>NZ_JAHSTW010000001.1 GCF_019145195.1 Pseudomonas siliginis
AGATCTCTCTAGCTGAAACCTTTGCAGGGATGTCCGTCTTTCCAAAGGGATGGGGGCAGGGCATGGCAGTCGAGCGACCGGACCGGGCGGAAACCGCCGGGGACCCTGGGGACTTCCAAAGGACACGGGGTCGGAAACCCGCGGGATCGTGTTAGTGGGAGGTCCGCTAGCTTACTGAAATTTCAATCCATTGAAATCTTAAAAGGATTTATTGAAAAGCCGCTGAAAAGGAGGGCTTATGAACGCAGTCACGTACCTGTCCAAAAGCGCCTTCGCCGCACACATTGGCCGATCACCGAGCTACATCACTTGGCTTAGGGAAAATGGTCGACTGGTCTTGTCTCCAAATGGCAAGCAAGTCGACGTGCTAGCCCCCGAAGCGTTGATCCGCGATACCGCCGATCCCAGCAAGGCTGCCGTCGCTGCTCGCCACCAACAGGAGCGTCTTCAGCGTGATGTGTACAGTCACGTTGCAGCTCAATCCGAGCCGACTAACATGGCTGCGCCGCCGCCCGCTGATCCTGCTCATGGGCAGACTCCAGACTTTCAGAAAGCACGAGCGCATCGCGAGCACTACCTGGCGCGTATGGCGGAGATGGAGTTTCGCAAGGCGCAGGGGGAATTGGTGGAAATCAGCTTTGTGCAGAAAGCGGCGTATGAAACGGCTCGCTCACTCAATCATTCGCTGATGAGTATGTCGCCCCAGTCGGCTCCTCAGCTCGCTGCGCTGTCGGATCCGTGGGAAGTGGAGCGGCAACTGACCGCTGCGTTGCGTCAACGGCTCAACGAAGCTGCTCAGGAATCCAGTGATGACTTTGGCTTTACATTGAATGAATGCTAAGAGTATCTGCTGGTTAGAGTTTATTCGGTCAGCAGTGTTATTGAGTGACGTCTGCTTTCGGCCATAAGCAGCCGTTCAAGACGGCTCGTTTTTCAGGCGGCAGAGGCCCATCCCGTCGCCGCTACCTGGCGCTCACCCTCCACAACTGATCCAGCTTCGTCGTATAACTCTGGTAGGCTCCCTGATCAGCAAAGACTGAGGGGGGCAGGCAGCGCCTTTACGCTTTCCGGCTTCGAGTCTCCTAGCCCAATTGGCTCCCTGGCGCTTGCCGACCGATAATCAGCGTCTTCGATGCCGCTCGTTGTGAGGGCTATGCTTGGCATTACGCCCATTTAAATTGGGGAAATCTCATGATCAACGTACGCACAGCCCGCATGCTTGCCGATTACAAATGCTGGGCCGATCAGCGCCTCTTTGACAGCCTGGCCGCACTGCCTCCTGGCGAAGTCAGCAAAGAGCGAGTGTCGGTGTTCAAAAACGTAATCGGCACTTTGAATCACATTTACGTCGTGGACTGCATTTGGCAGGCTCACCTCGAAGGCCGGGGGCACGGCTTCGAAACTTCACATGATCTGCTGCATCCCGAACTCGCTGATTTGCGCTTGGCACAAAAGGAGATCGATCACTGGTACAGCGACTGGAGCGCCCGGCAGAGCGAGGCATCGCTGGATAGACTCGTCGAGTTCACGTTTGTGTCTGGGGAACGCGGCACCATGAGTGCCGGAGCAATGCTGATGCATGTGGTCAACCACGCCAGCTATCACCGTGGGTGGGTTATCCAGATGTATTTCGACATTCCGGCCATTCCGCCAATGACAGACATGCCGATATTCTTGCGCGAGACCGATCCAAATTTCAATTCGCTCAATACACCGGCAGAGGGGTCGCCATGTGTTGGGCAATTAATGAGCGCAACCAACGCTCTGCCGGATCGTTATCGTTGACCCCGCTCCAGACCATCGACAACTCCGACGGCACGATGTCAAAGGGCGGGTCATCAGCACGCAACTGGCTGCTGCCATCGATCAGCGCGCACGCCGCGTAGTCCGGCACTGCGGCTAGCACTTCCGTGCCCGCTAATAAGGCACGCAGTCCTGAGAACTGGGGTACCGCCAGCATCACTCGCCGCGAGCGGCCGATGCGTGCCAGGTCGGTATCGATGGCACCGGTCAAATCCCCGGAAAACGACACCAGGGCGTGAGGTCGTTCGCAATACTCATCCAAGGTCAGGGGGCCAGGACGATTATCGCCGCGCAGTATCTTGACGCGCAGATCCCGCATCTTCTTGCGCTTTGCATTGGCGGGCAACTCGGTGGTGTAGCTGACTCCGACGGAAATCTCTCCGGAGGCGAGCATCGCCGACATCAGCAGGAAGTTAGCCCGCCGTACCACTACGATAACGTTTTGTGCCTCTTCGCGAAGTTGATTGAGCAATGGCGGAAACAGGCCGAATTCGGCATCGTCGGAAAGGCCGATGCGGAATACGTCCCGGCTGGTGGATGGGTCAAAATCCTTAGCTCGGCTGACAGCTCCGGAGATGGTGTCCATGGCTGGTTGCAACTCTTTAAGAATTGCCAGCGCTCGCTGGGTCGGCTCTAAGGTACGACCGTTGCGTACTAGCAAGGGATCGTCGAACAAGTCGCGCAACCGCGCTAAAGCGGCACTGACGGCGGGTTGGCCTAAGAACAGTTTCTCCCCAGCCCGAGTCAAGTTCCTTTCGAACATTAAGGTTTCGAAAATAACCAAAAGATTCATGTCCACGCGACGCAAGTCGTTTCGATTCATTCCTAGGCTCTCGCAGGCAGCATAATTTTCAAGTAAAGCAGCTACGCGGCAGAACACCGTATTGCTGCTGCAACGAGACTTTGAATACGCCGTATTCAATCTCTTTACATTTGACCGGAAATGGATCGGGTGCGTGTAGCTCAAATTGGCGTGGGGAGTACGTCCCGTATTTGCCTTAGCGAAGCATTAGAACTCAGAGAGCTCTCCCCTCCAAGCTATGTCCGATGTGCAAAGCGGCACGCCACTTCTCGTCGCTCTTTAACCTTCGCATCTAAAGACAGGCTCAAGTCATCAGCAAATCGAGCTAAGTGCGATTCCCGTGCCCGCGAACCAAAATTTTTGTTTCAATTTTGCAGCAGAATTCGAGGGGCAGTCTGTGTTAGACCAGTGCTCGCGACTTTATTGATAAAAACGAAATCCAGTAGTCCTTTTTCCTCGCTTGTCCGCCTTCTCTCCCGAGTGGATCTTTGTACTAATCAACCCATGATCTGCGTTGCGGTGTTCCTACGCAGGTAGAGCAATTTCGTAACACTTGCTGCCAACAAAATTACAAAAGGTCGGAGGACTTATGCGCCAAGATCAGCTTGATGGTCTTGGTTAAATTCTTAGAGGTAGCAAGGCAGCGCAGCTGCACTTGGGCATCCCACCATTGGGGGGCTCCCCCTGCTGTAAGCTAGGTCGAGAGAAACCTCGAACGAAGGCTCGGTGTTGTATTGTTCAAACGTACTATCCGGAGTGTCAGTCTGACGTAAGCAGGTGGTCAGTGTCTCAGTAAGCGTCCAGTGAATGCTTCAACTTTGAAATGTCTGTGCGTAACCGGCGCACTTTGACTCGCTGCCAGCCTGCCTAATTTAATTAGGAGTGATGGCGGGGCGTACACTGGCCGGCTAATGTGTAATTCAAATCATACTATTCATCCATGCTGACAACCTGCGCGCTTATTGCCACTGAGCCCCTCGTGTCCATAGGAATGGGTAGAAAGACACGCATTGATCTCCGCCCACACAATGAATGTCGTTGCGCCAGGATTCCCAACGTAGGCCCTCTTAGTAGGCCGCCGTACGATTGCTCACAGCTCATTCCAAGAAGGCGGTATAACCGATGCCCAATGGCTCCCGCTGCAGAATCTCGGGCGCCCAGTGGTACACCGCTCCCACATCATCACCCAAGCCGCCGCCGTTGATGGGAAAGCATCCACCTGCTGCGTCATCTGCCACCAGCAGATGCCCTTGCGCCCGTCCCTCGCTCCATCCCGCCAGGCCCCGATCAATCAGTATCCCCGCCAGTCTCAAATGCTATAGCCCCCAAAGAAGACTTGGTTGTTACCTGTAGCTGTAGAAGAACGCTGGAGTTTTGAGGTGAGGTGGAAGCAGTCGTAGGGGCGGTCGGCATGCTCCAGCATCTCCCGTATGTAGATCATGGCGGGGTCATTAATTTCAAGCGACTTGGCTGCACCATGTGAAGTTTGAAACCAACTGAGGCGACTCATGATCAATTCCTCTCTGTAGGCGGTATTAAGAGGAGGACATGCGGCCCATGGCTGCCGACCCGGGCGAACAGCTCTCCCGAAAATCAAAAAGCTAGGCTCAGCTTCAGGCATCGCTGCCGACCTTTGTACTTCGGCCGTCTGGGGCACCGGCTTCAGGCAACTGTTTCATGAGTCCTAGTTTCGATTTCCTCATGAAAGAACGTATGCACATCGTCGTACCCTATTTTCTGCGCCGTTTTTAGCGCGTCCGTCCCTTTTGCTGTGCCTTCAACGGTGAAGTAATGCACCTGATTGAGACCGATGGTTTTCAGCACTGCGGATAGGTAGGGACGAAGAAAGTCGGGTTGCCGTGCCCTCTCACCGCTAATGTAGCCGCCGGTGGCTACGGCAACGTAGACGGGGCGATCCAATAACGTTCCAACCTTACCTTTTGATGTGCTGAGGAAAGTTTTTCCGACGCGTACGACGTGGTCAATCCAGGCCTTGAGCGGCGAGGGCACGCTGTAGTTGTGCATGGGAGTAGCGATAAGCAGCACATCGCAGGCATTCAATAGGATGATCATTTGGTCGGAGCGACTCAATGTACCTTTCTGATCCTCGGTAGCTATTTCGCTCGGATGGGCCAAGGCATGGGCATAAGTCGCATCGACTGGCGATAACGTGTTCAGGTCTATATCCGTCAGTTCAATCCCGCGTATGCCAGCGCGTACTGTCAGAGCGTGCAGAATCCGCTCAGACAGTTTCAAGCTTTCAGATGCATTACCGTTGGGACTGGCAATCAGGCGAAGGATTCGCAAAGGAGCGACGGGCTTCTGAGACGGGTTCATGATATTGCCTCCTGTACGGGTGATGCGGTCATGGGGTATCGAACTGTTTTTGAAAACGCAGCGCGCCGGTATAAAGGCCTTCGCGGAAGTAGAAGCGTTGGGCGCGCGCGTTGGCCAAACCCGTGTCAAGCACAAGGCGAGCACAACCGCTGGCACGAGCCAGTCGTTCCAGAGCTCGCAATAACCGGGAGCCCCACTGGCCGCCGCGCTGGGCTTCATCGGTGATGAGGTCATCGACATACAAGAATGGGCCATAAATCAGATTCTCCTGAAGGCGGTAACCTGCAAGCGCCACGAGAGCCGATGACTCGAAGGCTCCAACCAGCCGATAGCCGCCGGCTCGCATTCGTTCGATACGACTCATAAAATCGGCCTCGCTTGTTAGGTGGGGGCGCAATTGCTGCATTACCGGGAAAGCGATTTTTAAGTCATGGCGGCTGTCTAGAGGACGCAGGGCAGTGTCGGCCAAGTCGAGCACGCTGGGCACGTAGTCTTGAAGATTGAACGTCATGGGAGAGGCCTTAGTGGGTTGTGATGGTCAAATCTTGAACTAACATTGCCTCAATTTATTGAACCAAGAAGTGAGATATGAACTAGGCCATGATGACTTCCTGTTCGCACCCTTTCGCCTCCTTGGATGGGCAACCCGGTTCGCCTCTGTACCGTCAGTTATATGACCGAGTACTCGCCGCCATCGCCGCTGGCACGCTGTCCCCTGGTGACCGATTGCCTTCGGTGCGAGCTCTCGCCAAGGATCTCGGCGTTGCTCGTGGCACCATCGAACTGGCCTATTCGCTGCTCACGAGCGAGGGCTACCTCTTGGCCCTGGGGCAGAAGGGCACCGTGGTCAATCCCGAATTGCAGAAGCCGCTACTGTCTGCCCCCGCTTTATCCGTCAGCAGCGAGGTGATTGAAAACTCCCCAGACGCACTATGGCGTCCACCGCAACTTTTGCCGTTTCAGATGGGAGTGCCTGCAATGGATGAGTTCCCACGCAAGATCTGGGCGCGCTTGGGTGCCCGTTATCTGCGAGGCATGCGTTCAGGCGATCTGGACTATCCGCCGCCGCACGGCCTGCCTGCCTTACGCAGCGCCATCGCCTCATATCTGCAGGTGTCTCGAGGTATCGATTGCGGCGCCCATCAGGTGTTTATCACCAGCGGCTGGCGCAGTAGCCTGTCGCTGATCGCACATACTTTGCTGCGCGCAGGGGAGCGAGCCTGGGTCGAAGATCCTGGCTACCCAACCACGCGCCAAGTGCTTCGTCAATTCGGTATTGAGCTTGAGGCAGTGCCAGTTGATGCCGAAGGTATGGATGTGGAGCAGGCCATTGCCAGGCATCAGGCTGCACAGGTCGTCATGGTGACGCCGGGGCATCAAAGCCCACTGTGTATGGCGCTGTCTTTGCCTCGGAGACAGTTGTTACTCGATTGGGTGGGCCGGAGCGATGCCTGGGTTGTCGAGGATGATTACGACGGCGAGTATCGCTATGTCAGTCGCCCCTTCCCGGCGTTGGCGAGCCTGGATCGCAACGGGCGCGTGCTGTACGCCGGGACTTTCAGCAAGGTGCTTTTCCCCGGTATCCGCCTTGCCTACCTAGTGGTGCCTCAGGGGCAAGTGGCAGCGTTTGAGCGTGTAAGTCGGGCGTTATTCTCCGCAGGCTCGCCAGCGATTACTCAAGCGCTGGTCGCAGAGTTCATTGTCGAGGGGCATTTCACTCGGCACATTCAGCGCATGCGAAGGCTCTACAGCGAACGACGCGCTTTGACTATTGAAGCGTTGGAGCGAAGTTTACCCAATGGACTGCTGGTGGAGCGCTCGCCAGGGGGGATGCACTTGGTACTCCGTTTGCCGGAGGGAGTAGTCGACACTGCCCTGACTGAGCAACTGCTGGCCAAAGGCATCGCCGTGCAACCCTTGTCGCGATGGAGTGTTTCGTCGCGGCGTCAATCCGGGCTGCTGCTGAGCTTCACCAACTGCGCCTGCGCTGCTCAGGGCGAGCAGCTTGGCGCGTTGATAAACCGTGCGCTCAGTTGAGGTTGGCTTTGGTCAGGCCGAACACCTCATCCGACGAACCAGGGACTGCCTGAAAGGCCACATTGAGACGATTCCAACCGTTGATGGCGACAATCAGGAACGACAAATCCGACAGATCCTGTTCGGAAAACTGCTCACGCACATCCGCGTAGAGGCTTTCAGGTACACCATGGGATGGCAGTTGGGTCAGGGCTTCTGTCCAGGCGAGCGCCGCGCGCTCTATTGGCGAGAACAGTTGCGATTCACGCCAGACCGCAATGTGATGGAGGCGCAATTCGCGCTCGCCATGGATCTTGGCTTCCTTCACGTGCATATCCACGCAGAACGCGCAGCCATTCAATTGAGACGCCCGCAGCATTATGAGGTGGGCCAGGTCAGCCAGTAGCGGCTTCTTACTCAGTTGCATCGTCAGCTCCACCAGCTTATTGGAAGCCTGAGGCGACTGTTTGAAGTAATCAAGACGGTTGTTCATGGCGGTCACTCGCAGCGGGTTTAGGGTTGTTGGAGCCCACTGTAGCCACGCGTGGTCTAGTCAGACAGGGCCAAGAAAAGACCTTTCAACTAAGCCATGCAGTTCTGATTCGCGATTTGCCGTTCGCCGATGTTGCCAAGCCGGTTGTCCGTGAACCCGGCGGAAGGCGACCCAAAGCCGGTGTATAAACTGGCACAGTAAGCGGCAACTGAGTTGCGATGCGCGATAGTTCTGGGGTGGATAACAGGTGCAGCGCCTTTGTGAAGACTGATTCCTCTCGCCGGTCGACAACGCCGAAACAGATCGCAAGAGAGTGGGGCGGTGGGCGGTCAATCCGCAGCTCGCAGAGCAACTCGGGCGTGTTTACGAAGAGTGGAGTGGTATTTTCCTCTCAAAGAAATTCGATGCGACCGGATTTTCAGTCCTATAACGCACTTGAGAACAAAGCCATTGGTGCGTGTCAAAAAAACCTATTTGTCGTCATTTCGACAAAAAAGAATAATGGTCAAATTGACTCGGTATAGCTTCAGCACCCTGATTTTTATGACGTTTTAGGTTGGCATGAAATGTGTCAGTGATGGGTAAATGGTTTAATACCCAAGGAGCTGAAACATGAAAAGTGAGTTCGACAATCGTGTCGCTGTGGTAACCGGAGCAAGTTCAGGCATCGGACTGGCAGTCGTTCAACGATTACTAAGCTATGAAGCGACGGTAGTGGCGATGTCCCGTGGCCGGGGCGGCCTGGCTGCACTCAAAGACGTTCATGGTGATCGCCTCCATATTGTCAGTGGCGATGTTACGGTAAGTTCGGATCTTGAGAAGCTTGCACACTGCGTCTCCAGAATCGGGCCTGTAGATTTTCTAGTACCGAATGCAGGAGTCGCTGTACTTGAAGACAGCTTGGCGAGTAAGGGATTCGAGCGAAATTGGGCCATCAACGGAGCAGGTGCGCTTAACACGCTTTCAGCTTTGCGAGCCCAATTGGCGAGACCCGCTTCGGTTGTATTTGTGGGGACTTTTCTTTCCGCTTTGGCCTTCCCAGGCTTGGCTGGCTACATTGCGTCGAAAACAGCACTGACAGCGCATGCTCGAACCTTAGCCGTCGAACAGGCTGAGGCCGGAATTAGAGTGAACGTCGTATCGCCAGGGCCAACAGCTACGCCGATCTGGCGATCACTAGGGTTGGATAATGCGACGTTGTCCTCAGTCGCGGAAACGGTCAACCAGCGCTTACTAGAGGGTAAGTTCCTTGAGCCGGAAGCGGTGGCAGATGTGATTCTGTTCCTTCTATCAGAGCGAGCACGTGGCATTTACGGCCAAGATATTGTGGTAGATGGTGGGTATACCTTGCGGTAGGGCATAGAAACGCGAAGAGGTCGTGTAGACATGTATCCGGTGCGGATCGTGCGCTCGGCCTCTTATTTTTTCTTGCGCTAACTTTACCTCGATTGACGCGATCAACTCGGCCCTTGATTACGTACATTCCCCCTATGGTTGCCCACCTTGTATCTATGAATCCTCAGCTGGCCGGTGCCGACACGTCCAGCATGCCTTGAACGAAAGACCCACATGGGCAAGCCCGCAGCGGTGACCACCTTTGCTATATGCATGGCTCATTTATGTCCGCTTTTGGCCGGTAGCTGCCCGTCATTAGTGGCAGCTATCGGCCAATGCTATATATCAGAATGAGGGCCTAGAATAATCCGAACGGCTTGCGTTGATCCCGTAACGCTTTAGCATACGCTGATCGAAGGCGTGCATATTTCGACCATTTGCCCGCCGCCAACAAGCGTTGTCTCACCCATACATGTACAAAAGGTCGTCGATCAGCTCAAGCTCCTGCTGCGTATACTGGACCTTGTTGTACCGTCTAATGTCCTCAAGTACACCCCTGATCGGAACTTGACGCGAAGGGTCCTGAACGATTTCGATCAGGCGGTCGAAA
Source organism: Pseudomonas siliginis (assembly GCF_019145195.1). GTDB lineage: Bacteria > Pseudomonadota > Gammaproteobacteria > Pseudomonadales > Pseudomonadaceae > Aquipseudomonas > Aquipseudomonas siliginis. Next base: position 9,397 of record NZ_JAHSTW010000001.1, read on the forward strand.
TCCGGATCTCTTCCCTTAAGATATTTTTCAATCAGTTCTTTGAGCGCTACGCGCGCTTCTAGATCGGTTAGCACTATTACTTCTCCGGCAAAATAGTCACTTCATCAGCTTTAATGATGGTGGTGGTACCCGGTTTCGGAATGAGTTGCCGGGCACCGCCTGTTCCGTAGTCACGGTACGCCTTAGTGAAGGGTTCAAGGTTCGGACCTTTACCACCAAGCTCATACGGCACTGTAACGGTTGGCACGCCATCCTTATAGAGTTGAAGTGTGTCGAACTTCAATCGCAGGCGCCCATCACTCCATGCAGGGGCGGGGTCAGCAGGAGTGACGTGCTTTGGCGCACGCATCTGCAATGCTTCCGTAGCAGCGTCTCCAGTCTCAAATTTATCGAACCCAAAATAAGACAGTCGTGCGTCGCCGGTATTGATCGTGTTTTGCGCGTGAGTATTTACGGTCCCGTCTGCATCCTTGTATCCCATGTATCGATATGCCGTCGAAGGTAAGGTCGAGTCCGGTCCGGATGGGCCAACATAAAAATCGGGCTTCGACTCGACGACCGCCGGCGGGGTGACGTCTCCAGTCTTTACGCTGGAGTCTGCAAGGGTAGGGGTAGTGCTCGGAGAAGATGATCCTCCAGGCTTGGGGCAGTTCGCAGCGGGCTTCAGTGGTGCCTTTTTCGCAACACCAGAAATCGCTTTAGTAATCGCCCTGAACATTAGACCGAGCGGGTCTACCCAGCCGGTAGGGTTGGGGGCGTACTGGTAGTTGTTCAGGCCACCTGCAAGCTTTACCGGGTCGGGGGTTAGAAAACGTCCTGTGCTCGGGTTGTAGTACCGGTGGCGGTTGTAATGAAGTCCACTCTCTGCGTCGAAATACTGGCCTTGAAACCGTAGCGGGTTGTCGATCTCCGCGACATCCAGCGCAGCCAGGTTTCCATAGGCCCGATATTTGGCCGACCACATGATCGCGCCGCTGTAATCGGTAAGCTCCTGCGGCGTGCCCAAGTGATCGAGCTGATAATAGAACGGCGTGGCTTTCAGTGGGCCTTCACCATCGAGCATCGCCAAGGGGCGAAAGCTGTCCGGCTCATAGACATAGGTGCGATATCGATTTTCACCACTCTCTACAATCAGCCGTTCGCCTTGCCACAGGAATTCGGTGGTGTGGCCATCGACTGTTTTCTCGATACGGCGACCGAAGGCATCGTACTTATAGGTCGCGATACTCCCGCCGGGTAGGCTGACGCCGATCAAGCGATGCTGGCAGTCATAGCGGTACTCAGTGACGAGCTTCTGCCCGGTACCTCGGCGCTCGCGAATCAGATTTCCATAGGCATCGTAGTCGTAGTGACGGTCGCCCTGCATGAGCAGCCGGTTGCCTTGGACGTTCGCAAGATTGGCGGTGCCTTCGTTATTCTGGCCCAGCAGATTGCCGGCTGGGTCGTGCGCGAAGCTCTCCGGTGTTGCACCCCGAACGTTGATCAGGCGATCCAGTGGATCGTAGTGAAAGTTGCGTGCACCTTTGAGGCTATCGTTAATACCTGCAAGGTTGCCTGCCGCGTCGTAGTTATATTGGCGCTGCAGCAGGACGCTGTCACGCTGGCTAACGTTGTGCGCCTGCAGTCGACCCTGATCGTCGTATTGATACTGACTCAACAGCAAGCCTTGTTGGCGTTGCAGTTCACGACCAGCCTTGAACTGGTGAGATGTCAGGCGAGAACCGTTCAGATCAATGCTGCTGAGATTGCCGCCGGGCAATCGGCGATAGTCGAGCTTGCTACCGTCCGGTAGACGGCAATGCTTGAGTTGGCCAGCGCTGTCGTACTCGTAGCGCAGGGTGCCCCAACCCTGGTGCTCGGTAATCAGCCGATCTTGGGAGTCGTATTCATAAGCCAGTGGCCAATGACCGTCATCGACATTGACCAGGCGACCGAGCGCGTCATAGCTGTAGTGAATTTCCTCACCATCAGCCAATGTCTTCACGAGCAAGCGGCCAGTGGAGTCACGTTGGTATTCAGTGACCAGTTCGCTACCGTCGTCGCCGTACTCAGTTTTCTTCAGCAGGTTGCCATTCAGGTCGTATTCGTAGGTAGTACGGCGACCATCAAATCCAGTTTCCTGCTGTATCAGCCCGTTTGAGTAATAGTCGAGCTGATAATGTTCCCCGCGCTCGTTTTCGATCTCAGTCAGCAGCAGGCGTGAGTTGTCGTAGCGATAGCGCAGCTCACTGCCGTTCGGGTTGATGCGGCGGCTGACAAGTTGCAGGTTGTCGGCGTATTCGTAGCGTGTGATACGGCCTAGTTCATCGCGCTCTGCTGTGACCTTGCCGTAGGCGTTATAGGTATAAGTGCGGGTCGCACCGCCAGGCTGTGTGGTCTGCGTCAAGCGGCCAGCCGCATCCCATTGGTAATGGGTGATCGAGCCGTGTTCGTCCTGGCGGGTGATTTGACGACCCAGTGCGTCGTAGCGGTATTTACGACGACCACCATCGGGCAATGCTTCTTCGAGCAATTGACCCAGTCCATTCCAGGCGAGCTGATGCCGTCCGCCGTCTGGATGAACGATCTCCAGCACACGACCTTGGGCATCGTAGCTGTAGTGTGTTTCCTTGCCGTCAGGATCTGTCTGGCGGGTGATATCGCCTTGGCTATTTCGATGGTATTTCCAGATCGCTTTGCCGCGATGAATTTCACTCACAAAGCCATGTCGATATTCGTAGAACGTCGGCGCATCTTCAGGAGGAATAACAACGTTAAGCAGGCCGGCGTCGTTGTAACGGTACTCAGTGATCGCGCCGAGGGGGTCCTTTTCTGCAATCAGCCGACCTTTGTCGTCATAAGCCTTTTGAGTCTCAGCGCCGTCCGCAGCGATCTCGCTGATGAGTCGAGCATTTTCGTCATGCACATAAACCTGCTCGCTCCCATCCGCGTTTGTAACGGTAACCTTGCCGGCATCGTCCCAAGCGTACTGCGAGTCCATCTGCGAAAAGCTGGCCCAGTGACGGATGCTGCGTGACGATTTGCCTTCGTTTTCCCACTCCCAGAAAAAGCTCGCACCACCGGCCAGTTGTCGTTCCAAAATGACGTGTTGGTCGTTGTAACGATAGTGTTCAGTTTCACCGGCAGCATTGGTGGCGCTGATGAGCTGGCCCTGTGCGTTATACCGATAGGTCACTAGCGTTTGAACGGTGATCCATGGCTCCTGCCGTTGACCCTGCTCCGTGTACTCAGCACGGCGCTGCTGATAATCCACGGCAACGATGTGACGATCTTCGTGGCGGACTAACAGGGAGCGTCCGGCGTTGTTGTCGATACGCTGGATTCGGTCAGCGAAGTCGTAACTCAGCTGTAACTGGTTGTTGTACGCGTCACTGATGGTGATCAAGCGTCCCGCACGGAAATGATAAAAGCGCGGATTCTGCCCGGCCTGCGTCAGGATGAGTTCGCCTGGTGTCGATCCCAGGTAGATGGCCGCTTTCGACAGGCTGTTGATGATGGCGGGGCGTTGCTGTGTCGGCATCGGAAAACGAGTGGTTCGGTTTTCGTTATCCGTCCACAGGACGCCTTCATCATCCAGATCCAGTCGGTGAGAAAGTGCGTGGCTCCAACCAAACCCAAGGCGGCTGTCGATCTCGACCGCACTGGTGCGATAGAGGCGCGTCCACTCAAACGGAAGCAGACCATCGAGTTGACCATCGGTAAGAGTCAGTAATTCTTCGCCCGTGACCATCGAGACCGGGCAGCCGTTGGTGCAGGTGTCTTGCGCCGGCGCCGCACTCTTGTCGTCAGGATTCTTCGATTGTTTCGAGGCGTCATCAGGGCGCTTGCCGTGTTCAACGGTCGTGTTACGTTTGCCATCAAAACGTAGCTGTGCGACTCCTTTTTCTACTCGCGTCGCTACTCCACGAGCGGCGACAGCGACGTATTTACCGACGTAACCCATGAAGCCTTTGATGATGCTGAATAACGACTTCACGAATCCGGTAACAGCCTTGACGATGATCTGGCCGTACTTTGCTAAACGTGCGGCCAGGTAAAATAGCCCGGCGCCTTCTGCTGCGACGGTCAGTACGACGGAAATCACGATGTCGATGAGAATTCCGATAACGGCTGCAGATGTCATCTTCGCCGTTTGGCCAGCCGCTTGCGTCGGTGGCAATGCTGAAACCCAGATAGAAGCGCAATGCACCATCAAGAACAGCGCGGCCTCGTCGCTGGCAAGCAACATGGCCTGCTTCATCACATCTGGCGCCTCTTTGGCCAGCTTGATCAGTTCCTCGGCACCGGTCCCTAAATCCTCTGCGAACTTTTTAGGGTTTTGAAGGATGTCCAAGGCCTTTGAGATACCATCCCAAACGCCTTTGATAGCTTCCCATCCGCCTTCGAGAATGCCGACCCCAATTGCCATCGCTTTGGCTGACGCGCTCTGATTCGACCACTGCGGTTTGAAGCCTGCCCATTCTTTGCGCAGGAATCCCTCTAGATCGGCAGCTAAGCCGTCGTAGGATTTGAACAGCGTGTCGATTTGCGCAGGCGTCACCTGATCGTGGACGTGGATCTTATAGGATTTTCCAGGCTGTCCCTGAAAGCTGCCTTTACCCTGTTTATCCAGGGTAATCGTCGACTTGGTGCCTCCATCCACCGCTATGATGTCGACCTTGATATCGCCGATAGGGATGTCGAAAACCGATTCGAATTTGCTCTCAATCAGCAGTGGCCCTACAAGCGGGCACTTCGCGACGTATGAAAAATCACCATCAGTCATGCTGACAGACTTGCTGGAGTCGCCGGCCTTTATCACACGCTCCATACCAAGCAGGGAGGGCATGTCTGCGGCTCGGCTGGCTTTGTCAGCAAGCTGTGCGTACCAGCTCTTGGTTTCCTCGCGGTACAGCTTCAGGCTGTTTTTGAAGGAGTCCAATTGTGTTTCGATAGTGGCAACGCGATCCATCAGCCTTGCTCCAGAGCCAGGTGGTTTAACAGTGCTTCTTTAAGGTTTTTCGGCGCATCCGGGCGACGCACGAAACGGGTGATTTTCAGTTTCAGGTTGTTCTCGGGCCACGCGCTGTAGAGGTCCGGGCGGTCTTCTTCCAGCCACTGCATCAGGTTGCTGATCAGTGTCGTCGGGTTCTCCTTGGCTAAGCCATCCAGCAAATCCTTCGGCACCTCCCACCACGGCCATTCCCGCACCTTCGGCAACACCCGCGTCCCAACCTCCAGCGTCTGCCCGTTAATCAAATACCGCTCAAACACCGGCAGTACTTCCCCAGTCTTCTCGCCAAGCCCCTTCAAAATCGGATAGATATGCCGCCCATCCCAGAAGCGGAAAAACACCTCGGTCCCGTCCGGCATCTTCACCTGCGTCAGACTGCGCAGATGCTCGAACACTTCATTCGGTTCGGAACGCGACACCGCCAGCCAGCCCCAATCGAGGGCATCGGTTTCAGCGATCCACGGCAGGAACGCGGAATTGGCTTTGAGCTCGGTGACGTAGGGCATCACCGGTTGCCAGGTGGAGTAGGGCGTGCCGCCCCAGATCGGGATGAGCTGGGCGGTGGGTTCGGTGAGGTAGAGATTTTTCAGCGCGTCGGAATCACTCGCCGCACTAATAACCAAATACAAACGCTCGCCAGTCTGCAACGGCTGTTGCGCCAGCCAATCCTTAGGCGTAATTCGATCAGATGGCACAGGCACCTGCCTTGCATTTTTCGCATTCTTCGCAGAACGGCGCGTTGCGTTTGAGGGTGTTGATCTGGGCCGGGGTCAGGACCTGGCCGGCCTTGTCGGCATCCGCCTGTTTCAGCACGCCGGGCATCAACGGCGCGGCGCCCGTACCAACGCCGGGGCTGCCGCCGGAGTTCATGTTGATCACCGGGCCGCTCATGGTCACGCCGCCGGCGTCGATCTTGATGAAGCTGCCGCCGCCGACCAGGGTCAGTTCGGCGCCGGCTTCCATCACCACTTTCATGCCGCTGCTGAGGTGGATTTCCTGGCCGGCGTCGATGAACTGGCCGGTGCCGATTTTGATGTGCTGGTTGACGCCGACGGTGAGGTGGTCGTTGGCGCGGGTTTCAACTTTGCGGTCGGCGTAGACGGTGTGGTGTTCTTCGGCCTTGAATTCCGTGTAGCTGTTTTGCTCGACGGTGTCGTGGCGTTCGTTGCCGACGCGGATTTTCTGGTCGTGCTCGATGTTTTCGTCCCAGTCGCGCTGGGCGTGCAGGTAGATTTGTTCCTGGCCTTTTTTGTCTTCGATGCGCAGTTCGTTGTAGCCGCCACCACCCATGGAACTCAGGGTCTTGAAAGTGCTGCGGGTCTTGTTCGCCGGCAGTGGATAGGGGACGGTGTTTTCCTTGTGGTACAGGCAGCCGCTGATCAGCGGTTGATCGGGGTCGCCTTCAAGGAAGGTGACCAGCACTTCCATGCCGATGCGCGGGATGGCGACGCCGCCGTACTGGGCGCCGGCCCAGGCGCTGGAGACGCGCAGCCAGCAGCTGGTCTTGTCGTCGGCCTGGCCTTCGCGGTCCCAGTGAAACTGGACTTTGACGCGGCCGTATTCGTCGCAGTGGATTTCTTCGCCTTTCGGGCCGGTGACCACGGCGCTCTGACTGCCGAGGATGCGCGGTTTCGGGTGGCGCAACGGTGGACGGTTCGGCACGTCCCACGGCGTGGCTTGGAAGCGGTTGCGATAGCCCTGATGGAAATCGTCTTTCAGCGCGGTGGTGTCACTGGTCACCGATTCTTCGAGCACTTGCGGTTGTTTGCCTTCGTGCAGGACTTCGGTGAGCAGCCACAGGTCGTTCCACTTGGCTTTGGGATGTTCGGTCAGGGCGAGGAAGTGGCCGCTCACCAGCAGTGGCTGATCGCTCTTGCCTTCGGCGAGCTGGAAGTCGCTGCGGTGACGTTCGAGGGCGCGTTTGGCCAGGTGTTTGCCGCGCTCGCGGTCGATGAAACGGCCCGGGTAATCGTAGTCTTCGAGGTCGGGCAGGGCGTCGCCACGGTTTTCGCTTTCCAGGGTCAGGCGCGGTTTTTCGAAGTCGTAGTCGCGGCGGGTGGTGCGGCTGGTGCGGGTTTCCAGGCGCAGGTCGAAGCGCTTGATCACCGGGTTGCTGGCAACCATGCCGGAGTCTTGCTGATAGGGTACAGGCGCGAGTTTCGGGAACACCGTCTGGTCATCGCCGAAAACGAGCTTGTGCGCGTTGGCGCTGTGCTGGAAGTGGAAGTGAATGCCTTCTTCCTCGCACAGGCGCTGGATGAAGTGCAGATCAGACTCGTCGTATTGCACGCAGTAGATGCGTTCGGGATAGATCGAACCGGTCTTGAATTCGTAGGCGTTGCCTTGGATGCCGTGCTCTTCCAGCACCATGCCGATGATTTTCGGCACGCTGAGGTTCTGGAAGATGCGCTGGTTGATGCGGTGCGCGAGGTAAGCCAGTTGTGGGCGCAGCGTCACCGAATAACGGGTCAGACGCTTGCCCGAATCGCCTTGCGCGGCGCGGTAGATCTGACCATGGATGCCGCTGCCGTCAGGCGACAGCTGCAAAAAGGCCGGTTTGTGCAGCAGGGTTTCGAGGTCCAGCGACGGCTGCTCACTGACCAGCTCCACCTCGAAGACAAAAGGCAGGCTGATGGCTTCCCGACCGGTGAGGGTAAACACCTGGAAATCAGCGGAAAGACCTTCGATGGTCAGGGCAAAGTGGGTTTCATTGGCCGGCGCGAACATCCCTTGTTCCTCGTGCTGTACAGCGGCGCTCGTCGACGGCCGCAAAAAAGCGGCTCAACGTACGCGAAATTCTGGAGGGGCGTAAACAACATCGACCAGCAGAGCTGGCCGATGCTTGTAACGATCAGCCGTAATTAAACGACTGGAGCACGCCAGTCATCGGAACCCGAAGTACCGGATACTTCGTGGGTCCAGGTGATTTTGCGGTAGGTGAACTGCACTTCTTCCAGGTGGGTGAAGTGCGCGTTGCCTGGATCCTGGCAGTTGTGCATTTTGTTGTTGATGGCGACGATGATCGCGTCTTCCAGTTTGGTGGTGTAGTAGTGCTCTTGGGTGCCTTGCGCCGAAGTGCGGTACCACTGGATAACGATTTCGCTCATGCGCTCGCCGGAAGTCAGTGCTGCTTGCAGCAGTGGCGAAGCCTTGTCGTAGACCTTGGTGATCACAACTGGCTTGTGAACGCGCTGACCGGTTGGCTGACCGGATTGCGGGTCACGCGGGATGATCACGTCGTGAGTGAAAGCCTGAACCATGACCTGGTCTTCGTGGCCTTCCTGGTAGGTGTTGCCTACGGAGTCAGCGGTGAATGCGCCTGCAGTGATCAGGCCTTGTTTTTCGCCGGTAACCGACATGTACGCTGGTGTTGCCATGGGGTGCTCTCCTTGCGGATAAATTTAAGGTGCCCGGGAGGCGAAATCGCCCGGTGGGTGCCTGACTGTTATCAAGGAGCGTGCCAGGTTTTTTGAAGTGCCCGGGGGGCGGGAGCGGAGCGGGGGGTGGGGGGGCGCTTGGGACGATTTTCAGCGTGGAAACAAGAAGAAAGTGCGCAAGAAGTTGCGCAGTGCTGCGCAACTTCTTGCGCACTTGGCTGCAGGCCTTGCACGGCGTGGTCTGCAGAGGATTTACCCCGTGAAATATTACGACCAACTGCGCAACTTCTTGCGCAGTATGGCGTTAAGCCATGATCGGCGCATGTATCGTTCTAGAGTCCAGAGCAATGTGAGGAGCTGGCTGCTTTCGGCCAATAGGAGACGCTTTTCATGGGCTGACTCCGACTAACTCATTCGGGTGGAGCGATACGAAATGTTGGTGAATTCATTTTAATGAGTTGGAATGTTCACCATTCTCTTTCAAATGAGTAGTATCGGGAAAACGTTCATTTGGAATCTGCGGTCATGGCAAGAAAAAAAACTCGCAATGCCGCACACACACAAAAAATCAGAAAAAAAGCTCCCTTCGACCTGTCAGTGATTACAGAGGAATATCCTCATTTTTCACATCTTCTTGCTGTGGCTGTGGGGCAGCTTAATGAGTTGCCAGATTTTTCTGATGATGAAAAAATTGCTGTGATGTCCGACTTCGGTGGGGAACATCCGGGCGCACACTTTTACACCTATTCATTTCTAATCTTGGCTTACAACAAAATCGGCCCGTTTATGGAGCAGGTTGAAAAACTAAGGCAAAAATATGGCTTACTAAATCCCTACAGTGAGTTTGCATTCAAAGACTTGGGTTATGGGCCAAGGAGCCGGGCTTTACCAGAGTTTCTTCATCTTGTGGATAATTTTATCCACGGCGCAATTATTACCATAGCTATCGACAAGCAGATCGATACAGTTTTTGGTTTATCAAAAAAACAAGCGCATCAGCTAATCGAGGAACAACTACTTTCGATGGGTTTAGGTAAGTGGAAAGGTGCAGCAGGAGAGAAAGTTCTTCGCGTTTGCCATTCGATCGCATTGTTTACCGCTCTCACTACGAGGGGAAACCAACGCTTGCTTTGGTATTGTGATAACGATGCTATTAACGAAAACGCGCGAGACAGAGGTTTCGCCGATACACAGCAAATATTTCTTCGGACGCTTGGTATGTACTCCAAGCATAAACTAGACCTCGTTGGATTCGGTAGGTCATTCAATGGTAAGTCTCACTTGGATGACCTGTTGAGTATTCCGGATTTTGCGGCGGGAGTCGTTCAGGATCTCCTAAAGTCTCATAAAACTGGTGATGACATTATTCCAGGCGGAGCGGGAAAAGTAGAATTACTGAAATGGATGGCAAAAAAAAGCAAATTTCTATCAAAAATAACCATTCAAATTAGCAAACTTACTGGCGGTGAGCTCGGTAGCGGGATAGTTGATTTTTCTCCTGCTAAGCAGACTAGCTAAAAGATTAATCAATTGTTTACAAGGCAGCACAATTTTGACGATCTCTCACACTTTCGAAATTAGCAGCCCTTCATAAGGGGCACCTACGAGTGAATCGCGGTCGACAAGAGGCGATCATGTCCAATAGCACCCGAATAGGGAAATATGGCGAAGCATCAGTAGAAATGTGGCTCTGTTTGGCCTGATAGAGGCACACGATGCCGCAGCTGGGGGTGACTTAAGCACGATCTAGGATCTGCTCCCTGCAGCGCGTAATCTTCAGTCATGAATAAGGGAGGGATTTCATGGTACAGGAAACGGATACGCTGTTATATCAGGCTGGTTGGATCACCGCGAACCAGCTCTTTGAGCGAATGTTCTCCCCCCTAGCTTTGGAGTGGGTCTTTAGAGATCGGTTCAAGGGCTCCTTAGCGAAAGGGATTGACCGAATTAATGGCTTCCAGTTCTGCGCTCGGTCAGCAATGGAATTTGAAATAGTCTCAGGTAAATGCCTCGATGGCTCATTCAGATTTGCTCCATATCTAGAGCAATTAAAGTTGAAGGGAAGAGGGAAAGAACCCCGCATAATAAGTATTCCAACTATTCGTGACAGAGTGGTCTTGCACCAACTGCAAAAATATCTTGCACTAGTTTTTCCCGATCAAGTTCCAAGAAATGTCGCTAGTAGCTACGTACGACAAGTTGCCCTCGATGTGGGTGCTATGCACTGTCCACGCGCCTGGGTATGCAGCACTGATATACGAAAGTTCTACGATTCTATTGATCAAGATCGTATAGTCATGCTTGTCAGTAGAAAGATAAAAAACCAGCCTATTCTAGGTCTGATCGGTCACGCGTTACGTACCCCAACGGTTCCTAAAAATACACCTCGAAAACAGCGTTCCTTATTTAGGCAGGATACAGGGGTTCCACAAGGGTTAGCGATCTCTAATATTCTAGCGGCTATCTACATGGCAGATGTAGATCAAGCCATGCGCGCCATTCCAGGGCTTCATTACTATAGATATGTAGACGATGTTTTGATGTATGGAGATGAAAAGCTTGTTTCCTCCTCATTTACATCATTAAAAGGAAGGCTTTCTAGACGCGGTTTAAAGCTTCACAGCCTGAACTCTGAAAAAACGAAATTTGGTCCGTTAGATCAGGAGTTCGCATATCTTGGATATATTTTCAAACTACCAGAAATAACTGTGCGAAGAGTTACGGTTGAGCGTTTTCTACAGTCGATCGCAGCAAAAATTAGTGATTACAAACATAACAAGTCTAGACGACTTGAAAAATTCAAATATCTTACAGAATCTCGACTGGTGGATATATTTTATTTGGAGTTGAACGAGAAGATTACAGGTGCGATAAGCCAAAATAAAAGGTACGGATGGGTTGCCTATTTCAACCAAATCACCAACGAGAAGCTTTTGCATGAAATGGACGGTGCTATTAGGCGGATGGTTTCACGGGTTCCTGAACTAGCCGTGCATGGGGTCAATCGACTCAAGAAATTGGCGAGAGCGTATTTTTCGATGAAATACGACCCGCGTGGCGGTTATATTAGGGATTATGATGTGGTGAAGACGACGGCTGAGAAGCTCAGCTTTCTAGAAAGCCGCGGCAGGATAGACCCGGCGGTGGCTCTAACCGAGGTCCAGATTCTCGAGAGATACGATCATTACATCCGCCTAGTATTGGCCCGGATGCACGAAGATGAAGGGGAAATTTACTAGTGGTATGTGTATATTGACGGTGGGTAGCGCCTACCGCTATGCGGTACCTCTTGCCTCTGGACGAGAGCGGAAGTGCTCCGGGCCCCGTAAAAAGGGCGTGACACAATGTGTTATACCTTCCCCAGGGCCGTTCAACGGTCGCTTGAGAAGTGGATCTGACTGATTACTCGGGCGCTACCCTTTTTTCAAGGACAGATAAATGGAAGAATACCTCGTTGAACTACGCACGGTTATCTGGCGGACAGCTGGCGCGCGTTACAATGCGGCTAGACGTTTGAAGCGAAAAGAGCTTTTCTCAACGATTAGCTTGACATTTTTCTCAGTTATTAGTATCTGCCTTGCTGTGGTTCAAAAAGTCTATGCTCCGGCAATCACAAAAAGCATCGGGCTTGATGACTACATAACTACTCTTTCGATTTTGTCAGGTATTTTTTTGCTAGCTATTTCTTTAATGGAATGGGGAGCAAGAAATGGTTCAAACGCTGATGCGCTCTACAAAAATGCCGAAGATTTAAATTCTTTGCAGAGAAAAATAAAGCAAGAGCTTTTTAAGGTTGGTTCTGGTTCAGTTACATGGGAGAGGTGCGGCGCAATATCCGCAGAATACGACGCAGCCCAAAGCCGTTGTGACATCAATCACGACCCAATAGATGATCAGCGTTTTGTTGCCGACTATCGGTCTGCGCCAGAGTTCGTTCATAAAAATATAAGCTCAAAGCGGGCCCTTCGCATCCGCATTTTATGGTTTTTTTCAAGTGTCTGGTATTACTTGATTTTTTGGCTAATGTCGCTTTTTGCTTTGCTTCCTGTGTTTTCCAGAATTGAGTTCATAACACCAGCTTGAATGGATTCCATCGCTTAAATCCGGGAAGGTTCAAAAATCGTGCCTTCCTCCTTTGTATGCCTAATTTGCGAGTTGTTGCGACTTGCAGGCCTGTCTGACAAAAAATTAATTTCCGCAAGTCATCTTAAGGCTTGAAAAACACCAAATTCTATTCCCGCTAGGGCCTCATCGCGAGTGACTACCTATAGTTGAGTGAAATTGTTATGCTTGACAAAATGGGACGCATATCAATATTTAGCATCGGCTATATGGCATATCAAGGATTCACTAATTATGGAAAAAATTAATCTTGAAGCGATTGATCCTAAAGTCGAACCAATTGATGAGAAGCTACACCGCATTGGAAGAGCTGCCATAGGAGCAGTGCCCGTTGTGGGAAGTCCCTTGTTGGAGATATTTAATTCTTTACTTGAGGCTCCGTTAAATAAGCGTCGCACAGAGACAATGCTTGCGATTGGATCAGCTCTAAACGACCTCATAGATCAAGGGGTTGTAACGGAAGCAGGGCTACAGGAAAATGAAGCGTTTGTAAGTACGGTTGCAGAAGTTTGCAATATCTCACTAAGGAACCATCAGGCAGAAAAACTTGAAGCTTTACGAAATGCAGTAATAAATTCTGCGTTACCTACATGCCCAAGCGATGATTATCGCCAGATATTCCTTAATTTTGTAGACGTATGCACAGTTTCACACATTAGGCTCCTAAAGCTTTTCGAAGATCCTGAGCGGTGGTTTACAGAGAATAATCGTGTTAAGCCATATCAAACCACAGTATCTCTATCTCAAATTATTGCAAGCGCTATGCCCGAACTAATTGCAAATCATGAAATTCTTGACAGCATATGGAGCGACCTTTACCAAAAGGGGTTGGTTGAGGTGAAGCAGCTTGAAATGATCCTAAGCGCAGAAAGTTGCCTGTCAAAACAGAACACCAAATTCGGAAGCAAGCTCGTGGCTTTTTTGAGTTGACTGCCTATAGAGTGAGGTTATCTTGTGAAGCAAATTTTCTACGCTGGCAATGATCGTCAACCGTGCGCAGCAGAATATGCAATAGTTGTTGATAGTTCTGGCTCGATTCAACGCGCCCACATTGTTGTAGTGCAGTCTTCACAAAAAGGTATATGGACTAGCTTATACAATACTGACGAAGGACGAAATAATGTATTGAATAGGATTCTGGTGCAGGATCTTTTAGGAGTGAGAATAGAGTTTTTGACATTTAATATTATTTTAGATCTGTCCACTAGAATGGAGGGTTTTCGCCTTCCGATTAGGCTAAATTGGGATGACTATCTGCGCAAGGGTAACCCTTACAGGGCTAAATTTTCTCTAGTATTTGACTTTAAACGTTTCTTTCTTCAATTATTTCGCAGAGAAAGTAGAGAGGTTTCAATCTGGAGCGGTCATGTAGTCGGCGGTTGCGCAGAGTTCTACACCGATCTAATGGATCGAGATAGGTACTCACTCGACATTCACGAGGCTAGTAAACTTTTAGAACAAGCAGGGTACAGTCGCCCTAAACGTCGCTGCTAACTCAAAACCAGTGGGTTTACAGATATGAGAATGGAACGGCAACGTGTCGGGACGCTAGGCGGATTAGAGAAAATGGAAAAGCCGTAATCGGTTCCGTCGACTGATATTGGCCCTAATCGGTAGCTCCGTGCGTCCGCTCATGGCCGGCAGCAGCCTATTGCTCCACTGCAAGCATGTCGATTGCATCAAATCTGTCAGTTGAAATTGAAGGGAGAAGGGAGAAGGGCGATCTAAAGGTAGGGTTGCGGAAATGACCGAAAAGATGCGGAAACGATCCAGAGACGAAACAGGAAATTCCGGAATGCCAGAAACGACAAAGCCCTGAATAATCAGGGCTTTGTCGTACATAAGATGGCGGAGGCGATGGGATTCGAACTCATGGACCTGTTACAGTCAACGGTTTTCAAGACCTTTAATAATTCTACTAATTTCAATGAGTTATGAGCCGCAGTGTCCCGATGTGATTGCCTGCAATGTTCCTCAGAACCGCCGCTAACGGGCAAAACCGGTCGTTCACGGGAGGGAGCTATCGACCCACAGCAGTAATTTGAACCGCATTGATCTAAAGCAATGCCTCCTGCCCATCCTAAAATCGTGATGGCAGTTCATTTCCGGCCTGGGCATCCGAAAAGACCTCATCTGGATCTGCCTGACACCAATATCTGAAAAGTAGGCGAGGCTCGATATTTCCGAAATATTGATCCACGATGCTCTCGGGGCGCACGACCCATTTAGGTTCTGGCCATTGCTGGGCTAAAACACCTAATGGCTTGCCAGATGAATAAACAACCCAAGTGGCCTTGCCTCCACTGATACGAGGTAGGTAGTCCATATCTTGTATCACTTCGATCAAGGTGCGCAGTGTTGCTGATTGATCGAGTGTGACCGATATTGCATGACTTTCCAGATCATCTCCCGCATGAACGCTATCTCGATCAATGGCAACTACCAACATGACTGCTCCTTTTAGTGGTGTGCTTTCACCAGATCGATCAGCGTAGAGACATCAGTGGCTAACTGTCGAGGGCGCTTCTAGCCGAAACCTGTCGTACCAGGCTACCGTTTTCGGCCAGAAGCGGACATCCGGGAACGACTGCTACCGGCCAATAGCAGCCAGTCACTAAAGGCTGCTTTCGACTCAATGGAGACGGTCAGGACCGGTAGAAATCGAGCCGTAACAATCTGGGGGCCGGTCTGAAATCGATCTGGAGTAGACGTTTCTATACGCCTTAAGCGGCTTGCCCCTCCTGTTCGTCATGCCGCGCTTCTGTCACTCACAAGGGAAAAAACGCCCCTATGGGCTGCTAGTATCAAACACATGTTTGTCCTCCCAGAAATCTCGAAGCCCCTCACCTAACCTTGGGTCATGAGCAGGTAAGCGCGATGCAGCGCACTATTATCCAATAGGGCGCCAACCATAGCATTAGACCAACGCATTTTCTGGGAGAACGAGGGAATATCCAGACTGGCTTGAGTCGGTTAAAATACCATCGCATGATGAAATAGCTGGCAACCTAATTCCTGGCGAGTTCTCATAAGTTTTGCGTGGTATAAAAGCTAGGAATGGCTTGCATAAGCATATTTCCTCTCAACTGAAACTGCTAACATGGTCGTCAAACATAAAGGAATGGCTAGGCGTGAAGGAATTATCGACAAAGCAAAAACACCTCTCCTACAAACTAATTGCGACTTTAGTTGGTTCGATTTTATTTTTCTCCGCCCTTTTTTGGCTGGCTGGGAACTTTGAGGGGCATGGTGTAGCAAAGAACAATGAATCTGCTGATATTTATGAGTTGGTTTATTTTAGCGTAGTTTCCATAACGACGCTTGGCTATGGTGACTTTACACCGATAGGTATATCCAGGCTCTTTGCTTCACTTGAAGCGATATTCGGTATTTTGTTCATAGGTTATTCAATCTCGCAAGTTTTGTCCCTGCGCCAGTCCACACTAGTAGAATACTCCGTAAACTATGGTATTCATGAGGCATACAATCAATGCATCGAATATCTTATCGACGCCAAAGAATCGATAGGGGACAAAAGGCGGGAAATTCAAAATAGTATTATTCCGGAGAAAATTTCATTCATATACAACAGATCCAATCCTTTTTACTCATCTACAAAAGCGTTGCGAATTACAAATGGGTATTCATCTCACCTTGTTAATATTGGAAAGATTGACGAGCTTGTTAAGCATGTGGAACGCGCAGCACATCATGTTGAGGAGCTCGCGGGGTTTTCGAGAAAATATCTTAACTTGCTGCAAAGCAAAAATATAGACTGGAAGCAGGATAGAACCTTTTCGATTCTTCTAACAGTGTGCGATCAGGTCGATTATTTCGTAGATCAGTTCATCGAAAAAACTAGCTATGCGAGCAGACCATATAAGGGTGGTGGCATGTATAGGGGTGTAGTTAAATCCATAACAAACGACATTCGGGAAAAGTGCAGAAAATCTTAAATAAATTTGAAAATACGTCGCAGCTTAACGACTTCAGCATGAAGTATCTAAAAAGCTAGATATTTCGATAATTTCGCTTCCACCCAATGGCTGTTTGTGGCCGAACGCCGCTGTTCGCCACCGGCAGTCATGGGTCGATTGTAGCCAGTCGCGAAAGACCCGAATCGACCAAAGCTGGCGATTGTGCATATTCGATTCCAGGCCGATAGCTATACCCAATTCCGAAGCGCAGTTGGTGACGGGATGCCAGATATTCATGAGCTCATTGCAGGCACCAAGTCGCCTGAATTTAGGTATGATTTCGTGAAACTTCACCTTCTTGACGGGGGAAATTGCTAATGCAGCAGCTGCGTAAAGACAACCACTACGTCCCCAAGCTCTATCTAAAACAGTGGGCGCATGAAGGTCAAATTTCTACTTACCGATTATTGGTTCCTAGCGAAAACGTTCCCCTTTGGAAGAAGCAATCCCTGAAAGGAATTGCTTACCATCAGCACCTTTACACTTACCTGGCGGGTCAAGAGGAGACGGATGAGTTCGAGCGCTGGCTCGACAGCGAATTTGAGAGTCCTGCGAAAGAAGCAATACGTCGAGTTGTTCGAGAAGATCGCATTTCTCCCGAACAATGGAGAAGGCTGGTACGTTTCGCGGTTGCTCTAGATGTACGCACCCCGGCTCGCCTTAGGGAGTTCTTGCGTCGCCAGAACGATACATTGCAGACATTGATGAATGAGACCATGCAGCGCTCTGTTCATAAAATGGAAGAAGCCGCTAGGCGAGATGAGCCACTACCAAGTCCTTTGGAGGAAAGCGACGACCTCTCGCTCTTCAAGATATCCGTTGAGGCTCTACCGAGTGGAGGCGGCCAAGTTAAAGCGGAAACAATCGTTGGAAGGCGACTGTGGATTTGGCAGATGAAGCACGTACTTACAAAAACGCTCGGCCGCTTACCTGCCCATAAGTGGACTATCTTGCATGCTCCCGCTGGAGTGTCTTGGCCCACATCTGACAATCCGCTGATACGGCTTAACTTTCAGGATTCAAAGAACTATGACTTTGGTGGCGGTTGGGGAGTCAAGAACGGCGACATACTTCTACCTCTGAGCCCAAAACACCTGCTCTACACCTGCATTGGCAACAAAGTTTGGCCGCGAGGCACTGCACCTGATGTTAAGACAGCCGAGCTGATACGAAAGATCATCATCGAGCATGCGGATCGCTATGTGTTCGCTCAAGAACCAGATGACATACACTTGATTCGACCGAGACTAGTTTGCCCAATGACCTTTAAAAGTGAGCTGTCAGCCTGGGAGAAGTGGCATCTTGAACAGTGCCAAGCTGAAAGAGAACTTCAGAGCTGACCAGAGTCGGGAATGCTCAAGAGATCTATTCGCACCCTTCACGTTTGGTCCCTGAAGCTCGTAGCGACGACCGACCCAGCAGTATAATTGTCTAAGTTTTATATGGAGACCTCCGCATGCTGGAATTATCCCTTATTACCGAAAAATACCAGCCGTCCTACATCGAGCATCATTTTAGCTCTTTGGAAGGGCTGCAGGCATTTTCGACCACGTTTTTCAAAGATGTCGCAGAAATTTATGATGCGCTCACGAGGGTGCGTAACATCCAGCGCAACCCCACAGGGTATTCTATTAACGACGCTCCTATCCTTGGACTTTTGGTCCGAATATCCAAGCTGCTCAAGGAGTGTGTGAAGTACCACGAGCAGGACAATGCCGAGGTGATCGCAATTTTTGAGCGTCCCCTCATCGAAGCGACAACTCTCGCCAGCTATCTAATGCTGAATGGTGATGCAGTGATTGCTGACTACCGCAAATGCTCTTACAAAGATCGGCTGAGACTTCTCAGAGAACTGGAGGAAGGTTCTCCGTTCTTCAACACCAAAGCTGGTAAGCGTTTGCTTGCCGCAGTCGTAGAAAAAATGGATTTTGAAGGGTTAAAAAAAGACGATTTTGCGGAGCAGAAAAAAAATAGATGGCGTCTACAAGGCAAAAGCTTTCGCGACATTTTCGCTGAAATCGAACACGATGATTTGTATCCCGCCACCTACGGCATGATGTCCGAATCAATTCATGGCTCTTGGAATGAATCTATGGATTGGGGCTTGGTGCGAAATGACGACGGCACGTTTTCGGCCTTCACTGATTACCACCCAGCCGATATAAGATTCGTGGCTCCGATTGTAAAATTTACCATCAAGCCTTTCAGGCTTTGGCTCCAGCGGATCGATGATTCAACTAGTGATCTTCAGGACACGGTAGATTGGATTGAACGGGTTAACAACCGACTTTTCCTCACGTTTGATAGCCTATATAACGGCGAATACGACGCAAAGATCAGCAAACAAATTTAGTGGAGTGGGATCTTTCGCCGATCTAGTTTTAGGGGGGAGGGACCGCTTTTGGCCGAAAGCTGCGAGTGGGAAGTCGTCGTGATTAATATTTATGCTCGCAGGTGTTCTGGAGTTCGAATCTCTCCTTCACCGCCACATTCAGTAAACACAAGCCCCTGATTTTCCTGGAGAATGACGGGGGTTTGTGGTTTTTGGCGTCTGAAAAATGGCCATATGGTATTGAGATGGAACTGGCGCACTATACTGGTGCGGATAATGGGGCTATGTGTGCCTATCTCGTCCCCAGAGGGCCGCTGCATGAGCTAGGCTTTGCAAAACTCTCATTTCCAGGATGGACCCATGTCAGACAACTCAGCCTTTAACATTGCCACTGCAGATGCGCTGACATTGCTTCTGCACAACCAGCATGCCCTGGCGGCCGCAATAGAGGAGGTCACCGTATGGCTTTCAGCTAATGGGGTAGGGACTGTTGCGGATAATGCTGTCGGGGCCATGGAAACCTTGGACACAAATGCAAAAGCGATTACAGATGCGATTATGCGACTCCGACAGTTTTAGGTGCCCGCCCTGATAGGCTGCAATAGGCCAATAACAGTCACTCGACAGCTGGTAGTGGGCTTCCGAAGCTGTTACAGGGCCGCACTAACTCGGCGTATACCCTCCTATTCGGCGAAGCACCATGGCTGTCAAACGGCTTAGCCCGCAAGCGCTCCGGCAGCCAGAGCGCCCACTATTGCACAGTCGAAAAGTTCCAAAGCAGTTCCTGAGATAACAATGTGAGGATGAGGCAATCAATTGATTGCCTCCAGTGGTTACGCTTTCGCTTTCGGATGAAATATCGGCAGCTTCCGTAGCTCCTTAGCTGATATCGCTTTCGGTTCATCCATAAAAAGAGCAACGCTTTTGGCTGCTCTGATGCCGACATAAAAACCGAAATCCAGCATTAACGCCATATATCTTACACCGGCGGAGTGTGGCGTTGTTCCCTCGCTCAATACATGTGCGAATCGAAGTGCGGCGAGTTTGTTTATTAGGTTGAACCCCGAGCTGTTGTTGTCAATTTTTACTAAAAAGGCATTTTTCTTCTGATCTTCTATACAGAACTTTTTAACGCTTTCTAGCAGCTCGCTGATTTCATTTTTTTCCGATGCCAAGTCCTGTTCAAGGTCCCGGATTTTAACTTCTATAGTCTCAGAAGCAGAAAGGTTCACACTCGTTATTGAGACAGATTTTTGCTTCCTTACCATTGATTTATTAATTGCTTGGGAGAATAGGCTGAGAGCATCTCTCGGGACAGCTGCGGCAGCTAAAACAAGTCGTGAAATAACCTTCTCATCCGCTATGTAGCTTATGCTAGGTAGCCCGCAATATCTGGCATGAGCATCCAAGATATCTCTTATATGAGCCATTGAGCGATCGGGCATTGTAAGGTTGTAATCAAGCCTCATTATTTGCAGGTCATGGGGCGATTGCAGCCCCATGTGCTGGGCTCCATCCCAAGTGCGAGTTAAAGCCTCAATGCCAGATGCCTTTATATAAATGTTGTTGTCGCGAGTTATAGAGTAAAGGGTTCCGAGAAATTTCGGCTGCGACGCATGATCAAGTAGATGAAGGTCGTCAAGGAATATTGTCAACGGTTTATCTGTGCTCCCGCACTCGCCTAAAACTCTTCGTATTCTAGGCAAAAGTCTCAGGAGTTTTTTCTCTAGGTCCGGTGAGTCATCTGATTCTCCCAAGATGGAAACTTCGCGAGCGAGATCGGCCATTTCATCGATATATGGTGAATGATCTTTAGCGCCGGTAAGCAGCTCTGCCAATATACTAAAAATTGACTGAGTGTCTGCACGAGCGCTGAAGGTTTGCATCGCTATCCATACAACTGGACGACCGAGATCAATTAGTCTATGCATGGCATATGCAAGTAGGCTAGATTTTCCCGCTCCCCGCCGGCCGTAAACGATGAAATTCGCGTTACCTACGATTTCCCCCTCGTAGTTTTGTACTGAATTAGTGTATCTGTTAAAAAAATCCTCTTTGAAAGTATTGCGGTGAACAGTTAGGCTTTGAGTTAATTCTCGCCTTAAAAATTTAATTTCAGGCATCTCAAAAACATCAGTGGGCCTTTTTTTTCTTTCTTGTAAGACAATGCGCTCTTTGAAAGGGTTGTCTACCGGTAATTCTTGGTCGACTTCGCTAATTACTGAGAAAAATACATTGTTGGCTTTTGCAATTTCAAATATCAGGTAGTCGCCATCTGGTCTGTTTTTTATGTAATAATCCAGTTCAATTCCGCGTAGTCGGCTAGATACTGATTTCAAAGCTTCTTGAATATGAGTCTGAGTCACAGTTGCACTCCCTTGTCTACCAGGAATTGTTTTGAGTCCGACATGAAGTTGGTAACGAGCGTTCTTGCATCTGCCACATTTATTAAAAGGTCGTTCTCCGTAGCGAGATGGCTATAATCGCAAAGATTTCGATCGTCCCGAAGTGTTTTTAGGCGCGCCTTGTAAATTTCTTTGTTTTCAATGCTGTCTGGCAGCATGTCGATTTTCTGGTGGTCTCCAGAATCAGTACTGAATCCGCCATCACTCATTAGTGTTAAAGCTCTCTTTACATTGTAGGCGGCATAATAAAGTCTGGAAATGTTTTGTCTCCACTCACTCATTGGGAGTGACATTGCAAATGTGAAGTGTGACTGTCCTAGAGCATATAATGCTCTACCTTCTGAAAGTATCGCTCCATGAATTTTTTGAATCTCTTCTGTCGTCAGAATGTGGGTGAGATTCCTGAGCAACTTCTGCGGATTTCCTGAAGCAAGTAAAACGTGTGGCTCTCTTAATCCTTTATGCATATTTAAATCCCTTCTGGACTATATGCAGCCTGTGAAATTGATCGGTATCATAACCTTCAGCTGGAACGTCGTCACGTTGAATGAGAATTCCCGGTGTACGCCACAGGCAACACGCTTCGTCGAAGTGGAAGCGCCTTGTCGAGAGGGCCGATAAGACGCCCTTCTTTGAGCTGCCAGCAGGGATAGATTCAGCTGACTCGGTAGATGATCATTACTAGAAGCATCCTCGTACAACGGTGCTTCGCAATCAGCCGAACTGTCGCGTGTATAAATGAAACCGTACGGGTCAAAAAGAAACCGTAAATTTTAGATTTCCGCTTGCACACATTTATTGTCCGACTGAATGTCTCCCTCTGTCCGAGAGCGGCCTTTAGCGACCGGTACATTGAATTCCGCCCTATGTTCAATCGGCCCCCACACCTGGACCTGGTATGGGGGCCTTGATTTGTGGCCGCGGAAGCCAGTCCCCAGGGCTGGTCTACCATTCCTTGGCTGTCTGGCTACTGACGTGCATCTGAGTTGTCTTAAAATGCGTGATCCTACAGCCCGATTTCTTTCCGCAATTTATTTTCAGATGCTGGTTTTGCTGTCTTGGAACGGAGAGAAAATTTCGGTGATGCGGAAAAATTCTGGCCGTAAGCTACTGAATTAGAAGTAAAAAATTATGGACTTAAAATCCCCCGCTCGTAAGGGCGTGCCGGTTCGATTCCGGCTTCGGGCACCATAAATATCAAGGGCTTGCATGACATATGTCATGCAAGCCCTTATTTTTTGTGCCGTGGAAATGTTTTCCACGCTCCTGACTGGCCATTCCGTCGCCGTCTGGTGCCTGGAGATCCACTCCTTTCTTCAGCGTCGACTGCATCCATCAGCGAGTAAGCGTTTCCGGCGCCACCACCCACACACTACAAGGCATTTTGTACAACAGATGCTCGACCGTACTGCCAACCAGTCGGCCGATTCCTCGGTGGGTGACACGGCCCATTACGATCACATCGATGTCGTAAGCATCGGCATAGCTGGAAAGCACCTTGGCGGGATCGCCCACAATCATGTGCTGGTTTTCTGCCGGAATGTTATTGCGTGCAGCCAGCGCCTGGAAAGCTTCGCCTTGGGCGTCGAACAGTTTCTTGGCTGCGCTGGAAGAAAAGATCGCGGACGCGTTATTGAAGCCGAATCCGGCAGCGCTGATCGATGACAGGTCATGGGCATAAATTACGTCCAGGCTGCCATTGCAGACACTGGCCAGTCTTGCTGCTTCGCGCAGGATGCGGTCGTTGAGGCCCTGGTATTGGCCCTCACGATGGAAGGGGTCGACCGCCGCGACGATTCGGCGTGGCAGAGCGTTTTGAGCGTGGCTGACAAAATGCAGCGGCACCGGGCATTCGCGCAACAGGTGGATATCCAGCGGCGTGAACATCAGTCGCGACAGAAGTGATTCGTGCTCCAGAGCCTTGATAAGGGCGGCCATCGGCTGTTCCTTCAAATGGATGAGGATCTCCTTCAAAGGATTGTCCACCCAGACGACCTCGGTGGTGACGGTCACCCCGATCTTGCGCAGCGGCCGGGCCTGGTCTTCGAGCCATTGATGATGGCGTTCGACATAGCCCAGGCGCATCTGCTCCAGGGCTTGTTCGTTGACCATTCCTGCGGTCGCCAGGCCCTCCAGATAATCAAACGCGACAATATGCAGTGCGGCATCCGACGCTTTGGCCAGTGCGGCGGCGCGGTCGAACGCCGGACTGTTTTTCATCAGCGGCGACACGACCAGCATGAAACGCGATTTCTCAGACATGACAGGACTCCCGAGGTAGTCACCCAAGCATTGCGCTGCATGCCTGGAGTGAGTAGTGGCGCATGCGCTTATCCTGAAGCGAGCCAGCAGGGCGGGGTTGATATTTATCAACCAGACATCAGCGCGTGGTCGTGAGCGGATGTACGGTCGAGCAAGACCACTGATCCTCGGATAGTTGACCATTATCAACTACGACCCTGTCGTCGCGGCTCAAGCTCTGCTCTGCACTCACCTGTCGGCGGAGGGAAAGCCATCATGGCCACCATGAAAGCCGCAATATTCGTTGAAGAAAACCGCATCGTGCTCGATGACAAGCCGATTCCCGAGGTCGGGCCGCTGGATGCGTTGATCCGCGTGACCACCACAACCATTTGCGGGACTGACGTGCATATCCTGCGCGGCGAATACCCAGTGGCCAGAGGACTGACCATCGGCCACGAACCGGTCGGCATCATTGAGCGATTGGGCTCGCAAGTACGCGGTTTTGTCGAAGGGCAGCGAGTGATCGCCGGTGCCATCACCCCAAGCGGGCACAGTTACGCGTGCCTGTGTGGCTGCGGCTCGCAGGACGGCCCCGACACCCGGCACGGCTTCAAGGCCATCGGTGGCTGGAAGTTTGGCAACACGATCGACGGTTGCCAGGCCGAGTACGTGTTGGTGCCGGATGCACAGGCCAACCTGTGCCCGATCCCCGATGAGTTGAGCGATGAACAGGTGCTGATGTGCCCGGACATCATGTCCACCGGGTTCTCGGGGGCGGAGCGGGGCGAGATCGCCATCGGCGACGCTGTCGCAGTATTTGCATTGGGCCCGATCGGCCTCTGCGCCGTGGCCGGAGCTCGCCTGAAGGGCGCCACCACGATTATCGGTGTCGACGCGGTGGCCGAACGCATGGCCATGGCGCACCGACTGGGCGCGACCCATACCGTCAATTTCAAGGACGGCAATGTGGTAGAGCAGATCATGGCATTGACCGATGGCCGTGGCGTGGATGTGTCCATCGAAGCGCTGGGCACCCAAGGCACGTTCGAGTCGGCATTGCGGGTGCTGCGCCCGGGCGGGCGCTTGTCCAGCCTCGGGGTGTATTCCAGCGATCTGCACATCCCGCTCGGCGCGTTTGCCGCCGGATTGGGCGATTACAGCATCGTTTCCACCCTGTGCCCGGGCGGCAAGGAACGCGTGCGTCGACTGATGGCCGTGGTGCAGAGCGGCGCCGTCGATCTGTCACCGCTGGTGACTCACCGTTTCAGACTGGACGACATCGAGCAGGCGTATGAGTTGTTCGCTCATCAACGCGACGGAGTCATGAAAGTCGCAATCACTCCTTGAAAGCACCTTGGCGTGCCGCTGAAACCGGGGTTTCCATGAACATCAAGATCGCTGAAAAACACGCTCCCCATGGCTGGGTCGTGCACATGGATGACTGGGATGTGGGCTTCAGGAGCCTCAAGGCTGCGCAGGAATTTGTCGAGGTGCTTGAGGCCCGTATCAACGCCCCTCACGAGTGGCCGAATGCGTTTGCCCAGCCGTTGCCAGCAAGGCCGGCAACGGCTCGCCGCATCAGCGCAAGCGTTGAATGCTCGCCATAAGCCGAGCAGGGTGCGCAAACCCTGCGGGACGCTACCCATGAATGAGGTTTTTGATCTGTCCGGCGCCGCTGCGGCATTGGGGATCGGCATGCTCATCGGTCTTGAGCGTGAACGGCACAAGGGCACTGGCGATGCGCGACACTGCGCCGGCTTGCGCACGTTCGCCATTACCGCGCTGTTGGGGTATGTCGCGCTACAGGTCGGCGGTGGCCTGCTGCTGGGGATCGTCGCCGGCTGTGTCACGTTGCTGACCAGCGTCGCGTACTGGCGCAGTCAGAGCGACGATCCCGGGGTGACCAGCGAGGTGGCGTTGATCGCGGTGCTGGTCCTGGGCGCGTTGTGCGCAACTGCGCCGGCGCTGGCCATTGCCCTTGGCGTGGTGATTGCGGGCCTTCTGGCGTATCGCCAGGCGCTGCATCACTTTGCCAACAGCCAGTTGTCCGAAACGGAAATGCGTGATGGCCTGATCCTGCTGATCGCAGCGCTGGTGATACTGCCTTTGGCACCGGACCGATATATCGGCCCGTACGCCGCGATCAATCTGCGCACCATTTGTACCGTGACGGTGTTGCTGATGCTGGTCGGCGCGTTCGGCCACATTGCCGTGCGCGCCCTGGGCTCGCGCTATGGCTACGTCATCAGCGCGATTGCATCCGGCTTCGCCTCCAGTACCGTGACGATCGCGACCATGGGCCAACGCCTTGCCCATGAGCCGGACAACATCCGCATCCTCAGCGCGGCGGCGATTTTTTCCAATCTCGCGACGGTGATACAGATCGGCCTGATCCTGACGATGGTTGATGCGGATCTGCTGAACAGTTTATGGGCGCCACTGCTCTTCGGCTTGATCGCTACGATGTTGTACGGCGCCTGCCTGATGTTCCCCGACCCCACGCGAGGGAGCCGCAGCAAGCCGGTCGACACGGCAGGAGCGTTCAATCTGAAACTCGCGGTCATCGTGACACTGACCCTTACCGGCATCACATTCGTCTCCTCGGCCATGCTCAGCCACTTTGGTCAGGCAGGCTTGTGGCTGACCGCAATGCTTTCGGGCTTTGCCGATGCGCACTCTGCCACAGCGTCCATCGCCAGCCTGGCCAAGGCGGGCCAGGTGCCTTATGACTCGATAGCGGTGCCAGCGCTGATTGCCGTCAGCAGTAACTCGGTGAGCAAATGCGTGGTGGCGTGGGTCAGCGGCGGCAGGCGTTTCGCTGCCTGCGTGATCCCGGGCCAGGTATTGCTGACCTTGGCCATGTGGGCGGGCACTGTGCTGTTTTGAGCGCAATCGGTGCTCTTGCTGATAAAGATCAAGCTGCCAATGGCCACAGCATTCACCCTGAAGTCTGTTTCTCCTGGCTGGCCGCATGCCGAGGTATCCCATGTCACAGACTCCGCGTTTACTGTTGATCGCTCCTTCAGCCATGGAGCACACGCCTGCGTTCGAGCGGGCGGCTGCGCTGGCCCAGGCCATGCAGTTGCCGCTGAACATCGTGGCCTTCGATTACTTGCAGGCGCTGGCGGTGGCAGGGCTGTTCGCGCCTGAGCAGATCCGCCTCGCCCGCGATGGTTATCTGCGCACCCACCGGCAGTGGCTCACAGAGCAGGCGTCATTGCTGGCGAGGCATCAGATCATGGTCACCAGCGAAGTGATGTGGGTCCAGGATCCCTTCGCCGAGATCCTGCAGTTCATCAACGAGATGCCGTTGCAATTGATCATCAAGGATGTGCAGCACGAGTCCGTGCTGGAGCGTATTTTCTACACCCTGCTGGACTGGCAACTGTTACGCGATTGCCCGGTGCCGGTGCATCTGGTGACCGACGACACCCATCCGCGCCCGCGCCGTGTCCTGGCCATCGTCGATGTCTTGCGCGGCGAAGAGCAGGACTGCGTGTTCAACGATCAGATCATCGATGCCGCCGCCCAACTCGCCGCGCAGTGCGATGCCAGTCTTGATGTGGTGCATGTTTACGACTGGACGGCGGTTTACGCCACGGAAATGGGGTTCGGCGCATTGCCGTTGGCCACTGGGATTCATGAAGCGCTGGGCACTGCGCAGCATGAGGCATTTACGGCCCTTGCCGAGCGTCACGGCGTCCCGGCCTCATGCCGGCACTTCATCGAGGGCGCACCGGTGCGCAGTATCTGCGAGTTCGCCATCAACAAGCAGATCGACGTCATTGTCATGGGCACAGTGCAGAACCACGGCTTGAGCAAGTTGTTAGGCACCACCGCCGAACAGCTGCTGCATCGGGCACCTTGCAGTGTGCTGGCGATCAAGCCGCAACCCACACTGCAATCCTGCAACACGAACGCCCCGAGGTGAATCGTTGGCCGACTCACCTCGGGGCGATTCATTTACAGGTCAAGACGATGAATGACCTGGCGTGCGTCGTCAGGATCATTGTGGGTTTCGAAGCCCAGGCTTTTGGCCAGATCGCGCATCGCCGCGTTACTGGCGGCATCGACCGAGTACATCTGGCGAAATCCGTTGTGGCGGGCTGCCTTGATCAAGTGTTCCATCAGCAACGTGCCCAAGCCCAGGTGCTGCCATTCATCGGCGACCGTCACCGCGCACTCGCATTGATGGGCGCCTGTGCCGGCGTAGCGGCTGATGCCGATTTCGATCAACTTGCCGTTCTCGTGAACCAGTGCAATGAAGGCGGTGCGCTGTTTGTTATCGGTGTCCATCAACTGGTCGAGCAGAGCGGTGCCGGGTTCGCCGATCTGGGCGAGAAAACGCATGTGCCTGGATTCGGGGGACAGGCGCTTGATGAAGTCGTATTCGCGCAGGCGA
The DNA here is from genome assembly GCF_019145195.1 of Pseudomonas siliginis. Classification (GTDB taxonomy): domain Bacteria; phylum Pseudomonadota; class Gammaproteobacteria; order Pseudomonadales; family Pseudomonadaceae; genus Aquipseudomonas; species Aquipseudomonas siliginis. Next base: position 37,249 of record NZ_JAHSTW010000001.1, read on the forward strand.
TCCTTCTCCGTGAGCGGCCGGATCAATACATGGCGACCGTCCTTGATCGCCTCAATCCAGTATTGACCGGAAACCGCTGCATAAGCGGCCACGGCCTGATCGTTGTGGTCTTTGACGGTGAGCATGGTCATTCTCCATCCGGTTCGAGAGGCTGGCGGGCGGTTGGAAAAGCGTCCGCTTGCCTCCCTTCTACGCGGTTGCCCATGGCGACATCTGATCTACATCAGACAGCTGCCATGCGCCTCGTTGATTGACCCGGGTTTGATGTAAATCAACGCCCGGCCAGGGCGAGCGGGCGCAGTCTTGAAGCCTGCCGGCCTACCGCGCCGGTGCCGAGCGGAGGTGTGTGATGGGCCAATATGAACGTCTGTTGCTGGTCGCTGACCAGACGCTGCATCAATCAGCGGCGATGCTGCGTGCCATCGCGCTGGCCAAGGCGAGCGGGGCGGCGCTGGACGTGCGGGCCTTTGTCTCGCCGGTGCCCGTCACCCATCTGTGGGAGGAAAAAATCGATGACGTGGATGCTCAGCGCTATCAGCGGCGCTACCGTCGCTGGGTGGCCGATGAGCTCGAGCAGCTCAGCAACCAGGGGCTGGACGGCACGGTTGATGTGGTCTTCTCCAGCCATCCGCTGCTGGACATCCTGAAGACCGTCCATGTGCTCAAGCCCGACCTGTTGATCAAGGATGTGCGACTGGAACCGGCGCTCAAACGCGTGTTCATCACGCCGCTCGATTGCCACCTGCTGCGTGAGTGTCCGATTCCGGTGCATCTGGTCAATCAGATTCGCTATGCGTTGCCGCATCGTGTCGTGGCAGCCGTGGACCCGTTCGATCCGGATACCCAAATCAGTGGCTTGAACGACGTGATCATACGGTCGGCGAACGCTTTGGCGTTGCAATGCGACGTGCCGTTGCACCTGCTCTGCGCCTACGATTTGTCCGCCGCTTTCAACGGCGATGCACCAATGGTCAACGGTGGCTGGAACGAAGATTTGGCGAACGAACTGCGTCAGACACTGCATCAGGCTTTTGTCGCCCTTGCCGATCGCCACGGTGTGCCCCCTGAGCGTCGACACTTCGTCATGGGCCAGCCAGTGCAGGTCATCAATGAGTTCGTCGAGCAGTACCTGGCCGATGTGGTGGTGATGGGCACGGTTCATCGAGTGGGCATCGAACGCGTGATCGGCAGCACCACCGAGCGCGCCTTGTATTCGCTGCCGGGGAGCATTCTGGCGGTGAGGAAAGAGCCTGTGCGGTGAGCATGATCGCAGCGTAGCGAGCCAGCCTGTTCGCTGGCCCGCTACGGTATTGCATAGATCTTGAACAGCTTTTTGGCGGCACTGCTGGCGCCGCCCAGATGTTTGTCGAATGCCTGTTCAATCTCGCCGGATCGGTACATTTCACTCAGCGCCGTGTCGACCAGCAGACGGAAATCCTCATCCTCTCGATCCACTGCCATCGCCGTCGGTGCGTACTCGAAAATCCGCTCCAGCAGCACCAGGTTGCCCGATGGATAATTTCTGGTCAGCAGATGCTTGAGCAGCATGCGTTCAGCAAAGAAGGCATCGGCTTTGCCATTGGCAACCAGACTCAGACCGGCTTCTGCGTTCTCTACCGTGACCAGCGTGGCTACCACACCCAGCAATCGCATCTGCTGTTGTATCCACGTTTCGGTGACCCCGCCGGCGATGGCGGCATACGTCTGGTTGGCCAGACCACGGTTCACCGTGGCTCGCCACGTTGGGCCGGTATGGGCCACTTTGCCATTCAGCACATTGAGCAAGGTTTCGGACGCATCCTGGCGCACCACGGCCGAGAGACCGGCGGTGTAAATCGGCACCGAATAGCTGACGACCCTGCGCCGCGCCAGCGTGGGTGGGGTCGGCGTACAAAGAATGTCGATCTTGCCGGAACTGACAGCGCTCATCTCGTCGTTGAGTGCGACCGCTTGGTAATGGATTTTCAACGCCGGCACATTCAGATCGATCCTGACCTTCTCGGCTATTTTCAGACAGAGATCGATGGCATAACCGCTGGCTTTATTGGCGGCCTGATCACTGAACGGCATGAAGTCAGGCACGTAGCCAAGGGTGATCGCTTGACTGGCACGGATGCGCTTCAGCGTGTTGCCATGGGCGATTACCGGTAGCAGCGCAATCAGGCAGACGAGCAGCAGGTGGTGGGCTCTGGTCAGTTTCACGTTCATGCGCGCGGTTCCTCGAATTCAGATTTCTGTGCTGTACCGAAGACTTCGATCAAGGGTTATCAGGCCGGGGGCCGACAGGCGCAGGGGCAGCGACAAAACGTTTGGCAAGGAAACCGTAAAGCAGGTAGCCGAACACCAGGACCAGGATGCCGCCGAATACCGCGTCTTTGCCGCAGGCATACAGCGCATACAAGGAATAGGCCACGGCAACCACTAACAGCAGGGTATTGCGCGTGTATACGGCGGCGCTGACTCTGGCTTTGTACATCATGACCAGCAGCCCGGTGGCTGCCGTCACGTAGGGAATCAAGTTGGTCACCGCCGCGAGGCTGACGAGTTTTCCAAACTGCGCGCTCGCGTTCGGCGAAATGGTCGACAGCGCCATCAAGGTCTGCAGGACGCCGCAGACCAGCATCCCGACGATGGGGGCGTTGCGTGCGCTGACCTTGCAGAACAGTTTTGGAAACATGCCCTGATCAGCAGTCACCTTGGCCGTTTGCGCCAACGTGAACTGCCAGCCCAGCAGCGAGCCAACACAGGCCATTACCGCGAGCGCCATGATGATGTTGCCGACCAGGGGATTGAACATGTGTGCATAAACGAGCGCGAAAGGAGCAGATGAGTTGGCCAGTTCGGCATTGGGAATAATGCCCTGAATGACCGTCGTCGATAGCACATAGACCACCGCTGCGCCCAATGTCCCGAACAGACAGGCCAGCGGTACGGTGCGCTTGGGGTTTTCCACCGCATCTGAGGCCTGGGCTGCCGACTCCATGCCGAGAAACGCCCAGAGTGTCAGGGGAATCGCTTTGCTGATGGCCTCGGATATCGGCAGTTGATTCGGGTTCCAGGCGGCGATGATCAGCTCCGGTTTGAACCAGAACCAACCGATGATGCTCAAGCCCGCTACAGGAATGATCACCCCCCACACCGTAACCGCACCAATCCTGCCGGTGATGCCTGGGCCGCCGAAATTCGCCACGGTGGTCAGCCAGAGCAGGCCGACCGTTCCAACGAATAAAGGAATGGCGCCGCTTCCCAGCCAAGGCATGAACGACGTCATGTAGCCCACTGCCGAAATGGCCACCGCCACGTTGGCGATGGCCAGCGACAGGAAGTACAGGTAAGAGCACAGAAAAAAGCCTGACTTTGCATGCGCCTCTTCGGTGTAGGCGGATAACCCGCCAGAGCGCAGGCAGAAGATGCCGCACTGGGAAAAGCAGTACGCGATGGCCATCGAGCCGACAGCGGTGACGATCCATGACAGCAATGAAACAGCCCCGAGTTGGGCCATACTCGTCGGCAACATGATGATGCCTGAGCCCATCATGTTCACCGTCACCAGTGTGGTGAGCCCCATGAGGCTCATTTTCTTGCTTGAGTCGGCCATCGGAGTTCCCTCGATTTGCGCAACGCGTCACCGCTCAGCCAACGCACAAGGTTTTGCCGGCATCGGCAGTACGCAGCTTTTCAAACGACGTTCAACGCGTAGAAAGATAGGCAATTTCAAGTGCATCGAAACGGCGCGCCCATCGCTTCGAGATGGCTTGCCCGAGGTATGGCGAAGGCATGGCAGGCACTCATGGCAGGGCTCAATGACTCTGGCGGTTGCAGCCCGACACCATCTGCTTGAGGCCGTCCATGTTGCGGATTTTCACGTCGCGCGCGGTGATTTCCACCAAGCCCTGATCGCGCAAGTGGGCAATGCCGCGGCAAATGGTTTCCAGACGCAGCCCAAGGTAGGAGCCGATTTCTTCGCGGCGCATCTTCAGCACGAACTCTTTCGAGGAATAGCCACGGGAGCTGAGGCGTTGTGAGAGGTTGAGCAGGAAAGCCGCCAGGCGCTCATCGGAGTTCATGTTGCCCATGAGCATCAACATGCTGTGATCGCGCACAATTTCCCGGCTCAGCAGTTTATTGAGGTTGTGCTGCAGGGACGGAAGGCTTTGCGCGAGTTTTTCCAGCTGTGCGAAGTGAATCGGACAGACTTCGCTGTCTTCCAGTGCATACGCAGTACACGCGTGTTGATCGATGCTGATGGCGTCCAGCCCGAGCATTTCGCCGGGAATATGAAAACCGGTCACTTGCTCGCGGCCATCGACGGAGACCACGCTGGTCTTGAACGAGCCTATTCGCACAGCGTACAGCGAGCGCAGCGGGTCCCCGGTCCGGTAGAGCGCGGCACCTTTCTTCACCTTGTATCGCTGCACGATCAGCGTGTCGAGCCGCTCGACCTCCGCGCCCGTCAGACCGAGCGGCAGGCACAACTCGACCACACTGCAGTTGGAACAGGCAGTTTTGAGAATCGGCGGGGGCGAGTGGGCTTCAAGCATGGATAAGCAGCCTCCAGTGAGTGTGATAAGCATAGAAGTCTTCGCAGCGCACGTGCCTTTCGTTTGGGGTGTCGGCGTGATTACGGACGAACGGCGGGGAGGGGAATCACAGAGGCGTCGGGCTATTCGCCGCTCTTGTATTGCAGGGTTAATGGGGAGACTTGATGCATATCAAGCGTGGCGGTTGGCAGAGTTGCAGAATCGTCCAATGGCGCTGACTGGAAATACACGTGATGTTCAGGCTCAAACGAATTCTGTTGATCGCACCCGCCGAAATGACCCGCACCCCGGCGTTTGATCGCGCCCAAGCGCTGGCTCGGGCCAGTGGCGCGGTGCTGCATATCGTCGCGTTCGATCATGTCCAGTCCCTGGCGTTGGCCGGTCTGTTCGATCACGACGCCATGGCGCAAGCGCGTGAAGGCTATTTGCAGATGCATCGCCAGTGGCTGGAGCAGCAGGCCCGGTTTCAACGTGGCGCCGGCGTGCAAGTCAGCACCGAAGTGGTCTGGGCCAGGGCCACGCCGGCGCATGTAATTGAGTACATCAATGACTTTCATGTTGATCTGGTGATCAAGGATACTCACCATGTTTCGGCGCTCAATCAAACGTTTCACCAGCCGTTGGACTGGCTATTAATACGAGATTGTCCCGCCTGCGTGCATCTGGTCACCGAGGCCGCACATCCGAAACCCTTGAAGATACTGGCGGCCATTGACCTGTCGCATCTCGAGGATCTGACCCAAGGGCTCAACGACCGGATACTTGGCGTTGCATCGACATTGGCAGCGAAATGCGATGCCTCGCTGCACTTGTTGAATGTGAGCAACTGGTCAGTGGTGGGTGATGCGGCGATGAGTGTGCCGAACTTGAGCCTGGACCACAGTTTGCGCGATGCGATCAACGACACTCAGCAGGAAGCCTTCGATACGCTGGCCGAGCGCTATGGTCTCGATGAAGAGCATAGCCACCTGCTCTCGGGTGTCCCGTTCCGGGTGATCGAAGACTTCGCCCGGCAGCACGCGTTCGACCTGCTGGTGCTCGGTATCTGTCACCATCAAGCGCTGGACGGCTTTATCGGCGGCACGGCCGAATGCCTGATGAACCGGGCTCCTTGCAGTTTGATGATGGTCAAGGCAATGCCTGCCACAGCCTGACCGGTCATCGCAGCAGTTGATGGTAATCGGTTGGGGGTAATCAATCAGTGACTGCGCCCGCCGTGTGCGTATTGCCATTGTTGCCAGGCGTGCCGATATTTCTCATCGGCGCGTTTCCTCGCTTCAGTGAACTTGTGCATGGTGTCTGTAGAAAACGGCTCTTCAAGGACGGCATAGGCCCGTTCGCTGAGCCGATCGGCTTCGTGAAACAGTGCGCCACTGTCATCGATCGCGTCGGGGACATTGGCGGTTGTCATGGCTGGATCATTGATGACCATATCGTGAACCTCGCAAAGCAAGAATGAGGGTGGGTTGCGGACCTGTCACCCTGTGGCAGCATCTGTAACTTTCACGCCTTCGAGCAGCTTGTGACTGTCCCTGATCCGAAACACGGGCGCCGCCGAATCATGACCCTATTTCGATCCAGTTTGTCGTCGCAGCGATTGATCCAGATCAATGTCGCTCGCCAGTTTCATCGCCGCTTTGTCGGTTTTCCAGGCGCTTGCGCAAGGGTGGTGGACAAGCCTCGATATTCAGGTTTTTTAGGGGGAGGACGAGCTCCAGGGGCCTTGCATATGACATTTATCAAGGACGTCGCCGGGCTATGGCGCAACCTGGGTTGACGTTGTTGTCTGACTCTTTCGGCCCGGGTCAGCTGCGTGTGACATGAGCGCAGACGTCCATCTCTCTGGAGACAAACATGAGCCAATATCAACACTTGTTGCTGATCATCAACCCGGCCCTGCGCCATTCCCCGGCGATAAGGCAGGCCGCCGCCCTGGCTAAAGCCAGCGGCGCGTCGCTGCATATTGCAGCGTTGATCAAATGGTGGGATTTCCTGTCGCTGCTGGAGGAAGGGGATCGGGCAAGGGCCCGTGCGGCCTATTTGCAGGACCATCACGAGTGGCTGGCAAGCCAGGCTGCCAGCCTGCGAGGCGAAGGTTTGCGGGTGACGACCGAGGTTGGCTGGTCCGAAGACATGAAACGGGAGATCCTCGATCACGTCACCGTGAACCAGCCCGATCTGCTGATCAAGGAAGTGCAGCACGAATCCTTACTCAAACGCGCTTTGTTTACCCCATTGGATTGGCAGCTGCTGCGTGATTGTCCGGTGCCGGTCTACTTGTTGGGCGCTGCTGGCCCGGGTCTGCCGCGCAAGGTCGTAGCGGCAGTGGATGTAGCTGCAAGCGAAGATGATGGGGGCGCTCTCAATGACCGGATCGTCGAACAGGCCACATCCTTCGCCACTCAGTTCGGTGCAGAGTTGCACCTGTTATATGCCTATGACGTCTCGCAAAACTATCTGGATGAAGTGGTGAACAACTGGACGGTTTCGGAATTGATGAATGCCCGGCGCCAGGAACTGCAAGCGCATTACAGCGCTTTGGCGAGGAAATTCGGTGTGATGGCCGAGCACAGGCATAGCAGGGAGGGACATCCCGTGGCGGCGATCAGTGAGTTTGCCGAAGAGCACGATGTGGACGTGATTGTGATGGGCAGGGTTCAACGTCACGGGCTGGAAAAACTGCTGGGAAGTACCACCGAACATATTCTGTACCAGGTCCCCTGCAGCGTACTGGCGGTCTAGCGCAAACGCTGGTGCACCTTACAAAGTCAGCGTTCCGGCCCACAACATCCGGCCAGCGTAAATCGCGGCGGCCCAGATGATGATCAACACACCCGTTTCCGGACCGCTGAGCGGCTGACCCTGACGCGTTTTCAGCGTGCCCAGGTAAATCAACGAGCCAGGCGCGTAGAGCAGAGCGCTGAGCAGCAGGTATTTGGGGCCGCGGCATACAGCTGAATCAATCGGATGATTATTCCCCTGCCGGAATCGATAACGTCGCCCTCAAACCGCCCTCTGCGCGGTTTGTCAGTTCAATCCGTCCGTTCAGTCGCATTGCTATGGTGTTGACAATGGTCAACCCCAACCCGGCGCCATGCGCCGTGCCACGGCTGTAGAAACGCTCGAACAATCGCTCTCTGTCCGATTCATCGATTCCCGGCCCTTGATCGTCGACTGTCAAATGACAGAAGCCATCGGACTTGCTCAGGTGCACGGTGATCGCACCGTGTTCGGGGGAGAAATTCGCCGCGTTGGTGATCAGGTTATTCAGCGCGATATCGATGGCGGCGGGGTCGGCGAGGACATGAAACGGTTGGTCGCTGACCTCGAAGATCAACTCAAGGTGTTTGCTCAGCAACCACGGTGTCAATTGCACCAGGCTGTTGCGTACGGTTTCGCTGAGATCAATGCGTTGCAGTGGCGGCGGATTTGGTTTGGGTTCAAGACGCGCCATGGTCAGCAGCTGATTGACCAGTCGGCTCGTGCGGTCGACTCCGGAGATCAGAAACTCAAGTGACTCACGACGCTCCTCTTCGGTACCGGCCTCCTGCAGATTTTGCGCATGCACCCGCAGCACCGCCAGCGGCGTGCGCATTTCATGCGCGGCATCGGCGATAAAGCGACGCTCCCGGCCGAGCACCTGCTGAATCTGCGCGAGCATGCGGTTGAGCGCTGCCTGCATGGGTTCCAGCTCACTGGGCAGGGGCGTCAGTTGCAGCGGCTCAAGTGAACCACTGTGACGGGCGCGCAGAGTCGCCGCCATGTCTGCCAAGGGCTTGAGCCCCCAGCCTATGGCCAGCCAGATCATCGCGGCGAGGATCAGGCTGCCAACTATGTTCGGCCACAGTGTGTGGCGCACGATGCGGTCGACCAGGTCGGTGCGCACATCGTCGCGCTCGCCGACCCAGATGCGCAGGCCGTTCTGCCTGTCTTCCAGCATGAACGCTCGCCATTGCCGACCTTTCAGATCGACAACGTCGCTGAAGCCCGTTCTCGTCGGCGGCGCAGTGAAGGAGGGCGCACTGGCGGTGTGTACCAGCACCTCGCCTTGCGGGTTCCACACCTGGAAGGCGATTTTGCTTTCGTAAGGATGTCCATCAACCCGTGGCTTGGCTTCGCCGAGAGCCTGATTGAACGCCTGATACAACTGCGCGTGCTCGGTACTCGCCATCGGCATACGCATCACGCCCTGCAGCAGGCGTGCGTTCTGCGCCAGTTGGGCGTCGTATACCTCGGCGATTTCGTGGTTGCTGTCATGCACGTTGAAGAGGCTGAGTACCGCCAGACCGGCCAGTAACAGGCCGATGATCAGGGTCAGCGTGCGCCGGCGGATCGAGGTCATCGACGCTCCTCCACCAGATAACCCACGCCGCGGATGGTGCGGATCAGGTCGGTGGAGAACTTCTTGCGCAGGTGATGAATGTGCACTTCCAGGGTGTTGCTTTCCGCTTCTTCATTCCAGCCGTAGAGCAACTGGATCAATTGATCGCGAGTCATCACCCGCCCGGGCGGCGACAGCAGTTCGTGCAGCAGCTGATATTCCTTGGGGGTGAGCGCGACCGGTTGGCCTTGATAACTGACCTGCTGGGTGCCGGGGTTGAGGCTGATGCCGGCGTGTTCGATCAGCGCCTGAGCGCGCCCGGCACTGCGGCGCAACAAGGCGCGCAGACGGGCTTTGAGTTCGGCGAGGTCGAAGGGTTTGACCAGGTAATCGTCAGCACCGGCGTCGAGTCCGGCAATGCGGTCTTCGGTGGCATCGCGCGCGGTGAGAATCAACACCGGCAGGTTCGAGCCGCTGTCACGCAGGCGACGCAATACTTCGAGGCCATCCATGCGTGGCAGGCCGAGGTCCAGCACGGCGACGTCAAACGTTTCGCTGAGCAGTGCATGCAAGGCGCTGCTGCCGTCCTTGAGCCAGTCGACCGTGTAACCCTCGCGACCCAGCGCCTGGTAAATGCCTTCACCCAGCGCTACGTCGTCCTCGATCAGTAATAAACGCACGCGCACTCCTTTCAGTCGAGTTTCTTGTTCACGTCCACCAGCAAGGCGTCGATCTCTTTACGACGCCCGGCATCGGCGCTTTCGCGGCCCGCACGGGGTGCGGCTTGTCTGGCCTTGATCAGCGCTGCCTTGGCTTCAGCGTAGCGCTTCTGACGGTAGAGATGGTCGCCCCAGAAGTACAGACTGTCGATGCCATCGGGGTTGAGCTGCAGGGCTTGTTTGAGCAATTGCTCGGCCTTGTCGCTGTCGCCGAAGCCGATCGGCCAGCCCGGTACCCGATCGTACAATGCAGCGAGGCTGGTATAGGCCGAGCCTTGCAGGGCTTTAGGGTCAAGCGTCAGGGATTTTTCCAGGTCCGTCTTGGCGTCCTTGGCTTTGCCCAGGGCACCGAGCCCGCCCTCGGCACCGGCCCAACTGCTGGTGACGATGCCTTTCCAGATCCAGGCTTCGGCCACATTCGGACGTTGCGTGGTGAACGCGTTGGCTTCGCTGGCCAATTGCTCGAACGCCGCGGCGCGCTGTTTTTCCGCCACCTCGTATTGAATGTGCGCCCAGTTCTGCTGGATGCCGGTGAGACGTTGCTGATCGGCCGGCTCAAGCGCCCAGACACTTTGACTGAGGGCGGCAAACAGCAGGCATGTGGAGAGTTTTTTCATGGCGTTAGAGCCTCGTTGTCAGGTTTTTCACTGAGACGGCGGATCAGTGGCAACTGCTTGCGCAGGCCGCGATCCACCAGATGCGGAAGTAAGCTGTTCAAACGGACGAAAAATCGCTCCGGCCAGCCTAGGTACAGATCACGACGGTCGCCGGCAATCGCATGCATCACTGCCGACGCCACGGTCTGCGGATCGTCAACGCTGGCCTTGAGGGCATCGTTCAAGGCTTGCGCAGCGGCGCTGTTCATCGAGGTGCGGGTGGCCCGGGGCGCGACATACAACACGCTGACCCGCGTGTCGGCCAGCTCGCGGCGCAACGCCTCGGAGAATCCGCGCAGGGCAAATTTGCTCGCGCAATAACTGGCGTAACCGGGGTAACCGATCGAGCCATAGGTCGAGCCGACGTTGACCACCATCGCGCTGTCAGCCTGCTTGAGCTGCGGTAACAGCATTTTGGTCAGGCAGATTGGCGCGCTGATGTTCACCGCAAGCATCGCGTTGATGTCACTGTCATCGAGCTGTTCGAGCATGGCGAAGTGATTGACCCCGGCGGCGTTGATCAGCAGGTTGATGCCGCCGATGGCGTCGGCGGCGGCCAACACTTTGCGCCGATCGCTGAGGAAGGTCAGGTCGGCGGCGACCCAGCACAGGCTCTGCGGATACCGCTCAAGCAGCGGCAGCAGCGCCTCCTGATGCCGCGCCACGGCCAATACCCTGGCACCGGCGGCGCACAAGGCACTGGCGATGGCCAGGCCGATGCCGCCACTGGCACCTGTCAGGACCACGCGGGCTTCATGCAGCTGCATGTTGGGCCTCAGCGTCGCGCGGCAGATCACGGAACATGTCGGTGTAGAGCCGATAGACGACTTTCGAAGCATGAATGACCGCCGCTTGATCGTCAGGGTCTTCCAGCTGATTCATCAACCGCCGATAGGTCTGCATGTGCTCGATATCGAGTGCGCCGTGGGAGCTCAGATAGCTGAATGCCGTTTCCGGCAGCGCCAGGCGATCGCGAATGCTCCCCGCCGCGTGGGTGGCCAGGGCAATGCTGGTGCCTTCGAGCACGTTTACCATGCCGAACAGACCCACCGGATTGCCCCGGGCGATCAGATCGTAGAGAAAACTGACCATCAGCTCGATTGACAATGACGGCTGACCATCACGCACCGCGTCGCGATCACCGCCACAGGCGGCAATGTCGTTGAGCACCCACTGCTCGTGGCCGTATTCATCTTCAATGTACTCGCACACCGCTTTGCGCAGCCATTCCAGGCGCGTCGGCAGGCGTGCACCGCAAGCCATCATCAGCGGCACGGTGTGGCGCACGTGGTAGTAAGCCTGGGCAAGAAAGGCCCGATAGCTGTCGAGGCTGACCTCGCCTTGCAACGCATCGACGATGATCGGCAGGTTGAACAGCTCGTGGCGTTCGCGTTGCGTGGCTTCTTGCAGGGTGTCGAAAAAACTCATTATGCGGATTCCTCGGAAGTGGCGGATTCGGTCAATTGCGTGTGGTACTGCGCGATGATGGCGTCACGGCGCGGCCGGCCATTGGCGGTGAGCAGGCCGTTGGCGGCGGTGAAGGGCTGCGACAGGCGCGTCCACTGATGCACCTGGGCGTAATCGGGCAACGCCGCGTTCGCTTCGGCGACGGCGGCGGTCAGCTCGGCATCGGTGCAGTTCGGACGATGCGGCCAGAGCAGGGCGTGGTTGTGCGGCATCGCCTCGCCATAGACGAACGCTTGAGCGATGTGGCGGCGCTGGGTCAGTTCCGACTCGACCCATTCCGGGTTGACGTTTCGCCCGTAGCTGGTGACGAATTGGTGTTTTTTGCGGCCCTTGAGATAGAGAAAACCTTCCGGATCGAACTCGCCGAGATCGCCACTCGGCCACCATTGATCGGTATACGCCGGCTCCCCCAGATAACCGTGCAACACCGAACCCTTGATCAGCACTTCGCCGTCCTCGGCCAACCGCACCTCGATATGAGGCAGAGGGCGCCCGACGCTGCCCGGACGGCGCGCGCCGGGGCGATTGAGGCATACGACCGAGGCGCACTCGGACAAGCCGTATCCCTCGTAAATCGGTAACCCGACCCGTTGCGCGCGGTGCAGCAGATCCACTGACACCCGCGCGCCACCGACCGCGGCGAAGAGCAGGGTTTGCGGATCGAAAGCCTTCTGTTCAGCGGCGCTGACCAGAACTTGCAGCAGCTGTGGCACGAGTATCAGGCTCTCCGGCGCACGCTTGGCCAGATAACCGAGCAGGCGCGCAACATCGATGCCGCTGGCGCCTTGAATGCCGAGGGTTGTCTGGCTTGGCAGGCTCAACACCGCACCGGCGTACAGCGCGGCATAACAGCCCAGGTTCTCCAGCAGGATCGCCAAAGGCAACAGCGCCAGATGGTGCTCCGGTCCAGTGGCTGCGCTTGCCTGATCAAGCTCCCGGGCAACGCGCAGGAAGCTGCCGGCGCTCAGGCACACCCCTTTCGGCGTGCCGGTGGTCCCGGAGGTAAACGTGAGTTTCGCGGTGCCCGCCGGCATGCGACTCGGGCCATTGAACGAGCGACACCAGAATTCACCTCGTAATTCATAGCCCGCCGCCAGCAGCTCGGCTTGCAGTTGCGGCTCGGCGATCACCCGTTCGGCCTGGCTCTGCTCCAGACAATGGGCGCGCTGCGCGGCGCTGAAAAACGGCGGCAGCGTTACGCAGGTCAAGCCTTCGAACAACACAGCCAGATCCCAAAGCATCGCGTCGACGCCGTTGTCCAGCGCCAGCGCAATCACCTGCACCTGCTCATCGCGCAGGCGCTCCTGGCGATACAACACCTCGGCATACAACGTGGCGTAATCTATTCTCAGCGTGTCGCCCCACAGGGCTGAGGCGTTGTCATTGCGCCGGGCATGGTCGCGCAGGGTTTCCTGGAAGCGTTGCAATTCAAGCGACATGGCAGGCTCCTTCAACGGAAGTCGGCAAACCCAGGCGAGTGAACAGGCCAATATTGCGCAGGTGAACAAATCCCGCGCGAATGTTGCCGACGTGCACCCAGGGTTTGCTTTCGTAATAACTGCCCCAGTGTTGACGCTCGTCACCCAGTCGCTGTGGATCAGCGGCGCACAATGTCACGGGCTTCAAACCCAGGCGATGGAAGCTGTTGACCAGCCCGATGTTGCCGGTGAAGGTCACCCATTCCAGGCCGCCCATGGCCAGCAGATAGGTGATGGCGATGATGCTCAGGCGCGCACTGCCGGTATCGCTGGCGGCGAGGTTGCCGACTTCGACGATGACCGTGCGATCCACTGCACGACCGGCGGCGGCACTGATCAACGACTGGATCGGTTCATCCAGATAGCGCTCGAGAAACAGTGCCTCCAGATGCGCTCGACGGACCCCGGCCACAGCACACAACTGGCCATCGCTGTTGTGCATGCCGAACAGCTCGGGCATGAAATGGCGGATTTCGGCACCGTGAGCCGTGCGGAAACGCTGCTGGATAAAGGCTTCAAACGGCGTGCGCAGCTCGTCCTCCGGCAACGCGTTTCTCAGCGTCATCGGCATCGATTCGGCCTGGCCGAAGTGCAGGGGCAGCGGGATGTTCCAGTCGAATTCGGGCATGGGCAGAACGCCTCCCTCAATGGGTTTGAGCGCAGTATCCAAGCCATTTCTTAACGAAGTCTGAAGATGAAAAACCGTTAACAGCAGCGCCGATCTTCAGACTCCCTTAAGGCTGGGCAAGCATGGTTAGCCTTGATTCAGGGCAACCGGATCGATAATTTCGAGCGAGATGATCGTCGCTCCACAACAATCACGAGGCGTTTCCTATGATTCGCGACACCGCTGTAACCCGTTATGGAAAACTCTCAATCATCCTGCATTGGCTGATGCTGGCGTTGTTCGTCGGTGTGTATGCGTGCGTCGAAATCAAAGGCTATATGCCCAAAGGCAGCGAAGCACGCGGCCTGCTGATGGGTATGCATGGGCTGTTTGGCGCAAGCATCTTCGCGTTGGTGTGGATTCGCCTGATCGGCCGCCTGACCCCGCGTCCACCGATCACCCCCAAACCACCGGCGTGGCAGACCGCAGTTGCGCACCTGACGCACCTGGCGCTGTATGGATTGATGATTGTCACACCGCTACTCGCCTGGCTGATGCTCGCGGCGGGCGATAAACCGTTTCCGTACTTCGGTTTCCATGTGCCGGCGCCGGTGGCTATTGATCCGGACCTGGCCAAACAACTCAAGTACTGGCACGAATGGATTGGCAGTGCCGGCTACTGGCTGATCGGCCTGCACGCGCTGGCGGGGCTGTTCCACCATTACTGGGTGAAGGACAACACGTTGCAGAGGATGTTGATTGAGCGTGTCCGCTCTTGAGGCAGGCATCTTGCGCTGTTCGTCGAAGGGAATGTTCGCCGCAACTCAAGCGCATGGCTGCGGTGGAGCTGAAAATCCGGAACTGCCAGCCCTCGCCGATGCCGAAATAGCATCGACAACGAGGGCAAAGCCATGACTGAAGAAGAACCCGAAGTGCCGCAAGAAGTACCGGATCAAACCACCCCGGCGCATTCCACCGAAGAAGAGCGCGAGCGCTTGAAGGACTTCAACAAGGACGGCATCCCGCCGGGCAGTTGCTGATCACCGGTTACCGCGGCTGCGTCACCAATTCTCCGCTGATCGCATCCATCATCGCCGGATGCTCCTCAGCGGCCACGCGCAAATCCTCGGTGACCCGCAACTCCGCACCCGTCGGTGAGTAGGTTGCTGCCGCCGTGAACGGTGCGGGGTTGGCCGGCACCGGGCGTTTGCCACGGCGCCAGAAGAAAAAGCTGACCATGCTCAGATTGACCACAGCGAAGACCCAGAACAGACCGTTGGCGCCGAACGAGTTCATCACCGGCGAGATCATCATCGGGCTGATGGCCGAGCCCAGCGAGTTGATCAGCAGCAAACCCTGAATCATCGGCACCAGCGCTTCGGCCGGGGCGCGGTCGGCCGCGTGGCTGACGGCAACCGGGTACAGCGCGAAGACGCCGCCACCGAGCAGAAACAGCATCGCCGCGAGCATTGTCGAAGACAGCGGCACCAGCACAATCACCAGTGATAACGCGGTGCACGCCACCGTCAGTAGCGTCAGCACCTGCAAGCGATCGGTGCGGTCGGACCAGCGTCCGACCGGATACTGCAGCAACATCGCCCCGAGAATCGTCCAGGCCATCATGCTGCCGACTTCTCCGACGTCCAGACCTCTGCGTTGCAGATACAGCGGCAACAAGGTGTAGATCGCCGCGATGGTCACCCCCGAACCGAAACAGCCGACCAGCCCGGTCGGCGTCACGCCCAGCAGTTGCCGGGGCTTGAGCGGCTCGACCTGATCGAGCAGCGGCGACACGCGCGGCAGGATCACGATCGGCAGCACCGACAACGCAGCAAGCATGCCGGCGACCATGAACGGCGCGCTGTCACTCATGCCAGTGATGGTTCCCAGCGTCGCCTGGCCCAGAACGCCGGCGCCATAAAGGACGATCATGTACAGCGCGAGCAAGCGCCCGCGAATCTTTTCGTCACCGGCCAGCAGCAGCCAGCTCTCGATCACCAGAAACACACCGACCGTGGCCCAGCCATTGATCAGCCGCAGGACGAGCCAGCCCCAGGTGTCATAGAACAGCCCCTGCAACAGGATCGTCACGGCAATCAGCGAGGCGAAGCTGCCGTAGGCGCGTATATGGCCGATGCGCAGAATCAGCCGGTCATTGAACACCGCGCCCAGCGTCAGGCCGATGAAATAGGCCGACGAAACAATTCCGATCATCGTCGCCGAGGCGCCGGCGGCGTCCAGGCGAAGGGTGGTCAGGGAAGACAGAAAACCATTGCCCAGAGCAATAATGAACAGCCCGAGCAGGGGCGCCAGCGCCATGGCCAGCAAACGCGGAGACATAAAAACCTCAAGAAATCGAACAGCGCAACGTGCGCCTCTGCGCATGCGGTTGCCAGGCTGGAACAGGTGTTGTGCAAATGTCTGCCGATCGGGCAGGGCGGTGGCGTCGGCCATACGTCAATGAGGTATGGCCAGCCTGCGAGATCTTGCCGATGACCAGACCGGACCTCTGCAAGAGCGCGCGGGATTCTACGGCTTGCGCAGGATTTGCCAATAGCTGAAGGCTGCGACGTTAGGACGCAGGCTGTTTTGAGGTTCGAGAGGAGAATGAAAACCGTTCATCGGGCTGAGCTCCGACAAGGGCCATGCATGCAAAAGCTACGCAGGCCCTTGCTCGTTTCAGCGCCTAAGTATGCGAAATCAACAAGTCACTGATGATGCAGATCGAGCCATCCTCCGGCGGCGTGGCGTCGGTGTAGTCGATCTGGTTGTAGACCCCGCCGTGGAAATTGAACACCTGCGAATTCCACGTTGAGTCGAGCTGCAAATCACCTGATGTGCCGACAACGCCGTTGTAGTCGACGGTGACTCGAGCCACGCCGGCAGAGTTGGCGCGAATGGTGATCTTAAACTTCGCCCCCAACGGTACACCCTTGAGCACCGTGGTGTTGACCGGGGTGGGCTGGTTGAAGCTCTGGCGGAAGCCCATGGTGATGTTGCCTTTCTGCCAGAACACTTTGATGACCGGGCCGTCGTCGTTTTTCACATGCATCTGCGAGATAACGACTTTCTGCGCAGAGTTGACCTTGGTCACGGTCATTTCCTGATAGTTGAGGTGGTCAGCGGCGCTGCCCAGCGACCAATAGAAGGATTCTTTCCATTCGCAGCGGGTGCGGTGAGTGCTCTTGCTTGAGGCGCCTTTGGTTGGCGCGGACAGTTGCAGCGAACCGTCCGGTAGCACTGTGACGATGCTGGGGAACTGCGCAATGGCTTCGGCGCCGTTGAGCTCCAGTGCGACCGGATTGGTAGCCGAGACGGGAACCGGAGTGGAGAGGGTGAGATTGCTGATGTTTACGGCCATGGTTTGTACTCCTGACGATAAAAATCATTAGCGACCCAAGCCTTCGGTGGATTGGCACATCTGTCTGCGCGGACTTTCACCATCTCTTGGGCACAGCACCATGGCGGCGCAAGCGGCCGCCGCGAAAATACACAGGGCAACGATTACGCCGGCAGCCTCCAGCACCGCGCCGAAAACCGGCGTGCCAGCGGTCTGACCGAGCGCCAGAAGCAGAAAAGGAATGCCCAGTCCCAGGTCCGGGCGGTCCGGCAAAAAACGGATGCCTTGCAGCAGATAAACGCCTGAAGAAACGATGTAGGCCGCGCCAAACAGGCACATCGCGACGAGGCCCGATCCGGCGGAAACTGATGCGGCAGAAAGGCCCAATGTCCCGAGGGCGATCCCGGCAAGCGCCAGATGCTGCATGCGTGCGACACCGAAGCGGCCAGTGAGCACGCCCGTCATGCAGCCGCTGATCCCCGCCGCGCCCAACACTATCCACGCCCATGCAATCGACCGATCGGAGAACCCAGCCTCGCTGCGCAGGATATCGGCACCGAATGTCCAGATCGCCGTGCTCGCCAGGCCCATCAGGAAAGCACTGGCGCACAAAGGCAGCACGCCGGGTCGACGCAGCATTGCCAGCGAGAAGTTCTGCACGACGTCACGCTCGACCCGGCGCGGTACCGCAAACCAGAGCCAGATCGTGACGCCGATGCCGATCAAGGCAAACAGGGCATACAGCTGGCGCCATTGCCCGGCCGCCAATATCGCCGCCAAACCGGAAAAAACGATGCCCGCTGCCGTCCCGGCATTGATAAAGCCATTGGCGCGCGGGCGATCCGCATCATCAAGACGCGCTGCCACCGCACTGGCCAATGGCGGCGAAGTCAGACCCGTGCTCAATCCCGCCAGCGCCACACCGCAACCCAACGTCAGCCCCGACGAAGCGACAACCACCAGTCCCATGCCCAGCGTCGCAGCGGCGCCGGCCATCACCGTCAACCCACGCGGACTGACTTTGCCGTTGCAGGCAAACGTCGCAACGATGCCCACACAGTAAGCCGCAAACGCACCGCCACCGATCCAGCCGGCAGCGGTCACGCTGAGCGTCAGATCCTGACGAATCTGCGGCAGCAGCAGTCCATAGGCGAAGCGCGCCAGGCCATAGGACAAGGCGGTCAGCGCGAACGCTGCCGCGACAAGATTGAGGCTGCGCCGGTCAAGACTCACGGGGAAATCGGATCGCTGGCAGGAAAGGTTGTCTCGACCGCATGCTCCGGCCTGGACCAGATGCGATCGGAGTTGGAGGGTTCATTAGCCATGAGTGTCCTCAAGCATGTCTGTTGCTGGAGTGGTTACCGATTCTGATAACGGACTTGCACCTGGGTTTGATGAATTTCCAACACAGCCGATGGATGGTAGAGCAAAGGGCGAGGGCAGCTCTCGGTTGGCTGGGCGCACGTCAACCTTTGCGAGCAGGATCGAGGGGTTTTTGCAGGTATCGAGGGGCAGGGGATGGCGCTTGGAGGGAGGCAAGATCGTGCAGAACGGCACGCCGGAAGAATTGCGCGTGGGTCAGGGAGTTTTCCGCACGCGGTGGCGGATGTAAGCGAGGGTACAAAACCGTTGAACACAGCACTACTGCGCTCCAAGTGCTGCCGGAACTCAGGTGTTGATCATTCTGCGGTCTGGCCCAGACATGCGCGTTCATGATGTAGCGACGATCGAATGCTTCATTGCGGGTCTTGCCGCCGATTTCGAAGATATCGATCTCCGTGGCATTGTCAGGCAGCCCGGTCCACGCAAGCCAGAAAGCACTGGAACAGGCGGAATTCATCGGTTTCGCCCGCGCTTCGTAATAGCCGTACATGCCCCGTTCGTTGGTGCGCACCATCGGCGAGCTGTAGTCCTTGTAGCCCAGGGCGACGTGTTTTTCCGGCAAGGTCTGCTTGCGGAAGGTGATGTTCAGATTGCCGTTGCCGACCTTGGCGTTCTCCGGCAAAAACAGCGCTGGTTTGCGTCCGAGGGAATCGGTGCCGGTGGCGTTGTTGACGTGCCAGCGTTCGGCATCGAGCGCGCTGCCGTTGAATTCGTCGGACAGGCGCGTATCCAGCTTCCAGCCGCCGGCGTTGGCCTGATCCGACAGCGGCAGATCGGGCGTAACGTGCGTCGGAGTCGGCCCTAACGGGCCAACGCGGGTCCCGGCATCGGCCTGTTGCGCAATGGCGACCGCTCATTTCTGGGGCGATGTATTGAAGACTTGGGCCGACGTGTCGGCGCTGGCACGCTGCATCGACTTCAGCCCGCAGGTGCCGATCGAGCAGGGCGTGCAAGCGTTCGTGCAGTGGTATCGCGAGTTCTATCAGGTCTGATTCAGTGCAGGGTGACGGCCCTGCGACTTTCACCGATGCGGATCCGGTCGAGGGCGCGGTTCAACGCATCCAGTGCATCGAGCAGCGCCTTGGCCTCGGCCTCACGCCCGTCGCCCCACAGGCGTTCGGCCATTTTGTTCAAGGCCAGAATGGCGCGTTCGATGTCGGCTGCACTGGCGGTGTTCTCAGGGGCTGATGGTTTTTTCGGCATTCACGGTTCCTCGGCGGTCGGCAAATCACCATACCGCCAAGGCGCCGAGCAATACAGCCAGAAGTGTCCCCAATCAGCAGCGAATGCTGTCTGATCAGCGATTAGCCTCAATCAACGCCGCCTCGATAAACCGCACCGAACTCTCCAGCGCCTGCTGCCCCTCGGCCAGCATGCCCGCGTAGAAATGCCAGGCGTGAAACATGCCGGGCCACACTTCAAGATTGACCCGGACGCGGTTGTCCGCCAGGTGATTGGCCAGACGCATGGCGTCACTGAGCATCAGTTCGTTTTCGCCGATCTGCACCAGAATCGGTGGCAGTCCGGTGACGTCGGCGAACACCGGCGACGCCAGCGGATGGTTGGCCAAGGTGTCGCCGAGAAAGGCTCGCGCGAGGATATCCAGCACGGGCTTGGAGTTCAGCGGGTCAAGGCCTTCACGATTGCTCATGGAGGCGCCGGTGTGTTCGAGGTTGGCCCAAGGCGAGATGGACGAACCCACTGCGGGCAAGGGCAAGCCTTTGGATTTTGCCGCGACCATCACGCTGACCACCATCGCGCCACCCGCCGACTCGCCTGCGAAGGCAATCTTGCTGGCGGCGATGTTCTGCTCAAGCAACCACTCATAGGCGCGCAAAGTGTCATCGATGGGGGCGGGGAACTGATGCTCGGGTGCGAGGCGGTAATCCGGCATGTACACCCGCGCGCCGAGCATTTTTGCGTAGTTGCCGCCGATGCCGTGGTAGCCGTCAGGTCGACCGACGATGTAGGCACCGCCGTGGATGTACATCAGCACCGCGTCGGTCTTGAGTTCATCCGGAGTCACCAGCGTAGCGGGCACGCCGCCCATGTCGACTGCTTCAAACCTCACGCCAGCCGGTGTTTGATTCTGCCCTAACATTTTTGCGTAGGCATCGCGGATGTCGCTCATCTTAGTGGTGGTATCGATACCCTTCAGCACGGGCACCAGATCGCTGAGGCTGTTGGCCCAGGTTTTTACAGCTGCTTTTACTTCAATGTTCATATGACCTCGATCAGACGTTAGTGATGGCTTAACTAATCGAGATGGTATGCTCATGATTGGGGAATGGGGTTCCCCATAACCGGTGCCAAGCCGCCTGAATGCCAAACCCGGAGGCCACATGGAACTGCATAACCTGAACGACATCGCCGCCTTCGTCGCCTCGGTGGATACCGGAAGTTTTACGGCGGCTGCCAGGCAACTCGGGCTGACCCGCTCGGCCGTTGGTAAATCGATCGTGCGGCTTGAATCGCGTTTGCAGGTCCGCCTGCTCAACCGCACCACCCGCAGCCTGAGCCTGACCGACGATGGTCGGGTGCTGTATGAGCGATGTGTGGGCATCCTGCAGGATCTGGACGAGGTCGAAGATGCCTTGGCGTTCCGCCGTTCGACGCCCAGCGGCCGCTTGCGCATGAGCCTGCCGGTAGCACTGGGCCGGCTGCACGTTGTGCAGCACATCGAGCGCTGCTTGAGAGACTGGCCGTCGCTCGCCATCGACGCGACGTTTTCCGATCGGCTGGTCGACCTGATCGACGAGGGTTTCGATCTGGCGATTCGCATCGGTCCGCCCAAGGAAGACTCCGGACTACTCACGCGCACGGTGGCTTACCAGCAAATGATCACCTGTGCCTCGCCCGATTATCTGAAAGAACATCCGGCACCGCAGACACCCGAAGATCTGGCCGGGCATGCGTGCCTGCACTTCGTCAGCGGCGGCCGATTGCTGGCGTGGAATTTTCGCGTCAATGGTCAGCCTGTGCCGGTCATTCACGCCGGGCGGCTGCAGATGGACAGCGCTGAAGCCTTGCATCAGGCGACTGCCGCCGGCCTCGGTATCGCGACGTTGCCATCCTATGTAGTCAACGATGACTTGCGCAGTGGCAAGCTCGTGCAGTTGCTCGCAGAGTACGCTGAGGCTGCCGAGCCGATCCGGGTGATTTACCCGAGCAAGCGACACCTGTCGCCGAAGATTCGGCTGTTTATCGACAGGCTGGTGGAAGCGTGGTCACCGGCGCCTTGGGAGTGATTGCCTGGTCATTGCAGCTGTTTTGCAAACTCCGATGTTATTGATGACGGCAATGTCCAAACTGTGCGCATTAAAAAGCCCTGAATCATCAGGGCTGAGTTCTGGCTGAGGGGGCGTAGGGTGACAAGCTCGCGGTCGGTCTACTTCGCGCTCGAAGAGCAAGCCAACCGATATTGCTCGTAGTTCAAACCTTCGACCTTTTCCGGCAGCTTGTATGGCACGGGGCAGCTTTTGCCTTGCCACTTGATGGTGATGACACCGTGATCTTTGGTCACCAGCGCCAGGGCCTTGCCCGTCGGATCTGACAATGCCAGTTGTTTGCCGTCGCTATCCAACAGCACCGCGCCGAATGGAATCGGCTGGCCGTTGGCATCGTACAGTTCAAACTGGACGCGTCTGCCGTTGCTGCCTTCGAAGCGTGCAAGAACTATCGAACCTCGTCTTGGCACCAGTTGCTGGGTGGCATTGTCCAGCTCGATCTCACCGCCCAGGTTACGCGTGTCCAGCGTTACCCAGTTCACGCGGTACGGTTGCGCGTTAGGCAGAACCGCATAGCCGTTCAGGCCGGTTTTCACACCCGAATAGCTGCTGACTTCGACGCCCGACATGCCGGGCACTTCCACCAGACCGAACGTTTCACCGACGGTCTGGCCCATATTGATGCCGCCGGCATGAGCCACGATCGATCCGGCCGCACTCAGGTTCTGCGACTCATAGCCGCTGCCTCGGTTGTAGCCAAAGCCCAGATCGCCCATCGACGTACGGGTACTCAAACTGAGCGAGCCAGAGCGCTCGCCCTGGACGCTGCGCCCGGTCTGCACGGAATAGTAGGTGTCGCTGTCCTCGGTCAGATAACCATTGATCCCGGCTTGCGTGCTGGTACCGGCGTTCTGATGGTTACTGGAAACGTAGGCACGCGGTGCGCGTGGTGTCGATCCGAGCGGGAACGATATTGAAACGCTTAATTGCGTATCGTTGCTGGTGTCACCGCGTGCGCCGAATTCCTGGGTTTTGCTCAGGCTGATGTTGTAGTTCAGGTCGCGCCAATTGTTGTTGTAGCCGGCGGAAAAGCTGCGCGAGCCACCGCGATCCCAATAGCGCTGGTCACTGGCATTCAAATAAAGCGAGCCGAACTGGCGCGCTTCGCCAAGGGTCTGGTTGACCGTGAGATCTGTACGGGTTTTGGCATTGCCCGCGCGCCGCGTAGCGCCAGCGCTGGTGTCCTGCACATGGTCGGTCAGCGTGCGGTAACCCTCGGTCGAATAACGATAGGCGGCGAGAGTGAAGCTGGTATCGGTACCGGTGAAGGTCTTTGCATAGAGCGCGCGGACACTGCTGCCCTGGGTAGTTTTGCCGAATGCCTTGCTGGACGATTGCGTAACGTCCAGGGACATCGCGCCAATCGAGGTGTTCTTCGCCGCACCGATGGACAGCGCCTTGAAGCCGTTGCTCGCCTGAATGCCGGCAATGCCCGTCAGATTGCTGGTCAAGCCGTAGGCGAAAGTGCCCCCAAGGAAAGCCGGTTTGTCATAGCCCTCGCTGTTGTTGTTGAACTTGCCGCTCGACAGGCTGTACTTCAGTTGCCCCTCACGCACCATCGTCGGCAGGGCGGAGAACGCCTGCCGGGTTACCTTGCGCCGACCATCCGCTTCGACAATGGTGATCTCCAGGTCACCGTTGGAGCCCGATGGGTAGATATCACTGATCTCGAACGGACCCGGCGGTACATTGGTGGTGTAGAGAATGTAGTTGTCCTGGCGGACCTCGATCTTCGCATTGGTTTCCGCCACGCCACGAATGATCGGTGCATAACCGCGCTCACTGTCCGCACGCATGCCTTCATCAGAAGCGATCTTGACGCCTTGGTAGCGCACGCTGTCGAACAGATCCGAGTCGGAAAAGATTTCACCCGCGCTCAGTTGCCCCTTGATCGCCGTGAGGTCGCGCTGGATGAACGTGCGGTTGCTGACAAAACGGTTGGGCCGGCCGGTGGAGCTGCTCAGGTTGGATTCGTTGCGCAGACGCCAGGCACCAAAGTTGATGCCGTTGCGCAGCCCCAGGTTATTGGAGATTTGCGTGGTGTAATCGGTTTTGCTGCGGGTGCTGCTCAGCTGGTAGTTGATGAAACCGGCGGCCACACCTTGGTCCCAAAGCTCTGGATCTACATAGCCGCGCATGCCACGCGCCATGGCGACCTGCGGCACACTGATATTGAGGCGCAGGCGGTTGGCATCGAAATTGAGACTCGCTTGCTCGATCATTGCAGGCAGGTCGTAGTGATCGGCAGGGTGCTGCTCGTCAACAAGACCCTGCTCACGCAGTTTGCGCATGTCCACACCCAGCTGCTGCAACAGTTCCAGGGTGATGCGTGGCTCGACTTTGCCGTTGACCGGGTTGGCCGCGAAATCGATATCGCGACGCCCGACCAGCGTGCCGTTGCTGAACACGTCGACACGGTATTGGCCTGGCAAGACGCTGTTGGCATTCAGCAACGGTTGCAGATCGACCGCCGATGAACCTTCAAGGAACAGCGTATTGAAAGATTCACTCGCCACTGCGGCCGGGGCTTCGGCGCCCACGGCGAATCCGCAAATGGCCATGTTGATAGCAAAGCACAATGGATGCAGGCAGCCCAACGCCGCTTTGTTTTTCTGGCGCGCAACATGATGCTTAACACAACTTTCAGATGTGTGGTGTTGGGAGGAAAACATGCAATTTGCCTTATCAGTCCGTGTTGCTTCAACCGGAGTCCGGAACTTGTGAATAGCTTGTAAGTTGGCAGGGTGGGGCGGGGGATTTACTGGGCGGAGGCATCTTTCACGCGCTCGGCATGGCTTTCGGCAACGCTTAGTGGTGCATCGAATCGTTGTTGTGCGCCGTAATCGTTAATTGCTGAAAAACTCAAATGCGAAGTACCAGCTGGCAGATCTTTCAGATTGAATGAGCGAACTTCCCCTGGAACGATCATTGTCGAATCAATTACCAATTCCGCTTTTTTCCCTGCAACGACTTTCAGATCCGCCAGCGACACGTGGTAGTTGCTTTGGTTTTTTACTTTCAGCACCGACTTGCCAGCCTGAGTGACCAATTGCCATGCAAGTTGCTCCGGTGCCTTTGCGGCATCACCGGTGAGTCCGTCCGGGCGGAAGAAGACCTTGATACGCTGACGTACCGCCAATTGCAGCGTGTTGACATCGGCAGCACTGGCCTGGGGGATTTCCTGCACGTTCAGCCATACCACCGACTCCTTGTCCGCAGGCATGCCGCGGCCTTCATAAAGAATCCTCAGTAATTGCTGTTGATTGGGCTCAAGTTTGGCCAGTGGTGGAGTAACTGCGAAAGGCGGTGCGCTGCCAGCCGTGTCGCCGGCATCCAGCCACGATTGCGCCAGAATGGTTTGTCCGCCGTTGCGCACGGTGACATTCGCCTCTTTGTGCGCACCATCGAAGATAATCCGGGTGGAGCTCAAGGAGATGCTGGCGAATGCCGAGTGCGTCATCAACACCCCGGCAAGCCCCAGGCAAAGCGGAAAGTAGCGACTTAACATAGATTTCACCGATTAATCTGGTCGGGAAGGACGAGGCACAGCGGCCCCGTCCAGGTATTGCGGGCTGCTTATTCGTATTCGAGAACGAACGGCAGAGTGGCGTTACCGGTACCGGCAGTAGCGGTGGTCTTGTCGCCGGTGGTGACGTAAGCGGCTGCGAACGACAGGGTGCCGTCACCGCCTGTGGTTGCGTCGCCAGTCAGGTTGGTCTGCACTTTGGCAGTGGCTTCGGAGCTCAGGTCGATCAACTGGCCATTGCTGTCCAGCAGTGCGATACCAACGCCTTTGGCCGCGTCTGCACCCTGTAGCTTGAGAACTTTCTTGCCATCAACCAGGCCCGAACCGCCGTTTACGGTTGGTTTGAACAGCATCGAAACCTTGGTGCCAGCGTTGCAGTTCACTTTCAGGTTGAAATCGTTGGCGGCCACACGACCGGCGCCCGGAGCGGAGTCGGTGCCCATGTCTTTGATCGACACGCTGCCCATGTCCACGGCAATCATCTTGTCGTTACCCAAGGCGCCATCTACCGAGCAAGCGTCGTTATTGATAACGCCGGTGAAGCTGATTTGACCGCTGCCGCCCTTGACAGCTTTGGCCGCTTCTTCTTCAGCCACTGCGCCAGTGGAGGCAGCCAGTACGGAAAGAGTGAGTACTGCGAAAGCGAACTTTTTCATGTTTATATCCGAAGTTATTGTGAAGTGCTGCATTGAAATGCCAGGCCATATTAGGTGTGCGGTGGTGGCGGGTCTTTGGGATTTGTCTTAAAGCGATAAAGGTGCGAGCCAGTCAGTAATATGGCAGTGGCGTATTCATATTTGCGGTAATGGTGCAGCGAACCAAATGAGACAATTCTCAAAGTCGTGCGGTCTTTGTCTGGCTAGTATTCACGGATGCAGAAATTCTCAGTCAACGCAAAGTTTGTGAGCGGGCGTCCTGCTTGAAAGATTATTCAAACTTTCGCTATTAACGACTGATAGAAAGAGGTTCCAGGTTTGTGAACACGCTTCGTATATTGGTCTTGGAAGATCACGCCTTTCAGCGCACGGCGGCAGTCAGTGCGCTTAATAGTCTGGGGTACAAAAATATCTTTCAGGCGGCTGACGGCAAGGATGCGCTGGCTGTGATATCCCAGGCTGGAGGCGTGGACGTTGCATTGTGTGACTTGAGCATGGCCGGGATGGATGGTTTGACGTTCTTGCGCCTGGCGAGAGAGGCCGGTTTGATTCGTGCAGTGATCATCTGCAGTTCACTGCCTGAAGACTTGTTGCGCACGGTTGACCGGATTGTCACGTTGCAGGGGCTGGAATTGCTTGGCAGTGTCGGCAAGCCTCTGATGGTCGATGTGCTGGGGCCATTGTTGGCGCGTTATCGGCCGCACACTCCGGGCGATGCCAAAGTGGTGGAAAGTCATCTCGATCAGCCTTCGGAGAACGAAGTGCTCGAAGCGATACGCCGTCAGGAATTTCGCGCCTATTTCCAGCCCAAGTTTCATCTGCGCAGTGGTGAGGTGGATGGCGCCGAGGTGCTGGTGCGATGGCAGAGCCCCAGTCGCGGCTTGCTCTCGCCAGGCATGTTCTTGCCGACGATCGAGCGTTGCGGTCTGCTCGATGAGATGTTTTTCAGCCTGCTCACGCAAGGCTTGAGTCTGCAGCGCTTCGTCCAGTCTCACGGCAAGCCGTTCAAGCTGGCGTTCAATCTCGACGTGACGCAGATGGCCAATCCGAATCTTGTCGACCGGATCAAGGCGCTGTTGCGCATCCATGGCGCCTCGCCAGCTGGGCTCATTTTCGAGCTCACGGAAACCGGCCTGCTGCAGATGCCCGAGATCAGCATGGAAAACATGGTGCGTCTGCGCATGCTCGGCTTCAGTCTGGCAATCGATGATTTCGGTGTCGGCTATTCTTCACTTGAGCGGCTGTGCCAGATGCCGTTCAACGAAATCAAACTCGACGCCGGCTTCGTGCAGAATTTCCATCAGGCGCGCTACAGCGCGGTCATCCACGGGGCGTTGGCCCTGGCCCGGGAATTGGACATGCGCGTGGTGGCAGAGGGTATTGAAACCGCAGATCAGGTTCAGCATCTGGCGCGGCTTGGTTGTCAGTGGGGGCAGGGCTTCTTCTATGCTCGCCCGATGAATTGGGCGCATTTGGTCGACTGGCGTTTCGAAGGCCAGAAGTCGTCCTGGCGCCGCGCAATAGGCACGTCCGATCGTTGATGCAAGCGGCATTCTGACTTTTGGGACAAAGCCCTATTTCGTCACGCCTTTAAAACACTCATCATGTGCCGAGAAATCAATCAGATGCACCTGAATGCTTCGGTGATGCCCGGGATTTGCTGCGGTTGCCAAGTGCTGATGGTCCTCCAACACTCTTCATCATGGAGCTGTTCATGCATTGGTCAGTCGTGAATCCGTTACGCGTTGCCATCCTTGATGATCACTCGCTCATACGTCTGGCGATGAAGTCGCGGCTGACGCGCGAAGCCGAGTTCAGTGTCGTAGGTGTGTATGGCAGCAGCGCGCAGTTGCTCGCCGGATTGCGCGAAATCGACATCGACCTGCTGATACTCGATTACAAACTGCACGATGGGGAGCTGGACGGGCTCAATCTGATCCGCCTGCTGCGCAAGCAATATCCGGGCATGCGCATCCTCGTCTCATCTTCCGAAGAACGCCCGGCGGTGGTGAACATGGCGATCGGGGCGGGCGTCAGCGGATTCTTCGGCAAGTCGCAGTCGGTCGATGACCTGATCACCGCCATCCGCAGTGCTGCGTCCGGGCAGTTGTATCTGTCGCCGGAAATGGCCTTCGAACTCGATGTGCTGCCTGCGTCGGTCGATGAACCTGCCGGTGCCAATGACGACGGTGCGGCGCACAGCGACGATTTCCTCAGTAATCCTCTGCTGTCACCTAAAGAGAAAGAAGTCTTGCGCTGTTGTCTCGAGGGGATGGGGGTGACGCAGATTGCCTTGAAGTTCTCGCGCAGTCGCAAAACCATCAGTGGGCAAAAACAGGCCGCTTTCAAAAAGCTTGGCATTCGTGGTGACGCAGAGCTGTTCAAGTTGCAGCACAGCCTGACAGCCGACAACCAGGGATAACACGCTTATGTTTCATCTGTTGCGCGGTGTTTTGCTAATCAGTGTGCTTTTCGTATTCAGTAGTGGTGTGTTATTGGCAGCAGAGCCGCGCACCTTGCAGGTGTTCGGTCGCTCGGACTGCAAGGAGCTGCAAGTCGATCTGCCCAATGAAGACTGGAGTTGGCTGCGGCAAAAGCGCAGCCTGATATTGGGTTCTGCGCTTCCGGATTTCCCGCCTTATGTCATGACCGCCAGCGGTACGCGCTATGAGGGGATTGCCGCCGATATCGCCTGCATTATCGGTCAGGCACTGCATGTCGAGATTACCGTCAAGGCTTACCCTGACCGGCGTGACGCCATGGCCGCACTTGAGCGCGGTGACATTGACATGTTGGGCAGTTCCAACAGTTTCGAATTGATCGATGGCCTCGTCACGCTCAGCAAACCTTATGTCGAAGACGTGCCGGCGATGTTCATGCGCGGCGATGATCGACGACCGATGCCGGCCAATCTGGCCGGTTTGCGTATTGCGGTTGCCGACGATTACCTGCCTTCCAGTCAATTACACGCGTTATACCCCAACGCCGAATTCGTGCTTTTTCCATCGAACGAGTTGGCACTGGCTGCGCTGGCTTTTGGCAAGGTCGACCTGTTTCTCGGCGATACGGTGTCGAGCAATTACCTGATCAACCTCAACTACTTCAACTATGTGCGGCTGCACTCTTTCGTCAAAACCCAAACCAGCGGTTTCAGCTTTGCCTTGCGCCGGGGCAACGACCAATTGCTGCGTCTGATCGATTCGACCCTCGAGTCGCTGGGTGATGCGAAGATTGCCGAAATTACCAAGCGCTGGTCGGGCGGCGGCGGGGCGCTGACGCCCAAACGCATTGACCTGACACCCGGCGAAGCACGTTGGCTTGAGCTGCATCCGGTCGCGCGGTTCGTGATCAATGACGATCAGGCACCGTTTGCATTCTTTGATGGTGACGGCAACTTTGGCGGGATCGGCGCTGATCTGCTCGAGCTCATCCAGCGGCGTACCGGCTTGCAGATCAATGTCGAGCGCACCGACAGCTTTTCCAGTCTGAGCACGCGTCTGCTGGATGGCAGCGCGGATATTTCTCTGCTGACACCAACGGTCTCGCGGGAAGTCGGCATGCGTTTCACTCATCCGTTCCTTGCCAGCCCCTTTGTGATCGTCACCACCAAGGACGCAGGCGCGCCTTCAAGCCTGCAGGAGCTGCGCGGCAAGCGCGTCGCAGTGCCCGAAAGTTCGGCTGAGCGTGAGCTGCTCAAGGACTACCCCGACATCGAGATCGTTGATAACGAAACAGTTCTGGGCGCCTTGGCTGACGTGAAGGACGGTCGAGCGGACGCGATGATTACCACGTTGCACAGTGCGCGCTACTACATCGCCCACATCTACAGCGACAGCTTGCGTATCTCCAACATCGTCGGCATGAACAAAGGCTTCCTCGCTTTCGCCGCGCGGCGTGCCGATACCGAACTGGTCAGCATTCTGAACAAGGCGTTGCTGAGCATTCCGCCGGATGAGCTGGACGTAATCCTCAACAGGTGGCGTCCCATTGCAGCGTTTTCGGGGTTGTCGTGGCGCGATTACAAGGCGCTGATCTACCAGATCAGCGCTGGCGCGTTCCTGATTATCCTGGGATCGCTGGCGTGGAATTTCTATATTCGCCGGCAGATCCGCGAACGCAGCCGGGCAGAGCGCTTGCTGGGCGATCAGTTGAAGTTCATGGGCGCGTTGATCAACGGCACGCCGCATCCCATCTACGTACGTGATCGTGAAGGTCGGCTTGTCACCTGCAATAATAATTATCTGCAAACATTTGGCCTGCTGGAAAAGGACGTGATCGGCAAGACCGTGCTCGAAAGCGGCAAGCGCAATCGTCAGGAGGCGTTGCAATTTCACGACGACTACCTGCGCGTCATCGAGCAGGACGAACCTTACGAGGTGGATCGCACGCTGCATGTCGGTGATACGCGGCTGATCATTTACCACTGGATCCAGCCGTATCACGACACGGCGGGTGAAGTCAGAGGCGTGATCTGCGGCTGGATCGATATCAGCGAACGCCGTGAACTCATCGAGGAGTTGCGTTCGGCGAAAGAGCTGGCTGACGAGTCGAGCCGCGCCAAAACCACGTTCCTGGCGACCATGAGCCACGAAATCCGTACGCCGATGAGCGCCGTGATCGGCATGCTCGAACTTACCCTCAAGCGTGCCGAGCAGGGACACTTCGATCGGCCGGCGATTGAAGTGGCATACGACTCGGCAAAAGGTCTGCTGGAACTGATCGGCGATATCCTCGATGTGGTACGCATCGAATCGGGCCATGTCAGCCTTTCGCCGAAACGTGCCAACCTGCGCGAATTGGTCGAATCCGTGGCGCGGGTGTTCGACGGCTTGGCCAGGCAGAAGAGTCTGGTGCTGAAGCTCGACATCGACGCCACTGTCGGCTGTGACGTATTGGTTGATCCGATGCGCTTCCAGCAGGTGCTCTCGAACCTGGTGGGCAACGCGATCAAGTTTACCGACACCGGTCATGTCAGCGTCTCGATTCGCGGCCAACGTCTCGCTGACGAACGCTTACAGGTCGACCTCAAGGTCGAGGACACCGGCATCGGCATTTCCAGCGCCGATCTGCAGAATCTGTTCCAGCCGTTTTCCCAAGCCAATCATGGTCCCTCCAGCAGAGGCGGCACCGGTCTGGGACTGGCGATCTCCCGTTCATTGTGCGAATTGATGGGCGGGCGGCTGAACATTACCAGTACGCTTGGCAAAGGCACGTGCCTGGAAGTGTCGCTGTTCTTCAATATTCTCAGCCCGCTTGGCGGCAAAGTGCTGCCTGTTTCGGTTGTTCAGGACAAACCGGTACCGACACTCAGGATTCTCGTAGTCGATGACCAGAGCGCCAACCGCCTGCTGTTGACGCAGCAGCTGAGTTTCCTTGGCCAGGCGGTGCGTGATGCCGCCGACGGTGCCCAGGCATTGGCGCTGTGGCGCTCGGAGCCGTTCGACATTGTGATCACGGACTGCAACATGCCGGTCATGAACGGCTATGAGCTGGCCCGCACCATTCGCCAGGACGAACGCGAAAGTGGTGGATCGCCGTGCATCGTACTGGGCTTCACGGCCAACGCGCAGCCGGAAGAAAAAGTGAAATGCCGGGAGGCCGGGATGGATGATTGTCTGTTCAAACCGATCAGTCTCGGCACCTTGTCGATCATGCTTGCAGGCTGGGAAAAAAATGTTGAAACCCAGCCATTTGAAAGCCCGCCTGCGGCGACTATCAAGGAGCTGGGTTCGATTCGCGAGCGTCTTGACGAGCTCACCGGAGGCGATCTCGACATGATGAAAGAACTTCTGCGCGAGGCGCTGTCGAGTTGCGAAAAGGATCTGGAGGAGTTGCATTCGCTAATACCCGAAAGCGATCCCGGGCTGTTGGCTGACCTGGCGCACCGCATCAAGGGGGCGGCGCGCATTGTTGCCGAGCATCAGGTCATTGAGGCGTGTAACGAGCTTGAAGCCGAGTGCGAGGCGCCTGTTATCGATCCGCTGGACCTCAATCGCAGTGCATTGAAGCTGGAGCATGCACAGGCTGATCTGATCAAGAAAATCAAACGGATCGAGCTGTAAACGTATCGGCTCATGACCATCCGACTGGCCTTGCATTGAAGCTGACGTTAAAGATCATTTTGCAGCGGGCGATACCTTGGTTAATAACCATGGAGTTTCGCGATGATCATTCGACGTCCTTTATTGATTGCCTGCCTTTGCCTGCTCGGTTTTGACACCGTCAGCGCAGCCCAGTCTGCGCCGGTCAGCGGAGTGATTCGCTTCAGCGGTCGAATTGTCGAGGCAAGTTGCATTGCCAGTGGCGCCAGCCATTCTTCTGTCGAGTTGCTTGATTGCCCCCAGGCAAGCACCGGGCAGATTTTTACCGTGAACAACGTCAGTGCGGCAGGGCGAGGTGAGTCGCGCCAGCAGGTGTTTGTGAAGGTGATTGCCGATACTCATGAGCAGGACGATTATTACGACCAGCGCTTGCTGCTCACGGACAACAAGGGTCACCAGATAACGAGCGGTAATTACGTAGTGACGATGACGCTGCCTTGATGGCTTGGAAAGAATGAGTCTGCGCCCCTTGTTTCAAGGTTACTGACAAAAAGGGGCGTTAATAATGAGAATTGTCTGGTTCGCACAGAACCGTCCCGCGCTTCTGGCTTGTCGCCACTCCCCTGCGTTGCAAAATCCCTCCTTCAACACTTTCTGAGCCAGACCATGCGCCGATCGCGTGGGCTGTCGTCAAGGTGTGGCTTTTTATTATCTATCCCTGCGTTCACTTTTGAGACAAGTCTCATATCAGGCAGCTTGGCCCTTGGTTATTTTCTTGAAAGGAAGAATGGAGCTGCCAAAGGTGTCCGATGTTTCTTGAAAATAACCGCAGTCGATCCTTGCGGATCCTGATCGCCGACAGCGACGTGCGAAGAGGCCAGTCGATCGAACAGCAGTTCAATAAGCTGGGCTGTCTCAGCGTCTTGAACGTTTGCACTTATCGTGACCTGAAAATACTGACGTATTACTGCCCTCAACGGTTGAGCCTGGTCGTCGTCAATGCTGAGTTGCTCAGCGAAATGGCGATGGATCCGCTCGACTTTTTCGGGGAAAACCCGCTGATTCGTCATCTGCTGATTTTCAATCCCAACGATGATCACCAGTGGTCGAAGACCTTCTTCAACCCGCATCCGCAACGCTGGATGCGCCTGGTCTCGAAAATCAATCTGCCGCGACTGGCAGATTTTCTGATGCTGGCCGATCCGGCGCTCAAGGAAATTGCGGAGCCGGCCTCGACCAACTCCACACTCTCTCCGTGCGCCAACCGCTAGCTACCGCACCTTCCCGCGTTGATCCAGGTATGCGCCGAGGCGCTATACCGCAGCGCCGCTCTGCTGCCCACTCGTTTACCCCATTGTCTTGAATACACTCTAAGGTAAGGCATCATGCTGCTTCGTAAACTCAATCTCGCGCCGCGTTCGGCGCTGTGTTTCGGCTTGTTCTGTCTCATGATTATCGCGATCGGATTGATCGCTCTGCAGCAAGTCGACTTGCTCAACAAGGCAGAAACGTACGTCGAGACGACGATCGTGCCGAGTATCAAGCTGCTCGGCCAACTCGATCGAGAGTTCGTCGAAATCAAGGGCAACAACGCTCGCTTGCGCAATCCCATTGAAACGAGTGAGCGCAAAGCGCAGGCCCTGATTGACATCCAGCAGTCGCGTCAGATGATCAAAAATCATCAGCGTGCGCTCATTGACCTGCTGGCGACTGACGCCGGGCGCGAGGCGTTCGAGGAGTTTGCCAAAGCACAGAAGGTCAACGATCAGGCGCAGGATCAATACCTTGAAACAGTGGCGAACGGGCAGCTTGAAGCGGCCATTGCGCTGTCCAGGAATCAGATGCGTGCGGCGTCGGATGGCGTACAGGTCGCGCTAAAAAAGTTGATTGCTCTCAACGAGATAGAAGCTTATGAGGCGGGCAAGCAGGCCGACAATGTCTATGAGCACACGCTGTTGATCGTCAGTGTGTTCATTCTCATCGCGATCGGTGCTTCGTTGGCCCTGGCCGTGTTGTATACCCGCAGCCTGACGGTACCCATTGCAGGCTCGCTAAGGGTGGCCGAATGCATCGCCGCCAATGATTTGAGCGAAACCATTGCGCTGGATGGCTCCGATGAGGCGGCGCAAATGCTGTCGTCATTGGCGGCGATGCAAACCAGTCTGCGAGATGCCTTGATCATGATCCGTGATTCGTCCACGCAGTTGGCCGAGACCTCGGAGGTCATGCACGGCGTCACTGAAGATATCTCGCGTATCACTCAACGTCAGAGCCATGAAATCGAAATGGCCGCCACCGCCGTCACTGAAATGAGTGCAGCGGTGGAGCAGGTTGCAGACAACGCCGCATCGACCTCGCAGCTGACGTCGGAATCAAGCGCGGCAGCCATTGCCGGTCGAAGTCAGGTCAGCGACACGGTAGCCGCAATCAACCTGATGGTGTCCAGCGTGCACAGCACCTCGGCTGAGGTGCAGGCGCTATCGACCATGGCGAGCGATATCAGCAGCGTGCTGGACGTTATCCGAGAGGTTGCCGAACAAACCAATCTGCTTGCCTTGAACGCAGCGATCGAAGCGGCGCGGGCGGGGGAGGCGGGTCGCGGTTTTGCCGTGGTTGCCGATGAGGTGAGAGGGCTGGCGCAGCGTACTCAGAAGTCGACCGAGGACATCGAGTCCATGGTCAGCTCCATTCAGTCGGGCACCAGCCGCGCAGTTTCCTCCATGAGCCACACCCGCGCTCAGGCCGAGAGAACGCTCGAAATGGCCAATATCGCCGGCGAAGTGCTGACCGACATCACTGGCTCGCTGAATCTCATCAACGAGCGAAACCTGCTGATGGCAACCGCTGCAGAAGAGCAGGCTCAGGTTGCGCGTGAAGTGGATCGCAGCCTGATCAGCATTCGCGACCTTTCGTGTGAAACCGCAGAGGGATCGAAACAGACCGCAGTCGCATCGGCGGAGCTGTCGCAATTGGCGGCGTCGCTGAACAAATTGACCAAGGAATTCAAACTTTAATCAGTAAACGTAAAGCCCTGGCTACCAGGGCTTTTTGATCAGCGCTCGATCGGCGCAGCAAAGTCTTGCGCATGGGGTGCAGAGTCAGTTTGTGCTGGCGATGCGGTTTGTGCTGTCAACTGCTCAATGCAGCTGGCGAGTTGTTTTTCATAGCTTTCAAGTACCGCTTCGGCTTCAGCTTCGCGCTCATCACGCAGGCGGAAGAAATCGTCGCGATTGAGTTGGTCCGCAACAAGTCGGATGTTTTGCTCGATGATCGCGCACAGTGAATCTTCATCCTCTAACGCCGCGCTGGTCAGGGCTGCCTGTCGATTGTTTTCGAGTTCGGTTTTTGCGTGCTCAGCGGCCTTCGCCTGTTCCTTTGCGCTAAGCAGGTCGGCTTCCAAAACCCGTTTCTGTTCCGCCAGGCGCTTCAGTTCTGCGCTCATCGACTGGATTGCATCGGCGCGCTGGGTGAGTTGGACCTCCTGTTGTTGCACCACAGCCTTCAGTGGAAACAGTTCATTGAGTTGGTAGCCGGCGACCACAGTCATGGCGATCAGTGCCAGCGCAAGAATGGTCAGGCAGTAGATGGCGGCGTTGCTCTGGGGTTTTGAGCTATTGAGGGTATCGAGGGCTCTCACGGAATCGTTTCTCCTATCAAGAGTAGACAGTGTAATAACCTCGATTCGCTGGGCCTTTAAGACGAGTCTTAAATTGTGCTCTATTTGCGTATGTCGATAACGGCTAACATTTGTTAACGAATTCGCAGAAGGCTTCTTGTTTAAACCGACTATCTAAAGTTTCTTGTGGGTCCATGAGAATTGTCTTGTTTGCGAATAAATAAACTTTTTGCTCAAGCTCCTTTTTTTCATTATCGTCTGCTGCCGCTTTGGTGGCGTTACTGCTGATAGTTTACGCAATCGTCCGCCATTCAATTGTTTGCAAACACGGCGAGTCCAGAGAGATTGCTATGAAGTTTTCCCATGTTTTAATTGTCGGTTTTTTGTATTTACTGCCATTTAACGCAATGGCTGCAGTTTGCGAATTTTATCCCGACCATTCCAAGGGCAGTGTCAGGGTGGTTCTTCCAGCCACGATCTCGGTGCCTCGTGACACGCCCAACGGCACGGTTATCTATGAAAGCCCGATCGTGACCCTGGGCGCCATACCCAGCTCATTCAGGTGCTCTGCGGTACACAACGAAGGTGTACGCAATACTGTCGGCGTTACTCAGCCGGGCGCGGAGATTTTTCCTATCGGAAATACCGGAATCGGCTGGCAATGGGTCCGACCGCCATCGGGGAAAGCGTGGAAAGGCTTTCCAGGAACTACCGACACTGCTGGCGGTTGGGGTTGGAATGGTTCTGAGCACATCTTGCGTTTTGTAAAGACGGGAACTATTTCCGGCAGTGCGACGATACCCTCAGGCCAACTTGGGACCTTCGTCGCTGCAGAAATCGAGCCTCTGGCAATGAATACAAATGGCACGCGGATCGTCTCGCAGTCTTGTGAAACGCCTGATGTGAAAGTGGATATGGGCAGCTACACCATGAGCGATTTTTTGCAGAACGGTGACTATGCCAAGGAGAAATACTTCTTTCTTGATATGAAAAACTGTCCTCCCGGAATCAATAACTTCAGGTACTCCTTTTCGCCCACTGCGGGCAGCCCTGCATGGAGCGCTGATACCGGCGTGGTACACCTCAACAGTAATTCCACTGCCAAAGGGCTGGCATTGCAAATGCGCTTCAGTGACAGGACGATACTCAAGCTGAACCAGAATTACATAATGAAAGCGCCAACATCGAGCGGCGGTAATGCATCCGTTTCCTTGCAAGCCCGCTTCGTGCGCATCGAGCCTTCCAATGCGCAAATGCGGGCGGGCGATGCCAATGCCGAAATTGCCTTTGTCGTCGAGTATCTATGAGCCCAACAGCCTCTTTACCTCAGCCACAATCACCGCAATATCAAACGGCTTGGGCACCACCACATCAAACAGATCCGAACGCTGCATGCCGATGTGCGCTTGCGCGCCACTCATGAGAATGATCGGCAAGTGTTTGACGGACGGCTGGGCACGCACGGCTTCGGCGAATTCGAGGCCGTCCATGATCGGCATCATGAAGTCGGTGATGACCAGCGCCGGACGTTCTCTTTCCAGCACCTCGAGCGCTTTCTTGCCGTTGCTGGCGGTCACTGTCATGAAGCCCTCATCCTCAAGCGCAAAGCCAAGAATGTCAGCAATCAGATACTCGTCGTCGACTACCAGAATGGTGGTCATGTTATTTCAACCCGCTTGAAGACTTACGAAATTGAACCAGGCAATGACTCAGCTGCGACTGAAGGTTCATTTTTCAAAGCCTTTTCCAGGAACACATCTTGATCGCGTACAACCACCTCGAACCGCGACGGGTTGTAGGAGCTATCGCGTACCTTAAGAATGGAAAGCGTCCTGCGAAGTTCAGCGTGATTTTCAAAGAAACGCATG
Organism: Pseudomonas siliginis; assembly: GCF_019145195.1. GTDB lineage: Bacteria > Pseudomonadota > Gammaproteobacteria > Pseudomonadales > Pseudomonadaceae > Aquipseudomonas > Aquipseudomonas siliginis. The sequence continues at coordinate 74,755 of NZ_JAHSTW010000001.1, forward strand.
AGCATCAGGTTGTCGACAATACTGGACAGGTCAGAGTTCGGTGCGCTGACCTCGGAGCCGAACAAATCGCGCATTTCCCATGAGGCGAACACCGTAACGCCTCTGGATCGAAGCTCATTCATCAGCGCGCTGAAAAAGTCGGTGATGCGTTCCGGTGTGGTTGAAACCCGAGTCATGCCGCTGAGGCTATCGATGAACAGGCGCTTGATGCCTTTTTCATCGACCAGGCTCAGCAAGCGTGCGCCGAGGCCGTCCAGCAAGCCTTCGGTAGTTGGCTGCCAGGCAATGCTCAGCGCACCGCTGTGTTCCATGTGTTCGATATCAATGCCCAGCGAACGGCCTTTCAGCCGCAGCCGCTGCGGGCTTTCATAGAAGCCGAAGTGCAGGCCCGGCGCTTCGGCCGTCGACTGTGCGATGAACTTCAGACCCAGCGTGGTCTTGCCGATCCCGGAAGGCCCCATGACCAGCGTCACGCTGGAGCTGTGCAAGCCACCACCGAGGATGTCATCCAGTGAAGCAATGCCGCTTGGAATGCGCGTCATGTCCGCGCTGTCAGGGGCGGAAGGGCGCTTGTAGAGACTTTCGAGGCGCGGGTAGACGACCAGGCCGTTATCGGTGATCTCGCACTCGTGAAGACCGGTCAACGCGCCGCTGCCGCGAGTCTTGCGCAAATGAATGCGGCGCACCGAACGGGTACCGAACAGCTCTTCGCCCATTTCGATGACGCCGTCGACCATCGTGTGCTCGGGGCTGCCGTCATCCAGGCGCGAGCTGGTCAGGAACAGCACGGTGCAACCGGCAAATGCGGCATGGCCTTGCAGTTCAGAGATGAATTTTTTCGTGTCGATCGGCGAGTCGGCTTTGGAACGTGCATTGAGCAGGCCGTCAACGACCATGACGGTCGCCTTCTGCCGGGTGATTTCGCGTCGCAGCAGTTTCACGACTTCATCGAGGCCTTCGTTTTCCAGCGTATCGAATGCGCTGACAAACTGAATTTCCGCGCCGACTCGCGAAGCGTCGAAAAAACTCATGGTCGACAGGAACTGGAACAGGCGGTCGTGGGACTCGGCCAGCAACGTGGCGACCAGCACACGACCGCCATTACGGGCATGGTGAAACCCTAGCTGGTTGGCAAGGATGGTCTTGCCGGAGCCCGGACGCCCTTGAATGATGTACGAGGCACCGGCGACAAAGCCCCCCTGAAGCAGCGCGTCGAGCCCTTCGATCCCGCTTTGAAGGCGTTTTAGCTTTTCCACAATGCGACCCTGATCTGAATAAACAGGCTTGTTCAGCCGAATGAGTGAAATGCTAACGCCATTTCCGGTTGAGGGCCATAAAGGCTGGGGAAAAGTAGCGTTTTTGCAATGTGAACCTGGCACGTGACTGCTCGGGATCAGGGGGTAGTGACAAGTCCGGCACAGGAAGATTCGATTTTTCGAAACCCGGAAGCCGATTACATCCATAGGCGCTGCTGCGGACCGTGAGGGTAACGCTTGCCACTTTGCTTTCATGAAATCGTCACAAAACTGCTGCAGAGTTCGGGAGCCCGTAATCACTAGGTGTCATTTAATGAAAAGTTTGATGAAGTCTGCTGCGCTCGCCATTGCGGTATCTCTTTGTGCCACCTCGGCCTCATTTGCAGCAGAAAATGTTCGCCTGACGGGGTCCGGAGCAAGTTTCCCGGCACCGATCTACCTGACCTGGTTCAAGGATTTCAGCAAGAAGTCCGATGGCGTCACTGTCGATTACCAATCCAAGGGCAGTGGCGCGGGCGTACAGGACTTCTTGAACAAAACCGTGGATTTCGCTGCCAGTGACTCGGCAATGAAGGACGAAGATATCGCCAAGGTCGCCGAAGGCGTGCAGTTGCTGCCAATGACCGCCGGGGAAATCGTGCTGGCCTATAACCTGCCGGGCAATCCCAAGGGCCTGAAGCTGCCACGCGACGTCTATTCCAACATTTTCCTGGGCAAGATCACGCGCTGGAACGATCCGCAGATCGTCGCAGCCAACCCGGACCTGAAACTCTCCGATACGCCGATCACCGTTGTCGTGCGTGCAGATTCCAGCGGTACGACCGCGGTATTCACCAAGCACCTGGCAACCGTCAACGCCGAGTTCAAGCAGGCGTTGGGTGAGGGCAACACCGTCAACTGGCCGGCCAGTGACAAGTTCATCAAATCGCCGAAAAACGATGGCGTAACCGCTACCGTACGCCAGACCCCTGGTGCGATTGGTTACATCGAATATGGCTTCGCCAAGCTGGCCAAGGTCGACTTTGCGCAGTTGCAGAACAAGGCTGGCAATTACGTCGTGCCAAACGCCGAAAGCGGTGCCGAGGCCCTGGCGGCGGTGAAGATGCCGGAAAACCTGGTGGCCTGGCTGCCTGATCCGGACGGTGCCAAGTCCTATCCGATCACCTCTTATACCTGGATGATTTTCCGCAAGGACAATGGCAACCCGGCCAAGGCCAAGGCCATGCGTGAAATGGTCGAATACAGCCTGACCGAGGGGCAGAAGATTGCCGATTCGATGGGTTACATCCCGTTGCCGCAATCGGTCGTCGAACAGGTTCGCAAAGCGTCCGCCAACATTCAGTAACGCCGTGAGGTCTCTCCCGGCGTGTGCGTCTGCGCCACGCCGGGAGAGTTTTCCCCCTGTTCCGGACTTAGCCCATGAACAAACCTTTTGTCGTACCGGTTAATCCCGACTCTGCCTGCCAGCCGCCTTCGACGAAGGATTTTCTGGTTGATCGCACCTTCCGCGCGCTGGCGCGCATCGGTGTGGTACTGATTCTGGCGCTGGTATTTGCACTGGTGTTCGAAGTCGGACGCAAGGCACTTCCCGGTATGGAGAAGCACGGCTTCGATGTGCTTCTGGGCAGCGTATGGGACGTCAACCAAGGCAAATACGGCATTCTGCCAGCCATCTGGGGCACGCTCTACAGCGCCTTCATCGCGTTGCTGATCGCCGGTGTTTTTGGTGTGAGCATGGCGATTTTCCTGACCCAGGATTTCCTGCCGACCAAGCTCGCTGCGCTGTTTCGCACCATCGTCGAACTGCTCGCGGCCATTCCCAGCGTGGTCTATGGCCTGTGGGGGATCTATGTGGTGATCCCGGCGATTCGGCCGCTGACGACCTGGTTGAACAGCGAACTGGGCTGGATACCTTTTTTCGGCACGTCCCTGAGCGGTCCGGGCCTGCTGCCCGCAGCGCTGGTGCTCGCGATCATGATTCTGCCGACCATTGCCGCCGTGTCGCAGGACGCGCTGACGGCTGTGCCGATGAAAACCAAACAGGCCGCGTACGGCATGGGCACAACCCATTGGGAAGCGATTCTCAAAGTGATGGTGCCTTCGGCCGCCACCGGCATTTTCGGCTCTCTGGTGCTGGGCCTGGGCCGCGCGCTGGGTGAAACGATGGCGCTGGCCATGCTGGTCGGCAATGCCAACAACATTTCCCTCTCGTTGTTTGCACCGGCCAACACGCTTGCCGCTCTGCTGGCGCTGAACTTCCCCGAAGCCGGGCCGAACGAGATCGAGGTGTTGATGTATGCCGCGCTCGTGCTGATGTTGATTACGCTGATCGTGAACATTTTCGGCTCGATGATCATGATGTACGCCCAACGGGGTAACAAGTGATGACTGATCTGACCGCAGCAACAGACCTGACGGCGCCAACCGGTGCGATGCCCAGCTTGCAACGCAGGTTCGAAGGCCGTGCGCTGCGCAGCCTGATCCTGACCACCCTGGTCTGGGCAGGTGCTTTGCTGGCCAGCGTGCCGCTGATTTCCGTGCTCTACATGCTGATCACCCGCGGTGGTGCGCGTCTGAACCTGGAAGTCTTCACCGAACTGCCGCCGACCGGCTTCGAGATGGGCGGCGGTTTCGGCAACGCGATGGCGGGTACCTTTGTGATGGTCGGTATCGCGGCAGCGATCGCGGTGCCGGTCGGGATCATGGCGGCCATTTTTCTGGCTGAACTGGGGCCTGACAGCAAGCTGGGGAACGCCGCACGTTTTGCCGCCAAGATGCTCACGGGCCTGCCGTCGATCCTGGCGGGGGTGTTTGCCTACGCTTTGGTAGTAATGACCACCGGCACGTATTCGGCACCGGCAGGTGGCGTGGCGCTCGCCGTCCTGATGCTGCCTATCGTGGTGCTGACCGCCGAAGAATCGATGCGGATGGTGCCCAAGATCATGAAAGATGCTGCTTATGGCATGGGCTGCACTCGCTCGCAGGTCATCTGGAAAATCATCTTGCCGACCGGCATGCCGGCGATCCTGACTGGCGTGATGCTCGCCGTGGCGCGTGCCGCAGGCGAGACGGCCCCTTTGTTGTTTACCGCGCTCTTCAGCAACTACTGGATCTACCACCAGGGCAGTCTCGATGTCATGAATCCGACTGCCTCGCTGGCGGTGCTGATCTACAACTTCTCCGGCATGCCTTTCGATAACCAGCTCGAGCTCGCATGGGCGGCCTCGTTGGTGCTGGTGATGATCGTGCTGTTCGTGAACATCATCAGCCGGATTTTCGGCAAGCCCAAGTATTAAGAACGGGAGCATCTGATTTTGAACGTATCCACTGCGCAAATTGCCGCTCCGTTTGTCACCCAGGCGCCTGTAGTCATGGACTGCAAACTGGACAAGATTTTCTACGGCAACTTCATGGCAGTACGTGACAGCCACGTGCCCATCGAGAAAAACAAGATCACCGGATTCATCGGTCCCTCGGGCTGCGGCAAAAGCACCGTGCTGCGCAGCCTCAACCGGATGAACGATCTGGTGAAGGGCTTTCGTTTCGAGGGCCATGTGCATTTCCTCGGGCAGGACGTCTACGGCAAGGGCGTCGATCCGGTGGTCGTACGTCGCTACATCGGCATGGTGTTTCAACAGCCTAACCCGTTCTCGATGAGCATCTTCGACAACGTCGCGTTTGGCCTTCGCCTCAATCGCTACAAAGGCGATATCGGCGACCGCGTCAAGCATGCGCTGCAAGGCGCCGCGCTGTGGGACGAAGTCAAGGACAAGCTCAAGGTCAGCGGCCTCTCGCTCTCCGGTGGCCAGCAGCAACGCCTGTGTATCGCCCGGGCGATCGCCACTGAGCCGGAAGTCCTGCTGCTGGATGAGCCTTGTTCGGCACTGGACCCGATCGCCACTAGGCGCGTCGAAGAATTGATGGTCGAGTTGAAGAAGGACTACACCATCGCACTGGTGACCCACAACATGCAGCAAGCCATCCGTGTTGCTGACACCACGGCGTTTTTCTCGGTGGATATTTCCCAGGGCACACGCACCGGTTATCTGGTCGAGATGGGCCCGACGGCGCAGATCTTCGACAACCCCCGTGAACAGATGACCGGCGATTACATCAGCGGCAAGTTCAGCTAAGTCACAGCACCGGTCACGGCCGCCTACCTGCACAAGCCAAATGGATTTGGCGGGCATCGGTGGACATTTACCAAGCGTTTCCAAGGAGCTCCAATGCCTGCCACGCATCGTCTTGATTTGCCTGCGATTGAACGTGCACTGCGGGAAGTGCAGAGCCGTTTCGCCGAGCTCAGCCGGCACTTCACCGAGCCCCGAGACCCGTTGACTGATGAAGTGCTGCACAACGTGCTTGAAGGCTATGCGTTGGTTGACGAGTATGTTGCCCGCGGCGTCGACCTGTTCGATCTGCAGCAACTGAACCTGATGCTGGAGATCAATGCCACGGTGCTTTGTGGCCGGGATCCGGCGCGCCGGCTGGAATACGCCCAGCATCTGGCAGCCACCGAGGCGCATTTCTTCAACAACGTCGAGGGCGGCATCAAGGACTTGTACAACTGGTATTGCGCTTATCGCAGTGAGTCAGTCTGGAAGCGTGCAGCGGGTGTCTATGTGCGCATTCTGAGCAAGCCGCAGCTGTTTATCGAAGGCAACAACCGCAGTGGCTCGCTGATTGTCAGCTACTTGCTCATGCGGGCAGGGCTGCCTCCATTCGTGTTGACCCTGGAAAATGCCGAGGGCTATTTCAACCCGTCTTCGGTCATCCGCAATTCCGCCAAGCATGGCGTCAAGGCGTTGTACGAATTGCCAAAGATCAAGAAAAAATATGCAGCATTCTTAGAAGAACAGGCGCCCGATCCAATGAAGTTCTTTCTCAAAGGCAAGCCTTTGCCTCTCTCTCAAGGTGGCCATTGATGAACTGGGCACCAGCATTTGCCAGATTGACAACCTTCGGCAGCCGGGCAGGGCAGGCTATCCGCTGCGCTTTGCCGCAGTTGTTCGAACGTCAGCGCATACGGATTTCGTTCGATATCGATGACACGCTCGCCTGCCAGCTTCATCACTGCGCAGTCGAGAACAGTCGACTACCGGCCTGTATTCATCGTTGGCTGGGTGAGCCGTTGCGGATGGGCACACGATCGCTGATCCGAGAGCTGCGTCGCCAGGATTGCAGTGTCTGGGTCTACACCTCATCCGGGCGCACGCCGTCCTATATCAGGCGCTGGTTGGCGCTGTACGGTATCCGCGTCGATGGCGTGGTCAACAGCGTGCTGCACAACCGTGCGCTGACGGCGCACGGGATGTCGAATGCGCCTTCCAAGTATCCGCCAGCGTTCGATATCGACTTGCATGTCGATGATTCGGAGGGCGTGCAGATTGAAGGCAAGGATCATGGCTTCCGGGTGGTCGTGGTGCATCCCGAGGATGATCGCTGGGCGCAGAAAGTGCTGGATTCGGTGGCCAAGGTCCAGGCGCAGCTCGCTTGGCAGCAAATGCTCAGACCTCAGGCGCCGGTGCAACAGCGTGCGGAGGCTGTCTTTGAGTCGCTTGGCTGAGCGAGTACGCATTGGCTATCTGGACAGCAGCGCCTCAGGTGTACGAGGCACTGCTGAGAAATGACTCAATAGATGCGCAAAACATGTCTCGCAGAAACGACAAAGCCCTGAATAATCAGGGCTTTGTCGTATAAAGATGGCGGAGGCGATGGGATTCGAACTCATGGACCTGTTACAGTCGACGGTTTTCAAGACCGTTGCCTTAAACCACTCGGCCACACCTCCGTTTGCGTTGCGGGCGCCATAATACCTGAATGAAACACACTGTCAAACTCTCTGCATGGCTTGTTACAGAGCGTCTGTTATGATCTTTGCGACTGAACGTTTCAAACCAACAGGAGTGTCGCCATGCGCGAACAGGATTACGCAGTTAATAACAGCGTGCAGGCTGAGCAGCTAGAGGTTAGCCGCGTCCTGCGCAACACTTATGGTCTCTTGGCTCTGACCCTCGCATTCAGCGGCGTGATGGCCTTCGTAGCCCAGCAGATGCGTGTCGGCTACCCGAACATTTTCGTGGTGCTGATCGGCTTCTACGGGCTGTTCTTCCTCACCAACAAACTCCGTGATTCCGCGTGGGGCCTGGTATCCGCCTTCGCGTTGACCGGTTTCATGGGTTTCCTGCTCGGCCCGATCCTCAACCGTTACCTGGGCATGCAGGGCGGCGCTGAAGTGGTCAGCTCGGCTTTCGCCATGACCGCACTGGTGTTCGGTGGTCTGTCGGCCTACGTGCTGATCACCCGCAAGGACATGAGCTTCCTCGGTGGATTCATCACCGCAGGTTTCTTTGTCCTGCTGGGCGCTACGCTGGCGAGCTTCTTCTTCCAGATCAGCGGCCTGCAACTGGCGATCAGCGCCGGCTTCGTGCTGTTCTCGTCGGTCTGCATTCTGTTCCAGACCAGCGCGATCATCCACGGCGGCGAGCGCAACTACATCATGGCGACCATCAGCCTGTATGTATCGATCTACAACCTGTTCGTCAGCCTGCTGCAACTGTTCGGCATCATGAGCCGCGACGACTGATCGTAATGGCTGCAATAAAAAACCCGCTTCGGCGGGTTTTTTATCGTCTGGAGAAAAGTGTCTGCTCAGTTGATGACGATGCTGCCGTCCACTTGCTGACGGTAGATCGTGTAGGGCAGCAGCAAGGTATCGAGCGCGCCGGACACCACGGCGTCCACCAGCACCACCGGAATGGCCGCGTTGCGGTGATCATCGGGATCGATGCCTGAGGCCAGCGGAGCGTTCAGCGTGCAGAAGTCATAAGCGAGGCCGCTGTAGATTCTCGGTACCGCGCCGCAATAACTTTTCTGCTGCTTGAGTCCGTCAACGGCAGCCTGATCGTTGCGCGCTATTGTTTGAATCGTGCCACAGCCGCCGAGCAGCATGCCGGCCAGCAGTATTGCCTGAATTTTCATAGCGCCATTCCTTAGCCGCGAAAAACCCCAATCTACCCTGATCATTGGTAAAAGACACCTACGCCATCGGTGGCAGTCGCCGCTTGACCGGGGTCTTCTTGACGATCGCGGTGTTGGTTTCGGCCAACGTATTCAGTCGGTCGAGCAGGGTATCGAGCTGCTCCATCGAGCGCACGTGCAGGCGGGCAATAAAGCAGTCGTCGCCGGTGACCTTGTCGCACTCGGTGAACTCCGGGATCGACATGATCTGCCGCTCAACCTCCTGCAGTTGCCCTGGCAGCGGCCGCACCCGGACGATCGCCTGCAACTGATAGCCGAAGCATTTCGGATCGATCTCCACCGTGTAGCCCTTGAGCACGCCGCGTTCTTCCAGACGCCGCAACCGCTCGGCCACGCTGGGCGATGACAGGCCGCTGATCTGCGCCAGCGCTTTGAGCGAGCGACGCGAGTCTTCCATCAGCGCGCTGATAAGGATCTGATCGATATCGTCAGTCACATTCAAACTCCGGATTAGGCAAAGGACGCAAATCACCCTCGATAAAAAAGGCAAAAACCAAGTTTAGCCTGCTTTATGCGCTGGAGCAGCCCGAGGTGCGCTTGGCATACTTTTGCCATGCTTCGCTCACAGCCTCAGGAGAAGATGATGGACAACGCAATCCGCCGCGGTTCGCTGGAAATGACCGCCGCCATGCTGATATCCGGGACGATCGGCTGGTTTGTGCTGGTGTCCGGGCAACCGGTGCTGGAGGTGGTGTTCTGGCGCTGCGTGTTCGGCGCCGGCACCTTGCTGTTGGTCTGCGCCGCGTTCGGCTTCCTGCGTCCGGGGATGCTGACCCGCACAACGTTTCTGCTGGCGGTGCTCAGTGGAATGGCGATTGTCGGCAACTGGGTGCTGCTGTTCGCATCCTATTCCCGCGCCTCGATAGCCATTGGTACGGCGGTCTATAACGTGCAGCCGTTCATGCTGGTCGGTTTGGCAGCGTTGTTCCTCGGCGAGAAAATTACCCTGCAGAAGCTGTTCTGGCTGGCGATTTCGTTCATGGGCATGCTGGCGATTGTCAGTGCCCATAGCACGCAAGGCGAGGAGGGTAACGATTACTTGATGGGAATTGCCCTGGCGTTGGGCGCGGCGTTTCTCTACGCGATTGCCGCACTGATCATCAAGCGCCTGACCGGCACGCCGCCGCACCTGATTGCGCTGATTCAAGTCTGCACCGGTGTGTTGTTGCTCGCGCCGTTCGCGCATTTCGATGCGTTGCCACAGGGCGCCGATGCGTGGGCGAGTCTGGTGACGCTGGGCATTGTGCATACCGGTTTGATGTACGTCTTGCTGTATGGCGCGATTCAAAAGCTGCCGACGGCATTGACCGGCGCACTGTCGTTCATTTATCCGATCGCGGCGATTTTCGTTGACTGGTTCGCCTTCGGCCATCGCCTCGAATTGCTGCAATGGATAGGCGTTGCAGCGATCCTGCTGGCCGCCGCCGGCATGCAACAAGGTTGGGGCTGGAAAGCCCGGCGGCTGGCGGCGCAGTAAGGATCAGATGTTCCAGCGCGGTGCGGTGGCTGCCAGGCGCTGGCGCATCTCGCTGATATTGGCGGCGAGTTGCCGGGTCAGCATCCGGTAGCCGTCGAGCGTATTGGCGACTGGCGCATCAAGGTCCGCTGCTGGCAGCTCCATCGGTCGCTCCAGCCGTTGCGAGGCCCCGGTTTTCAACGCGCGAGCCATGCCGATCAGTTGCACACGAATCTGCCGGTGCTCAGCCTTCAGTGCCGTTTGCAGATGTGCCGTGGCCTGCGGGTCGCTTGCGTTGGGGCGGATATTGCCGAGGATCTCCAGCGTGCTGATGCACATGCGCAGGTTGCGCTGAATCGCGTCGAGCTCGGTCATGGAAATCTTCACTTCCTTGGACACCGACGGCATCAGCGAGCGTAACTGCACCATCACCGCCCCCACCTTGCTCATCAGCCGCACATGCTCGTCGGCGCTGACCGCTTCACCGTTGATGATGCGCCCGTACACTGTGGCGCAGTCGCGCAAGGCGTCGGCGAGGTTGTAACGCCACGAGTAGACCGCGTACAGCGGCAGGGCGAAGGAAAACGCCAAGGCGAGGGCGATGCCGATCAGGATGTCGACGCCGCGCCACAGTCCATCGGTGATCGGGTTGTCGCCATGCCCGGCAACGATGAACACGGTGATCGCCGAGAGCAGGGCGGTGTAGCCGCCCTTGCCAATCGCGTGATACGAGAAAAAACCGCACACCACAGCCATGGAAAAGTAGGTCAGCCACGGCATGTCCAGCCAGGCGTGCTGCGCCACTAGGGCCAATCCGACCCCCGCGCCGATCAAGGTACCAATGGCGCGCTCGGCGGCTTTTTTGCCGATGTTGCCGTGATGCTGCAAACCGCCGATGACCACCAGCATGGTCACTGACGCCCATTCGCCGTGGGGCAGATTGATGCCAGTGGTCAGCAGAATCGTCGCCAACAATCCCAAGGCCACCCGCACGGAATGGATCAGTCGGGCGTGACGGTAGCGCCGATACGGGTCCAGTAACGGACGCAGGATACGGCGCAACAGCGGTGGCAGGCGGTGGGTGCTGTAAGTAGTCAGTGCGAACCTCGTGAGTCAGTCAAATCAATGGAAGGGGAAAATGTAATTCATCCAGGCGGACATGCGCAGCAGGATTTTGCGCATCGCGCCGATGTGATGAAAGTGCTGACTGTAAAGCGCCGCTTGCCCGTAGGCGCCGCCCGGCATGAGCGCGCTGTATTCGGCGAACGCCGGGTCAGTGATTTCAATGATCACCGGCACGCGTCCGGCCGGTGGCGAACCGGTGTAGCTGATCAGGGTACCGGAAGGTTGCACCTGGCCCTCGGCGATCACCCCGATCACACTTTTCACCCGACCGGCGAAGACCTTGCCGGGAATGCCATCGAAGGCGACTTCGGCCTCGTCGCCCACGGTCAGACGCAATAGGCTGTTCTGGCGCATCCAGGCGGCGAAGTATTGACCTTCCTGCGGAATAAACACCATTGACGGGCGCAGCGGCAGCTTGCTCGCCATCATCCCCGGTCGCAGCGAAACGTGGGTGACGAAGCCTTTGCTCGGCGCTCGAACCACGGTGTTGTCCAGCTCGAACTGCGCATTGTCCAGTTGCGCCTGCAGATCGTCGGTGCGAGCAATGGCCGCGTCCAGTTCTCGCTGGGTGCCGAAGTTGCGGCGGATCAGTTCGGTGATGCGGTAGCGGTCGCCTTTGGCTGCAACCAGTTGCGCCTTGAGCGATTTCAGACGGTTCTGGAAAGGCGTTGGATCGATGCGGAACAGCACGTCGCCTTTTTCCAGGGGTTCGTTGCCCTTTACCGGCACGTCGATCACCTGGCCGCTGATGATCGGAATGACCGGCACCGAGACGAAGTAGGAGCGCGCCACCTCAGAATAGGGATGGTTGTAGTTCATGGTGAAAATCAGCGCGCCGATGATCAGCACGCCACCCAGGACAGCGGTGGGCACCGTCCATTTGTTCAGCGGAATGCGGAAGATCTTGAAAATCGCGACGCAGAGCGCGGCATACGTGAGGATGAGCAACAGATCCATGCTCAGATCCCCCGGCTGTCAGAGTGAGGCGCAACCGGCGACTGCGCTTCCAGCCGCTCGATCCGGGCTTGCAGCTCGACGACCTGTTGCTCCAGTTGATCGACGTGATTCTGAATGGGTTTGCCATCGCCGAAACCCCAACCGCGATCCTCGCGATAGGCCATCGCCCAGATCCACAGAAATGGCCAGAGTGCATGCAAGGTGAACAGACTGACCCAGCCAGTGGCATGGATCGCGTCCTGGTGCGGGTGGTTGCGGTGGACAGCGATCTCGTACGGGATGTCATGCAGCACGATGATCCCGTAAAACAGCACGAGACCGACAAAAACCAACAGACCCAATGCGAAGTAATCGAGCATGGTCAGCCTCCCGGGCATCCAGCAATGCTGGGCTGAGTGTAGTCACTGAATCGCCGGGGGGCTGACGGATCGGCAGGATCATTCAATCCTGCCGATCACCCGTCAAAAGATGTAATCGGTGGTCAGGAAGCTCGAATCACGCCCGCGAATGATCTCGCTGATCAGATCCTTGTTGCTCTCCTGGAACTTGGTCGCCACCAGGGTGCGGATCGAAAACACTCGCAATGCATCGTGAACCGACAGCGTGCCTTCGGCGGAGTTTTTGCGACCGTTGAACGGGTAAGTGTCCGGGCCGCGCTGGCACTGGGCGTTGAGGTTGATACGCCCGACCTGGTTGGCGAAAGTGTCGACCAGCCGGCCGACCGCCACCGGGTTGGTGCCGAAGATGCTCAACTGCTGGCCGAAATCGGATTCCAGCACATAGTCGATCACCGTATCGAGGTGGCGGTACGGCACGATGGGCACGACCGGACCGAACTGTTCTTCCTGATAGACGCGCATTTGCGGATTCACCGGATACAGCACTGCCGGGTAGAAGAACGAGGCGTGGGATTCACCGCCATTCGGGTTGACTACCTGAGCGCCTTTGCTTTGCGCATCCGCGACCAGACCGTGCAGATAATCGACCTTGCCCGCCTCCGGCAGCGGCGTCAGCGCCACGCCGCTGTCCCACGGCATGCCCGGTTTCAGCGTGGCCAGTCTGGCGTTGAATTTCTCGATGAAGCTGTCGACCACGTCTTCATGCACGAAAAGAATTTTCAGTGCGGTGCAGCGCTGACCGTTGAACGACAGCGAACCGGTGACCGCTTCGCTGACGGCGTTGTCGAGATCGACTTCAGGCAGGACGATACCCGGGTTCTTGGCGTCCAGACCCAGAGCCGCGCGCAAACGGTGTGGTTTCGGGTGCAGCTTCTTCAGGTCACTGGCAGCCTTGTTGGTGCCGATGAAGGCGAAGATGTCGATCTTGCCGCTGGCCATCAAAGCACTGACAGTCTCGCGGCCGCTGCCGTAGATGACGTTGATCACGCCGCTCGGGAAGCTGTCGCGGAAGGCTTCGAGCAACGGGCGAATCAGCAGCACGCCGAGCTTGGCCGGTTTGAACACCACGGTGTTACCCATGATCAGTGCCGGAATCAGCGTGGTGAAGGTTTCGTTCAGCGGATAGTTGTAAGGCCCCATGCACAAGGCGACGCCGAGCGGCACGCGGCGGATCTGGCCGAGGGTGTCCTGCTCCAGCTCAAAGCGGCTGGAACGGCGGTCGAGTTCTTTCAGGGCATTGATGGTGTCGACGATGTAATCGCAGGTGCGATCGAACTCTTTTTCCGAGTCCTTGAGGTTCTTGCCGATCTCCCACATCAGCAGCTTGACCACCGCCTCGCGCTGCTCGCGCATGCGGCCGAGGAATGCTTCGACGTGCTGGATGCGCTCGGCCACGCGCATGGTTGGCCACAGGCCTTGGCCGCGATCGTAAGCGCGAACGGCAGCGTCTAGGGCGGTAAGGGCGGTGTCGGCATCCAGCAGCGGCGTGCTGCCGAGGATCACCTGTTCTTCGCCGTTTTCGCTTTTCAGATACACCGGGCTGCGCACCTGCGCGAGCGGGCCGTCCCAGCGGCGCAACTGGCCATCGACCAGATATTCACGCTGCTCGACCTGAGCGTCGAGGCGATATTTTTCCGAGATGTCGCTGACCGAAGGGAACAGGTTGCCAAGGATGTTTGCTGTGGTCATGTCACTACCCTGTGTTGAAGTCGGCGTGCCGATTGAAAGTCTTGTGAAGGTTATACGCCTGAACGGGCCGGGATTTAACCCTGTGAATGTCACGCGAATGTCACGCAACGGTACAGAGCAAAAGGGCAGGCGCGTCGCCGAATCTCATGCCACCCCTAATCCCTGTGGGAGCTGGCTTGCCAGCGATGGGGTCGGCACATCCACCCGCTTGATTGAATGACCCACCGCCATCGCTGGCAAGCCAGCTCCCACAGGGTCTGAGTGATTTCGCGGGCCATGTGCAGTTTCGTAATGAAGCTTTTATGACAAAAGTTCGGTAGCCCTTTGCCAGTCCGGTCATGCCTGTGTAACGCGCTTGAGGGGCCTTTCGGGGCGCACTTTGCAAGCCGAGGCGGGACGCCGGGAGTGAGGCAATGGGGACTATGGAACGCTATTCGAAAGTGGGCATGCAGGAGCTCGATCAACGCCTGTCGAAGATCGTCGAAGCCGCGCGCAAGAAGCCGGTTTCGGTGTATCGCTACGGCGCGCCGTGGGTCTGGATCGTCTCGCAGGATGACTGGCAGGGCGCTTTGAAAGAAGTCTCCAGCTACATTCCGCCGGGCCATTCGCTGGTGCTGCTGCGCCCGCAGATCGACGATCTGCTCGACGCCCATCGGGACCTGCTGCGCGACCTCAACGCCGCGCCCGGCATGCTCATTCCCGCGCAGACGGTGATGCACATCCTGCTCCTGCAATTGCTGTATTCGGTGCCCAGCGAACAGCAGCTCTATGAACAGCTCAATTACAACCTGCTGTTCCGCTGGTTCGTCGGCCTTGGCCTGAACCAGAAGGTCTGGAGTTTCACCGCCCTCAGCCGTGACATCGCCACGCTGCTCAACGAGCCGCGTGCGGTGCTGCTGATTCAGAAAATCATCGGCGAAGTGTTCTGCGGTGCCTTGCTGCAAATGCCCGAGTTCTCGCTGAACTTTGCGCTGTTGCACACCTGGCTGGGCAAGCACGCCTGCGCCACAACGATCAGCAATTGACGCAGCACACCGGGCGCTAACGCCCACAGGTCATCGCGAATTTCAGGGGGTAATGTGGAACGGATTTTCACGTCACGGCTGGCGCTGTGGGGCTGGCTGCTGGTGACGGCGGGCGCGCAGCCGGCTCTGGCCGAGGAGGGCACAGAAGCGCCCGCCGCGCAGCGGCTGGTCGACGTCAACGAATACTTCGTGCGCGGCAATACCGTGCTCGATGCCCGGGCGATCGAAGAAGCGGTGTACCCGTTTCTCGGCCCGCAGAAAGCCTTGAGCGATATCGAAGGCGCCCGCGATGCGTTGCAGAAGGCCTATCAGGAGCGCGGCTATCAGTCGGTGTTTGTCGAGCTGCCCGAGCAGGCTGTGGCCGATGGCATCGTCTATCTGCAAGTCAGCGAAACCAAGGTCGGCCGGGTGCGCGTGGTCGGCGCCAGACACTATTCGCCGCTGGACATCCGCGACAACGTCCCGGCGCTGAAAGAAGGCGAGGTGCCGGACTTTGCCAAAGTCCAGGGCGAACTGGCGCAGCTCAACAAGACCCCCGGTCGCCAGGTCATGCCGCTGGTGCGTGAAGGGCAGCGCCCCGGCACCATGGACGTCGACTTGCAGGTCGAAGACCAGAACCCGTGGACGGCCAGCGTCGGCCTCAATAACGACTACAGTGCCGACACCGAAAAGCTGCGCAGCGTCACCAGCCTCGGTTACAACAACCTCTGGCAGCTTGGCCACAGCGTCAACCTGACGTTCTTCACCGCGCCGCAGGAAACCGACAACGCCAAGGTCTGGTCCGGGTCCTACACCGCGCCGCTGAGCGAGCGCTGGAGCGTGCAGTTCTCCGGTTACCAGTCCGACAGCAACGTCGCCACCATCGGCGGCAGCAACGTGCTCGGCAAGGGTCACAGCTACGGCGTCGCGGCGATTTACACGCTGCCCTCGAGCGGCAACTGGTCGAACTCGTTGTCCGCCGGCATCGACTTCAAGGACTTCGACGAGCGCCTGAGCCTGTCCGGCGAAAGCGACAAGGTGCCGCTCAAATACGCGCCGTTCACCTTCGCCTACAACGGCTATCGCTACAGCGAAAAGAGCCAGCTCGGCCTCGGCCTGAGTCTGGTTGCCGCCACCCGCAGCGTGTTCGGCTACGGCAGTGACGACGAAGATTTCGACTACAAACGCTATCGCGCCAAACCGAGTTTCGCCGTGCTCAAGGGCGACACCAACTACACCTGGACCTTCGACAGCGACTGGCAGAGCGCAAGCAAAGCCGCATTCCAACTCGCCTCGGGGCCGCTGGTTTCCAACGAACAATTCTCCGCCGGCGGTGCCACTTCGGTGCGCGGCTATCTCGCTGCCGAGCGCACCGCCGATGACGGCTACCTGCTCAGCCAGGAATTGCGCACACCGTCGCTGGCGAAATTCGCCGGCACGTGGATGCAGGACTGGCGCTTCTATGCCTTCGCCGAAGGTGCGCAGCTGTACCTGCGCGACGAACTGCCGGATCAGGACGCCAATTACGCTCTGGCCAGCGTCGGCCTCGGCACCCGCGCCAGCCTCAGTAAATGGCTGTCCGGCAGCCTCGACTGGGGCTACCCGCTACTCGAAGGGCCGAACACCTCAAAGCAGGAATCGCGCCTGCACTTCAACCTCCAAGCCACTTTCTAACGGAGCACGTCCATGCAACGCCTCTTCCTTTCGTTGTTGATCTGCCTGGGCTTCGTGCTCCCGGCCACGGCTCAGGCCTGGTGGCAGGACGACTGGCATTACCGCAAGCAGATCGCCGTCGACACCACACCGCAAGGCGCGGCGATCAATCAGGCCCTCGGCCGCACCGCGCTGCTGGTGCGCCTGCACACCGGCAACTTCACCTTCGACGGCGTGAAAGAGGACGGCTCCGATCTGCGCTTTGTCGCCGCCGATGACAAAACCGTGATCAACCACCAGATCGAGAGTTTCGATGCGCTGATGGGCATGGCGCTGATCTGGGTCGATGTGCCGAATGTCGAGGGCGGTCAGCGTCAGGACATCTGGATGTATTACGGCAACCAGAAAGCCCCGGCTACCGGCAACGGCCAACTGACTTTCGATCCGAATTACACCGCGCTGTATCACTTCGACGGCGCCACCGGCACCCCGGCGAAAGACACCACGGCGTACGGCAACACCGCGCAAAGCGCGACCGGCACAGCGATCGATGGCGTCGTCGGCCGTGCCTTGCAGTTCAGCGGTCAGCCGTTGTTGCTGCCGGCCAGTCCGTCGCTGCAACACAACGCTGGTAGCGCGTTCACTTTCAGCGCCTGGCTGCGTCTGGATCAGGCCACTGGCGAGCAACTGATCCTGGCTCGGCGCGAAGGCATGCAAAGTCTGCTGATCGGTGTCAGCCAAGGCCTGCCGTTCGTGGAAATCGACGGCCAGCGCGCTGCCGCCACGCAAGCTCTGGCTCCTTCGCAATGGCAGCACGTTGCGCTGACTGCCGAGGGCTCGAAAGTCACGCTGTACGTTAACGGTCGCGAGAGTGCTGCGTTGGCCCAGGCGATGCCGGCGTTCAACTCGGTCATGGCCATCGGCGCTGATCTGCAGGAAGGCGCGTTCCAGCCATTCGCTGGCGCTATTGATGAACTGCGCCTGTCGAAGGTCGCCCGTCCGGCCGCGCTGTTGCTGGCGGATGCCACCTCGCAAGGCGCCGAGTCGAAACTGGTCGCTTACGGCGTCGATGAAGAACAGTCGGGGTTCGGTTTCGGCAGCCTCGGCTTCCTCCTTAACGCGGTGCCCATCGACGCCTGGGTGATCATCGCCGTGCTGGTGCTGATGATGTTCCAGTCGTGGATCATCATGCTGCGCAAGAACCGCAGCCTCAGTCGCGTCACTGCGGCCAACGAAGACTTTCGCGTGCAATTCGCCAAGGTCGGCACGCGTCTGGAAATGTTCGCCGACGACGCGCAACTGGCTCAGCGTCTGCAGCATTCGTCGCTGTGGCGCCTGTATCTGGTGGCAGTCAAAGAGATCCGCACCCGCCGCGAGCAGGGCGCCGATACCTCGTCGGTTTCCGCCGCGACCATCGAAGCCATTCGCTGCTCGATGGACGGTGTGCGCACCCGCGAGAACCAGCAACTGAGTTCGAAACTCTCGACCCTGTCCAACGCCATCGCCGGCGGCCCGTACATCGGCCTGCTCGGTACGGTGCTGGGGATCATGGTGGTGTTCCTCGGCACGGCAATGGCCGGCGACGTCAACATCAACGCCATCGCGCCGGGCATGGCCGCAGCACTGCTCGCCACGGCGATGGGCCTGTTCGTCGCGATCCCCGCGCTGTTTGGCTACAACCGCCTGATCACCCGCAACAAGGAAGTCAGCGCCGACATGCGCGTGTTCGTCGACGAGTTCATCACTCGTCTGGCGGAGATGCATGGCGAGAGCCAGTTCAGTGAGGCGTCGCACCAGCGCGGCCATCACGCCAACCACTCCGTACCGGCCTGAGGAGCATTGACATGGCGTCCGTAAATGCCTCCCACGACGATGATGACGATGCCGCCGTCGACAGCATCAACATCACTCCGCTGGTCGATGTGCTGATGGTGGTGCTGGTGATGTTCATCCTCACTGCCACCGCGCAGGTCTCCGGGATCCAGATCAACCTGCCCAAGGCCAGCGCTTCGGTGTCGCTGTCGGAGGCCAAGACCAAGGCGATCTCGGTCAACGACGGCGGCCAGGTGTTTCTCGATGCCTATCCGGTGACCTTGGGCGAGTTGGAAGAGCGCCTGCGCATCGAGAAAGCGCAGAGCCCGGATTTTCCGGTGATCGTGCGTGGCGATGCGACGGTGCAGTACCAGAAAGTCATCGAAGTGCTCGACCTGCTGCGCCGGCTCGAACTGTCCCAGGTCGGTCTCGTCACCGGCAAACCGAGTCAGGGCTGAGTCATGACCGCACAACTCCCAATCGAACCGCCGCCCGTGAAAAAGTCGCCGTTGCGCTATGTGAAGTGGGGCGCCGGATTGCTGGTCGGCGCACTCGCCGCGTGGTTCCTCTGGCAGTGGGCCAACGACATGGCCGGCGTGCGTCGCGAAGCGCCGAAGGTGCCGACGATCATTCCGTTGCCGCCACCGCCACCACCGCCGCCGGAGAAACCGCCAGAGCCGGAAACGCCGGTGGAAGAAAAAGTCGTCGAGCCCGAGCCAACGCCGGAGCCGGAGGAGGTCAAGCCTGAAGAAGAGGCGCCGCCATCGCCGGCCGACGATCTGGCCAACCCGATGCAAATGGACGGCGACGCGCAGTCCGGTAGCGACGCTTTCAACATCGGCGCAGGCAAGGGCGGCGGCATGGCTGGCGCGGGTGGTGGGCGTTTGGGCACGGGCACGTACAGCCAGTTTCTCGCGTTCACCTTCCAGCGTTTGCTGCGTGAGAACCCCGAGCTGCGCAACCTCGCATTCTCGCTGCAGGCCGATGTCTGGCTGAGCAGCGTCGGCGAGATCACCCGTGTCGAGCTGATCAAGTCCAGCGGCAACCCGCAAATCGATACCCAGGTGCTGGCCGCTTTACGCGGTGCGCCAGCCCTCAGCGAACGGCCTCCGGCCTCTATCACTTTGCCCGTGCGCCTGTCCCTGCAAGGGCGGCGTCCGGGTTAATTCACTTATTCAAGCTTTGGCAAAAGGAGTTGTGTGCAGATGATTTCCAACGTGAATCGATTGTCCCTGGCGGTCGGCATGGTCATTGCGACCCTGGTCGGTCAGGCCGTGGCAGCGCCTGCGCCGTCGGAGAACGCCACGATCAATCTGATCCGCTTGCTGGTCGAGCAGGGCATTCTCAAGCAGGACAAGGCCGACGCGCTGATCGCCCAGGCGCAGAACGAAGCGGCGCAGGCCAAACAGGCTGCCGCGTCCACCGCGGTCGCGGCCGGGCCGGTCGCCGCGCCGGGGGATGTGCGCGTGCAGTACGTACCGGCAGCGGTGCGCGACCAGATCCGCGATCAGGTCAAAGCCGAGGTGATGGCCACCGCCAAACAGGAAAACTGGGCAGCGCCGAATACCTTCCCGGACTGGGCCTCGCGCATCAGCTTCGACGGCGACATTCGTCTGCGTGACGAATCGCGTTACTACTCGGGCAACAACAGCAACGAAATCGTCGACTTCGCCAAGCTCAATAACAATGGCCCGTACGACGTAAACCCCAACAGCAGCACCAGCCTGCCGCCGTTGCTCAATACCCGCGAAGACCGCGAAAACCTCTTTCGCCTGCGCGCTCGTCTGGGCATGAAAGCGGTGATTTCGGAGGAATGGACCGCCGGCATTCGCATCGGCACCGGTTCGGACAACAACCCGGTATCGACCACGCAGAACCTCGGCGGCGGCTTCGCCAAGAAGGACATCTGGCTCGATCAGGGCTACCTGACCTGGAAGCCAATGGACGAATTGACTCTGACCGGCGGACGCTTCGCCAACCCGTTCATGTCCACCGACATGCTCTATTCCAACGACCTGAATTTCGACGGTGTGGCGGCGATCTTCGACCACAAGCTCAACCGCGATTGGGGTGTGTTCGGCACGGTCGGCGCGTTCCCGGTGGATTACACCAACGACACCTCCAGCAGTAACGGTTTCGACAAGGAAGAGAGCGACAACAAATGGCTGTATGGCGCGCAGCTCGGCGCGAAGTGGGCGATCAATAGCAACAACCGCCTCAAAGGCGCGCTGGCCTATTACCGCTTCGACGACATTCAGGGCCAGCGCTCCAGCCCCTGCGAACCGTGGGCCGGCGCGCCGGGCTGCGACAGCGATGGCACCCGCGCAGCGTTCATGCAGAAGGGCAACAGCGTGTTCCTGCTGCGTGACATCACGCCGAACCCGCTCAACCCGAGCGCCACGCCGCAGCCGCAATTCGTCGGGCTTGCGTCCGAGTTCAACCTGCTCGATCTCAACGTCGTGTGGGACGCCGACCTGCCGCAGGACTTCAAACTGCGCAGCCAAGGCAACTACATCCACAACCTCAGCTACGACGAAGGCGACATGCGCAAGCGTTCCGCCGGGCAGATCGTCAACAACCTCGACAGCAACGGCGAGATCGAAAGCGGCGCCAATGCATGGATGGTGCAGTTCACCCTCGGCAACGCACTGGACCTCAAACGCAAGGGCGACTGGAACCTGTTCGCCGGCTACAAGTACATCCAGCCGGACGCCTTGCCGGACGGCTTCAACGACTCCTCGTTCCACCTCGGCGGCACCAACGCCAAGGGCTATTTCATGGGCGGCAACTACGGCCTGGCGAAGAACGTTTCCGCCACGGGTCGCTGGATGAGCACCGAAGCGGTGTACGGCGCGCCGTTCGACATCGACGTCTTGCAGCTTGAGATCAACACGCGCTTCTAAGGCGCCGGGAGAGCTTTATGAACACGCGTTTTCTCGCGCTGGGCCTGGGTTTGCTGCTTGCCACCGGGGCGAACGGCGAAGGCATGGAAGAACGCCTGCGCACGCAATTGCGCAGCACCACCCAGCAATTGCAGGCCCTGCAAAGTCAGCAGGCCCAGGCCAGCGCCGCGCAACTGGCGGCGCAGAACGAGGCCAAGGCAGCCCAGGCGCAGATCAAGCAGCTGACTGCCGAACTGACCAAGGCCAAAGGCCTCGCCGAGCAACTCGCAGGGCAGCAACAGAGCCTGCATAGCCAGGCGCAGGCGCAAGTCGCGGCCAGTGCCGAGCAGACCGGCAAGTTCAAGAAAGCCTACGACGAGTTGCTGGTCCTCGCTCGCGGCAAGGAAGCCGAACGCTCGAAGCTGCAAGCGCAACTGGCGGAACGTGACACACAAGTGCAGCAATGTTCAGCCAAGAATCAGCAAATGTACGGCGTCGCCAAACAGATCCTCACGGCCTACGAAAACATCGACGTCGCCGAAGTGATGAAGATCCGCCAGCCCTTCGCCGGCAGCGCCCGGGTCAAGTTCGATGAACTGGCGCAAGGCTTTGGCGACGAG
The DNA here is from genome assembly GCF_019145195.1 of Pseudomonas siliginis. GTDB lineage: Bacteria > Pseudomonadota > Gammaproteobacteria > Pseudomonadales > Pseudomonadaceae > Aquipseudomonas > Aquipseudomonas siliginis. The sequence continues at coordinate 96,648 of NZ_JAHSTW010000001.1, forward strand.
CTGTACAAAACCCAATTCGACGCGCCGCAAGCGGCGATCGCTCACTGATAGCAAGGAAGAAAGCCATGACTCAATTGATCACCCACGTTTCCCCGCAATCGCTGACCGACGTTCTGCAAGCCGCCGGTTATCGTGTCAACCAGAGTGAACAGAACGGCATCGTCCAGTTGCTCAGCGCCAGTCAGGGCATCGGCTACGCCGTGCGTTTCGGCAACCCGGCGGTGGAGCAGGGCAGCTTTGTTGATTTCACCTTCAGCTGTGCGCTGCGCGTGCAGGGCGACTTGCCCCAGGGCGTGGCCGAGCAGTGGAACGCTACGCGGCGGTTTGCACGGTTGTCGTTGCAGGGCGAGTTTCTGCTGATGGAAATGGACGTGGTCGTGGCCGCTGGGGTGAGCAACGAGCACCTGCGCGGCAATCTGGAACTGTGGGATCGCCTGTTGCAGGAATTCATCGTTTACCTGCGCGACTTCAGCCAGACCAATGGTGTGCAAACCGCCAAATCCGCTGTCGCCGAACAAGAGGAAGTCGCACTGTGAAAAAGCCTGCCATGGTGATCGGCGCCGGAGCGCTGGCGTTGTTGGTGGTGGCCGTGGCATTGGTGCTGCGGCCGGGCAGTGATCCGGTCGCCGCTCAGCAGCCCTCGCCGGTGATGGCGGTTGCAGCCGGGCCAGCAGTGGCGCGGTTAGGCAATCAGCAGGTTTCGCCAGAGGAATTGCAGGCGCTGCTGGCCACCGTCCCGGCGCAAACCCGCGAACAGCTGCGCGGCAACCGTGAGGCGCTGGAGCGCTGGATTCGTGCGCGGCTGGCGGAAAAAGCCGTGCTTGAACAGGCCGATGCGCAGGGTTGGGCGCAGCGGCCGGACGTTGCCCGGCAGACTCGCGCAGCGACTGAGCAAATCGTGTTTCGTGATTATTTGCGCTCGGTGAGTCAGGTGCCGGCGGAGTATCCGAGCGCAGCTGAATTGCAGCAGGCGTACGACGCCGGCAAGGCCAATTGGCAGACGCCGCCGATGTACCGGGTCAGTCAGATTTTCCTTGGCGTCAGTGACGCAGCGAATGTGGAAACAGTGCGCAAACAAGCCGCTGAATTGAGCAAGAAGGTGCAGACAGCACCGGGCGATTTTGCGGCGCTCGCTACGCAATATTCGCAGGATCGCGTCACGGCAGAGCGGGGCGGTGATACCGGCCTGCAACCGTTGCAACAACTGGTGCCGGAAGTGCGTGGCGCTGTGGCGCGGCTCAAGGTCGGCGCCGTGTCTGATCCGGTGCAAAGTGCCGCCGGCTTCCACGTGATCAAGCTCACCGAACAACAACCGGCCCGCACCGCGACGCTGGAGGAACTGCGCGACCAACTGACCCAGGCCCTGCGCGCACAACGCCAGGAACAGATCGCCCAGGCTTACCTGGACGGCATGCTCAACACCGCCACCCTGAGCATCGACGGCGCTGAACTGAACAAAATCCTCGAGGAAAAACACTGACGTCAGCCAAACACCATTCACCCCTGTGGGAGCGAGGCTGCTCGCGAATGCGGTGGGTCAGTCAGCGAGGATGTTGAATGTGCCAACGTTTTCGCGAGCAGGCTCGCTCCCCCAATGAGAATCCGGTGTATTCAGAGCAACCACATTAGATCGACAGGGAGTCATCAATGTCATTCACCGAACCCGCAGGACGCGACGCCGCCAGCGTTCACCTTTCGCCGCGAGACAACTCCGAACCCTGGCTCAACCAGGCCGCGACCATCGACAGCGAAGTCGCCCAATATTTCCTCGTCAGCGCCCGCTGCGGTTGCTTCATGCAAGCCGCGCGCAGCCTGAATGTGCGCTCGACGCTGCTGCGCAAACAACTCGCGCAACTCGAACAACAACTGCAACACAGCCTGTTCAGCTTCCAGGGTAGCGCCCTAACGCTCACCCGCGAAGGCCAACAGTTGCAGGCCCGACTCATCACCCTGGCCCACGAACGCAAACTCCCGGTCATCGAACAGCCACTGATCCGCCTCGCCGTCGCCGCATCCATCCTCCACGACATCCTCGGCCGCGACCTCATCGCGTTGCTGCGCCGCAATGCCAGCCTGCGTCTGGAAATTATTGCTCTGGATAGCGAACTGGCCCGGCGTGCGGTCAGTGCTGACATCGTCCTCTGGCTCGCTTCTGGCGAGCGCCCAAACCCCGGCCCGACCTTTTCCACCAGCGAACCGCAACACCTCGCGCGGATCGAGTATCTGCCGCACATTGCCAAGCGCTATTCACGGGTGACAGCGCGACCGGAAACGCCGGAAGATCTGGCGGACTTCATGCTGGTGCAGTGGCAGTGTGATCGGCAGGTTGAGAGCTTTCGGCCTTGGAATGAGTTGGTGGAGGAGAGGTTGGCTGGGGTGGTGCAGATGCAATCTTATGAGTTGATGCTGGAGATGATCCGGTGCGGCGCCTGCATTGGCTTGCTGCCGGCGTATATGAGCCGCTTCGACCGTGGCCTCATCGCACTGCCCGGATTATTCGCCGAAGCGATGCAGCTACACGCGTGGCTCGCCGTAAACACCGACTCGCAAAACTCCCCCGAAATCAAAGCCCTCATCGACCTCATCCAGCAAACCTTCAACGAACGCCACGAATGGTTCCAGCCCTGATGCGGTCCTCCTGTCGTAGCGAGCCTGTTCGCGAAGGCGATGTAGATCCGGGCGCGTTTTCTTCGACTTAAACGACCGCAGATGCCAGAGCGCAAACCTGCGGCCAACGCCTGCGAACCCCTTGCCCAAACGCACGCATAGCGTGCGGTTCGGGAAGGGATGCGGAGCTTCTTGGTGGCGTTGTTTGCTGCAGATGAATGTGATTAAGCTACCTCGATCACCCACACTGCGTTGTCCTGGAACTTGCAAACATAAGCGTGTTTACCATCCTTACTAAAGGCCATTTCGGTAGGGAAGCGGCCTACGTCGATGTTCCTGCGTACTTGAAGCGTTGCCGTATCAATTACCGCGATCATGCCATCTCTGCAGGAGGCGTACAGAAGGCTACCGTCCTGACTGAAAACGAGGTTTTGTGGACCGTGTGGGACTTCGATTTTCGCCAACACTTGCTTTAAATCCTGGTCAAACACCCAGACCTTAGTGCTTTGGTCCTGACTGACATAAACGCGGGTACCGTCCGGGCTGACAGCGACGTAAAAGCCTCTAAGATCAAACGCGACTCCAGTCGAGGTTTGATTTGTTTTAGTGTCAATCAACCGAACCGCCAGCCTGTCGGGACAAGTGAAATACGCGCGGGTACCGTCCGGACTGAAAGCAATATGATACGGATGGCCGTCGACCGAGAAGGTGGTCAGGACTTCATTCGTCGACGTATCAATGACAGAGATGCTTTTATCACTGGCATTACAAACATATGCACGGGTACCGTCCGGATTGACGGCGATCCCGGACGCGGCAAGTCCGACTTGAACTCTCTTCACGACGGTACTGCTCGCCGTGTCAATCACCAAAACCGTGTCTCCAGTACTGCCCATGTAAGCGCGCTTACCATCCGGCCTAAAGGCGATATGCCTGGCTATGTACGGGATTTTGGCGCTGACCTTATTTGTTGCGGTGTCAATCACCCATACTGATTCTTCTTCAAAATGGGCGACATAAGCCCGGGTACCGTCCGGGCTGATGGTGATGTACCTCGGTTCGTATCCGACCTTGATTTCGGCGATTGGCGTGGGCTCAACCGAGTTAGCTGATACAGGACTGCTACCGGTAATATCGAGTTCTTGAACGAGGGTATCTTTGGGACTGGACATGGCGCTGACTCCGTTCTGTGAAGTGACGGAATGAGTTAATGCGCGTTGGCGAAATTGCGCACCTGTCAAAGTTGACAGGTGCGCAGTGGTATCCGACGAGTGGTTGTCGCCGCGAACCGGCCCGCAGCCACGCTTGGAATGCGGTCAAACTGTGGGAGCGAGCCTGCTCGCGAAGGGGCCAGAATGGACACCCAACAGCTCAGCTTTCCTGCATTACTGTGGCAACTCCAGATTATCCAGCACCCGATTCACCGCCAATTCCCCGAGCATGATCAACTGCGCGATCCCCATCAGCGTGCGGCGTTGCGATGGCTTGACCAGTCCGGCGAATTCCTGGGCGATGGTTTTGGCCGAGGCGAGGGTTTCGCAGGCGTTGGCCAGCAGGTCTTCGTTTTTGGTGTCGGCGGTGACGGCGTACATGGCGCGGGGGCTGAGGGGCGGTGGGGTGGAGCCGGGTGGGCAGAGGTAGTGGTCGAGGGCGCGGTCGGCGGCTTGGTGGAGTTTTTTTGAGTCGAGGGATTCGTAGGGGGAGGTGGGGTCGGATTCGGGTGGGTTGGGTGTTGGTTTGATCATGGTGAAGCCTCTAGAGTGGTGAAGCTGCCACCGTTCGCTGCTAACGAAGGAGGTGGCGGCTGTACGCGGGTTAGCAGACCAGGACTCTAGAACCCGGCGCACCGAAGTGCCCCACGCAAAGCCGCCATAACGGCAAGACCTTGTGCGTCTAGAGATAACCCGGGCTGCTAAACCCGATCACTGAACATTCAGCGATCGGACCACAATAGAATCCGCCCCCAAGGCGCACAAGCCGGCGGATTCTGACTTGGCTGTAGGCAATGGCGCAAGGGTTTGTAGCCTGGAAGGCGTGTCAGCGCGTGTCTTTTAAACGCCTTGGTTTAAATCAAAAAATTGCGCCAAACCTGTCGGCCCTTTCGCGATCAGAAGAGATGCCTTGATCATGCCCGCTGCTTAAATCACCGGTTGGATAGATCCGCCCCATATTTATGAGTAAAGCTTGAAGGTGTCAAAATAAAAGCCTGTACCCGTTGCAGGCGGTGCGGGTATGTATGGAATGATCCTGATTTTTCGAATGTCTTTGCCCGAGAAATCAATATTTTTCTGGCTTGGAGTTGGCGAGGCTACCATGTCAAACTTTCCCAAAAGTTGGTTTTGAATGTCTAGAAATTCGATGGAGCCTACAGTTTGATGAAAATTATTTATATTAACGGCGCAATACCAGAAATTCACTGCATGGTAATTTGAGTGAAGGTGCAGAGTGAATTCGCTCACGTATGGCGCTGTATTTGTAACCGTGTAGAGCGCTTGGTTTTGCATCTCTTCGGTTATCGGGAGAGGGGGGTTCGAAGGCTTGTCTTGAAGCTTGAGTAAAAAAAGTGTGCCTTTAGTGCATGCAAATTTCATTAACGGGCTATCTATTGACTGACCTGCAGTAATCGTAAAAGAGCGTAATAAATCAAAGTTTTCTAATGTATAGCTCGGATTCGCAGTGAATACATATGTTCGCGCAGGAAAAAATATTTCAGTATTGTTGTTCGCGTCGGCTTCTGGTTTCGTGCCAAAGTTGATATTTAGCTTGCTTTGGCTTTTAAGTGTACGCAGCCACTCCATTGGTGCTGCCACAGATAATCCGTCGGTCGAATAATGGGGTTGCCCGTTATATATCACTTGTTCCGTGCTATTTCCCTCGGTGTCAATGCCTTCCAACTTCAAAAAAACCGGATTTCCACTTTCCTGAAATGACCATCTGCTGACAATTATTTCAGCGTTGTCCGGAAGTAGATCAATATTGAGTTGATCACCGGTTTCCCCTGCAATATTTGGCGTCGGCAACCGCGGGTCGTACTCGGCTATGGCATTGATAACCAACGTCAACTCCGGCGAATTCCCCACCGGGTCACCGTCACTGATCAACGTCCAGTAAAAACTTCTACTGCTTCCCCGGCGCGCCACCAGAAACGCTGAACTGAGCGAAAAATCAGCCTGTTTACCTGGATCAAGCGCCAGTACCGGAAACGGTTTACTCCCCGGCAACGGATCATGTTCCTTGAGCTGCGCTTGTTGCCCTGGTAACGCTTCCGGAAACATGACACGCAAGATGACACCTTGTACGTAGGCCAGGACATCGATGGGGGTGACAGCTGGAGACAGCAATACTGGCGGCTGCATGGCCACAACATTGATCGTATAGACATCGGAACTCTGCCCCGCTCCATACAGTTCCTTCGCCACGAAAACGTGTGTGGTCTTATCTAGCGCGGTAATGAGCAGCGTCCAGACGCCTGTTACCGGGTCGGCAGTCGGCTGCCCCTTTGAAGTAATGCCATCCAGTACATCGACTTTCTGCCCTTTGGCAGCAACCCCGCTCAAGGTTATGGCGGTTTCGACGGTGGTGCCGCCGTTGGGAATCTCCTCGCCGTTGTCAGTAGCTGTAATCGAATCAATCGTCGGCGCAACATCCGCTGTCACCGTAAAACTCCGCGCGCCAGAATCCACCTCACCACTGTGATACAACGATCTCGCAAATAACCGGTGCTTCCCTTCGGCAACAGTTACTTCCCGTGTCCAGATTCCCGTCAGCGGGTCGGCCGTCGCTCGGCCTTTGGCAACCGCGCTCGACCCATCATCATCGAACACCTCAATCTCCAGCCCCTTACTCGCAGTTCCCGACAACGTTAAGTTAGTGCTGACCGTCCATCCCCCTTCCAGCACTTCCTCACCGTTCGAGTCCAATACCCTGTCCAGTGTCGGCACAACCAGTTCCACAGACTTGATCGTGTAAACCCGATCCGGAAATTTCACTGCGTTCGTTTCGATATTGCTTTTGTCGAGCGCCACCAGGTATTTAAGCGTCAGCGTCGTGCAATGCCCCAATTGAACGAGATAACTGTTTGCCAGTGTCTGTGGCCAGAAACCCTGGTTGATCCAAGTGCTGTTGACTCTAGCTGGCAACCCAGCCCAGAGAGTCAAGTCATGTGCAGTGCCATCAGCCTTCTTACCCTCAAGCCGCAGCCAGCAGGGCTGTTCGGCTTCAATCAAGGTATGCAGCAGCGCATGAATGGTTGCGTTTTTGGTGCCAAGCGCCGTTATGTCGAGAAAATTGTTGGCATCGGCCTCGACAATTTTCGGGGGGTTCAAGGCGGTTGCCGGCAGCGGCAGAATGTCCAGCAGCAACACAGCCGACTCCACGGGTTTGTCGTCGCGGTCGATAAAATAACTGACTGCAACCCGTTGGCCCAGGCTGTAGGCGAGCACCGAGCGCGGTACCGCAATCTCCAGGCCGGCACTGACCAGCCGAGGCGGGCTTGGGTAGGAGCCTTCAGGGACAGCCGTCGCGCCTTGCCAGTTCACCCACAACGTGTCGGTGGGCAGTAACGAACCCTGCGGTACGAGGACTCTGATTTCCGGAGTGGTCGGACTGAACTGATTGCCGTTCATGCCACGGACGGTGGGTGCCAGCAGAGAAAGGCGACCGAGGTGAATGTCCACGCGCTTTTCACCTGACATGACGGCATTGCCCAATTGGTCAAATACTCTGAATTCCGCCACAGCATTCGGGTTGTCACCGGCACGCTGGAAGGTATCGGTGAGCAGGGTCAGGTTGATCGGGGCCGGCGCGTCGGGCACGTCGAAGCGCACGGTGGTATCGCCGAGCGCAAAAACGATGGAGTCGAAGTGGCGTCGGTTGGTGTAAGTAAACGCAAATGTCACACCTCGTGCGGCGAGCTCCGGCCCCACGCCTTCACGTACTACTTCCGGCGGAATGATCAGATCCAGAGATTCCGGCAGACGCAAATGGTAGAGGGCTAGCGTGTCCCGAGACGATTCATCGTTACCTCCTACGCGCGTGACCTTGTAATACAGGCGATTGACGCCCTGATTGAGCCAGCCGTGGGGCAAGTACAAGCGCACCCGCTGTTGTTCTTCGCCCGGGGCAACGGTCTTGCCCGTTGCGGGAGTAGGGTTGTCGTTGACGTACAGATCGACGCGGTCATCAGCGGCCATGGTCCAGGAAGCGAGCTGCATTTCCGTCCACGGATCTATCAGACATTCCAGACCCTGCGTCTCGCCATCGTAAAGCACCTTGGGAATCCCGCCTTGGGCAATGCCCTGCGGCTTCACCGGTGTGACCCAGCCCCTGATGATGACCGGATACAAGACAAACAATTCGTTGAAAATCGAAGACTGGATATCCATGGAAGCGCTCCCTGAGAATTTTGCCGTGCCGTGCCGTGCCGTGCATTGAATGGGATCCATCTCACTCCAGTTTGAAAAAAAGCACACCTGTCAGATCTGACAGGTACAAGCGGTATTCAGACGAGCGGTCGAGCCGGCTCTTGTTTGCGCGGTTGTTGTGGGAGCGAGCCTGCTTGCGAATTTGTCGTAATGTTCGGTTGCAACGCTGACTGCTCCGACGCTTTCGCGAGCAGGCTCGCTCCCACAGGAATCTTCATTGCTTACGCATTGATCTTTCCCGCGCTCCGCGTGGGAATGCAGCCCGGGACGCTCTGCGTCCCCCCAGAACTGGAACGCGGAGCGTCCCTTGAGGCATTCCCACGCAGAGCGTGGGAACGATCATCAAAGGCCCGCTACTGCGGCAACTCCAGATTATCAAGCACCCGATTCACCGCCAGTTCGCCGAGCATGATCAACTGCGCAATCCCCATCAGCGTTCGGCGCTGGGATGGCTTGACCAATCCGGCGAACTCCTGGGCGATGGTTTTCGCTGAGGCGAGGGTTTCGCAGGCGTTGGCCAGCAGGTCTTCGTTTTTGGTGTCGGCGGTGACGGCGTACATGGCGCGGGGACTGAAGGGTGGCGGGATAGAGTCGGGTGGGCAGAGGTAGTGGTCGAGGGCGCGGTCGGCGGCTTGGTGAAGTTTTTTTGAGTCGAGGGATTCGTAGGGAGAGGTGGGGACGGTTTGGGGTGGGTTGGGTGTGGGTTTGATCATGGTAAAGCTCCTAGAGTCAACGGAGCTGCCACCTTTCGCTGCGATACGAAATGGTTGGTGGCAGCTGTACGCGGGTCGCAGACCGGGACTCTAGAACCGGCAGACCCGAAGGTCTCCCACGTACAGCCGCCATAAAAACAGCGGGTGTTGTGCGTCCAGAGATCGACGGGCTGCGAGACCCGATCGCTGATTCGTCAGCGACCGCACCACAATAGAACCCGCCCCCAAGGCGCACAAGCCGGCGGATTCTGGCTTGGCTGTAGGCAACGACGCAAGGATTTGTAGCCTGGAAGGCGTGTCAGCAGGTGTCATTTAAACAGCGGTGTTTAAAAAGCAAAAAATTGGCGACAGCACGGTAGACGTTTTTGCCGGGAAGCAGGTGTTGGCTATGAGGTCGCTTTCGCGAGCAGGCTCGCTCCCACAATTTCATCTCGCCAGATTCCAGATCAGCGGTTTAGAGTGACCAGCCACACGCTGATCACGGACCGATCCCATGTCAGACCCAACCTCCACGATCCATCTCGAACGCTCCAACGAATCCCACCTCGAGGGTATCACCGCGCTTTACAACGACCCCGTCGTTGCACGGCAAGTGCTGCAAATGCCGTTTCAATCCACCGAGGTCTGGCGCCAGCGACTGCAGGCCGACAACGAGCGCGCGCTGAAACTGGTGGCGCTGCATCAGGGCGTGGTGATCGGCAATCTGGGCCTGGAAGCTTATTCACGCATGCGCCGCGCCCACGCCGGCAGTTTCGGCATGGCAGTCGGGGCGGCTTGGCAGGGCAAGGGCGTCGGTTCGATGTTGTTGGCGGCGGCGCTGGAGGTCGCCGATAGCTGGATGAATCTGCACCGCGTCGAACTCACGGTCTACGCCGATAACGAGGCAGCCATCGGCCTTTACCGCAAGTTCGGTTTCGAGGCCGAAGGGCTGTTGCGTGATTACGCGGTGCGCGACGGGCAGTGGGTCGACACCCTGAGCATGGCCCGTCTACGCAATAGCCCGAAAGCCTGAGTCAGTCGCCCAGTGCGAACGCCACTGCCGACTGCGCGTGCAGTTCAGTGGTGTCGAGCAGGGGCAAGGCGCTGTGTTCGGGTTTGATCAGCAGACCGATTTCGGTGCAGCCGAGGATGATCGCCTGGGCGCCACGGGCGGTCAGGGATTCGATAACGCTTTGATAGATTTCTCGCGATTGTTCACTGATCACACCCACGCAGAGTTCGTCGTAGATGATCCGGTGCACCTGTTTGCGTTCGGCATCATCCGGCACCAGTACGGTCAGGCCTTGGGCGATCAGACGCTGCTTGAGAAAGTCCTGCTCCATGGTGAACGCGGTGCCGAGCAACCCGACGGTGCGCGCTTCGATTTCCAGTGCAGCCTGCGCGGCGGGTTCGGCAATGTGCAAAAACGGAATGCTGATCGCGGCCTGAATCTGCTCGGCGACCTTGTGCATGGTGTTGGTACACAGCACCACGCATTCTGCGCTACCAGCCTCAAGCCTGCGTGCGGCATCCACCAGAATCGCCGCTGCATCGTCCCAGCGCCCGGCGTGCTGGGCCTGTTCGACCGGACCGAAATCGACGCTGTACATCAGCAACTGCGCCGAACGCAAAGGGCCGAGGCGCTCGCGAACCTGTTGGTTGATCAGGCGATAGTATTCGGCGCTGGACTCCCAGCTCATGCCGCCGATAAGGCCGATGGTGCGCATTGAATTTCCTCAAGCAAATGTCAGTGTCGGGCATTCAGGTGTGCCCGAAGTTTCCTTCTGTTCGAGACTCGACGCCAGTACCGACTGACTGTACCGCCGATCTTTCCCGCAACTGTGCATCTGCAAGAACTAAACGTACGCCGCGCCGGGGATCTGCCACTATCAACCTTCGCAGGTCCTTTCCGAGGAACACCGCAATGAACGACATACAGCAACTGGGCGAAATGCTTCGCCACTATGCCGAAAGCGAAGCGCACAAGAAGCAACTGTTCACCACGCAATCGGCTGCTTGGGCGGCTCGGATTGGCGCGCTGTTCGACGAGATCGAGCAATGGCTTGAGCCGGTCAAGGCGCCCAATCTGCTGGAGGTAAGCCGCGAGGCGTATGTCGCGTCCGGGCCGAGCGTGCCGGTGGAGACCTCGACGTTCAAGACGGAAAAATTGAGCATTGTGATTGCCGGCAAACCGGTGGAGTTTGTGCCGGATGTGATGGGCAGCGGCGGGCAGATTTCCCTGGCAGTGATGGGGCTGACGGCGGCCCGGTATGGGAGCATTTCCCTGGTTGGCTTGGCGGATGGTGCGTGGCAGTGGCGCAAGACCAATGGTTTGAAGGATCCGGATACCTTTGCCTTCGATGCCGATTTCCTCGCCCAGCAACTGCAAAGCCTGATTCCTCGCGATCGCAGCTGACTGCACGCGACGTCTGTAGGAGTGAGCCTGCTCGCGATAGCGGTGGGTCAGTCACCTCATTTGAACCTGACAAAACGCTATCGCGAGCAGGCTCACTCCTACAGGGGGTGAGGCGTAGACCGGGGAAACCCTTAGGTTCGGTGCCAATCCGGCATTTTCCCTTGGGTCACTGATGGCCTTTTGGTAGAGTCGCCGTCGCCAGCGGGTTTTCGGCTGGACGATGGAACCGAAGAAGGGAGTCTTATCAGTGAGTCCGGGTAAAAAAATCCTCGGTCTCACGGCGTCGCTTTTGCTGCTGACGCTGTGGGCCAGCTACTTTTATGTATTCAAGGAAAACCGCGACGGTCAGCTCGGCGGTGTCGGCGAAAGCACCGCGTGGTGCGGCACGCCACCGACCAGTGCAGCGGCGTTGCTGGGCAAGGATCAACTGACCTTGCGCGTCACCAACAACCTGCGCGGCGAATTCATGGTTGGCGGCTCGCTGGTGGTTTCCGAACGAACCTTCAACCGCTACGACCTGGGCCGCAACGAACTGCGCCTGCGTCTGGAACCGCTGCAGTGGTCGTTCGGCGTCACGCCGATCTTCCTCGAGCAGGTCAAGGTGCAGCCGTTGAGCCGCAACCTCTCGTCGACCAATAAAAGCGCCTTCGCCGAACTTGAGCCTCGCGCAATCGGCGTGCATGCTCAGACTGCCGCGTTCCCGTTCGATACCTATCGCTACGGCTATAAACCGGTGCTGTATTACCTCAAGGGCAGCGAGCGCATCGATCTGCGCTTCAAGAACATCACCACGCTGATGGAGATGTCCAACACCTTCACGCCGATCCAGAAGTACAACCGCGCCGACTACATCAACGAGAAAAACTCGATGATCCGCGATGAGGACTACAAGCCGTACGGGGCGCATGAGTGCGCGTTCAGCGTCGAACGCAAAGGCTCGTTCAAGGTGGTGGTGCTGTTGCTTCTGCTGGTGCTGTGCCTGCCGCTGATGCTGGTGTTCTACCGCGATGAACCGGGGATCGACTTTCTCGCGACGCTGGTGGGGATTGCGGTGGTGCGCACATTGCTGATCGGGCCGGTGGAAGATTTCCAGCTGTACAACATCGATTTTCTGTTTGGTGCGGCGATTTTGCTGGTGGGAACGGTATCGCTGATCAAGGCGATGCGCGCCAATAGCCGGCGAGAGATGGCGTTGCGCAGTGGCGAGACATCGTCCTGGTAATACCGGTTGGCGAGGCACACGCGCTGTCGGATGTGAACTTTGCAATTGGCCATCGCATTTGCCGGGGTTTTGGCTATACCTGTATCTCCCCTATGCAAAATGTCTTGGCCTTCTCAAAGGAATTACAGCATGAAGCTAGCCGTCGTGATGGGCACGCTGTGCATTGCCACCCTTGGCGTGGTGGGTTGTTCCAGCAAAACCGTCGAGCCTGACCAGTATTCCGGCTTTCTCAAGGATTACAGCCAGCTGAAGGAGGCCAAGTCACCCTCTGGTGCCGAGGTGATGCGCTGGATGGACCCGAAACTCGACATCAATAAATTTACCAGCGTTTACGTAGAGCCAAGCCAGCTCTACCCGAAGCCGCAAGCCACCGAGAAAATCCCCCAGCAGACTCTCAATGGCATCACCAGTTATTACGATCAGGCGCTCAAGCGCGAACTCGGCAAATCGCTGCCTTTGGCCGCAGGTCCCGGACCGGGCGTAATTGTGGTGCGTCCGGCGATTACCGCAGTCAGCAGCAAGACCGAAGGCCTGCAAGTCTATGAAGTGATTCCGATCGCACTGGTCGCCGCAGCAGTAAGCACGGCCACTGGGATCCGCGACCAGGAAACCACGCTGGCCACCGAAGCGGTATTCATGGACGGCGCGACCAATCATGTCATCGCGCAGGTGGTGCGCAAAGGTACCGGCAAACCGCTGGAAAACTCTTCCCAGGTGATGAAAGCCGACGACATGAAAGCGGTGATCGATGGCTGGGCAAGCGATCTGCATCAGTCGTATCTGAAACTCAAATCTGAAAGCAAATGATGCAGTAAGGCTGGTTGCCTTTTCGCGAGCAGGCTCGCTCCCACTGGACACGTATTCAGTATGGGAGTGAGCCTGCTCGCATTTCGGTGTATCAGTTTCGAGTGTGCTGCCTGACACAACGCTTTTGCTAGCAGGCTTACCCCTTCAGGGAAGCTGCGGCGGGTTGTATACAATGTCACCGCTCAGCACCCAACAATTTCAAACAGGGCATAGGTCGTCAGCCGATTTCGTGGTTAACTTCCGCCTCTTGCATGCTTTCCAATCAAAAAACAGAAGGACTCAAGTCATGGCTCAAGTCACCCTCAAAGGCAATCCGGTTCAAGTCAACGGCCAGTTGCCACAAGCCGGTTCCAAGGCGCCAGCCTTTTCCCTGGTAGCCGGCAATCTGTCCGACGTTACCCTGCAAGACTTCGCCGGCAAGCGCAAAGTCCTCAACATCTTCCCAAGCGTCGACACCCCGACCTGCGCCACCTCCGTGCGCAAGTTCAACGCCCAGGCCAACGACATCAGCAACACCGTGGTGCTGTGCATCTCCGCTGACCTGCCATTCGCCCAGGCGCGCTTCTGCGGTGCTGAAGGCCTGGAAAACGTACAGAACCTGTCGACCCTGCGCGGCAGCGAGTTCATCGAAAACTACGGCGTAGCCATTGCTGACGGCCCATTGAAAGGCCTGACCGCTCGCGCCGTTGTGGTGCTGGACGAAAACGACACCGTCCTGCACAGCGAACTGGTCAAGGAAATCGCCGAAGAGCCTAACTACGAAGCGGCACTGTCCGTTCTCAAGTAAGGCTTTTACAATTGTTAACGGCCTGGCCCTGTCCAGGCCGTTTTCATTTGTGTATCAGGGTTTTGCCTCACACCTTGAAACGTAAGTGGAAGGTAAATTGCCGGTAAAGCTGCTTTGCTTAAATCCACTCAGTGCTTATCGTTCAGCCTCCCGTAATAGAAGCCCACGCGCCCAATGGTCAATAACTCCATGCAATCGTCCCCCCGCAAATCCCGTCGCTGGCTGATCAGCCTGCTGGTCCTGTTGGTCATCGCTGTCCTGTGCTGGAAATTCTGGCCCGCCGGCTCTGCTGACAAGGCGGGCGGCGACAAAGCGGCCGCCGGGCATACCGGGCGCTCGGGGATGATGCGGCCGGGCTTCGGCGGCGGTACCGGGCCGATTCCGGTGCGTGTGGCGCCGGCGGTGAAGGGCGACTTCCCGCTGTATTACAAGGCACTGGGCACGGTCACCGCGCTCAATACCATCAACGTGCGCAGCCGGGTGGGCGGCGAACTGGTGAAGATTCATTTCGAAGAAGGGCAGATGGTCAAGGCGGGCGACCTGTTGGCCGAGATCGATCCGCGTCCTTACCAGAATGCTTTGCTCCAGGCCGAAGGCACGCTGCTGCAGAATCAGGCGCAACTGAAAAACGCCCAGGTCGACGTCGAGCGTTACCGCGGTCTGTATAAAGAAGACAGCATCGCCAAACAGACCCTCGACACCGCCGAAGCGCTGGTTGGCCAGTACCTGGGCACGGTCAAGACCAATCAGGCCGCGGTCAACGATGCCAAGCTCAATCTCGAATTCACCAAGATCCGCGCGCCGATTGCCGGCCGCGTCGGTCTGCGTCAGGTCGACGTCGGCAACCTCGTCGCCGCCAACGACACCACGTTCCTCGCGGTGATCACCCAGACGCAACCGATCAGCGTGGCCTTCACCTTGCCGGAAAACAGCCTCGACACCGTGCTGGCCCGTTACCGCAGCGGCGCCAAATTGCCTGCCGAAGCGTGGGATCGAGGCGACACCAAGCTGCAGGCTACCGGTGTGCTGCAAAGCTTGGACAACCAGATCGACGTGGCCACCGGCACCCTCAAGTTCAAGGCCCGCTACGACAATCGCGACCAGTCGCTGTTTCCCAATCAGTTCGTCAACGTCCATTTGCTGGCCGACACGCTCAAAGATGTAGTGCTCGCGCCGTCGGCAGCGATTCAGTTCGGCACCAACGGCACCTTCGTCTATGCGCTCGACGGCGACAAGAAAGTCACCATTCGCCAACTGAAAATCGGTGCCAGTGACGGTGACAACACCGTGGTTACCGAAGGCCTCGCCGCGGGTGATCGCGTTGTGCTTGAAGGCACCGATCGCCTGAAGGAGGGCAGCGAAGTCGAAGTGGTCAATGACAGCAGCGAAGTGCCGACCTCGCCGACCGAACACCTGCAAGGCAAATCCGCCGCCAATCCTGATGCGACCACAGCCGATAAGGCCAAGAAGGGCGCATGAACATTTCGCGGCTGTTCATCCTCCGTCCGGTAGCCACCACCCTGAGCATGCTGGCCATTGTTCTGGCCGGCCTGATCGCTTATCGCCTGCTGCCGGTTTCGGCCTTGCCGCAGGTCGATTACCCGACCATCCGCGTCATGACCCTGTACCCCGGCGCCAGTCCGGACGTGATGACCAGCGCCGTCACCGCGCCGCTTGAACGTCAGTTCGGGCAGATGCCGGGCCTCACACAAATGGCCTCGACCAGCTCCGGCGGCGCTTCGGTGCTGACCCTGCGTTTCAGCCTCGACATCAACATGGACGTCGCCGAACAGCAGGTGCAGGCCGCGATCAACGCCGCGACCAACCTGCTGCCCACCGACCTGCCGGCGCCGCCGGTGTACAACAAGGTCAACCCGGCGGACACCCCGGTGCTGACCCTGGCCATCACTTCGAAAACCATGCTGCTGCCCAAGCTCAATGACTTGGTCGATACGCGCATGGCGCAGAAGATCGCCCAGATCAGCGGCGTCGGCATGGTCAGCATTGCCGGCGGTCAGCGTCAGGCGGTGCGGATCAAGGTCAACCCCGAAGCGCTGGCGGCCAACAGCCTCAACCTGTCGGATGTGCGTACGCTGATCGGCGCCTCCAACGTCAACCAGCCGAAAGGCAACTTCGATGGCCCGACCCGGGTGTCGATGCTCGATGCCAACGACCAACTGACCTCGCCCGAGGACTACGCGAATCTGATCCTGACCTACAAGAACGGCGCGCCGTTGCGGCTCAAGGACGTCGCGGAAATCGTCGATGGCGCCGAGAACGAGCGTCTGGCCGCGTGGGCCAACCAGAATCAGGCGGTGCTGCTGAACATCCAGCGTCAGCCGGGCGCCAACGTCATCGAAGTGGTCGATCGCATCAAGGCCTTGCTGCCAAGCATCACCGACAACCTGCCGGCCGGCCTCGACGTCACGGTGCTGACAGACCGCACCCAGACCATCCGCGCCTCGGTCACCGACGTGCAACACGAACTGCTGATCGCCATCGCGCTGGTGGTCATGGTCACGTTCCTGTTTCTGCGCCGCGCCAGTGCGACGATCATTCCCTCGGTCGCCGTGCCGCTGTCGCTGATCGGCACCTTTGGCGTGATGTACCTCGCCGGTTTCTCGGTGAACAACCTGACGTTGATGGCGCTGACCATTGCCACCGGTTTCGTGGTCGACGACGCCATCGTCATGCTCGAGAATATTTCGCGCTTCATCGAGGAGGGCGACAGTCCGATGCAGGCCGCGCTCAAGGGCGCGAAACAGATCGGCTTCACCCTGATTTCCCTGACTCTGTCGCTGATCGCCGTACTGATTCCGCTGCTGTTCATGGCCGACGTGGTGGGGCGCCTGTTCCGCGAATTCGCCATCACCCTGGCGGTGGCGATCCTGATTTCCCTGGTGGTGTCGCTGACCCTGACGCCGATGATGTGTGCGCGACTGCTCAAGCGTGAACCGCAAGAACACGAGCAAGGCCGTTTCTACCGCGCCAGCGGTGCGTTCATCGACTGGATGATCAAGGAATATGGGCGGATGCTGCGCTGGGTACTCAAGCATCAGCCGCTGACCTTGCTGGTCGCCATCGGCACGCTGGCGTTGACGGTGTTCCTGTACGTGATCGTGCCGAAGGGTTTCTTTCCGGTGCAGGACACCGGGGTGATTCAGGGCATTTCCGAAGCGCCGCAGTCGATCTCTTTCGCGGCGATGGGCGAGCGGCAGCAGCAACTGGCGAAGATCATTCTTGAAGATCCGGCGGTGCAGAGCCTGTCGTCCTACATTGGCGTCGACGGCGACAACGCCACGCTCAACAGCGGCCGCTTGCTGATCAACCTCAAGCCCCACGGCGAGCGCGATCTGACGGCCAGCGAAGTGATCGCTCGCCTGCAACCGCAACTGGACAAACTGGTCGGCATTCGTTTGTTCATGCAGCCGGTGCAGGACCTGACCATCGAGGATCGGGTCAGCCGCACCCAGTACCAGTTCAGCATGTCCTCGCCGGACTCGGAATTGCTCAGCCAGTGGAGTGGCCGTCTGGTCGAAGCCCTGGCGCAGCGTCCGGAGTTGACCGACGTTGCCAGTGATTTGCAGGACAAAGGCTTGCAGGTCTATCTGGTGATTGACCGTGACGCCGCATCGCGCCTGGGCGTGTCGGTGGCGAATATCACCGATGCGCTATACGACGCCTTCGGCCAGCGGCAGATTTCGACCATTTATACTCAGGCCAGCCAGTACCGCGTGGTGCTGCAAGCCCAGGCCGGGGAGAAGATCGGCCCGCAGGCACTGGATCAGATTCACGTCAAGACCACCGACGGCGCGCAGGTGCGCCTGTCGAGTCTGGCGCATGTCGAAGAGCGTCAGGCGCAATTGGCGATCACCCACATCGGCCAGTTCCCGGCGGTGATGATGTCGTTCAACCTCGCGCCGGGCGTGGCGTTGGGGCATGCCGTGGATATCATCGAGCAAGTGCAGCAGGACATCGGCATGCCGGTCGGCGTGCAGACTCAGTTCCAGGGCGCGGCGCAGGCGTTCCAGGCTTCGCTGTCGAGCACCTTGCTGCTGATTCTGGCGGCGGTGGTGACCATGTACATCGTCCTCGGCGTGCTCTACGAGAGCTACATCCACCCGATCACCATTCTTTCGACCTTGCCGTCCGCCGCAGTCGGTGCCTTGCTGGCGTTGCTGCTCAGTGGCAACGACCTGGGCATGATCGCGATCATCGGCATCATTCTGTTGATCGGTATCGTCAAGAAGAACGCGATCATGATGATCGACTTCGCCCTCGACGCTGAACGCACCCAGGGCATGGCCCCGGCGGAGGCGATCTATCAAGCGGCGTTGCTGCGCTTCCGACCGATTCTGATGACCACACTGGCAGCGTTGTTCGGCGCGGTGCCGCTGATGCTGGCCACTGGGTCTGGTGCTGAATTGCGTCAGCCGTTGGGTCTGGTGATGGTCGGCGGCTTGTTGGTGAGCCAGGTGTTGACGCTGTTCACCACGCCGGTGATTTACCTGGCTTTTGATCGGTTGGGGCGGCGTTGGACCAAGCCTGTCGCGGGAGAGGTGGTGTGAGCGGCGTGGTGAAAGCAGCTGCAAGCTGCAAGCTTCAAGCTGCAAGAAAACAGCAGCCTGCGCGCGCAGGAAGAGCTTGTAGCTCGCAGCTTGCAGCTTGGAGCTCGACGCTATGAATCTTTCAGGCCCTTTCATCAAACGCCCCGTGGCAACCATGCTGCTATCCCTGGCAATCATGTTGCTCGGCGGTGTCAGCTTCGGTCTGTTGCCCGTATCGCCATTGCCGCAGATGGATTTCCCGGTGATCGTGGTTCAGGCCAGTCTGCCGGGCGCGAGTCCCGAGGTGATGGCTTCGACGGTGGCGACGCCGCTGGAGCGGTCGTTCGGTGCGATTGCCGGCGTCAATACCATGAGCAGCCGTTCCAGTCAGGGTTCGACGCGGGTCATTCTGCAGTTTGACCTCGACCGCGACATCAATGGCGCGGCGCGGGAAGTGCAGGCGGCGATCAATGCTTCGCGCAATCTGCTGCCAAGCGGGATGCGCAGCATGCCGACCTATAAAAAGGTCAACCCGTCGCAGGCGCCGATCATGGTGCTGTCGCTGACTTCGGACGTGCTGGAAAAAGGCCAGCTCTACGACCTGGCCTCGACCATCCTCTCGCAAAGCCTGTCGCAGGTGCAGGGCGTTGGTGAAGTACAGATCGGTGGCAGTTCGCTGCCGGCGGTGCGCATCGAGCTCGAACCGCAGGCGCTGAACCAGTACGGCGTGGCCCTCGACGATGTGCGCAAGACCATCGCCGACGCTAACGTGCGCCGGCCCAAGGGCTCGGTCGAGGACGGCGAGCGCTTGTGGCAGATCCAGGCCAACGACCAGTTGGAGAAAGCCAAGGATTATGAGTCGCTGATCATTCACTACGCCGACGGCGCCGCGTTGCGTCTCAAGGATGTGGCGAAAGTCAGCGATGGCGTCGAAGACCGTTACAACAGCGGTTTCTTCAACGACGACGCGGCGGTATTGCTGGTGATCAACCGTCAGGCCGGCGCTAACATCATCGAGACGGTCAACGAGATCAAGGCGCAGTTGCCCGCGCTGCAAGCGGTGCTGCCGGCCAGCGTCAAACTCAATCTGGCCATGGATCGCTCGCCAGTGATCAAGGCCACGCTGCACGAAGCCGAAATGACCTTGCTGATCGCCGTCGCCCTGGTGGTGCTGGTGGTTTACCTGTTTCTGGGTAACTTCCGCGCCTCGCTGATCCCGACCCTGGCGGTGCCGGTGTCGCTGGTCGGTACCTTTGCGGTGATGTACCTGTACGGGTTCTCGCTGAACAACCTGTCGCTGATGGCGCTGATTCTCGCCACCGGACTGGTGGTGGACGACGCCATCGTGGTGTTGGAGAACATTTCCCGGCATATCGACGAAGGCGTCAAGCCGATGCAGGCCGCGTACCTCGGCGCCAAGGAAGTCGGTTTTACCCTGCTGTCGATGAACGTCTCGCTGGTGGCGGTGTTCCTGTCGATCCTGTTCATGGGCGGGCTGGTCGAAAGCCTGTTCCGCGAGTTTTCCATCACCCTGGCGGCGGCGATCGTGGTGTCGCTGGTGGTCTCCCTGACGCTGACACCGATGCTTTGCGCGCGCTGGCTCAAGCCGCACACGCCGGGGCAGGAAAACCGCCTGCAACGCTGGAGCCACAAGACCAACGACTGGATGGTCGGCAAATACGCCACCAGCCTCGACTGGGTGTTGCGTCATCGGCGTCTGACCTTGTTCAGTCTGCTGCTCACAGTGGGCGTCAACATTGCGCTTTATGTGGTGGTGCCGAAAACCTTCCTGCCGCAGCAGGACACCGGCCAGTTGATCGGTTTCGTGCGTGGCGACGACGGTCTGTCGTTCAACGTCATGCAGCCGAAAATGGAAACCTTCCGCCGCGCCGTGCTCAAGGACGAAGCGGTGGAAAGCGTGGCCGGCTTCATTGGTGGTAACAACGGCACCAACAACGCCTTCATGATCGTGCGCCTCAAACCGATCAAGGAGCGCCAGCTGTCGGCACAGAAAGTCATCGAACGTCTGCGCAAGGAAATGCCCAAGGTGCCCGGGGCGCAGTTGATGCTGATGGCCGACCAGGACCTGCAATTTGGCGGCGGCCGCGAGCAGACCAGTTCGCAATACACCTACATCCTGCAAAGCGGCGACCTCGCCGAGCTGCGCAAGTGGTTCCCGAAAGTGGTCACCGCGTTGCGTGCCTTGCCCGAGCTGACCGCCATCGATGCCCGCGAAGGTGCCGGGGCGCAGCAGGTGACACTGATTGTCGACCGGGATCAGGCCAAGCGCCTGGGGGTCGACATGAACATGGTCACCGCCGTGCTCAATAATGCCTACAGCCAGCGGCAGATTTCGACGATCTACGACAGCCTCAACCAGTACCAGGTGGTGATGGAGGTCAATCCGAAATACGCCCAGGATCCGGTGACGCTCAAGCAGGTCGAGGTGATTACCGCTGACGGTGCGCGGGTGCCGCTGTCGACGTTCGCCCATTACGAAAACAGCCTGGAAAACGACCGGGTCAGTCATGAAGGCCAGTTCGCGTCCGAAAGCATTTCCTTTGACATGGCAGAAGGCGTGACCGTGGAGCAGGGCAGTGCCGCCATCGAACGAGCGATCGCCAAGGTCGGCTTGCCGGAGGATGTGATTGCGAAAATGGCCGGCACTGCGGACGCCTTCGCGGCCACGCAGAAGAGCCAGCCGTTCATGATCCTCGGTGCGTTGCTGGCGGTGTATCTGGTGCTTGGTGTGCTGTATGAAAGCTACATCCACCCGCTGACCATTCTCTCGACCTTGCCCTCGGCCGGGGTTGGCGCGTTGCTGTCGATCTATGCGTTGGGCGGCGAGTTCAGCCTGATTTCCCTGCTGGGGATATTCCTGCTGATCGGCGTGGTGAAAAAGAACGCCATTCTGATGATCGATCTGGCGCTGCAATTGGAGCGGCATGAGGGCCTGTCGCCGCTGGAGTCGATCCGCAGCGCCTGCTTGCAACGCCTGCGTCCGATTCTGATGACCACGCTGGCCGCGATTCTCGGCGCCTTGCCGTTACTGCTCGGCCGCGCCGAGGGTGCGGAAATGCGCCAGCCGCTGGGCCTGACCATCATTGGCGGCCTGGTGTTCAGCCAGGTCCTGACCCTTTACACCACCCCGGTGGTTTACCTTTATCTCGACAAGCTGCGCCATCGTTTCAATAAATGGCGTGGCGTGCGCACTGATGCCGCTCTGGAAACTCCGCTATGACTGACCGTTCGCTTCTCCAATTGGCCACCGTTCGCGGCTCGCGCCTGTTGAGCCTGTCACTGTGCGTGGCGCTGCTCAGCGCTTGCGCAGTCGGCCCGGACTACCAGCGCCCGCAAACCGCCGAAATCGCTCAGTTCAAGGAAGCCGAGGGCTGGCGTCAGGCCAATCCCAGCGACTCGCTGGCCCGCGGCGCCTGGTGGGAGTTGTACGGCGACCAACAGCTCAACGCCTTGATCGAAAAACTCAACAGCTCCAACCAGACCGTCGCCCAGTCCGAGGCGCAGTTTCGTCAGGCGCAGGCTTTGGTGCGCAGCGCGCGTGGGGCGTTTTACCCCAGCGTCGACCTGAGTCTGGGCAAGAACCGCTCCAGTCAGGGCACCGGCAGCAGCAGTTCGAGCCTGAGCAGTTCCTCAAGCGGTATTCGTGATACCTACACCGCGCAACTGGGCGTCAGTTGGGAAGCCGATGTCTGGGGCAAGCTGCGCCGTGGGCTGGAGGCGGATGAGGCCAACGCCCAGGCGAGTTTTGCCGATTTGGCAGCGATGCGTCTGAGTCAGCAATCGGAACTGGTGCAGAACTACCTGCAACTGCGCGTGATCGATCAGCAGAAGCGTTTGCTTGAGGCCACCGTTGCCGCTTATGAGCGTTCGCTGAAAATGACCCAGAACCAGTACCGCGCCGGGGTATCCGGGCGCGATGCGGTGGCGCAGGCGCAAACCCAGTTGAAAAGCACCCAGGCCGATCTCGTCGACCTGATCTGGCAGCGCGCACAGTTCGAAAACGCTATTGCCGTACTGACCGGCGAAGCACCGGCCAACTTCAGCATCGCCGAAAGCCAGAGCATCCCGAATCTGCCGCAAGTACCGCTGAGCTTGCCTTCAAAACTGCTGGAACGCCGTCCTGACATCGCTTCGGCAGAGCGCTCGGTGATCGCCGCCAACGCCAATATCGGCGTGGCGAAAGCCGCGTATTACCCGGACCTGACCTTGAGCCTGAGCGGCGGCTACAGCAGCAGTACCTCGAAAAACCTGATCAGCCTGCCGAACCGCTTCTGGTCGGTCGGCCCGCAGCTGTCGTTACCTCTTTTCGATGGTGGCATTCGTTCGGCCGAGGTTGACCGCAGCGAGGCGGCCTATGACGAAACCGTCGCGCGCTACCGGCAGACCGTGCTCGACGGTTTCCGCGAAGTGGAAAACTACCTGGTCCAGCTCAAGGTGTATGAAGACGAAGCGGCAGTGCGCCAGGAAGCGCTGGATGCCGCCCGCGATTCCCTGCGCCTGACGGAAAACCAGTACAAGGCCGGGCTGATTGCCTATATCGACGTGGTCGTGGTGCAAGCCACGGCGCTGAGTAACGAACGCAGTGTGCTGAATATTCTGCAGAACCGACTGATCGCCAGCGTGCAACTGATCGCCGCACTGGGCGGCGGCTGGGACGGCCAACTGGACGTCAGCGACAACCGCTGAACCTGTGGGAGCGAGCCTGCTCGCGAAAGTGGTGGGTCAGGCAACTACGATGGTGGCTGTGCCGACGCCTTCGCGAGCAGGCTCGCTCCCACAGGGATTCGCGTTCGAATGGTGAGGGTTGGCTGGGCGCTGAAAAATTGTGGGAGCGAGCCTGCTCGCGAAAGCGGTGGGTCAGGCAACTACGATGCTGGCTGTGCCGGCGCCTTCGCGAGCAGGCTCGCTCCCACAGGGATTTGTGTCTGGCGTGAGATCGCTTTCACAAGGTGTGCTTAAAGCCCGCCACAGAGCCTTGTAGGACGATCGAACAAGCGTTTCATCGGCTTGATGGCAATTTGGTTACTTTGTCAGTGCGTTATTTCGCGCAATCAGTACAATCGCCGCATTTGCCCGACCGAGAATGGAAGCAGTACGGTTTCGGCTTGTCACGAGAACGTCCATGCTCATCGGCAGCTACTCCTTCACCCTGGTTTTCATTTCGTTGTGCGTGGCCATTCTGGCTTCCTACACGGCGCTCGATCTCACCGGACGCATTGCCACGGCTAAAGGCCGGGCCGTGCATTTCTGGACGGCGGGCGGGGCGTTGGCGATGGGCGTTGGCGTCTGGTCGATGCACTTCATCGGCATGCTCGCCTTCAAATTGCCGATCGACCTGGGCTACGACTTCGCCCTCACTGCGCTGTCGCTGCTGATCGCGGTGCTGTCCTGCGGTTTCGCCTTGTGGCTGGTCAGCCAACCGAAATTGCCACTGGCGCAGCTGGCTTTCGGTGCGCTGATCATGGGTTCGGGCATCAGCGCCATGCACTACACCGGTATGGCCGCGCTGCGCATGACACCGGGCATCGATTACGACCCGACCCTGTTCAGTGCCTCCCTGCTGATCGCCGTCGGCGCCTCGGCAGCGGCATTGTGGATTGCCTTTCGCCTGCGTCAGCAATCGCCCTATGTGCGGCTGATTCGTGCCGGCGCGGCGGTGATCATGGGTGTGGCGATTGTCGGCATGCATTACACCGGCATGGCGGCGGCGCAATTTCCTGACGGCAGTTTCTGCGGCGCGACGCTCAATGGCTTGAAGGGCAATGGTCTCGACAGTCTGGTCGTGGTGACCACGCTTGCGGTGCTGTCGATTGCCTTGTTGACCTCGATCCTCGACGCCCGGCTCGAAGCGCGCACGGCTGATCTGGCGCACTCGCTGACGGTGGCCAACCGCGAACTCACCCAACTGGCCCTGCACGATCCGCTGACCAGTCTGCCCAACCGCATGCTGCTCGACGACCGCATCAATCAGGCGATCAAAAAGGTGCAAGAGCAGGGTGGCTGCTTCGCCTTGATGTTCATCGACCTCGACGGCTTCAAACCGGTCAACGACGCATTCGGCCATCACATGGGCGACCAATTGCTGCGTGAAGTCGGCGCGCGTCTGCGTGAGGACTTGCGCAGCCAGGACACCTTGGCGCGGATCGGTGGCGATGAGTTCGTTCTGCTGGTGCGTTTGAGCGAGCCCAATGACGCCTTGAGCCTGGCTGCGCGTCAGGTCAGCCTTATCGGTCGCACGTTCCGCGTCGCTGAACATGATCTGCAGATTTCCGCCAGCGTCGGCATTGCCCTCTACCCGGGCAACGGTGAAAACGCCCAGGAACTGCTGATGAACGCCGACGCCGCGATGTACCACGCCAAGGGCGGTGGCAAGAACGGCTACAGCTTCTTCGATGCGTCGATGAACACCAACGCGCGCAAACAACTGCAACTGTTACAGGACCTGCGCGCGGCCATTGAGCACAACCAGTTCTGCCTGCATTACCAGCCCAAATTCGACGCCGCCAATGGCCGTCCGGTCGGTGCCGAAGCGCTGCTGCGTTGGAAGCATCCGCTGCATGGCATGTTGATGCCGGACAAGTTCATTGATCTGGCGGAGAAAACCGGGCTGATCATTCCGATGGGCGAATGGGTGCTCAACGAAGCCTGCCGGCAGATGCGCGAATGGTACGTGCTCGGTTACACCGACTGGCGCATTGCCGTGAACCTCTCGGCCTTGCAGTTCTGCCATGCCGGGCTGGTGCAAAGCGTGGCCAAGGCGCTGGCGACCCATCACCTGCCGGCCAACAGCCTGACCCTGGAAATCACCGAAACCACAGCGATGAGCGACGCCGATGCGAGCATGACCGTGCTGCAAGAGTTGTCGGACATGGGCGTCGACCTGTCGATCGACGACTTCGGCACCGGTTATTCCAGCCTGATGTACCTCAAACGCTTGCCGGCCAATGAGCTGAAGATCGACCGCGGTTTCGTCCGCGATCTGGAGCATGACAGCGATGATGCCGCAATCGTCTCGGCGATCGTTGCGCTGGGGCAGGCCCTGGATTTGCGGATTGTCGCCGAAGGTGTCGAAACCGGCGCGCAACAGGATTTCCTGACCAAACTGGGCTGTGATTCGCTGCAGGGCTATCTGCTCGGCCATCCGATGCCGGCGGAGCGCTTCATGCAGGACATCGTGCGTGGGCAACGGCTGGCGGTGGTCTGAGAGACCGAGTCATCGTTCTTCGCGAGCAGGCTCGCTCCCACAGGGGATGGCGGTAACACCATAGAACCCATGCAAAAGCCATGAATGGCAGTTATTCTTGGCCCCGACTGTTACGTGTGCACGTGGGGGAAGGCCAGCATGGATAAAGTCATTGTCATCACCGGGGGCGGGCGCGGAATCGGCGCGGCTACGGCATTGCTGGCAGCCGAACAGGGCTACCGGATCTGCATCAACTATCAGTCGGATGAACAGGCCGCACACAGCGTGCTCGAGCAGGTTCGCGCCTTGGGCGCGCAGGCCATCGCGGTTCGCGCCGATGTCAGCATCGAAGACGAAGTGATCGCGATGTTTCATCGCGTCGACACCGAACTGGGCCGCGTCACCGCGCTGGTCAACAACGCCGGCACCGTCGGGCAGAAATCGCGGGTCGATGAGATGTCCGAATTCCGCATCCTCAAAATCATGAAAACCAATGTGCTGGCGCCGATCCTCTGCGCCAAGCACGCGATCCTGCGCATGTCGCCCAAACACGGCGGGCAGGGGGGCAGCATCGTCAACGTCTCCTCGGTCGCGGCACGCCTCGGTTCGCCGAACGAGTACGTTGATTACGCCGCATCCAAGGGTGCGCTCGACACCTTCACTATCGGTCTGTCGAAAGAAGTCGCGGGTGAGGGCATTCGCGTCAATGCCGTGCGTCCGGGTTACATCTATACCGACTTCCATGCGCTGAGCGGCGACCCGGATCGGGTCAGCAAGCTCGAATCGGCGATTCCCATGGCCCGGGGCGGGCGGCCGGATGAAGTTGCGGAGGCGATTGTCTGGTTGCTGTCGGACAAGGCATCGTATGCGACCGGGACGTTTGTTGATTTGGGGGGTGGGCGGTAAACCGGTGGGTTTGCAGTGTTAAAACCGGCCTCTTCGCGAGCAGGCTCGCTCCCACAGTGGATTTGTGAATACAGACCCCATGTGGGAGCGAGCCTGCTCGCGAAGGGGCCAGTCCAGACAACATCTATCCCTCAGAACGACCGCACAATCCGCCCCAACGTCTCCATGGCCTTTTCCGATTCCTCGGTCCACGGGCTGCCGTAATTCAAGCGAATGCAATTTCTGAAACGCTGGGTCGGCGAGAAAATCGGCCCCGGCGCGATGCTGATGCCTTGTGCCAGTGCCATCTGAAACAGCTTCAGCGAATCCATCTGCTCCGGCAATTCCAGCCATAGAAAGTAGCCGCCCGCCGGTTGGCTGACCCGGGTCTGCGCCGGAAAGTAGCGGGCAATCGCCGCGAGCATCGCGCTCTGCTGTTCTTCCAGAGCGTAACGCAGTTTGCGCAGATGCCGATCGTAGCCGCCGTGTTGCAGATAATCGGCGATAGCCGCTTGCGCCGGCATCGAAGCGCACAGCGAGGTCATCAGCTTCAGCCGTTCGATTTTCTGCGCAAAACGCCCGGCCGCCACCCAGCCGATGCGATAACCGGGCGCGAGACTTTTGGCGAA
Source organism: Pseudomonas siliginis (assembly GCF_019145195.1). Lineage (GTDB taxonomy): Bacteria > Pseudomonadota > Gammaproteobacteria > Pseudomonadales > Pseudomonadaceae > Aquipseudomonas > Aquipseudomonas siliginis. The sequence continues at coordinate 123,867 of NZ_JAHSTW010000001.1, forward strand.
CGAGCCGCAATGCATGACCAATCCTTCGGTATCAAAAGCCTTGGCCGGTTTTGGCGCCTGTTGCCCGTAATAAAGCTCGGCGTAGACGTCGTCTTCGATCAACGGCACCTGATGCTGACGCAGCAGTTCGACCAGTTCCTGTTTCTTCGCCTCGGGCACAGTCGCGCCCATCGGGTTCTGGAAACTGGTCATGCACCAGCAGGCCTTGATCGGGTGACGATCCAGAGTTTGCGCGAGCACACCGAGGTCGATGCCATCGCGCGGGTGCACGGGGATCTCCACGGCTTTGAGCTTCAGACGCTCGAGCACCTGCAGGCTGGCGTAGAACGCCGGGGCCTCGATGGCCACCAGATCACCAGGCTCGGTCACCGCTTGCAGGCACAGGTTCAGCGCTTCGAGCGCGCCGTTGGTGATGAGCAATTCTTCCATCGGCAGCATCAGCCCGCCGACCATGTAGCGCAGAGCAATCTGCCGGCGCAGTTGCGGGTTGCCCGGCGACATATCGGTGACGACCATGCGCGGGTCCATCTCCCGCGCGGCGCTGGCCAGGGAGCGCGACAGGCGTTGCAGCGGGAACAGCGTCGGGCTGGGGAACGCCGAGCCGAAGGGCACGGTGTTGGGGTCTTTGATCGAATCGAGTACCGAGAACACCAGTTCGCTGACGTCAACCTCGGTGGATTCATTGACCTGGCTGCTGATCACCGGCTCGGAAAATGTGCTCGGCGTATGGGCGTTGACGAAGTAACCGGAGCGCGGCCGGGCGCGGATCAGGCCACGGCGTTCGAGCAGGTAATAGGCCTGGAACACCGTGGACGGGCTGACGCCGTAGGTCTGGCTGGCGTAGCGCACCGACGGCACCCGCTGGCCGTGGCCGAGGACGCCGGAGCGGATCAGTTCAGCGATGTCGTCGGCGAATTTTTCGTAGCGTTTCATCGGTGGGCCTTGGTGGACTTGATTTTGTGGGGTGTCAGGGAAGGAGCCCTCACCCTAGCCCTCTCCCAGAGGGAGAGGGGACTGATTGGGGGATGCTGATGAAATATGCCGACCTGACAGTGCTTTGCCGAATCCATAATCGACTCGGTCTTTCAGGTCGATGCATAGCGACAGACACCTCGGTCGGCTCCCTCTCCCTCCGGGAGAGGGGACTGATTGGGGGATGCTGATGAAATACGCCGACCTGACAGTGCTTTGCCGAATCCATAATCGACTCGGTCTTTCAGGTCGATGCATAGCGACAGACACCTCGGTCGGCTCCCTCTCCCTCCGGGAGAGGGCTGGGGTGAGGGCAGCAATGCCAAATTCTCAACGATTTATCGGCGCCACAAACCGGCTCTTCGTCACGCTGTAAACCTGGGGCTCGTCACTGTCTTCAATCCTGAAACTCAATGTCTGCGAACTGCTCGCCGGGCGCTCGGTGGTCATCGCCACCGACACCGGCACATCGACAATCTCTCCCGGCGCCAGGCTCAGGGCCGTTTTGCCCTGCAACTCAAACCCGTCGCCATCAACCAGACTCAACCGGTATTCCTGTCGCTGCTGAGTCTTGTTGATCACTTTCAGCGAATAAATATTCTCGATCTGCCCCTGAGCGTTCTCGCGGAACAACCCGCGATCCTTGGTCACGTCCAGCGACACCATCGGCCGCTCGATCAATGCCAGCGCCAACGTTCCGATCATCACCAACAACACCGCCGTATAGCCAATCAAACGCGGACGCAGCAGATGGGTTTTGCCGCCCTGCAATTCGCGCTCGGAACTGTAGCGGATCAGGCCGCGCGGGTAATGCATTTTGTCCATGATCGAATCGCAGGCGTCGATGCACGCTGCGCAGCCGATGCATTCCATTTGCAAGCCATCGCGGATGTCGATGCCGGTCGGGCAGACCTGCACGCACAACTGGCAGTCGATGCAATCACCCAGGCCGGCTTCGACCGGGCGCACATCACGCTTGCGTGGACCACGGTTTTCGCCACGGGCGGCATCATACGCAATGGTCAACGTGTCCTTGTCGAACATCACACTCTGAAACCGCGCATACGGGCACATGTGCATGCACACGGCTTCACGCAGCCAACCGGCGTTGATGTAGGTGGCGGCGGCGAAGAACAGCACCCAGAACAGACTGACGCCACCGATCTGCAGGGTCAGCAAATCTTCAGCCAGCGGCCGGATCGGGGTGAAGTAACCGACGAAGGTCAGGCCGGTCATCACGCTGATCGCCAGCCACAACGTGTGCTTGGCGGCGCGCCGCGCCAGTTTGTTCAGGCTCCACGGCGCCGCTTGCAGTTTGATCCGTTGGTTGCGTTCGCCTTCGGTGATCTTCTCGCACCACATGAAGATCCACGTCCACGAACTCTGCGGGCAGGTGTAACCACACCAGACGCGACCGGCAAACACGGTGATGGCGAAGAGTCCGAACGCAGCGATGATCAGCAGCGCCGAGAGCAAAATGAAATCCTGCGGCCAGAACGTCGCGCCAAAGATATGGAATTTGCTTTCCGCCAGATCCCACAGCACCGCCTGCCGACCGCCCCAGTTCAGCCACACGGTGCCGAAGAACAGCAGGAACAGAAACCCGGCACCGCTCATACGCAGGTTGCGGAACAGGCCGGTGAAACTGCGGGTGTGGATCTGCTTGTCGGTGGAGCCGGCAGTCGCCTTCAGTGGGCGCGCGGGTACGCTTTTTATCGTTGGCGATGCTTCTACGGTTCGGACGGGGATTTGCTCGCTCATGGTCGTTCGCTCATCAGCCTCCATCAGGCCGATGCACTATGAGCGCCGATCTGTTTGCAGAACAGACTCAGGTTTGGCAATAAAAAGCGGATCAGATGGGGTTTGGCGCAATCCCTGCGACAACTTGAAGCATCAGGGTGGGCGCGGCGCAAACGCCTATCGCGGATGTTTGCGCAGCGTATTGAGCGAGGTCAATCAAACCACCGAACCACTGTCATCGGCTTTAACGTGCTTGCGCCCGTCTTTAGCCCCGGCCACGGTCAGGGCATTGGCTTCTGCTTCGGTGATGTAGGCGCGTTTGCCTTCGATTTCCACGAACGACATGGCTTTTTCGCTATCGGTCTCGACTGTCAACGTGTCGCAGATACGGATTTCCTCACCATGCTCGACGGTGAAAAAACACACTTTCTGCTCAGGGTTGGATTCATCGATTCGAACGGGCATGGCGGCAGTCCTTGTTCCAGTGAGGTCTTCATATTAGGAAGCGCAGCGCGCCGATCGTTCTGCGCAACCGATTAATGGTCGCTGTTGTCCATCGTTTATCTAACCAAACAAGGGAGGCACGATGGAAGACTGGTGGGATGAAGTGTGGGCAACGGTGCAAGCCGAATTTGCCGACATCGGCGACGCCTCGCAAATGACCCGGATCACCGTACGCCTGCTGATGGCGGCGATTCTCGGCGGGATTCTCGGATTTGAGCGCGAGCATAAAGGCAAGGCAGCGGGCGTGCGCACGCACATGCTGGTGGCGTTGGGGGCTGCACTATTTGTGTTGGTGCCGCAGACCTCGGGCGCGGAATCCGATGCGATGAGTCGAGTCTTGCAAGGCGTAATTGCCGGGATCGGCTTTCTCGGCGCCGGCACCATTCTGAAAAATCAGCAGGGCGACGAATCCCATGTCAAAGGTCTGACCACAGCAGCTGGATTGTGGATGACTGCAGCGATCGGCGTGGCGGCGGGGCTGGGCAAGGAGGCGACGGCATTGCTCAGTACCATTCTGGCACTGGCGATCTTCAGTGTGATGCCGTACGTGGTCAGAGTGTTCGAAAAGGATGTCGACAAGAACGACCACCTCTGACTCCCCGCCGGCTGATTATCGTTCCCACGCTTCGCGTGGGAACGATCAGGGGGGCAGGGGTCAGACGATCACTGGTGGCATCGTATTCGGTGGCTCTTCTTTCGGCGGTGGCGTGATGCCTGGTGGCTCTTGCTCAGGGACCGGCGGCGGCTCGGTATCCGGCAGGGTGGGTTTGTCGATGTTCGGATCAGGCGTTTCCGCCGGGATCGGGATGTTCATCTGATGACCTCCATATGGCACATGGCGTGGGACGTGCTTAAGTGAGTTGACCCGGGCACGGCAAATTCGATCCGCCGGTTTGTCTTGTTAATTTCATCTGAACTTTTCCCCGCGCCGGTTGCTCGGAACCTATGTGAGTTCATGACAGGGCCGGCGCTTTGTCGCGAATACTGTTCCGGCACAAGAGCGTCCTTGGGGCGTTAAGGAGAGATGCTCAATGACTGCTGAAAGACCTTCAGAGCTGAGTTACAACCCGCACATGCCATTGTCGCAGGCGTTGCTGCTGCCTCGAATCGTCATCGAAAACACCATGCCGACCCTCGACGGCGGCCAGTTCGCCGCCAAATCGATTGCCGGGCGCGAAGTGGTGGTGACTAGCAAGGTGTTTGCCGACGGCCATGACAAGCTCGCCGTGCGCATTCGCTGGCGCGAGGAAGGCCAGGAAACCTGGCAAACCGAGGTCATGTCCGATCAGGGCAACAACACCTGGCAAGGCCAGTTCCGCCCCGAGGAACAGGGCCGCTACCTGTATTGCATCGAAGCGTGGATCGATCATTTCGCCAGCTTCCAGTACGAACTGGAAAAGAAGCACAACGCTGCTGTGCCGGTTTCCCTGGAGCTGCAGGAAGGCCGGAGCATGGTGCAACAGGCCGCCGAACGCAGCGAAGGTCAGCTCAGCGAGCAGCTTGCCGCGCTGCACCATGAATTGTCCGGTCTGCTCGAAACCGAGCAGGTCGCGCTGTTTCTGCACTCGCGCAGTGCAGAGCTGATGGCTCAGGCCGATCACCGCGCCTACCTCAGCATCAGCGCCGAATTCCCCATGGACGTCGAGCGCGAACTCGCCGAGTTCGCCAGTTGGTACGAGCTGTTTCCGCGCTCGATCACCGACGATCCCCAGCGTCACGGCACTTTCAACGATGTGCATTCGCGTCTGCCGATGATTCAGGACATGGGCTTCGACGTGCTGTACTTCACGCCGATCCACCCGATCGGCCGCGCCCACCGCAAGGGCCGCAACAATTCCCTGACTGCCGGCCCGGATGATCCGGGCAGCCCGTACGCGATCGGCAGCGAGGAGGGTGGCCACGAAGCGATTCACTCGCAACTCGGCACCCGTGAAGATTTCCGCCGCCTGGTGGCTGCCGCCGCCGACCATGGCCTGGAAATCGCTCTCGACTTCGCTATCCAGTGTTCCCAGGATCACCCGTGGCTCAAGGAGCATCCGGGCTGGTTCAACTGGCGCCCGGACGGCACGATCAAATACGCCGAAAACCCGCCGAAGAAATACCAGGACATCGTCAACGTCGATTTCTATGCGCCGGATGCGATTCCGAGCCTGTGGGTCGAGTTGCGCGACATCGTCGTCGGCTGGGTCAAGGAAGGCGTGAAAATCTTCCGCGTTGACAACCCGCACACCAAACCGCTGCCGTTCTGGCAATGGCTGATCGCCGATGTGCGCACGCTGTATCCGGAAGTGATCTTCCTCGCCGAGGCCTTCACCACGCCGGCGATGATGGCGCGTCTGGGCAAGGTCGGGTATTCGCAGAGCTACACCTATTTCACCTGGCGCAATACCAAGGCCGAGCTGGCGGAATATTTCACCGAGCTGAACCAGTCGCCGTGGCGCGAATGCTACCGGCCGAATTTCTTCGTCAATACCCCGGACATCAACCCGGCGTTTTTGCATGAGTCGGGGCGTCCCGGTTTCCTCATTCGCGCGGCGCTGGCGACTATGGGCTCGGGTCTGTGGGGCATGTATTCCGGCTTCGAGCTGTGCGAATCGGCACCGGTGCCGGGCAAACAGGAATATCTGGATTCGGAGAAATACGAGATCCGTGTCCGCGACTTCACCGCACCGGGCAACATCATTGCCGAGATCGCCCAGCTCAACCGCATCCGCCGGCAGAACCCGGCGCTGCACACCCATTTGGGCCTGAAGATCTACAACGCCTGGAACGACAACATTCTGTTCTTCGGCAAGCGCAGCGCCGATGGCACGAACTTCATTCTGGTCGCGGTCAGCCTCGATCCGCATAACGTGCAGGAAGCGAATTTCGAACTGCCGCTGTGGGAAATGGGCCTGCCGGACGACGCCACCACCCATGGCGAAGATTTGATGAATGGCCATCGCTGGGACTGGCACGGCAAATATCAGTTCATGCGCATCGACCCGGCGTATCAGCCGTTCGGGATTTGGCGAATTACAGCTTCGTAACATTTGCACCGCACTTGTGGCGAGGGGATTTATCCCCGTTGGGGCGCGCAGCGGCCCCTTTTTTCAAGCTGCACCGCGTTAACAATTTGCGACTGCTGCGCAGCCGAACGGGGATAAATCCCCTCGCCACAGGGGCTCACCACTGCGAGTCCCTCGGTGTATCAGAGAATTTTTCAGGAGTTCCACATGGCGAAGAAACCCAAGGCAGCCGCCTTCATCAAAGACCCGCTCTGGTACAAGGACGCGGTGATCTATCAGGTTCACGTCAAATCGTTTTTCGACTCCAACAATGACGGGATCGGCGACTTTCCCGGGCTTATCGCCAAACTCGATTACATTGCCGACCTCGGCGTCAATACCATCTGGCTGCTGCCGTTCTATCCCTCGCCACGTCGCGACGACGGTTACGACATCGCCGAATACCGTGGCGTGCACAGCGACTATGGGACCATGGCCGACGCCAAGCGCTTCATTGCCGAAGCGCACAAGCGCGGTCTGCGGGTGATTACCGAACTGGTCATCAACCACACCTCCGACCAGCACCCGTGGTTCCAGCGTGCGCGTAAAGCCAAGCCGGGTTCGGCGGCGCGGGATTTCTACGTCTGGTCCGATGACGACCAGAAATACGACGGCACGCGGATCATCTTCCTCGACACCGAGAAGTCCAACTGGACCTGGGACCCGGTCGCCGGTCAGTACTTCTGGCACCGCTTCTACTCGCACCAGCCGGATCTGAACTTCGATAACCCGCAAGTCATGAAAGCCGTGTTGTCGGTGATGCGCTACTGGCTGGACATGGGCATCGACGGCCTGCGCCTCGATGCGATTCCGTACCTGATCGAGCGCGACGGCACCAACAACGAAAACCTGCCCGAGACCCACGACGTCCTTAAGCAGATCCGTGCCGAGATCGACGCCAACTACCCCGACCGCATGCTGCTGGCCGAGGCCAACCAATGGCCGGAAGACACTCAGCTGTATTTCGGCGATACCGATGCCGCTGGCGTCAATGGCGACGAATGCCATATGGCCTTCCATTTCCCGCTGATGCCGCGCATGTACATGGCGCTGGCGCAGGAAGATCGTTTTCCGATCACCGACATCCTGCGTCAGACCCCGGAGATTCCGGCGAACTGTCAGTGGGCGATTTTCCTGCGTAATCACGATGAGCTGACCCTGGAAATGGTCACCGACCGTGAGCGCGATTACCTGTGGAATTACTACGCGGCTGACCGTCGCGCGCGGATCAACCTCGGTATTCGCCGTCGTCTCGCACCGTTGATGGAACGCGACCGTCGCCGCATCGAACTGCTCAACAGCCTGCTGCTGTCGATGCCCGGCACGCCGACCCTGTATTACGGCGACGAAATCGGTATGGGCGACAACATCTACCTCGGCGACCGCGATGGCGTGCGTACACCGATGCAGTGGTCGATCGACCGCAACGGCGGTTTCTCCCGCGCCGATCCGGCCAGTCTGGTACTGCCGCCGATCATGGACCCGCAGTATGGCTATCAGTCGGTCAACGTAGAAACCCAGTCCGGCGATCCGCACTCGCTGTTGAACTGGACGCGGCGCCTGCTCGCGGTGCGCAAGCAGTCGAAAGCCTTCGGCCGTGGCACCTTGAAAATGCTCTCGCCGAGCAACCGTCGCGTGCTGGCTTACACCCGCGAATACACCGATGCCGACGGCAAGCACGAAATCATTCTGTGCGTGGCCAACGTCTCGCGCAGTGCGCAAGCGGTCGAACTGGACCTGTCGGCGTATGTCGGCATGGTGCCGGTGGAAATGCTCGGCGGTAACGCGTTCCCGCCGATCGGTCAGTTGAATTTCCTCCTGACCCTGGCGCCGTACGGTTTCTATTGGTTTGCACTGGCGGCAGAAAACCAGATGCCGAGCTGGCACGTCGAGCCGGCGCAGAGCCTGCCGGACTTCACCACGCTGGTACTGAAAAAACGCATGGAAGAACTGCTCGAAGCGCCATCGCGGACGACGCTGGAGCAAAGCATTCTGCCGAGCTGGCTGCAGAACCGTCGCTGGTTCGCCGGCAAGGACGCGGCGATCGAGAAGGTCAATCTGGCTTACGGCGTGCGTTTCGGTGATGCCCAGCATCCGGTGCTGCTCAGCGAAATCGAAGTCACCAGCGGTGGCCAGACCAACCGTTATCAACTGCCGTTCGGCTTCATTGCCGAAGACCATGTCGGCCCGCCGTTGCCGCAGCAATTGGCGCTATCGCGTGTACGCCGTGTGCGTCAGGTCGGCCTGATTACCGATGCGTTCAGCCTGGAAACCTTCGTCCGCGCCGTTCTGCAAGGCATGCAGAACAACACCGTACTGGAGTCGATCGAAGGCGAAATCCGCTTCGAACAGACAGATCATCTGGAAAAACTCGGCCTCGGCGCCGAGTCGGATGTGCGCTACCTGTCGGCCGAGCAATCGAACAGCTCCGTGGTTGTCGGCAACAGCCTGGTGCTTAAGCTGATACGCAAAGTGGCTTCTGGCGTACACCCGGAACTGGAGATGAGCGCTTACCTGACCGAGGCCGGGTTTGCCAATATCTCGCCACTGCTGGGTTCGGTGATTCGCCGTGACGCGCAGGGGGAAGACAACTTGCTGATGATCGCCCAGGGTTACCTGAGCAATCAGGGCGATGCATGGGAATGGACGCAGAACAACCTCGAACGGGCGTTGCGCGATGAGCTGGCCGACGCCATGTCCGAGCAGGAGCAGCATTACAACGCGCTCGGCGAGCTGAAGGACTTCGCCGGCATGCTCGGCCAACGTCTGGGCGAGATGCATCAGGTGCTCGCTGCGCCAACCGACAACGCCGACTTTGCGCCGCAAGTGTCGTCGAGCAAGGACATGGCCACGACAGGCAAGGACGTCACCGCCCAAGTCGAACACGCCTTGAAACTGCTCAAACAGCATCAAGGCGAGTTGAACGCGGCGGATCAGAAACTGGTCAAGCGTCTGCTCGACGAGAAGAAAACCATTCTTGCCCATGTGCAGGATCTGGCGAAGAAAGCCACCGGCGGCTTGCGCATTCGGGTGCATGGCGACTTGCATTTGGGCCAAGTGCTGGTGATCAAGGGCGACGCCTACTTGATCGACTTTGAGGGCGAACCGGCGCGGCCATTGAGCGAGCGTCGCGGCAAGCACAGCCCGTACAAGGATGTCAGCGGCGTACTGCGTTCGTTCGATTACGCAGCGGCGATGACCATCAATGTGCACAACGTCGATAACAGCGTCGAAGCCGAAGCGGCGCGCAAACGGGTCGCCGAGCGTTATCTGCGCGAAGCACGCGAGGCATTTGTCCAGGCATACCGCGAGGCAGCAGCTAGTCTTGAGCATGCCTGGCAGGATCCTGAGGGTGCCGACGCCGCGCTGGCGTTGTTTGGCCTGGAAAAAGCCGCTTATGAAGTGGCCTACGAGGCGGAAAACCGCCCAACGTGGCTGCCCGTGCCATTGCACGGCTTGTATGGATTATTGACAGGGCTTAAACCCTTTTCCGATCTTGGTGGAGAGTAGTCATGAGTTTCTCGAACAAGGAACAGGGTGTGGTAAAGGAAGCATTGTTACCCTCGGCGCGCGACATCGATGCTTTGGTGCGCGCTGAACATCAGGACCCGTTTTCCATTCTCGGCCCGCACGGCGATGGCGCTGGTGGGCAGTTCATCCGCGCTTATCTGCCCGGTGCGCTGAGTGTGACGGTGCTGGACAAGGACAGCGGTGAAGAGCTTGGCCCGCTGGAGATGACCGAGACGCCGGGGCTGTTTGTCGGCCATTTCGATCAGGCGCGACCGTACCTGTTGCGTACGCGCTGGGCCGGTGGCGAGCAGGTCGCCGAAGATCCGTACAGCTTTGGTCAGCTGCTCGGCGAAATGGATTTGTATCTGTTCGCCGAAGGCAATCACCGTGACCTCAGTGCTTGCCTCGGTGCGCAGCTGAAAACCGTTGATGGCGTGGACGGTGTGCGCTTTGCCGTGTGGGCGCCGAATGCCCGCCGTGTGTCGGTGGTCGGCGATTTCAACGTCTGGGACGGTCGTCGTCACCCGATGCGTCTGCGCCATCCTTCGGGCGTGTGGGAGTTGTTCATCCCGCGCCTGCAAGCGGGGGAGTTGTACAAGTACGAAATCCTCGGCGCCCACGGCATTTTGCCGCTCAAGGCCGACCCGATGGCACTGGCCACCAGCCTGCCGCCGGACACCGCTTCGAAAGTTGCCTCGCCCCTGCAGATCGACTGGCAGGATCACGACTGGATGAATTCCCGTCAGGATCGCCAGCAGCGCTCCAAGCCTTTGTCGATCTATGAGTTGCACGCCGGTTCCTGGCAGTGCGAGCTGGATGATCTCGGCGAAGTCGCGCGCCAGTACACCTGGCCGGAACTGGCCGAGCGGCTGATTCCTTATGTGAAAGAGCTGGGCTTCACCCACATCGAATTGATGCCGATCATGGAACACCCGTTCGGTGGTTCCTGGGGTTATCAGTTGCTTTCGCAGTTCGCCCCGAGTGCGCGTTATGGCACGCCGGATCAGTTCGCCGAGTTCGTCAACGCCTGTCACCAGGCCGACATCGGCGTGATCCTCGACTGGGTGCCGGCGCATTTCCCCACCGATACCCACGGTCTGGCGCAGTTCGACGGCACCGCGCTGTACGAATACGGCAATCCGCTGGAGGGCTTCCATCAGGATTGGGACACGCTGATCTACAACCTCGGCCGCACTGAAGTGCACGGCTACATGCTGGCCTCGGCGTTGCACTGGCTGAAACACTTTCATATCGACGGCCTGCGGGTGGATGCCGTGGCTTCGATGCTGTACCGCGACTATTCGCGCAAGGCTGGCGAATGGGTGCCGAACCGCCACGGCGGTCGCGAGAACCTGGAGGCCATCGACTTCCTGCGGCATTTGAACGACGTGGTTGAACTGGAAGCGCCGGGTGCGCTGGTGATTGCCGAAGAATCCACCGCATGGCCGGGCGTCAGTCAGAGCACCCAGCAGGGCGGTCTCGGGTTTGCCTACAAATGGAACATGGGCTGGATGCACGACTCGCTGCATTACATCCAGCAGGATCCGGTGTACCGCGCCCATCACCACAATGAGTTGAGTTTTGGTCTGGTCTACGCCTGGTCCGAGCGCTTCATCCTGCCGATTTCCCACGACGAAGTGGTGCACGGCAAGCACTCGCTGATCGACAAGATGCCTGGCGATCGCTGGCAGAAGTTTGCCAACCTGCGCGCCTATCTGAGCTTCATGTGGACTCATCCGGGCAAAAAGCTGTTGTTCATGGGCTGCGAGTTCGGACAATGGCGCGAGTGGAACCACGATCAGCAGCTGGACTGGTACCTGCTGCAGTATTCCGAGCACAAAGGCGTGCAGAAACTGGTTGGCGATCTCAACCGGCTGTATCGCGAAGAGCCGGCGCTGCACGACCAGGACGATGCGCCGCAGGGCTTCCAGTGGTTGATTGGCGATGATGCGATCAACAGCGTTTACGCTTGGTTGCGCTGGAGCAAGGATGGCTCGCCAGTGCTGGTGGTTGCCAACTTTACGCCGGTACCGCGCCAGGCGTATCGGGTCGGCGTGCCGTTTGCCGGGCGCTGGACCGAGCTGTTCAACAGTGACGCCGACATTTACGCCGGCTCCAACTATGGCAATGGCGGCGGGGCATTGACCGATGAAGTACCGAGTCATGGTCAATCGTTGTCGCTGGAACTGAATCTTCCGCCGTTGGCGGTGTTGATTCTCAAGCCGCAGGGCTGATCCAGGAACAGTAAAACTGTGGGAGCGGGCTTGCCCGCGATGAGGCCGTCATATTCAGCATTTTTGTTGACTGACACGCCGCCATCGCTGGCAAGCCAGCTCCCACAGGGTTTTCGGTAGTCTGGAGATCACCAGCGCATCCGCACGCCGAGGCTGCCGATAATGCCGTTCAGATCATTGTCATCCACATCGCTGCTGTAATCGGCGCTCATGTACAGGCTTAACGCCGGCGTGACCCGCGCCACCAGTCCCAAGCCCAATTCCACTGTCGATGATTTGCGGCTGCTGCTGATCTTGTCGACCTGATCGAGCGTCACCGTGCTGCCGGTGTAAACGGTGTGCCAAAGGTTGGTGCGCACGTAGGGTTCAACAGGCAACCCGTTCAAGTCATAACTGCCTTTCAATCGCGCACCGACACGGCCACTCCACGCGGTGAGGTCGGTCGGCGAGGCGTTGCCCGAGCCTGCATAAGGCGCGTCGAGGCTGATGCGCTGGTTGATCAGTTGCGCCTGTGGTTCGACCACCCAGTTGTCACTCAAGCCGATCGGATAACCGCCTTCGACGGAAAAGGTCAGCGCATTGCCTTCGGTGGCTTGCCGATTGCCTTGCGGGGTCCGACTGAAACCGCTCACCCGACCGCCGCTGGCCGAGAGGTCGACGTGCCAGCCCTGCGCGCCGACCAGGCTGTAATAGGCGCCAAGGCTCTGGCCTTGCAGGTTGAGGCTGTCAGTGTTGCGGTCGGCGAGGGCACGTCGGGTCAGCGAACCAGCGGCATTCAGCTGGACCTGATTGTCGCCACCTATGAGACCAAGGGTCTGGGTAGTCCCATTACCGCTTTTCAACGTGATCACGGCCGGACCTTTGAACTCGCCACCGGCCATCGCATAGCCGGAAGACAGTGCGTCGGTCTGTGCTCGTCGAGCGCTTTTGCCGTACAGCTCGTCCCATGCGGAGGGCGCAAGATCTTCGGTGATCAGGCGCGAGCTTTGCTGACTCAATGGCAGCGGTCCGGGTGTTATCACGGTCACTGGCAAGGTCATCACAGGGACATCGGCGCGATACCACGCGGGCTCATCCGCCGCAGATCCCGCATGCGCCTCCATGGACGAGCACAGCAACAGCGAACCTGACACTGTGCAAAGGGTGATTTTCAGTTCATTTGGGGTCAGTGAAGTTTTCATGGAGGTCTACCTTGCAAGCGCATGCGTCATCTCGTGTTTGGCGTCTCTCCTACCCCGAACGAGGGGCGACCGAATAGAGCGGGGCGAACCGCGGCTGCTCGATTTCGCGAGTGCCGGAAGGTCAGCCCCAGTAGTGATTCCGGGGGTAGTAAGGTAGAGATAAGAAGAGCGATGCCCGCGCGTCAAGAAAATGCACGATGAATGGCGCGCTTAAATCAGCAGCCGCAAGCGTTTGTTTTTCTGCACATAACTAAGTGCTTGTTTGCATGGAAAAACGCTTGCAAAGGGTGCGTATGACGGTTTTTTGCCGCCGACGAAAGGTCCTTCCGAGCGGTAATTGCCAGAAGGACCTGTCATTAGATGGCTGTCAAAAATGCAGCTAGAGGTGCACTTCAACCGCCAAGGGAAGATGATCCGACAAATGCGTCCACGGCTTGTTGCCGAGAATCCTTGGATCGTGGCTGCTGGCATTGCGCAGGTAAATCCGGTCCAGGCGCAACAGCGGAAAACGCGCCGGATAGGTTTTCGCCGGGCGCCCATGATGACGTTCAAAAGCTTCGTGCAAATAGTCGCGACGGGCGAGGGCGGCGTTGCCCTGTAACTGCCAGTCATTGAAATCGCCGGCAATGATCACCGGCGCATCGTCGGGCAGTGATTCAAGCAACTGGCAAAGCAGCTGCAACTGCAATTGCCGATGGCTTTCCAGCAGACTCAAATGCACACAGATCGCGTGCACCTCGGCATGCCCGGGCACATCAAGGATGCAGTGCAACAGCCCGCGCCGTTCTGGGCCGGTGATCGATACATCGAGATTACGGTATTCGCGGATCGGGTATTTCGACAGCAGCGCGTTGCCATGATGGCCGTCGGGGTAAACGGCGTTGCGCCCGTAGGCAAAGTCGCTCCACATACTGTCGGCGAGGAATTCGTATTGCGAGGTCTGCGGCCAGTCGTTGTAACGACTGGAATGGCGTTCGTGCTCACCCACCACTTCCTGCAGGAACACCAGATCGGCCGAGGTACTGCGCATCGCTTCGCGCAGCTCCGGGAGAACGAACCGCCGATTCAGCGCGGTGAAGCCCTTGTGGGTGTTGACCGTGAGTACCCGCAGGCGATGAATGACTGGCGCGTCGACCACTTGACGCTTGGGATCGCTGGACACGTTCACTCCTCTGAATTGGGCCATGCCTGTTCATGCGACTGGTTTGAGGGGGTGGCAGTTCCTTCCAGAAATGTTTGATCGTACACAGGACTCTGTGGGAGCTGGCTTGCCAGCGATGGGGCCAAATCAGCAGTATCTCTGTTGCCTGATACACCGCTATCGCTGGCAAGCCAGCTCCCACAGGGTTTCACGGTGTCAGAGGGGTCTTTGGCGTTCAGAAGAAGACGATTTCATACGGCAAGCGCATCCGCTCCAGCAGCACCGGGGGCAGCAGCGGGGCGATACCGATGGCCGGTTCGCCCTTGAGCTGGCTGGCGTACGCGTGGGTGGCGTGGCTCTTGCGCGCGACTGTCCAGGTGTCGAGACGCAGCTTGCGCGCGCGTTCCCAGGGAATCATTTGCTGCTCGCGCTCCGGCCAGTGCCAGGCCCACACCGGCACATCATGGTAGGTCGCCCCGGCCTTTTGCGCCGCGTCGAAACTGGCGCGGCCAACCACTTCATGATCCGGCGGGCCATCCTTGCGCCAGGTACTGAACACTACGTCGCCCGGTCGCAGATAACGGCCGATGAACTCGGTGAGCTGGCTTTGCTGATCACTCAGTGCATTGTCGGTAAAGCCGCCGCGCACCCACTTCAGGCTGTGCATGGGCAGGCCTAGGCGGCGCAGGGCTTCGACGCTTTCCTGCGGGCGGAACACGCTCAGGCGTTGTTCCGACCATTGCCGCGAGCCGGGGTGGCTGGCGCTGCCGTCGGTAATCGAGAGCAATTGCAGTGGATGGCCAAGGCTGGAAAGTAATTGCAGCAGACCGCCGCAGGTGACCACTTCATCGCCCGGATGCGGAGCGATGACCACGGCGCGGGCGCCGGCGGGAACCAGGCTGTGGGTGTTGATGACGGGAATATTGTCGAGTTGCGGCGCGCTGTTCCAGATCTGTGCCGGCAGGCCGTGTTCGTTGAGCAATGACGATTTCATGAGTGCGACGTCCTTGTGGTATCTCGCCCTCAGTCGTGAGCAGCCAACGCTGATCGCGGCCCGTGAAGGCAAATGAATAGCAACGGTGCAGTGCTCCAACCCTTGGATTACTGCGAGGCAGAGTATTGCTCAAGACAGCCGATTCGTCGCGTCACAGATCAATCTGATCCGTAATTTTTTATTCCAGCTGTGCCAGATTGCGCAGAAAGTCACCGAACCCGCCCTTGGCCCGACTGTCGAGACGGGCGCTGGTGTGCACTTGCGGACGGTGACTCCAGGCGATATTGGCGCCGCTGCGCTCCAGTGCACGCACCAGTTGCACGTCCTCGTCACAGGTCAGCGGCTTGAAACCGCCGGCCAGACGATAAGCCTCGGCACTGACACCGAGGTTAGCTCCGTGTATGTGTCGATGGCCATCGCGAGCCTGATAGTGATGGTGATAGCGAATCTGCGCCGCTTCATCGATCGATTCGTGCCAGTGCTCGACGGTGACTGTGCCGCACACTGCGTCCGCCTCCAGTCCCAGTTGCGCCGCCAGCCAGTCATCGGCGACGCGGCTGTCGGCGTCGGTGCAGGCGATCCAGCGGGCACCGCGCTCGAGCAGCAGTCGCGCACCGGCGGCTCGGGCTTCGCCGACGTTGCGTGCGTCGATCTGCAGGCTCAGCACCGGATAAGCGCTGACAATCTGCGCCGAGGCGTCGCTGCAACTGTCGAGCACCACCAGGATTTCCACCGGCTCGCCGCCCAGTTGTGCATGCTGGCCGGCGCGCAGGGCGGCGCGCAGGCATTCATCGAGCAGCGCCTCTTCGTTGTGTGCAGGAATCACGATACCGATCAACGCAAGCCCTCCAGTGCCGCCACCGAGCGTGGCTCGCGGCTCCACAGTTCGAGAATGAAATCCGCTTCCTGATGCAGCACCAGACGCGGCAAAGCCAACTGATCGTGGATCTGATCGTGAACCTGACGCGCATTCAACGGACAGCCCTCGATCGGCGGGCGCCAGTGGCAGGCCAGCAATTGGCCGTCGGCGGTCAGTGACTCACTGATCCGGCGGATCATTTCTGTCAGATCTTTTTCGTCCAGGTAGTAGCCGATTTCGCTGAATACGATCAGGTCGAATTTTTCCTCCGGCCAGTCAGCCGGAAGGCGTCCCAGGCGGACTTCGGCATGCTCGAATACGCTCAAGCGAGTGCGCGCCAGCTTCACCGCCGCGCTCGCCGTGTCGCAGCACAACAGGCGGTCGCAGCGCGTAGCCAGTTCTGCACTCAGTTCGCCGTTGGCGCAACCCGGTTCGAACACCGACCTGTAGCGCGGACGGGGCAGGGCGGCGAGGGTGATCGCGCGCTTGCGCTGTTCGTACCAGCGCTGGCGGAACGCCCACGGGTCGTCATTGCCCGCGAACAGGCCGTCGAAATAGCGATCATCGACGCTCACAGGAACACCACTTCAAAAGGTTGCAACAAACGATCGAGCACATAGGGCGCAAGTACTGGCCCGAGTCCGACGTCGCGGTCGCCTTCCAACTGGCTGGCGAACGCGTGGGCCGCGTGGCGTTTGCGCGCGATGTGCGTCGGTGACAACAGAATCTTGCGCGCCCGCTCCCATGGCACCGCGGCGTCTTCCGGGGTTGCCCAGTGCCAGGTCCAGACCGGAAGTTCATGGCAGGTCGCACCAACGCGTCGCGCCGCCTCGACACTGGCGCGGCCGACGGCCTCGTGATCGCTGTGGCCGTCCTGGCGCCAGGTAGTGAAAACCACGTCACTGGCATGCAGATAACCGGCGATGAATTCGCTCAACTCGATTTCCTGAGCCGCCACTTGGGTGTCGGTAAACCCGCCGCGCAGCCATTTCAGGCTGTGCATCGGCAAGCCGAGGCGGCGCAGCGCTTCGGCGGATTCCTGCGGTCGCACTACGCTCAAGCGTTCGACCGTCCAGCGTTGCGAGCCGGGGTGACTGGCGCTGCCATCGGTGACCGAGATCAATTGCAACGGCCGTCCGGCTGCCGCCAGCAACTGCATGATGCCGCCGCAACCGAGTACTTCATCATCCGGATGCGGCGCGATGATCACCGCCCGCGAACCCAGCGGTACCAGGTCAAGAACGTCGATGGCGGGCAGTTCGGCCAGACGCTGCGAACCCTGCCATTGCTGCAGTGAAGTGCCCTGGCCGACGATCGGGTTGTCCTTCATAACGCCCAGACCTCGCAGGATTGACCAGCAATGTGCTGGCCCAGCGCAGCAAGGTCGCGTTCGGCGTGACTCTGGCGTAGAAACACCGGCAAGTCGGCACTCAGTCGCGCAAAATGCCGATCCTGACAAAACGGCCCGGCACCCAGCGCGCGCCCGACCTCACGCATGACCTGTTCGGCAGACTGCTCGACCACCGCGCGGGCGCGACGGGCCAGCAGTTCAGCGTCAGCCTCAGGCTGCGCATCGATTTGCAGCGCGCTGAAGCGCAACACATCGGCTGCCGCTTGCAGTGCTGTGTCAGTCGCACCGAGATGGGCGAGGGCGTGCGGTTCATCGCGTTGCGCGCAATGCTGACGCAGCCCTTCGGCAATCCGCCGTGAAGCGCCATACCAGCAAGCCGCAATACCGATCCCGCCCTGCCAGAACCCCGGCCGTTGCAGGTAATCACCGGGGTTGCCGATGGCCTGCGCTTCGGCGTTGTCAAAGAGCACTTCGACGCTGCCGGTGGCCGCCATGCCCACCGCTTGCCAGCCTTGATCGGTGATGGTCACGCCAAGTTGATCGAGTGCGACTGCAACCAATTGCTGCTGACCGTCCGCGTCCCATGCGGTGAGCAAGGCGTGGCTGAGCACCGCAGCGCCAGAGCACCAGGCCTTGCGCCCGTTCAGCGTCACCATGTGCCCGGACGGCGTGACTTTCACCCGTGCCTGCGGCGGCTCGGCAGCCCACATGCCCCACGTGCTGCCTGGGGTTGGCGTACCGCCCAATTGCTCGATGATCGCCAGCGCATCCGTGTGGCCTTCATAGAGTTTGCACAGCCCAAGATCGTGTCCGCCCACCTCCGATAGACGCTGAAAGCGCTCCAGCGTGTGACCGCTGCCGGGCAACGGCAAGCGGTCAAGGCCGGCCTCGACCATTGCCCGCAGGCAACGGCCGAGGGCATTGGTATCGGCGTAATCTGGCGGACGGCGGGCCAGATAATGTTGAAAGTCCATATCAATCTTCTTCGTCGCGTTGCAGTTCAAACAACAGCAACGAACGCCCGGTCACCGAATACTCGTGACCGAATTCGAAGCGTTCCTGGCCGCGAATCGATGGCTGATTGGTATCAATCATGCACGTCCAGAAGCCACCATCCGGTACTTCCGGCAGGGTGAAGTTGACGATGTCATGGTGCGCGTTGACCACCAGCAGCAGCGTCGCGTCGGCACCTTTGCGACGGATGCCGGTTTCCTGCGCGCGACCGTCGAGCAGCATACCGAGGCAGCGGTTGTGTGCATCGTGCCAGTGCTCGGTGGTCATCTCGGTAGCGTCCGGTGCCAGCCAGGTTACGTCCTTGACGCCGATGTCTTCGTTGTACTCGCCGACCAGGAAGCGTCCGCGACGCAGGATCGGATAAGTCAGGCGCAGCTTGATCAGGCGTTTGACGAACTTGAGCAGGGCCTTGCCGTCCTCGCTCAGGTCCCAGTTGACCCAGCCGATCTCGCTGTCCTGGCAATAGGCGTTGTTGTTGCCGTCCTGGGTGCGGGCGAACTCGTCACCGGCGACGATCATCGGAGTACCTTGGGCCAGCAGCAGAGTGGCGAAGAAATTGCGCATCTGCCGATGGCGCAAAGCGATGATTTCCGGATCGTCGGTCGGGCCTTCGACGCCGTGGTTCCACGACAGGTTGTTGTTGCTGCCGTCCTGATTGTTTTCGTCGTTGGCTTCGTTGTGCTTGTCGTTGTACGAGACCAGATCGTTGAGAGTGAAACCGTCGTGGGCGGTGATGAAGTTCACCGACGAATACGGCCGGCGCCCGCGCTGGTTGAACATCTCCCCGGAAGCGGTCATGCGGCTGGCGAAATCGGCAAGCTGAGCGTCGTCGCCTTTCCAGAACGCACGCACGGTGTCGCGGAACTTGTCGTTCCACTCGACCCAGCCCGGCGGAAAGTTGCCCACCTGATAACCGCCGGGACCGCAGTCCCAAGGTTCGGCGATCATCTTCACCTGACGCAGCACCGGGTCCTGACGGCAGGCGACGAGGAAGCTGTGGCGCTCGTCGAAACCATCGTGGTAACGGCCAAGAATGGTTGCCAGGTCGAAGCGGAAACCATCGACGTGCATCTCGCTGGCCCAGTAGCGCAGGGAGTCGGTGACCATTTGCAGCACGCATGGGTGGCTCAGGTCCAGGGTGTTACCGGTGCCGGAGTCGTTGATGTAGTAGCGCTTGTCGTCGGGCATCAAGCGGTAGTAGGAGGCGTTGTCGATACCGCGCATCGACAGGGTCGGGCCTTGCTCGTTGCCTTCGGCGGTGTGGTTGTAGACCACGTCGAGAATGACTTCGAGGTTGGCATCGTGCAGGTGCGCGACCATTTCCTTGAATTCGGCAATCTTGCCACTGGCCAGATAACGCGGGTCCGGGGCGAAGAACGCAATGCTGTTGTAGCCCCAGTAGTTGGTCATGCCCTTTTGCAGCAGATGCTGATCGTTAACGAAGGCGTGAATCGGCAGCAGTTCGACAGACGAAACACCGAGCTTGCGAATGTGCTCGAGCACGTCGTCGACCATCAGACCGCCGAAGGTGCCACGCAGGTTTTCCGGCACCGACGGGTGACGCATGCTGATGCCGCGCACGTGGGTTTCATAAATGATGGTCTTGTCCCACGGCACGCTAACGCGATGGTCATTGCCCCAGGTGTGCGCCGGGTCGATGACCTTGCACTTGGGCACGAATGGCGCGCTGTCACGCTCGTCGAAACTGAGGTCGGCGTCGGGGTGGCCGATGGTGTAGCCGAACAGCGCCTCCGACCATTTCAGCTCGCCGACCAATTGTTTGGCGTAAGGGTCGATCAGCAGTTTGTTGTGGTTGAAACGGTGACCATTGGCCGGGTCATAAGGACCATAAACGCGGTAGCCGTAGATCAAGCCAGGATGCGCATCCGGCAGGTAGCCGTGGTAGATCTCATCGGTGTATTCCGGCAGCTCGATGCGTTCGAGTTCGACTTCGCCGGCATCGTCGAAAATGCACAGCTCGACCTTGGTGGCGTTGGCGGAAAACAGAGCAAAGTTCACCCCCAGACCATCCCAGGTCGCACCGAGCGGGAAGGGCAGGCCTTCACGGATTCTCGACGGCTCGGCGTGCGCAGCGGGTTCGGCTTTCTTTGGACGGGTCATGATTGCTCCTGCAAAAAAACGGGACAGTTCGGGCAATGAGATTTCCTGGTGGGAGCGAGCCTGCTCGCGAAAGCGTCGGTACATTCGACATCTTCACCAACTGACCTAGCGCTTTCGCGAGCAGGCTCGCTCCCACAGGGTTGTGTGTTTTTCCCAATAAGGGGCTTTCTTCGGGGCGCAAGAACCCCTTGTGGCGAGCACGCTCGCCACACAGTCATTCAGTTCAAATATGGATCGGGTCAGTTCGCCGGAGGCTTTTTCGCTGCTCGCGGCTTTTTCTCGGCAGCCTTTTCGCCCGGCGGGACTACTTTGGCCGTGGCCGCAGGCTTGGCTTTCGCCGCTGGTTTGGCTTTGGCGGCTGCCGGTGTCTTGCCGTCGCTGCTTTTCGCTGCTGCGCCTGTAGTCTTGCCAGCCACTTTGCTGCCAGCCGCCTTGGGTGGCTTCTTCGGTGCCAGCGCCTCGGCCTCGGCCAACTTGCGCGCCATTTCCCAATGACGTTCTTCGTGGCCTTCAGGTTTCCCTTCTGACTCCCAGATCTGATAGGCGAATTCGCGAATGCGTTTATCGTCGGTGCTCATCGCAATGCTCCTGAACTGAACTCATGCTTGTGTTAAGTGTTGGATAAAGAGATTGACCGGGACATCCCCCAGCGCTTCGCTGACATTCAGCTCCCTGTTTTGTGTGACTACGCTGCTTGCAAAAAGTCCCTTCAGGTTTGCATCCGAAGCGGCAGACGGTAAAACCACCCGCGTATCGCCCCAGCGCAGCGCATCGACCTGCGGGATGGCACTGTTTTCCAGCAACGTTGCGCAACGCACCGGCACCACCACAATCGCCCGTACGCCTTGGTGTTCACGCGCGAATGCCAGCACGTTGTGCGCCTGACTGCCCAGCACTTCCAATGGCTGGTAATCGCCACGGCGGAACAGCTCGCTGTGGTCTTTGCGCAGGTTCAGCACCTCGCTGATCAGCGCCTGTTTGATGCGCCCGTCACGCCAGTCCTTGAGCAGTTCGGTACCCGGCACGGATGCCTGCAACGCTTGCTCGCGGGCGGCGTAATCCACCGGGCGGCGGTTGTCCGGGTCGACCAGACTGAAGTCCCAGTACTCGTTGCCCTGGTACAGATCCGGCACACCCGGTACAGTCATGCGCAGCAAGGTTTGCGCCAGCCCGTTGAGCGCGCCGGCAGCGGCGATGCTGGTGACGGTCTTGCTCAGCGCCGCACGCAGCAACTCGCCTTCTTGGCCGGTCAGCAGTTTTTCCGTGAAGGCTTGCGCTGCGTTTTCATACGTTTCGTTCGGCGCGCTCCAGCTGCTTTGCAGCTTGGCTTCGCGCAGGGCTTTCTGTTGCCACTGCCAGATGCGCTTGGCGTAATCGGCGAAACTGGCCTGGTCATCGTCCTGCAGGTCCAGCGGCCAACTGCCAAGCAATGCCTGATAGAGGATCAGTTCGTCGCCAGCGGAAGGCGCGTCATCTTCGATGCGCACCGGGCGGGCGAGGGCGCGCCACAGTTCAACCTGATCGGCGTACCAATGGCTGCGTTCGCTGAGCACGGCCAGCCGGGCACGGGTGTCTTCGCCGCGCTTGTGGTCATGGGTGGCAGTCGCGAGCAGGTTGTCAGGAAACTCGGCCATGCGCTGTTGATTGACTTCGTGGAACTCGCTGACTGGCGCGCTGAATTGCTCGGTGTTGTAACCGACATCATTGCGCGACAGCAGCACCGCCGAGCGATACAGCGCGGTATCTTCCACTGCTTTGGCAGCTGCCGGCGAAGTCAGTTGCTGGAAACGCACGCACGCATGCTTGAGGATCTTGCGCGAGCGCCCCCGTGGCTTGCGGCGCCAAGGCGTGCCGCCGAGCCAGCTGGCGACCGAGTCGAGCACTGGCCAGTCGGCTTCGCTGAGGGTTTGCCGCGCACCTTCCATGGCGTGCTGGAAAATCGCTTCGTCCTGCTCGGAACGGCCCATGGCGCTGATGTAAGTGCGATAAACCGGGAAGTGCACGATCAACGCATGCAGCACGCGGCGAATCGCGCCCAGGGTCAGGTCGCGGGTCATCAGGTCATCACGCGCTACTTGATGCAGCGCCTGCGCGACGCTTTCGAAGTCGCTGGCCAGCGAGCCGTTGAGGATTTGCTGACGGGCCAGTTGCGCTTCTTCCATGAACGCAGCCGGGCGCTCGGTGCGGCGCTGCCAGAGTTCGCCGAGCACCTGTTCGCCGTCCGGGTCGTGTTGCAGCAGCGACAGCTGGTTCATGAACTCGTAGCCGGTGGTGCCGTCGACGCTCCAGTCGCGGCGCAGGGTTTCGCCCTCGCCGAGGATCTTCTCGACATAGATGGGCAGGTGACGTCCCGGCGCCAAGTGATCAAGGCGACGGCGCAATTTTCGGCAGTAGCCACGCGGGTCGGCGAGGCCGTCGATGTGGTCGATGCGCAATCCGTCGACCAGACCTTCTTCGACCAATTGGAAGATTTTGCCGTGGGTCGCTTCGAACACCGCCGGACGCTCTACGCGCAGGCCGCCAAGCTCGTTGATGTCGAAGAAGCGCCGCCAGTTGATGTCGTCCGCCGCCGTGCGCCAACTGGCCAGGCGATAACTCTGCCGTTCCAGTAACTCGTGGAGCTTGTGAAAGCCCTCGTCAGTGGTGGAATCGTAGTGGGCGACATTGCTTTCGATGGTGGCCAGAACACGCGGATCGCTTGCCAGCTCGCGCAACTCTTGCTTGAGCGGCATCGCCAGCGAGTGGGCATCGGTCTGGTAGCTGAGTGTGCTGAAGCGATCTGCCAGGGACTTCAGCGTGTCGTCGGACTTGAGCAGTTCGCCGTAATTGTTCGGGCAGATCGGGAAGTGGTGGTCGTAGTGCTCAACGTAAAAAGTCCCGGTCTGCGCGTTGAATTTGAGCTTCAGCGTGCCTTCCTGCAACGCCACACCGTAATCGCTGCCGAGAAACGGCAGCAACAACTGGCCTTCCATCAACGGGTCCGGCGAGTGCCACTGAATGTCGAAGAATTCGCCGTACGGGCTCAGGCGTCCCCATTCCAGCAGGTCGAGCCACCACGGGTTGTCATTGCCGCCCACGGCCATGTGGTTGGACACGATGTCGAGAATCAGGCCCATGTTGTGTTCACGCAGGGTGCTGACCAGTTTGCGCAATGCAGGCTCGCCGCCCAGTTCCGGATTGACTTGGGTCGGGTCGACCACGTCGTAGCCATGCATGGAACCGGCGCGCGCCGCCAGCAGGGGCGAGGCGTAGATATGGCTGATGCCGAGGCGGGCAAAGTACGGCACCAGTGGCACCGCTTGTTCGAGAGTAAAACCTTTATGAAATTGCAGGCGCAACGTGGCGCGCAGTGGCTGGATTTGCTGTTGATTCATTGGTCACGCTCAGAGGCTTGAAGGCGCGCGCAGGCCAGCAGTTCCAGGCGGCGGGCGGCATCGGGGCCGTCCAGCAACGCTTCACTGGGACCGGGCAAGCGTCGCGACCAGTTCGGATGTGAATCGGTGGTGCCAGGCAGATTCGGCTGTTCATCGATACCCAGGGCATCTTCCAGCGGCAGCAGCACCAGCGGCGCGCGGGTGTGGCCGAGGAAACGCACACTGGCATCGACCACTTGATCGGCTTCGTGGGACTCTTCGCGGAAGTTTTGCGGATCCTGACGCAGCGCATCGCGCAGGCCTTCGCGTTCACGCTCGCGATGCCGGCGCCAGTCGATTTCGCCGTTGGCATCGACCAGACCGAGGCGCGCGTTCCAGTCGATATCGCGGCCATGCCACCAGCCATTGAGTGTTGGCAGGTCATGGGTGCTGGTGGTCGCCAGGGCATCATCCGGCCAGTCGAGAATCGGTTTGAAGCGGGTATTGTCCTGTTCGAACAACAGCACGCGCATGCCCAGAATCGAGCGCGCAGCGAGTTTTTCCCGCAGGCCTTCCGGCACGGTGCCGAGGTCTTCACCGAGCACGATGGCTTGATGCCGATGCGACTCGAGGGCCAGCAGACGCAGCATGTCGTCGAACGGATAATACAGATAGGCGCCATCGGCCGGGGCGGCGCCGTTGGGAATCACCCACAGGCGTTGCAGGCCCATGACATGGTCGATGCGCAGGCCTCCGGCGTGGGCGAAGTTGGCGCGCAGCATCTCGATGAAGGCACGGAAACCATTGCGGATCAGCCCTTCCGGCGAGAAGGCGGAAATACCCCAACCCTGACCGCTGCGATTGAGAATGTCCGGTGGCGCGCCGACGGTCAGCGAGGCGAGCAATTCATCCTGAAAACTCCAGGCCTGACTGCCGGCACCGTCAGCACCGACGGCGAGGTCGGCGATCAGGCCAATGCCCATGCCGGCACTGCGCGCGGCAGATTGCACGCGCTCGAGGCAGCGATGGATCAGCCATTGGCAGAAGGCGAAATAACCGATGCGCTCGGCATATTCTTCGGCAAAAGCGCCCAGCGCCGCGCCGCGCGGGTCGTGCCAGTGCTCCGGCCATTCGCGCCAGTCGAGGCTTTCGCCACGGGCGGCGCGCATTTCCTGAATCGCTTCGAAGCGGCAATGGTTCTCCAGCGCTTCGCCACCGGCATGCCGGAAGCTGGCGAAGTCGGCGTGCAGAGGATGCTCGCCAGCGACGAAGCCGTCATACAAGGCTTGCAGCAGTTTCTGCTTGGCTTGTGCGGCGGCAGGCCAGTCGATCAGCTTGAGATTTTCCAACTGGTCGAACTGCGCGGCCAGGCCACTGGCATCGATTGCGTCACGCAATGCGCGCTCGCCGAGAATGCTGCCCGGCGCGGCATACAGTGAATTGAGAAACAAGCGGCTGGACGGCGAATAGGGGCTGTAGCGGCCATGATCGGAACTGAACATCGCGTGCATCGGGCTGATCGCCAGTGCATCGGCACCACGCTCGCCGGCCACGCGGACCAGCTCTTCCAGCGCCTGGGTGTCGCCGAAGCCACCGTCACCCGGACGGCGCAGCGAATACAACTGGGCGCTCAGACCCCAGGCGCGCGGGACCGGGCTATCGACCGCATCGCCAACGCTGAAACAACGCTCAGGCGCCACAGCGAGAGTGAAATACTGATCGCCGATGTGCACTTGCTGGTAACCGACCGGAATCAAGCCGGGCAACATGGCTTCGTTGTCCAGCTTGAGGTTCATCTGCGAGCCGTCTTCAAGATGAATCTCGCAGGGCGTCTCCGGTGTGAAGTAGCGACTCAGGTCGAGGGCAACGCCAACGTCGCAGGTCAGCAGGGGCGGCAAATGGCGGTCTTGCTGGACTTCTTGCAATTCCAGCAGGCTGGCATCGATTTCTTGCGCGGTGCTGGCGGGGTGACCGAGTCCGATCAGGACATTGCGCAACACAGCGGGAGCGACTTTTTGCTGACGCCCGTTGGCGTCGATCCAGTCGACGGCAAGGCCGGCTCGACTGGCGAGTATTTCCAGTTGCGCATCGCTCATAGGCGCTCTCCATCCAGGGGGTGCAAAAGGGGTGCGGCCGTGAGGCTGACGAGCGCGGTGTACGCCGGCAGTTGGTTCGGGTCCGACAGCTCGATCGCGGCTGGCTGTTGAAACAGCCACTCGGTATCGGTCTGTGCAGGGTTGACCACTGGCGTGTCACTGAGGTTCAGGTCAATTCGCAGCTCACTGCCGTTGCCCAGTCGCCAGCGTGCGCTGACCGCGCCATAGCCGAGCATCTGCGCGCCCAGAGCCTGGGTCCCGGAGAGGTTGGGAATGATGTATTGGTGCCGCAACTTGAGCAGTTGCCGATAGAGCTCTTGGGTCTGCTGTTGCAATGGCGTGCCGCTGCCGGACAATCGCGGCTGCGAAGCGTGGAAAGTGCTTTCGGCATTCGGATCGGGAATCTGTTCGCGCTTGTGCGGATCGGTAAAGGCACTGAATGCGGCGAACTCGTTGCGCCGACCTTCACGCACCAGTTTCGCCAGCTCACCGTGGTGGCTAGTGAAAAACAGGAACGGTTGCTCGGCGGCAAACTCGTCGCCCATGAACATCAGCGGAATCATCGGCGACAGCAGCAACAACACCGTCGCCGCCTGCACCGCACGCGGGTCGGCAAGCTGATGCAGACGTTCGCCAAAGGCACGGTTGCCGATCTGGTCATGGTTCTGCAGGAACAGCACGAAAGCGGTGGAGGGCAGGTGCTCGCTTGGCTCGCCGCGAGGTTCGCCATGCCGAGTGATGTGGCCCTGAAACACGAAGCCCTGACTCAGGCAGCGCACCAGTTGCTCGGTGGGCTGCGCGGCATAGTCGGCGTAATAGGCGTCGGTTTCGCCGGTCAGCAGCACGTGCAACGCGTTATGACCGTCGTCGTTCCACTGCGCGTCGTAATCGTTTTCCAGCAGGCTCGACTGGTTGAGCTCGTTTTCGACGGTCAGCCAGACGTGCCGGGTCGGGTCGATCTGCTGGCGAATGCGGCGGGCCAGATCGCTGAGGAAATCCGGGTCTTCAATCGCGTGCACCGCGTCCAGGCGCAAACCGTCGAAACGGTATTCGAGCAGCCACATCAGCGCGTTTTCAATGAAGAACTCACGCACTTCAGGACGGCGGAAATCGATCGCGGCGCCCCATGGCGTGTGCTTGTCCTCGCGGAAAAAACCTTTGGCGTAACGATGCAGATAGTTGCCGTCGGGGCCGAAGTGGTTGTAGACGACGTCGAGAATCACCGCCAGGCCATGGCCGTGGGCGCTGTCGATCAGGTGTTTGAGTTGTTCGGGGGTGCCGTAGGATGCTTGAGGCGCGTAGGGCAGCACCCCGTCGTAACCCCAGTTGCGATCACCGGGGAATTGCGCCAGCGGCATCAGTTCGATGGCGGTTATGCCCAGCGCCACCAAGCGCGCCAGATGCTGTTCAACTTCGGCAAATCCACCGAGCGCACCGACGTGCATCTCGTAAATCACCGCTTCGCTCCACGGCCGACCATTCCAGGTCGTGTGCCGCCATTGATAGGCATGGGGGTCGACCACCACGCTGTGGCGGTCAAGGTCACCATCCTGCGCTCTGGAGGCCGGGTCCGGCACCTCCAGTTCGCCATCGATGCAGTAACGGTAGCGACTGCCCGCCGGGCAATTGGCCTTGATTACAAACCAACCGTCGCCCTGGGGCAGCATGGGCAACGATTTTCCATCCTCCAGTTCCACACTGACGTAGAACGCGTCAGGCGCCCACAACGCAAATTGCGTGTGCTCGGCATCCAGCATGATCGCGCCGTGGGGCCAGGTTTCTTGGGTCCTTGACGGCATTTTCTGCAACTCCCTGGTTATTTGTGGCTGGCTTTACCCAACGCCTTGGCGACCAGTTGTTCGTAAAGTTCGGCGTACGGTTCAACCGCTTTGCTCCAGTTGAACGGTGCAGCCATGGCGCGGCAGCGCATGGCATTGAGCAGTTCCGGGAAGGCGAAGACCTTGAACGCGCGGCTCAGGGCTTCCTTGTAGCTATCAACGGTGGACTCATCGAAGAGGAAACCGGTGACGCCGTTTTCAATGGTGTCGGCCAGACCACCGGTGTTGCGCGCGACCGGCAGCGAGCCGAAACGCTGGGCGTACATCTGGCTCAAGCCGCAAGGCTCGTAGCGCGACGGCATCAAGAGGAAATCGCTGCCGGCGAACATGCGTCGGGCATCGGTTTCGTTGAAGCCGATCCGCACGCCGATCTGGCCAGGAAAGCGTAGGGCCAGTTCACGCATGGCTTGCTCTTCTTCCGGCTCGCCGCGACCGATGATCGCGATCTGACCACCGTTCTGCACGATGAACTCGGACACCGCTTCGGTGAGGTCCAGACCTTTCTGATAGACCAGTCGCGAGACCACGGCGAACAGCGGACCGGTGGAGTCATTCAGGCCGAACAGCTCACGGACATGGGCGGCATTGACCGCTTTACCTTCCCAGTCGCCGATGGCGAACGGGGCAAACAGGTGCGGGTCGGTCGCCGAATCCCAGCTCTCGTCGATGCCGTTCGGGATACCGCTGAGCAGGCCTTGCTGGGTCTTGGAAGCAAGGAAGCCGTCGAGGCCGCAACCGAAATCAGGCGTGGTGATTTCCTGCGCATACGTCGCGCTGACCGTAGTGATATGGCTCGAATAGGCCATGCCGGCCTTGAGGAACGACATCTTGCCGTAGAACTCCATGCCTTCCTGTTGCAGGGCATGGGTGGGAATTCCCAGCTCCGGGCAGGAACCGAGGCTCGTCACGCCCTGGTAGGCAAGGTTGTGAATGGTGAACAGGGTCGGCGTGCGCTGCCCGCGCCAGTGCATGTAAGCGGGCGCGAGGCCAGCCGGCCAGTCATGGGCGTGCACCAGATCCGGGCGCCAGTGGATTTGCGCAAGATTGGCGGCAATGTCGGCAGCGGCCAGGCCGAGACGGGCAAAGCGGATATGGTTGTCCGGCCAGTCGCGACCGTTGTTGGCGCCGTAAGGGCCACCTTCACGCTCGTAGAGTTCAGGGCAGATCAACACGTAGATCACCAGGCCATCGGGCATGTCCATGCGACCGATCTTGCAAGGTGGCAGCGCGGCGTGGCCACCCAGCTCGCCGATGATGTGAATCGGGTTTTCGCTGTGCACCACCTGCGGATAACCGGGAATCAGCACCCGCACATCATGCAGATGAGCCATGGCCCGGGGCAGGGCGGCGGAGACGTCACCGAGGCCGCCGGTCTTGACCAAATCGGCGATTTCCGAAGTCACGAACAACACTTTTTTCTTGTTGGGATTCTGGCTTGCTACCGGAGCAAGCGTCTTGGTGCCGGGTACGTTGATCTGTCGGCTGCCGGGAACACTGATGGTGCTCGATTCTCCAAGCGACTGGTGAGCACGCTCTCCCTGAATATCCAATGCCGCACTGATCATATGTATCTCCCGTGTGTGATCTGATTCTTGTCTCAAACAAGCTGTTTCGTGGCCAAGTCCTGTGGCCGGGCGCAAAGGCGCCACGCATCGGTGAGCAAATGCTGACCCAACACGCGCAAGCAGAATGGGTGGTGAGGCCGTTGCAAGGATTACACCAGTCGCTTTCGCCCAGTTGTTCTGATGACCTGTGGCGTGAAGCAAAAGTTTCGACTTTTTTTCGTCGGTATGACCGAGTGGTTTGGCCACTGAAAAATCAGTCTAGGCCAGATCCTAGAGCGGGTTGGGGCGAATGGGTAAATTGTTCGACAATCGGTTGTGTCGGGATGTAAGCGAGGGTTCAGGAGGGGAAACGCTCCGACGAAGGGCATGTTTTTCGGTCGGAGTGGGCCAAAACAGTGACTGGGTAGTCACGGTTTTGTGCTAGGGGATGGGCGAGTTGCACCGTTGTGGTGCGAGGGTATTTCAGCGTGGTATCTGAAATGACCCCATCGCGAGCAGGCTCGCTCCCATATTGGACCGTGTACACCCTGTGGGAGCGAGCCTGCTCGCGAAGAGGGCGGTTGCAGCAACTCAACTTTAAAGTGATGGACTCAATTCAACAGACGCACCGGCTGCCCAGCTGCCCATCCCTGAATATCCTCGATCATCTGCCGGAAGAATTGCTCGTAATTCTGCCGACTGACATACCCCACATGCGGCGTGGCGAGGACATTGTCCAGCGTGCGAAACGGGTGCAGGGCCGGCAAAGGCTCTTGCTCGAACACATCCAGCGCCGCCCCGGCAATGCGGCGTTTCTGTAGCGCCTTGATCAACGCCGCTTCATCGACGATCGGCCCGCGAGCAGTGTTGACCAGCAGCGCGCTCGGTTTCATCCAGTCCAGCGCCTGGGCATCAACCAGACCGCGACTGCGTTCACTGAGCACCAGATGCACCGACAGCACGTCGGCCTGCTCGAACAATTGCTGCTTGCTGACGTACGTCACGCCGGCCTGTTCAGCGCGTTCGGCGGTGAGGTTTTCGCTCCAGGCGATCACCCGCATGCCGAACACCTGACCGAACTGCGCGACGCGCTGGCCGATGCTGCCCAAACCCAGGATTCCCAGGGTCTTGCCGTGCAGATCGCCGCCGAGGCCCTGCTGCCACTGGCCGGCCCGCAGGGCATTGGCTTCCTTCACCAGATCACGGGTGGCCGCCATGATCAGCGCCCAGGTGAGTTCCGGCGCGGCGTGTTTGTAACTGTCGGTGCCGCAGACCTTGATGCCCAGCGCTGCAGCGGCCGGCATGTCCAGCGCGGCATTGCGCATGCCGCCGGTGACCAGCAACTTCAGATTGGGCAAGCGCCCGAGCAAATCGGCGTCGACGCGCGTGCGTTCGCGCATGACGCAGATCACCTCGTACTTGCCAAGGCGCTCGGCCAGTGTGGCGTTGTCGGCCGGGTAATCATGCACAAAGGTCACTTCACCGATGCTCTCCAGCACGGACCAGTCGACCACGTCGCGGGCCACGTCCTGCCAGTCATCGATCACTGCAATCTGCACCGTCATCGGCTTGCCTCATCAAGGAGCGGAAGGAGTCTTGCCCAGCCAGCCGAGCAGCGCCTGATGGAATTTCTCCGGTTCTTCCATTTGTGGCGCGTGGCCCATGCCCGGGAATTCAATCAGCGTCGACTGCGGAATCAGCTTGGCGACCTGTTTGCCGAGCACCTCGTAATGACCGATTTTCGCTTTCACTTCCGGCGGTGCGAGGTCCTTGCCGATGGCGGTGGTGTCGGAGGTGCCGATCAATAACAGGGTCGGCATCTTCAGGTCTTTGAACTCGTAGTACACCGGCTGCGTGAAGATCATGTCGTAGATCAGTGCCGAGTTCCACGCGACCTGGGTCTTGCCCGGACCGTTGCTCAGGCCGGCGAGCATGTCGACCCAGCGATCGAATTCCGGCTTCCAGCGGCCATCGTAATAGGTGGTGCGCTCATAGTCGCGAATGCCCTTGGCCGTGACCTTCAATTCACGCTGATACCACTGATCGACGGTGCGATACGGAACGCCGAGGGCTTTCCAGTCTTCCAGTCCGATCGGGTTGACCATTGCCAATTGATCGACCTGCTCCGGGAACAGCAGCGCATAACGGGTGGCGAGCATACCGCCGGTGGAGTGGCCGAGCAGGGTTGATTTCTGAATGCCCAACGCCTTGAGCAATTGCTGGGTGTTGGTCGCCAGTTGCTGGAAGCTGTACTGATAGTGCTCAGGTTTGCTGGAGGTGCAGAAACCGATCTGGTCCGGCGCGATCACACGGTAGCCGGCGTCGCTCAAGGCCTTGATTGAACTGTCCCAGGTCGCTGCGCAGAAATTCTTGCCGTGCATCAGCACCACAGTGCGGCCGTTGGCCTTGCCATTGGCGGCGACGTCCATGTAACCCATTTGCAGTTTCTGACCCTGGGATTCGAAGGCGAAGTGTTTAAGCGTGTAGGGATATTGGAAACCCTGCAGCTCCGGGCCATAGGCAGGCCCTTCGGCGGGGGCGGTTTCAGTGGCTGCGTGCGCCATTAATGGCAGGGCAGCGCTGAGGACGAGGCCGGGCAGCCAGCGGGAAAGCGTGACGGACATAAGCACAAACTCCTTGAAAATTGGCTGACTCTGGAAGGTCGGGATTACGCCGACGTTAAACAAAGGCAATCACCCTGAGGGTTGGTTCAACCGAGCCAGCCAAGTGTCAGCAGGGCCAGCACGCCATAGCGCGCGCCTTTGGCCAGGGTGACGATCAACAGAAAGCGCCCGAGCGGTTCGCGCATGACGCCGGCAATCAAGGTCAGCGGATCGCCCATCACCGGCAGCCAACTGAGCAGCAGCGACCAATGCCCATAGCGCTCATAGTGCTTGCGTGCCTTGGCCATATGCTGCGGACTGACAGGGAACCAGCGTCGATCCTGAAACCGCTCGATGCCACGGCCCAGCCACCAGTTGACCAGCGAGCCGAGTACGTTGCCGAGCGTCGCCACCGCGAGCAAACCCCACAGCCAGTAACGCTCGCTGACGATCAGGCCGACCAGCAGCGCTTCGGATTGCAATGGCAACAAAGTTGCCGCACCAAACGCAGCAAAGAACAGGCCGAAGTAGGCTGCCCCCATCAACGGGCCGGGTAGTCCGCGACTACCACGTCAGCGCCGTCCTTTTTCAGGCCGATAACCTGATACGCATCGCTCATGCCGTCCATTTCCATGCCCGGCGAGCCCATTGGCATGCCCGGTGCAGCCACACCCAGCAGATCGTCGCGCTTGCTCAACGCAAGCACCTGATCGGCCGGCACATGGCCTTCGACGAATTTGCCATTGATGATCGCCGTGTGGCAGGACGCCAGACGCGGTGGTACGCCGTGCTGCTGTTTAAAGCTGCTCATGTCGCTTTCGACGTGATCTTCGACTTTGAAGCCATTGGCTTCGAGATGGCTGATCCACTTTTTGCAGCAGCCGCAATTGGCATCGCGGTGCACTTCGATCGGGATCAAATCGGCGGCTTGCGCCAGGGAGGAGGTGAACAGGGCGCTCAGGGCGAGCAGACGCAGTTGGCTTCGCATGGGAATGGGCTCTCGACTCGGTGAAGGTCAGAAAGAGCGCATTTTGACCGGTTTTTCCATCCCGGCATCAACTGAGTGTTTCCAGTTGCTACAAAACACCCGAACCATTGTAGGAGTGAGTCTGCTCGCGAGTGCGGTTGACCAGCCGCAGATACAGTGACTGAAAAATCGCTTTCGCGAGCAGGCTTGCTCCCACAGGGGATTGGCGTAAAGGCCAAAATCCCCGTGGTCGCGGTTGGCTCAAATAACCTTGAACCGCCCCATGATTGCGCTCACGCGGCTGTTGGCTTCGAGCAACTGGCGGGTATTCAGCTCGCTGGCCTGGCCGCTCTGCACAAGTTCATCGACCATGTGGCGAATCTGCACCATGCTGCGGTTGATCTCTTCGGTGACGGCGCTTTGCTGTTCGGCGGCGGTGGCGATCTGCGTGCTGAGACTGTTGATGTGGCTGACCGAACCGGCCATTTCGTCCAGCCCCGAGTTGACTCGGGCGGTGGCGTCAGCAGCGGACTGGCAACTGGCCTGGGTGTTTTCCATGGCGCTGACCGACGAACTCACGCCTTGGGTCAGACGGGTCAACATTTCGTTGATTTCCGAAGTGCTGGCCTGAGTGCGGGCGGCGAGGGCGCGGACTTCATCCGCCACCACCGCAAAGCCGCGCCCCTGTTCACCGGCCCGGGCCGCTTCAATCGCGGCGTTGAGGGCGAGCAGGTTGGTCTGCCCGGCAATCGCGCCGATGACGCCGAGGATTTCGGTGATGCGCTGGGCGTCCTGCTGCATGTTTTCAACTTTGTGTGTAGCGCTGGCCACTTCGTCGATCAGCGCGACCACGCTATTGGTCGCTTCACCCACCACGACGCGCGAGCGGTCTGCGTTCTCATTGGCACGCTGGGTGAACGCAGCGGTTTCAGCGGCATTCTGCGCGACGCTTTCAGCGGTCGAACTCATCTCAGTAATGGCGGTGACGGTCTGGTCGGTTTCCGAGGCGTGACGCAGCAGAATCTGGCCGGTATGTGCCGAGGTGCGCTGCAGGTTGTCGAGGCTGGAAGCCATGGCGCCGGTGGCCTGAGTGACTTCGCCGATCATGTTCTGCAGATAGGCGATGAAGGTGTTGACCGAGTGACCGATGGCGCCCAGTTCGTCTTCGGCGCGAATGGTGATTCGGCGGGTCAGATCGGCGTCTCCGCTGGACAGCGAGTCAATGTTGGCCTTCAGCGCTTTCATGCGCAGCACCAGCTTACGAATCGCGTAAACCTGCAACAGCACCAGCAGGATCACCAGCGGAATCTGGATCAGGCTGAGGCTATGGAGCACGTCATCGCGCTGGGCAGTGAGCATCTTGGTCGGCAGGGCGGTGGCGAGGAACCACGGTGTGCCCTCGATAGGGCGCATGAAGAAGGTGGCATCTTCACCGTTGTTATCGAACTCGACGCGTTGCGCTGTATCGCGATTCTGCAGGCCGGTCTTGATCTGATTGACGAAGGTCGAGCTGGCCGCCAGTTCGCTGATGTTTTTCAGCACGATCGGGCCGCTGATGCGCGAGCTGTTGCTGATGATCTTGCCGTCCGCCTCGACGATGAGCATTTCGGCGTTGAGGTCTTTTTCCTTGCGCGCCACCAGGTCGTTGAAGAAGCCCAGGGTCACGTCGATGGTCGAAACGCCCCAGGCGCTGCCGTTCTTGTAGATCGCCATGGCGCAGTTGGTGCGCGGCTCGGCACTGGCGTCGTCTTTATAGGCAGCGGCCCACGCGCACTGGCCGCGCGGAGTGGCCATGCCGCCCTTGTGCCAGCTCTGGTCGTAATAGTTTGGCGCCGCATCGCTGTTCCAGAACGTGTTGACCTTGAGTTGGCCAGAGGCGTCACGGTGCCAGAAAGTGCTGAATTTGTTACGCCCGGCTTCGCGCTGGCCCGGCAACGGCCAGATACCGCCGCCAAAGACTTTCAGTTCGCCATACTGATCCACCAGCCCTGGCAGCACCACGTCGATGGCGGCGCTGTCGAGCAGCGGGATAGTCTGGGTGATGCTGCGTTGCTGCGCCTGGACCTTGTTCAGTTCGCCCTGGATCTGCACGGCGACTTCGGCGATGCGGTTGAGCACGACCTTCTCTTCGGTATCGCGCAGGGTCGGTGCCACCAGTTGGCTGATGCCGACCACGGTCAGTACGGACAACAGCAGGATGAACAGAATCAGAAACAGCGTGTAGCGAGCCTGAATAGTGCGCAGTGCGGGCATGGAACTGATCCTTGAGCGGCTTTTTTGTTGGAGGGCAGGAATAAAACAGGGCGGGTATCACAGCGTATCGTCGTTGCGGGCCGAAGCTTTAGGTGCTTGCGCGCCGAAACAACGCTGGGCGATGACCGGTTGGTATCGGGATGGGTACAAACCCCCGGATCGCCACGTTTGTTACATCAAGATGACGGCTCTGAACCAATGTTTACGGGATGCAGGCTTGTGTCACGAATGTACGAGATTTGTAAAAAAGCGCACAAAAGACTTGGTGCGATCAGGCGCATCGGCCGATACTCGCGCCCATTCAATTGGTTGGAACAAGGACATTTCATGCTCACCGCACAAGGAATCCTCGCATGACGATCGGCTATACCGGCGCCTGGGAAAGCAAGGCAGGCGTAATGGTCCGTGATACCGGCGCGAAAAAGCAGGTTTCGCAGAGCGTCAAAGTGCAGCAGATGCTGACGCTGGTCGGCAACGATCCGAATGCGCTGAATGTGGCGGAGATGGATAAGCAGGGTTTGCGCAAGCAGATCAAGGGCTTCGACCCGGCCAACGTTTCCGTCAAGCAGTTGGGCAACCTCAGCGAATTCCTGCGCGGGCGCGGCCTGATTTCCGAGATCACCTCGATCACTTTGCTCAATGCCGGCGACAAATTCGACCGCTTCGGCGTGCAGAAAGACCCGGAGGCCAAGTTCAACGCGCTGGAATATTTCGCCACTCAGCTCGATGCCATCCAGACCAACAGTCTCAATGGCAATTACTACGGCAAGAGCCTGATCCCCGAATTCAAGAAAGCCATTTACGTCCTGCAGAATCTAAAGACCTATGGCGAAGGCAATGCTGCAGTTCCGTCCGACAAAGGCCTGAAGGCAAAGGCGTAACGTCTGCTGATGATGCCCGCTCATCCGTGTGCGGGCTCATGCTGTTTACGCCGCCGGCACGGCTTGCCGAGTGATGGGACGTTGTGCCTGGTCATGCAATTGCTGCATGTGCGGACAATGCAATGTCAGTCTGCGCGTGCGGTAGCCACGATGAAACAGTGCCAGCCATCCCCCTCGATTGTCTTGCGCAGGCGCCAGGCCGGTGAAGACGAAACCGATGGCGTTGAGGCTGTGCAGATCCACGGCAAACTGTCGCGAAAGCTGTAGACGAATTGAAACCAGCCAATGCCCGGGCAGTGATCGCAACTGGTCAAGCAGTTCCGGATTGAGTTTTTCCAGCCACATTTCATGGCGGCTGCCGTGCTGCTGGACCTGAACCGAAGCTCCGCGCCAGCGTCCTGCATCAGCCCCGACGCCGAACACAGCGCTCAGACGCTCCATCAAGGGGCGGCAACTGGCTGGCCATGCCTGTTCTGGCAATGGCCGTTGATAGCCATCGATAGCACGTACACCCAATACGATCGACTCGGGATTTTTACAACCAAAGGGTGAGCGGACATAGTCCGGCAACAATCCAGTGTTGTGAAAACCGAGGTTGATAGCCATGCGTTGGGTGTAAGGGTGATGGGTGACCTGTTTGATCGAGACGCTGCGACAACCCAACGCCTGCGCATGAGTCAGCAGTTGTCCGCCCAGCCGCGTGGCAATGTTCTTTCCACGGGTATCGGGATGTACGACGCTCAAGGCCAGTTCGGCATCGTGCGAGCTTTCGCTCTGCCGATACAAAGTGGCATGGCCAAGAATCCGCTCACCCTCCACTGCAACCAGTGAATGCCAGCGTTTGTCGGCGTGGTTCTGATTGATCAGGCAGGGCATGTAAACGTCGGTTTGCACGTAATGATCACCGTAGACCTCGCGAAACAGCTGGCTGACGGCCTTGGCGTCGGTGTCACGGTAATTGCGCAGAATCAACGACTCCATCACGCACCTCCCGCTCTTCCTGGTCATAGCAGCGCAAGTCGACGATCCGCAGGCTTTTCCCTGCGCGAGGATGGCGCGCCAAGTCCTCAAACCGGCAACTCTTGATGCGCAGCTCCAATAACCGCTCAGCCCGCAGTTGCGTGATCGGCGGGTACAGTTCGATCAAGCGGGCCTCAAGTTTCTCGTCGATGCGAGCCGATCGTTCGATGACTGCATATTTCAACGTCAACACATCTGCGCTGTTGGCTTGTTCGATAAGCAATTGCCAATCGTCGCTGCCAGTAATGCTCCGTACGCTTTCGCTGATTTCATCGGTCATCAGCGACAGAATGCCGACCCGCACCCGCTGGCTATTGCCGCTGCGTCCTCTCAGGGCGAATTTGCGTCGTGCAGTGCCTGGCGGTTCGCGCCAGCACGCAAGATCTCCGACGGGATAGCGGATCAGCGGCATCAAGCGGCGATGCAGATTGGTCAATACGAGCAGGCCGGTTTGATTGCAGGTCTCGATCGTTGCGCCGCTGTGCTGATCGACAATCTCCAACAGGACGTGACCGTCGGGTGTGCGATGTTCTCCTTCGATGCAGTCCGGATGACAGGCGCCGATAAATCCGCCGTCGACGCTGGCGTAGCCGATCGAGGCAATGCGCGCGTTGGGCAGCACTTGCTCAAGGAGCTGGCGTTGTGAGGCAAACAGGCTCTCCCCGCCGTAAAGCACGCTATCAACCAGGGGCAACGTCAGTCCGCGCTGTTTGAGCCAACTGGCGAAAGTCAGTAATTGCGCGGGCACGCCAGCCAGTACATTGATTCGATGCTGGTTGATGGCATCGGCCAACTTCGGTGGATCAACCTCGCCGGTAAACGGAAACTCGGTAACAGCTGTTCCAGCATGGGCGAGTGAGTCATGAATAAACAGAAAACTGGCGTAGAGGTCGCCAGCGAAAAACAGGTTGGCGACACGGTCGCCGGAGCTGAATTGTTCACTCAGGCTGCGGCCGAAATCTTCCACCGTGCGCTGCCATTCCGTGCGGGCATACACGGAGAGCCTGCCGCCGCCGGTTGAGCCACCGGTCTTGAACACCAGGGCGTGGGCAATCGGTGCTGTCAGAACCGGCCATTGCGCCAGATCCGCGCTGTCTTTCCAGAAGTCTGCCGGATCAAGCAGTGGCAGTTCGCACAGTGAGCTTATTGCCTCGGGGATGTTGGCGAGACTGTTCTTGTAGTAGGGCGAATGCTCACGGGCGAAACCCGTTAATTCGCTAATCGAGTCGGTTGTTTTCACGTGTGTTCTTCTTGATTCGAATGAGCCAGCTCACGGCAAGCGTCAGCGGCGGGAGTCAATGACCAGCGGTGTCTTGCCGCTGTGTTTGTTTCGAACGAAGTGTTCGGGCGAGCATTGCTCGATCTGCAGAACCAGCAATCCGCTGTTGATGACGGTCGTCAGGGTCAGGTAATCGGCGAGACGTGTATCAACCGTGGCGGCTGTAAGCTCGCTGTGCAGTTGCATGCGCTCGACGCCGTCAGCGCTGTGGTCCAGCTGCAACTGAAACGGCACTTGCAGCCGCGATGCCAATTCGCTCAGGGAGATAAAGTCAGTGCCGATACGCAACAACTTGCCGTGGCGTTGCAACAGTTCAAAGCGGGGCGACGTCAGCCCGCAGGTGCAGAGGCCCGGCAGCCAGCGTCCACTGTCGCCAATCTCATAACGCTGCACGCGCTGACCACCCTCGCGGGCGAGCGAGGTGACCAGCAGCCGTCCCACTTGATCGTCGATCACCGGCACATCCGCATCGAACGCGACAATCTCCAACTGCTGGATCTCGCTCATCAGATGGAAAACCCCATCCGCCGAATCCTCGCAGGCATGCCCAAGCGGGCCGGCATCAACGCTGCCGTAGATCGCCGAGCGAATGCTCGACACGCCACAACTGCGCAGCAATGCACGGTTCTGCTCGCTCAGGTGCTCGCCACCCAGAAAGACTTTTTCAACCCCGCCATAAGCGCGCAGCCGCTGCTGCTCATTCAAGAAAAGGCGATGCAGCGTGGCGGGCATTCCCACCAGCACGTTGACCCGTTGATCGATGATCAGTTGGGCAATCTCCCGATAATCGTCATCAGCAGGGGCGGCCATGGGCAGGTGCGTCACCTCAAGCAGTTCCAGCGTTTTGCTGAAGCTGAGAAAGCCGCCGTACAGCCCGCCACAGAAGAACAGGTTCATGACTCGGTCTCGTGCTGGATCCAGACCGGCGGCGAACAGGCCATCAGCGGTCGCGCGCATCTGCCGATCAAAGTCGCGATAGCTGTAGCCGGCCAGAGCAGGGGTGCCGCCGCTGCCTCCGGAGCGGAAATACAACTGCGCCTGATCGTTGATGGGCTGGGCGACGAAGGCTTCTTTGTCCATGATCGCAGCGCACGGCGTCGCCGCTGATGGCGCTGGATCGAGACTGGCCTGATTCGGCAGTTGCATGGCCGCCAGACTCACCGATACCCGTCGACTCAAACGTTGCAGCGCATAGACGCCATCATGGGGTTCGCCCTCGTAGCCGTCGTGAATGTTGCCGATCGGTGCGATCCGCGTGACTCCGGCAGCGATCAACGCATGGGTAAGCTCGACAATTTGCGGTTGTGCGCATACCAGCGCACAGCTTTGCAGGACGTTGCGCCACGGCAATAAGGTGGCGGGCAGCAGCGCCTGCGGCAGCGGGTGCAGCAATACGCTGCGAAACAGCGGTGAAGGTGCGAGTTGCCGATCATGGGTCCAGATCACCCGCCAGCCTGGGCCATTCCAGACTTGCCCGGTGTGACCGGCAAAACTCTGACCGAGGCGGGCCATCTGCGTGTGCGTGGTAATTTGCGCAGCTTCCTGGCGTGTCGGCACCAGTGCCGGCCACTGTGCGGCGCGTCGTTGCAGGGCCTGCGCCAGGCGTTCACCGATATCGCACAAGACTTGCGTGTCGTCGCTGTCCACCAGCAGCCATTGCGGGCTGGAGCAGGCCTGTTGATCCAGTCGGCAGACTTCATCGGCGACGGCATCCAGCGCCCCTGGCGTAGCCGATGCAGGAGTGAGATAGACGAAGCTGATGCGATGCCCCCAGTCGATCCAGCGACAACCCGGCGCGAGCTGTTGCCGAATGGCTTGCAGGGCCGCTTCGCCACCCCACGCTGCAACGCCGTTGGCGGGTTTGCACAGCTTGCCGATCTGCTCGGTGCTTGCCGGAATCACCGCCACATGTCCGGCCAGTTGTCCGCTTGCATCGCAATCCACCAACGCGCGCAACAGTCGCGCCGTCAGGCCTTGATCGCTGCGGCTGGGGCGCAACCAGTTGACGTTGCCGGCGAGCAGACTTTCCACCACCGCGCAGAACGCCAGCAACGGCGCGTTGGCCGGGGTGATGTGCACCACCAGCCCGAGCGGGCGCCAGGCTTCGAAGCGTGGCTGACAATAATCGAAACGACGCAGGGAATCGGCTTCGGCGCCAAGTTCGCGCTGGCGTTTGGTCGTCAAGGCTTCAGGTTGGCAGAAATCGATCAAGGCTTGCCGTTGTTGGCTGTCGAGAGGCAGATCCGTGCGCGAGTCACGCAGCAGCTGGGCAAAAACAGTGATCGCCGTGATGACCGTGCTGCTGGCTAGTAACGTCGCCAAGCGCTGGGGCAACTCGCGTTGCAGGTCCTGCAGCGCTTGGTCGAGGCTGTAAATGTCGTGCAGTTGTCCATTGATCAAATACATTTCAGTGACTTCCCAGTAATTCGGCGGCGGCCATCGCGCAGCTTCTGCCGGCCGTGGTGCCGGCGCGGCCGTGCAGTTCGAACCAGTCGCTGGTCAATCCACAGCCGCAACTTGCGCCCGGGTGCAGCGTGGCAAGGTCGCTCATGACCACGGCATGCGCCGGGCTGGATGAGATGTAAGGCGAGACGAAGCCGAGCAGGCCTTGTTGGCCATAGGGCAGCAGGGAAAAATCCGCCGCATCGCGAATCAGCACCCGCGAATACACCGGCACATGAAAGCGGTGACGGGCGCATTCGATGTAAGGCACCGCGTGTTCGACAGCACCGTAACCGTCGCGGCAGCGGGCGGGTTCGATGCCCAGTTGCCGATGGATATGGGCATAAAACTGTTGTTTAGGAATTTCCTGCGCAGCCTGGGTTTTCCAGCCGCCGCCAAAAAAGGCCAGCGAACCGGCGGGCAATTGCACATCCTGCACAGCGGTAGCCTGCATGCGTTGCAGGGTCTGCCAGAGAAACGCCGGGAAGCCGAAAATCCTCACCGGCAAACCCTCTTCAGCGAATGACTGCAATGCGGCGATGACACCGAATACGTCGAACTGATGGCCGCTACCGGTGTTGCGCAAGGCGTAAACCACGCGATTGACCGGGGCAAACCGACAGAGAAACTGGTCGGTAAACGACGTTCCCAGGGTAATACGCCCCTCCGGCTCATAACTGAGCAACAGGTAATTGCACGGCGTATCCGGAGTGTCCCAACCGTAATGGCGGAAGATCTGCGCAACCATGAACTGCGCCCGCGCCAGGCTGCGTTCGTCGTAACGCATCCGGCTTTTCTGTCCGCTGGTGCCCGACGAGGTCAGTTCGAGGGCGTCTGCGCCGGTGCTGCTGAGCAGCAGGTGTTGCTTGAAGAAACTGGCAAAGATCGGCGGCAGACGCGACCAGTCATCAAGACTGTCGAGGTCTTGCGGTGCCAGCCCATGGGCGTTGAGCCAATGGGCGTAACCCGGGGTGTGGTCGCAGTGAAAGCGGCTGATTTCAGTCATCGCCCGATCAAACAGACCGGGCGCGGCTGAATCCGCGCAATAGGGTTGCTTCAACGCGCACAGCGCGTCGGCATAGGGTAGATGAGTCATCAGTGTTCCTTACTGAGGCGAGGCCACATCAGCTGTGGTGGTTTGCAGGAGCCGGTACACCATGGGCAGGCACATCAGCCCGCCGATTGCGACCCAGAGGGCGAAGTATTCAAGACGGTCGCCGCCACCGATGGTCGCAATCAGCGCACCGCCAAGTCCCATGACGGCGATCGAGATCATGCCGGTCAGCGCCGACACCAGGCCTTTGCTGTCGTCACTGGCAAACAGTGCCAGGCGATACACCGCCGCGTTGCTCATGCCCAGACCGACGGCGTACAGCGACAGACTCGCCACCACCGGTCCAAGCCCCGCACCGAGCAATGCGCACGCGGCCAGAAACAGAAGGCCCAGACAGAACGGCCAGAGCGCCAGTTGAATCAATTGCTGCAATGAGTGGGTCTGCAGCAAGCGGTCGAGAATCAGATTGCCGGCAATCACCGCTGAGAAAACCGGAATCTGCCACAGGCCATATTCCAGCGGCGGCAGTTCCAGCACCCGCACCAGCAGCAATGGCGCCAGGCCTATCCAAGCGATCAGCGGCAGACTCATCAGGCCCAGCGCCAGGCTGGCACAGAGGAAGCGCGGATTGCCCAACAACGCGCCATAGCGCCGTGAAGTGCAACGCCAGGAGAAGGGCACACGGGGTGTTCGATGACCATCGCGGCGCTCGACGCCTACGGTTTCCGGCATCCACAGCAACAGGCCGAGCCAGACCAGCGCTGCCGTGAATCCCAGCAGCAGAAAGATTTCCCGCCAGCTCAGCCATTCCAGCAACAGAAGCCCCAGTAGCGGGCCGAGCAAGGGTGATAACAACGCAACATTGCCGAGCAAGGCCATCAGCCGGACGGCGTCCGCTTCACAGAACACCTCCTGTAGCGCCGGATAACTGACTGCGACGACAAACCCCAGACCCATGCCTTGCAACAGCCGCAACAGGTTGAACGCTCCAATACTGTCGGTGAAAAAAGCTGCCGCGCACGACAATCCGAACAGCGCGCTGCCCGATAACAACAGTGGTCGTCGGCCGTATTGATCGGACAACGGGCCGAGTAACCATTGCAGGCACACGCCACCCAACAGATACAGGTTGAAGGCATGGGGAACATGCCGTACGTCCGCGTCGAGGTCGGTGGTGACATCCAGCATCGCTGGCATGATCACATCGCTGGCCATGTAAGTGAGCAGTTCGAAAGCGGTCAGCGCAAGACAGAAACCCGCAACCTGTCTGGGGCCGATATTGATAAGTGTTCTCTGCATGAACATCCCTGTTTATGAGTTATAGGAAGTTCGCAGAGCCTAGGCGCAGGCGCACAGCCGACCTAGCCGTTTGCTGCGTCAGCAGATTTCAAAAACTTACGACATGTTTAAAGGACTGGCGCGGCGCGAAATCTGTTTACCTGGTTGCGCCAGAGCAGGGAGGGCGGGCCATGCCTCAAGGTCGGCTGACCTTGCAGCCAAAAGTCTTCAGGGGCGGTAACATGAGCACC
Source organism: Pseudomonas siliginis (assembly GCF_019145195.1). Lineage (GTDB taxonomy): Bacteria > Pseudomonadota > Gammaproteobacteria > Pseudomonadales > Pseudomonadaceae > Aquipseudomonas > Aquipseudomonas siliginis. The sequence continues at coordinate 167,394 of NZ_JAHSTW010000001.1, forward strand.
CGTTTGCCCCGGCGCATCCCCGTCATCCAGGAAACGCTCGGCGCGCAACCGGCTACATTTCAATGTTTCAGGAAACCGCAATGACCCAGAAGCAACGCTTGATTTATTCGATTCTGATCGCTCTGTCGGTACTGGCGATCATGCTGGGCCTGTCCTGGCTGCAGAATACCGGCATGATCACCGAGAAGACGTTCCAGTACGTGGCAATCGGCGTGGCGGTCGTGGTGGTCATCATCAACGGCGTGATGCGCCGCAAGGTCAAGCCCTGAAGGCGAGCCTCATTCGTGGTTGAGGACCGCTGCAGCCTGCGGATGCAGGCTGTAACTCTTGTCGGCGTTGAAGGTGATCACGCCTTCGGCGCACAAGCGTTTAAGCACTTCGCGCACGCTGAGAAACGACAGCGGCACGTCCAGATCGAGCAATTGGCTATGCACGCCACGTACGCCAAGGCGACGATTGCTCTGTGCCGCCACGAGCAGGGCGTCGATGACTTTCAGGCGAATCAGGCTGGTGCGCAGGCCGAAACTCTTCAGTAGCACACGAATACGCTCATTGCCCGGACGCTCGCCACGCTGGGTGAAATTACCAGAGTGCGAACTCATGGAAACGCCCTGTGGCGTCTGGCTACCGTCCGTTGGTAGTTGCGAGTTGTACATGCGATTACTCCTTTTCAGAGCCAGATCGGGAAAGGTTTTGTTGCGCTCTCTAAACAAGACGTTTCAGCACGACAAATCATGAAAGAAAAGATGTAGAAATTTCGTCGCTAATTCGTCTCAGCCTTGTGATGACGGCATTGCCCCAATGGGCTACCCGCTAAATTTTTTCCCTCAGCTTCGTTTCTTCGACAGGCTCATTGCGCGTGGACGCAGGGGCAATCGACCTTTCGATCAGGAGCAAGCGTGATTATTTCCAGGCAACTCACCGGGCTGGCCCTCGCCAGCACCTTGTTCGGGCTGAGCCTGTCAGCCCATGCGCTGAGCCCATCGGCACAGACCAGCGCTGACATTCGCCGCACCAGTTTTGGCGTGCCGCACATTCGCGCCGAAAACGAACGCGGTCTGGGTTTCGGCATCGGTTACGCCTACGCCCAGGACAATCTGTGCCTGCTGGCCAACGAGATCGTCACGGTCAATGGTCAGCGCTCCCAGTATTTCGGCCCGGAGCAGTTGACTGTCGAGCAGCGGCAAAACCGCGTCAGTGATGTGTTCTTCACTTGGCTCAATACCCCTGAAGCAGTCAAGGCGTTCTGGCAGGCACAACCGGCGCAGGTGCATGATCTGGTTGAAGGCTACGCCGCCGGTTACAACCGCTATCTGGCTGAGCGCCGTCAGCAAGGATTGCCGCAGCAATGCCAGGGCGAGTGGGTACGTGATATCAGCGCCGAGGATCTGGTCAAACTGACGCGGCGCCTGTTGGTTGAAGGTGGGGTGGGGCAGTTCGCCGAAGCCCTTGCTGGCGCGACACCGCCGCAAGCGACGGCGCAGGTCAAGCACGACACCGAGGCGTTCCAGTTGGCCGACGCGCGTCAGCAACGTTTCGCCCTGGATCGCGGCAGCAATGCCGTGGCAGTCGGCAGCGAGCGCTCATTCAATGGCCGTGGCATGTTGCTGGCCAACCCGCATTTCCCATGGGTCGGGGGCATGCGCTTCTATCAGATGCACCTGACCATCCCCGGCAAGCTTGATGTGATGGGCGCCGCTTTGCCGGGATTGCCGATGATCAATATCGGTTTCAACCAGCATCTGGCCTGGACCCATACCGTCGATTCGTCGAAACACTTCACGTTGTATCGCCTGCAACTCGACCCGAAGGATCCGACTCGATATTTGCTGGACGGCAAGTCGCTGCCACTGAGCAAACAGACGGTTACCGTGCAGGTCAAGCAGGCTGACGGACAGGTCGTAGCAGTTGCGCGCGATATCTACAGTTCGCAGTTCGGCCCGATCGTGCAATGGCCGGGCAAGCTCGACTGGGACAGGCAATATGCCTACAGCTTGCGCGATGCCAACCTCGACAACGATCGCGTGCTCGAACAGTGGTATGCGATGAACCAGGCCAGCAATCTCAAGGATCTGCAAGACGCGGTGCACAAGATCCAGGGCATTCCGTGGGTCAACACCCTGGCAGTGGATGACAAGGGCCAGACGCTGTACATGAACCTGTCGGTGGTACCGAACGTAAGCGCGGAAAAACTAGCCAAGTGCAGCGACCCACGCCTCGGTCTGCGCATGATCGTGCTGGACGGTTCCAACAGCGGCTGTGCCTGGGATGTCGATCCGCACGCGGCGCAGAAGGGCATCTTCGCTTCCAGCCAGTTGCCGCAATTGCTGCGCAGGGATTTCGTTCAGCACTCCAACGACTCGGCATGGCTGGCCAACCCGGCTCAACCGCTCACCGGCTATTCACCGCTGATCAGTCAGGAAGGACAACCGCTGGGCCTGCGCTCACGATTTGCGCTTGATCGTTTGGGTGAACTGAGCAAGAAAGGCCCGCTGGCAGTCAAGGATCTGCAGCACATGGTCATGGACGATCAGGTCTATCTGGCCGCGCAGGTCATGCCCGATCTGCTGAAGTTCTGCGGCTCCGATCTGGGCAGCGATGCCGCGACACTCAAGTCTGCGTGCGCCAGCCTCAAAGCCTGGGACGGCCGCGCCAATCTGGATTCCGGGCTCGGTCTGGTGCATTTTCAGAACATCATGCAGGCGCTGCTTGAATCAGCGGATATCTGGCGTGTTGCATTCAATCCGGCAGATGCGCAACACACTCCTCGCGGCCTGGCAGTCGAACAACCTGCCGTAGCCAAAGCACTGCGTGAAGCGATGCTGGCGTCGGTCGAGCGGGTCGGAAAAATGGGCCTGAAACCTGAAACGCGCTGGGGTGATATCCAGGTGGTCAGCAGCGGCGGGCAGCAAACGCCGATTCATGGCGGGCCGGGGACGCTGGGCATCTATAACGCGATGCAAAGCGTGCCCCGTGAGGATGGCAAACTTGAAGTGGTCAGCGGCACCAGCTACCTGCAAGTGGTGAGCTTCGATGAAAAAGGCCCGCACGCCCAAGGGCTGCTGGCGTTCTCGTTATCCAGTGATCCGATGTCGAAATACTCGCGGGATCAGACTGCTGCGTTTTCGAAGAAACAGTGGAGTGTTCTGCCGTTCACCGAACAGCAGATCCAGGCGGATCCGCAATATCAGGTGCAGACGATTCAACAGGCACAGGATCAGGAAGGGAAGGTGGCAGCGCAGTAAAACAGTCACAGCTCGAAACAAACGAAGGCCGCTTCCCGCAAGGGACGCGGCCTTCAGCTTTTCGGCGGGCGTTGCGGCATCGAATTGATCACCGGGTTGCCTTCCTTGTTGCGCGTCAAATAGACCGGCAGCACTTTCGGCAGGCTGTTGGCGAGGTGGTTCATCTCTTTGATGTTGTAGACGCCGCCCACGCGGATCGCGCCGGTATTGGTGTCGGCCAGCATCAACGGCTTGTCGAGGTAACGGTTGATCAGCGGCAGAGCGTCGTGCAGCGCAAGGTTGTCGAGCACCAATCGGCCGCTGCGCCAGGCCAGCGAGGTGTCGCCAGGGTAGGTCTGACTGATTTGCGGCGCGTAATCGCCATGCCGGTAACGTGCTTGCATCGACGGGCTCAGGCGCAGACCGTCGCCCGGCAGATCGCGATTGCTGCTGACCAACACCGAACCCTCGACCAGATTGACCCGCACCTGATCTTCGTACATCCACACATTGAACCTCGTTCCGGTCACGCGGATCTTGCCGTCGCCGGCGCGAACCACGAACGGATGAGACGTGTCATGGCTGACATTAAAAAACGCCTCGCCCTTGTTCAGGGTGACGCGACGTTCATGTTTGTAATTGCTGAAGGTCAGGTCGGTGTGCAGGTTGAGTTCGAGCTGGCTGCCGTCACTCAGGGTGATCTGACGCACACTGTCGGTGGCGGCGTAATGCTGATAACTATTGGGCACCCAGCCCAGACTCCAGCCGCTGTAAGCCGCAAGCGGCAAGGCGAGGGCGCAGGCGCCAGCAATGACCGCGAACTTGCGCCACGAACGCGAAGGCTTGCGCTGCGCGGCGAGTGCCTCGGGCTCGGTTCGCGGCAGATCTCCGGCGACTTCCCAGATCTCCTGCATGGCTTCGTATTCGAAAGCGTGCAAAGGATGTGCATCGTGCCAGGTCTCAAATGCGCGACGCTCCTCGTCCGTGCAGTCAGCGGCGTGCAGACGCATGCACCAGTGCGCGGCGGCATCGGTGATCGCATCGTATTCGGCTTCCGAGAGAGTGTCTTGGGTCATTGACTCGTCCTGATTTCGCTCATTCTAACCTCGCCGGCAGGCTGCCGAGAACATCCGTCATGGCATTTACCCATCAACGCGGAACTTATTTTTCCCTGTGGCGCCCAAAAAAACAGGAAGCAACTGCCTACTATCCATAAATGGAGTGAAAAAATGATCAAAAAGACATTCGCAGCCCTGATCGCCACTGCCGGTTTGCTCAGCGCCGGTGCCGCCTTGGCGGACAAGCCGGGCGCAGGCTGGATCACCATCGAAAAAGCCATCGAGGTCGCCAAGACCAAGGCCGGCTATGTCGAGGTCTATGAGATCGGCGCCGACAATGACGGTTACTGGGAAGGCGAAGGGCGCAAGGCTGACGGCATTGTCTACGAGTTCCGCATCGACGGCGCCTCGGGCAATGTACTGCGCGATCAGAAGGACTAACCGACCGTAGTAATTTTTGATTCTGGTCATGAGCAATGCGCTGGCGTCACGCCGGCGCATTTTTTTGGTCGTCACGCCAGCGCTTGCGAGGACCCTGCCTGATGTGCAACCGGCGCCGGTAGCGGTATGGGCGCCGGAAGCGGGTCGAGCTGGCGCCCCAGTTCGCTGATGAGCAGGGCGATAGAGTCGGCGTTGGCGAGCATCACGTCGACCCGCGCATCTGCTGAAACAGGACTGCGAAACGCTCGGCGCGCGTCTGCAAGGTTTGTGGTTTTGGTAAGGCTGAGGATTTTCAGGTAATCCGCGGCATGCGTCGGCATTTTGTCCAGATCGGTCCAGACGTGGTTATCGGATTTCACCGCAAACAGGTGCGAGAGATTGCCGTAGCGCGACAATAACCTGCGATAACGTTCAAGCGAGTCCTTGGCCGCTTGCCCCTCTGCCGTCGTCGTGTCGATAAGATCGAGATAAGGCCCCATGGCCTGGACCGTTACCAGATCTTCGCTGTCGCAAACCAGATGCGAGAGTTCATGGATCAGCGTTAGCGCGCGTGCGTGTGAATCAACGTTGAACCGAGGAGGTAAATGGGCGGTGTATCTGTCCATTCTTGGATTGAAAAAAACCTCGGTGAGATGAATTATTTTTTGTTTGTCCTGTTTGAAAACGAAGGCAACGGTATTGGCGCTGCCAGGCCCATTCAGACCAATAAAAAAGCGCTCGGTGTAGAGCAAATCATCTTTTGGGTTCGTCAGTTCCTGGCAGACAGGAATTATCACTTTCTCGAGTTTTGTGAGCAGCAAGGGCGTTACCTCATGCACCTCGAAGAACTCCTTCAAAACCGTCTCCAGCCGTGTGCCCGCAGGATTGCTGCGCTGTGTAACGTAGTTATGCAGGCAGTTGACTGCGTATTCTCTTGCACGGTTTACGGCTTGCTGTATCACGAAAGCCCTGGCCGGATAGCGACGGTGGATCTGGGCCATGCCTCTGGCCTGGATATACATCTCTATTGAGCGGTTTTCCTCGACTTCATGTTGAGCAGGGTCACGACGTTTTGATCGGCAGCGATGAACCGGCTGGCTGGCGCTCGCAATAACCAGACGGGCATTTTTCTCTTCGAGTGCCGGCCCCTGACTGCCGTCTTTTTTGCGCAAATGCCAGCTTTTTTCGACCTGGACTGCCGGATACACCTTGCCGGCAATGGCGGCGTATTTCTGCGTCGTCAACGAATCCCCATAGACCAGCTCATTGGCATCAAGCTTGAGGGATTCCAGCGCCGTACTGCTTTCAAAGGGCTGCAAATCAATCCGAGCGGGCGTGACGGGCGACACCTTTGCCCAGCGAGAGGCGACTTGCACCGTTGTGGCTGTACCCGCAGGTGCTTGCGCCTCTGCGGCGAATTCGGAGCCGGCCGTTTCTGCCTCGCTTTCCCATGACAGACGTCCCAGGCTGAAGAGGGTAATCGCCCCTGCGATGAAGCTTTTCAGGGCATTTGCCCAGTGGTGATCCTGAAGGCCTTCGGCGGACGCCTTGAAGTCCTGATAGCTTCGCCACAGAAAAAAACCGGACGCGAGTTTGCCCGGTAGCAAATGTGGCACCAGGCGCACGCCGTGACTGAAAAGAAACTTCACCGCTTCCCAATCCGCTTGGCCATTGATCTGTGGCTGGCTGCGCAACAGTTGCGGCAGAAGGCTCAGGGTGTCTTTGTGCAACCGCTCAAGCATGTTGCCCCTCATGGGGGAGTCATGAAGTGTGATTTCACTGTTTTTGCCGATCGTTGTTTTCAACAAGCTCTTGAATACGGCCTGCTGCGCGTCAGGCAGACGCCGGATGAGCAAGTCCTGAAAGTGGCCGGGGGTATTCAGTGCTTCGATCAACTGCGCTTCGTTCTCGAACTCGCGAAATACCCATCTTGAGTAAGGCGCATAGAGAACCCGGGGACCTGTTTGCCCTGCGCCCGGACCGAAGACATACAGTCCGAGCGCGTCTACGCAATCAGCGCCTGAAGTCTTGATCAACGATAGCGGACAGGCGATGGCATGAGCGCCCTCGACCGCAGCGCGCGCTATCCCGTCAGGCATGTCGAGGACCTGGCAAATGTAGTCATAACCGGTATCCGAGAGCTGTTGTTGCAATTTCATCGAGTGAGCGTGTTGCATCAATTGCCAAGGCAACTGGCGCAAAAACCGTTCTTTGCTGGTGCGAGCAGACGGGCTGTCGGCTGACAGCGCTTCGGTCACTTTCGCGGTGTAGGTGGTAGCAACATCAAGAGATTGCAGTAATTGCCGTACCGCGGCCTGGGCAAACTCTTTTGGTAAGGCTGTGGCCGTTGTCGAGGCGACTTTGAAACCGCTGCCCTGCACGACGTTGTAGTGATGCAAGGCAAATTCCAGCAAGTTGCAGGCAGGGCCGGCCAATATCAGGTTGGGGGTGATCCGGATGTCCTGTGGCTTGAGCCCATTGCCTGGAAAGCGCGCGTCGAGCAGGGTTTTGAGGGTCTGCTCGATATGAGTGGCCAGCGCCGGGACCTCATCGAGGAAATCCTTGCCATCGATGAACGCATGCCGCAGTTCATCCAGCAGCGCGAGTTGCGTGCGTTGCTCCGTCGCCGAGGCCATGCGCAACCAGTCGGGGTAATCCAGATGACGCGAAAGGGTGCTGGCAAGATCGATCGCGCGTCGCAGGTTGGTATCGATGACAGCATTTTTCATTTGATCAAGGAAGGTCGCCAATGTCTTTGGCTCCTTGATACACACTCGCAGCCTTTCACATTCCGCCAGGAACTGTTCAATGGCCGATTGCATGCGGTCTCGGGCGACACTGCCATCAATCAATTGAAACTCGCCCAGTGTGTATTGCTGGTCCAGTCCGTGTTGCGCCTTTGGCAGATTTTCCAGCAGCGTGTGACTCTGATTGTTGTCGTCCAGTCGTTGTTGCAATTGCTTTTGCGCATTGGCGATGTCGTCAAACAGCTCCAGGCCCAGGGCCGGTGTCCAGAGGATGGCGCGCCCGGAATGTTTCACGTCCATGCCGCCGCGCTCGGTCAGCAGCACGCAGTGAGCGAGCGGCAGCGCAGCGTTGGGCTCGGCCCCGTTGAGGGTCAGTGACCAGGCATCGGGGCGGAAACCATTGAGTGACTGGCGGTCCCTGCGTGTCGGGTGCCTGGAATCGAACACGGTGTCGACGATCTTTCGTTCCGCCTCCAGCCATGACCCGCTGAGGCTGCGCAGGTACGCCTCACCACGCAGGCCGTCTTCGAATGCCTGGGCCAGTTTCCACAGAATGCCTTCAAGAAATACGCGCTGTTCGGCGCCGTGCGCGGTCGGCTGGTCTTTGAAGTGGCTGGTCAGATTATCCAGCGTCCGTCCCAGAAGTGTCGCCTGCTGCGCAGCCTTGTCTGCCTGCACGAGTGACGATGGCGGTGTACTGGTAAACAACGGCCGGGTACTCCAGCGCTGATTGACGTCGAGCTTGAGCAGCCGTTCATGAATCATTGAGCGGATATCCAACGCCTTGTCGAAGAGCGCATGGATGTCAGTGGTGCGCTCGCTCTGACGAAAACGCTGCAGAACGAATTCAACGTTCTGACGTTGCTTGGTGAGGATGGCCTCGAACAGCGTCGTCATGATCTCACCGCCAATGTTTTCCCCGGATACCTGTGCGTTAGCGAAGCCAAGGTAGCGATTGCGCTCTTGCAGGTTCATCAGCCCGTACAGCTCATCTTCGTGCCCGGCTGCCCGCAGTTTGGCGGTCAGTGTCTGTTTGAGGTCGGCGTAGTCGGTGAGTACCTGCAGGCCCTGGCTGGGCGTATAGAGATAAGCCTTGTCGTGATTGATCATCAGCGAACCGGCCAGCTCGACACAGGCTGTTTCTTCGCTCAGGCACACGGTTTCGAACGTTGGCCGCCGTACCGCAACGGTTGGCTCACGTACCAGGCTGTGCAGGGCGTCGAACTCGCTGGCGGTGAGGATCTGCGTTTCGCGCTTGATCATCAGATCCGCGCGCGCCTGATCCTGCACCGTCTGGCTGAAGAAAGTACGTCTGGGCGAGCCTTCGAATGAAGCGCCGTTCCAAAACACCTCAAGCTGTCGAAACAACAGCATGGTCAGTTTTCCCGACGCCGACTTGATCGCATTGCTCCAGGCCGACTGATCGTCTTCGCGTACCGAACGGGCGGGATGGGTGAATTCTACGGCCTGACCGTGGGGCCAGCCCTGACGGTGAAAGTGCACCAACAGCGCTTCAGTCAGCGACAGCGAGTCGACCCACTGTTTCCCATCCGAAGAAGTCACCGAATAGAAACCGACCCGGGTAAGCGACTGTTGCACCGCGCCAAAATGCGCTTCGAGCAGTTCGTCGAGAATCTTTTCCAGCAGCGTTGCAAGGGATGGCAGGCGTTTAAGCTCGTCCAGCAAGTCACGGGCGCACCTCTCCAGAGAGTCGCCGATTGCCAATTGCTGGTCCTCGAACACATCACCTTCGATGGTTTCGCAAGTCAGAGTGATACCGCGTTTCTCCACCAGTTCCTTGCGCAATGAAACCGAGAGGAAAGCCAGCAGATCATCGTTTTCCCTGGCGTTGTCGAGGCGTTTCTGCAGGGCATCAGTCAGGGCTTGCCGGTCAGCGAATTTTTTCAGGCCATCGTAGGGCGTATAGAGAAACACGCCGTTGTCATCCGGCCCGGCGCTGAGTATGAAGCTGCCTGCCAGCGGCACGGCCAGTTGCTTGTCGGCGTTGAGCAGGATGCGTTCGGCCAGCATTGGCGGGGTTTGCTTGTTGCGCAGTGATTGCGTAGCGAGTTGCGCATGTGCAAGCCAGTCGAAGTCTTTGCTGTTGAGACCGTGTGCCGGACCGAGGTTAGCGTGCAGGCCGGGTGAATCGAATACCACTGGAAACAACAGCGGGGCAGTCGGGGTGGACATCATTGCAACTCTGAACAGGGCGCCATTGGGCTGGAACTCAACAGTAAATGCGCAGAGTGGAGCACTTGCGGTAGATAGTGACCGCACGTGCCGACATCGAAATGTGCATCAGGGCGCACCAACCAATGGCAATTAATCGAAGGGTTGACAGCTGGCAGCTCGGACAGGGTTAATCGGTGGGCAAAATCGACCGTACGCTGTTGTTCCCTCCAATAATCATTCTGGAGCTTCAGATGTCTGCGCCACACGATCATGGCTCGTCCACAGTGTCCCTCGAAGCACTGACGCAACTGCTTGAAACGATTTTTCTGCGCCACGGCACCTCCAGCGAAGTCGCCCGGGTACTCGCCGTCAACTGCGCCAACGCCGAACGCGACGGCGCCCACAGTCATGGCGTGTTTCGCATCCCCGGTTATGTCTCGACGCTGAAAAGCGGCTGGGTCAATGGCCATGCCGTGCCACAGGTTGAAGATGTCGCGTCGGGGTTTGTCCGGGTTGACGCTGGCAACGGTTTTGCCCAGCCAGCGTTGGCAGCGGCCCGACCCTTGCTGATCGAGAAGGCGCGTCATGCCGGGATCGCAGTCCTGGCAATTCGCAACTCGCATCATTTCGCCGCTTTGTGGCCGGATGTCGAGCCCTTCGCCGACGAAGGTCTGGTGGCGCTGAGCGTGGTCAACAGCATGACCTGCGTGGTGCCCCATGGCGCTGATCGGCCATTGTTCGGTACCAATCCGATTGCGTTCGCCGCGCCAAGGGCCAACGCCGCGCCGATTGTGTTCGATCTTGCCACCAGCGCCATCGCTCATGGCGATGTGCAGATCGCAGCGCGCAAGGGTGAAAAACTCCCGGCCGGCATGGGTGTCGACAGCCTCGGCCAGCCAACCCAGGACCCCAAAGCGATTCTCGAAGGCGGAGCCTTGTTGCCGTTTGGCGGCCATAAAGGCTCGGCGCTGTCGATGATGGTCGAGTTGCTGGCGGCGGCATTGACCGGCGGCAATTTCTCATTCGAGTTTGACTGGTCCAACCATCCCGGCGCGAAAACCCCGTGGACCGGCCAGCTGTTGATCGTCATCGATCCGAGCAAAGCGGCGGGGCAGAGCTTTGCCCAGCGCAGCGAGGAACTGGTACGGCAGATGCACGGGGTCGGGCTCAAGCGTTTGCCGGGGGATCGACGGCATTTGCAGCGAGGCCGATCACTGGCCCAGGGAATTGTGCTGGATGAGCAGACGCTGGGGCAGTTGCGGGAGTTGGCGGGGGAGTGAGTGTGCAGGCATAAAAAAAGCGAACCGGAAGGCTCGCTTTTTTTGTGGCGCTGGAACTCAGCGACGGCCGAGCAGCAGGCCCACCACCAGGCCGAAACCGGCGGAGATCGCCACGGTTTGCCAAGGGTGACCACCGATGTAGTTTTCGGTGGCTTCGACGGCGGGTTTGGTGCGGTCGCGCACGCTGGACACCGAATCCAGTGCCAGCTGCAGTTTCTGGGCGATTTGTGCACGCAGCGTTTCTGCTTCTTCGCCGACCAGTGAAGCGCTGCTCTTGAGCAGTTTGTCCGATTCTTCGATCAGAGCCTGAAGCTCGCTGAAAGCTTGATCCTTGATTTGCTCTTCGGCAGCTTGCGAGGCGGTTTTACGGGCCATTGGGTGACTCCTTGCAGGTGAATGGACAGTGACCAATGGAGTGTAGCGGCAGGCGAAAAGTTGCATGTCATTCGTGGAGAAGGGAAAAACCTGCACCGGAGATTTCCTTCGAGCGTGTAAGATGTCGCCATTTTACGCAGCAGGATAAATCCCCATGAGTTTCAATCTGGCCGACAAATCCCTCGCAGAGCGCGCAGCGCTGGAAGATGAGAAATCCCGTCTGTTCGAACTCTGGCAGAACAATCTGGGCAAAGCCAAAGGCGAAGCCGCGCGCTTGTTTGGGGAGCGCTCCAAGCGCAAGGGCAAATGGGCCGAGTGGGTCCGCGCCGAACTGGACGGCATGTCGCCGCCGGAATTCGCAAACATGGTGCGCAGTGAAGTCAATCGCCTGATGGCGGCGAACAAATAATCCGCTTCACGCCTGGCTGAACGTGGCGGCAATCGCCTCGCGAACCTTGACCAGCACCGGATCGATCTGCGTGCTGGTGCGCCAGCCCAGTTCCACCGGATAGCGCGGTAAAGCCAAAGGGCAGGGCAGCAACGCCAGCCCGCTCAGCGTCGCGATGCTTGCGGCGGCATGGGCCGGGATGGTCGCCACCGCCTGACTGCCCTTGAGCAGGAAGGGCAGCGCGGCGAAATGCGTGGTCGACGCGCAGACTCGCCGGCTCAAGCCCGATGCCGCCAATCCCTCATCGGTGATACCGATAAAGCCCCCCGACGACACCAGAATGTGCTCGCGTTCAACGAACTCCTGCAACGCGATCTGCTGTTGGCCTGGCGCGAGACTGGCCGGGTCGACCAGACAGGCATAGCCGCCTTCCCCCAACACCTGACGACTGAGCAGGCGCTCGGAAAAGCCGCCGGCAGTGATCGCCAGGTCGATGCTACGCTCCATCAGCGCGCGGGCGACGATCTGGCTATGGGTCTGGCGAAAGATCAGCCGCAGTTTCGGCGCGAGACGGGCGATTTCCTCGATCAAGCGGCGCCCGTAGGCAATTTCAAAATCATCTGACAGACCGATCGCCACCGAGCGGCCGTCGTATTGATTGGCCGCCGGATCGAGCATGGCCAGGCTTTGCCGGCATTTGTTCAGGGCATCGCTGATCACCGGTTTCAGCTGATTGGCTTGCAGCGTCGGCGCCAGACCGCGCCCGGTGCGCACGAACAACTGATCGCCATACACCTCACGCAAGCGGCGCAATGCCGCGCTGACTGCCGATTGCGTTACGCCCAGGCGCAAAGCGGCGCGGCTGGCGCTGGATTCATCGTGGAGTGCTTCGAAGACTTTCAGCAGGTTGAGGTCGATGTCGGCGATATTCATTTGACTCATATCATTCAGCAGTGGGTAGGGCTTTATTCATGATCGCGTGACGCTGGAGAATCAGCAACACCTGAACCTGATGGAGTAAACACGATGGCCAAATCCATAGTCGCAGCGTTGCAGATCGGTGCCTTGCCCGGCGGCAAAGGCGAGACCCTTGAGCAGATCCTTGCTTGGGAAGACGCAATCCGCGAATCCGGCGCGGCGCTGGTGGTGATGCCGGAAGCCTTGCTCGGTGGCTACCCGAAAGGCGAGGGCTTCGGCACCCAATTGGGCTACCGACTGCCCGAGGGGCGTGAGGCGTTCGCGCGTTATTTTGCCAACGCCATCGATGTGCCCGGCGCCGAAACCGACGCGCTGGCCGGATTGTCAGCGCGCACCGGGGCCAATCTGGTGATCGGCGTGATCGAGCGCGCCGGCAGCACGTTGTATTGCACCGTGCTGTATTTCGATCCGCAGGCCGGGCTGATCGGCAAACACCGCAAGCTCATGCCCACCGGCACCGAGCGACTGATCTGGGGCAAGGGTGATGGCTCGACGCTGCCGGTGTTCGACACCCAGGTCGGCAAGCTTGGCGCGGTGGTCTGCTGGGAAAACATGATGCCGCTGCTGCGCACGGCGATGTATGCCAAAGGCGTTGAGGTCTGGTGCGCGCCGACCGTGGACGAGCGCGAGATGTGGCAGGTCAGCATGCGCCACATCGCCCATGAAGGCCGCTGTTTCGTGGTCAGCGCCTGTCAGGTGCAGGCCTCGCCGAATGCGTTGGGTGTGGAGATTGCCAATTGGCCGGGTGATCGACCGTTGATTGCCGGTGGCAGCGTGATCGTCGGACCGATGGGCGACGTGCTGGCGGGGCCGTTGCGCGGGGAAGCGGGCTTGCTCACGGCGCAGATCGACACCGATGAACTGATCCGCGCGCGGTACGACTACGATGTGGTCGGCCACTACGCGCGGCCGGATGTCTTCGAGTTGACCGTTGATGAGCGTGCGAAGCCGGGAGTGCGGTTCAACTCCTGACCTTGAAACTTGTTTTGAACCTGTGGGAGCTGGCTTGCCAGCGATGGGGCCATGTCAGTCGACATCTTTTTGGCAGATGCACCGCTATCGCTGGCAAGCCAGCTCCCACAGGGATCGGTGCCCGATCAGAAAACTTTTTACCAAGTCGCCGCACTCGCTTTAGGCAGGCTCAGCTTGCCGCTGTCGGTAAAGCGCATCGTGCCGAACAATCCGCCCGCCAGTTTGCCGCGCAGCACGTAGGGCAGGTTATCGAGGCTTTGCGTCTGGCTCAGGCCCAACGTCTGGCGCAGCACCGAGAACGCCGAGACGCTGACCGGCACCGTGACAATGGCTTCAGAGAAACGCGGGATCGAGCCGCTCTGATCGCTCACACCCGAAGCCAGCGAATGACCATTGACCTCCAGATCCAGCGCGATGCCGTTGTAATCGATCGCCGTTTCATTGGGGTTCTGTACGCGCAGCTTGATCGCGAAGCGTACTTCCAGTTCCTGGCTGGGTAACGGTTCGAGGCCGACCACGTTGATGTTCACCGGATCGCGGTTGGGAAACAGTGCGCAGGCGCTGAGCGACAACAGCACAAGCGACAGGATGACAGCGTGGACGCGGCGCATAAAAATCTCTCGACAAAAAAAGGGCTGAACCGTCGCCGGTGCAGCCCTTTTTTCAAGGCGCGACGTCAGCGGTTCAACTGTGCGACAGCCGCCGCTTGGCCGGGTTCACCTTTGGCGGCGACGTCGGGGTTTTCCATGACCTGCAGAATCGACGCTTCCGGGTCGAAATCATCTTCTTCCAGCTCGATGAATTCTTCCGGCAGGAAGATGTTCAGCACGATAGCGCACAACGCACCGACAGTGATTGGCGATTCGAAGATGTTGCGCAGCGCTTGCGGCAGTTCGCGCAGGACTTCCGGCACCGCCGCGATGCCCAGGCCCATGCCCAGCGAAATCGCCACGATCAACATGTTGCGCCGATGCAGGCCGGCCTCGGCGAGGATCTTGATCCCGGCCACGGCGACGGTGCCGAACATCACCAGTTCAGCGCCACCCAGCACCGGTTTCGGCATCAGTTGCAGCACTGCGCCGATCATCGGGAACAAACCGAGCAACACCAGCAGCCCGGCGATGAAAAACGCCACGTAGCGGCTGGCCACGCCAGTCAACTGGATCACGCCGTTGTTTTGCGCGAAGGTCACCATCGGCATGCTGTTGAACACTGCCGCCATGGCCGAGTTGAGACCATCGGCGAGCAGGCCGGATTTGATCCGGCGGATGTACAGCGGGCCTTTCACCGGTTGCCGCGAGATCATCGAGTTGGCGGTCAGGTCACCGGCCGCTTCCAGCGGCGACACGAGGAAAATCACCGCCACCGGCACGAACGCCACCCAATCGAAGTTGAAGCCGTACTTGAACGGCACCGGCACGCTGACCAGCGGCACCTCGGGCATCGAAGCGAAATCCACCGTGCCCATCAGCCATGCCACCACGTAGCCGAGGGTCAGGCCGATGACGATCGCGCCCAGGCGCAGAAACGGCACGTCGACACGGTTCAAAACAACGATGGTGCCGATCACCAGTGCCGCCAGAAACACATGGCTGGCCGCGCCAAGATCTGGTGCACCGAAGCCGCCAGCGATGTCGGTCATCGCCACTTTGATCAGCGACAGGCCCATCAGCGTGATGATCGTGCCGGTCACCACCGGCGTGATCAGCATGCGCAGTTTGCCGATGAACTGGCTGAGCACCACTTCGATGAAGGCAGCGAAGAAGCACACGCCGAAGATCGTCGAGAGGATTTCGTCAGTGCCACCGCCGCGTGCCTTGACCATGAACCCGGCGCTGAGGATCACACTGATAAAGGAAAAACTGGTGCCTTGCAGGCACAGCAGACCGGAACCCACCGGGCCAAAGCGCCTGGCCTGGACAAAGGTGCCAAGGCCGGAGACGAACAGCGCCATGCTGATCAGGTAGGGGATTTCACTGTGCAGACCGAGGGCGCCACCCATGATCAGGGTCGGGGTGATGATGCCGACGAAACTGGCCAGCACGTGCTGCAACGCGGCGAACACCGTGGCGGTCAGGTGCGGACGGTCGTTGAGGCCGTAGATCAGGTCGTTGTTGCGCGGGGTTTTGTCAGAGGCGGTCATGGTGAGGTGCGCGCCGCAAGGCGGGGCCGGGTCAGAAAATGGGTGCGCAGAATGCCGGAAGAGGGCGGCGAGGGCAACGAGCAATAACTGCCTGAAAAGTCAGGTTTTACTGCCTATGTGGGAGCGAGCTTGCTCGCGAAAGCGGTGGCTCAGTCTGCATCTCGGTGACTGACGAGCCGCCTTCGCAAGCAGGCTCGCTCCCACGATGATCGTCCACGCGCGTTAATCAACAATGGCCAAGCGCCCGTGGCATACTCCCGCGCATGACTTTCGACTCCCCCCTCAGTGCCTGGCAATACGCAGTCGACCACAAGGGTTTCATCCAGGATGAAGCCCAGGAACACGCGGTCTGGGCCTTGCAAAAATGCCATGAAGCCTTGCACGCCGGTGCCCGTTCGGTCAGCGGCGTGTACCTGTGGGGGCCAGTCGGTCGTGGCAAGACCTGGCTGATGGATCAGTTCTATCAGAGCCTGCGGGTGCCAGCGCGGCGTCAACACTTTCATCACTTCATGGGCTGGGTGCACCAGCGTTCGTTTCAACTCAGTGGCATCGCCGATCCATTGCGCGCTTTGGCCAAAGAGCTGGCCGGCGAAGTGCGCGTGCTGTGCTTCGATGAACTGTTCGTCAATGACATCGGCGACGCGATCATTCTCGGCCGGCTGTTTCAAGTGATGTTTGACGAAGGCGTGGTGATCGTTTGCACGTCCAACCTGCCACCGGACGATCTGTACGCGGACGGCTTCAACCGCGACCGTTTCACGCCGGCGATTGCGGCGATCAAGGCACACATGACAGTGGTGGCGGTGAATGGCGCCGAGGATCATCGCTTGCATCCCGGAGCGATCGAACAGCGCTATTTTGTCAGCGCGACCGATTCGCCGAGCGCACTGGGTGCCGTGTTCAACTCGCTGGCTGCAGATGAGACTGTCAGCGATGAGCCAGTCGCCGTGGGCCACCGCACACTCAACGTGGTGCAAGCCAGCGAATCCGTGCTGTGGTGCCGCTACAGCGATCTGTGCGAACAACCTTTCGCCGCCATGGACTTCATTGCCCTGTGTGATCGCTACCGGGCTATTCTGTTGAGCGAAGTACCGAACCTCAGCGCACAAAAACGCGAAGGACGTATCGCGCGCGGTACCGAAGACGGCGCTGAGCGCGTGGTCGCCGGCGACCGGGAATTGCCGCAGTTGTCAGTACATGACGACGGCGTTCGCCGCTTTATCGCACTGGTCGACGAATGCTACGACCGCAAAGTGCCGCTGTACGTCGAGGCAAGCGTTCCGATGGAGGCGCTGTACACCGAGGGCTATCTGGAATTCCCGTTCCGCCGCACCCTCAGCCGTTTGCAGGAGATGCAACTGCAGCGTTTCGCCGAAGCTTGAAAGAAGAGGGCGCCGACATGAGTCAACCGCTGTCCCATCATTTGCTGACCATGGCCTATCAAAATGCCTGGGCCAATCACCGCCTGGCAAAGGCCTGGAGCCAGCTCGACACCACTGAACTGGCGGCGCCACGGGTGAGCTTCTTCCCCAGCATCCGCCTCACGCTCAATCACATCCTCACCTGCGACTGGTTCTACGTTGATGCGCTGGAGCGCGAATTGCGCGGGGACGAGCCGCACCCGGATTGCTATGTTTTCTTCAATGCAGACGAGCCGTTTACCGAGGCTGCGGCGCTGCGTGCAGAACAGGCCCGCGTCGATCGCCGGCTGATCGCCTATTGCGAGCAACTGCGCGATGCCGATCTGCCAAGAATCGTCACTATCGCTCGCGACGAACCGCAACATGACAGCCGCCTGCGCATGCTCTCGCACCTGTTCGAGCACCAGCTCCATCATCGTGGCCAGGTGCACGCCATGCTCAGCGGCACGACGGTCAAGCCACCGCAACTGGATGAATTTTTCTGTGTCGGCGAAAGCGCATTGCGCGCCGAAGACTTCGCCGAACTGGGCTGGACCGAAGAGCTCATCTGGGGCCACTGAGCGCAAAAGATCGCAGCCTGATCTTCAAATTTCCGATTGCCCGCCCATTCAAACCCAAGCTAATGTCCCCAGGCCTTTCAGCTAGCACCTTGCGCGCCGGGGCTTTTTGCTTATCGGGGATGGAAATGGATTCCGCAGAAATACTCGTACTTCAGGCCAGCTACAGCAACCCGGTGCACGCCGAAGCCATCGGCATCGTGCTCAACCACTATGCCGAAGATCCCATGGGCGGCGGTCATCCGATCGCGCCCGAACTGCTGCAACGCCTGCCCGAAGAACTCGCCCGCCGCCCGCATGCCTTCAGCGTGCTGGCCTTCGTCGGCGGTGAACCGGCCGGGCTGGTCAACTGCTTTGAAGGCTTCTCGACTTTCGCCTGCAAACCGCTGGTCAACGTTCACGACGTCGCCGTGGTCGGCAAATTTCGCGGCCTGGGGCTCAGTCAGAAAATGCTGCAGAAGGTAGAAGACATCGCCCGTCAGCGCGGTTGCTGCAAGATCACCCTGGAAGTGCTGGAAGGCAATGCGGTGGCGCAGGGTTCGTATCGCAAATTCGGCTTTGCACCGGGGATGTTCAATCCAGATCACGGGCGGATGTTGTTCTGGATAAAGGATTTGCAGGCCTGAAGGCTTCTCACCGCAAATCACCAACATAAAAAAAGGCGCCCCAAGCAGGGCGCCTAACTGTCATCTCCCGGGCCAGAGCGGAGCCACGGAAGGTTCATCGGTTGCTCGGTAGAACTCAGTCGCGATAAGACTCGGTCACCTGCGCCGTCTGGTCAGCAGGGACGCGGATTTCTTTCGCGCTGGCGACGGTCTTCTGCTCGCTTTGCGCGTGCTGGACCGGGAAATTGTCGTAGTAATAACGCATACGTTCGGCACCGCCTTCAGCGAAGGCGCTGGTGGAGCCGAGGGCGAGCAGGGTGGTGAGGATGATAGTGGTGGTTTTCATGGTGCCTCCTACTGAACAAGTGGGAGTCGGTTCGTCCGTGAAGCAGACCGCGAAAGAGAGTCTGCGGCGCGGCCATTAACGATGGGTTAACGCTGGTTCAGCGCAAATATTGCGGCGTATTACAGAAGCACCGCGGTCGATGGGCACAAAAAAGGGCCTTCTCGGCCCTTTATCGTTTTACTTCTGCGCGACTTCCGCCGAATCAGGGTGTTTGGGCTTCATCAAACTGAAGTCAATCAACGCTCGCCTCGGCGCCTGGTACGGGTCGCCAATCAACAGCTTGCGCGGTACAAAGCTGTCGCTAACCAGGCTTTTGCTGCGATCCAGTTCATCGGAGCTCAACCCGGCCAAGTCCGCCCAGGTATGAATGAGCTGCGAGCTGCTGTACGGGCGGCTGAGGTCGCCGGCGAAGTTCCAGTCGTGGTTTTCCTTCCACTTCGGCGAGGCCCAGGCCATGAACGGGATGGTGTACATCGGCGCGGTCGGTTTGTTTTCGTTGCGGCCCAGCGTGCCGTGGCCGGCGGAGTCGAAGACATCTTCACCGTGGTCGGACAGGTACAGCAGGAAGCCATTCGGGTCTGTCTTGGCGTAGTCCTTGATCAGGCTCGAGACTACGAAGTCGTTGTACAGCACGGCGTTGTCATAGCTGTTGTAGGTCGGTACCTGATCGTCACGCACGCCAGCCGGAACGCCCTGGCGATCCTTGAACTTGTCGAACGTCGGCGGATATCGGTACTGGTAGCTCATGTGCGTGCCGAGCAGATGCACGACGATCAGCTTGCGCGGCGCCGCATCGGCCAGCGCCTTGTTGAACGGCTCGATGACGTCGCCATCGTATTGCGCCGAGTTCTGGTTGCGGTTGTTGTTCAGGTACACCTGCTCGTCGGCCTGTTCGGAGAACGTCGTGAGCATGGTGTTGCGCTTGGTCATGGTCTGCTGGTTGGTGATCCAGAAGGTCTTGTAACCGGCCTGTTTCATCACGCTGACCAGCGATGGCGTCGACAGGTACAGGTCGGGGCTCTGCTCGTCAGCGAAGGTCAACACTTGCTGCAGCGCTTCGATGGTGTACGGGCGCGGGGTGATGACGTTGTCGAAAACCGCCAGTTGATCCTTGAGCTTGTCCAGTTCCGGCGTGGTGTTGCGCGGGTATCCGTAAAGACTCATGCGCTGGCGGTTGGTCGATTCACCGATGACCAGCACCAGCGTCGCCGGCTGACCGGCCGAGGCGTCCTTGAGATTTTTCAGTGGCGCAATCTTGCTGGCGCTGTCGAGCATGCCTTGCATGTCGGCGAGGGTTTCCTGATAACGGTGATACGCCACAGCCATCTGCCACGGCACGGCAGGCTCGATGCGGGTTTCGAATTTCTCGAAGCCTTCGGCGAAATTGCCCATGCGCATGGTTTGTTTGATCAGCGGGTAGCCGGCGACGGCGATCACGATTGCGGTGGCTGCAACCAGTGCGCGACCACGGGGCATGTACACCGGGCGCAGGCGCGTCCACAGAAAGTAGGCGAACGCGGTATGGGCGAGGAACGCCGGGATCATCCACCAGGCGAAATACTGGGTCATGTACTCGCCGGCTTCCGACACGTTCGACTCGAACATGATGAAGATGACGCTCTGCGAGAATTCCTGCTGATAAATGAAGAAGTAACCCAGGCTGGCCATCGAGCAGGCCCACAGCACCACGCCAATGACCGCCGCAAGCAGACGCGTCTGTTTGGGGAACAGCAGCATCGGCGCCAGCCACAGCGCGCTCATCACGAATGCCTGACGAAATCCCGTGAAACCGGACGTGCCGGTCAGTTGGATCAGCAGTTGGGTAATACCCGAGAAGTACCAGAAGAAGACGAACAACCAGATGAATCCGGCCCAGTCGAAACCGGTCGCAGTCGTTTTGCTGCGTTTGAACAATGTCATTCAGCGCTCCAGCTCAATCATCAGACCCACGCCGGAACGCTTCCATGACACCGACGAACAGAGGCCGCACGCGCAGGTACGGCCAGAATGGGGCGGAGTATCCCCAAGGGCGTGTGAAAGATTTGTTAAGCGCCGCTGTTGGTGTGTATCAAGCGGTCAGAGGTGCAACGTGTCGGGAACGACGAGGGCCGTTCCCGAAGCAGGCGGGGATCAGGCGTGGGGTGCGCGCTGCACAACCGGACGCGGTTGCGGCTGCGAGCCCTGGGTCAATGCGCGCAATTGCGCCAATTCGTGCTTCAACTGGTCGCGCTCGTCTTTCAACTGGCGCAATTCATCGCGACGGATCGTTACGTAGAGGGTTTGTGGCGGCATTGCTGTATGTACTGTGCCCATTGCTCACCTCGCAAATGGCGTGCATCAACTGTAAGTCACTCCTCGTTTTGAGGCGCTTGACTTACTATCGGCGCCAATTTTGATTTCTTTTGCCCTGGAAGGGAACTTTTTTATTTTTCATGGTCGGTGTGTCTTCGGCAGGATTCGGGGCGTTATCACTCTGGATCGGGCACAATGCCCGGAAACTTCATCGCAACGCTCTGGACTAACCTCCATCAGTCGCGTTGGGCTATAACCAATGACACACATTTATTTGTAGTAAGGAGCATCAGCACATGCAACTCGGGATTATTGGACTGGGCCGCATGGGCGGCAATATTGCGCGACGTCTGATGCTCAACGGGCACACCACCGTTGTTTACGACCGCAATACCGCTTTCATCGATAACCTGGTCGCCGAGGGCTCCACCGGCGTCGCCGACTTGCCAGCACTGGTTGCCGGCCTCGACAAGCCGCGCGCGGTCTGGGTCATGCTGCCGGCGGGCGCACCGACCGAAGACACCATCAACACCCTGAGCGAACTGCTCGAACCCGGCGATACCATCATCGACGGCGGCAACACCAACTACAAGGATGACATCCGTCGCGCCAAAACCCTGAACGACAAGGGCCTGCACTACATTGATGTCGGCACCTCCGGCGGCGTCTGGGGCCTGGAACGCGGCTATTGCATGATGATCGGTGGCGATGCCGAAACCGTGCAGCGTCTCGATCCGCTGTTCGCCGCACTGGCGCCGGGCATGGGCGACATTCCGCGCACCAAGGATCGCAAGTCCGACGACCACCGCGCCGAGCATGGCTACATTCACGCCGGTCCCGCCGGCGCCGGGCACTTCGTGAAGATGATTCACAACGGCATCGAGTACGGCATGATGGCCGCGTTCGCCGAGGGCTTCGATATTCTCAAGACCAAATCCAGTGAACGTTTGCCGGAAGATCAGCGATTTGATCTGAACGTGGCCGATATCGCTGAAGTCTGGCGTCGTGGCAGCGTGGTTTCGTCGTGGTTGCTGGACCTGACTGCCGATGCGCTGGCCAGCGATCCGAAGCTCGACGGTTTCTCCGGTTCCGTGGCTGACAGCGGCGAAGGCCAATGGACCATTGAAGCGGCCATGGAGCAAGCGGTGCCGGTACCGGTGCTGTCCAACTCGCTGTTCTCCCGTTACCGCTCGCGCGGGCAGGGCACCTTCGGTGACAAGATCCTGTCGGCACAACGCTTCGGCTTCGGCGGCCACGTGGAGACCGCGAAAAAATGACCCGTACGATCCGCAGAAAATCCAAGGCAGAACCCGCACCACCGACCACGCTGTTCCTGTTCGGTGCCCACGGCGACCTGGTCAAGCGCCTGCTCATGCCGGCGCTGTACAACCTCAGTCGCGACGGCCTGCTCGACGAAAATCTGCGGATCGTCGGCGTTGATCACAACGCCATTACCGATGAAGCCTTTGCGCAGAAGCTCGAAGACTTCATCCGTACCGAAGTGGCGGCGAAGGTCGGCAAGGGCGATCAGATGCTTGATCCGCTCTTGTGGGCCAAGCTCGCCAAAGGCATCAGCTACGTCCAGGGCGATTTCCTCGACGACAGCACCTATTCAGCCCTGGCGGCGAAAATCGCCGACAGCGGCACCGGCAATGCGGTGTTCTACCTGGCCACCGCGCCACGTTTTTTCAGTGAAGTGGTACGCCGTCTCGGCAGCGCCGGTTTGCTTGAAGAAACCTCCGAAGCGTTCAGAAGAGTGGTGATCGAGAAGCCGTTCGGCTCCGACCTGCAGACCGCCGAAGCCTTGAACGCGTGCCTGCTCAAGGTCATGAGCGAGAAGCAGATCTACCGCATCGACCATTACCTGGGCAAGGAAACCGTGCAGAACATCCTGGTCAGCCGGTTCTCCAACAGCCTGTTCGAAGCGTTCTGGAACAATCATTACATCGACCACGTGCAGATCACCGCGGCGGAAACCGTCGGTGTGGAAACCCGTGGCAGCTTTTACGAACACACCGGCGCATTGCGTGACATGGTGCCCAATCACCTGTTCCAACTGTTGGCCATGGTCGCCATGGAACCGCCGGCTGCTTTCGGCGCTGACGCGGTGCGCGGCGAGAAGGCCAAAGTGGTCGGGGCGATTCGTCCCTGGTCGACGGAAGAAGCCCGGGCCAACTCGGTGCGCGGCCAGTACAGTGCCGGCGAGCGCGATGGCCAGCCATTGAAGGGTTATCGCGAAGAAGCCAACGTGTCGCCCGACAGCACCACGGAAACCTATGTGGCGCTGAAGGTGATGATCGATAACTGGCGCTGGGTCGGCGTGCCGTTCTATCTGCGCACCGGCAAGCGCATGAGCGTGCGCGACACCGAGATCGTCATCTGCTTCAAACCGGCGCCGTACGCACAGTTCCGCGACACCGAAGTCGACGAGTTGCAGCCGACTTATCTGCGCATCCAGATCCAGCCAAACGAAGGCATGTGGTTCGACCTGCTGGCCAAGCGCCCGGGGCCGGCGCTGAACATGGCCAACATCGAGTTGGGCTTTGCCTACAAGGACTTCTTCGAGATGCAGCCTTCCACCGGCTACGAAACCTTGATCTACGACTGCCTGACCGGCGACCAGACGCTGTTCCAGCGTGCCGACAACATCGAGAACGGTTGGCGAGCGGTGCAGCCTTTCCTTGATGCCTGGCAGCAGGACGCCAGCATCGAGACGTATGCGGCCGGCGAAGATGGCCCGCAAGCAGCCGAAGATCTCCTGACTCGCGATGGTCGCGTCTGGCACGGCCTGGGATGAGTGATTTGCCGAAACAACCGATCCGTTTTCTGCTCAGCGACATGGACGGCACGCTGTTGCTGCCGGATCACACGCTGAACCAACGCACCATCGAAGCCGTGCGCTCGCTGCGCGACGCCGGCGTGCTGTTCAGCCTCGCCAGCGGCCGTCCGCCGAAAGCCATGTTGCAGCAGATCGAGGCGCTAGGCGTTGATCTGCCGACAGCGGCGTTCAATGGCGGCACCATCGTCAAACCGGACGGCACGCTGTTGGCCGCGCATTATTTGCCGGCGACCACAGCGCTGATCGCACTGGCACTGTTTGCCGATCAACCGGAGGTGGAAATCTGGGTGTTCTGCGGCGGCGACTGGCTGCTCAAGGACCCGCACGGGCCGATGGTCCCACGTGAACAGAGTGGCCTCGGCTATCCGCCGGTGGTGGTCGAGAGTTTTGAACCGTATCTGGAGCGCATCGACAAGATCGTCGCTACCAGCAACAACACTGAGTTGCTGATTGAGCTGGAGGCGCAGCTGTTGCCCAAGGTCAATGGCATGGCGCAAGTGTCGCGCTCGCAGCCGGTGTATCTCGACGTTACGGCGCTTGAGGCCAACAAAGGCACGGCATTGACGACCATCGCCGAATACCTCGGCGTGCCGCTGGAGCAAACCGCTGTCATCGGCGACGGCGGCAACGACCCGGCGATGTTCAAATGCGCTGGCTTTTCGATTGCCATGGGCCAGGCGGAAGAGGCGGTGAAGCACCAGGCTGACGTCGTTACAGCGCCAAACACTGAAGACGGCGTGGTCCTGGCGATCGAGAAATACATCCTCCCGCGCTGACGCAACAAAAAACCAATGTGGGAGCGAGCCTGCTCGCGAAGGCGGTGTGTCATTCAACAGATTCGTTGCCTGACACGACCTCTTCGCGAGCAGGCTCGCTCCCACAGGTTTTCGCGGCGCGTGCAAACCCCGGTAACCCACAGGTTTATTCAGTGTGGCTTAGAGCCAATAGCTCACCGCATACCAGCCCAGCAGTCCCATCACTACCGTATATGGCACCGCCATCCACACCATGCGCCCGTACGACAACCGCACCAGCGGTGCAATCGCCGAGGTCAGCAGGAACAGAAACGCTGCCTGACCATTAGGGGTCGCCACGCTCGGCAGGTTGGTGCCGGTATTGATCGCAATCGCCAACGTCTCGAAGTGCTCGCGAGTCATGTGCCCAGCAAGAAAAGCCTGTTTCACTTCGGTAATGTAAATGGTCGCAACGAATACGTTGTCGCTGATCGCCGAGAGCAAGCCGTTGGCGATGAACAACATGCCCGGCTGTTGATCCATCGGCAGCGCCAAGACCCACTCGATCAGTGGGACGAACAGATGCTGATCGTGAATGACCGCCACCACGGCAAAAAACACCACCAGCAGCGCAGTAAACGGCATGGCGTCCTTGAACGCGCTGCCCAGGCGATGCTCGTCGGTGATCCCGGTAAACGCGGTGATCAACACGATTACCATCAACCCGATCAGGCCGACTTCAGCCAAGTGAAACGCCAGGCAACCAATCAGGATCAGCGCCGCCGCCCCTTGCACCAGCAGCGCCGCCGTCTGGCGGGGCGTGCGTTTGGCGTTGTCCTCGGCGGCGTAGTTCGCCAGCACGGCGCGGACGTTGTCTGGCAGCAGCGTGCCGTATCCGAACCAGCGCAGCTTCTCCAGCAGCACGCAAGTAACCAGACCCGCCGCCAGTACCGGCAGCGACACCGGGGCAACTTTCTGGAAAAACTCGCCGAAATGCCAGCCCATCTCATGGCCGATCAACAGGTTCTGCGGCTCGCCGACCAAGGTGCAAACCCCACCGAGCGCTGTGCCGACCGCGCCGTGCATCAACAGGCTGCGCAGGAATGCGCGGAATTGATTCAAGTCGTCATGGTGTCGCGACGGTAGATGCTGATCGTCAGCGAATTCGCTGTCCTTGCGTGGATCGTTGCCCGACGCGACGCGGTGATACACCGAGTAAAAGCCGACAGCCGCACTGATGATCACCGCTGTCACGGTCAACGCATCCAGAAACGCAGAGAGGAACGCTGACAAGAAGCAGAACATCAGCGCCAGGATCGCTTTCGAACGCACGCCCAATAGCAGTCGCGAGAAGAGAAACAGCAGCAGATCCTTCATGAAGTAAATGCCGGCGACCATGAACATCAGCAGCAAAATCACCGGAAAGTTGTGCAGCAACTCATCGTAAAGCGCTTGCGGCGTGGTCATCTTCAGCAGCAACGCTTCAATCAACAACAAGCCGCCGGGCATCAACGGATAACACTTGAGGGCCATGGCCAGGGTGAAGATGAATTCGATCACCAGCAACCAGCCTGCGGCGACCGGGCCGATGGTGAACAGCACCACGGCGTTGAGAATGAGAAAACCGACGATGGTCGCCTTGTACCAGCGTGGCGATTGCCCGAGGAAGTTGTGCGCGAACGCCTGGGCGATTGAACCGGACATCGGCTGCTCCTTTTATTTAGAAGCGCGAAAGTTGCCGGATGTTTCAAGGAAGATCAAGTCGCCGATAACCTCGATCCTGTTGAATGCTCTATGGATTCAGATAACGCGCAACCATTGCCCGGTAGTTGCCATCCAGCGAATAGCCACCTACCACAATCGCCCCGTCAGTTTGTACGGCCAGTGAATTGGCTGTATCGAGACTCCGCCCCAGTCGCGTGCGCAACCAGCCGAGGCCTTGGCCGAACGCCGGATCGAGGCTGCCAGCAGCTTGATAGCGCGCGACCATGAAGTCCGCTTCAACCCCGCCGATGGTCGCGCCCACGGCGACGATGCGGCCGTCGCTCATTAGCTGGGCGGCGTTCCATTGGCATCCGCTGGGGCCGATGTCCAACACCTGTGGCTGGCCATGATGACAGTGCAGGTCAGGTCGACCGTTGGCGTGCAGGACAAACGTCAAACAGCGGATTGGATCGCGGCTGCTGCCAAAGCAATAAAGCCTGTCGTCGTACTCAATGATCTGGCTGACCTGAGCGCTATTGCCGTGGGCCTTGAAGGCCATGAAGCCATCGACGGCGAAGCGCTCATCCAGGCTGCCATCGGGCCGATACACCGCCAGCAGGCCTTGCTGAGGAAAGTCGATGGAGCCTGCGACCACGACGCGCCCATCCTTCTTCAACAGCAGCGTACTTAGCCAGGTATTGAGCAGCAGGTGGCGGACCACTACAAATCCGCGTCCGTTGAATGATTCGTCGAGAAATCCATCGGGCTGCAGGCGGATCAATATGCCGGCGTGGTCGGCAAGGCTGAAATGATGGTTGGCGATCAGCAGAATACGGCCGTCTTCCTGCACCACAAAGTCACAGGCTTCGACGCCCGGCACGCCCGGCGGCAACCAGTTGTCGCGGGTGCCCATGGACAGCTCGCCGGGCAGTCGCACCACCTGGAAACCGTCATCGCCGAAGAATCGGTCTGGCTGGCCGTTGGCATCGAACAGGGCGAGGGCGGGCAGGGTGCGTCGGGTATCTTCATAATGCAGGCCGGCCAGCAGAATCTTGCCATCAGCTAACACCTGAGCCTTGCCGGCCTTGGCTTCGAAACCCTCGATAAAGCTGCCGATCACGCTGCCCTGAATGCCGAACGACAAATCCGCCGACCCATCGGCCAGCAGCCGCGCCAGGCCAAAACGGCTTCCCTTGGATGTACCGACCTTGGCCGCGACCAGAATCCGACCCTGTGCATCGAGCGTGACATGTTGAGTCTGGCTGGACAAACTGCCGGCAAAGTACGCCTGCGCAACACCGCCAATGGCGAATGTCGGGTCGAGCGAACCGGGGGCGGTCCATGCAGTAGGCAGCGCATAAGGGCTCAGGGTGGACATGCACGCGTCTCCTTGTGCCTGAGCCGATACCCAGTGGTTGGGAGGCTGACTGCACGAGCGACACATTCAATCCCTGAACCGCGAGAAGTACAACTGGACGAATTAACAGACGACGGTCGCACTGTGCCAGAACAGTGTCTTGTTGAACCAGTCGCAAGCGAGCCAAGTACTTTGGATAAAACTGCGCTTCAAGTACGTTGCTTATTTGACTACGCATACAACAAGGGCGGATGACTTTAACGTCATCCGCCCTTGTTCGGTTATCAGTGTGGCATCGACCAGGATTGCAACTTGTGGCCGTCTTCGCTCAGCTCGGCGCGGGCCTGCTGCAGCAGTTGTTCGAGTTGCGCCGGGTCAGAGTAGGCGCTGCTCGGGATCTGTTTGCGACCGATGTGGGAATTGGTGCGGTCGACGACGGTCAGGCTCAGTTCGCCATTGCCGTCTTGTGGCGCCCAGGCCACGCATTGAAAAGGCTTGAACGCGTGGTTGGCAATCAAAAGAGCTTCGTTGATACGCAGCGGGGCAGTCATGGGGTCTTCTCTCTATTGGCGCCCAATCAAATGATGTGCCGTCGGTTGGGCTTACCGTGCGGCGGGTTACTTGTACTGATGCACGCAACCGGGGGGCGGGTCACACGTGAAACAAAGAAATTTTCGAATCAGGCGCCGCGATTCAGAACAAATCAAATAGTCGATAGCTAACTAACAACCGACATTCTTATAACTCTTTTAATACCCGCCCTATAAGCAATCGGTACAAGCCCACGTCAAAATCTTGCTAGTGTTACAACCGGGTCTGCCAAATGACTGTTTTTACGATCATTTATCAAATTTGGCGCCAAGGAACAGTCATGAGCGAAGCGCCTGCATCGAGACGTTTACTGGTGGTCGATCCCTGCGACGACTGTTATCGCCTGTTGCCCGGATTGCGCGCCGTAGGCTGGGATGTCGACAGTTGTAATCTGGAAAACGCCGCATCCCGGGCCTGCGATGTTGGCCTGCTGCGTTTGCAGCCGTTCCACCTGGAACGACCCGAGGCCGTCAAAGAACTGATCAGCCGCAGCGGCACCGAATGGATCGCTGTGCTCAATCAGGAAGTCCTGCGCTTGCAGAACGTCGGCGACTTCGTTTGTGAATGGTTCTTCGACTTCCACACCTTGCCCTTCGACGTTTCCCGCGTACAGGTCACCCTCGGCCGCGCCTTCGGCATGGCACGCCTGCGCGGGCAGGGTACGATTCATGTCGATCAGCCGGAGCACGAACTGCTCGGCGACAGTAAGCCGATCCGCGAACTGCGCAAACTCCTTAGCAAACTGGCCCCGACCGAATCACCCGTGCTGATTCGCGGCGAAAGCGGCACCGGCAAAGAACTCGTCGCGCGCACCCTGCACCGACAATCCCAGCGCCATAACAAACCGTTCGTAGCGATCAACTGCGGGGCGATTCCCGAGCATTTGATTCAGTCCGAATTGTTTGGCCACGAAAAAGGCGCGTTCACCGGCGCGCACCAGCGCAAGGTCGGACGCATCGAAGCGGCGAATGGCGGCACGTTGTTCCTGGACGAAATCGGCGACCTGCCGCTGGAATTGCAGGCCAATCTCCTGCGCTTTCTGCAGGAAAAGCATATTGAACGGGTAGGGGGCAGTCAGCCGATACCGGTCGATGTACGCGTGCTGGCGGCAACCCACGTTGACCTGGAAGCAGCAATCGAGAAGAAGCGCTTTCGTGAAGACCTTTATTACCGGCTGAACGTCCTGCAAGTGGTCACAGCGCCGTTGCGTGAACGTCATGGCGATCTGTCGATGCTGGCCAACCACTTTTCGCACTTCTACAGCCATGAAACCGGTCGCCGACCAAGAAGCTTCAGCGAAGATGCGTTGATTGCCATGGGCAAGCACGACTGGCCGGGCAATGTGCGCGAGCTGGCTAACCGGGTCAGGCGCGGGTTGGTGTTGGCCGAGGGCCGCCAGATCGAGGCGCGGGATTTGGGGTTGATCAGCCAGCATTCGATCGCCACACCGATGGGCACGCTGGAGGATTACAAAACCCGGGCGGAGCGGCAGGCGTTGTGTGATGTGTTGAACCGGCACAGTGATAATTTGAGTGTGGCCGCGAAAGTCCTCGGTGTTTCGCGGCCTACTTTTTATCGGTTGTTGCATAAGCATCAGATTAGGTGAGTGCAAGAATCAGAATATAAATGCAATTGTTTTTGTTAGGGTGTCACACAAAACATCCAATATAGTGCGTTTGATCTTGCTTCATAATAGGATTGGATTTTACAATTTCCGCAACCTTATATTTTTGATACGTGTTTGCGTCACAACACTCCCCACATGAAGGTATAACATTAATGTTTTTGGCGTCTCGTATTTTGCGGCATTAAAACGAAAGTTTTGAGACTGCCAAAGCATAGAGCCGGGTACGTTGAGCTGCGTTCTTTCATTATTCTGCTTGAATATTACAACGCACAGTTCTGTGTTTTTATAATCAAAACTCAACTCATATTGGTCGCCCTCTTCAACTTCTTGGAAACTCTTGACGATCTGAATGGCACTGCGCACCTGTGGGCCAGGTACTGATTCAAGAAAATACTCATTTTCAATAAAGGAAATTCTTGGAGGGGAGGCCTCTGCATCTTGGACTACCCAATGGTTCCAATGATAGTTATCAAACGTAGTCAAATCATCCAACCCAGCCTTAACCCCATAACTCCTCACCCGACACCCAACCGCCTCACTCTCAACCGCCCCCGAATACAACCCCACCTTCAATAAGACAACCAGCCTCGAATCCGCCTTACACCCCCGCAACCATTCCACCTCAGCCAAATAACTAAGGCCCACCCCTTGATCATGCGCCGCCCCGAAAAACTGCTCCCTGACCCGCTCCCCACCCTCCGCAAACGTCTCCACATACTTTAACCAGATCGGTAATCCCGCCTGCTGAAATGGCCAAGCCTCACACAAAACCTTCGTGTCATCCTTGAGCATTCCAACATCCAGCACCTCACCATCAAAACCCTCAAGTTTCGGCATCGGCATGCTCGATTGCAGCAACTCACCAATCAATAACGTCACACTCTGCACAGGCGTCGGCTGGCCATTGACGATCAAGTTGTATTTCAATTCCACACTACGCTGCAGATTTACCCCGGTGATAGAAGAATCGATATCGAATTGCACTTTCGACTGTCCCGCCACCGGCTTGTGCTGGGGAGGCACTGAGCCGGCGCCGGGTCTGCCGGCGATTTCCAGTTGCACTTCGTGATCGGCGCCAAACGTCGAAGTGTCAAACACCACGGTAAATCCACTTTGATGCAGATTCGGGTTCAGCCTGTAATCGGGCGCCTCAACAACCGTTGGCGGTTTCAATTGACTGACTTCGCCGGTGACCGTGACGACAACGTCATTGGACGGGCGCGCGGGCACGTTGGCGCGCAGCAGCTGAAAGCCGACCTTGGCCGAACCGTTGACGATCGCTGTGATCTTGTCGTTCGGGATCGGGAAGTCATGATGGCCGGGCACGCTGTCGACGGTTTTTTCCAGCGGGCCGACGATCACGGTCTGTCCTCCAGACGTCGTGCCGGCCCAGGTCAGGACGACCTTGTCACCGGCCTGGTAGTCGGCGCCTGTGAAGTAAACCCGGGCGGCGGCGTCGCTTGTGCCCAGTACCTTCAGGTCGATGGTGGTGACGTTCTGGTTGTTGACCCAGATCGTTGGCGCCGGCAAGCGATTGTTCAGATCCACCGAGACGTAAGTGATTTTCGACCACCGCGCCTTCGGATCCGGCAGATTACCCACCCGGTCGACGACCTGATAGCTCACTTCGATATTGTTGCCGTTGCCTTGCGCCCTGATGACGTCCTCGGTGAAGGTGGCGAAGATCGGATGGTTGACCGGATCGTCGATCTGCTCTCTGGTGACCGGGTAGTACGTCACCACCTGATCACCCCAACGGCACCGAATGGTGTCGAAGATGGCGATGTTCTCATAGGGTACGATGTTCATGCGGATTCCCCGCCGGGCCAAATCCTCATTCACACCATTGGACGGATCCGGGCTAAGCGTATAGATCAGGCCGGAGTTGCCTTCTTCGTTGTCGCTATCGGTGCCACCTGGTTGTGTGAGTTGGACCCACATACGCCGTACCGGCTCGGAGCTAACCGGGTCCTGACCCAAGCGCTGTACGGTGTAAACGATCAGTGCTTCGCCATTGGTGACTTGACCCTTGGGGACTTTGAATTCGAGCCGCTTATTCAAGTTGCTTTCATCGACCGGAATTGTCCCAACCTCGACGCCATCAAAATACATTTTGCAGTTGTCATACATCGCCATCCCTACCCACGGATCTACGATGATCAGCAAATCATTTTCGACGGTCTCGAGCGAAATGCCACCGTCGTAGCCCCCATCCTTCAAAACGGCCTGTTTCAAAACAAAGGGTGGATTCAGAGCGAGAATGCGGTTTTCATCCGGGGTCTGGTTCATGTCGATGCTCCGTTACGGCCTGTTGCAAGGTGCCAGGCGCTGGAGTCATGTAAGCGGATTCAGCGGTAGGGCGCACCTGTCAGATCTGACAGGTGCGGACGTATTTCCGATAAGTGGTCACGAGTTGCACCAGCAGCGAAAAGCAGACAGATCAAAGGATCGCAGCCTTCGGCAGCGCCTACACGGAACAATGTAGGGACTGCCGAAGGCTGCGATCTTTTGCTTTTAGAAGTAATACGGGAATTTCAGGCTGAACGAAAAGTCCGGCGCATCATCGGTCATACCGATCGACAAGTTCGGCACGATCGTCAGGTTGTCGGTGGCTGCGATGGTCATGCCGACGTTGAAGTAACCGGCGTTGGCATCACTGGACACTACCGATTCCCAATCGCCGCCGTCCTGTTTCAGCTTGCTTTTGCGTTGCACCAGGTCGGAGACCGAGAACGACATACTCATCTTCTCGTTGAGCGCGAAGGCGATACCGGCGCCGATCTGGAAGCTGTCGCCAATCTTAACCTTGCCCGGGTTTTTCTGATTGACCGTAGAGCTGATGTCGTCGAACGACTCCTCGAGGTTGTGGGTGTAGGAAAGGCTGCCGAACAGCACCGCCGGGTCAAACGTCTTGACCAGCGAGATACCCGGCGTGATCGACCAGACGCCGTTGCCGGTGGGCAGGGTGTCGGGGACGAACAGGTTGGAGTTGGCGTCGGTCTGGCGCAGTTTGATGCCGAACGGGTCTTTGCCGGTCGGCGCCTTGACGCGCAAGGTGACGACGGCGTCCGGGGTGTTGACCGATTCGTCGAGGAACTTGTAGGCGATACCGAAGTTGACGTCGCCAATGGTTGGATCCTTGGTGACGGTTTCTTCTGTTGTTACGCCAGCCGCGCCCTCGTTGCCGCCGCCGGATTGATACGTCGACTCGCGATAGATCACCGGCACGTTCAGGTCGAACTGCCAGCGGTTATCGAAGTTGTAGCGGCCGGTGAGGTCCAGGGTCCAGGTGTCGGCCTTGATCCGGTCGAGGTTGATGTTGCCGAGGAAAATCGAATCCAGCGCAAGGAAACCGTTGAGGATCAACTGGCGGGTGTCGTAGCGCGAATAGGTCAGGCCGGTTTCCACGCTGAACTTGCCGCCGCCAAAGAAACCGCTGGCTTCGTCATACAGGTTGGAAACGCTCTGCGCCGGTTGTGAATCATCGGCCAGCGATTGGCCGTAGGAAGCGCCGCTGCCCCCGGCGGCGCCTCCCGATGCAGCGGCCGCACCGGTGCCTGTGGCGGCTCCGGCGGCGACGCGATTGCCTTTCATGTCGGACGGCGATTTGGCCAGCCGTTTTGGCGGTGGGGCGGCGGGTGTTTCTTCTACCTGGCGGACCCGTTGTTCAAGTACCGCCAGCGCTTGTTGTTGTTGTTCGTATCGTTGTCTCAGTTCCAGAAGTTCCCGTTTCAGGGCTTCTACATCGGCGTCGGGTGCTGCTTGCAGCATTGCCGCCGGGAGAAGGGTACTCAAACACACTGCGGCACGCAGTGATACTGATCGATACATGAATAAGCCGTCCCTTTAAGCCCAATGATCGAGACTCAGCGTAGTTCAATATCCGATATTGCGTAGGGCCCCGAGTTGGGTCAGGTTGCAATCCAGTGCACCGGCGCTTCTGCCGTTATTGTTAAGTACGACGTTGAGTTGCGTAAGGTTGTTGACCACGTTGGCGCTGCCCAGCAATCGGGTGTTCTGCAGCAGCCCGCCCTGGGCGACTTGTTGCAGTGCCGTGCCTTGATTGCCGCTGGCCTGAATGGCCATTTGCACGCCACCGCCATTGGCTGAAACCGCGACACTGCCGGCGCCGTTGCTGCCAGTAATGGTTTGTCCGGCGATAAGGGCCTGGCCTTGCGACGGCATCAGTGCCGGCGCCTGACTGGCTTCGCTGACGTTGATCGCGACGTTGTTGTTGGCGGTGTTGCCATCGCCGGCGGCGCGTACGCTTTGCGTCACACCCTGGCTGCTGTTGAGGCCGGCGCCACCGATTACGCTGCCGGTGCCTGCGGTGAGGGCGCTGCCGTTGCCCGACTCCTTGATGGTCGAGACGTAGAATTCCGGTTTGACGGTTGCGGCCTGGATCTGCATCGAGGTCGCGGCCCCGATCAAGTCGCCGCTGGCGTTGCGCCAGGTGCTGCTCATGACAATGCCGAAGCTGATGATCCGCCCCGGCATGACGTACCGACCGCGCAGCTCTGCGAGCTCCTGGTCCTTGATTTCGATGGGTTTGAATCCGGCATGGGCTAAACCTGACGCACTCGCTGCCAGGCAGGCGGCGGCCAGCCAGTATGAGCTTTTCATCTGCTGCTCCCGGGACATCCAGTCCCATTCTCTAACTCGGCGATTAAAAGAAGTCGCTCTGAATGAACCCGAAATCCATCAATTCCGCATCTTTGACCGGGTTGAAACTGTCCAGCGAGTTCTTCGCCGTCAGCGGCACGGGAGGGCTGCGCAAGGCGTTGGCCTTGTCGTAACCGGGGCCGACGATGGCAAAGACAATGCCGTTCCAACCTTTGACAAAGTCGTCTTGTTTGTAGCGCTTGTGGCCGAGAACCGGGTCACCGATGTAGACCCAATCCTTGTCCGAACGCTGCAGGACGACGAAATGCTTGTAACCACGAATGTCCATCAGAACCACCACCGGAATGGTCACCGCTTCGAGTTTCTCGGGCGGGATCCGGTAGCCACGGGCACGCATGCCGATGCTTTCTACGTAGCGCTTCATGTCGAGCATGGAGAAACCCTGGGTTCGCACCAGGTCCTGGTCAGCGTGGACCAGCATGCCTTTGATGATGTGCTCCTCATCGACGTCGAGCCAATAGGCCTGGCGCAGGACCGTCGCCAGTGCAGCAGCGCCGCAGCTGAAGTCGGTTTTCTGTTCGACGATGTCGGCAAACTTGCGCTCACGAATGCTTTGCACGTCCTTGTAGACCAGCACGCCACCCGGCAGGGCAGCCACGGGCATCTGGGCCGCCTGAGTCAGGCCGCACAGACAAAGCAGAGCGAGGAGGGCAGGAGTCCGCATGATCGAATACGCCTTGTGGAACCGAGGAAAAGCCCCGTTGCCGGGGCTTTCGTTTCGATCGCGATTACATGCAGGCTTTGCAACCTGCGGCGATGGACAGCGAGTTGCTTTGTTGGTTGCCC
Organism: Pseudomonas siliginis; assembly: GCF_019145195.1. Classification (GTDB taxonomy): domain Bacteria; phylum Pseudomonadota; class Gammaproteobacteria; order Pseudomonadales; family Pseudomonadaceae; genus Aquipseudomonas; species Aquipseudomonas siliginis. Next base: position 202,696 of record NZ_JAHSTW010000001.1, read on the forward strand.
ACACCCGCCGAGACGTTGGCTCCGCCGTTGCCGGAGAAGTTGTTCATCGAGTTGGTCATGTTGGCGTTGTTGACGACAGGGGTTTTCCAGCCATCTTTGGTCAACACTTGTTGGGTGGTGACGCCAGCGAGGCCAAAAGTACCCACGGCTTCGAACTTGGCTTTCTGATCATCGTTGCCACCATGGCCGCCGCCACGGTTACCCCAGCCACCATGGTTGTCGTCTTCGATGGTCGCAGTGCCTTTGGCTTTGAACACGCCAGCGGCTGCATAAGTACCGGTAAGGGTGTCGGTTTTGTAAGCCTGCACGCCTTTGTTTTCCACGACCAGGCCAGTCGAGGACTGGTTGGCAGAGGCGGCAGCCTGCGCTACACGACCACCGGAAACGGCGATGGCGAGGTTGTTTTTCTGTTGGTTGAAGTTGCCCGAGCTCACGTTGATGCCGATGTTGCCGGAACCATTGTTGCCTGCATTGCTGAGCGTGGCGTTGTTGAAGGTGGACGAGTTTTTCACGTAGTTGTTGCTGTTCACCTGAGTCGCGCTCGAGGCGGCAACAGCATTGCCGAAGATGAAGCTTTCGTCAGCGGTGGCCAGCGCAGCAGCGTTGTCCTGCTGGTTGCCGTCGCCGGCGGCGACGTTGGCGCCCATGTTGCCGTTGGAGCCGTTGAGCGAGTCGCTGGCATTGGCGTTGTTCAGGGTGCCCTGGTTTTTCACCACGTTGCCGTCGCTGTTTTGTGCGTCGAGTACAGCGGCGCCGGCGCCTGCGGTGATCTGCAGCAGTTGTTCAAGATTCGGACCTTGTGGCTGGCCGTGACCGTTGCCGTGTCCATTGCCATGCCCGTTACCACGACCGTCGGCCTGTGCTGCCATTGCCATCACTGCTGCGAGTGCGAAAACCAGTGGTTTGAGAGCCATTGTAGGTTTCATGGTTGTTTCTCCGTCGTGCTTATTAGTTGGTTAAGTGTTGGGACTTTTCTAATTGCACTGCTTTTTGTTTGGGTCAGTCTGCGACCCGGATGCTCAGGGTGTTAGCCATTCGGTTCCCCACCCCGGCACTCTGGTTCACCTGGATTACCCCGCGGCTGCCGGTGAAGGCCTGATCACTGGTCGTGACCTGGCGACTGCCGATTGAGGTACCAGTTGCTCCTGAGCTCGGTAAAAACGCCACGTTCTGTTGCGAAAGGGCGCTGTCGTCAACGCTCTGCGGGCCGGCACTGATGCTGACGCGCGTTACGTTGGCCATTTGATTGTTGGCACCGGCGCCCTGGTTAACACCGAGGATGCCGTTGCCATTGCTGAAAGAGTTGCCGCCGATGTTGGCGCTCGCGTCGATGGCGCGGCTGGCGGGCGTGTCGATGGTTTGCCTGACGCCGGTGGTGGCATGGGCTTCGGTGCCGATGGCAATCGCCTTGGTGTTGGCTTGCTGCATCTGGTCACCGGCGGCCTGGTTGACGTTGAAGTTGCCGCGATATTGCGCACCGGAATCCTGAATGTTTGCCTTGTTGACTGAAGCCGAATCGGCCATGGCGCTGGTGCAGCCGAGCAGGGCGAGAAGCAGCAGGGTGCGATTCATGTCATTGGCCTCCGGCCATGCGAGTCAGAGGCGCCAGCCCGGTGCTCATCGCCCGGTTGACCGTGTTGGAGATCGAGGCGCCAGAACCACCGCCGCTGCCAGTGCGCATACCGGGCAGGCCGTTCTGGTTGGTCAGGGTGTTCATGCCGGGCAGGTTGGAGCTGGGCGTGGTCATGTTGCCGCGGATCGATGAGCCGCTGGCGACACTGGCGAAATCACCGTCAGTGAGTTCGGTACTGCTGAGGGTCTGGTTGATCCGCGCCGAAGGGTTGGCGTTGACCGTGGTCGGATAGGGGTCTTTGCCGCCATTGCGACCGATCGCGATGGGTTGAACGTCGCGGTTGAGGACGATCACCCCATTGCCTTCGGCTTGGGCGCTGACACTGATCAATGCGCTGGCGGCTGATCCGATCAGCAGGAGGCAGGTCAGGCCTTTATTGAAATTCCCCACGGCTGCAATTCCTTCTTCAGTGGGCTGGGTAATTCAGCGTTGTGAAGAAGAGAGCGAAAGCTGTGCCGGTTTTGAATTATCTAGTTATTTCAACGGCTTACATGCTGTGGGAAGTTCCCTGTTGCGGGCACTGTTTCAGCGCTGAGACACAGTGCGGATGGCTTGAGGGGCAATGGGCGCCGCAAAGCTCTGGAACAAGGGTTTGCGCCGAGGTGTTTCATCGGCGTAACAGATCACGTGACGCAATGGTGAATGACGCTTGGGCGGGGCCTTTGCGCGGTCGGGAGTGTTTCAAAAACGGACAGTTTTGCGTTAAAAGCCGCCGGGCGGCTTATCTGGACAGCAAACGCTCGACCGCCGCAAAGGCTTGTGTCTGGCGCTCGGCCCAATTGCCTTCGATCACTTGCAACGGCTGTTGGTGCTGGATCAGCCAAACGCGGGTGGATTCGTAGAACGCCAGGCGATCCGCAAGATCCGGTTGGCAGCGCTGGCCGTCTTCGGTCCAGTCGACTTGCTGCGGTGACAACAGCAGGTGCAGGTCGTAATGGCGCGCCAGTAACTCGGTTTCCAGCCAGTCCGGGCAGGCGCCAAACAAAGTCTGGCTCCAGAGGATGTTGCTGAGCAGGTGGGTGTCGAGAATCAGCAGTGGGGGCTGTTCCGCGCGCGCCTGATCTTCCCATTGCAACTGGCCCTGGGCGATATCAGGGATATCCGCAAGGCAAGTGTCGCGTGGGTTGTCTTCGATGAACCGACGAACATATTCATCAACGCGCACGCCGCCGAAACGCTGCTCCAACCCTGCCGCCAGCCAACTCTTGCCGGTGGATTCCGGGCCGGTGAGAACGACGACTTTCATGTGCGCAATGCCGGATCGGCGCGCCATTCCCGCCAGCCTTGCACGGCGAGCAAGGTAAACAGCGCGTAGAGCGCGGCGGTCAGGTACAGGCCTTTATAGATGAACAGGCCGACAAAGATCACATCGAGGACAAACCATAGCGCCCAGCACTGCAGGCGTTTCTGCGCCATCCACAGTTGCGCGACCAGACTGAAGCCGGTGAGCGCGGCATCGAGCCACGGCTGTGCGGCGTCGGTCCAGTGCGCCATCGCCGCGCCTAGCAACACACTGCCGACCGCCCCAACGCCGAGGCCGAGCACCATCGAGCGTGCATCGAGGCGGGTAATCTGGCGACCGTCATGCATCGTCCCGGCGCGGGTCCATTGCCACCAGCCGTAGATCTGCAGCGCGGCGTAGATCACTTGCAGCAACATGTCCGAATACAGCTTCACCTCAAAGAAGATCCAGCTGTAGAGCAACACCATGACCAGCCCGATCGGCCAGCACCACGGATTCTGCTTGACCGTCAGCCAAACGGCGATGACACCGAGGGCGGCGGCAAACAGTTCAAGCCCGGACATGAGTGATCCTTGGGGGAGTTGAGAAGGGGGCGGATTGTACTGCATTCGCCCAGACACAGAAGTACCCTGTGGGAGCGAGCCTGCTAGCGAAAGGGCCTGTCCAGTCGACATCTTCTTCCACTGACTGGCCCGACGCCTTCGCGAGCAGGCTCGCTCCCACAGGTTATGGGTCAGACCCTGAACTGACGCAGCAACCCGTTGAGCTGTTCGCTCAGTTGCCCAAGGCGCAAGCTGGCCGCGCTCGACTGCTCAGCGGCCAACGCGGTGCTATGGGAAAGCCCGGCCGCCTGCGTCACGTTCTGGTTGATGTCCTCAACCACCTGCGCCTGTTGCAGCGTAGCGCTGGCAATCGACGCATTGAGGCCGTTGAGATTACGCAACGCCTGGCCAATCGCATTAAGGCTCGCCCCGGCCAGTCCCGCCTGTTCGATGGTCAATTGCGAGGCCTTGCTGCTGTCGCCGATCACCTTCACCGCAGCCTCCGAATGATTCTGAAGACGCTCGATCATCGACTGAATCTCCGCCGTCGATTTCTGCGTACGCTGGGCCAGCAAGCGCACCTCATCGGCGACCACGGCAAACCCGCGCCCCTGTTCTCCCGCGCGCGCGGCTTCAATAGCCGCGTTCAAGGCCAACAGGTTGGTCTGTTCGGCAATCGAGCGAATCACCTCCAACACGCTGCCAATCTGCGTACTCTCCGCTGCCAGGGTGCGGATCACTTCCACCGCCTGATCGATCGTGCCCGAGAGCTTGTCGATCTGTTGCAGGCTGCCGTCAATATTGATCTGCCCCTGTTGCGCCTGCGCTTCGGCATCGCGCATTTCTGCGGCGGCGTGTTCGGCGTTTTTCGCCACGTCCTGCACGCCGTAGGTGACTTCGTTGATCGCCGTGGCCACCAATTCCATCTGCTGCGATTGCTGCTGACTGCGCTGCTGCGCCTGCGAGGCATCGTTACCCAGCTCGCTGGAAGACTGGCCCAAAGCGCTGGCCGAGACCTGCAGATCACCAATCACTCGGCGCAGCTTGGCGGTGAAGGCATTGAAGTGATGGGCCAGTTCAGTGACCTCATCCTTGCCATGGGTATCGAGGCTGCGGGTCAGGTCGCTTTCGCCACTGGCGATGTTGGCCATCGCATTCACGGTTTCCTGCAACGGACGGACGATGCTGCGTGCGATCAGGGTCACCAGCAGCGCCATGATCAGCGCAATCGCCAGGCCGATCGCCGACGCCTTGATCATCTGCCCCTGGAATTCGGCTTGCACATCGTCGACGTACACGCCGGAGCCGATCACCCAGCCCCACGGTTCGAACAGCTTTACATAAGAAGTCTTCGCCACCGGATCCGTCGCCCCCGGTTTCGGCCAGCGATAATTGACCATGCCCGCGCCTTTGGCCTTGGCAATGGCGACCATCTCGTTGAACACGGCAAAGCCGTCCGGGTCGCGGATCGCCGAAAGATTCTGGCCTTCGAGCTTGGGGTTGGTCGGGTGCATGACCATCACGGGCGTGAGGTCGTTGATCCAGAAGTAGTCGCTCTGGTCGTAGCGCAGGCCACGGATCGCGGTCAACGCCTGCTTTTGCGCCGCGTCCCTGGTCAGGGTGCCAGCGGTTTCCAGCCCTTGGTAATAAGTCAGCAGGCCACTGGCGGTCTGCACCACGTGCTGGGTTTTCTGCGCCTTGGCGTGGTAGAGGTCGTCATGGATCTGCTTGAGCATCAGCACGCCCAAGGTCAGCAACATGACCACCGCCACGATCAAGATGAGCCACAAGCGTCGGCTGATCGACACACTGCGCAAGCTGTTCATAACGCTGTCACTCCGGATTCTTGTTCTTGTAGTAAACGATCGCCAGCATCCAGCCACAGCTGAGTGCCCGGGACTACCATCCAACGCGCAGAGCGCTTTTGAGGCTTGTCTGTTAGGATTTCGGCCCCGCGCGCAAAAACCTGAATCCGGTTTTGATATTTCACGGAATTTTTACCGTTTCGTGTGGATCCTGTGCGCGCGCAATCGCTACAGCTTTTACCGGCTACGCTGGACGCAGTGAACGAAAAAATACTATCGGGGCATGCCCGCGTGCATCGCTCTTTGGGGGATTGATGGATCTTTGGACCGCCTTGCAGGCACTGATTCTAGGAGTTGTAGAAGGGCTGACGGAGTTTTTGCCCATTTCGAGTACCGGACACCAGATCATCGTCGCCGACTTGCTGAACTTCGGCGGCGAGCGGGCCATGGCGTTCAACATCATCATTCAGCTCGGCGCGATCCTCGCGGTGGTCTGGGAATTTCGGCGCAAGATCCTCGACGTGGTGATCGGCCTGCCGACCCAGCCGAGCGCACGGCGTTTCACCGCCAACCTGCTGATCGCCTTCCTGCCGGCCGTAGTGCTCGGCGTAATTTTTGCCGATCTGATCCACGAATATCTGTTCAACCCGATCACCGTGGCGGCGGCGCTGGTCATCGGCGGAATCATCATGTTGTGGGCCGAACAGCGCCAGCATGAAGTGCATGCCGAAACCGTCGACGAGATTCGCTGGACCGACGCGCTGAAAATCGGCTTCGCGCAATGCCTGGCGATGATTCCAGGCACCTCGCGTTCCGGCTCGACGATCATTGGTGGCTTGCTGTTCGGCCTGTCGCGCAAGACGGCCACCGAGTTCTCGTTCTTCCTCGCCATGCCAACCATGGTCGGTGCGGCGGTGTATTCGGGCTACAAATACCGCGACCTGTTTGTGCCGGCGGATTTCCCGGTGTTCGCCATTGGTTTTGTCACGGCGTTCATCTTCGCCATGATCGCTGTACGCGGCCTGCTCAAGTTCATCGGCAGCCACAGTTATGCAGCGTTCGCCTGGTACCGGATTGCCTTCGGCCTGTTCATTCTGGCGACCTGGCAGTTCGGCTGGGTGGACTGGTCGGCGGCCAAGGCATGAACGACTCCCGCACGCGCCGCCCTGAGGGACGACCTACAGGCGGCCGCGTTCAGCATCTGAAATTGAAGCTTGTGGTGTTGCTGATCGTCTGCGCGCTGCCGCTGTTCGGCTCGCTGTCGATGTGGCTCAGCGGCATCTCGCGGGTGCCGCTGGCGGCGTACGGGATTGTCAGTGTGCTGGCGTTCTTTCTGTACTGGGCCGACAAACGCAAGGCCCGCGCCGATGCCTGGCGCACGCCGGAAAACATCCTGCATGCGGTGGAACTGGCGGGTGGCTGGCCGGGTGCTTTGATCGCGCAGCAGGTGTTCCGGCACAAAACGCGCAAGGTGTCGTTTCAGATTCTGTTCTGGGTGATCGTGTTGTTGCATCAGGTGTTCTGGATTGACCAGATTTTCCTCGGTTCAAACCTGCTGTCGCTGATCTAACGTGCACCGAAAATCCCCTGTGGGAGCGAGCCTGCTCGCGAAAGCAATCTCATCCTCGCTGATGAGTCGCCTGACAAACCGCCTTCGCGAGCAGGCTCGCTCCCACAGGATTTGCGTGCTTACAAAAGCAGGCCGATTTGGGTTTTCTTAGGCAACTTGCTCACCACCAGTTGATGCGATCGCTGCAACAGTCCCCGCAATTCGTTGGCACCCAGCGGGTAGGGCGGGTGCATGATGATCCACTGCGCCCGCGCCAGATACGGCGCCGGATGAATCCCCGGGCGGTCGCAATGGCCGAGAAACAGATCCTTGTCGACCTTGAACGCCAGCGAATCTCCTCGCAGCCCCTGCAAGGCAAACATCTTGTTGCCGGCAATCGAGAACACCCGCACGCCGCCCCATTTGTAATCTTCCCGCGCGCCGGGCAGGGCAAGACAAAACTCGGCAACTTCGGCTTCGCTCATTCTTCCCTGTTTCATAGAAATCGATCCCCGCAGGCATTGAACGATTCGACCAGGTGATCGATCCATGCGCGCACCGCTGGCATTACCCCGCGCCTGTGCGGATAGACCGCTTGCAGCCAGCCGCCAGGCAATGACCATTGCGGCAGCACTTGCACCAGTGTGCCGTTACGCAATTCGGTTTCGCAGAACATCATCGGCAGCACGGTAAAGCCCTGACCGGCGAGCACGCAGGCCTTGCGCACCACGAAGTCATCAATGCCCAGCCGCGCTTCCATGCTCAGATCGACGCTCTTGCCTTGCTGATCGAGCAGACGCACATGAACCATGCGGTCGGCTTCCAGCGCGCCGAGTACCGGCAGGTTTTTCAGGTCCTGCGGATGAGTGATGGTCTTGCCTTGCATGAACGCCGGGCTGGCGATCACCACTGCTTGCGCCTGCCGCAAGCGCCTGGTGACCAGCAACGGATCTTCATCACCGTGATCGCGCACACGCAAGGCGACATCGATGCCTTCGGTGACCAGATCGACCCGGCGGTTGAGCAGCACGACCTCCAACTGCACCTGCGGAAACTTGCCGAGAAAGTCGCTGATCACCGTCGGCAGCATTTCATGGGCAAGCCCGGTCGGGCACGACACCCGCAAGCGCCCGCGCGGTTCGCTGGACATGCTGGCCACGGCTTCGTCAGCCATCTCCGCTTCCAGCAACATCGCCTGACAGTGGCGCAAATAGCGTTCACCGACGGCAGTGAGATTCAGTTGGCGGGTGGTGCGTTGCAGCAGACGTGCGCCGAGTCGTTCCTCCAGTTCGGCGATCCTTCTTGAAAGCCGTGACTTGGGAATGCCGAGCAGGCGCCCGGCGGCGGCAAATCCGCCGGCTTCGACCACTTTGGCGAAGTAGTAGAGATCGTTGAGGTCCTGCATGCACGTTTCCAGTCGTTCTATCAATGGGACGAACTATCGCATTGTCGGCGACTAATCAGCTATTGGTTTGTTGCGTAGGATTGTCTCCATTCCGTCGCCGCCGGCGATTCTTTCAGGAGAACCCACATGAAACTGTTGCACATCGATTCGAGCATTCTCGGCGACAACTCGGCTTCCCGTCAGTTGAGCCGTCAAGTCGTCGACGCCTGGCAAGCCGCCGAGCCGAGCGCCGTGGTTACCTACCGCGACTTGGCCGCCGATGCGATCAGCCACTTCTCGTCGACCACGCTGGTTGCCGCCGGCACCACCGCCGAACTGCGCGACGCTGCACAACAGCACGAAGCCGAGCTGAGCGCTTCGACCCTGGCCGAATTCATCGCTGCCGACGCCGTGGTGATTGCCGCGCCGATGTACAACTTCACCGTTCCAACCCAGCTCAAAGCGTGGATCGACCGCGTCGCCGTCGCCGGCCAGACGTTCCGCTACACCGAAGCCGGCCCTGAAGGCCTGTGCGGTGGCAAGAAAGTGGTGATCGTGTCGACTTCCGGTGGCATCCACGCCGGTCAGGCCAGCGGCATCGCTCACGAAGAATATCTGAAGCTGGTACTGGGCTTCCTCGGCATCACCGATATCGAAATCGTCCGGGCTGAAGGTCTGGCCTATGGCGAAGAAGTGCGCAACAACGCCATGAGCGCTGCGCAAGCGAAGATCAGCGAGCAACTGTTCGCCGCCGCGTAAGGCTTGCGTAAAGAACAGCTGATGTTCAGGTAATCCCCCAAAAACTCTGTATTCTGGTTCCGCAAGGGCCGAATACGGAGTTTTTTGTTTCTGGCTGTTACATAATCTGGCCCGGGTTATGCAGTTTCAGCACATCCGACGATGTGGTCCGAGAGGGTGGGGCATTCATGAGGCATCTTTGTGCAATGTTGCTGATTTGCCTGCTGGGCAGCCTGAATACAGTGCAGGCCGCACCAGGGCGCCACCCTGTCTGGAGCGTCGGTTATCACGAGATGACCTTTCTCGACCCGCTCGATCTGCAACCGATGCGCGCCATCGCTTTTTACCCCTCCAGTGACCGCGAGCACATGAGCTTGCTTGAGGGCTATTCGGTCGAGGCTGGAGAAGACACCAAAGTCGCGATCGGCCGCTTTCCCATGTTGATGCTGTCCCACGGCAATACCGGCACGCCGCTGGCCCTGCATGATCTGGCCACTTCACTGGCGCGCAAAGGCTTTGTCGTGGTGGCGGTAATTCATCCCGGTGACAACTGGCGCGACCACAGCCGACTTGGCACGTTGAGCAATCTCTACGGGCGGCCAATCCAGATTTCCCAAGCGATCACCGCCACCCTCGGCGACAACATGCTGGCACCGTTCGTCAATGCTGATCAGGTCGGTGTGATCGGTTATTCGGCTGGAGGCGAGACCGCGTTGATTCTCTCCGGGGCGCAACCGGATCTGGATCGTCTGCGCCGCTATTGTCAGGAACGTCCGGATGATCACGACGCCTGTAACACCCAGGGCGAGCTGATTGTTGATCGCGATGACTTGCAGCCGGTGGCCGATCCACGGGTTCACGCGTTATTGCTGATGGCGCCGCTGAGCCTCAAGTTCGGCCGCCACACCCTCGCCGATGTGCACGTACCGGTGCTGCTCTACAGCGGCGACGGCGACAAACTGGTGGCCTTCGATAAAAATGCTGCGGCCCTGGCGCGCAAACTGCCCACCGCGCCGGACTTCAAACTGCTCGCCGGGGCAGGGCACTTCGTGTTCATGGCGCCGTGCACCGAAGAGCAGATCCGCGCCATGCCGGCGTTGTGCACCGATGCCGACGGGGTGGATCGCGAGGATATTCACCGCAACCTGATATCCGAGGCCGGACGGTTTTTTGCCCAGGCACTGGGTAAATCGAGCAGGGCGGGGATGCAGACGGCGGATCAATAACTCAAACACCGCTCCCACGGAGATTGAATTGTCTGTTTTCAGGGAAGTGCACGACGCTTGAGCAACAAGGTCAGGCCTAACCCGGTCACTGACAACAACGCCGCGCAGAAGAAAATCCACGAATAGCCCAGTTTCAACGCCACCGCGCCCATCAATGGCCCGGCAATCGCCAGCGCCAGATCGAAGAACACTGCATAAGCCCCCAACCCTGAACCACGACTGGAACTCGGCACCTGTTTGATCGCTTCAACGCCCAGCGCCGGGTACACCAGAGACAGCCCAAACCCCGCCAGCCCTGCGCCAATCAACGCATACGCACTGGAGGGCGCCAGCCACAACATCACCAGCCCGACAGTTTCAACCGACATGCAAACGATGGCCGAGGCAAACCCGCCAAACCGGGCAATCGCCGAGATGAACAACAGCCGCGACAGAATGAAACACACGCCAAACACGGTCAGGCAGTAAGCCGCGCCGGTCCAGCCTCGGTTGAGGTAATAAAGGGTGATGAAAGTCGTCAGTGTGCCGTAGCCGATCGAGGCTAGCGTCAGGCTGGTGCCGTACGGCGCAATCTTGCCGAACACGGCCCAGAATGACAGGCGCTCACCACGAATCACCGGCACCGAAGGCTTGTTGCGGATCAACCACAGCGCACCTGCCGCCAACGCCGACAGCGCGAGGCCAAGGCTGACAAAACCATATTCGGCAACCATCACCACGCCCAGCGGCGCACCAATGGCGATCGCGCCGTAAGAGGCGATGCCGTTCCAGCCGATGGATTTTGCCGTGTGCTCGACACCGACCTGACCCATGCACCAACTGATGGTGCCGACGCCGATCAGGCCTTGGGCGATACCGAGCAACAAGCGCCCGGCAATCAGGATCAACAGGCTGGTCAGCGGAAAGCTTTGCAGCAAGGTCGACAGCAACGTCAGCGCGCCGCTGAGGACAATCCCCCACAAGCCATAAATGATCGCCCGCTTGGTGCCGAGCGTGTCCGACATGCGCCCGGCCATTGGCCGACTGAGCAGGGTGGCCAGATACTGCGAACCGATCACCAGGCCGGCAATGATCGCGCTGAAACCCAGTTGCTCATGGACGTAACCGGGCAATACCGCAATCGGCAAACCAATGCAGAGGAAGGCAATGAAGGTGTAGAAAACGATGGAGACGATCTGCAGGGTGATCGCCAGGGAGCTTTGCGGTGGCAGTGGCTGCGCAGACATGAGCACTCGTTCGCGGGCGGCGGTGGGAGAGTTGCCGACATCATGGCGCGGGGCCGGGATAAAAGAAAGCAGGCTAACTACTTTCCCTTGGGATTGATGGGGCTGCTGACGGCCCCTTCGCGAGCAGGCTCGCTCCCACATTTGAAATGCATTCCCCTGTGGGAGCGAGCCTGCTCGCGAATATCTGCGCACCCACAATTCCCAAACGCCGAATGCAAAAAGCCCCGTCACACGGACAGGGCTTTTAACTTGTCGCTTGAAACTAAAAGCTGCTCTTAGAAAACGACGCCCTGGCTACGCAGGTAGTCATCATAAGTGCCGCTGAAGTCGGTCACGCCGTTCGGGCTCAGCTCGATGATGCGCGTGGCCAGGGACGATACGAACTCACGGTCGTGGCTGACGAAGATCAGCGTGCCCGGGTAGTTTTCCAGCGCCAGGTTCAGCGCCTCGATCGATTCCATGTCCAGGTGGTTGGTCGGTTCGTCCATGATCAGCACGTTGGGCTTTTGCAGGATCAGCTTGCCGAACAGCATGCGACCTTGCTCACCACCGGAGATGACCTTGACCGACTTGAGGATCTCGTCGTTGGAGAACAGCATCCGGCCCAAAGTACCGCGAATCATCTGCTCGCCCTGGGTCCACTGACCCATCCAGTCGAACAGGGTGACGTCGTCTTCGAAGTCGTGAGCGTGGTCCTGAGCGTAGTAACCCAGTTCAGCGGCGTCGGTCCATTTCACGCTACCGGCATCCGGGGTCAGTTCGTTGACCAGGGTGCGCAGCAGGGTGGTCTTGCCGATACCGTTCGGGCCGATGATCGCAACGCGCTCGCCGGCTTCAACCTGGAAGCTGAAGTCCTTGAACAGTGGCTTGCCATCGAAACCCTTGGCCATTTTCTCGACCATGACCGCCTGACGGTGCAGCTTCTTGTTCTGCTCGAAACGAATGAACGGGCTGACGCGGCTGGAAGGCTTGACCTCGGCCAGCTGGATCTTGTCGATCGCTTTGGCGCGGGAGGTGGCCTGCTTGGCTTTCGAGGCGTTGGCCGAGAAGCGGCTGACGAACGATTGCAGTTCGGAGATCTGCGCTTTCTTCTTGGCGTTGTCCGACAGCAGTTGCTCGCGGGACTGGGTCGCCACGGTCATGTATTCGTCGTAGTTGCCCGGGAACAGACGCAGCTCGCCGTAATCCAGGTCAGCCATGTGCGTGCACACGCTGTTCAGGAAGTGACGGTCGTGGGAGATGATGATCATCAGGCTGTTACGCTGGGTGAGGATGTTTTCCAGCCAGCGAATGGTGTTGATGTCCAGGTGGTTGGTCGGTTCGTCGAGCAACAGCACTTCCGGATCGGAAAACAGTGCCTGCGCCAGCAGCACGCGCAGTTTCCAGCCTGGCGAAACTTCGCTCATCGGGCCGAAATGCTGTTCCAGCGGAATGCCCAGACCCAGCAACAATTCGCCGGCACGGGATTCGGCGGTGTAGCCGTCCATCTCGGCGAACTCGGTTTCCAGCTCGGCGACGGCCATGCCGTCTTCTTCGGACATTTCAGCCAGCGAGTAGATGCGATCGCGCTCGGCTTTGACCTTCCACAGCTCTTCGTGACCCATGATCACGGTGTCGATCACGGTGAATTCTTCGTAGGCGAACTGATCCTGGCGCAGCTTACCCAGACGCACGTTCGGCTCGAGCATGACCTGGCCACCGGACGGATCGAGGTCGCCGCCGAGGATTTTCATGAAGGTCGACTTGCCGCAACCGTTGGCACCGATCAGGCCGTAGCGATTGCCTGCGCCGAATTTGACCGAAACGTTTTCGAACAGCGGCTTGGCGCCAAACTGCATCGTGATGTTAGCTGTGGAGATCAATTACCTTACCTATCAATGGGTTAGAGCTGGTCTGTGGTGCCTGGTACAAACTTGCGTACCAATCTGGAGCTTTTCCAGCTCCCCCCAGTCTGTGCTTGAGTTGAGCCAACGCGCATAAGCCGTCCGCAACTGGGGCCGTTGAAGGCAAGCTGCTGAGCGACGAGTACGGGGTTCTTGTTGGACATTGGCGCGCATTGTCGCATAACTCAGACGGCAGTTATATGGCAGGCAAACGGGCGTACACATCGGCTCGTCCGAGAAGCGACCGATATCCGCTGATCAAAATCTCGAAAACCCGAATGAACTCACTCGACCATTTTCACTTCGGAAAGTGGAGCAGCAGCCATTTTGTTCAAACGAGTGAGGACCAAGCCATGCGAGCAATGACCTATCACGGCGCCCATGACGTGCGCGTCGAAACCGTACCGGACCCGAAACTTGAAGCCGCCGACGACATCATCCTGCGCGTCACCGCCACCGCCATCTGCGGATCGGACCTGCACCTGTACCGCGGCAAAATACCCACCGTCGAGCACGGCGATATCTTTGGCCATGAGTTCATGGGCATCGTCGAAGAAACCGGCCCAGCCGTCACCGCCGTGCAGCGCGGCGACCGTGTCGTGATTCCGTTCGTGATCGCCTGTGGCGATTGCTTCTTCTGCCAGCAAGAGCTTTACGCCGCCTGCGAGACCACCAATGAAGGCCCTGGCGCGGCGCTGAACAAGAAAATGATTCCGCCGCCAGCAGCGCTGTTCGGCTACAGCCGTATGTATGGCGGGATTCCCGGTGGCCAGGCGGAACTGGTGCGGGTACCGAAAGCCAATACCGGGCCGTTCAAGGTGCCGGGCACGCTGTCGGACGAGAAAGTACTGTTTCTCTCTGACATCCTGCCGACTGCCTGGCAAGCCGTGATCAACGCCGGCGTCAAACAGGGTTCGAGTCTGGCCATTTACGGCGCCGGACCGGTCGGTTTGCTCACCGCAGCCTGCGCGAGAATGCTCGGTGCCGAGCTGATCTTCATGGTCGACCATCACCAGTACCGCCTCGATTATGCCCAGCGCACCTACGGCGTGATTCCGATCAACTTCGATGAAGACGATGACCCGGCCGACACCATTACCAGCCAGACTCCCGGCCATCGCGGCGTCGATGCCGTGGTCGATGCCGTCGGTCTTGAAGCCAAGGGCAGCACCACCGAAACGGTCATGGCTACACTCAAGCTTGAAGGCAGCAGCGGCAAGGCTTTGCGCCAGTGCATCGCCGCCGTCCGGCGCGGTGGTGTGGTCAGCGTTCCGGGCGTATATGCCGGGTTCATCCATGGTTTTATGTTCGGCGATGCATTCGACAAGGGCCTGACCTTCAAAATGGGCCAGACTCACGTGCAGCGTTTTCTGCCGGAACTGCTTGGCTACATCGAAACCGGCAAGTTGCAGCCCGAAGCGATCATCACCCACAGGCTATCGCTGGAGCAGGCCGCCGAGGGCTACAAGATCTTCAATAAGAAGCAGGAAGAATGCCGCAAGGTGATTCTGACCCCGGGTGGCAGCGATGTTCCGCTGGCGCAACTGGATGAAACCACGCCGTTCGCACCGGCCACCTGAAATTGAGGAGTTTTCATGGCGCTACCGTCATCTTCATTCGCAGCTCCCGTACGCGCATGGTTCGTGAACCTTTCGCGTACGGGCTGGGGAGGGCGCATTTTCTGGCTGACCCTGGTCGGTGTCACAGTGTTGTTGCTGATCAGCGGCTACACCGGTTTGGTCAGTACCGGCCGCGACACGCTACGCCTCGCAACTCTCGGCGGGCTGTCGGGTTTTGCCGCGACGGCAATCGGTGCGTTGCTGGCCCTGGCGTTGCGCGCGATTACTTCGCGAACTCAAGACACCATGCTCGGGTTTGCGGCAGGGATGATGCTGGCCGCCAGTTCCTTTTCACTGATCCTGCCGGGCATTGCGGCGGCGAAGGAGGCGGTGAGCAGTCCCATGCTCGCCGCTGCCGTCGTTGTGGCCGGCATGGCCTTGGGCGTGGCGTTGATGGTCGGCCTCGACCGCTTCGTTCCTCACGAACATGAAAAAAGCGGCCGGCGCGGGCCCGAAGCCAAGCGTTTCAATCGAGTCTGGCTGTTCGTGCTGGCGATCACCCTGCACAACCTGCCGGAAGGCATGGCGATCGGCGTCAGCTTCGCCACCGGCGACATGAAAATCGGCTTGCCGCTGACCACTGCGATCGCCATTCAGGACATCCCCGAAGGTCTCGCTGTGGCGTTGGCGCTGCGGGTGACCGGCATTTCCGCAGTGCGTGCGGCGTTGATTGCCGCCGCTTCAGGATTGATGGAGCCGTTGGGCGCGATTATCGGTTTGGGCATCACCAACAGCTTCGCCTTGGGCTTCCCGGTAGCGATGGGCCTGGCCGCTGGTGCAATGATTTTCGTGGTGTCCCACGAAGTGATTCCGGAGACTCACCGCAACGGCCACGAAACACCGGCCACGCTCGGGTTGATGCTTGGCTTCGGCGTGATGATGTTTCTCGACACGGCTTTGGGTTAGTCAACCATCCACACCACTGAGCGCATCGCCCCGCACAAAAAGGGAATTTTTTTCAGCGCCAATCACTCTTTCGTTTATAGGCAATGCCAATAACGCAGGGGAATGAGTCATGTCGCTGATCGAAATCCCGACCAGGAAGTCTTCGGGTAAAACATCCACGCCGGCGGATACCGAGCGCCGGCTCTATGACCGATTGCTGGCGGACGACTCCACGGTTGATCGCGCGGCACTGGACTTCCTGCGCCGACAACTGAGCAAGGCGGCTGCGCTGTCTGACGATTTGCCGGCCAGCGCCGAAGAGCTGCTGCAATGGTCGGAAACCCGCTGCGCCAGCGTGGCGGCCGAATACGCCGATTACCTCGAGCAACGTCAGCAGGGCGCGCCGCGCCGCTATTTCCGCAACAAATCCCACGCTTTGTATTTCGTCTTGCACGTGGCACCGACCAAAGAGGTCGATGGCGCTTGGCTC
Source organism: Pseudomonas siliginis (assembly GCF_019145195.1). Lineage (GTDB taxonomy): Bacteria > Pseudomonadota > Gammaproteobacteria > Pseudomonadales > Pseudomonadaceae > Aquipseudomonas > Aquipseudomonas siliginis. Next base: position 218,919 of record NZ_JAHSTW010000001.1, read on the forward strand.
GCCGGGCTGCTGCCGCAGTGGCAGGACCCGCGTTTCGACGATTTGCTCGATACCTATCTGGAAGAGCTGGGCGAGGGCGTGCCACGGCAGAATCATGTGGTGATCTATCGCAAGCTGCTCGCCGAGCATGACTGCTCCGATCTGAGCGGTCTTGCCGACGAGTATTTTCTGCAAGGCGCGGTGCAGTTGGCACTGGGACGTTTCGGCGGGCAGTTTTTGCCTGAAGTTATCGGTTTCAATCTCGGCTACGAACAACTACCTCTGCATCTGCTGATCAGTGCTTATGAATTGGCAGAGCTGGGCATCGATCCGCACTATTTCCGCCTGCATGTGACCATCGACAACGCCAGCACCGGCCATGCGCGCAAGGCTGTGCAATCAATGCTCGAACTTATGCCGTTGGGCGAAGAGCGCGATGAGTTCTATCGGCGCATGGCCGTCGGTTATCGCCTCAACGACATCGGCAAGGGCACAACCGCCGTGATTACAGAGTTCGATCTGGACCACGAAGTCATCGCCATGCTTGAGCGCAAGGCTGTGTTTGGCCGGCACATGCATTCCGACTACTGCCGCATCGAAAACCGCACCATCAATCAATGGCTGGCCACGCCGGGACAGATGGGCGAGTTTCTGTCGGCGCTGGAGCGCAAAAGCTGGATCAAACGTGGTGAGGCATTGGAAGAAAGTCGCTTCTGGCGTTTGATCGACGGCAGTGACGCGGCAATGTTCGGGGTGTTCAATGGCTATGAGAAACAGCTGTTGCGCGACTGGATCACTCAGGATTGCCCGGCCTCCCGGCCTCGGCCTTACGTACGCCGCGAAGCTGCCGTCGAAGAAAACTTCGACGATGACGCCGATCTGCTCAACCTCGAAGCCGCACTGGCTGACAAACCTGCCGCCGAGCAGATGGCGTTGTTGATGCCGTGGCTGCAACCGCAGCGACACTGGCGCCCGGCCGGACTTTTCGCGACGCGTCGCTTCATGCAACTGCGCGCCCGTTTGCGTTGAAACAAGGAGGCTTCATGTCGGCACAAGAAACATCGGACAGAGCGCTGTTCGAGCTGGGCAAGCGCCTGCTCGACAGCGGTTATCACTTCATTACTCCAACGCCGTTGACCCACGAACGATTTCTCCAGCGCTTTGCCACGCCGTTGGCGAAAGATCTGCGCGATGTGTTTGGTTGGTCGATGCCGTTTCCTTCAGAGCTGTTTCGCGCAGAAGAACTGGCCACGCTGGAGCAGGCCGGTGTAGTCGAACGCGATGGCGCGGTGTGGCGCAGTCGTGTGCGCTGGTCGACGCTGAATGACCGGTTGTTCGCCCACTCGGCGTTTCCGACGACGGCGAGCGATGCGGTGTTCTTCGGCCCCGACACTTATCGCTTTGCCCAGGCCATCGAAGCGCAATTGCAGCAACGTTTTTCGCCGATCAGACGCGCGGTGGACATCGGCTGCGGCAGCGGAGCCGGGGCGGTGCTGATCGCCAAGGCGCGCCCGGATGCCGAGGTGCTGGCGGTGGACATCAATCCGCAGGCGTTGCGCATGAGTGCGGTCAACGCCGAGTTGGCCGGGGCCAACAACGTGTCGGTGTACCACAGCGATCTGCTCGCCAGTGTCGAGGGTCAGTTCGACTTGATCATCGCCAATCCGCCGTACATGAACGACCAGCAACAGCGCGCTTATCGCCACGGCGGCGGGGCGCTGGGTGAGGGTTTGTCGGTGCGGATCGTGCGTGAGGCGTTGCCGCGTCTGGAAGTCGGCGGCACGTTGCTGGTGTACACCGGCGTGGCGATCGTCGCCGGGCAGGATCCGTTCCGCGAGGCCGTGGCGCCTTTGCTCAAGGGCGAGCGTTTTGGCTGGACTTATCGTGAGCTCGATCCGGACGTTTTCAGCGAGGAATTGCTCAAGCCTGAATACGAGCGCGCCGAGCGCATCGCCGTGGTCGCACTGACGGTAACACGCGAGCAGTGACCGATAGTTGGGCCACTGCTCGCGCGGTGGCCTTCAGCGATTTCTGATGCGCGAAATCGTCAGCAGGCAAACCCCTACCAACATCGCAGCCCCGGCTACCAATAGCGGCGAAGGGCGTATCGGCTGCCTCGAAATACGCTCGATGCGCCCGGCGAGGGAAGCGCGCACAGGTGCAGCAGGTTCCGCCAGATAAGGCGCTTCTTCAATCTCCAGCCGTAAGCCGTCCGGCATTACCAGCGTCAGCCCTTCGATCGTGCCGGCAATTCTGCCCGGATAAACCGGCTCACCGGTCGGGTCGAGCTGGTCGTAGAAGAATATTTGCCCTTCAAGCCAGCCGATGGCCGTCTGCAACTCAGGTCCCAGGTAATACTTTCCATCGAGAAAAAAGCCAGAGAATTGCGGCGCGCGCTCGACGCTTTCAATTCGATAGCGCTGACCTGGTTTCATACCGGTTTCTGGGGCGATCATGGGGGTTCCTCCGTTATTGGTAAGCGATAGAGGAGCGCGTGCCAAGCGTGGTTCCATTGAAGTGAGCAACGGGCGTTTCGCCTCTTGTACAACGGGCAGGCATTACACAAACGCAGGCAAGACAGTTTTTCACAGTTGAGGGTTCACTATCGGTTACGAACTGTGGCTAAAATGCCACCCTTTCACCGAGCGCCCGGAAACGGCGCGGGCCATGGACGCGCCCTGTGCATCAAGATCGCTGCATAAGACGCTGGGCCTCAGGCCTCCAAGCGCGCAGTTTGTTCACTTTTGACGTGTGACCCTTTTCCGTGAAACTCATCATTGCCGCTGTTTATGTCATCTCCATTGCCTACGTTCACTTGCGTGGGCGCGTGCGCCACAAACTGGGGCGGCAATTGAGTGACCACTCGACGTTCCTCGCGCCGATCAACTGCTTCCTCTATCTGTTTTCCAGGATGCCCAACAAGCCGTATCTGAACCCGGCAGACTTTCCCGATCTGAGCCCGTTGCAGGCGCACTGGCAAGAGATTCGCGAGGAAGGCCAGAATCTGCTGCGTGCCGGCGAGATCAAGCGCTCGAATCAATACGACGATGTCGGTTTCAATTCCTTCTTCAAGACTGGCTGGAAACGCTTCTACCTCAAGTGGTACGGCGACAGTCATCCATCGGCGATGAAGCTGTGCCCACGCACCACCGAACTGGTGCAAAGCATCGGTTCGATCAAAGCGGCGATGTTTGCCGAGCTGCCACCGGGCTCGAAGCTGGTGCGCCATCGTGATCCTTACGCCGGTTCCTATCGTTATCACCTGGGTCTGGATACGCCGAACGATCCTGGCTGCTACATCAATGTCGACGGTGAGAACTATCACTGGCGCGATGGCGAAGCGGTGATGTTCGACGAGACGTTTATTCACTACGCCGAAAACACCACGGACCAGAATCGCATCATTCTGTTCTGCGATATCGAAAGGCCGTTGAAGTACCGCTGGGCAGCAGCGTTCAACCGCTGGTTCAGCCGCACGGTGATGTCAGCGGCAGGCGCGCCGAATGATGCGGGGGACAAGACTGGCGGCATCAACCGCTTGTTTACCAAAATCTACAAGATCCGTTTGCGCGGCAAAGAGCTGAAGAAGCGCAACCGTACGCGGTATTACCTGGAGAAATGGGCGATTTTTGCCGCGCTGCTGGCGATCTTCATTCTGATCTGAAGATTTGCAGTGTAATCGCTGGCCTCTTCGCGAGCAGGCTCGCTCCCACAATCTGAAATGCATTTCCCTGTGGGAGCGAGCCTGCTCGCGAAGGCGGCCTCACTTCAAACATACCTCTAGCTGGCCCAACGCTTACTCCCCGGACGCCTTCCGAGTCTTCTTCGCCGGCGCCGCCTTACTGCTGGATTTGGCCTTGGGCTTGGCCGGTGCCTTGCCACCGAGGCTGCGTTTGAGCAGCTCGGTCAAGTCGATAACATCGGCAGTCTTGCGTTCTTCCTCGCCAGTGGTGGTCTCGACGTCCTCGATCTTGCCTTCGTGGGCTTTTTTCTCGACTAGCGCCATGATCTTGTCTTCGAACTCGTCCTTGTAGTCCTCAGGCGACCACTCCGAGGTCATGTCTTCAACCAGACGTTTAGCCATGTCCAGCTCGCCCTTGGCCAGTTGCGGCTTGGTCACTTCGCTGCCCAGCGCCAGTTCATCAAGGCTGCGCACTTCCTGCGGCCAGCGCAGTTTCACCAGAACCAGCGCCGACTCCAGCGGCATCAACGCGGCCAGGTATTGGCGCGTGTGCAAGACGACGCGGGCGAGGGCGACCTTGTTGGTTTTGCTCAGGGTTTCGCGCAGCAACGCGTAGACCTTGCCGCCGCGCTTGTCTGGCGCCAGGTAATAGGGCGTGTCGATGTTCTGCAGCGGAATCTGCTCGGCATCGACGAACGAGAAAATATCGATGGTCTGCGTGGAAACCGGGTGCGCCGAGCGGATTTCTTCCTCGCTGAGCACCACGTAGCGGCCCTTTTCGTAGGCCACGCCTTTGACGATGTTTTCTTTGGTGACTTCCTTGCCGGTGACCTTGTTGATGCGTTTATAGCCCACCGGGTCCATGCTGCGGCTGTCGAGCCAATCGAAGTCCACGCCTTGGGACGACGTCGCTGAAACCAGCGCCACGGGGATGTGTACCAGTCCAAAACTGATTGCGCCTTTCCAGATTGCCCGAGCCATGACTTGTCCTCCGAGTGATGATCAGGTGACCCGTGGCGCGGTGAGAAAGTTTCCAGTGATTGCGCGGCCTCCAGCGGTACGGTCAAGCCGTGTTACATGTTGTTTAAAGCACGAGGGTTAACAAATCCGAACCCACGGCGTAGCGTGGGCTCCAAGGCTCTAGTCCACGCACATCGAGAGGTATTCCCATGAACCGGTTTCTGATTGGCATCGCCGTCCTCGCCCTAAGTGGTGGCCTGGTTCATGCCGATGTCGTGCTCGCACAAAGCCCTACCGGGAACAGCAACAATCCCTACAACAGCCCGATCCGCCGGGCCAATCCCAACAGCATGCAGGGCACCCAGCCCAGCACTCCGCCCCTTCGCGGGCCGAATACCGTTCCCGTGCCACGTCAGCCGACCGTTGAAAATCGCGGCATTGGCAATGGCCAGCCAATTCGCTCGGTGCCGAGCAATCCGCCAACCTTCATTCCCAACCCGCCCCCACGGGGCACCGGCAGCAACCGTTGAACGGCAGGACTGAAGTTCTGTCAGCCTTTCACACGAACAAAAGGAATCGTGCATGTTGCGTAAAACCCTACTAGCCACCTGCTGCGCCGCCGCGCTGATCAGTGTTCCGGCCTTCGCCGCCGCGCCCAAGGAGCTGAAAAGCGAACAGGGCATTCTTGAAGTCACCACCATTGCCCAGGGCCTGGAACATCCCTGGGCGCTGGCGTTTCTGCCTGATCAGAAGGGCATGCTGGTGACCGAACGCCCGGGTCATCTGCGCGTCGTGAGCAAGGACGGCAAACTGTCGGAGCCGATCAGTGGCGTGCCGCAAGTCTGGGCCAAAGGGCAGGGCGGTTTGCTTGATGTGGCGCTGTCGCCAGACTTCAAGCAGGACCGCATGGTCTATCTGTCGTATGCCGAAGGCGGCGGTGAGGGCGGCAAGGCTGGTACGGCGGTAGGGCGCGGACGGCTTTCCGATGACCTGAAGACGTTGAAGGACTTCAACGTGATCTTCCGTCAGGAACCGAAACTCTCAGTGAGCAACCACTTCGGTTCGCGGCTGGTGTTCGATCGCGACGGGTATCTGTTCATCACCCTCGGTGAAAACAACGATCGGCCGACTGCGCAGGATCTCGACAAGTTGCAAGGCAAAGTCGTACGCATCTTCCCGGATGGCAAGGTGCCGGACGATAACCCTTTCGTCGGCCAATCCGGTGTCCGGCCTGAAATCTGGTCCTATGGCCTGCGCAACCCGCAGGGCGCGGCGCTCAATCCGTGGACCGGCACGCTGTGGGAGAACGAGCACGGGCCACGTGGCGGCGACGAAGTGAACATCATCGAACGTGGCAAGAACTACGGCTGGCCGTTGGCGACCCATGGCATCAATTACTCGATGCAGCCGATTCCTGAGGCCAAGGGCAAAACCGCTGAAGGCACCGTGGCGCCGCATCATGTCTGGGAAAAATCCCCCGGGGTTACCGGCATGGCCTTCTATGACGCGGATCGCTTCACGCCGTGGCAGCACAACGCGTTTATCGGCGCACTGGTGACCCAGGAGCTGATTCGCCTGCAGTTCGATGGCGACAAGGTGGTCCATGAGGAGCGTTTGCTGGGTGAGTTGAATCAGCGTATCCGTGACGTGCGCCAAGGACCGGATGGGTATTTGTATGTGCTGACAGATGAAGAGAATGGCTCGCTTTACAGGCTGGGGCTGAAATGATTGCGTGCGGTGAGTGATCCGACGCCTTCGCGAGCAGGCTCGCTCCCACATTGAAATGCAGTCTCCCTGTGGGAGCGAGCCTGCTCGCGAAGCGGCCCGCGCATCTTGCGCAGACTTCGGGCAGTCCCGCATTTGGCCGAACCGCCGCCCCCTTGCCTTGTTATAGTTCGAGGCTTATTTCCCAGCCCGGTAAAGGATCACTGCCATGACTCAATACTCCGCCTTCAGCGTCGAACTGGCCGACAACATCGCGCATGTGCAGATCAATCGCCCGGAAAAGATCAACGCAATGAACGCGGCGTTCTGGAGCGAGATTGTCGAGATCTTCCAATGGATCGACGATACCGACGAAGTCCGCGTGGTGGTCCTCAGCGGTAACGGCAAGCATTTTTCATCGGGCATCGACCTGATGATGCTTGCCGGTGTCGCCAATGAACTGGGCAAGGACGTGGGCCGCAATGCGCGCCTGCTGCGGCGCAAGATCCTCAATCTGCAAGCCTCGTTCAACGCCGTCGACAACTGCCGCAAACCGGTACTCGCCGCGATTCAGGGCTATTGCCTGGGCGGGGCGATCGATCTGATCTCGGCTTGTGACATGCGTTATGCCGCCGAGGACGCGCAATTTTCCATCAAGGAAATTGACATCGGCATGGCCGCTGATGTCGGTACGCTGCAACGGTTGCCGCGAATCATCGGAGACGGCATGCTGCGTGAACTGGCTTACACCGGTCGCACCTTTGGCGCCGAGGAAGCACGCAGCATGGGCCTGGTCAATCGTGTCTACGGCGATAAGGACACGCTGCTCGAAGGCGTGTTCGGCATCGCCCGTGACATCGCTGCGAAGTCGCCGATCGCCGTGACCGGTACCAAGGAAATGATCAGCTACATGCGCGACCATCGCATCGACGATGGTCTTGAATACGTTGCCACCTGGAACGCCGCCATGTTGCAATCCACCGATCTGCGCGTGGCCATGGCCGCCCACATGAGCAAACAGAAACCCGAATTTCTGGATTGAGTTAACCATGATCTCTCGCTGGACCACTGCAGTACTCGACACCGATCAACCCGGCGGCTGGGCCGTAGCGCGCAGCCCCGAAGGCTTCCTGTTCGATGACAACGGCGCACTGTTCCCGCGCGAGTGGCTCAAGCGCCAGGACCTTTCAGTCCTCGCTGAGCATGGGATTGGTCATCTCGACGGCGAACCGGTCTATCTGCTTGAGTTGCGCAGCGTCAGCGATGTGCCCGGTTGCGGCTGGAAGGGCCTGCGAGCGTTCATGCTCGAAGGCGATCACACGCTGTACAAAGTGCTCGGTTACGCCGCACAGATCGGCACTTGGGCACGAGAGCATCGCTTCTGCGGCAACTGCGGCCTGCCGATGACGCAAGTCCCGCGCGAACGAGCGATGTATTGCCAGCCGTGCGATCTGCGCAGTTATCCGCGCATTTCACCAAGCATGATCGTGCTGATCACCCGTGGCGACGAAATCCTTCTGGCGCGCTCGCCGCGTTTCGTCACCGGGGTTTACAGCACGCTGGCCGGTTTCGCCGAGCCGGGGGAATCGGCCGAGGATTGCCTGATTCGCGAAGTGCGTGAAGAAGTGCAGATCGAAGTAAAGAACATCCAGTACATCGGCAGCCAGTGCTGGCCGTTCCCGCATTCGATGATGCTCGGCTTCCATGCCGAATATGCCGGTGGCGAAATTGTCTGTCAGGAAGACGAGATCGAGGACGCCCAGTGGTTCAACGTGCATGACTTGCCGCCGTTGCCGGCGTCGCGTTCGATTGCCCGTTACCTGATCGACGTCTACGTCGCGCGGCGCTTAGGCCACGCTGAACCAGTGCTGCCAGGCTAAGCGCACGGTCAAGCCGAGCACAACGGTGATGAACACCGGACGAATGAATTTGGCGCCGCCGCTGATCGCGGTGCGCGCGCCAAAGAACGCTCCGACCATCACCGACAGGCCCATGCACAAGCCAATGATCCAGTCGACCTGACCGGAGAAGATGAACACCGACAGCGCCGCGATGTTGCTGACAAAGTTCATGCTCCGCGCCACGCCGCTGGCCTTGACCAAGTCGATCGGGTACAGCAGCAGACTGCTCACGGTCCAGAATGCGCCCGTGCCGGGGCCGGCCACGCCATCGTAGAAGCCGAGGCTGAAGCCCTGGGTCGATTGCCACTTTTTTTTGATCGGCGCGTCGCTGTCCAGCGGCGCTTTCGGCGTGCCGCCAAACAGCAAATACAGGCCACAGGCGAAAACGATCACCGGCAGCATCTTGTTCAGCCACTCGGCCGGCAGGTAATGCGCAACCACCGCGCCAGTGAGCGCACCGATCAGTGTGCCGACAATGGCGTGGGTCCACTGGCGTGGATGAAACAGTTTGCGTTTGTAGAAGGTGAAGCTGGCGGTCGCCGAACCGAAGGTCGAGCTCAGCTTGTTGGTGCCCAGAACCAGATGCGGCGGCAGGCCCGCCGTCAGCAGCGCCGGCGTGGTCAACAGACCGCCACCGCCCGCAATGGCATCGATGAAACCGGCAAGGAAAGCAACAGCAGCCAGAATGGCTAGGGTGGTGAGGTCAACGCTGAGTTCGAAAGGCATGGAGTCGGCTTATTCGGCAAGGCGCAGAACGTGGGCTGCGGGGAGGGCGGTTATGTTACCTGTATCCAACTGTTGCGGCGAGCCGTAGGGCTTCTTCGCGAGCAGGCTCGCTCCCACACATGCGGTGCCTTACGCAACATCAAGTTTCAGAACAAAACCATTGTAGGAGTGAGCCTGCTCGCGATGGCGGCTCGTCAGACGTGAAGATGTCACAGACACGCTATCGCGAGCAGGCTCACTCCTACATGGGACCATGTTCGGCTTAGAGACCGAGTTCACTCAGCCCCGGATGATCATCCGGCCGGCGGCCCAGCGGCCAGTGGAATTTGCGCTCGCTTTCCTTGATCGGCATGTCATTGATACAGGCATAGCGTTGGAACATCAGGCCGTTGTCGTCGAACTCCCAGTTCTCGTTACCGTACGAGCGGAACCAGTTGCCCGAATCGTCGTGCCATTCATAGGCATAACGCACCGCGATACGCGTATCGGAGTAGGCCCAGAGTTCTTTGATCAAGCGATAATCCAGTTCCTTCGCCCATTTGCGCGTCAGAAACGCCTTGGCCTCTTCGCGGTTGTTGGCGAACTCGGCGCGATTGCGCCACTTGGTATCGAGGGTGTAAGCGAGCGACACCTTTTCCGGATCGCGGCTGTTCCAGCCATCCTCGGCGAGGCGCACCTTCTCGATCGCTGACGCGTGGTTGAACGGCGGCAATGGCGGACGTACCTGGGCTGCAGTCGACATGTTCAATCTCCTGATTCATTTAATGTATGAACAACAAGTCCGGCTTATTGAGAGTTACAGGCCCAATAACTTTCGCGCCATGCATTGCGCATTATCGGCGGCACTGTGATCACCCATCACAAGCGCTACGGTAATGGCGCCTTCAATCAGGATCAGCAACTGTCTGGCCAGCAGTTGCGGATCCTCGGCGCCATATTCGGTACATAGCTCGCACACGTAGTCGAGCAGCTTCTGTTTGTGTTCTTTGGCCACCAGCCGCACTGGATCCTGTGGATCACCGGTTTCGCCGCTGGTGTTGATAAAGGCGCAGCCGCGAAAGCCTTCCGAGTCGAACCAGCCCTTGAGCACGGTAAACAGGTTGAGCAGGCGCTCGGCCGGGGTTTCGGCCTGGTCGACAGCACTTGTGAACCAGTGCATCCAGCGAACATCGCGTCGCTGAAGGGCCGCGACAACCAGTGCGTCCTTGTCGGCAAAGTAACGGTAGATGCTTTTTCTGGAGACGCCGGCGGTTTTCACCAGAAGATCCATGCTGGTGGCAGCGATGCCACTTTTGTAGATCAACTTTTCGGTGACATCCAGAATGATGTCGCGTGTCTCATTGCTGATTGATTCGTTCATGTGCCGAACAGTAGAACGACTGTTCTCCTTGGTCAAGCGAATTTCTTCAGCGTGTGTGAAAACGCTTTCGCGAGCACGCTCGCTCCCACAGGGGAATGCATTTCAACGGTGGGAGCGAGCCTGCTCGCGAAGGGGCCATTACGGACACTGACAAGACCCGGCGCAGACGATGGTGTAAGCTCTCAAACTCTTCGGAATCGAACCTTGCGAGCCTTATGCCGTTGCTTTTCAAACGTTCTCTGCTGCCTAAACTGCGCAGCTTCGCGCTGACCGCCGAGGCGGTCAGCATTCTGTCCAGTGCTGCCGAATTCCGACGCTGCCTGCTCGAGCAAATCGCCGCAGCGACCCAGCGCATCTACATCGTCGCGCTGTATTTGCAGCAGGACGAAGCCGGTCAGGAAATCCTCGATGCCCTGCACGCAGCCAAGCTCAAGCGTCCCGAGCTGGAAATCGCCGTGGTGGTCGACTGGTTGCGTGCCCAGCGCGGCCTGATCGGCGCTGGCAAGCAGCCGGGCAACGCCGCCTGGTATCAGGACATGACCCGCACGCACCAGAGCGAAGTGCCGATCTACGGCGTGCCGGTGCAGACCCGCGAGCTGTTCGGCGTGCTGCACCTCAAAGGCTTCGTGATCGACGACAACGTGGTCTACAGCGGCGCGAGCCTGAACAACGTCTACCTGCACAAACTCGACAAGTACCGCTTCGACCGCTACCACGTGCTGCACAGTCGCGAGCTCGCGGATTCGATGCATCATCTGGTCAAGCACGGCCTGATCGAATCGAAAGCAGTGCATCGCCTCGACCTGCCGAACCTGCCGAGCACGCGCAGCCTGCGCAACGACATCGGCGACCTGCGCAGTCGCCTCAAGTATGCGACCTACGACACCGGCGCAGGCAGCACCAGCAGAGAAGGTCTGTCGGTCACGCCACTGCTCGGCGTCGGCAAGAACAACCCGCTGAACCGGGCGATTCTCGAACTGATCGCCAGCGCGCAAAAGCAGCTGACCATCTGCACGCCATACTTCAACCTGCCACTGGGCGTGATCCGTGAGATCAACCGCGCGCTGGCCCGTGGTGTGAAGATCGACATCGTGGTTGGCGACAAGACCGCCAACGATTTTTACATTCCGCCGAGCGAGCCGTTCAAGGTGATCGCCGCGCTGCCGTATCTGTATGAGATCAGCCTGCGCCGCTTCGCCAAACGCCATCAGCACAGCATCGACAGCGGCCAGTTGAATCTGCACCTGTGGCGCGACGGCGACAACACCTATCACCTCAAGGGCATGTGGATCGATCAGCGTTACACCTTGCTGACCGGCAACAACCTCAACCCGCGCGCATTTCGCCTCGACCTGGAAAACGCGCTGCTGATCGAAGACCCGAAAGGCGAGTGGCTGGAGCCACGGGCGAAAGAGCTGGAAAACATCTTCCGCCATACCACGCGGATCGATAACTTCCAGTCGCTTGAAACGCTGCCGGATTACCCGGCAGGGGTGGCGAAGTTTCTCAAGCGGGTGAGTCGGGTGAGGATTGAGCGGTTGCTGTACAGGATTCTCTAGAGCGTCCGCAATTGCTTTCGCGAGCAGGCTCGCTCCCACAGGGACATGCATTCCAACTGTGGGAGCGAGCCTGCTCGCGAAGGGGCCAGACCAGAGGCTAAAAAATCAGTTCAGACCCAACTTCCCGCGCATCATCGACAAATCCTCTGCCAGGGTATTCACCGGCCCGACCAGCGCTTTGCGGTCGTTGTCCTTCACTTTGTCGTAGGTCTCAAAGCCGCCATCTGCCGTTTTGTACTTGGCGAGGATCTTGTCGACCGTGGCGAAGTTCTTGTCGACCTTGGCAACAAACGCCTTGTCCTGCTGTTCGATCTGCGGGCGGAACAGGTCGACGATTTTCTTGGCGCCGTCAATATTGCCCTGAAAGTCATACAGGTCGGTGTGGCTGTAGCGGTCTTCCTCGCCGGAAATCTTCGTCGCCGCGACTTCTTCCAACAGCGCAGCAGCGCCGCCGACGACTTTCTCCGGCGGGAAGGTCAGACCGGCCACACGGCTTTGCAGATCCTGCACGTCTTTGTTCAAACCGTCGGCCAATGCGTCCAGGCCTTTGGTGGATTTCTCCGCGAACAACGAATATTCGAGCCGGTGAAAGCCAGTGAAGTCTTCAGCCTTTACGCCTTTTTCGTGGTCGTCGACGCGCGAGTCGATGGACGCATCGAGATCGCTGAACAGCTCGGCGATCGGCTCGATCGACTCGTAATACACCCGCGTCGGCGCGTAGAGCTTCTGCGCGGTCGCCAAGTCGCCTTTCTTCACTGCGTCGGTGAACTGCTGGGTGTGGCTGGCCAGTTCATCGAGCTTTTCGGTGACGTAAATCTTGTAGTCCGACACCGGCCCCACCAGATCCAGCGGCGCGGTCGCGGCGAACGCCGACAGCGGGGTGTTGAGCAAACCAAGGGTCAGCAATAACGCGAGTGGCGTCTTTTTCATCGGGCGGCTCCAGTGTCGGTTGGGTGTCATGCGGTTTTGTTTTGGGAGGTGGCAGCGAGTAACGAGCGACCGATGAAGTCGTCATCTCCGGTAGCGCCGGGCAGGGTGAAGAAATAACCACCGCCGACCGGTTTGAGGTATTCCTCAAGCGGTTCGCCGTTGAGGCGGGTTTGCACGGTGATAAAGCCTTTTTCCAGATCGGCCTGATAGCAGATGAACAGCAGGCCCATGTCGAGCTGGCCGTTCTTGTTGACGCCGTTGGAGTAGTTGAACGGCCGGCGCAGGATCAGATTGGCCTGGGTCGCGGCGGTGCGCGGGTTGGCCAATCGGATGTGCGCGTCGAGTTTGGTCAGCTTGCCAGCCGGGTCTTTGCTGTAATCCGGCACTTCGCTTTCCTTGTGGCCGCCGATGGGCGCGCCGCTGCTCTTGACCCGGCCGAGAATGCTTTCCTGCTCCTGCAAGGGCGTGCGATCCCAGCGCTCGACGAAGTTGCGGATGATGCGCACCGCTTGATAACTGCCGTGGGCAGCCCAGGCCGGTTCGTCACTGTCCGGTTGTACCCAGACAATCCGCTCCATGGCCTTGGCGTCGTTGGAATCAGGGTTGGCCGAGCCATCGCGAAAACCGAGAAAGTTGCGCGCCGACTGCGCCGGTACACCGGGTTTGGCCGGGGCTTGCGGCGGGACGCTGCCTTCCTGTTTCCAGCGCACCAGCAACAGATCAGGCAGGTTTTTGACGATGTCGCGCAGGGCGTGAATGTTGGTGTCGGCGGTGTTGGCGCAGAACTGCAGGCTCAGGTCGCCATGGCAGCAATCGGCGTCCAAGGCATCGTTGGGGAAGCCAACCATGCGTTGCAGACGCTTGGGCTTTGCCGCCGCCAGACCGAAGCGCTCGTCGAACAGCGAATCGCCGACGGAAACGGTGATGGTCAGGTTGTCCGGGGTGACCACCGGGCCGAGGATGCCAGAGTCCAGCGGCGGCAGTTTCGGGTCGATCTGCGCGACCGGGCCGCCCTTCATCAAAAACGCGATGCGTTCGTTGAGGGTGCGGAACAGCCGCTCAAGGTCTTCGCGATCGCTGGCCAGCACATCGAACGCCACCAGCATCCCGGAGGCCGGGCGCGGGGTGACGATGCCGGTCTGGTGCAGACCGTGGAAATCGTGGCGGTCTTCGGTCTTGTCGCTGCTCGGCGCTTCGGTAACTTGCGCAGGCTGCGCGGCCATGGCCGGGCAGCTCAGCGCCGAGCCGGCAAGGGCGACACCGGCGGCGCCCATACCCATCAGCACGCGACGTCGTTGCAGGTTGAGAGGTTCAGAATCGTTCATCTGTCGTGGTCTTCTGCTTACAGGCCGGAAAGGCCGAGGGCGGGGTCGATGCCATCCATTGCCGTGGCCAGAGCCTTGGCTTTGGCGGCGATCTGCTGGCGTTGCGCGGCGGTCACGGCGTCGTAACTGACGTAGCCATCGGCGGATTTGAACGCGTTGAGCTGGTTGTCGAAGTCACTAATGGCCTGGTCGACATTCGCCAACACGTCAGCGGAGGATTTGCTCAGCATCGGGCGCAACAGGTCGACGACCTTGCGCGCGGTCTGCGCGTTGGCGGCGAAACCGTTGAGATCGCTGTGGCTGTAGCGTTCTTCCTCGCCGCTGCCGGCGCGCACCTCGGCGAGGCTGTTGAGGTTACGCACGACGATGCCCACCAGTTGCTCCGGCGGCAGTGACTGCGCGAGCAACTGTTGCTTGAGGGTGGTGACATCTGCGAGCAAGCGCTGGGCAATCGGCGTGACATCGTCGAGATTGCGCTGCTGGAACAGCGCGTATTCGAGGCGATGGAAACCGACGAACGCCGGATCCTGCTCGCGCTTTTCGAAATAATCGGCGCGGGCATTGATCTGATTGTCCAGCTCGGCCAGGCGCTGCGCCGCCGGCGCCAGACGCTGATAGGCAGCACGCGCCGGCAGGTACAACGCTTGCGCCTGCGCCAGATCGCCACTGGCGATCGCCTGATTCAGCGCCGTCGCCGCTTTGATCAACGCGCTGCTCTGAACGGCCAGATACACGCGAAACTCCGACAGCGGCCCGACGAAAGCCACCATCGACGGCTTGGCCTTGGCGGCGGCATCGGAAGCGGCCGTCGGCGTCACGTGCAAGGTGCCGCGCGGGTTGCTGAGCAAGCCGCAGGTGATCGCATAATCGCCCGGTTGCAGGTTGGCGTTGATCACCTGGCTCAGGCCCGGCGCGATGTTTTCCCGCTCTTCGACCACCAGCACGCCGTCGAGAATTTCCCACTCGACCGCACGCTCGGAGCGGTTGACGATGCGGAAACTGGCGCGGCCGGCGGGCACGGTCAGGGCATTCGGCTCGCAACTGTGTGGATGGATGTTGACGACGATTTCGTCGTGGTTGTGCTGACGCTTGGCGGCGGCCATGTTCGAGGCGTACCAGAACAGCCCGCCGGCGGCGATCATCAGCAGCACCGAGCCGGCCAGCGCCCAATGCAGGGCCGGAGGGGTTTGGGTAGTAGACATGAAGGGCCTTATTGGCTGGAAACGGAAGTGGTTGGCGTCGCCTGGCGAGGCGCGGGCATGAAGAACGTCACCAGTGCCAGCAGCAGATAAATCAGGTACGCGCCGAGGGTGCTGACGGTCGGCGCATCCTGATAACCGAACATGCCGGCCAGCACTGAACCCAGCGGGCCGTCCATCGGCAGCGTCGCGCTGAAGTCGAACAGCACCGTTTGCAGGTGATTCCACAGCCCGGCTTCATGCAGCGCCTGCACCGAGTTGGCGAGAATCCCGGCGGCGACCACGAGGATGAACAATCCGGTCCACTTGAAGAATGCCGAGAGATTGAGGCGCATGCTGCCGCTGTAGATCAGGAAACCGACAATCACCGCCAGGATCAGGCCGAGCAGGGCGCCAATCGGCGCGTCCGGGCCTTCGCTTTGCTGGAACACGGCGAGCAGGAAGAACACCGTTTCCAGGCCCTCGCGAGCGACGGCGAAGAAAACCATGGCGATCAGTGCAATCACTTGATGCCTGGATTGCGTCAGCGCTTGATCCAGCGAGGCTTGCAGCGAGTGCTTGATCGACCGCGCGACTTTGCGCATCCAGAACACCATCGAACTGAGAATGCCCACGGCGACCAGACCGACCACGCCTTCGAACAACTCCTGCTGTTTTTGCGGGAATTCAGCGCTCACCAGCTCCAGGCCACCGCCGACCAGCAGGGCAAGGGCGGCGGCGAGGAAGACGCCGATCCATACCGCTGGCATCCATTGGCCACGGCCGGTCTGCTGCAAATAACTGGCAATGATGCCGACGATAAGCGCGGCCTCGATGCCTTCGCGCAACATGATCAAAAAGGGAACGAGCATTGGCTAGCCACAGCGATTTAGATAGGAGGCTAAGTTGTAACATAATGACACTCATTCCCAAATGGCACTCATTGACATTTAGCTGAACCTTAGCTGAACAACTGTGATTCCTGTGGGAGCGAGCCTGCTCGCGAATGCGGTATGCCTGTGACATTTCTTTATCTGACACACCGCGTTCGCGAGCAGGCTCGCTCCCACATTGGTCCTGCGATGACTTCAGCAGCTGGGTTAAGATGCCCACCACCGAAAAACAACAAGGTTCACCTCGCTCCATGGCAGAAAAAGACACCATTGCCATTCAACTGGTGCGCGAAGCGCTGCTGCAGAGTTGTGCCCCGGGTGCGGCAACGGATGAGGCGTTGACCAAGGTCGGCATCGATCCGGCTTTGTTAGCGGCCGATGAGGGCAGGGTGCCGGCCTCGCAATACGCCAGACTCTGGCGCCTGCTGGCACGACGCGGTGATGACGAGTTCTTCGGCATGGACCCGCGCCCGCTCAAATCCGGCAGCCTGGCGTTTTTGTGTCGCAGCGCCATGGCGCAACCGACGCTGGCGGCGGCGCTGGATACCGGTCTGACGTTCCTGTCGCTGATGCTGGAAAAACTGCCGGCGCAACTGGTGCATCAGCAGAGCCTTGCAGAAATCGTCCTGCTCGAAGACGACGCCGCGCCGCGCCGCGCCTTTACCTATTTCACTTACTGGATGATCGTGCACGGCGTCGCGTGCTGGCTGGCCGGGCGGCGGATTCCGATTCTGGCGATTGAACTGCGCTGCGCCGAACCGGACTTTACCGACGACTATCGGGTGATGTTTTCGGAAAACCTGCGCTTCGAACGTCCGCGAACACGAATGATCTTTTCCGCCGATTGCCTCGATCTGCCGATCAAGCGCAGCGCCGAAGAGCTGAAACGCTTTCTGGCCCAGGCGCCAGCGAACATTCTGGTCAAGTACCGCGACCCCGACAGCCTCGCCAGCCGGATCAAGCAGGATCTGCGGCAGCTGCCCGCCGAGCAATGGCCGGAAACCGAGGCGCTGGCCCAGCAACTGTGCATGTCCGCGTCGACATTACGCCGGCGTCTGGCTGAGGAAGGGCAGACCTATCAGGGCCTCAAGGACAGTGTGCGCAAAGAGCTGGCGATCACCTGGCTGGCAGAGCCCTCGATCAGTTTCGTCGAGATTGCTGCACGGCTGGGTTTTGCTGATGCCAGTTCGTTCTACAAAGCGTTTCGCAAGTGGTCCGGGTCGAATCCGGGGCATTACCGGACGCTGATCCTCAATGAGGTGGTCTGACCCTACGCCTTCGCGAGCAGGCTCGCTCCCACCCAGGGCCGCGTGACCATTCCCCTTAAAAGGCTTGGCCAAACCAGTCAGCCACTTTGATAACTTTGACCATTGCCCCAAGCCCCGCGCGGCGCGACTATCCCTGTGTTGTTTACGGTTCCCAGCCTAATAAAAACACCGAGGGATTCTGGCAATGCGCGATTACTTGTCTGCCACCGAACAGTTCAACTATCAGCACACCGTCGATGCATCGCTCAGCGGCACGCTCGCTGCGCTCAACGCCTGCGTGGAATGTTGCGACCGCCATGCCTTGCCCGGGCGCATTGCGTTGTTCTGGGAAGGTCGCGACGGCTCAAGTGCGACTTACACCTTCACTGATCTGCAAGACAAAGCCGCGCGTTTCGCCAATTTCCTCCTCGCCCAGGGCGTGCAGAAGGGCGATAAAGTCGCCGGCCTGCTGCCGCGCAACGTCGAATTACTCATCACTGTGCTCGCCACCTGGCGCATCGGCGCGGTGTATCAGCCGCTATTCACTGCATTCGGGCCGAAAGCTCTTGAACATCGCCTGAACAGTTCCGGGGCTAAAATCGTGGTCACCGACGCGGTCAATCGGCCCAAGCTCAATGAAGTCAGCGCATGCCCGACCATCGTCACCGTTGGTGGCGCCAAAGGTCAGGGCATTGTTCGTGGTGATTTCAGTTTCTGGGCTGAGCTGGCCAACTATTCCGATGTCTGCGAGCCGGTATTGCTGACCGGCGAAGACCCGTTCCTGCTGATGTTCACCTCGGGCACCACGGGGCCGGCGAAAGCGCTGTCAGTGCCGCTCAAAGCCATCGTCGCTTTCCAGAGCTACACCCGTGATGCGGTGGACCTGCGCCCCGAAGACGCGTTCTGGAACGTCGCCGATCCGGGCTGGGCCTATGGCATCTATTTCGGCGTGACCGGGCCGTTGGCGCTGGGCCACCCGATTACCTTCTACGATGGCCCGTTCACCCTCGAAAGCACCTGCCGGGTGATCAACAAATACGCCATCACCAATCTCACCGGCTCGCCCACTGCCTATCGTTTGCTGATTGCCGGTGGCGAGGAGTTCGCCAGATCGATCAAGGGCAAACTGCGCATCGTCAGCAGCGCCGGTGAGCCGCTGAACCCGGAAGTGATCCGCTGGTTCGCCGACAACCTCGACGTGGTCATCCACGACCATTACGGCCAGACCGAACTGGGCATGGTGCTGTGCAACCACCACGGCCTCGAGCACCCGGTGCATGTCGGCGCCGCTGGTTTCGCTTCGCCGGGCCATCGCATCGTCGTGCTCGATGAGCAGTACAACGAACTCGGCGTCGGTCAGCCGGGCATTCTTGCCATCGACCGCCCGCAGTCGCCGATGTGCTGGTTCGGTGGCTACGAAGGCGCGCCGACCAAGGCCTTCGTCGGCAACTACTATCTAAGCGGCGACACCGTGGAGTGGAACCCGGACGGCAGCATCAGCTTCGTCGGCCGCAGTGATGATGTGATCACTACTTCGGGCTACCGCGTCGGCCCGTTCGACGTGGAAAGTGCCCTGATCGAACACCCGGCCGTGATCGAAGCGGCGGTCGTCGGCAAACCCGACCCGGAACGCACCGAACTGGTCAAAGCCTTTGTCGTGCTGAGCGCGCAGTACCGCGCCGCGCCGGAGTTGGCCGAAGAACTGCGCCAACACGTGCGCAAGCGTCTGGCCGCGCATTCGTACCCGCGTGAAATCGAATTTGTCAGCGAATTGCCCAAAACCCCGAGTGGCAAATTGCAGCGCTTTATCTTGCGCAACCAGGAAATCGCCAAGGCTCAAGAGGCCGCGGCGCACAACGTTTCAGCTTGAATCCAAGGAAACACCGTCATGCAGATTGAGAACAAGGTTTTTATCGTCACCGGCGGCGCCTCCGGCCTTGGTGCCGCCAGCGCTGAATTGCTGGTCAGTGCCGGCGCCAAAGTCATGCTGGTCGACATGAACGCCGAAGCCGTCGCCGCTCAGGCTCAGCGCCTGGGTGCGCAAAGTGTAGTTGCCGACATCAGCAATGAAGCCGCCGCCGAAGCCGCTGTGCAGGCGACCGTTGCCGCGTTTGGCAGCGTCAATGGCCTGGTCAATTGCGCCGGCATCGTCCGTGGCGAAAAAATCCTCGGCAAGAACGGCCCGCACGCACTCAGCAGCTTCGCGCAGGTGATCAACGTCAACCTGATAGGCAGTTTCAACATGCTGCGCCTCGCCGCTGCGGCGATTGCCGAAAGCGAAGCCAATGCTGAAGGTGAGCGCGGAGTAATCATCAACACCGCCTCGGTCGCAGCGTTCGACGGTCAGATCGGCCAGGCTGCGTACTCGGCATCCAAAGGCGCGATCGCCAGCCTGACCCTGCCAGCCGCCCGCGAACTGGCGCGCTTCGGCATCCGCGTGATGACCATCGCACCGGGCATTTTCGAAACGCCGATGATGGCCGGCATGACCCCGGAAGTGCGCGATTCGCTGGCCTCGGGTGTGCCATTCCCGCCGCGTCTGGGCAAGCCTGCCGAATATGCCGCGCTGGTGCGCCACATCATCGAAAACAGCATGCTCAATGGCGAGGTGATCCGTCTCGACGGCGCCTTGCGCATGGCCGCCAAGTAAGGAGGATTAGTCATGACTATGTCCAACGATCCGATTGTTATCGTCAGCGCTGTCCGCACACCGATGGGCGGTTTTCAGGGCGAGTTGAAAAGCCTTACCGCACCGCAACTCGGCGCGGCGGCAATCCAGGCTGCGGTCGAACGCGCCGGTGTCGCCAGTGATGCGGTTGATGAAGTGCTGTTTGGTTGCGTACTGCCCGCCGGCCTCGGCCAGGCGCCGGCACGTCAGGCTGCGCTGGGTGCCGGGCTGGATAAATCGACGCGCTGCACCACGGTCAACAAGATGTGCGGCTCGGGCATGCAGACCACCATCATGGCCCACGACATGCTGCTTGCCGGCAGTGCCGACGTGGTGATCGCCGGCGGCATGGAAAGCATGTCCAACTCGCCGTACCTGCTCGATCGCGCCCGCGCCGGCTATCGCATGGGCCATGGCCGCGTGCTCGATTCGATGTTTCTCGACGGCCTCGAAGACGCCTACGACAAGGGCCGCCTGATGGGCACCTTCGCCGAGGATTGCGCCGAGGCCAACAGCTTCAGCCGCGAGGCGCAGGACGCTTTCGCCATTGCCTCGACCACCCGCGCGCAACAGGCGATCAAGGACGGCAGCTTCAAGGACGAAATCGTCCCGCTGACGGTGACCGTCGGCAAAGAGCAGGTAGTGATCAGCAACGATGAACAGCCGCCAAAAGCCAAACTCGACAAAGTCGCCTCGCTGAAACCGGCGTTCCGCGACGGCGGCACGGTCACCGCAGCCAACTCCAGCTCGATTTCCGACGGCGCGGCGGCGCTGGTGCTGATGCGCCAGTCCCACGCGCAGCAACTGGGCCTCAAGCCGCTGGCGGTGATTCATGGGCATGCTGCGTTCGCTGATACCCCTGGGCTGTTTCCCACCGCACCGATTGGCGCGATCAAGAAACTGGTGAAGAAGACCGGTTGGACGCTGGATCAGGTAGATCTGTTTGAAGTGAACGAAGCGTTTGCCGTGGTCGGCATGGCGGCGATGACGCACCTGGAGATTTCTCACGACAAGCTCAATGTGCACGGTGGCGCCTGCGCGCTGGGCCATCCGATCGGCGCATCAGGGGCGCGGATTCTGGTGACGTTGCTCGCGGCTTTGCGGCAGAAACAGCTCAAGCGCGGCATTGCAGCGATCTGCATTGGCGGCGGCGAAGCCACGGCCATGGCTGTGGAATGCGTTTACTGAAGGCATCACCGATCAACTGTGGGAGCGAGCCTGCTCGCGAAGACGTCGTTTCAGCCAGCACATGCGTGACTGACACACCGCTTTCGCGAGCAGGCTCGCTCCCACAGAGTTCAATGTCGTACTCAGATTTCAAGGAATCACCATGATCCCCAACGAAGACCAGACCCAGATCCGCGACATGGCCCGGCAGTTTGCCGAGGAACGGCTCAAGCCGTTCGCCGCCGAGTGGGATCGCGAGCACCGTTTCCCCAGGGAAGCCATCGCCGAGATGGCTGAGCTGGGCTTTTTCGGCATGCTCGTGCCGGAGCAATGGGGCGGCTGTGACACCGGCTACCTCGCGTACGCCATGGCTCTGGAAGAAATCGCCGCCGGCGACGGTGCGTGCTCGACGATCATGAGCGTGCACAACTCGGTCGGCTGCGTGCCGATTCTCAAGTTCGGCAATGATGACCAGCGCGAGCGCTTCCTCAAACCATTGGCCAGCGGCGCCATGCTCGGCGCCTTCGCCCTCACCGAACCCCAGGCCGGTTCCGATGCCAGCAGCCTGAAAACCCGCGCGCGGCTGGACGGCGATCACTACGTGCTCAACGGTTGCAAACAGTTCATCACCTCCGGGCAGAACGCCGGCATCGTGATCGTGTTTGCCGTGACCGACCCGAGCGCCGGCAAACGCGGGATCAGCGCGTTTATCGTGCCGACCGACTCGCCGGGCTACAAAGTCGCGCGGGTCGAAGACAAACTCGGCCAGCACGCGTCCGACACCTGCCAGATTCTCTTCGAGGATGTGAAAGTGCCGGTCGCCAACCGCCTCGGCGAGGAGGGCGAGGGCTACAAGATCGCCTTGGCCAACCTCGAAGGCGGCCGCGTCGGTATCGCCTCGCAAGCCGTCGGCATGGCCCGCGCCGCGTTCGAAGCCGCCCGTGATTACGCCCGCGAGCGTGACACCTTCGGCAAGCCGATCATCGAGCATCAGGCCGTGGCGTTCCGCTTGGCGGACATGGCCACGCAAATTGCCGTCGCCCGGCAGATGGTGCATTACGCCGCAGCCTTGCGCGACAGCGGCCAACCGGCGCTGGTCGAGGCGTCGATGGCCAAGCTGTTCGCCTCGGAAATGGCCGAGAAGGTCTGTTCCATGGCCTTGCAAACCCTCGGCGGTTACGGTTACCTCAACGACTTCCCGCTGGAACGCATCTACCGCGACGTGCGCGTCTGCCAGATCTACGAAGGCACCAGCGACATTCAGCGCATGGTCATTTCGCGCAATCTCTGACAAGGAATTTTATTCATGACTTACGAAACGATTCTGCTGGAAACCCGCGACCGCGTCGGCCTGATCACCCTCAATCGGCCGCAGGCACTGAACGCGTTGAACGCGCAACTGGTCAGCGAAGTGAACCACGCGCTCGATACGCTGGAAGCCGATGCGCACATTGGCTGCATCGTCCTCACCGGTTCGAAAAAAGCTTTCGCCGCTGGCGCCGACATCAAGGAAATGGCTGAGCTGACCTATCCGCAGATCTACATGGACGATCTGTTCAGCGACAGCGATCGCGTGGCCAACCGGCGCAAGCCGATCATCGCCGCGGTCAATGGTTTTGCCCTCGGCGGCGGCTGTGAACTGGCGCTGATGTGCGACTTCATTCTGGCTGGCGACAACGCCAGATTCGGCCAGCCGGAAATCAACCTCGGCGTGCTGCCGGGCATGGGCGGCACCCAGCGCCTGACCCGCGCCGTGGGCAAAGCCAAAGCCATGGAAATGTGCCTGAGCGGACGCATGATCGACGCGGTAGAAGCCGAGCGCTGCGGCATCGTCGCGCGGATCGTGCCGAGCGATGAGCTGCTTGATGAGGCGCTGAAAGTCGCAGCGGTGATCGCCGGCAAGTCACTGCCGATTGCGATGATGATCAAGGAGAGCGTCAACCGCGCGTTCGAGGTCAACCTGACCGAGGGTGTGCGTTTCGAGCGGCGGGTGTTCCATGCCGCGTTTGCGACGCAGGATCAGAAGGAAGGGATGGCGGCGTTTATTGCCAAGCGTGAGGCTGCATTTCAAGGCAAATAGATGCGGTGCCTAAGCTGACGCTTTCGCGAGCAGGCTCGCTCCCACAGGATCTGCACCGTCCCATGTGGAAGCGAGCCTGCTCGCGAAGCTTTTACAACTGATAGTTCTTCAAATCCCGCGCAATCACCATCCGCTGTATCTCGCTCGACCCTTCATAGATCTGAGTAATCCGCGCGTCGCGGTAGTACTTCTCGACCGGGTAATCTTCCAGATAGCCATAGCCGCCATGAATCTGGATCGCCGACGAACAGACCTTCTCGGCCATTTCCGAAGCGAACAGCTTGGCCTGCGAAGCCTCGGACAAACACGGTTTGCCCGCCGTTCTCAACCGTGCTGCATGGAGGATCAGCAACCGCGCGGCGTTGATCTGCATGTGCATGTCAGCCAGCAGATTGGCGATGCTCTGGTGCTCGATGATTGGCTTGTCGAATTGCACCCGGTCTTTCGAATAAGCCAGCGCCGCTTCAAAAGCCGCCCGGGCGATGCCCAACGCTTGCGCGGCGATGCCGATGCGTCCGCCTTCAAGGTTGGACAGGGCAATCGCCAGGCCCTTGCCGCGCTCGCCGAGCAGATTGGCCTCGGGGATGCTGCAGTTGTTCAGCGTCACCGCGCAGGTATCGGAAGCGCGGATGCCCATTTTGTGTTCGGTGCGATCGACGATGAAACCCGGCGTGTCGGTCGGTACCAGAAACGCCGACAGGCCTTTCTTGCCCAATTCCGGATCGGTTACCGCGAAAACGATCGCCAGTTTCGCCCGTTTGCCATTGCTGACAAATTGCTTGGCGCCGTTGATCACCCACTGGCCGTCGCGCAGTTCGGCGCGGGTGCGCAGGTTGTGCGCTTCGGAACCGGCCTGGGGCTCGGTCAGGCAGAAGCAACCGATGGTCTGCCCACTGGCCAGATCGGCCAGCCAGGTCTGTTTCTGTTCGTCGCTGCCGTAGTTGAGCACCGGGCCGCAGCCGACCGAGTTGTGAATGCTCATGAACGCGCCGGTCGCGCCATCGCCGGCAGAGATTTCCTCAACCGCCAGCGCATAGGCAACGTAATCGACGTAGGTGCCGCCCCATTCCTCCGGCACAACCATGCCGAGCAGGCCCAGCTCACCCATCTTCGCCACCAGCGCGTCGTCGATCCAGCCGGCCTTTTCCCAGGCCTGGGCGTGGGGCGCGATTTCGCCACGGGCAAAATCCCGGGCCATGTCGCGGATCATCACTTGTTCTTCAGTCAGTTCGAGATCGTGCATGACTCAGCTCCCGCTCTCATCAAAACCATGGAAGAAACTCGCCACCTGCGCAGAGTCCAGCTCGGCAACGGTCGGCGGGTTCCAGCGCGGTGACTTGTCCTTGTCGATCAACAGGGCGCGCACGCCTTCGATCAGGTCGCCACGGGCAAACCACTGGCGGTCCAGATGCAGCTCCAGCGCAAAGCAATTCTCCAGACTCAGGTGCCTGCCGCGACGGAGCATTTCCAGGGTCACGGCCATGGCCAGCGGCGAGCGGGTTTCCAGCAGATCCGCCGTGCTGACTGCCCATTCATGGCTGTCGGCGACAGTGACGGCGCGCAATTGCTCGATCATGCTCGGCACGTCGGGCAGGGCAAAGAAATGATCGATGGCCGGGCGCAACGCCTCGAGTGGTGCGTCCGGCAGGGTTTGTACGGCGTGCTTGGCCAGCAGGTTCTGCAGCGACTTCAGCGGCGTGTCCTGCCACTCCATCTGGTCGAGCTTGTCGTCGAGCAGCGCCAGTTTGCTGCTGTCCAGGTACCAGTCGGCGAGGCCGCAGTACAGCGCATCGGCGGCGCGAATCTGCACGCCGCTGACGCCCAGATAAATCCCCAGCTCACCGGGGATGCGCGGCAGGAAGTAACTGCCGCCGACATCAGGGAAATAACCGATGGCCACTTCCGGCATCGCCAGACGGCTCTTCTCGGTGACCACACGCAGATCGGCGCCTTGCACCAGGCCCATGCCGCCGCCAAGAACGAATCCGTCCATCAGGGCCAGCACCGGTTTGCGGTAGTGATGAATCGCCAGATCGAGGGCATATTCCTCGACGAAGAAATCTTCGTGCAGCGTGTCGCCGCTTTTGTAGCTGTCATACAGCGAACGAATATCACCGCCGGCGCAAAAAGCCTTTTCACCGGCGCCGCGCAATACCACGGCGTGAACATCGGCATCAGACGCCCAGGCATCGAGCTGCTGCTGCAGCAGACGCACCATGTCGAGGGTGATGGCATTGAGGCCCGCAGGGCGGTTGAGGGTCAGGTGGCCGATATGGTTGCGCACCTCGGCCAGCACGTCGTTTTGCATGGCATCCATGGACGGGGTCCGCCGGGATGAAGCCTGAGCTGTCATCTGTAACTCCCTGCTTTTTATTGTCTTTATTCGAAAAGCCCGCGCGCGGGCGTTAGCGGATCGTAACAGTGCAAATTTGTCGTGTACAACGGGGATATGTGCAGGGGGAATCTGCGTTTTTACATGCCTCGAAATTGCGTGGCTATCGAAAGGTTTCGCTGATGCTGCGGCGCTTGGCGTGCAATTCGCTGGCGTGAATCAGACGTTCGAGGTCTTCGGGGGTGACGTCGATGAAGGCTTCCATGTCGGCCAGCGCCAGTTTCAGGTCTTCGGCGGTAATTGCCTGGCGGTCGACCGGGACCACTGGCGGTGCCGGGTCAGCAGCTCGCTTCGGATAGCGTATGCGAGTCAGGTTATTATAGGCCAGCGCGCTGACGAGCATGCAAAGGGCGCCGAGCATCACCGGCTCCATGGCTTTCCAGTCCATGGCGATGGTTGCCGGGTCGGCCAGCACCAGCGTCAACGCCAAGGCGCCGGCCGGTGGGTGCAGGCAACGCAGCCAGCACATGAGAATCACCGCCATGCCGGCGGCGAGGCAGGCGCTGCCCAGCGTACGGCCAAGCACATGGGCGACCAGCAAGGCGACCACGCCAGCACACAGGTAGCCGCCAAGAATCGACCATGGCTGGGCGAGGGCGCCCGAGGACACCGCGAACAGCAGCACCGCCGAAGCGCCGAGCGGGCCGACCAGGTGAAAGGCAACGTCATGGCCGAACACCTGCGCGCACATCCACACACTGAACAGCGTGCCCAGGGCCATGCCGATCGCGGCACGGCTCCATTCAGTAGGGCGGGTGTTGATGGCAGCGGGCAACCAGCGAGCGAGCATGTAGAACTGATCCTTTACAAAATCCGGGGCAAAAAAAAGGACTTGTCCGGCAAATCCGGAAAGCCCTAGAAGCGTTCCAACATTGGGGGAGGAACGCGCGTAGTTTGCCGATCAAACTCGATGCTGACAAATTCATATAAATGCAGTTTTAGTGCACTATTTTTGCATTGAACGGGTGCGCCGCGCGCTGACGAAGCATAGATATCCACCCAACGCCGCCAAACCGCTGAGGGCGTAGAACATGCTCGGCGCCGGCGTGTGCATCAGCAGAAACCCGCACAGCACCGGGCTCGCCCCGCCGCCGAGTGCCGATAGATTCTGCGCGCCGTAGTAACTGCCGCGCAGCGCCTCCGGGGCGAGGGTGTCGACGAAGAGGAAGTCTGCCGGGTAAATGATCATTTCGCCCAAGGTGAAGATGAACATCGCCACGCACCAGCCGAGCAGGCTGTCCGCCACACTGAAGCCAATCAACCCGACGATGAACAGCGCAGTGCCGCCAGCAATCCAGTGACGCAGGTGTTCGCGACTGAGCCAGCGACCCACCTGGTATTGCAGCAGGATCACTGTGATTGCGTTGCAGGCGAGCAGGGCGGCCATGGTGTCCAGGGTCTGTTGCTGGGTGTGGGTGACCAGCAGGTATTGCGACAGGTACAGCGTAAAGCGCCCGTGCACCAATGTGCTGAGCAGGCAACCGAGGGTGAACAGCACCATGGTGCGGTCGTTTTTCAGGATCATCAGCGTGTTGAGGAAACTTTGCGGCGCACTGCCGGAAGTTATCGGACTGGCATCCCTGGCCGCGCCGAGCAGCAGGAAAATACTGCCAATGGCGATCGCACCGGCAACGATGAACGGCGCGGACGGCTGCACCCCGGCAATCACCACGCCAATCATCGGGCCGACGGCGTAGCCGATATTGGTCAGCGTGTAATTGAGGGAAAACGCCTTGACCCGCTGGCCCACCGGCAGGTTTTCACTGAGGATCGCCTTGGAGCCGATCAGGAACAGCGCCGACGCGGTTTCGCTGATGATCAGCACCAGAGTGACCAGATACAGGTTCTGCGCGAAGGTCAGCAGGATCAGGCCGATACCGCTGGAGAGCATGGCCACAATCAGCAATTGGCGCTTGTCCAGCTTGTCGATGATGTAGCCACCGTACAGCGACAGCAATGTTGCGCTGAACACGGCGATACCCAGCAGCAAGCCGACATCCTGCGGATCGAGGCCAAGCTTATTGCTGAGGAACAGCGTCAGCAGAGGACTGATCAGGGCGCGGCTGATGACCACGGTCAACGAGCTGATCATCAACCGGCGAATAAACGGCGAATAGATGGCCACGGAAGGGGAATGTCCTTATTCGGGAAGCGTGGGCGAACGCCATCCTCTCTGGGCAGCCGCCACCGGTCAACCCCCATCGCCCCATGCACATTGTCCCTGTGGGAGCTGGCTTGCCAGCGATTGCGGTGTGTCAGGCAACATTTGAATCGGCTGGTATTCCGTCATCGCTGGCAAGCCAGCTCCCACACGGTCTGTGTGCAGTCCACTGCCAGCACTGGCCACCGGCGGGCCAGTTCAAGCCACATCCGAAGCCGCCGGCCACTGCCGCAAGGTGATCGGCAACTTGCACGATTCACCGCGCCCCATCGGGAAATACTGAAAGCCATTGCGCGCCAGGCGCTCGGCGTCGTACAGGTTACGGCCGTCAAAGATCACCGGGCTGTTGAGGCGCTGTTTGATCAGCTCGAAATCCGGGGCCTTGAACTGTTGCCATTCGGTGCAGATGATCAGCGCATCGGCGCCGGCCAGTACCGATTCCGGCGTCCCCATCAACATCAGCTTCGACTCATCTGGATAGAGCTTTTGCGTTTCGACCATGGCCTCCGGATCAAACGCACGCACATTGGCACCGGCAGCCCATAAATCCTCAAGCATAACCCGGCTCGGCGCGTCGCGCATGTCGTCGGTGTTGGGCTTGAACGCCAGGCCCCACAGGGCAAAGGTCTTGCCGCGCAAATCGCCCCGGTAGAACGCGGTGATGCGCTCGAACAGCTTGTGCTTCTGGCGCTGGTTGATCGCCTCCACCGCTTGCAGCAAGTCGCTGGAACAGTGCGCTTGCTCGGCACTGTGAATCAACGCGCGCATGTCTTTGGGGAAACACGAACCGCCGTAGCCGCAACCCGGATAGATGAAGTGATAGCCGATCCGCGTATCGGCACCGATGCCTTGGCGCACTGCTTCGATATCTGCGCCCAGGTGCTCGGCGAGTTCGGCGATCTGGTTGATGAAGCTGATCTTGGTCGCCAGCATGCAGTTGGCGGCGTATTTGGTCAGCTCGGCGCTGCGCAGGTCCATGAACAGAATGCGGTCATGGTTGCGGTTGAACGGCGCGTACAGATCGCGCATCACATCGCGCACTTCAACGCCTTCGCAACCGATGACGATGCGATCCGGTCGCCGGCAATCAGCAACCGCTGAACCTTCCTTGAGAAATTCCGGGTTGGAGACAATATCGAACTGCAACAGGCGGCCAATCTTGATCAGGGCCTTTTCGATGTGGCTGCGCAAAGCATCGCCCGTGCCCACCGGCACCGTGGACTTTTCCACCACGATCAACGGCTGCTGGCGATGCCGGGCAATCGCGTCGCCGACCGACAGGACGTAGCGCAGATCCGCCGAACCGTCCTCGCGTGACGGCGTGCCTACCGCGATGAACGCCACACGCCCATGCAACACCGCAAGCCGCTCATCGGTGGTGAATTGCAGGCGTTTCGAATCCAGGCCCTCGCGCACCAGGCTGGCCAGCCCCGGCTCGAAGATACTGACGTGGCCCTGGCGTAACTGCTCGATCTTCTGCGCGTCGACATCCATGCAAACTACGTCGTGACCGACCTCAGCCAGCACCGCCGCTTGCACCAGACCGACATAACCACTGCCAAACACCGTGATCTTCATGCCGCACTCCTGCTCGCAGTTCCGTGGTTTGAAGATAAGAGCGCGATGTTTCAGTTCGCCTACCGTGCTGATAAAGCCGCAAACAGACCGTTCGGGGAATGCCCGATTGACTTTTATGGCCTCGAACGGCAGGTTGTCGGCCTTTCGCGGCAACCCCTGTCATTGCGTCACGCCGTTTTTTTGCGTTTCATTTCATGCATTTATTGTTTTTGTTGAATCGTTTTTTATTTCAAGGCCGTTTCGTTTGAGTGATTTGTCGAGTACCCAACCTGCACCGTCCACCAGCAATCCGCTGACCGTTTACCTGGCACGACTGGCACCTTCCAGCCAGTTGACCATGCGCTATGTGCTGCAAGATGCCGCTGACCGCCTCGGTTTCGAGGACGTCGATATCGAAGAAATCCCCTGGCACGGCCTGCAACCGGAAGACGTTGTAGCGCTGGTGGCCGCTTTGCGTGCCGATGGTTATGCACCGAACACCTCTTCGCTGTACGTGAATGCCGTGCGCGGGGTGATGAACGAGGCGTGGCGCATGAGCCTGATCAGCCAGGATCACCTGTTGAAGATGCGTTCGGTCAAGGGCATAGCCGGCACACGGCTGTCCCAGGGGCGCAACCTCAAGCGCACGCTGATTCACGAACTGATGGAAGTCTGCGCTGCCGACCCGCGCCCGCAGGGCTTGCGTGATGCGGCGGTGATAGCGCTGCTGTACGGCACCGGCATGCGCAAGTCGGAATCGGTGGATCTGGATCTGAGTCAGGTCGACTTCAAAGAGCGCAGCCTGACCGTCACCGGCAAGGGCAACAAACAGCTGATCAAGTACGCGCCGGCCTGGGCCTTTGCCAAGCTCGATGCCTGGCTGGAACTGCGTCGTTCACAGCTCAAGGAAGGCGAGAGCGACGATGCTTTTCTGTTCAATCGCATTCGCCGGGGCAGCCACATCACCCGCGAGCGCATCACCAAACACGCGATTTACTACATCGCCCGCCAGCGCGGTACGCAGGTCGGGGTAAAAATCATGCCCCACGATTTTCGGCGTTCATTCATCACCCGGGTGATCGAAGAGCACGACCTGTCGATCGCGCAGAAACTGGCGCATCACAGCAATATCCAGACGACTGCCAACTACGATGTGCGCGATGACAACGAGCGTCGGCGGGCGGTGGATCGCTTCGATTTGTAAACGGTGTCAGGTCCGCGGCGGGCAGCGCGAGCCGCTGGCACCCTGCGCGATGTGCGCAGCGAGGCGTTTGACGTTGTTCTGTTGCGCGGTCACCAGTTCGTCGATGCTCGGCCCTGAAGGTGTCTGCAAGACCGAGCGACAGCTCAGCAGCGCCGCGTCCGCCGCACCTGATGGGCGCACTCGCCATTTCACGTCGATCAAGGCGTACTGGCCGGGAATCGAATCGAAGCGCTGCACGTCGATACGCACGGAGGCGCGCTGCTGGCCGACGCCGCCGCTCAATTGATCGACCAGCGCGCCGCGCAACTCATCAGCAAGGGTGGCGCTCCACCAATCGGTTTCCAGAATCGCTACGCCGCTGTTGCCTTGGCGAATCACGATCTGCGCGCGATCGACCTGTGGCGGCACGCTGATGCTTTCAATGGCGATATCGGCGCCGTTGCGGCTGGCGCCCGGTTGCGCCGGGGTCAGCGTATGGAAGCTGATCGGGTCGCTACGGCACGCGGCCAGCAGCACGAGCGCAGCGAGCAGGGTGATCTTCAACGGTAAAACCATGGATTCAGCTCCTGTGCTCAATTGCGTGGCGGTCCTTTAAGGTCCAGCGGCGCGGCGTTGTCGGGGCGTCCGCGAATCAGCGACTCAGGGTGGCGACCGAGGTAATCCGACAGCTCTCGCAACGAGCGCGACATGCGCCCGAGTTCGTCGAGGGTTTCGGTCAACTGCTCACGTTGCGGTGAGTCCTCGGCGAGAGTCGAATTGGCGGACTGCAAGGTCTTGCTGACGTCGGCGAGGGTGCTCTGCACGCCCGGCAGGGTCCTGGCATTGAACTGCTTCAGGCCTTTGCGCAGCTCGACCAGATTGCCGTCGAGGTTGCTGGCGATGCGCTCCACCGGCAGCGCGTTGATCTTGTTGACCATCGCCTCGAGTTTTTCCTGCAACTGTTCAAGGCTGCCGGGGACTGTCGGAATGGTGACCGGCCGTGCCTTGGGGTCGAACGCGACTTTCGGCGCTTTGGGATAGAAATCCAGCGAAATATACAACTGACCGGTGAGCAGGTTGCCATTGCGGGCCTGGGCGCGCAGGCCATTTTCGATGAACGTGCCGATCAGGCGCGCGCCGGTGGCCTCGTCGTTTTCGTCGCCATGGTAGGTCTTGAGAATCTTCGCGTGGGCACGGCCGAGTCGCTGCGGATAAATGACAATGCCGACATTCACCGGAAAGGTGCGCTTGACCTCGTCGAAGTCGAGATTGACCGCCACCACCCGGCCGATTTCGATACCGAGGAACTCGACAGGCGCATCCACCTTGAGGCCGCGCAACGCCTGATCAAACCGCAGCGCCAGGTATTGCGCCTTGCCGTCGGGCGGGGCGAGGGCGGCGGTCTGGTTGGCAAACAGCTCGAAACTCTTGTCGTCGCTGGCCGGCTTATCGTCGGGGCTGTAGTCCGGGGCGCGGAAAGCGATGCCGCCGACCAGCAGGGTCGACAGCGATTCGGTTTTCACCGCAAAGCCGTTGGCGCCGACATTGATGTCGATGCCACTGGCGTTCCAGAAGCGGGTGTTTTCGGTGACGTAGGCATCGTTGGGCGAATGCACGAACACTTCGATGTTGACGCCTTTGCCGTCCTGGTCCAAGGCATAGGACACCACTTGGCCGACTGGGATCTTGCGGTAATAGACGGGGGAGCCGATGTCCAGCGAGCCGAGGTCGGCGGTGTGCAGGGTGAAGCGCTTGCCCGGTTCGCCGTAGGTGATCGGCGGCGGGTTTTCCAGACCCTTGAAGTTTTTTGTACGGGTATTGGCCTGGCCAATGTCGGCACCGATGTAGTCGCCCGACAGCAGTGTGTCGATGCCCGATACCCCGCCGGCGCCGATGCGCGGACGTACCACCCAGAATTGCGAGTCCTCGCGGGTGAAGGCTTCGGCCTGCTTGGCGAGTTTGATCGTGGCGTTGACGTGTTTATGGTCGTTGGCCAGTTCAACATCGGAGACATGGCCGATGACTACGTTGCGGTACCTGACTTCGGTCTTGTTGGCGGTCAGGCCATCGCCGGTCTTGAAGGTGACGGTGATCGTCGGGCCTTCCTGGAGGATGTTGTGAATCACCAGCGAAATGCCCACCAGCACCGCCACGATCGGCACGATCCATACCAGCGAGATACCGAATCGGCGGGTTTTGATCGGCGCCTGACCGGGTGCTCGCGGCTCGTCGCTGGCTGACGACTTCATCCATGTCCTCCTCAATTAATCGGGCACTGAGCGTCAGGAACGCAAAAGCACTTCATCAATATAGAAGTGCTTGGCGATAGAGCAAATGTGTATAGCTGGCGTGGGACGCGATTGCAGTCCAGGAGCTGCCGAAGGCTGCGATCTTTTCATCGAGTTTGGGACGCGGAGCGTCCCGGGCTGCATTCCCACGCAGAGCGTGGGAACGATCAGTGTAAGCGCCTGTTAACCGAGCATTTCGCGCAGGCGATACCAGAACATGCCCAGCGCCAGCAGCGGCGAACGCAACGCCGGGCCGCCGGGGAAGGTCATGTGCGGCACGCTGCTGAACACGTCCATGCCCTGGCTATGCCCGGCATGAATGGCTTCGCCCAGCAATTTCGCGCACCAGTGGGTGACGTTGAGGCCATGACCGGAATAACCCTGCGCGTAAAACACGTTCGGGTGCTGTTTGAGTCGGCCAACCTGGGGGAAGCGATTGGCGGTAATGCCGATCTTCCCGCCCCATTGGTAGTCGATGTGCACGTCGGCCAGTTGCGGGAACACCTTGAGCATTTTCGGGCGCATATAGGCGGCAATGTCCGCCGGATCGCGCCCGGAATAATGACAAGCGCCGCCGAACAGCAGCCGTCGATCAGCCGAGAGTCGGTAATAATCGAGTCCGACCTTTTGATCGCACAGCGCCAGGTTCTGTGGAATCAACTGCGCGGCGCGGCTTTCGTCCAACGGCTCGGTGGCGATGATGTAACTGCCGGCGGGCAGCACTTTGCCGCTGAGTTTCGGCTCGAGGTCATCAAGATGCGCGTTGCAGCCGAGCACCAGGCTGCCGACGCGCACTGAACCCGTGGCGCAACGCACCTCGACGGTCGGGCCATGGAGGATTTCCAGCACCGGACTTTGCTCAAAGATACGCACGCCTAGCGATGCCGCGAGATGCGCTTCGCCCTGGACCAGATCAAGCGGATGCAAATGGCCCGAACCCATGTCGATCAATCCGCCGGCGTACACTCCGGCGTCGACCACTTGCTGACGGATCTGCTGCGGGCCGACCAGCCTGGTTTCGTGGGCATAGTCGAGTTCGGCGAGACTGTCCTGTTCCTGCTTGAACGCGGCGAATTGCGCGGCGGTGTTGGCCAGTTCGCAAAAGCCCCAGCGCAGATCACAGTCGATAGCGTTTTCAGTGATGCGCTGGCGCACCAGCTCCACCGAATCGATGCCGGCGCGCTGCAGATAGCGCACGCCGTCCTGGCCAACGTAACGGGTGAAACCCTCGACTTCATGGCCGATGCCGCGAATCAGCTGCCCGCCATTGCGCCCGCTGGCGCCCCAGCCGATACGTCGCGCCTCGAGCAACACCACCGACAAACCGCGCTGCGCCAGCTCAATCGCGGTGTTGACGCCAGTGAAGCCGCCACCGATTACGCAGACGTCGGCAAGCAAATCACCATCCAGCGCAGGGTAGGGCGTGGTCGTCCGTGCAGAAGCTGCGTAATAGGAGCGGGCGTGTTGTGCGCTGTGCTGATTCATTTGTTCGACTTCACTTTGCTCCACGACCGGGTCATCAGACGCATGATCGCCTGGGGCGGGGTCGAGGAAATGTAGAGTTTGTCGAGCACCGACTGCGGCGGGTAAACCTCAGGGTTGTTGACCAGTTCCTGATCCATGAACGGCTTGGCCGCCGGATTCGGGTTGGCGTAGCCGACGGTGGCGCTGACTTTGGCGATCACTTGCGGATCTAGCAGGTAGTTGATGAAGGCGTGCGCCTCTTTGGCGTTGCTCGCGTCGGCTGGGATCGCCAGCAGATCGAACCACAGGTTGGCGCCTTCCTTGGGGATGGCGTAAGCGATATTCACACCGTTCTTCGCTTCCTTGGCGCGGTTGGCTGCCTGGAACACATCGCCGGAGTAACCGAACGCGACGCAGATGTCGCCATTGGCCAGGTCCGACACGTACTTGGAGGAATGGAAATAGGTGATGTACGGACGGATGCTCAGCAGCTTGGCTTCGGCCTTTTTATAGTCCTCGGGCTTTTCGCTGCGAGGGTCCATGCCCATGTAGTTGAGGATGGCCGGGAAGACTTCGTCGGCGGAATCCATCATCGACACACCGCACTGGCTGAGCTTCTTCAGATTTTCGGGTTCGAACAGCACGGCCCAGGAATCGATGTGGTCGATGCCGAGCACTTGCTTGACCTTATCGACGTTGTAACCGATGCCGTTGGTACCCCACAGATAGGGCACCGAGTGCTCATTGCCAGGATCATTTTTCTCAAGCAATTCAAGCAGTTTTGGGTCCAAGTTCTTCCAGTTTGGCAACTGTGAACGATCGAGCTTCATGAACGCGCCGGCCTTTACCTGACGGGCGAGGAAATGGTTGGACGGGACTACCACGTCGTATCCGGTGCGACCGGCGAGGAGTTTGCCTTCAAGGGTTTCGTTGGAGTCGAAGACGTCGTAGATCACCTTGATCCCGGTCTTGCTCTGGAAGTCGGCGAGGGTGGTTTCGCCGATGTAGTCGGTCCAGTTGTAGACGCTGACTTGGGGCTCGGCGTGGGCTACGGCACTGAACAGCACGCTCATTGCGACCGGGAGTACGGATTTCAATAGACGCATATCGACACCTCTTCTTGTAATGATCGTTCCCACGCTCTGCGTGGGAATGCCGCAACGGACGCTCCGCGTTCGGCTTTGGATGGGACGCAGAGCGTCCCGGGATGCATTCCCACGCGGGAGCGTGGGAACGATCAATTGAATGTACTGACGTCTTCGCGAGCAGGCTCGCTCCCACAGGGACGGGGCGCCGTCAGACGCTGAGCAGCAGGAACTCCCGCTCCCACGAGCTGATCACGCGCTTGAAGTTTTCGTGCTCGGCGCGTTTGACCGCGACGTAACCACGGACGAATTTGCTGCCCAGGTACTCGGCGACCTTCGGGCACTCTTCCATCTGCGTCAGGGCTTCTTCGATGGTGATGGGCAGGCGCAGATTGCGGCGCTCGTAGGCCCGGCCTTCGACCGCCGCGCTCGGCTCGATCTTCTCGACCATGCCGATGTAGCCGCAGAGCAGACTCGCGGCAATCGCCAGATACGGGTTGGCGTCGGCGCCGGGCAAGCGGTTCTCCACGCGCATCGATTCAGGACCAGAAGTCGGCACACGCAGGCCCACCGTGCGGTTCTCTTCGCCCCATTCGACGTTGACCGGCGCCGAAGTGTCCGGCAGGAAGCGGCGGAACGAATTGACGTTCGGCGCGAACATCGGCAGCACTTTCGGGATGTATTTCTGCAAGCCACCGATGTGATGACGGAACAGCTCGCTCATGTTGCCCTCGGCATCGGCGAAGATCGGCTGACCCGTAGCGATCTCGACCACGCTCTGGTGCAGGTGCATGGCGCTGCCCGGCTCGTCGCCGATCGGCTTGGCCATGAACGTCGCGGTGACGTTGTGCTTGAGCGCCGCCTCGCGCAGGGTGCGCTTGAACACGGTGATCTGGTCAGCCAGATCCAGCGCATCGCCGTGGCGGAAGTTGATTTCCATCTGCGCCGGGCCGTCTTCGTGGATCAGCGTGTCGAGATCCAGGCCTTGCAGTTCGCACCAGTCGTAGACGTCTTCGAACAGCGGATCGAACTCGTTGGCGGCATCGATCGAGAACGACTGGCGACCGCTTTCCGCACGGCCCGAACGACCCAGCGGTGCCTTGAGCGGCAGGTCCGGGTCTTCACAGCGTTGGGTCAGGTAGAACTCCATTTCCGGCGCGACAATCGGCTTCCAGCCCTTGTCGGTGTAGAGCTGCAGGACTTTCTTCAGCACGTTGCGCGGCGACAGTTCGATCGGATTGCCAAACTTGTCGAAGGTGTCGTGGATGACGATGGCGGTCGGCTCGATGGCCCACGGAATGACATACACGGCATCGGAAACCGGTTTGCACACCATGTCGATGTCGGCCGGATCGAGCAGGTCGTAGTAGATGTCGTCGTCGACAAAATCCCCGGTTACCGTTTGCAGCAGCACGCTCTCCGGCAGGCGCATGCCGCGCTCATGCAGGAACTTGTTGGTCGGTGCAATCTTGCCGCGGGCGATGCCGGTCAGGTCGCTGACCACGCATTCGACTTCGGTAATCTTGTGATCTTTCAGCCAGGTGAACAGCTGATCGAAAGGGGCGTTCATAAAGACCTCGTTATTGGTTTTGTAGACGCCGGGGAGGGCGGGTTTCATCTTCCGCCCCTTCCCCTGTGGCGCGTTGGCGACTATCTTGGGCGCGGCTTGCGATTCCATCTATCCACTTTCAGCAGCACCAAAGCGCACCAAAAGAGTGCGCAAGGTCACCCCATGACAACGTGCAATCCGCTTCAGGTACAAGCGTTCAATACCGCCGACGTGGCCGAGCAAATCCGCGCTACACCGGGCTGGGTCCAGCATTACCAGCAGATGTCGCCGGGGCATTTCGCTGGGCAGATTCGCTATCTCGATCTGCAGGGCGTCGAGGTTTACGAAGAACAGATGAACACCCGGGTCGAGCAGAATTTCAGTGCGCCATCCGGGGCTCTGGCGTTCTGTTTCGATCGCAGCGACAACGCGCTGTACCTGCTCAACGAAGAGAGCCGCAACATCTGGATCACCCCGGAGAACTACCGGGAAATCGCCGTGGTATTCGGTCCGGACTTTGTCCGCGAGCACGGTTTGCAAGTGGCAAAGCTCGAGGGTTTGTTCATGGCGCCGCTGAACTGCGGCCAGAACGCTTTGTTCAGCGGCTGGTTAAGCTCGATTCTCACGAAGTTGTCGCAAGCTGCTGATCCACTTGATAAAGATCGTCTGACTCAACAGTTGCTTGAGGACTGCCTGTTCATCCTTGATAACGCTCACACCAGCCTTGATCGCAGCGGATTGCAGCGGCGCAACAACGAACGCCAGATCATCAAAAGAGTAGGGGAGTGGGCGGCTGATTCGCCGGAAGACACGGTTAATCTGCTCGAACTTTCTCACGTTGCCGGCGTGCCGCTGCGCCAGTTGCAACAGGCTTTCAAGGCCTACACCGGGATGACCCCGAGCCACTGGTTGCGCCTGAGACGGCTAAACAGTGCGCACCGTGAATTGCTCAAGCGCCGACCTTGCGAAACCACCGTTGCCGAAGTGGCGATGCGCTGGTCGTTCTGGCATCTGGGGCGGTTTTCCAGCAGTTACCGCGCGCTTTTCAAGGAGCTGCCGAGCGAAACGCTCAAGCGCTGAGCAGAAAAAGGCTTTGTGTCCTCGCAGAAGTTAAATAGAATCAGTCTCATTTGAATCTACCTTCGCGCAGGGTCTCTTGAGATGATTGAAGCCACGTCACCGTCGGAGCAAAGCCTGCAGCAGTTGTACCGCGAGCATCGCGGCTGGCTGGAAACCTGGCTGCGCCGGCGCATGGGCAATGCGTGGGATGCGGCGGACCTCAGTCAAGACACCTTTGTCCGCGTCCTGTGCAACGCGCCGCCACTGGCTGAATTGCGCGAGCCGCGCGCGTATCTGCTCACCGTCGGCAAACGGCTACTGAGCAATTTCTACACGCGGCGCCATCTGGAAAAAGCCTACCTCGATGCCTTGGCGCAATTGCCGGAAGCGTGCGCACCGTCGCCGGAGCAGCGCTGGTTGCTGCTGGAAACCTTGCAGGCGCTGGATGAATTGCTCGATGGCTTGCCGCGCCCGGTGCGCCGGGCATTTCTTTGGAGTCAACTCGAGGGACTTGGCTACCGCGAGATTGCCGAGCGCTTGCAGGTTTCCGAGCGCACGGTGAAACGCTACATGACCCACGCGTACGAGCATTGCTTGCTGGTGGATCTGTGATGCGCGTTGCCCCCAGCGAGGAAACGCGGGAAGTGGCGCGGGCAGCGGCGCAATGGCTGGCACTGCTCGAGTCCGGTGGTGCCAGTGATGAAGATCACGCACGGTTGCAGCATTGGCGCGCCAGTGACAGTCGCCACGAAAACGCTTGGCAGAAAATCCAGCAGCTTCGCCAGCGTTTCGCAGGTTTGCCGCTGACACTGGCCATGGCCACGCTGGATCGGCCTGATCCGGCGCGGCGCGCTGCTCTCAAGCGTGCCTTGGGCGTGGCGGCGCTGGTGCCGGCGGTGTGGTTGATCGGACGCGAGCTGCCGCTGGAGGTCTGGCGCGCCGACCTGCACACCAACACCGGCGAGCGGCGCAAAGTGCAATTAGCGCAGGATTCTTCATTGCTGCTCAACACCGACAGCGCGGTGAATGTCGATCTGGCGGCACGTCAGTTGACGCTGATTCGTGGCGAGATGGCGCTCAACGCGGCAGGCGATTCAGCCTTTATCGTCAACGCGCTTTATGGACGGATGATCGTCAAGCACAGCGACATCTCGGTGCGCCTCAATGCGCGCGATTGCCAGGTCTGCGTGTTGCGCGGTTCGGTGCAATTGCAGCCACTGCACGGCCCGACGCTGGTATTGCAGCAAGGCCAGCAAGTCAGCCTGCAAGCTTCGGGCGCCGGGGCGGTGACGGCGTTCGATGCGTTGATGCCCGGTTGGCGCGATGGCGTGCTGATGGCGCAGAACCAGCCGCTGGGTAATTTCCTCCGCGAGCTGAGTCGCTACCGCTCGGGTGTTCTGCGCTGGGACCCGGCGCTGGAATCGCTGCGCGTCACTGGCAGCTTTCGCCTCGACGATACCGATCAAGTGCTGGTACTGCTGGCAGCCAGTTTGCCCGTCGATGTGCATACGCGAACGCGATTTTGGGTGTCACTGGTACCGCGTGCAGAAAAAACTGGCTGAAGTCTGTCCCTTTTTTTCGCCTCGCTGGTCATTCCAGGCAAGTGAACAAAATCGAGAGCTTCTTCCAATGCCCGCAGTATTCCCAGGTCGTTTGCGTCCGTTGTTGCAGTTGAGCCTTTTGCTGAGCCTGAGTGCCAGCCCCGTGTTGATCCAATCGAGCTGGGCAGACGATGGCAGCCGCCGCAGTTATCAGGTGCCGGCCGGTAGTCTGAGTGCCGCGCTGACGCGCTTCGCCGGTCTCGCTGGAGTCAATCTGTCGGTGGATCCGGCGCTGGTCAGTGGCCGCAACAGCAATGGTTTGTCCGGTGAATATGGCGTGGAGGAGGGGTTCAGCCGGTTGTTGCTGGGTTCGGGTTTGCAGCTGCAACCGGTCGGCGATCAGGCTTATACGCTGGTGCCCGCAGCGCAAGGCAGCACCTTGCAACTGGCACCGACATCCATTCTTGGTGCGAGCGATTCAGCCGATGCCGACGTCTTCGCCGGTGGCCAGGTTGCACGGCGTGGCTCGCAAGGGCTGTTGGGGTCCAGGGATTTCATGGAAACCCCGTTCAGCATGACCACCTACACCAGCGAAACGGTGAAAAACCAACAGGCGCGTACGCTCGGCGACCTGATCGGCAGCGACCCTTCGGTACGCGCAACCAACCCGGCCGGTGGCCGCTACGAGCAATTCACCATCCGTGGTTTCAGTCTGTTCAACAGTGACGTTGCCTACAACGGCCTCTACGGTGTGTTGCCGACTTACACCATCGACATGGAAATGGCCGATCGTGTCGACATCCTTAAGGGCCCGAGCCAATTGATCAACGGGATTTCGCCACGGGGCAGCGTAGGAGGGGGGATCAACGTCGTGCCGAAGCGTGCGACCGACAAGCCGATTACTTCGCTGACGGCCAATTACGCCTCGAACAACCAAGTCGGCGGCGCGGTGGATGTCGGACGGCGTTTTGGCGAAGACAATCAATTCGGGGTGCGCTTCAACGGGGTCAAACAGTCCGGTGATACCGAATGGGATCATCAGAGTGTCGATCGCGACATGGCAGTACTCGGTCTGGATTTCCGTGGTGAACGCTTGCGACTTTCCACCGATATCGGCCACACCGAGCGCGACACCGACGCACCGCAGGAACGCGTGCAGGTCGCGGCCGGTGCCAAGGTGCCGAACGCCAATGATGTGCGCGATAACTACGCGCAACCCTGGAGCCGGGCGCGCACCAATGACACTTTCGGCACGCTCAACGGCGAGTTCGATGTCAGCGATTCAGTCATGCTGTATGGCGGCGTCGGCGCACGTAAAAGCAATCACGACTTCTTGCGTCATGCGGTCTCGGTGACCAATGACGCCGGCGACTTCAGCGTCCAGCCGCGCGACTTCACCCGCGACGAAAACGTTCGCACGGCTACCGCTGGCGTTCGTAACTGGTTCCAGACCGGACCGGTCAGCCATGAAGTGAACCTGGCGGCCAACTACTTTTATATGGACTTCGAAAACGGCGGCGCCCGTTACGCGGCCGGGCGCAGCAATCTCTACGACCCGGTGGAAATAGCCAGACCCGGCACGCCGACCCGCAATGACGCCAAGGTCTACACCGAAAATCGCTTCAGCGGCGTGGCCTTGTCCGACACGCTCGGTTTCTTCGAGGATCGACTGCTGCTGACTCTGGGTGCGCGCTGGCAGCGGGTCAAAGTCGATGACTGGAGCGACGGTATCAAGGGCGACACGGCCTACGATGAGGAAAAAGTCTCGCCGTCGGGCGGCATTCTGTTCAAGGCGACGGACAAACTTTCGCTGTACGCCAACTACATGGAAGGTCTGAGCCAAGGCAAGATCGCGCCATCGACATCTATCAACGAAGACGAAATCTTCCCGCCATTCATCAGCCGCCAGATTGAAGTCGGCGCCAAATACGACGCGGGCTCATACGCGCTGACGGCAGCGGTGTTCCGCATCAAACAGCCTGCCTACGAAACCAATGCGACCACACGAGTCTTCGGCCCGAACGGCAAGCGTGAGAACAACGGCGTAGAACTGAGCGTGTTCGGCGAACCGCTCAAAGGCTTCCGGTTGCTCGGCGGTGTGATGTACATCGACAGCGAACTGACCCACACCACCAACGGCACATTCGACGGCAACCGCGCACCGGCGACACCGAAATACAACGTCAATCTCGGCGCGGAGTGGGACGTACCGACTGTGCAGGGTTTGACACTTACCAGTCGTGGAATCTATTCGAGTTCGCAGTATCTGGATCAGGCGAATGATAAGGAAATCGACTCCTGGGAGCGGTTCGACGTAGGTACACGCTATGCTTTCAAGCTGGACGAGAAGACGATCACCTTGCGCGCCAATGTCGAAAACGTTCTGGATAAACGCTATTGGAGCTCGGCAGGCGCCTCGGATGACAGCGAACCGGGATTGACGCTTTCTACGCCGCGAACGTATCTGCTGTCGGCGACGATAGACTTCTAATGGAGCGGGGCAAGTGCGTCGATCGTCTTCGAAAATACGTTAACTACACTAAATGACCGTTTAGTTGAGCTAACAAAAAAATCATTACCCATATCGGAGAAGACCATGATTCAGCGCAAGCCGAACGCAACTGATGTAATTGCTGCGCTGAATCTACAGCCTCATGTCGAGGGCGGTTATTACCGCAGAACCTATCAAGCCGATCACCGTGCCTGCCTCGAAACGCAGCAAGGCCCGCGATATCTGCTGACCTCGATCTACTATCTGCTTACTGAGCAATCGCCAGTGGGCCAGTTTCATTTCAACCAGTCCGACATCCTGCATTATTTCCAGTTGGGCGACGCCATCGAATACAACCTGATCCACGCCGACGGCTCACTGCAAACGCTGGTGATGGGCAGCGATGTTTTGGCTGGTCAGCAACTGCAATTGCACGTACCGGGTGGAATCTGGAAAGCCTCTCGATTACTGGAAGGCTCAAATGGCTTTGGCTTGATCAGCGAAGCGGTTTCGCCTGGGTTTGATTTCGCAGACATGGAAATCGGTAATCGCGCAAAACTCACGGCACAGTTTCCACAGCATGGAGCGCTGATTGAAAAGCTGACGCGTGATGATGGATGAGGGCTGTAGATGGGGAAGAATGCAGTTTGTAGGGAAAGCTGGTTTTGAAGCGGCCAACGCAGTTTCAAATCTCCTGGGCGACGACGCTAACCTTGTAATACTTTGTTACGTGTAATGTATATTATGTTAAATCATGTATGCGAATGGCCTCAGGCTTTAGATATCAGATCCACCACTCCCAACCTCTCAGGCTAAGCAACGCCATTCGTTTGCAGCTTCAACAACCAATGTCTCTCGGTAGTCCATCCGATAAAAACCTGAGCACCTCCGCTTGCTTGGCGAGCCTCGGTCAACGGTGCGCCAGAAGCCGCTACTCGCAATCCTCTAATCGCCGGCAGGAACCTCTCACGAAATGCACTAGGCTGATTCGCGAAATGAGCTTCGATACGTTCAATTGCGAAACGCATTTCTGCCTCATCGAGCATCGCTAGATAAAAGACCATTTGCCGCCAGGCATAAGCCGTATTTTTGATCATCACCAGGCTGGAGTGATAAAACTTCAACTTCACCTGCTGGCGTACGCATATCCATCTGAAGCATTCCTCGGCCATCGAAGCCAGGCGATGCTGCAACAGCGCCTTCAACCCGAACTCACCAAACAACAGCGCAAGGTTTTGCGTCGTCAGGATCTGTTGTTGCTCGATGATCTTCCCGTTAGTCGCCGGTCGCCATGTCCCCAGGGCCGCATCAGCCCGCTGGGAGCACAATCTGGCCAATGCGTCCCTGGAACTAGCGTCAGGTCTGGAGAACCTTTTCCGCCTGGATTTCGGTTGATCAGGAAGCATCGCCAATTGGCTTGCATCAATGTCGTAGTAATTGGCGTATAGCGTCCCACCTGTCAAAGATGCCGCCTGCCTGGCAGCTCTTATGTACTTGTTCGAGAAAGCGCCCATGAAAATGTCCGAGGCGACTTCTTCCACAAAAGGCAGATCCAGCTTGGCCATCGCAGCAAGCGCAGCAAATTCCTGAATGAGTTTGTTGGGCAGGATCGCTTGAGGAAAAGCGCAAAGAGTCATTGCTGCGGATTCGATCAGGAACTGTTTCGCTGCTTCAGCGACCACCGCGTCCGTTTCTCGCTGGTCTTCAACAGCCGCCACCCACGGCAATTCATTCATCCTGACCTGACTTTGCAGATCCAACAGCAACAATGATCGGCGTTGTCGAAAGGCGCGATAGGTTGCGACAGACAGCATCCGCAGCGACATATCGCGAAATCCTGCACTGCAGATCTCAGCCGTTATCGCTGGCAGCAGCCGCGCCACGGTATCCCCGGATGTAATCAATCCCTTATCGATCAACTCGGCAATTGTGCCCTTTCGACACCGCTCGACGCGTCGACGAATATCAGTAGGAATGCCGATACCTGTTAACAGCGAATATGCGGTCGCTTCTTCGCAGGTAACGGGTTGCAGCAGAGATGAAAAGTCGGAAACTCCGTCCGAACCGGGATACCTGCTCAGACGTGCGGCAACCGCTTTAGCAAATAGATGGTGCCCGGGTGAGGACACGTGACTGCGTTGAGACTCTCTGTGCTTTTGATGAGATTCGGATTCGGGATGACCATGCTTG
The DNA here is from genome assembly GCF_019145195.1 of Pseudomonas siliginis. Taxonomy (GTDB): domain Bacteria; phylum Pseudomonadota; class Gammaproteobacteria; order Pseudomonadales; family Pseudomonadaceae; genus Aquipseudomonas; species Aquipseudomonas siliginis. The sequence goes on from NZ_JAHSTW010000001.1 coordinate 263,238, forward strand.
CGTACGAAATCGTCGACGATCCTGCGAATTCGTCCGACTTGCCGTCCCGTAAGCGACGCCGCATCGCTAGCGCAACTCCCCAGCAATGCAAACAACTCCCCTGCCCGATCCCTTGAGCTTTCAGCTTCACCTGAAGCGCTGGGGCAAGAAGCATCGAACTGCCGCTTCAGAATATTCGCCTGCTCAAACCAGCCTTCGGGGTACCGGCGACAAGGCCAATCATCCTGATACGTCAAAAGGAAAAGCGACACCGCCGCATCGTAGAGCGGCAAGCGAGTCTCGACGACATGTTTTTGCGCTGCCAGACGCGTCTGTGCTGGGCGGTTTGAAAGCACGGTTCTGACATCACCGACAGTAAAAACCTGCACTTGCCCTGCTGAAAGCGGCGAACCGTCAGAAGCGATCGGAAAGAATCGCAGCTCTTCAAAGAAAGGCGCTATCGCTTCAACCAGATCCCATGCGTTCTCTGTACGTTGCTGCCCCAGCAACCAGGCCACCGTCAGCAGTGCAGCTTCTTCTGGCACCTCGATTCGATAATCCCCGCTCGCCAGCTTCGTTTGCAGTACCTCAATCCCCTCCTCCGTAAGGTGCCAAGTGTTGAGATCGAGTCGCTCGAAGCCAGGACGGATACCAGGAATCGAAGCAGCCAAATGTCGCTCGTACTCGGTCAGTGCGCCACCGGCCATGTACTGCCCAGTGGCAAAACCACCCGTGGCGACTTCCAGCGTGACCCACTCAGGCACATCCGCGAATGGAGTTCGTGAGCCATACGACGCAGATCCCTGCAATATGTGCTCGATTACATTGCGCCAGCGCTCGATGCGCTTGCTCGTCTGTCCGTTATCGTCGAGGCCCGATGCAGCGAGTGCCCGAGACAGTTGAAAGGCTGCATAGCCGGCACCTATGCCGGCATTCGCATTCGATTCCCTATCGTCCCTGAGCATGAGTTCTTCCGAGCCTGCGATGTTGTGGGTCCGGGGGCTGGATTCGAACCAGCGCCCACCCGGTTAAGAGCCGAGTGTTCTACCGCTGAACTACCCCGGAACAGAGCGCGGATTGTCCACCAGCGCTGAACGATTGTGAAGATCGAAAACATTGCCGCTTGTGAACCTGATTGCACTCAGAATTCGTTTGAGTTCGATCCCCAGTGCCTCCCCTTCTGATTCTGCACTGATTTGCCAGGCTCCGACCCCATAGTCCGCATGATAGGTCGGGCTGATAAGCGCCGTTACTTTGTCTGCCCTAGGTATCAGCAGCAATGAAACGTCAGGCTTGATGCCCTTCCACTGGAGACTGTCGTGATAAATGTGCGCTGACTCCATTGCATCCAGGGCGCTGCGATACTTCGCGTCGAAAACCAACAAGCGCTTCGTCGAAGGCGAGTCCAACGTCACGACGATGTCCGGATATCGCTCTCGCGATAAGCTTTGAAAACCGCGATGTGCAGGTTGATCAATCGCTGGGCATCGGACTTGGTAACATGCCTCAACGGTCACATCAGCCGCTATTCCCCGCCACACGATTTCTTTTAAACCCACCGATCGATATTCACGACTCCAGACGAGTTCAGGAAACTGACGTTGCAGCTGTGAGACTACAGTTACAAAGCACCACCGCTCATAAACCTCCCATGTTGGGCTGACCCACAGCGTCTCATCAGGATCCTTTCCCAACCAACCTGAACGCAACGCGTACCAACCAAACCGATAAGCTCGCGCGTATGCAGGGTGAGCAGAGATCGCATTCAATCCAGCAGCCGATAGACGTCTGGCAGTCACGATGCAGAAAGGTCGCGCGCGTTGAAGCCGTTGAAGCTTGCGAGCAAGCGACTCGGTGAACGCGATTCGACGTACGAGCCTTGGCGTTAACGCTGATCGGGTATCGCAGACCACTTCAGTGGCAGCTGCATGCTGAAGCCCCCTTACCACCTGCCGGCAACGTCTAAGAACATCGAAGAGAATAAGTCCAACGGCATGATTCGCTGGGTTGTCCTCTTCCTCGTAAGATCTGCTGACCTCAAAGCGTACAGTGTTCAAGGCCGGACGCTGAGTGCTGGCAGGATGCAAGAGTGCCTGTCCCGTCGGCCCTCTGAGTGCCTTATGCACGGATGCGGAGTCCAACCGCTTGACCGTGTGCGCACTCACCGACGTGCGATCACTCTTCAAGGTTGTTAACGGCCGCTGAGATATCTGTGTGAGCGCGCGGTGAAAACGATTCCCATAGCGCCTCAGCCTCGCATACTGCAGATGCGCGTTGGTTAGCGCTCCATCATGGCCAATTCCAAACTGAGCCTCTTCTGTGCCCATAACGAGAGCCGGGTCGAAATCCAGAATAGCCTCAACCATGGCAGCGAATGCCTGGCCGCCGAGCTTATTATCAGCTGCTGAAACGTCCAGCCGGTAGATTGCGGCAGTCCGCCCCTGGTCATCCAGAAGCTCTGCCGCGACCTCATTTACGCTTGCCCTACCCCTCTATAACCAAGTGTTGGCTGGCGCTCAGGCCATAATCGCTCGAACCAGAAAATCACCTTGGCCGGACACCTACCTGAGCTCTCAGTCGGCAAAGTTCATATCACTGCACATGAGTTCGTCTTTAGCATGGCCGAGAGCAATCGTTGGCGCGCTGCCATGTGCCTCTCACCACACTCGATTCGCTCTTGGGGGCTTCACCCGCCTTAAACCCGGAGAGGCTGCGGACTTCTGAAGCTTTCGATGCCTCTCCGAGTAAAGGACGAAGATAGATATGGAAATGCATGGCATCAAAAGCTACGGCGAGAGACTTCAGTTCGCATATACCCTTCGTGGGTTTCCAAAACTCTACGCGCTGTCACACCGAATCGGTGTGACGGACAGCGCCCTCAGTCGGTGGTTTCGTTCAGAGCCAATCAGTATGGAGAACTTCGCCAAGCTGTGCGTCGAGTTGAACGTCAATGCCGATTGGCTTCTGCTCGGCCGTGGACAGCACTCGCTCGGCGCGATGCATGACGCGCCGCATCGCAAAACGCTCGCGGACGTGATTGAAAGAATGGCCGACAACGACGTTCGTAACCTCGCCAAGTTTCTTGATGAAGTGACCACTCCAGCACCTTGAGCGCCACGCAAAATTTTCAGGGCAATTCGTGAGCACTGCTCAACCGACTGAGCTTCACGAAGGGTCCGATATTGATAACTTCTAGATGCCCAAGCAATGACGCCTGGGTATGAGCTGGAGATCATCATGTGCACTAAGGAATCTGCAAAAGCTGATGTAGAAGTGAAGTTCGAGTCCCAGAAAACGTTCAGCCTTTTCGGTCGGAACATCTCAACTTGCCAAGCGGCCCTGGGGGCTGGTGCTCACGTGCAAGTCACCAACACAGAAGGCCTGAACTACCATCTGAATGTTTTCGCGAAATGCGAGTGCGACGGGCTTCTGAAGAGGCTCAACGTGGCAATCGACAAGTCCATAGGTAACCCTCCCGAAGGCTTGCGTGACGTCCCTTTCACTATCGACCGCACTTCCCATCCCGACTGGCGCTCTCGTCAAGCCTATCTTCGCGATGGTGTGGGATTTACGAGCAGGATCATCACCTGCGCATGGCCTGCCCTTGCGCCGCCTAAGCTGGGCAGCGTGGTAACCGGTAGAACTACGACGACAATCGACGCCACAGCCATCGACTCGCAGTTGGTTTATGCCATGACCGATGCTACCCCGGAGCAGGTCAGCGCATACTCTCACCTGAACCTCTACGCACAGGGGGCTGCGCGCGCCGTCCTGAAAAACAAGGGCGTGGACATCACCAATACGGACTATCTGCAGACGAAGCAATGGTTCGATGCTGTGGTTTACCAACTGACCGATCTGGGCTTTACCGTAAAGGCAGCGAGTGGCGGCCAGGTCAGGCAGGATGTCTCTTCAGGTGACGTGGACATCGGTAGTTTGCTGACCACCATCGTTGGCACGTATCTGGGAGCGACGGAACTCGAGAGCTTCAAGCAGCTCGCGATGCTCTTGGCCAAGGATCCCAACGATTCGGGCACCCACGACTTCATGACCTTCTGGTGGAACAAGGCAAGCACTAAGGACGGCCGCACGACTGTCGCCTTTGGCCCCATCAAGAACGACCAGGGCATGGCTTCGGTGACAGTGGTCTACCTCGTGTTGGATGTGGAATTCACAGACTGGCACTCACTGTTTGTCAGCTACCACCATGAAGGTGTAATGATCCGCAGCGCTGCCATTACCCTGGATCTCGACATGGAGGTCTACAGCAACAATGAAAAAGCAATCTTCGACGCCATCTCCGGCGCAGTGGCCAATCACATCAAGACTCAGGAACTGAGTTTCGACTGATAGCCGATCGATGCGGGGCTCCAGCAATGCTCGCAATGCTGGGGCCCCGTAGCTTTGCGGGTGCTTCGCCAGTTTCAATCAAACTTGATCTGCCCTGACTCACCCAGCATGCGGTATTGTTCACGAAGTTTTCGCAGCTCACTCGAGCCCATTTGCTCCAGCCCCAGCGTAGCATTCTGTGCCTCGTGGGTAGCTCGTATCAGCTCATCGATCTTCAGATGCAGAATGTCATTGTCGCGGTTCTGGGTGTTTTGAATGAGGAATACCATCAGGAAGGTGATGATCGTTGTCGAGGTGTTGATGATCAGCTGCCAAGTGTCGTTGTAATGAAAGTACGGCCCTGTCCCAGCCCAGGCGAAGATCAGAACAATCGCTGTCAAAAAGGTCTTGGGGCTACCCGCCCAGTTGGACAGTGTCTGGCAAAAGCGTGCAAATCTCATCTTCAAACCTCTGAATAAACCTAATCACTTGACCTCGTTTGATGGCGAAATACTTTGTCATATTTGCGCCGCTCGTCGGTGGCGTAGATTCGCACGATTACTCAGGCGTCAGATGGAGCGGCCGTGCCGGTGGCTCACCACCCGATTAATCTCCCCTACCACCCGCCCCGTCGCTTCCTCGATCGCTCCCTCATTGCGGCAAATAAACCAACCCTGATCGGCAGCGGCTTGCTCAAAAGCCTGGGTACAGTCGACATGCTCCTCCAGACCGCGAAGCACAGTACTGCTCAAGCCACGCCGTCGCGCCCCCGCCCTCGCCCACGAAATCTCCGCCGCCGTGACCACGCCAACATGCAGGTCGGGCACCTGAACGTTGCGATCACGGTTTAATTGCAGGATTTCAGCAAACGGGACCATCCGGCGAAACGCCGCATCGGACGGGTACCAGCGATCGATCAGGATGATGCTGTCGGCAGGCTGTTTGGTCAGCACGTGCTGGGAAATCCAGCGGCGGCTGTCAGCCAGGCGTTGGCAAACTTCCAGTTCCAGATCCCGGTCAGGATGTCGGACGAGTCGGTTCACCAGATGCATTGTCTCGCCCCTGAACGGGTCGCTTTTTTTCTCGCACAACCGGATGACTTTCTGGTTGTCTGCCCTCAAGACTTCAGTGATGGCCTCCAACAGCGAGGTTTTGCCGACGCCTTTGGGGCCATCAAGGGAAACAAACAGCGGACGAGTCATTGTTCACAGGCTTTAACGGGAAGTGGTGAACACTCTAACGGATTTTCAGGTTGAACCTCTTCTGCTCAGGCGGACTCCCAAACCTGAATTCAGGAGAAACCTATGACCCAGACAGCTCTAGTCGTGGGCGCCAGCGGCATTGTCGGCAGCGCCATCACCCAGTTACTTATCGACAACCAGTGGCAGGTCGCCGCGCTGTCGAGGCATCCATCTCAACTTCAAGGCGTGATCCCTGTCGCGGCGGACCTTCAGGATCCAGCCTCTTTGGAACAGGCGCTGAGGGATGTGAAACCCACGCATGTGTTCATTACCACATGGTCGCGGCAAGCCACGGAGGCCGAGAACATTCGCGTCAATGCCGCCATGGTGCGCAACGTGCTCTCGGCCATTCGCCCAGCGAAAAGCGTCAAACACGTAGCACTGGTTACCGGCCTGAAACACTACCTCGGCCCGTTCGAAGCCTATGGTAAAGGCAGCCTGCCACAGACGCCGTTTCGCGAAGAACAGGGTCGTCTGGAAGTCGAGAATTTCTATTACGCTCAGGAAAACGAACTCTTCGCCGCGGCTGAAAAGGATGGCTTCACGTGGAGCGTTCATCGCCCGCATACCGTCACTGGGGTGGCCGTGGGCAATGCGATGAACATGGCGACCACCCTCGCCGTCTATGCCTCGATTTGCAAACACACCAATCGCCCGTTTGTGTTTCCCGGATCCAGAGTGCAGTGGGACAGCCTCACCGACATGACCGATGCGCGGCAGTTGGCGAAGCAACAACTGTGGGCGGCCACCACCCCGGCTGCGGCCAACCAGGCGTTCAACGTCACTAATGGCGATGTATTCCGCTGGAAATGGATGTGGGGCCGCATTGCCGAATACTTCGACCTGCCTGCTGCTGACTATCCCGCGTCACCCTCGCCTCTAGAGAAGCAGATGGCGGACGATCAAGCCGTATGGACGAAAATAGTCGCCGAGCACGGTTTGAAAGAATCCGATATCGATCGCCTGATTTCCCCATGGCATACCGATGCAGATCTCGGTCGCCCTATCGAAGTGGTCACGGATATGTCGAAAAGCCGCCTGATGGGCTTCACTGCCTACCAGGCGAGCGATCAGGCATTTTTCGACGTGTTCGACAAACTGCGGGAGATGCGCTTGATCCCCTAGGCGGTTCCAGACAGATAAGGTGGGCACCTGGCGTGCCCCCTCATTCAACAGTCATTTCCACGCCCTCGCCCCCCACATCTGCGACTTTCATTCGCCCTGTGAAATCCTCCTGCCAGTCACCGGCAGAACGCAGCCGATCGTATATCCCAACTACAAAATAGCGCCTTCCACAGGTATCGCTCTGTATCCAAGTGTGTACGGACGCAAACACGTTACACAACATTGATCTTCCCGCCCCCTCAGACACAAGCGAGATACACCAGCACGATGAACTGCGCTCACGGCCAGCGCAGTGCTCCTGTGCCTGACAGCTGTCATTGGGAGCACCTGAACGGCTTCCACTTTCTTGACGACGAGTCGGAGGATTAAACCCATGCATACAAACGCGTTATCGGTCTTGAATCGCCTGCACCTTAATCTTGATCGCGCTGGAGACTGGATCGCCCCTTTGAGCCTGCGCGTTTTTCTGGCCTGGGAGTTTTTTGAAGCGGGATGGGAAAAGTGGAACGGTGAGAACTGGTTCCCCAGCATTCAAGGGGCCTTTCCTTTTCCCTTCAATCAGCTGCCGGCTACGTTCAATTGGCAGTTATCCATGTGGGCAGAACTGCTCTGTTCCATCGCTTTGCTTGTAGGCCTGGGAACACGCCTCTCGGCACTGATCCTCATAGTGGTCACCGTCGTGGCAACTGCCGCAGTTCACTGGCCAGCAGAGTGGTCGACGTTGAGCGAACTGGCTATGGGGTACTCCATCAGCAACAAAGGCTACGGCAATTTCAAGCTACCGTTGATCTATCTCGTCGCACTTCTGCCACTGGTATTCACAGGCGCCGGCAAGCTGAGCCTGGATGCATTCATCGATCGGTATCTCAAGCGCTTGAATGCACGCTGAGTGTTATTGCGTCACCAAGGTTATCGCTCTCAACCCCCGCTAGTTAATCAGGAGTTTCACCATGACCCATATTGATAAAGTGCTGTACACCGGCAAAGTCCATACCTCCTCGGGTGGTCGTAATGGCACCGCCCTCAGTGACGACGGCCGATTGGATATAAAGCTGTCATCGCCTGGCACCTCTGGCGCCGGTACCAACCCAGAGCAGTTGTTCGCCGCAGGTTGGTCGGCTTGTTTTATCGGTGCAATGGGACTAGCGGCGAGCAAGCTGAAAGTCACCCTCCCGGGTGACCTTGCCGTCGACGCCGAAGTGGATCTAGGCACAACCGATGGCGCTTATTTCCTCCAGGCTCGCCTCAACGTCTCCCTTCCCGGGCTGGATCGCAACGTCGCTCAAGACCTGATCGATACCGCACACCAGACATGCCCGTACTCCAAAGCGACGCGGAACAACATCAACGTGGTGATCAACCTCGTTTGAGCAGAACCGTGGCGGGTTTCAATCACCCGATTCACACCCCCCGGCTGCCAGCGGTAACCGTGGAGGTGCTGTGGATCGGGGGTTCCAGACGTCGAGTCGGAGTATTGAGTTCATGCAAACGAACACTTCATCATCAACACATTTAGATCCACAGCTCCCCTTTGGGGCGACCGTCGGGCTCGGGTTGCGCCGTGCGCTGCTCAACACGCTTCGCGACGCTCCAGTCGGGGATTTCGATTTTCTAGAGGTTGCTCCAGAGAACTGGATCGGCATCGGTGGCGCTCATGGTGAGGCCTTGCAGTTGCTGGCTGAACGCTACCCGCTGTCATGCCATGGCCTGTCACTGTCGCTGGGTGGCAGTGCGCCGCTGGACGAATCTTTTCTTGAGCAAGTCCGCGGGTTTCTTGATCGCTTCAACGTGCCGTTCTATAGCGAACACCTGAGTTACTGCAGTGACGATGGCCATTTATACGACCTGCTGCCGTTGCCATTCACTGAGGAGGCCGTTCATCACGTTGCTGCGCGCATCCGCCGTGCGCAGGACATTCTCGGTCGTCGTCTTGCTGTAGAAAACGTCTCTTACTACGCCGCTGCTCATCAGGACATGGACGAACTTGCTTTTACCAATGCAGTACTCCGCGAGGCGGATTGCGACCTGTTGCTCGACGTTAACAATGTGTACGTAAACTCGGTGAACCACAGCTTCGATCCAGCGGTTTTCCTCGCAGGCCTGGAACCAGAACGCGTAGTCGCCATGCATGTGGCTGGCCACTACGACGAAGCTGATGACCTGATCATCGACACCCATGGTGCTTCGGTCAAACCGGTAGTCTGGTCATTGCTGGGACAGGCTTATGACCTTTTCGGCGTGAAGCCAACCCTGCTGGAGCGCGATTTCAACTTTCCGTCCTACGACGAACTGGTGGCTGAGCTGAACACCATCAGGCGCTTGCAGCGCGACGCGGATGCTTTGTTGCGGGTGAGCGTCGATGGCTGACTCCCCTTCAAGTTTGCACAGTCAGCAGCTCGCACTGACCCGGTACCTGCGTGACCCGGACAGTTATGCGCCGCCTGCGCAGATGAATCCCGAGAGAGCACAGGTCTATCTCAACCTGGTGTTGAACAATCTGTTGGGGTTGCTGGGTGGGACGTTTCCGGTGCTGGTTGCCGTGCTGGGTGATGCCGGTTGGCGTGCGCTGGTACGGCGTTTTTTGCGTGACTACCGCGCGCAAACGCCACGCTTCGGAGAAATTGCTCGTGAGTTTGTAGGCTTCGTAGCGAGCCTGGAGGACTCGCCCGGTTTTGAGCATCCCTGGTACCCGTTCTTGCCTGAATTGGCTCATTACGAGTGGGTGGAAATGGCGCTGCAACAGTTGGACGCTGCGCCGTTAAAAGCCAGTGATGCGGCGCATTTACTCGACCGTCCCCTCAGGCTTTCCCCGCTCGTCTGGCCGCTGGCTTACACCTGGGCGGTACATCGTCTCGGGCCAGGTCATCTGCCTTCTGAACCGCCAGAACAACCAACGTTGCTGCTGATCAGCCGTGTGCCGAGTGGCCAAGTGCAATTCTCCCAGGTCAGCCCTCTCGCGTTCCGTTTGTTGCAGCGGATCGAGCAGTTCCCTCACATGGATGGTCGAGCGCAGTTGCAGGCTTTGGCTGCGGAGGCTGGTGCAACAGACGTGACCGGCTTCGTCGCTGACGCACTGGTGCTGCTGCGCCAGCTGCATGCGCAAGCTGCCGTCGGCGTAGCCGCGACACCCGTTTTAAAGCTGTTGTCCTGACTGACGCGCAAAGGCTGAGGTCAGTTTTTGTATCTCTATGTACCCAAACGCGAAGTCTTGGGATTGGCTTACAAATGCTCCGCTCGCCGATACATCGCCGATACATGACTCCCGCTAAATAGGCCTACCCGAACTAGGACGCTCTGTCGAAGTGGACGACGCTTGCGCCCTTCGCCTCGAGCGTCCTTGAGGGTCTATCCGCCCTGTGGCATGAATCGCGGCCTCGCCGCGCAAAGCATCTGGAGAAGCACTATGTACCGTAAACCAATGTCGAACAAAACCAGTCTTGGCCTGGCCGCAATTGCTTTAGCCGGTGGCATGAGCCTGGCATCGTCTGCGGCATTCGCTGTAGAGCCATTGCCTCAAGGTTATCAATTGGCATCGGCGGATAAAGCCGGCGAAGGTAAATGTGGTGAAGGCAAATGCGGCGCCAGCGAAGCCAGCGACAAGTCCGCTACTGCCGAGGGCAAATGCGGTGAAGGCAAATGTGGCGACGACTCTTTCGCTCGCACAGATACCGACCATGATGGCCTCGTCTCTCTTAAAGAGCTGCTGGCTGTGGCACCTCAGGGCGGTGAAGAATTCAAAGCGATGGACACCAACCACGATGGTTTTCTTTCGGAAGGTGAGGTCTACAAGTTCAGAACCAACCAGTACATCTCCAATGGCAAAAAAGTCCCCACCGAGCTATTTACCCGCATGAGCAAAGCGCAGAACTGATTCCTCCCGCCGTAGCATTCGCCCTCCCCGCGCCTGCAGCCAGGGAGGGCGATTTATCTTCTGCAAAGCCCCCAGTTGTATTGATTACATCGCGTCATAAGTGATGTTCTCCGCCCCTGATTTATCCCCTGAACGCAACACTCTAAAGTCCATCCCACTGCTCCCCTCATCATGTCGATGGGGCGCCTACTGGAGACTTATCCCATGCCTTTCATCAGCGTTCGTATCACTCGCGACGGCGTCACCAAAGAACAGAAATCTCAAGTCATCGCCGAGATCACCAAAACCATGCAAACCGTCCTCAACAAGGACCCGCACCTCACCCACATCGTTATTGAAGAGGTCGACACCGACAACTGGGGCTATGCCGGAATTACCACCACCGAGTACCGCCAACAACTGACGGAGTCGAAGAAATGACTTTCCCCGTCAGTATCGACTTTGTGTCGGATGTCGTGTGCCCCTGGTGCGCACTCGGCGCCACAGCGCTGGAACAAGCCATCGCCAATGTTGCCGGCGAGGTTGCCGTGGAGCTGACCTTCAAGCCCTTCGAACTGAACCCGGACATGCCGGCCGAGGGCGAGCACGCCATCAAGCACATGATGCGCAAATACGGGCGCAGCGCCGAAGAAGTCGCTTCGCGCAATGAAATGATCGTCGCGCGTGGCAAAGCCATCGGTTTTCAGTTCGACCTGGACAAGCGCAGCCATTTCTACAACACCTTCGATGCCCATCGCCTTCTGCTCTGGGCCGTGCAGGAAGGCCGCCAGGTCGCGCTGAAGAAAATCCTGATCGAGGCTTATTTCACCAATGGCGAGAACCCCAGCGACCACGAAACACTGGTGCGCCTGGCCGGTGAAGCGGGACTTTCAACCACCCGCGCCCGAGAGATTTTGACTAGCGAGGCGTTCGCTCTCGAGGTCCGTGAACTAGAGAGTTTTTACCTTGAGCGCGGAATTAATTCGGTCCCGGCCATGGTACTGAACGGTCGTCAGTTGGTGTCCGGATCGCTATCAGTCAAGGAATACGAGCAAATCCTCAGGCAAGTGGCACGAGAGTCCGCCCCGGCCTGACAAAGCGACTTAACTTCAATACCAGTTATTAACCATTTGGCCGGGGCCTTGGTGAAGTGACCGCCCCACTTCCTTTCATCAACGTCAAGTGAACCGTCATGCCTCACGACTTGAATCAACTGGAAACTGCGCTGGCTGCTTACCCCCGAGTGGCGCTGCTGGAAGGCCCGACACCGATTCAGAAGCTGTCCCGCCTGAGCCGGGCAGCCGAACTGCATGGCTGCAACCTGTACGTCAAACGCGATGATCTGATGGGCCTCGGCGGTGGTGGTAACAAACTGCGCAAACTTGAATTCCTGCTTGGCGAAGCATTGGCCGAAGGCGCGGACACACTGGTTACCTGGGGCGGTTTTCAATCCAATCACGCCCGGCTGACCGCCGCCGTCGCGGCCCGCCAAGGTTTGGCCTGCGAGCTTATCCTGACCCCGTCTGCGGTGCGCAGCGATGATGATTTTTGTCATAACGGCAACGTATTGCTCGATGGCCTGTTTGGCGCAAAGGTCCATCGACTGCCGCGGGGTTTGACGCCCGATAGCTACGCTGGTGAATTGCTTAGCGCGCTCAAAAGCCAGGGCAAAAAAACCTTCCTCATACCATTGGGCGGCTCCAGCCCCAGGGGCAGTCTGGGCTACGCCGCTTGTGCGGGAGAGATCCTCCGCCAGGCAGACGCGCTCGGCGTTCACTTCGAGCGGATCATCATCCCCAACGGCAGCGCCGGAACCCATTCAGGACTGCAAGCGGGTCTGGCACTCGCTCGATCATCAACCGAAGTTATCGGCTACTCGGTGTTGGCCAAAGAGGAGCAGGCCACGGCGACGACACTGGAAAAAACTCGGGAAACCTTGCAGCTCCTGGCCCCGTCCGCATCCCTTGTGGAAGGCGCAATCACTGTAGATGGCAGTCAACGTGGCGACGCCTATGGCGCCCCCACCGAATCGATGCTCGAAGCGGTTCGGCTGCTGGCCTCTGTTGAGGGCTTGCTGACGGATCCGGTCTACGGTGGCAAGGCCTTCGCCGGGTTGCTCGCTGCCGTGCGCCAAGGCGACTACCCGGCAGGAAGCAATCTACTGTTTGTGATGACCGGCGGCTTGCCTGGCCTTTTTGCCTACCGCAGCGCCTTCAACTGACTTGAGCTTTTTCGTCGTCATAAAAAACTGATGCCCGGGCGAGCCCACGGCATCGGTCACTCAACTTGCGTGGAGTACATCGTCATGTCGAACGCCCCTTATCCGCTGAACCGCACCGCTTACCTGCTGGTCGATCCGTACAACGATTTTCTCTCGGAAAACGGTAAGGTCTTCCCCTTGATCAAGCCGATTGCCGAACAGGTCGGGCTGCTCGACAACCTGCGAGCCCTCGATCGCGCCGTACGAGCGCAGAACATTCCGGTGGTCATCGTGCCGCACCACCGCTGGGAACATGGCGACTACGAAGGCTGGGATCATCCAACACCGACCCAGTGCAAAATCATGCACATGCACCACTTCGCACGCGGTGAATGGGGCGGCGAATGGCATCCCGATTTTGCGCCGAAGGACGGCGACATTGTCGTGCAGGAACATTGGGGCTCCAGCGGCTTTGCCAATACCGACCTTGATTTTCGCCTGAAGCAGAAAGGCATCACCCACGTCATCATCGTCGGCCTGCTCGCAAACACCTGCATCGAAGCGACCGCCCGCTACGCCTCGGAACTGGGCTACCACGTCACGCTGGTGCGCGATGCGACCGCCGCATTCCGTGCAGAAATGATGCACGCCGCCCACGAGTTGAACGGGCCGACTTTCGCTCATTCAATCGTCACCACCCAGGAATTGATTGAAGCGCTTGCAGCGCAGGTGTAATGGCGAGGAACCTCACCGATTTCGCCAGTTTGCCGTAGCGCGCTCACTCCAAGGACAACTCAGCGCTTGATCGACCGCCAATAAGAGCTGTGCAGAAATCAGCTTGAGCCACCTGTTCGTGTCGGCTTCAATGGCAGGAAAATTCGCTGATGGTCGATGTAGATCCGTCTTCCCGGCGAAACGCTTCTACAACATTTGCTCGCGTAGAAAATCGATGAACGCCATCGTCCGCGCTGAACGTCGTCGCTCGCGGCTGAGTACGGCGCTGACAGGCAGCGCGCTGGTCTGATAGTTATCGAGTACGGTACTCACCCTGCCCTGCTCGACGTCAGCTGTGAACAGCCATTGCGGTGAGAGGGAAATACCCAAGCCGCAGAGCACCATTTCGCGGATGGCCTCGCTGCTATTGCTGGTGACGTTGCCCTGAATGGCTACATCGAGTTCCTCGGCGCTGTGGGTAAAGTGCCAACGGTCGTAATGCTCCAGCAACGTGAAGCCGATGCAGTTGTGATCGGACAGTTCGCTGGGCTCACGTGGCACGCCGTGCAGAGCCAGGTAAGCGGGCGCGGCATAGACACGCCGTGGGCTATTGCCCAGTGGCAGTGCCACCAATCCCTCGTTCTTCACCGCGCCAATGCGTATAGCCAGATCAATGTTTTCCTTGAGCAGGTCTTCATTGTGGTCACTCAGCCGCAGGTCAATCCGCACATCAGGATGGCGTTGCAGGAAAGTCCCTATGAGCGGCGCAATGCATAACCTTCCATAACTGACCGGCGCGGCGACTCGTAAAGGGCCGGCAATCTGCTCCTGGCCACTGGTAAAGCTCCGTGTAGCAGTTTCGACGTGGCCGAGAATTTCCTGGCAGTGGTCGTAGAAGCGTTGACCTTGGTCGGTCAGGGCCAGGTGCCGAGTGCTGCGTGCGAAAAGTGGCCCACCCAGATACTGCTCCAGCGCGCGCACTTGCTTACTCACTGCCGGCTGCCCCACGTTCAGTTCACGGGCGACCGCCGAGAAAGACCCGCGCTCCACGACGCGAACAAAGACATGCATGCTGTCGAACAGATCCATCGACGATTGGTTCTCTTTGGGGAATAAGTCATATGCACATTGGGTTTCTTATCGGAATGATTAAAGCGCGGCAATCTGTAAGCGTCCATCCCAACACAGGTTCGCGCCATGAAACATTCCATGCTTGCCGCCATCGCCGAGTCCGCTCAATCCCCGCTGGCCATCCGTCACATCGATCGCCCTGTTCCCGGTAAGGGGCAAGTCCTGGTCAAGGTTCACGCCGCAGGAGTCAATCCGCTCGATACCAAAATTGCCGCCGGCGCAGGGGCTCACGCCCGCCAAACGCTGCCGGCCGTGCTCGGCCTTGATCTTGCCGGTACGGTGGTCGAAACGGGCGAAGCAGTCGAGGGGTTCACCCCGGGCCAGGAAGTCTTCGGCATGCCCGGCGGGATCGGCGGTGCCCAAGGCACCATGGCCGAGTACATTGCCGTGGATGCCCGCCTGATCGCGGTCAAGCCACACACCCTCAGCATGCGTGAGGCGGCTGCATTGCCTTTGGTATTCATCACCGCGTGGGAAGGTCTGGTCGATCACGCCAATGTCCGCTCTGGTCAGCGTGTCCTGATTCATGGGGGCGCAGGTGGGGTCGGCCAAGTGGCTGTGCAACTGGCCAAGGCACGCGGTGCCGATGTCTATGCCACCGGTTCGGCGGGCAGTCTCGACTTCATACGCTCGCTGGGGGCTACAGCGATCGACTATCAGGCACAGAGCGTTGAGGATTATGTCGAGCACTACACCTCCGGCGAAGGGTTCGACATTGTCTACGACACCGTCGGCGGCAGCACGCTGGATGCATCATTCAAAGCCGTGAAAGCCTATACCGGGCACGTGCTGAGCTGCCTGGGCTGGGGCCAGCACAGCCTGGCACCGTTATCGTTCAAAAGTGCCACCTACTCGGGGGTTTTCACTCTGGCTCCGCTGCTCACCGGCAAAGGACGCGAACACCACGGCGCTATCCTGCGCGAGGCCGCTGCGCTGGCCAATGCGGGTCAACTGACGATCCGCGTGGATCAACAGCACTTTGCACTGCAAGACGTCAACGAGGCATTTCGCCAAGTCGCCGAAGGCCGCGGCAAGGGCAAGACGGTTATCGAGTTTGTGACTGCATAGCCTCTTGTAATCCTTTCAGAACGCAAACGGCCAAAGGCTTCTGCCTTTGGCCGTTGGTTGCCACACAGCAATAACCGCTTTCGGGCAAGAGCTGCCGCCCTCATGGTCTTCTCCAGCCCAAAACGCTGTCGCCAGTTGCTGCCGACCGTATGGCACACCTACTGGCATGGGCCGCACACCATATGGATGGCAACCCGATCCCTATAGGCGGCTCGTTCTATGAGAGCTGGCCTCTCACCCATTTGTAATTACCTGGCCTGAATAAACCGCTGCTCAAGGTTTTCTTTTGCATTGCTCTTCGGGCGCATCATATCCCCAAGTGATGATGGCTTCGGCCTTATGTTCCCAAAGCGATTCATTACGCCCGACGTACTTGATGCCCATGCCACTGAGTTGCTGGTACATCAGCGATACGCTGTCGCCACGCTCGGCTATTAATGTCGGCGGATCAGTTTCGAAGAACCTGACAGTTACCTCGTTTGCAGGGTTGCCGTCGCATTCGTAAATGACAGGCCCAGTGCCAGAGATCAGTCGGTACCGTGCTTGCAACTCAGCGATGCGGTTATGGTATTCCATGCGCAGGCATGCACCGACGTCATCACTCTTCCAGCATTCGTCCCGCCCCTTGATCCACCCCCGCTGCTCTGCTTTGAGCATTGGAGGATGCTCGTTGCCGGCCTTGATACTCGCACTGGCATACACTGCCGAGAGTTTGCGATCGAGGGCAGATAATTCCTTGTCTTTACATATCAATGCTTCGATACCGCCAGGCTCCGCCTTTGAGCAATCGTAAGATGGACCAGGTGACGAACTGATAGCCGACGATGTTCCCGTGCGCGCCCCGGTCGACTGTATCGCACTGATTTGCTGATCAATGTAATTGCACCACTGCTCGGAGCTTCGCTCAGGGACATCTGACCCATCTTGAACCCCCAACTTTATCTCGATCACTGACTTCCATTCGTCAGAACCTAGATCCGGTCCGTGCCCTTGCATATCAGCCGTATGCAGAACCTTATCAACCGATTGATACCACGTGTTTGAGCATTGAGATTGCGCCTTGGCAATGCCTGTGAGGCCAATCAGTAGCAAAACCAAATATTTGCGCATGTGCGGTTTCCCTGGATTTACGCAGTCGCCAAAGACCCATCTTAGCCGGTCTCATCCGCTAGCGATCGGTGAGTCAATAGTGATTGCAGCACCTGATGAGCCACATCAATCGGCCATAAGTAGATGGAAGGAGATTGATTGCCTCAAGGCTCAGATATCCCTGACTTGAAGCGGAGCTTTCTGGCCAACGAGCTTCCCCTTATTCCATGGCTGATGTCGATATTTAGCGACTGTGTACATGGTGGTGCCCTCCACGTGGGTGAAGGACCGGGGTGGATCAGTCGCGCGGCACCGTCGTCGGATTCGGCCAGAAGCAGACACTTGAAAAGCTCAACGATCAGGTTCTCATGTCATGAAATCATCCGGCTGCCATACCATCGGCACATCGACAATACGGAGGTTGATATGGGAAATGGTCAGGACAAACGAGTCGTTGTCGTTGGTGCAGGCATCGTTGGCGCGTCATTGGCGTATCACTTGGCAGGTAAAGGCGCGAATGTCACTTTGGTAGAAGCTGAAGATATAGCTTCGGGAGTGACTGGCAGCTCATTCGCCTGGCTCAATGCCTCACACCCCGAACCCGACCCAATCGCGCAACTGCGCGGTTCTGCCATCAAGGAGTACCGCCGACTCCAAACGCAGCTGCCTGGTCTGGAGATAAGATGGACAGGCGCCTTGTCTTACAGTGCGATGGCGATTGAGGCGCTGCCAGTCTCAGGTCACCAGGCTTCGGCAAACCTGGTGTCTCGATCGCAGATTCTCGACTTGGAACCAAATCTCAAGAACCCTCCCCAGTCTGCTCTGTATGCGGCTGAAGAAGGAGCGCTGGACGCAGTGGCAGCTACGCATGCGTTGATCGCAGGTGCGCAGGCATATGGGGCGAAGATTTTCACTCGGACGCGAGTGCTCGGTTTTGTAACCCGGAGTGCAACGGTGACTGGAGTCGAAACAACGATAGGCAGCCTCGATGCCGATATCGTCGTACTGGCAGCCGGGACAGGCATCACGAAACTGACAGACATGCTTGGAGTGTCCCTGCCAATAGAGGCCTCGCCTGCCATTTTCATCCGTTACAAGTCACAACTCAACCTCGTACACACCCTCATATCCAGCCCTGAAATGGAAGTGCGGCAAAGTTCGGATGGTGCGTTGCTCGCGGCGGAAGATTATCTGAACGATGCCGTGGAAAATCAGCCGGCAGCGATAGCGCTTCGCACGGCCAAGACAATCCAGAACGAACTCCATGGTGTCGTTTCCATAGAACCGGAACGGGCTTGTGTCGGCCTCAGGCCCATGCCTGCCGATGGCATCCCCATCATCGGTTATCTCCCCAAAGGAGGTGGCGTCTACGTTTGTGCAATGCACCCTGGAATTACTTTGGCGGCGATAGTGGGACGTCTGGCCAGCGAGGAGATCATCGATGACAAGGTATCCAGTGCCCTTTGCCCATGCCGGCCTGATCGATTTTTGCAAGCGGAGGGAAGCCTCTTGTGAGGCAGAAATCGGCCAAGAGCAGACATTCGAACCTAAGGTAATGCGATGAAGAGAAAAACTAGTATGACAGCACCTCTGACCAGTAACGCAGCAACCCAGCCTGGGCCTATTACCGGGATCGGCGCGTCAGCCTGAACTGTGGCGAATTGTCCAAGAAACCCGGGGCGTCATTTCGTCCGAAACAGACACTACGCGCGACGTATTTGCCTGATGGCCCAACGCCTGAGTAGAATGCGATTCATTATCAATCATGTATGTCCCGGGATGCCGATGCGTAGCGACGAAACACTAGGTACTGCAGATCCAGGGCTGCTCTATCGCACCCACTTCTCGTGGTTACAGGGCTGGCTGGTCCGACGCATTGGCTGTCGCGATAATGCCGCAGATCTGGCGCAGGACACCTTTGTGCGTGTGCTCAAACACCGTCATCAGTCCGGCGCCCTGCGCGAGCCACGTGCTTATTTGAGCAGCATTGCCCGCGGTCTGATGATTGATCAGTATCGTCGTCGCGAACTCGAACGTGCTTACCTGGAAAGCATCACCTTGCTGCCTCAACACGAGGTTCCATCGGAAGAAAGCCGGCTGATGATTCTCGATGCGCTGGAGCGCATAGACCGTCTGCTCGACTCGCTTAAACCAAGAGTACGCCAGGCGTTTTTATTTGCCCGACTCGACGGTCTGACCTGCGCGCAAATCGCCGGAAAGCTCGGTGTTTCCCGCGCGACGGTGGAGCGCGATCTGGCCACGGCCCTGCAACATTGCTATCGCTTGCGTTATGTCGAGGCCTGAGCCCGAGGCGCTGGATCCGGCCATTGTCGAGCAGGCGATCCAATGGCTGGTGCGCCTTCGCTTCAATCAAGCCGATGAACAGACACAGCGCACTTTCGAGCACTGGCTGCAGCAGCGCCCGGAGCATGCGTTGGCGTGGCAGCGTGTGGAAACGCTGGGAGATGAATTCGAAGGCGTGCCAGCTCAGTTGGCTCGACAAACCCTTAAGGGCGCCCAACATGGAATGCGCCGGCGGGAAAGCCTGAAGCTACTGGGCGTATTGGCGACGGTCGGCACGGCAGCCTGGCTCGGCCGCGACTACACCCCCCTGCCCTCCATGCTTGCACAGCAGCGCAGCAGCACCGGCGAGCAACGACGTTTCGAACTCGATGATGGCAGCCTTATCCAGCTCAATAGCGATAGCGCCGTCGACAGCGATTTCGACGCCCAGCGGCGCCTGATCATCCTGCGCCGTGGTGAAATCATCGTGAATGTCGGTGCGGATCAACACTCGCCGCAAGCGCGACCGTTGTGGGTGCAATCACGCGACGGGATCATGCGAGCCCACAGCTCGCGCTTTCTGGTCCGCGAGCGTGACGACGGTACTCTGGTCGCAGCTCAGGAGGGATCAGTCACGGTTTTCCCCGGCTCCGGTCAAGCGTCTGCGAGCCGCAACGTCCTGGCAGGAAACCAACTGCTGTTCACATCAAGTGACGCCCGAAGGTTCAGGGACAACGGCCTTGATCTATGGGGTTGGGGTGACGGTGTGATCAGTGCGAACCATATGCGCCTTGGTGACTTCATCGCAGAGTTGTCGCGTTATCGCCCAGGAGTCCTGCGCTGCGCCGAAGAGGTCGCTGATCGACGCGTTTCAGGCACTTTCCAGCTCGCCGACAACGATCGGGTCCTGGCATTGATCGCGCAGTCACTGCGCCTGCACATTGATTACCGAACCCGTTACTGGGTCACCGTGAGCGCTGCGACCTGAGTCCACCTGAATATTTTTCTGCTACCTGAAAAATAATGAGGTGGTTTCTCATTCTCGTTCGACCTGTAAGGAAGGCCGGAATACAGGCCAGTCTGCCGATGTCCTTTCTTGGAGCGAGAAAATGAGTTCGTCCCCGGTTTCACAGCGCCATCCATTAAGTCGTGCCATGCACGGTGCGATTTTGGGTTTGATCGTGAGCAGCTATGCATTGCCATCGCTGGCGCAAACCTCGGGCGCTGACCACAGCGATCAAGTCAAACAGTGGAATATCGCCCCCGGGCCACTGGCGCCAGCGCTTGACCGTTTTGCGCGCGAAGCTGGCATCAGCCTTTCCTTCGACGCCTCGAGTGTTGCGAACCGCACCACGGCTGGCGTGAATGGCTCGCTCGAAACGTCGGCAGCGCTGTCATCCTTGCTGCAGGGCAGCGAATTGCAGGTCGAACAGCAAGGCCCGAATGCTTACCTGCTGACCCCTCAAGCAAAAACCGCCGGCCCGCTGGAACTCGACGCAACGGCCGTCGAGGACTACCGCCTCGCCCCGCTCATCATCAATGCCAAGGTCCGGGTCAGTGCCGACGACGACGCCAACTCGGTGGTTGCCAAGGAGCTCTGGGTGGGCGGCAAGGTGGCCACCAGCATACTCAATACACCGGCATCGGTGTCGGTGGTGACCAACAAGGAAATGCAGCAACGCAGCGTCAGCACCACGGAAGAAGCGCTGCAATACACGCCGGGCGTGGTCAGCGACTTTTATGGTACGGATGATCGCAACGACTATTTCCAGATCCGCGGCTTCCAGGCCACCACCTACCGTGACGGCTTGACCCTCAGCTCGATGCGCGGCGTACGCGAAGATCCGTTCGCCTATGAGCGCATCGAGATTCTGCGTGGCGCCAACTCCACCCTGTTTGGCCCTGCGGACCCGGGCGGTTCGGTAAATTTCGTGACCAAACAGCCGCGCTTCGAGAAGTTTGGCCAAGGCTATGTGACCTACGGTTCGTTTGACCATGTCGAGACAGGCATCGATGTCGGCGATGCGCTGAACGACGAAAAAACCCTGGCCGGCCGCTTTACTGCCAAAGGCCAGAACAGCGATCGCGAGTACGATCATTCGCAGGACGACAACCAGTTGTTTATGGGTGGCCTCACCTGGGCACCGACGGATTACACGTCGGCCACGATGATTCTGGACTACCTGAAAACCGAAAGCTCGCCCAACAGCGGCGGCTATCCACTGGATCGGGAATACGACCGCAGCAAGTTTTATGGCGAGCCCAGCTACAACTTCCACGATGTCGAGCGCACCAGCCTCAGCGGTAACGTCACCCATGATTTCGACAACGGTTTCGTGCTGCGTAGCAATCTGCGTTACAGCAAGTTGACCGATGATTTTGGCTACGTTTACCTCAGCGACAGCGCCGCACGTGTCGGTACCACCGTCGATCGATACCTGTTTGGCACGGACACTGAAGCCGATCAGTTCAACGGCAATCTGATGCTGCAATACGATGCCCGCTTCGAGAACATCGACAGCAGTAGCCTGGTGGGTGTGGAGTATCTCGATTCGACCACCAAGGAAAGCTCGGTCTACGCCCTGACGACACCGATCGATATTGCCAACCCGGTGTTTACTGGCGTTCCACGCTCAATCGCGCCGTATGCCGTCAACAAGCGAGACGCGACCACCAAGGCCGTCTTCCTTCAGCAGAACCTGTCGTTCTACGAGCGTTTCATCGTCACCGGAGGCGTGCGCAACGACTCGATGGACCTGACCAGCAAAGGCTTGCAATCCACTGAGAAAGACACCTTCTCCGAAACCTCCTACCGAGGTGCGTTGACCTATATCGTCAACGATGAAGTCTCCACCTATGTGAGCATGGTCGAATCCGTCTCGCCGCCGCAGGTTGGCGTAACACCGCAGACAGGCAGGCAGTACGAAGTGGGCGTGAAGTATGCGCCGATGGGGATGGACGCACTGTTCTCCGCCGCCGTGTATGACCTGACCCAGGAAAACGTCACCATCGCCGTGGTGCTGCCGAGCGGCATCATCGAGCAGCAGACGGTGGGTGAATCACGTGCACGCGGCCTCGACCTGGAGGCCAAGGCGCAGGTGACGCAGAACCTCAGCCTGATCGGTGGCTATTCCTACATGGAGTCCGAGGTACTGCGCGGTTCGTTGTATGACGGCAGTTCCCTGAAGGGCAACGAGTTCGCCACGGCACCCAAGCATTCCGCTTCGCTCTGGAGTTACTACGACGTACCCGCCACCGATGTCAGCGTGGGCCTGGGTGCGCGCTACGTCGGCGCTTATTACTTCGATGCAGCCAACTCCGGCAAAAGCGATGGCACTACCCTGTTCGACGCCGCCTTCAACTACAAGATCGCCAAGGGCACCGACCTGGCGGTGAACGTCAGCAACCTGCTGGACGAGCAGCACGTGGTCGGCTCCGGCACCGCGAACTTCTACAACCCGGGCCGCGAGATTACCGCCAAGCTGAGCTACAACTGGTAAGCAGGCGGGTCAGCGTTTTTCCCCACACAGAAAACGGTGCCCGCGTTACCGCGGGCACCTTCGACTTGGTTGTTAGCCGCCGACCTCACGCAAAATTCTCTCAAGCTCAGGACGGGTCCACCTCTCCCAAGGGAATACCTCCCGGTCATCGCCGCTGTGCCAATACTCGCCCGCATCAAATGCCTGATAGATCGAAAATGCCGGCTCGGGCATCTCTGCGTACAAGGACAGATCGACGATATCGCTGATGACAATATTCATCACCTCATCACAGTAGTGAAAATCGCGGCAGCCGGTGATAAACAGTCTTGCCACTGAGATCGCCAACTGATTGAGAAGACCGCGGCTGTCGATCTGCAGGTGCTCACACATAACATTTAATTCGGTGTTTGGGGCTTTCTCAATCATCCCCAGTACGTAATCAAGCTCGGCATCACTAAGACCTGTGGCCATATGATCAAAGTACTCGTGAGTTCGGTTTTGCGATGGATTCAGGACAAGCCTGTTAGAAAGCATTTTGGCAGATTTGCTGTTTAGCGACAGCTATGGTTCGAAAGCAGCTTCTGATTGGGTGGTCCCGTTTTCCCCCGGGGCTTATTCGGCAGAGGTCGACTTGGACTGTCATCAGATAAAGGTGACAAAGCGGGTATCGAGACCCGCGCTCACTGGCGCTAGCGAATTGAGATAGTACACAAACACAAGGGTGGCCGCTTTTGGGTATTTGGCGATCCGTGACACGAAGATCGGTCAGAAGCGGCCAGCCAGTATCGATGAAATACGTTGGATGATTCCAGTTTCAAATGAGCAGCGGGCAATACCCAGCTTGATCTACGCTTGAATGAAATCACGCGGAGAACCCGATCATGTCCCTCGCACCCGGAAATCTATTGGCCCTGGCTTTGGGTGTCTGCTTTTGCACATCCGTGCTCGGACAAGGGGCAGCAGACAGCGATTCTCCACCGGCGATACTGCCATTGGCATCCGAAAGTGCGCCGAAACTCATTGCCTACCCGCCGCTTGCCGAGCCGCTCGCCCGTGGAGTGGTCATCATCCAGTTTCGAACAGAGCACGCCAGGATCATGCCGGTTTTTGGCAAGGTGGCTGCTGAGGTATCACCACGCTTAGGTCACCTTCACGTGACCGTCGATGACTGGAAAGGTACGTGGGCGCACACCAGTGAAGACCCGATTATCCTGGTCGGGCTAACGCCCGGTCCTCACAAGGCTCTCTTGGAAGTGGCCGACCCGACGCACCAGATCATCACCAGTACGACAGTGAGTTTTACAGTACCGGAGAAGACACCGATGGACGCTCCCCGTACTGACGATCATCACGCGGTAAAACCATGACCGCCGTGCTATCACCGTAACAGGCGACGATCGGCGTCTCTGCCTACGAATGACTGGCTCAATATCTCCAGAAAACCGGGGTCACGAGCACCAACACCGTCAGGATTTCCAACCGGCCTAGCAGCATGCCAACGGTGAGTAGCCATTTGGCCGCATCCGGCAGTGACGAGAAATTACCTGCCGGCCCGATGATTGTGCCCAGGCCGGGGCCGACGTTACACACCGCCGTAGCGGCACCGCTCAGGGCGGTAATCCAATCAAGCCCGATCAGAGCCAGGCCCAAAGCGATGGCGGCAATCGTGATGGTGAAAAAAAACGAGAAGGTCAGCAGCGAGCGGACGATTTCCTCGTCGATAGGATGACCGTTGTACTTTTTCTGAATCACGGCTCGGGGATGGATCAACTGCTTCAAGCTGCTGACCAGAAGCGCGGCAGCCACCTGAAAACGGAAGATTTTCAGCCCGCCTGCCGTTGAGCCGGAACAGCCACCGACGAAGGTCAGATAGAAAAACAGCAAAACAGCAAAGCTGCCCCACAAGGTGTAGTCGCCAACCGCAATTCCAGTGGTCGTGACAACCGAGGTCACATTGACCGCCACGATACGAAACGCGTCCCACCATCCGTAGTCGCTGTGCAAATACAGCCAGGTACCTACAGCCAGTGACGTGACGAGCAAGAATCCAATAAACCCGCGTACCTGGTGGTCCCTGATCAGCGCACGCCGATTGCCTCGACATGTAGCGACGTACAAGGTGAATGGCAGGCTGCCCAAGATCATGATGACTACCGCCACCCAGTGGATTGCTGGCTGCTCCCAGTGCCCGAGGGAGGAGTCCGACGTCGAGAACCCGCCGGTGGAGATCAACGACATTGCGTGGTTGATCGCTTCGAATGGGGTCATTCCTGCGAGCCAGAGCGCCAAAGTGCCGATACCCGTCAGGCCCAGATAGAGCAAAAGGATGTACTTGGCTGCGACATGAGAACGTGGTGTCACTTTCTCCGACCAGTCCGAGGACTCTGTCTGGAAAAGACGCATGCCGCCGACTCGCAAGAGCGGAAGAATCGCGACAGCCATGCCGATAAAACCGATCCCGCCTAGCCAGTGCAGCATGGAACGCCAGATCAACAAGCCGGGAGAGGCGCTATCCAGACCGGTGAGTACCGTCGAGCCAGTGGTTGTGATGCCCGACATCGTTTCAAAGAACGCATCGGTGTAGCTGATATCGCTGATGAAAACCATTGGTAACGCTGCGAAGGCGCACACAACAACCCAGCTCGCGGTAGTCAGCAGGTACATGTCCCTGGGCCGAAGATTGCCAGTCTCCGGACGCCCTCGCACGATCAACAGCAGACCACAGATGAAGGTAATCAGACTCGACCAGAGAAAGGCCGACAGATCGTCGCTGCGCTCATGGACCACCAGCGTGAACATGGGTATAGCCATGCTTACCGCCAGGGTGATCAGAAAAATACCCAAGATGAAGCCGATAAGCCGAATTGCTGCGAGGGACATCACGATAGCGTTCCAAATTAGCGCCGCGCAGTATCGAATGCCCGCAATAAAGACTGCGTAAATTCTCCGTAAAATTTTTACCTGCAATCAGTCAGACTGCGGGAGTCAAAGCGTGGCTATGAGTCAATTACAGGCCTTCGCAACAGGCCAGAATCGGCAGAAGCCGCCAGTGCCAGCCCTCTTCGCATCAAACGAGTCCCGGCCTGACGCTGCATGCTGCGCGTAAAATCTGGCTACAGCATGCAGCGCCGTGCAAACGGGTGTTGATCTGCGCTGATCGCTCATCAGGAGGAAACGAGTTTCTCGTAATCAGAGAAGGGCTTGAGCGCGCAGTACTGCACGTGCAGCAGATTCCCTTTGACGTAAGGCAGCGCCTCGATGTAATCACGCGCCTCTTCGAAGGTGGCGGATTCCAGTTCAAACGCGGCACCGGGACCATCGGCCAGCCCATGAACTGCGCGCACGATACCGCCAGCGAAGCCTTGCCAAACGTGCACTACCTCCGGTTTCGCCAGCCGCTTGAAGTCTTCTGCCGCTCCATCAGCACGGCGAGTCAGAACCACGAAGGTTTTCATGTCACCTCCTCCGTTTTCAGCTGCTTGCGCTGGATTGTTTCACCATAAGCGACGTGCGCCATTATGCCGCTCTGGCCCACGGCTACATGCGGTTTAAGCTCATTGCGGGGAGTGTAGTCCCCACCGTTTTGGGGCCGGAAGGGTATTGGCGCATCTGTGAACAAATCCTCGAGTCGGGTGCGCCAAGCCTCTTTGGCTGCGACGGCATCTGCGGCGGTCAAGTTGCCAGTGCCGTATATGGCGAACGTCGGCAGCACATCGAACCCAGGAAAGTAGAGCGAGCCGTGCGTGATCGGAAACAGCAATTGCTCGAGTGGTCCGTTGATGCCGCGCGGCGAGTAGTCTTCTGCGGGGCCGCCGACAGCCACTGACAACATGGCCCGCTTGCCTTTGAAAGCGCCGTCACCATAGCGGTAGGCGTTGCCAGCGTCCTTGTAGCCGTGGGCGAGTCCGGCTGCCCAGACGCGATCTATCCATCCCTTCATGATGGCTGGCATGCCGTACCACCAAAGCGGAAACTGGAAGATGACAACGTCTGCTGCTAGAACCTTGTCTTGCTCCGCCGCCACGTCAGAGCTTTGGCTGCGATGACGATAGGCGTGGGCGGACTCTGCTCCGAATGACAGCCGCTGAGGGTTGGCACGCTGAGGAAAGTCGTGCTCGTCAAATATCGCTTTCCAGCCCATGGCGTATAGATCGGATTGCAGGACCTCGTGTCCTTGCGCAGTCAAGCATTCAACAGACACATCCACCAGTTGCCGCGTTAGCGACGAAGGCTCGGGATGGGCATAGATGATCAGTACTTTTTTCGACATGAAGGACGGCTCCGCTGTGATTTCGAAGGAGTGTCGCGGGGCTCGGGCCATCTGTGAAATCGCAAAATTTTGCTGCTAACATAAGATCGATGGATACCAGACGCCTTGATCTAAATCTGCTTGTGACGTTGGAGGCCCTTCTCATTGAGCAGAACGTGACCCGGGCTGCCGCCCGTCTGCATTTGAGCCAGCCAGCAGTCAGCGCTCAGTTGAGCCGTCTGCGCGACGTCTTCAACGACCCTCTTCTGATCCCCGCGCAGCGTGGAATGACGCCCACCGTCAAAGCCTTGGAGCTGCTCGTGCCGCTTCGCCAGGCACTTGACCAGGTAAGGGCGACCGTCACTACTCATCTGAATTTCGAGCCCGCGACGGCGAGCCTGACGGTATCAATCGCCTGCACGGATTACGTGCAGGCGGTTTTGATCAAACATCTCGTTGTCGCCATGCGACGCGAAGCGCCGGGTGTCCGCATCGCACTGCGCATCCTGGACGTACCACAGCTGGAGCTGCAGATGACCCGCGGCGAGGTGGACCTGGCCGTGATAAACATGAATGGGGTTCCGCCCGCACTGCACTCGCAACACCTCTATGATGAGAGTTACGTGCTCATCGGGCGTCGTGGGCATCCAAGCCTGCGCGCGGACCTGACCGTGGATGAGTTCGCGCAGCTGGAACATGTCGTGGTGTCACTGCGCGGCGGAGGCTTCTCTACCTCGGTGGATCACGCCTTGGTAGCGCACGGGCTGCGGCGTAACGTCGTTCATTCAGCGTCGTCATTTCTTCCAGTACCGGAGTTGGTCGCGCAGTCGGATTGTGTGGCCCTGGTTCCAAGTCGTCTTGTAGACGGTCGCAGCGAGCAACTGCTGTGCGTAGCCCCTCCCTTGCCGGTGGAAGGTTTTGCGATTGGCTTGTTCTGGCATGAGCGGTCGGATGGGCATGCCGGCTTCAAATGGGCACGTGAGTTCATCACTCTCGTGGCCGATTCTCGTGCATCCGATTATGGCAACCCATGAACTCTGACAACCTCGAAACCCGTCCAGACAAGCTAGCGTGTCGAGTACTCGATAGGTCAAAGGCTCGCTGGTTGGCTCGCTCTCGCAAGCTCGTTGAGGCAATAAACCTACATCCATCTACGTATGGCCGATTATGGTTTTATCGGCATACCTGAATGACTGTTTTTGGCCGGAAGCTGCCTCCCACGCAGCGAACCGTGAATGGTCACTCGTCAAACAAGGTCCAGCCATGGCAAATGCCGGCAAAGTCTTTTGCCGTAAAAAATAATGTCAGTTCCTTTGGGTCAAATTCTTTGTAGAGCCAATGCCCAGGAATGGGGCCTCTCGTTATCACGTATTCCAAGCGGTATTTTTGAACAGGTCCAAAACCGAAGGAGCGTGAATTCAACTCAAACCGGTCACCTCTGTTGAGCGCCCATAGCTTTTCAACAAGGCAGTCATCAAACACCACCTCTCCCGCTACCTCAACGAGATACTTTGAATGAAGTTTCTGTTGAAGCCTAACGCTTCTGGCCATGCATCAACCTACCTCTGAACAGTCCGAGCATCGGCACAATAATACTTGAACATGATGATGACCGCTGTGGGTTGGAAAAAAGTGCGTTGGGCATCCGCTTTTGGTCGATAGCTGCCATCCGCCACCGGCAGCTATCAGCCGAGATGCCCGTACATCTGGCCCAAGCAAGCCACTCACCAAACCTGGCCCCAGGTTTGTCGTGTCTAAACTCCCAAACCCGCACAAAAAAACCACCGATGCGTTGTCAGTTGATCCTTTTCAGCCTATCTTCAATAAAACCTATACAGCCAACCTGTATGCGTACAACCTTTTCGCCCGACAGTATCCCTAACCCGCACCGCCACGAGTAACCCGAATGAGCCCACTACTAGCCAGCCATTACCGTGAAATCCTCGTTGGCGTCGGTGAGAACCCGGAACGCGAGGGTTTGCTGGACACGCCCCAGCGCGCCGCCAAGGCGATGCAATACCTGTGCAACGGTTACGCGATGAGCCTGGAAGACGTCACCAACGGTGCGCTGTTCGAGTCGCAGAGCGATGAGATGGTGATCGTCAGCGACATCGAGCTCTATTCGCTGTGTGAGCACCATATGCTGCCGTTTATCGGCAAGGCGCATGTGGCGTACATCCCCACTGGCCGGGTGCTGGGGCTGTCCAAGGTGGCACGGGTGGTCGACATGTTCGCGCGGCGTCTGCAGATCCAGGAAAACCTTACTCGGCAAATTGCTCAGGCGATCCAGCAGATCACCGATGCCGCCGGTGTCGCGGTGGTCATTGAAGCCAGGCACATGTGCATGATGATGCGCGGCGTCGAGAAGCAGAATTCGATCATGACCTCCTCGGTCATGCTCGGTGCCTTTCGCGATAGCTCGACGACGCGGCAGGAATTTCTCCAGCTCATCGGACGGCGCTAGGCCTATACACAATCTGTTACCTGTACAAGCTCAAGGAGTAGGCACATGACCCGATTTCTGCTGCTGTTAGGACTGGCGCTCAGCATCGCAAGCTGCGGCAGTGTCGATGTTGCTCGTTATGCGGATCAGCAACCGGCATTGAGTTTGGAGCAGTTCTTCAGCCAGCCCGTCAAAGCCTGGGGGATGTTTCAGAAACGCAACGGCGAAGTGGTCAAGCGTTTCGAGGTCGATATCGCCAGCCGTCGTGAAGGTGAAAACCTGATCCTCGACGAGCGCTTCCGTTACAGCGACGGCACCCGTGAGCGTCGGGTCTGGACACTCACTCCTGGCGGCAATGGTCAGTGGAGCGGTCGCGCGCATGATGTGGTCGGTGTCGCACAGGGCCAGATTGCTGGTAACACCTTCCACTGGCGTTATCGCCTGAACCTGCCAGTTGATGATTCGACCTATGAGATGAGCATGGACGACTGGATGTACCTGGTCGACGAAGACACGTTGATCAACCGCACCCGTATGTCCAAGTGGGGTTTCGAAGTCGGTCAGGTGACGGTGTTCTTCCGTCGTCAGAGCGCTGGAGCGAACCCATGAGCAGTGGGTTGACCCTGGCCTCGTTCGGCGACGGTTATCGCGCCTTGGTGATCGGTGCCAGTGGCGCCCTCGGCACGGCGTTCTGCCAACATTTGAACCAGGATCCACGCTGCGCCAGCGTCCGTGCGCTGGGACGCAAAACTGTGCCGAAGCTCGACCTCGAGCAGCCCGAAACGATCGCCAGCGCGGCCGCCGAACTGGCAGGCGAAGCGCCCTATCACCTGATCATTCACGCGGCCGGCCTCCTCCATCGCGACCAAGTCAAGCCGGAAAAAAGCTACAGCGCAATCGAAGCCGAGTCGCTGCAGGCCGTGTTTCAAGTCAACACGCTGGGGCCTGCATTGCTGCTGCGCGACTTTCTGCCATTGCTTGCGCCTCAAGGCGCGATGGCGATGCTGTCGGCGAAAGTCGGCAGCATCGGCGACAACCGTTTGGGCGGCTGGTACGCCTATCGCGCCTCCAAGGCTGCGCTGAACATGCTGATCAAGACCGCCGCCATCGAGCTTTCGCGCACTCGACCGCAGAGTCGTTTGCTCAGTCTGCACCCAGGCACGGTGGTCTCGCCGTTGTCGCAACCTTTTCGCGGAGCCTCGAGCGCCCGCCCGGCAGACATTGCCGCCGGGCAATTACTGAGTCTGATTGACACGCTGACGCCGGCCGACAGCGGCCATTTCTTCGCCTACGATGGAGAACGCCTGCCCTGGTAGGCAAGGAGTGAAGCATGAATCTGCAAACCCTCACCGAACGTGCGGCCAACAGTGAAGTTCGCGAACTCGAGCTGCTGTCACTCGAAGGTGGTTTTTATCTGGCGAGGATTCGCGTGGATCAGGGCCAGTTCACCTTGCTCGATGACGCGGCCAAGCCAATGCACCTGCGTTCGATCACCCACCTGCGCGACTTGCTGCAGACCGTGCCAGCGTTTCCCTGCGTGCTGGTGCAGCAATGCGTGCACGACGAAATGTGCGGTCGGGATTCAGGGCCGGTTGAAGAGCTGCGCATTCCATTTTCGCTGACCACGCCTTTATGAGGCTCAAGCGCGGCGAGCACTGAATGGCAGGCTGATAAGGCGCGCGTCGCCCGCGGGCGACGCATTTATCGAACCCCTGCCCCGTCCACGGGTCTGCTTCACATCGATTCCCTGGAAGTAAACCCCATGTCCACTCAACACACGCTTGTCCTGCTTGCCCGAGGCGGATACGCCGCGCGCGGCGTTCTGTATCTGATTATCGGCATCTTCGCGCTGCTGGCGGCGCACGACTCCACCAAACCGAAAGACAGTCACAAAAGCCTTGAAGCATTGCTCAGCCAGTCGTTCGGCTACGTGCTGATCGGTGTTGTGGTCGCCGGCCTGCTGGCCTTCGCCGCCTGGCGTGCGCTGCAAGCGATCCGCGATGTCGACCACCACGGCAGCGAGTTCAAAGGCCTGGTCATTCGCGCAGGTCTGCTCGCCGGCGGTCTGGTCAACGCGGCGCTGGCCTTCTTTGCCTTGGGTCTGTTGGTGAGTGGTCTCAGGAGTTCGGGCGGCTCCGGCGATGGCAAGACCAAGGATCTGCTCGCGCAGCTGTTGTCATTCGAGCATTCGAACCTGTTGATCTACCTGATTGCGCTGATTCCGCTGGGTGTCGGTATCGCCCACATCATCAAAGGCTGGAAGGCCACGTTCGAGAAATACTTCGAAGCGGATGACGAAGTGATGCGCTACGTGCGCCCGGTGTCGCGCTTTGGCTTGATCGCCCGCGGCGTGGTGTTTATCGAGATTGCAGTGTTGATGGCGGTCAGCGGCTCGGTTTACCAGGCAACCAATCCACCCGGCATGAAGGAAGCGCTGGACGCTTTGCAGAATCTGCCGGCAGGCGGCGTGCTGTTGATGCTGATGGCCTTGGGGCTGATCGCATTTTCGGTGTACAGCTTTTCCGAAGCCGCCTGGCGCAGAATCGAAATGGATGTGCCGTTGTAAGCGGCGAATCGAGGGGGCGTGTGCCCCCTCGACTTTTCGTCATCAAGTAAACAGATCAACGCCCAACTGGAACGCTACCCATAGCGCCAGACCTGTAGCAAACATCAGCGCGATGTTTTCAAACAGGTTGTTGCGGTATTGCTTGTCCAGCAGCGATTTCTGGTTGGACATGATCAGCAGGCCCAGGGAAATCACCGGTAAACCAATGATGTTCAATGCGCTGACACCAATGGTCAGAGTCACGAAATCCGGCATGCCCGGCATCGACCAGATCAGCGGCGTGACCAGGATGAACAGCATGAACCACTTGTGCATCGGGTCATGATGGAACTCTTTGCCGTACTTCTCGCGACGCTCAGGACGAACATGCTGGAAGGCATCGGTGATCAGCATCGGAAACGCTGTGGTCTTGCCTGAAATACTGGCGAACAGTGTCGCGAACACGCCGATGAAGAACACGTACCAGCCGATCGGGCCGAAGAAGATTTCCAGCGCTTTGCCCAGATCGCCCAAGGTTTTCACCTCGATGCCGTTGGGGCGGAGGATTTCCGCACCGACGATCCAGATCGCCAGGTTGATGATGATCCCGACGAACACCGCAAACAGCAGGTCGTTACGCTGAATGCGCTTGTGCTGCGGCCCGGTCCAGCCTTTCTGGCGCATGACATACGGGTGCACGAAGTTGGCAATCGAGCCGGCGACCGCGCCGATTACCGAGACCGCCACCAGCAACGCGCCATGCACGCCTTCGTCCGGTGGAATGCTGAAGCCGATGGTGCCTTTGATGATGCCTGTGACATCCGGGCCGGACATCACCGCCAGGGCGATGAACGCCAGGGTCATGATCGCCAGCAGCAGCTTCATCACGCCTTCGATCATCGTGTAGATGTTGCGCCCGACCAGCATCCAGACCGCCAGCACCACCGCCACCGAGCACAGCAATGGCTGATCGATCTTGAACAGCATCGCCAGCGACTCCCCTGCCCCCTTGATCATGTAGGCGTTCATCAAGTGCCCCATCAACAAGGCATAAACCAGCATGAACCAGGCAAACACCGGGTTGAGCTGGGCGTAGCCCTGCAGAATGGTCATGCCCTGGTTATTGCACAGCTGGAACCGGGCAATGATGTTGACGATCAAGTATCTCAACAGCAAAGAGACCGCCAGCACCCACATCATCGCGTAGCCGTAGTTCGCACCGGCCACTGAAGACGTGATGAGATCGCCCGCACCGAGCCACGACAGCACGGCGATAATGCCGGGGCCGAGCAGTTTCAGCGTACGCAGGAAAAGGTTTTGCGGTTTCGCAGCGGCCTGATGATCGAGTGGAGCCATGCTCGTCATAGGGGTATCTCCGTTATTGTTTTTGTGAGAGTTGTTGCACTGCGCACATTAGGTAGGATGTCGTACAACAACGCTAACAGGAGAGTATGTAAAAATGTTTCACAGCTCGCTGATTACCGTCCTGCTCGATCATTTCTGCTGATCAACATCCTCTAGTACGCGCCTATAAACTGGGCTAGGTGACGTTCCAGCTCCATGAAATAGACATTGAAGCCTTGGCCAATCACTCATAGGATGACTGATCACAACAACAATAAGGCCGGAAATGATGAAAAGAACCATCGCAATCGCTGCGCTCGCTTCAACCCTGAGCGTGACGGCCAATGCCGCCACCTATGCTTACATCTCAAGCCCCGGCGACGGTCTGATCTCGCAGTATCGCCTTGATCAGAGCAACGGCGCGCTTACCCTGGTCGAACAGATCCGGGCCGGTGATCAGGTCAATCCCATGGCGCTCACCCCGGATGGCGCTGTTTGCAGCCTTGCGCGTCAAACCCTTTCAGGTGCTGGGTTACCGGATCGATCGCCAAGGCGGTCACCTGACAAAGTTCACCCAAGCGCCTCTGGCAGAGAGCATGGCCTACCTGTCGACCGATCGACAAGGTCGCTACCTGCTCGCCGCGTCCTACGGCGCCGACACCCTTAGCGTTCAGAAGATCGGCAAGGATCAGCAACCTTCCGCCGATATCGTTCGCTACAAGACCGGCCTGCATGCCCATTCAATTCGCACCGAGCCGAGCAATCGCTTTGCCTACGCTGGCAACCTGGGCACCGACAAGGTGCTGCAATATCGCCTGGATGCCGAGACTGGCGAGCTCAGCCCGATCGGCAACGGCTCGGTCAGCGTCCCGGACAACACCGGCCCCCGGCACCTGGCGTTCTCGCCCAACGGCAAATTCCTTTACGTGGTCGGTGAAATGAGCGGCACCGTGACGGCGTTTTCAATCGACGACGCCAGCGGCGCGTTAACGCAAATCGCTGTGGCCAACGGCATTCCCGAACGCTTGCAACTGGCCCAAGGCGAAGTCCGTGATGCGCGCAACAACGACCTCAAAGACGACCCGACCCCGCGCATCTGGGCTGCCGACCTGCGCATGTCGCCGGATGGAAACCTGCTGCTGATGAGTGAGCGCACCAGCAGCAGCGTTTCGGCATTTGCCGTGGATCCGGCATCAGGAGCACTCAAGTTCCTCGATAACTACCCGGTGCAAGAACAGCAACCGCGAAATATCGCCTTCTCCCCCGATGGCCACTGGCTGCTGGTGACGGGCGAGAAAAGCGCCAAGGTCGGTACGTACGCGGTCAGCAAGGATGGCGCGCTGAAGCGTGTCGGTGAAGCGGCCTCCGGCAAAGGCGCGTTATGGATCGAAGTACTGCAAACGCCTGACGCATGAATATCTGCGGAGCAGCAAATGCTCCGCCGTCCTGCAACTAATCCCCCGCCGCTTCGGTCATTAAGTTTGCCGAGGTTGATACATTTACGCAGACCTCACTTTCAAGAGACTGCCCAACGTGATCAGCCATCTCGATCGCCGCAACAACCGCTCGCTGGACAGTCTGAATTTCTTTCTCGCCGATGTCCGCGACGGCCTCGGGCCGTACCTCGCCATCTACTTGCTCGCCGTGCACCACTGGGACCCGGCCAGCATCGGTGTAGTCATGACCCTCGCCGGTATCGCCGCGCTGGTCACGCAGACACCGGCCGGTGCGCTGGTTGACAACAGTCGGGCGAAACGGGCGCTGGTCATCATCGCCGCGCTGTTGGTCACGGTGAGTTGTCTGCTGCTGCCGTTCATTTCGTCATTCAGTCTGGTGGCGTTGACTCAAGCCTTGAGCGCGGCGGCAGCATCTATTTTTGCCCCGGCCATTTCCGCGATCACCCTGGGGATCACCGGCCCACGAGCATTCACCCGGCGTACAGGTCGCAACGAGACGTTCAACCATGCCGGCAACGCGTGCGCAGCGTTATTGGCCGGTTTGTTTGCCTATCTGTTTGGTCCGGTGGCGGTGTTTTATTTGATGGCGGTCATGGCGCTGGCCAGCGTGATTGCCGTGCTGTTCGTCTCGGCCGAGGCGATTGATCATGACGTCGCACGCGGGTTGCAGCCTGGCGATCAAAGCCATCAGCCGTCCGGGTTCAAGGTACTGCTGAGCAATCGCCCGTTGCTGATGTTTGCCCTGTGCTGCGCGCTGTTCCACTTGGCCAACGCGGCGATGCTGCCGCTGGTGAGCCAGAAACTCGCCCAAGCCAACTTGCACATGGCCACGCCGCTGACGTCGGCGTGTATCGTCGCTGCGCAACTGGTGATGGTGCCGATGGCGCTGCTGGCCGGCGCGAAAGCCGATGTCTGGGGGCGCAAACCGTTATTGCTGGCGGGTTTTCTGATCCTGCCGCTGCGCGGGTTGCTCTACACCTTCTCGGATGATCCGTACTGGCTGGTCGCGGTGCAGTTGCTCGACGGCGTCGGCGCTGGTTTGTTCGGCGCGCTGTTCCCGGTGATGGTCAAGGATCTGACCCTCGGCTCCGGGCATTTCAATGTCAGCCTCGGCGCGCTGACCACAGCGTTTGGCCTGGGCGCGGCGCTGAGCAATGGGCTGGCCGGTTTTGTCGTTGAGGCCGCCGGTTACAGCGCGGCATTCCTGACCCTTGCCGGGGTTGCAGCGGCAGCGTTCCTGCTGCTGTTAATCGCTGTTCCGGAAACGCTGCAGCGGACTGAGAAAATTGAGTCCGCTGCGGTTATGGGCCAAACCTGAGCTAATCGCCACCGCAGCCATTGCCGAGCACGTTGTAAGTGGCGACATGCCGCTGACCGTGGCTGTCTTCATAGACGACCTCCACCGGAACAATTCCGCAGGCGGCGCTGGTGTCGGTGATGCTGATGGTTTTGGCGATATCCAGTGGCACGCCGGTTTGTGCAGGTTCGGTGGCGGCGAACACGTTGCCGGCGAGGATGGTCAGGGTCAAAGCAATAAACGTTTTCATCGTGTGATCTCTCTATAAAGGATGAGGAATTCAGGCCTGACGTTCAGTCAGCAATTGGCGCGCGGAATCGGCCATGATCGGCAGCGCTCCGGCGAGCATCAGGACGTCTTTGAGCACCAGTCGTCCGGCACCGGACAGATAGGGAAAGCCGTGCTGACCATCACCCAGCGCAGCGACCCAGGCTTCAGGTGTGGTGATCAGAAAGCTCAGGGTCACCAGCGGCGTGGCGAACGCCAAGGCACCGCCGAGCAAGCCGGTACGGCGGGAAAGCGGGTTGGACAGGACCAGCAGACCGATGAGGATTTCCACCACGCCAAGCCCGGTGGAAAAGCCGTAGGTGTTGTTCGCGGTCTGCCAGGCGCGCTTGTCGGCGTTCAGCTCGCCCTCATGGGTCAGGTGCGCCTTGTAGTCCTGCGGGTGTTCGTAGAAGAACGACATCACCGGGCTGTTGGCGACGAAGGGCGTGATGCTGTCGGCTTCGTACGGGACGAATTTCAGCGCGCCGATCCACAGGAAGACGATGGCGATGGCCACGCGCATCAGCGGGATGCCGAGGCGATCGAGTTTGCCAAGCTGTTGTAGTCCGGCATTGATTGAGGTGAACATGCGACTTCTCCAGATCAATGAAAGTGAGTGGAGTCAGTCTGCGGTGCTACCGAATCGCGCTTTTGTCGGTCATGCTCAACGTCTTGCTCGATCGTCTCAACTTTGCGGATTCCTTCGTGATGGGTGCCAATGAACTCGCTCGATAAGCTCATCAGCCTGGCCAACGTGCGCGGCAGCCTCGATCTGCGTTGCCAGTTCCAAGGTGATTGGGCACGTGATCACCCACAGGAAGCCTTGGGCAAGGCGCCCTATCACATCGTGCTCAAAGGTGAATGCCGGGTAGAACTGGCCAGCGGGCAACGCCTGGCGATGCGCGCTGGCGATATTCTTTTGTTGCCACGGGGCAAGCCGCATGTGCTGCACAGCGGCGGTAAAGATGTAGCGCCAATGCTGCCAACGCTGATTCCAGGCGGGGTGTTGCCGATCTATCGGCTGGGTGGCGCGAGCGCCGATCTGGACATGCTCTGCGGTGGCTTTCATTACAACCGCGCGTCGATGCTGTTCGCCGCCCTCCCCGATTACCTGTTGATTGCCAACGATGGCTTGCCGATTGATGCGCCACTGACCGCCCT
Organism: Pseudomonas siliginis; assembly: GCF_019145195.1. Taxonomy (GTDB): domain Bacteria; phylum Pseudomonadota; class Gammaproteobacteria; order Pseudomonadales; family Pseudomonadaceae; genus Aquipseudomonas; species Aquipseudomonas siliginis. Next base: position 300,492 of record NZ_JAHSTW010000001.1, read on the forward strand.
GATTGCGCTGTTGCGCAGCGAAGCCGACAGCGAACAGCCGGGCGCGCGGTTCCTCCTCGATTCACTGTCCCAAGCCTTGTTCACCTTGATTCTGCGTGCGCACCTGGCCCGTGCGGAGCAGGACAAGAGCACCCTGGCGCTGCTCGGCGACCAGCGCCTCGGCCGCACCTGTCAGGCGATACTGGCCGACCCGGCGCACGAGTGGACCATCGAAGCCATGGCCGACACCGCGAACATGTCTCGTGCAACGTTCATGCGCACCTTCGCCCGGGTCGCTGGCGTGTCGCCGTGGGTGCTGCTGACCCACCTGCGCATGGAGCTGGCGTTCAGCCTGCTCAGCCATTCGCATCTGGGCCTGAATGACATTGCCGTGCAGGTCGGCTACCAGTCGCAAGCTGCATTCAGCAAGAAATTCAAGGAAATCTACGGCGAGGCCCCGGGCAAGATCCGCCGCGCGATCTGAGCGGATGGGTCGCTTTGTATCAGCGTGTAGCATTTGCCGACACAGATACATACGCATGCGAAGTTCGGCCGTGCGCACACACAACTGACACATTTAGCGCGCTAAATACCACTGTCGCTTCAATTCCTACCTTAACCAATCGACAGGACATCACCATGAACAAAGTCTTCGCTACCCTCGCCCTTACCGCCGCCATGTTTGGTGCCACCGCCGCCTTCGCCGCCCCCGTTAAACCGACCGTGGTACTGGTGCACGGCGCCTTTGCCGATTCGAGCAGCTGGAACGGCGTCGTCAAGATTCTCGAGAAGGATGGCTACCCGGTGATCGCCGCTGCCAACCCGCTGCGCTCGGTCAAGGGTGATGCGCAATCGGTGGCGGATGTGCTGGCCAGTGTGAAAACTCCGGTGGTGCTGGTCGGGCACTCTTACGGTGGCCCGGTGATCAGCGAAGCCGCTTACGGCAATGCCAATGTCAAAGCGCTGGTGTACGTCGCCGCGTTCGCCCCGGAAAAGGGTGAAACCGCAGCCGAATTGTCCGGCCGCTTCCCTGGCAGCACCCTTGGCCCGACCCTGTCGGCCCCGGTTGAGCTGGCCGATGGTGGCAAGGATTTGTACATCCAGCAGGACAAATTCCATGAGCAGTTCGCAGCCGATGTTTCCCGGGCAGATGCGAAGTTGATGGCCGCGACTCAGCGCCCGGTGACCGTCGCCGCGCTCAACGAAGCCGCCACCGAGCCTGCATGGAAAACCGTGCCGTCGTACTTCGTCTACGGTGACCAGGACAAGAACATCCCGGCGCAAGCCCTGGCGTTCATGGCCGAGCGCGCGCACTCCAAGCAGACCGTCGTGGTCAAAGGCGCGTCGCACGTGGTGATGGTGTCCAACCCGAAAGCCGTTGCCAGCCTGATCGAAACCGCTGCGGCCGCGAAGTGATTCATCGCTGAATTGAAACTTGAAGCCTTAGACGTGAACCCTGTTCACGGCTTTCAGCGCTGGATGATGTTGTAGACGTTCGCTGAGGAAATCGACAAACGTGCGCACCTTCGCCGGTACGCGCGGATGTTTCAGATAGACCAGTTGCACCGGTAACGCCGGCGGCTCAAAGGCCTGCAACACCAATTCCAGTTCACCGGCCGCAACCTGGCTGGCGACTTGATAAGACAGCACCCGGGTAATGCCCCAACCGGAACTGGCGATGTTGATTGCCGCCTGATTCGCGGTGACCACCAGGCGCGGTTCGAAGCGAAAGCTCAACGGGCCGTCGGCATGGGCGAATTGCCAATCGCTGAGCAAATGACTGGCGGACGACATGACGATATTGGCGCGGCTCAGCTCGTTCGGATGTTGCGGTCGGCCATAGCGGGCGAAGTAATCGGGGGTGCCGCAGATCACCTGACGGACCTCGCCGACCTTGATTGCATGCTGATTGTTCTCGTGCAAATGGCCGATGCGCACGGCGACATCGATACCCTCTTCCGCCATGTTCACCACGCGATCAACCAGCAAAGCCTTCAGATGCACCGAAGGAAACGCATCGACGTATTGCGCCAGCAACGGCGCGATGAACAACTCGCCAAACAACACCGACGCGGTCACGCTCAAGTGCCCGCACGGCACCCGATAACTGCCGGCAGCGGCCTCTTCGGCTTCGTCGACGTCGCACAGAATTCTTCGGCAATCGTCCAGATAACGATGCCCGGCTTCGGTCAGGTGCAGGCTGCGCGTGGTGCGCGACAACAGACGCGTGCCGATGCGTTGTTCCAGCGCAGCAATGGCGCGGGTGACGCTGGGTGGCGAGGTGTTCAAACGCCGGGCCGCCGCCGCAAAGCCACCCTCCTCGGCCACGGCCAGGAACATGCGCATTTCCTGAAAACGATCCATAGACGGGAACCTGTAAAAAACTTCGAAAACACAGTGAAATCATGTGGGAGCGAGCCTGCTCGCGAAGGCATTCTGTCAGTCAACATCACCGTTGCATGACACACCGCTTTCGCGAGCAGGCTCGCTCCCACAGGATATGTGCATCGTTGTGAATCAAGCGCTTTGCAGGCCCACCGCTGTGCGCTGCATGCCGACGAATTTCGGCAGCGCCTCGACCCGCGCTAGCCACGACCGCACATTCGGATATTCATCCAGCGAGACATTGCCTTCCGGCGCGTGGGCGACGTAAGTGTAGGCGGCCACATCGGCAACGGTTGCCTTGTCGCCGGCAAGGAATGCGCTGTTGGCCAACTCGTCTTCCATCACCTGCAACAACGCATGGGAACGCTTGATCGCGTCAGCTGCGTCGTAACCGGCGCCGAACACTGTGATCAAACGCGCTGTGGCCGGGCCGGAGCTGATCTGCCCGGCGGCCACCGATAACCAGCGTTGCACCTTGGCTTGCTCGACCGGATCGCTCGGCAGCCACTGGCCGTTGCCGTATTTGCTCGCCAGATAAACAAGAATGCCGTTGGAATCAGCGAGCACCGTACCGTTGTCGTCAATCACCGGCACTTGGCCGAAACGGTTGAGGGCGAGGAATTCAGGCGTTTTGTGTGCGCCCTTCATCAGGTCGACGAACACCAGTTCGGTCGGAACGTCCAGCAGGGACAGCATCAACTCGACACGATGCGAGTGGCCGGACAACGGATGGCGATACAGTTTGACGGCTGACTGGGACATGACGTGCTCCTGGATTATTTGAGGTCGACCCGCTGATCGTGTCGATGGGGCTCATCCTGCTCCCCTGCCGCAAATCGCGGAATCCTCAGCCAATACAATCGAGCATTTCAGCCAGTGAAATAATCACCCGCCTCCTTAGGCGCGCGCAGGGATCATTTCACCGAGTGAAACAGTGGATTGCAGTTTCTGGCCATTCCCTCGCAACCGGCCGAGGGCGAACATGAGCCCACTTGAGCTTCAGCCCCTGGCGGCTCACCGGCCCGTTTGCACCCGAGGAGAATCGAAATGGACACAGCGTCGAAACCGCAGCCCTCGCCCTGGCATGAAGGTGAGCTGACCCTGCAACGTGCCGTCGGCGCGGTGGAGATGATGGTCGGTGTCGGCCAGCGGCAACTGGCCCGCGACTGGATGCCGGACCAGCACCGCGAGTTCTATGCGCAACTGCCCTTCGTCGTGCTCGGCGCCGTCGACAGCCAGGGCGATCCGTGGGCGACGCTGCGCACCGGTCAACCGGGGTTCATGGATTCGCCGTCACCAGACGTTCTGAAGATCAAACTCGACGCGCAGCCCAACGACCCGGCCAATCAAGGCCTGCAACCCGGCGATGCGATCGGCATGCTCGGCATCGAGCTGCACACCCGTCGGCGCAATCGCATGAACGGCAATATCAGCCGCCGCGAGGACGACAGCCTCGAGATCAGCGTGACCCAGGCTTACGGCAACTGCCCGCGCTACATCAATCTGCGCCACTACGCGTTCGTCGATGAGACCACCGACAACGCGCTCGACTTGCCGGTCAGCGAACCCTTGGTACGCGACATGATCACTGCCGCCGACTCGTTCTACGTGGCCACTTACGTGGTGCGCGACGGCGAGCGCCAAGTCGATGTGTCCCATCGCGGTGGCAAATCCGGCTTCGTGCACATGGACGAGGACGAGGACGGCACCCTGACCATCCCGGATTTCTCCGGCAATCTGTTCTTCAACACCTTGGGCAACATCCTGCTCAACCCGCGCGCCGGGCTGACTTTCATCGATTTCGAAAGCGGCGATCTGTTGCAGATGACCGGCAGCGCAGAAGTGCTGCTCGACGATCCGCAAATCGCCGCGTTCCAGGGCGCCGAGCGCCTGTGGCGCTTCAAGCCGCAGCGCATCGTTTACCGTCAGGCCGCATTGCCACTGCGCTGGGCCGAGCAGCCGGAAGGCGATTCGCCCAATTCGCAAATGACCGGCAGCTGGGAGCAGACCCGCGAGCGTCTGCAGGCCGAGGCGCTGCGCAACCAATGGCGCGCGCTGCACGTCACGCGGGTGGTCGATGAGAGTCCGCAGATCCGTTCGTTTTATCTGCAAGCCAACGATGGCTTCGGCCTGCCGCGCTTCGAACCGGGCCAGCACTTGCCGATCAAGGTCTTGCTCGACGGCCAAGATGCCGCGTCGATCCGCACCTACAGCGTGTCCAGCGCGCCGTCGGACGAGTTTCTGCGTATCAGCGTCAAACGCGACGGCTCGGTGTCTTCGCATCTGCATGATCGGGTCCAGGCATTGGACTTGATCGAAGCCCGCGCGCCGCAAGGCGACTTCACCGTCGACGCCACCGAACGCCGGCCACTGGTGCTGTTGGCCGCCGGGGTTGGGGTGACGCCGCTGCTGTCGATGCTGCGCGAAGTGGTCTATCAGGGCAAACGCATCAGTCGCATGCGCCCGACCTGGGTGGTGCAAAGCAGTCGCACCGTCGAGGATCTGGCCTTTCGCGATGAAATCGACGCCTTGGCTGCGCGTGCAGGTGACAAGGTCAAGGTGCTGCGCGTGGTCAGCCAGCCGCCGCTGGAAGCAACAGCGCAGGGTTACGATCATGCCGGGCGCATCGACATCGCCTTGCTGAAAAGCCTGCTGCCGCTGGATGACTACGATTTCTACCTGTGCGGCCCGGGCAGTTTTACCCAGGCGCTGTACGACGGCTTGCGCAAAATGCGCATTCCCGATGATCGCATCCACGCCGAAACCTTCGGCCCGTCGACGCTGATCCGCGATGTCGAAATCAGCACCCCGGCGCCGCCGCAAGTGCCGGTCGCTGAAGAACCGGTCAAGGTGTTGTTCGCCACTTCCGGCAAGGAAGCACGCTGGGAACCGGGCAGCGGCACCTTGCTGGAACTGGCCGAGGCACGTGGCTTGAACCCGGAGTTCAGCTGTCGCGGCGGCTCGTGCGGCACCTGCAAAACCCGCCTTACCAGCGGCCAGGTGCATTACCTCACCCCGCCGGCCATGCGCCTGGCGGACGACGAAGTGCTGATCTGCTGCGCCGCCCCGGCGCAGGGCAGCGAAACCCTGGTGCTGGACGTTTGAATTGAGGAGGTGCGCCATGAAGCCGTATGCAGAAACCAACGTCGTTTGGCCGCAAGAGAAAACCGGACTGTCCGCCAGTGAATGCGAACGCAGCTTTTTGCTGCCGCAACTGATGGGCTCGCTCGCCGGTGAAACCTGCGCGTTGACGGGCTCATTCAATCAACGTGAGCATCTGCCTTCGAGCCCGAACGGCTGGTTTTCCCGCGGGCTCAAGGCGTTGTTTGCTTAGGCTTTGCTCACCGCAACCACCCTGCCCTCCGGCCCATGCTGGCGGCTGGTGACCAGGCCAATGAACGAGATCAGCAGCGCCAGGCCAATGGTCGAAGTCACTTCCAGGCGATGTTCAGGGGTGATCATCATCACTGCCAACGCCGCGCAGATAAAGGCGATGACCAGCCAGGTGAGCCAGGGAAACAGCCACATGCGCAGGGTCATTTCGACCTTTTCCCGTTCCAGTCGGCGGCGCATGCGCAACTGCGAAATGGCGATCACCAGATACACCAGCAAGGCGATTGCGCCGGAGCTGGCGAGCAGGAACTGGAACAGCCCGGCCGGCATGAAATAGCTGAGCAAGGTCACGCCTGCGCCAATCACCGTGCTGGCAATGACCGCCGCACGTGGCACGCCGGCCGCCGAAGTCACCTTCAATGCCGGCGGCGCATCGCCGCGTCGGCCCAGCGAATAGAGCATGCGCGAGGAAATGTAGATCGACGAGTTCATGCAACTGGCCACCGCGATCAATACGACCACGTCGACGAGGAATTTGGCGTTGGGGATGTTCATCAGTTCCAGTGCGCGCTGGTAGGAACCGACCGAGGCGAGTTGCGGGTCATTCCACGGCACCACGGAAATCACCACGAAGATCGACAGCAGATAGAAAATGCCGATGCGCCAGATCACCGAACGCGTGGCCTTGGCGATGTTCTGCGCCGGATTGTTCGACTCCGCAGCGGCGATGGTCACCGCTTCGGTGCCGATGAAACTGAACATGATGGTGATGAACGCGCCGACCACCGCCGACATGCCGTTGGGCGCAAAGCCGCCGTGCTCGGCCATCAGCGTGCTCAAGCCACTGGCTTCACGCTCGGGAATCCAGCCCATCAGCACCGCAAAGCCCAAGCCGATGAAACCGATGATTGCGATGACCTTGGCCATGGCGAACCAGAATTCGAACTCGCCGTATTTCGACACGCTGAACAGGTTGGTGATCACCAGCAGCACGATCGACAGCAAGGCGAACAACCACGCATCGACCTGGGGAAACCACTGATTGAGCACGTGCCCGGCGGCCAGTGCTTCGATGGGAATCACCAGCACCCAGAACCACCAGTAGAGCCAGCCGATGGTGAAGCCGGCCCAGCGGCCAATGGCTTGATCGGCGTAGGTGGAAAACGAGCCGGTGTCGGGGTGCGCCACGGCCATTTCGCCGAGCATGCGCATGACCAGCACGACCAAGAGACCGGAGAACAGATAAGCGAGCAGCACCGCAGGTCCTGCGGCGGCGATGGCGTGGCCTGAGCCGACGAAAAGTCCTGCGCCGATGATGCCGGCAATGGAAAGCATGGTGACGTGACGCGGTTTGAAACCTTGCGCCAACTGACCGTTGGAGTCCTTGGGGTTCAGGCTAGTCATGGGTTCTTATTGTTCTCATGATCGACGTTTGGGCCACTGACTGAGCGTCAGGCGATCATCATTTCCGGTGTCGGCATCAGGCGAAAGCTGCGACGCAGACGCTTTGCCGACGAAATGATGCTTCACCTTACGTGGCCCGGCCGCCGCGCAACTAGCCTGAGTGCGGCATGCCGATGTCTGATTTCGACATGCCACTCTCAGGCCAGCATGGGGCTGCGGCAACCGCTGCGGCGATTTACAGCGTGTAGGAAATCCCCACCTGCACGGTTCGCGGCGCGCCCGGGTAGGCGTAAACGTTGCCGAAGGCGCCTTCTTCGTAGTCGCGATCGAAGATGTTTTTCACATCGAGATTGAGCCGCACCTTGTCGTTGATCTTGTAGAAGCTCAGCAGGTCGACCACGGTGTAACTGCCCATGGAAAACGCGGTGTTGGACGTCTGCCCGGCGCGCTCGTCGACGTATTTCAGGCCAGTGCCAAGGCCAAGGCCTTTGAGCGTGCCGTCCTGGAATTCGTACATATTGAGCAGGCTGAAGCTGTTCTTCGGGATGTTCAGCAGGCGCGTGCCGGAGCGCAGCGTGTTGTCCTTGGTCACCTCGGCGTCGACGTAAGCGTAACCGCCGACCACTCGCCACTCCGGGGTGAGGTTGCCGGTGACGTTGACGTCGAAACCACGGCTGCGTACTTCACCAGCGGCGACGCTGAAGGTCGAATCCTCCGGGTCGGTGGTCAGCACGTTGCGTTTTTCGATCTGGTAGATCGCCGCGTCGACGCTCAACTGCTGATCCAGCGCTTCCCACTTGACGCCCATCTCGTACGACTTGCCTTTCTCTGGAGCGAAGCCGCCGCCTTCGCGACTGGCGCCGGTGTTGGGCTTGAACGAGCGCGCGGTGTTGGCGTAGATCGCCAGGGTATCGGTCAAATCGTAGGTCACGCCGATACGCGGGGTGACGGCGTTGTCGCTGGCCTGCCAGCTCTTGCCGCCGGGCACGTAGGTTTCGTAATCGTGCTCGAAGCGCTCGAAACGTGCGCCGGCCAGCACTTTCAGCTTGTCGGTGAGGGCTACCTGATCCTGCACGAATGCCGCGTAGGTCTTGAGGTTCTCTTTGTCGTGGGTCGGCGTGCGGGTCAGGGCCGGGCGTGGCTGGCCGTAAACCGGATTGAAGATGTCGATCGGGTAGGCACTGACCGCGCCGCTGGAGCGCTGGATGATCGACTTGTAATCGTAATCTTCGTACTCGATGCCGGTGAGCAAGGTGTGCTGCAGACCGCCAGTATCAAAATGCCCGGTGAGGTTAAGCTGGGTGTCCTTGTCGGTCCATTCCAGCTTGCGGTAGTTGAAGTTGCGCCCCAGCGTGCGGCCGTCAGCGGCAATGCCGTTGGCCTCGATCGCATTACCCTTGAGCGAGCCGTCGAGCCACTGGAAACCGCCGCCTAGGGTCCAGTCGTCGTTGAGCATGTGCTCGAAACGCAGTTGCGCCATGTTGTTGTCGTTGTGCAGTTTGCCGACGTCTTTCTCGCCGAAGAAGGTATCGCGCGAGGCGGTGCCGATCTGCGCCGGGTAGCGCGTCACGCCACGATCGAGCGGCGCGTTGTTGCGCATGAAATCGCCTTCGAAAATCAGCTTGGTCGCGTCGGTGGCCTGCCAGGTCAGCACCGGCGTGATGCCGTAGCGCTCGGTCTCGACATGATCGCGGAAGGTGTCACCGCCCTCGCCCACCACATTCAAGCGATAGGCCAGACGCCCTTCTTCATCCAGCGGCCCGGATGCGTCGAGGGTGCCGCGCTTCATGCCTTGGTCGTTCAATTGGCTGCCTAACGTAACGGTGCGCTCGGGCAACGGCTGTTTCGACACCACGTTGAAGGTACCGCCGGGATCGCCACGGCCATAGAGCATGGTCGCCGGACCGCGCAGCACTTCCAGACGCTCGATGGTATTGGCGTCGGGCATGTTCGGGTAGCCACGGTTGATCGGGAAACCGTTGCGGTAGAACTCACCGGTGGTGAAGCCGCGCACGGTGAAGGTGGTCAGGCCCTGCCCGCCGAAATTGTTCGCGCGACCGACGCCGCCAGCGTAATCCAGCGCATCCTGCAAACGCGTGGCGCCGAGGTCTTCGACGGCGTCCTTGGTCACCACGCTAATTGACTGCGGGGTTTCATGAATCGAAGTGTCGGTGCGCGTGGCGCTGGCGGAACGCGTCGCGCGGTAGCCTTGAACCGGGCCGTCTGCCCGTTCGTAATCCGCTGTGCCGACCACATCGGTGGCTTCCAGCTCAAGCGTTGAAGAAGTCGGTTCGGCTGACTCAGCCCACGAGGAAGAAGACAACGCCTGCAGCACACAAATGGAAAGCAGAGTTCGACGCATGAGGTGAAAACCTTTACGAATAGGCCAGAACGAAGGGCAAAACCGCCAGTGAAAACGTCGCGCATGGTATACGGTCGCATTAGTAATTGAAACGTATTCCTATTTGTCATGTTGATCAGGATTGGTGAGCGAGATTCATCACTCCATCCTGAAACCGCGCATTATCAGTGGCGCGTCGATGGCCTAGGCTCGTAGAGATCCGACGTCAATCGATGGCTGCGCCGCGCTACGTGGGCGTCGCTAGCCTGTCTGAAAGGAATTTGCAGATGAAATTCGACACCCCGGCCTCCTCCAATCCGATCGACCAGCTGAACGTCATCGGCCAACCTGCCGACCGCATCGACGGCAAGCTGAAAACCACCGGCACCGCTCCCTACGCCTACGAGCAAAACGCAGCGGTGCCGGACGCCGCCTATGGCTATATCGTCGGCACCGGGATCGGCAAGGGGCGCATTGCCTCGATCGATTCGACGCAAGCGCGTGAAGCGTCCGGGGTGATTGCCATCGTCACTTACGAAAACGCCGGGCCATTGGCCAAAGGCGAGTTTTATGTAGCCAGGGCGTTGGCCGGGCCGCAGGTCGATCACTATCACCAGGCCGTGGCGATTGTCGTCGCGGACACCTTCGAACAGGCCCGCGCGGCCGCCGGCTTGCTCGACATCCGCTACGTGGCCGAACCAGGTTCCTTCGATCTGGAGGCGGCGAAAGACTCCGCAACCCCACCGCCACCGGCCGGTTTCGGCCCGCCGCCGCAGACCAGCGCCGGTGACTTTGAAGGCGCCTTCAACGCTGCGCCCGTGCAAATCGATCAGCACTACAGCACGCCTGACCAGGCCCACGCGATGATGGAACCGCACGCAACCATTGCCCGCTGGAGCGGCACGCAGTTGACCTTGTGGACATCGATCCAACAGATCAACTGGGGCGTGCGCGATCTGGCGAAAACCCTCGGCATCGCCAAGGAAGATGTGCGCCTGATCTCGCCGTATATCGGCGGTGGTTTCGGCGGTAAGGGCACGATTCTTTGCGACGCAGTGTTGGCATCCCTGGCCGCTCGACATGCCGGGCGACCGGTGAAAGTCGCGCTGCCGCGGCCGCTGATGTTCAACAACCTGACCCATCGTCCGGCGACGCTTCAGCGCCTGCGCATCGGTGCCAACCGTGACGGCGTGATCACGGCGATCGGCCACGAGAGCTGGTCGGGCAATCTGCGCGGCGGACGCGCCGAAGCGGCTACCGCGTCAACCCGATTGCTTTACGCCGGTGCCAATCGCATGACCCGTTTGAATCTCGCCGTGCTTGATCTCGCCGAGGGTTCGGCGATGCGCGCGCCGGGCGAGGCACCGGGGATGATGGCGCTGGAAATCGCCATGGATGAACTGGCCGAAAAGCTGCAGATGGATCCGCTGCAGCTGCGCATCCTCAACGACTCGCAGGTCGATCCGGAGCAACCGGCGCGGCCGTTCTCCAAACGGCAGTTGGTGGAATGCCTGAACACTGGCGCCGAACGCTTTGGCTGGCGTCAGCGCAACCCTCAACCCGCTCAGCGCCGTGAGGGCGGTTGGCTGATCGGCATCGGGCTGGCCTCGGCGATTCGCGGCGCACCGACGACCGCTTCGGCGGCGCGGGTGCGACTCGATCGTCAAGGCGTCATCACCGTGGAAACCGACATGACCGACATCGGCACCGGCAGTTACACCATCATCGCCCAGACCGCTGCCGAAATGATGGGCGTGCCGCTGGACCGTGTCGTGGTGCACTTGGGCGATTCGCGGTTTCCGGAATCGTCGGGCTCCGGCGGCCAGTGGGGCGCAGCCTCCTCCACTGCCGGCGTGTATGCCGCGTGCATGAAACTGCGTGAAGCCGCTGCTCGCGCCGTCGGGTTTGGCCCGCAGCAAGCCGAGTTTGTCGACGGGCAAATTCGCGCAGGCTCGCAGCAGGTTGCCTTGGCTCAGGCCGCAGCCAATGGCGAGCTGACGGGCGAGGACCGCATGGAATACGGCGATCTGGCCGAGCGTTTTGCCCAGCAGACTTTCGGCGCGCATTTCGCCGAGGTCGCGGTCAATGCGGCGACCGGCGAAATTCGCCTGCGTCGGCAACTGGCCGTGTGCGCCGCCGGGCGCATCCTCAACCCGAAAACCGCGCGCAGCCAGATCATCGGCGGCATGACCATGGGCGCCGGCGCGGCATTGATGGAAGAGCTGGCGGTGGATCATCGAATCGGCTTTTTCGTCAATCACGATCTGGCCGGATACGAGGTGCCGGTGCACGCCGACATTCCCCATCAGGAAGTAATCTTTCTCGATGAAGTCGACCCGTATGCCACCCCGTTGAAAGCCAAAGGCGTTGGCGAGTTGGGTATCAGCGGCGCGGCGGCGGCGATCGCCAATGCGATCTATAACGCTTGCGGCGTGCGGGTGCGCGATTATCCGATTACGCTGGATAAACTCATCGGCGAGTTGTCCTACCCGGTCTGAGACTGGATCACGCGGGATATCGCCCATGTACCCCACCACCCCCGATGGCCGCTATTTTGTGGTCAAGCAACAGCTATGGCGTTGCAGCAATCCAGCGCTGCCAGCCGCCGAGCGTGAGGCGTTTGTAGCCGAACTCATGTCAGCGCGGCGTGCGGTCAGAGAGGCGAAGCGTGGCGACGATGCACAGGCGTTGAAGTCAGCGAGAGCTCGCGTCAACGACGCCAAAGTCGCGCTGGGTGAGCGCGGGCCGGTGTGGTGGGATGACGGCAGCCCGGATTACAACCGATTCAAAGTGAGCAATACGCCGTACGCGCAGTGGTTTGCCCAACTGCCTGAAGAGGACAGCAGTTCTGCCTGAGTTTTGAATGGCCTGCTGATCTCCAATTCCACCAATCAACACAGATCTCCTGTGGGAGCGAGCCTGCTCGCGAATGCATTGGGTCAGTTAAAGAAGATGTTGGATGTGCCGCCGTCTTCGCGAGCAGGCTCACTCCCGCAGGATTGGGGATTGAATGAAGATCGATGGTTCAGCACGAAACAGTGTAGGAGTGAGCCTGCTCGCGATTGCGTTGGATCAGGCAATGAAGATGTTGAATGTGCCGCCGTCTTCGCGAGCAGGCTCGCTCCCACAGGATTGGGGATTGAATAAAGATCGATGGTTCGGCCCATAACAGTGTGGGAGCGAGCCTGCTCGCGAATGCATTGGGTCAGTTAAAGAAGATGTTGGATGTGCCGCCGTCTTCGCGAGCAGGCTCACTCCTACAAGGGATCTGCGGCGAGGCTCAGACTCGCAGCAACTGCCGGGTCATCGCCATCGAAGTTTCCAGCGACTGTCCGGTGCGCTGCAATTTGTTCAGCAGGCTGGCACCGAGCCAGAGCTGATACAGCGTCTCCGCCAACTTGCGCGCATCGCCCTCCGGCAGGCTTTTGTCGGTCTGGCCTTGTTCGATGCATTCGGTGATGCGCGCGACGATGCGTTCGGCACCGTCGCGCAAGGTCAGGCGCATTGATTCGGACAGGTCGGCGACTTCGGCGCTGAGTTTCACCACCAGGCATTCATCGCCGTGGCCTTCGAGGGTGCAGCGGTTCTGCCAGCCCTGCCAGTAATCCATCAAACGCTCGAAGGCAGTCAGCCCAGGCGATGTCAGGCGGCGCTCCATATCGGCAAGGTAGTCGACAAAGTAATCCTCGAGCAGCGCCTGGCCGTACAACTCCTTGGATTTGAAGTAGTGATAGAACGAGCCCTTCGGCACGCCGGCGGTCTGCAGGATCTCGTTGAGGCCGACGCTGGTGAAGCCCTTCTCGGCCATCATCCGGTGGCCGGTGTCGAGCAAGTGTTGGCGGGTGTCGTCAAAGGTCGGCTTCATGGTGCGCAAAATTCCAGACAATAGACCAGTCGTATAGTTTTCAGGACCGGGAGTTTGCCATAACCGACGGGCAAAAACATTTTCTGAAAAAATTACTAGACGACTGGTCTAATTGGAAACTATGCTGCGCCCCGACACACAAATTCATGCGGCACCGACATCAAGCGAATCCCTCGCCTCTTGCCGATGCCAGACCAACCCAAGGGTGCTCTATGAAAATCTTGATGGTTCTGACTTCCCACGATCAGCTCGGCAACACTGGCAAGAAAACCGGTTTCTGGCTGGAAGAGTTCGCCGCGCCCTACTACGCCTTCAAGGACGCCGGCGCCGACGTCACCCTGGTATCGCCTGCCGGCGGCCAGCCGCCGCTCGATCCGAAAAGCGATGAGCCAAGCGCGCAGACTGCCGAAACCGATCGCTTCCGCGCTGATCCGGCCGCACAACAGGCACTCGCCACCACCGGCCGTTTGGCTGACGTGAAGGCTGAGGATTTCGACGCAGTGTTCTACCCAGGTGGCCACGGCCCGCTGTGGGATCTGGCCGAAGACAAGGCCTCGATCGCGCTGATCGAAGCCTTCGACCGCGCCAACAAACCTCACGGTTTTGTCTGCCACGCACCCGGCGTATTGCGTCATGTGGTGCGCGCTGACGGCCAGCCGATCGTCAAAGATCGCGACGTCACCGGTTTCACCAACGCCGAAGAAGCTGCTGTTGGTCTGACTGACGTGGTGCCGTTCCTCATCGAAGACGAGTTCCAGCGTCTGGGCGGGCGTTACTCGAAAGTCGCCGACTGGCAGGTGCATGTGGTCGCTGACGGTCAACTGGTCACCGGCCAGAACCCGGCCAGCTCCTCCGCCGTTGCCGAAAAGCTGTTGAAAATGCTCGGCTGAATCCATTGCTCCAACCCGATCAACGCCGCGTGCGTACAGCCCGGCGTTGTTTTTTTGCCCAGTCACTAGTCGACTGGTCTAATCAGATTCAAGGCTTACTCCATGAATAATGCTTTCTTCACGCCTGCCAAATTGGGCGCCCACACCCTGAAAAACCGCATCGTCCTGCCGCCCCTCACCCGCCAGCGCAGTACGCAACCGGGCAATGTCGCCAACGAATTGATGGCCGAGTATTACCAGCAGCGCGCCGGTGCCGGTTTGCTCGTCACCGAAGGCACGCAGATCGAACCGCGCGGCCAAGGTTATGCGTGGACGCCGGGCATTCACACGCCGGAACAGATCGCCGGTTGGCGCAAAGTCACCGAGGCGGTGCACGCGGTGGATGGGGTGATCTTCGCCCAGCTCTGGCATGTCGGTCGGGTCTCGCACACGGCGTTGCAGCCCAACGGCGATGCGCCGGTGTCGGCCTCTGCGGTCGCCACGGACCGCGTCAGCGTGTTCATCGAAACCGCGCCAGGTGTCGGTGAACTGGTGCCGCCGTCCGCTCCGCGCGCGTTGAGCACCGATGAAGTGCAGGAACTGATTCAGCTGTACATCCAGGCCGCGCGCAACGCGATGGATGCGGGTTTCGATGGCATCGAACTGCACTGCGCCAACGGTTATCTGGTCAACCAGTTCATCTCCGCCCACAGCAACCTGCGCACCGACCAATACGGCGGCTCACTGGATAATCGCTTGCGCTTTTTGCGCGAAGTGGTGGCCGGCGTCGCCGAATGCATCGGCAAGGACAAGGTCGGTGTGCGTTTCGCGCCGTTGTTCACTACCACCGATGAAGCGCGGACGTATCTGGGCCTGGTCGAGGAAGATCCGCACACAACTTACATTGCCGCGATCAAGATTCTTGAAGACGTCGGCATCGCCTACCTGTCGATCGCCGAAGCCGACTGGGACAACGCGCCAGCGATGCCGCAGACCTTTCGCCAGGCCGTGCGCGACACGTTCAGCGGCGCGATCATTTATGCCGGGCGCTACACCGCCAAAACCGGCGCGCAATTGCTTGAGTCGGGGCTGGCCGATCTCGTTGCGTTTGGCCGACCGTTTATGGCCAACCCGGACCTGCCGGCGCGGATTGCCAATGACTGGCCGTTGAATCAGTTGAATCCGGCGACGGTGTATGGCGGCGGTGCCGAGGGTTATATCGACTATCCGACCTACCCCGCCTAAGAACCCCAAACAAGTTCCTGTGGGAGCGAGCCTGCTTGCGAAGGCGGTGGGTCAGTCAGCACTTGTATTGACTGACAGGACGCTTTCGCGAGCAGGCTCGCTCCCACAATAGGATGTCAGTGGCCGCTAAAACCTATACATATCAAACAATCTGTATAACTATTGGAGTTCGAATCGTTCACCGGACTTCGCTCCATGCCCCCTGCCCACCGTTTGCTCCTGATCCTCGGCGACCAGCTGTCTTTCGACCTGGCCTCCCTGCAGCCACTCGATCCCCAGCAAGACCTGCTGCTGATGGTCGAGGTCATGGAGGAAGCGACCCACGTCGCCCATCATCCGCAAAAGATCGCCCTGATCTTCAGCTCCATGCGCCACTTTGCCGAGGCGTTGCGCGATAAAGGCTACCGCGTCCAATACGTCCGCCTCGACGACCCGGATAACAGCGGCTCCATCCCCGGCGAATTGCAGCGCTGGCAAACCCTCACCGGCGCAGAAGAGATTCATATCACCGAATGCGGCGACTGGCGCCTTGAGCAGTCAATCAAAGATTCGGGCTTGCCCGTGCACTGGCATTCAGACAGCCGCTTCCTCTGCTCCCGCGAAGAGTTCTCCAATTGGGCCAGCGGCAAGAAACAGCTGCGCATGGAGTTCTTCTACCGCGAGATGCGGCGCAAGAGTCGGCTGCTGCTTAATGGTGACGGCACGCCGGTCGGCGGTGCGTGGAATTTCGATGCGGAGAATCGCAAGGCGCTGCCCAAACACGCCAAACCGCCCTACCCGGCGCGTTTCGCCAATGACGCAATCACCCAAGAGGTGCTGGCGTTGGTCGGCGAGCGCTTCGCCAGCCATTACGGCACGCTGGATGACTTCAATTACCCGGTGACCCACGCCGATGCTCAGGCCCTGTGGCAATACTTTCTCGACTACGCGCTGGCCGGCTTCGGTGATTACCAGGACGCCATGGCCAGCGACGAACCGTTCCTGTTTCACGCGCGGATCAGCGCGGCGCTGAACATCGGCCTGCTCGATTTGCGCCAGCTGTGCAGCGATGTCGAGGCGGCGTACTGGTCGGGGAGCATTGGCCTCAACGCTGCCGAAGGCTTCATTCGGCAACTGATCGGCTGGCGTGAATACGTGCGCGGCGTGTACTGGCTGAAGATGCCGGACTACGCCGAGGGCAACGTGTTTGGCAACTCGCGTCCGCTGCCGGAGTTCTACTGGACCGGGCAGACACAGATGAACTGCATGCGCCAGGCCATCGGCCAAAGCCTGCAACATGCCTACGCCCACCACATTCAGCGCCTGATGGTCACCGGTAACTTTGCCTTGCTCGCCGGGATTGCGCCGAAGGAAATCTGTGAGTGGTATCTGGCGATCTACATGGACGCTTTCGACTGGGTCGAACTGCCCAACACCCTCGGCATGGTCATGCACGCCGACGGCGGTTATCTCGGCTCCAAGCCTTACTGCGCCAGCGGCCAGTACATCAATCGAATGTCGGATTACTGCGGCGACTGCGCCTACAAGGTCAAGGAAAGCAGCGCGGACGATGCCTGCCCGTTCAATGCGCTGTACTGGCATTTCCTCATGCGCCACGGCGACATCCTGCGCGGCAATCAGCGCATGGGCATGATGTACAAGAACCTCGACCGCATGCCGCTGGCCAAGCAGGATGCGCTGTGGCAACGCGGGCAGACGCTGTTGGCCAAACTGGATAAGGGCGAAGCTTTCTAGCGCGCCTCAGGCCTGCCCGGCTATCCCGTTGCGCCCCGCCGCTTTGGCGCGGTACAGCGCCTGATCGGCGGTATGGATCAACGCCGGCAGCGAATCCAGTTGAGCGCCCGTTCCCACCGCCATGCCAATACTCACCGTAATCCGAGCAAACGGACTGCCCGGGTGGGCGATGTTCGCCTGCTGCAAACGTTCGAGCATCAACTGCGCCACCACCGTCGCACCGGCGCTGTCGGTGGCCGGCATGATCACCGCCATTTCCTCGCCACCGTAGCGCGCGACCAGATCCGAGGGGCGTCGCACGCAGCCTTCAAGAATCTTGCTGACCGCTTGCAGGCAGGCATCGCCGGCGACGTGGCCCAAGGCATCGTTGAACAATTTGAAGTGGTCGATATCGATCATCAGCAAGGCCAGCGAAGTCCCGTCACGCTGCGCGCGCCGCGCTTCCACCGTCAGGGTTTCATCGAAACAGCGGCGGTTGGCCAGGCCGGTCAGCGCATCCTTCAGCGCCAGTAATTCCAGCTGCCGATTGGACGCGAGCAATTGCTGTTGGGCATCGCGCAACGCCTCTTCAGCCTCAGTGCGGCGGCGGATATCGAGAATCAGGAACCAGCCGATCAATCCGGTCAGCCCCAGCAGCCCGATCACTACCACCCCCGACAACGCCGCTTCGATGCGCCACGCCGCTAGCGCTTCATCCTTGCCCAGGGCCACGGTGGTGATCAGCGGCAGCGTTTCGCTTTTGCGGAACGCGTACAGCCGCTCGACACCGTCGAGGCTGGAGGTGTAGGAGGCAGTGCCGACCGAGCGGTCAACGAGGTATTTGGCGTAGATCGGCGATTTGGAGAAGTTGCGGCCCATGTCCTGCTCGCGGAACGGGTAGCGCACCAGCAGCGTGCCATCGGTGTACGACAGACCGATCGCGCCGTCCTGGCCAACGTCGAGCTTGCCGAACACGCGCAGAAAGTTTTCCACCCCCAGCGTCACTGCTACAACGCCAGCGAACTGGCCACCGGCGTCATTGAAGCGCCGACTGATGGTCACCACCCATTCGTGATTGGCACGGCTCTGGATCGGCGGGCCAATGAACGGCTCGCGGCTCCGGTTTTCACGGTGGTGAATGAAATAGGCGCGGTCGCTGCTGTTGGCGCCCTCCGGAATCGGTCGGTTGGAGGACATCAGCCAATGCCCGTTCCGGTCATAGATGATGATGCCGCTGAGCTGTGGCATCAGCGGCTGCTGGCGGTCGATCAGGCTCTGGATGCGCTGAATCTGCGCCGGGCCGTTGCCCTCGGTTTCCAGACGTTCGACCAGCCCGAGCAAGAGCAGCGAGCTTTGCCGGACGATGCCTTCGGTGTAGGTGTTGAGCGCCTGGGTCAGGTTCAAGCCATGCACATCGACTTCCGCCAGCGCACGCTCGCGCGAAGACCAGACTTTCCAGATCGTCAGCGAAGTCAGGGAACAGCCGATCACCAGCAGCAGGAGCATTACAAGGCGAGTATCACGCTTCACGTCAGTACCTTAAGGAAGTCCGGTATCCATTCCAGCCATCATTCGAACGTCGGCACTCACGGCGGCCACGTGTTCCGGGGCGCAAGCATACAAGCAGTGTGCAGCGGCTGCAGCAACAGAGTGTGCAGCACTAAGCGGCGGGTTTGAGGATTTCCACGAGAAAATCGATGAACACGTTGATCCGGCTCGATCCACGGTGGTTGGGCAGGTACAGCGCGTTGATGCAACTGCTGGCGCTGCCGGGATTGACCTCGTAGTGCTCAAGCAAGCGCGTCAGGCGTCCGGCGGCGACGTCGTCGCGCACCAGCCAGTCGGCCAGCAGCGCCACCCCGCCACCGCCAATCGCCGCTTCGCGCAGGATGTCGGCATTATTGCTTTGCAGGCGGCCCTGGACGTTGAGCTGAATCGGCTCTTCGTCGCCCTGAAAGGTCCAGTGATGATGGCTGCCGCCGTAGTCGAAGCGCAGGCATTGGTGCTCAAGCAGATCCCGCGGATGTTCGAGCACGCCGCTGCGCGCCAGATAATCCGGGCTGGCGACAATCCAACGTTGAAAGTGGCCGACGCGTTTGCTGACGATGTCCTCGCTGACCACCGTCGAGCCGAGCCGCACTGAAACGTCGATCTGCTCGCTGAGCAAATCGCTGACCTGATCGCTCAGCGACAGGCTGATCTCCAGCCCGGGATGGCGTTCAAGCAAGCGGCTCAGGTGCGGCGCGATCAGCCGGCGGCCAAACTCCACCGGCACGCTGATGCGCAAGCGACCCTGGGCATCACTGCCACGATCGGCGACCACCGCATCGGCTTCGTCGATGGCATCGAGAATCGCCACGGCTTTCTCGAAATAGGTTTGACCGGCGACGGTCACGCTGGTATTGCGCGTGGTGCGATTGAGCAGGCTGGCGCCCAACTCGTTCTCCAGCCCCGCCACTTGCCGTGTCACCGAAGACGTCGAAATCCCAAGCTTGCGCGCCGCCGAGGAATAGCCCCCGCAGCGCACGGTTTCAACAAACATCTTCAAGGCCAGCAACTTGTCCATAAGCGGGATCCGGTGGTGAGGGAACGCCGCTGATTGTGCATCAGCGCTCGCCACACGTCTTGTATCGTCGTGCTTGCCGGGCCTCATCGCGACCTCAGACATCAGCCTTGCGACTCAGGAACAATGCCAGCGCTAACGCCGGCAACACCGCCACGGCGACGGCCGAGAGGTTCCAGCCGAAGTGTTCGTACAGCGGGCTGGCGACCAGTGAGCCGAGGGCGCCGCCAACGAAAATGCTGGTCATGTACACCGCATTCAGGCGGGCGCGGCTGTGCGGGTCGAGGGCGTAGACCTCACGCTGGCCGAGGACCATGTTCAGCTGCACGGCAAAGTCCAGCAGCACCGCACACACCACCAGCCACACGTAACCACTGCCCGGCAGCGCGGCGATCAACAGTGACAGCGGCGCCAGCAGTAACGCCACCAAGGTACCGCGACGACCGTGCCCGGCATCGGCCAGACGCCCGGCAATCGGCGCGGCAATTGCACCCACCGCACCGACCAGGGCGAAAATCGCGACTTGCGCCTGGCTGAAGCCGTGATGACGCATCAGCTCAATTGGCGCCAGGGTCCAGAACAGGCTGAAACTGGCGAACAGCAAACCCTGATACAGCGAACGCTGGCGCAACACAGGAAAGCGCCGGGCCAAGGCAAACACCGAACCGATCAACGCGACATAGGTGGCTTTGTGCGTCGGCACCCGGCGCGGCAATGCCACAGCGGTGATCAACGCGATCACCGCCATCAGTGCCGCCGCGCTGTAAAACACCCCGCGCCAGCCGAACACTTCGACCAACAGGCTCGACAGCGGCCGCGACAGCAGAATCCCCAGGAGCAGGCCGCTCATGATATTGCCGACGACGCGCCCCCGGCTGGCTTCCGGCGCCAAATGCGCAGCCAACGGCACGAGAATCTGCACCGCTACCGAGGTCAGGCCGATCAGCAAAGAGAGCAGCAGAAACAGCGACGGCGAATGGGTCAGGCCAGCGCACAGCAACGTCACGCTGGCGGCGAGGGTGAAACCGACTACCAGACGGCGGTTTTCCATGAGGTCAGCCAGCGGCACCAGCAGCAACAAACCCAGCGCGTAACCGAACTGCGTCAGCGACACGATCAGGCTGGCATTGGCGCTGGACAGGCCGATCTGCGGCGCGATCAGTTCGACGATGGGTTGTGCGTAATACAGGTTGGCGACGACCGCGCCGCAGCAGAAGGCCAGAAACGCGACCATCAGGCCGGAGAGTGAAGCAGGCTGTTCGGCCGGGGCCGCAACGGCAGGGTTGCCCGTAAGCATGGTGACACCTCGTTGAGTTCGGGAAAGTTGTGCCAAGGCTACGGTCAGCCGGCGGGGGCGAGAATCCGTGCCACTGGCAACGCACTGATGCGTGGCGCGCAACGTTGCTTGTGGCGCAACGCGCTGTTGCGCGGGCCGGTGATTCTCCGCTGCAAGGGTCTTCTCTACGCTTTGGCCCTGGCGCTGACGTCCGCATCGGCGCCCTTCCCGGCTGCTACAAGGAGCGTTTCCATGACCCGCACTGCACTCGTCCTGCCACTGTCCGCCGCGTTTTTCTGCCGACCATGAACAGCCATTTGCTCAAATCCAGAACCCTGTGGATCAGCGTCGGCGTGCTCGCGGTGCTCGGCCTGATCGCCGCCGTCGCGCTGATGTGGCGCCCGGCGATCGCGCCAATCAAACGCCCCATGTCATTCGATACTGCGCAATTGCAACGCGGTGCACGGGTGGTCGAGGCCGGCGACTGCGCGGTGTGTCACACCCGCCCCGGCGGCGAATACCTGGCTGGCGGGCTGCCGCTGGTGACGCCGTTCGGCACGCTATACAGCACCAACATCACCCCGGATGCGCAGACCGGCATCGGCGAGTGGTCATTGCCGGCCTTCGAGCGGGCGATGCGCGAAGGCATTGCCCGCGACGGCCACTTTCTCTACCCGGCCTTTCCTTACGTGCACTACCGGCGCATGAGCTCCGAAGACATCGCCGACGCCTATGCCTACTTGATGAGCGGCCCCGCCGTACACGCCCCGGCGCGGCAGAACCAGATGAATTTCCCGATGAACATCCGCCCGCTGGTGTCGTTCTGGAACCTGCTGTTTCTGCATGGCGAGCCACTGACGCCGCTGGCCGAACACAGCGCGGCATGGAATCGCGGACGCTATCTGGTCGACGGCCCGGGCCACTGCGCCGGCTGCCATTCGCCGCTGAACCTGATTGGCGCGGAGAAATCCTCGCAATACCTTCAGGGCGGCAGCGTCGATGGCTGGGAAGCGCCGGCACTGGTCGGCCTCGGTCAACGCGCCAATCCATGGAATCGCGAGCAATTGGTCGGCTACCTGCGCGCTGACGTGGTCGATGGTCACGGCACACCCGCCGGCCCGATGCGCCCGGTCAGCCTGAGTCTGGCGCGCTTGCCGGCCAGTGAAGCCGAAGCGATTGCCGACTACCTGCTGAGCCTGAAAAGCCCGCACGCGGTGACCGAAATCACCGCGCAAAAGCCGCCAAGCAGTCCAGCGGATCACAGCAGCGGCGCCCTGCTCTTCAGCAGCGCCTGCGCCGGATGTCACGCACCCGCCGCGCCGATGCGCGAAATCGACGGCCGCCCAGGCCTGCAAAGCACTTCGGCGCTGCAAGCGGCCAGCCCGCGCAACTTTCTCAAGACCGTACTCGAAGGCGTGCCCGCCATTCCCGGCGCGCCCGGCCCGGTGATGCCGCCGTTCGCCGCCAGCCTCGACAACGCCCAGCTCGGCGCACTTGCGGCGTACTTGCGCGAGCAAGCCAGACCCGATCAGCAATGGACCGACCTTTCTTCCACTATTGAAGCGTTACGTCAGGAGACGAAATGAGCCAGATCACTCTCAACGTCAATGGAGCCGCCCAACCGTTGGAGCTGGAGCCGGACATGCCGCTGCTGTACGCGCTGCGCAATCACTTGAACCTCAACGGCGCCAAGTACGGCTGCGGCCTGGGCCAGTGCGGCGCGTGCACGGTGATCGTCGACGACCAGCCGGTGTTCGCCTGCCTGACGCCTTGCGCCGGCCTTGAAGGGAAAAAAATCCGCACCGTGGAAAGCCTCGGCAGCGCAGAGAAACCCGGCCCGTTGCAGGCGGCATTTATCGACAAGCAGGCCGCGCAATGCGGTTACTGCATCGCCGGCATGCTGATGCGCGCGCAAACGTTACTCGAACGTGACCCGCACCCGGACGAACAAACCATCCGCGAACACATGGCCGGCAATCTGTGCCGTTGCGGCACCCATTTGCGCATCATCGAGGCGATCAAGCAGGTGGCCGGGCACAACGGGAGCCGGACATGAGCGAAGCAAACGGCTTGAACCCCAGCCGCCGGGCCTTCCTGCGTGGCGGCGCGCTGCTGATGGCCTTCACCCTGATGCCGGTAGCGCGGCGTGTCTTGGCCGACACCGAAGTCGACACCCTCGGCACCGTGGTCCTGGCCCCCGATCTGCCCGGCAGCCTGCGCACCAACCCTTACCTCGACGCGTGGATCCGCATCGGCGCCGACGGCATCACCGTGTACACCGGCAAAGTCGAACTGGGCACTGGAGTGAAAACCGCGTTGGTGCAAATCGCCGCCGAGCGTTTGCAGGTGCCGGCCAGCGCCGTCAATTTGCTCACCGCCGACACCGCGCTGACGCCCAACGAAGGCTACACCGCCGGCAGCCACAGCATTTTCGACAGCGGCACCGCGCTGTACAACGCTGCCGCCCAGGTGCGGGAAATGCTCGTCGATGCCGCCGCGCGCAGCTGGCAAATCGACGCTGCGCAACTGAGCACTCGCGACGGCATCATCGAAGGGCCGACCGGCCAGCGCATGGCTTATGCCGACGCGGTCAAGCATGTCGATGTGCACCAATACGCCAAGGCGCAATCACCGACGATGGCGGCGGCCGATTTCAAACTGATCGGCCACAACCTGCCGCGCCTGGACATTCCGGCCAAGGTCAGCGGCGGCGCGGCGTTCGTCCAGGACATGCGCCTGCCGGGCATGCTGCATGCGCGGGTGATTCGCCCGCCGCGTCCCGGCTGCACGCTTCAGGCGTTCGATGCCGCATCCATCGAGGCGTTGAACGGCGTGGTCAAAGTGATTCGCGACGGCAACTATCTGGCCGTGGTCGCCGGTGATGAGTGGCAAGCGATCAAGGCCATGCGCGCCGGCATGGAAAGTGCCAAGTGGAGCGGCGGCGAGGCGATTCCCGAAGCCGCCGGGATTCACGATTTGCTCAAGCAGCTGCCGTCTAAGCGCTATCCGATCAGTAATAACGGCAATGCCGGCGGCGCGACCGAGACTCGATTCAAAGCGCGGGTGACCAAGCAGTATCTGATGCATGGTTCGATCGGCCCGTCCTGTGCGGTGGCCTGGTTTAACGATGGCGTGCTCACGGTGTGGACCCACACCCAGGGTGTCTATCCATTGCGCGCTGGTATCGCCGAGATGCTGGGTCTGCCGCCGGAACGTGTGCGCTGCATTCATACCGAAGGCTCGGGTTGCTACGGCCACAACGGCGCCGATGATGCCGCCGCCGATGCTGCGCTGATCGCGATGCGCCTGCCGGGCACGCCGGTGCGCGTGCAATGGATGCGCGAGCAGGAAAATCTCTGGGAGCCGTACAGTTCGGCGATGGTCACCGAAGTCGATGCCGGCCTCAGTCAGGGCCGTTTGCAGGACTGGAACTACGAGCTGTGGACCACGCCGCACAACGAACGCATCGTCAATGCCGGGCGTTTGCTGCCGGCACGTCTATTGGCCAGACCCTTCGCCTCGGCGCCGTCGGTGCCAATCGCTCAGCCCGAAGGTGACGGTGATCGCAACGCGGTGCCGCTGTATGAACTGGGCGCGACGCGGATCAACATGAATTTCGTCACCACCATGCCGTTCCGCACTTCGGCCATGCGCTCGCTCGGTGCGCACATCAACATCTTTGCGATCGAGGCGGGTATTGATGAGTTGGCGATCAAGGGAGGGCTCGATCCGGTAGCGTTGCGCCTGGCGCATCTGCGCGATCCGCGTGCCCGCGCCGTGATCGAGCGCGTGCGTGATGAAATCGGCTGGCCACACAAGAGCAACGAGCCCGGCGCGGGGATCGGTTTCGCCTTCGCCCGCTACAAAAACATCATGGGTTACTGCGCCCTCGCGGTGAAACTGCGGGTGCATCCGCAGACCGGCGAAATTCGCGTCGATCATGTGGTCACGGCGGTCGACGTCGGCCAGATCGTCAGCCCCGATGGCCTGCGCAATCAGGTCGAGGGCGGCATTGTCCAGTCGGCCAGCTGGACGCTCTACGAACAAGTCGCCTACGACGCGGGCGGCATTCGCAGCTACGACTGGAGCGGTTATCCGATTCTGCGTTTCACCCAATTGCCAAAAAAAGTCGACGTGCATTTGCTCGATCAACCGGGCGAACCCTTCCTCGGTGCTGCCGAAATCGTCCAAGGGCCGATGGCTGCTGCCCTCGGCAACGCGGTCAGCAATGCCACCGGCCGGCGCTGGCTGAATCTGCCGCTGACTCGCTCGCCCCAACCCGCCTGAACCACGCCCGCGTTCATCAGCGATGAGCGCGGGTGCCGTTGCGTTGCGCGCAAAACTGCGTAGCGCCGGCCACGGATTATCAGCCCCGCCGCCCCCGGTTAAGTTACCTGCACGGCGCGCGGCACCTGGCTGCCGCGCTTGAACCCTACTCATCGACATCCGGAGCTACCCATGACCCGTCGCCTGTTCCAACCGATCGCCCTTGGCCCTTACACCCTTGCCCATCGCGTGGCGATGGCGCCCTTGACTCGCTCGCGCGCTGGCCAGCCGGGCGACGTGCCGACTGCAATGAACGCCGAGTACTACCGCCAACGCGCCAGTGCTGCGCTGATCATCACCGAGGCCACGCAGATCTCCCAACAGGGCCAGGGCTATGCGTGGACGCCGGGGATCTACACCGATGCGCAAGTGCAGGCCTGGCGCGAAGTCAGCACCGCGGTGCACGCGGCCAACGGTCTGATCTTCATGCAGCTGTGGCACGTCGGCCGGGTTTCCCACCCGAGTTTCCAGCCTGACGCCGGTTTGCCGGTGGCGCCGAGCGCCCTGCCTGTGCCGGGCAAGACTTTTATCATCGATGAACAAGGCAATGGCGTGTGGGGTGATGTGCCAGTGCCGCGCGCCCTCGAAACGGCGGAGATCGCCGACATCGTCGACGACTATCGCCGCGCCGCGCGCAACGCGTTGAACGCTGGAATGGACGGCGTGGAGATCCATGCTGGCAACGGTTATCTGCTCGACCAGTTTCTCAACAGCAACAGCAACCAGCGTGATGACGCCTATGGCGGCAGCGTGGAAAACCGCGCGCGTTTTTTGCTCGAAGTGGTCGCCGCCGTTGCTGATGAAGTCGGCGCCGAGCGCGTCGGCGTGCGCCTGACGCCGATGGGGCGCTTCATGGGCATGGGCGATGACACGCCTGAAGCGACCTTCGGTTATCTGGTCGAAGCGCTCAACCAGTGGAATCTGGCCTACCTGCACCTGGTCGAGCCGGCCATGGTCGGCACGGTCAAGGACGAAAACTTCGACCCGCGCTGGGACGCGATCATTGCCCAACTGCGCCAGACCTGGAACGGCGTGCTGATCCTCGCGGGCGGTTACGACGCCGAGTCCGCTGAACAGGCGTTGAAAGCCAATCGCGCCGACATCATTGCCTTTGGCCGGCCATTCCTGGCCAACCCGGATCTGCCGCGTCGGCTGCACGATGGGCTTGAGCTGAACACGCCGGATCCGAGCAGTTTCTTCGGCGGCGATCAGCGTGGTTACGTCGATTATCCGTTTCACGCCTGAGGCTTGGGCTTCATAACTTTTAAGGTTTGTTTAAGGACTTTAAATAAAGCCTGCGGCCAGACTTTGCCCATCGATCAGGAGAGCCGCCATGAACCCGCAATCGGTGAAGTCAGACCCTTCCTGCCACTTGGCTCGCCCACTGGGCGCACTGTCCGGCTGGCAGGAACGCCGCGCCAAGGCCTACATGCTGCACGATCTGAGCCGCAGCCTGCGCGTCAGCGAGATTGCCGAACATTGCAATCTGTCACGCAGCCACTTTTCCCGGGCGTTCAAGATCGTCACCGGCTGCTCGCCTCAGGAATGGATGCTGAAGATGAAGATCGACAAGGCCAAAGGGCTTTTGCTGACCTCGATGGCGATTACCGAGATTGTTTATGAATGCGGATTTTCCGATCACTCGCACTTCACCCGTACGTTCGGGCGCATGGTGGGCATGCCGCCGAAGGTCTGGCGCCAACTGATGTGCGGAGCGCGGGTGGCGCTGGTGGATGCGGATGTCTGGCGGCTCAGCGATGGGTTGCTGAATTCGACGATGGGCCAGCGCTTGACGGAACTGCGGCCCTGAGTCGGATTTCAAAGGGTTTTGTTCACTCCTCCCTTTTGGCCGCGATTTTTCGCGGCTTTTTTTTGCGGTAGAGCGCTGTTGGTCGGCGTTGGTACGGCGGTGAACTCCCCCCTCACCCCAGCCCTCTCCCTAGGTAGAGGGCGCCGATTTGTGGGCTTTCCAAAACCGGAGTTCGGCTAGATATCCCAGGTCGGCATAGCTCGACCAAACACCTCGGTCAGTCCCCTCTCCCTCCGGGAGAGGGTTAGGGTGAGGGGCTTTTGATCCTGGCGTCCGGCGCAAGCGGCAGCCTGAAGCAGATCCGCGCGCCCTCTTCGCTGTCTTCCACGCGCAACGTCCCGCCATGGGCGCCTATTACCGTTCGGCAAATCGCCAGGCCCATGCCCATGCCGCTGCCCTTGGTGGTGAAGAACGCATCGAAAATTTCTTCACGCTGATGCTCGGCGATCCCCGGCCCGTTGTCTTGAAAAGCCACGCAGACCTGCCCATCGGACAGCGTCGACTCAATCACCAGGCGCCCGTCAGTCACGCCCTGCCCAGCCATTGCTTCCAGCGCGTTGACGATCAGGTTGTAGATCACCTGCTGGATCTGCACCCGATCCCCCAGTACCGGGTCAGCAGCGTTGAGTTGCGTGTGCAAGCTCACCCCGCGATTGTGCACATCGCTGGCCGTCAGCTGCACGACCTCACCGATCAACGCGTCAATCGACACCGGCAATCGTTGCAACGGCGCCTGCCGGGCCAGGGCGCGCAAAGCCTGGACGATCTCGGTGGCACGGGCGCTGTCGGAGCGGATGTCTTCCAGTCCCTGAATAGCCTCGCCGAGATCAGGCGTGTCGCGCTTGAGCCAGCGCAGACTGGCCGAGGCGTTCGATGAAATGCCCAGCAGCGGCTGGCTGATTTCGTGGGCGATCGAGGCCGACAGTTCGCCCATCATTTTCAGGTGCGAGTTGCGCGCCAGTTCCGCCCGCGAGCTGCGCAAATCGGCTTCCATCTGCGCGCGCAAGCGGTTGTCTTCGACCAGCTGCGCGTAGAGCCGTGCGGTCTGCAGCGACACCGCTGCCTGCGAGGCGAGAATTTCCAGCATGGTCAGGCGTTCGGCGCTGAACAGTTTCGGTACCAGGCTGTTTTCCAGATACACCAGACCGATCAGCGCGCCTTGCTTGAGCAACGGCAGGCACATCAGCGAGCGCGTCTGCCGCTCGCGCAAGTCGGCGCTGTAGGCTTGCGGGCAGTCGGCGCGGGCATCGTCGAGCACCAGCGGCGTGCGCGTGCGCATGGTCGAATTGAGCACTGAAACCGGCGCGATCTGCTCCAGCGAGCGATCGTTGTCCTGACTGACCCGCACGTTGCCCGCCTCGATATGCGCGGCAGCGGCCAATTGCAACTCACCCTCGGCGACCAACAGCAGCGCGCCGCGGTCGGCACCGGCCTGAATCATCAAGTGATTCATCAAGGTCTCCACCAGCCGATCGAGCAACACCTCTTGCGAGACTGCGCGTGCCGCTTCAATGCCGACTTCCAGGTCAAGGCGCCCCCGCGTCACCGGCGTTCCCGCTTCCAGGGAATGCTCGTGGGCGAGAAACGGATACTGCGCTTCGAGCTGGCGCGCCTTGGCTTCAGCGCCCCACAGCACATAGCAGTCGCGCGCAACACGCAGGTGATGATGCGTGCCGGAGACCAGGCCGTTGGCCAGGCAGACCTCGGCCAGTTGTTCATGTGCCAGTGCTTGCTCATGGATAAACCCGGCAGCGGCCGCCGCGATTTGCGCTTGGTCGAAGCAGCGAATGGCGGCCAGCCCTTCGCCGCGCACGCGGGCCATCGCGCCTTCGATCAGCAGCAGTTTGTTGCTGAAGGTCGAAGGATTGAGCTCGACCCATGGCAGAAAACGCTGCCGTTGCTGCTCCAGTTTCTGCAGTTTTTCGGCAACAGAGCCCGGCGCCTCGGGACTGGCCAGTGCCAAGCTGTAGAACAGGTAGTAATGCGCCAGATCAATGTGCGCCGGCAGCGACCAGGTCAACGCCTCGGCGTCTTCGAAACGGCGCAACGCGTAACGCACTTCACCGAAATAGAACGCCGACATGCCCGAATACAACCACATCCACAACAGCGTCGGCTGTGAAACGCGGTCGCGATGCAGCGGGCCGAAGCGGTCATGTTCCAGAGCCTCCAGCATTGCGATCGAACGAGGCTCAGGCCCATTGCGCAAATCGCTGGCAAACGCCTGTTGCGCCAGCAGAATGCGCTCGATGTCGATGTAGTGAAACTGCCGCACCCAACTCAGGCCGACGTCCAGCTCGTTCAACACGTTTGGCAGCGGCTCGCCCATGAACAGCAGATCGGAGCCGATGTGGTTGCAGGCGTAACACGACATGCCCAGATCGCCGCCGGCCTGACCGCACTCAAACGCGGCGAAAGCCTTCTGCCGCGCGTAAGCCATCGGCCGGGTCCACGCGCTGACCTGATCCAGCGCCACCAGCGTGCCGGTGCGCCCCGCCTCATAGCCGTGCAGATCAGTCAGTTCCAGCGCCAGTTCGGCGAAAGCAACACCGTCCAGATATTCGCCATAACGGTCGGCGATCATCACGCCGTACCAGGCGAAACCGTAGCCGCTGCTCGGCGAGGTGCCATGGAGCAAAGTCAGTTCGACCATCTTCGCCAAGTGCAGAAAAGCAATGTCGTCCTGCACGAAGAACGAGGCGATCAGCGTGCTCAGCAGCTCCATGGCCACTTCGATTCGCGGCTCGTTGGCTTTGGGCAACGCCGTCAACTCAGCGATCAATCGCGCACCGACCAATTGCCGAACCCGCTCAAACGCCTCGCCGAGTTGCGCCCTCGATGGGTGTCGCTGCAGGTCGATGTCGAGCAACGCAAGACCGGCCAGCGCTTCGCCGATCGCGCCGTGGTAATCGGAATGCAAGGTGCGCAGGCTGGCGCGCAGGCGGTAGGTTTTCGCCCGGTCCAGCACGGTGGCAGCGTGTTCCAGACAGTCGTCGAGACGCTGTTGCGCGCCGGGCAGATCCGCCAGCAACATCGCGCAGTCGGCTGCCAGCCAGCGCGCCGCGAAGGCTTGCGGGTAGAGCTGCGTCCAGCCGTTGTCGCCGAGTAACACCTCGGCGCTGCGCAGATAATCCACGGCCTGCTCGACAGCGGCGCTATCGCGGGCGCGCTCGGCAGCTTCGAGCAATAACTGGATGAATTCAGCGCGTCGAGGCGCTTGCAGCGCATTGCCGGCGCTGCGCTGAATCTGACTGGCGATGTCGAAGACCCACGCCTGCCGCTGCTCGCCGCATTGATCGAGCATGGCGGCTGCGATGCGCGCATGCTCAGCCGAACGCCCGGCCGGCGCGGTCAGCGCAGCGGCGGCTTCCAACACTCGATCGTGGGGAAACACCAGTTGGCCAGGCTCGCGCAGGAGAAATCCGGCGCTGACCAGGTAATCCACGTCACGCAGCAATTGCGCCGGATCGTCCCCCAGCAAATCGCCCAACAGCGTTTCGTCACAGCGGCCACCGACGTAACCCGCGGTGCGCAACACTTCACGGGCACTGGCCGGCAGACGCTGCAAGCGTTGCACCATCAATTCGGCCACGTTGTCGGCGTAGCGATAGCCGTTCACTTCGGAGTGATTCCACACCCAGCGCCGCGTCGTCGCGTCGAAACGCAGCAGACGCTCGTCCACTAGAGCACGCGCGACCTGGCTGACGAACAACGGATTGCCGGCGGTTTTGAAGTGCACGACACGGGCCAGCGCCTCAAGGTTGTCGACGTCAGCATCGAGTTCGACCGCCATCAGTTGCGCAACGGCCTGCACCGACAGCGGCCCTAGTCGAAGGTCACTGACTGGCAGCGCGGGTGCTCTGCGCATCTCATCGAGCCAGCCGCCCGGATGCTCCGTCAACTCGCCCTCGCGATACGCCAGAACCAGCAGCAGATGCCGCGTCGGTCGGGGGATAAAGGCTTTGAGAAACGCCTGCGTCGAGTCGTCAGCCCACTGCAAGTCGTCGATAAACAGCAGCAGCGGATGCCCCGGTTGCGCAAAGACTTCGAGCACATCGAGCAGCGCCCGATTGACCCGGTCGAGGGCGTGGCGCGCCGGCATGTTCGGCAGTTCGGCGGTCGCGCCAATCAGCAGTTCGGCTTCCGGCGCCAGGTCCAGCAGCAAGCGGCCACGGCCCTTGAGGGTTTCGCGCAGTTGCTCGGCCAAGGCCTGCAAGGCCAGCGTGGGCTTGGTCAACACTTGGCTGATCAGAGACTGAAAAATCTGCGCCAGCGGCGCGAAGGGCCGGTCATTGTTCAGCAGTTCGATCTTGCCGCTGGCCCAATAACCGGGTGCCTGGCTACGCAGGACTTGCTGGATCAGCGTCGACTTCCCCGCTCCCGGTGCGCCGGCAACCAGCAGCACGCGAGCGATGCCGTCGCTGCGCACGCGCTGGATCTGTTCAAGCAGTTGCTGACGTTCGTTATCACGACCAAACAGCACATCGCCGCGCGTGGCCGTTGCGCGAGCATCGAATGCACCGAGGCGGAACGCTTCGATCTGGCCTTTTTTCTGCCATTGGCGCAGGCACCAGGTCAGATCGGCGGCCAGCGATTCAATGCTTTGATAGCGCGCGTCCGGCTCCTTGGCCAGGCCTTTGAGCAGCACATGGCAAATGCCTTGCGGCAGGTCGGGTTGGTATTGCCCTGGCGACACAGGCTGGACGGCGGCGTGCACATGCAACCATTGCGAGGCGTCGCGAGCGATCAGCGGCGGGCGCCCGGTCAGCGCCTCGTAGATGATTGCCGACAGCGCATAGACGTCGCTGCGCTCCTCGGAATCGACGCCGTCGTGCTGCAGCTGTTCCGGCGCCAGATAAGGCCAGTGTTCCAAGCTCGGCAGTTCAGTCGCCGGCGTTTCCTGCGCGTGGGTGTGGAAGCCCATCAGCCTGACGCTGTCGTCAGCATCGACCAGCAGATGCCAAGGCAATAAAGAACACTGTGGGAGCGAGCCTGCTCGCGAAAGCGGTGGGTCAGTCAAGGGTGATGTCGGCTGGAATGACGCTTTCGCGAGCAGGCTCGCTCCCACAGGGTTTTGCGGTGTTTCCGGATGGCGAGAGTGGACCAGCGCATTGGCAGCGGCGACGGCGATATTCAGCACCCGTCCGAGTGGTAAGCCGGCGGCGTCGATCAGTCCAGCCAGCGGCGCGCCCCATTGCGGGTAGACCAACACCGGCCCGTCCGCCGAGCGAATCAGCGCGAGCGGGTTGAGCGCCCACTGCGAAGGCAACTGCAAATGGAAATCGCGCTCCAGCCGCTGGCACAGCGCCGGACGCTGGATCGGCGCACGCACGGCGAAACAGCTCTGGCCCGAGTGGCTGTCTTGAAGGCTGAACCAGGTCAGTTCATGGTCACGGCGCAGCAGACTGAACCGACAGTTCTCCAGCCATGCTTCATCGAGCATCGGCGCATCGGCCGCGCGGGAAATTGCAGATGAAGATGGCTGGCCGGGCATACGCATTCACCGCTGGAAATGGGATTCAGGCTGGTGGCGAAGTATACCCAGCGTTTTTTTGCCAGAGGGCCAGCCGCTGCGCTGATGTCCGTCTGCAGCCTCAAGATGGCCGTCCAGAGCCTTGCGCGGCTGTTTCTTGCGCTATAGAAGCCCACGTCTTATCCCTCGGGATAATTGCTTTATGCCAGGCCGTCCCCTAGCGTACGAACCTGATAACCCGGCGCCCGCTCCCTGTCCTTCTCACCGCAACGCAGAGGCCCGCATGATCCGACTCGGCCAAGCCACGATTTCTTTGGAACGGCGCGAAGCCTTTCTCGATGGCCGGCCCTTGCGCATGGGCGGGCGGGCGTTCGAAATACTTTCGGTACTGATGCAGGCCGATGGGCGCATCGTCAGCAAGGACGAGCTGATCAATCAGGTGTGGCCGGACATCGTCGTCGAAGAGAACAATCTGCAAGTGCAGATTTCCTCGCTGCGCAAACTGCTCGGGGAAAAAGAAATCATCCAGACGGTTGCCCGTCGAGGTTACCGATTATTGAAAGACCGCGAACCCAAACTGCCCGTGTTCAACGCGCTGGCCTCGGCGCCGATGGTGGCGCAGCCGCCGTTGGTCGATATGCAATCGGTGCCGGTGTTCATCGTTGACGATGAGGCCTGCGTGCGCAGCGCATTGAGCCGCTTGTTGCGCGCCGAAGGCATCGAGCACCGGATTTTCCAGTCCGCCGAAGAACTGCTCGAGGCCGACATCGCCAATGGCCCGGCGTGCCTGTTGCTCGACGTCAGCCTGCCCGAAACCACAGGCCTGCAATTGCAGGCGGCGCTGAACGAGCGCGGCTTGCCGTGGCCGGTGATCTTCATGACCGGCCACGGCACGATTCCGATGTCGGTGCAGGCGATGAAGGCCGGCGCGGTGGAGTTTCTGACCAAGCCATTCAATGACGATGAACTGCTCGGCATTCTGCGCAGCACCCGTCAACACGCCGCGACTGCGTTCAATCAATGGCAACGGGTTCAGCACGTGCGGCAATTGGCGGCGCAGCTGACACCGCGTGAGCGCGAGGTGCTGCCGCTGATTGTCGGCGGTCTGTCGAACAAGCAGATCGCCAACCAATTGGGCACCAGTGAAGTGACCGCCAAGGTTCATCGCAAACACATCATGGCGAAGATGCAGACCCGCTCGCTGGTCAACCTCGTCGAACTCTACGGACTGATCAGCGCTGCGCCTTCGCCTGGCCCATCGAGCCTGTCGTGAGCGCCCCGGCGGGTCGTCCGACGGCGATCGAGAACCCCCGACCGACGATTGTCTGCATCGTCGATGACGACGCGTCGGTGCGCAAAAGCCTGTCGAATCTGCTGCGTTCGGTCGGTTATCGCGCGCAGGTTTATGCCAGTGGCGAAGCGTTTCTCGCCGAAGCCGACTTCGCCGAAATCGCCTGCCTGCTGCTGGATCTGCGCATGCCCGGCCTGTCCGGCATCGACGTGATGCGCCAGCTGTCGCGACAGTTTCCGGTGATCTGCATGTCCGCCCATTGGGACGAGGCGGCGCTGGCTGAGTCCGGGCATTACCAGGCGTTTGAATGCCTGTGCAAACCCTTCGAAGAAGAGGTTTTGCTGGCGGCACTCGACAAGGCCCTGCACCGCCAGCACTGATCGCTTCAGCTGTCCTGCGTGTCTTCTTCCGCAGTTTCGATCGCGGGCAGCGACTCAGTCATCGAAGCGTGACACACCGCCAGAATCTCATCGGCCAGCGCCGAATCATCCGGGCAGGCGCGCGACAGCATGATCGCCCCGACCGCCCGGGCCAGCAGGTCGATCATCCGGGTTCGGCCCTCACCTTGCGGTGCATCCGCTGCGGTCGGGTATTTCTCGCCGAGCGTCTGCAACGTGCGCTCGATACCTTCAGCGAACGCCGCTTTCACGTCCCCGGACTGCCGCGCCGCATCGCCGCACAGCGCTGCCATGGTGCAACCGGTGGAGCGGCCGTCGCGATGGTCTCGCGACACGTACACGTCGATGAAATCCTGCACGCTTATGCTTTCGGCGGCGGCCGTGGACTGCGCCAGGCTGTTGGCCGAGGCTTCGGCCATCAGGTCGGCCTTGGAGCCGAAGTGTTTGTAGAAACCGCCGTGAGTAAAACCGGCGGCCGCCATCAGGTCAGCCACGCCGACCCCGTCATAACCGCGTTCGCGGAACATCACTGATGCCGTTTCGACAATGTGCTCGCGATTGGCCTGAGCCTGAGCCTTGGATACGCGCATGTTGAATACCTCCAGCGCTGAAAATTCATCGGCCGATGATACATAGATGTTGGCCATAATCAAAACCGTTGACAGTTTAGATTTGGATCATCATCATAAAGGCCCGCAATCAGTCTTCAACTGACAAAGAGCCCACACCATGACTACTCGCCCTACTGTTCTGATTACTGGCGCCTCCACCGGCATCGGCGCGGTCTACGCCGCACGTTTCGCCCAACGCGGGCACGATCTGGTGCTGGTCGCCCGTGACCAGTCGCGCCTGGACGCCCTTGCTGCCGGTTTGCGCGCTGAACACAACGTCAATGTCGAAGTGCTGCAAGCCGATCTGACCCGACTCAGCGATCTGCAAACCGTCGAGGCGCGTCTGCGTGACGACGCGCGCATCGGTATCCTCGTCAACAATGCCGGCGCCGCGCAGTCCGGTACCTTCATCGAGCAGAGCACCGACAGCGTGGCGCAACTGGTCGCGCTGAACACCACGGCGCTGGTGCGTCTGGCCAGTGCTATCGCCCCGCGTCTGGCCAAGGCTGGCGACGGCGCGATCATCAACATTGGCTCGGTGGTGGGCCTGGCGCCGGAGTTCGGCATGTCGGTGTATGGCGCGACCAAGGCGTTCGTACTGTTCCTCTCCCAGGGCCTGAGCCTGGAACTGTCGCCACAAGGCGTGTACGTGCAAGCCGTGCTGCCTGCCGCCACCCGCACGGAAATCTGGGACCGCGCCGGTATCGACATCAACACCCTCACCGACATCATGGAAGTCGGCGACATGGTCGACGCCGCGCTGGTCGGCTTCGACCGTCGCGAAGTCGTGACCATCCCGCCGCTGCACGAAGGCGAGCGCTGGGATGCCCTGCAAGCCGCGCGGCAAGGCCTGTTGGGGCAGATCCGCCAGTCGGCGGTGGCGCAACGTTATCTGACTCAGGCCTGACCTCATCCAGACCCGCCGCCATGCCGGCGGGTTTCTACCGACAAGAGCATCCGCAATGAAGGCATTTTTCATCGAGCGCTACGGCAAGCACAACGGCCGGATTGGCAACCTGCCCGAACCGCTGGTTGGCGCTCACGACGTGCTGATCGAAGTGCGCGCGAGTAGCGTTAACCCGCTGGATCTGAAGATTCGCAGCGGCGAATTCAAGATGATCCTGCCCTATCAAATGCCTTTGATATTGGGCAACGATGTCGCCGGTGTGGTGCTCAGCACCGGTGCGGCGGTCAAGCGTTTCAAGCCGGGCGATGAGGTTTATGCGCGGGCGCCTGAAAACAGGATTGGCACGTTTGCCGAACGCATCGCTGTCGACGAACAAGCGGTCGCGTTGAAACCCGCCAATCTCGTTATGACCGAGGCGGCTTGCATGCCGCTGGTGGCGTTGACGGCGTGGCAGGCCCTGGTCGAAGTCGCCAACGTGCAAAAAGGCCAGAAGGTGCTGATTCATGCCGGCTCCGGTGGCGTTGGCACGGTCGCCATTCAACTGGCCAAACACCTCGGCGCTTTTGTTGCAACTACGACCAGCACGGCGAATGTCGCGTGGGTCAAGGCGCTGGGCGCTGATGTGGTGATCGATTACAAGCAGCAGGATTTCGCCACTGAGCTGCGCGACTACGACGTGGTGCTCAACAGCCTCGGCGGCGATGTGCTGGAGAAATCGTTGCAGGTGTTGAAACCGGGCGGGCAACTGATTTCTCTGTCAGGGCCGCCGACTGCGCAGTTCGCTCGGGAGCAGGGTTTGTCGTGGCTGCTGGGGCTGGTCATGCGTCTGCTCAGCAGTGGTATTCGGCGCAAGGCGCGCAAGCGTGGGGTGGGTTATTCGTTTCTGTTCATGCGTGCCGATGGCGTTCAGTTGCAAAAAATCACTGCGTTGATTGAGGCAGGAGTGATCAAACCGGTGGTTGATCGTACTTTTCCGTTCGATCAGATAGCTGACGCCTTGCACTACGTAGAAAAAGGTCGGGCCAAGGGCAAGGTTGCCATCACTGTTGATCAGGCTTCGCAATAAATGCCAGAGGACGATCAACAGTTGCCCCCGGAACCTGAATCCGATCCACCGCTTTTGGAAGAACCTCAGCCGCTGAAACCACCCCTGATCGAATGGCGACCGCTGCTGCTCGAACTTTGAGAAAGCCGTCTCGCCTTGCATTTTGCCCATCCTGCACCACGCTAGATTCACAGAAGTGCACGTTTTCATGGCAAAACTGCGGTTAACTGAATGGTTAGTTACCGCTATAATCCCGCGCTTCATTCAAACGGGACTTTCAATGTGAACCACAGTCAACGCGTCTCAGGCGTTTCAACGTTCATTCTGGTCGGCCTTGGCGTGATCATCGCCCTGCTCGGTCTGGCGCTCGCGGTCGGCGGTGTGAAGCTGGTCAGCCTGGGCGGCTCCTGGTACTTCCTGGTCGGCGGTCTGGCGATGATCGTTTCCGGGGTGCTGATCGCACTGAAGAAAACTGCAGGCGCCTGGCTGTTCGCCGCATTTCTCGTGGCGACTGCGATCTGGGCCGTGGCTGACGCCGGGCTGGTGTTCTGGCCGGTGTTCTCGCGGCTGTTCATGTTCAGCGCCATCGGCATGGTCGTCGCGCTGGTTTACCCGCTGCTGGCGCGCGCCAATGGCCGCGCTGCCGGTCGTGGCGCGTATGCCGTGGCCGCTGTGCTCACCGTGGGTGTAGCGGTTGCCGCCGGTAACATGTTCGTTGCCCACCCTACGGTTGCCGCCACTGGCACTGGCCCGGGCCTGACTCCGGTTGAGCCGGCCAAGGCGCAGAAAGACTGGGCGCACTACGGCAACACCGAAGGTGGCAGCCGCTTCGCCGCGCTCGACCAGATCAACCGCAACAACGTCGACAAATTGAAAGTTGCGTGGACCTACCACACCGGGGACGTCGCCGAGAGCGATGGCAACGGCGCCGAAGACCAGCTCACCCCGCTGCAGGTCGGCAACAAAGTCTTCATCTGCACCCCACACAACAACCTGATCGCCCTCGATGCCGACACCGGTAAAGAGCTGTGGAAGAACGCGATCAACGCGCAATCGAAAGTCTGGCAGCGCTGCCGTGGCATGGCCTATTTCGACGCCACCGCCACCATCGCTCAGCCGAGCAACTCTTCGATCATCGAAGCCAAACCGGCGCCGGCTGCCAACTGCCAGCGTCGTCTGCTGACCAATACCATCGATGCCCGCCTGATCGCGGTCGACGCTGACACTGGCGAGTTCTGCCAGGGTTTCGGCAACAACGGCCAGGTCGATCTGAAGGCCGGTCTGGGTGATGTTCCGGACAGCTACTATCAGTTGTCGTCCGCGCCATTGATGGCTGGCACCACCGTAGTGGTTGGCGGTCGTGTTGCCGACAACGTGCAGAGCGACATGCCCGGCGGTGTGATTCGCGGTTTTGACGTGATCACCGGCGCCATGCGCTGGGCGTTCGACCCGGGCAACCCGCAGGACCGCAACGCACCGGCCGACGGCAGCACCTATGTGCGCAGCACGCCGAACAGCTGGGCACCGATGTCCTATGACGCGGCGACCAACACGGTGTTCCTGCCGATGGGCAGCTCGTCCACCGACATCTATGGTGTCGAGCGCAGCGAACTGGATCACAAGTACGGCGCCTCGATTCTCGCGCTGGACGCCAGCACCGGTGAAGAACGCTGGGTGTTCCAGACCGTGCACAACGATCTGTGGGACTTCGACCTGCCGATGCAGCCGAGCCTGATCGACTTCGACAAGGACGGCCAAAGCGTTCCGGCGCTGGTCATCGGCACCAAGGCCGGGCAGATCTATGTGCTCGACCGCGCCACCGGCAAGCCGCTGACCGAGGTCAAGGAAGTACCGGTGAAAGCCGCGAACATCCCTAACGAGCCGTACTCGCCAACTCAGCCGAAATCCGTGGGCATGCCGCAGATCGGCGCGCAGCACCTGACCGAATCGGACATGTGGGGCGCCACGCCGTACGACCAGTTGCTCTGCCGCATCGACTTCAAGAGCATGCGCTACGACGGCCTGTACACAGCGCCGGGTACCGACAAATCGCTGAGCTTCCCGGGTTCGCTGGGTGGCATGAACTGGGGCAGCATCTCCACTGACCCGGTGCACGGTTTCATCTTCGTCAACGACATGCGCCTGGGTCTGTGGATCCAGATGATCCCGTCGCAGAACAAAGGCCAGGCCGCTGGCGGTGGCGAAGCGCTGAACACCGGCATGGGCGCTGTTCCGCTCAAAGGCACGCCGTACGCGGTGAACAAGAACCGCTTCCTGTCGGTGGCCGGCATTCCGTGCCAGGCGCCGCCGTTCGGCACTTTGACCGCGATCGACATGAAGACCCAGAAAGTCGCGTGGCAAGTTCCGGTCGGCACCGTTGAAGACACCGGTCCCCTGGGCATCCGCATGCACTTGCCGATCAAGATCGGTCTGCCAACCCTCGGCGGCACCCTGTCGACCCAGGGCGGCCTGATCTTCATTGCCGGCACCCAGGACTTCTACCTGCGCGCCTTCAACAGCGGCAACGGCGAAGAAGTCTGGAAAGCCCGTCTGCCGGTCGGCAGCCAGGGCGGCCCGATGACCTACGTTTCGCCGAAGACCGGCAAGCAGTACATCGTTGTCACCGCTGGCGGCGCACGCCAGTCGACTGATCGTGGCGATTACGTGATGGCTTACGCCCTGCCGTAACTCGCTGCCGCACAACCAACCTCCCCCAAGCGCGCGGTGCCCCAAAGCACCGCGTCGCTGTTTTATTGCGTCAAAGATTTCAGCAGGAAGGATTCACATGTCATCGGCTGTTCGCTTTTCTCGTACCAAGCTTTCCACTGGCCTGCTGCTGGGCCTGAGCTGCACCACTGCCCTCCCCGCGCTGGCCGCCAGCGATTCCGGTCTGCTGACCCGCAGCACCTTGACCGGTGACTGGGGCGGCTTGCGTCATCAACTCGATGAAGATGGCGTCAAGTTCACTGGCGATTACAGCGGCGAAACTGCTTACAACGCCGACGGCGGCCTGCACCGCTCGGCGCGCTACTCGCAGAACATCAAGCTCGGCGTGCAGTTTGATCTGAGCAAACTCTACGGCGTCGACAACGCTGGCAAAGTGCAACTGACCATCAACGACCGGCGCGGCAACAGCGCGTCGGAAGATCTGGTCGGCAACCGGCTGCCGATTCAGGAGAACTACGGCGGCCTGTACACGCGCCTGACTGAACTGAGTTATGAGCGCAGCCTGTTCACCCCGGCGCTGAACGTGAAGCTCGGCTACATGGCCATGGGCAACGACCTCGGCGGCCTCGACAGCGGCATTCTGTGCAACTTCATGAACGCCGGTTTCTGCGGTCACCCGCTGAACATGTCCGGCGGCAGCGGCTGGACCAACTACCCCAACGCGCGTCTGGGCGTGCGGGTCAAATACGACCTGTCGCCGTCCTGGCAGCTGCGTGTGGCGGCGTTCAACGTCGACCCCGAGAGCAACGGCAATTCCAGCCGCGCCTGGCATCTGGGGCCGAAGCACACCACCGGCACCGTCGTGCCGATCGAGCTGGTGTACAAGCACGCCGGCGAGCTGCCGGGTGAGTACAAGCTCGGCTATTACTACGACAGCTCCGACGTCAAACGCATCGGCAGCGACGATGAAGTGTCCGGTCGTGGCGGACATTATTTGTTGATCGATCAGGCCGTATGGCGCTCGTCGACCTCCGAGGGCCGCAGCCTGCATGCGTTCGGTCAGTATTCGGCGGCCAGCGAAGCCGCCTCGCCGTTCAGCAAGTGGTACGGCACCGGCGTGGTTTTGTACAAACCGTTCGAAGGCCGCCCGCGTGACACCGTGGCGCTGGGCTATGGCCGCGCCGTGCCGAACCCGCGCAGCCGCGATGTGCAACAGGATGCCGCGCTGGCCAATGGTGCTGCGTTTCCGAACCTCGATAGCGCCGAGCAGTTGATCGAGTTG
The DNA here is from genome assembly GCF_019145195.1 of Pseudomonas siliginis. Lineage (GTDB taxonomy): Bacteria > Pseudomonadota > Gammaproteobacteria > Pseudomonadales > Pseudomonadaceae > Aquipseudomonas > Aquipseudomonas siliginis. Next base: position 341,275 of record NZ_JAHSTW010000001.1, read on the forward strand.
GGCTACGGCTACCAGGCCACCCCGTGGCTGACCCTGCGCCCGAACCTGCAATACATCATCGAACCGGGCGCGTTCTCCGGGCAGGACATCGATAATGCGCCGGTGGTGGGTTTGCAGGTGAAGGCAGCTCTCTAAGCCCCTGCGAAACACAAAACCACTGTGGGAGCGAGCCTGCTCGCGAAAGCGCCGGGCCAGGCGACTGCGATGTTGAATGTATAGCCGCCTTCGCGAGCAGGCTCGCTCCCACAGGGGATTTGTGTTGGATCAGGGAATTGTGATTCGCCGCGCAATATTGTAGGAGTGAGCCTGCTCTCGATGGCATGCGCTCAGGCAACAACTATCTTGAATGCTCCAACCAAGCCCTTCAGAGCACCGACCACCCGCCCCACCTGTCGAAATTAATTCCAGCCCATCGGTGAATTATTTCGTGTCCGCATGTATCTGAGCCAGAAGAGCCGGCGCCATCATGGAGATGGCATCGCAGCGGTAATCTGGATCAGCGAGCGGGAACAGCGCAATGAAATCACGCAAGAACACCGTCAAACCGATCGGTTTGAAAGACATCACCATTGTCGACGACGCCAAGATGCGCAAGGCGATCACCGCCGCCGCACTGGGCAACGCCATGGAGTGGTTCGACTTTGGCGTCTACGGCTTTGTCGCCTATGTGCTCGGCAAGGTCTTCTTCCCCGGCGCCGATCCCGGCGTGCAAATGATCGCCGCGCTGGCGACCTTCTCCGTACCCTTCCTCATCCGTCCGCTTGGCGGTTTGTTCTTCGGTGCGCTTGGCGACAAATACGGACGACAGAAAGTCCTCGCCGCGACCATCGTCATCATGTCCCTGAGCACTTTTGCCATCGGCCTGATTCCGTCCTATGCCTCGATCGGCATCTGGGCGCCGATCCTGCTGTTGCTGGCGAAAATGGCCCAAGGCTTCTCGGTCGGTGGCGAATACACCGGCGCCTCGATCTTCGTCGCTGAATACGCGCCGGACCGCAAACGCGGCTTCCTCGGCAGCTGGCTGGATTTCGGCTCGATCGCCGGTTTCGTTTTCGGCGCCGGCGTGGTGGTGCTGATTTCAACCATCCTCGGTGAACAGCGCTTCGAAGAATGGGGCTGGCGGATTCCGTTCTTCCTCGCCCTGCCGCTGGGCATGATCGGCCTGTATCTGCGCCACGCCCTGGAAGAAACCCCGGCGTTCCAGCAGCACGTGGAAAAACTCGAACAAGGCGATCGCGAAGGCCTAGCCGGCGGCCCGAAGGTGTCGTTCAAAGAAGTCGCAACCAAACACTGGCGCAGCCTGATGACCTGCATCGGCGTGGTAGCGGCGACCAACGTCACCTATTACATGCTGCTCACCTACATGCCGAGTTACCTGACGCACAACCTGCACTACAGCGAAAACCACGGTGTGCTGATCATCATCGCGATCATGGTCGGCATGCTCTTCGTGCAGCCGCTGATCGGTTTCATCAGCGACAAGATCGGCCGCAAGCCCTTCATCGTCGTCGGCAGCATTGGCCTGTTCATCTTCGCCATTCCGGCGTTCATGCTGATCAACAGCGGCAGCATCGCCCTGATCTTCTCCGGCCTGCTGATCCTTGCGGTGCTGCTCAATTTCTTTATCGGTGTGATGGCCTCGACCCTGCCGGCGATGTTCCCCACGCACATCCGCTACAGCGCGCTGGCCAGTGCCTTCAACGTTTCGGTGCTGATCGCCGGTCTGACCCCGACTGCCGTGGCCTGGCTGGTGGAAAGCACCAACGATCTGTACATGCCCGCCTATTACCTGATGGTCATCGCCGTGGTCGGTCTGGTCACTGGCGTGACCATGAAGGAAACCGCCAACAAGCCCCTGCGCGGCGCGGCCCCGGCGGCTTCCGACCTCGAAGAGGCCAAGGAGTTGTTGCAGGAACACCACGACAACATCGAGCAGAAAATCGAAGACATCGATGCCGAAATCGCCGAGTTGGAGGCCAAGCGCAAAGTGCTGGTCCAGCAGCATCCGCGCATCAATGAATGATCCGCTAGACGCAGAAAAAATCGGCGGGGCCATCACCCCGCCGATTACTCGAAGCGCAGCTTGGTGTTAAATAGGCGCCAGTCCCGACCTTGTCGCTTCAAGCCGTGCAACGAGAACCGCTATGAAAACCTCTGCCCAGAACATCCACGCTCAACAGGTGACCCGATGATGGAAGTCACCGAAGTCTCCATTGCCCAACTGCGCGCCGCCCTTGAATCCGGCCAGACCACTGCTGTGGAGCTGGTGCAGGCCTATCTGGCGCGCATTGATGCCTACGATGGCGCCGACACCCCGACGGCACTCAACGCCGTCGTCGTGCGCAACCCCGAAGCGCTGAGCGAAGCCCGCGCCTCCGACGCCCGCCGCGCCAACGGTGAAACCCTCGGCCCGCTCGATGGCATCCCCTACACCGCCAAAGACAGTTATCTGGTCAAGGGCCTGACCGCCGCTTCCGGCAGCCCTGCGTTTGCCGATCTGGTTGCCCATCGCGACGCCTTCACCATCGAGCGCCTGCGCGCTGCCGGGGCGATCTGCCTGGGCAAGACCAACATGCCGCCGATGGCCAATGGCGGCATGCAACGCGGCGTCTATGGCCGCGCTGAAAGCCCGTACAACGCTGACTACCTGACCGCACCGTTCGCCTCCGGCTCGTCCAACGGCGCCGGCACCGCGACCGCTGCGAGTTTCGCTGCGTTCGGCCTGGCTGAGGAAACCTGGTCGAGCGGCCGTGGCCCTGCGTCGAACAATGGCCTGTGCGCCTACACCCCGTCGCGCGGGGTGATTTCGGTGCGCGGCAACTGGCCGTTGACCCCGACCATGGACGTCGTCGTGCCGTTCGCGCGAACCATGGCCGACCTGCTCGAAGTGCTCGACGTGGTCGTCGCCGAAGACCCGGACACCCGTGGCGACCTCTGGCGCTTGCAACCTTGGGTGCCGATCCCGCGTGTCAGCGAAGTGCGTCCGGCTGCGTACAGCGAACTGGCCGCAGATGCCAAAGCCCTGGCCGGCAAACGCTTTGCCATCCCGCGCATGTACATCAATGCCGACCCGGACGCTGGCACCAGCGAAGCCCCCGGCATTGGTGGCCCGACCGGCCAGCGCATCAACACCCGCACGTCCGTGATCGACTTGTGGCAGCAGGCACGTCAGGCCCTTGAGGCCGCTGGCGCCGAAGTCATCGAAACCGACTTCCCGCTGGTCTCCAACTGCGAAGGCGACCGCCCTGGCGCGCCAACCGTGTTCACCCGTGGGCTGGTGTCGAAAGAATTCCTCCACCATGAACTGTGGGATCTGACTGCTTGGGCGTTCGACGACTTCCTGCAGGCCAACGGTGACCCGAAGCTTAATCGTCTGGTAGATGTCGACGGGCCGAAGATCTTCCCGCACGACCCGGGCACCCTGCCCAACCGCGAAGGTGATCTGGCCGCCGGCATGGACGAATACGTGCGCATGGCCGAACGCGGCATCACGCCGTGGAATGAAATCCCTACCGTGCCCGATGGCTTGCGCGGTCTGGAGCAGACCCGACGCATCGACCTCGAAGACTGGATGGACCGCCTCGGTCTCGACGCCGTGCTGTTCCCGACCGTCGCCGACGTCGGCCCGGCGGACGCCGATGTCAATCCTGCTTCGGCCGACATCGCCTGGAGCAACGGCGTCTGGGTGGCCAACGGCAACCTCGCGATCCGCCACCTCGGCGTGCCAACCGTCACCGTGCCCATGGGCGTGATGGCCGACATCGGCATGCCCGTCGGCCTGACCTTCGCCGGCCGCGCCTACGACGACTCGAACCTGCTGCGCTTCGCCGCCGCCTTCGAATCCACCGGCAGCAAACGCCAGATCCCAACGCGTACACCGCCGCTGGCTTAATGCACTGTGTCAGCTCCCACAAACCCTGTGGGAGCTGGCTTGCCAGCGATGGCGGCCTGACAGCCGCCACATTCTAATTGACTACCCCGACTCAAATTGTAGGAGCGAGCCTGCTCGCGAAAGCGCTGTGTCAGTCAGCATTTTTGTTAACTGACACTCCGCATTCGCGAGCAGGCTCGCTCCCACAGGTTTTGTGGTGAAAGCTGCCAACTCAGCACATCAACCCAATCCTCTTTGTTCCCAATCTTCGATCATCAGCGCCATCCTGATTACCACCGGCCCTGACCATGATCAACCGCGCGCCCTCCCGCCTCACCCTGCTTGCCATGCTCTGCGGTCTGACCGGCACCGCCCATGCCAGCGGCTTTTTCGACGACGCCAAAAGCGATGTTCTGCTGCGCAACTTCTACCTCAGCAACGACTACCGCTCGCCCACGCCCTCCGGAAAAAACTACAAACAGGAATGGGCACAGGGCTTTATCGGTAACTTCTCATCCGGTTTCACCGAGGGCACAGTCGGTTTCGGCATCGACGCCCACGCTTTCGCCGGCCTGAAACTCGACGGCGGCAAGGGCCACTCCGGCACCGGTCTGCTACCGGTCGACAGCGATGGTCGCAGCGAAAACAACTATTCCAGCGCCGGCGGTGCGTTCAAGCTGAAGGTCTCGCGAACCACCGTCGCCTTCGGCGAAATGACCGTGGAAACCCCAGTCTTCGACACCTCCGACAAACGTCTGCAACCGGAATACGCCACAGGCTTTTTGCTCAACAGCGCCGAGTTCGACAACGTCAATCTGGTCGCCGGGCACTTCACCGCGTTCAAGAATCAGGATAGCTCTTCCGGCCAAGGCGACTTCTACGGTTACGGCGCCAACACCGAAGCAGGCGGCATCAGTTTCGTCGGCGCCGACCTGTTCGGCAGCAGCCCGGTCGGCGGCGCACTCTACGCCTCAGAACTGAGCGACACCTGGCATCAGTATTACGGCAACCTGCATTTTAAACAGTCCGGCGTGCTGCTCGACGCCAACCTCTACCACACCCGCGACACCGGCCGCGCAGTGGCCGGCGAGATCGACAACACCGCCTTCAGCCTCTCCGGCAAATACAGCTTCGGCGCGCACGCGGTGATGCTCGGTTGGCAGCGGATCAATGGCGACACGCCGTTCGATTTCGTCGGTGGCGACTCGATCTACCTCGCCAACTCGATCAAATACGCCGACTTCAACGGCGCCAACGAACGCTCCTGGCAAGCCCGCTACGACCTCGACCTCGGCGCCTTCGGCATCCCCGGCCTGAACTTCATGACCCGCTACGTCAGCGGCAGCCACATCGACGGAACGCACGCGCCGAGGGGCGGCGCCTACAACCCGTTCGACGCCGACAGCGGCGACTATCAACCGCAACAAGGCAGCGGCGGCAAACACTGGGAACGCGATATCGACCTGAAGTATGTAGTGCAGTCCGGCACCGCGAAGGATCTGTCGGTGCAACTATCCCACGTCACCCACCGCGCCAACGAAGCACAGGCTGGCGATGATATTGACCGGATTTACGTGGTCGTTCAGTACCCGCTGGGTTTTTGAGGTAACACGATCAACCCGCCCACAGGTTCCTGCGTCGGCCACAAACCATGAGTTTGCTCCTTGAGATCAAAATCAAATGATTTCAGCGTACCGCAGCGCCTACAGTAGCTAGCCAAGTGCCATCACCTCGTTTATTCTGCGCCCCCGCATAAAAAGCCAAGCCAGGAAGGCATTGATTGACCTTCCTGTTTGTAGTCAATCAACGCAAGCAGATTCAGGGATGTACATGTTTCAGCTATTCAAACTCGGAGCGGCCGTCGTGCTCGCCGCGACGCTCAGCGGCTGCATTACCGAAAGCGCTTCCTGGGTCAGCGAACCCTTGCAACCCAAGGCAAGCGAGCCAGTCAGTTATCTCGTTGGCTCAATCGGGCCGCAATCACTCAAGCAATCAGCCGCTGACAACCAGCGAATCTTTTTCCGCAAACGCGGTTCCGAATATGGTGCGGCCGGCGTCTGGAAAATGGCCGGCGCTTACTCCACGCCGCAGGATGTTCAGGACGGTGTCGGCGCAGCGAGCGTATTCGTGCTTCCCCTGAAGCCGGGCGATTACGAGTTCTATGATTTCCAGTTCTTTTCCGCACGTTATCAACCTGGGCTAGGCACTGTTTTCACCTCGAGAGAGGCGCGGGAAAAATTCAACCTGCCGATGCGCCTGGAACCCGGCAAGGCCTATTACATCGGCGAGTTCCGTTCGTTCTGCCTGACCGCCGGTTTCTGCGCGTTCCGCTGGAGTGATCAGAACGCCCGCGATGCGCTGATTGCGCTACGTCTGGCGCCAGGATTGCCAACGCTGCAACCGCTGAAACTCGACCTGAACAGTGCTCAGCCCTACATCTTCACCGGCCCCATTCCGGGTATTGCCGTGGACGCCAAACCATGAAAAAAATCATCGCCCTCACTGCCGCCGCTCTGTTGACCGGTTGCGCGGCGACCAACACCTTGCCCGAGCGCACGCTTACGGACGCTCAGGATTATCTGCAGCCGATTCACGTTATGGTCGACGACCCGGAAAACGGCTCCAGCCTGCGCAACCACCTGCGTCAGACCGGTGTGTTCCGCACCATCGAAACCGGCAGCGGTAAAGCTGACGAGTACAACGTGCAGGTCAAACTCAATGTGGAACGTCACCTGCCGCCGTTTCCGGTGATTCTGCTGAGCACCGCGACGTTGTTCTTGCTGCCGCTGTCGAACGAATTCGACACGCAAACCGAATTCACCGTGTACCAGGGTGACAAGCGACTGAAGCAATACACCTATCGCAACATCACTCAAAAATACGTCTGGCTACTGGATCAGGGCGGCGAGATGCGCGAACAGAACCTCGGCCGCATTGCCCGCGCCTTCGCGCAGGATGTGCAGCAGGACCGGCTGATCCCGGCAGTCGCGCAATGAACCGCGCGATGATAAAAGTCGCCGGCCTGCTCTGTGCCTCACTGATGCTGGGCGGCTGCGCCAACACCTTGCAACCGCTCGATTACCATGCCGATCAGGCCTACGTGCCGGTCACGCTCGGCATGGGGCCGGCGTATACGCGCATCGACGAGCAGCATCAGCGCGAAACCGTCAGCGTCCTGAAAAAGACCGGCGCGTTCTCGATGCTCGACGGCGGTTACACCCGCAACGGCTACAGCCTGTTGATCACCGAACCCAGCGACGGCAAGGTCAATTGGCTGGCGCTGGTCAACGTTTTCACCCTGTTCACCTTCCCGATGCCCTACCACTACCAGGACAACCTGCGCGGCTCGGTCTTCAAGGATGGCCAACTGCTCAAAACCTACAACTACTCCCGCGAAGGCTGGAGCGTGATGACGTGGTATGTGCCGATTCCCGGGGTCGAGAACAAACGGCAGATGCTCGATCAGTTGTTGGTTGAAATGGACCGGGACAAGTTGATTCCGTATCAGCCATAAGGTTGGGTTTTGGGCTGGTGCGGTGGACTGCGGCGCAATGAATTGCAATGTGGGAGCGAGCCTGCTCGCGAAGAGGCCATCAGGTTCGGCGCAATTCTTTGATTTAAACGAAGCTGTTTAAAAGACACCTGCGGATACGGTCTCAAGGCTACAAATCCTTGCGCCATTGCCTACAGCCAAGCCAGAATCCGCCGGCTTGTGCGCCTTGGGGGCGGGTTCTATTGTGGTGCGGTCGCTGACGAATCAGCGATCGGGTTTAGCGATCCGACTCATTACAGACGCACCAATGCCCAGTCTCAATTGCATTTTTCGATCTGCACTTGATGTCATGGTGGCTGTGCGTGGGAGACCTTCGGGTCTACCCGGGGGTTTCTGTGACCCGGATCGCTAACCTGCGTACAGCCGCCACCTTTACTTGTTTAGCGATGAGCCGTGGCGGCTAAATCAACCACGGAGTCTCACCATGATCAAACCAACACCCAACCCACCCGAAACCGATCCCACCTCCCCCTACGAATCCCTCGACTCCAAAAAACTCCACGAAGCCGCCGATCGCGCCCTCGACCACTACCTCTGCCCACCCGGCTCCACCCCGCCACCCTTCAGCCCCCGCGCCATGTACGCCGTCACCGCCGACACCAAAAACGAAGACTTGCTGGCCAATGCCTGCGAAACCCTCGCCTCCGCCAAAACCATCGCCCAGGAATTCGCCGGACTGGTCAAGCCATCGCAGCGCCGGACGCTGATGGGGATTGCGCAACTGATCATGCTCGGGGAACTGGCGGTGAATCGGGTGCTGGATAATCTGGAATTGCCGGGGTAATGCGGGCCGGCTGAGTTATGCGATGCCCGTGCCGGCCTCTTCGCGAGCAGGCTCGCTCCCACATTGATCCTGGTCGGACGCAAACTTTGCGACCACTGAAGGAACCTGTGGTAGCGAGCCTGCAAGCGATCACAAAGGGGAAGGATTATTTAACCCGATGGATGTGCTCGGGCAGCAGATTCGGTTGCGGGTCTGAAAATGCAGCCTGCGGCAGTTCGAGTGATATACGCATGAGCTGCCGAAGGCTGTGATTCGTTCTTGTAACGGCTAGGCTCATACTCGTTAGCGCACCATTAGTATGATAGTTTGCGCAAAGTTCCCCATCCGCAAAGGGCCCGATCATGGCTACCGTACGCAAAACCATAACCGTGACTGACCAGCAAGACCATTGGATCAAAGCTCAAATAGAAGCGGGACATTACACCAACGACAGCGAATATATCCGCGATTTGATCCGTCGAGAGCAAGAGCGAAACGCTGAACTGGAAACCGTCCGCGCAGCCCTTCGAGAAGGAGAATCCAGTGGTGCCCCCCGGCCTTTCGATGCTGATGCTTTCAAAAAGAGAATGTTGAGGGCGCATGGCTGAATACCGACTTACCCCCGCCGCCGAAGCGGATCTTGAGGCTATCTGGACTTATACAGCTCAACAATGGGGTTTGGATCAGGCCAATCGCTACATCGACATCCTGACTGCGTCTTTCGAGCAGTTGGCTGATCGTCCCAAAACAGCACCCGCATGCGACGCGATCCGCCCCGGTTACCGACGCTGCAGCGTGGAGAGTCACGTGATTTATTTTCGAATCACTGCCTATGGGATCGCGATAATCAGAATTTTGCATGACCGGATGGAAGCGCAGCGTAATCTCTAACCTTCTCGTATCACCGAAAATCAAAAGATCGCAGCCTTCGGCAGCTCCACAAATCGATGTAGAAGCTGCCGAAGGCTGCGATCTTTGCTTTTGGGAGACTGGCGGAAGACAGCCGGAGTCGAACCTGCCCGGGAACGGATGCCGTCCCCAACCGGGTTTGAAGCCCGGCCGCGCCTCTGGTCGTGCGCCGGCAAGGGGCAGCGTATCGTCGAAAACAAACCAACCGTCCGTCGCAAATCCGCCCTCCACTGTCAGATCTGACAGTAGCCAACTTCCCCCACCGGGTATCTGATATCTCCATCCCGGCCAGCCCTCCGTGGCCGTCTCATCAGGAAGGTGTGCGATGGACAATGCTCAATCCGACAACGACGTCATGACACTGCATCCCGTGAAAATATACCTGGCGACCGAGGGGGTTATCAGCGACCCGCCAGCCATACCCCCCATACACGCGTATGGCTTGCCATTGCTGATATTCAGGGAACTCACACGCGATGGAGTCAATGCCGCTGGTGTGCAGGTGGTGGTCGATCCACCTCTGGACGTTGGTCAATATGTCGACATCCGGCTCTACATCAACGGTGTGCAGAGCGGCGTTCCACAGCAAGTCGTCAACGAGAGAATGACCTTCAACGTGTTCCAGAGGGAGTTTCGCGACGGCATCATCAACAAAATCCAATACATGCTGAAAAGCATCGCCGGCAATGAAAACAAATCCATCGAAGCGTGGGCGCTCTACAACGACACGATGCCCGGCGGCAATGATGTGCCTGGCACCGGCGATCATCCGGGGCTGCTGATCAGCCTGCCGGAAGAGCTCGGGGATCCGGCAGTGATTGACAAAGATCAGGCTGAGAAAGGCGTACTCCTGAAGTTCGATTACCCTTATTGCCGAGCCTACGATGCGGTGGAATACGAGATCAATCGCCAGCGTTTCACTCACAGGGTGACGCCGGAAGAAGCCGGCAAGCCGTTCTCGGTGCTGATTGATTACGACAGGCTGAAAGAAATCGGCAGTATCAACAACTGTCCGTTCTCCTACACCGTGATTGATCAACTGAAAAATCCGACCCACAAAAGCCGCTGGTCGAAGTTCATTTTTGCCAACATTGATCTTGAGCGCACATTTCTGCCCAAGCCACTCTTGCGCGAAATTGCGGACGATGACATGGACGATCCCGCGCTTGTGGACCTCGAAAAACTCGACGGTCGGCCGCTATTGATCGTCATTTCTCCCACTACCTCGCATTTTCAAAAGGGCGACACGGTCAAGGCGTTTTATCGACTGAACGAAGCGGCCGAGAAATCGACTCAACCGGGCGTGATCTCGGACAAGTTCGGGGTATTACAACCCTGCATTCTGGAACTACCCAACGATCAGCTGACTTCCGGCGCACGCTTGCAGGTGCGGTTTGAACTGGAACGGCCAGCGGGCAACGTCATTGGTCATTCCGGAACGGCTGAGGCCGAGATCATTGGCGAAGCGGCGCCGGATCTGGTAGCGCCCATAATCAAACAGGCACCAGGCAACAGCCTGGATCCGCTTGCAGCGAAAGATGCGCTGACCACCCTGGTCTTCGATCCTTCCATTCAGCTCAATGATGTCATCGAAGTGCGTTGGACCGCCGCCCCGGGCGTTCCCGCCGATGGATCCGATACCTCGCCGCCTCACGTGGTCAGAGCATTGGGGACGCAGGAGATTGCGCTGGATAACAAGGTGCTTGCGTACAGTTTCGGCAGGAACGTCACTGTGGATTACAGCAAGACAACCGGGTCTGAAACCCGGGATTCCCTGCCACTGACACTGAGCGTGCAGGACATTGCCGACGGCCATCCCGGATTGCCCACGCCGACGATTGATCGGGTGACGGGAGATGTGCTGGATCCTGCGGATTTGTTGCCGACGGATCATACGCGGACGACGGCTTGGCCGTTGATTGCTGTGGGGCAAAAAATGTGGCTGACCTATACCGAACTTAAATCTGACGGCACCGTGGGATTTGTTGAAGAAGCTTATATAGGAAGATCAGTAACAACGGATGATATGGATGGTATAAAGCATCCAATTCCGCTGGCTGGCTTGAGCAAAATTGCAGATGGATCAAAACTTGTAATCAGTGTTGAAGTGACTTTTGACGGAAGCATCGAACCCACTAATAAAATTGCATTTCCACTATCAACAATAAGCATCAGCTCTGAGGTCAACGACTTCACCACATTCACGAATTACGAAGCAAACGGATGGGAAATAGCAGCCCCAACTGGGTCAATAACTAAGCAGGGAGAGGAATATTTTGCACAATCGAGCTTTGTAGGGGGCACGCACCAGTTAATGCTGATAAAGTCTTACCAAAGCATTCGAAGCGGCAAGACTTGCACGCTAAGTTTCGATCATCGCAACGCCGCACAAGTTAGATTCATGATAATTACGGGATCTCAAAATTCCTCCCCCCAGTACATAAGGATCGGTTATGCAATACTGCCCGCCACAAGCACTTGGAAAAACTTTAATATAAAGTTCTACCTCGGACTACCAGGAACGGACTTCTATTCGACTCTGCAAATATATTACGTAGACAACCCCTTACAATTAGACAATATTCGTTTGCAGACGTTTAGACAGCCATAGCTCGGTGAGATTGGATATCTAGGCAAGTCGAGAAGACATATCTTTCTTTGGACGCCTCTTTCTGAAACCAACTTTGATAATATCTCATTCCGTGGTAACACTTGCTTAAAGAAAATGAGAACAGAGCAAACGAGCTTCTTCGTAGATGATCATAAACTGGCGGAAGACAGCCGGAGTCGAACCTGCCCGGGAACGGATGCCGTCCCCAACCGGGTTTGAAGCCCGGCCGCGCCACCGGGCGCGATTGTCTTCCTGAACTCAGGGTGCGCAGGCGTCAGCCAGCGCGTTGTCTGGGCGGATCTGGCGGGATTCGCCGAGGCGGCGGGTCAGGCCGAGTCGGTCGAAATATTCCAGATACTGAATACAGCGTTTGCGTCCCAAGCCTAGCGCATCGCGGAAGGTTGTCACTTGAATCGACGGATTTTCTTCGGCGAGTTTCAGCAGTAGCGCCGCCATTTGCCGCAGGACGATGTCGCTGATAAACAGGTCGCGCACCACCTGGTGCATCAGGCCCAGCCGTGCGAGTTTGCGCAGCAGCAGGCGGACACTGGCGTCGTCTTCGCCGAGCATTTTCGCGGCGTCGCGTACCCACGGTGGGTCGAAGCCGGCCTGTTCGAACAACGGCTGTAATTGCTGCCAGAGGGTCTCGTCGTCGGCATTCAGGCGCACCTGATGATCGGGCAGGTGCAGCCAGGGGCCGCTGGCGAGGATGGAGCCGGCGTTGAGCAGTTCGTCGAGCAGGCTGATGAACGTCGAGCGTTCCAGCGCCAGAGCGCTGAAGCGGCGCAGGCGATCGCGGTCCGGCCCCATCTGGTCGGGTTCCTGTTCGTGGAATCGCGCCAGTTGTTCGAGCAAAGTGAATTTCAACTGGCCCCAGCGCTGGACGTTGAACAGCAGCGGGCCTTGGCGGGTGTCGATCAGGCGGATGTTTTCCGCCAGCGTCCACTGCGCGCGCGGGCGGTTGAACTGGCGTTCGAGGCGTTGCGGGTCGAGGCCGCCGGGGCTGTGGTTGAGCAGTGCCGGCAGGGCCTGTTCGAGGCTGACGCTAAGGGCAAGGGTTTGCAGTTGCGCAAGGCGTTCCGGGCTGCGGCGTTGGCGCGCCGGGGCGAACGGGTCAAGGACAACGCCGCCGCCAAGGGTGCGCTGGGCGCTGGCGTCGCGCAGGATCAATCGATCGCCTTTCACTGCGTGCACCGGCGCGTTGATCAGCAGTTGCGCGAACATGCGCTCGCCGGGGCTCAGGCGCGGGCCTTGCAGTAGGGCGACGCGGGCGATGACATCCTGGGTGCCGAGGTGCAGATGCACTGGGTGAAAATGTTCAAAGGTGCGCTCGCCGGGCAACAGCTGAAAGTCGATGTCGATGCGCTGGGTCGGGGCGTGCAGCCAGTCCGCCAGCAGCCATTGGCCACGGTGGATCTGCGTCAGTTCCAGACGTTCGCCGCTGAGGTTCAGCGCCACGCGCTGACCAGCGAAGGCCTGTTCAGCGGCCTGGTTTTGCGCGTGCAAGCCCCGGATGCGTACCGATTTGCCGGCAGGCGCCAGAACCAGTTTGTCGCCCACTGCAACCGTGCCCGATAGCGCCGTGCCCGTGACCACAATCCCCGCACCCGCGACGCTGAACGCCCGATCAATCGCCAGGCGAAAGCCGCCGTCGCAACTGCGCGCCTGCACCTCGTTTTGCGCCTGCAATAATGCCGCGCGCAACTCATCGACGCCCTGCCCGTTCACGCTCGACACGGTAAAAATCGGCGCATCGGCGAATGGCCCGGGCGCGAGCACATCGAGCACCTGACGCTGCACCTCTTCCACCCTGCCCGCTCCCGCGCGGTCGCATTTAGTGATCGCCACCAGCGCGCGCGGGATGCCGAGTAGTTCGGCGATCGCCAGATGTTCGCGGGTCTGCGGCATCACGCCGTCGTCGGCCGCGACCACGAGCAACACCAGGTCGATGCCCTGTGCGCCGGCGAGCATGTTGTGAGTGAATTTTTCGTGCCCCGGCACGTCGATGAAGCCGGTCAGCCCGGCGCCCGCTTCTAGCTCGGCGTAGAGATAACCGAGATCGATGGTCATGCCGCGTTCGCGCTCCTGCGGGCGGCGGTCGCCGGTTTGCCCGGTCAGCGCTTGCAACAGCGAAGTCTTGCCGTGGTCGATGTGCCCCGCTGTGCCGACGATCACCGGTCGACCTGCAATTGCGGCAACTGCGCCAGCCACGCTGGCTCATCGTCGAGCTGACGCAGATCGAGCCACAGCGCATCGTCGCCGATTCGCCCGAGCACCGGGATCGGCAAACCGCGCAACGCCGCTTCGAGATTGAGCAGATAACGCCCGCGCCAGCGCTTGGATACTTGCGGGCGACAACACAGCGCTGCACTCGGCAAGCGCGCCACCGGTTGGCTGCCGCTGCCGATCATGCCCAACGCCTCGACTGCACTGACCTGCCAGACCTCGCCCAACACATCGGCGAGCAGCGGTTGCAAACGCACAGCCTGAGCATGAATCTCGGCTTGCGGCCGAGTCAGCAGGCGCAGGCTCGGCAGACGCTCGGCGAGGCGATCCGGATCGCGGTACAGACCGAGCACCGCCTCCAGCGCGGCCAAGGTCAATTTATCGACCCGCAGTGCGCGCTTCAGTGGATTCTTCTTGATCTTCGCGATCAGTTCTTTGCGCCCGACGATCAACCCGGCCTGCGGCCCGCCGAGCAATTTGTCGCCGCTGAAGGTGACGATGTCAGCGCCATCGAGCAATGCCTGACGCACCGTCGGCTCCGCCGGCAGCCCCCAGCGCGTCAGGTCAAGCAGACTGCCGCTGCCCAGGTCCTCCAGCAACGGCAAGCCATGAGCGTGTGCCAACTCGGCCAGTTCCGCAGTCGCCACCCGCGCGGTGAAGCCTTCGATGCTGTAGTTGCTGGCATGCACGCGCATGATCAAACCGCTGCGCGGACCGATTGCCGCTTGGTAATCCCGGGCATGGGTGCGGTTGGTGGTGCCGACTTCGTGCAGACGCACGCCGGCCCGGGCCATGATGTCGGGGATGCGGAAAGCGCCGCCGATTTCGATCAGCTCGCCACGGGAAATGATGCCTTCCTTGCGCGCGCCGAGGCTGTTGAGCGTGAGCAGCACGGCAGCGGCATTGTTGTTGACCACGGTGACGGCTTCGGTGCCGGTCAGTTCGCGGATCAGGCCTTCGATCAGGTCGTCACGATCACCGCGCTTGCCGCTCGCCAGATCGAATTCGAGATTGAGCGGATAACGTGCGGCCATTTGCACCGCTTCGATGGCTTCTTCGGGCAGCAAGGCGCGGCCGAGATTGGTGTGCAGCACCGTGCCGGTCAGGTTGAACACCCGACGCACCTGGCTGCGCTGCTGTTGCGCCAGGCGTTCGCCGACGCGGCCGGCGAGCACTTCGGGGCCGATCTCCACAGCTGCCAATTGTCCGCTCAATACGCCGGGCCGCAGCTCATCAAGCAACTGACGCAGACCCGTCAGCAAAGAATCCCGGCCGTAACGCTCGGCCAACGGCGCGCACGCCGGATGACGCAACAACCCATCAATGGACGGCAACCGCAAGGCAACGCTGGAAGACATCAGCCACTCCTGATTTCACTGAAACAATCCCTTTTGGGAGCAAGCTTGCTCCCAAAAGGGTTTCAGAAGTGTAGACGCACTGCCGGAGCGAGCCTGCTCGCGAATGCGGTGTGTCAGTTGGTGTGGATGTGGCTGACCCGCCGCCTTCGCGAGCAGGCTCGCTCCCACAGGGAAATCGGGGTCTGACCGGGCTTTGTGATTCGGCACATAGACTTGTGGGAGCTGGCTTGCCAGCGATTGCGGTGGGTCAGTCAAAGAAGGCGGTGGATGTGCCGACCGAATCGCTGGCAAGCCAGCTCCCACAGGGATTCGGGTGGAATGAACATTGTTGGTCACCACAAAACCTGTGGGAGCGAGCCTGCTCGCGAATGTGGTGTGTCAGGCAGTGTGGATGTAGCTGACCTGACGCCTTCGCGAGCAGGCTCGCTCCCACAGAGAAATCCGGGGCTGACCGGGCTTTGTGATTCGGCACACAAATCTGTGGGAGCTGGCTTGCCAGCGATTGCGGTGGGTCAGTGAAAGAAGGCGGTGGATGTGCCGACCGAATCGCTGGCAAGCCAGCTCCCACAGGGATTCGGGGCGGAATGAACATTGTTGGTCACCACAAAACCTGTGGGAGCGAGCCTGCTCGCGAATGCGGTGTGTCAGTCAATGTGGATGTGGCTGACCTGACGCCTTCGCGAGCAGGCTCGCTCCCACAGGGAAATCGGGGGCTGACCTGGCTTTGTGATTTGGCACATAGACCTGTGGGAGCTGGCTTGCCAGCGATTGCGGTGGGTCATTCAAAGAAGGTGGTGGATGTGCCGACCGAATCGCTGGCAAGCCAGCTCCCACAGGGATTAGGCCATACCCCCTCCCACAATTTTGCGCTGGTCAGTCGTCTCCCGGCGCCAGCAGCAGATTGGGCGCCAGACGTTGATAGCCGTCCTGGGTCAGGCGCATGTCCAGCAGCAAACTGCCGAGATCTGCCGACAACGCTTCGGCTTCGGCGTCGTTCTCCAGGTAGAGCAATTTCAGGTAGCTGTTGCAGCTCGGGCAGACTTCGGCGCGCAGCGGCGCCTGTTCGGCGCTGTGCCGGTCGTCTTCCTGGCTCAGATATTCAAGGCCCTTGCTCTGCTCGCAATACACACACTTGACCCGCACCACGTGCCATTCGCAGGCACACAGCGAACACACCAGATAACGCAAACCGTTGTGCTTGCCGCGATGGCGAATCACCCCGGCCATGGCCGGTGAACCACAGGCCGGGCATTGGCTGAGGCTGTCACCGGGTTTGAGTTGCAGCTGGGGCACGCTCAGCAGCCAGTGGCTCCAGGCGGTTTGCAGCGCCGCGCCGAGAAACGGCACCAGCGCCGCTGGCACCAGCGAATATTGACCGCTGACCAGCGCCACTGCCCACGCGCGCAACTGGCCGGGACTGGCGCCGCGCAAAGTATCCAGCGCGTCGATCACCGCTGGCTGATCCGCAGGCGCATAGCGCTGCAGCAAGGCATTCAGCCACGGCTGCCAGGCATCCTCACGCACCAAGGTGTCTGCGGCGAACGGCGGCAGACCGTGCTGCTGACAGGCTTCGAAACGCTGCGCATCAAACGGCGCGGTGAGCGGCGGATCGTCGAAGACCTGCTGCTGCGCCCGGCACAACCCGGCCATCAGCCGCAGGTAATCCGCCAACCCATTGCCCTCGGCCAGACGCTCAAAGCGCTCAGCGCGCAGGGCAAACAGGTTACGTGGCGGCAGATGCAGAAACGGCGGCGAACTGGCCGCCGCCTCGATTTCCCCAGGTTCAAGAATGCTTGGCAAAAGTCAGCCCTTTTTCGTCAGCGGTCGCTCGGGCACGTCCCGAGGCTGTTCGTCGCGGGTCACCTCGCGGTACCACAGTTCATGGTGTTTTCTCGCCCACGGCCGGCTGACCCAGCCATGCAACATGGCGTCGACCGAACCCTTGATCCACAAACCGGCGTAGATATGCACGATGATGCTCAGCACCAGCACGAACCCGGCCAGTGCATGCAACAGCATGGCCCAGCGGATGGTGGTGATGCCGAAGTACGCGCTGAACCACGCGCGCCAGATCACCAGCCCGGTGAACAGCAACGCGAGCATGCACAGCAGTAAAGTCCAGAACAGCAACTTCTGCCCGGCGTTGTATTTGCCCACCGGCGGCACGCTTTCTTCGTCGTTGACCATCACCCGGTTGATCCGCCGCAGCCACTGGCGGTCATTGGCGATGAAGAAATTGGTGCGCCAGAAGCTGAACACCAGGCCGAGGAACAGCACGAACATGGCGATGCCCATGTACGGATGCAGGATCCGCGTCCAGGTGCCGCCGCCGAACAGGTTACTGAGCCAGAACAGCGACGGATGAAACAACGCCAGCCCGGACAACCCGGCCATGAAAAACAGGATCGCCACCAGCCAGTGATTGGTGCGCTGGTTGGCGCTGTAACGCAGGATCGTCTTGTTGCTCATGGCCGCTCCTCCCCGCGTGGATCGAAGGTGTGCACCGCCGGGTCGACCACGTGCACCGAGGTGTCGGGTGGCGTCGGGTGTTCATCCTCCTCGACACGATTCGGCCCGATGCGCACATAGTGGAAGAACCCGGCCAGCACCGCCGCGCCCATCGCCAGCAGCCCGAGGGGTTTGCTGATGCCTTTCCACAAACCCACCAGCGGACTGATCGCCGGATGGTCCGGCAAACCGGCGTAGATTTTCGGCGTGTCGGCGTGATGCAGCACGTACATCACGTGGGTGCCGCCGACGCCTGCCGGGTCGTAAAGACCGGCGTTTTCAAAACCACGGCTTTTCAGGTCGACGATGCGTTCGGCGGCGTGCTCTTTCATGTCTTCCTTGGTGCCGAAGACGATCGCGCCGGTCGGGCAGGTTTTCACGCAGGCCGGCTCCAGCCCCACCGCCACCCGGTCGGAACACAGTGTGCATTTGTAGGCCTTGTGATCCTTCTGCGAGATGCGCGGAATGTTGAACGGGCAACCGGTGATGCAATAGCCGCAACCGATGCAGTGGTCCTGATCGAAATCGACGATGCCGTTGGCATGCTGAATGATCGCGCCGGGGCTCGGGCACGCGGCCAGACAACCGGGTTCGGCGCAATGCATGCAGCCGTCCTTGCGGATCAGCCATTCGAGGTTGCCGGCATCGGTTTCGTGCTCGGTGAAGCGCATCAGCGTCCACGAATCCGCCGTCAAATCCTGCGGATTGTCGTAGGTGCCGTGGTTGTGGCCGACCTCATCGCGCAGCTCGTTCCATTCCGAGCAGGCGACCTGGCAGGCCTTGCAACCGATGCATTTGGTCGTGTCGATCAGCTTGGCGACGCCTTGCTGAGTCCTCACCGACGGCGGCACGGTGGTGGTGGCCGAGCGGGCAATGATGTCTTGGCTGGCCATTTACAGTTTCTCCACGTTGACCAGGAATGACTTGGATTCCGGGGTCTGAGTGTTGCCATCGCCGAGGAACGGCACCAGGGTGTTGGTCAGGTAACCGTGGCGCGTCAGGCCGGTGAAACCCCAGTGCAGCGGGATGCCGATCTGATGCACGACCTGGCCGTTGACCTGCAGCGGCCGGATCCGTTTGGTCACCACCGCCACCGCTTCGATAAAGCCGCGCTTGCAGCTGACCCGCACGCGATCACCGGCAGCGATGCCCTTCTCGTTCGCCAGCACCTCGCCGATTTCGACGAACTGCTCGGGCTGGGCAATCGCGTTCAACTTGCAGTGCTTGCTCCAGAAGTGGAAATGCTCGGTAAGCCGGTAACTGGTGCCGGCGTAGGGGAAGTCCTTGGCCTCGCCGAGGGTTTCCCAGACCGAATCGAAGATCCGCGCCGCCGGGTTGCTGGTGGCCTTCTTGTTCTGCGGGTGCAGCGGGTTGATGCCGATCGGCGTTTCGAACGGCTCGTAGTGCTCAGGGAATGGGCCTTCGTTCATCTTGTCGACGGCGAAGAACCGCGCGACGCCCTCGGGGTTCATGATGAACGGATTCATCCCGGCTTCCGGCGGCACGTCGGCCTTGTAGTCAGGGACGTCGGTGCCGGTCCAGGCCTTGCCGTTCCACCACACCAGCCGCTTTTTCGGATCCCACGGTTTGCCCGCCGGGTCCGCCGAAGCGCGGTTGTAGAGAATCCGCCGATTGGCCGGCCAGGCCCACGCCCAGCCCTGATGCTGGTGCATGCCAAATGGATCGGCGTTATCGCGCCGCGCCATCTGATTGCCGGCCTCGGTCCAGCTGCCGGCAAAAATCCAGCAGCCAGACGCGGTGCTGCCGTCATCCTTGAGCAAACCGAAGCCGGCCAGTTGCGTACCGGCCTTGACCGTGACGCCGCTGGCATCGGTGAAATCGCTGACGGCGGTGCCGTTGATCTCCCGCGCCAGTTCTTCCGGCGAAGGCTCGTCGGGGATCTTGTACGGCCACGACAGTTTCAGCAGCGGATCAGGAAACTTGCCGCCCTCGCTCTGATAACGCTGGCGCAGGCGCAGGAACAATTCGCTCATGATGCGAATGTCGGTCTGCGCTTCTCCGGGGCCGTCGGCGCCTTTCCAGTGCCATTGCAGCCAGCGGCTGCTGTTGACCAGCGAGCCGTCTTCCTCGGCAAAACAGGTGGTCGGCAGGCGAATGACTTCGGTCTGGATTTCAGCGGTTTTCACGTCGTTGTACGGCCCGACGTTCTGCCAGAACTCCGAGGTTTCCGTGGCCAGCGGGTCCATCACCACCAGCCACTTGAGCTTGGCCAATGCGCCCATCACGCGGTTCTTGTCCGGTAACGCCGCGATCGGATTGAAGCCTTGGCAGAAGTAGCCGTTGACCTTGCCCTGGCTCATCAGATCGAACATTTTCAGCACGTCGTAGTTGGGGATGTCGAGCTTCGGCAAATGGTCGAACAGCCAGTTGTTCTCGGCGGTGGCATTGGCGCCGTACCAGGATTTCATCAGGCTGACGTGGAATTTGCTGTAGTTCTGCCAATACGAAAGCTGCCCCGGTCTTAGCGGCACCTGCGTGCGTTTGAAGATGAACTGGCCGTAATCCTGCTCGCTGTCGCTGGGCAGCGTGAGGTAGCCGGGCAAGGCGTTGGACAGCAGGCCGAGGTCGGTCAGGCCCTGAATGTTCGAGTGTCCGCGCAGCGCATTGACGCCACCGCCGGGCATGCCAACGTTGCCCAACAGCAGTTGCACCATCGCCGCGCTGCGGATGATCTGCGCGCCGATCGAGTGCTGCGTCCAGCCGAGGGCGTAGAGAATCGTCATGGTCTTGCCCGGTGTCGAGCAGGTGGCAATTTCTTCCCAGATTTTCTGCATCGCGTCGACCGGCATGCCGCAGATCTGGCTGGCCAGGTCGATGTTGTAGCGGCTGTAATGCTGCTTCATCAGTTGATAAACGCAGCGCGGGTCTTGCAGGGTCGGGTCGACGCGGACGAAACCGTCCTCGGCGAATTCGTAACCCCAGCCGGACTTGTCGGTATAGCTGCGTTTTTCCGCGTCATAGCCGCTGAACAGGCCGTCTTCGAAGCCATAACCGGCTTTGACGATGAACGACACGTCGGTGTAATTGCGCACGTATTCGTGCTGGATCTTGTCCTCGGTCAGCAGGTAATTGATCAGCCCGCCCATGAAGGCGATGTCGGTGCCGGTGCGGATCGGCGCGTAATAGTCGGCCACCGAAGCGGTCCGGGTAAAACGCGGATCGACCACGATCAGCCGCGCAGCATTGTGCGCCTTGGCCTCGGTCACCCATTTGAAGCCGCACGGATGCGCTTCTGCTGCGTTGCCGCCCATTACCAGGATCAGATTCGCGTTGGCGATATCGGTCCAGGTGTTGGTCATGGCACCACGGCCGTATGTCGGGGCAAGACTTGCCACCGTCGGGCCGTGTCAGACACGCGCCTGGTTATCGAACCCCAGCAGGCCGAGGCTGCGAATCACCTTCTGAGTGATGTAGCCGGCTTCGTTGGATGCCGCCGATGCCGCGAGGAAACCGGTGGTCAGCCAGCGATTCACCGTTTGCCCGTTGGCATTTTTCTCGATGAAGTTGGCGTCGCGGTCGGCCTTCATCAGGTCGGCGATGCGATCGAGGGCTTCGTCCCAGCCGATGCGCGTCCATTCATTGCTGCCGGGCTTGCGCACTTGCGGGTACTGCAAGCGGCCGGGGCTGTGAATGAAGTCGAGCAGGCCCGCGCCTTTCGGGCACAGCGTGCCGCGATTGACCGGGTGGTCGGCGTCGCCTTCGATGTGAATGATGTTTTGCGCCACGTTCTTGCCGGCATCGCCCTGGCTGTACATGATCAAACCGCAACCGACCGAGCAATACGGGCAGGTGTTGCGGGTTTCACGGGTGTGGGCGAGCTTGAAGTGACGCACCTGCTCGGCGAAGGCCGCCGTCGGGGCCATGCCCAACGCGCCCAGGCTTGAGCCTGCAAGGCCGATACCGGCGACCTTGAAGAACTGACGACGGCTGAGATCCATCGTGCACTCCTGATCAGGTGGAACCCGGTACTTGTGCCGGGCTTTATCTGGACAATCACGGTTGCGACGCCTTGGCGCCGACTTTTTCACTGTAGACAAAGACCTTGCCGATTGTGTGAAAACCGACCGTCGGGTGTCTGGGCGCAGAATTTGCTCTGCACCCCAATCCCTGTGGGAGCTGGCTTGCCAGCGATTGCGGTGGGTCAGCAACACCTATGCCGACTGTGCCGGCGCCATCGCTGGCAAGCCAGCTCCCACAGGGTTATGAGGTTGCCGTCAGGATTTATGTGCCCCGCCCGGGCCACGAGTTATCATGGCGCCCACGAACCACCCGCCGCCCCGAGACCGCGCATGACTTTCGATTTTGATCAGCTGTTCGACCGCCACCACACTGGCAGTACCAAGTGGAGCCGCTACCCGGCCGATGTGTTGCCGATGTGGGTCGCTGATATGGATTTCGCCGCGCCGCCGGTCATCGTCGAAGCCTTGCAACAGCGCCTGCTGCACCCGCTGCTCGGTTACAGCGTGGCCCAGGACAACCTGCGTGAAGCCATCGTCGCCGACCTGTGGAACAAGTATTCATGGCAGGTCAAACCGCAGGAGCTGATTTTCCTGCCGGGCGTGGAATCGGGATTCAACATGGCCCTCAAGGCCTTGGTGCAGGCGCAGCAGAATGTCGTCGTGCAAGTGCCGAACTACCCGCCGCTGCGCCATGCGCCGGGCCACTGGGGCCTGAACAAGGTCGAGCTGGAATTCAACGCCCAGGCCGATGGCACCTACGCCACGCCACTGGACGCACTGCGCGAGTCACTGAAAGGCGGCGGCGCCCTGCTGTTAAGCAACCCGCACAACCCGATCGGCAAGGTCTTCGCCCGCGAAGAATTGCAGGCAGTGGCGGATATCTGCGCAGCGCAGGACGCGTGGATCATCTCCGACGAGATTCACGCCGAACTGTGCTTCGACGGCCGCGTGCACATTCCCACCGCATCGCTGAGCCCCGAGATTTCCAAACGCACGATCACCCTGATGTCGGCGAGCAAGGCCTACAACATTGCCGGCCTCAAGACCTCGTTCATGATCATCCAGGACGCCGCCCTGCGTGAGCGCGTCAACCACGCCCGCTGCGGCATGGTCGACAGCGTCAACCCGCTGGGCATGGAAGCCACCCGCGTCGCCTACAGCGAAGCCGCACCATGGCTCGCCGAACTGAAAACCTACCTGCAGGCCAATCGCGACTGGCTGGTGAACGCCGTACGCACGCGGCTGCCGGGCGTGACCATCAATGTGCCGCAGGGCACGTATCTGGCGTGGCTCGATTGCACCGCGCTGGATCTGCCGGATCCGCAGCGGTTCTTCCTCGAACAGGGCAAGGTCGGGCTGAGTGCCGGGCTCGATTTTGGTGACCAGCATCAGCAGTTCGTGCGCTTGAACTTCGGTTGCCCGAGGGCGTTGCTCGAAGAAGGGATTGCGCGGATGGAGCGGGCGCTGGCCAGCCGCAACACCTGAGAACACCTTGCCCCTTGTGGGAGCTGGCTTGCCAGCGATGACGGCCTCACATGCAACATGGATGTTGTCTGTGGCACCGCAATCGCTGGCAAGCCAGCTCCCACAGTTGTTCGATTCAGTCTGTCCATCCAGCGCAAATCCGATCGAACTCAAGACAAAGCCACCGGGTCAACCCGGAACACTGGACTTGAAATCAGGAGACCCTGCGATGACTGACTATCCGAAACCACCCTTCCCGAAACAAGCCCAACCGGTGCCCGGCTCGCAACGCAAGATGGAACCGTATCCAGACTGCGGCGAGCAAAGTTACGTCGGTTCCGGCCGCCTCGCCGGCAAGATCGCGCTGATCACCGGCGCCGACAGCGGCATTGGTCGCGCGGTAGCGATTGCCTTCGCCCGTGAAGGCGCCGACGTCGCCGTGGCTTACCTGAATGAACACGAAGACGCCAAGGAAACCGCACGCTGGGTCGAGCAGGCCGGGCGTCAGTGCATCCTGCTGCCGGGCGATATCGCCGAGAAAGCACAGTGCCAAGCATTGGTCGACAAGACCGTCGAGCGCTTCGGCCGCATCGACATTCTGGTCAACAACGCCGCGTTCCAGATGACCCACGAAAACTTCGAGGAAATCCCCGATGACGAATGGGTGATGACCTTCGACGTCAACATTACCGCCATGTTCAGGATCTGCCAGGCGGCGATCAAGCACATGCGCCCCGGCTCGTCGATCATCAACACCAGCTCGGTCAACTCGGACATGCCCAAGCCGACTCTGCTGGCCTACGCCACCACCAAAGGCGCAATCGCCAACTTCACCGGTGGCCTGGCGCAGATGCTCGGGCCGAAGGAGATTCGCGTCAACAGCGTCGCCCCTGGCCCGATCTGGACACCGCTGATCGTCTCGACCATGCCCGACGAAGAAGTACAGAACTTCGGCGGCAGCACCCCGCTCGGCCGTCCGGGCCAACCGGTGGAAGTCGCACCGATTTATGTGCTGCTGGCCTCCGACGAAGCCAGCTATATCACCGGCCAGCGCTACGGCGTGACCGGCGGCAAACCGATGCTGTAACCGTGCAGCAGAAAAACTGAACCCGAGCGGCATGGCATCTCTCCATACCTGTAAGCGCCTACGGGCCAACAGGAACAGGAGGTTGTCATGTCCGCCCCCCTCGTCAGACTCTTCACCCAACCCAACTTCGCCTGGACCGACATCCGCCGCGAAGAAGAAAGCCATCCCCGCCACTATCTCGCGCATCTGCTGCTGCTCGCGCTGATTCCGGCCGTGTGCCTGTTCATCGGCACCACTCAAGTCGGTTGGAGCCTAGCCGTGGGTGAAAACGTGCGCCTGAGCATGGCCAGCGCCTTGCAACTGAGCGTGTTGCTGTACGTGACGATCGTCGCGGGTGTCGCGATTATCGGCGGGTTTATCAGATGGATGTCGCGATCATTCGATGCGCGGCCAACGCTCAATCAATGCATCGGTTTTGCCGCCTACACGGTGACGCCGTTTTTCCTCGCCGGCATTGCCGGGCTGTACCCGAGCCGCTGGCTGGCGATTCTGGTTCTCGGCGCCGCGTCGATCTATTCGACGTTTTTGCTGTTCGTCGGCCTGCCGACCTTCATGCATGAGCGCAAGGAGCAAGGCCTGCTGTATTCGGCGTGCGTGTGGGGCGTCGGCCTGCTGGTGCTGGTAACCATGCTGGTGTCGATGATCCTGCTGTGGTTCAACGTGCTCATCCCCGAATACCTGCGCACGACCGTGAGCTGACCCGGTGCGCCTGTCCTTGAGAATTCACCAAAGTGAGCGGTCATGAGTTTCGGCATATGGGTCGCGGTGCTCGGCGCCGTGCTGCTAACGCTGGCCCTGACATCGTCATGGTTGCGCTGGATGCCGGTCACCACTTCAGCGGTGTGCCTGCTGCTGGGCATCGCCATCGGCCCCAGCGGCCTCGACCTGCTGCAATTGCCGCTGGAGGAATCGTCGTTGTGGATGGAGCACCTGACGGAAGTCGCGGTGCTCTTTTCTTTGTTCGTCTGCGGTTTGAAGTTGCGTCTGCCGCTGGGCAACAAGACTTGGCGCATCGCTTTTGGTCTGGCCGGGCCGGTGATGATTCTGAGCATCATCGGCGTGTGTCTACTGTTGCACTGGGGCCTGCAATTGCCGTGGGGACCGTCGTTGCTGATCGGCGCGATACTGGCGCCGACCGACCCGGTGCTCGCCGCACTGGTGCAGGTCAATGATGCGCAGGACGTCGACAGCGTGCGTTTCGGCCTCTCCGGAGAGGCCGGGCTCAACGATGGCGTGGCTTTTCCATTCGTGATTCTCGGTCTGCTGTTGCTGCACGGTGACGGCAGCGCTGGCGAATGGCAGCACTGGGTGCTTCGCAGTCTGTTGTGGGCGGTGCCGGCGGGTTTACTCACCGGTTACTGGATGGGGCGCGGCATTGGCCGCATCGCTCTGTTACTACGCATTCACAACGAGGACAGCACCCTCGGCCCCAACGATTACCTGACTCTCGCGCTGATCGCGTTGTCCTACGTGGTGGCCGACGCCATTGGCGGCTACGGCTTTCTCGCGGTTTTCGCTGCCGGCCTCGGCCTGCGTCAGGAGGAAGTCAAATCCACGGGCATCACCCAGGCACCTGCCGAGCATCTGGTGCAGCCGGTGGTCGGTCATCAGAACGTCGAACCACAGAATGCCGTGCACGGCGACACGGAACAGCTGGAAGACAGCCAGGTCGCGGCGGGGATCATGATGGGTGACATGCTGGCGTTCGGCAGTCTGGTCGAGCGGGCGATGGAAGTGTTTCTGGTGACCCTGCTTGGTGTTGTGCTGATTGCCCACTGGGACTGGCGGGCGTTGTGGATCGGTGCCGTGCTGTTTTGCCTGATTCGCCCGCTGAGCGTGGCACTGATGCCATGGGGCACTCTGCTCAGCGGACCGCAGCGTTTGTTGATCGGCTGGTTTGGCATACGCGGCATCGGCAGCCTGTTCTATCTGTTCTTCGCCTTGAACCACGGTCTGGATTCAGACGTGGCCAAGGTCTGTACCGACATCACTTTGTCAGTAGTGGCCCTGAGCATTCTGCTGCATGGCGTCAGCACACAACCGATGCTGGCGCGCTATGAAAGCCTGAAGCAACGAAAAAGCTGATTCTTCGACCGCTGCGCTTGGCTGGAAATGATCGAAGATTTTTCTGCAAAAAAATGGATCGCCGGGCGCGACCCAACGGTCACAACTTTAACCGCGCCAATCATCAGCGCGGCCCGGCAGGTTCGGTTCCCCTGCGGTGAACAGCCTATTAAACGGAACCCCGACACAAACAAGGTCACGGTCATGAACGAATGCTCGACTCCTGCGCAAATCAAGGCTTGCAGAGCACTGGCTCTGGAACGCAATCGTCAACTGTTCGAAGAGGCCCACGAACTGAACCGAGCGGCCAACGCGCTGCTGGAACAGACGCCGACCGACTTCGAACGCTTTGAGCAATACCGGGCACTGCGCAAGAAAGCCGATGCGAAATTTGAAGATGCGATTGATCATCTGTGTGTGCTGAATGAGGATTTCCCGCCGATTCCGACGGCGGTGCAGAATGCTATAACTGCGCGGCGTGAGCTGGAAACCGCGTGATAAGTTACCAGCCCCCTCACTCCAGCCAGTGAGGGGGAAAACCGATCGAAGCTTAAGACCTCCCCCACCTGCCGACCAATCTGTTCACGGATTGGTCACCTGAATAAACACCGCATACACCCCCAACATCACCCAGAACGTGGCAAAGATCCAAGGCGTGCGCACCGAGAACAGCAGCGACTTGCGATAGCCCTTGTGGCTCGATTCCATTTCGCTGAACAGGGGTGACTCGTCATACGCCGCGCCCATCACCGGCTCGCTGTGCAGCAACTGGCTCTGTTTGAAGTGCCAGTGATCGATGATGTCGTATGCCGCACGAATCCCCGGCCAGGCATTCAGTGAGCTGAGCACGCCGAGCAGCGCGAGAAACGGCGGCACGACAAGGGTGAACATCTTGCCCCACTCGGGATTTAGATTGGCCATGCACGAGGCGAAAGCGATCACCAGAAACGACTGCGCCGCCAGGTAGGCGTCTGTGCGGTTGGCAAGGATGCTGGTTTCGTACTGGATTTCCCGGCGATAGAAATCCAGACGCTCCTTGGGTGAGCCAAACATCTTGGCGTCGTGTTCAGCCAAGGCTTCTTCAACAGCGCTTGGCTGGGTCAATATGCGAGACAAGATACGTGCCCTCCAAAAGTGAACAAGACTTTTGGAAAGGCACGCGTCAGCACTAGTTCAGCCGGATCGACCAGCGCGTCATTTCATGGATTGGGCAATGATCTGCACCAGACTCGCTTGGGTGAACGGTTTCGGCAGACGCGGCAGTTGAGCGGCAAAACCCTCGAGGCGTTCGGCATATCCAGTGGCGAGAATGATCGGCAGATCCGGCTTGAGCATGCGCAAGGCATGGGCCAGTTGCGCGCCGCTCATTTTTGGCATGGCCATGTCGGTGATCACCAGATCAATGACTTCGCCCTGATCGAACAGCGCCAGCGCCTGGGCGCCGGAGGTCGCGCCGATAACGCGGTGGCCAAGATCTTCCAGCAGCAGACTGGTGCTGGTCAGCACCAGCGAATCGTCATCGACCACCAGCACACTGAGCCTCGGCACCGCAATGGGCGCAGCGTTGCTGTACGCCGGGCGACTGGTCGATTGCTCTAGTGCCACCGGAATCCACAGTTCGGCCGCCGTGCCGTGGCCCTTCTCGCTTTTCAGAATAAAGCGCCCGCCCAATTGTTCGATAAAGCCGTGCACCATCGACAAGCCCAGCCCGGTGCCTTTGCCCAGGCCTTTGGTGGTGAAGAACGGATCTCGGGCGCAGGCCAGCGTGGCTTCGTCCATGCCTTCGCCGCTGTCGATCAGGCTCAGGCACACGTAACGCCCCGCCGCGAGGGTCGAATGAGTTTGTTCCAGCACCACTTCGGCTTGCGCCTGAATGATCACCGTGCCGCCGTCGGGCATGGCATCGCGGGCATTGGTGGCGAGATTGAGGATCGCCAGTTCCAGCTGATTGCTATCGGCCAGCACTGGCTGCAGGTCGTCGGAAAAGCGCGTTTCGATGCGAATGCCCGGTCCGAGCGAACTGCGCAGCAGCCCGGTGATGCCCTGCACCAATTGCGGGATATCCACCGATTCGGTCTTCAGTTCCTGACGCCGGGCGAAGGCCAGCATGCGCTGGGTCAGCGAAACACCACGCAAGGCTCCTTGGGTGGCGTTTTCCAGC
The DNA here is from genome assembly GCF_019145195.1 of Pseudomonas siliginis. Taxonomy (GTDB): domain Bacteria; phylum Pseudomonadota; class Gammaproteobacteria; order Pseudomonadales; family Pseudomonadaceae; genus Aquipseudomonas; species Aquipseudomonas siliginis. Next base: position 369,830 of record NZ_JAHSTW010000001.1, read on the forward strand.
AGTCGGGCGATTTTCGGCGCGTCGCCGATGCGTTTCTGCACGATCTCGAGGTTGCCGAGAATCACCGTCAGCAGGTTGTTGAAGTCATGGGCGATACCGCCGCTGAGTTGGCCGATCGCCTGCATCTTCTGCGCCTGGAACAATGCCTCGCGGGTCTTTTCCAGGGCCTGCTGCGCTTCGTGGGCCTCGGTCACATCGCGGGTGATCTTGGCAAAGCCGAGCAGCGTGCCGGTGTCGCCGCGAATCGCATCGACGACCACGTGGGCAAGAAACCGCGTGCCGTCCTTGCGCATCCGCCAACTGCGGCTCTCGAACCGGCCTTCGCGGGTGGCAATCTCCAGCGAGCGCTGCGGCTCGCCGAGTTCGCGGTCTTCGGGGGTGTAGAAAATCGAAAAATGCTGGCCGATGATCTCTTCCGGCAGGTAACCCTTGATGCGCTGCGCGCCCTGGTTCCAGTTGCTGACGCAGCCTTCGGGGCTGAGCATGTAGATCGCGTAATCGGTAACGCCCTGCACCAGCAGGCGGAACTGCTGTTCGCTTTGCTTGAGGGTTTCCTCGGCCATTTTGCGGTCGGTGAGGTCGCGAGTGATTTTGGCGAACCCCAGCAGCTTGCCGTTGGGGTCGATGATCGGGTCGATCACCACGTGCGACCAGAAGTGCGTGCCGTCCTTGCGCACGCGCCAGCCCTCGCCTTCGAAGCGACCTTCACGGATCGCCGTGTCGAGCGCCCGTTGCGGCATGCCGTTGGCGCGGTCTTCCGGTGTATAGAAGCGCGAGAAGTGCTCGCCGATGATTTCGGCTTCCTCATAACCTTTGAAGCGTTTGGCGCCGGAGTTCCAACTGGTGATGGTACCGTCGGGGTCGATCATATAGATCGCATAGTCGACAACCGCGTCGATCAGCAGCCGGAAACGGCTGTCTTCGATCGCTGCGGTACTGTTGTTTTCACTCATCACACTCACCAGCCACTGTCATGGGCTGAAGTATGCGTGAATCCACTGATTTGGAAAGTGCCGGCTCGCTTTTGATTGCCCACCACTGCGGCAGCAGTTGCTGGATGCGGCTTTCGGCAAAGCGGTCATCAATGAGCATGACCGTGCCGCGATCCTCACGGGTGCGAATCACTCGCCCGGCGGCTTGTACGACTTTTTGCATGCCCGGGTACAGATAGGTGTAGTCGTAGCCGGCGCCAAAAATGGCGGCCATGCGCCGCTTCATCTGCTCGTTGACCGGGTTGAGCTGCGCCAGCCCCAGCGTGGCGATGAACGCACCGATCAGCCGCGCGCCGGGCAAATCGATGCCCTCGCCAAACGCCCCGCCCAGCACCGCAAACCCGACGCCCCGGCTGTCGGCGCTGAACTGGTCGAGAAACGCCTGCCGCGCGCCCTCGGCCATGCCCCGCGATTGCAGCCACTGGGTGATGTGCGGATGGCGCTCGGCCAATAAGGTCGCGACCTGTTGCAGGTAATCGAAACTGCTGAAGAACGCCAGGTAATTGCCCGGGCGCTCGCTGAACTGGCGCGCGATCAGCTCGACAATAGGCTCCAGCGAGGCCTGGCGATGGTTAAAACGCGTGGAGATCTGGCTGACGATGTGCACCTGCAACTGCTCGGCGCTGAACGGCGATTCGACGTCGATGCACACCGTGTCGGCGGGCGTGCCGAGCAGGTCGGCGTAATAGTTGCGCGGGCTCAGCGTGGCCGAGAACAGCACGCTGCTGCGCGCCGCGCTCAGGCGCGGGCCGATGAACGCGGCCGGCACCACGTTGCGCAGGCAAAGTTGCGAGAGTGGACGCTTGCGGTCGAGGTCGCGTTTGCTGATATCGAACAGGTAATGCTCGTCGTACAGCTCGGCGACCCGGGCAAATTGCAGCAAGTCGAAATAGAAGTTCTGCAGACCGCTGTCGAGGCCTTGCGGATGTTCGTTGAGGTAATCGCCAATGGCCGCGCAACACAGCGAAATGGCGTGCAGGAGCTTGTCCGGCGCCTTGTCGTAGGCCTGATAGGCCGCCAGTTGCGGCGCATGCAGCGCGTTCCATTCACGGTTGACCCGCTGCAGGGCATTCTTCAGCGCTGCCGGCGCGGTTTTGCGCACGCTGGCGAGGGTGAACTGGTCGAGACTGGCGCTGTACATTTGCCGGCCGCGTTCGACCAGGTTGTGCGCCTCGTCGGCGAGCACCGCGACTTTCCACTGATTGAGCAGGGCCAGACCGAACAGCAGCGCGCTGAAGTCGAAGTAATAGTTGTAGTCGGCAACCACCACATCCGCCCAACGGGCCATTTCCTGACTGAGGTAGTACGGGCACACGCTGTGCTGCGCGGCGACTTCACGCATCGCCGCCTGATCGAGCAGGTTGATGCGGCTGGCGGCTTCGCGGGCGGCCGGCAAGCGATCGTAAAAACCCTGGGCCAGCGGACAGGATTCGCCATGACAGGCCTTGTCCGGGTGTTCGCAGGCTTTGTCGCGAGCAACCATTTCCATCACCCGCAGCGGCAAGTCCGGCGTTTGCCTGAACAACACCTGGCTGGCATCCAGCGCCAGCTTGCGCCCGGGAGTCTTGGCGGTGAGAAAGAACACCTTGTCCAGTTGCTGCGGCGCCAAGGCCTTGAGCATCGGAAACAGCGTGCCAAGGGTTTTGCCGATGCCGGTCGGCGCCTGGGCCATGAGGCAGCGGCCGGTGCTGACGGCTTTGAACACTGATTCGGCCAAATGCCGTTGGCCGGGACGAAAATCCGCGTGCGGGAACGGCAGTTGTTGCGCGGCCAGATTGCGCGCTTCGCGATGGGCCATTTCCTGCTCGGCCCATTGCAGGAACGAACCGCACTGCTGCGCAAAAAAACCCTGAAGCGACTCGGCGCTGTGGGATTCAACCAGGCAGGTTTCCTTTTCGCTGACGACGTCGAAATACACCAGCGCCAGATTGATCTGCTGCAATTGCAGTTTCTGGCACATCAACCAGCCGTAGATTTTCGCCTGCGCCCAGTGCAACTGGCGGTGATTGGCCGGCTGCCTGCTCAGATCGCCGCGATAGGTTTTGACTTCTTCCAGGCAGTTTTGCGCCGGGTCGTAGCCATCCGCCCTGCCCTTGACCTTCAGCTCGCCGAATTCGCCTTGCAGTGCGACTTCGCTCTGGTACTGCTCGCTGCGTCGCGAGGCCACGGTGCGATGGCCGACGATGCCTTCCAGCGCGGTCGGTGACGGGGTGAAGCGCAGGTCGAGGTCACCGGTCTTGGCGGTGAACTCGCACAGTGCACGCACGGCAACGCTGTAGCTCAAGCGCTCTGCTCCGCCCATTGCACGTAACACACGGCCACCGGCATTTGATGCTCGTGGCAGAACTCCAGCCAGCGCAGCTGATTGTCCTGCAAGCGGTCGCCGGGGCCTTTGACTTCGATCATGCGGTAGGTCTTGTGCTGCGGCCAGAACTGGATCAGGTCCGGCATGCCGGCGCGGTTGGCCTTGATGTCGAGCAGCAGGCGATTGAACCAGTGTTTCAAGTGTTCGGCGGGCAAACAGCCCAGCGCCTGTTCCAGCAAGTCTTCGTTGAGCGCGCCCCAGAACACGAATGGCGACTGAATGCCCCACTTGTCGACGAAGCGCTGGCGGATGGTCTCGGCGTAGCGGCCGTCGTCGAGTTCGCCCAGGCAGGCCTGAAACAGCTCGGCACGGCGCTCGAGGAAATCTTCGCTGAGCAGATCCACCGGGCCGCGCTGGAACGGGTGGAAAAACGCACCCGGTAACGGCGCGAAGATCGCCGGCCAGCACAACAGGCCAAACAGCGAATTGATCAGGCTGTTCTCGACGTAATGCACCGGGCCGTCATCGGCGTGCAAGTGCGCTTGCACATGAAACTCCACCGACCGCGCCGGATCGATGCGCGGCAAATGCAAGTCGAGGCGCTCGACCTCTCTGGCCTTGGCACGCTTGAGCGGCGGGCCACCGAGTTTACGCCGCAGACGCGGGACGATGCGTTGCAAACCTTGTTGCTCGGCCGCGCTTTGCGGTGCCTGTTCGGCCAGCGTGCCGAGCTCCAGCGCCAGCGCGTATTCGCCGCAGCGTTCGAGCACACGGATCATGCGCAGCCGTGCGCCCGGATACGCGCAGTCGCGGTAAACACTCAGGGCCAGCGCAAAGTCGCCGATGCGCTCGGCATACTGGCCGATCTGGAACAACGCCTTGGCTTGCCGGCGGCGCAGCCACGGGTTGTCGAACTGCACGGCGTTGATCTGTTCGACGATTTCCGCCAGCGGTTCACCCGCCTCGAAACGCAGTTGGCATTGATGCAGGAACAGGCAGGCGTCGACGTCTTCACGACTGCGCAGGCCTCGGGAGTCAGCGCAGAACTCGACTTTTTCATAAGTGAAGATGCCCAGATCGGCCAGCACGAACTCCGACCAATCCTGATACAGATTGCCGAAGAACATCAGCCGCAGGCGATCGCACAGGTCCATCAGGGTCAGGCTGAACAGCCGATCAGCCAGTTGCGGCGCCCAGCCGCGCAGGGTCTGCGCCTCGCTGAACTGTTCGGTCAGCACCGGCAGCCACTCGTCCTTGCGCCCTTTCGGTTGACCGATAAAGGTGCCGAACGCTTGCAGCAGCTCTGCCTTGAGCAGGACATCAAACAGCTCTGCCAGGGTCAGCGCAGCGTGTTCGTCGAGCCAGCCGTGGTCGAGCAACGGCTGCGCCGCCTCAGCGATGTCGCCGATTTCCAGGTAATTGAGTTTGCTCGCGCGAAAGTGAATGCCCTTGCGCATGACCATGCGTACCAGCAATCCCTGCGAGGCTTGCGGCAGCGTATTGAAGTCGCGGATGAAGCCGTGCTCGCTTGCGCTCATCACATCGGCATAGCGAAGCCCGAGCCAATCAAGCACTTGCCGGAAGTTGTTGAGGTAATAGAACGGATCGTCGAGAGGGTTGGAGGTCACGGGAATTCAAAGCCACGGCAAGCGAACACTGGTTATGCGTACAGATACCAGCTCAGCCCCGCCCGGCGCAAACGGAAAAAGATCAATGGCATTTTTTCGTGCCGCCATCGAACTTTTCCGCCGCTGCTGGCACCAACCGCGTTACAGGGCCGACAATGCCCGCAATCACATTCAAGCAAGGAGTCAGAGGTGGGTATGAAAATCAAGATGCTGGGTATTCCTGTAGCGGTCGCCGCCCTGTTGGCGCTGGGCGGCTGTTCGACCCAGACCGTGGTGACGCTGCAGAACGGCACCCAGTACCTGACTGAGGACATGCCGAAGACTGAGACCGAGGACGGTTTCTATGAGTTCGAGGATATTTCCGGCGCCAAGGTCAAGGTTCGCGCCGATGAAGTCGCGACCGTGCGCAAGGAAGACTGACTTTGCTTGAATGATCGTTTTTCGCGAGCAGGCTCGCTCCCACACTGGATCTACGTCGTTCACAAATCCCCTGTGGGAGCGCGCCTGCTCGCGAAGGGGCCGGCACAGGCCCCGCATCAACCTCAGGCGATAACCACCCCGTCGGCGCTCAAACTCCCCAGCGCCACCCCCACCAACGTCACCGAATCCCCGCCAAACGTCAGCACGGTGTCCTGCCCGACCGCCGACGCATGGGCGCGCAAATCATCCCCCGGCAACACCCCCTGCACGCCAAGAAACACCAGTTTGTCATCGGCCGTATAGCCAACCACACGATCCTGGCCAAACGCGCCATTGAACAGAAACGTATCCGCCCCGCCGCCCGATTCCAGCAAGTCATTGCCAGCGCCACCGACAAACACGTCATTGCCCGCACCGCCGAGCAAATGGTCATTGCCCTCCAGCCCGAACAGCCAGTCACCGCCGGCATGCGCCTTGAGCATGTCAGCACCGGCCGTGCCTTTTACGTTCGATTCATAAGCGGTGAGGTTGCTGCCGACTTTCAGCCCCGTGGCCGTGACGCTGTGCAACACGTCGTCCTTGAACACGCCCCAGAGAAACCCCGGCTCTTTGCTGACAATGCTGCCAATGTCGCGGGTGATGCTGATCCCGCCGTTGGCATCGCGGATGTACAGGTTGCCGGCACCGTCGTTGGCGAAATCAAAGTTCTTCACTGTTTGCTGCAAGTCGAGCGTGTTGTTGCCCTGCCCGCCCAGAATGACGTTGTAGCCGCCGTTGTCGCGGAAGCTGTCATTGCCGGCGCGGCCCTCGAGATAGTCATTGCCGCTGCCGCCCTGGATCAGGTCGTTGCCGTCACTGCCGATGATGAAGGTGCTGCCCTTGTGGGTTTCGGCGTTACGGTTGAGGTCCTGTACCCAAGTGTTTGCCCGCGCCGGGTCGGACAGGTTGGCGACGATGATCGTCGAGTCGCGGCTGGTCAGGTCGTAGAACTTCGATTCCAGCACGCGGGTCATGCCGTCGCCGTAGCCAGTGGGCAGGTGCGAAATCCACGTCGGGACATTCAGTATCGAATACGGCAGCACGTTCCAGGCGTTCGAGGCGTAGTGATCGTTGAAACTGACGATGTTGTCGGTGGTGGATGTGTGCGGCGCATCGTGCACACCCACCGAGGCACTGCTGAAGGTCGAACCGTCGAGGGCGCGAAACACCGGGTCGTTTTCGTAGCCGATATTCAGCACCTTGTCGCCGCTGCTCTGGGTCGGCGAGGCGTAGGCGATGTAGTTGGAGTCGGCGAAGAAACCGCCCCACTTGCCAGCGCTCAAGTCAGCCATGCTGTTCACCGCCAGGCCGCCCAGGCTATGACCGCTGACCAGTACGTCCTTGCCGCTGACGCCGTTGGCCCGGGCGAAGGCGACGACATCGTTGAGCAGATTGCCGAAAGCTTCGCCGACGTAGTTTTTTGCGTAATCGGCCGGGCCGAACGCCGCGAGCAAATCGTTGATCACATCGCCAATCGAATCACCAATGAGGATTTCGCGCGGACCGCTGGTGCCGCGAAAGGCGATACCCAGTTCGGTGAGATGCCCCTGGGCGTCGTATTTGCCGAGGATTTCCACCTGCGCGCTGGTGTAGCCGGCCTTCTCGCCGAAGAACGTCCCGCGTGCATCAGTCTTGCCGTCGTAGCCCAATTGCGCAGCGCTGATCGGCGTCCAGCCGGCCTTCTGTACGGCCTCGAGGGCGAGTTTTTCCGAGTCGGGATTCCACGGGATACCGGGGATCACCCCTTGCGAATCGGTGCCGCCAATCAGCGCGGTGACCAGCGTCGCCGGCAGGCCCAGGCCGAAGCCGTTGTGCTGATAACCGGCGGCGAAGCCGTTATCGAGGTTGTGATAGGAATACAGCGTGATCGCCATGGCATCACTGAACAGCGCCTTGGAATCGGCTGTGCCGAAGTTCTTGTAGTCGTATACACCCATTGCCATTGCCTCTCTTTTGTTGGAATTGTCAGAGATAGCTCACAGCCAGAGCGCGAGGCTCTGGAGCATTTCATTTGTCGTTCAATGGTCCCTCAAATGTCATGTGTACGCCGTACCTGTGGGAGCGAGCCTGCTCGCGAAGGCGGCAGCACATTCAACATCACAATCGCCTGACCCACCGCTTTCGCGAGCAGGCTCGCTCCCACAATGAGATCTCCTGCAACTTCGGAATCAGGCGAAGACGAAACTCGAGTCCGTCAGGTCAGTCACGCCGACGCCAATCAGCGTCACGGCAAAATCGCCGACCTTCAGCACGGTATCCGCGCCGGACTGCGCGGCATGCTGTTTGTAGTCATAACCCTGCCCCGCTCCCTCCACGCCCATGAACAGCAGTTTGTCGCTGCCCTGATAACCATTGATCGCATCGAAACCAAACGCGCCGCTGAACAGGAAGGTGTTGTGCCCACCCACCGCCGTCATCACGTCGTTGCCGGCGCCACCCACGAAAGTCACCTGCGACTTGTCGCTGATCAGTTGATCATCGCCACCAAGGCCAAACAGCCAGTCGCCATCGGCCGTGGCATGCAAGGCATTGCCGTAGCCATCACCGCTGAGCGAATGGTTGTACTGGGTCAGTTCGCTGCCGTTGCTCAGGCCCTTGGCGGTGACGCCCCAGGTGATCTCCTTGCTGCCCCACCACGAACCGGCCTCTTTGCTGACCAGCGCGCCGATGTCGCGGGTCAGGCTGATGCCGCCGTAGGCGTCGCGCACATACAGCGTGCCGTCGCCGTCGTTGGCGAAGCTGAAGTTCTGCAACGGTTTCTGCAGTTCGAAGGTGTTATGGCCCTGCCCGCCGAAAATGACGTTGTAGCCGCCGTCATCGCGAAAATGATCATCGCCACCCAGTCCTTCAAGGAAATCGTTACCCGCCCCGCCCTTGAGCCAGTCGCTGCTCTGCGTGCCGATGATGAAGGTGCTGCCGCTGTGCGGCTCGCCGCTGCGCCCCAGGTCCTCGACCCAGGTCTTGCTCCGCGATGCCTCGTCGAGATTGGCGACGATGATTGTCGAGTCGCGCTCGGTCAGGTTGTAGAACGCCGAATCGATCACCCGATTCAAGCCATCGGCGTAGCCCAGTGAACTGTGCGCCGACCAGTTCAGCGGGTTGGCGATGCTGAACGGCACCAGGTTCTGCGCCGTGGAGGCGTAGTTATCGGTGAAGTTGACGAGGTTGTCGGTAGTCGATTCGTGGGGCTTGTCGTGCTTGCCTATCGACGCCGTACTGAACGTGGTGCCATCGAGCACACGGAATACCGGATCGTTTTCGAAACCGATATTGAGCACCTGGCTGCCGGAACTCTGGGTCGGCGAGGCGAAGGCGATGTAATTGGCATCCTTGTAGAAGCCGCCCCAGTTGTCCCCGCTCAATTCAGCAACGCTGTTAACCCCGAGCCCACCGAGGCTGTGGCCGCTGATCAATACGTCCTTGGCAGCAACACCGTTGGCAATCGCGAAAGCGGCGACGGCCTTGAGCAGATTGTCGAACGCGTTTTTGGCGTAATTGCTCGCGTAATCCGATGGCCCGACCGCCGCGAGCAGATTGTTTTTCAGATCGCCGAAAGTGTCGCTGTAACCCAGCCCGCCGGTGCCGCGAAAGGCAATGCCGAGGCCGATCAATTTGCCAGCGGCGTCGTACTTGCCGAGCACTTCGGCCTCGGCGCTGGTGAAGCCATCCTGTTCCCCGAAGAACGTGCCTTGCGCGCCGACCTTGCCCTGATAGCCCAGCGCCGTCGCGGCGACCGGAGCCCACGCGGTGGCCGGCAACGGTTTGCCGGTGGGCGTGTAGGCATACAGCGTCAGTGCGATGGCGTCGCTGTACAACCCTTTGCCGTCGGCATTTTTGTAATCGAACAATCCCATGTGCAGCGCTCCCTTTTCTTGAAAAACCGGCAGCCCATCAAGCGCTGCCGGTTACGCCTCAGAACTGCCAGTCGAGGGTCAGACCGACGCCGTGATCTTTCTCGTTCGAGCCGATCAGGCCGTTGTAGTCAAGGTTGACCCGCACGTCGCGATTGAGCGCCAGCCCTGCGCGCACGCCGACCACGGCAGCGTCACGATCCATCGACACGCTCTGCACGGTGAAGGCGCTATTGCCGTTGGCGAAGGCCAGATGGCTGTCGGCATCGACGCTGCTCAGGTTGTGCTGCCAGCCGAGGCTTGCGCCCAGTTCCAGCTGATGCTTGTCCGACACAGCGAAGCTGCGCTTGGCGCGCACGCCGAGGGTCGACAGCACCACGTCGCGATTGTCTTCACCACCCTTGAGCGCGGCAGCGTCACCCTTTTCGGTGAAGCTGTCGGTGTTGAGGTGCACGTAGGACAGATTGGCGAACGGCTCCAGGTTCATCGGTTGCAGGCCCAGATCGTATGCGGCCTCGGTGAACACTTGCGCGGTGGTCGCGTCACGCTTGGTTTTCTGTTTGCCGCTGACGTCGCCGAACTGCAGATCGCGTTTCACATCGATACGATGCCAGCTGTAGGCGCCGCCGACCGTCAGGCGCAACGCGTCGATTTCATGCCCCAGATACGCACCCAAGTGGTAGCTGTCGACCGACGCCGACGAATGCGTGCCGCCGCCCATGCTCAACGAACTGTCGCTGTAACCGGTGACGAAACCGAGACGGGTATCTTCAGCAATCAGACCGTCGACACCGGCCAGCAGCCCACCGATGGAGCTGTTGGAATCGGCATTGTCGTGTCCGCCGTCACTCTCGCCCCACGAGCCGAGGACCTTGACCCAGACGTTGCTGCGATCATCAGTCGGCGCATCGGCATTGAACAGATCACGCTCACGCAGGCGCTCGCCGACGGCTTCGCGCAGGTAGCGGCTGTCGTTGATCAGCAGCGTGCCGATGGCCGGGTGAATCTCGCCGGACAACTGTTGAAAGGCCTGCTGCGCCGACGCCGCGTTGGGCGACAGCAACAGGGTTTCGAACAGCGCATTGCCCGCCCCCAGACGTTCGGCAGCCGCACCAACGGCGCGCTGGTTCGGCGTAAGACCGACGCTGGCGAATGATGCCTCATTGCGCCCCACCGCCAGTTGAATGCCGCCCGCCGAGTAATCCAGAGTGCCGCCGAGGAAGGCGTAATTCGGCAAGACCTGACCGAAGCGCCCTTCAATGCCACCCGCCGCTTGCAGGATGTTGTAGCGGGTGCCGAGCAGGCTTTGCACTTCGCCGGTGCTGAGCAGGGTCGGGCTGTTTTCCAGCGACAGGCTCACCGTGGCGCCGTCGATGACGGCTTTGCCGCCTGCGATGATCTGATCGCTGCTGGTTGGTGACAGCTCTACGGCGTAGGTCGAACCCGGCGCGAAAGTCACGTCACCGGCGACGTTCAGGGTGCCGATGGAGTTGCCCGGCGCCACTGTACCGCCGCTGTTCACTGCCAGCGCGCCGATGCGGCCATTGCCGCCGAGGATGCCGCCATTGTTGACGGTGACCGCCGATTGCAGCGAACCGTTGATGGCCAGTCGACCCTGATTGACCAGTGTCGGACCGCTGTAAGTGTTGTTGCCGGTCAGCACCAGGGTGCCGATGCCTTGCTTGGTCAGACCGCCGTGGCCGCCGATGTCGTTGCGCCAGGTGTCGAGGCCGCACGTGATATCGCTGCACACCCGCTCGGTCGGTTTGCCCTGATCGATGATCGCACCGATGCCCGGCAAGTCAGCCACGAACTGGCCGGAGCCGTAAGCGCCCTGCACGCGGAATTCCTCGGGAATGTCCTGCTCGGTCACGAACATCGCCGGGCCGTCGATGGCCTTGCGCAGGTTGATCATGCCCCAACCGTACAAGGCGTCGATGCCCGGTGCGCCGAGGTCGGTGGCGGTGGTGCGCAACACGCTGGCGACTTGGTCGCCGCTCATGTACGGAAAACGCTCCATCAGTACGGCAATGGAACCAGCGACATGCGGCGCCGCCATCGAGGTGCCGTTGTAATTGGCGTAGCTGGTGGTCAGGTTGCCGGCGTTGGTGCCTTCGATGATCGAGCTGTAGATCTTGGTGCCCGGCGCCGAGACGCAGTAACTCGCCGTGTAGCCGCAGCGCGAGGAGAACGTGCTGATCACGTACGGATTGGCGCTGGCGGTGTCCGGGTTCTGCTGCAACGCGGCGACGGTGATCCAGTTCGGCGCGATGTCCGGGACGAAATAACCCAGGCCGGCAATGGCGTCGGGATTGTTCAGGTTGTAGTCGTTGCCGGCGGCGAAAATGGTGACGATGCCGCTGCGTGCGGCGGCAATCGCGCCGTCGTAGGCCCCACCGGGTTTGGTGCCGAGCAGGGTGCGGATTTCGTTGAACTGCAACTGCGCATCGTTGACGGTGAAGTGCGGATACGCCGGATCGCGGCCGCCGAGGTCGAAGCGGTCGGTGATGCCGATGCCCCAGCTGTTGTTGATGATCCGCGCACCGCTGGCGATCAGCGCATCCCAACCGGCCTTGTACACCGCACCATCGTTGCCGCGCACGATGCCGTCTTCCGGGCCTGGGTCGCCGTTATCGGCGCTGATGATCTGCGCACCGAATGCAACACCGTGCATCACCCCGCCGTCGCGACTGCCCGCCGCGATGCCGCCGACGTGCGTGCCATGGGCGCCGAGCTTGCCGTTGGAGCCGACCGAGGGCGAACCGTCATAGAGAAACGCATCACCGGCCTTTACCGGGATGTACGGGTCTGTGTATTCGCGAATGCCGCTGGTGACCAGGGTGACTACTTTGTTGCTGCCGGAGAACTCCGGATGTGCGGCGTAGACCGGCTGATCGAAGATGCCCAGCTTCACGCCTTTGCCGGTGTAGCCGGCGGCGTAGGCGTAATCCGCGCCGATCGCGCCCAACCCCCAGTCAGCCTTGAATTCATTGCTGCGCCAGCTCGACGGGTCGCCGCTGCGGCCGTTCTCAACGTAAGGCGCTGCCTGCGCCATCGCACTGGCACAGAGCATGGCGACTGTCAGGGTTTTCAGGGCAAAGCGGCCACCCGATTGCGCGGGGGTATTGTTGTTATCCATCCACGACCTTCCTTAGTGATGTTGCGAAAAATCCGGTTGTTTCAATAGCTGTGGCGAGAGGCACCTTTGTCCGCTGTAGCCAATGACAAACCGCACCTGTGGCGAGGGGATTCATCCCCGTTGGGTTGCGAAGCGACCCCCCAGCAATTTTTCCAACCTACGTAAACACAGGTTTTGCGACTGCTGCGCAGTCGAGCGGGGATAAATCCCCTCGCCACAGGGGCTCAAACACATGCAATCAGAACTGCCAGTTCAGACTCAGCCCTACGCCATGCAGCTTCTCGCGGCTGGCCAGTTGGCCGTTGTAATCGAGGTTGACCCGCACGTCCTTGCTCAACGCCAGACTGGCCTGCACGCCGACCAGTGCGGCATCACGCACCAGCGCCGAGCTCTCCACGGAATACGGCGTGCCGCCGCTGGCAAAACGCAAATGCTGCTCCGATTCGATATCGCTGAGGCTGTGCTGCCAGCCGAGACGGGCGCTGACGTCCAGCGCTTGCTGGCTGGAAAGGTTGAAGGTTTTGCTCGCCCGCACGCCCAGAGTGCTCAGCACCACATCGCGCTGATCGCCCGAGCTTTTCAGCGCAGCGGCATCGCCCTTTTCGGTGAAGCCTTCGGTGTCCAGATGCAGGTAGGTCAGGTTGGCGAACGGTTCCAGCGCCAACGGTTGCAGCTGCAAGCGATACGCTGCTTCGCCGAAGACTTGGGTGGTGGTCGCGTCAACTTTGGCTTTCTGCTTGGCGCTGACCTCGTCGTATTGCAGATCGCGTTTCACATCGCCGCGATGCCAGCTGTAGGCCGCGCCAGTGCTCAAGCGCCAGGCGCCGATGTCGTGCCCGGCGTAAGCGCCAAGGTGGTAGCTGTCGACTTTCGCCGAGGAATGCGTGCCCGAGCCCATGTTCAACGAACTGTCGCTGTAACCGGTGACCAGACCGATGCGGGTCTGCTCGTCCAGCGCGCCGTCGACCCCCGCCAGCAGGCCGCCGATCGAGGTGTTGTAGCCGGCCGTGTCGTGGCCCGAATCGGTGCTGCCCCAGGCGCCGAGGGCTTTGATCCAGCCGTTGCTGCGGGTCGCCGATTCATCGTGCAGCCGCTCGCCGACCGCATCACGCAACTGGCGGCTGTCGTTGATCAGCATTGTCCCCAGCGCTGGATAAATCTCGCCGCTCAGTTGCTGGAAGGCTTGCTGCGCCGAGGCCTGAGTCGGTGCACGAAGCACGCTTTCGTAAACTGAATTGCCGGCGCCCAGACCTTCGACTGCCGCCGCCACCGAACGCTGGTTCGGCGTTTGCCCGACGCTGGCGAAGCTGGTCGCGTTGCGTTGGATATTCAGCTGGATGCCGCTTGCGGCGTAGTCGAGGGCGCCGCCGATGAACAGGTAGTTCGGCACCACCGCAGCGAACTGCCCCTGCACGCCGCCGGCCGCTTGCAGGATGTTGTACTGGCGACCGAGCAGGCTTTGCGCTTCGGCGCTGCTGAGCAAGGTCGGACTGTTTTCCAGCGCCAGGCTGACGCTGGCGCCGCTGACGGTTGCCGTGCCGCCGGCAACGATGCGGTCGCTGCTGGTGGGCGATAGCTCGACGGCGTAAGTCGAGCCCGGGGCAAGTGCCACATCACCAGCGACGTTCAAGGTGCCGATGGAATTGCCCGGTGCGACCCGGCCGCCGCTGTTGGCGGTCAACGCGCCGATGCGTCCAGAGCCGCCGAGGGTGCCGCTGTCGTTGACGGTGACCGCTGAAGTCAGCGAACCGTTGACGGTCAGCAGACCGCCGTTGACGGTGGTCGGGCCGCGATAGGTGTTTACGCCACTGAGCAGCAATTGCCCGGCGCCGGACTTGATCAGGCTGCCCTCATACACACGGTTTGCCGCTGCCGCATCACGCAACATGCCGACGGCGTAATCGGTCTGGTCCTGTTGACTGGCGCCGGCCGGGACACCGTTCTCCCAGCCTTTGTCCTGCAGGGTTTGCTGCCAGGCGCTGTGCTCGGCGAGATCTTCGCGCTGGCGCTGGAGCAGCGCCTTGTCGGAGATGTCATTGCTCCAGACATCGCGCTGCCCTGCCCCCAGATTCGCGTCGAACGCACCGAGCAATTGCCCCGGCCCGCGCATCGCCCGATTGAGATTGGCGACGCCCCAACCGACGCGCTCGTTCGGTGCGTCGGTGATCGAGCCATCGAGCTGGGTGGCGGTGGTCAGCAGCACTTCGAGCGCCTGCTGGTTGTTCATGTACGGATAACGCTCCATCACCAGCGCCAGGGCGCCGGTCGCGTGCGGCGCCGCCATCGAAGTACCGGATTTGATCGCGTAGCCGCCGCCGGGAATGGTGCTGTCGATCTTCGCCCCCGGCGTGGTGATGCACCAGTATTTGGCGATGCCGCACTGGTTGTACTTCTGCTGATTGCTCTGATCGAGCCCGGACACCGCCAGCCAGTGACCTTCCAGATCCGGCTGAAAGTACGGCAGCGCCGAACGTACGCTGGCATTCGGGTAGCCGCTGTTGCCGGCGCTGAAGACATTGATCACGCCGCGCCGGGAAACATCGGCAGCGGCGTCGAGCCAGGTGCCCTTGTTCCAGTGCTGCGCGTAGGCGGCATGCAGATCCGCCAGGGTGCGATAGCTGACATCCGGCGGCTGACTGCCCCAACTGTTGTTGATCGCTCGAACCCCGGCATCGGCGAGGCTGTCGTAGACCGCTTTGAAATAACGCGGATCAGGGCTGGGGCCGAAGAGGAAACTGTCGTTCTTGTTGGTGTTGCCGACGTAGATTTGCGCGTTGTACGCCACCCCGTGCATGCCGCTGCCGTCACGGGCGGCGCCCATGGTGCCGACCACGTGGGTGCCGTGGGAATCGTTGTTGGGGTTGAGCGTGCCGTCGACGTTGAACGCTGAGCCATCGACGTAGCTGCCGCTGGCGGTTACCGGGTGATAACGGTCGGCGGAGAATTCGGGGTGGGCGCCATCGAAACCGGAATCGAGCGCGCCGATTTTCACGCCCTTGCCGGTAATGCCGGCAGCGTAGGCCTGATCGGCCTGCATGCGTTGCAGGCCCCAGTCACGCAGGAACTCGGCACTGCGCCAACTGGCCGGATTGCCGGGCTGGCCGGGTTCCAGGTATTGCGCCTGCGCTGCCGAGGTCACCAGCAATAGCGTGCCGAGCGAAATCGGTTTGATGCGTACGTCCATGGTCATGACTCTCGTTTTTGTTGTTTTGTTCAGGGCTGATAGCGATGTCGCCCGTTCCCCCCTCGCTCAGGGTGAGGGCTGTTGCGCGACCACAAATGCTTCGTCCACCCGCGCCAGATCCTGCTCATTCAGCGTCCCGGCGTAGTAATGCAATTTGGTCCAGGCCATCAGGTAGTCGTAGCGTGCCTGGGCCAAGTCGCGGCGGGTGGTGAACAGTTGCTGCTCGGCGTTCAACGCATCGAGATTGGTGCGTTCGCCGCCCAGAATGCTTTGTCGGGTCGAGACCACCAGCGCCTCGGCCGACTTCAAAGCCTTCTGATAAGCACGCAATTTGCTCACCCCGGACAGGCAGGCGCTGAACTGGCGGCGCAGTTCGATCAAGGTTTCGCGGGTCTTGCCATCCAGTTCATATTCGGCCTGTTCCATGGTGCGGCTGGCCTGGCGCGTCGACGCCGACACGCCGCCGCCGGCGTACAGCGGCACGCTGACTTCCAGGCCGATGGTGTTGGTTTCGTAGCGCTGGTTATAGGTGTTGCCGCTTTCCGACTCGTTGTCGCGCATCGAGGCATAAGCACTGACTTTCGGCAGATGCCCGGCGCGGTTGCGCTCGACTTCATAGCGCGCCACTTCCACGGCCTGACGCTGCGAAGCGAGGTTCGGGTTATTGCTGATCGCCAGTTCATGCCAAGTGTCGAAATTGGCCGGTTGCAGGGTGAAGGTCTGGAATTGCTGACCAAGCGGCGCCAGATCGCCGATGTCCACCGCCGGCACGCCGACCAGCGCGCCCAGCTCGCGCAACGCGGCATCCTGCTCGTTGCGCGCTTCGATTTCCTCGGCAGTCGCCAGCTCATAGCGTGACTCGGCTTCGAGAATATCGGTGCGCGTGCCCTCGCCCTGCTTGAACATGTGTTCGTTCTGCTGGAACTGCTGTTCGTAGGCCTTCTTCTTCGCCTGGGCGATGTCGATCTGGTCCTGGGCGAACAAGGCTTTGGTGTAGTTATCCAGCACGCGCACCAACAGTTCCTGACTCTTGCCGCGAAACGCTTCGTCGGCGAACAACGACTGCGCCACACCTTTGCGATACGCCGCATAAGCCTCGTAATCGAGCAGCGGTTGCTGCACCGTGAGCGCCGAGCCGTAGCTGTTGTAGTTGCGCTCATCAGTACGATTGCGCGCACGATCATCCAGAGACGTCGCCTTGGACGAGTTGCGGCCCTTGTTGTAGGTGTAGCCGATCCGAGGCAGCAGGCCGGCGCGGCCAATCACGCGGTTTTCCAGGCCGGCATCGCGTTCCTTGATCGCACCGAGAAACACCGGATCGTTGCGCAACGCCTGTTCGTAAATCTCGAATGGCCCCATGGCCGCGACTGCCGAGTGACTCGCGAGCAGCGTCATTGCGGCCCCCAGCATGCAAAGCTTTTTCATACAGCCGAACATCCTTATTCCTCGGTCAACGCAGAACCGGCGCGATCGAGCAGCGGTTTGAACAAATAGTTGAGGAGTGAACGCTCACCGGTGCGCACGAACATTTCCGCCGGCATGCCGGGTTTGATCACCAGGCCGTTGAGCTTTTCCATGGCCTGATCGCCGACGCTGCTGCGCAACACGTAATACGGCACGCCGGTTTTCTCATCGACCATCTGGTCGGCGGAGATCAGGCTGACTTCGCCGGGCACGCGCGGGGTTTTGCTCTGGTTGAACGCGGTAAACAGAATGTCCACCGGCAAATGCGTGCCGACCTTGTCGATCAGGTTGACCGGCAAGTGCCCCTCCACTTCCAGGGTGGTGCCTTGCGGAACGATTTCCAGCAGGGTTTCGCCCTGACGCACCACAGCGCCTTCGGTGTGCACACCGAGGTTGACCGCCACGCCATCGGCGGTGGCGAGGATCTCGCTGTGTTGCAGGTCGAAACCGGCGGAGGTCAGCTGTTCGGACAGCGTCACGCTTTTCAGCTGCGCATCGGCCAGTTGCGTACGCACTTCCTTCTGGTATTCCTCGCCGTGCTGCTGCAACTTCAGGCGCGATTCAAGGATGCCCTGCTCCACGCGCCCGCTTTCACCGGTGTTTTCCGCCAACTGCTGCTGCACCTGCGACAGTTGCCGCTGGTAGTCCATCAAGCGGTTGCGCGGGATGTAGCCGTTGTCGGCCAGCGGTTGCAGGTTGCTCAGTTGTTGCTGCAAGGAACTGGCCTGGGCATTGAGGTCGCTACGCGCGCGGCGCATGCCGGCCAGTTGCGCGGTGGCGCCTTCGATATTGGCGCGCAGTGCCGCTTGTTCCCGGGAGAAGGCTTCGCGGCGGCTGCTGAACAGTTGCCGCTGGCCTTCCAGCACCAGCGCCAGGCGCGGGTCCGGGTCGTTGCTCAATTCAGGCGGAAAGGTCACTTGTTTGAGGTTGTCGCGCTCGGCCTGCCAGCGCGCGAGGCTGGCCCAAGCCATGCGGTACTGCGCCTGCAGCGATTGCACATCGGCAGCCACTTGCGTCTGGTCAAGGCGGAACAACGGCTGGCCCTGCTTCACGATCTCGCCTTCGCGCACCAGAATACGGCTGACCACGCCGCTGCTCATCGACTGCACAGCCTTGCGTTTGCCCGA
This sequence comes from Pseudomonas siliginis, assembly GCF_019145195.1. GTDB lineage: Bacteria > Pseudomonadota > Gammaproteobacteria > Pseudomonadales > Pseudomonadaceae > Aquipseudomonas > Aquipseudomonas siliginis. The sequence continues at coordinate 387,979 of NZ_JAHSTW010000001.1, forward strand.
CACCACCACGGTGCCCTGCACCGGAATGCCCTGATCCAGCGGCGCCAATGCCGCCCAGGTGAAGAAACTGCCAGCGCCGACGATGGCCAGAATCCAGCCCAGGCGTGCGAAGAATTTCGCATCGCGTTCCGGGCGCTCGGTGAGGTAGGCGTGTTCCATGTTCGCTTCGTTTTCAGTGTTCATGCTGGCGCTGCTCATACTCCCGAATTCCTTGTCGAGGGCTGATACTGCCGGCTCATGCTGAGCCCGCCCGGTGCTTGTGCAGCTTTTTCGCGTTGCTGTTCGTGCTGACCTGACAGTGCCTTTAGCACATCCTGACTCGGGCCGAACGCCTGCAAACGGCCATCGTTGAGCACGAGCAATTTGTCAGCCTGAGCCAGCACCGAAGAACGGTGCGTGACCAGAATCACCGTGGTGCCTTGCGCCTTGAGTTGCGCAATGGCGCTGGCCAATGCCGCTTCGCCGACGGTGTCGAGGTTGGAATTGGGTTCATCGAGCACCACCAGACTCGGCGTGCCATACAGCGCGCGGGCCAGGGCCACGCGTTGCTTCTGGCCACCGGACAAGCCGCTGCCGTCCTCGCCCAGTTGCGTGTCGTAGCCCTGCGGCAGGCGCAGGATCATCTCGTGGACACCGGCCTGTTGCGCGGCGGTGACGACTTTTTGCGGGTCGGCTTCGCTGAATCGTGCAATGTTTTCGGCAATGGAGCCGCTGAACAGCTCGATGTCTTGCGGCAAATAACCAATGTACGGGCCGAGCTGGTCGCGGTTCCAGCGGTGAATATCGGCGCCGTCGAGGCGCACCGTGCCGCCCAGAACCGGCCACACGCCGACCAGCACTCGAGCCAGCGTCGACTTGCCCGAGCCTGAAGCGCCGAGCACACCGAGCACTTCGCCAGCGCCCAGCGTGAAATTGACCATGTGCAAAGTGGCCGCACGCTGCCCCGGCGGGCCGGCGCTGACTTGCTCGAAGCTGATCTGGCCTTTCGGTGCCGGCAGCGCCATCGCCTCGTCGCTGGGCGGAAACGCCTGCAACAGTGCATCAAGGCGCCGGTAAGCCAGCTTCGCCCCGCTCCACTGCTTCCATACGGCGATCAGCTGGTCGATCGGGCTCAGTACGCGACCCATCAGGATCGAACCGGCGATCATCATCCCCGCCGTCATGTCGCCCTTGATCACCAGCAACGCGCCCAGGCCCAGCACCAACGATTGCAGGCACAGGCGCAGGGTCTTGCTCAGCGAACTGATCACCGCGCCGGTGTCGCTGGCCTGGTTCTGCAAGCCGAGGAAGCGCGAATGCACCCCGAACCAGCGCTTGCGCAGCGAGCCGAGCATGCCCATCGCCTGAATGGTTTCGGCGTTGTGCAAGTGGCTGGTAGCCAACTGGTTCGACTGCTGGGAGAAACCGGCGGCTTCGCCCAGCGGTTTTTTGGTCATGTATTCGTTGAGGCACGCGAGCGCGATCAGCAGCAACGCGCCCGCCGTCGCCAGCACGCCGAGCCAGACGTTGAACAGGTAAATGACAAACAGATAGACCGGGAACCACGGCGCATCGAAGAAGGCGAACAGCGCCGGGCCGGTGACGAACTGGCGAATGTGGGTCAGGTCGCCCAGCGACTGCCCGGCGTTACCCTCGCCCTTGAACAGGTTGCGCTCGAACGCGGCCTGATAGACGCGCAGATTGAAGCGCCGCTCCAGCTGGCTGCCGATGCGGATGACGATAAAGCTGCGGATCACTTCCAGCAGGCCGATGAAGGCGAAGAACCCGACCACCATCAACGACAGCATCGCCAGAGTGGTTTCGTTCTGTGACGACAGCACCCGGTCGTAAACTTGCAGCATGTAGATCGACGGCACCAGCATCAGCACGTTGATCAACGCGGTGAAACAACCGACGCTGATCAGAATGCTTTTATAGTCGCCCAATGCCTTGATTAACGGAGCGGCCGGAGACTTCGCCATCTTCATTGATTCTTCCTGAGTTCATAGTCTCGTCGGTGCGGACGAGCATTCCATTGATATTTCGCGTACCTGCCAAAGATCATTTGCAAGTAGTGCTTACAATTTCATAACAAGTTGATCGGCTTCGCGGTTATAACGCTCAGTTATTGCCGTACATCAACTTCGCGCAACTACCCAGCCACCGCTTAGTGCCCGACGCGTTCGAGCAAGATAAGCAATTCCGAACTCAACCTGCTGGTATAAGAGCCATCCCCCCGGCGGCTGAAAAAGGCGATTTTCGAACCCTCCTTGCCAGTGATGGCAATGCCATCGGGTTCTGGAAACCAACCAATCGGGGCTTCGCTCAACCACGCGCCCAGACAGTCGGCGCCCTCGCCCAAGGTCTTATTTGGCGCAAGATCGACAACGCATGTGTTCGACGGCTTGTCTTGCAGCAACCGCGTTTCAGGTGTGTCGTTGTTACCGGTCAATGTGGCCTGCCAGCGCCCGGCGAATGCCGAGGGTTCTTCGAGTCTGAGGCTGCTTGCCATGCTTGTCGCTCCGGTCATCATCAGCGTGACTGCCATCAGCCATGCCATCGTCGTGTCAGTTAAAACGTATCGAGTCATAGGAAATTTCACTTCCACTCGTAGCCTTGCTCGGTGATCAGGCCGATGCAAGCGAAGAAAGCGACGCACGAGGCGCCGCTTTCCTTTCACATCACGCGACGATGTCGCTGGTCGCTGCCTGGCCCACGGTGCTGACGATAAAATCAGCCACGCCATGCCCGGAGAAATCCACCGACAACAGGCTGTTGCCGCCCGACGAGGTCAACACCGCATCGCCGGCAGAACCGGTGAAGCTGTTGACGAAGTGCAGGCCCGCGCCGTTGGTGATGCCGGTCAGGTCGATTTTGTCCAGACCGCTGACGAAATCGAGGATCTGATCGATCGCACCTGGCTTGGAGTCCGAGCTGGCGGCGAACACGAAAGTGTCCGAACCGGCGCCGCCCCACAGCTTGTCGGCACCGCCAGCGCCGTAAAGGATGTCGTTGCCGGCACCGCCCTTCAGCTCGTTGGCCACGCTGTTGCCGATCAACAGATCGCTGCCCGAACCGCCAATAGCGTTCTCGATGACTGCGCCCTTGGCGATCGACACGTTACCGACCATGCCGCCAACGTCGGAGAACGAAGCGCTGTTGAGGTTGATCTTCTGGTTCTGGGTGAAACCGGAGAAATCCAGGGTGTCCTTGCCGCCGGCATCCCACACCGAGAACACCACTTTGTCGCTCGACGACGACGCGCTGAGGAAATCGCGGCCGGTATTGGAGTTGAAGCCGTAGGTGGTGTCGCCGGTGCGGGTGGTGGTGTTGGCGCCGTAGAGTTTCTGGATGGCTGCGATGTCGTCCATCAGCGGGCCGGACGAATAGGCTTCGACGCCGCCCTTGCTGAAGTTCTGGTTGGTGTTGCTCTCGCTCCAGTAACTCATGACGCTGTAGCCACGGGTGTCCTGGCCATAAGTCGCGTCGTTGTAGGTCGGGTTGCCATTGCCGGCGTTGTAGTCGCCAGGGTGAGCAAGGCCAAGGGTATGGCCGATTTCGTGGGTCAGGGTCTGACGACCGTAGTTGTTCAGCTCCGGGTTCTTGTTCTGCGTGTAACCGCTGTTGATCAAGTACCACGAAGTCCCGTCATAACCGGCGCCGGTACCCGGCAGATAGGCAAACGCCGCAGCGCCATCCTGGCCACCGCTGTAGTTACCGAAGGTCATGTGCCCGTCGCCGCCCGAGGCTCTCTCGGTGAAGGTGACATTGGCCACGTCGGCCCAGGACTGCATGGCGAGCTTGGCCTGCGCCTGCTGCTGCGCGCTGAACTGACTGAACCCGCTGATGCCGTGCTTGTTCATCGTGCTGTTCGAGGCCGAGGTCAGGAACGTATAGGTGAGTTCGATCTTGCCGCTGCCGTCCTTGTCCTGATAGGCAGCGCCGTCACGCAGCAATTGCGTAGCCGCCTGGTCGACGGAGTACGAGGGTTTGCCATTGACCGTGAGGTTGCCGCCGCGGTCGTACTGATGGCTGAAGCTATTGATCTGGTTGTACGCCGAGCTGAAGGCAGCCAGTTGGAAAGCCTGTTCGGCGGAATCAACAGCATTGGTTTTAACTTTCGACATAAACACACTTCCTTGTTTAGCAATGGAACAGTTTTTGTCCGACAGGACGATCTTTGGCGAGATCGTCCTATCACTCGCCCAATGAAGGCGTAACGAACCTGACACAATTGGAAATCTGTCGTAAAGGATTTTTTTGCGATCCAATTTGGTGATATCAGGAAACTGCCGTAAACAAAGCGTGCGGGGAGGAAAGATTGTTTTTAGTTGTAGCGAGGGTGGAAATTGTCTGACGATTTTCTATTTAAATATTAAATATCGCTAAGTTTGAATTTGTTGGGCGAGTCACACTTTCCGCTAATGGTGCCAGTGATTTGATATCAACTCTACGACGTCATTCGGACTGTAGGAGCTGACGAGAGCAACGAGGCTGCGATCATTTCGATCTTGATTTTCAAAAGGTCAAAGTCAAGAGATCGCAGACTCGTTGCACTCACCGATTCCTGTAGAGCGATTTATAGAGAAGGACCACCCTGGTCAAAGATCACGTCGACCTCGTAGCTGTCGCCTCCAAGGGCTTCAGTGGTGAATTGCAATTTACCGTTAATGCGCTCCCCTGAATGCTGGAGCGTCACAAAGCCCGGCTTTTCCTTGTCTGCGTAAAAATGTCTGGGTTCAGTAGTCGCCCCAGAGCGGGTGTAAGCCACAAAAAGAACTCGCGCGTCCGTGAGCGGAATCTCTGTGCCGGCATCAGCCTTGTTGCTGAGATTCACTGCGATAGATGAAAGATGAAAGCTGCTATTGCCCTCCGGGTCGACCATCGTGCCATGAAATCTGAGCGTCCCTCCCTGCTCGTCGCGATGGGTTTCTCTGGCGAAGAATTTTAATTCCTTACCATTACGAAGGTTTTTCACCGCCCCCTTCAATACATTCTCAAGACCATTTTCATTGCTCATCATCAAAATCCTCTGTAAGGAAAGGCGGCATTTCGCCCTCCTGCCGAGGCATTAAATCCAATTTCCAGCGAAGCTGGACCTGTCAACAATGACAGGTGCAAACCCTGATTTTTCGTGCTAACTCTCGCTAACGCGACAACGCCGGGCGCTTTAGCGCCCGGTAGACCTCGATCAACTCCCCGTCCGAATCTTGTTCCAAACCCGCGTCCGGATCCGGTCGATATTCAGCGGCATCGCTTCCAGCGCGAACAGCTTGCCCATCATTTCCGCACTCGGGTAAACCTTGGTGTCGTTCTTGATCGCCGGGTCGATCAGTTTGTCGGCTTGTTCGTTGCCATTGGCGTAATGCACGTAATTGGTGATGCCGGCCATGACGTCCGGGCGCAGCAGGTAGTTCATGAACGCGTACCCCGCCTTCTCGTCCGGCGCATCGGCCGGCATGGCGACCATATCGAACCAGATCGCCGCGCCTTCCTTGGGAATCGCATAACCGATCTCAACGCCGTTCTTGGCTTCCTTGGCGCGGTTTTCCGCTTGCAGGATGTCGCCGGAAAACCCGACCGCTACGCAGATGTCGCCGTTGGCCAAATCACTGGTGTACTTGGAGGAATGGAAGTAGCTGACGTAGGGCCGCACTTTCATCAGCAGCGCTTCGGCTTTCTTGTAGTCTTCGGGATTCTTGCTGTGGTGCGGCAGGCCCAGGTAGTTGAGCGCCGCCGGGAGCAGTTCTGGGCCGTTGTCGAGGATCGCCACGCCGCACTTCTGCAGTTTTTCCATGTATTCGGGTTTGAAGATCAGATCCCAGGAATCCACCGGCGCGTTGTCGCCCAGCACCGCTTTGACCTTGGCAATGTTGTAGCCAATACCGGTGCTGCCCCACAGATACGGAAAGCCGTGCTCGTTGTTCGGGTCGTTGGTCTGCAGGGCCTTAAGCAGCGCTGGATTGAGGTTCTTCCAGTTCGGCAACTGACTCTTGTCGAGTTTCTTCAGCGCCCCACCCTGAATTTGCCGCGCCATGAAGTGGTTGGACGGGAACACCACGTCGTAACCGGATTTGCCGGTCATCAACTTGCCGTCGAGGGTTTCGTTGCTGTCGTAGACGTCATAAGTGACGCCGATGCCCGTGTCTTTCTGGAAATTCTTAGTGGTGTCCGGGGCGATGTAGTCGGACCAGTTGTAGACCTTGACCGTCTCGGCTGCATGACTGACGGAAGCGGCCAGCAGCAGCGGCGCCAATGCGAGGGTTTTCTGGATCATGGGGCGATTCCTGTATGGGCTTTTTTTGTTGGCAGGCAATCAAAGGATCAAACAATCAGAAAATCAGCACGTAGCTCTTGCGCACGGTTTCCTGGATATCCCAGATCCCGAGCGTGTTGGCTGGCAACATCAGTGCGTCGCCGCCTTGTATGTGCAGGGTTTCGCCGCCACCGTCGGGGGTGAAGGTGCAGCGCCCGGAAATGAAATGGCAGAACTCCTGCGCGGTGATCTGCCGCCGCCAGCGGCCCGGGGTGCATTCCCAGACGCCGGTTTCGACACCGTCGTCGCGCTCGACACTGGTGGTCGAGGCAATTGCGACGGGTTCGCCGAGGGGCACGGCGACCGGGTTGGATTCTTCGAGCTCAAGCGTGGCGGTGTTCTTGAATTGGGTGATGCTCATGGCGTGACCTGTTTATTGAGGGAAACGACGTTCAGTGCATGAAACCTTCCATGAACCCGGCAACCCGGCTGGCGAGCTTGCGCCGCCAAGGCGCGGTCGCGGGATTGGCCAGGGTCTGGTCTTCGTGCACGAAACTTTTGATGATCGCGTTGTAGCCGAGCCAGCGGCATGGCTCCGGTTCCCAGGCACGCAGCGCATGAATGCCGCCGTCGGGCAGGACCCACGGTTGTTGGGTCAGCTCGCTGTTGCGCTCAAGAATCAGATCGGCCAGCGTCCGGCCGCCGAGATTGCTGGCACCGACGCCCTCGCCGCCGTAACCGCCCGATAGCGCGATGCCGTTGGCGCGGTCGCAAAGCATGTGCGGCTTGAAATGCCGCGACATGCCGAGGTTGCCGCCCCAGGCGTGGGTGATCTGCACATTTTTCAGCTGCGGGAACAGTTCGCCGAACAGATAGCGGCGCAGCTCGACCTCATCGCGGGTGAGGTTGAAGTCATGGCGCAGCTTGCCGGCGAACTGATACCCGCCACGGGCGCCGAAGATCAGACGATTGTCGGCACTGCGCTGGCCATAGGTGACCTGGCGGCTGAATTCACTGAAGGCCTGGCCGCGATTCAGGCCGATTTCGTCCCAGGTCGCGGCGGACAGCGGCTCGGTGGCGACGATCAGGCTTTGCACCGGCAGCTGATAGCGGCCCAGCGGCGGCAACGTCACCGAATAGCCCTCTACGGCCGGGACGATCCAACGGCTGCGCACGCTGGCCTTGGCGGTGCGCAAACTGCCAGTTTGCCAGTGGGTAACCGGGCTGTTTTCGTAGATTTTCACGCCCATCTGCTGCACGGTCCGCGCCAGGCCACGGACCAGTTTCGCCGGGTGAATGGTCGCGACATGGGGAGCGAAGATGCCGCCGTAGGGCTTGGCCACGCGGATCTGCTGGGCCAGTTGCTCGGGGCTCAGCCAGCGGTAATCGTCGTCAGTCAGGCCTTGGGCGTGCAGCTTGTTCAGGTAATCGCGCAGCACGGTTTCCTGCTCTGGGTAGCGCGCAGCACAATAAAGCACTCCGTCCTTGCGGTAATCGCAGTCGATGCCTTCGCGTTCGAGGACGATCTCCACTTCATCTGGGATGCTGTGCAGCAGATCGAAAGAAGCCCGCCGTTGCTGCGGCGATAAGCCTGCGAGCAAGCGATCCTCACCCAGCAAGTTACCCATCAGCCAGCCGCCATTGCGTCCGGACGCACCGAACCCGGCGGTTTGCGCCTCGACGATGGCAATATCCAGGCCGGGCGCCTGTTTTTTCAGGTAGTACGCCGTCCACAATCCGGTGTAACCGGCGCCGATGATCGCCACGTCGACGTCCAGGTCACGCTCCAACGCGGGCCGCGCCAATAGCGGCTCATCGAGCTGATCCATCCACAAACTGATCGTGCGCCACGCCGACATGCCAGACTCCGCCACTGAAAACCTTCGATGGCGTCGATCCTAGTGGCTGCCTTCAGTGGATGTCTTGCGCGCGTGCCCGCAGAGAAATTTGTTTGGCGTAGGCCTTGGGCGACTGGCCGGTGTGTTCGCGAAAGCATTTGTAAAACGCTGACAGCGAATTGAAACCGGCGGCAAACGCCAGCTCGTCGACACGCAACGGCGGCGTAGCGCTACCCAGCGCACGCAGCAAATGCTGCAGGCGCGCCTGATTGACGTAGCGATAAAAGCTTTGCCCGAGTACCTGATTGAGCAGATAGGAAATCTGATTGCGGCTGTACCCGCACTCCTTCGCCACCCTTTGCAGGTCAAGCTCAGGGTCCAGATAAGGCTGCTGCTTCTCGAAATACTGCTGCAGGTCTTCGGCCATGAAGCTCAGTTGGCGCGGTGACAGACCGAGACGACTGACCGCCGGACGGCTCGGTGCCGAACTGCCGTCGGTTTGGGTACGCACCAGCGAGGCGTATTCATTGACGCGCCATATCAGGCCGTCCTTGACCGTGATCGCTTCGCTGGAACGGAACGACACCAAACCATCGCCGCCACGCAAGGTCACCTCGTACTGAATGAACGCGGTATTGCCATCCACCCGGATTCGGTCGCAATGTTCGAGCAGTTCGTCGGATTCTCGCGGCATGCTCACGCGCACGTACTCGCGTAACTCATCCAGACCGAGCACACGGTTCTGAAAGAAATCGTTGTACTGGATATCGGCGTGATAAAGCGCCATGACGCTGTCCAGATCCCGGTGTTTCCAGCTCAGGTGATAGCGCATGACCGTGGCGGCCGTGGCCTGGGTCTGTTCTGGGCCGTCGTCATCGGCGTGCATAAGCGGCTCGGCGAAAAAGAACCGAGCTTGCCCAACTTCCTCTGCCGCTTCAATGAAAAATCCATGGTGGCGTTTTGGCGATAATCGATGAGCCAGTGACTTACATCAAAAAATGCGAATCAATCGCTAAACGGACTGAAAAAACTCACAGTTTTTTCACACACGGATGCTACTTTTAAAGCTCAAGCACTGGTTGAGCCAATGAAGGCTCTTCCCACCTAACATGAGCAAAAGGAAGCGCTCGATGAAGCAGGCGGGCAACACCATGAATAAAGGGTTCAGCAAAGTCACCTTTCCAAACGCTTGCCAGCTGATGCGCTGGCATTTTCATCCCATGGGTTTCGAGGCGACGATGGATGCGCCGGGCAGCTTGATCGCCCGTCTGTTTGATCGTGCCAGCGGCGAAACCATGATCGCCATTGCCGGCATTCCCTGCGCAACGGTGATGAACGCGGCAGACGTCGAGCGCATCATCGAAGCCATCGAGGATGAGCTGGAAGCTTTCACTCCTCCTGAATCTCTCAAGAACTACGCATAACCACCTGATTTAAAACAAAAAGCCCGCAGCGATGCGGGCTTTTTATTGGTCAGGCGCTGGCCTTCTCGGTTCGATGATCGACGAAGAACGGCTTGTCCTTGGCAACTCGATCCGATGCCCTGGGCATGTTTACCGCTTGGGTTTCCTGCGGTTCGACGTACCAGTAGCAATGGCTGACTGCGCGCGTGATACCGACGTAGGCAAGGCGCAGGATTTCGTCCTTTTGCGCAGTGTCGTACGGCTCGCTGTCGCCGCTTTTGCCCAGCCCCGCCATGCGATACACCTGATTCTTGTACGGAGAACTGGTCAGATGCTGGCAATCACCTAACAGAAATACCGCATCAGCCTGCAAGCCTTTGGCGCTGTGATAGGTCAGCTGTTTCAGCCGCCGCGCATCATAGGGCAAGCTCGAATCCACATTAAGTACAGGATGAATATATTGTTCAATCAATAACTTATCGCTGCTTTTTCGATAAAGCATCAAGATTGAATCACCCCGCCGGTAATGCTCGGCGAGGCGCTGACCCAATGCTTCATCATCCCGTTCAAGCACATTGACCGGGTGAAGCGGCTTGGGCTCACCACTGGCCTTGGCCTTCTTGCCTGCGATCGCCGGCGCTGCACGGACGATGTGTTCGGCGGCGTCGATGATGTGCTGATGGCTGCGATAGTTGTCACTGAGCATGACCCGCGTGGTGCTCGGCGACGGAAATTCCTTGTTGAACTCCATGAAGTAACTCGGAGAACTGCCGCGCCAGCCGTAAATCGACTGCCAGTCATCACCGACACACAGCAGCGATGAACGCTGTGCCCCTCGCCCGATGTGCATCGCCGGGCCACGGCTGCGGATTTCATTGAGGCTGGCACGAATCCACGAAACGATCTGCGGCGATACGTCCTGGAATTCGTCGATCATCAGATGCGCCATCGGCCGCAGCAGCTCGTCGCTGAGGAGCTTGAGGTTTTCCGGCGAGTGCTCGCTGAACAACGCGAACATGCGGTTGTAGGTCATGACTGGCGGTTTCTGATCCAGCAAATGATCTTCAAATGCGCGCCAGAACAGGCTCAGGGCTTCAAAGAAAAAACGATCAGGATCGTCCTTGGCGAAGCTCATCCGACTGACCGCGTCCGGCACATCCAGGCCGAGGTTTTCGATGAAGCCCGCAGCGGCGACAAAACAGTCCAGCAATGGCGCTGATGTCAGCTCGCCTTTGACCTTGTAATCAAAGCCGGGACCGGCGCTGGCATCTCCGGCCAACGTCGCAAGAACGCGCTTGGATGACTCGTAACTATCCAGCCATATCAATGGCTTACGGCAGAAAGCTTGAAACAGAGTGCGCTTGACCGCCCACTCTGCACGGACACTCAGCTTGGCGTTGGGTCGGGCTAGCTGGGCGTTTTCCCTGGGATCAAAGCCGAGCACCACCCAGGCATCGAGGCTGGGAATATAGCCGTGAGCGTGGAAACGCGAGCCGTTGATTTCAAACGTTTGCCGATTGGGTTCGATCCCTTTGATGGGCCACGCACCTGCACGAAACCACAGATCTTCAATGACATCGCAGAGCTCTTCATCGCGCTTGGCTGCCAGTTCGGTGACCGCCATGCGTTTCTGCACATCGGGGTGATCGCGCTCCAGTTCCTTCAACTGTAATCCGGCACGGGACAGCGGCTGGATCAATTGGCGGAAACGCTCATCCTCGTTGAACAAGCGGTGGTAGCAGGCATTGAGTTGCTGCCGCTGCGCGTCGTTGATACGCAGGTCAAACGGATTGCTGTCGACCTCCTCTGCGCCGCTTTGCGGGCGGTCGCTGAGGTTCTCGAAGGCCTGCAAACGCTCGAAACCCGGCAGGCTGCGGACCATCGGCAGGATGCGTGAGTGGAAGGTTCTGACCAGCTCGCGGGCCTGCTTGAGGTTCAGCGGCTGCCCCCACAGCGTGAATATTTCGATGAGTTTGTTGATGAAGTCCTTGCGCGATTCACGGGTGAAGGTCACCACAGTCATCGAATCCAGCTCGAAACCCAGATAATGGCTGAGCAACAGTATGCGCAGCACCAGCGTGGTCGACTTGCCGGCGCCCGCACCGGCGACCACCGAGGTGGACGGCGTATCGCTGAAGATCATTTTCCATTGCGCGGCGCTGGGCTGGGCGTGGGCCGGGAGCAAACGAGCGACGTCAGCCTTGATGCGCTTCTTCAGTTCCGCCGTCAGCGGCAGGCGCCAGTCATCGAACAGGTGGTTATCGACGCTGGGCGGCCGATGTTCGGTGTTGCGGCTGTCGCGAATCAGCAGAACCTGGCGGCCTTCCTCCAAACCCTCAAGCTTGCCCTCCTTGAAACCGTAATCGACGCCAGCGGTGTGGCCACTGCGAAATCCGTCGGCTTGCCCGTGCAGCCACGACGCCCGGTGCTGGGCGCGCAGCTTGGTCAACCCGTGACCAAAGAATCGCGCGGCCAGACGTTTGAACCAAGACATCTCGGCCAGTGGGCGAAGTTCAGGGGGAAGATCGGGAATGTGTTGCGCCACGCTGACGGACTCCAGGGTGTGAGGCTGTGGCGGCTATGGTGTCTGGATTTGCTGATGAGTTCTAGCGAAATGCTTATAGGTCATCGGTTTAGGCGACGAATTGAAGGTCGGATGAGACGATTTCGAGACACATTCCTATCAAACAAACTGATCATGATGCGGCAGTTTTTGCGCTTTTTATCGATGATTGCCTGATAGATGATCGTCGTCATCAACCACGGGGCCCGCCCCCTGACGACCTAATTTAAGGAGACGATCATGCTTGAACTCAGACCCTTCAGCTCGCTGGGCGGCGCCCATCATGGCTGGCTGGACGCGCATCACCACTTTTCGTTTGCCGAATACTATGATCCGCAGCGGATGAGCTGGGGTAACTTGCGCGTGTGGAACGATGACATCATCGCCGCAGGCACCGGTTTCCCGCAGCATCCGCACCGCGACATGGAAATCATCACTTACGTGCGTGAAGGTGCCATCACGCACCAGGACAATCTGGGCAACAAGGGCCGCACCGAAGCCGGTGATGTACAAGTGATGAGTGCCGGCACCGGCATCGCCCACAGCGAGTACAACCTCGAAGACAAGGAAACCAAGATCTTCCAGATCTGGATTCTGCCGACCGAAACCGGTGCGCCGCCGTCCTGGGGAGCCAAACCGTTTCCCAAAGGCGAGCGCGAAGGTTTTGTCACATTGGCCAGCGGCAAGGACGGCGACGATGAGAGCCTGCACATTCGGGCAAATGCGCGTCTGGTGGCGGCGAACATCAAGGCCGGTGAAACCGCCGAATACCGGCTCGACGAAGGGCGTCGCGCCTATCTGGTTCCGGCCACTGGCGTGATCGAGGTCAATGGCTTGCGTGCCCAAGCGCGTGACGGTGTGGCGGTGGCCCATGAGCAAGTGCTGACGGTCACGGCGATCGAGGACAGCGAGATCGTACTGGTCGACTTGGCTTGATCGGCAAGGCAATAAAAAAGGGCAACCATTACGGTTGCCCTTTTTCATGTGCGCATCATTTGCTGGAAATGGCGCCATCTACCAAAGTTTGCGCCTCGGCCACCAGTTGCTTGAGGTGGTCGTCGCCGAGGAAGCTTTCGGCGTAGATCTTGTAGATGTCTTCAGTGCCCGAAGGACGCGCGGCGAACCAGCCGTTCTCGGTCATGACTTTCAGACCGCCAATGGCTTGCTCGTTGCCCGGTGCATGGCTGAGGATGCTCTGGATCTTTTCGCCCGCCAGCTCGGTCGATGTGACCTGTTCCGGCGCCAGCTTGCTCAGCAGTGCCTTTTGCTCAGGGTTGGCCTTGGCGTCGACGCGTACCGAGAACGGTTCGCCCAGCTCGTCGGTCAGCGCGCGGTAGGCCTGGCTTGGATCGCGCCCGGTGCGCGCGGTCATTTCAGCGGCGAGCAAGGCAGGAATCAGACCGTCCTTGTCGGTGCTCCATACGCCGCCATCCTTGCGCAGGAACGAGGCGCCAGCACTCTCTTCACCGCCAAAACCCAGCGAGCCATCGAACAGGCCATCGGCGAACCATTTGAAACCGACCGGCACTTCGTACAGGCGACGGCCCAGGCGTTTGGCCACGCGGTCGATCAGACCGCTGCTGACCACGGTTTTGCCCACGGCGGCATCAGCGCGCCATTGCGGACGATTCTGGAACAGGTAGTCGATGGATACCGCCAGATAGTTGTTTGGCGCCAGCAAACCACCGGACGGCGTGACGATGCCGTGACGGTCGTGATCCGGGTCGCAGGCGAATGCCACGTCGAAACGTTCTTTCAGACCGATCAGGCCCTGCATTGCGTGGCTGGACGACGGATCCATACGGATTTGGCCGTCCCAGTCGACGGTCATGAAACGGAACGTTGAATCGACCTGTTTATTCACCACTTCCAGGTCGAGACGGTAGTGTTCGGCAATGGCCGACCAATAGCGCACCCCTGCTCCGCCCAGCGGATCGACACCCAGACGCAGCTTGGCGTCGCGGATGGCATCGAAGTCGATGACGTTGATCAGGTCGGCGACGTAGGTGTTCAGGTAATCGTGACGGTGGGTGGTGCTGGCCTTGAGCGCCTGCTCGTAGCTGATGCGTTTGACCCCGGCCAGTTTGTTCGCCAGCAGCTCGTTGGCCTTGGCTTCGATCCACTTGGTGATGTGGGTATCGGCCGGGCCACCGTTAGTTGGGTTGTATTTGTAGCCACCGCTTTGTGGCGGGTTGTGCGACGGCGTGATGACGATACCGTCCGCCAGGCCAGAGGTACGACCGCGGTTGTAGCAGAGAATGGCGTGGGAAACTGCCGGGGTCGGCGTGTACTCATCGCCTTCGGCGATCATCACGGTGACGCCGTTGGCGGCGAGGACTTCCAGTGCGCTGGCGCCGGCAGGGGTCGACAATGCATGGGTGTCGATGCCGACAAACAGCGGTCCGGTGATGCCTTGGGCTTCGCGATACAGGCAGATCGCCTGGCTGATGGCCAGAACGTGCCATTCGTTGAAACTCAAATCGAACGAACTGCCGCGGTGGCCGGACGTGCCGAACGCCACTCGCTGGGTAGAAATCGATGCATCAGGCTGACCGGTGTAATAGGCCGTAACCAGTCGCGGGATGTCGACCAACAGTTCTGCCGGTGCCGGTTTGCCCGCAAAAGGACTGAGTGTCATGCAAAAACCTCTGAAATCGGAGTGGTTCAGGAAATGCAGCGCAGTTTACTGGCAGTTTGACCACTGTGCGACGGGATGTATCCGAAACTCGCCCGATGTTTTTTAACGTTATTGACCGGGCGACAGGCGCAAGGCATCGCCGAGCAAGCCGATGACACTCGGCAAATCCCGCTCGCCATGGTTCAGCGCGCTCAAACGCAGATGATCCGCATGCAAGCCCTGCAGGCTGAACAGCTCGCCCGGTGCGACGATGATCTGTTGCTTGAGCAGGCGATGAAAGACGCTTGCCATGTCGACCGGGCGTAACGAACGCACCCACACCGTCGCCCCGCCCTGCGGCTCGACAATCTGCAGGGTATCGCCCAGACGTTCGCGCAGTACCTGAATCAACACGGCTCGCCGCTCACCCAGCATTCGCCGCAACACGAATAAATGCTGATCAAGCCGTCCGCCATTCAACAGCCGCGCAATCGCCTTTTGGCGAATGGGCGACAAGCGAAACGCGCGCAGCAGAAAATGGCGCTGCAATTCCTCGCGCCAGTGACGCGACAAGACAAAGCCGAATGGTGCTTCGGCGCCAATGAGTTTCTCGAAAGTGGAAAACACCAGCAGACGATCAGGATCGAGCCAACGGCGCAAACGCTGCGAATCATTGCGCTCGTCAAGCTCGCTGTAGCAGTCGTTTTCCAGTACCCAGACGCCATGATGATTGAGCAACTGCGCCGTGGCCTGCTGAGATTCGCGAGTGAAACCGTTGCCTTGCGGCATGCTCAGCACGGAAGACAGCAGGATCAAACGAACCGGCTCGTTCTTCAGCAGTGATTCGAGTGCCGACAGATCGAGCACGCCTCGGGCAAGCAATGGCCACTCGATCACGCGCACCCCGAACGACTCGAGCAGGCGCAATATCACCCAGTCGCAAGGTGACTCGACAATCACGGTGGCCTGACGCAATTCAAGCACCGAAATCAGAATCTCCAGGACGCCACGCAGATCAGCCCCGATATAGATGTCATCGGCATGCCAGAAATGTTCTGTCGAACTCGTGTATCGCGCTGCCAGGGCAACCCGCAATTCCAGCTCTCCGCAAGGTTGCACGAATGTCTGTAGCTGACGCGGATATTGGCGCAGAAGCTCACGTTCCAGCGTCAACAACGGACTGTCCAGCGGTTGCAGCGAGGCCGGTTCGTCGGCGCTCAACACACACATTCCGGGACGTCTGGCGTTGACGTACACGGTCTCCAGCAGATCATTGCCGTTGCCGGGCGCATCCATGCTGAACAGCGCTTGCGCGTAATACCCTGACTTGGCTATCGAATAGACTCGACCTTCCTTCTCCAGAAGCGAATAGGCGTACTGCACCGTTGAAATGGAGACATTCAGCCGGTCCGCCAGTTGTCGCAAGGAAGGCATGCGTACCGCCCCACCACCTCCGGCAGCATCAATCAGCGTTGTCAGATATCGATAAACTGCCTGATAAACAAAGTCGTTGTCCCGCGCGCCCTTCACACCCTCATTTCCGTAGATATTGATTCACAATCCAGGCTCTGGCTCACCGTAAGCGTTCCGTCGACCGCTCGAACGGCGCAGCCGAACGCGCCTCGTCCGAACCCGAACTCTCCGAGGAGAATTGCGCAGGCGCATCAATCTGCACAGGGCCCATTGCATACAGGCGGTTCAACAGCCTGACTGGCAAGCCGCTGACTTCCGTCAGCCACTTCATCACCTGCTCAGGTGCGTGCAGACCCTGCATGGCGCGGTGCAGGTCCGGCATGGCGACCAGCATGCCGGGATGACAATTGCGCAGGAAGCGTTCGAGACCTTTGCCGCTGTCGATGAACGGCGCAAACAGCAGGCACGCCAACTGCGTTTCGGTCAATCCGAAACCATTGCTGAGGTAATCCTCAGCAAGCATCCGCAGTTGTTCTGGCCCGCCGGCGTTGTCGTAGCTGGCCAGCAAGTGCTCGCAGACGGTTTCGGCAACCTGCTTTCGCCGCATGTCGGCCAGCGTATGCCGGACGTAATCGTCGATGCCCGCCTCATAGGCGCGCCCCTCGATGAACCGTGCGTACAAACCTCGCACATGTGCCGAGATCAGAGGATCAGCAAACACCGCTTCGCCCTGGTACAGCGCCAGATCATCAGGTTCATAACCGAGAAACTCGCCCAGCAGCGGCCAGCGATCCTCGAGCTTGCCGACCATCATGTCGTTGATGTCGATAAAACTGGTGCGCCGGCAGGCTTCGAATTCACCTTCCGGCCGCCACACGGTCCGGTCATCATCGGCACGCAGTTCCCGGTAAAAGTCGTCACCGAGCTCGTCGAGCAGAGGAAAAAGCGTTTCGAATCCGGCATTGACCAGGCCTGGAGCCGGTATTGCCACTCGCTGCATCGCGCGGTTCAGGCCTTCGAGGAAATGCTGCTGACTGCCTTTGGTTTCGGTGCTGATCATGGCGTCGACGCCGTTGTTCCAGCGCGCGATCTGGCTGTAGTACTCGGCCGTCGCCAGGTAGGCGTCATCCCATAATTCAGGTGTTTCAAGCCAGGTGCGACAGTGCCCCACCAGCAGCAGATTGACCCGGCTGGCCTCGCGCCCTTCATTGCTGACAGGCGTGCGATGGTCGAACGGCAGGACCTCGCGGTTATCCACCATCAGCACCTCGACCCGCGGATCGTCATAAAGGAATAGCGCGCTGTAGCTGCGATGCAGGTTTTGCAGGGCGAGCGGGCTGTCGCCATTCCAGCGCAGGGAAGCCACGCGCAGTTGAAAGGTCGCCGGAGCACGGCCGGCAATAGTCAACTGAGCGGCCCGGAGCAAGGCCAGGGTATAGCAGCCGTCACGCAGGCCGGACTGAGGCACCAGCACCTTGAACTGCCCGATGTTTTCCATGCCGCCAGCGGCCACCACCAAGCGCTGTATCAGCAACTGCAATGCCGTGCGCTCGGCTCGGGAAAAGAAACTCAGCAAACGCTGCAATACTTGCTGATAGACATAGTTCATTGCCTGATCATGGATCGTGCTCATCGGTATTTACCCGGTATCAAAAGTTTCATGCCGCGCAGACATGACAGTAGGCGCGCGGCAATTGGATCAATAAGTAATAGACGCTGAAATGCTAACACTTACAAAGTTGTAGTTATTTGAAACACTTCACCTGAACAAAGCCTTCCAGACGCCAAGCGTGACGCTCAACCACCCGTATTCATTGGCCTTTCGCCACTCAACAATGTTCTGAGGAAACTTCCCACAACGTCCCACGCCAAATCATTACAAGAAAAAGAGAAGCAACTTCCGAATCGCCCTACAGCAATTAAACAGAAATTGACGAAGCCAGCAGAGCCAGCCATTTGATATTGCCTCGGACAAATTGAATGCACAGCCATAGCTCATTCCTTGAGATGAAAGTAATCATTCAATTATCAGTGCTTATAGTGTGATTAGAAGACACAGATGAACGGCAAAAACCAGTTCAGTTGCTGAAAAGGCCAATGCTTCGATATCGGGGAGGGTTTACTGACAGCGCAGGGTATAAACAGAAAAGAGTCCGTGGGGGCCACGGACTCTGATGAGCGGATTTACGCGGTTTCCACTTGCAGGGCCACTCGCTCGCGGCATGGGCATTCGTCCATGTAGCGATGCGCTTCGACGAACTCGTTGAACGGGAATACACGAGTCTTGAGCGGCAGGAGCACGCGGTCAGCGGTCAACTGGTTGATATCGCGCAGAGCACGCTGCAGAGCGACGTGGTCCTGGACAATGCCCAGCTCCGGCTTGCCGGTGAAGTTGCCGATGCAGTGCACAAAGAACTGAATGTTCTTCTGAAACGCTGCACACGCCGGGAACGGAGTCTGGTTACCACCTTGCAGCCCGTACAGCACCAGACTGCCGCGTGGCGCCAACACATCGCCGAGTAACGACATCTGCGGGCCGCCAAGACCATCGAACACCACATCGACGCCGCGGTTGTCGGTGATCTTGTTGATGCGCATCAACAGATCTTCCTCTTCGGTGACGATGACCTTCTCCGCACCAAGGGACAGCAGGTACTCACGCTCTTCCGCCGATTTGGTCGCCGCGATCACTCGCACACCCAACGCCTTGCCCAATTGAACAAAAGACGGGCCGGCGCAGTGGCTGGCGTCAGTCACCAGCGCAAATTGACCCGGTTTGACCCGCGCCAGATCGGCATAAGCGAAGTAGGCGATCAGCAGCGGCGTGTAATGCACGCTCGCTTCGATCGGGCTGAGCACATCGGGATAACGGGTCAGCGCGGTGCGCGGCAGAACGATGGACTCACCGTACACCGGATAGTCGTTCGGGCTTTCCGCAGGAAAACTGGCCACTTTGTCGCCGACGGACAGGTCGTCGACATCAGCGCCCACCGCAGTGACCACGCCAGCCATTTCATGACCGAGGCCCGAAGGCAGACGTGCCTGGGACGACGCCAGATTCTGGCGCCACAGGGTGTCGTACCAACTGATGCCGATTGCCTCGACACGCACCTGCACTTCGCCAGGACCTGGCTGAGCAGCCGCATGCTCTTCGCATTTGAGCACCTCGGCCGGACCAAACTTGTGAAAACGGATCGTGCGGGACATCGCAAACCTCGTCAAAGTAACCTCTAATGCCATGAACTCTATCTGGGCTTTCGACCCAAGACCATCAGTGGCTATTAATAGTCGACATGCCTGTCATTGATTCCGCATCAAGGGCGGCATTGGCAAAATCCATGAAAAAAGGCCTGCCACCGTCGCAGTAAAGCTGAATTTTCCGGTGCAGAGTACCAGCCTTTCCCCGTAAGATTCATGCCGGCCATTGTTCTCATATGGTCGCCCTCGTCAAGTTTGATGACTCTGCCAGGACTCCAGATGAATCGTAATGACCTGCGTCGTGTCGACCTGAACCTGCTGATCGTGTTCGAAACATTGATGCACGAACGCAGTGTGACTCGGGCCGCGGAAAAATTGTTCCTCGGCCAACCGGCTATCAGTGCGGCGCTGTCGCGTTTGCGCAGCCTGTTTGACGATCCCTTGTTTGTCCGCACCGGCCGCAGCATGGAGCCATCAGCACGCGCGGTGGAAATCTTCGCCCTGCTCTCGCCCGCCCTTGATTCGATCTCGACCGCCGTCAGTCGTGCCGCCGATTTCGATCCGGCGACCAGCACGTCGGTGTTTCGCATCGGTTTGTCCGACGACGTCGAATTCGCCCTGCTGCCGATGCTGCTCAAGCGCCTGCGCGCCGAAGCACCAGGCATCGTCCTCGTGGTGCGGCGGGTCAACTACATCTTGATGCCGGGCCTGCTGGCCTCCGGCGAGATTTCCATCGGCGTCAGCTACACCACCGACCTGCCGGCCAACGCCAAGCGCAAGGTCCTGCGCCGCAGCGCACCGAAGCTGCTGCGCGCCGACACCGTGCCGGGGCCGCTGAGCCTGGACGACTACTGCGCCCGACCGCACGCACTGGTGTCGTTCGCTGGCGACCTCAGTGGTTTCGTCGATGAAGAACTGGAGAAACTCGGACGCAAACGGCACGTGGTGCTGGCGGTGCCACAGTTCAACGGACTCGGCACGCTGCTGGCGGGCACCGACATCGTCGCGACCGTGCCGGATTACACGGCTGAGGCACTGACGGCGGCTGGAGGGCTTCGTGCTGAAGATCCACCACTGCCGACGCGCACCTTCGAACTGCACATGGCCTGGCGTGGGTCGCAGGATAATGACCCGGGAGAGCGGTGGTTGAGGTCGCGGATTCAGATGTTTTTTGGGGATCCGGATAGTCTTTAGGCATCGTCGGCTAGGGTGCTTTATCGGAAGTACCGTAGAACGCACCCCGTCGGAATCAGATCCCGAATCAATGTCCGGACGGGCAAATTGGCATAATATGCCAATGTTCGTAAATACCGGTTTGGCCAGCACTGGAGATAATTATGGCGACCCGAAACGTAGTGCTCACTCCTCACCAGGAACAGGTTATTCATGACCTTGTCCAGTCAGGCCGGTATCAGAATGCCAGTGAGGTAATGCGCGAAGGCTTGCGGCTGTTGGAGCAGCGCGTCGCCGAAGATACCGCCAAAATCGAGGCACTGCGTCAGGCGACCTCGATCGGCATCATGGATCTTGAGCGTGGGCGGTTTACTCAGGTGAACGAAGGGGATCTGGAACATTACCTTGAAGGCTTGAGCCAGGAGGCTACCCTCCCCGCGCGCGAGAAACACTGAGGATGCCGCGATATCGGATTTCCAACCCCGCGCGCGCTGACATTGTCGACATACTCAGACTCTCCCATACCCAGTTCGGCGACCAAGCCCGCCAGCGCTACCAAGCGCTGATCCTTGCAGCGCTGCAAGCGCTGGCCGACAAGCCTTATCGCATTGGCAGCCATGACCGCGATGAGCTTGCACCAGGCCTCCGCAGCTATCACCTCATCTATTCACGCCAGCAGGCGAAACCCACTCATGGAACGGTCAAGAGCCCGCGCCATATCGTGTTCTATCGCGTGGCAAATGACGACGTGATCGAGGTCGTCAGACTCCTTCATGACGCCATGGAAGCGCATTTGCACTTGCCTGCGATTGATCAGCGACCTGATCCCATGACCTGACTGGCCAAGAACAGGAAGATCAGGCGCCCCCTCTGAATCTCGACCCTGAAAGCCCTTTAGTCTCTTTCCCGACCCGAATCACTTGCCACCCGTCACATCCAGAAAAGTCCCGGTGACAAACGAGGCCTCCGCGCTGGCCAGCCACAAGATGGCCCGCGCCACCTCTTCCGGCTGACCGCCCCGCCCCATGGGAATCGAGTCCTTCACGCGATCCACCCGCCCCGGTTCGCCGCCGCTGGCGTGCATGTCGGTATAGATGTGCCCGGGGCGAATGCAGTTGACCCGAATTCCCTCGCGCGCAACTTCCTTGGCAAAGCCGATGGTGAAAGTTTCCAGCGCGCCTTTCGATGCTGCGTAGTCGACGTATTCATTCGGGCTGCCCAGGCGCGCCGAGGCAGAAGAAACGTTGATCACTGCCCCACCTGTGCCGCCGTGCCGATAAGCCATGCGCTTCACCGCTTGCTGCGCGCACAGGATCGGTCCCAGAGCATTGACCGCGAAGATGCGTTGCATGCGTTCGAAGCTCAGGTTCTCCATGCGTGACTGTTTTGCCAGAACGCCTGCGTTATTGATCAGAACGTCGATCCGTCCAAATGACCGATCGAGGGCCGAGAAAAGTTCAGCAACCTGCTCGGGGTCAGCACTGTCAGCACGCACCGCGAGGCCTTTGCGCCCCAACGCTTCGATATCCGCCACCACCTCAAGAGCGGCGGACTCGTTGGCGACGTAGCTGATGGCGACGTCGTAGCCTTGCGCGGCGGCGAGTCTGGCGGTGGCGGCGCCGACTCCGCGACTGCCGCCGGTGATCAGAATCAGCGGTGCTTGCGAGACTTTATCCATGCGACGTTCTCCTGAGCAGTTGGCCTATGTCAGCCGATGATGATGGCGCCGCTGGCGATGACCACGCATGCCAGCATCCTGCGGACGGTGAGCTTTTCACCGAGGAACAAATAGCCGAGCAATGCCGCGAACAGCACGCTGGTTTCGCGCAGGGCCGACACCGCGCCCAGTGGCGCTTCGTTCATCGCGTAGATAACAATTGCGTAAGCCAGTAAGGAAACCAGCCCGCCTACCACTGCGGCGAGCATGCCGGGCCGTACGGAAAACAGACTGCGGGCGTCGCGCAGGCCGATATACACCAATGGCATCAACACACCCCACAGGGCGCTCATCCACACCGTGTACGCGAGCGGCGCACCGGAAAGCCTGGCGCCAATGCCATCGACGACGCTGTAGGCGGCGATGAAACAACCGGTGCCCAGCGCATACGGCAGGCTCGGCACCGACAGGCTGCGCCCTCGGAACGCCAACGAAATGATCCCCCCGGACACCAGACCAATGCCGAGCAGTTCGCCGGGGGTTATGGTTTCGCCGGCAAACAGCGCGGCGCCGAGGGTGATCAGCGCTGGCGACGACCCACGGGAAATCGGATAGATCTGGCCTAGATCGCCGACCCGATAGCTGCGCACCAGAAACAGGTTGTAGCCGACATGCAGCAGTGCCGAGAGCAGCGCATACCCCCAGCTCTCAGGTGCAGGCGCGGCCATGAAAAAGGTGGCGATGAGGCAGACGATGGCGATGGCCACGCACATTATTGTCATCGACCAGAGCCGATCGGCACCGCCGCGCAGCAGCGCGTTCCAGCTGGCGTGCAGAAGCGCGGCGAACAGAACGAGGAGTACGAGATGGATTGGCATGCGGCATTCTAGGCATCTCGGGCATTGGCATTACAGCGAAGTTTCCTCATTGCAGCATGAGCAAAAGCTCATGCTTCAGCGCTGGGGGTTCTGCACCTTCAATGCTTCACTGAGCAACCAATCACGAAAACTGAGAATGTGTGCCTGGGCTTCGATGCCTTTGGGGCAGACGAAATAGTAGGCCAAAGGCGAAGTGAACGGCACATCGAACAGCCTCACCAGACGGCCATCGGCGATTTCGTTTTCGACATGGCCGCTGCGCACCAGCGCCACACCCTGGCCGAGCAACGCAGCTTCCACCGTCATATTGGTATCACCAAACCTGACGCCTTCGCGCAGCGGTAAAAACTCCAGCCCGACGGACTGAAACCACACCTCCCATTTCGGCGCCAACTCGGCGCCGTCGCGGATAAGTAACGGCATCTGCAGCAACTCCGCGGGACTGCACGGCCTGCCGACGCGCTGCAGCAGTTCGGGACTGGCCACGGGAAACACCTGCTCACCGAACAGGAACTCCGAATACAGACCGGGATAATTGCCTTTGCCCAAGCGAATGGCGACATCGGCTTCGCCGCTGGCGAAATGGATGATCGTGTCCGTGGTATCCAGCGACACCAACAGCTCCGGGTGCAGGCGCGACAGATTCGGCAAGCGTGGCAGCAGCCACTTCAAGGCAAACGAATAAGTGGTGCTGACGGTCAGGCGAACCCTGTCCTTTTGCTCGCGCAGATCCTCCAGCGTGGCCTCGAGGCTCATGAAAAACTCGCGCACGATCGGCGCCAGCGTCGCCCCCGCCGCAGTGAGGCGTAACGACTTGCCGCGCTCGAACAATTGCAACCCCCAAAGATCTTCCAGGTGCCGGAGCTGATGACTGACGGCGCTTTGGGTCACGTGCAGTTCTTGAGCGGCAGCCGTGAACGTCGGGTGCCGGGTGGCCACTTCGAAAGCCCGCAGGGTCGCGGTCGGGGGCAGGTCGCGCATAAAAATGATCCGGGGACGGTAAATGTCAGAGCATGAGGTTACGCTCATGTTAGAGCGAAATGCGTTCGCATGCCTCTCGCCCCAAGTGGATTTGGTGACGATCGGGTTTGGGTTTAGCCGCAGACCCACAAATCGAAAGCCCAGAGCCGATGACAAACCTTATGGTAACGATTAGATTACCGCCGCCCCGCCAATGGAGAGTCGGGCATTCAGTCTTTGCTCTCGTTGGCGGCGGTGTTTGCACCAACGAAAACACCGGGATGTATCTGTCCCGTCTTTCGACTGACCATTTTTTAGGGAAAAAAACATGAGCCTGGTTTTCTGCCGTGGTTGCGCCAAGGAAATAAGTACTCTGGCACTGGCATGCCCCCAATGCGGCGCACCTCAAGCGCCACTGCATTCCATTGCCAGTGGCCCCGTCATGGCGAGCGGCAACCCATACGTGGAAGCACTGAAGAAATATGCCGTGTTCACCGGACGCGCCACGCGCCGTGAATACTGGATGTTCTTTCTGATCAACATGGGCATCGCTATTGTCATGAGCGTTTTCGACGCCATGCTCAAGACCGGTGGCGCCTTGCAGAGCCTGTACAACCTGGCAATGCTGTTGCCGAGCCTCGCTGTTGGCGTAAGGCGCATGCACGACACTGACCGCAGCGGCTGGTGGATTCTGCTGCCCATCGTCAACATTGTGTTTCTGGCGCAAGACAGCCAGCCTGGCCCCAATCGCTTCGGTGCCAACCGCAAAGGCTTCAACTGATCAATAGCCGCAATCGCGGATCGAAACGGCCTTCATGGCCGTTTCTTTAGATATGACTCCCCTCTCACAAAGGCCTTGCTCGGTCATTGCTCGTCACGCAAGACAGATTTGCAAGAAAACACATTGTTAGCCCCCTAACGAAAGGTGCATGCTAGAGGGCTGCCTCGGCTCTTATATCATTCCGAATGATAGTTACCTTTGCTTCATTCGATTCGTGCCATCACACCCGCGCCGAGCATCATCCGCCCATCTTCAATACTTCGGCGGATTGCATCCATGGAACAATCACTCAAACATTTGCGCTTCCCGTTGGCCATGCTGGCCGTACTGGTGATGAGCGCCTGCGGCAAAACTCCGGAGACTGCCGGCGCCCCGCCCGCTGCCAAAGTCAGTGTGGCCAAGGTGCTGGAACAACCGGTCAACGAGTGGGACGAATTTACCGGGCGCCTCGAAGCGCCGGAAACCGTTGAAATCCGCCCACGGGTATCGGGCCAGATTGATCAGGTCGCGTTCACCGAAGGCGCGCTGGTCAAGAAAGGTGACCTGCTGTTCCAGATCGACCCGCGTCCGTTCCAGGCCGAGGTACGCCGCCTCGAAGCGCTGGTTGCTCAAGCCCGCGCCACCGCCACCCGCAGCGAAAACGAAGCCGCTCGCGGTGAACGTCTGCGTACCAGCAACGCCATTTCCGCTGAACTGGCCGACTCGCGCACCAGCGCTGCCCAAGAGGCCCGCGCCGCCGTCGGTGCCCTGCAGGCACAACTGGACCTGGCCAAACTGAACCTGAGCTTCACCCGCGTGACCGCACCGATCAGCGGCCGCGTCAGCCGCGCCGAAATCACTGCCGGCAACCTGGTGACCGCCGACACCACCGCGCTGACCAGCGTCGTCTCCACCGACAAGGTCTACGCCTACTTCGACGCCGACGAACGCGTGTTCCTCAAATACACCCAACTGGCCCGCAACGGCCAGCGCGGCGCCACCACGCCGGTGTACATGGGCCTGTCCAACGAAGACGGCAACCCGCACCTCGGCCAGATGAACTTCGTCGACAACCAGGTCAATCCGAAAACCGGCACCATCCGTGGTCGCGCCGTCTTCGACAACGCTGACGGCACCTACACCCCTGGCCTTTACGCTCGCTTGAAGCTGGTCGGCAGCGGCACCTACAACGCCATGCTGATCAATGACGAAGCCGTGGGCACTGACCTGGGCAAGAAGTTCGTGCTGGTGATGGATGGCGACAACAAGACCGCCTACCGCGCCGTTGAACTCGGTCCGAAGATTGAAGGCCTGCGCATCGTCCGCAACGGTCTGAACAAGGACGACACCATCATCGTCAAGGGCTTGCAACGGGTTCGTCCTGGCTCACCGGTCACCCCTGAGGTGATTCCGATGGCCAGCGAGCAGACCCTCGCCGCCCTCGCTCAACAACGTCAAGCGCTGGAAGCCAGCAACCTGCCCAAAGTTGCCCCTGCCAAGGGTGAATCGGGTTCGGCTGCGAAGCTGGCTGCTACGACCCCACGCGGTTAAGGGACGACAACTCCGATGAATTTTTCCCAATTCTTCATTTCCCGGCCGATCTTCGCAGCGGTGCTGTCGCTGTTGATCCTGATCGCCGGCGCGATCTCGCTGTTCCAGTTGCCGATCAGCGAATACCCGGAAGTCGTGCCGCCGACCGTGGTCGTGCGCGCCAACTTCCCGGGCGCCAACCCCAAAGTCATCGGTGAAACCGTGGCCGCTCCGCTGGAGCAGGCCATCACCGGCGTCGAGAACATGCTGTACATGTCCTCGCAGTCGACCGCCGACGGCAAGATCACCCTGACCATCACCTTCGCCCTGGGCACTGACCTGGACAACGCGCAGGTGCAGGTGCAGAACCGGGTAACCCGGACCGAGCCGAAGCTTCCCGAGGAAGTAACGCGCATCGGTATCACCGTCGACAAGGCTTCGCCGGACCTGACCATGGTTGTGCACTTGACCTCACCGGACAAGCGCTACGACATGCTGTACCTGTCCAACTACGCGATCCTCAACATCAAGGATGAGCTTGCTCGCCTCGGTGGTGTCGGTGACGTGCAGTTGTTCGGTATGGGCGACTACTCGTTGCGCGTCTGGCTTGACCCGAACAAGACCGCTTCACGCAATCTGACCGCCACCGATGTGGTGACCGCGATTCGCGAACAGAACCGTCAGGTCGCCGCCGGTCAACTGGGCGCGCCCCCTGCCCCGACCGCGCAAAGTTTCCAGCTGTCGGTCAACACCCAAGGCCGTCTGGTTTCCGAAGAAGAGTTCGAGAACATCGTCATTCGCGCAGGCGACGACGGTGAGATCACTCGCCTGAAAGACATCGCACGCATTGAACTAGGTTCCAGCCAATACGCCTTGCGCTCGCTGCTGAACAATCAGCCGGCGGTGGCGATCCCGATCTTCCAGCGTCCCGGTTCCAACGCCATCGACATTTCCAACGAAGTGCGCGGCAAGATGGAAGAGCTGAAGAAAGGCTTCCCGCAGGGCATGGATTACAGCATCGTGTATGACCCGACGATCTTCGTTCGTGGCTCGATCGAGGCGGTGGTGCACACCCTGTTCGAAGCGCTGATCCTCGTGGTGCTGGTGGTGATTCTGTTCCTGCAGACCTGGCGCGCCTCGATCATTCCGTTGGTGGCGGTGCCGGTATCGTTGATCGGTACGTTTGCGGTCATGCACCTGTTCGGCTTCTCGCTCAACGCCCTGTCGCTGTTCGGCTTGGTGCTGGCCATCGGTATCGTGGTGGACGACGCCATCGTCGTGGTGGAAAACGTCGAACGGAACATCGAACTCGGACTGACGCCGGTCGAAGCGACCAAGCGCGCCATGCGTGAAGTGACCGGGCCGATCGTGGCCACCGCACTGGTGCTGTGTGCGGTGTTCATTCCAGCGGCGTTCATTTCCGGCCTCACCGGGCAGTTCTACAAACAGTTCGCACTGACTATCGCGATCTCTACAGTGATCTCGGCGTTCAACTCGCTGACCCTGTCGCCAGCGCTGGCTGCTGTGTTGCTGAAAAGCCACGACGCGCCGAAAGACCGTTTCTCGAAAGTGCTCGACAGAATCTTCGGTGGCTGGCTGTTCCGTCCGTTCAACCGCTTCTTCGATCGCGCCAGCCATGGCTACGTCGGCACCGTGCGCCGGGTCATCCGTAGCAGCGGCATCGCCCTGCTCGTATATGCAGGCCTGATGGTACTGACCTTCTTCGGTTTCTCCAGCACGCCGACCGGTTTCGTACCTGGCCAGGACAAACAATACCTGGTGGCCTTCGCGCAATTGCCGGATGCCGCGAGCCTGGATCGCACCGAAGACGTGATCAAGCGCATGTCCGACCTCGCGCTGAAACAGCCGGGCGTGGAAAGCGCCGTAGCGTTCCCGGGCCTGTCGATCAACGGTTTCACCAACAGCCCGAACGCCGGCATCGTCTTCGTGACGCTGAAACCGTTCGACGAGCGTAAAGACCCGAGCATGTCCGCCGGCGCGATTGCCGGCGCCTTGAACGGCCAGTACGCGAACATTCAGGAAGCGTACATGGCGATCTTCCCGCCACCGCCGGTACAAGGTCTGGGC
Source organism: Pseudomonas siliginis (assembly GCF_019145195.1). GTDB lineage: Bacteria > Pseudomonadota > Gammaproteobacteria > Pseudomonadales > Pseudomonadaceae > Aquipseudomonas > Aquipseudomonas siliginis. The sequence continues at coordinate 416,292 of NZ_JAHSTW010000001.1, forward strand.
ACCATTGGTGGTTTCCGCCTGCAAATCGAAGACCGGGGCAACCTGGGCTACGACGAGCTGTACAAAGAAACCATGAACATCATCAACAAGAGCCACAACGTGCCGGAACTGGCCGGCCTGTTCACCAGCTACACGGTGAACGTGCCGCAGGTCGATGCCGCCATCGACCGTGAGAAAGCCAAGACCCACGGCGTGGCCGTCAGCGATATCTTCGACACCCTGCAGATCTATTTGGGTTCGCTGTATGCCAACGACTTCAACCGCTTCGGGCGCACCTATCAGGTCAACGTTCAGGCTGAACAGCAGTTCCGTCTTGAGTCCGACCAGATCGGTCAGTTGAAAGTACGCAACAACAAAGGCGAAATGATCCCGCTGGCGACCTTCATCAAGGTCAGCGACACCTCGGGGCCGGATCGGGTGATGCACTACAACGGCTTCATCACCGCTGAAATCAACGGTGCCGCAGCCCCGGGCTACAGCTCTGGCCAGGCGGAAAAAGCCATCGAGAAACTGCTCAAGGAAGAACTTCCGAACGGCATGACCTACGAGTGGACCGACCTGACCTACCAGCAGATTCTGTCCGGCAACACCGCGCTGTTCGTGTTCCCGCTCTGCGTACTGCTGGCGTTCCTGGTGCTCGCCGCACAATACGAAAGCTGGAGCCTGCCACTGGCTGTGATCCTGATCGTACCGATGACGCTGCTGTCGGCCATCACCGGTGTGATCATTTCCGGCGGTGACAACAACATCTTCACCCAGATCGGCTTGATCGTACTGGTGGGACTTGCCTGTAAAAACGCGATTCTGATCGTCGAGTTCGCCAAGGACAAACAGGAAGAAGGCCTCGATCCGCTCGCTGCGGTGCTGGAAGCCTGCCGCCTGCGTCTGCGGCCGATTCTGATGACCTCCTTCGCGTTCATCATGGGTGTGGTGCCACTGGTGTTCTCCAGCGGCGCCGGTGCCGAAATGCGTCACGCCATGGGTGTGGCGGTATTCTCCGGGATGCTCGGGGTGACCTTCTTCGGTCTGTTGCTGACGCCAGTGTTCTATGTACTGATCCGTAACTTTGTCGAACGCGGCGAGCAGCGCAAAGCAGCCAAGGCGCACACTCTTCAAAAGCCACTGGAGGCGCAACAATGAGTCTGAAAGTCTTCCTGCCGAGTCTGCTGGTGCTGGCCCTCAGCGCCTGCGCCGTCGGCCCCGACTACAAGACCCCAGCTACGGAGGCGGCCAATATCACGACCGCCACCGACGGCGCCGCCGGGCAAAAGAACTTCGACCGTTCGAAATTCGAAGGCATCTGGTGGCAGCAATTCGACGATCCGACCCTCAACCAGTTGGTGACGCAGTCGCTGCAAGGCAACCGTGAACTGCGCGTGGCGTTCGCCCGCTGGAAAGCCGCTCGGGCGATCCGCGACGACGCCAGCAACGACGCGATGCCGACCATCACCAGCCGCGCCAGCAGTGACTTGGGCAAGGGCCAGATTCCCGGCCAGACCACCGACCGGGTCAATAGCGAGCGCTATGACCTCGGTCTGGACATGGCCTGGGAGCTCGACCTGTTCGGCCGCATCCAGCGCAATCTGGAAGCCAGTGATGCCGACCAGCAGGCGGCCGAAGCCGATCTGTATCAGCTGCAAGTCACCATGATTGCCGAACTCGTCGACGCTTACGGTCAACTGCGCGGTGCCCAACTGCGTGAAAAGATCGCCGTGGCCAACCTGAACAACCAGCAGGAGTCGCGCAAGATCACCATCAGCCTGCGTGACGCCGGTGTCGGTGATCAGCTTGATGTCGAGCGCGCCGATGCGCGTCTGGCCAACGTCGAAGCCACCGTGCCGCAGTTGCAGGCGGAACAGGTTCGGCAGAAAAACCGTATCGCCACCCTGCTCGGCGAACGCCCGGACAAGCTGACCGTCGACCTAAGCCCGAAAGATCTGCCGGCCATCGCCAAGGCGCTGCCGATCGGTGATCCGGGTGAACTGCTGCAACGTCGTCCGGACATCCTCAGCGCCGAGCGGCAATTGGCTTCGGCCACTGCGCGCATCGGCGTGGCCAAGGCCGATCTGTTCCCCCGGGTCAGCCTCAGCGGCTTCCTCGGCTGGACCGCCGGACGTGGCTCGCAGATCGGTTCCTCGGCAGCCAACGCCTGGGCACTCGGCCCGAGCATCACCTGGGCGGCATTTGACCTCGGCAGCGTCCGCGCCCGTTTGCGCGGTGCCGATGCTGACGCCGAAGGCGCGCTGGCCAACTACGAGCAACAGGTGCTGCTGGCGCTGGAAGAGTCGGAAAACGCCTTCAGCGATTACGGCAAGCGTCAGCAACGTTTGATCTCGCTGATCCGTCAGAGCGAATCGAGTCGCAAGGCCGCTGATCTGGCAGAAATCCGTTATCGCGAAGGCACCACCGATTTCCTCGTCCTGCTCGACGCCCAACGTGAGCGCCTGAACGCCGAAGACAGTCAGGCACAGGCCGAAGTCGAGCTGTATCGCGGCATCGTCGCGATATACAAGGCCCTCGGCGGTGGCTGGCAACCGGAGACGGTCGCCAGCAAGTAAAGGTTGTTAAAGAGCTCCTTTGGTTGGCCGCAACCAACCAAATTTTTTGCCCCGCGTATCATTCGGTCGCGGGGTTTTTTTATGCCTTTCTGCAGCACTGGGTTTCTTGTGGGAGCGAGCCTGCTCGCGAAAGCGTCAGGTCAGACATATCAGCGGTGGCTGATAATCCGCCTTCGCGAGCAGGCTCGCTCCCACAGCGGATCAGCGGTGATCCTCCAGGATAGTGACGGTGGCGGTGGTACCGGCGCGCAGGCGATTCTTGCCGGCAAAGTCACCATCAATCCCAATGCGCACCGGCACCCGTTGCGCCAGTTTCACCCAGGTGTAACTCGGGTTGATGTTCGCCAGCAGTCGACTTCCAGGTGCGTTTTCGCGGTCGGCAATGGCGAAGGCGATGCTTTCTACCGTGCCGCCGAAACGCTCACCGCTCATCAATTGAATGCGTACCCGATCACCCTCCCCGATTCGCGGCAACTTGGTTTCCTCGAAATAACCGCTGACATAGAACGAATCGCTGTCGACCAGCGCCAGCAGCGCACCGCCTGCCTGTGCATAGTCACCCTGGCGGGTCAGCAGGTTGGTCACGTAACCGCTCACTGGCGATTCGACGCGGGTGCGCTGCAAGTCCAGTTCGGCTTGGGTCAGCGCGGCAATTGCCAGTTGCACATTGGCTTCGGCCAGCCCGAGGTTGGCCTGATTGCGCAACAGATCGGCCTGGGCAACCGCTACGTCGGTACTGGCCTTCTCCCATTCTTCACCGGAAATCGCGAAGCCCTGTTTCAGCGTGCGGCGCCGGCGCTCCTCGCTTTGACGTTGTTTGAGCAACGCCTCACTGGCGACGATTGCCGCTTGCGATTGCCCCAGCGAGGCCTTGGACACTTCCACCGAACGCCGGGCGTGCTCGACCGCCAGTTGATAGCGCGCCGGATCGATCTCCAGCAACAACTGGCCCTTGTCGACATGCTGGTTGTCCTGCACTGCCAGTTTGACGATTCGCCCCGAAACATCCGCCGACAGCGTCACCACATCCGCCCTCACCCGAGCATCCCGTGTCCACGGCGCGCGGGTGTAATACTCCCAGGCGAACCAGCCGAGGACGATCGCCAGGATCACCACTGCCACGGTCATCATTCGTGCAACTAGTGCTTTCAAGACATCAGGCTCCCATCAACAGAATCAGCGTGGCGCAGACACAGGCATACAGTGCGCCTTCGAACAGTGCTTCATGCCACACCAGGCGCAGCACGCCGAGGCGCCGCAGACACCAGTCCAGCAACATGAAGATCGGAATCGCCAGTAACAGTGCCTGGGCAATCGGCGGCAGATAAACCCCGCCAATTTCGAAATCAATGGGCAAGTTGCGGTTCTCCTTCCAGGCCTTGAGGTTGCAAATAATCGCCGTGCCGCTCAAGGAACGACACCACAATCAGCAGCGCCACACGCATGCGAAACACCGACCAAAGATGTTCATGACTGGCGGCGTGCAGCTCGTCCAGCTCATCTCCGAGTTGGTGCAACGTGGCCAGCAAGGCTGCGAGTTGCACATCATCGCGTCCGGCAACCAGGCGGCCGGTCTTGCGTAGCGCCGACGCAAGGCGTTGGACGAACGCATCGGTGAGCAACCCATTGTTCTGCGCCTGCTGCCTCAGTTGATGCATGGCCACACCCAGCGCTACGCAAGCCAGACTGATTTCGTACAAGCGCTGCATGGCGCGATCGTTCGCCGCTGGCAGCAGGCCGAGCATGCTCGTCAGGCGATCGGTCATCCGACTCTCGAAAGCGAATTGTTGTTCATCGGTCGCAGGCATTTTGCTCAGCTGGTACACCTGCTCCCGCGCTTCGCCGTACAGGCGGCGGATGCGCAAGCCCGGGCGGAACGGGAAGATCAGCGCATAAACGATCAGGGCCAGCATCGCTGCGCTGACGTAGGCGCCGGCGAATTCGAACCATTGAATCGCTGTGTTCTGCCCAGTGCCGGTATTTTGCGGTCCGAGCATGAGAAAACTGGACAGGCCAAGGCCCATGCCGATACCGGCGGTGGCCGGACTGGAAATGCCCACAGCAATGGCATACAGCAGCGGCGCCAGCAGCAAGGCCAGCAGCTCGAAATCACTGATCGCCGGCACCAGCATGAATTGATAGAACGCCGACACCACCAGCGCCAGACCCAAGCCTCGCGCATAGCTTTGCGCAGCCATCAGCGGACGCGGAAAAGTCGCCATCAGCGAGCAGAGAATTCCCACCAGAATCATTCCGCCGCGCGCGCCATCCCACGCCGTTTCGATCCAGATCAACCCGCTGACCAACAGCGCGGTAAAGGCGCGAATGGCGTTCATCGAGGCCAGGGTGAAATCCAGATGCAACGGACTGCTCTGCCCGCGATAGAGGCAACTGGCCGGGCGCCCTTCCTGAATGGCGTCGCTCAGTTCGAGAATCTGCTCCAGTTGCTGCAACAGGCGCGCCTGCTCCCAACGTAGCGCCCAGGCCAGTGAACGCAGGGTCGCGCTCATGTTCTCGGTCTGCTGCTCGGCCTTGTACGCCAACGCTTCGAACTGTTGCTGCAAGGTCACGAAACGTTGCCGATCGGCGCCAGACAGCGCGCGGCCCTGTTGCGCCAGTTGCTCAAGCAACGCCAGTTCCTCGGCCCGCAGCTGCTGCACCTCCAGCGGCAGATCGCCCTCCCAGCGTTCGATGAGCAATTCGCGCTGATGCCGTAGCGCGGTCAGTCGCGACGTCAGCAGCATCAGTTGATTGCCCAGCAGCAACACCAGATTGTCGGCATCGCGCAAACGTGGGGCATCGAAATACAAATGGCGCCGCAACCCCTCCAGTGCGCTGATCTCGCCGAGCAGTTGCATCTGCCGACGCTGGAAATCGGCCTCGCTTTCTTCCGTGCGAAGCACTTCGGCGGCGTGGTTGGCGGCCAGTTTGATCACCTGATCGATTTTGGCGAAATAACCTTTGGCCACTGCTTCAGGCCGGGCGGTGAGCAGGCTCACCACGCACACGCAGGCAACGGCCAGCAGGGTTTCGGTGACGCGGGTGACCGCTAGCAAAAACGTCCCTTCCTGATCCGGAATCGCCAGCAAGGCCACCACCACTGCGGTGTAGCCACTGAGCACGAACGCCTGGGAACTGGTGTAGCGCAGCAAGGTGCCGCCCGCTGTGCACAGCGCCAGCCACAACGCCAATGTCGTGATGAACGGCAGCGGCGCCTGAGGGAAAATCGCCATGATCAGCACCGCCACCGCGGCACCCACGGTGGTGCCGATCACCTGGCCGAAACTGCGCGCCAGGGCCATCCCTGCCAATGGCTGACTGACAATCACCACAGCCATGATCGACCACTTCGGTTGTTCGAGATCGAAAATGAACGCCAGATATAGGGTCAACAGCCCGGCGGCGATGGTCCGCAGGGCAAACAGCAGAACAGCCTGACCGGGATGGATCAAAGCCTTGAAATAAGCGAACAGCGCTGGCATGGGCACTCTCTTTAAAACGACTTCTGCAAGCGTAGACATTGCAGCAAAAGCCTGACGGATTTCACAGTCGACACGTGTTGTAGGACGATTCGCCGGCAACGGTTTGACTCACGCGCCAAGCTGAACGAAGCTTGCCGCTCTGCTCAAGTTCGAAGCTTTCGGAAACCCCGCATGACTCAGTCCCGCCGCAACCTGCTGATCGGCCTAGGCCTCGTACTGATCCTCGGCGTCGTCTGGCTGTCATGGCGCAGCAGCACTCCGACCATCCCCGATGCTATCAAACATGGCTACAGCGAAGCGCTGAACGCCGCGCGCACCGGTGAACCCGGAGCGGCGCGCCAGTTGTACCAGCAATTGGGCCGCCCGGACATCTCGGTCAAACGCCGGGTCTGGCTGCACGGCGAGCTGCCCAACTACCCCAGCCCGCAGGCCTTGAAACTGGCTGACATCGACCTGCATCACGAAGCGCCGCAAGTGCGCGTCGCAGCGATCAAAAGCATCGTCGGTCTGGTGCCCGGCGGGCAACGCAGTCTGCTGCTCGGACCGTTGCTCGATGATGAAGAACAAACTGTCCGTTTTGCCGCGATCAACGCCCTGCTCGGCCTGGCCCCGGACGAGCTCGGTCTGTATTTCGCACCGCTACAGCAGGCCATCGACGGCTGGCAACAGACCTTGGAAAGCCAGCCGGAAAGCGCCGCCAACCATGCGCAACTGGCCCGTCTCTATATCCACAACGCCGAATACAAACAGGCCCAACAGGCGTTGGACAATACCTTGCGTCTGGAACCGGGCAACCTGCCAGCGCTGGTCATGCAGATCGATGTGCTCGACCGCCAGGGCCAGAGCGATGCCGCTCGCCAGTTGCTTGCCCGCCAGCTCAAGGCGCAGCCCGATTCGGCCTATCTGCAACATGCCCTCGGCCTGTGGCTGCTGCACCACGGCCAGCGCGAATACGCCCTGCTCGGCCTGTCCAAAGCGGTCGAGCTGGAGCCGGACAACAAGGATTATCGCTACGACCTCGCCACTACGCTGCACAGCGCGGAAGAACTGGAAGCGGCGCAAAAACAGCTGCAGGAAATCGTCCAGCGCCACCCCGCCGACCGCAAGGCACGGGTGTTGCTGATCAACTACTGGAAGGAAAGCGGCCAACTGCAGAATGTGCAGATCCTGTTGGCGCAACTGGAGCAACTGAATCCGGACGACCCGGCCTTGCAGCAAGGTCTTTAATCCATTCAAGGCGGGATCAATTGGCCGCCCGTCAAAAGAAAAAGCGGAACCGTGAACACGCCGTGAGGTCAAGTTACTCAGGCGGCTCACTCTAGCCAGCCGCCGGATTACCCTAGTCATAAGAGGGCGTTTTTTGACTACATCAAACGAGTTGATCAGTGCAAAGGCCGCCGTCGGCATTGTAGGTCTGGATGACATCCTTGCCGGTGGCTTGTCTCGCGGCCATGTGTTTTTGCTGGAGGGGGAACCCGGGACCGGCAAAACCACGGTGGCGTTGCATTTCCTGCGCGCCGGTGCGCTGGCCGGGGAACGCTGCCTGTACATCACTCTCTCGGAAACCGAGAAAGAACTGCGTCAAGGTGCGCTCTCCCACGGTTGGGAGCTGAACGAAAACATCAAGATCTTCGAGCTGACACCGCCGGAAAGCCTGCTCAATGCCGAACACCAGCAAAGTCTGCTGTATTCCTCGGACCTTGAACTGGGCGAGGCGACCAGGCAGATTTTCGAAGTGGTCGAACGCTTCAAACCGACCCGCGTAGTGCTCGACAGTCTTTCGGAGATCCGTCTGCTGGCGCAGAGCTCGTTGCGCTATCGTCGGCAGATTCTGGCGATCAAGCATTACTTCGTGCGCTACGACGCCACCGTCCTGCTGCTCGACGACCTGACCACCGAGTCCCTCGATAAGACCGTGCACAGTGTCGCCCACGGCGTGATTCGTCTTGAAGAGCTGACACCGAGCTACGGCGCCGAGCGTCGTCGGGTACGAGTGGTCAAATATCGCGGGCAGAAATACCGTGGCGGTTTCCACGACTTCACCATCATGGGCGACGGCGTCCATGTTTTTCCACGCCTGGTAGCGGCGGAACATCGCGGCGACTACCCACGTCTGCAGCTGTCCAGCGGCATACCGCAAATGGACGCCCTGCTCGGCGGCGGCATCGAGACCGGCTCCAGCACGCTGATTCTCGGCCCGGCCGGTACCGGTAAATCGCTGATCTCAATGATCTTCGCCGCCGCAGCGGTGGCCCGAGGCGAAAAAGCCGCGCTGTTCATTTTCGATGAAGAGCTGGGCCTGCTGTTCGAACGCATGCGTCATCTCGGTATCGACCTCAAAGCCTTGCAGGCCACCGGTAATCTGCTGATCGAACAAGTAGACGCCGCCGAATTGTCTCCCGGTGAGTTGTCCCATCGCGTGCGCCGTTGCGTCGATGAGCTGGGTATCAAAACCGTGGTGATCGACAGCATCAACGGCTATCAAGCGGCGATGCCGGAAGAAAACGCGCTGGTGCTGCACATGCACGAGCTGCTGCTGTACCTTAACCGCAAAGGCGCGGCCACCTTCATGACGGTCGCCCAGCACGGTCTGGTGGGCGATATGCAGGCGCCGGTCGATATCACTTACCTGGCCGACACGGTGATTCTGTTGCGCTACTTCGAAGCCCTCGGCAAAGTCCGCCGGGCGATCTCGATTATCAAGAAACGCACCGGCAACCACGAGTCGACCATCCGTGAATACCGGATCTCCTCGCGTGGCATGACCATCGGCCAACCGCTGGAATCCTTCCAGGGCGTGCTGCGTGGCGTGCCGACCTACATGGGAGCGAGCAATCCATTGCTTGAGGATGAAAGCTTGTGACGGTCAACACGCCGTTGGCCGAGCGGGTGCTGGTTCTGGCGCCCATGGGTCGTGACAGCCAGATCGCGTTGATGATTCTCAACGAAGCCGGTTACGGCGGCATGGTGGCGCCGAATCTCGGCGCTCTGTGCACCGAACTGGAGGTCGGTGCCGGGTTGCTGCTGATTGCTGCTGAAGCGTTGCGCGGACCGGAACTCGAAGGGCTTATCGCCTACCTTGACCAGCAGCCCGCGTGGTCGGACATGCCCATCGTACTGCTGACTCATCATGGCGGCGATGAACAAGGGCCGCCGTCGCGCCTTAGCACCCTGCTCGGCAACGTGACTTTTCTCGAGCGCCCCTTCCATCCCGCGACACTGGTCAGTCTGGTCTCCGCCGCCCTGCGTGGGCGGCGACGACAATATGAAGCGCGCGATCGGCTGATCGACCTGAGTGAAAGCGAACGACGCCTGCAATCGACTCTGGAAACCCTCGAGCAACAGGTTGAAGAGCGCACCGCACAGCTTCGCCACAACGAAGAAGCGCTGCGCCAATCGCAGAAAATGGAAGCGGTCGGCCAACTTACTGGCGGCATTGCTCACGATTTCAACAATATGCTCACCGGCATCATCGGTAGCCTGGAACTGCTGCGCCGACGGCTGGCCCGGGGCCGCACCGAAGACCTCGACAGTCTGATCGATCTAGGCGTGACCTCCGCTAACCGCGCCGCCGGCCTGACTCACCGCTTGTTGGCGTTCTCCCGCCGGCAATCGCTCGACCCGAAAGCCGTGCAGATGAACACGCTGGTGCTGTCGATGGGCGAGCTGCTGCAACGCAGCCTGAATGAAAGCATTCATCTGGAAATGCGCCTGGACGACAACCTCTGGGTTGCCGAGGCCGATCCCAATCAACTCGAGAGCGCCCTGCTCAACCTGGTGATCAACGCCCGCGATGCGATGCCCGAGGGTGGCAAACTGGTGGTGGAAACCAGCAATCAGGTGCTGCATCGCGACTTCACTGCCGCTTACAGTAATCTGGAGCCGGGCGATTACGTGATGCTCAGCGTCACTGACAATGGCAGCGGCATGCCGCAGAGCGTGGTCAGCCGTGCGTTCGATCCGTTTTTTACGACCAAGCCGATCGGCCAGGGCACCGGCCTCGGACTGTCGATGATCTATGGCTTCAGCAAGCAGTCGCGCGGGCATGTGTCGATCGACAGTGAAGTCGATCAAGGCACCACGGTAAAACTCTACCTGCCGCGTTTCCGTGGTGAAGAAGTGGAAATTCCCGTCTCGGATTCGCAGCAGGCTCCGTATGCGATGGATGGCGAAACCGTACTCATCGTCGAAGACGATCCGGCCGTGCGTGTGTTGGTCAGTGCCGTGCTCAGTGAGTTGGGTTACGCGTTCGTGGAGGCCGGTGATGCCGACGGCGCCATGCCGATTCTAAATTCGACGCAACGTATTGATTTGCTCATCAGTGACGTTGGTCTGCCGGGGATGAACGGTCGTCAACTGGCGGAGGTTGGTCGGCAATATCGCCCAGGTCTGAAAGTGTTGTTCATCACCGGTTATGCCGAGCACGCGGCGGTGCGCGGTGGCTTCCTCGACTCGGGAATGCAGATGATCACCAAGCCTTTCACCTTTGATCTGCTCACCGCCAAGGTGCGCGAAATGATCAATAGCTGAATCAGGAGCTGCCGAAGGCCCGGCAGCTCCTGCATGAGAATCAGGCCAGCAATTCCTGAATCTTTTCCTGCAGCACATCCAGATCGAACGGTTTTTCCAGGATCGGTGCCTTGCTGGTGATCGGGCTGCCGGTTTCACGGATTTCCTGCGGGTAGCCGCTGATGAAAATCACTTTCAGGTCCGGTCGCAGCTTCACTGCAGGCTCGGCGATCTGCACGCCGGAGATCCCGCCCGGCAGGCGGAAATCGGTAATCAGCATGTCCAGGTGAGGTTTGCTGGCGAGGATCTCGAAAGCCTGCTCGCCATTTTCCGCTTGCAACACGCGATAGCCCTGCCCTGACAGGTAATCCGTCAGGACCATCAAGATAACCGGTTCGTCTTCGACGACGAGTACTACATCTTGCGCATCTACGCTCATGGGAAGCCTTTGTTCGGTCAATAGCTGCTGATACGACCGTGTGGTCACTCAGAGGTTGCGTCGGATATGCCGTTTTCCTGGATCGGCAGACAAACGCGAAACAGGGCGCCTTCGTTGATTTCACTCTCGACGACGATGGAGCCGCCATGGGCGGCGACGATCTGCTCGGAAATGAACAGACCCAGCCCGAGCCCGGCCACCACCGTCTTGGCGGACACCCGTTCGAACTGCTGAAAAATACGCTTCTGGTTCTCGGCGCTGATGCCGATGCCGTGGTCCTGGACTTCGACCCGCGCCTCCTCGCCTTCGCGATAGACGCGCACCTGAATCGGGCTGCGACCACCATAACGCAAAGCGTTGGTCAGCAGATTGGACACCACTTGCTCGATGCGGAACTCGTCCCAGCAACCTTCTACCGGCTCGGACGCCTCAAAGGAAACGCTAGTTTCCGCCGCCTCCATTTGCGGAGCAAAGTTCTGCAGCAGATTGCTGACCAGTTGCACCAGATCGAAACGACTCGGGCGGATCGACAGTTTGCCGGTGCGGATTCGCGAGACATCGAGCATGTCTTCAATCAGGCGAATCAGGCTTTTGATCTGCCGCTCATCGCGGTCGACCATTGCCTGCATCTTGTCGAGGGTGAACGCCGCGGCGTTGTCCCGGGACAGGTGCATCTTGCGCAGCTGGGTTTCAAGAATCAGGCCATTGAGCGGTGTACGCACCTCGTGGGCGACGATGGACATGAAGTCATCGCGCATGCGCACCGCCTGTTCCAGCTCAAGCTGCGTGCTTTGCAGCTGTTGCAGCAGCGCTTCCTGCTCGCGTCGGGCCTGCTCGAGCGCCTCGACCTGCTGTTTCATGGCCTTGCTCTGGCGATACAGATCAACGAAAACGTTGACCTTGCTCTTCACCGCATGAATGTCCAACGGCTTGTGCAGGAAGTCCACCGCACCGCTTTCGTAGCCCTTGAACGCGTAGTTGAGTTCACGGCCAGCGGCGCTGACGAAAATGATCGGAATGTTCTTGGTCTTCTCGGTGCCGCGCATCAACTCGGCCAATTCGAAGCCGTTCATGCCGGGCATCTGCACGTCGAGAATGGCCATGGCGAATTCGTGTTGCAGCAACAGCGACAGTGCCTCGTCCGCCGACAGAGCCTTGTAGACCGTGCGATCCTCGCGCTTGATCAGCGCTTCCAGCGCCAGCAGGTTTTCTGGCAGATCGTCGACGATCAACAGTTTGGCTTGGATATTACTCAGCATGCGATTCGTTCCAGCTCGACTAGCAGACGGCCGATGCCGTGAATGGGTAGGACATGATCCGGCTGCAGAACGTTCAGTGCAGCCTGGGGCATGGTGGCGACTTGTGCATCCTCGGGGTCTTGAACAATGGTCAGGCCGCCGCAGCGCTTGACGCAGGCCAGCCCGTAAGCGCCATCCTGGTTGGCGCCGGTCAGCAGTAAGGCGGCGAGTGTCGGGCCGTAGACGTCAGCGGCGGATTCAAACAGGTAATCGATTGAAGGCCGCGAATGATGTACGCGGTCCTCTAGGCTCAGCGACAGGCTGCGATCCGCTTCGACCGACAAGTGATAACCGGGCGTGGCGAAATACACCGTGCCGGCTTCAATGTCCTGCTTGTCTTCAGCTTCCTTGACCGGCATCGCCACGCGGCGGGAGAACACTTCGGCCAGATGACTGCGGCGCTCTTCCGGCAGATGCAGAACGATGATGATCGGCAGCACATAGCCTTTGCGCAATGGCCCGAGCAGGGTCAGCAACGCCTCGACACCGCCTGCGGAGGCGCCGATCACGACGGCCTCGATGCGAGGCAGGCTCGGGGTGTCGTTCATGATTTGCGGTAGATCCGTTCTTGTTTGACCAACGCCTCGAACTGGTTCGAATAGTTGGAAAAATCCAGGGTTTCCTTGCTGCCCAGCACCAGAAAGCCGCGATGCGACAACGATTCATGGAACAGCCCGAACGCCCGGTCCTGCAACTTCTTGTTGAAATAGATCAGCACGTTGCGGCAGGAAATCAACTGGGTTTCGGAGAACACGCTGTCGGTGGCCAGGCTGTGGTCGGCGAATGTCACGTTCTCGCACAGGCTCTTGTCGAAAATCGCGTAGCCGTAGGCTGCCGTGTAGTAATCGGCAAACGAACGCTGACCGCCGGCCTGCTGATAGTTGGCAGTGTAGGCGCGGACGTTTTCCATGGAGAAAATCCCTTGCTTGGCCTTCTCCAGCGAGCGCGGGTTGATGTCGGTGGCGTAGATGATCGTGCGGTCGAGCAGGCCTTCCTCGCGCAGCAGAATCGCCATCGAATAGACCTCCTCGCCCGTGCTGCAGCCGGCAATCCAGATTTTCAGCGACGGATAGGTACGCAGCAGCGGCACCACTTCGTTGCGGATCGCCAGGAAGTGCGACGGATCGCGGAACATCTCGCTGACCGGGATCGTCAGCAGTTGCAGCAGCTGCATGAACGCGGTCGGGTCGTGCAGGACTTTTTCTTGCAGGGCCGAGATGGTCGCGCACTCGAACTGACTCAGCGCGTGCTGCACCCGGCGCTTGATCGAAGCGCCGGAGTAGTCGCGAAAGTCGTAGCTGTATTTCAGGTAAATCGCCTCGATCAACAAGCGTAATTCGATTTCGCTGTTGCGCTCGGCTGAACTGCTGCGTTCCACTAGATGCGTTCCATTTTCGGTAACCACACACGTATCAGCGAGAACAGACGATCAAGGTCGATGGGCTTGGCCAGGTAATCGTTGGCGCCCGCTTGCAGGCAGCGCTCCTGATCGTCCTTCATGGCCTTGGCCGTCACCGCGATGATCGGCAGCTTGCGCCAGCGCGGATCCTTGCGGATTTCCATGGTGGCTTCGAAGCCATCCATTTCCGGCATCATCACGTCCATCAGCACCAGGTCGATGTCCTCGACTTCATGAAGTTTCTCAATCGCTTCGCGGCCGTTACGGCCGATCACCACGACTGCGCCTTTGTGTTCCAGCGCGCTGGTCAGGGCGAAGATATTGCGCACATCGTCGTCCACCAGCAGCACTTTGCGACCTTCAAAGACCTTGTCGCGGCTGCGCGCGGTCTTGAGCATCTTCTGCCGTTCATGGGACAGCTGCGATTCGACTTTGTGCAGAAAGAGTGTGACCTCATCGAGCAACCGCTCCGGGGAGCGTGCGCCCTTGATGATGATCGAGCGCGAATACTTGCGCAGTTCGGCCTCTTCGTCGCGGGTGAGGTTGCGTCCGGTGTAAACGATGACCGGCGGGAACGAGCAGATGTCCTCGGTGGACATGCGCTTGAGTAGATCGTTGCCGAGCATGTCCGGCAGCTTGAGATCGATGACCATGCAGTCGTAGATGGTCGTGCGCAGCAATTCCAGGGCGTCCTGGGCCAGGCCGACGGCAGTGATTTCGATGTCTTCGTCGCCAATCAGCCGCGCGATGCTTTCGCGTTGCAGATCGTCGTCTTCGACCAGCAGCACGCGTTTGACCTTCTGCGTCAGCTTGGCCTCGAGACGGGCGAACACATCCTTGAGCTCTTCGCGGGTGGTCGGCTTCACTGCGTAGCCGATCGCGCCCATGTGCATGGCGGCTTCGACGCGGTCTTCCACGGAAATCACGTGCACCGGAATGTGCCGGGTTTCGGCGCGTTCTTTCAAGCGTTGCAGCACGGTCAGACCGGAATGATCCGGCAGGCGCATGTCGAGCAGGATCGCATCCGGCACGAATTCGCGCGCCAGGTCGTAACCTTCGTCAGCGCCGTGGGCGACCAGACACATGTAGCCCAACTCATGGGCCAGGTCATAGAGGATACGGGCGAAGTTCGGTTCGTCCTCCACCACCAGAATGCAGCGGGTGGCGAACGGTGCCTTGTCGCGATCGTCGGCAAAGCGCGGGATGACTGCCGGAATCGCCGATGCCAGCGGAGCCGCAACAGCAACTGGCGCAGGCGTCACAGGTGCCGGGTGGAAGGTCAGCGGCGCGGCCGGCGTTTCACCGAATTCGTGATACTGACGCGGCAACACCAGCGTAAACGTACTGCCCTGCCCCGGTACGCTGTCGACGCTGATCGAACCGCCCAGCAACGTCGCCAGATCCCGCGAGATCGACAGGCCCAGACCGGTGCCGCCGTACTTGCGATTGGTGGTGCCATCCGCCTGACGGAACGCCTCGAAGATACTTTCCTGCTGATCCGCGGCGATACCGATCCCGGAATCCTTGACGCTGAAGGCGATGTGATCATTCGGCTGCGCGGTGATGGTCAGGCTCACGGCGCCGTGCTCGGTGAACTTGATCGCGTTGGACAGCAGGTTCTTGATGACCTGCTCCAGACGCTGACGGTCGGTGAACAGTAAGCCCGGTGCGTCCGGCTGAACCTCGACGCTGAAGGCCAGTTTCTTGTCCGCCGCCAACGGTTCGAACATCGAGCGCAAGCCGTCGACCAGACGATCGACGCGGGTGTTTTCGGCAATCACTTCAAGTTTGCCGGCCTCGACCTTGGAAATGTCGAGAATGTCGTTGATCAGGTTGAGCAGATCGTTGCCGGCCGAATAGATCGATTCGGCGAACTTGACCTGTTCGGCCGACAGATTCTGCTGCGGGTTTTCCGCCAGCAGTTTGGCCAGAATCAGCGAACTGTTGAGCGGCGTGCGCAGTTCGTGGGACATGTTGGCGAGGAATTCGGACTTGTACTTGCTCGAGCGTTGCAGCTCTTCGGCACGCTCTTCAAGCTGGATCTGCGCCTGATTCAGCTCGGTGTTTTTCTTGTCCATCGCATCGCGCTGCTCGGCGAGCTGCTCGTTGGTCTGCTCCAGCTCAACCTGCTGGGTTTCCAGATGCGCCTGGGATTCCTTGAGAATCCGCGACTGTTCTTCCAGCTCTTCGTTGGCGGTCTTCAGCTCTTCCTGCTGCACTTGCAGCTCTTCATTGAGCTGCTGGGTTTCGGCGAGCACTTCCTGCAAGCGCTGACGGTAACGCGCCGCTTCGATCGAGGTGCCGATGTTGCCGGCAATCAATTCCAGCAGTTCGATGTCGCGCTCGGACAGCGGACGCAGGAAACCCAGCTCGATCACGCCATTGACCCGATCGTCATCGCTGGTCGGCACCACCAGCACACTGTGCGGCAGACCTGCACCGAGCCCGGAGCTGACTTTGAAATAGTCGCCCGGGACCGCGTCGAGACGGATCAGGCGTGCCTGTTCTGCCACTTGGCCGACGATGCCTTCGCCGCTGTAGATCGTTTGATTGAGCTCTTCCTGCTCGCGGGAGAAACCATAAGTCGCCACGCGCTTGAGGCCGCCATGTTCTTCGCGCACATAAAGCGCGGCGACGGCAGTACCAAGGTATTGCGCACAGAATTGCAGAATGTTGCGCCCCAGCAGGTTCAGCGTCAGTTGCCCCAACACCTGCTCGGCCAATTGTGTCTGGCCGTTGCGCAGCCACGCCTGCTTCTCCAGGCGTTCAGCGCTGGCCAGCTGCGCGGCGAGGTTGGCGCTGTAATTGGTCGACAGGTTGAGCAGATCACGGCGGCCGATGTAGGCCAGCAAACCGCTGATGCCAACGATGAAGATCAGGTAAAGGGTGATGCTCCAGATCGTCGTGCGGCGCACATCCTCATTGCGCGTGGCGCGCAGCACCTGCTCGGTCTCGATGACGTCCTCGAATTGCTTGCGGATTTCATCGGTCAGGCGCTTGCCCCGCCCGGCCTTGACCGCACCGCGATAGTCGCCACTGCTGCGCTGCAGATCGATCATAGACTGCGCGTAATTGGCCCACTCCACCTGCAAGGCTTGCAAACGGCGCAGGCGATCGGTCTGCACCGGATTATCGGCGGTCAGCTCCAGCAACGTATTGAGAGCGACCTCGATACGCGGCTTGGCAACTTCGTACGGGTCGAGAAAGTGCTCGTCACCGCTGAGCAGATAGCCGCGCATGCCGGTTTCCAGATCAACGGTGAGCTTCACCGCTTCATTGGCGTTATTGATCACCCGGTCGGTGTGCTCGACCCATTGGATGACCGACAGCAAATAAGTGATCAGCGAGACGAAGAACACGGCGCTGAGCACGCCAACGCCCAGCGGCAGGCTGACGTTGCGACTCAGAAGTTTGCGGAACCGTTGTTCATCAACCGAGGACGGAGAGGACATGGGGCAGCCTTGTCGAACTGTTGAAAACCCGAGAGTTTGCCCCAAAACCCCGCCATGGATCCATTTTTCTCACACAAATGATGGCATTTTCCTACGCACACCTGCGCATTGGACGACGCCAACGGTTATCCTTGCCTCACCGCACTGACCTGTTCTTTTTTGTATCAGCTCGGGAACTTGTGGCTATGCGCCACTTACTCATGCAAGAGTCCGGCAAATTCGCTTGCCCGGTATCCCCCGATTTCAATTTTTGAGAGTCCTGCCATGTCTGCCACTCCATCCACTATCCTGGTCGTTGAAGACGACTCCATCGTGCGCATGCTTATCGTCGATGTACTGGAAGAGTTGGACTACAAGGTTGTGGAGGCTGATGGCAGCGAGCAAGCCTTGGCTTTTCTTCAGGACCAGAACCAGCAGATTGATCTGATGATGACGGACGTTGGCCTTCCAGGCATGGATGGTCGCGAACTCGCAGGCGAAGCCCGTAAACTGCGCCCTGCTCTGCCCATCCTGTTCGCCAGCGGCTATGCCGAGAATATTGACGTGCCCAGCGACATGCATGTCATCGGCAAGCCCTTCTCCATCGATCAATTGCGCGACAAAGTCAAAGGCATTCTGAACTAAACCTGATAAATGTCCGTCGCGGATGCAACTTGTCACATCCAAAAATAATCAGCAACTAACTAACACTGCCATTGCTTAACCTGCCAGCTCTATCCTGAATAATCTTTGGCCGCGTTAATAAATAACGAAAATACAGCCAAGGAACTTTCGATACTCATTCAGGATAGAGCCCATGCAGTTCATTTCTTCCGACGTGCCTGCCGCCGTCGATCGCTTCGCGCCCGATAAACAGGAACGCGCGCTTATTGTTCAGTCACTTGCCGAAGCCCTTAAGGCAACTGAGTTTGAAGTCTCGGCCGACAGTTACTCGGCAAGCGCGTCGCTGCCGGTCGCCACTGTATTCAATGTGCAAGATCGCTTCATCCCCCGGGTCATCGGCAGCAGTTTTGACGAACGCTGTGAACCAGCACGCAATGCCTTCAAAAATTTAATTGCAACCCCGGAGTTTGCGCAGCTGTTACGCAACCATTCTTTTTCAGCTGATATTAAACTAGCAGTGGATGCCAACGCCGGAGTTCTCATTGTTTATGACTCAGAGTTCGAATCCCATCGTTTCAGCATTGCACTGGACAATGCTGAAGTTTCGGTGTTTTCCGAAGAGCTCGACATGCTCGCCGATTTGGCAAAAACCATCGGCGGCGTCGTTTATTCCGGCCAAGTGATTGGCATAGTGCAATGGTTGAAGTTCAACGGTTATGACTTGCCGACGAACATTGCCAAAACCCGGGCACTGATTGAATGGCTGGCCTTCGAACTGCCTGAGCCGCCTTCCTTGGGCGACTACCACGAATTGCTCCACGCCGATGAGTCGTCACCGTTTCATTTATCGATAGCGGACCGCAAAGTCATAACCCAGACAGTGCATGAGCTGACCCAAGGTGCGACAAGCCTGTTGCAGGTACTGGCGTTCGCCAACTTCAACCTGATTCCGGCACAGGACATACGCGACAACGCGGACAAGTTCCTGCACAACTTCCTGAGGCGAAAAACCGCTCGCGCCCTGGGAGAAATCCTGCATGCACGGCTCGGCTGGCATCTGGAAGCCAATAACCCGGACGTGCGCGAACGCCAGCTCAACGAGTTGGTCATCGCTGCGCTGATCATCGACATGCAATTGCGTTCCGATCAGCCTCTTGTCGCCGGCTATGACTTCTATCAACCGGCGAATGCCGCACTCGGCGCGGCCGAAGTACGCGTCCTGTTCGAACAGCATCTGGTTGATCAGGGCCTGAGCGAAGCGCACAACGCGCCACTGGCAGCGCATCTGTTGATGGCAGGTGCAGCGCCGGAGTTGCTCATCGACCAGATCCCGCCCGGGCTCACGCTGGACAAGCCAGGCTGGGTAACCGCCCGCCAGAGCGCTGCCGTGGTCGAGCACGCCGCACCTGGTAGCTCGCGAGCAATGACGTTTGCACAACTCAAGGCGTTTTCCGAGCTGACCCCGGTTTCCGGTGAGCTCGACAAGTTGTACGAAGCGGCGGCGATCCCGGCGGTGGTGGACTGGGCGGTACTCAACGGAGTGATTCCTTATCGCAGCGACAAAGACTACGACAAGGCCGCGATGATCAAGGCCAGCGCATTTTTCTCGCGTTACATGGAGGCTCTGGCCCAGTCTGAGACTGGCTTGTCCACCGCGCCTCCGGACCGGCGCAAAATCGCTTTGCGTGCGCTGGAGCAAGTGATGCCCGCCGGCGCCTATCTCGAACAACAGGCCTTCGAAATAAAGTACCTGGACAGCTTCGGCGAACGTAGCTGGCTGGAAGGGTTGAAGGCTGCGCATCCGGCGGGGATTCTCACCGAGTTCTGGAATTTCCTCGCCAGCGCCACTGACAACAACCAATACGCGATCAACGGCCTGTTGCGCTTACGCCTGTCGATTCTCGATCTGTATCTTTCCGGCGATCTGGTTGAAGACGGACAACTTTCGGACAAATTCAAGACCCGCGACAACTTCCACCCCCCGGCCGATGCCTTCACCCGCCTGGCCGAACTGCAATCGCCGTCGCAACTGTTTGATCAGGCGTTTGATCGTTACTACCGGAACGTGCGCGAGGGTCTATCGTCCCTGATCAAAATGGCGATCACGCAGATGCCAGAGCCTGATCGTCAGGCCTTGACCAGCGGCCAAATGACCTTCTACACCGTCAGGAAGGAAGTCAATCCACTGAATCCGCAGCAAGAAACGCAAATCCAGCGAGATGAGGCCAATGGGCGTTACGGGATCATTCTTTGCTGCGACAACGGTGATCGGCTGCGTGCTTACGAACTGTTCACGCTGCGCGGCGTCTGCTACGAGCGTCCGGATCTGGCCCTCAAGCTGCAAGACACCGGCCTCATTCATCAACGGCCGACCCTTTCGTACACCGGCAGCAAGTATGATTTTCAGGACAAAAACAAAGCCGGCGAGTGGCCCCTCGATTACGCCGCCTACCGCGAAGGCAGCGAACCACGCCAGGGCATGACTTCCAAAGTAGTGGTGGAGAAGCTCTGGCAGCTGCAACTGGAAGAGACTGATGTGCGCGCGGTTCCGCTGTTCTTTTCTGCGCAACTGGATGAGATCGCCCAATGCGTACTGGACAACCATCCTGTCGCCCGCCGCGAGGAGTTGTATGCCGCACTGGATGTGCGCAATGGTCTGGAAGAATGGCGCGACACCAGGGAGATCGTCGAGAACCTGGCAATCAACGTCATCGTGCCGTTCAAACAGTGCATTGAAGACATTCGTTCCGGACGCACCGACCGTGTCGCCGAAGGCATTGGGGGCTGCATTCTGGATGGCCTGTCGGTCATCGGCCTGCTGGTCGGTCTTGGCGCGTCGGCAGCGAGCATCATCGCCAAGACCGGGTCGACCACCCTCAAACTGCTGAAAGTCGCCAAAGCCGTGGCCCGAGCGGCCGTGTCGCTGATCAACCCGCTCGACGGATTGCCCACCCTCGCCCGCAAAGGTTTTCGTCTGGTCAAACGCGGCGTGGTCTTTGCCGGCGAAACCGCGCTCGATGCCGCGCACACCGCCAGCGTGCAATTGAAAAGGTTGATGCATGGCGTCGAGAGTCGGGACTGGCTCAGGCTCTCCCACACCGGCGATGTGCGTCAGGCGACCTGGCGAGGCGCCGACGCGCTTGGCGAAGCGATCAACATCGCAGTGCTCGAACGCAACCAGCACTGGCACGCGCTGAGCATCCGCACCGGCGGTGCCTGGGGCCCGCGCCTGAAACTGCTCGACCTGGGCAACTTCGCCCCGCTGAAGCGCCTGTTCGGCCGCTTCAAGCCATTCAGTTACACCCGCGGTTATCTGAAAAAAGCCATTCCCCACGCCCGGACCAAGCTGGACAACTCCATCAGCGCGCTGTCGCAACTGTCGTCCAACGACGACATTCGCGCGGTGCTCAAGCATGTGTTCGGTAACGATTCCGATGAAGTGGCACAGCACGTGTCGAAACATCTCAGCGCGATGCGCAAGGATCTCGAGTCGATCAGCTTCAGCAATGTGACGTTCCGCCCGCATCAACCCGGCGTAATCGCCTCGCTTTCGCCACCGGCCTATAAGCGTTGGCAGACAGCGCTGCGCACTGGCGAGAAGATCGATGAGTCCGCAGGCCGGTTTTTGTCGATTTATCCGGACAATCTCGATGAGTTTTACAAGTTGTCGCGCTACGACGACGGCAGCGTCGCCGACGTGCTGATTCACGAAATGTCCCACGGTGGCCCGGACACCCTCGACCTGTACTACGGCAAGGTCTACCCGGAGTTGCATCAGGCGGAATTCGATGCGGTCGGACTGCTGGAGCTGGCTCGGGACGCGCGCAAGGCGCATCCGGACAACCTGATCAACCCACATCACGCTCTGGCGCACCGACCGGGATTCGTCGAGTTCAACCAGGTAAAAGCCAGTCTGCCGAAACTGGTCCAGGACCATCCGGCGCTGGCCAACGCTGAGTCATACATGCTTGCGGTATCGCTGCTCGATCAAGCGCAAACGCGTCCGGCCACATTGAGCTTCAATGTGAAGACCATCGACGATGCCGTGCGCAACACCGCTGCCGGCAAGTTTCTGCAAGGGCCGCTGCTGCTCAATCTCGCCAAACCGGTCAGTTAAGCGCTGAACGGCCCGCCGGTGAACAGGGTGCATTTCAATCACTTCGCTGTGGTTTAATTGCGCCCTTTTTTCTTCCATGGGTCAGAGGATCAGTCTTGAGCCATTCGCGTACCACCAAAGTTCTGGTCATCGGCTACGTCTGGCCAGAACCGCGCTCATCGGCGGCCAGCGGGCATGTCATGCAGATCCTCGAGACATTTCTCGATCAAGGCTGGGACATCACGTTCAGCAGCCCGGCCGGCCCGGGTGAACACAAGGCTGATCTGACAGCGCTGGGCATTCGCGAAGTATCGATCGAGCTCAACAACAGCAGTTTCGACGTGTTCATCAGCGAGTTGGCGCCGGATATTGTGCTGTTCGATCAGTTCATGATGGAAGAACAGTTCGGCTGGCGGGTGGAGAAACACTGCCCGGACGCCCTGCGCATCCTCGAAACCTCCGACCTGCAAAGCCTGCGGCATGCGCGTCATCAGCGCCTGAAAGACCGGCTGAAAAGCAACGACGAGCAGACTGATTTCACCGGGCTGTTTGCACCGGCATTGCCCGAAGAATTCCAGCTGATGGCCGGCACCGATCTGGCCAAACGGGAAATCGCTGCGCTGTATCGGTGCGACTTGAACCTGATGATTTCCGAAGTCGAGATCGACCTGCTGGTGGAGGAATTTGGCCTGCCCCGGCAAATCCTGCATTGGTGTCCGTTGATGATTGATCTTCCGGACACCACCCCGCCAGGTTTCGAGGAGCGCGCGCATTTCCTCAGCATTGGCAACTTCCGTCACGCGCCAAACTGGGATGCCGTGCTCTGGATGAAGACCACGCTCTGGCCGCTGATCCGCGCGCGCCTGCCTCGCGCGCAACTGCATATCTATGGCGCCTATACACCGCCCAAAGCCACCGCACTGCACAACCCGGCCCAAGGCTTTCACATCATGGACTGGGCCGAAGATGCGCTTGAAGTGATGTCGGCAGCACGAGTCTGCCTTGCGCCATTGCGCTTTGGCGCGGGAATCAAGGGCAAACTGCTCGATGCCATGCTCTGTGGCACGCCGAGTGTGACCACGCCGATCGGCGCCGAAGCCATGCACGGCGACGCTCCGTGGCCGGGAGCCGTCGCCCTCGACGCAAACACCTTTGCCGAACAGGCGGTGCAACTGTACGAAGATCCAGCGCGCTGGCAGCAAGCGCATATTCAGGCTTCGGCACTTTTGCAGCAGCGTTATCAGCGCAGCGTACATGGCCCGCGTCTGATCAACCGGATAGATGATTGCCGACAACACTTGGCACAACTTAGAAACGACAACTTCACCGGCGCCATGTTGCGACATCACACACTCAAAAGCACTCAATACATGGCTCAATGGATCGAAGCCAAAAATCAGCTGACCCCAACAGAGCGTTGATCACATCAATTACATGACTTGCATTAAAAGTGAACTTTCGCAATAACACGAACATGCCTATAAACATCCTGCGCGCAACTAATTAACCACTTCGCAGGATATGCAACATGGAAAACTTCGACGATATACCAACCCATCAATGGATGGCTGATTCACCACAAATCGATAATCTTTCGCTATTTGAAATGACCCTGCCCGGCGCGCATAACGCCGGTTGTGACTGGGAAGCCTCTTACGCCCTGATTCCCGGTAAAAACTGGCTTGCCTGCCAGGACGTTTCCTTTTATTCGCAGTTGAATCGCGGCGCTCGCGCACTTGATGTACGCCTTGTTTACAACAGCAAGGCGAAACAACTGGCGAAGTTTCGTTTCCATCACAATGGATTCAACTCTTCCCGAACGCTTGAAGACCTGATCAGGGACCTTAAGGGATTTTATGAAAGAAGCCCGAACGAGTTTATCGTTCTGGACTTCCATGAACTTTCCAACGCTACAGATCCATTCAACCATGACGAGTTCAAAACAGCTTTGCTGGAGCACCTCGGGGAACGGATTATTCCCACCGACAATCTGCACCTGACAATCGGCGAACTCAAAGCCATCAATCCATTGCAACGCATCATGGTGGCCGCGCCGATGACCTGGGAAAGCGAAGACTTTCGTTTCTACAGGCCAATCAATCACAAGTGGATCGGCAAATCACAGGTCAGCACCTCGGATCTTTATGGCTATATAGACAACGTACTTAGCACACCTGTCAGTACGCTCCGCCCATGGTCGCTGTCGGCAACCAGTTACACACTCGGCGGCCCACAGCGAATCCTCGACAGTCTTGACGAGTGGTTCGACCCGGAAAAATCCGATTGGGCGCGCAAGTGCAACATCATCAATTTCGACTTCATCAAAAATTCGAACATCGTGCGTTTCTGCCAAATGGCCAACGTGCAAAAGGCGCGCGACAAGCTCAGCTGAGCGGTCACCACGGACGGCCGGACGGAAGTGGCACAAATGGCAAAAAACGAGGCATGATCGCGCAGCGATAATAAAAAAGTGCCCCGTCATGACCCGAACCGCTCGCGTGACCGACCCTTCCTACGAGTTGATGGACGACCATAACGGTTTGTCCATCATCTACCGCCAGCACGGCTTCCCCTGCCCGCTGGTGCGTTGGCATTTCCACAAGGAATACGAGCTGCACCTGATCGTTGCCAGTTCCGGCAAAGTGTTCATCGGCGATTACATTGGCAACTTCTATCCGGAAACCCTGTTTCTGACCGGTCCCAACCTGCCGCACAACTGGATCAGCCAGATCGCTGAAGATGAAGTGGTGGAGAAGCGCGACATGCTGGTCAACTTCACCGACGAATTGTTCGAGAGCGGGCACCAGGTGTTCGCTGAGCTGAAATCCCTGGCGCCACTGCTTGAGCGTGCGCAGTACGGCATCGAATTTCGTTGCAAGCGCACTATCCGTCAGGCCATGACACTGATGCAGCGGATCGCCGACAGCACCGGCATCACTCGCCTCGGGCATTTTTTCATCCTGATGGAATTGCTCGCGGCCAGTGATGATTTCCAGTTGCTGTCCGGTGCCACCACGCCGCAACTGGCCGACGAACACAACATCGACCGCACCAACCGCGCGGTCGATTACATCTTCAGCCATTACGCCCGGGACATTTCACTGGAGGAAGTGGCCGAGCACCTGGGCATGACGCCAACTTACTTCAGCCGGGTATTCAAACAGGCCACCGGACGCAACTTCATCGAATTCGTCAATCGCCTGCGCATCAGCAAATCCTGTGAGCTGCTGGCCGACGGCGACAAACCGGTGACCGAGGTGTGCTTCGAGTCGGGCTTCAACAATATTTCCAACTTCAATCGACGCTTTCAGCAACTCAAGGGCATGACGCCGTCGCACTATCGACGGCTGGCGGTGCAGCGCCTGACTGAACAGAACCATCTCTGACGACACTCTCCCTGTGGGAGCGAGCCTGCTCGCGAAAGCGGTCTGTCAGTGAAAAATCCTGTGGCTGACACACCATCTTCGCGAGCAGGCTCGCTCCCACAAAAAACCGTGCCCCGGCTGGCGAAATCTGTACGCATTCGCTAACGGTCCCTCGCGCAAAACCCCTTCCCTGCGTTCCCCCGCCCAAACCCCAGTGCAAAAAAGTATCAACAAAAGTGCTAGGGATGATTTGTCAGCTCCGCCGTGGAAGGCTGTAATCAGCGCAGATTCTTCCTGCATTCGGAAGACACAAAAACAATAACTGTCCTTCTGCCCCGTCGGGTGCCAGAAAAGGAGTGCACGATGCAACCCACTGCAAAAGCTCTGCTCGCTCTCACCTGCATGACCCTCAGCAGCGTCAGCCTTGGCGCCCAGACCCTGACCATCGCCACCGTCAACAACAGCGACATGATCCGCATGCAGAAACTCTCGAAAACCTTCGAGAGCGAGCATCCGGACATCAAGCTCAATTGGGTGGTGCTGGAAGAAAACGTCCTGCGTCAGCGCCTGACCACCGACATCGCCACACAGGGTGGCCAGTTCGACGTGTTGACCATCGGCATGTACGAAGCCGCACTCTGGGGCGGCAAGGGTTGGCTGGAGCCGATGAAGGATCTGCCGGCCAGTTATGCCCTCGACGACGTCTTCCCGTCGGTGCGCGAAGGTCTGTCGGTGAAGGGTTCGCTGTATGCGCTGCCGTTTTACGCGGAGAGTTCGATCACCTATTACCGCACCGACCTGTTCAAGGAAGCCGGGCTGACCATGCCGGAGCGTCCGACCTGGGAAGAGATCGCCGGGTTTGCCGAAAAGCTCACCCACAAAGACAAAGAGCAGTACGGCATCTGCCTGCGCGGCAAGGCTGGTTGGGGCGAGAACATGGCGCTGGTCACGACGGTCGCCAATGCTTATGGCGCGCGCTGGTTCGATGAGCAGTGGAAACCGGAGTTCAGCGGCCCGGAATGGAAAAATGCGCTGAATTTCTACGTCAACACCATGAAGAAATCCGGCCCGCCGGGCGCATCCAGCAACGGTTTCAATGAAAACCTCGCCCTGTTCAACAGCGGCAAATGCGCGATCTGGGTCGACGCCAGCGTCGCCGGTTCGTTCGTCACCGACAAGACCCAGAGCAAGGTCGCCGATCACGTCGGTTTTACCTTCGCTCCGCATCAGGTCACGGATAAAGGCTCGGCGTGGTTGTATTCGTGGGCGCTGGCGATTCCGACCAGCTCCAAGGCCAAGGACGCAGCAAAAACCTTCAGCGCCTGGGCCACGTCCAAAGAGTACGGCGAACTGGTTGCCAAGACCGATGGCATCGCCAACGTGCCGCCGGGCACCCGCGCTTCGACCTACAGCGACGCGTACATGAGCGCCGCGCCGTTTGCCAAGGTGACGCTGGAATCGCTGAAGGCCGCTGACCCGAGCAAACCGACGCTGAAACCGGTGCCGTACATCGGCATTCAACTGGTGACCATTCCTGAATTCCAGGCAGTCGGCACCCAGGTCGGCAAGCTGTTCTCGGCAGCACTGATCGGCCAGACCACGGTGGATCAGGCGCTGGCGGCGGCGCAGCAGACTACGGAACGCGAGATGAAGCGCGCGGGTTATCCGAAGTAAGCGCTGAACGACTTGCTCCTGCCTCATGTGGGAGCGAGCCTGCTCGCGAAGGCGTCGTGTCAGCCAACACACATGACACTGACCCAGCGCTATCGCGAGCAGGCTCGCTCCCACATGGGGATCTCCATAGGTCTGTATGACTCGGTTGTGAATGCCATGAATACTTCAACTGCCAAAGCCCACATCGACCTGTCGCCACCGCAGCGCAAACTGCGGGTGCGCAATCCCGGCTGGTTTCTGGTCAGCCCTTCGGTGGCGCTGTTGCTGCTGTGGATGATCGTGCCGCTGGGCATGACCCTGTACTTTTCGATGATCCGCTACAACCTGCTCTACCCCGGCGAGAACGAATTCGTCGGGCTGGAGAACTTCACCTATTTCCTCACCGATTCGGGCTTCATGCCCGGCGCGACCAATACGTTGCTGCTGGTCGGCAGCGTGCTGCTGATCAGTGTGGTCTTCGGTGTGTTGATCAGCGCGTTGCTGGAGGCCAGCGAATTTCTTGGTCGCGGCCTGGTGCGGGTGATGCTGATCTCGCCGTTCTTCATCATGCCCACCGTCGGCGCGTTGATCTGGAAGAACCTGATTTTCCACCCGGTCTCGGGGATCCTCGCCTACATCTGGAAGCTGTTCGGTGCGCAACCGGTGGACTGGCTGGCGCACTACCCGCTGCTGTCGATCATCATCATTGTTTCGTGGCAATGGCTGCCCTTCGCGATCCTGATTCTGATGACCGCCATGCAATCACTGGATCAGGAACAGAAAGAAGCTGCACGCCTGGACGGTGCCGGCCCGATCGCGATTTTCTGGCACCTGACCCTGCCGCATCTGGCGCGGCCGATTGCCGTGGTGGTGATGATCGAAACGATCTTCCTGCTCTCGGTGTTCGCCGAAATCTTCACCACCACCAACGGTGGCCCCGGCTACGCCTCGACCAACCTCGCCTACCTGATCTACAACCAGGCGCTGGTGCAGTTCGATGTCGGCATGGCTTCGGCCGGCGGCTTGATTGCCGTGGTCATCGCCAACATAGCCGCGATCATTCTGGTGCGGATGATCGGCAAAAACCTGACTGACAAAGCGTGAGGCCTGCCATGACCCTCCAACAATCCCGCCGCCTGCAAAGCCTGATGCTCGGCACCCTGGCCTGGGCCATCGCGATCGTGATTTTCTTCCCGATCTTCTGGATGGTGATGACCAGTTTCAAGAGCGAAATCGACGCCTTCGCCACACCGCCGCAGTTCATCTTCACGCCAACGCTGGAGAACTACCTGCACATCAACGAGCGCAGCGATTACTTCAGCTTCGCCTGGAACTCGGTGGTGATCTCGTTCAGCGCCACCGCCCTGTGTCTGTTGATCGCGGTACCGGCGGCGTACTCGATGGCGTTCTATGAAACCCAGCGCACCAAAGGCACGCTGCTGTGGATGCTCTCGACCAAGATGCTGCCGCCGGTGGGCGTGCTGATGCCGATCTACCTGCTGGCCAAGAGTTTCGGCCTGCTCGACACGCGCATCGCGCTGATCGTGATCTACACGCTGATCAACCTGCCGATCGTGGTCTGGATGGTTTACACCTACTTCAAGGACATCCCCAAAGACATCCTCGAAGCCGCCCGCCTCGACGGTGCGACGCTGTGGCAGGAAATGGTCCGCGTGCTGCTGCCGATCGCCAAGGGCGGCCTCGCCTCGACCGTGCTGCTGTCGCTGATCCTGTGCTGGAACGAGGCGTTCTGGTCGCTGAACCTGACCTCTTCGAATGCCGCACCACTGACCGCATTGATCGCCTCGTATTCAAGTCCCGAAGGATTGTTCTGGGCCAAGTTGTCGGCGGTATCGACCCTGGCCTGTGCGCCGATTCTGATCTTTGGCTGGATCAGCCAGAAGCAACTGGTGCGCGGTCTCTCGTTCGGCGCCGTGAAATGAACATCCCGAATCCAACCCTATCCCCTCTGGGAGCGAGCCTGCTCGCGAAAGCGGAGTGTCATTCAACCCTGATGTCGACTGACATGGCCCCTTCGCGAGCAGGCTCGCTCCCACAGAAAAGCCGATCTGGTTTAACCCAATAATAAATTGCGGAGGCCCATCTCATGGCCAACCTGAAAATCAAGAATCTGCAAAAAGGCTTCGAAGGCTTTTCCATCATCAAGGGCATCGACCTGGAAGTGAACGACAAGGAATTCGTGGTCTTCGTCGGCCCGTCGGGCTGTGGCAAATCCACCCTGCTGCGCTTGATCGCCGGCCTTGAAGAGGTCAGCGGCGGCACCATCGAACTCGATGGCCGCGACATCACCGAAGTCAGCCCGGCCAAGCGTGATCTGGCGATGGTGTTCCAGACCTACGCGCTGTACCCGCACATGACCGTGAAAAAGAACATGTCGTTCGCCCTCGATCTGGCCGGCGTGCCGAAAGCCGAGGTCGAGCGCAAGGTTGGCGAAGCGGCGCGGATTCTCGAGCTCGGGCCGATGCTCGAGCGCAAACCGAAACAGCTCTCCGGCGGCCAGCGCCAGCGCGTGGCGATCGGCCGTGCCATCGTGCGCAACCCGAAGATTTTCCTCTTCGATGAGCCGCTGTCCAACCTCGACGCGGCGTTGCGCGTGCAGATGCGTCTGGAACTGCTGCGCCTGCATAAAGACCTGCAAGCGACGATGATTTATGTAACCCACGATCAGGTCGAAGCGATGACCATGGCCGACAAAGTCGTGGTGCTCAATGGCGGCAGGATCGAGCAGGTCGGCTCGCCGCTGGACCTGTATCACAACCCGGCGAACCTGTTTGTCGCAGGCTTTCTCGGCACGCCGAAAATGGGTTTCCTCAAAGGCAAGATTGCCCGCATCGACGGCGCCAGCTGCGAAGTTTCGCTGGACGCCGGCACGCGCATCACCCTGCCGTTCAACGCCGCCAACCTCAGTGTCGGAGGCGCAGTGACGTTGGGCATTCGCCCCGAACACCTGGAGCTGGCGCAACCCGGCGACTGCACGTTGCAGGTGACTGCCGACGTCAGCGAACGCCTCGGCAGCGACACCTTCTGCCACGTCACCACCACCGCTGGCGAAGCCCTGACCATGCGCGTGCGCGGCGATCTGGCCAGCCGTTACGGCGAGCAATTGAGCCTGCGCCTGGACCCGACTCACTGCCATCTGTTCGATGCCGAAGGTGTGGCGCTGACCCGTCCGCTGCGTGCTGCGGCCTGATTTCGAGACTATCCGATGAAACTCAACCAACAGAACCTCAACCGCCTCGCCACCGAAGTGCAACTGCCGGGTTACAACCTGAGCGACACATGCCAGGGCATCGCCCACATCGGCGTCGGCGGTTTCCACCGCGCGCATCAGGCGTATTACACCGATGCTTTGATGAACACTGGCCAAGCGCTGGACTGGGCAATCTGTGGCGTCGGGCTACGCCCGGAAGACCGCCGTGCCCGCGATGATCTGCGCGAGCAGGATTACCTGTTCACCCTGTTTGAACTGGGCGACAGCGATGACACCGAAGTGCGCGTCATCGGCGCGATTCGCGACATGCTGCTGGCCGAAGATGGCGCGCAAGCACTGATCGACAAACTCGCCGAATCGCAGATCCGTATCGTTTCGCTGACCATCACCGAGGGCGGTTACTGCATCGACGACAGCAACGGCGAATTCATGGCGCATCTGCCGCAGATTCAACACGACCTCGCCCAGCCCGAGGCGCCGGGCACCGTGTTCGGTTTCCTCTGCGCAGCGTTGGCCAAACGCCGCGCGGCGGGTGTTCCGGCGTTCACTGTGATGTCCTGCGATAACCTGCCGCACAACGGCGCCGTCGCCCGCAAGGCGCTGCTGGCTTTCGCCGCCCTGCGTGATCCGGATCTGCGCGACTGGATCGACCAGAACGTAAGTTTCCCCAACGCCATGGTCGATCGCATCACACCGATGACCAGCACCGCGCATCGCCTGCAGCTGGCCGACAAACACGGCGTCGACGATGCCTGGCCGGTGGTCTGCGAGCCGTTTGTGCAGTGGGTGCTGGAAGACAAATTCGTCAGCGGCCGCCCGGCATGGGAAAAGGTCGGCGTGCAGTTCACCGACGACGTATCACCGTACGAAGAGATGAAAATCAAACTGCTCAACGGCAGTCACCTGGCGCTGACGTATCTGGGCTTTCTCAAGGGTTATCGCTTCGTTCACGAGACCATGAACGATCCGCTGTTCGTGCGTTACATGCGCGCTTATATGGATCTGGATGTCACGCCGCAGTTGGCGCCGGTACCGGGCATTGATCTGAGCGAATACAAGGACACGCTGGTGGCGCGCTTTTCCAATCAGGCGATTGCCGATCAGCTTGAGCGCGTGTGTTCGGATGGCTCATCGAAGTTTCCCAAGTTCACCGTGCCGACGATCAATCGGCTGATTGCCGATGGCCGCGAGACCAAGCGTGCAGCGCTAGTCGTGGCGGCGTGGGCGCTGTATTTGAAGGGCGTGGATGAGAATGGCGATACGTATTCGATTCCGGACCCGCGAGCGGCTTTCTGCCAAGGTCTGGTAGCGGACGATGGGCTGATCACGGAGCGGTTGCTGGGTGTTGAAGAGATTTTCGGCACAGCGATACCGAAGTCGGCGGAGTTTGTTGCAGCGTTCGAGTGGTGCTGCCAGAGTTTGCGCGAAGTTGGGGTTTCGCGGACTCTGGAAAAAGTTCTCGCGACCTGATCGTTCCCACGCTCTGCGTGGGAATGCAGCCCGGGACGCTCCGCGTCCCATCAAAAGCGGACGCAGAGCGTCTATTGAGGCGTTCCCACGCAGAGCATGGGAACGAGCAGCCGTGGAGTGTTCATGACAACAACAAAGCTCTTCCTGGGTATCGACTGCGGCACCCAAGGCACCAAAGCGATCATCCTCGACGCCGGCAGCGGCCAGGTGCTCGGTCTGGGCGCGGCGCCGCACACGATGATCAGCGGCGCCAACGGCCGCCGCGAACAAGACGTCCAGCAGTGGCTCGATGCATTCGTCAGCGCCACCCGCCAGGCCTTGCAAGCGGCGAATGTCGACGGCCAGGCGATCCTCGGCGTTGGCGTCTCCGGCCAGCAACACGGTTTGGTCCTGCTAGATGAGCAAGGCGCAGTGCTGCGCCCGGCCAAGCTCTGGTGCGACACCGAAACCACGCCGGAAAACGACCGATTGCTCGCGCAACTGGGCGGCGAAAAAGGTTCGCTGGAACGCCTCGGCGTGGTCATCGCGCCGGGCTACACGGTGTCGAAACTGCTCTGGACCAAAGAGCAGCATCCCGATGTGTTCTCACGCATCGCCCGAATCCTGTTGCCCCACGACTACCTCAATTACTGGCTCACCGGCCGCGCCTGCAGCGAATACGGCGATGCCTCCGGCACCGGTTATTTCAACGTGCGCACGCGTCAGTGGGATGTGCAGATCCTGCGCGACATCGACGCCAGCGGCCGTTTGCAAGCCGCGCTGCCGGAGCTGATCGACGCGCACGCCGCCGTCGGCACTCTCCTGCCGTCAATCGCCGAGCAACTCGGCATCAACCCCAACGCGGTGGTCTCGAGCGGCGGCGGCGACAACATGATGGGAGCGATCGGTACCGGCAATATCCAGCCCGGCGCGATCACCATGAGCCTCGGTTCTTCCGGCACGGTCTACGCCTATTCGGAGGAGCCGAACGTCAGCGCCGATGCCTCGGTTGCCACGTTCTGTTCCTCCAGCGGCGGCTGGCTGCCGTTGATCTGCACCATGAACCTGACCAACGCCACCGGTGCGATTCGCGAACTGTTCAAGCTCGACCTGCCGACCTTCAACGAGTTGGTCGCGCAATCGCCCATCGGCGCCGAAGGTGTGAGCATGTTGCCGTTCCTCAACGGTGAGCGCGTCCCCGCCCTGCCCCACGCCACCGGCAGCCTGCATGGCCTGACCATGGACAACCTGACCCAGGCCAATCTGTGCCGCGCGACCGTCGAAGGCACCACCTTCGGTTTGCGCTACGGGCTGGATTTGCTCCGCCAGAATGGTTTACAAAGCCGGCGCATTTGCCTGATCGGCGGCGGCTCGAAGAGCGCGGTGTGGCGGCAGATCGTCGCCGATATCATGAACGCTCCGGTGATCTGCACCGAGCAAAGCGAAGCCGCCGCACTGGGCGCGGCGATTCAAGCGACGTGGTGCGCGTCACGCTCGAACGGCGATGATGTGTCCCTGGCCGATCTGTGCAAGCGCTGCGTGAAACTCGACGCGGGCAGCGAAACCCTGCCGATTGCCGCCAATGTCGCGGCGTTCCAGCAGGCCTACGAACGCTATCAACAGCATGTCGCAACCCTATAACGAGCAAACAACTATGTACCTGGTGTGTGGCGAAGCCCTGTTTGATTTCTTCAGCGAAAACGATGCCAGCGGGCTGGCCTCGAAAGTCAATTTCAAGGCGATTGCCGGCGGCTCGCCGTTCAACGTCGCCGTAGGTTTGCGGCGTTTGGGCGTGGACTCGGCGCTCTTCGGTGGGCTGTCCACCGACTACCTCGGCCGACGGTTGCAGCAAGTGCTGCAGGACGAAGGCGTGCGCCCGGATTATCTGGTGGATTTTGCCGCGCCGACCACCCTGGCGATGGTCGCGGTAGGCGCCAATGGCTCGCCGCATTACAGCTTCCGTGGCGAAGGCTGCGCCGACCGGCAATTGAGCGAGGCGCATCTGCCGACACTTGGCGACGAGGTGCGCGGCCTGCACATCGGCTCGTTTTCGCTGGTGGTACAGCCGATCGGCGACACCTTGCTTAAGCTGGTTCAGCGCGAAAGCGGCAAACGCCTGATCAGCCTCGATCCCAACGTGCGCCTCAATCCCGAGCCGAACATCGAGCTATGGCGCGAGCGCATCGCCACGCTGGTGCGCCTGGCCGATCTGATCAAAGTCAGCGACGAGGATCTGAGCCTGCTCTATCCCGAGCAGAATCCGCAGCATGTGATTGAAGGCTGGCTCGAACATCGCTGCCAGATCGTCTTCCTGACGCGCGGTGGCGACGGCGCAACGGTGTTCAGTCGCGCCCATGGCTCGTGGTCGGTACCGGCCAATCAGGTTCAGATCGCCGATACGGTAGGCGCCGGCGACACCTTCCAGGCTTCGCTGATCACCTGGCTGACGGAGCACTCGCTGGACTCGGTCGAAGGCCTGCAGCAGCTCAGTCGCGAGCAAATCGACGGCATGCTCAGGTTCGCCGTACAAGCCGCCGCGCTGACTTGCAGCAAAACCGGTCCGGATCTGCCCTATCGTCATCAATTGAGCTGAGCGCGTAGACTGTCGGCCTTTTTGCGCACGACGGAAAACAGCTCTTGAATCACAGGCACACCCTCGCCCTTCTGACCCTGGCCACCCTGCTGAGCGGTTGCGGCACCTCGCCGCCCCGCTCGCCGGAAGACATCTGCGCAATCTTCCGCGAGAAAAGCGACTGGTACGACGCCGCGCAAGTCACCCAGAAACGCTGGGGTGTGCCGATCCAGGTGCCGTTCGCGATCATGTATCAGGAATCCGGCTATCGCTACGACGCCAAGACGCCTCGCAAATACCTGCTCTGGGTGATTCCTTGGGGCCGCGTCTCGACCGCTTCCGGTTATGCGCAAGCCAAGGATGAAGTCTGGGCCGACTACCAGAAAAGCACCGGTCGCAACTGGGCCGATCGTGAAGACTTCGACGACGCCATCGACTTCGTCGGCTGGTACATGGACAAGACCACCTCGATCAACGGTGTGTACAAATACGACGCCTATAACCAGTACCTGAACTACCACGAAGGCTGGGGCGGCTTCCGCAACAAGACCTACGCCAGCAAGGCCTGGCTACCGCCGACCGCGCGCAAGGTGCAGAACCGCTCGGATCTGTATGCGCAGCAATATGCCGGCTGCAAGGAAGACCTCAATCGCGGGTTCTGGAGCCGGTTCTGGCATTGGTTGTAGAAGCCCTTCGCGAGCAGGCTCGCTCCCACAGGACCTTAGTGAACGCCGATTTTGTCTACACCCGAGAAACCTGTGGGAGCGGGCTTGCCCGCGATGGCAATCTCTCAAACACCATCAAAGTCTATGAAAGGCCCGATTTCACTGACCCAAACCGCCCTCCTAAGGGTTTTCCCTATGGCATCAAGGCCCCACACCTACGCCATTTGCGCCTTGAATGAGGCCGTCTAATCCTGCAACATCCATCACCTGCTTATTCAACGGACGGAATTCAAGGCATGCTGGACGCCAATGCAACCCACATCACCCTCTCGATCGAAGACGCCAACGCCGACCTGCAAGTCCTCAGCTTCACCGGTCGCGAAGCCCTCAACGAACCGTTCCGTTTCGACCTCGAACTGGTCAGCGCCCGCCCCGACCTGAAGCTCGAAGAGCTGCTGCACAAGCGCGCCTGCCTGACCTTCGGCGCCACCGGCGAAGGCAAGATTCACGGTCAGGTCTATCGCATCGAGCAGGGCGACTCCGGCAAGACCCTGACCCGCTACAGCATCAGCCTGATGCCGCAACTGGCCTATCTGCAGCACAACCATGATCAGCAGATCTTCCAGCAACTGACGGTGCCGAAAATCATCGCTCAGGTGCTGGAAGATCGCGGCATTCTCTCTGACGCCTACAGCTTCCAGCTCGGCGCCGAGTATCCGGAACGCGATTATTGCGTGCAATACGACGAGTCCGATCTGCATTTCATCCAGCGTCTGTGCGAAGAGGAAGGCATTCACTTCCACTTCCAGCACAGCAGCAGCGGCCACAAACTGGTGTTCGGCGACGACCAGACCGTATTCCGCAAACTGAAGCCGGTCAGCTACCAGCAGGACTCCGGCATGGCTGCGGAGAAACCGGTGATCAAGCGCTTCAACCTGCGCCTGGAAACCCGTACCACCCGCGTCAGCCGTCGCGACTACGATTTCGAAAAACCAAAGCTGCTGCCCGAAGGCGCGGTCAAATCCGAATTCGCCCCGGATCTGGAAGACTACGATTACCCCGGCCGCTTCACCACCCGCGAGCGCGGCAAGTTCCTCTCAACCCGCGCGCTGGAACGCCATCGCAGCGACTACAAACTCGCCGAAGGCAAAGGTGATGAACCGACGCTGACCAGCGGCCATTTCCTCACGCTCGCCGAACACCCGCGCGCCGAGTGGAACGACCTGTGGCTGCTGCTGGAAGTCTTCCACGAAGGCAAACAGCCGCAAGTCCTCGGCGAAAACGTCACCAGCGACGTCACCGACAACAAGAGCGATTTCCACCAAGGCTACCGCAACAGCTTCCTCGCCACCCCGTGGGACGCGCACTACCGCCCTGCCCTCGAACACCCGAAACCGAAAGTCCTCGGCAGCCAGACCGCCGTCGTCACCGGCCCGCCCGGCGAAGAAATCCACTGCGACCAATACGGCCGCATCAAAGTGCAATTCCACTGGGACCGCGACGGCCAGTCCGACGATAAAACCACCTGCTGGATGCGCGTCGCCAGCGGCTGGGCCGGCGCAGCTTACGGCGGCATTGCCGTGCCGCGCATCGGCATGGAAGTCCTCGTCACTTTCCTCGAAGGCGACCCCGACCAGCCCCTCGTCACTGGCTGCCTGTATCACAAGGAAAACGTCGTCCCCTACGACCTGCCCGCCAACAAGACCCGCAGCACCTTCAAAACCCTCAGCTCCCCGGGCGGCAAGGGCTACAACGAATTCCGCATCGAAGACAAAAAAGGCGCCGAACAGATCTACATCCACGCCCAGCGCGACTGGGACGAAAACATCGAACACGACCAGAAAATCCGCGTCGGCAACGAACGGCATGACACCGTTGAAGCTAACGTGTTGAGCGAGTTCAAGGTCGAAGAACACCGGATCACCCATCTGGACCGAATCAGCGAAATGCGCGCGGATGATCACCTGACAGTGGGTGTGACGCAGCATGTGAAGGTTGGGACTGGGCAGTTTGTTGAGGCTGGCAACGAAATCCATTATTACGCCGGCCAGAGAGTCGTGGTCGAAGGCGCCATGGAACTGACCGCCAAGGCTGGCGGCAGCTTCGTCAAGGTCGATGCGGGTGGCGTGACCATCAGCGGCGCTGAGGTGAAGGTCAATACCGGCGGCTCCCCCGGGGTGGGCACGCCGGCGGCGCCGTTGTTGCCGGGGCCGATGAAGGTTGTGGATGCGGATAAGGCGGGGAAAGTCCCTGTCCCGCTGCCCAAACGTCTGAATGAGTCTGGAATAACGCCGTTGTGCGGCAAGCAAAGCAACGGCGCCTGCAGCCGTAAGGATTGCACATGCATGTGAAAGCGCTCAGCGCCCTCCTCGAAGCTCCACGCCATGGGTTCGTTGATTTACCGAGAGAAAGCTCTGAATCAACACTGTGTTTCATTATTGACCCGGTTCGACAGCCTGACGCGATGAGCCGCCTTTATCGTGTTGGCGAACCGGTGGTGGATGCACAGGGCCTGTTCCTCAAAACCGCCTTCGCTGAGATCGCCGCTGACGGTCCGCTCTGGATCACCGCGCCATGGGGCAGTCGCCTTGCGGCTGAGGCAGCAAAGCTGTGCGAGGAAAATTTCTCTGGCATTGCCATTACCACAGCTGATTCTGACAAAGCGCTCGCCCATGCGCGCTGGCTCTTGCGCGCTAATGATGGCTCTGGCGGACAAAGCCTGCTGAGCTACCACAAGCCAAGCCTGTGGGCCGCGCTGGCCTATACCGCTGGCGACAACTCCCATCAGCTGTTCGGCCCTTGGCAGCACGTATACAGCCCAGCGCCGGTTCATTTTGGGCGCAATAAAGGTCCATGGCTCAGTTGGCGCGCCGTCTCGGAAGTCGAATGGCTGGGCGATACTTCAGTGTTCAGCCTGCCGCCATCCGCGGCGAACGTTCAAGAGCATTTGGGTTGGGTTTATTGGGCAGATGAACATCACGCAGATTACGGCGAGCCGAGCGATGAGCATCTGCCCAACCTTGTGGCAAACCTCAATGTGCTGGTTGCCCACAATATTTACGAAGGCCGTCACTTGCTGAAGCTGGGGTCAATCACAAATGGACCACTGCTTGAAACACAGCCACAGGCAATGGCCATCCTGCAATCCAGGGAAGAGTCGTTCATCAAAGTACAGCAGCTGCAGCAACTCACCACCAGCGTTGCTTGATGAACCCGTCCGTTAAGAATGAATGGAAGCGAAATGGAACAAAATACCAGCGCAGCACCTAACACCGAATCGGCACCTGCAAAACCGGTAGTTGCCGATGAAACTTGTGCAAAACCGCCTCGGGATATTGGTGAACAGCCCGAAGCGCCGGAAGACACACCAGGCGATCACGACAAAGTGAAAACGCCCTGCTCCACCATTTATGGCAGTGCAATTTACGATACGGAAAATGAATCCTTCTGGTTACTACCAGAGCGGACAAACTCCGCCCTGAAAGAAGCTTCCAGTGACTTGGAACAGAAGGTCAGCTCAAGCAAATCTCCAGAAGAACGGAAAAAAGGGCTCTACGAGTCGGGACTCCTTGAGTATTTCCTAGAGCCTAAACTGGCAAACTTTCTTGAGGGTGACGAGAAAGCACGGATGCTAGAAATCGAAGCTCAACATCCGAATATCAGCAATCTGGATGCAGCACTTCTAGACGCTCAGCAGAACTTAAAAACCACGGCGCCAGAAGATTCTTCCACTCAGCTTACCGCCCTTGAGCAAGATCAGCTTAAAAGAAACCATTTCATGTCCGCCCGGGATGCTGCAACCCGCGTACGTGGCATGCATAGCGAATGGCAAAAGCTCAAGCGCATGGCCATCGCCGCTGCTAAGGAAAAAGGCTACGCGTACGAAAGCGGCAACCTTTATGCGCCCAAAGCCATCGCGGCCCGGGAAGCCGTTCAAAAGTATCTGAAAGCGCGAGAAGCGCTGTTAGAGGACAAGGATCTCACCACGTTAACCTCGGCAGAGCTCGCGCCGATGCTCGCTCAAGATAAAAAGCGAATCGACGAGATCGCGATGTGCGGCACTAACAATCAGTTGATGCTCTGCACCTATGTACGCGACCAGGAAATCAAACGTAAGGAAAGGAAAGCGACCTACAGCGCTTATCTGGAGGCCATCACCGACGTTGCACAATATGGGATCGCATTGCCGGAGTTCGCGCTGATTTCTGAGGGCGGAGCAGTCGAAAGTGGAGTCGACCTGTTCAAGCAATATATGGCGCTCGAGAAAGAGCAAAAAGAGACCAATGAACGTCTCAGCGCCAAGTACAAAGGCTGGATCGAGGCAAGTGGCCGACAAGCCAAAGCGCCCACCAACCTGGTCACTAATGAACGTGCCGACTGGGACCGCTTGCAGGCTTCGAAAGAAAAACTACGACTTCAGGCTGAGAGCAATGTGGAAACGGCAATTGTTCGCCGTCATCTGTTGTGGGAGCCAGAGCAATTTCAGGCAAGACCTGAAGAGCGCTTGATCAAAAACGGCTTTCCGCTGGCCGAGATGAGCATGGCGGACAGCCTGAAAAAACCGCTGACCTATCTCAGCATGTATTCGCTGCCACGACTCAAACAAACCGTTAAGGATGACTGGAAGAAAGTTGGCGCCAAGGTCAAAGATCTGATGAAGCGTCCGGGCAATAGCGATGGAAAAGCAACGACGGACACTGAACTGAGTTTGTTTGGACAGTGGCTGAAAAGTGAAGGCGCGTTAAGAATCAAGGATCAGGAAAGCGATTGGTTCTCAGCCGAAGGGTGGTTCGAAATCGAAAAATTCAACGCCTACCTTGAAAACAAAAAGTACAAGGTCACTGCGCTGGAGAACGCTGGTACCCGTAAAGAATGGGGGGACCGATTGCAGCAAGTGTTGTTCAAGGACAACGTACGCAAGACATTCCGCATTTTCGACATCACACCGCAAGCCCAGTTGGTTCGATGCCTAATGCCCTCCACCACGGAAACTATCCATTCATCGACAAAAGTAGAGGGGCCGGACTGGACTCTGGCCGAAGGATTCCAAGCCTCCGCCAAGGCTACTTTTGCCGTTGATCTTGCCAGAGGCGAGGTCGAGCTTTTTAAAGTCGACTTGCCAGATCGTGCCAGCGCGAAAGATATTGTCATCACGTACCGAAATGCAGAAGACATGCAGCAAAAGATGAATCTTGGACGTTTTTCGCTCTATTTAGGCGCGAAGGCTTGGGGCTATGCAGGAGCATCATTGTTGCTTTCTTCGGAAATTGCATTGGATGTCAGCAACGCTGGGTTCCATTTAGCTCCTCCGGAACCGGTTGTGCGCAACCCCGATAAGCGCAGCTACGCGAGAACTGAAAAAAGTGGACAGATTAAAAAAGCTCCTGAAACGCTACAGATACAGGATGGCGCGAAAGCCGCATTTAATCTATTCGCCGGTCTGCAAACCGGGATAATGGTCACCGGAGCGCTAAATTGGGCACCACCCGGCGAAGTAGCCTTGCTAACCAAAGCACCCGTTTCCGGAAAAGCTGCCGGAATGAAAGCCAGCGAATGGTTCAGCCTTGCGCGTTTGACTGTGGAACTCAACGCCGCTGCGGGTCTCGGAGCGAGGGCTGAGGCGAGTATTTCCCTGCACGAGGGCCGTCTGATTCTGGTGCTCAAGGCAGCGTTGATCGCCGGCCCAGGCGTCGGTGGCTCCTTCAAGTTCGAAGTCGGCTACGATGCCGTCACCGAGCTGCTTAACATGTTCCGTAGAGAACTATATAAAAACAAACAGAACCCTTACTTTGTCATTGAAGACGAAACCTATGCGTACCTTTCAAAATTAAATACGCTGGCCATTGGCGGTTTTGATATTCGGATGATTTATCTTATGGGCGCTGATGCGGTGATGACGCTTTATGAGAGCTTGACTGCGACAGGTAAAGGCGGATCTATTGCTGATACGATTATGTTTTACGATCCAGTGGAGGAGCTTGAGGAGTGGTGCATCAATGCGATTCCAGGCGCGCTCGGACCATTATTGATGACACTCATTAGCCCACCTGATGATTTCTCTGTAAATTATTCGAATAACTCAGATAAACCTGATAAAAAAGAGCGCAAATATGACAGTGATCAAGCGCACCTAGTTCAGCAGCAGGCCATTGAGCGCATTCTCGGCTGGATTGTAAAAAGTGCAACCAAGCAAAATTCAATCGAACAAGCTCAGTATCAATTTGAGCAAATTTGCATGTGCATGAATAAGTTTGGAATGAAGCCAGCTAATGCTGAGGAGAAATATTGCGAAAACCGTTTGGCGCTTGATAATTTCATGACTGAGGCAGTCCTTCGCCTTACTGTTCCCTCAGGGGAGGAAATGCGAACGCGCTATAAAGATCATGTCAAATTGTTAGGTGCAAAACGTGACGGATCTTGCCAGCGCAGCCAATATCAAGGACGAACATACGTACCAGCAGGTGTGGCTAAATTTATTCCGACCATCCATTAATGAATTAAAGAGACAAGCATATGTGGCTGCGCTCACTATTCTCAGTAGTTATATTCCTCACTTCTGCTAGCTCCTCTCTGGCAGAACTCGCCCCACGCCAAGAGCAGGCCAAAAACCATGGCATTGTCCTTTATAATCAATTGAAGACCGAGTCTGCCAAGCCTTTTTTATTGATCGCATCGGAGGCAGGAGATAGTGAAGCTCAATATTTGTTAGCGGAAGTGCTTAGAAAAAAAAATCACTACATGAGCTCCGAAGCTAGGGCTTGGTATGAGGCGTCGGCTAATCAAGGCAACCTATACGCCATGATTCAGCTAGGACGGAGTGAAAAAGATCTATGCGATATCACTCGCGACTGCAAACCACCTCAGAAAGATCCGATCGAGTGGCTGAACGAAGCCAAGAAACAGGCTATAGAGAAAGCAAAAAACGGTAACGCTGAAGCAATGTACATTATGTATGAAATTACCCTAGACGATCAGTGGCTTGAAAAAGCAGCAATTGCGGGTGACGATCAGGCCCAGTACTGGCTGGCGGTATCTTATAAGCAAGGTGATGGATTTTTCTTACCTTGGAAACGAACAGAAGAAGTAAAAAAATGGTTCAAACTGTCCGCTGAAGCAGGAAATCCGCGTTCCATGATGGAGTATGCGGCTCTTCTTTTCGAGAGCGGAGATCTTGAAGGTTTTAGACACTGGAATGAGCAAGCAGCGATAGCAGGTTATGCGGAATCAGTGTATGGATATGGCTCATATCTTGCTCATGAGCCCGACACATATGGATTTCCATATGACCCCGTTAAAGGCTATTCACTAGTTTCATCCTTAAGTATTCTGAACGGCGGGGGTGGAATGCAAGAAAACGTTGAATACAAACTCCCTCTCATTGCAGCCAAGTTGACACCCGCACAAATTTCCGAAGCGCACGAGCAAACAAAGAAATGGGCTGCTACACATCCTCCGCTGTCCTTTTTTCCCGAAAAACTGAGTCGTTAATTCACTTTAATCGGTAATGAGTTAGGACGCGAACTACTTGAGAGCCATAATCAGGATTATCGCTCCTGGTTATGGCTGATCGGCAATCGCTTCAATGCAAATATCTTTGGTTAAATGTGCTTACCGCTTGATCCCCGATCTAT
Organism: Pseudomonas siliginis; assembly: GCF_019145195.1. Classification (GTDB taxonomy): domain Bacteria; phylum Pseudomonadota; class Gammaproteobacteria; order Pseudomonadales; family Pseudomonadaceae; genus Aquipseudomonas; species Aquipseudomonas siliginis. Next base: position 458,695 of record NZ_JAHSTW010000001.1, read on the forward strand.
TCAGCTTAATTAGTCCAATTACCCCCGTTGATCCTCGAATCAAAGACTCTACAGTACTGTTCCGCTCAGGCATCGCGCTGAAACCGACTGCGGCAGGCTCGCCCGGCTTCGTGCCGGGCGCCTACCCGCAACGCTGGAGTCCTCTCATGAACATTCGTCCCTTCCTGCTCACCGCCACCCTCGCCTGCACCTCATACGCCGCACAGGCCCAAGCCAACGACACCTCCGCCACATCGAATCAAACACCCTACCAATACGGCATGCCACTACACGTGGCGAAGGTGCTTTCGCTAACCGAGCCGCCGACCTCGGAATGCAAAGTCATCACCGCCGACATGAAATACATCGACAACACCGGCAAGCCCGCACAAATCAGTTACAGGAAATTATCTGACGCTTGCAGTCAACAGAACTGACAGACGCTTCTGATTTTCCGCTTGGCCATAGGCGTTGGGTGGCTTCGGCGGTTATGCTCGGGGCCTTCCCTACTGCCGCAAGGATTGGCCATGCAGTTGTCGTTTCGCACGCTGTCGAGCTTCACTTCCATCCTGTGTTTTCTGCTGGCGCTGGTCTGGGGATTTTTTCCGGAAGTGTTGCTGGCGATCTGGAGCATGGGCTATTCGGAAGGCACTGGCGTAGTCGCAAGGCGCAGCGCGGTGCTGTTTGCGGCGTTGGGGGTGATGTTTTGTTTGCTGCGCAATGCTCCGCCGTCAGCGGCACGCAGTGCACTGAGCAATGGTTTTATCGTCGGCTGTTTCGGTTTGGCGGCGTTGGGTTTTGGCGAATGGCTCAATGGCCATGCCGGCCCCGGGATTTTGCTCGCGGTGCTGGTCGAGTTCGCGCTGGGCCTAGGTTTCGTGCAGGCCCGGCGCGTGACGGTCGAACTGGGTGAGACGGTGGGTTAAACAGCTCGAGAACGAGCGCTGGTTTGATGTGTCGTGGTCTGTTGCGCGAGATCGGATCGCAGACCTGCGACCAGGTTGTTGATTTCACGGCAGCTGTTCAGGCGGCTGGCGTCGATTCCACTGACGTAGAGATCGGCCTGGTCGGTTCGATGGTCGCCAAATACTTTGACGGACATCGACAAGTCTGGTGTCAGCGTGCACTGGCAGCGTTTCGGCAGGAAGCTGCTTTCAATGATGTTGCGTAATTCCAAGGCAGATAAAAACATGGCGAACCCTCTCCTTTCTGTGCGATTGCCAATCAAGTATTCACGCTGACCCTCTGCTGCGCCTTCACGGGTGTGCCCCCGCTGTTTCCCTGGTGCGGCAAGTGGTGGTACTGCGAAATGCCCATTGGAGTGTAGGCGCCCAAATCCTGTGCGCCTCACCAAAAGAACGCATAAAACGTGCCTTTGATCGGTTCGTTTTGCTCCCTTTAAAATCAAGCACTTGGAAATGTGGCCAGTATCCTGCTATTTGCAAATTGCATGAATCGACCACCCGTCCACTGCAATCTGCAATCTCCGGGCAAATTTGCTTTCGCAGACTATGACGGCAAGAATGTCTCCCATTGCAATTCAACCCGCACGGAGGCCTTCATGAATTCTTTAAGCGTTTGCGCGATCACCGGCCTGTTGATCGCCAACCTTTCCACTCTAGCCCACGCCGCCAAGCTCGAAGACGTCGCGCCGTATCCCAAGGCCGAAGCCGGGTTTACCCGACAAGTCATCCATCTGCCCAAGCAAGAGCAGGAAGAGAATTTCCAGGTTGAAATTCTCGCCGGCAGAACCCTCGAAGTGGATTGCAATCGCCAGCGTCTGGGCGGTGTGCTCGATGAAAAGAATCTGCAAGGCTGGGGCTATCCGTTCTATCGCCTGGAAAAGGTCATCGGCCCGATGAGCACGATGATGGCCTGCCCGCCTGGCAGCAAGAAAAAGCGCGCGTTCGTTCCGGTCGTCGGTGATGGCTTCATGTTGCGCTACAACAGCAAGCTGCCAGTCGTGGTGTACGCGCCTTCGGACGTCGAAGTGCGCTATCGCATCTGGTCGGCGTCGGACAAAGTCGGCACCGCCCTGCAGGAATAACCGGAGCCCAGCCCTTGATTACTTGCCACGTCAGATATGTGATCGATCCTTACCAGTTACCCGCTTTCGAAGTCTATGCCAAAGCGTGGCTCGACATCGTTGAGCGCTTGGGCGGCACCCATCACGGCTACTTCCTCCCCTCGGAGGGCGCGAGCAACATTGCTTATTGCCTGTTCCGTTTCCCATCGCTGGCCGATTACGAAAGCTATCGACATATTGCAATGACCGACCCGGAAAGCACCGCACTGGTGGCCGACTTGGTCGAAAAGAAATTCATCGTCAGTTACGAGCGCACGTTTCTGCGCCCGCTGCTGCCCTGATCGACATCACGCCGGCACGCCGCAAGCAGCGGCGCGTTCGGCGACATGGCGCAGGCTGTCGAAGTTGATGTTGGCCCCGGAGTCGATGGCGACGAATGTCTGATCGCGAACCCCACTGCGCGCCACGTACTGCTTGATCCCCGCCACGGCCAGCGCCCCCGACGGTTCAGTGATCGAACGGGTATCGTCGTAGATATTCTTGATCGCGGCACAGAGTTCGTCATTGCTGACCGTAATTACTTCATCTACGCAGAAGCGGCATACCTCAAAGCCATACGCGCCGACCTGCGCCACCGCAACGCCATCGGCGAAGGTGCCGACGCTCGGTAGAACCACCCGCTCGTCCGTACTTAAAGCCGCTTGCAGGCACGCCGAATGTTCGGATTCGACGCCGATGATCCGCACTTCCGGGCGCAGGTATTTGACGTAGGCCGCGATACCGGCGATCAAACCTCCGCCCCCGACCGGGATGAAGATGGCGTCCAGCGCGCCTTGATGCTGGCGCAGGATTTCCATTGCCACGGTGCCTTGTCCGGCGATCACGTCAGGATCATCGAACGGTGAAACAAACGTGCATCCGGTCTGTTCGGCCAAGTGCAACGCATGGGCCAGAGCAAAGGGGAAACTATCACCGTGCAGCAATGCGTCGGCACCGCGACTGCGCACGCCGAGCACCTTGAGCTCAGGGGTGGTAGACGGCATGACGATCGTCGCGGCAATGCCCAATTCCCGTGCCGCCAGCGCTACACCCTGCGCGTGATTACCCGCCGATGCCGTGATCACTCCCCGCGCTCGCTGCTCATCGCTCAGTTGCACGAGTTTGTTGTAAGCACCACGGATCTTGAAAGAGAACGTCGGTTGCAGATCTTCGCGCTTGAGCAGGACCCGATTGCCCAATGCTTCCGACAACGCTGGCGCAAGCTGCAACGGCGTACGCACCGCAATGTCGTACACCGGCGCGGCCAGGATTTTCTTTACGTACTGCTCAAGCAGGGCTTGCTGGTCGGGGCTGTGCGGCATGGTCGTCTCCTGACATTTTTCAGAACCCCGGAGACAGAAAGTAAAAACCCGCCTCTAGGGCGGGTTGGGTGCTGCAGTCGTGAGCTAGCCCGCCAAATGAGGAATGGCGGTAATAATGCTTGGCTGGCAGCGCGATACGGTGAAAGTCATGGGCTGGAAATTAGCCTGCCGTTGGATGACAAGTCAATGGCCCGCTGCAGAACATTGAATCTTCCGCAGAACTGAGCAGTCACTGCAAAGGAGAACAACAACTTCTGCTCCAAGCCGATGAAAGTGGAGATCGACCATGAATATCCGCCAAATGCTGTTCGCCGTCCCGCTGCTGGTCGCCGCCCTGTCCAGCCCTGCTGCTTTCGCCGTCGACGAAAGCGACGCCGTGAAAAAGCCCGAATGTCCGAAAGGCCAGGTGTGGGATAGTAAAACCCAGCAATGCGCGCTGCAGACCAGTGGCTGACAGAAGCCCTGCTAAACTGGCCGAGGTTTTATTCTCAGGAAGATTTCCCCGTGCCCATTTCGTCCCGCGCTGCATTGCTGGTCATCGACGTTCAAAACGACTTCATTCCCGGCGGCCAATTGCCGGTGCCTGAAGGTGACCGGATTGTGCCGCTGATCAACCGTCTCGCGCGGCATTTCAGGCAAGTCGTGATTGCGCAGGACTGGCACCCGAGCGGGCATATATCGTTTGCATCCAGCCACCCCGGGCGCCAGCCCTACGACGTCATCGAATTACCGTACGGCGCACAAACGTTGTGGCCCGATCACTGTGTGCAAGCCAGTGTCGGCGCCGAATTTCATCCGGAACTGGATCTACCGCACGCGCAATTGATCATCCGCAAGGGCTGCAATCCCGATATTGACAGCTACTCGGCTTTTCTCGAAGCGGATCGAAGCACCACCACCGGGCTCGCCGGCTATTTGAAAGAGCGCAGCATCGACACCGTTTACATGGTTGGCCTGGCGCTGGATTTCTGTGTGATGTTTTCGGCGCTGGATGCGCGCGCGGCGGGTTTTAATGTCTGTGTGGTGCTGGATGGCTGTCGCGCGATTGATCTGGACGGTTCGCTGGCAGCCGCCATAGCGCGGATGCAGGAGGCCGGCGTCAGCCTGATTCAATCATCAGATGTCCGTTAGGATATTCAGGCCATGGCCGGCAACCACAGCCTGAATCGCGCCCCACCCAACGGCGAACTTTCAACCGTCAAAGTGCCGCCCTGCGCTTCGAGCGCTCGGCGGCTTATCGCCAAACCGAGGCCGAACCCACCCGTCGCGCGATCACGGCTGCGGTCGAGCCGATAGAACGGTTCGAAAATCCGCTCGCGCTCATCGTCGGGAATGCCGATACCATCGTCGTCTACCCATATCTCACACCCGCCGGCAATGACCTGCACGCCAATCTGAATGCGCTTTTCGCAATAGCGCATGGCATTGCGCAACAGGTTTTGAATGGCCCGAGCGGTCAGGCGCGGATCCAGCGCAAAGCGTTCGAGTTGACCGTGCAGCAGAACGTCAATCACGATGTCTGGCGACTCCAGTTCCTCATCGACGCTGCCGAGAATGCTGTCGATGAATTCGTCCAGCGACACCTCGATACGCTCAGGCGACTGCGCCGGATTCTGCAAGCGGCTGTAGGAAAGCAACTCCAGCACCAATTCATCCAGCTCACGAATATGCGCGACCAAACTCTGCAGACGCTCGCGGCTGGCGGCGGGCAAGTCTTCTGACAATGCCAGCGCCAGGCCGAAATCCAGACGCGTCAACGGCGTACGTAGCTCATGGGAAACGGCGTTAAGCAGATCGCGCTGCTGGTTGAGCAGGTTTTCGATATCGCCGGCCATGGTGTCGAACACGTTGGCGAGGCTGCCGATGTTCGAACTAGGGGCGATTCTGGTTCGCTCGCTCAAATGCCCCTTGCCGAAGCGTTCGGCAGTGCCCTTCAAACGTTCAAGATCGCGCCAGTGCGGGCGCAACCAGAGCAGCAGGCAGCCGAGCAACATGGCGCCGATGAGCACATTAATGCTCCAGTACAGCAGATCGACGTCGACCGGATCCGGCGGTACGACCATACGCACGGCCATGTCCGCATTCAGCGGAGTGACTGCCAAAGTTCGCCAGCCCCAGTCACCGATCCGCACCACGTTCTCACCACGGTGCAAACGTTCCTGCTCGATGGGCGTGAACACCGGGTCGTCGATTGGCGTCAGGACGATGTGCAGCGGCTGGAATTCCTTGTCCATCGCCGCCGCAATCGCCGGCCATTGCTCTTGCGGCGCAGCATGAAACTGCTTGGTGATCAGCGATTGCAGACCTCGGGAGAATTCCAGATTGTAGGTGACGAAGCGATCCCGAAAGGCCATGACCACCAGATCCGGCACCAGATAGATCGCCGCACTATAGGAGACGATCGTCACCAAATACAGGCGAAACAGAATGCGAAACATCAGCTCAACATTCCCATTCGGAGCGGCTGAACAGATAGCCCTTGCCCCACACGGTCTTGATCTTGCGCGCCTCGCCGGCGTGATCATCGAATTTGCGCCGCAGCTTGGAAATCGCCACGTCCACCGAGCGGTCAGTGCCATTGAATTCAATACCGCGCAGCCGCTGAAGAATCTGATCGCGACTCAGCACTTCGCCAGCGTGCCGGGCCAGTACCACCAGCAAATTGTATTCGCCGCTGGACAGTTCAACCGCTTGATCACGCCAGGTCACGGTGCGCTCGGACAGGTCAATGCACAGATTGCCCATGACGATCCGATCATTAACCGCCAAAGGCTCGCCGAGGCTGCTGCGCCGCAACAAGGTACGCACCCGAGCCAGCAGCACCCGTGGCTCGCAGGGTTTGGTGACGTAGTCGTCCGCGCCCATTTCCAGGCCCAGTACCTGATCATGACTGTCATCGCGGGCCGTGAGCATGAGGATCGGCAGTGTCGCCGAATCGGCACGCAGCAAACGGCACACCTGCAAGCCGTCGAGGCCCGGCAGCATGAGGTCGAGAATCACCAGGTCCGGCGGACTGATCCGCGCCCGCTCGCGCACATGGTCGCCACGGCCGATGACGCTGACGGAATAACCGTTGCGCTCCAGGTAGCTGGAAATCAGTTCGGCGAGGGCGGTGTCGTCTTCGACCAGGAGGATGTTGGGCATGGGGTGTTCCAGAGAATGCTGTGGCGACAGTCAGGGCTCATTCGCTCGCACATTGAAATGCGATCTCCTGTGGGAGCGAGCCTGCTCGCGAAAGCGATCGAACTGTCGCAATAAATTTCAAGGCCTGCAGGATATACGCCCTCACCCGCTACTGAGCAAAACCCTTACACAATTTCACACAGCAGCTACAAAGCTTCACCGCTAACCTCCCCGTCTGGCCGTAGGATGCGGCCTTCAATATTGGGGGTTGTACATGTCTGGAAAACTGCTGGCCGGGCTCGGCCTGATCGCATTGGCGCTGACGCTGAGCGCTTGTGATTCGTCATCGAACGCCGAAGAGCAGGCGTCGCCGGCCACGGTGCGCATCGAGACCATCAAAACCCAGCCATTGTCGATCAGCAGCGAACTGAGCGGCCGCATCGCCGCGCCACGGATTGCCGAAGTGCGTGCGCGAGTGGCCGGCGTGGTGTTGCAACGCACCTACCGCGAAGGCAGTGACGTGAAAAAAGGCGATGTGCTGTTCCGCATCGACCCGGCACCTTTCAAGGCGGACCTGGACAGCGCCGAAGCCGCGCTGCGCAAAGCTGAGGCAAACGCCTTTCAGGCCAGATTGCAAGAACAACGCTATGCGCAGTTGATCGAGGACCACGCCATCAGCGGTCAGGACTACGATAACGCCCGCGCCGCTGCCCGGCAGACGGCAGCTGATGTCGCGGCCAGCAAAGCGGCGCTTGAACGGGCGAAACTGAACCTCGGCTATGCCACCGTCACCGCGCCGATTTCCGGCCGTATCGGTCGCGCCTTGGTCACCGAAGGTGCTCTGGTCGGACAGAACGAGCCCACGCCGCTGGCGCTGATTCAGCAGCTCAACCCGATCCATGCCGACCTCACCCAGTCGACTCGCGAGCTCAATGAACTGCGCCGGGCATTGCGCTCCGGGCAGTTGCAGGAAGTCGGTCAGGATCAAGCGAAGGCCACGCTGATTCAGGATGACGGTAGCGTGTATCCGTTGCCCGGCAAGCTGCTGTTCAGCGACATCACGGTCGATCCCGGCACCGGGCAGATCATTGTGCGCAGCGAGTTTCCCAATCCGGATCTCGACTTGCTGCCGGGCAGCTTCATCCGCGTACGCCTTGAGCAGGCAACCATCCAGAACGGCATTACCGTGCCGCAACGCGCGGTGCAGCGTGACAGTGCCGGCATTGCCCAGGTGCTGACCGTCGATGAGCAGATGCGCGTGGCGCAGCAACCGGTGCAACTGGGTGCGGTGCAAAACAATCGCTGGATCGTCACCGGCGGCCTGAAGCCCGGCGACCGTGTTGTCATCGAAGGCCTGCAACACGCCCGTCCCGGGGAAAAGGTGCAGATCGACGAAACCCCACTTCCACTTGCCCAGACCGCTGGTCAGTAAGCAGGACGCTCTTATATGCCGCAGTTCTTTATCGACCGCCCGGTGTTCGCCTGGGTAGTCGCGCTGTTCATTCTGTTGGCCGGTGCGCTGGCCATTCCGCAGTTGCCGGTCGCGCAATATCCGGACGTCGCACCGCCGCAGATCGAAATTTATGCCGTCTACCCAGGCGCCTCGGCCCAGACCGTCGATGAAAGCGTGGTCAGCCTGATCGAGGAAGAGCTCAACGGTGCCGATCACCTGCTCTATTTCGAATCGCAAAGCAGCCTGGGCAGCGCGACGATCAAGGCAACCTTTCAGCCGGGCACCAACCCGGAACTGGCGCAGGTCGATGTACAAAACCGCCTCAAGGTGGTCGAGTCGCGCCTGCCGCAAGCGGTCAATCAGCAGGGGTTGCAGGTGGAGAAGGTCTCTTCCGGTTTCCTCTTGCTGATCACTTTGACCTCTAGCGACGGCAAGCTCGATGACGTGGCGCTCAGCGATTATCTGGCGCGCAACGTGATGAACGAGATCAAGCGTCTGGACGGTGTCGGCAAGTCGCAGTTGTACGGCGCCGAACGGGCGATGCGGATCTGGATCGACCCGCAGAAGCTCATCGCGTTCAACCTGACGCCGGCCGATGTCAACGAAGCCATTGTTGCGCAAAACGCCCAGGTTTCAGCAGGTAGCATCGGTGATCTGCCGTCACCTTCGACGCAGGAAATCACCGCGACAATTCTGGTCAAAGGCCAGTTGTCGACGCCGCAGGAATTCGCCGACATCGTGCTCAAGGCCAATCGCGACGGCTCCACGGTGCGCATCGGTGATGTCGCGCGCGTCGAAATCGGCAGTCAGGAATATCAGTTCGGTACACGCCTGAACGGCAAGCCGTCCACCGCCGTCGGCGTGCAGCTTTCTCCAGGCGCCAACGCGCTGAACACCGCGACGCTGGTGCGGGCGAAAATGGACGAACTGGCGCGCTACTTCCCGGCTGGCGTGGAATACAAGATTCCTTACGACACTTCGCCGTTCGTCAAAGTCTCGATCACCAAAGTGATCTACACCCTCGGCGAAGCGATGCTGCTGGTGTTTGCGGTGATGTTCCTGTTCCTGCAAAACGTGCGCTACACGCTGATCCCGACACTGGTGGTGCCGGTGGCGTTGATGGGCACTATCGCGACCATGCTGGCGCTGGGGTTCTCGATCAACGTGCTGACCATGTTCGGCATGGTGCTGGCCATCGGCATTCTGGTGGATGACGCCATCGTCGTGGTGGAAAACGTCGAGCGCATCATGGCCAGCGAGGGCCTGTCGCCCAAGGAAGCCACGCGCAAGGCGATGACGCAGATCACCGGGGCGATCATCGGCATTACTCTGGTGCTGGTCGCGGTGTTTATTCCGATGGCGTTCATGCAGGGTTCGGTCGGGGTGATCTACCAACAGTTCTCGCTGTCCATGGCGACCTCGATTCTATTCTCGGCGTTCCTCGCCCTGACGTTGACGCCGGCCTTGTGCGCGACATTGCTCAAGCCTGTCGGCAAAGGCGAGCATCACGAGAAGTCCGGATTTTTCGGTTGGTTCAATCGCCGATTTGAGCAATTGACCGATCGCTATCAGGGCTGGGTCGGCTATGCGCTCAAGCGTACGGGTCGCTACCTGATGATCTACGTGGTCCTGCTGATTGGACTCGGAATCTGTTTTGCGCGCCTGCCCTCCTCGTTTCTGCCGACCGAGGATCAGGGCTACACCATCACCGATATTCAGTTGCCACCCGGCGCAACGAAGAGCCGTACCGTACAAGTGGCCGAACAGCTCGAAGCGCACAACGCTGGTGAGCCGGGGATCAGTGACAGCGTAGTGATCCTGGGTTTCAGCTTCTCCGGTAGCGGGCAGAATGCGGCGCTGGCGTTTTCGACGCTCAAGGATTGGTCGGAACGTGGCAGTGACGATGCTGCCAGCTCGATCGCCGACCGCGCCAACGCGGCGCTGAGCCAGATCAAGGACGCCATGGCCTTCTCGGTGCTGCCGCCGCCGGTGGATGGCCTTGGCACGTCCAGCGGTTTCGAGTTCCGCTTGCAGGATCGCGGTGGTCTGGGCCATGCGACGTTGATGCAGGCGCGTACGGAACTGCTCGCCGCCGCCGAGAAAAGTCCGGTATTGATGAACGTCCGTGAAAGCGCGCTGGCCGAAGCACCGCAGGTGCAGCTGATCGTCGACCGCAAGCAGGCGAATGCCTTGGGCGTATCGTTCGCCGACATTGGCAACGTGCTGTCCACTGCCGTGGGTTCGAGCTACATCAATGACTTCCCCAATCAGGGCCGCATGCAGCGGGTGGTCGTGCAAGCCGAAGGTGATCAGCGCAGTCAGGTGGATGATTTGCTGAAAATGCATGTGCGCAACAACGCCGGGAACATGGTGCCGCTGTCGGCCTTCGTTCAGGCCAACTGGATTCAAGGCCCGGCGCAGTTGACTCGTTACAACGGCTATCCAGCGATCGCGATATCTGGTGAACCGTCACCTGGGCACAGTACCGGCGAGGCCATGGCGGAAATCGAACGACTGGTTGCGCTGGGGCCGAAAGGTCTGGGTCAAGAGTGGACCGGTTTGTCGTTGCAGGAACGCCTGTCCGGCAATCAGGCGCCGATTCTGCTTGGCCTGTCGCTACTGGTGGTATTCCTGTGTCTGGCGGCGCTGTACGAGAGCTGGTCGATTCCGACCTCTGTATTGCTCGTTGTCCCGCTTGGTGTGCTCGGCGCGGTACTCGCCGTGACACTGCGCGGCATGCCCAACGACGTGTTCTTCAAGGTCGGACTGATCACCATCATTGGTCTGTCGGCGAAAAACGCGATCCTGATCATCGAGTTCGCCAAGAGCTTGTATGACGAAGGTCACGATCTGATCGATGCGACGTTGCAGGCCGCGCGCTTGCGCCTGCGGCCGATCGTGATGACATCGCTGGCATTCATTCTCGGCGTAGTGCCGCTCGCGATTGCAACTGGCGCGAGCTCGGCAAGTCAGCAAGCAATCGGCACAGGTGTGATTGGCGGGATGATCACTGCGACACTGGCGGTAATCTTCGTGCCGGTGTTTTTCGTCGTGGTCATGAAGCTCGTACAACGATTCACCAAACAACGCTGATCAAACTGTGGGAGCGAGCCTGCTCGCGAATGCGTCCGGTCTGCCAACATTAATGTTGAATCTGCTGACGTCTTCGCGAGCAGGCTCGCTCCCACAAGGATTGGCCAACATCATGCGCAGTGGCCACATCTGTCATCGCTGGGCTAAGGTGGTGAAACCTCCCTCGCCTACCGAGCTTTCATGCCCTTCCTCGCCCGCACCCACCCTCGCCTCTCCGCCGCCGCTCTGCTCGGCCTCGCCACCGGCCTGTTGGTCCCGGCCGATTCCATCGTCAGCAAAATCCTAATTGGCTGGAACGTCGGTGTCTGGACATACCTGATCCTGATGTTCTGGCTGACCATACGCGCCAAGGCCCCGGACGTGCGACGCATCGCCGAAGTCGAAGACGAGAACGCCGGGCTGGTGCTGTTTGTGGTGTGCATTGCCGCGTTGGCCAGTCTCGCCACCATCACCCTTGAACTGGCCGGCAGCAAAGACCTGGAAACCTCACGCAAACTCATGCACTACGGGTTCACAGCGCTGACAGTGACCGGCTCATGGCTGCTGATAGGTGTGATCTTCTGTGTGCACTACGCCAGATTGTTTTACACCTGGGACGGCAAAGAGCCGGCGCTGCGTTTTGCTGAAGGACTGACCACCCCCAATTACTGGGATTTTCTGTACTTCTCGTTCACCATCGGCGTGGCTGTGCAGACTTCGGATGTGGGTGTTGCGACACGGGATATTCGAAAGATTGTGCTCGCGCAGTCGCTGATCGGTTTTGTGTTCAATACGGCGATCCTCGGGTTCTCGATCAACATTGCAGCAGGATTGTTCGGCTGAAAAACACGGCTTGTTCTTGCAGTTCAAAGCTCACAAAAACGTACGCCTGTAAACTGTCAACACTGACAGTTTACAGGCGTACTGTATTCACGCTTCCATACAACATCCAGAAGTAGGACGGGTCAGTCTTTGGATGTCCCCAACCATATTGTATGGAGATAAAACTCATGAGCTATGCAGCCCGAGCCTACACGACGATCTTTCCGGTTTTAGCGCCGACCTATCTGTCAGCCACGATCAACGGCGATGCCAACCCACTCTACAGGTTTGTCAAAATCCCTCAATTCATGGAGTTTCGATCTACCTCTGTACCTTCCTTCGGGCCGAAGCCCTACCCGGAAGGCCTGCGTTACGTCCTGACAGCTGGACACACTAAGGATGGTGTGACGCGTACGCTTGAGTTTGTGTTCCCTTTTAAACCCCAATCGTTGACCTATGACCTCTCCAAAGATAGCGATGATGTCAGAAGTACCTACTATTCCAATCCTGCGACGGGTGATCTGCACGTCTCTGTGAGCGGGAGCCTGACATTGAAATATGACGACATTGAAAAAACCCTGAGTGGCACTTGGTCCGGCACATATGACCATGGTGGAGAGAGCGGCAACGAAGAGTTTCCGATCACTGGGGAGTTTGTCGCTAACGCAGACCTGAGCAAGAGAAAAAACGCTTACTGACTACGACAAAAAGGAAGCTGCGAGGCTTCCTTTTTTTAATGCTCATGCAATCAGAAACTGAAGCTCAGCCCGACACTCCCTCCTAGCTCCTGGTCAGCTTTGCTGCCCCGGCTGGTCCCTATCTCGCCATACAGTTGCCACTTGTTATTGGCCGGCACCCAATTGAGGCCCCCTGTAAGCTCGAGGCTGGTGCTGGACAAATCGTTGTTGAATCCAGTGTCATTCACGCTGACACGATTATTGTTGACGAATTCATGACTCAACGCCGCGTACAGCCTGGGTTGCAATTTTCCGCCATTGTTCAGCACCACCTCGCGGCCAACTGTCATTCCGACCTTGCCGAGCAATGAGCGGGTCTCGTTGCTGTCTACCTGCAGTCCGTTGTCCAACTTGTAGTCCTTGCCTTTTACCGTCGCAACACCAACCTGAGCAGAGGGCTCGATGAAGTAACCTCGGTTAAAGACTATATGCTTACCCACTTCGACGGTTCCACTGATGCCGAGATTATCGAAGTCACCCTTTGTTCGAGTGTCATCGCTCAAGGTGACTTTGACGTCATTACTGAAACGGTTGATTTTGCCAACGGAATCAACGTAATACCCGGTCGTTTCGTCATACCAGGACAGATACATCCCGCCATAGGTGCTATTGATCGTGCCGGCGCTGCCGCGGGCCAGGTCAAGGCGAGTGGTGCTGTAGCCACCAAAAACCCCGATCAACCATTGGCCATCACCTATCGGTAGTGGCGTGTCCACCCCCAATGAGACGCCAGTCTGATTTTGTTTATAACCATCACCGTAGGCATTCTTGACGTTGTACTGATTGGCATGAGTGCGTATCCACAGGCCGCTGGTCGCGTTCTGATTATCTGAGTCCAGTGCCGCAATCGATCGCGATCGCGGCTGAGTGCCGGCCATGCGACGGTCGCCGAGGCGAGTATTGAGAGTGGTCATTTCCGAATAGATAACCGTAGGAGCGGTACCGGCAATAGCCAATGCTGTTTGTGAACCTGTGCTCGGCGTTGTCCCATCAGTCCGCAGGAAAATACCTTCGCCCTCTCGCACCAGTTTGTACGCCAAAGCACCACGATCAACCTGACCGTTTCTCAGATCGAACTCAGCATCCCCGCCAGCGATGTTAGCCACTTGAAGCGGTGCACCGGTGACAGGTTCGCTGGCGCTTGCACCAACTACCAGCTCGTGACGGCCACTGGCTGATTCCGTGACATTGAGAAAGTCCGTTTCACCGGTGGACACGTCAGCATCCAAAAAAAACCGGCCGTTGCCTGACAGGTTGGCAACATCCAGGCGGACGAACTCGGCGGGCGTGCCGAATCTGACGTTCCCGCCCTGCATTTCGAGATTCGATAACGAATTGCTGCCAACCAGGTTCCATTCAGCGCCACGCCCGATGGACATAGCGCTGACGCCAGTAACCGAACCGTGCAGGATCGAGTCGTTATCCAGCATCACGACGCCAGCCCCAGAGCCCTGAATGTTACCGGTGAGTATGCTTCGGGTATCGAGCGAAACAGAATCGACGTTGAGCAAATTGCCGTCAAGGCTGGCATTGTTTTGCAAGAAAACTGCGGCGGTCCCGCCGTCAGCAACGTCTACATTGCCGGTTAACTGGCTGTCGTCGATCTGAAAGCGCGCTGCTGCGCCATCAATGACCTCGAGGATATTACCGTTGCCGCCGATCAGATTCGAACGGTTAGCTATCTCGATCAATACCGGTTGATCGTCCGGCGTCGCAAAATCGACTTTGATCGCTGCGCCGGTGCGGCCCTGCACGGTTGACCCATCAATCTTCAGTACACTCTGTGCGGTGACATCGCTCGGGTTCAGGACAGTATCCTCGCCAAAGATGATCCCATCCAGTTCTCCGATGACCTCGCTGGCTGCACTGATGTTGGCGTTGCCGCCGTAAAGTTCGAGGCCAACACCATCGGCGTCGGTCCCTTCAACCCGGCTGTCCACCAGATTCAAGGTACTGAGGGATGTTACCGCTGCGCCCGAGAAACCTCCTGTCAGCGTACTGCCAGTGACGGTCGCGGTTGAGCCAACGGGTACGTTCAGGTCGCGCGTAAGCGACATTGCTCTGCCATCGCTGGACAGCGTACTGCCGGATACCACTGCCGAGCTGTCGGTCAAGCTCAGCGCAGTGTCGAAATTGCTAGCCGTCACCGTTGCCGCGTCCAGAGACACTCGGGCGTCTGCTGAGGCTTCAATCTGTGAAGTGCTGGCGGAAATCGCGTTTAACGTCCCACCGCCGACAACGATGTTCAGCGTATCACCGCCATTGACGTTAAGCGTGGCAGTGGCAGGGATGAACCAGGCTTCTGGCGTAGCACCGACGGATACGGTTTCGACTTCACCAGGATTGAGATTTCGGGAAAAGGCCGTCTCGGATATTGCGATCAGTAATGCTGCACAAGAGAGCGTGCCAGTGAGTTTCAAAACTGTCGGTCCCAAGCTATTTTCAAACGTCATATACACTTCTCGTTGAGGTTTATCGGGACGGAAGAAGGACGGTTCAGACGTACATATTCCATCAGACGACCGTTGTAGACGGCGCCGGAGAATACCTGCTAGTCCGGACTTTCTCTGTAGGACTAATCCTCTTAATAGGTGGGCTTAATCGCCCACTCGCGACATTTCGAGATGTTTCTTACTCCGCAAATAAAATTGCATTGCCTGAAGAGGCTGGCTCTCCGGCAATGCAATGATCGCGAATGCCGTTTATGGAGCAGGCGCAGGATCCCAGCCCGGTTCCGATTCGCAGTACAAGAAGTCAGCATTGAGCAAGTAGACGACCATTTCCTGAACTTCTGACGTCGTTACAACTGGCGTCGAATACCAGATTTTTACATAACCCGCGTAAAAGTCAGTCGGATCAGGCGTGGTAGCAGGTGGACGAGGAAGATTACGAATAAAAGGTGCGTATGGCACTTCCCAAAGCATCCCCTCCGTTAGCTCAAGCAAAGTGATCGCACGAGTACGGGAAAAAACCGTATCCGACGGTGCGTCTATGGTGTATTTATCGTCATGCCAGCCTTGCCAATTGAATGTGATGTCCATTCCATCGGTGAAATGATCATTAGGTTTGATCTTGAACGTCGCAACGTGATCATCCCCCGTCAAGCTCTCGCAAATAATGTATGGATCTTCGGTGCCATCGGTCGGTGGACGTTGGAATTCCGGCTTATCGAGAACAATGACTACAGTATTGACAGTTACCGTCTCCTTTGCCGAGTCTTGAGTATTATTCCGAGCGGGGTTTTCATATGTCCACCAAGCCTCTTTAAGCCCGATACCACCCGGACCGACAACGGTATATGGCAAATCTATCTGAATGACTGTATTGATATTCGACGTAGTCATTGGAATGGAATTAACGATAATTTCGCCTTGGTCCCCGAGATACTTCAGAGTAACCAGATCGCCCGATTCGGGATCGGGAAACGTCGTCCCGGCGGTCACAGGCGAGACATCGATGTGAGCCTTGGCAGTCTGGTCGACATCCTGAGGGCCCAGTAAGTTATCCGTGACAGGTGGCTGTCCGCGGACGATCAGTTTCCGGAATTCGGGATTAACTTCAGGGGGCGGGGTCGTCGGGTCGACGGTATAAGGCGGATGCGTCGAGAAATCTGTTTTTACAGTTGTTGTTCCATCGTCGATGGATAAGCCGCCACGCATCAAGTCAGCTTTGACGACCACGTCCAATTCGAAATTCGTACCCGTCTGGTTATCAAAGTATTGTTTGCTCAGACTCGACCAAGGAATGGTGAACTCCAGCTCCGTGAGTGCGTTGAATGGCAGATCCTGGGCTGGTTGAGCGCCGTACGTCAGGCTCACTACGTCGGTGCCGATTGTATCTACCAACCGGCTGACTTTTACCTTCACACCTGCACGCGCATCTTTTAAATCGATCAGACCATCTTCGTTTGCCGGGACGGTAATGACGCCCAGTTTGGGAAGTGGCAGAAAACGCACGTTTTTGAAATACACGCCCCATGCGCTCTGGTTGCCAGCAGCGTCAGTAATGATGAACCAGATGAAGGCCCGGCCGCTCGTTACCTTGCGTAGCTCTGCGGTCGGGATGGACAGCTTGCCATCGGGGGGCATCGGTCCGTTGAAAAAAGGGGGCACCTGCGGAGGGTTGGTACGTGTACCTGCCACGTACAGGGTCAACGTGTCATCCGGCTGAACGTTGGCGTAGCCTGTATCAATTTGTACCTGCAATCCCCCTTCGTTACCTGGCTGACCCGCCCATGTGTCATCCAGATCCCCGGGGGCATTTGGAAACGTGGCTGGCGGAATTGTTCTGGCGCCTGGAACCTGTCCTGGATTTGTACCTGTTTGTGCAGGTTTCGCTTGCCAGGCACCAGTACGGTCGATAAAAAACTTCATGACAGGACCGGTCAGCGGGTTGAGCCCCCGCTCATACAGCACGCTACGCACCCAGATCGGCGTCGGCCCCACCGGGGTTGCATCCTCACCCAGAAATTCGGTAGGCACAGTGATCGGGAAATCTACAGGACGGCTGGCCACGTCGCCGAGGTTTACCCTGTTTAACCGCGTGAAGTCTGTCGGCAGCGGATTGGCAGGAGGCTCGGTTCGCGTAACGTCAAGGGCGATCTGATCTCTGCTGTTAGGATTCGACCACACATTGGTCTTGACCATAAGTGTCAGCGCGGCGCCCACAGGTATCGCAGCTATCGGAATAATGTCCTTGTTCGTGCCGCGCCCGTCTGGCAATTCGGGGGTAGGTGCGACCAGAACGCCCAAGGGTGTGCCTGACTCCGCAGTTTGAATACTTGTCATGTGCCTTCTCCATTGCGTAGAAAATGTTTTTTGATCCATGCATCTTCGACAATGGCGAATGTCGCCAACTGCAGTCGTAATATCGCTGCTACTGTTGCGGCCTGATCACTTCATCCAACTTGCATCCGAGCAATACTTGCTTTCTCCCGGAATTTTCCTGTCTACCTTCACCAACCCGGTAAACGAGCGAAAGATAGGTACACCGTCGCGCAATAGTTGGTAATTAACTAGGGCCGAATCGTTTTCCTCCATGGGTTCTATATGTGAAGCAAAGGGCTTGATTACAATCTTGACTGGCTCCTTGGTCACAACATCTGTCACAACCTCAGTAAAGTTAAACACCTGTGTCAAAGGGTTTCCCGACCCGTTTAAAGAATCCCATGCCTGCCAATCCAGGCTGAGGACATCCGTAAGCTCAAACAAGTCATCGAAAGGAATTTCGATACGTACCCCTTCCCAGATAAACAAGGCTTCCGGATCGTCGGGATGGTTCTTGTAACATCCGATATATCCCCAGGCATCCGCGTCGGGAAAAGTAACCTCCTTCAAAAGTTGCGGCGGCTTAACTATCGCAAAAGTCAGGCGTCGTGAAGGTGACGTAGTAGGGTTGATCGAACGTACTGTGTACAAAAGCTCAAACGTAACCACATCCGGAAGTTTCTCGGGAGCTACTGGAATACGAAACTCCGGTGCATCGTCCGCGGCCCCATACTCGCCAAAGGCGACGAAATCAGGGTTACCAACGATGAAAATTTCAACACGGTCTTTATTCACGCCTGAAACAGGAAAGTTCGGCCAGCGGTCAATAATACAAACGATGCCTACCTGTTTTGCGTCCGGCGGCAATGTTCCGGCCGGGTCAAGCGGATCGACGCCTTCCACTCGTGGCAGGCTCAGAAGCACGCCGGGATTCAATGGATTGCTGGAGGTAATCGGCGTTTCGATCGGCATGGAATTTCTCACTGGCTGGTCATCTAGGCCTGAAAGAAATTAAGCGCTGGTATTGGAAAGATGCCTACTGTCAGATCTGACAGGTAAAGCAACCGTTTGTCGGAAATCCACTTTGCCGTGATTGCTTCTGCTGCATTTGAAGGTTGACGGGTCAAGGTCAGATAGTGTCTTCTGAAACCGGTTTCAGCGGTATCCATGCCGTTAAAACGCTACATTTCAAAAATAAGGTCTGCCCCATTGAACGACTTCTCCGCCGCCCAGCGCAGCCGCGTGACCATGCTCGATGTTGCCGAACGCGCCGGCGTGTCCAAGGCCAGCGTCTCGCGCTTCATCGGCGAAGACCGCGCGCTGCTCTCCGACGCGATTGCCTTGCGCATTGAACAAGCCATCGGCGAACTCGGTTACCGCCCCAACCAAATGGCCCGCGGCCTGAAACGCGGACGCACTCGGCTGATCGGCATGCTGGTGGCCGATATCCGCAACCCCTATTCGATTGCCGTGATGCACGGGGTGGAAACCGCCTGCCGGGCGCACGGCTACAGTCTGGTGGTGTGCAACACCGACCGCGATGACGAGCAGGAACGCCAGCATCTGGCGCTGTTGCGCTCGTACAACATCGAAGGGCTGATCGTGAACACGCTGGGCCATCACCGTGACGAATTGCACGAGCTGCGCCGCGAGATGCCTATGGTGTTGGTGGATCGCAAGGTCGACGGGCTCGACAGCGACATGGTCGGGTTGAACAACTCGCAAGCAGTAGAGATGGCGCTCGCGCACCTTGAGCAGCGCGGATATCGGGATTTATTGCTGGTCACCGAACCATTTGACGGCACCAGTTCGCGGATCGAACGGGTCAGCAGTTTTCAAGCGCAGATTGCCCAACGCTCGGCCCTGACCGGAGCGGTGCTGGAAACCGGCGATCATCTACTCGCGCAACTGCAAACCTTTTTAAACACCCACGGTGACGGTCCGAAAGCACTGTTTTGCGCCAATGGCGTGGCGGCGTTGGCGGCGACTCATGCGTTGCGCGCACTCGGTGTGCGCTTGTTCGAGGATGTCGGGCTGATTGCCCTGGATGATCTGGATTGGTATCCGCTGGTGGGCAGCGGGATTACCGCGCTGGCGCAGCCGACGCAAGAGATAGGCGCGCGGGCGTTTGAGTGTCTGCTCAAGCGCTTGCGCGGGGATGATGAGGTGGCGCGGGTGGTGGATTTTGCGCCGGTGCTGGTTGAGCGTGGGTCGACCCGTGAGGTTGGCGGTGTCTGATCTGACGCTTTCGCGAGCAGGCTCGCTCCCACAGGTTGATCGCATTCCATTGTGGGAGCGAGCCTGCTCGCGAAAAGGCCTGCAAAAGCACCACAAATCCATCTGATATTTTTTTGAACAAAAATGAAACCGGTTTCAGAGGTCAATAACAATGAATAAACCAGCCGTTTCCATCAGTCTGTCCAGCTACGGTGCCGAGCTCGTGCGCCAGCGTGGGCAGGATTGTTTTATCGACATCCTCGCGGCAGCCGGGGCGAATCGCATCGAGTGGCGTGAAGAGCTGCTGACCCGTGAAGACCCGGCGCAACTGGCTCAGGCTACCCAGGCGCAGGGCCTGCAAAGCATTTATTCCTCACCCACCGAACTCTGGCTCGCAGGGCAAGCGCAGCCAAATCCCGAACTGATTACCGCGCTGCAACAGGCCCAGGCATTCGGCTCGAAATGGCTGAAAGTGTCCCTCGGTTATTTCACCGACAACTCTGACTTGCAGGCACTGGCCGAGCGACTCAAGCAAAGCCCGGTGCAACTGCTGGTGGAGAACGACCAGACCTTGCACGGCGGGCGCATCGAGCCGTTCCAGCGTTTCTTTGCCGCCGTCGAGCAGCACAACCTGCCGATCAAGATGACTTTCGACATTGGCAATTGGCACTGGCAGGACCAGTCCGCCGCCAGCGCCGCACGCGCGCTCGGCCGTCACGTCGGTTACGTGCATTGCAAAGCCGTGGCGCGCCGCGCCGACGGCAAACTGGTTGCCGTACCGCCGGCCATCAGCGATCTGCATTTGTGGGAACAACTGCTGCGGCACATGGACCAAGGCGTTATGCGCGCCGCTGAATACCCGCTGCAAGGCGATGACCTGGTGCAACTGACCCGCGAACACGTCGCCGCCCTCGCCCGCCTCGGTCAATCGCGCCTGGAGCCAGCCCATGTCTGAGATCGATATTCTTTCTTTCGGTGAAACCATGGCGATGCTGGTCGCCGAGCAGACCGGCGATCTGGCCAAGGTCGAGCAGTTTCACAAACGGATTGCCGGGGCCGACAGCAACGTCGCGATCGGCTTGTCGCGCTTGGGTTTCAACGTCGCATGGCTGAGCCGGGTCGGTAACGATTCACTTGGTCGCTTCGTGGTGGAAACGCTGATCAAGGAAGGTCTGGATTGCAGCCACGTTGAAGTCGATAAAAATCACCCCACCGGGTTCCAGTTCAAATCGCGCAACGACGATGGCAGCGACCCGCAGGTGGAGTATTTCCGCCGTGGTTCGGCAGCCAGTCATTTGTCGCCGCACTCCATCAGCGACAACCTGCTCAGCGCCCGCCATTTGCACGCCACCGGTATTCCGCCGGCGCTGTCAGGTTCCAGCCGGGAAATGTCCTTCGAACTGATGACCCGGATGCGCAACGCCGGGCGCAGCGTGTCGTTCGACCCGAATCTGCGCCCAAGCCTGTGGGCCAGCGAGGCCGAGATGATCCGCGAGATCAACCGCCTCGCCGCTCTCGCCCACTGGGTGTTGCCGGGGTTAAGCGAGGGCCGCTTGCTCACCGGTTTCGACGACCCGGCCGACATTGCTGCGTTCTATCTGGATCAGGGCGCCGAGGCGGTGGCGATCAAGCTCGGGCCTGCGGGCGCTTATTACCGCACGCAGCTGGATCAGGGTTTTGTCGCTGGCGTGCCGGTGAGCAACGTGGTCGATACCGTGGGCGCCGGGGATGGCTTTGCGGTGGGGATGATCAGCGCCCTGCTCGAGCATCAGAGTTTTGCCGAGGCCGTGCAGCGAGCGAACTGGATTGGCAGTCGCGCGGTGCAGAGTCGTGGCGACATGGAGGGGTTGCCGACCCGCCAAGAGTTATCGATTGAATTTGAATCCGCCTTCGCGAGCAGGCTCGCTCCCACATTTGGAATGCAATCCTCTGTGGGAGCGAGCCTGCTCGCGAAGAGGCCCGCCTGATCACCGCAAATCAATAAACCTGCTGCGACAAAAACAACAAGCTCAGGAGTCACACCGATGAAAACCGCTACCCTCGCCACCCGCCGCTGGTGGTACATCATGCCGATCGTGTTCATCACTTACAGCCTGGCCTATCTCGATCGCGCCAACTACGGTTTCGCCGCCGCGTCGGGCATGGCCGAAGACCTGATGATCACACCGGGCCTGTCCTCGCTGCTCGGCGCGCTTTTCTTTCTCGGCTACTTTTTCTTCCAGGTACCCGGCGCGATCTACGCGCAAAAGCACAGCGTGAAGAAGCTGATTTTCGTCAGCCTGATTCTCTGGGGCGGGCTCGCCACGCTGACTGGCGTGGTGTCCAACGCCTATTGGCTGATCGTCATTCGCTTCATGCTCGGCGTGGTCGAAGCGGCGGTGATGCCGGCGATGCTGGTCTATCTCTGCCACTGGTTCACCCGTGCCGAACGCTCGCGGGCCAACACGTTTCTGATCCTCGGCAACCCGGTGACCATGCTGTGGATGTCGGTGGTGTCGGGCTATCTGGTGCAGCATTTCAGCTGGCGCTGGATGTTCATCATCGAAGGTCTGCCGGCGGTGTTGTGGGCGTTTATCTGGTGGCGTCTGGCCGATGATCGTCCGGCCCAGGCCAAGTGGCTCAATGAGCAGGAAAAACACGATCTGGAAAGCGCGCTCGCCGCAGAGCAGGTCGGCATCAAGGCTGTGAAGAACTACGCCGAGGCTTTCCGTTCGCCGAAGGTGATCATCCTGGCGCTGCAGTTTTTCTGCTGGAGCATCGGCGTCTACGGATTCGTTTTGTGGCTGCCGTCGATCCTCAAGGCAGGCGCGCAAATGGACATGATCGAGGCTGGTTGGCTGTCGGCGCTGCCGTATCTGGCGGCCGTGCTGGGCATGCTCGCGGTGTCGTGGGGTTCGGACAAATTGCAGAAGCGCAAACGCTTCGTCTGGCCGCCGCTGCTGATCGCTTCGATTGCGTTTTATGGCTCGTATGCCTTGGGCGCCGAACATTTCTGGTGGTCGTACACGCTGCTGGTGATTGCCGGCGCCTGCATGTACGCGCCGTATGGGCCGTTCTTCGCCATCGTTCCGGAAATTCTGCCGGCCAACGTCGCCGGTGGCGCCATGGCGCTGATCAACAGCATGGGCGCGCTCGGCTCGTTTGGCGGCTCGTATCTGGTCGGCTATCTGAACAGCTCCACCGGTTCGCCCGGTGCCTCGTACCTGTTGATGAGCGGCGCGTTGCTGTTGTCGGTGGTGCTGACGATTTTCCTCAAGCCCGGCGCCAGTGATCGCGTCGTCGCCAAAGCAGTCGGCACCCCGCGTGTGCCGGCGCATTCCTGAAAGGACTTTTGCCATGAAAAAACAGGTCGTGCTGTACAAGAAACTCTCGCCCGCGCTGATGGCGCGCCTGCAAGAGCAGTTTGACGTGACACTGATCGAAAGCCTCGACGCCGACGGCCTCATGCAGCTGCGCGATGCCCTGCCCCGCGCCCACGGTTTGCTCGGCGCCAGCCTGAAACTCGATGCGGCGTTGCTCGATCTGGCGCCGCAGCTGAAGGCGATTGCCAGCGTCTCGGTGGGTGTCGACAACTACGACATCGAGTATCTGAGCCGGCGCAAGATTCTGCTGACCAACACCCCCGATGTGCTCACCGAAACCACCGCCGACACTGGTTTCGCCCTGATCCTCGCCGCTGCCCGGCGCGTGGTCGAACTGGCCAACATGGTGCGTGGCGGGCAATGGAGCCGCAACATCGGCCCGGCGCATTTCGGCACCGATGTGCATGGCAAAACGCTGGGCATCATCGGCATGGGCCGCATTGGCGAAGCCTTGGCCCAGCGCGGACATTTCGGTTTCGGCATGCCGGTGATCTACCACAGCCAGTCGCGCAAACCGGCGGTCGAGGAGCGTTTCGACGCGCAATATCGCAGCCTTGAAGAGTTGCTCCAGCAGGCCGACTTCATTTGCCTGACCTTGCCACTGACGGCGCAGACCGAACGCTTGATCGGCGCCGAGCAGTTTGCGCTGATGCGGCCGGAGAGCATCTTCATCAATATCTCGCGGGGTAAGGTGGTTGATGAGGCGGCGATGATCGAGGCGTTGCGCAACAAGCGCATTCGCGCGGCGGGGCTGGATGTGTTCGAGCGCGAGCCGTTGAATCATGATTCGCCATTGTTGCAGTTGAGCAACGTGGTGGCGACGCCGCACATGGGCTCGGCGACCCATGAAACGCGTGAGGCAATGGCGCGGTGTGCGGTGGAGAATCTGTTGGCGGCGTTGAATGGACAGCGGCCGGGGAATCTGGTGAATGCCTCTGCGTGGCAAAGCTGAGATCTCTGGCGCCAGTAAAGCCGCCTTCGCGAGCAGGCTCGCTCCCACAGAGAATGCATTTCAAAATGGGAGCAAGCCTGCTTCCACAGCAGAATGCATTCCACTGTGGGAGCGAGCCTGCTCGCGAAGAGGCCTTTACAAACTACGCCAATCCATCAGGCACTGCGCGCCTGCAACAGCTGCACCGCACACAACGCAATCCTCGCGCAGGCATCCGCCAGTTTGACCCGATCCACCACCAGCCCGATGCGAATATGCCCCGCCGCGCTCGGCCCGAACGCTTCACCGGCCAGCACCGACACGCCATAACCTTCCAGCAAGCGCTCGGCAAATGCTTGCGCGCCGAGGCCGGTCTGACGAACGTCGACCATCACGAACATGCCGCCATCCGGGCGAATCGGCTGCAAGCCGGGGCAACCGTGCAAACGCTCGCACACCAGATCGCGGCGCAAGCGATACTCCTCGCGCATCTGAGAGACTTCCGGCAGATCACTTTGCAGCGCCACTTGCGCGGCCTTCTGTACGAAATCCGGCAGACCGAAGAGCATGCTCAGTGACAGGTTCACCAGATGTTCAGCCAAGGCTTTCGGGCCGATCATCCAGCCGATGCGCCAGCCGGTCATCGCATGGGATTTCGACAGACTGTTGATCGTTGCGGTGCGCTCGGCCATGCCCGGCAGGCTCGCCGGACTGATGTGTTCGCCTTCGTATAAAAGCTCGCTGTACACCTCATCGCTGATCAGCCACAGATCATGACGAATGCACAGCGCTGCCAGTTCCTGCCAGATCAGCAAGGGCAGACTCGCGCCGCTGGGATTGTTCGGGCTGTTAAGCAACATGGCCCGAGTTCGCGGGGTGATGCGCGCGGCGACATCGGCCGGGTCGACACGAAAACCGTTCTCCGGGCGCACCGGCACCGCAATTACCTTGGCACCGCAAGCGCCAAACACGCCTTCGTAGGTAACGTACATCGGCTCGGCGACGATCACTTCATCGCCCGGATCGAGCAGACACTGCGCCACCGAATACACCGCGCATTGCGCGCCGGGCAGGACAATCACCTGATCAGGATCAACACGCTGACCGCTGCGCTGGCGATGACGCTCGGCAATCAGCCTGCGCAGCTCGAAGCGACCACGCACGTCGGCGTAATGGGTATCGCCGGCCAACAGGCTATCGATCGCGCCATGGACGATCGGCAACGGCGTATCGAAATCCGGATCGCCGACGCTCAACAACAAAACATCAACGCCCTCGGCGCGCAGTTCCAGCGCTCGGTCGTGAATCTGCCAGGCAGCGGCACCCTCCCCGGCGATTCGTTGGGTCAAGGCTGAATAGCGCATGTACGTCTCCTGTTAGCGCGGTTTCCAGCCTTCACCGTATCTCAAATCACGAAACGCGCCACCATGGCATTCAAATCCACTGCCAGCCGCGACAGTTCGTGGGTCGCGGCACTGGTCTGATTGGCGCCGGCGGCCGATTGCGTGGCGAGGTCGCGGATGTTGACCAGGTTGCGATCGACTTCGCGCGAGACTTGCGCCTGCTCTTCCGACGCACTGGCGATGACCAGGTTGCGTTCGTTGATCTGGTGAATCGATTGCGTGATCTGCTCCAGCGCCACGCCGGCCGCGCGGGCCATTTCCAACGTGGACTGGGTGCGCTGATTGCTTTGCTGCATCGAGGAGACAGCTTCACCGGTACCGTTCTGGATGCCGGCAACCATTTTCTCGATTTCCTGGGTCGACTGCGCGGTGCGATGGGCCAAGGCGCGCACTTCGTCAGCCACCACGGCAAAGCCACGGCCAGCCTCGCCGGCACGCGCGGCTTCAATCGCAGCGTTGAGCGCCAGAAGATTGGTCTGCTCGGCGATCGCGCGAATCACGTCCAGCACCTTGCCGATGTCACGACCTTGCGCGGCGAGGCCTTCGATCATCTGCGCGGTGTTCTGCACGTCGTGAGTCATGGTCTGGATCGCGTCGACGGTTTTCACCACCTGATCGCGACCTTCGCGGGCGGCGTGGGTCGACTGGTTTGACGCTTCGGAAGTCGACACGGCGTTGCGCGCCACCTCTTCCACCGCAGCGGTCATCTCGTTGACGGCGGTGGCGGCCTGCTCGATTTCGTTGTTCTGCTGCTGCAGCCCGCGCGACGCTTCTTCGGTGACGGCGCTGAGTTCTTCGGCAGCGGCGCCCAGTTGCGTGGCGGAACCGGCGATCTGCTCGATGGTTTTGCGCAGGTTGGTCTGCATCGCCGCCAAGGCTTCAAGCAAGCGCGCCGGTTCATCCTTGCCGTCGTCTTCGATGGCTTTGCTGAGGTCACCGCTGGCAATGGTTTGCGCGGCGAGCACGGCGCGGTTGAGCGGCGTGACGATGCTGCGGGTCAGCAACCAGGCGAGCAACACGGTGGCCAGCGCCGCAATCACGGCGACGATGATGATCCCGGTGATCGCGCTGTCATAGTTTTCACCGGCCTTGGTGGCCGCCGCTCTGGCCCCGGCGGTATTCATGCCGATCAGCTTGTTGAGCTGCTCGCCCATCTGATCGGTGCCTTCCTTGATGCGCGTGTTGATCAACGCGCGCATCGCTTCCAGATCGCCTTTGCGCGATAGCTCAATCATCTGATTCTGCGCTTGCAGGTAATTATCGAGCGTCGTCGAAAACGTCTGGAAGACCGCGCGCTCTTCAGGGCCTGCCGGCAACGCAGCGTAGCTGGCCTGCGCTTTGCGCACCTTGTCGACCAGCACCGCGATGCGGGTTTCTGCCTCTTGCAGGCTGGCCGGTTCGCGATTGACCAGCACACGGAACGAGAGGATGCGCATGCGCAGGACGTTTTCCGTGACCACACTGAGGTGGGTCACGCTTGGCAATTGGTTGGTGTCCATGTCGATCGACGCCTGACGAATGACCGTCATGCGGCTGACCGCGAACACGCCGAGGACAATCACCAGCAAGGCGATAAAGGCAAAACCGAGGAAAGCACGGGGCGCGATATTCAGGTTACGCAGGGACATGGTCGGACTCTCGAAAGAAAGAAACTACGAGCGTCCATGCCGTGAGCACTGGCCCATAGCGGGCGACAGTCCGGCGGCACTGAATTTTGGTTTTGTGTGCGCCTGACCGTTGTATCGGCCAGGCTTGAGGAAGGTTTCGGGTCTGCGGCAAATATTTTTCAGGCTGAGGCGAGTTGCCAGACCCGAGCAATATCGGTGGCGCGTTCACGCAGCAGGCGCGGTGCTTCGGCGCAGGCTTGCTCCAGTGTCATCGGTCCGCTGGTCACGGCGAACGCGGCGTCGATGCCGTGTTGATAGAGCTCCTGGTAGCCCTCGCCCAAGGTCCCGGCAATCACGATCACCGGCACAGCGTGTTGTTTGGCAACTCGCGCAACACCGAACGGTGTTTTGCCGCGCAGGGTTTGCGCATCGAAGCGGCCTTCTCCGGTAATCACCAGATCCGCACCTTTGACCGCCTCAGCGAGCCCGACCAGTTCCGCTACCACCTCGACGCCCGCCTGAAACTGCGCACCGAGAAAAGCCTTGGCCGCAAACCCCAGACCACCCGCCGCGCCGCTGCCCGGTTCATCGCGCACGTCTTTGCCCAATGCTTGCGCGCAGAGTTTGGCAAAGTGCCCCAGCGCCTGATCGAGTTGCTCAACCTGCGCGGGCGATGCGCCCTTCTGAGGGCCGAAAATGGCCGAGGCGCCGTGGGGGCCGCAGAGCGGATTATTGACGTCGGCGGCGATGTCGAAACGCACATCGGCCAGACGCGGATCAAGCCCAACCACATCGAGTCGCGCCAGTTGCGCCAAGGCCAGGCCGCCCGGTACCAGAGGCTGATTTTGCGCATCCAGCAACTTCACACCCAACGCCTGCATCGCCCCGGCACCGGCGTCATTGGTCGCGCTGCCGCCAATCGCCAGAATCACCCGTTGCGCGCCGGCATCCAGCGCTGCACGAATCAATTCACCCGTGCCAAAGGTGCTGCTGATGCAGGCATCGCGCTGTCCCGGCGGGACCAGTTGCAGACCGCTGGCCTCGGCCATTTCGATGATCGCTGTGTGGTTGTGCGGTAGCCAACCCCAAGCAGCATCGACCGGCGCGCCCAGTGGACCGCGCACGCGGGTGCGGCGTAACTCACCTTCGCAGGCTGCGAGAATCGACTCGACCGTGCCTTCGCCGCCATCGGCCATCGGGCATTTGATCAGCGTTGCCTGCGGCCAGACCTGCGCCAGTCCGAGGGCGATGGCTTCGGCAACGCCTTGGGCACTCAGGCTGTCCTTGAACGAGTCGGGGGCGATGACGATTTTCATGGGAATTCTCCGGTTGCAGTGGCGTTCATGCTGCCAGCGGTCGCGAGCGTTGACGCCGGTCGGCTGCACAAGTGGCGTCGACGTTTATTGTTCATTTCCACAAAAGGCTGGCGTTGGATGTTCCGGCCCCTTCGCGAGCAGGCTCGCTCCCACATTTTGAAATGCATTCCAAATGTGGGAGCGAGCCTGCTCGCGAAGGGGCCATTGAACACACCGATCAATTCGGATCAGTCTGCGGCAACAGCTGCACCCCCAGATACAACGCCAGCATCCCGTCCAGCTTCAACGGATCAACCCCGCTCAACTCGGCAATCCGCTCCATGCGATAACGCAGACTATTGCGATGAATGCCCAACGCCTCGGCACACGCCTGACTCTGCCCGTCGTGCTCGCACCAACTGCGCAGCGTCGCCAGCAACTGGCCGCTGCTGTCCTTGGCGATGACCTTGCGCAGCGGCTTGAGCAGTTCGTCCAGCGCATCGTCGTTGCGATGTCGCCATAGCATGACCGGCAAGCGATAACGATTGAGCGTCAGCAGCCGCGAATTCGGCAGCACGTCACGACCATAAGCGAGCAAATCGCCGACCCGTCGATAACAGCGACGCAACCCGGCCAGACCATCCGCCTGCCCACCGACGGCGATGCGCAGAATCTTCCAGCCGAGGCCATCGAGCTTTTCCAGCAGGCGATCGTGCTCGACGTTCTGGCTCGCCGGGCGACACCACAACAGCGACGACTTCGCCGAACTCACGCACCAACTGTCGGGATACCGCGAGGTCAGCCACGCACTCAGTGCCTCGACGGTTTGCCCCGGCCCGTGCTCAAGACCCAGCTCAAACAGATACGGCACCCGGGTCAATTGCGGCTTGAGCCCAAGCTGCTGCGCCTCATCGATCAGGCGCGGCGAATCCCCCGCCTCGCTCAACAGCAAAGCCAGCAGATCATCGCAACGCTGCCGTCGCCATTGCTGCTCGGCCTGCTGGTTGCGCTGGCCGACGAGCATTTCAGCGGTCATGCGCACCAGCTCGGCGTAGGTGCGCAATTGCTCCGGCTCGCCAGTGATGCCAAGCACGCCGATCAAGCGCTGATCGAGCAACAGCGGCAGGTTGATGCCCGGTTGCACGCCTTTGAGGTGCACCGCGGTCTGCGCATCGATTTCCACCACGCGCCCGTTGGCCAGCACCAGTTGCGCGCCTTCATGCCGGGTGTTGATGCGCTCCGGTTCACCGCTGCCGAGGATCAGGCCCTGGCTGTCCATGACATTGACGTTGTACGGCAAAATGGCCATGGCCCGGTCGACGATGTCCTGGGCAAGGTCGTGATCGAGTTCGAACATAGCGGCGGCAATCCTTCATTTCAGGCACGAACGGTTGTTCAGCCGCACAGGGTCTGGCGGCAAACCCTGTGCTCAGGCACAAAGACAATCCGGCCAAAGGTGGCCGAGACTCTCAGGGCGATCAACGTTACCCTTTGCATCGCAAAAAATCATAATAAAGAGAGAGCCGCTATGTCGCAGAGCGCCGCAGCTACCCAGACCATCGACGACGGTAAAAACGCCGTCTACAAACGCATCACCCTGCGTTTGATTCCCTTCATTTTCATCTGCTATCTGTTCAACTACCTCGACCGGGTCAACGTTGGCTTCGCCAAACTGCAGATGCTCGACGCACTGAAATTCAGCGAAACGGTGTACGGCCTCGGCGCCGGCATCTTCTTCATCGGTTACGTGCTGTGCGGCGTGCCGAGCAACCTGGCACTGACCCGCTTCGGTCCACGGCGCTGGATTGCCCTGATGATGATCACCTGGGGCACGCTGTCGACCTGCCTGTTGTTCGTCACTACCCCGACCGAGTTCTACGCCCTGCGCTTTTTCACCGGTGCCGCTGAAGCCGGCTTCTTCCCTGGCGTCGTGCTGTACCTCTCGCAGTGGTTTCCGACCTTTCGTCGCGGGCGGATCATGGCGCTGTTCATGTCGGCGATCCCCGTGTCCGGCCTGCTCGGCAGCCCTTTTTCCGGCTGGATCCTCAACCACTTCGCCGCCGGCCAGGGTGGCCTGGCCGGTTGGCAGTGGATGTTCCTGCTGCAAGGCATTCCGACGGTGATCCTCGGCGCACTGGCGTATTTCCTGTTGAGCGACAGCTTCGCCAACGCCAAATGGCTGACCGCCCACGAGCGTTCGGTGCTCGAAGCCGACCACGCCGAAGACCTCGCCAACAAACCGAAAACCGCCACCGACTCACTGCTTGCGGTGTTCAAGAATCCTGCGATCTGGGCCTTCGGCCTGATCTATTTCTGCATCCAGAGCGGCGTGTACGCGATCAACTTCTGGCTGCCGTCGATCATCAAGAACCTCGGCTTCAGCGACAACCTGGTGATCGGCTGGCTGAGTGCGATTCCGTATCTGCTCGCGGCAGTGTTCATGCTGGTCGTCGGCCGCTCGGCGGATTTGCGCAAGGAGCGCCGCTGGCACTTGGTGGTGCCGATGCTGATGGGCGCTGTCGGGCTGGTGATCGCGGTGAATTTCGCGGCCAATCCGGCGATTGCGATTCTCGGCCTGACCATAGCGACCATGGGCGCACTGACCGGTCTGCCGATGTTCTGGCCGGTGCCGACCGCCATGCTGAGCGCAGGCGCGGCGGCTGGTGGGCTGGCGCTGATCAACTCGATGGGGCAGATGGCCGGGTTCCTCAGCCCGTACCTGGTGGGTTGGGTCAAGGACAGCACTGGTTCGACGGATGCAGCGTTGTATGTGCTGGCGGCGGTGATCGTTGGCGGGAGTCTGCTGGCGTTGCGGATGACGCGGACGTTGCGGGCTTAATCAGAAGCGCAGATCAAAAGATCGCAGCCTTCGGCAGCTACTGTGGAATGCGTTCCCTGTAGGAACTGCCGAAGGTTGCGATCTTTTTGCGTTTAAGCGATGCAATCATGCATAGCGCCAGTCGACGCAACATCTATGCTGAATCTGCCGGCCTCTTCACGAGCAGGCTCGCTCCCACAGGATTTGTGGCTCCTGAATGTGGGAAATAATGAGCACCCGCTCAATATTCAGCACAAAAACCACGTATCCTGCGCGCCCCGTTCAACCAACAAGCCGCGAGGACAGTTTGTCTAAAGGTATCGCTCTATCGGTTTCAGCCTCCGTGCTGTTTGCCGTCATGTATTACTACACGTCGCTGCTGACCCCTCTGAGCGGTGTGGAGATCTTCGGCTGGCGCATGCTCCTGACCGTGCCGTGCATGACCGTGTTCATGCTGGTTTCCGGGGAATGGCGGCGGGTGCTGGAGCTGTTCCGATTGATCGCAGCCAGGCCGAAGCTGATTGCCGGGCTGCTGGTTTCTTCCGCCCTGCTCGGGGTTCAGCTGTGGCTGTTCATGTGGGCACCGCTCAATGACTACAGCCTGGATGTATCGCTGGGCTATTTCCTCTTGCCACTGGCAATGGTGCTCACCGGCCGGATTGCCTATGGCGAGAGCCTGTCTTACCTGCAGAAAATCGCCGTATTTTTCGCCAGCCTCGGCGTGTTGAACGAGTTGTATCAGGTGGGTGGTTTTTCCTGGGCGACGCTGGTGGTCGTGGTCGGTTATCCGCTGTACTTCGTACTGCGCAAATACCTGAAAACCGACAACCTCGGTGGCCTGTGGGTCGACATGACCCTGATGCTGCCAGTCGCCTACTGGTTTGTGCAGGGCGGTGAACAGGGCCTAGCCGTGTTCGATCAATATCCGGGGCTGATGTGGCTGATTCCACTGCTCGGCCTGATCAGTGCGTCTGCGCTGGTGGTGTATATCATCGCCAGCCGCTTGCTGCCGTTCAGTCTGTTTGGGTTGTTGAGTTATGTCGAACCGGTGTTGTTGCTCGCGGTGGCGTTGTTGCTGGGAGAGAGCATCAAGTCAGGCGAGTGGCTGACTTACATCCCGATCTGGCTGGCGGTTGTGGTGCTGGTGTTCGAGGGCTTCAAACACTTGACGCGCCAACGCCGCTCTTGAATGCAACACAAGACAAATGTGGGAGCGAGCCTGCTCGCGAAGTCGTCAGACCAGTCAACATGACTGTTGAATGAAAGTCTGCATTCGCGAGCAGGCTCGCTCCCGCAGGTTTTGTATGAAGCAAAAAAATCCCGGCCCTGCATTTCTGCAGGCCGGGATTTTTTCATTTCAGATTACTCGGTGGTCAACACACCACGACGCACCTGGTCACGCTCGATCGATTCGAACAGAGCCTTGAAGTTGCCCTCGCCGAAACCGTCGTCGCCCTTGCGCTGGATGAATTCGAAGAACACCGGCCCCATCAGGGTTTCCGAGAAAATCTGCAGCAGCAGACGCTTGTCGCCCTGCTCCGATGCACCATCGAGCAGGATGCCGCGTGATTGCAGCTGATCGACCGGCTCGCCGTGATTCGGCAGGCGACCTTCGAGCATTTCGTAGTAGGTATCCGGCGGCGCGGTCATGAAGCGCATGCCGATTTTCTTCAGTTGATCCCAGGTCTTGATCAGGTCGTCGGTGAGGAACGCGACGTGCTGGATACCCTCACCGTTGAACTGCATCAGGAACTCTTCGATCTGCCCGGCGCCCTTGGACGACTCTTCGTTGAGCGGGATGCGGATCATGCCATCCGGTGCGGTCATGGCTTTCGAGGTCAGGCCGGTGTACTCGCCTTTGATGTCGAAGTAACGGATTTCACGGAAGTTGAACAGCTTCTCGTAGAAGTTCGCCCAATAGGCCATGCGACCGCGATAAACGTTGTGGGTCAGGTGGTCGATGATCTTCAGGCCAGCGCCAACCGGGTTGCGATCAACACCTTCGATGAACACGAAGTCGATGTCGTAGATCGAGCTGCCTTCGCCGAAACGGTCGATCAGGTACAGCGGCGCGCCGCCAATGCCTTTGATTGCCGGCAGGTTCAGTTCCATCGGACCAGTCTCGATGTGAATCGGCTGGGCGCCGAGCTCCAGCGCGCGCGAGTAGGCTTTCTGCGAATCCTTCACGCGAAACGCCATGCCGCAAACGGACGGGCCGTGTTCGGCGGCGAAGTACGAGGCGACGCTGTTGGGTTCGTTATTGAGGATCAGGTTGATTGCGCCCTGACGATACAGGTGCACGTTCTTGGAACGGTGGGTCGCGACTTTGGTGAAGCCCATGATCTCGAAGATCGGCTCCAGTGTGCCAGGAGTCGGCGCTGCGAACTCGATGAATTCAAAGCCCATCAGGCCCATTGGGTTTTCGTATAAATCTGCCATGGTGACGCCTCATCATTTCTTATCAATTAACCAGGGTTATTTGTCAGGAAAGTGATGTGGAGGGCGGCGCACAGGAGATGCCACGCACGCTGCGCGCGAGGAAGTCTCCGTAGATCAGTTGAAACCCGAATATCTTCATTGTCGACCCAAGGCTCTTGCGGGCGAGGCTTCTGCTGCCAGAAGACGATTATTATTGTATGCGTAAATCGATTCTACACAGCGTAACGGGACCTGTCTGCCCTCTGTATAAAATCCGCTTTTTTTCGTACGGCGCAAGAGCCATCTGCGATCTATTCTCCCTCTGGCTCAATTGTTTATCGGGTCGGATTTCTAGACCACAGGATGTGTCCATGCCGCTGACCCGTCGAACCCGCCGCAAACGCAGGACCCGCATCGTCGTGACTGTGCTCAGCGGTCTGCTGCCGATCGTACTGGGCAGTGGGATTCTTTATATGCAGGCAGAACGCACACTGCAGCAAAGTGCCGGGGAGACGGCCGAACAAGCGCTGCGACAGTTCGATCTGATGCTCGATAACACGGCAGAAGCCGCTCGGGTCCTGCTGCCGCTTGCCGGAAAAAATTGCGAAGAGGTGAAACTGGCCCTGCGCGAACAAGTGACCCGCCGCCCCTTCGTGCGCTCGACCAATCTGGTCTGGGACAACAATCTCTACTGCAGCTCACTCTTCGGGGCGTTCCAGGAAGCCGTCAATGCCGGGGACTATCATCAAGGCAAACTGTGGTTGATGAACGGCAATCCGGTGACGCCCGATACGGCATTGTTGATCTACCGCCTCAGCGACGGTCGTGGCGGCGCGCTGACCACGCTTGATGGTTATCACCTGAGCAACATCCTGCGCCTGATCGGCCGCCAGACATTACTGATGTTGCAAGTGGGCCATAACTGGCTGTCCGCCGACGGCAAAGTTCATCAGGGATCACTGCCTGCCCCGCCGGTCGCGCACAGCCTGCTGGAATCCAAGCGTTACGGTTTCAAAGTGTCGGCGGGTTTCCCCCAGGGCGAAGTCCGGCGTTACATGGCGGCTGAATATCCTCCGCTGTTCAGTCTGTTGATTTTCTTCGGAGCAATCTCCGGTGCCATTGGCCACTTCGTTCAGAAGCGATCGACCTCGCCCAGCCACGAAATGATGCGCGCACTTGAGGCCGGGGAATTCATTCCGTACTTCCAGCCCGTGGTTCACGGCGACAGCAAGCGATGGTCGGGTGCCGAAGTGCTGATGCGCTGGAATCACCCGAAAGAGGGCCTCGTACGCCCGGATCTGTTCATTCCATTTGCCGAGCATTCAGGCTTGATCGTGCCGATGACTCGCGCGCTGATGCAACAGACTGCCGCCCTGCTGGGACCGCATTCTGCGGCCTTCGCCAAACCTTTCCATATCGGCATCAACATCAGCGCCAGCCACTGCCAGGATCTGGAGCTGGTCGAAGATTGTCGGGACCTCTTGGCGGCGTTTGCGCCCGGCAGCGTCGAACTGGTACTGGAATTGACGGAGCGCGAACTGATCGAGCCGAACGACATCACGCTTCAGTTGTTTGAGCAATTGCACGCACTTGGAGTGAAAATCGCAATCGACGACTTTGGTACCGGACACTCGAGCCTTGGTTATCTGCGCACCTTCAACGTCGACTTTCTAAAGATCGATCAGAGCTTCGTGGCCATGATCGGCGTAGACGCGCTATCGAGGCATATTCTCGACTCCATCATTGAACTGTCGGCCAAACTGGACTTGGGCATTGTTGCCGAAGGTGTCGAAACTCAGGCCCAGGCTGATTACCTGACCGAGCATAACGTTAACTTTTTGCAGGGCTATTTGTACGGTAGACCGATGCCTGGCGCTGATTTCCTCGAAGCATTAACTCATCATTAAATCGCCGACACTGCCCGCCGAACAACCGCACCAAATTGATACAAAAAGTCATTGTTGTTACATGGCGACAACATCAGGATTTACTCTTGTCGCATTAACTACTACAATTTTTTCAACCTGAGCCAGACTGGCAGGTGAGCCAATTATCACCGAGTCGCTTCCAGGCTCTTGGCTTATAGCTTTGTTTGCGGTTGGTATCAGCCAAACACACTATTGGAGTAAAGATATTGTCCAGACTCGCTGAATTTCGCGCAGCTGAAAAGGCCCTTCAGGAACAGCTCAAACAGCTGGAATCGCTGAAGAACGATGCCGGGCTGAAGAAAGAAATCGAATTCGAAGAAAAGCTCCAGGGACTGATGAAAACCTACGGCAAAGGCCTGAAAGACATCATCGCCATCCTCGACCCGAACCCGGCGAAGTCTGGTCTGCAGGCCGCCCCAGCGCCGAAGACCCGCCGCGCCCGCGTCGTCAAGGTTTACCAGAACCCGCACACTGGCGAGCTGATCGAAACCAAGGGCGGCAATCATCGCGGCCTGAAAGCCTGGAAAGAACAGTACGGTGCGGCCACCGTGGATTCATGGTTGCGCGGTTAATCTGACGTCAACAAAAAGCCCTGCCTGATGCAGGGCTTTTTTATTGACAATATCTAACAAATGAAATGATTTTCATCGAACAAGTTGGAAATTTGTGTAACGCTTCTGAATCATCAGGCTAAACATTTTGCTGCGCGATGTTACCTCGAGCGCTTGATCAAACTATGTGCTTAATCCTTTCCGGTATTCGAACCGCTACGAGTTAGTACGGGCGTTTATAATTTCAGGCTATTGCGCGCCGCCTCTATCTCGTCCGCGCTTCCCTTATAAACGTCAGCCTGACCGGCATATGAAAGTACATAAGCCTTGTCTGTTTCCACGGCGGCCACCAGCGTTTGTGATAATACGTGCCGGCCGTTCTCGGTGATCGTGCAGGTCGTCTCCAACCCGGTCAATGATCCGAGCGCAGCCGGATGGATTCGGTTGCAGACGCTCTGATAACCACTGCGGAAGAAATCCTTCTGGATGGATTTGCGCATCTCCAGCAACACGCCTTGCAAATTGACCTGATGCCCCGCCTCCACTTGCGTCATGGTCAACTCCATCACCATCACCTGATTGCCGTCAGCATCGAGCTTCACCGCCCTTTGCCGCGAGACTGGCGGCGCGGTATCCGGCAACATTTCAACCTTCCAGCCCGCCGGCCAGGTGATGCTCGGTTCGGCCATGGCCGGGAAAACCACGGCCAATGACAAAGCAAAAAAAACAAACACGGATTTGAACAGTCGGATCATTGCCGGACGCACTCGTAGATAGAAGGCAAAGTCTGAGCCCCGCCCTCGCGCAGGGCAAGCCCGCCTTGCATTTGGCGATGCCGGCCGGCATGCGTATCATTGCGCCCATTCACTCGCCCATTGTTATTGGAGGGCCCATGAGCCTCAACGAACTGAACACTTTTCCCGGCGTGACCGCCACGCCAGACAGCGCAACCCGCAACTTCGTGTTCAACCACACCATGCTGCGCGTGAAGGACATCACCAAGTCGCTGGATTTCTACACCCGCGTCCTGGGTTTCTCGCTGGTCGAGAAGCGTGATTTTCCGGAAGCCGAATTCAGCCTGTACTTCCTTGCGCTGGTCGATAAAGCGCAGATCCCGGCCGATGCTGCCGCGCGTACCGAATGGATGAAATCGATTCCAGGCATTCTCGAATTGACCCACAACCACGGCACCGAAAACGATGCCGACTTCGCCTATCACAACGGCAACACCGACCCGCGTGGCTTTGGTCACATCTGCATTTCGGTGCCGGACATCGTCGCAGCGTGTGCACGCTTTGAAGAGCTGGGTTGCGATTTCCAGAAGCGCCTGACCGACGGCCGGATGAAGAGCCTGGCGTTCATCAAGGACCCGGATGGCTACTGGGTCGAGATCATTCAGCCTGCGCCGCTGTAACTGACGATATAAATCCATTGTGGGAGCGATCCTGCTCGCGAAGGCGGTATGTCATTCAACAATGATGTTGGCTGATTAGACGCTTTCGCGAGCAGGCTCGCTCCCACATTTGGATTTGTGCCAGGCACAAAAAAACCCATGATCGCTCATGGGTTTTTTCGTTTTCGACCTGGCAGTTACGCCGGGGCCGAAGTGCGAATCAAGTGATCGAACGCACTCAGCGAAGCCTTGGCGCCCTCGCCCACTGCGATCACGATCTGCTTGTACGGCACAGTCGTCACGTCGCCCGCTGCAAAGATCCCCGAGATCGAAGTCTCGCCACGGTTGTCGACAATGATCTCGCCACGCGGCGACAGCTCGATGGTGCCCTTCAGCCAATCGGTGTTCGGCAGCAGACCGATCTGCACGAAGATGCCTTCCAGCTCAACCGTGCGCAGCTCATCTGTAGTGCGATCCTTGTAACGCAGACCGTTGACCTTCTCACCATTGCCGGTGACTTCAGTGGTTTGCGCACTGGTGATCACCGTGACGTTCGGCAGGCTGTGCAGCTTGCGCTGCAACACAGCATCGGCGCGCAGTTGTACGTCGAATTCCAGCAGCGTTACGTGCGACACGATACCGGCCAGATCGATGGCCGCTTCAACGCCGGAGTTACCGCCGCCGATCACCGCTACGCGCTTGCCCTTGAACAGCGGCCCGTCGCAGTGCGGGCAGTACGCCACGCCTTTGTTGCGGTATTCCTGCTCGCCCGGGACGTTCATTTCGCGCCAGCGTGCGCCGGTCGCGAGGATCACGCTCTTGGCTTTCAGCGTTGCACCGCTGGCGAAGTGGACTTCATGCAGTTCGCCGTTCTTGCCCGGGATCAACTTGTCGGCACGTTGCAGGTTCATGATGTCGACGTCGTACTGCTTGACGTGTTCTTCCAGCGCCGTGGCCAGTTTCGGCCCTTCGGTTTCCTGCACGGAAATGAAGTTCTCGATGGCCATGGTGTCGAGCACCTGACCGCCGAAGCGCTCAGCCGCGACACCAGTGCGGATGCCTTTACGTGCGGCATAAATAGCCGCCGAAGCACCGGCCGGGCCACCGCCGACAACCAGCACGTCAAAGGCTTCCTTGGCGCTGATCTTCTCGGCCTGACGCTCAATCGCGCCGGTGTCGAGTTTGGCGAGGATTTCTTCCAGTCCCATGCGGCCTTGGCCGAAGTTTTCACCGTTGAGGTAGATGCTCGGCACAGCCATGATCTTGCGATCGTTGACTTCGTCCTGGAACAGCGCGCCGTCGATGGCGACGTGGCGGATGTTCGGGTTGAGCACGGCCATCAGGTTCAGCGCCTGGACGACGTCCGGGCAGTTCTGGCAAGACAGCGAGAAGTAAGTCTCGAAGCTGAACTCGCCTTTGAGCGAGCGAATCTGCTCGATGACTTCAACGCTGGCCTTCGACGGGTGGCCGCCGACTTGCAGCAGGGCCAACACCAGCGAGGTGAATTCGTGGCCCATTGGAATGCCGGCGAAGCGCAGGCTGATGTCGGCTCCAGGGCGATTGATCGAGAACGATGGTTTACGGGCATCGTCACCGCTGTCGATCAGGGTAATTAGGCTCGAAAGACTGGCAACGTCTTTCAGCAGGTCCAGCATTTCACGGGATTTCGCACCGTCGTCGAGGGATGCAACGATCTCGATCGGTTGGGTGACCCGTTCCAGGTACGATTTCAACTGGGCTTTAAGATTGGCGTCCAACATACGGGCGATTTCCTTTATTTGAGGCGAAAAAAAGCCCGAGCGAATCTCGCCCGGGCATTTTTATTGGGCGGTGCAGCTAACTTAAGAAGGTGCGGCGTGCCGCCCTGCGTTGCATGTCACAGACTTAGATCTTGCCGACCAGGTCCAGCGACGGAGCCAGAGTGGCCTCGCCTTCTTTCCACTTGGCCGGGCAAACTTCGCCTGGGTGTGCAGCGACGTACTGAGCAGCCTTGATCTTGCGCAGCAGCTCGGAAGCGTCACGGCCAACGCCGCCATCGTTCAGTTCAACGATTTTGATCTGGCCTTCAGGGTTGATCACGAAGGTGCCACGGTCAGCCAGACCAGTTTCTTCGATCAGCACGTCGAAGTTGCGGGAGATGACTTGGGTAGGGTCGCCGATCATGGTGTATTCGATTTTGCCGATGGCTGGCGAAGTGTTGTGCCAGGCAGCGTGAGCAAAGTGGGTGTCGGTCGAAACGCTGTAGATTTCCACGCCCAGCTTCTTGAACTCAGCGTAGTTGTCAGCCAAGTCTTCCAGCTCGGTTGGGCACACGAAGGTGAAGTCGGCTGGGTAGAAGAACACTACGGACCACTTGCCTTTCAAGTCAGCATCCGAGACTTGAACGAAGTCGCCGTTTTTGAACGCGGTAGCTTTGAACGGTTTTACTTGGCTGTTGATGATAGGCATCGATGACTCTCCGTCAGGGGTTATGAAGTTGATGGGTGAATCCTACCCACTCACTCGACGGAAGGCTCATTGGCAAACCTGATACTGTTGATTTGTTTTCGCTATTAGCTGACTGTATTAATAGAAGAAAACGATCTCTACGACTGATCCGGCTTATCCATAATCCGAGCCATTCCCTGGAATGGGCTGACCTCAACATAGCGCATGGCGGATTTCATGTCCTTCCAGCCAACGTAACTCATCAGTGATTTCAGATCCCAGCCGCTTTGATGCGCCCATGTGGCAAAGCCACGCCGCAGTGAATGGCTGGTGTAGTTGGCGGCGGCAATCCCGGCACGTTGCAGGGCCTGTCTCAACAGCGGAATGATGCTGTTGGCGTGCAAGCCCTCCTCGCTCAGATTGCCCCACCGATCAATGCTTCGGAAAACTGCGCCGCGCACCAGCGCGACTTCGGTGATCCAGTCGATATAAGCCTGCACCGGGCACAGCTTCAACAGCGCCGGGGCCTGATAAGTCTGTCCGAGGTTTTCCCGGTCGCCCTTGCTGCGCGGCAAATACAAAGTGATTCCTTTGCCAGCACTCGCCTGCACATGCTCGATCTGCAAGCGGCACAACTCGTCGCTGCGAAAGCCGCGCCAGAAGCCCAACAGAATCAGCGCGCGATCCCGATACGCCTTGAGCAAGGTCGGGCGATCCTGATCCTCGCGGGCGGTTTGCGCCTCCTGTTCCAACCAATCGATCACTCGTTGCAGATCCTGCAACTGCAACGGTTCGGCCTGCTTTTCCTGCGCCGGATGCAAAGCACGAATGCCCTTGAACACCTTGCGCACCACTGGCGCCTTGGTCGGATCGGCAAAGCCCTGACTGTTGTGCCACTGCGCCAGCGCGGACAGACGCAGCTTCAGAGTGTTGATCGACAGCACGCCAGCGTGCTCCACCAGATAGCGCGCAACGCTGTCGGCAGTAGCCGGGAGAAATCCGCCCCACGTCACCTCGAAGTGCTCGATGGCCATGCGATAGCTGCGGCGAGTGTTGTCGCGGGTGGCGGCTTGCAGATATCGATCGATGTCGCTCATGGCAGTTTTCTCGCTGGTGTACGGGTTCAGACA
Organism: Pseudomonas siliginis; assembly: GCF_019145195.1. Lineage (GTDB taxonomy): Bacteria > Pseudomonadota > Gammaproteobacteria > Pseudomonadales > Pseudomonadaceae > Aquipseudomonas > Aquipseudomonas siliginis. The sequence continues at coordinate 499,514 of NZ_JAHSTW010000001.1, forward strand.
TGCAGAGGCGCATTTTGCCCCCTGACATTGGGTAATACCAGTATATCCCGCCTGTTTTATTTCAAAGATTTACCTATATTTTCAGCATGGTACACTGCGTACTTTAGTGGCATGTACCACAGTACGTAAACGTAGGAGTTCACATGGCCCGTGGCGGCATTACCAAAGCACTGGTGCAAATCGCACGCACAGCGATCCTGGCTCGCGGCGAACACCCAAGCATCGATGCAGTACGCATTGAAATGGGCAACACCGGCTCGAAAACCACGATCCATCGCTATCTGAAAGAACTGGACGACGGTGCACAGCCGAATGAGGCGTCAGCAGAACCGATCGATGATGAGCTCACCGCCCTCGTCTCTCGCCTCGCCCAGCGCCTGAAAGAACAAGCACAGGAACCCATCGAGCAAGCCCGCGAACAGTTCGAGGAGCAACGCGAAGCACTGGAAACCGAGCTGAAACAGGTTCGCCAGGCGCTGGAAAAACTCGAGCACGACCACGACATTCAAGGCGCCGCACTGCAACGCGAATCCGAAGCGCTGAGCAACACCCGCTCGATGCTGCAAACCGAACAGACGCGCAACGCCGGCCTCAACCAGGCATTGGCCGACTTTGAATTGCGCTTGCAGGACAAGGACGAGCAGATCCGCTCACTGGAAGAAAAGCACCTGCACGCCCGCGATGCGCTGGAGCATTACCGTAACGCCACCAAGGAACAGCGCGAGCAGGAGCAGGCCCGCCACGAAGGGCAACTTCAGCAGATACAGGCAGAATTGCGTCAAGCCCAGCAGAGCGCATTGGTGCGTCAGGATGAGATCACACAATTGCACCGCGATAACGAACGCCTGCTCACCGAAAACCGTGGCACTCAGCGCGAGCTGAACCTGGTGCAGGATCAGCTCAAGCACAGCAATCAGCGTCAGGATCAGTTGCTCGAGCAGGCCACGCGCATGGACAGCGAGCGCACCCTTCTCCAGGAACGTCTGCGCGTGGCGACACTGGAAAGCCGAGCCCTCAAGCAGAGCGTCGACGAGCAGACGCAGCTCAATCAGTCACTGGAAAAGGAATTGCTCAAGGTTCAGGCAAGCCTTGAAGACAGCCAGCGTCTGGCGGCTACCGTTGCGGCAGCACCAGACTCAGCCAAAGCGAAGGATGCTTAAGCGCTGACCGGCGTACGCATGGTGACGAACTCTTCGGCGGCCGTCGGGTGCACCCCGATGGTGTCGTCGAAGTCGCGCTTGGTCGCGCCGGCCTTCAAGGCGATCGCCAGACCTTGCACGATCTCGCCAGCGTCCGGCCCGACCATGTGGCAGCCAAGTACCTTGTCGGTTTTGGCGTCGACCACCAGCTTCATCAGGGTTTTCTCCTGACAGTCAGTCAGGGTCAGCTTCATCGGCCGGAAGCGACTTTCGAAAATCACCACTTCGTGGCCACATTCGCGCGCTTCCTCTTCGCTCAAACCGACTGTGCCGATGTTCGGCAGGCTGAACACGGCGGTCGGAATCATCTTGTAGTCCACCGGACGGTATTGCTCCGGCTTGAACAGACGCCGCGCCACGGCCATACCTTCGGCCAGAGCGACCGGGGTCAGTTGCACGCGACCAATGACGTCGCCCAGCGCCAGAATCGACGGCTCGGTGGTTTGATACTGGTCGTCGACTTTGATAAAGCCCTTGTCGTCGAGCTGAACATCGGTGTTTTCCAGGCCGAGATTGTCCAGCATCGGACGCCGGCCGGTGGCGTAGAACACGCAGTCGGCTTCGAGCACGCGACCATCCTTGAGCGTCGCCTTCAGGCTGCCGTCGGCCTGTTTGTCGATGCGCGCGATGTCGGCATTGAATTGCAGATCGAGGCCGCGCTTGGTCAATTCTTCTTGCAGGTGCTTGCGCACCGACCCATCGAAACCACGCAGGAACAGATCGCCGCGATACAGCAGCGTGGTGTTGGCACCGAGGCCATGGAAAATCCCGGCGAACTCGACCGCGATATAACCGCCACCCACCACCAGCACACGCTTGGGCAACTCTTTCAGGAAGAACGCTTCGTTCGAACCGATCGCATGCTCATGCCCCGGAATTTCAGGGATCTGCGGCCAGCCGCCGGTGGCGATCAGAATGTTTTTCGCGGTGAAGCGCTCGCCATTAACCTCGACCTCGTGCGGCCCAACGATTTTCGCGTGCGCCTCGTGCAGGGTCACGCCGCTGTTGACCAGCAGATTGCGATAAATGCCGTTAAGGCGATTGATTTCACGGTCCTTGTTGGCGATCAGCGTGGCCCAGTCGAAGTTGGCTTCGCCCAGGTTCCAGCCGAAACCGGACGCCTGCTCGAAGTCCTCGGCAAAGTGCGCGCCGTAGACCAACAGCTTTTTCGGCACGCAGCCGACGTTGACGCACGTGCCGCCCAGGTAACGGCTTTCTGCCACCGCCACTTTCGCCCCGAAGCCTGCGGCAAACCGCGCAGCCCGCACACCGCCGGAACCGGCACCAATCACATAAAGGTCAAAATCGTAGGCCATTTCTATCTCCTCGGCAGGCCATCAGCATACCCGCAGCCATTCATTGGGCAAGCACTGCCATCCATATAAGGGCGGAAAATGAAAAAGCCACCCGAAGGTGGCTTTCTTTTGCAGACGAGGCGAAGACTATTAGTAAGCCTTGCCAGTCTTGTAGAAGTTTTCGAAGCAGAAGTTGGTCGCGTCGATGTAGCCTTCAGCACCACCGCAGTCGAAACGCTTGCCCTTGAACTTGTAGGCCATGACGCAGCCGTTCTGGGCCTGCTTCATCAGGGCGTCGGTGATCTGGATTTCGCCGCCCTTGCCTGGCTCGGTCTGTTCGATCAGGTCGAAGATGTCCGGGGTCAGGATGTAGCGACCGATGATCGCCAGGTTCGACGGCGCGTCTTCCGGCTTTGGCTTCTCGACCATGCTGTGCACGCGGTAGATGTCGTCGCGGATCATTTCGCCAGCGATGACACCGTACTTGTTGGTTTCCTGCGGATCGACTTCCTGGATCGCGACGATCGAGCAGCGGAACTGCTTGTACAGCTTGACCATCTGGGTCAGCACGCCGTCGCCATCGATGTTCACGCACAGGTCGTCCGCCAGGACCACGGCGAACGGTTCGTCACCGATCAGCGGGCGGCCAGTCAGGATCGCGTGGCCCAGACCTTTCATTTCGGTCTGACGGGTGTAGGAGAACGAGCACTCGTCCAACAGCTTGCGGATACCGACCAGGTACTTTTCCTTGTCGGTGCCCTTGATTTGGTTTTCCAGCTCGTAACTGATGTCGAAGTGGTCTTCCAGAGCACGCTTGCCACGGCCGGTGACGATGGAAATCTCAGTCAGGCCCGCGTCCAGTGCTTCTTCAACGCCGTACTGGATCAGTGGCTTGTTTACCACCGGCAGCATTTCTTTAGGCATGGCTTTGGTCGCTGGGAGGAAGCGAGTGCCGTAACCGGCTGCTGGAAACAAGCATTTCTTGATCATATAAGTCCTTGAAAAGGCTGTGTGTACGAGTTTCGGGGCAGTCTAATCAGGCGGCGTGCGCCTTACAATGCCCCGCGCTGGCTAACCGATGCCAACATAGAGAAATATTCGCGCGGATAGTTCCATCCGGGTATTTCAGCGGCGGAGTCAGCGTAGCTCAAGATCCGGGCAAACAGGATCACCATACGCTTATCAGCCCCCATTGCGAGCATTTGCCGCTATCATGGCGCCTTTGAACCAGCGAATGAGACAGACTAGATGGCTGCGGTAAAAATCATCAACGGGTATGTGATCGACAAGAAAGACGGCAAGTGGACGCTGACCACTACCAATGGCGAACACATCGCCGGGCCTTTCGACAGCGAGCAGATGGCGACAGATGTGGCCTCGGTGTTCACTGATACGCCTGCTTCTTCCAAGCGCCGAGGCAAAGATCAGGACTGATCCTTTTAGCACTCGCGCCAAGCCCTGCCAGCTGCAGGGCTTTTTTGTGCTTTGTTGGCAAACAAGTGGCCAATCGCTATAACCTTTTCATCGCGGCGCTGTCAGAGCAACCAGTCCCCCACTTGAAGACCTCGCAACCATGAACCTGAACAAACTGCAGCCGCTTTTCGCGGTATTGGTACTGAGCGGCTGTGCCACTTCGCAGCCCACCTATCTGAACAATGGCGAACAGGGTCTGAGCATCGACTGTTCCGGCGAAGCCAATTCATGGGCCATGTGCTACGAAAAGGCCGATGCCTCCTGCGCTGGCACCGGCTATCGCATCGTCGGCACTGATGGCACACCGGCGCCCAAGGAAGATGACAAAACCCTGGGCGTTGACGTTGGCAATTACAAGACCCGTAACGTCGTGGTCGTCTGCAAGTAAGCCTTACATGTGGATTTCGGCGAATTTGATCCCGAGGCCACGGACGACCTCGATCAGGTCGTCGAGCCGATTGAAGGACTCGACCTCGTCATTGTCATCCACCAAAAAGTAGCTGCGCCCTGCACTCTTCTTGAAAAACACGATCCATTCACCCGGATTCGCCGGGTTCTGGATGACATGAGTGGCAGAGATAAGGCCCTCTGCGTGGCGCTCCCGCACGTGCTCTCGCTTCATTGCGACTCCATAAATGACAATGCCGCCACAGCAGGACTGTGACGGCATCGGGTGGTGATGTTCGCTAGTCTATCAGCCGGAAATACAGGCGTTCGCAGCTTTCTGTACATCGCGAGGGCGAACCGGCACGTTGGACATGCGCTCATGCAGCTTGATGCTGCTGCCGCCGGCGCGATCTTCGATATCAAACACGGCTGCCGGGCCTGACGAAAGTTTGCCGGGAACGATGACTCGTACACCGTCCTTCTGCGGCTGGACTTGCAACGCACCACGACTGTCAGCGAGCTTGTCGGTCAGACACTGCGCATACTCCTGGGGCTTTTTGCCGGAGATCACGCTCATGGTTGGCAGCGTTTCATTGATTTCGGAAACATTTGCACAACCGGCCATCGCCAGAATCAACGGCACACACACCACACCCCACTTCATATAAATCCTCCGTTAAAGACCGTCCGACAGCACAAATGCCGCTTTTCTCCGGGGCCTTGTGCATTTAACCCGCCCGCCATGGCGAAGTTCTGTTCAAAATTTGTCAAAGCAACGCCCGACGGCCAGATAATAACCCGTGCGGGCTGATAAACTGCGCCCATCGACAAGCTATCGTTTTGATTTAGTAGAAAAAGCCCTTCTGGAGGCGCCCATGAAATTCATTCACCAGCGCGAGCACCTCAATGAAGACGACATCGTCGTCATTCAATGCTCGCAGATGTGCAACATCCGTTTGATGAACGACGCCAACTTCCGCAGCTTCAAAAACGGCGGCCGTCACACCTACCACGGCGGCGCGTTCGACACGTTCCCGGCACGCATCACCGCACCGAGCACCGGCTTCTGGAACATCACCATCGACACCGTCAACCGCCGCGCAATCAGCGTGACGCGCAAGCCGACGCTGACCCACTCGATCAAGATCATCCGTCGCTCCAGCACTAAACTGAGCTGAGACGCGCAGCCTATTCTGAAAGGGAAACATGACCGTGGCGCAAAAAACCAAATACGTGATCAAGTACAAACTGGACGGTGAACAGCGTTTCGAATTCGCCGAGCTGGAAACCGGCACTGACGAGGAAGCGAAAGCGGCGCTGAAGAAAATGCACGCTGACGAAGAGCTCAGTGACATCAAGGTCAGCAAAGCGCTGTAACCAACCTATGCAACCGACCACCTTAGACCTGTTCGCCGACAACGAACCCGTACAGCAGCCCCGCGCCGAGCAGATCGGCGAACAATCGTGGGTGCTGCGCGGGTTCGCCTTGCCGCAGGTCGAGCAACTGCTGACCGGGCTCGACGCCATTCTTGCCGCCGCCCCGCTACGCCACATGGTCACCCCCGGCGGTTTCAGCATGTCGGTCGGCACCAGCAGTTGCGGACAGCTGGGCTGGATCACTGATCGCAGCGGTTACCGTTATTCCAGCGTCGATCCACTCAGCGGCTTGCCGTGGCCGTCGATGCCGGCGGTGTTTGCCGAACTGGCACACCAAGCGGCTGAGCGCGCCGGTTTCCCGGGTTTTCAGGCCGACTCCTGCCTGATCAACCAATACGTCCCCGGCGCCAAAATGTCGCTGCATCAGGACAAAGACGAAAAAGGTTATGCCGCGCCCATCGTTTCGCTGTCGCTAGGTTTGCCGGCAATGTTTCTGTTCGGCGGTTTCGAACGCAGCGATAAAACCCGGCGCATTCCGCTGTTGCATGGCGACATGGTGGTCTGGGGCGGCGTGGACCGTCTGCGCTATCACGGCGTGCTGCCAATCAAACCTGGCCGTCACCCGCTCTTGGGCGAGCGGCGCATCAACATCACCTTCCGCGTTGCTGGCGATCAGTAAAAGTTTGACCGCAAGGCGCGGAGTGTTGCGGGTTACGATGCTGGTTAACCTGACTCAAACAGGTCAACGGATTCCCTCTCATGGACACGCTTTCGAAGACAATCAGCATTGAACACGATCCCCGCTGGGCCGCTGTGGTGGCGCGCGATCCGGGTGCGGACAGGCAATTTGTCTACGCGGTAAAAACCACTGGCATCTACTGCAGACCGAGCAGTCTTGCGCGCCTGCCGAAACCGCAGAACGTCGAGTTTTTCGACAGCGCCGAACTGGCCGAAGCTGCCGGGTATCGGCCAAGCAAACGCGCCAGCAAGGATCAGAGTGATGCGCAGCATGCAGCGATCGTGGCTGCAGCCTGTCGGCAGATCGAGACCTGTGAAACGCTGCCGGCGCTCAGCAGCCTCGCGGCCACCGCTGGCCTTAGCCCTTTTCATTTCCACCGGCTATTCAAAGCAGCGACCGGCCTGACGCCGAAGGCTTACGCCACGGCGCACCGCTCACGCAAGCTGCGTGCGCGCCTCGCGGACGGCGGCTCGGTGACCGATGCGCTGTATGACGCCGGATTCAACTCCAACAGCCGTTTTTACGAATCAGCCGATCAACTGCTGGGCATGAAGCCCACCGATTACCGCGCCGCCGGGCAGAACAACGACATTCGCTTTGCCGTTGGCCAATGCTCGCTGGGGGCGATTCTGGTGGCGCAAAGCGAACGTGGGATCTGCGCGATTCTGCTCGGCGACGATCCGCATCAACTGGTCTGCAACCTGCAGGATCAGTTTCGCAACGCCAACCTGATCGGCGCCGACAGCGAATTTGAACAGTTGATCGCCAGCGTCGTCGGCTTTGTCGAAGCGCCCGCGACGGGCCTGAACTTGCCGCTGGATATACGCGGCACAGCGTTTCAGGAGCGCGTCTGGCAGGCGCTGCGTGAGATCCCCGCAGGCCGCACCGCCAGTTATGCCGAAATCGCGCAACGCATCGGCGCGCCGACTTCGATGCGCGCCGTGGCCCAGGCTTGCGGGGCCAACCGCCTGGCGGTGGCGATTCCCTGCCATCGCGTGGTGCGCAGCGATGGCAACCTTTCCGGCTACCGCTGGGGCGTCGAGCGCAAGCGTCAGTTGCTTACGCGCGAACTCAACGATTGACGTCGACCACCACCCTGCCCCGCAGTTTCCCGGCGAGCAGTTTGGGCGCAGCCTCAAGGGCTTCGCTCAAACTGATTTCGTGACTGATCAATTGCAATAACGAGAAATCCAGATCCTTGGCCAGTCGGCCCCAGGCCTCGATACGGCGCGCCTTGGGCTGGGTCACGCTGTTGATTCCAGCCAGCGTCACGCCGCGCAGAATGAACGGCGCTACCGAGGCGGGAAAGTCCATACCTTGCGCCAACCCGCATGCCGCAACCACGCCTTCCGAACGTGTGCTGGCGCAAGCATTCGCCAGCGTGTGACTGCCGACCGAATCGACCACCGCCGCCCAGCGCTCTTTCGCCAACGGCTTGCCCGGTTCGGACAAGGTGGCTCGATCGATGATGTCGGCAGCACCCAATTGCTGCAGGTATTCATGCTCGGACACGCGGCCGGTGGAGGCCACCACGCGGTATCCCAACTTGCTGAGCAAGGCGATGGCAAAGCTGCCGACCCCGCCATTGGCGCCGGTGACCAGCACTTCGCCGTGATCCGGTGTCAGGCCATGGCGCTCCAGTGCAAGAATGCACAGCATTGCCGTGTAGCCTGCGGTGCCGATGGCCATGGCTTGCGCCGGGGTGAAAGCTTCGGGCAATGGAATAAGCCAGTCACCATTGAGCCGGGCCTTTTGCGCCAGTCCGCCCCAGTGGCTCTCACCGACGCCCCAACCGTTGAGCAGCACCCGATCGCCCGGCTTGAAATCGGCATGCGAACTCGACTCTACAGTCCCCGCCAGATCGATCCCCGGCACCATGGGAAACTTGCGTACCACCGGGCTGCTGCCGGTGATCGCCAGGCCGTCTTTGAAATTCAGGGTGCTGTACGCGACGTTCACGCTGACGTTGCCTTCGGGCAGTTGCTGCTCATCGATTTGCTGCAGATTGGCGCGATAACCGCTGTCGTCTTTGTCGATCAGAATGGCATTGAACATGACGGCCCCTCGAAAATAATGGGAAGAAAGCGTGCCCTGAAATAACACATCGCAACACATTGCCACACTCGACTTTCGCTAAGCCACCCACACCGACGCTGAAAAACTGCACGTAATGTTCAGAATTTCAGACTGGCGCCGCAGCCGGTTTTGCTGCTAAAACCGCTTGCCGTCCCTGCCCGTTTCATCGTTCGGAGAATTGCTTTATGAGCCAGTGGCCAGACACCCGTATCCTTGATCTTCTCGGTATCGAACTGCCGATCATCCAAGGCCCGATGGCCGGGGCGACCAACTCTTCGATGGTGACTGCCGTGTGCAATGCCGGCGGCCTCGGTTCGATGCCGGCAGCGATGCTGAGCATCGAGCAACTGCGCGAAGAACTGAAGACGATTCGCCAGCACACCACCAAGCCGTTCAACGTCAATTTTTTCTGCCATCAGCCACCGGCGCCTGATGAGCAGCGAGCCCGGGACTGGAAAAATCTGCTCGAACCTTACTACCGCGAACTCGGTGCCGATTTCGAGGCGCCGACACCGGTGTCCAACCGTGCTCCGTTCGACGAGGCCGCGTGTGCCGTGCTCGAAGAATTCCGCCCCGAAGTGGTGAGTTTTCATTTCGGGTTGCCGGAGAAAAATCTGCTTGATCGGGTCAAGGCAACCGGGGCGAAAATCCTTTCGTCTGCCACCACGGTCGAAGAAGCGATCTGGCTGGAGCAACACGGCTGCGATGCGATCATCGCCATGGGTTATGAGGCGGGCGGGCATCGCGGGATGTTTCTCAGCGATGATCTGAGCACCCAGGTCGGCACCTTTGCATTGGTGCCACAGGTGGTCGACGCGGTGAATGTGCCGGTGATTGCGGCTGGTGCGATCAGCGATGCCCGGGGTGTTGCGGCGGCGTTGATGCTCGGCGCCTCGGCGGTGCAAGTCGGCACGGCGTTTCTGTTTACCCCGGAGGCGAAGGTCAGCGCCTCGCACCACAAGGCCCTGCGCACCGCCAAGGAAAGCGAGACCGCCATCACCAACATTTTTACCGGACGCCCGGCACGGGGCATTGTCAATCGGGCGATGCGTGAACTCGGCCCGATGTCAGCGCAGGCGCCGGCCTTCCCGTTGGCTGGCGGTGCGCTGATGCCGCTGCGGGCCAAGGATGACGCCGACTTTGCCAACCTCTGGGCCGGACAGGCGCTTACGCTCGGCAAGGATATCGGCAGCGCTGAACTGACCCGGCAACTGGCCGAAGGCGCCTTGGCGAAACTCAACCGTCATTGAATTTACGCGGCGAGCGGATTTATTCCCTCGCCACTTGGCGGCGTATCGCTATATATTTCCGTATACAGCGATTGCGCCCGTGTATCGGCGTTATCCAAAGCAAAGCATTTACCGCCGATCACGGAGCCTTTACATGACACTTGCTGCCACACGCCTCGCCCCTGTCTGCCTCGCCTCATTCCTCGCAATGTTCAGTATGGGCGCCGCGCAAGCTGACGAAGTGCAAGTGGCGGTCGCCGCCAACTTCACCGCGCCAATCCAGGCCATCGCTGCCGACTTTGAAAAAGACACCGGCCACAAGCTGGTCGCCGCTTACGGCGCCACCGGCCAGTTCTACACCCAGATCAAGAATGGCGCACCGTTCCAAGTGTTTCTCGCTGCTGACGACGCGACCCCGGCAAAGCTTGAGCAGGAAGGCGAAACCGTCAAAGGTTCGCGCTTCACCTACGCCATCGGCACGCTAGCGCTGTGGTCAGCGAAAGAAGGCTACGTAGATGCGCAGGGCGAAATGTTGAAAACCAACCAATACCAACACCTTGCGATCGCCAATCCAAAAGCTGCGCCATACGGTCTCGCCGCCACCCAGGTGCTGGAAAAACTCCAGTTGAGCGAAGCCACGAAAAGCAAAATCGTCGAAGGCCAGAACATTACTCAGGCCTACCAGTTCGTCTCCACCGGTAACGCCGAACTGGGCTTTGTGGCGCTGTCGCAAATCTACAAGGACGGCAAAATCAGCAGTGGCTCGGCATGGATTGTTCCCGCCACCCTGCATGATCCGATCAAACAGGACGCGGTGATCTTGAACAAGGGCCGGGACAGCGCCGCTGCCAAGGCCCTGGTCGATTACCTCAAAGGGCCGAAAGCCGCTGCGGTGATCAAATCCTTCGGATATGAACTGTAAATGTCGCTGACCAGTGCCGACTTCGCCGCGATCTGGCTGACGCTGAAACTGGCGTCACTGACCACCGTGATCCTGCTGGTGATCGGCACACCGATCGCGTTATGGCTGTCGCGCACCTCATCGTGGTTGCGCGGCCCGATTGGCGCCATCGTCGCCCTGCCGCTGGTGCTGCCGCCGACGGTGATCGGCTTTTATCTGTTGCTGGCGCTGGGGCCGCACGGTTTTCTCGGCCAGTTCACTCAATGGCTGGGGCTGGGCACGCTGACGTTCAGTTTCACCGGGCTGGTCATCGGCTCGGTAACCTACTCCATGCCTTTCGTGGTGCAACCGCTGCAAAACGCATTCTCGGCGATCGGCACCCGCCCGCTGGAAGTCGCCGCGACGTTGCGCGCCAATCCTTGGGACACGTTCTTCAGCGTGATCCTGCCGCTGGCGCGCCCCGGTTTCATCACCGCAGCGATCCTTGGTTTTGCCCACACCGTGGGTGAGTTCGGCGTGGTGCTGATGATCGGCGGCAACATTCCCGACAAGACCCGCGTGGTATCGGTGCAGATTTACGACCACGTCGAAGCACTGGAATATGCCCAGGCGCACTGGCTGTCCGGGGCGATGCTGGTGTTCTCGTTTCTGGTGTTGCTGGCGCTGTATTCCAGCCGCAAAACCCGCGCAGGCTGGAGCTGATCGATGATTGATGTACGCCTGAAACGCACTTATCCGGGGTTCGAACTGGATGTTGATCTGCAAGTGCCGGGCCGGGGCGTCACTGCGCTGTTTGGCGATTCCGGCTCGGGCAAAACCACTTGCTTGCGCTGCATCGCCGGGCTGGAGCGCGCCGAGCAGGGTTTTGTGCAGATCAATGACGAGATCTGGCAGGACAGCGCCAACGGCATCTTCGTCCCGCCGCATAAACGTGCGCTTGGCTATGTGTTTCAGGAAGCCAGCCTGTTCCCGCATCTGTCGGTGCTGGCCAATCTGGAGTTTGGTCTCAAACGCATCGCCAAGTCGCAACGCCGGGTCGATATCAACCAAGCGACCGAACTGCTCGGCATCGGCCATTTGCTTGAGCGTCACCCGCAGCATCTGTCCGGCGGCGAGCGGCAGCGCGTCGGCATCGCCCGCGCCCTGCTGACCAGCCCGAGACTGTTGCTGATGGACGAACCACTGGCGGCTCTCGACAGCCGGCGCAAAAGCGAAATCTTGCCGTACCTGCAACGCCTGCATGACGAACTGGATATTCCGCTGCTGTACGTCAGCCATGCCCAGGATGAAGTCGCGCGCCTGGCCGATCATTTGGTATTGCTCCGTGATGGCAAAGCCCTCGCCAGCGGCCCGATCGGCGAGACCCTCGCACGCCTGGATCTGCCCTTGGCAATGGGTGATGACGCCGGGGTCATCATCGAAGGCCAGGTCAGCGCCTACGACGCCACCTATCAATTGCTCAGCCTGCAACTGCCAGCTACCGAAATGAACATTCGCGTCACCCATGCGCCGATGGCCGTGGGCCAGACTCTGCGCTGCAAAGTGCACGCCCGCGACATCAGCCTGGCGCTGAACAATGATGCAGCCAGCAGCATTCTCAATCGTCTGCCCGTTACCGTCATCAGCGAACAGGCCGCTGACAACAGTGCCCACGTGCTGATTCGCCTTGATGCCGGTGGCACGCCGCTTCTGGCGCGGATCACCCGCTTCTCGCGTGATCAACTGAGCGTGCATCCGGGCCAGCGGCTGTGGGCGCAGATCAAGGCGGTGGCGGTGCTCGCGTAAAACATTCGGCACGACGGCCAGCGCCTGCGGTCAATCAGTTACAGACTGCCGTATGACCGAAGGAAACCGCCATGCCCGATACCGTGCTGACAGATGCCCTGCCCGCCGATCTGCATTACGTCGATGACACTCAGCCTGGTATCACCCGGAAAAAACTGCGCGGCAAGTTCGTCTATTTCGAACCGTCGGGCCAGCGCATCACCGACCCGGAGGAAATCAAACGCATCAATGCCCTCGCGGTGCCGCCGGCTTACACCGATGTGTGGATCTGCGCCGACCCGTGCGGTCATCTGCAAGCCACCGGCCGCGATGCGCGCGGACGCAAGCAATACCGTTATCACGCGCGCTGGCGCGAAGTGCGCGACGCCGACAAATACTCGCGCCTTCGCGAATTCGGCCTGGCACTGCCCAAACTGCGGCGCCAGCTTGAGGCGCTGCTCGACGCCCCGGGCTTCAGCCGCGACAAGGTCATGGCCACGGTCATCACCTTGCTCGACGCCACGCTGATCCGCGTCGGCAATACGCAATATGCGCGGGACAATCGCTCTTACGGTTTGACCACGTTGCGCAGTCGGCATGTCGAGGTCAACGGCAGCGCGATCCTGTTCCAGTTCCGTGGCAAGAGCGGCATCGAGCACCAGATCACCGTCAAGGATCGGCGTCTGGCGCGAATCATCAAGCGCTGCCTGGAGATTCCCGGGCAAAACCTGTTTCAGTACCTTGATGAACACGGCGAACGGCACACTGTCACCTCCTCCGACGTCAACGCCTATCTGCAAAAGCTCACCGGCGCTGAATTCACCGCCAAGGATTACCGCACCTGGGCGGGCAGCGCATTGGCTTTGGCAGTGCTGCGCGAGCTGCAGCATGAGTCGGAAACCGAAGCCAAGCGCCATGTGGTCGAAGCGGTGAAGAACGTCGCCAAACAGCTGGGCAACACGCCAGCGGTGTGTCGCAAATGCTACATCCACCCTGCCGTGCTCGAACATTTCATGCTCGGCGCCCTTGCCGAACTGCCCCGCCCGCGAGTGCGCAAAGGCCTGCGCGCCGAGGAAGTAGCCTTGGCGATGTTTCTCGAGCGGATGTGTGAGGTGAGCGAGGCGTCTTGAGTCGCACAACTCCCCTGTAGGAGTGAGCCTGCTCGCGATAGCGGCCTTTGAGTTGATGAAGATGTCAACTGACCCACCGCTATCGCGAGCAGGCTCACTCCTACAAGATTTGCCGATGAGCTGAACTGGGTATTTTTTGCACGATCACACAGGTCTTCTATAGTTGATCTGAAGGTTCGCGCCACGCGGGCTTTTTGTTGCAACTCAGCCGTTTCAGCGAACGGAGGTGTTTCATGTCCGAAAAAGAGTCCATCACCACCCTCCTCACCCTGCTCGACGCCCGCCAGGCGCGCCTGGCAGCCGCCTGCAAAGAGATCGCCGACTGGGTTGATCACCAAGGCGGGCATCCGACAGCACTGCGCATCCGCGATCGACTGCACGACATCGAAAAGGATACGCCGCTGATTCGCGACACGCTTTCGACGCTCAAGCCAATTGATCGGCCGTTGCCACGGTTCAGATAGTCGAGGTTCAATTAACTTCAACAGCCGGCTCGGCATGGGTGTAACTGTTTTTCTTTATTATCCATTGCGATTGAGCGTAGCCCCTTTCGTTATATGTGCACCACTGGCCAATACAAGTAGAAAGTGCAGGCACCGCTCATCGGATCAATTAAAAAAAATCAAAACACCGTGAACCGATATGTAATCGAAGTAGGTGTCCATGACGAAAACGGACATCACTAGCGAAACGTTAATAGATATCGGAGAGCTATCATGACCACCGGAAATAAAAATACAGGTAACGCCGGCAACGATCGTGACAAGATGCAAGAGTCCGGGAAAAAAGGCGGGCAGTCTGGCGGCAACTTCGCCAACGATCGTGAAAAAGCATCCGAGGCTGGTCGCAAAGGCGGACAATCCAGCCACAGTGGAGGTCGCAAGTCGTAAGTGAGCGGTACAAGGGCAGCCTCGCTGCCCTTGTAATATTCGACGGAGCGCAGAGATGAACACCTCCACACATACTCCTCCAAGCCAGTTACACCAACGCGAAGGCGCTGAAGCTGTTCCAGAAGCGACGCGCAGCTCCCCGGAGAAAATGCCGGACAACGCTGGGTCTTCGTGCATTGAAAGAAAACCTGGCCACCCGCAGCACAGCGATCGTGCCCAACATGAATGTTACGAGCGCAGGCAGTTGAACGTTGACTCTGAAAACTCTCGAGAAACGCAAACGACGCCAACGTACGAACGCTGCTCCTGACTGACGGGCACCAGTCCTTGCGCAAAGAGCCCGTTCGCAGAGCCCCGGCCCGTCGAGGAAATTGCCATGCCTGTTCACGTGATTAACTTTACCGGCCCGATCAATGCTTCAACCTGCGGTCAGCTGATTGATAGAGCCTCGCGTGCGGTAAAGGAAGATGCCCCCAGGTTGATTCTGAACATCGCTACCATGGGTGGCGAATGCAGTTACGGTTTCACGATGTACAACTTTCTGATGGCGCTGCCCGTGCCGGTACACACCCATAACCTGGGAACGGTCGAGTCGATGGGCAATATCGTTTTCCTCGCCGGCCAGCGCCGAACCGCGTGCACTCATAGCAAGTTTCTGTTTCACCCTTTTCATTGGCACTTGCAGGGAGCGGTTGATCATTCGCGCATGTCGGAATATGCCATGAGCCTGGATTACGACTTGCATCTGTACGCGCAGATTGTCGCCGAGCGTACCAGTAACGGGAAAAATGCATTGGAGACAGAGAAATACCTGACAGCGGCTCCGCGCATTATCAATCCTGAAGAAGCTTTGCATGCCGGGCTGATCACAGCGGTTGAAGACACCGAGATTCACGCAGACTTTGTCTCCTCATGCATTCACTCCTGAAGCCCCTCCTGAATAACGCGTCGTTTTAGATGCGTTTCATTCTATTCAGCTCCCCACTCTAAGCAGCGACATTACAAGATCATGTAATGCATTGGCGCCTCAACTTGTACACGCCCCAACGGGCGGTATAACGCAAAACAAGCGGCGCATGCCGGTCATCCCAGCCAAAAGAATTTTCTCTGAATTATTCATTTCGCCAGACATCCCTCTTTTTAACAGCCGGAGGAAATGTATGAGCGCAGTGGACTTGTACGTGATCGAGTACCTGTTACATGGAAAGCCCAGGTCATTCGTCATTCGCACAAAAAACCTGAACAACGCCGAAGCGTGGCAGTGGGCAAGTTGCGACGCAGGAATCGCGCCCATCCCGCGCCCCGGTCGGCCTCCATTGAAACGTTTTTCCAAACCGATGGCGGAGCGCTTTGGCGTGACCGGGGTGCAATGGCGAGAATCAGTACCCCTGGTCTGGGAGGAGGATCACGCAAAATGACTGAACACCTCTTGAGGTTCGGTTTCGGCCGATCATGGGATGACGAGATGGCCAATAACGCCGCGATGTTCCGACAGGCCGACTTGATGGAAGAAGCGGCCTATCAACTCATCGGGGACGATACCGACAACCCTGAAGCCTGGGCTCGTTTCACCGAGGCCAAGGCTCTGGCCGACGCCAAACGAACGGCGGCCTATCAGGACTGGATGCGCATCAAGCGCGCGATGAGCAAGCCGCGCTCGAAATAGCGGACTGGCGCCTCATGGCTTGAGGATCAGCAGTGGTTCGCCTTTCGGGACGACGTAAGTGGCCAGTTCGACGCCTTTCTCGTTGCCGACGTTTTTGGCCACATGCGCAACGCCCGCCGGAATGAACAACGAATCACCGGCCTTGAGTATCACCGGCGCCCGCCCTTCGAGCTGATACTCGAACGTGCCGCTGATGACATAGGCCACTTCCACGCCGGGATGCGCATGCCGAGGTGAGGTGACGCCAGCGTCGAAATCGATACGCGCCTGAATAACTTCGCGATTGTCAGCGCCGAGATCCTGGCGAACCAGATCAGTCCGGCTCAGACCTTTCTGCCAGCTCGTCGCCGGCGCATCCGCCGCATGGGCGAAACCGGCAAGGGAGGCGAAGACAACGGCAGAAGCCAGAAACAGTGGACGGTACATGGTGGTGCCCTCTTGAACGTAGTGTTGGTGTGAGGGCTACTTTGGGCTTGGCATGTAAGGCGGATGTGTCTCGAAGGCGCAGTTTGGTGTTGCCGTGTGTATCGGCTAAGCGTTGATACACGCTTATACAAACGTGTCGCGGTCCCCGTCCGGGCCATGGTGGGAAAGAATCTGTAAACTGGCGCGATCTTCATCCACTCAAACAAGAGATGCCCATGGCCAATCAAGACATCATCTTCACGCCTGATCCGGACACCGATTCGATTTCTTCCGACGTCGCCACCTTTGGCGGGATCATGGTCTCGACGCAAATCCCGACCCGCGCCGATGGCAGCCTGGAACTCGGCGGCATCACCGAGCAAAGCGAGTGCACGCTGCAAGCGCTGAAAGTCGCCTTGGAACGTGCTGGCAGTTCGATGGACCGGGTGCTGCACCTGACCATTTACCTCACCGACATGGCTGATCGCGCGGCGTTCAACGAAGTCTACAAACGCTACTTCGCCAAGCCTTGGCCGGTGCGGGCGGCGGTGGGCGTCGCCTCGCTAGCGGTTGAAGGGATGCGTGTGGAAGTGACGGCGATGGCGGCCAAGGGCTGATTTGCGGAAATACTGCGTAGGGTGCCGCCACGATTCCGGGGTGCGACATACGCAGTGAAATACTCAAGGGCGCGCGCCAAACACAGCAGCCACCAGGATGGGGCCGTTTGGCAAGCGCTGGCTCGCCCGTTGAGCGAATTGGCGTCAACGGTCTATCCACAAAACTTAAAGTGGACCGCTAGCTACAACAAACAGTTTACCTTCTGATACCCGGTATGTTTGCCCGCGGTGCTCGATTTCAAAATTGAATGTTGCCGTAATCGAATCGATACCTTCTTCGTGTTTGCGCGCAAACTCTATTGTTCCTGTTTTCGCATATAAGATTTCATGCGACATAGTCATCAATCCCGCGACAGGGCTTCCGAACCCGCCAATTTCATGCGTACCGTCCGTAAGGGAGCGATCTATCACAAATGAAATGATCTCACCCACCTCGTCCGTAAAATATTGACCAATAACGCTAAACGTCTCTTTTGTGCCGAAATAAAGATGCCGAGTAGCGGAGAATATTGGCTTGCCTATGCCCGGATGATCGGGTGAAACGACCGCTTTGTAATACACTTCGGCCGTCTTCCGAGGACGCGATTTAAACGACGCGAAATCCGCAATGCCAAGCGTCGCAAAAGCGTTATTTCCTTTCATGATATTAATCTCCAATGTCTTGCGTGATATAGGCCAGAGCGACTTTCCCGCTCCCACCTGATGTTCACGCTTTGGACGCGGGCGGACAACTGACAGACTTTACAGTTATGCATTGCCTCGTATTGTGCTAGGTCCTTCGTACCTGATATCGGCACGCTGATGCCGCCCAGGTGTTTCACAGGTACAATGCGCCCCTTGCCCGTGACCGCCTGACTAAAAAAACTATGTCCTTGCCCAAGCATCACCTGGAATTGCTCAGCCCTGCCCGCGATGTCGCCATTGCCCGCGAGGCCATCCTGCATGGCGCTGACGCCGTGTACATCGGCGGCCCGAGCTTCGGCGCACGCCACAACGCCTGCAACGAAGTCAGCGAAATCGCCGAACTGGTCGAGTTCGCCCGCCGTTACCACGCGCGTATTTTCACCACCATCAATACCATCCTGCACGACAACGAACTGGAGCCGGCGCGCAAGCTGATCCATCAGTTGTACGACGCCGGCGTCGATGCGCTGATCGTCCAGGACCTGGGCGTAATGGAGCTGGACATTCCGCCGATCGAGCTGCACGCCTCGACCCAGACCGACATCCGCACCCTCGAGCGAGCGAAGTTCCTCGATCAGGCCGGTTTCTCGCAGCTGGTGTTGGCCCGTGAGCTGAACCTGCAAGAAATCCGCGCCATCGCCGATGAAACCGACGCGGCCATCGAGTTCTTCATCCACGGCGCGCTGTGCGTGGCCTTCTCCGGCCAGTGCAATATTTCCCACGCGCAGACCGGCCGCAGCGCCAACCGGGGCGACTGCTCCCAGGCTTGCCGCTTGCCGTACACCTTGAAAGACGAAAAGGGTGGCGTGATCGCTTACGAAAAGCACCTGCTGTCGATGAAAGACAACAACCAGAGCGCCAACATCCGCGCGCTGGTCGAAGCAGGCGTGCGTTCGTTCAAGATCGAAGGTCGCTACAAGGACATGGGCTATGTGAAGAACATCACTGCCTATTACCGCCAGCGTCTGGACGACGTGCTCGAAGACCGCCCTGACCTGGCCCGCGCCTCCAGCGGCCGCACCGTGCATTTCTTCCTGCCCGACCCGGAAAAGACCTTCCACCGTGGCAGCACCGATTACTTCGTTACCGATCGCAAGATCGACATCGGCGCCTTCGATTCGCCCACCTTCACCGGCCTGCCGGTCGGTACGGTGGAAAAAGTCGGCAAGCGTGACATGCAGGTTGTCACCCATGAGCCGCTGTCTAACGGTGACGGTCTGAACGTACTGGTCAAACGCGAAGTGGTCGGTTTCCGCGCCAACATCGCCGAGGCCAAAGGCGAGTTCGAAGAAGACGGCGAGAAGCGCTACCGCTACCGCGTCGAGCCGAACGAAATGCCCGAAGGCCTGTTCAAGCTGCGCCCAAGCCACCCGCTCAATCGCAACCTTGATCACAACTGGCAGCAGGCGTTGCAGAAGACCTCTTCAGAACGTCGCGTGGCCCTGAGCTGGTTCGCCCGTCTGCGCGAAGAACAGCTGGAAGTGACCGCGACCAGCGAAGAAGGCATCAGCGCCAGCGTCACCCTCAACGGGCCGTTCGGCGTCGCCAACAAGCCGGAGCAGGCGCTGGAGCAACTGCGCGACCTGCTCGGCCAGCTCGGCACCACGCAGTATCACGCCACCGACATCAAGCTGGATGCGCCGCAAGCGTTCTTCATTCCCAACTCGCAGCTCAAGTCGCTGCGTCGCGAAGTGATCGAAGCGCTGACTGCGGCACGTGTCGCCGCGCATCCGCGTGGCAGCCGCAAGGCCGAAACCACGCCGCCGCCGGTGTACCCGGATTCGCACCTGACCTTCCTCGCCAACGTCTACAACCAGAAGGCCCGCGACTTCTACCACCGTCACGGCGTCAAGCTGATCGACGCGGCGTACGAAGCTCACGAAGAGCCAGGCGAAGTGCCGGTGATGATCACCAAGCACTGCCTGCGTTTCTCCTTCAACCTGTGCCCGAAACAGGCCAAAGGCGTGACCGGCGTGCGCACCAAGGTCGCGCCGATGCAGTTGATCCACGGCGATGAAGTGCTGACGTTGAAGTTCGATTGCAAGCCGTGCGAGATGCACATCATCGGCAAGATGAAAGGCCACATCCTCAACCTGCCGCAGCCGGGCAGCGTGGTCGGCCACATCAGCCCCGAAGACCTGATGAAAACCATCCCGCGCGCACCGCACTGAGTGACCGGCGTGCGCGGTGCTTCGGCATCGCGCACGCCTGCTTGGCTCCAAACGCGGTAAATCGCAGGCATAAAAAAACGCCAACTTCTTGCGAAGTTGGCGTTTTTTCGTAGATGGCAGGGGCGGCTGGATTCGAACCAACGCATGGCAGGATCAAAACCTGCTGCCTTACCGCTTGGCGACGCCCCTGTAGCTCTGGTCAGCGGCTCCGTTAGGATCGCTGTGAGAACGGGGCGCAATTTAACAACATTCATATCGTTTGGGAAGCCCGAGATGAAATATTTTTTGTTTTAAAACAGCGACTTATTATTTTCGCGCGAAAACTCACCGTTTCATCGCCATGTATCACACTGTGTACGCGCCCCGCTGCTACACAACCCAATGCAAATACGCTCTCTGGGGACACAGAGCAGATACCTCGCCACGCTTCAATGCACCCAAGGTTTCAAGGGTTCATCCAGCCCCTTGGCCACAGGCTCGCAAAGGAGACGTCAGCATGACACAGGCTCTGCACACCTCTAAAATCACCGCCGCGCTCGGCTTGTCAGTCCTGGCGCTGTCACTGTTCGGCGCCGTCGGCAGCGCTCAGGCGCAAACCACAGAACCCGCCGCCGTGAGCTATTCCGCGCCCTCGCCTTTCGGCCCGCTGAAGCACATCAAGGCTGGCTTGCTCGACGTGGCCTACGCCGAAACCGGCCCCGCTGATGGCCCAGTGGTGATTCTGCTGCACGGCTGGCCCTACGACATTCACAGCTACGACGATGTCGCACCACTGCTCGCGGCCAAGGGTTACCGCGTGCTGATGCCGTATGCACGCGGTTATGGCGACACGCAGTTCCTGTCCAAAAACACCCTGCGCAACGGCCAACCGGCGGCGCTGGCCAGCGACGTGATCGACTTCATGGACGCACTGAAGATCAAGCAAGCAGTGCTGGGCGGCTACGACTGGGGCGCGCGTTCGGCGGACATCGTCGCGGCCTTGTGGCCAGAGCGCGTGAAAGCGCTGGTGGCGGTCAGCGGCTACCTGATAGGCAACCAGGCCGCCGGGCAAAACCCGCTGCCGCCGAAAGCCGAATTGCAGTGGTGGTACCAGTTCTACTTCGCCACCGAACGCGGCCGTGCCGGCTATGAAAAGAACACCCACGACTTCGCCAAACTGATCTGGCAACTGGCGTCGCCGCAGTGGAAGTTCGACGACGCTACCTTCGACCGCAGCGCCAAGGCATTGCAGAACCCCGATCACGTCGAGATCACCGTGTTCAACTACCGCTGGCGTCTGGGCCTGGTGCAGGGTGAAGCGAAATATGCCGCGCTGGAAGAGAAGCTTGCGACTGCACCGTCGATCAGCGTTCCGACGATTACCCTGGAAGGCGATGCCAATGGTGCGCCACATCCCAAGCCTGAGGACTATGCCAAGCGCTTTACCGGCAAATATCAGTTCCGGTTGATTGAGGGTGGGGTCGGACATAATTTGCCTCAAGAGGCTCCGAAGGCATTCGCCCAGGCAGTGGTGGATGCCGACCATCTCTGAAGAAATCCCTCAGGGTATTAAAACGGCTGGATCTATTTGACCAGCCGTTTTTCCTTCGAAGGCCGATAACCGAAGTACGAGCTGTAGCACTTGCTGAAATGGCTCGGTGAGACAAAACCGCAAGCCACCAATACTTCCACCTGCGACAGCTCGGTATGTTGCAGCAGGCGGCGGGCTTCGGTGATGCGCAGCTCCAGATAATAGCGCTGCGGCGTGGTGCCCAGTTGTTCCTTGAACAAGCGCTCGAGCTGGCGCCGTGAGCGGCCGGCGTAGACCGCCAGTTGTTCCAGCTCAAGCGGCTCTTCGAGGTTGGCATCCATCAGCTTGATCACTTCCCGCAACGGCGCGCTGACGCAGATGTTTTCGTCCGGTTTGATCCGCCTGTAGCGCGATTCCTCAAACGCCAGAATGTCCTCGACGCCCTCGACCAGCGCTTTGCCGTGCAAACTTTTGATCCAGTCCAGCGCCATGTGGAAAGCCCCCGACGGGCTCGACGCGGTGAGACGGTCGCGGTCGATCACATAAGGCTCGCTGCTGACGTGCGTAGCCTTGGCAATTTCCGTCAACGCGGGGCGATGTTCCGGGTGAATCGCGCAACGGTAGCCGTCGAGCAAACCGGCGCGGCCGAGAAACCACGAACCGTTCCACAACCCGGCCAGACTGACGCCCCGTTCCGCCGCCAGTTTGAGCAAGTGCACAAACCCATCGCTCGCTCGCAGTTCAGTGCGATAACCACCGCAGACCACCAACAGATCCAATTCCTCGAGCGCTGCTGAGTCCAGACGCGCATCGGGGCGGATCACCAGCCCCAGGTCGCTGATGACCTCGCCCTCACCCAGCCCGAAGGTGCGCGAGGTAAACAGCCCCGGGCGCAACAGATTGGTAGTCACCACGGCGTCCAGCGTCTGCGTAAAGGCCGGTAGCGAAAAGTGTTCGAGCAGCAGAAAACCGGTGCGCGTCAACTGCGCGTCATCGCTTTGCTCATTCAGATAGCGGAGGTTTTTCCCCTTCATGCCTCCGCTGAATTGGCGTCGTTCGGTCAAGTTTCAATCCATCGGTCACATTGTTGTGCGCCGATAGTTGGCCGGAACCGGTAAAGAGTCAATCACGTCATCGGGCCACACATTCAAACAACCCATGGCCGTCGCCCCGGGTATCTCAAACGATCGTATTCAACCCAGCCCCGAGCCGACCTTCGAGGCGCCCGAACAGGACGTAGTGTTGATAGCCACTGGAGAAGGCGCCTGTGGCGATTGCAGTCTTTACGTCGGCGTTGAGTCGCAGATATTGAGCCTCATCGAAATGCTCGGCGCTGACTTCACCTGTACGGCCCAGACGTTCGCTATCGATCGGCTGTTCGAGAATCGTGCGTCGTTGAAAGTCGATGATGCGATTGACCGCATGACTTTCCAGCGGTCCCTTGTTGGGCGATGCGGAGTAGATGTGCAGACCGTTCTTCGCGCAGCGGTTGCACAAGTCCACGCAGTTCTTTTGCGTGGATTTGCGACTCATCAATTCCTGCACCGGCATGTCCAGATACTTGCCGACGCTGTATTCAGACTGATTGAAAATCGTGCAGCACAGCACAGTATTGCCATTGCAATCGAGTACCAGCCAATCATCTTTCAGGGTGCACGCCTGTTTAGGGTATTGCTTGACCAGATTGACCAGGTCTGCATACGGTGGCAACGCCAGGCGCTTGAGGGTTTCCCGGTCCGTGTCGGTGACCGATGCATCTTCTTCGACGATGGCGAAGGTTTTTTCCAGCGGCATCATCACCGAGTAGCCGGTGGAGAAATTGAAACCCAGGCGCTCGCTGAACTCGCGCATCAGCCCCTCTTCTTCGAGGTTATCCAGATAGCGGTGGTAATAGACCTCGATAAGCGTATTCAGGCCGTGACGCTGCTTGAGGTCATGCAGCTTGATCATGTTCTGCTTGACCACTTCGATGTCGCCGCCGACATGCCCTTGGCGGTAGGTATCCTGGTGGAACCCGGACAGGGAGACACGGAAGAACCAGGGATTGGCGAGCATCGCGCTTTCAATGTTCTTGGCCAGGTTCAGGTTGGAGCTGATGCCGCTTTGCAGACCTGCAGCGTTAATGATTTCAACGAACTCACCGATGCGCGGGTGAATCAACGGCTCGGTCCAGTTGTACAAAAAGATCGCCTTGACCCCTTCACGCCGTGCCTTATCGACAATCTGCGTGAACATATCGAGCTGCATAGCTTTCTTGAAATTGGCATTTTCCGAATTACCCATCGGGCATGACGGGCAGCTCAAATTGCAGGCGCCGACGATATCGATGTACATATTCATTACGCGCATAGCTCCTTGGGTCGAACGTGCACCTCTCATCACGAGCACGTTCGGGTCGCCGGGTTGGTTGTTTTTCTGACGACCTGCCTTCACGTAAAGCAATAAGCGCACCAGAGCCCTACGCCATTAACGCCACAATCCAGTCGATAAACACCCGCAACTTCACGCTGACATGCCGGTTCGGCGGATACGCGACGTATAGCGGCATGCTTTCCAGGCGCCAGCCCTCAAACAACGGCACGAGCTCTCCGCGCGCGACATGCGCATCGGCCATATACGTGGGCAACCACAGCACACCCATACCGGCGAGCCCCGCCGCCAGATAGGCATTGCCGTCATCTACCGCAAGCACATGCCGGCCCTTGATCTGCAGGCGCTCGGTGCCATTGTGCAACGTGTACGGAAGAGGTTTACCAGTGCGAGCCCAAAGAAACGCGACCACCCGATGATGGGAGTCTTCCAGCTCGCGTGGATGGTCGGGCGTACCTTCGCGAGCCAGATAAGCCGGCGCGGCAAATACCCCCAAGGGCAGATCGGCTAGCTTGCGCGCCCTCAGCGATTGATCGAGCAGCTCGCCGCCGCGCACCACGCAATCGACGTTCTCATCGATGATGTCGACGATGCGGTCGCTGACGCCCATGTCGATCTGGATGTCCGGGTAGCGCGCGTGAAACTCCGGCAAGGCTGGGACCAGAATGTGCCGCGCGAACGGGCTCGGCACGTCGATGCGCAAGCGCCCGCGTGGCCGTGCGGCGGCACCGGGCAGGCTGGTTTCGGCGTCGTCCATGTCGGCCAGCAACTTGATCACCCGCTCGTAATAAGCCGCACCATCGGCGGTGACGTTGACCTTGCGCGTGGTGCGATTGAGCAGCTTGACCCGCAGCCGCGCCTCCAGTTGCTGCACCAGTTGCGTCACCGTGGTCTTGCTCATGTGCAAGGTTTCGGCAGCTTTGGTGAAACTCCCCGCCTCGACCACCCGGGCAAAGGCCTGCATCGCATCGAACCGGTCCATCCGCGCCTCTCGATTGTTTGGAATTTGCAAACAGTGAACGCCAAGCTTGCGCGTTTATCCGGCAGCTGCAAATACCTAAAGTCACTCCATCAACCACTGATGGAGTCAGCCCCATGTCCAAGCGCGATGTAGTATTCCCACCCGCCCCCCACGCCCTGTATGAGCGTCACCGTTACTCGCCGGCGATTCGCTCCAACGGGTTTCTGTTTGTCTCCGGACAAGTCGGCAGCCGTGAGGATGGCTCGCCCGAGGCCGATCTGCGCGATCAGGTGCGCACCGCCTTCCACAACCTCAACGCGATCCTCGCTGCGGCCGGTTGCAGCTTCGATGATGCGGTGGATGTCACCGTGTTCATGGTCGATCCGCACTCGACGTTCGAAACGATCTGGACTGTGGTGCCGGAGTTCTGGGGCGAAGCGCCGTTTCCGACCATCACCGCTGTCGGCGTGACCTGGCTGGCGGGTTTCGATTTCGAGATCAAGGTGATTGCCAAATTGCCCGAGGCGGCTTGACCGCAACCGTACACAAACAGACACACCGCGCCGGCACGGAGGCTGGCCAATCTCCTCGCGAATGCGTATAACCTCGCCGTTTCGTCTACCCTGACGTGGCGCGCCGCCCGGTAGCGGCTGCCCTTCGAATGTTGACGCTTACGAAACGGAGAATTCTATGTTCAAGCGTACCCTCGCCCTCACCGCCGGTCTGGCGCTGTCTTTTTCTGCCCTGATGACGCAAGCCGCTGATGTGTTGCGCGTCAGCGCGATTCCCGACGAAGCCCCGACCGAGTTGCTGCGCAAGTTCGAACCGTTGGGCGCTTATCTTGAACAGCAGTTGGGCATGAAGGTGCAGTTTGTGCCTGTCGCCGACTACCCGGCGGTGGTTGAAGCGCTGGCCACCGATCGCCTCGACATGGCCTGGCTCGGCGGTTTCACTTTTGTGCAGGCACGCTTGAAGACCGACGCCACCACGCCAGTGATCCCGCTGGTGCAGCGCGAGCAGGACGCGCAGTTCACCAGCAAATTCATCACCGCCGACCCGAACGTGAAAAGCCTCGCCGACCTGAAGGGCAAAACCTTCGCCTTCGGTTCGGTGTCGTCCACCTCGGGCAGCCTGATGCCGCGTTACTTCATGCTGAAAAACGACGGCATCAAGCCTGAGGGCTTCTTCAGCCGCGTCGCCTACTCCGGCGCGCATGACGCCACCGTTGCCTGGGTGCAGGCCGGCAAGGTCGACGCTGGTGTGTTGAACGCCAGCGTCTGGCAGAAACTGGTCGACGCCGGCAAGGTCGACACCAACAAGGTCAAAGTCTTCGCCACCACCCCGACCTACTTCGATTACAACTGGACTGTGCGCGGCACCCTTGATCCGAAGCTGGCCGCGAAGATCAAGCAAGCCTTCCTCAACCTCGACCCGGCCAATCCTGAGCAGAAGAAAATTCTCGATCTGCAGGCCGCCAGTCGTTTCATCGAGACCAAGCCCGAGAACTACAAGGGCATCGAGGAAGCCGCCCGCGCCGCCGAACTGCTGAAATGACCCTACGCCTCACCCAGGGCAGCCTGCGCCATGCCAATGGCGTCGATGCCCTTCGCAACATCGACGTGCAGATTGGTGCCGGCGAACAGGTCGCAATCATCGGCCCGTCCGGCGCGGGCAAGTCGAGCCTGCTCAATCTGCTGGCCACCGCGCTCAAGCCCAGCAGTGGCGACATCGAAGTGCTCGGTGAACGCGCCTGGCACTTATCGGCGCGCCAGCGGCAGCGGCTGCGCGCGCGCATCGGCCTGGTGCATCAAGCGCCGCCGATTCCACCGCGTCAGCGGGTGATTACGGCGGTGCTGGCCGGCAAACTTGGCCAGTGGAGTCTGGGTAAAAGTCTGTTGAATCTGCTGCATCCGCTGGATGTGGCTGGCGCCCGCGCGGCGTTGGCGCGGCTGGACTTGGGCGACAAACTGTTCGCCCATTGCCAGCAATTGTCCGGCGGGCAATTGCAGCGCGTCGGCATTGCGCGAGTGCTGTATCAGGCGCCGGAAATATTGCTTGCCGACGAACCTGTCTCGGCCATGGACCCGGTGCTTGCCGGCCATACGCTGTCGATCCTTTCGCGCCATGCTCGCGAGCACAACGTCACGCTGGTGGCGAGCCTGCACGCGGTGGATCTGGCGCTGGCGCACTTTCCACGGATCATTGGCTTGCGCGACGGGCAGATTCTTTTCGATTGCCCATCCGATCAAGTCAGCCGCGACAAGCTCGATGCGCTGTACGCCAATGAACAACTGCAATCGCCTGCACCAGCGGTCGCGCCTTTGATTGTGCAGATTCCGCGATGCTGAAAGCCGATTCACGGGACCCGGCGGCGTGGCCGCGATTGTTGCTGACGCTGCTGGCGCTGGCCCTGCTGTGGCCGGGCATTCAGCTCAGCGAGCTGGACTTGGGCGTGCTGTTTCAGGCCGATAGCCAGAACGAAATGGGCCGTTTCGTTTCGGCATTCTGGCCACCCGCGCATGATCAAGCGTTCCTGCAACTGCTGCTCAAAGCCACCCTGCAAACCCTGGCGATTGCCACGGCGGGCATGGCCTTGGCGTTGCTGCTGGCGGTGCCGGCAAGTCTGATCGCCAGCCGCGCGTTGTCGCTCTCGGCGGCGTCACGGGGCGGCGTGCCGAGCCTGCCCGGGCGCTTGCTGCGCTGGCCGGTACGCGGATTGCTGATCTTTTTGCGCAGCGTGCCGGAGATCGTCTGGGCGCTGTTGTTCGTGCGCGCGGTCGGCCTCGGGCCGGCGGCGGGCGTGCTGGCCATCGCCATCACCTACAGCGGCATGCTCGGCAAGGTCTACGCAGAAATTTTCGAATCCACCGACCAACGCCCGGCGCATGCGTTGTTGCAGGCCGGCAGCGGTCGACTGGCGGCGTTTGCCTACGGCACGTTGCCGAATGTCGCCGCCGAATTGCTCTCCTACACCGTCTACCGCTGGGAGTGCGCGATCCGTGCCTCGGTGGTGATGGGCTTTGTCGGAGCCGGTGGGCTGGGGCAACAGATCGACCTGTCGATCCGCATGTTTGCCGGCGGTGAAGTCGCCAGCATGTTGCTGACGTTCCTGCTGCTGGTGCTGTGCGCCGATCAACTCAGCCGCTTGCTGCGCTGGAGGCTGACATGAGGCGCCTGATCAACCTGCTGCTGCTCGCCGCCATTGCGGTCGCGGTGGCCGCTTCTTTTGCCTATCTGGAACTGGATCTTGCCGAACTCGGCAGCGCCAACAGCCTCAAGCAGATGGGCAGTTATGTGCAGCGTTTCCTCAGTCCCGACTTGAGCGCCGGCTACCTGAAAGCCATCGCCCACGGTTCGCTGGAAACTCTCGCTATGTCAGCCCTCGGCACCCTGCTTGCGGCGCTGTTCGGCATCGTCCTCGCGCTGCCCGCTGCCGGGCGTTTCGGCTGGCCGCTGCAAAGCGCGGCGCGTCTGCTGCTCAACGGCTTGCGGGCGATTCCGGAGCTGGTCTGGGCGGCGCTGATGGTGCTCGCCGCCGGTCTCGGGCCAAACGCCGGCACCCTCGCCCTCGCTCTGCACACCACCGGCGTACTCGGTCGGCTGTTCGCCGAAGCGCTGGAAAACACCCCGCCGCAACCCGCCGAGGCGATTCGCTTGCAGGGCGGCAATCCGCTTCTCGCGTTCTGCTACGGCACCCTGCCGAACCTCGCCCCGCAACTGCTCGCCTACTGCCTGTATCGCTGGGAAAACAACATCCGCATGGCCAGCGTGCTCGGTTTCGTCGGCGCCGGCGGCCTGGGCCAGATGCTGTATGTCAGCCTCAGCCTGTTCCAGGAAGCCCAGGCCAGTACGGTGATTCTGGCGATGCTGTTGCTGGTGTTTCTGGTCGATTGGTTGAGCGCCTGGAGCCGGCAGCGTTGGGTCAAAGCGTAGGCCGAGTGGATATCTGGCAAAAGCTGATTATGCTTCAGGAAACCTTGCAGCCCTGCGAGGCGGTCAGACTGTGCAAGCTTCACGCTAGAGCAACGGCGGCAGATGCCAACGGGCCAGAGTGCGACAGGCAGTAACGGGGGACTCCGGCCTACAACAATAAGCACGACGGAGAACACCCATGGCCACAATCGACACAGCATCCACCGGCACGCCACCGCGCAGCGGCGGCATCACCAAGGAGGAGCGCAAGGTCATCTTCGCCTCCTCGCTGGGCACGGTTTTCGAGTGGTACGACTTTTACCTCTACGGCTCACTGGCGGCGATCATCGCCAAACACTTCTTCGCCGGCGTCAACGAAACCACCGCGTTCATCTTTGCCCTGCTGGCCTTCGCCGCCGGGTTTGCGGTGCGGCCGTTCGGCGCCATCGTCTTCGGGCGCCTGGGTGACATGATCGGGCGCAAACACACGTTTCTGATCACCATTGTGATCATGGGCGTGTCCACAGCAATCGTCGGTCTCCTGCCCGGCTACGCCACCATCGGCGTCGCCGCCCCGGTGATTCTGATCACCCTGCGTCTGCTGCAAGGCCTGGCACTGGGCGGCGAATACGGCGGCGCGGCGACCTACGTGGCCGAGCACGCGCCACGCAACCGCCGTGGCTTTTTCACTTCGTGGATTCAAACCACCGCCACCCTCGGTCTGTTCATGTCCTTGCTGGTGATTCTCGCCTGTCGCACCGCGCTGGGTAACGAGGCGTTCGAGGATTGGGGCTGGCGGATTCCGTTTCTGCTGTCGATCATTCTGCTGGCCGTGTCGGTGTACATCCGCCTGCAACTGAGCGAGTCGCCGGTATTCCAGAAAATGAAGGACGAAGGCAAGGCCTCGAAAGCGCCGCTGACCGAATCCTTTGCACGCTGGGACAACCTCAAAGTGGTGATCATGTCGCTGCTCGGAGGCACGGCCGGGCAAGCAGTGGTCTGGTACACCGGGCAGTTCTATGCGCTGTTCTTCCTGCTGCAAACATTGAAGATCGACGCGCAGACCGCCAACCTGCTGATCGCCGGATCGCTACTGATCGGCACACCGTTCTTCGTGATTTTCGGCAGCCTGTCTGATCGCATCGGGCGCAAGCCGATCATTATGGCCGGCTGCATCCTGGCGGCGCTGACCTACTTCCCGATCTTTACTGCGCTGACCCAGTACGGCAATCCGGACGTGTTCGTCGCTCAGGAGAAAAACCCGGTCAAGGTCATCGCCAGTCCCGAGCAGTGCTCGTTCCAGTTCGATCCGGTGGGCAAGGCCAGATTCACCAGCTCCTGTGACCTGGCGAAAACCTTGCTGGCGAAACGCGCGATTCCGTACGAGAACGTCGCCGCCGAACCGAACACGGTGGCGCAGGTGCGCATCGGTGATCGCGTCATCGAGAGTTTCGAAGGCAGCGCCCTCGCAGCCGCCGACTTCAAGGCCCGCAACGACGCCTTCACCGCCAACCTCGGCGCAGCGTTGAAAGAGGCCGGTTACCCGGAAAAAGCCGATCCGGCAAAAATCAATTACCCAATGATGCTGCTTCTGCTGACCGTGCTGGTGATCTACGTGACCATGGTCTACGGCCCGATCGCCGCGTGGCTGGTCGAACTGTTCCCGACGCGCATCCGCTACACCTCGATGTCGCTGCCCTACCACATCGGTAACGGTTGGTTCGGCGGCTTCCTGCCGACCGTGGCCTTCGCCATGGTCGCCGCCACCGGCGATATCTACTACGGGCTGTGGTACCCGATCGTGATTGCAGTGGCGACGGCAATACTCGGCACCTTCTTCCTCCCGGAAACCAAGGATCGCGACATTCTCAAGGACTGAAAAAAGCCGCAGCGCCCTCTCCTGCGGGAGAGGGCACTGGCGCTGAAAAATTTCGAACGTCTGCCGCCGCGCTGTCTCCAATATGTACACCCACAGGAGGCCAGCGCCATGAACCCCAACGACGACAAAACTCCCAACGCCCCACCCACCGATGCCAGCGGCAAACCGGTGAATGTGGTCGAGCGCGATCTGCAGGACCGCGACGGCAAAACCGAAGGCGTGGACAAAATCATCACGCCGTCTTCCACTCGAGTTAAAGAGCAGGAAGCTGAAGAGCTGCAGCGCAAAGTCGATGAGATCGAGCGTAAAGTTGCAGACGGTAACTGAGTGCAGCGTGGCTGTGGCCGCGGCTTTGAGCGGCGGCTGTCAGCCCGATGACCAAAAGCTGATTTCCTACAGAATTGAACTACACAGCTGATCGACTTCACGTGCATCACAAGCGAAGCGTCTGACAGATTTGCATAGTCTGTTTGCGGATGATGTCTCCCTCGTCCCGCCAGTGACGACAACGAGCCCACATCCCCTTAGACTGCTTCACATTGATCATGGAGGTCATGATGAGCGCTGAACTTTCACTTATCGTTTCAGACTTCGAAACCGAAGAAGAGGCTGCGGATTACGATCTTTGGTATCGCGCCAAGGTACAAGCCGCACTTGATGATCCACGTCCGCCTATCCCCCACGATGAGGCAATGGTGCTGCTAGGTCAGATGCTGGAAGAGAGACGCAAGAATCGACGCGCTGCCGGTTAGCTGGAGTAAACCGGCTCTTGGAGAC
The DNA here is from genome assembly GCF_019145195.1 of Pseudomonas siliginis. GTDB lineage: Bacteria > Pseudomonadota > Gammaproteobacteria > Pseudomonadales > Pseudomonadaceae > Aquipseudomonas > Aquipseudomonas siliginis. Next base: position 530,926 of record NZ_JAHSTW010000001.1, read on the forward strand.
CTGGCTGACATCATCGAATACGTAGAACAACGCAACACTGTCGCTTCAGTTGCACTGCACCAAAGGCTCAGCGCCGCAGCGCGAAGGCTTTCCTGGATACCGCATGGTTTCCGCTCCGGCCGAATACCGGGCACTCGCGAAATGGTCATCAACTCGAATTATTTACTGGTCTATCAGGTGACAGACCACATCAAAATTCTGACCGTGTTGCACGCCCGTAAAAAATATCCATAACCATTCATAAAAAAAGGCGGCCAACCGGCCGCCCAAACGTACTGCACGAGAGTCATTTACAACGTCAGCTGCCCACGCTCTTCTTCGGTCAGCTGCTGCTTAGCCTGTTCATCCAATGCCCCGGCACCGAGCACCTGCACCGGGCTGTCCGGGTTGTAACCGGTCGCCGGCGTGCGACTGGCGCCATCGCGCGACGGTGCCAGTTGCTCGTTGCCGAAGCTGAGTACCTGCACGTTGAACACCGAGGCCTGGTTCTGCCGCGCCGCTGCCTGTTGCTGCCGGGCGACGTCTTCCGCCGCTTGGGTGGCGGAGGATGCTGCCGAACTGGCCGAGGTAATTGCGCCGGTGTTCACCGCCGACACCACCGGCACGCCGGTCGCTTTGCCCTGCACCGAAATGTTCGCGGCGTTGACCACCGTCAGCGCGGCGATGTTGACGTTGCCCGACACGCGAATCCCCGCCTCGCCGGCATCGATGGTGCCCAGTGGCGCAATGAGGTCAATGTTGCCCGGCGCCACTTCGGCGATCGGGTTGAGCGTGGCGATACCGGCACCGGTACTCGGCACCGACGGCGACAGCGTGACGTTGCCCCAGGTGTCGTAGACACGTTTTGGCGGGGTGTAGACCACGGTGGTTTTCGAGCCGCGACCGGCGTTGATATCGCCCTCGGCGGACCAGCCGAGAATCGAGCCGCCGAACGTAGTCATGATCCGGCTCTGGCCGAGCAGAATGCTGCCTTGCGAGTACAACTGTATATCGCCCGAACCCTGGGTGATGATCCCCGCCGTCGACGGCGGCGCCGCGCCTTCGATGCCGAACACCTGACCACCGCCCGGTGTGAGCATCTGGATATCGCCGCCAAACAGCGTCTTGACCCCGGCGCCGCCGTACATCGTGATATCGCCGTCGTAACGGATCGGATTGCCGGCGACATCAGTGGTCGGGAACAGCGCCGCAATGGCGTTGCGACCGCGCAAGTAACTGCCGGTGCGCGGGCCACTGGCATCGGTGTATTCCAGGCCGCCGGCACGCAATTCGGCGAAGTACACCTGCCGGGCGAAGATCGCCTGCTCGGTACTCGGCAGTGCGGCGAAGAACGCTTGCGCCTGTTCGTCGCCACCCTTGAAGCCATAACCCAGGCTCAGCCAGCTCTGCAGTTCTTCGACGTAGGTCTTGACCACTTTGCCCGGTTGCGCGCTCAGGGCCACCGCTGAATCCGCTACGTTTTGCGGGTTCAGATAACGCGCAATGAAGCGTGAGTAATCCGGCCCCTGCGCGCCCGCACCCGCTTGCATCACAATGCTCGCACCGGGGCGCTGATCGCCTGCCACGACAGGACCGAGGCTGGTGATGCTGGCGCGATCTTCCATCAGGATATTGCGCCCGGCATTGACGTCCAGAACACCCGGACCGGCAATGTCGAAGCTGCTGTAGAGAATGTCTCGCCCGGCCGAAACCCGCGAAATGTCGCGCGCATCGTTATGCACGAACAGATTGCCGGTAGACGCGATCTGTTCGTTATTTCGACTCATGCCCCCAACGGGCGCAAACGTGGGTTGCCCCAAATTGGTACCGGACGCCACGATGTCACGCCCCGCCACCATCCACACCGGGCCTGCCGATTCATACCAGGTGCGCTTCGTGGTCGCGAACGCCAGCGTTTCGCCCGTGCGAATTCCTACCAGGTCACCGGTCAGTGCATAGAAGCGCGCCGGCCCCTGAACACTGCTCAACCCCGAGTAGCTATCGGGACCAAAGGCAAACAGTGGATAGCGCGAATTGGTTTGCGCCAGCACACCATCGCTGCCGGCGTTGGTCGTGATCGGCCGAGCGGACTGGTTGTTGCCGTAGCCATTGAACGCGGGTGCAAACGGTGTGGCGAGCGCCGCCGGGCTGGCCCCTGACTGGTTGATGGCGTAGCCGCCGGCATAGATCGAATCCCCAGCGATCAGTTCAAGCTGCCCCGCGCTGGAAGGTGCCAACAGCAATGACCAGGCCAGAGCCGGCGCCGGGTTGCCTATGCCGTAGGCCGCTGATGGTCCCGCATAAATCGAGCCCTGGCCGGCCACGGCACGCAATATCGAAGGAAAGACGAAGCGGTCATCGGTCGGTGACCCGTTAAGCCCGGCGACGGGGTCCTGCCCGGTGGTTTCCATCAACTGGGTGCTGGGCGTCAGGTTGCCGCCGGCCGAGAACAAATCGATGGCCGTGTGATCGGTCCACAGCGAGAAACCACTCAAACCGCCACCGGCATGGTAAATGCCATCCGCCGTGGTAAACGGTGTGGAGTTCTGCAACCTCACGCGGCCCGGATCGGCGGCGCCACCCAACACCAGATCGCCGCGGGTGTTGAGGCGCATGCCGGAGTCACCGGGAATCAGCACCAGCCCACCACTGGCATTACTGGCCGTCGAGTTGAACGGGTCGAAGGCGCGCGTTTCCCGTGGGTCATGAAACAGCGCCGAGGCGCCGTACTGCAGATTGATGCCGCCCAGCGCGGCGCCCGTCAGTTGCGCCGCACCGCGCAGGTTGATGAGCGCGCCCTGCAAGTCGTGCGTCGGCGTGCCGGTACCCGCCAGGCCGGCACGTGCCTGCAGAGACGGATTAAGGACACCGCCCAGACGAATATCCAGGTCTCCGCCACCGGTCAGTTGCAAGTTCCCGTCACTGTCCACGCGGCCCGTGCTGCCGACAGCCACGATCAACCCCTGACTGCGAGGGTACGACGCATACCTGTCGTCGCCCATGGCCTTGAGCATGCCAGCATCCCCGCCGGCGCTCAGACTGATGTTGCCGCCGCCCAGCGTACCGAACCCGGTAAAGCCCACCAGATAAGGTCTGGTTTCCTCGCCCAGCGCTGGCAATGGCTGCGCAGCGTAGCTGCCGAAATTGATCCACCAGGCAGTCGGTACATCGTTGTTGCCGGTGCCCTGGCGCCAGAGCCAATTGCCCACCGCCACACTCGGCACCTGCTCCCGCGTACCGTCGCCCGTGGCGACCGAGCGACGGCCAAGCACGTCACCCGACACAGACCCGCCGGCATTGATCGTCAGGTTACCGCCCATCTGCGGATACCAGGCCTGATAGAGGTTGGCACTGCCGCCATCGACCCATTTTTCGTAATCGCTGCCAGCGCTGCCCAATACCGAGCCATCAGCCGACAGCCTTCCGCGGGGCTGGTTATAACGCGCGTCGACGTCTGCCGATTGGGTGCCGGCGGTGTAGACGCCGAAAGGTGAGGCCATGCTCAGGTTACCGGCCGCCATCAAGTCCAGGTCGCCGGTGCCAGTACGCAAAACGCTGAACATCTGCGTGTGGGCCTGGGCGCTCTTGCTCGGATTGTTTTCAATGCACAGTGCCGGGTCGATGGAGCACCAGAACAATTCGTCATCGTTCATCGGTGTGTAATCCGGCATGCCCATCCAGTTGCCAGGCGCCCACACACTGCGCGCCATGGGCGCGCAAGAACCGGGAGCGATATCACAGAGCACAAGGTATTCCTCGGGAACCGGTTCGTACGGTGTAAAGCCATACTCGTTATCCACCGCCCAGACCAGTTTGCCGGCCACCTCGATCATGCTCACACCATAGTGAGTGTCGGCCATCTGCAAGTTGCCAACGCTGGCCTGAGGTTTCACGCTACGGCTGTCGGCCGCGGTCAGATCGGCCCCTGCCACCATGCGCATCGACCACGACGCACTGCCCGCCGGCAGCATGCTGGCGATCGCCCAGTTTCGACCTTGCTGGTTTCCATTGGCAGGACGCAGGTCGAGGAATACCGTGCCATCGGCGAGCTTCACGTTGGTCATGGAGGGGATCAGCGAACCCCGCAACAGCGCCAACGTTCCGTTCAACACAACACCCACCGTTTTATTGTCGGCATCAACCGCACCCGGCAGCGGCACGCCTTTGGGCCAGAGCAGGGCCTGCAGTGCGGTGGCGTTGTTCAAGCGGATACCTGCACCCAAACGACTGCCGGTCGGCAGGGTCACAGCATTGTCGAGCAACGTACCGGCGGCATACATCAGGTTACCCGCCGCGTCATGCACATCGCCGGCCAGCACCGTTCCACCCTGTAACACGTAAGGTGCGGCCAAAGTGCTCTGAACCGGCAACACCGTGCCCGCGGCCAGTGTGGCGGCTTGAATCGGCAGGTCGTAATTCAAGGTGGCACCAACCGGAAAGAGCGTCCCTTCGGCAAGGCTGACACCACTGCCCGGTACGATCAGGTCACCGCCGAAAGGCTGTATCCCCGGCAACAGTTTCCAGCCGGCGTCGTCCACGGTTTCCGGCGGCGGTGCGAAACCGTCGTTGATGCTGCCGTAGATATCGAGGTTGCCACCGGCACGGATCAACAGGCTGCCCGCTTCCCCGCTGCCATACACCGAGGTCCGGCGAGTGTGCGGGTTGAGGCTGGCGTAACGGTAGCCGGACAAGTCGAGATCGCCCTGCACCACCAGATCGCCGTCAGCGGTTTTGCTGACGATTTCCACCCCCGGGCGCAGATGAAACGCATCGGCATAGGTCGAATTGTTGAGGCCGGCCAGTTTGCGTTGTAGCAGATCACTGTTACCCAGCGCCGCATCGATAAAGCCGCTGCTGTCTGAGTGAATGCGATCCAGGTAGGCTTGATCGATCACTTGATACGGGCGACCGCTGGCCGCCGGATCGGTGCCATCGGCAGCATCACTGTAACTTCGCACGGCATTCAGCCCGATGGAGCGGGCACCTTGAATACTCAACGTACCGCTGGCATCCACCGCAATGTCACCGCCGCCCAGGCGCGGTGCATTCAGCTCCAGCGTCCCACGCAACACGTCATCGCGTTGTCCCGCCTGGTTTCCAGGCACTGCATCGGTGCCGTGACGCAGATCAATCCGTGCACCAGCGGCCAGCGTCAGCACGCCGTCACCTGAATTGAGTTCAACCATGGCGCGGTTCGGTGCATCGATGATTTTGCCGTAGCTGTCGACGCGCAGTACGCGGCCATGGGCATCGAGCAGCGCGTTGCCCGTCAGGTTCAAACCGTTTTTGCCGGCAAGGCGAATGCTGCCGACCCGTTCACCACTGGCATCGATCACCCCGTCCACGGTCAGGTTGCCGTTGTCCACCGAGACATTGACTTGGCCCGCTTTGAGTTCGTTACCGATACGCAGATTGCCCTGCTTGAACTGGAAGCTTCGACTGCCCACTACCCCGCCGGCATTCAAGCGCAGGTTAAGGCTGGCAAAGGCCTGGCTCAAATCACCCGCCAGGCGCTGGGCGCGAATGTCCACGCCACCGGCCTTGTACGGCACCCACGTACCGCCCGCGTCGTAATAGCCACTGCTGCTGCCGACAATCTGCCCTTGCAGATCAACCTGTCCAGCGTCAGTGGCCAGGGCCACAACGTTCAATTGCCCGGCCTGATTGTTGACGGCGGACAGATCGATTCGCGAGCCCGCCAACTGACGAATATTGCCGTTATTGCTCTGCAACGACACGTCGCCGCCCCAGCTGTATTTCTGCACATCATTGAACGGCAGAACCCGGCCCGCCATGTCCACCTGCGCGCCGCTGCCAAGCAGCAGATCATCCTCGGCATTGACCAGCAGCTTGCCGCTGGCGAGGACGATGCGACTGTCGAGCACAACACTGCGTGCCGTCAGGCTCAGTTGCGCACCGAGGGCATCCGCGGCAGCCGTTGTGGCGCTACCACTCAGCGTCAGGTTGTTGCCCGCCTTGAGTTCACTGACCGAGGCGGCCTCGCCGGTCAGCAATGGCGTGCGCAGATTGAGATTGCCGCCGCTGTAGCTGAACCCCTTGACCGCGTCATAAGCTCCTTGGGATTCGTACACCGCCAGACTGCCCTTGTGGTTGGCGGTGATGCGCTCGCTGGCGTTGAAGTTGACGTTGGCAAATCCCAGGGCCAGTCGGTTATTGCGATCCAGGCCATTGGGCTGCGGGTTCGGGCCATAACCCAATTCGATCCGCTGCGCCTGAATATCCAGCGTGCCGTGCCCGTTGCCGGCGCCGTCGTTGACCACCGTACCCGGGGCCTGAGTCGCCCCGTTCCAGATCAGATTGCGGGTGCGGATCGTCGCGACATCGGTGGCAGCGCCCGAGCCGTAGATGGCCGGGCTACCCAACATCAGATTCTGCAAACGGCTCTGGCCGGTCTGCGGATCAATGGTGTCGAGGGTCACGCTGCCGAAAAAGTTGAACGCATCGCGGGCCACCAGACTCAGGGTTTCCAGCGCGGGGGCGCCAGATTGCGTGTCGCCCTGCAACAGGCGATCCAGCACGTTCTGGTTAAGCGTCAGGCCCGCGGGTGTGCGGCCGCTGGCTGCGGCCAGTGCTTGCGGACTGCCGGCATTGACCACACCGACCGAAAGCCCGAGTTGGCGAGTGCCAAAGCGCACGCTTTCGCCCAGCTCGAAGTCTTTGTCAGTGGCGGCGATGATGCTGCCGTTGGAGTACAGCAACGCCGCAGCGGTGCAATCGGCCGTCGGACAGTTGCCGATACGAATGCTCCCGCCCCCGCCATCGGTGGGCGCAAGCACCGGCGTCCAGCCGTTGGACACCACCAGCAGGCTGGAGCGCCCCGGTTCGTAGACGAAACCGGCTGCGGCATCATACGGAACGTTACCTCGCCCCAAGGTATTGACGCCCGCTCCCGCATCGATGGTGATGCCGCCATTGGCGCTGTTACTGCTCAGCACAACCTCTGGCGCCGAGAGGATCGCGCCTTCGCGCAGACGAATCGCCGAGGTATTGCCGATCACCTTGATCGAGCCGCCCTCCGAACCGTAATACACAGTTGGGGTGCCACCGATGGTCAAACGTCCGGCATTCAAGCGGTTGAGGGTGTCGGCGTACAGCGATACACCGTCGAACCCTGGCGTTCGCGTATGCCCGGCACCGAGAATTTCAAACTCTGCGCCGGTATAACCGCCCTGAACGACCGCCGTACCAATGACCCCGCCGCTGGCAGGTTTGAACAGCACCTGCCCGTTGAAATCCAGGGCTGAGTCGTGCTCGCCGCCACTGACCATGCGCAGGTGCAGCGTGTTGCCGTCCAGCGGCGTGCGGGCGCGCGGCAGACCGCGGCGGGAAGCATCGTTGAGCACAAATTGGCTGAACCCGGTTTCGTTGTACTGTGAATAGCGCCGCAGCACATCGGCAGACGTCACGATGACCTGGCTGGGCAAACTGTCGCGAATACCGGTGTTGGCAATCGACAGCTGTCCGGCCGTGCTCCACGAGCCATTGCGCAACTTCAACGCACTGTCCATCGGCCCCGCAATCGCTTGACCATTGATTTCGACCCGGAAGGCGCCCGGTAACAAGGCAAAGGTCGATGGCAACAAGGTGTAGGTGCCGGGTGCCAGTCCGGCAACGCCGGTCCCGAGGGTGATCTGCTGGCCGATACGCGGGTCGACCGCGCCGGCCTCGGCCAGCATCGGCGCATAGCGGCTCTGGTCACCGGCGACGATTGCATACACGGGGTTATTGGCCAGCCCCGGCAAACTGAAGGTGCCATCGGTGGCATTGCGTACCAGCGGATTGAAACGCGCATCGGTGGAGCCACCTCGTCCGGAGACAAAACCGGCACCGCGCAAATCGCCGCCGCCAGAAAGGTCGATGACCGCCCCGGCCTGCACATTGGTGTATTGCGCATCAAGGATGACCCCGGAGGTCGCTCCGGCAATGCCATTCAACATCACCGACTTACCGTTGTACCGATAGTCGATACCGTCGGTGGTTCCTCCATAGGGCATGACCAGTCCGGCGGCGCTGACTGAAGTCACGCTGCCCGGCAGAAGGTGAAGTTCACGGGTTTTGACAATGACGTCATCACCCAGGGATATCAGCCCCAAAGGCGCACGAATGACGCCGCCCTGCTCGATCTGTCCCGCACTGAGTGTCAGGCTGCCGAACACCGAGTAAGGCAAAGCGGTCGGCGCCGCCCCGTGATTGCCGATACGCAACGTATGCTCCGGCACCGATCCGGCCATACTCTGATAGCCCACTCGCACCTCAGCCGAGACGCCGCTGGCCGGGTAGATCTGCGCAGCCCGCATGTGCATGTCACCCGCAGTCCACAGACGGCTGCGCTGCTGTTCATCGGTTGGCGCGAGGAAGCGCAGGTCGCCCTGGCTGTCGAGCGTGACCAGACCAAAGCCACGGCGGCTGACCGCCAGCGCCGGTGCGGCCGATTGCACCAGAGTCCCTTCGGTGCCGAATGAAAGCGAGTTGCCCACGTCCAGCAGGTTCGCGCTGGCGGTGAATTGCGCGCCGGACAACTGCGCTGTCGGATTGCTCATCACCCGCGGACGCACTTTGACTTCCGAGCTCAAATAGGTGCCCAGCCCTGACAGGCGCAGGTAAGGTGCGCTGAGGTTGACCCGGGCGCTGTCACTCGCCGACTCTGCCAATGAAAGAGAACCGGCGAACAGGCTCAGGCCCTGTCCCATGTGCAGGTCGACATCGCCGTCGAACGTCATCAGACCGTTGCTCAGCAGACTCACGCTGTCGAAGCCACCGCTCATCAGCTGATCGGCACTCAAGCGTGTACGCCCGTAGCGTAAAAGTGGCGAAGCCTCACCGGCTCGCAGCGGCTGCGGCAGTGCCGGCGCTGGCCCTTGGGCAATGATCATTTCACGTGGCACGCGCACCGCATTGCTCAAGTTCGCGGGACCGTACGCCGGTGTATCCAGAGCGATCTCCAGACGCCCGCCCGCCGCACCTGCACCGCCAGCACTGGCCTGCAGACTGCCCTCGATGAACAGACCATTGTAGGAACTCAGGGTGATCCGTCCGCCATCGGTGGCCACACGAGCGGGGCCTTGCCCACCGCTATCGAGCACGGCTTGCGCACCAGACGCTTCCAGTCGCGCACCTTGGCGGACGATGACGTAAGCATCGGCAGCGGTCGCCGTGATTTTCTTCACATCGATCTCGCCACCGACAATGATCGAGCCACCCTTGCCGACCTGGCCGTAGACGCGGCCCAGCGCATCGACGGCGGTCGCTGCCCGACCGGCGACATCGATCAAGGCATGTTCACCGATCCAGATCGAACGGTTGTGCGGGGTCGGATCGGCCTCTTGCAAGGACGTCGCCACATCAATCGCGCCGAACTGCTGTTGACGGATATCGACAATACCGCCCCAGGCGTTGAGTTCACCATCAAGCGTGATCTGGCCTGCCCCGCGCAAACCGATGCGCTGGCCGGGATCGACACTGATCCGTGAGCCTTCGCCAATCGACAACGGACTGCTGGCGGGATCAATCAAGCCAGCAAGCGTCGCGCCGGCCTGCAATGCGACAGAAGCGCCGGCCCTTTGCGTCAAGACGCCCTTGAGCGGGTCTTCCTGGAATAACGCGGGCGTCCATAGCTCCAGCGCAGCGCGCGGCGACATACCGGACACAATGGTCGAGGCGGATTCGCCAAATCGATAGACCGGCATCTGCACATCGATCGCGCTTTGCGCGGCGACCTCCAGCCCCTTCAGACCGATGATGTTGTAGGCGCTGAACCCCGTGCGGAACAGCTCCGGCGTCAGGCGCAAGGTCTGTTCTTCGGCCACTTCGCCGGAAGCGCCGATCCGCACCTTGCTGGCCTGCACGGTCAAGGTGCCGCCGCCGTTCACGCCATAGCCCTGCACCTCGCCATCGAGCACCATGCGCGACTGGCCTGGTGCACTGTTGGCGCTGGATTCAAGCGTCACGTCGCCACCCTTGCCGCCACGCGTCTTGCCGTTGGCCAATACCGCGCCGCCCGACGAAACATCGACCAGACTGCCACTGGCCAGCAGAATGTCGCCGGTACTGCGGATCGACACCGTCCCGCCATTGAGGTACGCCAGGCCGCCCGCGTCGTCCGGGTTACTCGACAGGTTGCGCCACAGACCGCGTGTCTGCAGCTGCACACCCTGCGCAACCGTCACTCGCGCTTGCTTGCCTGCTGAAACCTGCAGACTGGTGTCATCACGCCGATCGGTGGCGAGCTGGTTCAAAACGTTGCCCAATTGCAGGCTGCCGCCTTGCGCAATCAGATCGGCATTGACCTGCACGTCAGGGCTGAACAGGGTGATGTTGCCACCGTGATCAACCGTCACGCCTTCATTGACTTCAATCGTGTTTTTTGCCGAGATCTTCAGCGCGCCCAGCGCGAAACCATTGAGCAGCCCGGCATCGAGGAACAGTTTGCCTGCGCGTTCTGCCGCGACCGCGTCGGTCAGCCCTGCGTTCGCTACGCTGGCATGCGCGCCCCCCACTTGCACCTGATCGAGCAACGGGTCGAGTTGATAGAGCAGGCCGGCACTGGCAGCGACATAAGCAGCATCGTAACTGCCAACCACCAACTGCCCTCGCCGCGCCCGGGCGGTCTGAGTCTGGGCATAGCCGTCCAGACCTGCCCGCGGTGCCTGGATTTGCCGTTCGCCCTGAAACACCTCACCCAACAGTTGGCCTTCCAGCACGGCGTTGCCCGTGGCGATCACCAACTGGCCGGCATCCCGGCCAACGGTGTACCCCGCTTCCTGGCGACGCGTCGGCGCGATCAGCGGGCTATAGAAATAATCCGTCTGGCCCCAGCGCTCGCTGTGACTTTCGTAACCTTTGTAAAGACCGTTGTAGAGAATATCGCCCGGCGCACGCGACACTTCGTATAACCGCCCGTCCGCACCGCGCAGCCAGCTCTGGCGAATCTCGCCGCCCTGCACATCAAGCGTGCCGCCGGACACATTGATCAGCGAACCTTTTTCGCTGATCACGTCCTTTCCGGAAAACCGCACCTCACCGCCCTGCGCCATCCATTCACCAACGCCGTGGCCCTGAGTGCCGAGGTATCCGCCGACCTCCAACAACCCACCGGCGGTGTACCAGCGGTCGGTGGCGTAACCGTTGGTGCCCGCCGGCACGAATACCAGCTCACGGACATCGACCCAGATGTCGTTACTGTTGAGCGCGCCGTTCTCGCGATTGACCGGCGCATCACGCTGCTCGTTGCCCTGGACGTTGATCTTGATGTTGTTGTTTGCCATCGCCACTTTGACGCCGAGGGCGCCGGACACGTCGATCACCGCCCCCTCGCGCAATAGACTGCGCTGTCCGGCGGCAACTGCCACCTGCCCACCGGTGGCAAGGGTGATCGAACCGCTTTTGAATTCGACGGTGCCGCCGCTGCCGATGTCGATGCGTGACTGATCGCTGCGGATCCGGTTGTTGGCATTGACGCCGGTCAGCGCCGCCTCGCGCTGGCTGTCCAGGGCCGTGAGATCACTGCTGTCGAGCAGAATCGCACTGACGCCATTTTCGCCCAGGGTCACACGGCCTTGGGCGTCGCTGGCCGGATTGAGCAGATGCACGGTGCCGCGCGTCGCCACCGAAGTGCTCGCCAGCAGCACACCGTTTTGCATAACGTCGCGGCCGGTCAGGGTGATGTCGCCGGTGGATGCCTGGATCAGGCCGGTGTTGCTGACTTTGCCCGAGCTGTCAGCCTTGAAACCGGGAATGACCTCACTGCCGAAGGTGGTTGAATAACCATTACCGTCGGTGCCCGAGCCCTTGCGGATATAGAAACGGTCCCCCGCACCCAGCACCGTCTGACCTTTGGCCGTACTGATCGAGCCGTCGTTCTGCACGTCCTGGCCGAGCAGCAAGGTATAGCCGCCGGCGTCGGTGGAGAGCGCAGGTTGATGCGTTTGTATGGCTGCGCCACGCTCCACCAGGACTTTGCCAGCAGCGTCGGTAAAGGTTGGCTGACTGCCGGTGCTGTCGAAATACAGACCTCGATCGCGAAATTGTGCATCGGTCATGTTCGCGGCTGCCGCTACCAGATTTCGCACATTGACCTGGCTGCCACCGCTGAAGACGATGCCGTTGCGGTTGATCAGCATCACCGTGCCGTCCGCTTTGATCTGCCCCTGAATCTGGCTGGCGCGTGCGCTCGGATCGTTGACGCGATTGAGCACCGCCCAGTTGGCCTGCTGGGCAAATTCCACTGTGGTATTGCGGCCGACGTTGAACGTTTCCCAATTGAGAATCGCCTTGTCGGCGGTCTGCTCGATCTTCACCGTGGTCTTGCCGTCGGCCTGGGTTTGTTGCGGGCCTTTGGCGTTCATCCAGCCCTGGCTCAGGCTGTTATCGACCTTCAGGCCGCCCTCGCCCAATCCGTCCGGAACCACTTGCACACTGCCCAATGCGGCGGCACGTCCAGCGGCTTGTGCGGCCTGCTGAGCAGCAATCGCTGCCACGGTGTTATTGAGCGTCTGCAAAGAGCGCTGCAACTGCTGGCTGGCCCGTTGCTGCTGTGCCAGCGGTGGGGTCATCCCCGGCAGACCGCTCCCACCCGGACGCGACGCCGAAGCCTGCTGCGCTGCGCCCTTCGCGGCAAACCAGGTGGAACTGAACGCTGTCGCCGCCTCGGCACTGCCGGCCACCAGACACAAGGCGACGGCTTGCGCCAATGGCTTGAGCAGCCACTGTGCGGGATCGCCCGCGCCACGTTTGATCGGCCGGATACGGTTACTGTGACGGGAGGTGCGAGCAAGCATCACTACAGGTCCTTTTGGGTGGCAGGTCGGATCAGCCCTGCTGTTACGACATAGGCAGTTGGCGAGCCTCACGACCGAACGGATGTCACACAAACTTCATGTTCGAGGAGTAAATCGGCAAAAAAAAACAGCAGCCCGAAGGCTGCTGCCGTTTCATTGCAGTTGAGACAAGGCTTACAAAGGACGACCAATGCCGTTGCAGGCGTTGGCGTTGTTGATGTCCAGGTTATTGCCCGAGGTGTTGGTGATGAAGTTGGCGGTCACAGCGGTTTTCCAGTTGTTGGGAACCGGCGTGAAGCTGTGGGCGACGGTGGCGACGTTGTTGCCCGGGTTGCTGTAGTGGGTGGTCAGGAAGTTGCGCACGGCGGTGGCCACGGCTGCATCTTTGTAGCACTGGCCGAAGATGAAGTTGGTGTAAGCCACAATCGGGTAACCGCTTGCCGGGTTAGGCACGACCGGGGCCCAGCCAGCCGGGTTGGCAGGTGCGCTTGGCACCGGTGCAGTGCTCAGCGCCAGCGTCACGTTAGCGTTGGTTGGCTGGACGCCATTGACGCGGGCAACCACAGCGTTGCTGGTGGCGTTCACGCCGTCCGGCCCCACATAGCCGATCGAACCGTCCACGGCGTTCACCGCAGTGGCCACATCAGCGGTGTTGGCTACGCCGACCCAAGTCGATGGCAGCGCGGAACCGGCCGGCAGACGAGCGTTGGTGAAGGTGGAGTTGACGGCGAATTTGCCTGGGCAAACGGCGTTCAGGTGGCGACTGAGGATTTCAGTGGTGCCACTGGACACGCTGCGGTAAACCACACGGATCGGCGTGCTGTCGGCGTTACCCAGCAGAGCGCCCCAAGTGGTGGCGGTGCCCGACAGCGCATCACACAGTTGAGCGCTGGTCAGGTTAAGCGCGGTCTGACCGGATTTTTTGTACGGAATGGCAACCGAAGTGGCCACCGATGGCAGCTGGATCAACGGGCCGTACGAAGCACCGAAGTTGGTGGTGTAGGTGCTGAGTTCCGAAGCGCTGAGGATCGAGTCGCTAGCGGCGAAGTGCACGGTGCCGGTGGTGCTGAACTGGGCAGCGTTGTTGGTCAGGAAAGCGCTTTTGCCGACGCCGCTACCGGTCACGGCGTAGCTGAAGTTGGCAGGCAGGATGCTGTTGGCAGAACCTTTGTACAGCGCGGCAGGCAGCGAGGCGCCACCACCGGTTACGGCCATGGCCTGGGCGGAAGCCAGAGCGGCGACGGTCAGTGAGGCGGCGATCAGAGTGCGCTTGAACATGAAGAATCTCCTTTTCAACTTGGTTTGGAACACAGGTTTCGGAAGGCTTGCATGACACCGGGAGGGTCCACCGCAGTGGAGCCGCAGGGAGAAATTCGCAGCTTCCGGTGACAGATAAAGGAAAAAACCTCGGGAGCTGCGGGGGGATTTTGGTGCGGATTTCTCGGGTGTTTGCGGTGGGTTGCGGCGCGTCTGGATCGGGGGTTTGGCTGAATCGGGCTGGAGCCGTTGGCGGGTGGTTGCAGATGACAGAATGGAGAACCCGAGGATGGGCGGATTGGGGCTCGGTGGTAGGCAGACCGGTGAAAGTTATTTGGGAAATTTGTTGGCTGGAATGGCCCAATCGCTGGCAAGCCAGCTCCCACAGGGGTGCAGTGTTGTTAATGCAATCTGGGGTACAACACAAAAACCTGTGGGAGCTGGCTTGCCAGCGATGAGGCCCGACCAGACAACATCAGACTGGGCTACTGCACCAACTGATTGATCTCAATAATCGGCAACAACACCGCCATCACAATCACCAGAACCACCCCGCCCATCACCACAATCATCAGCGGCTCGAGCAAGGCGGTCATGCCCATCGCCCGTCGTTCAATGTCCCGGGAAAGCGTCTGTGCCGCGCGCTCGAGCATCGGTGGCAGCGAGCCGGTTTTCTCGCCGCTGGCGATCAGGTGAATCAGCACCGGTGGGAACACATTCTCCACGCGCAGCGCGGCGGCGAGGTTGACCCCCTCGCGCACCTTTGCCGTGGCCTCGCTGACGCTCAGGCTCAAGCGGTCGTTGGACAAGGTCTGCCGCGCCGCTTCCAATGCACGCAATAACGGCACGCCGGCGCCGCCGAGAATTGCCAGCGTGGACGCGAAGCGCGCGGTGTTCAGGCCGAGAATGAAACGCCCGAACAGCGGCAACTTCAGCACCCGGTGATGCCAGCTCAAGCGCGCCGCCGGATTGCGCAAATACAGCCGCCAACTCCAGAACGCCCCGGCCATTAGTGCCGCACACAACCAGCCCCACGCGCGAATGAAATCACTGGCCGTGAGCATCGCCAGGGTCAACCCCGGCAAATCCTGCCGCGCTTGAGAGAACGCGCTGACCACCTGCGGCACCACGTAGCTGAGCAGGAAAATCACAATGCCGATCGACACCAACCCGACCACGCCCGGATAGATGAACGCGGTAAGAATCTTGCCGCGCAGGTTGTTGCGTTCCTCGATGTAATCGGCCAGCCGTTCCATCACCTGCGCCAGATCGCCGGACTCTTCGCCAGCGGCAATCAGCGCGCGGTAAATCTCGGGAAAATCCCGTGGCCGCGACGCCAGCGATTCCGCCAGACGCATGCCGCTGCGCACATCGGCGCGCACGGCGCTGAGGGTCTGGGCGATGTGCTTTTTCTCGGCCTGCTCGACCGTCGCGCTCAGTGCTGCTTCCAATGGCAGACTGGCACCGAGCAGGCTCGCCAGTTGCCGCGTGGCCCAGGCGAGGTCGTTGTCGGAGAGTCTGGCGCTGAACAAACCGCCGCCGTGTCGGGCGACGTTGCTTTCCTCGTGCACCGACAACGCTGTCAGGCCACGTCCGCGCAAGGCACTGAACGCCGCGCTCTGGCTGTCCGCCTCAAGGTGCCCGGACTCGATTTTCCCGGTGGCATCCGCCGCTTCAAAGCGATAGCGATTCATCAGGCGTCCCGTGTCACACGAAGGATTTCTTCCGGCGCGGTGGCACCGCTGCGAATCCAGCGCTCACCGTCCTCACGCAGGCTGAACATCCCCGCTTTCGACGCCGCCGCGCGCAAGGCCTGCTCCCCTGCCCCTTGGTGGATCAGCGTGCGGATGTCGTCGTCGATGCAGAACAATTCGTGGATGCCGGTGCGGCCGCTGTAACCGGTGTGATTGCACGCCGCGCAACCGACCGGGCGCCAGGTGCCGGGCGTGGCCGGATCTTCCTGTTTGCACTGATTGCACAGGCGCCGCACCAGACGTTGCGCGAGGACGCCGAGCATGGATGACGCGAGCAAGAACGGCTCAACGCCCATGTCGATCAGGCGATTGACCGCCGACACCGCGTCGTTGGTGTGCAGCGTAGCCAGCACCAAATGCCCGGTGAGCGAGGCCTGCACGGCGATTTGCGCGGTCTCGAGATCGCGGATCTCGCCGATCATGATGATGTCCGGGTCCTGCCGCAGAATCGCCCGCAGCGCAAGGGCAAAGGTCATGTCGATCTTGGCGTTGACCTGAATCTGGCTGATCCCCGGCAGGTCGTATTCCACCGGATCTTCCACGGTGAGGATGTTGCTGGTGCTCGCATCCAGCCGCGCCAGCGCCGCGTAGAGGCTGGTGGTTTTGCCGCTGCCGGTCGGCCCGGTGACCAGGACGATGCCGTGGGGCTGGCGAATCAGGTGATCGAGTTTGGCCAGCACCTGCGCATCCATGCCCAAGGTTTCCAGATGCAGGCGCCCGGCCTGTTTGTCGAGCAGGCGCATCACCACCCGTTCGCCGTGACCAGTGGGCACCGTCGATACACGAATATCGATCGGCCGCCCCGCTACGCGCAAGGCGATACGACCATCCTGGGGCAGGCGTTTTTCGGCGATATCGAGCTGAGCCATGATCTTGATCCGCGACACCAGCGCACCGTGCAACGCCTTGCGCGGCGAGACCACATCGCGCAGGGTGCCGTCGACGCGGTAGCGCACCACCGAATGGGTTTCGAACGGCTCGATGTGAATGTCGCTGGCCTCATCGCGCGCGGCCTGAGTGAGCAAGGCGTTGATCATGCGAATCACCGGCGCGCCGTCCTGCGTGTCGAGCAGGTCGGTGATTTCCGGCATGTCCTGCATCAGCCGATCGAGATCGACCTCGTTTTCCGCAGCCCCCACCACCGCCGCCGCACTGCCGGTGTCGGCGTAAGCGCTGGCGAGCAAACCGTCGAGCTCGTCATCGCGCACCCGCTCGACCTGCGTCGCACCGAACTGCCGACGCACTTCGCTGATCGACCAGCCCGGCGTTGACGGGCACACCGTCAACACGCCATCGCGCAAAAGAATGCGCTGCGCCTTGGCCCATGCGTACGGCAATACACTCATCGCCCACCCTCCCCACAATCCACCGTGGCAATGGGAACCCCTGTGGCAATGGGATCTTCTGTGGCAATGGGATCCTCAGTGGTAATGAGAACCTCTGTGGCGAGGGGATTTATCCCCGTTGGGCTGCGAAGCAGCCCCAAACCTTGAGCACCGGTTTCTCCAAGCAAATCGCGTGAGCCCGGTTTACGACTGCTGCGCAGCCGAGCGGGGATAAATCCCCTCACCACAGTCATCATCTCAGTCAAAACCGGGTGCTCCCTTCAATCGGTACCGTGGCATGGGATCTTCTGTAGCAATGCGATCCTCTGTGGCAATGCGATCCCCTGTGGCGAGGGGATTTATCACCGTTGGGCTGCGAAGCAGCCCCAAACCTTGAGCACCGGTTTCTCCAGGCAAATCGCGTGTACCGGTTTTACGACTGCTGCGCAGCCGAGCGGGGATGAATCCCCTCGCCACAATCATCATCTCAGTCAAAACCGGGTGCTCCCTTCAATCGGTGCCGTGGCAATGGGATCCTCAGTGCCAATGCGATCCTCTGTAGCAATGCGATCCCCTGTGGCGAGGGGATTTATCCCCGTTGGGCTGCGAAGCAGACCCAAAACCTGAGAACCGGTTTCTACAGGCAAATCGCGTGTACCGGTTTTACGACTGCTGCGCAGCCGAGCGGGGATGAATCCCCTCGCCACAATCATCATTCCAGTCAAAACCGGGTGCTCCCTTCAATCGGTACCGTGGCAATGGGATCCTCAGTGGCAATGAGATCCTCTGAGGCAATGCGATCCCTTGTGGCGAGGGGATTCATCCCCGCTGGGCTGCGAAGCAGACCCAAAACTCGAGAACCAGTTTCTCCAGGCAAATCCCGTGTACCGGTTTTACGACTGCTGCGCAGCCGAGCGGGGATGAATCCCCTCGCCACAATCATCATTCCAGTCAAAACCGGGTGCTCCCCTTCAATCGGTACCGTGGCATGGGATCTTCTGTAGCAATGCGATCCTCTGTGGCAATGCGATCCCCTGTGGCGAGGGGATTTATCCCCGCTGGGCTGCGAAGCAGACCCAAAACCTGAGAACCGGTTTCTACAGGCAAATCCCGTGTACCGGTTTTACGACTGCTGCGCAGCCGAGCGGGGATAAATCCCCTCGCCACCGTCATCATCTCAGTCAAAACCGGGTGCTCCCTTCAATCGGTACCGTGGCAATGAGATCCCCTGTGGCAACAAGATCCCTTGTGGCAATGCGATCCCTTGTGGCGAGGGGATTTATCCCCGCTGGGCTGCGAAGCAGACCCAAAACCTGAGAACCAGTTTCTCCAGGCAAATCGCGTGTGCCCGGTTTACGACTGCTGCGCAGCCGAGCGGGGATAAATCCCCTCACCACAGTCATCATCTCATTCAAAACCGAGTGCTCCCTTTGATCGGCACCGTGGCAATGGGATGCCCTGTGGCAATGCGATCCTCTTTAGCAATGCGATCCCCTGTGGCGAGGGGATTTATCCCCGTTGGGCTGCGCAGCAGACCCAAACCTTGAGAACCAGTTTCTCCAGGCAAATCGCATGTGCCCGGTTTACGACTGCTTCGCAGCCGAGCGGGGATAAATCCCCTCGCCACAGTCATCCTCTCAGTCAAAACCGGGTGCTCCCTTCAATCGGTACGGCTTTGATCGTGGCGCGTGGGCCTGATGTCGGCCCCGGCGCTGGCACGCCTTGCGCAGCGCTCGGCAATTGCGGCGCCTGCATGTCGGGCATCGCCCAGCTGCGTTCCGGTTGCAAGCCGCCCTGGGCGCGGCGCATGAAGTCGTAGCGGTTGAGGGTGATGCTGCGCCCCGCTTCGCTGTCGCGAATGATGTACGGGCGCAGGAACACCATCAGGTTGGTCTTGGTGATCGCCCGGCGTTCGTTGCGAAACAGCGCGCCGATGCCCGGTAGGCTGCCCAGCCACGGCACGGCATCATTGCTCTGGCTGTAACCATCCTGAAGCAATCCGCCGAGGACCATGATCTGCCCATCGTCGAGCAGAATGCTGGTATCAATCGCGCGCTTGTTGGTAACGATGCCGGCGGCGGTCACGCTGTTTGAAGCGCGCTCATCGATGCTGCTGACCTCCTGATAGATATCCAGCTTCACCGTGCCGCCCTCGGAAATCTGCGGGCGCACGTTGAGCTTGAGGCCGACCTCTTCGCGGGTGACGGTCTGGAACGGGTTGTTGCTGGTGCCCCCGCCGCCAGTGACGTAGCTACCACTGACAAACGGGATGGTCTGGCCGACAAAAATGCTCGCCGCTTCGTTGTCCAGGGTCAGCAGGTTCGGCGTCGACAGCACGTTGGTGCCGCCCTTGCTCTTCAACGCCCGGGCCAGCACTTTCAGGTCGAGAATCTTGCCGATGCCGGGGATGTCGACCGTGCCGTTGACGTAGCCAAGGTTCAAACCCTGCGGCAGTACGTCGATGCTGTTCTTGGCCCCCGTGTTGAGACCCGCACCACCCAGATTAGCGCCACCGATCACGCCTTTGCCGCCGAGATCACCGGTCTGCCACTGCACACCGAATTCACTGGCATCGTCCTCGCCGACCTCGACAATCAGGCTCTCGATCACCACTTGCGCACGGCGCTGGTCGAGCAAATCGATGACCTCACGCAGATTGCGATAAAGCGGCTCCGGCGCGGAAATCAGCAGCGTGTTGGTGGTGGCGTCAGCCTGAATCGTCACCCCGCCGGCGCTGAACGCAACGTTCTGTTCGCTGCTCTGCGTACCGCCACTGCTGCTGCCGCCACCACTACCCTGCGCATAGCTGCCGCCGCTTGCGCCGCTGCCAGTCGTCGTAGAAGTGCCAGTGCTCGGCGTGCTGCTCTGGCCGTTCTGCCCGGCATTGCCGCCGGTGCTGCTGCCCATCGCGCTGAGTACCGACCGCGCCGCGTCGCTGCTGCCGCTGTCACTCTCGCCGGTGAGCAAACCGCGCAAGGCTTGCGCCAGTTTCGCCGCTTGGGCGTTGCGCAGATAAACCACGTGCAGATTGCTCGGATTGCTCTGCGCGTTGTCCAGTTTGTAGATCAGGTTGCGCGCCAGCTCGGTGCGCTCGGGGCTGCCGGCACGGATGATGATGGTATTGGAACGTGGGTCGCCAATCACGGCGATTTTCTGCGTCGGATCATTGCCCGGCGCGTCGAGCAAGTCGGCGACCATCGGCGCGATATCAGCGGCGATGCCGTTCTGGATCTGCACCACATCGGTGTCGATCGCGCTCGGCGTGTCGATGCTGTCGATCAACTGCGCGACGCGGGTAAGGTTCTCGGCGTAATCGGTGATGACCACGGTGTTATTGCCGGGGTAGGCATTGATCGGATTGTTCGGCGAGACAATCGGGCGCAGCACCGGGATCAGGTTCACCGCGTTTTCGTATTGCAGGCGAAACGTGCGCGTGAGCATGCCGTTGCCGGCCGGTTTGTCAGCGCTGTAGATCGGCCCGCCGAGCAGTTTCGCGTCGGCCTCGGGAACCACCTGCGCCACGCCGCCGACATCGACCACGCTGAAGCCTTGCATGCGCAACGCCGCGAGCAGCATGTCGTAGGCCTGACGGGCCGGCACCTGACCTTCCGAGACCAACGTCAGATTGCCCTTGACCCGTGGATCGACGAGAAACTGTTGCCCGGTGGCCCGCGACAGCGCCCGCACCACCGCCTGAATGTCCGCCTCGACAAAATTCAGCGTCACCGGTTGCTCGCCCAACGGATTGCGCGGGGTCGCATTGCTCGGCGCAACACCAGCACTGCGCCCACGCTGACTGATGTTGTGTAACTGCTTGGGCACCGGTCGCGCCCGAGCCTGCGCCCGTTCGCGATCGGCCACCGCATCGCCGCTGCGCTGGGTGTTGGCCAGCGGCCGCCCGAGTTCGCTGTCGACCAATAGCGGCGGCTGATTCTGCGGCGCCGTGGTGCTGTTGCACGCGCTCAATGCCATCAGCAACAACGGCAGCGCCAGACGTGCCGGTTTGCAGCGTGACTCCTTCATGAAGCTTCCTTAGCGCCCTGCGCCTGATCCATGCGAACGGTGCCTGACAATGTGCCGGCGGTGACATCGGTCGAGGTTTCGTTTGCGCGTTGCAACTGCGCCTCGACCACCTGCAGAGAAAGTTGTGATGGCTGGCTGAGCAACCAGTCGAGCAGCGCATCGGCGGGCGCGGCGTCGACATTCAACTGCCACGCGCTGCCCTCCGCCGCTTGTAATTGGTAGTGCCCAGCGAGCCCCGCCGCTTGCAGACTTTGCTCCAGCGACTGGTCAACGCTTTGCCCTTGCGGCCGCACGTTGACACTGCGCAACAGCACTTCCAGCGCCTCGGTTTGTGCGCGCAACTTGGGCGTTTCGTTCTGCCAAAAAGTGATCTTGGCCAACGGCGGCTTGACCAGCGTCAGCCAGATCAGCAGACCGACAAGCACCAGCGCCATGCCGCCGACCATGCGTTTCTCACGAAGCGCCAACGGCTGCCAACGCGCCTGCAACTGGCTGCGCAAGCGCTGCCAGCGCGCACGGTAAATCGCCAGCGTCGCCCTACTCATCGTCTGCTCCGCTGTCGTCGTCTTCGTTGGTGTTTGCGCTGGATTCATCGCTCGGCCGCAGCGTCCAGCCTTCGTCATCGGCAGTGACGCTGATGCCGGCCTGGGCCAACGTGCTTTGCCAGTCCTTGTCGTTGCCGCCACGGTTTGCATCGCTGAGCAGCGCCAACTGCAAGACGCCGTCGCGATAGGTCAGACGCTCGACACTGCCAGCCATGAACGGCATGCCGGTGCCGGCCTGCAACACCAGCCGATTGAAGTTCTGCGCCGGGTCATCGACAGCGCCTTTTTGCCGCTGCTCGAGTTGCTGACGCGCCTGTTGCAGCGGGTTGAGAATCACCGGCAATTCCGGGAACGCCTGCTTCACCCGCTGACTCATCTGCGCCTTGAGCTGCTGGCCCTGCCGCGCTTCGCGGGCTGCGTACAGATTCAGGCCAATCACCCAGACCGCCACCGCCAAAGCCACACACCCGAAAGCGCGCCCCCAGCCACGTTGCTCGCCGCCGGTTTGCTGCAGACCTCCGTGCAAACCCCAACCGGGCAAGGGGCCGATCCAGCGTTGTGCTGATCCGGCTTCAAACGATGCCTCATCAACTTCGTCACCGAGCAACGGCTCAACCTGCGCGCTGTTCAAACTCTCGCGACGGAGCAAATGTCCGTCCGCCACACAAGCGACAACCCCCGGCAGCACTGGCAGGCTGTACGGCGCCGGATACAAACCGCGCAGCGTCAACCCCGCCTGCTTGAGTACCGCAGCCAGACGCTGCAAGTGCTGCCGCGCCACCCAGGCAATCTGCACCTGACCGCTCGCATCGCGAGAGCTGTGGCCGATATGCATCTGGCTGCTGTCACCAAGCATCAGCGCCTGCGCCGCACACTGAACAGCTGCCGCCGTTTTGTTCGCGGGCAGCGGCGGTAGATCAATGCTGGCGAGCAGGCTGTCGGCCGGATGCAGAAAACACAGCAGCGGTGGTTGCTTCGGCCGTTGCCCCAGCTGACTCAAAGTGAGCCGTTCCTCACGACTGACCTGCCCCTGACGATCCAGCCAGGCGCAGCTCACTTCGCTGTGCAACTCCAGCTCCGCCAATGGCGGCAACCCGACGCGCAACTGACTCATGCGCCCACCCGCGACCAGATCACCTGCGGCAGGCGATCTTCGCTGCGGTGCAGCAAAGCATCGAGGCTGACCCGACGCTGATCGCGCCGCGCCTCACCGCGCAAACGAAACCAGTCACTGGTGATACCGACCTTGACGCTGCTCATTTCCAACTGCGGCATGCGCAAGCGATTGACAAAATCGCCGCGATTGATAAACCAGCGCCCGGCGTCACGCTCGGCAATCAACGCCGTCGCCCGCTCCAGCGAAAGCCCCGGCACATACGCCGCCAGCACCTGCGCCGTGGCGGTGTTGCCGTTGATCCACGTCGTCGCCGGAATCACCGTCACGTACGGCGCCAGTTGGCCGATCAGCGCATCCGTCACGCCTTCGACGCTGCGCAAATCATCCAGCGTGCGCAGCATCGGCACCTTCGGCGGTTGCGGTTTGTGATCGGCATCGGGCGAAGTCGCCCGGCCACTGTCGAAACCGGCTTTGCCAGTCGCACCAATCTGCGCATTCAGCAGATGCGGATACCCGGCAATCACTCGCTGGCGGATGCGCTGGCCGACAACGCCACTCACACCGATCAGTTCACACAAGCGCTCGAACGCCTGCACTTGCGCCTCATCGATGCGCTCATTGGCGACCAGATTGCGCAGGTTGAACTTGCCCTGCTCGTCCTCCAGCCGTCCGGCAAAACCCGCCGCCAGCAACGGCTGCGCCCAAGGCTGATCGCGCCGGGTCAACGGATCACGCAGGCGCGCATCCCAGAGCAACTGCCGGCTGATCTCCAGACCACCCTGCGCCAGCCAACGCCCCTGCACCCGCTGCTGATCGGCCTCCAGCGCCCGGGTCGCCACGCTCTGGCGCGTCAACATCCCCGCCGCAATCACCGCCACCACGGCGGCAATCAACAACGCGCTGATAATCGCCATGCCCCGTTGCTTCGCCCCGTTGAGCGAACCTGTGTTCACGGCCGGCCTTACAACTGCCAGGAACCGATATCGGCATTCACGCCATCGCCGTCAGGCTGGCCATCGGCGCCGAGGGAAAAGATATCGACCTCACCATTCGCGCCCGGGTTGAGGTACTGATAAGGCCGGCCCCACGGGTCATTCGGCAAACGCTCCAGGTACGAACGCCAGTTGCTGTTCTTCGCATCCGCCGGCCGCTCGACCAACACCTTCAGCCCCTGATTCATGCTCGGATACGCGCCGTGATCGAGGCGATACAACTTCAACGCCTGCATCAACCCACCAATATCCTGCTTCGCCGCCGTCGCCCGCGCCTGATCCGGCCGGTCGAGCACCTTGGGCACCACCATCGCCGCCAGAATCCCCAGAATCACCACCACCACCATGATCTCGATCAAGGTAAAACCCTGCTGCCCACGCGGCATGCGCGGCGACTGACTGAGCGTGTTCAAAGGTGCGATATCCATCTCGACATTCCCTGGCTTGATCCGAATTCGACGCGCAGTGTTGCAAGAAGATATGTCAGGGATGTTGAAAATCCTCGGGTGTTTCCGTCGTCAAGCCGTCAAGGACGGGGGTTAGCGTCGAGGGCTGGGTTTTGCTTTTGGGCCATGTATGCGCGCGCGAACGCGAGAGGAAGGATTCACCCTGATCGAAGTGCTGGTGGCACTGGCGATCATCGCCGTCGCCATGTCCGCCGCCGTGCGTGTGGCGGGGTTGATGACGCAGAGCAGTGGGGTTTTAAGGGATCGGTCGGTGGCGATGATTGCCGCGCAGAGCCGGATGGCTGAGCTGCGCCTGGAGGGGCGATTACCGAATGGGATGAAGGCTGTTGAATGTGATCAAGGGCGACTTATGTTGCGCTGTGAACAGGTGATCGCCAGCGCAGAGAATGGACGGTTGCTCAAGGTTGGAATCCAAGTATTTGATCGCAACCAGGATGCGCCGCCGTTGGCAAAACTAGAAACCCTGCTAACCCGCCCCCAGTAGCTGCCGAAGGCTCGGGCCGCGATCGGACGATCTTTCCACCTCGCCTTTCACAACCAACACAAATCCCCTGTGGGAGCGAGCCTGCTCGCGAAAGCGCCAGCCCAAACAACAAATCAACCCGCTGGCGCCCCGCACATCACATCACACCGCCGCCTCCAAATTATCCATCACCCGATTCACCGCCAGCTCCCCCAGCATGATCAGTTGAGCAACCCCCAACAACGCCCGACGCTGCGGTGCCGGCAACAGACTGGAAATGTCCTGAGCAATCGTCTTCGCCGAAGCAAGCGTTTCACTCGCATCCGCCAGCAGTTCTTCATTCTTGGTATCCGCCGTCACCGCATACATCCCCCGCGCCTTACGCGGCGGAGGCAGGAGATTGTTTGGCGACAGGTAATGATCGAGCGCGCGGTCAGCGGCTTCGTGGAGTTTGTTGGAATCGAGGGATTCGTAGGGAGACGTGGGGTCGGTTTCGGGCGGGTTGGGTGTGGGTTTGATCATGGTGAAGCTCCTTGATTATTGGAGCCGCCACGTTTCGCTGCGAAACGAAGAGAGGTGGCAGCTGTACGCAGGTTCGCAGACCGGGAATCAAGGAACCCGGCATACCCGAAGGTATCCCGCGCACAGCCGCCATAAAGCATCACTGCCAAAAATGACAACGAACTGGAGCGCTGTGCGCCTTGATTGACCCGGGCTGCGAAACCCGATCGCTGATTCGTCAGCGACGCGACCACAATAGAACCCGCCCCCTAGGCGCACAAGCCGGCGGATTCTGGCGTAGCTGTAGGCAAAGGCGCAAGGATATGTAGCCTGGTAGCGTGACTGGAGATGTCTTTTTAAACGTTGGTGTTTATCGGTTGCCCTTCCTTATCGTCCTGCCCTATGACTCGTTTCGGACAGCAGCGCGGAACAGAGCCGTCTATCGATTTCGATGCGCAGCGATTAGCACGGCTTCATCTCGTTACTAGTTGCAAACCTGGCATGTGAGGACGCGATACCGTCGCTACCTGAACCGTCTACCAAGACTTCACATGCTATTGCATGGAGGCAAGCATCCCCACGTGTTCACATACTCCCAGAGGAGACGACGTTCCAGGTATTTGATATATGCCGTCGTGTACGGCTCCCCGAGAGCCACTGGGCAGGCTGATACCCAAAGATGGCCGGGCGTTGCGTCCGGCATATTCCGTTTAAAAGTGTGCCCACCTGAGTGACCGGGCTTCCCGTTGAAAGCGGAGGTATTAAACTCCCAAAGGCGACGGCCGAGGGTGCGCTGCGACGTCTCTCCTATGTAGATGATCGCTTCATGATGCGCTCGATAACTGTCGGGCTTTGTATCGCTACAAGCGATGAAATATACCCCCGGCGAATCCTTTCCCGGCACCTCTCCACGATTCTCCCAAGAACGCCACTCGCAAAACCCCACTTCACCGTGCATGTTGATTCCTTTGTTTGAAAAAAATACCCGACCTGCCATCCAAAACCGCCACCCATCAGCTTGTAGGCCTATTCAGACTGTCAGTCCTAAATAGATCCGTCTTCTTTCCTGTCCACATACCCCTAAAGAAATGGTCACCCTCACATCCCAAAGCAACCCCGCTCGCCGCAAACGCGCCCCTGTTCCGTCTGGCCCTCTGATGTCCCGCGACTGAATTACCGGAAGTGGTCAGGATGACTATGCTGTTGACTCAGCTAGCTGAAAAAAATAGTCGGACGATACCAATGTCGAGGTTGATCCATAGGACGCAAGCCACCGATCTGACAGCAAATCACCCTGGTAAATAAAGCAACGGAGTGCAGATGAAAGTCATCGTTTTTTTAGCCATATATTTTGCAGGTGGGGTTGCCCTGTTTCCTTTTCTCGACCTCATGCGTCCCGTAGGTGTTCTCCTCGACCATTTCTATTCACAAATTTTCCTGGGGTCCGACGCTGATGTAGCACAACGACTGAGCCTGAGCTTTATCTACGCAAGTCTGTTTCATTTGGTGTGGTCGGCTTTATTTTCTGAAGCTGCTAAAAGATGGGCATCCAAGGTTAGCGTCAGAGACGTGTGCTATCTAGCTTTTCAGTGTCTGAGTCTTTTTTCCATCAGCCTGATAAGCCTCGGGTTGGTTGAAGTAACCAGCCAACACGTTCCCCGTACGGACTTTCATCAATATTTCACTTTTTTGGTGATCTGCATGCTTCTGGGTCTGTGGGCGTGGTCGCTCAAGGATTTTTTGGTGGCAGCCTTTCATTGCACCGGAAGAAGAATCACAGGAACCACTAAATAAAAGCAGGCAATAATCCAAGGCAGTTTTACTAAGCTGGATTCATGGCAGTTTCAATTTTCAATGGCTAGGCGCTAGGGCCGAAAGCAACCAACAAGGGAGGCAAGACTTTCCCGAAGGGCTGTCACCGAGAGTCACCGTCCCCCGGAACCTCACATCCAATTCCGAAATTTTTGTCGAGCTAAAATCCGCCGTATGAACTGTCAAATGAAGACTTCGATCCTCGTATTTTTCGCACTTTACTGCATGGGTATCAGCGCAGCGTTTGCCGATGACTCACAGACGCCAAGCGACATTCACGAGCCAGCAGGCATCGTCGTCGGTGAGCGTTTGGCTGCGGCCAAATCCAAGCTCGTCAAACAAGGATGGAAGCCAACACCGATGCACACCACAGACGGTTATGAATACAGTGGCGTGGAGAAGGAGCTGGCTGCACGCAACTACTTCGAACTGGACACCTGCTCGTTTGATAGCTCGCGCTGCATCTTGTACTACTCGAAGAAAGGCGCTTGCCTGCGCGTCGATACCATCGGTGAGCAGTTCAACGACATGACGGTGACGCGATGGACCCGGGAATGTCCTGAAGCGGCTCAATAATCACCCAAAAATAAACCGACCCGCTCCCACAGGTTTCAGCGACGAACACAATATCCGTGACCAACGCAGAACCCTGTGGGAGCCAGCCTGCTGGCGAAAGCGGATTATCAGGCAGCACAAACAGTGCATCTGCCATCGCTGCCTGCCCTACTCCACATCAACCCGGCAATTCCAAATTATCTAGCGCCCGATTCACCGCCAGCTCCCCCAACATGATCAGTTGAGCAACCCCCAACAACGCCCGCCGCTGCGGCGCTGGCAGCAAACTGGAAATGTCCTGAGCAATCGTCTTCGCCGAAGCAAGCGTTTCACTCGCATCAGCCAGCAGTTCTTCATTCTTGGTATCCGCCGTCACCGCATACATCCCACGCGCCTTACGCGGCGGAGGCAGGAGATTGTTTGGCGACAGGTAATGATCGAGCGCGCGGTCAGCGGCTTCGTGGAGTTTGTTGGAATCGAGGGATTCGTAGGGAGACGTGGGATCGGTTTCGGGCGGGTTGGGGGTTGGTTTGATCATGAGTGAATCTCCAAATCATAGAAAAGGAGCCATCATCTTTTCGCTACCAAACGAAGGGGGTGGTGGCCATACGAAGGTTGGTAGACCGGTGACTTGGAAAACCGGCGCGCCCGAAGACGCCCTGCGCATGGCCACCATAAAGCAACAGCCCCTAAAAGGACTGAATCGGGTGACGCAATGCGCCAAGTCTAAGCCGGGCTACCAAACCCGATCGCTGATTCGTCAGCGACCCGACCACAATAGAACCCGCCCCCAAGGCGCACAAGCCGGCGGATTCTGGCGTAGCTGTAGGCAAAGGCGCAAGGATGTGTAGCTTGAGAGAGTGACTAGAGATGTCTTTTTAAACATTTGTGTTTATCAGACGCAATTGCGCCATGTTGGGCGGGACAGATCCGTCCCGTGTCGGAATTTCACCCGTGAAAACGGCAATTTTCGGCGAAAAAGCGGACGTCCGTGAGCCGCAGCTTTCGGCCAGAAATAGACGTTCAACGCTAGAGTTAAGCGGATGGTAAGCCGTCCAACTGGATGAATGATTAGGGCGCATTCCAGTCGATTGTGATGTCACCTGTGTTAACGAAGAGAGCGACCTCCGCAATCGAAAACTGGATGCCTCCCATTGCGGTCACTGCATGCCAGTAGCTGTATTGCCAAATTTCTGGCGATACGTGGACGCAGCTTCCATGAGCACACACAAAATATTTTCCCGTCTAAATACATCCGTTGAGCGCATCGCCCTAAAGATACTGGCTGACCGCTACGAAGGTGAAAAAGTTGAGTAAGGCAAGCATTAGCGTTGGGTACAAAACCCACCGTGCTCGATTCGACAAACTCTTGAAAGTGAGATGCGATTTCATGAGCCCGAATTACTGAACAAACGAACCCATGGGCCCGGTTATACGACCCTGATTGCGTCCAAAAACCTAGACCCCCCCTATTCTGGTTGGAACTTATCTTCTCTTGAGACTGGGGACTGCTTTTTTCTGAGAAATAAATCAGTCTCCTTTTTCAATGACAAAAGCTACCGCCACAGTAGCTTCGCCAGCAACAACTTATTTTTTTGAAGATTTGCTAGGTTTCAAGTCGGGATTGTTTCCTTGCGTGTCTTTATTATCACGACGACGCTTGTCAACTTCACCGGTTGATTTGGCGATTGGTTTTGGGCCTGGTTTAAGCGCCATAAGCTTTCTCCTTAACGTTGATATTGATCGTGGTTTCTGCACTTATCAATTTCTCACAAAGTAAATTTCCCCTTTGCCCTCCTACCAAGGTTGGTTTCTTACTCTATGGCCAGCGCACCAAATTCAATTCCTTGATTCGAACCGCCATGGCACTGTCAGATACTCTGAATTGCTGAGCCAAAGAATTGATTGCCTTGCCGTTGAATCTGGTACAGCGAGCCAAAGCTATTTCTCGGTCGAGTGAATTTTGCGAGGCATAAAGAAGGGAATTTGGATCGTTAGCGTTCAAGTGAAAACAACTGACGTCGTTAAAATGAAACTGCCCCTTGCATCCAAACTGGCTTTCAAACCGGGCAATCACAAGCTTAGGGGGCATAAGGAAACACGCTGCGAAATAATCCGCTTCGCGCTCAATCAGAGGTTTGGTCGATAGTGAGTGATAGCCGCCTAGCGGCCGGTCCCTATAAATAATTTCTTGCTCATGAAGCAGGAAATGGCCTATCTCATGAGCAGCTGTGAAACGGCGTTCATGTAATGGGAATTCGGTAGAGACTGCG
This sequence comes from Pseudomonas siliginis, assembly GCF_019145195.1. GTDB lineage: Bacteria > Pseudomonadota > Gammaproteobacteria > Pseudomonadales > Pseudomonadaceae > Aquipseudomonas > Aquipseudomonas siliginis. Next base: position 560,786 of record NZ_JAHSTW010000001.1, read on the forward strand.
ATTTTTCCGGAGCGCCGATCAAATATCCCAGCTGCTTGGAATTTCTGACCTTGTGGAGCAAATCTTGTGGAACCAAGGGTCGGGAGTTCCAGATACGTCAGTCCCAACAGTGAAGCCGCAACTGCGGGATCGAGCATGCTTAATAGTGGAGGTTGTGCGCCAGGCCACAGAGCTTCCTTGTGTGTCCAAAGGCCTTCGTGAACCCAATGCGCTGCTTCTTGGATGTATGCTCGATCCATTTCGCCACCACCACATATTGTGCTATGTGAGAAAATAACCACAATATGTAGGACATTCAACAATTTCGCCGTCAGATTTAGATCCAGCTGACGAACGGCGTCGATTAGGTCAAGCTCAGGAGCAAACCACCGCGCAGAAGGTTTCAGGGATTGAGCCTTCCGGAAATAATCAAAGTGGCAATCAAAATGGGCACGGATTTATTTTTTCGCTGATTTTGGTATTGGAAGTGGATTGGTTGAGTGGGTGGGTGGAGCCGGGGCCGGTGAGTTAAAGCGTAGGTTGGCAAGCCTCTGAAACTGGATACGGGCAAGTTTCCACAGGTCCGCTTTCGGCCAATATCAGTCGTTCTGGGCTGCAAAAATGAATCTGTCTCCGTTTTATCTCTTGATTGTTGTAGGCACCTAGCTACATTGATAGCAAATTGATATTCCTCAGGCTTTCAAGGACGACCCATGCGCATCCAGCACGTAGAGATATCGAACTTCCGAAAGCTGCTTTCTGTGCGAATTGACTTCGCTAACGAGACCACACTACTCGTAGGTGCAAACAACAGCGGAAAATCCTCCGCCATGCTGGCACTACGGAGATTTTTGGTTTCGAAGGCTTCTGCTTTTCGGCTCCAGGATCTGACTCTTTGTCATCTCGCCAAGCTGGACGAGATTGGGAAGGAGTGGGAAAACCCGCCAGCAGACTTTGAAGTTCCTGCAGCCAAGGACTGGGCCGACTGGCTCCCCAGTCTGGATATCTGGGTCTCGGCAGATCAAGGAGAGTTCCACTTCATCCGCGATCTCATTCCCAGCTTTGAGTGGCGCGGGGGGCTTGTGGGAATGCGTTTTCTGCTTGAACCAGATGATATGAATACGTTGTACACGGACTATCGCAAGGAGCGCGCGAGGGTTGCAGAGCTTGAGGACGCTCTAGGGAAGGAAGACCCGCCTGGTAGCCCGCTGACACTATGGCCGCAGAGCCTTCATGATTATTTGAACCGTCGACTGGGAGATAAATTCAAGATTCGGTGGTACCGCCTAGATCCAAAACAACTTGAGAAACCTGACAAGTCGACTCGAATGGCGCAAATGCAGCAACTGAGCCCTACTGCCCTGCCCTTGGAAAGTAATCCTCTCAGCGGATTAATTCGAGTACATGAAATTAATGCACAGCGGGGATTCGGCAACCATTCGGACGACAATCAAAGCGATAGCACTAGACCCAGTGGCGCTCGAAAACTCTCGGAACAGCTCAGATCCTATTACTCCCGACACCTTGATCCAGGTGACAGCCCCGACATCTCAGATCTCGAAGCTTTGCGGGCGATAGAAGCAGCCCAGTCGGCATTCGATACGAAACTAGGTAGCAGCTTCGAACCCGCTATTAGAGAGGTCGAGGGATTGGGCTACCCAGGCCGAAATGACCCACGTATCAAAGTCGCAAGTCGCTTAGCAACAACTGACGGCATGAACCATGAAGCGGCCGTCCTGTTTGAGTTGGATTCAATCCAGGGTGCCCCTGGAGCACCTCCTCTTCACTTGCCAGAGACCGCTAACGGGTTGGGATATCAAAACCTGATATCCATGATTTTCCGGCTGATGAGCTTCAGGGACGAATGGCTGAGAAAAACCAGGGCCGCCAGCACGGAAGTAATAGACCGCGTCGAGCCCATCCACCTCGTACTTATCGAAGAGCCTGAAGCCCATCTTCATGTTCAAGTGCAACAAGTGTTCGTGCGGCACGCCTACCAAGTTCTTTGTCGAGACGCTTTGCTTGAACGCTACCCAAATCTGAAAACTCAGCTTTTGGTGAGCACGCACTCCAGCCATGTAACACATGAAGTGGAGTACCAGAACCTTAGGTATTTCAGGCGACTCCCAGCTGGGATGTATGACATCGGTGTACCGGTGTCGACGGTTTCTAATCTCTCTAACGTGTTCGGCGAGGGAACAAAGACGAAGGAGTTCGTAACCAGGTATCTGCGGGCACAGCATGCAGACATCTTCTTCGCCGATGCCGTCATCTTGGTAGAGGGTTCAGCAGAGCGAATGATGCTGCCGCATTTTTTGCGAAATAAGTTTCCATTCCTTGACCGCTGCTACATCACAACCCTCGATATCGGTGGCAGCCACGCGCACCGGCTAAGGCCTTTAATTGACGCTCTGGGCATCCTCACGCTAATTATTACAGACCTCGATGCAGGGCTAAACAAAGCTGCAGTACCGGTGCAAAGAAACGCAGATCAGATTACGAACAATCCGACATTGCGGAGCTGGATGAAGCTGATGCATCTGGGCAGCACAGTGGATGAGCTTCTTGAGCTGCCAGCGAACAAAAAAGAGCACCAAATCGACGACCTGTACTCGGTACGCGTTGCCTATCAAACTCCTATTCTCACCCACCTTCCCGCTACTGGTGAAGCAATACAAGTTCTTCCAAATACCTTTGAAGACAGCTTTGTACTTAGCAACGTCCGTCACTTTGCGGAAAAGACAGGGAGCACTGGGCTGATGAAGGCTTTCTTCAAAGTTTTGAATGAATCGCAAACATCTGAAGCCGTCGGGAAGGGTTTTTTCAACGAACTACGCGAAGGAAAGAAGGCAGAGTTTGTCCTGCTCGTGTTGGGGGATAAGAACTTTTCCAACCTCGAAATCCCTATATACATCAGTGACGGCCTCAACTGGCTTGAGTCCAAATTGCGAAGCAAACAAAAAGAGCTGCTGGTAATTCCGCCCGAGGGCGCGGAGGTGACGCCATGAGCGAAGCAACTGCTGCAGATGCCGACACCATTATGCAGGCTTGCCTGAATCTGGCAGACCCAAAGAGTTTTTTTCTTTACGCAGGTGCTGGCTCAGGAAAAACCCATTCACTCGTCGAGGCTATCCGCGAACTCAAAAGTCGCGAGCGAGAACGCCTGACGTTCGAAGGCCGGCGTATTGCGGTGATCACTTACACAAACGCAGCCTGCGACGAGATTCTTCGGAGGTTAGAGTTTGACCCACTAGTGGAAGTCTCGACTATTCACGCGTTCGCTTGGGGCTTAATCCAAGGATTCGACAACGAGATCAGAGAGTGGCTAAGGATCAAACTTCCCCAAGACATCGAAAAGATCGAGGGTGAGCTAGCACGCTCGAGAGGCGACAACAAAACCTCTCGAGCAAACAGACGGAAGCTACAAAGCAAGATACGCAGACTTGAGAATCTCGACGAGATTACGAAGTTCATCTACAGCCCCACTGGCGACAACAGAGAGCGACAAGCACTCAATCACGATGAAGTCATCAAGTTAACTGCGGCATTCGTTTCTGAACGCCCGTTGCTGGATGTTCTCGTAGACCGTTACCCAGTTGTATTGATCGACGAAAGTCAGGATACCCACGCTCCAGTAATGGAGGCTTTTTTGAAAGTCCAGCAATTGGCGAAGACTCGCTTCTGCTTGGGGCTACTGGGCGACACTATGCAACAGATTTACGGCCATGGAGTAACGCGCCTTGATAAAGCGATACCGGATGATTGGCTGAAACCTGAAAAGGTCGTTAATCGCCGCTGCCCTCGTAGGGTTGTAGAACTTATCAACGTGATTCGAAGCACTGCAGACACTCATCAACAGACCCCCATGCGTGATGCCATTGAAGGTTTAGTGCGCATGTACTTCATTAGCGAAAGCCAACAGGCACCGAATCTTGAGGAAGGAATCGCTCATTCAATGGCTGCACTCACCGGCGACGGAGAATGGGCTACCGGCCCTGAAGGCCGGAAGACCTTGATCCTCGAACATAAGATGGCTGGACGGCGAATGGGGTTCGAGAAACTGTTCACGCCCTTACATGCGGTTGAGCACCTTCAAACAGGCTTGCTGGATGGAACCCTACCTGCACTTCGCGTTTTCAGCGAAGGCATTCTTCCCATCCTTAACGCTAAGAATGATCCCTTCCTCCTGCTTGAAGCCGTACGCTCTCGTTCTCCCTTGCTGAGCAAGGATGTTATGCAATCAACAGGAGATCAATCGGCCCACATGCAGCGCGTAGAGAACGCGACACGAGCTCTGCTCTCTCTTTACGAAAGAAACGATCCAACACTGAGCGAGGTCGCAACGCTTCTGCTGCAAACCCAACTGCTTGATGTCCCTGAAAACCTGGTTGGGGCAATGGTGTTAGGAGCCCCTGGTGAGGCTCCAGATCCCGAAGATACGAACGCGATGACAAACTACGCCTACCAGCAATTTCTGGAGCGTCCATTTTCGGAGCTGGCAGCCTTTGCGAGTTATGCGGATGGCCTTTCAGCCTACGGCACACATCAAGGGGTGAAGGGGCTGGAGTTTCCACGAGTCATGGTTGTCATCAACGATGAGGAGGCAGGCGGCTTCTTATTCAGCTACGACAAATTGCTGGGTGTAAAAGAACCAACAAAGACTGACCGGGACAACGAGCGTGACGGCAAGGACAACGCACTAGCACGTACGCGTAGGCTGCTTTACGTGACATGTAGTCGGGCTGAAAAGAGCCTGGCGATTGTCGTATACACACCCCAGCCTGCACTCGCCAAGCAAAACGTTGTTGCTGCTGGCTGGCTTAAGGAGAGCGAGGTCGAAATCCTGTGAGACCTTCTCTTAGGATTGAATCGCCCGAATCGCGTAGACGCTTCCGGGTCTCACAGTGAGGCTATATGAGCGAGCCACTATGGCTGAGCAGGCCTTCCACCAAGGTCTGCTTTTGGCCGAAAGCGGCCGCTCACGGACGTCCGCTACTAGCGGATAGCGGACAAACACAATTGTTGGTTTTTGGGTACAAGCAAACGCTAAGATCTCGGGAATGGTCCCTTTTCCCCTCTCTACAATTCGGGCCGCGACAACCTAGGCAACTCCACCCCCTCCCCCAACCTCTCAACCCCCAACCTCACCCTCTCCCCACCCCGCTCAATCACCACCCCATCCCCCTCAACCCCCACCAACTTCACCCCAACCCCAACCTTCTCCCCCACCAAAAAACTCCTCGGCGCGCCATCATTCAAACTCAATATCGCCACCGTCCCGCTCCCGCCCGCGATCACCCCGCTCACCTTGATATCCACCGGCGCGGTTTCATTGGAGAACCACTGCAACGCCGGGCTATCACTTCTCGCCGCGAGCACTTGCGGGGCGGCTGCGGGGGTGTGGGATTCCGCCGAGGTCAGCAGCAGCGACGACCACGTCGCGACGCCCACCAGGGCGGCGAGCAGTGCCAGGGCCTGGACGGTTTGCGCCGGGGAGATCCGTGCGGTGAATTTCATGGGTTGTCGCTCCTTGTTGTCCCTGTTGCCAGCCTACGCGGCAATTCTCTCCGTTTTATTTCACATGCCTTACATGTTCGCCGGGCACGATGGGGTGGGACGCCAAGGAGCGCGTGGGTGATGAGCAGGCAGCAGGGTTTTACGTTGATCGAGTTGATGGTGGTGCTGGTGATCATCGGGATTGCCAGCGCGGCGATCAGTTTGAGCATCAAGCCCGATCCGTTGCAGTTGTTGCGCAAGGATGCCGAGCGGGTTGCGCAGTTGTTGCAAGTGGCGCAGGCCGAGGCTCGCGCCGATGGGCGGCCGATTGTGTGGGTGGCGGATGCCAAGGGGTTTCGGTTTGGGCGGCGTGGGGATGATGGCGTGGGTTTTGAGTCGTTCAAGGAGGATGCGCAGTTGCGCCCGCGTGCGTGGCAGAGCCCGAAGGTGGAGGTGCGCGTGGAGCCCCGGCAGACGGTGGTGCTGAATGCCGAGTGGATCAATCCGCCGTTGCGGCTGATTTTGTCTGACGGGGCCAATCGGCTGAGTGTGCTGCGCGATGGCAGTGGGCGGATCAGTATTCAATGAAGACTCAGCAAGGGTTCACTCTGATTGAGGTGATGGTCGCGATTCTGCTGATGGCGGTGGTGAGTCTGATTGCCTGGCGCGGGCTGGACAGTGTGACGCGGGCGGACAGTCATTTGCAGGCGAGCAGTGAGCAGAGCGATGGGTTGTTGCGGGTGTTGAATCAGTTGCAGCGGGATGTGGACATGCGCGCGGGGGTGGAGTTGAGCGAGCCGCGCAAGGTCGGGGCTGAGGATGAGCCGCCGACTGCGCCGCCAGCGGTGACGGTGCGTAGCAGTGACAGCAAGGGGTTTCGGCTGGACATTATTCGTAGCGCGGCGGATCAGCCGGGGGCATTGCAGCGGGTACGGTGGTGGGTCAAGGGGGATACGTTGTATCGGGCGGTGGCTGAGGCGCGCAGTCGCTATCCGTTGCCGGCGCCTGGGAATGGGGTGGCGGTGTTGAATGAGGTGAGTGATGTGCAGGTGCGGGTTTGGGAGGTGGACAAGGGCTGGCGGCAGTTGAGCGGGAATCGGCGGGAGGATCCGTTGGGGTTGGAGATTAGTTTGAGTCGGCAGACGGCGCAGGGGGTTGAGCGGTATCGGCAGGTGATTGGGTTGTTGCAATAATTTGGCAGTCACCAAGCAAATGTGGGAGCGAGCCTGCTCGCGAACGCGGTTGGTCAGTCAATGTTGTTGCCACTGGTAGACCGCTTTCGCGAGCAGGCTCGCTCCCACAGTAGATGGGTGGTGGGTCAGTTGGGGATTGGTTGACTGACAGGCCGTCATCGCTGGCAAGCCAGCTCCCACTGGGATCGAGTGCGACCGGAAGATATTGGTCAGTTGGGCAACCGCTTTCGCGAGCAGGCTCGCTCCCACAATTGGGTTGGCGGCGGTCAGTTGCAGGTTGGTTGGCTGTTAGGTCGTCATCGCTGGCAAGCCAGCTCCCACAGGGATCGAGTGCGACCGGAAGATATTGGTCAGTTGGGCAACCGCTTTCGCGAGCAGGCTCGCTCCCACAATTGAATTGGGGGCAGTCAGCTTTAGCTTGGTTGGCTGTTAGGCCGTCATCGCTGGCAAGCCAGCTCCCACAGAAAGCAAGAGCAAGATCAAGATCAAGAGATCGCAGCCTGCGGCAGCTCCTACATTTTGATCGCGGTGGGCTTTGGTTAGCTGAGCACTACGACGCCGCCGGGCAGTTCGGTGCATTTGACGCCGTAGGCGTCGCGGATCAGCAAGGCGACGCCGGCGAGTTGGTCGAGGTTGAAGCGGGCCTGGACGCGGCGTTGGCCGAGTTCGCGGTTGAGCAGCAGGAGCATGCCGGGGCGGTAGCGGTTGATTTCGTCGATCATCTGGCTGAGGGTCGCGCCGTTGAACACCAGCACTTGTTGGCGCCAGTTCATCACGGCGGCGGTGTCGACGGTTTGCACGTTGCCGATTTGCCGTGCGTCGTAGGTGACTTGCTGGCCCGCTTCGAGGCGCAGGTTGCGGCCTTCGATGGCGACGTCGACCGCGCCGTCGAGGCAGGTCACGCAGACTTGCTGGTCGGTGTTGCGCAGGTTGAAGCGGGCCTGGCTGGCGCGCAACCACCCTGCCCCGGCCTGCATCGCCAGCGGCAGGCGTGCGGTTTGCACTTCGACTTCGCCGCTGACCAGTTCAAAGCCCTGCACGCCGTTTTCGACGCTGCGCTGGTTGATGCGGGTCTGGGTGTTGAGCTCGAGGCTGACGCCTTGCGCCGGTTCGACCCGACGTTGCTGGCCGACTTCGGTGATGTAGTCGGCGCCCAGCCCTTCGAAGCCACCGGGAATCGTGCCGCGCACCAGCAGGAATGCGGCGGACGCGGCAATCGCGCCGCCGAGAAATGCCCGTCGACCGAAGCTGCGTCGGCCCTGCAACGCTTCGGCGGCCGGTTGCAGGTGATGCCACAGCCGCTTGGCTTCTTCGAACGCCCGGGCGTGTTCGCCGCTCCGCGCGCACCATTCGCGCAGGGCGCGGGCGTCGGCGACGGTGGCGCGGCCCGAGGTCAGCAGGATCAGCCAATCTTGGGCTTCGCTGTGCAGAGACTCGGTGGCCGAAGGCTCGGCGGGTTTCAGTCGAAAGATGTTCAAACGCGCAAATTCTCAACGGATTAATCGGGTCACTATTCGCTAGACGGTTTTCCGGCCCCGCGACCGAACCGCTGAAACACTTTTCTTTCCAGTTTCGCTGCGCAGAAGCCCAACGCGGCTTTGATTTCCTTCTCGACCATGCGCGTGGAAATGCCGAAACGCTGGGAGATTTCCAGGTGTGGCGCCTCTTCCAGCCGCGCGGCGATGAAGATTCGCCGACGTCGTGCGGGCAGTTCGTACAAGGCGCTGAGCAGGGCCTGCATCTCCTTTTGCCCACCGACCACCCGCGCCGGGTCGAGGGCTTCGTCGCCCAGTTGCAGCAGTTCCTCGACTTCGGTGCCGGTGAGCAGGCGCGCATCGGCCTGACGGCGGTCGGCGGCGATGTTAAGGGCCATGCGATACAGGTAGGCGTTGGGCTTGAGCAGGTTCGGCGGGGTCTCCATGCGATCGACCCGCAGCCAGGTTTCGTGCAGCACGTCGTTGGCCAGGTCCTCGGAGCCGAGGCGGCGGCGCAGGCGCACGCGAAAATCCTCGTAGGAGCTGAGGAATAGCTGGCCCATCGTGCTTTGTCCGGCGTCTTTCATCCCCCGGAAACTCCTTCCCATCTCGTGCATTCCATGCGTTTCCCTGACGACTCCGGTAACAACAGCAACGTGACCGGCTGGCGCAAGGCGCTGGGCGTCGGCCGATCGATTGTGAGGTTGCGAAAACTTTCCACCAGCGCGTTATCGCGCCGTACATCGCCGGTCGAAGTGACCAACCGGTTGTGCTGCACCACGCCGTCGCGCCCGACCCACACCTGCAACACCGCGCGATAACTGCCCGGCCGGGTCAGCGGCGAGCGGCACAGCTTGCGCTCGATCGCCGCTTGCACCGCCGTCGCATAACTGCGGTTGACCGCGACCGCAGCCGGCGTGGGTTTGTCCGTCGCCACTGGCAGGTCTTCCACCTGCGCCGCTTGCAGGGTGAATGCGTCGGCGCGGGCGTAACGCGCCATCAACCCGGTGCCGCCGAGCAGATGGCGCAAGGCGTCGGCGGCGGTGAATTCGCCATCCACGGCGAGGGAGCGGCGGCCCCGGCTCAACTGGCTGTCGACCAGCACGGCAACGCCCGTGGCGCGGCTGTATTGATCCAACGCCCGAGCGAGTTCCTGCGCCGGGATGTGCAAGGTCAGTCGCATATCCGCCGCTATCGGATCACCATGGGCCGCGCTGGCCAGCAGACCGAGTAGCCACCCCAGACCCGCGCGGCGCACAAGCGTCGCCGAGCACTGAAGACTGATCCGCGAACTGCCTCGCTGCACGACTGGCGCACCCCTGAAAATCGCTATCCTGCGGGGCATTTATGACTCTGGTATGACGGGCAGTGCAAAAAAACCATCACGGGTTTTGCGCCGCGCTTGCACTAGACTCAAACCCAGAGCGGCCCAATCGGGCGGGCCAGGAGGCGGACATGAAAACGCGGTGGATGTGGGTCTTGCTGATGACGGTGGGCGCGGCGCAGGCCGAGGAGCCGCTAGGCTGTGTCGAGGTCACGGTCGGCGGTTACAAGGCGCCGAATTACGATTGCCTGAGCCAGCAGATGGGCAACAACCCCGACGGTGCGGCGGCGGCGCAGAAGAACATGGAAGCGTTGAATGTGCCGGTGCACAAGCGCGCGCCCAATCAGGTCGGGCTGGCGACCCCGGCGGCGACCAGTACGCGGATGGGGAATACATTTGGCACATCAGTGAAACCGCAACGGCCGGCGAATTGAATCGCACTGTGGGTGCTGAGGGGATTTAGCCCCTGTGGTGAGGGGATGGGTGCTTTTCAGTCGCTCGGGGTCTGGCGGAAGCTGACGGCCAGGCGATTCCAGCTATTGATCGTGCTGACCGCAACCGTCAGGTCTACCAGTTCACCTTCATCAAATTGCTCGCGCGCCTGCTGGTAGACGTCATCCGGCACGTGGCTTTCGGCCAACAGCGTCACCGCCTCGGCCCAGGCCAGCGCCGCCCTTTCGCGGGGGTTGAAGAAGTTGCTGTCGCGCCACACCGCGATCGCGTAAAGACGCCGATCACTCTCCCCGGCTCGCCGCGCGTCCACCGAATGCATGTCGGTGCAGAAGGCGCAGCCGTTGAGTTGCGAAGCGCGGATCCGGATCAATTGCAGCAGCGGCGCTTCGATGCTCAGGTTGGCGGTCAGCGCCTCCATGGCAAGCATCGCTTTCATCGCCTTGGGCGACGCGTTGTAGTAATCCAGACGCAGGGACATGGCGCGGCTCTCGGCAGGCGGAATGACGAGTTCACGGTACGGGCTGTGCAGGCTGTGTTACAGCCCCAATTCCATGAATTTCGGCTACACCACTGAACCTCGGCCAAACGCAATACCTGTGGGAGCGAGCCTGCTCGCGAAAGCGGTTTCCCAGACAAATATTCATCCACTGCACCACCGCCATCGCTGGCAAGCCAGCTCCCACAAGGTTTAACGTCGTTCACAAGATTTGTGCACGCCGCAAAAACTGTGGGAGCTGGCTTGCCAGCGATAGCGGAGTGTCAGACAACGAATCTGTTCAATGACACACCGCCTTCGCGAGCAGGCTCACTCCTACAAGGAACATGTGCCAATTTGCGGTTTTTCCTCCACGCAACTACTGCCAAAAGCCCAACGACGCTAATCTGACCGACACCTCACTCAACACCCGGGAGCCTCGTCGGTATGGAACTTCATGTCGTGATCAACGGCCGCAAGGATCTTGCCGGTCAGTTGTATCAGCAGTTGCGCGCGGCGATTGAATCCGGGCGACTGGCGGCGGGTACACAATTGCCGCCGAGCCGCTTGCTGGCCGAGCAATTGGGCATCTCGCGCAAGACCATTTCCGACACCTATGCGCAGCTGACCTACGAAAATTTCCTCACCGGGGTGATCGGCAAAGGCACCTATGTCAACGCCCGCCCGGCGCAGGTGCAGCGCAAGCAGAGCCACACCGAGCTGGCCAGTGCCGAGGTGATCGAGAGCTGGCGCAATCTGCCGGTGTTCCTCCGTCACCCGACGCTGCAAGGTTCGCTGCGCTACGACTTCATCGGCGGCGCCACCAGCAAAGGCCAGTTCCCCCACGACGACTGGCGCCGCTGCGTCGCCCATGCGATGCGACAGATGGCGCAGTCGAAAGGCTTCTACAGCGTCGCCGAAGGCTTGCCGGCGCTGCGCAATGCGATCGCCCGGCACATCGCCTTTTCCCGTGGCATCAACTGTCAGGACGAGGACATCGTCGTGTGCAACGGCGCGCAGCAGGCGCTGGACCTGATTGCCCGCGTACTGACCCGTCCCGGCAGTCTGGTGGCCATGGAAGACCCCGGCTACCCGCCCGCGCGCTTGTTGTTCGGCACGCATGGCGCGGAGGTGGTCGGGGTGCCGGTGGATGCCGAGGGCATTCAGGTCGAGCACATTCCCGATGGCACGCGGCTCATTTACGTCACCCCGTCGCACCAGTTTCCGCTGGGCATGGCGATGAGTCAGGCGCGCCGCGAGGCCCTGCTCGCCCGTGCCCACGAGCTCGGCGCGATCATCATCGAAGACGATTACGACAGTGAATTCCGCTACGAAGGCCGGCCTACGGATTCGCTGTACAACCTCGATCAGCGCGGCATCGTCGCCTACGTCGGCACCTTCTCGAAAACCCTGCTGCCGGAGTTGCGCCTGGGCTACGCGATCCTGCCGCCGTCGATCATCGAGGCGGTGATCCGCGCCAAACAGCTCACCGATCTGCACGCCTCGACTCTGCCGCAATGGGCGCTGGCCAAGTTCATCGCCGAGGGTTGCCTGCTCAAGCACATCCGCCGCTGCCACACGATCTACGCGCAACGTCGCGAACGCATCCTGGAGCGCATGGCCACCGACCTTGCGCCATGGTTGCAAGCCGTGCCGGCCAGTGCCGGGTTTCACATGGCGGTGTTCTGCAAGGTGCCGATCGATCTGCCGTTGGTCATCGAGCTGGCAAAAAAGGTCGAGGTCGGCCTGTATGCGATCAGTGGTTTCTACTACCAGCAGCCGGCGAAAGAAGGCCTGTATTTCGGCTTCGGCGCCATCGAAACCCTGGACATCGACATTGCCCTCGATCGCCTGCGCGACATCCTCGAACAGCTGTCATGAGCCGTTGGTATAAGGCTTTTACCGCCGATTGGTTATTGGTGATTCACGGCGGCAGGCCTATTCTGCACAGGCGTTATCCCTCAGTGAGCAGGATTCGTCCGGCCTGATTCAGGAGTGTGAGCAATGTCCAACGAAGTGATCAACACGGTTGAAGTGAAGGCTGTTGCGGGCCGCTCGGAAGAGCTCGGCAAGCAATTGCAGAAGATCGTCGACACCCTGCGCGAAACCCCGGGCTGCGATTCCTACCTGGTCGACCGCTGCCCCGAAGACAGCCACCGCTGGACGGTCAGCGCGCGCTGGCAGTCGGAAGCGGCGATGCAGGCGCATTTCAACCGGCCCGAGGCGCAGGGGTTTATCGACCTGATCGATAGCCGCCTGGCCAATAGCGTGGATTTCAACAGCTTTCCCATCGTCTGATATGCCCCGTTCGCGAGCAGGCTCGCTCCCACATTGAAATGCGATCAACTGTGGGAGCGAGCCTGCTCGCGAAGACGATTTGCGCCACACAGAAATCCTTCCGAGGCCAATTGGTCACCTGATCTTTGCGAATATTGGCCGTTTGAACCGGCCACATTGCGGCCTACTGTGAGCACACCCCCACCATCACAGGTAACCCGCCATGAAAGCCCTGCACCTCGTCGCTGCCGCCCTCGCCTTCACCCTCTCTGCTTCGGCAATGGCCCAAGATCCGTCCGAGAAAATCACCGTCCTGCAGGAACAACTGCTGAAAAACGCCCCCGGCAAGAAAGCCATGATGATCGAAGTCGACTACCAGCCCGGGCAATCCTCGATCGCCCATAAGCACGAAGGCACGGCGATGGCTTACGTGCTCGACGGCGAAGTGATTTCCCAAGTCAAAGGCGAACAGGCGATCACTTACAAGAAGGGCCAGTTCTGGTACGAGCCGGCCGGTTCCGAGCATCTGGTGTCGAAAAACGCCAGTTCGACCAAGCCTGCCAAGTTGCTGGTGTTCATGGTGCTGGCCCCGGATGAGCAGGTGCTGATCCCGCTGGAAAACTGATGGCTGCCTGATCACATTTGGAATGCGATCAACCGTGGGAGCGAGCCTGCTCGCGAAGGCGCCAGACCACACACCACCAAAACCCTCAGACATCAAATCCCCGGCAAGACAGGCCATCCCGTCTTCCAAATCCACAATCATCCCGCGCTGTCCACTGCCAGGTCTGACAGTGGACAGCGCGACCGAAAGCTCCCCAAATACCAGCACTGCGTTGATTTGCCGGTCCCTATCGACTGATCGCTTTACGCAAAAACAGCGTATTCGAGGAGCAGACCATGACTGAAGTAAAAGACACCGCTGTGCATAACCTGGACCCCACTTTCGGCCCCGACAAAAATGGCCTCACCTGGTTTAAATATCCCGATCAGGAAAACGGCTTCGCCAACGCAGTTACCGTCGCGGCGGACGGCAAGCTGCTGATTGCCGCAAGTCCGGGCAACAAGTTCGCCATTGTGCGGTTGAAGCCTGATGGCACACAGGACACTTCGTTTGCCCGGGATGGCGTGGCCAGCGGGGTTTTCGCTCCGGGCTATAAATCCACGGGTGGCAGCATCAGCATCCTCAAGAATGGAAATCTGTTGCTTCAGGGTGCCTTTTTTCTACACGAATACGCACAGCCGCAACGCTGCCTGGCAATGTTTCGCAATGACGGAACGCCCGAGACCGCATTTGGCGTCAACGGCGTAGTCTTCGTTGATCCGATTCCGTTGCCCGCGCTCACGTCGTCCGAGATCGAACTTGGGCAAAAACGCACTACGGCATCCGATTACAGTGGCCATGCCATTGAACTGGACGACGGAAAACTGATGGTGTTGAGCAACCATCGATATTCCCCCAATGACCAATGCGGTCTTTTGATCAGACTGCAAAGCAACGGCGCCCTGGACACTGCGTTTGGCCAGGGAAAGGGTTACGTCGCGATTCGATACCTGGCCAACAACACGTGGGCTGGCTCACTGATCCGGCTCCAGGACGGCAAATTCGCCATCGCAGGTTACGTTTCACGTGAAGACCGCTACCGCGCAATGATCGCCCTCTTCGACGCCACAGGTAAGCCTGTCAGCAGCTTTGGCGATAACGGTTTTGCCCTGTTCGACCGCCTGGACAAGCGCAGTCAGATCAACCAACTGGTCGAAATGCCTGACGGCAACATCCTTGGCATCGGTAGCGCCCACTCCATTGATTTCGCTAACAGAGGCCTCCTGGTATGCGTCGACAGGCATGGGAAATACGCCATCGACTTCAATGAAGGGAGGCCAGTCCTGACGTCCTATCCAAAAGCCTTCTTGGGCATCCAATGGACTGCTGGCACGCTGAGGGACGGACACATCGTCGTGCTTTCCAGCACCCACGGCGAACAAGACTCGGAAATCGTCATTGCCCAGTTCAAATCGGACGGCTATCCAGATCGCGATTTTGCCGACGACGGTGTGCTGGTCATCAATCTGACCGGCGTGCTCGACATGGCGGGAGGCCTTGCCATTCAGAACAATCAGATTGTCGTAGCCGGAACATCCCTCCCCCGTACGGACGGCGTCGGTAGCTTCGCCTTTCGCTGCGCCGATACGTTCTGAATGACAGACAAGAAAAAGCCCCGCCTCTTTCGAGAGCGGGGCTTCTTCATTCAGCCACTACTTACGCCAGTTCAAGCTCGGCATTCGCAGTCACCGCAGGCACGATTGCTTGCCCGCTTAACGCCAGATCCAGCAGTTCGCGGTTAGCCACCGCGTACATGGCGTAGTCCGTACCGCTCGCAGCACGGATTTCCACCAGCATGGCGCGCCAGCGTTCGATCATGCTTTCGTGCTGGGCCATCCACAGCGCCAGGCGTGCTTCCACGTCCTGGGAGCCGTCGCCCTGTTGCAGCACGGAGATGGTGATCGCCCGTTGCTGCCAGTCGACGTCATCACGGAACGCTTCACGGGCCAGAGCCTGCCAGTTGTTTTCCACCGGCAAGGCGCTGATCTGTTGCAGGTACCAGGTGATGTCCAGCGCAGAGCCGACGGCGAAGTAGGCCTTGGCCACTTCGGCCGGGTCCTGCCCGGTGACGTCTGCGGCTTCGATGATCGGCAGCAGCGTGTACAGGTGCGAAGTACCCGCAACCATACGCGCCAGCAACTCCGGCACACCGGCTTCGACGTACGCCTGATAGCGCGACTGCCAGTTCTCGCGGATTTCGCCGCTGAGCAGTTCGTCGAGTTTCAGACCCAGTTCTTTCAGGTGCGGACCGAAGTGCGCGACGTCACGGGCAGCGTTCTGCTCGTTGCGGCGGGCACGCAGGAACCAGCGCGTGGCGCGACGGCCCAGACGCATCAGCTCGTCCATCAGCTCCAGCTGCACGTCAGCGGAAACCTGGTAGTCCAGCGCTTCGATCTGACGGAACCAGTGCGGGAGGTGGAAGATGTCACGCACGATCACGTAAGCGCCAGCCACATTCGCCGGGCTCATGCCGGTCGACTCTTTGAGTCGTTGCACGAAGGTGATGCCCATGTGGTTGACCAGATCGTTGGCGATCTGGGTGCTGACGATCTCGCGCTTCAGACGGTGACGGCGCATGGCTTCGGAGAACTTGCTGACCAGGGTCGGCGGGAACGCCGTTTCCATGTCGCGGGTCAGGTAATCGTCGTCCGGCACCAGCGAGCCCAGCAGCTGCTCTTTCAGGTCGATCTTGCTGTAGGAAATCAGCACCGACAGCTCAGGACGGGTCAGGCCGTGGCCCTCAGCGACGCGCTCGGTCAGTTGCTCTTCGGTCGGCAGGAACTCGATGGCACGGTCCAGCTTGCCACGACCTTCCAGATCGCTCATCAGACGCTTGTACTCAGCGATGCGCGCGTAGGCACGGCGCGCCGCCAGGGAGAGGGCCTGAGTCTGCTTGTAGTTGTTGCCCAGCACCAGATTGCCGACTTCGTCGGTCATGCTCGCCAGCAACTGGTTGCGTTGCTTGTCGGTCATGTCACCGGCCTGAACCACTTCGTTCAGCAGGATCTTGATGTTCACTTCGTGGTCGGAGCAGTCCACGCCACCGGCGTTGTCGATGAAGTCGGTGTTGGAACCGCCGCCATTGAGACCGAATTCCACACGACCCAGTTGGGTCATGCCAAGGTTACCGCCCTCGCCCACGACTTTGCAGCGCAGCTCGTTGCCGTTGACGCGCAGTGCATCGTTGGCCTTGTCGCCGACATCAGCGTGGCTTTCGGTGCTGGCCTTGACGTAGGTGCCGATACCGCCGTTCCACAACAGATCCACCGGCGCCTTGAGCAAGGCGTTGAGCAGTTCGGTCGGGGTCAGCTTGTCAGCCTGGATGTCGAAGCGTTCTTTCATCTGCGGCGAGATCGCGATGCTCTTCGCGCTGCGCGAGAAGATACCGCCACCTTCGGACATGATGCTGGTGTCGTAGTCGGTCCAGGCCGAACGCGGCAGGTCGAACAGACGCTGACGCTCGACGAAACTGGTCGCCGGGTTCGGGTTCGGGTCGATGAAGATGTGCATGTGGTTGAACGCAGCCACCAGTTGCAGCTTGTCGGACATCAACAGGCCGTTACCGAACACGTCGCCGGCCATGTCGCCGACGCCAACTACGGTGATGCTGTCTTCCTGAACATTGATGCCGCGTTCGCGGAAGTGGCGCTGCACGCCTACCCACGCGCCCTTGGCGGTGATGCCCATTTTCTTGTGGTCGTAACCGGCCGAACCACCGGACGCAAACGCGTCACCCAGCCAGAAGCCGTAATCGATGGCAATGCCGTTGGCGATGTCGGAGAACGTCGCAGTGCCCTTGTCCGCCGCGACCACCAGGTACGGGTCATCGTCGTCATGACGCACGACATTGACCGGCGGCACCAGTGCGCCGTCCTTCAGGTTGTCGGTGATGTCCAACAGACCGGAAATGAAGATGCGGTAGCAGGCGATGCCCTCGGCCGCGATCTCGTCACGGCTGCCGCCCAGTGGCAGACGACGCGGCAGGAAGCCGCCCTTCGCGCCCACTGGCACGATGACCGAGTTCTTCACTTGCTGGGCTTTTACCAGGCCGAGCACTTCAGTACGGAAGTCTTCTTCACGGTCGGACCAGCGCAGACCACCCCGAGCAACGTTGCCGAAGCGCAGGTGCACGCCTTCGACGCGTGGCGAGTAGACGAAGATTTCGAACTTCGGCACTGGCTTGGGCAGCTCAGGGATGGCATGCGGGTTGAACTTGAAGCTGAAGTACGACTTGTTCTGGCCGTTGGCGTCAGTCTGATAGAAGTTGGTGCGCAGGGTGGCTTTGATCAGGTCGAGGTAACGACGCAGGATGCGGTCTTCGTTGAGCACCTGAACATCGTCCAGTGCGGTCAGAATCGCTTGTTCCAGACGCAGTTGCTTGTCTTCCAGATCGTCGCTGCCGAGCTTGCGCGCCAGGTAGAAGCGGGTCTTGAACAACCGGGTCAGTTCGCGAGCGATGTCGGTGTGGTTGTTCAAGGTGCTGGCGATGTAACCCAGGTCGAAGCCCAGACGAATCTGCTTCAGGTAACGGGCGTAGGCACGCAGCAGCGCGACGTCGCGCCATGGCAGACCGGCGGTCAGCACCAGGCGGTTGAACGCATCGTTCTCGGCATCGCCACGCACGATGTGCACGAACGCGTCCTGCAGGGTGTCGTTGAGTTGCTGGATGTCGAGGTCCAGACCTTCAGCGGCGGTGAAAGCGAAGTCGTGAATCCAGAATTCGCGGCCGTTGGTGTGGCGCAGACGGTACGGGAATTCACCCAGTACGCGCAGGCCGAGGTTTTCCAGAATCGGCAAGACGTCGGACAGCGCCAGCGGCGTGTCGGCGTGATACAGCTTGCAATGCAGCTCGCGCTGGCCGGAGACCTGACCGAGCGGCTGATAGAAGCTCATCACCAGCGGATTTTTTTCGTTGAGGCTCAGCAGGTGCTGCATGTCGACCACAGCCGAATGCGCGGCAAAACGCTCGCGGTAACCGGCCGGGAAGCCTTTCGGGAAGTCGGCCAGCACGTTGGTGCCGTGGGCTTCGCCGAAGCTTTCGACGGTCAGTGCGGCGTAGTCGTCCTGCCAGCTGCGGCAGGCCTGGACCACTTCTTTTTCCAGCAGCAGCGGGTCGATGTCGAGGCGGTTCTTCGGATCGACACGCAGAATCAGCTGCACGCGGGCCAGCACGGATTCCGAGAAGAAAGTCCAGAATTCGCAATCGGACGCCTTCAGGCGCTCCATCAGCACTTGCTGGATCTTCTGGCGCACTTCAGTGGAATAGATGTCGCGCGGCACGTAGGCCAGGCAGTAGCAGAAGCGACCGTACGGGTCTTTGCGCAGGAACACGCGGATCTTGTTGCGCTCCTGGATCTGCACGATCGACATCACGGTGGTGAACAGTTCGTCGACCGGGGTCTGGAACAGGTCGTCACGCGGCAGCACTTCGAGGACCTGTGCCAGTTCCTTGCCCAGGTGAGCCTTGGACTGGAAGCCGGAGCGGCGCTCGATTTCTTCGACCTTGCGGCGGATGAACGGGATGACCCGCACGCTCTCGCCGTACACCGACGAGGTGTACAGGCCCATGAAGCGGTGTTCCTTGATGACTTTGCCGTCGGCGTCGATCTCACGGATCGACACGTAATCCGGGTAAGCCGGACGGTGTACGCGGCTCGGGTGCGCAGCCTTGGCGAACGACAGCAGGGTCGGTTCGCGCAGATAGGACACGGCGTAGTCTTCGATGCGCAGGTCTTCGTAGGTCAGGCCGGTGCGCAGCAGTTTGGTCAGGCCGAGGAAGGAGTTCCGGTCGTACTCGATGTGGCCGCCATCGGCCTGATCGGTGACCACGAACTCTTCGTAGCCAAGGAAGGTGAAGTGGTTGCCCACCAGCCATTCCAGGAAGCTCTTGATTTCGTTCTTTTCGTCGGCATCGACCGGATAGGCGCTGTTGTCCAGCTGGGTGAGGATGTCCTGCACCTTGGCTTTCATCGGCTCGAAGTCAGCGACGGCGACGCGCACTTCACCGAGCACCTGCTCAAGCTCTTTGCTCAGCACATTCAGCTCGGCCGCGTTGGCGCAACGGTCGATTTCCAGGTACATCAGCGATTCGTGCAGCACGCCTTCGCCGGTGCTGCCCTTTGGCAGGACTTCCAGCAATTCGCCCTTGCTGCCACGACGCACGCTGAGCACGGTGGTCTGCAGGGTATGGATGCTGTAGCCGCGACGGTTCAGCTCGGTACGCACCGAGTCGACCAGAAATGGCAGGTCGTGGTGCAGCACTTCGACCGCGGTGTGGGTCGACTGCCAGCCGTGGCGTTCGTAATCGGGGTTGTAGACACGCACTTGCGGTTGCGCGTGATCGAAGCGCTCAAGCAGGCGCCACGCAGAGAGAGTACAGCCAGCGAGGTCGGAGAGACGACGTTGAGTCAGCTCGTCCAGGGAAATGATGCCGAAGAATTGTTCAGCGAACAGCGCCACTTGTGGCAGTGCCTGTTCACTGATGTGCTGCGCCAGTGCCGCTTGCAGTTGGTGCTGGAAGTCGGCTTTGCTGGCTGCGGTGAAGAACGCCATCTGTGGTACTCCGCTTAAGCTTGTTATTGATGGAAAGCGTCGCGTGCAACACCCCTTTCGGGGCTGGTGTCGCCCTGTTCCTGATTCTCGGGCAGAGGAAACAGGGAGACAGGTGGGTGAAGCTGGACGGGACACTCAGGTCACATTCACCTTCCATGAATGAGCATCTGCAAAAGCGACTGCCAGCACTGCCGACAATGCCTTTACGGGTGCTCATCCGTTGCGCAGCTTAATGGGTGCGACAATGTGTCTGCTTGCGGTGCTGCGACATATTCGGTCATTGGCACGTAAATGCAGGGTTTGGCCTGCATCAACACTAGCAGGCGTGCGCCGAAATGCAGGTTCGAAACCCCGGTTTCACGGGACTTTCGTGCCAGGTCGGTCGCCGAGGACGTTACATATCCGGAAACGAAAACGCCCAAGGCCCTGTTATCGACCCTGAGCGTGGCATCCGGTTCAGCGCTGGCGGTTGACGCGGATCAGTCCGGCAGTTCCTCAAAGGCTCTGAATTTGCTCACCGTGGCGCAGTCGTAGCACATCGTCTGCAGGATCTGCTTGTCCATGCTGGCGTCAATGTTGCTCGAATCGCATTCGCGGCAGAAGAGGCGCAGATTGCCCAGCAAGTCGCTGTCGAACGCTACGGCGCTGAAGAATTGCGGAACCAGTTCGTCGCGCCAGTACATGCCCGGCGATTTGGAGAATCCGGCGCCGCTGTCCTTCAGCACCACGTCGTAGAGCAGTCGCTGCAGGGCCGTTTGCGGTACTCGCGCATCGCGATGGGCGTTCTTGCGCCAGTTACGATTCAGCGCGTCCTGCGCCGTGCCGAGCATGTTGCGCGGAATGGTGTTGGAGGCGTGACTGCGCCCCTTGGAATTGCCGGTGGCATAGAAATGCGCGGCGTTTCTCACGGCCAGCCGGGCAAAGTAATACAGCTGACTGACCGAGAAGTCCTGCAGCAACTGCCCGACCACCTCGTCGGCACGGGCTTCGGCCGTGAAGGCGAAATCCACCTCACTGGCCAGCACACGAATGTATTGAAGCGACTCTTCGCGGGCGAGACTGAAGACCAGGGAATAGATTTCGCTCTTCCATGCAGCCTTCACGCTGCCCGACAATTCCTGATACAGCGCCAGATACAGATTCTCTCGGTTACTGCGCGCCGCGCCATCCAGCGTGACGTTGGGCAGCCAGCGCACGGCGCTGTACTCGCGAATACTGCAGCCCTCGCTGCGATCGAAGGCGTTGATATCGGATTCGGTGGAAACCGCCAGCACCCCGGCTTCGTGCAGGTCTTTGAGCAACTCTTCCCGCGCCTCGAAGGTCAGGTCGAGCAGCTCCTCTCGGGATGGCGCGTTCAACGGCGCAATCCATTCAACGTTTGCGCCGTAGCCATCATCGAGCAAGGCGAGCAACGTCAACTTCTGCACAAAGCCCAGATTGGCGTAAGGCACTGCGGGGAGTTGCGCGCCATATCTGGCCTGCAACTCCAGACGGTCCCGCGCTGCCCGAGCGGCCAGTTGCTGCTGGCGAACCTTGAAACATTCTGTGCAGTTGCACGCTGTGTGGCGGCCATTGGCGCCGGGGACACTGTGCTGGTGCTCACAGCGGACGCATTTGAATGCACTGCGCAACGAAAGCGGAGTTCCCCTGGCGTAGCGGCGCATCCACATCGGCAGTTCACAGTAAGGACAGGTGAGGTCTGTGCTGACGATCGGTGGCAGAACCTTTAGCAGACTGCGCACCGTGGAAGGAATCTGGAATTGCTCCATCAGCTGCGAAGTTTTCTCACCTTCCAGATAGCGCTTGTAGATCTCTTCGATCTGTTCATCAGACAGGTGGCGAATTTCTTCGGCGCGTTCGAAATATCGGGTCATGGCAAAGGTCCTTTTTTGGGGTTTTGGTAACGCACTCCGTTGCGCAAGAGCGGCGAAACTAACGGCAAATTGGTGGCGATCACAAGCGAAAAATCGCAATTTCGGGTGGATTTTGCGCATCCGGTAATTGCCTTACGCTGGCGTCGGATTTTCCCTTCTCGCTACTCGGAACCGGGCGACGGAAATGTCCTGCTTTGCGACTTTTTGCCGATGCAGGCAGCGCGAACGAGCAGAGACTGGCAAAATCGCGCCTTCGAACAGATTCACCGCCGCCACTGCCCAGGATTTCCCCCATGCAAATGACCACCGCCCTACTGATCGTCAACCCGTGCGACGACGAAGAAGACAACATGGCCATGCTCTGCTGCCACAGCGACAAGGGCGAGATGTTCCTGATGAGTCGTTATCCGGATGAGGATGAGCTGGAGATCACGCTGGATGGCGAGCCGTCGACGCTTGACGGGGTGAAGGTCACGCTGACGTCGAAACTGCTGAAGATCGAGATTGCTGCGGCGGATGCCGATGCGTTGAATGGCGATGATGTGCTGGAGATCAGTTTTAATCCGGACATGGTGGATATGGATGAGGTTGTTGAGACTTTGAAGAATATTCTCGATGGGACAGGAACTTTTGTAATTAATCTGGAATAACCAGTTCGGCTCACATGGCAAGAAAATTGACGACGGCATTTGATCACCCCTTATGCCATCGTCATTAATTCTACGCTGATCGATACCTCTACAAGTTCTAAACAGCTGCAAACCATAATTTGCGCTGATTTTCCGCATAGAACGCCGCCGTGTTTAACAGCACGAAGTTCGATCCTACTACTCCTCAAGACGCGCCCTACGCAATCATCGGAAGCCGTCTGATTGCGGGCCCAACCCTCCCTTGTTATTACTCGTTCCGCTTGCAAAAAAACATGCAGGCTCGGCGCACGAAAAAGTGCCGACAACGTGATATTCAATGGAGTCATATGTAATGGGTAGAAAACGTTCTGAAATAAACACCTTCGATGATTTGCCTTATGGCTCGGGCCACTTTGAAGGTTTCCTGGCGACGGAATTGGACTTCTTCGCGTCACTGACCCGCTGACTCGGCCTCCCGATCAGCCAATCCTGAAAATGCCGAAAGTCGATCTTTCGGCATTCAAGCCTACGAGGTTCACCATGTCAGAGCGTGAGATTTCATCCAGCGAAGCGTTTGTCCGAATAAACAATGTTATCCAGACACTGGGTTTGAAAGCGCGAGTGCGCTATGTCGATGACGGTAATCTGGTCGCTACTGCCGAACTCTATAACGAATACGACACGCTGATTGAATCAGGCGCAGGCAAAGGTCCCGACGCGCTTGTAGGTGCACTTGCTGAAAGCCTTGAGCACTACGCGATGTTTCACGCCGAGCCGCCATTTTGCACAACGCTTGGTTGCAGTGACATCGCTTCGCAGAACGGGGTCGAGTCGGACGGCATTTTCACAAGTCTGCGAAAAAACATCGAGCCTCTACAGTGTCTGCAGCTTGCAGCACTCGACGGCTGCGCCGGGCTTTTTGTGCCATGCGCCCTGCTGTATCCGGTCAAAGATGAACGTAAAACAACGAGTCAACCGACGCGCTTTTTAAATCGCTACGCCTCTAACTCAGGAACTGCTTTCGGCTGCACGAAATCAGAAGCACTGCTGCACGGTACCTTGGAACTGATTGAGCGACACCTGTTGTCCCGGTTTTTCATGGCCGTCTGCAGACTGATACCTGCGATAGATCTCTACTCACCGTCGGCGCCCCTGCTTGCGCAAGCCCTGTTCAACAACTCATACGCGCTACGGGCTGCCGAAGCTTTGCAGATCATCATTATCAAAGACGAGTCAGAAGTTTATCTGGCGGTTGCATTCCCACGAACCGGCCCCGGCGACCGACATATATCCGCAATCGGCTCCGGCTGTTCTTTGGACATATTTATCGCCATCCAAAGAGCGGTAACGGAGCAATTCCAATCAAACGCCTTATACGACGCCAACGATGAAATCGCGGACCGAAAGGTACTTGATGTGCTTTGTCAATCCGAGAAACTGAAACAGCTGATAGACTTTGCACCCGTTAAAAACTTGAAACTCAATACCCTGGCGCCGCCAAAAAGCCTGCTTGCACTCTCTGTTCCTGAACAACTTGCCTTGCTCCGAAAAAACCTGAGCGGTATGAACAAAGTCCTATTTTTCAGAACAGTCATGGAGTACCCGGGGACCAACGTAGTTACCCAGACTTATATCCCGGGTCTCGACCGATTCAACATAATCAGAAATGGCCAACCCGTAGCTCCTCAGCACATTTTGCTCGGCACCAGGAGCACGCCAACGGCGTGATCCAAAACGACCACAGGCCCATACTCATGCAGACATTTATAAGAACAGCCTGCGAGAAACATCGACTCCTGCTGGTGATGACAATAGGCGCGACCATCACCCTGAAAATCCTGGCCCTGGCCCCTCCTTTGTTATTGGGCAAGATCGTCGATTCACTAAACGATGCCGATCACACAACGCTGCGTACGCTGCTTTTTTTCACCGCAGCTTTTACGCTGGCCGGTTGCATTCAGTCGATGACCACCCCCCTGCAAACGCTGCTGCTCTCAAAGCTCGTCCAGCGAATTGTCATGGATGCTTCCATCAATTGGATGGCGCGGTTGATGGGCAAGGATTTTTCCCAGTTTGGCACGTGGCGAGTAGGACACTTCATCAAGTCGGTCGAGCGCGGAATCACTGCCCACGAACAGTTGCTGATGTTCTTCGTCACTACGGGTTTTCCCCTGTGCCTGGAATTTCTTATTGTGGCCGGCGCATTCTGGTATATGGGCGGAGCCTGGGTTTTCTGCGCGCTAGCTGGCCTCGGTGGCTGTTATCTCTATGCAACTCACCGGATCATTCGATGGCGCAGAAAACACATCGATGCTGTTAATGACCAGGAGGATGAGCTGAGTGCAACCTTGGTCAATACTTTGAGGGCTGGTAAATCGATAAAACTGGAACGCGCCGAACGCACGGCCCTGCAACCCTTGAACCGAGCGTTTGAGCGCTACGCCAATGCTGCGGTGACCGTAGCAGGCTCGGGCGGACTGTTGAGCGCGGCGAAGATTTTGTTTATCAGCCTGTCCACCGGCGGTTTGTTGGCTTGGGGAGTCATGGATCAGACGTCCGGACAAGCAAGTATCAGCGTCGGTCAGTTGGTGGCCATTTCCTCTATTGCTGGTACGTTCCTGTTGAATGTATCGGCGCTGACCGAAGGCTATCGGGTGCTGGATCAATTTTCGGCTGATCAACGGCGACTCAAAGAATTACTTGCAACTGCTGACTTCGATAACGATCGCCGCAATGACTCTGATGCGTTGCATAACCTATCAACATTACGGCTCGAGCCCTGCGAGATCACCCATAACGGTGTTGCGCAGCTATCAATTGCCAGCCAGATCAGCTTCCGACAGGGCCAATCCGTTGCGATCATCGGGCCCAGCGGCGCTGGCAAATCGACGTTACTCGAAGCGCTGGCAGGACTGGATTTTTCGGTGCGGCCCCGGCTGTTCATCGACGAGCTGTGCATAGATCGCTTAAATGCGCGCGTTCATCTGGAAACGGTGCGTTACAGCCCCCAGTCTCCGCAGTTCCTGGAAGGAAGTTTTGAACAGTCCGTACTTTTCGGTGTTGAGCAGTCGAAAACATTGAACGAGGCAATTCAATGCCTCCAGCTTGATGAAATCATTGGCCGAGGTCACATCGCTGAAAACGCCACCAATATCTCCGGAGGTGAAGCGAAGCGGCTTTCGTTGCTGCGACTTCTGAATCGACCGGGCAAATTCAATCTGTTTGATGAGCCGAGTGCTTCGATTGAACCGAAACTCGCTACACCAGTGTGGGATTTGCTATTCAAGACATTCGCTGGACAGGGCTTTATATGTGTCACCCATGATGTTGAACATCTCCATCGTTTTGACCGCGTGCTCGTCATGCAGCAAGGCGTCATCGTTGATGAAGGCAAATGGTTCGAACTGCTTGAGCGCCCCGCCATCAAGGTCATATTGCACAGCTTGCACACGCAGACCTGAATCGCAAAAACGTCCAGAAACGGCCCCACACAGTGCAAACGAGGGCCGATACTGACAAATCGCGCAAATGCCGTTAGTCGCCGCCCCCCACGATGGATTAAAGTAACGCCCCCAGCCCCGGCGTTATCCGAACGCCCCGGCCACCCCCTTTCCAGGAACAGTCACCGATGGAACATCGTGAAGCGCTGCTGGCGCTGCGAACCTTTCTTTCAACGCAGATTCTCGGCCAGGAAAAACTCATCGAGCGCTTGCTCATCGCCCTGCTCGCCGACGGCCATATGCTGGTCGAGGGCGCTCCCGGTCTGGCCAAGACCAAAGCGATCAAAGAACTCGCCGAGGGCATCGAAGCCCAGTTCCATCGAATTCAGTTCACCCCCGACCTGCTGCCGGCCGACATCACCGGCACCGAAATCTACCGTCCGGAAACCGGCAGTTTCGTCTTCCAGCAAGGGCCGATCTTCCACAACCTGGTGCTGGCCGACGAAATCAACCGCGCGCCGGCCAAGGTGCAATCGGCCTTGCTCGAAGCGATGGCCGAGCGTCAGGTCAGCGTCGGGCGCAGCACCTATGAGCTGTCGCCGCTGTTTCTGGTGATGGCCACGCAGAACCCGATCGAACAGGAAGGCACCTATCCGCTGCCGGAAGCTCAGCTCGACCGTTTCCTCATGCACGTGAAAATCGGCTTCCCCGACGCCGCTGTCGAAAGGCGCATCCTCCAGCAGGCCCGTGGCGAGGCGTTGAACGGTGAGACCAAGCCCGAGCGTCGGGTCAGTCAGCAGGCGATCTTCGCCGCGCGCAAGGAAATCCTTGGTTTGTACATGGCCGACGCCGTGGAGGAGTACCTGGTGCAACTGGTCATGGCCACGCGCAACCCGGCCAAGTTCGATCCGGAAATGGCCGAATGGATCGCTTACGGTGCCAGTCCGCGCGGTTCGATTGCCCTCGATCGCTGTGCCCGCGCCCACGCCTGGCTGGCCGGTCGCGACTTCGTCAGCCCGGAAGACATTCAGGCCGTACTGTTCGACGTGTTGCGCCATCGCATCATTCTGTCGTTCGAAGCCGAAGCCGCTGGCATCGATCAGGATCGCGTGGTGCAGCGGATTCTCGGCGTCGTCGCCGTCGCTTGACCCCCATGAACGCCGCCCTGCCCTCCGAACCCGGTATCCGCATCAGCCTCGCCGAGCTGATCGAGATGCGTCACCGCGTGCGCGAGGTACAGCTGTTTTCCACGCCGAGTCAGCGCAGCCCGCTGATCGGCCTGCATCACTCGAAATTCCGTGGGCGTGGCGTCGACTTCGATCAGGTGCGGGTGTATCAGGCCGGTGACGATGTGCGCACCATCGACTGGCGCGTCACCGCGCGCACGCAGGAACCGCACACCAAGCTGTTCCACGAAGAGCGCGAGCGACCGATTTTCATCATGGTCGAGCAAAGCACGCGGTTGTTTTTCGGCTCGGGGCTGATGTTCAAATCGGTACTGGCGGCGCAGGTCGCGGCGTTGATCGGCTGGGCCGCGCTGGGGCACAACGACCGGGTTGGCGGGTTGGTGTTCGGCGACAACGAGCACTACGAAATCAAGCCTCGCCGCAGCAAGCAGAGCCTGTTGCAATTGCTCAACCGTCTGGTCAAGGTCAATCAGTCGCTGCACAGCGAGCGCGAGCCGGATCGCGATGCCTTCGGCGTGGCCCTGCGCCGCGCGCGGGAAGTGCTGCGTCCGGGCAGTCTGGCCATCGTTATTTGCGATGAGCGCGCGTTGTCCGACAGCGCCGAGCAGCAGTTGAGTTTGCTGGCGCGGCATTGCGATCTGCTGATGTTGCCGCTGTCCGACCCACTCGATCACGCCCTGCCCGCCGCCGGCCTGCTGCGCTTCGCCGAACGTGGCGCGCAGCTGGAAATCGACACGCTGAACTTCGACCTGCGCCAGACCTACCGCGCCCAGGCCGAAGCGCGCATCGCTCGCTGGGAATTACTCGCACAAAAGCTGCGGGTGTTGCTGATGCCGTTGAGCACGCAGAGCGAAATGGTCGAGCAGATGCGCGAGTTCCTCAACCCGCAGCGTCCGGGGAAAGGTCGATGAACGGCCTCGAACAACTGCAACCGCTGATCTCGCCGCCGCCGATCGCCTTCTGGCCACCGGCGCCGGGCTGGTGGCTGCTGCTTCTGCTGTTGCCGCTGCTGGGTTTTGCCGTGTGGAAGCTGCGCCGTTTCATTCCGATGAAAGAACGCCCGGTGGTGCGCGCCGAGCAACCGCTGGACCCGGTACGCATCGCCGCGCTCGCCGAACTGGCGCAAATGCCCAAACCCTACGACGGCGCTCCGGCCGGCGCCTGGCTACAACAACTCAACGGCCTGCTCAAACGCCTGTGCCGCAACCACTATCCGTACAGCCAGAGCCACACCCTCAACGGGCGCAAATGGCTGGCCTTCCTCGATAACCGCTGCCCCGCTGCTGGCCTGACGCGCTGGATGGTGCTGGTCGAAGGCGCGTACAAGCCGGAATGCAAACTCGACGACAAAGCCATCGCCGGCCTGACCCAAGCGGTCGACACGTGGATTCGCAAACATGTTTGAGTTCGCCTGGCCGTGGATCTTCGTGCTGTTGCCGCTGCCGTGGCTGATGCGTCTTGTCCTGCCGGTGGCCGACAGCGGCGAGCCGGCGCTCAAAGTGAGTTTCCTCGCCGACCTCGAAGGCCTCGCCCGCCGCCGCGCCCGCGCCAACTTGCCGGCCTGGCGGCAGCAGGCGCCGTTTATCTTGCTGTGGCTGATTCTGCTGATCGCCGCCGCCCGCCCGCAATGGCTCGGCGAACCGCTGCCGATTGCCGCCAGTGGCCGTGATCTGCTGGTGGCGGTGGACGTGTCCGGTTCGATGGATTTTCCCGACATGCAGTGGCAGGACGAAGAAGTCAGTCGCCTGTCGCTGGTGCAGCACTTGCTCGGTGATTTCCTCGAAAGCCGCGACGGCGACCGCGTCGGCCTGATCCTGTTCGGCAGCCAGGCCTACCTGCAAGCGCCGCTGACCTTCGATCGGCGCACCGTTCGCATCTGGCTCGACGAAGCGCGGATCGGTATCGCTGGCAAAAACACCGCGATCGGCGATGCCATCGGTCTGGCCCTGAAACGTCTGCGTCTGCGCCCGGCGCAAAGTCGCGTGCTGATTCTGGTCACCGACGGCGCCAACAACGGCGGCGAAATCAATCCGCTGACCGCCGCAAAACTGGCCGCCAGCGAAGGCGTCAGAATCTATCCAATCGGCATCGGCGCCAATCCCGAGGACAGCGGCTCGACCGGCCTGCTCGGGGTTAATCCGAGCCTTGATCTGGACGAACCGGCGCTCAAGGCCATCGCCGAAATCACCGGCGGCCAGTACTTCCGCGCCCATGACGGCCTGGAGCTGCAAGCGATCAAGGACACCCTCGATCAGCTGGAACCGGTGACCCAGCAACCGACTCAGGCACGCCCGGCGCAAGCCTTGTATCAATGGCCGCTGGCCTTGGCGCTGTGGTTGAGCCTGTTGCTGGTCGTCCGTGAGCTGTGGCCGGACAATCCGCTGCAACGCCTGTTTACCAAGCAACTGTATTTGCAAAGTCCACTGCCGGACTGGCGTCAGCGCTTGCAGCGTTTGCGTCTGCGGAGGCGCCGATGATCGCGCTCTGGCCGCACTGGTTCCGCCCTTGGTGGCTGTTGCTGTTGCCGCTGCTCGGCTGGCTGCTCTGGCAACTCTGGCACCGACAGAAACGCGCCGGTCGCTGGCAGATGATTCTGCCGCCGGCGTTCCATGCCGCGTTGCTCAGCGGCGGCAGCGGTCGCCAGAGCAAACTGCCGTGGATCGCCCTTGGTGTGGCGTGGTTGCTGACCATTCTGGCCTTGCTCGGGCCGAGCTGGGAGCGCGTCGAACAGACCAGCCAGAAACCCGCCGACCCGCTGGTAGTCGTGCTCGAACTGACCCCGGAGATGCTCGCCACCGACTCGCCACCGACGCGTCTCGAACAGGCGCGGCGCAAGCTGTTCGACCTGTTGCAGGCGCGCAGCGATGCGCAGACCGCCATCGTCGTTTATGCCGGCAGCGCGCACACGCTGGTGCCGCTGTCGGATGATCTGGCCACCAGCCGCAACCTGCTCGACGCGCTGAAGCCGTCGCTGATGCCGGAAGCCGGCCACCGCGCCGATCTGGCCGTGGGCAAGGCGCTGGCCTTGCTCAAGCAAGGTGCGCTGGGACAGGGACGGATTCTGCTGATAGGTTCGTCGCTCAATGAAGAAGAACGGCGAGGCATTCGTCGCGCGCTCAATGGCGAGTCGACGCAACTGCTGATGCTCGGCATCGGCACCGCCGAAGGTGCGCCGATTGCCCAGGAGGACGGCAGTTTCCTCAAGGACGAGCAAGGCGCGATCCGCGTGCCGCAACTCGACAGTCCTGGTCTGGCGACATTCCTCAACAGCGTCGGCG
Organism: Pseudomonas siliginis; assembly: GCF_019145195.1. Classification (GTDB taxonomy): domain Bacteria; phylum Pseudomonadota; class Gammaproteobacteria; order Pseudomonadales; family Pseudomonadaceae; genus Aquipseudomonas; species Aquipseudomonas siliginis. The sequence goes on from NZ_JAHSTW010000001.1 coordinate 591,022, forward strand.
GCGAGTACCACCCGGCGCGACTCGACGAGGCCGATCTCGGCGCCCTTGGCCTGCTCAACGGCCCGCGCAGCCTGCGCGACGACGGCCAGACCGTGCGCCTCGATACGTGGGCCGATCAGGGCTATTGGCTGCTGTTGCCGCTGTTGCTGCTGGCTGCGTGTGCCGGGCGCCGTGGCTGGCTGTTCTGCCTGCCGCTGCTGTGGTGCCTGCCGCAACCGAGCTACGCTTTCGACTTCGAAGACTTGTGGTTGCGCCCCGACCAGCAAGGTTTGCATCTGCTCAAGCAGAAACGCCCGGCCGAAGCCGCGCAGCATTTTGACGATCATCAGTGGCAAGGGGTGGCGTTGTATGAGGCCGGCGACTACAGTGGCGCCGCTCAGCGTTTTGCCGAGGGCAGCGATGCCCGCGCCCACTACAATCGTGGCAACGCCTTGGCCAAAGGCGGCGAGCTGGAAGCGGCGATCGATGCCTACGAACAGGCGCTGGAACTGCAACCGGATCTGCGTCCGGCGCAGACCAACAAGGCGCTGGTGGAAAACCTGCTGAAGCAGAAAAACGCCCCGCCGCCGCCCGAGCCGGACAACCAGCCGAACGAACAAAGTCTGCCCGGCGATGAGCCCTCGCCCACCACCGCGCCCCCTCCGGCGGTGAGCAGTGAAACCCAGAGCGAGGCGCAACCGGCCGAGTCGGCCAGCGAACCGCCGCCGACCGCCCCGCCGCTGCCAGGCCCCAATGAAATCCCCGGCAGCAACGAGGAAGAGGAAACCGACACGGTGCCGACCCTGCGCCCGAGCGAGAACAACCTCGAAGGCGAGCAGCGTCAGGCGCTCGAGCAATGGCTGGGCAAGATCCCGGACGACCCGGGCGAACTGCTCAGGCGCAAATTCTGGTACGAACAGCAACAACATCAGGATCAGGAAAACAATCGATGACCCGCTTCGCCGCTCTCTTGCTGCCCCTGCTGATCTGCACGGCCACCGCTCAGGCGGCCGAGCTGACCGCCAGCGTGGATCGCAGTCGCCTGAACTCCGGCGAGACGGTCGAGCTCACCCTCGAAACTGACGACGTCACCCAGTTCGGCAAGCCCGATCTGTCGGCACTGGAAGCGCTGTTCGAAGTGCGCGGCACGCGCCAGGTCAACCAGCTCAACACCCTCAACGGCGACAACCGCGCGACCACACGCTGGATCATCACCCTGCTGCCGAAAGAGAACGGCAGCGTAGTGATTCCGCCGCTGCAACTGGGCGAAGCGCAGAGCCAGCCGATCACCGTGCAGGTGATCGCCAGCGATAACCGCGAAGACAACAACAGCCTTGATCCGGTGTTCATCGAAGCCAGCCTCGATCAGACCAGCGTTTACGTGCAGGCCCAGGCCATCCTGACCCTGCGCATCTATCATTCAGTCTCGCTGTACGACGACAGCAGCCTCAGCCCGCTGCAAATCGCCGATGCGCGCATCGAGCAGCTCGGCGACACGCGCACCTACGAGAAAGACATCAACGGTCTGCGCCACGGCGTGATCGAGATGCGCTACGCGATCTATCCGCAACACAGCGGCCTGCTGACGATCGCCCCGCAGACTTTCAGCGCCACGCTGGTCGATACCGCGCCATCGGCAGACGCCTCGGGGCCGAAGCCCGGCAAACTGATGCGCGTCAGCTCGGCGTCGATTCCGCTGACGGTCAAACCGAAACCGCTGACCTACCCGGTCGATGCACCCTGGCTGCCGGCGCGCAACCTCAGCCTCAGCGAAAGCTGGAGCCCGGAACCGGATCACACCCAAGTCGGCGACTCACTGACCCGTAGCCTGACCCTGAAAGTCGAAGGCCTCGCCAGCTCGCAACTGCCAGCCCTGCCCGCCACCGACGTCAACGGCCTGCGCCGCTACCCCGACCAACCGGTGCTGAGCAACCAGAGCAGCGATCGCGGGATCATCGGCAGCCGCGAAGAACGCGAAGCCCTGGTGCCAAGCCGCAGCGGCGCAATCGACCTGCCAACCGTCGACGTGGTCTGGTGGAACACCTTCGAAGACCACCTCGAACACAGCAGCCTGCCCGCGCGCACCCTGCAAGTGGCGAACAACCCCAGCCTGCAGATCGACACCCCGGCCGGCACCCTGCAACCGAGCACGCCCGACAACGACACCCTGTGGTGGTGGAAACTCAGCACCCTGATCCTCGCCTGCACCACCCTGCTCGGCTTCGGCCTCTGGTGGCGCGCCCGCTGGCAACCGGCAATCCACCGCGCCGCCCAGACCGGCCCGAGCCCACGCACCCTGCTCGACGACATCAAACGCGCCAGCCAGGCCAACGACCCCCACGCCACCCGCCAGGCACTGGACGCCTGGGCGCGGCAACAACCGGAGACACTGGCAGACATGGCCGCGCGGTTCGTGCCGTTGTCGGATGCACTGGATGGGTTGAATGGTGCGCTGTACAGCGAGACCGGGCAGCACTGGCAGGGTGAGGATTTGTGGCGGGCGATTCGAACTATTCCCGCGGCGGAACGGGTGCAGGATCCGGTGGGTGATAGTGGATTGCCGCCGCTTTATCCGAAGTGAAAAGCGAAAGATCGCAGCCTTTGGTAGCGCCTACGGATTGTGTAGGGGGCTGCCGAAGGCTGCGATCTTTTGATTCTCATAAATACTGATCCATGAGTACCGTCGAACCTAGGGGAGCTTGACCAGCACAATTTCATCGGACCCCTTTGGCAATTCCAGCAAATACTTCCAGCTTTCAATAATTTTCTTCCACTCTTCCAAGCTGAATTTGCTTTCAGGCTGACCGATCCAGTCATCGTTTATGTTTATATCGACCTGTACACCACTCGCATCAATATTCAGGACAACATCATTTCCGCCTTCACAGACTGATAGCTGAGTGCCGTTCATTACTGACGTTAAGGACTCAAGCAGGCGATCACAAGCCCCGGAGTATTGGGCAATAGCGCCAAGAACAGAGCAGACATATAGCTCATACCGTTGAACTCCCTCTTGACCTGGGCTCACTTGCGCCATGTCATGAAAAACCTCACCCAATACTGGGTGAGTGCCAGCCCTATGATAAAAAAATTGCAATTCTATAAATGCGTTCTCAGCGAGTAATTAGGGAAAGCTACGCAGTCCCAGAAGATCTATGAGCCTGATTTTCTGGTGCGTCTTACACGGACAACTCTACGTAGACAGCCTCAACGATGGCGTCGCCTTCATCGAAATCAGGCACATAAAACCTTAAACCCACGCCAGTAACACTGAAGCCTGAATTATTGAAAACCAGAACCTCTCCTCGCTTGGCCAAAAACTGTCGAACCACAAGCGCATTCTCACCGACCAGTTTCTGGTTGTCCCAAACAAGCTCACTCCATTTCAAAAACTCAACGCCAACGACCCGGTAGCGCTCATCAAAGTAAATGTGCACGCCTAAATCATCGTAAGCGTCAGTCGGAACTGTCGAATCTTCGGCTTTGTAAAACGCCTCAAACCGACCACCAAGCGCCTTCCTTGATTCTTCTCGGGACATGCCAGCGTGAATCAACCCCAGATCACCGCGACTTGACAGATCAAACACCAACATCACTTCCTTTCAAAATCAACTGGGCACGGAACAATGTCCAACTCGTCCCACAGCATCGACAAGCCTATGCTTTCCATATAAGTCCCAAAATCCAGAAAAGGCGCAACGCCGATCGCCTCAACTGAAAACCAGGTAGCGTCGCACTCTGGGCACATGAATAACTCTTTCCCAGTGGCCTTGACATGGGCACAGACAATGTAATCCTGCTGACATCTTGGGCAGATGATCATCTCTGGCTCCTGTTAGAGCACGACGCCGTTGAATGAATTTTCGCGGCGCAGATTGACATATAAAGTGGTGATCAAGTCGTCGTCATCGTCAACGTAAAACCCCATACCCAACTCACCGACTTCAAATCCGTCATCGTCAATGACGGGATCAATACCGTGGCGACGAAACAAAGCCAACACGTCCGTGGATGTTTCGCCTACCAGCTTGTGGCCGTTCCAGGACACCGTGCTTCTTTCGAAAAACTCTACCCCTTTAACCATATCTCGCGCGTCGTAGTAGACATGAAGGTCGAGCTGAAAATAAGCATCCGTAGTATTCAGGGAGTCAGCGGTTTTCCAGAACACTTCGAAACCGGGCCCAAGAATGTCGCGCACTTGACCTTTGGACAACTTTCCATTCAAAGGGCCGACCGCTCCGTACTCCGCAATTGAAAAGTTCATTTGAAGCCTCTTGCTGGCGAATAATCCGGTTTCCACTCTTTCTCCGCAACGCATGTGGGCGCGTCCTAACGTACTTCCTTGGTATAGGAAGAAAATTGACCGCCACCTTGATCAATATGTAGCCGATCGCATTTATTGCAGCGATAAACAGTAGTAGCACCCGCACCTATCTGCTGATAGAACTCTTCCTCAGACAACCAACGATCTGCCAAGGCAGCACCCAGCTCATCTATCTTTCGCTCGGCAACTATTGAAAACTCTAACTCGGACGTACCATGAGACAAATTGATTATCTGACCGCACACACAGGAAAATTTAGGCATTGTATTGGTGGCTCAGCTCAAGAAACGTAAAAGCTCGCCCACGCTCTTGAGGTGGGCGCATCAAGACAAAAAATCTTTTATCAGCGAGGCATTGGGAAGGGATCAATCATTGTTTCACCTGATAAAACGTAACCACCGGGCCGTAATTCTCATCCGAGTTCGACACCTCGACAGTGAATAATGTGTCCGGGAATTTCTCCTTCAACACCATTCGCCAGGCAAACCCGATCATCTCGCACAGCTGAAGAAATATTCTGGGCAATACACCATTTCCGTATTGGCCAAAAACATCATAAATCTTCACATAATTCATAAGCCGCTCAACCTCCGCCATGTCGCCAGCGGCCAGGTTCACGCAGCGCGCGAACGCTTCGTGTGAAAAATTTCGCTCGAGGAAGACGCCTCCCTCAGACACGATGAACGTCGGGAACAGCAACGTGGAAAACATCAATATCTGTTCCGGGTGGCATTGGTCGTTGATATACGAATGAATATCCAGGCCTTCCTGATTTGCCCATTGCTGCTTCCACGCGTCATAGGGTTCAGTGTCGATGACGAAGGGTAAAGAGTTGATCAGATGCATTGCATGGGCTCCAGACACGATTTTCCGCCACGGGGGACCTCGGGGGGACAGACCTCTGTTTATCAGAACTTGTTTTGTCCCTGGTTCTGCTCCATTACCCGCACGATCCAGCGAGATACTGGGATTGGCAACGACGATGCCATCGGACTGCGCTCATAGTGGCTGCAAGACCATGATGTTTGCCAGCAGGAACGTCTGTCCGCGCTTGGGCATGCCAATGAACTGATGAGTTCGCCCACAGGGGCAGGAGACTGGTGCGCGAGAAATACGTACGACGAACGTCCATGTAGAAGATCCTGCAACGGGCAATAATCGGTCTGATCAGGTGCCATGCTCGGCCGGACAGCGGCGCGGATGAGCGCAAAGAGTCGCTGGCGTCTCTGCACTAGCGCACCAGCCGACATGATATTAGGTGGCCACCTTTTTGGCGTCAATCAATGGATTGGTTGAACAATCGGTTTCGATGAGCGGTACAGCTCGTATCCTCGGGCAATGCGCCTGTTAAAGGCTCTGTTTGCCCTGCGTCGGTTTGCGAGCGCGGGTACGCCTTCAGCGTTACTCACGATTCATCCGAAGTAACCTCTGTAAGATTTCAGACGATCCCTCGTAGGTTTCATCCCGAGTGTTCGATTCCTACGCAATACACAGAAAGATCTGACTGCTGTCGTTTTCCAGATACACGCACATTTCTCCGTCACAAACAGACACAGGGAAATGTGCTCAATGATGCACCCCGCCAACCTCGCGGCAGCTGCCGCCTCGAAAGCGCCCATTGGTGCACCCGCCGCCTGCCCCTTGCGCAACACCCACGTGCAACTGCTGCCCCTTGCGTACGGCCTGGTGGAAAAACCCTTCGACCCCAGCACCGAAATCACGCTGCCTTACACCCTGACCACGCGTCCCATGGGCATCCGCCGCCTGCGCGATGGTTGGCTGTACATCGTCGACAGTCTCAGCGGTGAGCTGTACGAATACCGCGTGCTCGACGGCGTGATCAGCGCATTGCTGCATCGCGGCAAAAGCGTCAGCGAGGATCAGCGCAGCGCCATCGAAGAACGTCCGGCTTTGATCTTCTCGCGTAAAAGCACCCTCTACGTGACCTTCGCCGATGTGCAGTTGAGCGCGGCGAAGTGCCGACAGGTGCTGGACAGCGCGGAGGAGCGCGAGCACTTCATGCAGGCGGTCGATCTCGGCCCGGTGCATTGTCTGATCGGCGGCGAGCATCTGCTCACCGTGGCCCAGGCCAAACAATGGCTGGCGGAAGTGGCCTGCACAGCGAAACCGCTGGCCGAGGCGGACGCCACGCGGATGCCGACGGTGCAGGTCAGCGACGCGCCGGAGCACGAACGCGAACCCTATCTGTGGGAAAACCCGCGACGTTTTCGCGAGGCGCATATCGGCGAATTTCTTGGTCGGGTGCGCGGACCATATCAGGACGACACGCTGTTTCTGCTGGTCCACGACGACCTCGGCGTGATGCGCGATCTGGCTGATTATCAGGACCTGGTGGTCGGCTGGATCGAGCAGTGGAGCAACACCGACAACAACGAGCGCGACTATCTGCTGGCCAGTTACATCGAGTCGCTGAGCCAGCTCGGCGCTCAGGATTTCGACTCCTTGGCCAAGGCCAGCGACGATCCGCGCGCCCAGGCATTGTTTGCTGAACTGGAGCAATTGCCCGAGCCGGATCGGGAAAATACCCGGCAGGCGCTGCTCGACTATTTGAACAAGGGTGGTGAGGTCGAGCCAGTTGCAGGCGAAGCCACGCCTGAGTTGCAACAGCTTCGCGAAAAGGCACTGGACGAGTCGCTGGCGCTGAACCGTTTCGACGGCGTCGCCCCGGATTTCACCGCACATGCTCGCGTCACCGCCGAGGCGGACCGACGCTTTTATACCCGTGAATATTTTGCTGAAGTCGCCCCGGCCGATTTCGTCGAGCGCCACCTCAGCACACTGGTCGAGCTCGGCAAGGATCAGAGCCGGCGCATGAAGGACGTTCTCGACGGCCCGCTGCTCAGCGGCAAGCGCGGCATCAACGACCTGATCGACCGCCCGGCCATGGACGAGGTGCTCAACAGTCATCGCGACAACCTCGGACGCTGGAATCGCCTGCTCGAACGCATCACCGCCGATCGCGCGCAACTGCTGTGCGCCGGGCGTTTCCATCGCTCGGCTTGGTATTTCGACGGCCAAGCGCAGATCGATCAGGCGCTCGCCAGCGAATACGCCTGCCTCAAGGACATCGGCCGCAGCGACGCGGCCAACGAACAAATGCTCGATTACCTCGAACAACACCCGCAACTGACCCGCCCGTTGTTCTACACCTTGTCGCTGCGTTTGCAGACCGAACAGGCCGGGCAATATTCAACGCTGTTCAACGCCGGCATGGCGATGTTCAACAACCTGCCGGACTGGCTGGCCAAATTGCAGAGCATCGAGCAGCCGCAGCTGCCCGCGCTGGATGATCTGCCGGCACACAGCCGCGTCCTCGCCGATGCCGTGCAGGACACCTACAGCCCGGCGCTGAACCTCGGCCTGAGCCGGGCGCTGGAAGGCTTTGATCTTGCCGGCGAGAAAATCCCCGACCTCGACGAACTGTTCCAGCGCTTGCCCAAGGCCCTGCGCCTGCGCGTCTTCGACGCCGCGCGAACCAGCGGCGTGACCTTCACCGTGTCCACCCCGGCGGAACAAGCGGCGCTGCAAGCCACGATCAAGGAAGTGCTGCGCGAACGCGACTACCTGAAAACCCTCAACCGCGAACGCAACCAGCTCACCCACAACAAAAACCGCCAGGGCCACAAAACCGCCCGGGCGGTGGAATTGCAGCAGGAAATCGTCCGCGTGCGCACGCAATTGGCGCTGTTCGAAGGCCGCCTCGCGGCGGCGTTGAGCCCGATTGACGAACTGCCGGATCGCTCGGCACGGCTGTACGGCGCCACCCCGGCGAAAGCGGGATTGACGGTGGTGTTTCCGCCGGCGCAGCACGGGGAATTGCGTGGGTTGCTGGAGAATATTCGCGCGGGGGTGGCGGGGGTTTCGAAGGCGAGTCTGGTGCGGACGGAGGGGATGGGGTTGTTGGTGGTGTTGGTGCAGGTGGTGAATTTGGCAGCAGTTTTCCATGAGTTGCGTAGGCAAACAGCGAATAAAAGGGTGTGGGGACCTTTCGCCAATGCGCTCGCTGCTACGGGGGCTGCTGGATTCACTGCAGGGCAAAGCCTTGCCAATACTGCGTTGCAGGCTCGTAGCGATGCGCTGATTGCCAGGGTTCAGCACGAGGCATTGCAAAGCGTACACATACAAATGGGCAAGTTGCACATCGGACTGGGCTTTCTTACCTACGGTCTGGGGTTGGTAACCTCAGCAGTCAATCTCGCAAAACAACTCGAAAATTGGCAACAGTCAATTCGCAGTGGTAATCCGTCGGCACAGAGGGCCGCCGCGCTCGCAGTTTTAGGCGCAAGTGGAATGACGTCGGCTAATGCCTATGGTCTGGGACAAACTTTGTCTGCAAGCTACAAGGTACTCACTGCATCAAACAGCGCTGCGAGAACAACTGCATGGGCCGCCGCCGGAACCCGTCTCTCTACAGTCTTTTTCCGGTTTAATCTTGCCGGCGCGTTGTTCACCTTGCTTGAGTTGAGCGGGGCCTGGCTGTTCAACCGCTACAACATCAGTGCTCATGACAAATGGTTACGGATCACACCATGGGGTAGAGATGCCGAGATGCGTGGCGATCATACACTTCACGACTATCAAAGTTATTTAGCCTTTCTGATCAACGCTCCCTATGTTCAGATCGGTTCGAACCAGGACGTGTCATGGTTGAGAAAACTGTTGCTCACACCCAAACCCGGCGATATCCATCTAGTCATACCCAGCCTGACACTAAGTGAATTACTGCCACCCTTTGGCGGAAAATCCAAGCACCGTTTAGGTATAGGAGCGCATCGTATTTCCGTTCCGCTGCATAGCCGAGGAGTGCTACGGGAAGAGCGAGAAGTTATCAGCGACGAGATTTTAGCCAGTCTAAGTATCGCTAAGTCTGATTCCGATGGATTAGTGCTGTGTCTTAAGTATCCAGTCAATCTCGATTCTGAATACACGCCCGCGAAAGAAACCCTTGAGTTGGCAGTTTGCATTGAGTCAACGAATGAAAAAGGTGAGGGGATATCGCGAACTCGTATCATTCAACTTGATCCACGGGGAAAGGGCCACTTTCCGGTGGTAGGAGCCCAGCAAATAAAAACGAAACCACCAATACTGCTGGTCGAAGTCCAGTTTCTTGAGCGGGCTGACCATGCAGATTAAACCCCACAAGCCGATTAACACGACGATCTGTGAGCAAGCCAGAAAAGCTGGAAGCATCAAACCATTTTCGAGTGGAAAAATCACTTATCTCGCACCACTTCCATTACCAACTTCCATACCCCCCTATGGGCCTCATATAGGCGAACTCAGTCAGGTCTACATGGATCTTGGCACAGGCTCACCACAGATATTTTCTTGGCAGATGACCTTGGGCGGTCCTTTCAGTCTTGCTTTCTGGTTCGTCTGTCTGACACCTGTGGCAGGAGGCATTCTTGGGCTGGCGTCCGGAGACGGGTGGGAAAGTTGGACCTACGTACAAGAGATTTTTCGAGAGTCCAAAATACTTGGCTTAAAGGTTTTATTTCTCACTCTAACAATCAGTCTAGGCGTCTGGCACCACCACCACAAAAAACGCCTCCACCTCATCCCAACCCGCTTCAACCGCCAACGCCGCGAAGTCTGCTTCATGCCCGAAGGGGCCTCCGAACCAGTCTTCGTTCCATGGGAATCGCTCAGCGCCTGGATCATCGAAGCCAAAGGCGCCACCCAGTTTGGCATCCACCGCCAATACGGCATGGGCATCGGTTTTCACCACGGCGAAACCCTCACCAGCCTCGAATTCCAATGCGCCGGCCTGGAGCTCGCGATCAGCCATTGGGAGGCGATTCGCGGTTACATGGAGTACGAAGTCAACGACCTCAAATCGATTCAGGACTTGCAGGATCTGCAAGGCCCGGACGACCCGCCTCACGAAGGCCTGCACACTTTCCGTAACGCCCGCGCGCGGATGCATCAGCAGATCCGTGAAGGCCGGCGCTCGCGGCTTTCGGGGTTCTTCTGGTACCTGTATCACGTCATGACCTTATGGACGATTCCAAACCGTTTGGTCGAATGGGAAGTACGGCGTCTGGAAAGGATCGGCAAACAGGCGCTGCCGGAAGTCATGCGCGAATGGTCCGAGCCATTGCCGAAAGAGCAAAGGGCCAAGCCGAGCGAAGAGTTGTTGCGGCTGAGCGAACAAGTGCGGCGGATGCACAAGCGTCAGCCGCATCGGCCGATTACGCAGATTTTCGCTGAGGTTTGCAGGCGGGCTGTGGACTGATGCAGAGCAGTTTTGTGACCAGAGGGAGGGAGGTTTTTTGCCTGTTTGCGCGCCTTCGCGAGCAGGCTCGCTCCCACAGGGGACCGCGTTGGATGCGGATGTTTCGGTTGATCTTGGCCGAGGTGGGAGACCCTCGGGGCGGCCATTTTTCGGTTGTTGCTACCGGGTCGGTCAAGGAAAACCCTCCGGTACTGCTGGTAGAAACTCAATACCTCGAATGGGCTGACCATGCTGAATAATCACAATGAGCCTGTTGTTGATGCGCAATGTGAGGTGATCAGAAAAGCGGGCGATGTGGAGCCGTTTCCAAGCGGAAAGATCACCTATCTCGCACCGTTGCCATTGCCTACCGTACAGCAACCCTTTGGACCGCAAATCGGTGAACTGAATCACGTCTTCATGGAATTCGGGATAGGACCGCCGCAAGTGTTCATGTGGCAGGTAACAGTAGGGTTGCCCTTTAGTGCAACCTTCATGATCACGTTCCTTTTTCCCGCAATTGCTGGTTTTATGTTTTTTCTGGCAGGTTCGGGGTGGAATGACATATGCGGCGCCATCGAAGGAGTTTTCGATGCTTTGATTGGTACGGGCTCTTTGACCATTTTTTGTTGTTTGTGTATTAACCTGGGCGTCTGGCACCACGTCCACAAAAAACGCCTCTCCCTCATTCCAACCCGCTTCAACCGCCAACGCCGCGAAGTCTGCTTCATGCCCGAAGGCGCCACCGAACCAGTCTTCGTTCCATGGGAATCGCTCAGCGCCTGGATCATCGAAGCCCAAGGCGCCACCCAGTTTGGCGTCCATCGCCAATACGGCATGGGCATCGGTTTTGATCACGGCGAAACCCTAACCAGCCTCGAATTCCAATGCGCCGGCCTGGAGCTTGCGATCAGCCACTGGGAAGCGATTCGCGGTTACATGGAGTACGAAGTCAACGACCTCAAATCGATCCAGGATTTGCAGGATCTGCAAGGCCCGGGCGACCCACCCCACGAAGGCCTGCACACTTTCCGTAACGCTCGCACGCAGATGCATCAGCAGATCCGTGAAGGCCGCCGCTCGCGGCTGTCGGGATTTTTTTGGTACCTGTATCACGTCATGACTTTATGGACGATTCCCAATCGTCTGGTCGAATGGGAGGTGCGCCGTCTGGAAAGAATCGGCAAGCAGGCGCTGCCGGAAGTCATGCGCGCCTGGTCCGAGCCGCTGCCGAAAGAGCAATGGGCCAAGCCCAGTGAAGAGTTGTTGCGACTGAGTGAACAAGTGCGGCAGATGCACAAGCGCCAGCCGCATCGGCCGATTACCGAAATATTCGCCGCTGTCGGTGCAAGCAGACACACGACAAGGCAAGGGGCGTGATTTGCCAGTAAACTCCCCTCCTCTCGCCGCCCTTTGTTCCTCGCGGCCACCCTCTTGATCAAAATGCGGAGTCCACCTTGCGTCTGTTCCACACCTCCGACTGGCACCTTGGGCAAAACCTGCACGGCCAGGAGCGCGATTTCGAGCACGCGTGTTTTCTCGAATGGCTGCTGCGCCAGTTGCACTTGGCGCAGCCGGATGTGCTGCTGATCGCCGGGGACATCTTCGATACGGTCAATCCGCCGGTCAAAGCGCAGGAACGCCTCTACGACTTCATCGTCAGCGCTCACGAACAGCAGCCGTTGCTGACCATCGTGATGATCGCCGGCAACCATGATTCCGGTTCGCGGATCGAATTGCCGGCGCCGTTGATGCGGCGTTTGCGCACTCACGCGTTGGGTCGGGTCTTGTGGCTGGATGACGGGCAGCTCGACGCCGAACGTTTGTTGCTGCCGCTGCCGAATGCGCAGGGAGAAATCGCCGCGTGGTGTCTGGCGCTGCCGTTCTTGCGCCCTGCGGAAGTCACTGGCGCGCATCTGGGTGACAACTATCTGCGCGGCATCGGTCAGGTGCATGAATGGCTGATCGCGGCGGCGAATGCCAAGCGTCAGCCCGGTCAGGCGTTGATCGCTATCAGCCACGCGCACATGGCCGGCGGTTCGGTGTCGGAGGATTCCGAGCGCAGCCTGATCATCGGCAATGCAGAGGCGCTGCCCGCCAGCCTGTTCGGCGAAAGCATCAGCTATGTCGCCCTCGGCCATTTGCACAAGCCGCAGAAGGTCAACGGTGAGGAGCGCATCCGCTACAGCGGCTCGCCGATTCCGCTGTCGTTCTCCGAAATCGGTTATCAGCATCAGATTCTCGATGTGGTCCTCGAGGGTGAAACTCTGATCAGCGTCGAGCCGAAACTGATCCCGCGCTCGGTCAATCTGCAGCGCATCGGCCCGGCGCCGCTGGCCGAGATTCTGCTGCAACTGGCCGACCTGCCGAACATCGATCTGCTCGCCGAAACCCAGCGCCAGCCCTGGCTCGAAGTGCGCGTGCGCCTTGACGAGCCGCAGCCGGATCTGCGGCATCAAGTGGAAACCGCACTGCAAGGCAAAGCCGTGCGACTGGTGCGCATCGCCGCTGAATACGCCGGCAATCGCGGCGCCGATGGCAGCGATGACGGCAGCACGCTGATCGAACTCGACCAGCTCACCCCGCAGGAACTGTTCAGCCGCGCCTGGCTCGACAACTACGGCAGCGAGGTCGACGAGCAGACGCTCAAGGACTTCGCCGAACTGCTGCAGGACGTGCAACTGGAGGGCGAGCAGCCATGAAAATTCTTGCCATTCGTTTGAAGAACCTGGCCTCGCTGGCCGGGCCATTCGAGATTGATTTCACCGCTGAACCGCTGGCCAGCGCTGGTCTGTTTGCAATCACCGGCCCGACCGGCGCCGGCAAAAGCACGTTGCTCGATGCCTTGTGCCTGGCGCTGTTTGGCGCTGTGCCGCGTCTGAACAATACCGGCCGTGATGCGAAAGTCCCGGATGCCGACGGTGAAATCGCCACTGGCGACCCGCGCACCTTGCTGCGACGCGGCACCGGTGAAGGCTATGCCGAAGTGGATTTTGTCGGCGTCGATGGCCGTCGCTACCGCGCGCGCTGGGAAGCCAATCGTGCTCGCGAGAAGGCTGGCGGCAAACTCCAGGCCAGTCGGCAGAGCCTGCGCGACATCGATCAGGATCAACTGCTCGCCAGCCAGAAAGGCGAATACAAAACCCAGCTGGAAGCCGCGCTGGGCCTGAACTTTGAACAGTTCACTCGCGCTGTGCTGCTGGCGCAGAGTGAGTTCAGCGCGTTCCTCAAGGCCGACGACAACGACCGCAGTGAACTGCTGGAAAAACTCACCGACACCGCGCTGTACACCCGCCTCGGCCGCCGCGCCTTCGACAAGACCAAAGAAGCCCGTGAAGCGCACAAGCAGTTGCAGGATCAGGCCACCGGTGTGACGCCTTTGGCGCCGGAAGCGCGCGCCGAACTCGACGAGCGTTTCAACACCGCGCAGCAACAGATGAAGGCGCAACAGGCGCAGCTCAAACAACTTGAGCAACAACACGTTTGGCTGAAGGATTTGCGTCTGTTGCAGGAAGCGCAGCAAGCGGCCAGCGAACAACTGCAAGCCGCGCAACAGCAATGGCAGACACTGGCCGGCGAGCGGGTAAAACTGACGCGTCTGGAACAGCTTGGCCCGCAGCGTCATCAGTTCGCGCGCAAGGCTGAGCTCGATGCGCTGCTGACGCCACTGGCGACACAGATTGCCGCGCACACCCAACAACACGCGACGCTGGGCGAACGCCAGACGCAGCTGGAACAGAACCTCGACGCTGCCAAAGTCGCCCTCAGCGAAGCGCAACAGCGCCAGAGCGAAAACACGCCGCTGTTGCGTCAGGCATTCGAAGAGCAAAGCACCCTCGCCCGTCTGATCAAGGACACTGCCAGCAGCGCCGAAGCCCGACAAACCGCCGAGCAAGCGTTCAAGGATGGCCAGAGCGCGATTCAGGCCTTGCAGGAAAAACAGGCTGAGGTCGCCGAGCGTTTGCAACGCATCGCCACCGAGCTTGAGCAGAGTGCGCATCTGGCGCCGTTGAGCGATGCTTGGAGCGCCTATCGCGACCGTTTGCAACAGTTGATGCTGATCGGCAACCGCTTGAACAAAGGCCAGACCGAACTGGCGTCCCTCGAACAGAACGCCGCGCACAGTGCTGAGCAACTGGCCTCGCACAAGCAGCAACTGGAAGTGCTGTTCAAAGAGGCTGGCGCAGAGCCGGACGCAGTCGCCGAACAGATCGGCCTGCTCGGCACATTGCTGCAGGACAACCGCAAGCAGCTGCGCGCAATCGAAGACCTGTCGCGCCTGTGGGCGTCTCAACAGGATCTCGACAAGCGCAGCGCTGAGTTGCAACAACGTCAGCTCGACGCGCAGCAGCAACGCGAACGCCTGACCCAAGACGGGGTGAAAACCAAGGCCGAACTGACCGTCGCCGAGCAGACCCTCAGCGTCACTCGCGAACTGCTTGAACGTCAGCGGCTGGCGCGCAGCGCTAGTGTCGAAGAGTTGCGTGCGCAGTTGCAGGACGATCAGCCCTGCCCGGTCTGCGGCAGCAACGAGCATCCCTATCACCAGCCCGAAGCGCTGTTGCAAAGCCTTGGCCGTCACGATGAAAACGAGCAGGCCAACGCCCAGCAAGTGGTCGATCAGCTCAAGGAAAAACTGATCGAGCTGCGCGGCGAAGTCGGTGGCGTGATCGCACAACAGAAAGAGCTGCTGCAGCAACAGGAACAACTCGCGGCGCAGCAACAAGCCCTGGCCCCGAGCCTCGACGCGCATCCGCTGGCCGCGCAACTGTTCAATCAGGACGCCGACAAACGCGACGCCTGGCTCAGCCGCCAGACCGAGCAGTTGAACCAGAGCATCACTCAAGACGAACAACGGCAAAGCGCCCTGCTCACCTTGCAACAGGACGCGGCGCGCCTGTCGCAACAATTGCGTCAGGCCGAAGTGGCGCATCAGCAAGCGGCGCAACAGCTGAGCCATCAGCAGCATGAACTCAACAGCGATCGTCAGCGCCTTGAAGAAGAACTCAGCGCGTTCGGCCCGCTGCTGCCCGCCAACACACTTGAGGCATTGCGCCTGGAGCCGGCGGCAACGTTCATGCAGCTGGACCGGCAGATCGCCGAGCGTTTGACCCAGCTCGAACAGCAAAAGGAAGAGCTGAGCGAACAGCAGCAACGCCAGCAAACGCTGGAGAAAGAACAGGATCGCCAGCAGCTGCGCACTCAGCAGCTGCACAGTGCCGAACAGCAATTCACGGCGTTGACCGAGCAGCAGCAAAGCTGTCAGGAAAAACTCGCGCAGTTACTTGGCGAGCACAGCAACGCCGAGCATTGGCAGCAGCAGTTGGAACACGCGGTGGAACAGACGCGTAGCGCCGAAACCCGTACAGCTGAGGAGCTGCAAAGCGTGCGCACGCAGCTGGTGCAAATCGCTGCAGAGCTCAAGTCTCAGCAGGAACGCCTGCAAGCACTGCAAGCTGAAGACCAGGCACTCGCCGGCAAGATCGCCGATTGGCGCGCCAGCCACCCTGAGCTGGATGACGGCGGCCTCGACGACTTGCTGCGCTTCGATGACGCTCAAGTCGCCGAACTGCGCCAGACCCTTCAGCACAACGAAAAAGCCATCGAACAAGCCCAGGTCCTGTTGCAGGAGCGCGATCAGCGTCTGCTTGATCACCAGGCCCGGCAGGACGGCAATCTTGACGCCGAACAACTCGACAGCGCCCTCGCCGAGCTGCAAAACCAGTTCGCCGTCAGCGAGCAGCAATGCGCCGAACTGCGCGCCGAGCAGGTTGAAGACCAGCGCCGACAGAACGCCAATCAGGCGCTGGCCCAGCAGATCGCCGACGCCTATGCCGAGTACCAGCGCTGGGCGCGACTCAGTGCCTTGATCGGCTCGGCCACCGGCGACACCTTCCGCAAGATCGCCCAGGCCTACAACCTCGACCTGCTGGTACATCACGCCAACGCGCAGCTGCGCCAACTGGTCAAACGCTATCGCCTCAAACGTGGCGGCAGCATGCTCGGCCTGCTGGTGATGGACACGGAAATGGGCGACGAACTGCGCTCGGTGCATTCGTTGTCGGGCGGCGAGACGTTCCTCGTATCACTCGCCCTTGCGCTGGGTCTGGCCTCGATGGCGTCGAGCACGCTGAAAATCGAATCGCTGTTTATCGATGAAGGCTTTGGCAGCCTAGATCCGGAATCCTTGCAACTGGCCATGGACGCGCTCGATGGCTTGCAGGCACAGGGACGCAAAGTCGCGGTGATTTCCCATGTGCAGGAAATGCATGAGCGGATTCCGGTGCAGATTCAGGTGCGGCGCCAGGGCAATGGTTTGAGCACGCTGGAGGTGAAATGAACACGCTGTTTTCCTTCCGCCGCTGCCCTTACGCGATGCGTGCGCGAATGGCGCTGCGTTATGCGGGCGTGCCGGTGGAGATCGTTGAGGTCAGCCTCAAGAACAAGCCGGCGGAAATGCTCGCGCTCTCGCCCAAGGGCACCGTGCCGGTGCTGAATGCCGATGGTGTGGTGATTGATGAAAGTCTGCAGATCATGCGCTGGGCGTTGGCGCAGAATGATCCGGATGATTGGTTGCTGGCCGGCGACTCGTTCGCAGCGCTGTGGATGGAAAAACTGATTGAGGGTAATGATCAGATTTTCAAATCGGCATTGAATCGCTACAAGTACGCCGAGCGCTACCCCGAGCAGCCGATGGAAGCTTATCGAGCTGAAGGTGCGTTGTTTCTGCAGAAACTGGATGAGTTGCTTGAAGGACGTGACTACTTAATGGCCGAGCATCCGAGCCTCGCCGACATCGCCCTGCTGCCCTTCGTCCGACAGTTCGCTCATGTTGATCGCGAGTGGTTTGCGCAGACACCTTACGTTCGCTTGCAGGTGTGGTTGCAGCGCTTGCTCGAATCCGAGCTGTTCATCTCGATCATGAAGAAGTAACCCTCTCCCCCTCTTGATCGTTCCCACGCTCCGCGTGGGAATGCAGCCGGGGACGCTCTGCGTCCCATTGGAACGCGGAGCGTCCCTTGAGGCATTCCCACGCAGAGCGTGGGAACGATCATTAGGCCAGTGCTTGGCACATGCCCAGCGCCATGCAATCCACTTCGAACGGTCCGAGGAAATCCACCGCGACCTTGACCGGTGGATTGCCGGCCATCAGCCCCAGCGTGTTGGCGCGTTCAATGTTGTGCGCGATGTTGTGGTTGGCCTCTATGGCCCGGGCCAAACCGCCCACCGAGCCCTGGCCAAATCCCAACAGTGAGGCGCCGTTGGTCATCAGCGCGAGGCTGGCGATGACCCAGAGTCTGTAGCCTTTCATGCGCCGCCGACTCCTGCGAGTTCGGCCCTGTCGACCATCGCGCTTTGCGAGCGCAGTTCGAACTGGATGCCGGGATGGGCGACGTCGATCGGGGCGTCGAAGCTGTGTTCCATTTGTGCGCCGATGCTGACAAACAGCACCACGGCCAGGTACAGACCGATGGCCAGGTAGGCGCCGCGTTTGGCGGAAGTGAGGATTGCGCTGGCCATGGTGTTCTCCGTGGGCAAAGGTTTCGATGGCCACAGAATCAATCAAAAAATCCGAAGCAACCACTCAGGGTTTGCAATGGTGAATATCAGCTTCGTTGATTATTTAGCGGCTCTATTTGCCCGCGAGAGAAAACCTATGAGTGGGGAACGCGTACGCGCGTAGGAGCTGCCGAAGGCTGCGATCTTCTGATTGATCGTTCCCACGCTCCGCGTGGGAATGCCTCAAGGGACGCTCCGCGTTCCAATGGGACGCAGAGCGTTCCAATGGGACGCAGAGCGTCCCGGGCTGCGTTCCCACGCAGAGCGTGGGAACGATCAGGTTACGCGCGCGCGTAGGAGCTGCCGAAGGCTGCGATCTTTTGATTTTGCTTTGCAGCCCGTGACGCTCCGCGTCACTGGACGCGGAGCGTCCCTAGAGGCATTCCCACGCAGAGCATGGGAACGATCAAGATCGCAGCCTTCGGCAGCTCCAACAAGGAGATGGCAATTTCAGGCTTGGGTTTTGTGATCCAGCGCGGCGTAGAAGTTGGCGCTTTGTTGCAGGTATTTCTGGGTGTAGCTCTGGGTATGGGATTTTTTGCTGGCGATTTCGACGTTGGCACCGGCTGGCAATACCACGGTGGCAGAAATGGCGGACGCGGCGATGACGGAGAAGAGATTGAAGTTCATGGCGGTAACCCTCGTGTTCGTTTGCTTGGTTTGCCCGGTCGGGCTGTGAAACAAACGTAACGCTCGAGGGTTGCCTCCTTGAAATCTTTTGTAGCATTAGCCGATATCAGTGCAATTAATACAACGATGCAGGCCCCGTAGAACGGGGCCTGTGGCTTATTGTCGCACCAGGAATTTCAGATCGCTTGGCGCGTCCATCGGCAGTTTTTGCACGGTTTTGCCCAGCAGACCGGTCTTGGCATCGCGTTCGACGACGACAATCTGGTTGCTCTTCTGGTTGGCAATCAAGACGAATTTACCGCTCGGATCAAGGGCAAACTCGCGCGGGTGATCACCTTCGACCGAGCGCTTTTGCAGCTCTTTGAGCTGACCGGTCGCAGGATCAATGCCGAACACTACGAGCTGATTGGCCGTGCCGCGATTGCTCACGTAGAGAAACTTGCCGTCAGCCGAAGCATGCAGCGCCGCGCCGGCCTTGTCCGAGGTTGGCTGGCCCGCCGCGAGATCGACCAGTTGCGTCTGGGTCAGCACGCCGTCGTTGTAGTCGAACACCGCAACCTGTGCACTCATCTCCATGGTCAGCCAGGCGTGTTTGCCATCAGCGCTGAACAGCAGATGACGCGGACCACTACCGGCCGGCAAGGCTACCGAGGCGGTTTTTGCCGGGGTCAGCGGCAGGTGTGGATTGGCCTTCGGGTCGTACTGATAGATGAAAACCTTGTCCGCGCCCAAATCATTGGAGAACACATAGCGCCCGTCCGGCGACGACACCGTCGAGTGCACATGATTGGAAGCCTGACGCTCAGGATTGACCCGGCTGGCCGGGTGGCCGCTCATCTGCACGACCGGTTTCAGCTGGCCGTCGGCATCGACCGGCAATACCGCCAGGGTGCCGCCCGGATCTTCCATCACCGAATAGTTGCTGACGAACAGGTGTTTGGCATCAGCGCTGAGGCTGGAATGGGTAGGCTCGTTGCCCAGGCTATGCACTTGATTGATCAGGCTCAGCGCATGGGTCTTCGGGTCGATGGCGAAGCTGCTGACGCGGCCGACCGGATCGTTCTGGCCCGGGCCGTTTTCGTTGACCACGAACAAACGCTTCTGGTCTTTCGAGAGGGTCAGCCACGAAGGGTTTTCGGTCTTGACCACTTGCAGTGGCTTGGCGTCGATCTGGCCGGTGGCGCTGTCGAACTGCATGCGGTAGATGCCCTGGCTGGAACCGGCGGTGTAGGAGCCGACCAGCAATTGCAGGGTTTCGGCAGAGGCGCTGGAAAGCCCCATCGCGCCGACGCTGCCGGCCATCAGCAAAGGCCAGAAGTTACGCATTTTCATTATTGTCATCCTCATCGTCGCTGCTGCTGACTACGTCGCCGAGGCACACCAGACGATGCTCGCCCGTGGTCTTGGTGTCGCTGGCGTAACCGGTGATCAGCCAGCTCTGCAGCGTCTCATCGAACGTCGCCGCCGCGACCTGCGCTGGGGTGAATTCCCAGTGTTTGGCTTCACGGCCATCGATGCATTCGATGTGCAGGTTATCGTCCTCGTCGAGGGCGAATTCGAAGGCGTGCAGGCCATCGATTTCGACCATACCGCAGTGTTCGAGGGCGTTGAGAAGGGCTTGGGCAGTCATGGCAAACAGTCTTTCTAGGGGGAAAGGGCCAATGATAGCCCAATGTGATCCAGAGGCCCCTGCTGGAACCTCTGTGGGAGCGAGCTTGCTCGCGAAGACGGTGTGCCAGCTGATCGTTCCCACGCTCTGCGTGGGAATGCCTATAGGGACGCTCCGCGTTCCAATGGGACGCAGAGCGTCCCGGGCTGCATTCCCACGCGGAGCGTGGGAACGATCAACTGGCTGATATTCCGCGTTCGCGAGCAGGCTCGCTCCCACAGGGGACATCGGCTTGGCGTTAGATCGCCTCACGCGATGGCTTGCCATCCACCAAACGCTGAATCCGCAGTGGGTTGGCGTTTTTCAGTGGTTCGGGCAGCAAGCTGTCCGGGTAGTTCTGGAAGCACACCGGGCGCAAGAAGCGATCGATCGCCAGCGTGCCGACCGACGTGCCGCGCGCATCGGACGTCGCCGGGTATGGCCCGCCATGCACCATCGAATCGCACACTTCGACACCGGTCGGATAACCATTGAGCAGGATGCGCCCGACTTTCTGTTCCAGCAGCGGCGTCAGCTCGGCGAATTGCTCGAAGTCCGACGGCTCACCAATGATCGTCGCGGTCAATTGACCGTGCAGGCCGTGCAGCGCCGCGCTCAGTTGTGCCTGATCGGCCACTTCGACGATCACCGTGGTCGGGCCGAACACTTCTTCCTGCAGCACTTCGTCACCGTTGATCAACAGGCTGACATCGGCCTTGAACAACTGCGGCTGCGCCTGATTGCCCTGCTGCGGATTACCGGCCAGATGCTCAATGCCGCTGTGCGCCAGGAGTTTTTCCAGGCCTTTGCCATAGCTGCCGAGGGTGCCGGCGTTGAGCATGGTTTGCGCCGGTTGATCACAGATTGCAGCGGCGACTTGTTGGACAAACGCGCTGAACTGCGGAGAGCGAATACCGATGACCAGACCTGGATTGGTGCAGAACTGACCGCAACCCTGAACCACCGAAGCGGTGAGGTCACGCGCAACGGTTTCCGAACGCGTGGCCAGTGCCTGCGGCAGCACGATCACCGGGTTGATGCTCGACATCTCGGCAAACACCGGGATCGGTTGCGGACGTGCGGCTGCCATGTCGCACAGGGCGCGACCGCCTTTCAGCGAGCCGGTGAAACCAACGGCCTGAATCGCCGGATGCTTGACCAGCCATTCACCGACGCCGCCACCGTAGATCATGTTGAACACGCCGGCGGGCATGCTGGTTTTTTCAGCCGCGCGAATGATCGCGTCGGCGACCAGTTCAGCGGTGGCCATGTGGCCGCTGTGGGCCTTGAACACCACCGGGCAACCGGCGGCCAGTGCTGCTGCGGTATCGCCACCGGCAGTGGAGAACGCCAGCGGGAAGTTGCTGGCACCAAACACGGCGACCGGGCCGAGGCCGATGCGGTACTGACGCAGATCCGGACGTGGCAGCGGCTGGCGATCCGGCAATGCCTGATCGATCCGCGCGCCGTAGAAATCACCGCGACGCAGGACTTTGGCGAACAGACGCATCTGCCCGCTGGTGCGACCGCGCTCGCCCTGAATGCGTCCGGCCGGCAGCGCGGTTTCGCGGCAGACCACAGCAACGAAATCGTCGCCAAGCGCATCCAGCTCATCCGCGACTGCGTCGAGGAACTGCGCGCGACGTTCGGCGCTGAGGCTGCGATAGGTCGGGTAAGCCGCAGCGGCGGCCTTGGCGGCGGCGTCGACTTCTTCGGCCGTGGCCTGAATGAAATCATGCGGCAGGGCATCGCCCGTGCTGGCGTCGACCGAGTGCAGTTTGACGCTGCCGGCGGCGCTGCGCTGACCGCCGATGTAGTTGTGACCGAGAATCTGAGTCATGGGATCTCCTTAAAGGGTGCCGATGCTGTCCGGTTCAAAAGCCGCTTTGACCGGTGCGATACCGTTGACCAGCGCAGCGCCAAAATCGGCCTGGCTGATCTCGAACGTGTCGCCCGGCTGGGTGCGGATGCCGTCGGCAAACGACAGGGTCGCTGTACCGAAAAAATGAATGTGCACGTCGCCCGGACGCAGGAACTGACTGTATTTGAAGTGGTGGTACTCGAGGTTCGCCAGGCTGTGGCACATGTTGGCCTCGCCACTGAGGAACTCGTTCTGCCAGAGCACTTCGCCGTCACGCAGGATTCGGCTGGTGCCGGCAAGGTGTTGAGGCAATTCACCGGTACGAAGTTCCGGGCCATAACTGCAACTGCGCAATTTCGAGTGCGCCAGGTACAGGTAATTCTTGCGTTCCATGACGTGATCGGAGAACTCGTTGCCCACCGCGAAACCGAGGCGATACGGCTTGCCATCGTTGCCGATGACGTACAGGCCGGCCATCTCCGGCTCTTCGCCAGCGTCTTCGGCGAACGGCGGCAGCGGGAACGCCTGCCCCGGACGCACGACAATGCTGCCGTCGCCCTTGTAGAACCACTCTGGTTGCACGCCGGCCTGCCCCGCCGCCGGTTTGCCACCCTCCACGCCCCACTTGAAAATGCGCATGGTGTCGGTCATCGCCGCTTCATCGCCGGCCTGCTGGTGCATCTTGTCGCGGGCCGAAGCACTGCCCAGATGGGTCAGGCCGGTACCGCTGACCAGCATGTGTGCCGGGTCCGGGTGATCGAGTGGCGGCAGGATGCGCAGGTCTTTGAGCAACTGCGCGTAATCGTGGCTGGCACCGAGGCCGAGGCTTTGCACTTGCTGCTCAAGGGAGCTGCCGGCCTCGATTGCAGCCAGGGCCAGATCACGGACACTGCGGGCGTCCTCGACTTCGCGGACCTGACCGTTGTCGACCACGCCGACCCGGCGCTCGCCGTTGGGTAATTCGAATTGAACCAGATGCATATGTCCTCTCCTTTATCCAAAATTCCGAAACACCGCAAAACCCTGTGGGAGCTGGCTTGCCAGCGATAGCAACCTGTCTGACACATCAATGTTGGATGTGCCGCCGTCATCGCTGGCAAGCCAGCTCCCACAGGGGTGGTAATTGATCCATAGGTGTCAGGTTCGGGTCGCGCCACGGGCGCTGGCGGCGAACTGGTCGACGGGCAGCACGTGCTTGCGTTCCAGCACGCGGTAGACGATGCCGGTCAGAATCAGCCCGAACACCATCACGCCCGAGAGGAAGTACAACCCCGAAGCCAGATTGCCGGTGTATTCCTTCAACGCGCCGATCACGAACGGCCCGATGTAACCGCCGAGGTTGCCCACCGAGTTGATCAAGGCAATCCCCGCCGCCGCACTCGCGCCAGCAAAGAAGCGTCCTGGCAAAGTCCAGAACACCGCCGTGCACGAGAACAACGCAAACGCCACCAGACACAGCGCCGCCAGTTGCGCCACCGGCAGCGACAGCCAGGCACTGAGGAACAGGCCCAGCGCACCGAGTACATAGAGCACCGCCAAGTGGCCGTAGCGATCGTTCAAACGGTCGGAGCTACGCGGAATAATCAGCAGGCCGATGATCCCGAAAATGTATGGCACCGAAGAGACGAAACCGGTCACCAGATCGCTGCCGCCGAACTGTTTGATCAACGTCGGCAGCCACAGGCCGAGGCCATAAATGCTCAGGGTCACCGGCAGATAGAACAGCGCCAGCAGCAACACGCGTTTGTCTTTCAGCGCATGCAGCGGATTGCCGTGACGGGTCTGGCCGTATTCCTGCAGATCCTTTTTCAGTTCGCCGGTCAGCCAGTCTTTTTCCGCCTGATCCATCCACTTCACTTGCTGCGGGCCGTCCGGCAGCCAGCGCAGGACCGGCCAGGTCAGCAGGATCGCCGGGGTGCCGATGACGATGAACAGCCACTGCCAGCCATGCAGGCCGAGGATGCCGTCCATGCCCAGCAAGCCACCGGACACGGGACCTGTGATCATCATCGCGATCGGTTGCGAGAGGATGAACAGGCCGAGGATCTTGCCGCGATGGCGCACCGGGAACCATTGGGTGATGTAGTACAGCACGCCGGGGAAGAAGCCCGCCTCGGCCGCGCCGAGCAAAAACCGCATCACATAGAAGCTGTGCGGCCCTTGCACGAAGGCCATGCCGATCGTGATCGCGCCCCAGGTGATCATGATCCGCGCGAACCAGCGCCGCGCGCCGAAGCGTTCGAGCATCAGGTTGCTGGGAATCTCTAGAAGAAAGTAGCCGATGAAAAACAGCCCGGCACCGAGGCCATAGGCGGCGTCGCCGATGCCGATGTCGGCGCCCATGTGCAGCTTGGCAAAGCCGACGGCGGAGCGATCCACATAGGCGATCAGGTACAGCAGGATCAGGAAGGGAATCAGTTTCAGTGTGATGCGCCGGACAAGCCGCAATTCCTGGCTCATGAGATCGGTCTCCGATTGTTGTTTTTATAGAACCTCGGGGGACGCCTCTCGCCAAAACAGCCAGGGCCATCCCTCCGTCGAAAACGACTATATAGTAATACTAATTACCCAACAACACTTCCAAAGCGTCGATTTTGCGCTTAGATTAAGCGTCAGCCCGCAAACAATAGTCTTACAATAAGAGAATCGATCATGTCTGATAAGAAACCCACCCTGCGCTCCGCCCAATGGTTTGGCACGGCCGACAAGAACGGCTTCATGTACCGCAGCTGGATGAAGAATCAGGGCATCGCCGACCATCAGTTCCACGGCAAGCCGATCATCGGCATCTGCAACACCTGGTCGGAACTGACCCCGTGCAACGCGCACTTCCGCCAGATCGCGGAGCACGTCAAACGCGGGGTGATCGAGGCTGGTGGTTTTCCGGTGGAATTCCCGGTGTTCTCCAACGGCGAATCGAACCTGCGCCCGACGGCCATGCTCACCCGCAACCTGGCGAGCATGGACGTTGAAGAAGCGATTCGCGGCAACCCGATCGACGGCGTCGTGCTGCTCACCGGTTGCGACAAAACCACTCCAGCACTGCTGATGGGTGCGGCCAGTTGCGACGTGCCGGCCATCGTCGTCACCGGCGGGCCGATGCTCAACGGCAAGCACAAAGGCAAGGACATCGGTTCCGGCACCGTGGTCTGGCAGCTCAGCGAACAGGTCAAGGCCGGCACCATCACCATCGATGACTTCCTCGCGGCCGAGGGCGGCATGTCGCGTTCGGCGGGCACCTGCAACACCATGGGCACCGCGTCGACCATGGCCTGCATGGCTGAAGCGCTGGGCACTTCGCTGCCGCACAACGCCGCGATTCCGGCTGTGGATGCACGCCGTTATGTGCTGGCGCACATGTCCGGCATGCGTGCGGTGGAGATGGTTCGCGAAGATTTGAAATTGTCGAAGATCCTCACCAAGGAAGCCTTCGAAAACGCTATTCGTGTCAACGCTGCCATCGGCGGTTCGACCAACGCCGTGATCCACTTGAAAGCCATCGCCGGGCGCATCGGCGTCGAGCTCGATCTGGACGACTGGACCCGCATCGGTCGCGGCATGCCGACCATCGTCGACCTGCAACCGTCCGGGCGTTTCCTGATGGAAGAGTTCTACTACGCCGGTGGTTTGCCAGCGGTGCTGCGTCGCCTCGGTGAAGCCAATCTGATCCCCAACCCGAACGCACTGACGGTCAACGGCAAGTCCATCGGCGAAAATACCAAGGACGCGCCGATCTACGGCGAAGACCAAGTGATCCGCACCCTCGACAATCCGATTCGCGCTGACGGTGGCATCTGCGTGTTGCGCGGCAATCTGGCGCCGCTGGGCGCGGTGCTCAAGCCGTCCGCCGCTAGCGCTGAACTGATGCAGCATCGCGGTCGCGCGGTGGTGTTCGAGAACTTCGACATGTACAAGGCGCGGATCAACGATCCGGAGCTGGACGTCGATAAAGATTCGATTCTGGTAATGAAGAACTGCGGGCCGAAGGGTTATCCGGGCATGGCTGAAGTCGGCAACATGGGCCTGCCGGCCAAGCTGTTGGCAGAAGGCGTGACCGACATGGTGCGCATTTCCGATGCACGCATGAGCGGGACCGCGTACGGCACGGTGGTTCTGCACGTCGCCCCGGAAGCCGCAGCCGGCGGGCCTTTGGCGGCAGTTAAGGAAGGCGACTGGATCGAGCTCGATTGCGCCAGCGGCCGTTTGCATCTGGACATTCCGGACGCGGAACTGGCCGCGCGCATGGCCGATCTGCAAGCGCCGCAGCAGTTGTTGGTGGGCGGTTATCGTCAGCTGTACATCGACCACGTGCTGCAGGCGGATCAGGGTTGCGACTTTGACTTCCTGGTTGGTTGCCGTGGTGCCGAGGTTCCGCGCCACTCTCACTAACAGCGCAATTCCCCTGTGGGAGCGAGCCTGCTCGCGAAGAGGGAGTGTCAGTCGACATCTATTTGACTGATATGCCGCCTTCGCGAGCCGGCTCGCTCCCACAGTTGCTTTTGCGTATCGCCTCAAATCTGTGCCGTGCCTGCTATGATGCGCGGCATCTCCATCGCTCAGGATCGCGCCACTCCCCATGGATTACCGCAAACCTTCCGACCGTAAAAGCATGCACTCGCGCATCGTCCAGGAACTGGGCATGCAGATCGTCTCCGGACGCTTTTTGCCCGACGACAAACTGCCCGCCGAAGCCCTGCTGTGCGAGGAGTACGCGGTCAGTCGCCCGGTGTTGCGCGAAGCCACGCGGGTGCTGGTGGCCAAGGGTCTGGTGTATTCCAAACCGCGCGTCGGCACCGTGGTCAAGGCTCGCCGCGAATGGCACATGCTCGACCCGGACGTGCTGCACTGGTTGATGCAGAGCAGCCCGCAAAATGAATTCTTCAACGTGCTGACCAGCGTGCGCAGCATCATCGAGCCGGCAGCGGCCGCCCTCGCCGCTCAGCATGCAACCGATGCCGACATCGCCGCGATCAACGAAGCCTACCAACGCATGGAAGCCGCGCCGACTCCGGAAGCGCTGTTGCAGCCGGACCTGGACTTCCACAGCCGCATCGCCGATGCCACGCACAACGACCTGCTGGCGAACCTGTGCAACATGTTGGCGGTAGCGATCGCCGAGGCGTTGAAGCATTCCAATCAACGGCCGAATCTGCATGAACTGGCGTTGCCAAGACACAAGGCGATCCTGACCGCGATCGAGAACCGCGATGCTCTGGGTGCCCGGCATGCGACGCTGGTGCAGTTGGATGATGCGCGTAGTGCGTTGAGTGTGGTGCTGGGCGCTGAGCTTTCTTAGGGCTTGAGACCGCTTGCCCTCACCCTAGCCCTCTCCCAGAGGTAGAGGGGACCGATTGGGGAATATTTGAGATTTACGCCGACTTGAACGTTCTGCTGTGAATCCATAACCGACTCGGTATCTCAGGCCGATATATCTAGCCGCACCCCTCGGTCAGTCCCCTCTCCCTCCGGGAGAGGGCTAGGGTGAGGGGCTCTTGATCTTGATTCATAAAAAAAGCCGCAACCCCTCAAGGTTGCGGCTTTGTCGTTTCAGGCCTTCAGATCAGTGGGCAAACAGCGAATTGCCCTTCTGCCCTGCCAGCTTCTCAGGCTTGATCAGGAACTTCGCCAGCGCTGGCAGCAGCCACAGCGCACCGAACATGTTCCACAGCAGCATGAAGGTCAGCATCAGGCCCATGTCGGCCTGGAACTTGATCGCCGAGAAGATCCAGGTGCACACGCCGATCGCCAGGCACAGGCCGGTGAACAGCACCGCTTTACCGGTGGACTTCAGCGTCTGGTAATAGGCTTCCTGCAACGGCAGCCCCGCACGCAGGAAACTTTCCAGGCGGCTGTAGATGTAGATGCCGTAGTCCACGCCGATCCCCACGCCCAACGCCACCACCGGCAGCGTCGCGACTTTCACGCCGATGCCCATGAACGCCATCAGGGCGTTGCCGAGCACCGAGGTGAGTACCAGCGGCAGGACGATGCACAGGGTTGCTGCCCATGAGCGGAAGGTGATCATGCACATCACTGCCACGCAGATGTACACCAGAATCAGGATGGTCAGCTCAGCCTGTTTGATGACTTCGTTGGTGGCCGCTTCGATCCCGGCGTTACCGGCGGCGAGGATGAATTCCAGGCCGTCCTTGTTGTTTTCCTTGGCGAACTCCTGCACCGCGTTGACCGCACGATCGAGGGTCTCAGCTTTGTGATCGTTGAGGAACACCAGCACTGGCGCCAGCGAGCAGCTGTTGTTGTACAGGCCATCGGCGCGGGCGATCGAGTTATTCAGCACGTCCGGGTTGCGCGACAGGGTTTCCCATTTCAGGTTGCCCTCGTTCATGCCCTTGATCATCTGCTTGGACACGGTCACCAGCGAGATCGCCGACTGCACGCCCTCGGTGTTCTGCATCTTCCACATCAGCTGATCGATCGGCGCCATGGCTTCGTAGCGCGAGCAGCCTTCAGCCTTGGTCTTGACCATCACCACCAGCACGTCGGAGCTGGTCGAGTAGTTGCTGATGATGAAGTTGTTGTCCTTGTTATAGCGCGAGTCCGGACGCAGTTCCGGCGCGCCCTGGTCGAGGTCACCGATCTTCAGGTTCTGGCTGTACCAGAGGCCACCACCGAAGGCGATCAGCGCCAGCGCTACCGAAATCGGCGCGACTTTCGGGCTGGCGAAGTTCGACAGCAGGCGCCAGAACGGATGCTCGCGGTTGGCGTCCTTCTTGCTCTTGGCAATCGCGCGCTTGCTGATGCCGACATAGGAAATCGCCACCGGCAGCAGGATCAGGTTGGTGAACACGATCACCGCAACGCCGATGGACGCGCCGATCGCCAGTTCACGGATCACGCCGATGTCGATGATCAGCAGTGTGATGAAGCCCACCGCATCGGCCAGAATCGCGATCATCCCCGGCAGGAACAACTGGCGGAAGGTGCGCCGCGCAGCGGTCAGGGCGTTATCGGCCTCGCTGGATTGCAGGGCGATACCGTTGATTTTCTGCACGCCGTGGGAAATGCCGATGGCGAAAATCAGGAACGGCACCAGCATCGAATACGGGTCGAGCCCGAAGCCGAAGAAGTGCATCAACCCGAGCTGCCAGACCACCGCCACCAGCGTCGTGCTCAACACCGCAATGGTGCTGCGCAGGCAGTTGGTAAACCACAGCAGCAGAATCAGGGTGATGACGAAGGCGACCCCGAAGAACAGCACCACCATCACCAGACCGTCGATCAGGTCGCCGACCTTCTTGGCGAAACCGACGATGTGGATCTTGATGTTGGGGTTCTGCGCTTCGAACTTGTTGCGGATCTTGTCTTCCAGCTCATGGGAGAACTGGCGATAGTCCAGCGCCAGCAACTTGCCCTGATCCTGCGGGTCCGGGTAGGCCTCCAGCAGCGGGATGTCGACGATGCTCGACTTGAAATCGTTGGCTACCAGACGCCCGACCTGGCCGGACTTGAGCACGTTGTTGCGCAGCAGATCGAGACTGTCTTGAGAGCCGTTGTAGCTCTGCGGAATCACTTCACCGCCGGCGAAACCCTCTTCGGTCACTTCGGTCCAGCGTACGCTCGGGCTCCACAGCGATTTGAGGCCGGAACGATCGACGCCGGAAATGTAGAACACTTCGTCGTTGATCTGGCGCAGGGTCTCCATGTACTCCTTGGAGAAGATGTCGCCGTCGGTGGCTTCCACCGAAATACGCACGGTGTTGCCGAGGTTCGCCAGATCGTTGCGGTGCTCCATCATCTTTTCGATGAAGGGATGCTGCAGCGGGATCATTTTTTCAAAACTGGTCGACGGCCGAATCAGTGTGGCCTGCCAGAACAGGAAAATGCTCACCACCAGGCAGATCAGGATCACGGCCGGACGGTTGTTGAAGATCAAGCGTTCAAGAAACGTCGCCTTGTCTTGCTGAGGAGTGATCAAGGAAGTCATAGCCCCGCCTTCTTGTTATTGGTCTCGGCACCGTTTGGCTGGGTGATGTGCAAGCCACCCTGCCCGGTCAGAATCAGGTTGCCGTTGCCGGCGGCGGTGACCGACGACAGCGAAATGCGATCCGGGCGGTTGAACACGCTGAAGCTCTCGCCATTGTCGCTGCTGCTGATCACAGAACCGCCGTTACCGACGATGACGATCGAGCCGTCTTCCAGCAGCGTGCCGCCGGACAGGCCAAACTCCAGCGCACCGCGTGCGGCTTTGAGTTCGACCTGCTCCCAGTTGCTGCCGAAATCAGTGGAGCGATAGAGGTTGCCGCGCAAGCCGTAAGCCAACAGGGTCTGCGGCTGCGCCGTGCCGATCACGCCGAACAGTGAGCCTTCGTACGGGCCTTCAAGCTTTTCCCAGGTCTGGCCGTCATCGGCGGAGCGAAACATGCTGCCGGACTCGCCGACGATGAACAGCCCGGCGTCTTTCACGGCGGCGATGGCGTTGAGGTGGAACTGGTCTTCGTTGTCGAGGCGATCGCTGACGTCTTCCCAGTTCTTGCCGCCGTCGGAGGTTTCCAGCAGCGTGCCGTAGGCGCCCACGGCAAAGCCGCTGCTGGCGTCCTTGAACCAGACGTCGAGCAGCGGCGATTCGCGTGCGAGATCTTCGAATTGCTTGGTCCAGGTCAGACCGCCGTCTGCGCTGGCGAGAATCTGTGCGTCGTGGCCCACGGCCCAGCCGTTTCTGTCGTCGACGAAATACACGGCGGTGAGCAGTTGCCGGGTTGGCACCTTGGCCTGGGTCCAGGTTTTGCCCTGGTCATCGGAATAGACGATGTGCCCGCGATCACCGACCGCGACCAGACGCGCGCCAGCGTGGACGACATCAAGAATCAGGCTTTTTGCGGCCTTGGCCGATTCGGTGGCATAGACCACGTCAGCCGGGGCCTCGGCGGCAATCACAGGTGCCGATAACGTGGCGAAGCCCAGCAGCGAGAGTGCTGTGGCCAGCAACGCGGTGTTGCGTAACGCCGGCGGGCGGCAACGACTCATAGACCTTCCCCTATTTATTATTGTTGGGCCATCGGGCCTTCAAGGGCGCCGCAAGGGTGCTCGGCTAGTGGCAGATCAGAAGCATAGTCCTGAAACCCGCAATCCAGAGCCCCTTCGGAAGCTGGCTCATCCTATCGGGCTTTGCAAATGTCTGACAATCGGCGCCGCGTTATCTTTTGTTAACCGAAAGCGGCTCTCTGTAACCCATCATTTTCCCTGTGGGAGCGAGCCTGCTCGCGAATGCGGTGTATCAGTCACCCTGTTTATTGGCTGACCCACCGCTTTCGCGAGCAGGCTCGCTCCCACAGGGTTTGTAGTGATGGTTGGTTTTGCGACAAAGGGTGAATGCGCAGCCATTCGTAGGATGGATGACACAATTGTTGCGGAGGGGGACTTGCAGGATCGGTATTATGGTATACCATCAGACGCACAGACACTCTTAATCCCCCAACGGAGCAGCTCATGAGTTTCGAAATTCGCAAGATCGTCAGCTATGTCGAAGAAACCTTCATTGAAGGCGGCAAGGCTACTGACAAGTCGGTGACCATGGTCGGCCTCGCCGTGGTGATGAAGAACCCGTGGGTGGGCAATGGTTTTGTCGAAGACCTCAAGCCGCAGATCCGCGCCAACTGCTCCGACCTCGGCGCAATGATGGTCGAACGCCTGGTCGGCATCATAGGCGGTGCCGAGAAGATCGAGGCGTACGGCAAAGCGGCGGTCGTCGGCGCTGATGGCGAGATCGAGCACGCGTCGGCGGTGATCCACACCCTGCGCTTCGGTAACCACTATCGCGAAGCGGTAAAAGCCAAGAGCTACCTGAGCTTTACCAACAAGCGCGGCGGCCCGGGCACTTCAATTCAGATCCCGATGATGCACAAGGACGACGAAGGCCTGCGTTCGCACTACATCACCCTGGAAATGCAGATCGAAGACGCGCCGCGTGCTGACGAAATCGTCGTCGTGCTCGGTTGCGCCGACGGTGGCCGCCTGCATCCGCGCATCGGCAACCGCTACATCGATCTGGAAGAACTGGCCGCCGAAAAAGCCCAGTAATCACAACAAGAAAGGCATTGCAGGAGCGCTCCATGATTCGGCTCACCGCTGAACTCACCCCGGCTGGCACCAGTTACCTGGCGACCGGCCAAGGCCAGCCCGTGGTCTTGATCCACGGCGTGGGCCTGAACAAAGAAATGTGGGGCGGGCAGATTGTCGGCCTCGCCAGCCAGTACCAGGTGATCGCCTACGACATGCTCGGCCACGGCGCCAGCCCGCGCCCGGCCAGCGGCACCGACCTGCTCGGTTACGCCGATCAGTTGCTCGAGCTGCTCGATCACCTGAATCTGCCCCAGGCAGCGGTGATCGGTTTCTCCATGGGCGGTCTGGTCGCGCGGGCCTTCGCCCTGCACTACCCGGAGCGCCTGCAAAGCCTGGTGGTGCTGAACAGCGTCTTCAACCGCAGCGAAGAACAGCGTGCCGGCGTGATTGCCCGCACTGCGCAGGCTGCCGAACACGGCCCGGACGCCAATGCCGAAGCGGCGTTGTCGCGCTGGTTCAGCCGTGAATATCAGGCGGCCAACCCGGCGCAGATCGCCGCGTTGCGCCAGACCTTGGCCAACAACGATCCGCAGGGCTACCTGACCACCTACGAATTGTTTGCCACCCAGGACATGTACCGCGCCGACGACCTGAGCAGCATTCAGGCACCGACGCTGATCGCCACTGGCGAGCTTGACCCTGGCTCGACGCCGGAAATGGCCGAGCAACTGGCCCGACGCATCCCCGCTGCGAAGGTTGCCGTGCTGCCCGAGCAACGGCATATGATGCCGGTAGAGTCGCCGCGTCTGGTCAACCAGATGCTGCTGGAATTTCTCCAATTCGCACACGCCCGACAAAACCATATAAAGGGGATCGTTGCATGACACTCGCACGCTTCCAGATGTGCATCGGCGGAGACTGGGTCGACGCCCTCTCCGGCAAGACCTTCGAAAGCCTCAACCCGGCCTCCGCGCAAGCCTGGGCGGAACTGCCCGACGCCGATGAAGCGGACGTCGAACGCGCCGTGCAAGCAGCGCAAAATGCCTTCGACAGCCCGGCCTGGCGCGGCCTGACCGCCACTGCGCGGGGCAAACTGCTGCGCCGCCTCGGTGATCTGATCGCAGAAAACAAGGAACACCTGGCGCAGCTGGAAAGCCGCGACAACGGCAAGCTGATCCGCGAAACCCGTGGCCAGGTCAGCTATCTGCCGGAGTTCTTCCACTACACCGCAGGCCTCGCTGACAAGCTTGAAGGCGGCACCCTGCCGTTGGACAAGCCCGACCTGTTTGCCTACACCGTGCACGAAGCCATGGGTGTGGTTGCCGCGATCATTCCATGGAACAGCCCGCTGTACCTGACCGCGATCAAACTGGCCCCGGCCCTCGCCGCCGGCAACACGATTGTGATCAAGCCGTCCGAGCACGCCTCGGCGACCATTCTTGAGCTGGCACGCCTGGCCCTCGAAGCCGGGATTCCGCCGGGCGTGGTCAACGTCGTCACCGGTTACGGCCCGAGCACCGGCGCCGCCCTCACCCGCCATCCACTGATCCGCAAGATCGCCTTCACCGGCGGCGCGGCGACGGCACGGCATGTGGTGCGCAGCAGCGCCGAAAACTTCGCCAAGCTGTCGCTGGAACTGGGCGGCAAGTCGCCGAATATCATCTTCGCCGACGCCGATCTCGACAGCGCGATCAACGGCGCGATTGCCGGCATCTACGCAGCGTCCGGGCAGAGTTGCGTGTCCGGTTCGCGCTTGCTGGTGCAGGACGAAATCTACGACGAATTCGTCAACCGTCTGGTCGAGCGCGCCCAGCGCATCCGCATCGGCAACCCACAGGAAGACAACAGCGAGATGGGGCCGATGGCCACCGCGCAGCAACTGGCGGTGGTCGAAGGTCTGGTCGCCGACGCGATCGCCGAAGGCGCGCGTTTGCGCACCGGTGGCAAGCGTCCGGCGGATCTCGGTGAAGGCTGGTTCTACGAGCCGACGCTGTTCGAGTGCGACCGCAATTCGATGAAGATCATGCAGGAAGAAGTTTTCGGTCCGGTGGCTTCGGTGATTCGTTTCAAAGACGAAGCCGAAGCGCTGGCGATCGCAAACGACTCGCAGTTCGGCCTCGCTGCCGGCATCTGGACCCGTGACCTCGGCCGCGCCCATCGTCTGGCGCGTGATGTGCGCTCAGGGATTATCTGGGTCAACACTTACCGCGCAGTGTCGGCGATGGCGCCGATCGGCGGCTTCAAGAACAGTGGCTATGGACGCGAAAGCGGCATCGATTCGGTGCTGGCCTACACCGAACTGAAAACGGTGTGGATCAACCTCTCCCAGGCGCCAATGCCTGATCCGTTTGTGATGCGCTAGGAGTCCTGCGAAATGATCGAACCCGGCATTTACAAAGACGTCATGAGCTCGTTCCCGTCCGGCGTCACGGTGGTCACCACCCTCGACCCGGAGGGCGGCATCGTCGGTATCACCGCCAGCGCGTTCAGCGCGCTGTCGATCGACCCGGCGCTGGTGCTGTTCTGCCCTAACTACGCCTCCGACACTTATCCGGTGCTGCGCGACAGCAAGAAGTTCGCGATCCATTTGCTTTCCGCCGAGCAGACCGCCGAAGCCTACGCGTTCGCCGGCAAGGGCAAGGAAAAGGCCAAGGGCATCGAGTGGCATTTGAGCGATTTGGGCAACCCGATTCTGGCCAAGGCCACGGCGATCATCGAGTGCGAGTTGTGGCGTGAATACGACGGCGGCGATCACGCGATCATTGTCGGCGCAGTGAAGAACCTGATCCTGCCCGAGCAACCGGTGACGCCGATGATTTATCACAAGGGCAAGCTCGGTGCGTTGCCGCCCCTTGTTTGAGAACAATACAAAACCCTGTGGGAGCTGGCTTGCCAGCGATGGCGACGGAACATTCAACATCAATGCTGACTGAACTACCGCTATCGCTGGCAAGCCAGCTCCCACAGGATTGAGGTGAGGCGAAAGAAATGAGTAACGATAAGTATGAAAAAGGTCTGAAAATCCGCACCCAGGTATTGGGCGAAGCCTATGTTCAGCGCTCGATCGAGAACGCCGACGACTTCACCCGCCCGCTGCAGGAAATGGTCACTGAATACTGCTGGGGCCATGTCTGGGGGCGTGAGGGTCTGTCGCTCAAGGAGCGCAGCATGATCAACCTGGCGATGATCTCGGCGCTCAACCGCCCGCATGAACTCAAGCTGCATGTGCGTGGCGCCTTGCGTAACGGCCTGAGTCGTGAGCAAATACGCGAAATTCTGCTTCAGGTCGGCATTTATTGCGGCGTTCCGGCGGCCGTGGACAGTTTCCGGCTGGCCCGAGAAGCCTTTGCCGAAGCCGACGCCGAGGCCTCCAGTTAACCCTCGGCTGTTTTGATGCCCGTCTGGCATGGACAGCCAAGCTCAAGAGCGGACCCCATGAAACGCCAGCCACTCGACGACAGCTTCAAGGTCAATCGCAACCCCGTTACCCTGCGCGAAATCGTGCTGGACAAACTGCGTAGCGCGATCATGAATTTCCAGCTCATGCCAGGTGATCGTCTGGTCGAACGCGACCTCTGTGATCGCCTCGGCGTCAGCCGCACTTCGGTGCGCGAAGCCTTGCGTCACCTCGAATCCGAAGGTCTCGTCGAATTCGCCGATGCCAAAGGCCCGCGCGTGGCCATCATCACCCTCGCCGATGCCGTCGATATCTACGAATTGCGTTGCGTGCTCGAAGGCCTGATCGTGCAGCTGTTCACCCTGCGCGCCAAAGCCAAGGACATCAAAGCCCTGGAAAAAGCCCTCGATGACAACCGCAAGGCGTTGAAGGACGGCGAGCTGCAACAGGTGATCGACTCGGTGCAGGGCTTCTACGACGTGCTGCTCGAAGGCTCGGGCAACCATGTCGCCGCCACGCAATTGCGTCAGTTGCAGGCGCGCATCAGCTATCTGCGCGCGACCTCGGTCTCCCAGGAAAACCGACGCGGCGCGAGTAATCACGAGATGGAAAAAATGGTCGAGGCGATCAAGAGCGGCGATCCGCTGGCGGCGCATCAGGCGTGTGTCGATCACGTCCGCGCGGCGGCTACCGTGGCCCTCGATTACCTCAAGCGCAAACAGGAAGAAACCGGCGTCGCCGTCAAAGGCACCCCGGCGATCACCCTGCCGATCGCGCTGAAAGAACCCCGCATAGGTCAATGACATGTTCAGCCCGAGCTTTTGCCCGAAATGCGGTGGCCCTGACCTCGGTCAGCAGACGCCGCCGGGCGATACGCACGAGCGCCTGATGTGCCGCGGCTGCGGCTATATCCACTACGTCAATCCGAAGATCATTGCCGGCTGCATTATTGAGCAGGACGGCAAATACCTCTTGTGCCAACGGGCGATCCCCCCGCGCCCGGGCACCTGGACGCTGCCGGCCGGTTTCATGGAAAGCGGCGAAACCACCGAGCAGGCGGCGCTGCGCGAAGTCTGGGAAGAAAGCGGCGTGCGCGCGGAAATCGTCTCGCCGTATTCGATCTTCAGCGTGCCGAAGATCAGCGAGGTGTACATCATCTTCCGCGCCATCGCCCTGGAGATCACCGGGCAGTACGGGCCGGAGACCATGGATTACAAGTTCTTCGCCCCGGAAGACATTCCGTGGGAACAGATCTATTACCCGGCGATCCGGCAGATTCTCGAGCGCTATATCGAAGAGCGCCAAGCCGGGGTTTACGGGATTTACATGGGTAATGATGACAGCGGCAAGATCCATTTCATGCGCTGACATTTGCCTGAACACAAAACCTGTGGGAGCGAGCCTGCTCGCGAAGGCGTCGTGTCAGTCAATACAAATGTTGAATGTTCGAACGCATTCGCGAGCAGGCTCGCTCCCACATAGGATGGTGGTGTGGCTCAGTTCGGGGCAACGCCCTCGACGATGATGATCTCCGCCTTCGCCCATTCCTCGCGATAACTCTTCGCCTCCTGATACGCCGCCGAGCGGTAGCACGCCACGGCTGTTTCGTAGTTTTCAAACTCGATGATCACCGTGCGCTGTGGCGTCTGCCGTCCTTCCATCGCTTCGCTGCGCCCGCCTCTGGCGAGGAACTTGCCGCCAAATGCGGCAATCGCCTGCGGGGTGCGCTGGGTGTATTGGCTGTAGTGCTCGGCATCGGCTATATCCACATGTGCAATCCAGTACGCCTTCATAGTGACCTCTTTGTTGATTTTGTATTATGGTATACCAATATATTTCCAACGAACCCTGAGAGTCCAGCATGGCCTTCAACAGCATCGAAGAAATCATCGAAGATTATCGCCTCGGCAAAATGGTCCTGCTGGTCGATGACGAAGACCGCGAGAACGAAGGCGACCTGCTGTTGGCCGCCGACCGTTGCACGCCGGAGGCTATCAGCTTCATGGCCCGCGAAGCACGCGGGCTGATCTGCCTGACCCTCACCGACGAACATTGCCAGCGTCTGGGCCTGGAGCAAATGGTACCCGCCAACGGCAGCGTGTTCAGCACTGCATTTACCGTGTCGATCGAAGCGGCGGTCGGCGTGACCACCGGCATTTCCGCAGCAGATCGGGCCTGCACTGTTGCCGCCGCCGTGGCGCCAAATGCCCGCGCCGAAGATCTGGTGCAGCCAGGCCACATCTTCCCGTTGCGCGCCAAGGAAGGTGGCGTGCTGACCCGCGCCGGGCACACCGAGGCCGGCTGCGACTTGGCGCGTCTGGCCGGTTTCACCCCGGCCTCGGTGATCGTCGAAGTGATGAATGACGACGGCACCATGGCGCGCCGCCCGGATCTGGAGCAGTTCGCGCGCAAGCACGGGATCAAGATTGGCACCATTGCCGACCTCATCCACTATCGCCTGAGCACAGAGCACACCATCGAACGCATCGGTGAACGTGAGCTGCCGACGGTGCATGGCACGTTCCGTTTGATCACCTTCGAAGATCGCATCGAAGGCGGTGTGCACATGGCGATGGTCATGGGCGATCTGCGCCGCGAAGAGCCGACGCTGGTGCGCGTGCATGTGATCGATCCGCTGCGTGATTTGGTCGGCGCCGAGTACAGCGGGCCGACGAACTGGACCCTGTGGGCGGCGCTGCAACGGGTCGCGGCGGAAGGTCATGGGGTTGTGGTGGTGCTGGCCAACCATGAATCATCGCAGGCGTTGCTCGAGCGCGTGCCGCAGTTGACACAGCCGCCACGGCAGTTCAGCCGCTCGCAATCGCGGATTTATTCCGAGGTCGGGACTGGGGCGCAGATTCTGCAGAATCTGGGGGTGGGCAAGTTGCGCCACCTCGGCCCGCCGCTTAAGTACGCGGGGTTGACCGGGTATGACCTTGAGGTGGTTGAGAGCATTCCGTTCACCGAATAACCCGAGCCCAGCACAAACCCCATGTGGGAGCGAGCCTGCTCGCGAAAGCGATGTGTCAGTCGACTTGAATGTTGAATGATCCACCGCTTCGCGAGCAGGCTCGCTCCCACAAGGGTTTTGCATTTCAAATCCATTGTCCTGAACTCATCAAAAAAACAGATCCGCCAGATAACCGGTAAGGCAAAGTGCTTGCACAAAGTTTGGAATACCATAATATGATATTCCATAGACCGGACGAACCGAAGAACCGTCCAGCTACTGCTCCCGACAGGCGGGCAACAACGCAAGGCCCGCTCAAAAACACAACAATGAGGGCGTGAACATGGTGTTGAACAAAGCTGCAACCGCGATCTTTTTCGCGGGACTGCTCAGCGTTACCGGCCAGGCTGCAATGGCTGCCGAAAGCGTGAATTTTGTCAGCTGGGGCGGTAGCACCCAGGATGCGCAGAAACAGGCCTGGGCCGATCCGTTCAGCAAGGCCAGCGGCATCACCGTCGTCCAGGACGGCCCCACCGACTACGGCAAACTCAAAGCCATGGTCGAAAGCGGCAACGTGCAGTGGGACGTGGTCGATGTCGAAGCCGATTTCGCCCTGCGCGCCGCTGCCGAAGGCCTGCTCGAACCCCTCGACTTCAAAGTGATCCAGCGCGACAGGATCGACCCGCGCTTCGTCAGCGATCACGGCGTCGGCTCGTTCTTCTTCTCCTTCGTCCTCGGCTACAACGAGGGCAAGCTCGGCGCCAACAAGCCGCAGGACTGGAGCGCGCTGTTCGACACCAAGACCTACCCGGGCAAACGCGCCCTGTACAAATGGCCAAGCCCCGGCGTGCTCGAACTGGCGCTGCTGGCCGACGGCGTTGCGGCTGACAAGCTCTACCCGCTGGATCTGGATCGCGCCTTCAAGAAACTCGACACCATCAAGAAAGACATCGTCTGGTGGGGCGGCGGCGCGCAGTCGCAGCAACTGCTGGCGTCCGGCGAAGCGAGCATGGGCCAGTTCTGGAATGGCCGTGTGCACGCCTTGCAGGAAGATGGCGCGCCGGTCGGCGTGAGCTGGAAACAGAACCTGGTCATGGCCGACATTCTGGTCATCCCCAAAGGCTCGAAAAACAAAGATGCGGCGATGAAGTTCCTCGCCAATGCCAGCAGCGCCAAAGGCCAGGCCGACTTCTCCAACCTGACCGCCTACGCGCCGGTCAACCTCGACAGTGTGGAGCGTCTGGATTCGACGCTGGCCCCCAACCTGCCGACGGCTTACGCCAAGGATCAGATCACCCTTGATTTCGCTTACTGGGCCAAGAACGGTCCGGCTATCGCGACACGGTGGAACGAATGGCTGGTCAAATGAAAATCGCGGCCACTGCGCCCCGTCCTTCCACTGCCACCGGGAGCGCCGCCGGCGCTGCCGGTTCGGCTTTCAAGCAACGCTGGCGCGGCGCCGGCAACCTCGTTCCGGCGCTGCTGTTCCTCGGCCTGTTCTTTCTCGCGCCGTTGATTGGCCTGCTGCTGCGCGGTGTGCTGGAACCTGTACCTGGCCTTGGCAACTACGAACAACTGTTCGCCAATTCGGCCTATGCGCGAGTGCTGCTCAACACCTTTTCGGTGGCCGGGCTGGTGACGCTGTTCAGCCTGCTCCTAGGTTTTCCGCTGGCCTGGGCGATCACCCTGGTGCCGCGCGGTTGGGGGCGCTGGATCCTCAACATCGTCCTGCTGTCGATGTGGACCAGCCTGCTCGCCCGCACCTATTCGTGGCTGGTGTTGCTGCAAGCCTCGGGGGTGATCAACAAGGCGCTGATGGCGCTGGGCATCATCGATCAACCGCTGGAGATGGTGCACAACCTCACGGGCGTGGTGATCGGCATGAGCTACATCATGATCCCGTTCATCGTGCTGCCGTTGCAGGCGACCATGCAGGCCATCGACCCGATGATCCTGCAGGCCGGCTCGATCTGTGGCGCCAGCCCGTGGACCAACTTCTTCCGGGTGTTCCTGCCGCTGTGCCGGCCGGGTCTGGCGTCCGGCGGCTTGATGGTATTCGTGATGTCGCTCGGTTACTACGTCACCCCCGCTTTGCTGGGCGGGGCGCAGAACATGATGCTGCCGGAGTTCATCATTCAGCAGGTGCAATCGTTCCTCAACTGGGGCCTGGCCAGTGCCGGCGCCGCGTTGCTGATCGCAATCACCCTGGTGTTGTTCTACTTCTACCTGAAGCTTCAACCGGAATCCCCGGTTGGCGCCAGTAATGCGAGGTAAGCCGACATGCTCCTGACCCCCAATGCCATGAGCCGGCGCATGCGTTTCGGCCTCTACGCTACGACTGGACTGATCGGTCTGTTCCTGCTGTTGCCGATCGTGTTCATCGTGCTGCTCTCGTTCGGCTCCTCGCAGTGGCTGGTGTTCCCGCCACCGGGCTGGACGCTGAAATGGTACGGCCAGTTCTTCTCCAATCCCGACTGGATGAACGCCGCTGCCGCCAGCCTCAAGGTTGCCGTGCTGACCACGATCTGCGCCGTGGCCCTCGGTTTGCCGACCGCGTTTGCGCTGGTGCGCGGGCGCTTTCCCGGCCGCGAGATGCTCTACGGCCTGTTTACCCTGCCGATGATCGTGCCGCTGGTGATCATCGCCGTGGCGGTGTATGCGCTGTTTCTCAAGCTCGGCTACACCGGGACCATGTTCGCCTTCGTCGTCAGCCATGTGATCGTCGCGCTGCCGTTCACCATCATCTCGATCATCAACTCGCTGAAGCTGTTCGATCAGTCGATTGAAGACGCGGCGGTAATCTGCGGTGCCTCGCGCCTGCAAGCGGTGTTCAAGGTGACGTTCCCGGCGATCCGCCCGGGCATGGTCGCCGGCGCCCTCTTCGCCTTCCTCGTTTCGTGGGACGAAGTGGTGCTCAGCGTGATGATGGCGAGCCCGACTCTGCAAACCCTTCCCGTGAAAATGTGGACCACTTTGCGCCAGGACCTGACCCCGGTGATCGCCGTCGCTTCGACGCTGCTGATCGGCCTGTCGGTATTGGTCATGGTGATCGCCGCCGCCCTGCGCCGGCGCAACGAAATCAGCGCCTGAGCGCCCAGGAGTACGACATGAGTGCCGTGATCAAAGACGCATCCCAGCAGAGCGACAAACCCCTGGTCAGCCTGCGCAACCTGAACAAGCACTACGGCGATTTCGCTGCCGTCGATAACATCTCGCTGGACATCAAGGACGGTGAATTCCTCACGTTCCTCGGCTCCAGCGGCTCGGGCAAAAGCACCACGCTGTCGATGCTCGCCGGTTTTGAAACACCGAGCAGCGGCGAGATCCTCGTCAATGGCCAGTCGCTGGTCAACGTGCCGCCGCACAAGCGCGACATCGGCATGGTCTTTCAGCGTTACTCGCTGTTCCCGCATCTGTCGGTGCGCGACAACATCGCCTTCCCTTTGGCGATTCGCAAACTGGCTGCCGCCGAGCGTGAAAAACGCGTCGATGCGATGTTGAAGCTGGTGCAGCTCGAACAGTTCGCCCATCGCCGCCCTTCGCAACTGTCCGGAGGCCAGCAACAACGTGTTGCCATCGCGCGGGCGCTGGTTTACGAGCCGCGAATCCTGCTGATGGACGAACCATTGGGCGCGCTGGACAAGAAACTGCGCGAGGACTTGCAGGATGAACTGCGCCAGCTGCACCGGCGCCTGGGCATCACCATCGTGTACGTGACCCACGACCAGGAAGAAGCCATGCGGCTGTCGCAACGCATCGCGATTTTCAGCCACGGCAAGATTGTCGGCTTGGGCAGCGGGTATGACCTTTATCAGAATCCGCCGAATGCCTTTGTCGCGTCGTTTCTGGGCAATTCGAACTTCCTCAAGCTCAAGGCACAAGGCAATGCAGCGGCGAGTTTCGAGGGGCAGTCATTGTCGATTCGGCTGACGTCCGGGTTGCACACTGATCAGGATGTGCTGCTGATGGTGCGGCCGGAACAGGCCTTGGCGCTGAGCACGCAGCAGGCGCTGGATGAGCCGCTGGCGGCGGGCTGGAATGAGGTGTCGGCGAACGTTGTGGAGGTGCTGTTTCTCGGTGAGAGCCAGACGTGCAGCGTGGTGACTGCGGGCGGGACGTCGATGACGGTGAAAGCCCTGTCGGCAGCGGGCATGACGCTCAAGGCCGGCGATCCGGTACGGGTGCGCTGGGCGACGGCGGATGCTTGTGTCTATACCGAATGGACCGAGAGCGATTTGAACAAGGCTGCCGGTGCCCACTAAAATTTTCAATCCACTGAAATCCCCCTGTGGGAGCGAGCCTGCTCGCGAATGCGGTGTGTCATTCAACATTAATGGTGACTGACACATCCTTTTCGCGAGCAGGCTCGCTCCCACAGGTTCGGGATTGTTCAATTGATCGGGGAATACCCTTCAATCTCATCCGGCCAAGCCGTCAGCACTTCAAACCCGCTCTCCGTCACCGCGACCATA
Organism: Pseudomonas siliginis; assembly: GCF_019145195.1. Classification (GTDB taxonomy): domain Bacteria; phylum Pseudomonadota; class Gammaproteobacteria; order Pseudomonadales; family Pseudomonadaceae; genus Aquipseudomonas; species Aquipseudomonas siliginis. The sequence goes on from NZ_JAHSTW010000001.1 coordinate 634,098, forward strand.
TGCTCCCACTGCGCCGACAATGAGCCATCCTTGGTCAGCACCGTCCAGCCATCCGGCATGTTCTTCACATGGCGTTTGCCGGCGTTGAGCATCGGTTCGACGGTGAAAATCATTCCGGCCTTGAGCTTCAGCCCTTGATTGGGAAAGCCGTAATGCAGGATCTGCGGTTCGTCGTGATAGACCTTGCCGATGCCATGGCCACAGTACTCGCGCACCACGCTGAAGCCCTCCGCCTCCGCCAGGCTCTGGATCGCATGACCGATATCGCCCAGCGTCGCGCCCGGTTTCACTGCACGAATGCCCGCGCACATCGCATCGTAAGTGGTCTTGATCAGGTGCTGCGCCTCGGGGCTTGCCTCACCCACGACATACATGCGGCTGGTATCACCGAACCAGCCATCCTTGATCACGGCGATGTCGAGGTTGACGATGTCGCCGTCTTTCAATGGCGTACCCGATGGAATGCCGTGGCACACCACATCGTTGACCGACGCGCAGACGGTTTTCGGAAAGCCGTGATAACCGACGTTGGCTGGCACCGCCTTCTGCACATTGACGATGTAATCGTTGCACAGTCGATCCAGCTCATCGGTGGTCACGCCAGCCTTCACATGCGGCACCAGCATTGCCAGCACTTCAGCGGCGAGTTTGCCGGCGGCGCGGGATTTTTCGATGTCGGCCGGCGTGTTGATCTTGATCTGGTTTCTCATGCGCTGACGGCTTCCTGAGTCAGTTGTTGCAGATCCAGTCCGCCGTTTTGTTCGGCGCGGATCAGCAGGCGGCAAATGGCGCTGTGGTCGAGATTGGGATGCAGCTCGGCGAGCATGCCGATGCGCATCCAGTGCTCGGCCTGCGCGTTGATCGAGCGGCTGAGGGCGTTGCTGGAGATGCGCAGGTTCTCGTGCATGTCCTCTGAAATCTTTACGATGCCCATATATGAATCCGATACGATGTGTATATGTATCGTATATTAGCCAAGCCTTACGCAGAATTGCAAATCAACCCAGCGCCGCATCAAAAAAGGATGAGATGAGCCGACTGGAACGCCGTTCGGCCAAACAGTACAGATACGTCTCGGTGAACAGCTCTTCGCCCTCGATTCTGATCGTGCGGATTCTCGGGTCGGCAATAAACTCCGCTTCTGACACCACCCCCAACCCCAGCCCACGCACCACCGCTTCACGTAGGGCCTCACGACTGCCGACTTCCATGGCGATACGCGGTTTGACCTGCGCCGCATTCAGCGCCTGTTCCAGCACCAGTCGGGTGGTCGAGCCGGGCTCGCGTTGCAGCAGCCTCTGCCCTTCCAATTCCTCCAGCCGCACGCTGCCACGATTAGCCAGCGGATGTTCATGGTGGGCAAACAGAATGATCGCGTGCCGCGCATAACGCACCGCGCACAACGCCGGATCATCTTGCCGCCCCGCCAGCACGGCGATGTCGGTCACATAGTTTTCCAGATCCGACAGCACTTGAGCCGAGTTGCCGACGCGGATCGACACGTCGATATTCGGATGCAGTTGCAAATAGCTGTCGACCATCTCGATCACATGAAACGGTCCCACTGCACCGACCTTGAGCTGGCCGCTGTCGAGCCGCCCGGAATCGCGCAGCAGGTTGTGCGCTTCCAGCTCCAGCAAGGCAAGTCGTTGCGCGATTGGCAGCAACTGCCGACCAACATCCGACAACTCTATCCGCCGCCCACGCCGGTGAAAAAGCTCGACGTTGTGCTGACGTTCCAGGCTTTGCACCTGCGTGGTCAGTGTTGGCTGGCTGAGCCCAGTCGCCCGCGCACCGGCACTGAAGCTGCCGTGACGGGCAACGGCGAGAAAGGCCCGCAATTTGGCGCTCGACATCCATAGACTCCATCAATAGTTAGCTGCTGTTTCCCATATTGAATTGATTGAATGACTGTCACGTGACAGACCTAGCCTGTGGCAACTCCCAACCAAACCGTGGAATGCCATGAAAACAATCAAACAGTTTCTGCGTGTCGCCAGCCTCACCGTCATTGCCCTCGGCGCCAGCCAGGTCTGGGCCAAAGACAAACTGACCATTGGTTTGATCCCCTCGGAAGACTCCCAGGCAATGATCGAATCGAGCAAGCAAGTGCTCGACGATCTGCAAAGCAAGATCGGCATGCCCGTGGTGCCGTTCGTGGCCACCGATTACAACGGCATCATTGAAGCGCTGCGTTCGGGCAAGCTCGATGTCGCTTACCTCGGGCCGTTCTCCTACGTGCTGGCGACCTCGGTGGCGGATGTCGAGGCGTTCTCAGTGGCGGTGACCAAGAAGACCGGCCAGAGCGCTTACAAAAGCGTGATTCTGGCGCGCAAGGACAGCGGCATTCATTCGCTGGCCGACCTGAAGGGGCATACGTTTGCATTCGTCGACCCGAGCTCAGCGTCCGGGCATCTGTTTCCCAAGGCTGGCCTTGAGCAGGCCGGTTTTGCTCCGGACAGCCTGTTCAAACGGGTAATTTTCTCCGGTTCTCACGACGCCAGCATCCTCGCGGTGGAGAACAGGAAAGTCGACGCAGCGGCCGTGGCTGACCGCATCTTCGCCAGTGCCGTGGCCAAAGGTGTGGTGAAGCAGGATGACTTCGAAATCGTCTGGAGTTCCAGGCCGATCCCCGAATCGCCGATGGTCTGGCGCAAGGCGCTCGATCCACAATTGAAGAAGAAGGTCGCCGACGCGCTGGCTTCAATCAAGGATGTGCCGTGGGGTGATCAGGGCGTGCTCAATGGTTTCCAGCCGACCACCGACGCCTCTTACGACGTAGTGCGCGAAACCGCCAAGGTGCTCGATCTCGATTTGCGGAGCATGAAATGATCAGCATCCGCCAGCTGACCAAACACTACGGCAGCAACCCGGTATTGCGCGGCATTGACCTTGAGGTGGGTGCAGGGGAATTCGTCGTAGTGCTCGGTCAGTCCGGCGCCGGTAAATCGACCTTGCTGCGCTGTATCAATCGCCTGGCACAGGCCGACAGCGGCACGCTGAACGTGGCCGGCATCGATGCCCTCGCCTGCCCTGACACCAGCGTTTTGCGCCGTGAAGTGGCGATGATTTTCCAGCATCACAACGTCGTGCCGCGCCTGAGTGTGCTGAAGAATGTACTGACCGGTCGCCTCGGTTCCGTCGGCACGCTCGCCTCGATTCTGCAGCTGTTCCGCCGTGACGATGTGGCACTGGCCATGCAATGCCTGGAGCGTGTCGAACTGGCGCACAAGGCTGGCGAGCGCACGGATTCGCTGTCCGGCGGACAGAAGCAGCGCGTCGGCATTGCCCGCGCCTTGGCACAACGGCCGCAGGTGATTCTGGCCGATGAACCGATTGCCAGCCTCGACCCGAAAACCGCGCGCCTGGTGTTGCAGTATCTGCGCGATGCCACCCGCGAGTTGGGCATCACCGTGCTGTGCAATTTGCATCAGGTCGAATACGCCCGTGAGTTTGGCGACCGCGTGGTCGGCTTGGCCAACGGCAGTCTGGTGTTCGATGGCAAAGCATCGAGCATGACCGACGCCGATCTGGCGCGAATCTACCCGGGGCAATCGGCGCAAGCCTGCGCTGACACCCCGACGCCCACCCTGTCCTACCGCACCGCCTCGAGGGCCTGAGCATGCAATCGCAAAATTATCAGTGGGTCGGCGATCGTCCGCGTGGCCCGCGCAGTTGGCTGATCACCGGCGCCGTCGTCCTGATCGTGCTGTGGACGCTGAACTGGAGCGCACAAGGCGCGCAGCTCAGCCTGGGTGAACTGGCGGCGGGGTTGCCGCAGATCGGTGATTTCCTTTCGCGCACCTTCCCACCGGATCTGAGCATTCTTGCGCGTCTGGTCGCGCCAGCGGTGGAAACCCTGCAGATCGCCATCTGGGGCACCTTGCTTGGCGTGTTACTGGCAGTCCCGCTGTCGTTTCTCGCCGCACGTAATCTGAGCCGCAACCGCTGGCTGTTTCACGCCACGCGTCAGGCACTGAATTTCACCCGCAGCATCAACGAACTGATTCTCGCGCTGATCTTCGTCTCGGCAGTCGGGCTCGGCCCGTTTCCCGGCGTATTGGCGCTGGCGCTGCATGGTCTGGGCATGCTCGGCAAGTTTTTCGCCGAAAGCATTGAAGAAATCGACCAAGGTCCCATTGAAGCGCTGCAAGCGACCGGTGCGCGGCCATTGCAGGTGATCGTGTTTGGCGTTTTGCCGCAAGTCATCACCGCATGGATTGCAGTGATTCTGTACCGCTTCGAAGTCAATCTGCGCTCGGCCACGGTGCTGGGCATGGTCGGCGCCGGCGGCCTGGGGTTCGAGCTGGTGAGCAGTCTCAAGCTGTTCAAATATCAGGAAACCGCGACCTGCATCATCGTCATTACCTTCATGGTGATCGTCGCCGACGCCATCTCCAGCCGCCTGCGCGCGGCGATCCAGAGCGGTTCGGCGCACTAGCATACAGCTGCTATCGGCTGAGCCGATTCAAACCTGCGAATTATCGATTTGAGCCGTTGTCGACGCGCGCTGAGTATGGCGCCACACGACAACAACAAGAAGGATTCACCATGACTGCCCGCTTCCAGAACCCCGTCGATACCCGTTTCGGCTGGGGCAGCCTGCAAGACCTCGCCGCCCTCACCGAACAGCAGACCGTGGCCCTCGTGACCTTTCCCGAAGCGCGGGGGCTGGGGCTGGTCGATCGCCTGCAAGCCTTGCTCGGCAAGCGTCTGGTCTATGTGTTCGAAGACGTTCAGCCCAACCCGGACGTCGCCCATCTGCGCAACACTTACGAGCATTTCTGGCAGCATGCAGGGGCTTGCGACGTGGTGCTCGCGGTCGGAGGCGGCAGCGCCATCGATACTGCCAAGGCGTTGATCGTCGGCACCGAATCCGGCCGTTTCGATGAACTGTTGAGCCTGCTGGCGACGGGCAAACCGTTCACCCCGGCCCGTTGCAAACAACTGATTGCCGCACCGACTACTGCCGGCACCGGCAGCGAAGTCACGCCGTGGGCGACGATCTGGGACAGCGCCAGCCAGAAGAAATACTCGCTGCACCTGGACTGCACCTGGCCACGGGTAGCGATCATCGATCCGCAACTGATGCTCACTGTGCCGGCCAGCGTCACCGTCTCTACCGGGCTTGATGCGTTGTCTCATGCGTTGGAGGCGATCTGGAACGTCAACGCCAACCCGGTCTCGGACACCTTCGCGATTTCCGCGATCGAGGACATTCTGGAATGCCTGCCGCGCCTGCACAAAGATCTCTCCAGTCACGAGTTGCGCAGCCGCATGGCGCTCGCTGCGCTCAAAGCCGGACTGGCGTTTTCCAACACCAAAACCGCGCTGGCGCATTCGATTTCCTATGAGATGACCTTGCGCCACGGCTTACCCCACGGCATCGCCTGCTCCTTCACTCTACCAATGGTTTTGGGACTGGCCTGGGGCCACGACGCCACTCGCGACCGTACATTGCAACGCCTATTCGGCGCGGACCTGGGCAAAGCCCAGCAGCAATTGCGCGAGTTCTTGCACAGCCTCGGGGTGAAGACCGAGTTTGCCGATTACGGCGTTTCGGCCAAGGACGCCGAAGCCATCATCCAGCTCGCAATGCAGGGCGCGCGCGGCAAGAACTTCATCGGTTCGCAAGCCGCCTGACGCCTGAAAACGCCCGAGTCACCCAAGCACCGCCAGCGGCATGCAGCCGCGGTGATTTCCTGTCGCACCAAAAAAGAGTGCACCCCGCCGACGACACCCGACGGGAACCGACAACAATAAGGAAAAGATCATGAATCGTGCCGAAACAATGCCTGGTCTCGCCGAACGTTCTGCCTCGTTCCGGGTCGCCCAGTGGCGCATGCTGCTGGCGGCGATGTTCTGTTACCTGTTTTTTTACACCGGTCGGCAGACCTTCGGTTTTGCCATTCCGGGGATTCAGGCCGAGTTCGGCCTGAGCAAGGAAACCCTCGGCTGGGCCTCCGCGGTGATGCTCTGGGCCTACGCGATTGGTCAGGCGATCAACGGCAACCTCGCCGACAAATTCGGTGGCCGACGCATCATGACTCTGGGGGCTGTGCTGTCCTGCGCGGCAAACTGGGTGACCAGTTTCGCCAGTGGTTTCACCAGCCTCATTCTGCCGTGGGGCGTCAACGGCTACTTTCAAGCCTTGGGCTGGGCGCCGGGCGGTCGGCTGATTGCCAATTGGTGGGCGGCGGGCGAGCGCGGCAAGGTATATGGCTTCTACACTTTCGCCGCCGGCTGCGCGTCGGTTCTGTCGTACGTCACCTCTATCGTCGTGCTCGAAGTACTGCAACTGGAATGGCGATGGATCTTCCGTTTGCCGGTGCTGCTGATGCTCGCCGGCGGGATCATTTTCTATCTGGTTGCCCGCGAACGCCCGCAGGATCTGGGCTTCGAACCGGTGGGTGATACCGGTGTGGCCAACGCTCACGACAAACATCAGGAAGCGGCACAGGGCGAAGTCGAATCCTCGGCACAACGCTACAAAGCCGTACTGAAGAACCCTCGCCTGCTCATCGCCGCGCTGTCACTGGGTTTTCAGAACGCGGCGCGCTACGGCTTGATCGTCTGGGTGCCGGTGCACTTTCTCGGCGCTGACTGGAAAAGTGGTGACGGCATGATCGATCCGAAATGGATCACCGTCGCCCTCCCCGTCGGCATGGCGGTTGGCGCGTTGAGCAACGGTTGGGTGTCAGACAAGTTGTTCGGCTCCAAGCGGTATCTGGCGATCATGCTTTATATGTTCCTCGGCGCCGCGACCAGCCTGTGGATGTGGAGCCTGCCCCCACACAGCGTCATCGGCCTGATCGCCCTGTTCCTTTGCGGCTTTTTCGTATACGGCCCGGCCTCGAGTTTCTGGGCACTGTGCCCGGATCTGGTCGGTGCCAAACGCGCCGGTACGGCGACCGGAATCATGAACTTTTCCTCCTATCTGTTCGCCGGATTGGCCGAACCATTGATCGGTCGTTTGCTTGACACCACAGCAAACACGTCTCTCATCTTCATAGTGGTCACCAGCGCCTGCCTGTGCAGCGCGGCAGTGGCATTGTTCATTCGACGCTGACGGGGCTTGCATGTACCAGTATCACAAGTGGTTACGTTCGTTTCATGCGGTAGCCAAGACCGGCAGCTTCACCCTTGCTGCCGAGTACCTCTGCGTCGGTCAGCCGACCGTCAGCGAACAGGTCAACGCACTGGAGAACACCTTCTCGGTCGAACTGTTTCATCGCCGTGGCCGCTACATCGAAATGAGCGCCGCCGGGCACAAGCTCTATGCGATCACTCAGGGCCTGTTCGGTCAGGAGGATGAAGCCGTGCAACTGTTGCAGAGCTTCAAGCAGCGCAAGACCGGCATGCTGCGCCTCGGCGCGGTGTCACCGCCGATTGCCATGAATCTGACCTATGAGCTGATGCAGCGCCACCCGGATATCGAACTGGAAACCTCGTTTTCCTCGAAAAAGGACACCCTGGCGCGGTTGTTCAACTTCGATATCGACGTGGCGATTCTGGCCTTGTCGGAATTCGATGAGCGCTTCCACACGCGGCTGTATCACCGTTATCCGATCATCGCCGTGGTCCGCGATGACCATCGGTGGGCCGGTCAGGCGCAGGTTCACGTCAGTGAAATCAGCGGCGAAAAATGGGTGATGCGCGAATCCAGTGCGCGCACCCGGCAACTGGTGGAAGAAAGCTGCAAACGGCTCGATATCGAGCTCAATTGCGTCATGCAACTCAACAGCCGCGAAGCCATCGTCCACGCGATCGTCAAAGGCATCGGTATCGGTTTTGTCTCGGCCGTGGAATACGCCGAGACCCCGGGCACCACGCCGATCACCTTTGTCGATCACCCGTTCTTCATCGAATACCACCTGTGCTGCCTCGGCATCCGCAGGAACCGGCCAGTGATTGCCGAACTGTTTGATGCGAATCCACCGCTGACCTGATCAGCCCTGACCCTTGAACCGCCTACCTCATTGCCGAGGGACGGCCCACGCTTACCTGAAAACGGAGATTGACCATGCAGTACCAACAACCGACTCATCTGCAAGCCGCGATCCTCGACTGGGCCGGCACCGTTGTCGATTTCGGCTCATTTGCGCCGACGCAGATTTTCGTCGAAGCCTTTGCCGAGTTCGGCGTCGCCGTGTCGCTGGAGGAAGCGCGCGGGCCAATGGGCATGGGCAAGTGGGATCACATCCGCACCCTGTGCAACCTGCCGCAGATTGCCGAACGTTACCGCGCGGCGTTTGACCGCTTGCCGAGTGACGACGATGTGACGGCGATCTACGAACGCTTCATGCCGTTGCAGATCGAAAAAATCGCACTGCATTCGGCGTTGATTCCGGGCGCACTCGAGGCGATTGCGGCGTTGCGCGACAAGGGTCTGAAAATCGGTTCGTGCTCGGGCTATCCGGCGGTGGTGATGGCCAGGGTCGTTGAACTGGCAAGGAAAAATGGCTACGTCGCCGACTATGTCGTCGCCACTGATGAAGTGCCAAATGGCCGGCCGTATCCGGCGCAGGCGTTGGCCAACGTGATTGCCTTGGGCATCGATGACGTGGCCGCCTGCGTCAAGGTCGACGACACCTGGCCGGGAATTCTCGAAGGGCGCGCCGCCGGAATGTGGACGGTGGCGTTGACCTGTTCCGGCAACGCACTGGGCCTGACCTATGAGCAATACAAGGCGTTGGCGTCGGATCGACTGGCGGAAGAACGCGCGCGGATCGGCAAGATGTTCGCCCCTTCGCGCCCGCATTACCTGATCGATACCATCGCTGAACTGCCTCAGGTGATCGACGACATCAATGCGCGTCTGGCCCGGGGTGAAACTCCGCAAGCCAGCTGAGTCCGCCCTGCCCGTGATCGTTCCCGTGCTCAGCGTGGGAACGATCCCATCACTCCCTTGAACTGTCGGAAACAAGGTTGGCGTGACAGCAGACGCCTGCTGCTAATGCTCGTCGCGATAGATTGGTCTCCCCTTCAGCGGCTCGATCGACTACCATGCCGCCGCCGGTTTCCACACGGAATTAATAGGGAATCCGAAATGCTTGCACAGCATCAATCGGAACTGCCCCCGCAACTGTAGGTGCCGAGCCTGCTCCTTGACTGCCACTGGGTGAATCCCGGGAAGGCCGGAGCGTGGCGATGACGCATCAGTCAGGAGACCTGCCGGCACAGTGACTGACCAACCGGCGGGGTGTCCGGGAAGGACATCGTGCCGTGCGCATTTTCACCATGCCGGCCTTGCGCAGTTTCCACGACCGCGCCCGAGGTGTGTTTCCGAACCGTACCCGCCCACTCCCGTACGGTTCCCTCTGGAGACTGCCCCATGCTGCTGCCCCGCGTTGCCACCCTGCTCACCGCTCTGAGCCTTTGCCCCCTGGCGCAAGCGGCGCCGACTGCGTATCCACTGACCGTCGAAAACTGTGGCAGCAGCCTGACCTTTCAGCACGCGCCCGCGCGTACGGTGACCATCGGCCAGGCCGGCACCGAAATGCTCTACGCCTTGGGCCTGGGCGACAAAGTCGTTGGCACTTCGCTGTGGTTCAACGACGTGCTGGGCACATACAAAGCGCAGAACGACACGATCGAGCGCCTCGCCGACAACGAGCCGAGTTTCGAAGCGGTGATCGGCAAACGCCCGGAGCTGGTCGCCGTCGAGCTGGAATGGATGGTCGGCCCGCAAGGCGCGGTCGGCACCCGCGAGCAGTTCCATGAACTGAAGATTCCCACCTACCTGCTGCCCTCCGATTGCGAAGCCAAGGACAACCTCGTCGGTTCGGACGGCACGCGGCTGGCGCCGTTTCGCATCGACAGCATCTACAAAGCCGTGAGCCAGCTCGCAGCGATTTTCGATGTGCAGGCGCGTGGCGAGCAGCTCAATGAGCAGCTTAAAGCCAGCCTCGCGCAGTCGATCGCCACCGCGAAAAAGCAGCAGCGCAAAGACGTCAGCGCCCTGGTGTGGTTCTCCAGCGCCGAGATGGACATCGAGCCGTTCGTGGCCGGGCACAAAGGCGTTCCCGATTTCATGCTCAGCACCCTCGGCGTGCGCAACGTGGTCGAGTCGGATGAAGAATGGCCAACCGTCGGCTGGGAAACCATCGCCAAGGCCAACCCGACATTTCTGGTGATCGCGCGCATGGATCGTCGACGTTTCCCGGCGGACGACTATCAGAAGAAACTCGCCTTCCTGCGCAGTGATCCGGTGACGCGCAACATGGACGCGGTCAAACACAACCGCATCATCATCCTTGACGCCATGGCCATGCAGGCCAGCCTGCGCACCTTCGACGGCCTCGCACAACTGGCCAGCGCCATCAACGGCTACGACCTGTCGCCATGAGCAGACGCCTGATCCGTTTGCTGCTGGTGCTGTTGACGCTGTCGGTCGCGCTGATCGGCGGCGTGGCCATTGGTGAGACTTCGATCGAGCCGAGCGTGGTATTGCAGGTGCTGGCCAACAAGCTGTGGGGCGCCGGTTATGTGCTCGACCCGATCGACGAAGGCATCGTCTGGAACTATCGCCTGACCCGCGCGCTGGTCGCGGCGGCCTGCGGCGCCGGCCTGGCGACGTGCGGGGTGATCCTGCAATCGCTGCTGCGCAATCCGCTGGCCGATCCGTATCTGCTGGGTATTTCTGCTGGCGCCTCGACCGGCGCGGTGATGGTCGCCCTGCTTGGCGTCGGCGCCGGGGCGATTTCATTGTCGGTCGGTGCTTTTGCCGGCGCGGTGACCGCGTTCGTATTGGTGATCCTGTTGGCGCGGGTCAGCGGTTCGGCCAGCGGTACCGGGCAGATCATTCTGGCCGGGATCGCCGGCTCGCAATTGTTCAACGCCCTCACCGCGTTTCTGATCACCCGCTCGGCCAGCTCCGAACAAGCGCGCGGGATCATGTTCTGGCTGTTGGGCAATCTCGGCGGCGTGCGCTGGCCGTCGGTGTGGCTGGCGGTCCCAGTGGCCTTGCTCGGGCTGGTCGTTTGTCTGTGGCACCGCCGGGCGCTGGATGCGTTCACCTTTGGCGCGGACTCGGCGGCCTCCCTCGGCATTGCCGTGCGCCGTGTGCAGATTCTGTTGATTGGCTGCGCCGCGCTGGTGACGGCGGTGATGGTGTCGATTGTCGGCTCGATCGGCTTTGTCGGTCTGGTGATTCCCCATGCCGCGCGGTTGTTGCTCGGCACCGGCCATGCGCGTCTGTTGCCCGCCAGTGCGCTGGGCGGCGCGGTGTTTCTGATCGCCGCCGATGTGCTGTCGCGCACCCTGATCAAGGGTCAGGTGATCCCGGTCGGCGTGATCACTGCGCTGGTCGGCGCACCGGTGTTCGCGCTGATTCTGGTGGGCCGGAGATCGGCGCGATGAACACGGTTCTGAGTTGTGCGGGTGTGGGCTTCAAAGTGCGCGGTGCCGAGTTGCTCAATGGTGTTAGCCTCGACGTTGAGCGCGGCGAGACCCTGGGCATTGTCGGGCCGAACGGGTCGGGGAAATCCACGTTGCTCAAATTGCTGGCCGGGCTGCGTGAACCGAGCGTGGGCCATGTGCAGCTCGGCGGTCAGGCGCTGGGCAAGATGTCGCGGCGCACTATCGCGCAGACGCTCGCGGTGGTTGAGCAACAGGCCGATACCGACGATGGCATTCGCGTGTTCGACGCGGTGGCGCTGGGGCGCACGCCGTGGTTGTCGGCGCTGCAACCGTGGTCGCCCGCCGATGACGCCATCGTCGAGCAAGCGCTGGTCGACGTCGACGCCGTGCACCTGCGCAACCGCCTCTGGCGCAGCCTCTCCGGCGGTGAACGCCAACGCGTGCACATCGCCCGCGCACTGGCGCAGCGCCCGCAGGTCCTGCTGCTAGACGAGCCGGCCAACCACCTCGACATCCAGCATCAGTTGAGCATTCTGCAAGTGGTGCGCGCACTGCCGGTGACTACGTTGATCGCCTTGCACGACCTCAATCAGGCGCTCAAGTGCGATCGCCTGGCGGTGCTGGAGCGCGGGCGTCTGGTGGCGTTGGGCGAGCCGCTGCACGTACTGACGCCGGAGCGGTTACAGACGACTTTCGGCGTCAGGGCGCACTATCTGACGGACCCGTTCGATGGTGCGCCGATATTGCGCTTCCTTGCTTGATGCATGTGTAGCTGACACACCGCTTTCGCGAGCAGGCTCGCTCCCACAAGGGGTTTGTGTGTTGCCGTGAGTGACAGGGAAACGCGAATTCTGTGGGAGCGAGCCTGCTCGCGAAGGCGTCAGGTCATCCAACATTGATGTCGACTGACACACCGCTTTCGCGAGCAGGCTCGCTCCCACAAAGGTTATGTATTCCAGGGCGATAAAGGGTCAGGTCCACTCTTTACGCAGTTGCCGCGCGGCGCTGACCATGTGCACCAACGCCGCTTCGGTCTCTGGCCAGCCTCGGGTCTTCAACCCGCAATCCGGATTGACCCACAGCCGCTCGACCGGAATGCGCTGGGCAGCTTTGCGCAGCAGGCCGACCATTTCCGTCACATCGGGAATACGTGGCGAGTGAATATCGTAGACGCCCGGGCCGATGTCGTTCGGGTAGGCGAATGCTTCAAATGCCTCAAGCAGTTCCATGTCCGACCGTGAGGTTTCGATGGTGATGACATCGGCGTCCATCGCCGCGATCGACTCGATCACATCGTTGAATTCGCTGTAGCACATGTGCGTATGGATCTGCGTTTCATCGCGCACCCCGGAGGCGCACAGGCGGAACGCTTCGCTTGCCCAGTCCAGATACGATTGCCACTGCGCCCGGCGCAACGGCAAGCCTTCACGGAACGCCGCTTCGTCGATCTGGACGATTTTGATTCCTGCCGCTTCCAGATCATTCACCTCGTCACGAATGGCCAGCGCCAGTTGTCGTGCCTGCACCTCGCGGCTGACGTCTTCGCGCGGGAACGACCACATCAGCATGGTCACCGGGCCGGTCAGCATGCCTTTCATGACCTTGTCGGTGAGGCTTTGGGCGTAGCGGATCCACTCGACCGTCATCGCTTGCGAACGGCTCAGGTCACCGAAAATCACCGCCGGTTTGACGCAGCGCGAACCGTAGCTCTGCACCCAGCCAAAGCGGGTGGAGGCATAGCCGTCGAGCTGTTCGGCGAAGTATTCGACCATGTCGTTGCGCTCTGCCTCACCGTGCACCAGCACATCCAGGCCGAGGCGTTCTTGAATTTCCACCGCGTGGCGAATCTCCGTGTGCATCGCATCGGTGTAATCGGCCGCGCTGAGCTTGCCTTGCTTGTAGGCCTGACGCGCCAGACGGATCGCCGCCGTCTGCGGAAACGAACCAATGGTGGTGGTCGGGAATAACGGCAGGTCGAGCTTGCCGCGCTGTTTGGCAATACGCTGGGCAAACGGCGATTGGCGTTGCGCATCCTTGGCAGTGATCGCCGCGACCCGCGCTTGCACCGCCGGTTTGTGAATACGCGGCGAGGCAGCGCGGCTGGTTTGTACCGAGCGGCTTTGCGCCAGGGCACGCAGTACCTTCGGCGCTTCCGGCTCGCTGACCGCTTGAGCGAGCACGGCGACCTCTTCGCACTTCTGCACGGCAAATGCCAGCCAGCTTTTCAGTTCGGCATCGAGCTGGTCTTCGCGGCCCAGATCAACCGGGCTGTGCAGCAATGAGCAGGACGGTGCTACCCACAGACGATCACCCAGACGCTCATGAGCATGGCGCAGCGTCGCCAGCGCGTTTTGCAGATCGCAGCGCCAGACGTTACGACCGTTGACCACACCCAGCGACAGCACTTTATAGGCCGGCAGACGATCCAGAATGGTCGGGTATTGATCCGGCGCGCGCACCAGATCGATGTGCAGGCCGTCGACCGGCAGGTTCGCCGCCAGACCGAGGTTTTCTTCCAGACCACCGAAGTACGTGGCGAGCAGTTTCTTCAGCGGATCGCGCTGGATCTGGTTGTAGGCGCGCTCGAAAGCGTTCTTCCAGTCCTGCGGCAGATCGAGCACCAGAATCGGCTCGTCGATCTGCACCCACTCCGCACCCAATGCCGCCAGCCGCGCGAAGATCTGGCCGTACAGCGGCAGCAGGCGATCAAGCAAATCGAGCTTGTCGAAATCGGCGCCTTTGGTTTTGCCCAGCCACAGATAGGTCAACGGGCCGATGATCACCGGCTTGACGTTGTGCCCCAGCGCGCGGGCCTCTTCGGTTTCTTCAAACAGCTGCTCCCAACCCAGCTGAAATTGTTGATCGACGCTGAATTCCGGTACCAGGTAGTGATAGTTGGTGTCGAACCACTTGGTCATTTCCTGAGCGTGGCCTTCGCCGCAGCAAGTATTGCTGACGCCTCGGGCCATGTTGAACAGGGTTTGCAGCGTGGCTTTGCCGTCATGCGGGAGGAAGCGCTCGGGGATCACGCCGAACATCAGCGAGTGGCTCAGCACCTGGTCGTACCAGGCGAAATCGCCGACCGGCAGCAAGTCGATGCCGGCGTTTTTCTGCAAGTCCCAATGGACCTTGCGCAGCTCACGCCCGACGTCACGCAGGCCCGCCTCGTGCAGTTCTCCTTTCCAGAACGCCTCTTGCGCTTTCTTCAGTTCGCGGTCGCGACCGATGCGCGGAAATCCAAGGGAATGGGCCAGTGCCATGACAAACAACTCCAGATGCTTATTCGATGGCGGGTATTGTCGGGAACCGGACTTGATGAAACAAACTCAATAAATTCTAGATCATCACAAGTTCTACTCATGCACAGACGCCCCTTTAGGAGCTGCCGAAGGCTGCGATCTCAAGACCGTAGGGACGCAGAGCGCACAAGGCTGCATTCCCACGCGGAGCGTGGGAACGATCAGAACACCTCAGGGCAACATGCAGGTTTTCGTTCTATCGTTAGATCCAAATGGCTGGATTTTCCAAGGATTAGAGGTTGCGAGAGAGGATGTCTGCGCCTAAGTTGCACGCGAGTCTTTTCCCCGCGATTGGAACGCGATCAACACCATAAAGAGGTGAAGAAATGTCGAAGGAATCACGCCCTGCCGTGCTTGGGCTGATAGGCAATACTCCGCTGGTGCAGGTCACCCGCTTCGATACCGGACCGTGCACGCTGTTTCTCAAACTTGAATCGCAGAACCCCGGCGGCTCGATCAAGGACCGTATCGGTCTGGCGATGATCGACGCTGCGGAACGTGACGGTCGCCTGCAACCGGGCGGCACGATTGTCGAGGCCACCGCCGGCAATACCGGTCTGGGTCTGGCGCTGGTCGGCCGCGCCAAAGGCTATCGCGTAGTGCTGGTGGTGCCGGACAAGATGTCCACCGAGAAGGTCCTGCACTTGAAGGCCATGGGCGCCGAAGTGCACATCACCCGCTCCGATGTCGGCAAGGGCCATCCCGAGTATTACCAGGACGTCGCCGCCCGCTTGGCCAAGGACATTCCCGGGGCGTTTTTCGCCGACCAGTTCAACAATCCCGCCAACCCTCTGGCCCATGAATGCAGCACCGCGCCGGAAATCTGGGCGCAGACCGAACATGATCTGGACGCCATCGTCGTCGGCGTCGGATCGGCCGGCACGCTGACCGGGTTGAGTCGTTTTTTCAAGCGCGTGCAGCCGGATCTGGAAATGGTCCTCGCCGATCCGGTCGGCTCGGTGATGGCGCAATACAGCCGCGACGGCACCTTGCCGACGCCCGGTTCGTGGGCCGTCGAGGGCATCGGCGAAGACTTCATTCCGTCGATCACTGACCTGTCCAGCGTGCGTCACGCCTACTCGATCAGCGATGCGGAAAGCTTCGATCATGCCCGCCAGTTGCTCAAGGCCGAGGGCATTCTCGGCGGCTCATCGACCGGCACCCTGTTCGCTGCCGCGCTGCGTTATTGCCGCGAACAGACCGAGCCGAAACGCGTGGTCAGTTTCGTCTGCGACACCGGCACGCGGTACCTGTCGAAGGTCTACAACGACCAGTGGATGACCGATCAGGGCCTGTTGCAGCGCAAGGGCTACGGCGATCTGCGCGATTTGATCGCACGGCGTTTCGAGGACGGCCGGGTGATCAGCGTCGGCCCGGACGACACCCTGCTCACGGCCTTCCAGCGCATGCGTCTGGCGGACGTTTCGCAACTGCCGGTGCTGGTCGAAGGCAAGCAACTGGTGGGAGTGATCGACGAGTCCGACATCCTCCTCGGCGTCCACGAAGATGCCGCGCGCTTCAGCCAGTCGGTGTCGAGTGTAATGACCGACAAACTGCAAACCCTCGCCCCGGCTGCGACCCTGGCCGAGCTGGAAACAGTGCTCAGCCGTGGCCTCGTCGCGATCATCGCCGACGCCTCCGGCTTCCATGGCCTGATCACCCGCACCGACATGCTCAACCAATTACGGAGATCCCTTGCATGAGTCAGCACGACGATAAATCCCAAGGCTTCGCCACCCGGGTGATCCACGCCGGGCAAGAGCCGGACCCGACCACCGGCGCGCTGATGCCGCCGATCTATGCCAACTCCACGTACCTGCAAGACAGCCCCGGCGTACACAAGGGTTTCGACTACGGCCGCTCGCACAACCCGACGCGTTTCGCCCTGGAGCGCTGCGTCGCCGACCTCGAAGGCGGCACCCGCGCGTTCGCCTTCGCCTCGGGGCTGGCGGCGATTTCCACGGTGTTGGAGCTGCTCGACGCCGGCTCGAACATCGTTTCCGGCAATGACTTGTACGGCGGCACGTTCCGCCTGTTCGACAAGGTTCGTCAGCGCAGTGCCGGGCACCGTTTCAGCTTCGTCGACCTGGCCGACCTGTCGGCGTTCGAAGCGTCGCTGCAGGACGACACGCGCATGGTCATGGTCGAAACCCCGACCAACCCGCTGCTGAGCCTGTCGGATCTGGCCGCGATCGCGCGCATCTGCCGCGCGCGCGGGATCATCTGCGTGGCCGACAACACCTTCGCCAGCCCGTACATCCAGCGCCCACTGGAGCTGGGTTTCGACATCGTCCTGCACTCGACCACCAAATACCTCAACGGCCACTCCGACGTGATCGGTGGCATTGCCGTGGTCGGGCAGAACGCCGAGCTGGCGGAAAAACTCGGTTTTCTGCAGAACGCCGTTGGCGCGATTTCCGGGCCGTTCGATGCATTCCTGACCTTGCGCGGGGTGAAGACCCTGGCGCTGCGCATGGAGCGCCATTGCAGCAACGCCCTGGACCTGGCGCAGTGGCTGGAACAGCAGCCGCAGGTCAAGCGCGTCTACTATCCGGGCCTGACCTCGCACCCGCAGCACGAACTGGCCAAGCGGCAGATGCGTGGTTTTGGCGGGATGATTTCTGTTGATCTGAACAGCGATCTGGCCGGCGCACGGCGCTTTCTAGAGAACGTGCGGATCTTTGCACTGGCGGAAAGTCTGGGCGGTGTGGAGAGCCTGATCGAACATCCGGCGATCATGACCCACGCGACCATCCCGCCGGAAACTCGCGCGAAGCTGGGGATTGGCGATGGGCTGGTGCGGTTGTCGGTGGGGGTTGAGGATGTTGAGGATCTGCGGGAAGATTTGACGCAGGCTTTGACTAAAATGTGACTCTTTGAAGGGGGCTGCATCGCAGCCCAACGGGGATAAATACCCTCGCCACACGGGGAACCCCCCTGTGGCCTTTCGATCTTTCGTTTTTATTGTCATACAAGTCTTTTTGAAAATGGCATCAAGTCTGCCGAATGAAGAGCTCCGTGCTGCTGCGCAAACTCGACAACACAAGTGTCGCAACATTCGCCCACCTCATTTCGCATCTTGGTGTCAAACAGCATATGGAATACGGCGCTCGCTTGTTAATTACACAGGGAAGAAAATGTATCATTATAAAAATCTAATCAAATCGATTTTAAGTTTACTTTTTTTATTTAACTCAGTCACCGCATCGGCAGTGCTTTCACAGGAGCAGCAGGCAGCCAAGGAACGCGGCATTTCATTATATAAACAAGAGAAAAATGCAGAGCGTGAATTGCGCATTGCCGCTGAGGCTGGCGATGCAGAAGCACAATTTTATTTGGCGCAACAACTTCGCCAAATGGAACTTAGTAAAGCGCTAGACTCGATAGAATCTGTAAAGTGGTTCGTGGCTTCTGCCAATCAAGGCAATTTATTCTCCCTATATCAGTTATCTCACAACGTCAAGCTGTGTGTTATTGCTTCATTTTGTCCCAAAGGGGAAAAAAGCCGAGGTGAATGGGATCAAGAGTACAGAAAAACTTTAATGGAGAAATTTGCCTCAAATGATTTGCAACAACTAGGCGAACTAAATGATTGGGTAGCCAAGTCGGATGTTGTAGGAGAGTGGTTTCATCTACAGGATGAGCTTCGTTATGCAAAAAACCACAGGGTGGAAGATACGCGCGAATGGCTAGTACATTCTGCTAATCAAGGAAATTTTAACTCCCTACTTCGTCTGGCTCTTGATGATGGAGATAAATTATGCACGATCGTTGAGAACTGCCCGAAGGGAGATAAAACTCAGCGCGAGTGGAAATCAGAATTTGAGAAGATTGCGCGAGAAAAAATTGCTTCCGGTGACATGGAAGCTGCCTATTTGTTATACGTAGGCAATTCTGACTTTAATATGCTGATTAAATCAGCAGAGGGAGGGTACCCATTCGCACAATATCAGCTTGCCGAGAGTTATTCAGCTGGTGATGGATTTTTTTGGTGGTTTGGGCAGCGCCGCAAGGAAATCAACAAATGGTATAAGCGAGCGGCTGAAAATGGCTATCCAAAAGCAATGATTGCCTATGCAGCCTCCATTTATGAAGATAACGGAGACCTATCAGTTTCCCGGTATTGGCTAGAGGAGTCTGCGAAGGCGGGTGACGGCAGTGGCATCGGTTTGCTTGCTCGAGAGTATGCAAGTAATCCAAATTACTATGGCTTTCCATTTGATATGGTGAAGGCTTATGGCCTTACGTTGCTTTTAGCAGGCTTAGATAATGATGAGTCTGATAAAGACTATGATCGGGAAAGATTAGAAGAATATTCTAAAAAAATGACACCCGAACAAATCGAGCAAGGCAAAGCTTTTGCCGAAAAATGGAAGGTCACTCACCGGATTGAAGGCGTTTAATCTCAGCGGCCAGCGGGACCGGAAACAGGTGTCAAGCTTCGTGCTTCAAGTCGCTGAGGCCATCGTTGCAATGGTCGCATGCGATCAGTGATGGCTTACTGCCGATCCTGCCATCTGACGTTCCCTGCGGGCCGGACTTTCGCGGTGCGCGTTGAGCCAGGCCAAACAGCCGGCCCGTTTCACCCTTTCGGGCTTCAATCCCAAACGTTTCCGGCCTTCGGCCTGCGCTCACCAATTAGCTTGAGCCGAGCCAGTGAGTCGAACGCCTGTGGTTGATTGGCGAATTGCTCAACTACGTCGTGGCTGAAGGCTCTGATCAGTGCGGTTGTCAGTCGGGGTTGAGGACGTTGAAGACCTGCGCGCCGATCTGGCTCAGGCACTGGCAAAAATGTAAACAGCTCCACACCAAGAAGCCCGCGCAATGCGGGCTTCGTCTTTTTTTGTCCGTCGATCTTTCTGCCGTGGCAGTTCCCGAGGCCGATCCTATACTCAATCGGCTCGATCAGAATTATCTCGACACCCGCACGCCGCTCGGTGTGCCCGTGCCTTTCGCCAACCAGGTAAAACCCAAGCCAATGAGTCACTGCGCCGGGCATACGCAACGGACGACATCTCATCGCATTCTGGCTGCTGGGTCGTGGAGAAAACCATGAAATACAAGTTGTTGTCAGGCGTGCTTCTTGCGGTAGCGGCCAGCGTTGTGGTGCCGAATGTCTTGGCGGCGCAACCGCAGGCGTTGGCTTCGGATGGGGCTGATCGTGTTGGTGCTGGGGCGGTGGCTGCCGATGGTGCTGATCGCGTCGGCGCGGGCGCGGTGGCTGCCGATGGCGCCGATCGTGTCGGTGCCGGCGCGGTGGCTGCCGATGGCGCTGATCGTGTCGGCGCAGGTGCAGTGGCTGCCGATGGCGCTGATCGCGTGGGCGCGGGCGCAGTCGCTGCTGACGGCGCCGATCGTGTCGGCGCGGGCGCAGTGGCTGCCGATGGCGCTGACCGTGTCGGTGCCGGCGCGGTGGCTGCCGATGGCGCTGATCGTGTCGGCGCAGGCGCGGTGGCCGCCGATGGCGCTGATCGCGTCGGTGCCGGCGCGGTGGCTGCCGATGGCGCTGATCGTGTCGGCGCAGGCGCGGTGGCTGCCGATGGTGCTGATCGTGTCGGTGCCGGAGCATTGGCAGCGGATGGGGCCGACCGCACCGGCGTCAACCGAGTGGCCTACTCCCGGGTCGGAGTCGGTTCTGATCGCGTGGCATCGGCGCTGATGACCGGCAGCTATTCCGACCAGTTCAACAGCCCACAATAATCGCCGCGAAATAACGGGCGAGCTCCTGAGCCGCCCGTTTACATCGGCCTTTACAGCATCTGTTCAACCGCTGCGCCTTGTCGATCACGCAGGGCGCGCAACGTCGCGCGTAACTCGGCCGGCCGCACAGGTTTCGACAGAATCGCAATCTGCCGGTCATGCAAGGCTACCTGAATCTTCTCGACGTCATGCCCGGTGATGATCATCGCCGGCACTGCCCAACCGCGCCGCCTGCGCACTTCGTCAATGCATTCGATGCCAGTGGCGTGGGTGCCGAGGTCATAGTCGGCGACGATGATGTCGCAGTCGGTGACCAGATCTTCAGCCGACGACTCGGCCTGCACCACGCAGCCCCAGCGCTCAAGCAAAGCTGAAGTCGCCAGCAGCACGTTGCGATCATCCTCGACCAGACACACCTTCAGTCCGGTCAACAAACCCATCTGCCGCGCTTCACTGCGAACCACCAGTGACTGCGGCGCGGCCACGATCGGCAACCCCGCAAGCGTCACAGCTGTGCCGCGCCCCAACTGTGAACGCAGAGCAACGCGCACATCGATCAGTTCACCAAGACGCTTGATGATCGACAGGCCCAGCCCGACGCCCTCGACATCTTTGTCGCGCACTTGCCGCACGCGATAAAACTCCTCGAAGACCTTGTGCAGATGCTCTTCGGCAATGCCGTTGCCACGGTCATGGATGACGATGGCCAGCCCTGCCCCACGTTTACGCACGCCAATCAGCACCGGCCGCTGCGCGCCGTATTTGAAGCAGTTGGAGAGCACGTTCTGCAACATGGTCGCGAGCAGCGCCGGGTCGGTTCTGACCCAGTGGTTGCACGGTCGCAGCCGCAGTTCGACGCCTGCCCAACGGGCCGCTTCCTGGTGTTGGCGTATCAGATCCGCAAGCCATTCACCGAGATTCAGCGTTTGCATTTTCGCTTCGACCCGACCGTTATCGAGGGTGTAGAGGTCGAGAATCGAGCGGAACAATTGCGAAACGTTAAGCAGCGAGCGGTCGATGTTGTCGACCAGCCGCCGCTCGTCATCGCCCAGGCGCGACTCTCGCAGACACGCGGTAAACAGACCGATGGAATGAATCGGCTGACGCAAGTCATGACTGGCCTGCGCCAGAAACCGCGACTTTTCCAGGTTAGCCGCCACCGCTTCTTCCGACGCCTTGCGCGTACGCTCGAGCAGCAAGTGCGCATAAAACGGAATCACCGTGCTGGTGATCAGCAGCATCAGCACCATGAACGGCTGCGCCTGCCAATACGGCGTCAGGCGATAGACCACCAGCAGCGCCACCAATGCAAGGCCGGTGGCGATTGCCAGATAGCGCGAGCCGTAGCGCATGCCGTTGCCGAGATTGACCCAGACCATCACCGCATACAACGGCAGCGCCGCTTCGCCGCCGATCACCAGTCCAAAACAGGTGCCGGTGTAATCGTGGACCATGGCAAAAATCCGCCGCGCCGGATAATGCCCGGGCCAACGCGCAATGGCTTGGCGGAACGCGATCGAAGCCAGCAGAAACAAGACAATGTAAGTGATGACCGGCAGGTAGGTATCGAAGCGATGGCCCGGCAGAAAACCCAGCACGACCATGTAAACCACCGCAATGGCAGCGATGATGATGCGCAGGTTGGCTTGGTCGAGTTCGGAATTTTTTTCGAACTTCATGGTAAACGTCCTTGTGCAGCAATCGTCAGTTTCGGAAGCAGCCTACAGGCAACCTTCGCGTCCGATGCTAAGGTGCAGGCCTTGAATCACGCCTGACCCAGGGAGGGTCACGCCATGACATGCCGGATCATCATAGCCGACGATCACCCACTGTTTCGCGAGGCGATGCTGCGCACCGTACAGCGCGTCCTGCCCGGAGCGAATATCTGCGAGGCCGGCGACTTCGACGCTGTGCTCGAGCTGCTGCCACAGGGCGACGAGCCGGATACGCTGATGCTCGATCTGCGTTTTCCCGGGCTGACCTGCATCACCCAGCTCGCCGACTTGCGAAGACGATTGCCGCGCACCACGCTGATCGTGGTGTCGATGGTTGACGATCAGACGCTGATCAGTGAAGTCATGGCGGCGGGCATTGACGGTTTTATCGGCAAGAACATTGCGCCGGATGAAATTGGCCAGGCGATTCTGGCGATCCGTGAAGGTGAGGTGCTGGTGAAGTCGGCGCCGTCCGGCTTGTTGCCGCTGGAAACCGCGACGACGCTGACGCCGCGTCAGCAGGACGTGCTGCGGTTGATTGCGCAAGGCAAGACCAACAAGGAAATCGCCCGTGAACTGGATATTTCGCCGTTCACGGTGAGGATCCACGTGTCTTCGTTGTTGCGCACGCTGGACGTGCCGACGCGGGCGGCAGCGGCGGTCAAGTATTCGGGTCTGTGAAGCGTTTTACGGGTCCACCTGCGCCATCAGATCCGGCACCGACTCTGGCCGCTTGGCATAGCGCTGCGCCAATACCGCGCAGACCATCAGTTGAATCTGATGGAACAGCATCAGCGGCAGAATCAGCACGCCGATGGTGCTACCGGCAAAGAGTACCTGCGCCATCGGCACGCCGGTGGCCAGGCTCTTTTTCGAGCCGCAGAACAGGATGGTGATGCGGTCTTCCTGATTGAAGCCGAACGCTTTGCTCAACAGAATTGATGCCACCAGAACCAACGTCAGCAGAATGCAGCAGACCACCACCAAGCCGAGCAACTCGAACAACGGAATCTGCTGCCAGATGCCTTCGTTGACCGCCTCGCTGAATGCGCCGTACACCACCAGCAGAATCGAGCCCTGATCAACGAATTTCAGCCAGTTCTTGTTGCGCCCTACCCACGCGCCGATCCAGCGGCGGGCGATCTGCCCGGCAATGAACGGCAGCAGCAATTGCACGCTGATCTTCACGATCGCATCGAGAGTCGAACCGCCGTCACCGTGAACGTTGAGCAGCAGCGTTACCAGCAGCGGCGTCAGAAAAATCCCGAACAGACTGGAAGCCGCCGCACTGCAGATCGCCGCCGGAATATTGCCTCGCGCCAGCGAAGTGAACGCGATCGCCGACTGCACGGTGGCCGGTAATGCGCACAGATAGAGCATGCCCATGTACAGCTGATCACCGATCAGCGGTGACAACAGCGGTTTCAGCGCCAGACCGAGAATCGGGAAGAGCACGAAGGTCAGGCCGAACACCAGCAGATGCAGACGCCAGTGGCCAGCGCCGGCGATGATCGATTCGCGCGACAGCTTGGCGCCATGCAGGAAAAACAGCAGGGCGATGGCGATGTTGGTCAGCCAGCCAAAGCCGACGGCGACTTGACCGCTGGCGGGAAGGAAGCTGGCCAGCAAGACGACGCCGATCAAGGTCAGCGTGAAGTTATCGGGCAGAAAACGTGGGCGCGTCATGAGATTCATCCGGGGGTTGCCAGTGCGTGCCGACGACTCTAACGTGACTGGCAATTACCGACTAACGCCGAAGAGCCGCAAGATGCCGCCTAAAGGACATAGCAAAAGCGTTCGCCGCAGTGTTCCCGGGCTGCACAGCCTGCCGCGTCCCGTGTATGGACGCACTGAATCGCTGCCCAACCGCGCCCTCACCCGCCGTCATAGCCATCCGTGGGTGCAGTTGTCCTATGCGATTCAAGGCGTACTCGAAGTGCAGACCAGCGCCGGCCGTTTTGTCGCGCCGCCGGAACGTGCGGTGTGGATTCCAGCGGGCGTGCCGCACCGGGTATTCAGCGCACCGCATACGGAAATGCGCAGCCTGTACATCGATAGCAGCGTCACTGGTTGGGCGGCTGAACATTGCCATGTGCTCGGCGTCAGCGATCTGCTCAGGGAGTTGATCCGCGCTTTCAGTCAGGTCCCGGTGGAATACAACGAAAGCGGCCCTGACGGACGCTTGGCCCAGGTGATCCTTGATCAATTGGCCGACGCGCCGACCATCGACTTGATGCTGCCGCTGCCGCAAGACCCGCGCTTGAAGCAGATCTATCAGAGCCTGGAGCAACACCCGGAGCAGCAGACCACCCTGAGCCACTGGAGCGAAAAATTCGGTGTCACCGAAAAGACTCTGACACGGCTGTTTTTGCGCGACACCGGCCTGACCTTCCGCGCCTGGCGCCAGCGCCTGCGCTTGCTCGGAGCTCTAACGCCGCTGGAGAAAGGTGAGCGTGTGACCGACGTTGCACTGGCTTGTGGATACGACTCGACCTCGGCGTTTATCGCCGCGTTTCGTCAGCAGTTTGGCGAGACGCCGGGGGAGTTTTTCCGCTGACACTTCGTTTTTGCCGAACTGTCAGTCAGAAATAAACGATTTTTCTTTGCTCCAGATCCGTCGCTAGCATGGCCCCGTCAGACGTTGATCGAGAGGGTGCAGTGATGCCTGTGGGAGCGAGCCTGCTCGCGAACGCGGTGGGTCAGCAACCTCAACTTCACTGTTCCATCGCATTCGCGAGCAGGCTCGCTCCCACAGGGGATGCGCTTGCTGCAAATAAAAAGACAGGGAGCGTGCCATGCCTGCCACGAACATCAACATCGGCGAACCCTGGATGTGGGGTGCCTTCATCATCTTCGTTCTGGCCATGCTGGCCCTGGACTTGTTTGTCTTCGGCGGGCGCAAGGCGCACCGGGTGTCGGTGCGGGAAGCGTCGGCCTGGGTGATTGCCTGGTGCCTGCTCGCGCTGAGCTTCTCCGGGCTGCTCTGGTGGTATCTGCACGGCGAATTCGGCAGTGAAATCGCCCGACAGAAAACCCTGGAATTTCTCACCGGTTACCTGATCGAGCAGTCGCTGTCGATCGACAACATGTTCATCTTCGTGATGATCTTCAGCTACTTCGCCGTGCCGCCGGAATTGCAGCGGCGGGTGCTGCTGTACGGCGTGCTCGGCGCGATTGTCATGCGCGCGATCATGATTTTTGCCGGGGTGTGGCTGGTGTCGCAGTTCGAATGGCTGCTGTATGCCTTCGGTGTGTTCCTGATCATCACCGGGATCAAGATGCTGGTGTTCGCTGATCATCAACCGGATCTGGAAAAGAATCCGATATTGCGCTGGGTTCGCGGGCATGTGCGCATCACCAGTGGCTTTCATGGCGAGAAGTTTTTTATCCTGCAGAACGGCGTGCGATGGGCAACACCGATGTTCCTGGTGCTGGTGCTGATCGAGGCCAGCGACCTGATGTTCGCGGTCGACAGCATCCCGGCGATCTTCGCCGTCACCACCGACCCGTTCATTGTCTTCACCTCGAACATCTTCGCGATCATGGGCCTGCGCGCGCTGTACTTCCTGCTGGCGGACATGGCTGATCGCTTTCACCTGCTCAAATACGGGCTGGCGATCGTGCTGGTGTTCATCGGCGGCAAGATGGTGCTGATGCCGTGGTTCCACATGCCGGTGGAATGGTCGCTGGCAATCGTCGGCTCGGTGATTCTGGGGTCGGTGCTGTTGAGTCTGGCGACCAGCCGCGAGGCAGAACGCCGCACCGAATGACACAACCCACCCCCACCTGTGGGAGCGAGCCTGCTCGCGAATACGCCGGCTCATTCAACATAGGAGTTGAATGACACACCGCTTTCGCGAGCAGCCTCGCTCCCACATTTGAAGTGCGGTGCTCTTATTTATCGGATTTGATACTTGTCCACACGCGCGTGCGCACCCGTTCCATTTTCTGCGGCAACGGTTGCACCACATACAGGGTTTTCAGCGCTTCGCTGGTCGGGGTCAGATTGGGGTTGTCGGTGATGTCCTTGTTGACCAGCGGCATCGAGTCCTTGTTGGCATTCGGGTAACCGAGGAAATCGCTGATCGGTGCGATCACTTTCGGGTCGAGCAAGTGGTTGAGGAATTCGTGGGCCTCGGCGACGTTCTTCGCGCTATTCGGAATGGCGAAGGTGTCGAACCAGATTGGCGCGCCCTCCTTCGGCAAACGCCAGTCGACCACCACGCCATTGCCCGCCTCTTTGGCGCGATTGCCGAACTGGTAGAAGCTGCCGGAATAACCGATCGCCACGCAGATGTCGCCGTTGGCGATGTCGGTCATGTACTTGGCCGAGTTGAAGTAGGTCACGTAAGGGCGAATCTTCATCATCAAGGCCTTGGCCTTTTCATAGTCCGCCGGGTTCTGGCTGTTCGGGTCGAGGCCGAGGTAATGCAGGGCCAGCGGCAGGATCTCCGACGGCGAATCGAGCATCGCCACGCCACAGGCCTTGAGCTTTTCCATGTTCTCGGGCTTGAACACCAGATCCCAACTGTCCACCGGCGCATTTTCGCCCAGGGCGGCCTTGACCTTGGCCGGGTTGAAGCCGATCAGCACGGTGCCGTACATGTACGGCACGCCGTACTGGTTGCCGGGGTCGTTGGCGTCGAGCAATTTGAGCAGGGCCGGATCCTGGTGCTGCCAGTTCGGCAATTTCGACTTGTCGAGTTTCTGGAACACGCCGGCCTTGATCTGGGTTTCGATGAACTGATTGGACGGCACCACCAAGTCGTAACCGGAGTTGCCGGTGAGCAGTTTGGCTTCCAGTGATTCGTTGGTGTCGAAGGTATCCCAGGTCACTTTGATCTTGCTTTGCTCGGCGAAGTCCTTGGGCACTGACGGCAGAATGTAATCCGCCCAGTTGTACACCCGCAGTTCGCGCTGCTCGGCCTGGACGGCGCTGGCCAGCAGCGTCAGGCCACACACGGTGGCGCCCAGAATGCGTTTGATCGTGACCATGGTTGTTTCCCCGAATGCGACGTGAGATCGATGGTTTTTATGTTCTGTACACGGCAGTGGCTGTAACGATAGCCAAGGGTAAAAAAGGTCGAGCCTGTTGTTATGGTTTCGATTCTTGCTGACAGCGTAGCGCGATGACAGTAGGCGGCGGGCCAAAAGGGGATCGATATGGCCAATTTGCTTGACCGCCGTGATACGCAAACAAAAATGCCCGGCGCTGGGCCGGGCATTGCTGTGTTGCCGTTTCGATCAGTCGGTATAGCCGAGTCTGGCCGCCCTGCTCTGCTGCGCCTGACCACGGGTTGCGAGGCAGTAATACAGCGGCACCGTTACCACCAGACCGACCAGCCAGGACAGGTCGGCACCTTCCACCAGATTGGCGTACGGCCCCACGTACAGCGAGGTGTTGGCAAACGGCAGCTGCACGATGATGCCGATGAAATAGGCAATGATCGCGTGCAGGTTGAAGCGCCCGTAGATCCCGCCGTCAGCGCGGAAGATCGAGGCGATGTCGTAGTTGCCGCGCTTGATCAGATAGAAATCGATCAGGTTGATCGACGCCCACGGCACCAGCACCAGCAAGAGCGCGAGAATCAGTCCGATGAATTGGGAAATGAAATCTGCCGAAGCGCCGAGGGCGACCACACAGCATCCCGTCAGGATCACGCTCGACAGCACCACGCGCACCTTGATGCTCGGCGTCCACTGGCTGGCGAAGGTCTGAATCGAGGTGATGATCGACAACACCGCGCCATACAGATTGAGCGCGTTGTGGCTGATGATGTTGAGCAGAAACAGCACCATCAGTATCGGCCCTAGCCAACCAGTGGACTGCTTGACCGCTGCCATCGCTTCAGTGCCTTCCGGCGTCGCCAGTACCGCCACCGCGCCAAAACTGAACGACAGAATCGTGCCCAGCGTCGCACCCAGATACGTCGCCCAGAAGGGTTTGGCGATACCGATGTTTGCTGGCAGATAACGCGAATAGTCGGAGACGTACGGCGAGAAGCTGATCTGCCAGATGATCCCTAGCGACACCGTCGCCAGCCAGCCGGAGAGATTGAAACTGCCGCGCGTCAGGAAGTCCGCCGGCAAGTCATGGGCGAAAATGTAGATGAAGCCGGCGAGCAACGCGCCGCCCATCACCCAGGTGCCGATGCGGTTGAGGGTGTGGATGAAGTTGTAGCCGATCACACCGATCGCCGTAGCAGCCAGCGCGCCGATCAGAATGCTCAGCGGCGCCGGTACTGACGGCGCAATGCCGACAATGGATTTACCGGCCAGCACGATGTTGGAAATGAAGAAACCGATGTAGATGAGCGCCGCGAAGAACACGATCAGCAGTGCGCCATAACGGCCGAACTGACCGCGACTCTGGACCATTTGCGGTATGCCCATGCGCGGGCCTTGGGCCGAGGCCAGCGCAATCACCACGCCGCCGATCATGTGCCCCAGCGCAATCGCCAGCAGCCCCCAGAACAGATTCAGATGGAACACCTGAACCACCATGGCGCCGGTGACGATGGGCAGTGGCGCGATGTTGGTGCTGAACCAAAGAGTGAACAGATCGCGGGCCTTCCCGTGGCGTTCCGCGAGTGGGACGTAATCGACCGTATGATTCTCGATCAACGGATCTTGCCGGGACATCTGGGACATATGCATGAACTCGAGTTTGTCTGTTTTTATCTTTGTATGAAGCCAAACCGGGAGGACTCTTGGGTCGCCCCTCAGATGCAGACCATATTATGGTATTCCAAACTTTGCACAAGCCTGATCCGCTGATTCTGTCGCTGGCTGATCCGCTATCCTCGCTGATCCCACCCCTGACCGGCTAGCTGAACGCCCCGTAAACATTGAGTTTCCGACGACAGTGGCACGTTTATCGGTTCACCAGAAAAGCTCTTGCAAGATATGTATTACGGTATACCATCAGACCTACAAATCATAGAAACCGCGTCACACCACCCGAGGACCACCCAATGATCGATGCTGCCATTTACAAACAAGTCATGGGCTCGTTCCCGTCCGGCGTCACCGTCATCACCACGCTGGACGACGACGGCCAGATCGTCGGCCTGACCGCCAGCGCGTTCAGCTCACTGTCGATGGACCCGGCGCTGGTGCTGTTCTGCCCCAACTACAGCTCCGACTCCTATCCCGTGCTGATCAAGAACAAACGCTTTGCGATTCACCTGTTGTCCAGCGTGCAGCAAAGCGAGGCCTATGCCTTCGCGCGCAAAGGCAAGGACAAGGCGCAGGGCATCGAGTGGACGTTGAGCGAACTGGGCAACCCGATCCTCGCCAATGCCACGGCGGTGATCGAGTGCGAGTTGTGGCGTGAATACGAAGGTGGCGACCACGCGATCATGGTCGGCGCGGTGAAGAACCTGATCGTCCCCGAGCAGGTCGCCGGACCGCTGGTGTATTGCCACGGCAAGATGGGCGCGTTGCCGGTTGTGGCGTGATTTCACCAGATCTCGGATATCCCATGTGGGAGCGAGCCTGCTCGCGAAAGCGATGGGTCAGTTGTTACATTTTTGACTGACCCGACGCCTTCGCGAGCAAGCTCGCTCCCACAAGTTTTGGTGTTGCCTGGGCTACCGTGTCAGGTCCTAAACCGGCTCACCAACTGATTCAACGTCTGCGACAACGCCGTCAGGTTCTGCGCATCCTGGCGAGTCGAATCCGCCAGGCTCGCCACCAACTGCGCATCACCATGAATCTGGCTGATGTGCCGATTGATGTCCTCCGCCACTTGATGCTGTTCCTCCGCCGCCGTGGCGATCTGGGTGTTCATGTCGCGGATCACGTCGACCGACTCACGAATCAATTCAAAACTCGCCCGCGCCTCGTTGATCGACACCACGGTTTCCTGTGACACCTCAAGGCTGGCGTGCATCTGCTTGCCCATCTGATGGGTGCGCCGCGCCAGATTGCCCAGCAGTGCGTCAATCTCACCGGTGGAATCCGAGGTGCGTTTGGCCAGCGCGCGGACTTCATCGGCGACCACGGCAAAGCCCCTGCCCTGTTCACCGGCGCGCGCGGCTTCGATGGCGGCGTTGAGCGCGAGCAGATTGGTCTGCTCGGCAATCGAACGAATGGTGCCGAGGATGGACTGGATGTCGTTGCTGTCCTGCTCCAGTTGCTGCATCGACTCGGCACTGTGGCCGATCTCCTGGCTCAAGCGCCCGACGTTGCTCACCGCCGCATCGATCTGCTGCTGCCCGGTGTGTGCCTGACGCTGACCGTTGTCTGCCGAATCGGCCGCCTGACTGCACGAACGCGCGACCTCGTTGGAAGTGGCGACCATTTCGTGAAACGCCGTAGACACCATGTCCACCGCCTCACGCTGACGCGAAGCGACGTCGGCCATTTCCGCCGAGACTTCGGTGGCGCTGCCAGAGCTGCTGTGAATCTGCCCCGCTGCCTGGCCGATGCGTTGAATCAACGTGCGAATCGCTTCGAGAAACTGGTTGAACCAGCCCGCCAGTTGCGCGGTTTCATCCTGCCCACGTACTTCCAGTCGCGCAGTCAGATCGCCCTCGCCCTGGGCAATGCCTTCGAGTCCGCTGGCGACACCACGAATCGGCTTGACCATCAGTCCGGCAGACCACGCGCCGGCCATCGCGAACAACAATGCGCAAACCACAGCGATAGCGCCGATCAGCCAGGTCAAACGCGTCGCCCCGGCCATCACTTCGCTCGCCTTGACCAAGCCGACAAACCGCCAGCCCAGCGCCTGCGACGGCCAGACCAGCGCCATGTAATCCTCGCCGGCCAGTTGCACCTCGACCAGGCCTTTGCCCGCCTCGGCCAGTTGCTGATAACCGTCGCCGAGATCGCTGAGTTTCTTGAAGTTGTGCGCCGGATCGCTCGGGTCGACCAGCACGGTGTTGTTGGCTTCCATCAGCATCAGATAACCGCTCTCGCCGAGGCGGATCTGCTTGACCAGGTCGGTCAACTGCTTGAGCGACACATCGATGTTGACCACGCCGGCATTGCTGCCCAACTGGTTGTTGAAACTGCGCACGGTGCTCACCAGCACCACGTCATCCGCCGCCCAGTAATAGGCCTCGGTGCGCAGGGTTTTGCCGGGATTGGCCATCGCGGTTTTGTACCAAGGCCGGGTACGCGGATCGTAGTTGGCCAGTTGCGCATCGCCCGGCCAGAACAGGTAACCGCCCTGTTCGGTGCCGACAGATAGATAGGTGTAAGCCGGGTGCGCCTTGGCCAGACCGTTGAACAGCTTGAACAGCTGTTGATCCTGCGGCCCCATCGGCACTTGCGCGGCGTCGCTGCTCAGGTAGCGTTTGAGGCTGGCGTCGATGCTCTGCAGTTGCGGATGCTCGGCCAGATAGGCAACGTTCTGGCTGATGCCCTCGAAAAACAGCTGCATCGCGTTTTCCACCTGACGCACCTCGCGCCCGGTGCTGTCGGTAAAGGTGTCGCGCGCGCCCTCGCGGACATTGAGGATGATCAGCGCTGCCACCAGTAACACCGGCAGGCTGGCGATTACCGCAAACGCCAGAGTCAGTTTTTGTTTTATGTTCATTGCTTGCGCCTTCCTTGTTCGAAGTGTCGGTCAGAAATATTTTGCGGATATTCCGTATTATGGTATACCAATATTCAATCAACCGAACAGCCGTCCTCGAAGGCGTGCTTGAATGGTGAGAAGACTCGCGAGCGCGCAGCGTTCACGTCAGTTCGACAGGCCCGCACACGACCGGCCAATTACAAAAGACTCGAGGTAGCGTCATGAAATTTTCCCTGTTCGTACACATGGAACGCTGGGACGAAAGCGTCAGCCACCGCCAACTGTTCGAAGACCTGACCGAACTGACCCTGATGGCCGAGGCTGGCGGTTTCAGCACTGTATGGATCGGCGAACACCACGCCATGGAATACACCATCTCCCCAAGCCCGATGCCGCTGCTGGCCTACCTCGCAGCGAAAACCACGACCATCCACCTCGGCGCCGGCACCATCATCGCGCCGTTCTGGCACCCGCTACGCGTCGCCGGCGAATGCGCCCTGCTCGACGTGATCAGCAACGGCCGCATGGAAGTCGGTCTAGCGCGCGGCGCCTATCAAGTTGAATTCGACCGCATGGCCAGCGGCATGCCCGCCTCGAGCGGTGGTCAGGCCCTGCGCGAAATGGTCCCGGTAGTCCGCGCCCTGTGGCAAGGCGACTACGCCCACGACGGCGACATCTGGAAATTCCCCACCTCCACCAGCGTGCCGAAGCCGATCCA
Source organism: Pseudomonas siliginis (assembly GCF_019145195.1). Classification (GTDB taxonomy): domain Bacteria; phylum Pseudomonadota; class Gammaproteobacteria; order Pseudomonadales; family Pseudomonadaceae; genus Aquipseudomonas; species Aquipseudomonas siliginis. The sequence continues at coordinate 666,420 of NZ_JAHSTW010000001.1, forward strand.
GAAGCCCAACCCACCCATGTGGATCGCCGCCCGCGACCCGGATTCGCACAACTTCGCCGTCGCCAACGGCTGCAACGTCATGGTCACGCCATTGATGAAAGGCGACGAAGAAGTCCTCGACTTGAAGAACAAATTCCAGACTGCACTGGACAACAACCCAGACGTACCGCGCCCACAACTGATGGTGCTGCGCCACACCCACGTGCACACCGCTGATAACCCGGACGGCTGGAAGGTCGGCGCGAAAGCCATCTCACGTTTCTATCGCACCTTCGATGCGTGGTTCGGTAACAAGCAGACACCGGTCAACGGCTTCCTCGCGCCGAGCCCGGAAGAGAAGTTTGCCGGACGTCCGGAGTTTGAGCTGGAAAGCCTGCACAAGACGGCGATGATCGGCACGCCGGAAGAGATCATTCCGCGGATCAAGTACTACCAGGAACTGGGGGTGGATGAGTTCAGTTTCTGGTGTGACAACAGCTTGCCGCATGAGGAGAAGAAGAAGTCGTTGGAGTTGTTTATCAGGGATGTGGTGCCGGCGTTTCGCTAAAGGTTTCGCAGGTTAAACCCAAAAAAACGCCCCGCTTCAGACGGGGCGTTTCTTTGGAAACAGCATCGACTTGTGCAACCTGGCTTTCGCAGCCTATTCGCCGCTGCCACGGTCCTCGCTGAGCACTTTGAAGGAGTGGAAGTTGAAGGCTATTTTTTCTTCTTCCTCATCAACCAGCTCATACCGGATACGATCCAGTCCGCCTTCAACCCGCGACACGCAAAGGTCCATGAACTGTGTCAAGCCACCACCAAATCCCCGCACGTTCAAACCGCCCACGTTAAAAAATATGACCGCGATAGTCGCTGCTCCAGGATCCGAAGACTTCGCCAGCGTCATCAACAGGTTGTAACCGGTAAGTCCATCTTCGGAATCCAGGCGAAGACTTTCCACATGAACGTATTCACGCAGAAAGCCATTCAGTGCTTCAACATTGCTCAATGGTTGATCCTCGTATGTTGTTCATTGTCACCCTTGCCCGGCCCGTACTGGTAGGTATGAGTATGAGGATCCGTATGAAATTTATAACGCGAAGAGCGATTTATTTGTTCCACCTCACGAAAGGAAAACTATTCACAATCTATATTTTTTCAAAATAGGCATGAAAAGCTGCAATTATTTCATCCAAGGTTTTATCGTAACCTCTAAGACTCTGAAACTCTGCAGAGCTGATCAAGTTGCAGCTTAAACACTCAGAAAACTCACTAGAAGCATGCCGTGAATCGAAAGCCAGCAAACCGTACTCTTCGCAAGCACCTTCAAACAATAGCCAATCAAAAACTCACATTACCCATGACAACCGGATAATTTACTGTACCCTTGAAAAAATCTCGAAACCCCACGCTTAATTTCTCAACACCTTCTTGAATATTCTCCCCATCAAAAAGATAACAAGTGCTAGTCAGCGGTGCACTGAACAGGGCAAACGCGCGCGTCGAAAAAACTTTAAAGCTAGAACAGAGCAAATCATAGAGTACATCAACATTACTCAACAGAGGCCTTTCAAAAAAATAAAACTCTAACCCGGAGTTTCGAAAAACCATCTCGGGCAAATCTTTATTCAGCTCAAGACGATTCGATAACATCGCGACTATCTGACTCAGCTCTTGATGTTCGAGTTTGGTGAGGCTCATTTATTCACTCTCGAATCGAATTTTAACAATCGCTTTAATGATACCCGCAATGAAAAATGGACAGTCCCCTTGCCCCTCAACTTAAAAGGGAACTGCCCACAATCATCCACAACAACTTCAACCAGTTCAATAAGCGTTACGACAAGTCTGACTCATGCGCAGAGAACTATCTCGGTATAAATCTTTTGCGTAAGAATGGCTTGTAACTTGAAGGCGCAATCGCAATCAGCGATTCAGGGCTCGCCCCCCGGACAATAGAGTGATCAATTATCGACTCTACAAAATAATAGAGTTGCTCGGGATTTTCGCCGAGCAACGCTTCATTAACGGCTAAGAATTCTTTGATAACGTCGAGCGGATTTTTCTCGACTAAGGCACAACCTAGCAGTTCATAAGCGGAAATGTATAAATCGTTCTCAATTACCCCACTGCTCCCTCCCAAGGAGGCCAACAATTGCTCCATGTCATGATTCGAAAAATATGACGAGGATTTTAGCCAAGAAAAAAAACCTATAAAATTACTACTTGAGGAGCGCATTCTCGATATCTCCAATCAGCTCTCTGGCAAAATCAATATCTCGCTGAGTATATGGGTATTTACCAGGGGGCTGGTTATCCGCAATTCGCACGAAATCCGATAATCGTTTACTCACTTCGATTGCTTTCTGTTCATGGCCGGCAGGAGACAGCAGATCCCCAGTGGTTTTTTCATAGCGAACGGCGTCGGCCAATCCACCATTGCCTACTCTGCTGCCAGTTTTATCTGCGCCGTAGTATGACGTCAAAATCTTTTCTAGCTGCTCGCTATCTGCTGGCCGGTAGGTAGGACCAAAACCGCCCTTCGGCGGAATAATTCCTGGCTTTATACCATCACTTCCAGAAGGACCACTTTTATCCGCTTCCGTGCTACTACCCTTGGACGTTCTCTTGCCGCCATTGCTAGCGGTCTTTATCGTCGGAGCCATCCCAGACACTGACATCGCCAAGCCTTCAACAGCAGCCATCGCCATTTCGTGGCTGATGCCAAGTGTTTGGACCAGTGTGTCCGCAATCGCAGCGACTGAATGTCCAGCGGTGATGCCCGCCAGCATGTTCTGGAACCCGTGATTTTCCGCGATCAGCAGATCGAACATCTTGGCTGCTTCGGGTGATGCCGAGGCTGCCAGGTCTTTCAATTTATGAGTTTTCGCCTCGGCCTCCGCAACAATCCTTGAAAGGCCTTCGCAGCTACCAGAATTAGACGCACATTGAGCAACTGCCTCGATGTCTTGCTTTTGGCTCAGAGCGTGATATTCGGCGTACTTCGTATTCGCGCATGCAGCGTCATTGCCACAGGCGGACAAATCGTGCGCCGCTCGCTCGAGGTCAGAATGCGAGAGGTAATTGTATTGGGTCGCAGTAGCCGCGATATTTGCTGCTATGTTTGGGTCTGTGTCGGCAATCACGGCGGAGAGCACTGCGATCAGTTGCGACATCGCCAATAGATTAGCTTTGGCCTGATCGGCTCCCGGCATGTTTGGGTCGTAATTTTCCGGCAGTATCAGGTCCGCAAGATACTGAACCATTGCTTCGTTGGCGCCTCCAGCCAACGCGCCTGTCTTGAAGTCCCCGCCCAAGGCCATGGACTTCAATCCGCCCACCAATGCATGGGCTGCAATCTTCGTTGGACTGCCTTCCACCAGGTTAAGGTTACCAACCTTATTGGCGGCGATAGCTCCGCCAATATCGATTACAGCTCCTAATAGATTGTTGACGAAATTGTCGCCCAGGCTTCCGCCCTGCAATGCGGTTTGAGCCAACGTATCAGCGCTGGTTTTGAGAATCACTTGGCCTGCACTATTCCAGTCAAAACCAAGTTCTGTCGGGTTATAACCCAGGCCATTCCCAATGCCGCCCAACATCCCGGAGAGCACATACCCCTGAAGATTTTCGCTGCTGAAAACGTCCTTGAGAACTGAGCCCAGATCGCCTTTGTTGCTGATGGCGCTGTTTGCAGCGGTAGTTTCGACTGCGATCAACACAGCGTTGGCGAAGCCCGCAGAGAACGTGCCAGCAGTTGCGCCTATCAATCCTGCGCCTGCCCCCCCGGTGACAGCAGCTAGCAGGATAGCCAGGACCAGTTGTGCGGCGACACCAAGTCCAGATGTCGAGTATTTGAAACTCTTGTGAATTTCTTCGACACGACGCCAGTCAACATCGCCACGTAACTCAGCTTCCTTTAGCCAAGCCAACTGCGGATCAGCCTTGACCATCGCATCAATGGTCTGGCTGACGGACTCCTGACTCACATCCTTGATATCAATCTTCAGCCCATCGACCGCTTTCAGGACGATGTTGCCCTTGGCGATCATCTGCGTCTGGCGCAGGGTTTCGTCGGTGTTGCCGCGACCCTTGGCCGAGACCCATGCGGCGTTGTTGTTGGTTTTGGTATGGCTCTCGTCATGCAGGTCCTTCACCCCTTCGAAGGTGATGGCGCCGCCGCTGTCGAGGAGGATGTCCTTGCCGCTGTCGAGTTTGGCCACCTGGTAATGCTGGTCGCCCAGGCTGACCAGAGACAGGTTGCCGCCGGTCTTGATTTCGCTGCCGACGTGGGTGACCTGGGTGACTTCGTCGCGCTGGAGTTTCAGGTTGCCGAAACCGCCCTTCTCCTTCATGTCGTAGAGCGTGTGGTCCTTGTTCTGCGCGGCCAGAAGACTGAGGTCGTTACCGGCGTAGACGTAGGCTTCATTGCCTGCGCTGATTTTGCTCGAGATCAGTGTGGTGTCACGGCCGGAACTGGTTTTTACGTCGCCGCCGGCGATGAACTCAGCGGCTTTCTGAACAGTGTGGTCATCCTGTTCATGGACACGTTTCTTGCCGTCCTTGCTATGGGTTTCGACGTTGTGTTCATCACCGGCCGAGGACATGTTGATGTCGCGCTTGGCCTCGGCGGTGAGGTTGCCGGTGGCTTCGGCTATGCTGGCGACGACGTTGATGTCGCGACCGGCATCGAGCTTCAGGTCGCCGCCGGTTTTCACTGTCGACGCGAGGTTTTCCACCGTGGTGGTAATGACTGAGCGGTGGCCGCCATCGAACGATTCGTGGAGTTCGTCTTCGTCGCGTGTCGCCAACAGGTTGATGTCGCGCGCTGCACTCAGGCTGGCGTCACCGCCGCTGCTGATGGCAGACGCGTTGGTCAGATCCTGTCCGGACTTGATGGTCAGGCTGTCGCGAGCGCTGATGAAGCCGCCGTCGTCGACAAGGGTGCGCATGCCGCTGCCATCACGTACAGCGATGGCGGTGCGATCGTTGACGATATCGCCCTTGAGTGTCGTCAGTTCGACCTGATTGCCGCGGATTTCGCCGGCCAGTGCGTTGCGGATGCTGTCGGTGGCCATGAGTTTGATGCGCTCATCGGCTTCGACCAGACCGCCCTGATAGAGACTGCCCTTGACGTCGACGGACACGTCGTTGCTGGCCTTCAATGTGCCGACGTTGACCAGATCGCTACCGGCCAGCATTTCCAGATCTCGGCCCTGAATCAGGCTGCCACCGCGCACGTTGCGCGACTCGGCCTGCGCCAGATACAACACCGGCACCAGCACTTTCTGGCCGTCGACGATGCGCTCTTCCATCCAGACAATGTCGTGGGTCAGCGCAGCGACCTGCGCCGAGGTCAGGCTGACGCCGACTGAGAGGTTCAATTGATTTTTGCTGGCGAGCGCGTTATCCATCAGATAACGAAATTGCTCGTAGTCGTTCTCCAGGCCACCGGCGAGAAAACGCTGGCCGGTCTGGGCCATGACGGCGTCGCTAATCAGCCGCGATTCATAGCGACCGTCACCGAGGCGACGCGCCGCTTCGTCGGCGCTGAAGTCGAGCTTACCGAGCAGGTAGTCGGAGCTCATGAACGCCGTCGTCTGAGTCAGCTCTGGGTTGGTTTCGATCAGATAACGGCTCTGCGGATTGGTGCTTTGCACGAACATGCCGTACGGGCCTTTCGGCAACCGGAAGGTCGAGGAAGCCGTCGGGTCGACTGCGGCGAACGGCACACCTTTGAAGTCCACCGGGGTGAAGCTGATCTGCTTCACGCCATCGGCGTCGACATGCTCGATACGGGTAACGGATCTGGAGGTTTGGGCGACAGCGTCGGTGCTATGTTTGCCCAGGTTGATGTTGATGCCGCCGACCGCGTCTGTCTGGTCGCTGGCCAGGGAACCTGTCAGTTGACCATAAGTGTTGTCGTATAGCGTGCCGTTCTGGATGCTGTTGGTGACGTCGAGCTTGACCTTGCCGCCGGCCTGCATCACCGCAGCGTAAACGGCGTTGCCGTTTGCATTCCAGGTGGTGACGTCACTCATCAAAGAGAATCGCGAATCACTGGAGCGACTGATCAGTTCATCGAACCGCGCCTGATCGAAGTTGCCGGCCGCGGTAGCCGCGTTGAACGCCGGAACATCGACGAACTCCATCTTGTCCCAGAGGCTGTTGTCGATACGCCCAGGGGTGCCCCTTTTCACCACTCGCGTCCCCGAACGCGACTCCGCGCCCTGGTTCAGCAGGCTGTCAGCCGTCACGGTCAGGTCGCCGTTGGCGGCCAGCAGGCTGTAACGGTTTTCAACCTGATTGGCGTGGATGGTGAAGTTCTTGCCTGCCACGAATCGCGCCGCGCGCGAGTCCTTGAGCACCTCGTCGTTGAATTGGGTAGTGATGGTGATGGTGCCGCGCTTCCAGCCATCACCACCATCGCAGTGCTGACCGCATACCCAGCTCAAACTGCCGGACGACTGACCGGAAGTCAGCTCGAACTCGGCTTTGGCGTTTTCGAAGGAAACCGCGTTGATATCGACGTCACCCTCGCCTTCGATGGTGCCCGACAAGTTGCTGAACAACGCCGCGCGCCCGCCATCGACAGCGTCGACGCTCATGTTGCCGCGGCTGTAAATATCGCCGTAATAGTTATTCAGGCTGTTGCCGTGCAGCTTCATCGTGCCGCCGCTGAACAGCAGCGTGTCGGCATCGTTGTAGAGACCGTTGGCGGCGGTGAATTCGAGATTGCCTTGGGCGCCGAGGGTGCCTTTGTTATTGATCCGTGCCGCCGTCACCGTGAGGTTCTGGTTGGCGATCAGGCGACCGAGATTGTCCAGTGTGCCGCGCAAGGTCATCACGGTGTCGCCGCCGCTAACCAGTCGCCCGTCCTGCTGGATCACGTCGTTGGCGCTGATCGTGAGTTTCTGCTGCGCGGAGACTTTGCCGCTGTTGAGCAGATTGCCGCCGAGGGTCAGCGCCAGATCGCCGCCGCTGAGCAATTGTCCGGCATTGTTCAGGTTGGCCACGTTGAGGCTGAGCGCCGAAGTACTGGCGATCCGTTCGCCAGCATTGAGCGTCAGGTTCTGCGCACTGGTGTAGGTCAGCCCGCCGTTCAGTTGCCAGGTACCAACACCGTTGACCGAGCCGACATCCCATACACCATTGCCCAGCCCGGTGAGACTGCCCTGGTTGTTGGCCAGTTGGCTCACATCCAGGTCGAAAAGGCCCTGTGCCGCGTGGCGCACATTGCCGCTGAAGTTATTGATTTCGGCACCCGACAGCAGCAGGTCCTGACTGCCGATTTCGATCACGCCGCTCTGGTTGTTCAGATTGCCGGTCAGCTTGATTTGACTCGCAGCGCCACCGAGGGCGCGGAGCTGGCCGCCGGCGCTGTTATCCAAGCCGCTGGCAGTCAGCTTGAGGCTGTTCGCCGATTCGATCAGGCCGCCCTGATTGAGGACCTGCCCGACGGCTTCGAGCCCCAGCTGATTACCGCTGATCTCGCCGCTGGTGTTGTCCAGGCTGGTACCAGTAAAGATCACCTGATCCTTGCCGAACATTTTGCCGGCGCGGTTGGTCAGGCGCGTTACCGTCAACGTCAGGTCATCGATCAGGCTGGAAATCAGCCCGGCCTTGCCGCTGGCTGCACTGTTGTCGAGGTCGGCACTGGTGATGCTCACCGAGTCGGCTTGCAGCGTGCCGCCCTGGTTTTGCAAATTGCCGTTGTTCAGCGCCAGTTCGGCATGGCTGCCGTTGGCCAGAATCACACCTTGCTGGTTGAGCAGTGTTTTGCCAGTAATCTTCAGGCCGTCGCTGCCAGCGATGATCTGCCCGGCAGCGTTGTTGTTGATCCAGACGCTATTGATGTCCAGGCGCTTGCCCTGCAGGGTGCCGCCCCGGTTATCCAGCGAGGTCAGTTGATCAAGGAGCAAGCGCTGTGCGCCAGCATCGACCAGACCGGTGACGTTGCTGAAGACTCCGGCAATGTTGAGGACGACATCGCCGCCATTACCGACGATGCCGCCCTTGTCGTTGTTGCCAAGTTGTTTGGCATTGATGTCGATAGCGTTGCCGAGCAGGACACCGGCGCTGTTGTCGATCTCGTCACCGTCGATGTGCAACTGACCTTCGCTCTGAATCCGGCCCTGTTGATTCAGCAGTTGCGACTGGCTTGGTGCAGTTTGCTTGAGGATCAACCGCGCGCCATCGGCACCTGCGGCCAACAACCCGTTGGCACGGTTATCAAGGCTGGCCGCGTGCAACTCCAGGTCGTCGGCGATCATCCGCCCGCCACGGTTGTCGACGTATCCGTCCTTGGCCACCACCAGCAATTGCCGGGCGGCGACTACACCGCCACGGTTATCGATAGAGCTGGCACGCAGTTCCACATCGCCTTTGATGGATTGCAGACGGCCCAATGCGTTGTTCAAGTGCTGCTGGACGAGGAGCGTCAGTTGCCCGGTTTCGGCGCTGAGCGTGCCGTCGTTGTTGCCGGTCAGATTGCGCAGGTTTGCGTCGACGATGCCGCCCAAAAGTTGGCCGCTGGCGTTTTGCAGATCTTGCGCGGTCAGGCTCAGGCGATCGGTCCCCTGGATCAGGCCAAGGCTGTTATCCAGGTCTGCACTGGAAACCACGCTGTCATCGGACGAAATCGTGCCTTGCGTATTATCCAGCGTGCCGCGACTGGCCACCTCGAGGGTTTTGCCCGTCAGACTTGCGTTGCGGTTGTTGATGCTCTGCGCAGTGACGGTCAAGCGATCCGAGGCTTGCACCTTGCCGTCGTGGTTGTCGAAATCCTGCATCAGCGTCAGATCAGCAGCACCGTTTTCCGCGCTGATCACACCCTTGGCGCTGTTATCAAGGCGAGTGGCCGTGACGTGAATGTCGTCGGCAGCCAGCGTCCCACCCTGATTGAGCAACTCCCCTCCCGACAGTGCCAGCGTGGTTTTCGCCTGGATCTTGCCCGCGCCGTTATTCAGACGTTCGCGGGCGACAACCTTGGCCTCACCGTCGCTGGCGCCGATCAGGCCGCCGCTGTTGTCCAGTTGACGGGCGTCCACGTCGAGGCGACCGGCGATCACTTTGCCGCCGGTGTTTTTTACCTCCTGAGCATTGAGCTTGAGGCTGCCGCCGGCGATTTCGATACGGCCCTGACGGTTGTCGATACTGTCGACCACCAGTGTTGCCGCTTGCCCATCGGCGAAGCGAATCAGGCCGCTGAGGTTGACGATGGCCGGCGCGCTCACGACCAGACGGGTTTCACCATAAACACGCGCATTCACACCTTGGTTGACCAGGCGCGCCGCGTTCAGAGTGAGGTCTTGAGCCTGCACGGTACCGTTCTGGTTCTCGAACGTGTCGGCTGCGCTGGCGTGCAATGTGCGGCTGGCCAGAACGCTGCCACTGTTGCTCACCGAAGCACTGTTGATCGACAGATCACCCTTGGCGTTGCGGCTGTTGTCTGCGTTCACCCCGGCTTCAATCACACCAGCGTTGGTCAGCCTGCCGCCGCTGCTCAGGCTGACGCTGTCACGAGCAGCGAGGCTTTGGCGATTGATCAGGTCTTCGGCGGTTTGTACGGTGACCTGCGTACCGGCATAAACCGCGCCCTGGGCATCGAGACTTTTGGCCTTTACATCGACGGCATTACCCGCCGTGACTTTGGCCAGGGTCAGTTGGCCATTGGCGTCGATCCGGATGTCACCTGCGCTGGCGGCAAGATCCCCTGCCAGCTTCACGCCAACGCCCTGCTCGGTGCCGACCAGTTTGATGGCGCCGGCATACATGCCGCCGAGCGCCGAGGAGTCGATGGCCAGTTGTGGTCTGGCGCTGCCGTCATCGGCACGGGCGGTGGCGCTGAGCGTGTCGGCGTTGACGTCGTTGCGGCCGGTGGTGATGTTCAGGTTTTTTGCGTGGATCTGTGCATTGATCTGCGCACTGCGGGTAATGATTTCGAAACTGTCGACGTTGCTCGCATCAAGACCGACGCCGTCAATCGAAACGCTTCCCTGATCGACCTGAAAGCGCTCCAGGCGACCGTTGTCGAGCACCGGTTTACCGGTGGTCAGCGTGACACGTGGCGTGTTGATGAAACCGCAACCGTTGCAACTGATGCCGTAAGGATTGGAAACGATCACCCGTGCCGATTGCCCTGCGACTTCGGTGTAGCCGCGCAACTGGCTCGGGCTGCCGCCATTGACTTCGTTGAGGATGGTTTGTGCCGCTGCGCCACGCAGGTTCGGGTTGCCGAGAATGATCCCGCCCAGTTGCGTCTGTTGCATGCGGTCGGTGGCGTTGTTGAGGATGACGCCTTGCGCACCGACGTTGTAGTCGTGGAACTGGTTATGCGACAGGCCACTGCCATTGGGCGCTGCGATGTTGACGATTGGCACGCCATTGCCGGCGCGATCCAGACTGGTGCCGGGGGCACTGACAACGATGCCGTCCGCCTGCGCCCACACCGGTTGCCAGAACATGACGTTCGCCAGCAAAAAGGCCAGACCACGCTTGGGCATGCCGCAGAATTGCTCGCGCTTTTTTACGGCTGCAGAAGGTTGGCTGGCCAGGAAGGCCAGGTGGCGAATGTCCATATCAGAATCTCGATGCGGGCAAAAATTAAATGAAGAAATCCAGGCGGAAATAAATCGGCGCTTCGCGCTCGGTCAGCGCGTCCGGTCGTTCCAGGGAATGGGCGAAAGTCACGCTGGCGGCCACATGCTGACCACGTGCGAACAACTCCAGCGAGTTGCTCGACATGCGCCCGTGCTGGTCGCCGTTGTAGCGATCGCCGCGAATTACGCCCTGGTCGTATCCGAGGCTGGTGCCGTATTCGGCGAACACCGGTTGCAGCCATTCGGCCGTCACCGGGCGGCTCCAGCGCAGGTCGTTGCGCCAGTAGCCACCACTGTCGCCGGACAGCGATTGATCCTTGTAGCCGCGGATCGACGCCGAGCCGCCGAGGCTGGTGCGCTGTGGGCTGAACAGCACATCTTCGCTGCGCTGGCCGGTCATCAGGCTGCTGAAGCTGAAGGATTCACCGAGCAATTTGAACGGCTGCAAATAGCTCAGGGTTGCGGTGTATTTGCGGTAGCGTGCGTCCGGTTCGCCGGGGCCGGGATCGTGACTGCCCTGCGCATCGAAAGCACCAATGCCCTCCTGCACGCCAGCATCGAAGTTGACGAACGCGCTGCCGACACGACGGCCGTGGTTGAAGCCGAATTGCGCTTCGCTGATGCGATTGCTGCTCAGTTTGAGTTTGCTGTCTTCGATGAAGTTGTTGCTGCGCAGGTACGAAAGTCCCGCACTGAGGGAGGTCTTGCTGACCGCGTCGCGATGGATCACGCGCTCGGCGCGCAACTGATGGTTTTCGCTGTCGCCGGTCTGCTTGAAGTTGTAGCCGTTGGCGGCGATCTGCGAGCGGTACTCGCTCTGGCTGTAGGTGTAACTGAACGTCCACCAGCCCCACGGCAGGCTGTAATTGAGCATGGCGTTGTTGGAAGTGTGCTGGTGATCGGTCATCGCATCGTGACCGCCGCGCAGGCTCAATTGGTCAGCCAGACCCAGCGGGCTGTCCCAGTCGAACGACGTGCCCCACTGCTGCTCGCCGGTGCTGCGCTGGCCATCGTTGCTTCGGGACAGGCCGGCGCGCCATGGCTTCTGCGGCGTGTTGGTCACGCGCACTTCACTGCCGCCGACATTCTGCCCCGGCGCCAGCTCCATTTTGGCCTGGTTGGACGGCAGGCGATTGAGCTGGTCGACCATTTGCTCGATCTCGCGCAGGTTGACCAGTTCACCGCTTTTGCCGGGAAAGGCCATGGCCAGTTCGCGATCCGAGAGCCGGCTGTTTTCTGCGCCTTTCATGCCTTCGAGTTTGCCTTCGACCACGAGCACTTTCAGGTGCCCGGCGGACAGATCCTGTTGCGGCAGATAAGCACGGCTGGTGACCAGACCTTTTTCGATGTAGTGATCGGTGATGACTTTGAGCAACTCGTTGAGCTGCGGCACGCCGAGGCATTCGCCGATATAAGGCTTGAGCAGCCGCGTCTTCTCGCGCTCCGAGAGGCTGTCTGCACCTTTGAGTTCGATGTCCTTGATGGTGAAGCAGCGCGTATCGGCGGGTGCTGTCGGTTGCGCCGGTTTGGCGTCTTTGCCGGGCAGATCCTTGAGTTCTTCGAGGCGCCGCTGCTGCTCTTCGAGCAAACGGTTCTGACGTTCGCGGATCAGGTCGGTTTCACCGGGAGTGGGCGCGGCCCAGGCAGAGTCAAGCGGAGAAAGGCAGAGCAGCGCCAGGCACAACCGCGCCGTGAAGGCGGGTGAAAACATGTTCGATCCCTCGACATAAAAAGTGACATCAAAATAGTGGCGCGATATTAGAGGGCCATCATTTTGACGTCAAACTTAAGTTTGTTCCGCTCATCGGGATTTGCCGCGCTTTCATACGGGTGAAACCAGCACCTGCGTACAAGTGGCGGGCGCGTTTTGCGCGGATAGTGGCCGTTGCCCATTCGGCATCTATTCTTGCCACACACGATCACAAGGAGTTTGCATGAGCACCTTCAAAACCCAAGACGGCACCGAGATCTATTACAAGGACTGGGGCAGCGGCAAGCCCGTGCTGTTCAGCCACGGCTGGCCGCTGGATGCCGACATGTGGGAATACCAGATGGAGTACCTGAGCAGTCGCGGCTATCGCACCATCGCCTTCGACCGCCGTGGTTTCGGTCGCTCGGAGCAGCCGTGGACCGGTTATGACTACGACACCTTCGCCGATGACATCGCTGGCCTGATCAACCATTTGGACCTGCGCGACGTAACCCTGGTCGGCTTCTCCATGGGTGGCGGCGACGTCAGCCGCTACATCGCCCGCCACGGCAGCGAGCGCGTTGCCGGCCTGGTATTACTCGGTGCGGTCACGCCGCTGTTCGGCAAGAAAGCCGACTTCGCCGATGGCGTCGACAAATCGGTGTTCGACGGCATCAAGGCTGGCCTGCTGAAAGATCGCGCGCAGTTCATCGCCGACTTCAACGCGCCGTTCTACGGCACCAATCAGGGCCAGAAAGTCTCTGACGGCGTGCTCACGCAAACCCTGAACATCGCGCTGCTGGCGTCGCTCAAAGGCACCGTCGACTGCGTGACCGCGTTCTCGGAAACCGACTTCCGCCCGGACATGGCCAAGATCGATGTGCCGACGCTGGTGATCCATGGCGACGGCGACCAGATCGTGCCATTCGAAACCACCGGCAAGCAGGCCGCCGCACAAATCAAGGGCGCTGAGTTGAAGGTCTACGCGGGCGCGCCGCACGGGTTTGCCGTGACCCATGCGCAGGCGTTGAATGAGGATCTGCTGGCGTTCCTCAACCGGTAATCCCGCACGGCACACGCCGTAGTCAGATGCTGATGAACCAAGGCCCGCGCGATGCGGGCCTTGTGTTTTGCGCTATGGTATTTTCCTGCGTCCACCACCCGGAGAAGGAAATCCCATGCTGCGAATACTCGGCAAAGCCTCATCGATCAACGTGCGCAAAGTGCTGTGGACCTGTGCCGAGCTGGACATTCCCTTCGAGCGCGAGGACTGGGGTTCGGGCTTCCAGTCGCCGAACGCTCCGCAGTTTCTCGCGCTCAATCCCTGCGCCATGGTGCCGGTGATCCGGGACGGCGATTTCACATTGTGGGAATCCAACACGATCATTCGTTATCTGGCGACGCGTTACGGCGGCGCTCACTTGTATCCGGCCGAGCCCATTGCCCGGGCGCGGGTCGATCAATGGATCGACTGGCAGGCCTCGGAGCTGAATCGCTCCTGGTCGTATCCGTTGATGGCGCTGGTGCGCAAGTCGCCGGACTATCAGGACCGCGATGCCTTGGCCGCCGGCTGCCGGGACTGGACGCGCAACATGCAAATCCTCGATCGCCAACTGGAGAAGACCGGCGCTTACGTCAGTGGCGAGCAATTTTCCCTGGCGGACATCCCGATCGGGCTGTCAGTGAATCGCTGGTTCGAAACGCCGCTCGATCACGGAGATCTGGCTGCGGTGCGCGCCTATTACGATCGCTTGAATCAGCGCGACGGTTATCGTTTGTACGGGCGCAACGGCACGCCATAAAGACACGCTCGATCAGGCTTGCTCACGCACCACGCCCCGCTCTTCAAGCAAGCGCACGAACATGCTCAGACTGCGCGACACCGTGCCCCGGCGCCACACCAGCCAGGTGGTCAGATAGCGGAAGTCCGCCGTCAGCGGCCAGACGCTGACCGTCGCGCTGCCGGGCATGCCTTGCAGCATTTTGCGCGGCATCAGTGCCAGGCCGGCACCGGCGCTGACGCAGGCGAGCATGCCGTGGTAGGACTCCATTTCGAAGATCTTGCCCGGTACGGCAGCGTCGGTGCTGAACCATTTTTCGAAATGATGCCGGTAGGAACAGTTGGATCGGAAGGCGTAGATATTCTCGCCGTTCACGTCCGCCGCACGTTCGACCGGTGAATGATTGAGCGGCGCGATGATGACCATTTCCTCCTCGAACGCCGGCACACCTTCCAGGGCCGGATGCAGCACCGGGCCGTCGACGAATGCCGCAGCCAGGCGCCCGGACAGTACGCCGTCGATCATCGTCCCCGATGGCCCGGTCGAAAGATCGAGATCGACCTTCGGGTGCTGCTGGTTGTACGCCGCCAACAGTTCTGGAATGCGCACCGCTGCGGTACTTTCCAGCGAGCCCAAGGGGAACGCCCCCTGGGGTTCTTCGCCTGCCACCGTAGCGCGGGCTTCCTGCACCAGATCGAGAATGCGCCGCGTGTATTCGAGAAAACTCCACCCGGCCGGCGACAGGCGCAGACGGCTCTTCTCGCGGATGAACAGATCGACGCCGAGATCCTGCTCAAGCTGTTTGATCCGTGTGGTCAGGTTCGACGGCACGCGGTGGATCTGCGTGGCGGCGGCGCTGATGCTGCCGTGCTCGGCCACGGCCTTGAAGATTTCCAGTTGCACCAGATCCACAGTCATTCTCCAATCGTGAAGGAAACGCTCTTTATTATTCAGTTTCCAGAAAACTAGCGCCACCCTACTCTAGGCCCATCCGACGAACCTACAGGACAACGTCATGAGCCAGATTTCCAGCCAGACCCACGCCATCTCGATCAACCCTGCCACCGGCGAGCAGATCGGTGACTACGCGTTTGAATCCGCCGCTGCCCTTGATGCGGCACTGACTCGCGCTGCCTTCGCTTTCGGCAAGTGGAAGCGCAAGCCGCTGCAGGATCGTTCGCGCCTGTTGACCGCCCTCGCCGGCGCGCTGCGTGAAACCTCAGAAGCGGTGGCAACCATGATCACCCAGGAAATGGGCAAGCCGATCGCCCAAGCCCGTGGCGAAATCGAGAAATGCGCCAAGCTCTGCGAGTGGTACGCCGAACACGGCCCAGCCATGCTCGACGCCGAGGCGACTCAAGTGGAAGGCGGCAAGGCGCGTATCGAGTACCGCCCGCTGGGGCCGATTCTGGCAGTGATGCCGTGGAATTTCCCGATCTGGCAAGTGCTGCGCGGCGCGGTGCCGACGCTGATCGCTGGCAACACTTACGTGCTCAAGCATGCGCCGAACGTGATGGGCAGCGCTTACCTGTTGCGCGATGCGTTTGTTCGCGCCGGTTTCCCCGAGGGCGTGTTTGAAGTGATCAACGTCACCCCGGAAGGCGTTTCCAGCGCCATTGCCGATTCGCGCATCGCCGCTGTGACGCTGACCGGCAGCGTCCGCGCCGGTATGGCCATCGGCGCTCAGGCCGGTGCGGCGTTGAAGAAATGCGTGCTGGAACTCGGCGGCTCCGATCCGTTCATCGTGCTCAACGATGCTGATCTGGATGAGGCGGTGCACGCGGCGGTGGTCGGTCGCTATCAGAACTCCGGCCAAGTCTGCGCGGCTGCCAAACGCCTGATCATCGAACAAGGCGTGGTCGAGGAATTCACCCGCAAGTTCGTTGAAGCGACACGCCAGTTGAAGATGGGCGATCCGCTGAACGCCGACACCTATATCGGGCCGATGGCGCGTTTCGATCTGCGTGATGAATTGGATCAGCAAGTGCGTGACACGTTGGAGGAAGGCGCGAAGCTGCTGCTCGGCGGCAGAAAAGCCGAGGGCGCCGGCAACTACTACGAACCGACCGTACTGGCCGATGTGACCGACCGCATGACTTCGTTCAAGCAAGAGCTGTTTGGCCCGGTCGCTTCGATTATCACCGCCCGCGATTGCGCACACGCCGTGGCCTTGGCCAACGACAGCGATTTCGGCCTGACTGCCACGATCTACACCGCCAACGTCGCGCTGGCCGAGCAACTGACCAGCGAACTGGAAACCGGTGGCGTGTTCATCAACGGCTACTCCGCAAGCGACCCGCGCGTGACCTTCGGCGGCGTGAAGAAGAGCGGCTTCGGTCGCGAGTTGTCGCACTTTGGCGTACGGGAATTCTGCAACGCGCAGACCGTGTGGCTGGATCGTAAATAAGCCAAAAACAGTAGCAATTGTGGGAGCGAGCCTGCTCGCGAAAGCGGTGTATCAAGCGATGAAGATGCCGAATCCACCGGAGCCATCGCTGGCAAGCCAGCTCCCACAAATACTTCGGTGGACACTGATACAGCAAACACCATAGAACCCTGTGGGAGCTGGCTTGCCAGCGATGGCGGTGCATCAGCCAGCATTTATACCGACTGATTCACCGCTTTCGTGAGCAAGCTCACTCCCACAAGTCCGCTTAAGTTACAGATATTTCAGCCAGCTGATGTCGCGGCGCCGCGCTTTCAGTGCCGAAAACCAGCGCACTGCCGGGAACAGCACCACGGCAAGAACCACCGCCGCCAGCCACACCGCCGTCACCGTCGAAAAGCCGAAATAGCTGCCCTGATTCAGGCCGAACAGCGCCACAGCGATCAGGTACAACACCTTCAACACATACAAGTGCAGCAGATAGAAAAACATCGGCGCCGAGCCGAACACGGTCAGCCAGCCAATACAGCGGCGACTCTGCACACGCTCAAAGGCGAGCAACAGCAACAGCCCTAAGCTCACAGTCAGCGCGAGAAACAGCAGCGATGGCGGGTATTTGGTGATGTTGAAAAAGCTCATCAGTGTCTGCACCAGGGAATCGCTGATCGCCCACGGTTTTTCGCCGTAGCCATTGATCAAGCGCAGCACCACAAATCCCAGCAAACCAGCGACCCCGGCAATCAGCAAACGACGCTGACGCACCGCCGCGTCCATGCCCCGAGCAAACCACGGCCCCAGCGCATAGCCCAGGCCGATTACACCAATCCACGGCAGCAGCGGGTACGAGGTGCGCAGGCGCAAGGTGTCGCTGATCTCGATCCAGCCCCGATCATGCAGAACCGCCCAAGGCACATGCATCGCCGACTCGACCGGGAAATGCACCGCGTCGAGCAGGTTGTGCCCGGCGATGATCGCCAGGCTCAGCGTCAGCAGCAGCGCACGTGGCAACCAGACCAGCAGCGCCAGCGCGATCATGCTCAGGCCGATCGCCCAGATCACTTGCAGGTAGATCACGCTGGGCGGCAACTGGAAGGTCCAGGCGAAGTTGACCAAGGTGAACTCCAGCGCCACGAGGAACAATCCACGCTTGAACAGAAACGCGCTGACATCGGCTTTGCCGGCGTATTTTTCACCGTACAGCCATGCCGACAGACCGGTCAGCAAGACGAATACCGGCGCGCACAGGTGCGCCAGGGTGCGGCTGAAGAACAGCGCCGGTTCAGTGCTGGCAATGTCCATCGGGTCGGACACCTGGCGGTGCAAGAGAAAGGTTTCACGTACGTGATCGAGCAGCATGAACAGGATCACCAGGCCTCTGAGCGCATCAATGGATAGCAGCCGGCCAGTCGTCAATGGGGCAGAACGGGGAAGCACTGGGGTCATGGATCTTTCGCAATCGAGAGGGATAACACCGGACAGCCACAACGCCGCCCGCAAATTTCGCGTTACCTTATAACATCAGAATAACAAAACCCAAACATCCAGCATCGAAGTTGCCCATCAGCGCCAGCCTTCTATAGTGAACAGGTCCGCCCTGCCCTTGAGCGCTGTCCATGGTCAACATCGAACACCTGATAATTTGCGAGCACTGTGATTGTGTGTACGAGAAAGTCGTGCTCGCCAAACACCAGAAAACCCTGTGCGTGCGCTGCGGTGGCGTGCTGCAGCGCTTCAACGGCCTGACCATCGAGCAGCGTCTGGCGCTGACGTTCACGGCGGCGATGCTGTGGCTGTTTGCCAATTTCTACCCGGTGATGAGCATCAGCCTCAAAGGCATGAAAAACAGCGCAACCCTGTGGGATTCGGTGCTCGCGCTGAGCCAGGGACCGATCACCTTTATCGCCATGGTCGCGGCGATCGCAATCATCATCGCCCCGGCATTTCAGTTGGTGTTGCTGGTCTGGGTGTTGAGTTTTGCCCTCGGCCTGCGCCGGGCACCGGGGTTCAATCTGTGTATGCGCTGGCTGGAAACCCTGCGCCCGTGGAGCATGCTCGAGGTGTGTCTGCTGGGGGCGATGGTCGCGGTGTTCAAACTCGCCGGCCTGCTCGATGTGCTGCCGGGAATCGGCCTGTTCGCCCTGGCGGTGCTGAGCCTGATGATGATCCGCATTGCCGGCCGTGACATCCGCGAACTGTGGGACATTTTATGAAGCGTCCACCGACCGCCAGTGAACTCAATTTATGCCTGTGCCACAGCTGTGGCCTGGCCTGCGATATGACCGACGAGCCACACGAGTGCCCGCGCTGCGATGCGCCGCTGCATCGGCGCAAGACCAATTCGCTGGCGCGCACCTGGGCGTACATGCTCGCCGCGCTGGCGTTTTATGTTCCCGCCAATCTGCTGCCGGTGATGAATACGGTGATGCTCGGCAACGGCGCCGACAGCACGATCATGAGCGGCGTGCTGGAGTTCTGGGAGGCCGGGGCGTGGGACATTGCCCTGATCATTTTCATCGCCAGTATCGCGGTGCCGGGGGTCAAGTTCGTCGCCCTGACTTTGCTGCTGGTTACCGTACAGCGCAACAGCGATTGGGCGCGCAGGGAGCGTTCGAAGCTGTACCGCTTCGTCGAACTGATCGGCTACTGGTCGATGCTCGATGTGCTGGTGGTCGCGCTGGTCGCGGCGCTGGTGAAGTTCCAGGCGCTGGGCGATATCGAGCCACGACCGGGCATCCTGTTCTTCGGCCTGGTCGTGGTGTTCACCATGCTCGCGGCGATGAGTTTCGACCCGCGCCTGATCTGGGACAGGGACACCAGCGACACGGTCAGCGACGCAGCGTCTGGAGCAGCACCTGCAACGGATGGCGCAGCGCCTGATCCGACTGGCGCTTGACCTGGCTGCGGCAGGAATAGCCGGTCGCCAGCGCCTCGCCCTTCTCCGCCGAAGCCTGCACCTGACGCGCCCACGATTGCTCATAAATGACTGCCGAGGTCTGCCGATTACGCGCTTCGTGGCCGTAGGTACCGGACATGCCGCAGCAACCGGTGGCTTGCGTGGCCAGCTTCAGACCGGCACGTTCGAAGACCTGTTCCCACTGGCGGGTCGCGGCCGGCGCGTTGGTTTTCTCCGTGCAATGGGCGAGCAGACGGAATGCTTTGGGCTGAGCATCAGGCGTCCGTTCTGGCATGACCTTGAGCAACCATTCCTGCACCAGCGCCACTTCAGGACATTCATTCAGGCCCGGCACTTTCAGGTATTCCTGGCGATAGACCAGAGTCATCGCCGGATCCAGCCCCAGCAGCGGCACGCCGGTCTGCGCCAGCGCCTGCAACTGCTCAGCGTTACGCAACGCCGCGCGATTGAACGCCGAGAGAAAGCCCTGCACATGCAGCGGTTTGCCGTTGGCGCTGAACGGCGCCAGATACACCTGATAACCCAGGCGCGAAATCAGCTCGACCAGATCAGCCAGCAGCGGCGCTTCGAAGTAGCGGGTGAAGGCATCCTGCACGATGACCACGCTGCGTTCGCGCTGCCATGGGGTCAGCGCCGACAACGTTGCGACGGTTGCCGGCTGCACCTGCCAACGGCGCATCGCCGCATGGAAATCGAAACGGCTGAGCAACGGCACATCGACCATGCCACCAATACGCGCCAACGCGCTGCGCACAAAGTCCGCGCCCATGACACCGTTGTACAGCGCCGGAATCCGCGCCATGTACGGAACGGTGTATTCCAGCGAAGCAATCAGGTAATCCCGTGCCGGCCGCAGATAACGACTGTGATACAGCTCGAGAAAACGCGAGCGGAATTCCGGCACGTTGACCTTGACCGGGCACTGCCCCGCGCAGGATTTGCAGGCCAGACAACCGGCCATGGCGTCATACACTTCATGAGAGAAGTCTGCCGACGGATCGCGGCTGTTGCGCCAGCGCTGCCACAGCGTGCTGAAAAACGCCGGTTTACGGATTGCGTCCGAGAGCACATCGACGCCCGCCTCGCCCTGCAACCGTAGCCATTCGCGAATCAATGACGCGCGGCCCTTGGGCGACTGCGCGCGTTCGCGGGTGGCTTTCCACGACGGGCACATCGCGTCATCCGGATCGAAGTTGTAGCAGGCGCCGTTGCCATTGCAGTGCATGGCCGCGCCGTAGCTTTGCCAGACTTTCTCGTCGATCTGTCGATCCAGCTCGCCGCGCAGGGTCACTTCGTCGATCTTCAGCAGTGCTGCGCCGCTGTTGGCCGGCGTGGCGATTTTGCCCGGATTGAACTGGTTGAACGGGTCGAACGCGGCTTTCAAGGCTTGCAGCGCCGGGTACAACTCGCCGAAGAATGCCGGCGCGTACTCCGAACGCAGGCCCTTGCCATGTTCGCCCCAGAGCAGGCCGCCGTAGCGCTGGGTCAGCGCCGCTACGCCATCGGACACCGGGCGTACCAGCGCCGCTTGCTGCGGATCTTTCATGTCGAGAATCGGCCGCACGTGCAGTACGCCGGCGTCGACATGGCCGAACATGCCGTACTGCAAACCGTGGCTGTCGAGCAGGTCGCGCAGCTCGGCGATGTATTCGGCCAAATGCTGCGGCGGCACTGCGGTGTCTTCAACGAACGGCTGCGGGCGGGCTTCGCCGGCGACGTTGCCGAGCAGGCCCACCGCCCGTTTGCGCATGCCATAGACCTTGTTCACCGCTGCCTGACCGATCGCCAGCGTATGTCCCAGGCGCTCCACGGTGCGGTCGCTTTGCAGGTGTTCGAGAAACGCTTCGACGCGGCGCTGCAGGTCTTGGGGATCGTCACCGCAGAACTCGACCAGATTGATGCCCAGAGTCGGTCGCTCAGGGTTTTCGGGAAAATATTCGGCAACGCCGTGCCAGACGATGTCCTGCATCGCCAGCAGCAAGACTTTCGAATCGACGGTTTCAATCGACAACGGCTTGAGCGCCATCAACGCCCGCGCATCGCGCAAGGCATCCATGAACCCGGCGTAGCGGATGTTGACCAGCATCGTGTGCTTGGGAATCGGCAGTACGTTCAACCGCGCTTCGACGACGAAGCCCAGCGAGCCCTCAGCGCCACACAGCACGCTGTTGAGGTTGAAGCGCTGGTCGGCCTCACGCAGGTGCGCCAGGTCATAACCGGTCAGGCAGCGGTTGAGATCGGGAAAGCGTGCCTTGATCAGATCGCCCTGTTCATCAATGATCTGCCGCGCACAACGGTAGACTTCGCCGACGCGATCGTCGCGTGCGCACTGCGCTGCAAGCTCATCCTCCGCCAGCGGCAGGCCGTGCAGACGCTCGCCGCCGCGCAGGATCATCTCCAGCTCCAGCACATGGTCGCGGGTTTTGCCGTAGGTGCAACTGCCCTGGCCACTGGCGTCGGTGTTGATCATGCCGCCGACCGTGGCGCGGTTCGAGGTCGACAGTTCCGGGGCGAAGAACAGCCCGGCGGATTTCAACGCGGCGTTGAGCTGATCCTTGACCACCCCGGCCTGCACCCGCACCCAGCGCTGTTCGACGTTGATCTCCAGAATGCGGTTCATGTGCCGCGACAGATCGACGACGATGCCATCCGTCAGCGATTGGCCGTTGGTGCCGGTGCCACCGCCACGCGGGGTGATCACCACTTTCTCGTACGCCGGTTCGGCAATCAGCCGTGCGACACGTGCCACATCGTCCGCATCCAGCGGAAACACAGCGGCTTGCGGCAAGCGCTGATAGATCGAGTTGTCGGTCGCGAGCACCACCCGGCTGGCGTAATCAGCGCTGATTTCACCGCGAAAGCCGCTGTCTTTCAGGGCGGCGAGGAATTGTTGGTAATCGCCGGTCAGGGCTTTGGCGGGCGACAGCTGGGCAATCATCGGTCAGGTCATCTCGGTCAAATCGGGCTGTGTGGCGGTGAACAGTTGTGCGCAAGGAATGATTGCGTCAGGCTCCGCCATCTGATTGCGCCCATGTTCATTGCTGGCCAGCCATGGAACAAGCGTAATTTCGACCCGCTATCGATGAGTTTTACGAATGAATCCGCGCACCCTCACACCGTCCATGTCGCTGCTGCTGGCTTTCGAGGCCGCCGCTCGCCACGAGAGCTACACCCGCGCCGCCCATGAGCTGTCACTGACGCAGAGCGCGGTCAGTCGCCAGGTACAGATTCTCGAGAAGATGCTCGGCATGCGCCTGTTCAGCCGCGAAGGCCGGCAGGTGGTGCTGACCGATGTCGGGCGCATGTATCAGCGCGAGCTCAGCGAAGCCCTCGGACAGATTCGCAGCGCAACCTTGCAGGCAATGGCGTTTGGTTCGGGCATCCATAGCCTGCGCCTGGCGACGCTGCCAACCTTCGGTTCGAAATGGCTGCTGCCACGGTTGAAGGATTTCTACACGGCGCACCCGGGCATGACCGTGCACTTGCACTCGCGGATCGAAACCATCGACTTCGACACCAGCGAAATCGACGCGGCCATCTGCGTCGGCGGCGGTGAATGGCCAGGCCAGACCGCCCTGCCCCTGCACACCGAAGAATTGGTGGCGATTGCCAGCGCGCAGCTGTCGGCGAATGAACGCGACGAGGCCGAGCGGCACATTGCCGGGCAGTTGCTGCTCAACGTCAGCAGCAATGCCCAGGCATGGGCGGAATGGTTCAGCCATCACCAACTGCCGCATCGCAGCATGCGGATCGGGCCAAGCTTCGAAATGACCTCGCACTTGATCCAGGCGGTACGCGCCAATATCGGCGTCGGCCTGGTGCCGCGGATTCTGGTCGAGGAGGAATTGCTCAAGGGCGAATTGCTGCAACTGGGAGAGCCGATTACCAGCCGACGCAGCTATTACCTGGTGTACCCGCCGCGTAATGAGAATTTGCCTTCGTTGAAGGCGTTCAGGGATTGGCTGATTGATACCCTCTGAAGGATCGAGTCGCGGCCATTCGCGAGCAGGCTCGCTCCCACAGGGAAATGTATGCCAAGTGTGGGAGCGAGCCTGCTCGCGAAGAAGCCAGTCGCAACGACCTTAAAACCTCGGTTTGACCGCCCGCCAGTCCGCCTTGTACCGCTGCATCTGCCGCACATCATCGCGCTGGCGAATCCCGCACGTCAGGTACTGGTCATGCAGCTTGGCCAGTTGCTCATGGTCAAGTTCCAGCCCCAACCCCGGCGCACGGGTGATCTTCACGCAGCCATCGACAATCGGCAGCTTGCCGCCCTTGATCACTTCCTCGTCCGGCTCCTGCCACGGGTAGTGGGTGTCGCAGGCGTAATCCAGATTCGGCACCGCCGCCGCGACGTGCGCCATGGCCATCAGGCTGATGCCCAGGTGCGAATTGGAATGCATCGACACGCCGAGGCCGAACACGTCGCACATTTTCGCCAGCGTCTGTGTATCTCGCAGGCCACCCCAGTAATGGTGGTCGGCGAGGACGATCTGCACGCTGTTCTGCGCAACGCTGCGGCGGAACTCGTCGAAATCAGTGACCACCATATTGGTCGCCAGGGGCAGACCGGTGCGCCTGTGCAGCTCGGCCATGCCATCAAGCCCCGGGGTCGGGTCTTCGTAATACTGCAGATCATCGCCGAGCAGTTCGGCCATGCGAATCGCCGTCTCCAGCGACCAGTTGCCGTTCGGATCGATGCGTAGCGGAAAACCCGGGAAGGCTTTTTTCAGTGCCTTGATGCAAGCCACTTCATGCTCCGGCGGCAAGGTGCCGGCCTTGAGCTTGATGCTCTTGAATCCGTACGCCTCGATCATCCGCGCTGCCTGCGCGACGATCTGTTGCTCGCTCAGCGCCTCGCCCCAGTTGTCCGGCTTGTAGGGGGAGTCGATATGCTCGGCGTACTTGAAAAACAGGTAAGCGCTGAACGGCACTTCATCGCGGATCGCGCCGCCGAGCAGGTCCACCAGCGGCACGTTCAGGTAGTGCGCCTGCAAATCGAGAAACGCCACTTCGAATGCCGAGTAGGCATTGCTCACCGCTTTGCTGGCGTGGGAACCGGGGGCCAGTTCGGCGCCAGCGACGCTGGCGGGTTTATTCGCCGCCACGGTGGCCTGCACGATCGCACGCAATTGATTGAGGTTGAACGGGTCGAGGCCGATCAACTGGCTCTGCAATTGTTGCTGGATCGCCAGCGCCGGGGCATCGCCGTAGCTTTCGCCAAGGCCGATGTAGCCGTTGTCACTCTCGATTTCGATGATCGAGCGCAGGGCAAAGGGTTCGTGGATGCCACTGGCGTTGAGCAGTGGCGGATCGCGGAAGGCAATCGGGGTGACGCTGACACGGGTGATTTTCAAGATAACGCTCCTGACAGATCAACAATCGATTCAGTGGCTCGCAGCCGGACGAGCCGGCGCCACAGCGGCGGCTTCGGCACTTGGCTTCGCCGGGGTTTGGCCTTTGGCGCCAGGCGCCGTGCGGGCGAAGAAGATCACCACGGCGGCGATCAGCGATGTCGCCGCCAGGCCATAGAGGCCGCCCTCGATGGAGCCGGTGGTTTGTTCAAGAATGCCGAACGCGGTCGGTGCGACGAAGCCGCCAAGGTTGCCGATGGAGTTGATCAGCGCGATCACCGCCGCAGCGATGCGCGCATCCAGATAGCTTTGCGGAATCGGCCAGAACAGCGCCGACGCCGCTTTGAAACCGATGGCCGCAAAGCAGATGGCGACGAAGGCAAACACCGGGCCGCCGGTGGTCGACATGAACATACCGATGGCGGCGATTACCAGGGTCAGCGCGACCCAGGCCTGCTGGAATTTCCACTTGCTTGCCAGCGCCGCGAAGCCGTACATGGCGACGATCGAAATGATCCACGGAATGGAGTTGAGCAACCCGACCTGGAAATCACCTAGGTTGCCCATCTTCTTGATCATGCTCGGCAGCCAGAACGTTGCGCCGTAGATGGTCAGGGCAATGGAAAAGTAGATGAAGCAGAACAGCGCGATCTGCCGGTCAGCCAACAGCTTGAACATCGACGGCTTGGCGACTTGTACCGCTTCGCGAGCGCGCTGCTCCTCGGCAATCGCCGCGACCAGTGCGTCTCGCTCTTCCTCGCTCAGCCACTTGGCTTGACGCGGGTGCGATTGCAGCCAGAACCAGACGAAAGCACACAGCACCACCGACGCTGCGCCTTCGATCAGAAACATCCACTGCCAGCCGTGCATGCCCAATCCGCTGATATGCAACAGCGCACCGGACACCGGGCCGGAAATGACCGAGGCAATCGCCGAGCCGCTGAGAAACACCGCCATGGTTTTGCCGCGCTCGGACGCTGGCAGCCACTGGGTGAAGTAGTAAATGATCCCCGGGAAGAACCCGGCCTCAGCCGCGCCAAGAATAAAGCGCAGTACGTAGAAGCTGGTTTCGCCCTGAACAAACGCCATGGCCATGGCCGCAGCGCCCCAGGTGAACATGATTCGGGTCAGCCAGACCCGCGCGCCGTAGCGCTGCAACAGCATGTTCGACGGCACTTCGAACAGCGCATAACCGATGAAAAACAGTCCGGCGCCAAGTCCATAAGCCGCTGCGCCAATACCCAGATCGGTCTCCAGATGACTGCGCACGAAACCGATATTGACCCGGTCGATGTAGTTGACGATGAACATCACCACGAACAGCGGCAGTACGTGGCGTTTGACCTTGGCGGCGGCGCGAGCGAGCACCGTGATGTCCGGCGGACTCTGGAGGGTTTTCAAGGGGCGACTCCCGATCTTGTTTTTTTAGGGATGACTTGAAGCAATGAGTCGATCATGGACGTCGCGCATTGATCCCGTCTAATCTAAACAGGCATTCGATTGATACCCGGATTAGATCAATGTTCGAACTCACCCAACTGCGCTGCTTTACCACGGTCGCCACCGAACTCAACTTCCGCCGCGCCGCCGAGCGTCTGAACATGACGCAGCCGCCGCTGAGCCGGCAGATCCAGTTGCTGGAGCATCACCTTGGCGTCGAATTGTTTACTCGCAGCACCCGAAGCGTTGCGCTGACGGCGGCGGGCCGGGCGTTTTTCGTTGAAGCGCAGAATCTGCTGGAGCGCGCCCAGCAAGCAGCGATCACCGCACGCCGGTTTGCCGAGGGCGATATTGGTTCGGTAAACATCGCGTTTGTCGGCAGCGCGGTGTATGAGTTTCTGCCCAAGGTGATCGCCGAAGCGCGACTTAAGCAGCCCCAGGTGAAAATCGATCTGGCAGAGATGAACACCTATCAACAGCACGAGGCGTTGCGAGCTCGCCGTATCGACCTGGGCATTGCCCGAGCGCCATTGCAGGAACCGGGCTATGCCACCGAATGCCTGGTGCGTGAACCGTTTGTCCTGGCGGTGCCCAGCGGGCACAAGTTGGCAAACGCGACTGAAGTGTCTGTCGCCGATCTGGATAAACAACCGTTCCTGATGTACTCCCATGAAGCCTATCCGCCGTTCAACGAACTGTTGACCGGCACGCTGCGCTCAGCGCGGGTGGCGCCGGATTACGTGCAATGGCTGGGTTCATCGCTGACGATTCTGGCGTTGGTCAACGCTGGCATGGGCCTGGCGCTGGTACCGCGTTGCGCGACCAGCGTGGTGTTCAGGAATGTGGTATTTCGCGAGATCGATCTGGGCGAAGGGGTGCAGAGCGAACTGCATCTGATCTGGAGGGAGAACAATGACAACCCGGCGTTCGCGATGTTGCTGGAGGCGATTCGCCGGGCGGTGTTGCAGGGTTGGGGCTGAAAATTATTGTGGCAACCTGTATTTGAGCGGAGGCGGAGCGCTCGGGGCTTTGATCAACGGCTCCTCCAGCGGCTTGCCGTCAGGCCCTGTGAACAGGCGTTCGTATTGCTTTGGCATTGGTCGCGGTGCTCTTGCAGTCGTCATGATGAACCCTCTGATACCGGGCTGAATTCAACCCACTTAACTTGCGCGGAATCTATCAGCAAAATTTCGGCACCAAAAGGCGTCGACTTGCCATCGTCATTAACCCAACGTGGATTCTGCATCACGAACTGGCCGCAACTGGATTCGGACGGCCACTCGACAGGCCAGCCAAACACGCGCCTCTCGTCATGTAAATGCAGGGTTATGAACCGGTCGAATTGGGCGAAAGCGCAGAACCATTCACTGGGGAAAGAAGATTGTTTCGTGACGTTTCGCTTACGTAACCAGCCGTGCAATTTGTCACTCGTAGCCAGGTAACAGGCAAACAAACCCAGCATCAGCGAAAACATAAATGCCCAGAGCGTTTGCGCCCGATCATCCCAGTTTCCTAATGAAAAACCCTTCGAGCCAATCCACAAACAGAGGTTGCCCACCGCCAACACCGCGCCCTGAATCACAAATGTGAATATCAGCGCCTGCACGATCTGGCCGAACGTATCCGGTCGCTTGAATGCCGTAAGTGAATAGAAGATCCAGGTCGATAGAAACCCGGGGATGAGGTAGTGCAACAGCGGAATGATGTCCTTGACCAGATCATCCATGATCCGAGGCTCCTTTCAGTCATGCCGAACCCGTCACGGGCCGACATTCAAAGCCTAGTCAAGGATCCTGCTGCGCCTCGCGGGCAACTGTCACAGCTCATTGCGAGCGTTTGGCTGGAGTCTCCATCCGATGAAAAAAGGCAGACACCGAACTTCAGTGTCTGCCTTTTTTGAGATCCGGGCGCCCGGTTACAGGCAATTACGCACCGATTGGCGAAGCGACCCGGACTTGGCCCACGGCGGCCCCTGATAGAGGGACACTTTGCTGCCGTCCTTGTATTTGACGATATCGAGAATCTCATCCGCCGTGATAATGCTCGGCGCGGTAATCCGGTAGCCGTTGGAAATCGACGTCTGCGAAGTCTTGGCCACGTCCTTCTGCCACAACGGTAACAAACACGCAGCATATTCCTTGGGTGGCTTGTCACTGGTCTTGCTGAGGTTTGGCTCGCCCGGCACCAGCGACGCCGGTAACGAGCACCCCGTCAACAGAGCAAGTGCCAGACTGCCGATCCATACGCGCATGTTGTTTACCTGTGCGAAAAAAAGCTGAATGTACCGTTTAACCGCTTGCACATCCATCGTGGCAACCCGCCGTTACCGGCGTTTGGACAATTTTTCACATCGGTTCAGCCGGGCGTCAGATGACTTGGCCGCATCCGGGAAAATGCGACTACTCTTTTCTACCGAGAACGTTCAGGAGGTGATCATGCGGCTCAATGAATACGAACACGAACTTCAACGGGATTTGCAAAGCGTGGCGTCGGACCTGAGATGGTCGGCGGTCGATCTCAAGCGCATCGCTGAACAACTGCGCAAATCCGGCAACGAGGCAGACGCCCAGACCGTGTTGCGGTCGTGCGAAATCCTGCAAAGCGACGAAGAGAGATTGCAGATCTATGCCAAGGAGGTAAAAGCCCGGACCATCAGCCGAATCAAGGTGCACTGACAAGCGTTCCAAAGCCACAAACAAGAAGCCCCAGTCGAAACCGGGGCTCTTTCGTTACACAGCCTCAACCGCTGCTGTGGCTTTGCCCCTGCCGGGAGCGCTTTTTGTAACCGGGAAGCGCCGCCGCATAGGCCATCGCTTCCTCCCTGCTGGTGAATGACGCCAATCGGTCGCCTTGGGTGCAGACCCGCCACGGGCCGTTGTTCACGCTTAGCACGTCATAACCGTTCATGCGCAGCTTGTTCAGCATTGGAATGCTCATGAGCACCTCCCTTTTGCCAACGGTGTTTTCGGGGTACGGGCTTACCTTACACCCGCTTCTTGCTGCGGTGTAAACCCGATTCGCCCTGATACATGTCAATTCACCGGCACTTTTTGCTGTGCAAATGGCTCCTTAATCAATAGGGAACCTTTAAATCCGCCTGCGGCTCGAATATTGCAGTTTTATGACATCGATCAACAGGGCAATCATGAAAGTACGCGCCACCGTCATTTGCGAACAGGATCGACATATCCTCCTGGTACGCAAACCCCGCCATCACTGGTCATTACCCGGGGGCAAAGTCGAACCCGGGGAAACCCGTGCGGCGGCAGCGGTGCGCGAGTTGCAGGAGGAAACCGGGCTCAATGCTGAGAACGTCCTGTACCTGATGGACTTTCAAGCGGGCACTACGCGCCATCATGTGTACGAGGCTTCGGTGGTCAACCTCGACGACGTGCGCCCGCAGAACGAGATCGTCGATTGCATCTGGTACCCGCTCGATGCCGTGCACAATCTTGAAACCAACGACGCGACACGGCGCATCGTGCAGGCCTTTCAACGGCGTTTATAACGATCAGCCGGCGAACGCCCGGCGACCCGCGCTGATTTCCGTTCGCAACTCACCGATGAAATTTGAAATATCGCGAATCGTCACCAGATGTTCGGGAGAAACGCCGTCAAGCAACAACTCGACACGCCCACTGCCCGGCTCATACACCTTGATCCGCAACAGACCTTGTCCGGTCGGTGTGCAATCACACTTGAACGTGGGGAAGCCTGACTCGACGATCCGGCAAATATCGGCAATGGCAAGCATGGACGGGCGCCTCGCAGGCGGAGAATCGATCCATCGAGCATAGACCCACGGTCTGTTGATTGCCCGCTCGGGAATGCCAAGCCGATCACAACTCACTCACGCCATTCAATGCGCGTCGTGATCCCAGATCCAGTTCCATATACCGGGCAGATTCACCGGCTCAGCGCTTTGCTGAACCGTACGCGCCAACGCGGCTTTTTGCAGTGCGGCCTGATCGTCGTAGAACGGCTCGTCCGCCAGTCTGACCCCGGTCGCCGCCGCGCTATCGAGCAGAATCTGTAGATATTCGCGAGTGTGGCGCGCGGTGTAGCGATTTAGATCATGGAACGTCACCACGACCGGGATCACGCCATCCACGGTCGGCAATTGACCAACAGCGATGCGCTCGCGCACTTCCGATAACTGCCGCAGCATGTTCGCCCGACGCCGAGGACTGGCGTTGAAGCCCCATATCTTGCCGTCGTTGGCACTCATGTCCGTGAGCAAGACATGCAAGCCGTGTTTTTGATAGGCCGCAAATGTGCGCTTGTCGTAGTTCCAGAACGGTGGGCGCAACAGCTTGGGCGGCGCTCCGGTGATGGCGGCAATGTCAGCGCTGCCATCGGTCAGCGATTGCTCCAGCTCTTGCGGATCGAGCGAGCGATGGTTGGTGTGCCAGTGAGTCGCTGTGTGAAACGCGAGAATATGTCCCTCGGCGTGCTCACGACGCATCAGGCTGCGACCGATCTCGCTGTCACCCGCCCTCGGCGCACGGGTCTGCACGAAAAACACGGCTTTGATGTCTGCCTGCAGCGGATTGCTTTTGAGGCTGTCGAGCACCGTCGCCGTGGGATTCCACCATCCTGAAGCGCTGGGGCCATCATCGAACGTCAGGAGAAAACGTACGGGCGCCTGGGCCATCAGGCGCGTTTCGGTTTGCGTGGTCATGTCGATCGGCGCGGCGATGCAACCGGCCAGACCGAGCGCGATGAGCGCAACACAAAGAAGTTTGCATCCGGATGTCATGTCTTGCCCTGAGTCCGGCCGAGGCCGTCGTATTGTCGAATGGCAAAACTCCATCGCCTTTGTCCATCCCTGCGCGGCTATCCGCGAGCGCAGGTTGGATAAGGTACACAGGGTTTGGTTCCGGTGCTGGTTTCAGTGCGTCATAGGCAAGGCACATCGGCATGTCCGACTAGACTCAAATTTCCTCAAGGAGATTTCAGCCATGTGCGGAAGACTCACGCAGTACCGTGGGATTCACGATTTCGTCGCGGTGCTCAGCATCCCCGATGCGTTGATCAATCACGTTGGCGATGCGCCGCTCAATCGCTACAACGCAGCGCCCACCACTGCGCTGGCGGTTCTGCATCAGCACGAACAGGCCATTCATGCCGACAATCTGCATTGGGGCTGGCGGCCGCATTGGGCCAAGGATCGTGCCCCACCTATCAACGCTCGGGTGGAGAAAGTCGCCCACGGCGCGTTCTTCCGGGCAATCTGGCGGCAGCGGCTGATTGTGCCGGTCGACAACTGGTTTGAGTGGGTTGATACCGGGGAAAAATCCCGCCAGCCCTGGTTGATTCGTCGGGCGGATCAGGCTCCGGTTTTCTGTGCTGGTATCGGCCAGTTTCCGGCACCGGGGGTTGCGCCGAGGGAGGACGACGGATTCGTCATCATCACCGCTGACAGCCTGGGCGGCCTGCTCGATATTCACGATCGCCGCCCGGTGGTCTTCGATTCGACGCGGGCTCGGGAATGGCTTGATCCGGCTGCGCCACTGGAGCGCGCCGAGCAGATGCTGCTGTTTGAAGGCGAGCCCAGTGATGCCTTCGAATGGTACAAAGTCGGCAAAGCGGTCGGTAATACGCGTAATCAAGGTGCGCAATTGATAGAACGAGTCGACTAAATAATTACTTCACTGCTGCGTTAATCAAGCGAGCCCGTCACTGAATCCCGCGCGTTACAAAAAGTGTTTCAACCGCGATACAGCCCCCCGTAAAACAGCCGTTTGAGCGAATCAACCGCCTGTCAGACATTTCGACAGTCATACATACATTTCCCCGCGCTGCGGATAGCATGCGCGCCGCCTTTCCGATTGGTATACCAGTTGACCAAAGAGTCAAAGAAATCAGGAATCCATCAACAACTTTCAAGCCTTGCAGAGAAATAAGTGAGCGACGATTTTGCAATCAAACAGGTCAGCGGCCTGAAGTGTGTCCATCTGTCCAAGACAGAACGCCTGGAACTCGACTGTTTTATCGGCCATTACATCAAGACCCGAAACCTGCACAGCGTGCCCGATATCGAACGCACCTTGCGCAGCACTCTCGAGGGTTATCCCGGCCATCCGCCGGTGATGGTCAATGAGCTCAATGCGTGGATCGATCGAACGTTGGGGTATCGAGCGACCTACCCGGATTTCACGCAGCTGGAAGACTTCTGAAACGCGAAGAGCCCCGCTGATGCGGGGCTCTTCGTATGCGCTGTTCAAGGTTTCAGCGGACGCTCCTGATCGCGGTCCGACAGCTCGCGGCTGTCATCATGCTTCCAGGTTTTTTCCTGCCTCTTCTGCTGCTCGATTTCTTCTTCCGTTGGCTCATCATCTTCCGCACGCGTTTGCTCAGTTGCCATGTGCACCTCACCTCAGAACAGTTGATGATCGTTAAAGGGTAGAACACTTTTGCGCGCCCAGATTCACCAACGCATTTTGTCCCGCGCGGCGTACCATAGCGTCATCTCCCCTTACGTCAGGAAGACGCCATGCTGTACCGAATCGCCGCCGACGGGCTGGTGCTGTTTCACTTGTGTTTCATCTTGTTCGTACTGTTCGGCGGGCTGCTGGTGCTGCGCTGGCCACGATTGATGTGGCTGCACCTGCCGGCGGCTGCCTGGGGCGTGGCGGTCGAGGTGCTGCACCTGACCTGTCCGTTGACCTACTGGGAAAACCTGATGCGCCACGCGGCCGGGCAGACCGAATACGCCGGCGGTTTCATTGAGCATTACATCTGGCCGATCATCTACCCGGCCGGTCTGACGCCGCAGATTCAACTGGCACTTGGCAGCGTGGTGCTGGCGGTCAACCTGTTGGTGTACGCACGACTGCTGCGCTCGTGGAAACTGCGCCGCGCCCGGCGCATTCCGTTTTAACGCGAGGCCGGTTTCAACGTTTCCAGCCACTGCGGATCGAAGCGTGGCTGGTCAGGATCAAGTCCTAGCGCCTGCATCCGCGCCTTGTGCTGTGCGACTTCGTCACGCAGTTGTCCGTGATCGCTGGAATTGCCGTCCAGCTCATGCATTTGCAGCAATCCGAGGTGATAGAAACGCAACACCTTCATCGCCGTCGGATCGTCGTTCTGCACCGCCGCTGTTACCTGATGCATCACGTTGGTGATGCTCATCAGATTGCGCTTGAGGCGCCAGCTGTACACCGCCGGGGCCATCCAGGTCTGATGCCAGAAACGCCCGCGCAACAGCGCCGCCGTCAGCAGAAACGCCACGAATACGCCGCCGACATTGAAACGCAGGTTATCCCCGTCGGGTTCACCGAACACTGCCACCGCAACCGACGAAAACAGCATGGCCAGCAGCAGGAACAGCACGGCGATGATGATCGTGCTGCGGCGGGTCTGCTGACGAAAGGTAGCGGGGTCTATCGGCTGAATCTCGAACATCGAAAATGACTTCCCTGGGTGACGAAAGGCGCAACGGAAAAAACTCGCCGGCGCATTATCGCATCGCACCGGGTTTTAGCTATGCTGGGGCTCCTTTTCATCTTTTCAGCGTCCAACGGGGACATGGCGGTATAGCGCAGATCGTGCCATCTTCATTCATGGATACACACTATTCGGATGCCATCCGCTGCGTTGTGGATGACATCGTTTTAAGGATCACTGCATGACCCAACGACACGTAATCAATGCCTCGGTCAGTCCGAAAGGCAGTCTGGAAACCCTTTCTCAACGTGAAGTTCAGCAACTGAGCGAAGCCGGATCCGGCAGCACTTATACCCTCTTCCGCCAGTGCGCCCTGGCCATCCTCAACACCGGCGCGCATGTCGACAATGCCAAGACCATCCTCGAAGCCTACAAGGACTTCGAAATCCGTATACACCAACAGGATCGCGGTGTACGCCTGGAGCTGCTGAACGCTCCGGCCGACGCGTTCGTCGACGGCGAGATGATCGCCAGCACCCGCGAAATGCTCTTCAGCGCCCTGCGCGACATCGTCTACACCGAGAACGAACTCGACAGTCAGCGCATCGACCTGAGCAATTCCCAAGGCATCAGCGACTACGTATTCCACCTGCTGCGCAACGCGCGCACCCTGCGCCCGGGTGTCGAGCCGAAAATCGTGGTGTGCTGGGGCGGCCACTCGATCAATACCGAAGAGTACAAATACACCAAGAAAGTCGGCCACGAACTGGGCCTGCGCAGCCTCGACATCTGCACCGGTTGCGGCCCTGGCGTGATGAAAGGCCCGATGAAAGGCGCGACCATTGCCCATGCCAAACAACGCATTCACGGCGGTCGCTACCTCGGCCTGACCGAGCCAGGCATCATCGCCGCCGAAGCGCCGAACCCGATCGTCAATGAGCTGGTGATCCTGCCGGACATCGAAAAACGTCTGGAAGCCTTCGTCCGTGTCGGCCACGGCATCATCATTTTCCCGGGCGGCGCCGGTACGGCCGAAGAGTTCCTGTACCTGCTCGGCATCCTGATGCACCCGGACAACGCAGGCCTGCCCTTCCCGGTCATCCTCACCGGGCCGAAGCATGCCGCGCCGTATCTGGAACAGCTGGATGCGTTCGTCATCGCGACCCTCGGCGAAGCGGCGAAGCAGCATTACGAGATCATCATCGACGACCCGGCCGAAGTGGCGCGGCAGATGACTCAAGGCCTGAAAGCGGTGAAGCAGTTCCGCCGCGAGCGTAACGATGCGTTCCATTTCAATTGGCTGTTGAAGATCGATGAGGGCTTTCAGCGCCCGTTCGATCCGACCCACGAAAACATGGCCAACCTGAAACTGCACCGCGACCAGCCACCGCACGAACTGGCGGCCAATCTGCGTCGGGCGTTTTCCGGGATCGTCGCCGGTAACGTCAAGGACAAGGGCATTCGCCTGATCGAAGAACACGGGCCGTATCAGATCCGTGGCGATGCGGCGATCATGCAGCCGCTTGATGCACTGCTCAAAGCCTTCGTCGCCCAGCACCGGATGAAGTTGCCGGGTGGCGCGGCGTATGTGCCGTGTTATCGCGTGGTTGCATAATCTCAAGCCGTCACAAAAGCCCAATGTGGGAGCTGGCTTGCCAGCGATAGCGGTCTTTCATTCAACAGAGACGTTGAATCAGATGACGCTTTCGCGAGCAAGCTCGCTCCCACAGGATTTATGGTGTGCCGCAAATTGTAGTCACAACCTGAATCCCCTTGTGGGAGCGAGCCTGCTCGCGAAGGAGCTCAAAAGACCACATCAATCTTTCGGGCTGTCCACCAACCGCCAAGCCAACGCTTTAGCCTGCGCAGCGACGTCCGTTACTGCCGTACTCTCCCACCACATCCCGCGCAACGGCGGGCCCATGGCGAACAACCGAGCACTTACCTGCCCTTCGGCATCTACCACTGCGCCGTCATTTGCTGTGATCCCCAGCGCCAGCGGCCCCGGCTGCACCAGCCCCCGCGCCAGCAATTGCTGCGGCAACGGTCGTGCGACTCGCCGCCAGTCGTATTCAATACCGCTGGAGTTGATCAGCGCCGCACCACTCACAGTAGATGTTTCAGTCTCACCACGAGGACGGATGCGAATGGTCACAGCATCGCCAGCGCCGGGCTCAATGCCCTTGAATGACGCGGCGTGAATGCGCAAGCGTCCTTCCTTGTGCAGCCGTTCGATCAACTCGGCACTCAGTGGCGGCGAACGATGGTGATGACTCTCCCACCATGGCCGCACATGCCGTACGAATTGTCGACGCTGCACGTCAGTCGCCTGACTCCACAACCGCGCGATGTGCGCGCGAACCGTATCCAGCGGCGCCTGCCAGTCGATGCCTTGGGCGACTGCGTCGCGACAATGTCGACGCAATTCGCGCACCAACTGGCGTGGCGTGCGGATGCTGTGATCTGCTGCCAGAAAATCCACCCAGGTCGGCGGTTGACGGCGCACGTGCGGGAGCAGGCCATGCCGGGAGAATACCTCGATCGGCCCGCGATGCCCGGCCTGCTCCAGCGATACCACGGCATCGACCATGGTCAGACCGGAGCCGATGATCAGCACGTTGGACTGCGGGTCGAGTTCGCGCATGGCCGCCACATCCCAGGGATCAAGCGCTGCGGCGTTAAGGCCACTGGATTGCGTCTGCGGCGTGCGGGCGGCGGGAAACATGCCGGTGGCCAGCACTGCCAGCGATCCACGCAAAGTCCGGCCATCACTCAAGGTGAGCTGCATTGAGCCGGAATCGCTTTGCAGGTCGACGGCTTCAGCACAAATATGTTCAACGGTCGAACCTTGCAGAGCCCCCACTGCCCTGGCTTCGGCCAGACGCTGTTGCACATAGACCCCGAACAGGCCACGCGGCGGAAACAGCTCACTGACCGGCACGTCCTGCTCGGCAGATTCCAGCCAGCCGCCGCCGGCAATATGCGCGGTCAGCCACTGCGTCAGATCATCAGGATTATCCGGGTCGACGCTCATCCGCGCCGCGTTGCCGTTCAGCGTATGTCCCAACTCGACTGCGCTGTAAGCCTCGCCACGTCCCAGTTCAGCACGCGGCTCGATAATCGCAATTTTTCGTTGTCCAGGCAGGCGTAACAATTGCACCGCCAGCATGGTGCCACTGAGGCCGCCGCCGATGATCAGAATGTCCGCAGGCTGCTCCATTCAGATCACCACATTACGCACGAACCGCGCAGCCACATCGCCATCGTTGCGGTAGGCATGCGGTTGATTGCTGGCGAACATGAAAAACTCTCCTTTGTTGATGTACTGCGGCTGATCGCCGAGCATCAGCGTCAGGCAACCCTCAAATACGTAGATCTGCTCGCTCCAGCCATCGGCATCCGGTTGCGACGGGTAGACCTCGCCCGGTTGCAGGCACCACTCCCATTGCTCGACTTCGCGGCTCGCGGTGGCTTTGGACAGCAGCACGGCCCTGCTGCCCGCAATCGTGCCAGCCCAGGCAACCTCGTTGATACGGCTCGGGTCGCGCGCATCGTGCGCCTGGATCAGATCACTGAACGCAACGTCGAGCGCTTCGGCGACGCGATCAAGCGTGGTCAGGCTGACATTCTTTTCCCCCGCCTCGATCGCCACCAGCATCCGTCGGCTGACCCCGGACTTTTCCGCCAGTGCGGTCTGGCTCATATCCGCCGCATGGCGCAGGCGTCGAACGTTCTGGCTGACGTGTTGCAGGACGGAGGCTCGCTGAGTCGAATCTTTGTGCACTATATTGCTCACTCGGTAGGGTTGGGCAGTATACTGCGCAACGTTGGCGGCATTGTGCGGCCTCCCTTTTAATGTGCGCAAGGTCATGATGTCGCCAAACAATTCTGCGTCCCGAATCCGCTTTTCCCGCTTCAGCAAAGCCGAGTGCGTGCTGGTGCTGATCACCATGATCTGGGGCGGCACGTTTCTGATTGTGCAACATGCCATGACGGTCAGCGGCCCGATGTTTTTTGTCGGCCTGCGCTTCGCCGCAGCGGCGGCGATCGTGGCGATGTTTTCCTGGCGGCACCTGCGCGAGTTGACCTTGTTCGAAGTCAAGGCAGGGTCATTCATCGGCGTGGCGATCATGCTTGGTTATGGCTTGCAGACGGTCGGGTTGCAAAGCATTCCGAGCAGTCAGTCGGCGTTCATTACCGCGCTGTATGTACCGTTTGTGCCGCTGCTGCAATGGCTGGTGCTGGGACGGCGTCCGGGGTTGATGCCAAGTATCGGCATCATGCTGGCGTTTACCGGTTTGATGTTGTTGTCGGGTCCTTCGGGGGCGGCGCTGAATTTCAGTCCCGGAGAAATTGCGACATTGATCAGCGCCGTTGCGATTGCTGCTGAAATCATTTTGATCAGCACTTTCGCCGGGCAGGTGGATGTGCGGCGAGTGACGGTGGTGCAACTGGCGGTGACGGCGGTGTTGTCGTTCTTGCTGGTGGTCCCGACCGGTGAAGTGATTCCGGAATTTTCCTGGTTGTTGCTGGTGACCGCTCTGGGTCTGGGCGCAGCAAGTGCGGCGATTCAGGTGGCGATGAACTGGGCGCAGAAGAGCGTTTCGCCGACTCGGGCGACGTTGATCTATGCCGGTGAACCGGTGTGGGCCGGGATTGTCGGACGGATTGCCGGAGAGCGCTTGCCGGCGATTGCACTGGTGGGCGCCGGGCTGATTGTGGCGGCGGTGATTGTCAGTGAGTTGAAGACCAAGGGAAGGTCCACCGAGGCAGAAGCTGAGCTGGAGCGGGAAACGCAGGCGTGACCCGCAATCTTCTCTCGTTGTACCCATGCTTTCGCGAGCAGGCTCGCTCCCACCTTTTGAAATGCATTCCAGTGTGGGAGCGAGCCTGCTCGCGAAAGCGCCGCACCATTGTTGCCCCTGAAACAACGCCAAACACAAAATTCCAGACTACTTTGTAGGATTCTGAGACATCCTCGCGTTTGGTGATCAGGGAGCTGGCACGTATGATGCTTCACAAACTTCCGCAGATTAGAAGCCTATGTCCCTGATAGTTCTACTGCTTCTGCCGTTCATCGGTAGCTGTCTGGCAGCGGTGCTGCCGCACAATGCGCGCAATGCCGAATCGCTGCTGGCGGGTCTGGTCGCTTTGATCGGCACCGTTCAGGTCGCAATGCTGTACCCGCAAATCGCCCACGGCGGCGTGATCCGCGAAGAATTCATGTGGTTGCCCAGCCTCGGGCTGAACTTCATTTTGCGCATGGACGGCTTCGCCTGGCTGTTCTCGATGCTGGTGCTGGGCATCGGCACACTTGTCTCCTTATATGCCCGTTACTACATGTCGCCGGACGACCCGGTGCCACGTTTTTTCGCGTTTTTTCTGGCGTTCATGGGCGCCATGCTTGGCCTGGTGATCTCCGGTAATCTGATTCAGATCGTGTTTTTCTGGGAGCTGACCAGCCTCTTCTCGTTTCTGCTGATCGGCTACTGGCACCACCGCGCCGATGCGCGGCGCGGTGCTTATATGGCGCTGATGGTCACCGGTGCCGGCGGATTATGTCTGCTGGCGGGGGTCATGATTCTCGGCCATGTCGTCGGCAGCTATGACCTGGACAAGGTCCTGGCCGCCGGCGATCTGATTCGCGAACATGCCCTCTACCCTGTTCTTTTGCCACTCATCCTGATCGGCGCGCTGAGCAAAAGCGCGCAATTCCCGTTTCACTTCTGGCTGCCCCACGCGATGGCGGCACCGACGCCCGTCTCGGCCTATCTGCACTCGGCGACCATGGTCAAGGCCGGGGTTTTCCTTTTGGCACGTCTGTGGCCGTCGCTGTCCGGCAGTGAGGAATGGTTCTACATCGTCAGCGGAGCGGGCGCCTGCACTCTGTTGCTTGGCGCGTACTGCGCCATGTTCCAGAACGATCTCAAAGGTTTGCTGGCCTACTCGACCATCAGCCATCTGGGTCTGATCACTTTGCTCCTGGGCCTGAACAGTTCACTGGCCGCGGTGGCGGCGGTGTTTCACATTCTCAATCACGCGACGTTCAAAGCTTCGCTGTTCATGGCCGCCGGCATCATCGACCACGAAAGCGGCACCCGTGATATCCGCAAGCTCAGCGGTCTGATCAAACTGATTCCCTATACGGCAACACTGGCCATGGTCGCCAGTGCCTCAATGGCCGGCGTGCCGCTGCTCAACGGTTTCCTGTCGAAAGAGATGTTTTTCGCCGAAACCGTGTTCATCAACGCCACGGCGTGGGTCGAAACCAGTCTGCCGATCGTCGCGACCATCGCCGGCATGTTCAGCGTCGCCTACTCCCTGCGATTCACCGTCGACGTGTTCTTCGGCCCCACCGCCACTGACCTGCCACACACGCCGCACGAGCCGCCACGCTGGATGCGCGCACCCGTCGAGTTGTTGGTATTCACCTGTCTGCTGGTGGGGATTTTCCCGGCGCAGATCGTCGGGCCACTGCTCGCCGCTGCAGCGCTGCCCGTAGTTGGCGGGGAGTTGCCGGAATACAGCCTGGCCATCTGGCACGGCTTGAACGCGCCGATGATCATGAGCCTGATCGCCATGTCCGGCGGCATCATCCTCTATCTGCTGCTGCGCAAGCAGTTCAAGCTGGGCCGTTTCAAGTACCCGCCGCTGGTGGGCCGCTTCAACGGCAAGCGTTTGTTCGAGCGCAGTCTGGTCGTAATGATGCGCATCGCCCGGCGCGTCGAGCGGCGACTGGGCACCAAGCGCTTGCAGATGCAGTTGTTCCTGATGGTTTCGGCCGCCGTGCTCGCCGGTCTGATTCCGATGCTGCACAGCACGCTGACGTGGGGTGACCGGCCGAAAATCCCAGGATCCATTGTCTTCGTGACCCTGTGGCTGCTGGCGATCGCCTGTGCGCTTGGCGCCGCATGGCAGGCCAAATATCACCGTCTCGCCGCCCTGACCATGGTCAGCGTCTGTGGCCTGATGACCTGCGTGACCTTTGTCTGGTTCTCGGCGCCGGATCTGGCGCTGACACAACTGGCAGTCGAAGTGGTGACCACGGTGTTGATCCTGCTTGGCCTGCGCTGGTTGCCGCGACGCATCGAAGAGGTCTCACCACTGCCAGGCAGCCTGCGCAAGGCGCGTATCCGTCGTCTGCGCGACTTGCTGCTGTCGATTGCGGTCGGTGCGGGGATGGCGCTGTTGTCCTACGCCATGCTCACCCGGCAGACGCCCAACCATATTTCCTCTTTCTACCTCAGTCGCGCCCTGCCCGAGGGCGGCGGCAGCAACGTGGTCAACGTGATGCTGGTGGACTTCCGTGGCTTCGACACCCTCGGCGAAATCACCGTGCTGGTCGCCGTGGCGCTCACCGTGTTCGCCCTGCTGCGCCGCTTCCGCCCGCCGAAAGAAAGCCTGCAATTGCCGGCGCAGCAACGTCTGCTGGCACCGGACGTGGTCACCGATCTGGTCAACCCGCGTTCGGCCAGCGACACCGCGCTCGGCTTCATGATGGTGCCGGCTGTGCTGGTGCGCCTGCTGCTGCCTGTCGCACTGGTGGTGTCGTTCTATCTGTTCATGCGTGGGCACAATCAGCCGGGCGGCGGTTTTGTCGCCGGGCTGGTGATGTCGGTGGCCTTTATCCTGCAATACATGGTTGCCGGCACGCAGTGGGTCGAGGCGCAAATGAGCCTGCGCCCATTGCGCTGGATGGGCACCGGTCTGCTGTTCGCCACCGCCACCGGTCTCGGTGCGATGCTGGTCGGCTATCCGTTCCTCACCACTCATACCTGGCACATCAGCGTGCCGTTGCTGGGCGATATCCATATCGCCAGTGCGCTGTTCTTCGACATCGGCGTGTACGCCGTGGTGGTCGGGTCGACGCTGCTGATTCTCACCGCCCTCGCCCACCAATCGGTGCGCGGCCACAAGACGGCCTCGCTGCCCAAGTCCGTCGCCAGCAAAGGAGCCGTCTGATGGAAGAAGTCATCGCAATCGCCATCGGCATTCTCGCCGCGTCCGGGGTCTGGCTGATCCTGCGGCCGCGTACCTTTCAGGTGGTCATGGGCCTGTGTCTGTTGTCGTATGCGGTCAACCTGTTCATTTTCAGCATGGGCAGCCTGTTCATCGGCAAGGAGCCGGTGATCAAGGACGGCGTGACCCAGGACTTGCTGCACTACACCGACCCGCTGCCCCAGGCGCTGGTACTGACGGCTATCGTCATCAGCTTCGCCATGACCGCGCTGTTCCTCGTCGTATTGCTCGCCTCGCGCGGCTTGACCGGCACCGACCACGTCGACGGCCGGGAGCCTAAAGAATGATGGCGATGACTCACCTGATCGCCGCACCGATCCTGCTGCCGCTGCTGACCGCCGCAATCATGCTGATGCTCGGCGAGAAACACCGGCCGCTGAAGGCGAAAATCAACCTGTTCTCCAGCCTCCTCGGCCTGTTTATTTCAGTGATGCTGCTGCAATGGACGCAGACCACCGGGGTGCCCGGCTCCATCGGTGTGTACCTGCCGGGCAACTGGCAGGCACCGTTTGGCATCGTCCTGGTGGTTGATCGCCTGTCGGCACTGATGCTGGTGCTGACCGGCGTTATCGGCGTCAGTGCGTTGCTGTTTGCCATGGCCCGCTGGGACGGCGCCGGCTCGAGCTTTCACGCTCTGTTCCAGATCCAGCTGATGGGCCTGTATGGCGCCTTCCTGACGGCGGATCTGTTCAATCTGTTTGTGTTCTTCGAAGTGTTGCTTGCTGCATCCTACGGCTTGTTGCTGCACGGCTCGGGCCGGGCGCGGGTGTCGTCGGGGTTACATTACATTTCGATCAACCTGTTGGCCTCGTCACTGTTCCTGATCGGCGCGGCGTTGATCTATGGGGTGACCGGCACGTTGAACATGGCCGATCTGGCGATGAAGATTCCGCTGGTGCCGGAAGCTGATCGTGGCCTGCTGCATGCTGGCGCGGGGATTCTTGCGGTAGCGTTTCTGGCCAAGGCTGGGATGTGGCCGCTGAATTTCTGGCTGGTGCCGGCTTATTCATCCGCCAGCGCGCCGGTGGCGGCAATGTTCGCGATCATGACCAAGGTCGGCGTGTACACCCTGCTGCGCTTGTGGACCCTGTTGTTTTCCGGTCAGGCAGGCGCCTCGGCATTCTTCGGCGGCGACTGGCTCATCTACGGCGGCATGGCGACCATGGCTTGCGCAGGGCTGGCGATTATCGCCGCGCAACGCCTGGAGCGCATGGCCAGCCTGAGCATTCTGGTGTCGGCGGGGATCCTGCTCTCGGCGATCGGCTTCGCCCAGCCAAACCTGATCGGTGCTGCACTGTTCTATCTGGTCAGCTCGACCCTGGCGCTGAGCGCGCTGTTCCTCTTGGCCGAACTGATCGAGCGCTCGCGCTCGGCCAACGAAATTCCGCTGGAGGACGAAAGCGAACTGCTTCCGCGCCCGCAGGAATCGCTGCAACCGCCCAAGGGCATCAACCTCGACGACGAACAGAAAGCCGTGGTCGGTCAGGTCATCCCGTGGACCATGGCCTTTCTCGGTTTGAGCTTCATTGCCTGCGCGCTGTTGATTATCGGCATGCCACCGCTCTCCGGATTTATCGGCAAGCTCAGCCTGATCGGGGCATTGCTCAACCCGTTGGGACTTGGCACTGCGGCGCCGCTGCCTCCCGGCGCATGGGGATTGCTGGCCCTGTTGATCCTGACCGGTCTGGCCTCCCTCATGGCCTTCTCCCGCCTCGGCATTCAGCGTTTTTGGACACCGGAGGAGCGCCCGTCACCACTGCTGCGCAAACTCGAATGCGCGCCGATATTTCTGCTGCTCGGGCTGAGCATTGTCCTGACGTTCAAGGCTGAACCGCTGTTGCGCTACACCCAGGCTACGGCCGATGCGCTGAACAA
Source organism: Pseudomonas siliginis (assembly GCF_019145195.1). GTDB lineage: Bacteria > Pseudomonadota > Gammaproteobacteria > Pseudomonadales > Pseudomonadaceae > Aquipseudomonas > Aquipseudomonas siliginis. Next base: position 709,848 of record NZ_JAHSTW010000001.1, read on the forward strand.
TCCGCAGCAATATGTGCTCGCAGTTCTCGGTACACGTGCGGTGCCGAGTCCGCAAGCCAGAGCTGACATGCTCGAGGTGCAGCCATGAATCGACTGTTTCCGGCTCCGTGGCTATCGCTGGCGCTGTGGGTCTTGTGGCTGACCCTGAACCTGTCCGTCAGCCCGGGCAACCTGTTGCTCGGTGCCGCGCTGGGTTTCGCCGCGCCGCTGATGATGCGCAAATTGCGGCCGAAACGTGCACGCATTCGCAATCCGATGGCCGTGCTGCGCCTGTTTCTCCTGGTCGGTCGTGACGTGATCATGTCCAACCTGATCGTCGCCTGGGGCGTACTCAACGCCGGACGGCGCCCGCCCAACTCATGCTTTATCAAGGTGCCGCTCGATCTGCGTGATGCTCATGGTCTGGCGGCACTGGCGATGATCTGCACCGTAGTCCCCGGGACCGTATGGTCGGAGCTGGCGCTGGACCGCAGCGTCCTGTTGCTGCATGTCTGGGATCTGCACGACGAAGCGCAGTTCATCGAGCACTTCAAAAGCACCTACGAGCGACCGTTGATGGAGATTTTCGAATGAGCCCATTGCTGTCGAATGCGATTCTGCTGACGCTGTTTCTGTACTGCGTAGCAATGGCGCTAACCCTGGTGCGCCTGTTCAAAGGCCCGTCAGCGCAGGATCGGGTACTGGCGCTGGATTACCTGTACATCGTCGCCATGCTGATGATGCTGACCCTGGGCATTCGTTACGCCAGTGATACCTACTTTGAAGCGGCGCTGTTGATTGCGCTGTTCGGCTTCGTCGGCTCGTTTGCCCTGGCGAAATTCCTGCTGCGTGGCGAGGTGATCGAATGAATGCCGAATTGTCTTTGTGGGTCGAGATTCCGGTAGCGGTGCTGCTGGTGCTCAGCGGCGTGTTTACCCTGCTGGGCGCGACCGGATTGCTGCGCATGAAGGATTACTTCCAGCGCATGCATCCGCCAGCTCTGGCGTCGACAATCGGTGCCTGGTGTGTGGCACTGGCGTCGATCATTTGCTTCTCAGCGCTGAAGTCCGGGCCAGTGGTGCATGCCTGGCTGATTCCGATTCTGTTGGCGATCACCGTGCCAGTGACCACCCTGCTGCTGGCGCGGGCGGCGTTGTTCCGCAAGCGGATGGCCGGGGATGATGTGCCGGCTGAGGTGAGCAGTCGTCAGACTGAAAGTGGTAGCTGATGATTTTGTGGCGCCTATGATGGCGCCATCGCTACACCAGGAATGCGCTCTCCCATGTGGGAGCGAGCCTGCTCGCGTAGAGCCAGTCGGGTCGTCGCAAATTCCGCATCAGCTCAAACCCAAGCCACCGCCAACAACCCCGCCCCCAGCAGCGCACACAACGGCGAATACACCCAGGTATCCAGCCGCGCAAATCGCGAATCCTTCACTTCCTTGAAGAACCCGACCAGATTCGAATCACCGATCGCCCGAGCGAACATCAGCAACGCGATCGCGCTGATCACCCATTGCAGTGCCTTGTGCTGCACCGCCGGCATGCCCCAGCCGACCCGCATACAAACCAGCGCCGCAATGACCAGCAGCGCAGCGGCGACTGCCAGCGTCAGCCAGCCTGAGGGCTTGAAGGCCGGGCGTACCGAGGCCACGAAGCCCGACACCGGCACTTGCGGCACCACCACCGCAGCCGCCCATTGCCCACCCAACGCCCAATACACGTGCATCAGGCCGATTGCCGCAAACACAGTCACCAGCCATTGAGCCAACACAAAGGTCATGGTTGAAATCCTTCAAAGGGATTTGAACAAACCATCGTAGTCGGATTTTTTGCCCCTGCACGACCGGTCGGCGGTACGCTGCGTTGACCGCGTTATTTCAGATCAGCCGTCACCTTGTCAGCCACATCCTTGGGTAACCAGGCCTGCCACACGTCTGGATGCGCTTTCATGAACGCGACCGCCGCCTCACGAGGCGCGGTGTGCTTGTCACTCATATCCGCCAGTGCTTTATTCAGCGGCTCGATGGGAAAATCGACCTTGCTGAAGAACTCGGCAATTTGCGGGTTCTGCTTTTGAAACGGCGTAGACACGCCAATCGACAGCTTCGATGCCAGCGAGCGGGTTGGTTTCGGATTGGGATTATCGGCGTCGGTCAGCGTCTTCCACGCCTCGGCATCGAACGGCGGCTCTTCCAGTTGCACCAGTTTGAATTTGCCAAGCAGTGGCGTCGGCGACCAGTAATAGAACAACACCGGTTTGCCGCGACGAATCGAAGAGCTGATCTCGGCATCCAGCGCAGCGCCGGAACCGCTGCGGAAGTTGGTGTAGTCGTCCTGCAAGCCATACGCCGTGAGCTTCTGCTTGTTGACCACTTCCGAAGTCCAGCCGATCGGGCTGTTGAGGAAACGCCCTTTGCCTGGGCTTTCCGGGTCTTTGAACACGTCCTTGTATTTCTTCAGATCAGTGACACTGCGCAGATCCGGCGCCAGCGGCTTGATGCCTTTGGCCGGGTCGCCCTTGATCACGTATTCCGGCACCCACCAGCCTTCAGTGGCGCCCTTTACCGTATCGCCCAGACCGACGACCTTGCCCTCGGCTTCGGCCTTGACCCAGACCGGACTGCGCCCGGCCCACTCCTCGCCAATCACCTGGATGTCATTGTTGGCCAGCGCGGTCTCAAGGGTAATGGTGGTACCCGGCAAGGTATCGGTCGGCAAGCCGTAGCCTTTCTCGACGATCACCCGCAGCACCTCGGTGATCAGGCTGCCGCTTTCCCAGTTCAGGTCAGCAAAGTGGATAGGCGCCTGAGCCGCCTGCAGCGATTGCGCTGACGTCAGCAAACCAAAGGTGGCCACGCTGGCGGCCAGTAACCGTCGAAATCCGTTCATGCATCACACCTCATGCTGTTCACAGCAATGGCAGTTGGCCTGACAGAAACGCAAGCCTCTGAATGACTCAGTCAACTGACTTTAGCCGAGGTTCCTGCTTTTTCCGGGGTCTGCTGCGCGCGGTGTTACGTTTCAGACTTTTCCTGCAGGCTTTGCAGCTCACGTCTGACCATGCTGGCGTAAGCTGCCGGTTGCAATGCATAGAGCTGCGACGCTACCCAACTCAGCCAGGCACCTTGCAGTTCGGCCTTGCGGGCGAACAAGCGCTGAGCTTCTTCGCGTGCGCTGTCGAGATTTTGCGCATGGAAATCCGCGCGCTTCACTCGCTGGCCTTGAAGGTCACCAGTTCACCCTTGCGCCATTTGGCGGCTTTGGCAGTGACGGCTTTGAGGGTTTTGGTCAGACCTTCCTGCAGCTGCTCATTGGCGGCGAACACGGTGACGACGCTATGGCCTTCCTTGAACAGGATCGCGTGCCCGTCGGCCGTGCTGACAAAGGCGTAATCGCCCAGGCCGTAGACCGTCAGTTTGATGTCGCGAAAACGAATGTCCATCTTGCCGCCTTCACGGCTGGGCAAAACTGACGCGATGAAATGGTCGCCAACCTTGAGTTTGAGTCCCGGTTTGTCATCGACTACCAATGCACTTTCGGTGTCGATTTCGGCGATGTAAATGCCTTCGGCGTTTTGCTCGGTGATGTAAACAAAACGTGATTGGAATTGCTTGACCAGCTTTGCACGCAAATCACCCAGCACGAACAAAGCATGCATATCGAGGTTACTGACTGCCAAAGAAACATCCCCACATTTGAAAAACCGCGCAGCGAAAAACGCCCACGGCAAAGAAACGGCCAGGCCGATGAAAACTGCAAAATCACTCAAAAACCCGAAGCGAGCGAAGCATTCTTGATCGCGAGGTTCGTAGACTACTGGATTGTCATTAGTGAAACCCGCTCTGAAGTCGGCAAACCTTGAAGGAAAAAGCATCAAGCGCGACAGAGCAAAATCTGACTACGAACTTCAGGGAAATTTCTCACGAAAAAAAGCACTTTTCCGACATATCGCTGGCGAAAAATTGCTTTAGATAAGCCCGGTCGTCAACAGGTACTGGCGATTCTAGAGCAGCGATGCTCATTACGACTACCCGCAACGGCCGTTAAATCCCGGCCGACTGATGAAAAGGACTTCATATGTGCACTTTGACTCATTTTGCCACGTCGGCCGACGCGCGAATCAACACACCTCTGACGATGAAGGTTGCCGACCTCGACAACCTTCCGACATCTTCTAACAATCATCGAACCCCGCACTTTCAAGTGGTGCCGGCAGGTATTGCGTTCTTTCACATCAAGGAGATATCCACGGGACGTGTCAGAGGTTTCCGCGGCAATCACAACGAAGCCTGCGCCCTTGCCCGCTCGCTTGAATCAAAAATCGAACTCCACGCCAGCGCCTGCCTCTGATAAGGGGAGTGAACGAACAAGCCGCACCGGCACCGACCCAGGAGTAGATGATGGAACTGCCAACCGAGCTTAACCTGACCACCCTTTTCGAACAGCTGGGCCTTCCTTCCGATGAAGCGTCGATCAATGACTTTGTCGAAGCCCATCCGCTGGACTCTGATACCAAACTCATCGAGGCCGATTTCTGGTCGCCTCAACAGGCGCAATTACTCAAAGAGTGGCTGCGTGCTGACGGTGAGGAAGCGGTAATTGTCGATGAGCTGAACGTCCGCCTGCATCGCGGTAAATAAGGGCGATCAGTGCAGGCTGTCGCCGGGCTCGATGTTCAATTGTTCGAGCCAGGCAGCCTTGCACTCCTCCGCTTCATCGCGACTGGCGAAGGCTGTGCCGCGTCGCTCACCGTTGAGCAAAACCACCCAGCACACACTGCGCCCCATCGCGCGTAAACCGGCCGGAACGCCGCTGCCGATCATCACTGCCACATCCACCCTGCACTGCATGTGCCCTCCGAAATAATTAGCTACCTAACTAAGTCGTCAGATTAAAGCTTTCCTTCGAGAGGAAACAGCAACAGCCGTGCACAGATTCATTGCGTCAACGGTAACAATCTCAGTGCGGATTCTCGGGTTTGTAACCCAGACGCAACCCGCCCCAGTGTCGGCCGTTGATCACGATCGGCACCGATAAATCATGCATCAGCTCACCCGTATCGCGCGTGTAAGTCTGCAACAGCACCGGTTGCTGATGGCTGCCGCAGCGGATACCGGTGCGGTCAGCGAATTTGCGTTTGGTGCGGTTATTTACCGTGTCGACCTGCACATCACCGGTCAACGGCTGGCTGAATGCCTGGTTATGCGTCGGTACATAACCCTGCTGCGTGCAGGCGATCGCGAAAACCAAACCTTCATGACGCGCTAACAGAGGCTCTTGAATCGCGGGCAAGACCTGATCTGTGTATCGATCAAAGCGGGTTTGGAATTTGGCTGGTTCGGTACCCGGAATCGGCTGGTAGCTGCGATCGAACAGGTCATCCAGACTGATCCGCCCCTGCTCCACATCCGCCTCGAAGCGCGCTGCGATCAGGCTCGCACCTTCGCGCGCCAGGTCATAAATACGCTGGTGATAGTCGTCCAGACCGACTTCGGCCAAGCGTTCGCTGATGGTTTCCGCCTGCCCTTCCATCTGCACCGCTGCCTCGGCGAGGCGGCGGGTCTGCTGATCGCTGATCGCCAGATCGCTACGCATTTGCTCAATCGCGCTGAACAACGCATCAAGCTGCTCGCGATTGGTTTGCGCGCCACGGGCGATTTCGCTGACCTGGGTTTCCACTCCAGCGGCAAGTCGCGCGATGTTTTCCAGATGCTGACCGGTGTGTTCGACCTGTTCGACGCCGGTGTGCAGATCGCTCGACAACTCGCGAATCTGCGCTACCACTTGCGCGGTGCGTTGCTGAATGTCCGCAACCATCTCACCGACTTCGCCCGTGGCCGCCGCCGTCCGCGCCGCCAATCCGCGTACTTCATCGGCGACCACGGCGAAACCGCGACCATGCTCACCGGCCCGGGCAGCTTCGATCGCAGCATTCAAGGCCAACAGATTGGTCTGGCTGGCAATCGACTGAATCACCAGCGTCACCCGCTGAATGTCGTCGCTGCGGACGCTCAAGGCCTCGATCAATTCGCGGCTGGCGTTGGCGCGCTGACTGAGTTGCTGCATGCGCGAAATCGAGTCGAGCAGTTCGCTGCGCCCCGCCGCGCTGCTGTGATGCGCTTGGCTGGCGGCGTCCAGTGCGTCGCGACTGAGCTGTGAAGTCGCCTGTTCCGTGGCGATCATCACTTCGGCGTTGCTGACGATCTGCGCCGCCGCGTCGAGTTGCGATTCGAGTTTGTTCGCCAGCGCCTTGACCGAGAACGCCACGCCGGCGGCAGACAGTGCGTTGTGACTGGTGGTGTAGGAAAGATCGCGGGTCAGTGCGGACAATGCGCTCACACTATCGACCGGGACAGCAACAGGAGCGCTGCGCGAACGCAGGCGCGGCAGCCAGACAATCAGTATCGCCAGCGGCATGCCGAGGTAGAGCGACCACTCGGCCATGGCCATGCCGGCCAGCAACAGCATCAGGGCGATGCTTTGCAGGGTCGGCGCGATCCAGCGATTTTTCGGCAAAAGCACTGGTGCAGGCAGCGCCGCAACCAGAGATCCATCTCTCGTCATCTTGATCACCCCACGTTTGTTCTCATTGTTGTGACTTCATTAAACGCCACTACAACGCCATTATCCATGGTCCGTTAGTCGTGAGGTCTGTGCCAGGTCAAGGGAACGACGGGGAAATATCGCAGACGAGCAAAAACAAAGATCGCAGCCTCGCGCAACTCCGTGTAGAAGCTGCCGAAGGCTGCGATCTTTTCAAGGCGCCCCTGTTGAAAGGGTCACCCCACAGAATCAGGCCTGACGCTGGTGCTTGTCGATCTGCTCGTGACGCTCTTGAGCTTCGATGCAGTACTTGGTGGTCGGGCTGATCAGCAGGCGCTTCAGGCCAATCGCCTCGCCGCTGTCGTCGCACCAGCCAAAGCTGTCGTCCTTGATGCGCTCAAGAGCTTGTTCCAATTGCGGCAGCATGCGCTGGTCGCGATCGATCGCGTTGACCAGCCAGGTGCGCTCTTCTTCAACCGAAGCCGCGTCCGCCGGGTCAGCCGGGGTGTCCAGGCTTTCGATGGCGATACGGTTTTGCTCAATGCGCTCGTGGGTTTCGACTTTCATGTTCTGCAACAGCTCAGTGAAGAAAGCGTGTTGCTCTGCATTCATGTAGTCATCTGCCGGCATAGCCAGCAACTTGTCCTTTGTCATTGATATCTCTATAAAAAAACGTGCATTAAGGCGAATAAGGGAGCGTTTCGGCGAACCGTGTCGGCCGTCGAAAAGGCATCGTTTTATTGCAAACGCCACCCGGCACTCAATTTACGAGGGGCGGCAGTCTAAGGCCCGATCAAGACCTCAGCAACTGTAAATACAGGGAATTTGTCCGACAGGACCTGGAAACTGCTCTGACACAGGCTTCACACGGCCATCGGAGTGCGTTTATAGCAAGAAATTCACTCCAGCGGCTGTATATAGAAGACAAACGGCTAACCATCCCGCCGTCGACAGCAGAAATTATTCTCGCAAGGTGCATCGATTCAGCCCGGCAGAGCCCGCGCAGCCCTTCTATGATCAGGCTCACCGCGTGTTCAACCCGCCCGAAGGATGTCCTATGCCCCGCCCCGATCTGCCGGCCGCCGACGAACTTTCGCTCGCCAGCCCCCCGATCACTGCCGAGCGTCTGCTGCAAACGATTAGCGACGAATATGACGCCCTTCCGCGTCAGCTCAAACGTATCGCCAGTTACATCAGCCAGCAGAGCGAGCGAATCATGGTCGATCGCATCAGCGACATCGCTCGTGAATGCGAGGTGCATCCGTCCGCCATCGTGCGTTTTTCGCAGCGCTTCGGGTTCAGCGGCTTCAGCGAAATGCAAGCGCTGTTCCGCCAGGCCTGGACGCACAAGGCCACGCCGGCGCAGAACTATCAACAACGCATCCGCAGCCTGATCGCCAACAAATCGCAGACCGCCAACAGCGGCGAGCTTGTCCGCGAGTGTATCGACGCAACGCTCTCGGGCATCGAACGCTTGGGCCGCGAACTGGATGGGGCTGCGTTCGACAAAGCTGTCGATCTCATCGTCAATGCCGACGACGTCTATGTGGTCGGGGTCCGCCGTTCGTTCGCCGTCGCCGATTATCTGGTTTACAACCTGCAGCACACGCAGAAGCGCATTCATCTCGTCTCCGGCATCGGCGGCAGCTATCGTGAGCAAATGCGCAGCGTGCGCGCCAATGACCTGGTCATCGCCATCAGTTTTGTGCCCTACGCCAGGGAAACCCAGCACTGCCTGCGATTCGCACAACAGCAGAACGCCAATGCCCTGATCATTACCGACAGCCCTCTGTCGCCACTGGCAAAACTTGCCAACAGCGTGTTGCTGGTCAATGAAGGCAGTGCGCTGGCCTTTCGTTCGCTGAGTGCGACGCTATGTTTGTGCCAGGCGCTGTTTGTGGCGGTGGCCTATCGGCTGGAACTGAATGTCGATGAGATTCACGAACAACCCGGATTCGACGACTGACAATTGTCTCAGGCTCGGCTAGGTTATGCGTTCTCACCGGTTCGACTTGAAGGAACGCGTCATGAAACTGATCGGCATGCTCGACTCCCCTTACGTGCGCCGCGTAGCAATCTCCGCCAAATGCCTGGGGATTGACCTCGAACACGAGTCGGTCTCGGTGTTCCGCCACTTCGAGCAATTCCAGCAGATCAACCCGGTGGTCAAAGCGCCCTCGCTGATCCTCGACGACGGCGTGGTCCTGATGGACTCGACCCTCATCCTCGACTACCTCGAAACCAGCTCCGGCAAGAGCCTGCTGCCCAGCGATCTCAAACAACGCGCCCACGCCCTGCGTCTGATCGGCCTCAGCCTCGCCGCCTGCGAAAAAGCTGTGCAGCTGTATTACGAACGCAACTTGCGCCCGGCCGACATTCAATATCAACCTTGGGTTGAACGCGTTGAAGGCCAACTCGCCGCCGCGTTTACCGTCCTGGAAAAAGAACTTGAGCACAATGACTTGCCGGTCGACGGCTCCCTCGCCCAGACCGGCATAAGCCTGGCGGTTGCCTGGAGCTTCACCAACCTCGTCGTACCCGATCAGATCGACGCAACACGCTTTCCGCGTATCGCCGAGTACACCGCCTACGCAGAAGGCACCGATGCGTTCATCAGCACACCGATGAACTGATCATGAGCTCCACCGACACCGCCGCCCCGGCGCTAAAGGAAATCTTCAACGCCGAACGCCTGCAGCACATTGCTGTTGAAATGAGCGCCGTTTACCCGGCGTTCAAGGCCAAGGCGTTTCTCAAACACGCCCAGGACGGACTCGCTGAATTATCAGTGATGCAACGCGTGGCCCGCGTCGCCGAAAGCCTGCACGCCGTGTTGCCGCTGGACTACGAAGATTCCCTCCAAGTGCTGTTCGAACTCGCGCCACGGCTGAACAGCGGGTTCGTCAGCATGTGCCTGCCGCATTACGTCGCGAGCTATGGCGGGCACGCCTTCGATACCTCCATGGACGCCCTGAAGTACTTCACCACCTTCGGCTCCTCCGAATTCGCCATCCGCTACTTTTTGCGCAGCGACCTCGAGCGCTCGCTGGAACGAATGCATGACTGGACCCGCGAAGAAAACCACCACGTCCGCCGCCTCGCCAGCGAAGGCAGCCGCCCTCGCCTGCCGTGGTCGTTCCGCCTGGAAGCGGTGCAGGCTGATCCGCAGCTGGCCGCCGGGATACTGGATCGGTTGAAGGCGGATGAGAGCTTGTACGTGCGCAAGTCCGTGGCGAATCATTTGAATGATGTGACGAAAGTGCATCCGGAGTGGGTGTTGGACACGATTGAAGGTTGGTCGCTGGACAACAAGCACACGGCCTGGATTGCCAAGCATGCGCTGCGCAGTTTGATCAAACAGGGCGACGTGCGCGCGCTGACGGTGATTGGCGCGGGCGCGAAGGCTGAGGTTGAGTTGTTGGATGTGCGGGTCGAGCCGGCGGTGGTGAGATTGGGGGAAGCGATTACTTTGTCGTTTATGGTGAAGTCCATGGTGGCGCACGAGCAAAGGCTGGTGATTGATTATGCGATTGAGTATGTGAAGGCGAATGGCGGGGTTTCGAGGAAGGTTTTCAAGTTGAAGACTCTGGGATTAGCGGGGTTCGGGACTGAGGTAGTGCGACGGAATCAAGTCATCAAGGATTTTACGACGCGCAAGCATTTTGCCGGGAGACATGGGGTGCAGGTGATGTTTAATGGGGAGGTGTTGGGTAGTGCGGCGTTTGAGGTTTTGATTTGAGGTGAGTTGTTTATTCACCAAAACAGCCGGTAGCGGATCAGTGCACTGGCAGCCGTGCATCGATATTGAGCGCGGCGGCACAGTGGAAGAAGCACGGTTTCAGCGCTTACCAACTTCCGTACGGAATGCCGAATTTCTCGATATAGCGCTTGGACTTTTCGCTGACGGGATATGCGTAGCGACCACCGTTTTTCCCAAGCTCCGGCCCTAGCGGCTCAATCTCGCCTTGCGCTCGAGCAACCTTTATCGGTCGATGACATGAGTCTCTCACCCACACCTGAACAACACCGCCCGGAGCAAGTCCCAAGTAAACAGAGGCCATGAAGCGTGCTGTCCTGTCAGGTCTCTCGGGGCACCGTTGACTGGTAGAAGTCACCATTATCTGTCTGGCATTCTCTGGAATATCCACCCACGCTTGCCACGTTTTCTGTTCAACGATTGATTGCCAGCGAACATAGATACGAATGGGTAGATCGGCCCCCACCACTCTTTTACCGCTGCCCCCCACCCCTGTCCAGCCGCGAGCAGAGTCAGTACCGTCTTCAGGCTCTCCGCCCGCAGCAGTCCCTCCACCGGTTCTAAAGAAAACTCTGCCGGTTATGTCCTGCACCGAACTGTCCTCCACCCATACCTTCATGTAATCGGGCTCAGTGAAAGCCAGCTCCCACCATTTCGATTTTGGATCGCTCTTGGCTGAGAGCAGATCAGAAGACTGGCAACCCGTTATGCATACGCCAAGTAGCAGGGCGACAAATAATTTCATTACCAAAGAGTCCAGTCAGGTACGTGAGGATGCTGCACGCGAATCGCGTCTGCGGTGGGCGCATTGATATAGACGGCGCGGACTCCGCTGCCGTCTCTTCTTCCAAGAGGGTGATTCCAATTTGCGGACATGTGAATGTATTTCAACCTCAGCAGGTTCTCCTCTTGCTGAGTTGTGGTGTAGTCACCTGCGACAAATCGATCGCACAACGCTTGAAGCTCTGACGGGACCGCCAGAGCAGCCGTGGCTGGAATATCATCGAAGCGAACCCCCTTCTCTTTTGCCAAGCTATGCATCACCCGAAGATATACCCTCGACAACAACCCGCTTACGGGACGTTTGAGTTGCAGAGCTGCATAGACGCGCTTTCTGCGGGGACTGAGCCGGTCCTGTTGATCCACAGGCAGGAGAAGCGCGTCCGGCGTAACAATTTCCAGCAGATCTTCGGGCCACCCCCTTGAGATCCACTCATTTTTAATGACCATGGCATCGCGGTAGATCGACGTAGTAGATACATCGGTAAACTTCGAGACCTCAAGCGTTTGCATTGGACTGACGAGTACACACTCTTCAATGTCATCGCGGTAACCGCCGCCGATGTCGGAATGCACCCCTGGAAGAATGACTTCCAAGTGGTCGGCTTTAACGCGACTCAATGCAAAATTAGCGCGATATTCGTCCCGCGCCGACAGCTGAACGACGTCAGTAAAAAACCGCCGGTCGAGGTAGAGCTTGATACCCGTGGCCACAGGACTTTTAACGTTGCCAAAATTCGACCAGCCAGCAACCGACGGCACAGTGTCGAACAGCCCGATGAATCCCATATTGATGCTGCCTTGGTACTGATCGATGAAGGTGCGACTAAAGTCGCTCGCATTGTTGCGCAATACATCTCCGAGTGGCCCTTGTTTTCCGCGGACGACTGCATTGGCAAAATGCCTCGCGGCAGCTGCGCCTCGACTAAATCCGAACGTATCGAAAGTCAGCGAGGTAATTTCACTGTTTGAATTTTCGTTAATTACATCTTCAATACGCGATTTGATCTCGCTAAATGATTGTTGGACACGACCCGCTATACCCGTGTCTCCGCGGCCCGTGCCCGCTCCGAATGTACTGTCCTCTTCTCCCGATTGAGTGCCAATCCCCTCTATGTACACCCTGCGAAACGCCCGCTTGTGCGAGCCGTCTCCTTCGGCTTTCTGAGGTGCGAAGTACAGTTCGCTCAGTTTGTAAACGTTGGTTGTTTCATTGGCATAGCTGCTATCTGGATTGCGCATATAGGGCTTGCAACTGGCATCGATATCCTCAGGCGCAATCGGATACTGAGCACCACACAACAACCCCGCAGCTGAGTTGTTCGCGTTGTTGCCCGTGCCATCAAAGAACACCCCGATCCTCAACGCAATCCCGATTTTCTCAGGCTCGCGCACGGGCTCTTTCCCATGCTTCTCATACTCGGCCCAATGCTGGGCGTGTATGTCGACGGGTTTGGCTTCTTCGTAGCGATAGTTTTTCGGCGGGTTTGGAACGTAGCCACTCAATCCTTGATTCCTTCTGATCCTTGAAGAACGGCCAGAAGGGTGACAGTCGGGAGGGGGCGGTGCAAGCCGTGGCGGTGTGCCAGCCATGGAGCGTTAGTGCGAGCAGGCTCTCTCCAACAGGGGAATGAGCCTGACTGGGGATGGCGGGTCAAATCGACCGCTGATTCACCCGCGCCATCAACTGTTCAGCACTTTCCTTGCGCTCGGAATAGCGGTCCACCAGATGCGCCTGCTGCCGACGCAGCAGCACGGTGAACTTGACCAGTTCTTCCATCACATCCACCACACGGTCGTAGAACGGCGAAGGTTTCATTCGCCCTGCTTCGTCGAACTCCATATAGGCCTTCGGCACAGAGGATTGGTTGGGGATGGTGAACATGCGCATCCAGCGGCCGAGGACGCGTAGTTGATTGACCACGTTGAACGACTGCGAGCCACCGCAGACTTGCATCACCGCCAGGGTTTTGCCTTGGGTCGGGCGCACAGCGCCGAGTTCCAGCGGGATCCAGTCGATCTGTGCTTTGAACACGGCGGACATCGCGCCGTGGCGTTCCGGCGAGCACCAGACCTGGCCTTCCGACCACAACACCAGATCGCGCAATTCCTGGACCTTGGGATGGTCGCCCGGAGCGTCGTCGGGCAATGGTAGACCGGATGGGTTGAAGATCCGCGTTTCGGCGCCTAAGTGTTCGAGCAGGCGCGCGGCCTCCTCGACCAGCAAGCGGCTGAACGAGCGCTCGCGGGTCGAGCCGTAGAGAAGAAGGATGCGCGGTTTGTGTTCGCCGACATTCGATGGCTTGGCCGCGACGAACAGGCTTGCGTCGAGGTTGGGCAGATGGTCTGACATGAAGCCTCCTTACAGCGTGCCGATGCGGTCGAGTTCGGCTTTCAGTTGCTCGCGACTGAGCGAGTGAAACGGCAGATCGAGGAAGGCTTGGCAGCGCTGGCCGATGCGCATCAGAGTGGCTTGGAATGCCGCGTCGATTGCCGCTTCGTCGCCCTGCACTTCGGACGGATCTTCCAGTCCCCAATGCGTTTTCAGTGCCGGACCGAAATACACCGGACAGGTTTCGCCGGCGGCTTTGTCGCAGACAGTGATGACGATATCCGGCGGGTTGTTTGCGAAGGCATCGTTGCCTTTGCTGTGCAACCCGTCGATGGCGATGCCGTGCTTTTGCAACGTCGACAGGCTGCGCGGCAGAACCTGGCCTTTGGGAAAACTGCCGGCACTCACCGCTTGGAAACCAGCGGGAGCCAGGTGATTGAACATGGCTTCGGAAAGAATGCTGCGGCAGCTATTGGCCGTGCACATGAACAGGACTCGCATCGATGCGCTCCGTAGATAGTGGAAGATTCAGCAGCAGGCGCGTTCGCGCACGGGACGGCCATCCATGTTTTGCAGGCGCGCGGCGTTGTCCTTGAGCCAATCGGCATTGGCCTTGGATGTCAGCTGGAGGATTTCGCCAATCCATGCCGGCAGTTCCGGATTGAGGCGGTAATACACCCACTGGCCCTGACGGCGGTCGAGCAGCAAACCATTACTGCGCAGTTGCGCGAGATGGCGGCTGATTTTCGGCTGGCTGTCGTCGAGCGCACACATCAACTCGCAAACGCAGAGTTCACCTTGCTCGGCGATGAGCAGGATGGCGCGGACGCGGGTTTCGTCGGCGAGGCTTTTGAAGACTTCGGTGGGGGTGATCATGGTGATCGGCTCGCCATATGCGGGAAATCGAATATACGGATATCCATATATTTATCAACCCGTGAAAGCAGCCACGGTGAATAACCGTGTGGGAGCGAGCCTGCTCGCGAAAGCGGTGGGTCCGTCAGCATCGATGTTGCTGAAAGATTGCCTTCGCGAGCAGGCTCGCTCCCACAGGGGGATGGGTTGCATCAGGCTAACCGCGCAACAGGCCCTGCTCGGCCTCACACAACCCCACCACATAATCCCAGACCACCCGCAACCGCACGGATTTGTGCAGCTCCCGGCGGGTGCTGATCCAGTAGCTGCGTTCGATGCTTTCATCCGGCAACAGCGCCACCAGATTCGGGTCGGAAGCGGCCATGTAACACGGCAGCACGGCGATGCCCAACCCCGAGCGCGCCGCTTCCTGTTGGGCAATGACGCTGGTGCTGTGAAACACCACGCGCGGGCTGCGGCAGAAGCTGTTGAGGAACATCAGTTCCTGACTGAACAGCAGGTCGTCAACGTAACCGATCCACGCATGTCGGCCCAGGTCTTCGCGGCTGTGCAGCGGTGGCGCCTTGTCGAGGTAGGTCTGGCTGGCGTAAAGCGCGAGCCGATAGTCAGTGAGCTTGCGCGTGACCAGCATGTCGGCGGATGGCCGTTCGAGGTGGATGCTGATCTCCGCTTCACGGTTGAGGATGCTGACGAAGCGCGGCACGGCGACCAGTTCCACTTCCAGCCCGGGATAGCGCTCGAACAGACCGATCATGCGACTGGCGAGGAATTTGATGCCAAGGCCTTCGGTGACGCCGACGCGGATCTTGCCCAGCGGCGCGGTGGACTGGGTGATTTCTTCCTGCGCCAGCAGCGCGACGTTTTCCATCGCTTCGGCGTGCTTGAGCAGCGCCTCCCCCGCCGGGGTCATTTCATAGCCCTGGGCGTGCTGGACGAACAGCGCCGTGCCGAGGCTTTTCTCGATCGATTCAATATGCCGCGCCACTGTCGCGTGGGTGGTGTTGAGCCGGCGCGCGGCAGTGAGCAGGCGGCCGCTGCGTTGCAGCTCGAGAAAAAAGCGTAGGTCGTTCCAGTCGAACATGGCGGGTCCTTGTCGGCTATCGTCGTTGCACGCTGTTTGAAAACGCACAGCGGCTGCGCAAAAACTAACATTCTTTTAACGAAAGCTAACAACTAGAGTGTCCGACAATAAAAACAAAAAGCGAGGTCAGGGCATGCAGACGTCCCTGGATGAATTCGACTACATCGTGGTCGGCGCCGGCCCCGCCGGTTGCTTGCTGGCCAACCGGCTCTCTGCGGATCCACAGCAACGGGTGTTGCTGCTCGAAGCCGGCGGACGCGACAACTACGCCTGGATTCACATTCCTGTGGGTTACTTGTTCTGCATCGGTAATCCGCGCACCGACTGGTGCTTCAAAACCGAACAACAACCGGGCCTCAATGGCCGCGCGCTGAGTTATCCGCGCGGCAAGGTGCTGGGCGGCTGTTCGTCGATCAACGGCATGATCTACATGCGCGGCCAGGCCGGCGACTATGACGGTTGGGCGGCGGCGGGCAATCCGGGCTGGGCCTGGAAAGACGTGCTGCCGCTGTTCAAACAGAGCGAAAACCACTTTGCCGGCGGCGCTGAATTTCATGGCGATCAGGGTGAATGGCGGGTCGAACAGCAGCGCCTGTCGTGGCCGATTCTGGATGCCTTTCGCAGCGCTGCCGAGCAAAGCGGCATCGCCAGCATCAATGACTTCAACCAGGGCGACAACGAGGGCTGCGGTTACTTTCAGGTCAACCAGAAAGCCGGGGTACGCTGGAACGCGGCCAAGGCCTTTTTGAAACCGCTGCGCAGCCGGGCGAACCTGACTGTGCTGACCGGCGTCGAGGTTGATCGTGTCTTGCTGGAGAATGGCCGCGCGGCGAAAGTCAGCGCGCAGCATGAAGGCCAGACCAGACAGTTCAAGGCGCGCAAGGAGATTGTTTTGTGCGCCGGCTCAGTCGGCTCGCCGAGCATTCTGCAGCGCTCCGGCATCGGTCCGCGGCCGCTGCTCGAACGCTTGGGCATCGGCGTGATTCATGAGCTGCCGGGGGTCGGCGGCAACCTGCAGGATCACCTGCAACTGCGGCTGATCTACAAGCTGGAAAACGCCCGTACGCTGAACCAGATCGCCGGCAGCGTGTGGGGCAAGATGGGCATGGGCCTGCGTTATCTGTACGACCGCAGCGGGCCGCTGTCGATGGCGCCGAGCCAGTTGGGCGCATTCGCTCGCTCCGGCCCTGAGCAGACCTCGGCGAACCTGCAATATCACGTGCAGCCGCTGTCGCTGGAGCGCTTTGGCGAGCCGTTGCACAGCTTCCCGGCGTTCACCGCCTCGGTGTGCGACTTGCGCCCGCAGAGCCGTGGGCGCATCGAGATCCGCTCCGCCGATCCGCAAGCGACGCCGCTGATCCAGCCCAATTACCTCAGCCATCCAGAAGACCTGCGCGTCGCCGCCGATGCGATTCGCCTGACCCGGCGCATCGTCAGCGCCCCTGCCCTGCAAGCGTTCAAACCGGTCGAATACCTGCCCGGCGACAGCTTGCAAAGCGAAAAACAATTGCATGAAGCGGCGGCGAAAATCGGCACGACGATTTTCCATCCGGTCGGCACCTGCCGCATGGGCAATGACGGTGACGCAGTGGTCGATGCGCAATTGCGCGTGCATGGCGTGCCGGGTCTGCGCGTTGCCGATGCGTCGATCATGCCAAGAATTACCTCGGGCAATACCTGTTCGCCTACGCTGATGATTGCCGAGAAGGCGGCACAACTGATTTTGTCCAGATCTGCAGATATTTCCCATGTGGGAGCGAGCCTGCTCGCGAATGCGGTAGCTCACTCAGCCTAGGAGTTGACTGACAGAAAGCTTTCGCGAGCAGGCTCGCTCCCACAGCAATCATCACCAGACTCAGGCATCGCGCATTACCGGACACGCAACACCAGTGGAACAACAAAAACAATCACTGTGAGGGATACCGATATGTCAGAACACGTTCAGCCGCTGGACGCTGCGGGCAGCGCCGAGACCAGCAACGCCACGCAGAAAGTCATCTTCGCTTCATCACTCGGGACGGTGTTCGAGTGGTATGACTTCTTCCTCTACGGCGCCCTCGCGGCGGTGATCAGCAAGCAGTTCTTTGCCGGCGTCAACGACACCACGGCGTTCATCTTCGCGCTCATGGCGTTCGCCGCCGGCTTCATCGTACGGCCGTTCGGCGCGTTGGTGTTCGGCCGCCTGGGCGACATGATCGGGCGCAAATACACGTTTCTGGCGACGATCATTCTGATGGGCGTGGCGACGTTCTGCGTCGGCCTGCTGCCGACCTACGCCAGCATCGGCATCGCCGCGCCGATCATTCTGGTGGTGCTGCGCATGCTTCAGGGCCTGGCGCTCGGTGGCGAATACGGCGGCGCGGCGACCTACGTGGCCGAACACGCGCCTATCGGCAAACGTGGCTTCCACACCAGCTGGATTCAATCCACTGCGACCCTCGGCCTGTTGCTCTCGCTGCTGGTAGTGCTCGGTTGCCGCTACTTCACCGGCGACCAGTTTGAGGTGTGGGGCTGGCGCATTCCGTTCCTGCTGTCGATCGTGCTGCTGGGTATTTCCACCTGGATTCGCCTGAGCCTGCACGAGTCGCCGGCCTATCTGAAGATGAAGGAAGAAGGCAAAACCTCGAAGGCACCGATCCGCGAATCCTTCGGCAAATGGGAAAACCTCAAAGTCGTGCTGATCGCGCTGTTCAGCATCAACGCCGGGCAAGCGGTGACCTTCTACGCCGCGCAATTTTATGTGCTGTTCTTCCTCACCCAGTTCCTGAAAATGGACCCGGCGGTGGCCAACAGCCTGTTGATCATCAGCGTGGTGATCGGCGCGCCGTTCTTTATCTTTTTCGGCTGGCTGTCGGACAAGGTCGGGCGTAAACCGGTGCTGATGCTCGGCCTGCTGCTGGCCACCGCGCTGTACTTCCCGATCTTCAAATCCCTGGCCCACTACGCCAACCCGGCGATCGATCAGGCCAGCCGCCAGGCGCCGATCACCGTCCTCGCCGACCCCGCCACTTGCACCTTCCAGTTCGATCCGGTGGGCAAGGCCAAATTCGACAGCCCCTGTGACAAGGTCAAGACCTTCCTGGTCAAGCAAGGCCTGCCCTACTCCAGCGTCGCTGCTCCTGCGGGCAGCGCCGTGCAAGTGAGTGTCGGCGACGTGAAGCTGGATGGTTTCGATGAGGCGGCACTGCGCGGCGCGATCACCCTCGCCGGCTACCCGCAACAAGCCGATATGCAGCAGATCAACAAACCGATGATCGTCGCCCTGATCGTCGCCCTGATCATCATCTCGGCCATGTGCTACGGCCCGCTGGCCGCGTTGATGGTCGAACTGTTCCCGACCCGCATTCGCTACACCTCGATGTCGCTGCCCTATCACATCGGCAACGGCTGGTTCGGCGGATTCCTGCCCACCGTGTCGTTTGCGCTGGTGGTGTACACCGGGGATATTTTCTACGGGCTGTGGTATCCGGTGCTGATCACCGGGGTGAGCCTGGTGGTGGGGATGATCTGTCTGCGTGAGACGAAGAATATCGATCTCGACAAGAACTGAACAACCCGCTGACAGCAACGGCGAGGGAAGCGATTCTCTCGCCATTTTTTTGCTTCAGACGTCCGTTTGATCACTTCGAATTTTACCTGGTCCGGATAAAACGCCACGTAGTCGCGGATCGGTGCGACGGAGACCTTCGGGTTTTCGTACGTCCACACCGCGTTAGCGCCTTCATGTCCGGGCACTTGCAGGCTGAAGTAATTGGCGTCGCCCTTGTACGGGCAATAGCTGGTGTGGTCGGTGCGGGCGAAGTATTTTTCGTCGATGTCTTCGCGCGGGATGTAGTACACCGGCGGATAGTTGGCTTCGTTGAGGATCATCGCGTGAGAGGACGCGGCGACCTGGATGCCGTGGAACTTCACCAGCAGGCAGCCGCTGAGTTGTTCAACGCTGATCACGGGGCTGGGGCTTTTCATGGGGTTCTCCTGAAGACGGCGAAGAGACCGGTTCAGGTATAGCTGATGGTTGCGCAGCTCGACTGGATTACGGCCGAACGGCTAAACCTCCTGCAACGCTTTTATCTGTATATCCATACAGATAAAAGTTGCTCCCGCCGCGAACTCCCGCCATCCTGTGCCCTCTCCACACACCAACCAGCGATGGTAGCTATGCGGCTGTACCTCTGTGAAAAACCCTCTCAGGCCAAAGATATTGCGGCCGTGCTCGGCGCCAGGCGTCGCGGCGACGGCTGCTGGTTGGGGACGGACGTCACAGTGACCTGGTGCATCGGCCATTTGCTCGAAACCGCGCCGCCGGACGCCTACGACGCGCGCTACAAGCGCTGGGTGCTGGCTGATCTGCCGATCATTCCCGACAAATGGAAAATGACCGTCAAGCCGCGCACCGCCAGCCAGTACAAAGCGGTGAAGCGTCTGCTTGGCGAGGCAAGCGAACTGATCATCGCCACCGACGCCGACCGTGAGGGCGAGATGATCGCTCGGGAACTGGTCGAGCACTGCCGCTATCGCGGGCCGATCCGCCGCTTGTGGCTGTCGGCGCTGGACGAGGCATCGATTCGCAAGGCCCTCGCTGCGCTGAAGCCGGGGGCCGAAACCTTCAGCCTGTATCACTCGGCGCTGGGCCGTTCACGCGCGGACTGGCTGATCGGCATGAACATGAGTCGACTGTTCACCTTGCTGGGCCGGCAGTCGGGTTATCAGGGCGTGCTGCCTGTGGGCCGAGTGCAGACGCCGACCCTGCGACTGGTGGTCGACCGCGACCGCAGCATCGCCGATTTCGTCCCCGTACCGTTCTGGGCAATCGACGTGGATTTGCTGCACAACGGCACGACGTTTACCGCACAGTGGCGCGCACCATCAGACGTTTGTGATGATCAGGATCGCTGCCTGAATCAGGCGTTGGCGCAGCAAGCGGCGGCGGCGATCAGCAGTGCTGACAGCGCACGGGTGATCAAGCTGAAGACCGAGCGCATGCGCGAAGTGGCGCCGCTGCCCTTCGATCTTGGCACCTTGCAGGAAGTCTGCTCGAAAAAGCTTGGCCTTGGCGCGCAGGAAACCCTCGACATCGCCCAGGCCCTTTACGAAACCTACAAAGTCATCACCTATCCGCGCAGTGATTGCGGCTTTCTGCCGTTGAGCCAACACAGTGAGGCGCCATCGATCCTCACAGCGTTGCGCCAGGCCGATCCGGGCCTTGAAGCCTTGCAGGGTTATCTCGAACCGCAAAGGCGCTCGCGGGCGTGGAATGACGCCAAGGTTAGCGCTCACCACGGCATCATCCCCACCATCGCCGCGAAGAATCTTGAACGCCTGACCGGCAAACATCGCGCGGTGTACACGCTGATTCGCGCGCGCTACCTGGCGCAGTTCCTGCCCAATCACGAATACGATCGCACCCAGGCCGATTTCGATTGCAACGGGCAGGCGTTGCGCGCGGTCGGCAAGCAGATCATCGAACCAGGCTGGAAGCGCGCATTGCCCGAAGCACTGGCACCGGCCAAGGGCCGCGAAGCACCAGCACCGCAAACCTTGCCGACCCTCAGCCAGGGCGTCGAATGCGCTGTGGCGAAAGTGAATCTCAAGGATCTGTGGACGCAGCCACCAAAACCCTACACCGAAGGCGATCTGATCAAGGCGATGAAGAACGTCGCCAAACTGGTCGAGGATCCGCTGCTCAAACAGAAACTCAAGGACACCACCGGCATCGGCACCGAAGCCACCCGCGCGTCGATCATTCAGGGTTTGCTTGATCGTGGTTATCTGGTCAAGAACGGCAAGGCGCTGGCCGCCACGCCTGCCGCGTTCAGCCTGATCGATGCGGTGCCGCGCGCCATCGCCGACCCTGGCACCACGGCGATCTGGGAACAGGCGCTGGACATGGTGCAGAGCGGCGAGATGAGTCTGGAAGAATTCGTCACCAAACAGGCCGCGTGGATGAGCAAGCAGGTCAGCCGCTGCTCCGCCCTCAGCCTGACCATCAGCGGCCCGCCGCCTGCCGGCAAAGCCGCAGCGCCGTGGAAAAAAAAGCGTAAGTCGACGGCCAGCAAAGCCGCCGGTACGCGCAAACGCACGGCGCGTCCGACGACTCGCTGAATCCCTCGCGGTTCCCTTCTCGACGTTGTCGAAACGGATCTTTTCTCATTCCAAAACAGCTTTGTCCGACAATATGTAGTGCTTGAAAATAATCACTACAAAACCGTTGACGGCGTCGTTTTGCTTTTGCATGATGAAGACGTTCCCCGATCGGGAACACTGGTAACACGCTTGAGCAAACTCGTCTGACCGCCGAGTTGTTTTTTCCGGATACACGCTGCCCACAAGGCAGATTGAAGAAGCTGACCTGGCCTGAACGTCCAGTACAAGGACGAGAAGCGCTGGCGAAAATTCTCAAGACGCTTGTGGCCGACACTGGATTGTCGACAAGGAGCCTCCCGGTTTTCGCTGCTTCTCCTCGTTGTGACGCTATTGCGTAGCAGTTATTCAACACGACTACATGCAACAGATGCACGACCCCGTACTTCACACGGGCGAACGCTGACGTCCTGGTTTCGGTGCCAGGGATCAACTAACCGATGGGCTACCTGTATTAGCGAATCAACTTTGAAAGATCACCAGACTGGTCAAGGGGCATAACAATGAATCTGAACAATCAACCCACCATCGAAGAACTGGCTCGTATGTTCGCGGCGCAAAAAGACAGCCACGACAGCCATATTCTCTGGATCAGCAAGTCGGGGCAGGTACACATTGACTGCCTGTCGCCTCACGCTGGCGAAGAAGAATTCGACCGCAACCACCAGAACCTGCTGGCCCGCCTGAAGATGTACCGCCGCGGCCACGGTTATGTCGGCAAGAAGGCTGCGGCCGACAAGGACTTCATTGGAAGTGTGCTGCAGACGCTGAAACAGGCGTGGGATTCGATGCAGAATCAGAATGAAGTTCGGGTGATTGATCGGTTGTATTGAATAACACTTCAGTAAAAAAGGGCCTGCTTTGATAAGAAACAGGCCCTTTTTACATCCAGAACTCACCCTGCAACTTTGTGGGAGCGAGCCTGCTCGCGAATGCAGTCTTCAGGCGCAAACATCAGTGTCTGACACACCACATTCGCGAGCAGACTCGCTCCCACAGGTCTTGTTCATGTCATATGCGTTTCCAGGACAAGATCAACAAACGCCAACGCCGCCGCGCTGTGATAATTATTCCTGCGCCGCAACAACGCCGCTCCCCGCTGCGGCGCCTCCCCTTCAACACGCAAGCGGCGCAACGCGCGGTCTTCGCTGGCAATCGCCTCGGGCAGCATGGTCGCCAGCGGCGCATGCCGCACCACTTCCAGCAACGTACTCACCGAATTCACCTCGATGCGCACCTGCGGCGTAATCCCGTGCTCACGGAAATACTCATCCACCGACAACCGCGTAATGAAGCCCGGCGCCAGCAAGGCGAAATCCAGTGAAGCCAATTCCGTCGGCGTCAACACCGAAGGGCTGTCATAGAGCGGGTGCCCAGGCCCGACCATGATCCCCAGCGTCTCGGTAAACGCCGGTATGCATTCGATATCGGCATTGCGTACCGGCGTAAACGCGATCGCGACGTCCAGCGAGTCATCCGCCAGCCCGGCCTCGATGTCGTCCATCGACAATTCGAAGATTTCCAGATGAATCCCGGGAAACCGTGCCCCGTAGTCGCGCACCAACGGCCCGACCAGATACGCCATGAACGTCGGCGTCATCGCCAGGCGCAGGGTGCCGCGTGACAAATCCTTCACGTCGTGCAAGGCGCGCTGCCCGGCTTCCAGCTCCACCAGCACGCGCCGCGCGCACTCGATATAAGCCAGGCCGGCATCCGTCGGCTTCACCGTGCGTGAGGTGCGATCGAACAGGCTCACGCCGAGGGTTTCTTCCAGTTGCCTAATCTGCTGCGACAACGTCGGCTGCGACACATGCAGCGCTTCGGCGGCGCGGGTGAAGCCACCGTGATCGGCAACGGCGAGCAAATAACGCAAATGTCGCAACAGCAAGAGGACACCATCTATAGGCAGGACTTATGCGAAGCATTGTATATCGGTCTTGGACGCTATGGATTGGCCGGCGCAACATTGCTTCCACACAGCAAGCCATACCTTGAAAGGAGTGACACCATGCAACAGTCCCACGCCTACAACGACAACAGCCTGGCCCTGACCACCCGCGTTCTCGACGCCAAGGCGAAAAAAGCTCTGTCGTGGCAGGATCTCGCTGACGGCACCGGCCTCAGCCTGGCTTATGTCACCGCCGCCCTGCTCGGCCAGCATCCGCTGCCGGAAATCGCTGCTCAAGTGGTCGGCGACAAGCTTGACCTCAGCGCTGATGACGTCGCCGCACTGCAGATCATTCCTTTGCGTGGCAGCCTCAGCGGCGTGCCGACCGATCCGACCATCTACCGTTTTTACGAAATGATCCAGATCTACGGCACCACGCTGAAAGCGCTGGTTCATGAACAGTTCGGTGACGGCATCATCAGTGCGATCAACTTCAAACTGGACATCAAGAAAGTCGAAGACCCGGAAGGCGGCTCCCGCGCTGTGGTGACCCTCGACGGCAAGTTCCTGCCGCTGCGTCCGTTCTGATACGCCCGGCCCGCACCCTGCGTGCGGGCCATCTCATTTCTGCCACGAGGACATGCCATGAAAGCCCTGATCGACGGCTTCCTGAAATTCCAGAACGAAGCCTTCCCGCAACGCAGCGAACTGTTCAAACATCTGGCCACGACTCAGCAACCCGGCACGCTGTTCATCACCTGTTCCGACAGTCGCGTGGTGCCTGAGCTGCTGACCCAGCAAGAGCCCGGCGAACTGTTCGTGATCCGTAACGCCGGCAATATCGTGCCCTCCTACAGCCCGCATCCGGGCGGGGTGTCGGCGACGGTGGAGTATGCGGTGGCGGTACTGGGGGTGACCGATATCGTGATTTGCGGCCACTCCGATTGCGGCGCGATGACGGCGATTGCCCAGTGCAAATGCATGGATCACCTGCCCGCCGTCAGCGGCTGGCTGCAGCATGCCGAATCGGCGAAGGTAGTGAACGAAGCGCGCGTGCATGGCAGCGACGCGGGGAAATTGAGCTCGATGGTGCGCGAGAACGTGATTGCGCAACTGGCGAATATTCAGACCCACCCGAGTGTGCGCCTGGCGCAGGAGCAAGGGCGGCTGAATCTGCATGGCTGGGTGTATGACATCGAGACCGGCTCGATCGACGCGCTGTCGGCCGACCGCCGCACGTTTGTGCCGCTGGCCGAGCAACCTGAGACTTGCGCGATCAGCGCGCAAGCCAGCCACGCTGCCTGACTCCCCACCGTGATCGTTCCCACGCTCTGCGTGGGCACGATCAACAACAGGTTTCAAGTCAGCGTTTCACCCTGAGATCAACCTGAGTCATCCGGCTACGTACGGTAAACACGCCATCGCCGGAAAGAATCGCGCTGCGCGCAAACAGGCGCCCGCTCTCCCAGTTCGAAAGACCCAGCTCAGGCTTGTTCAACGCGTACTGGCCATCGACCCAACGGGTGATGCCGTTGCCTACGAACGGGGCATTCACCGCGTTGTAGAAGCGTTCCTGAACCGCCGCATCCTCGCTGATCAACGACACGGTGAATTGCGGGCTGTAGCGGTTGAACAGCGCAATCGCCTGATCCAGATTGTCGACAATCATCAGGCTGACTTCCGGGGTTTCTTCCCATTCCCACTCGCGGCCCAGGTCCGACTCGGGCAAAGACTCGGCCAGCGCTTCGGTCTGGTAACCCTCGGCGCGATAAACCTCGACTGTTGCGTTCTGCCATTCGCTTGGCAGGCAACTTTCACTGCCCGCGACGATGTGCAATTTGCAGCCTTGGCCGCGCGCAGTACCGGCGTCTTTCAAAGCTTCGAGGAACAGCGGCACCAGCTCATCGGCGCGTTCGCGCTGAATCAGGCAGACGTTCAGGGTATTGCAGACCTTGCGGTCCAGCGAGTTGCGCACCACCGCCGCGAAGCGTGTGGCATCGGCATCACGGTCGGCGATCAGCCACGCACCGCCGGTGCCGTGCAGGCTGACGGCGGTACCGGCCTGCTGGGCAATGCTGCCCAACTGGCTGACCGCACGGCCCGAGCCGCGCGCCACCGCCAGCGACAGACGCCGGTCGGCGAACATCGCCCAACCGGCGGCGTGATTGACGCTTTCCACCAACGACACCGCGCCAACCGGCAAGCCGGCTTCGGCCAGTGCTGGATTCAGCGCGTGAGTGACGATGGCTTGCGCAGTGCCCAACGCATCGCTGCCGATGCGCAGCACAGCCGTATTGCCGGTGCGCAACACCCCGGCGGCGTCGGCAAATACGTTGGGTCGGCCTTCGAAGACAAACGCGACGATGCCCAGCGGCGAGACGACTTGCTCAACCTTCCAGCCATCGTGCTCGACACTGCTGATCACTTTGCCCCGGGTCGGTGGCGCATCACGCCAGGCGCGCAGCCCGGCGATCATGTCGCGGCGCATGCGTTCATCGGCGAGCAAGCGTGTGGTCGAGCGACCGCGCGCCTTGGCCCGTTCGATGTCGGCGCGGTTGGCGGCTTCGATCTGCGTCCAGCATTCAGGGTTTTCCAGGCGCTGAGCGAATAGATCGAAAAATCGGCTGATGGCTTCATCGGACACCGCCGACAACGTTGTGAATGCCGCAGCCGCACGCTCGATTGCCACCGAGGCGGCCTGTTGATCGGCCACGGGGATCAGCAACAACTCGCCACTGACCTGCTCGACCAGCAGATGGTCACCGGGCTGAAACCGCGCGGCCAGTTCGGGGCTGACCACGGTGACGCGGTTACCAGCGAAAGGGATCGGCGTGCCAGCGACTAGACGTTCGAGCGCAAGAGACATGAAGCGGATTCACCATGCAGAGGGCGGCCGGAAAATGTAGCGGATTACTGGCTGAAATACACCTCCTCAAACACTAAAGAAACCTGTGGGAGCTGGCTTGCCAGCGATAGCGGTGGTTCAGGCAAATTTATAGTGACTGACAGGGCCTCATCGCTGGCAAGCCAGCTCCCACAGGGTCATGTGGTGTTCAGGTGGGTCAGAACACCGACCAGCCAATCCTTGAGCTCAGCAACTCCAGCGCCGCCATCCCCGCCAGCGAGTTGCCGGCGGCATTCAGCTCGGGCGACCACACGCACACGCTGAACTGCCCCGGCACCACCGCAACGATGCCGCCGCCGACCCCGCTCTTGCCCGGCAGGCCGACGCGATAGGCGAAATTGCCCGCCTCGTCGTACAAACCGCTGGTGGCCATGATCGAATTGACCTGCTGGGTCTGGCGGCGCGTCAGGATCTGCTCGCCGCTGTGCTTGCAGAACCCGTCATTGGCCAGAAAGCAGAACGCCCGGGCCAGATCGATGCAATTCATCCGCAGTGCGCAGTGGCTGAAATAGCTGCGCAACACCGCCTCGACATCGTTGTGAAAGTTGCCGAACGACTGCATCAGATAGGCCATCGCCGCATTGCGCGCGCGGTGCTGGTATTCGGAGTCGGCGACCTTGCCGTCGATCATGATCTGCGGGTTACCGGACAGACGCCGGACGAAGTCGCGCATCGACAGTGTCGGCGCAGCGAATCGCGACTGGTTGATGTCGCAGATCACCAGCGCCCCAGCATTGATGAACGGATTGCGCGGGCGGCCGCGCTCGAATTCCAGTTGCACCAGCGAGTTGAACGGCTGGCCGGACGGCTCGTGGCCGAGCCGCTCCCAGATCGCTTCGCCGGAATGATCGATGGCCTGCACCAGGCTGAATACCTTGGAAATACTCTGCACCGAGAACGGCGTTTCAGCGTCGCCGGCGCAATACATTTCGCCGTCGTTACTGTACACGGCGATGCCCAACTGGTTGGCCGGCACCGTGCCGAGGGCGGGAATATAGTCAGCAACTTTGCCCTGCCCGATCAGGGGCCGGACGGCGTCAAGGATCTCGTTCAACAGCGCTTGCATGCCGGGTTCCGAAAGTCTCGCCCCATGGGATCGCGGGGACACTGGGCCTAGACGCTGCGCCCGCCGGTCGCATCACACCGGCAAGCGCTTCGCAAAATGTTCTAGGCTGAAGCGGACCATTCAGACACGGGAGAGCACCATGCACCTCGAAGGCTCCTGCCATTGCGGCGAAGTCAATTTCAGCCTCGACAGCGCCCATCCTTATCCCTATCAACGCTGCTATTGCTCAATCTGCCGCAAGACCCAGGGCGGCGGCGGTTATGCGATCAACCTTGGCGGCGACGCGACCACTCTCAAGGTTCGCGGACGCAAAAACATCAGCATCTATCACGCGAAGATGAAAGCTGAAGGCGATAAACGCGCCCATCGCAGCAGCGCCGAACGCCACTTCTGTTCGCTGTGCGGCAGCGGCCTATGGCTGTTCAGCCCGGAGTGGCCAGAGCTGATTCATCCATTCGCCTCGGCAATCGATACGCCGCTGCCGGTGCCGCCGGAACGCACGCACCTGATGCTTGGTTCGAAAGCGCCGTGGGTCGAGGTCGAGGCCAAGCCGAAGGATCAGCAGTTTGATGAATATCCCGATGAATCGATCGCCCAGTGGCATGAGCGACTCGGCGTGACTCGCTGAATACCGTCCCTTGTAGGAGTGAGCCTGCTCGCGATAGCGTTGTGTCAGTCGACTCAACATTGAATGACCTAACGCTATCGCGAGCAGGCTCACTCCTACAAAGGGCCGGGTCAGGCAATATCAATCAGTCCGGATGCGCCCAGGTCATCCTGAACAACGCCCCGCCCCACACCGATTCGCCAACCTCAACCTGCCCGCCATGGGACTGCGAAACCCGCCGCACCAGCGCCAGGCCCAGC
The DNA here is from genome assembly GCF_019145195.1 of Pseudomonas siliginis. Taxonomy (GTDB): domain Bacteria; phylum Pseudomonadota; class Gammaproteobacteria; order Pseudomonadales; family Pseudomonadaceae; genus Aquipseudomonas; species Aquipseudomonas siliginis. The sequence continues at coordinate 738,065 of NZ_JAHSTW010000001.1, forward strand.
CCGAAACCGCCAGTACGCCGATCCCGGCTGGCATCCAGTCGGGAAAACGGTTCGAAGATTTTCTCCCGTCCCTCCAGCGGCACGCCCGGCCCGTCATCGCTGACCCGCACTTCATAGTCATCGCCATTGCGCTGCAGCGACACATCAACGCGCTGCTCGGCATAGCGAATGGCATTGCGCAAAAGATTGATCACCGCCCGCGCCATGAAGCGCGGTTCGATGCTTACAGTGTCGACCTGGCAACCGGCGATCGACAACTGCACGCCCACTGCTTCGGCCTCAAGCGCCACACTGCCGACGACGCTGTCGAGCCAATCGGCCGCGTGAATATTTTCCCGTTTGATCACCGTCGCGCCATGCTCGAGGCTGGCGTAGGTCAGCAATTCCGAGACCATCTCCTCCAGCTCACCGAGGTCGGCATACATGTCGGCGATCAGCTCGCGATTCTGGCTCGCGTCGGGTTGCTGTTTAAGCTGATCGAGCTCGAACGAAAGCCGCGCGATTGGTGTGCGCAGTTCGTGAGACACGGCGTTGGTCAGCTCGCGCTGATTGGCAATCAGCCCCTCGATGCGCGCCGCCATCAGATTGAAGTGCTCGGCCAGATCGCGGATGTTCGAGCGCCGCGACAACTGGATGCGCACCGACAGATCGTTGTCGCCGAAACGCTCGGCCGCCAGCCGAAGCTTTTCCAGGTCGCGCCAGTGCGGGCGCACCCAGAAAAACAGAACGATGCCGATCAACACCGCGAGCATCATGTACGCCGCGGTGATGTAGAACGGCATCAGGCTCGGCTCTGGCGGCAGCTTGATGCTGAGCAACTGCGAGCCACCATCGATGTTGCTGATGAACTGCGTGTAATCGTCGCGGATCACCAACAGGTTCCGCGCGAGCTCGGCTTTTTCCTGCGGTGTGAGGGCCAGTTGATCGGCCTCGACCAGACTCAGCGACAGACCGTAATGCGCACGCAATGAATCGAGTTTCTGTTCACGCTCGGCGCCCTGGCGGCCGTGCAGATGATCGACCAGCGACCACGCCTGACCGCGCACAGCTTCACGGTTGTAATCCTGCGTCTGGCTGTCGAGCAACGCGTTGAAGGTGTGCTCGACCGCCTGCAAGGCCAGCACCAGACCCACCGTCATCACCAGAAACAGGCCGAGGAACAAACGCAGCATCTACAACTCCCATGCGAACGGATTGAACAGATAGCCCTTGCCCCATACGGTCTTGATGCACACCGGCTCGCGAGGGTTGTCCTTGAGCTTGTTGCGCAACTTGCTGATGTAGACATCGACGCTGCGATTGAGGCCGTCGAAGGCAATGCCGCGCATGCGATTGAGAATGTCATCGCGGGAAAGAATCTTGCCCGCCGCGCTGGCGAGCAACCAGAGCAATTCGAACTCCATGGTGGTCAGCTCGATCAGCTCACCGGCCAGGCGAACTTCACGGCAACTGCGGTCGATGCTCAATTGCCCGAACTCAAGGAAACTGACCACGCTGGTCTCCGGCGTCTGCCGCCGTTGCAGCGCCCGCAGCCGCGCGAGCAATACCGGAGGTTTGATCGGCTTGATCACATAATCGTCAGCGCCGGACTCCAGACCGAGAATGTGATCGAGATCGTCTTCCTTGGCGGTGAGGATCACGATCGGCGTGTCCGAGACACTGCGAATTTCCCGGCAGACCTGCAAACCGCTCTGCCCCGGCAACATCAGGTCGAGCACCAGCACTTTCGGCTTGAATTCCAGGAATGCAGCCATGGCGAGATCGCCGCGATGCACCGTGCGCACCTCGTAGCCGTGTTGCTGTAGAAAGTGTGCGATCAGTGCGGCGAGACGCTCATCGTCTTCGACCAGCAGAACTTTGCCGAAACCCAGGTTATCCATAACAACCGTTGCCAAGCCAAACGTGGAAGGGCCGATATTATGCTGGCATTCATCGAACAGGCGATGACGGCAGACAGCAAAAACCGGCCACTTGGGCCGGTTTTCGGTGATGTTTCATACTCTTAAGAGTTTTTAACAAATTCAGGCGGGCACACCGCTGTGGAAGCGGAATTCCTCGTCCGGCGATTCGATCAGTTCCTGCTCGGCCGCACGGACGCGCTCGATCACCTGCGCGACATCCTTGGCATCACCATACTGATAGGCCAGTTTCAGATAACCCTGAAAGTGCCGCGCCTCGCTTTTCAGCAAACCGAAATAAAACTTGCCCAGCTCTTCGTCCAGATGCGGCACCAGTGCTTCGAAACGCTCGCAACTGCGCGCTTCGATGAAAGCGCCAACCACCAGCGTGTCGACCAGTTTCACCGGTTCGTGGCTGCGCACCACCTTGCGCAGGCCCGAGGCGTAGCGGCCGGCGTGCAGCTGACGCAGGTCGATCTTGCGCCGTTTCATGATGCGCATGACTTGCTCGTGGTGCACCAGTTCTTCCCGGGCCAGGCGCGACATCATGTTGATCAGGTCGACATGGGCGTGGTACTTGGCAATCAGGCTCAGCGCCGTGCTGGCGGCCTTAAACTCGCAGTTCTTGTGATCGATCAGCAGGGTTTCCTGATCGGCCAGTGCCGCCTGGACCCAGGCGTCGGGCGTGCGGCAGCCAAGGAATTCGTGGATTTCGGGAAGGATCATGGGGCTCACGGTAAAAGGTGTTCGAGCGAAGGGCGCCGATTATACCGGCCTGCCCGCAGACCACCAGCGGCGGCTGTTGATATGCATCAAGTCGCAGACGTTCGGGTAGCAACTATAGTTGTGCAACGCCGTGCCTTTTCTTTGCTGGAGACTCCGCTCATGCAAGCCATTCGCAGCATTCTGGTGGTCATCGAACCTGAACATGCAGAAAGCCTGGCGCTCAAGCGCGCCAAGTTGATCGCCGGTGTCACCCAGGCCCACCTGCATCTGCTGGTGTGTGACAAGAAGCATGACCACGCCGGCCTGCTCAGCGTGCTCAAGGCGGCATTGCTCGCCGAAGGCTACAGCGTGACCACCGAACAGGCGTGGAACGAGAGCCTGCATGAAACCATCATCGATGTGCAGCAGGCCGAAGGTTGCGGCCTGGTGATCAAACAGCACTTCCCCGACAGCTCGCTGAAAAAAGCCCTGCTGACCCCGGCCGACTGGAAACTCCTGCGCCACTGCCCTACCCCGGTGCTGCTGGTAAAAACCGCCGGTTCGTGGAAGGACAAAGTGATCCTGGCTGCGGTCGATGTCGGCAATGCCGACGGTGAGCATCGGCATTTGCACAGCACCATCATCGATCACGGCTATGACATCGCCAGTCTGGCCAAGGCGCATCTGCATGTGATCACCGCGCATCCGTCGCCGATGCTCTCGGCGGCGGATCCGACGTTTCAGCTGAAATCGACCATAGAAGCCAAATACCGCGAGCAGTGCCGGGCGTTTCAGGCGGAGTTCGATGTCGATGACGAGCACCTGCACATCGAGGAAGGCCCGGCGGATGTGTTGATCCCGTTCATGGCGCACAAGCTGCAGGCGGCGGTAACGGTAATTGGCACGGTAGCGCGCAGTGGCTTGTCAGGCGCGTTGATTGGCAATACCGCTGAAGCGGTGCTGGATACGCTGGAAAGCGATGTGCTGGTGCTCAAGCCACAGGAGGTTGAGGATCATCTGGTGGAACTGACGGTTAAGCATTAAACATTTGGAATGCGGCCCCTTGTAGGAGTGAGCCTGCTCGCGATAGCGGTGGATCATTGAATGATGCGTTGACTGACACAACGCCATCGCAAGCAGGCTCACTCCTACAATTGAAAAGCGTCTTTGAGGAATCCGGGGGCGATGTAGCGCTGATAATGCGCTTCCGACAGCAGGAAGAATTCCCGATCAATGGCATCACGCAGTTCCGGCAGGTTCCAGTCGCGGAACTCCGGCAGCAATACCATCCCGTACGCCTCAAGATTAATGATCACCCGCGCGCCGCGGGCAATCAGCTGATAGGCCCAGCAATATTCCGACTGATGCGGTACGAAGCGGATCTTGCGCTGTTCGAGCTGCTCGCGCAGGCGCGCCGGATCGAAGATCTCGACTTTGCTCGCCATCACTTGTGACAGCAATTGCTCCAGACGCAGCCACACCGCACGCTTTTCCTCCTCGTTGTATCCGTTCCAATGGATCACTTCGTGGTGGAAACGCTTGCAGCCACGGCACACCAGGTCACCGTAAACGGTGGAGCAGAGGCCGACGCAGGGGGTCTTGATGGTCTGATTGGGCATAAATGGGCAGAACACTGAAACGCGGAACAGGCCGGCATGTTAGCCCTTTGTCGGGCATTGATCACCCCTCAAACAGCAAGGTCTCGCCAGCGTCGCAGGTTTGCTCCGGCCGCGCTGATTGCCACGAAAGTCCAATAGAGCGCGACTTACCTTTAAAATTTTTTTGCCGTAGAATCAGCCAGCCTTTTAAGGCGCCAATGTCCGTTAGAAGCTGTTTTCAAAGCGTCACGAGCACAGTCGTTCCTTCAGAGCGGTGTTGGCGAGGGGTTTTTCCAGCGGGGAAAAGCCCAACGCCAACCCTCATCAGCTCCCCGTTCTGCAGGCGTAAAACTTTGAAAGCAGCTTCTGTAAGGAATTGCCGGTAATTCTGGCCGAACGACCCACAACGTCGTGAGGCGCATGAGTACGGCAATTTCGGGATGAGCGTCCCGGACACCCATTTGGGACCACTGATGAGGGTAATAACTGTGCTTGAAGCCTACCGCAAACATATCGAAGAGCGTGCAGCCCTGGGTATCGTTCCCCAGCCGCTTAACGCCGAACAAACAGCAGGCCTGATCGAGCTGCTGAAGAACCCTCCGGCTGGCGAAGAAGCTTTCCTCGTTGACCTGATCACCAATCGCGTACCGCCTGGAGTGGACGAAGCCGCTTACGTCAAGGCCGGTTTCCTGTCTGCCCTGGCCAAGGGCGAAGCCTCCTCCCCTCTGCTGGACAAGAAACGCGCTGTAGAACTGCTCGGCACCATGCAGGGCGGCTACAACATCGTCACCCTCGTTGAACTGCTGGACGACGCCGAGCTGGCGCCAGTCGCCGCCGAAGAACTCAAGCACACCCTGCTGATGTTCGATGCCTTCCACGACGTCGCTGAAAAAGCCAAGAACGGCAACGTTCACGCCAAGGCCGTGCTGCAATCCTGGGCTGACGGCGAGTGGTTCAAGAAGCGCCCGGTCCTGGCCGACAAGATCAGCCTGCGCGTATTCAAGGTCACCGGCGAAACCAACACCGACGACCTCTCCCCTGCGCCAGACGCCTGGTCGCGTCCTGACATCCCGCTGCACGCCCTGGCCATGCTGAAAATGGCCCGTGACGGCATCGTTCCGGACGAGCAAGGCAAGACCGGCCCGATGAAGCAGATCGAAGAAATGCGCGGCCAGGGCTTCCCGATCGCCTACGTCGGTGACGTGGTCGGTACCGGTTCCTCGCGTAAATCGGCGACCAACTCGGTGCTGTGGTTCTTCGGCGACGACATCCCGTACGTGCCGAACAAGCGCGCTGGCGGTTTCTGCTTCGGCAGCAAGATCGCTCCGATCTTCTACAACACCATGGAAGATGCCGGCGCCCTGCCGATCGAGTTCGACGTGTCGAACATGAACATGGGCGACGTGATCGACCTGTACCCGCACGCTGGCAAAGTCTGCAAGCACGGTACCGACGAAGTCATCACCACTTTCGAAATGAAAACCCCGGTGCTGCTGGACGAAGTCCGTGCCGGCGGTCGTATTCCGCTGATCATCGGCCGTGGCCTGACCGAGAAGGCTCGCGCAGAGCTGGGTCTGCCACCGTTTGACCTGTTCAAGAAGCCGGAAGCTCCGGCTGAAAGCACCAAGGGTTTCACCCTGGCGCAGAAAATGGTCGGCAAGGCCTGCGGTCTGGCAGAAGGCCAGGGCGTGCGTCCTGGCACCTACTGCGAACCGAAGATGACCACCGTGGGTTCTCAGGACACCACAGGTCCCATGACCCGTGACGAACTGAAAGACCTGGCGTGCCTGGGCTTCTCCGCCGATCTGGTGATGCAGTCGTTCTGCCACACCGCGGCTTATCCAAAGCCGATCGACGTGACCACCCACCACACCCTGCCTGACTTCATCATGACCCGCGGCGGCGTTTCCCTGCGTCCGGGCGACGGCATCATCCACTCGTGGCTGAACCGCATGCTGTTGCCGGACACCGTCGGTACCGGTGGTGACTCGCACACCCGTTTCCCGATGGGCATCTCGTTCCCGGCCGGTTCCGGTCTGGTCGCGTTCGCTGCAGCCACTGGTGTAATGCCACTGGACATGCCGGAATCGATCCTGGTGCGCTTCAAAGGCAAGATGAAACCTGGCATCACCCTGCGTGACCTGGTTCATGCCATTCCGTACTTCGCTATCCAGAACGGTCTGCTGACCGTCGAGAAGAAAGGCAAGAAAAACGCCTTCTCCGGCCGCATCCTGGAAATCGAAGGTCTGGAAGGTCTGACCCTGGAGCAGGCGTTCGAACTGTCCGACGCCTCGGCCGAACGTTCGGCTGCCGGTTGCACCATCAAGCTGTCGAAAGAGTCGATCACCGAGTACCTGCAGTCCAACATCACCCTGCTGCGCTGGATGATCGGCGAAGGCTACGGCGATGCGCGTACCCTGGAACGTCGTGCTCAAGCGATGGAAGCCTGGATCGCCAATCCTGAGCTGATGGAAGCCGATGCCGACGCCGAATACGCCGAAGTCATCGAAATCGATCTGGCCGAGATCAACGAGCCTGTGCTCTGCGCGCCGAACGATCCGGACGACGCCCGTCTGCTGTCCAGCGTTGCTGGCGAGAAGATCGACGAAGTGTTCATCGGTTCGTGCATGACCAACATCGGTCACTTCCGCGCTGCCGGTAAACTGCTGGATCAGGTCAAGGGTCAGCTGCCAACCCGTCTGTGGCTGTCGCCGCCGACCAAGATGGACGCTCACCAACTGACCGAAGAAGGCTACTACGGCATCTACGGCAAGGCTGGCGCTCGCATGGAAATGCCAGGCTGCTCGCTGTGCATGGGTAACCAGGCACGCGTTGAGCCGAACAGCACCGTGGTCTCGACGTCGACCCGTAACTTCCCGAACCGTCTGGGCGACGGCGCGAACGTCTACCTGGCCTCGGCCGAGCTGGCGTCCGTTGCTTCGATCCTGGGTCGCCTGCCGACCGTCGAGGAGTACATGGAATACGCTGGCAAGATCGACAGCATGGCGGCCGATGTCTACCGCTACCTGTCCTTCGACCAGATCGCCGAGTTCCGTGAAGCTGCTGCGAACGCCAAGATCCCGGTCGTTCAAGCCTAACGCTGCAAGGCCATAAAAAACGCCGCCCATCGTGAGATGAGCGGCGTTTTTTTATGCTGATCGCCTATCGCCTGATCGTTCCTACGCTCCGCGTGGGAACGATCAGTCATCAGTGACAGGTCAGACAGCCAGCTTGTAAACCAGCGCCGAAATCGCCACCAGTCCCACTGCGGTAACAAACACATTCGACGCCTGACCGCGAAAGCGCGCCATCGCTGGCACCTTGCGAATCGCGTACATCGGCATCAGGAACAGAATCGCCGCAATCACCGGCCCACCGACGGTTTCGATCATGCCCAGGATGCTCGGATCAAGCGTCGCGACGATCCAGCAGATCACCAGCATGAACGCCGCCACGATGCGATCCAGCGTTTTGGCACCCGGACGTCTGCCGCTCTTGACGATCAAGCCCTTGAGGCCTTCGCTGGCCCCGATGTAATGACCGAGGAACGACTTGGAGATCGCCACAAACGCAATCAACGGCGCCGCAAACTCGATGGTCGGGTTGTTGAAGTGGTTGGCCAGGTACGACAGGATCGACAGATTCTGCTCTTTCGCCTCAGCCAGTTGCTCTGGCGACAGGGTCAGCACGCAACTGAATACGAAGAACAGCACCAAAATGACCATCAATGCATGAGCGCGCGCGAGGATCTGTGAGCTGCGCTCGTCGGCGTGCACACCGTAACGACGCTTCTGGTCCATCGCGAACGCCGAGATAATCGGCGAATGGTTGAACGAGAACACCATCACCGTAATCGCCAGCCACAGCGTGTGCAGCAGCGCTGAAGGCGCCGGCACTTGCGAGGCAGTGGCGAGAATGCCGCCATTCCAGTGCGGAATCAGATACACGGCAAGGAACAGCAGCGCAACGATGAACGGATAGACCATCAGGCTCATGGCTTTGACGATCGCCTGCTCACCGCAACGAACCACGGCCAGCAGGCCGAGAATCAGCACGAACGACAGCAATGCGCGCGGTGGCGGCGTGATGTGCAGTTGGTGCTCGAGGAAACTGGCGACCGTGTTGGTCAGGCCGACGCTGTAGATCAGCAGGATCGGGAAGATGGCAAAGAAGTACAGCAGCGTGATCAAGGCACCGGCCTTGATACCGAAATGCTGCTCGACCACTTCGGTAATATCGGCACCTTCGCGACCGGATAGCACAAAACGGGTCAGGCCACGGTGAGCGTAAAACGTCATCGGGAATGCCAAAAGCGCGAGGATCACCAGCGGCCAGAAGCCACCCAATCCTGCGTTGATCGGCAAAAACAGGGTGCCGGCGCCAATGGCCGTCCCAAACAGTCCCAGCATCCAGGTGGTGTCCTGGCGATTCCAGCTCGAAAGTTCAGCGGGTGCTGCTGCGTCGAAGCGCTTTTCGAGGCTATTGGCCTGATCATTCATCCGGTCGGATCTCCGCATTCCGGTCACTTGCCACTCGGTCAGGACGCGTCGGAAAAAACCGACAGACATGCTCCGGCCGAAACAGGGGCGCGATTCTCCGCGATAAATCAATGCAAGCAAAGACTTAGCTGAGGAATGGTTGTGCGGAGCAGATCCAAGGATGGTCGTTTATGGAAAAAACAAGGTCGTTTATGGATACGTCAGATGCCGCAAACGGATACGTTTTGCACCCACCCAGGCGTCACCGAATGCGCCTAGAGCGATATGCCGAGCATGAAACCCAATAAAACGCAGTACAGCCCGAAGCCGAAAAGCAACCAGAGCTTGCCATTTTCGCGCTTGTCTCTATTGCGCACCGCTTCGTCGTATTCTGCGAACTCTCGCTCAATTTGCTCCAGTCGTGCCTTACGGTCATATGTGCTCATACTGATTAACCTTTGAATAATGCGCCTGACGGTCGTGAAGCATGAAGACTCACAACTTGAAGAAAAACCCTGCCACTGCGGTGATTGCAGTCAAGACTCCACCAAACACTGCAATTGGATAGAGCTTCGTCTCCCTTGATAACTTTTTCTCTTCAGCCTGAAGCTTTTTCCATTCAGCCACGAGTTTCCTTGATTCGTTTTCCAGCCTGTCGAGCTCCAGATTTTCGCGATCGTTATGGAACATTTGCCCTCCTTGGCTGCTGGCGGATCGGTGTCAGCATTTGCATGCACATCGACGGCTATCGTCATGCCCTTATCATCAAACTGTTCCATTCACGCTGACCAGCAGACGCATCTGCCATCCCCGTAGGCAAAATCCGCGAGTCACGTAAGCCGCCTCATACACGGAATTTGCGATATTCCAGACCAATTAACTGCCAGAACCCTGCCCTTGATCTAGCGTGTGAGAAGCCATAACCCAAGGAGCCTCCCATGCCACTGGTCCGCGTCGACATCCAGCAAAACCCCGACCCCACTTTCGCCAGGCGCATCGGCGAACAGATCTACGCCGCCTTGCGCAGCTGTATCGATGTGCCCGAGCACGACAACTTCCAGATTCTCAACGAACATGACGCCCAGCATTTCGTTTATGACCCGCAATACCTCGGCATCCAGCGCAGCGACGGCGTGGTGTTCATCCAGATCACCATCAGCGAAGGGCGCAGCGTGGAAAAGAAACAATTGCTGTTCAAAACCATTGCCGAGAGCCTGCATGCGCAACTGGGTATTCGCCTGGAGGATGTATTCATCAATCTGCTGGAGGTAAAGAAAGAGAACTGGTCGTTTGGCAACGGCATTGCGCAATACGCCAGCTGATTCGCAGCGCCCATGCCTGCGTGCTTGCTTGTTCCACGAACCCGTCCAGAATCAAAGCACCACTGCGCGAATGCAACGATTGCCAAGCCGCTGCGGATTCAGCACTCTGAGTCGACTTTCGCGACCCACCCGCCGCCAATCACAGGAGCCGCGCAATGCCCGCAACCGTTCTGGTACTGGTTGAAACGATCAATGACTATCTGCCGATTCTTGAGCATCAGGGATTCCACCTGATCCTTGCACCAACGCCAGCCGAACGCGCGCAAGCCATCGCCACTCATGGCAGTCGCATCGACGCCGTGCTCACTCGCGGCCCACTGGGCCTGACTGCGCAAGAGATCAGCGCCCTGCCCGCCCTGAAAATCATCACGGTGATCGGTGCAGGTTATGAACAGGTCGATCTGCAAGCAGCCAGTGACCGTGGCATCACCGTCACCAATGGCGCCGGCGTCAACGCCTCGTCAGTGGCCGATCATGCGATGGCATTGCTGCTGGCATTGGTCCGCGACATCCCGCGCTGCGATGCCGCCGTGCGCCGCGGTGAATGGCCGAAAATCATGCGCCCGTCGCTGGCCGGCAAGCGTCTGGGCATCCTCGGGCTGGGCGCAGTGGGCATGGCGATTGCCAAACGTGCGGAGCTGGGTTTCGACATGCAGATCAGCTACCACAGCCGCCAGGTGCGCAGCGAAGTCGCTTATGCGTTCTGCTCGACACCCACCGATCTGGCGCGAGCCTCGGACTTTCTGGTCGTTGCCACGCCCGGTGGCATTGGTACGCAACATCTGGTGACGCGAGCCGTGCTCGATGCCCTCGGCCCCAAGGGTTTTATCGTCAACATCGCCCGCGCCAGCGTTATCGCAACGGCAGACCTGATCACCGCACTTGAACAACGTCGTATCGCCGGCGCTGCACTGGACGTGTTCGATCACGAACCGGAAGTGCCTGATGCCTTGAAACACCTCAGCAACGTTGTGCTGACTCCCCACGTCGCCGGGCTCTCCCCTGAAGCCACGCAAGGCACCGTTGAACTGGTGGGGAAAAACCTGATGGCGTTTTTCTCCGGGCAACCGGTGCTGACTCCCGTCGCCCTGCCGCCCAAGTTGAACAACCAGCGCGTGCATTAGCGCGCGTGGCATCGTCGAACCGCGCCGATCTTTGCCCCATTCTCAAAGTTGATTATCCAGCAACACGCTAACCTATAAGACCGACCCGTGCTTGTGAGCACCCGAGCGCGCCATTAGATTAGCCAATGATGTCTGGCCTCCAAAATAAGCAGAAGGGATAAGCATGGCGCTTACTGACCAGTCCACCCGGATCCGCGCGGGCGAAGAACTCGATGCCAGCCTGATCGATCCGTACCTCAAGGCGCACATTCCCGGCCTGACCGGCACTCCGCAGATCAGCCAGTTTCCCGGCGGCGCGTCGAACCTGACCTACCTGCTGGAATACCCCGAGCAAGAGTTCGTTCTGCGCCGTCCGCCGTTTGGCCACAAAGCCAAATCCGCCCACGACATGGGCCGTGAATTCCGCATTCTCAACCAACTGCGCGACGGCTTTCCGTATTGCCCGAAGGCCTACGTGCATTGCACCGACGAAGCCGTTATCGGCGCCGAGTTCTATGTGATGGAACGGGTCAAGGGCATCATCCTGCGCGCGGAACTGCCGCCGGAGCTGGGCCTCGATTCGGCGAAAACCGAAGCGCTGTGCAAAAGCTTCATCGACCGTTTCGTCGAACTGCATCGGGTCGATTACAACGCCTGCGGCCTCGGCGATCTGGGCAAGCCTGAAGGCTACGTCGCCCGGCAGATCAAGGGCTGGAGCGAGCGTTACGAAAAAGCCCTGACCCCGGACGCGCCGCACTGGGAAGCAGTCAAAGCCTGGCTCAACGACAAGATGCCGGCCGACCACCCGACGTCGAGCATCGTCCACAACGATTACCGCTTCGACAACGTCATTCTCGACCCGGCCAATCCGATGCAGATCATCGGCGTGCTCGACTGGGAACTGACCACCCTCGGCGACCCGCTGATGGATCTGGGCAACACCCTCGCCTACTGGATCGAAGCCGGCGACCCGGCACCGGTGCAACTGATGCGCCGCCAGCCAAGCCACGCGCCGGGCATGCTGACCCGCCGCGAATTCGTCGACTACTACGCCGAGCGCTCGGGCATCCGCATCGACAATTTCGACTTTTACTACACCTACGGCCTGTTCCGCCTGGCCGGCATCGTGCAGCAGATCTACTACCGCTTCTACCATGGCCAGACGCAGGACAAACGCTTCGCGCAGTTCATTCACATGAACAAACTGCTGGAGCAGATGAGCCTGCAGGTCATTCAGAAATCCAGCCTCTGATCCGGGCCAATAACAAGACTTTCAACAAGGGAAACCCATGTCCAAGACTCAGTTGTTCGACCTCGACGGCAAAATCGCTTTCGTCTCCGGCGCCAGCCGTGGCATCGGTGAAGCCATCGCTAAACTGCTGGCCCAGCAAGGCGCCCATGTGATCGTCTCGAGCCGCAAGCTCGAAGGCTGCCAACACGTCGCCGACGCCATCACCGCCGCCGGCGGCAAGGCGACAGCCGTGGCCTGCCACATCGGTGAGATGGAGCAGATCAGCCAGGTCTTCGCCGGGATCAAGGAACAATTCGGCCGCCTCGACATCCTGGTTAACAACGCCGCGACCAACCCGCAATTCTGCAACGTGCTCGACACCGATCTGGGTGCGTTCCAGAAGACCGTCGATGTGAACATTCGTGGCTACTTCTTCATGTCGGTCGAAGCCGGCAAGCTGATGCGCGAAAACGGTGGCGGCAGCATCATCAACGTCGCCTCGATCAACGGCATCTCGCCGGGCATTTTCCAGGGCATCTATTCGGTAACCAAAGCGGCGGTCATCAACATGACCAAAGTCTTCGCCAAGGAATGCGCGCAATTCGGCATCCGCTGCAACGCCCTGCTCCCCGGCCTGACCGACACCAAATTCGCCTCGGCGCTGGTCAAGAACGATGCGATTCTGAAACAGGCACTGACCCAGATCCCACTCAAACGCGTAGCCGACCCAAGCGAAATGGCCGGCGCGGTGTTGTACCTGGCCAGCGATGCGTCGAGCTACACCACCGGCGTGGCGCTGAATGTGGATGGCGGATTCCTGTCCTGATTTCCAGGGCAAATTGCTAACCCGTGTGGGAGCGAGCGTGCTCGCGAAGGCGTTGTGTCAGTCAGCTATGTTTTGACTGATACCACGCATTCGCGAGCAGGCTCGCTCCCACAGGGTCACTGCAGGATTCCAGGCCTCGTGCAATCGAGGAATCGCGAGTCTTACTGGGTTATGCAACGGGTAGTGGTGATGTGGCGCGTCACCTGCCCATCCACGTACACATCCCCGGCAACCTCAGTATTTTCCAGCACCTCACACCGACGTTCCGGCGGTGGCGGCGGCGCGACAGGCGCAGGAGGTGGAGGACTGGCACAACCGGCCAACAGCACAGCAAGAAAAGCCAACGGCAATACGCGTTTCCCAGGATTATTCATAGGACGACCCGCGGTAAAGGGAGACAAACTCCCGCAACCCAACCGGCCGCGGAAGACCTGACCACTCATTCTTTATAGCTGAGCGCCTTGTTAGCGCCAGTGGATTGGGGAGATTGGGTGGGATTGGCTGTCGGTTTTGCGGGGTGTTTCCGGTAGAGGGCTGGATTGGGATTATGGTCGTCGGCGAGGGCCTCATCGCGAGCAGGCTCACTCCTACAGTTTTGATCGAGTGAGTTCAGTAACAACCAGGTCGGCTGTCAGGCCGCCTTCGCGAGCAGGCTCGCTCCCACAGAAAGCAAAAGCAGCGCAGCTGCCCGCGGCGAAGCCGCACCACTCAACAATGAGCGCAAGCTCGAGTAGCTTTTGATCTTGATCTGGGAGCCCGTCGGCAGGCTGAGTGAAGGGATTGATCCGGGCGTGGGAGCGCAGCGACCGTACGACGCAGTCGTACACAGCGAGTGTAGGTGCAGCGAAGCAAACCGGAGCCGCTGCGCCAGGATCGATCCCGGAGCGAAGGAACCCCGAGCCTCAGCGAGCGGGCCGAACGTCAGGGCGAAGCCTTTTTGGGTACTTTTTCGGCGTCTGGAAAAAGTGCCTCGCCGTAAGGGCGAAACCGTAAGTTGCAGCACCCGCAGAAACGGATATACACCCAACCCCCCAGAGCATGGCCGGCCCAAAGGCCGCCAAGACCCAAAGCGCGCTTAAGCCAAATCCGGATCCCGCGAAGAACGCAAGGAATTGCTCTCAAGCTCATACCGCAACTCATCCACCAACGCCTCAACCGCCCCAGGCGTACGCAGCGAAGCCAGATCCAGCCCGCTGATCACCAGATCCACCTGCCCCGAATCCCGGTGATACAACTTGACCGTCAGCGAATGATCACCATCCACCGAACACTCACAAGCCAGCGGCGCAAAACTGTGCTCGAGCCGAGCGCGCAACTGCGCAAGATTCATCATTGACGTTGTTCCTATGACTGTTTCAAAAGGGGCACGATCGCAGGCCCGAAATGGCCCACACCGCACCCCATCAGCCTAAGAACACAACGCCTTGGCCAATACATGAATTTGCACCCTTGTAACTAGTGCATTTGCACCCCTCAACGCTGGCCCTTGGTGCCCCACTCTCCCGAAAACAAACCGCGCTCCCGAGCCCAGACGATCGCCTCGCTGCGGCTATGCACATCGATTTTCGAGTACACAGTGGCAACATGATTGCGCACGGTGTTGGGCGCCAGTTTCAACCGCGCGGCGATCTCCTTGTCCGCCAGTCCTTCACAGATCAAGCCGAGCACATCGCGCTCACGTGCCGTCAGGTCAGTGAACGAGGCACTTGGCAGCTGCGGCGAGTTGATCTTCTTCACGTTGGCCAGCTTCTCGATCAACGTTCGGCTGAACCACGACGCATCCTTCATCACCTCTTCGATCGCCGCGACCAGCTCAAGCTCAGTGCGCTTGCGCTCGGTCATGTCCATCAACACCAGCAGATAGCAGGACGTGTCGTGAATGTTCACCGTGTCGGCCGAGACCGCACACTCCAGCAACTCCTCGTCCTTCTTGCGCACCGGCACATCGACCCGATCGACCCGACCGTTCTTCGCCAACGCCGACAATAACCGGGTGCGCGCGCCGTCATCGTGGATGAAGCTCAATTGCGTCACGGTTTTGCCGAGTACGTCATCGCTGTCATAGGCCAGGGTATCGAGGAACGCCTGATTGACGTCGATAACCTCCTGCTTTTCCGCGGTGCAGATCAGAATCGGCACCGGCGTCAGACGAAAAGCCTTGGCAAAGCGCTCCTCGCTCTGACGCAAGGCAACTTCCACCCGGCGCCGAGGCTCCATGTCGACGAAGGAGAACAGCATGCAATTCTCGTCATTGAGCAGCAACGGCTGACCGGCAACGATCACCTGTTTACTGCCACCGTCCGGAAGGCGCAGTTCCGCCTGCATCTGCGGAATGGTCGCGACATCGCGCAAGCGCTGAACGGCCAGATCGCGCTGATCGGCCTGTTCGAAAATATCGATTTCATACGCCGAGGTGCCGATCACCTGATCGCGGGTATAGCCGGTCATTTCCAGAAAGCCCGGGTTGACCTTGATGTAGCGCAAATCGCTGAGACGACAGATCACTGCCGGCGCGGGGTTGGCGTTGAAGGTTTTTTCGAAACGCTGCTCGGCGTTGGCCCAGTCGGTAACGTCGCTCATGATCAGCACCAGCGACTCGGGCTGGCCGACGCGGTCGGTCAGCACCATGCTGCGCACGCTGTGCACCCAGACCCGCTCCGGGTCGTCCACGGACGAGACTTCGATCAGCACATCATTGAACGCCTCGCAGCGGGCGACGCGGCTGATCGGGTAGTTGTCCGACGGCAAGACATGATTGTTGCGATAGCGAAGCGTAAAGCGTTTGGCGTACTCGTCGGCGTTGCTGCCCAGATCACCGATGGTGCTGACACCGTGCATGGTCAGCGCCGCTTCGTTGGCCCAGAGAATGCTTTTGTCGAGTTCCAGCAGAATCACCCCGTCCGACAGCCCGGCGATGATCTGCTGCAACTGGCGACGGTTGGTTTCGGTGGTCAGGACTTCCTGGCTCATTGGATCTCCACACTGTGATGCGGCTAGGTGAAGAGTACGACCGCAGCGGCTCGGGATCGTGCCACGGCCTCAAAATCGCCAGAAAACACCTGTGCGAGCGAGCCTGCTCGCGAAAGCGCTGGCTCAGATAGACCATTCGGTGACTGACCCGGCGCATTCGCGAGCAGGCTCGCTCCCACAGGTTTACTGGGTGTGTTTACCTTAGGCGGCACGCTCGCTGGCCGCCACGATCGCCGAAGCCGCGAGCATCGCCCTTAGCAACACCGCGCACCCCGCCGCCAGATCATCCGGCGCTGCATTTTCGATTTCGTTGTGGCTGATCCCACCCTCGCATGGCACAAAAATCATTCCCGCCGGGCCTAACTCGGCGAGGAAAATCGCGTCATGCCCGGCGCCACTGACAATGTCCATGTGCGACAGACCCAGCCCTTTCGCGGCACCGCGCACCGCCTCCACGCAGCCCTTTTCGAAGTACAGCGGCGGGAAGTCGGCGGTCGGGGTCAGTTCGTAGGTGAGGCCGTGCTCTTCGCAGGTCGCCTCGATCACTTGTTTCACTTCGGCAATCATCGAATCCAGCCGCGCCGGCTCCAGATGCCGGAAGTCGAGGGTCATGCGCACTTCGCCGGGGATCACGTTGCGCGAGCCGGGATAGGCTTGCAGGCAGCCGACCGTGCCGCAGGCGTGAGGCTGATGGCCGAGGGCGGCGCGGTTGACGGCGCCGACGATCACCGAGGCACCGACCAGGGCGTCCTTGCGCAGGTGCATCGGCGTCGGACCGGCGTGGGCTTCGACGCCGCGCAATTTCAGGTCGAACCACTTCTGCCCGAGCGCGCCGAGTACCACGCCGATGGTTTTCTCTTCATCTTCAAGGATCGGGCCTTGCTCGATGTGCGCTTCGAAATAGGCGCCGACCGCGTGCCCGCTGACCTTGCGCGGGCCGGCGTAGCCGATCGCATTCAGTGCTTCGCCGACCGTGACGCCGTCGGCATCGACCTTGGCGAGGGTTTCTTCGAGGGTGAATTTCTCGGCGAAGACCCCGGAGCCCATCATGCACGGGGCGAAGCGTGAGCCCTCTTCGTTAGTCCAGACCACCACTTCCAGCGGCGCTTCGGTTTCCACGCCGAGGTCGTTGAGGGTGCGCAGCACTTCGACGCCGGCGAGCACGCCGAAGCAGCCGTCGAACTTGCCACCGGTGGGTTGAGTGTCGATGTGGCTGCCGGTCATCACCGGCGGCAGGTTCGGGTTGCGCCCGGCACGCCGGGCGAAAATGTTGCCGACGGCATCGACCGTGACGTTGCAACCGGCGTCCTTGCACCACTGCACGAACAGGTCGCGCGCCTGGCGGTCGAGGTCGGTCAGGGCCAGGCGACAGACGCCGCCCTTGACAGTGGCACCGAGTTTCGCCAGTTCCATGAGCGAGGCCCAGAGGCGATCGCGGTTGATGTGCTGATGGGTGGATTGCAGAACGTCTACGGCTGCGTTCATGGGGATCTCCTCAATGCTGATGCCGATAGTGCCCATGCTCTGCGTGGGCATTCATCCATGGACGCTCTGCGTCCGCTGTTGGGACGCGGAGCGTCCCGGGCTGCGTTCCCACGCAGAGCGTGGGAACGATCAGTTTCGGCGGTGTATGGAGCATCGCATTCGCGAGCAGGCTCGCTCCCACAGTGAGAATGCATTTCCAATGTGGGAGCGAGCCTGCTCGCGAAAAGGCCCTTGCTCACACCGCTGTTTTCACGGCAGAAGGCTGCGCCCGCATCACGCACAACCCGTAATAAATAATCCCGCCCAACGCCGAGCCGGTGAACCAGCCATAGCTGTAGAACCAGCTGAAGACGTCGCTGCCCAGCGACAGCAAGGTCAGCGCCACCGGCACGCCAAAGGCGAGAAAACCGGCCCAGTTCCACGCCGGATACACGTCATCGCGGTACAGCCCGGCGAGGTCCAGTCGCTGTTTCTTGATCAGGAAATAATCCACCACCATGATTCCAGCGATCGGCCCCAGCAGGCTCGAGTAGCCCAGCAGCCAGTTTGAGTACACGGTTTCGAGGCTGATGTCGGAAACGATCAAGCCAAGCTTTTTCAGCAGTTCATGGCCCATCAGCACCAGCCCGACCAGACCGGTGAGTAACACCGCTTTGGTGCGGTTGATCACCTTCGGCGCGATGTTCTGGAAGTCATTGGTTGGCGAGACGATATTGGCGGCGGTGTTGGTCGACAGTGTGGCAACGATGATCAGCGCCATGGCCACAGCGACCCACACCGGGCTCTGGATATGGCCGATCAGCGTGACCGGATCGGACACGGTGACACCGACCAGTTTCACCGATGCGGCGGTCATCACCACGCCCAGCGCAGCGAACAGGAACATGGTCAGCGGCAGGCCGAAAATCTGCCCGAGGATCTGATCCTTCTGGCTCTTGGCGTAGCGACTGAAGTCGGGAATGTTCAGCGACAGCGTGGCCCAGAACCCGACCATCGCCGTCAGCCCTGCCGCGAAATAACTGACCACGCTGGCGCCTTCCGGACGCTTGGGCGGGATCGCCAGCAATTCAGTCATCGACACATTGGGCATCGCCCACACCAGCAGGCCGATGCCCACCGCCACCAACAACGGCGCCGACAAGGTTTCCAGCCATTTGATCGACTCGGCGCCGCGAATCACCACCCACAGATTCAGCGCCCAGAACACCATGAAACCGATCACCTCGCCGGTGCCGCCGAGGGATTTCCAGCCCTCGAACACCGAGCCGAGGAACAGGTGAATCGCCAGTCCGCCGAACATGGTCTGGATGCCGAACCAGCCACACGCCACCAACGCGCGGATCAGGCACGGCACGTTGGAACCGAGAATGCCGAACGACGAGCGCAGCAGCACCGGAAACGGAATGCCGTACTTGGTGCCGGGGAAGGCATTGAGGGTCAGTGGAATCAACACGATGACGTTGGCAAACAGAATCGCCAACAGCGCTTCGCCGACGCTCAAGCCGAAATAGGCGGTGAGCACGCCGCCGAGGGTGTAGGTCGGCACGCAAATCGACATGCCGACCCACAGCGCGGTGATGTGCCATTTGTTCCAGGTGCGTTCGCGCACCTTGGTCGGTGCCATGTCGTGGTTGTAGCGGGGACTGTCGAGGACATCACTGCCCGCTTCGAGCTCGTACAAGCCGTCGCGCTCGGTCACTTGTGATCTGGTCTGTTGCATGGCCGCTCCACTGTTCTTCTGATTATTTTTTGCTCATCAGGCGGCTGGCGCATACGGCGCCAACCGGACGATGGCCGGAGGAACTGACAACTTTCATGCACCGGCCACGGTGTCAGCGGCGGCATCAATAAACGTGCCGGTTCTCGCGCTGAACGCTTGGGCGGTGCACTGCACGCTTTGCAACTTTCTGATATTCATCAGTTTTAATTGAATATCCGATGAGTCCGGGAAAACTTGTCTGAACGCTCAGGCTAAACGTCGGGCAAGTTGTCCGAAGTGTCAGGACTCAAACTGGTGCACTGCATTTATTTTCGTCGGTGAACCCGCAACCGCGGCACAACTTCAAGCGGCTGATTTCACATAGGAAATCTTGCTCATATTTCCATCCTGTCAAGTGCGTCAAAATGGTGAACGGCCTCACCATTTTGGTGATTTCTCTTTTTTATCTTTATTTATCAATATGTTGAAACAGCTATAAGCTTATAAAAAATATTCTTGATCATTCTTGAAATCGCGACTAGTTTCTATTCCTGACAGCGATGACAGGAATACGAACTGCGCCGCTGTACTTCAATAAAACATTTAGAACCGGCACAAGTCGGTCATGCCTGCGAGGAATCCGGAATGTCTCTGTTGATCCGTGGCGCCACCGTTGTTACCCATGATGAAAGTTACCGCGCCGACGTCTATTGCGCTGACGGCGTGATTAAAGCCATTGGGGAAAACCTCGACATTCCCGCCGGCGCAGACGTGCTCGACGGCAGTGGCCAATACCTGATGCCCGGCGGCATCGACCCGCATACGCATAT
Source organism: Pseudomonas siliginis (assembly GCF_019145195.1). GTDB lineage: Bacteria > Pseudomonadota > Gammaproteobacteria > Pseudomonadales > Pseudomonadaceae > Aquipseudomonas > Aquipseudomonas siliginis. Next base: position 758,210 of record NZ_JAHSTW010000001.1, read on the forward strand.
GCAACTGCCGTTCATGGGCACCGTTGCCAGCGAGGATTTCTACAGCGGCACCGCTGCCGGCCTGGCCGGCGGCACCACCTCGATCATCGATTTCGTGATTCCCAATCCGCAGCAATCGCTGATGGAAGCGTTTCATCAGTGGCGCGGCTGGGCGCAAAAGTCTGCGTCGGACTATGGCTTCCACGTCGCGATCACTTGGTGGAGCGAACAGGTGCGCGAGGAAATGGCCGAGCTGGTCAGCCACCACGGCATCAACAGCTTCAAGCACTTCATGGCCTACAAGAACGCGATCATGGCCGCCGACGACACTCTGGTGGCGAGTTTCGAGCGCTGCCTGGAACTTGGCGCGGTGCCGACCGTGCACGCGGAAAATGGCGAGCTGGTCTATCACCTGCAACGCAAGCTGATGGCTCAGGGCATTACCGGGCCGGAAGCGCATCCGCTGTCGCGACCTTCGCAGGTCGAAGGTGAAGCCGCGAGCCGGGCGATCCGCATTGCCGAAACCATCGGCACGCCGTTGTACCTGGTGCACGTTTCCACCAAGGAAGCTCTGGACGAAATCACCTATGCCCGCAGCAAGGGCCAGCCGGTTTACGGCGAGGTGCTGGCCGGGCACTTGCTGCTTGACGACAGCGTCTATCAACACCCGGACTGGCAGACCGCCGCCGGCTACGTGATGAGCCCGCCGTTCCGTCCGCGCGGCCATCAGGAGGCGCTGTGGCACGGGCTGCAGAACGGCAATCTGCACACCACCGCCACCGACCACTGCTGTTTCTGCGCCGAGCAGAAAGCCGCCGGCCGCGACGACTTCAGCAAGATTCCCAACGGCACCGCCGGTATCGAAGACCGTATGGCGGTGTTGTGGGATGAAGGGGTCAACTCCGGACGATTGTCGATGCAGGATTTCGTTGCGCTGACCTCCACCAACACCGCGAAGATTTTCAATATCTATCCACGCAAAGGTGCGATCCGCGTGGGCGCCGACGCCGATCTTGTGCTGTGGGATCCGCAAGGCACGCGGACCATATCCGCCAAGACCCACCATCAGCAGGTGGACTTCAACATTTTCGAAGGCAAGACCGTGCGCGGCGTGCCGAGCCACACCGTCAGCCAGGGCCGCGTGGTCTGGGCCGACGGCGACCTGCGCGCCGAACGCGGCGCCGGACGCTACATCGAACGGCCGGCCTACCCGGCGGTGTTTGATTTGTTGAGCAAGCGGGCGGAGTTGCATAAACCGACTGCCGTTAAACGCTGACAGCCAGGCCTTCGGCCTTCGCGAGCAGGCTCGCTCCCACAGGTGAGCGCATAGCAAATGTGGGAGCGAGCCTGCTCGCGAAGAGGCCCTCCCTGACGCCATAAAACCACTGCCCACCAGAGGCAGCACCTCAATTAGCCATGAGGCCATAAACTGTGATCGAGACCCTGAACCACCTTCCCCACCCGCACGAAAGCGCGGCCGCCCTCGCCGGCCATTTCACTGATCTGGCGCCGCCGCTCAATTCACGGCAAGCGCATCTGGAAGCCTCGCGCTGCCTGTATTGCTACGACGCGCCTTGCGTCAATGCGTGCCCCAGCGAAATCGATATCCCGTCGTTCATCCGCAACATCCATCAGGACAACGTCCAAGGCGCGGCGCAGAAAATCCTGTCGGCAAACATCCTGGGCGGCAGTTGCGCGCGGGTCTGTCCGACGGAAATTCTTTGCCAGCAGGCCTGCGTGCGCAACAACGCGCAGGAGTGCGCGCCGGTGCTGATTGGTCTGCTGCAACGTTATGCCGTGGACAATGCGCATTTCACTGAACACCCGTTCCAGCGCGCCCCGGCCACGGGCAAACGTATCGCCGTGGTCGGCGCCGGGCCGGCCGGCTTGTCCTGCGCCCATCGCAGCGCGATGCACGGGCATGACGTGGTGATTTTCGAAGCGCGGGAAAAGGCCGGCGGGCTCAACGAGTACGGCATCGCCAAGTACAAACTGGTCGACGATTACGCGCAGAAGGAGCTGGACTTCCTTCTGCAGATTGGCGGGATAGAAATCCGCCACGGCCAGAAACTCGGTGCAAATCTTACTCTCAGCGAACTGCATCAGCAGTTTGACGCGGTATTCCTCGGCCTCGGCCTGAATGCCAGCAAGCAACTCGGTCTGGCCCACGAAGACGCGCCGGGCCTGCTCGCCGCCACCGACTACATCCGCGAACTGCGCCAGGCCGATGACCTCACGCAGTTGCCCTTGGCCGAACGCTGCATCGTTCTCGGCGCTGGCAACACCGCGATCGACATGGCCGTGCAGATGGCCCGCCTCGGCGCGCGCGACGTCAATCTGGTGTATCGCCGTGGTGCGGCAGACATGGGCGCCACCCACCATGAGCAGGACATCGCCAAAGCCAATCAGGTGCGATTGCTGACCTGGGCGCAGCCGGAGCAAGTGTTGCTCGATGATCAGGGCCGTGTGCGCGGCATGCGTTTCGCCCGCACCGATCTGGTTGAAGGGCGTCTGCAAACCACCGGAGAAACCTTTGAGCTGGCTGCCGATGCGATCTTCAAAGCGATCGGCCAGAGCTTCGATGACAACGCCCTCAGCGATCCGCTGGCGCGCGAACTCAAGCGTCAGGGCGAACGCATCGCGGTCGATGAACACCTGCGCACCAGCGTCCCCGGCGTGTATGCCGGCGGCGACTGCACCAGCCTCGATCAGGACCTCACCGTGCAAGCGGTGCAGCACGGCAAACGCGCCGCCGAGGCGATCAACGCTCAACTGATGCTCAACGTGGAGGCTGCGTAAATGGCCGATCTCTCGATAGTCTTCGCCGGTATCAAAGCGCCCAACCCGTTCTGGCTGGCCTCCGCGCCACCCACCGACAAGGCCTACAACGTGGTCCGCGCCTTCGAAGCGGGCTGGGGTGGCGTGGTCTGGAAAACCCTGGGTGAGGATCCGGCGGCGGTCAACGTTTCCTCGCGTTATTCGGCGCATTACGGTGCCAATCGCGAAGTGCTGGGCATCAACAACATCGAACTGATCACCGACCGTTCACTGGAAATCAACCTGCGCGAAATCACTCAGGTGAAGAAGGATTGGCCGGATCGCGCGCTGATCGTGTCGCTGATGGTGCCGTGTGTCGAGGAGTCGTGGAAACACATCCTGCCGCTGGTCGAGGCCACTGGCGCCGACGGCATCGAGCTGAATTTCGGCTGCCCCCACGGCATGCCCGAACGCGGCATGGGCGCAGCGGTCGGCCAGGTGCCGGAGTACGTCGAGCAGGTGACCCGCTGGTGCAAGACGTACTGCTCGCTGCCGGTGATCGTCAAACTCACCCCGAACATCACCGACATCCGCGTCGCTGCCCGGGCGGCGCATCGTGGTGGCGCCGATGCGGTGTCGCTGATCAACACGATCAACTCGATCACCAGCGTCGACCTGGACCATATGGTCGCCCTGCCCACCGTCGGCAGTAAAAGCACCCACGGCGGCTATTGCGGTTCGGCGGTCAAGCCGATTGCGCTGAACATGGTCGCGGAAATTGCCCGTGATCCGCAGACCCAGGGCTTGCCGATCTGCGGCATTGGCGGCATCGGCAGCTGGCGCGACGCAGCGGAGTTCATGGCGCTGGGCAGCGGCGCGGTGCAGGTGTGCACGGCGGCGATGCTGCATGGTTTCCGCATTGTCGAAGAGATGAAGGATGGCCTGTCGCGGTGGATGGACAGCCAGGGCTACGCCAATATCGCCGAGTTCTCCGGGCGCGCCGTGGGCAATACCACCGATTGGAAATACCTCGATATCAACTACCAAGTGATCGCGAAGATCGACCAGGAGGCGTGCATTGGTTGCGGGCGTTGCCACATCGCTTGTGAGGACACCTCACACCAGGCGATCGGCAGTCTGAAACAGGCCGACGGTACGCATAAATATGAAGTGATCGATGAGGAATGTGTGGGCTGCAACCTGTGCCAGATCACCTGCCCCGTGGCCGACTGCATCGAGATGGTACCGATGGAAACGGGCAAGCCGTTTCTGGACTGGAATCATGATCCGCGCAACCCCTACCACGTCAGTGTCTGAGGTCAGCAGCGTCTGATCCGGCGCCTTCGCGAGCAGGCTCGCTCCCACAGTTGGAATGCGTTTTCCTGTGGGAGCGAGCCTGCTCGCGAAGAGGCCAATCCGGCCACTACAGGGTTCAAGGCTCCAGCCCGATCCCGCGCAAAATCACCCCCGTCACGGTCTGCACCGCCCGCTCGAACTGCATATCCGACAACGGCTGATGATCATTCAGAATATTCACCTGATGATCAAAGTCGGCGTAGTGCTGCGTCGACGCCCAGATCATGTACAGCAACCCCGACGGCTCCACCGGCAGGATCCGCTTGTCCTCGACCCACTGGCGAATCTTCGCTTCCTTCATCTTCGCCCAGTCATACAGGCTCGCATCCAGCGCCTCGCCCAGGGTCGGCGCGCCGTGGATGATCTCGTTGGCCCAGACTTTCGAGCCATAGGGCCGGCTGCGTGAATGATTCATCTTGGCGCGGATGTAACTGCTCAGCACCACGCGCGGGTCGTCGAACATCTCGAAGCACAGCGCGTCCTGCTTCCACACTTCCAGCAGATCGAACAGCACCGCGCTGTACAGCTCGCTTTTGGTGCTGAAGTAGTAATGCAGATTGGAACGCGGCAACTGCACTTCGGCAGCGATGTCCGCCATGGCGGTGCTGCCGAAGCCTTTCTCGGCGAAAACCTTTTCCGCCGCCAGCAGGATTTTCTCGACGTTACTGCGGCGAATCTCGATCTTGTGATTGCCCATGTGGGCTCCCTGACAACAGCGTTGCGCAAGACTAGCATCCGCTCTGATCCGGGCGCGACCGCCGCCAGTAAAACTTCGCAGGTACAAGCGCTATGGCACAGCGCTCACATCGATAGGCGTGGGTTCACTCACGCCCAGATTACCTTCGACCTGCCCGGCCATGTGCAACGTGCCGGCCATCACCCCCGTGGTCGGGTTCTGCAGCAGCTTCTGCCAGGCTTTGTCGAAGGTATTGCCGAGGCTGCTGCGAATCAGCGCTTCGCTGTCGGGGCGGTCGTTGGCCTGGATGATTGCGCGTATGCCGGCCACGCCGACCGAAATCATCGCTCCGGCGAGCTTGCCTGCTGCTGCCGCCACTGCACTGGCGGCGCCGCGCGGGGCCATTTCTGCTTCGATGCGCTGGCTGGCGCGCTTGGCCACCGGGGCCATCGCCGCGTCGGTGGAGGAAATGCCCTTGGCGCCGCCGTCGGTGTGGATCTTGTCGATCAGTGCGGCGTACGCCGGGAGGGTGTTCAGCGGCTCGGTGCTGATGACTTTGAACAGCGAAGCATCCCGCGCAGGCGGCGGGCCTAGGGCGATGGCCGGGATCTTCTGCAAGCGTCCGTTGAGCTGCGCAATCGGCACACCGTGACGCTGGGCGATGAGCGGCATCTGCTGCGCCATCAACTGTGCATAGAACGCCGTGGCCTGCGCCAGAATCGCATCCGGATCGATCTCCACGGCGACCGGCGCGAGGACTTTTTCCTGATATTGCTCAAGCAGATACGCCGCCAGCCGTTTCGCCGAAGCGTCCTGCTCACCGCCGGCGCTGATCGTGTACCAACTGACCTTCATCGACAGCCACTCCTGGGTCCAGTAGCTGCTGAACCAAGGGATGAAATTTTCTTCAGTTTGCTGATAGACCCGAGTGCGCCAATGTTCCATCGAGCCACGGGCGAACAGCTTGACCTGCTCGGTGGCCTGTTGCGATGCGCTGAGGATCTCGCGGTCGATCTGCTGCCAGGTTTGCGCCGACACCACCACCGCCTGCGGCGCACTCACCGGTGCCCGGGCCGAGGTGGCGCAGCCGGCCAGCAAAAGCAGTGCGGCGACGACCAGCGCGCGTGGGTTCACGGTGGCGGTGTCCTTTGGCTTGGGGAGGTGCTGGTTTGAGTATAGGCAGGTCAGTCGATTTCGATGCTGAAGGTTCCGGCCTCTTCGCGAGCAGGCTCGCTCCCACATTTGAATGCCTTGCACCTGTGGGAGCGAGCCTGCTCGCGAAGGCGCCAACAGCAGCACCACAAACCTCAACCATCACCACCATCGATATCCACCATCGCCACGATTGCCTTCCGCCCTCCCATGATGAAAGGCACGATTGACCCATCCGAAACACAACGAGGCGTTCACACCATGATCCACACCCAAGTCACCCTCTCCGTGAGTTTCCCGGTGTTCGGCAGCAACTACTACCAACAGCACGTCGTGCCGCGCAAGGCGCAGACGCTGGTGTTCAACGAAGATTTCGACGATCTGCTGATGCCCGCCGCCAGCAATCATTTCAGCAATGAAGTGGTCGGCCTCAACGATCAGTTCCGTTTTCTGAGCGAAATACTCGCCACCCATTTGCTCGATCACGAGGCCTCGGTGCCTGCGCGATCCCGCGTCCAGGCGAACGCTCGTTTTTTCAACTGAGGCTGATGCACAGAGGGCGTTCCTTTGATGGGAACGCCCTCTTCATTCAGTCAGTCATCATCGCGATCACGGTGATAACGACGGCCATCGCGGCGGTCGTCATCGCGGTCGTCCCAGCGCTGGTCATGGTCGTAGTAACGGCCATGGTCGCGGTCGTAATGCCGGCCATGCCGGTGGTCATCATCAAAATCCGCAATACAGCCGCTGAGCAATACGGCGGCGGTCACAGTGAGCAGCATGGTTGTCGCTTGCTTCATTCAACACTTCCCTAAAAACCAAGGTCTTGACGACGGAAATCGCCACGCTGTCCGCGTCTTCGGGACGCAGTGCGCGCAGCCGCAGATACGACCGGGCATAAACGCGTTGATTCAGTGGCCACTATCGACCGTTTGTCGGCTCGTTCGTCGCAGCCGAACAGCGGCGTAACGCCACCTATACTGCTTGCAACCTACCCCCATGCAATGGATCTGCGCCCTCAATAACAATAAGCAGAGGTGGATCATGGTCTGGCAGCAAATCTACGACCCGTTCGGCAACCCGGTGCTCTCCACGCTGATGGCCGCCGTGCCGGTAGTGGTGATGCTCGCGGCGCTGGCGTTCTTTCACGTCAAGGCGCATCTGGCGGCGCTGTTGGCGCTGGCCTCCGCCCTGCTGATCTCGATTTTCGCCTTCGATATGCCAGCAGGCATGGCCGGTTCGGCGGCGCTGTTCGGCGCGGCGAATGGCTTACTGCCGATTGGCTGGATTGTGCTCAACATCATCTTCCTGCATCGCCTGACCACGGAGAATGGTTCGTTCAAAGTGCTGCAGGATTCCCTCGCGCGCATCACCGATGACCGACGCTTGCAGTTGCTGCTGATCGCCTTCTGTTTCGGTGCGTTCTTCGAAGGCGCGGCAGGCTTTGGCACGCCGGTGGCGGTGACCGGTGCGATTCTGATCGGCCTGGGTTTTTCGCCATTGGCCGCATCGGGTCTGGCGCTCATCGCCAATACCGCCCCAGTGGCTTTCGGTGCGCTGGGCACGCCGATCATCACCCTGGCCAAAGTCACCGGGCTGGACGAGATGGAGCTGTCGATGATGGTCGGGCGGCAGTTGCCGTTCTTCTCGGTGCTGGTGCCGTTCTGGTTGATCTGGGCGTTTGCCGGGTGGCGCAAGATGCTCGAGGTGTGGCCGGCGATTCTGGTGGCCGGGGTAAGTTTCGCCATCCCGCAATTTCTCGTCTCGAACTATCACGGGCCGATGCTGGTGGACGTCATCGCTGCGCTGATTTCCATGGCCTGTCTGACGCTGTTCCTCAAGGTGTGGAAACCGGCGACCATCCACACCTCGGCAGCGCTGTCCGGGCGCGTCGACAACTCCAAGGTCGACGAAGAAACAGTCACCGCCAGCGCCGCGTTCAGCGATCAGGCGCGCCCGGCAGTGATGCGCGCGTGGATGCCGTGGATCATTCTCACGGTGTTCGTGTTTGCCTGGGGCACGCAGGGCTTCAAGAACATGTTCGATACGCGCCCGGTGATCGACCCGGTCACGCAATCGGCCAAGCTCGACCCGCAAGGCAAACCGGTACGCGAGGCCAATCCGATCTTCGCCCCGGCGGTGACCTTCACCGGTCTGCATCTGCAAATAGAAAAAGTACCGCCGGTTGTCGCAGCGCCGAAAGCCGAGGAAGCGATTTACAAGTTCACCTGGCTGACCGCGACCGGCAGCGGGATCTTGCTGGCGGCGATCGTTGGCGGCTTGCTGATGGGTTATTCGATCCCGCAATTGATCAAGCAGTACCTGCGCACGTTGTGGGTGGTGCGATTTTCGTTGATCACGATTGCGGCGATGCTCGCGCTGGGCTTCCTCACGCGCTATTCGGGGCTGGATGCGACCATGGGCCTGGCGTTCGCGGCGACGGGGATTTTCTACCCGATGTTCGGCACGCTGCTCGGCTGGCTGGGGGTGGCGCTGACCGGTTCCGACACCGCTTCGAACGTGCTGTTTGGCGGCTTGCAACGGGTGACCTCGGAACAGCTGGGTATCAGTCCGGTGCTGATGGCGGCAGCGAACAGTTCCGGTGGGGTGATGGGCAAGATGGTCGATGCGCAGTCGATCGTCGTCGCCTCCACCGCGACCCGTTGGTACGGACATGAAGGCGAGATCCTGCGTTACGTGTTCTTCCACTCGATCGTACTGGCGATCCTGGTCGGGGGGCTGGTGACGTTGCAGGCGTATGTCGCACCGTTTACCTCGATGGTGGTGGGTGGGCCATAACTGCAAAACACATCTCCACTGTGGGAGCGAGCCTGCTCGCGAAGAGGTCGGCACATCCAGCAGCGGCTGGGTCTGGCCCGACGCTTTCGCGAGCAGGCTCGCTCCCACAGGTCAATTGATGAGCTGCGCACATAACTCTTTAGCGCAAATCCGACAAAACCTTTTCCCTCCCGCTGCGGTCACTCCTTTTACGAGACTGGCATGCATGCCGGCGCGCCCGTTTGGGCCTTTTGCAATCCTGCCGCCCGATGAGAGAAAAGGAATCGAACCATGCCGATTTCCCGACGCAATTTCATGATCCTCGGCGCCGTAACCGCGACGGCGTTCGCCATGCCCCCCTTTATCAGCCTCAAGGCCTACGCGGCCAGTCTGGAGCAACCGGCCATGAGTCAAGTTACCCTGCAAGTCAACGGTAAACCGCAAACCCTCGAAGTCGACACCCGCACCACCCTGCTCGACGCCCTGCGCGAACACCTGCACCTGACCGGCACCAAGAAAGGCTGCGATCACGGCCAGTGCGGCGCCTGCACGGTGATCGCCGACGGTCGGCGGATCAACTCCTGCCTGACCTTGGCGGTGATGCACGACGGCAGTGAGGTGACCACGATCGAAGGCCTCGGCATGCCGGACAAGCTGCACCCGATGCAGGCCGCGTTCATCAAGCACGACGGTTACCAGTGCGGCTATTGCACGCCGGGGCAGATCTGCTCGGCGGTCGCTGTGCTCAAAGAGATCCGCGACGGCATTCCCAGCCACGTCAGTCCGAGCCTGACCGAGCCGCCGAAGCTGATCGCCGCCGAACTGCAGGAGCGCATGAGCGGCAATATCTGCCGCTGCGGCGCTTACTCGAACATCATCGAAGCCATCACTGAAGTCGCGGAGGTGCCGGCATGAGAGCCTTCAATTACAGCCGCGCCGACTCACCTGCCGCAGCCGCTTCCCAGGCTGCGCAAGTCGAGGGCGCCAAGTTCATCGCCGGCGGCACCAACCTGCTCGACCTGATGAAACTCGACATCGAAACCCCGGTGCACCTGATCGATATCAACCACCTCGGCCTGGACCAGATCGAAGCAACACCCGAGGGCGGACTGCGCATCGGCGCGCTGGTGCGCAACACCGATCTGGCCGCCGACGCGCGCGTGCGCAAGGACTACGCCCTGCTCTCCCGCGCCCTGCTCGCCGGGGCTTCCGGGCAGTTGCGCAACATGGCGACCACCGCCGGCAACCTGCTGCAACGCACCCGCTGCCCGTACTTCTATGACACCCACCAGGCCTGCAACAAACGCAACCCCGGCAGTGGCTGCGCGGCGATCGGTGGCGTGACGCGGCAACTCGGAATCATCGGCGTCAGCGACGCTTGCATCGCCACCCACCCGAGCGACATGGCCATCGCCATGCGCGCACTCGATGCGCAGATCGAAACGGTCAAGCCTGACGGCAGCACGCGCAGCATTCCCATGGCCGATTTCCACCAATTGCCGGGCAACACGCCGCACATCGAAACCAGCCTCACGCCCGGCGAATTCATTACCGCAGTGACCTTGCCGGCGCCGGTTGGCGGCACGCACATTTATCACAAGGTCCGCGATCGCTCGTCTTACGCGTTTGCCCTGGTCTCGGTCGGTTTGATCCTGCAAAAGGACGGTACCGGCCGCGTAGCCGTCGGCGGTATCGCGCCGAAACCGTGGCGGGTCGAAGCCGCTGAAGCGCTGTTGCCCAAGGGCGCCAAAGCGGTCAGCGAACGCCTGCTGGAAGGCGCGACACCCACCGATGACAACCAATTCAAACTGACACTGGTCGAGCGCACGCTGGCTTCGGTGTTGGCGCAAGCGAGGGAAACCGCATGAAATTCGACACGCCCGCCACCACCAATCCCATCGACCGCCTAAAGGTCGTCGGCCAGCCCACCGAGCGCATCGAAGGCCCGTTGAAAACCAGCGGCCAGGCCACTTACGCCTACGAACAACATGAAGCGGCGGCCAATCAGGCCTACGGCTTCATGGTTGACTCGGCGATTGCCAAAGGCCGAATCAAAGCCATTCATCTGGGCGAGGCCAAAGCGGCGCCCGGCGTGCTGGCGATCGTCACTGCCGAGAACGCTGGCAAGCTCGACAAGGGTGATTACAACGCTGCGCATCTGCTCGCTGGTCCCGAAGTGCAGCATTACCAGCAAGCCGTTGCATTGGTGGTTGCCGAGACCTTCGAACAGGCCCGCGCCGCCGCGCAACTGGTCAAGGTCGATTACCAAACCACCGAGGGCAAGTTCGATCTGGCCAGCGTCAAAGACCTCGGCGTCGAGCCGAAAGACGAGCTGCCCGACGTCAATCACGGTGACTTCGACAAGGCCTTCACCGCCGCACCGGTGCAGTTCGATCAGACCTACACCACACCAGACCAGTCCCACGCGATGATGGAACCGCACGCCACACTGGCCGCGTGGAAAGGCGATCAGCTGACCGTGTGGACCTCGAACCAGATGGTCGCCTGGAGTGTCGGTGACATCGCGAAAACCCTCGGCCTGCCGAAGGAAAAAGTGCGTTTGGTCTCGCCGTACATCGGCGGTGGTTTCGGCGGCAAGCTGTTCATCCGCGCCGACGTGATCCTCGCCGCTCTCGGCGCGCGCATGGCGGGGCGGCCGGTAAAAGTCGCCCTCGCCCGCCCGCAAATGGCCAATAACACCACCCATCGCCCGGCTACGATTCAGCGCATCCGCATGGCCGCCGCGGCGGACGGCAAGCTGACCGCCATCGCCCATGAAGGCTGGTCGGGCAACCTTGCTGACGGCAAGGTCGAACTGGCCGCGCAACCGAGCCAGTTGCTCTATGCCGCAGAAAACCGCCGCGTCAGCATGCGCCTCGCGCCGCTCGACCTGCCCGAAGGCAATGCCATGCGCGCGCCGGGTGAAGCGCCGGGGCTGATGGTGCTGGAAATTGCCATGGACGAAATGGCCGAACAGCTGAAGATGGACCCGGTGCTGTTCCGCATCGCTAACGACACTCAAGTCGACCCGGTGAAAACCGAGCGGCCGTTCTCCCAACGCCAACTGGTCAAATGCCTGCAGATCGGCGCGGAGAAATTCGGCTGGGAGCAGCGCAAGGCGCAACCGGGCAGCCGTCGTGAAGGCCGCTGGCTGATCGGCATGGGCGTGGCGGCGGCGTTTCGCAACAACCTACTGGTCAAGTCCGGCGCCCGCGTACGCCTGGAGCGTGACGGCAAGGTCGTTGTTGAAACGGACATGACCGATATCGGCACCGGCAGCTACACGATCATCGCGCAGACCGCTGCCGAGATGATGGGCGTTGGTCTCAATGATGTAGTCGTGCGTCTGGGTGATTCGGACTTCCCGGTTTCGGCTGGGTCTGGCGGTCAGTTCGGTGGGAACTGCTCGACCTCCGGCGTCTATGCCGCCTGTGTGAAACTGCGTGAAGCGGTGGCGCAGAAGCTGGGACTCGCGGCGGATCAGGCGGAGTTCGCCGATGGTCAGGTGCGCGTCGGAAGCAAGAGCCTGCCGCTGCGCAACGCGGCTGAAGGCGGCGCGCTGGTCGGCGAAGACAGCATCGAGTTCGGTGATCTGGCCGAGAAATATCAGCAATCGACCTTCGGCGCGCATTTCGTCGAAGTCGCCGTCGATGCCGCCACTGGCGAAGTTCGCGTACGGCGCATGTTGGCGGTTTGCGCTGCGGGGCGGATCCTCAACCCGACGTCGGCGCGCAGTCAGGTCATCGGCGCGATGACCATGGGCGTCGGCGCCGCCTTGATGGAAGAACTGGCGGTGGACAAGCGCCTGGGCTTTTTCGTCAACCATGACCTGGCTGGATACGAAGTGCCGGTGCACGCCGACATTCCGCATCAGGAAGTGATCTTCCTCGAAGAAACCGACCCGATTTCGTCGCCGATGAAGGCCAAGGGCGTGGGTGAATTGGGAATTTGCGGCGTGAGTGCGGCGGTGGCGAATGCGATCTACAACGCCACCGGCGCAAGGGTCCGCGAATATCCGATTACGCTGGACAAGATTCTTGATTCGTTGCCGGAGATGATCTGAAGAAAGTCGACGTAAAAACACCCCTGTAGGATCTGCCGCAGGCTGCGATCTTTGATCTCCAAAGCAAGATCAAAAGATCGCAGCCTAGCTGCACTCGACAGCTACTACAGGGTGCCTCGCTTAGCGCGGATATTGCTCATCACTGACCTGCTCCATCCAGTCCACCACCTTGCCATCCAGCACTTCGGCAATCGCAATGTGACTCATCGCCGTCGTCGGCGTTGCCCCGTGCCAATGCTTGGCGCCCGGGGCAATCCACACGGTGTCGCCCGGGCGGATTTCACGCGCTGGCTGGCCCCACTCCTGCACGAACCCTGCCCCGGAAGTGACGATCAATGTCTGCCCCAGCGGATGGGTATGCCACGCCGTTCGCGCGCCAGGCTCAAACGTTACGGTCGCGCCACTGACCCGCGCCTCGTCGGTACCTTTGAACGGCGCATCCACCCGCACCGTGCCGGTAAACCAGTCAGCCGGGCCTTTGGCCGAAGGTTGCGAGCCATTCGGTGTGACCGTGACACGCGGATTTTCAGTGGCATACACCTCGCCAGCCAGCAGCGAGAGCGTCAGTGCGGAAGCAGCAATCGGGTTCATGGCATTTCCTCCAATAAATGATGCAACCACTGTAGCGATCCGCACTCTTTGGATAATCGACTAGAATCCGAAAAAACTTATGCAGGACGATCATCAATGCTTCGGGAAAACGCCACCGACCTGCTCGCCTTTCTTGCCGTCGCCCGTGAACGCAGTTTCACCAAGGCTGCGGCCAAACTCGGCGTGTCGCAATCGGCGCTTAGCCACACCATTCGCAGTCTCGAGGCGCGACTCGGCCTGCGCCTGCTGACCCGCACCACGCGCAGCGTTTCGCCGACCGAGGCCGGCGAACATTTGCTGCAAACCATCGGCCCGCGCTTCGAGGAAATCGAGGTGGAACTGGCCGCCCTGAGCAACCTGCGCGAAACCCCGGCGGGAAAGATCCGCATCAGCGCCACCGACCATTCGCTGAACTGGATCCTGCGTCCGGTGTTGCAGGATTTCCTGCCGCAGTACCCGGATGTGTCCGTCGAGGTTTGCTGTGACTATGGCTTCGTCGACATCGCCGGCCAAGGCTTCGATGCCGGTGTGCGCCTGGGCGAAGACGTCGCCCAAGGCATGATCGCCACGCGCATTGGCCCGGACATGCGCATGGCGGTGGTAGGCTCCCCCGCCTACTTCGCCCGGTGCCCTGCACCGCAAACCCCGCGCGACCTGACCGACCACGCCTGTAACAACCTGCGTCTGCCAACCAATGGCGGACTGTATTCGTGGGAGTTCGAAAAGGACGGTGAAAGCCTGAAAGTGCGCGTCTCCGGCCAGGTCACCCTGAATGGCGTGTACCCATTGCTCGACGCCGCGCTGGACGGTTTCGGTCTGAGCTACATCCCGGAAAACGTCGTTGCGCCCTTTCTGGCGGACGGTCGCCTGGTCCAGGTGCTGGGAGACTGGTGCCCGGCATTTTCCGGTTATCACCTGTACTACCCGAGCCGACGCCAGGCAGCGCCGGCGTTTGCGTTGTTGCTGGAGGCGTTGCGCTATCGCAGTTGAGTCACTTTTTATAGCAGCCGGCAGCCCCCCACGCTGCCTTGGCTAACTGGTTCGCCTCCAATAAAGAATTTGCCCGCACGATTGCGATTTGGCCTCTCTGGCTTCCCATGCACACATACTCTGCGGTTTCGCCGATTACCTTGAGGGACGTCAATATCAGGCAGACGCCTGCCAAACCAAGAAATCTCTGGTGTTTCACGTTCATGACTGTTCGGCCGTTTGGCTGGAACTGCATGATTGGCTTCAGGCACAGCTCAGCCAACTGTCAGGGTTGACAGTTTTTTAGAACAATTTGCAATTAATCAAAAGGGCTTCGCGAATTTTCAAGGCTGATCAGCCCAGCAACGCAATCAACTGATGCCGCTGCGCATCGGTCAACATCGGCCCAAAACCGGCTCCGGCGTTGTCAGCCATGTAGCGCGGATTGCTGGTCCCGGGAATCACACAGGTCACCGCCGGGTGCGCCAGGAGAAATTTCAGTGCCAGTTGCGGCCAACTGTTGACCTGTACATCCGAGACCCAAGCCGGCAGCGGCTTGCCTTTGAGCCGGGCGAGCAAATCGCCGCCGCCAAACGGCCGATTACAAATCACCGCCACCCCACGCTCACGGCACAGCGGCAGGATGCGTTTCTCGACCGCGCGATCATCGAGGGCGTAGTTGATCTGCAGAAAATCCAGCTTTTCGGCTTTCAGCACGGCCTCGACCTCGTCATAGGCCGACGAGGTGTAATGGGTGATGCCGATGTAGCGAATCCGCCCCTGCTCCTGCCATTCGCGCAGGGTTGGCAAGTGGGTTTGCCAGTCGAGCAGATTGTGAATCTGCATCAGGTCGATGCGCTCGGTTTGCAGCAAACTGAAGGACTGCTCCATCTGCGCGATGCCCTCCTTGCGCCCGCGCGTCCACACCTTGGTGGCGAGAAAAGCCGGCGAACGTGGTTCGTGGATCGACAGCAGTTCACCGGTGGTCTGCTCGGCGCGTCCGTACATGGGCGAGCTGTCGATCAGCGTGCCGCCCTTTCTGAACAGCGCTTCGAGGACGGCGGGCAACTGCCGGTAAACCGGATCGCCCGGCGCGACGTCGAAACCGCGATAGGTGCCCAACCCGACCATGGGCAGTGCCTCGGAGCTGGAAGGGATGGCGCGGGTCTGCATGGTCTGGTCTCCTGCCGTGGGCGGCGCAGTGGCGGTCGGCGCTACGCTGCTGGCCAACGCCCGATCAATGGTGAACAGCGCCGCAGCCTGGGCAGCCAGGGTGAGCAAGCGGCGACGGGAGTAACCCTCAGTGTGGCGCATGCGTGTCCTCCTGCTGCGCGGATCTGTTGCATGGTGTGTGCGCCGGCTGTCAGGCGCAGGCGCTGAACTACACTGCCACAGCCAACCTTTCTCCCCGTTAAAAGTAGCCGAATGTCCCGAACCCTGATGTCACTCGTCGTTTTCATCGTTGCCGTGTACCTGCTGCTGTGCGCCGCGCTGTTCGTGTTTCAGCGCTCGCTGATCTGGTTTCCCCAGCCTGCCGCCGTGGTTGCAGCGGACTCGCGAATGAAACTGTCGATGCCGGATGCCGAGGTCTGGGTGACAACCCGAGAGCGCAGCGGATCGCGCGCACTGATTTATTTCGGCGGCAATGCCGAGGACGTCTCGCGAAATCTGCCGCAATTCGCCGAGGCGTTTCCCGACTACGCGCTGTATTTCCTTCATTACCGGGGCTTTGCTGGCAGCACCGGCTCGCCATCGGAAGCCGCGATTGCCGAAGATGCACTGGCGTTGTTCGATCAGGTCTATGCCACTCATCCGCAGGTCGCCGTGGTCGGTCGCAGCCTCGGTTCGGGGGTGGCGGTGCGCCTGGCCAGTCAGCGGCCGGTGCAGAATCTGATTCTGGTGACGCCGTTCAACAGCCTCGAGGAAATCGCTGAACGGCAATACCCGTGGGTGCCGGTGAAGTGGTTGCTCAAGGATCGTTTCGAATCGGGCAAATACGCGGCGCATATTCGCGCACCGACGTTGCTGTTGGCCGCCAGTGATGACGACGTGATTGGAAGCAGCAGCACGCAGCGCTTGTTCGAGAGTTTTCCCGCGGGCGTGGCGACGCTGAAGGTGGTGCCGGACTCGGGGCATAACTCGATTTCCGAGCGGGGGGAGTATTTGCGGTGGATGGGGGATGTGTTGAATCGCTGAAGGATGTAGCGATCAGACGGACGCCATCGCGAGCAGGCTCACTCCTACAGGGGGAACGCATTTCAAATGTAGGAGTGAGCCTGCTCGCGATGACGCCGGTACAGACAACACCATTTCCAGCTACTGTCCAAAGCTAAGGCTGACTGCCGCTCCGGGCATTTTCATCGCCAGAGGTGGCCGAGCGCGGCGTGACGTGCTGATGCCCGGTCGGGTCGTTGAGCTGCACGGCGTTGCCCTTCTGCCACGCATCAGCCCCCGTTGCGACAGGCGCCGGTTTGATCTCGGCGCGGGCCTTTTTCTTTTCGGCGCTATCAATGCCCAGACGCTGATCGCGCTGGCGGACCATTTGCGCATCGGCCTGACCGTCAGCGGTAAAGCCCATCATCAGCTGCGGCACGCCCAGCGGCAGTTGCTTGTCCTGATCGGTGTGCCAGGTGTGCCAGGTTTTGCCGTAGGTATTGGCGAGTTTTTCCATCAAGCGCGTTTCTGCCACTTGCGGGATGCCCGGCGCGACCAACTGGCCAGAACTGACTTCGTGAGCGTGGCTGTGCCACAAGGCTTTCTCTTTTGCCGGCAATTGCGTGAACAGGCGCTGGCTGATGATGTATTCCACGCCCATCAACTTCGCTTCAGCGGTGTTGCCGTCGTAGATCACGCACTGGAACACTTCTTCGTTGAGCGCCGAGCAGTAGTGGTGCGCTTCCATCTGCGCGCCGGGATGACCGTTGTAAAAATGAAAGCCATCAAGGTACATGTTCAACGCGCGGATTGGCGGCTTGTCCTGCAACCACTGCGCGCCGACTTCAAGCATTTCAGTATCGGAGGCCTTGGCCTGGCCAGGCGTCTGCACCGGCGAATCGGTGTTGCTCATGGCGCAACCGGCCAATGCGGCGACCATCAAACCGATAGGAACCCAACGTCCCTGTGAGGTTGTCGTACGCATGTTTCACTCCTCGAACTGTCAGTGACGGGCGCGTGCTGGCCCTGTTCTGCAACTGAAAGCAGGAGAACGGCGGAGTTCGAAAAAAAGCGCGCGGATCAGACTGGAGAGATCGTCGCCAGCACGCCAATCAGAATGGTCAAGGTCAGAAAACCGCCGAGAAAAATTGCCATCTTGTACATGTCGCGCTCC
Organism: Pseudomonas siliginis; assembly: GCF_019145195.1. GTDB lineage: Bacteria > Pseudomonadota > Gammaproteobacteria > Pseudomonadales > Pseudomonadaceae > Aquipseudomonas > Aquipseudomonas siliginis. The sequence continues at coordinate 775,859 of NZ_JAHSTW010000001.1, forward strand.
TTGATGCGGGTGTGCGGTGCACCGGACGCTTCGGAATGAGGTCGGAGGGTGATTGGCCGCACTGCCGGGGCATTCTGAGCCTGTGGCTGTACTGAATACAGAGGCAGATGAAACAGAAAAATACGGATCAGATGCGCATCTGATCCGCTTCGGGCATGAACAGATATTCAGGCTGAGACTTGGGGATTCACTTTCGGCCCGGTTGATCTACAGTCATTGCCGACCGACAACAATAAAAACCGGAGTGACCATGCCCGACCTCGCCTTGCAGCCCAACGTCGCCGCATCCCTCGCGCGCTGGCACGAGATGATCCGCAGCGGCAATCTCAAAGCCCTGCCTGAACTGCTCGATCCGCAAGCTGTGTTCCGCTCGCCCATGGCCCACACGCCCTACCCCGGCGCGCCGGTGGTGGCGATGATCCTCAACACCGTGTTCGAAGTCTTTGAAGATTTCGCCTATCACCGCGAGTTGGCGACGGCGGATGGCCTGAACGTGATTCTCGAATTCAGCGCCAGGATCGGCAGCAAGGAACTCAAAGGCATCGACATGATTCGCTTCGATGAGCACGGCAAGATTGTCGAGTTCGAAGTGATGGTGCGGCCGCTGAGCGGGTTGCAGGCACTGGGGGAAGAAATGGGTCGGCGACTCGGTGCTTATCTCGCGTCTGCAAAAGCCTGAATCCACCCTGCATAAAAAAACCCACTGACCGTCGCCGGTTCAGTGGGTTTTGTGTGTCAGGGTTCTGCTTACAGAGCCATGTCACGTGCAGCGTTTTCCTTCGGCGCTACGGCTTTGTCAGCCGCAGGTGCCGCCGGAGCAGCTACCTGACCGATCGCTGGAGGCGTCGGCAGTTCGAGGATTTTCGCGGTGTAAGCCCACTCTGCAGCCACTTTGGCCGGATCGCTGTTCAGCTGGGTGCCGTAGCTCGGCACGATCTGGTGCAGCTTGGTCTGCCACTCAGGGGATGCGACTTTGTCTTTGAAGACTTTCTGCAGCACGCTCAGCATGATCGGTGCAGCGGTCGACGCGCCCGGCGATGCGCCCAGCAGGCCGGCGATCGAGCCGTCTTGCGAAGCAACGATCTCGGTGCCCAGTTTCAGCACGCCGCCAGCGGCTTCATCACGCTTGATGATTTGCACGCGCTGGCCGGCTTGCCACAGGCGCCAGTCTTCGGCCTTGGCGTTCGGGAAGTACTCCTTCAGCGCGTTCAGACGGTCTTCATCCGACAGCATCAACTGACCGGCAAGGTACTCGACCAGCGGGTATTCCTTGATGCCGACCTTGGTCATTGGCCAGATGTTGTGGGTTGTGGTGCTGGTCAGCAGGTCGAAGTACGAACCTTCCTTGAGGAACTTGGTGCTGAAGGTCGCGAACGGGCCAAACAGAATGACGCGCTTGCCATCCAGAACACGGGTGTCCAGGTGCGGAACCGACATCGGTGGCGCGCCAACCGAAGCTTTACCGTAGGCCTTGGCCAGGTGCTGCTCGGCAATCGTCGGGTTCTCGGTTACCAGGAACGAGCCACCAACCGGGAAGCCTGCGTATTCCTTGGCTTCAGGAATGCCCGACTTCTGCAGCAGGTGCAGAGCACCGCCGCCAGCGCCGATGAACACGAACTTGGCGTCGGTTTCGGTCTTGGTACCGTCTTTGAGGTTTTTGTAGCTCACACGCCAGGTGCCATCGGCGTTCTTGGTGATGTCTTCGACTTCGCTCGACAGTTTCAGATCGAAGTTGGGTTTGGTTTGCAGGTGAGCGGCGAACTGGCGGGTGATTTCGCCGAAGTTCATGTCAGTACCCAGCGGGCTCCAGGTGGCCGCGATTTTCTGGTTCGGGTCACGCCCTTCCATCATCAGCGGTACCCACTTCTTGATCACAGCCGGATCTTCGGAGTACTGCATGCCGGCGAAAAGCGGGCTCGCCTGCAGCGCTTCGTAGCGCTTTTTCAGGAACTTGATGTTGTCATCGCCCCACACGAAGCTCATGTGCGGTGTGGTGTTGATGAACGAACGAGGGTTCTTCAGCACGCCCTGCTGAACCTGCCACGCCCAGAACTGACGGGAAACCTGGAACGCTTCGTTGATCTCGACAGCTTTCGGGATCGTTACGTTGCCCTTGTCGTCTTCCGGGGTGTAGTTCAGCTCGGCGAGGGCCGAGTGACCGGTACCGGCGTTGTTCCAGCCGTTGGAGCTTTCCAGGGCGACGCCATCGAGGCGCTCGACCATTTCCATCGACCAGGTCGGTTCCAGCTCATTGATCCACACACCCAAGGTGGTGCTCATGATGCCGCCGCCGATCAGCAGGACATCAACTTTCTTGGCTTCGGCAGCATTGGCAGACGACATCCCCATCGCCAAAGCCAGACCGAGCAAGGCTGTGTTCACTTTCTTAAACATCTGTTGCACCTATGATAAAACGCCTTCCGCCCGTCGTTGTTATCAGTCTGCGTTGCGCTTTGTTGACGCTCAGGCTGGCGTCGCGCAATCCGGCACACTTCAATATTGACGGGTGGGCACACAAGGCCGACATGTGGCATCGACCTCAGTTAATGTCCCTTCTGAACTGACTTCTTATCGTTATTGGCTTCAGCTGCTTGAGCGACAGGGATCCCGTCGGCCCGCCCGAAAGGCCAGCCAACCGAATTAGGTCAAAGCAAATTTGGCGCGGAGAATATCACGTCAGGGCGAACCCGCGCGTCTGTTCCCGACTTGAAAGTCTTTTTCCGCTCTGGGGCTTATCGGCCATGGGCCACCAAACATGACCGTGATCAGGCATTGGCCTGCAAAGTTTTTTGCCAGATACCCATCGCAACTTGATAAATCAGTGCGAACGGCTCGTTGTTCAAGCAGAAAATAACCTGCTACGTTGTACGATGACTGATGAACAACGCCAGTCATCCCGACCCAATAACAACAAGGAAACAACATGACCAAATCCCGCCTCCTCATCGGTTTGTTCTGCGCCTTCAGCGCCTGCGCCATGGCCGCCCCTGCCCCAGCGGAAAAGGACGTTGCTCAAGCAGTTGATCACCTGACTCAGGCGATGCTGCATAAAGACATCGCCGAGTTGAACGCTCTGACCGCGCCGAACCTGACCTACGGCCACTCCAGCGGCAAGATTCAGGACAAGCAGGAATTCATCGCCGACATCGAAACCGGCCGCAGCGCATTCAAGACCCTCGAAATGCAGAAGCAGACCATCACGATGTCCGGCGATACCGCATTGGTGCGCCACCACTTCTCCGCGCAGGCGTTGAAGGGGACTGAGGTGATTCCGACCGAGATCGAAAATTTCCAGATCTGGCAGAAACAGGGTGGGAAATGGTTGTTGGTGGGACGACAGGCGTTCAGGTTTTGATTAAGGGAACATTGGCCTGATTCAGTGTTGCCCGAGCTGGCCTCATCGCGGGCAAGCCCGCTCCCACAGTGGATGATGGTGTACACACCGTTGCATTCACAACATCAAACCCTGTGGGAGCTGGCTTGCCAGCGATAAGGCCGTGATAGACACCAGTCCTACCGCTATCACAACCGAAACCGATCCACCGACCGCGCCAGCTGCCCCGCCAGATTCGACAATTCATCGGTGGTCGTCGCCGTTTGCCCGATCACCCGACTGTTGCCCTCGCTCATCCCGGCAATCATCTCCACCTGATGGGCGATCTCATTACTGGCCTGGCTCTGTTCGCCAATCGTGCGGGTGATGTCGTTGACCAGTTGCGTGGTGTTCAGCGTGGCGTCGAGGATCTCGCGAATCGCCCGCTCGACTTCCGCCGTCACCGCCATGCCCTTGTCGACCTGCGCCACGCCGGCCTCCATGCTGCTGACCGCCTCGCGCGTGCTGTTCTGGATGCGTGCGACCATTGCGGCAATTTCCTGGGTCGAGGCGCTGGTGCGTGCGGCCAGACTGCGCACTTCATCCGCGACCACGGCAAAGCCACGGCCCTGCTCTCCTGCCCGCGCCGCCTCGATCGCGGCGTTGAGGGCCAGCAGGTTGGTCTGGTCGGCGATGCTCTTGATCACCTGAATGATGTTGAAGATCGCCTCGGACTCCTGATCCAGCGTGCGGATCACCTGCGCCGACTGCTGTGCCGAGCGGGCGATGTCGTCCATGTCGCTGACCACTTGATGAATCACCCCGCCACCCTCCTTGGCCAGATTTTCCGCCTGATTGGCCATGCTCAGGGCACGTTCGGCGTGGCGGGTGATTTCTTCGATGCTCGCGGTCATCTGACTGGCGGCGGCCGCCATGGTCCCAGCGGCAACGCTTTGCTGCTGGCTGCTGTCGGCGACCTGATGGCAGCCCTGACTGAGCTGCTCGCTCATGCCGCTGACACCGTGGGCGTTGCGCCGGACCACGTCGATCATGTTGCGCAAGTCACGTTGCATGGTCGCCAATGTACGGATCAGCACGCTGGCTTCGTCCTTGCCGGCGGGCTCGACAATCGGTTCGCTGAGATTGCCATGGGCAATGCTTTCAGCGATGCGGCTGGCGGATTTGAGCGGCCCCATGATACTCAGGATCACCCAGCGCCCCTGAATCAGCAGCAGCAACAAACTGACGACCAGCACCACTCCCAGCGCGACATTGGCGTGGCGGATGGCCGCTTCAGTGCCTTCGCTGGTGTGCAGGGTGTTGTTTTCGATCAGTTCGCTGAGTGCGCCCATCTGCTCTTCGAGCTGAGTAAAAGCGCTATTGAAAGTACCAAGCTGTTGCTGGGCGGCATTCGGATTGTCCAGCGCCACGCCGACGATCTGCTCGGCGGATTTGATGTAGGTATCGAGGCTCGGCTTGATCTGCTCCAGCGCCGTGCGCAACTGCGGGTTGATTGGCAGCTTCAGGTTGTCATCCAGCACTTCACGAAAATGCCCGGCGTGCTCGGTGAGCGAATCGCGCACCTCGGTGGCGGTGGCGGTGCTTTTGCCCAGGCCGACCAGCATCGCCGAATAGACATCGGCGCGCAGGGCGTCGTGCATCATGTCCGCTTCCATGTGATTGCGCAGCGCGCTCATGCTCACCGTGTTATCGCCGACCGCCGTGGCCATCCGCAGATTGCCCACATAGCTGACCAGACTCACGATCAGCGCCGTCAGCAGGCTGGTCGCAATCAGCAACACCAAACGCAGTTTGATCGACACCGTGGAATCTCCCGTGGGCACGCTGGATTGCGCTTGTCGGATTTCAGTTAAGCCTATGTGCAGGGAACTGCCGACACAGAGCGTATCGGCTGATGTCAGCGGCGACTTGAATCCGGCAAAACTTTTCAAACGCGAACCCGGTCACACATTGCAGCGCCGCTGGATAATGCCTTCATCGCCGGTTAACCCCGGCAGGCTATCAATCCAGCGCTTCGAACATTCATGCAGCTGAAGGAAACGCTTATGAAACGCGCACTGTGGTTTGGTCTGCTCGGCACCCTGGCAATCGGCACCGCGCAGGCGGCAACGGAGAAAGTCGCAATCAATCTGGTCAGCGCCGACGGCGCGCCGCAGGCGATCGGCTCGGTAACAGTCAGTGAGACGCCATATGGCCTGCTGTTCACACCCGAGCTGAAATCGTTGCCGGCCGGCATCCACGGCTTCCATGTCCATGAAAACGGCAGCTGCGAAGCGGGCACCAAGGATGGCGTGAAAGGCGCGGCACTGGCGGCTGGCGGACACTTCGATCCGGCGAAAACCGGCAAGCACCTTGGCCCTTACGCCGACGGACATCTGGGCGATCTGCCGGCGGTGTATGTGACGGCTGATGGTGTCGCCAACTACCCAGTGCTGGCGCCACGCCTGAAGAAGATTTCCGAGATCAAGGGCCACGCCCTGATGATTCACGCCGGCGGCGATAACCATTCCGACATGCCCAAGCCACTGGGCGGTGGCGGCGACCGCATGGCCTGCGGGGTGATCTGAACCGACTGAGCGGTGAAAAACTCGGACTCACGGCTTTTCACCGCTCACGGAACTCCCGCGCGCCGTTCACCTCTGACGTTATGTAGTCCCTTCCCTTTTTGCTTAGCGCTTGTGGAGGAACACGTCATGCGCAAGTTAGTCCTGATTTCTTCTTTAATGCTTTGCCTGCCGGTCGGATCGGCGCTGGCCCGCGTTGACGCGGGTGACGTCGCCACCTCGGCAGGTGTCTCCGCGTCGCTGTACTCGACCTTCAAGGACGACAAAATGGTGATTCCGGCCCGTGACGACGTGTCTGCGTTCGTTGCCAGCGGCGGGGCCATTCGTGGGGTTTATCTTGAGTCGATACTGCAACAGGTGCGCCAGGCCAACCCTGGCTTGAACGCCAGTGATGAAGACCTGGCTAACGCCATTCTGGTGCAATACGAAGGCGTGCAGCAGTAGTCACGAGGGAAGCAGCGGCCGATGGACGGCCGCTGAATGCGCATAGGCAAACATGTCCGACGGCCTCTATGATGGAGGCCATGACGACCACCGTGCCCTTGCGCTCACCCTGCCCTCCCGGCGCCTGCATCTGCGGGCGCGAACCGTTGCTGGAAACGCCCGGCGCGGATGTGCGCATCCTGCGCCTGACGCGTGCCGAGGAAAAAATCCTCTTGGCACGTCTCGAACAACTCAAAGACCTCGCCGACCTCAAACGCCTGCAACAGCGTATGTACGAGCAACTCGGCATCCGTGTCGACGTCGCCCCCGGTTTCAACGAAGTCCGCACCATGCGCGGCATCGCCATTCAGATCGAAGAGCTGCCAGGCCTGTGTCGCAAGACTCGCGCGGCGATCCCGGCGGCGATTCGCAAGGGCCTGGAAAACCACCCGCAAATCGCCTTCGAACTGCTCAACGCCCACGACTTGCTGCGCGACACCTGATCACTTTTTCATGCCGACGCGTTTGCGCATCTCGGCGGTGATGGTCTGACGGGTTTTCTTCATGTCCGCCCAAGGTTCATCGCCGACTTCGGTCAGACGCTCGTGAACGTTGTAGATGTTCCAGTGATTACCACCCTTGATTTCAGCGACTTCCTCTCGGTACAGCGGCACCGACACCGGCATGCCTTCGCGCGCCCGTGCGGCGTAGGCGCAAATGGTGGTGGCACCGAGCCCGTTGCGCAGGTAATCGATGAAGATCCGGCCGACGCGGTTTTTCGGCCCGGACACCGCTGAAATGCGGTCCGGCAGCAACTTGGCCATGTGGCTGACGATGGCGTGGCTGAAGTCCTTCACTTCGTCCCAGCCATGCTTGCGCGTCAATGGCACCACCAGGTGAATGCCTTTGCCGCCGCTGGTTTTCAGGAAGGCTTTGAGACCCAACTCGTCGAGCACAGTGAGGGTCAGCGCGGTGGCTTCAACCATGCTTTTCCATGGCAGCGCCGGATCCGGATCGAGGTCGAGGACGAAGCGATCGGGCTTGTCCAGATCCACCTTTGTAGCGTTCCAGGTGTGCAGTTCGACGGTGCTCATCTGCACCGCGCCGACCAGCGCTTCGGGATTGTTGATCATCATCACTGGCTGGCCGGTGACATCCTTGTCCAGTGCAGTGATACCGGGGATAGCCAGGCGATCGGCGTTCTTCTGGAAGAACAGTTCGCCGGCGATGCCGTCCGGTGCACGCACTAAGGCCACGGGACGATCCTTGAGTTGCGGCAGGATGTGTTCGGCAACGCTGGCGTAATACTGCGCCAGTTGCATCTTGGTCGTGCCGCTGACCGCATCGATCACTCGATCGGGGTGAGTGATGCGTACCTTGCCGCCGGCCAGACCTGCTTGCGAAGGCGCGGTTTCGGTTTTTTTGCTGGCGGCGGTTTTCTTTGCCGGCTGCTTGTCGGCGGTTTTGGTCTTTTCGGTCTTTTCGGTCTTTTCGGACTTGGCAGCTTTCACAGGCTTCGCTCGCTCCTCGGTAATGTCCTTGGCCGGTTTGTCATCGCGCAAACCATGGAACACGGCATGACGCACCGAGCCGTCCTTGGTCATCTCGGCGAACGCCACCTCCGCCAGCAGTTTGGGTTTGAGCCAGTGCACGCCTTTGGCCTCGAAACCGCTGGGCGGATTGACCACTGCCGCGCTTTTGGTCTGTAACGGCTTGAGCTGCGCCAGGATGCTTTTCAACGTGGTTTCGTTGAACCCGGTGCCGACCTTGCCGGCATAGCGCAACTCGCCACTGTCAGCGTCGTGCAGGCCGAGCAGCAAGGCACCGAAGGCACTGCGCGCGCCTTTCGGATCGGTGTAGCCGACGATGACGAATTCCTGGCGATGCTTGCATTTGAGCTTGATCCAGTCGCCGCTGCGCCGCGATACATAAGGCGAACCGAGCCGCTTGCCGATCAGGCCTTCCATCTGCATTTGGCAGGCGCTGTTGAGCAGCGCGTCCGGGGTTTCTTCGAAGGCTTCGGAGAAGCGCAGCGTTGAGGATTCTTTCTGCGCACCGAGGATGGTGCTCAGCGCGGCGCGGCGTTCTTCCACCGGCACATCGCGCAGGTCGACGCCATTCAGATACGGCACGTCGAACAGGTAATAAACAATGTTGCCGCTGCGCCCGGCATCGAAGGCATTCTGTAACGCCTGAAAATCCGGCACTCCTTGCTCATTAGCCACGACCATTTCACCGTCGAGCCATGCCGATTCCAGACCCAACGCCGCCAGTGCCTTGGCCTGCTGCGGGAGTTTGTGCGTCCAGTCGTGGCCATTGCGGGTGAACAGCTGCACCTCATCGTGATCGATCCGCGCCATGATCCGGTAGCCGTCGAACTTGATCTCGTAGCTCCACTGCCCTTCGGGCGCGCTGTCGACCAGCGTCGCCAGTTCCGGCTTAATCAGCGCCGGCAACTTGGCCTTGCGCGCGCCGGTAAGCTGCCCGGACGCCTGCTTGCGCGGCTTGGCCGGGGCCTTTTTCACCGGTTTGGCTTTATCGGCAGCAGCAGCAGATTTACTGATGATCGTGCGCTCGCTGAGCACGCTGTCGGGCTCGGCGACCAGGACGTCGAAATCATCCTGCGGGCGCGCGGCGTTGTCCTGATGCTTGATCAGGAACCATTGTTCTTTCTTGCCCGGCATGTGCGTACGCACCAGATTCCACACGCCGCCGAGCTTCTCGCCTTGTAACTCAAACTTAAGCCGGCCCTTGGCATAGGCCTTGTGCGGATCCTCCAGCGGAATCCACACGCCGCGATCCCAGACGATCACATCACCGGCGCCGTAATGCCCCTCGGGAATGCTGCCTTCGAACGTCGCGTAATCGAGCGGATGATCCTCGACATGAATCGCCAGACGCTTGACCGACGGGTCCAGTGACGGTCCCTTCGGCACCGCCCAACTCTTCAGGGCACCGTCGAGCTCCAGGCGAAAGTCGTAATGCAGGTGCGATGCGTCGTGCTTCTGGATGCAGAACTGCAAGGCATGATCCTTGGCCGACTTACGGCCCGAGCGCTTGACTGCGGCCGGTTCCGACGTCGCGGAAAAATCACGCATACGGTTGTAATCGTCGAGGTTCCTGTTCATGAGCACACCGATGGCAGACGGGTTCTGTTATGCAGAAGAGCGACACGGCGGCGGAAAAATTCAATCGAGCTAAAAAAGCCCCGGACGGATGGAGCGGCCGGGGCTTGTAACGACACATCCAGTAATTGGCTGGGGCTGGCTAAACAGAGTGCAGACGCTAAGGTTTTTTCAAGTTCTTGAAAGGGAGGCAATGGAATGCCTGCTGCTGCAAAAGCCTGTCGTCTGAGAACAGGCCGATACTCTGAAACCGGAAGAGTTTATCTGCTGACCGCTGTGGTTAACCGACGTGAGCGTGTTTTTACCAATTGGCACGACGGGAGGCTGGTGGTCAACGAGCTGAGACGTTGCAGTGAAGCCGGGTTAGCCACCTCTCTGGCTTGGGTCGTAATGCCAGACCATCTGCATTGGCTAGTTGAGCTCAACGAGGGCTCGCTTGCAGATTTGATGTGTCGCGTTAAATCCCGAAGTTGCCAGGCATACAATCGAAGGCATGGTCGCCAGGGACAATTATGGCAGCGAGGCTATTACGACCGCGCCTTGAGGCGGGATGAGGATCTTAGAGCCGCTGCGCTCTATGTAGTCAAGAATCCTGTAAGAGCCGGTCTGGTGGCGCGCCTTGGGGACTACCCTTTGTGGGATGCCATTTGGCTCTGAAAATCAAACGATCGCAGCCTTCGGCAGCTCCTACAGGTGCACCGTATTTCAAAGGTAGGAGCTGCCGAAGGCTGCGATCTTTTGACGTTGCTTCAAGCTGGCCCTTTCGCCTGCTGTTCCAGATGCACCTGCAAGTCGGGATCGATGTTCAAGGCTGCGGCCAGCTCATCGAGATAGCTGCGTTCGGCGTCCTGTTGATCGTCTACCAGCATGACGCTGGCCAGGTACATTTCGGCGGCTACGGCCGGGTCGCCGTCAGCGGATTGCGCCACTTCCCGGGGATCCAGCGGTTTGGCGACTTCGGCGTCGAGCCATTGCTGCAACTGCGGGTCGGCGGTGTGTTTGCCGATTTCGCTGCTGATGAGATGCTTTTCTGCGTCGTCGATGCGGCCGTCAGCCTTGGCGGCGGCGATCAGGGCGCGCAGTACCGCGTGGCTGTGGGTTTCGATTTGCGGGCCGGCGAGCAGGTCGGCGGTTTGTGGCAGATCTTGCGGCGCGGTGCTGGCCTGGCTGCGTTGCCAGGCCTGGTACGCCTGGTAGGCCATCATGCCCAGCGAAGCGAGTGCGGCGTAATTGGTGCCCCCGGAACGGCTTCGGCTGCTGCCACCGAGGGCGCTTCCCAAGCCGCCACCGCCGAGCAAGCCACCGAGCAAACCACCCAGGCCGCCGAGGCCACCCGAAGCAGCCGCGCCGCCCGCTCCGGTCTGACTGCCGCCGCCCAACAGGCCACCGAGCAATCCGCCCAAACCGTCACTGGCCGAAGCCCCGCGTTGTTGTCCCGCCGAGGCCTGGCCTCGCAGCAGTTGTTCAAGCAAATCGCTGGTGTTCATGACGTTATCCTCCGAGGCCACGGCCCGATTGCGTCAGGCAACGATAGACCGACGCAGCCATAGCGCCAGCACCGTTGGGCTGACGCCCGATCACCATTGAATCGCCACGCGAGAAAATTTTCGCCGGCCAGCTAAGATTCAAGGGTGGTGAACCTTATCCCGGCCAAACCGGTCGATAGCTGCAACCCGACCCGGTTTGCCGACGCCCTTTCTGACGATGGGCGATACCCGGCTTGCTTCACTTTCTGGAGAACGCCCCCGTGATATCCACCGTACACATCGCCAGGCTGAAAGCATGGGGCGCCCATGGTTTTACCGCGACCGGCGTGGTCACCGCCTTCCTTGCCACCCTCGCGCTGCTGGAAAACCAGCCGATTCATTGCCTGATGTGGCTGGGCGTGGCACTGATCGTCGACGGCCTCGATGGCGCACTGGCGCGCAAGGTCAATGTGCAATCGGTGCTGCCGAGTTTCGACGGTTCGATCCTCGATCTGGTGATCGATTACCTGACTTATGTATTCATCCCGGCACTGTTTATCTACCGCTACATTCCCCTGCCCGATTACACCCTGTTGCTGACGGTGTCGGTAATTCTGGTGTCGTCGCTGTTCTGTTTCTGCAACGTCAACATGAAGAGCAAGGACAACTATTTTGTCGGCTTCCCGGCGGCCTGGAACGTGGTTGCGCTGTGCCTGTACATCATCGGCCCGGGGCCGTGGATCACCTTTCTCACCGTGATCGGTCTGGCATTGCTGACGGTGACGCGGATGAAGTTCCTGCACCCGTTTCGCGTGCGTCGTTTCATGCCGATCAATATCGCGGTGACGGCGATCTGGCTGTTGTGCAGCCTGTCACTGGTGCTCAATCACCCGGTGATCAACCCGCTGGTGATGGGCTTGTGGTTGCTGATGTCGGCTTATTTCCTGGGGATCTGCATCTGGCGCACGGCGCTGGAGTGGTTTGATCGCGGCCATTTGAAATAAGCACATCCCCCTGTGGGAGCGAGCCTGCTCGCGAATGCGGTGGCTCCATCAACATCAAGGTTGACTGGCACACCGCTTTCGCGAGCAGGCTCGCTCCCACAGAGATCTTCATCGACCAGGAAATCCGATGTGGACTACCGCTTGGTAATCACCACCTCCAGATACTCACTCGGCACCACCAGCGATGCGTCACCCGCCCGATTCGAGCGATTGAGCAGCTCTGTCAAATCATCCTCCAACGCCTGCCCCGCTTCCGCCGACAACACCGCAAAAGCCTTGTGCACCGGCCCGTACCAGTGGCGAAAGATGTCAATGAAATGCGCCGCCGAGCGGTAGCGGAAATTGAAGTGGCTGCGGGTCACGCGCACGACAAAATCGCGGTCATCGAAATGCTTGTGCAGCCACGCATCCGAGCCCCAGTTCGATGGAGGCTGTGCAACCGCTGGCGGTGGCAGATGCTGGCCGAGAATCTTGAACATCTGGCCGACGAAGCCCTCCGGCGTCCAGTTCGCCATACCGATCCGTCCGCCGCGACGACAGACCCGCCCCAGTTCAGCAGCGGCGGTGACCTGGTCAGGCGCGAACATCACGCCGAACGTCGACAACACGGCGTCGTAGCTTTCATCGGGAAAAGGCAAAGCCTCGGCATCGGCCACCTGAAAAATCACCTCCAGATGTTCGGCCCGGGCGCGATCCTGACCACGCTCCAGCAGTGCCGCCACATAATCGGTCGAAGTCACTACACACCCGCGTCGCGCCGCTGCCAGGGTTGCATTGCCGTTGCCGGCAGCGACATCCAACACCTGTTCATCACAGCGCAGATCGCAAGCCTCGGCGAGGTTTTCCCCAACGATTTGCAATGTGGTGCCGATCACGGCGTAGTCGCCACTGGCCCAAGCGACTTTCTGACGTTCCTTCAGGGCAGTGAGATCAAGCGGGGTACTCATGACAGCGAGCTCCGTGGCAGAGAGAATGCACAGTCGGCGGCGCAGACTGTGCTTGGTCACTATCGCGCCGAGACTGCCCGGCGTCCCTGTCAATCGTCCGCCAGCCCCCTAAACCCGGCACTTTGCCGATGAGCGGCGCAAATCTGTCAAGCGCCTGATACACCTTGCGCATTGCCAGCGTCGCGGGATTGGTTTCTGATGCGGGCTCGCCCACGCAAAGGACTCGACCGATGTCACTGCACCTCGACTGGCTCGCCGCGCACATGCAACACAGCGATCGCTACGCGGCGTGGATTCACCAACAATTCCACTACGAATACGCCGACCAGCCCCTGGCTCAATGGCAGCGCGAATTTGCCGAGGGCCAAAGCAATGGTGAATGGTCGTGCCTGATTGCCATGGACGGTGAACGCCTGCTCGGTGGTGCCGCACTGGCCCGCAACGACTTGACTGAACGCGCCGATCTCGGCCCATGGCTCGCCTGCGTATTCGTTGATCCCGAGGCGCGCGGGCAAGGGTTGGCGGAGCAGCTGATTGAAGGGATTTGCGAGGCAGCAAAGCAGCGTGGGGTGTCGCGCTTGTACTTGCACACGCAAGACAAACACGACTATTACCGTAAACGCGGCTGGCAGCTATTGGAGGGTTTCCAGGCGTGGGAAAAACAACAATGGCTCATGGTCCGCGACCTGTGAGCCATTGGTTTTTTTTGATCAGGCTGCCGGTGCTCTCGCCTCTTCCAGCAATTGCTTGATCATCTGCTCCTGCTCGGCATAGCGACCTTCGCCAAAGTGGCTGTAACGCATCTGGCCCTTGGCGTCGATCAGGTAATGCGCCGGCCAGTATTGATTGTCGAAGTTGCGCCAGATCGCGTAGTCGTTGTCGATCGCTACCGGGTAGGTGATGTCGAGTTTTTTCACCTGATCCTTGACGTTGTTGATGATGCGCTCGTAGCCGTATTCGGGGGTGTGCACGCCGATCACCACCAGGCCGTCCTTCTCGTATTTCTTCGCCCAGTCTTTGACGTACGGCAGGGTGTGCTGGCAGTTGATGCAGTCGTAAGTCCAAAAGTCCACCAGCACCACTTTGCCGCGCAGGGATTCGGCGCTGAGCTGCGGTGAATTGAGCCACTGCACAGCGCCCGACAGCGACGGCATCGCGCCCTGGGCTTCGTCCATCATCGAATCGGCGCGGACCTTGCTGACGAAGTAGTCGACCACTTTCGGCACGTTTTCCAGAACGTTTTTCTCAACGCTGGCCACGCCTTCCGAAGAGGTGCTGGCGAGCAGGGTTTTGTCGGCGCCCGTCGCAATCACCGCGACTGTAGCAAGCACCGCAACCCCGGCACCACGGCGCAACCAGCCGCTGAACGGGATCGACGGTTTCAGCCGATTGACCAGACCGCGTCCGGCGAAGATCAACGTGCCCAGCGACAAGGCACTGCCGACGCCGTAAGCCAGCAGCAACAGGCTGGTCTGGGCATTGGCGCCTTGCAACATCGCGCCGGTCAGAATCACCCCAAGGATCGGCCCGGCACAGGGCGCCCACAACAGGCCGGTGGCGACACCGAGCATGATCGAGCCCATCGGTCCGGCACGTTTACGCGTGTCCTGATCGAGACGATTGCCGAGCGCGACAAACGGCCTGGTCAGCCAGTCTCCGACCCGGGCCGAGATCAGCGACAAGGCGAACAGCGCCATGACGAACAAGGCGACGTGGCGGCCGGTGTTGCTGGCCTGGATCACCCACTCGCTGCTGACCACGGCAAGGCTGGAGATCAGCGCAAAGGTCAGCGCCATGCCGGCGAGAGTCAGGAAGATCGAGGAGCGGGTACGGTTGGCGCCAGCGAATAGAAACGGAACCACCGGCAGGATGCACGGACTGAGAACGGTCAGCAGACCGCCGAGAAATGCGATGAGGTACATAAGGGGTCACCTTGGAATGGGGGCTGGGCACACAACCGGGCAGCGAGGGAAACGTACCCTCGCTAGCTCGCTTTATTTACACCGTGGCTCATGCAGTCTGGCCGTCGAGCAACTGCCCTTGAGGCGTGCGACTGGCACCGTTTTCCGCGACCAGTTGGCCTTGCGGTGTACGGCTGGAACCATCAGCTGCAACCATCTGGCCTTGCGGTGTACGGCTGGAACCATCTGCGGCAACCATCTGCCCCTGCGGCGTGCGGCTGGAGCCGTCAGCGGCGATCAGTGCATCGCTGCCCTCCTTCGCCACGGTGGTCAGCTGGAAGCAGGTGCTGCTGGCGCAGCTGCTCTGCTCCAAGGCACTGTTGGCGTGGGCGGCGGCACCGGTGAAGGCGAAGGCTGCTGCGGTCAGAAAGCGCGAGACGTTGTTCATGGCAAAACTCCTTGCAGAAAAAGTAGGGATGACTCAGTTCTGGTTGTTGCAGCCGTCAGCGAATTTGCTGTAATCCAGCTCGCGGGTTTTGCCGGCGGAATCGAGGTAGGTCATGCGCGCCTCGGTGATGCCGCAGGTCACCGAGGTGTCTTCGGTCATCGACAGCACTTTCTGGATATCCAGATGCGTGCCGTAGGTGTAGGTTTGCCGGCTGACGTCAGCCTCGGCGTGGGCCGACAGGGTGCAGATGTTCAGAGCGGCGAACAGGCAGGCGGCGAATACGGATTTGTTGTTCATGGTGTAGTCCTCAAGGCTTCAGTGGGTTTGAGCCGAGGCGGTCTGTGTGTGCCTCGATGGAGCCTATTTGAGGCCTTCGAGGTATCGCGTCTGTGTCAGGAAAGGACGAGAATCACTCGTTGTGTATCCATGCAGTGTGTAGATACACAGCGATACAAAACCCCGAAAAAATCGTGATTTTGCGTCGGTGTGTATCCGCCGCTGCGGCAGATACACTGCAATACAAAGGCAGGCAGGCGTGCGGTCCACGGCGCTATAGACTGCACGGCATTCCCCCTTTGACAGAGGCTTGAACCGATGGAACATGTCGATCACATTCTCATCGTCGACGATGACCGCGAGATCCGTGAACTGGTAGGCAACTACCTGAAGAAGAACGGCCTGCGCACAACAGTGGTCGCCGATGGCCGGCAGATGCGCAGCTTCCTTGACGCCAACACCGTCGACCTGATCGTGCTCGACATCATGATGCCCGGCGACGATGGCCTGCAGCTGTGCCGCGAATTGCGCGTGGGCAAACACAAGGCGACGCCGGTACTGATGCTCACCGCGCGCAACGATGAGACCGACCGCATCATCGGTCTGGAAATGGGCGCCGACGATTACCTGACCAAACCTTTCGCCGCCCGCGAGCTGCTGGCGCGGATCAATGCCGTATTGCGCCGCACGCGTATGTTGCCGCCGAATCTGGTGGTCACCGAAGCCGGACGCCTGCTGGCGTTCGGTCGTTGGCAGCTGGACACCTCGGCCCGCCACCTGCTCGACAGCGACGGCACCATGGTTGCCCTCAGCGGTGCCGAATACCGCCTGCTGCGGGTGTTCCTCGACCATCCGCAACGGGTGCTCAGCCGCGATCAACTGCTCAATCTGACCCAGGGACGCGAGGCCGACCTGTTCGACCGTTCCATTGATCTGCTGGTCAGTCGCCTGCGTCAACGCCTGCTGGACGATGCCCGCGAGCCGGCCTATATCAAGACCGTGCGCAGTGAAGGTTATGTGTTTTCGCTGCCGGTCGAACTGCTCGGGGCGTCGGCATGAAACTCAAGCTGCAATGGCCGCGCACCCTCGCCTCGCGCCTGTCGCTGATCTTTCTGATCGGGCTGATTCTCGCGCAGGGCCTGTCGTTCGGCGCGCAGTATTACGAGCGATACCAGAGCGCGAAAAGCACCATGCTCGGCAACCTCGAAACCGACGTCTCGACGTCGATGGCGATCCTCGATCGCCTGCCCGCCGCCGAACGCGAGGCCTGGCTGCCGCGATTGGCCCGGCGCAATTACGGCTACCTGCTCAATGAGGGCGAACCGGGCATGCCGGTGACCTCGGCTGAAAAGTCCGTCGCGATCGCTTCGATCACTGCGGCCATCGGTGACACTTATCCAATCGTGTTTACCGAAGTTCCCGGTGGTCCGAGACAACATTTCCAAGGCCACTTGCGCCTGAGCGACGGCAGCCCGGTGACCATCGATATCCGTCCGGCGATGGTGCCGCTGTCACCGTGGCTGCCGGTGGTGCTGCTCGGCCAACTGGCGTTGCTGATCCTCTGCACCTGGCTCGCCGTGCGCATCGCCATCCGTCCCCTCACTCGCCTCGCCAACGCCGTGGAAACCCTCGACCCCAACGCTCACCCGATCAAGCTCGACGAGCAAGGGCCGACCGAAGTCGTCCACGCGGCACGGGCGTTCAACGCCATGCAGACGCGCATCGCCGCCTACCTGAAAGAACGCATGCAACTGCTCGCGGCGATATCCCACGACCTGCAAACGCCGATCACCCGGATGAAACTGCGCGCAGAATTCATGGACGACTCGGTCGAGAAAGACAAACTGAGCAGCGACCTGGGCGAAATCGAGCATCTGGTGCGCGAAGGCGTGGCTTACGCCCGCAGCGTTCACGGCGCCACCGAAGAAAGCCGGCGTACTGATCTCGACTCGTTCCTCGACAGCCTGGTCTTCGACTATCAGGACATGGGCAAGGACGTGCAGCTCGGCGGCAAAAGCAAAGCGGTAATCGAAACCCGCCCGCAGGCCCTGCGCCGGGTGCTGGTGAACCTGACCGACAACGCCCTGAAATTCGCCGGCGCCGCGCAATTGCAGGTCGAAGCGCAGGGCAACAGCCTGTCGGTGAAAGTCCTCGATCGCGGCCCGGGCATCGCCGAGGCCGAACTGGCGCAAGTAATGGAACCGTTCTATCGCGTGGAAAATTCGCGCAATCGCGATACCGGCGGCACCGGGCTCGGGCTGGCGATCGCCCAGCAATTGGCAATGGCGCTGGGTGGCTCGCTGCTGTTGAGCAATCGTGAAGGTGGCGGGTTGTGCGCTGAACTGAAGTTGCCGCTGCCACGCTGAGAAAAACACCGGCTAGACTCATTCATTACCCAGTCGAGGGGGCCGCAGGACGTCTGCTGTGCCCTGCCCCAATCCGTGACCACCGCCCGGTGGCGCCTGCCTCGACATTCAACGCCGCCGGACGGTGATCCTGTTTCAGGAGCACACGTGATGAATGAGGCGAAGCTCAACGAATTCATGGGCAAACTGGTCAACGACATGGGCGGCGCGGCGATGCTGGCCAATGTCATCGTCGGCGAAGAACTCGGTCTGTACCGGGCAATGGCCGACAGCCAACCGATCAGCCCCGAAGCCCTCGCAGCAAAAACCACCTGCAATCCCCGCCTGGTGCGCGAATGGCTCAGCGCCCATGCCGCGTCCGGTTACATGGAACACTCTGACGGTCAGTTTCGTTTGCCCGAAGAGCAGGCCTTGGCGCTGGCCGTGGAGGAATCCCCCGTGTACGTCGCCGGCGGTCTCGGCGTGGTGGCGTCGTTTTTCCATGACAAGGACAAACTGGTCAAGGCCATGCGCGGCAATGGCGCCTTGTCTTGGGGCGATCACCATCCGTGCATGTTCAGCGGCACTGAACGCTTCTTCCGCCCCGGCTACAAAGGTCACCTGATTGCCGAATGGCTTCCGGCCTTGGACGGTGTGGTGGCCAAGCTGGAACACGGTGCCAAGGTTGCCGACATCGGCTGCGGTCACGGCGCCTCAACGGTGATCATGGCCCAGGCGTTCCCCAAATCGCAGTTTGTCGGCTTCGACTTCCACGCGCCGTCAGTCACCGTGGCCACGCAACGGGCCGAAGAAGGCGGCGTGGGCAATCGCGCCAGATTTTTTGAGGGCACGGCGAAAAACTATCCTGGCGGCGACTACGACCTGATCTGCTTTTTCGACTGCCTGCACGACATGGGCGACCCGGTCGGCGCCGCTCGCCACGCTTATGAGTCGCTGAAGGACGATGGCACGGTGTTGCTGGTGGAACCGTTCGCCAACGACAAACTGGACGACAATCTCAACGCGGTCGGGCGCCTGTTCTACGCCGCCTCGACATTTATCTGCACACCCAATTCGCTGTCCCAGGAAGTCGGCCTCGGGCTCGGTGCGCAGGCTGGGGAAATGCGCCTGCGCAAAGTCTTTGTCGAGGCCGGGTTCAAGCAGTTCCGCCGCGCCACGCAAACGCCGTTCAATCTGATTCTGGAGGCGCGCAAGTAACCCGTGCGGATCGCGTGCTAACCTGCGGGCACTGCCCATTCTGGAGTGCTGAGCATGCTCGATAGCCCGATCCGCGAACATCTCGATACGCTGCTGCAGGCCATGGTCGACGATAAATTCCTGATATTGACCGGCGCCGGCATCAGCACGCCTTCGGGCATTCCGGACTATCGCGACAGCGACGGCGTGCGTCGTGGACGGCAGCCGATGATGTATCAGGAGTTTCTCGCCGCCCCGGAATCACGCCGGCGTTATTGGGCGCGAGCGATGCTCGGCTGGCCGCGCGTGCGTCAGGCCCGACCGAATGCCGCGCATGAGGCGCTGGCGACATTGCAACAGCGTGGCCGGATCAGCGCTTTGATCACGCAGAACGTCGATACCTTGCACGATCAGGCCGGCAGCCACGATGTGATCGAACTGCACGGCAGCCTGCATCGAGTGCTGTGCCTGGATTGCGGGCAGCGCAGCGAGCGCGACACGATCCAGCAGCAGATGGAGACACACAATCCCTACCTGAGTGGTGTTGATGCGGTGCAGGCGCCGGATGGCGATACCTTGCTCGACCCGGCATTTGAAGCGCGCTTTCAGGTACCGCAGTGCCCGCATTGCGCAGGTGAGCGGATGAAACCGGATGTGGTGTTTTTCGGTGAGAACGTGGCGCAACCGACGGCCGCGCGGGCGCTGGCCGCCGCCGAGAATGCGGCGGGCTTGCTGGTGGTGGGATCGTCGTTGATGGCGTATTCGGCGTTTCGCTTGTGTCGGGTGATTGCCGAGCGTGGCAAGCCGTTGATGGCGATCAATCTGGGCAAGACCCGGGCGGATGATCTGCTGGATTTGAAGATTGAAGGCTCGTGTGAGGAGCTTCTGCCGTGGTTGGTGGAGGAGCTGGATCGGTGAATTTTCGAGTATCGCGCTCGACTTGAGATTTGCCCCTCACCCTAGCGCTTTACCTGCACGTACCAGCCTGATGAGGCCGGGAGTGGCCGACCTTGATGCCTTGGCTCATCAGCCAGACCGCCCCTTTGACTATATTAAAAAAGTGAAACCATCAAAACTCAGAGTATCGCCTCTGCTCGATGTTATTTTCATCTTCTTTACATTGGCGGCACTAAATTCAACCAACTGAGACCCAAAAGGATTTACTTCCAAATTTGCACTTCCCAAATGATTATCCGCCCGATCAAAAAAATTAACCACGTTAGCAAAGTCTGCTCCAGCGCAATAAAAACTGACTTTTGAATAGCTAAATTTAAATTCAAATCTGATCTCGGAAAATAGCGACGCCACCAAAAATTTCCCCCGAATTTGCGTTGGTGAGCCTGCGGACGCTTGGTTAATCAAAACTTTAGAGGGGGGCGATGCAGTTATTTCCATTCCAGGAGTATCGATATAAGAGGCGTAATCTCCGACATCAAGAGTTTCAAAATTTTCTCCCAACACCGGAATTATCACGTTGAAAACTCTTGGTGGAGCTGAAACCGGCCCGTTGCCATACAAAGCTTTGGCGGTATAGACATATGTCACAGCAGACAAGTCATTTACTTGTCGAGTCCAATTACCGTCAGCGTTTACAGTGACCGCTGATCCAACCACAGCCGCGCCATTGTAGAGCTGGATTTTCTGGCTTGCCGACGCCGTACCACTCAGGACGACACTCGTCTCGACCGTGTCTTCTCTGTCACGAATTTCCTCACCACTCAGCAAGCCTTTTACCGAGGTGATTACCGGAGTCAGCGCCACTAAGGCCTTGACGGTGTATCTCATCTCCTGAAACGTCAGCGCATCCGCCTCCGCCTGGCTCCCCCCCAACCCAGCCTTGAACTCCACGGTCAACTCGCTCCCATCCTTCAAATTCTGCAGAGTGGCCAGTGGAATCGGGTGGGTGTAATAGCCTTGGTCGATCCATCTCTGGTTGGTCTGTGAACTCGGTGGCTGCCAGAACGTCTGGGCGCAGGGACTGCCGTCGCTATTGGTGCCGCTCAGGCGCAGCCAGACGTACTGACGCAGCGCAATCAGCGGCCAGCTGTTCATCCTGATGGTCGCGTCGCTGGTCGACTGACTGACGTCGAACTCCGGTCCCTCACCGCCGTTGGCCGCCTGCACGATCCGCGGACGGCCCATCGCCGGGTCCTGCTGTGCAATCGGTTGCACCGCCAGAGTGAATAATTTGGAATCCTCGGGTGAGCCATTGCGGATCACGGTGTAATGCACCGTCACCGGCCTGTTCAGATTGAACGCCAGCACCGAATTGGGCAGCGGGATTTCGCGTTCGCCCTGGGTCGTCACCTGGATGGGGTCGGTGGTATGGCTACCGCCACCAGGCGTACCTGCCCATGTCACGGTTAATTGGGTACCGACCATGTTGTCGTAGGCGGGGACAATGGCGGTCAACGCGTCCTTGGCCTTGAGCGGATCAAGGCTGTTATCGTCGGCTTCCTTGATGCGAGGAGCGTGCAGCTCCACGGCCGTGCCTATCAGCAGCGGCTGTACCACCGACGCCGGCAACGGTTGTCCGCCACGGGTCACGATGTAAAACACCTTCACCGTTTGATCCCTGTTCAGATCGACGTATCTTTTCGCCACCGGAAATTCCACCTCCTTTGCGCCCCAGTTGGCCGGCACCTGAAACCAGTCGGTGAAGTCCAGCACACCGTCCCAGTGGGCATCGATGCGGTCGGCAGTTTCCATGCTGTAGTTGACCCGAATATAGGTGCCGTCGGCCGGCACCGCTTCCGGATCCAGGGTGTCGCCCTGGGCGTAATCCACCGTTGGCCTTGGAAGTTGGGTACCGAGGCTTTTGACTTGTAGCGGCAATTGATAGGAAGGCAGGGTTTCACCGCCGCTTTTGGTCAGGGTGTAGCTGACGGTGAGCGTGCCCCCTTGCAGCGGAGTGATGTGGATCAGCGAGACACGACGCTCGATGCCGTTTTGCGCGCCGCTGCCCGTCACCGGGACAGGGAGGGTGTGTGGCAGGCTGGCGCCGCTCGCCGTCTTGCCGTCCAACAGCAGCAGCAGAGTGTCGCCGGCCTCGATAAGATCATGCTTTTTGACGCGCACCAGGGCGCCTTCCGGCGGCAGGCTGGCCGGGTCGAGTACATTGCCCACGACCCCGTCGACGCTCGGTGCCGGCAGTTGTTCGACCTGACCGATGACCTCCACCGTAGTCCGGCGCGAGCGACGGAGGGTGCCGGCAAGTGGAATCACCTCATAGCGCACCACGGCGTTGCCTTGGGCAATGGCTCGAACCTTGTCGTTGGGAATATCGAAATCAAGTGGCCAACCGATGTCTTCGGTCTTCACTTCCCTATCGAGCTCGACCTTCACCTCCAAGCCTTCGGCGGTGTACCCGAGCCAGTACAGGTACACCCGATCGCCCGCCTCCATACGCTCGGTGTATACCGGGGTTTGCACCTTGACATCCCGGTTGCCCAACTCGGCCAGGTCGATGATACCGCTGACGGCATCCACCACACGTGGGGCGACGAGCAGGTTTTCCCCGGCCTCGACATCGGTCGTGACATGCAGCGACCAGCGCGACCAGTTGTTGACCTCGTCACGGATGTCATAGCGCACGATGACCCGGCCAGGGGCGGCAATCAGCGTGGCCTTTTCCACCCTGAAGTGCACTGGCTGGCCAACCTCGGCGAGGGTCAGTGGCGGGCGGGTCAGGCGCAGACCGCCCCAGTCAATCTGGAGGCGGTCGCCGACGGCCATGTTGTCGTACACGCCGACGGTCACGGTAATGCCGAGTTCGGCGATGACATCATCGATCAGCGCCGGAATGCCGGTGGGCGCGCGCAAATTTTCGTTGATGTATTCGGTGCCGGCATCGTCACCGGTATTGCCGCCCGGGAGCAGGCGCTTGACCTTGACCGTGGCCGGCGGCGAGGAATCGGTCTGGCCGCCGATCGCGGCGGTGACAAAATATTGGTAGGTGTGCAATCCGTCGGCGTGTTCGAGGATGTCCGCAGGGTCGACATCCAGGGGGATAACGCCAGTGCTCAGATGATTGGCATCGACCGTGGTGCTTTTCGCCGGCAGGTCCTGCCACTTCAGCTCGACGAGGTCATTGAGTTGCACGGCGCCGGGCTGCAGGACAATCTGCACCCGCACCGGGCTCTTAGGATCGTTGAGGTCTTGCCAGCGCAAGCCACCGTTGGCAATCGCGGCTGGGATGGTAGGCGCATTGAGCGCCAGCGGCTTATTTTCGGAGAGCGCCGGGACAGACACTTCTTTGATGGTCATGATTACATTCCTTGTGAAAGTCCAGCGCGGCGACATGCCTCGCAGGCGGGCAACGCTAATAAAATTCCGGGCACCAACTGTCACCCGGCTTCTTGACGTCGCAATTCACTCGTTTTTTGCGCGAGGTCGTCGGCCCGCTCGCGTTGCTGACGATTAACCAGGCCTCGACACTGCCCCGGCTGCACACCGCGAAGTGGTGTCGCGCCGGCACTGGGAACTCGAAGTAGCCACGCGTGAGGTCTTCCTGAGTCATTACAGAGGGCGGCTGCGGGTTATAGGACGCTTTGGTGACCGGATTACCGCCGACATCCAGCGTGTCGTAGCCGACAAAAAATAGTTCGATGGCATCACCCACGGCTGCGTGGGTGTAAGTCAGGGCGATTCGAACCGGGTTATGCAGGCCGGCAGGTCCTTCGATCAACTGATTGAGGCCGATGGCGCCGTTGACGTTCAGGACCGGAAATTCCGGCTCGCCGATAAATCCGTCCCCCGGTAACTGACCGGAACCAATAACGGTTGCTGTGGCAGTGGCCGATTGGCCGACCAGCAGCCCCCCGCGCTTCACTACATAGGAGGCGCAAACATCGCTGCTGGTAACGAACAAGTTGTTCGGCACCTGTATGACACAACGCCGCAGTTGCCCACTGCCATCGGCCTCGATAATGCCGCTAAGCGGAAACGAATGACCGGGCGGGGTGACGGTGACCAAGCCACTGATGCTGTCATTCACCTGAAAGGTCGGTGATCGCGGATTGACGATGACCGACAGAGGCCTTCCCGCCAGCTCGTCGCGATCAATGATCTGCGCATCATCGGTTTCGTCATTGGGATTCTCACGGAAAATCGGCGCGTGAAACGCGACTCGGTCGAGGTCGACGTTGGCGACAATCGCAGCGGACTCACGGCTGTACTCGGTGGGGTTGTTCAATTGCGTGAGCACGGTATAGCGGATTTCGAACGAAGGGCTGTTACCCGCTTGTTCAAACATGGCTTGGGTCAGCGTAATGATGATCGGCTTGCCCTGCTCTTCAGGTTTGAGCACATGAGTGAAGCGACGGCCATTAAGCTTCAGGAGAATTTTGTCATAGGCATGATCATGCGGGTAATCCAGCGTCAACTTTACCCCGGCGGCGGCCTCGTCCCGGCCGATCTGCGGCGGGTTGCCCAGTTCAGGCGGTAGAGTGATTGCCAGAAAAGGATGGTCGCCAGTGCCCGGCACGTTTTTACCGCCGGGTGGCTGATAGTGATAAAGCGCCCAGGCGTGGGTCGATGGACTGCTGTTGCCGCTGCTGCGCTTGACCACGTAGTAGAAAACATTGATGCCTTCAACGAACAGCGACTCGGCAAGGTCGAAGATGATGGGCTCATCAGGAACGTCAGGAACGATGACATCAACCAGCAGCGGGACTTCCTCATCCAGTGCCACTGTGTATACCGATATCGATTGGTACTCCCCCCTCGGAGGGTCGATACGTACCGAGGTCGCGCTGACTTGTGGAGCATTATCCTTGAATGCGCTGTGGGCCAAGCCTTCCAACGGGACTCCGCCTGGCACATCCGGCTCGACAATTACCGGGGAGATGCCCGCCTCGAACTTGATGGGGAACAGGGTTGAATCTAAGTCGAAGTCCGACATAGGGGCGTCCTTGTTTGCAATTCGCTGAGCGTGCAATGCCAGGACGCTATTACCCCTCGGGGGTGTTGTGCCGTCTACTGTCAGAAATTACAGGTAGGCGGGGTAATCCGACGGATGGTCGGTTAGCCCCAGCAGCCCCTCACCCTGGCCCTCTCCCGAGGGAGAGGGCCAGGGTGAGGTGTTCTGGCTTAGTGCGCACGATCCAGCCCCGCCAGCAATGCGCTGTCGTGGCTGTAGATATCCGGCGCATAACGCACCTGGCCACTGCTGTCGACCTGCGCCGTCCAGTAGGTCATCAGGATCGGCACCGGCGCCGACAGGCGAAATTCATGGGTGGTACCGGTCGCCAGCAATGTCTCGGTGCGGGCTTTTTCTGCCGGGGACAGCAGCAGATCGCGCAGTTGCAGCGGGTGCTCGACGCGCACGCAACCGGAGCTGAACGCCCGTGGGCCTTTGTCGAACAGCGCCTTGCTCGGCGTGTCGTGCAGGTACACCGAGAACGGGTTGGGGAAACGGATGACCATTTGCCCCAGCGGATTGCGCGGACCGGCGTCCTGGCGCAGGAGGATGTTGCCGGGGTTGTCCCAATCGATATCGGCCGCTGCCAGAGGCTGACCATTGGCGTCGAGCACTTGCAGGTTCTGGCGGCTGAGGAAGGTCTGGTCCTTGCGGATTTCCGGCAGCTTGTCTTCCTTCCAGATGGTCGGCGGCACCGTCCAGGTCGGGTTCAGCGTCAGGCGGGTGACGCGGGATTTGAGCAGTGGAGTCTGGCGTTCGGCGCGGCCGACCTGGGTGCGGGTCTGCCACACCGGTTGACCGCTCTGATACAGCGTCAGCTCAGCGGCGGCCACGTTGACCACCAGACCACTGGGCTCCATGTCCTGGGCCATCCAGCGGAAACGTTCCAGATTGACGCGCAACTGATCGCGGCGGGTCAGCGGGCTGATGTTCAGCTCGGCAATGGTGCCCGGCCCGACCACGCCGTCAGCCTGCAACGAATGGCTGGCCTGAAAGTGCTTCACTGCCTCCACCAGCACGTCATCGTAGGCGTTGTCCTGCGGCACCAGTGCGTGTGCCAGATAACCTTCGCTGTACAGACGACGGGCCAGTTCCGGCACGCGCGGGTCTTCCATCGCCGGGCGCAGCAACGGGCCGTTGCCCACCGGCTGCCATTGCGGCAAGGCTTGCAAGCGTTGCGCGGCGTACAGCTGACGCAGGCTTTGATATTGCGGCAGATGCGGGCGCGCCAGGTTGAACGCCGCAGCAATATCGTTCATGCCCGGCACGGCAATGCTGAGCAGTTGCGCCTGACGGTCGGTCGGCGGGCCGTCGACACGCCACAGCGGTTCGAAATGCGACTGCAACAAACGGCCGTAATGCAGATCCTGCAAGGCCTGCAGATAGTTGCGGCTGATGTCGATGTCGGCACACAACTCGCCATCCTGCGGCGGTGTCGTCGCGACCGCATAGCGATTCGGATTTAGCCCGTCGTCGGCCAACAGCTGCAATTGCGCGCGCAATGCCGGCAAGCGTGCCGACTCACTCGCCCACACCGGCATCCAGTCCTGCTGTTCATAAAACGCCTGCAACTGGCTCAACGCCGGGCCATTAAGGCGCGGAGCAATGGCCGGGCACGACTGCGCCAGGCTGATCAAAACTGCCTGCAACGGGCTGCGCGGCTCGACCGGCAATTGCGTTTCCGGCGTCGGCAGGGTTTCGAGCGGGGGCAGCGGCTCATCGGCGCAAGCGACAAACGGCGCAGCGAGCAAACAAATGCTCAAGTAGCATGCGTACTTTTTGAACAACTGCTTTACTCCAATCCATGGCCGTCCAGATGACGGTCAACCTTACATCAGGTGCGCTGAACAGTCAGGCTCGAACCGCGAGCCTGCGGGTATTGACTGGGAGTCAGGAGCCAAAGTGCCGTTTATGTAGCAAGTTGAGGACACTTTATAAAATGTTGACGTTTTTGCGCCGACTTCTGTTGAGCACCGCGACCCTTGTCGCCGTGACCAGCCCAGTATTTGCCGCCGGCAAGCCATCGCCGGTTCTCTACAACAGCCTCGCCCACGCCGCGCCGGAACTCAATCCCCAAGCGCTCAAAGGTGCATTGAACGCCATGCAATGCGCGGTCAACAACGGCGCGAAACCCTCGCGGCATCTGGCGATCATCGATTACTCGCAACCGTCCACCGAACGCCGCCTGTGGATCTTCGATCTGAGCAAAAAGAAACTGGTGCTGCGTGATCTGGTTGCCCACGGTTCCAACTCCGGGGAAAACTTCGCCACGCAGTTTTCCAATCGCGAAGGCAGTTATCAGTCCAGCCTCGGTCTGTTCCGCACTCAGGAAAGCTACGAAGGTACTCACGGCTATTCGCTGCGCATGGATGGTCTGGAACCCGGTTTCAATGATCTGGCCCGTGATCGCGCGATCGTGATTCATGCCGCCAGTTACGTGAACCCGCTGTGGAGCAAGCGTCAGGGGCGTATCGGCCGCAGTCAGGGTTGCCCCGCCGTACGGCCGCAGATCGCCAAACAGGTGATCGATCGCCTGAAGAACGGCCAGTTCATGTTTTCCTGGTATCCGGATCAGCGCTGGCTGCAAAAGTCACCGTATCTGAACTGCCAGCCGCAACAGGTGGCGAGCATTCTCAATACCCACGCCAGTTAACGCGCGTCGCCGCCGGCGGGTTTGTAGAAGAGGAACCTGCCGGTCTGCGCCGTGTTGCGATAGGCCTTGGCCCAACTCGGGTGCACGCCGCGATCGTGAAAATACAGGGCACCGCGCGTGCGGTCCTTGAGCTGGCGGTTCAATGCCTTGCCGGCGATTTCCTTGGCCAGCGCGTATTCGGCGTCTTCCTTGACCTGATCGGGCCTGCCGTCGCACCACCAGGAAAACTGGCAATTGCCGCTTTCCGATCCTTGCTTGACCACCGCGCACACCGTGTCGGGAAAGCCGTCGTGGCCGAGGCGATTCATCACCACACTGGCGACGGCTTCCATTTCCGGGGTGTCCTTGCCCTTGGCTTCCCAATAGATACTGCGCGCGAGACAGGTCAGCGGATCGTCCAGCGGCGCGGCGCCGGCCGGGTCCACCGCCTGCGCTTCGGTCGGGGTGATCGCCTCGGATTTCGGCGCCGGCGCGGCGCTGACTTTGTCTGCCGCTTTCTCTTCGAGCACCTCGGCTTTCTGTTCGGCCTTGGCCTCGATCGGCGCCTGCGCCCCGGCCCATGCTGCGCCGGTCAGAAAGATCCACAACAAACCGCCCGCCAAGCCTTTCGATCCCATGTCGATTCTTCCGTCAGCGCCCGCCCGGGGCAAGATGTTACGTCGGTGAGACGCCCGGTTTGCGGGGTCTTCGCAGAGTGTAGCGAGCAAATGCGCGGGCACACCAGCGCAGAAAAAAATCCGCCGCAAAGAAAAACACATTCACTCACCGGGGGCCTTTCGCGCATCATGGGCGCATTCAGCTCAAGGGAGATTTCCATGCGCTTCATGCCGTCCGTTTTGCGTTATGCCGCATTGTCGCTGGGCGTGGTGTTCGCCACCTCGGCGCTGGCCGCCGATGAACTGCAATTGATCGAGTCGATCAACAGCTATCGCAGCCAGCCCCAGCGTTGCGGCACGCAGGCGTCAAACGAGTTGCCACCGCTGTCGGCCGATCCACGGCTGCGCCTGCCGGCCAGCGGCGCGGTCGATCTGCAGCAGGCCATGACCAGCGCCCAGTACCCGATGGTCAACGTGCAGGCGATCACCCTCAACGGCCCGCGCGATGCGGCGTCAGCAATGAAGGCGATTCAGGAAAGCTTCTGTCAGGTGGTGCTCGATCCGCAGTTTGTCGATATCGGTGTCAACCGCGTTGACCGCGACTGGCGCATCGTTCTCGCGCGGCCGCTGCTGACGGCGAAACTCGGCGATGCACAAAGCGAAGGGCAAAAGCTGCTGGCGCAACTCAATACCGCGCGCGGCCAGGCGCGCCAGTGCGGCGGCCAGTCCTTCGCAGCGGCAGCACCGCTGGCGTGGAATGCCACGCTGGGCACTGTCGCTCAGGATCACAGCCGCGACATGGCCAACAACAATTACCTCGACCACAAGGACCGCGACGGCCGCACCCCAGGCGACCGCGCCGAGCTGTCCGGTTACAGTGGGCAACTGGTCGGCGAGAACATCGCCGCCGGGCAAGACACCGTCGGCAAGGTCGTCGACGGCTGGCTTGCCAGCCCCGGGCATTGCGCCAATCTGATGAATCCGCAATATCAGGAACTGGGCGCCGCGTACGCGACCGACCCGAAAAGCAACGCCGGCATTTACTGGACGGCAATGTTTGGCGCACCGTAAGGCATCATCGACGCCGTCAATCACTCGGTCAGCCAGAGTGATTGGACGGCATGGCGGGCGCAGCCTACCCTGCGCGATCTGCGCCCGCTGACGGCGCTCCACATCCACGAGGCGAGCCCATGACACAGCGTGAATTGATCGATGGTCACAACCGCCGCGTGGATTATCTGCGCCTGTCGGTCACCGACCGCTGCGATTTTCGCTGCGTCTATTGCATGGCCGAGGACATGCAGTTCCTGCCGCGCCAGCAGATCCTCACCCTCGAAGAACTGTTCCAGGTAGCGCAAAGCTTCGTCGCCCTCGGCACGCGCAAGATCCGCCTCACGGGTGGCGAGCCGCTGATCCGCCCCGGCGTCGTGCAACTCTGCGAACAGATCGCCGCCCTGCCCGGCCTGCGCGAACTGTGCCTGACCACCAACGGCTCGCAATTGGGCCGACTGGCCCAGCCGCTGTTCGACGCTGGGGTCAAGCGCCTGAATATCAGCCTCGACAGCCTCGATCCGCAGCGCTTCAAAGAGCTGACCCGCACTGGCGATCTGGCGCAGGTCATCGACGGCATCGATGCCGCCCGTGCCGCCGGGTTCACTCGCACCAAGCTCAACTGCGTGGTGATGCAGGGCCGCAACGATCACGAGATCAACGATCTGGTCAGTTTCGCCATCGAGCGTGATCTGGATATTTCCTTCATCGAAGAGATGCCGCTGGGCGCGATCGCCGAACACAGCCGCGCCGAGTCCTTCTATTCCAGCGCGCAAGTGCGCGAACGCATCGCCGAACGCTTTACCCTGATCGACTCGACCGAATCGACGCAAGGGCCGTCGCGCTACTGGCGCGTGGCCGAAGCGCCGAACATTCGCCTGGGCTTCATTTCACCGCACAGCCATAACTTCTGCGGTACCTGCAACCGCGTGCGCCTGACCGTCGAAGGTCGCTTGCTGCTGTGCCTGGGCAACGAGCATTCGATGGACCTCAAAGCGGTGTTGCGCGCCCATCCGGGCCACCCGGAACGTCTGGAGAACGCGATCATCGAGGCGATGAAACTCAAGCCGTATCGACACAACTTCGAAGTCAACGACGACGTGCAAGTGGTGCGTTTCATGAACATGACCGGCGGCTGATTCGCCGCGCAACCGGGACCGCGAGATGATCGTCAGACCGAGACCCAATCAGTTCGCCGTGCTGTTCACCCTCCGAGGCTCGATCGCCAAACGCATCGCCGTGCGCACCTTGATGCTGACACTGCTGGCGGCGGCGATTGTGCTGATCGAACTACTGGTGCCGAGCTACTTCGCGCAGATCAATTCGACACCGTTCACCCTGCTCGGCCTGTCGCTGTCGATTTTCCTGAGCTTTCGCAACAACGCCTGTTACGACCGTTGGTACGAGGGCCGCAAGGCCTGGGGCGAGGTGCTGCTGCGGGTGCGCGCGGTGATGCGCGAAACCCAAGGCATCGATGACACGCGCCTGCGTGCACAACTGTTGCGCAACCTGTGCGGTTTCGCCCATGCGCTGAATGCGCGGTTGCGTGGAGACAGTGAGGAGCAGGCCAGCACCGACTGGGTCAGCCCGCCGATCGATGGGTCGGCGCCGGATCACTGCGGACAGATCCTTCATCAGCTCGGGCGCCAGTGTTCCGAGCTGGAAACGGCCGGTGTGCTGTCGCCTTGGCGTTATCAATTACTGGCCAATCACCTGACCTGCCTGAGCCAGGCCCAGGCCGTGTGCGACCGCATCAAGAACACGCCACTGCCCTTCCCTTACACCCTGCTGCTGCACCGCACCATCTACCTGTTCTGCCTGTTGCTGCCGTTCGCCATGGCGCAATCGCTGGGTTGGTTGACGCCGCTGTTCACGGCAATTGTCAGCTACACCTTCTTCGGCTTCGACGCGATTGCCGATGAACTCGAAGACCCGTTCGGGCGTGATGAGAACGATCTGCCGACCGATGCGCTGGTGCGCACCCTGGAGCGCGATGTGCTGTACGAACTGGGCGTCTCGCCATTGCCCCCCGCGCCGGAGCCGGACGACTACGTGCTGCGCTGAATGGCTCAGCGGCAAACAACGAGATGGCCCGGCGCGTCCGCTCGGGACCGAGGTGCGGCCATTCGCGAGCAGGCTCGCTCCCACAGTTGAAATGCATTCTCCTGTGGGAGCGAGCCTGCTCGCGAAAAAGGCAACTCGGCCAATCAGCCCAAACGCCGTAAAGCGCCACCGACGAATCTTCCATTTACACGCGCGCAAATTCCCCCTTACTATCCGGGCACACCGGTCGCCGGGCCTGCCCAGCCGCCGACGCTTTCCGCCAACGGAAACACGCGTTATGAGTACGTCACCACAACAACCCCAAAGGTTGCACGTCTCTGCCGTACGCGCCCACTGCAACAGGGGCCGCGTATGAACCGCATCGTCAATCTGCCCATGGCCCTGCGCCGTTCCAAGCTGCGTCATTCCGCACGCCCGCCGGATATCGCCGTTCCTGCCTGATCGCGTGAGCTGAAACCGCGACAGTCAATTTCCCGATTTTCCTGATATCCCTGCCGGGACACCTACGCCTTTTTGTCGCGTCGTGTCCGGCCGAATCTGCGCGCCTGTGCGGCGCCATCGTGAGTGATTTGCCATGAAATTCGCAGCCATTGAAGACGCACGCCTGTTCCTCGAACAGAACCCCGATATCGACATGATCGAACTGTTCATTCTCGACGCCAACGGCGTGCCGCGCGGCAAGCTGTTGCATCGCGAAGAACTGCTCGCCGTGTATGAAAGCGGCCGACCACTGCCGAGCACCATCCTCGGCCTGACCGTACAAGGCGAGGACGTGGAAAACTCTGGACTGGTCTGGGATGTGGGCGACATCGACTGCCGCGCCTATCCGTTGCAAGGCAGTCTGGTGCGCCTGCCGTGGCGACAGATTCCGACCGCCGCCGTGCAGGTCAGCATGCACCCGAGCGAGGGCCTGCCGGCGAGCATCGCTGACCCTCGGCACCTGCTGATCAAGGTGATCGACGGACTCAAGGCCGAGGGTTTCCACCCGATCATGGCCTGCGAGCTGGAGTTCTATCTGCTCGACGCCAAACGCGATCACAACGGCCGCCCGCAACCGGCGCGGGACGCTGACGGCGGGCGACCGCGACACACGCAAGTCTACGGTTTGCGCGAGCTGGAACAGATCGAGCCGTTCCTCGCCGACCTTTACAGCGCCTGCAAACTGCACGGCATTCCGGCGCGCACGGCGATCTCCGAATACGCCCCGGGGCAAGTGGAAATCACCCTCGAACACGGCGATGCGCTGGAGGCGATGGATCAGGCGGTGCGCTACAAGCGTCTGGTCAAAGGCGTGGCGCACAAGCACGGCATGCAGGCGACGTTCATGGCCAAACCGTTCGATGATCTGGCCGGCACCGGCATGCACATGCACGTCAGCCTCGCCGATGCCGAGGGGCGTAATCTGTTCGCTTCTGAAGACCCGGCCGGCACACCGCTGTTGCGCACGGCGATCGGCGGCATGCTCGCCTCGCTGCTTGATTCGCTGCTGCTGTTCTGCCCCAACGCCAACTCTTACCGGCGTTTCCAAGCCAACAGCTACGCGCCACTGGCGCCGACCTGGGGCGTCGACAACCGCACCGTCAGCCTGCGCGTACCCGGCGGCCCGGCCCCTACGCGACACATCGAACACCGCATCTGCGGCGCCGACGCCAACCCGTATCTGGCAGCGGCAGCGATCCTCGCCGGCATTCATCGCGGCATCCGTGAAGAGCTGGATCCCGGGGCACCGGTCGAGGGCAATGGTTATGCCCAAGCGAAAGAACTGCTGCCGACCGATTGGCTGACCTCGCTGCAGGCGCTGGAAAATTCCGCATGGGCACGCGAGGCGCTGGGGCAGGAATTCCTTGGGGTGTATCTGGCGGTGAAGCGTGCCGAGTATCGGCAGTTCATGGCTGAAGTGGGTGAGCAGGATTGGCGGTGGTACCTGACCGAGGCCTAACGATCCGACACCGAACCTGTGGGAGCGAGCCTGCTCGCGAAGGCGTCGTCACATTCAACATTTTGGGTGACTGACACACCGCTTTCGCGAGCAGGCTCGCTCCCACAGGGAATGCACTTCGAACTAGAATTTTTTGTGGACCCTGACATGACCATTCGCTGCAATTCCTACTACACCGCCACCCTCAACCAGGACACCGACTACCCGACCCTGCAAGGTCGGCACAAGGTCGATGTGGTGATCATCGGCGGCGGTTTCACTGGCGTCGCCACTGCCGTCGAGCTGGCGGAAAAAGGCCTGAAAGTCGCCATCGTCGAAAGCCACAAGATCGGCTGGGGCGCCACCGGGCGCAATGGCGGGCAAGTCACCGGCAGCCTTTCCGGCGACGGCGCGATGCGCAAGCAGATGCGCGCGAAACTGGGCGATGACGTGGACGATTTCATCTGGCATCTGCGCTGGCGCGGGCATGAAATCATCCGCCAGCGCGTCGAGAAATATGCGATCCAGTGCGACCTCAAGCACGGCCATTTGCACGCGGCGTACAAGCCGAGCCACATGGTCGATCTGCGCAAGGATTACGACGAAGCCGTGCGTCGCGGATTGGGCGATGAAGTGAGCCTGCTCGACCGCAGCCAGGTTCGCGACCTGCTGCAAAGCGAGCTCTACCACGGCGCAATCAAGAACACCCGCAACATGCATCTGCACCCGCTCAACCTGTGCATTGGCGAAGCACGCGCAGCCGAAAGCCTGGGCGCGCTGATCTTCGAAAACAGTGAAGTGCTGGAGATCATTCACGGCGACACACCTGGCGTGCGCACCGCTCACGGTCAGATCGACGCCAGTCAGGTGATGCTCGCCGGTGACGTCTATCACAAGCTCGAACCGGGTCAGCTCAAGGGCAAGATCTTCCCGGCCATGGGCGGCATCGTCACCACCGCGCCGCTCGGTGATCTGGCGCAACAGATCAACCCCGAAGACCTCGCCGTGTACGACTGCCGCTTCGTCCTCGATTACTACCGGCTCACCGCCGACGGCCGTTTGCTGTTCGGCGGCGGCGCCAACTACAGTGGCAAGGATTCGCGCGACATTGCTGCGGAACTGCGCCCGTGTATCGAGCGCACGTTCCCGGCGCTAAAAGGCGTGCCGATCGACTACCAGTGGAGCTGCGCGATGGGCATCGTCATCAACCGCATCCCGCAACTGGGCAAGCTCTCGGACAATGTCTGGTATTGCCAGGGCTACTCGGGACACGGCATCGCCACCACGCACATCATGGGCGAGATCATGAGCCGCGCGATCACCGGGCAAATGGAGCAATTCGACACTTTCGCCGCGTGCCAGCACATTCGCGTGCCAATGGGCGACCTGCTAGGCAACCCGTTGCTGGCGGCGGGGATGTGGTATTACCAGATGCTCGAGCGGTTGCGCTGACTGGACCGGCCCTATCGCGAGCAGGCTCGCTCCTACATTGGATTTGTGCACGACACAACACCCTGTGGGAGCGAGCCTGCTCGCGAAGAGGCCCTCAAACCCCACACAAGCTCAATCCGGCAACTGCTCCACGACAATCCCCAACCGCCGATAATCCTCGACATTCCCCGACCCGGGATGCCGCTCGGTAATCAACATATGCAGGCGCGTACACGGCGCGACCACAAACGGCTCCACCGCGCCCAGCTTGTCCGCCGTGGTCACCGCAATCACCCGCGTTGCACTGTCGAGCATCGCCTGTTTGATCGGCACTTCATCGAAATGCAGCGAGGTAATCCCGACCTCGGGATGAATCGCACACACCCCGGTAATCGCCAGATCCGCCTTGATCCCCGCCAGCAGTCGCAGCGCTTCCTGACCACTGGCCGACATCGAATGCGGATTCAGTTCACCGCCCGCCAGAATCACTTTCACACCTTTATATTCGGACAAGGCAATCGCCGTCAGTGGGGAAGCGGTCACGGCGGTGATGCGGATATCGGACGGTAACGCGCGCGCCACCTGCAACGTGGTCGAGCCGGAATCAAAAAGCACAATCTGCCCGTCCTCGATGTGCTGCGCCGCCAATTGCGCCAGACGTACTTTGACCTCATCGGTCTCATCCAGACGTGTGAAGTAATCCTTGCCCGAGTCCTTCGGTCGCGGCAGCGCCCCGCCATGCACCCGCTGCACCAGTCCGGCGCTGTCCAGCTCGGCGAGGTCGCGGCGGATGGTGTCTTCGGACACTGCGAAATGCTGGCTCAGCTCGGAGGCCATGACCTTGCCGTCACGTTCGAGAAGCAAAAGGATCTTCTGCCGGCGCAGGGACGGCAATTCGGCGATGGAGTGGTCGTGCATGGTTATGCCTGTTTGTGCTTGTAGTTGCAGGTTTCAGCGACACTAGCGAAAGTTTCAGGCAAATACAAACGTAACGGCTATCAATGCTTTCGATCATTGGAATCAACACGGCGAATTTTTTCTTTGCGCTGCGCCTGTTCACAATGGCCCCACTCTCAAAAGCTCAGGATGAACAGCCCATGAATCTCAACTTCGCCTTCGCCTGCATGATCGTCGTGTCGTTCGCGATTGCCTTGGGCCACGCCTGAAAAAGCGTTAAACCGAGGCCAGCAATTGCTCACGAAGCTGTTTATGCGCCGCAGCCCCCCTGGGCGAGAGGGCTGGGGTGAGGGAAATGCATCTGACTGACACGCCGCAATCGCCAGGCAACACTGGCTTGCTTCAAGTTTCCTGGCGCACCCGCCTGACCTGCACCAACAACGCCGGGGCAAAATGCAGCAGCACCATCCGGCTCAGATGATGCGTCAGAATAAACACCACATTCAGCCCGCCACCAAACGCGACAATCGCAATCGTCTCGATCGCGCCCGGCATGTACGCCAGCCACAGCGCCAGCGGATCACTGCCCAGCCAGCGCGCAGCTACCTCGGCAAACGCCGCTGCGACGACGATCATCAAGCCGACCGAAACCAAAGCGGTGCGCCCATGACTCGCCAGCTCTGCGATGCCCAGCCCCTGAAACCGTGAGCCGATACGCACGCCAAGAATCAGTGCGGCCAGGTTCAAACTCCACTCCGGCATGTGAAAGCCGTGCAGCCATCCCGACTTCACAAACACAGCAGTGATGATGATCGCAGTGAGCATGAACGGCGCCGGGACGCCGATCAGCAACAGCAGGCGGCCGAGCAATACGCTCAGCGCGATGACAGAGAACGCGGTCAGCGCCATGCCTGTGGTCAACGGATCGCTGACCACTTCAGCCACCGCTGCTTGCCCGGGAATGAGCAAACTCACCAGCACGGTGATCAACAGCAGTCGCATGAGATGCACGATGATGACTTTGCTCGAAGCCTTTTCCGGCTCAAGCAAATCGAACACTGCGGCCAACGCGCCGGGATACACCGCCAGCAGTGCATCGGTGCGATTCCAGCCGGCGCCGCGTGTCAGCCACCATCCGGCGAGTGCAATTTGTACGGTCAAGCAGATCAGCAACACGCCAAGGCTGGGCAGCATCGTCGTCGCCGTTTCGCTGTCCCATGCTTCGAACATCAGCCCGGTGGCAATGCCCAGTGTGATCTGGATGTAACCCAATCCATAAGGAGTTGCCGGGGCGATGCCGGTTTTACTGGCGAACAACGCAGTAACGACAATCGAGCCCAACAGCAAGCCGTGAGGCACGCCTTCAAACTGCAACAACGCGCCGAAACCGGCAGCAAGCAACAAGCACACAATGGATTTCATAGTTCGCCTTCCTGGCTATTTTGTGAGACACCACCATTCCCCTGTGGGAGCGAGCCTGCTCGCGAAAGCGTCCTGCCAGTCACAGATGAATAACTGATCTATCGCCTTCGCGAGCAGGCTCGCTCCCACAAGAATCCAATACGTCTTACATACGCAAGCGTGCAATCGCCCGCCGATATTTCTCGATCCGCTCCAGATCCTCCCAACTCGGCGAGGCGATCCGCGAGATATCGCTGTTCTCTTCCAGATCCGCCAGCTTCACCACCCGGCCGATCGGGTTTTGCGCGGCGCGGTCGACAAAATCCTCGTAGGACTCGCCCGGCACTTTGGTCACTGCCGCAATCGCCGCCAGCACCTCTTCGCTGAAACCTTCCCCGCGCAAATCATCCAGACTCACCCCGCAATCCTCGACCACATCGTGCAGCACAGCGACGATGCGCTCCTCCAGCGTGTGCATGCGCAACATGACTTTCAGCGGATGCAGAATGTACGGCGCCCCACCCTTGTCCACCTGCCCGGTGTGGGCCGTGGCGGCAATGGCGATAGCGCGTTCGAGGGTTTGGGCCATGGGGATCGAATCCTGCGCTGTATGTTTCTGATTGTTGCGCAGTGTACGCGAAGATCGCTCAGCGCAAACCGATTGAACCTTGCCCGCCCTCGCCGCCTCGAAACCAGACAAGCGCCAAATCACCGATCAGACGCGGCGCCATTGGAGAGGAATTGCCGATGAAAACCCGACTGCTGCTCCTGATCGCCACGTTTGCCATCATCCCCACCTGCGTCATGGCTGAAGGCTGCGACGTCCAGACCCGCTCCTCCAGCGCCTCGGTGCCAGCGGTGGAAACCCACAGCTGCTACGAATACGAAGGCATGCCCGTGGACTCTATCAACTGGTCCTGCAGCAACGAAAGCAAGGACACCCTCAACGCCACCAAGAAAAAAGTCCAACGCTGCGACGACCACTACCAGGCCACCTGCACCGCCCGCCTCACCCAGGAATCCCTGGCCAACCCGCACTCGACCAGCAAAGACAAAAGCGCCAAACCACTGAACATGCCCGACAACGCCAAAGTCACCACGTATTACTACGACGTTGAGCACTTGGCGCAGGCGAAGATTGATTGTGAGAACAGCGGCGGAAACTGGAAGGCTAAATAGCTTCGGTTATCGAGGAATACCTGACAGAGAGCCCGGCTTGATGCCGGGCTTGCTGCATCTGCAAACAGCTTCAACCTTCACCAGCACCGCTGCTGGTGCCGCTGTCGTTCGATTGCTTCGAACCACTCGGTTTGGAACCCGAGGGTGTAGAGCCGTCATTGTTGGTGGTGTTGCCCTGTGTGCCTTTGGGCACGGTGGCACCGTTGGAATGAATGTCCTCCGGCGCACTCGGGTTGGTTTGGCTGTTGCCGTCGTTAGCGGTCGGTGCCGGGGTGTCGCTGGCGGCTGTTGCGTAAAGCGAAGTGGCGGATAACAGCGTGGCCAGGGTGAATGCTGCGAGACTGGATTTATGCATGTCGGCGGTTCCTTTGCGGGGGTGAGTTATGCATTGGAAGCGCGTGCGCGGGGAAAATGCGGGAGGGCTGACGAATGGCAGGAACAAACAACCCGACACCTCGTAAAAGATGCCGGGTCAACAAAAAAATAATGCGTTATCCGATCAGAAGTTCGCCGGCGTATTCGCACTGATAATCTCAGCCTCATCCGCGCCGATATTGCGGAACTTATGCGGCAACGTCGTCGGAAAGTAGTAACCATCCCCCGCACTCAACACACTCACCTGCCCGTCCACGGTCAATTCCACCGTGCCGCGCGTGACCAGTCCGCACTCTTCGCCTTCGGCATGCACGATCGGCTCTTCGCCGGAGCTGGCGCCAGGGGCATATTGTTCGCGGAGCAGGCGCATCTGGCGGCTGGGCACCGAGGCGCCGATGAGCAGCAGGCGCAGGCCGTGGCGGCCGAGGTCGGGTTGTTCGTTGGCGCGGAATACGTATTGGTGTTCGCGCGGGGGCTGGTCGAAGGTGAAGAAGTCGGCCAGGGACATCGGTATGCCTTCGAGCAGCTTTTTCAGCGAGCTGACGGAGGGGCTGACGCGGTTCTGTTCGATCAGCGAGATGGTCGCGTTGGTCACGCCGCTACGCCGGGCGAGCTCGCGCTGGGAGAGTTTGTAGCTTTCGCGTACTAGTTTGAGTCGAGAACCCGTATCCATGACAGCCTTATGTAAGAGCGACTTAAGGGCGATGGGGGTGGGTGGCGGGTGACGCGCAGGTCGCGCGGATCACGTTGCTCCCGTGTCCCGGAACCGTGAAAGGCGGCTATTAAATCACGTTTGCGGGTGTTGCTCAGCAGGTTCGATGGATGGTGATCGAAATGAGCTGGCTGGCGATTATTGCGGACAAATAAAAAACTTGTGGGAGCTGGCTTGCCAGCGATTGGATGGCACATTCAACATCCCTTTTGCTGAAAGACCGCAATCGCTGGCAAGCCAGCTCCCACAGGTTTTGTGTGCTGTTTAGGGAAAAACCGGCGAGGTCTTTCGGACCGCCGCCGGCAAGGTCAATCAGACGCCGAAGCGGTCGCGCAGGGAGTAGTAGACGGCACCCAGAGCGGTAAGCGGTGCGGAGAAGGTGCGGCCGCCGAGCATCGGCATGTGCGGCAGCGAGGCGAAGGCGTTGAAGCGTTCGGCGTCGCCGCGGATCATTTCCGAGATCAGTTTGCCGGCCAGGTGCGAGCAGGTGACGCCGTGGCCGCTGTAGCCCTGCATGTAGTAGGCGTTCTTTTCGATACGGCCGAATTGCGGCATGCGCGACATGGTCAGCAGGAAGTTGCCGGTCCAGCGGTAGTCGATCTTCACGTCTTTGAGCTGCGGAAAGGTCTTGAGGATCTTCGGCCGGATCAGTTGCTCGATATCGTCCGGCTCCCGCGCGCCGTAGACCACACCACCACCGTAAAGCAGACGGTTGTCGGCGGTCAGGCGGTAGTAATCCAGCAGGTAGTTGCAGTCTTCGACGCAATAGTTGTTGGTGATCAGGCTGCGCGCCTGCTGCTCGGTCAGAGGTTCGGTGACGACGATCTGCGAACCACAGGGCATGCTTTTCGCGGTGACGCGGTTGTCGAGGCCTTGCGGCAGATAAGCGTTGCCGGCGATCAGCAAATATTTGGCGTGGACCAGACCTTTGGCGGTGCGCACGGTGATCGGCTCGCCGTAGGTGATTTCCACCGCCGCTGATTGCTCGTAGATCTTGCCGCCCAAACGCACGATGGCGGCGGCCTCCCCTAGCGCCAGATTCAATGGATGAACGTGGCCACCCTGCATGTCCAGCAAGCCGCCAACGTAAGC
Source organism: Pseudomonas siliginis (assembly GCF_019145195.1). Taxonomy (GTDB): domain Bacteria; phylum Pseudomonadota; class Gammaproteobacteria; order Pseudomonadales; family Pseudomonadaceae; genus Aquipseudomonas; species Aquipseudomonas siliginis. The sequence continues at coordinate 816,177 of NZ_JAHSTW010000001.1, forward strand.
GTCGGAGCCGACTTCGCGACGAATGTCCGCTGCATCAAGCATCTTCAGATTGCGGTTGCCGTAGCGTTCCCAGTTGCGTTTCTGCTCGGCCAGGCCATTGAGTTGTTTCTTGTTCATCGCTGCGAAGATACCGCCCGGGCGATAGTCGCACTTGATGTCGTAATCTTTGATGCGCGAACGAATGATGTCGGCGCCTTCAAAGATCATGCTGCCGAGGATTTCTGCAGTCTTGTCGCCGTAGCGCTCTTCGATCACGTCGACGTCGCGGCTATAGGAATTGACCAGTTGCCCGCCATTGCGACCGCTGGCGCCGTAGCCGACTTTCGCCGCTTCCAGCACGGTGACTTTGTAGCCGGCTTCGCTGAGGAACAGTGCCGAGGACAGGCCCGTGTAGCCGGCGCCGATGATGCAGACGTCGCAGTCCAGCGCTTCTTCGAGAATCGGGAAGTCGATGACTTCGTTGCGGGTGGCGGCGTAGTAGCTGTTTACGTGTTGCTGTTTCATAGGTTTCTCCGAGGGCCACCAACCAGGGGCGGCCGCCGCTGTAAAAGAATCAGAGCTTGATCCAGGTCGCTTTCAGTTCGGTGTACTTGTCGAACGCATGCAGCGATTTGTCGCGACCGTTGCCCGATTGTTTGAAGCCACCGAATGGCGCAGTCATGTCGCCGCCGTCGTACTGGTTGACCCAGACGCTGCCGGCGCGCAGGCCGCGGGCGAAGGTATGCGCCTTGCTCAGGTTGCTGGTCCACACCCCGGCGGCGAGGCCGAAGATGCTGTCGTTGGCGATCTGCAGGGCTTCTTCGGCAGTGTCGAAGGTGATCAGCGACAGCACCGGGCCGAAGATTTCTTCTTGGGCGATAGTCATCGCATTGGTCACGCCGTCGAAAATCGCTGGCTGCACGTAGAGGCCGCCGGTTTCTTCGAGGGTGCGTTGGCCGCCGGCAATCAACTCGGCGCCCTGCTCGCGGCCGATGCTGATGTAGCGCAGCACGTTGTCCAGTTGACGCTGGTCGACCACGGCGCCGACGGTGGTCGCCGGATCAAGCGCGTGCCCCGGTTTCCACGCTTGCAGCGCTTCCACCAGCAGCGGGATGAACTGCTCGCGAATCGAGCGCTCGACCAGCAGACGCGAGCCGGCAGTGCAGACTTCGCCCTGATTGAAGGCGATGGCACTGGCTGCTGCCTGGGCTGCCGCGCGCAGGTCCGGTGCGTCGGCGAACACCACGTTCGGGCTCTTGCCGCCGGCCTCGAGCCAGACGCGTTTCATGTTGCTCTGCCCGGCATAGATCATCAGCTGCTTGGCGATCGCCGTGGAGCCGGTGAAGGCCAGCACGTCGACATCCATGTGCAACGCCAGCGCCTTGCCGACGGTGTGGCCGTAGCCCGGCAGCACGTTGAACACGCCCTTCGGAATACCCGCCTCCAGCGCCAGTTGCGCGATGCGGATGGCGGTCAGCGGTGATTTTTCCGAAGGCTTGAGGATGAACGAGTTACCCGCCGCCAGCGCCGGGGCGAATTTCCAGCTGGCCATGATCAGCGGGAAATTCCACGGCACGATCGCTGCGACCACACCGGACGGCTCACGGGTCACGAGGCCGAGTTGGTCGTGCGGCGTGGCAGCGACTTCGTCGTAGATCTTGTCGATGGCCTCGGCGCTCCAGCGGATCGCGTTGGCGGTCGCCGGGATGTCGATGTTCATCGAATCGCTGATCGGTTTACCCATATCGAGGGTTTCCAGCAGCGCCAGTTCTTCCTGGTGCTGCAGGATCAGATCGGCGAAGCGGATCAGCACGCGCTTGCGCTCGGCGGGGGCTTTTTTCGCCCAGATGCCGGAGTTGAAGGACTGGCGCGCCGCTTCGACGGCCAGGTTGGCGTCGGCTTCATCGGTGCTGGCGACGGCGGCAAGAAAGCGGCCATCGACCGGGCTCAGGCATTCGAAGGTGTCGCCGCTGATCGCCGGGCGATATTCACCGTCGATGAAGGCGCGGGATTCGATGGACAGGGACTGGAAGCGTTGTTCCCAGTCGTTGCGGGTTGTGGTCATTGTTTTGAGCTCGACAAAGGCGGATTGGGCGACGGCGGGTGATCACCCACTCATCCAAATTGATAACCCGATCCCCTGTGGGAGCGAGCCTGCTCGCGAAAGCGTCGTGTCAGGCAACAATATTCTGAATGACATACCGCATTCGCGAGCAGGCTCGCTCCCACATTGGATCGGTGGTGTCTGTGATCACACCGTATGCAGATACCAGTTGTACTCAAGGTCAGAAATCGAGTTCTCGAACTCGGCCAGCTCGCTTTCCTTGCACGCGACGAACACGTCGATGTACATCGGGTCGATGTAGCGCGCCATGACTTCGCTGTCGTCGAGCTCGCGCAAGGCGTCGCGCAGGTTGTTCGGCAGGCTCTGCTCGTTCTGCTCGTAGCTGTTGCCTTCGACCGGGGCGCCGGGCTCGATCTGGTTGGTCAGGCCGTGGTGAATGCCGGCCAACACTGAAGCCATCAGCAGGTACGGGTTGGCATCGGCACCGGCGACACGGTGTTCGATGCGCACGGCATCCGCTGAACCGGTCGGCACGCGTACGGCCACGGTGCGGTTGTCGATGCCCCAGCTTGGCGAGTTCGGCACATAGAATTGCGCGCCAAAGCGGCGGTACGAGTTGACGTTCGGGCAGAGGAAGGCCATTTGCGCCGGCAGGGTCTCGAGCACACCGCCGATCGCGTGACGCAGTGCGGCGTTCTGCTCGGGATCCTCGCTGGCGAAGATGTTGTTGCCTTCTTTGTCCAGAATCGAAATGTGCACGTGCAGACCGTTGCCGGCCTGGCCCGGATACGGCTTGGCCATGAAAGTCGTGTCCATCTCGTGGTCGTAGGCAATGTTCTTCACCAGACGCTTGAGCAGGACCGCGTAATCGCAGGCCTTGATCGGGTCGGAGACGTGATGCAGGTTGACTTCGAACTGCGCCGGGGCGCTTTCCTTGACGATCGCATCAGCCGGGATGCCCTGCTCTTTCGCGCCTTCGAGGATGTCTTGCAGGCAGTCGACGTATTCGTCGAGGTCGTCGATCAGGTAAACCTGAGTCGACACCGGACGCTTGCCGGATACCGGTGAACGTGGCGATTGCGGACGGCCATTCACGTTGTCTTGGTCGATCAGGTAGAACTCGAGTTCAAACGCCGCGCAGATGGTCAGGCCGAGGTCGTCGAATTTGCGCACAACGTTGGCCAGCACTTCACGCGGGTCGGCGAAGAACGGCTGACCTTCGATCTCGTGCATGGTCATCAGCAGTTGAGCGGTCGGGCGTTTTTGCCACGGCTCGATGCTCAGGGTGCCGGGAATCGGGTAGCAGATGCGATCGGCATCGCCAATATCCAGGCCCAGACCGGTGCTTTCCACCGTCGAGCCGTTGATGTCCAGCGCGAACAGCGACGCCGGCAGGTTGATGCCTTTTTCGTACACCTTATGAAGACTGGTGCGTTCGATGCGCTTGCCGCGCACCACACCGTTCATATCCGCAATCAGAAGGTCGACGTACAAAACCTCAGGATATTTCTTAAGGAATGCGTTGGCTTCGTTGAGTTGAACGGTACGCAGAGGGACCGACATGATGCACCTATTTAGCTGTTAATTATTATGTTCACCACTGTGTTGCGCAGCCAGTCAATCCGAAAGGCAAAGTGAAGTCAATAGCGAACACCCTGCCCTGCAGCCTTTATTTTTCGGGCTTTTCTTAACACTCTCGTGCCATATCCGCCGGCAAACCCCGGTAAACCTGAGCGATTTGATGAATGGCGTTTAGAATTTTTTACATGGCAGTTGTTAATTAAAATCAACGAGGCTAAGCTCCGGAAAAGCTCGTTCAAGTGACAGACTTCGAGGTGAATAAAAATGGCACTCAAGCCATTGATCGGCGTTACTGCGTGCGTCAAACAGATTGGCCTGCACCCCTATCACATCAGCGGCGACAAGTACGTACGTGCTGTCAGCGTTGGCGCTCAAGGGTTGCCAGTGGTCATTCCTTCCCTCGGCAACCTGACTGAAATCGATGACCTGCTCGGTCAGCTCGACGGTCTGTTGCTCACCGGCTCCCCTTCGAACGTGGAGCCCTTCCACTATCAAGGCCCGGCCAGTGCACCCGGCACGGATCACGATCCGGCCCGTGACGCCACTACCCTTCCTTTATTGCGTGCAGCCATCGCGGCGGGCGTTCCGGTGCTCGGCATCTGCCGTGGTTTCCAGGAAATGAACGTGGCGTTCGGCGGCAGCCTGCATCAGAAGGTGCATGAGCTGCCCGGCATGCTCGACCACCGCGAAGCCGACAGCCCGGACGTGGCCGTGCAATACGCCCCGGCTCATGCGGTCAGCGTGATCGCTGGCGGCGTGTTCGAAGCGCTGGAGCTGCCCGACGAATTTCAGGTCAATTCGATTCACAGTCAGGGCATCGACCGCCTCGCTCCCGGCCTTCGTGCTGAAGCCATGGCACCGGATGGATTGATCGAGGCGATCTCGGTCGAGCACAGCCCGACTTTCGCCCTCGGCGTGCAATGGCACCCGGAATGGCAAGTGCTGGACAACCCGAACTACCTGAGGATTTTCCAGGCGTTCGGCGCAGCGTGCCGGCAACGGGCGGCGAAGCGCAGTCAGCGCTGACGCAATCCCAGACTCGATAACAATTTACTGCCCCCACGGCGGGCGGGTGTGCGTTTGCACATCCGCCCGTCGTGAACAGCAACACCCGTAATAACAACAAGTACGACCCAGGCAGCCAGGACGGCGGCGCCGAACAAGCCGGATCGGTACGGACAAAGGCCACTCAGGTCAACGCATATCCCCTGTGGGAGCGAGCCTGCTCGCGAAAGCGGTGTATCAGCAAACGATGATGTCGACTGACACTCCGTATTCGCGAGCAGGCTCGCTCCCACAGGTTCTGCGCCAGCTGACAGGCATTCCGGACCGCTCCGCAATCCACTTAAGCCCGGCCACATTGGCCAGGCACACGACACCTGTTGGGAGTTTCACATGGCAAACGCCTCCAGCACTTACCGCAAGGCACTCGAAGGTCAGCAGCAACCGAAAAAGGTGCTGGTGAAAGTCGATCGTGTCACCAAGAAGTTCGACGAAACCGTGGCCGTGGACGATGTGTCCCTGGAGATCCATCAGGGCGAGATTTTCGCGCTGCTGGGCGGTTCCGGTTCGGGCAAATCGACTCTGCTGCGCATGCTCGCCGGTTTCGAGCGGCCGACCGAGGGGCGGATTCTGCTCGATGGCGTGGACATCACCGACATGCCGCCGTACGAGCGGCCGATCAACATGATGTTCCAGTCCTACGCGCTGTTCCCGCACATGACCGTGGCGCAGAACATCGCCTTCGGCCTCAAACAGGACCGTTTGCCTGCCAGCGAAATCGATGCCCGCGTCGAAGAAATGCTGCGTCTGGTGCACATGACCCAATACGCCAAGCGCCGCCCGCACCAGTTGTCCGGCGGCCAGCGGCAGCGCGTGGCGCTCGCCCGCTCGTTGGCCAAACGGCCGAAACTGTTGCTGCTCGACGAGCCGATGGGTGCGCTGGATAAAAAGCTGCGTTCGCAGATGCAGCTTGAGCTGGTGGAAATCATCGAGCGCGTCGGCGTGACTTGCGTGATGGTCACCCACGACCAGGAAGAAGCCATGACCATGGCCCAGCGCATCGCGATCATGCACCTGGGCTGGATCGCGCAGATCGGCAGCCCGGTGGACATTTATGAAGCGCCGGTCAGCCGCATGGTCTGCGAATTCATCGGCAACGTGAACGCTTTCGACGGCACTGTGGTGGAAGATCTGGAAGGCCACGCGATCATTCACAGCCCGGACCTGCAACAGAAGATCTACGTCGGTCACGGCGTCAGCACGTCGGTGCAGGATAAGTCGATCACCTACGCCATCCGCCCGGAAAAAATGCTCGTCAGCACCACCCAACCGGAGTTCCGCTACAACTGGTCCGAAGGCAAGGTCCACGACATCGCTTACCTCGGCGGCCATTCGGTGTTCTACGTCGAGCTGCCCGGCGGCAAGATCGTCCAGTCGTTCATGGCCAATGCCGAACGCCGTGGCGCGCGGCCGACCTGGGACGACAAGGTCTACGTCTGGTGGGAAGACGACAGCGGCGTGGTGCTGCGCTCATGAGAACTTTCAATCAGCAATTCTTGCGCCTGGTGCCCAGCGGACGAAAACTGGTGATCGGCATTCCGTTCATCTGGCTGTTCCTGTTCTTCATGCTGCCGTTCTTTCTGGTGATGAAGATAAGCTTCTCGGAAGCCGCGCTGTCGATCCCGCCGTACTCGGAGATCTACACCTTCGCCGAACAGAAATTCCAGCTGCTGCTGGACATCGGCAACTACACCTTGCTCGGCGAAGACGAGCTGTACCTGTCGGCGTACCTCGGCTCGCTGAAAGTCGCGGCACTGAGCACGCTGATGTGCCTGGTGATCGGTTTCCCGATGGCCTACGCGATCACCAAGACCGGCAAGGAAACGCAAAACGTCCTGCTGCTGTTGATCATGATGCCGACCTGGACGGCGATCCTGATCCGCGTGTATGCGTGGATGGGCATCCTCAGCAACAACGGTCTGCTCAACGGGTTCCTGATGTGGACCGGACTCACCGATCACCCGATCGAGATCCTCAACACCAACACTGCGGTGTACATCGGCGTGGTCTATGCCTATCTGCCGTTCATGGTGCTGCCGCTCTACGCCAACCTCGTCAAGCACGACAACAGCCTGCTGGAAGCCGCGCAGGATCTGGGTTCGAGTAACTTCAACAACTTCTGGAAGATCACCGTGCCGCTGGCCAAGAACGGCATCATTGCCGGCTGCATGCTGGTGTTCATTCCGGTGGTCGGCGAGTTCGTGATTCCAGAACTGCTGGGTGGCCCGGAGACGCTGATGATCGGTCGCGTGCTGTGGCAGGAGTTCTTCAATAACCGCGACTGGCCGGTGGCTTCTGCGCTGGCGGTGGTGATGCTGTTGATCCTGATTGTGCCGATTCTGCTGTTCAACCGCAGCCAGGCCAAAGAGATGGAGGCACGGGGATGAAACGCTTCAACTTTTCCAAGTTCATGCTGATCTTCGGCTTGATGTTCATTTATCTGCCGATGCTGATTCTGGTGATCTACTCGTTCAACGCCTCGAAACTGGTGACGGTGTGGGGTGGCTGGTCGATCAAGTGGTATGTCGGCCTGCTCGACAACACGCAACTGATGGGCTCGGTGCTGCGCTCGCTGGAGATCGCCTGCTACACCGCGATTGCCGCTGTGGCACTGGGTACGCTGGCGGCGTTCGTGCTGACGCGGGTGACGCGCTTCAAGGGTCGCACGCTGTTTGGTGGCCTGGTGACCGCGCCGTTGGTGATGCCGGAAGTGATCACCGGTCTGTCGCTGTTGCTGCTGTTCGTGGCGATGGCGCAGCTGATCGGCTGGCCGCAGGAGCGCGGCATCGTCACCATCTGGATCGCCCACACCACCTTTTGTGCCGCTTATGTGGCGGTGGTAGTCTCCGCGCGCCTTCGCGAGCTGGATCTGTCGATCGAAGAAGCGGCGATGGACCTCGGGGCCAAACCATTCAAAGTGTTTTTCCTCATCACCATTCCCATGATCGCGCCGTCGCTGGCCGCCGGCGGGATGATGTCGTTTGCCTTGTCGCTGGATGATCTGGTGCTGGCGAGTTTTGTCTCCGGGCCGGGCTCGACGACGCTGCCGATGGAGGTGTTCTCGGCGGTGCGCCTGGGCGTGAAGCCTGAGATAAACGCCGTGGCCAGCCTGATTCTGCTGGCAGTGTCGCTGGTGACTTTCCTGGTCTGGTATTTCGGCCGCAAGGCAGAGGCCAACCGCAAACGGGCGATTCAGGAAGCGATGGATCAGACGGCGAATGAGTCGTGGCAACAGCCGGCAGCGGCGACTGCCTGAGCAACACCGATGAACAACTGTGGCGAGGGGATTTATCCCCGTTGGGCTGCGAAGCGGCCCCTGCAGTTCTACCTGAAGACTCCGTATTCAGGTTTTGCGACTGCTTCGCAGCCGAACGCGGATAAATCCCCTCGCCACAAGGTTCAAGTGCACCGAGCTTTTGTTTTGTTGAATAAGAAGAAGGGAGTTGTACCGATGAAAATGTTTGGCAGGACTCTGCTGACACTGTCCTTAATGGGCGCGATGGTCATGGGCGCCCAGGCCAACGACAAGGTGCTGCGTGTTTACAACTGGTCCGATTACATCGCGCCGGATACCGTGAAAAAGTTCGAAGACGAGACCGGCATTCGCGTGACCTACGACGTCTTCGACAGCAACGAAACCCTGGAAGCGCGCCTGCTCGCGGGCAAATCCGGCTATGACATCGTCGTGCCGTCGAACAGTTTTCTGGCCAAGCAGATCAAAGCCGGCGTCTACCAGACGCTGGACAAGTCGAAGCTGCCGAACTGGAAGAATCTCAACCCAGTATTGCTGAAAAACGCCTCCGCCAGTGATCCGGACAACGCGCATGCGTTCCCGTACATGTGGGGCTCGATCGGCATCGGTTTCAACCCGGCGAAGGTCAAGGAAGTACTCGGCGCCAACGCCCCGACCAACTCCTGGGACTTGCTGTTCAAACCGGAGAACGCGGAAAAGCTCAAAGCCTGTGGCATCAGTTTCCTCGATTCGCCGACCGAAATGCTCCCGGCCGCCCTGCACTACCTGGGCTATCCGGTGAACGACAAGGACAAGGCGCACATTGCCGAGGCCGAAGCTTTGTTCATGAAAATCCGCCCTTACGTGGCGTATTTCCATTCCTCGAAGTACATCTCCGATCTGGCCAACGGCAACATCTGCGTGGCGGTCGGTTACTCCGGCGACGTCCTGCAGGCCAAGGCCCGCGCAGTGGAATCGGGCAACAAGGTGGTGATCGACTACAGCATTCCCAAGGAAGGCGCCGGCAGTTTCTACGACATGGTCGCCATCCCCCGTGATGCGGCGAACGTCGACAATGCCTACCTGTTCATGGACTTCCTGATGCGCCCGGACATCATCGCCGAAGTCACCAACAGCATCGGCTACAGCAACGCCAACGCAGCGGCCACGCCACTGGTGGACGAAGCGATCCGCAACGAACCGGGTTCGTATCCGTCGCAAGTGGTGATGGCGACGTTGTATGCAGTGCCGGATCAGCCAATTGCCACGCAGCGGATCATGACGCGCGGCTGGACCCGGGTGAAGCTGGGTAAATAAAAACAGCGATGATCAAAATGTGGGAGCGAGCCTGCTCGCGAAGGCGCCGTGTCAGGCGATTGAGACGCCGGATGTGCCGACGCTTTCGCGAGCAGGCTCGCTCCCACAATGAAGCAATGCAGTGCTGAAAATTTTCCGTTCACGCAGCGCCTTACCACCGCTGCACCCTGCTCTGAACGGCCTCACCCGGCTCCCTCGGCTCGGGTGAATTTGCAGGCGCCTTCGGGCGCCTTTTTTTGTCCGTTCAGATCAGCGGCCAGTCCTGCACAACCCGATAGCGACCCTTGTGCGATTCGAACAGAGCGAAGCGTTCAGCGCGCAGAAAGAACTCCGGCGGCGTGCGCGCTTCCGGCTCCGGCGCGCGGTACTCGCGGGCCAGCGTCAGGTGCGGGCGGAACTCGTGGGTGGGCTCGTCAAAACCGAACGGCAGCATCGCCTGCTCCAGCGCGTAGACCAGGCGCAACAACGCGGGCGGCGCCTGTTCCGGTGCCAGCGATAGCACACCGGCGCGATGCCAGACCTGCAAACGATCCAGCGCAATGCGCAACGTTTCGCCGGGAATACGCACACTGCCCGCTGCTTCACAGACGCCATGAATCTGCGCCAGCGGCACCGCACCGAGGAACAGCAGAGTCAGATGAAAGTTATCCGCCGGCACCGGTTTGCCGCTGCGCAGGCCCAGCTCCGCGCGCCACTGGGCGATTGCCTTGCGCTGCGCCGGTGGGCAGTCCAAAGCGAAAAACAGCCGTTTCGACGGTTCATCCCTGCGCACTTCATCCATCATCGCCCTGCCCCCCATATCGTCATGATCGCGCCGATTCTACACAGCCTGTGCAGACGACTCGCGACAGGAAGCTATAGTTCAAGGATTGCCATCAACCGGAGGCTGCCATGCGCGAGATCCTCAGCAAAGAACCCTGGTGGGCCCGGCCACCGCATCCCGGACAGGACGAAAGCGAACTGGAATGGGGCTGGCTGGTGCATTACAGCGAAGGCGAACCGCGCTTCGAATTCGTCCGCCAACGGCCCAGTGACGAGCAGATTCGCAACCGCAAAAGTTGCCGGGTCACCCCCTCGCCCGAATGAATAGAGCCCGTGCATTGATCAGTGGGGTTGGGTGTCGCCGGCGGCGGTGTCGATGCTGACAACCACTGACATCCCCGGCCGCAAGCGTTCTGCTTCCTGCTGATCGGGATCGATGGTGATGCGCACCGGCACGCGCTGGGCGATCTTGACGAAGTTGCCGGTGGCGTTGTCGGCCTGCAGCAAGGCAAATTCCGAGCCGGTGCCCGGCGAAATATGCTGCACATGGCCGGTGAATCTGCGGTGGTTCAAGGCGTCGACGGTGAAGCGTACCGGTTGCCCGACCCGCACGTTGGCCATTTGGGTTTCCTTCATGTTGGCGATCACCCACTTCTGGTCCGGGACCAACGCCATCAGCTGCGCGCCGGAGTTGACGTAGGCCCCCAAGCGCACGCCGATCTGCCCGAGCTGACCGTCGCGCGGGGCGACAATTCGCGTGTTCGACAGATCGATCCGCGCCAGTTGCACCGCCGCTTCGGCACTGGCCACGGCGGCCTCCAGCGAGCCGCGATTGACGATCACCGTTTGCAGATCCTGCCGGGCGATTTCCAGATTGGCCTTGGCCTGCGCCACAGAAGCCGTGCTTTGCGCGTTGGCAGCGAGGGTCACGTCAAATTCGCGTTTGGACACCGAGCCGTCGCGCACCAGCTCCTGATTACGCCGCAGATCCGCCTCGCTCTTGCGCAACTGCGCCTGGCTGTCGGCGAGCACCGCCTGGCGCAATTTGATCGTTGCCTCGGCGCTGTTGCGCTGTTGCACGACGTTGGCCAGTCCAGCCTTCTGCACCGCCAGTTGTGCCAGGGACTGGTCGAGGCGTTGCTGATAAATGCGGTCGTCCAGACGCACCAGCAGATCCCCGGCCTTGACGTACTGGAAGTCCTGCACCGGCACTTCGAACACATAGCCGCTGAGCTGCGGGCCGATGATCGTCACCTGCCCGCGAATCAAGGCGTTTTCGGTGGTTTCGACCGCACTGCTGAACGGCGGCAGTTGCCAGGCATACAACACGATCAACACGCCGACAATGGCGATTGCGGCAAAGCCCAGCGAAGAAATGATCCGCACCCGCAGCGAACGCGGCGCAGTGTTGGGTGATGACGGCGGCGCCTCCCCTTCAGGTGTGGCGGCGATGGCGTTGGTGGTTGTGGTGGTCGGTTCGGTCATGAAGAAGTGGCACCGCTGGGTGGTACGGAAGGTGTCGGTTCAATGGCTTTGGTGGTGCTCATCAGCCACAACGCGCGAATCGAAAGCCAGATCATGGTCAGGACGGCAATGACCGCGATCAGCATGAAGACATCGTTATAGGCCAGCACGTTCGCTTCGCGTGTCGCCGCATTGGCGAGGCTGCGAATGCCGGCCAGATTGCGCAGGCTCGGGTCGGCGAGCAAACCGCCGAACGCCGAGCCGCCGCTCTGCACTCGCGCAGCCACCAAAGGATCGGACATCACCAGATGATCGACGATGTGGCTGGAATGGTACTTCTCCCGCACGATCTGAAAAGTGCCAAGCAACGCCGCGCCGAGCAGTCCGCCGAGGTTATTGCAGATCCCGAACAGCACGGAAAAGCTCACCAGGTTGCGCGGATTGGTCAGCACGTTACGCGTGCCGAAGACCATGGTCGGGCCGAGAAAAAACGTGCTGCCGAACGCCAGCAGGAACTGACTGAAATACATGTTTTCGGGGCGGGTCAGGTTGTTCGAGAAGCTGTCCATCACCGAACCGGTGGCCATCAGCGCCAAGGAAATGATCAACGGCATCAGCAAATGTTTGGGGTCGATGGTCAGCGCGCTGGTGGCAAGGCCGGCGATGCTGCCGATCAACATCACCACGTACAGACTGTGCAACTGCTCATAGCCCATGTTGAGGTTCTGCATGAAACCGACCGCGCCGGTGGATTGCTCCGAGGTGACCATGCGGATCAGAGTCACCGCCAGCGCCAGGCGGATCATCGTTCCGCTGCCCAGCCAACGTGTCATCAACATCGGGTTGCTGCGGTTGTGCTCAATAGCCAGGCCCATGATGATCAGCGCGATCGAACAGGCCAGCGCCACGCCGATCCAGTCTGCCTCCAGCCACCAGTCGATCCGCCCCAGCGACAACACCGCGCACAACAACGCTACACCAGTGGCGAGGATGGCGAAGGTGAGGAAATCGAGTTTTTCAAAGGTTTTGAAGCGGTCACCGGGCGGCAGCTTCAGCAGCAACACACAGCCCAATGACAGCAGGGCCATGCCCAATTCGAACAGGTACAGACCGCGCCATTCGGCGATCTGCAACAGGTCTTCGGAAAACAGCCGCGCCAGCGGTAACGCCAATTGCGACGTGCCGAGGCCGAGCACCAGCGCTTTGAGCCGCCACTTCGCCGGGAACGCCTGCACCATGTAATACAGACCCAGCGAGCTCAGCGCCGCACCGACCATGCCGTGCGCCGCTCGCACCGCCACTGCCGAGTTGAGATCGTTGACGAACAAATGGCCGAAGGTCACCAGTGCATACAGCACCAGAAACACTTCGGTGAACGCGCGCAAGCCGAACTGCTGGCGAAACTTCACCAGCAGCAGGTTCATCGACACGTTGGTCATCACATAGGCCGCGGGCAGCCAGGCCATCTCCGCCGTGGTCGCGCCGAGCGAGCCTTGCAGGTAAGGCAGGTTGGCAACCACCAGCGAGTTGCCCAGCCCACCGGTCACCGCCACCAGCACGCCAACCGCCGCGTACGCCAGGCGCTTGGGCGTGGAGTGCAGAGGTGTCGACGGAGAACCGGGCAGGCTGGGCTTTTCGTGGGGTTGCCAGTTGCGCGGGGCGTATTTATCCATGAATCGGCCTGGTGCTGGGGGTGGAGGAAGTTTGCCGCAATTTGACGGGCAATACACGACTCGACAGACACCAAGGAACCCTGTGGGAGCGAGCCTGCTCGCGAAAGCGCTGTGTCAGTCGACAACTTCATTGATTGAAAGTCCGCATTCGCGAGCAGGCTCGCTCCCACATGGGTTCGGCGTCGAATGGGAGGTCATCGTATAACTTCCAGTTGACAATCCCCGAAAATCTGGGAAATATCCGAATCGATGTTGTACGACGACGTATGACAAATAATAAAAACAACAAACGATCCAGGGAGCGTCACAGTGAGCCCACTCGCCCGCAATTCCGTCCGCCCTTCACGTTTTGCCCATTTCAAACCGCGTTCGACCCTCAGCCTGATCGGTTGCAGCAGCCTCGCTCTGGCCTTGCCGATGAGCGCCGATGCCGAGGGCTTTCTCGACGACAGCAAAGCCACGCTGAACCTGCGCAACGCCTACTTCAACCGCAACTTCGTCAACCCGGCCTATCCGCAGGGCAAGGCCGAAGAGTGGACGCAGAGCTTCATTCTCGACGCCAAATCCGGCTTCACCCAAGGTACCGTCGGCTTCGGCCTCGATGTGCTCGGGCTGTATTCGCAAAAGCTCGATGGCGGCAAAGGCACTGGCGGTACGCAGTTGTTGCCGATTCATGATGACGGTCGCCCGGCCGACAATTTCGGTCGCCTCGGCGTGGCGCTGAAAGCCAAAGTCTCGAAGACCGAATTGAAGGTCGGCGAATGGATGCCGGTATTGCCGATCCTGCGCTCCGACGACGGCCGCTCCCTGCCGCAGACCTTTCGCGGCGGGCAGATCACGTCCACCGAGATCAACGGCCTGACCGTCTACGGCGGCCAGTTCCGTGGCAACAGCCCGCGCAACGACGCGAGCATGGAAGACATGTCGATGAACGGCCGCGGTGCATTCACCTCCGATCGTTTCAACTTCGGCGGCGGCGAATACACCTTTAACGAAAAACGCACCATGGTCGGCGTGTGGTACGCCGAGCTCACCGACATCTACCAGCAGCAGTATTTCAACCTCAGCCACAGTCAGCCGATGGGCGACTGGACGCTGGGCGCCAACCTCGGTTTCTTCACCGGCAAGGAAGACGGCAGCGCTCAGGCCGGCGACCTCGACAACAAGACCGCGTTCGCCCTGCTCTCGGCCAAGTACGGTGGCAACACCTTCTACGTCGGCCTGCAGAAACTCACCGGCGACGATGCCTGGATGCGCGTCAACGGCACCAGCGGCGGAACCCTGGCCAACGACAGTTACAACGCCAGTTATGACAACGCCAAAGAGCGCTCCTGGCAGGTGCGTCACGACTACAACTTCGTTGCGCTGGGCGTGCCTGGCCTGACCCTGATGAACCGCTACATCAGCGGCGATAACGTGCACACCGCCACCACCAATGACGGCAAGGAATGGGGCCGCGAATCGGAACTGGCCTACACCGTGCAGAGCGGCCCGCTGAAGAACCTCAACGTGAAATGGCGCAACGCGACCATTCGCCGGGACTTCAGCACCAACGAATTTGACGAGAACCGGATTTTTATCAGCTATCCGATTTCGTTGTTGTAACGGTTGGCGGTTTACCCTGCGGGAGCGAGTCTGCTCGCGAAAGCGCCGGACCAGTCGATTTGTTCTGACTGGCACACCGCATTCGCGAGCAGGCTCGCTCCCACAAGGGGATTGCATTGCAAGGCAGGTATCGGGTCTTGAGAAAATGAATCGCCCCTTCCGTCATCTACACCAAAAGTCGCGTTGACAAGATCCGGAAACCCTACCGATACTTCAGCGCAGTCATACGACAACCTACAACAAACCTAATAACAATGTGTTCAGGGATTGCCATGACGTCTACTTCTACCCCCCGCGCTCCTTTCAACCGCCTGCTGCTGACCGGTGCCGCCGGCGGCTTGGGCAAAGTGTTGCGCGAACGCCTGCGCCCTTACGCCAATGTGCTGCGCCTGTCCGACATCGCCGCCCTCGCCCCGGCCGTCGATGAACACGAAGAAGTCGTGCTCTGCGACCTCGCCGACAAGCAAGCCGTGCATCAACTGGTCGAAGGGGTCGATGCGATCCTGCATTTCGGCGGCGTCTCGGTCGAGCGCCCGTTCGAAGAAATCCTCGGCGCCAACATCTGTGGCGTGTTCCACATTTACGAAGCGGCACGCAAGCACGGTGTGAAGCGGGTGATCTTCGCCAGTTCCAACCACGTCATCGGTTTCTACAAACAGGACCAACAGCTCGACGCCACTTCGGCGCGTCGTCCCGATGGTTACTACGGCTTGTCCAAGTCCTACGGCGAAGACATGGCCAGTTTCTACTTCGATCGCTACGGCATCGAAACCGTCAGCATCCGCATCGGCTCCTCGTTCCCCGAACCGCAGAACCGCCGGATGATGCACACCTGGCTGAGCTTCGACGATCTCACGCAACTGCTCGAACGCTCGCTGTACACCCCAAATGTCGGCCACACAGTGGTCTACGGCATGTCCGCCAACAAAGACGTCTGGTGGGACAACCGCTACGCCAGCCACCTCGGTTTCGAAGCCAAGGACACCTCGGAAGTGTTCCGCGACAAGGTCGAAGCGCAACCGATGCCAGCCGACGATGATCCGGCGCGGATCTATCAGGGCGGCGCTTTCGTCGCAGCAGGCCCGTTCGGCGACTGACCGTTCGACTTGATCCCCTCCAATAAAAACCATGGGAATGAGTATGCAAGCCGAATTGATCGTCGACGCCCGCAACGCGGTCGGTGAAAGCCCGGTCTGGGTGCCGCAGGAAAACGCTCTGTACTGGGTCGATATTCCCAACGGCGGGCTGCAACGCTGGAGCGCTGACACTGGCCATGTTGCCTCGTGGAAGGCCCCGCAAATGCTCGCCTGCATCACCCGCCACCGCAGTGGCGGCTGGGTCGCTGGCATGGAAAGCGGCTTCTTTCGCCTGCACCCGCACAGCGACGGCAGCCTCGACAGCGAATTGCTCGCCACCGTCGAGCACAGCCGCGCGGACATGCGCCTCAACGACGGTCGCTGCGATCGCCAAGGGCGTTTCTGGGCCGGCAGCATGGTGCTGAATATGGGCCTGAACGCGCCTGAAGGCCGGCTCTATCGCTACGGCGCCGGGCAGACTGGCGTGATCGAAGCGCAACTGGATGGCTTCATCGTACCCAACGGCCTCGCTTTCAGCCCTGACGGCAAAACCATGTACCTCTCGGATTCGCACCCCAACGTGCAACTGATCTGGGCCTTCGATTACGACACCGAGACCGGCACGCCATCGAATCGCCGAATCTTCGTCGACATGAACCATTTCCCCGGCCGCCCCGATGGAGCTGCCGTGGACGCCGAAGGCTGCTACTGGATCTGCGCCAACGACGCCGGCCTGATCCACCGCTTTGCCCCGGATGGCCGACTGGATTTCTCGCTGGAAGTACCGGTGAAGAAACCGACCATGTGCGCCTTCGGCGGCAGCAACCTGGACACCTTGTTTGTCGCCTCGATTCGCCCCGGCGATGACCACGACCCGCAATCCCTGGCCGGCGGCGTGTTCGCCCTGAAGCCAGGCGTCAAGGGCCTCGCCGAACCGCAATTCAACGATTTGCTTTAAACCCTCTGCTGCACCGCTGCGCCTTGAACACAAAAATAACAAGACTGGAGACTCACCCCCATGAACTTCAAACGCACCTTGCTCGCCGCTGCACTCCCGCTGATGTTCACCTTTGCTGGTGGCGCTCAGGCAGATATGAAACTCAAATTCGCTGATATTCATCCAGACGGTTACCCAACCGTGGTGGCCGAAAAGAGCATGGGCAAAACGCTTGAAAAGGAAACCAACGGCGAGCTGACCTTCCAATACTTCCCGGGCGGTGTGCTCGGCTCCGAGAAGGAAGTTATCGAGCAGATGCAGGTCGGCGCGGTGCAGCTGTCGCGCGTCAGCCTGGGGATCGTCGGCCCCGTGGTGCCGGATGTGAACGTGTTCAACATGCCGTTCATCTTCCGCGACCAGCAACACATGCGTAACGTCATTGATGGCGCGGTAGGCGATGAGATCCTCGACAAGATCACCAACTCCGAATTCGGCCTGGTAGCCCTGGCGTGGATGGACGGCGGGACGCGCAACATCTACACCAAGAAACCGGTGCGCAAGCTCGAAGACCTCAAGGGCATGAAAATTCGCGTGCAAGGCAACCCGATGTTCATCGACATGATGAACGCCATGGGCGGTAACGGCATCGCCATGGACACCGGGGAAATCTTCAGCGCCCTGCAGACCGGCGTGATCGACGGTGCGGAAAACAACCCGCCGACCCTGCTCGAACACAACCACTTCCAGAACGCCAAGTTCTACAGCCTGACCGGTCACCTGATCCTGCCGGAGCCGATCGTGATGTCGAAAATCACCTGGGAAAAACTCACTCCGGATCAACAGAAGATGGTGAAAACGGCGGCCAAGGCTGCCCAGGCTGAGGAGCGCGTGCTGTGGGACAAGAAGTCCGCTGCCAGTGAAGAAAAACTCAAGGCCGCCGGCGTCGAGTTCATCGAAGTCGACAAGAAACCTTTCTACGACGCCACCGCTCCGGTACGGGAAAAGTACGGCGCGAAGTACGCCGACCTGATCAAGAAAATCGAAGCTGTTCAGTAACGCCTCCCGCTCCGTACTCATGAAAAAGGCCCGGCGCGCCAGCGGTTCAGGCGCGCCCGGTTACGGTGGAACCCGATGAAGAATCTGCTGCTGCGTATCAACGACAAGATCTACATGACGTGCATCTGGGTCGCCGGCCTTTCCGTCCTGGCGATTTCCCTGATGATTCCCTGGGGCGTGTTCGCCCGTTACGTGCTCGGCACCGGCTCCAGCTGGCCAGAGCCGACGGCGATCCTGCTGATGATGGTGTTCACCTTCATCGGCGCCGCCGCCAGTTACCGCGCCGGTGCGCACATGGCCGTGGCCATGCTCACCGACCGCATGCCACCGCAGCTGAAATCCGCAGCAGCGATTTTTTCGCAACTGCTGATGGCGGCAATCTGCATCTTCATGACCATCTGGGGCACCAAGCTGTGCATGTCCACTTGGAACCAGTTCATGGCCGCCCTGCCCGATCTGCGCGTTGGTGTGACCTATCTGCCGATCCCCGTGGGCGGTTTGCTGACGCTGATTTTTGTCGTGGAAAAACTCTTGCTCGGTGACCAGAGCAAACGTCGGGTCGTGCAGTTCGACCTGGTTGAAGAAAGTGAAGGTGCCGTTTAATGGACGCTCTGATTCTGCTGGGCAGTTTTATCGTATTGATCCTGATCGGCATGCCGGTCGCCTACGCGTTGGGCGCCGCTGCGCTGATCGGCGCTTGGTGGATCGACATTCCCTTCCAGGCGGTGATGATCCAGGTCGCCTCGGGGGTGAACAAATTCTCGCTGCTGGCGATTCCGTTCTTCGTCCTCGCCGGCGCGATCATGGCCGAGGGCGGCATGTCCCGGCGGTTGGTGGCGTGTGCCGGCGTGCTGGTAGGTTTCGTCCGTGGTGGCCTGTCACTGGTCAACATCGTGGCATCGACCTTCTTCGGTGCGATCTCCGGTTCGTCGGTGGCTGACACGGCGTCGGTGGGTTCGGTGCTGATTCCGGAAATGGAACGCAAGGGCTATCCACGGGACTTCTCCACCGCCGTGACCGTCAGCGGTTCGGTGCAAGCTTTGCTGACCCCGCCAAGCCACAACTCGGTGCTCTACTCGCTGGCCGCTGGCGGTACGGTGTCGATCGCTTCGCTGTTCATGGCCGGCATCGTCCCGGGCCTGCTGATGAGCGCCTGCCTGATGGTGCTGTGCCTGATTTTCGCGAAAAAGCGCAACTACCCCAAGGGCGAAGTGATTCCGATGCGCCAGGCGCTGAAGATCGTCGGCGAAGCCCTGTGGGGCATGATGGCGATGGTGATCATCCTCGGCGGCATTCTCTCGGGTATTTTCACCGCCACTGAATCGGCGGCCATCGCGGTACTTTGGTCATTCTTCGTGACCATGTTCATCTACCGCGACTACAAATGGAGCGAGCTGCCCAAGCTGATGCACCGCACGGTGCGCACCATCTCCATTGTGATGATCCTGATCGGTTTCGCCGCCAGCTTCGGCTACATCATGACCCTGATGCAGATCCCGGCGAAGATCACCACGCTGTTCCTGACCCTGTCGGACAACCGCTACGTGATCCTGATGTGCATCAACGTCATGCTGCTGTTGCTTGGCACGGTGATGGACATGGCGCCGCTGATCCTGATCCTCACGCCGATCCTGATGCCAGTGATCATGGGCATCGGTGTCGATCCGGTGCAGTTCGGCATGATCATGCTGGTCAACCTGGGGATCGGATTGATAACACCGCCGGTGGGCGCCGTGCTCTTCGTCGGCTCGGCGGTGGGCAAGGTCAGTATCGAAAGCACCGTGAAAGCGCTGCTGCCGTTCTATGGCGTGCTGTTCCTGGTGTTGCTGCTGGTGACCTACGTGCCGGCGATTTCGCTGTGGCTGCCACACCTGGTGTTGTAACCCGCTGAGAAGATCGCAGCCTCGTGCAAGGAGGCTGCGATCTTTTGCTCTTCACGCCCGCAACAACATGTACCCCGCCACCACCAGACAGACACTGGCAAACCCCACCTGCAACGCCCGCGCCGGCACCTGCGCGCACAGCCTGCGACCGACGATCATGCCAACGATGCTGGCGACAATGAACGCCGCGCCCTGACTGTCGATACGCACCCCCGCATGAAGCGCGCCGATCACCCCGATCGCGGAAATCAGACTGATCACCATCAACGACGTCGCAACGATGCCGCGCATCTGCACATCGGTCAGTTGCTTGAACGCCGGCACGATCAGAAAGCCGCCGCCGACGCCGAGCAAGCCCGAAACCACGCCGGTAATCGCGCCCAGTGCAGCCAGGGTGGCGGTGCATTTGGCGGTCCAGTCGAAGCGCCCGGTCTGCTCGTTGAGCATGCAGTTTTTCTGCCCCCAACTGGCATGGCCGTGGTCGCTCGGCCCCGCTTGCTGACGGTCCTTTCTGAACATTCGCCACGCGACCAGAACCATCAGCAGGCTAAACAGCATCCTCAGAATCTTTTCCTGCAACTGATGTGCGAAGTAGATCCCCAGCGGCGAAAACACCGCGCCCAGAGCCGCGATCAACAGCGCCGCGCGGTAACGCACCAGGCCATGGCGCAAACCGTCGATCGCCCCGACCGCAGCCGCGCTGCCGACCGCAAACAAGGCCACCGGCGCCGCTTGCGTCATCGTCCAGCCGAGCCCGAGCACCAGCGCCGGCACCGCGAGAATCCCGCCGCCCGCACCGGTCAGGCCGAGGACCAAGCCCATCACCACGCCAAACAGACTTGCCAGCAACATAGGAGTTTTCTCAGTCGACCCTGGACAGACGCGTCAGCCACTCGCGGCCCTTGAGCATGCCGTGCCAGTAGAACCACGGCAGCAGCGTCGCCTTCAGCCACCATGCCGAACGGCGGGCCACGGTCGGGTCCAGCGGGAAGGTCGGCAGCAGTTTGCCGCCATAGCCGAACTCGGCGAGGATCACCTTGCCCTTCTCCACCGTCAGCGGGCAGGAACCGTAGCCGTCGTACTTGAGCGGCAGCGGCTGTTGTTTGCGCGCGGCCAGCAGGTTTTGCGCAACGACGACAACCTGCTTGCGCACCGCTGCGGCAGTTTTCGCATTGCTGGTGCCGCAGATATCGCCCAGTGCGAACACCTCGGGATAACGCGGATGCTGCAAGCTGTGTGGATCGACTTCGCACCAACCGCCGGCATCGGCCAGCGGACTCTGTGCGATGAAATCCGGCGCGACTTGTGGCGGCACGACGTGCAGCAGGTCGAAGGTTTTCGCCACGCGGCTGACAGTGCCGTCGGCGTCCTTGACTTCAAACCACGCGGTTTTTGCCGGGCCGTCGACCTTGACCAGATTCGAGTTGAACGCCAGTTGCGCGTCGTACTGTTCGATGTACTTCATCAACGGCGGCACGAAGGTCGGCACGCCAAACAGCGCAGCGCCAGCGAGATTGAATTCAACCTTGATGTCTTTCAGCACGGCGGATTTGCGCCAGTGATCGCAAGACAGGTACAGGGCTTTTTGCGGCGCGCCGGCGCATTTGATCGGCATCGCCGGCTGGGTGAACAGCGCCCGGCCATCGCGCAGTTTCTGCACTTGATCCCAGGTGTACTGGGCGTGTTGATAGCTGTAGTTGGAGGTGACGCCGTGCTGACCGAGGCTTTCCTGCAAGCCTTCGATTTTCTCCCAGGCCAGGCGCAGGCCGGGGCAGACGATCAGGTTTTGATAGCTGACGGTGCGCTGGTCGTCGAGGGTGAGTTGGCGGCTTTGCGGGTCGATGGCGCTGACACTGGCCTGAATCCACGTTGCCTGACGCGGCATGACTTGGCTCATCGGCCTGACCGTGTCTTTCACGTCAAATGCACCACCGCCGACCAGCGTCCACGCAGGTTGATAGTAGTGCTGCGAACTCGGTTCGATCACGGTGACTTTGAGCTGCGGGTCACGCTTGAGCAGGCTGGCGACAAAACCGATGCCGGCCGTGCCACCGCCGATGACCACGATGTCCGCACTGATGGATAGGCCCCAGTGTTGATCGTTCATTGCTTGTTCCTTTTGCTGCACGCAAGGATTTGTTCGGGTCAAACCAAAGAACCTGTGGGAGCTGGCTTGCCAGCGATAGCGGTGTGTCAGTCACATAAATGTTCGCTGATAAGTCCTCATCGCTGGCAAGCCAGCTCCCACAGGGTAAGTAAGTGTGAGGGCTGGCATTTATGGCTGTTCCCAGCTCTTGAGTACCGCTCCGCAATACAGCCCCGACAGGGTTTTCATCACCTGGATCACTTCGTGACTGGCCAGGCCATAGAAAATGTATTTGCCTTCGCGGCGGGTCGCGACCAGGCCTTCATCGCGCAAGATGCCCAGTTGCTGGGACAGCGTCGGCTGGCGTACGCCGGTCATTTTTTCCAGTTCGCCGACGTTGCGTTCGCCCTGGGTCAGTTGACAGAGGATCAACAGGCGATCCTCATTGGCCAGGGCTTTGAGCAAGGCGCAGGCTTTGGACGCCGAGGCGCGCAGTTGGGCGACTTCACATTCGGTCAGACTGGATTGCATTTGCACGAGGCCTTGAAGGTCACTTAAGCTGCGAACATTATGTTTTTACATAAACTGTTGCAACCCGAAATTCCCAGCACAGGTTTCTGCCATGTCCGCCCAGATTGAAGCGTTCCTCGACCCCGCCTCCTCGACCTACAGCTACGTGGTCTACGAAGCCGACGGCGGCCAGTGCGCGATCGTCGACCCGGTGCTCGATTACGATGGCGCTGCCGGGCGCACCGGCACGGCGCAGGCGGACAAGATCATCGCTTTCGTGCGTGCGCACCGGCTGCAAGTGCAATGGCTGCTGGAAACCCACGCCCACGCCGATCACCTGTCTGCCGCGCCGTATCTGCGTCGGGAACTGGGCGGCAAGATCGCCATCGGTGAATCGATCAGCAAAGTGCAGAGTGTGTTCAAGGCACTGTTCAATCTGGAGCCGGAATTTTGCGTCGATGGCTCGCAGTTCGATCATCTGTTCGCGCCGAACGAGTCGTTCATGATCGGCAACCTCATGGCTACCGCCCTACACGTCCCCGGCCATACGCCAGCGGACATGGCCTACCTGATCGACGGCGAGCAGATCCTGGTGGGTGACACGCTGTTCATGCCGGACGTTGGCACCGCGCGCTGTGATTTCCCTGGCGGCAATGCGCAGCAATTGTTCAAGTCGATCCAGAAGCTGTTGGCGTTTCCGGCCAGCGTGAAGCTTTACGTTTGCCACGACTATCCGCCCGAGGGCCGCGCCTCGCAGTGCCAGACCACTGTCGGCGAACAGCGCAAAAGCAATATTCATGTGCATGACGGGATCGATGAAGCGGCGTTCGTGGAGATGCGCACGACACGTGACGCTGGGTTAGGCATGCCGACGTTGCTGCTCCCGGCGATCCAGGTGAATGTACGGGCGGGGAATATGCCGGCGCCTGAGGACAATGGCGTGGTTTACCTGAAGATCCCGCTTAACAAACTCTGACCGCGCTGATTCACGCGCGAAGCCAACTGATCATTCCCACGCGCAGCAAAGGAATGCCGCCAGGGACGCTCCGCGTTCCGCCTCAAGAAGTGACGCAGAGCGTCACGGGATGCATTCCCACGCGGAGCGTGGGAACGATCGGCGAATGGAGCTGCCGTGGCTGCGATGTTTTGATCTTCACGTCCCCAACGTCAAACCGTTCGCAGGCAACGGCAACGCGGTCTTATAACGCACCTGCTTCAGCGCAAAGCTCGAGCGGATGTTCGCCACCCCCGGCACCTTGGTCAGAAAATCCATCATGAAGCGTTCCAGCGACTGAATGCTCGGCACCAGCACGCGGATCAGATAGTCCGGGTCCCCGGCCATCAGATAGCACTCCATCACCTCGGGCCGGTCGGAGATCGCTTCCTCGAAATGCTGCAGCGCTTCTTCCACCTGCTTTTCCAGGCTGACGTGAATGAACACATTCACATGCAGCCCCAGCAGATCGGCATCCAGCAGCGTCACCTGCTCGCGAATCAGTCCCAATTCTTCCATTGCCTTGACCCGGTTGAAGCATGGCGTCGGCGACAGGTTCACCGAGCGAGCGAGGTCGGCATTGGTGATGCGCGCGTTCTCCTGAAGGCTGTTGAGAATGCCGATGTCGGTACGGTCCAGTTTGCGCATGAGACAAAACCACCTGTTTTTTATGTTTATGCAGAATTTCTATCTGCAAATGGTCGCCAGCGCAACGAAACACAGAGAAATATTCTTCTTGGCCACGCCTATGATTGTTGTAGGACAAGATTTCCTCATCCCGGAATGACTGCCAGCTCACTACAAGAAATTCACAAGATCGAGCGTAGAAGCCATGACCCAAGCGTATGAACCGCTGCGCCTGCACGTCCCTGAACCCTCGGGCCGTCCCGGCTGCAAAACCGATTTTTCCTACCTGCATCTGACCGATGCCGGTACGGTGCGCAAACCTCCTGTCGATGTAGAACCTGCCGATACCGCCGACCTCGCCCGTGGTTTGATCCGCGTGCTTGACGATCAGGGCAACGCCCTCGGCCCGTGGGCCGAAAACGTGCCGGTCGAGATCCTGCGCAAAGGCATGCGCGCGATGCTCAAGACGCGCATCTACGACAACCGCATGGTCGTCGCCCAGCGGCAGAAAAAGATGTCGTTCTACATGCAGAGCCTCGGTGAAGAAGCCATCGGCAGCGCCCAGGCTCTGGCACTGAACATCGACGACATGTGCTTCCCGACCTATCGCCAGCAAAGCATCCTGATGGCCCGCGATGTGCCGTTGGTCGACCTGATCTGCCAGTTGCTGTCCAACGAGCGCGATCCGCTCAAGGGCCGCCAGTTGCCGATCATGTACTCGGTCAAGGACGCCGGTTTCTTCACCATTTCCGGCAACCTCGCCACCCAATTCATTCAGGGCGTCGGCTGGGGCATGGCCTCGGCGATCAAGGGCGATACGAAAATCGCCTCGGCGTGGATCGGTGACGGCGCCACCGCCGAATCGGACTTCCACACCGCCCTCACCTTCGCCCACGTTTATCGCGCGCCGGTGATCCTCAACGTGGTCAACAACCAGTGGGCAATTTCCACCTTCCAGGCCATCGCCGGCGGTGAAGCCACGACTTTCGCCGGACGCGGCGTCGGTTGCGGCATCGCCTCGCTGCGTGTCGATGGCAACGATTTCTACGCGGTCTACGCCGCTTCCGCCTGGGCTGCCGAACGCGCCCGGCGCAACCTCGGCCCGACCATGATCGAATGGGTCACCTACCGCGCCGGCCCGCACTCGACCTCCGACGACCCATCGAAATACCGCCCTGCCGATGACTGGAGCCACTTCCCGCTCGGCGATCCGATCGCGCGTCTGAAACAGCACCTGATCAAGGTCGGCCACTGGTCGGAGGAAGAGCACAGCGCCGTCAGCGCTGAACTTGAAGCCGAAGTGATTGCCGCGCAGAAACAGGCCGAACAGTACGGCACCCTCGCCGGCGGGCAGATTCCAAGCGCCGCGACCATGTTCGAAGACGTCTACAAAGAGATGCCGGAGCACTTGAAGCGCCAGCGTCAGCAGTTGGGGATCTGACATGAACGATCACAACAACAATATTCAGTTGGAAACCGCCATGACCACGACCACCATGACCATGATCCAGGCCCTGCGCTCGGCCATGGATGTGATGCTTGAGCGTGATGACAATGTCGTCGTCTTCGGCCAGGACGTCGGTTACTTCGGCGGTGTGTTCCGCTGCACCGAAGGCCTGCAGACCAAGTACGGCACCTCGCGGGTGTTCGACGCGCCGATTTCGGAAAGCGGCATCGTCGGCGTGGCCGTCGGCATGGGCGCCTACGGTTTGCGTCCGGTCGCCGAAATCCAGTTCGCCGACTACGTCTACCCCGCCTCCGACCAGATCATCTCCGAAGCGGCGCGCCTGCGTTATCGCTCGGCTGGCGAATTCACCGCACCGATGACCCTGCGCATGCCATGCGGCGGCGGCATCTACGGCGGTCAGACGCACAGCCAGAGCATCGAGGCGATGTTCACTCAGGTCTGCGGTCTGCGCACGGTGATGCCGTCCAACCCGTACGACGCCAAAGGCCTGCTGATCGCCTCCATCGAAAACGATGACCCGGTGATCTTCCTCGAGCCGAAACGCCTGTACAACGGCCCGTTCGATGGCCATCACGACCGCCCGGTAACCCCGTGGTCGAAACACCCGCAAGCCCAGGTGCCGGACGGTTACTACACCGTGCCGCTGGACGTTGCCGCGATCACTCGCCCGGGCAAGGACGTGACCGTGCTGACCTACGGCACCACCGTCTACGTCTCGCAAGTCGCTGCCGAAGAATCCGGCGTCGATGCCGAAGTCATCGACCTGCGCAGCCTGTGGCCGCTGGACCTGGAAACCATCGTCAAGTCGGTGAAGAAAACCGGCCGCTGCGTGGTGGTTCACGAAGCTACGCGCACCTGCGGTTTCGGCGCCGAGCTGGTATCGCTGGTGCAAGAGCACTGCTTCCATCACCTGGAAGCGCCGATCGAACGCGTCACCGGTTGGGACACTCCCTACCCGCACGCGCAGGAGTGGGCGTATTTCCCAGGGCCGTCCCGCGTGGGCGCGGCGTTGAAACGGGTCATGGAGGTCTGAATGGGCACGCACGTTATCAAGATGCCGGACATCGGCGAAGGCATCGCAGAAGTAGAACTGTCGCAGTGGCACGTCAAGGTTGGCGATCTGGTGGTTGAAGACCAGGTGCTGGCGGATGTCATGACCGACAAGGCGATGGTCGATATTCCGTCGCCGGTGCACGGGAAAGTGATTGCGCTCGGTGGTCAGCCGGGTGAAGTGATGGCGGTCGGCAGTGTGCTGATCAGCATCGAGGTTGAAGGAGCCGGCAACCTTAAAGAGTCCGCCGCGCCTGTTGTTACCAAAGAGCCTGTTACGCCGGCAGTTGAAGCCGTTGTGGAAAGCAAACCTGTTGCAGCCGCGCCGCGCCCTGCTCCTGCTCCTGCTTGCCAAAGCCCGATGGTTGCCCGCGAAGCCGATGAGCGCCCACTGGCCTCGCCAGCCGTGCGCAAACATGCGCTGGATCTGGGTATTCAATTGCGTCTGGTTCGCGGCAGCGGCCCGGCCGGTCGCGTGTTGCATGAGGATCTTGAGACCTATCTGGCGCAAGGTCAGTCGAACGCTTCGGCGCCGGCCGCTGCCGCTTATGCCCAGCGCCACGACGAAGAACAGATTCAAGTGATCGGCATGCGCCGCAAGATCGCCCAGCGCATGCAGGATGCTACTCAGCGTGCCGCGCACTTCAGTTATGTGGAAGAAATCGACGTCACCGCGATCGAAGAACTGCGTGCGCATCTGAATGAAAAACATGGCGCCAGCCGTGGCAAGTTGACCTTGTTGCCGTTCCTTGTTCGCGCGCTGGTTGTGGCCCTGCGCGACTTTCCGCAGATGAACGCCCGTTACGACGACGAAGCGCAAGTCATCACCCGCCTCGGTGCGGTGCATGTCGGAGTCGCCACGCAAAGCGATGTCGGCCTGATGGTGCCCGTGGTGCGTCACGCCGAAGCGCGCAGCCTGTGGGACAGCGCCGCCGAAATTTCGCGTTTGGCCAACGCCGCGCGCAATGGCAAGGCCAGCCGCGATGAGCTGTCCGGTTCGACCATTACTCTGACCAGTCTCGGCGCATTGGGCGGCATTGTCAGCACGCCGGTGCTGAACCTGCCGGAAGTGGCCATTGTCGGCGTAAACAAAATCGTCGAACGGCCAATGGTGGTCAAAGGCCAGGTGGTGATCCGCAAGATGATGAACCTCTCCAGCTCCTTCGATCACCGCGTGGTCGACGGCATGGACGCGGCGCTTTTCATTCAGGCCATTCGTGGCTTGCTCGAACAACCCGCTACCTTGTTTGTGGAGTAATGGAATGCAGACTTTGAACACCACCCTGCTGATCATCGGCGGCGGCCCCGGCGGTTACGTCACGGCGATCCGCGCCGGGCAACTGGGTATCCCGACCATTCTGGTCGAAGGCCAATCGTTGGGCGGCACCTGCCTGAATATCGGCTGCATTCCGTCGAAAGCGCTGATTCACGTGGCTGAGCAGTTTCATCAGACGCAGCATCACAGCCAGCATTCGGCGCTCGGCATCAGCGTTGCCGCGCCGACTCTGGATATCAGCAAAAGCGTCGAGTGGAAGGACGGCATCGTTGATCGCCTGACCACTGGCGTCGCCGCGCTGTTGAAGAAAAACAAGGTTCAGGTCATCAACGGCTGGGCGAAAATCATCGACGGCAAAACCGTGGAAGTCGGCGATACGCGCATCCAGTGCGAACATCTGGTGCTGGCGACCGGTTCGACCAGCGTCAACCTGCCGATCCTGCCGATTGGCGGGCCGATCATCTCCTCCACCGAAGCGCTGGCGCCAACGGCTGTGCCGAAGCGTCTGGTGGTGGTCGGCGGTGGTTACATCGGGCTGGAGCTGGGCATCGCTTATCGCAAGCTCGGCGCCGAAGTCAGCGTGGTCGAGGCGCAGGACCGCATCCTGCCGGCCTATGACGCAGAACTGACGCAACCGGTGCATGAGGCGCTCAAGCATCTGGGTGTGAAGCTGTACCTCAAGCACAGCGTGCTGGGTTTCGACGGCACGTTGCAGGTGCGCGATCCCGAAGACGAAACCCTCAATCTGGAAACCGATCAGGTACTGGTTGCCGTCGGTCGCAAACCCAATACGCAGGGATTTAATCTCGAAGCGCTGAATCTGGACATGAACGGTTCAGCGATCAGGATCGACAGCCGTTGCCAGACCAGCATGCGCAACGTCTACGCCATTGGCGACGTGAGCGGCGAACCGATGCTGGCCCACCGCGCCATGGCTCAGGGCGAGATGGTTGCCGAGCTGATCAGCGGCAAGCGCCGCGAATTCAACCCGACCGCCATCGCCGCCGTGTGCTTTACCGACCCGGAACTGGTGGTGGTCGGCAAAACTCCGGACGAGGCCAAGGCTGCCGGGCTGGACTGCATCGTTGCAAGCTTCCCGTTCGCCGCCAACGGCCGGGCGATGACCCTGGAATCGAAAAGCGGCTTCGTCCGCGTGGTCGCACGTCGCGACAATCATCTGATTGTCGGCTGGCAGGCGGTCGGTGTCGGTGTTTCCGAATTGTCGACGGCATTCGCGCAGAGCCTGGAAATGGGCGCGCGACTGGAAGACATCGGCGGCACCATCCATGCCCATCCAACCTTGGGCGAAGCGGTGCAGGAAGCGGCGTTGCGGGCGCTGGGGCATGCGCTGCATCTGTAAATACGTCAAATTGATCGTTCCCACGCTCCGCGTGGGAATGCAGCCCGGGACGCTCTGCGTCCCAACAGCCGAACGCGGAGCGTCCGATGAGGCATTCCCACGCAGAGCGTGGGAACGATCAGTCGAGGGAACGATCAGCGGAGCGAATTCCGGCTGCGAAACCGCTCAAGAATGAAGTATTGTTGCGCCCATCCAAAAAAACGTCAGAAGCCTTGAACCGTTTCGGCGGTTGTTCAGTGATAGAGGGTGTCATGGGTAACGAAAGCATCAATTGGGACAAGCTGGGTTTTGACTACATCAAGACCGACAAGCGCTATCTGTCGTACTTCCGCGATGGCGAGTGGGACAAAGGCACCCTGACCGAAGATAACGTCCTGCACATCAGCGAAGGCTCTACGGCTCTTCACTATGGCCAGCAGTGCTTCGAAGGCATGAAGGCCTATCGCTGCAAGGACGGCTCGATCAACCTGTTCCGCCCGGACCAGAACGCCCTGCGCATGCAGCGCAGCTGCGCGCGTCTGCTGATGCCGACGGTCGACACCGAGCAGTTCATCGAAGCCTGCAAAGCCGTGGTTCGCGCCAACGAGCGTTTCATCCCGCCGTACGGCACCGGCGGCGCGCTGTACCTGCGCCCGTTCGTGATCGGCGTCGGTGACAACATCGGCGTACGCACCGCACCCGAGTTCATCTTCTCGATCTTCTGCATCCCGGTCGGCGCCTACTTCAAGGGTGGCCTGACCCCGCACAACTTCCAGATCTCCAGCTACGACCGCGCGGCCCCGCAAGGCACCGGTGCGGCCAAGGTCGGTGGCAACTACGCCGCCAGCCTGATGCCGGGCTCGAAAGCCAAGAAAGCCAACTTCGCCGACGCGATCTACCTCGATCCGATGACCCACACCAAGATCGAGGAAGTCGGTTCGGCCAACTTCTTCGGGATCACCCACGACAACAAGTTCGTCACCCCGAACTCGCCATCGGTCCTGCCAGGCATCACCCGCCTGTCGCTGATCGAACTGGCCAAATCGCGTCTGGGCCTGGAAGTGGTTGAAGGCGACGTGCTGATCGACAAACTGGCGGACTTCAAGGAAGCCGGTGCCTGCGGTACCGCTGCGGTGATCACGCCGATCGGTGGCATCAGCTACAACGATCACCTGCATGTGTTCCACAGCGAAACCGAGGTCGGCCCGGTGACCCAGAAGCTCTACAAAGAGCTGACTGGCGTGCAGACCGGCGACATCGAAGCGCCAGCGGGCTGGATCGTCAAGGTTTGATCTGACGACTGCAGATGCTCAGAAGCCCTCCATTGAGTGATTGATGGAGGGCTTTTTTGTTGGGCTGCAAAAGATCAAAAGATCGCAGCCTTCGGCAGTTCCTACACGGTCTCTGTAAGACCTGCCGAAGGCTGCGATCTTTCGATCTTCTATTTCAAAGCAATCCGCTTCCCGGCTCGACTGGCGATTCCGCTCGCCTGCCCATTCTGCTGCTTGCCCATCCGCGCCTGGGTGATCAATCCCGGTATCAACTCACCCTCCGGCAGATTCTTCCAGAACCGCACCGGCAGATGCCCTTGCATGACCTTCGGGTTCAACCGCGCCGGGTTGAAGATGTGGCTGTAGTAGGTCAACCACAAATCGCCGTGGGGGTCGTCGACGTTCTGCGCCAGTTGCTGCCATTCAATCGGGCATTGCCGCTCGTGAATCAATTGCTCACCGTCGTAATAAACGCCGTCACGCGGTGTGGCGATCAACCAGCGATGCTGGCCCATGCGCCCGATAAAGTGCTCGCTGGCGCTGTGCAGAATGTCATGCGCCGGTTCGTGCCACGCCACGTATTGTGGACCAGGCAGATCCTTGGGCCGCTCGATGAAACGCACAAACGCATGCAGATGATGGGCCTCGCGGCTGACCTGCTTGATGCGGCGCTGCAACTCGCTGCCGAGCTTGTCGCCCGCCATCATCGCCGTGCGGTCGCCGTGACTGACGCGCCAGAGCACTTCATACAACAGGCTCCAGCGTTGCTCGCCGCGATAGCGCGCCGCTTGTTCGAGGGTGGCGAGCAGCGCACGGGGAATACGCGCCTGAAACGGCCCCTGACCTTCGGGCACGTGATCATCACTGGCAAACAGATCGCCCACCCCTTCCGCCGCCCAGCTCACCAGACTCGGATCGATTTCATGGCTGAGCAACCAGCGCGCCTGCTGGCGCCAGGTGTCGAACAGATCGTCGCAATCAAGACTGATCATCCCCACAACCCCATCTGCTGCGGCATCGGCCGGTCACGCAATTGCTGGTAGAGCATGTGGCTGGTGACTTCCGCCTGTTGCGGGTGGTAATCGCTGGTGATGATGAACGGCTTGGCCTTGGCCAGCACGCAGCGCATCCGCGCCACGTCTTCGTAACGGATGCGGCGCTGACGGCGCAGCTCGACCAGGCGCTCCGTGGTGCGCAAGCCAATGCCGGGGATGCGCGCGATCAACGTCGCGTCGGCACGATTGAGGTCCAGCGGAAACACTTCGCGATTTTCCAGCGCCCAGGCCAGCTTCGGGTCGATATCGAGCGCCAGATTGCCCGGGCCTTTGAGCAGTTCGTCAGCGCTGTAGCCGTAGCTGCGTAGGAGGAAATCAGCCTGATACAAACGGTGCTCGCGCATCAGCGGCGGCGCGGCGAGCGGTACGCTTTTCGGGCTGTCGGGGATCGGGCTGAACGCCGAGTAATAGACCCGGCGCAAACGGAAGTTGCCGTACAGCGACTGGGCGCTGTGGAGGATGGTGCTGTCGTCGGTGTCATCGGCACCGACGATCAATTGCGTGCTCTGCCCGGCCGGGGCGAATTTTGCCGAGCGCGGCTCGTTCAACACTGTTTGCACGCCGGTGTAGATGGTGTTCATCGCTTGCTTGATCGAGGTGATGTCCTTCTCCGGCGCCAGTGTCTGCAGGCTGGCATCGGTGGGCAGTTCGATGTTGACGCTGAGGCGATCGGCATAGCGCCCGGCTTCTTCGATCAAGGCCGGATCCGCTTCCGGAATGGTCTTTAAATGGATGTAGCCGCGAAATTCGTGCTTTTCACGCAGCAACTTGGCGACGCGCACCAGTTGCTCCATGGTGTAGTCCGCCGAGCGGATGATCCCGGAGCTGAGAAACAGGCCGCTGACGCAGTTGCGGCGGTAGAAATCCATGGTCAGCGTCACGACTTCTTCCGGAGTGAAGCGCGCACGTGGCACATCGCTGGAACGGCGGTTGACGCAGTACTGGCAATCGTAAAGACAGAAGTTGGTCAGCAGGATTTTCAGCAACGACACACAGCGCCCGTCCGGCGTGTAGCTGTGGCAAATGCCCATGCCGTCTGTCGAACCGAGCCCGCTCTTGCCCTCGGAGCTGCGCTTGGGCGCACCGCTGCTGGCGCAGGAGGCGTCGTACTTGGCGGCGTCGGCGAGGATGCTCAGCTTGTCGATGATTTGCATGGCGCGGGCTCTTTACTGTGTGCATATACAGTATAGGCTCGCCCGCCGGGAAACAAGTTGATGGATGACCCCTCGTCGGCTGGCCATCTGAATTGCGACCAACCGCGCAACCAGTGGGAGCGAGCTCGCGAAGAGGCCCTGCCAGTCACCGCAACACAGTGATCAAACCTCCCACTGCAATATCAACCAGCTGTTCGCCCCGCTGATCAACACAAACAGCCCCCAGGCCAGCACCCGCGTGGGCCAGCGATTCACAAACGGCCCCATCAGCCGTTTGTCGTTGGTCATGCGAATCAGCGGGTACAAGGCAAACGGCAGTTGCAGGCTGAGCACGACCTGGCTCAACACCAGCAACTTGCCGATCGCGTTATCGCCCATGAGCCAGACGCCGATGAACGCCGGAATCAGCGCCAGCCCGCGGGTGATCAAACGCCGCTGCCAGCACGGGATGCGCAGGTTCAGATAGCCTTCCATGATGACCTGCCCGGCGATGGTCCCGGTGAAGGTCGAACTCTGCCCCGACGCGAGCAGCGCCACGCCGAACAGCACACTGGCCAGCGCACCGCCAACCAGCGGGTCGAGCAGGTGATACGCGTCCTGAATGTCGACCACATCGGTGTGTCCGGACTGGTGAAACGCCGCCGCCGCGAGAATCAGGATCGCCGCGTTGACCAGCAGCGCCAGGGCCAGCGAACCAATGGTGTCGATACGCGCGAGTTTCACCGCGTCCTGCTTGCTCGCCAGGTCCTTGCCGATCATCCGCGTCTGCACGATCGAGGTGTGCAGATACAGGTTATGCGGCATCACTGTGGCGCCGAGGATGCCAATGGCCAGATACAGCGGCGCCGCATCGCCAATAGCCGACAGCGAGGGTTTGAAGCCCAGCGCCACGTCTGGCCAATAGGGTTTGATCAACAACAATTCGACGAAGAAACACACACCGATGGTCGCGACCAGCACCAGCATGATCGCTTCGAGCCGGCGGAACCCCCGGTTCTGCAAGGCCAGCACCAGCAACGTGTCGAACGCCGTCAGAGCGATACCGAAGGTCAGCGAACAGCCGAGCAGCAAGTGAAACGCCAAGGCGCAGCCAAGCACTTCGGCGAGGTCGGTGGCGATGATCGAGATTTCCGCCAATATCCATTGCAAGCGCGCAGTCGGGGTGCTGTAGCGCTCGCGGGACAACTGCGCCAGATCGCGCCCGGTGGCGATGCCTAACCGCGAGCACAGGCACTGCACCACCATGCCTGCCAGACTCGCCAGCAACACGACGAACAACAGGCTGTAGCCAAAACGCGAACCGGCCTCGATCGCAGTGGCCCAATTGCCCGGGTCCATGTAGCCGATCGACACCAGCAAACCGGGACCGGCGAAACGCAGCACACGTTTGAAGAACGAGGCAGTCGGATCGACCGCGACACTGCCGGCCACTTCCGGCGGGCAAAACGGCGCGGTGGCGATTTTGGGCAAGCTGAATTTCACGCACACATCCAGAAACAAAAACGGGAGCCCGGCAGCTTAGTCGTTTCGCCTGATGCCTTGAAGCGCAAAGATCACTGAACCTATGGGTTCACGCCCAGCAACTGCTCGCGCAACTCGGGACTGCGTGTTCGTGGATCCAGCCAGATATCGAAAAACGCCTTGGCAAACTGCGGATCCTCAATCTCATGCTGGAGCTTCTGCCCGACAAAAAACCGCGCGCCCTGCCCCGGCAGATATACGCCGGTGATCCGTGTACCGGCCTGCACGTCGACAAACGACTGTTGCATCTGCGTCTGCCAGCCGGCCAATTGCGCTGAAGTGACCCGGGAACCGGCCAGGCGTTTGATCTCATCGACGCTGGTGCTGACCAGATCGTCGCGCGAGATGTTGCGCCGGTAGATCAGCTCCAGAGCAAACGGCTGGCCATCCGCCAGAGGCCGCGCGGCACTCCACAAGCGCGCGCTGTAAACGTCGAAGCCGAACACGCTGAAATCGCCGCTGCCGATGATTTGCGCGCCCGGCACTGCGTCCTGCCAATTGGCCCACGTCGGCGTCAGCAACAGCGCCCATAAACCGATGCCACAACAGCCACGAACGAGCTTGGGTGTTCTGTTCATCGCCGTATCGTCTCCGCTGCATTCTGATGATCAAAGCATAGCCGGATTCGCGCCTGAATTTTTGTATACAAAAATTTTGAACATAGGCAGCAATCTTTAGTCGGCAGTGCTAACGTGGCTCATCCTGACCCGACGGAGACACACGCGTGCTGATCCTGAAATTGCTGCTGATTCCCGGTTTTCTCCTGCTGATTTCCCTGGCGGGCAAGCGCTGGGGGCCGAGCGTGGCTGGGTGGCTGTCGGGATTGCCGGTGGTGGTCGGGCCGATTCTGTTCTTTCTGGCGATCGAACAAGGGCCGCAATTTGCCGCGCAATCGGCGGTCGCGGC
Organism: Pseudomonas siliginis; assembly: GCF_019145195.1. Lineage (GTDB taxonomy): Bacteria > Pseudomonadota > Gammaproteobacteria > Pseudomonadales > Pseudomonadaceae > Aquipseudomonas > Aquipseudomonas siliginis. Next base: position 851,126 of record NZ_JAHSTW010000001.1, read on the forward strand.
GCTGTCGGCAATGTTCGCGATGATCGCTTTCTGCATCACTTATGCGCAGGTGGCGCAGCGGGCGAACTGGCCGTGGGCGTTGACCATTTCGTTGGCGGTGTGGGCCGCGCTGGCGGCAGTCTTGTCGGTGATTCCGGCGTCCTTGCCGTTCTCGGTGATTGCGGCAGCGGTGGCACTGCTCGCTTCGCCTTATCTGTTCCCCGAGGTGCAGCCGGTGTTGAACGGGCCAGCACCGAAGTCGGACAAACTGATCTGGCGGATGATCGCCGGTGCGGCGCTGACGCTGGTGGTGACGATGCTCGCCAGCACCGTCGGCGAACGCTGGAGCGGCCTGCTCGCGGTGTTTCCGGTGCTTGGCAGCGTGATGGCGGTGTTCTCGCAACAAACCCGCGGCCCGGCGTTTACCGCTGCGTTATTGCGCGCAACGGCGACCGGCATGTATTCGTTCTCGGCGTTTTGCCTGGTGTCGGCCCTGACGCTGCCGAGCATGGGCCTCAGCGGTTTTGTCGTAGGCGTGGCAGTGTCGGTGGCCATGCTCGGGGTGACCCGGCGTCTGCTGGCGCGGCCATTGGCCAAGGCGCAAGCGCAATAACCGCCCGGACGAATCGCGCTGGAACGCCCGGCACGCTCCGTGGGATGATCGCCCGCCTCGCGCGACCATTTCCCGGAGATTTCAGATGTCATTGTTGAGCAAAAAAGCCGTCGTCCTGATGCTGGCGGCCGTCGCCGGTTTCGCCGCGATCAACGCGCACGCCGCCAAGGAAAAGGTCAAAACCGAGAAGGTTACGCTGCTCGACGGCAAATTCGCCTTCGTCCTGCCCAAAGGCTTTGTCGCCGACCCGCTGCCCGCCAGCCCGAGCGGGGCCAAGGGCACGATGTACACCAACCAGACCACCAAAACCGTGGTCATCGCCGCCGAAAACCAGATCCCGGCTGGGCAGAACGTCAAGGACAACGACGGTGAGTTTCTCGACGGCAGCGTGTCGAGTTTCATCGACGATCAGCGCAAGGCCCTGCCGGACTTCAACAAGCTCAGCGAAAAAAGCCTGACCCAGAAAGGCACCGGCCTGGGGCTGCGTCAGGTTGACAGCACCGCCACTCAGGGCGGTGGCCAAACCCTGAACACCACATTGCTGGCCGGCTCGGGGACGAAGATGGCGCTGGTGCAGGTGATTTCCCGCGCCAGCGACAAGAAAGCTCACGATGCCCTGGTCAAAGCCATCGTCAAGGATTGAGCCGCTGCAACCAGCCATTCAGATCGCGCAACTCGGCCGCACTGATGCTGTGGCCGACGCCCGGATACGCGTGAAACTCGGGCTGGTAATCGAGCTTCTGCAATAGCGCGTTGGCCTCGGTGCCGTGACGGTAAGGCACCGGATCATCAGCGGTGCCGTGGCCGATAAAAATGCTCAGCGGCAGTGGCGCTTGCCCGGGCTTGAGTTCGGCTTTGAGCACCGGCAACAAGCGCCCGCTCAACGCGGCAAACCCGCCCACGACCGCTGGCGCGCGCAGGCCCACTTCGTAGCTCATCATCGCGCCCTGGCTGAAGCCGATCAGGTACACCTTGTCGGGCGCGGCGTGATATTTCTTCGCCGCCTGGGTGATAAAGTCGCGCAGCTTCTGACCGCTGACCTTCAGATCATCGGTCTCGCCGTTGTAGGCGCCTTCGCCCTTCTTGCGAAACCACTGGTAACGTCCTTCACCCAACGTCATCGGCGCGCGCACGGAAAGGTAGTTGTACTGCGCCGGCAGCTGAAACTTCATGCCGATCAGATCGGCCTCGTTACTGCCGTAACCGTGCAGGAAAATCACCAGCGGACGTGGTTCAGCGTCGGCGTGGACCTGTTCGAGGTACTTGAGTGGCAAGTCGGATTGCAGGGTGGTTTGCGCGTGAACGGCGGTGGATGCGAGCAGGGTCAGCAGGGCGAACAATTTCAGCATTGCAGCGTTCCTTCACAGAGTGTCGGGTTCGCGGGGAGCCTAACATTCTCGGCTGAGGATCCAAATTTTGTGGCGTGGCTGATGGCCCTTTCGCGAGCAGGCTCGCTCCCACCGTTGAAATGCGTTCCCTTGTGGGAGCGAGCCTGCTCGCGAAGAGGCCCGCACATTTACCGCAACCTGTCAGTCGTTCGTCAGCTTGCCGGTACGAAACGGCACCCGCCCCGCCACTTTCGCCTGCCAGATCCCCGGCTCGGTATAACGCCCGCGATCAATCGCAAACAGCACCCCGCTGGTGCCGGCGCGCACGGTGGTCACGCGATCCTGCAACGGGTCAACAACCTCGAACAGCGCATCGCCCTGCTCTACCCACTCGCCGGCATTGCGCAAGAAACTGACCACGCCATGGTGCGGGGCGAACAGGTATTCGGTGCCTTCGAACGGCAGACCTTCACAACATTCGCTCGGCGCCGCCGGCCATTCGCCGCTGATGAAACCCTGCTCGGCGAGAAAGCCCAGAATCGCTTCGCAATTGGCCTGAGCCTGATCGACGCGGGTGTCGCCCATGCTGCCCAGCTCCAGCGTCGTCGCCAGATTCGCCGCCGGAATCGCCGCGTCCGGGAATGCTTTGGCCAGACGCAGCCACGGCGTCGAGCACGACTCATCGAATGAGCTGCCACCGGAGTCCTCGCAGAGCAATGCCACGCCGGCCTGCAACCGCGCCGCCAGCGATTGCCACTGCGGCCAGTGTTGCGGCAGCGCATAGAGGTGAATCGCAGCGTCGAAGTCGCAGTGCAAGTCGAGGGTGATGTCGGCGTCGCAGGCATGGCGCAGCAACAAGCGGTGCAAGGCTTCCAGTTGCGATGCCGGCGCCGTTAATTCTTCGAAGACCTGAGCCATGGCCTGGCGGATCAGCGCGACATTGGCCTCGGCATCCGCGCCCAGACGCTCGCCCACCAGCGCAGCGACCGGGGCGCTCAGTTCGACGAATGCGCGGTTGAAATTCTTGCCGCTGCCCAATTCGAAGCGGCCCATGTGATTGCCTTGCAGATGCTGATCCAGGCCGATCGGATTGGCCACCGGCGCCAGTTCGATAACGCCCTGCAAACGCCCCTGCCGTTCCAGTTCGTTCAAGCGCAGCTTGAGTTCCCACGCGGTACGCATGCCCGGCAGTTCATCGGCGTGCAGGCTGGCCTGAATGTACACCTTGCGGCTGCCGGCGCCGTAGCGGAACACGCTGAGGGAGCGCTCGCTGCCCAAATGGCTCCAGGGCAGAACGTGGTCGATGCGTTGCATGGAAAACTCCTTAATAGCTGGGTTACGCAAATCCCTGTGGGAGCGAGCCTGCTCGCGAATGCGTCAGGTCAGACGATGACGATGTCGAATGTCAGACCGCTTTCGCGAGCAGGCTCGCTCCCACAGAGAATTTCCATCAATAAAAAAACATAAAAAAAGTGGCCACCGCGCAAACGGGGCCACTTTTTTTCACGGCGTATTAATGGCCGTACACGTCAAAGTCGAAGTACTTGTCCTGGACTTTCTTGTACTCGCCATTGGCGCGGATTTCGGTGATGGCTTTGTTGAATTGCTCAGCCAGTGCGGTATCGCCCTTGCGCACGGCAATGCCAGCGCCGCCGCCGAAGTACTTGGCGTCTTCGTAGGTCGGACCGACGAATTCGAAACCTTTGCCGGCATCGGTTTTCAGGAAACCGTCGCTGAGGTTGACCGAGTCAGCCAGCATCGCGTCGATACGCCCGGACACCATGTCGAGGTTGGCTTCCTGCTGCGAGCCGTAGCGCACCAGTTCGATCCCGGCCGGAACCAGCACTTCGGTCGCGTAGCGGTCATGGGTACTGGCACGCAGCACGCCGACTTTCTTGCCCTTGAGTTCGGTCAGCGGGTCTTTCACGCCGGAGCCTTCCTTCATCACGAAGCGTGCCGGGGTGTGGTAGTACTTGATGGTGAAGTCGACGTTCTTCTTGCGATCGTCAGTGATGGTCATCGACGACAGGATCGCGTCGATTTTTTTCACTTTGAGTGCCGGGATCAGGCCATCGAACTCTTGCTCGACCCACGTGCATTTGACTTTCATCTGCGCGCACAGCGCGTCACCGATGTCCACGTCAAAACCAGTGAGTTTGCCGTCAGGGGTTTTCATCGAAAATGGCGGGTACCCGGCTTCGATACCGATGCGGATCGGCTTGGCGTCTTCGGCCACAGCGGTCAGGGACAACATCGACAGTGCCAGGGCACCGAACATCACTAGCTTTTTCATTTATTACTCCCGTGCGGAGGCTTTTATTGGCAGCTTTCGAGTCAGCGTTCGGTCATGGCGTTCTAACGGCAAAAACCGACGTGGCCGGCAGTCTATGGCGGCGCGCACGGAGGCAATTGTTTTTAAGCGACAATTACTTACAGAACATCGGCGCACGCATTGACGAGGGTCAAGGCGTGCGCCGTGGTGGTGCGAAGGCTGTAGGACAAGACTGTTTTAAGAGCAAGAAGCGCCGATCCTCCGGCAGCTCCTTGTATCTACAGAAACGTCAGCATTCGCAGGCGACAGGTGTATTGGCGACTGACGCCGCGCTCAGTTCGAAACCTTCATCGAGCCATCCGGTGACGCCGCCGATCATCTCTTTCACCGGATAACCCAACGCCGCGAGCTTCACCGCAGCCTTGTTCGCCCCATTGCAATGCGGCCCTGCGCAATAGACCACGACCAACGTGCTTTTCGGGTAATCGGCCAAGCGCTCCGCCGTGAGCAAGCGTGTCGGGATATTGATCGCGCCGGGTACATGGCCGCGCTCGAACGCCAATGGGCCGCGCACATCCACCAGAACAAAATCGACCTCCCCGGCCTCTTGGCTACTGAACACGTCGGAACAATCGGTTTCGAAGGTCAGACGATTGCTGAAATGCATCAGGGCAATCGCCGAAGGTGCGGCGGGGATTTCGCGAACCAGGCTGGTCATGTTGTGTTGCTCCTTTGTCTGTGGGGGATGAACAGACTTTATCGAGCCACCGCTTGACGCTACAGTGGCGTGCAAGACACCGACCGGGAGTTTGCCGCCAAATGCCCACTCAGCCCAATCTGGTTGCCATTCTGGCCTACGATGGCCTCTGCACGTTCGAGTTCGGCATTGCCGTGGAGATCTTCGGCCTGGCCCGGCCAGAGTTCGATTTCCCTTGGTACGAGCATGCGATTGCCGCAGTCGATCCAGGCCCGATGCGCGCCATGGGTGGCATTCAGGTGCTGGCCGATGGCGGCTTGGAACTGCTCGCCGCAGCGCGCACCATCGTCATTCCGGGCTGGCGCGACCGCGATGCCCCGGTACCGCCAGCGCTGATCGACGCGTTGCGTCAGGCCCATGACCGAGGCGCGCGGTTGCTGTCGATCTGCTCGGGCGTGTTCGTCCTCGCCGCCAGCGGCCTGCTCGACGGCCACCGCGCCACCACTCACTGGCGCTACACCAGCGAACTGGCGCAACGCTACCCTGCGATCGAGGTCGATCCGGACGTGCTCTACGTCGACGCCGGCCAACTGATCACCTCCGCCGGAAGCGCCGCCGGCATCGACGCCTGCCTGCATCTGGTGACACGTGACTTCGGCACGCAGGTCGCCAACGCCGTCGCGCGGCGACTGGTCATGTCGCCACAACGCACCGGCGGCCAGGCCCAATTCATCCCCACCCCGGTCAGCCCGACACCCCGCAGCGACCTGTCGCGCGTCATGCAATGGGCCCGCGAACGCCTGCACGAACCACTGGAAGTCCGCGATCTGGCCAGCGAAGCGGCGATGAGCGAGCGCACGTTTTTGCGGCGCTTCACCGAAGCCAGCGGGCAAACGCCCAAGGCGTGGCTGCAACATGAACGCCTGGCGCGAGCGCGAGAGCTGCTCGAGAGCACCCATGAACACACCGAGCAAATCGCCCAACGCTGCGGCTATCGCTCGGTGGAGAGCTTTCGTGTGGCGTTTCGCAGCGTGGTGGGCGTACCGCCGTCGGTTTATCGGGAGCGATTTGGGAGAAGCAACAAGCTTTCGCTCCATTCCACAGCGTTTTAAGGGCTGACGCTGGCGGCGAGACCTGCAGAAACGCCGGCCGATGAAAACCATAAAACGGACAAATGCGGCTTGCTTTATATTGATTCTGATATAACCTGAAAATCAAACGCGCACTGGCACTTCTTGCAATACAACTCACCGTCGCCGCTTACGTTCAGCTATTACGCTTTTCCTTTTGACACAGGACTAGCCGATGCCGAAACACAAGGATGTGGTGTTCGTGGGAAGCGCGTTGAAAGATCTCAAAGCGTTCCCGGTTGATGTCCGAAGAGCGGCGGGGTTTCAGCTGGACCTGTTGCAACAGGGTGATGCCCCACTCGATTGGCGCCCTATGAAAACCGTAGGACGCGGTATCAACGAAATCAGGATCACCGAGGACTCAGGGGCGTTTCGCGTGTTTCATGTAGTCAATCGACCACAAGCAATCTATGTGCTTCACGCCATGCACAAAACCACGCGTAAAACGGAAATTAGAGACATCGAACTGGCCCGGGCCAGATATCAGGAAATAGGTTAAGCCATGAAGGAACATCAAGACTCATCCCAACGATTTTCCAGTGTATGGGATGCATTGGAGGACACGCCTCAGGAAGCCGCCAACATGCGTTTGCGAGCCAAGCTCATGCGTTCGCTTTGCGAGACCATTCGAGCGTGGGAGCTCCCTCAAAAGGACGCGGCACAGAGATTGGGAATCTCGCAGCCGCGCCTCAATGATGTACTCAACGGGAAAATCGACAAATTCTCGCTGGATGCATTGGTCAACCTGTCAGCTGCTGCAAGGCTGGAGGTGGACATTTGCTTTCCGTCAGGCCCGTTGCAATGGGCCTGACACTGGCTCTGCGTGGCAATGTCCACCCTGCATTCCGAGTTTTGAAATCGAGGGAGTTGAATAGCATGCAACTTCGCAGCTAACCATCGACATCATCCAGCTGCACAGAAACTCCGCTGGATGATTCCTCCCCCTTCAATCCTCCCGCGTCAAAACCTCCAGCAACTCAATCTCAAACACCAGATTCGAATTCGGCGGGATCTTGCCCATGGTCCGCTCGCCGTAGCCCAGATGCGCCGGCACCAGCAACTTGCGTTTGCCGCCGACCTGCATGTCCATCAGGCCCTGGTCCCAGCCTTTGATCACGCGGCCAGTGCCGATCACGCACTGAAACGGTTTGCCCCGGCTCCAGGACGAATCGAATTCAGTGCCGTCTTCCAGCCAGCCGGTGTATTGGGTGGTGATCAGCGCGCCTTTCACCGCGGCTTTGCCGTCGCCCGGTTGCAGGTCGATGATTTGCAGTTCGTCTGTCATGTCGTTGGCTCTTGAGATGTTCGCAGGCGGCGTTTTTCGCAGAATCCGGCGTCGATGGCAATCCATGGAACCGAAAACACGCCTTGCCGCTCACATGTGTATCGACATCGTATGACGACAAGGATGCTTAGATGACCGACTCTCGATTACTGCGCAGTTTCATCCCGCCCTACATCCTCAACCGCATCATCGCCCACGGTTCCGAGCCGCAGCGCAACGCCGCGATGCAGACGCTCAATCATGTGCGCAGCCTGCTGCCCAACCCCGGCCGTCCTTCACAGCCGCCGGCGCGGGCGATTCTGCCGGAGGCGAGCAAGCCTGGTCTGGCACGGCGCAGCGTGCATGATGCGCAGAACAAAATGCTCTTGCCGGGCATGCCGGTGCGTCTCGAGGGCCAGCCGGCGTCCGGGGATCCGGCGGTCGATGAGGCGTACGATGCGCTGGGCGCCAGCTATGATTTCTTCTGGAAAGTGCTCGGTCGCGACTCGATCGACAATCAGGGATTCGCGCTGATCGGCAGCGTGCATTATGGCCAGGGCTACGAAAACGCATTCTGGAACGGCGCGCAGATGGTCTTCGGTGACGGCGATGGCGAAATCTTCCAGCGCTTCACCCGCTCGCTAGACGTCATCGGCCATGAACTGGCCCACGGCGTCACCGAAAGCGAAGCCGGGCTGATTTATGCCAACCAGTCCGGCGCGTTGAACGAGTCGCTCTCGGATGTATTCGGCGTGTTGATCAAGCAATACACCCTTGGCCAAACCACCGAGCAGGCAGACTGGTTGATCGGCGCCGACCTGCTGATGCCACAGATCCAAGGCAAGGGCCTGCGCTCGATGTCGCATCCCGGCACGGCATACGACGACCCGATGCTGGGCAAGGATCCGCAACCGGATCACATGCGCAAGTTCGTCATCACCAGCGAAGACAATGGCGGCGTGCACATCAACTCCGGCATTCCCAACCGCGCGTTTTACCTGGCAGCCCGAGCGTTTGGCGGCTTCGCTTGGGAAAAAGCCGGACGCATCTGGTACGACACGCTGTGTGATGACCGCTTGAAACAGGACGCAACGTTCGACGCTTTCGCAACACTGACGATCGACCACGCCGCCCAGCGCTTCGGCGCAGAAGCAGCCGACACAGTGCAGCAAGCCTGGGCACAGGTCGGTATCGAATAATCCGAGGAGACCGTATGAAAACGCTACCCGAGCTGGATAAAGATTCCGTTTTGCGCGTATCTCGCCAGGGTGGCGTTGCAGCGATTCACAGCCTGAGCCGCCCACGGGAAATCGAATTCGCGCAATGCGACATCAGTCAGCGTTCGAGAATATGCTCGGTGCTTGAGGGTTGCCTGCCACTGGACAGCAGCGAATCCGGCCGTGGGGATCAGCGCTTCTACCAGATTGAAGTGCGCTACCCGTCAGGGGAAATGGTGTTGAAGGTGCCAGAGGATCGTGCGCCTGGGGAGCTGGTGCAGCTTTGGGACAAGGGGGAGCTGCTCTGATTCATGCTGCCGGCTCTTCTGCGTCGACAACTGACGATGTGCGTGGGCCAAAGCCTGCGGTTTGGCCGAATACGACACCGTTGAATGTGTGCGTACAGCACTCGCAGCGCGGCGTCATGTCCTGCGCCTGCAGCTTCGGATTGACCATTTGCAGGAGATTTTTCTCGTCGACATACAGCCCGTTGAAATAACTGGACTCACCCAGTCGCACGACTTCTTCGCGATCCTTCTCATGGATGGCAACCATCCAGAAAACCGGCGCTGATTGATCCAGTCGGGCCACAGCTTCGCTGAAAATGGCATCCCAAGAACCGCCAACCCGAGACAGCAGGAAGCGAAACAACGGCGTGTAATCTCGCCCGTATTGTTTGCCTGCGTGCATCGAACTTCGCATGCCTTCGTCACGGCTTGCAGCTTTGCTGTTGCGCTGATCGCGATAATGCGCAACTGATTCGTGGCGACGAACACCCCACGTACGAGTGTTCACTTTGCGATAGAGCGGTTTCTTGTCCAATCCCTTGTTCCTCATCCAGACATCCGCTGTTTTACTGGAACGGCGTTCGAATGCAATCAGCCATCCGTGGCCAATTGTAAACCTGATCTATCGCTCGACGGGTTGCATCTCGACAATCGTGCCGTTGGTGATCATCACCATCACGTACTTGTCATTGATCTGCACCCACTGCGCCTGCTCGATCGGTGCTTTCAGACCTTTGGCTTTCCAGTTCTTCAGCGCCTTGTCTTCGCGCTGGTACATTTCCGGTGCGCGGTCGTTGACCTTCAGTTGGCGATCGCTGGTCGGCGATTGCACGGCGGGTTCGCTGGAGGTTTGCGCCGCTTGAACAATGGGTGTGATTCCGGCAATGCCCGCAACAAGGGCCAGGCTGGCGATTAGGGTTTTGCTGTTCATCGGTGAACCTCTTTCAGATGAGTAGTACCTGAACTCCGACTGCGTGGCGCGGGAAACATTCCTTGTTTTTTGCCGGAGGTGGCCGTTAGAAGGCTTTGTCCATCAGACCGCCATCGCTGACAACTCGAATCGTCGCACCGCAGCTCCCACAGGGCTGGTGCTACATCACAGTTTTTGACCTGAGCTCCACTCCCACAAGACTTGGCGGACGCTGATTCTCTGATCACCACCGATCCCCTGTGGGAGCGAGCCTGCTCGCGAATACGCCGGCACATCCGCCATCGTTGCCAACTGACGGAAAGCCTTCGCGACCAGGCTCGCTCCCACATTGACTGCGCTCCCGCCAAGACGATTGATCCGCCCCACGCATCAATCCATGCCAACAATGCAATTAACAGATTGTTACATCTGCGCCACCATCCACCTCAATAAAAACCGTGCGCCGCTTCTCCGTAGCGCACGTCATAAAAGCGGTGGAGTACTTTTCAATGACAGCCTCAATCCCAACCAACGGCTCGCGGGCCGGTGCCATCTTCCGGGTGACCTCGGGCAACTTCCTCGAACAGTTCGACTTCTTTCTGTTCGGCTTCTACGCCACGCAGATCGCAGCAGTGTTCTTCCCGGCGAGCAGCGAGTTCGCCTCGCTGATGATGACTTTCGCGGTATTCGGCGCCGGTTTCCTGATGCGGCCGCTGGGCGCCATCGTGCTCGGCGCGTACATCGATGACGTCGGCCGGCGCAAAGGTCTGATCGTCACCCTGTCGATCATGGCCAGCGGCACGATATTGATCGTGCTGGTGCCCGGATACGAAACCATAGGCCTGTTCGCCCCGGCGCTGGTGTTGATCGGGCGGCTGCTGCAAGGCTTCTCGGCCGGTGCGGAATTGGGCGGTGTCTCGGTGTATCTGTCCGAAATCGCTACGCCGGGCCGCAAAGGCTTTTTCACCGCTTGGCAGTCGGCCAGTCAACAAGTGGCGATCATCGTTGCTGCCGCGCTGGGCTACGGTCTGAACCAGTGGATGGAGCCGCAAGCCGTGGCCGCCTGGGGCTGGCGCATTCCGTTTTTCGTCGGTTGCATGATCGTCCCGTTCATCTTCTTCCTGCGCCGCAACCTAGCGGAAACCGAAGAGTTCGCCGCGCGTAAACATCGCCCGAGCATGCGCGAAGTGTTCCGCACCCTCGGTCAGAACTGGGGCGTGGTGCTCGGCGGAATGCTGATGGTCGCGCTGACCACTACCGCGTTCTACCTGATCACCGTGTACGCGCCGACCTTCGGTAAGACCGTGCTGCACCTGAGCACTTCCGACGCGCTGCTGGTAACGCTGCTGGTGGGTGTGTCGAACTTCTTCTGGCTGCCGATTGGCGGCGCGTTGTCCGACCGGATCGGCCGTCGCCCAGTGCTGATCGGCATGGCCTTGCTGGCACTGGCCACCACTTATCCGGCGCTGTCGTTCCTGGTGCAGGCGCCGAGCTTCACCAACATGCTGCTGTCGCTGCTGTGGCTGTCATTCATTTACGGCTTGTACAACGGCGCGATGATTCCGGCGTTGACCGAAATCATGCCGGTGGAAGTGCGCGTCGCCGGTTTCTCCCTGGCTTACAGCCTGGCCACCGCGATTTTCGGCGGTTTCACCCCGGCGATGTCGACCTTCCTGATCCAGTACACCGGCGACAAAGCCGCGCCAGGCTACTGGATGAGCATCGGTGCCCTGTGCGCCCTGTGCGCCACTCTTTATCTGTACCGCCGTGCCGGTGGTCGTCTGCAACCTGTCGCGGCCTGAGGAATACTTGCCATGAAAAAACTCTTAACTGTCACCGCCCTGCTCGCCGGTCTCGCGTTCAACTTCGCGGCCCAGGCCGAAGAACTCAGCGTGATGACCTCCGGTGGTTTCACTGCCGCCTACAAGATCCTCGGGCCGAAGTTCGCCGCCGCAACGGGCAACACGCTCACCACCAGTCTCGGCCCGTCGATGGGCAAGGCGCCGGAAGCGATTCCCAATCGTCTGGCTCGCGGTGAGCACGCCGACGTGGTGATCATGGTCGGTTACGCTCTTGATGAGCTGATCAAACAAGGCAAGGTCGACCCGGCCTCCCGCGTTGAACTGGCGGATTCGCGGATCGGCATGGTGGTGCGTGAAGGCGCGGCGAAACCGGACATCAGCAGCGTCGACGGCCTGAAGAAAACCCTGCTTGATGCGCAATCGGTGGCCTACTCCGACAGCGCCAGCGGCGTGTACATCGAGCAGCAGCTGTTCAAGAAACTCGGCATCGAAGATCAGTTGAAACCGAAAGCCAAGATGATCGCCAGGATCCCGGTCGGCTCGGTGGTTGCCACTGGCGACTATCAGCTGGGCTTCCAGCAGGTCAGCGAATTGCTGCCGGTGCCGGGCGTGAGCTTCGTCGCGAAGATTCCGGAATCGGTACAGTCGGTGACGCGTTTCGCCGCTGGCATTCCGGTCAAGGCCGAGCATCCGGAAGAGGCCAAGGCCCTGCTCGCCTACCTCGCTGCACCGGCCGCTCAGGCTGACGTGCAGGCCACCGGGCTGGATTCGGTCAAGCGTTGATCGTTGGCGGCTGGACGCGCATTTCCACGACCAGCCGCTCCAGTTCCAGTGCCGCCGGGGTCAACGTGCGATCCCGGCGCTTGATGATGCCGACACTGCGCATCACTTGCGGCTCAATCAACGGCACCCGCGTCAGGATCGGATGATCCGGGCCGGGCATCGCCATCAACGGCACCGCCGCCACGCCCAGCCCCGCTTCCACCAAGCCGATCATCGTCGTCACATGCCGCGTCTCGCAGATGCTCTGTCGCTGCGGCACCACCCCGCCCAAGGCCTGATCAAGCAGAAAGCGGTTGCCCGAAGTCTTGTCCAGCGCGATGTAATCCTGCTGATAGAACTCGTCCCAACTGACGCTGCTACGCCCGGCCAGCGGATGATCGCGGCGACAGGCGACGACATAGCACTCCTGCACAAGCGGTTCGAACTCGACTTTGGCATCCTGCGTGCCGAGAAAACTCAAGCCGAAATCCGCCTCGCCATTGACCACCGCACTCAACACATCGTGGGCGCTGGAATCGAGGACTTTGACCTTGATCCGCGGAAACTGCTGGTGATAACGCGCGACCACGCGGGGCATGAAGTAGTACGCCGCCGACGGCACGCAGGCGACGGTGACATGGCCCAGACGGGTCGAGGCGACTTCGCTGATGCCGAGCAAGGCAATGTCGAGATCATCCAGCAAGCGCTCGACGCTGGGCATGAAGCCGCGCCCGGCCTGGGTCAGGCTGACCTTGCGCGTGGTGCGCTCGAACAATTTGACCCCGAGGGCGTCTTCGAGCTTTTCGATACGCCGACTCAGCGCCGGTTGTGACAGGCGCACGGTGTCGGCAGCCTTGCGAAAACTGCCCTGCTCGACCACCGCGCGAAAGGCTTGCAAGTCGTTGAGGTCGAAGTTGATGGCCATGGCGTTTCCGGAAATTAATGCGCAGGGGTTATAAATGTAACCAGTTGATGCAAATTATTACAGACCTGATGGAAGCTGCCCTTGTGGGAGCGAGCCTGCTCGCGAACGCGGGGCATCAGTCAATGGATAGGTGGCTGACCCAGCGCATTCGCGAGCAGGCTCGCTCCCACATTGGATCTCGAATGGTCTGGAGACCGCGTAACCCTTATCCTTGTCACCCCCGCCGTACCCGTAGTCAGGAGTCGTTCCAATGCCCCATGAAGGCAATCTGTTGCAAGCCGCTGTCGTGTTTCTGTTCGCGGCCGTGCTCACCGTGCCTTTGGCCAAACGTCTGCAACTGGGCGCGGTGCTCGGTTATCTGTTTGCCGGGGTGATCATCGGCCCGTCGGTGCTCGGCCTGATCGGCAACCCGCAAAGCGTTGCGCATATCTCCGAGCTGGGCGTGGTGTTGCTGCTGTTCATCATCGGCCTGGAGCTTTCGCCTCGCCGCTTGTGGGTGATGCGTAAATCCGTGTTCGGCGTCGGTCTGGCGCAGGTGCTGTTGACCGCATCGGTGATCGGCGTGCTGGCGCTGTCGGTGTTCGGCCAGCCGCTGAACAGCGCCATTGTGCTGGGCCTCGGTCTGGCGCTCTCCTCCACGGCCTTTGGCTTGCAAAGCCTTGCCGAACGCAAGGAACTGACCAGTCCCCACGGGCGGCTGGCGTTTGCGATTCTGCTGTTCCAGGACATCGCCGCGATTCCATTGATCGCCCTGGTGCCGATGCTCGCCGGCGTCGATCACCACACCAGCACCGCCGACGATATTCGTCACAGCTTGCAGGTGCTCGGCGGCATTGCCGTGGTGGTGATCGGCGGGCGGTATCTGCTGCGTCCGGTGTTCCGCGTGGTGGCGAAAACCGGGCTACCGGAAGTGTCCACCGCCACCGCGTTGCTGGTGGTGATCGGCACGGCGTGGCTGATGGATCTGGTCGGCGTGTCGATGGCGTTGGGCGCGTTTCTCGCCGGTCTGCTGCTGGCGGATTCGGAATACCGGCATGAGCTGGAAGCGCAGATCGAACCGTTCAAGGGCCTGCTGCTCGGGCTGTTTTTCATCAGCGTCGGCATGGGCGCCAATCTCAGCCTGTTGTTGAGCGCGCCGATCACCGTGTTGGGCCTGACCCTGCTGCTGATCGGTCTGAAGTTGCCGCTGCTGTTCGTGGTTGGGCGCCTGGCAGGAGGATTGAACAAAATCAGCGCAATTCGCCTCGGCATCGTCCTCGCTGCCGGCGGTGAGTTTGCCTTCGTGGTGTTCAAGATCGGTCGCGATCAGGGCCTGTTCGAGCCGCGTCTCTACGACATGCTGGTGCTGACCATCACTCTGTCGATGGCGCTGACGCCGTTGTTGCTGTTGATCTGCGCGCGTCTGGTCAGCCCGAAAGTGCAGCCGCTGGAAGTGCCGGAGAAATTCCGCGAAATCGACACCGAAGCACCGCGCGTGGTGATTGCCGGCATGGGCCGGATGGGCCAGATCGTGGCGCGGATCCTGCGCGCGCAGAACATCAAGTTCGTCGCGCTGGACACCTCGGTGGAAACCATCGAACTGTCACGCAGTTTCGGCGGCGTACCGGTGTTCTACGGCGACCCGATGCGCCCGGAAATCCTTCACGCGGCGAAGGTTGGCGAAGCGGAGTATTTCGTGATTGCCACGGACGATCCGGAGACCAACATCAAGACTGCCGAAGTGGTACACAAGCTCTATCCGCACATGAAAATCATCGCCCGCGCGCGTAACCGTCAGCACGTGCATCGCCTGGTGGATGTCGGCGCGGAAGCGATTCGTGAGACCTATTATTCGAGTCTGGAAATGAGCCGGCGCACGCTGGTCGGCCTCGGTCTGACCCAAGCCCAGGCCGATGCGCGGATCAAGCGTTTCAAGCATCACGACGAACAGGTGCTGGAGGCGCAACACGCCGTCTACGACGATGCCGCCAAAGTCCTGCAGACCGCCCAGGAAGCCCGGGCGGAACTGGCCAAATTGTTTGAATCGGATCAGCTCGAAGAGGAAGCGCGCAAGTCCTGATCGTGCCTTGGCCAGAACCAACTGTGGGAGCGAGCCTGCTCGCGAAAGCGTCGTGTCAGTCACCCAATACTTCGCTGACAGATTGCATTCGCGAGCAGGCTCGCTCCCACAGGGGATTGGGTCAGGCCAGTTCCAGCGCGGGTGCTGGCTCGACGGCTGTGACTGCAAACCGATCCGCCAGAAACGGCGTGATATCCAGCGGCAGCGGCTCGTCATTCACCAGTTTATCCAGCAGCACACCGGTAATCGCCGACGTCAGAATGCCGGTGCGGAAGTGCCCGCAAGCATTCAGATAACCCTCCACCCCACGCATCGGCCCGAGGATCGGCAACTCATCCGGCGAGCCCGGGCGCAATCCCGCCCAGGTGCGCTTGAGGTTGACGTCCGCCAGCTCCGGCAGACAGCGCACCGCGCCCTGCACCAGCCCGGCGATTTCCGGGTAGGTGGTGGTGACGTCGAAGCCTTTGTCTTCGGTGGTGCTGCCGATAAGGATTTCGCCGTTGTCCTTTTGCGCCACGTAGCAATCGCTGGTGGTAAGGCATCCGTTGAGGATTTTCGGCATGCGTTCGGTCAGCAGGATCTGGCCTTTAACCGGTTTCACCGGAATGCGAATACCCGTGGCCCACTCACTCAGATCCGCCGCCCAGGCACCGGCTGCGTTGATCAGCGTCTTGCAGTGGAACACCCCCGCCTCCGCCGTCTGCACGCCGGTCACGCGAGTGCCGTGATGCAACACGCCGGTGACGTTGGTGTTGACGAAGATGTCGACGCCGTTCTGCCGCGCGCCTTCCATATAGGCATCCGCGAGGCGGAACGGACTGACCTGATGATCGCAGAGAAACTCCAGCGCCCCACGCGCCTCATGGCTGACGCTCGGTTCCACCGCGCGCAACGCCGCCTGATCGAGCCAGCGCACCTGATCGGCCAGATGCGGAATGCAGCCGACGATGTGCTCGGCGTAGAGCCGGTCTTCGTCGTCATAGATCACGAATTTCAATCCGGTCTTCTCGAACTTGCAATCCATGCCGTGGTTGTCTTTCAGCTCGCGATGCAGCGCCGGGTACAGCGCATTGGATTGCAAGGCAAAATCGAAAAACGACTGCGGCAGAATATGCGGCGTACTGGCGTCCACCGCTACCGCAGCGCCCTGGGTTTCGCGCTTGCGGTTGGCCGACATCATGCGAAAGAAAATCACCCCGCAACCGAGGCCGACCGACTCGCCGATCGCCCATAAACCACCCGCCGAAGCACGGGTCGCATTGCCGGGGCGCTTGGCGTCGATCAGTGCCACCTTGAGATCTTTGCGTTTGGACAATTGGTAGGCGCAGGAGGCGCCGATCACGCCGCCACCGGCAATGACCACGTCGTAGAACTTACTCATGGCAAGCGCCCTCCTTGCCGAGGGACTGGAACGCGGAAAACGGCACCGGATCAATCGGGAAGCGCGGGCGCAACCAACCGACATCCTGACGTCCGGTGGCCTGGCGCAGGCGATCGCTGCAATAGCCGACGCACATCCGCCCCTGACAATCGCCCATGCTCACGCGGGTGCGCATTTTCAGGCTGGCGATGTCTTGCACACCCTGCTCCAGCGCCAGATCGATGTCGGCGCGGGTCGCATGTTCGCAGCGGCAGATCACCGTGTCGGCTGCGGGCAAAGCGATCTGACCAACGCCGCGCTCGGTGTAGCGATCCACCGCCGCACGAAAGCGCACGATCGCTCTGAGCTTGCTCGCGTAACGATCGCGGCGCACCCGGGCCAGCTCGGCGTCGAGCACACCGCGTTGCAGCAGGATCGAAGTGGCGGCGATCTTGCCGGCGAGCATCGCCGCTTCGCCGCCGCGGATCCCGCCCATGTCGCCGGCCAGATGCACATGCGCCACGCTGCTTTGCTGCCAGACATTGGCGTTGGCACGCAGGTAGCCATCGGCGCTGAAGCCGTGATCAAGGCCCATCTGCTGGCTCAATTGCGTGCGCGGAATAAAACCGTAACCGACCGCCAGCGTCTGCGCTTCGAAGCGCTCGACCCGCGACAGATCCGCCTCCCACGTCGATGAATACGGCGCGACGCTGACGCTTTTCAACTCGCCCTCGCCATGGGCCTCCACCACGCCCCAGCCGTAGTTCATGGGGATGCCGTGCAGCTTGAGATAAGCGAGCATGCTCAAGCCGTCGAGGAACAGCTGCGGCTTGTTCAGCAGCGCCAGACTCTCGCGGGCGATCTTGCCGAATGCGCAAGCCTCATAGACGCCGGCGACGCGCACTCCAGAGGCATGCAACTGGGTCGCAACCAGCGGCAGCAACGGCCCGGTGCCGGCGATGATCACCGGCCGTTGCGGCTTGACCACGCCACTCTTGATCTGCAACTGCAGACCGCCGAGCAGGATCACCCCCGGCAACGTCCAGCCGGGAAACGGTACGCTGCGTTCATGGCAACCGGCGGCCAGCAGCAGTTGCGGATAAGCGATCTCGTGCAGCTGTTCATCGCCATCGAGCACCACCAGAGCGCGAGTGCCTTCAGCGCCGACCACGCGATGGTTGAGGCGCACGTCGATCAGCCCTGACTGCTGCTGAAATTCACCGTGCAGTTTGTCCAGTGCTTCGGAATAACGCGGGCCGAGATAATCCAGCTGCACGCCATCGCGCAACGGCCCGCGATAGACCACACCGCCGACGCGCGAAGCCTCTTCGAGCAAGGTGCAGCGCACGCCGTGGCGCGCCAGTTCGATGGCCGCCGCCATGCCCGCCGGCCCGCCGCCGACGATCAACGGTTGCACGCTCATACAACCTCCTGCCCGACGACGCGGTTGACTTGGGTTTCAATCAGCATGCCGTCGCGCACTACGGTCTGGCAGGCGCGTCGCTTGTGCCGACCATTGATTTTCACCAGACAGCACTGGCACACGCCCATGCCGCAATAGGCGCCGCTGATCTGATCGTGGTCATTGCGTGCAATGTGGCGCACGCCGAGGGACTGGATGACGCTGAGGACGGTTTCGCCAATGGCGGCGCTGACCGCTTGGCCGTTGATGTGCACGGTCATGTCCGCCTGCACCAAGGGCTGGATATCGAAGGTTCTTTCTAGGCAGTTCATTACGGTGTTCGTCCGTGAAGATTCAGTTGAGGGTGACAGCTCCTTGCTGCACTACGCCTCGTCGACGCTTTTCTTGCTGTGTTTTCAACGTCGACGCGGATACTTCGTCAGCGCAACAAGGTGCGCGACAAGCACTGTAGCTCATACCTCAGCAAAGGCCTGGATCATTTACGGTAGGCGATATCGCCAGGCGAAATATTGATCCAGGCCAGTGAAAATGGCGGGATGGAAACGGTTAGTTGGAGAAGACGAACTGGCCCCGCAGAAAGCAAAAAGCCGCTTTCACCCGAAGATGAAAGCGGCAGAGGCATCCTGCCTCAGAGGGATCAGTGTACGAACAGGGCGATCAGGATGATGATCGGGATCGGTACGCCGAGGAAGAACAGCAGTAATGAGCGCATGGTGACTCTCCTTTTTAACGGACCGGAGTGGTAGTGGTGTAGGTGTCGACTTCAACGTACTCGACTGCATCGCGACGACGACCGCCGAAGGTGGCTGCAAGGCTTGCGAAGAACGCACCGGCCAGCAGCGCGACGAACATCCACAGCGAGGTGTAGGCAGCGACTTTCGCGGCGGTATCGGCCGCTTGCTGAGCTTTCAGTTTGGCGTCAGCGATGGCTTTCTGGGTGTTGGCGTAGATTTCGTCGACACGACGTTCAGCATCGGCCTGGCTCAGGTTGGTACGTTGCGATACCAGTTGTGCGAGGTAGGTGCGGTCTTCGGCGCTGAGCTGACCGTTGGCCAGGCTTTGGGCGAAGATGCGGGTCACAGTGCCGCGTGCAGCGTCATCGCTGACGGCAGCAGGACGATCATCGCGGAACAGGCTGTCGACGAAGTAGCCGTATTGATCGCTGTCAGTATTGGCTGCGGCAGAGCCGGCGGCCTGGCTCATCGCACCGGCAGCACCGCCAACAACGTTAGCGCCAGCCTGCACACCGCCGCTGATCACGCTGCTGACCGAACCGACCACCAGGACAGCGGTGACCAATGTGGCGACGCACCAGGCGAGGAAGCCGTGGGCGGTGTCGCGGAAGTAGACTTCGTCACCGTGCATGTTCGCCCATTTCACCCGCAGACGACCGGCAATGTAGCCGCCCATACCGGAAGCAATGATCTGCGTCACAGCCAGCCAGACAATCGTCGAAATGCCCAGGCCCTTGGCGCTGACGCCCTCTCCGGCCCACGGTGAAACCGCCGAAAAGCCCAGACCGAAACCGAGCAGCACGAGAATCATCGACAGCGCAGCGGCCGCCGCAGCACCGGCGAAGATCGCGCCCCAGGACACGCCTGAGACGCTGCTCGACTCTTCCACGGCAGGATAATAGCCATCAGGGGATCTATTCATTGTTGTACTGCTCCAGGCATGAAAAATGGTGTTACAACTCGTCAGGTGAGGAATTGCAGCGACCGTGCCAGTTACAGAAACTAAATAAACTCTTTATTTTCAATAGGTTAGAAAGTTTGAACTTCGCTGATCCGTGCAATTTGCAATAAACGGTCAGCGCCTGCGGGTTTTCTGCATTGATGACTGACTGGCAAATCCGATCAGTTCCGATTCACCGTCGCGACGAAGATGAAAGTTAATTTAAAGCGTCACGGTAAATTCTTGGCAAAATGCTGCCATTCCGTTTGAACCGATCAGCAGGCCTGCCTATGACTCGTATCTTGACCATCGAAGACGACGCCGTGACCGCGCGGGAAATCGTTGCCGAACTGAGCAGCCACGGGCTGGACGTCGACTGGGTCGACAATGGCCGCGAAGGCCTCGACCGCGCCGTGAGCGGCAACTACGACCTGATCACCCTCGACCGCATGCTGCCCGAACTGGATGGTCTGGCCATCGTCACCACCCTGCGCACCATGGGCGTGGCGACGCCGATTCTGATGATCAGCGCCCTCTCCGATGTCGATGAGCGCGTGCGCGGTTTGCGCGCCGGTGGCGATGACTACCTGACCAAACCGTTCGCCACCGATGAAATGGCCGCGCGGGTGGAAGTGTTGCTGCGCCGACAGAACAGCGTCGCCACCCAGGCCACGACATTGAACGTCGCTGACCTCGAACTCGACCTGATCAGCCATGAAGCCCGCCGCGCCGAGCAGGTGCTGACGCTGTTGCCCACCGAATACAAACTGCTCGAGTTTCTCATGCGCAACAGCGGCCAGATTCTCTCGCGGATGATGATTTTCGAAGAGGTCTGGGGTTATCACTTCGACCCGGGCACCAACCTCATCGACGTGCATATCGGCCGGCTGCGCAAGAAGATCGACGCAGCCGGCAACGTTCCGCTGATCCGCACGGTACGGGGCTCGGGCTATGTCATTGCCGAACCCGTCTGACGGCTGGCGCTCCTCCAGCAGCCGCTTGCTGGCGCTGTACAGCTCGCTGTTCGTGGCCTGGAGCGCGATCCTCATGGGGGTCATGTATTACGAGGTGTCCGGCTACCTCGACAAGCTCGCCAAACACTCGTTGATGCAACGTCAGCACCTGTTCTCGCATTTTCGCGGCGAGCAACTCGAAGACGCGCTCGCGGCCAGCATGACCTTCGATATCCGTGGTATTGACGCCTATGGTCTGTTCAGCGCGGACGGCGTTTACCTGGGCGGCGCACTTCAGCAAATTCCCGAAGGACTACCGCTCGACGGCAAGATCCATATGCTCGCCGAGTGCGCCGATTCCGATGACCCGACCCTGCCGAGCGACAGCTGCGATGCTGTGGCCACCCAGACTCGCGACGGTCGCTGGCTGGTGCTGCTGCGTGACAACGGTTCGCTGTTTGCGGTGACGCGGATCATTTTGCACGCGCTGTTCTGGGGCGTGTCGTTGACGATTATTCCCGGGGTCGCCGGTTGGCATCTGCTGCGGCGTCGACCGCTGCAGCGCATCCGCGCGATCCAGAACAGCGCGCAGGCCATCGTTGCCGGCGACCTGACGCACCGCTTGCCGTTGTCCAATCGCCGCGACGAACTGGACATGCTCGCCGCCATCGTCAACGCCATGCTCGAGCGCATCGAGCGCTTGATGAACGAGGTCAAAGGTGTCTGCGACAACATCGCCCACGATTTGCGCACGCCGCTGACCCGCCTGCGCGCGCAGTTGTATCGCATGCAGCAACAGGCCGGCGAAGGTTCGCAAGAAGCGGCGCAACTGGACTTGGTACTGGCTGAAGCGGATACGCTGATGGCGCGCTTTCGCGGTTTGTTGCGGATTTCCGAGCTGGAGGATCGCCAGCGCCGTTCAGGTTTCGTCGAACTTGATCCGGTGCGTTTGCTGGAGGAGTTGCACGAGTTCTATCTGCCGCTGGCCGAGGAAGGCGATCTGCGTTTCCAGTTGAACATGCCGGAGACGCTGCCGCCGCTCAATGGCGACCGCGCGTTGCTGTTCGAAGCGCTGGCGAACCTGTTGAGCAACTCGATCAAATTCACCCCGCCCGGCGGCACGGTGATGTTGCGTGGGGTCAATGCCGGTGGGCAGACGCGGATCGAGGTGCACGATTCAGGCCCGGGGATTCCCGAGGCGGAACGTGAGGCGGTGTTCCAGCGGTTTTACCGCACCGAGGGTGGCCAGCCGCAGAGTGGTTTTGGTCTGGGGTTGTCGATCGTTGCGGCGATAGTCAGCCTGCACGGCTTCAGTCTTGAGGTGGGCGGCAGTGATTTGGGTGGGGCGAAACTGGTGCTGGATTGTCGGCAGAGTTTGATTAGTCAGGCCTGACGTCTCGCGCCGATCGTTCCCACGCTCCGCGTGGGAATGCCTCAAGGGACGCTCCGCGTTCCGGCTTTCGAAATGGGACGCAGAGCGTCCCGGGCTGCATTCCCACGCAGAGCGTGGGAACGATCGGCGTCTCAGGTCGGGTAATTCGCCCGCAAGGCTTCGAGCCCGCCTTGGTAGATGCCGTTGAACAGCGCCACCACTTCTTCATCGCTCACGCCGAGCGCATTGAAGCGCCCCGACCACGTCACCCGCGCGCCATGCCCTTGGGCTTCAACCTTGATCGTCGCCAGGTAATCGCTGGCCGGAAACGGTGCCTGTTCGATCGAATAGCTGTACGTTCGGGCAGCGTTGTCGAAAGTCTGCAGACGTTCGACCACCACGCCGCCATCGCCCGTTTTCAGGGTGCGTACGCGCCCGCCTTCGCTCAGTTCACTGTTGGTAATCAATGGCAGCCAGTCCGGCAGCGTGTTGAAGCCGCCGATCAATTGCCAGACCTGATCGGCCGAGGCCGGGATGTCGATGGTTGCGGATGCAGTTGGCATAAAACCTCTCTTTTGCAAAATTCAGATAGTCAGGCTGTCGACCACACCGCCATCTACGCGCAAGGCTGCGCCCGTGGTGGCCGAGGACAGCGGTGAAGCAATGTAAGTGACCAGATGCGCCACTTCCGAAACATCCGCCACGCGCTGAATGATCGAGGTCGGACGGGCCTTGCGCACAAAGGCGTCGGCTTCGTCGCGCAGCTCGCGCCCGGACTCGGCGGCCGCGTCCTTGAGCATGTCCTGCAGGCCATCGGTGAAAGTCGGCCCCGGCAGGATTGCATTGACCGTGACACCGGTACCAGCCAGACGTTTGGCCAGGCCGTGGGACACCGCCAGGTTGGCGCTTTTGGTCACGCCGTAATTGAGCATGTCCGCCGGCGTCGCCACGCCGGATTCCGATGACAGAAAGATCACCCGGCCCCAGCCCTGCTCAACCATCGCCGGCACATAATGCCGCGCCAGGCGCACGCCGGAAATCACGTTGACCTCGTAGAAGCGCGTCCACTCACTGTCGGGAGTCTCGAAGAAATCGACGTCGTTGAAGATGCCGAGGTTGTTCACCAGAATGTCCGCGCGCGGTTCGGCGGCGAACAGCTTTTCCGCGCCCTCGGCCGTGCCCAGATCGGCGGTCAGACCACGCAACTGCGCGCTTGGCACGGCTTGGCGAATGCTCGCCAGTGCCTGCTCGACCTTGGCCGTGTCGCGACCGATGACCACAACCGTCGCCCCGGCTTCGGCCAGCGACTGGCTGATGCCCAGACCGATGCCGCCGGTACTGCCGCTGACAATGGCCAGTTTTCCACTCAGATCGATCTTCATGCGTTTACCTCATCGGTGGGCAAGGGATCTCGCCGGACGGTCGATGCCTGTTACGGGCTCTAACTCGCCGGCGATTTCAGAAGCATGGATCAGCGTAGTTGCGATATTGCCGGCATGGTTGAGCTGCCGACCGGTGACGGGGATGACGCTTTTCGCACCGGTTCAGTTTTGCAGCAGATGAAGCAAGCCATCGCCATCGACCCCGACGCCGATTGCATCGTAACTGGCCAACGTCGCATGCGCCGTTTCGATCGGATGCTGGTGCGTGGTGGTGATGATCATCAACGCCGCGCCCGCCGCTTCCGCAGCCTGAATGCCAACCGTGGCGTCTTCAAAAATCAGACAGTCAGCCGGCTCGACTCCCAGCTTATTTGCAGCCAAGAGATAACCCGCAGGATCAGGTTTGCCAGCCTTTACATCTTCCGCCGTGATCATCACCGCCGGCTCGGGAATCCCCGCCGCCGCCATCCGCCGCAGGGCCAGATCGCGAGGCGCTGACGTCACCATCGCCCAACGATTTTTCGGCAGCGCGTTGAGAAAGGCTGCCGCCGCAGGGATCTCGACAATGCCTTCAACGTCATTGATTTCCGCTGCGGTGATGAACGCCGCCTGTTCCTCAGCATCCAGCCCCGGCAGATTCAGCCGAGTGATGGTGTCGATCGCCCGCGCGCCATGGATGGTCGGCAGGAATGTCTCGACATCAACACCATGGCGCACCGCCCACGCTGACCAGATGCGCTCGGCGGCGGCGATGGAATTGAGGACGGTGCCGTCCATGTCAAACAGGAACGCGCCGAATGCGCGATCAAAAACCGATGCTTGTGCAGACAAAAGAACAAATCCTCTGACAGTTGGCCGGGCAGCCTGGCCCGGCAATGTAGCACTTGTCAGTGCAACTGCGGGGCCTTGGATTTGAACGCACTTTCCACACAGTCGAGCAACTGGCCGATCGCCCACGGCTTTTTGATAAACGCTACCGAATGCTTGACCCCGGAGGTCTCAGGCGTTTCATAGCCGGACATGACCATCACCGGTTTTTCCGGCCAGCGATCGCCGAACAGATTGGCCAGGTCCGCGCCGTTAAGCGTGCCGGGCATGGTGATGTCGGTCAGCAACAACGCGACGTCCGCCGCGTGCTTTTCCAGATACAGCGACGCAGCGTCGGCGCTGGTTTGCGGTTCGACCTTGAACCCTTCCTCCTGGAGAATTTCGCAAAGGAACTCCAGAATCAACGGATCGTCCTCGACAACCAGAATCAACCCGCCAGGAAGGTGCGCGCTCGACGTAGGTGTAGGGCACATGAACAGCACTCCCCCGAATTACATTTTTGATAAGCGGTTTGAATCCGCTGCTTATCAGGTATGAGCAGCGCGCCTTGTAGAAATTCACTTTTGATACAGCAGATTTCGCCAAGGTGTTGTTTTTCGAAGCGCGGCGCCCATCGAAAACCCTCAATTGTGGTTAAAATGCCGGCCCTTTGCCTGGCCGATCCTGATCCATGAACCCTCAAGCCCTCGCTACCCTCCACGCTCATTTGCTGCCCGCACTGGCGGCGGCACCCAGCGAAACCCGTCGTTTGTTTCACGGGCGCGGGCGCTGCTGGCCGGGGTTGGAGCAGTTGACCGTGGACTGGTTGCAGGGCGTGGTGCTGGTGTCGCTGTTCAAAGAACCGGCGCCTGAGCAACTGCAGGATCTGCGGGATTTACTGCTGCAACTCGCCGCCTCGGCCGAATGGCAGCAGTCCGGCGCGCACACTTTGCTGATCCAGCATCGTTATCTGCCGCAGAGCACGGCCGAATGGCTGATCGGTGAGGAAATCGAAGAAATGACCATCGTCGAGGGCGGCTTGCAGTACCGCGTCGACTTGGGACGCAAGCAGAACGCCGGACTGTTTCTCGACATGCGTTACGGCCGCAACTGGGTGCGCGAACAGGCGGCGGGCAAGCGGGTGTTGAACCTGTTCGCCTACACCTGCGGTTTTTCCGTAGCGGCAATCGAGGGTGGCGCCAGCCATGTGGTGAATCTCGACATGTCCCGTGCGGCCCTGAGCCGAGGGCGTGACAATCACCGCCTGAACGGCCACGACCTGAGCAAGGTCAGCTTTCTCGGCCACGACCTGTTCAAATCCTGGGGCAAGGTGATCAACAGCGGCCCGTACGATCTGGTGATCATCGACCCGCCGTCGTTTCAGAAAGGCAGCTTTTTGCTGACTAAGGACTATCAACGCGTATTGCGCCGCTTGCCGGAACTGCTCACCGCGCAAGGCACGGTGCTGGCGTGCATGAACGACCCGTCGTTCGGTTCCGACTTTCTCATTGATGGCGTGACCCAGGAAGCGCCGAGCCTGCGCTTCGATCATCGGCTGGACAATCCGCCGGAGTTTCCCGATATCGACTCAGAGAGCGGCCTGAAAGCCCTGGTCTTCCGCCGCACCCACTGACACAGCATAAATTCACCTGTGGGAGCGAGCCTGCTCGCGAAAGCGCAGTGTCAGATAACAATTTTGTTGACTGATACACCGCTTTCGCGAGCAGGCTCGCTCCCACACAAGTTCTGTGTTGATCAAAAAACCGTCGGCCGCAGCACCAGTGCAAACAACTCACCATGCCCGGTGACGTTGAGCTTGTGATAGAGATTGCGTCGATGCACTTTCACGGTCTCCGGCGAAATCCCCATCTGCTGGGCCATCGCCTTGCTGGAAAAGCCCTGCAGGATCAGGCGCGCCGTGTCGATCTCGCGTGCTGTCAGCCGGGCATCGAAACGGTCCAGCAACGTCGCCAGATCACCCACCACCGCTTCAGCCACCGGTCCTTGCGGTGGCAGCAACTGCATGTGGCGATGCATCGCCGCCAATACCCAGTCACGAACGCACAACAGCCGGCCCTGCTCGGCCATGCCAAACGCGGTCGAGCGGCCCAGGGACAAGCCGAGTACCGCGCCTTCGACGTTGATCAGAAACTGCAATTCATCCTCGCCCACCACGGCACGAAAGTAGCTCTGGTAATACTCGCTGTGCAGAAACTGATCCGGCGCAACGGACGCCAGGCTGTGCAGGCCGTCGCTGATCCCGCTGACGGCGGCTTGATAAAACGGATCGAGCAGGTACATGCCGGCGGTATAACCGGCCAGCTCTTGCTGATCGTCGACATAGCCCTTGCTGTCGAAGTCGATCAGCAAACGCGGCGGCTGGCCGGGCTGCATCAGGGCGACGAGGGCATTGTCCAGCGGCACCAGCAGGCGCAGGGTGTCGACCAGCGCGCGCCAGAAACCGTCCTGCCCGAGCTGGGTAAATACCCGCGCCAGACTCTGATGCACCGGCAATTCCTGCAACAACGCGTCCACGCACTACCCCTTTCGAGTAACCCATGATGGGAATGGGGCTGGTGTGACCGGCCCGCTAGCCTGACCACTCCAGTTCATCACCGGCCTGCGACAGGCCAGGAGTGCCGCATCATGCGTCGTCACCGTGGATCTATCAACCCGGGCCTGCTGGCCTGTTTTTGTCTCTCCTCGGTCGCCATGGCGGCAGACGTATCGAGCGTGCATGTCTACAACTGGTACGACTACATCGGGCCGAACACGCTGCATGATTTCCAGCGCGACAGCGGCATCCGGCCGGTGTACGACACCTTCGACAGCGCCGAAGTGCTCGAAGGCAAACTAATGACCAGCCGCAGCGGCTACGACGTTGTAGTGGCGAGCAACTTCAGCCTGCCGACCCTGATCAAGGCCGGCGCCCTCGCCCCTTTGCCTCGCGATCAACTGCCAGGCTGGCAGAATCTCGACCCCGAGCTGTTGAAGAAACTCGCGGTCAACGATCCGGGCAATCAGTACGCCGTGCCTTACCTGTGGGGCACCAACGGCATCGGCTACAACGTCGACAAAGTCCGCGCCGTGTTGGGTGACAAAGCGCCGGTGGACTCCTGGGAGTTGCTGTTCAACGAAGCCAATCTGGCCAAACTGGCCGAGTGCGGCGTGGCGATGCTCGATTCGCCGTCGGAAATGCTGCCGGTCGCCCTGCATTACCTGGGCTTGCCGCCCAACAGCACCGATCCCGAGGACTACAAAAAAGCCGAAGCATTGCTGCTCAAGCTGCGCCCGCACATCGCCTACTTCAACTCTTCGAAGTTCATCAGCGATCTGTCCAACGGCAATATCTGCGTGGCGGTTGGCTGGTCCGGGGCGATGCTCGAAGCCAAGACCAACGCCGAGCAGGCCAATAACGGCGTAAAGATCGCCTACAGCCTGCCAAAGGAAGGCGCGCCGGTGTGGTTCGACACTCTGGTACTGCTCAAGGACGCGCCCAATCGCGCCCAGGGCCTGGCGTTTATCGATTACCTGCTGCGGCCGGAGGTGATCGCGCCGGTCAGTGATCACTTGTCGTACCCGAATGGCAATCGCGCCGCGACAACGCTGGTGGCAGCAGCCACTCGCGACAACCCGGCGGTCTACCCGTCCCCTGCCGCCATGGCCACCCTCTACACCCTCGAACCCTTGCCCAAAGCCGCCGAACGCGTGCGTACGCGGGTGTGGAGCAAGGTCAAGAACGGCCAGTAACCCGCGCAAGAAATCTGCCTGCCTCATCCGAGCGGTAAGCCGCCCGACCTTTTCAATGAAGAGACTGAATCTTATGAATCCGCGTGCCCGTGATCTCGATATCCTGATTGGCCAGATGCAACCCGGCCCGCTCAACGCCATTACCGATGTGCCGGGGGTGCGCGTCGGTCACAGCAATGTACGTGGTCGCAGCAGCAGCGGCCGTGACATCTGCACCGGCGTCACGCTGATCGAGCCGCGCCCCGGCTCGACCAGCCAGCAACCGTGCTTTGCCGGCGTGCATGTACTCAATGGCAACGGTGATGCGACCGGCCTGGAATGGATTCGCGAGGCCGGTCTGCTGACCAGTCCGATTGCCTTTACCAACACCCACAGCCTCGGTGTGGTGCGGGATGCGCTGATTGTGCTGGACCGTGAGCAACAGCCGGATGACGGGCGGCTTTACTGGAATATGCCGGTGGTGCTGGAAACCTTCGATGGACTGCTCAATGACATCAACGGCTTTCACGTCAAACCCGAGCATGTCGCCGAGGCACTGAACGGCGCCGTGGATGGGCCGGTAGTCGAAGGTGCGGTGGGTGGTGGCAGCGGCATGATCTGCCACGAATTCAAAGGTGGCATCGGCACCGCATCGCGCCGTTTGAGTGCTGCCCAGGGAGGCTGGACCGTTGGCGCGATCGTGCAGGCCAACCACGGCATTCGCAGTGAATTACGCGTCGATGGTTACCCGGTCGGGCGCTATATGGAACAGAAGGATTCACCGTTCCTGCGGGCAGCGCTGCCGCACCCGGGCATGGGCTCGATCGTCGTTTGCCTGGCGACTGATGCGCCGCTGCTGCCCCATCAATGCACGCGCCTGGCACAGCGTGCCAGCCTGGGCCTGGCGCGTACCGGCGGCGGTAACGAAGACCACAGCGGCGACATCTTCATTGCTTTCGCCACCGGCAATGATCATGTCCCGCCTGCCGCTTACGAGGCTAAACGCGCAGCCACCTGCGACGGTTTGCGCATGGTCAACAACGACCACATCAGCGAGCTGTTTCTGGCCGCGACCGAAGCCGTGGAAGAAGCGATCATCAATGCCCTGCTCGCCAGCAACAGCAGCGAGGGCAACGGTCATTCGGTGCCGGGCCTGGATGGGCAGACGCTTCTGGCGGCGCTGAAAAAATCCGGTTGGCCGGGGTCGCGTCCGGCATGAACCGGCATTGTGCAAGGACGACTGGCGGTACTTGAGTCGTCCGCTGCACGCTCCCGGTCAATGCAGAGTCAGGCGCTGACGGACGAATTCTTCTACGTGGCGGCTGGTCTGGTCCAGATGGCGATCGCGTTGTTTTTCCGCATCGAGCATCGCGCGCTTGCCGTTCTTCTGCAGCAGATAGGTGTGAATCTGCTGCACTTCCAGCGAGCGATAGATCGGCGTGGTGTCGATGAACCCGCGCAGGCCGTTGCTGCGGTAATGCCGCGTGCTCATCAGCACCTGCGTTTCGCGCTGGCCGATCACTTCAAAACCCAGTGCCTCGAAATACGGTACCTTGCCAATGCTGCAGGCCAGTTCCGCATGCGGGTAGCGCCCGACCATGTCCGCGAGCATCGCCCGCGCCACACCCTGACGCCGATGACCTTCACGCACCGCCATGTACGCGACGCTGCACGCCTCCCAATCGCCCTGCACCGGCAGGTACAGCAGAAAGCCTATGACCTGCTCTGGATCCTCATCGTCGGTGGCCACCAGCAATTTCACCTCGGTGCCCTTCTGGCCGTTCAACGCCTCAAGGTACAGGTGCACCTCATAACCCACCGCGTACTGATAAACGTTGTACAGCAGATTGCTCGGGCCGAGGCCGACCGCACTGATGTCGGTCAGGTAATCGACGACCATTTGCAGGATCTGGCTGTTGACGCTTTCCGGGCATGGGGAGGTGTAGTGGGTGATGCGTGGCATGGGCAAACTCCGGCGATAAAAAACGTTGCCGATGATCAGAGCCGTCGACGAACCGCGACATCATACCGTGCCGAATCTATTGAACCGTCACTGTTGTGGCGCCACCACCCTGAATTTGATGTTGATGTCCCTCGACACCACGCTGTCAGCCCACTCCCCTGCGCCGAGGCCGAACTCCTCACGGTTGAGCACCAGCTCGCCGTCGAAAATGCCAATGGCGTTGTCCGGTTTCAGCTCCACCGGCACCTCGACCTCGCGAGTGATGCCCTTGAGCGTGAGCTGACCGGCGACTTGGTAACGACGCTCGTCAACTTGAGTAAAACGGCTGGACTTGAACACCGCGAGCGGGAATTTCCCGGTGTCGAACCACGCCGGTTTCACCAGTTCGGTATTGGCGTCTTCACTGCCGGCATCGATGCTGGCGAGATCGATATGCAGCGTGGTCTGGGCTTTGCCGAGGTCGTCGGTATCGAAGTCCAGCGTCGCCTCGAACTTGCCGAAGGTGCCGTACATTCGCGAGCCCATCTGCTGATAGGTGAAGCTGATCTGGCTGGCGCTGGTGTTGACCCGGTTATATTCAGCCGCCTGCGCACCGACCATGACGCACGATGTAAACGCGGCAACCAGCAGCAATCGCAACGTCATGACATTCTCCTGGCGGCGTGCGTCGTCGAGGGCCTTGGTTAACTTAAGCCAACAACCCGTTGTTATGCCAGCGCCTATATCAACCGCTCTATCTTCTGATGCTTCCACACCAATTTGTAATACAGGGTCTGCAAAATCAGCATCCCCAAATAGGCAACCGGAAACGCCATCCACACACCCTGCAAACCGAACTGCCCGTCGAGCCAGTACGCCGCCGGCAACTGCACGCCGACCACGCAGACAATCGAAATGACCACCGGCACCAGGACGGTGCCGCTGGCGCGCATGATCCCGCCGATGATGGCCTGGAAGCCGAACACCAACAGGCTCCAGAGCATGATGTGCAGCAGATGCTCGGCCATCGCCCGGGTCGAATCTTCGGTGAGGAACAGGCCCAGCAACCAGTGCGATAGCAGATAACCCAGCACAATCAGGCCACCGGTCAGGCACACATTGATCAACAGCCCGGTGCGCAGGATCGGACCCATGCGTTGCAGATGCCCGGCGCCGATTGCCTGGGCACCCAGAATCGATGCGGTGATCGCAATCGACAGCGCCGGAAACTGCACGTAGTTGACGATCTGGGTGACTGCGCCATAGGCCGCTGTCGCTTGCGAGCCGTGCTGGTTGACCAGTGCCAGGATCACCAGCTCCGACAACGACAGCACGATCATCTGCACGCCAGTGGGCAGGCCGATGCGCAGGACCTTGCCGAGAATGACCCGATCCAGTCGCAGCGCGGCAAAGAACTCTCGATCCGGCGCCAGCGGATGGCCCTTGCGGATCAACCGCCATGCCAGCCACGCCATTGCTGAGAGATTCCCCGCCAGCCCGGCATACGCCGCGCTCTGAATGCCCAACGGTGGCAAGCCCAGCCAGCCGCGAATCAATGCCGGCGTCAGCGCCAGCCCCACGGCGGTGGAGACGATCAGCGCGAGCAGTGGCGACAGCGTATCGCTGACACCACGCAGCAATTGGGTGAACAGCACGAATACCAGTAGCGATGGCAGAATCCACAACATGACGTGGGCATAGTCCACTGCGTCGTCGAGCACATCCGCCGGCGTGCCCAACCCCGTCAGTGCCTGTCGCGCAAACACCGTGCCCAGCACCGCCGCGACCAGACCGATCAACACACCCAGCAGCAACGTCGCTCCGGCAATCGCCTTGACCATGTGCGTTTCGCGCGCGCCCCACGCCTGACCGATCAACACGCCTGCGCCAGCTCCAAGGCCGATGACCAGGGCGATGAAAAAGAACACGACGGGAAACATGCCGGACACTGCCGCCAACGCTTGAGTGCCGAGCATTTGGCCGATGTAGATGCTGTTGACCGTCCCGGACATCGATTGCAGGAAGTTCGACAGCACCATCGGTGCGAGAAACAGCAGATAGGTTTGCCAGAGCGGCTTGGCGAAGGTGGCGCTTTGCATTGAATGGAGGTCCATCTCGACGGCGGCAGGCCTGATTGACGATAGCTTCGGTGAGTTGCGTGCAGCGTGCAATCAACATTTCCAGACAGTGTTGATTGTCTGTTTTGCATTTGTGTAAATGCCGTGCATCGCTTTGTGTCAGTGTTGCGGCTGTGGTAAATCAGCGACTCTGTCGACACGTACTATTGAGGCTCGGTTCATGCGTAACGTTGCAAATTTTCTGCTTGGCTCCCTCCTCGCTCTGTCGGCCGCCTACGCGCAGGCAGCCGCACCCGCAGCGGCGCCTGTTTCATTGAAACCGCTACTGGCCACTTTGAATGAACGCCTGAGCATCGGTGATCTGGTTGCGTTGACCAAATGGGACAGCGGCAAGCCTATTCAGGACAGCCCGCGTGAGGCGCAGGTCATCGCCAATGCCCGAACTCTGGCCACCGAACACAAACTCGATCCGGACGACGTCGCGCAACTGATCGCCGCACAGATGGAAGCGAACAAACTGGTGCAATACGGTCTGCTCGCGCAATGGCAAGCGGCAGGTGCTGCACCGGACACACCGCGTCCGGATCTGGGCGAACAGATCCGCCCGCGCCTGGATGAACTGCAAAAGCGCTTGTTGCAGCAGTACGCCGCCTTCGCGCCCTATCGCCAGGATCCGAATTGCCCAGCATGGCTGGCCGATGTCCGCAACGGTCTGGCCGCCGATTCGCTGCATGACCTGGCGCTGATTCGTGCCAGCGGCGAGTTGTGCATCCGGGCGAAAGCGCTCTGAATCACCGCTCCTGGCAAACATCATCGGCGTCGATGTTCACCATCACCTCAATGAAGTTCTCATAAAAACTGCGCGGCGTAACATCGGCTCCAGACAAACAAACAACTTCCTGGAGCACACGATCATGAAACGCCAAACCCTTCTCGGCATCGCTTTCTCGGTTTTTGCAGTTAACGCTTTTGCAGTAACGCCTGCTCACACCCTGGTCGCTGAAGGCGGCTCGGACAAGCTGATCGAAAGCCGTCTGGCTGAAGGCGGTTCGGATCGTCTGATCGAACGCCGTGTTGCCGAAGGTGGTTCCGATCGTCTGATCGAACGCCGCGTTGCTGAAGGTGGCTCTGATCGCTTGATCGAACGCCGTGTTGCTGAAGGTGGTTCCGATCGTCTGATCGAACGCCGCGTTGCTGAAGGTGGCTCTGATCGCTTGATCGAACGCCGCGTTGCTGAAGGTGGTTCCGATCGTCTGATCGAACGC
>NZ_JAHSTW010000010.1 GCF_019145195.1 Pseudomonas siliginis
TGAAACCCGCGCCAACGACCACCTCACCGTCGGCGTCAACCAGCACATCAAGATCGGCACCGGCCAATTCATCGACGCCGGACAGGAAATCCACCTGAGCAGCGGCATGAAAGTGGTGATGGAAGCCGGCGCCGAACTCACGCTGATCGGCGGCGGCAGCTTCATCAAGATTGACGCTGGTGGCGTGACCATGAGCGGCCCTGTGATCAACATGAACTCTGGCGGCAGCCCCGGCGTTGGTACGGGCGCCGCGCCGTTGATGCCCGGCGTGCTGAAACAGGCGGATGCCGACAAGGCCGGCCAAGTCCTGACCCCGGCGCAAATCAACACCCTCAAACGTAACGCGCCGTTCTGTGAAGAATGCGAAAAATGCAAGGCAGGTGCCTGTGCCATCTGAACGAACCACCCCCAAGGACTGGCTGGCGCGCCAGCCGCTGCAAAGTGGCGAGCGCCTGTACCTGATCATCAGCGCCGCCAGCGATGCAGACGCCCTGAAAACCCTGTACCTCACCGAACCCACCGCCCAACTCATCCCGATCTGGGGCGGCACGCCCTACTCCACCTGGCAACCGGTGATGCCCTACCTCACCGAACTCAAAGGCAACTCCGCCTTCCTGCCATGGATCGCCGAAACCGACGCCCTCGACTGGGGTTGGCTGGCGGTATCGCGTTCAGAACCGAACGAAGTGTTCGAACACCTGCGCAGCCTGACGCAGGTGAAAATGCCGGATGGCACCGAGGTGTTTTTCCGGTTTTGGGATGGCCGGCATATTTATCCGATTCTGCGGGGGCTTGGGGAGAAGGCTGGAGAAGTGCTGCCGGTGTTTGAGCGGTATTTGATTAATGGACAGGCGCTGGAAGTCGGCACGCGGGTGGTGCCGAAGGTGCGGGACTGGCCGTGGTGGGAGGTGCCGAAGGGGTTGTTGGAAGGGTTGAGCAAGGACAATCCGGCGACGCTGGTCAGCAACCTGATGCAGTGGCTGGAAGAAGACCGCCCGGACCTCTACACCGCATGGCCCGAGAACAATCTGAAGCTGAAAATCACCCGCTTCGTGCGCCGCCCGGATGCGCCGCAAAATCTTAAAGAAGCATTGATAAACCACCTGATTCTGGAGCAAGGCTGATGGATCGCGTTGCCTTTGTTGACAACCAACTGAACACCTTCAAGGACAGTCTGAAGCTGTATCAGGAACAAACAAAAACCTGGTACGCACAGGCTCTCGACAAGGGTAGCCGTGCCGCGGACATGCCGTCCTTGTTGGGCATGGAGCGTGTCATCAAGGCGGGCAACACCAGTAAAACGGTGAGCATGACCGACGGTAACTTCACCTCGAACGTAGCTCAATGTCCGCTCAAGGGTCCGTTGCTGATCGAGAGCAAATTCGAATCGGTTTACGACATTCCCGTCGGCGATATCGAAGTCGAAATCGTGGCCGTGGACGGTGGTGCTGTCAGCAAGGTCAAACTCGACGCCCAAGGCAAAGCCGCATGGACCGGCGGTGTGCCCGGCAAGTTCTACACAATTCGCGTCCATAACGAAGTGACCCCGGCGCAGATCGACGCCCTCTTCAGTTCTTACAGCGGCGTGACTGCGGACCTTGAAGGTTTCCTGCGCAAGGAATGGGCCGGCTTCAAACCGCAATGGTCGAATCTTTCGACCTCCGGCACAGCCATGGCCATCGGCAACGGCATTCTTGAAGGTGGCTGGGAGGCCATCAAGGGTGTGTGGGACGGCATCAGCCTTGTGCTCGATATCCTCCAGGATCCGAAGAAATTCGCCAAGGATCTCGGCGCTGGCGCAGACGAGCTGATCAAAGTCGCCAAAAGCTCGCCGGACATCATGAAAAAGGCCATGTTGCTGGCCAGTGACGAAGCGGCTTTGTTTTTGCTGGTGCGCAGTGCGGTGATCTGGCTGGCGGGCTTGCCGCCGATGAAGATGGCGGGCGATGTAGCGAAGATGACCACGGCAATTGTCGTTGGCATTGCGATCGACATCGTGATCGGCGTGGTATTGACCATCGCGGCAGAAGGTACCGGCGTCATCTACCTTGCGGCCCGACTCAAGAAGTACGGAGAGCTTGTCATCAAGGCTGTGATCGGCTTCGTGAAGTCGGTGTTCAAGATCATCAACGGCTTTATGGAGTATGTCGCAAAGTACACCGCTGTGGCGGCCCGAGGGGTAACGGCGAAGGTCAGAAACGGGATTTCCGAGTTGCGTTTTGATGGGAAGCGTGTGACCACCGTCGAAACCCCGAAAACCCGGCACGATGCCCCTGCACAATCCAAGACCCCAGATGAAAAAAGCGCAACTTGCGCAAAGAACACTTGCACTAACGGCTGCCCGGTCTCCATGGTCACTGGCGAAGAGCTACTGACGCTGACCGATGGAGAGCTCGGAGGGGCTGTACCATTTAGCTGGACTCGTCTCTATAGAACCAGCGCAGCGGAAATCGATTGTGGGCTGGGTTTTGGCTGGAGCCACGCGTTAGCACAGCGGTTAGAAATCAACGTCGATGAAGTGGTATGGACCGATCATGAAAACCGGGTGATCACCTTCCCACTTCCAAGCATTCAACGCCCGGCGATAACCAATAGCCTCTCGGAAGCAGCCATCTTCATCGGGGACGATCCATCAGAACTTATTCTCACTCAGGCTGGTGAGCATGCTCAGTTCTATCACTTCCGCTACGATCGCAAAGGCGCAACACTGATAGCCATCAGTGACAAATACGACAACCGCCTTCATGTCACGCGCGATATTCACAGTCGGATCAAACGTATCGACAATGGTGCCGGTCGTGCCTTGCTGTTGCGCTACGATCGCACGCATATTGTGGCGGTCGACTATCAACAGTTCACACCAGCAGACAATCTGGAAGACGGATGGACCACTGTCCAGACGATAATCAGTTATGCCTACGACTCGCAACACCGCTTGATTGAAGCGAAAAACGCCGCTGGAGAAGCCGAGCGTTACGCCTATAACGATCAAAACGTCATTCTCGAGCGCCGTCTAGCCGGAGGTGCCAGCTTCTACTGGGAATGGGAAAGAGAGGGCAAATCTGCACGCTGTATTCATCACTGGGCGAACTTCTCGCAGATGGATACTCGCTACGTTTGGGATGATAAGGGAAGTGTCACTGTCACGAACGCAGACGGTAGCGAAGAGATATACACCCACGACGACCAAGCCCGACTGGTTGCTCAAATTGATCCGGACGGAGCCGAAAATCTCAAGGCATATGACGAAAAGGGACGCCTGATCGCAGAGCAAAATCCGCTCGGAGCTATCACCGAATACCGATACAGCGAATCAGGGCACCTGGTCGCAGTCATACCTCCAGAAGACGAACCGACCGGCTACGAGTACAGCCGTGGGTTCGTAAGTAAGGTTGTTCGCGGTAAAGCAGTCTGGAAATATCAGCGCAACAATCAAGGCGATATCACCCAACAGACAGATCCAGAAGGCAACACCACCTACTACAGCTATGACCGTCGGGGCCGCTTGCAGGAAATCGGCTTGCCCGATGGCAGCCGGCACCAGTTGGGCTGGAATAGTCTCGGCCAGCTTCTGGAAGAGCGCCTGCCCGATGGTAGTCAGCGCAAATACCGTTACGACGCACTCGGCCGGCAGATCACACGTCAGGACGAAAACGGTGCAATCACGCACTTCCAATGGGATGCCGCGAATCGCCTGGCACAAATTACTTTGCCCGGTGGAGCAACACGGGCATTTACATACAACGCATACGGTCGAGTCACCGCCGAACGCGACGAGCTCGGCCGTATCACCCGCTACGAATACGCCGACAATCTGCACCTCGTCAGCCGCCGCATCAATCCCGACGGTAGCCAACTTCGCTACCGCTACGACAACTCGCGCCTGCTGCTCACTGAAATCGAAAACGAGCGCGGCGAGCATTACCATCTCGATTACTACGCCAACGGTCTGATCCAGCAGGAAACCGGCTTCGACGGTCGTCGCACCGCGTACGAGTACGACCTGAACGGCCAACTGCTGAAGAAAACCGAGTTCGGTGACGACGGTAGTGAACTGGTTACCGAATACCAGCGCGATGCCGCAGGCCGTTTGCTGGTCAAGACGCTGCCCGATGGCGAAGAGATTCATTACAGCTACGACGCACTCGGTCGCCTGGTAAACGTCGACGACGGCCATTGGCCGCTCGCTTATGAATACGACGTGCAAGATCGCTTGATCACCGAACATCAGGGCTGGGGCACCACCCGTTACGCCTACGACAACGTCGGCCAACTCAGCCACTGCCGTCTGCCGGATGGCTGCACGCTCGATTACCGTCATTTGTCCGGTGGACGCCTGAGCAACATCGACCTGAACGGTTCACGCCTGACCAGCCACCAATTCAATGCAGGCCGCGAGCAACAGCGCCAACAAGGCTCGCTGCTTAGCCAATACCAATACGATGAACAGGGCCGACTACAGGCACACAGCGTCAGCCAACGGGACAAACACCTGTTCCAGCGTCGCTACAACTACGATGCCAACGGCAACCTCGCCGGTATTAACGACAGCCGCAAAGGCAACCGCAGCTATCACTACGATCCACTCGACCGACTGATCAGCGTACGCGGCGCCATGCCAGAGAGCTTCGCTCACGACCCGGCAGGCAACCTCCTCGGACAAAATGACCTGCCCGTTGCGAACCTCGCAAACGTCAAAGGCAACCGCCTACTGATGCAAGGCGACCGCCATTACGATTACGACGCGTACGGCAACCTGATCCGCGAGCGTCGCGGCACCGGCCAGAAGCTCGTCACCGAATACCGCTACGACTGCCAGCACCGCCTGATCGGCGTCAGCCTGCCGGGAGGCAGCACCGCATCTTACAAATACGACGCCTTCGGCCGCCGCATCGAGAAAACCGTCGACGGCCACACCACTGAATTCCTCTGGCAAGGCGAACGCCTCATCGCCGAAAGCGCAGAAAATCGTTATCGCAGCTACATCTACGAACCGGGCAGTTTCCGCCCGTTGGCAATGCTCGACGACGAAGGCCCGCTAAAAGCGGCCCCGTTCTACTATCAACTCGACCACCTCGGCACTCCGCAAGAGCTCACCGACTACAGTGGCGAAATCATGTGGTCCGCGAAGTACCGCGCCTATGGCAACCTCGCAGCGCTGGATGTCAGCGAAATCGATAATCCGCTGCGTTTTCAAGGGCAGTATTTCGACGCCGAGACAGGGTTACATTACAACCGCCACCGCTACTACAATCCGAGCACTGGGCGGTTCTTGACGCCGGACCCGATCAAGCTTGCGGGTGGGTTGAACAGCTACCAGTACGTGACCAATCCTACGGGGTGGGTGGATCCGCTAGGATTGAATACATGTCCCGGAGCCGGAGATAAAGATTCATCAGGTAACCGAACTGACCAAGAAGAAAAAAAATCGAAAGTTGATGACGGCAGCCCCGAAGCGCCCTATACCGGACCGATCCCCAAGGCAATGCAGAACAAAATACTGTATGGCACACGGAGCCCCGGCCATAACAAACCAGTAGGCGGTCATTCGGCGCAGGTTATGAACTCTCCAAAATATCAGTACGATATTGTCAGCACTAACAAGGACGGAACTACCAGCGTTAAAAATTTTAAAATGATTTTAGAGCGTAAGGATGGAACCATCGGCTGGTCTGCAGCAAAGTCTCCAAATAGACATACATTTGCGCCGAAATCTTGGAGTGACGCGAAAATCTTGAGAGTTACTGATGAGGTAGCAGCAGAGCCAGGCAGAGTGTTACGGAACGATCCAGGCGCGGTAGTGACCGAACACACCAAAATCGTGGACGGAGTTCAATGGCAGGTTATTAAAGAAAACGATGTCATCACTTCTTCATACCCTACGGGAGCAACACCATGACGACTGGCAATGAAGAAAATCTATATAAAAAGCTCTGCTCATGGATAGGTGAATCTGAAGATTCACCATGGACTGAATACAGCACCGAGCTAGTTGCTAAAACGGTACTCATAGACTTCAGTGATAAGGACTGGGAAGTCCTAAAAAAAGCAATACTCAAAATGCCGGAATTTTGGCAACAAA
The DNA here is from genome assembly GCF_019145195.1 of Pseudomonas siliginis. GTDB lineage: Bacteria > Pseudomonadota > Gammaproteobacteria > Pseudomonadales > Pseudomonadaceae > Aquipseudomonas > Aquipseudomonas siliginis. The sequence goes on from NZ_JAHSTW010000010.1 coordinate 6,083, forward strand.
GATGCGCCGTTTCACTTGGAGAAAATCGTACCACCCAAGCCATAGAAATTTTAAAGACTCTACTTTCAAAATCGGAATATAAAGACGTTAAAATTATTTCTATTTACGAGCTCGACTGGGCCGAAGTACCGATTGAAAAAAAATACTCTCACCATGTAAAGCAGATAATAGATACCACACCAAAAAGTGAAATAGAACCAGAAATATATAGTTTACTTGCGAAAGCAGAATCATCAGAAATATAATAGCCAAGCCCACCAAATCTTGTATAAGCGAACTTTTAAAATATTACCGACAAACGCCCAACGCCACTTACCAAAAAGGCGCCAATAAAGAACCAACAATTAATTAAGACAGCCTATAATCAATCGGCAATCAAAAAAGCAATATGAATATCTACATTGACATTACAGATATTTTGGTGCAATCGATTACGACGATGCAGGCGGAATTATATCCTACATGAATATCCCTCCCACTGAAAACATAAAGGAAAAATTCCAAGTAGAAATCTTCAATTTTGTTCTCAACCTATTAGATTAGCCAATAACGTCTTCAATAGAAAGCCAAGACTTAAACTTTCTAGAAAACATGGACGAGGATGGCTTCCTAATAATCAAAAAAGCAGCCGTTACATTTGAAAAAATAAAAGGTCACGAAAAACTGGTAAGAGTCTTAGATCAAGGGAAAGACTACTTATTACATGAAATTTACAGACCCAAACTGGAAAATAAAGACAAAATCTATGACATTGGAGGTAGATCATTCACATCACCTCAACTACTAATCAATCTTGCGATTATTTCACCCCAAAAGATAACTCTTGACTTCTCCGCTTCCGATCATGTCTACATAGCAACATACCATAAACTTCGAAACGTGGCAGAAACTCTAAATTTACAGGCGAAACGCACGCAACCGCCAATTGAAGGAATATTCGAAGTGAATTACAGCAACATGCATACCATAAGCGTCTTTGATGCCGGCTATCGAGTTTTCAAAACATAGGAAGTGTCGACACAAGATTTTCGATGCTTGCCCTTTCTCAATGCAGCTTTTTTACAAATGAAACGCCGCGAGTCACCTGGCACATCTAATCTGCTCAGCGTACCACGCGCGCGTATACCAACAACTGACGATCGCGTAACTGCCGAATAGAACGAACTCGGCAGTACTACCCGCTACGAATACACCGACAACCTGGACGTGAACAGCAAAAATCACGACGAGCCCAACTACTGGCCTGGAACAAATAATAGACATCGGATGGCATCTATTATTTAGCAAAAATGGCACTTTTAGAATTTCATTAATTGCAAATCAAGCTTGGAGAATTTCCAATATTCACCGACACCGCCAAAACTTGGAGCGGCCTTGAAAAAACTTTAGACCACACACTACATAGAGTTAAACAAATCTGATGCAGCCTTTACAAATCTGAAGTATACGGGGAAAGCAGTGGACCTGACTTTGGCTAATACATAGGATGTGGCGGCGCTACTCTCTCAGCAAAAAATTGTTTAAGCAACACCCTAAGCTAAAGCAGTCTGCGTTCGATGCCGATGCCGATGCCGATGCGATTGTTTTGGGAAAGGCCTCAGACTTGTAGTGCAAGGGGAGTTTTCTTTCGGGTAAAAAAATCTCGACAACCAAACTTATAACAGCGAAAGCAAAACCATGATATTTAAGTGCTCGGGCAACGCAGTCAATCCAAGCACCGTATCTTATAGAAGCTTGGGATTCGGAGAGGCGGTTACGATCAAGACTCAGCCCTACATACTGCAAATCAAACCCGGCGACTTTCCAAGAGAGTTTAAAACCATTGCAGACACGTTTATTTCGGAATGCAGGATTGATGATACCGAGCAAGGCTATATGGACATCCCAGAGCTTGCGACAGTTGATTACCCAACTTTTAACGAACTTCTGAACACCCATCCAATTCTAGCAGCAAGTTTGATCGAAGATTATCTACACTTCGAACTCTTCTATCATCTTTTTCAAAACCCAACCAACCCACAATTGGTTATCAACAACATCAACAGCGTATATACAGAGAAAGATTCAATAATAATCACGGGAGACACATACCCATTCAAATACTTCTAGCAGAAGGAAACTTGCTCGACGGCAGGCCCGCCGACTCAGACCTCAATGGTCGACTGTTAAATAACACTGATCTGGCGACGACGTCAGTGCGCTAATCACCGATTGCTAGTGATCTATTTGCCAGCTCTATTACCCGGTCAGTGCCAAAAGTATGTACAGAGCCAGCGGCATGCGCAGTGTCCGCTATCGGGACAAAGATCGATTCAACGCCGTTACGGAAACTACTGAAACGCAGTAAGTCTAGCTAACGTAAAAGGGCAACCGCCTGCTGATGCCGGGCGATCGCCACTACGATTACACGCTATCCGCCCCCACCAACCGCACCTGCCTCTCCAACTCCACCTTCAACCCCGGCTCCAATTTCAACTGCCGTGCCAGTTCATCCAGATAGCTCTTCTCCATAAAATTCTCCTCATCCACCAGCATCACACTGGCGATATACATCTCCGCCGCCATTTCCGGCGTGCTCGCCGCGCGGGCGACGTCGGTGGGGTCGAGGGGTTTGTTGAGTTCGGCGTGGAGCCAGTGTTGCAGTTCCTGATCGTTGTCGAGCTTTGTGAATTCGCCTTCGATCAGTTCGCGCTCGCGCTCGTCGATGTGGCCGTCGGCTTTGGCGGCGGCGACCAGGGCTTTGAGGATTGCCTGGCTGTGCTGCTCGACTTGAGCGGGTGGCAAGCGGTCGAGGGTTTGCGGTTCGCGTTGGGGTGCGCTGCCTTTTTGGGCGTTGTAGTTGCCGTACGCCTTGTAAGCCAGTACGCCCAGCGCGGCGAGGCCGCCGTAGATCGCGACTTTGCCGCCGACCTTGCGGACCTTTTTATTGCCGAGCAGCAGGCCCATCGCGCCTGCGGCCAATGCGCCGCCACCCGCGCCTGAAAGCAGGCCGCCGAGGCCGCTGGAGCCAGACGAGCCACCGAGCAAGCCGCCAAGCCCGCTGGCAGCCGATTTGCTGGAAGCGCCGCCGGCCTTGTTCTGCAGCATTTCCTGCCCGGACTTGAGCAGTTGATCGAGCAATCCACGGGTGTTCATGTTCCGTCTCCAAACAAGGGTTATCCGGATCTAAGGCACTCAGCCTAGTTCGAAAGTGCCCCAATCCGCCCCGTGAAGGTGCTTCGAGATGTTGCTCGCCACTCAGAAGGGCCCGTTCCGAGCGTTACCCAATGAAAAGGGGCAGGCCTTTCGACCTGCCCCCTTCTCCCCTCCTCCTTAAAACCGCGAAACACTCCGCATCGCATCCACCAGATAGCGCATGGCGATCCGGTCGCTTTCCGATAGCTCTCGATAACGTTCCACTAGTTTCAATTCCTCGGAATTGAGACGGCGTCTTCTGCGCCCGCCGCCCAAGCAAGGAAAGATGCCCAACATTTCGGTGATGCCCTGTATTTTTGCCATGGACGATGTCCTTCTCTATTGAGTCAAGAAACTGCTGAACCTCACATCGCCCTGCCTCTTCGAGCAGCGTCGTGTGCCCCGCCGGCACGAAGGCTTGTATCCGGTCTTGCCCATAGAATAGGAATTAAATCGGCGTTGAAAAGTGGTTTTTAGAGTAATTAATCGAAAAAAGCAGATATGCCCTCTAAATCAGAGAGCCCTGTCAGAAAAATTACAGACATGTCTTGTTTCATTGCCAGATGACGCAACGCAAACAAGCCTTTTTGCCCGACAATCGAACCGATTAAGCTAGCGGGCATCTGTTTATAGTCCGTTGCGTTTGGCCGAAGGCATGACCGAACCGTAATTTCCGATCCGACAGGTGCCAGGAACGGCGCTGGATTGCACACGACAGGTTGTATTTATGCACCGCAGGAATTTGCTCAAAGCGTCCATGGCCATTGCGGCCTATACCGGTCTTTCCGCGTCGGGCCTGTTGGCCGCCCGCGCTTGGGCAGCCAATGGCGGCGCCGCCGATGGCGAGGCTCAGGCCTTCGATTTCGAGGCGTTGAAGCGTCAGGCCAAGCAGCTCGCCGGCAATGCCTATCAGGATACGAAACAGGTGTTGCCGCCAACCCTGGCGACCATGACTCCGCAAAATTTCAACGCGATCCGCTACGACGGCGAGCATTCCTTGTGGAAGGAAAACAAAGGTCAGCTGGACGTGCAGTTCTTCCACGTCGGCATGGGTTTCCGTCAACCGGTGCGCATGTACAGCGTTGATCCGAAGACACGCATGGCGCGCGAAGTGCACTTCCGCCCGGCGCTGTTCAATTACGAGAACACTTCGGTCGACACCCAGCAGCTCAAGGGCGACCTGGGTTTTGCCGGCTTCAAACTGTTCAAGGCGCCGGAGCTGGATCGGCATGACGTGGTGTCGTTTCTCGGCGCCAGCTATTTCCGTGCGGTCGATGCCACTGGCCAATATGGCCTTTCCGCGCGCGGCCTGGCCATCGACACTTACGCGAAGAAACGCGAAGAGTTTCCCGACTTCACCAAGTTCTGGTTCGAGACGCCTGACAAGAACGCCACGCGTTTTGTGGTCTACGCCCTGCTCGACTCGCCGAGCGCGACCGGCGCCTATCGCTTTGACATCGATTGCCAGGCCGAGCGCGTGGTCATGGAAATCGACGCGCACATCAATGCTCGTACCACCATCGAACAACTCGGCGTGGCGCCAATGACGAGCATGTTCAGCTGCGGCACCCACGAACGGCGCATGTGCGACACCATCCACCCGCAGATCCACGACTCCGATCGCCTGGCGATGTGGCGCGGCAACGGTGAATGGATCTGCCGTCCGTTGAACAACCCGGCGACGCTGCAATTCAACGCATTTGCCGACAAGGACCCGAAGGGTTTCGGCCTGGTGCAGACCGACCACGAATTCGCCAACTATCAAGACACCGTCGACTGGTACAGCAAGCGCCCGAGCCTGTGGGTAGAACCGACAACCGCATGGGGCGAAGGCTCTATTGATCTGCTGGAAATTCCCACGACCGGCGAGACGCTGGACAACATCGTCGCCTTCTGGACGCCGAAGAAACCCGTGGCTGCCGGTGATTCGCTGAACTACGGGTACAAGCTGTACTGGAGCGCCCTGCCACCGGTCGGCACGCCACTGGCGCGGGTGCACGCTACGCGTTCGGGCATGGGCGGCTTCACCGAGGGTTGGGCGCCGGGTGAACACTACCCGCCGGTCTGGGCGCGGCGCTTTGCCGTGGACTTCACCGGTGGCGGCCTCGAGCGCCTGCCACAGGGCACTGGAATCGAGCCGGTGATTACCTGTTCCAACGGCAAGGTGCAGGACTTCAGCGTGCTGGTGCTGGATGACATCAAGGGTTACCGGATTCTGTTCGATTGGTATCCGACCAATGACAGTGTCGAGCCAGTGGAACTGCGCCTGTTCATTCGCACCAATGACCGCACGTTGAGCGAGACCTGGCTGTACCAGTATTTCCCGCCGGCGCCGGACAAGCGTAAATACCCTTGAGGTTCTAAGGCGACTGTTCTGGCGTCATTCGCGAGCAGGCTCGCTCCCACAGGGGTCCGCATTCCTATTGTGGGAGCGAGCCTGCTCGCGAAGAGGCCCGCCTGACAACGCAAAATTGTGCCGAATAGAAAAGCCCCGACCCTCACCGGCTCGGGGCTTTTGCTTTCCAGCCTTCAATCAATCGCGCAAATCCGATTCATGAATCGGCTGATCCCGATGGGTCGCGCGCTGATACTGCGCCGGCCACACTGCTTTGCGCCCACCCAGATCATCGTCGGCATGCAGCGGCCAGTACGGATCGCGCAGCAGCTCTCGGGCGAGGAAAATGATATCAGCCTGACAGGTACGCAGAATGTGCTCGGCCTGGGCCGGCTCGGTAATCATTCCGACAGTACCGGTGGCGATGCCTGACTCTTTGCGTACACGCTCGGCGAAGCGCGTCTGATATCCGGGTCCGACCGGGATTTCCGCGTTTGCAGCAGTCCCTCCTGAAGACACGTCAATGAGATCGGCGCCCAGCGTGTGAAGGCGACGCGCCAGTTCCACGGTCTCATCCGGATTCCAGCCGTCTTCGACCCAATCAGTCGCCGAGACGCGGACAAACACTGGCAATTCCTCCGGCCATACCGCCCTCACCGCTTCAGTGACCTGCAGCACCAGACGGATACGATTCTCGAACGAACCACCGTACTGATCGCGGCGTTGATTGCTCAGCGGCGAAAGAAATTGATGCAGCAGATAGCCGTGCGCAGCATGCACCTCGACCACGCTGAACCCGGCCGTCAGCGCGCGTTTGGCCGCGTTGACAAAGGCCTGGATCACTTCGGCGATCTGCCCTTCATCCAGCTGCTTCGGTTGGGTGTGCTGCGGGTCGAAGGCAATCGGCGATGGCCCGACCGGGGTCCAGCCGCCGTCCTCGGGTTTGACACTGCCATGCTTGCCGATCCAAGGCCGGTGGGTGCTGGCCTTGCGCCCGGCGTGGGCCAGTTGAATACCGGCGACCGCACCCTGGGCGGTGATGAAGCGAGTGATGCGTTGCAGCGGTTCGATCTGCTCGTCGTTCCACAGTCCAAGGTCTTCGGCGGTGATGCGCCCGTCGGCGGTCACCGCCGTGGCTTCGGTGAAAACCAGACCGGCACCGCCCACCGCGCGGCTGCCCAAGTGCACCAGGTGCCAGTCGTTGGCCAAGCCGTCGACGCTGGAGTACTGGCACATCGGCGACACGGCGATGCGGTTGGGCAGGGTCAGTTGGCGCAGGGTAAAGGGTTCAAGCAGCAGACTCATGGGGCACCTCTCGAATCAGTGGGCAGGCTCCAGGGTTCTGTTTGAAAAGTCGACGAGTGACAGAAAAAGGGTGCAGCACCCGCCCCCGCGGGCAAAAATCCGACAAGACGTCACAAGGCCAATCAAGCAGTGCTTAGAGCCTAGTCGACAACCGGGAATGACGGAGGGTTCAGAGTAATTCAGTGTGTGAAAGGACACTTTCGCGAGCAAGCTCGCTCCCACAAGACTGCACCGTACCTGTGGGAGCGAGCCTGCTCGCGAATGGCTTAACGCGGTTCGATATGAGCAATCATCAGCTGCACAGTCTCGTTGCCACGAAACTCGTTAACGTCGAGCTTGTAAGCCAGTTCAACCCATTGAATCGTCGGGTTCGGCCACACATCGCGATCAATGCCAAACGCGATGCCATCGAGTTTCACCGAGCCGCATTCGCTTTTCAGCACCACTTTCAAATGCCGTTCGCCAACCACGCGCTGCTCGACCAGTTGAAACACACCGTGAAACAGCGGCTCGGGAAAATGCTGCCCCCACGGCCCGGCGTGGCGCAAGGCGCGGGCCAGTTCGAGGTGGAATTCTTCGACGGCCAGCGTGCCGTCCGACAACATGCGCCCGGTGAGGTCTTCTTCGCGAAGTTGCCTACGCACTTCAGCGTCGAAAGCCTCGGCAAACAACGGAAAATTCTCCTGGGGCAAGGTCAGACCAGCGGCCATCGCATGACCACCATATTTGGCGATCAGGTTCGGATGCTGCGCTGCGACCACGCTCAGCGCATCGCGAATATGGAAGCCCTGCACCGAGCGACCGGAGCCCTTGAGCAGACCATCACCGGCATCGGCGAAGGCAATGGTCGGGCGGAAATAGCGCTCTTTCATGCGCGAAGCGAGAATGCCGATCACGCCCTGGTGCCACTCCGGGTCGAACAGGCACAGACCAAACGGCATCGATTCGACTGGCAGATCCTTGAGCTGCGCCAGCGCTTCACGCTGCATGCCCTGCTCGATGGATTTGCGATCCTGGTTCATACCGTCCAGTTGCGCAGCCATCTCCCGCGCCAGATTGGCGTCGGCAGTGAGCAGGCATTCGATGCCCAGGCTCATGTCGTCCAGACGCCCGGCGGCGTTCAGGCGCGGGCCGACGATGAAACCCAGGTCGGTGGAAGTGATCCGCGCAGCCTCTCGCTTGGCGACTTCGAGAATCGCCTTGATCCCCGGCCGTGCCCGGCCGGCGCGAATCCGCTCCAGCCCTTGATGCACGAGAATGCGGTTGTTGGCATCCAGCGGCACCACGTCGGCGACGCTGCCCAGCGCCACCAGATCGAGCAGTTCGCCGATGTTCGGTTGTGGCTTGCTCTCGTACCAGCCGAGGCTGCGCAGACGCGCGCGCAACGCCATGAGTACGTAAAAGATCACCCCGACGCCGGCCAGCGCTTTGCTCGGAAATTCGCAGCCCGGCTGATTCGGATTGACCAGCGCATCAGCCTGCGGCAGTTCATCGCCGGGCAAGTGGTGGTCGGTGATCAACACCTTCAGTCCGGCGCGCTTGGCCGCCGCGACGCCTTCGACACTGGAAATACCATTGTCGACGGTGATCAATAACTGCGGTTCACGGGTCAGCGCTACTTCAACGATTTCCGGCGTCAGGCCATAGCCGTATTCGAAACGGTTCGGCACCAGATAATCGACATGCGCCGCGCCAAGCAGGCGCAGGCCGAGGACACCGACGGTGCTGGCGGTGGCGCCGTCCGCATCGAAGTCGCCGACGATCAAAATGCGCTGGCGTTGCTCCAATGCCGTCACCAGCAGGTCAACTGCCGCATCGATGCCTTTGAGCTGCTGGAACGGGATCAAGCGCGCCAGACTCTTGTCCAGCTCCGCCTCCGACTGCACGCCCCGCGCCGCGTACAGGCGGGTCAGCAGTGGCGGCAGATCACCAAGGAAAGGCAGCGTGGCAGGCAGTTGACGAGGTTCGATACGCATGGGGCGACGGAGGCTTCTCTTTGATTCGTGGGAAATATCAGCGGTGTCGCGACCTCAGCCGCGCTCACCTTGCAGCCATTGCAACTGGACTTCGTGCTGACCGCGATCGTCGGTGACGAAGATCGTGCCTTCGCTGATCATCACGTCCCACTTGATGACGCGCGGCATGTCCTTGGCCAGGGTCTCCAGCACTTCCTGCGGGACGGCGGCGATATTGACGTTTTTCAGGTTCTTGATCGCCGGGATCACCTTGGTTTCCCACACACGCAGGCTGCCGTAGGCCAGCAGGCTGGTGCGTTCGGTGCGGCGCGAGCACCAGGTCAGGCGATCGGCATCCGGCTGGCCGACTTCGATCCAGTGCAGGACACGGTCGTCCAGGCTCTTTTCCCACAAGGCCGGTTCATCCACGTCTGACAGACCACGGCCGAACGACAGCTGCTCGTTGTACCAGAGCGCGTAGGCCAGCAGCCGCACAGTCATGCGTTCTTCGGTCTCCGAAGGATGACGGGCGATGGTCTGCTTGACGCTCTCGTAGACGCTGCGATCGAGGTCGGTGAGGTTCAGTTCGAATTTGTAGGTTGTGGACGGCTGGGCCATGAACGGGCTTCTTGATACGAGGAAAGTCGGCAAGTCTAACCGATGCCACAGGCAATCATCGAATTGATGGCAATCAAGCTGCGGCGTCTGACAGCCGGCTATGTTAAAACCCTGTATCCGCTCAGCCTTGTCCTACAGGATTTCGCATGCCGTTCACCAGCAAACCGCTCTCGGGTCTGAAAGTCATTGAATTGGGTACGTTGATCGCCGGGCCGTTTGCCTCGCGCATTTGCGGCGAATTCGGCGCCGAAGTGATCAAGATCGAATCGCCGGACGGCGGCGATCCCCTGCGCAAATGGCGCAAGTTGTACGAAGGCACCTCGTTGTGGTGGTTTGTCCAGGCGCGCAACAAGAAGTCGCTGACCCTCAATCTGAAACACCCCGACGGCTTGGCGATCCTGAAACAGCTGCTTGGCGAAGCCGACATCCTCATCGAGAATTTTCGCCCCGGCGTACTGGAAAAACTCGGTCTGAGCTGGGAAACCCTGCACGCCCTGAACCCGAAACTGGTGATGGTGCGCCTATCCGGTTTCGGTCAGACCGGGCCGATGAAAGATCAGCCCGGCTTCGGCGCGGTCGGCGAATCCATGGGCGGCCTGCGGTACATCACCGGTTTCGAAGACCGGCCACCGGTGCGTACCGGGATTTCCATCGGTGATTCGATTGCCGCGCTGTGGGGCGTGATTGGTGCGCTGATGGCGCTGCGTCATCGCGAAGTCAATGGCGGACTGGGCCAAGTGGTCGACGTTGCGCTTTATGAAGCTATCTTCGCGATGATGGAAAGCATGGTGCCGGAGTTCGACGTCTTCGGTTTCATCCGCGAGCGCAGCGGTAACATTATGCCGGGCATCACGCCATCTTCGATCCACACCAGTGCCGACGGCAAACATGTGCAGATCGGCGCCAATGGTGATGCGATCTTCAAACGCTTCATGCTTGTGATTGGCCGCGCAGATCTTGCCAACGACCCTCTGCTGGCCAGTAACGACGGGCGTGACAGTCGCCGGGACGAGTTGTATGGCGTGATTGATCGCTGGGTCAATTCCTTACCGCTGCAGATCGTTCTCGACTTGCTCAATCAGGCCGACGTACCGGTCAGCCGGATCTTCAGCGCCGAGGACATGTTCAACGATCCGCAATACTTGGCGCGGGAGATGTTCCTGCATGCCAAGCTGCCGGACGGCAAGGATTTCAAGATGCCCGGCATCGTGCCGAAGCTGTCGGAAACGCCGGGCTCGTCCGAATGGGTCGGACCGCAGCTTGGCGAACACAATGCGCAGGTGCTTGGCGATCTGGGCTACGACGCGGCGCAAATCGCTCGGCTGCGCGAAGACGGGGCCATTTGAGCAACGCTGGAGGTTTGGTTTTCGAGCAAAAAGCTGTGCACAGGGCAAACGCCGGGCAAAAGAAACCCCGAGAAGTGGGGAGACGACTCGGGGTTAAACGGGGTCTGCTTCGAGACCCGTAGCAGCAAGCGACAAGCACCGGAGCACAATGCTTGATCCTGCTGTTATGGGGTCTGACTGACAGGGATGCAGGAAGGTTCCCACAAAAAATATTTCATCTTTACAGGGCCGGACGCTTGTCCAGAGCTGCATTGCGCAACGCCGCAATGACGCAGGGTTCCAGCCGCCCTTCGGCGATCATCACGTCACGGTGCAGGCCGTCCACCACGTCGGTCAGCAAGCGCTTGTCGCTCAACTGGGCCTGATTGAATTCGCGTTCCACCACAATGGCGCCGCTGCTGTTCTTCAGCGTCACCAGACATTCACCATGGCTGCCGCGAGGGGTCAGCGTCACCTGATACGGGCTCAGAGCCTCACCGAGCAATAGACTGATACTTTCCATCTCGATCTCCACTCAATAGTCCGAAAACACAGTGCCTGGGGCGTGTTCACATTAAATGACCACCGGCCCGAGAAGAAAGTTCTGCCTGTCACGTTCCGACCTTGCAGGACCGTGTCTGACAGAGCATGCATGGCGAAGATGACAGAAAAATATTCGCCGGTATCAGGCCTCGATGAGTGCCTGCGCAGTGATCAGATAACTGTCCAGCAGACCTCGCATCAACACCGCCGAAACCGGTGTCTGCAGACGCCCCAGCAGGCGCAGGCGTTGTTGACGAAGCACCGGCTCCAGGTCACTCAACAAACTCTGCGCGACCGAGCCCAGCAGAATCAGGGCACGCGCCTCATGGTGCGCCGCCAGGTGATGAATCAATGCCAACCCATCGCCACCTTTGAGCTGCGGATCGCAAATGGCGATATCGACCGCACCGCGATGCCCCAGTGAAGACAGGGCTGACGCCAGCGAAGGCGCGGTCAATACGTCGTAGATGCCGATGGCATTGAGCATTTGATGCAATGCCATCAGCTGGAACGGGTTGGGTTCAAGAATCAGGACTTTAAGCGAGCGCATGGGCGACCTCTGGAGCGATCATCGCGGACTCTCACCGCAGGTGTCGTTCACTCTAGGGCAGGCGTCTTAAGCCTCCCATCAGAAAAGTAGCCGCGTCTTGCAGGACATTTCCCTTCTTTACTGCAGACAGCGGCACCCGCTCTCGGTCCGACGCTGGGTGATGTCGGTCCAGCCGCCCAACAAGCCGCGCAATTTGCCGTCGCCGCTGTAAAACGGCACGGTCCACTGATAAACCTCGCGAGGCCCGCCCTTGAACAGCAGTTGACGTTTGCTGAAGCGCGACTTGCGGGTTTGCAACTGGGCGATGAATTCGTCGTGGAGCATCCGCGCGGTGGTTTCCGGAAACGCATCGACTTCGATCAGCAAGCGTCCCTGCATCTGGTCCTGGCGCACCGACAGCGCTTCCTCGTAACTGCGATTGCAGATGATCAAACGCCCGTGCAGATCACGGACAAACACCGGATCCGGCATCGAATCGATCAGGGCGTGCTGAAAGGCCAGTTGATCGCCCAACTCCTTTTCCGCCGCGCAGCGCAGCTTGATCACGGCCGCCAGGCGCCGGTTCCACACCAGCGACAGCATTCCGAAAACGCCGATTCCCCCCATCGCCCAGCATGCCCACTCGACCACGCGCTTCCACACGGAGGGCACGGGCGGCGGCGAAACGCCTGCCAGCCACTTGAGACGAATCGCCCGCAACTCCGCAGCAGGGAAAGCTTCCAGCGCCTTGTTAAGAATACTCAGTAGTTGCGGCATGCCTTTTCGTACAGCCAGATGATCGGCTTCCCACTTGCCCTCTACCAGGGCACCGACCTTGAGCATGCCCAACGGATAGAGCTGCGCGCCGATTTCGTTTTCGATGGTTGCGTAGGCTTCCCCACTCTCGACCAGCGCCCGCGCTTCGGCGTAGGTTTTCACCGAGCGTATTTCAATCGACGGATAATCGCGCCGAATCGCATCCTCCAGGGCATGCCGGGCGGGCAGCACCAGAACGCGCTTCGCCAGTTGCTCGAAAGACTCCACCCTCGGGGCATTGGCATGTCCGACAAACACCCAGCCAGCCCCTCCGAAAGCATGACTGAAATCGAGAAACGCCTTGCGTTCATCGCTCATGGCCAACGTCGTACTGATGTCCGCGACCCCGCTTTGCAGGCGATCGAGCATATGGTCGGTAGAGAACGATTCCTGGTGCTCGAATTGCAGTCCGGTCATTGCGCTGACCCGCTTGAGCACATCGTTGTTCAGACCGCTCCACTGGCCGTGTTCGTCCTGAAACAGGTACAGCGGATATTGCACCGATGCCACCGTTACTCTGGGGTTGTCGCGGATCCATTGCCGCTCGTGCGCATCCAGCTCGACAGCCGGCACATTGCCCGACGCATTGGCCTGATCGAGTGCCATCTGCGCTGCCACGCCGCTGTGCATCCATCCCAGCACCGCCAACAAAAACAACCAGCCCAGTGCCGGTTTCAAACCTCTGTAAAACAGCATTGCCATTTCCTTCGTGATCGACTCACCCGTCCTTCGTGGGTGAAAACCCGAGCAGTGTGGCAGCAGAAACAAAAAAGCCCGTCAGGAGACGGGCTTCAAAATGTGACAGCTTTTACTGGCTTAGAGTGGCTTGCCGCGGTTGCCATGCTGGCTGACAAAGGCTTGCACGGCTTTCAGGTCGTTTGGCAGAACCGTGCAACGCTCGTTTCGCTCAAACAAATCAGAAAGATGTGCAGGTAGTTCGAGCGCTTTTCCTACACCCGCTTTCTCCACTGCCTCAGGAAACTTGACCGGATGGGCAGTGCCCAGAATCACCATCGGGATATCCAGACTGCGACGGCATTCGCGCGCAGCTTTCACACCGATGGCAGTGTGCGGGTCGAGGACTTCACCGGTTTGCTCGTAGACGTCGGCGATGGTTTCGCAGGTCTGCGCATCGTCCACCGCCAGCGAATCGAACAGCTTGCGTGCTTCGGTCCAGCGCTCTTGCTCGACGCTGAAACTGCCGTCCTTTTTGAACGAGTCCATCAGGCCGGCAATCGCCGCACCGTTACGCCCGTGCAGGTCGAACAGCAGGCGCTCGAAGTTCGACGACACCATGATGTCCATCGACGGCGACAGCGTCGCGTGCAGGGTTTCCTTGACGTACTGGTTGCCGCTCATGAAGCGGTGCAGGATGTCGTTGCGGTTGGTCGCCACGATCAACTGATTGATCGGCAGGCCCATGTTGCGCGCCAGGTAGCCTGCGAAGATGTCGCCGAAGTTGCCGGTCGGCACCGAGAACGACACCGAACGCGCCGGACCGCCCAACTGCAGGGAAGCATGGAAGTAGTAAACGATCTGGGCCATGATCCGCGCCCAGTTGATCGAGTTCACCGCCACCAGACGCGTGCCTTTGAGGAAGCTCTGGTCGGCGAAGCTGTTCTTGACCATTTCCTGGCAGTCATCGAAGTTGCCTTCGATGGCGATGTTGTGGATGTTCTCGCCGAAGATCGTTGTCATCTGCCGACGCTGCACTTCCGATACACGCTGATGCGGGTGCAGGATGAAGATGTCGACGTTTTCACAGTGCTTGCAGCCTTCGATGGCCGCAGAACCGGTGTCTCCAGAGGTGGCACCGACAATCACCACGCGCTCGCCGCGCTTTTCCAGCACGTAGTCGAGCAGACGACCGAGCAGTTGCAGGGCGAAATCCTTGAACGCCAGGGTTGGGCCGTGGAACAGCTCAAGCACCCATTCATTACCGTTCAACTGACGCAGTGGCGCAACGGCGCTGTGGGCGAACACACCGTAGGTTTCTTCGAGGATCTTCTTGAAATCGGCATCCGGGATGCTGCCGGTGACAAACGGGCGCATCACCCGGAAGGCCAGTTCGTGATACGGCAGGCCAGCCCAGGAAGCGATCTCTTCCTGAGTAAAACGTGGCAGGTTTTCCGGCACGTACAGACCGCCATCGGTCGCCAGACCGGCCAGCAGGACCTCTTCGAAATTCAGGGCCGGGGCCTGGCCGCGAGTGCTGATATATCGCATTTTTTTCAAACCTTCGGTTTGAGCTGCAAGCTGCAAGCTGCAAGTCGCAAGTAAAAGCCAGACTGCTTCTCTCTTGCCGCTTGCAGCTCGAAGCTTGCCGCTGCTTTTAGTTCAAATGTTCGACGCGGATCCGTACAACCGGGCCGTCAACGCCAGCCAGTGCTTCCAGCGCGGTGATCGCATCGTTGATGCGCTGCTCGACCACACGGTGGGTCAGCAGGATCATCGGCACCAGGCCGTCATGCTCTTCGACTTCCTTCTGCATGATCGATTCGATATTGATGCCGCGCTCCGACAGGATGCTCGCCACCTGAGCCAGTACGCCCGGGTGGTCCTTGGCGTGGATTCGCAGGTAGTAAGCGCTTTCGCAGGCTTCGATCGGCAGGATCGGATGCGCCGACAGCGAGTCCGGCTGGAAGGCCAGGTGCGGCACACGGTTTTCCGGGTCGGAAGTCATCGCGCGAACCACGTCGACCAGATCGGCGATCACCGACGAAGCGGTCGGCTCCATGCCAGCGCCGGCGCCATAGAACAGCGTCGAACCGGCGGCGTCGCCGTTGACCATCACTGCGTTCATCACGCCATTGACGTTGGCGATCAGGCGATCGGCCGGAATCAGCGTCGGATGCACACGCAACTCGATGCCGGCATCAGTGCTGCGCGCCACACCCAAGTGCTTGATGCGATAGCCCAGCGCTTCGGCGTAGTTGACGTCGGCAGTGGTCAGTTTGGTGATGCCTTCGGTGTACGCCTTGTCGAATTGCAGCGGAATACCGAAGGCGATAGACGCCAGAATGGTCAGCTTGTGCGCGGCATCGATGCCTTCGACGTCGAAGGTCGGGTCGGCTTCGGCGTAACCCAGCGCCTGCGCTTCGGCGAGCACGTCTTCAAACGTACGGCCCTTCTCGCGCATTTCGGTGAGGATGAAGTTGCCGGTGCCGTTGATGATCCCGGCAACCCAGTTGATGCGGTTGGCGGACAGGCCTTCGCGGATCGCCTTGATCACCGGAATGCCACCGGCCACGGCCGCTTCGAATGCCACGATCACGCCTTTCTCGCGTGCCTTGGCGAAAATCTCATTACCGTGAACGGCTATCAGCGCCTTGTTCGCGGTGACCACATGCTTGCCATTCTCGATGGCCTTGAGTACCAGCTCGCGGGCAACGGTGTAGCCGCCCATCAGCTCTATGACGATGTCGATCTCAGGGTTCGTGGCCACTTCGAAGACATCGTTGGTAATCGCAATACCGGTCGTCTGGAACTGAGGCTTTGGCGTGCGCGTGGCAATTTGTGCCACTTCGATTCCACGCCCGGCACGACGAGCAATTTCCTCGGCGTTGCGCTGAAGTACGTTGAAGGTACCGCCACCGACGGTCCCTAACCCACAGATGCCTACTTTGACCGGATTCACTGTGAACTCCCCATGAAACGGCCGACACAGGGTCGGCCGGAAAACAGCCGCGTGCTCGCGGCTCTCTGTTGATGGCCCGGCGCTGTAGCTGCCGGACCACGATCGTCAACGGTTGCCCGTGACGATGCGAATTACTTCGCGCCCAGCGCCAGTTTGGCGACTTGTGGCGCCGGCTGGTAGCCCGGAATGACCTGGCCGTCGGCCAAAACGATGGCCGGTGTACCGTTCACGCCGATCGACTGACCGAGCGCGAACTGTTTGGAAACCGGGTTATCGCACTTGGCGGCTTTGATTTCCTTGCCATCGACCATTTTGTCCATGGCGGCTTTCTTGTCTTTCGAGCACCACACTGCTTGCAGCTGCTCGTCACCCGGCGAATTCAGGCCCTGGCGCGGGAACGCCACGTAGCGCACTTCAATGCCGCGCTTGTTCAGCTCCGGCACTTCGGCGTGCAGTTTGTGGCAGTACGGGCAAGTGGTGTCAGTGAACACGGTGATGTGCGATTTGGTCTCGCCCACGGCCGGGTAGACCACGGTTTCGGCCACCGGGATGGCATTGATCAGTTTGGAAATGCCCAGGCGTTCGGTCTTCTCGGTCAGGTTGACCGGTTTGCCATTCGCGAGCTGGTACAGATTGCCCTGCACGATGTACTGGCCATCGGCACTGGCGTACAGCACGCGGCTGCCTTTGAGTTTGACTTCGTACATGCCAGGCAACGGGCTGGCACTGATGCTTTCGACCGGAACCTCGAGTTCGAGTTTTTCCAGGCTTTGACGAATGGCTTTGTCAGCCGCGTCGTCGGCGACGGCAAAGGTGCTCACCAACGCAATGGCGGCGGCGGCGAAAATCTGGGTCAGACGCATGAGTACTCCTGAGGGCGGGCCAATGAAACGGTCAGAACGCCCGTGCGAAACACCGGGTCATAACCGTCCATCGTGCAAACCGGCAAAGCCTAACACATAAGGCCGCGAGGGCCGAATGCGCCTGTCGCCACACACTCATGTGCAACTGACACACCTTCATGCTTGTACAACTGACCCACAACCGCATGTGGCTGACACACATCATTGTGGCGAGGGGATTTATTCCCGATGGGTTGCGAAGCAGCCCTGAACCATCCACCGCGATCTTTCAGTCAAAATCGAGCCAGCCGGGTTTGCGACTGCTACGCAGCCGAACGGGGATAAATCCCCTCGCCACAGGTCAATATTTCAACATTATGGGATGTGTCAGCCGCGTGGGTGGTGCTTGGCATGCAAGTCCTGCAAGCGGGCGCGGGCGACGTGGGTATAGATCTGCGTCGTAGACAGGTCGCTGTGCCCGAGCAGCATCTGCACCACGCGCAAGTCCGCGCCGTGGTTGAGCAGGTGCGTGGCGAACGCGTGACGCAAGGTGTGCGGCGACAGCGATTTGCTGATCCCGGCGACCTTGGCCTGATGCTTGATCCGATGCCAGAACGTCTGCCGGGTCATCTGCTCGCCGCGCTGGCTGGGGAACAGCACATCGCTGGGGCGGCCACCGAGCAACTCGCCACGACCATCACGCATATAGCGCTCGACCCAGACAATCGCCTCCTCGCCCATCGGCACCAGACGCTCCTTGCTGCCCTTGCCCATCACCCGCAATACGCCCTGGCGCAGGTTGACCTGCTCCAGCGTCAGGCTGATCAGCTCGGTCACGCGCAAGCCACAGGCATACAGCACTTCCAGCATCGCGCGGTCACGCTGGCCGATGGCGTCACTCAGGTCCGGCGCCTTGAGCAGCGCTTCGACATCGGCTTCCGACAGCGATTTGGGCAACGGCCGGCCCAGTTGCGGCATGTCAACACGCAACGTCGGGTCGACGCTGATCAGCTTTTCCCGCAGCAGATAGCGATAAAAACCACGCACCCCGGAGAGAAATCTCGCGGTGGAGCGCGGCTTGTAGTTTTGCTCCAGCCGCCACGCCAAGTGATCGAGGATCAACTCGCGGCCGGCATTGATCAGTTCGAGATTTTTCTCCTGCAACCAGCCGTTGAACAGCGCGAGGTCGCTGCGATAGGCGTCGCGGGTGTTGTCGGACAGGCCTTTCTCCAGCCATAAAGCGTCGAGGAATTGATCAATCAGCGGATGGTCGATGGCAGGCATGGGTGCTCAGGGCAGGACTTTTTCAAGCTGCGTGCAAATAGAGAATAAAGGCGCGCTAGTCTTTCATAGCAGGCCAGATCAAGAAACAGGCAGCTTCATTGAATGAGGCGTGTCAGATTGATCCGGTAAATCGCAGGCAACAAAAAAGCAGCCCGTAGGCTGCTTTTTTCTGCATCGGAAGCTGGGCTTAAGCCAGTTTTTCCTTGATGCGGGCTGCTTTACCCGACAGGTCGCGCAGGTAGTACAGCTTGGCTTTACGTACGTCACCGCGACGTTTAACAGCCATGCTGTCGATCTGCGGGGAGTAGGTCTGGAAAGTACGTTCTACGCCAACACCGTTGGAGATTTTACGAACGGTGAACGCACTGTTCACGCCGCGGTTACGCTTGGCGATTACAACGCCTTCGAACGCTTGCAGACGGGAACGATCGCCTTCCTTCACTTTCACCTGAACGACAATAGTGTCGCCTGGGGCGAAGGTAGGGATTTCTTTGGTCATCTGCTCTGCTTCGAGTGCAAGGATGATTTTGTTGGTCATGCTGTGCTCCTAAGGTAAATCGTTCGATCTACCATCGATACGTTGTTAACTATCGTCCCGCTCGCGGATGTATTCCTCGAGCAGCTTCTTCTCTTCTCCAGAAAGCGAGCGGCTTTCCAGAAGATCGGCGCGTCGTTCATAGGTCCGACCAAGGGACTGCTGTAAACGCCAACGCCGGATATGCGCGTGATTGCCACTCAGCAACACGTCGGGAACACGCTGATCCGCATACACCTCCGGTCGGGTGTAGTGCGGGCAATCCAGCAGACCATCCGTAAAGGAATCTTCCTCAGCGGAATCCGCATGCCCTAAAGCTCCAGGCAGCAGTCGTGTAACCGCATCGATCAGGACCATGGCTGGCAGCTCGCCGCCAGACAGTACATAGTCGCCAATCGACCACTCTTCATCGACATGAGCCTCAATAAAGCGCTCGTCAATGCCTTCGTAGCGGCCGGCAATCAGGATCAATGCATCCGATTGTGCCAGCTCGCGTACCGCCGACTGAGTCAGTTGACGGCCTTGGGGGGACAGGTAAATCACCTTCGCCGCCTCCCCGGCTGCTGCCTTGGCCTGAGCCAGCGCATCTTCCAGGGGCTTGATCTTCATCACCATGCCCGGACCACCGCCAAACGGGCGATCGTCCACAGTGTGATGCCGATCCGTCGTGTAATCTCGCGGATTCCAACAGGTCAGCTGCAAGAGCCCCTGTTTGACCGCACGACTGGTGATGCCGTAATCGCCAATGGCGGAAAACATCTCGGGAAACAAACTGATCACTTCTACGCGCAAGTTAGCCACGTTCAGAAGTCCGCGTCCCAATCCACCTTCATCTCGCCCGCTTCCAGGTCGACGGCCAACACGCATTGCTCCGTATAGGGCAACAGGCGTTCGCGATCATCCAGGCTGCCAGCGCAAGGCTTGACGACCATTACATCATTGGCGCCGGTTTCCAGAAGATGATCGATTTTCCCGAGCAGTTGACCAAGGGTGTCGATGACCTTCAGACCTTCCAGCTGGTACCAGTAGTACTCGCCTTCGGTCAATTCAGCGAACAGGTTGCGCGGCACGCAGATCTCATAACCGGCCAGAAGACGAGCTTCTTCACGATCATCGAGACCCTTGAGCTTGGCGACCAGGAACTTGTCGCTCCCGCGTCCACTGACCAGCTCGACCTGTTTGACATTGCCTTCGCGCTTGAGCGTCCAGGTTTTGTACTGCAACAGGTTTTCAGTCGGATCAGTAAAGGAATAAACCTTCACTTCGCCGCGAACGCCATGAACAGAATAAATTTTGCCAATAACGATCAAATCATCGGCAGGGGCTGGCGTCGCGTTCATATTGCTCAGGCCGCAGCCTTGGCAGATTCCTTCAACAACTGAGCAACGCGCTCAGAAGGTTGTGCACCAACGCTCAGCCAGTAGGCAACGCGCTCTTGGTTCACGGACAGACGGATTTCCTGACCACGGGCAACAGGGTTGAAGAAACCAACCTGTTCTTTGTGGGAGCCGTCACGCGGGTTACGCGAGTCGGTTACGGTCAGGTGGTAAAACGGGCGCTTTTTGGAGCCGCCAAGGGCAAGACGGATTGTTAGCATGTGAACATCGTTCCTGTAGTCGGTGCTGCAAATCTAAATGCACAGCGGGCATGGGTGCCCGAAAGGCCGCATATTCTAAGGAATATCCGGACTTTTGCAAATGACTTTTTCCGGCGCCCATGGCATGCCGTGCAGATTTGCATAGAGAGCCGTCGATAAAAACGGCCAGTCAGCTCCCGCCGAGTGCGGGTTTGCTGTTGATCCTGCGTCCTTGCAGGGTCTGCGCCGGTGCGACGACCGGCGAAGTCTTTACATTTTCGGCATGCCGCCGCCGGGCAACATACCGCCCATGCCGCGCATCATTTTTGCCATACCGCCCTTGGCGGTGAATTTCTTCATCATCTTCTGCATCTGCTTGTGCTGCTTGATCAAGCGGCCGATGTCCTGCACCTGCGTGCCGGAACCCATGGCGATCCGGCGCTTGCGCGAACCGCTGATCAGCTCAGGGTCGCGGCGCTCGGCCGGGGTCATGGAATTGATGATGGCTTCCATCTGCTTGAATTGCTTCTCTGCGGCGTTCTGGGCATTGCCCATCTGCGACAGGTTGACGCCACCGATGCTCGGCAGTTTGTCCATGAGGCCGCCGAGGCCGCCCATGTTCTTCATCTGTTGCAGCTGATCGCGGAAGTCTTCGAGGTCGAAGCCCTTGCCCTTTTTCAGCTTCTTGGCCAGTTTGTCGGCCTTGTCCTTGTCGAGGGTCGCTTCAGCCTGTTCGATCAGGCTGAGCACGTCGCCCATGCCAAGAATCCGCGAGGCGATACGCTCAGGGTGGAACGGATCGAGCGCTTCGCTCTTCTCGCCCATACCGATGAACTTGATCGGCTTGCCGGTGATGGCGCGCACCGACAGCGCGGCACCGCCACGGGCGTCGCCGTCGACCTTGGTCAGGATCACACCGGTCAGCGGCAGCGCATCGCCGAAGGCCTTGGCCGTGTTGGCGGCGTCCTGACCGGTCATGGCGTCGACCACGAACAGGGTTTCAACCGGGTTGATCGCAGCGTGCAGCGCCTTGATCTCGCCCATCATCTCTTCGTCGATGTGCAGACGACCGGCGGTGTCGACGATGACCACGTCGATGAATTTCAGTTTGGCTTCTTTAATAGCCGCATTGGCGATGTCGACCGGCTTCTGGCTCAGGTCGGACGGGAAGAACGTCACGCCGATGTCGTTGGCCAGGGTTTCCAGCTGCTTGATCGCGGCCGGACGGTAAATGTCCGCAGACACGACCATGACCGACTTCTTCTTGCGCTCTTTAAGGAAGCGCGCCAGCTTACCGGCAGTGGTGGTTTTACCCGCGCCCTGCAAACCGGCCATCAGAATCACGGCTGGCGGAACGGCACTCAGGTTGAGGTCTTCGTTGGCCGCGCCCATCAGGCTTTCGAGTTCGGCCTGGACGATCTTCACGAACGCCTGGCCCGGCGTCAGGCTGCGCGACACCTCGGTGCCGACAGCGCGCTCCTTGACCGAATTGACGAAGTCCTTGACCACCGGCAATGCGACGTCAGCTTCGAGCAACGCCATGCGCACTTCACGCAGGGTGTCTTTGATATTGTCCTCGGTCAGCTTGGCCTTGCCGGTGACATGGCGCAGCGTCTGCGAGAGACGGTCGGTTAAGTTTTCAAACATTGCGCGATCCTTTCAGGCCCTGTACGAACCGGGATAATGGCGGCCCAGACCGGAATCAACATGTGCTCGGCGAGCCTGCGGCGTGGGCAGGTCGCGGATTATAGCGAAGACTGCGGCCGGCGGACACCTCGCCGTCAGCTTGCGGAGTCTTTCGTGCCGTGGCGGTTCTATGCCAAACTCAGCGCCTTTCGGGCTCGCCTAACAGGATTTATGCTCCCCTTGTCACCCAGTTTGCTGACCACCCTCGCCGCCGCCCTGCTCTATGCCGCTGCGACCGTCTATCAAAGTACCCGCCTGGCCACCGGCGCCAAGGCGAACAAGCGCCTGCTGGTCAGCCTCGGCGTATTCGCCGTGCTCGCCCACGGCGCCAGCCTGCTCACCCATCTGTTGACCCCGATCGGCCTCGGCCTGGACTTCTTCAGCGCGTCCAGCCTGATTGCCGCTGCGGTGATTGCCCTGACTCTGCTGGCCTGTTCGCGGATCCCGGTGGAAAACCTGCTGGTGCTGTTGTTCCCCCTGGGCGCGATCACGGTATTGCTGGCGCAGTTCGCGCCGACCGGCACAGTGCAGATCATCGATGAAGAGCCGGGCATCCTCGCGCACATTCTATTGTCGATCCTCGCCTACGGCATGTTCACCATCGCCGTGTTCCAGGCGTTGCTGCTGCTGGTTCAGGACCATCAGCTCAAGCACAAGCACCCGTCCGGGCTGATCAAGAACTTCCCGCCCCTGCAAACCATGGAAAGCCTGCTGTTCGGCTTTCTCTGGGCCGGCTGGACGCTGCTGTCGCTGTCGCTGATTTCCGGCTGGCTGTTCGTCGAGAACCTGTTTGCCCAGCATCTGGTGCACAAGACCCTGCTGGCCTGTCTGGCGTGGATCGTCTTCAGCGTGCTGTTGTGGGGTCGCAACCGACTGGGCTGGCGCGGCCACAAGGCGATTCGCTGGACCCTCGCCGGTTTCTGCCTGCTGATGCTGGCGTACTTCGGCAGCAAACTGGTTCGTGAATACATTCTGCACATCTGACGGGCGGCATAAATGGACGGTTTGCCCATAGGGCCGATGCTCGCGGTATTTGTCCTGCTGATCTTATGGTCAGGGCTGTTTACCGCCGTCGAAATCGCGCAGCAGCACCTGCTCGCGCAACGTATCGCTTCGCGCGCCAGCGATAAACCGCTGGCGAAGCTGAGCTTCCCGCTCGACAGCCTGATCCTCTGCAATACCCTGTGCCGCGCTCTCGCGGTGATCATCGCGACGCTGCTGGCGATTTTTCTCTGCGAAGAAAATGGCCCGTGGGCGGCCTGCCTTGGCGCCGGTGCCATCCTGCTGGTGTTCGCCGATTATTTCCCACGCACCGTGGCCCGGCGCTATCCCGACGCCGTGCTGGCGTTCGGCAATGCCCTGCTGACCGTGCCGATGAAAATCGTCTACCCGTTCGCGTGGCTGTTCAGCCGGGTCAGCGCTTTGTTGATGACCCCGTTCACGCGCAAGGCTCAGGTGGTGCAACAGAGCGAGGACGAGTTGCCGGCCGATCACGATGATGATCCCGAACATCCGGTCCGCGCCCACCCGGTGTCGGGCATTCATGCGCTGGACAACATCACGGTCAACGACATTCTGGTGCCGCGCAGTGACGTCGACGGCATCAACCTCGACGATTCGATCGAAGAGATCATCGAGCAACTGCGCGAGAACAAGCGCACGCGTCTGCCGGTGTTTCACAGTGACATCAATCAGGTAGAAGCGGTGCTCAACACCCGCCAGATCGGCCATTTGCTGAGCAACGGTGGATTGACCCGCGAGGCACTGCTGGCCGCCAGCTACGAGCCCTACTTCGTCCCGGAAAGCACGCCGCTGCAACTGCAACTGCTGAACTTCCACAAACAGCAACGCCGTCTCGGCATGGTCGTCGATGAATACGGCGAAGTGCTGGGCATCGTCACGCTTGAAGACATTCTCGAAGAAATCGTCGGCGAATTCGAAAGCGAGCACAGCCTCGACAACCCGCACATCCATCCCCAGGCCGACGGGCGTATGGTGATCGATGGTGCAGCATCGATCCGCGACCTGAACAAGTGCCTGGGCTGGCACCTGCCGAGCGACGGGCCGAAGACCCTGAACGGCCTGGTCACCGAAGCGCTGGAAACCATTCCGGAAAGCGCGGTGTGCCTGAAGATCGGGCGTTATCGACTGGAAATCCTCGAGACCGAGGAGAACCGGGTGAGCAAGGTGTTGATCTGGCTGACCTCATCGGTGCCTGCTCTGATGCCTGCTCGATAAAGCTGCATTGTTTGCGCTTGTTTGATCGTTAGCCCCCTTCCTATAATCGAGGCGCTTACCCAAGCGCCGTCGATCCCTGTGCCTACCCGGCACTGCCCGGATCCTGACTGTTTCCGCTGCAAACCGACGACTGTTCCTACTCGAAACAGCGCTCGCGCCCTACCCCACATCCCTGGGTGTTCGACCATAATAATTCGCTCCACTGGAGCTCATGACTGTCAGGGATCACCGCATGACGACCCATACCGCTTACAGCGAAACCGCGCCTGCCCAGCCGACCAATTCCGCCACCCGCGTGGCCACGGCAAGCTTCATCGGCACCGCCATCGAGTTCTACGACTTCTACGTTTATGCCACTGCTGCGGCGCTGGTGATCGGGCCGGTGTTCTTTCCGCAGACCTCCGGCACGGCGCAGATGCTTTCCGCTTTTCTCACTTTCGGCATTGCCTTCCTCGCCCGACCACTGGGTTCGGCACTGTTTGGCCACTTCGGCGACCGCATCGGGCGCAAGTCGACGCTGGTCGCCTCGCTGCTGTTGATGGGCGTGTGCACCACCTTGATTGGCGTGTTGCCGGGCTACGACAGCATTGGTGCCTGGGCGCCGATTCTGCTGTGCGTGCTGCGTTTCGGTCAGGGCCTGGGCCTGGGCGGCGAATGGGGCGGTGCGGCGCTGCTGGCTACGGAGAACGCGCCGAAGGGCAAGCGCGCGTGGTTCGGCATGTTCCCGCAGCTCGGCCCATCGATTGGTTTTCTTGCGGCCAACGGTCTGTTCCTGACCCTGGCGATGACGCTGGATGATGAACAGTTTCGCAGCTGGGGCTGGCGCATTCCGTTTCTGCTCAGCGCGGCGCTGGTGATGGTCGGCCTGTATGTGCGCCTCAAGCTGCATGAAACGCCAGTGTTCGCCAATGCGATCGCCCGTCACGAGCGAGTGAAAGTGCCGCTGGTGGAGTTGTTCAGCCAATACTGGGCGCCGACCCTGCTCGGTGCGGCGGCGATGGTGGTGTGCTATGCGCTGTTCTATATATCGACGGTGTTTTCCCTGAGCTACGGCGTGGCCACGCTGGGTTATAGCCGCGAAACGTTCCTCGGCCTGCTGTGCTTTGCCGTGTTGTTCATGGCTGCAGCGACGCCATTATCCGCTTGGGCCAGCGACCGTTACGGGCGCAAACCGGTGCTGATCATCGGTGGCGTGCTGGCGATTCTGTCCGGATTCCTGATGGAACCGTTGCTGACGCAGGGCTCGACCTGGGGCGTGGCGCTGTTTCTGTGCATCGAGTTGTTTTTGATGGGCGTGACATTCGCACCGATGGGCGCGCTGTTGCCTGAGCTGTTTCCGACCCACGTGCGTTATACCGGCGCTTCAGCGGCGTACAACCTGGGCGGCATCGTCGGGGCCTCGGCGGCGCCGTTCTTTGCGCAGAAACTGGTGGCGATGGGCGGGTTGAGCTATGTCGGCGGGTATGTGTCGGCGGCAGCGGTGTTGAGTCTGATTGCGGTGTTGTGCTTGAAGGAGACGCGCAATAACGATCTGAATCAGGTTGCCTGACAGAAGATCAAGAGCTTCGCGAGCAGGCTCGCTCCCACAGGAAAATGCATTCCAAATGTGGGGGCGAGCCTGCTCGCGAATAGCTGCCGCGACCCGGTTTACAGCTCGACAACAACCGCCTGCGACGCACGGGTCGCTTTGCCGCGAGCAGCCTCGATCGACTCATCCCGCGCCAGCGCCACGCCCATGCGGCGCTGGCCGTTTACTTCCGGCTTGCCGAACAGACGCAGCGCGGTGTCCGGCTCGCTCAGCGCAGCGCCCAGATTGGCGAATGCAGTCTGGGTCGACTGGCCTTCAACCAGAATCACTGCCGACGCCGACGGGCCGAACTGACGGATCAGCGGTACCGGCAGACCGAGAATGGCGCGGGCATGCAGGGCGAATTGCGACAGGTCCTGAGAAATCAGCGTGACCAGACCGGTGTCATGCGGCCGTGGCGAGACTTCGCTGAACCACACCTGATCACCTTTGATGAACAGCTCGACGCCGAACAGACCACGGCCACCCAGCGCTTCCGTCACAGCTTTGGCAACGCGCTCGGATTCAGCCAGAGCAATCGGGCTCATGGCCTGCGGCTGCCAGGATTCCTGATAGTCGCCCTTCTCCTGACGGTGACCGACCGGTGCGCAGAACGTGGTGCCGCCAATGTGGCGCACGGTCAGCAGGGTGATTTCGTAATCGAAATCGATGAAGCCTTCGATGATCACCCGACCTTTGCCGGCGCGACCGCCCTCTTGCGCGTAATCCCAGGCTTTTTGCACATCATCGGCGCTGCGCAGCAGGCTCTGACCCTTGCCCGACGAACTCATTACCGGCTTGACCACGCAGGGGAAACCCAGGTCCTGAACGGCTTTGCTGTAGTCCTCGAAGGTGTCGGCAAAGTGGTACGGCGAGGTCGGCAGGTCCAGCTCTTCGGCAGCCAGACGACGGATGCCTTCGCGGTTCATGGTCAACTGCGCCGCACGCGCGGTCGGAATCACGGTGAAGCCTTCGGCTTCCAGCTCGACCAGCGTGGCGGTGGCGATGGCTTCGATTTCCGGCACGATGAAGTGCGGCTTCTCGGCTTCGATCACTGCACGCAGGGCGGCGCCGTCGAGCATGTTGATCACGTGGCTGCGATGGGCGACTTGCATGGCCGGCGCGTTGGCGTAGCGGTCGACGGCAATCACTTCAACGCCCAGGCGCTGCAGTTCGATTACCACTTCCTTGCCCAACTCACCACAGCCACACAGCAATACGCGGGTCGCGGTTGGCGACAATGGAGTTCCGATACGGGTCATCTCAGGTCCTCAAAGGAAGCGGATCATCGAGGAAAGCCACGCAAGTGCGCTTTCCATGGGGAGAAAGCGCGGCATTTTACATGAACCCGAGGGTTTGGCTTCAGCTGGCGACAGCCTGTTTGCGATCACGCCAGGCCATGATCAGCCAGACGGCGGTGACGCCGGCGAACTTCGAGGCCAACGCGGTGATGATCACCGGCGGCGTCAATGCGTCGATCATGCCGAAAAAGATGAAGGTATCCAGCGGAATGCTCAGCGCCGAACTGATCCATAAACGGTCGCGCAATGGCCGCTTGGTGATGCTGAACACCAGCCAATCGATGCACTCGGAGACCGCGAACGCCGTGGCGCTGGCCAGCGCGATGGAAGGGTCGGACGTGATGTAGGAAAGCACCAGCGCCGCCAGCATCGCCACGATCGCGCCGTGACCGAAGCGCGTTTGCACCATGTCGCGCAGCACGAACACCAGCCCGCCCCAGGCCGACCAGATGATGTCCAGGTGCGGTGCGGTGGAAAAGGCGAAGTTGATCAGCACGACGCTGCTGATGTAGGCGATGAGGAAGATCATGGGGGCGGCCTGTAAATGTGGCGCACAGGTTACTTGAGCGCTGGTATTGCGCCAATAGGTGCGGTGACAGGACCGACGTCTTCGCGAGCAGGCTCGCTCCCACAGTGGAACGCATTTTCAAGGTGGGAGCGAGCCTGCTCGCGAAAGCGGTGGTTCAGACGCCTGACTTCGCGGGAATCATCCAGACCAATCCACTCGCCTTCGCCCGTTCATGACACAACCCCAGCACCACGCGGCGCTCGTCATTGTTCATGCGGCCCCAGCGAGTGATCTCCGCGACCGTGCGCTGGCATCCGGTACAAACGTCATCTTCATCCAGCGCGCAAATATTCACGCACGGCGAGGCGACGGGTCGTTCAACAGTCGTCATTGTTCCTGCTCGACCAGATCGCGGGCGTAACGCTGCGAGTTATGCACATAGTGCGCGGCGCTGGCTTCGAGCATCTTCTTTTGCGCCTCGGTCAGTTCACGCACGACCTTGCCCGGCGAGCCCATCACCAGCGAACCGTCGGGAATTTCCTTGCCTTCGCCGATCAGGGAATTGGCGCCGATGATGCAGTTCTTGCCGATCTTCGCGCCATTGAGAATCACCGCGTTGATACCGATCAGGCTGTAATCGCCGACCGTGCAGCCGTGGAGCATCGCGTTGTGGCCGATGGTCACGCCGGTACCGATGGTCAGTGGATAGCCCATGTCGGTGTGCATCACCGTGCCGTCCTGCACGTTGCTGTTCTTGCCGATGAGGATCAGTTCGTTGTCGCCGCGCAATACGGCGTTGAACCAGACGTTGGCGCCCTCTTCCAGGCGAACCTTGCCCACCAGCACGGCATTGGGCGCGACCCAGCTCTGTGGATGGGTTTCGACACGGGCGTCGCCCAGGCGGTATTTCATCTTGTTTTCCTCAGGGCTCACGGCCGTTCGAACGACGGCTCAGGTATCGATAAAACTTTTCGGCGGTCGGTGCAGGCTGATTTTGGCGTCATAGAGCAGGTTGATCAACTCGACGATCATGATCGCCGTCAGGCCCCAGATCTTGTACTCGCCGAAGCGATAGCTCGGCACATACCAACTGCGGCCCTGATAATCGATGCGATGGGTATGCTCGCGCGGGTCCTTGCGGAAGAATTCCAGCGGTACGCTGAAGACGGCGGCGATCTCGGCATCGTTGGGCTGGTATTCGACGAAGTCGGGAATCACGCCGACATACGGCGTTACCTTGATGCCGTGCAGGGAGATCAGCGGGCTTAGCGGGCCGATGACTTCGACCAGACCCGGTGGCAGGCCGATCTCTTCTTCGGCTTCGCGCAGCGCGGTGAATATGAGGTCCGGATCTTCCGGGTCGCGTCGCCCTCCGGGGAAGGCGACCTCGCCGCCATGGGTCGAAAGCCCGCTGGCGCGCAGGGTCAGGACCAGTTCCGGTTCGTCACTGCGGGTGATCGGCACCAGCACGGCGGCTTCGGGGAAACGTGCGTCGGTCTCCAGCGTGCGCGGTGTGTGGTTGCTTACCCTATGCAGTAGCTCGTCCAGCATGAGTGTTCTCGATCGGTGCCTTGCTCCGCATCATGCACCAATCAAAGCGAGCGCCCAAGCCCCCGAAACCCGTCGTGTCGCGAAACGACAACTTGCCGACCGGCCCCGCTGCACGCCAAGATAGGCGCAGCATTCAGGAACCCGAGCATGAAATTTTGCAGCCACTGCGGTAACCCGGTCACCCAGCGCATTCCCGAAGGCGACTCGCGGCTGCGATTTGTCTGCGACAGCTGTAAGACCATTCACTACCAGAATCCCAATATCGTCGCCGGGTGCGTACCGACCTGGGGGACGAAAGTGCTGCTCTGCCGCCGCGCCATCGAGCCGCGTCTCGGTTACTGGACGCTGCCCGCCGGTTTCATGGAAAACGGCGAGACCATCGAGCAGGCCGCCATCCGCGAAACCGCCGAAGAAGCCTGCGCCCGGGTGCGCAACCTGAGCATTTACACGCTGATCGACGTGCCGCACATCAGCCAGGTGCATGTGTTCTTCCGCGCCGAACTGGCCGATCTGCAGTATGCGGCCGGGCCGGAAAGCCTTGAAGTGCAGCTGTTCGAAGAAGCCGACATTCCCTGGGACGAGCTGGCTTTCCGCACGGTCGGGCGTACCTTAGAATGCTTCTTCGCTGATCGGCGCGTCGAGAAGTATCCGGTTCGTTCGGAATCGATTCCGCCATTGGTTCAGCCGGTGATTGTTGGCTAGAAGATCAAAAGATCGCAGCCTTCGGCAGCTCCTACCTAAAACCTGATTGCGTCACTCCCTGGGGAATCGTTTCAATGCGCTGGTTGCTTGCCCTGTTCTGCCTGTCGTTCGTCAGCGTTTCGCAAGCGTCATTCGTGACCACCGTGACGCCCTCGAACACTCCACTGATCGAAAAAGTCCTGGTACTCAAATCGGCTCACCAACTGCAGTTGATTGCCGACGGCAAGCCGCTGAAGACCTATCGCATTTCCTTGGGCAAGGGCGCGAAGAAAGGCCCGAAACTGATCGAGGGCGACAAACGCACTCCCGAAGGTTTCTATTGGATCGACTGGCGCAAGACCAGCGAGAAATTCAACCTGTCGATGCACATTTCCTACCCGAACATCAGCGATGCCGCCCGCGCGCGTCGTGAAGGCGTCGAGCCTGGCGGCATGATCATGATCCACGGCACTCCGGACTCGGCAGACAACCCGGAGCAGTTGTTCCATACCCTCGACTGGACCGATGGCTGTATCGCCATGCGCAACGTCGACATGCGTGAAGTGTGGAATCTGGTACCGGACGGCACGATGATCGAGATTCGCCCTTAATCCCTGACCACTGGTCACCCGCAAAAAAATAAATCAAAAGATCGCAGCCTGCGGCAGCTCCTACAGAGGTGATACCACTCCCAACTGTAGGAGCTGCCGCTAGCTGCGATCTTTTGCTTTTTTACAGACCCACACTAATACCACTTGCAAATACGCCCTCTGAAAACCGCCAATCTATTGGGTCAGGCACCGTTTCAGCGCGTTGACATGGTATTCAAGTGGTATTAGTTTCCGTCGCACAAGCGAGCCACAACAATCCTATACTCGCGACGGAAACGACCTAAATGAACGACCTCCAGCCCCTACGTCCCGACGATTCCCAGCCGACGCCGCTGTACTTGCAACTGGCGCGCAATCTGGAAGCGGCGATTCATGCCGGGCAGTGGAAGGCCGAACAGGCGATGCCGTCCGAGCGCAACCTCAGCGACCAGCTCGGCATCTCCCGAGTCACCGCACGCAAGGCGCTGGAAGTCTTGCTTGAGCAAGGCCTGATCCGCCGCCTGCAAGGCTCGGGCACGTTCATCACCCCACGCCTGGAACAACCGCTGTCGCGCCTGTCCGGCTTCAGCGAAATGCTGCGCCTGAAAGGTTTCGTGCCGAGTTCGAAATGGCTGGAGCGGGAGATCACCCTGCCAACCCACGAAGAACTGATCCGCCTCAGCCTGTCGCCGAACGACAAGGTCGCGCGCATGAAGCGTCTGCGCAAAGCCGATGACACGGTCATGGCGATCGAAATGAGTACCCTGCCCGCGTCGATCATGCCCAGGCCGCAAGCGGTGGGCGATTCGCTTTACGAATACCTCGACGGCATCGGCAAACCGATCGTCCGCGCCCTTCAGCACATCCAGGCAATCAACGCCTCTGACGAATTCGCCGCACTGGTCGGCATCGCCCCCGGCACCGCCATGCTGCTGATGACCCGGGTCGGCTATCTGGAAGACAACACGCCGATCGAAGTCACCGACACCTATTGCCGCAACGACTACTACGACTTTGTTGCAGAGCTTCGTAGATAAAGAGCCGCGTCGCTGAGCGCGGCCCCAAGCGAGAACCGAAATGTCCGAAGACAACATCCTCACCGCCAGCGGCTGGGTTCGCGGCCGGCTGATTCACGAACACGGCAAGATCGTGTCGATCGAAGGCGTGCCCTGCGATCCGGCGGCTAACGATCTGCCCTATCTGCTGCCGGGTTTCATCGACCTGCATGTGCATGGCGGCGGTGGCAAAGACATCATGGAAGGCGCCGAAGCCTTCGAAACCATCAGCAGAACCCACGTGCGTTTCGGCACCACTTCGCTGTTGGCCACGACAATGACTGCGCCGAGCGCGGAGATCTCCAGCGTCCTCAAAGACGTAGGAGAATTCTGTGAACAGCGTCCGAAAGGCGCCGCGCGAGTGCTTGGCGTACACCTTGAAGGCCCTTACATCAACCCGGGAAAACTCGGCGCTCAACCGAACTTCGCCCACACCGCGTTGATGGCAGAAGTCGAAGAATATCTGGCGCTGGCACCGATCCGCGTCATCACCATTGCCCCGGAAATCGCCGGTCACGATGCATTGATTCGCGAGCTGAGCAGCCGTGGCATCCGCATGCAGATCGGCCACACCCTCGGCAGCTACGAGGAAGGCGTCGCCGCGCTGGCTGCCGGTGCCAGCAGTTTCACCCACCTCTACAACGCCATGAGCCCGCTGCATCACCGCGAGCCGGGCATCGTCGGCGCAGCACTGGCGCACGCCAAATACGCCGAGCTGATTCCCGATCTGCTGCACGTACACCCCGGCGCCATTCGCGTGGCCCTGCGTTCGATCCCGTGCCTGTATTGCGTCACCGATTCGACCGCCGCCGCCGGCATGCCCGACGGTGAATACAAGCTTGGCAGCCACACCGTGACCAAATGCCTGGGCGGCGTGCGTCTGCCCGACGGCACGCTGGCCGGCAGCACCCTGACCATGGATCAGGCCCTGCGCAATCTGGTGAAGATCGGTTTGCCTATCGCCGAAGCCTCGCAGCGTCTGTCGCAATTTCCCGCCGACTATCTCGGCATCACCGAACGCGGGCGCCTTGCCCCCGGCGCCTGGGCCGACTGCGTGCGGCTTGATCGCTCACTCACACTGACCGCCGTCATGGTCGAAGGAGAAGACATTGACTTCAAAAATGCTTGAAGAGGCGCTGTCCTCGTTCGAGGCCGTGCAAGCCCAACTGCAACAGCTCGACGCGCCGATGATCGAGATCGCCGGGCGCCTGCGCCGGCAGCCACCGCAAGTGGCGATGACCGTCGCCCGTGGCAGCTCCGACCACGCGGCGAGCTACTTCGCCTACCTGACCATGCAGCAACTGGGCGTGCCGGTGGCCTCGTTGCCGATGTCGGTGGTGACCATGCAGCAGGCGCCGCTGAAAGTCAGCGGTCAGGTCGCCTTTGCGTTTTCGCAGTCGGGGCAGAGCCCGGATCTGGTCAACAGCCTGCGCCTGTTGCGCAAGCGTGGCGCGCTGAGCGTGTCGATGGTCAATGCCGCCGATTCGCCACTGGAAGCGGCGTGTGAATTCAGCCTGCCGCTGCTCGCCGGCACGGAAAGCAGCGTCGCCGCGACCAAGAGTTTTATCGCCACCCTCAGCGCCAGCGCGCGTTTGATCGCGCACTGGAAAGAGGACAGCGAATTGCTGCAAGCCCACGATGCGCTGCCAGAAGGCCTGCGCGAAGCGGCGAAACAGGACTGGAGCGTGGCCATCGAAGCCCTGCGCGATTGCGAGCGCCTGATGGTGATCGGCCGTGGCGCCGGTTTCGCGATTGCCCAGGAAGCGGCGCTGAAGTTCAAGGAAACCTCGGCGATTCAGGCCGAAGCGTTCAGCAGCGCCGAAGTCCGTCATGGCCCGATGGCACTGATCGACGAACACTATCCGCTGCTGGTGTTCGCCCCACGCGGTGCCGAGCAGGCCGGCCTGCTGAGCCTCGCGGCAGAGATGCGTCAACGCGGCGCCCGGGTCTTGCTCGCCGCGCCAGATGACGTCAACGAACGCGACCTGACCCTGAGCCGCGCCGAACACCCGGCCCTCGACCCGATTCTGGCGATCCAGAGTTTCTACGTAATGGCCGCTGGCCTGGCCGAGGCGCGGGGCATGGACCCGGATCAGCCGCGCCATTTGAGCAAAGTAACCCGCACGCATTAAGTCCGACTGACTGCACACCTGATGAGACCCAGCCATGCCCGACAACAATAAAGAGCTGACCCTCAGCGCCCCGCTCAGCGGCCCGGTGCTGACGCTCGCCAACGTCCCGGACGCGGTGTTCGCCAGTGGCGCGATGGGCGACGGCATCGCCATCGACCCGCTCAACGACACGCTGTATTCGCCCTGCGCCGGCGTGGTCATCCACGTCGCGCGCAGCAGCCATGCGGTGACCGTGCGCGCCGACAACGGTGCGGAAATCCTTTTGCATCTGGGTCTCGACACCGTTGAATTGAACGGTGAAGGTTTCGCCATGCTGGTCAAGGAAAGTGATCGCGTCAGCCTCGGTCAGCCGCTGCTGCGCTATGACCTGGACAAGGTCGGCCAGCACTGCAAAAGCCTGGTCAGCCTGTTGATCCTGACCAACAGCGCGGATTTTCAGGTGCGGCCGATCACCCTCAAAGCGGTGAAAGTCGGCGAGCCGTTATTGCACATCATCGCGCGCAATGTTGTCGCGGCGAATGCCGATACAAGCGGTGGGCCTGAGGTTCGTGGCCAGGCACGGGTCGCTCATCGCGGCGGCTTGCATGCGCGCCCGGCTGCGCTGATCCGCCAGACCGCCCAGGGTTTCAGCAGCCATTCACAGCTGCACTTCAACGGTAAATCGGCGCCGTGCAACAGCCTGATCGGTTTGATGGGTCTGGCCATTGGCGAGCAGGATGAGGTGCAGGTCAGTTGTCAGGGGCCGGACGCCGATGCCGCATTGCAAGCTCTGCTCAGCGCATTGGCCACGGCGCTGCCGGATGATCATCACGCGCAAGCGCCGACCTCCACTGCGGCGCTGAAACGCCCGGCCGAGGCTGGCGTGTTGCACGGTGTTTGCGCGGCGCCGGGGCTGGTCGCCGGGCCTTTGTTTCGCTTGAACGCGATCACCTTGCCGGTGGATGCGGGCCATCACGATCCAGTGCAACAGCAGCAGACTCTTGAAACGGCATTGAACGCGGTGCGCAGCGAAATCGCCGCCACCCTCGCCCAGGCGAAAAAGCACAAGAACGCCGACGAAGAAGCGATCTTCGCTGCACACATGGCGCTGCTCGAAGACCCGGCCCTGCTCGACGCCGCGCAGCAATTCATCGCGCAAGGCACCGCTGCGACGCACGCCTGGAGCCAGTCGATCGACACCCAGTGCGACATGCTGCAAGGCACCGGCAGTCCGCTGCTGGCCGAACGGGCCAACGATTTGCGTGATCTAAAACAACGCGTCCTGCGCGCCCTGCTTGGCGAGGCCTGGCAATACCAGGTTCCGGCCGGCGCCATCGTTGCCGCCCACGAACTGACGCCGTCGGATCTGCTGCAACTCAGCGCGCAAGGTGTCGCCGGGTTGTGCATGGCCGAGGGCGGCGCGACCTCCCACGTCGCGATTCTGGCGCGCGGCAAAGGTCTGCCGTGCCTCGTCGCTTTGGGCGCGCAATTGCTTGAGCAGCCGCAAGATCAAGCCGTGGTGCTCGACGCTGATGGCGGGCGCCTCGAATTGACCCCAAACGCCGAGCGCCTGAGCGAAGTACAGCAGGCACAAATCCAGCGCCAGCAGCGCCGCGACAGCCAACAGGCCAAGGCCCATTTGCCCGCTGAAACCCGCAATGGCGTGCACATCGAAGTGGTCGCCAACGTCGCCTCAAGCAACGAAGCGGCAGACGCTTTTGCCAACGGTGCCGATGGCGTCGGCCTGTTGCGCACCGAGTTTCTCTTCGTCGATCGCCAGACTGCTCCGGACGTCGAAGAACAGCGCCGCGCCTATCAAGCGGTCATCGATGCCATGGGCGACAAGTCAGTGATCATCCGCACCATCGACGTCGGTGGCGACAAGCAACTCGACTACCTGCCGCTGCCCGCCGAGGCCAACCCGGTGCTCGGTCTGCGCGGCATTCGGCTGGCCCAGGCGCGCCCGGAAATTCTCGATCAGCAACTGCGCGCACTGTTGCAGGTCAAGCCGTTGTCGCGTTGCCGGATTCTGTTGCCGATGGTCACCGAGGTCGACGAGCTGCTGCATATCCGCCAGCGCGTTGATGCCTTGTGCCTTGAGCAGGGGATTACCGAGCGCCCGGAGATCGGCGTGATGATCGAAGTCCCCGCCGCTGCGCTGCAAGCCGAACAACTGGCCGAACACGCCGACTTTCTCTCGATCGGCACCAACGATCTGTCGCAATACACCCTGGCCATGGACCGCGACCACGCCGGGCTGGCGGCACGGGTCGATGCCCTGCACCCCGCGTTGCTGCGTCTGATCGCCATGACCTGCCAAGGCGCGGCGGTGCACAAGCGCTGGGTCGGTGTCTGCGGCGCCCTCGCCTCCGACCCGCTGGCCACGCCGGTGCTGATCGGCCTCGGCGTCACCGAACTGTCGGTGAGCCCGGTGCAGATCGGTGAAATCAAGGACCGCGTGCGTCAGCTGCATGAAGCCGAATGTCAGCGCCTGAGCCGCGACCTGCTCAAGCTGTCCAGCGCCGCCGCCGTTCGCCACGCCTGTCATCAACATTGGCCTCTGCGCTAACAAAAACAAAAAGGACAAACGCCATGTACCAACTCTTCATCGAAGGCCTGCAACGCCTGGGCCGCGCGCTGATGCTGCCGATCGCGATCCTGCCGATTGCCGGCCTGCTGCTGCGCCTGGGCGACACGGACCTGTTGAACATCGCGATCATTCACGATGCCGGGCAAGTGATTTTCGCCAACCTGGCGATGATTTTTGCCATCGGCATCGCCGTCGGTTTCGCCAAAGACAACAACGGCACCGCCGGCCTGGCCGGGGTGATCGGTTATCTGGTGATGATCTCCACGCTCAAGGTGCTCGATTCGACCATCAACATGGGCATGCTCGCCGGGATCGTCAGCGGCCTGATGGCCGGTGCGCTGTACAACCGCTTCAAGGACATCAAGCTGCCGGAGTATCTGGCGTTCTTCGGTGGCCGGCGTTTTGTGCCGATTGTCACCGGGTTCGCGGCGGTCGGTCTGGGCGTGCTGTTCGGTTATATCTGGCCGCCGATCCAGCAGGGCATCAATGCGTTCGGCGCGCTGATGATGGAAAGCGGCAGCATCGGCGCCTTCGTCTTCGGCGTGTTCAACCGCCTGCTGATCGTCACTGGCCTGCACCACATCCTCAACAACATGGCGTGGTTCGTCTTCGGTAACTTCACCGACCCGACCACTGGGGCATTGGTGACCGGCGATCTGTCGCGTTATTTCGCCGGCGATCCGAAGGGCGGGCAGTTCATGACCGGCATGTTCCCGATGATGATCTTCGGCCTGCCCGCCGCGTGCCTGGCGATGTACCGCAACGCTTTGCCGGAGCGGCGCAAGGTGATGGGCGGGATCTTCCTGTCGATGGCGCTGACCTCGTTTCTGACCGGTGTGACCGAGCCGATCGAATTCGCCTTCATGTTTCTCGCGCCGTTGCTGTTCCTCCTGCACGCGCTGCTGACCGGGCTGTCGATGGCGATCACCAACGGCCTGAACATTCATCTGGGCTTCACCTTTTCCGGTGGTTTCATCGACATGATTCTCGGCTGGGGCAAATCGACCAATGGCTGGCTGGTGGTGCCGGTCGGGCTGGCTTATGCGGTCATCTATTACCTGGTTTTCGACTTCTGTATTCGCCGCTTCAACCTGAAGACGCCGGGGCGCGAAGACGTGGCCACGGCAGAAAAAGCCGTGCTCTCGGAAACCGAACGCGCCAGTGCGTATATCAAAGCCTTGGGCGGCGCCGAGAATCTGCTCACCGTCGGCGCGTGCACGACCCGACTGCGCCTGGAGATGGTCGATCGCAACAAGGCCTCGGATGCCGAGCTGAAAGCCTTGGGCGCGATGGCGGTGGTGCGCCCGGGCAAGGGTGGCAGTTTGCAGGTCGTGGTCGGGCCGTTGGCTGACAGCATTGCCGATGAGATTCGCTTGGCCATGCCTGCGCTGGGCCGTACAACTTTGGCAGAAACCGTAGTAGTTGCCGATGAGCCGACGACTGTTGCGCTTACCCGCAACGAGGCGCAGCAATGGCTGAATGCGCTGGGCGGTCGCGACAATGTGCTGCAGCTCGATTGCATCGCCATGACCCGTATTCGACTGCAACTGGCCGATGCCAAGGCGCTGTCCGAGGCGCAGCTCAAAGCGCTCGGCTGCCTGGGTGTCAGCCAGTTGGACGGTGGCGTCTGGCATTTGCTGGTGGGGGACAAGGCCGCGAGTTTGAGTGGCGCGATCGAGGCGTTGCTGAGTCGCGGGGAGGTCAGCGCGCAGGTTTGATCTGCGCGGGTGGCGGGAGGGCTGGAGCGGGCGCCGAAAATACGGCACGCGCACGATACATGAATACCACCCTCCTCCACGCCCTGCTCGCCATGCTGGCCCTTCATCCCCAGCATGGAAATCGTGCCCATGAGCACCCCCAACGCACCCACACCCGATGAGCTCAAAAACGATCTCAACCAGATCGGGCGTCTGCTCTTCAACACCGAAACTCCGCTGTTGCCCGAGCACAAACCGAGCACCGAGCAGGCTCATCTCAAACGCCTCGAAGAGCAGCTGAAAACCTATCGCGACGGCTACCTGCAACGCAGCCGCGCGCTCTATCAGGCGCTGGCAACCAGCGACCTGCAGAGCGAGGCAGGCAAGCAACTGATCGCCACGCTGAAGGTGCGCCTCAACACGCAACTGATCAACATGGATCTGCGTGACCAGATCGACGGCAAAGCGGCAAAAACCTTCCTCAAATACGACGCCGGTTTCACTGCGCTTGAGTACGAGGCGCAACAGGCCGTCACCGATCGCCTGCTGCACCCACAGGCCGGCGAGCTGATACAGAAACTGGCACTCGGCCCGCTGTTGCGTCCGGCCATGTATGCGTTGCAGTTCACTTATCAGCAAACCACTGTCGAGCTGGCCGGGGCTTTTCTTGTGACGCAAAAAGACACCCCGAAAGTCAGCGATCTGCTGACCGACCAGAGCGCTGGCTTCGTCGTGTTGTTCACACCGGCCAGGGGCCTGGAGTTGTTCAATTCCCTGGCTGATCTCGATGCCCATCTGCTCAAGACCATGCAGCACAGCATCAGCCGTGGCGAATTGATGCAGCTGCTGCCCAGCCGCTACCACGATGTCGGTACAGCGGGAATCTGGCCATTGCAGCTGGCGCCCATCGACAGCAAACCGCTGTTCGAACACATCTACGATGCCTTGATCGAAAAGCGCACCCTGGATATCGAACATGCATTGAGTTTCGCCGCCAATCCGCAGCAGGATGGCGCTGTACTGATCGCCGAGCTGGGGCGCGCCATCGACGCGGCGCTGCCGAATCTCACCCCGCGCCTGGCACTTCAGGCACAAACCCTGTTCGAGCGGCATTTGCGCAACAGCGCCCCGGACTGGTACCGCAGCGCCGACGCCGCCAAGCGGGCCGAACTGGCGTTGCACCTGGGCAACTACAACCATGCCCGGCAAAACCTGCTTGACCTGATGGGCCCGGCGGTCAGCCTGATCGCCGTGGCCCGCCACCAATGGCTGGAACGGCTGAGTGATGATTTGCAAATCGACGATCTGGAACCGGACCAGCTGCAGATCACTACGAATCGGCAGGTCCCCGGATTCGGCGCTTATGTGCACAAGAGCAATTTGCTCGAGCTGACCTTGCGCGGCCCGCACACCGGCGATGAGTTGCCGGGCTCGGCGTTTCTCAGCCACACCCGGCTGACTTACAACGACCTGCCGTTATCCGACGAGTACGCGGATGTAACGCCCGCCTGGGTGATCAAGCAGGCACTGGAGCTGGAACCGCGCGTCGACTTCGCACGCTTGCAAACGCAGATGCAGGCGAGATCCGCGATCAAACCTGCGATCGAGCAGATGCTCGATCAGCGCATCGTCGCGCTCGCCCATGCCGCAGCGCTGCAAGGGCATCTGCTCGACAGCGATCTGCAAATGCTCCAGCGCCTGCGTAACGGCAGCGATCCACAGCTGCGCGCCGCCACGCTGTCTTTACATGGTGCCCAACTGCAGGATCTGTGGGTGCTGCGTCAGAACGACGAATCCGGTGCGGTCCGCCGCCTGCTGCTTTGCACACCGCAGGCGCCCCGTGAACGCCAGTTCGAGGCGTTCGACAGCGAGCGCCAATTGCAGACCCATCTACTGGGTTGGGCCAAGCAGAATGACGCCGCCGAAAGCATGGCCGGCTATCTGATCAGCCGCGCACCGATGCGCTTTCGTTCGACCCTGCGCAAGGTGTTGTCGGGGCTGAGCCTGAAGCCGGAAGCAGCAGAGCACCAGAAAGTCGCCTTCGACCACCTGGGCAACCATCTCGATTGCCTCAAAGCGATGGCTGAACACATGCTCGCCACACGCATCGACGACTACGACTTCAGCACCCCGGTGTGGTATCGCTCGACCACTGCGGCCAATCGCCGAAAACTCTCGACCCTGAGCGACGACGCCGAGGGGGCTTTGCGCGCGTTCAATCAGCATCCGCTGTCGGGCGGACGTTTTCAGGC
Organism: Pseudomonas siliginis; assembly: GCF_019145195.1. Lineage (GTDB taxonomy): Bacteria > Pseudomonadota > Gammaproteobacteria > Pseudomonadales > Pseudomonadaceae > Aquipseudomonas > Aquipseudomonas siliginis. Next base: position 46,384 of record NZ_JAHSTW010000010.1, read on the forward strand.
GTTTGACGATTACGTGCATGCGCAAGCGAAGATCAGCCTGAACCGCTTGCTCAAGCGCCCTGCCAATGACGTCGATCCGGACACCGTCTGGGCCTATTCGCCAAAGTCGATCGTGCCCTCATGGACGCCGAAACCGCTGACCTATACCCGGCTGTATCGCGACGGCTATGCCGACGGCGTCGGTTTTCTCGACCAGAAATTCTCACGCTCGGCGCGCTTCAAAGGTCCGCAAGGCGTCGATATCAGTAGCCTGACCGCGCAGAACGTAGCCCGCTCGGTCACGGGGGTCTGGATCGGCAAACGCTATACCGACAAAGTCAAAAACGAGCTGCAGGATTCGAAAAGCGAAGGCTACGCGTTCCGACGCAACGCGACGCTGGCCATCACTCAGCGCCAGATGCAAAGCGCCGCGCTGGAATGCCAGCTGCAAGGACATATCGCCAGCAGCGACCTGCAATGGCTGCAGCAAAGCATCAGCAGCATGGATCAAACGTCGGGGCAGACCCGGACGAAATACCCGATCCACCGGTTGATGATCGACGGCGAATGGGTGATCGATGCCTGGTTGTTCAGCCATGGCGGCGATCCGGTCCTGCTGTATACGCCGGACGCACCGGACGGCGTGCGCTTTCGCGAAGCGCGCCTGTTCAATTACCTGCTGCTGCAGTCGGGCATGATCGAGTACCTGACCCAGCGGGTGGGTGTCAGCGCCCAGACCCGGGTGCGCACGCATCTGGAAAGCATCCGCAAGAATCTGCCCAAAGACCTCAACAGAACCACACCCAGCCCCGCCCGTTATGACTCGATGCGCCCGGCCGACGCCGTCAGCGACCTGCGTACCGCGCTCTACGACATGAAGTTGCAACGGCGGATCGACAACGTCCATGCCACGACCACCAGTCGTACCGAAATGATCGCCGGCCTGATCTGGACGAGCGTCGAATGGGTCGCTGCCATCGCCACCGCGCCGTTCCCGCTGTTGAGCCTGAGCACCGGCCTGTTGCTGGCCTTCAAGGACGCGATGCTCGCCCTGCATGCCTATCGTCAGGGTAATAACAACGAAGCGTTCCGGCACTTGCTCGGTTATCTGTTCAACAGTGCTGGCGCGGTGCTGACGGATCTGCGTCCGGCGCTGCGTTCACTCAAGCCCGTCCGGCGCCCGTTGCGTCGAGCTGTCACCACCGTTGGCGACGAGCAAGAGGATCTTCTGCCATTGATCGATCAGATGGCGACCGAACCGGTCCGGGACGATATGCATGCCGTCGTCTTCAGAGGGCAGTCGTATTACGCCAGCACTACCCCGGACGCACTCGGCCGTTATTTGCTCTACCGCCCGGATCCGAACGGCTCCGGACTGCTTTCGACCGGCATTCTGACCGTGCGCAACTCCGACGGAGTGATGGTGCGCAGCGGCCTGTCCGGCGGTGCACCAAAATACGAAGCCGTGCCCGAGACACCCGGCCCGCATAAAGACTATGGAGTCGCTATCAAGTACCGGGAGCGCGTCGAAACATTGCTGGATCCGCAGTCGCGAAGACGAATGCTCCAGCTGGGCGAGCACTACATGGGCGTCTCACCACAGGTCATCCTGGTCAACGTGGTCGACAAAATGGCCAACATGCGCCAAGCCTATCTGCAACAGGTGGAAAAACTCACCACGGACGCCACGCGCCATTTTGCCCAACTCGCACCGCTGCCCGCTCGCGCCGAAGTGCCGGCGGTTGCCGCCAACACCTCATTCGCACAGTTGATTGCCAGCGATGCATTCGCCGCAAAGAATCTGGTCATCGGTGCACAGCCCGGCTCCCTCGCCAGCAAACAGGCACTGATCGAAAATCTCGACGTCCTCTTGGAGAACGGCTACAAGCACCTCTTCCTCGAATACCTGCCGGGAGACGTGTTTCATCTCAAACTGGAAAAGTTCAACAAGGGCGAGTCCTGGTACCACATCAAGAAACATCTGAAGGCGCTCGATAAAGCCATGGGCCATGAGCCTGACGCGCCTTTCTCTTACCTGGCGCTGGTGCGCAAGGCACGGGAAAAAGGCATGAGTATCCATGCGCTGGACGGCTCGACCAGTTATCAACTCGAAGGGATCATGGTGATGTCCGAGGTCTCGCCTTTGACCCCGCGAAACAATCGCATCAGAAACTTCTATTCGCACAAAGCGCTTGCCACCGATATGGCCGAGATCGGCGAAGAGCGCTGGATTGCCCTGACCGAGCAGTCGCGCATGACCACGTTCGACAACACCCCGGGCCTGGCCGACCTGCACGAGGCCGTAGCCGTGCGTATTGAAGACATCGACTTGTACCAACCCGCACGCATAAGCAGGGATGCGCCCGGTGCCATCGCGGGAGACGCGACAGCGCAAGGTGATTACCTCGTACAGATGCCGAGTGCCTACAAGGCACCTCTACCTGTCTCCAAGCCGCCCGCCGCAGCTAGCGCGGTTGACCATTTCAGCGAGTTCGATATTGCTTCGCCACTGCGCGACGATATTGCTGAAATGTTGCATCAGCCCAACTCCATGCACTCGAGTTACACCCCGACAATACCCAGTGAAAGAAAGGCCTACGAGGCTTTCATAGCCCAGCGCAACCGCCTGGAAAAAACCGCCAGGGACGCTTTTACCGACTACGTCCCACCCGATGCGCCGATCCTGCCGGTGCTCACCGCCGACTGCACATTCGAAGCTTTTTTGCGGCAATTGACCGACGGACATCTGAATCTGCTGATCGGCGAAGCCCACGTCGATGTAGCGAGCAAAGCGCTGCTGAAAAAGCACATGAAAGCCCTTAAGCAAGCAGGCTATGACACGTTGTATGTCGAGCACCTGTTCACCGACCTGCACCAGGCCGATCTCGACACTTTTCTGCGTACCCAGCGCATGCCGGACAGGCTCAAGGCTTATCTGCATCGTCAGGATCAAGGGCAGATGCCGACTTACACAGGGAGCGATACGTACACGGCGGTCTGTCAGGCGGCGGCCAAATACAACATTCGCATCAGAGCCCTCGATTGCACGGCGTCCTATCACCTCAATGGCGTGTATGACAAACACGTCTCCCGAAACGAGATGTTCAGCTATTTTGCAACCCAAGTGATCGAGGCTGATCAACTGGCCAACGGGCCGCATAAATGGGTAGCCTTCATCGGCAGTGCGCATACCAATTACAACCTCGGTGTGCCAGGTCTGGCCGATACACTGTCCGCCGTCAGCCTGCACGTGCGCGATACTGCCCCTGAACTGGCCAGGGATATTCACCGTGGGTCGTGGGAATTTGTCAGCGGCAAGCACGAGGCCAACGTCAGGGCTTTGAGCAGCGATTTTGTGATGGAGGTGGCCGTCCCCGGAACGAAAAAGTCTGCGGCGACGCCTTCTGTCAGTCGCAGCAAACTGACCGAACCCGGAAACTTCCTTATAGAAAATGCAGACACCCGCAACGCCAGCGTGGTGCATAAATCCAGGTCCGGCGAGATCGTTGAGACGCCGATTCAGATCAATGACAAGGGTCTGTTCTTCGTTGATCGCTGGGAGAAAAAAGATCAGACCTTCACCTACCTGCGCACGTTGATCGACATGCTCGTCACAGACGTGAAGCTGACACAGGTGACGTGACGCCCGGGCGATTGCACGTCGTGGAAAACCACTGGGCTTGACGGCCCAGTGGTTTTTTCATGCCTGAGGATCCACCCGATCCAGCGCACGGTTCACCGCCAGCTCAGCGAGCATGATGATCTGCTGAATCGCCAGCGCCGTATTGCGCTGCGGTCGCCCCAACTGATCGGCGAAATCACTGGCCAGGGTGTTGGCTGAAGCGAGGGATTCACAGGCGTGGGCGAGCAGGGTTTCGGTGTCGATTTCCGGCTGGATGAGGAACATGGTGCCGGGCGGGCGCGCCTTGCTCGGCTGCGGACACAGGTAAAAATCCAGAGCCCGCTTGATCGCTTCGCGGTTTTTCGCGAGGTCGTCGGCGCGGATGGTTTGTTCGAGGGGGGTGGGTTCGTATGGTGGATCGGGAACGATTTTATCCACAATGCTTCTCCTGCTGATGCTGATGGACAGCCATCGATCGCCGGATCTCACGCGGCGAATAGGTGGCAGCTATGTGCGAGGTGAGATCCACCGGAGCAGGCAACCGGCCAGACCGAAGTCTGCCCGCACACAGCCGCCATAAAGCAGGCAGCAGATTGAGCTGGCGCCAATTATCGTGGTGCTGGCGCCAGTTGCAAGCTATCCGGGGATCTCACTCCCGATCGCTGATTCGCAGCGACGGGAAAAGACTAGAGATCGCACGTCCGACGGACAACCTGAAAACCTTGTGGGAAGGTTCTGGTCATCGGGTACCGGATTTAAACAATTTCAAGTTCTCGGGCGCCTGGATGGGCCTCATCGCGAGCAGGCTCACTCCTACAATTGGATCGAGTACAACCTCAAGAAACAGGTCGGCTGTCAGGCCGCCTTCGCGAGCAGGCTCGCTCCCACAAAAGCAAAAGCAAAGCAGCGCAGCTGCCCGCGGCGAAGCCGCCCCACTCAACAATGAGCGCAGGCTCGAGTGCTCTTGATCTTGATCCACCGGCGACGTCGGAAGGCTGAGTGGAGGGATTGATCCGGGCGTGGGAGCGCAGCGACCGTCTGGCGCAGCCAGACACAGCGCAAGGAGGTGCAGCGAAGCAAACCGTAGCCGCTGCGCCCGGATCAGTCCCGGAGCGAAGGAACCCGAGCCTGCGAGGGCCGAACGCAGGAGCAAGCCTTTTGGGTTACCTTTTTGGCGTTTGAAAAAGGTGACTCGCCGTAAGGGCGAAACCGCCAGCCGCGACACCCGAAGCAACGGATATTCACCCAATCAGCCAGCATGCTCGCCTGTAAGGGCGCCTTCGCGAGCAGGCTCGCTCCCACAGTGAAAATGCGCCCGCACAAAAATCAGCGGCAACAAAAAACCCGCAGACAATCACTCATCTGCGGGTCTCCCGTTCCAGCAGCAAAGAAGATCAGAAATCCTCCAGCCGCCACACCTCATAAGCCGGCGTCTCATACGGATGACTGAGCTTCAACGCCGCCACAACAGCCACGATCAACTCATCCGCAACGACAAGCTCAACCTTCCATTCCTCAACCCGCTCGACCTGCCCCGCCTGACCGATAAACGGCTGACTGCCGTCCAACGGTCGAAACTGGCCCAGGCCAAGCACCTGCCACGCACAGTGGTCATAGTCACCGATCCGCCCACCACCGGCAGCGAACACAGCCCCTTTGACCACCTCGACATGACTGTCAGGAACAAAAAACGCCAGCTTGTACACAGGCCTTAGTTCACCCAGACGCGCGCATTACGGAACATGCGCATCCACGGCGCGTCTTCGTTCCAGTCTTCCGAACGCCACGAGTTCTGCACCGCACGGAACACACGCTCCGGGTGCGGCATCATGATCGTCACGCGACCGTCACGGCTGGTCAGACCGGTGATCCCGCGCGGCGAGCCGTTCGGGTTGGCCGGGTAGGCTTCGGTGACCTTGCCGTGGTTGTCGACAAAACGCATCGCCACGCAACCGGACAGATCGGCTTCCAGCAGTGCTTCTTCGCTGGCGAACTCGGCATGCCCTTCACCGTGGGCGATGGCGATCGGCATGCGCGAACCGGCCATGCCCTGCAGGAAGATCGAGTTCGATTCCTGGATCTGCACCATCGCCACCCGCGCTTCGAACTGCTCGGAGCGGTTGCGCACGAAGTGCGGCCAGAACTCGCTGCCCGGGATCAGCTCGTGCAGGTTGGACATCATCTGGCAACCGTTGCACACGCCCAGCGTGAAGCTGTCGTTACGCTCGAAGAAGCCCTGGAACGCATCGCGGGCGCGGCTGTTGAACAGCGCCGACTTGGCCCAGCCTTCACCGGCGCCGAGCACGTCGCCGTAGGAGAAACCGCCGCAGGCCACCAGGCCCTTGAACTCGTTGAGGTCGACACGACCGGCGAGGATATCGCTCATGTGCACGTCAATCGCGCTGAAACCGGCGCGGTCGAACGCGGCGGCCATTTCCACCTGACCGTTGACGCCCTGCTCACGCAGCACGGCAACCTGTGGGCGGATGCCTTTCTTGATGTAAGGCGCGGCGATGTCCTGATTGACGTCGTAGCTGAGCTTGACGCTCAGGCCCGGGTTGTCTTCTTCCAGCAGCGCGTCGAATTCCTGCTCGGCGCAGTCGGCATTGTCGCGCAGACGCTGGATCTGGTAGCTGGTCTCGGCCCACTGACGTTGCAGCAGACGACGCTGGCCTTCGAACACGGTGTCACCGTTGAAGGTGATGTTGATCTGGCCATTGTTGATCGGCTGACCGATCACCGACACGCAGTCGCCCAGACCGGCGGCGCTGAATTGCGCGAGGATGTCCGGGGTGGCGTCCTGGCGAACCTGGATCACTGCGCCGAGTTCTTCGTTGAACAGGATCGCGGCGATTTCCGAAGCGGATTCGGCAACGCTGTCCAGGTTCAGGCTCAGACCGCAGTGGCCGGCGAAGGCCATTTCCACCACGGAGGTCAGCAGACCACCGTCGGAACGGTCGTGGTAGGCCAGCAGGTGACCGTCGGCATTGAGGCCCTGGATCACTGCGAAGAAAGCTTTCAGGTCTTCGGCGTCATCGACGTCCGGCGCATGCTTGCCGAGTTTGCCGTGGACTTGCGCGAGGATCGATGCACCCATGCGGTTCTGGCCGCGACCGAGGTCGATCAGGATCAGGTCGGTGGTGCCCTTGTCCATGCGCAGTTCCGGGGTCAGGGTCTGACGGATGTCAGCCACTGGCGCGAAACCGGTGACGATCAGCGACATCGGCGAAGTGACGGTCTTGTCTTCGCCGTTGTCGTTCCAGCGCGTGGCCATGGACATCGAGTCCTTGCCCACCGGAATGGTGATGCCCAGCTCAGGGCACAGCTCCATGCCGACCGCTTTCACGGTGTCGTACAGACGCGCGTCTTCGCCCGGGTGGCCGGCCGCCGACATCCAGTTCGCCGACAGTTTGATGTCGGAGAGCTTGTTGATGCGCGAGGCGGCAATGTTGGTGATGGTTTCGCCGATGGCCATGCGGCCCGATGCCGGCGCGTCCAGCAGAGCCAGCGGAGTACGCTCGCCCATCGCCATGGCTTCACCGGTGTAGACGTCGAAACTGGTGGCGGTGACGGCAACGTCAGCCACCGGCACTTGCCATGGGCCGACCATCTGGTCACGGGCGACGAGGCCGGTGATGGTGCGGTCGCCGATGGTGATCAAAAAGCTTTTGCTGGCTACGGCCGGGTGATGCAGAACGCGTTCGATGGACTCGCTGATGTCGAGGTTCGACGGATCGAAGTCATCGCCCAGCTCGGCTTCGCGAACCACCGAACGGTGCATGCGCGGCGCCTTGCCCAGCAACACTTCCAGCGGCATGTCCACCGGGTTGTTGCCGAAGTGGCTATCCGTGACAGTAAGCTGCGGTTCGGCAGTGGCTTCCCCGACCACGGCAAACGGGCAGCGCTCGCGTTCGCAGATCGCCTGGAAGCGCTCGAAATCTTCCGGGCCGACCGCCAGCACGTAACGTTCCTGGGATTCGTTCGACCAGATTTCGTGCGGGGCCATGCCCGGCTCGTCATTCGGGATGTTGCGCAGTTCGAAACGGCCACCGCGGTCGCCGTCGTTGACCAGTTCCGGGAAGGCGTTGGACAGACCGCCCGCGCCGACGTCGTGGATGAAGCTGATCGGGTTCTTGTCGCCCAGCTGCCAGCAACGGTCGATAACTTCCTGGCAACGACGCTCCATTTCAGGGTTTTCACGCTGCACGGAAGCAAAATCCAGATCCGCCGAGCTGGTGCCGGTGGCCATCGACGAAGCCGCGCCGCCACCGAGACCGATCAACATCGCCGGGCCGCCGAGCACGATCAGCTTGGAGCCGACGACGATCTCGCCTTTCTTGACGTGCTCTTCACGGATGTTGCCCATGCCGCCAGCGAGCATGATCGGCTTGTGGTAACCGCGCACTTCGTCGCCGTGCGGGGTGGTGATCGACTGCTCGAAGGTACGGAAGTAGCCGGTCAGCGCCGGACGGCCGAATTCGTTGTTGAACGCAGCGCCGCCGAGCGGGCCTTCGATCATGATGTCCAGCGCGGTGACGATGCGCTCAGGCTTGCCGTACGGCACTTCCCACGGCTGTTCGAAGCCCGGGATCTGCAAGTTCGATACGGTGAAACCGGTGAGGCCGGCCTTGGGCTTGGCGCCACGACCGGTTGCACCTTCGTCACGGATCTCGCCACCGGAACCGGTGGATGCGCCCGGGAACGGCGCAATCGCGGTCGGGTGGTTATGGGTTTCAACCTTCATTAGGATGTGCACCGGCTCCTGCACCGCGCCGTACTGGCGGGTTTCAGGATTCGGGAAGAAGCGGCCGGCGACGTTGCCGACGATCACCGAAGCGTTGTCCTTGTAAGCGGACAGCACGCCTTCGCTGTGCATCTGATAGGTGTTCTTGATCATGCCGAACAGGCTTTTTTCCTGGCTCTGGCCGTCAATGTCCCAACTGGCGTTGAAGATCTTGTGGCGGCAGTGCTCGGAGTTGGCCTGGGCGAACATCATCAATTCGATGTCGTGCGGGTTGCGCTGCAGACCGTTGAAGGCGTTGACCAGATAGTCGATCTCGTCTTCGGCCAGGGCCAGACCCAGCTCGGTGTTGGCCTTTTCCAGCGCGGCGCGGCCGCCACCGAGGATGTCGATGGCGGTCAGCGGCTTCGGCTCGGCATGGCTGAACAGACCGGCGGCCTGCTCGAGGTTGGCCAGCACGATCTGGGTCATGCGGTCATGCAGCGCGTCCGAAATCAGCTGGGCTTCGGCTTCGCTGAACTGCCCTGCAACATAGAATGCGATACCGCGTTCCAGGCGCTGGATCTTGCTCAGGCCGCAGTTGCGGGCGATGTCGCTGGCCTTGCTCGACCACGGCGAAATGGTGCCGAAACGCGGCAACACCAGAAACAGACGACCGGTCGGCTCTTGAACCGGAACACTTGGGCCGTACTTCAGAAGGCGCGCTAGCACCTGCTGTTCGTCGCCGGTCAGGACGCCGGTGACTTCGGCGAAGTGAGCGAATTCAGCATACAGGCCACTGACAGCTGGAACCTTCTGGCTCAGTTGCTCAAGGAGTTTGCTGTGGCGAAAGGCAGAAAGGGCAGGAGCGCCGCGCAGGATCAACATCTTCGGGACAGCCTCGGGAAGGGGTGTGCTTTGAGGCCGTGCATTCTAGCCTAAACCGACCTCAACATCACCCGAAACGCTACGCACGGTTGCACTCGGGTAGCAATCTGTGTTTCTGCCTTCTGGGTCAGGTAAATCGAGCGTTTCAGCATGGCTTATTTTTACTGTAACAAAATGCCCTGAAGGCCCGTATTCAAGGGATTTCGTTCGATTTTGTGATCGCTAGCAGACTAGTCCTACGCTGTCGAGATATGGCGCCCGTGGCCGTTTGCGTATACTGCGCAGATGTTTTTCCCAACGGCTTTGCGTCCGCGATACGCCAAATGGCTGATCGCAACCGGACTCTTCCTGATGCTCGGTGGCTGTGTTGATAAACCCAACACACTCGAGCGCGTAAAGGAGGACGGTGTGCTGCGCGTGGTTACCCGCAACAGCCCCGCCACCTACTTTCAGGATCGCAGCGGTGAAACCGGCTTCGAATACGAGCTGGTGAAGCGCTTTGCCGACGATTTGGGCGTCGAATTGAAGATCGAGACCGCCGACAATCTCGATGACCTGTTCAACCAGGTCGGCAAGCCGAACGGCCCGGTACTCGCGGCCGCCGGTCTGGTCAGCAGCGATGAACGCAAGAAGCAGGTGCGGTTCTCCCACTCCTACCTCGAAGTCACCCCGCAGATCATCTACCGCAACGGCCAGTCGCGCCCCACCGATCCGGCGGATCTGGTCGGCAAGAAGATCACCGTGCTCAAGGGCAGCACCCACGCCGAGCAACTGGCCGCGCTGAAACAGAAATATCCCGGCATCGAATATGAAGAATCCGACGCGGTTGAAGTGGTCGATCTGCTGCGCATGGTCGATGAAGGCCAGATTGACCTGACCCTGGTCGACTCCAACGAAGTGGCGATGAATCAGGTGTACTTCACCAACATCCGCGTGGCCTTCGACCTCGGCGACGCGCGCAGCCAGAGCTGGGCAGTGGGCCCGGGCGAAGACAACAGCCTGCTCAATGAAATCAATGCGTACCTGGACAAGGTGCAGAAGAACGGCACCCTGCAACGCCTGAAGGACCGCTACTACGGCCACGTTGATGTCCTCGGCTACATGGGCGCCACCACCTTCGCCCAGCACTTGCAGCAGCGCCTGCCGAAATACGAACAGCACTTCAAGAATTACGCGAAGAAAGAGAAAGTCGACTGGCGCCTGCTGGCCGCCATCGGTTATCAGGAATCCCTGTGGCAGCCGACGGTGACCTCGAAAACCGGCGTACGAGGCTTGATGATGTTGACCCAGAACACCGCGCAGGCGATGGGCGTGTCGAACCGCCTCGATCCCAAGCAGAGCATCATGGGCGGTGCCAAGTACCTGGCTTATATGAAGGATCAGCTAGACGATTCGATCCAGGAACCGGATCGCACCTGGTTCGCCCTGGCGGCGTACAACGTCGGCAGTGGCCATCTGGATGACGCGCGCAAACTGGCGGCGAAGGAAGGCTTGAATCCGGACAAGTGGCTGGACGTGAAAAAGATCCTGCCGCGCCTCTCGCAGAAGCAGTGGTACAGCAAGACCCGCTACGGTTACGCCCGCGGTGGCGAACCGGTGCACTTCGTGGCGAACATCCGTCGCTACTACGACATCCTGACCTGGGTGACCCAGCCGCAGCTTGAGGGCGATCAGGTGGCCGAAGGCAACCTGCATGTGCCGGCGATCGACAAGTCGAAACCGGCGCAAGAACCCGCCCCGCTCTAACCCACACCTCGCTCCCACAGGAGTTTTGTGTAGCTGCTCAGGATTTGGCAGCAGCCAGAATCAGCGCTTTCATTTCCGATACGGCGGACTTGAAGCCCACGAACAACGCATGCGCCACCAGCGCATGGCCTATGTTCAGTTCGTTGATGCCTTTGATCGCCGCCACGGCCTCGACGTTGTGGTAATGCAGGCCATGCCCGGCATTGACGATCAGGCCCTGCGCCAGTCCAAACGCCACGCCATCAGCGACGCGTTTGAGCTCTTCTGCCACTTCAGTCGGGGTTTCGGCATCGGCGTAGCGCCCGGTGTGCAGCTCGATAGCCGGCGCACCGACGCGCTTGGAGGCGGCGATCTGGCGCTCGTCAGCATCGATGAACAGCGACACTTCGCTGCCGATCTTCGACAAGCGCTCGACCGCAGCCCTGATGCGCTCCTCCTGCCCCGCTACATCCAGACCGCCTTCGGTGGTCAGCTCCTGACGGGTTTCCGGGACCAGGCAGATGTGCGCCGGGCGAATGCGCTCGGCGAATACCATCATTTCTTCGGTGACGCCCATTTCGAAGTTCATGCGGGTTTGCAGCACATCCTTGAGCAGCAACACGTCGCGCTCCTGGATGTGCCGGCGGTCTTCGCGCAGGTGCACGGTGATGCCATCGGCGCCCGCCTCTTCCGCATCCAGCGCCGCTTTGACCGGATCCGGGTAGCGCGTGCCACGGGCCTGACGCAGGGTGGCGACGTGGTCGATGTTCACGCCGAGAAGAATGCGATTGCTGCTGGTCACGGATGCGCTCCTGAATTGAGAGGTTCGGCGCACAGCATATCAGGGCTTGCGAAACAGCTCGCGACTGACAAGCGGACGCCCGCCCAAATGCACCGCCAGGGCCTGGCGCATCAGACGCTTGGCCGCCGACAGCGCACCGGGCGCCGACCAGTCGGCTTCGGCCATGGCCAGCAGCTCGGTACCGTTGAACAGGCCTGGCTGCAGCAGATACACCCTTTCGAGACCGGCATCGACTTGCAGGCGATAGAGACCGTCAGGCGCGACCGGCTCGCCGTGCATATCGGTGTTCATTGAGAAGCCGTAGCCGAGATCATCCAGCAAACGCCATTCGAAGGAGCGCAACAATGGCTCCAGTGGTCGACCTTCGGCCAGCGCCAGCAAGGTCGCGGCGTAATGATCGAACACTGCCGGATGCGGATCTTCGGCCGGCAACAGGCGAATCAACAGCTCGTTGAGATAGAGGCCGCTAAACAGCGCTTCGCCATTGAGCCACGCCGAGGTGCCGGAGCTCTCCATACGCCCGACATTCTTCAGCTCGCCCTTGCCACGGAACTCGACCTCCAGCGCCACGAACGGCCGCGCCAGCGTCCCGGCCTTGCCCCGCGCACTGCGCAACACCGCCCGCAGCCGACCCTGCGGCGTAAGGAAATCGACCAATGCGCTGGTTTCGCGATAGGCACGCGAATGCAGGACGTAGGCGGGTTGGGCGGGAGGCGGGTTTTGCGACATTGAGTTCTCGATGAAGAAACGCGGTTTTACATACAACCCAAAACCACTGTGGGAGCGAGCCTGCTCGCGAAAGCGGAGTGACAGTCAACATCAATGCTGAATGTTACATCCTCTTCGCGAGCAGGCTCGCTCCCACAGTGAGTAGCGGTGTTTTCGAGATCGCTACTTACAGATCGCCATAACCCAGCGAACGCAGCGCGCGCTCGTCATCGGACCAGCCGCCCTTCACCTTGACCCACAGGTTGAGCATGATCTTGGAGTCGAACAGCAGCTCCATGTCCTTGCGCGCTTCGGTGCCGATGCGTTTGATGCGCTCGCCCTTGTCGCCAATGATGATTTTCTTCTGGCCGTCACGCTCGACGAGAATCAGCGCGTGGATGTGCAGGGTCTTGCCCTGCTGCTTGAACTCTTCGATTTCGACGGTGATCTGGTACGGCAGCTCGGCGCCCATCTGGCGCATGATTTTCTCGCGCACCAGTTCGGCGGCAAGGAAACGGCTGCTGCGGTCGGTGATCTGGTCTTCCGGGAAGAAGTGATCATTCTCCGGCAGGTGATCGGCGATGACCTTTTCCAGCGCTTCGAGGTTGTGCCCGTGCTGCGCGGAAATCGGGATGATCTGCGCGTTCGGCAGCTGTTCCTGCAACCAGCTCAGGTGCGGCATCAGCTCGGCCTTGTCCTCGATGCGATCAGTCTTGTTCAGCGCGACGATCAGCGGGCCGGTCACGTATTGCACACGCTCGAGCACCATCTGGTCTTCGTCGGTCCACTTGGTGCGGTCGACGACGAAGATCACCACGTCAACGTCTTTCAACGCCGCCGAAGCGGTTTTGTTCATGTAACGGTTCAGGGCCTTTTCGCCACCCTTGTGCATGCCCGGAGTGTCGACGTAGATCGCCTGGACGTCGCCCTCGGTCTTGATCCCGAGCATGTTGTGGCGGGTAGTCTGCGGCTTGCGCGAGGTGATCGCGAGTTTTTGCCCGAGGATGTGGTTGAGCAACGTCGACTTGCCGACGTTGGGACGGCCGACGATGGCAACGTAGCCACAGCGAGTTGCGTTTGTATCAGTCATTGCCATTCTCCACGCCTAGGGCAATCAGTGCTGCGGCGGCCGCTACCTGTTCGGCAATACGACGGCTCACACCCTGACCTCGGCTTTTTTCATTCAGTAAGACCACTTCGCATTCGACGAAGAAGGTTCGGCAGTGCGGTTCGCCCTGGATATCCACCACTTCGTAGCGTGGCAGTTCGCAACCGCGCGATTGCAGGTGTTCCTGCAAGCGGGTTTTCGGATCCTTGTTGGTGTCGACCAGCGTCAGGCCTTCGAATTCGCCGGCCAGCCACGCCAGTACGCGCTCGCGGGCGACGTCCATGCCGGCATCGAGGTAGATCGCGCCAATCAATGCTTCGAGGGCATCGGCCAGAATCGATTCACGGCGGAAACCACCGCTCTTCAGTTCACCCGAACCCAGGCGCAGATAATCACCGAGGTCGAAGCCGCGAGCCAGTACGGCCAGGGTCTCACCTTTTACCAGCCGTGCGCGCAAACGCGACAACTGGCCTTCGCGGGCCAGCGGGAAGCGATCGAACAGCGCCTCGCCAGCGACGAAGTTGAGGATGGCATCACCGAGGAATTCCAGACGCTCGTTGTTGCGCCCGGCAAAACTGCGGTGCGTGAGGGCCAGCAGCATCAGCTCCTGATCCTTGAAGGTGTAACCGAGCTGGCGCTCGAGACGGCTTAGAGAAACGCTCACGGTTTACCCACGCTGAGTTCGTGGCTGGTTTCCACTGCCATCGCCGGGGTACGGCGCAGGCCTGGGACAATTAACGCTGTGTTCAAAAAATAGATCCTGGCGATTGCGAAGCCGATTGTGCCGGCTCCAGAAATGCATTCGGCGCTGTGGTCAACAGCGCCGTGTTTGATTACTTGATCAGGCCGACCCGCGAGAAATTCGGCAGGTGGCTGAGTTTCGGCTCTGGCCAGCTCATCCAGACCGCGAAGGCCTTGCCGACAATATTCTTGTCGGGAACCATGCCCAGCAGATCCTTGGGAATGTTCGGATCATCCCAGTAGCGGCTGTCGTTCGAATTGTCGCGGTTGTCGCCCATCATGAAGTAGTGCCCGGCAGGCACTGTCCACGAACGATCCGGAGTGGCGCGGTAGCGGCTCATTTCCTTGCGGATCAGGTGCTCGGCTGTGCCGAGTTTTTCCTGATAGAGCTCCGCGCTGCCCAGCGAACCTGCTTCGGCGCCGGCCATCTTCTCGGCGATCGACTCACCGTTGACGAACAGACGCTTGTCGGCGGTGTAACGCACCGTGTCACCCGGCAGGCCCACCACACGCTTGATGTAGTTGACGTTCGGGTCGCTCGGGTAGCGGAACACCATCACATCGCCGCGCTGCGGGTCACCGACTTCGATGATCTTCTTGTCGATCACCGGCAGACGGATGCCGTAGGAAAACTTGTTCACCAGAATGAAGTCGCCGACGTCCAGGGTCGGTTTCATCGAGCCGGACGGAATCTGGAACGGCTCCACCAGGAACGAACGCAGCACCAGCACGATGAACAGCACCGGAAAGAACGACTTGCCGTATTCAACCAGCAGCGGCTCTTTGTTCAGCTTCTCGACCACCACAGGCTCGGGTTGGCTGACACTGCCTTGATAAGAGGCAATGGCAGCCCGCCGACGCGGTGCCAGGAACAGCAGATCAATCAACGCCAACAGGCCGCAGACGAACACGGCGATGACCAGCAACAGCGGGAAATTTAGCGACATAGGACCTGATTATTCCAACCTGAGCACGGCGAGGAAGGCTTCCTGTGGAATTTCCACGTTGCCGACCTGTTTCATGCGTTTCTTACCGGCCTTCTGCTTCTCGAGCAGCTTCTTCTTACGACTGACGTCACCGCCGTAGCATTTGGCCAATACGTTCTTTCTGAGCGCCTTGACGGTTGTCCGCGCCACGATCTGACCACCGATGGCGGCCTGAATCGCCACGTCGAACATCTGACGAGGAATCAGTTCTTTCATCTTCTCGGTCAACTGGCGACCTTTGAAGTGCGAATTGTCACGGTGCACGATCAATGCCAGGGCATCGACCTTGTCGCCGTTGATCAGCACGTCCAGTTTCACCAGATTAGCCGATTGGTAACGATCGAAATGGTAGTCCAGCGAAGCATAGCCGCGGCTGGTGGATTTGAGACGGTCGAAGAAGTCCAGGACCACTTCGTTCATTGGCAGGTCGTAGGTGACTTGCACCTGATTGCCGAGGAACAGCATGTCGACCTGAACGCCGCGTTTCTCGATGCACAGGGTGATGACGTTGCCCAAATGTTCCTGCGGCACGAGGATATTGGCGCGCACGATTGGCTCGCGCATGTCCTCGATCGCCGACACGTCCGGAAGCTTCGACGGGTTGTCGACGTAAATCGTTTCACCGGTTTTCAGCACCAGCTCGAAAATTACGGTCGGCGCGGTGGTGATCAGGTCCAGGTCGTATTCGCGCTCGAGGCGCTCCTGGATGATTTCCATGTGCAGCATGCCGAGGAAGCCGCAACGGAAGCCGAAGCCCAGGGCGTCGGAGCTTTCCGGGGTGTACTGCAGCGACGAGTCGTTCAGGGTCAGCTTCTGCAGCGCTTCGCGGAAATCCTCGAAGTCGTCGGAACTGACCGGGAACAGACCGGCGTAAACCTGTGGCTGAATGCGTTTGAAGCCCGGCAGCACCGGAACGTCCGGCGTGGAGCTCAGGGTCAGGGTGTCACCGACCGGCGCACCGTGAATGTCCTTGATGCTGGCGATGATGAAGCCCACTTCGCCGGCCTTCAGATCAACGGTGGCGGTGTGTTTCGGGTTGAACACGCCGACGCTGTCGACCAGGTGCACCTTGCCGGTGGACTTGACCAGAATCTTGTCGCCCTTCTTCACACGGCCGTGGCGCACACGTACCAGGGAAACAACGCCCAGGTAGTTGTCGAACCAGGAGTCGATGATCAACGCTTGCAGCGGATCTTCGATGTTGCCGGTCGGCGCAGGAATGGTGTGCACCAGACGCTCGAGCACTTCGTCGACACCCAGGCCGGTCTTGGCGCTGCAGGTGACGGCGTCGGTGGCGTCGATGCCGATGATCTTCTCGATCTCGTCCTTGACGCGATCCGGCTCGGCCTGTGGCAGGTCGATCTTGTTCAGGACCGGCATGACCTCCAGGCCCTGCTCGATGGCGGTGTAGCAGTTGGCCACGGACTGGGCTTCTACGCCCTGCCCCGCATCGACCACCAGCAAGGCGCCTTCGCACGCCGCCAGGGAACGGCTGACTTCATAGGTGAAGTCGACGTGGCCCGGGGTGTCAATGAAGTTCAGCTGATAGGTGATGCCGTCTTTGGCTTTGTAATAGAGGGTAACGCTGTGGGCCTTGATGGTGATCCCGCGTTCACGCTCAAGATCCATGGAATCCAGTACCTGGGCTTCCATTTCACGCTCGGCCAGGCCGCCGCACATCTGGATGAAACGGTCAGCCAGCGTCGACTTGCCATGGTCAATGTGGGCGATGATGGAGAAATTGCGGATATGACTCAAATCACTCACGGATCAACACTCAAAAAGGCTGCAGGCTTGGCCCGCCGAAAAATAGCCGGGAATTGTACCTGATACACGGCGCAAGCGTCACGTTCGCCTGTCACCCGGATCGCATGCAAAAACACCCCGGTCTGGCGACCGAGGCGTTTTCAGGGTTCAAGCGCTGAATGAAAGCTTGTTCATCAGCCCGCGCGTCTGAGCAGCCAGACGCCTGCCAGCGCACACACGCCGGCCGGCACCAGCACCGCAAACAGCGGCGAGAAACCGAACACCAGACTCGATGGCCCCAGCAGATCCTGGACGATGCGGAAGGTGAAGCCCACCAGCACACCGGTGAAGACCCGCTGACCAAGGGTCACCGAACGCAGCGGGCCAAAGATGAACGAGATCGCCATCAGCACCAGCGCGGCGGTCACCAGCGGCTGCAACACCTTGACCCAAAATGCCAGCCAGTAACGGCCGTTGCTCAGGCCTTGCTCGGCCAAATAGTGGATGTAGCCCCACAGACCGCTGATCGACAGCGATTCCGGCGCCATGACCACGGTGCTGAGCAGCTGCGGGCTCAACGCCACATCCCACTCCTCGCTCGGGGCATTGACGACCTCGGTGCTGCGCTCATGGAACAGCGTGGTGGCAACGTCGGTGAGCTGCCACTTGCTGCCGTCGAACTCGGCCTTTTTGGCGAAGCTGGAGCTGAGCAGATGGCGCTCCTTGTCGAAGTGATAACGCGTCACGCCGTACAACAGACCGTTCGGTTGAACCGCGTTGATGTGGATGAATTCTTCACCCTGACGGTGCCACATACCGTGCTTGGCGCTTTGCGCATCGCCGCTGCCCTGGGCCAGCGAGCGATTGGCCTGGGCCATGCTTTCGGTGGCCGGGGCGACGTATTCGCCAATCAGCACGCCGGCGAGCATCAGCACCAGCATCGGCTTCATGACGGCCCAGACGATACGGCCGATCGATACGCCAGCAGCGCGCATGACCGTCAGCTCACTGCTGCTGGCCAGACTGCCGAGACCGATCAGGCAGCCGATCAATGCCGCCATCGGCAGCATTTCATAGAGCCGGCGCGGTGCGGTCAGCAAGACAAAGCTCAGAACATCGACCAGGGTGTAGGTATCGCTGACGTCGCCCATTTCATCGATGAAGGCAAACAGCGTCGCCAGGCCGAGGATGATCGCCAGCACGGCGATGATCGCCATGAATACGCTGCTGCCGATGTAGCGGTCGAGTTTAACCACGGGCCACCTCCAGCGCGGCGCTGCGACGGCTGGCCAGCTTCAGGCGCAGCGGCTCCCAATAAAGCAGGCCGAGGCCGATCACCAGGAAGATCGCGTGCACCCACCACAGGCCGAGGGCCGGCGGGATCTTGCCTTTTTCAAGGGCGCCGCGAGCGGCAATCAGGATGGTCAGGT
The DNA here is from genome assembly GCF_019145195.1 of Pseudomonas siliginis. GTDB lineage: Bacteria > Pseudomonadota > Gammaproteobacteria > Pseudomonadales > Pseudomonadaceae > Aquipseudomonas > Aquipseudomonas siliginis. The sequence goes on from NZ_JAHSTW010000010.1 coordinate 64,839, forward strand.
AAGCCATATAAAGAAGAATCGCCGGCAGCAGCTTGAGAAAACGCCCCTGACGCGGATTCACCCGCGACAGCGGCACCGCCATCAGGGTCACGATGAACACCAGCAACGGCAGCGACATACGCCATTGCAGTTCGGTTTTCGAACGGATGTCGTCGCTGCCCCACAGGGACGACGTCGGCATCGCGTCACGGTCGGTGACTTCTTCGCTGACGTCCGGCTTGGGCAGCAGCACGCCGTAGGTTTCGTAATGAATGGCGCGGTAATCGGCCTGCCCGGGGCTGCCGTCATAGCGGTAACCGTTATCGAGGATCAGGTAGCGATTGCCATCGGGGCGGATTTCCTGACGGCCCGACTCGGCCACCAGCACGGAAATCCCGCGGTCCTTTTTATCGGCGCCGAGGTTCTTCTGCGAGATGAACACACTGCCGAGATTGACGCGGTCGTCGCTCAGGGTTTCGGTGTAAGTCACCCGAGTACCGTCACGCAAGGCCTGGAAGCGTCCCGGTTCGAGGGTATCGAACTCGGTCAGCGCGTCCTGCTTGTTCAGCAGCAGCTGAAACTGGTTGGCGCCCTGCGGAGCCAGGCCGAGGCTCAGCCACGCCACCACCAGTGCCACCAGCGTTGCCGGAAACAGGGTCATGCGAAACAGCTTTTGCTGGCTCATGCCGGTGGCCGAGAGCACGGTCATTTCGCTTTCGAGGTACAGGCGACCGTAGGCCAGCAGGATCCCGAGGAACAGGCCCAGCGGCAGAATCAGTTGCAGGAAACCCGGCAGACGAAAGCCCATGATCAGGAACAGCGAGCCCGGATCGAGCTGACCGGCCGCAGCCTGCGCCAGGTATTTGATGAAGCGACCGCTCATGATGATGACCAGCAGCACGGCACTTACGGCGCTGAGGGTCAACAGGACTTCGCGGGACAGATAACGGAAGACGATCAAACCAGACACTCCAGGGTTGTCAGGCTAAGGCGGCCAAACAAGCAAACACATCGACCGGCCCGCCATGCAGAGCGGTCGAAAAAAGATGCGGCATTATCCTGTGATTGGGTGCGCCTGTCACTGCGCACACTCATCCATCGCTGTAATCCTTTGCTGAGGGTTGTCAGGCGCGGGGAGCGAGGTTCAAACTGCGGCCCTTGTCGCAGGCTTTGGCCTGCGCCTCTTCTATCTATAAGCAGGCGACTGCGGACAGCGTCGAACGCCTGCGTGTTGACCATTCATTCAGGGATCCGGACATGGAACTGGTTGTAAAAAGCGTTAGCCCAGAAACGTTAAAAACCGCCACCCTGGTGGTTGCCGTCGGCGAAGGCCGCAAACTCGGTGTCGCCGCCAGACTGGTTGACGAGTCGAGCGGTGGCGCGATCAGCGCCGTGCTCAAGCGTGGCGACCTGGCCGGCAAGGTCGGTCAGAGCCTGCTGCTGCACAGCCTGCCGAACCTGAAAGCCGAGCGCGTGTTGCTGGTCGGCGTGGGCAAGGACGAAGAACTGGGCGACCGTCCGTTCCGCAAAATCGTTGCCGGCATCCTCAACACCCTCAAAGGCCTGGGCGGCGGTGATGCCGTGCTGGCGCTGGATGAAGTCATCGTCAAAGGTCGCGACAGCTACGGCAAGACTCGCCTGCTGGCAGAAACCCTGGTCGACGGCGGCTACACCTTCGACCAGTTCAAGAGCCAGAAAGCCGAACCGCGCGCCCTGAAGAAAATCACTCTGCTGACCATCAAGGCTGCGCAAGCCGAAGTGCAGCGCGCCGTGAATCACGCCACCGCGATTGCCAATGGCATGGCCTTCACCCGCGATCTGGGCAACCTGCCACCGAACATCTGCCACCCGACCTTCATGGGCGAACAGGCCAAGAACCTGGGCAAAGAGTTCAAGGATCTGAAAGTCGAAGTACTCGACGAGAAGAAGATCAAATCCCTCGGCATGGGCTCGTTCTACGCCGTGGGCCAGGGCAGCGCCCAGCCGCCGCGCCTGATCGTCATGCAATACAACGGCGGCAAGAAATCCGAGAAGCCATACGCGCTGGTCGGCAAGGGCATCACCTTCGACACCGGCGGCATCAGCCTGAAGCCGGGCGCCGGCATGGACGAGATGAAATACGACATGGGCGGCGCTGCCTCCGTGTTCGGGACCTTGCGCGCAGTGCTTGAGCTGAAACTGCCGATCAATCTGGTGTGCATCCTCGCCTGCGCCGAAAACATGCCGAGCGGCAATGCTTCGCGGCCGGGCGATATCGTCACCACCATGAGCGGCCAGACCGTGGAAATCCTCAACACCGACGCTGAAGGCCGTCTGGTGCTGTGCGATGCACTGACCTACGCCGAGCGCTTCAAGCCACAAGCGGTGATCGACATCGCCACCCTGACCGGTGCTTGCGTAGTTGCCTTGGGCGCACACACGTCCGGCCTGCTGGGCAACAACGACGAACTGATCGACCAGTTGCTCAGCGCCGGCAAGGCTGCCGATGACCGCGCCTGGCAACTGCCGCTGTTCGATGAGTATCAAGAGCAGCTGGACAGCCCGTTCGCCGACATCGCCAACATTGGCGGGCCGAAGGCCGGCACCATCACTGCCGCCTGCTTCCTGTCGCGCTTCACCAAGAACCTCAACTGGGCGCACCTGGACATCGCCGGCACGGCATGGACCAGCGGCGGCAAGGACAAGGGCGCCACTGGCCGTCCGGTTCCGCTGCTGACCCAGTACCTGCTCGATCGCGCCAAAGCCTGACACCGCTGATGGGCGGCGGCGTCACTTTCGGGTGACGCCGCTTGCCGCTCTGGAACCGCAATGACCAAAGTCGACTTCTATATCCTGCCCAGCGCCGATCCTTCAGCGCGTCTGGATTTCGCCTGCAAGCTCACCGAGAAAGCCTGGCGCATGGGCCATCGCATCTACCTGCATTGCAGCGATGCGGCCCAACGTGACGATCTCGATGCGCGGCTGTGGGCATTCAAGGGCGAAAGTTTCGTGCCTCACGGCCCTGCCGACAGTGAGCCCGACGGTTTGATCGTGCTGGGACACGGGGCAGACTGCGGTGAGCACCAGGATCTGCTGGTCAATCTCGATCTGAAAGTCCCGGCCTTCGCCAGCAAATTCGCCCGCGTGGCGGAAGTGGTGGTGGAAGATCCGACCATCCGCGCAGCGGCGCGGGAGAGTTTCCGTTTCTACCGCGAACAGGGCTATTCTCTGCAAGACCACCGTTTACAGCGACTCTGAGCATTCCAATGGACACTCCGAAACCGCAACAGAAATCCGCACACCTGCTGGACGATCTCGAATCGATCCGCCAGTTGCTCGGCGATGACAACCTGCAACCGCCGCTGTTGACCGATACGGTCGATGAGAGCGAACAGGAACAGATTCCAATGCTGTTCGACTCCGTCGGCAACCAGCCGGCGGCCGTCGAGCCGCCACCAGAGCCGCCGGCTGCACCGGCTGCCGCACAGGTTGATAAAGGCCCGGACGCCTTGCTGCACCTGGATAGCGAGCTGCGCGCCGCCGCGCAATTGATCATGCAAGACGTGATCGACGACTTCGCCCCGCACATCGAAACCGAAATCAAACGTCGCCTCGATGCGCGGATGGAGCGGCTGCTCGCCGCAGCTGCAAGCGGCAAGCTTTAAGGTGCAAGCCAAAGCCAAAGCAAATCCGCCGCGCTCCTCTTGAAGCTTGCAGCTTGTGGCTTGTGGCTGCCCCCACGGCTATACTTCCCGGCTTTTCCTGAATAAATGCCAATAGGGTCCCGCCGCGCATGGATAAGACCTACCAGCCGCACGCCATTGAAACTTCCTGGTACAAGACCTGGGAGTCCGAGAACTACTTCGCCCCGCAAGGCGCGGGCGAGTCCTACACCATCATGATCCCGCCGCCGAACGTCACCGGCAGCCTGCACATGGGTCACGGCTTCAACAACGCGATCATGGACGCGTTGATCCGTTTCCGCCGCATGCAGGGTCGCGACACCCTGTGGCAGCCGGGTACCGACCACGCCGGTATCGCCACGCAGATGCTGGTGGAGCGCCAACTCGAAGCCCAGGGCCAGAATCGTCACGATCTGGGCCGGGAAAAATTCCTCGAAAAAGTCTGGGAATGGAAAGATCAGTCTGGCGGCAACATCAGCCGGCAGATCCGTCGCCTCGGCTCGTCCGTCGACTGGAGCCGCGAGCGCTTCACCATGGACGACGGCCTCTCGGAAGCGGTCAAGGAAGCCTTCGTGCGCCTGCATGAAGACGGCCTGATCTACCGCGGCAAGCGTCTGGTCAACTGGGACACCAAACTGCACACGGCGATTTCCGACCTCGAAGTGGAAAACCACGAAGAGAAAGGTTTCCTGTGGAACCTGAAATACCCATTGGCCGACGGTGTAAAAACCGCCGAGGGCGATGACTTCCTGATCGTCGCCACCACTCGTCCGGAAACCATGCTCGGCGACTCCGCCGTCGCGGTTAACCCGAACGACGAGCGCTACAAAGCGCTGATCGGCAAATTCGTCGAGCTGCCACTGGTTGGCCGGCGCATCCCGATCATCGCCGACGATTATTGCGACCCTGAATTCGGCACCGGCTGCGTGAAAATCACCCCGGCCCACGATTTCAACGACTACGAAGTCGGCAAGCGCCACAACCTGCCGCTGCTGAACATCTTCGACAAGAACGCCAACGTGCTGCCTGCCGCGCAGGTGTTCAACCTTGACGGCACGCTGAACGAGAGCATCGACGGCAAGATTCCGGCCGAGTTCGCCGGCCTTGAGCGTTTCGAAGCGCGCAAGCAGATCGTCGCCGCGTTCGACGCCGCCGGCCTGCTGGTGAGTGTCAACGATCACAACCTGAAAACGCCGAAAGGCGATCGCTCCGGCACGGTCATCGAGCCGTGGCTGACCGACCAGTGGTACGTATCGACCAAGCCTCTGGCCGAGCCGGCGATTGCTGCCGTTGAAGACGGTCGCATCCAGTTCGTGCCCAAGCAGTACGAAAACATGTACTTCTCGTGGATGCGCGACATCCAGGACTGGTGCATCAGCCGTCAGCTGTGGTGGGGCCACCGGATTCCGGCCTGGTACGACGAGTCAGGCAAAGTCTACGTCGGTCGCGACGAAGCCGAAGTGCGTGCCAAGCACAACCTCGGCCCGGACGTTGCGCTGCAACAGGACAACGACGTACTCGACACCTGGTTCAGTTCCGGCCTGTGGACCTTCTCGACCCTGGGCTGGCCTGAGCAGACCGAGTTCCTGAAGAAATTCCACTCCACCGACGTGCTGGTCACCGGTTTCGACATCATTTTCTTCTGGGTTGCCCGGATGATCATGATGACCATGCACCTGATGAAGAACGAAGACGGCACGCCGCAAGTTCCGTTCAAGACTGTGTACGTACACGGCCTGGTACGCGACGGCCAGGGCCAGAAGATGTCCAAGTCCAAGGGCAACGTCCTTGACCCGCTGGACATCATCGACGGCATCGATTTGGAAACCCTGGTGCAGAAGCGCACCTCGGGCCTGATGCAACCGAAACTGGCGAAGAAGATCGAGAAAGCCACCCGCGAAGAGTTCGCCAATGGCATCGAAAGCTACGGCACCGACGCCCTGCGCTTCACGTTCTGCTCGCTGGCCTCGACCGGTCGCGACATCAAGTTCGACATGGGTCGCGTCGAAGGCTATCGCAACTTCTGCAACAAGATCTGGAACGCCGCGCGTTACGTTCTGGACAAGGGCGAAGACTGCGGCCAGAACGGCGAAGCCTACGAGCTGTCGCTGGCAGATCGCTGGATCATCTCGCAGCTGCAACGCACCGAAGCCGAAGTGACCCGCCAACTGGATCAGTTCCGTTTCGACCTCGCCGCGCAAGCGCTGTACGAGTTCATCTGGAACCAATACTGCGACTGGTATCTGGAGCTGTCCAAGCCTGTGCTGTGGGACGAGAACGCGCCGGTCGAACGTCAGCGCGGCACTCGCCGTACGCTGGTGCGCGTGCTGGAAGTGGCGCTGCGTCTGGCGCATCCGTTCATGCCGTTTATCACTGAAGAAATCTGGCAGCGTATCGCGCCGCTGGCCGGTATTCAGGGCAAAACGATCATGCTGCAGCCTTGGCCGGTGGCCAACGAGGAGCGCATCGATCCGGCGGCGGAAAACGACATCGAATGGCTCAAGGAACTGATGCTCGGCACGCGCAACATTCGTGGCGAGATGAACATCGGCCCGGGCAAGCCACTGCCGATCTTCCTGAAGAACGTCAGCGCTGAAGACCAGCGCCGCCTGACCGAGAACGAAGCGCTGCTGAAGAAGCTGGCGCGTCTGGAATCGATCACCGTACTCGCCGCTGGCGAAGAAGCACCGCTGTCCGCTACCGCATTGGTGGGCGAGATGGAAGTGCTGGTGCCAATGGCCGGTCTGATCGACAAGGGCGCCGAACTGGCGCGTCTGGACAAGGAAATCCTGCGTTTGCAGGGCGAAGTCCAGCGGGTTGGCGGCAAGCTGTCCAACGCAGGTTTCGTCGACAAGGCTCCGGCCGAAGTCATCGAGAAGGAACGCGCCAAACTGGCCGAGGCCGAACAGGCCCTGGGCAAACTGGCCGAGCAACATGCGCGGATTGCCAGTCTGTAACGGCAAATCGCAGTGAAAAAGGGAGGCCCAAGTGGCCTCCTTTTTTTATTCCTGCAAAACCTTGAGTCCCCTGTGGGAGCGAGCCTGCTCGCGAAAGCGCTGAGTCAGCCGACAAATCTGCCGGATGTGAAACCGCCTTCGCGAGCAGGCTCGCTCCCACAGTTTGAACGGTGTTGCCTTCAGATGTGGGACAATGCCCGCCACTTTCAGCCATACCCGAATCGACCACGCCCATGACCGCCCCCCGCACACCCAAACCTGCGCGCAAGAAGCCTGACGCCGCGTCCCCGAGCAAAGCCGTCGAGCCGCGCGAGAAGGCCAGCCTGCATCCGCGCAATCGCCATCAGGGTCGTTACGACTTTCCGGCGCTGATCAAGACCACGCCGGAACTGGCCAAGTACGTGATCACCAACCCGTACGGCAAGGAAAGCATCGACTTCGCCAGCCCCGACGCAGTACGTGTGTTCAATCGGGCACTGCTCAAGGCGTTCTACGGCATTCAGCATTGGGATATCCCGGCGGATTACCTCTGCCCTCCGGTTCCGGGGCGTGCCGATTACGTGCACTTTCTCGCCGACCTGCTGGCGAGCATGAACGACGGTAAAGTGCCGCGCGGCGCGATCGTCAATGTGCTGGACATCGGCATGGGCGCAAACTGCGTGTATCCGCTGATTGGCAACAGCGAATACCGCTGGCACTTCCTCGGCTCGGAGATCGACCCGACAGCCGTGGCGGCGGCGCGAGCCATCGTGCAGTCCAATGATCTGAGCAAAGTGATCCAGCTGCGCCAGCAGGAAAACCGCAAGCACATCCTCATCGGCTTGCTGGAGCCTGGCGAGCGTTTTGACCTGACCATGTGCAACCCGCCGTTCCACGCTTCGATGGAAGAAGCGACCAAGGGCAGCGAGCGCAAATGGCGCGCCTTGGGCAAGGCCGACCCGAAACGCAAGCTGCCGGTGCTGAACTTCGGTGGGCAATCGGCGGAGCTGTGGTGTGAAGGCGGCGAAGCACGCTTCGTGACGCAGTTGATTGCCGAGAGCGCGAATTTCCAGCACAAGGTGTTGTGGTTCAGCACGCTGGTGTCGAAGGCCTCGAACCTGCCGGCCATCGAGACGGCACTGAAGAAGGCTGGCGTGCTGGAGAGCCAGGTCGTGGAGATGTCGCAGGGGCAGAAGCAGAGCCGCTTTGTCGCCTGGACCTTCCAGACCAAGTCCGAGCAGCAGATCTGGCGGCGTGAGCGCTGGGTTCGCTAAGACACAGCAGATCCCCTGTGGGAGCGAGCTTGCTCGCGAAGGCAGCGTGTCAGTCAGCTTCAATATCGACTGACACACCGCTTTCGCGAGCAGGCTCGCTCCCACATTTGCCCGCGACTTGACCGTCAAATCACAGACACAAAAAAACCGTGCCCCGGATCACTCCGAAGCACGGTTTTTTTTATCGCTGCGTCTTACTTGTTCACAGCGTCGGTCAGGCCTTTGGCCACAACCAGCTTGATCACTTTCTTTGCAGGGATTTCGATGGCAGCGCCAGTCGAAGGGTTACGGCCGGTGCGGGCAGGACGCTCGGTCACTTTCAGCTTGCCGATACCTGGCAAGGTGATTTCGCCGCCGTTTTCCAGCTGATCGGCAACGATTTGGCCCAGTTGGTCCAGAGCGTTACGCGCGGTGGTTTTCGGCGCGTCGATAGCTTCAGCGATGTCGGCGATCAGTTGGTCTTTAGTAAGAGCCATGTAGTGTTCCTTCCCTATCAAATTCATATGGATTGCAGAGTGCAGTGTCAGCCATCGAGCCCGATCTTCTGGATCTGGCACCCTCGGCGATAACCACGACGAGTCGGGTTATAGATGCCGAAATCAGGGTTTGGTTCGACCTGACAAATGCTGAATGCACGCTTAACGCAGTGACTTCGCGTAAGACCGGGCAAAACTAGCACAGCGACAAGGAAATATCCGCCTCTAGCTACCCATTTGGTCAGCTTTATTGCGCTAAATCGGTAAAAAACCGCTTAAGGCCGGGCGCGCGCCCCGGTTTTGCCCTGCAACCCGCGCCAAAACCAGTGGTTGCGGTACACTGAGCGCTTTTTCGGGGGAGCCTGCCCTCCTCCCTTCCAACAGCCGAGAAGCCCATGCCGATCCGTCATTGCATCGTCCACCTGATCGACAAAAAACCCGACGGCACGCCCGCAGTTCTGCACGCCCGTGACTCTGAACTGGCCGAGTCCGCAGCCATCGAAAACATGCTCGCCGACCTCAACGAAAGCTACAACGCCAAACAGGGCAAAGCCTGGGGCCTGTTCCATCCGGAATCCGGCGCGTTCCCCTTCAGCGGCTGGCTGAAGGAGTACATGGACGGCGGCCGTGACTTCACTGCATTCAGCAAAGTGGCGGTCGAGCATCTGCAGAAGCTGATGGAAGAATCCAACCTGTCGGTGGGTGGCCACGTGCTGTTCGCCCACTATCAGCAAGGCATGACCGACTATCTGGCGATCGCCCTGCTGCACCACAGCGAAGGCGTGGCGGTGACCGACGAGCTCGACGTGACGCCCTCGCGCCATCTCGACCTTGGCCAGTTGCATCTGGCCGCGCGGATCAACGTTTCCGAGTGGCAGAACAACAAGCAGTCCAAGCAGTACATCTCGTTCATCAAGGGCAAGAATGGCAAGAAGGTCTCGGAGTATTTCCGCGACTTCATCGGCTGCCAGGAAGGTGTCGACGGCCCCGGCGAGACGCGCACGCTGCTCAAGGCCTTCAGTGACTTTGTCGAGAGCGAAGACCTGCCGGAAGACTCGGCCCGCGAGAAGACCAAGACCCTGGTCGACTACGCCAGCAGCCAGGCCAAGCTCGGCGAACCGATGGGCCTTGAGGAGCTGTCGGAACTGATCGACGAAGAACGCCCGAAGGCCTTCTACGACCACATCCGCAACAAGGACTACGGCCTGTCGCCGGAGATCCCGGCAGACAAGCGCACCCTCAATCAATTTCGCCGCTTCACCGGCCGCGCCGAAGGCCTGTCGATCAGCTTCGAAGCGCACCTGCTGGGTTCGAAGATCGAGTACGACGAAGAGAACGGCACCCTGATCATCAAAGGCCTGCCGACTTCGCTGACCGACCAGCTGAAGCGGCGTAACTGATGCTTGGCAATGTGCTGAAAAAAGTCGCCCTGGTACTGCTGGTGGTCGTGGTGTATCAGAACTGGGGCAAGATCGAGCGGGTGTTCAACCCCTCGCAAATGGTCTCGGAGCAGACGCGGGCGCAGGCCAATGTCGTGCTCTATGCCACCGACTGGTGCGGCTACTGCAAACAGACCAAACGCTTTCTCGACAGCAAGGGCATACCGTTCAAGGAGTTCGACATCGAGAAGGATGCCGATGCGCGCAAGGCGTATGAGGCACTGGGTGGGCGCGGGATTCCGCTGATCGATGTGAACGGCACGTTGATTCGCGGATTTGATCCAGACGAAATCCTCGCTGCCCTGAAATAATCAACTGTGGGAGCGAGCCTGCTCGCGAAAGCGCTGCATCAGCCAACGACAATGTCGAATGATCCATCGTCTTCGCGAGCAGGCTCGCTCCCACAGGTTTTGCAGCTGACTGGATAAATCAGCGCGCTTCGATACGGAACCCAAAACGCGGAAAGTGCACATGCACCACGCCGCAACGTTCGTCTTCACGGCGAATGATCAGCTCTTCACTGCCAGCAAACAGCAGCTCGCCCACCACCGGATCAACGCCGTAATCGATAGCGGCAATTGCCACTTGCTGTCCCGTCTTGAAGCCGTTCGGATCAACGAACCGCTCATCCGGCAATGCCGCTGGCGTCGCGTTACGCGCGACCTCCAGTGCCTCGGCGGAAGACATCTCGCTCGCTGCGCCATGGCCGAACCCCAACACTCGACCCAGCCACGCCGCCACCGCCGGATATTCATCCACCAGCGGCGCCGTGACGTGGGTCGCCTTGAGGAACCACAGCGGATGCGCCAGGGCGAAGTCGGCAATCGATGGCTCGCCGAAGAGGAAGTCGCCCTGCTCGCGCTGCAACTGTTGCTCCAGCCGCGCCATGATCGTCGGCCACTGATGTTTGGCCTGCTCGGCGGACAGACGCGTGGCGCTGCCACCGCTGAACAAACCGGCGCGGTCGGCCAGAAATGCCTTGATCGCTTCCGGCGGCAATTTGCCGAAACGCACCGCCACCGATTCCGGCTGGAACACCAGGCTCACAGCGTGCTGGAACACCACCGAATCGGCCCACGCCGCAAAACTGGCGCTGGTCATTTCCTGACCTTCGGGGAAGAACGCCGGCAGGGCTTTTTCCTGTTCCAGGCGTCGAGCGATCAGTGCGGTGTCGCAATAGATGTCAGCACCGATCTGCAACACTGGAGTCTTGCGATAGCCACCGGTCAACGCCGTCAGATCCGGCTTTGGCATCACCGGGGAAATATGCACCGAACGCCAGGACAGGCCTTTGAAACCCAGCAGCAGGCGCGCCTTCTCGGCGAATGGAGAGGTCGGGTAATGGTGCAGAATCAACTCGGACATGCTCGGCTCCGCCGCTCAGATAGTGAGCCCGCAGCTTAGCGTGCATTTGATTAGCAGCCTACAGATCTGCCTGATGGGAACCAATCAGTCAGATTGATAAGACGCCACCAGGCATTCCTTGGCGCTCTTGCGCAGCTTCTTGATCAGCCGTTCCTGGCGCAAAGCATCGCTTTTGTCGCGGCACAGTTCGATGTAGACCAACGCCATCGCCGGGCTGGAGAGAAAGAACCGCGCGCCCTTGCCGCTCTGGTGCTTGGCGAAACGCCGCACCGGGTCGTCGCTGATTCCGCAGTACAAGGAGCCATTGGCGGCACGCACGAGGTAGACGAACCAGGATTTGCTCACTGGCTCGGCAGCATCGACGGATTGTTCGCTAAGACTGGTCACTTCGGGATCTGAACGTGTAGGAAAACAGGCGGCGATCTTATCAGCGCCCGGCCTGAAATGCCTTCAGTCCCTTGCGCGCCTGGGCGCGGACGGCGTTGCGCACCAGCGGCGTCCAGCCCAGCAGCAGGCCTTTGAAACCCAACGCCTGGCGCGACCAGCGCCACAGATCGAAGTGGTCGTGGTGCTCACAGATCTTGCCGTCCCGGAATACGAAACGCGCCTGGATATCGTTGATGACGATGTTGCCGGTCTGGCTGAACAGGTAGGTCGCGACCCAGTGTGCGCCGCCGGTGCGCTCGTCGGCGCGGACATTGTCAAAAGTCAGGGAAAAATCCTTGGCGCGGGTAGTCAGCATGCGCCACATGTCGCCGGCATCGCGCCCGCGCAACTCGCCGAAGGCCGGATCGCTGAAGACCACATCATCGGTGTAGCAGGCGGCCATGGCTTCGGCGTCAAGGCGCTGAAAGGCTTGGTAGAAGCGGGTGATCAGGGCGCTATGGGCTTCGCTCAAGGCAATCTCCAAAGAAATAGGTACAGATTGCCAGCACCATAATCTGCCGCGCGCAGAAACACTATCCGCAATACGCAAAACCCTTGTGGGAGCGAGCCTGCTCGCGAAGGCAATTCAACATTCAACATCTATGTTGACCGAAACACCGCTTTCGCGAGCAGGCTCGCTCCCACATTTGCACCCAGTGCATTCAGAGCTTTTCGCTTTGCACCTGCACATACAACGCGCGCCCCGCACCCAGCCCGGCGAGGATCGCACCGGCACCGATAATGCCGAAGATCCAGCCCAAAGCATTCCAGCCACCGGTCCAGTCATGCACCACGCCCACGGCAAACGGCCCCATGGACGCCAGGGTGTAGCCAAAACCCTGCGACATGCTCGACAGGTTCGCCGCGACATGGGAATCGCGCGAGCGCAGGACGATCAGGGTCAGGGCCAGACTGAACGTGCCGCCCTGCCCCAGCCCGAGCAGAATCGCCCAGCCCCACAGACCTTCGATCGGTGAGTACAGGCAGCCGAACAGGCCGGCCAGGGTCAGCGCCATGACCACGACGATCGCCAGGCGCTGATCCTTGCCCCGGGTCGCCAGCCACGGCGCGGCCAGCGAACTGGCCAGTTGAATGATCACCGAACCGGACAGCACCAACCCGGCCTGAGTCGGTGTCAGCCCGCGCCCGATGAGGATCGACGGCAACCAGCCAAACACGATGTAGGCCAGCGACGATTGCAGGCCCATGTACAAGGTCACCTGCCAGGCCAGCGGATCACGCAGCAACCCGCGCACGCGATAGGCGACGTTGTGTGCGCCATGTTTGGAGCCGACTTGTGGCAGCCAGAATACCGCGGCCACCAATGCCGGAATCACCCAGAAGCCCAGGCCCATCGCCCAGCTGTTGCCGAAGTGTTCACTTAGCGGCACGGTCGAACCCGCCGCCATCGCCGCGCCCAGGCACAGCGCCATGGTGTAGACGCCGGTCATGGTCCCGGCGTGTTTGGCGAAGTCGCGCTTGACGATGCCCGGCAACAGCACGCCGACGATGCCGATACTGGCGCCGCCAAGGACGCTGCCGGCGAACAGGCCGATCTCGCCGAAATTGCTGCGCAGGATAATCCCGCCGGCCAGCGTCAGCAGAATCCCCAGCACCACGCGCTCGGCACCGAAACGCCGCGCCAGAATCGGCGCCAGCGGTGCGAACAAGCCCAGGCACAGCACTGGCAACGTGGTCAGCAATCCCGCCTGCGCCGCAGACAGCCCGAGGCTTCTGGAGACCTCGCTGAGCAATGGCGCCATGCTCGACAACGCCGGGCGCAGGTTCAGCGCCACCAGAATCAACCCGAGCAGCAACAGCCACGGGCGTTTTACCAATGGGTGGCTTTGCTGGACCTGCTCGTCATCAGCCTCGGCATCGATCAGCAGTTCTTCAAGTTCGGCGGAGCGCTTCGACGCTGTGGATAACTCACTGCGGGACATGGATTTCTCGGTTTCAAGGTTCATTGATCAACTGCCTCGACAAGGCTTTGGCCCGTTCCGGGTCGCGTTGCTCGACCGCATCGAGCAAGTCGATGTGCAGATCGAACACTTCCTGACGGCGCGGGGAGATATTCAAGGTCTGGCGCAATTGCGCGCCGACAATGCTGGAGAAATAGCGATACAGCTCGCTGAGGGTCGGGTTGTGCGCGGCGTCGACCAGTCGGCGATGGAACACCAGATCGCAGGCGATATAGGTGTCGAGATCGCCGTGGTAGTGGCTGCCGCTGGTGCCGAGCGCTTCACGCAGCGCCGCCAGATCCTCATCGGTACGACGTAACGCCGCCAGGCCGATGGCCTCGACTTCGAGGATGTGCCGGGTCTCCCGGGCCTGCTCCAGCGAACAGCGGGATAGCGCTTTAAGTGTGTCGAGCGGGTCGACCACCGCCCGAAGATAACTGCCGTCGCCTTGGCGAATTTCGATCAATCCCGAGAACGCCAGAACACGCATCGCCTCACGCACTGTATTGCGGCTGATGCCCAGCTCGGCGCACAGCTCAGGCTCGGTCGGCAGACGCTCGCCGACCTGCCACGCGCCGCTGTTGATGCGTTGACGCAGTTGATCCAAAGCCTGATCGACTAGGGATCGCTTGATCAAAGGGGAAATGTCTGACATGTGCCTCACCCTTTCATCCAATCATAGGATGAATTTTCCGACATGTTAGTCAGACCCATGTAGGACGGCAACCACCTAGGGTCAATCGGAGACACATGAAGCGGCATTTTCGATTGGTCAAAATTACCCTTTAAGGGTAATTTCAGGGACAGGGTTTTGGCTTCTTATGGAAAAGAACACACCCCATTACGACTTGGCGGTGATCAAGGCGGATGTCAGGAGATTAGGCTGGAGAGCATTTACGCACACAGCAAGAAGAACCGGTTCCGACATGGAGCTTACGCTTGCAGAGATGCAGGAAGTCGTTTGCATGCTGCAGCGCAACATGCTCTACAAGTCGATGACGACCTATGACAACCACCGTATTTGGCAGGACGTCTATCACATCAATTCACATGGTCTGGAGATTTACATAAAGGTGTCATATCACAGCGACAGACGCCCGCCCGTGATCTCCTTCAAGGAGAACAAATCATGAATACGCAACAGTGCTTCAGTTGCGGTGCATCTGAAGGAATGGTGCATTTCGAAGGTCGAGGCGAAACGGTGAGCGTAAAGGGAATGGAGCGTCGAGTTGAGGATCTGTCGGGCTGGGAGTGCCAGAAGTGCGGAGAAGTCGAACTCGATGAAGTGTGCGGGCAGCGCTACTCGGACGCATGCGATGAGCTCGTTATCGCCAGCAGAAGAATGATCGGCAATGAAATGAAAAAAATTCGCCGGAAACTGCATCTGACACAAAAGGAAACGGTGCAATTGCTGTCCGGCGGTGGACACAATGCCTTTTCACGCTACGAACGCGGCGAGGTACTGCCGCCGAAGGCGTTAATGCTGCTCATGCGTTTGCTGGATCGCTACCCACACTTGCTGGCGGATGCCAGAGTCTTGGCAGAAGGCGCTGACTTGAGAGGAGCATTTACGTTCATCGAGCACGCAAAGCGCCAATCTCTCAGTGCTTCCTGAGCGCCCAAAAAAAACAAACCCGGCAAATCGCCGGGTTGTTTTTTACCCATCCACCATCAATGCAAAATCTGACTCAAGAACAACTTCGTCCGATCATTCTGCGGATTATCAAAGAAGTCGTTCGGCGCCGCCTGCTCAACGATTTCGCCCTTGTCCATGAAGATCACGCGGTTGGCCACGGTGCGGGCGAAGCCCATTTCGTGGGTTACGCAGAGCATGGTCATTCCGTCTTCGGCCAGACCGATCATGGTGTCCAGAACCTCTTTCACCATTTCCGGATCAAGCGCTGAAGTCGGTTCGTCGAACAGCATGATTTTCGGCTTCATGCACAAGGCGCGGGCGATCGCCACACGCTGTTGCTGACCGCCGGAAAGCTGCCCCGGATATTTGTGCGCCTGCTCCGGAATGCGTACGCGTTCCAGATAATGCATGGCGATTTCCTCGGCCTTGCGCTTGGGCATCTTGCGCACCCACATCGGCGCCAGGGTGCAGTTCTGCAGGATGGTCAGGTGCGGGAACAGGTTGAAGTGCTGGAACACCATGCCGACTTCGCGGCGGATCGCTTCGATCTGCTTGAGGTCGTTGGTCAGTTCCACGCCATCGACGACGATGCGGCCCTGCTGGTGTTCTTCCAGACGATTGAGGCAACGAATCGTGGTCGATTTACCGGAACCCGACGGGCCACACAGAACGATGCGCTCGCCCTGTTTGACGTTGAGGTTGATGTCCTTGAGTACGTGAAACTGGCCGTACCACTTGTTCACGCCCTGCATCTGGATGATGCCTTCCGGACCCACAGGCTTTTTGATTGCTTCGCTCATTTACAGAGAACTCCTAACGCTTGTGGCCAGTGTCGAGCTTGCGTTCCAGATGCATGGAATAGCGCGACATACCAAAACAGAAAATCCAGAACACCAGGGCGGCGAACACGTAGCCTTCGGTGGCCATGCCCAGCCATTTCGGGTCGGCGGCGGCTTGCTTGACGCTGTTGAGCAGGTCAAAGAGACCGATGATGATCACCAGGCTGGTGTCCTTGAACAGCGCAATGAACGTGTTGACGATGCCCGGGATCACCAGCTTCAGGGCTTGCGGCAGAATCACCAGGCCCATCGAACGCCAGTAACCGAGGCCCATCGCCGCAGCCGCTTCGTACTGCCCTTTGGGAATCGCCTGCAGACCACCGCGCACCACTTCGGCGACATAGGCTGACTGGAACAGGATCACGCCGATCAGCGCCCGCAGCAGCTTGTCGAAGTTCATGCCTTCAGGCAGGAACAACGGCAGCATTACCGAGGACATGAACAACACCGTGATCAACGGCACACCGCGCCAGAACTCGATGAAGGTCACGCAGACCACACGAATCGCCGGCATGTTCGAACGCCGCCCCAGCGCCAGCACGATGCCCAGCGGCAACGCTCCGGCGATGCCGACCGTGGCGATCACCAGGGTCAGCATCAGGCCGCCCCACTGGCTGGTCGGCACGGTGGTCATTCCGAAACCGCCATGCAGCAAAGTGAAGGCAATGATCGGGTACAGCACCAGGAAGCTCAGGCCGTACACCGCTTTACGCGGCACCCGCGAGATGAACAGCGGTGCCGCGCCAATGACCGCCAGCCACACGGTCAGGTCGACGCGCCAGCGCAGTTCGGTCGGGTAGTAGCCGTACATGAACTGGCCGAACCGCTGCTGAATGAACACCCAGCACGCGCCTTCCTTGGTGCAGTCGGCGCGGGTGGTGCCGACCCAGTTGGCATCGACGATCGCCCAACTGAGGATCGGTGGCACGACGAGGTAGATCAGGTAGAACGCAAACAGCGTCAGCAGGGTGTTGAGCCAGCTGGAGAACATGTTCGCGCGCATCCACGCCACCACGCCGATGCTGCTGTTCGGTGGAGGCATGTCGGGTTTGAAAGTATGAGTACTCATGCGCTTTTCCTTACCGCTCGATCAGCGCAATGCGCTTGTTGTACCAGTTCATCAGCAGGGAAATGCTGATACTGATCGCCAGGTACACGCTCATGGTGATGGCAATCACTTCGATGGCCTGCCCGGTCTGGTTGAGCACGGTGCCGGCGAACAGCGAAACCATTTCCGGATAACCGATGCCGGCGGCCAGCGAGGAGTTTTTCGCCAGGTTGAGGTATTGGCTGGTCAGCGGCGGAATGATCACGCGCAGGGCTTGCGGGATGATCACCTTGCGCAGGGTCGGGCCGTTGCGCAGGCCAAGCGAACGCGCCGCTTCGGTCTGGCCGTGGCTGACCGACTTGATCCCGGAACGTACGATCTCGGCGATGAACGCTGCGGTGTACACGGTGAGCGCCAGGGTCAACGCCAGCAGTTCCGGGATCAACACCCAGCCGCCGACAAAGTTGAAGCCCTTGAGCTCGGGCATTTCCCAGTGCAGCGGAGCGCCGAAGATCAGCGCGCACAGGGTCGGGATCACCAGCGCAATTGCCAGGCCGGTCCAGAACTTGTGGAACGGTACGCCGGTTTCTTCGAAACGCTTGTTGGCCCAGCGGCACATCAGCACGATGCCGATGATCGCCAGCACGATGCTGATCACGAACGCCCAGAAGCCGTCAGCGGCGAGTGCGGCCGGCATGTTCAGGCCACGGCTGCTGACGAAGAAGGTGTCGCCGAAGTTGTGGCTGTTGCGCGGCCCCGGCATGGTCAGGAACACCGCGAAGTACCAGAACAGGATCTGCAGCAGCGGCGGAATGTTGCGGAATACTTCCACATACACCGTCGCCAGTTTGGCAATGATCCAGTTCTGCGACAGCCGCGCTACACCGACGATGAAACCGAGAATCGTCGCCAGGATCACGCCGATAAAGGTCACCAACAGGGTGTTGAGCAGGCCGATGACAAACACCCGCGCATAACTGTCCGCTTCGGTGTAGTCGATCAGGGTTTGAGCGATGCCGAACCCGGCACTGCGCTCCAGAAAGCTGAAACCGGAAGTGATACCCCGGTGCTGAAGGTTGGTTTGCGTGTTGTCGAACAGGTACCAGCCAAGCGAGATCACCGCCACAACGGTGATGATCTGGAATAGCCACGCACGCACTCGTGGATCGCTGAGGCTGAGCCTCTGCTTTGGTGCGCCGATTGAATTTTGCATGAAGTGCCCCGGAAGAAATGGAACAAGAACATCACCCGGCGGTTGGCCCGCCGGGCGATAGAACCATTAGCGCACTGGTGGTGCGTACTGAATGCCGCCG
Organism: Pseudomonas siliginis; assembly: GCF_019145195.1. GTDB lineage: Bacteria > Pseudomonadota > Gammaproteobacteria > Pseudomonadales > Pseudomonadaceae > Aquipseudomonas > Aquipseudomonas siliginis. The sequence continues at coordinate 83,193 of NZ_JAHSTW010000010.1, forward strand.
TTGTTCCACAGGGCGTTCAGGCCACGGTCGATTTCCAGCGGAGTGCTCTTGCCGAGGTTTTTCTCGAATATTTCGCCGTAGTTGCCGACTTGCTTGACGATCTGCACAACCCAGTCTTTCGGCAGTTTCAGGTCTTTGCCGTATTCGCCGTCAGCACCGAGCATACGGGCCACGTCCGGGTTCTTGGTGGACTTGGCTTCAGCTTCGACGTTCTTCGAAGTGATGCCGGCTTCTTCGGCATTGAGCAGCGCGTAGCCGACCCAACGCACGATCGCCAGCCACTCGTCGTCGCCGTTACGCACGACCGGGCCCAGTGGTTCTTTGGAAATGGTTTCCGGCAGCACCACGTAGTCCTTCGGCGAGGCCAGCTTGCTGCGCTGGGCGAACAGCTGGGACTTGTCGGAGGTCAGCACGTCGCAACGGCCGGATTCCAGCGACTTGGCGCTTTCATCGGAGGTGTCGAAGGTGATCGGGGTGTATTTCAGACCGTTGCCACGGAAGTAGTCGGAAACGTTCAGTTCGGTGGTGGTACCGGCTTGGATGCAGATGGTCGCGCCGTCGAGCTCTTTGGCACTTTTCACGCCCAGCTTGTTGTTCACAAGGAAGCCGATGCCGTCGTAGTAGGTGATGAAGCCCGGGAATTTCAGGCCCATGCCCGCGTCACGGGAGCTGGTCATGGTGGTGTTGCGCGACAGGATGTCGATCTCGCCGGACTGCAGCGCGGTGAAGCGCTCCTTGGCGTTCAACTGGCTGAACTTGACCTTGTTGGCGTCGCCGAAAACGGCTGCGGCCACAGCGCGGCAGACGTCGGCGTCGATGCCGAGGATCTTGCCGGTCGCATCCGGTACCGAGAAGCCCGGCAGACCGTCGCTCACGCCACACTGCACGAAACCTTTTTTCTGTACCGCATCCAGGGTTGCACCCGCCTGAGCGAACCCGCTGACGCCTAGTACTGCTGCAGCAGTCACGACCGCCAGAGTGGATTTCAACATCTTCATTCAAACCTCCAGTTTTGCTCTTGTTGTGTCGGAGCTTGAGTCCAGTCGCACCCTTTTGAGGCGTTGTTGACCCGTGTTGGCTTTTTTTAGGGTCAACCGACGTAAGACCTTCGCTATGAGTCTAGTAGGAGAAAATCCACATCATGGATCACTCACTTCTCACCAATCGGCCGAACGGGCTGTAGCCCTTTCACGTTCGCTAAGCCCGTAGCGGCCATTGGCGAACATCCATCACCGGATTCGTTGCTATCCCATCACGCGACTGACACTGATAGTGTTACCGCCACGCGTAGGACGCTTCGTACGCAAACCTCCATAGCAAACGCCGTACCACACCGCTTGCGAAAGTGATTACGCGACACGTCAATAGCTAAACTTGTAACCTTGCGACATCTTGTTAACGGATCAACCGGGCGCGCACTTCAATCACGCACTCAATGAGAGCGCCCGCACATTTTTGGAGCAGACATGACCGAGCCCTTGATTCTTCAGCCTGTTAAGCCCGCAGACGCCTGCGTGATCTGGCTGCACGGCCTCGGCGCCGACCGTTACGACTTCCTGCCAGTGGCCGAGGCGCTGCAGGAAAGTCTGTTGAGCACACGCTTTGTGCTGCCGCAGGCGCCGACGTGTCCAGTGACGATAAATGGCGGATATGCCATGCCCAGCTGGTACGACATCAAGGCCATGAGCCCGGCCAGAGCGATCGACCGTGACCAGCTGGAAGCCTCGGCAGAGCGCATCATCGAACTGATCGAAAACGAGCGCGCCAGCGGAATAGACGCCTCGCGGATTTTTCTCGCCGGGTTTTCCCAAGGCGGCGCGGTGGTGCTGCACACCGCATTTCTGAAATGGCAGGGGCCGTTGGGTGGGGTGCTGGCGTTGTCGACTTACGCACCGACATTCAGCGACGAACTGGAGTTATCCGCCAGTCAGCAGCGCATTCCGGTGCTCTCGCTGCACGGCCAGTTCGATAACGTGGTGCAGAACTCGATGGGCCGCAGTGCTTACGAGCATCTGAAGAAGCATGGTGTCACCGTGACATGGCAGGAATACCCAATGGAGCACGAAGTGTTACCTGAAGAGATCCGCGACATTGGTGTCTGGTTGAGCGACCGACTGCGCTGATTGTCGACCAATCCCTGCCCATTGATCCCTCCTACTACGCCGCGCCCGATTCTTGCATTACACTGGCCGGCGTACATTCCTTAACCAATTGATGAGATGACCGTGCTCAAAGCACTCAAGAAAATGTTCGGTAAAAGCGAGGCTGAGCAGCTCGCGCCAGTTCCCAGTGCGCCGTCGCACGCCCTCGGTCATCGCGCCGATGCCCCGCAGGCCGACCGCCCCGCTCCCGTAGCCGCACCGAAGCCCGAAGAAAAACCCGCTGCGGCCGCGCCAATGGCAGTAGAGCCTGCATCCAGCGAAGCGCCGAAACCGGCCAGACCGCGTCGCGAACCGAAGCCCAAGGCACCGGTCATTCCATGGAAACTCGAAGACTTCGTCGTCGAGCCGCAGGAAGGCAAAACCCGCTTTCACGATTTCAAGCTTGCCCCGGAACTGATGCACGCCATTCAGGATCTGGGCTTTCCTTACTGCACGCCGATCCAGGCGCAGGTGCTGGGCTTCACCCTCGCCGGCAAAGACGCCATTGGCCGCGCGCAGACCGGCACCGGCAAGACCGCCGCGTTCCTGATCTCGATCATCACCCAGTTGCTGCAGACGCCGCCGCCGAAAGAGCGCTATATGGGCGAGCCGCGTGCGCTGATCATTGCGCCGACCCGCGAACTGGTGGTGCAGATCGCCAAGGACGCCGCTGACCTGACCAAGTACACCGGCCTCAACGTCATGACGTTCGTCGGCGGTATGGATTTCGACAAACAGCTCAAGCACCTCGAAGCGCGGCATTGCGACATCCTCGTCGCTACGCCGGGCCGCTTGCTCGACTTCAACCAGCGCGGCGACGTGCACCTGGACATGGTCGAAGTGATGGTCCTGGACGAAGCCGACCGCATGCTCGACATGGGTTTCATCCCGCAGGTACGGCAGATCATTCGCCAGACCCCGCCGAAGTCCGAACGCCAGACATTGCTGTTCTCCGCGACCTTCACCGAAGACGTGATGAACCTCGCCAAGCAGTGGACTACCGATCCGGCGATTGTCGAAATCGAAATCACCAACGTCGCCAACGAGAACGTCGAGCAGCACATCTACGCCGTGGCCGCTGCCGACAAATACAAGCTGCTCTACAACCTGGTCAACGATAACGGTTGGGAGCGAGTCATCGTGTTTGCCAACCGCAAGGACGAAGTACGCCGCATCGAAGAACGCCTGGTGCGTGACGGCATCAACGCCGCGCAGCTGTCCGGCGACGTGCCGCAGCACAAGCGCATCAAGACTCTGGAAGGCTTTCGCGAAGGCAAGATTCGCGTGCTGGTGGCCACCGATGTCGCCGGTCGCGGCATCCACATCGACGGCATCAGCCACGTGATCAACTTCACCCTGCCGGAAGTGCCGGACGACTACGTACACCGCATCGGCCGTACCGGTCGCGCCGGCGCTGACGGTGTGTCGATCAGCTTTGCCGGCGAGGACGACTCCTACCAGTTGCCGTCGATCGAAGAAAAGCTTGGTCGCAAGATCAGCTGCGAAACCCCGCCGACGCATCTGCTGCGAGCGGTTGAGCGCAAGCGACCGCAGTAAGCGCCAGGAAATGAAAAAGCGCAGCCGGCAACGGACTGCGCTTTTTTTATGCCCGATGGTTGCTCGCCAGAACTAAAAGTCCATAATGGAAAAATAAGTTTAGTTTCGGAGCGCGAAATGTCCAGTACGCCTTATGTGATCGATCAAGCCCAGGCCCATGAGGTATTGGCGCGTATCGATGTTCCGCAAATCCTGCGCAAGCTGTTCCGCGACCTCGCAGCAGGCAATGCCGTGCAACCTGCGCAGCAACTGGTGGAATTCCCCAAGGGCGCTGGCGACTTCATCAATTATCTGGGCGTGCTGGCCGAAGACGGCGTGTACGGAGTGAAGACTTCGCCGTACATCGTTCGTGAGCAGGGTGCGCTGGTGACGGCGTGGACATTGTTGATGTCGATGAAAACCGGCCAGCCGCTGCTGCTTTGCGATGCGGGCGAGCTGACCACGGCGCGCACCGCCGCGACCACGGCAGTGGCGGTTGACGCTCTCGCGCCGCTGAATGCCAAGCGACTGGCGATCATCGGCAGCGGCAAGATCGCTCAGGCGCATCTGCACTATGTGAAAGCGTTGCGCGACTGGCAAAGCATCAGCCTGTATTCGCCGTCGCTGCTGGAAGATGCGCAAACACAGGCTGTGTTGAAGTCCATCGCGCCGTCACTGAAGATTGCCGACAGCCGCGAGACCGCCATCGCCGATGCTGACGTGATCATGCTCTGCACCTCGTCGGCCGGGCCGGTGATCGATCCTGCAACGTTAAGCAAACCGGCGCTGATCACCTCGATCAGCACCAACGCCCCCCGCGCCCATGAAGTACCGCCGCAAAGCCTTAACGACATGCAGGTGTTCTGCGACTATCGTCTGACCACGCCCGGGTCGGCGGGTGAGATGTTGATTGCCGCGGAACAGCATGGCTGGAGCAAGGATTCGATTGTCGGCGACCTCGCCGACTTGCTCAGCGAAAAAGTGCAGCGCCCGGGTTACGACCGTCACGTGTTCTTCCGTTCAATCGGCTTGGGCCTGGAAGACATTGCCCTCGCCAATGCGGTTTATCACTTAACCCACTAACGCCAACAATCCCCTATGGGAGCGAGCCTGCTCGCGAATGCGGTCTGACATTCAGCGAAGATGTCGACTGATACACCGCTTCGCGAGCAGGCTCGCTCCCACAAGGGACTAGCGAACGCCTTGATATTGCGTACCCACTGGAGACCTACATGAGCCACGCAGATTTCATCATCATCGGCGGCGGGATTGCCGGCGCTTCCACCGGGTTCTGGCTGGCGCCGCACGGCAAAGTGATCATGCTCGAGCGTGAAACCCATCCCGGCTATCACTCCACCGGTCGCTCCGCCGCGCTGTACACCGCCGCCTACGGCACCGCACAGGTCCGCGCACTGACTCAGGCCAGCCGCGCGTTTTTCGACAGTCCTCCAAGCGGCTTTTGCGAGCACCCGCTGCTGACCCCACGCGGCGAGATGACCGTCGACTTCATCGGTGATCCCGCCGAACTGAACAATCAATACCTCAGCGCCAAAGCCACCGTGCCGCAGATGCAACTGCTCAGCGCCGACGAAGCCTGCGCGCGTCTGCCGATCCTGCGCCGGGAAAAAGTCCACGGCGCGATCTACGACCCATCGGCCTGCGACATCGACACCGACGCGCTGCATCAAGGCTACCTGCGCGGCGTCCGGCGCAACCACGGCGAAGTGCGCACAGATTGCGAAGTGCTCGGCTTGAGCCGCGATGCCGATGGCCTGTGGATCGTGCAGACCAACGGCGAGACATTCACCGCACCAGTGCTCATCAACGCCGCCGGTGCCTGGGCCGACAAGGTCGCTGCCTTGGCCGGTGCGCAGCCGCTGGGGCTGCAAGCGAAACGCCGCGCCGCATTTATCTTTGCCGGCCCGGAAGGCGTGGACACTCATCATTGGCCAATGCTGGTCAGCCTCGACGAATCCTTCTACATGAAGCCCGACGCCGGCATGTTCCTCGGCTCGCCGGCTAACGCCGATCCGGTCGAACCACACGATGTGCAGCCGGAAGAACTCGACATCGCCATGGGCATCTATCAGATCGAAGAAGCCACCACGCTGACCATCCGCCGTCCGACCCGCACCTGGGCCGGTCTGCGCAGTTTCGTTGCCGACGGTGATTTGCTCAGCGGCTTTGATCCGCAGGTGCCAGGGCTGTTCTGGGTCGCCGCGCAGGGCGGTTACGGCATTCAGACGTCGCCGGCGATGGGCCAGGCCAGTGCGGCGCTGGTGCGCGGCGAGCCATTCCCCGAGCACCTGCATCAATTCGGCCTGGACAGCGCCATGCTCTCCCCGGCCCGACTGGCTTGATCGCATCGACTCGTCGAAAAGATTGCGGCACACTCGCAGCGCCCCGGCACAAGGGGCGCTGACGCTGCCTGGAGCTCCACTGTCATGACTGCCCCCGAATTCGACCCGGCGCTGGATAACTTCCGCGCCATCGCCGACGCCATCGCCACGCTGTTCTTTCCCCATGCCGAGGTGGTGCTGCACGACCTGCGCACGCAGAAGGTCGACTACATCGCCAACAACCTGTCCAAGCGCGAGATCGGCGACGACTCGTCACTGGAAGACATGCTCAGCGAGGATGTCAGCGACAGGAACATCGGCCCGTACGAAAAGCTCAACTGGGACGGTCAGAAAATTCGCAGCCTGAGCACCGTGCTGCGTGACAGCGAAAGTCGGCCGCTGGCGGTGCTATGCATAAATCTGAATATTTCCCTTTTCGAGAACGCCAAAGCGGCGCTGGACCTGTTTCTCTCGCCGAGCAAGCTGATTCCGCAGCCGGACTCGCTGTTCCGTGATGACTGGCAGGAACGCATCAACACCTTCCTCCACGCCTGGTTGCGCGAGCGGCAGTTGAGCCTGAACCTGCTGACCCGCGATCACAAACGCGAACTGGTGCTGGCGCTGCACGCCGAGGGCGCGTTCAAGGGCAAGAGCGCCTCGAACTACGTGGCCAATGTGCTGAACATGGGACGGGCGACGGTGTACAAGCATTTGAAGGAATTGAAGGGCTGAATTCTGCGGTGACTCGTCCGGCCCCATCGCTGGCAAGCCAGCTCCCACAGTAATTGCGTCACACACAAAATTTATGGCGACCGCTGAACCTGTGGGAGCTGGCTTGCCAGCGATAACGGACTGTCAGTCGCCGTAGATATCGGTCTTGAAATACTTCTCGGAAATCTTCTGATATTCGCCATTCGCGCGAATCCCGTCGATGGCGCTGTTCAACTGGCTGACCAGCTCAGCATTGCCCTTGCGCACGGCAATACCCGCACCTTCGCCGACGTACTTCGGATCCTTCAGCTCCGGCCCGACAAACGCGTAACCCTTGCCACGCGGCATCGACAGAAAGTCATTGAGCGGGATGGTGTCGGCGAAAATCGCATCGAGGCGCCCCGCCGCCAGGTCCATGTAGATTTCTTCGTTGTTGCTGTAGCGCTTGACGTTGATGCCCTTGGGTTCGAACACCTCGGTGGCATAACGATCGGTGGTGGTCGCGCGCTGCACGCCGACGTTCTTGCCTTTGAGGCTGGCGTACTGATCATCGACCGTAGCGCCTTCCTTCATCACCAGACGCGAAGAAGTGAAGTAATACTTGTGGCTGAAATCCACCGACTTCTTGCGATCTTCGTTGATGGTCATCGACGACAGCGCCATGTCGATCTTCTTCACTTTCAGCGAAGGAATCAGCCCGTCGAACTCACCTTCAACCCACACGCACTTGACCTTCATCTGCGCACACAGGGCGTTGCCGATGTCGTAGTCGAAACCGACGATTTCACCTTTGTCGGTTTTCGACGCGAATGGCGGGTAGGCCGCTTCGATGCCGATGCGCAAGGTTTTCTCGGCGGCAAAGGTGCTGGCACAGGCCAGCAGACTGAGCGCCAGACCGGTGATGAGGGGAAGTTTCTTCATGTTCGTTCTCTCGCGGGTTGTTGTTGGTTTGGCGAAGAAGAGCAGCTACAAGCGGCAAGCTGATAGCTGCAAGACAGAAGCTTTTTTTGTACTTGGAAATCCATACTGGACTCTCAGGTACAAATCGTCAATCGGGTAGAGAGGGAAGGATTTTCGGTGTCACAGATGACGCCTTCGCGAGCAGGCTCGCTCCCACAGGGGAACGCTTTCCAATTGTGGGAGCGAGCCTGCTCGCGAAGACTGACCGGAGGGCGCTACAGAAACTACTTCTTCCAGCGATCCGCAGCCGCATGATCACTGTCGCGCCCTTCGACCCAACGCGGGCCGTCACTGGTGTTCTCTTTTTTCCAGAACGGCGCGCGGGTTTTCAGGTAGTCCATGACGAAGGCGCAGGCATCGAACGCGGCCTGGCGGTGGGCGCTGGCGGCGCCGACGAAGACGATCGGTTCGCCCGGCTCCAGCGCGCCGATGCGGTGCAGCACTTCCAGTTTCAACAGCGGCCAGCGCTGCTCGGCTTCGACAGCGATCTTGCCGAGAGCCTTTTCGGTCATGCCCGGATAGTGTTCGAGGAACATCCCGGCCACGTCGAGCCCGTCGTTGAAGTCGCGCACATAACCGACAAAGCTCACCACCGCGCCCACACCGACATTGGCCGCGTGCATCGCATTGACTTCAGCGCCCGGATCGAACGGCGTGGCCTGCACGCGAATCGCCATGTTCAGCCTCCGGTCACGGTGGGGAAAAACGCCACTTCATCACCATCGACAACTGGCTCGTCGAGCTGGCAGAGGTCTTCGTTGCGTGCGCACATCAGGTTCTGCTCGCTCAGCACTTCGGCGCCATCACGTTGCGCCTGCATTTCAAGCACATGCGCCCGAACGTCATCGACGGTGGCGAAATCGCCTTCAACCGCAACCGAATCCACGCCCAGCGCTTCACGGTAGCGGGCAAAAAATTTCACCGTCAGTTTCATGGCTGCTCCGCCTGGAAGTGGCCGCTCTTGCCGCCGACTTTCTCCAGCAGACGCACGCTTTCGATGGTCATGCCCCGGTCGACGGCTTTGCACATGTCGTAAATGGTCAGGGCAGCGACACTGGCGGCGGTCAGCGCTTCCATCTCGACACCGGTCTGCCCGGACAACTTGCAGCGCGCGACGATACGCACGCTGTCCCCACCCTCGGCGCTGAGTTCGACTTTGACGCCAGTCAGCATCAGCGGGTGGCACAGGGGAATCAGATCGCTGGTCTTCTTCGCCGCCTGAATTCCGGCAATGCGCGCCACGGCGAACACATCGCCCTTGGGGTGGCCGCCGCTGACGATCATCTGCAGGGTTTCAGGGAGCATGCGCACTAGCGCTTGAGCCGTCGCTTCACGGAACGTCACGGCTTTTTCAGTGACGTCGACCATGTTGGCGCGACCTTGGGAATCGAGATGAGTCAGCACGGGATTACTCCTGATCAGGAGCGTGGATTGTAAACCTGTGGGTCAGATATCCGCATCACTGATTATGAAATCACCGTTGCCCCCTGTGGGAGCGAGCCTGCTCGCGAAAGCGGATTCAGATTCACTATAGATGTCGACTGATACACCGCATTCGCGAGCAGGCTCGCTCCCACAGGAGATATGCATTTATACATAAAAAAACCGGGCGGCTTTAAGGGCCGCCCGGTTCTGGGTGAAAGGTTACAAATGCGATTCGGCGTATTCGGCCAGGATCGAGCGAGGCACCCCTTGCAGGGTGATGTGCACACCGTTGGGGAAATCCTTGAAGCGTTCGGTCAGGTAGGTCAGCCCGGAGCTGGTCGCGGACAGGTAAGGGGTGTCGATCTGCGCCAGGTTGCCCAGGCACACCACTTTGGAACCGGCGCCGGCACGGGTGATGATGGTTTTCATCTGGTGCGGCGTGAGGTTCTGGCACTCGTCGATCAGGATCAGGCTCTGCTGGAAGCTGCGACCACGAATATAGTTGAGCGATTTGAACTGCAACGGCACTTTGCTGAGGATGTAGTCGACGCTGCCATGGGTGTTTTCGTCATCCATGTGCAAGGCTTCGAGGTTGTCGGTGATGGCGCCCAGCCAAGGCTCCATTTTCTCCGCTTCGGTGCCGGGCAGGAAGCCGATTTCCTGGTCCAGACCCTGCACGCTGCGGGTGGCGATGATGCGGCGATAACGTTTGCTGACCATGGTCTGCTCGATCGCAGCGGCCAGCGCCAGAATGGTTTTACCGGAACCGGCGGCGCCGGACAGGTTGACCAGATGAATGTCCGGGTCAAGCAGCGCATACAGGGCCAGACTCTGATAGATGTCGCGCGGCTTCAGGCCCCACGCCTCCTGATGAAGCAGCGGTTCCTGGTGCAGGTCGAGGATCAGCAGGCGGTCTTCCTGGATTTCCTTGATCCAGCCGACAAAGCCCTGCTCGTCAATGATGAATTCGTTGATGTGCACGGCCGGCAGGTTGTCGATCAGTTGCACCTGATGCCAGGTGCGGCCGTGGTCCTGACGGGTTTCGACCTTGCTCACGCGGTCCCAGAAGGAGCCGGTCATGTTGTGGTAGCCGTTGGGCAGCAGGGACACGTCATCGACCAACTGGTCGGTGCTGTAGTCCTCGGCGTCGATGCCACAGGCGCGCGCCTTGAGGCGCATGTTGATGTCTTTGGTGACCAGCACCACCGGTTTCTGCGGATCGCGGGTGTGCAGATCAATCAGTTGGTTGATGATTTTGTTGTCGTTCAGGTGCTCGGGCAGAATCAGGTTCGACTCGGCCTGCTTGCTCATCAGAATTGACAGCAAGCCTTTCGGCCCGCCCTTGCCGCGCTGGATCGGCACACCCAGTTCGACGTCCTCAGGGGACGCATCGCCCAGGGTCTTGTCGATCAGGCGGATCGCCTGACGGCATTCGGCGGCCACGCTGTGATGGCCGCTCTTGAGCTTGTCCAGCTCTTCCAGCACGGTCATCGGGATGGCGACGTGGTGTTCTTCGAAATTGAGCAGGGCATTTGGATCGTGAATCAATACGTTGGTATCGAGTACATACAGGATTGGCTGGTTGGAGGAAGGGCTGCGTCCGTGATCATCCATACTCGGTCACCTTTGTGGGAGCCATTCGACGCAATACCGTGACAGTGCTGCGCCTCGAGGTGACTGCCGAATTCATCCACGAGGGCCTGGATGAACTGCACACAATAGGAGTCTGGGAAGACGCCACCTGTGTTGCAGGTTTCGGCGGTCTGTCTTCGTAATACTCCAAAACCGATGACATAAAAAAGCACTTTGACGGTTTTTTTAAGTTTATTTTGCAGAGTGACGAAAAGCCCTTGGCGGACTCCCCGTACCCCGCTAAAGTCGGAAGTCCGCCTGCATCGAATCCCTTCTGAAAATCACCCCAAGCCCAATGTTTCCGGGCTTTTTGTCGTTTCTCAACGAAACGCGTCCTGACAGTCTTCCCAACCGATGCCGCTCTGCGCAGTCTGGGTGATCAGCCACGGCAGGGACGTCTTCACCGCATCCTGTTTCATGTTGAAATTGATCACCCCGTGCCGCCACAGCAGCATCAGGGTCAGCACTCGCTGCGCGCTCGCCGGCCCCTTGAGCTTGCCGGCACCGTCTTGGGCATCGATGTCCCATAGCGCTACTTGCAGGCCCTGGCTGTTGAAGAAACCTTGTGCGTCACTGCGGCGCTGGCCATCCGGCGGACGGAACAGCGGCACGTAGTTTTCCGGCAGCTTGTTCTTCACCAGATCGGCGCTGCGCCGCACCGAATCCTGCCAGTCCTGCCAATGGCTGTGGGAGCGGAACTCCCAGCCCTGCACGCCAACGCACTGCCGGGAGAAACTCGCCTGCAGGCTGCTGACCGAACGGCCGGTGAGTCGCGCCTGAATATCCTTGCCCAGAACAAAGAACGTTCCGTTCAGATTGGACTTGCGCAGGTATTCGGTCAGCCAGTCGGTGTTGTCCGGTTGCACGTTCGCGGCGCTGTCGAACGTCAGCATAAAAAGCCGATCATGCATGTCGTCGCCGTTGCGCTCGTAGTCGCCAAAACGATCGAATTCGTTACTGGTTTGCGGCGACAGCGCGGCCTTGCGCATCAGCTCGTCGAGGTACTGCAAATGGAAGATCCGGCTCGGCTCGGCCCACTTGGTGTAATAGCTGTCGTCGCTGACCACGAACTTGGCCGCCTGCTCGCGCAGGGTCGGCAGGTCTTCGACGAGGAAGCAGAACGAGGCGTCCTGATCGCAGCTTTGCTGGGCGTGGTTGTAGTTGGCGAGCAAGCGCTGCCAGAGACGCTGGCGCAGCTGATTGACCGCATCGATATTGACCGTGCGCAGGCCCAGGCGCTGGGCCAGTGCCGCCTCGTCGATGGACTCGGTGCCGAGCAGGCCGCGAGCGAACATGAGGATTTCCGCCCGCGACGCGACGTCGAACAGGGTCGGATTGCTGAGCTGCTCCGGCCAGGTCGTGCGATCCAGCGTCGCCGCATCGCCGGGCGCCGCCATGGCGCCGAAGCTCAGCAGCCACGCGGTGAATAAAAGAACAATGCGCAAAGGGATGTCTCCATAACAAAACCCGCGCGGCACTATAGCTGATCCTGTCCTGTTCCCCCTCAGCCACGGATGATCGTTCCCACGCTCTGCGTGGTAACGATCATGTGAATCCACTTTCGCGAGCAGGCTCGCTCCCACAAGGGGTCTGAGTTAAGCCGTCGATCACCTATGGGCTTGATAGCTGGAGTCAACCCGGACAACCCCCTAGAATCGCCCCCACGATTAAAGGAGACGACTTCATGCTGATGGTGATTTCCCCCGCCAAGACCCTCGACTACGAAACACCGCCGGCGACCCAGCGCTTCACCCAGCCGCAGTACCTCGACCATTCCCAGGAATTGATCCAGCAGTTGCGCGAGCTGAGTCCGGCGCAGATCAGCGAGTTGATGCACGTGTCCGACAAGATCGGTGGCCTCAACGCCGCGCGTTTCGGCAGTTGGACACCCGCCTTCACCCCGGAAAACGCCAAGCAGGCGCTGCTCGCCTTCAAGGGCGATGTGTACACCGGTCTGGATGCGCAGTCCTTCAGCGAAGCGCAATTCGATTACGCGCAAAAGCACTTGCGCATGCTCTCCGGCCTTTATGGCCTGCTGCGACCGCTGGACCTGATGCAACCCTATCGCTTGGAAATGGGCACCAAACTGGCCAACGGCCGTGGCAAGGATCTGTATGCGTTCTGGGGTACGCGCATCAGCGAGTGGCTGAACGAAGCGCTGGCCGAGCAAGGCGATGACGTACTGCTCAATCTTGCATCCAACGAATACTTTTCTGCGGTCAGGCGCAGCGCGTTGAAGGCGCGGATCATCAACACCGAGTTCAAGGATCAGAAGAACGGCCAGTACAAGATCATCAGTTTCTACGCGAAAAAAGCGCGCGGCCTGATGAGCCGTTTTGTGATCCAGGAACGCATCAACGACCCGGCTCAGCTCAAGCAATTCGATGTACAGGGTTATCGCTACAGCGCCGAACAATCGAAACCTGACAATCTGGTGTTTTTGCGCGACCACGCCCCGGAATAAAGCATGCCCTTTGCACGACTCTTTTTCTCAAGAGTCGTGCAGTCCGCCCGAAGTCAAAATTCCCCCGCCGCATATCGCCAAATTCATGGCGCCAATAAAACCACACTCTATTTTCTAATTTTAGTTTCACTCGACACTGAAGTTTTTTTTCAGTAGTGGCACCTAAATTTTTTACCCGTAGTGGCACAAAACTATCGGCCCCGGTTTCGCCCCGATAACTAAAGGGCGAAATCGTTAGTGCTATCAATTTGCACCCAGTGCCATCTTCATCAATATTTCAAAAAATTTCGACTGGCACGATGAGCGGGCTGGAACTATGTCCAAATGCGTTGCTCATACCACCGGTAACGATTCTCGCCGAGTTTGTACGAGATAACTTACGCAGAGCTGATAGCCATGTAACCAAGTTGTCACAGCAACTTGCCTGAGTGACTAACTAGTCTCAAAACAATCGAAGGACAGGAGATACGCACCATTAATATCCCCTACAAAGGCCAAGGCCGCGCCCCTATAAACGTGCTCGCCTGAGCACCTAACTGCTTGATTTACCGGCTCCCTACCGGACGTCGAGCAGGCTACACGACTGCACTAGAGTCTTCCCGCACGGAAGATCGGCTGCATAACAGGGCAAGTCATAACAACAAGGCCTAGTTGCGCACATCTTGAGTGCACTTATTAGACACTCGGAACTTTGTATGCCTGCACACGGCATTGTGGCGCCTGTAAGCCGCACTTCCGAGTGCACTAGTGACCGCTGAACACCATTAACTCCGGCCTTCTAAGGCCTGATATATACAGAGGTAATTGCGATGCGCATCAGCATATTTGGTTTGGGTTACGTTGGCGCAGTATGTGCCGGTTGCCTGTCTGCACGGGGCCATGACGTAGTTGGCGTCGATGTTGCCAAAGACAAGATCGACATGATTAACGCCGGCAAATCGCCGATTGTAGAACCAGGCCTGGGCGAACTGCTGCAGCAGGGTATCCAGACCGGTCGTCTGCGCGGCACGACCAACTTCGCCGAGGCGATTCGTGATACCGACCTGTCGATGATCTGCGTCGGCACGCCGAGCAAAAAGAACGGCGACCTGGAACTGAACTACATCGAGGCCGTGTGCCGCGAGATCGGTTTTGTCCTGCGTGAAAAAACCACCCGTCACACCATCGTCGTGCGCAGCACCGTGTTGCCAGGCACCGTGGCCAACGTGGTCATCCCGATTCTGGAAGACTGCTCGGGCAAGAAGGCTGGCGTCGATTTTGGCGTAGCGGTCAACCCGGAATTCCTCCGCGAATCCACCGCCATTGCCGACTACGATCACCCACCGATGACCGTCATCGGCGAGTTCGATACCGCGTCGGGCGACGTTCTGCAATCGCTGTACGAAGAACTCGACGCACCGATCATCCGCAAGGACATCGCCGTTGCCGAGATGATCAAGTACACCTGCAACGTCTGGCACGCGACCAAAGTGACCTTCGCCAACGAGATCGGCAACATCGCCAAAGCCGTCGGCGTCGATGGCCGTGAAGTGATGGACGTAGTCTGCCAGGACAAGACCCTGAACCTGTCCCAGTACTACATGCGCCCGGGCTTCGCCTTCGGCGGTTCGTGCCTGCCCAAAGACGTGCGTGCCCTGACCTACCGCGCCGGTTCCCTGGACGTCGAAGCGCCGCTGCTCAACTCGCTGATGCGCAGTAACGAATCGCAAGTGCAGAACGCTTTCGACATCGTTGAAAGCCATGAAAAACGCAAAGTCGCCCTGCTCGGTCTGAGCTTCAAGGCCGGCACCGACGACCTGCGCGAAAGCCCGCTGGTCGAACTGGCGGAAATGCTGATCGGCAAGGGTTACGACCTGAGCATCTACGACAGCAACGTCGAATACGCCCGTGTCCACGGTGCGAACAAGGACTACATCGAATCGAAGATTCCGCACGTATCGTCCCTGCTCAACTCCGACTTCGACTCGGTGATCGATAACTCCGACGTGATCATCCTCGGCAACCGCGACGAGAAATTCCGTTCGCTGGCCCAGGAAGCGCCGCAGGGCAAGCAAGTCATCGACCTGGTGGGCTTCATGTCCAAGGCCACCAGCGCCGGTAGCCGCACCGAAGGCATTTGCTGGTAACGCAGCCCCAAGCGACAAGCGTCGAGCTGCAAGTCAACGCGATTGGCTTGCAGCTTGAAGCTTGCAACTTGCAGCTTCCCTTACCTTCGGATGACGGTTATGACCAAGCTCAAACATTTTTTTCTGCAATCAGCCGGCTGGCTTTTTTATCTCAGTCTGCTGATGGGCCTGGCCTTGATGCTGCCCACGTCCACATTCGACTCCGAGTCGAAGGACTTCATTTTCCTGATTGGCGCCGTGGGTATCTGGCGCTACTCGATGGGTGCAACGCACTTTGTGCGCGGCATGATTTTTCTCTACATCGTTTACCCGCACCTGCGTCGCAAAGTACGCAAGCTGGGTAAAGCGGCCGATCCGTCGCATGTGTTTCTGATGGTCACCAGCTTTCGTATTGACGCGCTGACAACCGCGCAGGTCTACAGCTCGGTGATCCGCGAAGCCATCGACTGCGAACTGCCGACCACCATTGTCTGCTCGATCGTGGAAATGTCCGACGAACTGCTGGTCAAGGCGCTGTGGGCGCGGATGAATCCGCCGGAGCGGGTCAAGCTCGACTTCGTGCGCATCCCCGGCACCGGCAAGCGCGATGGTCTGGCCTTCGGTTTCCGCGCGATCTCCCGTCACCTGCCGGACGACCGTGCCGTGGTGGCCGTGATCGACGGCGACACCGTGCTCGGCGAAGGCGTCGTGCGCAAGACCGTGCCGTGGTTCCAGCTGTTCGGCAATGTCGGCGGCCTGACCACCAACGAGTTCTGCGAAGTGCGCGGTGGCTACATCATGAGCGAATGGCACAAGCTGCGTTTCGCCCAGCGCCACATCAACATGTGCTCGATGGCCCTGTCCAAGCGCGTACTGACCATGACCGGTCGGATGTCGGTTTTCAAAGCCTCCGTGGTGACCAATCCGGAATTCATCGCCGACGTTGAAAGCGACTCGCTGCAACACTGGCGTCTGGGCCGCTTCAAGTTCCTGACCGGCGACGACAAGTCGAGCTGGTTCAGCCTGATGCGCCTGGGTTACGACACCTTCTACGTGCCGGATGCCGCGATCAACACCGTTGAACATCCGCCGGAAAAGAGCTTCATCAAGGCCAGCCGCAAGCTGATGTTCCGCTGGTACGGCAACAACCTGCGCCAGAACTCGCGTGCACTGGGTCTGGGTATCCGCCGCCTCGGCGCGTTCACCTCGGTGGTGCTGTTCGACCAGCGCGTGTCGATGTGGACTTCGCTGCTCGGCCTGACCGTCGCACTGATTGCCAGCTTCAAGTACGGCACCGCGTTCATCCTCGTGTACCTGCTGTGGATCGGTATCACCCGCCTGATCCTGACGCTGTTGCTGTCGTGTTCCGGTCACCGCATCGGCCCTGCTTACCCGGCGATTCTGTATTACAACCAGATCGTTGGCGCCCTGGTGAAGATCTACGTGTTCTTCCGCCTCGACCAACAATCCTGGACTCGCCAGCCCACATCCCTGACCCGTGATCTCGCCAGCTTTCAACGTTGGTTCAACACCTGGTCGTCTCGGACCATGACCTTCTCCGCCGGCAGCATTTTTGTCGCCGTGCTGCTGATGATGGTCTGACCCGCTCCTATTGAATTAACAAGGAAATCGCCCCTATGAATACCGCCGTCAACGTCAACGTAGTGCATGAATCCGAAGCCCAGCGCCAGCACGCTCGCGTGAAAATCCCGGCCAAACTGCGTTTCTTCGGCCCTGACCGGACTCCGCTCGAAGCGCGGGTCCTCGATCTGTCGGCTGGCGGTCTGGCGTTCAACGCCGGGCAGATGCCGCTGACCATCGGCGAGGTGTACAAGGCGCGTCTGCAATTTGTCATCGACAACCTCGGCCTGGCCATGGACGTTGAACTGCAGGTGCGTTCCATTGACCGCGCCACCGGCCGCGCCGGCTGCCAGTTCCAGAACCTCGAGCCGCAGGACATTTCCACCCTGCGCCATCTGATCACTTCGCACCTGGCCGGCGACATCGTCAGCATCGGCGAAGTGCTGGCGACCCTGCAGCGCGACAACTTCACCAAGGCGCGCAAGAACAAGACCAACGACACCGGCATGACCCCGTTCGGCCGCCTGAAAGCCGTGACCTTCAGCGCCGGTATTTTCGCCGTTGGCCTGGTCGCTGCCGGTTTCATCTTCAAGTCGGTGTACGGCATGTACTTCGTCAGCCACGCGCAGGCCGGTCTGGTCAGCGTGCCGGGGATGAACATCACTATGCCGCGCGACGGCACCGTACAAAGCCTGGTCAAGTCCGACGGCGTTGCCGCCAAAGGCGCACCACTGGCGACCTTCAGCACCAGCATGCTCGACGTACTCAAGGGCCATCTGGCCGAAGACCAACTGGCCCCGGCCAAGGTTGAAGAACTGTTCGGCAAGCAAATGACCGGCACCCTGACCTCGCCGTGCGATTGCACCGTGGCCCAGCAACTGGTGGCTGACGGTCAGTACGCGAGCAAGGGCGACGTGATCTTCCAACTGGTGCCGCGCAACACCCAGGCCAACGTTGAAGCACGCTTCTCCTATCGCCAGTTCGGCGACGTGCGTCCGGGCACTCCGGTGAGCTTCCAGATCGCCGGCGAAGACAAGACCCGCACCGGCAAGATCGTCAGCAGCACGAGCCTGAAGAGCGCCGACCTGTCCTCCGACATCCGCGTACAGATCCAGCCTGACGAGCCGCTCGACAGCAGCCTGGCCGGCCGCCCGGTTGAAGTGAACAGCGACCGTGGCCCGAACCTGAACTGGCTGATCGACAAAGCCATGGCTGCCGGTCTTTAAGTCGAGGACATGCCTGTGACTACGCATAACTTGAACACACCGCCGACCCTGTGGGAGCGAGCCTGCTCGCGAAAGGGCCAGCGCGGTTTGTCTGAAGTACCGAGTCGACTGCTTCGCGAGCAGGCTCGCTCCCACATGGGATTGATGGTGTGCTCGCTGGCACTGGCAGTTTCTCTGGCCGGTTGCGCCGGGCTGCCCGATCAGCGTCTGGCCAACGAAGCGCTCAAGCGTGGCGACACCGCCACCGCTGCGCAGAATTACCAGCAACTGGCCGATCTGGGTTACAGCGAGGCGCAAGTCGGCCTGGCCGATATCCAGGTCGACAGCCGCGACCCGGCGCAGATGAAACAGGCCGAGGCGACTTACCGCGCAGCGGCCAGCGTGTCGCCGCGTGCCCAGGCACGTCTCGGTCGTCTGCTGGTGGCCAAGCCGGGTTCGACCGAAGCCGAGCACCACGAAGCCGAAACCCTGCTGAAAAAAGCCGCCGCCAATGGCGAAGGCAACACGTTGATCCCGCTGGCGATGCTGTATCTGCAATACCCGCACAGCTTCCCGAACATCAACGCCCAGCAGCAGATCGATCAGTGGCGCAAATCCGGTTACCCGGAAGCCGGTCTGGCGCAGGTGCTGCTGTATCGCACCCAAGGCACCTACGACCAGCACCTGGATGACGTGGAAAAAATCTGCAAGGCCGCGCTCAACACCACCGACATCTGCTACGTCGAACTCGCCACCGTTTACCAGAAACGTGGCCAGCCGGAGCAACAGGCCGAGCTGATCAAGCAGATGCAGGCCGGTTACAGCCGTGGCACCGTCACCGCGCAGCGTGTCGATTCCGTGGCCCGCGTGCTGGCCGATTCGACCCTGGGCAAGACCGACGAAAAAACCGCGCAGGCGCTACTCGAGCCGATCGCTCCGGGCTACCCGGCGTCGTGGGTCACCCTCGCGCAATTGCTTTACGACTTCCCCGAACTGGGCGACGTCGACCAGATGATGAAGTACCTGGACAACGGTCGCGCCGCCGACCAGCCGCGCGCCGAACTGTTGCTGGGCAAGGTCTACTACGAAGGCAAAATGGTCCCGGCCGACGCGAAAGTCGCCGAAGAACACTTCCAGAAAGCCGTCGGCCGCGAAGTGGCCGCCGACTACTACCTCGGCCAGATCTACCGTCGTGGCTACCTGGGCAAGGTCTATCCGCAGAAGGCTCTGGACCACCTGCTGACCGCTGCGCGCAACGGCCAGAACAGTGCCGACTTCGCCATCGCCCAGTTGTTCTCGCAAGGCAAGGGCACCAAGCCCGACCCGCTGAACGCTTACGTGTTCAGCCAACTGGCCAAGGCCCAGAACACCCCGCAAGCCGATGAACTGGCAGCGACCCTCGAGGCGCAATTGCCGCCCGAGCGCCTGCCCGAAGCCCGCCGCCTGTTGCAACAGGAACAGGCCAGCCGTGGCGCCCTGAACTCGAACACGCTGCAACTGCACGCCCTGCAAGAAGAAGACGGCGAGGAAAAACTATGAAGCTGAACCCATTCGTGAAGGCCGGTATTGGCCTCACCTTCGCGCTGCTCTGGTCTTGCCCGACACTGGCTGCGATGACTGAAACCAAGAACTTCGGTCTGGAAGTGAAACTCACCGGCCAGTCCGAAGACGACCGTGACCTCGGCACTGCCGGCGGCGGCGACGTCAATGGCGTGGGCCTCGACCTGCGTCCGTGGATCTACGGCGAAAGCGGCGCGTGGAGCGCCTATGCGATGGGTCAGGCGGTGACCTCGACCGATATCATCGAGACCGACACCCTGCAGCAATCGGACGGCGAACAGGCCACCGACAGCGGCGATCGCGAAACCAAGAAAAACTACCTGGCGATGCGCGAGTTCTGGGTCGGCTACAGCGGCTTCACGCCCTACCCTGGCGAGATTCTGAAGTTCGGTCGTCAGCGCCTGCGCAATGACGACGGCCAATGGCGCGACACCAACATCGAAGCGCTGAACTGGACCTTCGATACCACACTGCTGCGCGCCAATGCCGGTGTTGCCGAGCGTTTCAGCGAATACCGCACCGACTTGAAAGAGTTGGCGCCGAAAGACAAGGATCGCCTGCACGCCTACGCCGACGCTGCTTATCAGTGGACGCCGGGGCAGTGGGTCGGCATTCGCGGCCACCACACTCACGATGACGGCAAACTCGATTACGCCGAGCCGGGCGTCCCGCGCGATTCGCTGGACAAGACCGAGAACGGCGACATCAGCTGGATCGGCCTGACTGCCGACAGCGACGCCTACAACTGGCGCAACACCAACACCGTCAACTACTGGGGCAGCATCACCGGCATGAGCGGCGACCGCGACACGGTCAACGCGCTGAACGCCGATGGCACACGCCCGACACAAGCCAAGCGCAGCGATGACATCAGCGGCTGGGCAGCCGACGTCGGCGTACGTCTGCGCCTCGATCCGCAGTGGCAAGTCGGCGGTGCATACGCCCGCGCGAGCGCTGATTACGAACAGAACGGTCTGGAGAGCAACCGCTCCAACTACACCGGTACCCGCTCGCGCGTGCACCGTTTCGGCGAAGCGTTCCGTGGCGAAATGAACAACATGCAGACCGCCACCCTGTTCGGTTCGTGGATGGTCAACGACGAGTACGACGCCAGCCTGATCTACCACAAGTTCTGGCGTGTCGACGGCAACAAGCCGGTCGGCAGCAACGGCATCAACGCGGTGGAAAACAACACCGACGACGTCACCGGCGCAATCCTCTCCAGCACATCCTTGCCGCTTGAAGATGGCAACAAGGACCTGGGTCAGGAAATGGACCTGGTCGTCACCAAGTACTTCAAGCAGGGCCTGTTGCCGGCGGCGTTGAGCCAGTCGATCGACGAGCCTTCGGCACTGGTGCGTTTCCGTGGCGGTGTGTTCAAACCGGGCGATGCCTACGGCAGCCAGGTTGATTCCTACATGCACCGCGCATTCATTGACGTGATCTGGCGCTTCTGATGCAAACCGCCAAGGGAGTGCCCGACATGATCAGCACCAGAACAGGCTCACTCAGCCTGCTGGCCGGCGCGATGCTGCTGGCCAGCGCCGGCGCCTTCGCCAATGTTGAACCGGCGAAACCTGCGACCGTGGCCAAAGAACTGCAACAGGCCAAGACCTACACCGTCAGCAGCGCGCCGACCGACGCACTGAAACTGGCCAAGCCGACACTGCCCGACCTGTCCGGCTTCACCGCCGAAGCCGCTGCGGCGAAGATCGTGCGCAGCAAGCCGGGCAAGATCAGCGTGCGCCGGATGATGCAGGAAAACGCCCTGAAGGACTTCATCGGCGGCGATAACAAGATGGCCGAATGGGTGGTGCGTCAGCACGGCATCCCGCAGGCGATCTTCATCGACGACGGCTACATGAACCTCAAGGATCTGGCGAAAAAACTGCCCAAGCAGTATTTCAGCGAGACGTCCCCGGGCGTGTACCTGGCCAAATTGCCGATCGTGGTCGGCGAGAAAGGCATCCTCGAAATCGACGGTCAGACCCAGGAACTGCGCCTGTCCCAAGAGGCCGGTTCGTTCCTGGTCAATGACGGCAAACTGTTCGTGCGTGACACCAAAGTCACCGGCTGGCGCGAGAAGGACAACGGCCCGGCAACCTTCCGTTCGCCGAAGGAATTCCGTCCGTTCCTGCTCTCCTGGGGCGGCACCGAGACCTACATCGTCAACAGCAAGATGGCCAGTTTCGGTTACGCCAACAGTAAGTCGTACGGGGTGAGTATTTCCCAGTACACGCCGAACATGGCCAAAGTCCTCAAGCGCCCGGAACCGACCGGCTGGATCGTCGGCTCCGAGTTCTCGGACATGTGGTACGGCTTCTACTGCTACGAAACCAGCGACTTTGTGGTCAAGGGCAACACCTACAAAGACAACATCGTCTACGGCATCGACCCGCATGACCGCTCGCACCGTCTGATCATTGCCGAGAACACCGTTCACGGCACGAAGAAGAAGCACGGGATCATTATTTCCCGTGAGGTCAACGACAGCTTCATCTTCAACAACAAGAGTTTCGACAACAAGTTGTCGGGCCTGGTGATCGACCGTAACAGCGTCAACAACATCATTGCCTACAACGAGATCTACAAGAACCACACCGACGGCATCACGCTCTACGAGTCCGCCGACAACCTGCTGTGGGGCAACAAGGTCATCAGCAATACCCGTCACGGCATTCGTATTCGTAACAGCGTGAACATCCGCCTCTACGAAAACGTTGCCATGACCAACGGCCTGACCGGTATCTACGGCCACATCAAGGACCTGACCGACACCGACCGTGACATCAAGCTCGACCCGTTCGACGCGCAGGTCTCGCTGATCGTCGTCGGCGGCGAGCTGGCGGCCAATGGCAGCGGCCCGCTGTCGATCGACTCGCCGCTGAGTGTCGAGCTGTATCGCGTGTCGATGCTGGCGCCGACCAAGTCCAGCGGGATCAGCTTCAACGGCATCCTCGGCGAGCGCCAGGATGAAATTCTCGATCTGTTGGTGCGCCAGCAGAAAGCCGTGCTGATCGACCCTGTCGAACGCCAGACCGAATTGCAGGACTGAGGATAATTTTTATGCACCCACACATGATCAAACTGCTCAGCCTCTCGGCCCTGACCCTCGGCATTCTCGCTGCCGGCAACGCTCGCGCCGACGCTGACGGCGCAAGCGTCACGCCACCGAAGTTCACCGCCGAGCCGTGCTGCAACCTGTGCCCGGCTGCCCATGACGCGAAGAACTACACCACGCGTTATCAGCAGAACTTCACCACCTTGGTACAGGCCCAGGGCGACTGGCTGTTCCGTACCCAGGAAGACCTGCGCACCGAGTTCAACACCACGCCGGCCGGCTACAAGCGCCTGCAACAGTTGCACGATGCGTTCAAGAGTAAAGGCGTCGAGTTGGTGATCGTTTACCAGCCGACCCGTGGCCTGGTGAACCGCAACAAGCTCAACCCGCAGGAAAAAGCCGCGTTCGATTACGAGAAAGCGCTGGGCAACTACAAGACCATGCTCGGCCGTTTCGCCAAGATGGGCTACGTGGTGCCTGACCTGTCGCCACTGACCAACGAATCGCTGCCGGACACCCTGCCCGCCCACGATTTCTACTTCCGTGGCGACCAGCACTGGACACCTTACGGTGCCCAGCGCACGGCAAAAATCGTCGCCGAAAAGGTCAAGCAGATCCCGGCCTTCGCCGACATTCCCAAGCGTGAATTCGAGACCAAGCGCTCCGGGCGCATGGGCAAGACCGGCACTCTGCACAACATGGCCGGGCAACTGTGCGGCACCAGCTATGCGATCCAGTACATGGACCAGTTCACCACCGAGCCGAAAGGCGAGGCCGGTGACGGCGATCTGTTCGGCGATTCCGGCAATCCGCAGATCACTCTGGTCGGTACATCGCACAGCGGCAAGAACTACAACTTCGCCGGTTTCCTCGAAGAAGCCATCGGCGCCGACATCCTCAACGTGGCCTTCCCCGGCGGCGGTTTCGAAGGTTCGATGCTGCAATACCTGGGCAGCGAAGAATTCCAGAAGACCCCGCCGAAGATTCTCATCTGGGAATTCTCGCCGCTGTATCGCCTCGATCAGGAAACCATCTATCGCCAGATGATGGCGCTGCTCGACAACGGTTGCGAAGGCAAAGACACGCAGATGTCCGCCAGTGCCACGCTGAAGCCGGGCAGCAAGCAAGAACTGCTGGTCAACAGCAAGAACCTGAACCTGCAAAACGCCAACCATCAGGTCGACATCCGCTTCGCCGACACCTCGGTGAAAACCCTGCAAGCCACCCTCTGGTACATGAACGGTCGCCACGAGGACATCAAGATCGAGAAACCGGAAACCTCCGACACCGACGGTCGTTTCGCCTTTGAGCTGCGCACGGACGAAGACTGGGCCTCGCAAAACCTGCTGGCCGTTGAAGTCCAGGGTCCTGAAGCCGGACCTGGCGCCACGCCACAAAAAGTCGAAGCGAAAATCTGCAAACGCAACGTATTCCCGGGCGTCGGTCAACAGACCGCGCAGCTCGGGCAATGAGGTCTGCTATGCGAAATCCGAAACTGAAAAACCTGTTGGCACCGACACTCCTGAGCCTGGCGATGTTCGCCGGGGCAACTCAGGCCGCCGCGCCATTGCGTCCGCCGCAGGGCTACTTCGCCCCGGTGGATAAATTCAAGACCGGCGACAAGAGCGACGGCTGCGACGCGATGCCGGCGCCATACACCGGTCCGCTGCAATTTCGCAGCAAATACGAAGGTTCGGACAAGGCCCGCGCGACGCTGAACGTGCAGTCGGAAAAAGCCTTTCGCGACACCACCAAAGACATCACCACGCTGGAGCGCGGCACCGCCAAACGCGTCATGCAGTTCATGCGCGACGGTCGCCCGGAGCAGCTCGAATGCACGCTCGACTGGCTGACCGCGTGGGCCAAGGCTGACGCGTTGATGTCCAAAGACTTCAACCACACCGGCAAGTCGATGCGCAAATGGGCGCTGGGCAGCATGGCCTCGTCGTACATTCGCCTGAAGTTCTCCGATTCGCACCCACTGGCTCAGCACCAGCAGGAAGCGCAGTTGATCGAAGCCTGGTTCAGCAAAATGGCTGATCAGGTGGTCAGCGACTGGGACAACCTGCCGCTGGAAAAAACCAACAACCACTCGTACTGGGCCGCCTGGTCGGTGATGGCCACCGCCGTCGCCACCAACCGCCGCGACCTGTTCGACTGGGCCGTCAAGGAATACAAGGTCGGCGTCAATCAAGTCGATGCCGATGGCTTCCTGCCCAACGAACTCAAGCGCCAGCAACGCGCCCTCGCCTATCACAACTACGCCCTGCCGCCGCTGGCGATGATCGCCAGTTTCGCCCAGGTCAATGGTGTCGATCTGCGTCAGGAAAACAATGGCGCACTGAAGCGTCTGGGTGACCGCGTGTTGGCCGGCGTCAAGGACCCTGACGAGTTCGAAGAAAAGAACGGCAAAAAGCAGGACATGACCGACCTGAAAGAGGACATGAAATTCGCCTGGCTCGAACCGTTCTGCACGCTCTACACCTGTGCGCCGGATGTGATCGAGAAGAAGCGCGACATGCAACCGTTCAAGACTTTCCGTCTTGGCGGCGACCTGACCAAGGTCTACGACCCGTCGCATGAAAAGGGCAACAAGGGTTCGTAAGGCCAGACGCAAAACCTGTGGGAGCGAGCCTGCTCGCGAATGCGGTCTGACATTCAGAATGTGATGTCGACTGACACGACGCTTTCGCGAGCAGGCTCGCTCCCACGGGTGCCGGTGTCAGGTTTGAGATTTTTGAGTTGACCCTCCGGTTTTACGTGGGGGGGTTTGGGGGGGCTTTGGCCCTTGACTGTTGGTTCAAACATGGAGAGATCGGGATGGTATTTTCATCCAACGTGTTCCTGTTTCTGTTCTTGCCGATCTTTCTCGGCTTGTACTACCTGAGCGGGCAACGCTATCGCAACCTGCTGCTGCTGATCGCCAGCTACGTGTTCTACGCCTGGTGGCGGGTGGACTTCCTCGCGCTGTTCGCAGCGGTCACGCTGTGGAACTACTGGATCGGCCTGAAGGTCGGTGCCGCCGGCGTACGAACCAAACCGGCGCAGCGCTGGCTGCTGCTCGGCGTGGCCGTCGACCTGTGCATCCTGGGCTACTTCAAGTACGCCAACTTCGGTGTCGACAGCATCAACGAGATCATGACTTCGTTCGGTCTCGAGCCGTTCATCCTCACCCACGTGCTGCTGCCGATCGGTATTTCGTTCTACATCTTCGAATCGATCAGCTACATCATCGACGTGTACCGTGGCGACACTCCGGCCACGCGCAACCTGATCGACTTCGCAGCATTCGTGGCGATCTTCCCGCACCTGATTGCCGGCCCGGTCCTGCGTTTTCGCGACCTCGCCGATCAGTTCAACAACCGCACGCACACCCTCGACAAATTCTCCGAGGGCTGCACGCGGTTCATGCAGGGTTTCATCAAGAAAGTCTTTATTGCCGACACCCTCGCCGTGGTCGCCGACCATTGCTTCGCCCTGCAGAACCCGACCACGGGTGACGCCTGGCTCGGCGCACTGGCGTACACCGCACAGCTGTATTTCGATTTCTCCGGTTACAGCGACATGGCCATCGGTCTGGGCTTGATGATGGGTTTCCGCTTCATGGAAAACTTCAAGCAGCCGTACATCAGCCAGTCGATCACCGAGTTCTGGCGCCGCTGGCACATCAGCCTGTCGACCTGGCTGCGTGACTACCTGTACATCACCCTCGGCGGTAACCGTAAAGGCACGCTGATGACCTATCGCAACCTGTTCCTGACCATGCTGCTCGGTGGTCTGTGGCACGGCGCGAACATCACTTACATCATCTGGGGCGCCTGGCACGGCATGTGGCTGGCGATCGAAAAAATGCTCGGCCTGAACACTTCGCCGCGCAGCCTCAACCCGATCCGCTGGGCACTGACTTTCCTGCTGGTAGTAATGGGCTGGGTGATCTTCCGTGCCGAGAACCTGCACGTTGCCGGGCGCATGTACGGAGCAATGTTCAGCTTCGGCGACTGGTCGCTGTCGGAACTCAATCAGGCCAGCCTCACCGGTCTGCAAGTGGCAACCCTGGTGGTGGCTTACGTGACCCTGGCGTTCTTCGGCCTGCGTGATCTGTACACCAATCAGCCGCCAGCCAAGACCAAACCTGAAGTCAACGTCGAGGCCGATGGCCCTGCCACGGCGACGCCGGGAATGATCAAGGCAGCGCCTGGGGAAAATCCGGCGAGCATCCACGAACCTGGCTACACCGTTGGCGTCGAAGCCCAGGTGCAACCGGCCTACTGGACCGCCGACTGGTCGCGCTATGTGATGCGCGGACTGATCCTGCTGCTGTTCATCGCCTCGATTCTCAAACTCTCGGCGCAAAGCTTCTCGCCGTTCCTTTACTTCCAGTTCTGAGGGATCTGACATGACCCGCTCATTACGCATCTTCTACATCGCCCTGTTCCTGGTGACGCTGTTGGTCCTCGGTCTGTGGTCGATTCGCAGCTTCTTCGGCTTCAGTACCAACGCCGACGCGACGGTGCTCAATGGCCGCTGGACCAAGGCGGTGGAAACCCACTACGACGATGAATTCCCGATCAAGCGTCTGGGCACCAACCTCTGGGCCGCGCTGGATTTCAAACTGTTCAACGAAGGTCGTCCGGGCGTCGTGCTCGGCCGCGACCAGTGGTTGTACAGCGATGAAGAATTCAACCCGATCGTCAACGAACAGCAGAACCTGCAAGGCAACTACGCGCTGGTCGAAGGCGTGCGCCAGACCCTGAAAGAGAAAGGCGTGAAACTGGTGATGGCGATCGTGCCGGCCAAGGTGCGTCTGTATCCAGAGCATCTGGATGAAGTGAAGCCTTCGAGCATTCACCAGAACCTGTATCAGGATTTCCACGCCCGTGTCGCGGCCGACAAGATCCTCGCCCCTGACCTGCTCGGCCCGCTGCAACAGGCCAAGCAGAACGGTGAGCAAGTGTTCCTGCGCACCGACACCCACTGGACGCCGGAGGGCGCCGAGATCGCCGCCAACACGCTGGCGAAAACCATTGCCGAGAAATTCCCGCTGAGCGGCGAGCCACAGCGCTTCGTTACCACGCCAGCAGAGAAGGTCACGCACAAGGGCGATCTGCGTCTGTTCCTGCCGCTCGATCCGCTGTTCGAAAACATGATGCCGGCGCCTGAGCCACTGCTCAAACGCAACACCGTGGCCGCCGAACAACCTGCCGGTGACGACGCCCTGTTCGCCAACAGCGAAGTACCGGTCGCGCTGATCGGCACCAGCTACAGCGCCAACCCCAACTGGAACTTCGTCGGTGCGCTCAAGCAAGCGCTGCACAGCGACGTCGTCAATTACGCCGAAGACGGCCATGGCCCGATTCTGCCGATGCTCAGCTACCTGAAAAGCGATGACTTCAAGAACAGCCCGCCACAAGTGCTGATCTGGGAGTTTCCTGAACGATATCTGCCTGTGAACAACGAAATCGGCGACGCCGACCCGCAGTGGGTCGCAGAGCTCAAACAAGCCGGCGCCCGCCAACAAAACGTAGCCATCAACACTAAATCCGAGACGCCCGATCGGGCGCAAAACTGAAAGAGAGGTACACCATGACTTTCACTACTACTCCTCGTCGTCTCGCTAAAAGCTTCGCACTGGTTGCTGGCCTCAGCGTACTTTCCGTCCCAGCCTTCGCCGGCGGCGACGCCGCGCTGTACGGCCCGACCGCTCCGAAAGGCTCGACCTTCGTGCGTGTCTACAACGCCAGCAACGCTGAAGTCAGCGCGACTGTCGGCAGCACCAACCTGAGCGATATCGCGCCACTGGCCAGCAGCGACTTCAGCTTCATGCCGGGCGGCGATTACAGCGCCAAGGTCGGTAGCCAGACCCTGCCGGTCAAACTCGCTGGTGACCACTACTACACCCTGGTCAACAACGCTTCCGGCGCGCCACAACTGATCGAAGAGCCGCCGTTCAAGAACAAGCAGAAATCCCTGGTTCGTGTACAGAACCTCAGCGACAAACCACTGACCCTGAAGACCGCCGACGGCAAGACCGAAGTGGTGCCGAACGTGGCAGCCAAGGGCCGTGGCGAACGTGAAATCAACCCGGTGAAAGTCAGCCTGGCACTGTACGAAGGCGACAAGAAAGTCGGCGACGTGAAACCGGTCGCTCTGGAGCGTGGTGAGGCAGCCGTGCTGTACGTCACCGGCAACGGCAGCAACCTGTCGCCAGTCTGGGTGAAACGCCCGGTGTCGACTCGCTAATCGCTCGAGCTATCAGCTACTAGCTTCAAGCTGCAAGTGAAGTGCTTCTAACTCACCACTTGCAGCTTGCAGCTCTCAACTGCATTTTATGGAGTAAACATTATGATTCCGGTGATCTTGTCAGGTGGTAGCGGTTCGCGTCTGTGGCCTCTTTCGCGTAAGCAGTTCCCTAAACAATTCCTCGCTCTGACCGGCGAACACACACTGTTCCAGCAAACCCTCGAGCGCCTGGTGTTCGAAGGCATGGACACGCCAATCGTGGTCTGCAACAAGGAACACCGTTTCATCGTCAACGAGCAACTGGCCGCACGCAATCTGGAATGCCAGCGCATCCTGATGGAACCGTTCGGCCGCAACACGTCGCCGGCCGTAGCATTGACCGCGATGATGCTGGTCAATGAAGGTCGTGACGAACTGATGCTGGTGCTGCCGGCCGACCACGTGCTGGAAGACCAGAAAGCGCTGCAACGCGCCCTCGCTCTGGCCACCGTCGCGGCGGAAAACGGCGAAATGGTGCTGTTCGGCGTGCCGGCAACCAAACCGGAAACCGGCTACGGCTACATCAAATCCACTGCTGATTCGCTGCTGCCCGAAGGCGTCAGCCGCGTCTCGCACTTCGTCGAAAAACCGGATGTGAAGCGAGCCACCGAGTACGTCGAATCCGGCGGTTACTACTGGAACAGCGGCATGTTCCTGTTCCGTGCCAGCCGCTTCCTCGAAGAACTGAAAAAGCACGATCCGGACATCTACGACACCTGCCTGCTGACCCTTGAGCGCAGCCAGCAGGACGCTGACACCATCACCTTCGACGAAGCCACCTTCGCCTGCTGCCCGGACAACTCCATCGACTACTCGGTGATGGAAAAAACCCAGCGCGCCTGCGTGGTGCCGCTGACCGCCGGCTGGAGCGATGTCGGCTGCTGGTCGTCGCTGTGGGAAGTCAACGAGAAAGACGCCAACGGCAACGTCAGCAAAGGCGATGTGGTCATCCAGGACAGCAAGAACTGCATGATCCACGGCAACGGCAAACTGGTCTCGGTGATCGGTCTGGAAAACATCGTCGTGGTCGAAACCAAGGACGCGATGATGATTGCCCACAAGGACAAGGTCCAGGGCGTCAAGCAGATGGTCAACACCCTCAACGCCCAGGGCCGCAGCGAAACCCAGAACCACTGCGAAGTCTATCGTCCGTGGGGCTCGTACGACTCGGTGGACATGGGCGGGCGCTTCCAGGTCAAGCACATCTCGGTCAAGCCGGGCGCGTGCCTGTCGCTGCAGATGCACCACCACCGCGCCGAACACTGGATCGTGGTCAGCGGCACCGCCGAAGTGACCTGCGACGAAAACGTGTTCCTGCTCACCGAAAACCAGTCGACTTACATCCCGATCGCCTCGGTGCACCGCCTGCGCAACCCGGGCAAGATCCCGCTGGAAATCATCGAAGTGCAGTCGGGTTCGTACCTGGGTGAAGACGATATCGAGCGTTTCGAAGATATCTACGGCCGCTCCACCCCGATCGAACGCGGCGTGTCGGTGAAAACCATCGCGCAGTAATCGCCTGCTGAAACAAGAAGCCCTCGTCCAGCCCGTTGCGTTCCCTATCCGCAGCGGGCTGGGCGGGGGCTTTTTTGTCTAGCCGAAGACTGAATTGCGGCGTCTCGCCAGTGGTGAATCTTCATCGACCGACTCGCCTTCCGTCGCCTGCGCCAGCCCCGCGGGACCTTGTGTAAACGCGGCTGCAAACAGTTGCTGCGCCAACGGTGTGGGCGTTGATTCCGGTTCTGCGAACAACGGCTGCCGCCGGGTCGATCGATTGAAGGACTGCAAGTCGACCGCCGGACTGTTCGATGAGATGGCAAGAGGCACGGCAACGGGTGTGCTGAGCAGTTTGTACTGGATCCGCGTCTGAGCCTCGGAAACCTGCATGGCATTGCCCATTGCCACACTCAGTGAGCCCACCAACTGAGCTGCGGGGTTAGCGGCGTGCATCAGCAGATTTCCGCCGATCTGGAAGCCTTTGGCCACGGCACCGCGCCTGGCTGCAAGCACTTGCGGTTCTTCGACAGGGCTGTTGAACGCAACGGACATGGGTCCCATGATCCGGCTGGTGGTCTCCTCCCCCAACACCCGATTCATTGTCGAAGAAACGAATTCACCGGAGTGGTACAGCACGGCCCCCGAAGGTGGCGCGGTGTGCGTCCGGACGGCGGCAATGACATGTGCCTGATGTGTGTTGAGCACGGAGTTGTCCCGGGCTCCCAGCTCTGCCAGCGCTACCGGTATTTCGCGGCGGTAGGCCTGGACGTCGGGATTTGGGTCATTCTCGAAGTAACGGCGCACGGGCTGCATGCCGGCGGCTTGCGTGGGATGGACCAGTTTTTTGTCGGCAAGATCGTGATACACCCGATCGCCAGCAGGCTTGTCGGGCTTGTCGGGCTTGCGCCCGTCGCTGTCCCTGTAGGTCATTGGGTTATTGCGCAGCGCGCGATAGCGATTATGGCCGTCGATCGCTCCGCCAGGATCGCTGTTCAGCCAGCGTTGCAGCCACGGCACGTAATAGCGAAACCCGTAATAGTAAAGTCCCGTGGCGTCACGTTCCTTTGCCGAATACCGCGCGGTCTTGTAGCTGACGTCGGGTTCTTCGGCCCACGCCGTTGCACCGAATGGATAAAAATGCTCGCGGCTGATCAGTTGCGCATCCGCGTCCAGCTCAAGACTGATTGAGCCCAGATGATCATTGAAACTGTATCGGTAGAGATTATTGAGGCCGGTCGGCGGTGCGCTTTGCCAATGCAGGACGCGTACGATACTGAGTCCGGTCCGCACGATGATCACCTGCAGGCTCTCACCGGTGCCGGTATCGGTGCGTAATTCCAGCGCTGGCAGATAACGCACCTGGGCAAGAAGACTGCGTGCAGAGGCCCGTGACGAACGCGTCTTGCATACCCGCTGACCGGCGCCGTCGTAGAGATAGCTTTCACGATCATCGGCATCTGATCGGCGTGAGACGACCACGACCGAGTCCAGCTGGCAACGCAGATTCCACTGCAACCGGCGCCCCTGATCCAGCAACAACAAATTACCCCGCGAATCGAAAGCTTCCGCGATCTCTGCTTCAGAGGGCGGCTTACCGTCGTGCCACGGCAAACACCGATTGCTATAGCGTGCGGCCTGCAGTTGATGACCTGGACTCTGTTGGCCGACGTGAGTCAGCTCGCGCAAATTGCCGCCGGCGTCATAACGATAATTCTGGCTGTAGTTGGCAACAGCGGTCGGCCCGCCGCCGCCAACGCCGGCCTCCCAGCCAGTGGCATGGGACAACTGATAAAGGCTGTCATAGCGGTAACGACTGACCGGTTCGATGCGCTGGTTGGCGAACCAGCGCACGGGCAATGCCTGGTCTTCGATACTCGTTACATTGCCCATCGGGTCGTAGGCGTAGATCAGATGCTGCAGCACATTGCCCAGATTGTCCCGAGCATGGCGAGTGAGCAGACGGCCGTCTTCGGGACGGTAGCTCAGCGTAGTCAGCACGCCGTTGCCTGCCAGTTCATGAGTGACTTGTCCGTAAGCGTCGTAGCGAATATCACTGACGACCGAATGGTTCTGCGTCTGAAGTTTGAGCCGTATTTCAACTGCACGTAACTGGCCGTGGAGAGTCAGTGCGAAGGCCTGCCGATTGCCACCGGCATCGAACTGTTCGAGCACAGGTCCCAGCGGGGCGTAGCGCCATTGTGTGGTTGCCCCTTGGGGTTCGAGCAACTTCTGTCGATCGGCGATCGCCTCTGGCCAATCCGCGGCAACCGGCTCAAGCGTGAAGTGACGGATGTTTTCACTGCACTGCCCGGTGATTGCAAACTGCGAGAACAGAACACTGCCACCGGGATCGTCATGACGAATCACTTGACCGAGCTGATTGCGCAGCGGATCGCCCGCGCCGGGGCGGCCATAGGCAAGTCGCTCGGAACAACGGCGAGGTACGCCGGTGCCTTCCTCGAACACCGCGACAGGTCGCAACAAGTCATCGTATGCAATTTCACGGCATGTGCCACGGCTGTCCCAGTTGCACAGCGTCTGGCCGGCCAAACCCGGCAACTGGACCTGGACTCCCGCATCGGTACTGTCCGAGCGCAGCGCGATATCGGTCAAGGCATGGACAGTGGTGAGGCTGGCGGGCGCCTGTGGATCAATCGCCTGCAACGCCCACAATCGCGCATCCCATTGTTTGACTGCACGGCCGGCGTTGTCGCGCAACGTCCGCTCGATCCGGGGCTCGCTTGCCAGCGCCGCATCGGCGCGCCAGTAGTTGACGTTGAGGATGGCCAACCCGCGCGGATCGTTCACGGCAAGCGTTGGCGTATTGCTGTGGATGCCCATAATGCGTCAACGTCCCAGTGTGCCCTTGGCTCATGAGAGCAAGCGCGGAACCGCATTCCTACTGTCAGAAATTACAGTCCCGACCAACGGTGCGATCAAACTCGTCCCGAATACCCATTGCGCCAAGCCTTCGGTAGGATGGGGCTCACTCACCCACGGAGCGCTCACGCATGTTCATCGGCATCCTGCTGGTCATTACCTGGCTGATCCTGCTGCTGCGCTACCCGGCCAAGGCCTTGCCGGTTTCGGTAGCCGCTGCGATTGGCCTGGGTTTCGTGGCCATGTGGGTGGTGTGGCTGGACAACCGCGAGATCAAGCAACTGGCGCGCCTGGAACTGCGCATTGCCTACGCTCCCGAGCAATGCCCGGCCGACCGTCCACTGCAATTGAAAATGAACAATGGCAACAATGTGCCGCTGACCGAGCTGCGCTGGCGCATCGCCGCTTATGCGCCGGGCGATACGGTCAACCTGGCCGACAATCAATACACTGCCCCACGCTATCGCGGCCCCGGCGAATTGCAGGCCGGCGCGACCTGGGAAGACTGCTTGCCACTGCCGCCGCTGCGCCCCGGCTATCGTCCGCAAACACTGGAGTTTCGCGCCGAGCATTTGCAGGGTAGTTTCTCTGACTGATCCCCTCCTCCGACTGTTTGCACAAGGAATGCGCCATGCCCGTTGCGTTGATTACCGGTTGTTCAAGCGGCATCGGCCGCGCCCTCGCCGACGCGTTCAAAGCGGCAGGCTACGAAGTCTGGGCCAGTGCGCGCAAGGCTGAAGATGTCAGCGCGCTGAGCGCTGCCGGTTTCACCGCTGTCGAGCTGGACGTCAACGATGGCGCCGCGCTGGAACAACTCGCCGAGCGTCTGAGCCAGCAACACGGCAGTCTTGATGTACTGATCAACAACGCCGGTTACGGCGCGATGGGGCCGCTGCTCGACGGCGGCGTGCAGGCGATGCAGCGCCAGTTCGAAACCAACGTATTTTCGATTGTCGGCGTCACCCGCGCGTTGTTCCCGCTGCTGCGTCCGGCCAAGGGGTTGGTGGTGAATATCGGCAGTGTGTCGGGTGTGCTGGTCACACCATTTGCCGGCGCCTACTGCGCTTCAAAAGCGGCGGTACATGCGCTTAGCGACGCGTTGCGCATGGAGCTGGCACCGTTTGGCATCCGTGTGATGGAAGTTCAGCCCGGTGCGATCGAATCGAGCTTTGCGAAGAATGCCGGACATGAAGCCGAGCAGTTGATCAACGAGCAATCGCCGTGGTTTCCCCTGCGTGAAGGCATTCGCGCACGGGCCAAGGCGTCGCAGGACAAGCCAACCCCGGCCAGTGAGTTTGCGGCTGAGTTGTTGAAAGCGGTGCGGCAGAGCAAGCCGCCACGGCTGGTTCGCATCGGCAACGGCAGCCGGGCGTTGCCGTTGTTGGCGGCGTTGTTGCCGAAGGGTTTGCTGGAATCGACGTTGATGAAGCGGTTCGGGTTGCGCGCCAAGCTCTGATCCCCAGTCGTTGCGACCAGCGGTAGCCAGACCTGTCAGAGTTGACAGTAGGCGCCCTCTGAACGAAGGCCTATCGTGAGTTCAAGCCAGGTGAACAGTGTCGAGTCCGTGTTAGCGCCCGACGAGTAAACCGACCTCACGACAACCGCGCAGGGACGTATATGGCAATCGCAAAGAAGGCCGCGAACATCAGGGCGACAATCGACGCTACATGGGGAAGCGGCCAAGGCAAACTTCAACTTGACGATATATTCCAGGACGACCCGACGAAGTCTCGGCCCCTCACGGGGTCGACGCTGCTGCGCGATAAATCGTTGCTGGTCACCAGTACCTTCGATAACGGCGTCTTCTTCGTTGCCAAGCTGAACCACTTGGGTGCCTTAGACTTGGCGTTCGGTGTCGAAGGGCGTGTCACGGGTTCGTTCCTGGCCAATGAGCAGGCCTCTGGCGGGCCGATTGCAGAAGGTGCCGACGGGCGGCTGTTCATGGCAGGCAGCACAGCCAATGAGGAATCGAACGAGGTTAGCGCTGCGATTCTCTGCCTTGACAGCAAAGGCAATCGGGTGAGCAGCTTTGGCGAGAATGGCCAAGTCATCATCGATCCCCCAAACACACAACGGCTTACGAAAAAAGGCCCGGCATTCGTCTTCGCGCTACCCGATGGCAGCGTTATTGTCGGCGTTGATTACCACACGCCTGACGTGCTCAGGGCGCACCTTTACAAATTCGATGCGCAAGGCGCACCCGTGAAGGCATTCGGCACAGATGGCCGAGTTGAAATAAATCACGGGATGCCGCATGCATCGACCTCACTCAGCGACGGTTGCGTGCTCGACAATGGACTCTTGTTATTTGCAGGCTACGAAAAATACGAGCCCGACGTGAACACGGACGGTCTCGTCGTGATGTTGAATTCAGACAGTGGCGCGCTCCATGAGAGTTTCGGCCTCCCGGAAAGACCCGGGGTTGTGGTAGTCCGGTACAACTCCATGGGTGCCGAACTCAATACTGTGAGACAGCGAGCCCCTGATAGATTTACGGCATCTGGCTACACCAACATGGGCAACGGTGTCAGTGAGCGATACGGCATGTTGTTCGCCTTCGATGAAAAAGGTAAGCCCGATTTTGACGTTTTCGGCAATCCGAATGTCATGCCACTCCCACCAGATCTCGGCAGCGACAGGCGAGTCAACTGGGCGGACCATGTTCCTTTCGCTGATAACATCGTAGTTTCTGGTGGAGACGAGAAGGGCAATTATATTGCCTGTGTGAAAACCCGTAGCGGTGGCTACAACTCCGATTTTTCAGACGCGGGTGGCGTCATCCATCGCGAGGAGACCACCGACTCTCTCCCCAGGCTTCATTATCAGCAGGACCCAGGCAAATTGATCGTTGCCCTCAACATCAATCCAGAAAACCCTCTGGGTTGTCTGTATCGCTACAACATTTCCCAGTAGCTGGAAGCATCACCGCGTCGCCCTGGTCAGGGGCGACGCGGTCGATCAATTGCCTGCCTGGTCCTGCTTCACCACTACCGTGCAAGTAATCCCCGCCGCCAGTAACACGCCCTCTGGCACCTCATCAATATGAATCCGCACCGGCACGCGCTGCGCCAGCCGCACCCAGTTGAACGTCGGGTTCACGTCGGCAATCAGTTCGCGGCTTTCCGGGTTGTCGCGGTCGTAGATCCCGCGCGAAATGCTTTCGACATGGCCCTTGAGCACTTCGCCGCTCATCAATTGCATGTCGGCTTGGTCACCTACTTTGACGTGGGGCAGTTTGGTTTCCTCGAAAAAGCCGTAAACCCAAAATGAATTCATGTCGACCACGGCCATCTTCGCCTCGCCGATGCGCGCGTAGTCGCCGCGATGCACATTGAGGTTGGTCACGTAACCGTCCACCGCCGCACGCACTTCGGTGCGTTTGAGGTTGAGTTCGGCGGCTTCCAGTTGCGCCTGGGCGTGTTGGTAATCGGCCAGCGCGGCGTCGGCGATGTTGCTGGCGTCGTCGCGGTTTTCCTTGGAGATCACCAGATTGTCGAGGTCGGCGCGGCGATGGGCGTTGACCTTGCGCATTTCCCAGGTCGACTTGCGCGAAGCGACCAGTGACTGCGCCTGCTTGACCGCAATGCGGTAGTGCTCGGGGTCGATGCGCATCAGCAGATCGCCCTTTTTCACCAGTTGGTTGTCACGCACCGGCACTTCGACCACTTCGCCGGTGACGTCGGCGGCAACGTTGATGATGTCGGCGCGAACGCGGCCATCGCGGGTCCACGGCGTGTTCATGTAGTGCTCCCACAGCGTACGGCCGATCCACAGCGCCAGGGCCAGCACCAGCAGGGTCGCGAGCAGGCTGAAAAACTTTTTCATCAAGATGTTCTCAACGGTAGACAGTCAGCGCCATGGCGCCGAACAGACAGGTAAACAGGCTAAGGCGCAGCAACGCCGGGTGCCAGAAAAAGCGGTACAGGTCGAACCCCGAGAGGAAGCGGTCAACTGCCCAGGCCAATCCCGCAGCAATGAAAAACATCAGGGTCATGGTCGGCATGTACACGCCGTGGAAGGCGATTTCACGAGGCATGGGCAAGTCCTTCGGGCCTGGCGGGAGCGAATTCGGCCAGGGGTGATTGCGGGTCGAGCAACGAGGTGCGGATAAAGTGCAGGTAGCTTTTCACCCGGCGCAACGCCGAGGTATCGAAGTGCGGCGCGAACGGCTCATCGGTGGCGGCGACGCGGCTGATCGCGTGATCGACCGCCACCAGTGCGCGTTCGAGATTGCTGGCGTTCGGCTGCAAGAACAGGCGTACCAACGCGCGCCCCATCACGCGGATTGCCTGACGCCACGGCTGCGATTCGGCATACGCCGGGTGCACCGGCAGGATCGCCTGCTCCTTGCGCAACTCGATGATCGCGTGGCCGACTTCCAGCACCACGAACATCCAGCGCAGCAGACCCTTCTGCACCTTCGGTTGCCCTGCCGCGAGGCCATAGGCCTGATGCAGCAGATCGCGGGTGCGGCTCTCGAAACGCGAGGCCAGGCCCTTGAGTTTGCCGCTGATCGCGTAGACCACTTGCCCGCGCAAGTCCTGCTCCAGGCGCTGCCACAGCCAGCGACTGTTCGGCGGCAGAATAATCGCCCCCGCCGCCGCACACACGAGCATGCCCATGACCATGGCGATGTAGTCGTTGATGAAGGTGTAGGGGTTGTAGATCGTGAGATTGTCCGGCACTGAACCGGTGCTGAAAAAAATCAGCAGGCCCAGTCCGACCCCGGCGTATTGCGGCCGCGAGGCGAGGAACGAACCGAGCACGATCACCGGCGCGAGCATCACGCAGAGCAAGGGGAAACCGTCGATCAACGGGAAGATGAAAAACATCTCGACGAAGCCGATCAGTGCGCCGAGAAAAGTCCCGCAGGCCATTTGAAAAGCCATGCGTTTCGGGTTCGGTGTGGCGGCGGAAAGGCCGACGGTGGCGGCAGCGATCAGGGTCATGGTCGCCCCGCTCGGCCACGCGGTGGCGACCCAGTAACTGCCCAGCACAATCAGAATGAACGAGGCGCGAATCCCCGAAGCGGCCGCCGCCCACCAGTTGGTTTGCGGGGTGAACGGCTCGTCCCAGCGTTCGCGTTCGTGGCGGTGATCGGCCAGGGACGCGTGGGTCTGCGCATAGCTGTGCAGGTCATCGACGAAGCGGTAGAGCAATTCATAGGCGGTGTGGAAATCCAGTTGTTCGGCTTCGCTCGGAGCAGTGTCCTGAAAGATTCCGCGCAGGGTTCGGACACGTGCCGGCAGACCTTCCTTGTAGGTGGCCAACGCGGTCGCCAAACGAGCCGCATCGGGGCTGGTCAGGGCGCGACCGCTGAAGCCGTCGAGCACTTCGGCGAGGTCCTGCAAGCCCGGTTTGATCGCTGCCACGACGTGCTCTTCGCCATTGCCGTGCAGGCGTTCGAGCAATTGATGCAAGGCGTTGAAGCGCGTAGTGCCCCCCATGAACTCGCTGTTCAAACGACTCAGACGACCGTTGCGCCGGCGCATGTGCGGGTCTTCGAACACGGTCACGCTGCGCAGCCCTTCCAGGCCCACGGCTTCAGCAATGAAGCGCACGTTGCTGGCTTCGAACGCCTCGGCTTTGCTGCGCCCGCGCAAGCCGTCGGTGACGAAGAGCGCGAACACACCGAAACGCTGATACAAGGCATTGCGCATCGCCGCGCTGGCGGTCTGCGGCAGAATCGCCGCGCTGATCAACGTCGAACAGAGAATCCCCAGTGATATCTCCAAGACCCGCCACACCGCCGCCATAAAGGCGCCGTCCGGGTGCGCCAGCGCCGGCAGACCGACCATCGCTGCGGTGTAACCGGCAAGGACAAAACCATACGCGCGAAAGTTGCGGCAACGCGCGGCACCGGCCGAGCAGATGCCGACCCAGATCGCCAGCGAGCCGAGAAACAGCTCCGTGTTCTGCGCGAACAAAGCGATCAGCGTGACCATCATCGCCGACCCGGCCAGCGTGCCGAGCAAGCGATAGAAACTCTTGGCGAACACCTGACCGCTCTGCGGCTGCATGACGATGAACACCGTGATCATCGCCGTGCGCGGTTGTGGTAGTTCCAGACGCATCGCCAGCCATAGCGTGAGAAACGCGGCGAGCAACACCTTGAAGATATACACCCAGGTCACGCCATCGCTGCGTGCCCAGTCGAAAAAACCGCGACGCCATTCCAGGGAATGGAGCCAGCGCAGGGGGGCGGGCAAGGAGGTCATTGAAAATACTCAGGCATGCAATGCGGACTCGAAACCTGTGGGAGCGAGCCTGCTCGCGAAAGCGGCGTGTCAGGCAACATGTTCATTGACTGATACGCCCTCTTCGCGAGCAGGCTCGCTCCCACAATGGATGCTGTGTTCACCGCAGCAGCGCCGGGGTTTTCGGGGCTTGGGTCTGCGCGGCTGTCGGCACGTCATTACCCGCACCGAGGCCGCCCCCCAAGGCAGTCACCAGCTCGGCATGCGCACTCAACCGCGCGGCCTGCACTTGCTGCTGAACCTGCTGTTGCTTGAACAGCAAGGTCTGCGCATTGAGCACATTGAGGTAATCGGTGAGGCCGCGTTGATAAGCGATCATCGCGATGTCGTAGGTTTTCTGTGCGGCGGCCACGGATTCGGCAGCGAAGTCCTGCTGCTTGTCCATCGACTCGCGGCGGATCAACTGATCGGAAATGTTCTTCAGCGCATTGATCAGAGTCTGGTTGTAGTGCGCCACGGCGATGTCATAACCGGCCGCCGCTTCGCCCAATTCGCCACGCAGTCGGCCGCCGTCGAAGATCGGCAACGAGATCGCCGGGCCGACGTTGTAGTTGAGTTTCTTGCCGGTCAGAAACTCCAGCGCGCCGCCGCCCGTGGCCATGTAGCCGAGGCTGCCGACCAGATCTACATTGGGGTAAAACCCGGCGTGAGCGACATCGATACCGCGCGCCTGCGCCGCCACTTGCCAGCGACTGGCGACCACGTCCGGACGCTGGCCGAGCAGTTCGGCAGGCAATGCCGAGGGCAATTTCAACGGCGCCGCGAGGGACAGCGTCGGCCGTTGCAGTTGCGCAGCAGCGCCCGGCCCCTTGCCGGCCAGCGCAGCAATCTGGTTGCGGCTCAGGGCGATTTCCTCGTCCAGCGCATCGAGTTGGCGATGGGTTTCCGGCAACGGCGTTTCGGCCTGGCTGACTTCGAAATGCGTGCCGATGCCACCGCTCAAACGCTTCTGCGCCAGATCGAGAATCTGCTGTTGCTGCCTGAGCATTGCGGCAACGATGTCGCGCTGGGCGTAATGCAGCGACAGCTCGATGTAGGCGCGGACGATGTTGTTCTGCAGTTCCAGCTGCGCCAGGCGCGCCTCGGCCACGCTCACATGGGCCAGATCCACCGCGCGTTCACTGGCATTGCGCTCGCGGCCCCAGAGGTCGAGGGCGTAGCTGAAGCCGAGCGCGGCGTTGTTGTCCCATGTGGTGGTATTGGCCAGTTCGCCGGGGCCGTAGAACTGATCGGTCGGCCAGTTGTGGCGCTTGAGGGTCGACTCGCCATTGATCTGCAACGCCTCGGCCGCTTCGGCAACACCGGCCATGGCCTTGGCCTGACGCACCCGCGCAGCGGCCATGGCCATGCTCGGGCTGCCTTGCACGGCGAGGTCGATCCAGCGATTAAGTTGCGCATCACCAAACGCCTGCCACCATTGGGCGCTGGGCCAGTGGGCGTCTTTGGCGGCCTCGGCAATGGCCGCGTCGGTGGCCAGTGAATCGGCCGCGAGTGCCTCGCCGTGAGGGGCAATGCCTTGGGTAGAGATGCAGCCGCCGAGAGCCAGGGTTAAAGCCAGAACACTGAGCGGCAAAAGCGCTCTGTTGATGCGACGCGGCACAGCTGCGAATTCCTGAGAGAGGGATAGATCGAGGACCGTGCAGGAGCTGCCGCAGGCTGCGATTTTTGATCTTGATTCCCTTAAAACAAAATCAAAAGATCGCAGCCTTCGGCAGCGCCTGCACAGGATCGGCGCAATTCTATGGAGCTGCCTCTGCGGCGATAAGCTGGGATTTCTGTGAATCTTTGTTACGGTTAACGAGATAATCCCTTGGTCGGGGGTCTCAGCCCCTGAAACTTCGTGTCACAATTTGCCATCTCCCTTGAGAGCACCCCATGGACACTTTGCAAAACATGCGCGCCTTCAGTTGTGTTGCCGAAGCGGGCAGCTTCACCGCCGCCGCCGTGCAACTGGACACCACCACCGCCAACGTCTCGCGCGCGGTCTCCAATCTGGAAGCCCACCTGCAAACCCGCCTGCTCAATCGCACGACCCGGCGCATCGCCCTGACCGAGGCCGGCAAACGCTACCTGCTGCGCTGCGAACAGATCCTCGCCTACGTCGAAGAAGCCGAAGCGGAAGCCAGCGACGCCCACGCGCGCCCCGCCGGCCAGCTGAAAGTGCACACCATGACCGGCATCGGTCAGCACTTCGTCATCGACGCCATCGCCCGCTACCGCAAGACCCACCCCGACGTGACCTTCGACCTGACCCTGGCCAACCGCGTGCCGGACCTGCTCGACGAGGGCTACGACGTGTCCATCGTGCTGGCCAGCGAACTGCCCGACTCCGGCTTCGTTTCGCAACGCCTGGGCATCACCTACAGCATCGTCTGCGCCTCGCCGGCGTACGTGAAAGCCAACGGCGCCGCGCAGAAACCCAGCGACCTGCTCAACCACGCGTGCCTGCGCCTGGTCAGCCCGGTGATCCCTCTGGAAAAATGGGCCTTCGACGGCCCGGACGGCCAGGAAACAGTGACCATCAACAGCTCACCGTTCCTGGTGAACTCCGCCGACGCCATGAAAACCGCCATCACCAGCGGCATGGGCGTCGGCGTGCTGCCGGTCTACGCCGCCATCGAAGGCCTGCGCAACGGCACCCTGGTGCGCGTGATGCCG
The DNA here is from genome assembly GCF_019145195.1 of Pseudomonas siliginis. Classification (GTDB taxonomy): domain Bacteria; phylum Pseudomonadota; class Gammaproteobacteria; order Pseudomonadales; family Pseudomonadaceae; genus Aquipseudomonas; species Aquipseudomonas siliginis. Next base: position 125,484 of record NZ_JAHSTW010000010.1, read on the forward strand.
AACTACCGCTCGCAGGAACTCAACCTCTACGCGATCTACCCGTCGCGGCAGTACCTGGATGCGAAGATCAAAACCTGGGTGGAATATTTGCGTGGATCGTTGCCGGAAATATTGGCGGCGCATCAGGCGGAATTGGTCGCGTATGAGTTGAGCGGGAGTCTGGCTGGCGCGCGCGTCGCCACCTGAGTTTAAACACCGACAGCGGCACACCATACTGGCCATCCAGCAGGTGATCATGCTGGCGGAACTGGCGGTGAACCGGGTGCTGGATAACTACGAAATCCACCAGCCCCCGTCACACAATTGAACCTCTGTGGGAGCGAGCCTGCTCGCGAAGGCTTCGGCACATTCAACATTCGGGTGTCAGATAAACCGCTTTCGCGAGCAGGCTCGCTCCCACAATTCTGGATCGTGTACATCAGCGAGATATTAGTCGGCTGTCAGGCCGCTTTCGCTGGCAAGCCAGCTCCCACAGAGACGGGGTGAATCTGGCAGAGATGGGTTGGCAGTGGAGACGCTTACGCGAGCAGGCTCGCTCCCACAATTCTGGATCGTGTACATCAGCGAGATATGAGTCGGCTGTCAGGCCGCCTTCGCTGGCAAGCCAGCTCCCACAGGGACGGGGTGAATCTGGCAGAGATGGGTTGGCAGTGGAGACGCCTTCGCGAGCAGGCTCGCTCCCACAATTCTGGATCGTGTACATCAGCAAGATATGAGTTGGCTGTCAGTCCGCCTTCGCTGGCAAGCCAGCTCCCACAGGGACGGGGTGAATCTGGCAGAGATGGGTTGGCAGTGGAGACGCCTTCGCGAGCAGGCTCGCTCCCACAAAAGCAAAAACAAAAGCAAAGGCAAAGCAGCGCAGCTGCCCGCGGCAAAGCCGCCCCACTCAACAATGAGCGCAAGCTCGAGTGCTCTTGATCTTGATCTTGATCCACCGGCGACGTCGGAAGGCTGAGTGGAGGGATTGATCCGGGCGTGGGAGCGCAGCGACCGTCTGGCGCAGCCAGACACAGCGGAAGGAGGTGCAGCGAAGCAAACCGGAGCCGCTGCGCCCGGATCGATCCCGCAGCGAAGGGACCCGAGCCTGCGAGGGCCGAACGCAGGAGCAAGCCTTTTGGTTTACCTTTTTGGCGTTTGAAAAAGGTGACCCGCCGTAAGGGCGGAACCGTAATCAGCAACACCCGAAGAAACGGATATTCACCCAAAACCCCAAGAACTTGGTCGGCCCAGAGGCCGCCAAGACAACCCGAGCGAGAAAATGTTAGCGTGCTTGCAATCAAGCCCCGACGAGCCCAAGCCCAATGAAAAAAACAGTCCTGGCCTTCAGCCGCATCACCCCGCCCATGATCGAACGCCTGCAAGAAGAATTCGACGTCATCGTCCCCGACCCCAAGACCGGTGACATCAACGCCCAGTTCAACGAAGCCCTGCCCCACGCCCACGGCCTCATCGGCGTCGGCCGCAAACTCGGCCGCGCACAACTGCAAAGCGCAACAAAACTCGAAGTGGTCTCGAGCGTCTCGGTCGGCTACGACAACTACGACCTCGACTACTTCAACGAACGCGGGATCATGCTCACCAACACCCCCGACGTGCTCACCGAAAGCACCGCCGACCTCGCCTTCGCCCTGATCATGAGCAGCGCCCGCCGCGTCGCCGAACTCGACGCCTGGACCAAGGCCGGGCAATGGCAGGCCAGCGTCGGCGCCCCGCTGTTTGGTAGTGATGTACACGGCAAGACCCTCGGCATCGTCGGCATGGGCAACATCGGCGCCGCTGTCGCCCGGCGCGGGCGCTTCGGCTTCAACATGCCGATCATCTACAGCGGCAACAGCCGCAAGACCGAACTGGAACAGGAACTCGGCGCGCAGTTCCGCAGCTTGGATGAGCTGCTGGCCGAAGCCGATTTCGTCTGCCTGGTAGTGCCGTTGAGCGACAAGACCCGCCACCTGATCAGCCATCGCGAACTCGCGCTGATGAAGCCGAGCGCGATCCTGGTCAACATCTCGCGCGGCCCGGTGGTCGACGAACCGGCACTCATCGAAGCCCTGCAAAACAACCGCATCCGCGGCGCCGGGCTGGACGTCTACGAAAAAGAACCGCTGGCCGAATCGCCGCTGTTCCAGTTGAAAAACGCCGTGACCCTGCCGCACATCGGATCGGCCACCACCGAAACCCGCGAAGCCATGGCCAACCGCGCCCTGGCCAACCTGCGCAGCGCCCTGCTCGGTGAACGGCCGCAGGATCTGGTCAACCCGCAAGTCTGGCGCGGCTGAAAAAAAGGGCCGGCGCAACATGGCGCCGGCCTTCACCTTACATAACTTGCAACCGAACAAAAACGCCAGACCAAGTAACAGCAATATAAGCTCTCGCAACTTATCAACTTATTGATTAATTGCCATGGAGAGCCAACCCCGTGAACACCCTGACCACCGACAAACTCATTCGTTACAGCAAAGTCATCTTGATGGCTTATATAAGTTTCTTTGGCCTGCTGGTGATGATCCATAACTTCACTGACTATGAGTCCAACTACATTTACGTTGCACATATCCTGAGCATGGACACCACCAACGCCAGCGAAAACATCATGTATCGGGCGATCGATTCGCCGATGATCCATCACCGGATCTACTGGTTCATCATCACCATGGAAGTCATCTACACCGTGCTCTGCCTGATCGGCACTTACCAGTTGTATCGCTACATCGATGCATCGCCAGCGGTATTCCATGAAGCCAAGAAGTTTTCGATCATGGGTATATTGGTCGCCATCTTCATTTATTACGTGTGCCTGCAAACTGTAGGTGTCGAATGGTTCGACATGGACACTTCGCAATCCTGGAATGCCAAGGACTGGGCAAGGCATATTGTCGATTTCATCTTCCCGGTGATGATCTACATCACTTTGAAAGTTGAGCGCTGATTATCAGCGCTCGTTTTATCAAGCCAACTTCCCTTGAGCCGCAGACAACAGCACTTTCGGTTTACGAAACACCAGCACGTTGCCCAACATCACCAACACCAGCCCGACGAGCGCCGGTGCGGTCCATTGATAACCTTCGGCAAACGCCGACACGTTCAGGGCCACCACCGGGAACAGCACCGTGCAGTAAGCCGCCCGCTCCGGGCCCATGCGCCCGACCAGCGTCAGGTACGCGGTGAAGCCGATCACCGAGCCGGGAATCACTAGATAGAACAGCGCACCGACATATCGCGGCGACCAGTCCATGGTGAAGGGTATGCCGTTGAACAGACACCACACCGTCAGCATCGCCGCGCCGTAGGCCATGCCCCAGGCGTTGGTGGTCAGCGGTCTGAGGCCGGCCTTCTGTTGCAGGCTCGAAAGCATATTCCCCGCTGAAAAACACAAGGTGCCACACAACGCCAGACCCAGCCCGAGAAGGGTTTGCGGACTGGCCTCATGCCCGGCCAGTTCCGGCCAGAACAACAGCCCCAGACCTGACAGCCCCAACGCACCGCCCAGCAACACATTGCGCGCAATGCGCTGGCCGAAAAACACCCGCGCATTCAGCGCGTTCCACAACGTCGCCGTAGAAAACACCACCGCCACCAGACCGCTGGGTATCCACTGGCTGGCCGTCAGAAAACACATGAAGTTCACGCAGAACAGACATAACCCTTGAGCCACACAAATCAAATGCCCACGGCGGTTCATCGGTTGCAGGCGTCGGCTGAGCAGCAACAACGCAAACAACACCAACGCAGCCAGGCCGAAGCGATAGACAATCGACACCGGAATTTCGACCACGCCCAATTGCCATTTCAAGGCAATCCAGGTGGTACCCCAGATCAGCACGGTCAGCAGGTACAACGACAGGTTCATGGCCAACACTCCTTAAACAGGCCTTGAGTGTCTGCCTCGGGCAGCCTTCGACGCTTGCACAATCTTGCGCTTTTGTCTGGCGGCAGGCTGGCAGGGCGGCGTCTACGGAGTAGGATGCAAGGCGTTGGAGAGAACCGAACATGGCCGCTATCGATACCCTGCAAGTCTTTCAAGCCCTCAACCGCTCGCCGAATGCACGCCTTGTGCACAGCGCCGAGCTCGGTGACGGCATGTCTGCGGCCTTGTGGACCAACCACCACGATGCCCAGGAATACGAAGCGCCAAGTCATCACACGCTTTCGTGCTACGTCGCCGGCGGCACCGGCACATTCCGTCGTGGCCAGCCGGGCCGCAAAGGCGGGCCGGACAAGTTGTGCATCCTGCCGGCCGATCACGAATCGGGCTGGGTGATCAATGGCGACATCCGCTTGGCGCACCTGTATTTCAGCGCCGAACAATTCGCCCTCGGTTGCGTGACTTTGCTCGATCGCGAACCGCGCGAGATGCAATTACGCGAGCAGACCTTTCTCGAAGATCCGCAGCAGGCGCAGCGCTTTCGGCAATTACTGAACCTGAACTGGCAAGAGCCGGCAGAGCGCTTGCTGACCAGCAGCCTAGCCCACGAATTGATCAGCCACACCTTGCTCAGCCAGGTGGGAGCACGACAGGGCTTGCGCTTGAAGGGCGGACTGGCGCCACATCAGCGCCGACAACTGGTGGAGTTCATCGACAACCAGTTGAGCGAAGCCATCAGCCTCGGGCAACTGGCCGGGCTGTGTGCACTGTCGGAATACCACTTTGCGCGGATGTTTCGCCTGAGCTTCGGCCTGCCGCCGCATCAATATGTGCTGGCGCGGCGCTTGAGCCGGGCGCGGGAATTGTTGCGCGGCACGGCGCTGCCGCTGGGCGAGATCGCGCTGGCGTGCGGGTTTGCCAGTGCGAGCCATTTTACTAATCGGTTCAGGCAGGTTTTGGGTGGGACGCCGGGCGAGTATCGGCAGGCTTTTTTGCGTTAGAAACTCGTACCTTTTCGCCAGTGATGGCCCCTTCGCGAGCAGGCTCGCTCCCACCTTGAAATGCAGTCTCCTGTGGGAGCGAGCCTGCTCGCGAAGAGCGTTGATGCGGTTTTGGATCAGAACTCCAGAGTGCTCGACAAGGAAACCTGCCGCGAATCCCCCATCGACACAAAGAAGCGGCTCGCCGACGAGGTGTAATAGGTGCGATCAAACAGGTTCTTCACGTTCAACTGAAACTTGACCTTCTGCCCCTCAACCGTCGTGTCGTAAGTGGCAAACGCATCCGCCACGGTATAGCTCGGCAGGTCAAAATCATTCACCGCGTTGCCGGCACGCTCGCCGACATAGCGCGCGCCCGCCCCGACACGCAGTTGGTCGCCGCCAAACACATTGCCGAAGTCATACACCGCCGACAGCGAGCCGGAATTCTTCGCTACGTTTTGCAGGCGCTTGCCTTTGTATTCCGGGTCTTCGGTGACTTCGGCATCGGTGTAGGCATAGCTGCCGATCAGGTTCCAGTGCTCGCTGAGTTGCCCACTCAGGTCGACTTCCAGCCCGCGTGAACGCACCTCGCCAGCGGCGCTGTAGATCGTCGTCGGACCTTCGGAGTTGGCTACCAGCACGTTGCGTTTCTTGATGTCGAACAACGCAATATTGCCGGTGATGCTGCCGGGCATATCCAGCCGCGCACCCAGCTCCCACGACTTGGCTTCCTCAGGCGCGATGCTGCCGTCGAGCACGGTACTGCTGCCGCTCAGCGGGGCGATGGTCGAGTTGGGTTTGAACGATTCGGTGTAGCTGCCGTAGAACGACAGCGCGTCGGAGTAGCGATACACGACACCGGCGCGCGGTACCCACTTCTGGCCATTGCTGTCGGTATTGGCCTTGAACGGCACGCCTTTGCCGGCGTACTGGTCGTACTCCTGAAAACGGCCGCCGGCGACCAGAATCCACTGCTCGTTGAGGTGAATCGAATCCTGCAGGAACAGCGAATCGCTGCGCAGTTTGTCGGTCTGCGCACTGTCGGGCGCACTCACCGTAGTGCCCATCACTTCGCGACCATACACCGGGTTGAGATAGCTGAACGTGGTCAGGCTTTTCTGCCGGATCAGATCCTCGCGGTAGATCTTGCGATATTCGTCGTCGACGCCGAACACCAGATCATGCTGCATGCCCAGCACATTCACTTTGCCTTCGAGGCTGGCGGTGGTGAAACGATCGGTGCTGATCGCGTTTTGCGTGCCGTCCATGCTCCGCGTCAGTGTGCCTTTGTTGGTGTCGATCGCCGTCACGCGGACTTGGCTGGCGTCGTAGGTTTCGCGGTTCCAGCTGTAGCCGAAGTGGGCTTTCCAGTCGTCGTTGAGTTCATGGTCGGCCTCGAAATGGTAGAGGTCCGAGCGCCCTTCCATGTCGTTGAACGGCTCGTCGAGACGCTGCTTGCGCGAGATATCCAGCGGATGGTTGGTGCGCGGATCGATCAGCGTGCCACGGTCGAACGGGGTGAGAAACTCGCGGTGCTCGTAGGCGAACAACAGCTTGGTGCGCTCGCCGTACCAGGCCAGCGACGGTGCGATCAGCGTCTCGCGATGGGTGCCGAAGTTGCGCCAGTAATCTTCGTCTTCATGATCGACGACCATGCGATAGGCGAAGCCGGAATCGCCCAGCGCCCCGGTGCTGTCGAAGGCGCCGCCGCTGCCGTTCTTGCCGTCACCGTAGCTCGAACCGCGTACGGTCACGGCGTTGTACTGGGTCAGTTCCGGCTTCTTGCTGACCAGGTTGACCACACCACCCGGATCCTGAATTCCGTAGAGCAACGAGGCCGGGCCCTTGAGCACTTCGACGCGATCCACGGTCGCGTTCATGCCACGGCCCTGCACCAGCGGCATGCCGTCGCGCATGATCGAGCCATTGCGGTTGTCACCGAAACCGCGAGTCATCACCGAGTCCTGGGTACTGCCCAAGGTGTTGCCCTGAGTGATGCCGCTGACATTGGCCAGCGCGTCATCGAGATTGCGCGGCGCCTGATCGCGAATGACCTGCGCCGGGATGACATTGACCGTCTGTGGAATTTCTTGCAGCGACGCCGATGAGCGCATCACCGAACTGGTTTCCGGCGGCTGATAACTCATCGATTCGTCGCGCGTGGACGTGATGGTCGTGGCGCCGAGATTGAGCGCGCCTGCGGTCGGCATCGGCTCCAGCGCCAGGGTATGACTGTCGGTGCGGCGAAAGCTCAGGCCGGAATTGCCGAGCAGGCGTTGTAGGGCCTGTTCGGCGCTCATCTGGCCGTTGACTGCCGGAGCATTGAGGCCGTACGGCGCTTCATCGGTGTAGACCACGCTTTGCCCGGTCACGCGGCTGAAGTCGCTCAGGGCCTGCGGCAACGGTTTCGCGGCGAGGGCAAAATTGAATTGCTGTTGCGCCTGACTGCTCACCGCTTCTGCCGCCAGCGCGATACTCATCGGCAGCAATGCCAATGATGAAAAACTCAACGCCGACACGCTTAACCACTGTTTGACCGAACCGGATTTTGCCCTGGACTTCATTGCTCAATGACCTGTGTAGAACCGCAACGGATGCGAATGGCTCGCAGTTTCAGTCACTACACGGATGGGGCTCGGGGTTACCTCACCTTTAATTTGAAAATATTTTGCGGGGGATTTGTTGCCTGGGCTGACGCCTTCGCGAACAGGCTCGCTCCCACCTTTGGAATGCGTTCCCTGTGGCAGCGAGCCTGCTCGCGAAGAGGCCGGCACCCTCAGCGCAGAATAATCAGCTGCCCCAACACCCGATGCTGCTCAAACCCCAACACGCCCTGCAACGAATTGAGCACCGCCTGCGGGTCCTTGCTCGGAAAGCTGCCGCTGACCTTGCGCGCCGCCAGCTCATCGTTGAGCAGCACAATCCGCCCCGGGTAATAGCGGCGCAGATCCTCGACAACTTCGGCCAGCGTGGTCTTGTAGTAAGTCAGCCAACCCTGACGCCAGGCCAGTTGCGCTTCACTGTCCACGCCATGCAGTTTTTCCGCCGTGCCGTCGGCATAAGCGACCTGCTGCCCGGCAGTGAGAATCTGTTGTTGGCCATGCTCATCCGCCGTCACCGCGACACGCCCGGACAATACCGTCACTTGCGCGCCATGAGGTTGCCGGCGCACTTCGAACTGGGTGCCGAGCACCCGCGCTTCGCCCTGCTCCGCCGCCACCACAAACGGGTCGCCGGTGTGGCTGACGCTGAAGAAAGCAGCACCTCTGATCAATTTCACGCGGCGCTGACCGTGACTGAAATCCACGGCAATCGCGCTATCGGCATCCAGCGTCACTTGCGATTGATCGGCCAAGGTCACCGTACGAATTTCGCCAGGCGTGGAGACATGATCGGCGCGCAGATCGTCGAGCCAGCGCTGCGCCTGCCACCCCGTGCCGAGGCTGACCATCAGCAGCAGACACGCGGCCAGCGCCAGCGCGCCCGACCAACGCAACATCGGCGAACGACGCGGGGCGTCCATCGCCTGCAGATAACCTTGCAGCGCGAACGCATCTTCATCGGCCAGCGTGCGCGCGGGGCTTTCGCTGAGTTCCCAGATCACCTGCGCCTGCGCATACGCTTGGGCATGGGCCGGATCGGCGCGCAGCCATTGGCTGAAGGTGAGTTGATCGCCAGTGCTCGGGCGGTCGTGCAACAGGCTCAGCCAGGCCAGCGCGGCCTGCTCCTGGGCCGGCGTCGGTGTGATCGGGTTGGATGGCTTCACGGTGCTTTCCCTGGCAGACGTGGCGCGGGGTCGCGCAGGCTGGCCTTGCAGGCCTCGAGGGCGCGCATCATATGTTTTTCCACGGCACTTTGGGACAGGCCCATGGCCTTGGCGATGTCGGCGTACTTGCGCCCATGAATGCGATTGAGCAGAAAAATCTGCCGGGTACGCTCGGGCAAGGCGCGCAACGCGGCTTCGACATGGCGCAGATCGTTGCCCGCTTCCAGCGCGGCTTGAGGCTCACTGCCGTAGCTGTCGGGTTCGTCCGGCTGCCAGCCTTCGTTGACCCGCGTGCGCGTGCCTTCACTGCGCAAATGATCGATGGCGATGTTGCCGGCGCAGCGCAGCAGATAAGTGCTGAGCTCTTCGACCTGGACCAGCGGCCGCCGCCAGAAGCGCAAAAACAGATCCTGGACCAGATCCGCCGCGGTCGCCCGACAACCGACGCGCCGATTCACCAGCGCCTCCATTTGCGCACGCTGGGACAGAAACACCTGAAGAAAATGCGCACGCGCGCCACGCGCTTCATCGTCACGCGATTCCGGTGGCAGACCGATCAGCACTTCAGCACTGCGCCCAGGCGGCGACCGGGCTCGCCAGCAGGCTCAACCCGGCCAGTGCCATGGCCAGACGCGGGCGATACGGCAGCAACAGCACCAATGCCAAAGCGCTGAGCATCAGCACCGCGAACCAGTCGACCAGACCGAAACTCCAGCCATTGACCGCGACCGCCGCCCACAGCGAAAGCGCCAGCAACAGCCATCCCGCCAACGCCAGACCCTGACGGCGGCGCGTCGACGGTTTGGCGCCGAGCAATTCGGCGTGATGACGTGGCATCGACAGGCACAACGCGGTGAAGCCGGCATAGCTGAGCAACAGGACCAGCAGCATCAGTTGGCCCCCTGTTCGACTGTGATCGAGCGAGGCGAAGGACTTGCTTTGCGAACGCTGACGGAGTCGCCCGGACGCTGCATCTTGCGCGCAACCCAGCCGAGAAAAAGCCCCGTCGCCAGACAAGTCAGATCAAATCCGGCCAGTGCCCAGTCGCGCTGCATCAGGGTCGCGCCAAGATTCCACGGTGTGGTCAGCGCATTGATCAGCGGCACCGCGATAAACAGCGCAGCGCCGAGCGTCAGCTGTTCGATCCACGCCTTGCGTCCCGGACGCAATACCGCGTGCACCACGCTCAACCCCCAAGCGATAAAGAACACATTTACTTCCCAATCGGCCCGCCCCGCCAGACTCACCGGCAGCAGTCGATTGGCCAGAAAGAACACCGCCACCGCCGATACCAGGCCGGCCATGCTGGCGATATTCAGCACCTCGACCAGGCGCAATTCGAACGGCAGCGCCGCGCTTTTCACGTGCTTGAGCTGCCGCTTGCCGAGCCAGATCACCAGCCCGGTGCTAATCATCGCCGTGCCGGCCAGTCCGCAAATGAAATACAGCCAGCGCAACAGCGGCCCGGCGAAATGGCCCATGTGCAAACCGTAGAACGCGCCACCCACCGCCATCGCCATGGGTTGATCGGGGGTGCTGCTCAGAAGCTGCCCGGTGAAGCCATTGAACGTCACCGCCCGGCCGAAATCATGCACCACCCGATCGCCCGCGCGGGACAGCACCACCGTGGCGCTGGCATCGCCCGGGTTGCTCACCGACAGGCGCGCGGTGTGGCCGCCCGACCACTGCTCGCTGGCCTTGGCCAGTAGCGGCGCCATGGCGGTCAGCGGTGCGGCGACATCGGCGCGCTCGGGCGTCTTCGACGCGGGAAAGACTTCGTCGTAGAACTTGCGCACGTCGCTGCCGTAAGAGGCAACGATGCTGGCGGGCATGACCATCGACATGAAAATCACCAGGCTGCTGTAAGTGATCATCAAGTGAAACGGCAGCACCAGCACGCCCACGGCGTTATGCCCGTCGAGCCAGGAACGCTGGCCCTTGCGCGGGCGGAAGGTGAAGAAGTCCTTGAAGATTTTCTTGTGGGTGATGATGCCGCTGATCAGTGCAACGAACATCACCATCGCGGCGAGGGTCGCCAGCCAGCGCCCCCACGGATAAGGCATCTGCAACTGGAAGTGGAAACGGTAAAAGAACTCGCCGCCCATGCTTTCGCGACCCTGTACTTCGACTCCGGTTTGAGCATCGAGGGTTCGGGATTCGAAGCGGCCGCGCTCGCCGGGTTTGCCCGGCGCCTGCTGCCAGCGCACCGTCAGGCCGGGGTCGCGGGCATCGGGCAAATCGATCAGCCAGCGCGAGGCGCCGGCGGCGTGTTGCTGCAGATAATCTTGCGCCAGCGCCAGGCTCGCTTCGCTATCAAGCGAATGTGCAGCGATTTCCGGCTGCATCCAGTGGCTGATTTCATCTTTGAAGTAAGCGAGCGTGCCGGTGAAAAAAATCGCGAACAGCAACCAGCCGAACACCAGCCCGGCCCAGGTGTGCAGCCAGGCCATCGCCTGCCGGAACCCTTCCTTCATGCCAGCCCCAGACCGCGCGCGACACCGGAAACGGTGGCGAGAATCACGCTCGGCACCAGCAGGCCGACCCAGGCCGACCACGCGCTGCGGCAGGCAAAGCACCAGAGCACGGCAACCAGATAGACCAGAAAGGACACGGTCATGCCAGTGACCACCGCTTCGGCGCGGTTCAGCGGCAGCCACAACGTCAGGGTGACACTGGCCAGCGCCGCGACCAGATAGCCGCCGAAAATCGCCGCCAGCACTCGCGAAGTGACGGCCAGACGATAGGACATGGGAAGGGTTGCGAGTTTGCCTTTCATGTTTCGACCCTGAAACGAAAAACGTTCGGCCGACAAGCCGAATCTACAGGCGAGCAATATTAATGATAAATATTCTCATACGCAAAAGCATCTGATTGCCGGACACTGTCGCCAGCCTCTACAATGCGAACCGTTCTTGTTCTCTAATGCACGTTCTCTACGCAAATTTTGCGTCCGGAGTCATTTCGTTGCCGCCCGCCCATCCCGTCGAATCGCTCTACCATGCTCATCACAGCTGGCTCACTGGCTGGTTGCGGCGCAAGCTCGGCTGCCCCGACAGCGCGGCGGATCTGGCTCAGGACACGTTCATCAAGGTGCTGACCGCTCGCGAGCCACCGGTGATCATCGAACCGCGCGCCTTTCTCACCACCCTGGCCAAGCGCGTGCTGTTCAATCATTACCGGCGCCAGGATGTGGAACGCGCCTACCTCGAGACGCTGGCGCAAATGCCGGAAATGGTCGCGCCGTCGGAAGAGCACAAAGCGATCATCCTGCAGACGTTGATCGAGCTCGATGAGCTGCTCGACGGCTTGCCGCGCCAGGTCAAACGCGCCTTTCTGCTCGCGCAGGTCGATGGTCTGACTTATCCACAGATCGCCGCAGAACTGGGTATTTCGGTGGCCACGGTCAAACGCCATTTGAACAAAGCGGCCATGCGCTGCTATTTCGCCCTGTGAATCGGGTGCCGGATTTCTCCGCGCAAGTCGCCGAACAGGCGGTGCACTGGTTGCTTGAAATGCAGCAGGACACCCTCACCCCGCGCCAGCAGCAGGCCTGGCAACAATGGCTGGATGCACACAGCGAACACCGCCGAGCGTGGGAACACATGCAGCGGGTCAACCAGCGCTTGCGCGGCGTTTCGTCGCCGTTGGCCCACGCGGCGTTGAACGGACCGAAGTCCGGCAGCCGCCGTCAGGCGTTGAAAATGTTGCTGATTCTCGGTGCAGGCTCAGCGGCGACCTGGGGCATGCGCGAGCACACGCCGTTGCCGTCGCTGCTCGCCGATTACCGCACGCCGGTCGGCCAGCGGCGCAAGATCGGCCTGGGCGGTGCCGATTCGTTACAGCTCAATACCGCCAGCTCGGTTGATGTTGATGGTGCGCAGCGTACGATTCGTCTGCTCGAAGGCGAAATGCTGTTGAGCGCCGCACACTCGTTTGAGGTCCGCACGGCACACGGCGTGCTGAAAAGCCAAGGTGCGCGCCTCAATGTGCGGCAGTTTGCCGAGCGCACACAGATCGCGCTGTTTGAAGGACGAGTCGAACTCATCGCCAGCCAGCGCGCGCCCCTGCTGCTGCCGGTCGCGCGGCAGTTGAGTTTTACTGCCAGCTCGGTCAGCGAGGCTAAACCGCTGGACGCCAATAGCGGCGCCTGGACTGACGGCATGCTGGTCGCCGCCCATATGCGCCTCGGCGATTTCCTCGAAGAGCTTGGCCGCTACCGGCGCGGGCAGCTGCGGTGCGACAGCCAGGTTGCCGATCTGCTGATTTCCGGGACGTATCCGCTGGATGACAGCGAGCGGATTCTCGACCTGTTGCAGATCAGTCTGCCGGTCAGAGTGAAGCGCTTTACCCGTTATTGGGTGAGCATCGAAGCGCTGGTGTAAAAAAACGCCAAAACCATGAGCCGTTTTTCAGATCTGGCGTGACAGAGAAGGAAAGCCCCCTTGATTCCACCTTCTCAGGATCATCCACATGCAGCCCACCCGCCTTACGCCACTGGCCCGCAGCCTGCGCAATCTTCTGCTCGGCGCCAGCCTGAGTTTCACCGCCCTGCCCGCTGCGCTGGGCGCCGAGACCAAGGTTTATCACATCGCCCCGGCGTCGCTGGAAACCGCGCTGAACCAGTTTGGCCGTGAAGCCGGCGTGCTGATTTCCTTTGGCTCGCAAGTCACCAGCGGTGTGCAGAGCCGGGGTCTGGAGGGCAATTACACGACGCAACAAGGCCTCGATGCGTTGCTCGAAGGCACCGGTCTGCAAGCCCGCGCCGAAGGCGACAATGCCTTCAGCCTGCAACCGCTGGCTGATGCGGCGCTGGAGCTGGGCACCTCGACCGTAGTCGGCGACTGGCTCGGCGATGCGGCGCAGATCAATGTCTTCGAACACCCCGGCGCGCGTGATGTGATCCGCCGCGAAGAATTCGAACGCCAGGGCGCGACCCAGGCCCGCGATGTGCTCAACCGCATCCCCGGTGTGAACGCGCCGGAGAACAACGGCACGGGCAGCCACGACATGGCGCTGAACTTCGGTATTCGTGGTTTGAATCCACGCCTGGCCGCGCGCTCGACAGTATTGATGGACGGCATCCCGGTACCTTTCGCGCCGTATGGTCAGCCGCAGCTTTCGTTCGCGCCGATCAGCATGGGCAACATGGATGCGGTGGACGTGGTGCGCGGCGGCGGTGCGGTGCGTTATGGCCCGCAGAACGTCGGCGGCGTGGTCAACTTCGTGACCCGGGCGATTCCTGACGAGCCAACGGTCAAGGGTGGGTTCCAGACTGAAACCAGCCCATCGTCGAGCCACGACGGTTTCAAAACCAGCGCCAATCTGCTGGCCGGCGGCACCAACGCCAACGGCCTCGGTGGTGCGCTGTTGTACTCCGGCACCCGTGGCGGTGACTGGCGTGAACACAGCGATACCGAGATCGACGACCTGATCCTCAAGGGCAAATATCAGCTCGACGACGCCAACAGCTTCAACGCCATGGCCCAGTATTACGAAGGCAAGGCCGACATGCCCGGCGGTCTCAACGTCGCCGATTACGATGCCGATCCGTATCAATCGACGCGGCCGAAAGACCAGTTCTGGGGGCGCCGCACGATGTTCAACGTCGGCTACCGCTATCAGGAAGATCGCCGCGAATTCACCGCCAACACCTTCTTCACCAAAACCCTGCGCAGCGGTTATCTCGATCAGGGCACATTCCTTTCGTTGTCGCCCCGCGAGTATTGGGTACGTGGCCTGGAAACCCGTTTCGCCCAAGGCTTCGATCTGGGTCCGAGCAGCCATGAAGTCGGCGTCGGCTACCGCTACATCAACGAGGCCGGCCACGAACTGCGTTATCGCACGCCGATCAGCGCCAACGAATACCCGACCACCAGCAGCCGCAACGACCGCGACACTCGTGGTGGTACCGAGGCAAACGCGTTCTTCGTCGATGACCGCATCGACATCGGCAAATGGACCATCACCCCGGGCGTGCGCTACGAGATGATCGAGTCGCAGCAGACCAACAACCTGACCAACGTCAAATACAAGGGCGACTACAACACCGCGCTGCCGGCGCTGAACGTGCTCTATCACCTCACCGACAGCTGGAATCTGTACGCCAACACCGAAGGCTCGTTCGGCAGCGTGCAGTACAGCCAGATGCCCAACCGCGTGAGCAGCGGCGAAGTGAAGCCGGAAAAGGCCCGCACCTGGGAACTCGGCACTCGCTATGACAACGGTGCCCTGCGCGCTGAAATCGGTGCGTTCCTGATCAACTTCGACAACCAGTACGAAAGCAACCAGACCAACGATTCGGTGATCGCGCGCGGCGAAACCCGCCATCAGGGCATCGAGACCAGCGTCAATTACGCGCTCGACGACTTGAGCCCGGCGCTGGCCGGTTTCGATGTCTACGCCAGTTATGCCTATGTCGACGCAACCATCCGCGAGGACGGGCCGAACAAAGGCAACCGCGTGCCGTTTTCCTCCAAACACAAAGGCACGATTGGCGTCGGTTATACCGAAGGGCCATGGAAGCTGAATCTGGACAGCAGCTTCCAGAGCGACCAGTTTGCCGACAACGCCAACACTTCGAAGGAAAGCGCCGATGGCAGCACCGGCAAGATCCCTGGTTACATGCTGTTCAGCAGCCGCGCCGGGTATGACTTCGGACCGCAACTGTCGGATTTGAATGTGGCGGTGGGGGTGAAGAACATCTTCAACACGCAGTACTTCACACGCTCGTTCGATGACAACAACAAGGGCAAGTACGTGGGTGAGCCGCGGACGGTTTATGTGCAGACTTCGGTGGCGTTCTGAACAGACTCTGAAGCCTTCTCCCCATGCGAAAAAAAACGGGCCTGCATCAGCAGGCCCGTTCTCCTTGTGTGACTTGTGCAATCAGCGCATCAACTGTTGATCGCTGCCTGTTCGTTCTCGTCGAATTCTTCCGCCAACAGCTTGTCGTTGGCTTTGCCGCTAAACGGCACTACAGCGGCGCGTGGCTTACCTCGCAGTTTGCCGAACAGGTGCTCCAGGGCGTGCTCAAGTTTCTCGGCAGCGCCGTCAATTGCCAGCTCCAGCGAATCGGCTTTGTGAGTCACGGAAATCGGTTGGTGGCCTTTTGGCCGCGCTTCCAGTTGGCAGCGCAAGTCATGGGGACCTGGTTTGTCACCGTTCTCGTCGCTCAGGTGGACTTCGACACGGGTCAGGTCTTCTTCATAACGCTCGAGCGTGCTCTCAATAGTTGTACGTACCCACTCCTCCAGTCGCTGACTACTTTGAATATGGTTATCGCTGTTGACTTGGATTTGCATAGTTCATCCCTTATTTCAGCTAGCTCGCTGGAGGCCTTGAGTTGAATTTCCTGACCTCCTGGTTACAACAATCGGCCCGAGCGACGAACATTTCAACCCCTGAAAAAAGAAAAATATTCATTCGCAAAAAAAGCCGGACAACCGAGCGAGGCGCTGTTAATGTCGGGAGTTGGGTCGACCCGCACCGCAGAAAAATCTGCTCACATCTGTTGCTCATTCAGCGGGTGCAGGCTGCGAAAAATCCCCGCCTCCTCCACCAGCCAGTCATGCACAGCGCGCACGCCTGGATGGCTCAACGCCCCCGGCGCATATAGCAGCACGTAGCGTTTATGGTTGGGTACCGACAAGCCGAACGGCACAATCAAAGTGCCGCGCTCCAGCTCATCATTGAGCAACGTGCGCCGGGCAATCGCCACGCCCATGCCGGCAATCGCCGCTTCGATGGTCAGGTGATTGCGATTGAAGGTGTGGCCGCGTCGCACATCGGCGCCTTCGAAGCCGATCGCATTCAAATAGAACTCCCATTCCGCGTACTCGTAACTGCCACGCCAGGCGGTGATGTCGTGCAGCAACGGGAAATGCACCAGATCGGCCGGCCCGTGCAACGGCGGGCGCCCACGCAACAGGCTCGGCGCGCACACCGGAAATATCTGCTCGTCGAGCAAGGCTGTGGATAACAATCCGGGATAACTGCCATCGTTGAGGTCGATGGCCAGATCGAAATCGCCCTCATGCAAGGGCACGCTGCTGTCCTCGGCTACCAGGCGCAACTGGATATCCGGAAAGCGTTGCTGCAAGCGCGGCAGGCGCGGGGTCAGCCACTTGCCGAGAAACGACGGGATCGAGCGCAACCGCAGAGTCCCGCTGATCATCCCGGCGTCCAGCCGGCGCAACTCCGCATCGATGCTGCCATAGGCTTCGTTGACGGTAATCGCCAGCCGCTGCCCCTGTGCACTCAACTCAACGCCCCGCGCGCGCCGATGAAACAGGCGAAACCCCAAGCGCTCTTCCAATTGGCGAATCTGCTGGCTGACCGCGCCCGGGGTGATGTGCAGCTCTTCGGCACAACGGGTGAACGACAGGTGCCGCGCGGCACAGGCAAACACCTGCAGCCAGACATAGGTCTGGGCATGCAATTGACGACTCATTGTTTAGTCCTGCTAAAGGCTGTCTTAGGAGGTTTCGTTGGTCACCTCGAACCGAGGCAGGCAGTATCGCCGACATTGCGCTTGTCCGACAAAAAATGGCAGCGATTCCTACTCCATTGCTTGTAAGGGTTTAGCATGGCTATCAGTGTTTTCGATCTATTCAAAGTGGGCATCGGCCCGTCCAGCTCCCATACCGTCGGTCCGATGCGTGCAGCGGCGACCTTTGCCCAGGCTCTGATCGATCAGCATCTGCTCAATGATGTGCGACGTGTGCAGATCCGCCTGTACGGTTCGCTCTCGGCCACCGGCGTTGGCCACGCCACTGACCGCGCAACGGTCATGGGCCTGATGGGCGAGTGGCCGGACAGCATCGATCCTTCGACCATCGATCCACGCATCCAGCAACTGCGCGAAACCGGGCAACTGTCCCTCGCCGGTCAACGCTCGATTGCGTTTGACTGGCAGAGCGATCTGCTGCTGCTCGACGAGAGCCTGCCCTACCACCCCAACGCCATGTCGCTGAGCGCCTTTGGCGAAAGCGCCGAGCTGTTCGCGCAAACCTATTACTCGGTGGGCGGCGGCTTCATCGTCGAAGCGGCTGAAGCCGAGTCTGGCGTGGCGCCAACCAGCGACGTGGTGTTGCCGTACGATTTTTCCAGCGCCGCCGAACTGCTCGCTTTGTGCAAAAAGCACAATCTGCGCGTGTCCGAACTGATGATGGCCAACGAGCGCGCCTGGCGCAGCGATGCCGAGATTCGCCAAGGCCTGCTGCACATCTGGTCAGTGATGCGCGAGTGCGTCGAACAAGGTTTGCGCCACGAAGGCATCCTGCCCGGCGGCCTGAAAGTACCGCGCCGCGCGGCGAAACTGCATCGCAGCCTGTTGGAAATCGGCAAACCGAATGTGATCAGCTCGACCCTGTCGGCGATGGAATGGGTCAACCTGTTCGCCCTCGCCGTCAACGAAGAAAACGCGGCCGGTGGGCGCATGGTCACCGCGCCGACCAATGGTGCCGCCGGGATCATTCCGGCGGTTCTGCACTACTACATGAAATTCAATCCGGATGCGTCTGACGATGACGTCGTTGCGTTCTTTCTGGGCGCCGCCGCCGTCGGCATTTTGTGCAAGAAAAACGCCTCCATCTCCGGTGCCGAGGTCGGCTGTCAGGGCGAAGTCGGTTCGGCATGCGCGATGGCCGCCGCCGGCCTCGCCGACGTGCTAGGGGCGACGCCGGAGCAACTGGAGAACGCTGCCGAAATCGGCCTGGAACACAACCTGGGCCTGACCTGCGATCCGGTCGGTGGCCTGGTGCAAGTGCCGTGCATCGAGCGCAATGCCATCGCGGCGGTGAAGGCGATCAACGCCACGCAAATGGCCCTGCGCGGCGACGGCAATCACTTTATTTCCCTCGACCGGGTGATCCGCACCATGCGCGACACCGGCGCCGACATGCACGACAAGTACAAGGAAACCTCGCGGGGCGGGCTTGCGGTGAACTGGGTGGAGTGCTGATCGGCCTGACTGCACTGTCAGCGATCATCCGCTGATTCCTGCCCTGAAAACGCGCCACAAAAAACGGCGAGCCCCGAGGCTCGCCGTTTTTTTCGCCGTGTTTATTGTTCGACAATTTTTCCGGCATGCGCCTTGCTACAACACCCTTGAGGCAAACGGACATTGCAAACCTCAGCGAACGAGATGCCAGTGGTCTGGTGTTGCGAACCAAATCGGATCATGGCCGGTCAACAACTGCACGTTCAATCAGGCGGTGACGCATCATGGACAACCCATTTCAGATCATTACCGATGCTTTCGCGCCGGACTACCAGATCAATCTGAGCATTCAGGGCCTGGACGGCAGCATCATGCTGACGCTATCCAACGCCGGCCGCATCGTGGCCAAGCGCATGATCAGTGCCGAACAGCGCAACGATCCCGAGCGTTTGAAACGGCTGGTACAAAGCATCCAGTTCGGCATCGCCATCGAACAGGGCCACAGCGCCATGTCGATTCTCGAAGCCATGACCAGCGGCGCCGGGCTGACCCCGCCACCGCCAAGGGTCAAAGGCCAGCCCGGCCAGGCGGCGGGCCTTTAGAGCTCGCCCTTCTCCACTTCCGGATGCTCGCTGGAGCCCGTGCCGATCTTGCGCTGCGGGTTCTCGATCTTCACTGAGGGGAATTGCGACGAAGCGTAACGCACCACCAGGATCGCAAACGCCAGCAGCAGAATGCCGCCGCACAGGTAGATGATGCCCATGTCCGGCGGGTTGTGGTGCGAGACGTTGGAGATCAGCAGGCGCGTCAGTGCAGTGATCGCCACGTAGATCAGGAAGCGCACCGGCATGTGGTTGGTCTTGAAATAAATCCCGACCATCGCGCCCAGTTCCAGATAGATGAACAGCAACAGGATGTCATCGATCTTGATGTGCCCGACTTCGAGCATGCCGAGAAACTCCATCACCGCAGCCCACGCCGTCACCGCACCGATGGCGAACAGCGCCAGATAGTGGAAGGTTTCGACGAACAGGTTGCCCAGGGACTCGGCCAGTTGATGCACGTTACGCCGCAGTTTCTCGGCCCAGTTTATTTTCACGATGAGTTTCCTTAGCCCGTTTCGGGCGGATGATGCGTATCGCACGTGACGGTTTTGCGCGCGCGCCTTGTTGCAACGGTTTTCATGCAGGTTCAGGGCCACGCATCATGGCGATCCGCCGCAAATCCCGCGCCGTGGCGTTTGGTCGCAGGCTAGCGGCTTTGCACAATCCCCGTGGGAGCGAGCCTGCTCGCGAATAGCAGCCACCCCGTCCCCCTGACAAACGCCAAATCCGGTCTACATTGAAAAGCCACTACCCATGGCGCAGGGATTCGCTTATCCTTTTCGCTGTATATGGATACAGTAGTCGTCAAGACAACTTAACGTGAAGGCATGTGAGGTGGTGAATGGCCGTCGAAGTGGTATACCGCAGCAGCCGAGATCTGGAGCGCTTGTTCATGGATAAAGCCGAAGCTGATCGTCATGACAAAATGCTCGAACTGGCCGAATATCTGGCCGATGTGCTGCAAAAAGCCGTTCCGTCCCTGACCGAACAGCAAGTGGAAGAAGCCGGGATCTACATGGCGAAGAATCGCGATGTGTTCGCCCGGGCATTCAAGAGCCAGCCCGATGCGCTGTCGGAGCTGATCAATGCGCCGGCCGAGCCTGTCGAAAAAGCTGAAGCGGCAGAACCTGACGAGGCGCCGGCGAAGCCAGCCAAAGCAGCGAAAGCGCCGAAGTAATCAGAAAGATCGCAGCCTTTGGCAGCTCCTGCATTCCAAGGAGCTGCCGAAGGCTGCGATCTTTTGCTTTCAGCGATACAAAACCTTTTCCGCCAACTCATCCGCCACCCGCGCCGGCGAACGTTTTTCCGCCTGCGCGTGAGCGAAGACTTCTGTGAGCCGCGAACTGATTTTCGACAGATGCGCCGTAATCGTCGGCAACTCCTCGCCACGATGTTTCAGCGAAACGTAAATCAGCCCGCCAGCGTTGATCACATAATCCGGCGCGTAAAGAATCCCGCGCCGTTCCAGTTGGTCCGCCACATCCAGATGGGAAAGTTGATTGTTCGCCGAACCGGCCACCGCCGAGCAGCGCAGTTGCGACACCGTGTGACTGTTGAGCACACCGCCCAACCCACAAGGCGCGAGAATGTCGCACGGCGTGCTGAGCAATGCGTCGTTGGCGATCGGGTGAGCATTGAGCTGCTCCATCGCCAGTTGCACCTTGCCGTGGTCGATGTCACTGACCAGCAACTCGGCGCCGGCAGCGTGCAGTTGCTCCGCGAGTGCAAAACCGACATTGCCAAGTCCCTGGATGGCGACGCGCAGACCTTCGAGGTTGTCGCTGCCCAGGCGCGCCATCGCCGTGGCGCGAATGCCAGTGAACACGCCCATGGCCGCATGCGGTGCCGGGTCGCCTGCCGAGGTGGTGCTGGTGACATGCCGCGTCTGTTGAGCAATGCAGTCCATGTCCGCCACTGAAGTACCGCTGTCGATGGCGGTGATGTAGCGGCCGTCGAGCTGCTCGATGCAACGGCCGAAAGCCTCGAACAACGCGGCGCGATTCTCGACATGGGCCGGGCGCACGATCACCGCCACCCCGCCGCCCTGCGCGAGGCCGGCGAGCGCCGCTTTGTAGCTCATGTTTTGCGCCAGGCGAATGGCGTCCTCGACCGCAGATTCGTCGTTGGGATAGGCAAGGTAACGGCAGCCGCCCAGGGCTGGCCCCAGGCGACTGTCATGAATGGCAATGACCGCCTTCAACCCGGTGACCGGGTCCACGCTCAGGTGCAGCGATTCCAGGCGAGTGCTTTGCATGAGAGCGAACATCGACAGGCTCCCGAATCACTTCTTGTAGAACGCCAGTATAGGCTTGCCCCTGAAAATTGCTGGCGCGCACCGGCATGAGCCGCCGAGCGGACAATGCTGCGCCGCTATAACTCGCGCTCAACGCGCCCGGCACTGGACGAACCACCCGGACGGGGCTAAAACGAGGCATTGGAGGGAGATTCAGATGAGTGCGCGCCAACGCTTTTTCGAATGCCTGCATCGTTCACCGCCGGCCCTGCTGGAAGCTGCGCTGTGGATAAGTGCCGAGCACGACAAAACCCTCGAACCCGAGGCATGGCTGAACACCTTCAAGGATCTGCAACTACGCGTCAGCTATGGCCTGCCGATGCTGCCGGTCAGCGAACTGGCGCAACCGTTGTTGCGGCGCATGGTCGATCTCGGTTTCGCACAGGATGATTTCCTGCCGCTGCGCCCACAGGCGGCGCTGCTGCATCGCGTGTTGCACACCCAACGTGGTCAGCCGTTGGCATTGGCGTTGATCGCACTGGAATTGGCGCGTGGGCTGGAGATTCCTTTGGTCGGGGTCAACTTCCCCGGACATTTTCTGCTGCGGGTACCCGGCGCCGACCACTTGCTCGACCCTTGCGGCGGGCGGCGACTGTATCCCAACGACTGCCGAGAACTGTTGCAACGCCAATACGGGCCGAACATGCAGCTCAGCGCCGAACATTTGCTGAGCGCAACGCCGGTGCAGATGCTGCAACGTCTGTCACGCAACCTGCGCCAATTGCACCTGACCCACGACGATCACATCGCCGCGCTGATCGACGCAGAACGAGTGCTCGAACTGGGCGATGCGAAGGCCTCCGATTACATGGCCCGGGCCAGTCTTTATCAACGGCTGGATTGCCCGAACGCTGAACGCTTCGATCTGGAGCATGCGTTATTGCTCAGCGAAGACCCGATCCAGCGCCTGCGCCTGACCGAACGCCTCGGCCATCTGCCGCCCAACTCCGTCGTGCATTAACTGCCTTCCGCAGGCTGCCCCCATCCTTGAGGCCCACACAAACCTGTGTGGGAGCGAGCCTGCTCGCGAAAGCGGTGTGTCAGCTGAATGAAAGGCCACTGACACTCCGTCTTCGCTAGCAGGCTCGCTCCCACAGGAATTACGGGGTGTCTGGTTGATTGGCAGGATGCGCCTTGATAAACGCCGGATGTTCAGCCGCCAACGCAGCCACACGGCAAATCTTCGGATACGCCTCCAGGCTGACGTTGAACCGCTCTGCCGCATACAACTGCGGAATCAGATACACATCTGCCACGCACGGCCATTCGCCAAAACAGAAACCGCTGTCGCCGATCAACTGCTCCACTGTCGCCAGCCCTTGGCTGATCCAGTGACTGATCCACTCCACCACCTGCGTTTCATCCTGCCCGGACTGGCGCAGGCGATTGAGTACGCTGACGTTGTGCAGTGGATGTACATCGCAGCCGATTACCGCCGCAACGCCGCGCACCTGCGCGCGCGCCACCAGATCATCCGGCAGCAACGGCACCTGCGGGTAACGCTCTTCCAGATACTCGATGATCGCCGGCGATTGAATCAGCAGCGCGCCGTCATCGGTGCGCAAGGCCGGCACCCGGCCCTGCGGATTGAGCGCCAGATACGCCGCTTGCCGATGTTCACCACCCGACGGTGCGATCAGGTTGACCGGCAGCGCCTGGTAATCGAGGCCCTTCAACGCCAGCGCAATCCGCACCCGGTACGACGAAGTGGAACGGTAATAGCCATAGAGATCCATAAGCCGCTCCTGTCAGCGCGCAGCGATCACGGTGCCGCGACATTCGCCGAAGCCAATCGCGGCAAAACCTTCGCGGGCGCAGCGGGCACGCAGGATGATTTCGTCACCGTCCTCAAGGAACTTGCGCACTTCGCCGGAGGCCAGTTCGATCGGCTTCTTACCGCCCTCAGTGATCTCCAGCAGGCTGCCGAACTGGCCGTTTTCCGGGCCGGACAAAGTGCCCGAACCAAACAGGTCACCGGCCTGCAACTGGCAACCGTTAACGCTGTGGTGCGCGACCATTTGCGCGACGGTCCAGTACATGTAGCGGGTGTTGCTCAGGGTCAGGCGATGGGCCGGCAGGTTCTGCTCGCGCATGGTTTCGGTACGCAACAGCACTTCCAGCTCAATGTCGAAGGCGCCGCCATCCTGGTCACGCTTGTCGAGCAGATATGGCAACGGCTGCGGATCACCTTCAGGGCGGGCCGGTTGTGCCGTGCGGAACGGCTCAAGCGCTTCGGCCGTCACCACCCAGGGCGAAACACTGGTTATGAAACTCTTCGACAGAAACGGCCCGAGTGGCTGGTATTCCCAGGCCTGGATATCCCGTGCCGACCAGTCGTTGAGCAGGCAGAAACCGGCGATGTGCTCGGCAGCGTCACCGATGGCAATCGGCTCGCCCATCTCATTGCCCTGGCCGATCCAGATGCCCAGCTCCAGTTCGTAATCCAGACGCGCGCATGGACCGAATACCGGTTCAGTCTGCCCGGCCGGCAACGTCTGGCCTTTCGGCCGGCGCACGTCGGTGCCGGACGCTCGCACTGTGGAAGCGCGACCGTGGTAACCGATCGGCACGTGCTTGTAGTTCGGCAACAGCGGGTTATCCGGGCGGAACAGTTTGCCGACGTTCTGCGCGTGCTCGATGCCGACGTAGAAGTCGGTGTAATCGCTGATCCGTGCCGGCAGGTGCATCTGGCAATCGGCAGCCAACGGCAAGACTTTCGCACCTTGCGCTTCGATGTTGCCGCGCAGCGTGCTGCCTTCACTGAACAGTTCGATCAGGCGTTCGCGCAGGGCCACCCGCGCCTCACGACCGAGTTCAAAGAACGCATTCAACTGCCCGCCGTGCATGGCTTCCACTGCACTGCGTGCGACACCGTCGAACAGACCGGCCTCGAGCGCCACCTGCAAATCGAAAATGTGCTCGCCGATCGCTACGCCCGCGCGAGGCGCCGAACCGTCCAGGCTGAACACGCCCAGCGGCAGATTCTGCAAGGGGAAATCGCTGTGACCGTTGGCCGAAGCGACCCAACTGCGGGGGATGGAATTCTGTGTCATGGGTTATCTCCGGGTCGGGTCGAACGTGGCGGGCAGCGTCGCCCAGCAAGCGTCGTAACTGGGTTGCAACTGTGGGCATTCGAGGGCGAAACGACTTGGGCGCAGCACCTGGCTGGTCTCGAACATGAAGGCCATGGTGTTATCGATTTTTGCAGGTGCAAGCTCGGCGTTGATCGCCCTGGTGCAGGTTTCGCCGTCCGGGCCGTGGGCGCTCATGCAGCTGTGCAGCGACGCGCCGCCGGGCACGAAGCCTTCAGCCTTGGCGTCGTATTCGCCCTGGATCAAGCCCATGAATTCGTTCATCAGGTTGCGATGGAACCACGGCGGCCGGAAGGTGTTTTCGGCGACCATCCACCGCGGCGGGAAGATCACGAAATCGAGGTTGGCCAGACCGTGCACGCTGGTCGGCGAGGTCAATACGGTGAAGATCGAAGGATCGGGATGATCGAAACTCACCGTGCCGATGGTGTTGAAACGGCGCAGGTCGTATTTGTACGGCACGTTGTTGCCATGCCAGGCGACCACATTGAGCGGTGAGTGATTGAGTTCAGTGGCCCACAACTGGCCAAGGAATTTCTGCACCAGAGTGGTCGGTTGCTGCAGGTTTTCGTAGGCGGCGACCGGGGTGAGGAAATCCCGTGGATTGGCCAGACCGTTGCTGCCGATCGGCCCCAGATCCGGCAGGCGCAGCGGCGCGCCGTGGTTCTCGGCGAGGTAGCCGCGTGCCTGTGGATCGAGCAGTTCGACGCGAAATTTCAGGCCACGCGGCAGCACGACGATTTCCAGCGGCGCCACTTCGAGTACGCCCAGTTCGGTGGCGATACGCAGGCGACCGAGTTGCGGCACCAGCAGCATTTCCCCATCGGCGTTGAAGAACACCCGCTCCATCGAACGGTTGGCGGCGTAGTTATAAATGCTGATGCCGGACGGTTTCTCGGCGCCGGCGTTGGCCGCCATGCTGACCAGGCCATCGATGAAATCCGTTGGCTCGGTCGGCAGCTCCAGTGGATTCCAGCGCAGACGATTGGGGGTTACTTCACCCAACGGTCCGCCGGCCAGTTGCCGTTCCAGTTTGACGAACGCCGGGTGGTTGGCCGACGGCTGGATCCGGTACATCCAGGTACGCCGCGCTTCGCTGCGCGGCATGGTGAACGCGGTGCCGGAGAACAGCTCGGTATACAGGCCGTACGGGGCTTTCTGCGGAGAGTTCTGGCCAACGGGCAGCGCGCCGGGCAACGCTTCAGTGCTGAATTCGTTGCCGAAGCCGGACTGGTAAACCAGGTCCTGCGCGGTTGAATCGGGGTTCATGGAGCCTCCTGAACAGGGAGTCGGCAGTGGCCCATCGCTCTGGATCAGAGGTCTCGGCACGCCGGGGTTGTTATTATCGTAATCTGATTACGCATAACGTAATTTGCTCGCTATCCAGCGTCAAGCTATAAAGACGCCCATTCGAACCGGAACCGCCAGCCCCATGGAAAAAACCAGCGACAGCAACGGCAAACAGAAAGTCCGCTCCGCCGAGGTCGGCACCGACATCCTCAAGGCCTTGGCCGAATTGTCGCCGTCGACTTCGCTGTCGCGTCTGGCCGAACACGTGCAGATGCCGGCGAGCAAGGTCCATCGCTATCTGCAGGCGTTGATTGCCTCCGGATTTGCCGAACAGAACACCGCCACCAACCATTACGGCCTCGGTCGCGAAGCACTGCGCGTGGGCCTGGCCGCGCTCAACAGCATGGACGTGCTGAAAGTTGCCGCCCTGCCGCTGTCCGAGCTGCGCGATGAACTCAACGAAACCTGCTTTCTCGCGGTGTGGGGCAATCAGGGCGCAACCGTGGTGCATATCGAACCGGCGGTGCGCGCGGTGACGGTGGTGACGCAATTGGGTTCGGTGCTGCCGCTGCTCAGCTCGTCCACCGGGCTGGTGTTCAGCGCTTACCTGCCGCATCGGGAAACCGATGAATTGCGCGAGCAGGAGATCGCTGTCGCGGAGCATCCGCTCAAGGATGAAACAGCCTATGCAGCGCTGTGTGAACAGATCCGCGAACGCGGTCTGCATCACGTGCATGGTTTGTTGATGCCGGGTGTGGATGCGCTTTCTGCGCCAGTGTTCAACGCGGTCGGGCAGATCGCTGCGGTGCTGACCATCGTCGGCCCGACCTCACTGTTCCACGCCGACGAAAACGGCCCGGCGGCGCAGCGTTTGTTGGCTGCGACCCGGGCCGTGAGTTGGCGCATGGGTTACGAAAGATAAATCAGACTATGAGCGCTCGAAACGGCTCAGCGAACCGTGGTCTTGCTTAATGCAGACTCAGCCTCTTGCATCAGTGCCTTGAAGAACCCGATCAGTTCATCGGCGGGGTCTTCATGGCCGGTGTAATACGTAACCAGCTCCGCGACCGTGCGGGCGTCTTCAAACAAACTCAGAAACGAGCGTTGCGCACGGGTAAGTTCTTTAGCCGGCGCCCCCGCCGCTGCTGCCTGACCCAATGTCAGCAGTCCGCTCAATACATCCTGCACATGCCCCAGCGCGGCGGAATAATCACCACGTCGGTGCGACTGCGACGCGTCGTAGATGCTTTTCATCACCTGCACAGCCACCACCACAGTGCCTACGGGTGGCACCAGCAGGCTGACAATGTTTGCGGCCTTCAACAGATTTTCATAAACCACACCGGCAATTATTTCGTTGAGACTGGTGGTCCGTTCGTCGATGTCACTCAATACACGGCGCACTCGCTCGTCATGGAAAGTGAACAGATCGGGCAGTAACGAACGCTGCTGTGTGCGAATGACCGGTCGGGTATCAACCGTTGCGACCAGATTATCGAAGTAGTCATTGGTCACTTTCTGGTCAACCAGCAGTATCCGCTCGCTGTAATAGTTCCTGAACGGGCCTTTTCGAAAACGAATCGAAGGAATGAACTCAGCGATCGGCCGGAAGTTGACTTGATCCGGCGCGTCAGGCGTATAGAGCAAGTCGAAGAAACCTGACGACAACTTCAGTCGAAAAATATAAACGCCGCCAACCGCGCGGTCCCCAGGAGTCGTCAGACCCAGCGCGCCAATATTGAATTTATACAGCCCGATATCACCTTCGGCGGTGCTGGTCCCTACCGACTGATAACCGCCACTCTCTTTCAGGTTATCGATAACCTCTTGGACAGCAGAGAAAGACTCTGTCGATAATCTGCCGTTGGTGAAATCGGCAAACGCATTGCGATACATCTCACAGCGGATTTTCCGAGCATGTACCGCGCGCTTGAAAGCGTGATCAGGATGCGCCTTGTTCAGATATTGCTCTTCCAGCATCGCGCTGTATCGGTCACCAGGGCGGAAGGTTTTCGATAGCGAAGACAAATCCCGGATATCCAGTTTTTCAACGAGGGGATGTCCATTCACCAAGTAATATTTGGGGCTGTACTTGGTTTCATAGGCCGGATGCACCGCTTCGAAAGCGAGTCCGTCAAGCAGGACGTCGGTAACGCTCTTACGAAACTCTTCGGTCTGAATAATGATCTGATCGGGATTGACCGAAACGTTGCTGCCACGCGAACGCAATAGGTCTTCTATCTGGGCTTTCACCGCGTCATAGGTGAACTGCTCGAAGGTCGGAAAACCATTGTCTCGTACATCAACCGTGGACAACGCCTTGAGTTCGGTTGTCAGACGCGAATAGCGCTTGCGCCCCTCAATGCCAAGCGCCCGATAAGCTGCCGGTGCAATGGCCTTGTGCAGCGCAACTTCGGCTCGGTAGGCGACATTTACGTAGTCCGCCAAAGGTGCCTTGGCGTTCAGATAAAGATCGACCGGCCGGCTATCAAGCGTGTAGCGGTAGCTCAGCTGAGTACCAGCGCTGCCAAGCAACTCACCCGCCTCGTGCAGGTAGTCGGGATGGATCATCAATGCGGCGTATTCACGATCCGCCGACAACGCCGACTCCAGCCAGCGGTTCGCCGCGTAGATATCGGAAAATTTCTGCAGTTCGAATTGCCCGTCAGCTGTTTTGACCAACATCAGCGACGGTGCGTATTCTTTGGCCGAAATCATCAGAACATCTTTCAATGCTGGGACTTGCAGCCTGATTTTCAGGCCCTGAATAGTCACCGCAGGGTCGTTGGCCATGGCTCGCGCGATGATGTTCGCATCGGTGGAATCCAGCTTCCCGGACTGGCGAGCTACAAAAACTGCAAACTCCATCTGGCTGAAGAGATAGTTGCGATAGGCCTCCTGCCAAGCAACCGACGGCGAGTATGCAAGACTGCCGGTAAACTCTAGGCGCAGGTTACGATTTTCCAGCCACTGCTCGAGCGCTACTGCCGTCAGCCGACTTCCGTCGGGAGCGCCGATGATGGTCAGAGTCGCTTTGTAACCATTGTCGTGCAGACCGAAAACAAGAAACTCCGTCAGCGTCCGGGTTTCTTCCTGTTCGATGGTCCGTCCGGCAACTTGCAAAGTGTACGAGCTATGGACACTGATCGCTTCAGGATCCAGGCGTTCGTCAAAGGCCCTCTGCGCCCATGCGGCGAACGTGCGCACCACATAGTCCTTGAAAGAAAAACACGTATCGAACGCGCTCGAATATGCAGCCTCATACTGGTCTTTGGATTCTTCAAGCTCGCTATAACGTTGTTGAACATCGCTACCAGCGGCATGCAGCCAAAGCGGCCAGTCGGTGCGCTTCAGTGCTGCCCAAAGCAGATAAAAGCGGGTGTCGATGCCGTAACGCAGCACATGCAGGCGTTGATTCTCCTGAAGCATGGAGGTCAGCGGTTTTTCCAGTTGTGCCTGGCCACTGATCAAGGTTGCCACGCTTTCAAGCTGACCTTTGAGGTGAGCCTCTGCACAAAACGCATGAGGATTTTGCGTGGCTTTCGGATAACTGATCTGCTCGCTACGCAGGGAAAGTCGCTGCTGAAGTTTGCTGTGCAAATCGGTATTTTTTTCAAAGAACTCAAAGCCGTTTTCCGGCGTGTGCAGCAGATAGGAAGTCGACTCGTTGACCAGTTGCATCTCTGCGACCGCACGCTCGGCGTTGTCCAGAACGAAACAGGGCTGGCGCACCAGAAGATAATCCTGTGCCGGTTGCAGGTTGACTTCAAACGCTGCGCGACCGGCATCTGCTTCCAGCAGATGAGCGAATCGCTCGCCCAATCGGGCATCGAAATTGTTGGCCATGACCGACAGCGACAGCTCTGCACCGGTGACCACGGCATAGGCCTTGATGAAAGCCTGTTTGTTCGACAGCGGTGCATTGTCGGCATGGACGGGTTTCGCTGGCGCAGCCCAGAACTTTGCGATCTCGGCTCGCAATGTTTTTTCCAGTCCGGCAGTTACAGCAGCGATCAGATCTTCAACAACAATGGTATTGAGCACGTTGACTTTGAATTGCTCACTGAACGTATCTGGCAGAACGAAAACCCCATCGCCCCCCATAATATAGGCAGGACTTATATGGTTATTCAGACAATGAACCGTCACCTCCCAAAGAGTGCCTGATGGCCGATTTTCATCGGCAGGGAAAGCAGGATCCGTATTGATATAGACCTTGTCGATATCAACTGTTTTGCCCAGACGCTTCAATTCACCTTCAAGCATGTTGCGCAGAATATCCAGCACGCTCGGCATGGCGTCGATGATCTTGAGCAGATCGGTTTTAGCCTGTGTTGCCTTTTCCCACTCTTCCGGCCAGGTAACCTGCTCACCGAAAGAACCACGCATCAAACTTTTATATAACTTGGCCACAAACTTTCCTTACTTGATTATCCAGAGCTGCAAGTGCAGCCACCGCCGATAATTGCAAGGTAGTTTCTTTTTCAGCCGACATGAAGCTCGAACAAATTACAAAACATGCCACCCACCAACGTAAACCATGTTGTGCTACTGAAATTTACAAAGCTAAACCAGTATCCCCATCAACTTGGCTTTCGCCACAGCCTGGGTTCTGCGTTCTACACCCAACTTACCGTTAATCCTTCTCGCATGGGTTTTTACTGTATGTAATGAAATAAACAGTTGTTCGGCAACTTGCTGATTAGAAGCCCCTTGAGCAATCAACATCAGCACTTCGCGTTCGCGCCGACTGAGGCCAGGCGCCTGTTCATCGTTATCCCGCGGCCAGGCAGAAACCTCCTTGCCAGACCCAGTGCCGAGGCTACCTCGGCGTAATTCCCACTCGCGCACGGCTTGCTGCAATCGGCAACGCTCCGCCAGCGTTGCGGCTCGCTGGAACGCTTGCTGCGCCGCTACCGTGTCACCGTGCGCTTCGGCCAACTGCGCGAAGGCCAGCAACAATTCCGTTTCCGCCGCCAGCATGCCTTTGGCCTGAGCGCGCTTCAACAATCGCTCAATGGTGGGCAGAGCGGTTTCGTCCGGGTCCGATTGCGCATTCGCGCAGGCCAGCAGGTATTCGATGCGAATAATCAGTTCGAACGTCGCGGGTGGCGCCTGCAACGCCGAAGGTCCCCGGTAATGCCGTAACAGTCGGCTCAACGCTTCTTGCGCAAGATGCGGTCGGCCCTGTTGCAACCAGAACTGGCTGCTCACCTGCAACACAACACCGCGATAGACCGTATCGGGAATCTGCCGCTGCTGCATGACCCTTTCAGCCTCGCGCAGGCGCTCGAAAGCGCAGGCATAATCGCCGCGATTGCCGGCCAGTTGCGCCTGCCCCAGATAACCATACAAGGCCCGCTTGTCGTGGCTGCGCAAGCAATCTTCAAGGCCTTCGCTGAACAACTGCGCAGCCTGCGCTTCAAGTCCCATGCACAGCGCCAGTCGTCCGCGCCGCAGGGCAATCCGGCCGAGCAGTGGCACGGGCACTGTGGCGCGCAGGCGCAGCAAGTGCTCGATCTCCACCAGCAGGCTTTCGGCACGCAAAGGCGCGCCTCGCTGCTCGAGCCATTGCGCATGGTCAAGCTCAAGCAAGCCTTCGAACAGCAACGAGCCGTGAGCCCGCGCCAGGCACAGCGCCTCGCGGTTGAGGGCATGGGCCTGATCAAGCTCACCGCACAGCAACGCCTGCTGGGTCAGTCCTGACAGGCACATCAGACGCGCCTGCCAGGCCTCGTCAGCCAGCGCAGACAAAGCCTCCTGAAAGCAGGTGCGTGCCGGCACCATTTGCCCTTGCAGGTGAAAAAGCCACCCCTGTTGCGCCTGCCAGCGGGCCAGCAGTTGCTGCTCCAGCTGCGCTCTCGGTTGCGGCATGAAGCGGCCGAGATGAGCCAGACATTGCCCGGCCTGTTCGAACCGACCGGCAAACAGCAAGGCTCCGGTAACCAGCCCGATCAGCTGCGGTGTCATCAGGGTCAGCTCCTGACTTTGTTGCTCGTGCAAACGCAACAGCAGGACGACGGTCTGGTCTTCGAACAGATCCTCGAAGCTGAAATGCTGCAACAGGCTGACGGCAGTTTCGTATTCCTCGGCCAACAACGCTTGCTCGAACGCCGCTCGCCAATCCTGCGTCGCGCTGAACCACTGACAGGCGCGCCGGTGCCAGGAACGCGCACACGGCCAGTGCGACTCCTGGATGATTCGCGACAGCGGGCGGAACACCTGGAGCCAGTCAGCGGATTGCTGCCATGGCTCGATAAAGCAGCCCAACACCTGCAGATCGTGCAGCAGCCGCGCGCCTTCGCCGGCGCCGAACAAATGCTCGCATAACGGCGCGTTGAACCGTGGCAGGTGAGCCAGCACACGCCATGCCTCGTCCTGTTCCGGCGTCAGGTTGCTAAACAGTTCGTGCTGCAGATAATCGAGCAGAGTGTCGACACGCTGCTGCGGTTGCAGGTTTTGCGACCAGTCGCACTTTTGCAGGAGCGCCATGCGCGCCCCCGCGCACCAACCGCCAGTACGCTGGATGATACGGGTGGCGACACGGTCCGCCTGGTCAGGCGGCAAATGGTGCAACACCGATACAACTTCATCGTGAGTCAGCGCCAGGCTGGCGCTCTCGAATTCGTAGAGTTCGTCATCGAGCAACAGCCGCGGCCAGTTGCACTGCGGCCGGCGGCGAGTGCTGATCCACCAGGTGAGCGCCGGGCTGCTGACTGCCAGCAAGCGATCCAGCAGAGCATCCACAGCCGGATCCGGCAGCCGACTGTAATCGTCGATGAACAGCGACGTCGGCCTCGACCAATGGGCCAGCTCCGCCATCAGCTGCCTATCATCAAGGACTTCGACCAGCCCGAGCGCCCGCGTCAGACGCCGGCAAAATTCATCGGCGCTGAGCGCTGCTCCCGCCAGCGGCAGCCAGATTGCCTCGCACTCCGCGCGCACCTGAAGAAGACATTCGGTGAGCAGTGCGGTTTTGCCACTGCCTGCCGGCGCGCACAACAGCCTGACCCGTGCGTTCGATGTCAGCAAAGGCGCAGTCAAGCGACTGCGAGGCTGATGATGTGAAGAAAGCCTGGGCAAAAATCCGGGTCGATCCAGGCACGGGGTCATGGCGGTCATCGGGTGAGCCTTCTTATCGTTGTGCGCTCACCCTAGCCCTCTCCCGCGCCCTTGTTGACGAGTATTCAGCACGCTGATTGATGGCCATAAAAAAGGCGACCGTGCGGTCGCCTTTTGTCCAGCTGTACAGCAGAGCCGTTAGCGCACGCCCTCGGCGCGCAGGGCCGAAGGTGTGTAATCGGCAGCCTTGGCTTCAAAACCGAATTCGAAGCTGTGCTTCTCTTCGTTCTTCATGCCCAACGCAATGTAGCGGCCGGCAATGATGTCGTAGAGCGCTTCCAGCGTGTAAGCCTGAGCCTGATGATCGTAGTAGTACTGCGCGTGACCTTCAGCAACGCGCCACAGTTGCCCGCGACCGTCGTAGTGATCGGCCAGCGCCACTTGCCAGCTGTCCTCGTCGATGTACATGTGGCGCTTGGCGTAGATGTGCCGCTCGTTCGGTTTCACCGTGCCGATCACTTCCCAGACGCGGTGCAGTTCGTAACGGGTCAGGTCCTGATTGATGTGCCCGGCCTTGACGATGTCGTCGTACTTGAGCTTCGGCGAGTCGAGCTTGTAGCTGTTGTAGGGAATGTACATTTCCTTCTTGCCGACCAGTTTCCAGTCATAGCGATCCGGCGCGCCGGAGAACATGTCGAAGTTGTCGGAAGTCCTCAGGCCATCGGCTGCTGTACCCGGACCGTCATAGGCCACTTGCGGTGCGCGCCGGACCCGGCGTTGACCGGCGTTATAGATCCACGCCAGACGCGGCTCCTTCACTTGATCGAGGGTTTCGTGCACCAGCAGCACGTTACCGGCCAGCCGCGCCGGAGCAGTCACCGATTGCTTGAAGAAGGTCAGCACGTTGGCAGCTTTTTCCGGATCGATGTCCTTCATCAGTTGCGGCACGGCGATCTCTTCTTCGAAACGGATCGGCGTGTAGCTGCCGTTGGTCTGCGGCGTGACCTGGGTAATGATCCGCCGCAGATTGCCACCGTGATAACGGGTGATGTGGTTCCACAGCACCTCGACGCCGTTCTTCGGAATCGGGAAGGCGTAGTAGCGGTTGCCGGTGAAATTGGCCAGGCCGTTGCCGTCGTTGATCGCGTTGACGTTCAGCGCGCTGCGCTTGGCCGACTCGTAGATTTCCGCTGGCGCCCCCACGGTGCGGTGGGTCGGGTAGACCGGGATCTTGTAGGTTTCCGGGTAGCGCTTGAACATCGCCACCTGGCCATCGGAGAGTTTGCTTTTGTACTGCTCGACGTTCGCGGCGGTGATGGTGAACAGCGGTTTTTCGTTGGCAAACGGGTCGGCGAGGAAGCCCTTGCTGTCCACCGCACCGGCGTTTTTCGGGATGCCGCCGGTCCAGGCCGGAATCGATCCGTCCGCATTGCCGGCCTTCTCGGCGCCGAGCGGGGTCAGGCTGGTGCCGAGCTTGTTCGCTTCATCCGGCGACACCGCCGCCATCACGTTGGCCGCCAGCAGACTCAAGGCCAGCACGCCACATTGCAGAATCGTTTTGCGCATTGCAGTCATCCTTCTCGGGCAGATCAGAAGTTCACGCCGAAGCTCAGGGCCACGAAGTCACGGTCTTCGAGGACGTTGTAGTCGCCACCGAAAAAGTCGGTGTAACTCAGGCTTGCGGTGTAGGTGTTGCGGTAGTCGGCATCGACGCCGAAGCTGATGGCTTTCGCACCTTCGTTGAACAGTCCGTTGGGGCCGTAACCGGCGACGTCATGGGACCACGACAGGTTGGGCTTGAGGTTGATCCCACCGATGACGTTGGCGTAATCGAGAATCGCCCGGGCGCGATAGCCCCACGAAGTCGAGGTGACGAAACCGTCGGTGTCGCCGCCGAAACCGTACTGGCCGTAGACCGAATCACGGCCATAACGCAGCTCACTGCGTGACTCCAGACCACCGACATGCACCACCGCCGCTTCGCCGACCACGGTCAGGCGTTCGGCGCCGAGCACCTGATCGAAGAAGTGTGTGAGGGTGCTTTGGATCTGCGTGACTTCCTTGCGCCGGTAGCCTTTGTTGTCGGCACCCGGCGAAGTGGCGAGTGGCGATGCGGTGCCGCCGGCAATCGGGTTGACCAACGCCAGGGTGAGATCGTTGGTGTTGACCTGCACCGGCGCGTTCGGCCGGTAGCTGATCTCGCCGGTCCACGCGGTGCCGGTGGGCAGGGTGGTGGAGAAACTCGCGCCGTACAGGCGAATGTCTTCCGGATATTCGAGGTAATACTGACCGCGCCCGAGCATCACGCTTTGCGCCAGCCCCGCACCGCTGCCGGGCGCGAGGCCGTTGGCAATGCCGACCAGGCCAGGCAACGCCGCCAGTGTCGACAGCCCCGCCGTAGTGGTGCCGACCGTCGGCGTACGGCTGTGGTAGTTCATAAAGTAGAGGCCGTACTCGGTGTCGTCGCCGAGCCAGCGCAACGCCGTGCCCCACTGCCCGGAATCGCGCGCATCGCGATCACCGCCACGGGGGATCACCACGCCTTCGCGGGTGACCTGAATGCCTTGGCCGAACGCGGTGGTCAGCGGCACCAGTGGCGCCACCGCTGGGCTGCCGACGGTGTAGCCGTTGTTGCAACCGTCCGCCGCCACGTCGACGCCGAAGAACGTACCGCAGTTGTCGAGAACGGTCTGGTCCCACTCCAGTTGGTAGAAGCCTTCGACCGAAAGTTTGTCGGTCAGGCTCTGCGAACCGAAAAGCATGTTCACCGGAATCAGGCCTTCCTTGATCTCGGCACCGGGACGGCGGAATGCTGAGACGTCAACCGGGTTGATGCTGTTGATCGAGTTGCCGATAAAGGTACTTTCGCCCCAGCTCACCACCTGCTTGCCGGCCCGCACGGTGCCGGGCAAATCGGCGATGGCGTAGTTGTGATAGACGAAAGCATCGAGGATCTGCGCGCCGGAAGACTTGGCGCCTTCCTTGCGGCCGCTGTCGCTGATCTGTTTGAACTCGCGGTCTTCGTCCTTGAGTTCGAAGTCGTACCAGTATTTGCCTCGCACGAACACGCCGGTATCACCGTACTTCAGTTCGAGGTCGTGGATACCCTTGAAGATTTTCGAGAAGGTTTCGCCCTTCTTGAAATTCAGGCGCCCGTCATCACCGGTGGACGATTGTCCGCTGCCGCCATTGACCGTGCCGACCAGCGAGTTGTCGGCATCGCGCAGGCCCCAGCTCGCGCCGACCGAAAGTGACGAGTCGAAGGTGCCTTCGATTTCGCCGATGTTGAAGGCGACCGCGTGCGCCTGGGCGCCGCAACCCAGAGCCACCGCAGCGGCCAGCGCCTGCGGTGTGAAGATGGCGCGCATTGTTGTTTTTGTCATGCGTCTTCCCCGGTGAGTGACAGAAGGCCCCACCCTACTGCCGGGTGAAGCGGTCGATAAGCGCACCAAGGAGGTATTTGCGTTGTCGCTCGAAAGGATGAATGGCCTTGTACGGCGGGGCTTGGGGCGGTTCATGGACTGGCTGGATAGCGCGTCATCAGCGCCATCCATGCGCACGCCACTGTTGCGCGCCCCGTAACAGTGCATGTCTGGAAACGGTATTTTTCCTACAAACTCAAGCCCGTATTCTGAGCGCGCTTTCCCGGCACACGCCGCAAAGCGCGAAGCCCGCTACGCTGAATCGCGAGCGATTGGCTACAGATTCTGGATAAATCGATTTTTCGGTCTATCGCCCCGGTGTTCACTGACGTTGATTTGTAGCTCCTTGATCCAACGTCTTACCTTGGCCGCTGCGTTTGCAGCGGCCTTTTTTATGGGCGGCTTGCGCGCGATGCACTTGGAGGTGGGAATCAGGGCCCAATGGCAGCCCTGTCGCCTGGAGGGAGGGCCTAAATCGAATACTTCTGCAAATTCGCCATCATTTCCTTCAATGCTTCAATATTGTCCTTCGGATGCGCCGCGCCTTCGAAATCACAAATCTGCTGCCAGTGCGCCGCCACATCCTCTGGCGAGAACCCCTCGCGCGGATCGAAGCCGGCACCGAGGCTGCGTTCCCAGCGCACCTTGCCCATCCAGCCGCCGCCGACCTCGAACAGGCCGGACGTTTCCTGGCATTGCTCGCTGGCCAGATACACCACCAGCGGGCTGACCAGTTCCGGCTTCAGTTGCTCGAATACTTGCGGCGGGATCAGGCCCTCGGTCATGCGCGTGCCGCCGGTCGGGGCGATGGCGTTGACCAGAATGTTGTTCTTGCGCCCTTCGATCGCCAGCGTTCGGGTCAACCCGTACAGCCCGAGTTTGGCCATGCCGTAGTTGGACTGACCGAAATTGCCATAGATGCCTGAAGTCGATGCAGTGAAAATCACGCGACCGTAGTTTTGCTCGCGCAGATGCGGCCAGGCGGCACGGGTAACCTTGTAGGCGCCTTCGACGTGGACGCGATAGACCAGATCCCAGTCGGCGTCGTCCATCTTGTGAAATGACTTGTCGCGCAGGATCCCGGCATTGTTGACCACCACGTCGACGCGGCCGAAGGCATCGAGGGCGTTCTGTACCAGTTTGTCGCCGTCAGTGACCGAGTCGTGGTTGGCTTCGGCAATACCGCCGGCCTCGCGGATTTGCGCCACTACGCGGTCGGCAGCCGAAGCGTTGGCGCCCTCGCCCTGTGTCGAGCCACCGAGATCGTTGACCAGCACTTTGGCGCCCTGTCTGGCGAACAGCAGCGCATGCGCACGCCCGAGGCCGCCACCGGCGCCGGTGACAATCACGACTTTATCTTCGAAACGCACAGGTTCATTCATCGCGGCAACTCCAGCAGGCCAAGTGGTAATGAACCCGAGTGTCAGGCACGACGCTTTGGGTCACAACGAACACGGCTGCGGCTGAATGGTGCGCGATAAGGCTGAGGGATGATCGAGTGTCAGGTCGCCGAGAGCCCGTGCTCTCGGCGAGAATCAGGAGCACGCCACTTTGCGCGGAGGCAATACCAGACGATCGCGGAACGCCAGATAGTGCTTGAGTACCAGCACCGGCGCCTCGGTTTGCGGATAGTGGCCGATGCCTGGCAACAGCACGGTGTCTGCATCAGGGATCAGTTCGCGATATCGCTCGACCATGTGCACGCCGGAGATCGGGTCAAATGCGCCATCGATCACCCGCAAGGGAATGTCACCCTGCTGCATGGCCGTCACCCAGCGCTCGCGCTGCACCCGGCGCTCGGGGATGTAAGTGATCAATTTATGCAGGATGCGCGGGCCATGGTTGCTTTCGACCAGACTCCAGTAGTCATCCAGCTCGCTTTCAGTGGGCTGGGTCTGCGCGCCGAAGATCTGCCGGAAACCTTTGACCAACGCCTCACGACTGAATGCGCGACCAAGCAGCCAGCCAATCGGACTGAGCAGCAGTTTCTGCATCAGCAGCGGACGATGGGTTTCCGGAAACAGACCGCCATTAAGGAATACGCAACTGGCCACTTCAATGCGCTTTTCGTAGTGCCGAGCGAGCAGCTCCTGAGCAACGCTGTCGCCGTAGTCGTGGGCGAGGATGTGCACGGCTTGTTCAACCTGCAGATGGGCGAGCAGTGCCTGTTGCAGATCGGCCTGTTCCAGCAGGCTGTAGGTGTGATTGCGCGGTTTTGCCGAATCGCCGAAACCGAGCATATCGCAGGCAATCACCTGATAACGCTGGGCCAGTGGTTGCCACAGGTAATGCCAATCCCAACTGGCAGTGGGGAAACCGTGAATCAACAGCAACGGTTCACCCTGCCCGACTGTCCAGTAGCGGATCGACTGGCCACGAAAGACAAAAGTCCGGCTGCGCTTGCGCCAGACACACAAAGGAATCTCGGCAAGTGGCATTAGAATTTATACCCCGGATCCTGCAGGTCGAGTTTGCGCAACAGCGCCGGCCACGCCAGCGCGCCGCCCATGCCCTGCGCGCTCTTGGTGACGCCGGCAATCATCGCTTTGGCGCCGGCGAGAATCTGCGGTTCGATGGCGATCAGTTCGGTCGCTCCAGTCTGCGCCATGACCTGAATGTCGCAGGCCCGCTGGAAAGTGAACATCATCAGAAAAGTGTCGGCGATAGTCCCGCCGCAGGTGAGCAGACCGTGGTTGTGCAGCATGAGGAAACTGTTGTCGCCAAGATCGGCTTGCAGGCGCGCCTTTTCTTCATGATTCAGGGCCACGCCCTCGTAGGCGTGATAGGCCAGGCTCGACAACACAAACAGTGACTGTTGACTGATCGGCAACACCCCCTGCCTTTGTGCCGACACCGCAACGCCTGACGCAGTGTGCGTATGCAGCACGCAAACCACATCGTGGCGAACTTCGTGGACGGCGCTGTGAATGGTGTAGCCGGCGGGGTTGATTTCGTACGGGCTGTCCATGAGTTTGTTGCCGGCCTGATCGACTTTCACCAGGCTTGAGGCGGTGATCTCATGAAACATCAGGCCAAACGGATTGATCAGGAAATCTTCGGTGCCGGGCACCTTGGCCGAGATATGCGTGAAGATCAGATCGTCCCAGCCGTGCAGCGCCACCAGACGGTAACAGGCGGCAAGATCGACGCGGGTCTGCCACTCGGCAGCGCTGACCTGATCTTTGACATTCGGCGACGATTGGACGGGGCCTACGTTCACTGTATGCACCTCTGCGTTCTTCTTGTTCTGCTCGTGTCAGCAGTCTAGTCAGGCGCAGGGCATCGCGTAGTTGCATTGGCAGCCAGCTTGATGACTGAACGAGTCAGCCGGGCAAACAGACTGGATCCGTTGCAATGCAACAACGCTTAGAAAGTGCAGCGATTATTGCCCGCAATCAGCCCTTGAGCGCTTCGATCAACTGCGCGAGCCACGGCTCGGCATCGGTTTCCGGCGTGACGCTTTCGCTGGCGTCGATGCGCAGCATTTCCTGAACCTCGTTTACGCCCAGTTCGGTAAACAGTTCGCGCATCTGCTCGCCACCGCCGCAGAAGGTGTCGCCGTAGCTGGCGTCACCGAGGGCAATCACCGCGCCGGGCAGGCCCCGCAACGAAGCAGGCAACTGATCGCGCAGGGTCGAATACAACGGTTGAAGGTTGTCTGGCAGCTCGCCCATGCCAGTGGTCGAAGTGACGGCCAAAAGAGCCTCAGGAGCGAACGCCTGAATATCGGCCAGCGCGGCCCGCGAGTTGTAGAAGGTTTCAAAGCCGGCGGCTTTCAGCAGGTTCTGGGCGTGGCGGGCGACTTCTTCGGCGGTGCCGTAGACTGAACCTGAGAGGATGGCGACTTTCATCAATCTGATCCTGGAACTGAAAAAAAAGAGCCGCGATAGTAACAGCCCATGCCGCGAAGTTGCGATTGGCTCTCAATGCAAGCGGATGGCCTATAGACAGTCCGCGGCTTTCTTCTAGAATGCCTGCCACTGACATAACGGAAGGGATTCTCGGATGATCAACGCCAGCCTGCTGCAAATGGTGATCAATGCGTCGAATGACGGAATCGTGGTCGCTGAAAAGGAAGGCGAGCAGGACAACATCCTTATTTACGTCAACCCTGCCTTCGAGCGCATGACCGGTTATAGCAGTGAGGAAATCCTCTACCAGGACTGTCGTTTTTTGCAGGCTGGAGACCGTGATCAACCAAGTCTGCAACTGATTCGCGAGACATTGCGTGAAGGCGGTTCCTGCCGGGAAATCCTGCGCAACTATCGCAAGGATGGCACGCCGTTCTGGAACGAATTGTCATTGTCGACGATAAAAAATGCCGATGACGGGCAGACCTATTTCATCGGTGTGCAGAAAGATGTGACGGTTCAGGTCAAGGCGCAGCAGCGGGTTGCGCAGCTCGAAGCTCAAGTGGCGGCGCTGCAAAGCGAGCTGGCGGCACTCAAAGCGACGAACGGCGCAAACAAAACCGCGAACTGACGGTCATTAACTACAATCACCAATGACTTTGTAACTATTCACTTCGAGTTAGCCATGCAGCGCGACGCCCTCCTCACCCAGGACGAGCTGGATTTCATCCAGACAATGCAGCACAACCCGCAACTGAACGTGCGGGATGCGACGTCGAGTCTGCTGGTTAATGGTGGTTCGCAGATCCGTGACCTGCTGACACGTCTGGCTGCTCACGAGCAAGTGACGATCCAGGCCAACTTCGAAAATCAGCAGATGACCTTCCCACTGCATCTGGTGGAAGACGAATTCCACGCACTGCATCTGCGTCTCGGGGTGCCGAGCATCTACGAAGACGGGCCGATGGTGCGCCCATGGCGTCTGGTACTCGAGGAGCCGGTGGCGCTGGAAAATGCCAAGGGCCAGCCCGGCACGCTGTGGGTGCACGAGGTGTCGCACAAAGGTGTGTTGCTGGAAGTGCGCAACAAGACCAAACCACCGAAACATTTCGCCCTGTGGTTCAGCCCTTCCGGTTATGAGCGCATCTCGTTGCGCGGCCATTTCGAGCGTGAAACCGAGCAAGGTTTCTTCGCTTACGAACTGAGCCAGACCGATGCCGACGAAACCGAGCGCCTGCGCCAGTTCATCCTGCAACAGCATCGCCTGACCCACCCCGCCCTGCACGCCTGAGTTTCAGGTATCCAGTTTGCCCGCCATGAATTGCTTCATGCGTTGACGCATTGTTGCGCCCTCATTCCCCAGGCATGCCACCGATGAACCGGCCAGGCTGTCTTCGGCCAGTTCCGAGGCATCGCCGGCCAACATCAATTGGCAATCGAGGCTCAGTGCCAGACGATTCAGGCGCCGGGGCAACTCTGGACCGGGGGCATGATTGGAAAACAACACAAGTGCGTCAGGCTTGACCTTTTCGCAGACCAGCGTCAATTCATCGAACGGCTGGCCCGTGGTCAGCACCCGCACGCCAGAGTCGTTGCCGCTGAGAAACAACGCCGCGACCAGCAACTCAAGCTCTCTGCACTGCCCCGCGAGCGCGCTGACAATCACCCGGCGCGGTTGCGCACCACGCAACATGACAATGCGCTGCAGTACACGCACCCTGAGAAACCCGTCGAGAAACAACCATTCGCTGGTTTGCCCGAAAGCGTCCTGGCGCTGCAGCAGTTGACGCCACAACGGCATCAGAATGGCTTCGAACACCACCGGCAGCGCGTACGACGAGAAAATCTGCCCGTAGACGCGATCCAGCTGCTGATCGTCGAACGCACTGACCGCCTGCTGAACCTGCTCCTGCCATTGCTTGTAATCGGCCTGCACATGATCATCGGGGATAAAGTTTGCCAGCACCTTCAACGGCTCTGTTTTCGCCAGGATCTTGCCGACTTTGCTCACGGCCACGCCGCGATCGATCCAGTCGACAATGCTGCGCACGCGCTCGATATCGTTCATGGAATACAAACGATGCCCGCTTTCGGTGCGCGTCGGCTGGATGAGTCCGTAACGGCGCTCCCAGGCTCGCAGAGTCACCGGGTTGACGCCGGTCAGGCGCGCCACTTCGCGGATAGGGAAAAGCTCTTCGCGCTCGAGCGTGCCGAGTACTGTTGAAGCCGGGCGAGTGTCCGTGTTTACAGGCATCTGGCGGTCAACTTCCATGTCGGTTCATTGGATCCCATTTTAAACATGATGGACTGGAAACCTTCAAGTAGTGATCTACGACGAATGTGGCTGGTTTAATCGACAAAATCAGGAATAATCCTTGCTTGCTGCAAAGCGCAGGTCTCTACCCCGGCCTGCGTCAGGCGAAGTTCTTACCCGGAACGACGCACTCGAAATACGGAGATACAAAATGTCTACTTCCCCCGTTACGTTGATGGTAGCGCGTCGCGTCGCTGATGGCCGTTATCACGATCTTATCGCCTGGTTGCGCGAAGGCGAGCAACTGGCCACCGACTTCCCCGGCTACCTCGGCTCCGGCGTCCTCGCGCCACCGCCCGGTGACAACGAATTCCAGATTATCTTTCGCTTTGTCGATGAGCAGACCCTGCATGCGTGGGAATACTCGGCGTCGCGTACCGCCTGGCTGAACCGCGGCAGCGATCTTTTCGAACATCCCAAAGAGCATCGGGTCAGCGGCATTGAAGGCTGGTTTGGTGCTGCCGGCCAACGCCCGCCGCGCTGGAAACAGGCCGTGGCGATCTGGCTGGCGTTTTTTCCGGTGTCGCTGATATTCAATTTTGCCCTCGGCCCGCTGCTCGCTGAGCTGAGCCTGTTGCCGCGCATCTTGATCGGCACGGCGTGCCTGACGCCGCTGATGGTGTACTTTTTCATCCCGTTGTCGACGCGTCTGCTGGCGAACTGGTTGAATGGCACGCCGACGCGGCCATTGGCTGGCGCTCCGTCGGCGCACAATCGCTGATCTGCAGCGGGCGGCGAGCCTGTTATAGTTTTCGCTTCAACCGCGATGCGAGCCGCCCATGCCAGATTCCGCAGCCCCGATCCTCATCACCGGCGCCGGCCAGCGTGTCGGTTTGCACTGCGCGCATCGCTTGATCGAGGATGGCCACCCGCTGATTTTCACTTACCGCACCGAGCGACCGGGCGTACAGGCCCTTCGCGATCTTGGCGCGACAGCGCTGTTCGCGGACTTTTCCAGTGAGGCAGGAATACTGGCCTTCATTGATTCACTGAAAGCGCACACCGACAGTTTGCGCGCGATCGTGCACAACGCCTCCGAATGGCTGGCGGAAACCCAGGGCAGCGAAGCACAAGCCTTCAATCGCATGTTCAACATTCAAATGCTCGCGCCTTACCTGATCAACCTGCACTGCGCCGGTTTGCTGCAACGCTCTACCCCAGCCGACATCATCCACATCAGCGACGACGTCACCCGCAAGGGCAGCAGCAAGCACATCGGTTATTGCGCCAGCAAGGCCGGGCTCGACAGTCTGACCCTGTCGTTTGCCGCGCGCTTTGCGCCCGCCATCAAGGTCAACGGCATCGCCCCGGCGCTGTTATTGTTCAACCCCGACGATGACGCGGCGTACCGCGCCGAGGCACTGGCCAAGTCCGCCTTGGGTATTGAGCCGGGCAGCGAGGTGATCTACCAGAGCCTGCGCTATCTGCTCGACAATCCCTATGTCACTGGCACGACCCTGACCGTCAACGGCGGCCGGCACGTCAAATAGGCCGTCCCGCTTCGGCCGCGAGTCGAGTAAGATCCACCAGAACGCCTGCAATAGACTGGACGGAGCAAATCAATGCCACAACTTCAACCGGGAATGGCGCGCATCCGGGTCAAGGATCTGCGCCTGCGCACCTTTATCGGCATCAACGAGGACGAAATCCTCAACAAGCAGGATGTGCTGATCAACCTGACCATT
Source organism: Pseudomonas siliginis (assembly GCF_019145195.1). GTDB lineage: Bacteria > Pseudomonadota > Gammaproteobacteria > Pseudomonadales > Pseudomonadaceae > Aquipseudomonas > Aquipseudomonas siliginis. The sequence continues at coordinate 169,649 of NZ_JAHSTW010000010.1, forward strand.
CTGTACGCGGCTCAGGAAGCGGTGCGTGACAACGACATCGACCACGCACTGAATTACCGCACCATCACCAAAGCGATCATCGCCCACGTCGAAGGCAACCGCTTCGCCCTGCTCGAACGCCTGACGCAAGAATTGCTCGATCTGGTGATGACCAATGCATCGGTGCTGTATGCCGAAGTCGAAGTCGACAAACCGCACGCGCTGCGTTTCGCCGAGTCGGTATCAATTACGCTCGCAGCGAGCCGCTAGCTTCAAGCCTCAAGCCGCAAGCTGTAAACTTTGCTCACAGACACCCATCTTGCAGCTTGAAGCTTGCCGCTTGAAGCTGTCTCGAAGAGACCCCCCATGACTGATCAACAACGCCTGGAACTCGAAGCCGCCGCCTTTCGCCGACTGGTCGCCCACCTCGACAGCCGCAAGGACGTGCAGAACATCGACCTGATGAACCTTGCCGGGTTCTGCCGCAACTGCCTGTCGAAATGGTACAAGGCCGAAGCCGACCAACGTCAGATCGAGGTCAGCCTCGATGACGCCCGCGAAGTGGTGTACGGCATGCCCTACGCCGAGTGGAAAGCCCAATACCAGCAAGAAGCCAGCGCCGAGCAGCAAGCAGCGTTTGCCAAAGGAAAACCCCAATGACTGATTTGAACACCCTGCGCGCCAGCTTCAAGAGTGGCGAGCATGCTTTCGCCGACACCCTGGCGTTCATCGCCGCCGGTTACGACTACCAGCCGCAAGCATTCAACAACGGCGGCGTGGAAAACGCTGCCGGGCAGAACGAAGGCTCGTGCAAGACCCTGGGCCTGGCATTGCTTGAGGGTCTGAGTGATGAAGAAGCGCTGCTGGCTTTCGGCGAGCATTACCGTTCGGTGCTGGCGACGCCTGAGGGCAGCGATCACGGCAATATCCGCGCGTTGATCAAGCACGGCCTGGCCGGGGTGAAATTCAGCGCCCAACCCCTGAACCGCCGCTGATCCCAACAGCCACACATGCCCCCTGTGGGAGCGAGCCTGCTCGCGAAGACGGACTGACATTCAACGTTGTTGTCGACTGATACACCGCTTTCGCGAGCAGGCTCGCTCCCACACTGGATGCGTGGCGACTGCGAATCTCGGGCACAAAAAAACCGGCCAATCTGGCCGGTTTTTTTTATGCCCTGCGGTCTTAGAACGTGGCGTTCTGCAAGCCGTCCAGGTAGCGCTCGGTGTCCAGTGCCGCCATGCAACCGGCGCCAGCCGAGGTGATGGCCTGACGGTAAACGTGGTCAGCCACGTCACCGGCAGCGAAGATGCCTTCGACGCTGGTGGCCGTCGCATTGCCTTCACGGCCGCCCTGCACAACCAGGTAGCCGTCTTTCAGGGTCAACTGGCCTTCGAACAGCGAAGTGTTCGGGGTGTGGCCGATGGCGATGAACACGCCATCGACTTTGATTTCGTCGAAGCTGCCATCGTTATTGCGCAGACGCGCACCGGTGACGCCCATGTTGTCGCCGAGGACTTCGTCCAGGTTGGCGTTCAACTTGAGGATGATCTTGCCTTCAGCCACACGGGCGTTGAGCTTGTCGATCAGGATCTTCTCGGCGCGGAAGGTTTCGCGACGGTGGATCAGAGTCACGGTGCTGGCGATGTTGGCCAGGTACAGCGCTTCTTCGACAGCGGTGTTGCCACCGCCAACCACGGCGACCGGCTTGTTGCGATAGAAGAAACCGTCGCAGGTCGCGCAGGCCGAGACGCCTTTGCCCATGAACGCTTCTTCCGACGGCAGACCCAGGTAGCGGGCGCTGGCACCGGTGGCGATGATCAGAGCATCACAGGTGTAAACCGCGCTGTCGCCGGTCAGAGTGTACGGCTTGGCAGCGAAGTCCACGGCGTTGATGTGATCGAAAACGATCTCGGTCTCGAAACGCTCGGCGTGCTCGCGCATGCGCTCCATCAGCACCGGGCCGGTCAGACCATGAACATCACCCGGCCAGTTGTCGACTTCGGTGGTGGTGGTCAGTTGACCGCCGGCCTGCATGCCGGTGATCAGCAGTGGCTTGAGGTTGGCGCGGGCCGCGTAGACCGCAGCGCTGTAGCCGGCGGGGCCGGAACCGAGAATGATCACTCGCGAATGACGGACTTCAGACATGAATCTGCTCCTGTTGGCCGGCCATGAAAAATCTGGCGCGGACGCCGGACGGCCGGCGGAATAAAAAAGGACCGTGGACACCTTGGGGAAGGCTTGAACTCGACAGTCCTGTAAAAAGTTGGGTGCAGCGTATCGAGGGGGGCAAGATTAAGGAAATACGGTTTAACAATCCAGCTCATAGGTGGTCTCTATGCCGAGACGCTGACGAGATAGACCTCTTTGTTACAGTGAATGTCGATTGCTCTGCCGCGCTTTCGCCGCTGGGGCAAAGCCGGTAACGTCGGCGCGTTTTCCCTTGCTTCGGAGCACCTTATGCCCGCCCCTGTTCTGTCCGGCCCGCAATACCTGCGCGAAGGCCTCAAACTGGTACTGAGCCCTGGCCTGCGCCTGTTCGTCCTATTGCCGCTGGCGATCAACCTGGTGCTGTTCGTCGGATTGATCTATCTGGCCGGCCACCAGTTCAGCCTGTGGGTCGACACGCTGATGCCGTCGTTGCCTGAATGGCTGAGTTTCCTCAGCTATATCCTCTGGCCATTGTTCGTGGTCCTCGTGGCCTTGATGGTGTTTTTCACCTTCACCATGCTCGCCAACATCATTGCCGCACCGTTCAACGGCTTCCTCGCGGAGAAAGTCGAAGTGGTGGTGCGCGGTACCGATGATTTCCCGGCGTTCAGTTGGGGCGAACTGATCGCGATGATCCCGCGCACCCTCTCCCGGGAAATGCGCAAGCTCGGCTACTTCCTGCCGCGCGCCATCGGCCTGTTCATCCTGTCGTTCATCCCGGTGGTGAATATCGTCGCCGCGCCGTTATGGCTGCTGTTCGGCGTGTGGATGATGGCCATCCAGTACATCGACTACCCGGCGGACAACCACAAACTGGGCTGGAACGAGATGCTCGCCTGGCTGCGGCAGAAGCGCTGGCAGAGCATGAGTTTTGGCGGGATCGTCTATCTGGTGTTGCTGATTCCGGTGGTCAACATCCTGATGATGCCGGCGGCGGTAGCCGGGGCGACGTTGTTCTGGGTGCGTGAACGTGGTGCCGAAAATCTGGTGATCCAGCACTGACCGCGTCACAAATCCATCATCCAAATGTCACAACGTCGACATGGCCTCAGCCGACACTGAGGTCATGACGACAGCTCTACATATCACCCTCATCAGCGAAACCTTCCCACCGGAAATCAACGGCGTGGCCAATACCCTTGGCCGCTTGTGCGAGGGTTTGCGCGCACGTGGGCATCAGGTGGAGCTGGTGCGCCCGCGCCAGGCCGGCGATCCGCAACGCAGCGAAGACGATGCACTGTTGCTGTGTCGCGGATGGCCACTACCGGGCTATCCGGGACTGCAATGGGGCCAGTCGTCGATGCATAAACTGCTGCGCCGCTGGAAACGCCAGCGCCCCGATGTGCTGTACATCGCCACGGAAGGCCCGCTCGGGTTGTCGGCACTGCGCGCCGCACGGCGCCTGGGGATTGCGGTGGTGAGCGGTTTTCACACCAACTTCCAGCAATACACCAGCCAGTACGGCCTCGGCCTGCTGACGCGGATGCTCACCCATTACTTGCGCTGGTTTCACAATCGTTCGGCAATGACTTTGGTGCCGAGCGCCAGTCAGCGCCTGGAATTGGAGCGGCGGCATTTCGAGCGGCTGGCGTTGTTGTCGCGGGGTGTGGACAGCCAGTTGTTTCATCCAAGCAAACGTCAGAGCGCGTTGCGTGAGCAATGGGGGCTCTCTGATACGGATATCGCGGTCATCCACGTAGGAAGGCTCGCCCCGGAGAAAAATCTGGGCCTGCTCAAACGCTGCTTTGAAGGTCTGCGCGAAGCTTATCCACAGCGCCATCTGAAGCTGATCGTGGTCGGAGATGGCCCGCAGCGTTTGGCGCTGGAAAAAGAACTGCCGGAGGCGATCTTCTGCGGCGCGCAGCGGGGAGAAGCACTGGCGGCGCACTACGCCTCAGGAGATCTGTTTGTATTTCCCAGCCTGACCGAAACCTTCGGCAATGTGGTGCTGGAAGCCCTGGCTTCGGGACTTGGCGTTGTTGCCTATGACCAGGCAGCCGCGGCGCAGCATATTCGCCATGGCTACAACGGCGTGTCAGCCATGCCCGGCGATGAGCAGGCGTTTTGCGAAGCGGCGGCGTGGTTACTGGAGGAGGATGAGCGGTTGCGCTGTGTGCGGCTGAATGCGCGGCAGCATGGCAGTCGCCAGGGCTGGGCAGCGATTATCGAGCAGTTCGAGGGATATTTGCGTGGGGCTTGTGTGGGGGAGCTGGTGGTGCCTGGGGCGCAGACACAACCTTAGATTTTCGGCGACATAGAAACAGCTTTCGCGAGCAGGCTCGCTCCCACATGGGCACTGCATTCTTTCAGATGGAATGCGGTCGAAGGTGGGAGCGAGCCTGCTCGCGAATGGTTCGAACTGGCGCCGCTTAGACCAGGGTCATCAACGCCTCACGACTGAACGGCAGAATGTCCTGCTCACGCCCTTCACGGACTTTCTGCGCCCAGTCCGGATCGACCAGCAGCGCGCGGCCCACTGCTACCAGGTCGAACTCTTCTCTGTTCAGACGCTCCAGCAGGTTTTCCAGGCTGGCCGGTTGCGCGACCTTGTCGGTGTTGACCATGAACTGCAGGAACTCGCCGTCCAGGCCGACGCTGCCCACGGTGATGGTCGGTTTGCCGGTCAGCTTGCGGGTCCAGCCAGCAAGGTTCAGATCCGAACCGTCGAACTCCGGCTCCCAGAAGCGTCGGGTCGAGCAGTGGAAAATGTCCACGCCAGCGTCGGACAGCGGCTTGAGAAATTCGCCCAGCGCTTCGGGGGTTTGCACCAGACGCGCGGTGTAATCCTGCTGCTTCCATTGCGAGAAGCGGAAGATGATCGGGAAACCCTCACCGACAGCCGCGCGCACTGCTTGGATCAATTCGATGGCAAAACGCGAACGATTGGCCAGGCTGCCACCGTATTCGTCGCTGCGCTGATTGCTGCCTTCCCAGAAGAACTGGTCGATCAGATAACCGTGGGCGCCATGGATTTCCACACCGTCCATGCCGATGCTTTGCGCATCTTTGGCAGCCTGGGCAAACGCGGCGATCACGTCCTGGATGTCCTGCTTGGTCATGCCATGAACCACGACCTGACCGTCCTTGAGTTTCTCCGACGGACCGTAGCCCGGCACGCTGGCGTCCGGCTCGGTGCCGAGGCGACGTACGCTGCCGACGTGCCACAGTTGCGGAACGATCTTGCCGCCCTCGGCGTGCACGGCGTCGACAACTTTTTTCCAGCCGGCCAGCGGCGCTTCACCGAAAAACTGCGGCACGTTTGGATAGCCATTGGACGCGATGTGGCCGACGGTGGTGCCTTCGGTGATGATCAGACCAACCCCGGCGGCCGCACGACGACGGTAGTACTCGATGACTTTGGAATTCGGCACACCGCCCGGCGAGAACGAGCGGGTCATTGGCGCCATGACGACGCGGGTCGGCAGTTCGAGGGCACCGAGAAGGAACGGTTTGAACAGGGCTTTAACGGGCATCGAGAGGCTCCACGAAAACATTGGCGACAGATATTGATCGATATGACGGCGATAATATCCGCCACGCCCTTTGCGTGACAGCACTATTGATCTGAATGATTAAGGGTCAAAAGGCAGGCAAAAAAAATCGCAGCTCAATGCTGCGATTTTCTGATTCAGGCTAAGGCTTTTTCGATCGCGGCAATCACTGTCGGATCATCCGGCGCGGTGCGCGGCGAGAACCGCGCCAGCACCCGGCCGTCCTTGCCGAGCAGAAACTTTTCGAAGTTCCAGGTGATGTCACCGGGAAACTCGGCGCCCTCGCCCGCCAGCAGGCGATACAACTGATGCCGTTCGTGGCCGTTGACTTCAAGCTTGCTCGCCAACGGGAACGTCACGCCATAGTTGAGGCTGCAGAATTCCTGGATCTCTTTCTCCGAGCCTGGCTCCTGACCGGCAAACTGGTTGCACGGCAGGCCCAGCACAGCAAAGCCTTTATCTTTGTATTGCTGGTAGAGGTTTTCCAGTGCCGCGTACTGAGGGGTCAAGCCGCATTTGGAGGCCACGTTGACCACCAGCACGACTTGGCCCTTGAACGGTGCCAGCGGTAGCTCCTGACCATCCAGGGCGGTCAACTTAAGGTCGTGAAAAGCACTCATGCCGAACTCCAGGATTCTCGTGTTCTACTCGAAACAGCCACTTGGCGAGGCCACCAAGGACAGCCGCGGACTAAAAAGGCGCCCACAGGCGCCTCTCCAGTACTCGAAGCTTAGCGCAGAAAATCAGTGGTGATGGCCACCTTCGCCATGGACGTGACCATGAGCGATTTCTTCCTGGCTGGCGTCACGGATATCAACGATCTTCACTTCGAAGTTCAGGCGCTGACCGGCCAGAGGGTGGTTGCCATCAACGGTGACGTCGTCGCCGTCCAGATCACGGATGGTGACGATCTGCATCTGGCCGTCCGGCGCCGAAGCGTGGAACTGCATGCCGACTTCCAGCTCGTCAACGCCTTCGAACATGCTGCGGCTCAGGGTGCTGACCAGTTCAGCGGCGTATTCACCGTAAGCGTCTTCCGGCTCAACGGCTACTTTCAGCTCGTCGCCGACAGCTTTGCCTTCCAGGGCTTTTTCCAGGCCCGGGATGATGTTGCCTGCGCCTTGCAGGTAAACCAGCGGAGCGCCGCCGGCGGAGCTGTCGATGACCTCACCAGCGTCGTTGGTCAGGGTATAGTCGATGGAGACAGCCTTATTGGCGGCGATCAGCATGGGGCGAGACCTTTTGCATAAGAATATAGAAAGGCCAAGTTTAGCGAAGCAATCGCGTGAAAGCGACCACAACCCGGACAAACGGGTTTCGACCATCACCGGCTTTCATCAGGACGAAGATGGCCATTGGGTGGTCGAACTTTCCTGTGGCCACACCCAGCACCTGCGACACCAGCCGCCGTGGCAAACCCGCGCCTGGGTCCTGGATCCGGCGCAACGTATTGAAAAAACAGGTCAACCCTTTGCCTGCGGTTGGTGTGCACAAGGCTCGGTTAGCGCTAACCTTGGCGACTGAATTTCGGTAGTCGGCCAGACATAGGCTGACACCCTTGCATAGAGAATTCCCATGCAAACTTTTTTTATCGCCCCCACCGATTTTGGCGTGGGTCTGACCTCCATCAGCCTCGGGCTGGTGCGCACGCTTGAACGCGCCGGGCTGAAAGTCGGCTTCTTCAAACCGATCGCCCAGCCACATCCGGGCGACACCGGCCCTGAACGTTCCACCGAACTGGTGGCGCGCACCCATGGCTTGAAACCGCCACAACCGTTGGGACTGGCGCACGTCGAACGCATGCTCGGCGACGGTCAGCTCGACGAACTGCTCGAAGAAATCATCGCCCTGTATCAGCAAGCGGCGGTCGGCAAAGACGTGCTGGTGGTCGAAGGCATGGTGCCGACCCGCAGCGCCAGTTACGCCGCGCGGGTCAATCTGCACCTGGCCAAGAGTCTGGATGCCGAGGTGATTCTGGTCTCGGCGCCGGAAAACGAAGTGCTCGCCGAGCTTTCTGGCCGTGTCGAGCTTCAGGCTCAATTGTTCGGTGGCCCGAAAGATCCGAAAGTCCTCGGGGTGATCCTCAACAAGGTCAAGACCGACGAGAGCATGGACGCCTTCGCCACGCGTCTGAGGGAGCATTCGCCGTTGCTGCGCAGCGGTGATTTCCGCTTGCTTGGCTGCATCCCGTTTCAGCCGGAACTCAATGCGCCACGCACCCGAGACGTCGCCGACCTGATGGGCGCGCAAGTGCTCAACGCGGGCGACTACGAAACCCGGCGCATGAGTAAAATCATCATTTGCGCACGAACCATGCGCAACACCGTCGAGCTGCTCAAGCCCGGCGTGCTGGTGGTGACGCCGGGCGATCGCGACGACATCATCCTCGCCGTCAGTCTTGCGGCGATCAACGGCGTGCCGCTGGCCGGCCTGCTGCTGACCAGTGACACCCTGCCCGACCCGCGCATCATGGACCTGTGCCGGGGCGCGTTGCAGGCCGGTTTGCCGGTGTTGTCGGTGAGCACCGGCTCGTACGACACCGCCAATCTGCTCAATGGCCTGAACAAGGAAATTCCGATTGATGACCGCGAGCGCGCGGAGATCATCACCGATTTCGTCGCCAGCCACCTCGACGCCAACTGGCTGCATCAGCGCTGCGGTACGCCTCGGGAGATGCGCCTGTCGCCGGCGGTGTTCCGCTATCAATTGATCCAGCGTGCGCAAGCGGCGAACAAGCGCATCGTGCTGCCCGAAGGCAGCGAGCCGTTCACCGTGCAAGCAGCGGCAATCTGTCAGGAACGCGGCATCGCCCGCTGCGTATTGCTGGCCAAACCCGAAGACGTCGAAGCGGTCGCCCGCGCCCAAGGCATCGTGCTGCCGCCGGGTCTGGAAATCCTTGACCCGGACCACATCCGCGAGCGTTACGTCGAACCGATGGTGGCCCTGCGCAAAAGCAAAAGCCTCAACGCACCGATGGCCGAGCAGCAACTGGAAGACACCGTGGTGATCGGCACCATGATGCTGGCGCTGGACGAGGTCGACGGCCTGGTCTCCGGGGTGATCAACACCACCGCCAACACCATCCGCCCGGCTCTGCAACTGATCAAGACCGCGCCGGGCTGCACGCTGGTGTCGTCGGTGTTCTTCATGCTCTTTCCGGAAGAGGTGCTGGTCTACGGCGACTGCGTGATGAACCCGCACCCGAGCGCCGCGGAACTGGCCGAGATCGCCCTGCAAAGCGCTGACTCGGCGGCCGCATTCGGCATCACCCCACGGGTGGCGATGATCAGCTATTCCAGCGGCGAATCGGCGCGCGGTGAAGAAGTCGAGAAAGTCCGCGAGGCGACCCTGCTCGCCCATGAGCAACAAAACTCGCTGTTGATCGACGGCCCGTTGCAGTACGACGCCGCCGCCAACGCCGACGTCGCCCGGCAACTGGCGCCGAACAGTCAGGTCGCCGGGCGCGCCACGGTGTTTGTGTTCCCCGATCTGAACACCGGCAACACCACGCACAAAGCCGTGCAGCGCAGCGCAGATTGCGTCAGCCTCGGGCCGATGCTGCAAGGCCTGCGCAAACCGGTGAACGACCTGCCGCGCGGCGCGCAAGTCGATGACATCGTCTACACCATCGCGCTCACCGCGATTCAAGCCGCCAACCGACCTATGGATGTGTAAATGCTGGACTTTCTCCCTGCACCGTTGCGCGGCGTGATCGCCTCGCTGCTGTTGGCGCTCAACACGATTCTGCTGTGCTCGTTCCTGTTCTGCGTGGCGCTGGTCAAGGCCCTGCCGTTTGCCTTTACCCAGCGCATTGCCGGTTGGCTGATGAGCCACACTCACGAGACGTGGATCAGCAACAACAAGGGCTGGATGAATCTGGTACGGCGCACCCGCTGGCACGTCAGCGGCCTGCAAGGTCTCGACTATCAGCACTCGTACCTGATCACCAGCAACCACCAGAGCTGGGTGGATATTCTGGTGCTGCAATACGTGCTCAACCGCAAGATTCAGCCGCTGAAGTTCTTCCTGAAGCAGGAGCTGATTTGGGTCCCGGTAATCGGGCTGGCGTGGTGGGCGCTGGGCTTTCCGTTCATGAAGCGCTACTCCAAGGCGTATCTGGAAAAACACCCGGAGAAGAAAGGCAAGGACCTGGAAACCACGCGCAAGACCTGCGCGAAATTCCGCCATAACCCGGTGGGAATTTTCAACTTCGTCGAAGGCACACGCTTCACCGAAGGCAAGCATGCGCAGCAGCAGTCACCGTTCAAATACCTGCTCAAGCCCAAGGCCGGCGGGATCGCCTTTGTGCTGGATGCGATGGGCGAACAGCTGGAGTCGATCGTCAACGTGACGATTCATTACCCGGCCGGGCGTCCGGGGTTCTGGGATTTGCTCTGCGGCAATGTGCGTGATGTGGTGGTGCATTTTGAAGAAATCAAAATCCCGCCGGCCTTCATCGGCAAGAACTACGATCAGGACGGCGAGTATCGATTGCAGTTCCAGGGCTGGATCAATCAGCTGTGGCTGGACAAGGATGCGTTGCTGGAGCAGATGCATCGCCAATATCCAGGTCACCAATAACCCCCTGTGGGAGCGAGCCTGCTCGCGAAAGCGGTGGATCAGCATACAAAGATGTTGAATGAGATAAAGCTTTCGCGAGCAGGCTCGCTCCCACAGTTGATCGTTCCCACGCTCCGCGTGGGAACGATCACCCGGCACAAAAAAAGCCCGCCGATGATCACTCACCGGCGGGCTTTTTCTTGCCGCTTGCAGCTAGAAGCTTGTCGCTGCTTCCACCTTAGATCGCACCACGCTGCCGCAACAGCTCCAGCACTTGCTTGACGCTTTCTTCCAGACTCAGCGACTGCGTGTCGATCACCAGATCGGCATTGAGCGGCACGTCGTACGGGAAGGATTCGCCCGGGATATTGTCGCCGCCAGCAGCGTACAGCCCTTGCGGATCACGCTCGGCGCACACGGTCGGCGAGGCCTGCACGTAGACCGTCAGCAAGCGATCCTTGCCGATCAGTTCCTTGGCCTGCTCGCGACCTTCGGCACTTGGCGCGACGAACGCGGCCAGGGTCAGCAGCCCCGCTTCGTTGAACTGACGCGCCACGTGGGCGGCACGACGCCAGTTCTCGGTACGCCCGGCGCGATCCTGTGGCAGACCTTTGTTCAAGTCATGACGCAGGTTCTGGCCATCGAGTACAAACACCGCGCGGCCCATGTCGAACAGCTTGCGCTCGACCGCATACGCCAGGGTGCTTTTGCCCGCGCCGGACAGGCCGCTGAACAGCACGGTGGCCGGTTGCTGGCCGAAGCGCTGGGCACGTTCTTCGGTCGCCACGTGGGCCAATTTGCCGTGGTGGGTGGCGGTGCCATGGGCCACTGGCTGAGCGACGATCATGCCGGCGCCAACGGTGCCGTTGGTCAGGCGATCGATGACGATGAATGCGCCGGTGGTGCGGTTGCTTTCGTAACCGTCGAGGGCGATCGGCGCGTCGAGCGCGATCTTCACCTTGCCGATTTCGTTGAGCTGCAACGCGCTCGCCGGGCCTTCTTCCAATGTGTTCACGTCGACCTTGTTGACGATGCTGGCGATCGAGCCCGGCACGTAACTGGTGGCGCGTTTGATGTCGTATTTCTTGCCCGGCAGCATCGGCTCTTCAGCCATCCACACCAGCATCGCTTCGAAGCTGTCGGTCACCGGCGGCACGTTGTCGGCATGCACCAACAGGTCGCCACGGGAGATATCGATTTCGTCTTCCATGGTCAGGGTTACCGCCTGACCTGGGCCGGCGTGCTCCAGTTCACCTTCGAAGGTGACGATGGATTTCACCCGGCTGCTCTTGCCCGACGGCAGCACCACGACTTCGTCGCCCTTGTGCACGATGCCGCTGGCCAGGGTGCCGGCGAAACCACGGAAATTCAGGTTCGGACGGTTGACGTACTGCACCGGGAAACGCAGATCGGTGAAGTTGCGATCGCCCGCCACTTCCACTGTCTCGAGGATTTCCATCAGCGACTGGCCGGTGTACCACGGCGAGCGCTCGGACTTGTTCACCACGTTGTCGCCTTTAAGGGCAGACATCGGCACGAAGTGCATGCTGGTCGGCTTCATCTTCAAGCCTTCGGCGAACTTCAGATAGTCAGCTTTGATCGACTCGAACACGCCTTCGTCGAAGTCCTTCAAGTCCATCTTGTTGATGGCGACGACGATGTGCTTGATGCCCAGCAACGAAGCAATGAAGCTGTGACGACGGGTCTGGGTCTGCACGCCGTAACGGGCGTCGACCAGAATGATCGCCAGGTCACAGGTGGACGCACCGGTGGCCATGTTGCGGGTGTACTGCTCATGGCCGGGGGTGTCGGCGATGATGAATTTGCGCTTGGCGGTGGAGAAATAGCGGTAAGCGACATCAATGGTGATGCCCTGCTCACGCTCGGCCTGCAGGCCGTCGACCAGCAACGCCAGGTCGATGTCGTCACCGGTGGTGCCGGATTTTTTCGAATCGCGGGTGATCGCTTCGAGGTGATCTTCATAGATCATTTTCGAGTCGTGCAGCAGGCGCCCGATCAGGGTGCTCTTGCCGTCATCGACGTTACCGCAGGTCAAAAAGCGCAGCAGCTCTTTACGTTCGTGCTGGCCCAGGTAGGCGAGGATGTCCTCGCTGATCAAATCAGAAACATGCGACATGACAGCCCCTTAGAAATAGCCTTGACGTTTTTTGTCTTCCATCGAGCCTGCGCCATCGTGGTCGATGACCCGGCCCTGGCGCTCGGAAGTTCGCGTCAGGAGCATTTCCTGAATGATGTCCGTCAGGCTTTCGGCCTCGGACTCCACCGCGCCCGTCAACGGGTAGCAGCCAAGGGTGCGGAACCGCACTTTCTTTTTCACGATGCGCGCTTTGTCTTCGTCGGACAGGTGCTCGAGGATGCGCTCGTCGTCGATCATGATCAGCGTGCCGTTCTTCTCGATCACTTCGCGTTCGGCGGCGAAGTACAGGGGCACAATCGGAATGCCTTCGAGATAGATGTACTGCCAGATGTCCAGCTCGGTCCAGTTCGACAACGGGAATACACGGATGGATTCGCCCTTGTTGACCTTGCCGTTGTAGACGTTCCACAGCTCCGGACGCTGGTTTTTCGGGTCCCAGCGGTGCTTGCTGTCACGGAACGAGTACACGCGCTCTTTGGCGCGGGATTTCTCTTCATCGCGACGGGCGCCGCCGAACGCTGCGTCGAAACCATGCTTGTCGAGTGCCTGTTTCAGGCCTTCGGTTTTCATGATGTCGGTGTGCTTGGCGCTGCCGTGGGTGAACGGGTTGATGTTCTGCGCCACGCCATCGGGGTTGATGTGGGTAATCAGGTCCAGTCCCAAGTCTTCGACCATCTTGTCGCGGAACTTGTACATTTCCTGGAATTTCCAGCGGGTGTCGACGTGCATCACCGGAAACGGCAGTTTGCCCGGGAAGAACGCCTTGCGTGCCAGGTGCAGCATCACGGCGGAGTCTTTACCGATGGAGTACAGCATCACCGGGTTATCGAACTCGGCGGCCACCTCGCGGATGATGTGGATGCTTTCCGCCTCCAGCTGTTTCAGATGCGTCAGTTTGTCGACCATGGCTACTCACGAAAGCTTTCTTATGAACGGCCAGCGGGCCGTGTTCGAGCGAGGAATCCTAGCACAGCGACCTCTTCTAATCAGGACGCCAACTAGATCGAAAGGGTATATGAATATGCCCACCAGTTCGGCCGTCAGGGCCGAACGTGGGAGCGAGCCTGCTCGCGAAGGCGGAGTGTCAGGCACCTTGTATTGAAGGTCTGACGCCTTCGCGAGCAGGCTCGCTCCCACAGGAGTTTGCGGTGAGCTCAGATCGGGTTGGGGCAATCGATGAAGATGTGCTCAAGGGCAAAGCGCTTCGCCAGATACTCGCCCAGCGCCTGCACGCCATAGCGTTCGGTGGCGTGATGGCCGGCGGCGATGAAGCTGATGTCGTTTTCCCGCGCACTGTGGAAAGTCTGCTCGGAGGCCTCGCCACTGATGAACAGATCGACCCCCGCCGCCACGCCCTGATCGATATAACCCTGGCCGCCGCCGGTGCACCAACCGACGCGGCGGATCATGCCGCTGCCTTCGATCAGCAGCGGCTCGCGGCCCATGACTTCCTGCACCTTGCGCGCGAAATCCCGCGCAGTCATCGGCTCATTCAGCGAACCGACCAGCCCGACGACTTTCGGGTTGCTCGGGTCGAGCGGCCCTTCGACAGTGATGTCGAGCTGACGCGCCAGTTGCACGTTGTTGCCGACGTCCGGGTGCAGATCCAGCGGCAGGTGATAGGCGAGCAGACTGATGTCGTGCTTGAGCAAGGTCTTCAAGCGGCGCTGTTTCATGCCGGTGACGCAAGGATTTTCGCCTTTCCAGAAATAACCGTGGTGGACCAGGATCAGGTCGGCCTCGGCTTCGACGGCGGCGTCCAATAAAGCCTGGCTGGCGGTGACGCCACTGACGATGCGCATCACTTGCGGGCGGCCTTCGACCTGTAATCCGTTGGGGCAATAATCGGCAATTTTTGCACTGCCCAGGTAACGGTCGGCTTCTTCGACGAGGGTGCTGAGGGCAACGGCCATGAAAGACTCCTAAATATCCCGTTCAGAGGCGCGCGCGGCCTCGTATAATGCGCGACATTATGGGCGGTCTGACCTCGCCTGCAACCTTTCCAGGAACGTGCTTAATGCTCAAGGCGCTGCGTTTTTTTGGCTGGCCGCTGTTGGCCGGCGTGCTTATCGCTCTGTTGATTATTCAGCGTTACCCCGAGTGGGTCGGGCTGCCGAGCCTCGACGTCAATCTGCAACAGGCGCCACAGACCACGATCGTGCAACAGGGGCCGGTGTCCTATGCGGATGCGGTGGGCATCGCCGCGCCGTCGGTGGTCAACCTGTACACCACCAAGGTCATCAACAAACCGGCGCATCCCTTGTTCGAGGATCCGCAGTTCCGCCGCTTCTTCGGTGACAATTCGCCGAAACAGAAGCGCATGGAATCGAGCCTCGGTTCCGGGGTAATCATGAGCCCGGAAGGCTACATCCTCACCAACAACCACGTCACCAGCGGCGCCGACCAGATTGTCGTGGCGCTGAAGGATGGTCGCGAGACGCTGGCCCGCGTGATCGGCAGCGATCCGGAAACCGACCTCGCTGTTCTGAAAATCGATCTGAAAAACCTTCCGGCAATCACCGTCGGCCGCTCCGACAGCATTCGCATCGGTGACGTCGCGCTGGCCATCGGCAACCCGTTCGGCGTCGGTCAGACCGTGACCATGGGCATCATCAGCGCCACCGGCCGCAATCAGCTGGGGCTGAACAACTACGAAGACTTCATCCAGACCGATGCGGCGATCAACCCGGGCAACTCCGGCGGTGCGCTGGTCGATGCCAACGGCAACCTCACCGGCATCAACACGGCGATCTTTTCCAAGTCCGGCGGCTCGCAAGGGATCGGTTTTGCCATCCCGGTGAAACTGGCGATGGAAGTGATGAAGTCGATCATCGAGCACGGCCAGGTGATTCGTGGCTGGCTGGGCATCGAAGTACAACCGCTGACTCAGGAGCTGGCGGAGTCGTTTGGCTTGTCCGGGCGTCCGGGGATTGTCGTCGCCGGAATCTTCCGTGACGGCCCGGCGCAGAAAGCCGGCCTGCAACTGGGCGATGTGATTCTGAGCATCGATGGCGAGCCGGCCGGCGATGGTCGCCGCTCGATGAACCAGGTGGCGCGGATCAAACCGACCGACAAGGTGACGATTCAGGTCATGCGCAACGGCAAGGAACTGAAGCTGACGGCTGAAATCGGCCTGCGTCCACCGCCGGCACCGGTGAAAGAAAAAGAAGAGTAAAAATGTTTTCGCGCCAGTGGCGCGAATAGCAGACATTCTCAACAGGCATGTTATATTGTTTCAATTCTAGCAATTGGAACAACATAACATGTCGTCTCGCAAAAAGGCCTCGCTGTTGGGCCTGACTCTGGGTTTGCTCTGCGATCCCGCCTTCGCCGATGAGCCTCAGCCCGTTGAGCTGGAAGCCATCAGCGTCACTTCCGACTACGAATCCCCGACCGGCCCGGTCAGCGGTTATCGCGCGACTCGCTCCGCCAGTGCGACCAAAACCGACACGGCGATTCGCGATATCCCACAAGCCATCAGCGTCGTTCCGGCCAGTGTACTCTCGGATCTGGGCAGCAGCAGCGTCGAACGTGCGCTGGATTTTGCCGGCGGCGTGTCGAAGCAGAACAACTTCGGCGGCCTGACCCTGTACGAATACAGCGTGCGCGGCTTCACCACGTCCGAGTTCTACAAGGACGGCTTCAGTGCCAATCGCGGTTATCCGAGTACGCCAGATGCGGCCAATATAGAGCGCATCGAAGTGCTCAAGGGCCCGGCCGCCAGCCTGTACGGCCGGGGCGATCCCGGCGGTACGGTGAACATCGTCACCAAAAAACCGCAGCCCGAAGCGTTCACCACTCTGCAGACCAGCGCCGGCAGTTGGGACCGCTATCGCACCGCGCTGGACGTCAACACGCCCCTCGATGATCAGGGCAATGTGCTCTCGCGCATCAACTTCGCCGTAGAAGACAACAAAAGCTTTCGCGACCACGTCGACAGCCAGCGGGTGTTCGTCGCGCCTTCGATCAGTTGGCAGTTGAACCCGGACACCTCGCTGCTGGTGGAGAGCGAAATCGTCCGTCACAACTCGACGTTCGATCGTGGCGTCGTGGCGCCGAACAACAAATGGAGCGGCGTATCGCGCTCGACGTTCTTGGGCGAGCCCAACGACGGCAACATCGACAACCACAACAACCTGCTCCAGGCCACTCTTGAACACCATCTGAACGACAGCTGGAAACTGCGCCTGGCCAGCCACTACAAGGAAGGCAAGCTCTGGGGCGACGCCTCGGAACAACGAGCACTGAACGCCGACGACCATACGGTCAACCGCCGCTTGCGCGAACGCGACACGAGTTGGCACGACAGCATCATCCAACTGGAACTGCGCGGTCTGTTCGACCTCGGCCCGTGGCAGCATGAATTGCTGGTGGGCACCGAGTACGAGAATTACCGCAAGGACGAACGCGTCACCACCGTCGCCGGCGGCCCCTACGCCATCGACATCTATAAGCCGGTTTACGGCCAGCCGAAACCCAATGGCGTACGCTCGGGCACCGACTTCTTCGAACACGTCGAAAGTCATGCGCTGAATCTGCAGGACCAGATCATCTTCACCGACAAGCTGCGCGGCATGGTCGGCGCGCGCTTCGAGCATTTCGATCAGCGCATCGACGATCACAGCCGCAACGCCAAAAGCCAGCAGCGCCACGACGCGCTGACTCAACGCGCCGGCCTGCTCTATGAGCTCACGCCGAACACCGGCCTGTTCGCTAACGCCTCGACCTCGTTCAAACCGAACAACGGCCTGGATGCCTCCGGCAAATCCTTCGACCCGGAAGAAGGTGTCGGTTACGAAGTGGGGATCAAGAACGAACTCTTCGATGAGCGGGTGAGCAGCACCCTCGCCTTCTTCCACATCGACAAGGAAAACGTTCTCGCCCTCGATCCGGGCACCGACACCAGTCGCGCCATGGGCAAGGCGCGCAGTCAGGGTTTCGATTGGCAAGTGAGCGGCCAGGTGACCGACGCGATACGGGTCATCGGCGCCTTCGCCTACATCGACGCCGAGGTGACCAAGGGCGACGCGACCATTCCTACCGGCAGCCGCATCCTCGGCGTGGCCAAACGCAGCAGCAGTCTGCTGGGCGTCTATGAATTTCAGGATGGCCGTCTGCGCGGTTCAGACGTCGGCGCAGCGTTCACTTACGTCGGCGATCGCTCGGGCGAATCCGGCAGCGACTTCGAATTGCCGGCCTACCAGACCGTGGATTTGCTCGCACATTACAAGGCCAGCGACACCGTCACGGTCGGCCTGAATCTGAACAACATCTTCGACGAAAAATACTACGAGCGCTCCTACAGCAACTACTGGGTCAACCCCGGCGAGCCGCGCAATTTCACCGTCAGCCTGACACTCAACCTGTAAAAGGACGTCACCATGCACTACGGCAAATCCCTTCTGCTCATCGCTGCGCTCTTCACCGGGCAAGTGTCGGCCCACGGCCTGTGGACAGAGGAACGACGCGGCAACATCGAAGTGGTCTACGGTCACGGCGCCGAAGACAACGCCTTCAAGGCACAAAAAATCAGCGGTGCCTGGGCTTATGACGCAAGCGGCAAAATGATCCCGGTCAGCGTCGAGCGCCTGGCCGATCATGCCCGTTTGAAACCATTGAAGCCGCCGGCGGTGATGGCCGTGGCGCTGAATAATGGCATGTGGTCGCAGACGGCGGACAAGAAGTGGATCAACGAAGGACGCAGCAAAGTGCCCGGCGCCACCGAGGCCACGCAGACCTTCAAGTACAGCCTGGCCATCTATCAGCCGGGGGCGAAATTGCCGAATCTGGACCAGATCAAACTGCTGATCCTGCCGGAGGTCGATCCGCTGACGGTCGGGCCGGGCAAATCGTTACCGGTGCAGGTGCTTCTCGATGGCAAACCGGCGGCAGGGGTGAAGTTGATTGGCGACTATCGCAGCGCGCCAAACACCCTGAGCACCGAGACCGACAAGGATGGGCGTGCGCAGGTGCTGGTGCGTAATGAAGGGTTGAATGTGATTGCGGCGCAGGTTGAAGTGCCGGTGAAGGACAGTGTGGATGTGGACAGTCGTGGGTTGTTCAGTTCGCTGACGTTCCTTGGTGAAGCGCATCATGAATAGTTAACATAAGTTCCGCGGGATACGCTCTTGCTCGCGATAGCGCCCCATGAATAGCGATTCGCTTATGGCGCATCGTGAGCAAGTTTTCTCGATCAAATCTCCTGACTATTACTCCTGCAAATGAACAACACATGAAACAAAAAGACAGAACGACCGTTAGATCTGATAGCACCTCGGATTATTAGCGATCCTCAACCTCTTCTATCCTCAAGAAAATCAGGGCAGCCGGAAAAGCTTACAAACAATTTCACACCAGCAAATGTAAATCTACTATCCCAAATAAAAATCAGGCACACAGAGTTCAGGAAGATTTGAATTTAATAAAGCCTAATCAACATCAAGCATGGTAACGATTGTGGAATGGATTCCCGTTCTATCTGTCAAGATCTGGAATTCTCTTCGGTGCAGATCTTATGTATCGCCCCGGACCATGAATCAACGCCTGATCCTGCAACGCCGTGCCCACGACATCCGCAAAGCTGCGCGTTCCGATCCTGATTGAAGTGCCACGCGATTATTTCCCGCTCGGGCAATTTAGCACCTCTCCAAAATTCAATGCATTCATATAGCCTCATATAACCAAACGAAACTAAACACCAAAAGAAAGATTCTAAAAACCTGTCAGATATGACAGTAGATAAACTATAAGTAGTTGACTAACTTTAGGCTTCCCTTAATCGCGCAAAAGAGAAACAAAAAAATGAAAACTCGCAACTCCCAAACAAACGGAGATGTCGTGACACCTGCCAAGAGTCATATCAAATTTACCAGACTTAAAGAACAGCACAAATTCGTACAAGTCGAACACGTACGATACGCTAGTGGAAACGGAGGTGAAAGCATTGCTTTTGTTGGCAGATTGGACAATACATACTTTGTAGTGTCCCTTCCCGTAAACCCGCAAGAAGGTAAACACGAATATCGAATTTACGAAGACTATCCAGAAAATTACTCGATATTCGGATATTTTTTTGGAAATAATGGAAGCCAAAGTTACGAGGTGCACACCAATGGCACCTTGAATTTGACACTTTCCACCGACATGAAAAAAGCATCTGGCACGTTCAAATTCACTGACGTTGATAACGAATCTGTTACTGGCGATTTTGATATTGCATGGTAATAAAAGACAAACTTACCCACCTACCGAAACAGCGTGAATTCAACAAGGAAAAACTATAATAGGAGCCCGATATCCAATTCTAAAAAAATCGTGCCCTCAATGGGCACGATTATCTGATGGCTTCAATAATCCGGCTCGGCTACTTCACATCTCCAGCCCATCAATCAACGCCTGATTCTGCTCCGGGGTACCCACCGATATCCGCAAGAACTGCGCAATCCGTTCCTGCTTGAAGTGCCGCACGATCACGCCCTGCTCGCGCAGCTTGGCCGCCAGGCCCGCCGCGTCATGCTGCGGGTGGCGAGCGAAGATGAAGTTGGCAGCCGACGGCAGCACTTCAAAGCCTTTAGCCTGCAACTGCGCCACCGCCCATTCGCGGCTCTCGATCACCTGACGACAGGTCTTGTCGAAATACTCGCGATCTTCGAAAGCCGCCGCCGCGCCGACAATCGCCAGACGATCCAGTGGATAGGAGTTGAAGCTGTTCTTGATCCGCTCCAGCGCTTCGATCAAGTCCGGGTGCCCTACCGCCAGACCGACACGCAGGCCCGCCAGCGAGCGTGACTTGGACAGCGTCTGCGTCACC
The DNA here is from genome assembly GCF_019145195.1 of Pseudomonas siliginis. Classification (GTDB taxonomy): domain Bacteria; phylum Pseudomonadota; class Gammaproteobacteria; order Pseudomonadales; family Pseudomonadaceae; genus Aquipseudomonas; species Aquipseudomonas siliginis. The sequence goes on from NZ_JAHSTW010000010.1 coordinate 189,858, forward strand.
AGCAGATTCGGATAGCGGTCCACCAGACTGATCGCCGTCTCGCCGCCGAAGTCGATGTACGCCTCGTCGACGACCACGACCGAATCAGGACTGGCCTTGAGGATTTGCTCGACGGCGTCCAGCGCCAGCAGGCAACCGGTCGGGGCGTTCGGGTTGGGAAAAATGATCCCGCCATTCGGTTTGGCGTAATCGGCCGGGTTGATCTGGAATTGTGCATCCAGTGGCACCGCATCGAATTCAATGCCGTACAGACCGCAGTAGACCGGATAGAAGCTGTAGCTGATGTCCGGGAACAGCAGCGGCTGATCGTGTTGCAGCAGACCGTGGAAGATGTGCGCGAGCACTTCGTCCGAACCGTTGCCAAGGAACACCTGACTGGTTTGCACGCCGTAATAGTCGGCCACGGCGTTTTTCAGCAGATCACTGTTCGGATCCGGGTACAGGCGCAGGTTGTCGTTGAGCTCGGCTTGCATCGCCGCCAGCGCTTTTGGCGACGGGCCATACGGATTTTCGTTGGTATTGAGCTTGACCAGCTTGGTCAGCTTCGGCTGTTCACCCGGCACGTAGGGCACCAGATCCTTGACGAACGGGCTCCAGAATTTACTCATCGCTCAGTTCCCCTGCCCTTTCAGAAAGTCTTGGTCTTTGATGCGGTATTCGGCGCTGCGTGCGTGGGCGCTCAGCGATTCGCCACGGGCCAGTACCGATGCAGTTTTGCCCAGCTCGGAAGCGCCGGCCTCGGAGCAGAAGATGATCGACGAGCGCTTCTGGAAGTCGTAGACGCCCAGCGGCGAGGAGAACCGCGCGGTGCCGGAAGTCGGCAACACGTGGTTCGGACCGGCGCAGTAATCGCCCAACGCTTCGGAAGTGTGGCGGCCCATGAAGATCGCACCGGCGTGGCGGATCTGCGGCAGCCAGGCTTGTGGATCAGCGACCGACAACTCCAGGTGTTCCGGGGCGATACGGTTGGCGACTTCGATGGCCTGGGCCATGTCAGTGACCTGGATCAGCGCACCACGGCCATTGATCGAAGTTTCGATGATGGTCGCGCGGTCCATGGTCGGCAGCAATTTATCGATGCTCGCGGCCACCTTGTCGAGGAACTCGGCGTCAGGGCTGACCAGAATCGCTTGCGCGTCTTCGTCGTGCTCGGCCTGGGAGAACAGGTCCATGGCGATCCAGTCCGGATCAGTCTGGCCGTCGCACACCACAAGAATTTCCGAAGGGCCGGCGATCATGTCGATGCCGACCTGGCCGAACACATGGCGCTTGGCCGTGGCGACATAGATATTGCCCGGGCCGACAACCTTGTCGACACGCGGCACGCTTTCGGTGCCGTACGCCAGTGCGGCAACTGCTTGCGCGCCGCCGATGGTGAACACGCGGTCGACACCGGCGATACAGGCAGCGGCCAGCACCAGCTCGTTGATTTCACCGCGCGGGGTTGGCACGACCATGACTACTTCGGTCACGCCGGCGACCTTGGCCGGAATCGCGTTCATCAATACCGACGACGGATACGAGGCCTTGCCGCCCGGCACGTAAAGGCCGGCACGATCCAGCGGCGTGACTTTCTGGCCGAGCACCGTGCCGTCAGCCTCGGTGTAGCTCCAGGAATCCTGCTTCTGTTTTTCGTGATAGCTGCGCACGCGGGCGGCGGCTTTTTCCAAGGCCTCGCGTTGCGGCACAGTGATGCGGGTCAGGGCCAGTTCGAGACGCTCGCGCGGCAGGATCAGGTCGGCCATCGAGGCGACTTCGAGGCCGTCGAACTTCTGGGTGAACTCGACCAGCGCCGCGTCACCGCGCTCGCGCACAGCCTTGATGATGTCGAGCACGCGCTGATTGACCGAGTCGTCAGACACACTTTCCCAGCTCAGCAGATGATCCAGATGATGCGCGAAATCCGGGTCAGCAGCGTTGAGTCGGCGAATTGCAGTCGGTGCGGTCATAGCGAGAGCCTCATAGGAATTGGCAAAAAACTCAGGCGCCCGAAACTAGCATTCGATCCGCTTGGGCACCTGAGAATTCTGGCTATGAGGCGGATAGACGGCGCGGCCTCGGGCCGCGCTGGTAGATCAGCCGCGGTGTCGCGATTCCACTGCGTTGCGCAGCGTGTCGATCAACGCCTGGATTCGGGCGTGCTGCATTTTCATTGAAGCCTTGTTGACCACCAGACGCGAGCTGATCGTGGCGATCAGTTCCTGTGGCTCCAGGCCGTTAGCGCGCAGGGTGTTGCCGGTGTCGACCACGTCGATGATCTTGTCGGCCAGCCCGATCAGCGGCGCCAGTTCCATCGAGCCGTACAGCTTGATGATGTCGACCTGACGGCCCTGCTCGGCGTAATAACGCTTGGCAACGTTGACGAACTTGGTCGCCACGCGCAGACGGCCCTTGGGCTCGGCCGCGCCGATCTTGCCGGCGGTCATCAGCTTGCATTGGGCGATCTGCAGGTCCAGCGGCTCGTACAGGCCCTGGCCGCTGTATTCCATCAGCACGTCCTTACCGGCAACGCCGAGGTCGGCCGCGCCATGCTCGACATAGGTCGGCACGTCGGTGGCACGCACGATCAGCAGACGCACGTCGTCCTGGGTCGTGGGAATGATCAGCTTGCGGCTCTTGTCCGGATTCTCGGTCGGCACGATGCCCGCTTCAGCGAGAAGCGGCAGGGTGTCGTCAAGGATGCGGCCCTTGGACAGTGCGATGGTCAACATGGGAAACGTCAGTCCTTATCAAGGTACTCATGCCCGGTCGCAATCGGCGCCGGACACACATCGAGGGTGCGTACACCCTCGACTCGAAACGAATTCAGTGGACACGTCCGTGTGTCCCGATGCAGCGATCAGCCCGGAACGCGACGGATCTTGGCACCCAGCATTTGCAGTTTTTCTTCGATGCACTCGTAACCACGGTCTATGTGGTAGATGCGGTCGATCAGCGTGTCGCCTTCGGCAACCAGCGCCGAGATCACCAGACTGGCCGATGCGCGCAGATCGGTGGCCATGACTGGCGCGCCCTTGAGCTTCTCGATACCGGTGACGATGGCAGTGTTGCCTTCAACCTGGATATGCGCGCCCATGCGGTGCAGCTCGTACACGTGCATGAAACGGTTTTCGAAGATCGTCTCGATCACCGCACCAGTACCTTCGGCAATGGCGTTGAGCGAGATGAACTGGGCCTGCATGTCGGTCGGGAACGCCGGGTACGGCGCGGTGCGCACGTTGACCGCCTTCGGGCGCTTGCCGTGCATGTTCAGCTCGATCCAGTCTTCACCGCAGGTGATTTCCGCACCGGCCTCACGCAGCTTTTCCAGTACCGCTTCGAGGATGGTCGGATCGGTGTCCTTGACCTTCACGCGGCCACCGGTCACGGCAGCAGCGACCAGATAGGTGCCGGTTTCGATACGGTCAGGCATGACCTTGTAGAACGCCGAACCCAGACGCTCGACGCCATCGATGGTGATGGTGTCGGTGCCTGCACCGGAAACCTTGGCGCCCATGGCGTTGAGGAAGTTCGCCAGGTCGACCACTTCAGGTTCGCGCGCGGCGTTCTGCAACACGCTGCGGCCTTTGGCCAGTGCAGCGGCCATCATGATGTTCTCGGTACCGGTCACGCTGACGGTGTCGAAGAAGAAGTGCGCGCCGCGCAAGCCACCTTCAGGTGCCTTGGCCTTGATGTAGCCGCCTTCGACGTCGATGACTGCGCCCATGGCTTCCAGACCGCGGATGTGCAGATCGACCGGACGCGAACCGATGGCGCAACCGCCAGGCAGCGCGACTTCGGCTTCCCCGAAACGCGCGACCATCGGGCCGAGCACAAGGATCGACGCACGCATGGTTTTCACCAGTTCGTACGGCGCGATCAGGGTCTTGATGGTGCGCGGGTCGATTTCGACGCTGAGCTTCTCGTCGATTACCGGCTCGATGCCCATGCGCCCGAACAGCTCGATCATGGTGGTGATGTCGTGCAGGTGCGGCAGGTTGCCAACGGTGACCGGGCCATCGCACAGCAAGGTCGCGGCCAGAATCGGCAGGGCGGAGTTCTTCGCGCCGGAAATGCGGATCTCGCCATCAAGACGAGCGCCACCGGTAATAATCAATTTATCCATTAGTATCTCGACGCCCTAGGGCTCAGGTGCGCTCGGCCCAGGCCGCGCGGCTGAAAAATTTCATAGTGACCGCATGGATGCTGCCATCGGTGATCCATGGGTTCAAATGGGCATAGACCTGCTGCTGACGCTTCACCGGGCTCAACGCCGCCAGTTCATCGCTAATCACGTTCAGCTGGAAGTTGCAGCCTTCGCCTTCAACTTCTACCAGCGTTCCTGGCAGCTTTCCTTCAAGGAAGCTCTTCACTTCTACGGCCTGCATGCTCAACCTCAATCGGCGCCCTGTGCGCACGGGTCGGACATCATACAAAAAAGCCCCGCGCCTGCGAACCCCGCAACGCAGGACTCTGACGGGGGGCTTCTTTATAGATGATGGTTCAGGGTTGCGCCAACAGCTCGGTCAATTCACTGACCTGAGCGATTTCGCGCATGTCTTCAGGCATCGCACGGATGCTGACGGCCTTGCCGGCCGCCTGCGCATCGCGCATGAAGCACAGCAGCAACGACAGGCCGACGCTGCTGGACTTCTGCACCGCCGAACAATCGATGACCAGCGCGGACGCCTTGCTCGACTTGATCAGCGCCTGCCCTTCCTTGCGCAGCTCAGGCCCGGTGCGGTAATCCAGCACGCCGCTGAGCACCAGCTCGTCGACATCACTCATACGAACTGCCGCCTCACTCATTGCGCTGGCTTCGCGGCGGCTTTGTCGGTTTCCTGCTTGGCCTTGGCCACTTCACCGGCCCAGCCATCGATGGTCTTGTCCAGATCGTTGCCATTGCGTTGCATGGCGTCAGCAAACTGGTCACGGAACAGCTTGCCGATGTTGATGCCGTTGATGATCACGTTGCGCAGTTTCCACTCGCCGCTGATCTTCTCAAGCGTGTACTGCACCGGATAGATCGCGCCATTGCTGCCCTTGACGGTCATGTTGACGCTGGTGCGGTCGCCCGATTCGTCTTTGGCCGGGTCAACCGTGATGCCCTGGTTGTTGTATTCCAGCAGAGCGTTGCCATAGAACTGGAACAGACCGCGCTTGAAGTTTTCCTGAAAGCGCTGCATCTGCTCAGGCGTGGCCTTGCGCGAATACTTCACGGTCATGATGCTTTTGGAGATGCCCTCGGCATCCACCACCGGCCCCACAATGCTGTTGAGCGCCGCATAGAAATCCTGCGGATCCTGCTTGTACTTCTCTTTATTTGCCTGCAAGTCGGCAAGCATCCGGTTCGTGGTGTCCTGAATCAGGTCATGAGCCGATTGCCCCGGTGCAGCGTTAGCCATCAACGGCAGGGCCGCGAGCAACACCAACAGGCCACGTCGCAAGATAGAGATCATTCAAAAGCTCCTCATTTGGCGTCTTTGCTAACGGTATTGAGCAGGAATTTACCGATCAGGTCTTCCAGTACCAGTGACGACTGCGTGTCGTGGATGGTTCCACCGTCTTTCAACTGGGTGTCTTCACCACCGACGCTGATACCGATGTATTTCTCGCCCAGCAGACCCGCGGTGAGGATAGATGCAGTCGAATCGACCGGCAGGTTGTCGACCTTTTTATCCACTTGCAGCGTGACCCGACCGGTGAAGCTGTCGCGATCCAGATCGATTGCGGTGACCTTGCCGATGGTCACACCGGCCATGGTCACTTTGGCTCTGACAGTCAGACCGGCGATATTGTCGAAATACGCATACAACTTGTAAGTGTCGGTGGACGAAGTCGGAGACAGGCCGCTGACGCGCAAGGCGAGCAGCAGCAAAGCCAGGATCCCTGCCAGCAGGAACAGGCCGACACCGATTTCCAGGGTGCGGTTTTGCATCAGAAATCTCCAAACATCAAAGCGGTCAGAATAAAGTCCAGGCCGAGCACTGCCAGCGAGGCAAACACCACGGTCTTGGTGGTGGCACGACTGATCCCCTCGGACGTGGGTTCACAGTCATAGCCTTGGAATACGGCGATCCAGGTCACGACAAAGGCGAAAACGACACTCTTGATCACGCCATTGAGCACATCACTGGTGAAGTTCACGCTGTTCTGCATGTTCGCCCAGTACGAGCCTTCGTAGACGCCCAGCCAGTCGACCGCCACCCACGAACCGCCCCAGATGCCGACGACGCTGAAAATCATCGCCAGCACCGGCAGGGAAATGAAGCCGGCCCACAGGCGCGGGGCAATGATGTACTTGAGCGGATCGACACCGATCATTTCCAGGCTGGACAGCTGCTCGGTGGATTTCATGTTGCCGATCTCGGCGGTCAACGCCGAACCGGCCCGCCCGGCAAACAGCAACGCCGTGACCACCGGCCCCAGTTCACGCAGCAGTGTCAGGGCGACCATCTGCCCCACCGCCTGCTCTGAACCATAGCTGGAAAGAATGCTGAAGCCCTGCAACGCCAGGACCATGCCGATGAAAATGCCGGAGACCACGATGATCACCAGCGACATGACGCCGACCGAATGCAGTTGCTTGACCAACAGGCCGAACCCACCGCTGATACCGCCACGGCCCAGCAGGGCGTGAAACAGGAACAGGGTCGCCCGACCAAACACCGCGACCGCGTCGATCGCCGATTCGCCGAACCGACGCACGCGTTCCATCAATGAAATTCTGCGCATCAACGCTTCCCCAGAAGATCTGCGCGGTAATCCGTCGCTGGAAAGTGATACGGCACCGGGCCATCGGGATCACCGGTCATGAACTGACGGATACGCGGGTCATCCGAATTCATCAGCTCATCCGGCGTGCCCTGCCCCAGCACCTGACCATCGCCCACGACATAGATGTAGTCGGCAATGCTCGCGGTTTCCGCCAGGTCGTGCGAGACCACGATGCTGGTGATTCCCAGTGCATCGTTGAGCAGGCGGATCAGGCGCACCAACACGCCCATGGCAATCGGGTCCTGGCCCACAAAAGGCTCGTCGTACATGAGAATCTGCGGATCGAGGGCAATCGCCCGGGCCAGCGCCACGCGGCGCTTCATGCCGCCGGACAGTTCGTCCGGCATCAGCTCGATGGCGCCACGCAGCCCCACGGCCTGCAATTTGAGCAGGACGATGTCGCGAATCATGTCTTCCGGCAGTTGCGTGTGCACCCGTAGCGGAAAGGCCACGTTCTCGAACACATCGAGGTCGGTGAACAGCGCACCGCTCTGAAACAGCACGCCCATGTGCTTGCGCGCATCGAACAGATCACTGCGCGACAGCGTCGGCAGGTTCTGCCCGTTGACCCAGACTTCGCCGCCGGACGGCCGCAACTGCGCGCCCATCAGGCGCAGCAGCGTGGTCTTGCCGCAGCCGGAAGGCCCCATGATGCCGGTGACCTTGCCGCGCGGGATGCGGATATCGACGTTATTGAAAATGCTCCGCGCACCGCGCTTGAAGGAGACTCCCTTCAGCTCGACCGCGTAGGCGTTATCGGCACTCATCTAAACTCCTTGCGATGCAGCCTCTCACTGGGATGCCAGACTTTCCTCGGAAACACCTGCATCCCGGGCAGGCCGAACTGGCGGCGAACTATATCACTGCAAAGGCTGAGCGCCCAAGCGAGAACCCGGCCAAGATCGCCGACTGAAGAGGGCCTGAGCGACTTTCAGAGGGTTTTGGTAACCAGTAATGACAAAGCACGTCGAACTTGCGTGAGGCTTTGCCACATAACCGCTATAATCGCCGCCTTTTCATCGGCCCATACGATTCTGACATGAGCAAAACCCGCGACCTGATTCAATCGGCACAACGCACCATCCGCCTCGAAGTGGAAGCCGTCCAAGGCTTGATGGCCCATATCGACGCCGATTTCGTACGCGCCTGCGAGATGATTCTGGCCAGCAAGGGCCGCGTGGTCGTAGTCGGCATGGGCAAATCCGGGCACGTCGGCAACAAGATCGCCGCCACCCTCGCCAGCACCGGCACTCCAGCGTTTTTCGTGCATCCGGCCGAAGCCAGCCACGGCGACATGGGCATGATCACCCGCGACGATGTGATTCTGGCCCTGTCGAACTCCGGCTCGACCAACGAAATCGTAACGCTGCTGCCATTGATCAAACGCCTGGGTATCCAGCTGATCAGCGTCACCGGCAATCCACAGTCGCCATTGGCGAAGGCTGCCGAGGTCAATCTCAATGTGCATGTAGAGCACGAAGCCTGTCCGCTGAATCTGGCACCGACCTCTTCGACCACGGCCGCACTGGTCATGGGCGACGCTCTGGCCGTGGCCCTGCTGGAAGCGCGTGGTTTTACCGCCGAAGATTTTGCCTTCTCGCATCCCGGTGGCGCCCTTGGCCGTCGCCTGCTGCTGAAAGTCGAAAACGTCATGCACGCCGGGCAGGAGCTGCCGCAGGTACAACGCGGTACCCTGCTCAAGGACGCGCTGATGGAAATGACCCGCAAGGGTCTGGGCATGACCGCTATTATTGAAGCCGATGGCAAGCTCGCCGGGATCTTCACCGACGGTGATTTGCGCCGCACGCTGGATCGCGCCATCGACATCCGCAGCGCCACCATCGACCAAGTGATGACTGCACACGGCAAGACCGCCCGGCCCGACATGCTCGCCGCCGAAGCCCTGAAAATCATGGAAGACCATCGAATCAACGCCCTGGTAGTCGTCGACGAGGAGGATCGCCCGATCGGCGCCTTCAACCTCTCCGATCTGCTGCGCGCAGGAGTCATGTAATGAGCAACGATCTGCTGCAACGCGGCAAAGCAATCAAACTGGCTGTGTTCGACGTCGACGGTGTGCTCACCGATGGGCGCCTGTACTTCCTTGAAGACGGCAGCGAGTTCAAGACCTTCAATACCCTCGACGGTCAGGGCATCAAGATGCTGATGAATGCCGGCGTACAAACGGCGATCATCAGTGGCCGCAAGACCCCGGTGGTCGAGCGCCGCGCGAAAAACCTCGGCATCCCGCATCTGTTTCAGGGGCGCGAGGACAAACTGGTGGTACTCGACGGTCTGCTCGCGCAACTGGGCCTAAGCTATGAAGAAGTCGCCTACCTGGGTGACGATCTGCCAGACTTGCCGGTGATCCGCCGTGTAGGGCTGGGCATGGCGGTGGCCAACGCTGCCGATTTCGTCCGCGAACACGCCCACGGCGTTACCCGCGCCCGTGGCGGCGAAGGTGCCGCCCGCGAATTCTGCGAATTGATCCTGCGCGCCCAGGACCGCCTCGAAGCGGCCAACGCCGCGTACCTGTGAGCCTGACCATGTTTAGCAAAAAGTTTCGCAATTTCCTGCTGTTCGGCTGCATCGCGGCGATTTTCGCTGCGGTCGGCTACTGGAACATCAGCCCGGAACGCTTCCTCGACAAGCCGCCGGTCTCGGCCGCCGAGAATCCGATCGACTGGTATGCGACCAACACGCACACCATTCAGTACCTGCCCGACGGCAAGGTGCAGTATGAGATGACCTCCGACAAGGCCGAGCACGTCAAGGCCACCGATGTCACTCTGGTAACCAAGCCTGACTTGAACATGTATCGCGGCACCGACTTCCCGTGGCACGTGACCAGCGAGCGCGGCGAAGTGAATTCGGGCGGCACCGAAGTTGAATTGATCGATTCGGTACGCGTACAGCGCACCGATGAGAAACAGCGCGGCACCCTGATCACCAGCACCCGCATGACCGTGTTCCCGCAGCAAGAATATGCGCAGACCGCGCAACCCGTTAGAATCGAGGGCGCTGGCGGCGTATCGACTGGCGTCGGAATGAAAGCGTACCTGAAGGACAGCAGGATACACCTGCAATCGAACGTAAGAGGACAGTATGAGGCTCGTTAAAACCCTCCCTATTTTGCTCAGTCTGGGCGCAGCACTGGGAAGCGCGAGCGCCTGGTCCCTGCCGAACGATCAGCAGCAGCCTATCCGCATTCAGGCCGACGACGCCCAACTGGACGACAAGAATGGCATCGCCACCTATAAAGGTGACGTGATCATTACCCAGGGTTCGATGATCGTCAAAGGCAACACCGTGACCATGACTCGCGCGCCCAATGGCGACATCGACGTGGTGACCTCGGTAGGCAACCTGGCTTACTTCGAGCAGTTGCAGACCCAGGGCGACGCCAACCCGGTCAAGGGCTACGGCGTGACGATTCAATACCACGCCCAGCAGAATCGGGTGGTGCTGATCGACAAGGCCAAGGTTATCGACAAGGATAACAACGTCACCCAGGGCGAAAAAATCGTCTACGACACCGTGAAGAAACTGGCCAGCGCCGGTCGCGCCACGGGCAGCAAGGTCACCGAATCGCGTCCGCGCATCGACATGGTGATCCAGCCGAAGAAGAAAACCGAAGAGAAATCCCAGTAATGGCAACTCTGAAAGCTCAGCACCTGGCCAAGGCCTATAAAAGCCGCCAGGTCGTGCGTGACGTCAGCCTGTCGATCGACAGCGGGCAGATCGTCGGCTTGCTCGGCCCGAACGGCGCCGGCAAGACTACGTGCTTCTACATGATCGTTGGCCTGGTGCAGGCAGATCAGGGTCGCGTGCTGATCGACGATCTTGACGTCAGCCACCAGCCGATGCACGGCCGCGCCAAGGCCGGTATCGGCTATCTGCCGCAAGAAGCGTCGATCTTCCGCAAACTGTCGGTCGCCGACAACATCATGGCGATCCTCGAGACCCGCCCGGAGCTGGACAAGGCCGGTCGTCGCAAGGAGCTGGAAAGCCTGCTGCAGGAATTCCACATCAGCCACATCCGCGACAACCTCGGCATGAGCCTGTCCGGCGGTGAGCGTCGCCGGGTGGAAATCGCTCGCGCCCTGGCCACTGCACCCAAGTTCATCCTGCTCGACGAACCGTTCGCCGGTGTTGACCCGATCTCCGTCGGCGACATCAAGCAGATCATCCACCACCTCAAGGCCAAGGGCATCGGTGTGCTGATCACCGACCACAACGTGCGTGAGACGCTGGACATTTGCGAAACCGCTTACATCGTCAACGACGGTCAACTGATCGCTGAAGGCGATGCCGAGACCATCCTGGCCAACGATCTGGTCAAGGAAGTGTATCTGGGTCACGAGTTCCGCCTGTAAGCGCGACAGCGCTGTATCGATTCAAGGCGCATTTATACGCTTTAATTGTTACAGCGCTCTAGGCAAACACTTCAGTTTCAGGCATATAATTTGCTTAAGTTTGGCGCTTCGGCGCCCTGTAGTGGATGGCGCAAAGCGCCGGCGAATAAGGTGTTAAGCCCCTGCCATGAAACCATCGCTAGTCTTGAGAATGGGCCAGCAGCTGACGATGACACCGCAGCTGCAACAGGCCATCCGCCTGCTCCAATTGTCGACCCTGGACCTGCAACAGGAGATCCAGGAGGCTCTGGAATCCAATCCGATGCTCGAACGCCAGGAAGAAGGCGACGACTTCGACAACGCCGATCCTCTGGCCGACAACGCCGAACAGAAGCCCGCCGAAATCCAGGAACCCTCCTACCAGGAAACCGCCCCGACGGTGGATAACCTCGAGGATGGCGATTGGAACGAGCGCATCCCCAACGAACTGCCAGTGGATACTGCCTGGGAAGACGTCTACCAGACCAGCGCCAGCAGCCTGCCGAGCAGCGATGACGATGAGTGGGATTTCACCACCCGCACGTCCGCCGGCGAGAGCCTGCAAAGCCATCTGCTCTGGCAACTGAACCTGGCGCCGATGTCCGACACCGATCGCCTGATCGCTGTCACCCTGATCGACTGCATCAACAACCAGGGCTATCTGGACGAAACACTCGAAGAAATTCTTGAAGCGTTCGATCCGGAACTGGACATCGAGCTCGACGAAATCGAAGCCGTCCTGCATCGCATCCAGCAATTCGAGCCCGCTGGTATCGGCGCCCGCAACCTCAGCGAATGCCTGCTCCTGCAACTGCGCCAGCTGCCCGCGAAGACGCCGTGGCTGACCGAGGCCAAGCGGCTTGTCGCCGATTACATCGACCTGCTCGGCAGCCGCGATTACAGCCAGTTGATGCGGCGCATGAAGCTCAAGGAAGACGAGCTGCGCCAGGTCATCGAACTGGTGCAGAGCCTCAATCCGCGTCCCGGCTCACAGATCGAGTCGACCGAAGCCGAATACGTGATTCCCGACGTGATCGTGCGCAAGGACAACGAGCGCTGGCTGGTCGAGCTGAACCAGGAATCGGTGCCTCGCCTGCGCGTCAACGCCCAGTACGCCGGTTTTGTGAAGCGTGCCGACACCAGCGCCGACAACACTTTCATGCGCAACCAGTTGCAGGAAGCGCGCTGGTTCATCAAGAGCCTGCAGAGCCGTAACGAAACCCTGATGAAAGTGGCCACGCAGATCGTCGAACATCAGCGCGGCTTCCTCGAATACGGCGACGAAGCAATGAAGCCGTTGGTATTGCATGACATCGCCGAAGCGGTCGGCATGCACGAATCGACGATTTCCCGGGTGACCACACAAAAATTCATGCATACCCCGCGCGGTATTTATGAGCTGAAATACTTTTTCTCCAGCCACGTCAGTACCTCCGAAGGCGGCGAATGCTCGTCCACGGCGATCCGCGCGATCATCAAGAAACTGGTCGCAGCGGAAAATCAGAAAAAGCCGTTGAGTGACAGCAAGATCGCTGGTTTACTGGAGGCACAAGGCATTCAGGTGGCTCGCCGCACCGTCGCCAAGTACCGCGAATCCCTCGGAATCGCGCCTTCGAGCGAACGCAAGCGGTTGATGTAAGCCACGTTACAGCGTTCCAGTGGCAGGCTTTTCGGCCTGCCGCTTTATGCACTGGCAACGAAGGAGAAGCTGTATGCAAGTCAACATCAGTGGACACCAACTGGAAGTGACCCAACCTCTGCGTTCCTACATCGAGGAAAAACTCCAGCGACTGGAGCGACATTTCGACAAGATCACCAACGTGCAGGTCACGATGTGCGTCGAAAAGCTGAAGCAGAAGATCGAAGCCACCTTGCATATCCCCGGCAGCGAAGTGGTCGCAAACGCAGAAGATACCGACATGTACGCTGCGATCGACTCACTTACCGACAAGCTGGATCGCCAACTCAAAAAGCATAAGGAAAAGACCCAGAGCCTCCTCCAGGGCGCGACCGGTCGTTAACACCCCTATCCATGATCCGACTTGAAACCATCCTGACCCCCGGCCGTTCCCAAGTGAACGCGCCGGGCGGCAGCAAGAAAAAAGCCCTCGAACAGATTGCCAACCTGATCCACCGCGAAGTGCCGGATCTGGCGATGCAGGATGTCTTCGAGGCGCTGATCGCCCGTGAAAAACTCGGCTCCACCGGTTTTGGCAACGGCATCGCCATTCCCCACTGCCGCCTCAAGGGGTGCGCGGGGCCAGTGAGCGCCCTGCTGCACCTCGAAGCCCCGATCGATTTCGACGCCATCGACGGCGCTCCGGTGGACCTGCTCTTCGTGCTGCTTGTCCCGGAAGCCGCGACCGACGCGCATCTGGAGTTGTTGCGCCAGATCGCCAGCATGCTCGACCGCAAGGAAGTGCGCGACAAATTGCGCAGCGCTCCGAGCAATGAAGCCTTGTACCAGGTTGTACTGGACGAGCAGAACGGGCACTAATCATGCGCTTGATCATTGTCAGTGGCCGTTCGGGCTCGGGTAAAAGTACCGCCCTGAATGTCCTTGAGGACAACGGCTACTACTGCATCGACAATCTGCCGGCCGGTTTGCTGCCGGAACTGGCCGAGCGGGCGCTGATTCACACGGAACTGGCGCAGCCGCTGGTCGCCGTGTCGATCGATGCGCGCAACCTGCCCAGCCATCTGTCACGCTTCCCCGAATTGCTCGAAGACGTGCGTGCCAAGCATATCAAGTGCGATGTGCTGTACCTGGACGCCGATGAAGAAACCCTGCTCAAGCGTTTTTCCGAGACCCGTCGTCGTCACCCGCTGAGCAACGCCAATCGCTCACTGGCCGAGGCGATTCACGATGAAACCGCCCTGCTCGGTCCGATCGCCGATCTGGCCGACCTGAAGATCAACACCACCAGCCTGAATCTGTATCAACTGCGCGACACCTTGAAGTTGCGCCTGTTGAATCAACCGGAGCCCGGCACGGCGTTTCTGGTCGAGTCGTTCGGCTTCAAGCGCGGCATGCCGGTCGACGCCGACCTGGTGTTCGACGTGCGCTGCCTGCCCAATCCGTACTGGAAACCGGAGCTGCGCGCTCAGTCCGGCCTCGATGCCCCTGTGGCCGAGTACCTGGCGCAGCAGCCGGATGTCGAAGAAATGTATCAGGACATCTACGCCTACCTGAACAAGTGGCTGCCACGCTTCGCCGCCAGCAACCGCGCCTACGTCACCATTGCCATCGGCTGCACCGGCGGGCACCACCGCTCCGTCTACCTGACCGAACGTTTGGGTCAGGCCCTGCAGAAAACCCTGAAGAACGTCCAGGTTCGCCACCGCGACCTCACCTAAAGGATTCACACCGCGATGCCTGCTCGTGAAATCGAAATCATCAATAAGCTGGGCCTGCATGCCCGGGCATCGGCCAAATTCGTCGGCGTGGCGGGTCAGTATCCAGACTGCACGATCCGGGTGGGACGCACACCTGAAACGACTGTCGACGGCAAGAGCATCATGGCAATGATGATGCTCGCGGCGGGTAAAGGCACCAAAATCCATTTGAGCACCGAAGGCGAACAGGCTCAGGAAGCCATGGACGCATTGGTCGATCTGATCGAAAGGTATTTCGACGAAGGTGAATAATCCTTGAGGCGGGGACACTGTTCCTCGCCTTCATTCACCCCAACGCCGTATCCATCACCATCATCAGACAAAACCCGATCAACAGACCCAGACTGGCCAGCTTGTCATACCCATGACGGCGTGACTCTGGAATCACTTCGTGGGTCACCACCAGCAACATCGCCCCCGCCGCCAGAGCCAGCCCCAGCGGCAATAGCACCTGAGCCAGACTCACGAGCCACGCACACAGCAGCGCAAATACCGGTTCGACCAGCCCCGACGCCGCGCCGATCAGAAACGCTCTGACCCGCGACATTCCCGCCCCGGCCAGCACCAGAGCAATCACCAGTCCTTCCGGCACATCCTGCAACGCAATGCCCATCGCCAGACTGTCGGCGTCCGCCATCCCGCCTCCGGCAGATACGCCAACCGCCATGCCTTCCGGAATGTTGTGCGCGATGATGGCGAACACGAACAGCCAGATTCGCGGGGGAATTACCGGATGCTCCAGCGTGCCGACGAGCATTTCCGGCGAGGCACCGGAGACGCGCCGATCCACCAGATACAGACCGAACGCGCCGAGCAGGATGCCGAAGCAGATCAGGCCACTGGCGGCCCACGGCGTCAGGCCAAGACTCTCAGCCGCAGCTATGCCCGGCACAATCAACGAAAATGCCGTCGCCGCCAGCATCACCCCGGCACCGAATCCCAGCAAGGTGTCGCTGAGTGCCTGCGGCATGCGCCGGACCACCAGCACCGGCACCGCGCCAAGCGCCGTGCCCAAGGCGCAGATGGCACCGCCCTGCAAGGCGCGCAACAGCCTCGGTTCCAGATTCAGCCATTGCAAAGCGTGGGCGACCAGCAAAGTCATCCCCGCCAACAGCAACAGCGAACCCACCGCGTAACGAAACATGCGCCCGCTGCCGATCGCCAGTGTTTCCGTGCCCATAATCAGCCCTGATTGTTTTTATTGAAGGCTTAAACCAGTGCGGCCTGATAGCGCGCAGCAACTTCCGGCCAGTTGATCACGTTGTAGAACGCGTTGATGTATTCCGGGCGACGGTTCTGGTAACGCAGGTAGTAAGCGTGCTCCCAGACATCGAGGCCAAGGATCGGGGTGTTGCCGTTCATCAACGGACTGTCCTGGTTGCCGCTGCTTTCTACGATCAGTTTTTTCTCCGGGGTGACGCTCAGCCACGCCCAGCCGCTGCCGAAACGGGTCAGCGCGGCTTTGGTGAACGCTTCCTTGAAGCTGTCGAGTCCGCCCAGTTGCTCATCAATAGCCGTGGCCAGCGCGCCGTCGGGCTTGCCGCCTCCGTTGGGCACCATCACTTCCCAGAACAGCGAGTGATTGGCGTGACCGCCGCCCTGATTGATCACCGCTGCGCGAAGCTTTTCCGGCAGTTGCTGGACGCTGGCGACGAGTTTTTCCACTGGCCACTCGGCGAATTCGGTGCCTTCCACGGCGGCGTTGAGGTTGTTGATGTAGGTCTGGTGATGCTTGGTGTAATGGATTTCCATGGTCTGCGCATCGATGTGCGGCTCAAGGGCATCGTAGGCATAAGGCAAGGCAGGCAAGGTAAAAGCCATTTCAGTGGACTCCATACTGATGGGGATTTGAGGCGCGGCGGGCATTGCCGGTGTCCGGATGCAGCAGGCGCTGGGTGCGCGGGTACTCGCCGTGCTCGCTGATGAAATTCAACAGTTCGACGTAGGTCTTGCTGCTCTGGCGCAACGCCGCCTCACGCAGGGCCGGGCGCAGGCGTTCGTCCTGCATGGTCTGCAACAAGCGCTGGTGAATGGCGCAGAGATATTCGGCGCTCTCCTCCGGTTGATTCAGGCGCAAATGCAGATCGGCGAGGTTGTGATGAGAGACGACGCAGGCCGCCACCGCTTCGTCGGCATCCGCCCAGCGTTCGAACAACACTTGCGCCAGGGCCAGGGCTTGCAGGTAAGCCTCGCGGGCGTCGATCAGTTCGCCCAGCATGAAGCAGCGATTGGCCCGTTCGATCGTGCGTTTCCAGTGCTCCATGGTGAGCCTCCAAAGCGGTTACGGGGTTTACACGCCGCCGGCGGTGAGCTTCTCGGGGTTGAGCAACTCTTCCAGCTGGCTGCGCGACAGGTCGGTGTGTTCCAGGGCGACGTCGATCACCGCGCGGCCTTCCTTGCAGGCTTTAGCGCGCAACGGATCTGGCGGCTCATCCAGCGCCAGCTTTCGAGGTAGAGCTGCTCGTGCAAGGCAGAACTCATGATCCGCGACTCGTTCGGAGATGAGATTTATTATTAGATGATAATGAGAACCAACACAAGCACTCGAGTTTGCGCTGTTCACTTGTGGGAGCGAGCCTGCTCGCGAATGCGCTGTGTCAGTCAGCACATTTACAACTGATCCACCGCTTTCGCGAGCAGGCTCGCTCCCACAGGGGATTTGTGCGAAGCGAATAAAAAAGGCGCGCCATCCACAACGGATGGCGCGCCTTTTGGGCTTGGCGGATTCGCGGCTTAGCTGCCGGCGACAGTCATCCGCTCGATCAACACCGAGCCGGTGCGGATGTTGCTGCGCAGTTCCAGATCATTACCCACTGCGACAATCTGCTTGAACATGTCGCGCATGTTGCCGGCGATGGTCACTTCCTGCACGGCGAACTGGATCTCGCCGTTTTCCACCCAGAAGCCCGCAGCGCCGCGCGAATAGTCACCGGTGACCATGTTCAGGCCATGGCCCATCAACTCGGTGACCAGCAATCCCCGGCCCATGCGCTTGAGCAGTGCTGCCTGATCCTCGTCGCCATGGGTGACGAACAGGTTATGCACCCCGCCCGCGTTGGCGGTGCTCGGCATGCCCAGCTTGCGCCCGGAATAGGTGCCGAGGATGTAGGAGACCAACTCGCCCTTTTCGACGAACGGTTTCGCGTAAGTCGCCAGGCCATCACCGTCGTAGGAAGCACTGCCCATGGCACGCATCAGATGCGGACGCTCATCAATGGTCAGCCATTCCGGGAACAGCTTCTGTCCCAGTGTGCCTTCGAGAAACGACGATTTGCGATACAGGCTGCCGCCGGACACTGCCGAGAGGAAGCTGCCGAACAGACCACCCGCCAGTTCGGCGGAAAACAGCACCGGCACTTCGCAGGTCGGCACCGGCCGCGCGCCCAGACGGCTCGCCGCCCGTTGCGCTGCACGCTGGCCGATGCTCACCGGATCGGCGAGCAGACTGCCCTGGCGATTGACGTCATACCAGTAATCGCGCTGCATCTGGCCGTCAGCTTCGGCGATCATCACGCAACTCAGGCTGTGCCGGGTCGACGCGTAACCGCCGATGAAACCGTGGCTGTTGCCATAAACCCGGCAGCCCTGATGGGTGCTGAGGGTGGTGCCGTCGGCGTTCTTGATTCGCGCATCGGCATCGAACGCCGCGGCCTCACAGAGCAAAGCCTTCTCGATGGCCTGCTCCGGGGTGATGTCCCATTCGTGGAACAGGTCGAAATCTTGCACATCCCTGGCCATCAGTGCGGCGTCGGCGAGGCCCGAGGCTTCATCTTCGGAAGTGTGCTTGGCGATGGCCAGTGCTGCTGCGACGGTTTCACGAATCGCCTCCGGGCCGGTCGCGGAGGTGCTGGCCGAGCCTTTGCGCTGGCCGACGTACAAGGTGATACCAAAACCCTGATCACGGTTGAATTCAACGGTTTCGACCTCGCGCTGACGCACCGAAGTCGACAGCCCCTGCTCCAGCGACACCGCGACTTCACAGGCGCTGGCGCCCTGGCGCTTGGCTTCGGCGATGATCTGCTCGACCTGTTCTTGCAGTGCCGGCAATGCCTGCGGGCCGACGCTTTGAACTGCACTCATGCTCATCTCCACTCAAATTCTGCTTTCGGCTGGGGTCATCGAGCGACCGGGCCGGACAAGCGGCCCCCGACTGGTTATCATGGCGGCGTTTCTTTGCGGACTGCCACCATGGTTGATTCTTACGACGACTCCCTCGATACGGGAGAAAAAAGCAAATCTCAGGTCAAACGCGAGTTGCATGCGCTGGTTGACCTCGGCGAGCGCCTGACCACACTCAAGCCTGATCTGGTCGCCAAACTGCCGTTGACCGACGCTTTGCGCCGGGCATTGGCCGATGCGCCCAAGCACACCGCGAACATCGCGCGTAAACGGCATTTGCAGTTCATCGGCAAACTGATGCGCGACCAGGACACTGACGCGATTCTGACTCTGCTCGATCAACTCGATGCCTCCACTCGCCAGTACAACGAGCGTTTCCATAATCTGGAACGCTGGCGTGACCGCCTGATCGCGGGCGATGACGCCGTGCTGGAGAAATTCGTCATCGAGTACCCGGACGCCGATCGCCAGCAATTGCGTTCCCTGATCCGTCAGGCCCAGCATGAGGTTGCGCAAAACAAACCGCCTGCTTCGAGCCGCAAGATCTTCAAATACATTCGGGAGCTGGACGAGACTCAACGCGGCCTGCGTTGAAAATCGCCACCGGGTGGCCGTCCTGCGCGCCACCCGAAAGCCCCACCGTTCTTATGCGCCCGTGCCACCCACGGTGATCGCATCGATTTTCAGCGTTGGCTGGCCGACACCTACCGGCACCGACTGCCCATCCTTGCCGCACGTACCCACACCGCTGTCCAGCGCCAGATCGTTACCGACCATCGACACCCGGCTCATCGCCTCGGGGCCGTTGCCGATCAATGTCGCGCCTTTGACCGGTGCGGTGATTTTGCCGTCCTCGATCAGATAAGCCTCGCTGGTCGAGAACACGAACTTGCCGCTGGTGATATCGACCTGACCGCCGCCGAGGTTGGCGCAGTAGATGCCCTTCTTCACCGAGGCGATGATTTCCGCCGGATCACTTTCGCCACCAAGCATGTAGGTATTGGTCATGCGGGGCATCGGCAGATGCGCATAGGATTCGCGACGACCGTTACCGGTGCGCGCCACGCCCATCAGGCGCGCATTGAGCTTGTCTTGCATGTAGCCCTTGAGTACGCCGTTTTCGATCAGCGTGGTGCACTCGGTCGGTGTGCCTTCGTCATCGACGCTGAGCGAACCGCGACGGCCGCTCAAGGTGCCGTCATCGACGATGGTGCAGAGTTTCGATGCAACCATTTCGCCCATGCGCCCGCTGTAGGCAGAACTGCCCTTGCGGTTGAAATCGCCTTCCAGGCCATGGCCGACCGCTTCGTGCAGCAGCACCCCGGACCAGCCCGAACCCAGCACCACCGGCAAGGTACCGGCCGGCGCCGGAATCGCTTCCAGATTGACCAGAGCCTGGCGCAGCGCCTCGCGGGCATAACCCATGGCGCGGTCTTCGGCGAGGAAGTAGCGGTAATCGGTACGCCCACCGCCGCCGTGCCCGCCGCGTTCGCGACGGCCATTCTGTTCGACGATGACGCTTACGTTGAAACGCACCAGTGGGCGCACGTCGGCGGCCAGGCCACCGTCGGTGGAGGCCACCAAGATTCGCTCCCAGACCCCGGCCATGCTCACGCTGACCTGCTGAATCCGTGGGTCGAGTGCGCGGGTGGCGACGTCGATGCGTTTGAGCAACTCGACTTTTTCCGCGCGGCTGAGCACTTCCAGCGGGTTATCGGGCGCGTACAGTTGCGCGACGTCCTGGCTGGTGAACGCCTGCACGGTGCCGTTCTGCCCGGCGCGGGAGATCGAACGCGCCGCACGCGCCGCTGCACCGAGGGCCTCGAGGGTGATCGCGTTGCTGTAGGCAAAACCGGTTTTCTCACCGGACTGCGCGCGCACGCCGACACCCTGATCGAGGTTGAAGCTGCCTTCCTTGACGATGCCGTCTTCCAGCGCCCATGACTCGGAAATCTGGCCCTGGAAATACAGGTCGGCGGCATCGATGCCCGGCCCGGCCAGATCGCCGAGCACGCCTTGCAGGCTCTCGATCGTGACACCGCCGGGTGCCAACAGGTGATCACTGACTGAGGACAACAACTCGCTCATAGGTTTACGCCTTAAATTCGTGTTCTGAAGCAGGCCGCTGGGCGCCCTGCGAGAAAAACCGCCGATGACGCGTCACCGGCATGCGCGCCCGGATGGACGCTTGTTCATCGCTGTCGCGGGCGGCCAGCAACACCGCCTCGCCTTGATCCTGCTGGGCCAGCACACGCCCCCACGGGTCGACAATCGCCGCATGCCCGAAGGTCTCGCGTGGCCCCGGATGACTGCCGCCCTGTGCGGCCGCGAGGATATAACACTGTGTTTCGATGGCCCGCGCGCGGATCAGTACATCCCAATGCGCGGCGCCGGTTACGGCCGTAAAGGCCGACGGTGCGGTAATCAATTCGGCACCGGCGGCACGCAATTCACTGTACAGCTCCGGGAAACGCAAGTCGTAACACACGCTCAGACCGACTCGCCCCACCGGCGTATCCGCCACCACTACATTACCGCCATAAGCATAGTCATCGGATTCACGGTACCGGCCGCGATTGTCGGCGACATCGACATCGAACAGATGCAGCTTGTCATAGCGCGCGACGATCTCACCGTTATCGTTGATCAGCAACGAGCAGGCATTGGCTTTGGCCGTGGGTTGACCCAACGGTGGCAACGGCAATGTACCGGCGACTATCCATAAGGTGAGGTCGCGGGCGGTCTGTTTCAACCAGGGCAGGATCGGCCCTTCGCCCAAGGCCTCGGCGCGGCCGATATCGGCGACGTCGCGACGGCCCATGGCGGCGAAGTTTTCCGGCAGCACCGCGAGTTTCGCCCCGCCGGCGGCGGCCTGTTCGAGCAGGCGTCGCGCCTGGGCCAGATTGGCCGGCACGTCACTCTGGCTGACCATTTGAATCACCGCTAAAGACATGGCGAACTCCCAAAGAGGTATTCGGCCATGCTACTCCATCGCTTCAAGGCCGGGCCGTTCAAAAAGGCTTGTCGAAGGTGATTTTCGGCTCTTTCCATGGGCCTTTGACGGTGTACTTGACGCTGGCGAAGCGCGCGACGCGGTCGCCGATCAGCTTGTCGATGAGGAACAGCGCGCCGCCGACCGCCGGTGCGCCGACGAGCAGCGCGGCGATCGGCAGGTTGTTGGTCACCGGCAGTGTCACCAGCAATTTCGCATCGACCTTGTCACCGACCAGATCCAGCGTGCCGTCCAGCTCAAGATTGCTCGAAGGCCCGGTCAGGCGAATCGGCTCACGTGTCACGTAGACACCATTGTTCGCCACCAGCAGACCTTTGACCCGGTCGTAGCTCAGGCCTTTGCCGAACAGGTCGGAGAAGTCCAGACGCAGACGCCGGCCGATCGAGTTGAAGTTGAGCAGGCCGAACACTCGCAGCGCCTGAGCACCGCCCTCCACTTCAACGAACTGGCCTTTGTTCAGCGAGGCATCGAGGGTGCCGGAGAAGCGCTTGGTCGCCAGCCACGCCGGCGAGCCCGGCCAGCGGCCATCGACATCCATGTGGAATTCTTCACTGGTGACGCTTGGCGCGAAACCCCAGCCTTTGAGCACGTCGGCCAGATTCTTGCCGCCAATGCGGCCCTTGTACCAACTGCTGGTCGCCCCCGGCGCGCCTTCCCAGCCGCCGTTGCCTTGCAGCAGGATACCCTTGAGGCCCATGTCGAGGTTGTTCAGCGCGATGCCCTTGGCGGTCGGCCGCACTTTCAGCGACCAGCCACCGACCAGATCGGGGCCGAGGAACAACTGATTGAGGGTGATATCCAGCGCCGGGATTTTCGTCGGGTCGACCGACGCCAATGGATCCGGCGCGTTCTCGTCAGCCTGTACCGCCGGGTCCGGCGCCGGCAGTTTCACGTATTGCAGATTCACCGCAATCGGTACGCCCTTGGCGTCCGGCAGGCTGGCGCTGCCCTTGGCCTGTTGGCTATCCAGCGCCAGGTTCCACGCGCCTGGCTTGCGATTGATCTGCACCGAAGCCTGATCCAGCGTGGTGCCGAACGCGGTCAATTTGCCGACCTTGATGTCAGCACTGCTCAGCAGTTGTTTGGCGCTGCCGCCCGGATCCCCGCCAGCGTACTCGCTGGCCAGATCCTGCCACGGCGCTACGTCCAGTTCCGACAGCACCCCGCGAATGCGCAGGCCCTTGGCGCCCGGCAACGCCGCTTCGCCAGCACCGAGAAGCAGTTCGCCACGGCCATCGGCGAAATTGCTCGGCGGCGCAGCAAAAGTGAAATTGGCCAGTTGATCGTAATTGACCCAGTAACGCCGCTCCTGCCCTTGCAAGGTCATGCGGAATACCGTGTCACGCCCGACATCGGCGGCCATGCCGAACGGCGCCGGCAGATCCACTGCCACGCCTTTGAGGCTGGAGCTGACCAGCAACTGGCTGTCGGCCCCGGAAAGATTCAGCTGCAACTGATAAGGAATCGTCCCGGACACCGGCAACGGCTGGGTCACGCCCAGCCAGTCGGTGAGCTTTTTGACTTCAACCTGTCCAGATGCGGCGACGCGAGTCTTGATCTGATTGGGGCTGCCGTCGGCGAATATCTGCGCAGTGACCGGTTTGTCGAAGGCCCGTGCAGAGATGTTCTGGCCGCTGAGGCCCTTATTGCTGTCGAAGCGGAAATCGCCCTTGAGCTGGCTCAGTTCGAGCTTCGGTTCGGCCAGTTTCAGCCGCGCGTTGGCGGTTTTGAAATCGACGAGGATTTTCGGCTGTTCGCCCTTGGCCAGCGGAATGTCCAGTTTGAGCTTGCCATTCAGATCACCGGCGCCCTCCCAACCGGCAAAGGTTTCGCCAGTGCCGATCGGCGCGTCCTGAAGAATTTTCAAGCCATCGCCCAGGCCACCGGCAAATGCGCCATCAAGAAACAAATGCGAGTTCTGCCCGGCCGGTACGTGAGGAATATTGACGAAGACGTCGCTGACTTGGGTGTCGAGCAACTGGCCTTTGCTGGCCCAGATGCGCACGCCGCTGTCTTCGATGAACACATCGCCGCTGACTTTGCTCACATGGGGCCAGCCCGGCTGAAACGCCAGTTCGGCGTCATGGACCTTGAAGAACAGGCTGATGCTGCGATCAGCCTCGCCAGCGTTCTTGCTCAGCGAGCCCTGATACTGGAAGAAGCCCTGATCCACCGCGCCTTTGAGGATCGCTGTGCGCAGCCACTCATCAAGCGCCGGGCTCAACACCGCCGGCAGATATTTCGCGGTATAGCGACCGTCGCCATCGACCAGGCCGACGCGCAGGTCCATGTAGTCTTCCTGGCTATGGTCAAAGTGCAGGCGAATGAGGAAATCGCCGGCAATCTTGCCCTCCTCGCCCAATACCTTGAGGTATGGCGCAATCAGGGTGAAGCCATCCTTGTCGAGCTTCCAGGTCAGCCGCGCATTGGCCTGCAGGTATTGCCATGGTTTGGCGAAAATCGGATCGAGGTGCAGGACAAAGTCCTTGCTGTCGAGGCGCAACTCGCCGCCGTCGAGGTTGCCACTCAGGCTGCCACTGACATTCCGCGCCGCCGGAGCGCCGTGGTAGGCATCGAAACCGACATTATCGAGGTTGGCGGCAAAGCCGAATTTGCTGCCATCGGTGGCGGTCGGGCGGAAGTCCAGCAACACGTTGCGCAGGCCGCCGGTTACCTTCAAACGCTCGACCACTGTGGCGAAGCTTTGCGGCAACGGCCCCAACGCATTGAGCAGCGGCGTGATCGGGGTCAGATCGAGGCGATCGGCCTGCAGATGCCAGAGCTCTTCAGCCTTGGCGCTGGCGCGGGTCTGCTGCACCTGCACATGGGATTCCCAGCGGGTGTCGCCGAAGCTCATGGCCAGTGAATCAAGAGTGACGTGCACGCCCTCGGCGGTGTTGCGGTAATAGGCGTTGAGCGCCAGATTGTTGATCTGGATCGGCTTGCGCTCGGCGTAGGCACCGGTCACTTGCGGCGCATTCAGGCGCAACGCGGCGCTTTGCAACGCGCCTTCGGCCCAATCGACCCAGAGTTCGCCGCCGGCCTTGATCTCGGAAAAATTCCATTGCTGGGTCAGGCGTTCGGGCAGCCATTTCGCCCAGTCGCTCTGCGGCAGGCTGGCATAACCCTCGATGGCGCTGTTCTGCCATTGATCGGGACGCAGCTGGCTGTGCAGGCTCAGCGCTACAGGCTGGCCATCGGGCAAGGTCAGACGCGCGTCGAGACGCTGGCGGCTGGCGCCGGTACGCAGATTGAGGCCGACATAGGTGAGCGTCATGGGCGGGTGATCGAGCGGTTGCAGGGTCACCTGGCTGTCGAGCACCGACAATTGCCTGATCATCTGCGAGCGCTGGAACAGTTGCACCGCATCGAACGGTTGATCCTTCTGCACCGGCAGCCCTTCCAGCGCCCAAGTGCCGTCTTCAGCTTCCTTGAGGCTGATCTTCAAACCGTTGAGTTCGATATGCGCGAGGCGTACTTCGCGGGCCAACATGCTGCCCCACATATCCGGCACCACCCGCACGCGGTCGAGGCGCAGAGCGTTGGCGCCGTCGCCGACCATCACGTCATGGGCCAGCAGGATCGGCGCGAAACCGCTCCAGTTGCCTTCCAGCTCACCGATCTGCAAGGGCATGCCGAGGGCGGCGCTGGCCTTGTCTTCGATGTCGGCGCGGTATTCCGCCACCAGTGGCGTCAACTCGCGACCGAGGCTGACGTACAACGCCATCAACACCAGAACCAACGCGCACAGGCCCAGCCCCCAGCGGGTGAGTGCGGCCAGAATGCGTGTCAGACGCTCCATGTCAGTTGGCTCCCATGGCAAAAAAACTGCGAAAAGCTGAGGCCAGCCGCGTTGAATGAAGGGTGATGCAGGGTTTCAGAGCAGCACCACGTCATATTGTTCCTGGGAATACATGGTTTCCACCTGGAAGCGTATGGTGCGACCGATAAAACCTTCAAGTTCGGCGACGTTACCGGACTCTTCGTCGAGCAGACGATCGACCACTTTCTGGTTGGCCAGCACTCGATAACCCTCGGCCTGGTAGGCCCGGGCCTCGCGCAGAATCTCACGGAAGATCTCGTAACAGATGGTTTCGGCGGTCTTCAGTTTGCCGCGTCCCTGACAACTGCTGCACGGTTCGCACAACACCTGCTCAAGGCTTTCGCGGGTGCGCTTGCGGGTCATCTGCACCAGGCCCAACTCGGTGATGCCGATGATGTTGGTCTTGGCGTGATCGCGCTCCAACTGTTTCTCCAGAGTGCGCAGGACCTGACGCTGGTGCTCTTCATCTTCCATGTCGATGAAGTCGATGATGATGATCCCGCCGAGATTGCGCAGGCGCATCTGCCGGGCGATCGCCGTGGCCGCTTCGAGATTGGTCTTGAAAATGGTTTCTTCGAGGTTGCGATGACCGACGAACGCCCCGGTGTTGACGTCGATGGTGGTCATGGCTTCCGCCGGATCGATCACCAGATAGCCGCCGGATTTCAGCGGTACCTTGCGCTCCAGCGCGCGCTGGATTTCGTCTTCGACACCGTACAGATCGAAGATCGGCCGCTCGCCCGGATAGTGTTCCAGACGATCGGCGATTTCCGGCATCAGTTCGGCGACGAACTGCGTGGTTTTCTGGAAGGTTTCCCGGGAATCGATGCGGATCTTCTCGATCTTCGGGTTGACCAGGTCACGCAGGGTGCGCAGGGCCAGGCCGAGGTCTTCGTAGATCACGCTGGGCGCGGCGATGGTCTTGATCTGCTCGTTGATCTGGTCCCAGAGGCGCCGCAGGTAGCGGATGTCCATGAGGATTTCATCAGCGCCCGCGCCTTCAGCGGCTGTGCGCAGAATGAAACCGCCGGCCTCCTTGATGCCTTCTTTGGCCACGCAATCGCTGACCACCTGCTTGAGGCGCTCGCGCTCGGCTTCGTCTTCGATCTTCAGGGAAATGCCGACGTGGGCGGTGCGCGGCATGTACACCAGATAACGCGAAGGAATCGACAGTTGTGTGGTCAGGCGTGCACCTTTGGAGCCGATCGGGTCTTTGGTGACTTGCACCACCAGACTTTGGCCTTCGTGCACCAGCGAACTGATGCTTTCCACCGCCGGGCCTTCACGCAGGGAGATTTCGGCGGCGTGAATGAAAGCCGCACGATCGAGGCCGATGTCGACAAATGCCGCCTGCATGCCCGGCAGGACGCGAACGATCTTGCCTTTATAGATGTTGCCGACGATCCCGCGTTTCTGCGTGCGCTCGACGTGGACTTCTTGCAGCACACCGTTTTCGACCACCGCCACGCGCGACTCCATCGGCGTGATGTTGATCAGAATCTCTTCACTCATGGCAGGATCTCGTTCAGGCATGTTCACGATAGTGGCCGCATCTGGATTCGTACGACGCTCAGGGCGTGTTCAGGTTTTGCCAACAGGGTATGCCGAAATGGCCCAACACCTCGCAGGTTTCGCACAACGGCAAGCCGACCACCGCCGAGTAGCTGCCGTCGAGCCCGGCGACAAACACCGCACCCAGGCCCTGAATGCCATAGCCGCCGGCCTTGTCGCGCGGTTCGCCACTGGCCCAGTAGGCGCCGGCCTCTTCGCGGCTGATGCTGCGGAAACGCACGCGACTGCGCACCACCCGCGACTCGCAGCGCTCACCTTCAAGCACGGCGATAGCGGTCAGCACTTCGTGTTCGCTGCCGGACAACATCATCAGCATGGCGCATGCGTCGGCTTCGTCCACCGGTTTGCCAAGTATTTTGCCGTCGAGTACCACAGCGGTGTCGGCGCCAAGCACGCAGAACGGCTGATCAGAGACGACCGAGCGGCGCCCGGCCTCAGCCTTGCCACGCGCGAGGCGCTCGACATAGGCCGAAGGGGATTCTTCAGGAAGCGGGGTTTCGTCGATGTCCGCGCTGATGGCGGAGAAGTGCACGCCGATCTGCGTGAGCAATTCACGGCGACGCGGTGAGCCGGAGGCGAGGTAAAGCAGTTTCATCAAAACATCTCCCTGTTCAGTGCCCTGCTTCACCGGCTCAATAGATTCTGTAGCGTCGGCACATCCCGCGAAGGGCGAAGCTGACCCACGGCCAGAGTAAGGCACTGACCAGCGCCGGCAAGACCAGCGCCAGGGTTGGCTGACGGTTGCCGGTCAGAGCGCTGAGCCACAGTTGCGCCAATTGTGCGAGGCCGAAGATCACCAGGATCACCAGGCACTGCTGCCACATCGGGAACATGCGCAGACGCTGCTGCAACGACAACACGAGGAAAGTAATCAGGGTCAGGATCAGCGCGTTCTGCCCGAGCAGGTCGCCCTGCAGGACATCTTCGGCCAGTCCCAGACAGAAGGCGGTGACCATGCCGACCGTGTGCGGCATATACAGCGCCCAGAAGGTCACGAGCAAGGCCAGCCACAGCGGGCGAAGGATTTCCATGAAGATCGGCAACGGTGAAACGCTGAGCAGGATGCCGACGAAGAACGTCAGCCAGATCATCCAGCCGTTTCCGGATTTTTTCGCGCCGACCATTATTCTCGTCCCCCGGTAGTGGCTGGCGGTTTCGCCGGTGGTTTGCTCGCGGCCGGTGGTTTGGCAGCGGCCGGAGCGGCAGCGGGCGGTTTGCTCGCGGCAGGCTTGGCAGGCGTGGTGGCAGGCGCCGCAGCTTCAGCGGCCGGCGCTGCGGTAGCGGTCGACGGCGTGGCAGGCATGATCAACGGTTTCGGCACGCTGGCCGGCAACATCGGGCCGCCGCCGTGGGCATCGAGCTGTTCCTGCGCCTGGGCGGCGTCATTGGCGCGTTCCTCGGCGGTGCGGCTGTCGCTGAACACCAGCAGCAGGTAGCGGCTGCGGTTCAGGGCGGCAGTCGGCACGGCGCGGACAATGGCAAACGGCTGGCCGGAATCATGGATGACTTCCTTGACCGTGGCCACCGGATAACCAGCGGGGAATCGCTGGCCGAGGCCGGAGCTGACCAGCAGGTCGCCCTCTTTGATGTCTGCCGTGTCGGCGACATGACGCAATTCCAGGCGCTCAGGGTTGCCGGTGCCACTGGCAATCGCGCGCAGACCGTTACGGTTTACCTGCACCGGAATGCTATGGGTGGTGTCGGTCAGCAGCAGGACCCGCGAGGTGTACGGCATCAACTCAACCACCTGGCCCATCAGCCCGCGTGCATCGAGCACCGGTTGACCGAGCACCACGCCGTCGCGCTCTCCTTTGTTGATGATGATGCGATGGGTGAAGGGGTTGGGGTCCATGCCGATCAGCTCGGCCACTTCGACCTTTTCATTGACCAATGCAGAGGAATTGAGCAACTCGCGCAGCCGAACGTTCTGCTCGGTCAGGGCCGCGAGCTTTTGCATGCGCCCCTGCAACAGCAGGTTTTCGGTCTTGAGTTTTTCGTTTTCGGCGACGAGCTCGGTGCGGCTGCCGAACTGACTGGCGACCCCTTCCCACAAGCGGCCGGGCAGGTCGGTGATCCAGTAGGCATCCATGAGCACCAGCGACGCTTGCTTGCGCGCGGGCTTGAGCAGGTCGAAACGTGCATCGACCACCATCAGCGCGACCGCGAGCACGGCCAGCACCAACAGGCGCACGCCCAACGAAGGGCCTTTGGTGAAAAGCGGTTTAATAAGCCGCTCCTCCCAGGCAAATGTTCTGTTTATTCATACGGCATCAAACCGGCCTGGATGAAGACTGACAGAAGATAAACGCCAACAGGCAGCACTGCAAAGTGCTGCCTGTGCGTTCACCCACGTATTGCATTCGAAGCTTATTCGCTCGAAAGCAGATCCATGGTGTGCTTATCCATCATTTCCAGCGCACGGCCACCGCCGCGAGCAACGCAAGTCAGCGGATCTTCGGCAACGATCACCGGCAGACCTGTTTCCTGGGCCAGCAACTTGTCGAGGTCACGCAGCAGCGCGCCACCACCGGTCAGCACCAGGCCACGCTCGGCGATGTCGGAAGCCAGTTCCGGCGGCGATTGCTCCAGCGCGCTTTTCACGGCCTGAACGATGGTTGCCAGCGACTCTTGCAGAGCCTCGAGCACTTCGTTGGAGTTCAGGGTGAATGCGCGTGGAACGCCTTCGGCCAGGTTGCGACCGCGAACATCGACTTCGCGCACTTCGCCGCCCGGGTAGGCCGTACCGATTTCCTGCTTGATGCGTTCAGCGGTGGATTCACCGATCAGGCTGCCGTAGTTACGGCGCACGTAGGTGATGATCGCTTCGTCAAAACGGTCGCCGCCGACACGTACGGATTCGGCGTAGACCACACCGTTCAGGGAGATCAGGGCGATCTCGGTGGTACCACCACCGATATCCACGACCATCGAACCGCGCGCTTCTTCAACCGGCAGACCGGCACCGATCGCAGCAGCCATCGGCTCTTCGATCAGGAACACTTCACGGGCACCGGCGCCAAGGGCCGATTCACGGATGGCACGACGCTCAACCTGGGTGGACTTGCATGGAACGCAGATCAGCACACGAGGGCTGGGCTGCAGGAAACTGTTTTCGTGAACCTTGTTGATAAAGTACTGCAGCATCTTTTCGCAGACGCTGAAGTCGGCGATCACGCCATCCTTCATCGGACGAATGGCAGCAATGTTGCCCGGCGTACGGCCGAGCATGCGCTTGGCCTCGGTGCCGACAGCAACGACACTTTTCTGGTTACCGTGTGTCCGAATGGCCACAACCGATGGCTCATTCAGGACGATACCGCGCTCGCGCACGTAAATAAGGGTGTTGGCAGTGCCCAGGTCAATGGAAAGATCGCTGGAAAACATGCCACGCAGTTTCTTGAACATGGGAAAGGGACCCTAGGCAACGCGTGGGTAAAAAAGTGCGGCAAACTCTAACAACGACAGGGATTTTGGGCAAGGCGCCAATATGTTAAATTGGCCGCTTTTCTGTGCACCAAGCCCCACAATCGCGGCCTTATGACCGTAGAAGTGCGGTAGTGTTCCGACAATCTAACACACGGACGCCGTCCGTTCTGTTTTCCACTGGAGAATCCCGATGGCGCTAGAACGCTCCGACGTGGAAAAAATCGCGCATCTGGCCTGCCTTGGCCTCAACGATGCCGATCTTCCGCACATTACTTCCGCCCTCAACAGCATTCTCGGGCTGGTCGACGAAATGCAGGCCGTTGATACCGACGGTATCGAGCCGCTGGCCCACCCCCTGGAAGCCAGTCAGCGCCTGCGCGCCGATGTGGTGACCGAGACGAATAATCGCGAGGCCTACCAGTCCATCGCACCAGCGGTCGAAAACGGCCTGTATCTGGTTCCGAAAGTCATCGACTAAAGGGAAAGAGCCTGCAATGCATCAAATGACTCTGGCCGAGATCGCCCGCGGTCTCGCCGATAAAAAGTTTTCCTCCGAAGAGCTGACCAAAGTCCTGCTGGCGCGTATTACCCAGCTCGATCCGCAGCTCAACAGTTTCATCAGCCTCACCGAGGATCTGGCCATCGAGCAGGCGAAAGCCGCCGATGCACGCCGGGCCAACGGTGAGAGCGGCGCTCTGCTCGGTGCGCCGATCGCCCACAAGGACCTGTTCTGCACCCTGGGCATCCGCACCAGCTGCGGCTCGAAGATGCTCGACAACTTCAAGGCCCCGTATGACGCCACCGTAGTCGCGAAACTGGCCGCTGCTGGCGCCGTGACCCTGGGCAAGACCAACATGGACGAATTCGCCATGGGTTCGGCCAACGAGTCGAGCTGGTACGGCGCAGTGAAAAACCCGTGGAACCTGGAACACGTGCCGGGCGGTTCGTCCGGTGGCTCGGCCGCCGCCGTGGCCGCTCGCCTGCTGCCTGCCGCCACCGCAACCGACACCGGCGGTTCGATCCGCCAGCCGGCAGCATTCACCAACCTCACCGGTTTGAAGCCGACCTACGGTCGCGTTTCGCGCTGGGGCATGATTGCCTACGCGTCCAGCCTTGATCAGGGCGGCCCGTTGGCGCGCACCGCCGAAGACTGCGCGATCCTGCTGCAAGGCATGGCCGGCTTCGACCCGAACGATTCCACCAGCATCGATGAGCCGGTTCCGGATTACTCCGCCGGCCTGGGCGATTCGCTGCAAGGCCTGCGCATCGGCGTGCCGAAGGAATACTTCAGCGCCGGTCTCGACCCGCGCATTGCCGAGCTGATCCAGAACAGCATCCAGCAGTTGCAGAAGCTCGGTGCGGTGATCAAGGAAATCAGCCTGCCGAACATGCAGCACGCCATTCCTGCGTACTACGTGATCGCCCCGGCAGAGGCCTCCTCGAACCTGTCGCGTTTCGACGGCGTGCGTTTCGGCCACCGCTGCGAAAACCCGGAAAACCTCATCGACCTGTACAAACGCTCCCGTGGCGAAGGCTTCGGCGCCGAAGTACAGCGCCGGATCATGGTCGGTGCCTACGCGCTGTCCGCCGGTTACTACGATGCCTACTACCTGAAAGCGCAGAAGATCCGTCGCCTGGTGAAGAACGATTTCATGGCTGCGTTCAATGAAGTCGACATCATCCTCGGCCCGACCACGCCGAACCCGGCCTGGAAGCTTGGCGCGAAGAACAGCGACCCGGTCGCTGCATACCTGGAAGACGTCTACACCATCACCGCCAACCTCGCCGGCCTGCCGGGCCTGTCGATGCCGGCCGGTTTTGTCGACGGTCTGCCGGTGGGCGTGCAGTTGCTCGCGCCGTATTTCCAGGAAGGCCGCCTGTTGAACGTTGCCCACCAGTATCAGCTCAACACTGACTGGCACACCCGCACCCCAACCGGCTTCTGAGGAGACACACATGCAATGGGAAGTCGTGATCGGGCTGGAGATTCACACTCAGCTCACCACCCGGTCGAAAATCTTTTCCGGTAGTTCCACCACGTTCGGTTCCGAGCCGAACACCCAGGCCAGCCTGATCGATCTGGGCATGCCCGGCGTGCTGCCGGTGCTCAACCAGGAAGCGGTGCGCATGGCGGTGATGTTCGGTCTGGCGATTGACGCCGAGATCGGCCAGCACAACGTGTTCGCCCGGAAAAACTATTTCTACCCGGATCTGCCGAAGGGCTACCAGATCAGCCAGATGGAATTGCCCATCGTTGGCAAGGGCCACCTGGACATCGCCCTGGAAGACGGCACGGTCAAACGCGTCGGCATCACCCGCGCGCACCTGGAAGAAGACGCCGGCAAGAGCCTGCACGAAGAATTCAACGGTGCCACCGGCATCGACCTGAACCGTGCCGGCACGCCGCTGCTGGAAATCGTTTCCGAGCCGGACATGCGCAGCGCCAAGGAAGCCGTGGCTTACGTCAAGGCGATCCACGCACTGGTGCGTTACCTGGGCATCTGCGACGGCAACATGGCCGAAGGCTCGCTGCGTTGCGACTGCAACGTCTCGGTACGGCCGAAAGGCCAGGTCGAGTTCGGCACTCGCTGCGAGATCAAGAACGTCAACTCGTTCCGCTTCATCGAGAAAGCGATCAACTCGGAAATCCAGCGCCAGATCGAGCTGATCGAAGACGGCGGCAAAGTGATCCAGCAGACCCGCCTGTACGATCCGAACAAGGACGAGACCCGTCCCATGCGTTCGAAAGAGGAAGCCAACGACTACCGTTACTTCCCCGATCCGGACCTGCTGCCGGTGGTCATCGAAGAGTCGTTCCTCGGTGAAGTGCGTGCCACCCTGCCGGAACTGCCACCGCAAAAGCGCGAACGCTTCCAGAGCCAGTTCGGTCTGTCGGCCTACGACGCCAACGTGCTGGCCACCAGCCGTGAACAGGCGGACTACTTCGAGAAAGTCGCGGCCATCGGTGGCGACGCGAAACTGGCGGCGAACTGGGTGATGGTCGAGTTGGGCAGCCTGCTCAACAAGCAGGGCCTGGACATCGAAGACTCGCCAGTCTCCGCCGAGCAACTGGGCGGCATGCTGCAGCGCATCAAGGACAACACCATCTCCGGCAAGATCGCCAAGGTAGTGTTCGAAGCGATGGCCAACGGCGAAGGCAGTGCTGACGAGATCATCGAGAAGCGCGGCCTCAAGCAAGTCACCGACACCGGCGCGATCTCGGCCGTGCTCGACGAAATGCTCGCGGCCAACGCCGAACAGGTCGAACAGTACCGCGCGGCAGACGAAGCCAAACGCGGCAAGATGTTCGGCTTCTTCGTCGGCCAGGCCATGAAAGCCTCGAAAGGCAAGGCCAACCCGCAGCAGGTGAACGAACTGCTGAAAAGCAAGCTCGAAGGCTGACCACCAATGGAGCCAGATCCAAAGCCTGGCTCCATTCCCTGTGGAAGGGACCTGTGGCGAGGGGATTTATCCCCGTTGGGCCGCGAAGCGGCCCCAATTGCTGAGCTTGATTTGCACCAGATAAATCGAGTTCTCAGTTTTGGGACTGCTGCGCAGTCCAACGGGGATAAATCCCCTCGCCACAGGTCACTCCTACATTTGATCCGGGATACCTTTGAATGAAGCGCCTGTTTTTGAGCAGCGCCCTGCTCTCTCTGCTGGCCGGTTGCGCCAGTACCGACACCATCGACCCGCACGGTTACGACCAGACCGGCGTCGCCTCCTACTATGGAGCCAAACATCACGGTAAACGCACCGCCAGCGGCGAAGCGTTCAACCAGCACTCCCTGACCGCCGCCCACCGCCAGTTGCCGTTCGGCACGCGGGTGAAGGTCACCAACCTGAAAAATGATGAATCAGTCGTGGTCCGCATCAATGACCGTGGCCCGCACACCCGTGGCCGACTGATCGATCTGTCTCGCGAGGCCGCCGACGAGATCGGCATGCTGCGCAGCGGCACCGCACGGGTACGCGTGCAGGCTCTCGACTGATGGAGCGCCGACCATTTTCGGACTAGCCGATCTGCCGCTGATCAACGTCATCGAATTGTTCAGTGGCCTGTGTCTTTTGCTCATCGGCGCCGAGCTGATGGTGCGCGCCGCCGTGCGTCTGGCCGAACGTCTGCATGTGCGCCCGCTGATCATCGGCCTGACCATCGTCGCCCTCGGCAGCAGCGCGCCGCAGATGACCGTGAGCCTGCAAGCGGCGCTGACCGACAACCCGGACATCGCCGTCGGCAGCGTGGTCGGCAGCGGCATCTTCAACATTCTCGTCACCCTTGGCCTCTCGGCACTGATCATCCCCCTGCGCGTGTCGCGGCAACTGGTGCGCCTGGATATCCCGCTGATGATCGGCGCCAGCCTGCTGGTATTCATCCTCGCCTGGAATAAAGACCTCGGGCGTTTCGACGGCGTCCTGCTGCTCGGCGCCTTGGCGCTGTACCTCGGCTTGCTGTTGCGTCAGTCGCGACATTCGACTCGCCCCCATACCGAACGCTCGCAGGATACGCAGCAATCCTGGCTGATCAGTGTGCTGATGATTCTCGCTGGCCTGGCCATGCTGGTGTTCGCCGGGCGTCTGCTGCTCGGCGCCGCCGTGGTCGTGGCCACCGATCTTGGCCTGTCGGAACGGGTCATCGGTCTGACCGTGGTTGCGGTCGGCACTTCGCTGCCAGAACTGGCGACTTCGCTGATCGCTGCGTTGCGCGGGCAGCGCGACATTGCCGTGGGCAACGTGATCGGCGCCAACCTGTTCAACCTGCTCGGAGTGCTGGGGCTGACCGCGCTACTCGCACCGACGCCGCTTTCCGTTTCCCCGAATGCGCTGGATTTCGACTTGCCGGTGATGCTCGGCGTCGCGGCGCTGTGCTTGCCGGTGTTCTATTCCGGCTATCGCGTGACCCGGGCCGAAGGCTTGCTGCTGCTTGGTTTGTATCTGGTCTACGGGCTGCATGTGGTGTCGTTCACCACTGGTATGCCGCTGGCCGGCAAACTCGAGCGCTTGATGCTGTTTTATGTCCTGCCGGCGCTGCTGACGTTTCTGCTGTTCACGTCGATCCGCGCCTGGCGTCGCCAACACCACAAGAGAGATGTGCCATGAGCGAGTCGAAGCAGTCCGGGGTTGAAATCCGTCGTCAGGTCATGGGCGATGCGTTCGTTGATCGCGCCCTGGGCAACGCCACCGAGTTCACCCAGCCGTTGCAGGATTTCGTCAATGAACACGCCTGGGGCGGGGTGTGGAATCGCGAAGGGTTGTCGCTGAAAACCCGCAGCCTGATTACCCTCGCAGCGCTGACCGCGTTGAAGTGCCCGCAGGAGTTGAAAGGCCATGTGCGCGGTGCGCTGAACAACGGCTGCACGGTGGAAGAGATTCGTGAAGCGCTGCTGCATTGCGCGGTGTATGCAGGCGTGCCGGCAGCGATCGATGCGTTTCGCGCGGCGCAGGAAGTGATCGATACCTACCAGAAACCGCAGTGACTGCCTTCGCGAGCAGGCTCGCTCCCACATTTGCAATGCGCTTCCCTGTGGGAGCGAGCCTGCTCGCGAAGAGGCCCTGCCAGACACCGCACATCCTTGATCAGATCCACCCACCCCACTGCAACACAAAGATCCCGACATTGGTGGTAATCGCCGCCATCAAGGTGGTCATCACGATGATCGCCGCTGCCAGCTCATGATTGCCCTGTGCCGCCCGGGCCATGACGAAACTTGCCGCCGCCGTCGGGCTGCCAAAGTAGAGAAACAGAATCCCCAGCTCCGCGCCGCGAAAACCCCACAGCCATGCCCCCAGTGTCGCCAGCACCGGCAGACCGATCATCTTCACCAGGCTGGAACTGAGTGCCATATTGCCGCTCTTGCGCAACGCCGCCAGCGACAGCGTGCCGCCGATACAGATCAGCGCCAGCGGCAAAGTGGTCTGCGCCAGATACTGGCCGGAGGTCTCCAGCCAGCCCGGCAAACCGATCTTGAAATAGGCGAACGGCGCCGCCGAAATCACGCTGATGATCAGCGGGTTGCTGAACACGCTTTTGCAGATGCTCCACGGATCGGACTTGATCACCGGGCTGTACACCGCCAGCACGATGGTCGACAGCGTGTTGTAGAACAGGATCACCAGCGCCGCGAGAATTGCCCCGAGGGAAATGCCGTAATCGCCGTACATGCTCGCCGCCAGCGCGAGACCGATCACGCCGTTGTTACCGCGAAAAGCGCCCTGGGTGTAGATGCCGCGATCTTCCCGCGGACATTTGAAAATCGCCCAGCCCCACGCCACGGCGAAACTCACCAGGGTGGCGAGGGAAAAGTAGATGAGGAGCGAAGGTTGCAGCGCGGCGTGCAAGTCCGCGTGGAGGATGCCGAGGAACAGCAGCGCCGGCATGGTCACGTTGAACACCAGCGACGAGGCGGTGTGGATGAAGTTGTCGTTGATCCAGTCGATGCGCTTGAGCAGCACACCGAGAAACAGCATGGCAAACACCGGCGCGGTGATGTTCAGGGTTTCAAGAAAGATTGCCAGCATGCCGGAGAGCCTTGGGTGAGCGTCGATAGGGGGCTAATGATAAGCCACAAGTCCTTCGGCGTCTGGCAGATCGCTTTCGCGAGCAGGCTCTCTCCCACATTTGCAATGCATTTCCCTGTGGGAGCGAGCCTGCTCGCGAAGAACGATGACGCGGTCTCAGGTAATCGGCGCCGGGTTGAACAAGGTGATGTCGTTATGCAGCTTGTGCTTCTCCGCCCAGGTCTGTTGCTTGCCACTGGCAACATCCAGGTAATAGTGAAACAACTCCCAGCCGAGTTCTTCGATGGTCGCGCGCCCGGTGGCAATGCGTCCGGCATCGATGTCGATCAGATCCGGCCAGCGCTGCGCCAGTTCGGTCCGCGTCGACACCTTGACCACTGGCGCCATGGCCAGCCCATAAGGCGTGCCGCGACCGGTGGTGAACACGTGCAGGTTCATCCCCGCCGCCAGTTGCAACGTACCGCAGACAAAATCGCTGGCCGGCGTCGCGCAGAAAATCAGGCCCTTGTGCTTGAAACGCTCGCCCGGGCCGAGCACGCCATTGATCGCGCTGCTGCCGGACTTCACGATCGAGCCCAGCGACTTCTCGACAATGTTCGACAACCCGCCCTTCTTGTTGCCCGGCGTGGTGTTGGCGCTGCGATCGGCCTCGCCCTTGGCCAGGTAACGATCGTACCAGTCCATCTCGCGCACCAGCTCTTCGGCGACGGTTTGCGTCTGCGCCCGCGACGTCAGCAGGTAGATCGCATCGCGCACTTCGGTGACTTCGGAAAACATCACCGTCGCCCCCGCACGCAACAGCAAGTCCGAGGCATAACCCAGCGCCGGGTTGGCGGTAATCCCGGAGAACGCGTCGCTGCCGCCGCACTGCATACCGAGAATCAGCTCGGAGGCCGGCACGGTTTCGCGGCGGCGCTGGTCGAGTTTCTTCAAACGCACTTCGGCCAGTTCCATGATCTGCTCGATCATTTCGGTGAAGCCGTGACTCGAATCCTGCAAGCGGTACAACCACGGATCGCTGAGATCCACCGAGGCATCATCCTCGTGCATCACCTGCCCGGCCTGCAATTTCTCGCAGCCCAGACCGATCACCAGCGCCTCGCCGCCCAGGTTCGGGTTGCGCGCCAGATTACGCACGGTACGAATCGGGATGTAGGCGTCGGTGGCGGTAATCGCCACACCACAGCCATAACTGTGGGTCAGTGCCACCACGTCATCGACGTGCGGATACTTCGGCAGCAGCTCTTCCTTGATGCGCTTGACCGCGTGATCGAGCACGCCGGTGACGCACTGCACGGTGGTGGTGATGCCGAGAATGTTGCGCGTGCCGACGGTGCCGTCGGCGTTGCGATAACCCTCGAACGTGAAGCCTTCCAGCGGTGCCTGCGCATCCGGCACATCGGTGGACAGCGGCAAGCTGTCCAGCGGCGGCGCGGTCGGCATGCGCAGTTGATCTTCCTTGACCCAACTGCCGCGACGGATCGGCTGCAAGGCGTAGCCGATGATCTGCCCGTAACGAATCACCGGGCCGCCTTCGGGAATATCCTCCAAGGTGACCTTGTGGCTCTGCGGTACGAAATCCAGGGTGACCAGGCCATCGGCAAACTCGGTACCGGCCGGTACGCCCTGATCGTTGACCACCACTACAACGTTGTCCCGCTCGTGCAGGCGGATGTAGCGCGGAGAGTCGGAATGTTCAATCAACTGCATGACGCCGCTCCTCAGGAATGCGCTTGAGACAAATTGCCGGTGGCTTCATTGCCGCCCTTGGCTGGCGGCTCTTTCAACACCACACGCTTGATCGGGCCGACGATCACCAGATAGCTGAACACCGCGACCAGTGCGTTGGCGCCGACAAACACCAGCGCCCACTTGAACGAGCCAGTGGAGCTGATGATGTAGCCAATGACGATCGGCGTGGTGATCGAAGCGATGTTGCCAAAGGTGTTGAACAGGCCACCGCTCAGACCGGCGATCTGTTTCGGCGAGGTGTCGGAGACCACCGCCCAGCCCAGTGCGCCAACGCCTTTGCCGAAGAATGCCAGCGCCATGAAGCCCACGACCATCCATTCCACTTCAACATAGTTGCACGCGACGATGCTGCTCGAAACCAGCAGACCGGCGATGATCGGCGCCTTGCGAGCGAAAGTCAGCGAATGGCCCTTGCGCAGCAGGTAGTCGGAAATCACCCCGCCGAGCACGCCGCCGATAAAGCCGCAGATGGCCGGCAACGAAGCGATGAAACCGGCCTTGAGAATGGTCATGCCACGCTCTTGCACCAGATACACCGGGAACCAGGTCAGGAAGAAATAGGTGATGCCGTTGATGCAGTACTGGCCCAGATACACGCCAAGCATCATGCGGTTGGTCAGCAACTGACGGATGTAATCCCACTTCGGACCGTCGGACTTCTTGCCCTTCTGATCCATGTCGACCATGCCGCCGTTGTCAGCGATGTGCTTGAACTCGGCCTCGTTGACCCGTGGGTGCTCGCGCGGGCTGTAGATGACTTTCAGCCACACCAGCGAGAACACGATACCGAGGATACCCATGACGATGAACACGTGCTCCCAGCCGAAGCTGTAGACGATCCAGCCCATCAGCGGCGCGAACAACACGGTGGAAAAGTATTGCGCCGAGTTGAAGATCGCCGAAGCGGTGCCGCGTTCAGCGGTCGGAAACCACGCCGCCACGATGCGCGCGTTGCCGGGGAACGATGGCGCTTCCGCCAGGCCCACGAGGAAGCGCAGCATGAACAGCGCAACCACTGCCGTGGACATGCCGAATTCACCGACAAAGCCTTGCAGCACGGTGAACAGCGACCAGGTGAAAATGCTCAGGGCATAGACTTTTTTCGAGCCGAAGCGATCGAGCAGCCAGCCACCGGGAATTTGCCCGGCGACGTAGGCCCAACCGAATGCGGAGAAGATATAGCCGAGGGTGACGGCGTCAATGCCCAGGTCCTTTTGCAGGCTGGAACCGGCAATGGCGATCGTGGCACGGTCGGCGTAGTTGATCGTGGTCACCAGAAACAGCATGAGCAGGATCAAATAGCGGACGTGAGTCGGCTTGGAGGATTGCATGCAGATGTACTCCCACTGATTATTTTTATGCGGGTAAAACATTCTTTGGTCTTGTGCCGCGCAGGGCCTCAGGCGATGGCCCGGCGCGGATGCAGCGGGGTTACGATCCGATGTAACTGGTCTTCACGACCGTGTAGAACTCTTGTGCATAGCGGCCCTGCTCACGGGAGCCGTAGGACGAGCCTTTACGGCCACCGAACGGTACGTGGTAATCCACACCGGCGGTCGGCAGGTTGACCATCACCATCCCGGCTTGGGAGTGGCGCTTGAAGTGGTTGGCGTACTTCAGCGAGGTGGTCGCGATGCCGGCCGACAGGCCGAATTCGGTGTCGTTGGCCATTGCCAGCGCAGCTTCGTAATCGGCCACGCGAACAATGTTGGCCACCGGGCCGAAAATTTCTTCGCGGCTGATGCGCATCGACGCTTCACTGTCGGCAAACAAGGTTGGTGCGAGGAAGTAGCCTTCGGTATCGCAGGTCACCACACCACCGCCGCTGACCAAACGTGCACCTTCGGACTGGCCGATGTCGATGTACTTCATGTCCTGTTCAAGCTGCGCCTGGGAAACCACCGGACCTATGTCGGTGCCCGCTTTCAGCGCGTGGCCGACCTTGATCGACTTCATGCGCTCGGCCATCGCTTCAACGAACTTGTCGTGGATGCCAGCGGTGACGATCAGACGGCTCGACGCTGTGCAGCGCTGGCCGGTGGAGTAGAACGCGCTCTGCACCGACAGCTCGACCGCTTGCTTGAGGTCGGCGTCGTCGAGAATGATCTGCGGGTTCTTGCCGCCCATTTCCAGCTGCACCTTGGCCTGGCGCGAAACGCAGTTGACCGCGATCTGACGACCCACGCCCACCGAACCGGTGAAGCTGATGCCGTCGACTTTCGGGCTGTTGACCAACGCCTCGCCAACCACGCGACCGCTGCCCATTACCAGGTTGAACGCACCGGCCGGGAAGCCTG
Organism: Pseudomonas siliginis; assembly: GCF_019145195.1. Lineage (GTDB taxonomy): Bacteria > Pseudomonadota > Gammaproteobacteria > Pseudomonadales > Pseudomonadaceae > Aquipseudomonas > Aquipseudomonas siliginis. The sequence goes on from NZ_JAHSTW010000010.1 coordinate 230,925, forward strand.
CGCGGGAGATGATTTCCGCCAGCGCCCAGGCGCAGCCCGGCACCAGATCGGCAGGTTTGAGCACGACGCAGTTGCCGTAGGCCAGGGCCGGAGCAATTTTCCACGCCGGGATGGCAATCGGGAAGTTCCACGGGGTGATCAGACCGACCACGCCCAGCGCTTCACGGGTGACTTCGACGTTGACGCCCGGGCGTACCGACGGCACATAGTCACCGGACAGACGCAGGCATTCACCGGCGAAGAACTTGAAAATGTTGCCGGCGCGGGTCACTTCACCGATCGCCTCCGGCAGGGTCTTGCCTTCTTCACGGGCCAGCAGCGTGCCGAGCTCTTCGCGACGGGCGAGGATCTCGCTGCCGACTTTATCCAGCGAATCGTGACGGGCCTGAATGCCCGAAGTGGAGTACGCCGGGAACGCTGCGCGGGCGGCGTCGATAGCGGCGTTGACCTGGGTCAGGTCAGCCTTGGCGTAGTCGCCGATGGTGTCGCTGAGTTCGGACGGGTTGATGTTGGCCGAGTAATCGGCACCGGCGACCCATTCGCCATTGATGTAGTTGTCGTAGCGTTTTGCAGTTGTCACAGGGCAGCCCTCAACTCTAAAAGCCTTCACGCAAAAAGCCGCTGATTGCTCAGCGGCCTCGCTTTTCTCGTTTACTGCGCGCCTTGCTTGTCGATCAGCGCGGCGAGCATTTCGTACTCTTCGCCGGTCAGGTCGGTCAGCGGCGCACGCACCGGACCTGCGTCATAGCCGGCGATTTTTGCACCTGCCTTGACGATGCTCACGGCGTAACCGGCCTTGCGGTTGCGGATGTCCAGGTACGGCAGGAAGAAGTCGTCGATGATCTTGCCGACGGTGGCGTGATCTTCGCGAGCGATCGCGTGGTAGAAGTCCATCGCGGTTTTCGGGATGAAGTTGAACACCGCCGAGGAGTACACCGGCACGCCCAACGCCTTGTAGGCAGCGGCGTAGACTTCAGCGGTCGGCAGACCACCCAGGTAGCTGAAGCGATCACCGAGGCGGCGACGGATCGACACCATCAACTCGATATCGCCCAGGCCATCCTTGTAGCCGATCAGGTTCGGGCAGCGCTCGGCCAGACGTTCCAGCAGCGGCGCGTTGAGGCGGCAAACGTTGCGGTTGTAGACGACCACGCCGATCTTTACCGATTTGCACACGGCTTCAACGTGGGCGGCAACACCGTCCTGGCTCGCTTCGGTCAGGTAGTGCGGCAGCAGCAACAGGCCTTTGGCGCCCAGACGCTCGGCTTCCTGAGCGTATTCGATGGCCTGGCGGGTCGAACCACCAACGCCGGCGAGGATTGGCACGCTGGTTGCGCAGGTGTCGACGGCAGTCTTGATGATTTCCGAGTATTCGCTGGCGGCCAGGGAGAAGAACTCACCGGTGCCGCCGGCGGCGAACAGAGCCGAAGCGCCATACGGAGCCAGCCATTCCAGGCGTTTGATGTAGCCCGCGCGGTTGAAATCGCCCTGCGCGTTGAAATCGGTCACCGGGAAAGACAGCAGGCCGGCAGAGAGGATGGACTTCAGTTCTTGTGGATTCATTATTCGAACACCCTGGTAGCAACGTTTTATTGTGAGTGGACCGTTCAGCCTTCGCCGAAGTTGTAGGTCATCGTACAACTTAAAAAATAACCGTCAACTGCATTTCATCGCTGGCAGGGCTTTTTTGTCGGACAAGATTGGCTTTTGCGCTTTATGAAATGGCTACAAGGCTCGTGCTTGACGCTTTCGAAGGCTGAAATATCCGGTCTGGATTCGTTTAATTCTGTGGAGACCAGCGGCTCGTAAAGTACGTCGACTGCCACGAAGGATCGTGGCGGACCACTCAAAGGAAGCCGCTATGTCGATGCATTTTCCCGCCCCCACCCTCACCCACGTCGCCCCTGCGCAAGACGATTGCGTGACGCTTCAGCTCTCGCAATTGCCGGACATCCTCACCGTGCAGGTCCCGGATTCCAGCGATTTCGCAGCAAACTGGAGCGTCTACGCGATCCTCGGCAGCGATGGAGAAGAACCCGAATGGGAAGGTGATGAGGTGGACACTGGCGCCTGGGACGACGCCGAGGATGAAATGGAAAAGCTGCTCGACATCGAGGTGCATCTGCCGAAAGAGGCGCTTCAACCGTACCTGAACCGCGAGGTGGAGCTGCGCTACAAATTTCGTGACGAGTCGAGCATGGAGCCGTATTCGCTGCCGCTGAGGTTGTGCATAGAGGCGTAACTCAGCTTCGCTGCGCCTGCGCCTCTTCATGGGCCTGGCGCAGTCTTTCGCGGCTGTTGGTCAGGTGCAACCGCATTGCGGCGCGGGCAGCATCGGAATCCTGACGGGCAATCGCGTCGTAGATTTCCTCGTGCTCGCGGCTCAGGCGGCTCATGTAGTGCTGCTGGTCATCATGAGCCAAACGCGCCGAGTTCAGCCGCGTACGTGGAATGATGCTGGTGCCCAGGTGCGTCATGATGTCGGTGAAATAGCGGTTACCGGTGGACAGGGCGATTTCCAGGTGGAAAGCGAAGTCCGACGACACCGCATCGCTGGCATGGGAGGCGCTTTCGTTCAAGGCGTCGAGCGCGGCGCGCATGGTTGCCAGTTGTTCGGGGCTGCGGCGTTGCGCGGCAAGGCCGGCGGATTCGACTTCGAGGCTGATGCGCAATTCGAGAATTGCCAGCACGTCACGCAGGGTGACAACGGTGGCCGGATCGATGCGGAAACCGCTCGGGCTCGGCGTATCGAGAACAAAGGTGCCGATGCCGTGGCGGGTTTCTACCTGGCCGGCGGCCTGCAGACGGGAAATTGCCTCGCGGACCACGGTGCGGCTGACGCCATGGGCTTCCATGATCGCCGACTCGGTGGGCAACTTGTCGCCACGCTTGAGCAGGCCATCGCGGATCTGCTCGCTCAACACCGTCACCAATTCCTGGGCGAGGCTGCGGCGCTTGCGGGGGAGGCGCGGGGTGTCGATCAGCTTTTCCATGGTCTGCATCTTGTCTCGAAAGTTCGGCTTGGCGCCATCATAGCTCAAGCGGGTTGTACGATCACCGGGCAGATCACATTGCCCCACTGTGGGAGCGAGCCTGCTCGCGAAAGCAGTGGTTCAGACGACAGATTCGTCGACCGATATGACCCCTTCGCGAGCAAGCTCGCTCCCACAGGTGGGTGTTCAGACAGTTATGGCCTGTTCGACCAGACGACCGCTGTCGATCCGCACATGCCGTGGATGGAATCGTTTCAAACTGCTTCGGTGACCGACGCTGACAATGCTCAGCCCCGGAATCTCGTCGATCAACGCCTGATACAACGTCGCCTCGTCCTCTTCATCCATCGCCGATGTAGCCTCGTCCATGTACAGCCATTGCGGTGCGTAGAGAAGCGCGCGGGCGAAGGCCAGGCGTTGCTGCTCACCCGGCGAGAGCATGCGTTGCCAGTGATTGGCTTCATCCAGCCGCCCAATCAAATGTGGCAGACGGCAGGTTTCCAGCACCTGTGCATAACGTTCCGGCGCGTAGGTGTCGCCCGGTTGTGGATAACTCAACGCTTCACGCAATGTGCCGATCGGCAGATAAGGCTTCTGCGGCAGGAACAGATAGCGCGCCGCTGGTAAACGAATATTGCCGTGCCCCGCCGGCCACAAATGCCCCATCGCCCGCAGCAATGTGGACTTGCCGCTGCCGGAACGGCCGCTGAGCATCACGCGCTCACCCGCTTCAACGGTCATGTCGGCGTCGGTCAGCAGGTGACGACCATCGGCCAGATCCAGGCCGAGGTTGTGCACCTGCAATTCGCGGCCCTGATTCTGCACATCGATGGCCGGGGTGCGCTGTTCGTTGTCGCTCATGGCTTGACGGAAACTCAGCAGACGATCACAGGTGGCGCGCCACTCGGCCAGATCCTGATAAGCGCTGATGAACCAACTGAAGTTCTCCTGCACATTGCCGAACGCCGAGTTGATTTGCATCAGCTCACCCAGCTCGATCTTGCCGCTGAAATACCGTGGTGCCGCAACAATGAACGGGAAAATGATCGCGATCTGCCCATAGCCCGAAGTAAAAAACGTCAGGCGCTTGGACACGCGCATGATGTCCCAGAAGTTATGCCAGACCAGCCCGAAGCGATTGCTCAAGCGCCGGTTTTCATTCGGCTCGCCGTTGTACAAAGCGATGCTTTCGGCATTCTCGCGGACCCGAACCATCGAGAAACGCAAGTCGGCTTCGAAACGCTGCTGGTTGTTGTTCAGGCCGATCAGGCGTCGGCCGATCAAATGCGTCAGCCAACTACCGACCGCCGCGTAGACCAATGCACACCAGAACATGTAGCCGGGAATCGTGAAACCGAACACTTCAATGCTGCCGGAAACGCCCCACAGGATGATCGAGAACGACACCAGACTGACCACCGTGCGGATCAAACCCAAGCCAAGGGCCAGCGTGGTCGCGGTGAATTTATTAAGGTCTTCGGAGATTCGCTGGTCAGGGTTATCGGTGTAACCGCCCTGCTCCAGCTGGTAGTAATTCTTGTGTTCAAGCCAACGAGTGAAGTGCTTTTCGGTCAGCCACGCCCGCCAGCGAATGGTCAGCATCTGCGTCAGGTACTGACGATAAACCGCAGCGAGAATCGCCACAGCGGCAATACCGCAGAAGTACAGGATCAACTGCCAGAACGCGGCTTCATCCTTTTTCTGCAGGGCGTTATAGAAATCCTTGTACCAACTGTTCAGCCACACGGCGATCCATACGCTGAACAGCGTCAGCGCAAACACGGCAATCAGCAACGTCCAGGCCTTGCCCTTCTCTTCGCTGCGCCAGTAAGGCGTGGTCATCGCCCAGACCTTGCGAAAAAACTGCCCGCGCACAGCATCGTTGACCGCGCAATATTCAGCGTTCTGATTCATGGATAAGGCTCGATAGTAAAAAGAACGGACACGCGCCGATCATAGATGATCGGCGCGATTTATCGCGAGGGCTGGCGATAGTCGTTCAGCGCAGGTTCAGCGACGCACCGGGCGCTTCTGCAGTTTGCGTTGCAGGGTGCGGCGGTGCATGCCCAGCGCGCGGGCCGTGGCGGAAATGTTGCCTTCGTGCTCGGTGAGCACACGCTGGATGTGCTCCCATTGCAGGCGATCGACCGACATCGGGTTTTCCGGCACCAGACTGTCGAGGTCGGCGTGCTCGGACAGCAGCGCGGCCAGCACGTCGTCGGCATCGGCGGGTTTGCACAGGTAGTTGCAGGCGCCACGCTTGATCGCCTCCACCGCTGTGGCAATGCTCGAATAACCGGTGAGGATCACCACGCGCATTTCCGGATCGAGTTCCAGCAGCTTGGGCAGCAGGACCAGACCGGAGTCGCCGTCCATTTTCAGGTCCAGCGCGGCGTAATCAGGCAGATCGGCCTGGGCGATGGTCAGGCCTTCTTCCGCAGAACCGGCGGTGCTGACGCGAAAGCCACGGCGGGCCATGGCGCGGGCCATGACGCGGGTGAAGGTCGCGTCGTCGTCGACCAGCAGCAGATGCGGCAGTTCTTCGCCTTCGACTTGGATTTCGTCACTCATGTTGGTCTCCTCGGGCGCCGTGGGGCAGGCGCAGCTCGGTGAGCGTGCCGCCTTCCTCATGACTATAGAGTTTCACTGAGCCGCCGGCGCGTGTCACGCTGGCCTTGCTCAAAAACAGGCCCAGGCCGAAACCTTTGCCCTTGGTGGTAAAAAACGGCTTGCCGATCTGCTCGGCGATGGCCAGCGGCACACCGGCGCCGTGATCGCGAATGCTGATGGTCAAAGTCTCTGCGTCCCAGTCCAGCGTCACCTGGAGGTTTTCCGGGCAGGCGTCGGCAGCGTTGTTGAGCAGATTCAGCAAAGCCTGGGTCAGATCCGGCGGCGGCGCCATGCGCGGCACCGCACCCTGGCCGAGACGCTGGAAGCGGTAACTGGCTTCCGGGCGCATCAGGTGCCAGCGGTTCAACGCCTCGTCGAGCCAGTCGGTAACGTCCTGCATCTCCACCGCCAGACGCCGATTGGCCTCAGCGGCGCGGACCAGTTGCTGCAAGGTTTCCTTGCACAGCTTGACCTGATCCTGCAGCACTTTCAGATCGTCCTGCAGCAACGCATCGGGGTGATCCTGCTGCATTTCCTTGAGCAACACGCTCATGGTCGCCAGCGGCGTACCCAGCTCATGCGCAGCACCCGCGGCCTGGGTCGCAACGGCGAGGAGCTGCTGATCACGCAGACCCTCTTCACGGCGGATCGCGCGCAACTCTTCCTGCCGGCGCAATTCTTCAGCCATGCGCGCGGCGAAGAAGGTAATCACCGCAGCAGCCAGGGCGAAGCTCAGCCACATGCCGTAGATCTGCAGATTCTCACGGGCGACCGGCAGGGTTTCCAGCGGATAGAAACGCGTCAGCATCAGCGTGTACAGCGCCAGCGCGATGCCCGACAGAATCACCGAATAACGCCACGGCAGCGTCACCGCCGCGATCGTCAGCGGCACCAGATAATAGGAAACGAAGGGGTTGGTCGAACCGCCGGAGAAATACAGCAGCGCACTGTGAATCACCAGATCGCAGGCCAGTTGCAGCGCGTATTCGAGCTCGGTCACCGGCCACGATGTGCGCAGGCGCACGGCAGTGAACACGCAGAGCAGAATCGAGCAGCCCAGGGTCATCGCCAATTGCACCCACGGCAACGGCAACAATTGCAGCCAGTAGGCCAGGCCCACGGATCCGGCCTGCGCGGCGAGCACCAGGGTGCGGATGAAAGTCAGCCGCCAGAGGTTCTGGCGAGTGGCGGAAGTCAGTTGTACGGGGGCGAGCATGAGCTCTCCTGATGAGCGCTCCAGGCGGATCGCACGGAGTATAACCAACGCGCGGGGTTCAAAGGCGAAAGTGCGGCAAACGACCACATGGCGGCGATGGAGAATTCATCTGAGTTGAAGAAGATGCCGAGGGCTATTGGAGATCAATTGTGGCGAGGGGATTTATCCCCGCTGGGTGGCGGAGCCGCCCCAAGTCATGCGACCTCATTTAACCAGACATACCGCATCAGCCGGATTTGCGACCGCTGCGCAGCCGAACGGGGATAAATCCCCTCGCCACAGAAGCACTCCCCACTGCGCGCAGGTATCTGTATAGAAGTTGTAACTGGGCGAACCGGATCATAGAAGTTAGAGTCTGATGGTTCACGCAGGCCGCGACCCATCACCTGCGCCTCATTCAAGGAGCCTTCATGCACACATTTCGCCGCAGCGCCGCCCTCCTCGCTCTGACCGTCGGCAGCGTCGCCAGCCTTCCGGCGCTGGCCGCCGATGAGCTGCACTACAACCAGATTTCCCTGCGCGCCGAAGTCAGCCAGGAAGTGGCCCGCGACCAGATGATCGTGACGCTCTATACCGAAGAGCAGAACACCGACCCGGCCAAACTCGCCGCCGCCATCAGCACCACCATGAACAAGGCCACCACCCAGGCCAAGCAAGTCAAAGACATCACCCTGCGTACGGGCAGCCGCAACAGCTACCCGATCTACGACACCAAAGGCCAGAAGATCACCGGCTGGCGCGAACGCGCCGAACTGCGCCTGGAAAGCACCGACTTCGCCGCCCTGTCCAAACTCACCGGCGAGTTGCTGACCGACCTGAAAATGGGCGGCATGGACTTCGCCATCGCCGACCCGACCCGCAAGGCCAGCGAAGACCAGTTGCTCAAAGAAGCCGTCACCGCCTTCAAGACCCGCGCCCAACTGGCCACCGATGCACTCGGCGGCAAGGGCTACAAAATCGTCAACCTGAACCTCAACAGCAACGGTTACCCACAACCGTACCTGCGCGCGCCGATGATGATGAAAGCCGCAGCCATGGATTCCGCGCCGGTGACGCCTGAAGTTGAAGCCGGCACCAGCCAGGTCAGCATGACCGCTGATGGCTCGATTGAAGTGCTGATGCAGTGATTTAAGCTTGGCTGAATGAAGGACCGGCAATCAGTAAATGGTTGCCGGTTTTTTTGTGCCCGGGTTTTGTAGTGAATGATCCACCGCTTTCGCGAGCAGGCTCGCTCCCACAGGTTGAACGCATTTGAATGTGGGAGCGAGCCTGCTCGCGAAGAACGATGACGCGGACTCAAGCGTGCGGATCAACCCGATCCAGCGCCCGATTCACCGCCAGCTCCGCCAGCATGATGATCTGCTGAATCGCCAGCGCCGTATTGCGCTGCGGACGACCGAGCTGATCGGCGAAATCGCTGGCCAGGGTGTTGGCTGAAGCGAGGGATTCGCAGGCGTGGGCAGCAGGCTTTCAGTGTCGATGTCGGGCCGGATCAAAAACATCGTGCCGGGTGGATGGGGTTTGCCGGGGGGCGGGCAGAGATAGAAATCGAGGGCACGCTTGATGGCTTCGCGGTTCTTCGCGAGATCGTCGGCGCGCAGCGCGGCTTCAAGGGGGGTTGCGGTTTCTTCGGGTGGGTCGGGGACTGGTTTGCTCATGCGCTTCACCTATGAGGTTGAGCCATCTCGATGCCGTTTCTCACACGGCGAAGAGGTGGCAGCTTTGTGCGGGGTGAGAAAACCGGTCATAGGCACCCGGCCGGACATAAGCCCGCCCGCACAGAGCCGCCATAACGCACTTGCAGGCAGCAAACTTGCTCGCGGCAATTATGCGGATCTGGGCACTGAATGACTATGAATGTCGGGTTCTCACACCCGATCGCTGAACAACCAGCGACGACCCAAGCCTAGAGAGCGCACGTCCGACGGACAACCTGAAAACCTTGTGGGAAGGTTCGGGTTATTTGGCATCGGAATTAAACAAACTCAAGCCCGCGGGAGCCTGGAGGTGCCTCATCGCGAGCAGGCTCACTCCTACAATTGGATCGAGCACAACCTCAAGAAACAGGTCGGCTGTCAGGCCGCCTTCGCGAGCAGGCTCGCTCCCACAGAAAGGCAAAGCAGCGCAGCTGCCCGCGGCGAAGCCGCCCCACTCCACAATGAGCGCAAGCTCGAGTACCGCTTTTGATCTTGATCCACCGGCGACGTCGGAAGGCTGAGTGGAGGGATTGATCCGGGTGTGGGAGCGCAGCGACCGTCTGGCGCAGCCAGACACAGCGGAAGGAGGTGCAGCGAAGCAAACCGGAGCCGCTGCGCCCGGATCAGTCCCGGAGCGAAGGAACCCGAGCCTGCGAGGGCCGAACGCAGGAGCAAGCCTTTTCGGTTACCTTTTTGGCGTTTGAAAAAGGTGACCCGCCGTAAGGGCGGAACCGCAATCCGCAACACCCGCAGAAAAGGATATACACCCAAAACCCAAGAGCCGGGTCGGCCCAAAGGCCGCCAAGGTGCCACCAATCGAAACACCCAGTTGCACCAAGTAAAACTCCCCAATCCCTGCCCCAATCCACCCCACCCTGAGCCACCCCAAAAACCCCTCAAGCCTGCCTATCCCCAAGGGTATAAATAAGTAACACCAAGCCCCACCCAAGCGCACCCGACACCTCAAGCGCACCATTTCAGTGCCCCGAATGCACCGCAAAAACCACCCGCAAACGGTCAAATGCGTCAAAAGTTATACGGATGCGACATTAAGGTACGTTCGTGCCACCGTTTAACGCCGCCGACCGCTCTGGATCTTGCATTGGGTATGGGGCCTGCATAAGTATCCGCAGGCACGACTCACGAGGTCGTACCTCACAACTAAAAAATGACAACAAATCATGAGGCCAACATGCTTAAACACGCGGTCATTCCGTTTCTAGTCGGCGCAGGCTTGTTAGCCTCCGCACCTTTCGCCACCGCTGCGACTAACCTGGTGTTCTGCTCCGAAGGGAGCCCGGCCGGTTTTGATCCAGGCCAGTACACCACCGGAACCGACTTCGACGCCTCAGCCGAAACCATGTTCAACCGCCTGACCCAGTTCGAGCGCGGCGGCACCGCCGTGATTCCTGGCCTGGCGACCAAGTGGGACATTTCCGACGATGGCCTGACCTACACCTTCCACCTGCGTGAAGGCGTCAAGTTCCACACCACCCCGTATTTCAAGCCGACTCGTGAATTCAACGCCGACGACGTGCTGTTTACGTTCAACCGCATGATCAACAAGGACGACCCGTTCCGTAAGGCGTACCCGACCGAATTCCCGTACTTCACCGACATGGGGATGGACACCAACATCACCAAGATCGATAAAGTCGACGACCACACCGTCAAGTTCACCCTGAAAGAAGTCGACGCCGCGTTCATCCAGAACATGGCCATGAGCTTCGCTTCCGTGCAGTCCGCCGAATATGCGGCCCAACTGCTCAAGGATGGCAAAGCCGCCGACATCAACCAGAAGCCGATAGGCACCGGCCCGTTCGTGTTCAAGAGCTACCAGAAAGACTCGAACATCCGTTACACCGGCAACAAGGATTACTGGAAGCCTGAAGACGTGAAGATCGACAACCTGATCTTCGCTATCACCACCGACCCGTCGGTACGTATCCAGAAGCTGAAAAAGAACGAGTGCCAGGTCACCCTGTTCCCGCGTCCGGCCGATCTGAAAGCGCTGAAAGAAGACAAGTCGCTGAAGATGCCGGATCAGGCTGGCTTCAACCTGGGCTACATCGCTTACAACGTGATGGACAAGGTCAAGGGCAGCAACGAGGCCAACCCGCTCGCTGACCTGCGCGTGCGTCAGGCGCTGGACATGGCCGTGAACAAGCCGCAGATCATCGATTCGGTTTACCAGGGCGCGGGCCAACTGGCGGTCAACGCCATGCCGCCGACCCAGTGGTCCTACGACACCACCATCAAGGATGCCAAGTACGACCCTGAGAAAGCCAAACAGCTGCTCAAGGAAGCCGGCGTCAAGGAAGGTACCGAGATCGTCCTGTGGGCGATGCCGGTGCAGCGTCCGTACAACCCGAACGCCAAACTGATGGCTGAAATGCTCCAGTCCGACTGGGCCAAGATCGGCTTGAAAGTGAAGATCACCAGCTACGAGTGGGGCGAGTACATCAAGCGTTCCAAAGGTGGCGAGAACCAGGCCATGATCATTGGCTGGAGCGGTGACAATGGTGATCCGGACAACTGGCTCAACGTTCTGTTTGGCTGCGACTCGCTGAGCGGCAACAACTTCTCCAAGTGGTGCGACAAGAAGTTCGACGGCCTGGTGAAAGAAGCCAAACGCACCACTGACCAGGGCAAGCGCACCGAGCTGTACAAACAGGCGCAACACGTCCTCAAAGATGCAGTTCCAATGACACCTATCGCTCACTCGACGGTGTATCAACCCATGCGCGCCAACGTGCAGGATTTCAAGATCAGCCCATTTGGCCTGAATTCCTTCTACGGCGTCAGCGTCAGCAAGTAAGACATTGCAACGGCGGCGTTTCTGACGTCGCCGTTGCTTTATCTACCGGGAAAAAAGGAAAAGGCCTACACCCAAATCCGCCGCAGATGATTGCTTCGGTATAGGTGCGTCGACTTTTCCTACGAGCATTAAGGCAATTACGTATTTACTGCCAGAGGCACGGTGCCTACCGTCGCGTACTGACCAGTGTCTGCGTGGGCCACCGGTTTTGCCGTACGTATTGGATTGAGCTCAATGCGACCAGAAAGTCCCGGGATAGGGACGCTGACGCATTGCACAACACTAAAAAGAGGGAGCGTCATGCGCCATACCTTGATTTTTTCCGCACTGTTGGGCGCCGGCCTGTTGGCCGCCACGTCTGCAAGCTACGCCGCCAGCGACAGCCTGGTGTTCTGCTCGGAAGGCAGCCCGGCGGGTTTCGATACCGCGCAGTACACGACGGCCACCGATAACGACGCCGCCGAGCCGCTGTACAACCGCCTCGTCGAGTTTGAAAAAGGCGCGACCAATGTCGTACCGGGCCTGGCGACCAAGTGGGACATTTCCGAAGATGGCCTGAAATACACCTTTCACCTGCGTGAAGGCGTGAAATTTCACACAACCCCTTACTTCAAGCCGAGCCGGGATTTCAACGCCGACGACGTGCTGTTCACGTTCAATCGCATGCTCGATGCGCAACAGCCGTTCCGCAAGGCCTATCCCACCGAGTTTCCGTACTTCAACGGGATGAGCCTGAACAAGAACATCGCCAAGGTCGAGAAGACCGGGCCGCTGACCGTGGAGTTCACGCTCAACAGTGTTGACGCCGCGTTCATCCAGAACATCGCCATGAGCTTCGCCGCCATTCTGTCTGCCGAATACGCCGACAAGCTGCTGGCCGACGGCAAGCCGAGCGACATCAACCAGAAGCCGATCGGCACCGGGCCGTTCGTATTCAAGAGCTACCAGAAAGACTCGAATATCCGTTACACCGGTAACCCGCAGTACTGGGATCCGAGCCGGGTCAAGCTGAAGAACCTGATTTTCGCGATCAACACCGACGCTTCGGTACGTGTGCAGAAGCTCAAGGCCAACGAGTGCCAGATCACCCTGCACCCGCGCCCTGCCGATGTTGAAGCGCTGAAGGCCGACCCGAAATTGCAACTGATTTCCAAGCCGGGCTTCAACCTCGGCTACATCGCCTACAACGTGCGCCACAAGCCGTTCGATCAACTGGAAGTGCGTCAGGCGCTGGACATGGCGGTGAATAAACAGGGAATTCTCAACGCTGTTTATCAAGGCGCCGGCCAACTGGCCGTCAACGCCATGCCACCGACACAGTGGTCCTACGACGACACCATCAAGGACGCCGCCTACAACCCGGAAAAAGCCAAGGAACTGCTCAAGGCCGCCGGCGTGAAAGAAGGCACCGAGATCACCCTGTGGGCGATGCCGGTGCAGCGTCCATACAACCCGAACGCCAAGCTGATGGCCGAAATGCTCCAGTCCGACTGGGCCAAGATCGGTCTGAAAGTGAAGATCGTCAGCTACGAATGGGGCGAGTACATCAAGCGCACCAAAAACGGCGAGCACGACGTCAGCCTGATCGGCTGGACCGGTGACAACGGGGACCCGGACAACTGGCTGGGCACGCTGTACAGCTGCGACGCCATCGGCGGCAACAACTACTCCATGTGGTGCGACCCGGCTTACGACAAGCTGATCAAACAGGCCAAGGTCGTCACCGACCGCGACCAGCGCACCGTGCTTTATAAACAGGCCCAGCAATTGCTTAAACAGCAAGTGCCGATCACGCCTGTCGCCCACTCGACGGTCAACCAGCCGTTAAGCACCCGGGTCGAAGGGTTCAAAGTCAGCCCGTCCGGCCGCAACGTGTTCTCGGGTGTCAGTATCGATTAAACCAACCGATTAGCCGCAATGCTGAGGGGAGCCGTCTACTCCCCTCACGCAAGCGCTTTGCCTAAATTCGCCAATCCGGCTTTTTGCAAACGTTTGCGATGTGTGAACGAGTTCTAAACCAATAACCGGCATACCAAAAAAAGCCGGGATAAAAAGAAAGTAAAGGAGCTTCACCCATGAAACTGAGCAGCACCGCGATCCTGGCTCTGGCCATCAGCAGCATCACTGCTACCGCGTACGCCGAACCTGCAAGTCAGGAGTTCGTCCCTACCACATTGGCCGGCAGCAGCGCCCAAAGCGAGGCCAAAGGCTTTATCGATGGACAAAGCCTGGGCGGTACAACCCGTAACTGGTACGCCAACGAACTGAAGCGTCGTGATGACCGTTTCAGCTACGTGAAAAACAGCGACAAGAATACTTCGCCATTGGTCAAGACGCCGACTGCGCGTCGCATCAACTGGGTGCAAGGCACCATCGTCAACTACACCTCGGGCTTCACCCAAGGCACCGTGGGCGTGAGCACCGAAGTCGCCGCTTACAACGCCATCGTGCTCGACCGTGATCGCAAGGACATCGCCGGCGGCTCCAACCGTACTCTGGCGGATTCCGACGGCGACGCCGTTGACCAGTGGAGCAAACTGGGTCTGGCCAACGTCAAGTTCCGCGTGTCGAACACTACCCTGACTGCCGGCCGCCAGAACTTCAGCACGCCGATTGTCGATGTCATCGGTAACCGTCCGCTGCCTTCGAGCTTTGAAGGTATTACCCTGCACAGCGAAGAGTTCAACAACCTGTCGTTCGACGCGGGTGGCTTCGACCGCGTTTCCCCTCGTACCGAGCAGAGCCTGTCGAAATTTCGCACCGAGTATTCAGCCACTGGCGTGGAGACCGACAAGGTTTACGTTGCCGGCGTCAACTACCAACCGTTCAAGAGCCTGAAAACCAGCTTTTACGGTTCCAACGTGGAAGACTTCTGGAACCAGTACTACTTCGGCGCAACCCACGAACTGGGTGACAGCCAGGTGCTGAGCCTGACCACCGGTCTGAACTACTACAAGACCGTCGACGAAGGCAAAAAGCTGATGGGCAACATCGACAACGATACCTACTCGCTGTCGCTGGGTCTGACTCACCAGGCCCATAGCCTGACGTTCTCGTACCAGGAAGTTAACGGTAACGAGTACTTCGACTACCTGCACGAAACCAACGGCATCTACCTGGCCAACTCCCTGCTGTCGGACTTCAACGGCCCGAACGAGAAGTCGTTTCAGATCGCCTACGGCATCAACATGGCCGAGTACGGTGTGCCAGGCCTGAAGTTCAACATCTACCAGGCACGCGGTTGGGGCATCGACGGTACTCACTACCGCGGCACCGCCTACACCGATCCGGGCGCCAAGCGCGGCGACCTGAGCCTGATGGATGGCGAGTCTCACTATGAATACGGTGTCGGGGCTTCCTACGCTGTGCAAAGCGGCCCGCTCAAAGCCACTGCGATTCGCGCGACGTACACCACGCACCGCGCCAGCGAGCATCAGGCTGACGGCAACATCAACGAGTTCCGTCTCGTGACCACCATCCCGTTCAACATTCTGTAAAAACGCCAACCGACGGCTGACTCATGATGAGTCGGCCGTTCGGTTTTCTGTCTTCAACCGATTGCAGAGGGTTATCGATGAAAATGCTTCCCCTACGTGCGGCCATCGCGGCTGCGTTGCTGAGTGTCGCTGTCGGCGCCTCGGCCAAACCCTTGGTGGTCTGCACCGAAGCCAGCCCGGAAGGCTTCGATATGGTCCAGTACACAACTGCAGTCACGGCGGACGCTGTGGCCGAAACCATCTTCAACCGCCTGGCCGATTTCAAGCCCGGCACCACCGACGTGATCCCGGCACTCGCCGAGTCTTGGGACATCAGCGAAGACGGCCTGACCTACACGTTCCACCTGCGCAAAGGCGTCAAGTTTCACACCACCGAATATTTCAAGCCGACCCGCGACATGAACGCCGACGACGTGGTCTGGAGCTTCCAGCGTCAGCTGGACCCGAATCACCCGTGGCACAAACTGTCGAGCGTGGGCTTCCCGTACTTTGAAAGCATGGGCTTCAAGGAACTGCTCAAAAGCGTAGAAAAAGTCGACGACAACACGGTCAAGTTCACCCTGACCCGTCGCGAAGCGCCGTTCCTGGCCGACATCGCCATGGCCTTCTCGTCGATCTACCCGGCCGAATACGCCGACCAGTTGCTTAAGGCCAACAAGACTGGCGATCTGAACAACAAGCCGATCGGTACCGGCCCGTTCATCTTCCAGCGCTACGCCAAGGATGCGCAGGTGCGCTTCAAGGCCAACCCGGATTATTTCCGTGGCAAGCCACCGGCCGACGCGTTGATCCTGGCGATCGCCACCGACAACAACGTGCGCCTGCAAAAGCTCAAGGCCAACGAGTGCCAGGTCGCGCTGTATCCGAAACCGGATGACATCCCGAGCATCAAGAAAGACAGCAAGCTGAAAGTCGACGAGCTGGACGCGATGACCGTTTCGTACATCGCCATGAACACCCAGCACAAGTACATGAGCGACGTACGCGTGCGCAAAGCCATCGACATCGCGTTCGACAAGGAAGCCTACGTCAACGCGCTGTTCGGCAAGGGCAACGCGTCGGTGGCGGTCAACCCGTACCCGCCGACCCTGCTCGGCTACAACCATGATCTGAAGAACCCGCCACGCGACCTCGACAAGGCACGCGCCCTGCTCAAGGAAGCCGGGGTTCCGGAAGGCACTACCTTCACCCTGTTCACCCGTAACGGCGGCGGTCCGACCAACCCCAACCCGATGCTCGGCGCGCAAATGATGCAGGCTGACCTGGCGAAAGTCGGGATCAAGATCGACATCCGCGTGATGGAATGGGGCGAGATGCTCAAGCGCGCCAAGGCCGGCGAGCACGACATGGTCTCGGCCGGATGGGCGGGCGACAACGGCGACCCGGATAACTTCCTGACGCCTATGCTCAGTTGCGAGGCCGCCAAGAACGGCGAAAACTACGCACGCTGGTGCAACGAGAAATTCCAGGCACTGCTGGATGAAGCGCGGGCTAAAGTAGATCCGGCCGAACGCGCCGCGCTCTACGAACAGGCCCAAGTGCTGTTTAATCAGGACCAGCCATGGATCAGCATGGCCCATACTCGGATGTTCACTGCAATGCGCAACAATGTAGAGGGCTACCACATCAGCCCTCTCACCACTAATAACTTCGCCACCACCCAGGTGAAGTAGATAAGAAACGCCCGGCGTCCCTTACCTGAGGGACGCCGGACACGCCTAACCGGCTGATGAGGTACCACACAAGATGTTTAGTTTTATTGCCCGCCGACTGGGGTTGTTGATCCCCACGTTTTTCGGCATCACCTTGCTGACTTTCGCGTTGATTCGCATGATTCCGGGCGACCCCGTGGAAGTGATGATGGGCGAACGTCGGGTCGACCCCGAAATGCACGCTCAGGCAATGGAACGCCTGGGGCTGAACAAGCCGCTGTATGCCCAGTATCTGGACTACATCGGCAAACTGGCCCAGGGCGATCTCGGTGAGTCGTTGCGTACCCGTGAAAGTGTGTGGACCGAGTTCACCTCTCTTTTCCCGGCGACCCTGGAACTGTCCATGGCCGCCCTGCTGTTCGCTGGCATTCTCGGGCTTCTGGCCGGGGTGATCGCGGCACTTAAACGAGGATCGCTGTTCGACCACGGGGTGATGGGCATCTCCCTCGCGGGCTATTCGATGCCGATCTTCTGGTGGGGCCTGATCCTGATCATGTTCTTCTCGGTGAGCCTGGGCTGGACCCCAGTGTCCGGGCGCATCGACCTGCTGTATGACATCGAGCCGAAAACCGGCTTCATGCTGATCGACACGCTGCTGGCCGATGACGTCGGCGCGTTCTTCGACGCCCTGCATCACCTGATCCTGCCGGCCATCGTGCTCGGTACCATTCCGCTGGCGGTGATCGCACGGATGACCCGTTCGTCGATGCTCGAAGTGCTGCGCGAAGACTACATCCGCACCGCCAAAGCCAAAGGCCTGTCGCCGTCGCGCGTGGTGTTCGTGCATGGTCTGCGCAACGCACTGATCCCGGTGCTGACGGTTGTAGGTCTGCAAGTCGGTACTTTGCTGGCCGGTGCGGTCCTGACCGAAACCATCTTCTCCTGGCCCGGCATCGGTAAATGGCTGATCGAAGCCATCGGCGCCCGGGACTATCCGGTGGTGCAAAACGGCATCCTGTTAATCGCCTGCCTGGTGATTCTGGTCAACTTCGTGGTGGACATCCTCTACGGCTTTGCCAACCCACGCATCCGTCATCAGCGCTGAGGTCAATACCCATGAGCACTCCAACATCCTCAGTAGCCACCGCCACGTCCGCCGTGGATCAAAGCCTGCTGTACCCGTCGCCGTACAAAGAATTCTGGCAAGCGTTCTCCAAGAACAAGGGCGCCGTTGCCGGCCTGCTGTTCATGCTGCTGATCATCTTCTGCGCGATCTTCGCGCCGTGGGTCGCGCCGCATAACCCGAGCGAGCAATACCGTGACTTCCTGCTGACGCCACCGGCGTGGCTGGAGGGCGGGCAGATGCAATTCCTGCTCGGCACCGACGAACTCGGCCGTGACCTGCTGTCGCGTCTGATCCAGGGCTCGCGCCTGTCGCTGCTGATCGGCTTGTCGTCGGTGGTGATGTCGTTGATTCCGGGGATCCTGCTGGGTCTGTTCGCCGGTTTCTTCCCGAAAGTGGTCGGCCCGACCATCATGCGTCTGATGGACATCATGCTGGCCCTGCCGTCGCTGCTGCTGGCCGTGGCGATCGTCGCCATCCTCGGCCCTGGCCTGATCAACACCGTGATCGCGATTGCCGTGGTTTCCCTGCCGTCCTACGTGCGTCTGACCCGTGCCGCCGTCATGGGCGAACTGAACCGCGACTACGTCACCGCCGCGCGTCTGGCCGGTGCCGGTCTGCCGCGCCTGATGTTCATCACCGTGCTGCCCAACTGCATGGCGCCGCTGATCGTGCAGGCAACCCTGAGCTTCTCTTCGGCGATTCTCGATGCCGCCGCACTGGGCTTCCTCGGCCTCGGCGTACAACCGCCAACCCCTGAGTGGGGCACCATGCTGGCCTCGGCCCGCGACTACATCGAACGCGCCTGGTGGGTGGTGAGCCTGCCTGGTCTGACCATTTTGCTCAGCGTGCTGGCAATCAACTTGATGGGCGACGGCCTGCGCGATGCGCTGGACCCGAAACTCAAGAACGCCGCCTGAGGAGATTCAAATGTCACTGTTAGAAATCAAGAATCTCAACGTCCGCTTCGGCGACAAGACCGCGACTCCGGTGGTCGACGGCCTCGACCTGAAAGTCGACAAAGGCGAAGTGCTGGCCATCGTTGGCGAGTCGGGTTCGGGTAAATCCGTGACCATGATGGCGCTGATGGGCCTGATCGAGCACCCCGGCATCGTCACCGCTGACTCGCTCAGCTTCGACGGCAAGGACATGCTCAAGCTGAGCAATCGTCAGCGTCGGCAGATCGTCGGCAAAGACCTGTCGATGGTCTTCCAGGATCCGATGACCGCGCTGAACCCGAGCTACACTGTCGGTTTCCAGATCGAGGAAGTGCTGCGCCTGCACCTGAAAATGTCTGGCAAGCAAGCGCGCAAGCGTGCCATCGAACTGCTGGAAAAAGTCGAGATCCCGGGCGCCGCCAGTCGTATGGAGGCCTATCCGCATCAACTGTCTGGCGGTATGAGCCAACGCGTCGCGATCGCCATGGCGATTGCCGGCGAGCCGAAACTGTTGATCGCCGACGAACCGACCACCGCGCTGGACGTGACGATTCAGGCGCAGATCATGGATCTGCTGCTGGCGTTGCAGAAAGAGGAGAACATGGGCCTGGTGCTGATCACCCACGACCTTGCGGTCGTGGCTGAAACCGCCCAGCGCGTCTGCGTGATGTATGCCGGCCAGGCGGTTGAAGTCGGTCAGGTGCCGCAACTGTTCGACATCCCGGCGCACCCGTACAGCGAAGCGCTGCTCAAGGCGATTCCCGAGCACAGCCTCGGCGCCTCACGCCTGTCGACCTTGCCGGGCATCGTCCCGGGCCGTTACGACCGACCACAGGGTTGCCTGCTGTCGCCGCGCTGCCCGTACGTGCAGGACAACTGCCGCACCCAGCGTCCGGGCCTTGATCCGAAAGCCAACAGCCTCGCCCGCTGCTTCTACCCGCTGAACCAGGAGGTGGCGTAATGGCCGTCGTACTTACCGCCCGCGACCTGACCCGTCACTACGAAGTCTCCCGTGGCCTGTTCAAGGGCCACGCCACCGTGCGCGCGCTCAACGGCGTGTCGTTCGAACTGGAAGCCGGCAAGACCCTCGCCGTAGTGGGTGAGTCGGGCTGCGGCAAATCCACCCTCGCCCGCGCCCTGACGCTGATCGAAGAGCCGTCGTCGGGCTCGCTGCAGATCGCCGGTCAGGAAGTTGCCGGCGCCGACAAGGCCGAACGCAAGCAATTGCGTAAAGACGTGCAGATGGTGTTTCAGAGCCCGTACGCGTCGTTGAACCCACGGCAGAAAATCGGTGATCAACTGGCCGAGCCGCTGCTGATCAACACCAAGCTGTCGGCCATCGAACGTCGCGAGAAAGTCCAGGCGATGATGAAGCAGGTCGGCTTGCGCCCTGAGCATTACCAGCGCTATCCGCACATGTTCTCCGGCGGTCAGCGCCAGCGTATCGCTCTGGCGCGGGCAATGATGCTGCAACCGAAAGTGCTGGTCGCGGACGAACCGACTTCGGCGCTGGACGTTTCGATTCAGGCCCAGGTGCTGAACCTGTTCATGGATTTGCAGCAGGAGTTCAACACCGCCTACGTGTTCATCTCGCACAACCTCGCGGTGGTGCAGCACGTGGCCGATGACGTGATGGTGATGTACCTCGGCCGCCCGGTAGAACTGGGACCGAAAAACGACATCTACGAACGCCCGCTGCACCCGTACACCCAGGCCCTGCTGTCGGCGACCCCGACCATTCACCCGGACCCGAACAAGCCGAAAATCAAGATCGTCGGCGAACTGCCCAACCCGCTCAACCCGCCACCGGGCTGTGCTTTCCACAAGCGCTGCCCGTACGCGACCGAGCGTTGCACCACGGAAGAGCCGCTGTTGCGTGAACTGGATAATCGGCAGGTGGCTTGCCACTACGCCGAGCAGTTTCTCGACGGCGCGGCATAAGGCCCGAGAAATATCTCAAGTGGGAGCGAGCCTGCTCGCGAATGCGGTGTAACAGTCAACAACAATGTCGACTGAAATGACGCTTTCGCGAGCAGGCTCGCTCCCACAGGGAGTTCGTGTTGATTCAAGAATTCATGCGATAACAAAACCCCCTCCACCTCGATTGCGCATCAGTCGAGGCAGAAGGGGTTTTTCTTTGGTCGACTATCTACGTCTGGCTATCGCCTTCGTCATCCGGATCATCGCTGTCCGGCTCATCGGTCATCGAGTCGTCGTCATCGGCGCTGCCGCCCTGATTCATGTCCCCCGGCTCCGACTCGGATTTAGCCAGCATCAGCCCGCTATGCCCGACCTGCCCATTGAACGCTTGAGATTCGTGATCCTCGCACTCGGCCCACGCCGTTGCGGTGCCGAGGGATAGCATCACCATCACTTTCAACAACATCAAAACCCGTAGCAATCTGCTTTTCATGGCCGACTCCATCCTGTTGCGCTAAGACATGCTTGCCGGACTGGCTCGATGTGAAATCTAGTTGCGATCCGACCGGCTCACCACTTAGGACGCGACCGCGCAGGCAGAAATGCCATCGACCGCCAGATTGCTTTCGAATAACCCCGATAACTGAAACAGCTAAGCGCCACGCGTGGCCTGCCAGGTCAACGGAATAGAGAGCAGCACCAGCAGCGCACTCATCAGCCACACACTGTGCCCGCCAAACTCGCCGTAGAGTTGACCGCTGAGCACCGGCGACAACAGCGCGCTGGCACTCCAGCTCATGAAGAACAGCCCGAAGTACTGACCGCTCTTGCCGCTCTGGGCAAACTGCATCGCCAGCACATTCAATGGCGGCATGAACAGCGCCTCGCCCAGCGTCCAGATCAGCGTCGACAGGCAGACAAAAGCCAACCCGGAACCGAACGGCAACATGCCCAATCCGCAGGCTAACAGCACACTGCCGACGAGCATTTGCCAACGCGAGCCCCAACGCTCGACCGAATGCGACAGCGGAATCTGCAACGCGATCACCAACAGCGCATTGAGCCCGAACTGCCAACCGATCGCCTCTGTGCTCAGGTGGTAGAAATCACGCAGATAATTGCCCAGCGTGCTGTAGACCGTGTCGAACGCGATGCCGAGCACGGCCGTCGCCGCCAGCAGCCAGAGGAACGGCTTGTCGCGATACGGCAGGCTTGAGCCATAGGTCGATTCGTGTTCAACCACCAGCACCGGCCGCCGCCACGTCGTGCGCACGAACCACAGCAACGCCAGCATCGTCATCGCTGAACTGGCAAAAAACACCCACCGAAAATCCGCCTGCGCCAACACTCCGCCCGCCACCCCGGCAGCGGCCATGCCCAGATTACGCGCGACCCGACTCAGCGCTTGCGCACGGGAACGTTGCGCGACTTCGCAATACTCCATGATCAGCCGCTGATGCAACGTCCGAATCGCGCCGTCGATCACACCGCTGAGCAACAGCAAAGCGGCCAGCCACGGCACCTGCGTCACCAGCCCCAACAGCATCAGCACCCACACCGAAACGAAAAACAACGCCGCCATCAGCCGCGCCGTGCGCACATGATCACTGAGCCAGCCGCCGAGCATCGAACCGACCAGCAACCCGGCGCCATAGGCTGAAAGCAACCAGCCCACGGTTTCAATCGCCAGACCCAGCTCCTGACGCAGGTACAGCGCCATGAACAGCTTGACCATGGCGCTGAGGCGGTTGATGAACAACAGCGCCGCGAGGACCCAGGCCATGGGGGTGAAATAGCCTTTAAGAAGCAACAGGGGATTCAGCCGACTTGTCACTCCATTGACCTCTTCGAACGACTTGCAGGGACTGGAACACTACCGGTCAGCATGGCGGTTGTCGCATACCAGCACATCCAAAACACGGAAAAAAGGATCCGCCCTACAACACACTGTAGGAAATGCCGCAGAGTGCGGGCTTTTGACCTTGCTTTTCAGCTTCGCACTCTCCAACAACCGAAACATGTGCGCTCTACGTGTCGCTTTTTTGAGATTTTGACGACACGTCATGATCTCATGTCGCTGACGACGACATGTGCGCATGTCGTGTCTTCAAAATGGATTTCAAGCGACGTATTGTTCTCCAACCCAGCGCACGTTATGAAGACAGACCATGCTCGGCCCAAAAGCCAAGACCAAAACCGGCAGCCCATAAAAAAGCCCCCAAGGCCTACACCTCAGGGGCTTTCAGAAAAACACCTCAAACCTTAATGATGCTCCCGCGTCGCACGGAATTTCACATCCGGCCAGCGCTCTTCCATCAACGCCAGATTCACCCGCGTCGGCGCTAGGTAAGTCAGGTGACCACCGCCATCCAGCGCAAGGTTCTCCACCGCCTTGTTGGAAAACTCCTCAAGCTTCTTCTTGTCGTCGCACTCGATCCAGCGCGCCGAATACACGGTGATCGGCTCATACGAGCACTCGACTTTGTATTCCTCTTTCAAGCGGCTGGCGACCACATCGAACTGCAGCACACCGACGGCGCCGAGAATGATGTCGTTGCTGCGCTCGGGGAAGAACACCTGCGTCGCGCCCTCTTCCGCCAACTGCTGCAAGCCCTGACGCAACTGCTTGGATTTCAGCGGATCACGCAGACGCACGCGACGGAACAGTTCCGGGGCGAAGTGCGGAATACCGGTGAAACCGAGGACTTCGCCTTCGCTGAAGGTGTCGCCGATCTGGATCGTGCCGTGGTTGTGCAGACCGATGATGTCGCCGGCGTAGGCCTCTTCCAGTTGCTCACGCTCGGAAGAGAAGAAGGTCAGGGCGTCGCCGATGCGCACGTCCTTGCCGGTACGCACGTGGCGCATCTTCATGCCTTTTTCGTACTTGCCGGAGCAGATACGCATGAAGGCGATGCGGTCGCGGTGTTTCGGGTCCATGTTCGCCTGGATCTTGAAGATGAAGCCCGAGAACTTCTCTTCGACCGGCTCGACAGTACGCTCGTTGGCGACACGGGCCAGCGGACGCGGCGCCCAATCGACGACAGCATCGAGCACGTGGTCGACACCGAAGTTGCCCAGCGCGGTACCGAAAAATACCGGGGTCAGTTGACCGTCGAGGAATTCCTGCTGGTTGAATTCGTGGCAGGCGCCCTGCACCAGCTCCAGCTGTTCGATGAAGCGCTCGTACTCATCGCCCAAGTGCGCGCGCGCCTCGTCGGAGTCGAGTTTCTCGATGATCTTGGTTTCGGTGCGCTCGTGACCGTGACCGGCGGTGTAGACAATGATGTAGTCGTCGGCCAGGTGATACACGCCCTTGAAATCGCGGTAGCAACCGATCGGCCAGGTGATCGGCGCAGCCTTGATTTTCAGAACGGCTTCGATCTCGTCGAGCAGTTCGATCGGGTCGCGGATGTCACGGTCGAGTTTGTTGATGAAGCTGACAATCGGTGTGTCACGCAGACGGCAGACGTCCATCAGCGCAATGGTCCGTGGCTCTACACCCTTACCGCCGTCGAGCACCATCAAGGCCGAGTCCACCGCTGTCAGGGTGCGGTAGGTGTCTTCGGAGAAGTCTTCGTGGCCCGGAGTGTCGAGCAGGTTGATCATGTGTTCGCGATAGGGGAACTGCATGACCGACGTGGTAATGGAAATACCCCGCTGCTTCTCCATCTCCATCCAGTCGGATGTGGCATGGCGATCGGATTTACGGGATTTCACCGTACCGGCCACTGCAATCGCCTTGCCCATCAACAGGAGCTTTTCGGTGATCGTGGTTTTACCGGCATCGGGGTGGGAAATAATGGCGAAAGTGCGGCGTTTCGCGACTTCGGCGGCCTGTTGGGTCATGGGAAATCGCCTGGCGGTGATTCAAAAAAGGGCCGCGATTATAGCCCAACTCGCTGCAATAACCGAACCGTTGAGCACATTAAGGGTGGCCAAATGCTGCCTCAGATGGGAACCTTTTAAAGCACGGAGACGTCCATCCCCTGTTACGAACTTTCGTCAGGGGCTGAAAAATCAGCAAGTTAGCCTGACGAGGCTGCGCTCATGGCTCGCTTTCGCACCGCTTGGCCGGTGCTGGAAAACGGCTATTTTTCGCGAACGCTGACTCCGGCAGCCAGGAATGGCTTGCCACGCGGAGCAGCGCTCGCAGACTACAAAAAAAGGAGTCCGCCTGTGGCTATCCGCTATGGCAAAGGGCTGATGGGAGGTGCGGTGGTGATCGCGCTCCTGGCCCTGCTGGTCCACTGGATCGGCATCAACACGATCGAACACTACCGCGACGATTTGTTGTTTTACCTGCAAGCTCATCTGATTCTCGTCCTCGCCTCCATGCTGGCCGCCCTTGTCGTGGGCATCCCCGCCGGTATCTTCCTCAGCCGCCCGAGCATGGTCGGCCGCGCCGAACGCTTCATGCAGATATTCAATATCGGCAACACCGTGCCACCGCTGGCCGTGCTCGCGATTGCGCTGGGCATCCTCGGCATCGGCAGTGGCCCGGCGATCTTCGCCCTGTTCCTCGCCTCGCTGTTGCCGATCGTGCGCAACACCTATGAAGGCCTGAAAAATGTGCAGGGCTCGCTGAAAGAAGCCGCTGTCGGCATCGGCATGACCCCGCGCCAAGTGCTGTGGAAAGTCGAATTGCCCAACGCCGTGCCGATCATCGTCGGTGGCGTGCGGGTCGCACTGGCGATCAACGTCGGCACCGCGCCGCTGGCGTTCCTGATCGGCGCCAACAGCCTCGGCAGCCTGATCTTCCCTGGCATCGCCCTGAACAATCAGCCGCAACTGCTGCTCGGCGCTGCGTGCACCGCGCTGTTGGCGCTGTTGCTCGATGGCGTGGTCACCCTCGCCAGCCGCCTATGGCTGGAACGCGGTTTGCGCCCGTCTTAAGGCTTTGCGAAGGAATATTTATGAAACGACTTAGCTTGATCTTAGGCTGCGTCCTGCTGTTCGCAGGAATCGCGCAAGCCGCTGAAAAACCGGTCATCCGCCTCGGCGCCCGGGTCTTCACAGAGCAGACCCTGCTCGCCGAAATCACCGCGCAATACCTGCGCAGCAAAGGCTACGACGCGCAGATCACCGGCGGTCTGGGCAGCAACCTCGCCCGCAGCGCCCACGAAAGCGGCCAATTGGACCTGCTCTGGGAATACACCGGCGTGTCGCTGGTGGCCTATAACCATGTCACCGAGAAACTCGACAGCGCGCAGTCCTACGCCCGGGTCAAAGAACTCGACG
This sequence comes from Pseudomonas siliginis, assembly GCF_019145195.1. Classification (GTDB taxonomy): domain Bacteria; phylum Pseudomonadota; class Gammaproteobacteria; order Pseudomonadales; family Pseudomonadaceae; genus Aquipseudomonas; species Aquipseudomonas siliginis. The sequence continues at coordinate 256,627 of NZ_JAHSTW010000010.1, forward strand.
CGAAAAAAGGCCTGGTCTGGCTGACGCCGTCGAAATTCAGCAACACCTATGCCCTCGCGCTGCCGAAAAAAGTCGCCGAGCAATACCCGCAGATCGGCAATATCAGCCAGCTCAACGAAGTGCTGCGCGCCGAGGCCAAAACCAACCACCTGGTGGCGCTGGATACCGAGTTCGCCAACCGCTCCGACGGTCTCGACGGCATGGTCAAGCTCTACGACATGAACCTGACCCGCAAGAACATCCGCCAGATGGACGCCGGCCTGGTCTACACCGCGCTACGCAACGGTCAGGTGTTTGCCGGTCTGGTCTACACCACCGATGGCCGTCTCAATGCCTTCGGCCTGAAATTGCTGGAAGACGACAAGCATTACTTCCCCGACTACACCGCCGCTCCCGTGGTGCGTCAGGCCACGCTCGACGCCAACCCGAAACTGGCCGAACAACTCAAGCCGCTGGCCGAACTGTTCGACGACGAAACCATGCGACAGCTCAACGCGCGGGTCGACGTCGATCATGAAAGTCCATCGTCCGTTGCCGCCGATTTCCTGCGCCAGCACCCACTGAATTAAGAGAGGAGAAGTCATGGAATTTCTGAACGCCTTTTCCCATCTCGACTGGCAGCAGGTGATGCACCTGACCTGGCAGCACATCACTCTGGTCGGCATCGCCGTAACCCTGGCGATCGTCATCGGCGTGCCGCTGGGCATCCTGATGACACGCTTCCCCACCCTCGCCGGCCCGCTGCAAGCCAGCGCCACGGTGCTGCTGACCGTGCCGTCGATCGCCCTGTTCGGTCTGCTGCTGCCGTTCTATTCCAAATTCGGCCAGGGCCTGGGGCCGCTGCCGGCGATCACCGCCGTGTTCCTTTATTCGCTGCTGCCGATCATGCGCAACACCTACCTCGCCCTGACCGGCGTCGAGCCGGGCATCCGCGAAGCCGCGCGCGGCATCGGCATGACCTTCGGCCAGCGCCTGCGCATGGTCGAGCTGCCGATTGCGGTGCCGGTAATCCTCGCTGGTGTGCGCACCGCCGTGGTGATGAACATCGGCGTGATGACCATCGCCGCGACCATCGGCGCCGGCGGCCTCGGTGTGTTGATCCTCGCCTCCATCAGCCGCAGTGACATGTCGATGCTTATCGTCGGCGCGCTGCTGGTCAGTCTTCTGGCGATTTTCGCCGACCTGTTTCTCCAATGGCTGCAACGCTCGTTGACTCCAAAAGGACTCCTGAAATGATCGAACTTCAAAACCTCAGCAAAACTTTCCAAAGCAACGGCAAAGATGTCAAAGCCGTGGATTCGGTAAGCCTGACCGTCAATGAAGGCGAGATCTGCGTGTTCCTCGGGCCATCGGGTTGCGGCAAAAGCACCACGCTGAAAATGATCAACCGCCTGATCAAACCGACCTCGGGCAAGATCCTCATCAACGGCGAAGACACCACCGATCTCGACGAGGTGACCCTGCGCCGCAACATCGGCTATGTGATCCAGCAGATCGGCCTGTTCCCGAACATGACCATTGAAGAGAACATCGTCGTGGTGCCGAAACTGCTCGGCTGGGACAAACAGAAATGCCACGACCGCGCCCGCGAACTGATGAGCATGATCAAGCTCGAGCCCAAGCAGTATCTGCATCGCTACCCGCGTGAATTGTCCGGTGGTCAGCAACAGCGTATCGGCGTGATCCGCGCCTTGGCCGCTGATGCGCCGCTGCTGTTGATGGACGAGCCGTTTGGGGCGGTCGACCCAATCAACCGCGAGATGATCCAGAACGAATTCTTCGAAATGCAGCGCGCGCTGAACAAGACCGTGATCATGGTCAGCCACGACATCGACGAAGCCATCAAGCTGGGCGACAAGATCGCCATTTTCCGCGCCGGCAAGCTGCTGCAGATCGACCATCCGGACACCCTGCTGGCGCATCCGGCGGATGATTTCGTCAGCAACTTCGTCGGCCAGGACAGCACGCTCAAACGCCTGCTGTTGGTGAAGGCCGAAGACGCGGCGGACAACGCGCCGTCGGTAAGTCCGGAGACGCCAGTGGCCGATGCGCTGGAGTTGATGGACGAGCATGACCGTCGCTACGTGGTGGTCACCTGTGCCGAGAACAAGGCGCTGGGTTACGTGCGCCGTCGCGACCTGCATCGCCAGACCGGCACCTGCGCGCAATTCCTGCGTGAGTTCAACGCCACCGCAGCGTACGACGAGCACCTGCGCATCCTGTTGTCGCGCATGTACGAGTTCAACCGCGCCTGGCTGCCGGTGATGGATGCCGAACGGGTATTCCTCGGTGAGGTGACGCAGGAATCGATCGCGGCATACCTCAGCTCGGGACGTTCGCGCGGAATGAAGACCAGTATCGTCTCGCCGGCTGAGACGGTGGTCGCATAATCCGTCTGCGTGGTTGAAACCCGATCCCTGTGGGAGCGAGCCTGCTCGCGAAAGCGCAATATCAGTCGACGCTGATGGCGGCTGTGAAAATGCCTTCGCGAGCAGGCTCGCTCCCACAGGCTCTACGCAATTTTGTTGATCTTCACTGGGTGACAAAGAATCTCAACAGCCTCTCCTGCAAGCGCGTCGTCAATTCAGCTTCTTCAAGGTCCAAATCCCCCTTCAACACCCTCTCTCGACGCCAACGTCGCCGATGTTGCCGCTATCACACTTACCTGCGATCTAGCCGACAAAAGCCACGAACGTGCAGATATGTTTAACACTCGAAAATTCACCGGGAACATCTGCCCGTCATCTCGGTCGGGTAGAAGGAGTGATGAACGCGACGCACGTCAGAAGCGTGCAAAAACGCGACATTTTTAGTTGATCTCGCGCCCCTCACGCCCTAAAGTTCGCGCCGAACGTCCATGCTGGAAACGATCCATCCGGCTCAAGTACTGACGACGAGACAGCGAGGCCAAGGGACAGCTGCACATCCCCAGGCCTTTTTGCTTTCGGCGACATGCCTTGGGAAGTAGGCGAACCAAAGTGGGGATACGGAGGGCGTTCATGCACCCATTGATTAACTTAGTTTGCCAGCAGGAGTTCCCAGCATGTCGATCCAGGTCGAAGACTATTTCGCGCGCGCTACATTCGACAAAATGAAGGCGTTCGCCGACAAACAGGAAACCCCGTTCGTGGTGATCGACACCGCGATGATCGCCCAGGCCTACGACGACCTGCGCGCCGGTTTCGAATTCGCCAAGGTCTACTACGCGGTCAAGGCCAACCCGGCCGTCGAGATCATCGACCTGCTCAAAGACAAGGGCTCGAGCTTCGACATTGCCTCGATCTACGAGCTGGACAAGGTCATGGATCGCGGCGTCAGCCCGGACCGTATCAGCTACGGCAACACCATCAAGAAATCCAAGGACATCCGCTACTTCTACGAGAAGGGCGTGCGTCTGTTCTCCACCGACTCCGAAGCCGACCTGCGCAACATCGCCAAGGCTGCACCGGGTTCGAAAGTCTATGTGCGCATCCTCACTGAAGGCTCGACCACTGCTGACTGGCCGCTGTCGCGCAAGTTCGGCTGCCAGACCGACATGGCCATGGACCTGCTGATCCTCGCCCGCGACCTGGGTCTGGTGCCGTACGGCATCTCGTTCCACGTCGGCTCGCAACAGCGCGACATCAGCGTCTGGGACGCGGCGATCGCCAAGGTCAAAGTGATCTTTGAACGCCTGAAAGAAGAAGACGGCATTCACCTGAAGCTGATCAACATGGGCGGCGGCTTCCCGGCCAACTACATCACCCGCACCAACAGCCTGGAAACCTACGCCGAAGAGATCATCCGCTTCCTGAAAGAAGACTTCGGTGATGACCTGCCGGAAATCATTCTGGAGCCGGGCCGCTCGCTGATCGCCAACGCCGGTATTCTGGTCAGCGAAGTGGTACTGGTTGCGCGCAAGTCGCGCACTGCCGTCGAGCGTTGGGTTTACACAGATGTGGGCAAGTTCTCCGGCCTGATCGAAACCATGGACGAAGCGATCAAGTTCCCGATCTGGACCGAGAAGAAAGGCGAGATGGAAGAAGTCGTCATCGCCGGCCCGACCTGCGACAGCGCCGACATCATGTACGAGAACTACAAGTACGGGTTGCCGCTGAACCTGGCGATTGGTGATCGTCTGTACTGGTTGTCGACCGGTGCGTATACCACCAGCTACAGCGCGGTCGAGTTCAATGGCTTTCCGCCGCTGAAGTCGTTTTACGTTTAAGGAGCAGCTGCAAGTTTTGAGCTGCAAGCTGCAAGCTGCAAGAGAAAAGCCCATGACGTGTCATGGGCTTTTTTGTGATCCAGGAGGTCCCTTGTGGGAGCGAGCCTGCTCGCGAAAGCGGTGAGTCAGTACAGATGTGGGTGACTGACACGACGACTTCGCGAGCAGGCTCGCTCCCACAGGGTTATGCGGTGCGGGTCAGTTCATCTGCACGCCGCTGGTATCGAGTTGCTAAAGCCTGAATCCGCAGATCTGTCGCATCAGCCAGCGTCTGGCTCGCTACCCGCAGGAAATTCAGATTGCCGACGGCCAAGGCTTTCTCAAGCCATATGACAGCATCGTCGATCCGCCCTTCACCCGCCAATACCGCCGCGAAACTGAACTGCCCACGAAAATCCCCTCCCTCAGCCGAACGCCGATACCAGTCACGCGCCGCCAGCGGATCTGCCTGACACACCTGCCCTTCCTCCAGATAGCGCCCCAGCAGATTCATCGATTTCGCATGGCCCAACTCAGCCGCACGCCGATACAGCGCCAGCGCCTGCTGACGATCAACCGTCACCCCGCGCCCGGTGGCCAGTAGATTGGCAAGGTTGTACATCGCCCAGTCCAGCCCCGCCTCGGCAGCGATTCGATAATGCTGCGCCGCGACCGAGGCATCCGCCGCACAACCCCAACCATGCTCATGACAACGCCCGAGCATGTTGCGCGCCATCAGATGCCCGCGCCCGGCGGCGATGCCGAACCAGCGCAATGCAAGCGGTTGATCCTGCGCGATGCCCTGCCCGTCCAGCAGGATCTGCCCAAGCAACGCTTGCGCTTCAACCTCACCCTCGCCCGCCGCGAGCAAAATCGCCTGCGCCGCTCGAGCCGGGCTGTCTTCAAGCATTGCCGCCAACCCGGCTGCATCGAGAACTTCCTCGCGGCGCAGCTGGAAACTCATACCTCGACCCAGCGCCGCAGCAGGTTGTGATAAGTGCCAGTGAGGCGGATCAGCGAAGGGTGATCGGGAACGTCCTGGGTCAGTTGCTGAATCGCCCCGTCCATTTCAAACAGCAGCGCGCGCTGGCTGTCTTCGCGCACCAGGCTCTGCGTCCAGAAAAACGAGGCATAACGCGCACCACGGGTGACCGCATTGACCTTGTGCAAACTGGTGCCCGGATACAACACCATGTCGCCGGCTGGCAGCTTCACGCGCTGAGTGCCGTAGGTGTCCTGAATCTCCAGTTCGCCGCCGTCGTAATCTTCCGGCTCGCTGAAAAACAGCGTCGCCGACAAATCGGTGCGCACCCGCTCGATGCTGCCCTTGGGCTGGCGCACGGCATTGTCGATGTGGAAATCAAAACTGCCGCCGGCCGTGTAGCAATTGACCAGCGGCGGGAAGACCTTATGCGGCAATGCGGCGGACATGAACAGCGGATTCTTCCACAGCCGCTCGAGCATCGCCGCGCCGATTTCCTTGGCCAGCGGGTGGCCTTCGGGCAGTTGCAGATTGTGCTTGGCCTTGGCCGACTGGAAGCCGGCGGTGATCTTGCCGTCGGCCCAATCCGCTTGCTCCAGCGCCTGGCGGATGCGCTGCACTTCATCTTTTGCGAACAGCCCGGGAATGTGCAGCAGCATGGCGATGTCACCTGATGGCAAGAAGGCGGCAATGGTATTGATTCTTATTGACTGTGTAAAACCCCCGAGACGGATGAACAAGCAGAAACCGTAAGGGCAAATTGTAAAGAATGTAAATTCAATGCGAATAACAATGTTTCGCAATTGATACGAATACCTGTTTACCCTATATTCCGCCGCCTCAAATCCTTGGGGAGGGGAATAAAAATGGCACGTCAACACGCACAACTACCGGTCAGTTCACCACGTCTGCTCGCCTCGGCAATCGGTGTCGCAATCACCGCCGGCTCGGCTGGGCAGATGGTCTTCGCGGCGGAAAAAACCGAGAGCAAAACTTCCGGCAACGCCATTGCCCTGGATGCCACCGCCATCACCGGCGAAGCCCAAGACTCGACCTCCTATCAGGTCGAAAAAGCCTCCTCGCCCAAGTACACCGCGCCACTGGTCGACACGCCGCGCTCGGTCACCGTCATCCCGCAACAAGTGCTTAAGGACACCGGCGCGCTGAACATGCAGGACGCGCTGCGCACCGTGCCGGGCATCACTTTCGGCGCCGGTGAAGGCGGCAACCCGCAGGGCGATCGTCCGTTCATTCGCGGCTTCGATGCTCAGGGCGACACCTATCTGGACGGCGTGCGCGACACCGGTTCGCAGAGCCGCGAAATCTTCGCCGTGGAAAACATCGAAGTCAGCAAAGGCCCGAACTCGGCGATTGGCGGTCGTGGCGCCGCCGGCGGCAGCATCAACCTGGTGAGCAAGAAAGCGCATCTGGGCAATTCGTTCGACGGCGGCTTCACCTACGGCTCCGACCAGACCCAGCGCTACACCCTCGACGGTAACTATCAGTTCAGCGACAGCGCTGCCGGCCGTCTCAACCTGATGAGCCACGAGAGCAACGTCGCCGGTCGCGACAAAGTCGATTACGACCGTTGGGGCATCGCGCCGTCGCTGGCCTTCGGCCTGGGCACCGATACCCGTGTAAACCTCGACTACTACCATCTGGAAAGCAACGACACCCCGGACTCGGGCATCCCGTACACCATTCCCACCGGTGGTTCGGCCGCGCGCACCAAATCCAACCCGGACAAGCCGTACGCCGGTGGCGATCACGACAACTTCTATGGTCTGGATCGTGACTTCCGCAAGGGCCGCACCGACACCGCGACCTTCGCCATCGAGCACGACCTCAATGATGCGCTGACCATCAAGAACACCCTGCGCCACGGCAGCAGCATGCAGGATTACATTCTCACCCAGCCGGACGACAGCAAGGGCAACGTCAACAACGGCAGCGTCTGGCGTCGGGCCAACACGCGGGTGAGCAACACCGAAACCACCACCAACCAGACCGACCTGTTCGGCACCTTCTACGTGGGCGGTTTCAAGAACAGCTTCTCCACCGGTGTCGAATACACCCGTGAGCAGAGCGAGAAATCCTCGTACAACGTCAACACCGACACTACGCCGCGTACGACCAATGTGCCTTCCAGCAGTAACTGCACACCGGCGATGATTGGCGCCTCGAGCAATTACAACTGCACCTCGCTGTCGAACCCGAACCCGAACGATCCGTGGAACGGTGCGATCTCGCGCAACTACGCCGGCACCGACACCCAGGCGGACACCTACGCGCTGTACGTATTCGACACGCTGGAGTTGTCCGAGCAGTGGCTGGTGAACATGGGCCTGCGCTACGACCACTTCGACACCGACTACAAAACCTACAACGCAGCAGGCACCACCACCTCGAAGGGCGATGACACCAGCGAATTCGTCACCGGCCAGTTCGGCGTGGTCTACAAGCCGGCGGAAAACGGCAGCATCTACGCCTCTTATGCAACCTCGGCGACACCGCCGGGCAACACCCTGGGCGAAGGTCAGGAAGGCAACCCGCTGGGCGGCACGCCGGATCGCAGCGGCAACCTGCTGAGCAGCGACATGGAGCCGGAAACCACCAAGAACTACGAGATCGGCACCAAGTGGGATCTGCTCAATGATCGCCTGTCGCTGACCGCCGACATCTTCCGCACCGAGAAGGAAAACGCTCGCGTGCAGGTCGACACCAGCTCCTACGAGAACGCCGGCAAGACCCGCGTACAAGGCTTCGAACTGTCGGCCAGCGGCAAGATCACCGACAAGTGGCAGGTGTTCGCCGGTTACGCCTTCATGGACAGCGAACAGGTTGATGGTGGCCCGCTGGGTCGCGCCAACGACGGCAACGATCTGCCGAACACACCGAAAAACAGCGCCAGCCTGTGGACCACGTATCAGGTCACGCCAAAGCTGACGATCGGTGGTGGCGCGTTCTACGTCGATGACGTCTACGGCAGTGTCGCCAACACGACGATGGTCGATTCGTACGTGCGTTACGACGCGATGGCGGCCTACAAGCTGACCAAGAACGTCGACCTGCAACTCAACGTGCAGAACCTGACCGACGAAACCTATTACGACAAAGCCTTCTCGACCCACTTCGCCAATCAGGCGGCGGGACGCACGGCGCTGTTGAGCACCAACTTCCACTTCTGACCGATGTGAATAACTGTGGGAGCGAGCCTGCTCGCGAAGGCAATCTTTCAGCAACATTGATGCTGACTGACACACCGCTTTCGCGAGCAGGCTCTCTCCCACAGAGAATGTGCCGCGAGGCTCGGCCCCGTTCATTCAGTTGAACGGGGCTTTCGTGTGTTACGCAAAACGCTTCTTGATAACCCACGGCATAATGCGCGCCGTGATGACAATTTCCGAACGGACGGCGAGTGACGTGTTGAAGAAAACCCTGTTCCAGTTGCACTGGTTTTTTGGCATCACCGCAGGGCTGGTGCTGGCTCTGATGGGCATCACCGGCGCGGCCTATTCGTTTCAGGACGAGATCCTGCGCGCGCTGAATCCGTCCGTTCTGCAGGTGGAAAAACAGGTCGCCGGAGTGCTGCCGCCGGTGGAACTGGTGGAGCGCATCGAAGCTGCGTCCGGCAAGAAAGTCGCGATGCTCTGGGTCGAGACCGACAGCGGTCACGCCGCACGCGTTTACTTCACCCCACCCAAAGGCGAACGGCGTGGCGAGATGCGCTACTTCGATCCGTACACCGCCGAGTTCAAGGGCGACGCCACCGGTCAGGATTTCTTCGGCCTGATGCTGCAACTGCACCGCTTCCTCGCCATGGGCGATACCGGGCGCAACATTACCGGCGCCTGCACCTTGATGCTGTTGTTCTTCTGCCTTTCTGGTCTGTATTTGCGTTGGCCGCGTCAGTGGAACAGCTGGCGCGTGTGGTTGACCCTGGACTGGAAAAAGAAGGGCCGCGCGTTCAATTGGGATCTGCACTCGGTGGCCGGCACCTGGTGCCTTTTGGTTTATCTGCTGCTGGCGTTGACCGGTTTGTCATGGTCGTACGAGTGGTACAACAAAGGCCTGACCCGACTGCTTTCCGACGCGCCGCAAAACGAACGCGTACGCGGCGGTCGCGGCCCGGCGCCGGAAGGCCCGGCACCGACCGCCGACTACGCAGCGATGTGGAGCAGCATCTACAGCGCTGCCGGCCCGGGTCTGGCCGCGTACAACATTCGCATGCCGGCGGTGGCCGGCCAGCCGGCGACGGTGTTCTACCTGCTCGACAGCTCACCCCATGACCGCGCGCTGAACCAGATCACCCTCGACCCGACCACCGGCGTGGTCAAACGCGTCGACCGCTATGCCGACAAAAGCTTCAAGGCCCAACTGCTGACCAGCATTTATGCGCTGCACGTGGGCAGCTACTTCGGCCTCGTCGGGCGCATCATCGTGACGATCGCAGCGGTGTGCATGCCGCTGTTTTTCATCACTGGCTGGCTGCTGTATCTGGATCGTCGGCGCAAGAAAAAGCAGATCAAGGATGCCCGCCAAGGCCTCGCGCAACCGTCCGCCGAGGCTTCGGCCTGGCTGATCGGCTTCGCCAGCCAGAGCGGATTCGCCGAGCAACTGGCGTGGCAGACCGCCGGACAACTACAGGCCGCCGGGCTGCCGGTCAACGTGCAGCCGCTGGCCAATCTGAGCGAACAGGATCTGCGTGAGTCGAACAACGCATTGTTCGTGGTCAGCACCTTCGGTGACGGCGAAGCGCCGGACAGCGCGCGGGGTTTCGAACGCAAAGTGCTGGCCAAAGCCTCGACACTCGACAGCCTCAACTACGCCGTGCTCGGCCTCGGCGACCGGCAGTATGCGCACTTCTGCGGCTTCGCCAAACGCTTGCATCAATGGCTCGGCGAGCACGGCGGCAAGACCTTGTTCGCCCCGGTGGAGGTCGACAGCGGCGATCCTTACGCGTTGCGTCACTGGCAAACGCAACTCGGCCAGCTCACCGGACAGGCGCCGAGCGAAACCTGGCAAGCACCCAGCTACGACAACTGGACGCTGGTCCGTCGCGAACTGATGAACCCCGACAGCAGCGGCGCGCCGGTCTATCTGCTCGGCCTCAAAGCCCCGGACACCCGCAGCTGGCTGGCCGGTGACCTGGTCGAAGTGTTGCCACGCAATTGCCCGTGGGCCATCGAGCACTTCCTCGACGGCCTCGGCATTCGTGGCGAGACCCCGGTGAAGGTCAACGGCATCGACGAGCCACTGGAAGTGGCCCTCGCCTCACGCCAACTGCCCGAACACCGCGCGCATCTGGTCGGCCTGCATGCGCAGTCGCTGGTCGACGCGATGGTGCCGCTGGCCATGCGCGAATACTCCATCGCCTCGATTGCCGCTGACGGCGTGCTGGAGCTGATCGTGCGTCAGGAACAGCACAACGACGGCAGCCTCGGCATAGGCTCCGGCTGGCTCACCGAGCATGCGCCTGTGGGCGGCAGCATCAGCCTGCGCGTGCGGCGCAACAGTGGTTTCCACCTGCCGAACGAACCCGTGCCGATGATCCTGCTGGGCAACGGCACAGGTCTCGCCGGCCTGCGCAGCCTGCTCAAGGCACGCATTGCCGATGGTCAGCAACGACAGTGGCTGCTGTTCGGCGAGCGCAACCGCGAGCACGACTTCCTCTGCCGCGCCGAGCTCGAGGAATGGGTGGTCAATGGTGATCTGGCGCGGCTGGATCTGGCGTTTTCGCGGGATCAGGCTGAGAAGGTTTATGTGCAGGATCGCTTGCGTGAGTCGGCGGATGAACTGAAGAAGTGGTTGGCTGATGGTGCCGTCATTTATATCTGCGGCAGCCTTCAAGGGATGGCCTCAGGCGTAGACCAGGCGCTCAACGATATCCTCGGCAGCGCCGAAGTCGAACGTCTGATCGAACAGGGCCGCTATCGCCGGGACGTTTACTGACCCAACACCATCCCCTTGTGGGAGCGAGCCTGCTCGCGAAGGCGATTTAACAGTCAACATTGGTGTTGGCTGTAAGTCCGCTTTCGCGAGCAGGCTCGCTCCCACAGGGGACGCGCTGCTCAGTCCGGTTGGAGTTTCTGTTCGTAAACAGCGATGCCATCCAGATCCCGCAACACCACACTCATCTCGCCGCTCTGCCCTTCGATATTCACCTCACCAAAAAACTGAAACCCGGCAAACGGCGAGGAGTTCTGTGCGGGCGGTGCTTTCTCGAACACCACCTCTGGGCCAAACGTCTTGTCCAGTGGATTCGGCCCGAAACTGCCGGCGTTCAACGGCCCGGCAACAAATTCCCAGAACGGTTCGAAATCCTGGAACGCGGCGCGGTCCGGATGATAGTGATGCGCCGCGCAGTAGTGCACGTCCGCCGTCAGAAACACGAAATTGCGCACCTGCTGCGCGCGCAGGAATCCGAGCAGCTCGGCAATTTCCAGTTCACGCCCCTGCGCCGGGCCGGGGTCGCCGTTGGCCACGGCTTCCCAGCGTGCAACCCCCGGGCTGACCTCGCCGTCCGGGACGCCCAGGCCGATGGGCATGTCGGCGGCGATGACTTTCCACTGCGCCGTCGACGCCTGCAATTCACGCTTGAGCCAGTCCAGTTGCTCACGGCCGAGAAACGGTTTTGCCGCGCCGAGGTTGTCGTCGTTGGCTTCGCGATAGCTGCGCATATCCAGCACGAACACATCGAGCATCGGTCCGTAGCTGAGCTTGCGATAAATCCGCCCGCCGCCGTCCGCCGCTTGCAAACGCATCGGCGCATATTCCAGCCACGCCTGCCGCGCGCGGCCGACCAGCTTGTGGATATCTTTCTCCTGATAACGCTCATCCAGCTGCTTGCCCGGTGACCAGTTGTTGACCACTTCGTGATCGTCCCACTGCCAGATCTGCGGCACTTCGGCGTTGAAGCGGCGGATGTTTTCGTCCATCAGGTTGTAGCGATAGTTGCCGCGATAATCGTCGAGGGTCTGCGCGACTTTGCTCTTGGCTTCGGTGGTGACATTGCGCCAGATGCGCCCGCTTTCGGTGGTCAGTTGCGCGGGCACCGGGCCGTCGGCGTAGATGGTGTCGCCGCTGTGGATAAAGAAGTCCGGCAGGCGCAGGCGCATGGCTTCGTAGATGCGCATGCCGCCGATATCCGGGTTGATCCCGAAGCCTTGGCCGACGGTGTCACCGCTCCAGACAAAACGGATGTCGCGTTTTGTCGTTGGCACACTGCGCAGATGGCCGAACCACGGTTCGCTGGCGACGCCGCTCTGGGCGTCTTCGAAGTGCACGCGATAGAAAATTGCCTGGTTGGCCGGCAGGCCGGTGAGTTCGACGCGGGCGGTGAAATCACTGCGCGCATCGGCCAGTGGCGAGACGAATTTGCGCGGGTTGCCGAACAGGCTGCCGGTGTCCCACTCGACCACCATGCGCGCCGGGCGATCGCTGCGACTCCAGATCATCGCGCGGTCGCCGAGCAGGTCGCCGGACTGCACGCCGTCGGTGAGCTGCGGACGATCCTTGACCGAGGCGATCACCGCCGGCGCCAGCCCCGGCAGCAACAGCCCGGCGCCGACCGCTTGCATGACGCGACGCCGACCGAGATTGAAATCGCTCATGGTGTTCTCCCTGCAAAAGGGAAAACTTAAGCACGGGTGTATGAACCCGCTATGACAATGCAGACTCCTGTGGGAGCGAGCCTGCTCGCGAAGGCGTCCTGCCAGTTACCACATCTTCAGCTGGCACTCCGCGTTCGCGAGCAGGCTCGCTCCCACAGGGTTTGGCGGGTGTCAGGCGTTGACGGGTTCGACTGCCAACTCGACAGCCTCAGGCCGTTTAAGCAGCGCATACACCACCGCCGTAACCAGGCTCCCCGCAACAATCGCCAGCAGATACAGCAGCGCATGGTTGATCGCATTCGGGATCGCCAGCACGAACAAGCCACCGTGCGGCGCCATCAGTTTGCAGCCGAAGTACATCGACAAGGCACCGGTCAGCGCACCCCCGGCGATGCTCGCCGGGATCACCCGCAGCGGGTCTTTCGCGGCAAACGGAATCGCCCCTTCGGAGATAAAGCACAGGCCCAGCACGAAAGCCGCTTTGCCGGCCTCGCGTTCAGTCTGGGCAAACTTGCGCCGGGCAATGAAGGTGGCGATGCCCAGACCGATCGGCGGCACCATGCCGGCGGCCATGGTCGCGGCCATCGGTGCGTAACTCTGCGAGGCCAGCAGCCCCACCGAAAACGCATAGGCAGCCTTGTTGATCGGCCCGCCGAGGTCGACGCACATCATGCCGCCGAGCAATACGCCGAGCAGAATCGCGTTGGTGGTACCCATGCTGTCGAGGAACTGGGTGAGCGCGGCGAGCATGCCGGCGACCGGTTTGCCGACCACGTAAATCATCACCAGACCGGTGACCAGACTGGCCAGCAACGGGATGATCAGAATCGGCTTCAACGCTTCCAGGCTCTGCGGCAATTTCACATAGCGGGCGATGGCTTTGGCGGCATAACCGGCGATGAAGCCGGCAATGATCCCGCCGATGAATCCGGCGCCCAGAGTGCCTGCGAGCAAACCGCCGATCATCCCCGGCGCAAGGCCCGGGCGATCGGCGATCGAGTAGGCGATGTAACCGGCGAGCAGCGGCACCATCAGCTTGAACGCGGTGTCGCCGCCGATCTGCATCAGCGCCGCCGCCAGCGTGCCTTCTTCCTTGTACGCGGTGATGCCGAACACGAACGACAATGCGATCAGCAAACCACCCGCCACCACCATTGGCAGCATGTACGACACACCCGTGAGCAGGTGCTTGTAGACGCTGGTTTTCTCCGACTTGGCCGGAGCCTTGCCGTCGCTTGCCGCGCTTTCGACAGCGCCTTCGGCCAGGGCTTTTTTCAGGGTCGCTTCGGATTGCTTCAGGGCAACGCCAGTGCCGCAGCGATAGATTTTCTTGCCGGCGAAACGCTCGGTAGCGACGTCGATATCCGCCGCCAGCAGCACCACGTCAGCCTCGGCGATGGCCGTTGCGCTGAGCGGGGTTTTCGCGCCGACCGAGCCTTGGGTTTCGACCTGCAATTCATAGCCCAGACGCTTGGCAGTCTGCTGCAACGCTTCGGCGGCCATGAAGGTGTGGGCGACGCCGGTCGGGCAGGCTGTGATGGCGACGATGCGTGGCGCACGTGGCGCGTCAATCGCCGGTTCGACTGCGCTGGCCACGTAGACTTCGGCTTCTTCAGCACCGCGACGCAGTACCGCTTCGACATCCTGCAGCGCCTGCGCCGGAGCGATCTGGAACACGCGCTTGCCGACAAACCGGCTCATGTCCACCGCGCCGGTGGTGACCAGCAAGACCCACTCGGCGGCTTCGATGGTCGCCGCCGACAATTCGCGTTCCGGGTGTGCCGGATCGACCACTTCAACGCTGGTGCTCCAGCCCTGGCGCTGCGCCGCTGCATCGAGCAGGCGCGCGCACAGCACACTGGTGACCATGCCGTTCGGGCAAGCCGTAACAATGGCTAACTTCATGACAAACCCTCTTATTGTTCTGTCAGGGGGCGCACGCGCACGCCCTGTTCGAGCTGCGCCAGTTGCGCTGCGTCGTTGATGCCAAAACCGATCTGGGTCACCGCCATCGCCGCAATCGCGGTGGCGGTGCGCAGGGTTTGCTCGGGGGTGTCGGCGCTGAGCAGACCGTGGAGCATGCCGGCCAGCAAGGAATCGCCGGCACCGACCGTGCTGGCCACGCTGACCTTCGGCGGCGAGGCATGGAGGGCCGAGCCGACACTGAACCAGTTGACCCCGTCGGCGCCGTGGGAAATCACCACGTGCTCGATGCCTTGCGCATGCAAACGTGCGGCGGCTTGTGCTTCGGCGATCGGCGACACCACTTCGCAGCCGAGGGCGTGGGCCAGTTCTTCGGTGTTCGGCTTGATCAGCCAGGGGCTGGCCTGCAACGCGACGCGCAAGGCTTCGCCGCTGGAATCAAGGGCGACTTTCAAGCCGAGCGCGTTCAAGCTTTCAATCAGCTCGCGCAACCACTGCGCAGTGACGCCGCGCGGCAGACTGCCGGCGACCACCACCGCATCGTGCCCCGGTGCGATCTTCTGCAAGCGATCAAGCAAGGCTTGCTGCGCCGTTGCATCGACCACCGGGCCGGGGCCGTTGATGTCGGTGATGCGTCCGTCCTGTTCGGCGACCTTGATGTTGCTGCGCGTCTCGCCCGGCACGCGGATGAACGCGTCGACGAAACCGCGCTTGGCGAACAGGGTTTCGAACGCTTGCTGATTGTCTTCGCCGAGAAAGCCGCTGACGGTGACCTGATGGCCGAGATCCGCCAGCACCTGGGCGACGTTGACGCCTTTGCCCGCAGCGTGAGTGTGCATCTCCTCGCTGCGATTGACCTGACCGGCATCCAGCCGTGACAGCTCGACGGTGAGGTCGAGAGCCGGGTTGAGGGTCAGGGTGAGAATCTTGGCCATTTACAGGGCCTCCACTAATGCGCGTACTTCATTCGCGCTGCCCACGGCCAGGGCCTGTTGGGCGAGGGTTTGCGCCTGGGTCAGGCTGAGTTCACGGATGCGCGCCTTGACTTCGGCAATGCTGCGCCCGGACACGCTGAGTTCGTCGACACCGAGGCCGACCAGCACCGGCACCGCCAGCGGGTCCGCCGCCAGCTCGCCGCAGACCCCCACCCATTTGCCATGGGCATGGGCGGCACGCACGGTGATGTCGATCAGTTGCAGGACCGCCGGGTGCAAGCCGTCCGCTTGTGCAGACAGGGTCGGGTGACCACGGTCGATGGCCAGGGTGTATTGGGTCAGGTCGTTGGTGCCGACGCTGAAGAAGTCGACTTCCTTGGCCAGTACCGGCGCAAGCAACGCGGCGGACGGCACCTCGATCATGATCCCCAGCTGAAGATCGGCGACTGGAATTTCCAGACGCAGGCGTTCGGTCATGTCACGGGCCTGGCGCCACTCTTCGACACTGCCGACCATCGGGAACATGATCCGCAGCGGACGGTTGTCGGCCGAGCGCAGCAAGGCGCGCAGTTGCGCTTCCATGATCTGCGGCCTCTGCAGGGTCAGGCGAATGCCGCGCACGCCGAGGAACGGGTTTTCTTCCTTGGCGATCGGCCAATACGGCAGCGGTTTGTCGCCGCCGACGTCGAGCGTGCGCACCACCAGCGGCCGCCCGGCCAGACCATCAAGGACGCGACGGTATTCGGCTTCCTGGGTCGCCTCATCCGGCGCCTGTGGGTGGGCCATGAAAATCAGTTCGGTGCGCAGCAGACCAATGCCTTCGGCGCCCTGCTCCACCGCGCTGGTCACGCCTGCGCTTTCGCCGATGTTGGCGAACACTTCGACGGCGTGGCCGTCGGTGGTGTGCGCCGGTTGATGACGTTGTTCGGCGGCGATCTTCAGGCGTTGCTCGCGGGTGTCGCGCTCTTCAGCGGCACGCTTGAGGGTCGCGGCATCGGCGTCGACATGCAGACGGCCACGCTGACCGTCGAGCAATAGCGGCGTGCCCGGCTCGAGCAACAGCACCGCTGCACCCGCGCCGACCAGTGCTGGAATACCGAGCGCGCGGGCGACGATTGCGCTGTGCGCGGTAGCGCCGCCGCGTGCGGTGAGAATCCCTGCCACTCGCGCAGGATCCAGGCGCGCGACATCGGACGGGCCGACTTCGTCCATCACCAGAATGTACGGTTGCTCAGGTTCGTTCGCGGTCTGCACGCCACACAATTGCGCCAGCACCCGGCGACCGATGTCGCGCAGATCGGCGGCACGCTCGGCGAGCAAAGCGTCC
Organism: Pseudomonas siliginis; assembly: GCF_019145195.1. Classification (GTDB taxonomy): domain Bacteria; phylum Pseudomonadota; class Gammaproteobacteria; order Pseudomonadales; family Pseudomonadaceae; genus Aquipseudomonas; species Aquipseudomonas siliginis. Next base: position 273,593 of record NZ_JAHSTW010000010.1, read on the forward strand.
TGCAGCGATTCCTGCTGTTTGGCCGCAGCTTCGATCACCGCCATCCACGCCGCTTCGGCGCTTTCGCCTTGCTTGAGGCGGGTGTCGACTTCGTCGGTCAGATCCGGGTCGTCGAGCATTTCCTGGTGAGTGATGAAAATCTCGCGAATCGCCTTGGCCTTGCTGCGTTCGATCAAGCCCTGAATGTCGCGGCGCACGTCGCTCAGCGCTTGCTTGAGGCGCTCGCGCTCGATCGCGGCAGATTCGCCGCGCAACGGATAATCGATGGCTTGCAGGACCTGAATGTGCGCCGGGCCGATGGCGATGCCCGGTGCGGCAGGAATCGCCTGCAACAGGCTGCCGGAGGCCGGGGCGATCAGCACTTCGGCGATGTCGGCGATCACTTCGCGCTGCTGACTCTCGGCCGGCAGCGGCTCGACTTCCTCACCGAGGCCTTCTTCAATCGCCGCGAGCAAGGCCGGCAAGGCATCGCTGGCGATGCTCGGTTCGGCAATCAGCTCCAGCACCTGACCGCGCCGGGCGCCGAGGCTGAGCAGTTTGCTCAGGCTCTTCACCGACACGGCGCTGTCCTGGCTATCGACGATGCGCACGCGTATTTCGCCATCAAAACTCTTCGCCAGTTGCGCGAGGATCTTCGCCGGCCGTGCGTGCAGACCGTGGGCATTGGCCAGGGCAATACGTGCACTCGGCCAGTCGGCAGGCAATTCACCGCCGAGCACTTCAAGGACTTTGCGACTGCTGGTGGCGCGGCCCAGTTCGTGGCCACGACCTTCGATCAGCAACGCGCACAAACGCTCGAGCAGCGCCTGATGCGCTTCGCCCAGACTCGCCAGGCAGAACAGACCACTGAGCGGCTGGCCGAGGTAGCGCATCGGTTTATCCGGGGTGACGAACGCCAGCCCCGGACGCTTCACTGTCTGCTCGCTGTGCAGCCACCACAGGCCGTCGCCCAGGGGCAGCGCTTCGACTTGCTGCAACACGCCGGCAAAGCCGTTGCTCACACAATCGGCCTGACGCAGCAGACGTGCGCCGCGCCAGACCAGTTCTTCGAAATCATCGGCCGACACGCCGAGGCCGATCATCTGCGCATCGAGCGCCAGTTCCTGCGGCGCGCCTTGCAGCAGCTTCAGCAGCGCTTCGGGCGAGCTGGCGCGACGCAGGGCCTGGCCCAGATCGGTCTCGCCGAGGGCGCGGGTCAGCAGTTGCAGCAGGCGCAGGTGTTCATCGGATTTCGCCGCGATGCCGATCGCCAGATAGACGATCTGGCCATCGCCCCAGTCGACGCCGTCGGGAAACTGCATCAGGCGCACGCCGGTGGCGAATACCTGATCGCGGGTTTCCGGGGTACCGTGGGGAATGGCGATGCCTTGACCGAGAAAGGTCGAGCCCTGGGCTTCCCGGGCCTGCAGGCCGGCGAGGTAGCCGTCAGCTACCAGACCATCGGCGACCAGATGACTGGCCAGCAATTGCAGGGCAGCGGGTTTATCCACGGCCGACTGGCCCATGGATATCTGCTCTATAGTGAGCTCGAGCATGCGATCTCCTTTTTGGCGCAGTTCAACGCCAGGTATTGTTTTGAATGGTTCACAGCTTAGGCGCTCTGCCGCGCTTTTCAGCGGCAGTTTTGGCGGTTTCACGGCAGGACCGGCCAAAGGCGTCTAAAACGTAGAAAATACGCTTGCTGAAACGTTTAATCTAGATTGATCGGCACGTTACTCGATAATGTCTCATCCTTGAAGTCCAACTGGTCGGATCTGCCCAGGCAATAAGTCGACTGCCCTTATCGGGTAGGATTGGCGAAAATGTCGCGGCATGCTCGAAAAAACAAGGAAATACCGGGTTGAAACTCAGTGATATCGCGCGGTTGGCCGGCGTCTCCGTCACCACCGCCAGCTACGTCATCAACGGCAAGGCCGAACAGCAACGCATCAGCAACGCGACCGTCGAGCGCGTGCGCGCGGTGGTCGATCTGCACGGCTTCACGCCCAATCCGCAAGCGGCCGGCCTGCGCAGTCGGCACACGCGTACCCTGGGCTTTATCCTGCCGGATCTGGAAAACCCCAGTTACGCGCGGATCGCCAAGTTGCTCGAACAAGGCGCGCGGGCGCGCGGTTATCAATTGCTGATCGCCAGCTCCGACGACGCACCGGACAGCGAGCGCCAGTTGCTGCAACTGTTCCGCGCGCGTCGTTGCGATGCGCTGATCGTTGCCAGTTGCCTGCCGGCCGGTGATGACAGCTATCGGCAGTTGCAGGCCAAGGGGCTGCCGATCATCGCCATCGACCGGGTCATGGAACCGGAGCATTTCTGCTCGGTGATCAGCGACGACCGCGAGGCCAGCCTGCATCTGACCCAAAGTCTGCTCGATCCGCAGCCAAAGCAGATCGTGCTGCTCGGCGCACGCCCGGAGCTGAGCATCAGCCAGGAACGTGCCGCCGGTTTCCGCGCAGCGCTCAACGATTTCAAAGGTGAGGTGCTGGTCGAGCACGCCGAGTCGTTCAGCCGTGAGTGCGGCAAGCAATTGATGGAAGAACTCCTGCAGCGTCTGGGGCATTTGCCTGACGCACTGGTGACCACTTCCTACGTGCTGCTGCAGGGCGTGTTCGATGCGCTGCATGATTTCCCGCTGAAATCGCGGCCGCTGCGCCTCGGCACCTTCGGCGACACGCAACTGCTGGATTTCCTGCCGCTGCCGGTCAATGCCATGTCCCAGCAACACCAGTTGATCGCCGACAAGGCCCTGGAACTGGCCCTGGCCGCCGTCGAGCAGGACGACTACCAACCGGGCGTGCAAGCCATCGCGCGGACCTTCAAGCAGCGTATTCATCGGGACTGAATCGTGGAGCTGATCGACAGCCACACCCACCTCGACTTTCCCGACTTCGACGCCGATCGCGCGGCGCTGCTGGCCGAAAGCCGCGCCCTCGGCGTGCGGCGCATCGTCGTGCTGGGGGTGCATCAGGGCAACTGGCAACGGGTGTGGGATCTGGTGCAGAACGATGCCGACTTGTACGCGGCGTTCGGTCTGCACCCGGTGTTTCTCGATCAGCATCGCCCCGAAGATTTAAGCGCGCTGGGGGACTGGCTGACGCGCTTGCGCGGGCATCGGCAGCTGTGTGCGGTGGGCGAGATCGGTCTGGATTATTTCATCGAAAACCTCGATCGCGAGCGGCAACAGTCGTTGTTCGAAGCGCAGCTGCAACTGGCGGCGGACTTCGAGTTGCCAGCGCTGATCCACGTACGCCGCAGTCATGCAGCAGTGATCGCCACGCTCAAGCGCTTCAAACTCAAACGCGCCGGCATCATCCACGCCTTCGCCGGCAGTCGCGAGGAAGCGCGGGAGTACATCAAGCTCGGGTTCAAACTGGGCCTCGGCGGCGCACCGACCTGGCCGCAGGCATTGCGCATGCATCGGGTGCTGCCGGAACTGCCGCTGCAATCGGTGGTACTGGAAACCGACTCACCAGACATGGCCCCCGCCATGTTCCCCGGCCAGCGCAACAGCCCGGCGCATCTGCCGGCGATTTGCGCGGCGCTGGCCGAGCTGATGAATATCACGCCTGAACAACTGGCCAACGCCAGCACCGCCAACTGCTGCGAAGTCTTCGGCTGGTAACACCGCAAATCCCCTGTGGGAGCGAGCCTGCTCGCGAAAGCAATCTGTCAGTGACATCGCCAGTGCCTGACCCACCGCCTTCGCGAGCAGCCTCGCTCCCACATTTTTGATCCGGTTCCAGCCTTTCAGACACGAAACGCACTGATCAGCTGTTTGAGCTCAACCACCTGCGCCGACAGCGCGCGGCTGGCATCTTCGGTCTGGTGTGCGCCTTGTGCTGTGCGTTCGCCAGCGCGGTTGATCTCGACGATGTTCTGATCGATGTCGTGGGCCACGGCGGTCTGCTGTTCGACGGCAGCGGCGATCTGCTGGTTCTGATCGACGATCATGCCCACCGCGCCAAGGATGTTTTCCAGCGCCTGCTGGACCTTCTCCGACTGGCCCACCGTGCCGTTGGCCATCTGATGGCTGACGCCCATGGCCTTCACCGCCGCGCCGACCCCGCCGTGCAGCTTGGCGATCATCTGCTCGATTTCTTCGGTCGATTGCTGGGTACGCTTGGCCAAGGTGCGTACTTCGTCGGCGACCACCGCAAAACCGCGCCCCTGCTCGCCGGCCCGGGCCGCTTCAATGGCGGCGTTGAGCGCCAGCAGATTGGTCTGTTCGGCGATGCTCTTGATCACCTCAAGCACACGGCTGATCGACTGGCTGTCGCTGGCCAGTTGATTGATCACCAGCACCGACTGATCGATTTCGCTGGCCAGCGCGGCAATGCTGCCCTGCTGCGATTCCACCAGCCCGCGCCCGCTGAGGGTTTCGTCGTTGACGCTGTGGGCGCTGCTCACCGCCGCAGCAGCACTGCGCGCGACTTCCATTGAAGTCGCCGACATCTGGTTCATCGCCGTCGCCACTTGTTCGATCTGCGAGCGCTGCCCAGCGACAGCCTGATTGCTCTGCGCCGACACGCTTTCGACCTGGCCGGCCTGACGCTCGACCTCGCCGACGGTATGACCGACACGTTCGATCAAGTCGTGAATCTTCTTCACCGTGCCGTTGAACACCTCGCCCAACTCGCCCAGTTCATCGCGGCTGCTGGCCTTGAAGTTGACGGTCATGTCACCAGCCGCGACCTTGTCCATCATGGCGCCCAGGCTTTTCAGGGTGGTGCGGGTCGAGGCGTAGAAACCGCCATAAAGATAGAAAATCAGCACGAACACCACCGACAGTGCCGAGGCTTGCAGAATCATGTGCGTGCGGTTCTGCGCCAGACGCTGCTGCAATTGGCTGTCGAGGAATTTCAGCGTGGCCTGATTGAGCTGGTAGGTGTGTTCCATCAGCCCGGTCACTTGGTCGTAAAACGCCTGCCACGGCGCATCGAGGGTGTCGGCCATCACCACTTGTTCTTCGAACAGCTCGCTGGCCTGCTTGAGCGAGGCCTTGCTGATGTCAGCCTGGGCACTGAGGGATTCGCGTGCAGCGCTGCTGGAACCGAGGGCGTCCTGCAGTTTCAGGGCGTACTCGGCCTGGAGCTTTTCGATCTGCACCAGCAGCTCGTCAAAACGCGTGCTGGAGGAACTGTTGAGAAAACCCTGACCCAACGAATACGAACCCATCGCCCGGCCTTCGCCGAGGGTTTGCGTGACGTTAGGGGTAATCAGCGTGACCAGTTCGCTGAGCTGGCGAATGTCGCTCTGGTTATCGCGACTGAGGCCGGCCTGACTGGTGATAATCTGGCTGAAAATCTGCGCACTGGCCAGCAACTTGCCGATCAACGCGCTTTTGCTTTGCAGCGAGCTCTCCGCTTGCTGGGCCTTGAACGCGGCGATCATTTCATCGCGCTTGGCCTCGAACTGCTTGATCTGCTCGGGGTCTTCGGTCATCGCCGTCAGCCCTTCGAGCCGCGCGAGCACGGCTTGCTCCAGCGCCTGGATCTGCGCCTCGACATTGCCGGCCTTGCCGGACTGGCCGAGGGTGACGTCGATCTGCACCAGATTATTCAGGGTCTCCAGATCCCGGCGCAGGCTCAGGCTGCTGCCCAACAGGTCGAGGCTCTGCAGTTCGACGCGGGTGCCCTGAAACTCGCGATAGGAATCGCGCACCAGGTAGAAATTGGTCACCAGCATCGGCACCAGGAACAGCACGCTGATCAGGCTGAACTTCATGCCGAAGCTCAGACGGTTCATCAGCGAGACGGCGGGATAGAGCAAGCTCTTCACTGGAAGTCTCCCTTGGTTTTTCTTGTTTTTATTGGCAGGCGCGGGACGACAGCAGATAGCCACTATCGGGCGCTATCTCTGTATAGCGTAAATCGGCGGGAGGTTTTGTAACTTATGGTTACTGATGAATGGTGGAACAGGGTTTTCAGGGCTGCGGCGCAGCCCCTCGGGGATAAATCCCCTCGCCACAATGAGTTTCACTCTGGCTTATCAGTGAACCAGAACCGTCCACAAGGCAAACCCGGCATACCACAGCACCGCCGCGCGCAGCAGCAGTTCCCACAGGCAATCGAGAGTGTTGATGCCGTCCGGGCCGACCACTGGCGGTGGAACTTCCCCGGCGGCCAGGCCGACCTTGTTGATCAACTGCGCAGCGCTGATGTTCCAGTTCAGCAGCTCATGCAGCATCACTCGGCTGACCGCGACGAAATTGCCGACCAACGCAAGACTCGCCGCCAGCAAACGCACCGGCACCCAATCGAAAGCGTGACGCAATTGCGCAGCACGCTCGACCAGCGCCGGATTGCTGCCGTGCTCTTCGGCCAGCGCCAACAGGCGATAAGCCAATGCCGCCACCGGACCGAGGAGGAAGTACCAGAAGATCACCGCAAAAAAACTCTGATAGGCCTGCCACAGCAGATGCCCCTGCACTTGCTCAAGCAATTGCTCGCCGCTGTCGGCGCAGATGTCCAGGTCGCGCTTGGCGACGTGCGCCGCCGCTTGCAGATCCTCACGGCGCCAGGCATCGCGGAACGGTCCGAGGCCGCCGAGCAGATCGCCGCGTCCGAGGCTGTAAATCACCACCAGCAAATGCACCGGCAGCGCCAGCAGACCGTACGCCACCGGTTCCAGCACCAGCAGCAACAGCGCCAGCAACGCCACCGGGCACAGCACCAGAATCGTCAGCACCAGCCACGGTTGCCTGGCCAGCCGTTTGCTGTTTTCGAGTTTGTGCAGTTCGCGGATCCATCCGCCGTCGCGTTGAAGCCGATGACGCAGGGCCGAAAACTTCTCGATCCACACCGCCAGCAGTAACACCAGAAAACTCATTGTCCTTCCTCTTTTGCCAGGGCTGCGCGGTAGCGTGCCCAGTCGAATGCCGGTCCCGGATCGGTCTTGCGCCCCGGCGCGATATCGCTGTGGCCACAGATACGCTGATCGGTGATCGCCGGAAAACGTTTCTGCAACTGCCGGGTCAGCGCAGTCAACGAACAATACTGTTCGTCGGTGAACGGCAGATCATCGGTGCCTTCCAGCTCGATGCCCACGGAAAAATCGTTACAGGTTTCACGGCCCTCGAACACAGAAACGCCTGCGTGCCACGCCCGCTCCAGACAGGAGACAAACTGGGTGACCTTGCCGTCACGTTCGATCAGAAAATGCGCCGAGACGCGCAGGTCAGCGATGCCTGCAAAGTACGGGTCTTCGGTGACATCCAGACGATTCTGGAAAAATTCCTGAACCTTGCCCGTGGCGAATTGCGCCGGCGGCAGGCTGATGTTGTGGATGACCAACAGGGACACTTCGCCCGCCGGGCGCTCATTGAAGTTGGGCGACGGGCAGATCTGCACGCCATGACACCACCCGCTCGCGGGATCCAACTGCATACCGATTCCTTCAACGCCGACCATGTGGGCGCCCAGTATGCCGCGATCCGCCCTCACCGCGCGATCACTTGCCGCGATTGAGTCGCCGCAGGTCGCCCAGCACCGATTCCAGTGCGCGGTCGAACAGCAAGGTGTCATCCAGTGCGCGCGCGGCGCCACGGCTGAAAGCCAAGGCGAGGTCGGTGCGGCTGTGCTCCAGCACTTTCGTCCCGGTGCGGTCGACGAAGACATATTTGCCGGTCTCTTCGATGATCGCGGCGAGTTTGCAACGCAAGGTCTGTTCCTCGTCTGCGTCGAACACCACCCAGTGGCCCACACGCAACTGCTCGACCTGAGACAGACCGGCAGCGTCTTGCGCCAGGCGCGGCGCCGGGGTGGCTGTTGCCTGGCCGGCGCTGTGCTGCAAGACCTCGGGCGTGACTTCGATCAGCGGCGTAACGCTGTGCTCGGCATCGTCGGAACGCTCCAGCACGCGTACGTGCAGAGCCTCCAGTTCGCTGAAAAATTCGCTGGTGGCAAACGGGTCGAACGCGGTACTGCTCAGGCCATCGCGCAGCGACTTGAGCAAGCCCGGCACCAGCGCCAGCAGGCGCAGGCTGGATTCGCCGTCGTCATGGCGCTGCACGCTCCAGACCAACTGCTCCATGGTCTGCACGTCGGCGTGCCATTCGGCGGACTGATCACCGTGCTTGAGGCAGGTCAGCAACAGCACTTTGCTCCAGGCCTGCTGGACGAAACTCACTACCGTCGCCGGCAGCACTTTGCCCAGTAGCGCCTGTTGCAACGCCTGCGCGACACGCCGCTGAGCCAGCTCGGCCTTCGCCCGGCCTTCCTCGGCGTCCCGCAAGCGTTGTTCCAGCAGTTCGGTGCGGCGGCGCTCTTCCTGAGTGAAGGCGAGGAAGTCGGCGAGCAGTTCGGAGAAGATCGCCGGGTCGTCGACAAACTCGCTGAGCAAGCGCTGTACCACTTGCTCGATGCGCACATAGAGGTTGTCGCGCTCAGCGCCGTCGCAATCGCTCCAGCCCATTGCCGCCTCGGCGATTTCATTGAGCAGGCGCCGCGCCGGGTGGGTGCTGCGGCTGAAGAAACTCTTGTCCAGCACCGCAACCTTGAGCATCGGAATCTGCAATCGGCCGATCAGCGCCTTGAGCGCGTCAGGCACATTGCGATCGTCGAGGATGCAGTCGAAGACCATGGCAATCAGGTTGATCACATCTTCGTCGGCAGTCGCGACGACGCGGGAGCGGCCGCTCCTGACGCTGACCCGGGTCAGCAGTTGCTCGAGCTGATGGCGCAGATCGAAATCTTCCTGAGCCTCAAGCGCCGGTACGTATTGCTGCAAGTGCGACAACAAACGCAACAGGTCGCGGGTGTTGATCGGATGCGCCGGCGCGCCGGGCTCCAGGGTCGGTGTGACGCGGCCGCGCACTTGGGCGAGCAATTGCTGCATCGCGGCGAACACTTCCTCGATGCCTTCGTCCACTGGCGGCTCGTCGAGATCTTCAATCAATGTGTCGCTGTCCGCAGGCTCGACCATGCGACGAGCCACGGCGGGCTTCAGATGTGGCAACACGCCGGTCGCGAGCAACAGCTGATTGGCCTCGCCATACAGCTGCTCGGTGTCAGCCAGCACATAGCGTTCGAACAGCTTGAGCAGGATCAGCTTGACCTTGATCTCGACGCCGAGGTTACGCCCGGCCTGCAGGAAATATTCGCAGAGCATCGCCGGACTCAGCGGGTTGTGCTGATCGTCCAGACGCTTGCCGAGCATCGAGCTGAAGCGGGCGGTCAGTTGATCGAGAGCGAAGCCGTCGCGCTTGAGCACGCGACTGACCATGGTCTGCACGGCGACGGTACGCTCCATGGCATCGGTGCGCGGCGCCGACTCTTCGACCACCGGCGTGCGTGGCAGGGTATTGGCGGCGGGGTCGTATTGGGTAAGGCCGGCGAAGGCTTCAAAGAACAGTTCAAGAAAGCCGCGCTCGATATTCTTGCGCTTGAGGCGCAGGTCGCGCATGGCTTCGAAAAAGATGTTCTGATCGACGTCGTTGCGCGCCCGGTCGGCCATTTCGAACAGCGTGTCGTCGGCGTTATCGAACAGCTCCTGCAAATCGTGGCGCAGCTGCTGCGCAGCCTTGTCGCGGACCTGCAGCAGAATCACCGGCAAGCGGGCAAGCGGCGAGTGGTCCGCCAGATCGGCAGTCGCCCGGTGCAAAGGCACCACTTTCCCGTCGTTGCGCATCCAAGCCTCCTGGAACGGTGATTCGGTTCGTCGCTTTCGACACTGCCCCAGCGGAGTCGTTCGTCAAAGCCATGACGTCAAATACAAGGCGGATTATCTGGCAAAAGAGGCCGACGATGCTATAGGCCTCAGGGTTTCCCCTATACGCCATACACCTCGCACTCAGCGCAGGAAAATCGACCAGATGCGCCAGGCACGCACGATCTCGCCTTGGGTTGGCTCGCGCCCTGCCCCTATAATCGAACCACTTTGTTTGTGGAGTCCGTTATGCCGAATCTACGTCTCGCCGATCTGACCGCCGAAATCGAAAACAACGTGCGCCGTGCGTTGCTCGAAGACGTCGGCAGCGGCGACATCACCGCGCAACTGATCCCGGCCGAACGCCTGGCCAAAGCCACCATCATCACCCGTGACGACGCCGTCATCTGCGGTACCGCGTGGGTCGATGCGGTGTTTCGCCAGCTCGATCCGCGCGTGGCGGTGCATTGGCAAGTGGTCGACGGCCAGCGGGTCAAAGCCAATCAGCCGCTGTTTCACCTGGAAGGCCCGGCTCGCTCACTGCTGACCGGTGAACGCAGCGCGTTGAACTTCCTGCAGTTGCTGTCCGGCGTAGCCACGCGCGCGCAGTACCTGGCGGACTTCGTCGGCGAGACGCAGGTCAAGTTGCTCGACACGCGCAAAACCTTGCCGGGCCTGCGGATGGCGCAGAAATACGCAGTGACCTGCGGCGGCTGCCACAACCATCGCATCGGTCTTTACGACGCCTTCCTGATCAAGGAAAACCACATCGCCGCAAGCGGCGGCATCGCCGAAGCCGTGGCCGCCGCACACAAGATCGCCCCGGGCAAACCGGTGGAAATCGAAGTGGAAAGTCTTGAGGAATTGAAGCAAGCGCTGGAAGCCGGCGCCGACATCATCATGCTCGACGAACTGAGCCTGGACGACATGCGCGAAGCCGTACGCCTGACCGCCGGCAAAGCGAAGCTGGAAGCCAGCGGTGGCATCAACGAAAGCACGCTGCTGCCGATCGCCGAAACGGGCGTGGATTACATTTCGATTGGTGCGATGACCAAGGATGTCAAAGCGGTGGACCTGTCGATGCGACTGAGCCTCTAGACGCAACGGCAAGCTACAAGCTACAAGCCAAGCGACTCTGCTTTGACTTGCAGCTTGTAGCTAGAAGCTCGCAGCTGCTCTTATACGACGAGATTGTTCATCTCGCAGTACTCTTCCCACTCGACACCCAAGACTTCCGCCGCTTCCTTGTGCAGCACGAGGCGCTGCGCCTCGAACTCCTCCGGCGTGCTCGTGTACTTGAGGGTCAGCTCCCACGGCTGCAAGCCCTGCGCTTCGGCTTCGTCTTCGAAGGCCCACTGGATCTGGTCTTTCTGATCATCGGGACTCAGGTCCTTGATCTCTTCCTTCAGGTCCGGCACATCCAGAAGGTATTTTTCCAGCGCTTGTTCGTGGCGTTGCTCTTGGGTCAATTCAGTCATGGGGTTCTCGCTGATCTTAGGAATGGAGGATGGATCTGGATCATCAAGGATCTCTCTGACGCAGGAAGCCATTGGAAGCTCGGTTTTTCCTGGCCTTCAGGACCATTCGTGGATCATATGAAAACAACGGTGCTTGCTTGTCTGGTACGAAGGAATCCTAACAGAGACGCAAGCCAGTGCAACCGGGGGAATGAAATGAAGGGTGGTATGCGCTTGGTTACAGTTTCCTGTTTCCATGCGCGAAATTCACTGCGTATAAATCCTCGCCATCGCCTTTGAGGCCAAGGCGAACGAAACCTTCACATTGACCGCCCAAAAACAGGCAACTATATTCAGTTGCAATCATAGGCCAGCATGTCAACGACTGAAAAACTTCTCGCCAAACTAGTCAACGGCCAAAGCGCATTCACATGGTCCGAGCTTGTCACTCTGTTGGCGCGTCTTGGTTACTCTCAGCTGGAAGGATCCGGTAGCAGGATCAAATTCGACAACGGGAATCCGAGCGCAATGATCAACCTGCACAAGCCACTTCCCGGAAATGAAATCAAAACATACGCAAGACGCCAGATTATCGAGCAACTGAAAACAGGAGGCCTGATTCCATGAGTTCCCAGCTGCACTACAAAGGCTATGTTGGCTCTATCGAGGCGAGCACGGAAGATAAGTGCCTGTTCGGAAAACTCCTTTTCATCAGGGCGCTGGTTAATTATGAAGGACAAACGGTGGCTGAACTGGAAGCAGCCTTTCGCGAGGCGGTAGATGACTATTTACAAACCTGTCAGCAGCTCGGGCAGAAGCCTGAAATCCCATGCAAAGGATCGTTCAATGTTCGCATAGGTCACGATCTGCATTTAGCAGCGGCTCTGGCGGCAACCCGTCAAAATGTGTCGTTGAATGATCTGACACGTCAAGCACTGAACGAATACCTCCAACACCACGCATAAAACCGACGGCGAAAATTTTTTGCCCGAGACAGGAATCGAACCTGCGACCTTCGCGTTACGAGTGCGCTGCTCTACCGGCTGAGCTACACGGGCGGTGGGCTAAACCTAGCACCGGTCTCGAGCTGCGGCAAATTTGTGGGTTGTCTGATGGTTTTCTTTTGAGAACTACAATTTCTTTATTTCAGATAAAAAAATGCCCCCGCCGTTTGCACGGCGGGGGCATCTTCATTGCGCTAAAGCGTTGGGGTGATTAAACGCCCGAAGCCTTGGCAGCTGCCACGTCTTTGATGGACAGCTTGATACGGCCGCGGTTGTCCACGTCCAGTACCAGCACTTCCACTTCCTGACCTTCTTTCAGAATGTCGGTGACTTTCTCTACGCGAGCGTCGCTCAGCATCGAGATGTGCACCAGACCGTCCTTGCCCGGCAGGATGTTGACGAATGCGCCGAAGTCGACGATGCGCTCAACCTTGCCGACGTAGATCTTGCCGATCTCGGCTTCTGCAGTGATGCTCAGAACGCGCTGACGAGCAGCTTCTGCAGCATCCTTGGTTTCGCCGAAGATCTTGATCGAGCCGTCGTCTTCGATGTCGATCGAAGCCTTGGTTTCTTCGCAGATCGCACGGATGGTCGCGCCACCTTTACCGATAACGTCACGGATCTTGTCGGTGTCGATCTTCATCGCGATCATGGTCGGAGCGTTGGCCGACAGTTCGGTACGCGACTGGCCAATGATCTGGTTCATCTGGCCGAGGATGTTCAGGCGCGCTTCAAGGGCCTGGCCCAGAGCGATTTCCATGATCTCTTCGGTGATGCCCTTGATCTTGATGTCCATCTGCAGCGCAGTAACGCCTTTGGCGGTACCGGCTACCTTGAAGTCCATGTCGCCCAGGTGATCTTCGTCGCCGAGGATGTCGGTCAGGACGGCGAACTTCTCGCCTTCTTTAACCAGACCCATGGCGATACCGGCCACCGGTGCCTTCATCGGTACACCAGCGTCCATCAGTGCCAGGGATGCACCGCACACGGAAGCCATCGAGCTCGAACCGTTGGATTCGGTGATTTCCGATACCACGCGGATGGTGTACGGGAACACGTCAGCGGCTGGCAGCATGGCCGAAACCGAACGACGGGCCAGACGGCCGTGACCGATTTCGCGACGACCGGCGCCACCCATGCGACCACACTCGCCTACCGAGAACGGCGGGAAATTGTAGTGCAGCATGAACGGGTCTTTCTTTTCGCCTTCCAGGGTGTCCAGCAGTTGTGCGTCACGGGCGGTGCCCAGTGTTGCAACAACCAGTGCCTGGGTCTCGCCACGGGTGAACAGAGCCGAACCGTGAGTCTTTGGCAGAACGCCGACTTCGATGTTCAGCGGACGTACAGTCTTGGTGTCGCGACCGTCGATACGTGGCTTGCCGTTAACGATGTTTTCGCGAACGGTGCGGTATTCGATTTCGCCGAAGGCTGCTTTGACTTCAGCAGCGCTTGGCTGGCCTTCTTCACCGGACAGCTTGGCAACCACTTGGTCCTTCAGCTCACCCAGGCGAGCGTAACGGTCGGCCTTGATGGTGATGGTGTAAGCCTGGGAGATCGCTTCGCCGAACTCGGCACGGATAGCGCCCAGCAGTTCGGTGGCTTCTGGCGCAGGAGCCCAGTTCCAGGTTGGCTTGGCGGCTTCGGCAGCCAGTTCTTTAACAGCGTTGATCACAACCTGGAATTCGTCGTGAGCGAACAGTACCGCGCCCAGCATCTGGTCTTCGGTCAGCTCTTTGGCTTCCGATTCAACCATCAGCACGGCGTCGGAAGTCCCGGCAACGACCATGTCCAGGCTCGAAGCGGCCTGCTGCTCGTAAGTCGGGTTCAGCAGGTAGCCGGTGCTTTCGTGGAAAGCCACGCGAGCAGCGCCGATCGGGCCGTCGAATGGAATGCCGGAGATGGCCAGGGCAGCCGAGGTACCGATCATCGCAGCGATGTCCGGATCGGTCTTCTTGCTGGTGGAAACGACGGTGCAGACAACCTGCACTTCGTTCATGAAGCCTTCTGGGAACAGCGGACGGATCGGACGGTCGATCAGTCGGGAAGTCAGGGTTTCTTTCTCGGAAGGACGGCCTTCACGCTTGAAGAAACCGCCAGGGATCTTACCGGCAGCGTAAGTCTTTTCCTGGTAGTGCACGGACAGAGGGAAGAAACCCTTGCCCGGATCGGCTTGCTTTGCACCGACAACAGTCACCAACACGCTGACGTCGTCGTCAACGGTGACCAATACTGCGCCGGAGGCCTGACGGGCAATACGGCCTGTCTCGAGGGTAACGGTCGATTGACCGAACTGGAATTTTTTGATTACCGGGTTCACGGTGTCCTACCTTCTTTGTGGCTCTTGGGGGAAACGGTTTCTTGCGAATTCTTGGGCAATTTCGGGAATCGGCCCGATGGCAATTGTCCGGGTGCTACAGGTAAAGCCATGCTGCAGATAAAACTTGAGGCTGGGAGCCTGCAAGGCGCCAGCGGAAAACCGCTGACGCCCGACAGACCACCAACCTCATAGCGCAATCGCTGATTAGCGACGCAGACCCAGGCGAGCGATCAGCGCGGCGTACCGGCTTACGTCCTTGCCTTTCAGGTAGTCCAGCAGCTTGCGACGCTGGTTAACCATGCGGATCAGACCACGACGGGAGTGGTGATCTTTACCGTTGGCCTTGAAGTGACCTTGCAGTTTGTTGATGTTGGCAGTCAGCAGTGCAACCTGCACTTCTGGCGAACCAGTGTCACCAACAGCTTGCTGGTAGTCAGCAACGATTTGAGCTTTTTCTTGAACGTCGAGAGCCATGAGGCAATCCTTCCTTATCAGGAAACTGTTTCAGGGAAACAGCTTCAACAGGCCAGGGACAAATCCCTGTATCTATAAATGAGTAGTGACCATGCCTGTTAACAGCCACACTCGCCGGCCCGCTTAACGCAGACCGGTTCCGGTCATTCTGACCGAATCAAGCGACGCGGCGCGATACGCCCGTCTTCGCTCACTTCACCGATACCGATGAAGCGACCATTGTGATCCTGTACTCGTACCATGCCGAACTTCGGTGCATCCGGGGCACGTACCGGCTGGCCGTTGAGCCAGTAGAACGCGCTCGCTTCCGAGAAGTGCAGCAACGGCCAATCCTGCAGGCCGCTGTCCGATGGCATCAGGAAGCGGTCGACCGCTTCATTGCCGCCTTCGGCATGTACCGCTTCCAGCTCTTCGAGGGTAACAGTCTGCGCCAGGGTGAAAGGCCCGGCCTGGGTCCGGCGCAATTCTGCGACGTACGCACCACAACCGAGTTGCTCACCGATATCCTCCACCAGGGTCCGAATATAGGTGCCCTTGCTGCAGTCCACCGCAAGCCGCGCAGTATCGCCTTCGAAGGCCAGCAATTCCAAGCGCGCAATAGTAACAGAACGCGGTTCGCGCTCCACTACTTCGCCTGCACGTGCCAGTTTGTACAGCGGCTGGCCATCACGCTTGAGTGCCGAGTACATCGGCGGT
Organism: Pseudomonas siliginis; assembly: GCF_019145195.1. Taxonomy (GTDB): domain Bacteria; phylum Pseudomonadota; class Gammaproteobacteria; order Pseudomonadales; family Pseudomonadaceae; genus Aquipseudomonas; species Aquipseudomonas siliginis. Next base: position 289,180 of record NZ_JAHSTW010000010.1, read on the forward strand.
ATCTGACTGATTTGCCCACGAAATTTCGGCAGAACCGCTTCGACATCGGCGCGACCAACGGTCACCGGACGCTCCTGCAAAACCTCACCTTCGGCATCGGCCGTGGTGGTGGTCTTGCCCAGTTGTGCCAGGGTCTCATAGCCCTTGTCGGAATCGAGCAGGTATTGCGAAAACTTGGTCGCCTCGCCGAAGCACAGCGGCAACACGCCGGTGGCCAACGGGTCGAGGCTGCCGGTGTGCCCGGCCTTCTCGGCATTGAGCAGCCAGCGCACCTTCTGCAAGGCAGCGTTGGAGGTGAACCCCAATGGCTTGTCGAGCAGAATGATGCCGCTGACGTTACGACGGATACGTTTGACCTGAGCCACCGAATTACTCCTTGGTGTCTTCAGGTGCTGGAGCGGCAACGTGCTGATTGTCTTCAGCCACGGCGCGCTCGATCAATGCCGACAGGTGCGCGCCACGCACGACGGATTCGTCGTAGTGGAAGTGCAGTTGCGGCACGCTGCGCAGCTTCATTTCGCGGGCCAATTGCATGCGCAGGAAGCCTGCGGCGGCATTGAGCACCTTGATGCTTTGCGCGATGTCTTCAGCGTTGTCCTGACCCATCACGGTAATGAAAATCTTCGCGTGACCGACGTCACGGGACACTTCCACAGCGGTGATGGTGACCAGGCCGACGCGCGGGTCTTTGACTTCGCGACGGATCAGTTGCGCCAGCTCGCGCTGCATCTGATCGCCGATACGTTGGGTACGGCTGTATTCTTTTGCCATGATTTGTTACCTGTTACTGCCCAGCGGTGAAACCCGCAAGGTCTGAAAGCGGCAAACGCCCGGCCTGACAAAAGCCAGACCGGGCGTTGCGTTTAGAGTCCGGACGCTGTGCCGTGCATTTGCATGCTACGACCCATCGTGGCCCTTGAAGTGCGCGAGTCAGAGGCTGCGAGCAACCTGAACCTTCTCGAAGACTTCGATCTTGTCGCCGACTTTGACGTCGTTGTAGCTCTTCACGCCGATACCGCATTCCATGCCGGCACGTACTTCGGAAGCGTCATCCTTGAAGCGGCGCAGGGATTCCAGCTCGCCTTCGAAGATAACGATGTCTTCACGCAGTACACGGATCGGGCGATTACGGTGCACGACACCTTCGATCACCATGCAACCGGCGATCGCGCCAAACTTCGGCGAACGGAACACATCACGCACTTCGGCCACACCAAGGATGTTCTCGCGAACATCGCTGCCGAGCATGCCGGTCAGGGCTTTCTTGACGTCTTCGATGATGTCGTAGATCACGTTGTAGTAACGCATATCCAGACCTTCCTGCTCGACGATCTTGCGAGCGCCGGCATCGGCACGCACGTTGAAGCCGAACAGTACAGCGTTGGAAGCCAGTGCCAGGTTGGCGTCGGATTCGGTGATACCACCGACACCGCCACCCACGACGCGCACTTGGACTTCGTCGTTGCCCAGGCCATTCAAGGCACCGTTCAACGCTTCCAGCGAACCACGGACGTCGGATTTGAGGACGATGTTGAGCGTCTTCTTCTCGGCCTGACCCATGTTTTCGAAGATGTTTTCCAGCTTGCCGGCGTGAGCGCGAGCCAGTTTGACTTCGCGGAACTTGCCTTGACGGAACAGAGCCACTTCACGGGCTTTCTTCTCGTCGGCAACCACGCTCATCTCGTCGCCAGCGTCCGGGGTACCGTCCAGGCCGAGGATCTCGACAGGGATGGATGGACCGGCTTCCTTGATCGGCTTGCCGTTCTCGTCGAGCATGGCACGCACGCGGCCGTAGTTCGAACCGACCAGAACCATGTCGCCTTGACGCAGCGTACCGTCCTGAACCAGCACGGTTGCCACCGGGCCACGACCCTTGTCGAGACGCGATTCAACCACCACACCACGGCCAGGAGCCGACGGTGTAGCTTTCAGTTCGAGAACTTCGGCCTGCAGCAGAACGGCTTCAAGCAGCTCGTCCACGCCAGTACCCATCTTCGCCGAAACCGGAACGAATGGTGTGTCGCCACCCCAGTCTTCGGAAGTCACGCCGTGAACCGACAGTTCGCTGCGGATGCGATCGAGATCAGCGCCCGGCTTGTCGATCTTGTTCACTGCAACCACCAGCGGCACGCCAGCTGCCTGCGCATGCTGAACCGCTTCGATGGTTTGCGGCATCACGCCGTCGTCCGCTGCAACCACGAGGATCACGATGTCGGTCGCTTTGGCACCACGGGCACGCATTGCGGTAAACGCAGCGTGACCCGGGGTGTCGAGGAAAGTGACCATGCCGCGATCAGTCTCAACGTGGTATGCACCGATGTGCTGGGTGATACCGCCGGCTTCGCCAGCAGCTACCTTGGCACGACGGATGTAGTCGAGCAGGGAAGTCTTACCGTGGTCAACGTGGCCCATTACGGTCACGACTGGTGCACGGGAGAACGACTCACCTTCAAACTTCAGGGACTCGGCCAGGGAATCTTCCAGAGCGGTGTCGCTGACCAGGGTCACTTTGTGGCCCAGTTCTTCGGCTACCAGTTGAGCAGTTTCCTGATCAAGCACCTGGTTGATGGTCGCTGGGGTACCCAGTTTGAACATGAACTTGATGATTTCAGCCGCTTTGACCGACATCTGATTGGCCAGATCGCCAACCGTGATGGTCTCGCCGATCTGCACATCACGCACGACAGGGCCGGTCGGGCTCTGGAAACCGTGGGCGTTGCGCTTCTTCAGCTTGGCCTTACCGCGACCACCACGACGGAAGCCATCGCTTTCTTCGTCGGTAGTGCGTGGCGCCACACGTGGCGCCGGAGCTTTTTCTTTGACCGATGCGCGATGCGGAGCGTTTTTGCGCTCGCCATCACCGCCACCGCTGCGACGATTGTTATCGTCGGCACGTGGCTTGTCCGGACGGCGCTGTTCGTTCTGCTTGTTGCGAACGTCAGCCGATGGAGCAGGAGCAGCAGCCACCGGTGCGCTTTCGCGAACAGGTTCGGCAGCAGCCGGTGCCGCAACGGCGTCGCTGGCAGCGGTTTGCGCAGCAGCAGGCTGGCGACGCGCTTCTTCTTCGGCGCGCTGCTTGGCTTCTTCTTCAGCCTTCTGACGGGCAGCATTTTCTACTGCGCGACGCTCATCCAGTTCACGCTTGCGCTCGGCTTCGATTTCTTCCGGGCTGCGCTGTACGAAAACTTTCTTTTTGCGAACTTCAACGCTGATGCTCTTGCTACCAGCCACACGCAGGGTGCTGGTGGTTTTACGCTGCAGCGTGATCTTGCGTGGTTCTTCCACTTTCGCCTTGTGACTGCTCTTCAAGTGAGTCAGCAGGGATTGCTTCTCACTGTCAGTCACATTTTCGTCGGCGGCGGTGTGCGGCAGACCTGCCTCACGCATCTGCTGCAACAGGCGCTCTACCGGTGTTTTGACCTCATCGGCCAGTTGTTTCACCGTGACTTGCGTCATGCACTTCTCTCCTCAGGCCGCGCCTAATTACTCGAACCAGTGGGCTCGGGCGGCCATGATCAACTTGCCGGCACGATCATCGTCAATGCCGTCGATGTCGAGCAGGTCGTCAATAGACTGCTCGGCCAGGTCTTCGCGGGTAATTACGCCGCGCACCGCCAGTTCCATCGCCAAATCCTTGTCCATACCCTCAAGCGAGAGCAGGTCTTCGGCCGGATGGGCGTCTGCCAGCTTTTCCTCAGTAGCGATGGCTTTGGTCAACAAGCGATCCTTGGCGCGAGCACGAAGCTCGTTGACGATGTCCTCGTCAAAGCCGTCGATGTTGAGCATTTCCTCCACCGGTACGTAGGCAATCTCTTCCAGGCTGGTGAAGCCTTCATCTACCAGCACCTGAGCCAGTTCTTCGTCGACTTCCAGCTCGTCGATGAAGTTGCGCAGGATGTCGCCGGTTTCTGCTTGCTGCTTAGCCTGGATGTCCGATTCGGTCATCACGTTCAGGGTCCAGCCAGTCAACTGGCTCGCCAGACGCACGTTCTGACCACCGCGACCGATGGCCTGAGCCAGATTGTCTGCGCCAACGGCGATGTCCATGGCATGGGCATCTTCGTCAACGATAATTGCCGCAACCTCGGCCGGGGACATGGCGTTGATAACGAACTGGGCCGGGTTGTCGTCCCACAGCACGATATCAACACGCTCACCGCCCAACTCACCCGATACCGCCTGGACGCGCGAACCGCGCATACCGATGCAGGCACCTTGCGGGTCGATGCGCTTGTCCTTGGAGCGGACGGCGATCTTGGCACGCGAACCCGGATCACGGGAGGCGGCCATGACCTCGATGAGGCCTTCGGCGATTTCCGGCACTTCGATACGGAACAGCTCGATCAGCATTTCCGGCGCGGTACGCGACAGGATCAGCTGCGGGCCGCGGTTCTCGGTGCGGATTTCCTTGAGCAGCGCACGCAGACGCACGCCGACACGGAAGGTTTCGCGAGAAATGATGTCTTCACGGGCCAGCAATGCTTCAGCATTGTTGCCCAGATCGACGATCACGTTGTCGCGGGTAACTTTTTTCACGGTGCCGGAGATGATTTCTCCCAGGCGCTCGCGATAGGCGTCGACCACTTGAGCGCGCTCGGCTTCGCGAACTTTCTGCACAATGACCTGCTTGGCAGTCTGTGCAGCGATGCGGCCGAACTCGATGGATTCGATTTTCTCTTCGACGACGTCACCGACCTTGGCACCAGGATGCGTTTCGGCAACCTTGCTTGGCCAGGTCTCGATGGCCGGATCGTCGAGATCATTCTCTTCGACGACCGTCCAGCGACGGAAGGTTTCGTAAGAACCGGTGTGGCGGTTGATTTCCACACGCAGGTCCACTTCGTCTTCAAAACGCTTTTTGGTAGCAGTGGCCAGAGCCAGCTCCAGCGCTTCAAAAATTACGCTTGCCGGTACACCCTTTTCATTGGATACCGACTCAACAACCAGCAGTACTTCTTTGCTCATCGTACGCCTCGCCTTTCGCAAGCCATTGGATCCGCGGGATCCGCGTCTCAGTCAAAACTGGGAATAATGTTGGCCTTGTCGATCATATCGATCGGCAACAGGAACTCGTGGTCTTCTACCTGCACCACGACGTCCTGCTCTTCTACACCGCGCAGAAGGCCCTGAAAGTTGCGTCGACCTTCGAAAGGCGAGCGCAGCTTGATCTTCACTTGTTCACCGGCAAATTTGGCAAACTGCTCAAGAGTGAACAGCGGGCGCTCCATGCCAGGCGAGGAAACTTCAAGGGTGTATTCAACGGAGATCGGATCTTCAACATCCAGAACGCCGCTGATCTGACGGCTGACAATGGCGCAATCGTCCACCAGCACGCCACCCTCTTTATCGATATAAACGCGCAACATCGAGTGACGACCCTGAGCCGAAAACTCGATACCCCAGCATTCATAGCCCAGGGCCACGACCACCGGGGCCAGCAAGGCCTGCAACTCTTCTAGCTTGCTCGACACCTGAACCCCCTAGTGCATGATATGTGCATGCTTTGCAAAATAAAAAAATGGGCATAACGCCCATCCTTGAAACGCCGTCGAACAGCGGCGTTGAAAGTATCCAGCTAACAAAAAGCCCCTTAAAAGGGGCTCCTTAAACTGGTTGCGGGGGCCGGATTTGAACCGACGACCTTCGGGTTATGAGCCCGACGAGCTACCAGACTGCTCCACCCCGCGACAAAGCTGGGGCGGAAGTATACGACCGATCCCTTTTAGGGTCAATGTAACCTTCCACCTGCAAGAAAGCCCGCAACAGCGGGCTCTCCTGACTAATTGGTACCGAGAAGGGGACTCGAACCCCTACACCCTATGGGCACAACCACCTCAAGGTTGCGTGTCTACCAATTCCACCACCTCGGCAATACTACGTTTGAAACCCTTCTTACTTCTGCTCTTGAGCTGGAGGCACGTCAGTCGCTGGAGTAGCCGACTTTTGCTCTTGAAGCACCGGAACATCATCAGAAGCCGGTTGTTGCTTAGGTACTTCCAACACTGCTGGATCTGGAAGACCTGCTTGAGTCAGCTGATGAGCTTTCTCTTTAGCAAAGTAACCTAACCCCAAGCTGGTTATGAAGAAACCGGCGGCAAGTATAGCAGTAAACTTACTAAGAAAGGTAGAGGAACCTTGGCTTCCGAACACAGTATTTGAAGCACCTGCTCCGAAAGACGCGCCAGCGTCCGCACCCTTACCCTGCTGCAGCAAAACCAGAGCAACTACGCCCAATGCACCCAGCAGATGAAAAACGACTACGACTGTTTCCAGCATTTTTTCAGTTTCCCGCGGCGCGACAGATCGCACCGAACTCATCTGCATTCAGGGAAGCTCCACCAATGAGCCCCCCATCGATATCCGGCATGCCGAACAGTTCGACCGCATTGGCCGCCTTCACGCTGCCGCCGTATAGAAGCCGCACACCTCGTGCGACTTCAGAATTCTCTGCCGCCAACTGCTCGCGAATGGCTTTATGCACATCCTGAGCCTGTTGCGGCGTTGCAGTCAGCCCGGTACCAATGGCCCAGACCGGCTCGTATGCAATCACTGCCTTGGCAAAGGCACCGACACCCAGCTCCTCAATGATGCTGCCCAGCTGACGCCCGACAACTTCAAGAGTTTTTCCGGCTTCGCGCTGCTCGAGGGTTTCCCCTACACACAACACCGGAATCAAGCCACATGCCTGTGCCGCTGCGAACTTGCGATTCAGCATCCCCTCTCGCTCGCCCATAATCTGGCGGCGTTCGGAGTGCCCGACAAGCACCAGGGAACAACCTGCATCCACCAGTTGGCTGGGAGCAATCTCACCAGTCAACGCACCCTGCATGGCTTCCACCGCAGAATTCTGCGCGCCGACCGAAATCGACTTGCCTTTCAAGCCATCAATCACTTGATTGATATACAAGCAAGGCGGGAACACCGCGACATCAACACCGCTAGGCAAGGCCAGATGACGAAGGCCGTTGATCAGCTCAGCGACGCTGGCGCGGGTACCGTGCATCTTCCAGTTACCAGCTACCATAGGGCGACGCATGCTGTACCTCGTCGGTCAAAGTGGGCGCAGATGTTACCCAACACAATCATGGCTTGCAAGCCGTATCAGGCAGAAACTTCGGTTACCAGTTTTGCCAGCTCTTCGGCATAGCCGCGAACCTGGTTTTCGTCCTCGCCTTCAACCATGACGCGCACCAAAGGCTCTGTGCCGGACTTGCGCAGAAGCACGCGACCGCGCCCCGCCATCGCCTGAGTTACACGGGCACTGGCTTCCTTGACAGCCGGATGCTCCAGCGGGCTTTCACCGCCGCCAAAGCGAACGTTGATCAGCACCTGAGGGCACTTGCGCAAAGCCTGCCGCGTTTGCGCCAGACCTTCGTTGCGGGATTTCAGAGCCATCAACACCTGCAGAGCCGCGATGATCGCATCGCCCGTGGTGGTGTGGTTGAAGCAGACCACATGTCCGGAGTTTTCCCCGCCAACGAGCCAGTTGCGCTCTTGCAGTTCGGCAATCACGTAGCGGTCACCGACATTGGCGCGAACGAACGGGATCGACAGATCCGCCAGTGCCAGCTCGAGACCAAGATTGCTCATCAATGTACCGACGACGCCACCCTGCAACTTGCCACGCTCATGCAGATCGCGAGCAATGATAAACAGCAGGTCATCACCATCGACGATGGTGCCGGTGTGATCGACCATCAATACCCGATCACCATCACCATCGAAGGCGATACCCAGGTCCGCATGCTCGGCCAGAACGGCGGCCTGCAACGGCCCCATATGCGTGGAACCGCAGTTATCGTTGATGTTCAGCCCGTTCGGCTGAGCGGAAAGCACGACGACTTCGGCACCCAATTCACGGAAGACGCTCGGCGCTACCTTATAGGTCGCACCATGCGCGCAGTCGATCACGATCTTCAGGCCGGCGAAATTGGTCCCGGTAGGCACGCTGCTTTTGCAGAACTCAATGTAGCGACCCGATGCGTCATTGATTCGCGACACCTTGCCGATCTTGCTCGACTCGACGACAGTCATTGGCGTATCCAGCAACTCTTCGATCATCAGTTCCAATTCATCTGGCAGCTTGGTGCCTTTGCCGGAGAAGAACTTGATGCCGTTGTCGTCATGCGGGTTGTGCGAAGCACTGATCACGATCCCGGCCTCTGCCTGGAAAGTGCGCGACAGATAGGCGATGGCAGGTGTCGGCATCGGACCGAGCAGCATCACATCGGCACCCGCCGAGGTCAGCCCGGCCTCGAGTGCCGATTCGAACATATAGCCAGAGATCCGCGTGTCCTTACCGACCAGCACCTTGCAGGTACCCATCTTGCGGAAAGCCATGCCAGCCGCCCAACCGAGCTTGAGCATGAAGTCAGGTGTGATCGGGTATTCACCTACGCGACCGCGAATGCCGTCGGTACCAAAATATTTCTTGCTCATAAGTGCTCCATCATTCTTATTCGGCTGACTCTACGGCCGCGATCATTCGTACCACATCGACAGTTTCCGCCACATCGTGAACCCGCAAGATCCGCGCACCCTTGACCGAAGCCAGCGCAGCAAGCGCCAGGCCGCCGTGCAGACGCTCGCCCACGGGACGGTTCAACGCGTGACCAATCATACTCTTGCGCGAAACACCTACCAGCAATGGCCGCCCCAGCGCATGCAGGGCCTCCATGTGCTTGAACAAGCTTAGATTGTGCTGCAAGGTCTTGGCGAAGCCGAAGCCGGGATCAAGAATGATCCGCTCGGCGGGAATACCCGCCTGCGCGCACTGTTCCATGCGCTCGGCGAGAAACTCGCCGACCTCGCGGGTGACATCCTGATACTGCGGATTATCCTGCATATCGCCCGGCTCGCCGAGCATGTGCATGAGGCAGACCGGCAACCCTGTCGCCGCCGCCGCATCCAGCGCGCCATCGCGACGCAACGAACGCACATCATTGATCAGGCCGGCACCGAGCCGTGCGGTTTCGCGCATGACTGCCGGGGTGGAAGTATCGACCGAGATGATGACATCCAGCTCGCGATTGATCAGCTCGACAATCGGCGCGACGCGCTCGAGCTCCTCCAGGGGAGAAACCGCTCGCGCGCCTGGCCGGGTCGATTCGCCGCCGACATCAATCAGCGTCGCGCCAGCCAGCACCATGGCTTCGGCATGGCGCAGCGCCGCATCGAGCTGGCTGTAGCGGCCGCCGTCGGAAAAGGAATCAGGAGTGACATTGAGAATGCCCATGACATGCGTCTGGGCCAAATCAAGAACCCGGTTGCCGCAAGGCAACCGGGTCAGGGACTGTACAGAAGTCATTTCAAGCCTTAAACGTCAGCAGCCGGACCGCCAATCGGTTTCTCCGGACGCTCGTCCTGCACGACAGGCGGCGGAGGCGTACCGGTGCCACCCGACCAGTCGCGAGGTTCGCGAGGTGTGCGGCCGGCCATGATGTCGTCAATCTGCTCGGCATCGATGGTTTCGTACTTCATCAGCGCATCAGCCATGGCATCCAGTTTGTCACGGTTATCCGTGAGGATCTGCTTGGCGGTGCCGTAGCACTGATCGATGATGCTGCGCACTTCGGAGTCGATCAGCTTGGCTGTCTCACCGGAGAAGCTGGCAGCCTGACCACCACCACCGCGACCGAGGAACACTTCGCCCTCTTCTTCGGCATACATCAGCGGACCGAGTTTTTCCGACAGGCCCCATTTCGTCACCATGTTCCGGGCAATCTGACTTGCACGCATGATGTCGTTGGACGCACCGGTGGTTACACCATCGAAGCCCAGGGTCATTTCTTCAGCGATACGGCCACCGTACAACGAGCAGATCTGGCTGATCAGCGCACGCTTGGACAGGCTGTAGCGGTCTTCTTCCGGCAGGAACATGGTCACACCCAGCGCACGACCGCGCGGGATGATCGACACCTTGTAGACCGGATCATGCTCAGGCACGACGCGACCAACGATGGCGTGGCCGGCTTCGTGGTAAGCAGTGTTCTGCTTTTCTTTCTCGGACATGACCATGGATTTGCGCTCGGCGCCCATCATGATCTTGTCTTTCGCCAGTTCGAACTCTTTCATCTCGACGATGCGTTTGCCGCTACGTGCAGCGAACAACGACGCTTCGTTGACCAGGTTGGCCAAGTCAGCACCGGAGAAGCCCGGAGTACCTCGTGCGATCACTGCCGGAGCAACGTCGTCGCCCATTGGCACTTTGCGCATGTGCACTTTCAGAATCTGCTCACGACCGCGAATGTCCGGCAAGCCAACCACTACCTGACGATCGAAACGGCCCGGACGCAGCAGCGCAGGGTCGAGTACGTCCGGACGGTTGGTCGCAGCAATAACAATGATGCCGTCATTCATTTCAAAGCCGTCCATCTCCACCAGCAACTGGTTGAGAGTCTGCTCACGCTCGTCGTGGCCGCCACCCATGCCGGCGCCACGATGGCGACCTACGGCATCGATTTCGTCGATGAAGATGATGCAAGGGGCGTGCTTCTTGGCCTGCTCGAACATGTCACGGACGCGGCTCGCGCCGACACCCACGAACATTTCAACGAAGTCAGAACCGGAAATGGTGAAGAACGGCACTTTCGCTTCGCCGGCAATCGCCTTGGCCAGCAAGGTTTTACCGGTACCCGGCGGGCCGACCATCAGCACGCCGCGCGGGATACGACCGCCCAGACGCTGGAACTTGCCCGGATCACGCAGGAACTCGACCAGCTCGCCGACTTCTTCCTTGGCTTCGTCGCAACCGGCAACGTCAGCCAAAGTGGTTTTCACCTGATCTTCGGAGAGCAGGCGTGCCTTGCTCTTGCCGAAGCTCATCGGCCCGCCCTTGCCACCGGCGCCGCCCTGCATCTGGCGCATGAAGAACATGAACACCGCGATGATCACCAGGATCGGGAAGCTGGCCACCAGGAGCTGGGTCCAGATGCTTTGCTGTTCAGGCTGCTTGCCTTCAACCACAACGTGATTGTCGACCAGATCGCCGATCAGGCCATTGTCCTGAATTGCCGGACGAATGGTCTTGAAGCTGTCGCCATCGGTGCGCTTGCCGGTAATCACATAGCCGTCAACAGCTACGCGCTCGACCTTGCCATCCTTGACCTGCTGGATGAAGTCGGAATAGTTGAGGGTCTGCGGCTCGTTAGGGCTGGAGAAGTTGTTCATCACCGTCACCAGGACTGCCGCGATGATCAACCACAGGATCAGATTCTTTGCCATATCGTTCAATTAACTACCCTCTGAAGCAAGCTCCGCTACTGGCGCGCGCTTCGCATGATATTCACCGGCCTAACTTACTACATTACCTACAACTCTGGCAGGCGCCGTCTGTAACCCTTTGTGAAACACTTTCTACACAATATTCGCTTATGCCTGCAGAGCGAAATATGAAAAACCTATCGCCCTGCCGAAAAACCTCGTTTTACGCATCACCGCCGCGATAACCCCAGGCCAGCATGTACTGCTCACGGGAGCTGCCACGGGAAGAGTCTGGCTTGATCATCTGGATCTTGTCGAATTTCTTCCGAGCGTCCTTCAGATAAACGTCGAAACCTTCGCCCTGAAAAATCTTGATGACGAAATTGCCACCGGGCTTGAGGATCCGTTCCGCCAGGTCCAGCGCCAGCTCACAGAGGAACATGGCCTTGGGCATGTCCACTTCGGGCGTACCACTCATATTGGGGGCCATATCGGAAATCACAAGGTCCACCTGCGAATTACCCACGGCCTGCAGGATTTCAGCGAGCACCGAATCCTCCGTGAAGTCGCCCTGGATGAAATGCACGTCCGGAATGCTGTCCATTTCCAGGATGTCCGAAGCGATCAGACGACCCTGACCGCCGATCAGCCGACTGGTGACCTGGGACCAGCCACCCGGCGCCGCGCCGAGGTCGACCACGCTCATGCCCGGACGGATGAGTTTGTATTTTTCCTGGATCTCCAGAAGCTTGTAACTTGCACGCGAGCGGTAGCCATCCTTCTGCGCCTGCTTCACATAAGGATCGTTGACATGTCTTTTCAGCCAACCAAGGCTTGTCTTGGAACGCGCCATTGGGCACCTCGATGATTAGGGTCGTGATTAGTTGGGCGGATCCACGAACCCTCGGGTAAAATGGCCGCCATTTTACAGAATCCAGACGAAAGGGTCAGATTATGCCGCTCACTCCAGAGCAGAAGAAACAGTACAAATCCATCGGCCACCACCTCAAACCAGTGTTGACGGTAGCGGACAACGGTTTGACTGAAGGTGTTCTAGCCGAACTTGAACGCGCCTTGGCCGATCACGAGCTGATCAAGATCAAGCTCAATATCCTCGATCGCGAGTCGCGCCTGGCGCACATCGCCGAACTGTGCAAGGTCGGCAAAGCGGACCTGGTTCAGGTCATCGGCAAGATGGCTCTGGTCTACCGCAAGAACTTCAGCGCCAACAAGCAGCTGTCGAACGTTCATCGCTTCAAGTGATGCGCAGGGTCAAGGGTGTGCTTCGCGCACCCTGCCACTCCATCCCGGCACCGGCTGCATGACCAGCACCAGCCCGGAAAATCCCAGCACCAGATAACTGAATACCTGCCAGCGCTGCGCATCCGGCCAGCCGACACGCACAGCGACATACATCGCGCACGCGTACAACGCCATCAACAGCACCTGCCCGCGAAAATCCCGCCATAGACTGGCAAGGCCCTCGGCCTGTACCAGCACCAAAGCCTGAAAGATCACGCACAGAGCGGCGAATCCCACCACCAGCACTTCGAAAGCACTGGCCACTTCGTTGATCAACAGCGGCGCCAGACCGATCCGACCCAGCGCCGGCTGCAAACCGATATGAATCAACCATAGGCCACCAACCCAAAGCATCTGGGTCAGTTGCCAAAGCATGGCGCCCGCATGCAGCGGGCGCCTTATTTCAGATGTGACGAACTTCGACAATCTCGTACTCGATCACGCCGCTTGGCGTTTTGACGGCGACGACGTCACCCTCTTCCTTGCCAATCAAGGCGCGGGCCAGCGGCGAACCGACGGAGATCTTGCCGAGTTTGAAGTCAGCCTCATCCTCACCCACGATGTGGTAAGTGACGCTTTCATCAGTCTCGACGTTGGCGATCTCGACGGTGGTACCGAAAATCACTTTGCCGGTATGAGGAATGGTCGTGACATCGATGATGACCTGATTCTGAATCCGGCCCTCGATATCACGAATACGCGCTTCAACCATGCCTTGCTGTTCGCGGGCAGCATGGTATTCAGCGTTTTCCTTCAAGTCACCCAACTCGCGGGCCGTACCGATGTCCTGGCTGAGCTTCGGACGGACGACCTTGGTCAGGTGAGCATGCTCCTCTTCCAGGGCGCGAGCGCCCTGAACAGTCATTGGGTACTTGGTTATGCTCATGCCTTCAATCCTGCGTGTAGATCCTGCAAGCGGCGCACGGTCTTTTCCGGACCGAACTTCAGCGCTTCGCAGATCGCTTCGCCCGCAGCAATAGTGGTGGTGCAGTAGATCTTGTGCTGCAGGGCGTTGCGACGAATGGAGTACGAATCGGCGATCGACTGACGACCTTCGGTGGTGTTGATGATCAGCGTGACTTCGTCATTCTTGATCATGTCGACCACGTGTGGACGACCCTCGGTCACCTTGTTCACGCGGCGCACTTTCAGGCCTGCGGCTTCGATCAGCTTGGCAGTGCCGGCAGTGGCGACCACTTCGAAGCCCAAGTTGATCAGATCACGGGCCACGCCTGCAACCAGTGGCTTGTCGTCATCGCGCACGCTGATGAACGCGGTACCGCCGGTCGGCAGCACTTCACTGGCGCCCATCTGCGCCTTGGCGAATGCTTCACCGAAGGTGTCGCCGACGCCCATCACTTCACCGGTGGACTTCATCTCTGGGCCGAGGATCGGGTCAACGCCAGGGAATTTGGCGAACGGGAACACCGCCTCTTTCACGCTGTAGAAGTTCGGGATGATTTCTTTGGTGAAGCCGATTTCCTTCAGGGTCTTACCGGCCATCACGCGTGCAGCGATCATCGCCAGGGAGACACCGATGCACTTGGAAACGAACGGCACGGTACGCGAGGCGCGCGGGTTGACTTCGATGACGTAAATGTCTTCACCCTGCAACGCCAGCTGCACGTTCATCAGGCCGACAACGCCCAGCTCCAGGGCCATTTTCTTGACCTGTTCGCGCATCTCGTCCTGGATGTGCGCCGGCAGCGAGTACGGCGGCAGCGAGCACGCGGAGTCACCGGAGTGAACGCCCGCCTGTTCGATGTGCTGCATGATCGCGCCGATCACTACATCTTTGCCGTCGCAGACCGCATCCACGTCCATTTCGATGGCGCAGTTGAGGAAGTGGTCGAGCAGCACCGGGCTGTCGTTGGACACTTGCACCGCGTCACGCAGATAGCGCTTGAGTTCGTCTTCCTTGTATACGATTTCCATCGCACGGCCGCCCAACACGTAGGACGGGCGCACCACCAGCGGATAACCGATCTTCGCCGCAGCGCGAACAGCTTCATCTTCGCTACGCACAGTGGCGTTTGGCGGCTGACGCAGGTTCAGGCGCTCGACCATTTGCTGGAAGCGCTCGCGGTCTTCGGCGCGGTCGATCGCGTCAGGGCTAGTGCCGATGATCGGCACGCCAGCAGCTTCCAGAGCACGAGCCAGTTTCAGCGGAGTCTGGCCGCCGTACTGGACGATCACGCCTTTCGGCTTCTCGACGCGGCAGATTTCCAGTACGTCTTCCAGGGTTACCGGCTCGAAGTACAGACGGTCGGAAGTGTCGTAGTCGGTGGAAACGGTTTCCGGGTTGCAGTTGACCATGATGGTTTCGTAGCCGTCTTCGCGCAGGGCGAGAGCAGCGTGAACGCAGCAGTAGTCGAACTCGATGCCTTGGCCGATACGGTTCGGACCGCCGCCCAGAATCATGATCTTGTCGCGACCCGACGGCGCTGCCTCGCACTCTTCCTCGTAGGTCGAGTACAGGTAAGCAGTGTCGGTGGCGAATTCGGCGGCGCAGGTGTCAACGCGCTTGTAGACCGGGAACACTTCCAGCTTCTGACGGTGCGTACGCAGGTTTTTCTCGGTGACGCCCAGCAGCTTGGCCAGACGCTGATCGGAGAAGCCTTTGCGCTTGAGCTTGAACATCAGGTCGCGGTCGATCGAGGACAGACCGAGGGTCTTGACCTTCTCTTCGTCCTTGATCAGGTCTTCGATCTGCACCAGGAACCACGGGTCGATCATGTTCATGCCGAAGATATCTTCGACCGACAGACCGGCGCGGAAGGCGTCAGCCACGTACCAGATACGCTCGGCGCCGGGCACGGTCAGTTCGCGCTTGAGCACGCTCATGCTGTCCGGGTTGCTCAGATCGAGCTTCTCGTCCAGACCGCAAACGCCGACTTCCAGACCGCGCAGAGCTTTCTGCAGGGATTCCTGGAAGGTCCGGCCGATGGCCATGACTTCACCGACCGACTTCATTTGCGTGGTCAGGCGCGCGTCAGCCTTGGCGAATTTCTCGAAGGCGAAGCGTGGCAGCTTGGTGACGACGTAGTCGATCGACGGTTCGAAAGACGCCGGGGTCTTGCCGCCGGTGATGTCGTTCGACAGCTCGTCGAGGGTGTAACCCACAGCCAATTTGGCCGCGACCTTGGCGATCGGGAAACCGGTGGCTTTCGAAGCCAGGGCCGAGGAGCGCGAAACACGTGGGTTCATTTCGATCACGACCATGCGGCCAGTGTTCGGGCAGATACCGAACTGCACGTTCGAACCACCGGTCTCGACGCCGATCTCGCGCAATACCGCCAGCGAGGCGTTACGCAGGATCTGGTATTCCTTGTCGGTCAGCGTCTGGGCTGGCGCTACGGTGATCGAGTCACCGGTGTGCACGCCCATCGGGTCGAAGTTTTCGATCGAGCAGACGATGATGCAGTTGTCCTTTTTGTCGCGGACAACTTCCATTTCATATTCTTTCCAGCCGATCAGCGATTCGTCGATCAACAGCTCTTTGGTCGGCGACAGGTCCAGACCACGGGCGCAGATTTCTTCGAACTCTTCACGGTTGTAAGCGATACCGCCACCGGTGCCGCCCATGGTGAAGGACGGACGGATGATGCACGGGAAACCGAGGGTTTCGAGGACCGCGTTGGCTTCTTCCATGCTGTGGGCGATGCCGGAACGCGGGCACGCCAGGCCGATGGATTTCATCGCCTTGTCGAAACGCGAACGGTCTTCAGCCTTGTCGATGGTGTCGGCGTTGGCACCGATCATCTCTACGCCGAACTTCTCCAGAACGCCTTCGCGCTCTAGGTCCAGAGCGCAGTTCAGAGCGGTCTGGCCACCCATGGTTGGCAGCACGGCGTCCGGACGCTCTTTTTCGATGATCTTGGCCACGGTCTGCCATTTGATCGGCTCGATATAGGTGGCGTCGGCCATGTCCGGGTCGGTCATGATGGTGGCCGGGTTGGAGTTCACCAAGATGACGCGGTAACCCTCTTCGCGCAGGGCTTTGCAGGCTTGGGCGCCGGAGTAGTCGAATTCGCAGGCCTGGCCGATCACGATCGGGCCAGCGCCGAGAATCAGGATGCTTTTAATGTCTGTACGTTTTGGCATGGTTTGTCACTCAAATCCGCAGGTCAGTCGGCAAGCCGTCTTGATCGATTTCTGAAGTCCCGAAGGGGCCGCCGGAACCGGGGCCGCCCTCGAGGGCTTCTCTCTACAGTCTCAAGACGAACGCTTAGCGTCGCTTGGCCATCTCGTTGATGAAGCGGTCGAACAGTGGCGCGACATCGTTCGGGCCCGGGCTCGCTTCAGGGTGACCCTGGAAGCTGAACGCGCTCTTGTCGGTGCGCTCGATGCCTTGCAGGGTGCCGTCGAACAGCGATTTGTGGATCGCGCGCACGTTGGCTGGCAGGGTGGCTTCGTCTACTGCAAAACCGTGGTTCTGGCTGGTGATCATCACCACGCCTGTGTCCAGATCCTGCACCGGGTGGTTGGCACCGTGGTGGCCGTGGCCCATTTTCAGGGTCTTGGCGCCGGAGGCCAGAGCCAGCAACTGGTGGCCGAGGCAGATGCCGAATACCGGAGTCTCGGTTTCCAGCACTTCCTTGATCGCCTGGATCGCGTAGTCGCATGGCTCCGGATCACCAGGGCCGTTGGACAGGAACACGCCGTCCGGCTTCAGCGCCAGCACATCGGCGGCTGGAGTCTGCGCAGGCACTACGGTAACGCGGCAGCCGCGCTCGACCAGCATGCGCAGGATGTTGACCTTGACGCCGTAGTCGTAGGCGACCACGTGATATGGCAGCTCGGAAGCTTCGATGGTCGCGTGGCTGTCGGTTTTCAGATCCCAGACAGTCGAGCGCCATTCGTATTGGGTCTTGGTGCTGACGACTTTCGCCAGGTCCATGCCCTTCAGGCCCGGGAAGCCTTGCGCAGCGGCGATGGCCGCTTCTTCGGAGATGTTGTCGCCGGCCATGATGCAGCCGTTCTGAGCGCCTTTTTCACGCAGGATGCGGGTCAGGCGACGGGTGTCGATACCGGCGATTGCCACCACGTTGTTGGCTTTCAGGTAATCGGACAGGGACATCGTGTTACGCCAGTTGCTCGCTACCAGCGGCAGGTCACGGATGACCAGGCCAGCGGACCAGACGCGGTCGGACTCGGCATCTTCCGGCGTGGTGCCGGTGTTGCCGATGTGCGGGTAAGTCAGGGTAACGATCTGCTGGGCGTAGGAAGGATCGGTAAGGATTTCCTGATAGCCGGTCATTGCGGTGTTGAACACCACCTCACCAACGGTCTGACCGTCGGCTCCAATGGCTTCGCCGCGAAAAATGCTGCCATCAGCAAGGGCGAGTATGGCTGGCTTAGTCAAGAAGACCTCCCGTAAATAACGCATGAAAGGGCAATCGCAGGTTGTAAAAAAGCGGAGTGACGTATGGACACGTCACCCCGCTTCTTCACTGAAATTATTCTGCGCGCTTTTAGTGGACACACTAAAGCTGTAGCTTACAGAAAAGGGCGTTTTTGGTCCACCGCTAAAGAGCCTTAAAGGCCGGAGAATGCGACAGGTCGTCGCCAAGCGGTAAAAACCGGCGCAAAACGGGACGTTTGCGCCGGATTCAGCAACGACTCAACGCAGGTCGAGCACGTCTTGCATGTCGTACAGGCCCGGCTCGCGACCGTCCAGCCACAGCGCCGCACGCACCGCGCCCTTGGCGAAGGTCATGCGGCTCGATGCCTTGTGGGTGATCTCGACGCGCTCGCCATCGGCAGCGAACAGCACGGTGTGATCACCGACGATATCGCCAGCACGCACGGTGGCGAAACCAATGGTTTCACGCTCACGCGCACCGGTCTGGCCTTCCCGACCGTAGACCGCGACCTTCTTCAGATCACGCCCCAGCGCATCGGCAATCACTTCACCCATGCGCACAGCCGTACCGGACGGAGCATCGACCTTGTGCCGGTGATGGGCTTCCATGATCTCGATATCGACATCGTCGCCCAGCACGCGCGCAGCGGTGTCGAGCAACTTCAGGCACAGGTTGACGCCGACGCTGAAGTTGGCGGCGAAGACGATCGGAATGTCCTTGCCCGCCTCGGCCAGCAATTGCTTCTCTTCAACACTGAAACCGGTGGTGCCGATGATCATTGCTTTGCCGTGTTTGCGGCAGAACGCGAGATTCTTCAGGGTCACGGTCGGGTGAGTGAAGTCGATCAACACATCGAACTCTTCAACCACACGATCCAGATCACCGGACAGCGGCACGCCGATACGGCCCAGCGCTGCCAGCTCACCGGCATCCGCGCCGACCAGCGTGCTGTCGGGACGATCGACCGCCGCCGTCAGACCGGCGCCCGGCGTCTGCTGCACCGCTTCAATCAGGGTCTTGCCCATGCGCCCGGCGGCGCCCATCACTGCAATACGTCGCATGCCGACTCCTTACAAATCGCCGAAGAAACGCTTTACACCGTCAAACCAACCGGTGGTTTTCGGCGAGTGGCTGTTGTCGTCGGCCAGGGAGCTGCGGAATTCTTCCAGCAATTCACGCTGACGACGGTTGAGGTTGACCGGCGTTTCCACAGCGACACGGCACATCAGGTCGCCGGCACCGCCGCCGCGCACCGGCGCAACGCCTTTGCCGCGTACGCGGAATTGCTTGCCGGTCTGCGTGCCTTCGGGGATTTTCAGTTTGACGCGACCGTCGAGGGTCGGAATTTCCAGCTCGCCGCCCAGTGCAGCGTCGACGAAGCTGATCGGCACTTCGCAGAACAGATGCTTGCCGTCACGTTGGAAGATGTCGTGTTCGCGCACATTGATCACAACGTACAGGTCGCCAGTCGGCCCGCCCTGGGTACCCGCCTCGCCTTCGCCGGACAGACGAATACGGTCGCCAGTATCAACACCGGCAGGCACTTTGACCGACAGGGTTTTGTATTCTTCGACACGACCGTCGCCGTGGCAGGAGTCGCACGGATCGGAAATGATCTTGCCCTGGCCATGGCAGCGCGGGCAGGTCTGCTGCACCGAGAAGAAGCCCTGCTGCATGCGCACCTGGCCGATGCCACCGCAAGTCGGGCACGTCGTCGGCGAGGAGCCCTTCTTGGCGCCGGAACCATCGCACGGCTTGCAGTTGACCAGTGTCGGAACGCGGATATTCACCGACGTGCCGCGCACCGCTTCTTCCAGATTCAGCTCCAGGGTGTAGCGCAGATCGCTGCCACGCTGAGCGCCGCCACGGGCACCGCCGCGACCGCCACCGAAGAAATCACTGAAAACATCGCCGAAGATGTCCGAAAAGTTCTGGCCACCGAAACCGGCACCGCCGCCGCCCATGCTCGGATCAACGCCGGCATGACCGTACTGATCGTATGCCGCGCGTTTGCTGGCGTCGGACAACACTTCATAGGCCTCGTTGGCCTCTTTGAATGCTTCTTCGGAAGCTTTGTCGCCGGGATTACGGTCGGGGTGGTGCTTCATGGCCAGACGGCGATAGGCCTTCTTCAGGTCCGCTTCGCTCGTGCCCCGCTCGACACCCAATACTTCGTAATAGTCACGCTTTGCCATAAGTTCTTTGCACTCTTAAGGACGTTCGGCAAACCCCTCCTGAGCCTCGCCAAACTCGTTGAGCCCCCATTAAGGCCCGGACCCAACTCACGTCAATTCAACGATCCTGGTCTTGATTGATGCGGTATCTGCGGCGCGAAAAGCAGGAGCATTCCCGGCCATACCGCCAGCATCCGAACGGTGTCGCATGCTGTAAAAATTCGCGTATTCCAGATACGCCAACGCGGGAGGCAAGCTCCCGCGCGGCGACATCCTACCAGTCACCGCCGCAAGGCAGTCAACCGGGCGACCAACAACTTACTTGTGGTCTTTGACTTCTTCGAACTCGGCGTCGACAACGTCGTCAGCCTTCTCAGCCGATTCGCCTTGCGGGGCCGCGCCATCAGCTGGCTGAGCCTGTTCGGCGTACATCTTCTGAGCAACCGGAGCGGAGACTTTCGACAGCTCTTCAACCTTGGATTCGATGGCAGCCTTGTCGTCGCCTTTGACGGCGGCTTCCAGAGCAACCACTGCAGCTTCGATTGCAGTCTTCTCTTCGGCGGTGACCTTGTCGCCTGCGTCAGCGACCATCTTGCGAGTCGAGTGCACCAGTGCATCACCCTGGTTACGGGCAGCGGCCAGTTCTTCGAACTTGCGGTCTTCCTCGGCATTCGCTTCGGCGTCACGCACCATGCGCTCGATTTCTTCGTCGGACAGACCGGAGTTGGCCTTGATCACGATCGACTGGGTCTTGCCGGTAGCCTTGTCTTTCGCGCCGACGTGCAGGATGCCGTTGGCGTCGATGTCGAAGGTCACTTCAATCTGCGGCACGCCACGTGGAGCTGGTGGAATGTCGGCTAGGTCGAACTTGCCCAGCGATTTGTTCTGTGCGGCTTGCTTGCGCTCGCCCTGCAGAACGTGAATGGTCACAGCACCCTGGTTGTCATCGGCAGTCGAGAACACTTGCGATTTCTTGGTAGGAATCGTGGTGTTTTTCTCGATCAGCGCGGTCATCACGCCACCCATGGTTTCGATACCCAGGGTCAGCGGGCTGACGTCGAGCAGCAGCACGTCTTTCACGTCACCGGCCAGAACAGCGCCCTGAATCGCAGCACCCATGGCAACAGCTTCGTCCGGGTTGACGTCTTTACGCGCTTCTTTACCGAAGAAATCGGTAACCAGCTTCTGCACCAGCGGCATACGAGTCTGACCACCGACCAGAATCACGTCGTTGATCGCGCTGACGTCGATACCGGCGTCTTTCATGGCAATGCGGCAAGGTTCGATGGTGCGCTGAACCAGGTCTTCAACCAGTGCTTCGAGCTTGGCACGGGAGATCTTCACGTTCAGGTGCTTAGGACCGGTCGCGTCTGCAGTGATGTACGGCAGGTTGACGTCGGTCGACTGAGCGGACGACAGCTCGATCTTGGCTTTCTCAGCGGCTTCTTTCAGGCGCTGCATGGCCAGCGGGTCACCTTTGAGGTTCATGCCGCTTTCTTTCTTGAATTCGTCAACGAGGTAGTCGATCAGACGAATGTCGAAGTCTTCACCGCCGAGGAAAGTGTCACCGTTGGTGGCCAACACTTCGAACTGGTGCTCACCGTCAACTTCAGCGATTTCGATCACGGAAACGTCGAAGGTACCGCCACCCAGGTCATAAACGATCACGGTGTGATCGCCCTTGGCCTTGTCCATACCGTAAGCCAGAGCGGCTGCGGTTGGTTCGTTGATGATACGTTTTACGTCCAGACCAGCGATGCGGCCGGCGTCTTTGGTGGCCTGACGCTGGCTGTCGTTGAAGTAGGCCGGAACGGTAATCACCGCTTCGGTCACTGCCTCGCCGAGGTAGTCTTCGGCGGTCTTCTTCATCTTCTTCAGAATTTCAGCCGAGATCTGTGGCGGTGCCATTTTCTGGCCGTTCACTTCTACCCAGGCGTCATTGTTGTCAGCCTTGACGATCTTGTAAGGGACCATCTGGATGTCTTTCTGCACAACTTCTTCGTCGAAACGACGACCGATCAGACGCTTTACCGCGTACAGGGTGTTGTGCGGATTGGTTACAGCCTGACGCTTGGCCGACTGACCTACCAGAATTTCGCCATCGTTGGCGTAAGCGATGATCGACGGCGTGGTACGCGCGCCTTCAGCGTTTTCAATAACTTTGGCTTTGCCGTTTTCCAGCACGGAGACGCAGGAGTTGGTAGTCCCCAGGTCGATACCGATAATTTTGCCCATGTTCACTCTCCCGAAACTTTGGATTTTGTTGCCGCAGCAGTGGTGGCTGACTGCGGTAGCACTTAAACGCTTGACTTCTAAATGGGGGCCTTGCGGCTAATTTCAAGCCTGCTCGTCAATCGAAGGCGAAACCGGTGCCGGCGCCTTGCTGACCACGACCATCGCCGGGCGCAGCAGGCGACCATTGAGCTGGTAGCCCTTCTGGAAAACCTTCAACACGCTGTTCGGCTCGACGTCGGCACTTTCCTGCATGGCCATCGCCTGATGGTGAACGGCGTTGAACGGTTCGCCATGCGGATCGATCGCTTCAAGCTGGTAGCGCTTGAGGGTGTCGTGGAACATTTTCAGGGTCAGCTCGATGCCTTCGCGCATCGGGCGGATGCTTTCGTCGTCCGGGCTCGACAGCTCGAGGCCGCGCTCCAGGCTGTCGACGATCGGCAGCAGGTCGCTGGCGAATTTTTCCAGGGCAAACTTGTGCGCCTTCTCGACGTCCTGCTCGGCACGGCGGCGAACGTTCTGCAGATCGGCAGCAACACGCAGAGACTGATCCTGCGCGGCGGCCAATTGCTCTTCGAGCACTTGCACACGGGTCGCCAGGTCGTCACCCGAACCTTCGGGCGCCTGATTGGCATCTGGGTTTTGCGTATCTACTGTCTGTTCGTCAGCCATAGAATTCTCCTTTCAATTTCGTCCGCGAGCCTGACTCGCGCTTCTGCCCCGATATATGGGGCCGCAAAATCAGGCTTCAAGGGCTGGAAACAATTGTCCCTACAAAAAAGTGCTGAATACTCATTCTTGAATGCGCTAAGAAAACCCTCAGATCAAGCAAATCGAGCTAAGGGCGGGCATTGTCAGGCCTGAACAAAACACTGTATAAATAACCAGACCTCAAGCCTGGGAGCTGCCTTTATGCTGGTGCACCTGTCCGTACACAACTACGCCATCGTTGAACATCTCGATCTTGAACTCGATCGCGGGATGAGCGTGATCACAGGGGAAACCGGCGCCGGCAAGTCGATCATGCTCGATGCCCTGGGCCTCACCCTGGGTGATCGCGCCGACAGCGGCGTGGTTCGCCCAGGCGCTGATAAAGCCGACATTCTCGCGACGTTCGATCTGGTTGATATTCCCGAAGCCAGCGCCTGGCTGGCCGAGCGCGATCTGGAAAACGACGGGCCGTGCATCCTGCGCCGGGTCATCACCTCGGAAGGTCGTTCGCGCGGTTATATCAACGGCACGCCCTGCCCGCTTGGCGACCTCAAAGCCCTCGGCGAGCTGCTGATCGATATCCACAGCCAGCACGAACATCAGTCGCTGTTGAAGACCGACACCCATCGCCGCCTGCTTGACGAGTACGCCGGTGCCACCGATCTGGCGCGTCAGGTGCAGCTTGCCGCTCAACGCTGGCGTCAGACCCGCCAGGAACTGGAGCGGCTCTCCAACTCCGGCGACGAACAACGCGCACGTCATCAGTTGCTCAGCTATCAGCTTGAGGAATTGGAGAACCTCGGCCTCGGCGAAAATGAACTGGAGCAGCTGGAGCAGGAACACAAGAACCTGACCAACGCCGAAACCTTGCTGGGCATTTGCCGGCAAGTGGTCGAGCAATGCAGCGAAAGCGACTCCGGCAATGTGCTGAATGCGCTGACCGCCAGCCTCAATCGACTTTCCAGCGTGAACAGTTCGGTGGGTGCGCTGGGTGAAGCCAGCAGTCTGCTGACCAGCGCACAGATTCAGGTGGAAGAAGCGGTCGGCGAGCTCAACCGCTTCCTCGACAACTTTGATGCCGACCCGGCTCGCCTGCAGTACCTCGAAGAACGTCTCGACGCAATCTACACGCTGGCGCGCAAACACCGGATTCAGCCGACTGAAGTCGGCGAGATGCAGCAGAAGCTGCTCGATGAAATCGAAACCCTCAATGCCAACGATGAATCCGTCGAACGTCTGGGTGAAGAATTGGCGTCCTATGCCCGCCACTATCAGGAGAAAGCGCGCGAGCTGAGCGACCTTCGTCATCAGGCGGCCGGCAGCCTCGCCAGTGCAGTGGAGCAGGAAATCCAGCGCCTGGGCATGCCCGGCGGCCGCTTCACCATCGAACTGAAAGCCAACAGCAGCGACGAGTTGCTGCCGAACGGGCTGGAACAGGTCGAACTGCTGGTCAGCGCCAACCCCGGCCAACCGCTCAAAGCGCTGGCGAAAGTCGCCTCCGGCGGTGAGCTGTCGCGGATCAGTCTGGCGATTCAGGTCATTACCGCCCAGACCTCCCGCGTGCCGACGCTGGTGTTCGACGAAGTGGACGTAGGTATTGGCGGTCCGACTGCCGAGATTGTCGGCCAGTTACTGCGCCGTCTCGGTGATCGCGGCCAGGTCCTGACCGTGACGCACTTGCCGCAAGTGGCGGCGCAAGGGCATCAGCATCTGTTCGTGCACAAGGTTCGCGACGAGAAGGCGACTCACACCGCTGTCGCGAAGCTCACGAAGAACGAGCGAATCGAAGAAGTCGCGCGCATGCTCGGCGGCATCGATCTGACCAAGGAATCCTTGGCTCACGCGAAAAAAATGGTGGTGACCGCCAAGGCGTAACAAATAGTAGAAAGCACGAAGGCGACCCTTGGGTCGCCTTCGTTCGTTTCGCGAATGTGAAATTCGCGCGACATGCTTACTTTTTCTTGCGCACGTACAGCACCAGGTTGTGATCAACCATCTCGAAGCCATGCTTCTCGACGATCGACTTCTGAAGTTTTTCGATTTCTTCGTCGAAGAATTCGATCACTTCACCCGATTCCACGTTGACCATATGGTCGTGGTGGCCACCGTCAGCCAGTTCGAAGACCGCGTGGCCGCCGTCGAAGTTGTGGCGGACCACGAGGCCGGCCGCTTCGAACTGGGTAAGAACACGGTAAACCGTGGCCAGACCAACGTCCTCACCAGCTTCCATCAACGCCTTGTAGACGTCCTCGGCACTCATGTGGCGCTGTTCGGTAGAGTCGAGCATTTGCAGGATCTTGACCCGTGGCAGGGTCACTTTGAGGCCGGCTTTGCGTAGTTCGCTATTTTCAACCATGGTCAGCTTTCTCGCGATGCTGCTTCGCAGCTTCTCTTAATGCGGGTATGATCGGCGTTTACGTTGTCCCAGCCAAGATAGTGGAAGTCGCCCACCGATGCAAAACACCAAGCTCTTGCTAACCAGTTTCACCTTTGTGGGACTGCTCGCACTCGCCGGTTGTTCATTCCCCGGGGTTTACAAAATCGACATCCAGCAGGGCAATGTCGTCACGCAGGACATGATAGACCAGTTACGCCCGGGAATGACCCGGCCGCAAGTACGGTTTATCATGGGCAACCCTCTGCTTGCCGACACGTTCCATGCCGATCGCTGGGATTATCTGTACAGCCTGCAACCGGGTGGCGGTGAACGCCAGCAGGAACGAATCAGCGTTATCTTCAATTCCAACGACCAACTTGTCAGCCTGTCCGGTGACTTCATGCCCGGCGTGAGCCGTGATGAAGCCATTCTCGGCAAGGACAGCGGTACTACCGTGACCGCGCCTGCTGAAAACGCCGACAAGCCAGAAGCTGAAAAGCCAGCCAAACCAGGCTCCTTGCTGGATCAGATCCAGAAGGACGTCGATGGTGTAGAAACCGTACCGGTTCCGACACCAGAGCCGCTGGACACCTCGCCGCAGTAATAGGCGAGGCAATAAAAAACCCGGACATTCCGGGTTTTTTATTGCCTGCCGTTTGGCCTGATCAAGAATTGCGTGCTTTGGCCTCGGCAGCCTTGGCCGCGCGCAAACGTCGAACCTCTTTGGGATCAGCCAGCAGCGGTCGATAAATTTCGATGCGATCGCCCGCCTGAACAGGGCGAGAATCCGCGTCAGTCACAACCTTGCCAAAAATCCCCAGCGGGCATTGCGCCAGATTCAGCTCAGGAAACTCGGCCGCGATGCCCGATACGTGCACCGCCGCCCGAACGCTAACGCCTTCAGCGACGCTGATCGCACGCAGAACCTGCCGATCAACCGCCGCGTAGACGACTTCTATCTCGATCACCGGCTCAACCATGCATCTGCTTGGCGCGCTGGCAGAAAGCATCCACCAATTGATTGGCCGCCTGATTGAACAACGGCCCCAGAGTTGCGCGCACCAGCGGCCCGGCATAATCGAACGACAGATCCAGACTGATCTTGCAGGCCTTTTCATTCAGTGCCTTGAATACCCAGATGCCGTGCAACTGAGTGAACGGGCCTTCTTCGAGATTCATCTCGATCGACTGCCCCGGCACCAGCGTATTGCGCGTGACGAAATGCTGACTGAGGCCGCCCTTGGCAACGCCGACACTGGCGCGCATGTGTTCCGGCGAGCTTTCCAGCACTTCAGCCTCCGAGCACCACGGCAGAAACTCCGGGTACCGCGCGACGTCGTTGACCAGGTCGTAGAGAAACTGCGCCGGGTACGGCAGGAGCGCGGATCGTTGGATATGTGTCGTCATGTAAGCGTTACTTCCAGAGCTGAGCGGCAAAGACTACAAGAATGCCGATAGGCGCCACGTAGCGCATCAAGAACAGGGACAGAGCAAACAGAACCGGGTTACGGATGGACAATTCATCCCGTACCGCTTCACGCCCCATCACCCATCCTGCGAACAGCACGAAACACAAGCCACCGAGGGGCAACATGATCCGCGAGGTGAAGAAATCGATCACGCCAAAGAAGTCGAGACCGCTCTGCGCACCCCATTGATAGAGGCTGAACGCCCCGCCTTCGTTCACGAAAAACTTGGCTTCCTTCCAGATATTGAAAGAAAACACGGTGCCCAGACCAACAAACCAGCAGGTGAATGCCAGCCAGAAAGTTACCCAGATGCGGCTGATTTTAGTGCGTTCAACCAGGTAAGCCACCATCGGTTCGAGTAGCGAAATAGCCGAACTCCAGGCAGCCACCGCGACCAGCACAAAGAACACCACGCCCATCAACTGGCCGAAAAATACATTACCAAAAGCAAATGGCAGGCTGACGAACATCAGTCCCGGACCTTCGCTTGGGTTCAGGCCAGCAGCGAACACAATCGGAAACAGTGCCAGACCGGCCACCAGCGATACGAAAGTATCCAGCAGCGCGACACCGACCACCGTGCCCGACAGCGAGGTGTTCTTCGGCATGTAGGCGCCGTAGATCATGATGGAGCCGACGCCGACGCTCAGCGAGAAGAACGCGTGCCCCATCGCCGGCAGCAGGCCGTCGAGGACTTTTTCCGGGTGGAAGTCGAACATGAAATGCACGCCTTCCATGAAATGCCCGGTGGTCATGCTGTAGCCCAGCAGCACCAGAATCATCACGAACAGCAGCGGCATCATGATCCGCAGGCTGCGCTCAAGCCCGGCGACCACGCCTTTGGCGATCACGAAGGCCGACAGCAGCATGAAAATCGTGTGCCAAAGTGTCAGGCGCCATGGATTGGAGATGACATTGCCGAAATAGGCGCCGACCTGATCGGCCGTCGCGCCCTGGAAATCGCCACGGCCCATGTCGACGATGTAATCCAGCGACCAGCCGCCGACCACACTGTAGAAAGACAGAATCAGCAGGGCCGTGATCATCCCGGCGAACGCGCCCCACGACCATTTCGCCGAGTGCCCGGCTTCCAGTGCCAGCACCTTCAGGGCATTCGCCGGACTTTGCCGGGCACGCCGGCCGATCAGGGTTTCCGCGAGCATGACCGGCACGCCGATGAGCGCGATGCACGCCAGGAACATCAGCACAAAGGCGCCGCCGCCGTAGACCCCGACCATGTAGGGGAACTTCCAGATACTACCCAGTCCCACGGCCGAACCGGTCGCGGCGAGTATGAATACCCAGCGGCTAGCCCAACTGCCGTGGACAGAAACCTTGTCTGTCGACATCGTTTATCACGCCCAAGCGTTAGAAAAAGAGGCCGCATTGTCCGGGATTCACTCAACCTGCTCAAGCACGCAGCAACACCGTAGCCGACAGCCGAACAACTCCATATAATGCCGCCCCTATGGCTAAACAGAAGAAACACCCAACAGGGACCATCGCGCAGAACAAAAAGGCGCGACACGATTACTTCATCGAGCACAAGTTCGAGGCTGGTCTGGTCCTGGCCGGCTGGGAAGTAAAAAGTCTGCGGGCGAGCAAGTTGCAGCTGGTCGACAGCTATGTGCTGCTCAAGGACGGCGAAGCATGGTTGCTTGGCAGCCACATCACGCCGTTGATGACCGCGAGCACTCACGTCATCGCCGACCCGGTGCGCACTCGCAAACTGCTGCTCAACCGCCGCGAGCTGGACAAGCTCGCCGCCGCCGTGCAGCAAAAGGGTTACGCCTGCGTCTGCCTGTCCTGGTACTGGAGCAAGCACATGGTCAAGTGCGAGATCGCTCTGGGCAAGGGCAAGAAGGAATACGACAAGCGTGACACCGAGCGCGAGCGCGATGCCGGTCGTGAATTGCAGCGTGCGGTGCGCAACAAGGGCAAGGAAGACTGATCTTCCTCCTTTAGCGCCAATTCGCGAGCAGGCTCGCTCCCACCTTGGAATGCATTTCAAAGGTGGGAGCGAGCCTGCTCGCGAAAGCTATTTCAGCATCAACACAAACACACCTGATCACATCCCCTTGCGCCGCTCCGCCCGAGCCATGCGCTGCACCTCCTGACGCACCTCTTCCAACACCTCCTGCACATACAAAATATGTCGGCTGGACACTTCTCGCGCCTGCTCGGCACGCCCTTCGATAATCGCCAGATACAATTCCCGATGCTGCGAGATCAGCATGTCGCGGGTTTCCGTACGCTGCTTGTACATGCCGCCGATGTTGGTCACGACGTTGCGCTTGAGCAGATCGAACAGTCCGCGAATCGTATGCAGCAACACCGCGTTGTGGCTGGCTTCGGCAATCGCCAGATGAAACTTTGCATCCGCCGCGCCCTCTTCCGCCCGGCTGACTTCTTCATGGCGCGAGTAGCAATCCTGCAGCTCTTCGAACGCAGCGGTCAGGCGCTCGCGATCAACATCGGTGGCGCGCAATGCGGCGTAATAGGCGCACGATGCCTCCAGGGTGTGCCGGAATTCGAGCAAATCACGTTGCGCTTCGGGATTGCTTTCAAGCAATTGCAACAGCGGATCGCTGAACGTCGAACCCAGGCCCTCCACCACATAATTGCCGCCGCCCTGGCGACTGACCAACAAGCCTTTGGCTGCCAGTTTCTGAATTGCCTCGCGCAACGACGGGCGTGATACGCCAAATTGCTCGGCCAGCGTGCGCTCGGCCGGCAGACGTTCGCCCGACTTCAGCGTGCCCTCAAGGATCATCCCCTCGAGGCGCTCGACAATATCGTCAGACAAACGGCGCTGACGTATCTGATCAAAGCCCATAACTCATTTCTCCACGATCCCGACCGCTCGCCGGGGTGTCTATTCTGGCCTATCCGCGCGCCGCCGACACCTGCCAGACGCCACTTCGCCAAAGCGGATCAGTTGCCCTCTGCACCGCATCTTCGACGAAAGTTTCAGAGCGGCAAATTGACACACCGCCACCAAGGCTTTTACCCTAGCCAACAGCGCTTGTAAATTGGTCTTACCAATTATCCAAGATTGCTCACAGTGCCTGACCAACAACAATTAGGGGCCACCCCACCATGCAAACCTGGCAACAGCTCTACAGCCCGCTCGGCAGCCTTGGCGTCTCCGCTCTCGCGGCCGTCATTCCCATCGTGTTCTTCTTTCTCGCCCTGGCGGTGTTCCGCCTCAAAGGCCATGTGGCCGGCAGCATTACCCTCGCGCTTTCGATTGCCGTGGCGATTTTCGCCTTCCAGATGCCCGTGGACATGGCTTTCGCCGCCGCCGGATATGGCTTCGCTTACGGTCTGTGGCCAATCGCCTGGATCATTGTCGCGGCAGTGTTCCTCTACAAGCTGACGGTGAAGAGCGGTCAGTTCGAGGTCATCCGCAGCTCGGTTCTGTCGATTACCGATGACCAGCGCTTGCAGGTGTTGCTGATCGGTTTCTGCTTCGGCGCATTTCTGGAAGGTGCCGCCGGATTCGGCGCGCCGGTCGCGATTACTGCCGCACTCCTTGTAGGACTGGGCTTCAATCCGCTGTACGCCGCCGGCCTGTGCCTGATCGCCAACACCGCTCCGGTGGCGTTCGGCGCGCTGGGGATTCCGATCATCGTGGCGGGCCAGGTCACTGGCATCGACGCCTTCAAGATCGGCGCCATGACTGGTCGCCAGTTGCCACTGCTGTCGCTGTTCGTGCCGTTCTGGCTGGTGTTCATGATGGACGGCCTGCGCGGTGTGCGCGAAACCTGGCCAGCCGCGCTGGTGGCAGGTCTGAGTTTCGCCATCACCCAATACTTCACCTCCAACTTCATCGGCCCGGAACTGCCGGACATCACCTCGGCACTGGCCAGCCTGATTTCCCTGACCCTGTTCCTCAAGGTCTGGCAACCACGTCGCGCCGCCGGCCAGCACATCGTTGGTGCCGTATCCGCTTCGGTGGTCAGCGCCAGCGTCGGCGGTTTCGGCCAGAAGCGCACTACCGTCGCGTCGCCCTACAGCCTCGGGGAAATTTTCAAGGCGTGGTCGCCGTTCCTGATCCTCACCGTGCTGGTGACGATCTGGACGCTGAAGCCATTCAAAGCCATGTTCGCCGCCGGCGGTTCGATGTACAGCTGGGTATTCAATTTCGCGATTCCGCACCTTGATCAACTGGTGATCAAGTCTGCGCCAATCGTGGCCAACCCGACCGCGATTCCAGCGGTGTTCAAGCTCGATCCGATTTCCGCCACCGGCACGGCGATTTTCTTCTCCGCGCTGATTTCGATGCTGGTACTGAAGATCAACTTCAAAACTGGTCTGACCACTTTGAAAGAGACCTTCTACGAACTGCGCTGGCCGATCCTGTCGATCGGCATGGTGCTGGCATTCGCCTTCGTCACCAACTACTCCGGCATGTCCTCGACAATGGCCCTGGTGCTGGCGGGTACTGGCGCGGCGTTCCCGTTCTTCTCGCCGTTCCTCGGTTGGCTGGGCGTGTTCCTCACCGGTTCGGATACTTCGTCGAACGCCCTGTTCAGTTCGTTGCAAGCGACCACCGCCCACCAGATCGGCGTCAACGACACTTTGCTGGTGGCGGCCAATACCAGCGGCGGCGTGACCGGCAAGATGATCTCGCCGCAATCGATCGCCGTGGCCTGCGCCGCGACCGGTCTGGTCGGCAAGGAATCGGATCTGTTCCGCTTCACCCTCAAGCACAGCCTATTCTTTGCAACGATTGTCGGTTTGATCACCTTGGCTCAGGCCTACTGGTTCACCGGCATGCTGGTGCACTAAGACTACAAGAAGTATGGAAATAACCGACGCCGGCCCGTGATCCGGCGTCAGCAATTCACCACCGGGTCTGTAAGGCTGCTGAAAGCAATGCGCTTTATATTCGGCAGCCGCAGCAGACGGATAACCGGGCCTCCCCGGAGACACGCCTGATGAGCGAGCTTTTTTACAACGCCGTGCCGAACGCGACCCGCGTGGCACCGCCACTGCCCGAACCTCGGCAATACCCCAGCGAAAAACCGTCGCGGGTCTACCTGTTCGGCACGTGTGTGGTCGACCTGTTCTACCCCGAAGCCGGGATGGACGCGATCCATCTGCTGGAGCGTGAAGGGATCCGGGTCGAGTATCCGCAAGGGCAGAGTTGCTGCGGCCAACCGGCCTACACCTCGGGTTACACCGAGCAGGCGCGGACGGTAGCGCGCTCGCAACTGGCGTTGTTTGCCGGGGATTATCCGGTGGTAGTGCCCTCGGGCTCCTGCGCCGGCATGCTGCGTGAGCATTACGCCGACTTGTTCAAGGACGAGCCGGAAACGTTGAAACAGGTGCAGGCCCTTGCGGCTCGCACTTATGAGCTGGCCGAGTTTCTGCTGTTCGTCTGCAAGGTGCAGCTCAAGGACAGCGGCGAACCGGTGAAAGTCGCGCTGCACACCTCGTGTTCGGCACGCCGCGAAATGAACACCCACCTGCACGGCCGCGAGTTGTTGGCGCAGTTGAGCAATGTGGAACGGGTCAATCACGACCATGAAAGCGAATGCTGTGGCTTCGGCGGGACATTCAGCGTCCGTATGCCAGACATTTCCGGCGCGATGGTGGCTGACAAGACCCGCGCGCTGAAGGAGTCCGGCGCGCACAAGGTACTGAGTGCCGACTGCGGCTGTTTGATGAACATCAACGGCGCGCTGGAGAAACAGCAGGAGGCGTTGCGCGGACAACATCTGGCGAGCTTCCTCTGGCAGCGAACCGGAGGTGCGCAATGAGCACCTCAACGATTATTCCTACGGTCGCCGTAGAAGAAGATTTCCGCACCCGGGCACACAACGCCCTGGGTGATCAGCAGCTGCGGAACAACTTCCGCACTGCCATGGATTCACTGATGACCAAGCGGGCAGCGGCTTTCAGCGATGCCCACGAAAGAGAACACTTGCGCGCACTGGGCAATTCGATCAAGGCCCGCGCGCTGTCCAAGTTGCCCGACCTGCTCGAGCAACTGGAACAGAGCCTGACCCGCAACGGTGTGACAGTGCACTGGGCGGAAACGGTGGACGAAGCCAATGGCATCGTCCTGTCGATCATCCGCGCTCACGAGGCGCGGCAAGTGATCAAGGGCAAATCGATGGTCAGCGAAGAGATGGAGATGAACCATTTCCTCGAGGCTCGGGACATTGAATGTCTGGAGTCCGACATGGGGGAGTACATCGTCCAGCTCGACCACGAGAAGCCTTCACACATCATTATGCCGGCGATCCACAAGAATGCCGGTCAGGTCGCGTCCTTGTTCCACGACAAACTTGGCGTGGAATACACCAAGGACGTTGACCAACTCATTCAGATCGGTCGCAGGGTCCTGCGGCAGAAATTCTTCGAAGCCGACATCGGCGTCTCCGGCGTCAACTTCGCCGTCGCCGAAACCGGCACCCTGCTGCTGGTGGAAAACGAAGGCAACGGGCGCATGACCACCACCGTTCCCCCGGTGCACATCGCCGTCACCGGCATCGAAAAAGTCGTGGAAAACCTGCGCGACGTGGTGCCGCTGCTGTCACTGCTGACGCGCTCGGCGCTGGGCATTCCGATCACCACTTACGTCAACATGATCTCCGGCCCGCGCAAGGAACACGAACTCGATGGCCCGCAGGAAGTGCATCTGGTGCTGCTCGATAACGGTCGCAGCCAGGCCTTCGCCGACAGTGAATTGCGCCAGACCCTGAACTGCATCCGCTGCGGCGCCTGCATGAATCATTGCCCGGTGTATACCCGAGTGGGCGGCCACACTTATGGCGAGGTCTACCCGGGGCCGATCGGCAAAATCATCACCCCGCACATGGTCGGCCTGGCCAAAGTCCCGGACCACCCGAGCGCGTCCTCACTGTGCGGCGCCTGCGGTGAAGTCTGCCCGGTGAAAATTCCAATCCCGGCCATCCTGCGCCGTCTGCGCGAGGAAAACGTCAAAGCCCCGGACGCACCGAATCAGGTGATGCGCGGCCAGGGCAGCAAGTATTCGCGCAAGGAACGTTTCATCTGGAACGCCTGGGCCAGACTCAACAGCTCGCCGACGCTGTACCGCTTGTTCGCTTTTTTCGCCACGCGCCTGCGCGCCCTCACACCGAGCAACGTCGGCCCATGGACGCAAAATCACAGCGCACCAAAACCGGCCGCGCGTTCGTTGCATGACATGGCCCGCGAGCATCTGGCCAAACAGGGAGAGCGTCGATGAGCGCCAAGCAAAATATCCTCGGCAAGCTGCGGAAAAGTCTGACCGGCACCACGCCAATTGCCGACAACTTCGATGTCGATCTGGTCACCCAGCCCTACACCTACAGCGCCGAGCAACGCATCCCGCAACTGCGCAAACTGATGGAAGCGGTGCACACCGAAATCCACCTGACCTCGGGCGCCGAGTGGCCGGCATTACTGGCGCAACTGCTGCGCGACCGCCAGTTGCCGAGCCTGCTGATCGCACCGACCACACCGCACGGGCAACGCATCGCACAGCACTGGGCGAACAATCCCGAGCTGCCTGCACTGAAATCCTACGACCGGCCGATGGAAGAGTGGAAAGCCGAACTGTTCAACGACACCCCGGCCAGCCTCACCGGCACCCTCGGTGCCATCGCCGCGACCGGCAGCCTGATCATCTGGCCAACCCGTGAAGAACCGCGCTTGATGAGCCTGGTGCCGCCGGTGCATTTCGCCCTGCTCAAGGCCAGCGAAATCCGCGACAACTTCTATCAGGTGCAAGAGGAATTCGAATGGGCGCAAGGCATGCCGACCAACGCGCTGCTGGTGTCCGGCCCGTCGAAGACTGCCGATATTGAACAGGTGCTGGCGTATGGTGCGCATGGCCCGAAAGATCTGGTCGTGCTGATTCTGGAGGATCAATGAGTCTTCCTGCTGCTTTCCTGCGTGATGCCGAGCGACTGATTCCAGCAGACCGGCGCTTCGACGATCCGCTGTCGACCCTGGCCTTCGGCACCGACGCCAGTTTCTATCGACTGATCCCAAAACTGGTGATCCGCGTCGAGTCTGAAGACGAAGTCGTGGCGCTGCTGCAACTGGCCCAGCGCGACCACGTGCCGGTGACCTTCCGCGCCGCCGGCACCAGCCTGTCCGGGCAGGCGATCAGCGACTCGGTGCTGATCGTGCTTGGGGATAACTGGAACGCCCGCGAGATTCGCGGCCAAGGCACGCAGATCCGCCTGCAACCGGGCGTGATCGGCGCGCAGGCCAACGCATGGCTGGCGCCGTTCGGGCGCAAGATCGGCCCGGATCCGGCGTCGATCAATGCCTGCAAGATCGGCGGCATCGTCGCCAACAACGCCAGCGGCATGTGCTGCGGCACCGCGCAAAACACCTATCACACGCTGGCTGGGATTCGCTTGGTGCTGGCCGACGGCACGCGCCTCGACAGCGAAGACCCTGCCAGCGTCGCGGCATTTCGCTCCAGCCACGGCGACCTGCTCGAACGCTTGGCGACATTAGGTCGCGAGACCCGCGCCAACACCGAACTGGCCGCAAGAATCCGCCACAAATACCGTCTGAAAAATACCACCGGCCTGTCGCTCAACGCCCTGGTGGATTTCGACGAGCCTGTGGATATCCTGAGCCACCTGCTGGTCGGCTCCGAAGGCACGCTCGGCTTTATCAGCGCGGTGACTTACGACACCGTCATCGATCACCCGAACAAGGCCTCGGCGCTGATCGTGTTCCCCGATGTCGAGACTTGTTGCAACGCGGTGACCGTGCTGAAAAGCCAACCGGTGTCAGCGGTGGAGTTGCTCGACCGACGCAGTCTGCGTTCGGTGCAGGACAAAAAAGGCATGCCCGCTTTCGTACAGCGGCTGTCGGAAAATGCCTGCGCACTGCTCATCGAATCCCGCGCCGCTTCGTCGACATTGCTGCAGGAACAACTAGGGCAAATCATGGCGTCGCTGCGCGATTTCCCCGTCGAGAAGCAGGTCGACTTCACTGAAGACCCGGTGGAAAACGCCCGCCTCTGGGCCATCCGCAAAGACACCTTCCCCGCCGTCGGCGCCGTGCGCAAAACCGGCACCACAGTAATCATCGAAGACGTGACCTTCCCGGTCGAACAACTGGCGATCGGCGTCAATCGCCTGATCGAGCTGTTCGACAAACATGCCTACGACGAAGCGATCCTTTTCGGACACGCACTGGAAGGCAATCTGCACTTCGTCTTCACCCAAGGCTTCAACAGCCCGGAAGAAATCGCACGCTACCAAGCGTTCATGGACGACGTCGCGCAACTGGTCGCGGTGGAATTCGGCGGCTCGCTGAAAGCCGAACACGGCACCGGCCGCAACATGGCGCCGTTCGTGGAACTGGAATGGGGCAGCGACGCCTATCAACTGATGTGGCAGCTTAAACGCCTGCTCGACCCCAACGGCATTCTCAATCCCGATGTGGTACTCAGCGAAGATCCGCAGATCCACCTCAAGCACCTGAAACCGCTGCCGGCGGCGGACGAGATTGTCGACAAGTGCATCGAGTGCGGTTTTTGCGAACCAGTCTGCCCATCGAAGGGCCTGACCCTGAGCCCGCGCCAGCGCATCGTGATCTGGCGCGATATCCAGGCGAAAAAACGCGCCGGCGTCGACACCACCGAACTGGAAAAAGCCTACGACTACCAAGGCATCGACACCTGCGCCGCGACCGGTCTGTGCGCGCAACGCTGCCCTGTAGGCATCAACACCGGCGAACTGGTGAAAAAGCTCCGTGGCCGACACGCAACGCATCAGAAAACCGCTGACTGGATCGAAGGAAATTTCGCCAAGACCCTGCAAGGCGCACGCTTCACCCTGCATGTCGCCAACGGCGCGCGGATGATGCTCGGCGCACCGCGTCTGGCAAAGTTGTCGGCGACGCTGACGCGCTTGTCCAAAGGCCAGGTACCGTTGTGGACCAACGCCATGCCCCAACCGGAAAAAGCCATTCGCTTCAGCCCGAGCGTGGCCGACGAGCGCCCGCGCGTGGTTTATCTGGCGGCGTGCGTCTCGCGGGTCATGGGCCCGGCGGCGGGCGACAAAGAACAGATGTCGCTGTACGACAAAACCCGTGGCCTGCTGGAAAAGGCCGGTTACCAGGTCGTCTTTCCCGACAATCAGGACAACCTCTGCTGCGGCCAGCCGTTTGCCTCCAAAGGCTACGCCGAACAGGCCGAGCACAAACGCCAGGAACTGATCAGCGCCCTGCTCCACGCCAGTCGCGGCGGCCTCGACCCGATCTATTGCGACACGAGCCCATGTACGTTGCGGCTGGTCCAAGACATCGGCGAAACACGACTGGATCTGTACGATCCGGTGCGCTTCATCCGTACGCATCTGCTGGATCGCTTGGACTTCACACCCCAGGAAGCGCCGATTGCCGTGCACGTGACCTGCAGCACTCAGCACTTGGGCGAAAGCCAGGCGCTGATCGATTTGGCGCGCAAATGCAGCACCACCGTGGTGATTCCTGAAGGCATACATTG
Source organism: Pseudomonas siliginis (assembly GCF_019145195.1). Taxonomy (GTDB): domain Bacteria; phylum Pseudomonadota; class Gammaproteobacteria; order Pseudomonadales; family Pseudomonadaceae; genus Aquipseudomonas; species Aquipseudomonas siliginis. Next base: position 326,505 of record NZ_JAHSTW010000010.1, read on the forward strand.
CTGCGGATTTGCCGGCGACAAAGGCTTCACCACACCGGAGCTGAACAGCCATTCGCTGCGTACGCTCAAGGACGCCGTGCAGCACTGCAGCGAGGGGATATCCACCAGCCGCACCTGCGAAATCGGCCTGACCCAGCACGGTGGCATCGACTACCACGGGCTGGTTTATCTGGTGGATCGGGTGACACAGGCCAAAGTCCGCTGAAGAGAAAATCAGAACCCTTGAGCGAGGCGGTAGTCCACTGCACATGCCCCGGACGATTCGGGGCCTGTTCAACGGTCAGCGAAGTCTGAACCCTCAGTTCAAGGAGATACACATGAACCGCTCTGTAATCTTAGGTCTGTTTGTCACTGCCTCGATGATGGCGTCCACTTCGTTCGCCGCTGAAAAACCCGCCGATTTGTGCGATGCCAATCTGCAGAGAATCGATAGCGCCAAGACTCAATACCAGACTTCACCGGATCTGAATGCGCGCGTCTCGGCCAGTGTCAGCAAAGCCCGCGCCCTGAAAGCACAAGGCAAGATTGACGACTGCCTCGCTGAAACCCAGCAAACCCTGCTGGACATTCAAAACGCTACCGGTGACACCAAAAAATGATTCATGCGCCGACCTTTTACAGGTCGGCTGCATCGGCACCTGGCCGACCGATCTGGCCTTTTGACATTCGTTGCAAATAAAACCGAATTCCTGCGCAGCGAAGCGGTCAACCAGACAGGTCCTATACTGACCTCGCTTGTCTTGACCTCGGCATCGCGGCCAGACCGTCCGGCAGCACCGAGCCCCCATCGTTCAAGGAGATACCCATGAAGCATTCTGCAATTGCTGGATTGTTTATCACTGGTGCACTTCTGGCCTCGCCGGTGTTCGCGGCGGACAAAGACCTTTGTGCCGGGAATCTTCAAAGCATCAAAGACTTCGTCACCAGCCAGCCGTCCCTTCCTGAAAGCTCCATGAATAACATCAAGGAAGCACAGGAAAAAGCCACTGCGGCCCAGGCGTCCGGCAACGACAAGGAATGCATCGAGGTTACCAACGGCATCATCAGCAAGATGCAGATCCGTAACCCGACGCGTAACTGATGTCCCGCAGGCCAACCTTCGGGTTGGCCTGCCAAGCGTTTTGACGTACACTGTGCACGCTTGTTGCCCGAACAGATTCACCGGGCAATGAGTTCGGGGCCGTTTAGGATTCGACGCCGGTTGCGAAACTCTAGGTGCATGCCGACTTGGTAACAGAAGTCGTAAATCCACTGTTGCAACTACTTATAGTTGCCAATGACGACCAATACGGTGTTGCTCTCGCTGCTTAATTGCAGCTGACAATGCTCCTGGTACCTTCGGGTCCAGCAATCATCAGGGGATGTCTGTAAACCCGAAATGATTGTCATATAGAACAGAATCGCCGTGCAGTACGTTGTGGACGAAGCGGCTAAAACTTACACAACTCGCCCAAAGCACCCTGCCCGTCGGGTCGCTGAGGGTTAACTTAATAGACACGGCTACGCATGTAGTACCGACAGCGGAGTACTGGCGGACGGGGGTTCAAATCCCCCCGGCTCCACCACTTCATCATCTAAAGACGTCCACGGACGTCTTTTTTTGTGCCTGAAATCCATTAAATACGGGGGTTTCAGGGCCATTGAGCTCCACAGCGCTTCAGGCAGATCCATTTTGAAATGTATTCCAAGGCGTATTCCAAGCCCGTGACTGGTAAATTTTGGAATACACAAACAGCGTTGGAGTACCCATGGGAGCCCGAGCCACACGCCTTTCAGACCTAAAAATCAAAGCCGCCAAGCCCAAGGACAAAGACCCACCAACTCTCAACGACAAAGCCCGCCCAGTGCGGGCTTTGTCGCATCTGGGGAATGGCCGCCCATTTCCTTCACATTCTCAAGCCTGCCGGTGGCTGTGAATGTTCGACGTTGTACTAAAAGGACGCTGGGGCGGCACCGCTTCGGCTCATTCTCCAATTGAACGAAACCAGTTTGGCTGTAAGACGAGTGCGCTTGTGTGATAGCCAAACCACACCCATCCCCTTACCATTCCGCGGCTGGCTGGACGCCTCGCAGAGAAACCCGGTTCGCACGCGGAAACACTCAACCTGCACAAGGAAGGCAATAAAACATGAGCTTCATCGATACCATCCAATCCAAGGAAGTCGATATCTACATATCGGCGTTCTTCACTATCCTCGGCCTGATTCTGGGAGCCATTCTGGATCGGGTCCTGAAAGGCGATTCTCCACAATCCGCCAATCAGCCGGGCCATTCGGTAAACCTGACCTTCAACACGGTGGTCAATCCACCGCCGGGCGTGAACGCCGCCAGCACGAGCCAGGACATGACTCCAGTCATCTGCATGATGATGGTGATTGCCGGGCTGATTTATGTTTTTTTCCGGGCCGAGATACTCAACCTGCTTTCCTGGATCACGCTGTTCACCATTTCGCTGTGGGCCGGCGGAACCTTGCATAGCCTTTACCGGGGCTTCTTCGCGGGCATTAAGTGGGTCGTTGCGCTGTCGTTTTGCTTGGCATTTTGCGTGGCCGCGACGTATGTCACCGACGAAGCTTTTATACCCACACAGGCGCCGCCAAATTTCGAAAACAGCCAGCGAATCATCAATGAGCAGGGAATGACGGGGATAAAGGAAAATTTCGTCTTGCTAGATATGCATTGGTTTTTGCTGCACCTGTCGGGCGTGATCCTGCTTATTTACACAAGCCTTCGGATGATGCTTTTTTCAACGTACTTCATAGTTGCGGGTGCACATGCCAATAACAACGGTACTCACGAACCTTGGCTTTCCAGAAAAACCCGCAAGTACGCCAATTTGCGCAAAAACATCATCTTCATGCCCATCCTGCTGGTTCTCGCGTACCTGCTTACCTCGGGTCTTGCTTTCGACTGGTTCATCCACACGATGCCAAATCAGGTCAATGCGTTGATGAAAACGGTGCTGTATGGGCGCTGATATTTTCATCGTGCGCTAAAGATCGACTGTCGGGACATCAACCCGGTCGGCAGAAGCGAGATGAACTTTTCTTCACCACGCCCACCCGACCAATCCCATAAAATCCCCCCGCTCATTCAAGAAACTACGGTTCGCCCGCGCTCCTAGCGGGCTTTTTTTCGCCTCGGCTTCTCCATATCTTGCCGCTCCCCACCATATGCGCGACTCTGCCAGCAGATCCCTCGCCAAGGAGCGCTCGATGCCGCTGTTATCCCTGCCCTGCCCGCGCCTGACACTTGCCATCCTCTCCCCCGATCAAGCCGAGCTCGAAAGCGCGTTCTACCAGCGCAACCTCCGCCACCTGGCGCCATGGTCGCCCATCCGCACCACCGACTATTTCTCCACCGCCAACATCCGCCGTCGCTTGGAGATCCAGGCCAGCGCCTTCGAAGCCGGGTTAGCCATGCATTTCGCGCTGCTGTCGGCGGACGGTCAGCAGATGATCGGGGCGTGCAATTTCAGCGGGATTATTCGCGGGGCGTTTCAGGCGTGTTATCTGGGTTATCACATCGATGAGGCGCATCAGGGGCAGGGTTTGATGCAGGAGGGGCTGGAGGCGGGGATTGGTTATATGTTCGATGTGCAGAATCTGCATCGGATCATGGCCAATTACATTCCGGGCAATGAGCGCAGTGCGCGTTTGCTTGAGCGCTTGGGTTTTGAGCGCGAGGGGTATGCGAAGGCGTATCTGAATATCGCCGGGCGTTGGCAGGATCATGTGCTGACGGCGCTGGTCAATCCGGGGTTCGAGGCGCCGGATCAGCGCTGGTCGCGGCGCCTGGGTTGAGTTGCGCGAAATCTGTCCGACAAAAATCCTTTCAGCTCTCGGGTTTGCGGCCGATACAGACCTGCTAACACCCCTGCTGGCTCAAAAGAACAACAATCTTCCAGCTTAACTGACGACCAAGAAACCCAACGTTTCTGGAGGATTTGCATGAATAGCTGGTTCGGTAACATCAGCGTGAACATGAAACTCGGCCTGGGCTTCGGCCTGGTGCTGGCCCTGACCTGCGTTCTGGCGCTGACCGGCTGGACCAGCCTCGGCGGCCTGATCGACCGCAGCAACTGGATGAGCGACATCACCCAGCTCAACGCTGGCCTGACCAAACTGCGCGTGGTGCGCCTGCAATACATGCTGACCAACGGCGACGAAACCGCCGCGCAGAATGTGCAGACCACCCTGGAAAGCTTCGCCGCACAGCAACAGGCGTTGATCAGCAAATTCAAGAGTCCGGAGAACGTCAAACTGCTCAAGCAGCAGGCCGCGACCATCGCTGAATACCAGACCTCGCTGAACAAAATGCGCAACGCCTATCGCACCGGCAACAGTGCGCGCGACACCATGAGCGTCAACGCCCAGAACGCCTACAACCTGATCGAATCGATCAGCCAGCGTGTGCAGCAGTTGGAGTTGAGCGATCAGCGTTTCGAGCAGTTCCAGGCTGTCACCGCCGCCAAGGAAGCGTTCATCCTCGCGCGCTATGAAGTGCGTGGTTACACCGCGACCAGCAACGCCGAGACCGAGCAGAAAGCCGTCGGCCAGATCGACGCGGCCATCGCCAGCCTCAAACCGCTGAACGCGCAATTTGCCGCGACTCAGCAGGAAGCCCTGCGCCAATTGGAAACCGCGCTGAACAGCTATCGCAGTGCGTTGATGGCGTACAAGAACGCCAACACCGATGCGGTGCAGGCGCGTAAGGAAATGACCGATCAGGGCACCACCATCGTCGCCCTGAGCGAGCAGCTGTACCAGATTCAGCTTGATCGCCGTGACGCCGAAAGTGCCCAGGCGCGCACCTTCCAGTTGATCAGCACGTTGTTGGCACTGCTGGTTGGCGTGATTGCGGCGGTGATCATCACCCGTCAGATCACCCGTCCGTTGCAGGAAACCCTCGCCGTGGTCGAGCGCATCGCCAGCGGCGACCTGACCCAGAACGTCACCGTCACCCGTCGCGACGAACTCGGCGTGTTGCAGCAAGGCATCGCGCGCATGGGCGTGACCCTGCGTGATTTGATCAGTGGCATCCGCGACGGCGTCACTCAGATTGCCAGTGCCGCCGAAGAACTCTCGGCCGTGACCGAGCAGACCAGTGCCGGTGTGAACAGCCAGAAAGTCGAGACCGATCAGGTCGCCACTGCCATGCACGAAATGACTGCCACCGTGCAGGAGGTTGCGCGCAATGCTGAGGAAGCGTCGCAAGCCGCCGCCGCGGCGGATGGCGAAGCCCGTGAAGGCGACAAGGTGGTGAATGAGGCCATCGCACAGATCGAGCGTCTGGCCAGCGAAGTGGTGCGTTCGACCGAAGCGATGAGCGTACTGCAACAGGAAAGCGACAAGATCGGCAGCGTCATGGACGTGATCAAGGCTGTCGCCGAACAGACCAACCTGCTCGCACTCAACGCCGCGATTGAAGCAGCGCGTGCCGGTGAAGCCGGGCGTGGGTTTGCCGTGGTCGCCGATGAGGTGCGCGGTTTGGCTCAGCGTACGCAGAAATCCACCGAGGAAATCGAAGGTCTGGTCGCTGGTCTGCAGAACGGCACCCAGCAGGTTTCGGCGGTGATGAACAACAGCCGCGCGCTGACCGACAGCAGCGTCGCCCTGACGCGCAAGGCCGGCGCCTCGCTGGAAAACATCACCCGCACGGTGTCGAACATCCAGTCGATGAACCAGCAGATCGCCGCTGCTGCCGAACAGCAAAGCGCCGTGGCCGAAGAGATCAGCCGCAGCATCATCAACGTCCGCGACGTGTCCGAGCAGACCGCAGCGGCGAGTGATGAGACGGCAGCGTCGAGTGTTGAACTGGCGCGGTTGGGTGGTCAGTTGCAGCAGATGGTCAGCCACTTCCGCGTATGACGTTCGTTTTGCGCTGAGGCTGAAACCGAATCGCGGGCAAGCCCGCTCCCACAGGTTTTCGTGGTCGAGCACTGTTGATGTGTTCACCTCGATAACTGTGGGAGCAGGCTTGCCCGCGATGGCGGTGGGTCAATCAAATCAAAGTTGCCTGACGCTGCGCCTTCGCGAGCAGGCTCGCTCCCACACTGGATTTGTGTGCCACGCTGGATTTTGAGCACACCGCAAAACCTTGTGGGAGCGGGCTTGCCCGCGATGGCGGTGGGTCAATCAAATCGACGTTGCCTGACACTGCGCATTCGCGAGCAAGCTCGCTCCCACATTTGGATTTGTGTGACTCACCGGATTTTGAGCGCACAGCAAAATCCCTGTGGGAGCGAGCCTGCTCGCGAAAGCGGTGGATCATTCAGATCATCATTGACTGACACTGCGCACTCGCGAGCAGGCTCGCTCCCACAGGGGGCTAGGGTGTCAGGACTAGGCGGGATACCCGGTGATTTTGCGGATGCTTTGGTACAGCGGTTTGAGCTGCCGGTACATGTGCAAATACACCTCTTTATACAACTGCTCATAAACCTTCTGCGCCTCAGGCTGCGGTGTGAAAACCGCTCCAACCCGAGTCATCGCCGCAATGGCCGATGGGAAATCCCGATGCAGTCCCAATCCCACCGCACAGCAAATCGCCGCCCCCAACCCGGACGCTTCATACACATGCGGGCGTTCTGCCGGCAGGCCGAAGATGTTGGCGGTCAGTTGCATGGCGGCGTCGCTTTGTGAGCCGCCGCCGGCAACGCGCAGGCGTTTGATCGAGACCTTTGAACGCCGCTCGATGTTCTCCATGCCCTGGCGCAACGCATAGGCCAGGCCTTCGAGAATCGCCCGGTAGATGTGCGCACGGGTGTGTACGTCGCCGAAGCCGATCATCGCGCCCTTGGCTTCCACGCCCGGTTCGCGGATGCCCGGTGACCAGTAGGGTTGCAGCATCAAACCCATCGAACCCGGGGGCACTTCGTTGACTAGTGCATCGAACAGTTGCTCCGGTTCGATGCCCTGCTCTTTCGCCTGCTGCATCTCGCGCAGGCCGAATTCGTTCTTGAACCAGCTGACCATCCAGTAGCCGCGATAGATCATCACTTCGCAGTTGTACTGATCAGGCACGGCCGAGGGATACGGCGGGATCAGCGGGACGATTTCCAAATAGCGCGAGCGGGTGCTGGTGATGGTCGCGGTGGTGCCGTAAGACAGGCACACGGTGCGCGCATCGACCACGCCGGAGCCGATCACTTCGCAGGCCTTGTCCGCGCCAGCAGCAATCAGCGGCAACCCTTGGGGAATGCCGGTGTGCCGGGCGGCTTCGGCGCTGATGTAGCCGAGGGTTTCGCCGGGTTTATGCAGGGTTGGCAACTGCTCGGGGCGCACCGCCAGTGCTTGCCATTTCCAGTCATGCGGTGCCGCCCACTTCAGCCGTTTGAAGTCGAAGGGCAGATAGCCGACGCAGCAGCCGACCGAATCGACGAAGCGCCCGCACAGGCGATGAGTAAGAAAACCCGAGAGCAGCAAAAACTTGTCGGTCGCCGCCCACACCTCGGGTTGATGCCGGGCGATCCAGTTGGCCTCGGCCTGGGCGCGAAAGTAATCCACCGTTGCCTTGGCGCCGACCAGTTTGAACAGCCAGCCCCACGGCCCTTTGATGCCGCCCTCGACCTCAGCCTGACGTTGATCGAGCCAGACAATCGCCGGGCGCAGCGGTTTGCCGCTGGCATCGACATTGATCACGGTGCCGCGCTGAGTGGTCAGGGACACGCCGGCAATCTGCGTACGGTCGATGCCGGTTTGCTGCCAGAGTTGCTGACAGGCCTCGCCGAGTCTCGCCCAGTAGTACTCCGGATCCTGCTCGGCCCAACCGGGTTGCGTCGAGTAGTACGCCTGCAGATCGACTTTGCCTTTACCGAGCAGATTGCCCTGCTGATCGAAGAGCAATGCGCGCACGCTCTGAGTGCCGTTGTCGATCGCCAACAGGTATTTTTTCTGCGTCATGGCGTGATCTCCGGCAAGCCGTGATCGCGCAGCCACAACAATCGATAACGCTCAATTTCCGCTTGCCAGCGCTCATCGTCCCAGGCCAATCGTGGCTGGCAGAGCGTGCGAATCGCGGGAAGATAGTCCTCGCCACCGCGCGGCAGCAACAGGCCCAAACGGGTGCGGCGCAGCAGCAAATCATCCAAATGCAGAATCATTTCCGCCTCGCAGGCGAACGCCAGCTCTGCCCACAAAGTATCGCTGGCGCCAACCGTTTCCAGACCGAGTTCGCCGAGCAATTGCGCCAGCCTCGGCAGGTCTCGACCGTGACGTCCGGCCAAGCGTCGCCATTGATTGCCGCTCAGTCCCGCAATCGTCAGCGGCGGCACAGCGGCGAACACCGGCGCGCCGTCATCGACAAAAGAGCGCCCGAGCATCACCGCACACGCCTTGAGCACTTCGATCGCTTGCGGGCGAAATGTGGTCAGTTTGCCGCCGGCCAACGTCACGCAACCGGGCTCTTGCCACAGCACATGTTCGCGGGTTTCGTTGGACGGTTTGTCCTGCTGCGCTCCCGCCGCGCTGCCGACCACCGGGCGCACGCCTGACCAGGTCGACAGCACGTCGTCGACGCCCACTTCGGCGCCGGGAAATTGCTGCTGGCACGCGGCGAGCAGATAGTCGAGCTCTTCGCTGGAAATGCGTGCGCTGTGGTCGAGGTCCTCGCGGTGATCGAGGTCCGTGGTGCCGACCACCGTCGCGCCTTCCCACGGAAACACGAACACCGGGCGCCGATCACGCTGATGCAGAAAAGTGAACGCCTGCGCCACCGGCAAGCGCCAGCCCGGCAGTAACAGATGACTGCCGCGCAACGGTCGCAATTGCTTCGCAGCGTCAGCGGGACGCAGGCGCTCAGCCCACGCGCCTGTGGCCACGGCCAACACAGCGGAGCGCAATTGCAGCGTCGCCCCGCTCTCGCCATCTTCGATCTGAACCCCGCACACCCGCCCGCCTTCACGCAGCAGTTGCGTGACCCGCACACCATTGAGCACCACCGCGCCATCGGCCCGGGCCTCGCGCAGTACGCGCATCACCAGCCGCGCATCATCGGTCAGTGCATCGACAAAACAGCTGCCGCCGAGCAGGCCGTTTTCCTTAACCCCCGGCGCAAGAAAACGCAGTTGCTGGGCGTCATGAAAAGCATGGTTGCGCCGCCCCGCCAGCGCGTCGTACACCGAGAGCAGGCCGCCCATGACGCGCGGCCCGGGAAAGCCGCCGCGATAGTGCGGCATCATGAAACTCATCGGCTCGACCAGCCCCGGCGCCTCGTCGAGCAGGCGCTGACGCTCGCGCACCGAATTGCGGGTCAGGCGCCACTGGCCCTTGGCGATGTAACGCAAACCGCCGTGGACCATTTTCGATGATCGGCTGGAGGAGCCCCAGGCAAAATCGCGCTGTTCCAGCAGCAGACAGCGCCAGCCCCGGCGCGCGGCTTCGCGGACGATTCCGGCGCCGCTGATGCCGCCGCCGATGACGATCAGGTCCCAGGTTTCATCCGCCAGCGTCGGCAGAATCTGCTCGCGCCACTGCGCGTTCCAGTTCGCCGTCATGGCCGCGACTCTGGCAATAACGTGCCCGGGTTGAGGCGCCCTTCCGGGTCGAAATGTTCGCTCAGCGCCTGCAACGTCTGCATCGCCAGCGGGCCTTTTTCGCGCAGCAGATACGGTGCGTGATCCTTGCCGACGCCGTGCTGATGACTGATGGTGCCGTGGTTGTCGACGATGGTCTGGCTGGCCGCGTGTTTGAGCATCCGCCAGCGCGCCAGCGTCGCGGCATAGTCGGCTGCCGGGCGAAACACGTAGGTGGTGTAAATGCTCGAGCCTTCGCCGTAAACGTGCGAGAGATGAGTGAACACATGCACGCGCTCGCCCTCGGCGGCCAGGGCATCGCGCAGGCTGTTTTCGATCAGGCTGAGCAAGTGATCGACGTTGCTCCAGTCGGTGGCCGTTTCGAGGGTGTCGACCACGTAACCGGCGTTCCACAGGTTCTCGCGCAGGTAGGGAAAGCGGAAGCGGTTCTGCGCCCACTTCTTGCCCAGCAGGGTGCCGGTGAACACGCCGCCGAAGGCTTTCAGATGCTGGCGCGCGTGTTTCAGTGACAGTGCGTTTTGCTGCCGATTGCCGGTGACGCCGAAGGTCAGCAGGCATTTGCCGGCGCCGGCGCCGCGCAGCTTGAGGTACTTTTCCAGCCAGGCGATCTGCTGCGGATGGCCGGCCAGCGCCAGTTGTGTTTCGGTTTCCACCGCGTTGGACAGACGCAGCATCGACAGCGGTACGCGCGCCTGCGCCAGTTGCCGGATTGCTTGCAGCGCCTGCGGCCAGTCGGGCAGGAACACACCGTAGAAACGTTCGTCCGCCGGCAACGCACTGACTCGCACCTTGACCTCGGAAATGATCCCGAAACGGCCCTCGCAACCGAGCACCATTTCACGCAGATCGGGACCTGCCGCCGACGCCGGAAACGTCGGAATCTGCAGAGGCCCGGCGAACGTTTCCAGGGTGCCGCCGGCGAACAATTGCTCGATCCGCCCGTAGCGCAACGACTGCTGACCACTGGAACGGCTGGCCACCCAACCGCCCAGGGTCGAGAGCTCCCACGACTGCGGGAAATGCCCCAGCGTGTAGCCGCGCGCGCGCAATTGGCTTTCGACTTGCGGCCCGCTGGCGCCGGGGCCGAACGTCGCCAGCAGGCTGTGTTCGTCGAGGTCGGTCAGGCGATTCATCCGCGCCAGCGACACCGTCAGCACCGGGCGTGCGGAGTTTGGCGGATTGATGTGTCCGGCCACCGACGTGCCGCCGCCGTAGGGAATCAGGCACAAATCCTGATCATGGGCGAGCGCCAGCAATTGGCGGATCTGCTCAGCGGTTTCGGGAAAGGCCACGGCATCGGGATACGTGCCCAGTGCGCCTTCGCGTAATGCCAACCAATCCGGCAGGTTCTGGCCGCGCGCATGCAGCAGGCGATCGTGAGTGTCGATGCTGTACAAGCGGTGCGGCACCAGGCGCGAGGTCGGCACTTGCGCCAACGCCGCTGCCAACGTCGCATCGGGCAATGCCCGGCCAGCGCCCAAGCGTTCGTGGAGAAATGTCGTGCCCTGGGCCGGCAGTTCGACCACCGTGCCTGCCTCTCCCCAGCCGTTCCAGCGTCGCATGCGTGTGTCCTTTTTCTGCCGTTGGATCAAGCTTGCATACTAGTCAGCGCTGGAGATCTGTCACGGTCGCATCCGGCCAGATCCTGTAGCGAATGGCGCCAAACGTCCGGGCATTTACTTTCGCCGGGCAATCCACTTACCTTGCGGCATTCATTCGCTCACGCGCCGTCGATCAAAGGACCGCGACCATGCCATCGCTCGGCTTCACTTCCGTTCCGCCGCTGCTCAAATACCTGCGCCATGCCGAACAGTTGGGCATGGCCATCGAGCCTGCGTTGGCGGCGGCCGGGTTGCAGGCGCAGCAGTTGAGCGACAACACCTTGCGCCTGCCGGGTGAGGTTCACGAGCGCTTGCTGGATTATTTCTGCGAGCACTCGGGCGATGGGTTGTTCGGCCTGCATGCGGCGAATTTCGTCCTGCCCAATTCGTGGAGCGTGCTCGGTTACATCACCATGAATTGCGCGACGCTGGGCGATGCGATGAGCCGGATCATGCCGTTCGAAAAACTCGTCGGCGACATGGGCGTCAGCCGCGCCGAGGTGCAGGGCGAGCATGTGCATCTGATCTGGACCTGCCGCTACCAGCGGCCACGGATTCGTCGGCATCTGGTGGAAAACGTGCTCGGTTCGTGGCTGCACTACGCGCGCTGGATCGCCGACACGCAGCTGTCGCCGGCCTGCGTATGGCTGGAGCATGCGCAGCCGGATGCGGTGACGCAGGCCGAGTACGAGGCGTTTTTTGGTTGCCCGGTGCGGTTCGATCAGGCGTATTCGGCGCTGGTGGTGCCGCTGGCGTATTTGCAGTTGCCGCTGCGCCAGGCCGATGCGCAATTGCTGCGAACCCTGGAAGAACACGCGATGGGTTTGCTGGCGACGCTGGAAGATGCGTCGCTGGCGCAGCAGGTGAAAAACATTCTGCGCGGTTTGCTCAAGGAGGGCCTGCCGCGCAAGGAGCAAGTGGCGGAGCAGCTCAGCGTCTCGGTGCGCACGTTGCAGCGGCAATTGCAGCAGGCGGGGACGTCGTATCAGCAGATTCTTGATGAGCTGCGTCAAGAGTTGGCGGAGCACTATTTGCTCAACAGCACGTTGCCGATTCAGGACATTGCGCAGTATCTGGGCTTCACCGAACCGCGCTCGTTTCATCGCACCTTCAAGAGCTGGCGCGGGATGCCGCCGGGGGAGTTTCGGTTGCGGAATCGGCGGTGATGCTGATGGCCTCTTCGCGAGCAGGCTCGCTCCCACAGTAGTTCTCGGTTGCCTGCATTTCCGAGCTCACCGCAGATCCCCTGTGGGAGCGAGCCTGCTCGCGAAGGCGTCATTCGCCACACCGATTAAACACGTCTTGGCACAACTGTTTAAAGCGACACGGCATTCCGCGAAACCACCCACAATTCCTTGCGCCGCTGCCTACGCCTGCGCCAGAATCCGCCGGCTTGTGCGCCTTGGGGCCTGCCGGTAACTTGATTCGGTCACTGATTTCTCAGTGATCGAGCTTAGCGGCTCGGACAGCATTCCGGTTGTACAAGTCCAATCCGGTCAGGCTCACGCCTGCACTCGATGGTGGCTGTGCGCATGGCATCTTCGGATGCACCGGGTTGAATGCTTACCGGTCCGCTAACTTGCGCACAGCTGCCTCCCTTTGCTTAGCGGCGAAACGGATGCAGCTTCATAAGAGGCAAGCATTCATGTTCAAAGTAACGCCAAACCCGCCACCCACAGACCCGGCATCCCCCTACGAATCCGCCGACTCAAAGAAATTCCACGAAGCCGCCGACCGCGCCCTCGACCATTACCTCGCCCATCCAGCGCTGAATTCATGGCCCCGCCCTACAAGTCCAACACGCTGTACATGGCCAATCCCGACGCCGACAACGAATCGCTGTTGGCCGACGCCTGCGAAACACTAGGGTCGGCGACGGTGATGCTCAACGATCAGGCAGGGCTGGTGAACGGCTCGCAGCGCAAGACGTTGCAGGGCATTGCGCAGATTGTGATGGTCGCGGAGATGGCGGTGAATCGGGTGCTGGATCGGTTGGTGCCGACTGATTGAGGGTTTTTGAGGAATTTGGTGTGGGCTGGTTTTGTGGGGTGTCAGGGGTTGCCCTCACCCCAGCCCTCTCCCAGAGGGAGAGGGGGCCGACCCAGCTGTCTTGCGTTGTCCGTCGACCTGAAAGACCAAGTCGATTATGGATTCGACGCCATGCATTCAATTCGATTATGGATTCAGCACAGCACATTCAGGTCGGCGTAACTCCCGAGCATCCCCCAATCGGTCCCCTCTCCCCCCGGGAGAGGGCTAGGGTGAGGGGCTTTTGATCTTGGGCGCCAAGCTCAAAGACTGATCGCATTGGTAAACACCAACCGATTGCCAAACGGATCGGCAATGGTCATGTCCTGACTGCCCCACGGCATCGCCTGAATCTGCGGATGGGAAAACTTATAGTCCTTGGCCATCAGTTGCTGCTGAAACGCCTCCAGCTCATCGGTCTCGATACGTAGCGCCGAACCCGGGCAGGCATCGCCGTGATGCTCGGACAGATGCAGCACACACTCGCCCCGCGACACCTGCAGATACAGCGGAAAATTCGCTTCGAAGCGATGCTGCCAGTCGATCTTGAAACCGAGAAAATCGACGTAAAACTCGACAGCCTTGGCCTCATCGAAGATCCGCAGGATCGGGGTGGTTTTGCCGAAGCTCATGGGGTGCTCCCTGACTGATTGACCCCACAGTGTAGACGGGGAGGATGTCAGCAAATCGGCTTGAGGATGGCTTTCTTTAATCTCATAGTGCCATCACTTTAGAAAATCAAAAGATCGCAGCCTTCGGCAGCTCCTTGTATGTTCCCCACACACCAGCATGAATGAGATCTAAGCTCGCTGGTGCGAC
>NZ_JAHSTW010000011.1 GCF_019145195.1 Pseudomonas siliginis
TGCATGGGCTTACTCCAAAAGGAAAAGAACACATGAATAACCATCTGATGGATCAGTACCTCATTGACCTTTTATGCACGCCCGCAAAGCAGCGTAGCCGTCACAAGATTCACGAGGTGATCACTCAAATTGCCGCGATTGCACAATTGGAGGAGCGATTTGAGATCAAGGCAGACTGGACGCAGTACCAGCTAATGGAGCTGCAGCGTGAAGCAATGGAGCTAGAAACCATTGCTGAGTTACTCAATGCGACTCCGACGTTCGACCACGGGGATTTTGCATTCAACATTCGCAAGACGGAACTCGACTGGCGTGCCTCGCTCACGATGCTGCTGACCAACGCAGGGGCCCAGGCTGGCAATAAATACATATCGAGGCATGGAGGCACCGCTGAAGAGGCAGTGCTCAACCTCAGAACGACAGTCAGGACGTGGATAAGCTAATGACAGCCGCTAACCAGAACCCACTTCGTCTGCACGCTGCACCGGAGTCAGCCACTGTTGAACTGCTCTACCGCATCTTCGGCGACGTCCTGGTCCCCCTGGAAAAAGTGCGCGAGCAGTACTTTCGCAACCTCAACGAACAGTCCTTCGTGGCGGAAATCCAGAGCGGCAGAATTCAGCTGCCGATCACTACGCTGGACACCAGTCGTAAAGCGCTGAAGTACGCGCACATCCGCCACGTTGCCTCGCTGATCGACATCCGCGCCTACAAGGCCGATGAACACATGCAGCGCCAACAGGACGGCCAACGCAATGTCGCCCCCACATCACTGACGGCTGTCACCACCAGCCAACAACAATCTCAGGAGCACACCACATGATGACCCCAATACAAATCGGCGCACTCGTCATCCTGATAGTTTTAGCCGCCTTGCTTGTCTGGGGCGGTTACATCATGGGCCGCAGCGATGGACGAAAGACCGGCCTACGCGAGGGTGAAGACATCCAGCGCGCCGCAAGTGCCAAAACCATCCGAGAGCTTCAGTCCTCTCTGCAGTTCATCCGAGCCGATTACACGCGCCTGGCACAAGCCTGCAAACGACTTGAAGCAGCTCCGCTCTTCGGACCGGCCGAGCGCCAGACGCTGGTCGCCATCGGCGAGATGCTGCGGGTCGCGGCCGAGACCTTCTGCGCCTTTCGTACCGGCAAGAAGCTCGAGCGCGACGCCAGATCTCTACAAAATCAAGCGCTTCATATGGCAAAACGCCTGGTGACTGAAAAAGAACCCGATGACATGAGAGGCATTCAGCTAAAAGGAGTGAAAGCATGAGCGCCGCAGAAAAAATTGATTTCCACATTTCTCCAGGCGCTTGGTTTCGGCAGGACCTACTGTATCCAGTTTTTGGACTAAGCACGGAAGCAGTTCGTAAGTACCGGTCCCGTGGGATTTGGCTAGAAGGGAAGCACTATCGAACGGACCCAGCGAACGTGCTTGTTTACAACAAGGAGGCGATTGAAAAGTGGATGGCAGGCCAACTATGACTGACAAGATGCCTACAGGCGTCGAGATGAATGGCAAGCAATTACGCATTTGGTTCATCTTCAACGGCCAACGTTGCCGAGAACCTCTCGAAGGAATCTCGAAAGTAAACAAAGCCGCAATTGCATATGCCGACAACAAACGGCGCACCATCCTGGCGGAGATTAAAGAGGGCCGCTTCGATTATGCGGCTCACTTTCCCAACTCACCAAGGGCCGCCATGTTCACGGGCACAGGCGGCCCCTCCCTAAAGCGTACAGTCAAAGAAGGCATCGACCGCTGGCTGGAGGTTCAAAGGGCGCTTAAAGCATCTAGCACCGTCGTCAATTACGTGAGCAAATCAAAACACGTGGAGACCAAGTTTGGCAGGCGCCGAATCGTCGATATCAGCAAGAGCGATTTAGAGCTTTTTCAAGCACATCTACTGAAACAAGGTCTTTCCCCGAAAACCGTAAATGACATTTTCACTGTAGTACGGGGCGTCTGGGGTGACGCTTTTGGCGACGGCATTCTTAAATCCAATCCGCTAGACAGGGTTAGCAATGTGGGGTCGGACGTCGATCTTGAGCACGCTGACCCGTTTACTCGCACTGAGATTGATCTAATTGGTAAAGCAGATCCCGCCCGCAGACCCGATAGCAGGATGATTGAGTTCAACTGTTGGGCTGGTCTCTCTCTGTCCGAGCTTATCGCACTCGCTGTCGAAGATATCGATCTTGAAGCAGGCCTAGTGCAAGTTCGGCGCGCATTGGTTGTCGGGGAGTTCAAGGTACCGAAGGAACGCTCTAGAGTTAGAGTGATCGAGCTAATCGATCCAGCTTTGCAGCTGATGCGAGAGATTGTTGCTGCAGCTAAAGACGCGCCAGCAGAGGAAATCACCGTAATTCAGCGCGACAACATCACATCCAAAAAGATGAAAGTCAGATTTCTTTTCCGTAGCTCCACCAGCGGCTTGTTATGGAGCGGCAAAACCCTCAGCAACTGGTTTACTGCACATCTGAAAATGGCAGAAGTCCGGCACCGGGGCGCCAATCAATGTCGTCACACTTTCGCCAGCCAGATGTTGTCTAGCTACGTCCCCGTTGAATGGGTGGCGAGGCAGCTTGGACACGCTGACACAACGATGGTGAGAAAACATTATGGGAGGTGGATCCCCAAAGACACCAAGAGCATGGCGGGTGTTGTGTCAAAAATGCTGGGGTTTAGACAGGACTAGAGCGGCATGTCGGGCAAGGTTTATGCCCTAGAAATGCCCTAAATGAATTCACAGAAACGAAAAAGCCCCCGTAATCAGAAATGATTACGGGGGCTTCGTCTTGTTCAATAATGGCGGAGAGATAGGGATTCGAACCCTAGGTACCGGTGAAGGTACAACGGATTTCGAATCCGTCCCATTCGGCCACTCTGGCATCTCTCCAACGGCGCGCATCATAACAACACTTTCGTCGGTTGCGAACCCCCCAAACGAAATTTTTTCCGTGCTATCAGATGCTTGCGTCGATTAAAGCGGTACGCCCAGACGAGCGGCGACTTCTTCGTAGGCTTCGATGACGTCACCGAGGCCCTGGCGGAAGCGGTCCTTGTCCATCTTCTTCTTGGTGTCCTTGTCCCACAGACGGCAGCCGTCCGGGCTGAACTCGTCGCCGAGGACGATGGAGCCGTCGCTGAACACGCCGAATTCAAGCTTGAAGTCGACCAGCAGCAGGCCGGCGTCGTCGAACAGTTTGCTCAGGACTTCGTTGACCTTGAGCGACAGTTCCTTCATGCGCGCCAGTTGCTCGGCGGTGCCCCAACCGAACGCCACAACGTGGGATTCGTTGATGAACGGGTCGCCCTTGGCGTCGTCCTTCAAGAACAGTTCGAAGGTGTACGGGTTGAGCTTCATGCCCTCCTCGACGCCCAGACGCTTGACCAGGCTGCCGGCGGCGTAGTTACGCACGACGCATTCCACCGGGATCATGTCGAGCTTCTTCACCAGGCATTCGTTGTCGCCCAGCAGTTTGTCGAACTGGGTCGGCACGCCGGCCGCTTCGAGTTTCTGCATGATGAAGGCGTTGAACTTGTTGTTCACCATACCTTTGCGATCAAGCTGTTCGATGCGCTTGCCGTCGAACGCCGAAGTGTCGTTGCGAAACAACAGGATCAAGCGGTCAGCGTCGTCGGTCTTGTAAACCGATTTGGCTTTGCCGCGGTAGAGTTCTTCACGTTTTTCCATGATGGGCTCCGCTTGCTAAGTAGGTGGGCTAGGCGATGTGGCGCCAGTCGAGCCCTGAATCTTGATCGGCCAGTTGCAGCCAGTCCGGGTCGCACCCGAGGGTGTCGACAAAACATTGCCGGGCCAGCTGCGGCAGGTTGTTCTTGCTGCTCAGATGGGCCAGCACCAGGTGTTGCAAACCCTGCCAGCCCAACTCGGCCACCAGGAATGCCGCCTGATGGTTGTTCAGATGTCCGCGTTCGCCGCCCACCCGCTGCTTGAGAAAGTACGGGTAGTGACCACGGGCCAGCATGTCGCGGCAATGGTTGGACTCGATCATCAATGCATCGAGGTCCCGATAGCCATCCAGCACCCGCTCGCAGAACGACCCCAGGTCGGTCAGCAGGCCGAAGCGCCGCTGTTCCTGATCGCTGAAGACGTACTGGGTCGGCTCCTGCGCGTCATGGGCCACGGCAATGACCCCGACGTTCAGTGCGCCGATCTGCAGTTGCTCGCCGCCGGCCAGAAAACCTGCCGGTTCAAGCGGTTTGCGCATCCCGCGCAGCGTGCCGCGACTGAGGTAGACCGGCAGATTGTAGCGCCGAGACAGTAAACCCACGCCATGCACGTGGTCGGCATGTTCGTGGGTCACGAGTATCGCGCTCAGTTGCGCCGGGTGCACACCCAGGCGCAACAGACGTCTTTCGGTTTCCCGCAGGGAAAAACCACAATCCACCAGCACGTACGTATCAGCACTGGCGATCAGCGTGCCGTTCCCTTGGCTACCGCTGCCGAGAACGGCAAAACGCATATCGGATCAGCCCAGGTTGTCCTGAATCACGCTCAACACTTTACGCGCGACATCGGCCGGCGCGACGGTGTTGATGTTCTTTTCGACGGTAACCTGGATGTTCTCGCCCACCTTGCTCAGGCGAACCTGATAACGCTCGGCGCGGGCTTCGACTTCTTCCT
The DNA here is from genome assembly GCF_019145195.1 of Pseudomonas siliginis. Classification (GTDB taxonomy): domain Bacteria; phylum Pseudomonadota; class Gammaproteobacteria; order Pseudomonadales; family Pseudomonadaceae; genus Aquipseudomonas; species Aquipseudomonas siliginis. The sequence continues at coordinate 4,649 of NZ_JAHSTW010000011.1, forward strand.
TGCTCGGCGCACTGCCGAACAGGCTGCTGAAGAAGCCAGGCTTGTCGTCTTTCTTCTCGGCTTTTTCGGCCAGGTTGATGTAGTACAGGCCCAGGCTGCGGTTGATGTCTTCAACGCGCCATTCGCCCTGTTCCAGCGCACGGCCGACGCTCGACCAGGCGCGGTCCAGATCGGTACCGACGTTCAACACCGGGTTGCCGCTGCCGTCTTCGTTCAGGCTGACACGGCTCGGCGCATCGAAATCACGCGAGGCCAGCATCGACACCGAACCGCCCTTCTCGGACGTGCGGCTCATGCTCGCGAGCATGTCGTCGACCAGTGCAGCGTCCAGGCCAGTGTTGACCGAACGGTTGGTGAAGGCCACGTCGGCCGTGCTGCCGGCAGGACGCTCGGCGCTGACCACGTAGATCTCACTGGTGTTGCGCTGCACGCCCGGCTCGATACGCACGCGCACGCGGGTTTCGCTGTCGCTGGCGATACCGGCCGCGCTCAGGCGCTTGGCCATCGAAGCGGACAGCTCGTCGGAGTGCTGCCAGGTGGTGGTGAATTCACCGGTCTGCGGACGTTGTTCATCCAGACGGAAACCGTTGTCCTGGAAGAACTGCAGCGCCACTGGCCAGACTTCGGCCGGTGGGTGCTGGGCCACGACCCAACGCGAATCACCGCTCTTCTGCAGCGAGTAATCCGTGGCATCGGCAACCGCCGACAGCGGCTGAGGACGCGGCACGACGTATTCGCCCGTCGCGGTGTCATCGGCCACGTTGCGCGGGATCGGCAACAGCGGATCGAGACGTTTGGCAGTGCTCACATCCGGTGGCAATTGCATCGGTGCAGTCTGTTGCGCTTGCAGGTAATCGCTTCCACGGTCGCGGAAATAACCTTCCGGCCCCCAGACCCATCCGCAGCCACTGGTGCTGGAGATAATCAAGGCAAGTGCGGAAAGTCCGGCCATTCGCTTCATGCGTTGTACTTCCTCAATTAAACCAGGACGTTGCACTGGCGCAGGGCCGAGCGCAGCGTTTCATGACAAGGGGTGCTCAGCCAGGTCAGTGGCAGGCGGATGCCTTCGTGCATCAGGCCCATTTCGACCAAAGCCCACTTCACCGGAATCGGGTTGGCTTCGATGAACAGGTCCTTGTGCAGCGGCATCAGTTTTTCGTTGATCGCGCGTGCGGTATCGGCGTCGCCCTTCAGCGCGGCCTCGCACAGGTCAGCCATTTCGCGCGGGGCGACGTTGGCGGTGACCGAGATGTTGCCTTTGCCGCCCAGCAGGATCAGCTCGACAGCGGTCGGATCATCGCCGGATAGCACGATGAAATCCTTGCTCACGCCATCGATGATCGCTTTGGCGCGTTTGAGGTCGCCGGTGGCTTCCTTGATGCCGATGATGTTCGGCACGGTGGACAGGCGAATCACCGTCTCGGCCTGCATGTCGCAGGAGGTGCGGCCGGGAACGTTGTAGAGAATCTGCGGAATGTCGACCGCTTCAGCGATGTGCTTGAAGTGCTGGTACAGGCCTTCCTGGGTCGGCTTGTTGTAATAAGGAACCACCAGCAGGCAGGCATCGGCGCCGGCGGCCTTGGCGTTGCGGGTCAGCTCGACGGCTTCGCGGGTCGAGTTGGCGCCGGTGCCGGCGATGACCGGAATGCGCCCGGCAACCTGTTTGACCACGGCTTTGATGACGGCGATGTGCTCTTCTACATCAAGGGTGGCCGACTCGCCGGTAGTACCGACGGCGACGATGGCATGGGTGCCGTTCTTGAGGTGGAAGTCCACGAGTTTGCTGAGGCTGTCCCAGTCAAGACGCCCTTGTGCATCCATGGGAGTGACCAGTGCCACCATACTGCCCGCAATCATGAAACCGCTCCTGCCGGAAAAAGAGAGCGGTAATGGTACTGGCGCCAAGATGCTTGCACAAGCGAAGTACTGCGCCGCCGCCATTCCCCTTGGCGCCGCTTTTCGCTACCCTTCAGACTTTGATCGGTACAGATCAGCTTGTACGCCGGGTTTCAGCCTCCCCTTTCGGCCTCCCAGGCCCCGTTCCTGCGTCGCATCGACGCGCTCCCGCACAGTGGAGCGAGCCGCGAACGCTGGCCGGGGCTCTTTATACGGACCGCCAGAACAGGCACGCCCGGCCACCAACGCCCGTCGACCTACCGACCGCTCATCGCTTTAGGAATGCTGCATGTCCACCCCCACAGTTCGCGAACAATTCCTTGTCATCAGTGCCCTCGGCGCCAACCCCATGGAGCTGACCAACGTCCTGTGCCGCGCCAGCCATGAAAACCGCTGCGCCGTCGTCACCTCTCGCCTGACCCGCCACGGCGAGTGCAGCGCTCTGGTGCTGGAAGTTTCCGGTAGCTGGGACGCCCTCGCGCGCCTCGAAGGCAGCCTGCCATTGCTGGCCAAGCGTCACGCTTTCACCGTCAACGTGGTGCGCAGCGCCGCTCTGGAAAATCGCCCGCAGGCGCTGCCTTACGTGGCTTACGTCAGCTCGGCGTATCGCCCGGACATCATCAATGAGCTGTGCCAGTTCTTCATGGACCACAACGTCGAACTGGAAAACCTCACCTGCGACACTTACCAGGCTCCCCAGACCGGCGGCACCATGCTCAACGCCACGTTCACCGTGACCCTGCCGGCCAACACCCAGATCAGTTGGCTGCGCGATCAGTTCCTCGATTTCGCCGACGCGATGAACCTGGATGCCCTGATCGAGCCTTGGCGCCCACAAAACCCAATGTAAGGAAGCTTTCATGGCCGTTGTCATCGACCAACCGGTTGCGGATTTCACCGCGCCTGCGACCAGCGGGCAGAACGTCAGCCTGTCCGAACTCAAGGGCAAGCAAGTGGTGATCTACTTCTACCCGAAGGACAGCACCCCGGGCTGCACCACTCAAGGCCAGGGCTTTCGCGATCAATATGCGGCATTCAAGGCTGCCAACACCGAAGTCTTCGGCATTTCCCGCGACAGCTTGAAGTCGCACGAAAACTTCAAAGGCAAACAGGAATTTCCGTTTGAGCTGATCAGCGACAAGGACGAAGCGGTTTGCCAGCTGTTCGACGTGATCAAGCTGAAAAAGCTCTATGGCAAGGAATACCTGGGCGTTGATCGCAGCACTTTCCTGATTGATAAGGACGGTGTGCTACGTCAGGAATGGCGTGGTGTGAAGGTGCCGGGGCATGTTGATGCCGTGCTGGGGGCGGCTGAGGCTCTGAATAAAGCCTGATGTTTTTGCTGCGTCGTCACCGACGCCATCGCTGGCAAGCCAGCTCCCACAGGGTTCAGCACATACAAAACCTGTGGGAGCTGGCTTGCCAGCGATGAGGCCAAAAGCCTCACCCCGATCTAAAGCAACGGCGCCACCACCGGCTCCTTCCGCGGCCACGCATCGAGCACAGCCTTGAACAGCGTCGCCAGCGGGATCGCAAAGAACACACCCCAGAATCCCCACAATCCGCCAAACAGCAGCACCGCGCAGATGATTGCGACCGGATGCAGATTCACTGCTTCCGAAAACAGCAATGGCACCAGCACGTTGCCGTCCAGCGTCTGAATGATTCCGTAGACCGCCATCAGGTAGATGAACTGATCGCTCCAGCCCCACTGGAACAGCGCAATCAGCAGCACCGGCACGGTCACCACTACCGCACCGACATACGGCACCACCACCGACAAACCGACGAGCAACGCCAGCAGCGCCGCGTAGTTCAGGCCCAGCGCGATGAAGGCGATGTAGGTCACGCCGCCGCAGATCACTATCTCGATGCCTTTGCCACGTATGTAATTGGCGATCTGCCGGTTCATTTCCTGGGCGACGCGGGTGATCAGCGCGCGCTCGCGAGGCAGATAGCCGCGCACCCACTCGCCGATCATGGCCCGATCCTTGAGGAAGAAAAACACCAGAATCGGCACCAGTACCAGGTAGATCATGATGTTCACCAGCAGCGGCAAACTCGACAACGAGAAAGTCAGTGCCCACTGACCAAACTTGCCAATCTCGCCCCGCGCCGCTTCGATCGCTTGCAGGACTTGCTCGTCAGACACCAGATGCGGATAGCGCTCGGGCAATAGAAGCAGCAGCGATTGCCACTTGGCGAGCATGCCCGGCAACTCGTTGAACAGCGTGATCAACTGATGCCACAGCAATGGCAGCACCACGACGATAAACAGCATCAGCGCGCCCATGAACAGCGCAAAGACCAGCCCCACCGCCACGCCGCCCGGCACGCGCAGTCGCTCGAGCGTCACCACCAGGCCTTGCATCAGATACGCCAGCACCATCCCCGCCAATACCGGCGCAAGCATGCCGCCGAGGGTGAGCACGGCGGTGAAGGCGAGAACCAGCAGCACCGCCAGCACCACGGCTTCTTCATCGGAGAAGTAGCGCTGAATCCAGTCGCGTAACACTTTGAACATCAATAATCCCTTCGATTTTAGGCGCGGCGCTTCAGGCTTTTTTCAACCAGTATCGGTAGACGCCAGCCTCGTCTTCTTCGCGCAACAGCGCATGACCGGCGAGTTTGGCAAAGGTACGGAAGTCGCGTTGCGAGCCGGCATCGGTGGCGATCACCTTGAGCACAGCGCCGCTGTGCAGTTTGTTGAGTTCCATTTTTGCCTTGAGCAACGGCAACGGACAGTTCAGGCCACTGGCGTCCAGTTCCACGTCATGGGCTACAGCGTCAGTCATTGCGTCACTCCGGTTCGTTGTCGAGCTGCCTAGAATATCTGGTCGCGGCTTCGGTGTCCGGCTACAGTAAGGTCTTTGTCCTCCAAGGCTTTGTGCATGACTTTTCTGCGCCCTACCCTGCTGACGCTCGCTTGCCTGCTCGCCTCACCAGGCTTTGCCGACGATCTGCCGTCACTCGGCGACGCCAGCTCTGCCATTGTCTCGCCGCAACAGGAATACCAGCTCGGCCGCGCCTGGTTGGCCATGCTGCGCAGTCAGGTTTCCCAGCTCAACGATCCGCAGCTTAAGGATTACGTCGAATCCAGCGTCTACAAGCTGGTCGAGACCAGTCAGGTCTCCGACCGACGCCTGGAATTCATCCTGATCAACAGCCCACAACTCAACGCCTTTGCAGCGCCGGGCGGCGTGGTCGGGGTCAACGGCGGTCTTTTCCTCAACGCCCAGACCGAGGGTGAGTACGCCTCGGTGCTCGCTCACGAATTGGCGCACTTGTCGCAACGCCACTTTGCTCGCGGGGTGGAAGCCTCACAAAGAATGCAGGTGCCGATGATGGCCGCGTTGCTGGCCGGCATTGTCATTGCGGCGGCCGGCGGCGGTGATGCCGGCATCGCCACCATCGCTGGCACCCAGGCTGCGGCGTTGCAGGAACAACGGCGCTTCTCGCGACAAAACGAACAGGAGGCGGATCGCATCGGCATCCTCAACCTGGAAAAGGCCGGTTACGATCCGCGCTCGATGCCGACCATGTTCGAACGCCTGATGCGCCAGTACCGCTTCGACGCCAAGCCGCCGGAATTCCTCCTGACTCACCCGGTTACCGAATCGCGTATCGCCGATACCCGCAACCGCGCCGAGCAGGCGAAACCGGGCGGCATCGAAGACAGCATGCGCTACCAGTTGATTCGCGCGCGGGTGCAGTTGATCTATGAAGAAACCCCGGGGCTGGGCGCCAAGCGTTTCCGCGCCCTGCTCGATGAGAACCCGAAAAACGATGTGGCGCGTTACGGCCTCGCCATCGCGCAAATCAAGGGTGGCCAGCTCAACGAAGCCCGCGAAAATCTCAAGCAATTGTTGGCCAAGTCGCCGAACGAGATCATCTACAACCTCGCTCAGGTCGATCTGGACATCACCAACAATCGCCTGCCCGATGCGCAGTCACGGGTCGACCGCATGCTCACGCAGTTCCCGGGCAACTATCCGCTGAATCAGGTGCGTGTCGATCTGCTGTTGAAACAGAATCGCGCCGCCGATGCCGAGAAGGCGCTGGACAGCCTGCTCAAGTCCCGCCCGGATGATCCGGACGTCTGGTATCAGGTTGCTGAAACCCGTGGCTTGTCGGGCAACATCATCGGCCTGCACCAGGCGCGAGCCGAGTATTTTGCGCTGGTCGGCGATTACCGCCAGGCCATTCAGCAGTTGGACTTCGCCAAGCGCAAGGCTGGCAACAACTTCCCGCTGTCCTCGCGCATCGATGCCCGCCAGCGTGAGCTGATGGAGCAGGAGCGTATGATCAAGGACATGATGGGCTGAGTCTTTCCCGACAAGACAAAAACTTCAGACACAAAAAAACCGCCTCTTCCGAGGCGGTTTCTTTTTTACCTTGTTGCTGGCTTATTCAGCCAGTTTGAAGGTGATGAAGCTGGCACGGCCCTGACGCAGCACGCGCATCGACACCGAACGGTTCTTCGGCAACGCCTTGGCGATGTCGGTGAACTCCTTGGCCGAGCCGATGGCCTGATTGTTCAGGTGGGTGATCACGTCACCCGGTTGCAGACCGATCAGGGCCGCAGGACCGTCCTGCACTTCCTTGATCACCACACCACCTTTGAGGTCGTAGGTTTTCTTCTGCTCGGCAGTCAATTCACCGACCGCAACACCGAGGCGGTTGCTGCTGCTTTCAGCGCCGGATTTCGGCAGACCTGCCAGCTCCTTGTCCTCGTCCGGGATTGCGCCGACGGTCAGCTCGACGTTCTTGCGCTTGCCTTCACGAATCACTTCCAGATTGGCTTTGGCGCCAGCCTTCAGCGCGCCGACCAGATGCGGCAGATCGGCAGACATGACGATCGGCTGACCGTTCATGCTCAGGATCACGTCGCCAACCTGCAGGCCGCCCTTGGCCGCAGGGCCGTCATCCTGGATCTGTGCAACGAGAGCGCCGGCCGGCTTGTCCAGACCGAATGACTCGGCGAGGTCCTTGTTCACTTCCTGAATGACCACGCCCAGCCAGCCGCGGCTGACTTTGCCACCGCTCTTGAGCTGGTTGGAAACATCCATCGCCACGTCGATCGGAATGGCAAACGACACGCCCATGAAACCACCGGAGCGGGTGTAGATCTGCGAGTTGATGCCGACCACTTCACCGTTCAGGTTGAACAGCGGGCCACCGGAGTTGCCTGGGTTGATCGGCACGTCGGTCTGAATGAACGGCACATAGTTTTCGTTCGGCAGGCTGCGGCCGACGGCGCTGACGATGCCTTGGGTCACGGTGTGGTCAAAGCCGAATGGCGAACCGATCGCGACGACCCACTGGCCGGCCTTCAGGTCCTGGGATTTGCCGAGCTTGAGCACCGGCAGATCCTTGCCTTCGATTTTCAGCAACGCCACGTCAGAGCGGGGGTCGGTGCCGACCAGCTTGGCTTTCATCTCACTGCGGTCAGCCAGACGGACGAGGATTTCGTCAGCATCGGCGATCACGTGGTTGTTGGTGAGGATGTAACCATCCGGCGAAATGATGAAACCCGAACCCAGCGATTGCGCTTCCCGCTGGCGTCCATCGCCACGTGGCGAGCGCTGCTGAGGCGGCATGCCGCGCTCGAAGAATTCACGCAGCATCGGTGGCAGGCCTTCCAGATCCGGCATCTGCTGATTGACCCGACGGTCCGGCAGTTTCTGCGTGGTACTGATGTTCACCACCGCTGGCGACGCTTGTTCGACCAACTGGGTGAAATCAGGCAGATCGGCCGCTTGCGCAGCAGGGACCGCCTGACCGAGCAACAGCACGGTGGCGAAGATGGAAAGATAAGACTTCAAACTTGGTATCGACATACAGCTCCCGTTACGACGAGCAGGGTTAAGCGATATGGAGCAAAGGAACACCGGAAACCACAGACCGGCATTTTTGTTCCGGGAACAACAAACAAGGCCAGAGCCGTGAGGCTCTGACCTATAAAAAATTTTCAGGGGTTTTGCAAATGAAAATGCTCAGCAAACATTTCGACGTCTCAACGACGAAGTGGAAATGACTGAAATCAGCTCACTGCTTGCTGGTCGCAGCGCCATCGTTGTTACGCATCGATAGAGCGATTCGTTCGGCGGTGCCAATCGGGATTTCGCCGACCACCGTGACCATCATTTCACCCTGCGGCGTGGTCAGGCGACGGGATACCGCGACGGTCGGGCCCAACTGAGTGCGGGTGTCGGTGACGGTTGCACCGTTCAACGGCTCAAGGAACACCGAGAAACGCGCCAGACCATCGTCATACATCAGGCTGCTGACCTGGGTCTTGGTCTGCGCATCCTTGTGCGAACTGCTGCTGGTCAGCTCAAAGCCTGGCGGGAGCCAGTCCGAACGCCAGTTTTGCACGGTTTTAGCTGCAGAAGCCTTGTCGCTTGCGATGTTGATCGGCTTGCAATCGGCGTCTGCCAACAAGTCCTTGTCCGACGGGATTTCATCCGTGTCGAGGCTGGTGAACTGGAAACGCTCGAGCAACTGCCCCTTGTCGTTCAAAAGCAACGACTTGAGCGGCAGCCCGGTTTTCCTGTCCAGATGCAACTCGAAACCATAACGGTGCTGATCACGAGGCGTCAGCGACACGATCACTGCATCACGGCCGGCCACGCGCGACTTGCCAATGACGGCAAGGTCATACCAATTCTTCAGCTTTTTGGGGTCCAGCGCACGGGCGGCAGCGTTGGGTGAATCACCCAATCCCGCAATCAGGGTGCCGCTGACGCATTGAGTACGTCCATCAATGCGCACGACTTCCTGAGCCGAACCGTCGAGCTGCAATAACCGCTCGCGGACCTGGCCATTCTGGACGCGATGCCAGATGTTGTGCGTGGAAAAACTGCCGTTGCGCTCGTAAACGAAAGTACCGTGAAAGCTTTGCTGCTGCTCGGCCTGGCCCAGACGGGTCAACCAGTCCTGGGCCTCGTCAGCGTGGGCTGGAACGATGAACCAGCCACTGAGCAGAAGCGAAAGTAGAGGGATGGCGCGCATGATCCTCCTTAACGGTTTTCCAGGCTTGCGGCACGTGCGTATGGCAGCGCGCTTTCAGTTCCTTTGAGTGCAGCCTGCTGAGCGTGCTGACGCAGATAGCCTGGCAGACGCTGATCATGCCAGCCTGGCTGGCCTTGCAGAACGCCGTTAGCCATAGGACCAGTCGCTTCCGAGCTTTCGCTGTAACCAGCCAGAACTGCCGGACCTTTGACCTGTGGAGTGGCCAGAGTAGGCTGGTTCGACTGCTGGGCCAGTTCAACACCGGCGATTTCGTCCTGGTTGTACAGGCGAACACCGGCCAGAACGGCCACGGTCACCGAAGCGGCAACAGCGAGGCGACCCAAGTTGCGCCATGGGCTGCGGGATACTTTGGCCGGAGCCGTTTCGTCTTCCAGCGCAGCGGACACTGCCGCAGCGATATCCAGACGCGGAAGCAGCAGATCCTTGTGCATGGCTGCCCGAGCGATCTGGTAACGAGCCCAGGTCTCACGGGTATCAACATCATCCAGTGCGCTAAGCACTCGACGCAATTCCAGTTCGTCCGCTTCGTTATCCATCACTGCGGACAGCGATTCCTGCAGGGCTTCACGACTCATGGCGTTCCTCTCTTGGCTGTCGCCGCTGTCTCAGTTTTCCTGCAACAACGGTTGCAGGGCTTTGTCGATGGCCTCCCGAGCGCGGAAAATCCGGGAGCGCACGGTACCCACCGGACACTGCATGACGCTCGCAATGTCCTCGTAACTCAGACCATCGAATTCACGTAAAGTTAAAGCCGTACGCAAATCCTCTGGCAGTTGCTGGATGGTCCGATGGACGGTGCCTTCGATCTCATCCCGCAGCAATGCACGTTCTGGTGACTCGAGATCCTTGAGGCCGTGATCGCCATCGTAGAACTCTGCATCCTCTGAACTTACATCGCTATCCGGCGGCCGACGGCCGCGGGAAACCAGGTAGTTCTTTGCCGTGTTAATGGCAATACGGTACAGCCACGTATAAAACGCACTGTCACCGCGGAAATTTCCAAGTGCCCGATACGCCTTGATAAAGGCTTCCTGAGCAACGTCTTGGGCTTCATGGGTGTCGTGCACAAAACGCACGATCAACCCGAGAATTTTGTGCTGATATTTCAGCACCAGCAGATCGAAAGCTCGCTTGTCGCCACGCTGTACGCGTTCGACCAGCTGCTGATCCTCTTCCTGGGTTAGCATGAACACTCCTCGATAAGCCCGGAGGAGACTTGCATTACTAAACGACCAGACTTGCAAACATAGACTCGGGCTTTTCGCAAAAGTTCTCCCCCTCCAAGCAAGTTTCCTGCGAGCTCTGATTTGGCACGCACGAAAAACGCAGCGCGGGATAAACCGGCTGCGCGAATAATCTTGTTATCGGTTTCGCCGGCAGGAATCCAAACGCAGATTCCGCACTGAAGCCGACACTGTCCCTGGTTTCTGGCACCGTCTATTGATCTTGGGCCTTTGGCAAAAGTTCCAATTATTTATAGCCGTACCCACCTGACATTGCGCAACCCTGCTCGGAAAAGACTGTTTCAGCGCCGATACAGGTGTCTTTTTCCCAAACCGGCAAAAAAACTTCCGACGAAGCACAGCGCTTTTTACCGCGCAGTAGTCTCACAATGCCATCTGGGCCCGGCTATTGTGCCGCCCAACCCCTCTATATACTAGTGGGCTGTGTGGCTGTCTTGACTCGCCGATCCAGCTGTCTTGCGCCAACCCCGACCCGGGTCGCTTTGAGCGGAATCCTGAAATGAGCCAACAGTTCCAACACGATGTTCTGGTGATTGGCAGCGGTGCTGCCGGTTTGACTCTCGCTTTGACCTTGCCCGGTCATCTGCGCATTGCCGTATTGAGCAAGGGCGACCTCGCCAACGGTTCGACATTCTGGGCCCAGGGCGGCGTTGCCGCCGTGCTCGACGATACCGACACTGTCGAATCCCACGTCGACGACACCCTCAATGCGGGCGGCGGCTTGTGCCATGAAGACGCCGTACGCTTTACCGTTGAGCACAGCCGCGAAGCCATCCAATGGCTGATTGACCAGGGCGTGCCGTTCACCCGCGACGAACAGTCCGGCACTGAAGACGGTGGTTTCGAATTTCACCTGACCCGCGAAGGCGGCCACAGTCATCGGCGCATCATCCATGCTGCCGACGCCACCGGCGCTGCGATCTTCAAGACCTTGCTGGCCCAGGCCAAAGAGCGCGAGAACATCGAACTGCTGGAACAGCGGGTGGCCGTTGATCTGATCACCGAGCGCCGCTTGGGCATGGAAGGCGATCGTTGCCTGGGCGCTTACGTGCTGAACCGCGCCACGGGCGAAGTCGACACCTACGGCGCACGTTTCGTGATTCTGGCCTCGGGCGGCGCAGCCAAGGTCTACCTTTATACCAGCAACCCCGACGGCGCTTGCGGTGACGGCATCGCCATGGCCTGGCGTTCCGGTTGCCGGGTGGCGAACCTGGAATTCAACCAGTTCCATCCGACCTGTCTGTATCACCCGCAAGCCAAGAGTTTCCTGATCACCGAAGCCCTGCGTGGCGAAGGCGCGCATTTGAAGCTGCCCAACGGCGAGCGCTTCATGTACCGCTTCGACAAACGCGCCGAGCTGGCGCCTCGTGACATCGTCGCGCGGGCCATCGACCATGAGATGAAGCGCCTGGGTGTCGACTGCGTATATCTCGACATCAGCCACAAGCCTGAATCGTTCGTCAAAAGCCACTTCCCGACTGTTTATGAACGCTGTCTGGGCTTCGGCATCGACATCACCAAACAACCGATCCCGGTGGTCCCGGCTGCGCACTACACCTGTGGCGGGGTGATGGTCGATCAGCACGGTCGCACCGACGTGCCTGGCCTCTACGCCATCGGCGAAACCAGCTTCACCGGTCTGCACGGCGCCAACCGCATGGCCAGCAACTCGCTGTTGGAATGCTTCGTTTATGCCCGTTCGGCAGCAGCGGATATTCTTGCGCAACTCGATGACGTCGCGGCGCCAACCGCCCTGCCCGTCTGGGATGCCAGTCAGGTGACCGACTCGGATGAAGACGTGATCATCGCGCACAACTGGGACGAATTGCGCCGATTCATGTGGGACTACGTCGGCATCGTGCGCACCAACAAGCGTCTGCAACGGGCGCAGCACCGGGTGCGTCTGCTGCTGGATGAGATCGATGAGTTTTACAGCAACTATAAAGTCAGCCGCGACCTGATCGAGCTGCGCAACCTGGCACAAGTCGCCGAGTTGATGATCAGCTCAGCCATGGAACGCAAGGAAAGTCGTGGCCTGCATTACACCCTCGACTACCCGGACCTGCTGCCCGAAGCGCTCGACACTATTCTGGTGCCGCCCACCTACGCCGGCTGAACTTGAGCCGCACTCGCAGGCGTCGGTGCAGATCCGCCGCCTGCGAGTCACGTGGTACGCAGATCGACCTGACCCGCCACTCTCCGCGCAGGCGAAAGCGCAGCACTACGATCAATGGCAGCGCCAGACTGTCCGGGCGCAGTTGCACCGCTTGCCAGCCATCAGCCTCATTCCACACCTGCCAGCCATCGCCGTCGCGGCGCAACCCGCAAAATGCTTTTGGATGATTCAGCAGAATCTGCCGTGGCAGCACCCAAAAACCGTGCAGCGCACAGGCGCAAGCGCCGAGCAGACTGGCCCAGAGTGGAATCGACAGCAGAAACAACGAGCCCATGGCGAACGCCTGGGCCAGCAGATACGCCGCCAGCAACTGCCGTGAGGCATGCCAGCGGCATTCGAACGTATTACTTGGGCTGGACACGATCCAGAATCATCCGGACCATGCGTTGCAGCTCCGGATCTTCCGACTCGCTGCGCTCCATGAACCAGCCGAACATGTCCTGATCCTCACAGGTCAGCAAACGCACGTACAGATCGCGATCCACTTGATTCAACGTCGCGTAAACCTCCTGCACGAACGGCACCAGCAGCACGTCAAGCTCAAGCATGCCGCGACGGCTGTGCCAAAAGAGGCGATTCAGTTCAACTTGTTCGACCATGGAGCCCTCCTCGAATTTGCCGGGCAGTATACAGCCCCGGCGCGGGCCGCACAGTCGGCTTTGGTCGGGCACCCGTGATCCTTTATCAACTACCCATTTCAACCCTGCCCCCTTATGATGTGCCCCAGTCTATTTACCCTGCGATGACCCATGGCCGATTCTGCTTTTTTCTGCACCCTGTCTCATGAAGGCGTACTCGCGGTTCGCGGTGCGGACGCCGGAAAATTCCTGCAAGGCCAGTTGACCTGCAATATCAATTACCTGAGCGACACCCGCGCCAGCCTCGGCGCCCGCTGCACGCAGAAAGGCCGGATGCAGTCGAGCTTCCGCATCCTGCTTGAAGGTGACGGCGTGGTGATGGCGATGGCCAGCGAACTGCTGGAACCGCAACTGGCCGACCTGAAAAAGTACGCAGTGTTCTCCAAATCGAAACTGACCGATGAAAGCGCCGCATGGGTGCGCTTCGGTCTGGCACATGGCGATGCAGCCCTGACCAGCCTCGGTCTGGCACTGCCGGCCGAAACCGACAGCGTTGTGCGCAATGAAGGCCTGATCGCAATTCGCGTCTCGCCCGAGCGCGCCGAACTCTGGGTGCCTGCCGCTCAGGCGCAAAGCGTGCAAAGCCAACTGTCGACCGCCCTGCCTGAGGCCGAACTGAATCAATGGCTGCTGGGCCAGATCCGCGCCGGTATCGGTCAGGTCATGCCTTCCACTCGCGAACTGTTCATCCCGCAGATGCTCAATCTGCAGGCGGTCGGCGGGGTGAGCTTCAAGAAAGGCTGCTACACCGGCCAGGAAATCGTTGCGCGCATGCAGTACCTGGGCAAGCTCAAGCGGCGCCTGTACCGCCTGCGCCTCGACGCGGCCGAGTTGCCGGAGCCCGGCACTCAACTGTTTGCCCCCAGCCACAACAGCTCGATTGGCGAAGTGGTCCTGGCAGCGAACGCCGAAGGAAACATTGAACTCCTGGCCGTGTTGCAGGCCGAAGCTGCCGAAGCCGGTGATTTGCGTCTGGGCGCCCTCGAAGGCCCCGCGTTGCACGTGCTCGACCTGCCTTACGAACTGGATCGCGACCGCGAAATCCAGCGTTGATCGCAGCATTGTTGCAACACCCTAGAGAGTCCAAATGAGCGAACTGGCGGAAAAGGTCCAACAGGATTTGGTTGCGGCCATCGATAACGATGACCTGGTTCTGCCAACGTTGCCGGAAGTGGCCCTGCAGATTCGCAAGGCTGCCGAGGATCCGGAAATCAGCGTCAGCGATCTGAGCAAAGTCATCGGCCGCGACACCGCGCTGTCGGCGCGCCTGATCAAAGTGGTCAACAGTCCGCTGCTGCGCGCCGCGCAGGAAGTCACAGACCTGCACACCGCCATCACCCGTTTGGGCATCAACTACAGCAGCAACCTGGCGATCGGTCTGGTGATGGAGCAGATCTTCAATGCCCGCTCCGAGGTGGTCGAACAGAAGATGCGCGAAGTCTGGCGCAGCAGTCTGGAAATCGCTGGCGTCAGCTATGCGCTGTGTCGTCGCCACACCCAGCTCAAACCCGATCAGGCGGCACTCGGCGGACTGGTGCATCAGATTGGCGTGTTGCCGATTCTGACTTACGCCGAAGACCACAATGAACTGCTCTCGGATGCGGTCAGCCTGACCCATGTGATCGAGCAGATTCACCCATTGCTGGGCGAGAAATTGCTGCGGGTCTGGGAGTTTCCCGAGCGCCTGGTGCATTTGCCGTTGCTGTATCAAGACTTCAGCCGCGACTCGGCGCGCATCGATTACGTCGATATCGTGCAAGTGGCCAACCTGTATTGCCGCAAGGACACCGATCATCCGTTTGCGCGGATTGACCCGTTTAGCGTGCCGGCGTTCAGGAAGCTGGGGATTGACCCGGAGAACAAGCAGTTCTGCGCGGATCTGGAAGAGTCGCGGTCGATGTTCTACTGACCTGTAGTGAGGGGATTTATCCCCGTTGGGTTGCGAAGCGACCCTAGACTCTGCGATCCGAACCGCGACTGCTGCGCAGCCGAGCGGGGATAAATCCCCTCGCCACAAAAAACCCTTGCCACAAAAGTATTACCCGGCAATAAAACTGACCCGCACCTTCAACCCTGCCTGCTCGCCATCATGCAAGGTGATCTGCGCCAGATGCGCGCGACAGATCTCGCCGACAATCGCCAAGCCCAGACCTGAACCGGCAACCTGCTGATTGCGCCGATAAAACCGTTCGAACACTCGATCACGCTCGTGCAGCGGGATGCCCGGCCCGTCGTCCTCAACCTCAAGCACCGCCGGGGCCGTGACCCGCAGAATCACATTGCCGCCCGATGGCGTATGCGCCAGCGCGTTGTCGACCAGATTGCTCAGCAGCTCATTGAGCAGCGTCGGCTCACCGCGCAGCCACACCGGTTCATCCGCTTCAAGCGCCAGCGCCACGCCGCGCTTGTGCGCCAAAGGCGCCATGGCCATGCCCAGTTCACGAGCCAATTGACTCAGATCGAGCAACTGCGCGCCGCCCTCGGCAATCGCCCGCGCACCGTTTTCGACCCGGGCCAGCGATAGCAGCTGATTGGCCAGATGGGTCAGGCGATCGGTGCTTTGCGCGGACGATTCAAGGGTGGTGCGCCAGGTTTCCGGTTCGTTTGAGCGCAGGCCCAATTCCAGGCGTGCCTTGAGTGCCGCCAGCGGCGTGCGCAACTCGTGAGCGGCATCGGCGATGAACTGCGCCTGCCGCTCGAACTGGCCGCGCAGACGCTCGGTGAAATGATTGAGCGCGCGCACCAACGGCCCGAGTTCATGCTGCACTTCCACCAGCGGCAGCGGCCGCAAATCGTCGGGCTGGCGTTCCTCAACAGCGGTTCTTAACCGCTCCAGCGGGCGCAGCGCCGCACTCACCGCGAACCACACCAGCAGCAATGCACCCACGGCCAGCATGCCCAAGCGCAACAAGGTGTCAGCCGCCAGACTGCGCGCCATGCTGACCCGCGCTTCGTCGGTTTCAGCCACGCGGATTTCCGCCATGCCGTTCATGTTCGGCTCGCTTACCGCTTTGAGCAGGCTGACCACACGCACGTTCTGGCCGTTGTACTTCGCGTTGTAGAAGCGCGCGAGGGCCGGATAGCTGTCGGTACGCGGCGTGCCGGGCGGTGGTCCGGGGAGATTTTCGTAGCCGGAAATCAGCTTCTGGTGAATGTCGTTGACCTGGTAATAGATGCGCCCGGCGCTGTCGTAGGCGAAGGTGTCCAGCGCCACGTAAGGCACATCGGCGCTGAGGCTGCCATCACGCTGCGACAACCCGGCAGCGATGGTGCGTGCCGAGGCCAGCAGCGTGCGGTCATACGCGGTGTCGGCGGCTTCGCGACCGTTCCAGTAAGCGCTCAAGCCGCTGGCGAGCATCAGCACCACCAGCAACCATCCAAGGTTCCACAGCAACCGCCAGCGCAGGCTGCTGGGCTTATGCATCGCGGCTTTCCAGCAGATAGCCGAGGCCACGGAAGGTGACGATGGCCACGGGCTGGCCATCGAGTTTCTTGCGCAAGCGGTGCACGTAGATTTCGATGGCGTCGGGGCTGGCTTCTTCGTCGAGGCCGAACACCTGCGCGGCCAGTTGTTCCTTGCTCATCACTCGCCCCGGCCGCGCGATCAACGCTTCGAGAACGGCCTGCTCGCGCGAGGTCAGGGTCAGCAGTTCGTCGCCGAGGGTGAAGCGCCGCGTATCGAGGTCGTAAGCCAGCACGCCACAACGCTGCTGACGCTCGCCGCCCAGCACACTGCGGCGCAGTAAGGCTTTGACCCGCGCTTCCAGTTCCGTCAGCTCAAACGGCTTGGCCAGGTAGTCGTCAGCACCGAGATTGAGGCCATGCACGCGATCCTTGACGTCACTGCGCGCGGTCAGCATTAACACCGGCAGGTTCTTGCCCCGCGCACGCAGCCGCGCCAGCACCTCGAAACCGTCCATGCGCGGCAGGCCGACATCGAGGATCGCCACGGCGTATTCCTCACTGCCCAGCGCCAGGTCGGCGGCCACGCCATCGTGCAACACATCCACCGTCAGACCGGTGCTCTTGAGCGCCTGAGCCACGCTTTCGGCCAGTTGCAAATGGTCTTCGACGAGCAGGACACGCATGGATTTTTACCTCGTTCAGGGTTGGCCGACGCCGCGCTTTGTCGCGGAGTTTACAGCCGCAACCGCCGCTGTGAAGCCGAAAAACCGTGAAAGACAATTGAAAGGTTGTTGAAAGGTTAGCCGGTTAGAGTCGGCCCACGGACAGTTTCGACTGTCGCCGCTGCTGCCACACAGCGCAACGAAAAACGCCATGAAGCGTTTTCGACTCATAAGAACAATAACGGAGTACCCCAGCATGCCCTCCATGCGCACCAAGGCTGTAATGCCTGCTCGCTTTGCTCGATTCCACCGTTGCACCGTCGGCTTCTCGCCGCAGTCCTGTATCCCCTCCGTTGTTTCAGTCGTTGCGCGCGCGCCGCGAGAAAACTGCGCCTGCCGCTAGGCTTTCGCGTTGCCCTTTGGTCATTCGGTCCACCCATAACAACAACTCCTCTGGAGACTCAAATGAACGTATCACTGCGTAAAGTTGCTCTCGCCGCTGGCGCGATGCTGTTTGCCGGCCAACTCATGGCCGAGCCGAAACGTCCGGAATGCATCGCCCCCGCCTCCCCCGGCGGTGGTTTCGACCTGACCTGCAAACTGGTGCAGAGCGCACTGGTCAACCAGAAGCTGTTGAGCAAACCGATGCGCGTGACCTACATGCCCGGCGGCGTCGGCGCGGTGGCGTACAACGCAGTAGTGGCGCAACGTCCGGCGGATGCCGGCACGCTGGTGGCGTGGTCGAGCGGTTCGCTGTTGAACCTGGCCCAGGGCAAGTTCGGCCGCTTCGATGAAACCAACGTGCGCTGGCTCGCGGCCGTCGGCACCAGCTACGGCGCCATCGCAGTGAAAAGCGATTCGCCCTACAAGACCCTCGACGATCTCGTTCAAGCGTTGAAGAAAGATCCAGGCTCGGTGGTTATCGGCTCCGGCGGCACCGTCGGCAGCCAGGACTGGATGCAGACCGCACTGATCGCCAAGGCTGCCGGGATCAACCCGCGCGAGCTGCGTTACGTGGCACTCGAAGGCGGCGGTGAAATCGCCACGGCCCTGCTCGGCGGCCACATCCAGGTCGGCAGTACCGACATCTCCGACTCCATGCCGCACATCCAGAGCGGTGACATGCGTCTGCTCGCGGTGTTCTCGGACAAGCGTCTCGACGAACCGGAAATGAAGGACATCCCGACCGCTCGTGAGCAAGGCTACGACATCGTCTGGCCGGTGGTGCGCGGCTTCTACCTCGGGCCAAAAGTCAGCGACGAAGACTACGCCTGGTGGAAAGACGCGTTCGACAAACTGCTGGCTTCCGACGAGTTCGCCAAGCTGCGCGATCAGCGTGAGCTGTTCCCGTTCGCCATGACCGGCCCGGAACTGGACACCTACGTGAAGAAGCAGGTCGCCGACTACAAAGTGCTGGCCAAAGAGTTCGGCCTGATCCAGTGATCGTCTCTGTCTAGTGGCTGCGTCTCCTACGCGGGGACGCAGCACAGGAGCTCCCATGCTTATTCAACGCATTTTCGCCTCGGTGTTACTGCTGGTGTGTGCCGGCCTGGCACTGATGGCGTGGCCGTACCAAGCGGCTTTTTCCTATGAACCGGTCGGCCCGCGCGCCTTTCCGCTGCTGATGCTCGGCCTGATGGGGCTGGCGCTGCTGTACATGGTGTTTCGCCCGGCGCCGATCAAACACAACCCGGATGAGCCGCCGCTGGATCGCGAAACCCTGACCAAGATCGGTCTGTGCGTGGTGTTGCTGCTGGTGTTCGCCGGCACCTTCGAACCCCTTGGCTTCATCGTGGCCAGCATCATTACCGGCGTACCGATGGCCCGTCTCTATGGCGGCCGCTGGCTGCCGAGCGTGGTGATCATCAGCCTGATGGCGGTTGGTCTCTATCTGCTGTTCGATCGCTTGATGGATGTTCCGCTGCCCCTCGGCCTGCTCAGCGTCCTGGAGAACTGATATGGATACCCTTGGCTATTTGGGTCAGGGCTTCGGCGTCGCGCTGAGCCCGTACAACCTGGTGACCGCACTGTGCGGCACCCTGATCGGCACCGTCGTCGGCCTGTTGCCGGGCCTTGGTCCGATCAACGGCGTGGCGTTGCTGATTCCGATCGCGTTCGCGCTCGGCCTGCCGCCGGAGTCGGCGCTGATCCTGCTCGCGGCGGTGTATCTGGGCTGCGAATACGGCGGCCGGATCAGCTCGATCCTGCTGAACATTCCGGGTGAAGCCTCGACTGTAATGACCACCCTCGACGGCTACCCGATGGCCCGCAAAGGCATGGCCGGTGTCGCGCTGTCACTGTCGGCGTGGAGTTCGTTCATCGGCGCGTTCATCGCCACCTGCGGCATGGTCCTGTTTGCGCCGCTGCTGGCGAAATGGGCGATTGCCTTCGGACCGGCGGAATACTTCGTGTTGATGGTGTTCGCGATTGTCTGTCTCGGCGGCATGGCCGGTGATCGACCGTTGAAGACCTTTATTGCGGCGCTGATCGGCCTGTTCCTTTCCACCGTCGGCATCGACGCCAACAGTGGCGTGTACCGTTTCACCGGCGACAACATTCACCTGACCGACGGCATCCAGTTCGTCGTTCTGGTGCTGGGTCTGTTCTCGATCAGCGAAATCCTTCTGCTGCTGGAAAAGACTCACCACGGCCAGGAAGCGGTGAAAGCCACCGGCCGGATGATGTTCAACTTCAAGGAAGCGGCGTCGGTGTTCGTCGTCAACGTGCGCTGCGGCGTGCTCGGTTTCATCATGGGCGTGCTGCCCGGTGCCGGCGCAACGCTCGCCAGTGCCGTGGCCTACATGACCGAGAAGCGCATCGCTGGCACCAGCGGCAAATTCGGTGAAGGTGATCCCCGTGGTCTGGCCGCGCCAGAGACCGCGATCGGCGGCGCGGCGTGCGGCGCTCTCGTTCCGATGCTGACCCTCGGCGTTCCGGGTTCGGGCACCACTGCGGTGATGATCGGCGCGCTGTCGCTGTACAACATCACCCCGGGTCCACTGCTGTTCCAACAGCAACCGGACATCGTCTGGGGTCTGATCGCGTCGTTGTTCATCGCCAACGTGATGCTGGTGATCCTCAACATCCCGATGATCCGCGTATTCACCCGCATCCTCGCCGTGCCGAACTGGGCGCTGGTGCCGATCATCGCGATCATCACCGGGATCGGCGTTTACGCGGTGCACGCGACCACCTTCGATCTGTTCCTGATGATCGGTATCGGCATCTTCGGTTACATCCTGCGCAAGCTGGATTTCCCGCTGTCGCCGCTGCTGCTGGGCTTCATCCTCGGTGGCCTGATGGAGCAGAACCTGCGTCGCGCGCTGTCGATCTCCAATGGCGCGCTGGAGATTCTCTGGTCGAGTCCGATCACCTTCGGTTGCTGGATCCTCACCGCGATCATGCTGCTGATGCCGCTGATTCGCATCTGGCGTAAACGTTCGGCGGCACGGCGCGTCATTGCCGATGTTTGATCGCTTGTCCCTGAAAGCCTGGTGGGGCACCCCGCTGGTCGGTCTGCTTGGCGGTTTCATCGCCAGCCAGATCGGCTGGCCGCTTCCGTGGATGGTCGGCTCGTTGCTGGCGATCATCCTGGTGCGCTGCCTGACGCCGTGGCAACTGGCGGAAATCCCTGGCGGGCGCAAGTGCGGCCAGTGGATCGTCGGCATCGGCATCGGCCTGCACTTCACCCCGCTGGTGATGGAACAGGTGCTCAGTCATTTCGGTTTGATCTTCTTCGGTGCATTGGTCACCAGCCTTTCGGCGGTGGTCGGCGTGTGGCTGATGCGCCGCACCGGCGAG
This sequence comes from Pseudomonas siliginis, assembly GCF_019145195.1. Lineage (GTDB taxonomy): Bacteria > Pseudomonadota > Gammaproteobacteria > Pseudomonadales > Pseudomonadaceae > Aquipseudomonas > Aquipseudomonas siliginis. The sequence goes on from NZ_JAHSTW010000011.1 coordinate 25,506, forward strand.
GATCGCGCCACGGCTTTTTTCTCAAGCATGCCCGGTGGTTCCGGGGAGATGGTCAACCTCGGCGCTCGTAACGGTGCACTGCTCAGCCATGTCGCGGCCGGGCAGAGTCTGCGGGTGTTGGTGGTGGTGTTGTGCGTGCCGGCGGCGTTCAAGTATCTGCTCGGCGACGGCACGCCGATTTCTCACGCCGGCAGTGTCGATTGGCGCTGGCTGGCGATTCTGTTTCCGGCGGGCGCCCTGCTCGCCTGGCTCTGGCAGCGTCTGCGCCAACCCAATCCATGGCTGTTCGGGCCGTTACTGGTCAGTGCGGCGGTCAGCATCACCTGGGATCTGCACATCGGTTTGCCCAATGGCGGCAGTCAGATCGGCCAATGGCTGATTGGCAGCGGTCTGGGCTGTCACTTCAATCGGCAGTTCTTCCGCCGCGCGCCGTCGTTCATGGGCCGGACGTTGATCGGCACGGCGCTGACCATGTTGATCGCGTCGCTGGCGGCGCTGGGCTTGAGTGCATTGACCCATCTGGATCTGCGTTCACTGACTCTGGGCATGATGCCGGGCGGGATTGCCGAAATGAGTCTGACGGCGGAGACCCTGCAATTGTCGGTGCCGCTGGTGACGGCGATGCAGGTGATGCGGCTGTTGTTTGTACTGTTTCTGGCGGAGCCGTTGTTCAAATACTGGAATCGTCATCCCGCCTAAGTCTGCGAGATCGGGTCGCTCTTTTCGCGAGCAGGCTCGCTCCCACAGGGGGGTTGTGGCTTGTACACAATTCCTGTGGGAGCGAGCCTGCTCGCGAAGGGGCCAAACCGGTCGACACATCAAATCGGTGGCAAGCGCCAGTCGATCGGCGTTTCGCCATTCTGTTCGAGAAACTTGTTGGTCCGGCTGAAATGCCCACAGCCCAAAAACCCGCGATAGGCCGACAACGGCGACGGATGCACCGAGGTCAGCACCAGGTGCTTGGTCGCGTCGATCAGCTTCTGCTTGCTCTGCGCATGGGCGCCCCAGAGCATGAACACCAGATGCGGCTGCCGCTCGCTGACCACCTCAATGATGCGGTCGGTGAAGTGTTGCCAGCCCTTGTCCTTGTGCGCGTTGGCGTTGGCGCGCTCAACCGTCATGGTGGTGTTGAGCAGCAGCACGCCCTGTTCGGCCCAGCTCTGCAGGTAGCCGTGGTTGGGAATGTCGATATTGAGGTCGCGTTTCAACTCTTTATAGATGTTGACCAGCGACGGCGGTGCCGGCACGCCCGGTTGCACCGAGAAACACAGACCGTGGGCCTGGCCCGGGCCGTGGTAAGGGTCCTGGCCGAGAATCACCACTTTCACCTTGTCCAGGGGCGTTGAGTTCAGTGCGTTGAAAATCATCGGTCCCGGCGGATAGATCTCCTTGCCGGCGGCCCGCTCCTGCTGCAGAAAGCTGCGCAACTCTGCCATGTAAGGCTGGTCGAACTCAGCACGCAGTGCCTCCTTCCAGCTCGGTTCGAGTTTGATACGGTCGTCAGCAGTCATGGTCATTTCCGGCAAAAACAATGGGGCGAACCCTAGGAAAGCCGACCACGCTTGTCAATTGATCTGACGCAGATCCGGCACTTTCCCCCATAGCGATCATACTGTTCGCTCAAATTCCCGATCGAGGTCACGATGAATCTGCACTTCGAAGAACTTACCGGCACCGACGGCGCCCGCATCGGCATCGCCAGCCTGGATGCCGAAAAATCGCTGAACGCGCTGTCCTTGCCGATGATCAACGCGCTCAGCGACAAATTGAACGCCTGGGCCAATGACCCGCAAATCGTCTGCGTGCTGCTGCGCGGTAACGGCAGCAAAGCTTTCTGCGCCGGTGGCGAGGTGCGCAGCCTGGTCGAAGCCTGCCGCGCTCACCCCGGCGAAGTCCCGCCGTTGGCCGCGCAGTTTTTCAGCGCGGAATATCGCCTCGATTACAGCCTGCATACCTATCCGAAGCCGCTGATCTGCTGGGGTCACGGTTATGTGCTCGGTGGTGGCATGGGCCTGTTGCAGGGCGCCAGCACGCGGATCGTCACGCCGAGCAGCCGTCTGGCGATGCCGGAAATCACCATTGGTCTGTATCCGGACGTCGGCGCCAGTTGGTTTCTCGCCCGATTGCCGGGCAGGCTCGGCTTGTTTCTCGGCCTGACCGGCGCGCACATCAACGGCCGTGATGCGCTGGATCTGGATCTGGCCGACCGCTTCCTGCTCGACGAACAGCAACCGCAATTGATCGAAGGCTTGCTGCAATTGAACTGGCAGGAACAGACCGCCATGCAGCTCAACAGCCTGCTCAAGGCTTTGCAGCAGGAAGCACTCGAACAAATGCCCGAAGCGCAGTGGCTGCCGCGTCGTCAGCAGATCGACGAACTGCTCGATGTCAGCGACGTTGCCTGTGCGTGGAGAGCCATCAGCCTGCACCGCGACAGCAGCGATCCGTTGATTGCCCGCGCGGCGAAAACCATGACCGAGGGCTCGCCGCTGACCGCGCATCTGGTCTGGGAACAGATCAGCCGCGCGCGGCACATGTCGCTGGCCGAAGTATTCCAGATGGAATACACCCTGAGCCTCAATTGCTGCCGCCATCCGGAATTCAGCGAAGGCGTGCGTGCGCGGTTGATCGACAAGGATCAGAAACCGCACTGGCACTGGCCGGATATCAGTAGCGTGCCGGATGCGGTGGTCGAGGCGCACTTTCATAAAGTCTGGGAGGGGCGGCATCCGTTAGCGGATCTGACCCAGTATTGAGGTGACGCGAGGCCCGCGATGGCGACTGGATTGCCATCGCGGGCCGGCTCAATCGGTCATCTTGTCAGACATTCAGTTCGTAGAACTCAATGATTTCCTTTATGGCCCGCTGCGCTTCATCGTCGCCCTTTATCAAAATTTCCTCGACATCTCTCAGTGGCGGAAGCGGGTGCAGACGTTCAGCAATTTGCCTTGCGCTGTAGTCTTGAATCGCTGGTCCTTCGCTGACTCTTATGAAGCCAATAGCGCTTTCACCTTCGGCAAAGTGCCCGGAAACCCGGATTTTCGGTGCCATGCCGTAGTCGACCACGATCACCAGATCATCGCGCTCACGGTGAAACTTCAAGTTGTCGATCGTCAGCCTGCGTTCGGAAAAATCGATCCCGTCCAGGCCGCCTCCGTTGTTGATGATCACGTCTCTGCCGAGGCCATCGTATCGGTAGATATCATTTCCCGCGCCGCCGGCCAGCGTGTCATTGCCCGGCCCACCCAGCAGCAGATCATCACCGAGGCTGCCCGTGAGCACGTCATCCCCGTGCATGCCTCGGATCTCCCCCGCGCCGCTTATCGTGTCGTTGCCGCGACCGCCCACGAGTGGCAGCGCTCGTCCGTCTCGCAAGGAAGTTGAACGGGTGGGATGGTTGACGATGACACCCGTATGAAAAGTCTCGGGCGCAGGGCCGAGCTGACTTGATTCCAGGAGCTGCTTCAAATTTTCGACCGACCCATCGGCGAACTTGACGAGCTCAATACCGGCGCCCTCAAGTTCACCGCTGTGGGGCCAGACGATGCGGACTTTCTGTGTCCCGCCCCATTGGATATCGAGTGTCGGATGAAGCATTTTCGCTCTCGGCGGGTTGCGGTAAGCCGCGCGATCCGGGTTGGGCTCCAGCTCGACATGGGTGGTCTCTATCAGCGCAGCACCCCAGCTCAATTGCAGTGCATCGCGCTGCGCGCCTGCGGGAAGGACAACCGTGTCCTGATCGATCAATCCGTACTCGTCTTTCCACCCCGCTACGCCAACTTCTGCTCGGTGGAAAACAGGGTTGAGCACGTCCGCAATCGTGGTTGTCGCCCCGGCATGCGCTTGCACGACGTAGGTGTCGGCGCCGTCTTCGCCGTAGAGCCAGTCATCACCCGAGCCGCTGAGCAGATAGTCGGCGCCCTCGGAGCCCAGCAAGGTATCGTCACCTGCCCCGGCGGATAAAAACACGCCCGGTGTTCTGTCGCCGACAGTGCCGTAGTCAAGTGGGGAGCCTGCATAAGCGACGATCAGATCGTCTCCCGCGCCGCCGTGGAAAACGTTTTCCACTTCGACGTTGACTCGCCCGCCGGCATTGTCGCCATGGACGATTTTGCCTTTGATCATCGTGCTTTCGACCTCCCAGCGGAATTGCTTGCGCACCGTTGCGGCCGAACAGAAGCTTGCCGCCGGATAGACGTACCAGCCTTCAAGCGCGCCGGATTCCTTTCGGTCTTCAACCAATACATCGCCCGTATTGAATGAAAACCCGTTGGCCGAACCGGATCGATAATAGCGAGGCGCCTGAGCAGAGGAAGGCATTGCTCCCTCGGCTCTCACCTGCTTATTTTCGATACGGATTGTGGTTGTCGACTGCCTTTCACTGACCACAGCGTGCCCTGCATCAGCCTTCATCCATGGCGGCGTTTCAGACAGTGTCCCCGCTTCGACGCTGCCATCGATCAGCTCGGTGTGAGTGGTGTAACCGGTGTCGCTGGTGGTGACATGACTGCGCACCCAGACGCCTTGCTCATTCAAGGTAAAACCTGTGGCGTGTCTGCGGGCGGAGCGTTTTGACTTGGTGTGCGCGAGGAACTCATCGGTCCAGTTGACCGTTTGAACAGACGCCACCGGGCCTTGCGCCGCAGCGGTGACATCGTCTGGCTTAACCGGATCCTCAACTTTGCTTTCAGGGGTTGCCGGGGCGGTGACAGGTTCCGGTACGGGTGGCTCGGACATCTCTATCGGTGGCAATGTTTTGCGCAGGACATCTGCGTAATCCAGTACCCCGCCGTCGCTGAAATTGAATGTGGAATCCTTCCACCGCTCGTGATTCTTGATGAGTATCGCGTCGCCCGTGCCATTGGCCAGTCGCAACACCGTGCCGACGGTAACTTCGATAACGTCGGCCTTCAGGCTTTGCGCGCAAAACCCTGCACCGAACCTGATGATGTTGCGGCCGCCGGCATCGGTGACGATATCCAGACCGTCGCCAGCGCCGAAATAGTAGATGTCAGCGCCATCCATGCCATCCAGCACGTCAGCACCGGGACCGCCATCAAACACGTTGTCGCCAGAATCGCCGCGAAGGTAGTCCGTCCCTTCCCCGCCCAGCAAGGTGTCGTTGCCAGCGCCTCCGAGCAGCGTGTCGTTGCCTGAGCCACCGTGCAGATAATCGGCATTCTGCTCGGCTTCAGCGCTGTTTTCGTAATCGCCGGCAAGGATGTCGTCACCCGCGCCGCCGTACAGCGTGTCCGCACCGAAGCCACCCTGTAACGTATCGTTTCCTTCTCCGCCCTGAAGAACGTCATTGTTGCTTCCGCCCGGTTGCAGGTCAGATACGTCGCCATCGAGGAAATCAGCCCCTGCGCCACCCGTCAGCGTATCCGCGCCACCCATGCCTCGCAGGGTGTCGTCCCCCGCGCCGCCATCGAGAAAGTCGTTGCCGTGATAGCGAACCGGATGCTCAGGGCTATCGCCGATCAGATCGTCATTGCCTTCGCCGCCGAAGAGCAAATCATCGCCACCGCCGCCCCAGAGCGTGTCATCACCGGAGCCACCGTCCAGCAGATCATCGCCAAAAAAATGCGCGGCATCGCCTTCGACGCCGTCCAGTACGCCGTCATCACCCTGCAAAATGTCGTTGCCAGGGCCGCCATACAAAGCGTCGCTGCCACCGTTACCGCCGAGTGAATCATCACCACTGCCGCCGTCCAGCACATCGTTGCCATGGTGTCTGCTGGGCAGGCCACCGCCCCAATCGAGGTTGTCACCAAGCATCACGTCGTTGCCGCTGCCACCGGCCAGGGTGTCGTTACCTTGATCGCCTTTGAGAAAATCGTCGTCAGCTCCGCCGTCAAGCAGGTCCTCTCCCCAGCCGCCGTCGATAAAATCCTTGCCACCCTGCCCGTACAGCACGTCGTCACCGCCCTCGGACGCACTGTTTATCGAGGCCTTTGAAAAGACCGTTCGGTGACTGGTGACACCACCAGCTATGGGGACGTCAGCGCGTTTGACCGCCCAACCTTGTTCCAGCGCACCGGTGGTTTCGTCTCCTGACAAGACATCGTCACCAGCACCGCCGATCAAGGTATCCCGGTCATTGCCACCGAGCAGAACGTCTCGCGATGCCGTACCGATAAGCAAATCGTCACCTTGCCCGCCGTCGAGCCAGTCTCCGCGATTTGCCTTGCCTTTGGCGTCACCGTCGGCCATGGCCTTTTCGATTGTCGTCTGCTTGTCGCCGAATAACCGATCGTCTCCAGCCTTGCCGAACAATCGATCAGAACCGCCCATGCCAAGAATGACGTCGTCTGCGGCGGAACCGTAAAGTACGTCGGCCTTGTTGCGCTGTTTGACCTTGGGCAGCAGCACCACGTTGCCCAGCTCATCAAAGGAGGGCTGATCGCCAGGGACGGTGGGATCAGCGTCTTTGGCTTTCCAGTCGCCCTGAAGCGTCAAATCCGCAGCAGTGAGCGGCTGCCCCTCATATTCAGGGAGGCGGATGCCAAGCATCCCGGGCTGGAAGTTTTTGATCACCACCAGATCGCCCTGGCCGTATTTGATGTTGAGGGTGTTTTCAACAAGCGCCAGGGTGATGGACCGATCCTCGGTAGACCAGATATTGCTCAGAGGCGCGCGGCGTTTGAGATGGGGAATCGGCGCGCCGTTGATCCACAGTTGCCCATCGGCGTTGGCATCAAGAATCTCGTCGATGCCATCGCCGCTGGCGAATTCATAACGGTCGTTGCCTTCGCCCCCGATCAAGGAGTCGTTCCCCTTTCCTCCGATCAGAACATCATCACCGGCCATCCCGTACAACACATCATTGCCGTCACCTCCGGTTAGCGAGTCATTGCCGAGACCACCTTCAATGACATCGTGACCGGCCATCCCATGGATCGAGTCATTGCCCACGCCGCCATACAGATGATCGGCATTTGCGCCGCCGGCGAAAGATCGCCCGCCGTCATCACCGAACAGGGCCAGCGGGTTCAACACACCGGTGGTCATCGGCGCCTGTTTGCCTGAGGCGAGATCGGAGTAGGAAAACTGCTGCAGCGAGTGTTCTCCAAACGAGGCTTGGGTTCGGGCAATCAACCGCGCCAGCATTTGCGCTCGATCCGCCAGCCACTGCGCGGTGATAAAACCTTCGCCAGTGTGCGGATCGTAAAGCTCGAGGTTGCGGTCGGGATAACCGTCGGCTCGCTCTATGACGACTTCACTCAGTTGCTGCAAAGAGTTGCGCAACGCCAGACCGAGCGGCGTCGCCTCGCCTGCCAGTTTTGCCCATGCATTGGCATTGCCGAACTCGCTTATTGTCCGGGTGACGATGCTTTGCGATTGCTCTGGGGAGAATGCCGAGAAGAAGGCGTAAGCATTGCTGGCGAAGGTTTCGTTGGTGGTGGGTGTGGCAGCAGAATCGCCGTCGTGAGTGCGCTTGAACATGTCGAGAAATTCGTTCTGGCCGTAGCGCAAGATCAGCTCGACCACGGCGGCAACAGGCGTGCCTTTGACTACATGCTGAATCAGCGGATTCACACTGCCACTGGCCAGCGCGATATTGATTTGCTCGGGTACGACCGAGAGCAGACTTTGCAGTGGATTGACGCCGAAATTACTGATCGCCGCTCGCAGGCCGACGCTATAGGCGTCGATGGCGAAGAGAATGTTTTTATAGTCGTCGAGCCGGTTGGCTTTTGCCTGGATGGGTGGGCCGTCATCTTCCCCGTTCGAATCACCGGCGGAGATCAACCGCCAGGTTTCATAGGGAGGCTTTCCACCTAACAAGCTGAAACCGACCGTTCCAGACCAGCCGGCGTTACGTTTCACGGCGGTGTCGTCCTCCCCGCAAACCTCCTTGAACAGGGCCTCGCCAATCGCGCTGGCGTCGATTTCAGCGATCTGGCTGATTGACGGAACCGTCCACGGCGCCAGTTGACCGCCAAGGGATCCGTTGATCAGGGTATTGATGAAGTTGACGGCAACCTGGTTGGATGAAAGCTGCATCAGGTCTTCACTGAAAATTGTATTCAGTCTCAGTTCACCCTGGCGGGAGGTGTAACCACGAATCAGGGCAGAGTAGGCACCGTTTCCACCGTTGGCATCAATGGCCACGGCAAGCCAGAGTCTGGCGCTTTTCAGCACTTCTCCGGCCTCTTTATCGGCAGTTACAACGTCAGAAACTTTCTCACCAATAATATCGAACAGCTTTTGGTACAGGGGGGCGCAGCTTGCCCCTGCTATTTTCAGCGCATCGTACTGAATTTGTTTTGAGCTCAGCCTCATTCCTTTGCAAATATTAGCCGCGTTGAAAATCTCTGATTTTTCCATATCGCTAAAAACATAACTCATTGTTACTTCCTTGTAATAACAGCCCGTGAAAGATAACCACTGAGATACTTGAGCATCTCAGGTGCTTCGCGTAATGACGCTAATCCGAGTTTTACGCCACCGTGCCCACCAGCGAAGTCGAAGTTATCCAGATTGATAGCGCAGAAGAAATTCAGTTTGCCGAAATCAAGATTTTCCAATTCAGTTCTGCTGAACCTTGCCAGTTTCTCGTCAGTCAGCTTTTCCTCCGAAGCCGGGCGAATCAAGCCGTCACAGTTGATCAACCGAGGGGTTCCATCTCGCCGCGGCCAGCCGGTAATGACAAACGTTCTAACCGAATCTTCATTCTTGAAATGCGGCGGAGGTGCATCGAGCCAAATCTCCAGCCCCGGATAATTCTTTAGTTTCACAATCAACTCATCCGGCCAGTTGACGTGCCGATAACCGCGCTCATGGGGTTCGGTGGTTTCTTTCCTGGTAAAAAGTCCGGCGTTCAATTTATAGAGCCGCCAACTTTTGGGGATCGACTCTGCGCGCTGATCCTGGTACCGGTGCAGCCCCGTCCCGGTCCACCAGAAAAGCCCCTTCAGAGCAATCGCCAGACACGCTTTCTTGTTCACCATTTCAGGCATGCCTACATAAAACTCAGGGACTAGCGTCTTATCTATATAGGCGCCGCCTAATATCGGCACTTGCTGCATGCTCGCCAGCTTGTTCTGGCAAGCTTTCTCGTTTGCCTGGTGAATAGCCGCCGACTCGGCAGTTTGTTCTTTGCGAATATAAAATTCCGCTACGCAGTAACAGACATAAAAGAACAATCCATACTTCAACAACCTTTTAAACCACTTGATCGCCTGCTTACGCGACTTCCTGGACATTTCAAACCTCCCGCTCAAACTGCGGAACGGTTGGTATGTCGCTATGCCCGGATATCGCGCTTGCAAAAACCTCAAAATATTGGCTCACGCCCGATTCCACACTGAACCGACCTGCCGTCAACTTCGCGGCGCTGGCAAGACCATCGTACTCACCTGCCGACTTCAAAACCTTGCATACACTTCTGGCAATTTCTTGATGGTCGAAGAAATCCACCAATATGCCATTCGCCCCCTCGACAATGACTTCCCTTACCGGAGCCGTATCCGACGCAACAACCACACAACCGGACGCCATCGCCTCCAGTAACGACCAGGACAAGACAAACGGATACGTCAAATAGACATGAACTTTCGAACACCGCAGAACCGCTCGATAAGTCTGGTAAGGAAGTTTCCCTGTGAAATGCACTCTGGAGTGATCGAAACTGACCTCCGCCTCCATCCTGCTGCGCCAATCCGGGTACCCGACCGGCTTACTCCCATAACTGACACCGTCACCGCCAACCACGATGATCTGCGCGTCGGGGCACTCGGCCTGAATAAGCGGGATAGCTCGCATGAAACTGTGAAAGCCGCGATAAGGCTCAAGGTTTCTGGCGACATAGGTAACGATCGGCTGTCCGGCTTTGACCTCGATTCCATTGGGCAATCTGACTGCCCCGACTTTCGCCAGGTCAGAATTTTGAATCACACCTTCGTGAATGACCCGAATCGCCGACCGGTAAGCGGCCGGAAACAGGCTGCGCTGCCACTGCGTAGGCGCGATTGCGATATCGCATTGTTGAAGATTCAACAGATGCAGCGAGTTGAGCACTCGCAGCCGTGACGACTCCCTTGCGGCTCGCCGGAATTCAGGGTCGAACCCGCAATCGGCGCCCTGCGCTCGATAGTAATACTCGCAATAGTGAATCAGCGGCGTATCGGCATAGACGTCCTTGGCAAACAGCGTCTCTCCCCATCCGGGATGAGCAAGAATCACGTCTGGCTGATAGCCCGAACGTTTCAGCCTGCCCAGGATTTCAAAAACCTTCTGCCCGTCGATCACCGCTTGTTCGTAGCGGATCAGATACGGGTGAATATTGCCGGGCGCTCGGCTGGTCGCTCGATATCGATGGATTTCCACACCGGCGACGCCCGGTGCAGTGTCCCGACCTATCGCCACAACCTCATCACCGCGCTCCAGCGCCGCCAGCACCACATGACGGAACTGACCCGGAAAATTTTGGTGAATAACCAGAAGCTTCATAGCGCTGAACGTCCATTTTTCGCCGCTATCGAGCTGAGGATTGCTCGCCTCGTTCGGCATCCACGAACGCTAACAAACGCCACGAAATGAAACTGTAGGACGCTTCCGGGAATCTCCTAGGAGATGGCCAACGGAACAACTTTTCGCCGGGCAAAAAAAAGCGGCGCTTGATGCGCCGCTTGTTCATTGCAGAGATTTACCAGCGGTTGCCACGGCCGTTGTAGTCACGGCGACCGCTGTGACGATCATAGTTGCCGCGACCGCGGTGGTCATTATCCCAACCGCCGCGACGGTGGCCGTCCCAGCGTCCGCGATCATTGCCGTGCCAGCGCCGGCTTTCGTAGTAACGCGGGGCCGGTTGGTAGTGCCGTGGCGCCTGGTAATAACGCGGTTGCTGGTAGTAACGCGGCGCTGGCTGGTAGTAGCGCGGCTGGGTGTAATAGGTGCCGCCGCTGCGGTAATAGGAGCCGCCACCGCTGTAATAGGCCGGTGCGGGTGATGTGTAGACCTCTGACCTGTAGTAGCTGTCTCCATAGGAATAAGGAACGCATCCGCCAAGGGAAAAAAGCATCACGGCAAGCAGTACGATTCGGCGATACATGGCGGCCTCCTGGACCGCGGGTTGGCCATACCAGCGACGCTGGCAGGCGACCGTCAGCAATTGCGTGACTGTCGAAGAATCAGACAGCGATTTCAGAATCTGGTGCGTTCCTGCAACAAGTTGAAACAAGTGATTATGAAATCTTGTTTATCCGCAAAATCCGCGACCCGTGAAGCGTAACCGCGCTGCATGACGGTGCAACCACGCACCACCACGATGCGCCGTCGCTCGCCCCGCTCACCTCGGCAATCCAGCAGATCCCCGCCGCAGAGGCCTCGGCCCGACTTGGCACGCCTCTCGCTTTAGCAAACCCGTGCAGGAGTCATCACAGGTTCGCGGCACCACAATTTGCAATGGCTGACTAGGGTTCCGGCTCGCAAGCGCGAGTGGCTGGTCCGAGAGTTGGCGACCTCCAGTTGAGGTTACACGGCGGGACAAAAGCCCGGGAGACAAGCCACCGTTCGCGGTGCCGCGTTGCCTTCCTGTCCGCCCTCGATCAACTGGAGAATCCGCAATGATCCGACTACGTTTCCCCGCCCTGCTCGCCGCCGCCTTCGCCGCGCTCATCAGCACGCAATCTTCCGCCGCCCAGAAAGACCACTTCAGCGTGTGCTGGACGATCTACGCCGGCTGGATGCCATGGGAATACGCCGGCAGCCAGGGCATCGTCGACAAATGGGCGAAGAAATACGGGATCAAGATCGACGTCGTGCAACTCAACGACTACGTCGAATCGATCAACCAGTACACCGCCGGCCAGTTCGACGGCTGCACCATGACCAACATGGATGCGCTGACCATTCCGGCTGCCGGTGGTGTCGACAGCACCGCGCTGATCGTCAGCGATTTCTCCAACGGCAACGACGGCATCGTGCTCAAAGGCGAAGGTAAAAAAGTCGCTGATCTGAAAGGCATGGACGTCAATCTGGTCGAGCTGTCGGTCTCCCATTACCTGCTGGCCCGGGCGCTGGACTCGGTGGACCTGACCGAGAAAGACCTGAAGGTGGTCAACACCTCCGACGCCGACATTGCCGCCGCGTTCAACACCGACGACGTCCACGCCGTGACCACCTGGAACCCGATGCTCTCGGATATCAAGGCCAAACCCGGCGTCACCGAAGTGTTCAATTCCAGCCAGATTCCGGGCGAGATCATGGACATGATGGTGGTCAACAGCGCCACCCTCAAAGACAACCCGGCCCTGGGCAAAGCGCTGACTGGCGCGTGGTTCGAAGTGGTCGCTTTGATGAACGCAAAAAATGCCGCGAGCAAAGCGGCGCTGGAGCACATGGCCAAGGCCTCGGGTACTGATCTCGCCGGCTTCCAGGCGCAACTGGACACCACAAAACTGTTCGCCACGCCAAGCGAAGCGCTGAATTTTGCCACCAGCAAACAACTGCCGGACACCATGCGCAAGGTCGCCGAGTTCTCCTTCGAGCACGGCCTGCTCGGCGAAGGCGCGAAAGACCCGAGCGCGGTCGGCATGTCTTTCGCCAACGGCGTGACCAGCGGCGACACAGCCAATCTCAAGCTGCGTTTCGATCCGACCTACGTGCAGATGGCCGCCGACGCCAAGCTGTAAGCCACGGAGGATTTGGCCATGCGCCTGATCAATCGCCACCCCGATCGCCCGAGCCGCCTGTTGTTGGTGATCCTGCCGTTCGCGCTGGTGCTGTTCGCCTACTTCACAGGCTCGGCCGAGCGCTTGGCGGACAACCCCAACGACAAACTGCTGCCCAGCGCCGTGCAGATGAGCGACGCGGTAAAACGCCTGGCCTTCAACGCCGACAGCCGCACCGGTGAATACCTGTTGTGGCAAGACACTGCGTCGAGTCTGCGGCGCTTGGCCATCGGCCTCGGCATCGCGGCGCTGGCGGGTCTTTGCCTCGGTATTGCGGCGGGCACCCTGCCGCTGTTCGGCGCGCCGTTGTCGCCGCTGCTGACGGTGCTGTCGATGGTGCCGCCGCTGGCGATCCTGCCGATTCTGTTCATCGTCTTCGGCCTGGGCGAGTTATCGAAAGTCATGCTGATCGTCATCGGCATCACCCCGGCGCTGGCCCGAGATCTGGAACAGCGTGCCCGCGACATTCCGGTCGAACTGCTGATCAAGGCGCAGACCCTCGGCGCCTCGACCTGGACGCTGATGCTGCGCGTGGTCTTGCCGCAGCTGTTGCCGCGCTTGCTGATCTCGCTGCGCTTGATGCTCGGTTCGGCGTGGCTGTTCCTGATTGCCGCCGAAGCGATCGCCTCCACCGATGGCCTCGGCTATCGGATCTTTCTGGTGCGGCGCTACCTGGCCATGGACGTGATCCTGCCCTACGTGGTGTGGATCACCCTGCTCGCCTGGCTGATGGACTGGGGCTTGAAACAGCTGACCCAGCGCGCTTTCCCTTGGTACGAGGGAGCGGCGAAATGAGCTTCATCACAGTAAAGAACGTCTGGCAGCAGTACGCCGATCAAGTGGTTCTGGAAGGCTTGAACCTGAGCGTCAACGAAGGCGAGTTCTGCACCTTGGTCGGCGCCTCCGGTTGCGGCAAATCGACCTTCCTGCGCCTGCTGCTCGGCCAGGAAAGCGCCAGTCGCGGGGAGATTCTGCTCGACGGCCAGCCCTTGGCCAGCGAGCCGGATGCCAGCCGTGGCGTGGTCTTTCAACGCTACTCGGTGTTCCCGCACCTGAGCGTGCTCGACAACGTCGCCCTCGGTCTCGAATTGCCGCGCGCGCCCTTGCTTGGCCGGCTGTTCGGCAGCGCCAAACGCGAGGCGCGCGAACAGGCTGCAGCACTGCTGAGCAAAGTCGGCCTAGGCCATGCGCTGGACAAGTACCCGGCACAGCTGTCCGGCGGCATGCAGCAACGCTTGGCCATCGCTCAGGCGCTGATCATGAAGCCGCGCGTGTTGTTGCTCGACGAGCCGTTCGGCGCGCTCGATCCGGGCATTCGCAAAGACATGCATGCGCTGCTGCTGGAGCTGTGGCGCGAGACGCAACTGACGGTGTTCATGGTCACCCACGACCTGTCCGAGGGCTTCAGCCTCGGCACGCGCCTGCTGGTGTTCGACAAGGTGCGCCTCGACCCGCACGCCCCCGGCGCCTATGGCGCCCGCATCACCTACGACATCCCGTTGAACAGCGACCGCCGCGCCCAGCGCGCCGCCGTCGAGGCCCTGCCGCTGCCGCTGGCGGGCACCCTTCGCACTGCTTGAGAGGACTGCTCCAATGACTGATTCAATCCAACTCTTTCCACCCTTTGCTGAAGAACTGCTGCCCGGCGGCGGCCACCGTTCGTTCGTGCTCAAGCGCGGCCAATTGCTGCGCCTGACCGACCTGCGCGGCGGCGCCAATGTCAGCCTGACCTTGCTCAATGCCAATGAAAAAACCGAGCGGCTGAACCTGCCCGACAGCCTCAAATGCCAACACACCGCCAAGCTCACTGCCGGCCACTGCCTGTACTCGGACATGGGCCGCGTACTCGCCGCGATCACCGCCGACACCTGCGGTTGGAGCGACAGCCTCGGCGGTGTGCTTTGCGCACAGGAAGTCGCCGAAAAGTACGGTCAGGGCCGCTATCAGGAACTGCGCAACGGCTTCTTTCGCAACGGCACCGACAACCTGCTGGTGGAACTCGGCAAGTGGGGCCTGGGCCTGTCCGACTTGCTGATGACCCTCAATCTGTTCAGCCGCGTGAGCGTCGATGAGGCCGGGCGTTTCCACTTCGTCGAAGGCAACTCGAAGGCCGGTGACTACATCGAGTTGTACGCGCCGATGGACACCCTGGTGGTGCTCACCGCCTTGCAACATCCGATGGACCCGTCCCCCGAATACGCCCCGAAACCCTTGAAGCTGAGCTGGATGAACGCCGACGCCAGCGTCGCCGAACACTGCCGCACTTCGCGCCCGGAAAACGAGCGCGGCTTCATCAACACCGACCGTTTGTTCGCCTGAGGATCGCTGCCATGTCACTCGCAATCGCCACTTCGCACAAGCAAGCCGACAGCGCGATCTACCGCGCGACCATTCCCGCCGGCGAGCCCTGGCTGATGGAAGTCAAGGCCGGGCAGACCCTGCGCATCCTCGATCTGGAAGGCAATCAGGCCGTCGACACTTTGTTTTACAGCCTCGCCAACCCCAAGGAACGCTACGACGTGCAACGCACCTTGCGCCGGCAGAACAGCGTCTACCTGAGCACCGGCAGCGTGCTGTATTCCAACCTCGGCCAGCCGATGCTGACCATCGTTGCCGACACCTGCGGGCGCCACGACACCCTCGGCGGCGCCTGCGCGCAAGAGAGCAACACCGTGCGCTACGCCCTGGAAAAACGCTACATGCACAGCTGCCGCGACAACTACCTGCGCGCCTGCGCCCACGACGGCCGATTGAGCAAAGGTGACATCGGGCCGAACATCAATTTTTTCATGAACGTGCCAGTGACGGCGGACGGCGGGCTGACGTTCGAGGACGGTATTTCCGCGCCGGGCAAGTACGTTGATTTGCGCGCGGAGATGGACGTCATCGTGCTGATTTCCAACTGCCCGCAGCTGAACAATCCATGCAATGCCTACAACCCGACCCCGGCGGAGTTGCTGGTATGGAACTGACCATCAGCCGTTTACGCCGTTGGCTTTTTGCCCTGTGCCAGGCGCGTTCCGGGCAGTGCCTGAAATCCACCAGACAACCCTAACCCCTGTGGGAGCGAGCCTGCTCGCGAATGCGCCGTGTCATTCAGCATTGATGTGGCTGATCCACCGCCTTCGCGAGCAGGCTCGCTCCCACAGGGTGTTTGTGGTGGGTTTGAGTGAAGTGTGTTTTTTCCATCCGGGACGGCCCGGATGTCTGCCGAAAAACAGCGGGACGGCCCGCTCCCCCTTCAGGGGTTATGCCATGTTCGAAAAAATCCTCATCGCCAACCGTGGCGCGATTGCCTGTCGCATCCTGCGCACGATCAACGTGCTGAAGGCACAAAGCGTCGCCGTGTACTCAGAAGCCGATGCTGCCAGCCTGCACATCTCCCAGGCCGCTGAAGCGCACAGCCTCGGCGAAGGCGCGGCGTCGGCGACGTATCTGGCCGTCGATAAAATCCTCGCTATCGCCAAACAAAGCGGCGCCACGGCGATTCATCCCGGCTACGGATTTCTCTCCGAGAACGCAGCGTTCGCCGAAGCCTGCGAAGCGCAGGGCATCGCCTTCATCGGGCCGACGCCGGAGCAATTGCGGGTATTCGGCCTCAAGCACACTGCTCGCGCGTTGGCCAAACAGCATGGCGTACCCATGCTCGAAGGCACCGACCTGCTCGACAGCCTCGATTGCGCGCTGAGTGCCGCCGAACAGGTCGGCTACCCGGTGATGCTGAAAAGCACCGCTGGCGGCGGTGGCATCGGCATGCGCGTATGCCGCAGCGCGAGCGAATTGAGCGAGTCGTTCGAAGCGGTGAAACGCCTCGGTCAGAACAACTTCAGCGACGCTGGGGTGTTCATCGAGAAGTACATCGAACGCGCGCGGCATCTGGAAGTGCAGGTGTTCGGCGACGGCTGCGGTGAAGTCATCGCTCTCGGCGTGCGCGACTGTTCAGTGCAGCGGCGCAACCAGAAAGTCCTCGAAGAAACCCCGGCGCCAAACCTGCCAGAAGGCATGGCCGATGAGCTGTGCGCAGCGGCGATCAAACTGGCGCAAGCGGTGAATTACCGCAGCGCCGGCACCGTCGAATTCGTCTTCGACAGCGAAGCCCAGCGCTTCTATTTTCTCGAAGTGAACACGCGCTTGCAGGTCGAGCACGGCGTTACCGAACAGGTGTGGGACGTGGACCTGGTGCGCTGGATGATCGAGCTGGCCGCTGGTGATCTGCCGCCGCTGAACGAGTTGTATCAAGGCCTGGAACCGCAGGGCCATGCGATTCAGGCACGTCTGTATGCGGAAGATCCGGGGCGTGATTTCCAGCCGAGCCCGGGCCTGCTGACCGCTGTGCAGTTTCCGCCCGCCAACGGCGTTGAGTTGCGTATCGACACCTGGGTCGAGGCCGGCGTGGAAATCCCGCCGTATTTCGATCCGATGATTGCCAAGCTCATCGCTTGGGCGCCGAGCCGCGAACAGGCTCGCGCCGAACTCCATCAGGCATTGGGCGATAGCCTGCTGTATGGCGTGGAAACCAACCGCGATTACCTGCGCCAGATTCTGCTCGATGCTCCATTCGCCAGCGGCCAGCCGTGGACCCGTTGCCTGGAAAATCTGCTGTATCACGCCAATACCTTCGAAGTGCTCAGCGCCGGCACGCAAACCAGCGTGCAGGACTATCCCGGCCGCCTCGGCTATTGGGCCGTCGGCGTGCCTCCGTCGGGGCCGATGGACAGCCGAGCACTGCGTCTGGGTAATCGCCTGCTCGGCAATGAACAAGGCGCAGCCGCGCTGGAAATCACCATGAGCGGGCCGATCCTGCGCTTCAATTGTGACGCGGTGGTCGCGGTGACCGGCGCGCCGATTGCCTTGACCCTTGACGCTGAACCGGTGCCGATGAACACCGCGCTGCTGATTCCGGCCGGCGCGACATTGCAACTGGGCAGCATCAGCGGCGCCGGCGCGCGCAGCTATCTGTGCCTGCGCGGCGGCGTGCAAGTGCCGGATTATCTGGGCAGCAAAAGTACCTTCACTCTCGGCCAGTTCGGCGGGCATGGCGGTCGCGCGTTGAGGGCCGGTGATGTGTTGCATGTGCCGGCATTGACCGAGCGCAGCGCCGGCCAGCAAATGGCCGAACAGCTCATCACTGCGCTGCCGAGCGTGCGCCAGATCCGGGTGATCTACGGCCCGCACGGCGCCCCGGAATACTTCAGCGGAAACTACATCACCACGTTCTTCGCGACCCAGTGGGAAGTGCACTTCAACTCCAGCCGCACCGGCGTGCGCCTGATCGGACCGAAGCCTGAGTGGGTGCGTGAGGATGGCGGTGAAGCGGGTCTGCACCCGTCGAACATCCATGACAATCCGTATGCGATTGGTGCGGTGGACTTCACTGGCGACATGCCGGTAATTCTCGGCCCGGATGGCCCGAGCCTGGGTGGGTTTGTCTGCCCGGTGACGGTGATTGAGGCGGATCTGTGGCAGCTGGGGCAGCTCAAGGCCGGCGATAAAATTCAGTTCATTCCCGTCGACCTCAAGACCGCCCGCGATCTCGCCCTGAAATGGGATTCCCCCTGTGGGAGCGAGCCTGCTCGCGAAAGCGTCGCCCCAGACAAATCGATATTGACTGACACGGCCTCTTCGCGAGCAGGCTCGCTCCCACAGGGTTTGGTGTCGCCTGTGGTGTTGGCGTTGGGCCAAGGCGATCAGCGACTTGTTGCACGGGTTTCTGGTGACACTCATCTACTGCTGGAAATCGGCGCGCCGGAGCTTGATCTGGTCCTGCGCTTTCGCGCCCACGCGTTGATGCAGGCGCTGGAAAGCCAAGCCCTGCATGGGGTGATCGACCTCACCCCGGGCATTCGCTCGCTGCAAGTGCACTACCAGCCCGAGCAACTGCCGCTGGCCGATCTGCTCGGCATCATCGCCGGCGAATGGGACGCGGTGTGCGCCGCCAAGGACTTGCAAGTGCCGTCGCGCATCGTGCACTTGCCGCTGTCGTGGGACGACCCGGCCTGTCAGTTGGCGATCGAGAAATACATGACCACCGTGCGCAAGGACGCACCGTGGTGCCCGAGCAATCTGGAGTTCATCCGGCGCATCAACGACCTGCCGAATCTCGACGAAGTGCAGCGCACGGTGTTCGATGCGAGTTATCTGGTGATGGGCCTTGGCGACGTTTACCTCGGCGCGCCGGTGGCCACGCCGCTCGACCCGCGTCATCGTCTGGTGACCACCAAGTACAACCCGGCACGCACCTGGACCGCCGAGAATTCGGTCGGCATCGGCGGCGCCTACATGTGCGTGTACGGCATGGAAGGCCCGGGCGGTTATCAGTTTGTCGGGCGCACCCTGCAGATGTGGAATCGCTATCGCGAAGTCGCCGCGTTCGACGGCAAACCGTGGCTGCTGCGCTTCTTCGATCAGATCCGCTTCTACCCGGTCAGCGCCGAAGAACTGCTGCGCATTCGCCGCGATTTCCCGTTGGGGCGCTTCGATCTGAACATCGAACGCAGCCAGCTCAACCTCGCCGACTATCAGGCATTTCTCAGTCAGCAAGCCGAGGGCATCAGCGCTTTTCGTGCGCAGCAACAGGGCGCGTTCAAGGCTGAACGCGAGCGCTGGATCGCCAGTGGCCAGGCGCATTTCGACAGCGAAGAAGCCGTGCCTGACGCCAGCGAAGAAGCACCGCTGCAAAGCGGTGAACACAGCGTCGACAGCCACATCGCCGGCAATCTCTGGCAGGTGCAGGTCGAGACCGGCCAGCGCGTCGCGGCGGGCGATGTGCTGGTGATTCTCGAGTCGATGAAGATGGAAATCCCTGTGCTCGCGCCGCTGGCCGGTGTGGTGCGAGAGATCCGCGTGCAACCCGGTTCGGCGGTGCGTGCCGGACAACGGGTGGTGGTGCTGGAACTCGACTGAAGCCATTTTTTATAAGGATCAACCGATGAATCTGCAACTCGATGCACTGCGCCAGGCCTATCGCAATGGCGACACCACACCGCGCCAACTGCTGCTGCAATTGCGCGAAAAAGCCGCTGCGCTGAATCCCGACTATCACCTGTTCATCCACCTGCTCAGCGTCGATGAACTGGAGCCGTATCTGGCCGCCCTCGACGGTCGTGACCTCGACAGCCTGCCGCTGTATGGCGTGCCATTCGCGATCAAGGACAACATCGATCTGGCCGGCATTCCCACCACAGCCGCGTGCCCGGCGTTTGCCTATGTGCCGCAGCAGTCGGCGACCATCGTCGAGCAACTGTTGGCGCTGGGGGCGATCCCGCTGGGCAAGACCAATCTCGATCAGTTCGCCACCGGCCTCAATGGCAGCCGCTCGCCTTATGGTGCGTGCCCGAACAGCGTATTGCCCGAATATCCGTCCGGCGGCTCCAGCGCCGGCTCGTCACTGGCGGTGGCGCTGGGCCTGGCCAGTTTTGCCTTGGGCACTGACACCGCCGGTTCCGGGCGAGTGCCGGCGGCGCTGAATAATCTGGTGGGTTTGAAGGCGAGCAAAGGCCTGATTTCCACCGCTGGCGTGCTGCCGGCGTGCCGCACGCTGGACTGCGTAACCACCTTCACCGCGACCGCCCGTGAGGCCAGTCAGTTGCTGGCGTTGACGGCCAAACACGATCCTCGCGATGAATACAGCCGAGGCAACCCGGCATGGAACGACGGCTCGGCGTTCGGCGCGCCACGGCCGTTTCGCTTCGGCGTGCCACGGGCGCAGGACCTTGAATTTTTCGGCTGCAACGAGGGGCCACAGTTGTTCGCAGCGGCCATCGAACGGCTCAAGGCCTTGGGTGGCGAAGCCGTCGAGCTGGACTTGTCACCGTTTCTGGAAGCGGCGCGGTTGCTTTACGACGGGCCGTGGGTGGCCGAACGTTACAGCGTCGCCGGTGAGCTGCTGGAGCAGAATCCCGAAGCAGTGCTGCCAGTGATCCGTGCGGTGCTGGCCAAGGCTCCGGCAGTGACTGGCGTGCAGACCTTCCGCGCGCAATATCGATTGCAGGCGCTGAAGGCCCTCTGCGACGAGGCCCTGGAAAATCTCGACTGCGTACTGACGCCGACCATCGGCCGTCCAGTGACGTTGGCCGAGCTTGAGGCCGAGCCGGTGCTGCGCAATTCTGAACTGGGCTATTACACCAACTTCATGAACCTGCTCGACTACGCCGCCGTCGCCGTGCCGACCGCGTTCATGAGCAACGGTTTGCCGTGGGGCGTGACGTTGTTCGGGCGGGTATTTACCGATCAGTATCTGTTGAGCGTGGCCGATGCCTTGCAGCGCCAGCAGGACAGTGCCCTGCCAGCTCCGGCGAACCCTGCGCGCAATGACCGCGCTCGATTGGTGGTATGCGGCGCGCACCTGCAAGGGCTGGCGTTGAACTGGCAACTGACCCAGCGTGGCGGGCGCTTGCTGGAAACCACGTTCAGTTCGCCGGACTATCGACTGCACGCCCTCGCCGGCGGCCCGCCATTGCGGCCGGGGATGGTGCGGGTCAAGGACGGCGGCGTGGCGATTGCCGTGGAGGTCTGGGAGTTGCCGAGCAGCGAGCTGGGCTCGTTTCTCACCGGGATTCCGGCGCCGCTCGGGTTGGGCAAGGTGCAACTGGCGGATGGGCGCTGGGAGAGCGGGTTTATCTGCGAGCCTTATGGCCTGGAGGGTGCGGTGGATATCAGTCATTTCGGGGGATGGCGGGCATACCTCAAAACCCTGGCCTGAATCTGTCGACCTGTGGGAGCGAGCCTGCTCGCGAATGCGGTATGTCATTCAACATGGATGTGGCTGACCCAACGCTTTCGCGAGCAGGCTCGCTCCCACAGGTTCTGGCGCACCACCCCCGAATAAAGGAACGACCATTCACGCCGCACAGGGAGCAGTTATTTGCGCGCAGTGCCACTAGAATGCATCCCATCGGGCCACTGCCAACGGATCTGCCATGCCGCTTCGTTCTCCCTTGTACTCGCAACGTTCACTGGTGCTCACCCTCGTCGCCCTGCTCGGCGCCGGGTTTCTCGCCACCTCGCTGTTGAGCTATTTCGCGTCCCGCGAGTCGATCCGCGACAACATCGTCAACACTGAACTGCCACTGACCTCCGACACGGTCTATTCGGAAATCCAGAAAGACCTGGTCCGGCCGATCCTGATTTCCTCGATGATGTCCCGCGATACGTTCATGCGCGACTGGGTGGTCAATGGCGAACAGAATCCCGAGCAGATGACCCGCTATCTCGACGAGGTCATGACCCATTACGGCGCCTACACGGCGTTCTTCGTTTCCAATGCCACGCTCACCTACTACCACGCCAAAGGCGTGCTCAAACAGGTCAAAGTCGATGAGCCGCGCGACACCTGGTACTTCCGCGTGCGCGACATGCAGGACCCGTACGAGATCAACGTCGACCCGGATCTGGCCAACAAGGACAACCTGACGTTCTTCATCAACTACAAGGTCTACGACTACCACAACCGCTTCATCGGTGCGGCGGGCGTGGGCCTGACCGTGGACGCGGTGATCAAGCTGATCGACAAGTATCAACAGCGCTATCAACGCAGCGTGTACTTCGTCGACACCTTCGGCCGCCTCGTATTGACCGGTGCCGAGGGTGGCCCGGAAGGCGCGCACATCGGCCAGAGTCTTGGCGAACTGGAGAGCATGAAAAGTCTGGTCAGCCAGTTGCCCAAGCCGCACAGCGGCAGCTACGAATATTCCACTCAGGGCCAGGGGCATTTTCTCAACGTGCGGTTTATCCCCGAGTTGAACTGGTACCTGTTCGTCGATAAACGCGAAGACGGCGCGCTGAGCGAGATCCGCCAGTCGCTGTATCTCAATCTGCTGATCTGCCTGTTGGTGACGTTGATCGTACTGGCGCTGCTCAATCGGGTGATCAAGCGCTTCCAGGCGAAGATCCAGGCGCACGCCACCCTCGACAGTCTCACCGAACTGCCGAATCGACGCGGCTTCGACATCCTCGCCGCGCAAGCGCTGCACGAGGCCCAACGGGAAACCAAGCCGCTGACCGCGTTGCTGCTCGACCTCGACCACTTCAAAGCCTTGAACGACACCTACGGCCACATGGCTGGCGATCAGGTGTTGATCGGTTTCGCCCGCGACCTGCAAAGTTGCCTGCGCCACGCCGATATCGTCTGCCGCTGGGGCGGTGAAGAATTCATCGTTCTGTTGAAAGACACCGACGGTGAGACCGGGCAGAAAATTGCCGAGAAGATCCGTCAACACGTCGAACAACACGAATATGCCTACGATGGCCACAGCCTGCATCTGACCGTGAGCATCGGCGCCACCACCGTGCAACGCGATGACACCTTGCACACTCTGCTGTCGCGGGCCGATCATGCGATGTACCGCGCCAAGCAAACCGGGCGCAACCGCACCTGCATGGAAATGCCGCACTCGACCTATGCCTGATAACGACGTCAAACCCGACCACTGCCCGGCCTGCGGTGCGCGCAACGATTGCAGCCTCGCCGACCCGCGCACCGCCGACCGCGAATGCTGGTGCTATGGCGTAACCATCGACCCGGCGGTGCTCGAAGCGCTGCCGGCCGCGCTGCGCAATCAAGCCTGCCTGTGCCCGCGCTGCGCCCAGGTCGAAGCGCAGTTGCAAGCAGGCCGGCTGCCGATCCCGTAAGATGCGCGGCCCTTTGTCCGTTGAATCCTGACCATGCGCGTCGACCGCTTCCTCAGCAATCTGCCCCGCTACAACCGTCAGCAGGTGCGCCTGTTGCTGGTGGAAAAGCGCGTGCGGATTGACGGAAAAGTCGTCAGCGACCCGCACAGTGAGGTGCTGGAATTCAGCCGGGTCGAAGTTGACGATGAGGTGCTGCAAAGCGGTAAGCCGGCGCGCTATTTCATGCTGCACAAACCGCCGGGTTGCGTCAGCGCCACCCGCGATCCGCAGCATGCGACCGTGCTCGACCTGCTCGTTGAACCGCACAAGGACGATTTGCACATCGCCGGGCGTCTGGATTTCAACACCACCGGGCTGATGCTGATCACCAATGACGGCACCTGGTCGCGACGCCTGACGCAGCCGCAAACCAAACTGCCGAAGGTCTATTACGTCGAAACCGAGCAGGACATCGACCCGAGCTACGCGCTGAAATTTGCCGAGGGCATCTACTTCGCTTTCGAAGATCTGACTACGCAACCGGCGCAGCTTGAGCTGCTCGGCCCACGCTCGGCACGGCTGAGCATCGTTGAAGGCCGCTACCATCAGGTCAAGCGCATGTTTGGGTTCTTCAACAACAAAGTCCTGCGCCTGCACCGCGAATCCATCGGCGAACTGACCCTTGATCACGCGCTAAAACCGGGCGAATACCGCGCTTTGCGCACCGAAGAGATTCATTTGTTCTAAGCCGGCGACCGCTCAGCCGAAGTTGTCGAACAATTCGCCGAAGGCACTTGCGTGATCCTGAGTCTCCTGCTTGAATCAGGACGTCGGCCGAAATGTGACCGATGAGTCACCACATACTTCCAAGAAACTTTTTGTCGGTCGTCTGCCCTCAAGGGCTGCGCCTCAGCCGGCAATCTGCCCGCCAATAACAACACCCGTCGACCTGCCGTACCGGATCGACATGGGCCAGCAAATTTCAGGCGTATGCCTACCTGTCACAAAGCTCGTGCAATCTCGATTGCGCGCATACCCGCTTGCTTGCCAGGAGTCTTATGACATGAGGCCAGAAATCGCTGTGCTGGATATACAGGGTCAGTATCGGGTTTACACGGAGTTCTATCGCGCAGACGCCGCAGAAAAGACCATCATTCTGGTCAACGGCTCGATGGCCACGACTGCGTCGTTTGCACAGACCGTGAAAAACCTGCACCCGCAATTCAACGTGGTCTGCTACGACCAGCCCTACGCGGGTCGGTCAAAAGCCCACAACCGGCATGAGAAACATCTGACGAAGGAAGTCGAAGGGCAGATTCTGCTGGAGCTGATCGACCACTTCGCCGCCGAACACGTGCTGTCGTTCTCCTGGGGCGGCGCCGCCACTCTGGTCGCCCTCGCCCAGCAGCCTCGGCGCATCGAAAAAGCCGTGATCAGCTCGTTCTCCCCGGTGATCAATGCGCACATGCTCGATTACCTTGAGCGCGGCGTCGATTACCTCGGCAGCCGCGACGGCGATCGGGTCGGCCATCTGGTCAACAACACCATCGGCAAACACCTGCCGTCGCTGTTCAAGCGTTTCAACTATCGCCACGTCAGCAGTCTCGCCGAGCATGAATACGGACAGATGCATTTTCATATCAACGACGTGCTGCACAGCGATCGCCAGTGCTATCTGAATGCGGCGAAAAAGATCAACGTGCCGGTGCTGTTCCTGAATGGCGAATGGGACGAATACACCGCCGCTGAAGACGCACGCCTGTTTGGCAATCACGTAGCGCACAGCAGCTTCACCACCCTGCAAGCCACCGGGCACTTCCTCGACATGGAGCACAAAGCCGCCTGCCGCGACAGCCAGAACGCTCTACTCGGCTTCCTGAAACCTGCGCCGCAAGCCAGCCGAACGCGCTACTCGTTTGTGCAGGATCACCATGCCCTGGCCATTTGAAACAGCGTCATCGCGGGCAAGGCTGCAAGCTTGAAGTGCCTGTTGCACCGGCGCAGCCCTTGCTCGCGATCGACCGATTTCTGCGCGGCAAAGCCCTCGCAGAGAAAAGAAAACTTCAAATCCGTGGCCGAGTCTGGTACAAAGTCAGCCGCTCTGAGCGGGTATAGTTTAGTGGTAGAACGAAAGCTTCCCAAGCTTTAGATGAGGGTTCGATTCCCTCTACCCGCTCCACCGAATATTGATCTCGCGTTGTGTTGTCCGACGAGGGATGCAGGAATAGAAAAAACCGGCCTTGATGGCCGGTTTTTTTGTGTCTGGAAGTTGAAGCGTGTTGGCGGTGAAGACTTCCAGAAGATCGCTGAGCCCTTCCTCCCCGGATTACTTCTCGAAATCCAGATGCAGCCTCGCCAGTACATTGAAGATCGGCTCCCCGGCTTTGTGCGGGACATTCAATCGAGTGAATACCTTCTTCCAGTCGGCGAGCGCAGCGAGAGTCTGCTCGATGTATTCCTCGGCCTTGAGGCATTTGTAATCCTTGCAGATCTCCATGATTCGCTTGCGTGTAGGCGTGCCGGGAGTGCGGCCACCGAAGTCAGCGGCCCGCGACTTTGATCAGCTCACCAACCTTGGCGCCCTCTTTCAAAACATTCAGCGCTTCTGTGTGTTTGAAAGGCTTGATCATCAGCGCATCCCTCTCTTGCGCCTGGCATTCTTCAGCTCATCCAGCGAGCTCGGCTACTCTGGTTTGAACAGCTTGGTCACAGCGTTGAGTTCATCAAGCGCAGTGGCTATCAGGATCAAAGCCTCCAACGTCACGAGCCCGGTCGCTTCGAATCGCTTGATGGTGGATTCGGAAACCCCCGCCTTTTCTGCGAGCGTCTTGCGGGAAAGGTTTTTGGAGAGCCGCAGGATTTTGGCGTTTTCTCCGACATTTCTAGCGATCTCAGCCGGCGAGTGAAGCAAATGCATGAATGACATGGCAAACCCTTCAAGGCTTAATTGGTCTTTATGGAGCCATTGTGGATCGTTATGCTGAATTACGGATCTTTTATGAACCATTGCAAGAAAATTCGTATGACCCATACATGCTTTGCAATTCAATGTTGAACGCCCGTTCACAAAGCACATTCAAGATTGCCCCTCCACTCAGTAACGACTAGTATCTCCCGTATCGGGAGGAGGCATGGATGCGGATAATTGCAAGAGCGACGCTAAGACAGTTTTGGGAAAGCACACCAGCTCATGCTGATGCCCAGACACCTCTCGTTGAATGGTACCGCCATATCGAAAAGGCGATTTATCGAACTCCGCAAGAGGTTAAAGCTGAGCTGCGAACGGCTAGTGTCCTCAAGGGAGCCAGGGTGGTATTCAATATCGGCGGGAATAAATATCGAGTGATTCTGGCGATCGACTACCGACGGCAACTTGGTTTTATCCGCTTCGTTGGGACCCATGCTCAATACGACCAGATCAACGCGGAGACCGTTTAATGAACATCAAACCCATTCGTAGCCCGGAAGACCTGACCGCAGCATTGCTGCGCATGGAACAGCTGTGGGGTGCAGAAATCGACTCGCCAGAGGGCGATGAGTTGGAAATTCTCGCTCTGCTGATAGAAAAGTATGAGGAGCAGAATTTTCCGATGCCACCCTCTGATCCCATTGAAGCCATCAAATTTCGTATGGATCAGCAAGGCTTGACGCCGCGGGATCTCGAGCCCTTTATTGGCACCAGTGGCCGTGTTTCGGAAGTATTGAACCGCAAGCGCAAGCTGAGTCTGGCAATGATCAAACGTCTGCACGATGGCTTGCGTATTCCTTATGAATGCCTGCTCGCCAGTGTCTGAAGAAAACTATCGCATGCAAAACCGGTCGCAACGACCGGTTTTTTTTTGCCCGGAAATCAGCGCCGGCTAACCGACCGGCACCACATGATCCAGCACCTGATTCACCGCCAGCTCGCCCAGCATGACGACCTGGGCGATGCCGAGCAGGGTTTTGCGCTGGCTGCCGTCGAGCATGGCGGCAAAGCTGCCGAACATTGGCCCCTTCTTGATGAGCCAACAGCACGAATTCTGAACGAAGCTGCACAGTGGACACCTCTTGCCAAGACACAGGCCATCTCCTTCGCGATGAGCAATGTGTCTATTAAAATGTGTCCACCATGTCTCCGAACACCTGTCCACCATGTCTCCGGTACATACACTCCCGAGGGAGTGGGGACCGATCGGGTTGTTCTTGCGAGTTACGCCGACCTGAACCAATGCGTCGAACTCACGATAAAAAACGAGCTAGACGAATGAACATTTTCAGCGGGTTGCAACAATGAACAATCGTGGAAACGGCAACAGCACCGAGCCGTCAGCCAAGGCCGGATAAGCCTTGGCAACCTCCGCCAGATACCGCTGCAGATACTGCGCCCGCTCCTCCTCGGTCAATGGGCTCAGGAATGGAATCAACCCGCTACCCTTGAACCACTCCACCACCCCCGCCGCCCCGTCCCGAAGTTGGTGGTGATAGGTGGTGCGCCACACATCGACCCGCGCGCAGTGCGGCCGCAGCATTGAAAAATACTCACTGGCACTGGCCATGTCGGTACGCTGCCCGGCAGCGTCTGCGAGCTTGCTCGCCCACGGCCCGTTGGCGGCGACTTCACGCATCAAGCGGTGGGACGGTTCGTTGAGGTTGTCCGGCATCTGGATCGCCAGGCTGCCACCATCTGAAAGCTTGCTCGCCAGGGCTGGCAGCAACGAAGCGTGATCAGGCACCCATTGCAGCACCGCATTGGCGAAGATCACATCGAACGGACCCTCGTCAGCCCATTTGTCGACCTCCGCCACCTGAAACTGCACTTCAGGCAAGCGCTTGCGCGCGGCGGCAATCATGTCCGCCGAACTGTCGAGGCCACTGACGCTCGCCTCGGGAAAACGCTGCACCAGCAACTCGGTGGAATTGCCCGGTCCGCAACCAATGTCCACCACCGCCCGGGCCTGCGCCGTGGGTATCGCCGCCAACAGATCACGGGCCGGGCGGGTGCGTTCATCTTCGAAAGCGACGTATTGCTTGGCAGACCAACTCATTGCGTTCTCCTGTCGGGGCATGGCTTGAAACCGGGAAGTGCAGCTGCGCATACCATACAGCGATAAGGCCGATGAGCTCGCCTCGCCTCCGGCGTCCCGCCCGGTTATTTGTAATTAGAATTTTCAGCACAGCACCGATGTCTGAATTTCAAGCTTCCAAAACAAGGACTTCCATCATGAAATTCGCAAAGATTGCCCAGAAACTTGCCCTGTGGGCCGG
Source organism: Pseudomonas siliginis (assembly GCF_019145195.1). Lineage (GTDB taxonomy): Bacteria > Pseudomonadota > Gammaproteobacteria > Pseudomonadales > Pseudomonadaceae > Aquipseudomonas > Aquipseudomonas siliginis. The sequence continues at coordinate 54,038 of NZ_JAHSTW010000011.1, forward strand.
TAGCCCGAAAACGTTCATGGGGGCGTTGATTCTGATTGGGTTGTGGGGGTTGAGCGGGCCGATTTTTGGTTACAACGACACGTGGCAGCTGATCATCAATACCTCGACGACGATCATCACGTTCCTGATGGTGTTCCTGATTCAGAACACGCAGAACCGCGATACCGACATTTTGCATTTGAAACTCGATGAGCTGCTGCGGGTGAACAAGGAAGCGCAAAACGCGATGCTCGGGCTGGAAGCGCTGGACTTGAAGCAACTTGAAGCGCTGCGCCGGCATTACCGCGCGTTGGGTGAAAATCAGGTGTTTGATCTTGAGGGGCTGGGCGACAAGAGCAAGCCAAAGCAGGATTTGAATGAGTGCTGAGCAAGTAAACACACCCTGTGGGAGCATCGCATTTCAACTGAAGGTTTCGCTCGCGCTGCAACACTACGGCGTCGTTAGCGACTGGCCTGCAACGCTCGAGCTTTCTCCAGATGGCTTTGCAGTTTCGGCAAGGTCTCATCGGCGAACGCTTTGATTTCCGGCACGTCGGTGGTCTGTGCCTGTTGCTCGATCTGGGTGATGGCCTCTTCGGTCGCCTTGACCTGACTGGCAGCGTAGGCCTGATCGAATGTGGAGCCGTCCTTCACTTCCGGCATCAGCTCTTTGGCCTTGTCGGCGAGTTCTTCGCGGGGGGCAACCGGCAGGTCGAGTTTCTTGGCGATTTTCGCCAGATGCTGGTTGGCTGTAGTGCGGTCGTTGATCACAACGATGGTGTAATCCTTGACCTCTTTCGATTCGGTCTTGCCGTGGGCCAGACGACTTGCTTCGATGTCGGCCATGCCTTTGGCAGAGGCATCGTTGATGAATTCGGCAGGCGACTGGGCGAACGCACTGCTGGCGCACAGGCACAGCAGGGTTGCAAAACTGACGTTACGTAAACGGGTGGCCATCCGGCTCATGGTCGCGCCCTCCTTTGTTGAAAATTCAAACGGGCCTTGATTCGCCCGCTGCTCAAATGTCGCGGCGGACAATTGTCCGCCTCAGTTAGGAATGTTTTAGCGGTCAAAGGTTTAGAAAATCTGCCTGAACCGCGACGAACGGCGCGCTCGCTTCAGCTGCCCAAGGCCCGATGATTGAGGCGTTTGGCCGCATACATGGCTTGATCGGCATGCCGAAACAGTTGCTGTTCTTCTTCACCGTGTTCAGGAAAGCGCGCCACGCCGATGCTCGATTCGATCCGCAAGTCATGCCCGTCGAGGCGCATGGGCTGCGCCAGCACCTGCCGGATTTTTCCGGCGACATTGTCGGGATCGCCGGCGGCATGCACGCTGTGCAGCAGCACGACGAATTCATCGCCACCGATACGCGCCACCGTATCGGTTTCACGCACGCAGCCTTTCAGCCGGTTGGCCACGGTTTGCAGGAGCATGTCACCGACGGCATGGCCATGGGTGTCGTTGACCTGTTTGAAGCGATCCAGATCGACATACAGCAGCGCCATGCGTCCGTGCCCGGTTCGCGCATGGGCCAGCGCAGCCTTGAGCCGATCACGCAGCAGTTCGCGATTGGGCAGTTGCGTCAGTTGATCGTATTGCGCCATGCGCTTGAGCCGCGCGTGCAGTTGCTGGCGCTCGATGGCCGTGGCGACTTGTGCACAGACATATTGCAGCAGTTCCTTGTCCTGCTCGGTGTAGCGTTCGCCGCCAGCGAGGCTTTTGACGATCAAGGCGCCGATGGTGCCGTTTTTTGAGTTCAGTGGTACGCCGAGCCAGCAAGGCGCGTTTTGTTCCGCCACCAGCTCAGCAAAATCGGGCGTGGCATCGGCGCTGTCCGGGGTCAGCAACATTGGCTGGCCGCTGCGGATCACTTGCGCGCAGAGCCGTCCGATGACGGTGCCGGGCTGCTCGGGCTGCAATTCGTGATCGTCGACGTGATAGGGAAAATTCAGCTGCGCGCAGTGTTCGTCGTACAGCGCCACGGAAAAATTCAGCGCCGGCAGCCACTCGCCAATCAGCAGATGGATGCGTTTGAACAGCGCCAGCAAATCTTCCGCCGCGTGCGCCGCTTCGGAAATCGCGTACAACGCCGCTTGCCGCGACTCGGCCTGCTTGCGCTCGGTGATATCGCGGGCGACGGCGATGCGCAGTTGATCGACTTCCGACCAGCGCGCCGACCAGGAAATGTGCGCGACGCTGCCGTCCTTGCGCAGATAGCGGTTCTCGAAATTGTGCTTCGGGTCGCCGCCCATGATTTCGCCAGCGGCCGCAAGGGTGCGCTGGCGATCAGCCGGGTGCACCAGCTCGATCATCGAGCGGCCGATCAGTTCGTCAGGCGTGTAGCCGAAAATCCGCTCGCAGGCAGCGCTGACAAAAACGAAACGGCCCTGTTTGTCGACCGCGCAAACGGCGTCCAGCAACAGGTCAATGTAGCTCGCCAGCGGCGCAGGGTTTGGGCTTGCCATGGTTCTAACGATTGTCCGCACAGTGCAGCGATTTCAATCATCCATGATCGTGATTGCGCGTCCCTGCCCATTCCATCAAGTCTTGTTCGGCAGCAGCCCCGGCAGCGCGTGCATCAACGCATTGATGGCGAAGCCGATAAACATCACGCCACATAAACGGGTGATGAGCAGTTCATTACGCTGATACACCGTGCGCACCCGCTGCGCGCCGACCACGCCGATGAGGATAGCGTAAGCCAGCGCACCGCCGATAAAGCTCAGGGCGATCAGCGCCGGCAGCATCGACCAGTTGAGCAGTTCGGCGCGGCTCGACAGTAGCGCCGTAAAGGTCGCCACCGCCACCGGGTAGGCCTTGGGATTGGTCAGGCCGAAGACGATGCCGTGCCAGAACGGCTGTCGCGCCGCCCCTTGCGCCTCGTCACCATTGCGGCGTTGGGCACGCACCGCACGCCAGCCGAGCCAGAACAGGTACACCGCGCTGAGCACGCCGAGCACATCGAACGCGGTGCTGCCGATTTCCCGCGCACCGACAATCGCCACCAGCGCGGTGCTGCACCAGATCACGTCGCCGAGCAGGTGCCCACACAGAAAACCCGCCCCGGCCCGTCGCCCACGGGCCGCGCCAATCCCGAACACCGCCAGCACGCCCGGCCCGGGCGTGATCCCGTAGATGAAACCCGAAGCCAGAACGGCCAACAGCAATGATGGAGTCATGAGAAACCTGCAAGCGCCAGAACACGTGGCGGCCAGTCTATATCAGCCGACTGCGCCCGATCACTGCGCGTCGTTAAAACGCATGCCGGGGTACGGTTTCTGCCGACACGCAGCCAGCCGCGACTGCAAATCGCCGACATGGGCTTCCAGCTTGTGGCCGTCGGGGTCGAGAAAGTAGAACGACGCGCCCTCGCTACGGTTGTCTCGCCACTGCGGCACCTGAGCCGATTTCAACGTCTCAACCAGTGAAGTGAAATCTGCCGCGCTCACGCTCAAAGCGTAATGGGTATAGTCCGCGCCCGGCTCCCCACTGCGCTGAGGATCTTCTGACAAGCACAACCACAGTCCGGGCAGTGACAAATAGGCGCCGTTATCCCACGTCGCTTCGACGTCCAATTGCAGCACATCGCGATAGAACGCCAGACTGCGCTGCAGATCGCGGACGGCCAGGGTGAGGTGGTTAAGACCGGTAAGCATCGAATCAGTAACCTCTGAGGTCTTCGGGAACGACATATTGCTGGCCGTCGTAGACCAGGGTGACCCGGGTATTCTTCAGGTTGGTGGTTTTCGAAGCGCATTGTTTGCCTGAAGTGAAAGATTCCATCAACGAACCGCTGGAACTGACGATCAGATCCGCAAACCCGTTGTGGCTGGATGAGCCGATTTCGACAGTCCTGCGAATGCGTGTGTCTCGCGTATCGCACTCCCCGGTACCCTCACCGAAATCCTTGCGCACCACCAGGCCTTCCAGCACTGGGCGTAAGCGATTGCCTTCGCGAACATACAAAGCCAGGTCGGTTTTGGAGTACGGATTCGCTCTGGAACCGTGGCTCATGAACGTCGATCGCAGCCCGAACGCACGGACATCCGCCGCCAAGCGGTAACGCGCCGTATCGATGATCAGATCATCGAAGCTGATCGCATCGGAGTTGTAAGCGCCGGGTTTGGCATAACTGGCGACTGTGTTGCCCGTCGTGGCGGTGATTACTGACAGTGCCAGATCGAACACGCCGTCTTGAGCACCCGCGGAATCGGGAACGAAGGTGGCCTTCGCTGCAATTGATTGAGTGTTGAACGCAGGCCAGATTTTGCAGCGCGAGAGAGTATGGCCGTCGAATTTTTCTACTTCGCAAGTGGCATGGACCTGAGCCGTAAGCGCGAACAAGCCGAGGGCGATATAGATTCGGAGATGCAGATTCATGATTCTTCCTTGAAGTATTCGTATCAGTAACACCAGTCACATGTCCTTGAAACCTTGCGGCAAAACGTAGGTTTTGCCGTCATAGCGCAACGTGGTCAGCACCGGTTTTTCGTGGGTGGTCTTCGATTCGCAGGTGTCGGGTGGCCCCTCACCGACCAGGCCCGTGGTGACTGAGCGGACAATGATATCGGCGTAACCATGGGAACTGGTTTTGCCCATCTCAAGAGTACGCACCGTCTCCGAGCGCTCTCCGGCGCAATTGCCATCCCACTCGCCACTGAAGCTGTAGACGACCAAGCGATCCAGCACCGGGCGCAGTTTGTCGCCCTCTTTCACGTAGAGCGACAGCAGGGTTTCATCCAGCGGATTGACGCGCGACGAGCCTTTGAAATGGGCGCGGACGCCGAATGCACGAAGGTCGGGCGTGAGTTTATAGCGCGCCGTGTCGAGTTCCAGACTCTCCAGCGCGATGGCATCGGAGAGAAACACCGACGGCTGATGATAGGTCGCCAGCGGTTTGGGGCTGCCAGCGGTAGTGACGGCCAGGTCCAGATCGTACGAGCCCACGCTTGCGTCATGGCCATAGACCGGATCGGGCACAAACGTCGATAGCGCGGTGATGGTCATCTGCGGATAAGCCGGCCAGTCCTTGCACAGCGAGAAATCCGCTTCCGCGCTGACCGCCGGCGGCGTGCAATCGGCCCACGCCTGCCCAGCCATGAACCACCCGCAGAGCGCTACTGCGCTGATCCAATTGGACTTCATTGTCAATTCCCGCTCCTTGAAGATATTTCCAGGCGCGCACTATCCCTTTCTGCATCGTAGGATTCAACAGATCTGGCCAGCGAATCTTCTCATGTGTCTGAAGTCGGAATTCGCGAGCAGGCTCGCTCCCACAGCAAAGCGCATTCCAAAGTGGGAGCGAGCCTGCTCGCGAAGGCGTCATCGCCGACGCCGCAAATCTCAATATTTGTCCAGCGTGCGCAACTTCTGCGGCAAGCCCCACAGCAGTAAAGCGGCCGCAATCAGCGCGGCGACGCCGATGACATAGAGCGCCGGGGTGGTGCTGCCGGTGAGGTCCTTGATGCGTCCGACCATGACCGGGCTGACGATCCCGCCAAATTGCCCCAGGGTGTTGATCACCGCGATCCCGCCCGCTGCGCCGGCACCGGCGCCCGCCAGCAGCTTCGGTGGCAGGGTCCAGAAGCTCGGAATCGAAGCGATGATGCCGGCGCCGAGCAGGCCGAGCGCGAGTATCAGGAAGGTCGTGTGGCTGGCGAAGATTCCTGCGCTGAAAAAGCCGATTGCGCCGACGATCACCAGCCCGGCGACAAACTTGCGCCGTTCACCGGTGGCGTCTGACAAGCGCCCGATCACCACCATGCTGATCGCACCGCAGATGTACGGAATGGCGGTCAGCAGGCCGATCATCACCGGGCTTTCGGTGCCGGCGCTGCGGATCAATTGCGGTGCCCAGAAATTCAAACCGTAGGACGCGACCTGAATCAGGAAGTAGATCAAACCCAACGTCAGGAACCCGGGAATTTTCAGCGCCGCGAGCAATGAGCCGCCGCTCTTGTGTGGCTCGTGATGGGCGATGCGACTGGAGAGCAATTTCTTCTCGTCAGCCGTCAGCCAGTGCGCATCCTCGATGCGGTCCTTGAGCTGCGTCAGCACCAGGAAACCGAGGGCGATGCACGGCACGCCTCCGAGCAGGAACAACCAGTGCCAGCCGCGCATCTGCAATACGCCGTCGAGGTGTTGCAACACCAGCCCTGAGAACGGTGCGCCGACCAGTCCGGCAAACGCCGAGGCGAGAAACAGCATCGAGGTGATGCGGCCACGGAAGTGCTGCGGAAACCACAGCGTCAGGTAATACAGCACGCCCGGAGCAAACCCGGCTTCCATCGCACCGATGACGAAGCGCAGCGCATAGAACTGCCATTCGCTGTTGACGAAGACCATCGCCGCCGTCGCCACGCCCCAGGACATCATGATCCGCGCAATCCAGCGCCGTGCGCCGACCTTGTACAGCATCATGTTGCTCGGCACTTCGAACAGCACGTAACCGACCACGAACAGCCCGGCGCCCAAGCCATACGCGGTGTCGCTCAGACTCAGGTCGGTCTGCAACTGGAATTTGGCGAAGCTGATGTTGATGCGGTCGAAAAAGGCGAACAGGTAGCAGACCATGATCAGCGGCATCAGACGCCAGGCGACTTTGCTGACCAGGGCCTTATCGGCGTCGTGATCGACGGACGGATTCACGCCCGCCTCCATTACATTGAGGCTCATAGATTTTCTCCAGGAGGACTGCCGGGGGCGTCCGATTGTTTTTGTTGTCTGGTGGTGCTGCTGAATGCTTTTGAACTGTGGGAGCGAGCCTGCTCGCGAATGCGCCAGATCAGTCGATACCGATGTTGAATGACACACCGCGTTCGCGAGCAGGCTCGCTCCCACAAGGGTTTTGTATCTTCAGGTGGGCATCGGATGCAGATCGCAGTTGCGCCCGGCCTTGGCCAGTTGGCCGGGTACTTCGTGGCCCAGCAGCGCCGGCAAGCCGCGCGAGAGTTTCAGCAGCAACGGCAAGTCGATCCCTGTGGGAATGCCGACTTCATCGCACAGGTTCACCAGGTCTTCGGTGCAGATATTGCCTGACGCACCCGGCGCAAACGGACAGCCACCGAGGCCCCCGAGCGCCGCATCGAAGCGCCGCGCGCCGGCCTCGTAAGCGGCCAGCACATTGCACAGACCAAGGCCTCGAGTGTTGTGGAAATGCAGGGTCAGATCGGCTGGCGAAACCCGTTGCAAAACGCGCCGAACCAAGCGATCGACCTGACGCGGATTGGCCATGCCGGTGGTGTCGGCGAGGCTGATGCCCTGAATGCCGAGTTCCTGATAGGCGTCAACGATCTGCAGCACACGCTCCTCATCGATCCGGCCTTCGAACGGACAACCGAACGTGGTGGCGATGCTGCCGTTGAGGCGCACACCCGAACCGCTGACAAACGCAACGATGTCAGCGAACGCCGCCAGCGACTCCTCGCAACGCATGCGCATGTTGGCAAGGTTGTGGGTCTGGCTGGCAGACATCACCAGATTCAACTCATCGGCATTGGCCACCAGTGCTCGTTGCGCGCCTTTGAGGTTAGGGATCAACGCCACGTAAATCACCCCTGGCTGACGCCGAATGCCGTTGAACACTTGCTCGCCGTCACGCAGGGCCGGAATGGCTTTGGGCGAGACGAACGAGCCGGCCTCGATGCGGCTGAATCCGGCCAATGACAGTTGATTGATCAGGGCGATCTTGTCAGCCGTTTCCACCCAGGTCGGCTCGATCTGCAAACCGTCGCGCGGCGAGACTTCCTGGACGATAAGCTTGTGCGAATAGTCAGTGATCATTGCACTACCCCCTGGCCTTTCAGACGTTGGATGTCGAGTTCAGTCAGGCCAAGATTGGCGAGAATATCGTCGGTGTGCTGGCCCAGTTTCGGCCCGGACCAGTTCACCCCGCCGGGGGTCTCCGAGAGTTTGGGGACGATGCCGGGCATTTTCACCGTTGCGCCGCCGGGCAAGTCGGCATTGAGCAGCATGTCCCGCGCCTGATAGTGCGGATCGGCGACGATATCAGCCACCGAATAGATGCGCCCGGCCGGCACTTCGGCAGCTTCGAGAGCAGCCAGTACCTCGTCGATCGGCAGGCTGCTGGTCCAGTGTGTGATGGCCGCATCGAGCAAGCCGCTCTGCGCCGCGCGGCCGTCGTTGTGGGCGAATTCTTCTGCCTCGGCCAGATCAGCGCGGCCGATGGTATGCATCAGGCGCTTGTAGATCGGGTCGCTGTTGCCGGCAATCACCACATAAGCGCCGTCGGCTGTGAGGTAAGTATTGGAGGGCGCGATGCCCGGCAAGGCGCCGCCGCTGCGCTCGCGGACATGGCCGAGCATGTCGTATTCCGGCACCAGACTTTCCATGACGTTGAACACGCTTTCGGCCAGCGACACATCGACAACTTGCCCACCGCCCTGCCCGGTCTTGACCCGCAACAGCGACATCAGCGCGCCGATCACCGCGTGCAGCGAGGCCAGCGAATCGCCGAGGCTGACGCCGACCCGCGCCGGTGGCGAATCGGGATTGCCGGTGGTGTAGCGGATGCCGCCCATGGCCTCGCCAATCGCACCGAAACCGGGCCGGTCACGGTAAGGGCCGGTCTGGCCGTAGCCGGAGATACGCACCAGGGTCAGGTTCGGATTCAGCGCATGTAGCACGTCCCAACCCAGACCGAGTTTTTCCAGCGCACCGGGGCGCAGGTTTTCAATGATCACGTCGGCGTCGCCGGCCAGTTGCTTGACCAGTTCGATGCCTTCAGCGGATTTCAGATTGAGCGCCAGGGATTTCTTGTTGCGCGATTGCAGGTACCACCACAGCGATGTGCCTTCGTGCAGCTTGCGCCATTTGCGCAGCGGGTCGCCCTGACCCATGGCTTCGATCTTGATCACCTCGGCGCCGAACTCGGCAAGCATGCGCGCGGCAAACGGTGCGGCGATCAGGGTGCCGATCTCGATCACTTTGATTGCACTCAAAGGGGCAGTCATCGCGGGTACCTCTTGTTCTTGGAATATGTCGCCAAGGCTAGAGGAACGATCGTCAGCGAATCCAGCCGTCTCTCGGCAATGGGCGTTCGCGAAATGCGAATGCTCCGCTGTGATTGCGTGGTGAATTCAGGGCCGCCTTCGCGAGCAGGCTCGCTCCCACAAGGTTCTGTAGTGGTTTCAGATTCTGTATTCACACAAGTTCAATGTGGGAGCGAGCCTGCTCGCGAAGAGGCCATCAACCGCAATGAAGATCTACCTCCCGCGCAAATGCTCAAACAACATCCGGCTCACCGGCGACAACCCTGCCTCATCGCGCACCACCACAATCAGCGCGCGATCCGCCCAGGCATCGGTCAGCGGCACCGCGCGCAAGCCCAATGCCTGACCAAATAACTCATAGGCTCGCTGCGGCAGAATGCCGATGCCCATGTTCGCCTGGACCATCCGGCACACCGCATCGAATCCCGGCACATGAATGCGGATGCGCAGGACTTTGCCGGCCTGCCGCGCCGCCGCATGGGTACGCATGTTGATCGAACTGGCTGCGTGCAAGCCGACGTAATCGCTGTCGAGAGTTTCATCGAAAGTCACCGATGCGCGCGCAGCCAACGGATGCTCCGGGAGCATCACCACCACCAGTTTGTCCTGGCGGTACAACACGCTGTGCAGGCCTTTGGTGTCGCTGTCGTCGGAGCAGATGCCGAGGTCGGCGACGCCATCGAGCACGCCCTGAATCACCCCGGCGCTGGGGCGTTCTTCAAGGTCGGTCTTGACCTGCGGCTGCCGCGCGGAGAAGTCGCGCAAGTCTTCGGGCAGGAACTGAATGATCGCCGAAAGATTGGCCAGCATGCGCACGTAACCCCGCACACCGTGGCTGTGCTCGCCCAGTTCCAGGCCCATCTTTTCCACGTTGAAGAGCATCTGCCGCGCATGGTGCAGCAGGGTCTCACCGGCCGGCGTGAGGATCATGCCTTTGGCTTGGCGCACGAACAAAGCGATGCCCAGCGCCTCCTCCAACTCCATCAGGCTCTTGCTCGCCGCCGACACCGCGATTGCCTCGCGCGCAGCCGCACGGGTCAACGTACCTTCCTCGTGGACGGCGACGAACAGTTGCAGAGTGATCAGGTCGAGACGGCGGATCAGGCTTTTTTGCAGCATGGTGGGCTCGAAGGCAGGGTTCATCCGAGCCGGCAGGATAGCCCGGTTTTACCTCCGACCGCTCAGTTGCCCATGCTGGCACACCGTTTTGTGACAGGCGCAGTCAGCAAGCGAACCAGCTGCGCGCTGTCGTCCTTGCGACCCAACACCAGGATTGAAGAGCCTTGCAGGCAGGCATCGATGGCTGACCATGAAATGTCTCTCGCGCCCTCGACATCAAACGAATCATCCACTGCGCCATCGACCAGAAAGCCTGCCGTCAACAAGCCTCGTTCGCTGCCCGAGGTCTGTCCGACCGCCACAATCCGTTTACCGGCGATATCATCCAGCGCAAACCCTGCTTGCCAACCTCTCAGATCCCGTTCCTGCGCCGTCGGGGTGAGGACAGGATTGTTGAACGCGTCATCCATTTGGCCGGCGTAGGTAATGCCACTGATGAACCCGTGTTGCAGTTTCGTGCCTTGCGTTGACTCGACCGCCGCACCGAGCAGAAGCAGGCGCTGCGCCGTTTGCACCGCGATGTCCGTCACGCTGTTTTCGAGCGGCTGGCCATCGCGCTGAATGTTCAACAGCAGTACACCCTTGTCGCCGAACGCTTGTGCAACTTTCCCGCTGTGGTCGAACGCCATGACCAATCCCTGATTGGTTACTTCCGTTTTGCCATGCAGCAGAATCAGCCCATCGTCGAGCTGGATGATCCCGGACAGCGAAATGGCCACTCCTGGCAGCGACAGGGGCAGCCAACCGTTGCTGGCGAACGATGAATCGTCCGAGCCATCGAGATAGAATCGCGTCAGCAAGCCACTGCCCTTTTGCGCGGTCACGAACAGCAGCCGGTCCGGCTGCGCAAGCTGCGGATCGGATTTGGCCAGCAGCAGTTGCCCATGCGTGGCCCCAAAGAGTGCCGGAATCCGCATGGGCACAATCCGGTAGCCATTCCTGTCGCCGCCGAACTCGATGTCCGGCGATCCGTCGGGCAGAAACCGGGCGATGACTTGCTGGTATTCAAGAGTCTGGTCTTTGACGACGCCAATCACACCGCACATCCAGATCCGTCCGAGCGCATCAACGATCAATGGCCCGCCTTGCGTGAGCGAGCCTGTGCCGAACTGGCCGCTGAGATATCCGCCGGTGCCGAAAGCCGGATCCGGATTGCCATCGGCATCCAGGCGCGCAAGGCCGTAGTACGAATGGCCCGATTGCTCGACGGTAGCGCTGACCATGATCTGTCCCGAAGGCGTGATCGCCACGCCTTTGGCAATGGTCTTGCCCGCTCCGGGGAATTTCAGCGCTCGCAGACCAAAGAGCGCATCCAGCTCCCCGGCTGACTGCGCGTTTGGGGACAATGGCGCGATAGATTCCGGCATGTTCGCATTCTCCTATGGGATCGACATCGATCCCCTCGTAGCGTGCATTCGACCCGAAGCCGCCACGCCGGACAACTGACAGAAATGACAGTTTTTTAGACGAAAACGAAATTACCTTGCGTGCAAAAAAGACTGAATGACTGGTAGTTCTTACAGGTTCCAATTCAGGCCCACCATGCCAACCTCAGCGTTCAGATCAGCCATGGACGAGAAGCATGATGAGCACTCGCGACGAGCACATGTCACAACCTGCCCCGGCGCCGACCATTACCTATCCCGAGGAGGCCAGCACGACGGGACCTGCGACATTGTTGCTCGGCAGCGGCATACCCAATGCTCTTGTGCAGGTCTGGAACATTGAAAACACCCATTCGCTCGGCGAAGGGCTGGTCAGCGCAAATGGACGATGGGCGTTCAGCATCAACGCCGTTCAGGCCCAGGGCCAGCAGAAGATTCACGCCCACCAGACCTATGCAGGCATCACGTCCGAATGGAGCGAGGAGCGCGGATATGAGGTGCGACTGCGGCCCGAGATCGACGTCCCGGTCGTTGTCGAACCGATTGAGGGCGCGCAGGTCGATACGCCTCTGATCTTTTCAGGAGATGTCACGCGAGCCGAGGGTTTCGTCAGTATTTTCGATCTGGACACTGGCCTGGAGATTGCCAGAGCAGCGGTCGAAAGCGACCGGAAATGGCAAACCCCGGCTGCACACTCATTGGCGGTCGGGCAGTACCGTATCTGCGCTGTCCACAACATCGCCGGCCAGGTTTCAGATTGGGGCCGTGTGCGGACTTTTGCCGTGGTCGCAGAAGCAAGCGAAGGACTGTTCGACTTCGCTCGCCTGCGCGCCTTCATTCAAAACGCATTGCGGAAAATCTCTTCGATCTGGCGCTGATCCGCCGCCCTCGGATTGGTCAGTCCACAGGCGTCCTTCAAGGCGTTGGTGGCGAGCACCGGGATGTCGCTGAGTTTCGCGCCCAGCTCACGCAGTCCGCCGGGAATCTCGACGTCCTTGGCAAGGTTGCGAATGGCATTGATCGCCGCCTGTGCGCCCTCCTCCGCGCTGAAACCACGAATATCCGCGCCCATGGCGTGGGCGACATCCCTGAGTCGGTCAGCACAGACCTGCGCATTGAAACTCTGCACATGCGGCAACAGCACGGCATTGCAGACGCCGTGGGGCAAGTCGTAGTAGCCGCCGAGCTGATGCGCCATGGCATGGACAAATCCGAGCGAGGCGTTGTTGAACGCCATGCCGGCGAGGAACTGCGCGTAAGCCATGTTCTCCCGCGCCGCCAGGTCGCTGCCGTCGCGCACGGCCAGACGCAGGTTGCTGCTAATCAGGCTCATGGCCTTCAAAGCGCAGGCGTCGGTGATCGGGTTGGCGGCAGTCGAGACGTAGGCTTCGATAGCGTGGGTCAGCGCGTCCATACCGGTGGCGGCGGTGAGGCCTTTGGGCATCGCGACCATCAGTTCCGGATCGTTGACTGACAGCAGTGGCGTGACGTTGCGGTCGACGATGGCCATTTTCACGTGGCGCGATTCGTCGGTGATGATGCAGAAGCGGGTCATTTCGCTGGCAGTGCCGGCGGTGGTGTTGATGGCGATCAGCGGCAATTGCGGCTTGCTCGAACGGTCGACGCCTTCGTAATCGCCGATCTGCCCGCCATTGGTTGCGCACAGCGCGATGCCCTTGGCGCAATCGTGCGGCGAGCCGCCACCCAGCGACACGACGAAATCGCATTTGCTTTCCTTCAGCAGCCCCAGACCCGATTCGACATTGGCCGTGGTCGGGTTCGGTCTGGCGCCATCGAAGATCACCGAATCGATGTCCTGCATCGCCAGTTTCTCGGCGATCATTGCGGCGACGCCAGCCTTGGCCAGCCCGGCGTCGGTGACAATCAGCGCCTTGCGAAAACCATAATTGCGAATCGCGACCATGGCTTCGTCGAGGCAGCCGCTGCCCATGATGTTGACCGCCGGAATGAAGAAGGTGCTGCTCATCGTGTGTCTCCTGACTGAAGCCGGATCGACTGCCTCGATTCGGCGGGTGCACACAGGATCGACCGATCGGTCACGAGCAATGTTGATCTGGCTCAATGTCCGCTCGTGATAAAGTCGCCGTCCATCTGCCCTTTGTTTTGAGATCGCCCACGCAATGACCGATTTTCTCGATGTCGACGCCACCCTCGAAGACTGGAACGCCCTGCGCGCCTCGAACGATTTTCAGGGTTTGCTGGTGGGCAATGGCGCCAGCCGCGCGGTGTGGGATGACTTCGGCTACGACTCGCTGTTCGAAAACGCCCGTACGGTCGAAGAGAAACCGCTGAGCCCATCGGAACTGGCGGTGTTCGACGCGCTGCAAACCCGCAGCTTCGAGCAAGTGCTGGGCGCCCTGAAAACCACCAGCCGGGTCAACAAGGCCCTGGCGGTCAGCTCGGCGGCGCCGCGCAATCGCTATTACGCGATCAAGGAAGCGCTGATCAACACCGTGCACGCGGTGCACATCCCGTGGCGGCTGATGCAGCCTTCGACACTGACGGTGCTCAATGCAGAGCTGGCGCGCTATCGCACGGTGTTCACCACCAACTACGACCTGCTCAATTACTGGGCGCTGCAACACCCTGGCGAGGCCATCGACGACCTGTTCAACGGCGCGGACGCGAGTTTCGATCTGAGCCAGAGCGCCACCGACAAACCGCGTCTGCTGTACCTGCACGGTGGTCTGCATCTGGTGCGCAATCAGGACGGCACCGCACGCAAACTGACCTCGACCGAAGGCACGCTGCTCGGCAGTTTCGCCATCAACAATACGATCAAGACCCTGGACGACGTGCCGCTGTTCGTCACCGAAGGGCCGAGCACTGACAAGCTCAAGACCATTCGCAGCTCGGATTATCTGTCGTTCTGCTACGAGCAGTTACTGGCCCATGGCGACAGCCTGTGCATCTTCGGCCACGCGCTGGGCGAGCAGGATGCGCATCTGGTACGCGCGTTGCGCCTGGCCAGACCGAAGTGTGTGGCGATCTCGATCTACCCGCGCAGTGCCGCGTTCATCCAGCATCAGAAGCGTCACTACGCCAAGGTGTTTGAAGGTACCGGGGTTGAGTTGCGGTTCTTTGATGCCAAGAGCCATGCGTTGGGTGATCCGAAATTGTCGGTACCGGTTGAGGTTTGATATTGGCCGGGCTGACGCCTTCGCGAGCAAGCTCGCTCCCACAATGAAATGTAGTCACCTCTGGGAGCGAGCCCGCTCGCGAAGACGGCATATCAGCCAACCCAAAAGGTGACTGGAACACCGCTTTCGCGAGCAGGCTCGCTCCCACAGGTTGATGTCGGATTTCAGAGCACCGGCAGGGTCTTGTCCTTGATGGTTTTCGTCGGGCCGTTGGCCTTCACGCTGGCGATGCCCTTGTCACACGCGCCATCCGATGAGTACGACTCGCTGCTGCCGATGATCTGGTGATTGGCCGCCTTCAGGTTGAAGTACGGGTGGCCGTCCTTGGTCGATTTTTTCTCGTAACGCTCGTCTAGCGGGCTGTTGGCCTGCACCGAGGCGATGCCGCCGTCGGCACCGGCGCGGGTGCTGTAGAGCTCGCTAGTCAGAATCGTTTCGGCGTTCGCCGCTTTCAACACGAACCTGAATTGGCCGTTGCTGCTTTTGCTCACTTCGTACCATCCGGACATGTCTGTTTCTCCTGGGGGCGATTGAGAGATTTCGCGCTTCAGAGTAAAGACCAGCGCCTGCGATCTGTCGCCTGCCTCGACTACAAGGTGATTTTCGTACCGAGCAGACCGAGGAAACCGGCCAGCCATTTAGGATGCGCCGGCCACGCCGGAGCGCTGGCCAGATTACCCTGAACATGGCCATCGGTCACCGGTATGTCGATGTAGGTGCCGCCCGCCAACCGGACTTCCGGGGCGCAGGCCGGATACGCGCTGCACTCACGCCCCTCGAGCACACCCGCCGCCGCGAGCAGTTGCGCGCCATGGCAC
The DNA here is from genome assembly GCF_019145195.1 of Pseudomonas siliginis. Lineage (GTDB taxonomy): Bacteria > Pseudomonadota > Gammaproteobacteria > Pseudomonadales > Pseudomonadaceae > Aquipseudomonas > Aquipseudomonas siliginis. The sequence continues at coordinate 69,514 of NZ_JAHSTW010000011.1, forward strand.
ACCGCTGCGATGGGCTTGCCGGCGTTGTCGAACGCGCGCACCAGTTCGAGGACTTTGTCGTCCAGCCGCAGGTATTCCGGCGCACGACCGCCGGGAATCAGCAGCGCGTCGTAATCGGCTTCGCTGGCCTTGGCGAAATCAAAATTGAGCGCGAACAGGTGACCGGGTTTTTCGCTGTAGGTCTGATCACCTTCAAAATCATGAATCGCCGTGCGCACGGTGCTGCCGGCGGACTTGTCCGGGCACACGGCGTGGACCGTGTGGCCGACCATCTGCAGGGCCTGGAACGGCACCATCACTTCGTAATCTTCGACGTAATCGCCGACCAGCATCAGGATCTTTTTCGCGGCCATGGGAAAACTCCTCGGGGAAAGGTCTGGGGAGTATTCAAGGTAGACCCAAATTGAGCTGCAAGCTGCAAGCTGCAAGCTGCAAGAAAAAGCAGGATCACCCAAATCAGGCACACCAGCGTCATGCTTCAACTTGCAGCTTGCCGCTTGAAGCTTGCAGCTGCCTGTTAAGGCATATAGCCGTCGGCGCGCAGCAGGGTTTCCAGGCAGTGTTCGCTGATATGGTAGAACGCCTTGAGCTCTGCGATCTTCGCCAACAACTGCGTCGGATCGACCGGTTCGGCGCGTTTCACCGCGAGAATCATCTTGTTCTTGTTGGTGTGTTCCAGCGAAATGAATTCGAAGACTTTGGTCTCGTAACCGCAGGCTTCGAGGAACAACGCGCGCAAGCTGTCGGTGACCATTTCCGCCTGCTGGCCGAGATGCAGGCCGTATTGCAGCATCGGTTTGAGCAGCGCCGGGCTCTGGATCTGCAGGCGGATCTGCTTGTGACAGCACGGTGAGCACATGATGATCGACGCACCCGAGCGGATGCCGGTGTGGATCGCGTAATCGGTGGCGATGTCGCAGGCATGCAGGGCGATCATCACGTCCAGCTCACTCGGCGCCACTGTGCGCACGTCACCGCACTTGAACACCAGCCCCGGATGCTCGAGCTTGGCCGCTGCGGCGTTACACAGGTTGACCATTTCTTCACGCAGCTCGACGCCAGTGACTTCGCCCTCGGCCTTCAGCGTGTTGCGCAGGTAGTCGTGAATGGCGAACGTCAGGTAGCCCTTGCCCGAACCGAAATCGGCGACCCGCACCGGTTTGTCCAGCGCCAGCGGCGACGAGGTCAGGGCATGGCTGAACACTTCGATGAACTTGTTGATCTGCTTCCACTTGCGCGACATCGCCGGGATCAGCTCGTGTTGCGCATTGGTCACGCCCAGGTCTTTGAGGAAGGGGCGGCTCAGTTCAAGGAAACGATTTTTCTCGCGGTTGTGCTCGGCCGAAGGCGCTTCACGCAATTGCTGAGGTTTGCTCTTGAACAGCGAACTCTTGCCCTTTTTGCTGTATTCCAGCTGCGCTTCGTCGGTCAGCGCCAGTAAATGCGCATTTTTGAACGAGGTCGGCAGCAGCCCGGCGATCAGCGCCACGCCTTCGCTCAGCGGCAGGTTCTTGGTGATGTCGCGGGTCTTGTAGCGATAAACGAAAGACAGACACGGCTGCGCCTTGACCGTCACCGGTTTGATGATGACCCGTTGCAGATCCGCCTCTTCACCGACGTATTTGGCCAACACCAATTTGATAAAACCGCTGTCGTCGAGGCTGGCTCGCAGCAGCTCGATGAACTGGGCGTGGTGATCGGCGGCCGGTTTGGCGGACGGCGCGGAAGAAGCGGAAACGGACATGGACAAGCGGCCTCGGACGGGCGGAATCGGGAATGGCGGGTATTTTAGGGGGGATGAGGGTTGGGGACACCCTCTTATTTACCCAACGGCAAAATCCATGACACCGACCTTTGTGGCGAGGGGATTTATCCCCGATGGCGCGCGAAGCGGCCCTCTGTGTTCGGCCTTTCAAATCATGTGCGCAGGTTTTGCGACTGCTACGCAGCCGATCGGGGATAAATCCCCTCGCCACAGAGGCCAAATATGCGGGACTGCTTCAGCCCAACACCACCAAGCGATTCGGCAACTCGTTCCGCACCTGCGTCACCGGCACGTGCACCTTCAACAACTCGCCACACGCCTCCACGCACGTGACGAACCCTTCCAGCGTGCGGCCCTGGCGGACCTGTTCGGTGAACGCTGCGACAATCGCGTCCCAGTTGCTGTTATCCAGCCGTTTGGAAATCCCCTCGTCCACCAGAATCTCTACATAGCGCTCAGCCTCGCAGACAAAAATCAGCATGCCGGTGCTGCCCACGGTGTGGTGCAGGTTCTGTTCGAGAAACTGCCGCCGCGCCAGGTTGGAGGCGCGCCAGTGGCGCACGCGACGCGGGACCAGATGCGTGGTGATTTTCGGCAGACGGAACAACAGGCAGAGGACGATGAACATGCCCCATTGCACCAGCAGCAGACTGCGCAGGGTCAACCAGCCGGTGAAGTAGTGGACGATGCCCGGCAACACCAGGGCCAGCAGACTGGCCCAGAGCAGCGGGATGTACGCGTAATCGTCGGCACGGGCAGCGAGCACCGTGACCAGCTCGGCGTCGGTATTGCGCTCGACCCGGGCAATGGCCTCGGCGACTTTGCGTTGTTCGTGTTCAGTCAGTAATGCCATGTCGAAAAATGCCTGCTCATTATTCTTTTGATCTCACCAGCCGCCGGACGAACCGCCGCCGCCGAAACTGCCCCCGCCACCGCTGAAGCCGCCACCGCCACCGCCGCCGAATCCGCCGCCACCGCCAAAGCCGCCCCCTCCTCCGGAGCCGCCCCGGCCGGCAGGCAGGATACCGAGCATCTGGCAGACAAACACCGTCACGATGAACAACATCACCAGAAACATGAACAGCGCCGGGTGCCGCGAGATGAAATCATCCGCCGGGTCGCCGCTGGATTCGTACACGGTCGACGGTTCGTCCAGCGGATTGCCACCGAGCACCACCAGCATCGCCGCAACGCCATCGCTGATGCCTTTGCTGAAGTTGCCGGCCTTGAACGCCGGCGTGATGACCTGATGAATGATCACCGACGACTGCGCATCGGTCAGGCGATCCTCCAGGCCATAGCCGACTTCGATGCGCAGTTTGCGCTCGTCACGCGCGACGATCAGCAAGGCGCCGTTGTTCTTGTCTTTCTGACCGATGCCCCAGTGCCGACCGAGCTGAACGCCGAAATCCTCGATGGTGGTGCCCTGCAGATCGGGCAACGTGACCACCACCAATTGCTCGCCGGTGGCCTGTTCGTGCGCCTGCAATTGCTGGCTCAGTTGGGCGCGAATCGATGGCTCGAGCATCTGCGCCTGATCGACCACGCGCCCGCTCAGCGGCGGAAACGCCAATTCGGCCCGGGCGCTGACGGCGAACAGCCAGAGCAGCAGCACCAGGCTCAGTTTCAACACACGCATGGGCGACCTCGAATCAGAATTTCACTTCCGGGGCCTTCTCCGCGCCGGGCGTGGTGGCTTCGAAGGTTTCGCGCATCGGCAGATCGCTGTACATCACGCTGTGCCACAGGCGACCGGGGAAGGTGCGGATCTCGGTGTTGTATTTCTGCACCGCCAGAATGAAATCGCGACGCGCCACGGCAATGCGGTTTTCCGTGCCTTCGAGTTGCGATTGCAGGGCGAGGAAGTTCTGGTTGGCCTTCAGATCCGGATAGCGCTCGGAGACCACCATCAAACGGCTCAATGCGCCGGTCAGTTGATCCTGTGCCTGCTGGAACTGCTTGAGCTTCTCGGGATTGTCGAGGGTGCTGGCATCGACCTGAATCGACGTCGCCTTGGCCCGCGCTTCAATCACGGCGGTCAGGGTTTCCTGCTCATGGGCGGCATAGCCCTTCACGGTTTCCACCAGATTGGGGATCAGGTCGGCGCGGCGCTGGTACTGGTTCTGCACCTGGCCCCAGGCGGCTTTGACCTGTTCGTCGAGGGTCGGGATATTGTTGATGCCGCACGCGGTCAACAGCGTGGCGAACACCAGCAACGTGGCGATCTGTAGCCGTGAACGGGAGGTTGAGCTGATATTCATTGCAGTGATGCTCCATGACACATTTGATTTAAAAACCGAGCGCTGGGCATTCCCGGCCAGCGGTTGGGGCATAATCGGCGCCGCCACTGGCATGCGACGGGCTAATCGGCTAAAAAGTGCCCTTCGCGTTCACGTTGCCGCTGTCGGCTGCGGTTTTCCGGCTCAGGATTTTGCGCCGGTATCCGAACAACAATAGTCGCTCCCTACATTTTGGCTGGCCGGTGTTGCATCACCGTTTGGGCTCTAGAGAAAAAATTCATGAAGAAGCTGTGTTTGCTGGGTCTGTTCGTCAGCCTGGCCAGTCATCAGGTACTGGCCGCCACGACCCCGGTACCTTTGGAAAACAAGGACGCTTTCATCAGCAACCTGATGAAACAAATGACCCTCGACGAGAAGATCGGCCAGTTGCGCCTGATCAGCATCGGCCCGGAAATGCCCCGCGAGCTGATCCGCAAGGAAATTGCCGGCGGCAACATCGGCGGCACGTTCAACTCGATCACCCGCGCGGAAAACCGTCCGATGCAGGACGCGGCCATGCGCAGTCGCCTGAAGATTCCGATGTTTTTCGCGTACGACGTGATCCACGGTCACCGTACGATTTTCCCGATTCCGCTGGCCCTCGCGTCGAGCTGGGACATGGACGCCATCGGCCAGTCCGGTCGCGTTGCGGCTAAAGAAGCCGCCGCCGACAGCCTCGACATCACCTTCGCGCCGATGGTGGATATCTCCCGCGATCCACGCTGGGGCCGCAGCTCCGAAGGTTTCGGCGAAGACACCTACCTGACCTCGCGCATCGCCAAAGTCATGGTCAAGGCCTATCAGGGCGAGACCCCAAGCGCCGCCGACAGCATCATGGCCAGCGTCAAGCACTTCGCCCTGTACGGCGCGGTCGAGGGCGGTCGCGACTACAACACCGTCGACATGAGCCCGGTGAAGATGTACCAGGATTACCTGCCGCCGTACCGCGCCGCGATCGATGCCGGCGCTGGCGGTGTGATGGTGGCGTTGAACTCGATCAACGGCATTCCGGCCACGGCCAACACCTGGCTGATGAACGACCTGCTGCGCAAGGACTGGGGCTTCAAAGGCCTGGCGGTCAGCGATCATGGTGCGATCTTCGAGCTGATCAAGCACGGCGTCGCTCGCGACGGTCGCGAAGCAGCGAAGCTGGCGATCAAGGCTGGCATCGACATGAGCATGAACGACACCCTCTACGGCAAAGAACTGCCGGGGCTGCTCAAGTCTGGCGAGATCGAACAGAAAGACATCGACAACGCTGTGCGCGAAGTGCTCGCCGCCAAGTACGACATGGGCCTGTTCAAGGACCCGTACCTGCGCATCGGCAAGGCCGAGGATGACCCGGCCGACACCTACGCCGAGAGTCGCCTGCACCGCGCCGAGGCCCGCGAAGTGGCGCGTCGCAGTCTGGTGCTGCTGAAGAACCAGAACGAAACCCTGCCGCTGAAGAAAGACGCGAAAATCGCGCTGGTCGGTCCATTGGCAAAAGCGCCGATCGACATGATGGGCAGCTGGGCCGCCGCCGGGCGCCCGGCGCAATCGGTCACGCTGTTCGATGGCATGAGTTCGGTGATCGGCGACAAGGCCAACCTGATCTACGCCCGTGGCGCCAACATCACGGGCGACAAGAAGGTTCTCGATTACCTGAACTTCCTCAACTTCGATGCCCCGGAAGTGGTCGATGACCCGCGCCCGGCCAACGTGCTGATCGACGAAGCGGTGAAAGCGGCGAAGGATGCTGACGTGATCGTCGCCGCTGTCGGCGAATCCCGTGGCATGTCCCACGAATCCTCGAGCCGCACCGACCTGAACATCCCGGAAACCCAGCGCGAATTGATCCGCGCACTTAAAGCCACTGGCAAGCCGTTGGTGCTGGTGTTGATGAACGGCCGCCCGCTGACGATTCTCGAAGAGAACCAGTCGGCCGATGCGATTCTGGAAACCTGGTTCAGCGGCACCGAGGGCGGCAACGCCATCGCCGACGTGCTGTTCGGCGACTACAACCCGTCGGGCAAACTGCCGGTGACCTTCCCGCGTTCCGTGGGCCAGATCCCGACCTACTACAACCACCTGAGCATCGGCCGGCCATTCACGCCGGGCAAACCGGGCAACTACACCTCGCAGTATTTCGATGACACCACCGGCCCGCTGTTTCCGTTCGGTTATGGCTTGAGCTACACCACTTTCGCCCTGAGCGATATGGCGCTGTCATCGACCACCCTGAACGCCAGCGGCAAGCTCGACGCCAGCGTCATGGTCAAGAACACCGGCAAGCGTGACGGCGAAACCGTGGTGCAGTTGTACATCCAGGACGTCACCGGTTCGATGATCCGCCCGGTGAAAGAACTGAAGAACTTCCAGAAGATCATGCTCAAGGCCGGCGAACAGAAGGTCGTGCACTTCACCATCACCGAGGAAGACCTGAAGTTCTACAACGCCCAGCTCAAATACGCGGCCGAGCCTGGCAAGTTCAACGTGCAGATCGGCCTGGACTCGCAGGCGGTGACGCAGCAGAGCTTTGAATTGCTGTAATTTTTTCAGGTAACACATAAACCTGTGGGAGCTGGCTTGCCAGCGATGGCGGCCTAACAGTCAACTGATATGTTGAATGTGATGGCCTCATCGCTGGCAAGCCAGCTCCCACAGTGGTTTTGGGTGTCCCCGCTATCCGCGACGGTCGAGAATATTCACCACCAACCGATCCACCCAGCCCCACACCCGCTGCTTGACCCGCCGCCACAACGGTCGGCGCTGCCATTCCTCCAGACTCACCAGCTGACTCAAGCCGAAGTCCTTCACAAAGCTCGCCTCCACTGCTGCCGTCAACGCCGGGTCCAGCGCTTCCAGATTCGCCTCCAGATTGAAACGCAGATTCCAGTGATCGAAGTTGCACGAACCGATGCTTACCCATTCGTCGACGAGAACCATTTTCAGGTGCAGGAAGCACGGCTGGTATTCGAAGATCTGCACGCCGGCCTTGAGCAGGCGCGGGTAATAGCGGTGCCCGGCGTAGCGCACTGACGGGTGATCGGTGCGCGGCCCGGTCAGCAGCAAGCGCACATCGACGCCGCGCGCGGCAGCCTTGCGCAGGGAGCGGCGGATTTTCCAGGTCGGCAGGAAGTACGGCGTGGCCATCCAGATGCGTTTTTGCCCGCTGTTCAACGCACGGAACAACGACTGCAAAATGTCGCGATGTTGACGGGCATCGGCATACGCCACGCGGCCCATGCCTTCGCCCTTGTCCGGCACACGCGGCAGGCGCGGCAAGCCGAAATGCGCGGCCGGGCGCCAGGCGCGGCGGTAGCGGTTGGCGATCCACTGGCGATCAAACAGCAATTGCCAATCGATCACCAATGGGCCCCTGATCTCGACCATCACCTCGTGCCACTCGCTGACATCATGGCCCGGCGTCCAGAATTCATCGGTCACGCCGGTGCCGCCGACCACTGCCAGACATTGATCGACCAGCAGCAATTTACGGTGGTCGCGATAGAAGTTGCCGACCCAGCGCCGCCAGCTCAGGCGATTGTAAAAACGCAGTTCGACCCCGGCCTGAGTCAGGCGCTGGCGCAGGTGCAGCGTGAACGCGAGGCTGCCGTAATCATCGAACAAGCAACGCACGCGCACGCCGCGCTCGGCCGCCGCGACCAGCGCCTGGACGATGGCTTCGGCGCAGGCGCCGGCCTCGACCAGGTACAGCTCCAGTTCGATTTGCTCTTTTGCCCCGGCAATGTGCTCGAGCATCCGGGGAAAGAACTGCGGGCCGTCGATCAACAGTTCGAAACGGTTGCCGTCACGCCAGGGGAACACCGCACCGCGCATGTCAGCGCGCCGTGAAAATCAGCACCGCACCCACCGGCACCGACAGACTGATCGCCGACAGATCGGCGAGTTTGCGCAGGTTTTCCAGGCCCGGCGCCAGATCGAAATCCTCGGCGTTGATCACCAGCGGCTCCAGTGTCACCACCTGAAAGCGCCGATCATCCAGACGCGTGGCGAGCAACTCGGCCGGGTATTCGTGCTGCTTGCCGTGCAGGCTGACGGTCAGCGGCAGGCGCAACTCCAGCTGCGCGCCGGGGGCCAGATCGTTGATCGGGCGCAGGTCGATCTGGGTAGTGATGGTGGCTGCGGGAAACTGCTCGATCTGGAACAGCTCCTTGCGCATGCGCTCATCGCGCAGCGGAATGCCGCTGTTGATCGATTCGAGCTCGACTTCGACCTCGGCGCGACCGTTGGGGTCGACCTTGCCGTGCAGCACCAGAAAGCGCTGCACCTCCGACACGCTGGCATTTTTGGTGCTGACGAACGACAGCCGCGACGACTCGCCGTCCAGATACCAATTGGCCTGGGCCGGCAGCGCAGCGGCGGTCAACAGCAGACTGGCGAAGGTTGTATAGAGGGAGCGGTTGAACATTGAACACTCGTGGGGGCGATAAACCTGCACGAACCTTAACCGCCCGCCAAGTTATTGCAAGCCCTGTGGGAGCGAGCCTGCTCGCGAATGCAATGCTCCCCGCGCGCCATGTATTGCGGCTTGCGGCGATTTCGCGAGCAGGCTCGCTCCCACAGGAAGACCAGATAATTCAAGGATTGAGGCGACAGCCCTGGCGTTCGCTCAGCCACTGCGCGCTGTTGCTGCGGCCCATGCCGCTGACGGTGACGGTTTTGCTCGACGGGTCATCGGTAAAACCACTGGTTGGCAGCCATTGCTTCACATAGCCACGGCAATACCCGGCATCGTTGTTCATCACATAACGACACGAGCAGTATTCCTTGGCGGTGTAGGCGCTGATGATGTCCGGGAAAGCCCAGAGGTTTTCCCGTTCATACCAACCCCAGCCGAGCAGCACGATCAGCAGCAACAATAGAAAGCGCTTCATCGCCGCACCGCCTGCAACACGCGTTTGAGCAGTTCGTTGTGCCGGTAGCTGCCATCGCGGTCATCGCCGTAACGCACGATCACCAGCTTCTGGCTGGGCATCACGTATAGCGCCTGGCCCCAGTGGCCGAGGGCGGCGAAGGTGTCGGGTGGGGCGTCGGGCCATGGTGATGTGGCGCCGTCGACAGGACGATTGAGCCACCAATGGCCGCCGGGGACGGCTTCGTCCTGATGCGCCTTGTAGCCGGCAAACGGTGTGAGGTTGAACGCGAGCCAATCCTCGGGCAGCAACTGCCGATCGTTCCAGCGCCCGCCCCGCGCCATCAATAGACCGACCCGCGCCAGATCCCGCGCGGTGAGATAGGCGTAGGACGAGGCGACAAAGGTGCCGCTGACATCGCTTTCCCACACGGCGTGGCGAATGCCCAAGGGCTCGAACAACGCTGTCCATGGATAATCGGCATAACGCTCTGGACCGACCATGGTTTTCAGGGCGGCGGCGAGCAGATTGCTGTCACCGCTGGAATAACGGAAAGCCTGACCCGCTGGGGCGTAACTGTCGTGTGCGGCGGTGAACGCGGCCATGTCGCGATGGCCGCGGGTGTAGAGCATCGCCACCACCGAAGATTTCAGCGGCGCGTATTCGTAGTCTTCCTGCCAATCCAGACCGGAGGCCCAGTTCAGCAGATGGCCGAGGGTGATCGCCGGGTGTTTTTCCAGCGCCGGGTAGAACTTCAGCGCTGGATCGTCGAGCTTGAACCGGCCTTCGCCATAGGCCACGCCGAGGACGGCGGCCAGCAGGCTTTTGCTGATCGACCAGGTCAGGTGCGGGGTCTGTTCGGTGGTCGGAGCGGCGTAGCGTTCGTAGATGATCTGGCCGTCGCGGATGATCAGCAAGGCGTCGGTGCGGATGCCTTCGCGGGTGGCGTCGTTACGGGGCGCGAAGGCGTAACTTTCCAGCGCTTCGACGGCCGGGCCGGTGATCTGTGGGGCGATGGGCCATTGCTCATTCGGCCATTGTTCCGCCCGAGCGGTGAGGCTGATCAGCAGCAGGAACAGGGACAGGCCTTTGAACATGGTGGGGGCTCTGGGAATGAACCTGTCGAGACTAGTCGGGGTTTATGACAAATTTTAGAGGTTGGTCGTCCATGAAATTGCCATCGCTGGCAAGCCAGCTCCCACAGGGGTCCCAAGTGAACACACATTTCATGAACACCTTTGAAACCTGTGGGAGCGGGCTTGCCCGCGATGAGGCCAGTCAGGCCAACGCAAGAGCCTTGGCCAAGCGCTTGGCACGGGCCCCTGCAGCCAATTGCATCACGCCTTGATCACGCTGCCACATCGCCGCCCACGCAGGATCACCCTGCACCAACGCCTGATCTACCTCGGTCTTGAGTGATTCAAACTGCGCAAACAATCCGCCCAGCACTACATGCCCGGGCGGATTGTTCGGCGCTTGCCGGCTGGCCTCGGCGCACCCGGCCAGCAGCGCCAGCAAACGCAGTTGCAGGGCCTGCGGCCAATCGCTGTCCTGGCCGATGCCGTACAACCACGCGGTGATGGCGCTGAGCACGTAGACATCTTCAAGACTGCGAAACGGTTTGACGTAGGCGTCCCAACCGTCGCCGGCGAGCAGTTCGCACAGGGCACCGTCGAGGTGCAGGCGGCCGTGGCTGATGTCCGGCATCAACGGCAACGCCGGCAGTTTTTCCACCTTCACGCCGGGCTCGCCGGGATACACCACCGCCAGACTCAGGCGCGGTGTTTCGCCCGGCTCCTCACTGCGCGCAGCCACCAGCAGCCAATCGGCGGCGTCGCCTGCGGTGACGAAATCCTTGCGCCCACTCAAGCGCAAATCGCGCAGCCGCGTTTGCATATCGGCCGGGCGCAGGCTGCGTTGTTCGGTAGCGCACAAGGCGCCGAGGCTCAGCGGCGCGCTCGGCCACAACATGCGCAGCGCCGCCTGATAACCGACCAGAAACGCCAGCCCCGGCGTGGCCATTCGCCGCCCGCCGGCCACCGCCAATTCGAACGGCGTGACGTTGCCCAGCGCCTGCAACAACGTTGCAAAACCCTCGGCCAGATCAGCAGCGGCGGGCAAGCGTTCACGGCGGTGCAACAGATCTGTCCAGGGCATGGGCGCCTCCTTGTGGGCTGTCATATAAGCATCACCGAACGTTCATGGCGATGACACCGGGGCTACATAGCCTGACTTTGCACAACACGGCTGCATAAAGAAAGTCGATCGGCTGCAACCCACGACGGGTTAAAGGCCCGTACGGAGATTCACATGACGCAAATCGCCCGCATCAGCGACACCGGCAATGAACGCCGCCTGCAAGCCGAACGCCTGATCGGCGCCGAAGCCTTGCAGCAAGCCCAGGCCCTGCGCTTCGCCGTCTTCAGCGGCGAGTTCAACGCCAAACTGAAAGGCGCGGAACTGGGTCTGGACATGGATGATTATGATGTTCACTGCAGCCACATCGGCGTGCGTGATCTGAACACCGGGCGCCTGGTGGCGACCACGCGTCTGCTCGATCACACTGCCGCCAGCAGCCTCGGCAAGTTCTACAGCGAAGAAGAATTCAGCCTGCACGGCCTCGCCCACCTGCAAGGCCCGATCCTGGAAATCGGCCGCACCTGCGTCGATCCGGCGTACCGCAACGGCGGCACCATCGCCGTGCTCTGGGGCGAATTGGCCGAAGTGCTCAATCAGGGCGGCTACAGCTACCTGATGGGTTGCGCGAGCATCCCGATGCAGGACGGCGGCATTCAGGCCCACGCGATCATGCAGCGTCTGCGCGAGCGTTACCTGTGCACCGAACACCTGCGCGCCGAGCCGAAAAATCCGCTGCCGACGCTGGATATCCCGTCCAACGTCATCGCCGAAATGCCGCCGCTGCTCAAGGCCTACATGCGCCTCGGCGCGAAGATCTGCGGCGAGCCGTGCTGGGACGAAGACTTCCAGGTGGCCGACGTGTTCATCCTGCTCAAGCGCGACGAACTCTGCCCGCGCTACGCCAAACACTTCAAGGCGGCGGTGTGATGAGCCGGTTGCGGGTGTACGCGCGAATCGCGCGAGTGCTGCTGGTGGTGACGCTGGGGCTGACCATGGCCAGCGTGTTCGGCGTGTTCGAACGCATCGGTCTGGCGCACTCGATGGAGCGGCGTCAGCGCTGGTCGCGTTTTTTCATGGCGCGTTTAAGCAATGCCCTGCCCTTTCGCGTGAGCGTGCATGGCGAGCTGCCAAAACAGCCAATGCTGTGGGTCAGCAATCACGTGTCGTGGACCGACATTCCGCTGCTGGGCATGCTCACGCCGCTGTCGTTTCTGTCCAAGGCCGAAGTGCGCACCTGGCCGGTGGCCGGCTGGCTCGCAGCCAAGGCCGGCAGCCTGTTCATCCGCCGTGGATCGGGCGACAGCCAGTTGATCCGCAAGCAAATGACCCGCCATCTGCAAACCGAACATGCACTGCTGATGTTCCCCGAAGGCACCACCACCGATGGCCGTTCGCTGCGCACCTTTCATGGTCGTCTGCTGTCGGCGGCGATCGATTCCGAGGTGATGCTGCAACCGGTGGCTATTCGTTATCTGCGTGACGGCGAAATCGATACGCTTGCGCCGTTCATTGGCGACGATGATTTGCTCTCGCACTTGATGCGCCTGTTCAGCCACGACTGCGGCGATGTCGAGGTGCATCTGCTCAAGCCGATTGCCTGTCAGGGCCGCGAGCGCGCGGCGCTGGCGTTCGAAGCGCAGCAGGCGGTGCAGAAGGTGTTGTTTGGTGAGGTGGCGAAACCTGCCGAACCGCGTCGCGCAGGCGATTTGATAGCCGCCTGAAAATACAAATCTCCTGTGGGAGCGAGCCTGCTCGCGAATGCGACCTGTCAGTCGCCGAAGATATTGACTGACAGGACGCCTTCGCGAGCAGGCTCGCTCCCACAATTCAGATTTTCGGTGGTCTCGTGTTTTGCGCAAAATCCTGCAATTGCGGGTAGAACAGGCTGAAATCTTCACTCAGCGGCTCATACAACCGCCGCAACTCCGCCATTGCCCCGGCCAATTCCTCCGGCCTGGTCAGGCGTCGCGAGATCCCGCGCAGCACCTGTTCCAGCACCTCGAATTCGCGATACGAGCCCAGCCAGTCGTTGGCGACCATGTGCGGGGCAATCTTCGCCAGCCGTTCGGGCAATTGCCGTTCGCGGGACAGCACCTGATAGACGTCTGCGGTGAACTGCTCCAGCGGTCGATCGGCATACAGCGTCCAGTCCCGCGCCAGGCAATGATCGAAAAACACATCGAGGACGATCCCGGCATAACGCCGCCGCGTTTCGTTGAAGCGGCCCAGAGCGATGTCGACCAGTGGATGCCGATCGGTGAACACGTCGATGCGCCGATGCAGCGCAATCGCCGCCTCCACTTCCGGGTCGAACTGACCTTGCAGCCGACCTTTGACGAAGTCGCCATACAGGCTGCCAAGTAACTGACCGGGGCGCTGGCCGCCGAGATGCAAATGCGCGAGATAGTTCATGGGCGCAGCTTAGCACTGCGCTCGCTCCTCCAGCACCCTCGTATCGTTATAACCCGATATAGCGATTTATGCGTTCGTCAGACCGAATTCATATTGGTATATCGCGATCCAACGATTTAAAGTTCGCTCCATCGCGATATATCGCTACTGCCACCACGAGCCCAAGCCATGAACCTCGACCTCGACGAAATAATAAAAGCCCTGGCGCACCCAGTACGGCGAGACATCCTCAACTGGCTGAAAGACCCGAAAGGCGAATTCCCCGAGCAGTTGCACAACCACGAATACGGTATTTGCGCCGGGCAGATCGATCAGCGTTGCGGCTTGTCGCAATCGACCGTGTCGGCCCACCTGGCGACCCTGCAACGGGCCGGACTGATCAGCAGCCAGAAGGCCGGGCAGTGGCATTTCTTCAAACGTAACGAGGACGTCATCCAGGCGTTTCTCAGCACCCTCAGTAAAGAGCTCTGACCCTTAACGTCAGCCAGCCGACAAGGAAACCTGCATGCCCCTTTCGCTTCTCATCCTCGCCCTGAGCGCCTTCGCCATCGGCACCACCGAATTCGTCATCATGGGCCTGCTACCCGACGTGGCGGCGGACCTCGGTGTGTCGATTCCCGGCGCCGGCTGGCTGGTCACCGGGTACGCCTTGGGCGTGGCCATCGGTGCGCCGTTCATGGCACTGGCCACCGCGAAGCTGCCGCGCAAGGCAGCGCTGGTGGCGTTGATGGGCATCTTCATTGTCGGCAACCTGCTCTGCGCCATCGCCAGCGACTACAACGTGCTGATGTTTGCCCGGGTGGTCACGGCGCTGTGTCACGGCGCGTTCTTCGGCATCGGCTCGGTGGTGGCGGCCAATCTGGTCGCGCCCAACAAACGTGCCTCGGCGGTGGCGTTGATGTTCACCGGTCTGACCCTGGCCAACGTACTTGGCGTACCGCTGGGCACCGCATTGGGTCAGGAAGCCGGCTGGCGTTCGACCTTCTGGGCGGTGACCGTCATCGGTGTGATCGCGCTGATCGGCCTGATCCGCTTTCTGCCGGCCAAGCGTGACGAAGAGAAACTCGACATGCGCGCCGAACTGGCCGCCCTCAAAGGTGCCGGCATCTGGCTGTCGCTGAGCATGACCGCGTTGTTCGCCGCCTCGGTCTTCACCCTGTTCACCTACGTTGCCCCACTGCTTGGCGAAGTCACCGGCGTGTCGCCGCGTGGCGTGACCTGGACGCTGATGCTCATCGGTCTGGGCCTGACCGTCGGCAACATCATCGGCGGCAAACTCGCCGACAAAGGCATGGCCGCCACGCTGATCGGCGTGTTCATCGCCATGGCCGTGGTGTCCACGGTGCTGAGCTGGACCAGCGTCGCGCTGATCCCGACTGAAATCACTCTGTTCCTCTGGGCCACCGCGTGTTTCGCCGCTGTGCCGGCGCTGCAGGTCAACGTGGTGACCTTCGGCAAGGCTGCGCCGAACCTGGTTTCGACCCTGAACATCGGCGCCTTCAACGTCGGCAACGCCCTCGGCGCCTGGGTCGGCGGCAGCGTCATCGCACACGGCTACGGCCTGACCAGCGTGCCACTGGCCGCCGCCGCGCTGGCCGTACTTGCCCTGCTGGTGACCCTGATTACCTTCCGCCAGAACGGCAATGCCGAGCTGGCGCCTGCTTCCAACTGATCAACTTCCTTATTAAAAGAGGCTTTTAGACATGGCGACTATTTTTGACCCGATCAAACTCGGCGACATCGAGCTGAACAACCGCATCATCATGGCCCCGCTGACCCGCTGCCGCGCCGACGAAGGTCGTGTGCCGAACGCGCTGATGGCCGAATACTACGTACAACGCGCCTCGGCCGGCCTGATCCTCAGCGAAGCCACTTCGGTAACGCCGATGGGCGTCGGCTATCCGGACACCCCGGGCATCTGGTCCAACGATCAAGTGCGTGGCTGGGCCAACGTGACCAAGGCGATTCACGGCGCCGGCGGCAAGATCTTCCTGCAACTGTGGCACGTTGGCCGCATTTCTCACCCTTCGTACCTGAACGGTGAAGCACCGGTTGCGCCAAGCGCCATCCAGCCAAAGGGCCACGTCAGCCTGGTGCGCCCGCTGGCCGACTACCCAACCCCGCGCGCTCTGGAAACCGCTGAAATCGCCGACATCGTCGACGCCTACCGCACTGGTGCCGAGAACGCCAAGGCCGCCGGTTTCGACGGCGTGGAAATCCACGGCGCCAACGGCTACCTGCTCGACCAGTTCCTGCAAAGCAGCACCAACCAGCGCACCGACCAGTACGGCGGCTCGCTGGAAAACCGTGCGCGCCTGCTGCTGGAAGTGACCGACGCCGCGATCGAAGTCTGGGGCGCCGGCCGCGTTGGTGTGCACCTGGCACCGCGTGCCGATTCCCACGACATGGGCGATGACAACCTTGCCGAAACCTTCACCTACGTCGCCCGTGAACTGGGCAAGCGCGGCATCGCGTTCATCTGCTCGCGCGAAAAAGAAGGCGCCGACAGCCTCGGCCCGCAACTGAAAGAAGCCTTCGGTGGCCCGTACATCGCCAACGAGAAATTCACCAAGGAAAGCGCCAACGAATGGCTGGCCAGCGGTAAGGCAGACGCCGTAGCGTTCGGCGTGCCGTTCATTGCCAACCCGGACCTGCCGGCACGTTTGCAGGCCGATGCGCCGTTGAACGAGCCGCATCCGGAGACTTTCTACGGTAAAGGTCCGGTCGGCTATATCGACTATCCGACCTTGTAATCACGCTGTAGCGCAGAAACGAGAAAGCCCCGGACTTGTGAAAGTCCGGGGCTTTTTGCTGTTGGCGCAGGGTAAGAGCCAGCGAACAACGTTTCACAACAGCGACACAATTTCCCTACAAAATCCACGGCTGGCTACGTTTAAACTCCCCGCCGCAATAATCAGCCATGGCGGCTGATTGACATCCTGCCGGGCCATTGCGCATTTTGTTTCATTTGCGCAGGCTTGGGCTCAGGCGCAGCATGTCCAGCCCGGTGTCGACCCAGCGTTCAGCCTCGGCGTGCAGTTCGAAGCTATCCGGGGCCAGCAGCCAGCCGTACAGCAGGCCGTCGATGTAGGCATGAATGCTGATCGCCGCGCGGGCGGTGTCGAGATCTTCCGGCAACTGGCCGCGATTCACCGCATTACGCAGGGTCAGGCCGATGCGCAGGTTGCAATCGAGACTGGCCGTCCGGCGCTGCTGGCGCAGATCGCACATTTCATCGGTGAACTCGCACTTATGAAACAGAATTTCGTTGATGCGCCGGGTTTTCGGGTCCAGTGCAACTTGATGAAACAAATGAATCAGCAACTGCCGCATACAGCCCAGCGGGTCCGGTTCGTCTTCGCTTTCGCTGGCCTTGGCCAGTTCATCCAGCGGTTCGTGCAGGCTGTCGAGCATGGCCTGGACCAGATCGGCCTTGTTGCTGAAATGCCAGTAGATGGCGCCACGCGTCACGCCGGCGAGGGTCGCGATGTCCGCCAGGGTGGTGCGGGCGACCCCCCTTTCATAGAAGGCTTTCTCGGCCGCTTCCAGGATCTGGCTGCGGGTTTCCTGAGCTTCCTCTTTGGTACGACGGACCATGGCAGTAAAACCTCAAACAGGATGTTTCAGGGATGGCTGAATATCCGCTGAATAAAGAGGGGGCGATCTCTCGTGAATCGACTCCCCGGCCTACAATTTCAAACCTTGCGACGACTTTTGTATCAGGGTGGGTACGCGGCGCAGGTGTTTACAAACAACCATGAACGTAAGTATATTACTTAGCAAGCTACTTATCCACCCGGTGCCCGATTTTTACTCTTTCACACTTCTTGTGCGCTTCTTGCGCGCCTGACCCGAGGATCTTCATGCAATTCAAGCCAGCTGTTACCGCTCTGGTCACTGCCGTCGCCCTGGCATCGCTGCTCAGCGGATGTAAAAAGGAAGAAGCGGCCCCAGCCGCTCCGCCTCCTCAGGTCGGCGTCGTCACCCTGCAACCACAAGCCTTTACCCTGACCTCGGAACTTCCGGGCCGCACCAGTGCGTTCCGCATTGCGGAAGTTCGCCCGCAGGTCAACGGCATTATCCTCAAGCGTCTGTTCAAGGAAGGCGCCGACGTCAAAGCCGGTCAGCAGCTTTATCAGATCGATCCGTCGGTCTATGAAGCGACGCTGAAAAGTGCCGAAGCTAACCTGCGTTCGACCAAGTCGATCTCCGACCGCTACAAGCAACTGGTCGACGAACAAGCCGTGAGCCGTCAGGAATACGACACCGCATTGGCCAACCGCCTGCAATCGGAAGCGTCGCTTCAGACTGCGCAGATCAACGTGCGTTACACCAAGGTCTATGCGCCGATCTCCGGCCGTATCGGCCGGTCTTCGGTGACCGAAGGCGCACTGGTCAGCAATGGCCAGGCCGATGCGATGGCAGTGATTCAGCAGCTCGACCCGATCTACGTCGACGTGACCCAGTCGTCGGTGGAACTGCTGGAACTGCGCCGCGAACTGGAAAGCGGCCGTCTGCAGAAGGCTGGCGACAACGCCGCTGCGGTCAAGCTGACCCTGGAAGACGGCAGCCAGTACAAGCTCGACGGCAAGCTGGAATTCTCCGAAGTCTCGGTTGACCAGACCACCGGCTCGGTGACCCTGCGCGCGGTGTTCCCGAACCCGGATCACACCCTCTTGCCAGGAATGTTCGTCCACGCCCAGTTGCAGGCCGGCGTCAACAGCGCAGCGATTCTCGCGCCGCAGCAAGGCGTGACCCGCGACCTCAAAGGCACCCCGACCGCACTGGTCGTCGGCGCCGACAACAAGGTCGAGCTGCGTCAGCTCAAGGCCAGCCGCACCGTCGGCAGCCAGTGGCTGATCGAAGACGGCCTGAAAGCCGGCGATCGTCTGATCACCGAAGGGCTGCAGTACGTCAAACCGGGCGTCGAGGTCAAAGCGACCGAGGCGACTAACGTCGGCACCAAGAACCCGGCCCCCGCACAGGCAGCTGACAAAGCCGCCGGCGGCAAAGGGGAGTAACCCATGTCAAAATTCTTCATCGACCGTCCGATTTTCGCCTGGGTAATCGCCCTGGTGATCATGCTGGTCGGGGCACTTTCGATCCTGAAATTGCCGATCAACCAATACCCGAGCATTGCGCCACCGGCCATTGCGATTCAGGTGACCTACCCAGGCGCGTCCGCACAAACCGTGCAGGACACCGTGGTGCAGGTCATCGAGCAACAGCTCAACGGTATCGACAACCTGCGTTATGTGTCGTCGGAAAGTAACTCCGACGGCAGCATGACCATCACTGCGACCTTCGAGCAAGGCACCAACTCCGACACCGCGCAGGTTCAGGTCCAGAACAAGCTGAACCTGGCCACCCCGCTGCTGCCGCAGGAAGTGCAGCAACAGGGTATCCGCGTGACCAAGGCAGTGAAGAACTTCCTGCTGGTGATCGGCGTGGTGTCGCGTGACGGCAGCATGACCAAGGACGACCTGTCCAACTACATCGTGTCGAACATGCAGGACCCGATCTCGCGGACCGCCGGTGTCGGTGACTTCCAGGTCTTCGGTGCGCAGTACGCGATGCGTATCTGGCTCGACCCGGCCAAGTTGAACAACTTCAACCTGACCCCGGTCGACGTGAAGAATGCGATTGCCGCGCAGAACGTCCAGGTGTCGTCCGGTCAGCTTGGTGGCTTGCCTGCCGTGCAGGGCCAGCAACTGAACGCGACGATCATCGGCAAGACCCGTCTGCAGACCGCCGAGCAGTTCAAGGAAATCCTGCTCAAGGTCAACAAGGACGGTTCGCAGGTTCGCCTCAAAGACGTGGCTGAAGTCGGCCTCGGCGGTGAGAACTACGCGATCAGTGCCCAGTTCAACGGCAGCCCGGCGTCCGGTCTGGCGGTGAAGCTGGCCAACGGCGCCAACGCCCTCGATACCGCCAAAGCGCTGCGCAACACCATCGACAGCCTCAAGCCGTTCTTCCCGCAAGGCATGGAAGTGGTGTTCCCGTACGACACTACTCCGGTGGTGACCGAGTCGATCAAAGGCGTGGTGCACACCTTGGTCGAAGCGATCGCGCTGGTGTTCCTGGTGATGTTCCTGTTCCTGCAGAACTTCCGCGCCACCGTCATCACCACGATGACCGTGCCAGTGGTACTGCTCGGTACGTTCGGCATCCTCGCCGCCGCCGGTTTCAGCATCAACACCCTGACCATGTTCGGCATGGTGCTGGCCATCGGTCTGCTGGTGGACGACGCCATCGTCGTGGTGGAAAACGTCGAGCGGGTGATGAGCGAAGAAGGCTTGTCACCGAAGGAAGCGACGAAGAAGTCCATGGGCCAGATCCAGGGCGCACTGGTCGGTATCGCCCTCGTGCTCTCGGCGGTACTGCTGCCGATGGCATTCTTCAGCGGCTCCACCGGTGTGATCTACAAGCAGTTCTCGATCACCATCGTGTCGGCGATGGCCCTGTCGGTACTGGTTGCCCTGATCTTCACCCCGGCGCTGTGCGCAACCATGCTCAAGCCGATTCCGAAAGGCGAGCACGGTACCCCGAAGAAAGGTTTCTTCGGCTGGTTCAACCGTAACTTCGACCGTGGCGTACGCAGCTACGAGCGTGGCGTCGGCAACATGCTGACCCGCAAGGCGCCGTATCTGCTGGCGTATCTGCTGATCGTCGTGGGCATGATCTGGCTGTTCACCCGCATCCCGACCGCGTTCCTCCCGGAAGAAGACCAGGGCGTTCTTTTCGCCCAGGTGCAGACCCCGGCCGGTTCCAGTGCCCAGCGCACGCAGGTGGTGGTGGATGAAATGCGTGAGTATCTGCTGCGTCCGAACAAGGACGGCGGTGAAGCGGACGCGGTGGCTTCGGTGTTTACCGTGACCGGCTTCAACTTCGCCGGCCGTGGCCAGAGCTCGGGTATGGCGTTCATCATGCTCAAGCCGTGGGGCGAACGTAACGCCGACAACAGCGTGTTCAACCTCGCTGCGCGTGCCCAGCAACACTTCTTCAGCTTCCGCGACGCGATGGTGTTTGCCTTCGCCCCGCCAGCGGTTCTGGAATTGGGTAACGCCACCGGTTTCGACGTATTCCTGCAAGACCGCGCCGGTATTGGTCACGAAAAACTGATGGAAGCGCGCAACCAGTTCCTCGGCATGGCGGCGCAAAGCAAGGTGCTGACCCAGGTGCGTCCGAACGGCCTGAACGATGAGCCGCAGTTCCAGCTGGAGATCGATGACGAGAAGGCCAGTGCCCTCGGCATCACCATCAGCGACATCAACAACACCCTGTCGATCGCGCTGGGCAGTAGCTACGTCAACGACTTCATCGACCGTGGTCGGGTGAAGAAAGTCTACGTGCAGGGCCAGCCGGACTCGCGCATGAGCCCCGAAGACCTGAAGAAGTGGTACGTGCGCAACGCCGAAGGCACCATGGTTCCGTTCTCGGCGTTCGCCAAGGGCGAGTGGGTCTACGGTTCGCCGAAACTGGCGCGCTACAACGGTGTGGAAGCGGTCGAAGTCCTCGGGGCTCCGGCGCCGGGCTACTCCACCGGTGAAGCGATGGCTGAAGTCGAAGCGATTGCCAAGAAGCTGCCGGCCGGTGTCGGTATCTCCTGGACCGGTCTGTCATACGAGGAGCGTCTGTCCGGCTCGCAAGCGCCAGCGCTGTACGCCCTGTCGCTGCTGATGGTGTTCCTGTGTCTGGCGGCGCTGTATGAAAGCTGGTCGATTCCGATCGCGGTCATGCTCGTGGTACCGCTGGGGATCATCGGCGCACTGATGGCCACCAGCCTGCGCGGTCTGTCCAACGACGTGTACTTCCAGGTGGGGTTGTTGACGACCATCGGTCTGGCGGCTAAAAACGCCATTCTGATCGTCGAATTCGCCAAGGAACTGCATGAACAGGGACGCAGCCTGCGTGAAGCGGCAATCGAAGCCTGCCGCATGCGTCTGCGCCCGATCATCATGACCTCGCTGGCCTTCGTTCTCGGTGTTGTGCCGCTGGCGATTTCCACCGGCGCCGGTTCAGGCAGTCAGCACGCGATCGGTACCGGCGTGATTGGCGGTATGCTCACGGCCACGATCCTGGCGATCTTCTGGGTCCCACTGTTCTTCGTTACTGTGTCGTCCATCGGTCAGCGCAAAAAGACCGACGTGGATGAGACTACTGAAACTCCTAAAGAGGCTGGCCAATGAGCAAGTCGCTACTCTCCATCGCAGTCGCCGCCTTCGTGCTGAGCGGTTGCTCGCTGATACCTGACTATCAGCAGCCTGAGGCTCCGGTCGCAGGCCAGTACCCGCAGGGGCCGGCATATTCGCCGGCCCAGGCTCCGGCGCAAGCCGCTGCCGAACAGGGCTGGAAGCAGTTTTTCCATGACCCTGCACTGCAACAGCTGATCCAGGTCGCCCTGGAAAACAACCGCGACCTGCGTGTCGCGGCGCTGAACATCGACGCTTACGCGGCGCAGTACCGCATCCAGCGCGCCGACCTGTTCCCGGCAGTGTCGGCCAATGCCGCCGGCAGCCGCCAGCGTCTGCCGGCCCGTGCCTCGCAGACCGGCGAGTCGATGATCAGCAGCTCCTACTCGGCCACCGTCGGCGTCAGCGCCTATGAACTCGACCTGTTCGGTCGGGTGCGCAGCCTGAGCGAGCAAGCGTTGCAACAGTACTTCGCTACTGAAGAAGCACGCCGCAGTACGCAGATCAGTCTGGTCGCCAACGTCGCCAATGCCTACCTGACCTGGCAGGCGGACAAGGAACTGCTCAAGCTGACGCAGGACACCCTCGGTGCCTTCGAAGAAAGCTACAAGCTGACCAGCCGCAGCAACGAAGTCGGTGTGGCTTCGGCGCTGGATCTGGCGCAGTCGCGCACTTCCGTGGAAAACGCCCGGGCGCAACTGGCGCGTTATACCCGCCAGGTCGCACAGGACGAAAACAGCCTGACCCTGCTGCTCGGCACCGGTATTCCGGCCAATCTGCAAGCCGCCAAACCGCTGTCTGATGATCTGCTCAGCGACGTACCGGCCGGTCTGCCTTCGGACCTGCTGCAACGTCGTCCGGACATCCTCCAGGCCGAGTACAACCTGAAGGCGGCCAACGCCAACATCGGCGCGGCGCGTGCAGCGTTCTTCCCGAGCATCAGTCTGACGGCCAACGCGGGCAGCCTGAGCCCGGACCTGTCCGGCCTGTTCAAGGGCGGTTCGGGGACGTGGCTGTTCCAGCCGCAGATCAACCTGCCGATCTTCAACGCCGGCAGCCTGCGCGCCAGCCTCGACTACGCCAAGATCCAGAAGGACATTGGCGTGGCGAACTACGAGAAGTCCATCCAGACCGCCTTCCAGGAAGTCGCCGACGGCCTCGCCGCCCGCCAGACCTACACCGAGCAGCTGCAAGCGCAGCGTGACTTCGTTCAGGCCAACCAGGATTACTACCGCCTGGCCGAACGTCGCTACCGCATCGGCGTCGACAGCAACCTGACCTTCCTCGATGCCCAGCGTCAGTTGTTCAGCGCGCAACAAGCGTTGATCTCCGACCGCCTCGCGCAGCTGACCAGTGCGGTCAACCTGTACAAGGCACTGGGCGGTGGCTGGAATGCGCAGACCGCGCAGAACGAAGCGCTGAAAGAAGAAGCGCCGAAGATGAAGCTGTTCTGATCATCGGCTGAATACATCAAGCCCACCTTATTGGTGGGCTTTTTGTTGCCTGTCGCAAAGGTTTGCCCGCCGAACTGGCCTCTCGCGAGCAGGCTCGCTCCCACCGGGAAAAGCGTTCCAATTGTGGGAGCGAGCCTGCTCGCGAAGAGGACCAAACACTCACCACAAATCCGCATGAATCTTGCGTTCGATAACCGCCCAAAACCCGCTTTCAGCAATTGAACCCGAGCATACAGGCCCTTCACCATTCGCCTCAGAAAACCAATAACAACAAGGTTCGACACCATGCTCCAGCGCCCTGCCCCGCCTGGCTGACCGCCACCGCTGCATCTCAGACCTGCATCACGTTGCCTGCGCCGCACCCGCCGCGACAGCGCCGCCGTTCGCCCTAAAAAAACAAGAGAGACCCAAGTCCATGACAGTTTTCCCTGTGCCCCACACATTGCCCGCTGTGATCGCCCTGGCCATCGCCGGTCTGGCCCTGCCAGCCAGCGCCGAAGAAGGCGGCTTCGTTGAAGGCGCCAAGGTCAACCTCAACCTGCGCAACTTCTACATCAACCGCAACTTCACCAACCCGACCAAGGCCCAAGGCAAAGCTGAAGAGTGGACACAGAGCTTCATTCTCGACGCCAAATCCGGCTTCACCCAAGGCACCGTCGGTTTCGGCATGGACGTACTCGGGCTGTATTCGATCAAGCTCGATGGCGGTAAAGGCACGGGCGGTACGCAGTTGTTGCCGCTGGACCATGACGGGCGCCCGGCGGATAACTTCGGCCGCACCAACGTCGCGTTCAAGGCCAAGCTTTCGCAGACCGAAGTCAAGGTCGGCGAGTGGATGCCGGTGCTGCCGATTCTGCGTTCGGACGACGGTCGCTCGCTGCCGCAAACCTTCCGTGGCGGCCAGATCACCTCCAAGGAAATCGCCGGCCTGACCCTCTATGGCGGCCAGTTCCGCGCCAACAGCCCGCGCGACGACAGCAGCATGAGCGACATGTCGATGACCGGCAAAGCCGCGTTCACCTCTGATCGTTTCAACTTCCAGGGCGGCGAATACCTGTTCAACGACAAGCGCACGCAGATCGGCTTATGGAACGCGCAGCTCAAGGACATCTACAGCCAGCAGTACCTCAACGTACTGCACAGCCAGCCGCTTGGTGACTGGACGCTGGGCGCCAACCTCGGCTTTTTCTACGGCAAGGAAGATGGCAGCGCGCGTGCCGGCGATCTGGACAACAAGACCTGGTACGGGATGTTTTCGGCCAAGTACGGCGGCAACACGTTCTACCTCGGCCTGCAAAAACTCACCGGCGACAGCGCCTGGATGCGCGTCAATGGCACCAGCGGCGGCACCCTGGCCAACGACAGCTACAACGCCAGTTATGACAATGCTCAGGAACGCTCCTGGCAGTTGCGCCACGACTACAACTTCGCCGCCATGGGCATCCCCGGCCTGACCCTGATGAACCGCTACATCAGCGGCGACAACGTGCACACCGGGACGATCACCGACGGCAAGGAATGGGGCCGCGAATCGGAACTGGGCTACACGGTGCAGAGCGGCACGTTGAAGGATCTGAACGTCAGATGGCGCAACTCGACCATGCGCCGCGACTTCAGCAACAACGAGTTCGATGAAAATCGCCTGATCGTCAGCTACCCGATCAGCCTGCTGTAACCAAGCATGCTCCACTGTGGGAGTGAGCCTGCTCGCGAAAGCGCTGCTTCAGTCGACATCTCTGTCGAATGTGAAATGGCCTTCGCGAGCAGGCTCGCTCCCACAGGGAAATGCATTCCAATGTGGGAGCGAGCCTGCTCGCGAAGGCGTCAGTGGCAACAACCTCACTCGCGGGATTCAACCCCGAGTTCATCCCACACCGATTCGGCCAGATGAAACGTCGCGTTCGCCGCCGGAATTCCGCAGTAGATTGCGCTCTGCATGATCACTTCCTTGATCTCGCCACGGCTGACGCCGTTGTTGGCTGCCGCGCGCAGGTGCAGTTTCAGTTCGCCCTCGCGGTTCATGCCGATCAGCATGGCGATGGTG
This sequence comes from Pseudomonas siliginis, assembly GCF_019145195.1. Lineage (GTDB taxonomy): Bacteria > Pseudomonadota > Gammaproteobacteria > Pseudomonadales > Pseudomonadaceae > Aquipseudomonas > Aquipseudomonas siliginis. The sequence goes on from NZ_JAHSTW010000011.1 coordinate 94,658, forward strand.
ATCAGGCTGCGGGTGTGCCGGGGCAGGCCCGGGCGGGTCCAGATGTCGCCCCAGGCGTGGCGGGTGATCATCTCCTGGAATTCGGAGTTGAACTCGGTCAGGGTGGTCAGGCTGCGATCAACGTGGGCATCGCCCAGCACCGCGCGGCGGACTTGCATGCCTTCGTCGTAACGTTGTTTCTCGTCCACAAATTCTTCCTCACTGAGCCTGCAAAAACGCCAGCACACGGTCGCTGAAAGCGGCACCGGCCTGCACGTTGGACAAATGCGCCGCATGGAACTCGGCGTACTCGGCGCCGCGCACATGGTCGCGAATGAAATGCCCACCGGACGGCGGAGTTACCGCATCTTCGCTGCCGGCAATCACCAGCAATGGCACGTTGATCGAAGCCAGTTGTTCACGGAAATCGGCGTCGCGCACGGCCGCGCAGTTGGCCGCATAGCCTTGTGGATTGGTTGCGGCAAGCATGTCGGTAATCTTCTTCGCCGCCTCGGGATGCGCTGCGGAAAAGTCCGGGGTGAACCAGCGCGCAATCGAGGCATCACGCAGCGCGACCATCGCCGCCGGGCCGTCGCGCAGTACGGTTTCGATGCGCGGATTCCATACCGACGGATCGCCGATTTTCGCCGCCGTGTTGCACACGATCAGTTTGTGCAGACGATGGCCGGCATTGATCCCCAGCCACTGACCGATCAGCCCGCCCATCGACAACCCGCAGAAATGCGCGCGCTCGATATGCAGCGCATCGAGCAGACCGAGCACGTCGCGACCGAGTTGTTCGATGCTGTACGGCCCTTCGGTGACCAGCGATTGCCCATGGCCGCGCGTGTCGAAACGCAGCACGCGGAAATGCTCGGCGAACGCCGGCATCTGCGCGTCCCACATGTGCAGGTCGGTGCCCAGCGAGTTGGACAGCACCAGCACCGGCGCAGCGGCCGGGCCTTCTATTTGATAGTGCAGTTCGCCATCGGCGAGTTGAACGAAAGCCACAGCCCTCTCCTTCAGACAGTCAAAGCGTTGTGTTCAGCTACCGCGCGCTCGACCCAGGCTTGCGCCTGGCCAAGGTAATGCGCGGGGTTCAGAAGATCATCGAGTTCAGCGCCACTGAGTTCGGCGGTGACTTGCGGCTCGTCAGCGAGCACCGCACGCAAATGGCGTTGCTCGGCCACGGCGCGTTTGCAGCATTGTTCGAGCAGATGATGCGCGGTGTCGCGGCCGACGCGTTGGGCGAGGACGATGCTCACCGCTTCGGCCAGCACCAGGCCTTGGGTCAATTCGAGGTTGCGGGCCATGCGCGCCGCGTCGACTTCCAGACCGTCGGCCAGCAAGCGCGCCTGTTGCAGCGAACCGGACGCCAGGCAGCAGATTTCCGGCAGGGTTTCCCATTCGGCGTGCCACAAACCGAGGCTGCGTTCGTGCTCCTGCGGCATCGCGCTGAACAGCGTCGACACCAGCCCCGGCACCCGCGTGGCCGCGCCGATCAGCACCGCCGCGCCGACCGGGTTGCGTTTGTGCGGCATGGTCGACGAACCGCCCTTGCCCGGTGCCGCAGGCTCAAAAACCTCCGCTGCTTCGGTCTGCATCAACAGGCTGATGTCGCGGCCGAATTTGCCGAGGCTCCCGGCGATCAGGCCAAGCACCGCGCCGAATTCGACGATGCGATCACGCTGGGTATGCCACGGTTGCTCGGGCAGGGTCAGTTGCAGCTCTTCGGCCAATGCTTTGGCGATCGGCAACGCCTGTTCACCCAGCGCCGCGAGCGTGCCGGAGGCGCCACCGAATTGCAGCACCAGCAGACGCGGTTTCAGTTGTTGCAGACGCTGACGGCTGCGCGTGACGGCGCCGAGCCATCCAGCGATTTTCATACCGAGGGTCACTGGCGTCGCGTGTTGCAGCCAGGTGCGCCCGGCCAGTGGCGTGGTGGCGAAACGTTGGGCCTGAACGGCGAGCGAGTCGGCCAGTTGTGCCAGTTGGTTTTCGATCAGCGCCAGCGCCTGGCGCACTTGCAGGACCAACCCGGAATCCATCACGTCCTGACTGGTCGCGCCCAGATGCACATAGCGCTCGGCTTCGGCATCGCTCGAAGCGATCTGCTTGCCCAACGCCTTCACCAGCGGAATCGCCGAATTGCCGGCCGTGGCAATCGCCTCGCCCAGCGCTGCGAAGTCATACAGACCGGCGTCGCACGCTGCGGCAATCGGCGCCACAGCGGATGAAGGAATCAGCCCGACCCGCGCCTCGGCCCGGGCCAGCGCCGCTTCAAAATCAAGCATCGCCTGCACCCGGCCCTGATCGCAGAAAACTTCGCGCATATCGTGGGCGGTGAAGTAGGCATCGAACAATTGATTGCCCGGTCGCTGAGTCATAAACAGTCCTTGCCGGCGCGGGCCTCGCAGCCCGCGCACATGGGTTTACAGATCGTGGTGCAGATACTTCGCCTGCTTGGGCAAACGCAGGCTGAACAGGAAGGCCACCGCCATCATCGCCGTAACGTACCAGTAGAAGGCGTTCTCCATGCCCCCAGCCTTGAGGCTCAGGGCCACAAACTCTGCCGAACCACCGAAGATCGCATTCGCCACTGCGTAGGCCAGACCGACACCAAGCGCGCGGACTTCCGGCGGGAACATCTCGGCTTTTACCAGACCGCTGATCGAGGTGTAGAAACTGACGATCGCCAGCGCCAGGGTGATCAGCACGAAGGCGAGGAACGGGCTGCTGATGCTTTTCAGGCTGAGCAGAATCGGCACGGTGAACAGCGTGCCAAGCGCGCCGAACCAGAGCATCGAATTACGCCGGCCGATCTTGTCGGCGAGCATGCCGAACAACGGCTGCATGCACATATACAGGAACAGCGCGCCGGTCATGATGTAGCTGGCGGTCTTGGCGTGCATCCCGGCGGTGTTCACCAGGTATTTCTGCATGTAGGTGGTGAAGGTGTAGAAAATCAGCGAGCCGCCAGCGGTGTAGCCGAGCACGGTGATGAACGCCGCTTTGTGATCGCGGAACAATGCAGTGATGCTGCCGGCGTCTTTGTGTGCGCGGGTTTCCTCGTTGGTGGTTTCCTTCAGCGAACGACGCAGGAACAGCGAAATCAGCGCCGCCACCGCACCGACCACGAACGGAATCCGCCAGCCGTAGGCACGCAGGTCTTCTTCAGTGAGGAACTGTTGCAGCACCACCACCAGCGACACCGCCAGCAATTGCCCGCCAATCAGCGTCACGTACTGGAACGAGGCGAAGAATCCGCGCTGGCCCTTGAGCGCGACTTCGCTCATATAGGTCGCGGTGGTGCCGTACTCGCCGCCCACCGACAGACCTTGCAGCAAACGCGCGAACAGCAACAGCACTGGCGCCCAGACGCCGATGTCCTTGTAGGTCGGCAGGCAGGCAATCAGCAGCGAGCCGAAGCACATCATCAGAATCGAGATGAGCATCGAGTTTTTGCGCCCGTGCTTGTCAGCGACCCGGCCGAAGATCCAGCCACCAATCGGCCGCATCAGGAAGCCGGCAGCGAACACGCCAGCGGTGTTGACCAGTTGCACGGTGGGGTTATCGGAGGGGAAAAACGCCGGGGCGAAATAGATCGCACAGAAGGCATAGACGTAGAAGTCAAACCATTCGACGAGGTTGCCGGAGGAAGCGCCGACAATGGCGAAGATGCGCTTGCTGCGCTCTTCGCCGGTGTAGTGGGAGGTGGTGGTTGTCATTGTTTTTGCACTCGATAGGGACAGTCAAAGTCTAGACACACTTTGCAACAGTCCCGTTCCACATCGGATCATCACCCACGTCTGGATCAGCCATTGTGGCGAGGGGATTTATCCCCGCTCGAGTGCGAAGCACTCGCAAATCAGATACACGCGGTTCATCTGAATACCGCGCCGACTGGCTTTTGGGGCTGCTTCGCAGCCCAGCGGGGATAAATCCCCTCACCACAGGGACTCTGTCCTGCAGAGGATTTGGGGTGTTCTCTCAATAATCGAAAAACACCGTCTCGGCATCGGTGCCCTGCAGAACCACATTCCACTGGTACACACCCGACGCATCGGCCTTGGCCAGCAACGTCTGGCGACGCTCCGCCGGCACACATTCGAGCAACGGGTCAGCCACGTTCGCCGGTTCACCTTCAAAATAAATCCGCGTCAGCAAGTGCTTGACCAGACCACGGGCAAACACCAGCACCACCAGATGCGGCGCCTGGGTCGAGCCTTTCAACCCCGGCACGGTGCCCGGTTTGATCGTGGTGAAACGGAAGCGCCCTTCCGCGTCCACCGGTACCCGGCCAAAGCCTTCGAAATTCGGATCGAGCGGTTTGTCCTGCTGATCTTCCGGGTGGTCGTACTTGCCGGCGGCGTTGGCCTGCCAGACTTCGAGCATGGCGTCGTTGACGACGTCGCCATTGCCATCCACCACCTGGCCGGTGATCGCCACGCGCTCGCCGAGGGTCAGCTCGTTGGCCAGGGTTTCGCGGTTCAGCCAGGTCAGGCCGATGTGGTAATACGGCCCGACGGTGTGGGACGTGGTCGCATAGAGCGTCATCTTATTTCTCCATCGGCGTGGCTTCACGGCCGCGCAGCACGATGTCCCAGCGGTAACCGAGGGCGTAGGACGGAATGGTTTTTTCCAGATCGAAAGCAGCGATCAGGCGTTCCTTGGCCGAGGTGTCCGGCACGCAGTTGTAGATCGGGTCATACGCCAGCAGCGGGTCGCCGGGGAAGTACATCTGCGTGACCAGTCGCGTAAGAATGCTCGGCCCGAACAGGGAAAAGTGGATGTGCGCCGGGCGCCAGGCGTTGTGGTGGTTGCCCCACGGATAGGCGCCGGGCTTGATGGTCTGGAACTGGTACCAGCCATCGGCATCGGTGACGGTGCGGCCGGTCCCGGTGAAGTTCGGGTCCAGCGGCGCGTCGTGCAGGTCGCGGGCATGGTTGTAGCGGCCGGCGGCATTGGCCTGCCAGATCTCCACCAGAATCCCCGGCACCGGCAGGCCGTCTTCGTCGAGCACACGGCCGTGAATGATGATGCGCTCGCCCAGCGGCTCGCCGTCGTGCTGCGCGGTCAGGTCATTGTCCTTCTCGGCAACGTGTTCGGCGCCGATGGTCGGCCCGGTGATTTCCGACAGCGAGTGCGGCAGGTACACCAAAGGCTTGGACGGCGAGCGCAGGTTGGTGGATTGATACGTCGGGTGCAGGTAATCAGGCTGAGTGCCTGCCTGTGGGCGACGGTAACCAGGCTTGTCAGTCATTTCGCTTTCCTCAGTTCTTGTAAGTGCCGCAGTGCGTCAGACACGTTCGATGGCCAGGGCCAGACCCTGGCCAACACCGACGCACATGGTCGCCAGACCTTTCTTGCCGCCAGTCTTTTCCAGATGATGCAGGGCGGTCAGCACCAGCCGCGCACCGCTCATTCCCAACGGGTGACCGAGGGCAATCGCGCCGCCATTCGGGTTGACCTGCGGCGCATCGTCGGCCAGACCCAACTCGCGCAATACCGCGAGGCCCTGGCTGGCAAACGCTTCGTTGAGCTCGATCACGTCGAAATCGCTGACCGCCACGCCGAGGCGCTCGGTCAGTTTGCGCACCGCTGGCACCGGGCCGATGCCCATCACCCGAGGTGCGACACCGGCGCTGGCCATGCCGAGCACTTTTGCGCGGGCGGTCAGGCCGTGTTTTTTCACCGCTTCGGCCGAAGCCAGAATCAGCGCAGCAGCACCATCGTTGACCCCGGAGGCATTGCCGGCGGTGACGGTTTTGTCCGCGCCATTGACTGGCTTCAGTTTGGCCAGCGCTTCAATCGTAGTGTCGGCGCGCGGATGTTCGTCCTGGCTGACCACGGTTTCGCCCTTCTTGTGGGCAATCCGTACTTCAACAATTTCTTCGGCGAAGTAACCGGCGGCCTGCGCGGCGGCGGTACGTTGCTGACTGCGCAAGGCAAAGGCGTCCTGATCTTCGCGCGAAACCTTGTAGTCGTCGGCGACGTTGTCAGCGGTTTGCGGCATGGCATCGACGCCGTACTGCGCCTTCATCAGCGGGTTGATGAAACGCCAGCCGATGGTGGTGTCTTCCAGTTTCATGTTGCGCGAGAACGCCGCGTCGGCCTTGCCCATCACGAACGGCGCGCGGGACATCGACTCGACGCCGCCGGCAATCGCCAGCTCCATTTCGCCGCTGGCGATCGCACGGAATGCAGTACCGATCGCGTCCATGCCCGAAGCGCAGAGGCGATTGAGCGTAACGCCGGGCACGCTGTCCGGCAGCCCCGCCAGCAGCAGCGCCATGCGCGCAACGTTGCGGTTGTCCTCGCCGGCCTGGTTGGCGCAGCCGAGAAACACCTCATCGACGGCGTTCCAGTCCACCGATGGATTGCGTTCCATCAGGGCCTTGATCGGCACGGCGGCCAGGTCGTCGGCGCGCACGGCGGACAATGCGCCACCGAAGCGGCCGATAGGGGTGCGAATCGCGTCGCAGATATACACGTCACGCATCATGCTTCTCCCGGTGCCTGACCGTGGGCGGCAGCGGTGCGCGCTTCAAGATCACGCAGCGCCGTCAGCTCGACTTCGGTCGGCTCAGCGGTGGTTTCAACGGAGTCGGCAAAACGAATCGCCCAACCGGTGGCGGCGACCACTTGCTCGCGGGTCACGCCCGGATGCAGCGCAGTGACCACAAATTCGTGGGTACCCTCCTCCGGTTCCATGATGCACAGGTCGGTGATGATACCCACCGGCCCGGCGCCCGGCAGGCCCAAACGTTTACGCGAATCGCCACCTTCGCCGTGACCGACCGAGGTGATGAAGTCGAGCTTGTCGACAAACGAACGCGCCGACTGTTTGAGGATGATCAACACGCTTTTCGCCGAACCGGCAATCTCCGGCGCGCCACCGGCACCCGGCAGACGCACTTTCGGCGCGTGGTAGTCGCCGACCACGGTGGTGTTGATGTTGCCGAAACGATCGACCTGCGCGGCGCCGAGGAAACCGACGTCGATGCGCCCGCCCTGCAGCCAGTAGCGAAAAATCTCACCGGTCGGCACCACGGTGTCGGCGGTCTCGGCCAGCTCACCGTCACCGATGGACAAAGGCAGTACGCTCGGCTTGGCGCCAATCGGGCCGGATTCGTAGATCAGCACCACGTCCGGCGATGAAGTCAGGCGCGCGAGGTTGGCGGCTTTCGATGGCAGGCCGATGCCGACGAAGCATACCGAACCGTTCTTCAGGCGCCGGGCCGCCGCGACGGTCATCATTTCATTGGTGGTGTAAGTCATTACTTGGCCTCCGAAGCAGCGGCCAATTTGGCCTGGAATTCGCTGAAGTCAGCGCAGCCATGGATGTATTCGTTGATCCACGCGGTAAACGTCTCACGGTCGCGAGCGATCGGGTCCCACGCCTGATAGAAACGATTGTCACGCTCGGTGTAACCGTGGGCGTAGGACGGATGCGCGCCACCCGGCACATGGCAGACCGCACTCAAGGCCCAGGTCGGCAGTACGCAAGCGTTCATCGGTGCGTTGAGGTCGTCGACGATTTCTTCCACGGTGACGATGCAACGCTTGGCGGCCAGCGCGGCTTCTTTCTGCACACCGAGAATGCCCCAGAGCAACACGTTGCCTTTGCGGTCGGCTTTCTGCGCGTGAATCACGGTGACGTCCGGCCGTACCGATGGCACTGCCGCCAGCACTTCGCCGGTGAACGGACAGGTCACGGTTTTGATCAGCGGATTGACCTTCGGCAGGTCGGAGCCGGCGTAGGCACGCAGCACCGCGAACGGCAGGCCGGACGCGCCGGCGACGTAGGCGTTGGCGAGGTCGGCGTGGCTGTGTTCTTCAATTTCCAGCGCGTGCGGCCACTGCTTTTCGACCGCGTCACGCAAACGGTGCAGCGAACCAACACCCGGGTTGCCGCCCCAGGAGAAAATCAGTTTGCGCGCGCAACCGGCGCCGATCAGTTGGTCGTAGATCAGGTCAGGCGTCATCCGCACCAGCGTCAGATCTTTCTTGCCTTGACGAATGATTTCATGACCCGCTGCCGTAGGGATCAGGTGAGTGAAGCCTTCGAGGGCGACGGTATCGCCGTCGTTGACGAATTGCTTCACCGCGTCGTGCAGCGAAAGGATCTCAGCCATGGAGCGGGCTCCTGTTCTTGTAAGGAATCGCCAGTGATAAAAAGGCGCGAGGTTCAGCGCCGGAGTCACTGAAGATTAAGCTCGGGAAATTCGCCAAACAATCCGATAATCGACTGAGTGTTCGTTTATCGAACAGATTGTTGTTCAGCTAACAATCAGATCAAAAGCTTCGCGAGCAGGCTCGCTCCCACCTTGGAATGCATTCCAGAATGTGGGAGCGAGCCTGCTCGCGAAGGGGCCAGCCTGTTCAATAACGATCTGCGCCCGACTCAGGTCGCATCCGCATGACTGACCATGCCCTTGATCAGCACCGCCGCCGTCGCCAACCCCGCCGGAATCACCAGTGCGGTCAGCACTTGCTCGAAATTCCAGCCCAGGCCGAGCAAGGTTGCGCCCATCCACGCGCCAAGAATCGCGCCGAAGCGGCCGATGCCGAGCATCCACGACACACCGGTCGCGCGGCCTTGAGTCGGGTAGAAGCGTGCTGCCAATGACGGCATCGCCGATTGCGCGCCGTTGACGCACATGCCCGCCACCAGTACCAGCGTCGCCAGCAAGGTGATGTTGCCCAGGCTTTGCCCCACGGCGTAGGCAAACACCCCGGCCAGCAGGTAGAAAATGCCGATGACCTTGTGCGGATTGAAGCGGTCCATCGCCCAGCCCACCCCGACCGCGCTCAACACGCCGCCAAACTGGAACAACGCACCGATGAACGCGGCCTGTTCCATGCTCGCGCCGCTGTCGCGCATTAGCGTCGGCAGCCAACTGGTCAGCAGGTAGACGATCACCAAGCCCATGAAATAGGTCAGCCACAACAGCAGCGTGCCGGTGCTGTAAGTGCCGGAGAAGATCACCGCAAAGACATTGCGCGCCTTGACGGTCTTCTGTTCCGGCACGCTGAAGCTCGCAGCCTGGGCAACGGTAACCGGGTCGATCGGCGCGAGGGTCTTGCGTACTTTGTCGGTGCCACGGTTGCGCACCACCAGGTAGCGCGCCGATTCCGGCAGCCAGAACACCAATACCACGGCGAGGATCAGCGGCAGGATGCCACCGATCATCAGCAGCGCGTGCCAGCCGAAGGCCGGGATCAGTTTTGCCGAGATGAAACCGCCGCCGGCCATGCCGAGGTTGAAGCCGCAGAACATGCTGGTCACCAGCAGCGACTTCTTGCGCTCGGGTGTGTATTCCGAAAGCAGCGTCGTCGCGTTGGGCATGCCCGCGCCGAGACCGAGGCCGGTGAGGAAGCGCAACACCAGCAGTTGCTCGACGTTGGTGCTGTAGGCCGAGGCCAGGCTGAAGCCGCCGAACAGAATCACCGCGCCGACGAGTACGACTTTGCGCCCGAAGCGGTCAGCCAGAGGGCCGGAGCCGAGTGCACCGAAGACCATGCCGATCAGCGCGGCACTCATCACCGGGCCGAGGCTCGCGCGGTCGATGCCCCAGTCTTGCGACAGCGCCGGGGCGATGAAACCCATGGCGGCGGTGTCGAGGCCGTCGAGAAATACGATCAGGAAACACAGGATCACCACTCGCCACTGATAGCGCGAGATCGGTTGGGCGTTGATGAAGGTCTGCACATCGAGGCAGTTACCCACAGCGGACTGAGGCTGGTTCATTATTTTTATTCCACGCAAAAAACGCAGTCGAACGGCGGCCGGCCAAAGGAAGGCACGGTCACAAGAATAGAAGGTTGTAATCAGGCGTTGCGGTGAACCCGGCAACAACGGGTGGGATACAGACAGTCGGGGAGCGAGCGCATGGTGAGTTGCCTCTTGTCATTATTATGGGGTCGACAGTCCGGCGAGCTCATTCACGTCAGCGCCGGATGACGCTGCCGCGACATTAATGATCCGAGGGTTTTAGCGTCAATTCGATAAACGCAACACTGTGCGTTTATCGAACAGCTTCCTCAGGCGAACAACTGCGCACTGAGGTCGCGACTGGCGCTGAGCAGGCCGGGCAAGAAGCGCTGCTCCAGTTCCGCGCGGCTGACTCGCCCGGCGTGGGTGCTGACATTCAGCGCGGCGACCACTTGCCCGGAGGCGTCGTACACCGGCACAGCGATCGAGCGCAGGCCCTGTTCCAGTTCCTGATCGACAATGCACCAGCCCTGCTGCCGCACCTGCTGCAAACATTCGAGCAAAGCGTCGGAGGTATGGATGGTGCGGCTGGTCTTGGCCACCAGTTCGGCGTGGTCGAGGTATTCGCCCAGGGAAGTGTCATCCAGTGCCGCTAGCAGAATCCGCCCCATCGACGTGCAATACGCCGGCAACCGCCCGCCGACGGAAAGGTCGACCGAGATCAATCGCTGAGTGGTCGCCGAACGCGCGATATAGAGAATGTCATCGCCCTCCAGCGTCGCCATGTTGCAGGCCTCGTGCAGTTGCTCGCTCATGCGGTCCAGATACGGTTGGGCAGAGACGGCCAGCGGTGTCGAGGACAGATAGGCGTGGCCGAGGGTCAGCACTTTCGGCAGCAGCGAATAGGTGCGGCCGTCGGTGGTGGCGTAGCCGAGCTTGATCAGCGTGTGCAGGCAACGGCGCACGGCGGCGCGAGGGATTTCCGTGCGGTGGCTGATCTGCGCGATGGTCAGGTGGCGTTTGCGTTCCTGAAACGCCTGCACCACCGCCAGACCACGGGCCAGGGACGTCATGAAATCCGGATCACCGGTCAGCGCCTGAATGCGCTTGGCCGGCGAGGCGACGATGGGCGGCGCCACCGACGTAAAGGAGTTGCGCATTTGATCGTTCATTTCTTGTCCTTGTCCGGCACGCATCGATGCCTAGTCAAACGGCTCACCGCGCGATGCACAAGCACCGGGGCGCCAACATTGGGCGATTATCGAACCGCAGACCGATAATCGCAATCCAGTGCCCCGCCCTCCTCTTCATCTTCGAGGCAGCATTAGCGATTCTGCTCGCAACTTAGTTGTTCCAGTTAATGGCGCCAAAAACAGAACGCCGGTTCTATAACGCTGTCTTTACACTTAACTAGCGGCAAAAGTTGCCAGCAACAAAACCATCACACATTCAGAACCGTTTTTAACTTGGCAAAGATAGTCATTCCCGAATCGGCCGCTATAATGCACCCTAGTCGCGCCGCTTTAATCAAAAGCCCGCGACTTGCTGAAACGAGGTCCTTCGTCTCAGCTCCGGCCAGCGCCCGGCGCCCATCACACATGCAACGCCAGCGCTCGCTGAAACAGGAAACTGATGCTGCGTCAGTTTTTATCTGGTGCCGTAGCCGCCTGTAACACGGAAGTCTTGATCGCCTCTGCAATGTCTCCGCGCCTGATCGGGCTGTGGATGACTGGTGGGGGCGCGCAATTGACTCGTTGCAGTGTGTTTCACCGGATATTCAATTCAACTCATACAGGTAGCACCGTGACAAAAGACGAACTGCGCGCGGAACTAGAGCGCCAGGAACAACGTTACAAGGAAGTTTACGGCGGGGAAGTCACCACCTACGCCGCTCAGCCGGAACCGGAACGCAAGGCATGGCGCAAGCGCCCTACTGTCCAGGATCAGGTGTTCAAGCAGGAAATCGAAAAGATCGAAAAGGAACTCAAAGCCGAAGAGCCATGAGCCACGGCGGTTGAGCATTCGAAAGTCGACGTCCGCCTGAGCCACAGCGCGGTGGAAGACGACACCTCGCGCGCCCGTTAACCGCGGGCAGCGGCTGCATCGCTGTTTTGCGTCTTATGAACGAGCGTCCCACAGGTTTCAGAGATATTTCAGACAAGCGTTTGAGCCTTTGCGATGTCTGAAAAAACGGCTCGAAAATATAGTTTATTCAATAAAATCAATTAGTTGAAAAACCCTGCGTGCTGCTTGGTTTTCACGCCCTGCAACAAATTAAATCGAAGAAGGGTGTGACCAGTGAGCAGACGGGGCATCGATTTCCTGTCTTTTCTGGCATAATCGCGCCCCCTTACGACCGGGTCAGAAAACCTTCATGATCGATTTATTCAGCGGACTGGATGCTTGGGTGCTTGTGAGCCTCTTGCTCGCCCTGACGTTTGTCCTCGCCTTCGAGTTCATCAATGGATTTCATGACACCGCTAACGCGGTAGCCACTGTTATCTACACCAAAGCCATGCCGCCACACCTGGCGGTGTTCTTTTCCGGTGTGTTCAATTTCCTCGGCGTGCTGCTGGGCGGCGTGGGTGTGGCGTATGCCATCGTCCACCTGCTGCCGGTTGAACTGCTGATCAATGTGAACACCGGCCATGGCCTGGCGATGGTGTTCTCGTTGCTCGCCGCGGCAATCGCCTGGAATTTGGGCACCTGGTACTTCGGTATCCCGGCTTCCAGCTCGCACACTCTGATCGGCTCGATCCTCGGTGTCGGCCTGGCCAACGCGCTGATCAACGACATTCCGTTGAGAGATGGCGTGAACTGGCAGAAAGCGATCGACATCGGCGCCTCGCTGGTGTTCTCGCCAATGGCCGGCTTCCTCATCGCCGCGCTGGTGCTGATCGGCCTGAAATGGTGGCGCCCGCTGTCGAAGATGCACAAGACGCCGGAACAGCGTCGCAAGATCGACGACAAAAAGCACCCACCGTTCTGGAACCGTCTGGTCCTGGTGATCTCGGCCATGGCCGTGAGCTTCGTGCACGGTTCCAACGACGGCCAGAAAGGCATCGGCCTGATCATGCTGGTGCTGATCGGTATCGTCCCGGCGCAGTTCGTACTCGACCTGAACAGCACCACCTACCAGATCGAACGCACCCGCGACGCGACCCTGCACCTGAGCCAGTTCTACCAGCGCAACGCCGATTCGCTGGGTGAATTCCTGGCCTTGGGCAAGAGCGTGGAAGGCGACCTGCCGGAGAAATTCCGCTGCAACCCGCAGCAGACCGAACCGACCATCACCGCCCTGCTGCACACCCTTAAAGGTGTAGCGGACTATCATTCGCTGTCGTCGGACAGCCGCATCGAAGTGCGTCGCTACCTGCTCTGCCTGGACGACACGGCGAAGAAAGTCGGCAAGCTGCCTGGCCTGGAAGCCCGTGAAAAGGCTGACCTCGACAAGCTGCGCAAAGACCTGACCACCACCACTGAATACGCGCCGTTCTGGGTGATTCTGGCGGTCGCCCTGGCACTGGGCCTGGGCACCATGGTCGGCTGGAAGCGCGTAGTGCTGACCATTGGCGAGAAGATCGGCAAGCAGGGCATGACCTATTCCCAGGGCATGTCGGCGCAGATCACCACCGCCAGTTTGATCGGCATGGCCAACATCTTCAGCCTGCCAGTGTCGACCACTCATGTGTTGTCTTCGGGTGTGGCCGGGACCATGGTTGCCAATAAAAGCGGCCTGCAGGGTGGCACGGTCAAGACTATTCTGCTGGCCTGGGTACTGACCTTGCCAGCGACCGTGGCGCTGTCGGCCGGGTTGTTCTGGTTGGCTTCGAAGGCTTTGGGTAGTTGATCTTTAGCTGCTTTTGAAGGAGGCGCGATTCTTTGGAATCGCGCCTTTTTTGTTTTTTGGATTGGGGGCATATCCGTTGCTGCGGGTGCTGCCGCTGGCGGTTTCGCTCTTACAGCGACTCACTTTTTCAAACGCCAAAAAGTAAGCATAAGGCTTTGCCCCGGCGTACGGCCCGCTCGCTGGGGCTCGGGGTACCTTCGTTACGGGACCGATCCGGGCGCAGCGGCTCCGGTTGGCTTCGCTGCACCTACACTCGCTGTGTACGACTGCGTCGTACGGTCGCTGCGCTCCCACCCCCGGATCGATCCCGTAACGAAGCCTGCCGAAGGGGCAAAAGATCAAAAGCCGAAGCAAAGCAAAAGCCAGATCAAGAGCCAGATCAAAAGATCGCAGCCTTCGGCGGCTCCTACAGTTGGATCGCGTGCTACAAGACCAGGTCGGCTGTCGGGCCGCCTTCGCGAGCAGGCTCGCTCCCACAAAAGCAAAAGCAAAGCAGCGCAGCTGCCCGCGGCGAAGCCGCACCACTCAACAATGAGCGCAAGCTCGAGTACCGCTTTTGATCTTGATCCACCGGCGACGTCGGAAGGCTGAGCGGAGGGATTGATCCGGGCGTGGGAGCGCAGCGACCGTCTGGCGCAGCCAGACACAGCGGAAGGAGGTGCAGCGAAGCAAACCGGAGCCGCTGCGCCCGGATCAGTCCCGGAGCGAAGGAACCCGAGCCTGCGAGGGCCGAACGTAGGAGCAAGCCTTTTGGGTTACCTTTTTGGCGTTTGAAAAAGGTGACTCGCCGTAAGGGCGAAACCGCCAGCCGCCACACCCGAAGCAACGGATATTCACCCAAAACCCCAACAGTCTGGTCGGCCCAAAGGCCGCCAAGGCCGCCAACGCACAAAAAAAGGGGCAACCGAAGTCGCCCCAAAATGCCTTGCGTGCCCATCAATCCAGAAGAACTCACTTGCGCCGCTTATGCGCATCCTTCCAGATAAAAAATCCAAACCCTGCAAAAAACAGCACCATGAGCCCCACCGTGAGAACCCCGGCAAACACCACGTTATCGAAAAACATGACTGACCTCCCGGCCCTGCTTTGCTGCGATGGATTCAAATTAACAAACACACAGGCGCACATATTGACCAGGATCAATATCCGCAACGAAGGGAAATAAAGGAGGGGAAATAACTGATCTGCATCAACCAATGCAGCGGGAGATCAACGCTTTTTCGGCTTGTTCTTCGACTTTTTCTTGGCTTTTCCCAACGGCATCGCCTGCTCGAAAGCCTGGCGCACTTCGTTCAGGCGCTTCTCGTTGAGGTCATGCACACGCTTGGCGCGTTCAGTGCTGAGGTCGATCAGTTTGTCGTCTTGGCTCATGGCGTCGGGCACATCGCAGAAGAGATCACAGCTGCCGTCACCGACAGGATTACGCCAATCATGACGCTTGGCGCTGGCGCTGACCAGTCACTGCTCAAATCTCGATATCGACCCACAAGCCCTGACGCGGCTGATCATCTATCAACGGCACCACCGGCACGGTGTTGTCGGCGTTCAACTCGGTACCCGGCACGGCCAGATGCTCTTCAGGATCTTCATCCGCCTCGCGGCGTCGGCGGTCACGTTCCTGTTGACGACGCTGTTCTTCGCGCGCCAGCAGACGATCCTCTTCCGGATCACGCTTCTGCAGATCGATCGTGCTTTCGTTGGAGCTTTCCTGCACCGGCACCACCGGCGGGATGTCCGGCCGCTGGCGGATCGGATCCTGCTGGGAAGTGATCGGCACGGCGCTCAAGGGGAGCATCGGTGGCAACATATAAAGGTCTCCTGTCTGCAGGCTATCGGCTGGGGTGCAGGCGCCTTGAGCCGCCTGTCGCAAACTTGTGACCCGGTAGACACTGACTGGTGCCCTGCCGCTTGAAAAAAGCGACACATGACGCCTCGGCTTCAGCTCGCAGCTAGAAGCTAAAAGCTTGCCGCTGCTCCTATTCCTTTGGCCCTCAGGGTCGCATTCCGTTAAGATAGCCCGCTTTTTCAAGGTGGGAGTCAGGCAGCATGGCGCAGCAGTATCAACCGGGGCAACGCTGGATCAGTGACAGCGAAGCAGAGCTTGGTTTAGGCACCGTTCTGGCACAGGACGGCCGCTTGTTGACCGTGCTTTACCCGGCCACTGGCGAAACCCGCCAGTACGCGCTACGGAATGCGCCCCTGACCCGCGTGCGGTTCTCGCCGGGCGACTCCATCACCCATTTCGAAGGCTGGAAGATGACCGTGCAGCAGGTCGACGACGTCGACGGGCTGATGGTCTATCACGGCCTCAACGGGCAGAACGAAGTCGTCACCCTGCCGGAAACCCAGCTGTCGAACTTCATTCAGTTCCGCCTCGCCAGCGACCGTCTGTTCGCCGGGCAGATCGACCCGCTGTCGTGGTTCTCCCTGCGCTACAACACCCTTGAACACACCAGCCGTCAGTTGCAGTCCTCGCTGTGGGGTCTGGGCGGCGTGCGTGCGCAACCGATCGCGCACCAGTTGCACATCGCCCGCGAAGTCGCCGACCGCATCGCCCCGCGCGTACTGCTGGCGGACGAAGTAGGTCTGGGTAAAACCATCGAAGCCGGTCTGGTCATCCATCGCCAACTGCTTTCGGGCCGCGCCAACCGCGTGCTGATCCTGGTCCCGGAAAACCTCCAGCATCAGTGGCTGGTGGAGATGCGCCGCCGCTTCAATCTGCAGGTCGCGCTGTTCGACGAAGAACGCTTTATCGAAAGCGATGCCACCAACCCGTTCGAAGACACGCAACTGGCGCTGGTCGCGCTGGAGTGGCTGGTCGACGACGAGAAGGCGCAGGACGCCTTGTTCGCTGCCGGTTGGGACCTGATGGTGGTGGACGAAGCGCACCATCTGGTGTGGCACGAAGACAAGGCCAGCGCGGAATACTCGCTGGTCGAGCAACTGGCCGAAGTGATTCCCGGCGTGCTGCTGCTCACCGCCACCCCGGAACAACTCGGTCAGGACAGCCACTTCGCCCGTCTGCGCCTGCTCGACCCGAACCGTTTCCACGACCTGGCCGCGTTCCGCGCCGAGAGCGACAACTATCGCCCGGTCGCCGAAGCGGTGCAGGAACTGCTCGACAAGGGCCGTCTCTCCGCCGAAGCGCACAAGACCATTCACGGTTTCCTCGGCAACGAAGGCGAAGCCCTGCTCACCGCCGTCAACGATGGCGATACTGAAGCCAGCGCCCGCCTCGTGCGTGAGCTGCTCGATCGCCACGGCACCGGCCGCGTGCTGTTCCGTAATACCCGCGCCGCAGTGCAGGGTTTCCCGGAGCGCAAACTGCACCCGTACCCGTTGCCGTGCCCGGACGAATACCTCGAACTGCCGCTGGGCGAACACGCCGAGCTGTACCCGGAAGTCAGCTTCCAGGCGCAGCCGGACGCCAGCGAAGAAGAGCGCTGGTGGAAATTCGATCCGCGCGTCGAGTGGCTGATCGATCAGCTGAAAATGCTCAAGCGCACCAAGGTGCTGGTGATCTGCGCCCACGCCGAAACCGCGATGGACCTGGAAGACGCGTTGCGCGTGCGTTCCGGCATCCCGGCCACGGTGTTCCACGAAGGCATGAACATCCTTGAGCGTGACCGCGCCGCCGCCTACTTCGCTGATGAAGAGTTCGGCGCGCAAGTGCTGATCTGCTCGGAAATCGGCAGTGAGGGTCGCAACTTCCAGTTCGCTCACCATCTGGTGCTGTTCGATCTGCCGTCGCACCCGGACCTGCTCGAGCAGCGCATCGGCCGTCTCGACCGGATCGGCCAGAAGCACATCATCGAACTGCACGTGCCGTACCTGGAAACCAGCCCGCAAGAGCGCCTGTTCCAGTGGTACCACGAGGCGCTCAACGCCTTCCTCAACACCTGCCCGACCGGCAACGCCTTGCAGCATCAGTTCGGCCCACGCCTGCTGCCGCTGCTCGAAGAAGCCGATGACGGCGAGTGGCAAGCGCTGATCGACGAAGCACGCGCCGAGCGTGAACGTCTCGAAGCCGAGCTGCACACCGGCCGCGACCGTCTGCTGGAACTCAACTCCGGTGGCGCTGGCGAAGGTGAAGCGCTGGTCGAGGCGATTCTCGAGCAGGACGATCAGTTCGCCCTGCCGATCTACATGGAAACCCTGTTCGACGCCTTCGGCATCGACAGCGAAGACCACTCGGAAAACGCCCTGATCCTCAAGCCGAGCGAGAAGATGCTCGACGCCAGTTTCCCGCTCGGCGACGACGAAGGCGTGACCATCACTTACGACCGCAACCAGGCGCTGTCGCGCGAAGACATGCAGTTCATCACCTGGGAACACCCAATGGTGCAGGGCGGCATGGATCTGGTGCTGTCCGGTTCGATGGGCAACACCGCCGTCGCGCTGATCAAGAACAAGGCGCTGAAGCCGGGCACCGTGTTGCTCGAATTGCTGTACGTCAGCGAAGTGGTCGCACCGCGCTCGCTGCAACTGGGTCGCTACCTGCCACCGGCGGCGCTGCGTTGCCTGCTCGATGCCAATGGCAATGACCTGTCGCCACGGGTGTCGTTCGAAACCCTCAACGATCAGCTGGAAAGCGTGCCGCGTGCCAGCGCCAACAAGTTCATCCAGGCCCAGCGCGATCAGCTGACGCCTCGGATCAATGCCGGCGAAGAAAAGATCGCCCCGCGTCACGCCGAGCGTGTGGCCGAAGCGCGCCGTCGTCTGGCCGCCGACACCGACGAAGAACTGGCGCGCCTGACCGCGTTGCAAGCGGTCAACCCGACCGTGCGCGACAGCGAACTGGAGGCGTTGCGCACTCAGCGTGAGCAGGGTCTGGCGATGCTCGACAAAGCGGCGCTGCGCCTGGAAGCGATTCGGGTGCTGGTAGCGGGTTAACCGCCCCGCTCCACCGCTGAAAACCAAGAGGCCCGCAGTGATGCGGGCCGATCGTTCCCACGCTCTGCGTGGGAATGCAGCCCGGGACGCTCCGCGTCCCTACCAAAGCTGGAACGCAGAGCGTCCCTTGAGGCATTCCCACGCAGAGCGTGGGAACGATCATGTGGGAGCGAGCCTGCTCGCGAAAACGGTCAGGCAGTCGCCGGAGAAATTTCAGGCTCAACCACCGCCACCAAACCCTCCTTCATCCGCTGCGCATCCCGCACAAAGCACCGCGATGCCAGAAACAGAAAGACCATGGTCAGGAACAGCGCCACCGGGATCAGGTACATCGCGTCATGCAGGCCGACAGCCTTGAACGCTTCGGTCATCTGCTCAGCCCCCGCCGCCAGCATTGCCGTATGCGCGAAGTGATCCGACAGCCCACCCACGACCACTGGCCCCAACCCGCCGCCGAGCAGATACAGACCGGCAAAGAACAATGCCATCGCCGTCGCCCGCAGGCGCGGTTCGACGACGTCCTGAATCGCCGTGTACACGCAGGTATAGAAGTTGTAAGCGAACAGCCAGCCGACGCTGAACACCGCGACGAACACGCCGATCTCAATGCGCCCGGCATGCAGCGCCCAGGCTGTGCACAACGTTGAAATGATCAGACTGAACGCGGCAAACAGCAGCCGCCCACTGGCGAAGCGCTGGTGAATCTTGTCGGCGATCCAGCCGCCAAGGGTCAGCCCGACCAATCCGGTGACGCCGACGATCACGCCCGTGGCCACCGCCGCCTCCTGCAACGGCATGAGGAAATAGCGTTGCAGCATCGGCACCAGAAACGAGTTGCAGGCATAGGTCGCGAAGTTGAAGCACAGCCCGGCCATCACCAGCCACAGGAAGGTCGGCACAGCGAGAACGCGGCGGATAGGCCTGTCGACTTTCTCTTGCGAGACCTGCACGGTTTCAGCCGCGCCGCGTTTCGGCTCTTTGATGAAGAACATGAACACCGCGAGGATCAGCCCCGGCACGGCGGCGATGAAGAACGGCGCGCGCCAGCTGTCGAAGGCCTTGACCATCGCGCCGATGGTGAAGAACGCCAGCAGCAGCCCCAGCGGCAGGCCAAGCATGAAAATACCCATCGCCCGCGCCCGACGGTGCGCCGGAAACAGATCGCCGATCAGCGAGTTGGCCGCTGGTGCATAACTGGCTTCGCCGATGCCGATGCCCATGCGCACGATCAAAAAGCTCCAGAAACTGCCGACCATACCGTTGACCGCAGTCAGCGCACTCCAGGTGGCAAGGCCCCAGCCCATCAGCTTGCTGCGTGAACCGGTGTCGGCCATGCGCCCGAGTGGCAGGCCGGCAATGGCGTAAACGATGGTGAACGCAGTGCCGATGATGCCCAGCTGAAAGTCGCTGAGGTGCCACTCCATGCGGATCGGTTCGATGATGATCGCCGGGATGGTGCGATCGAAGAAATTGAACAGGTTGGCGAGGAACAGCAGGAACAGAATGCGCCAGGCATTCGCCGCTTGGGTCGAGTTCTGCATGGGTCCGTCTCTTTATTGTTATGAGGGCTTCACTGCCAGCGCGTCGAGCCCGGAACCTGCAATCTAGTCAGCCGCGCGGGGGCTGTCTGTCATCATTCGTCAACCTGATATCGACCCATCGCACTGTAACGAAACGTAAGCCCTTGATAACTCTGGAATCCCCCGCCATACGGGGCTTTCGCGGCAAAATCCGGCGACAAAAAAATAGTTTCGCGCCCCCCTTCCCAACGCCATGGCAAAGTCTAGAATGGCCGCCGGATCCGTCCGGATCTTCCGATCAATCCCTTTGATACCCCCGCCCATGTCCGAAGCCAGTCCGTGTCTGAATTGCGGTGCCTGCTGTTCCCATTTTCGCGTGTCTTTTTTCTGGGGTGAGTGCTCATCCTCTGGCGGGACGGTGCCCGATGAACTGGTCGCGCAGATCACCCCGAGCCGGGTGGCAATGATCGGCACCGATCGCAAACCGGCGCGTTGCATGTCCCTGGCGGGTGAGGTCGGCAGCGCTGTGGCCTGCACGATCTATGACAAGCGCTCGAGTACGTGTCGTGAGTTCGAGGCGTCGTGGGAGAACGGCGAACACAACCCGGACTGCGACAAGGCCCGCGCTGCCCACGGCCTGCCGCCCTTGCCGCCGCACTGGAACGACCTGCCCTTGGAGCGCATTGCCTGAGCCTTAGCGCGAATCGCTATGAGGCTAATGGCAAAATCATTACCACCAATGTGCCACTACGGCTTGCAGCCGGAAAACCGCCTCTATACTGCTTTCATTCGCCTGCGTTGATTGACGCAAGGGCCAGATCAATCCGAGACGGGGCATGCTATGGAGTGGCTTGGTTTGCAGTTTGTTGCCGAGCTGCCGGCGGGCGGGCAGATTCTCCTCGATTGCAGCCACAACCCTTTGTTGGTGATGGTGGCCTATCTGGTCGCCTGCGCGGCGAGCTTCGCCACCCTGGACATGGCAGAGCGCCTGGTGCATGCCGAAGATCCGGGGTCGCGGCGAATCTGGCGCTGGATCGGCGCGACCTGCCTGGCCGGCGGCATCTGGGCCATGCACTTCATCGGCATGCTGGCCTTCCAGACCCCCATCGATATTCAGTACGACCTCGGCATTACCCTCTTGTCGTTGCTGATCGCCCTGCTCGCCTCGTGGCTGGCCATGCACACCCTCAGTGAGGTGCAGCCGAGCGCGTTGCATTGCCTCAAGACCGCATGTGTCATCGGTTTGGGCATCGCGGGCATGCATTACGTCGGCATGGCAGCGATGAAGTCGAGCGCCACCGCCTACTATCAGCCAGGGCTGTTCGCGCTGTCGGTGCTGATTGCCATCGGCGCCAGTTTCACTGCGCTGTGGGTAGCCCGCTATTTGAGCGAAGGCAGCGGCGTCGCGCATCAATTGCTCAAGTACAGCGCGGCGCTGATTCTCGGTGCCGGCATCATCAGCATGCACTTCACCGGCATGGCTGCGCTAGATCTGGTGCTTCCCGAAGGTGCCCTGGCAGCGAGCGGCGGTGAAACCGGGCATTTGCAACTGGGCCTGACCGTGGCGCTGATCATCCTGTTGATACTCGGCAGTGCGATCAGCGCCGCCCTCGCCGACAAGAAACTGCAGAACAAGGAAAACGACCTGCGCCGGGTCAACGCCTTGCTCAGTCAACTCGATCAGGCGCGCATGTCCCTGCAGCAAGCGGCCAATTACGACGCGCTGACCAACCTGATCAACCGCCGTGGTTTCAACCAGATGTTCGCCGAAAAACTCAGCCAGAAAACCAGCGAGGGCGGCATGCTCGCGGTGATGTTTCTCGACATCGACCATTTCAAGCGCATCAACGACAGCCTCGGCCATGATGCCGGTGACGCGCTGCTCAAAGTCATCGCCCAACACATCAAGAGCTCGGTGCGCAGCCATGAAGACGTGGTCGCGCGTTTTGGCGGCGACGAATTCTGCATTCTCATCAGCCTGCGCGACCGCGAAGAGGCGCGCGGCATGGCCCAGCGCATCATGCACAAGATGAAAGAGCCGGTCGAACTGGCCGGCCGGCGCATGGTGATGACCACCAGCATCGGCATCAGCCTGTTCCCAGAAGACGGCACCACTTGCGAAGAGCTGCTCAAGCACGCCGACCTGGCCTTGTACCAATCCAAGGGCGCCGGGCGCAACGGTCTGCACTTCTTCAATTCCAGCCTGAAGACCCGCGCCAGTTTCGAGCTGCAACTGGAAGAGGAACTGCGCAGTGCGCTACGGCAAGACCACGCGCTGATGCTCTACTACCAGCCGATCTTCGAAGTGAAAACCGGTCGCGTGACCAAGCTCGAAGCGCTGATTCGCTGGCAGCATCCGGTTCACGGTTTGCTCACACCGGATCGCTTCATCGGTATCGCCGAGAACAACGGTTTGATCGCCGAACTGGACAATTGGGTGCTGCGCCGCGCCTGCAAGGATCTTGGCGAGCTGTCGCGGCATGGTTGTGCCGAATTGAAAATCGCCTGGAACTGCTCGCCGCTGAATCTGGCGCGCGAAGAGCTGGCCGAGGAGATCGAACACGCCTTGCACACGGCGGGCGTTGCCCCGGAACGCCTGGAACTGGAGGTCACCGAAAACGCCTTGATGGGCAACATTGCCAACACTCTGGTGCTGTTGCGGCAGATCCGCGCCCTCGGTGTGTCGCTGTCGATCGATGATTTCGGCACCGGCTATTCGTCGCTGGCCTACCTCAAGCGCCTGCCGCTGAACACCCTGAAGATCGACCGCTCGTTCATCCTCGACATCCCCACCGCCACGGCGGACATGGAGATCGTCCAGGCGATCATCGTCATGGCTCACACCCTGCATCTGCAGGTGGTCACCGAGGGCGTCGAGAGCCTGGAGCAATACGAGTTTCTCGAGCGTTCGGGCTGCGACTTCATTCAGGGTTATCTGCTCAGCCGCCCGGTGCCGCTGGACGAATTACGCGCGGTGCTCGATGAAATCAACCAGCGCAAACCCGTGCTCGGGGTCAATCCGTTGAGTCTGGCGCGCGATACATTTGCACCAGCGTCGCTGGATCCTTCGCTAAAAAGCCTTGCGCCCCATGCAGGCGCATCAATTGTGCGGCCAATCCGCTGATTGGCGTTGCCGAGCCCTGCTCGCGGGAAAATTTCACCGCTGTGTCGAGATCCTTGAGCAGCGTGCGCACGTGCCACTTGATCGGCTCGAAACGGCTCTCGGCCATTTGCGGAGCAAGGATCTGCAAGGGCTTGGAATCGGCAAAGCCACCGGCCAGCGCCTCGGCGATCAGACTGGCATCGACCCCCGCCTGCTCGGCCAATGCCACCACTTCGGCAATCACCAGCGCATTACACGCGACGATCATCTGGTTGCAGGCCTTGGTCACCTGGCCGGCGCCAACGCCTCCCATGTGCGTGACGCGCTGACCGAGGCTGAGCAGCACCGGGCGCACGCGCTCAAGATCTGCCGCTGCACCACCGACCATGATTGCCAGGCTGCCTGCTTCGGCGCCGACCACACCGCCGGACACCGGTGAGTCAAGCCAGCCCATGCCGTTTTTCTCAGCCAGCGCTGCGGCCATCTCGCGAGTCGCGGTCGGTTCAAGACTGGAGAAATCCACCAATAGCTGGCCGTTTTTTGCCCCTTCGGCGATACCGCCAGTGCCAAACACCACTTCACGCACCACGGCGGTATCGGCCAGGCACAGCATGACGATGTCGGCGTGCGCGCACAGTTCGGCGGGGCTCGATACCTGGCGGGCGCCGGCCGCAACCAGCGGTGCGCACTTGTCCGGGTTGCGGTTCCACACCGTCAACGGGTAACCCGCCGCCAGCAGACGCCGGCACATGGGCAGGCCCATCAGGCCGATTCCGGCAAACCCCAACGAAGGTAGCGTTGACATCATTTCGCCTCTTTTCGATTAAAGATCACCGAATCATGGCCGATTCATCAACGATCAGGAAAGGATTCCGCCCGGCGATCAGACCAGCCAGCACTACGACGCCCGGGCCGTATTCGCGCACACAAGACGCGAGATCTTATTCCGTGAGGTTCGCCGGCACTGTTCGGCGGGCCAACCCAGTCCAGGTAAATGGCGCACCATGACCTCTAAAAACAACCCCGCCAGTGCAACAGCCGATCTGACCCTGAGCCCCGCCGCGAACAGCGCGTCATTATCCAGACCGACGCCGCCCTCGCGTCCGCTATCGACCCAGCAATACCTGTACTTCACCGAAACCAACACCGACCGCATCCTCGATAACCTCGACGGCCTGCGCGATTCGGTATTCCCGCGCCCGGCGCATCAGGAAGGCGACAACGAGCAGCACAACGACCAGGAATTTCCCTCGGTGTGCCTGATCGGCCTCGGTCGCTGCGGCTCCAACATCGCCCTCGACGTGGCGGAGCTGGTGTACAACGCGCGCAAGTTCTACCTCAACGAATTCAACAACGAAGACCGCCCGAGCGACCGGCGTCTGGCCGACAAGGGCTACAGCCCGGCGCAGTGGATCAAGAACAACCTGCGCATCGGTACCAGCAAATCGACCAAACCTGTGTTTCTGGTCGAACCGCTGGTGATGCTTGGCGACCTCGACAAGGACATTGCCGGGCGCATCCGTTTCTCGCGCAAGGGCGAGAAAAGCGGCTTCCTGCGCGACTACAGCAAAATGAAGATCATGGACTTGTCCGAAGTCCACGCCGGTGGCGCCGGTAACGCGCCGATCCTCGGCCAGTACCTGGCGAAGATCATCCTCAACAAGGACACCCAGCGCTTCTCCAGCCCTGACTGGAAAATGATCCACTCGTACCTGATCGACAGCTGCGGGATCAAGGCCAACCAGTCGCGCCTGTATTTCTCGATCTTCAGTGCCGGCGGCGGTACCGGTTCCGGCATGGCCTCGGAATTCGGTCTGGCGCAGCAGCACTCGTACATGAACAAGACCTTCGACACCAAGCCGATGGACGAGCATGACGGCAAGAGCGGTCATTCGTTTGTCTTCGAGCCGATCTTTACCAGCGGCATCTGCGTGCTGCCGAACATTTCCGACCACCGCAGCGAAATGTCCGAAGCGCTGCACATCAACGCCGGGCGCTTGCTGTGCAAATACCTGTCGGAGGAGTGGGATTTCTCCTACAACTTCGCCAACGAAGACAGCAGCGAAGCCAGCGTCATGGGGCGTATCCGCCCATGGAACGCGATGATGCTGATCTCCAACGACATCATGCGTTACGCCGAAGAGAGCGATGACGGCAATATCCAGAACATTGATGTCAATGCCATGGAGAAGCACGCCAACCAGTACATCTCGCAGCAGATCTTCAACATTCTGACGGCGCAGGCAGTCACCACTGACTACGACCAGAACTACTTCCGCCGCGCCGGCATCGACATCGGCGAAACCATCCGCCTGGACGCCAACGACCTGTTCATGAGTCTGGCCGGGCCGGTGGCGATTGCCTACGCCGAATCGGTGGTGCCGGAAACCCCGCCGCCGAGCAGCGACAAGTTCAAGGTCTTCGATAAAGAGCCGCAGCGCCTGAACATCGACGACCTGTTCTTCCGTTCGATCGACCTGCCGCACTTCAACAAGGTCACTCAGGCCATCGAAGGCATCAGCCTGCTGCCGATCGAATCCAAGCGTTATCGCGCTTCGCTGGAGCAGTACAAGAACTCCGGTTACGACGCGGCAGCGCTGCACGACCTGCACTTCTTCAAGAACTGCTCGTCGGTGGTCTCGATCGTCTCGCTGCCGAAAGACTACAAGCTGTCGTACATGGACCTGAACCGGTTGAAGACCCACCTCAACAGCCTGTTCCCCAACACCACCCTCAAGCGCTATGCGCTGGTAATCGGCGCTTCGGCCAACCTGTCGCTGACCACCCTGATCGCCAAGAGCCCATGCCTGTCGGATGATTTCCTGACCTTGATCGTGGCGTTCATCAAGCGCTGCTTCGCGAAGAATCCGTACCGTTTCGACGAGACGCTGGATAACTCGATTCTCGACTTCATCATTCAGGAAGACTTCGACGAGGAGCGGATCGACGACCTGCTCAACGAATTCGAAAACCCGGCGAAGATCCTCGATACCAACTGGTACGCGATCAAACCGATGTACGAGAAGAAATACCGCGAGCTGATCAACGACAAGGACAAGTTCGTCTCGATCAATGACATTCGCCTGTCGCGTGATTGCGTGAAGAAGTCGATCAAGTACCTGCGCGAGATCTACCGCCACCGGATTGGCAAGACCAAGGTGATTTCGCTGAATAACCATACCGGGAAGACGTTCTCGGTCTGATCCAGAAACGAGTTGACGCCATTCGCGAGCAGGCTCGCTCCCACAGGGAAATGCATTCCAGTGTGGGAGCGAGCCTGCTCGCGAAGGCGCCCTCGACTTCACCGACAAATTCCCGCTTACGAACATCCAGAAACAATTAAGCGACCCTCAGGCCGCTCAATAAACTGTTCCCGTTACGTTTACGTCACCGTGAGGCGTGGCATTTCTCCACGGCAAGGTGCCATCACGCTACTCCGCTACACACTTGCGGTGCGGCAATCGAGGCACCAAAGGGGTGCAGGCAATTAAACGGCCGCCCTTTCCTGGATCAGAATCCACGGCGAAACCACCACGGCCCACAGCTGCGGATCACGTTCGAAAATTTCCAACGCCCGCGTTTCAGACAGCTTGGCGACCTTGTCGTCGGCCAGCCAGGCCGCGACTTTCTCGCCCTCATCCGAGGCCACGGCCTCAGCGGCGGCGATCAAATCCAGGTCAGGGTCGACCCACAATAGGGCACCCTTGGCGAAGAACGGCTCCAGCTCTTTCCAGGTAATAGATGCCGTTTCACCAAGCAGCTTGGCATAGAGGGTGCTAGGTTCTTGATTCATGGGAGCTGTCCGGAAAAGAAATCGACGCGAATGATAACGTCGGTGGTCCGTCAGAAAAACCCGGTTGCAAATCGCTGCACCGAACGAAAAGAGCAGGAACGCCAGGGAATGCTGCCTTTTGGGATATATGCCCCCGATTGCTCCGCCGCAATTCTGTCTCTTTCATTCAAAAATGCGACACCCCCAAGTTTTGCCCCGTGGCGCCCGCTTCCCAGTTGATCAAGCGGCGCTCTACACTGTACCGGTACAGTTGCCGGGGCATTTTCCGGAGGGTATCGCAAAGATATCTGACCCGGTTCTGCTGCTACGGCGCCAGAACTCTAAAAAATACAACAGTAAGAGTGGAGCACTATGACTAAGGCTACTAAGCAGATTTCCAAACTGTTTGCCGCTATGGTTCTGGCCGGGGTTGCCAGCCATTCGTTCGCAGCTGACACCATCAAAATCGGTATCGCCGGTCCTAAAACCGGTCCAGTAGCCCAGTACGGCGACATGCAGTTCAGTGGCGCGAAAATGGCCATCGAGCAGATCAACGCCAAGGGCGGCGTCGACGGCAAGAAACTCGAAGCCGTTGAATACGACGATGCCTGCGATCCGAAACAAGCGGTAGCGGTAGCGAACAAGGTCGTCAACGACGGCGTCAAGTTCGTGGTCGGTCACCTGTGCTCCAGCTCCACTCAGCCAGCTTCGGACATCTACGAAGACGAAGGCGTGATCATGATCACCCCGGCTGCCACCAGCCCGGACATCACCGCCCGTGGCTACAAAATGATCTTCCGCACCATCGGTCTCGACAGCGCCCAAGGCCCTGCCGCCGGCAACTACATCGCCGATCACGTGAAACCGAAAGTGGTTGGCGTGCTGCACGACAAACAGCAGTACGGCGAAGGCATCGCCACCGCGGTGAAATCGACCCTTGAGAAGAAAGGCACCAAGGTTGCCGTCTTCGAAGGCGTCAACGCTGGCGACAAGGACTTCTCCGCAATCATCGCCAAGCTCAAGCAAGCCGGCGTCGACTTCGTCTACTACGGCGGCTACCACCCGGAGCTGGGCCTGATTCTGCGTCAGGCTCAGGAAAAAGGCCTGAAAGCCCGCTTCATGGGTCCGGAAGGCGTGGGTAACGACTCGATCACCCAGATCGCCAAGGACGCGTCCGAAGGCCTGCTGGTGACCCTGCCGAATTCCTTCGACCAGGATCCGGCCAACGTTGCTCTGGCTGACGCGTTCAAGGCCAAGAAGGAAGATCCGAGCGGTCCGTTCGTGTTCCCGTCCTACTCGGCGGTGACCGTGATTGCCGAAGGCATCAAGGCGGCCAAGTCCGAAGACGCGACCAAAGTGGCTGAAGCCATCCACGCCGGTTCGTTCAAGACCCCGACCGGCGACCTGAGCTTCGACGACAAGGGCGACCTGAAGGACTTCAAATTTGTCGTGTACGAGTGGCACAACGGCAAACCTAAAACCGAAGTTTCGCCTCAGTAAGGCCTTGCCCGACTGACTGCCAATAAAGCCCACGGCGTGCCGTGGGCTTTGTTTTGCGAATGTATGGGCCGCGCTGGCGTGATCCGCCAGTCGACCCACCTGAAAATCTCAAAACCGTCATCAGCGGTTCGCTGGCAAAACCCGGATTCGAAGTGGATAGAGATCCACGGGGCCGGGCGGGAAAATGACTCCACCAGTGAAATGCGTACAGGTTTTTAGGAGCGCTGTAATGCCTGACCTCTATCACTTCTTCCAACAGCTGGTTAACGGCCTCAACGTTGGCAGCATGTATGCCCTGATCGCCATCGGCTACACGATGGTCTACGGCATCATTGGAATGATCAACTTCGCCCACGGCGAGGTATACATGATCGGTTCCTACGTGGCCTTCATCGCCATCGCCGGGCTGACCATGATGGGACTCGACAGTGTCCCGCTGTTGATGACTGCGGCGTTCATCGCCAGCATCGTCGTCACCAGTTCCTACGGTTACAGCATCGAACGGATCGCCTACCGCCCCCTGCGCGGCAGCAACCGTCTGATCCCGCTGATTTCTGCCATCGGTATGTCGATCTTCCTGCAGAACACCGTTCTGCTGGCGCAAGACTCCAAGGACAAAGCTATCCCCAACCTGATCCCGGGCAACTTCGCCTTCGGTCCGGGTGGCGCACAAGAAGTGCTGATTTCCTACATGCAGATCGTGGTGTTCGTGGTGACCCTGATCGCCATGCTCGGCCTGACCCTGTTCATCTCCCGTTCCCGCTTGGGCCGCGCCTGCCGCGCCTGTGCCGAGGACATCAAGATGGCCAACCTGCTCGGCATCAACACCAACAACATCATCGCCCTGACCTTCGTCATCGGTGCTGCGCTGGCGGCGGTCGCTGCGGTGCTGCTGAGCATGCAATACGGCGTGATCAACCCCAACGCCGGTTTCCTCGTCGGCCTCAAGGCCTTCACCGCTGCGGTACTGGGCGGCATCGGCAGCATCCCCGGGGCCATGCTCGGCGGCTTGGTGCTCGGTGTAGCGGAAGCGTTCGGTGCCGATATCTTCGGCGACCAGTACAAGGACGTCGTTGCGTTCGGCCTGCTGGTTCTGGTGCTGTTGTTCCGTCCGACCGGCATTCTGGGCCGTCCGGAGGTTGAGAAAGTATGACTAGGAATCTTAAACAGGCACTGTTCAGTGCCTTGCTGGTGTGGGCGGTGGCCTACCCGGTACTGGGTCTGAAACTGACCATCGTCGGTATCAATCTGGAAGTGCACAACACCAGCCCTGCGGTACTTGCGACCATCGCGATCTGCTCGGTGCTGATGTTCTTGCGCGTGCTGTTCAACCAGCAGATCAGCAAGGCCTGGCGCTCCTCGCCGGGCATGCCGTTGATCCCGGCCAAGGCCAGCAACTTCCTGACCCTGCCAACCACCCAGCGCTATTTCATCATTGCGCTGATTCTGATCGCTCTGGTCTGGCCGTTCTTCGGCTCCCGTGGCGCGGTGGATATCGCAACGCTGATCCTGATCTACGTGATGCTCGGCCTGGGCCTGAACATCGTCGTCGGTCTGGCCGGTCTGCTTGACCTGGGTTACGTCGGTTTCTACGCCGTCGGCGCCTACAGCTACGCGCTGCTGTCGCATTACTACGGCTTGAGTTTCTGGATCTGCCTGCCGATTGCCGGCCTGATGGCGGCGACGTTCGGCTTCCTGCTGGGCTTCCCGGTGTTGCGTCTGCGCGGCGACTATCTGGCGATCGTGACCTTGGGTTTCGGCGAGATCATCCGTCTGTTCCTGCGTAACCTGACCGACATCACCGGTGGCCCGAACGGCATCAGCAACATCGAAAAACCGACGTTCTTCGGCCTGACCTTCGAGCGCAAAGCCGCCGAAGGCCTGCAGACGTTCCACGAGTATTTCGGCCTGCAATACAACTCGATCAACAAGGTGATCTTCCTTTACCTGGTTGCGCTGTTGCTCGCACTGGCTGCGCTGTTCGTGATCAACCGTCTGCTGCGCATGCCGATCGGCCGTGCGTGGGAAGCGCTGCGTGAAGACGAAATCGCCTGCCGCGCGCTGGGCCTGAACCCGACCGTGATCAAGCTCTCCGCGTTCACCCTGGGCGCTGCGTTCGCCGGTTTCGCCGGCAGCTTCTTCGCTGCGCGTCAGGGTCTGGTGACGCCCGAGTCGTTCACCTTCATCGAGTCGGCGATCATCCTCGCCATCGTCGTATTGGGCGGCATGGGCTCGCAACTGGGCGTGATTCTGGCGGCGATCGTGATGATCCTGTTGCCGGAAATGATGCGTGAGTTCAGCGAGTACCGCATGTTGATGTTCGGTGCGCTGATGGTGCTGATGATGATCTGGCGTCCACAAGGTCTGCTGCCGATGCAACGCCCACACATGGAGTTGCGCAAATGAGCCGCGAGATCCTTAAAGTCGAAAATCTGAGCATGCGCTTCGGCGGCTTGCTCGCGGTCAACGGCGTGGCGCTGACCGTCAAGGAAAAGCAGGTGGTTGCACTGATCGGCCCGAACGGCGCCGGCAAGACCACCGTGTTCAACTGCCTGACCGGCTTCTATCAGCCTACCGGCGGCAGCATCCTGCTCGACGGCGAGCCGATCCAGGGCCTGCCGGGCCACAAGATCGCCCTCAAAGGCGTGGTGCGGACCTTCCAGAACGTGCGTTTGTTCAAGGATATGACCGCGGTCGAGAACCTGTTGATCGCCCAGCACCGTCATCTGAACACCAACTTCCTGTCCGGCCTGTTCAAGACCCCGGCGTTCCGCAAAAGCGAGCGCGAGGCGATGGAATTTGCCGAGTACTGGCTGGAAAAGGTCAACCTCAAAGAGTTCGCCAACCGCACCGCCGGCACCCTCGCCTACGGCCAGCAACGGCGTCTGGAAATCGCCCGCTGCATGATGACCCGTCCGCGGATTCTCATGCTCGACGAACCGGCCGCCGGCCTGAACCCGAAGGAAACCGAAGACCTCAAGGCGCTGATCGGTGTGTTGCGCGAAGAGCACAACGTCACCGTGCTGCTGATCGAACACGACATGAAACTGGTCATGAGCATTTCCGACCACATCGTCGTGATCAACCAGGGCACGCCGCTGGCCGACGGCACGCCGGAACAGATCCGCGACAATCCTGAAGTGATCAAAGCCTACCTAGGGGAAGCGTAAATGCTGCAGTTCGAAAACGTTTCCACCTTCTACGGCAAGATCCAGGCCCTGCACAGCGTCAACGTCGAAGTCCGTCAGGGCGAAATCGTGACGCTGATCGGCGCCAACGGTGCCGGCAAATCCACGCTGCTGATGACACTCTGCGGTTCGCCGCAGGCGCACAGCGGCAGCATCCGTTACATGGGTGAGGAACTGGTCGGCCAGGACTCGTCGCAGATCATGCGCAAGAGCATCGCCGTGGTCCCGGAAGGGCGTCGGGTGTTTGCCCGTCTGACCGTGGAAGAAAACCTGTCGATGGGCGGATTTTTCACCGACAAGGGCGACTATGAGGAACAGATGGACAAGGTTCTCGGACTTTTCCCTCGCCTGAAAGAACGCTTCAACCAGCGCGGCGGCACCATGTCCGGCGGCGAACAGCAAATGCTCGCCATCGGCCGTGCGCTGATGAGCAAGCCCAAGCTGCTGCTGCTCGACGAGCCATCGCTGGGTCTGGCGCCGATCATCATCCAGCAGATCTTCGACATCATCGAACAGCTGCGCAAGGACGGTGTGACGGTGTTCCTGGTCGAGCAGAACGCCAACCAGGCGCTGAAAATCGCTGACCGCGCCTACGTTCTGGAGAACGGCCGCGTGGTCATGCAAGGCACCGGTGAAGCGCTGCTGACCGATCCGAAAGTACGCGAGGCGTACCTCGGCGGTTGAGTGTTATCGCTGAACAACAAAACGGCCTTCGGGCCGTTTTTTGTTTCCTGAGCACCACCAAGGTAACCCTGTGGGAGCGAGCCTGCTCGCGAAAACGGTCTGTCATTCGACGTTAATGGTGCCTGACACACCGCCTTCGCGAGCAGGCTCGCTCCCACAGGGATACTGCTGAATCCGAAATTTTTTATAAATTTCTCGCCCCGCCTGTAACGCATCCCCCCACCCGTTCTCTAGAGGGACAAGCAAGCGCAAACCGCTTGCAGAAACCCTGATAAAAAACTGGAGAAACATCATGACTGCGACTACCCGTACCCTGTCCGCTACCGCCCTGGTTCTGGCCCTCGGTTCCGCTCTGAGCATCGCCACTGTCTCCACCGCCCAGGCCGCCGATGCCAACATGGAAAAATGCTTCGGCGTGGCCATGAAGGGCAAGAACGATTGCGCCGCAGGTGCCGGGACTACCTGTGCCGGCACGGCGAAAATGGACTATCAGGCCAACGCCTGGAAGCTCGTTCCGAAAGGCACCTGCGCCACCACCGAAAGCAAAACCTCGCCGACCGGTTTCGGTCAGCTCGAAGCATTCAAAGCCAAGTCCTGATCCACGGCCTGCATGAGTGACGCCCATGTTCAGTCATCACGAACCGTCCCTGCCGCGCACTCAGGCAGCTCGCACCGAGCTCCCTGCCCGCGCCGGGCTGGGGCTCAAGACCGGGCACTTCCTCGATGTGCTCGGCTCCGTACCGGACCTCGGTTTCTTCGAGGTCCACGCCGAAAACTACATGGTGGCCGGCGGCCCGTTTCATCATTTTCTCGGTCTGATTCGCGAACAGTACCCGCTGTCATTGCACGGCGTGGGGCTGTCGATCGGTGGCGAAGGCGCGCTGGACAGCCAGCACCTCAAACGCCTCGCCGAGCTGATCGAGCGCTATCAACCGCAAGCCTTTTCCGAACATCTGGCGTGGTCGAGCCACGGCCCGGTGTTCCTCAATGACCTGCTGCCACTGGCTTACGACACGCCGACACTGAACCGCGTCTGTGCGCACATCGACCAGGTGCAGAACACTCTGAAACGACCGATGCTGTTGGAGAACCCGGCGACCTATCTGGGATTTGAGCACTCGACGATCGACGAGGCCGAGTTCATCGCCGAAGTAATCCGCCGCAGCGGCTGCGGCTTGTTGCTCGACGTCAACAATGTCTACGTGTCGTGCATCAATCATCAGCGCGATCCTTTGGCCTATCTCGATGCGTTACCGCTGCACGCGGTCGGCGAGATTCATCTGGCCGGCTTCGCTGAAGATTGCGACAACCTTGGCGACCGCTTGCTGATCGACGATCACGGCGCGCCGGTTGATCAGGCCGTCTGGGATCTGTACCGACGCGTGCTGCAACGGACTGGCCCGATTGCGACGCTGATCGAACGCGATAATCAGGTGCCGGCCTTCGACGTCTTGCTCGCCGAAGCGCAGCAAGCCGAGACGCTGTTGCGCCGCGCGGAGCGTGCGGCATGAGCACGCAAGCGGATTTCGCCGCCGCCCTGCTCAATGCGCAACTGCCGTATCCCAAGGGCCTGTGCAGCCGCAACGGCGCCGATCCGTCGCGGCGTTTCGCGGTCTATCGCAACAACGTGCAAAGCTCGCTGATCAATGCCCTGGCCGACAGCTATCCGGTGGTGCTGCAATTGGTCGGCGAGGAATTCTTCCGCGCCATGGCGGCGATTTTCGTCCACAGTCAGCCGCCACATAGTCCGTTGATGAGCCGCTATGGCGAGCACTTCGCCGACTTCATCGCAGAGTTTGAACCCATTGCCGGCGTGCCTTATGTCGCTGACGTCGCGCGACTGGAGCACTTGCGTACTGTTGCCTACCACGCCGCTGATGCGCAGCCGATCCGGCCTGAACAAGTCAGTGCCGCGCTGGCCGATCCGCAGTCGCTGAGTGAACTGTGTTTCGAACTGCATCCCTCGCTGCACCTGCTCGACTCAGCCTACGCGGTTGTCGCGATCTGGGCCGCGCACCAGCAGGAGCCAAGTCTCGCGGGCATTGGCCTGAATCAAGGCCAGCATGCCCTGGTGCTGCGCAATGGTCTCGACGTTGAGGTGTTCGCTCTTGAACCGGGTGCGAGCGTGTTCCTTCGTCATCTGCTCCAGGGCTCGCCACTGCTCGCGGCGGCAGAAAACAGCCCGCCGTTCGATCTCGCCCAAACCCTCGCCTTACTGATTGCGCATAACGCGATCACCCAGCTGAATTACAAGGAGTTGCCATGAACGCTTTGGTCTTGCGCGTCATTGCGCTGTTGGAAAAAATCCCGCACAGCCTGATTGCCTTCATCGCGCGTTTTTCCATTGCCGCGGTGTTTTGGAAATCCGGGCAAACCAAGGTCGAAGGACTGGCCGTCGATTTGATTGACGGCACTTTTGAACTGGGCTGGCCACGTTTGGCCGACTCGACGATTCCGCTGTTTCAAAGCGAGTACAACCTGCCGCTGCTGTCGCCGGAAATTGCCGCGCATCTGGCAGCGTTTGCCGAGCATGTGTTTCCGCTGCTGATCCTGCTCGGCTTCGCCACACGGTTTTCGGCGCTGGCATTGCTCGGCATGACGTTGACTATCCAACTGTTTGTCTACCCGGATGCCTACCCCACCCACGGCACCTGGGCGGCGGTGTTGCTGTACCTCATGGCGACCGGGCCGGGCAAATTGTCGATCGACCAGCTGATCGCGCGCCGTTTCGCAAAGTAAGATCCCCCCTTTGGGAGCGAGCCTGCTCGCGAAAGCGGTGTGTCATTCAACATCGGTATCGACTGAACTGACGCATTCGCGAGCAGGCTCGCTCCCACAGGGAAATCACATCAGCGCTGAAGTCGATCCAGCGCTTCGCCACTGCGCTTGAACCAGCCCATCAAATAATCCGCGAGCACCTGCGTGCGCTTGGGCAATCCACCCTGATACGGGTGCACCAGATACATCGGCATGCGTCGGGTCTGGTAATCGCGCAGCAACCAGCGCAAGCGGCCGTCCGCCAGTTCCGCTTGCAGCAGATACGACGGCAAACGCGCGATGCCGGCGCCGGACAGCGCTGCTTTCTTCAACAGGCTGTAGTGATTGCTGGCAAACGGACCCGAAACCCGCACCCGCAGCAACTCGTGCTGCTGGTGATACAGCCATTCTTCGCGACCGCTGTAATGGCTGTTGAGCAGACAAAGATGCTCGGCCAAGGCATGGGGCGTCGCCGGCTCGCCGAAGCGCTCGAGGTAGGCCGGGCTGGCGCAGGTCATTTCGTGCCACGCCAACAACGGCTTGGCCACCAGCCGATCGTCATTGGCCACTTCGGCGCGAATCGCCAGATCAAAGCCATCGCGCGACAGATCGCGATAACTGTTGTTCAGCTCCAGCTCGATTTGCACCTCGGGGTATTGCCCGGAAAACTCCAGCAGCAAGCCGTCGAAGAAAGTCTCGCCGAGCGACACCGGAACCGTCATGCGCACGGGGCCGGCCATGTCGTCCTTCAACCGCGCCAAAGCCTGCCGTGCGCGTTCGACCTGGACCACCAGCGCCTGGGCCTGCGGCAGCAGCGCCGCCCCCGCCGCCGTCAGACTCAAGCGCCGGGTGGTGCGTTGCAGCAATACCACACCGAACTGCGCTTCGAGCTGGCTGATGCGCTTGGACAACTGGCCTTTGCTGCAGCCCAACTGCTGCGCCGCAAGGGTGAAACTGCCGGCCTCGATCAGCACAGCGAACGCGGCGAGATCATCCATTTCGCTCATGGATTGTTTCCAATTGAAAACCAAAGGTTGCCTATTAGTGCGCTTATCCGCTCAAAAAACCACCCTAGACTGAAACCTCATTCACACACATGGGGTACAGCGATGAAGATTCTGTTGATAGGCGCCGGCGGCACCATCGGCTCAGCGGTGGACAAAGAATTGTCGCAACGCCACGAGGTCATTCGTATCGGCCGCAACAGCGGTGACTTGCAAGTGGATATCAGCGACAGCGCCTCAATCCGCAAGCTGTTCGAACAGACCGGCAAGTTCGATGCGCTGATCTGCGCGGCGGGCAACGTGACGTTCGCAGCGCTGGACGAGATGACTGGGGACAGCTTCGCCCTCGGCCTGAAAGACAAGCTGATGGGCCAGGTCAACCTGCTGCTGATCGGCCGCGAGTTCGCCAATGATGGCGCTTCGTTCACGTTTACCACCGGCGTGCTCAGCCACGATCCGATTCGCAGCGGTGCCTCGGCAGCGCTGGTCAACGGCGCCATCGACAGCTTCGTCCGCGCCGCCGCCATCGAACTGCCGCGTGGCCTGCGGGTGAACTCGGTGAGCCCGACCGTGCTGACCGAAGCCTTGGGCAAATACGCGCCTTACTTCCGTGGCTTCAAGCCGGTTCCTGCAGCGGAAGTGGCATTGGCCTACGCGAAAAGTGTCGAAGGACTGCAAACAGGGCAGACGTTTCACGTGGGTTAAGGCCCTTGTGATGAACGGTCAGGCTGCGTAACGTGGCAGCACTTGTCTGGAGAGCCAAAGATGCGTGTTGCCCGTTCGATCGTCCTCGTTACCCTGCTGCCGATGTTTGCCGCCTGCCAGTTGTTCGACAGCCAGCGTGAAAGTGTGTCCCATGCCGGGCAGACGCGAATGCAGGGGCAACTGACCGCCGCCGACGGCAAACTGGTGTTCCAGCCGTGCCAGGATCAGCGGCAACTGGTGGTCAACGACATCGGCGGCACCAGCGTCCTGCAAGAGGCTGCCACACTCGCCGACGAACAGGGCAAGCTGTTTGCCGATGTGCGCGGCAAGGTTTCCGGCGACCGCCTCGACCTCGGCCAGTTGTATCGCGTCGAGCGCTCGGGCACGGCCTGCGACGATCCGAATTTCAAACTGCTGATCCTGCGCGCCGCCGGCGATGGCCCGGAGTGGAACGTCAAGGTCAGCGGCAAAGGCATGGTCATCGAGCGCGACGGCCAGGCTCCACTCGCCGTGCCGTATGTGGAAGAGCAACTGGGCGACGGCCGCTTCAATCTCAGCAGCGAAGCCAACAACCAGCGCATCGAACTGTGGGTCGCGCCACAGCGCTGCGTCGACAGCAGCACCGGCAGCGTGCAGCACATGAGCGCCGAGTTGCGCATCGACGGTCAGGTGCAGCGCGGCTGCGGCTATTTCGGCGGCGCACGCAACGACTGATCGTTTTTCCCCCACGGATCCGCTCGCGGCGGCTTATAATCGCCGCCTTCAAACGCCCTGGCGCAGTTGTGCGCCCCGCGAATCCGGATCCCCGCCATGTTACGAATCACTGAACTCAAGCTGCCAATCGACCATCCCGAAGAAGACCTGCGCGCCGCCATCGTGCAGCGTCTGGGCATCGCCAGCGATGATCTGCTCGATTTCACCTTGTTCAAGCGCAGCTATGACGCGCGCAAAAAGTCCTCCGAACTGTGCTTCATCTACACCATCGACCTCAACGTACGCGACGAGGCCAGAGTGTTGGGCAAGTTCGCCGACGACCGTAACGTCAACGTGGCGCCGGATGTCAGCTACAAATTCGTCGGCCAGGCACCGAGCGATCTCGGTCAGCGGCCGATCGTCGTCGGTTTCGGCCCGTGCGGCATCTTCGCCGGCCTGCTGCTGGCGCAGATGGGCTTCAAACCGATCATTCTCGAACGCGGCACCGAAGTCCGTCAGCGCACCAAGGACACCTGGGGCCTGTGGCGCAAAAGCGTGCTCAATCCCGAGTCCAACGTACAGTTTGGCGAAGGCGGCGCGGGCACGTTCTCCGACGGCAAGCTGTACAGCCAGATCAAGGACCCGAAATTCCTCGGCCGCAAAGTCCTGCACGAGTTCGTCAAAGCCGGCGCGCCGGAAGAAATCCTCTACGTCAGCAAGCCGCACATCGGTACGTTCCGCCTGACCGGTATGGTCGAAAACATGCGCGAGCAGATCCGCGAACTGGGCGGTGAGGTGCGCTTCCAGGAGCGCGTCAGCGACGTGCTGATCGAAGACGGCCAACTGGTCGGCGTGCAACTGGCCAGCGGCGAAACCCTGCATTCCAAACACGTGGTTCTGGCCCTCGGCCACAGCGCCCGCGACACCTTCCGCATGCTCCACAGCCGTGGCGTGTTCATGGAAGCCAAGCCGTTCTCGGTGGGTTTCCGCATTGAACATCCGCAGTCGCTGATCGACCGCGCGCGCCTGGGCAAATACGCCGGCCACCCGAAACTTGGCGCGGCCGATTACAAACTGGTGCACCACGCCAAGAACGGGCGTTCGGTCTACAGCTTCTGCATGTGCCCGGGCGGCACCGTGGTCGCGGCGACGTCCGAGCCCAATCGCGTGGTCACCAATGGCATGAGCCAGTACTCGCGTAACGAGCGCAATGCCAACTCCGGCATCGTTGTTGGCATCACCCCGGAAGTCGATTATCCGGGCGGCCCGCTCGCCGGTATCGAGTTGCAGGAGCGCCTGGAATCCCACGCGTTCATTCTGGGCGGCAGCGACTACAAGGCCCCGGCGCAACTGGTTGGCGACTTTATCAACGACATTCCATCGACCGAGCTGGGCGAAGTCGAGCCGTCGTACAAGCCGGGCGTGGCCTTGGGCGATCTGGCGCTGGCGCTGCCGGACTTTGCCATTGAGGCGATCCGTGAAGCCTTGCCGGCGTTCGAGAAGCAGATTCGCGGTTATTCGCTGCACGACGCTGTGCTGACCGGCATCGAGACCCGCACTTCATCGCCGCTGCGCATCACCCGCAACGAGTCGCTGCAGAGCATGAACGTCAAAGGCCTGTTCCCGGCCGGTGAAGGCGCGGGCTATGCCGGCGGAATTCTCTCGGCGGGTGTTGACGGGATTCGCATTGCCGAGGCAGTGGCTCGCGATATCCTCGGCCTGGAAGCCTGATCAGCATCAGCTGACCCAACACAAAACCCTGTGGGAGCGAGCCTGCTCGCGAAGTCGCTATTTCAGTCAATGATGATGTTGAATGAGATGACGCCTTCGCGAGCAGGCTCGCTCCCACATTGGTTTTTGCGTTTCTTCAGATGTTGGCGCGCAGCACCGAGGTCGGCAGCGCCTCCCCGCGCTCGGCACTTGCCGCCACCGCTGCAATCAAATCACCCAGTTCATAGCCCTGCGCCTTCAGCCATTGCTGATCGTAATACGTGTCGGCATAACGCTCGCCGCCATCGCACAGGATCGCCACGATCGACCCCGACTGCCCCGCCGCTTTTATCTGTTGCGCCGCCATCAGTGCACCGATCAGATTGGTCCCGCTCGACCCGCCGACATGCCGCCCCAAACGCTGCGCCAGATAATGCATCGCCGCCAGCGACAGGGCGTCCGGCACCTTGACCATCGCATCGATCACCTTGGGCAGAAACGACGCTTCCACCCTAGGTCGACCAATGCCCTCGATGCGCGAGCCGCAGTCCAGACGCAGGCTGGCATCACCGCTCTGATAGAAATCGAAGAACACCGAACGCTCGGCATCGGCACACAACACGCGGGTACAGTGCTGGCGATAGCGCACGTAACGGCCGAGGGTCGCTGTAGTCCCGCCAGTGCCGGGGCTGGAAATCAGCCACGTCGGCTCAGGGTGCTTTTCGTAGCGCATCTGCTGGAAGATCGACTCGGCGATGTTGTTGTTCGCTCGCCAGTCGGTGGCACGTTCGGCGTAAGTGAACTGATCAATGAAGTGCCCGCCATGCTCGCGGGCCAGGCGCTCGGATTCGGCGTAGATCTGCGTCGGATCCTGCACCAGATGACTCTGCCCGCCGTAAAAAGCAATCTGGGCAATCTTCTCTTTCGAGGTGGTCGCCGGCATTACTGCGATAAACGGCAAACCGAGCATGCGCGCGAAATACGCTTCGGAAATCGCCGTCGAGCCGCTGGATGCTTCGATCACTGGCGCGCCGGGTTTCAGCCAGCCGTTACACAGCGCGTAAAGGAACAGCGAACGGGCCAGGCGATGCTTGAGGCTGCCGGTCGGGTGGCTGGATTCGTCCTTGAAATACAACTCGATGCCGGCAAAACCGGGCAGCGGCAAAGGGATCAGGTGGGTGTCGGCGCTGCGCTGGAAGTCCGCCTCGATGATGCGGATGGCTTCGCGTGCCCACTGTCGGTTGTCGCTCATGGTCTCGGTTCTCATTGAATCAGCCAGGAGATCGGTCTCCTGAAAAAGGTCTGCCGCAAGCTTAGGAAAAATCCCGCAGACGGCAAAGATACAGCTGAGTCTCAATGTGTCGGGCAACTGCTAGGCTCAGTGCTGCCCGAGCGAGACAGTCTGTAACGACATATAACAAAAAAGAATATAACTTTTGTTTTAACAACTAACGGTACGGGTTAGGGTGTTTCACCTTTTTCTTGATTCGATGGAGAGCGACCTTGCCTCTGCGTAGCACTTTCACGCGTTTCTTTCAGTTGGAAGCCGCCAGCGGTCTGCTATTGATCGCCGCAGCCGTTCTCGCGCTGATCATCAACAACTCACCGCTGTCGTGGCTGTACACCGGCCTGCTCGACACCCCGGTGGTGGCGCAGATCGGCGCGTTGAAAATCGCCAAACCCCTGCTGCTGTGGATCAATGACGGCCTGATGGCGATGTTCTTCCTGCTGATCGGTCTGGAAGTCAAACGCGAAGTGCTCGACGGCCAATTGTCCAAGCCTTCGCAAATCGTCCTCCCTGGCGCAGCGGCGATCGGCGGCATGCTGGTGCCGGCGCTGATCTACTGGTTCCTCAATCGCGACAACCCCGCGGCCCTGAGTGGCTGGGCCATTCCGACCGCCACCGACATCGCCTTCGCCCTCGGCGTACTGGCCCTGCTCGGCAAACGCGTGCCGGTGTCGCTGAAACTGTTCCTGATGACTCTGGCGATCATTGATGACCTCGGCGCCATCGTCATCATCGCAATCTTCTATTCCGGCGAACTCTCGACCCTGTCCCTTGGCCTGGCGGCTGCGTGCATTGCCGCGCTGGTGGCGATGAACCGGCTCGGCGTGGTCAAGCTCGGGCCGTACATGATCATCGGCCTGATCCTCTGGGTCTGCGTGCTCAAGAGCGGTGTCCACGCGACACTGGCCGGCGTGACCCTGGCTTTCTGCATTCCCCTGCGCACGAAAAACGCCGAGTCGTCGCCGCTGCTGACTCTCGAACACGCGCTGCACCCGTGGGTCGCCTACGGCATCCTGCCGCTGTTCGCCTTCGCCAACGCTGGCCTGTCACTGAGCGGCGTCACCGTCGAAAGCTTCACCCACGACGTACCGATGGGCATC
Source organism: Pseudomonas siliginis (assembly GCF_019145195.1). GTDB lineage: Bacteria > Pseudomonadota > Gammaproteobacteria > Pseudomonadales > Pseudomonadaceae > Aquipseudomonas > Aquipseudomonas siliginis. The sequence goes on from NZ_JAHSTW010000011.1 coordinate 136,122, forward strand.
GCCATCGGCCTGCTGTTGGGCAAGACCATCGGCGTGTTCGGCCTGACCTGGCTGGCGGTCAAGATCGGCATCGCCGCCCTGCCCCAAGGCGCCAACTGGGGCCAGGTCCTCGGCGTGGCAATCCTCTGCGGCATCGGCTTCACCATGAGCCTGTTCGTCGGCTCGCTGGCCTTCGAACCCGGCGTGAGTGATTACGCCGGCATGGATCGCATGGGCATCCTCACCGGCTCGATTCTCGCAGCGGTGATTGGTTATGCGGTGACGGCGGCGGCGAGTCGCAGGGGTACGATACAAGCTTCCTGAAGTTTGTTCCGGCGAATGGCACAGCCCTTCAACAGACGAGGGGCTTGGCTGTAAACCTTGCAAATGTGCTATATCTTGCGCAAGAAACAGCCATCTACTCTTTACACCCTTTTGGAGTCATTCATGTCGCGCAAAGCCGAAAAACGCCCAATGACTGATGATCAGATTGCTGTTCAGGAGTCACGAATTCCTGACATCGCTTTAAAGGCCTTCAGCAATGCCTACAAAATGGCGCTCGCAAACGGCGCAGCGGTGCTTGTCGCTAAAGATGGTCAACTGCTTGAAGTGACCGAGAAGACTTCCATCGTTTTGCGGTCGATTGGCGCCTACGGCAATCTGAAAAGCGGAACGCGTCTGCACATCAGTAAATCTTCAAAACAGGTTACTTCTTGAGCACACCGAGAATACGGATATTTGCGGGACCGAACGGATCCGGGAAAAGCACATTCAATCGACTTGTCCCTGCGCACCTGCTGGGCAACTACATAAATCCTGACGACATCGAACGCTCAATCAAAGATACCGGTTACTTTGATTTCGGTTCTTATCGCATCGAAGCACATAAGGCGGAGCTTTTCGACTTTCTCCGTGCTCACCCCCTGCTGAAAAAATCGCCTCGTTCGCAGGCAAAGCTTGATGACCTCGCAATTGATGGAATCCGGCTCAACTTTTCGAATACTGAAATCGACTCGTACGTTGCGTCGGCACTCTGCGACTTCATCCGTAGATCGTTGATAAAAGAGCGCATCAGCTTTACGTTCGAAACCGTCATGTCCTCCGCAGACAAAGTCAGCCTCCTCGCTGAAGCGAGTAAATCCGGCTATAGGGTCTACGTCTATTACGTGGCGACAGCGGATCCGCAGATAAATATTGCGAGAGTTGCATACCGCGTTTCCCAAGGCGGGCATAACGTTCCTGCTGAAAAAATTGAAGCTCGATACTGGCGATCTCTGGAGCTTTTATCCGAAGCTATTCTGGCCTCCAATCGGGCGTATATTTTCGATAACTCTGATGAAGGCAGTGAAGACCTGACGCAGATAGCTGAAATTACGGATGGAGAACTGATCGAAATCAAATCAGACACTCAACCGCCGTGGTTCAAGCAGTTCGTGCTGGATAAATTGCTTTAGATTCATTTCGAAATTCACATTGCCAATTGGTAACGATGAGTTTGCGTAGCAGACTGCTCCACGTCTCTGCGGCAGACCTCGTTCAAGTCGAACAATCCCCACGTCATTAGCGACCCGTCCTACAGCCACACTTTCCTCGCCTCGATAACGTCGTGCAGTCCCTTATCGAGGGGCTGTCGATGATGAACGAAGGGACGATCAGTGGCGCGGAACAAGGACATTCCCCGGGTGCAAAACCCGCCGGAGGGCGACGGACATCACGTTACCTGGCGGTATATGACGGCCGCAGAACTGGCCGAGCGCGAAGCCGGGCAAAACGCTTACGACGCGATGCTGGCGCGGCAGGAGGCGTTCGAGCGCAGCCGTGAAGTGGCTGCGAAAAAACCTGAAGCCGTGCGTGCCGGCTGTGTATTCGCCAAGTCCTGCAAGTTGCCGGATGCGATTATCGATTACAGCAATCCCTCCGGCATGGTGCCGACCGACAGCCTGAAGGATTACGGCGAGCTGATCCTGCTCGGCGCTCGCGAAGCCGACCCAAGCGGCGGCATTCCTCTCAAGAAAATCAGCGCCAACACCATCCCGGTCGGGTTCGGCAGTCTGGCCTTGGCAGGCTCGGCTTTTGAAGTGCTACCGGCGCTCGCCTCCCCTGCGGCGGCTGCGTCTTTGGTGGGGCTGGTTGCGCTTTTGATGCCATCCAGCCTGGGCGACAGCGCGCTCTACACCGATGAGCAACTGAGCACACTCAAACAAGCCCGAACCCGCGTGCGCCTGCGCGTCGAGCAACAGGCCGATGGCAGCCTCAAGGGTTACGGTTTCTACACCGGTAAGAACCGCGATTGGGAAATGGTCAATGTCGTGCAGTTCATTGCACGCGGCGACCGGTTCGTTGCGGATCTGGGTGAAGGAGTCGAACTGCTCTGGACCCCGGCGGTGACATGCGCTTTCTTTCGATTACCGGATTCTTCCCTGACGAAGTCCAAGATGACTCCTTGCAATTCGAGCTGGATATCACAGGCAGCGAGATGAATGAAAAAGTGGCCCAGCTCATTGAATCCAAGCCCTTGGATGAGGTGGAACCCGGCGAGCTGTTGTTGACTCAGGATCAGGTAACCGCATTGGAAACCCTGCTCAACGTCAGTTTTCCAAAGGGCCTCGAATACTTCATGGGCACCTGCGCCACATACTGAATGAGCAATTCACAAACAAAGAAAAACCCCGACCAGTCACCTGATCGGGGTTTTCTTTTACCCAGCTTCCCGCTTAGTGCGAAACGCGGCTGGTTCCGCCAACGGTGGAGATCCGTACCCGCTCTCCAACGCGGAATACTTCATTCTCCTGAACCTGCTGCACATAGGCGCGCATGCTGCCGTCGTCTTCGCGGACAGTGATTTCCACGCCTTGGGTGCGGGTCAGGCCTTCTTCGGTGGCCGAGCCAAGCAGGCCGCCGGCCACTGCGCCGATGACCGCAGCAACGATGCTGCCCTTGCCGCCGCCGATAGCACTGCCGCCGACGCCGCCGACCACTGCGCCTGCTGCGCCGCCGATCGGGGTCTTGGTGCCTTCGATTTTTACCGGGCGCAGGGATTCGATGGTGCCCATGCGAATCGTCTGCACACGACGCGCTTCGTCACGGGAGTAGGAGTCGCCGGTGAGGCTCGATTGGCAGCCGGTCAGCAACATCGCCATCGTCGAAAAGGAAGCAACCAGCAGAACAGACTTACGCATAGCATCAACTCCAAAAGAACATGTGTTCATTAAACCCCGTGGCCTGGCGCCTGTCACGACACCATCCGGATTAAATTGGCTTCCATTCAGGCCTGGTACAGATGCCCGCGAGCGTCCACTCAAGGTAGCGTCAAATCAGCGATCCTGCGCCATCCGCGTTTATCTCGCTCGGTAGACTGCTCAGGGTGCCAGTCGTTCCAGAATCCACTCGGTGCCCTGGAGGCGGTAGTTGAGGCGATCGTGCAGGCGGCTCGGCCTGCCCTGCCAGAACTCGATGCGCTCGGGCAACAAGCGGTAACCGCCCCAGTGTTCCGGGCAGTGCGGCTGGCTGTCGCTGAAGCGTTGCTCGGTGGCCTTGAGCAAATCCTCCAGTTCGCCACGACCGTTGATGACCCGGCTCTGCGGCGAGGCCCAGGCGCCGAGGCGGCTACCCAGCGGACGCACCTGATAATACGCGTCGGACTCTTGCGGCGTGACCTTGACCACCCGCCCTTCGATGCGCACCTGGCGCTCCAGGGTTGGCCAGAAGAAGGTCATGGCGGCAAACGGGTTGGCCGCCAGATGCTGGCCCTTGGCGCTGTCGTAGTTGGTGAAGAAGGTGAAGCCCTGCTCGTCCAGGCCCTTGAGCAACAGAATGCGGCAATGCGGACGACCGTCGGCATCGACCGTGGCCAGGGTCATGGCATTGGCTTCCACCGGCGCCTGCTCGGTTTTCACCGCATCGGCGAACCACTGGTGAAACAGCGCAAACGGCTCGGCCGGGGCTTGCGCCTCGGTCAAACCGTCACGGGTGTAGTCGCGACGCATATCGGCCAGAGCCTGGGTCATGGCGGATTCCTTTTCGTTAGCGGATCACTTCTTGGCGGCGTCGGCTGCGGCGACTTTCTTGTCGGTCGCGGCGGCTTTGGCTGGTGCAGTTTTTTTCGCTGGAGCCTTGGCCGGTGCCTTCTTCGCAGGAGCCTTGGCGGCGGTTTTCTTGGCTGGCGCCTTTTTCGCCGCCGGCACAGCGGCTTTTTTCGCGGCAGGCGCCGGGGTAACCGGTTTGGCCACTGGCTTGACGTCTTGCGCAGCAACCATCGTCACCGGCTTCGGCGCAGGCATGTTGTATTTGCTCAGCAGTGCCACCATGGTGTTTTGCGGAGTCACCAGCAGCTCGACACGACGGTTCAAGGCGCGGCCTTCAACGCTGTCGTTGGCCGCACGCGGCGCTTCGGAACCCATGCCGCGCAGCATCAAGCGGTCGCGCTGCAAGCCGCTGAGGCGGAAGATCGCCGCCACCGACTGCGCACGTTCCTGACTCAGCTTGACGTTGGCCGGTGCGGCACCGCTGGTGTCACTGTGACCGAGCACCAGCACTGCGGTTTTCGGATCGGCTTCGAGGATTTTCGCCACGCGAGTGAACGGGCCAAGCGTGACCGGCAGCAGCATCGCCGGGCGGTCCGGGTTGAACGAGCCTTCGACCGGCGCCGTCACCACCAGTACGTTGTCGCGACGCTCGAGTTGCAGATTGCTGTCCTTCACCGCTTCACGCAGACGCGGCTCGTAGTCGTCAAGCCAGGCCTGAGTAACCTTCGGATCCGGCATCGGCACGGCTTTGGCAGTTGGCTGGTCCTTGCCGCCGAACGGCCACCACCATTTGCCATTGGACTGCGCCTCGGCTTTGGCCACCTCGACCGGTTTGGCTTCAGGTTTGACCTCGGCTTTCAGATCAGCCTTGACCGCTTCATCGCTGGAACCGAACGGCCAGTACCACGGGTTGCTGCTTTCGGCCTTGGCCACTGGCGCAGTCGCCGCAGGTTTCAAAGGAGCCGGAGCCGGGGCCGAATCTTTGGCCGCGACTTTGTCGGAAGAACCGAATGGCCACCAACTGCCGCCATCTGCATCGTTTTTCGGAGTCTGTGCGCAACCGGTGATCGCTACACACAGGGCCAGGGCGAGGGTCTTTTTAGATGACATTGAAAATCCACAAAATGAAGTAATGAAAAATCAGAGCACTTTCGCCCGGATAAACAGCCGTTTTGAAACGAAAATCCCTTCGAGGTTCCGACCCTGGAACCTCTGTTGAAGCTTTACAGACAAGTGGCAAGCACCCGCGCCAGCTTTTGTGCACGCGGATCCATCAAAACGTAAGGCCCCAAGGTATTTGTCACGAAACCGAAAGCCACATCGTGCTCCGGATCAGCAAAACCGATCGAGCCGCCCGCTCCCGGATGACCGAACGCGCGTGGGCCGAGGCCGTAGGTGGCGTTGGGCACGTCCGGTTGATCGAGCATGCAGCCGAGGCCGAAGCGGGTGCGGGTGAGCAAAGTCTTGTCGTCGCCGAGGCTGTGCTCGCGGGTCAGCTCTTCGAGCATCTCGCTCTCGAGCAGGCTGCCATCGAGCAGGCCGGCATAGAACCCGGCGAGACTGCGCGCGTTACCGTGGCCGTTGGCCGCCGGTTGCTGCATGCGGCGCCATTCCGGCTTGTTGGTGCTGGTCAGCACTGACGGCGGATTGGTGAAGGCGCGGGTGGTCATGGCAGTCGGTTCGCGCATGGTCACTTGCAGCAGGCGCTGCGCCGCAGCGTCGCCGGCGTTGCCCTTGCCACGGGCGATGTGCGCCACGCGATGAAATTCTTCGTCGGCCAGGCCCACATGGAAATCCAGGCCCAACGGTTTGGCGACCCGAGCGACGATCGACTCGCCCGGCCCACGACCGTCGGCGCGGCGCAGCAATTCGCCGACCAGCCAGCCGTAGGTGATCGCGGCATAACCGTGACTGGTGCCCGGCGTCCACCATGGTGCTTCGGCGGCGAGGGCGTCGACCATGGTTTGCCAGTCGTAAAGGGCTTCAGGGGCGAGCAGTTCGCGCAGCGCCGGCAAGCCGGCCTGATGGCAGAGCAATTGGCGCAGGGTGACGGATTCTTTGCCGGCGGCGGCGAATTCCGGCCAGTAGCGTGCAACCGGTGCGTCGAGTTGCAACTTGCCTTCAGCGACCAGTTGCAGTGCGGTAACGGCGGTGAAGGTCTTGGTGCAGGAGAACAGGTTGGCGATGGTGTCGCTGTGCCAAGCCTCGGCGCCGTCCTTGTCGGCGGTACCGGACCAGAGGTCGAGGACGGTTTCTCCACCGACCTTGATGCACAGGGCTGCGCCGCGTTCCTGGGGATCGTCGAACAGTGCGGCGAAAGCCTCGCGCACCGCTTCGAATTGAAGCTCGTAATGTCCCTGAATCTGCACCCGCAACTCCCCCGCGAAAACGCTCTACAAAGTGGCCCGCATTGTTCCAGCCCTTGAGGGATTTGGGAACAGGCGCGGGCCAGACGGTTGATCGGCAATTTGTGGCGATCCCTTCGCGAGCAGGCTCGCTCCCACAGGGGATCTGCGCTGCTGTTGATATCCAGTGTGGGAGCGAGCCTGCTCGCGAAGAACGATAACGCGGTCTGAAACCTAGTGACCATTCCCCGAATGCCCACCCGCCTGTGCAGCCCCCGGCGCTTTGCCAGCCTCGGCCTTGCGCCCGCCTTCCACTTCCGCCGCCGGGGTTTTCTGCGCCTCCTTGCCCAGTTGCTCCAGCGCCTGCAGATTGCTTTTGCGCACCGCCTCGACAAAGCCCTGATACGGCAGGTCTGTAACCCCGACCAGACCGAAATGGCCGTTCTCGCCGTCGAGCAAACGCCCGGTCACCGGTTGGTCGAGATACTGGAACCAGTGCACGCCGACAATCGACGGTTCGCTCAGTGCCTGTTTGAGGAAGTTTGCATAGGCCGGGCCGCGATCTTCCTCCTTGGCCAGCTGCGTCACGCCGCCCCAGAACGGGCCTCGGTCAGCCGAGCCGAAGTTGAATTCAGTGATCAGCACCGGTTTGTCCAGGGCTGCCAGCGCGGCGAAGTCGTAACCGTCCTGCGGCTTGAGCGTGTACATGTTGAAGCTCAACACATCGCAGTACTGCGCGCAGGAGGCCACGGCTTCAGGCGTACTGGTGGCGAAACGACCGCCCAGGAGCATCTGGTTCGGCGCGTGCCACTTCAGCGAATCGGAAATGGTCTTGAAATAGGTATCGGCGAAGACCTTCTGGAAGTATTTGAAATCCGCTTCGATCTCCGGATGCTCCGGGTTCGGCAGTGGCGGCACGAAGCCAGGGTCTTCCATCAATTCCCACGCCGGCAACTCGATGCCCCAGGCCTTGGACAGTCCGGCCTGATTGCGGTACTTGTCGCGCAATTGCTTGAGAAAGGCGCGTTTGGCCGGCACGTCGGTGGTCATTTTCAACGTGCCGTAGGCCAGCGCGTAGCGAGCCTTCGGATCGTCGCCTGGGCCAGCCCAGGCCAGTTCGTTGTCGGCGTAATAACCGATCAGCCACGGATCGTCGCGGTGATCGCGGGCGGCAATGGCCACGGCGCGCTCGGTGGCCATGGCGAAACGCGGATCGAACGGATCCGGCATGCCGCCCCACCAATCGCTGCCGGTGCTGATGCTGGTGTAATCGCCGACGATCGACAGCGGCAAGGTGTACGGCACGCGCTCAGCATCCGCCAGCGATGGCGCGCTCCAGTTGCCCACCGTGTTGAAGCCCCAGGCTTGCAGCCGATCGAGGGTATGCCGGGTCCAGCGTCCTTCATCGATTGTCGATGTGCACGGAGTGGTTTCCTCGCTGGACGCTTGCACCGCGTCAGTCTGCGCCGCTTCGGCAATACCCGATTTTGGCTCGGCAGGCACCGCTGCAGTCTCAGCAGCCTGCACCGAGTTGGCCTCAGCCGCGCCCGCCTTTGCCGCTTCGGCAATCCCGGCCTTGTTGTCGCTGTCGGCCTTGCACGGTTCACCGTACAGGCGTTGCAGGTTGGCGCCATAGAAGTCGTACCAGCGGCCGTTGCCGTAGCCACGGCCCTGATCGGCACCGTTGCCGCCACGGTTGTCGCCCTCGCCGAAATGCGCGGCCAGCGGGTCGTCGTTCTTCGGCAACGATTCAAACATGGATTCACGGCCGGCGACGTAGGTCTGGTTGACCTGCGCGCTGACGGTGTTGACGCCCAACGAATAGAACGGGTGGCCTTCGGGGGTCACCAGATACCAGCGGCCATCACGTTTTTCCGTGCGGAAGAAGCCGCTGGCCTTGAACGCCGGGCCTTTGTTCCAGCCGCCGAACTTGTCCAGCGAAGCCTTTTCACGCTCGGCCAGCCACGTATTCAGCTGTTGCTGCTCTTTGCTGGCGGCGCTTTTCAGTTGTTCGTCGCTGCTGACTTTTTCCGGCCATTTACTACGGGTTGACTGACCGTAGGCGTCGACCAGATTGCCGTACACCGCCCGCGTCACCGATTCGCCGTCCTGCACGCCGAAACGCTCGAGCAACAGGCTCTGCGCAACTTTCGGCTGATCCAGCGACAGACTCACTGAAACCACCTGACTGCGATCGATCTCGCCGGTGCTGCTGGCCAGCAGAATGCGTTGGCCATCGACGGTCATCGGCATCGGTGGCCCGGCTTTCATGCCCTGGCTCAGTGGCGTCGAAGCCACCAGCGGCACCAGCAAGGTCTGCGCGGGGCCGGCCGGCAGATCGACGCGGCTGACCAGAGTGCGGCCATCGTTGCTCTGGATCTGCACATAGACTGTTACCGCCCAGCTCATCGCACTTTGCAGACGCAAAGTCATCATGTCGGACTGCGACCAGTCCCAGGCACCGGTTTGGGGTGTCAGGCGCAAGGTCGGCCGCGCGACCGGGTTGAATGTCACCCGGCGCAGCACTTCGCCTTCGGCGGTCTGTTCGGCAGTGGCCTGCGGCAGGTCGGCGTTTTCCGTGGCGACCTTGACCACGTCGGCCGGGCGTACAAAGTTGAACAGCGTCTGCTGACCGGCAGGGGCCGCCAGCAACGGCGCGGCAAAGATCAAGGCGAAAACAGCGGGCAACGAACGGCGGATCATAAGAACGGAGTTCTCCCTAACGACCTGTCAAGGCCAGTGGAAAAGCGGTGGCAGAGAGATAGACAACGCGGCGGGCCAATCGGCCCACCCGTGTCTCAGGATATTTCACGACGGAAAGGAGGCAACGCATTGAGGATCGCCTTGCCGTAGCGCTGGGTGACCAGACGCCGGTCGAGCAAGGTGATGGTGCCGCGGTCTTCTTCGGTGCGCAGCAGACGCCCGCAGGCCTGAACCAGTTTCAGCGAGGCATCGGGCACGGAGATTTCCATGAACGGATTGCCGCCACGCGCCTCGATCCACTCCGACAACGCGGCTTCGACCGGATCATCGGGCACCGAGAACGGAATCTTGGCGATCACCACGTGCTCGCAGTAGGCACCCGGCAAATCGACACCCTCGGCGAAACTGGCCAGCCCGAACAGAACGCTGGAATCACCGCCATCGACCCGCGCCTTGTGCTTGTTCAGGGTTTCCTGTTTCGACAGATTGCCCTGAATGAACACTTGCTTGCGCCAGTCGCGGTCGAGACCGTCGAATACGTCCTGCATTTGCTTGCGCGAGGAGAACAGCACCAGCGTGCCGCGCGAACCTTCGACCAGATCCGGCAGTTCGCGAATGATCGCCGCCGTGTGGGCAGCGGCATCGCGCGGGTCGGCCTTCAGATCCGGCACGCGCAGCACGCCGGCATCGGCGTGATGGAACGGGCTCGGCACCACCGCTGTGACAGCTTTTTTCGGCAGACCGGCGCGCATGCGGAAACGGTCGAAAGTGCCCAGCGCCGTCAGCGTCGCCGACGTCACCAGGCAACCGTAAGCGACGTTCCACAAACTGCGACGCAAGGTTTCTGCTGCCAGAATCGGGCTGGCGTTGACCTCGATATCGAACAGCGACCCGCTTTCGGCCAGGGTCAGCCAGCGCGCCATGGGCGGGCTGTCTTCCGGGTCTTCGGCGGTGAACGCGGTCCACAATTCCCAGTTGCCGGAAGCGCGGGACAACAGGCTGCCGAACAGCGGATACCACTCTTCGGCCTGATTGCTGGCGATGCCGATATTGACCTCGCCATCCATGCCTTCCTTGAGCAGGTCGGTCAGGCGTTGAAACAGGTCGTTAAGTCGCGAATAGCCTTTTTTCAGCTCGATGCCCATCTCGCGCATGTCCTCGGGAATCACCCCGCCGACAAAGCGATGTCGCGGACGTTCGCGTCCTTCGACGTCTTCGCCGGGTTTGAAATCGGCGATCTGCTCGCAGGCGGTGAACATGAACTGCTGCTGGGTCTTGATCTCCCGTGCCAGCTCCGGCACCTGCTCGATCAGCTTGCCAAGATCGCCCGGCAGCGGATGTTGCGCGAGCAGTTTGGTCAGATTCTTCGCGGTGGTCTCCAGCCAGTCGGCAGTGGAGCGCAAACGCGTGTAATGGGCGAAGTGGCCGATGGCCTTGTCCGGCAGGTGATGGCCTTCGTCGAACACGTAAATGGTGTCGCGCGGGTCGGGCAACACGGCGCCGCCGCCCAGCGCCAGATCCGCCAGGACCATGTCGTGGTTGGTGACGATCACGTCAACCTTGCCCATGCCTTCGCGGGCCTTGTAGAAGGCGCACTGGCCGAAGTTGGGGCAATGACGGTTGGTGCACTGGCTGTGATCGGTGGTCAGGCGCGCCCAGTCGGCGTCTTCCAGCGCGTTCGGCCAGCTGTCGCGGTCGCCGTCCCATTTATTGCCGGCGAGCTTTTCGATCATGCTGGTGAACAGCTTCTGACTGGCCTCGTCGACTTCGATCTTGAAGCCTTCTTCTTCGAACAACTGCGCGGTGGCGGTTTGTGCGTGGCCTTCCTGCAGCAGCATGTCGAGTTTGGACAGGCACATGTAGCGACCACGGCCCTTGGCCAGGGCAAAACTGAAATTCAACCCGCTGTTGCGCATCAGGTCGGGCAAATCCTTGTAGACGATCTGCTCTTGCAGGGCGACGGTCGCGGTGGCAATCACCAGACGCTTGCCGGCCAGTTTCGCCGTGGGGATCGCCGCCAGGCTGTAGGCCACGGTCTTGCCGGTACCGGTGCCGGCTTCCACCGCGACAATCGCGGGGTCGCCACTGCGCCGGCCCTCGTCGTCGGTGTCGATATCTCCGAGGACTTTGGCGATTTCAGCGATCATCAGGCGCTGGCCGTAACGCGGCTTGAGGCTCTTGGCCTCTAGAAAACGCGAATAGGCGCCCTGGATCGTGGTTTTGAGTTCAGTGCTGATCATTGAGTGTCGGGCGCTGGAAACGCTGGATAAATTTTCAGTAGTTTAGGGGGCGTTCTCGATTAGTTTCCACGCCGCGTTGTCGCCTTAAACCGGGCCAGGCAAGGCGCAGGCCGCTGGGAATGGTGTTTTATTTCCAAGGCCTGCAACGCAGGCTGGCCCGGCTTAAGGCACAACCCGAAGGGCCGGGTCTGCTGTTGTGCAGGGCTGCGTTGCTCGAAGCTTATTTGGAATGACCAAACCACGCTTCTCGCGCCTTGCCCTGCACAACAGCAGGCCCGGCGCGGCGCGGAAACTAATCGAGAACGCCCCCAGCGGCGGCTATCATACCTGCCTAATCGATCCTGCGCAGAACGGAGTGCCCGAATGACACCTTTTAGCCTCGTTTACCCCCTGCATGTCCTCGCCGCTCTGGTGTGGGTCGGCGGTATGTTTTTCGCCTGGATGGTCTTGCGCCCTGCGGCTGTGAAGGCTCTGGACGGCCCCGCTCGCCTGACCCTGTGGGTGGAAGTGTTTCAAGGTTTTTTCCGTTGGGTCTGGGTCGCGGTGATCCTGTTGCCGATCAGCGGCGTGGGCATGTTGCATCTACAGCAGGTCGGCTTCGAGACCGCGCCGAAGTATGTGCAGGTGATGATCGGCTTGTACGTGGTGATGACGGCGCTGTTCATCCGCATTCAAGGGCTGATGCTGCCGGAGTTGCGCAAGGCGGTTGAGGCGAAGGATTGGCCGGCGGGTGCGGCGGTGCTGGGGCGGATTCGCCGGGTGGTGGGGCTCAATCTGCTTGTCGGGTTGGTGCTGGTGGCTGTGGCGGCGGCGAGACCGATGCTCTGAATCGCACTATTTTTCTGCTGTGAACACAGTTGTGGCGAGGGGTTTTATCCCCGCTGGGTCGCGAAGCGGCCCCGCTCTAAAAATCAAAAGCGGGACTGCTACGCAGCCCAACGGGGCGGTGCGACGTTTCGCTAAATCCCCTCGCCACATAATTTCACTCACCAAAGATCTTCACTCACCAAAGCATTTTATTGATCAGAGAGTGGGTCGCAGTTTTAGAGGCGTTGCACAGTAACCGAACCCGCCGCCCCCACCGGCCCAGGCTGGCCATCCGCGCCGGCCTTGCCGTTCTTGCCGCCGTCAGCGCGATAGACCAGGCAGCCCTTGGATTTGCCGCCCTTCCCTGCTTTACCACCGACACCCGCCGGGCCACCGGCACCGCCAGCCACGTTGACCTTGATCAGCTCGGCAGGGAAATCCCGTGGTACGGCGAGTCGCACCAGCGCACCCGGCGCGCCTGGCTGGCCATCGCTGCCGTCACTGCCATCGGCACCGTGGCCGGCCGAGCCATAGGTGCAGCCCGGATCTTCACCGTTGCCGCCGTCGAGGCCGACGAAACCCGGCGCGCCCCTGCCGCCACGGGCATCGACCGTCAGTTGCGGCGCGCTCAGGGCCTGAAATTGCAGATTCAGATTGCGCCCGGCCCGGGCTGCTTTCTCATAAGTGCCGGGGGCGCCGCGCGCAGTGATCTGGCTGCCCTCGCTCAATTCAGCGCGCTTGACCTTCACTTCCAGCGCTTGTTCAGCCGGAACGATAGCAATACGTGCTTCATGGCCCAGGCGCAGTTCATCAATGTTCAATTCAGTCACGTTGGACGGGATCAGCAAGGTGCCGTAATCGGCGACTTCCAGTTTCTCCAGTTGCAGCGTGCTAGTGGTGTTGGGCAAGCGCATCAAAGAATTGCTTTGCACGTTGACCACTTGGGCGCAGGCCAGTGGACTGATGAATGCAGCGAGCAGGCAGAGTTTACGCATGGGAAGAAGCCTCCGGAGCGGCCGGGGCCGGGATGGTTTGCAGGTGGAAAACGCCGAACAACAGGATGCGGCCACGGTCACGCCAAGGGTGCGGACGGCCCTTGAGGCTGCGGTTGCACAGCAGCACTTCGAGTAGATGAATCAGCAACAACAGAGCGCCGGCCAGATTGACCAGCAGATGCAGCGGATGAACAAACGGCACCAGTTGATTGGCCAGTACCACGCAGCAGAACAGCAGGGTCAGCAAACGCCCCAGCCCCCAGAACACCTTCATACGCTCCCCCGTGTTGCGAATTATTCTTTGCACGCACAGTACCGGCTTCTGCGGGGGATAAGCCAGAGGGAAAAATGAAATTTGTGCAAACGCTGATGAAATGGCTGCCGGGGCGACGATCTCGACCCGGCAGCTCTAGCCTGCGCACTACAGACGCTTTCTATCGATTGATGTGCAACTCGACCCGGCGATTGTCCGCGCGGCCTTCATCGGTGGTGTTATCGGCGACCGGCTCACTCTCGCCACGGCCCTCGCTGGTGAGCTTGTTCGGCGCCAGGCCCTGACTCAGCAAGTACGCTGCAACACTGTTCGCGCGCCGTTCCGACAAGGCCTGGTTATAGGCATCGGAGCCTTTGCTGTCGGTGTGCCCGATGACCTTGATGCTGACCACATCGGCATTGCGCAGCTTGTCCATCAAGGTATCGAGCTGGGCTTTGGCCGCCGGGGTCAGATCGGACTTGTCGAAATCGAACAGAACGTTGCCGGCATCGCTCAAGGTGATCACTTCGGTTTGCGGCGCCGGTTCGACCGGTTTGACTGCCATCGGATATTGCGGCAGCGGGCAGCCACGGTGATCGACTTCGGTGTTTTCCGGGGTGTCCGGGCAGCGGTCGCGGCGGTCGAACACGCCGTCGCTGTCCTCATCGCCATCCTGGGCGTAACAGATCAGCCCACCGGTAAGAATGCCCAATGCCGCGCCGCCACCGGCCCAGCCGGCGCTTTCAATGGCGCCAAGACCGCCGCCGACCAGACCGCCAAGCAGGCTGCAGATCGGCCACGTACGTTGATTGAGGGGGGCGGTGCCATCGCTGTGAGTGGCACAACCGGTGAGCAAGCTGCCTAGCAGCAGCACCGGCAAGACGGACCTTGAGAAAAGACGCATTTGTGAACGCTCCTGTGTACCGGCCCATACCGGTTACACAGGAGTAAAGACCCGCATCCGCGACTGCACAAGCCGCGGATGCGAGAGGGGCTAGCGGACGATTTTGATTTCGGTGCGACGGTTCTGTGCACGACCATCAGCCGACTTGTTGTCAGCCACAGGCTGGCTTTCACCAAGGCCCGACACCGAAACGAAGCTGGCACGTGGCACGCCCTGCTGGATCAGGTATTCCACCACCGAGTGCGCACGACGATCCGACAGTTTCTTGTTGTAGGCATCGCTGCCGACACTGTCGGTGTGACCGGTCACGGTCAGTTGCGCGGTAGAGGATTCCTGTTTCAGGCGATCGGCGACCTTGTCCAGCACTTGCTTGTCAGGGCCGGTCAGCGTGGCTTTGTCGAATTCGAAATGCACATCACGAATGACGATGGTTTCTTCCTTGACCACAACCGCTTCTTCGACCACTGGCGCAGGCGTCGGTGGCGGGCAACCGTCAGCATCGACCTGCACGCCTTTTGGCGTGCCCGGGCACTTGTCGCGACTGTCCGGCACGCCATCGCCGTCTTCATCGCCATCGCCATGCACCCAGCAGTAAGCCGCTGCCGTACCGCCGACGATCAGTGCACCGTAGCCAGCCCACGATGCGCTTTCCGTCGCGCCGAGACCGGCACCGACCACACCGCCGACCGCCGCACAGGTCGGCCAGTCGGTTTTCTGCAAACCTGCACAACCAGTCAACACACTGGTTAGCAGAACCAAGGGTAATGCTGTCCGAACTATGCTCATCTAGTTTTCTCCTGAGGGATCGGCTTAAAACCGATTCAGGGAGTAAAGACCGGAGTTTTAATCTCCGCCAGCAATAGGCCACCGCTGTTTGCGACCGTGTTCACAGGGGTTTGCCTCTTTTGGCGAAAACCACCGCCACCGGGCGCTTTGCCGACGCAGTCTGGCAGGCTAGTCTTGGCGGTCTGACTGAGGAGCTTCGATGAACGTCGCCATTTCTTCGCGCACGCCACAACAGGCGTTGGCCGCTTTGCTGGATCGCTACGCCCCGGCACGACTGCTGCTGATCGGCGCCAGCGAGTTTCCCGCCTTGAGCGCTTTCAAGGACGCGCATCCAGACACCGTGGTCGCCCATGCCGCGCCCGGCGCGTTGCCCGCCGAATTGGCTGCGCAACGCTTCGATCTGGCGCTGGTAGTCGATTGCCTGGAACATTTGCCCAAACGCGATGGCCTGAACCTGTTGGGCGGCATCCGCAATCTCAACGCCAGTCGCATCGCGGTGCTGGCGGATCTGGCCGCCAGTGGCTGGCAGGAAACCGATTTCTATTCGCTGGCACTGCAGGCCAGCGAGCGTTTTCAGCGCGACGCGCAGGTGCTGACCCTGTTCACCTACGATCTGCTTGACTACAAACAAGTCCCCGACTGGCTCAATTCACGCTTCTGGGCCAATCCGGAAAACTTCGGGAAATACTGGTGGTAATGCAATGAGTACAGCCATTTGCCCTTGCGGCAGCGGCAATCTGCTGGATGCCTGCTGCGGCCCTTATCACGACGGCCACCCGGCACCGTGTGCCGAAGCCCTGATGCGTTCGCGCTACAGCGCTTATGTGCTGGGGCTGATCGACTATCTGGTGGCGACCACCCTGCCCGCGCAGCAGGCGGGGCTGAACCGACAATCGATCAGCGACTGGAGCGCGCAAAGCACCTGGCTTGGTCTTGAGGTGGAAAGCTCGGAGGTTTTCGGCGGCCAGCCGGAACACGCTTTTGTGACCTTCACCGCGCGCTGGCACGACAGCCAGGGCGAGCACAGCCATCGCGAGCGCTCCTCGTTTGTGCAGAACGGCGGGCGCTGGTACTTCATCGATCCCACGGTGCAGCTGAAGCTGGGGCGCAATGACGGCTGCCCTTGCGGCAGCGGGCAGAAGTTCAAGAAGTGTTGTGCGGGTTATTTCGGCGTTTGAGCTGAAGATCAAAAGATCGTCCGATCGCGGCCCGAGCCTTCGGCCGCTCCTGCACGGGATTAGCCGAAGGCTGAAATCTTTTAAGGTCTAGACTGGGCACAAAGGGAGTCAATTTCATGCTCGGTCATCGGCGCACATTACATTTTCTGCTGTTGATGCTGATCGTAAACCTCGGCGGCTGTGCCTCGTGGTTCAGCGACGACAGCGTCGAGCCTGCCGTGCATCTGGTGAAAGTCGAGGTGGTGCGGGCCAAGCTGCTTGAGCAGAAATTCATCCTGCACTTTCGCGTCGACAATCCCAACGACAGCGATCTGACCGTGCGCGGCCTCGAATACCGGATTCACCTGGCGGACATGCTGCTCACCGAGGGCGAGCATGAGCACTGGTTTACCGTCGGGCCAAAGCGCAGCGCTTACTTCAAAGTGCCGATCCGCACCAACCTGTGGCCGAAGGTCAAACACGTGGTGAAACTGCTGAAAAATCCGAACCAGCAGATTCCCTATCGATTGCAGGGGGAAATGGAAACCGGTTTATTCATCGCCCACTACGTGCACCTTGAGCGCAATGGCGTGATAATCCCCGCCGATCTAACTCCGGAGTGACCTCGATGACCCAGCAACCCCATGTCCATGGCCCTGACTGCAACCACGATCATGACCACCATCATGATCACGACCATGGCCATGTCCACGGCCCGAACTGCGGCCACGCCCACCAGGAACCGGTGCGCAACGCCCTGAAAGATGTCGGCCGCAACGACCCTTGCCCATGCGGCAACGGCAAGAAATTCAAGAAGTGCCACGGCGCTTGATGTCACTGGCAAAGGTCTTCTTCGCCTGACACACCGCTTTCGCGAGCAGGCTCGCTCCCACAGTGAATTGCATTCCTTCTGACGAAATGCGCTCGAATGTGGGAGCGAGCCTGCTCGCGAAGGCGGCGGCACATACGCTACAAAACTTCAGCCCGCCGCCAGAATCTGTGAAGAGCCGACCACCGTCGCGTACTCCCCATGCAGATTGCCCAGCGACATCCCGTGCACCTCTTCAGCGGTACGCGGTGTGCCGAAATAATCGGCCTTGTCGAAGGTAAAACACGCATCCTCTGCCACCCATGTGTCGAAACCCAGATTACCCGCCGTGCGCGCCGTTGATTCCACCGAGTTGTTTGTTGCCACGCCGACAATGAGCACCTGACCAATCCCCGCCTCGCGCAACTGCCGTTCCAGCCCAGTCGCACAGAACGCATCGGGCACCTGTTTCTGGATCAGCCATTCCCCGCCCTGAGGGACAAAACGCTCTTGAAACTCCACTCCGTCCTGCTCGGGCCAGAACACCGAGTCAGGTGAGCGCGACAAATGCTGCACGTGAATCACCGGGCGCCCGCACCGCCGCCACAGCGCCAGTAGCTCAAGCATTCTTTCCTCGGCCTGAGGATTATTCCGCCGCCCCAGACGCGGATGCAGAATGCCTTTCTGCTGGTCGATGATGATCAGCGCAGCGTTACTCTGAAGCTCCATAGCGATCTTTCTCCTGACAGGTCTGGGTACTCATTCCGTAGTTCAACATCAGCGCTTTCCCACAAGCAACTGTCACGCCTCTGACCGATCAGCCGACAACTGCATAAATAACCACTCGCCCCGCTTGCGCGGCCCTCGCGCCGTCACTAACGTAGCGGCTTTATTGCGCCCCCAGCCTTATACCCCCGCAGGAGCTTCGCCATGGCCTCGCCAGCCCTTTCACATTTTCTTCCCCGGTTCGGCGTTGCCGCAGCAGTGGCCGGTGTCCTCGGCCTGTCCGGTTGCCAGACCTGGAACGCCCAGGACAGCCTGCCACCGACCTCCGGCGTGCAACCGCTCAAGGGCCTGGCGCAGAACGTTTCGGTGCGGCGCAATGCGATGGGCATGCCGCTGATCGAAAGCAACAGCTTCCATGACGCGCTGTTCAGCCTCGGTTACGTCCACGCCAGCGACCGCATCAACCAGATGGTCACCCTGCGCCTGTTGGCTCAGGGCCGGTTGGCGGAAATGTCCGGCGCGTCGATGCTCGATGCCGACCGCTACATGCGCGCGGTCAATCTGAAGAAGAGCGCCGGCGAGCTGTACAAGGCCTCGTCGCCACGGCTCAAGCGCTTCTTCGAGGTGTATGCACGGGGCGTCAACGCCTACCTGTTCCGCTACGCCGACAAGTTGCCGGGCGACCTCGCCGCCAGCGGTTACAAGCCCGAATACTGGAAACCGGAAGATTCGGCGCTGATTTTTGCCCTGCTGAATTTCAGCCAGTCGGCCAACCTGCCGGAGGAAATCCAGTCGCTGGTGCTCGCGCAAACCGTGACCACTGACAAACTCGCCTGGCTGAGCCCGTCGGCGCCCGATGAAAACCTGCCAGTGGCTGAAGCCGACAAGCTGCAAGGCCTCAAGCTCAACGGACAAATTCCGGGGCTGACCGAACTGAGCAACGCCAGTCAGCAACTGTCGGCGCTGAATCTGCTCGCCACACCGACTGCGAACAACTGGGCAATTGCCCCGCAACGCAGCCGTAGCGGCAAAAGCCTGCTGGCCAGCGATGCGCACGGGCCGCTGGCCGCGCCGTCGTTGTGGAGTTTCGTGCAGATCCGTGCGCCGAAATATCAGGCCGCCGGCGTCACGGTTGCCGGTCTGCCGATGGTGCTCGGTGGGTTCAACGGCAAAGTGGCGTGGAGCATGACCAGCGTGCTCGGCGATAACCAGGATCTGTTCCTCGAGAAAATCCGCCGTCAGGGCAGCAGCCTCACTTATGAAGTCAACGGCAAATGGCAGCCGTTGGGCGTGCGCAACGAGACCTACTTCGTCAAAGGCCAGCGGCCGATTCGCGAAGCCGTGTACGAAACCCGCCACGGCGCGCTGCTCAACAGTGCCCAGGCAGCGGCGCAGGGCAGCGGTTTCGGCCTCGCCTTGCAGACGCCAAGCTTCACCGACGACAAAACCCTGGATGCCTTCTTCGACCTGACCCGCGCGCAGAACGTCGAGCGCGCCTCGGACGCCAGCCGCGAAATTCGCGCCATCACCCTGAATCTGGTCTTTGCCGATGCGAGCAATATCGGCTGGCAAGTCACCGGGCGCTTCCCCAACCGTCGCGAAGGCGAAGGCCTGCTGCCCTCGCCGGGCTGGGACGGTCGCTACGACTGGGACGGTTATGCCGACCCGATGCTGCACCCCTACGATCAGGACCCGGCACAAGGCTGGCTCGGCACCGCCAACCAGCGGGTGATTCCCGACGGCTACGGCATGCAGTTGTCGAAATCCTGGGCGGCACCGGAGCGTGGCGAACGCTTGGCGGAAATGGCTGGCAGCGGCAAGCACGACAGCCGCAGCGTGATCGCCATGCAATACGACCAGACCACCACCTTCGCCGCCAAGCTGAAAAAGGTCTTCGAAGCGCCGGGCATGAAACAACCGCTGAAACAGGCGATCGACGCCCTGCCGGAAGCCGAACGCAGCAAGGCGCGCGAAGCCTTCACCCGTTTGATGGCGTTCGACGGCAAGCTCAGCCCGACCTCGGCGGATGCGGCGATTTACGAACTGTTTCTGCAGGAAAGCATGAAGCAGATCTTCCTCGATGAACTGGGTCCTGAGTCGAGCCCGGCGTGGAAGGCCTTTGTCGCCAATGGCGATCTGTCCTACGCGGCGCAGGCCGATCATCTCTTGGGACGTGAGGACAGTCCGTTCTGGGATGATCTGCGCACGCCGCAGAAGGAAGACAAATCCGTGATTCTCGCCCGCAGCCTCGCTGCAGCGATTACAGCGGGAGACAGCCAGTTGGGCGGCGATCATCGCGCCTGGCAGTGGGGCAAACTGCACAGCTATGCGTGGAAGAACAGCAACGGTCAGACTGTGCGCGGGCCGCTGGCAGCCGGTGGCGATCACACCACGCTGAACAGCTCGGCGTTTGCCTGGGGCCAGGACTTCGTCACTACGCGCGCGCCGTCGATGCGCTTTATCGTCGACTTCGGCCAGAGCGAGCCACTGATGGCGCAGAACGGCACGGGGCAGTCGGGCAATCCACTGAGTCCGAATTACCTGAACGGGATCGATGCGTGGCTGAAAGGTCAGTACATCGGCCTGCCGATGCAGCCGCAGAACTTTGATCGGGTGTATGGCAAGACCCGTTTGACCCTCACCCCGGGCAAGTAAGCGCAGTTCCCTCTGTGGGAGCGAGCCTGCTCGCGAAGCCGGAGGCACAGTCAGAATTGATGTGCCTGGTAACCGCTTTCGCGAGCAGGCTCGCTCCCACATTGGCTTTGCATCACCCTTAAAAGCCGATCGAACTTCCAGCCTCACGCCCGCCTCATAGCTAACAAGCCCCCCATTCCGGTCACGACATGGATCTTGTTATTGCCCGACCTGAAGGTCTCTACTGCCCCGCCGGGGATTTCTATATCGATCCGTGGCGGCCGGTCGAGCGTTCGGTGATCACCCATGCCCATGGCGATCACGCGCGCACCGGTAATCAGCACTACCTGTCGAGCAGCGCCAGCGCCGGGATTCTGCGCGCGCGTCTGGGTCAGGACATCCAGTTGCAAACACTCGACTACGGCCAGCGCCTGACCCACCACGGCGTGACCCTGAGCTTTCACCCCGCCGGGCATGTCCTCGGTTCGGCGCAGGTGCGGCTCGAATACGGCGGCGAAGTCTGGGTCGCATCGGGCGATTACAAGGTCGAGCCGGATGGCACGTGCGCACCATTCGAACCGGTGCGCTGCCACACTTTCATCACCGAATCGACCTTCGGCCTGCCGATCTATCGTTGGCAGCCGCAGGCGCAGATCTTCGCCGAGATCAATCAGTGGTGGGCGGCCAATATCGCCGCCGGCAAGGCCAGCGTGCTGTTCTGCTACTCCTTCGGCAAGGCCCAACGCATCCTCCACGGCATCGACGAAACCCTCGGGCCGATCCTCAGCCACGGCGCGGTCGAGCCGTTGAACCGCGTCTACCGCGATGCCGGCGTGTACCTGCCGCCGACGATCTATGCGGGCGACGTAAAAAAAAGCGACCCGATCATGCGTCAGGCGTTGGTCATTGCTCCGCCGTCGGCGGGCGGCAGCACGTGGATGCGCCGTTTTGGCGAGTTCAGCGATGCCTTCGCCAGCGGCTGGATGCGCTTGCGCGGGACCCGACGGCGGCGCGGCGTTGATCGCGGTTTCGTCCTGTCCGACCACGCCGACTGGCCAGGTCTGTTGTGGGCGATCAACCAGACCGGCGCGGAACGGGTGATGGTCACCCACGGCTCGATCGGCGTGCTCGTGCGCCATTTGCGCGAACAGGGCCTGGATGCACAAGGCTTCACCACCGAATACGGCGATGACGAAGACGACAACATCGCCACCGAACCCACCGTTGCCGAGACGTCCCCATGAAAGCCTTCGCCGAGTTATATGCCGAACTCGACGCCACCACGTCGAGCAACGCCAAGCTGGCGGCGATGCAGGTGTACTTCGCACAGGCCGCGCCAGCAGATGCCGCATGGGCGGTGTATTTCCTTTCCGGCGGGCGGCCGCGACAACTGGTACCGGTGCGCATCCTCCGAGAGCTCGCGGTGGAAGTTTCGGGGCTGGAGCCATGGCTGTTCGAAGAAAGCTACCAAGCCGTCGGCGATCTGGCCGAGACCATTTCTCTGGTGCTGCCGGAAAATTCCCACAGCTCCGAGGCCGGTCTTGCCGAATGGATCGAAGACAAGCTGTTGCCACTTCGCGGTGAAACGCCGGAATATCTGGCGCGCCAATTGCCGATGTTGTGGGCGCAACTGGACCGGCCAAGCCTGATGCTGTGCATCAAGCTGATCACCGGCAGTTTCCGCGTTGGCGTGTCGAAGTTGCTGGTCACCCGCGCCCTCGCCTCAATGGCCGGGCTCGACAGCAAACGCGTGGCCCAGCGCCTGGTCGGGTACACCGATCTGTCGAACCGGCCGAACGCCGCCAGCTATCTGAAACTGATCGCCCCGGAATCCGCCGACGAACACGCCCAGCGCGGCGGTCAGCCCTACCCGTTCTTTCTTGCCCACGCGTTGTCGCAACCGGTCGAGGAATTTGAAGCCCTGCTCGGCCCGGCCAGCGATTGGCAGGTGGAATGGAAGTGGGATGGTATCCGCGCGCAAGTGGTCAAGCGCGACGGTAAGCTGTGGGTGTGGTCGCGCGGCGAGGAACTGGTGACCGAGCGCTTCCCCGAATTCGATGTGCTCGTGCACGGTTTGCCCGACGGCACAGTGATCGACGGCGAAATCGTCGTGTGGAAGAGCACCCATCCGACCACCGAAGATGCCTTCGATCCGCAATCCGATGAGCCGCCGGCCGTGCAACCGTTCGCCCTGCTGCAACAACGCATCGGTCGCAAGACCCTCGACAAGAAGATTCTCGAGGAAGTGCCGGTGGTGGTGCTGGCCTACGATCTGCTGGAATGGCAGGGCGAAGACTGGCGCAACCAGCCGCAGGTCAAGCGCCGTGCGCAACTCGAAGAGGTGATCGCGCGCTGCAACAGCCCGGTACTGCTGCCCTCCCCGGTATTGACCGGCGAAGACTGGCTCGACCTTGGCCGCCAGCGCGAAGCGTCACGCAAACTCGGCGTCGAAGGCATGATGCTCAAGGCGCGCGATTCGCTGTATGGCGTTGGCCGGACCAAGGACATGGGCGTGTGGTGGAAGTGGAAGGTCGACCCGTTCAGCGTCGACGCGGTACTGATTTATGCCCAGCGCGGACACGGCCGTCGCGCCAGTCTGTACAGCGATTACACCTTCGCCGTGTGGGACGGTCCGCCGGAATCCAGCCAGCGCTCGCTGGTGCCGTTTGCCAAGGCGTATTCGGGGCTGACCGATGAAGAGATGCGCCAAGTCGACAGCATCGTGCGCAAGACCACCGTGGAGAAATTCGGCCCGGTCAGCAGCGTGAAACCGAGTCTGGTGTTCGAACTCGGCTTCGAAGGCATCGCCCTATCGCGCCGGCACAAGAGCGGCATCGCCGTACGCTTCCCGCGAATGCTGCGCTGGCGCAAGGACAAGACCGTCGAAGAAGCCGACAGCCTCGCGACTCTGCAAGACTTGTTGGCCTGATTCATTCTCGACACATCGCAGACCCTGTGGCGAGGGGATTTATCCCCGCTGGGCTGCGCAGCGGCCCCCAGCAATTTCCCCCTGAAATCGTGCACTCAGTTTTTTGCGCCTGCTGCGCAGCCGATCGGGGATAAATCCCCTCGCCACAGTTTCAACTGCTCTGAGCCACGCGCTTGAACCGAAACAGTGCATGCAAACAGCTATGCCCGTTTCCGGGCATTCAACTACCCTTGCCTCTCTGCACTCGACCTTTTAAAACACCTGTTCGGCACTCTGGTTCGGAAATTGCTACTTTCTATAGGTCGTAAGCGTTGCAGTAACAATAATTCTGCGCCACAAGCGCTCATATTGGTTCTTAGGGATTGAATAATGAAAAAAGCATTGCTGACCCTTTCTGCACTGGCGTTGTGCATGGCCGCCGGCTCCGCGCTGGCCAAGGAATACAAAGAGCTGCGCTTTGGCGTTGACCCTTCGTACGCACCGTTCGAGTCGAAAGCGGCCGATGGCAGCCTGGTCGGGTTCGATATCGATCTGGGCAACGCGATCTGCGCCGAACTGAAGGTCAAGTGCAAATGGGTCGAAAGCGATTTCGACGGCATGATTCCGGGCCTCAAGGCCAACAAATTCGATGGCGTGATCTCGTCAATGACCGTGACCCCGGCGCGCGAGAAGGTCATCGACTTCTCCAGCGAACTGTTTTCCGGCCCGACCGCTTACGTGTTCAAGAAGGGCTCCGGTCTGAGCGCAGACGTCGCGTCGCTGAAGGGCAAGACTGTTGGCTATGAGCAGGGCACCATTCAGGAAGCCTATGCCAAAGCCGTGCTGGACAAGGCCGGTGTGAAAACCCAGGCCTATCAGAACCAGGATCAGGTGTATTCCGACCTGACCTCCGGCCGCCTCGACGCAGCCATCCAGGACATGCTGCAAGCCGAACTGGGCTTCCTCAAGTCGCCGAAAGGCGAAGGTTACGAAGTCAGCCAGCCGGTCGACAGCGAATTGCTGCCGTCGAAAACCGCTATCGGTATCAAGAAAGGTAACACTGAGCTGAAAGCACTTTTGGATAAAGGTATCAAAGCGTTACACGACGACGGCAAATACGCCGAGATTCAAAAGAAACACTTTGGCGACCTGAATCTGTACAGCGGCAAATAATGCCCCGGCGCCCATCCTCGATGGGCGCCTTTTCCATCCGCTCAGGTTGCTGATTTATGTTTGAAACCCTCCTGCAAAATCTGGGGCTGGCCTCGTTCAGTCTGCAGGGCTTCGGCCCATTGCTGCTGCAAGGCACCTGGATGACCATCAAATTATCGGCAATGTCGCTGCTGGTGGCCGTGTTGCTCGGCCTGCTCGGCGCCAGTGCCAAACTGTCGAAAGTCAAACTGGTGCGCCTGCCCGCGCAGCTCTACACCACGCTGATTCGCGGCGTGCCGGATCTGGTGCTGATGCTGTTGATCTTCTACAGCCTGCAAACCTGGTTGACGTCGCTGACCGACTACATGGAATGGGAATACATCGAAATCGACCCGTTCAGCGCCGGCGTACTGACGCTGGGCTTCATTTATGGCGCGTATTTCACTGAAACCTTCCGTGGCGCCATCCTCGCGGTGCCGCGTGGTCAGGTCGAAGCCGCCACCGCGTATGGCCTCAAACGTGGCCAGCGTTTTCGCTTTGTGGTGTTTCCGCAAATGATGCGCTTCGCCCTCCCAGGCATCGGCAACAACTGGATGGTCATGCTCAAGGCCACCGCCCTGGTGTCGATCATTGGCCTCGCCGATCTGGTCAAGGCAGCGCAGGACGCCGGTAAAAGCACCTATCAACTGTTCTACTTTCTGGTCCTTGCCGCATTGATCTATCTGCTGATCACCAGTGCTTCGAACTTTATCCTGCGCTGGCTCGAACGCCGCTACGCCGCCGGTGCCCGGGAGGCCGTACGATGATCGAACTTCTCCAGGAATATTGGCGCGCCTTCCTTTATACCGACGGCCAGAACATCACCGGGCTGGCGATGACGATGTGGCTGCTGACCGCGTCGATCTGCATCGGCTTCGTCGTCTCGATTCCGCTGTCGATTGCCCGCGTCTCGCCGCACTTCTACGTCCGTTGGCCGGTGCAGTTCTACACCTACCTGTTCCGGGGCACGCCGCTGTATATCCAGTTGCTGATCTGCTACACGGGCATTTACAGCCTCGCCGCCGTGCGCGAACAGCCGATCCTCGACAGTTTCTTTCGCGACGCGATGAACTGCACGATCCTCGCTTTCGCTCTCAATACCTGCGCGTACACCACGGAGATTTTCGCCGGGGCGATTCGCAGCATGAATCATGGCGAAGTCGAAGCGGCCAAGGCTTATGGCCTGACCGGCTGGAAGTTGTACGCCTACGTGATCATGCCGTCGGCCTTGCGCCGCTCGTTGCCTTACTACAGCAACGAAGTGATCCTGATGCTGCACTCGACCACCGTGGCGTTCACCGCGACCATTCCCGATATTCTGAAAGTCGCGCGGGATGCCAACTCGGCGACCTTCCTGACCTTCCAGTCGTTCGGCATCGCCGCGCTGATCTACCTGACCATTACTTTTGCGCTGGTCGGCCTGTTCCGCCTCGCCGAACGCCGCTGGCTGGCCTTCCTCGGGCCGACTCACTAGCACCGGTTTGACAATAAAGAGATAACAATGCGCCACCAGATTCATGACTTGCTGGCCCCGCTGCCGGGGACCGCACGGCAGATTCACAGTTTCCACTTCGGCCCACCGCAGGCCAAGGGCAAGGTTTACATCCAGGCGTCGCTGCACGCTGACGAGCTGCCGGGCATGCTGGTCGCCTGGCATCTGAAACAGCGTCTGGCCGAACTGGAAGCTGCCGGCCGCCTGCGCAGCGAAATCGTCCTGGTGCCGGTGGCCAACCCGGTCGGCCTCGAACAAGTGCTGATGGACGTGCCGCTGGGCCGTTACGACCTGGAGAGCGGGCAGAACTTCAATCGCTGGTTCGTCGACCTCAGCGAAGAAATCGGCAACGCCATCGAAGGCCAATTGAACGACGATGCGCAGCACAACCTCGAACTGATCCGTGCCAGCCTGCGCAACGCCCTCGACCGTCAGAAGCCGACCACACAACTGCAATCCCAGCGCCTGACCCTGCAACGCCTGGCCTGCGATGCCGACATGGTGCTGGACTTGCACTGCGACTTCGAATCGGTGGTGCACCTGTACACCACGCCCGAGGCGTGGCCACAGGTCGAGCCCTTGGCGCGCTACATGGAAGCGCAGGCCAGCCTGCTTGCTACAGACTCTGGCGGGCAGTCGTTCGACGAGTGCTTCACCCTGCTCTGGTGGCAGCTGCGCGAGCGCTTCGGTGAGCAGTTCGAGATTCCGCTGGGCAGCTTCTCGGTGACCGTCGAATTGCGCGGCCAGGGCGACGTCAATCACCCACTGGCCAGCCGCGATTGTCAGGCGCTGATCGATTATCTGATCCAGTTCGACGCCATCGTCGGCGAGACCAAGCCGCAACCGCCACTGCCGTACCCTGCCACGCCGCTGGCCGGGGTCGAACCGGTGACCACGCCAGTCGGTGGCCTGTTGGTGTACTGCGCCACACCCGGCCAATACCTGGAAGCCGGCCAGCAGATCGCCGAAATCATTGACCCGGTCCATGACAAGGTCACCCCCATTCATTGCACCGCCGCCGGCCTGCTGTATGCGCGCTCGCTGCGGCGCATGGCCACTGCCGGCATGGTCATCGCCCACGTCGCGGGCGCCCAGGCCTATCGCAGCGGCTACCTACTTTCGCCTTGAGGATGCTCGTCCATGTACAAACTGACCGTTGAAGGCCTGCACAAAAGCTATGGCGATCATCAGGTGCTCAAAGGCGTTTCGCTCAAGGCCAAAACCGGCGACGTGATCAGCTTGATCGGCGCCAGCGGCTCGGGCAAAAGCACCTTTTTGCGCTGCATCAATTTCCTTGAACAACCCAATGACGGCGCCATGAGCCTTGATGGCCAGGCGATCCGCATGGTCACCGACCGGCACGGCATGCACGTTGCCGACGCCGATGAACTGCAACGCCTGCGCACGCGGCTGGCGATGGTGTTCCAGCATTTCAACTTGTGGAGCCACATGACCGTGCTGGAAAACATCACCATGGCCCCGCGCCGGGTGCTCGGTTGCAGCAAACAGGAAGCCGAGGATCGCGCCCGACGTTATCTGGACAAAGTCGGCTTGCCGGCGCGGGTCGCCGATCAATACCCGGCGTTTCTGTCCGGCGGCCAGCAACAACGCGTGGCGATCGCCCGGGCACTGGCGATGGAACCGGAAGTGATGCTGTTCGACGAACCGACCTCGGCACTCGACCCGGAACTGGTCGGCGAGGTGTTGAAAGTGATTCAGGGCCTGGCCGAGGAAGGCCGGACGATGATCATGGTTACCCATGAAATGAGTTTTGCCCGCAAGGTGTCGAATCAGGTGCTGTTTCTGCATCAGGGTCTGGTGGAAGAAGAAGGTGCGCCCGAAGAAGTGCTGGGCAATCCCACGAGTGAACGCCTGAAGCAATTCCTGAGCGGCAATCTTAAATAAGGTTGGCAACCCACCCCTGTGTGGCAGCGAGCCTGCTCGCGAAAGCGGTTTATCAGTCAACATCAATGTTGAATGTGCAATCGCATTCGCGAGCGGGCTCGCTCCCACAGGGGGAATCCATCGACCGACAAAGTTAAACTTGTCGCCCCGCTTCGCTGTCTCTGAAACAACACCTCCAGAGCGCACGCAGCCGGCATGGCGAAATCCCCCGACTTTGCAAAAACCTGGTTCAGCGCCCGCGACTGGAAGCCGTTCGGCTTTCAGAAACAGGTGTGGGCGGCGGTGAAAAACGGCGAGTCCGGCTTGCTCCACGCCAGCACCGGCGCTGGTAAAACCTACGCGGTGTGGTTTGCTGCACTCAACCGCTTCGCCCGCTTGCAACCTCCCGTGGCCACGCCGCGCAAACGCAAACCGCCGGCCGAACCGCTGACGGTGCTGTGGATCACGCCGATGCGCGCCCTCGCCGCCGATACCGCCCGCGCGTTGCAGATTCCGGTGGATGATTTACAGATTCCGTGGTCGATCGGCCTGCGCACCGGCGACACCAGCAGCAGCGAACGCGCCCGCCAGGGCCGACGTCTGCCGACCACGCTGATCACCACCCCGGAAAGCCTGACTCTGCTACTAGCCCGCGCCGATGCGCGCACGGCGTTGTCGACCCTGCGCATGATCGTCGTCGATGAATGGCACGAATTACTCGGCAACAAACGCGGCGTGCAACTGCAACTGGCGCTCGCCCGCCTCCGTCATTGGCAGCCGGAACTGATTGTCTGGGGGGTATCCGCCACCCTCGGTAATCAATCCCACGCGGAGCAAGTGCTGATCCCACAGGGCGGCGGCGTCAGTGTTCAGGGCAAAAGCGAAAAAACCCTGCAAGTCGACACCCTGCTGCCACCGGCCATCGAGCGTTTTCCCTGGGCCGGCCACATCGGTCTGAAGATGCTGCCGCAAGTGGTGGCCGAGCTCGACGCCTGTGCCAGCAGCCTGGTGTTCACCAACACCCGCGCGCAATCGGAGATCTGGTATCAGGCGCTGCTGGAAGCGCGGCCGGACTGGGCCGGGTTGATCGCGCTGCACCACAGCTCACTGTCACGCGATACCCGCGACTGGGTCGAACAGGCGCTGAAGAATGGCCAATTGAAAGCGGTGGTGTGCACCTCGAGCCTGGACTTGGGTGTGGATTTCCTCCCGGTCGAGCGCGTGCTGCAGATCGGCTCGGCGAAAGGCGTTGCGCGGTTGATGCAACGTGCCGGGCGCTCCGGCCACGCGCCGGGGCGCACCTCGCGGGTGACGCTGGTGCCGACCCACAGCCTTGAACTGATCGAAGCGGTTGCCGCACGCGACGCCGTCGAACAGCGGCGCATCGAGCCGCGCCTGTCACCGCACAAGCCGCTGGATGTGCTGGTCCAGCATTTGGTCAGCATGGCCCTTGGCGGTGGCTTTATTCCTGAAGACTTGTACGAAGAAGTCCGTGGTGCCTGGGCTTATCGTGACCTGACAGCGGCAGACTGGGCCTGGGCGCTGGCGTTCGTACGCCATGGCGGGATGTCTCTTACAGCGTATCCGGATTACCGCCGGGTCGAGCCGGACGAACACGGCGTCTGGCGTGTGCCGGATGCGCGTCTGGCGCGGCGCCATCGCATGAGCATCGGCACCATCGTCAGCGACGCGAGCATCAACCTGAAATTCTGGAGCAAGGGCGGCGGCGGCAAACAGCTGGGCAGCGTCGAGGAAGGCTTTATCGCGCGACTGAAACCCGGCGATGGTTTCCTCTTCGCCGGCCGCCTGCTGGAACTGGTGCGGGTGGAAAACATGACCGCCTACGTCAAACGCAGCACCGCGAAAAAGGCTGCCGTGCCGCGCTGGAATGGCGGGCGCATGCCGTTATCCAACGAACTGGCCGAAGCGGTGGTCACGCGCTTCAGCGCCGCTGCTCAAGGTCAATTCAAAGGCCCGGAAATGCACGCGTTGCGGCCGCTGCTGGAGACGCAGATACGCTGGTCCGGTTTGCCCACCACGGAAAAACTGCTGGCCGAGGTATTGAAATCCCGCGAGGGCTGGCACCTTTTCCTCTATCCGTTCGCCGGGCGCCAAGTGCATCTGGGACTGGCGAGCCTGCTGGCATGGCGCGTCAGTCAGCGGCAACCGGTGACCTTCTCGATTGCCGTGAATGATTACGGCCTGGAACTGCTCAGCGCCACGCCGGTGGATTGGGCCACGCATCTCGACGCGCGACTGTTCAATGCCGATGACCTGTTGCTGGACGTGCTCGCCAGTCTCAATGCCGGTGAGCTGGCGTTGCGCCGCTTCCGCGAAATCGCGCGGATCGCCGGGCTGGTGTTCGCCGGGTATCCGGGCGCACCAAAGAGTACCCGCCAGGTGCAGGCGTCGAGTGGCTTGTTTTTCCAGGTGTTCAAACAATACGACGCCGACAATCTGCTCTTGGCCCAGGCCGGGGAAGAAGTCCTACGCGAGGAACTGGATATTCGTCGTCTGGAACAGACACTGGAGCGCATCAATCAGATGAAACTGGACGTGCATCAGGTTAAACGTCCTACACCGTTGGGCTTTCCGCTGCTGGTGGAGCGGATGCGCGAGAGCATGAGTTCGGAAAAACTGGCTGACAGGATCAGAAGAATGGTCGGTGACCTGGAAAAAACCGCTGATAACGGAAAATCGTCGTGAGTGCGTACCCAGTGCGTTTGGCCGGTGAGGAGTTGTGGTTGCTGCCGGAGAAAGCGCTGTATTGGCCAGCGCAGGAAGCATTGCTGATCGCCGATGTGCATTTCGGTAAAGCGGCGGCCTATCGCAGCCTCGGCCAGCCGGTGCCGCATGGCACAACGGCTAGCAACATCGAGGTGATCGACGCGTTGCTGGCGCGGTTGCCGTGTCGCCAGTTGATCTTCCTCGGGGATTTTCTGCATGGGCCTGGCTCACATGTCCCGACCACGCTGAATGCGCTGGCAGAGTGGCGCGCACGGCACGCTGACCTGCCGATGACACTGATTCGCGGCAACCACGACAAACGCGCAGGCGACCCACCAGCCTCGCTGAATATTCGCGTGGTGCCAGAGCCGCTGTTACTCGGGCCGTTTGCCTTGCAGCATGAGCCCGATGCGCATCCCGAACGGCACGTGCTCGCCGGCCACGTTCACCCGGTCTATCGGCTGCATGGCAAAGGTCGGCAGAGTCTGCGCCTGGCTTGTTTCAGACTCGGTGAGCGCATCAGCCTGATGCCGGCATTCGGTGCGTTTACCGGCGGCTATCAGGTCGAGCGCGACGACAGTTGCAAAGTCTTCGTGATCGGCGACAACGAAATATGGCCCGTCAGCTAGATCGCAAATCGATCAGACTGACGGGCCATATTCAGGACAGTGGGTCAGGCGACAGGTGCCGGAGGCGGCTCGTCCGGCAGCGTCGGTTCGCCTGGTTCGGTCGGTTGTTCGTTGGGAGTATCGGGATCGGGCTGGCCGGGCACGCCGCCGGACAGGCTCAAAGACGGATTCGCCAGTAACGACCAGGCCAGAACGCCTATCTGATTGGGCTCAAGCCTTGCCAGTTCAGCGCTGATTCGCGGGTCGATCTTCATAGGGCACTCCTCAGTGAAGGCCCGAATTTGTGTGTAACAAAAACGGGCAGTACACCCCATAGAGTGTCTGCCCGCCAAAGAATTCCCGACATCCGTCGGATGGTCGATCAGGTACGCGGCAAGGTTACGCCACGCTGGCCCTGATATTTGCCGCCACGATCCTTGTAGGAAACTTCACATTCTTCATCGGATTCGAGGAAGAGCATCTGCGCCACGCCTTCGTTGGCGTAGATTTTCGCCGGCAGGTTGGTGGTGTTGGAAAATTCCAGCGTCACATGACCTTCCCACTCAGGCTCGAGCGGAGTGACGTTGACGATGATGCCGCAGCGCGCGTAGGTGCTTTTACCCAGGCAGATGGTCAGCACGTTGCGCGGAATGCGGAAGTACTCGACGGTGCTGGCCAGGGCGAAGGAGTTCGGCGGAATGATGCAGACGTCGCTGTGGATGTCGACGAAGCTGCCGGCGTCGAAGTTCTTCGGGTCGACAATGGCCGAGTTGATGTTGGTGAACACCTTGAAGTGGTTGGTGCAACGCACGTCGTAGCCGTAGCTCGACACGCCGTAGGAAATCACCCGGCTGTCGTCGCTGCCGCGCATCTGGCGCTCGACGAACGGTTCGATCATGCCGTGTTCCTGCGCCATGCGGCGAATCCACTTGTCCGATTTGATGCTCATGGCGGGTTTGTCCTGAATAGCGAGGTGGAAAAATTCTGTCCGGCATCTTACCGGGCGCATCGCCGCGATCAAAGTGCGCAACGCAATTCTCGGCGAACACCCCGTATTTACGCGATGTGGCGACGAACCGTCGCACCGCCGATCCCTAAAACACAGAATCCTTTGCAAGAAACATTGGCACGTTCCGGAAAAAGGGTTAAGGTGGCGTCACTGTGTTGCTTGTGTCACTGAGAATCTCTACACGATATGTTGAATTTCGATCCAACCATCTACAAGAATTTTTCCTGCTCTTTGCACTCAGTCTCGGCCAGGGTTCTTCCTGAGTCGCAGTTATCTTTGTTCAAGGAGTTACACCATGTCTAATCGCCAAACCGGTACCGTTAAGTGGTTCAACGATGAAAAAGGCTTCGGCTTCATCACTCCACAATCCGGTGACGACCTGTTCGTTCACTTCAAAGCTATCCAATCCGACGGCTTCAAAAGCCTGAAAGAAGGCCAACAGGTTTCTTTCATCGCTACCCGCGGTCAGAAAGGCATGCAAGCTGAAGAAGTACAAGTTATCTAACTTGTAGCTTCTTTAGAAAAGAGCCCCGCCCTTAAAAGCGGGGCTTTTTTGTGGGCGCCTGTTTTGCGCTGGCAAAAAAAATCGCGACCCTTGGGGCCGCGATTTTTTGTTTCTGCCCTTACCAGGCGACGCCAAACCCTGCGGTATAACGGGTCTTGTTCAGATCCGCATCGTTGGTGCCGCTGATGATGTCCCGCTCGGCCTTGAGGTTGAGCGAGGCCCAGTCGGTGACCTTGTAGCGCAGGCCCAGCTCGGCATCCAGTGCGTAATCGGCAACGCCCGACAGCGGCTTGCCGACTTCGCCATTGGTGAAGAACTCGACCTTCTTGCCGATCAGATAGCGGTTGTAGTCCCACTTCATCGCGACGGAATAGAAGTTGTCCTTGCTGCCATCGCGGTATTCATAGTCGGTGCGGTTGAGCAACGAGCCCAGCGAGAACGCGCCGAGTTCGTCGTCCCAGAACTGGTAGCCCGGACCGGTACCGACCACGCGTTGACGCGCCAGCTCTTCGATGTGATCACGCTTGTAGTTGATCCGCCCCTGCCAGAACCACTGATCGGTGAGGAAACGGTCGAGAGAGTATTCGGCGCGCCAGTTGTTGGTGGTGGTTTCCGCATCCTGGACTTCGCGGTTGTACTCACCCTCGCCGGTATGGCGCCAGCGGCCATGGCGAGCCGAAGTCTTGAAGGCAACGTCGTAATCGTCGGTGTCCTTTTCGGCGCGCTGATAGTCCAGCGCCAGATCGACGTTACCCTTCCACACCAGGTCGGTGACGATCGGCTTGGGCTTGAGGATCTGCTGAATGCTCGCCAGCTCGACCGTCTTCGGCGCCTCGCCGTTGGCCAGGGTGACCTTGCCATCGTCGGCCGCCGTCAGCGACTTCGATACTTCACCGGCATAGGCGTCCTGCTTCACCAGCAGATGCTGATCGCTGTCGAGGGTCTTGACCTCTTTCCAGTCAATCGCCACTGCGCCGGCGTATTTGGTCTGGATCAACAGCTTGCCGCCGTCGAATACCGTGATAGTGCCACTCAGCTTGTCGCCGTTTTTCAACCAGACGGTGTCGGCAAGCAGGGGCGTGGACGCGCTGAAAACAGCAAGGCACAACAGGGTTCTGGGGAACATAAGCAGATCGGGGGCTCGGAGTTGGCGAAAAGGGTCGGCATTATCCGTAGGATTTTGCCCATGACAAGGACTGACCGGACTATTTCAATTGAGTTCATTTCTCAACTGCACCACGAGCGATTACCCTTGTCGCCTTCATCACGCTAATACTCAGGAGCCGCGTACGTGAAAGACCCGCTCGACAGCGTCGAAAACGATGCGCAAATCCGACGCACGGCACTCTACTCGACGCTCGCGCAAGTGCCCGAAGGCAAAGTCGTCAGTTATGGCCAGTTGGCCGAACTTGCCGGGCTGGGCCGCGCCGCGCGCTGGGTCGGGCGGACTTTGAGCCAGTTGCCCGGCGACACCAAGCTGCCCTGGCACCGCGTACTCGGCGCCGGCGGGCGCATCAGTCTGCCGGTCGGCAGCCCTTCCGGTGACGAGCAGCGCGCGCGATTGCGCATGGAAGGCATCACCGTCCAGAACAATCGTGTGGATATTCGGCGCCATGGCTGGCGTCCGGTAGAGCACAGCGGTTAGAGTGCGCGCTTTGTTTTCGCAATTTTGAGGCAGACTTCAGCCCATGCCCCGTAAAACCTGGCGCGCCGCGCTCGCCGCCTATGCCAGTCCTTCGACGCTCGTGCTGTTGTTGCTCGGTTTTGCCGCCGGCCTGCCGTACATGCTGGTGTTCTCGACGCTCTCCGTATGGCTGCGTGAAGCAGGCGTGGCCCGTGAAACCATTGGCTATGCCAGCCTGATCGGCCTGGCGTACGCGTTCAAATGGGTCTGGTCGCCGCTGCTCGATCAATGGCGCCTGCCCTTACTGGGCAAACTCGGCCGTCGCCGCTCCTGGCTGGTGCTCTCCCAGGCACTGGTGATTCTCGGCCTGATCGGCATGGGATTCTGTGATCCGCAGAAGCATTTGTCCTGGCTGATCGCCATTGCC
Organism: Pseudomonas siliginis; assembly: GCF_019145195.1. Classification (GTDB taxonomy): domain Bacteria; phylum Pseudomonadota; class Gammaproteobacteria; order Pseudomonadales; family Pseudomonadaceae; genus Aquipseudomonas; species Aquipseudomonas siliginis. Next base: position 170,859 of record NZ_JAHSTW010000011.1, read on the forward strand.
GTCGTGGTTGCCTTCGCCTCCGCCACGCAAGATATCGCGGTCGACGCCTATCGCCTGGAAATCGCCGATGACAGCCGCCAGGCCGCTCTTGCCGCCAGCTACATGTCCGGTTACCGCGTTGCCGCCCTGCTCGCCACCGCCGGCGCGCTGTTCTTCGCCGAAGGTTTCGGCTCCACCGGCTTCAACTATAAGCACGCAGCTTGGACCGGCACCTATGTGCTGTTCGGCGCATTGATGGTGCCTGCGCTGCTGACCACGCTGTTCATGCGTGAACCACCCGTACCGCTGCGCACGCAGTTACAGGCCGGGCGCTATACGTTCATGCATCAACTGATGTCGGTGTTCGTGCTGATCGTTTTGCTGGTCTCCGTGCCGGCGATGTTCACCCAGCTGTACAACACCGATTTCGCTGGCGTGCTGTTCGGCGACATGAGCCCGCTCGATTTGCTGCTCGAAGACCGCGCCTTTCTGCGCGCCATCCTCTACATATTGCTGACGGGGATGTGCCTGTCGGCCATGGGCCGGCGCGGACTGGCGCCGGTACTGACGCCGATCAATGACTTCATCCTGCGTTATCGCTGGCAGGCGCTGTTGCTGCTGGGTCTGATCGCCACTTACCGGATGTCCGACACGGTAATGGGCGTCATGGCCAACGTGTTTTATATTGACCAGGGTTTCACCAAGGATCAGATCGCCAGTGTGAGCAAGATTTTCGGCCTGATCATGACCCTCGTCGGTGCCGGCATGGGTGGCCTGTTGATTGTGCGTTTCGGCATTCTGCCGATCCTGTTTATCGGTGGTGTATCTTCGGCAGCGACCAACCTGCTGTTCGTCATGCTCGCGGACATGGGCCCGAACCTGCAGATGCTGGTGGTGACCATTTCCCTCGACAACTTCAGTTCGGGCCTGGCGACGTCGGCGTTCGTTGCCTACCTGTCGAGCCTGACCAACCTGAAGTTTTCCGCTACGCAATATGCCCTGCTCAGCTCGATCATGTTGCTGCTGCCGCGCCTGATGGGCGGCTATTCCGGCGTGCTGGTCGAGAAGTTCGGTTATCACAGCTTCTTCCTCATTACCGCCCTGCTCGGCGTGCCGACGCTGCTACTGATCGCGCTGCACTGGTTCCAGGAGCGCCGCCGCGAAGGACAAACACCGACGCCCGAGCCTGCACCGACGCCCGTCACCGAAGAATCGTAGGACGCTTCGCCAATGGCGGGAGGAATCCCGCCGCTGACGCCCTCGCCCGGCCACACTTCTGTACGTCAGCAAAACTCGCCGGTACACTGCTCCGTCATTTCCAGTCATAGCAACCGACAACGGCCAACCATGCGCACCAGTCAATTTTTGCTCGCCACACAGAAAGAAACGCCTTCCGACGCGGTCGTGATCAGCCACCAGCTGATGCTGCGCGCCGGCATGATCCGCAAGCTTGCCTCGGGCCTGTACACCTGGCTGCCGATGGGCCTGCGAGTCATGCGCAAGGTCGAAGCCATCGTTCGCGAAGAGATGAACGCTGCCGGTTCTCTGGAAGTGTTGATGCCGAGCACCCAACCGGCCGAGCTGTGGCAGGAATCGGGGCGCTGGGAAGAATACGGCCCTGAGCTGCTGCGCATCAAAGACCGCCACGGTCGTGACTTCTGCGCGGGCCCGACCCACGAAGAAGTGATCACCGATCTGATGCGCAACGAGTTGAGCAGCTACAAACAGCTGCCAATCAACCTGTACCAGATCCAGACCAAATTCCGCGACGAAATACGCCCGCGCTTCGGTTTGATGCGCGGCCGCGAATTCATCATGAAGGACGCCTACTCCTTCCACGCCGATCAGGCGTCGCTGCAGATCACTTATGACCGCATGCATGAAGCCTACTGCAACATCTTCACGCGTCTGGGTCTGAAATTCCGTCCGGTAGAAGCCGACAACGGTTCGATCGGTGGTGCCGGTTCCCACGAATTCCACGTGCTGGCCGAGTCCGGCGAAGACGATATCGTCTTCAGCAACGGTTCCGACTACGCGGCGAACATCGAAAAAGCCGAAGCGGTGCCACGGGAGACCTCGCGCCTTGCGCCAACCGAAGAACTGCGTCTGGTCGACACGCCGGACACCAAAACCATCGCCGCCCTGGTGGAAAAATTCAATCTGCCGATTGAAAAGACCATCAAGACCCTGATCGTCCACGCCGAAGAACAAGGCAAGCTGATCGCGCTGGTGATTCGTGGCGACCACGAACTGAACGAGATCAAGGCTGCCAACCAGCCTGGCGTGGCCAGCCCGCTGGTGATGGCCTCCGATGCCGAACTGCGTGACGCGATTGGCGCCGGCGCCGGCTCGCTCGGCCCGCTGAACCTGCCGCTGCCGATCATCATCGACCGCTCGGTGGCGATGATGAGCGACTTCGGCATTGGCGCGAACATCGACGACAAGCACTATTTCGGCGTGAACTGGGAGCGCGATCTGCCGGTTCCGACCGTTGCCGACCTGCGCAACGTCGTCGCCGGCGATCCAAGCCCGGACGGCAAAGGCACGCTGGAAATCAAGCGCGGCATCGAAGTCGGGCACATCTTCCAGCTGGGCAACAAATACAGCAAGGCGATGAAGTGCGAAGTGCTGGGCGAAAACGGCAAGCCAGTGACCCTGGAAATGGGCTGCTACGGCATTGGCGTTTCCCGCGTGGTGGCTGCTGCCATCGAGCAGAACAACGACGCCAACGGCATTATCTGGAGCGACACCCTGGCGCCATTCCAGATCGCGCTGGTACCGCTGCGCTATGAAACCGAGCAGGTGCGCGAAGCCACTGACAAGCTCTATGCCGAACTGACGGCGGCCGGCTTCGAAGTGCTGCTGGACGATCGCGACAAGAAAACCAGCCCGGGCATCAAGTTTGCGGACATGGAGCTGATCGGCATTCCACACCGGATCGTGGTCAGCGACCGCGGCCTCGCCGAAGGCAACCTGGAATACAAGAGTCGTTCCGAAGCAGAGGCGCAAGCACTGCCGGTGGCCGATGTTGTGTCCTTCCTTCAGGCCCGTATCCGCCGCTGAAACCAGATAGAGACGTCATGTTCAAGCGAAACACCTTAGGCCTCGGTGGCGCCGCCCTGTGCGGCGCCCTGCTGGTCAGCGGCTGCGCCAATCACATGTCGCAACGCAGCGAGCACGAAGAGCGGGTCGAGCGAAAGTTGCTCGATCACAGCCTGCAGATCGATGTCGGCGAGCCCAAGGTGCTCGAGCTGCCGCAGCGACGCGTGAAGATCAACGAGCAGAAGACTTTCGAGGTCACCGAGTTCGAGGTCACCCGTCGTTACGACCGCTACACGCCTTACCAACCCTGGCGCGAAGTCTACGAGATTCCGCTGGGGGCGGTGGCCGTGGTCGGTGGTGTCGGTGCGAACGTGGTCAACGTGTTCGCTCTCGGTAACCTGCCGGACAGCGTCACCAAGGATTGGCTGAGCTACGGTTTCGCCGGGCTCAACCCGTTCATGAACGTGCAGTCCAACGGTCGCGCGCAGCAGAACCTCGCGGGCATCGACGAAGTCCAGCGCGACAAGCGCACGGAGTATTCGAGCCTGCCGTGGAGCGAACGACCGGTGCAGGTCAAGGCCGGCAAGCAGACCTTCGACATGACCACCGACCGCAACGGTGTGCTGCGCTTGAATCTGCTCGATAGCCCGTTCGCCGAACATGACCTCAACCATGTTGGCCGCTTGCAGATCAGTGTCGAAGACGCCAAGGACGATGTGCATTCCGACTCGACCCTGATGCTCAGCGGCCACCTGCGCGGCAAGTTGATTGAGGCGCACGGGCTGATTTATGACGATCTGGAAGATGACGAGGTGAGCCATTGGGTACACCGGGTCAAACGCCTGTCGGAGCTGGGTCTGGAAGAAGAAGCCAGCGAACTGGAACAGAGCCTGATCGAACTGACCCGCAATGATCCTGAGTTGCAGACTGAGTTTCTCAAGTCTCTGGCCAAGGATGCCGGGCGTCTGGTGGCTGATCCGGGACCGAATTAAAGCTTAGAAGCTTCGCGAGCAGGCTCGCTTCCCCAGAGGATGCATCCAAATGTGGGAGCGAGCCTGCTCGCGAAGAGGCCCTGCCAGGCACCGCGAATCTACCGCTCAAACAACTCCATCTGCTCAAACCCGCCGCGCAGATCCTCCAGCCTCACTCCTACCCCCAACAGCCGCACCGGCTTGCCGCCGCGGTTGAACGCCTGCGTCAGCATCAACTGATAACTGCCCAGGTCCCGCCCTGCCCCGGCCTGTTCCAGCGTGGTCTGGGTGAAATCATGAAATTTGACTTTGACGAACGGCTTGCCCGGTCGATAACTGCTGTCGATCCGCGCCATGCGGGTTTTCAGGGTATCGAGCAGCTCGGGCAATTTGTCCAGGCAGCTGCGCAAGTCCGGCAGATCAACGTCGTAGGTGTTTTCCACGCTGATCGACTGACGACGGCTGTCGTTGTGCACCAGCCGGTCATCGATTCCACGGGCCAGATTCCACAAGCGCTCGCCGAAGCTGCCGAATTCGCGCACCAGCGCCAGCCTGCCCCACTCGCGCAGATGCTGGCAGTCAACGATGCCGAGCTTGCCGAGCTTGTCGGCGGTGACCTTGCCGACGCCGTGCAGCTTGCTCACCGGCAGACCACTGACGAAATCCTCGACCTGATCCGGGGTGATCACGAACAAACCGTTGGGTTTTTTCCAGTCGCTGGCGATCTTCGCCAGAAATTTGTTTGGCGCAACGCCTGCGGAAACGGTGATGTGCAATTGGCTGGAGACCCGGCGGCGAATGTCCTGGGCGATGCGCGTGGCGCTGCCGCCGAAATGCGCGCTGTCCGAAACATCGAGGTAAGCCTCGTCCAGCGAAAGCGGCTCGATCAGGTCGGTGTAGTCGGCAAAGATCGTATGAATTTCTTTCGAAGCTTCGCGATAAGCCTCCATGCGCGGCTTGACGATGGTCAGGTCCGGGCACAATTTCAACGCGTGACCGGAAGCCATGGCCGAGCGCACACCATAGGCGCGCGCTTCATAGTTGCAGGTGGCGATCACCCCGCGCCGATCCGCCGAACCACCCACCGCCAACGGCTTGCCGGCCAGACGCGGATCATCGCGCATCTCGATGGCGGCGTAGAAACAGTCACAGTCGATGTGGATGATTTTTCGCTGGGTCATGTCGGAAAAAGACAACGTGGCAAGCCGGAGCGGCAGTATCTCATTGGTACCTGTATATAGCACCAGTGGTTGAATGTTCTTTTCCGACCGTAGGAGATTTCCGATGAATTTATTTTTTCAATCACAGATCAGCGCGCAATAGAGCTGAAACCCTTGCGCCACTTGCCCTGCGCGCCGGTCGCCCGCCCGGAAAAGACGCTAAGCGCTTGAACCTCAACAGATTTATCCAGATCGGCGGTTGACACACTCGCGAACCTCTGTAGAATGCCGCCACACAGACGCGGGATGGAGCAGTCTGGTAGCTCGTCGGGCTCATAACCCGAAGGTCGTCGGTTCAAATCCGGCTCCCGCAACCAAACATCAGAAAAGGCTACTCGAAAGAGTGGCCTTTTTTGTGCGCGTCTGTTTTGCAAACGGGCGCCCCGCTCAATCGCTGGCGAAACGGCAATTCGTTGCATTTCCGAAACTTACGCATTACCTGCGACCGTTCGCCGCGATTTCGCAGTTATTTGGCCGATTACAGGATTAGCGGTTGACACCTCGTCGTTCGCCTGTAGAATGCCGCCACACAGACGCGGGATGGAGCAGTCTGGTAGCTCGTCGGGCTCATAACCCGAAGGTCGTCGGTTCAAATCCGGCTCCCGCAACCAAACATCAAAAAAGGCTACTCGAAAGAGTGGCCTTTTTTGTATCTGTTGAAAAAGTCCTTTCGCAACAATGATCTGTCACTGTGCAGTGAACCGCTGGGGATCATCAGAACCACTGACTTGCGACTATGCTTGAGTCGCAGACAGGGTTTCTGCAATCCAGGAACTGCCCTCGCCGATGCCCGACGAGAGGCGTAGTATTTTGTGATTATTTTTTTCTACAGGGATTGGTAACTTGGCTGGATACCTCCATCCTGTCGCGCACAATCCAAGAGGTGATTGATGCGCGCCAACTCGTCTGATCCACAAGACACCGTTACAGCAGAACAACCGATCAAACCCGAGCGTTTGCGCTGGCTGGATCGATTAAGCAAATACCGTCAGCCGATCGGTCTGGCCGTCACGTTGCTGCTGTTTGCCATTGCCCTGATTGCCTGCCGCCATCTGCTCGCCGAACTCGATCTCGACGCGCTGCATGACTCGATTCTGGACGTGCCCAAACCGGCCCTGCTCGGCGCCATCGGTGCGACCGTGGTCGGGTTCATCATTCTGCTCGGCTATGAATGGTCGGCCAGCCGCTACGCTGGTGTGAAACTGCCGCCGCGCACCCTCGCCCTCGGCGGTTTCACCGCATTTGCGATTGGCAATGCCATTGGTCTGTCGCTGCTGTCCGGCGGCTCGGTTCGTTATCGTTTATATGCGCGACTGGGCGTCGGTGCGTCGGAAGTCGCGCACATGACCTTGTTCGCCAGCCTCTCGCTGGGCTGCGCCTTGCCGCCACTGGCAGCGCTGGCCACCCTGAGCAACCTGCCCGCCGCCTCGCAAGCGCTGGGGCTGTCCGAATTCTTGCTGGGCACGGTCGCCGCTGCCGTATTGATCCTCGGTGCTGTGCTGGCAATCGGCATCTATCGCCGTCGTCTGCCGGAACAACCTTACCCCGACAATCTTCTGGTTCGTGCCGGGCGGCGGACATTGCGCCTGCCGGGTCGACGCCTGACCTTCCTGCAACTGGTGATCACCGCTCTCGATGTTGCGGTTGCCGCCACCGTTCTGTATCTGCTGCTGCCGGAAGCGCCGCCGTTTGCGCCGTTCCTGCTGGTGTATCTGCTGGCACTGGCTGCGGGCGTGCTCAGTCACGTTCCGGGCGGCGTTGGTGTGTTCGAGGCGATTCTGCTCGCCGCGTTTGCCGACAAGCTCGGCGCCGCCCCACTGGCAGCCGCACTGCTGCTGTATCGCCTGATCTACGTGGTGCTGCCGCTGCTGGTCGCTTGCGTACTACTGCTGATCAACGAAGGCCAGCGCCTGTTTCAATCCCAGACCATGCGCGCCGCGTCCGGTCTGGCCGCGCCGGTGCTGGCGGTGCTGGTGTTCCTGTCGGGCGTGGTGTTGCTGTTTTCCGGCGCCACCCCGGAGATCGACACGCGCCTGGAGCACATCGGTTTTCTGATCCCGCATCGCCTGGTCGACGCCTCGCACTTTGGCGCCAGCCTGATCGGCGTCCTCTGTCTGTTACTCGCGCAGGGCCTGCGCCGGCGCCTGTCGGCGGCGTGGATGCTGACCACCATTCTGCTGCTGGTTGGCGCCCTGCTCTCGCTACTCAAAGGCTTCGACTGGGAAGAAGCCACGCTGATGACGTTTACGGCCGCGCTGCTCGGCGTGTTCCGCCGCTCCTTCTATCGCCCGAGCCGTTTGACCGAACTGCCGTTTTCGCCGCTGTATCTGGTCGCCAGTCTCTGCGTGCTGGGCGCTTCGGCCTGGTTGCTGCTGTTTGCCTATCAGGACGTACCCTACAGCCATCAGCTGTGGTGGCAGTTCACCCTCGATGCTGACGCGCCGCGCGGTCTGCGCTCGCTGCTCGGTGCGGCGGTGTTGCTGGTAATCATCTCGCTGACCTGGTTGCTGCGCACCGCGCGCCCGGTGATTCACTTGCCGACGCCGGACGAACTGGATCGCGCGGCTAAGATTCTCATGGCCTCGTCACAACCCGACGGCGGCCTCGCGCTGACCGGTGACAAGGCGTTGCTGTTTCATCCCAACGACGAGGCGTTCCTGATGTACGCCCGCCGTGGCCGCAGTCTGGTGGCGCTGTACGACCCGATCGGGCCGAGCCAGCAACGTGCGGAAATGATCTGGCAGTTCCGCGACCTCTGCGACATCCACCATACGCGCCCGGTTTTCTATCAGGTACGTGCGGAGAACCTGCCGTACTACATGGACATCGGCCTGACTGCGATCAAGCTCGGCGAAGAAGCCCGGGTCGATCTGCAACGCTTCGATCTGGAAGCCAAGGGCAAGGAGATGAAGGACCTGCGCTACACCTGGAACCGTGGCACCCGCGATGGACTGTCGCTGGAAATCCATGAGCCGGGGCAGGCGCCGATGGACGAGCTGAAAGTGATTTCCGATGCCTGGCTGACCGGCAAGAACGTGCGCGAGAAAGGCTTCTCCCTTGGCCGTTTCAGCGACGATTACCTGAAGCATTTCCGCATTGCGGTGATTCGCTTCGAAGGCCGCCCGGTAGCGTTCGCCAATCTGCTCGAGACCTACAGCCACGACCTGGCCAGTCTCGACCTGATGCGCGCGCACCCGGAAGCGCCGAAGCTGACCATGGAATTCATGATGGTCGGCCTGATTCAACACTATAAGAGTCACGGATACGCGCGCTTCAGCCTGGGCATGGTGCCGTTGTCGGGGCTGCAACCCCGGCGCGGCGCACCACTGACCCAGCGCCTGGGCTCGATGGTCTTCCGCCGTGGTGAGCAGCTGTACAACTTCCAAGGTTTGCGCCGCTTCAAAGACAAGTTCCAGCCCGACTGGGAACCCCGTTATATGGCCGTGCCCGCCGGACTCGATCCGCTCGTGGCGCTGGCCGATACTGCTGCCCTGATCGCGGGCGGCTTGACTGGATTGGTGAAACGCTGATGATTCAACGCTCCCTGAAGTACATCCTGGCCGCCCTGCTGGTGCTGGCCGTGATTGCCGGCGGCGGTTACTGGTACCTCAAACGCCCGGCACCGGAACCGACCGTCGAACAACTGAAACCCGCCGATGGCACGGCCATGACCCGCGTGATCCCCGGCAACAAGCCGAAGGCTCAGGTGCTGGTGGCCGTCACCGACGAACAGAAGCTCTCCGAGAAACAACTGACCACCCTCAGCCGCAGCGCCTCGGCGCAGATCGTCCAGGTGATTCTGCCCAAGGACTGCCTGCTGCAAAGCCGCGCCCTGCAATCAGGCCTGCGCGAACTGAATGGCCCGGCCACCCTGGTCAGCGGCATCGGCCCGGGCGCTGTGCTGGCGTGGCGCTGGCTGGCGGAACAGAAAGACGATAAGGCCCAGGCCATCTCCGTCGACTTGGCTCTGGAAAAACCCGGCTGCACCCACCTGTTGCCGAAATCTGCCGCCCACGGCCACTGGCTGGTGGCGTGGAACGACAACCCGGACGACGCCAGCGCGGGCTTCGTGCGCGATCAGCCGAACGCCGAGACAAGCATCAGCGACTACGACATCAACCTGCCGCAAGTGCTGAACAACGAACTGCGCAAAATCCTCGTCGGTGGCGACAAGGCCAACGGCGGCCTGGCGATCCCGGTCGTGGAAGTGCCGGCCGGTCAGGCCAATGACACCGTCACCCTGTTCCTCTCCGGCGACGGCGGCTGGCGCGACCTCGACCGCGACGTGGCCGGGGAAATGGCCAAGATCGGTTTCCCGGTGGTCGGCATCGATACCTTGCGCTACTACTGGCAGCACAAGAGCCCGGAGCAAAGCGCACTCGACCTCACCGAACTGATGCAGCACTACCGGCAGAAATGGGGCACCAAACGCTTCATCCTCACCGGCTACTCGTTCGGCGCTGACGTCCTGCCGGCGATCTACAACCGCCTGCCAGAGAACGAACAGCAACGCGTCGACGCGATCATCCTGCTCGCCTTCGCCCGCACCGGCAGCTTCGAAATCGAAGTCGAAGGCTGGCTAGGCAACGCCGGCAAAGAAGCCGCCACCGGCCCGGAAATGGCCAAGCTGCCAGCGGCGAAGGTTGTGTGCATTTATGGTGAAGAAGAGACCGACGAGAGCGGCTGCACCGACAAGACTGCTGTCGGCGAAGCGGTGAAACTGCCCGGCGGGCATCACTTTGATGAAAACTACCCGGCGCTGGCCAAGCGCTTGGTGGATTTGATCCAGAAGCGTCAGAGCAAGAACTCGGTCGCCGAAGAGTGATCTGAGCTACGCCCATAAAAAGCCCCCGCAACTTCACAGTTGCGGGGGCTTTTTACATTCCAGCAGCCACGAAAATCCCCTGTGGGAAATCCCCTGTGGGAGCGAGCCTGCTCGCGAAAGCGGTGGGTCAGTTTACAGATTCGTCGACTGACACTACGCCTTCGCGAGCAGGCTCGCTCCCACAGGGGAATTGCGCTGAACTCTAGTAATCGTTAGCCCGGCAAGCGTATCTTGCCCGCATATCGTCATGGCTGATCACTTGAGCCGGATCGAGGTTGATCAGTCGTACCATCGCTTCGGCTTCAATTCGAAGATTCTCGAGATCATCCTGCTTTTCTTGTTCCGATGACGCCGTCATACACTCCTCGCTCATTTGCATACCTAGTTCGTGCCAGACGTTTAGTGTCGTTTACTTCCAGTCTCGCAATATCAGATGACGCCCACAGACCTTGTAGGCAAACTCCGAAACTCGTGTTCGGGCGCTTTGCCGCTCTATTGCGCTGTTTTTCGACGGGATACTCTCCGGACGTCGCTGCCCCATTCAGCGATCGGGTGTGGTAACCCGGTTAGGCAAAGTGCAACAGTGCCTCCATCACGACATCAGGCGTTCTTTTACGCCTGTAATTTACTGTCATGGCAGCTGTACGTGGGAGACCTTCGGGTCTGCCGGTTTCTTTGCTCTCCCGGTTTACCACCCTGCGTACAGCTGCCACCCATTCGTGTGGTAACGAATGCGGCAGCTCCTCGTTTTAGGGAGCAAAACAATGAGCAAAGAAACTCCGTCAACGCCTTCAGACCTTACAACCATCGGCTTCACCCCTTTCCTCTATAACGCGGATCAAGCGTTCTTCAACGTCCGCGCCGGCATCCCGATCATCGATGCCTTGTCCCAATCCTCCGACCTGCTGTCCCTCGCCAAATCCTTCGCCGAGGATGCTGCTTTCATCAAAGACACCGACCGCCACGCCTGGGCTGCGCATTACCTGACGGTGATGGGCAAGGCCTTGATTGATGACGTGATCCAAGCGCTGATCCCACGACCTGCGCGGACGAAGACTGAATCTGAAGAAGAATTACCTGATAGCCACTAACACTGCAGACCCTTGTGGGAGCGAGCCTGCTCGCGAATGCGGTGGTTCAGCCACCACATGCTTCGACTGACACTAAGCCTTCGCGAGCAGGCTCGCTCCCACAGGGAATCAGCGGTGGTTTGAGGATTGGGCACAGGCACAAAAAAGCCCCCGCCAGCCGCAAGGCTGACGGGGGCTTTTCAGTTGAGGCGCAGGCTACATCTCCACCTGCGTCCCCAACTCAATCACTCGGTTCAACGGCAGATTAAAGAACCGCAAATTGCCATTGGCATTCTTCAACATGAACGCAAACAGCGCCTCACGCCAACGCGCCATCCCCTCGAGTTTCGAGGCAATTACCGTCTCGCGACTGAGGAAATAGGTCGTGCGCATCGGGCTGAAGTCCAGATCATCTAGATGACACAGCTTCAGCGCTTGCGGCACGTCGGGCTCGTCGGTGAAGCCGAAATGCAGGATCACCCGGAAGAAGCCTTCACCGTGGGCTTCGACTTCAAAACGCCGCGATGGCGGTACGCGCGGGATGTCTTCGTAGACCACCGTCAGCAACACCACTTGCTCATGCAGCACCTGGTTGTGCAGCAGGTTGTGCAACAAGGCATGGGGCACGGCGTCGGAGCGGGCGGTGAGGAACACCGCTGTGCCCTGCACACGATGCGGCGGTTGCACGCGGATGCTGCTGATGAAGATCGGCAGCGGCAGCGCGCCTTCGTCGAGGCGTTCGACCAGCAGCTGTTTGCCCCGCTTCCAGGTGGTCATCAGCACGAACAGGGCGATACCGGCGATCACCGGGAAGGCGCCGCCCTGGACGATCTTCGGTACGTTGGCGGCGAAATACAGACCATCCACCAACAGGAAGCCGATCAACACCGGCACCGCAAGGATCGGTGGCCATTTCCACAGCAGCAACATCACGGCGGACACCAGAATGGTAGTCATCAGCATGGTGCCGGTCACTGCCACGCCGTAGGCCGAGGCCAGTGCACCGGAGGATTCGAAGCCCAGCACCAACAGGACCACGCCGACCATCAGCGCCCAGTTCACCGCGCCGATGTAGATCTGGCCTTGTTCGTCGCTGGAGGTGTGCTGGATGTACATGCGCGGGATGTAACCGAGCTGGATCGCCTGACGGGTCAGGGAGAACGCGCCGGAAATCACCGCTTGCGAAGCAATCACCGTGGCCAGGGTCGAAAGGCCGACCAGCGGAATCAGCGCCCAGCTCGGCGCCAGCAGGTAGAACGGGTTGCGCGCGGCTTCCGGGTTTTCCAGCAGCAGTGCGCCCTGGCCGAAGTAATTCAGCACCAGCGCCGGCAGCACCAGCAGAAACCAGGCGCGGGCGATCGGCTTGCGGCCGAAGTGGCCCATGTCGGCGTACAGCGCTTCCGCGCCAGTCAGCGCCAGCACTACCGCGCCGAGGATCGCTACACCCATGCCCGGGTGCACGACAAAAAAATTCACCGCCCACATCGGGTTCAGCGCGTGCAGCACTTGCGGCGTATGGCTGATGCCGTACACACCGAGCGCGCCGAGGACGAGGAACCAGGTGACCATGATCGGCCCGAACAGAATGCCGATCCGCGCGGTGCCGTGGCGCTGGATCAGAAACAGCGCGACCAGCACCACCAGCGACAGCGGCACAACCCAGTGATCGATGCCTTCAAACGCCAGGCCGAGGCCTTCGATCGCCGACAGCACCGAGATCGCCGGGGTGATCATGCTGTCGCCATAGAACAGCGCCGCGCCGATCAGCCCGCACACCACCAACAGCGTGCGCAGGCGCTTGCGCCCTGCCGCTGCCCGCCGTGCCAGCGCCGTCAGGGCCATGATGCCGCCCTCGCCCTGGTTGTCGGCGCGCAGGACGAACATCATGTATTTGATCGAGACCACCCAGATCAGCGACCAGAAGATCAACGACAGAATGCCCAGCACACCGTCGTGATTGACCGGCACGCCGTAACCGCCGGAAAACACTTCCTTGAGGGTGTACAACGGGCTCGTGCCGATGTCGCCATAAACCACCCCGACCGCCGCGACCAGCATGCTCAGCGGTCTGCTTGCCGAACCCTCGGCGCCCGCCGCATGACTACTTGCCTGACCCATCCAACACTCCTGATCTCGATACCGGCTTCTCTGAGGGAAGCACTATGCTTTGAATTGCAGCATGCGCTGTTTTACCTGTTGTTACAGACCAATGATTGACTGCACGAAATCGGTAAAGCTCAACGGCGCGAAGCATAGCGCAGCACTCGTCGTATTTCCCCGTATAAAGCTGGTCAAGTGCGTTGCCCGCCGCTAGAATTGCGCACTTTTTGATCAGAGGCGCATCTCAAGCGCCCATCCGTCGGTTTGCGCACCATGCAAGCGACGTCACAAAACACCGAGGTTAGACATGTCCACCACTCCTGCGCCGGCCAATCCAAAGGTTGGCTTTGTATCTCTGGGTTGCCCGAAAGCACTGGTCGACTCCGAGCGCATCCTGACCCAGCTGCGCATGGAAGGCTATGACGTGGTTTCCACCTATCAGGACGCCGACGTCGTGGTGGTCAACACCTGCGGCTTCATCGATTCGGCCAAGGCCGAGTCGCTGGAAGTGATCGGTGAAGCGATCAAGGAAAACGGCAAGGTCATCGTCACCGGTTGCATGGGCGTGGAAGAAGGCAATATCCGCGACGTACACCCGAGCGTGCTGGCCGTGACCGGCCCGCAGCAGTACGAGCAAGTGGTCAACGCCGTGCACGAAGTGGTGCCGCCGCGTCAGGATCACAACCCGCTGATCGACCTGGTGCCGCCGCAAGGCATCAAGCTGACCCCGCGCCACTACGCGTATTTGAAGATTTCCGAAGGCTGCAACCACAGCTGCTCGTTCTGCATCATCCCGTCGATGCGCGGCAAACTGGTCAGTCGTCCGGTTGGCGATGTGCTCGACGAGGCGCAGCGCCTGGTCAAATCCGGCGTCAAAGAGCTGCTGGTGATCTCGCAAGACACCAGCGCCTACGGCGTCGACGTGAAATACCGCACCGGTTTCTGGAACGGCGCGCCGGTGAAAACCCGCATGACCGAGCTTTGCGAAGCGTTGAGCACCTTGGGCGTCTGGGTCCGTCTGCACTATGTTTACCCGTACCCGCACGTCGACGAGCTGATCCCGCTGATGGCCGCCGGCAAGATCCTGCCGTACCTGGATATCCCGTTCCAGCACGCCAGCCCGAAAGTCCTGAAGTCGATGAAACGCCCGGCGTTCGAAGACAAGACCCTGGCGCGCATCAAGAACTGGCGCGAAATCTGCCCGGACCTGATCATCCGTTCGACCTTCATCGTCGGCTTCCCGGGCGAAACCGAAGAAGACTTCCAGTACCTGCTCAACTGGCTGACCGAAGCCCAGCTCGACCGCGTCGGCTGCTTCCAGTACTCGCCGGTCGATGGCGCTCCGGCCAACGATCTGGATCTGGAAGTGGTACCGGACGACGTCAAGCAGGATCGTTGGGAGCGCTTCATGGCGCACCAGCAGGCGATCAGCTCGGCACGCCTGCAAATGCGCATCGGTCGTGAGATTGAAGTGCTGGTGGATGAAGTTGACGAGCAAGGTGCGGTCGGCCGTTGCTTCTTCGACGCCCCGGAAATCGATGGCAACGTGTTTATCGACAATGGCAGCAACCTGAAGCCGGGCGACAAGGTCTGGTGCAAGGTGACTGACGCCGACGAATACGACCTGTGGGCTGAGCAGATCTAAGCACCACAAAATACCTGTGGGAGCGAGCCTGCTCGCGAATGCGCTGGGTCAGTCGCTGCAAATATTGCCTGACACAATGCTTTCGCGAGCAGGCTCGCTCCCACAAGTGAATAGCGCTGTATCCAGAAGCCCCGCTCTTTTACGAGATGCGGGGCTTTTTTGCGGCTATCGTTTAGCGGGGGACGGACTCCCTTGAACCGCACAAGAGGCACACGCACATGCGTCAGCATTCGGTCATTCACACACCGAAAATCAGCGATTACGAAGAACTGACCCGGGTCTGGGAGGCCTCGGTCCGTGCGACTCACCAGTTCCTGCCGGACAGCTATATCGAGCTGCTGCGCAATCTGGTGCTCACCCGCTATCTCGATGCGGTCATGCTGATCTGCACCAAGGATCGCCAGCAGCGCATCACCGGTTTTGCCGGTGTGGCGGCGGGCAAGATTGAAATGTTGTTCATCGATCCTGATCATCGTGGTCAAGGCTTGGGCAAGCAGTTGCTGCGCTATGCGATCGAACGGCTCAACGCCGATGAACTCGACGTCAATGAGCAGAACCCGCAAGCCTTGGGTTTTTATGAAAAGCAGGGATTTGAAGTGATCGGCCGCTCCGAGGTCGATGGCATGGGCCAGCCGTATCCGCTGCTGCATATGCGCTTGCGGCAGTCCCAACAGCGCTCAGGCAACGGCTGACACACCATGGAACCCCTGTGGGAGCGAGCCTGCTCGCGAATGCGGTGTACCAGTCACTGCACACATAGACTGGCAGGACGCCTTCGCGAGCAGGCTCGCTCCCACATTGGATACAGCGCCTGCAAATGGAACCGGGCTTAACCGCTTCCACACAGGTACAATGCCCACCCCTTTTTTGTTACGGCCTCGTCATGACTGACCCGATTCGCCTCTCCAAACGCCTCATCGAACTGGTCGGTTGCTCCCGCCGGGAGGCCGAGCTGTTCATCGAGGGCGGCTGGGTCACCGTGGACGGCGAAGTCATCGATGAGCCGCAATTCAAGGTCGGCGAGCAAAAGGTCGAGCTCGACAAGGACGCCAAGGCCACTGCGCCGGAGCCGGTGACCATCCTGCTCAACGCGCCCGCCGGCATGGATGTCGACAGCGCCATGCAAACGCTCAGCGCCGAAACTCTCAGCGAAGAGCATCGCTACGGCAAGCGTCCGTTGCGCGGGCATTTCCTGCGCCTGACCGCCAGCGCCGACCTGCAGCCCAAGGCCAGCGGCCTGCTGGTGTTCACCCAGGACTGGAAAATCCTGCGCAAGCTCACCGCCGACGCGGCGAAGATCGAGCAGGAATACATCGTCGAAGTCGAAGGTGAGATGGCTGCCCACGGCCTCAATCGCCTGCAACACGGCCTGACGCACAAGGGCAAGGAGCTGCCGCCGGTGAAGGCCAGTTGGCAGAACGAAAACCGTCTGCGCTTCGCCATGAAAAACCCGCAGCCGGGAATCATCGCGCAGTTCTGCGAAGCGGTTGGCCTGAAGGTCATCGGCATCCGCCGCATCCGCATCGGCGGCGTGTCGATCGGCAAGGTCCCGGTTGGCCAATGGCGCTACCTGTCCGGCAAAGAGAAGTTCTAGAACTTCCACTGCCGCCACACATTCCGGCAGCGCTTACGAGCGCTGCCCACAACGCATCAGGAATACCGACATGGTTCATAACGACGTACTGCGCAGCGTGCGCTACATGCTCGACATCAGCGACAAAAAAGTTGTCGAGATCATCAAACTGGGTGGCATGGACGTCACGCTCGCCGATGTCATCACCTGGCTCGACAAGAAAGAAGAAGACGAAGAAGGCTTCGTACGCTGCCCGGACGAAGTCATCGCGCACTTCCTCGACGGCCTGGTGATCTTCAAGCGCGGCAAGGACGAAAGCCGTCCGCCGCAGCCGATCGAAGTGCCGGTGACCAACAACATCATCCTGAAAAAACTGCGTGTGGCCTTCGAGCTGAAAGAAGACGACATGCACGCGATCCTCAAAGCCGCCGAGTTTCCGGTATCCAAACCTGAACTGAGCGCGCTGTTCCGCAAGGTCGGCCACACCAACTACCGTCCGTGTGGTGACCAGTTGCTGCGTAACTTCCTCAAAGGGCTCACGCTGCGCGTGAGAGCGTAAAGCAGCTGCAAGCTGCAAGCTACAAGCGGCAAGGCGGGGCACGGTGTTTGACTTGCCGCTTGTAGCTTGCAGCTCGAAGCTGGCCGCATGGCCTAGAGTGTACTGATCCCCTAATCTTCAGGATTCGCCATGCATCCCTACTTTTCCCTGCAAGGCCGCACCGCTCTGGTGACTGGCGGTACTCGTGGTATCGGCAAAATGATCGCCAAGGCCTTCGTCGAGGCCGGCGCCCATGTCTACGTGTGCTCGCGCGACGTCGAAGCCTGCCATCAAACCGCCGAAGAACTCGGCGCCATGGGCATTTGCCACGGCGTGGCGGCAAATCTGGCGACCGAGGAAGGCGTGAGGGAACTGGCCGCGCGTCTGGGTGAGCAGATCACTCATCTGGACATTCTGGTGAACAATGCGGGCACCACGTGGGGCGCGCCGCTGGAGAGTTATCCGGTCAAGGGCTGGGAGAAGGTCATGCAGCTCAACGTGACGTCGGTGTTCAGTTGCATCCAGCAGTTCCTGCCGTTGCTGCGCAGGGCTGGCTCGGCGGCGAATCCGGCGCGGATCATCAATATCGGTTCGGTGGCGGGGATTTCTTCGTTTGGCGAGCAGGCTTACGCCTATGGGCCGAGCAAGGCCGCTCTGCATCAGTTGTCGCGCATTCTGGCGCGAGAACTGGTGAGCCAGCACATCAACGTCAACGTGATTGCGCCGGGTCGCTTTCCGAGCAAGATGACCCAGCATATTGGTAATGATGAACAGGCGTTGGCTGAGGATACGGCGTTGATTCCGATGAAGCGCTGGGGGCGTGAGGAAGAGATGGCGGCGCTGGCGATTAGCCTGGCGAGTACGGCGGGGGCTTATATGACCGGGAATATCATTCCGCTGGATGGTGGCTTCAGCCTCTGACATCGGCGGTGTGACTATCGCTGGCAAGCCAGCTCCCACAGGGTTCTTTGGTGTTTGAACAATCCAGGTTCACTCAAAAACCTGTGGGAGCTGGCTTGCCAGCGATGGCGTCCGCCCTGTCACCACCAGACTTGAAGCGGGCCGGGTTATCATGCCCGCCCTACCCGCTTCGATCCCAGACCATGACTTACAGCGTTTCCCCCATCGGCTTCGTGCGCTCCTGCTTCAAGGAGAAGTTCGCCATCCCCCGCCAGCCACAACTGGCCCCAGCCGCTCGTGGCGTGCTGGAACTGGTCGCGCCGTTCGATCAGGGTGACGCCGTGCAGGGGCTGGAGCAGGTCAGTCATGTTTGGCTGTTGTTTCTGTTCCACCAAGCCCTGGAAGACAAACCGCGCCTGAAAGTGCGCCCGCCCCGGCTGGGCGGCAACAAGTCGATGGGCGTGTTTGCCACCCGCGCCACGCACCGGCCGAACGGCATTGGACAGTCGGTGGTGAAGCTGGACAGGGTCGAAGGTAATCGGCTGTTTATCTCCGGGATCGATCTGCTCGACGGCACGCCGGTGCTGGATATCAAACCGTACGTGCCGTACGCCGACATCATCCCGGGGGCAACCAATGACATCGCCAACGCCGCGCCGCAGCTGATCGACGTGCAGTGGACGGATTCGGCTTTGAAACAGGCGCACGCCCACGCTCAGCGGCTTGAAGAGCCATTGGTTGAGCTGATTGAACAATGTCTGGCTCAGGATCCGCGTCCGGCGTATCAGACACCGGCACCGGAACGTGAATATGGCGCGCAGTTCTGGGATCTGGACGTGCGCTGGCATTACCCGACGCCCGAACAGATCCGCGTGCTGGAAGTCATCCCGGCCGGGGCATAAAACCCGCAAACGAAAAAGCCCGCGCTGCCTTCTCAGGCAACGCGGGCTTTTACATTCAATACAAAATCACTGTGGGAGCGAGCCTGCTCGCGAAGGCGTCGTGTCAGCCAACATCAATGTTGATGACAGACTGCTTTCGCGAGCGGGCTCGCTCCCACAGGTATCGCAGGTTATTTTTCGACGAACGCACGCTCGATCAGGTAATCACCCGGCTCGCGCATCCGCGCCGAGATTTTCAGGCCGAAGCTGTCGAGCACTTCGCTGGTCTCGTCGAGCATGCTCGGGCTGCCGCAGATCATTGCGCGGTCGTCCTGCGGGTTGATCGGTGGCAGGCCGATGTCGCTGAACAGCTTGCCGCTGCGCATCAGGTCAGTCAGGCGGCCCTGATTCTCGAACGGCTCGCGGGTCACGGTCGGGTAGTAGATCAACTTGTCACGCAGCGCCTCGCCGAAGAACTCGTTCTGCGGCAGGTGCTCGGTGATGAACTCGCGGTAGGCCACTTCGTTGACGTAACGCACACCGTGAACCAGGATCACTTTCTCAAAGCGCTCGTAGGTTTCCGGGTCCTGAATGACGCTCATGAACGGCGCCAGACCGGTGCCGGTGCTC
This sequence comes from Pseudomonas siliginis, assembly GCF_019145195.1. Classification (GTDB taxonomy): domain Bacteria; phylum Pseudomonadota; class Gammaproteobacteria; order Pseudomonadales; family Pseudomonadaceae; genus Aquipseudomonas; species Aquipseudomonas siliginis. The sequence goes on from NZ_JAHSTW010000011.1 coordinate 190,233, forward strand.
AGCAGGTACAGGTGCTTGCCCGGGTTCAGGTCATCAAGAACCAGCGTGCCGGTAGGCTTCTTCGAGATGATGATCTCGTCGCCTTCCTTCAAGTGCTGCAGCTGGGAGGTCAGCGGACCGTCCTGCACTTTGATGCTGAAGAACTCGAGATGCTCTTCCCAGTTCGGGCTGGCGATCGAGTAAGCGCGCATAAGCGGGCGGCCGTTGGGCTGTTGCAGGCCGATCATCACGAACTGACCGTTCTCGAAGCGCAGGCCCGGATCGCGGGTGCACTTGAAGCTGAACAGAGTGTCGTTCCAGTGATGAACACTGAGGACACGCTCGTGGTTCATGTTGCTCATGTACGTTTGACTCCTGGAGATTGGTCTGCGCGGCTCAATGAGGCTCAACGTGCGCAATTGCATCGCATTCTAATAGCGACGACAATATCTGTTAACTGGATTATTAAGATAAGGGTTATCGGTTATATCGATATGCGATTTACTCTCCGTCAACTGCAAGTCTTCGTCGCCGTCGCCCAGCAGGAAAGCGTATCCCGTGCTGCGGGTCTGCTCAACCTCTCGCAATCGGCGGCCAGCACTTCGATCACCGAGCTCGAGCGCCAGTCCAGCTGCCAGCTGTTCGACCGCGCCGGCAAACGCCTGAGCCTCAACGCCCTCGGCAAACAACTGTTGCCGCAAGCGGTGGCCCTGCTCGACCAGGCCAAGGAAATCGAAGACCTGCTCAATGGCAAATCCGGGTTCGGCTCTCTATCAGTGGGGGCGACGCTGACTATTGGCAACTATCTGGCCACCCTGCTGATCGGCAGCTTCATGCAGCGCCACCCGGAAAGTCAGGTCAAGCTGCACGTACAGAACACTGCCAATATCGTGCAGCAGGTCGCCCACTACGAAATTGATCTGGGTCTAATCGAAGGCGATTGCAGCCACCCGGACATCGAAGTGCAGAGTTGGGTCGAGGATGAGCTGGTGGTGTTTTGCGCGCCGCAGCATCCGTTGGCCAAACGCGGCAGTGCGACTATGGAAGAGCTGACCCATGAGGCGTGGATTCTGCGGGAACAGGGTTCCGGCACGCGGCTGACCTTCGACCAAGCCATGCGTCACCATCGCAGCGCGCTGAACATTCGTCTCGAGCTGGAACACACCGAAGCGATCAAGCGCGCAGTGGAATCAGGGCTGGGGATTGGCTGCATTTCGCGGCTGGCGCTGCGCGATGCCTTCCGGCGCGGCAGTCTGGTGCCGGTGGAGACGCCGGATCTGGATCTGGCCCGGCAGTTCTATTTCATCTGGCACAAACAGAAGTACCAGACTTCAGCAATGCGCGAGTTTCTCGAGCTGTGCCGCGCTTTCACCGCCGGGGTGCAGCGCAGCGACGAGATCGTCTTGCCGACCATTGCTTAAAGCAGAATCACCGCCCAAACCAGTCCGATCATGCTCAGCGCCACGAACTGCGCGGCGCTGCCCATGTCCTTGGCGTTCTTCGACAGCGGGTGCAATTCCAGCGAGATGCGGTCAATGGCCGCTTCCACCGCCGAATTGAGCAGCTCGACAATCAGCGCCAGCAAGCAAACCGCGATCAACACCGCCTGCTCGACCCGGCTGACATTGAGGAAGAACGTCAGCGGAATCAGCACCACGTTGAGCAGCACCAATTGACGGAACGCCGCTTCGCCGGTGAAGGCAGCGCGCAGGCCATCGAGCGAATAGCCGGACGCGTTGAGGATGCGTTTCAGGCCGGTCTGGCCCTTGAAAGGTGACATAAGAAAGAAACCAGCCAAAAAGGTGTGGGGAAGCTAGATCAACGAAAGTCAAAAAAGCGTGAAACCGCCAGCCATCACTGGCTCGGAATTGACTCAAGTTGTTGCAGCAGTAAAGCCGCTTGCGTGCGAGTGCGCACGTTCAATTTGCGAAAGATCGCCGTGACGTGGGCCTTGATGGTCGCTTCCGACACGCTCAGCTCATAAGCGATCTGCTTGTTCAGCAGACCTTCGCAGACCATGGTCAGCACCCGGAACTGTTGCGGCGTCAGGCTGGCGAGGCCATCACTGGCAGCTTTCGCCTCATCCGACACGCTGACTGCTTCGAACGCTTGCGGCGGCCAAAACACGTCGCCATCGAGCACCTTGCGCACCGCTTCCTGAATCACGCTCAGATCGCTGGACTTGGGAATGAAACCACTGGCGCCGAATTCGCGGGATTTGACCATCACCGAGGCTTCTTCCTGAGCAGAGACCATCACCACCGGAATCTGCGGATACTGCCCGCGCAGCAGCACCAGCCCGGAAAAACCGTAGGCGCCGGGCATGTTCAGATCCAGCAGGACCAGATCCCAGTCAGCCTTTTCGGTCAGGCGCGCTTCCAGTTCGGCGATGCTCGCCACTTCCACCAGTCGCACGTCCGGGCCAAGGCCCAGCGTCACCGCTTGGTGCAGGGCGCTGCGAAACAGGGGGTGATCATCGGCAATCAGGATGTCGTATGTGGCCATTTTTCAAATGATCCTGTTTTTGATGGCAGACGCGGTAGATTCCGGCCTGGCCAAAGCAACTCGAGACAGCGCTTGGAAGCGATATCCACAGGGGCACGTTCAACGCCAATCAACAGCAAACACGGCGTCTCAAACCTTGGCCGCACCCTAATCGGCGCCAAGCATGCCCAGCGCAGCCGAGGTGGTCAAGCAAGATGGCCAGCGCTGTCGACAGTATGGGCCACTATCGGGCCAACGCCGGCTGCGGCTTTCGTATATAGGGCAACAGCTCGGCGTGAGCGGGCGTTGATTCATTCATGTCCAGTTGCTGCTTGGCACCGAGGTAATGCTGGCTGAACACATCGAAATAGGCGTCCAGCGCCGAAGCGGCAGCGCTGTCACCGGCCAGCTCCAGGCACAACGCCGCAACTTCAGCGGTGCACAGGTGCTCGCTGCGGGTCGAACGGCGCAAGCGATAGCGCGAGAGTTTGTCGGGCAGCAGGCTGAGGATTGGCAAGCGGTCGAAATACGGACTCTTGCGAAAGATCTTGCGCGCCTCGGTCCAGGTCGCATCGAGCAAAATGAACAGCGGGCGCTTGCTGCTATCGACTGTCACCGTGTTGGTCACCCGCGACGGTTCGACATACTCACCCGGAAACACCAGGTACGGCTGCCATTGCGGATCGTTGAGCAGTGCAAGCATCTGCGGGTCGGGCTCGGTGCGTGACCAGATGAACGCATGGTTGTCGCGCACCACATCGGCAATCAGCCAACCGGTGTTGCTTGGCTTGAACACTTCCTTGCCGGTCATGATCAGGCACACGCCGGAACGGGTGTCGACGCTTGGCCGCCACGCGCACAGGCAATGACTGATGATGACCCGGCAATCGCGGCAACGCTCGGAGCGAAAGCCGCGCGCCTGAATCGGCTTGATACCTTCGTCCTCACGCTGATCGCGCAGGCGGGCCACGGCGTTGGGGGCATGGTTCATCGCAGGCAACACCGGCAGACAGGGAAACTCGACACGAACGACACTCGGCAGGGCAATAAAGGCCGGCAGTTTACCAGAGCGACGGCCACAAGCCTGTACCGTCCAGACCGGCTCCCCTATAATTCGCCGCCACTGAACGCACCGCCCCGTGACGGGTCGAACCACCAGTCACCGAATCAGGAGAGTTTCATGCTGCGCCTTATCGTTCCCACCGCTGCCATTCTGCTGGCGTCGTCCTTTACCGCTCAGGCTGCGTCCCTGAGTGAGCAGAATCTGAACAGAGAGCTGCGCAACGTCGCCGCCCAAAGCAGCGTCGGCACGCCACGGGCGATCAATGAAGACATTCTTGATCAAGGCTACACCGTCGAAGGCACGCAGCTGATCAACCATCTGAGCGTGCAAAAGAGCCACGCCGACAAGATGCGCGCCGATCCCAAGGCTGTGTATTTCCAGTTGGGCGCGTCGGTGTGCAACAACCCGTCGTACCGCAAGCTGATGGCCAAGGGCGCGATCATGCGTTACGACTTCACCGAAGTGAAAACCAACAAAGCGATCGGCTCGGCCAGTTACCAGGAATCCGATTGCCCGAAAGCCGCGCCAGCGAAGAAGAAGTAATCAGCGCGAAGCCTTGGCGCGCCGCTGCTCATCCTCGGCGCGCAATTCCGCCACTAGCGCCTGCAGATAGCGCGACCGACGCTCGCCGCCGGCCAATCGTCGGCAGCACTCTTCTTCGAGACTCAATTGATGCGTCTCGGCCGACTCCTGCAACATTCGATACAGCTGCGTATCGATCTCCAGAACCACTCTGACCATGCATCCCGCCTCCTTGCCACCCACGAATCCTTGAATTGCCTGGCCTTGCGCAAACGCAAGGTTGTCTTGCGACGTCTGTATTTGAGTAAATCAGAGTGATGGCCCTTTGCGATACGTTCAGACGAGCGGCGATGGTTTGGCGCAAATCAGTAAGCGGTTGCCAGGCAAAACGTTACAGCGCACTGTTCAAGTCAGCGCGAATGCGTGCGAGGGTCTAGATTGAGAGTATTCCCGATCATTCGTTAACGGCAGAAATGGAACTGCCGGCCCTGTGTGTTTTTGCAGTGCGACCCGGACGCTGGTTGTCCGGGCTACCCGCTCTGTACAGAAGGAGACGTTGAATGCCTTATCAACCGAACGACCTCTTGAGCCGTCATTTTCAGGAAAGCGGCGACCTCATCAGCCAGGTCGAAGCCCAACTCAACCGTGTTTCCACCGACAGCCCGAACATCCCCATCTACCGCGACATGATCCTCACCGTGCTGCGCATGGCTCAGGAAGACCACAACCGCTGGAACGCCAAGATCACCCTGCAAGCCCTGCGTGAACTGGAGCAGGCGTTTCGCGTGCTCGAACAATTCAAGGGCCGGCGCAAAGTCACCGTGTTCGGCTCGGCACGTACGCCAGTGGAACATCCGCTATACGCGATGGCCCGCGAACTCGGCGCAGCGCTGACGCGTGCAGAGATGATGGTCATCACCGGCGCCGGCGGCGGCATCATGGCCGCCGCCCACGAAGGGGCCGGGCGTGACCACAGTTTGGGTTTCAACATCACCCTGCCCTTCGAACAACATGCCAACCCCACCGTCGACGGCACCGACAATCTGTTGCCATTCCACTTTTTCTTCACCCGAAAACTATTCTTCGTCAAAGAGGCAGACGCGCTGGTACTGTGCCCGGGCGGGTTCGGCACCCTTGATGAAGCGCTGGAAGTGCTGACGCTGATTCAGACCGGCAAAAGCCCTTTGGTGCCGGTGGTGTTGCTGGATGTTCCGGGCGGTACCTTCTGGCAAGGTGCGCTGGACTTCATCCGCAATCAGCTGGAAGAAAACCGCTATATCCTGCCGACCGATATGAAGTTGATGCGACTGGTTTACAGCGTTGAAGACGCGGTGGACGAGATCAACCAGTTTTACAGCAACTTCCACTCCAGCCGCTGGCTCAAGCGGCAATTTGTGATTCGCATGAACTACAAGCTCAGCGATCAGGCGCTGGCGCAGATGCAGGAGGAGTTTGCTGATCTGTGCCTGAGCGACCAGTTCCACCAACACGCCTACAGCGGTGAAGAACACGACGATGCACAGTTCAGCCATCTGGCACGGCTGGCGTTTGCCTTCAATGGCCGTACCCATGGTCGTCTGAGGGAGTTGGTGGACTTTATCAACCTGCCGGAAAACTGGGCCGATTCGAAACCGCCCACTGCACAACGCTCACTCGAGCCTTTCAACGTGATCTGAAGGCAAAAAAAAGGCCCGCTATTTTTTAAAAAATAGCGGGCCTTTTTTGTTGAATCGGTCTAATCGTCCATCCCTCGACCGCTGAACAAGCGGTTGATCATCTCCATCGAGAACCCCCGATACGCCAGAAACCGGCCTTGCTTGGCCCGCTCTTTCGCATCAATCGGTAAATGCCCGGAGAACTTGCGTTGCCACGTATCCTGAAGCTGCGCCTGCCAGTTGATACCGCTTTCGCGCAGGGCGATTTCGATATCGGTACGTTGCAAACCCCGCTGGCTGAGCTCCTCGCGAATTCGCAGAGGGCCATAGCCGGAACGGGCGCGGTAGGAAACAAAACTTTCAAGGTAGCGGGCTTCGGAAAGCAGCCCCTCTTCCGTCAAACGGTCGAGGGCTGTTTCGATCAGCTCCGCCTCGGCGCCGCGCTGACGCAGCTTACGCGTCAACTCGACTCGACCATGCTCGCGACGTGCGAGCAGGTCCATGGCGGTTCGCCGCACCGCGACGAGGGTATCCAGTACGGCGGTGGTCATCGCTGGTATCAGAGGTCAGCGTCGGCCAGGTCGTCTTCGGTCTCTTTGACCGCCGAGGCCTTGGAGTCCGCGATCACCGCTGGCGACAGCAACTTGTCACGCAGCTGCTTCTCGAGCTTCGCGGCAATTTCCGGGTTGTCCGCCAGGAACTTGGCCGAGTTGGCCTTGCCCTGACCGATCTTGGTGCCTTCGTAGGCGTACCAGGCGCCGGACTTCTCGACAAAACCGTGCAGCACACCCAGGTCGATCATCTCGCCGTTGAGGTAAATGCCTTTGCCGTAAAGAATCTGGAACTCGGCCTGACGGAACGGCGAAGCCACCTTGTTCTTCACAACCTTGACGCGAGTTTCGCTGCCGACCACTTCGTCGCCTTCCTTCACCGCGCCAGTACGGCGGATGTCGAGACGAACCGAGGCGTAGAACTTCAGCGCGTTACCACCGGTGGTGGTTTCCGGGCTGCCGAACATCACGCCGATTTTCATACGGATCTGGTTGATGAAGATGACCAGGCAGTTGGCGTTCTTGATGTTACCGGTGATTTTACGCAGCGCCTGAGACATCAGACGTGCTTGCAGGCCGACGTGCATGTCGCCCATTTCACCTTCGATTTCAGCTTTTGGTACCAGTGCCGCCACGGAGTCGACGATGATCACGTCAACGGCGTTGGAGCGCACCAGCATGTCGGTGATTTCCAGGGCCTGTTCGCCGGTGTCCGGCTGGGAAACCAGCAGGTCGTCAACGTTGACGCCCAGCTTGCCGGCGTACTCTGGATCGAGCGCGTGTTCGGCGTCGACGAATGCGCAGGTCGCGCCGGCTTTCTGCGCCTGGGCGATCACGGACAAGGTCAGTGTGGTTTTACCGGAGGATTCAGGTCCGTAGATTTCAACAATACGGCCTTTTGGCAGACCGCCGATGCCGAGTGCAATGTCCAGACCCAGAGAGCCAGTAGAGATGGCCGGGATCGCCTGACGGTCCTGATCGCCCATACGCATTACGGCACCCTTGCCGAATTGACGTTCGATCTGACCCAGGGCCGCAGCCAAGGCTTTCTTCTTGTTGTCGTCCATTAAAGTCCTCACGTAATCAATAAGGCCTGACGGCCAACACCTGTATAAGTAGCCAGTATTATTCCACAGCGTTCGAAGATCGCCTACCCCTGATTTTCGATTTCTCGTGCCGCTAGTCGCACAAGCCCCTCTAGCGCGGCCTTCACCGTTTGTCGGCGGACTTCATCACGACCACCGGGGAAGTGCTGAACCTCGCTATAAACCTCATCGCCCACACCCCAGGCCAGCCACACCGTGCCCACCGGTTTGTTCGGCGTGCCGCCGTCGGGACCGGCGACACCGCTGACCGCCACGGCAAAATGCGCCAGGCTGTGCCGCTGCGCACCGCGCACCATGGCCTCGACCACTTCGCGACTGACCGCCCCTACCGTCTCGAACAAATCGCCCGGCACATCCAGCTGCCGCGTCTTCTGCCGATTGGAATACGTCACGTACCCCGCTTCAAACCAGGCCGAACTGCCCGGAATCCGCGTAATCGCTTCGGCAATCCCGCCACCTGTGCAGGACTCGGCGGTAGTGACATGGGCATTGAGCACTTGCAGACGTCGGCCCAGTTCTGCGGCCAGTTGGGTGGTCTCTTTCACGGCGAGCTCCGGATCGTGTGGAATGCCTTCACCGTACACGAGCCGGCCATGCTTTCAATACACAGAATCATTCAAGATGTTCGGGCGCCAGCGCTCTGACATAGGCCTGACAGGCCTGCAACGCAATCAATCCACGATCGCCGGTGTCGGTGATGGCGATAATTCGTTGAGCATGCGCCGGGTCAAGTCGGGCGCGTACGGCTGCAGAATCCACGCCGCTGGTGCCGGCGGTGGCTGGCAGCGCACCGCCGTGGGCAACGTCGCCGGCGTCGAGAAGGACTGACAGCCGCACATCGGCAGTAGCAAGGCGATCGCGCAAGCGATCCTGATCACGTTGGGCATCGCTCAGCGCTCGATAATGGGTTTGTTCACTCGCCGCGATCCGTTGCTCCAGCGCCAGGCGTTTGTCCTGCTCGGCCTGTTGCGCGGTGGCGGCGGTCAGCGTCAGTTGATTGAGGGTTTCGGCGTTTAACCGCGCCTGCTCGGCCAATCGCCCCCCGTAGCGCCAGTCCTGAAACTGCCATGCCGCTGCAAACGCCCCGGCCACCAGCAGCAACAGACCCATCACGCGCCAGGAGCCGGACATAGCACCGCCCTCGCCCGTGCCCAGATCTCGAGTCGATCCTGCAAGCCATTCAACCCGCCGTTGATCCGGCGGGTGATGGTGTTGAACTGGTCCGCGTCGGCCAGTTCGTTCAAGCCCTTCTGCGCCCAGAACCACGCCGCCGATTCTGCCGCCCATTGCGGTTGCTCGAGCAATTCGGGCAATGCCAACAGACGCTCATCGCCAAACAAGCCGAGACTGCACTGACGATAATTTGCCCGGCCGGTGATCTGAATCAGTCCACGCCCGCGATACTTTTGCCCGTCGCCGTCGGCTTCCGGAGTATTGCCCAGACGCAGCGCCAGCGTGCCAGTGTCGTATTTGCTCAAATACTGGTTATTGCCCAGTTCGCGCACGTAACGCAATTGGCCGGACTCGTGACCGACCTGTGCCAGAAACGCCGCGATGCGCTTGGGCGTATCGATGCGCTGCCTGGCCATCGCAGCGTTGAGTGCAGAAACAAAAACGCCCGCTTGGGAGCGGGCGTTGGGCATGATGTCGATAAGGTGTTTTTCAGTTAATTGCATGATGCTTGATCCTCCCTGGATGTTGTCCCGATTGAATCACGGCTGGCGGCTGATGCTTGCCAGCCATTTATTTGCCAGAGTTTTCAGGGGGCCGGTCGCACCAGTTTCCGCGAGTCCCCCATCCGCCGGTAGCACCTGCCCGCCCGAGAGCTGCCACTGCTGGAACTCTAGCCAGTCGCGATTGTTGGAGTCCTGTGGAATAAACGCACAGTCAGCCAGGCGCAACACGCCGCAAGCGCTTAATTGATAAGCCATGAGTGTCGCTCCTAGATTTCAGCGTCCGCTGTCCATTCCAGTTGCAAAGTCTGCCCCGGTGCGCTGCCGACTGGCGTGACGGTGGCAAAAGAAATACTACGATCCGTTACGCCTTGAAGTAGCGTGCCGGTGCAAGCTTTGCTGATCGATTGATTCCAGACCTGATTACTGCTGTCCGCCGGGCTATAGGCAGTAACCGTCGGTTGAACTCTTTTCTGAACCAGAAAGCCGATCGTCATCCCGTATTGGCCGGTATTTCCTGCCGGGACCTGAGTAAATGTCGAGATACAGGTATTCGTGCCATTATTGGCTTTGACCGGCAACCCGGAAGCAAATGACTTTTCGAAATAGCGCTGACATAACGCCAGCTCCTGCGCTAAGGGACGAAGTTCAAAGGGCGTGGATACAGGCCCCTCCTCCAATTGGACCTGTGTCAGATCGACCGTTTGCAGCACGTTGAGAGGCAGATCGAACGCCAATGTCAGACAGTCGCCGCTGCCTTGCATTTTCCCCGCAATGGCAGGCACCTGAAACGTTGCGGTGTAGCGCGTCCACACTGTGTTCAGTTGAAACGTATCAATCAATTTCCCAACGGGTGCCGATCCGCCCACCCCGAATTGCTGCGCAATTGTTATTTGCAAAGGCCGCACGGCATCGGATCGAGCCCAAAACGTCAGCGTTGCCGTTTTTCCGGCGAGCGTTCTGACCGACTCTATATTCTGGGAGATTTTGTGAACGGTAGCTCCCGCCCCTGCGGACGTTTGCTGCCAGCGCAGGAAACAGGCCGGTTCATCAGAGACCTCGCCTTGCCCGAGAGCAAAATTTTGCCGAGTGATGCTCACTCCGGCGTTTCCGTTCCAGTCACAACGGAAACGATCAGCCACGTACCCGCCGACATTTGGCGCCTGATTGCTCGCACCACGTTGCCAGATTCTGAAATCGCCATTGATCAACAGATTCTTGCGATAGACCTGTACCGGAAACGCTTGCAGCGGATCAGGTCTGGACAACTGTCGAATGGCTTGGGCCAATTGATTGGTCTGATTTTCATCAGGTGTCAGGCCGGCAGCCGTGATTGCATTGAGAATCTCCTCGGTAACACTGTTCCCCCAACTCGCCGGGATCAGTGACCCCGGCTTTCCTGCAATCGGGTCTTCGTCGACAAACCTGCCGTTTTCCAGACCTGAGCCCGGAATGCTTTTCGGATAATCCATATCACGTTCCTGATGATTTAAAGCGCAGCAGACAGCCAGCTCGGTGCCACTGGCCTATGGGCGCTGGACGGGAAGAATGAGCCTTGCGGCCACTCGCGCAACGCCCGTCGAAAAGTTTGCAGTTCGGCATATTGTTCAGTGGTCAATGTTGTGCCGCCGCCGTCCTCCAGTTCATCACGGTCGCGTGCGACCAGGCCGTCAGTGGCGGCAAGCTGAGCGTTGCGCCAGGTGCGTTCGAAGCCTGCGGCCGCCTCTGCCGAAGGAGGCGGTGGATCGACCAGCACCGGATAACCGCTTTCAGCATGCACGCCAATAACTTTCGCGGTGACCGACAGTTGCTGCAGAAGCGAGATCCAATAGGCTTGGGGAATTTCGATGACATCGTCAGGAATGTCCGACGAATTGATTCCCGGTACATACACGCCTCGCGTACCGGCGCTGAAAAGCACGTTGGTAGTATTCATTCAATAACCCTTGGCAAAATAAAACACGGTCCAGCCAGCGCCAGGCTGGTTGACCGCGTTGCGCACTTTCAAGCGAACGCCTTGCTTGGTGGCGGTGCCTCCGACAACAATCACGATGGCCGCTTCGCCACCAGCGTGGTTGGCGACACATGAGAAAAACCCATTCGGGAAGGAAACCGGGAAATTGACCCACATTTCACCGTTGGCATCCGTAATGCCGGTTCCCCATTGATCTATGTTCCCACTGGCGTGCTTCTGATACCCGGGGTTAGCAGTCAACCCTGAAAACAGCGCGGCATATTTGAGACTCGCGGTGCCGTGGACTGCCCAGACTCCGTTTTCCCTGACGACGGTGGCGCTCTCACCACTGTTCATGACAATCGAGGTCAGTTCAGCTCCTTGCGGGCTTATTTTCGCAATGCCTGTACAGGCAATAGTGACCGGGGCGTTGCTACGGCAATGCAGCGTGAACGTTGCGCCATTGGGAACTGACTTGATGTCTGGCAAAGACACGGTATAGGCCGAGTTTCCGCCCAGGCCGATCGCCCATCCCACATCCGCAAGAGAAAGTTGCGCCGTGGCTGCGATGTCACGAGACCCTGCATGATTGCCCAGTGCACGCTGCACGAACTCGGCCGTAGCCACTGAACGGCTGAAATCGAATTGCGCCGGGGTTTTGAAGAGCTGCGAGCTACGTAGCGCGTCGAGCATTTGTGTATTTGAAGTCTCGGTCGGTGTCATTCCAGCGGCCCGCACAACGCCGAGAATTTCCTGCGTCACGCCGTTGCCCCAACTCGCGGGAATCAACGAGCCGGGTGTGCCCGCGAGCGCGTCCTCATCAACAAACATGCCATTGACCAAGCCTGCGCTTGGCACACTGATTGGATAATCCATTGTCTTTTTCCTTAACGATGACTTCGATCCTTGCGGTCGCGCGGGGCGCCACAGGCCAAATGATGTACAAACTAAACAAGCTCATATCGCGTGGCGTCGGTGACGTAGAAGTGGACCTTGTTGCCTAGCTGGATATACCGTTGATCAGGGCACGAATCCCGATCAACGCATCGTCTGCCGCGCCGCGCGCCAAATCGACCTTGCCCTTGCCCGCCTGTGCGCGAATCTGCGCCTTGGCCTTCAGGCGCAAAGTGCGCAGCGTGAGCAAATGCTGAGTCAACTGCTCCGCCTTACTCAGAATCTGCTCCGCCGCCTGTTTGGCCGTGCGGCCTTTCGCGACCCACGCGGCGACTGAAAGCGGCACTTCCTTTTTCGGGTATCCGGCATCGCTGAAAGCCTGAGCGTCCGCGGCTGCCTGTGCGTACTCCATGGCCTTGAGTGGATCACCAGCCATTGCGTTGCGAGCGTTGTCGGCGGCGGCGTCGACTTTGGCGCAAAGGCGTTCGGCTTCCTGCAGATCAAGTGCAATCTGCCTATCTGCATTGAAAATCCAGTTCTGCCCGTCCCACTCGTGCGCAGCCGACGGTTGCGGCAAGCGCAACTCACCGTCGCACTGATGAAGTTCCTGAATGACGATCATCGAATAAGCTCCCACGAGAATTGCACGTTCACCGCGTCGGAAAAGTTGATGGCAATGCCCACGCTGTAATCGGTGATTGGATGGGTTTTGATGCCCATGCTCAGCAATAGCTCATCGCTGTCGGCATTCGATTGGCCCAAGTTGTGTTCGGCCTGATAGCACTGCCACAGTGAGCGCAAATTGGCATGATCGAAACTCGCCGCCAACGTCGAAACCGTGACGTCATTGACGATGTTGTTGGTGAACAATACACACGGTGAAACCGTTGCCGGGTTCCACCCCCCCGGGTTGTTCGAACTGCCTGTCAGGATCGGCGACAGGAAGCAATAGTTGCCCCCTGCCCACCCGGTGGACGGAAAGGCGACTGAGGTGACCGCCGTCGAGGATGGCGTTGGGTTACCGGCGACGAGTCGTGCCGCACGCGCGTGGGGATCGAGCGGTAAAAATATTGCGCCTGTGCCGTTTACCGTTTGCGTCCAGGTCAAACGTGCGCGGTTGTATAGGGTCCGCACAACCGGCACCGAACCGGGTGCTCCGGTTATCACCCACGCCAGACACATGTCCAGAGACGTGGACTGAAAACCGCCGCCGGCAGCGCCGTTGACGGTCCCTTTGAGTGAGTCAGGCACGACGTCATGAATGCCACCGCGTTGGGTGTAGAACGTGAGTACCCCGGCGATAACTTGCGCTCGCAGAAAGTAATGGCTGCTGGGCAGCAAGTCGGCGCTGCTCCACGCCGTCGTCACGAAGGTGCGCGCACGCCCGAGTTGGCCGGCCACTACTTCCTGGCCAAGGCTAATAAAGGTTCCCGCTGCGATCGAAACCCGGCCACCACTGGTTGAGGCCGCAGCCGGACTGACCGGCAGACGTGCATCGGCGGTGGCAACTGTAGGCAAAGGCAAAGCAGCCAGCGGCAGCGCCAAATCCTGGTTCCAGCCCTTGGCCGTCACCGATTGAATCGCCTGCAACAACTGATCGTATTTCTTCTCGTCAGGCGTCAGGTCCGCCGCCTTGATCACGTTGAGAATTTCCTGCGTAACTCCGTTACCCCAGTCCGCCGGGATCAACGATCCCGGCGTCCCCGTCATGGGGTTCTCATCCACAAATTTGCCATTCACCAGCCCGGCGCTGGGCACGCTATTCGGATAGTCCATCTGCTCATCCCTCCCTAGTCATAATTGATGTGCACCTTGGTATGCGCCGGCGCGCTGCGGTGGATCAGGCATTCCAGCGCCGAGCCCGGGTTGACGCCGAAGCGCTCGCCCCAGTAGCTCGCGCCGTAACGGCGGCCGAGCAGCAGGCGGCCGCCGGTGTTGAGCGTCCACATGAACTGCGCTTCCCAAGTGCCCCAATGCGCCGAGCCGAAGCGGGCGCGGCCCATGCGTGGGGCTTCGTGTTCGGTGATGCTGGCGTTGGGGTAACCCTGGCTTTTGGCGATGTCGAGGTAGTAGCCGACAGCCTGGCTGCCGACCGCGAGCAAGCGGCGGCGTACGGCGAGGCGGCGGTCGTCGAACAGTGGCGTGGCGCCCAGGCACGGGTCGGGCAGGTTCATCACCCGCTCCCAGTCCGGCACCAGTTCGCTGACGCCGGCCGGGTCCATCTCGTTGAGCAGGTCGGCGGCGCGGGCGTCGAGGCGGGCCAGTTCGACGGCGACGCCTTGCAACACTTCCTCAAGCTCGGGCACCCGCTCCGGATCCCATGCCGGGCCACTGGGCAGCAAGGCGCGCAGTTGCGCCTGATATTGCGCGGCAGTTCTTATGCCCCCCATACGCAACCTCCGAAGGTCAGCAGTTCACTTTGCCCGGCCGGCACGTCAGCGGCCGGAGCAGTGAGCGTGTGATCGTATTCGCCGCCGGCGCTGCTGATCGCTTCGCGGATATGGCTGATCAGCAGCGGCACACCGAGATCGGCCTCGCGGTTGTGCAGATCGCGCAACTGCGCTTCAACGGCGGCGCGCACGGCGGTGGTGTCCGGATTGACACTCTTGAAGCGATACACCACCGGCACTTGCACCGGCCGCTGCACGTGCACTTCCGCGGTCACCGGACGCAGCGGTTCGATGTACTCCTGAACTTCCGCCAACTGCTCATCGTTCGGCACCGGTTGCGGGTCTTCATCACGCATGATGAACACCGTCACCGTGCCCGGCCCGAGCAGGCCGCCCCGGCACCACGCCCGAGTCACACCCGGCACTTCCAGCGCCCAGGTTTCGTAGTCGCTGGCCGCGCCACCGTGGGGAATCACGCGGTAGGAACGAATCACCCGCGAGCGCAGCGATTCGAGGCTTTCCCGCGCCACACCGCCGCTGAGGCCCGGCGCCAGCACCACGAAACTGTTGCCGACGATGCCGGCAATCGGTTGCACCGGGGTCAGCGTCAGACCCGCATCAGCGTTGCCCAGACTGCCGGCCTCCAGCGCCGCAATCGTGGTGCTGTTGCTGCCATTGACCGTGGTGCGCGCCGTGGTGACTTTGTAGGTGCGGCCATCGTTCGCTTGCAGCAGAGTGTCGACGTCAAGCACGGCGCCGGGAGTGGCGGTAAAACTGACGCTGCCGGCAGCCACTTGCGCGGCTTTGCGCGGCTGATTCAGGCGCAGCGCGGCGATGCGTTCCAGGGTTGACTCGTCAGCCTTGTCCGGCAGGATCTGCTCGGAGATCCAGTCGAGATAACCGTACAGACCATAAGCGGCGCCGCCGAGGGTGCGGGCGAGCACTTGCGCATCGGACTGGCGCAGCGAATCGCCGGCCAGGTCGCTTTGGGTGCGCTTGATCAGCACCGGCAGCGAAGGGGTTTCAAACGGCATAGATCACCTGCCAACTGTTATCGGGGTTGATGTCCAGACGTTCGCCGTCAGCCAGCGTGAGGATCGTGCGCAGGTTGAGGCGCTGGGCGTCGAGGCGTTCGCTGATGATGTCGATGGCGCTGCAGTGGCCGTCGTCGAGCAGCCATTGCAGGGCTTCGCGGGCATAGAACTCGGCGTCCATTTGCGTCTGCCGGGTCAGCTTGACCCGGCGCAGCAGCCACAGCCGCGAGCCGATGCGATCGTCGGCAACCGTGGGAAAACTGTCGCCCCACCAACCGAAGCGTTCTTCGTCATCGAGGGCGTCGTCATCAGCGGCGCGACGCCAGGTGAACAGGCTGATGAGCACGGCGCGGGTCAGCGCGGCGTGGAGGTTCTGGCTGATGAACATCACTGGCCTCCTGCCGGCGCGCCGGTCTGACCGTTACCGGCCTGCACGCCAACATGCACGTGTTTGATCTGGCTGATGCCGCCAGCCAGTTGATCACCGGTGGAAACGATCTTGCCGGTCTGGTTGATCACCGGCGTGTCGAAGTTCACCGCGCTGCTGGCGCGGATGTTCAGCGTGGCGGTTTCGATGTCGATGATCCGCCCGCGCTTGAAGTGAATCCTGTCGCCCTCGTCGGTGTAGATCGCCACTTCACCGGCAGCGAGTGCTTGCAGGCGATAGCGACGGTCGGCGATGACCAGGGCGATGGCGTGGGAACGGTCGCCGCCGATGAAGGTGACGACCCCTTCGGCGCCAGCCAGCGGATGGCTGGTGAAACCGTAGGGTTCGAAGTGTTCGAGGTCGTCGTTGACTTCACCGGCGGTGAGGCGCATTTGCAGCGATTGCAGTTTCGAAGCCGAATTGGCGAGCACGACAGTGCCGCGCGCCAGCAGGCGTGTCAGTAGGCTCATGGGTTTCCTTAGACTTTGTCGACACAAACCCTGTGGGAGCGGGCTTGCCCGCGATGGCGGTGTGTCAGGGAAAAATGTATTTGTTGTCACGACCGCTATCGCGGGCAAGCCCGCTCCCACAGGGGCCATTGTCGCCAGCAGGATCCTGCGTCAGGCCTGGGTTTGCTTCGGGGGCGCCGGATCAGGATCAAAGGTATGCGGCGGCGCCACTTGCAAGGTGGTCACCGAACCCTGCGCTGACAACGAATAAGTGACCTTGGAAATCAGCATGTCACCATCGAAATCCAGCACCGGATCCTTGACCTTCACCAGCGTGTTATGGCGCCACAAATCGCCATTGCTCTGCCGCCATCCCTGCACCTGATAGGTGGTGGTCTGCGCGCGGCCCATGCGGGTCGCGCTTTCCCATAGAGCACGCTGCTGCGCCAACTCAAAGGTCAGTTGCGTGCCTTCGTTGATCACCGTGGTGCGCCGCCGCTTGAAACTCAGATCAGCCGCCGTCGACTCGACTTCGCTGACCGCCGCGCCGCTTTTTGCATCCGAGCCTTTTTGCTGGCCGATCACCCGGTACTCGGAAAAGACCTGGCTGAAATCCATTGGAGCACTGGCCGACAGGATGTTCTTGCCCAGCTCCAGCGCATCGCTGGCGCGGCCGCCGCTGCCGGGTTTGGCCAACACCAACTGGCCCAGCTCGTTGTCGGTGGAAAACACCCGCAGCAGCGAGAGCAATCGGTCGATCGACTGGAATGCCGTTTCACCCGGCACGATGGTGTGTTTGGTCAGGCGTGTGGTTTCGCTGATTTCGTTGACCACTGACAGCCCATATTCGCTCGCCAGATCGCGGACGATAGTCAGCAAGGGTTGTTGCTGCCATTGGCTGGGCAGGTTGCGAGCGGCGCAATCGACCAGATCCTGGGTCTTGGAACTGCCTTCGATGGTCAGGCTGATCTGCCGCCCGTCATAGCGGATCGGTGCTTTGAACACATAACCGGTGAGCACCAAGTCCTTGCCGATTTTTACCTCGCAGGGGTCGCCGGGTTTGATCCTTTTGTCCACGGCCTGCCCTGGCCATTGCCAGGTGATATCGAGTTTGAAGGTGCGGAACTGACGCTCCAGATCAGCGGTGATTTCGACGCTTTTCCAGCCGCCGTATTCCATGCCGTTAACCGTCAGCGTGACGTGGTTATCCAACTCGTCCATGGTTCACTCCCTGGAGACTTTCACATCGCTTTGCGGGAGGTACAACGGATTGGTCACGCCGTTGCGCTGCACGACTTCGGTGACTCGCGTGGCGTCGCCAAACTGTTTGTACGCTATGACCAGTGCCGGAAGGCTTTCCTGAAAGGATTTGCTGACCAGTCGCACGCCCGAGGATGCCACGGCCTTGAGGTGCGCAACCAAGGCATCCTGCACGTCACTAATGGCTTGATAGTGATCAGGATCGGCCTTGTTTTTCGCCCCTTGCAGCGCCTCCACCAAATCCTTTTGCAGCGCCTGCAAATCATCCGTGGCCGGGACTTCCGGGCGGGTGACTTGCTGATGGGCCTGCTGAGCAACGGTGGGCGTCGACGGCAGTTGCAGCGCTCGGGTGGCCACTGGCATCGATGCGACCCACTGCGCCACTTTGACGATCAGCGTGTCCTGCACCAGATCGGCCATCGCTTGCGCTGCGGCATTGGTGTCCTTGCCAGTGGTGATCTTCGGCGCATCGGCTTTGCGAATCGCTTCGAGTTGCTGCGACACGTCGGCAATCACGCCCCGGTAGCCTTCCTTGGCGAACGCTTTCAGCTCCTTGATATCGCCGAGCAAACCCTTGAATTCTGCTGCCACTTCCTTGGGCAGTTCCTTCACGGCTTTGACCAGTTCAGTGATCTGCCGGTACTGCTCGATCAAAGGTTTCAATTGCTCCTTGATCACGTCATAGACGCCGGTAAGGCTGTTGCGCAGGTTGGTGATGCCGATCCGCGCAGCCTTGATCAAAGTCATCGCCTGTTCGAAACGCGCCACCGCTGAACCCAGCAGACCGTCGGCCTTGGCCAGGAGCACTTTCTGCGTGCTGACCGTAGCGGTCGGAAACGGCAGGGGTTGGTCGGGATAGAACTTCAATGCGAACGTCACCAACCCACCGTCCTGGCGGGTGTGGGTCATGTCGCATTCGCCGACCTTGACCTGCAGGCGTCCGAGCCACGGATGCACCAGTTCGCCACGGCCCTGCTCCAGCGCCTTGAGCAACTTGTCGCGCTGCTCCAGGCAATCAGGGCCGACGATGAACGCGGTCAGATCGTGAGTCTTGGCCTGCTGGCCGAGGTCCTCGAAAAACGGCAGGTCGCGTTGCGGGTATTCATGCAACTGCCCTTTGCGACCGACCGGGGTTTTCGCCTGGTCGATCCAGAAACCGACACCGCGAAAGGATGCCGGCAATAAACGGTCACGCCAGTTCATTGGGAACCTCCCATCGACAGTGAGCGATAGCCGATGCGTGAAGACACGGCCAGGCCAGGTTGATTGGTTTGCGGTTGTTCGGTGCGCAGGCCTGCCGGCGCATTTTCGAAGCGCACGGTCAGCCCGCCTTGGAGCTGCGTGCGGTTGTTGGCGGCGCTCTGCTGGATCAGCGCGCTGGAGGTTTGTGGCAACGAACCGCTTTGCAGTGCGCCGTTGCCAGCAGGCGCCGGACTGGCAGCGAAGAACGCCGGTGCCAGTTCGCCTTTACCTTCGGCATTGGTCTGGCGTTGTGCTTCAGTGAGAGTTTCAACTTTGCCGGTGACCTTGGCGATCAGTCCGGCGAAGCCACCGTCGAACAACTCCTTGATCGGCGCAATGACGGTTTGCAGCTTTTGCCACAACTCGCCGAACCACTCAGTGATCGGCCCCCAACTCTCGATGATCTGATCCAGCGGTTTCCATTCGAACAGACTGTGCAGAAAGTCCACGACCGGCGCGGACAGCGCCAACACAACGCCCCAGAGCGCCGAAAAGACCTCACCGATCGGCTGCCAATACTGGGCAATCTGCTCCAGCGGTGACCACTCGAACAGGCTGGTGAAAAAGCCCCTGACTCGCTGCACAGACGTTTGCAGCGCCATCCAGATCGGTTCGAAGAACCCGACAACTCCACCCCAGGCGCTGGTGAGCATTTCCATCGGGAAAAAATCGAAAAGTGCCCGCAAAGTATCCCGGGTGTTTTGCACAGCCGATTGCAGCGTCGTCAATATCGGCTGGAAATACGCAACAATGCCTCCCCAGGCGCTGGTGATCATCTGCATTGGCGAGAAGTCGAACAGCGACACGAGGAATTCTTTGGCCGGTAGCGCGACTTCTCGAAGGCCGCTGAACATCGGTTCGAAGAACGCGACAACACCACCCCACGCATCAGTAAGCACCTGCATCGGCGAGAAATCGATCAGGTTTCTGAGAAACGCCATCACCGGCACACTCAAGGCCTTGAGCAATTCCCAGATCGCCGAGAACAGGCCGGTCAGCGGCCCCCAGTTTTCAATGATCATCCCCGCAGGCGACCACGAGAAAACCGACTTGAAGAAGTCGATCACTGGCGCCGTCACGGCCATCACCTTGTCCCAGATAGCCGAGAAAAATCCCGTGACCGGTTCCCACAACGCCGCCAGTGCCGCCAGCGGTCGCCAGTCAAGTACCGAGCGCAACGTCGCCATCGCACTCGCCCCGGCGTTTTTCACGCCCTCCCACATCCCGGTGAAGAACGCGCTGATCGGCGTCCAGTTGGCCACGATCAAACCGGCCGCCAAGGCAATGCCCATGGCGATCAGCATGATCGGGTTGGTCTTGAGCACCATGCTCATGACGTCCATCACCTGGGTCATACCGGTGACCGCGGTTTGCATGGCGGAGAAGGCAATCGCCCCCGCCGCCAGGCCTTCGACCAGTTTCGGGTTGTCGGCGAGCAGGCTGCCAACCTGCGTCAGCATCGGTTCCAGCCCGACCACCAAGGCCCCCACCGCCGGCACCAGCGCGGCGTCCACCGCCGCCGAAACCTTCTGCATCGACGCACTGAACACGTTCATGTTCTGCGTCGCTGCTGTCGGCGCGGCGGGCAGATCGACGGTTTTCGCCGTGTCGCTGACTTCGCTCAATTTGCCCTGGAACGCTGCGGCCGATTTGATGCCGTCTACAAACGGCGTGATCACGCTGCCGCCGTTGAACAGACCACTGATGTCCAGTTTGCCGAGGCCGGTCTGCTCGAGATTGTTTTTAAAACTCTCAACCTTCATGCGCAGGGCGCCCAGTTTGGGCGAGAGTTCATCGATGCCGGTGATCAGCACCGGTTTCGGGGTTGTCTTCTCTTCGTCTGCCATCACTGCACCTGCTGCATCGCATTGATCCGTTGCGCGTGCTCCAGCGATTCGCGGAGCACATCCAGTGGCCTGGCCATCATCTGTTCGGGGTCAACCTTCCAGAACCAGGCCAGGTCATAGGCGACGGCGATCAGGTCGGTGATGGCGCCGACGCCGCACTCATGAAAAAACTCGCAACAGCCCAGCTCAGCGCATTGAGGTCAGCCAGATCCAACTGGTTGACCGACGACGGCGGGATGCCGGCGCACACGGCGATGTATTTGGCCGCCACGTCCATGTCGAGGCTGACTTCTTCGCTCTTGTCGATCTTGTACGGCAGCGCCTTGATCGCTCGCACTTCCTGCACCGTCGGACGGCGCAGAACGAGTTCGGTCAGTGGCTCGCCGTGTGCTTCGATTGCTACTTGAAGCTTCACGGCGCCGCTCATTGCCAGGTCCCCTTGATGCCTTCGAATTTCAGTTCGATGGTGGCGTCGTCGCCCTTGGAAACTGGCTCCTCGACCAGATAGGCGCCGGCCAGCACGTAGACTTTGCCGTTGCTGAACTCGCAGGTGACCGTGATATCGGTGCCTTCGATCAGCTTCTTCAGCGGGAAGTCGGCGGTGTGCAGCGCGGTCACTTTGAACGACGGTGCGATGTCGGTTTCCTTGTAGAAACCGGGCACGACGGTTTCACGTTTGACGGCCATCAGCGGGGCTTCGCAGCCGCCATTGATGGTCAGTTGTGCGCCGTCGACCTTGACGTAGCAGGTGCCTGCAATCAGTTGACCCATGGTGTTTCTCCCTTCAAATAAAAAGCCCACGCGAGGTGGGCTGAATGCTTAGCGCCGACTGCGCGGATCAGGCCGCGTCGTCGTACTGCAGACGGAACTGGTTGAGCAGTGCGAACACGCGCAGGCCGTTGATGTAATCCGGCGGGAACAGCACGTTCACACGGCTCGGGTCCTGCACGTCGCGCTCGACAATCAGGTGCTCGGCGAACAGCTCGGCGTTCTCCACGTGGCCTTCGAGTTCGAGTTTGGCGTACTGCGCGATCAGCTCGCCGCGAATGGTCGCCGGGGTGACGATAGGCTGGCCTGCACCGAAACGGGTACCGTCGGAGGCCAGTTTGTGGCGGCCGTATTTGCTGGTGATCACGCTTTGCAGACGACGCACGATGAACGCCGACTGGTGCATGGTTTCGCTGTCCAGATAGGAGTTGTCGGCCTGGCCGTAGGCGTTCTTCTGGTAGGTGGTGATCGAACGCTGGATGCGCACGTAACCGCCTTCGTAGTACGCAGTAGCGATGCCGTAGTTGAGCAGCGACTGACGCTCGGTCAGGGTGAAACGCTCGCTCGCCGGCGCCGGGTCGACGCCCGGCAGGCTGCCGCTTTGGGTCGGACGGCTGGCATCGGCGGAGATGAACACCGCCGTGCGTGCAGCCAGCGCGGCGGCCTGTACCCAAAACGGTTGCGGTACGCCCGGTTCCAGCGCCTGGATGGTCATGTGCTGATCGTTGCGCGCCTGGCCTGCGGCAACCAGCGTACCGACGGTGCCGCGCTTGGCGCTGTAGACGTGACCAAACAATTGCTTGGCCCACGACCAGCGCCCGGTGCTGTCGTCCATGACCGCTTGCCAGGTGTTGAGAGTGGCCAGATCGGACCACGGCAAGGCGATGAATTCGAAAGGCTCATCGCCCAATGCTGCGACGGCAGCGATCTGATCCGGTACACCGGCGCCGCCGGTCATGGCGGTGATTGCGCTGGTCAGACCGGCCGGAGTTTCTTCGCCGTTGCTCTTGCCCAGGCGATTGAATTGCAGGCTGATGTCGTTACCGCTGTCGCCGGTCCATTTGGCGTTCAGGGTGACCACACCTTCAGCAGCCGCAGCGCTGACTGGCAGGTCGGCAGTGGCGTTGATTTTCTGCGCCAGTGCGGTGGCCGCTTGCGCGGCGGTGGCGCCATTGACCACGGTGGCCTGCACACGCACGCCGCCGACGTATAGATTGAGCGTGCCCGCCTGAGTTGCGGTGCCGGTCAGGGTCAACACACCTTTGGCGATAGCGCCTTCGGTGTTGTGCAGCGGCAGGCACCAGATCTCGCCGATCGGGTCGGCCTTGCGGAAGGTTTCGTACATCGAGGCGAGCATCGAGCCCTGTCCGCCGATGCTTTTCGCCAGCGCCACGCTGGAAACCAGCACCAGCTTGCCGACTTCAGTCGGGGCAATATTGTCGTTGACCTGCGCGACGATCAAACGGCGCATGGCCGAGGTCGCGCTGTTGGCGGCCGAGTTGTCCATTTCGGCATAGAACAGCGGCACACGAATGTCCGCCGGGATGTTGCTGAATCCGATCGCCATTATTTGGCTCCCTGTGGTTTAGCCGCTTTTGCGGTTTTGAGTGTGATATCGCCGTCAGCCAGACGCCGGCGCCACCAGGCGCTGTCCAGCACGTCACGGCCTGCAGCCGGCAACAGGTCGCCCGCCTCCGGGTCAGGTACGACACGGCCAGCGGCCGGCACTACGGTGATGCGGTTGCTCATGGGGTTACGTCTCCAGAGAAAGTCATTTCCACCCGGCCATCCGGACCCGGGCGTTGCAGGTTGGGGTCGGCCGGATCGATCGCATCGACCCGCACCGTCATCCCGGTAAAGGACGACAAAGCGTCCAGTTCGCGCTCGTGCCAACTCTCCGCAGGCTGACTTGGCAGATTGCGGCCGAGCTGGAACTCGGCATAAAAACGCAGCCGATAGAACAGGCGGCTGCTGTTGATCGAGACCAGCTCGCCGCCGTCGTAGACGATGGCGCTGTAGTCGGCATCGGGCTTGAATCCCACCAGCGCGCGCCACAGTTCGGCGCGCAGGTCGTGCAACCCATCCAGCGCTTTTGTCGCGTCGGTAGCGTCAAGTACGAGGACGATTTCAAAGCGGTCGCGGATTGGTTGGGTGGTGAGGTTTTGGGCGGTGCTGTTGCTGGCCAGATCGGCGATTGCCAGCACGTGGGCCGAAGGTGTTGGCAGATCCGGATTGCCTTGCAGCAACGCCAGATCGAGGCCCACCGAAATATGATTGGCAAGCCCAGGGCATTGCCCACGCAGTTGCGTGAGGATCGGGGTGATCTTCATGGGGGTGTTCCGAAGTAAGAGAAATTACAGTGAACGCCGCAGTCCCTGTGGGAGCGAGCCTGCTCGCGAATGCGGTCGATCAGTCACATCGATGCTGAAGCTGACGTCTCTTTCGCGAGCAGGCTCGCTCCCACAGGAATATGCACTCGGTTCAGGATTACCGTTCCGCCTTGGGATCCAGGCACGACGCATCAATCAGGCAGCGATAGCTGTTCTCGCGACTGCCGCTGGCGGTGACCTTGTCGATCGACCAGCGTCCGCGCATGAAGTCCGGCCAGCTCTCATCGAGCAATACCAGCCCTTCGGCCGCGAGCCGTGGATCCCCCGGGCAAGTGATTTTCACTTTGTATTTCTGCCGCAACATCTTGCGTACTTCGCCCTCGCCAACTGCGATGGCATCCGCTTCGCTGGGCTGCTTCTGGCGCAGCGTCTTGAACGGCGCTACGCCAGTCTCGATCCAACGCAACACCCCGGCCGCCGCATCCCAGAAACAGGTCTTGCAGCCCTTGGCCTGCTCGCGGGCCGATTCTTCCAGCGTGGCGCTGATGAATGCGTGATCGCCGGGGCGATTGTTGTGGGTAACCGACAGCGTCACGTCCGGCAGAATCTGCCCCGACAACGACTTGGTCTGCCCGGGCCGCGCAAGCACATAGACATCGCCGTAAGGCTTGGCGACGACGTTGTATTTTTTCGCCAGACGCGTGACAAACCCCATGTCGGTCTCGTTGGACTGGTCGATGTGCTCGATGCGTATCAACGAAATCTCAGGCGCGACCCGTGGCGAAAATCCGTGCAGCTCCACCAGCTTGCGAAATAATCCACCCAGCGTCGTTGGCCCATGACTGGCGGTGCGGCGCTGCTTGAAGCCGGTTTCATCATCCTTGCTGAATGGCGCCGCAGTGGCCACCACGGTGAGGCGAAACGGAAACAATGTCGGCGTCAGACGCGTCACTTTGAACAGGCCTTTATCGACCATTGCGGTTTCTCGATAACCGACTTGCAGGCCAATCTTGCCGCCCAGATTCGGCAACCCCTCAAGCCCCTCCAGATCGATAGTCAACGTCAGTTGATCGGACTCGAAACCGGCGGCGTCGATGTGCTCCCAACTGATCAGGCGCTGATTGAGCAGGGCCGCGTTGGCCCCGTAGATATTCACTGCCGGCGTAAATCCCAGTGCCATTCAACCTCCTTAATCCCACGCCGTCGCTGCTTTGACAACGGCGGGTTTCACATCCAGTTCCGGTAGCACGATCCAGACGCCGGCGGGCAGAATCGGCCCGTGTTCGGCCAGGGTCGGGTTGAGCTTCCACAGCACTTCTTCGGCAGCGTCATCACTGCGCCCGGTTTCGCGGTAGAGCAGCAGATTCACCGAATCACCGGCCACGCTTCGTGCTTTACGCATTGTTGAACTCCGCCAGTTCGATGACCCAATCGACTACCATCGCCGTGCCATCATCGATGATCTGGGTCTGGGTTTCCTGAACGCTACTGATCCGCCACAGGCCCCAGTTTCGACCAATCGCGTCGATCAACGGCAGCGGGATACGCAGCGCCTGCAAAGCTCGCAATTCATCGAGCCGATCCATGGCCACGGCGTACATCGACTTGCCGGTAATGGTCAGGGTTTCCGGTTTCTGTCCCGTCTGGCTGGACTTGGGTTTGCTGGTGAGGATCTGTATCTCGGTCCATCCGCCGTCAGACTTGCGCAGCAACTGGTGGTACGCAAAGCTGCGCGACAGGCCAAAGATGAAACTGCCCAATGCCATTTGTTGTTTCATCAGGCGACTCCATCGGTCAGGGCCGCGTCGCGGCGGGTGGCGAGGGGATTGTTGGTCAGCAGCGGGGTCATTTGCATGAACTGGTTTTGCAGATGCTGCGCGACCAACATACCGATCTTGTCCGAGCTGCCGGGGTCGCTGCAGTAGACCTGGACCGAAGGTGCGTAGGTCACGTGCTGGTTAGACGCAGGGGCGCTCGCCAGATCCTTGCTCACTTGGGCGGGCGCAGAAAGCGTGTCAGGCGCGGTGATAGCAAGTCTTTCACTCAAAGCAGTTTGCGCGTTCCTGCTCGATGCCGGAATCGCCTGCGAAATCGCCTCCAGAGAAACGGTCGATGGTCCGAGGTGCGGCGTATCGACCAATGATGCTCGTTCGCCAATTGCCATTTCCGCGCCGGCCGCAGGAGCCAGACTGGCAATCCCTGTCACCGGCTTGTCCGCTGCGAGCCTCGATGCAGAATCTGCTGTTGACGAAAGATCGGGGGGATTCGCCAGGGCGCTACCAGGTATCCGTTTGCGCAACCGGTCTTTCGCCTCATCGACACCGGCGTCCAACACAAGATCGAATAGCTTTTTCAGGGCTGAACCCAAAACAATGACCCCCGCCGTGATCGTCGGATGGTCCTCAGCGAATTCACTTATCCTGTCGATGCCGGCACCGGCAACGCTCAGCACTTCAGGAGAGGGCGCCACCGCCTGGGCGCTGGCGATAGCCAAGCGCTCGTTTCGAGCAGTCTGAGCATTCCACTGTCCTTGCGGGGAATTGGAGCGTGCCAGTGCAGACTGGCGCACCGAACTCCGCTCACCGATCACCGAAGTCGCGTACTGACTTTTGTCCTTTACTTGCGAAAAGGCCTCGTTGACATCGCCCGGATTCTGCGCCAACAACTGCACCGCATTGCCGCTGTCAGCAAACAGGGTTCGCGCCAGCGTGGCGCGTTGTTCGACAGGTTTTGCGTGCAGCGCGGCAAGCACCGAGAGCAGCGCACCTTGGGCATTCTGCTTGTCGGGGTCATGCATTGCAGCGGTCACGGCAGCAGGATCAAGTCCCAACTGCTTCCAGGCGCCACGTTCGGCGGCGGAGACGCTGTCACCTTTGCCCAAGGCAGCTGAAAGGTTCTTCAACGCCTGCCCGGCATCATCTTTGCCCGTTCCGCTGTGGAGCAAGGCTGCCGACAGCGCTGCGGCCTGCTCGGGCTGCAAGCCTGCAGTGAGCGCCGCCTCGCCTGATTGCTTGAGTACGGCGCCGATGTCGGCGGACTTGACGCCACCCGGCATTTTGCCGAGCAGGTGTGTCGCATCCGCGAGGTCAAACGCCTGATCGCGAGTGAGCTTCATCGAGGTGCGCCACACCGTCATCATCTCGGCGACTTCCATCGCTGGGATTTTGAGTGCCGACGCTACGACCGCAGCGTCGCTGGCGAAGTTGAGCAGCTCAAAAGATTTGTCCGACGCGTTGGTCAGCTCATTGCCAATTCCTGAGTCGGCGGCCAGCGTTGCAACCTTGATCAGTTCGATACCGCTGGTGCCTCCCGCCGCCACCATCGGCTTACTGGCCATGATCAAGCTCGACAGTGCGATTTCGTTGGCCTGCACTGGCGTCAATTGTGCCGCGCTACCCAGATCGGCCGCCGCCGAATAAAAGTCAATCGCCGGCCTCACACTTTCTGGTGCCTTGGTCCGCTCGGCGGCCTCATCCGGCGCTGCCGACGCGCTGGTGGCTTCACCGTTCGCGGTGGAACTCAACGAGAGCATCCGCAAGTTGGACAATGCCAATCGCAATGAATCGATCGCTGTCGTCAACGCATCGATCCTGATACTTGCGGTGACGAGCGCCTGACTCAGCTGGGGATATTGATCGCCGATGATCGGTCCGGGGCCGGGGTTTGCCGCAGCCATGTTCAAGCGGATATCACCGGTTGCTGCGCCCCCCCGCTCATCGGCATTCATTGGCGCAAATTTGCTTTCTGCCATGCCGCTCTACTCCTGTTTCACGCCAAGGCGAGTGATCGCTATGTCGTAGCGGCGCAACGCCTTTTCGGCGTCCCATTCCAGAATCTCCGCTTCACTTACCGGGTAAATGAGCGGGACGATATCGAGGATTACTTCGATGTCGCGTTCCGAAAGTAGGCCGCCGGCTGGTTTAAAAAATCGTCGATGCGCACCTGCAATTGCGTCCAGTCCGGGACGGTCAGGTGGGCCAGATCGGGGATCATCAGGCCGGTGCAGTGGGCGGTGATGAATTCGGCGCGTTCCTTGGCCGTTTTCAGTTTCTTCATCACTTTGGTGGCGCGCAGCACGGGCATTTCCAGGCTCAGCGAAGTCACGGTGCGACCGGTCACGGCGAGCGGTTGCAGCAATTGCACCTGATCGGGATCGCCGGCTTTCTCAGCGTCCTCGAGCTGGTCGAGAAAGTACGCACTCGGCCGGGTCGACATCTCATGGACGTACTGGGCGATGCTCACGTAGTCCGGACGTTTGAGTTGATCGAGCTCTTTCACCGACAGGCCGGTGGCGAGCAGCGCCAGCTCGAAGAACTGATCGTCTTCGTCATCGCCGGCGCGTTCCAGCGCATCTTTCTGTGCGGCGTAGAACAGCGGTTTGAGCTGGATCGATTCGATCTGCGAGCCATCGTCGCCGGTGATCGGCGACAGCAGTTCGTGTTGGGGTGGCATCCACGGCATGTATGAATTCCTTGGAGATTCGTTTGGTTCCACTGTGGGAGCGAGCCTGCTCGCAAAGGCTTTGGCACATTCGTCATTGATGTAACTGGACGACCGCTTTCGCGAGCAGCTCGCTCCCACAAGGTTTTGTGATTTACCGGTAAACCGGTGTTTACGGCATCAACACCGCACGCCGTGCATCACCGAGGATGTCGACGCCGTTGAGCACGAACTTCTGCGTGCGCACGTCGATGTCGATCACCGGCACGCCGTTTTCAAGGCGGTTGTAGGTGCGGCAGGACAGTTCCAGATTGGTCTTGGGCTTCTCGCCCATTTTCACTGCGGTTTCCTCAAGGGATTTCAACTGGCCGCCGACGGTGTGGTAGGTGAACCAGGTATTGCCGTCCTGATCCTGACCAGCTTCACGCACGTTCAGCAGGATGTCGTCGCCGAGCTTCACGCCCAGCGCCAGCAGCACCTCGGCGCCGAGGCCTTGAAGGGTCAGCTTGGCGCCGAGCGCTTTGCCGCCCTTGGCCATTTCTTCGACGATGAAGCGTCCGCCGCGCATCTCTTCCATGTCGAATTCGATTTTCGGCGGGGTGAATTCCTCAACGGTCGCCGACAACGGCAGGCCTTGCAGGGTGGCCGCGATGGCCTGTCTTACGCGGTTGGTAAACATTAGAGAACGTCCTCCAGGAACTGCTCGATGATTTCATCGCGGGCGTTGAGTTGATAAACCATGTGTTCGTTCGGCGCGTAGCGGCCGTAGTCGATGACCACGTACCAGGTGCCGTTCTTGTACTTCTCGACGCTGTTGAGTTCCGGGTGCAGATACACGCTGCCGCCGGGAATGGTTTCATCGGCAACCAGGGTCTGCAGCCAGTCGTTGATGCGCTTGACCTCCTGATCCATGAAGGATTTGGTGAGGTTCTTGGCCATGGCTTTCTGGCCGGCCTTGACCAGCTTGCGGCTGATCGCATCTTCGAGGCCGACGTAGCTGATGAACTTGCCGGTGATCGAGCGGTTACCCAGCAGCGAGAAGCCGCCAAGCACGGTGCGGGCGTAGTAGCTGACGCCGTAACGGTTGAGCAGATCGCCTTCGGTGGACGTATCGAGGATGTTGTACTCGACGACCCGCGAAACGTCTTCGGCGAAGGTCACCTGGTTGCCCGGGCTCTCCCATTGCTTGACCTTGGCCAGCGCGGCAATCGCCAGACTGGACGGCGACAGGAAGACGTTTTTCTTCGCCGCTTTCGAATACACGGCGGGCATGTTGTGCACCACCAGGCAACGGTCGAAACCGAGTTCGGCGCCGCCGAGTTCCTGGCTGTACAGCACCTGATCGGCCACCGACACATCCTTGCCGTCCAGCACCACACGGGCCTTGATGCGCTTGCCGAACGCGGCGAACTCACCGGCCACCGCTTTGCTGCCGGTAAAGCCCGGCGCGCCGATGATGGTCAGGTCTTCCGGGACACTGCCCAGCGCCGCCAGACCCAGCTTGCGACCAGTCGCCGGCTCGACACCGCCGATCACATTGTTGACCGTGTCGGCCGGAGTTGCGCCTGCCTCGACGATGACCACGTATACCGGCACCTTGACCACTTTGAGGATCTGGTAAACCGCGTGATACAGCGTGCCCTCTTCCGACCCAGTCGGATCGAGCAGCGCATGGGTGGTGAAGCTGTTGATGCGAAACGGCGCGTTTCGCGGAATCAGCGGATCGGCTTTCGGCGCGGTGCCGACCAGACCGATGACGTTGTCACCCAGGCCACCCATGGCCTCGGGGGATTCAGTGGCATTGACGGTAATGCCGTTGTGCTCGAAGTTCAGAACCTCAGCCATGTTCAGTCAGCCTTCTTGGCAGCGGCCTTTTTGGCCTGGGTGATAGGGGTTTTCGGCTCAAGTCGACCGGCAAAGTGCAAGGCACTGGCCTCAACGTCGAGCAGATCAAGGTCTTGACCGACGCTCGACCAATGCCCACCGCCGGTGGGGAATGGGACGAGCACGGTGTAGGTTTGGCGGGTTGCCATTTTTCGTTTCTCCATAAACGGGAAAGCCCCTCTGAGGGAGGGGCTTTGGCGGGTGTTGAACAGCTGGTGTCGGGAAAACGTTGCCCTGACTCGGGACGCTCATTGAATCACGGTAACAGCCTGGATGGGGTCAACTCGGTGATCTGCCGAAAAACGCGGGCTGCCAACGGCCGACTGAATATTTGAGATCACCTCGTCAGCGATCTGCCTGGCCTCATCGGCTGCACCCGCTGCAAGCTTGTGCCTGATCGACTCTTTCGCCTCCAGGCGCCGCTCTCGGATAAGGTAAAGCCGTTCTGCGTATTGGGCGGCTTCGGTCAGGATGTCATCGGCAGCGTCCTGAGCCGTGCGCCCCATGATTGCCCAGGCAGCAACGCTGCGCGGCACCGCGTCGGCCGGATAGCCATTATTTTTGAAGGCTAGCGCCTCGGCAGCAGCTCGCTCGTATTCAACTGCGCGCAATGGATCGCCTGAAACAGCCTGCCGCGCTTGATCAGCGTACTCATCAATCCTTGCGCACAAGTCCGCGAGGGTGGGCATGGGCTCGCCGTCATGCTCCCATTTGCCATTCCATTCGCCGGTATCGGGAATACGCGTCCCTTTGAAGCGGGGATTCCAGCACGGTTGAGGCAATTGCGCGCGAGTCCAGTTCATCGCCCCCTCCGGAGCGTCGGCGGCATACAGAAACTTGCCATCCTGATCGATCACAAAAATCATATTGCCTCCTTAAACCGCTTGAACGCAGAAACTGAATTGACAGGCGAAGCCACCCGCGCCTGCAGTGGAGCCCATCGCATAATCCAGAACGACCTCGCCTGTGACTTCCGCTCGCCACGACAGCCACCCAAATGCGAGGGGACTGTTGGTCGCCCAGTCTCCCGTTCCACACATTCTGGTGATAGGCCGAAATCCAGGCGGAAGGGTAAACATGACCAATGGATCGATACCGTTACTGACCCAACGTGTAGCGTCGATGCTTACGTAGACATTGCCGTTGGCTTTCCAGTATCGAGTTGCATTGCCGTCGGCAAAACCATTGACGAGCGCGGGCACCCTCAGAGTCGTCGCAGAAAAGTTCGCAAAAGCGGTGCTGACTACGCTGTTGGTCTGCGCCTGCGTGTAGCTGTCGGTGATTCCGTATCCCGACAACGAATTGGGTTTGCCTGAAGTGATCTTGCTCCAGTCCAGAGCGGGGACATCCGATGCGATCAGGTTCCCGCCGCTGGTAGCCAACCCTTTGGCATTGACGGCAATTTTTGTGTAAGTACCGGCAGAAACGCCCGAGTCGGCCAGCGCTAGTGAGATGTTGGCGTTTGTCGAGCCGTCAAACGAAGTGCTACCGCTAGCCGCGCCGGAAATGGCAATACTGCGCGCCGTTTCAAGCTTGCGAGCGGCAACCGCTGTTCCATTGATCCCGAGGGCGTCAGTGATGCCAAATCCAGCCAACGTCTGCGGATTCGCACCTGCTATCACCCGACCATATTCATCAACAGTCAGACTCTTGTAAGTCCCCGCAGCAATCCCGGTGCGCCCTGCGAGCATCTTGAATGTCAGCGCGGTCGTGCCGAGGGTGATCGGTGCGTTGGTGGTCAGGTGCCACAGCGAATCTCCATTCGTTACGCCCTCCTCCACCATTACCGTCAGGCCCGGGGTAACCTTGGCGCTGGTGTTGGCATCGGTCGCCCGCACCCAATCACTATTGGCAACGATCCACAGGCCGTTGTCCTTGGCCAGGGTCTGGCTCGGCAACAGCACGCGATCGCCGGCCACCACGGCAACACCATCAACCTGCTGGGCTCCGCTCAACACGACATTGCCGGTGGCAGCGACGCGCACCGACTGCTTACCATCGAGCTTGCCGAGTTCTTCGGCGAGGTAACTGATGACCCAGGCACGAGTAGCCTTGACCACAGTGTCATCAATCAACAAGGTCACCAGCGAGGCATTGCTGGTCTCGAAAATCGAACGAATGTAGAACTCTTTGCCCGACCCCGACGTCGCCAGCACCGGTTTGAACGACTCCGGATATTTGACGATGGCGTAAAGAATCCCCGTATCAGTCCACAGCCCCGCTTCCCGCACATACCAACCGCCAACATCCGGCGGAATGGTCACTTCCGCAAGCAGCCAGCTCGGATTCTTCTCATCCTGGAACAGTGCGTTGATCGGTCCGCGCCAGACTTCACGGGCCAGCGCGGTTGCGGTGGCCGATGGGTTGTAGACCTTGTCATTGCCGTCGCCGACAGAAAAATGCGTCAACTTGATCGGCACACCCGCAGCCTTGCACGCCGTTTCGTAGGCAATCCCTGCGTTGGTGAGCAGGGTGTAATAGTCAGCCATTCAGGCCCCCTGAGGATAAATAGTGGATGTTTCGACGGTGTACATGCCGGCAGCCATGAACGCCTCGCCAGAGGTTTCAAGACCTTCGATGAACACCGGATAAACCGTGGTCAGTTCGCCGCAGAACGTCGCGGCGCCGATGACGTGATTGCCGAACGCGCTCAAGCCGACCGAGACCGTCAGCACATCGCGCTCGCTCTTGGCATCAGCCAGGCGTCGGTCGAGACGTGCATCGATTTCTTCGCTGTAGGGTTGGTCGCTGAAGGCACGCACGGAAAAGCTGTACGGCGCGCCGGACGGTGTCTGTTCGTACCAGGCGCGGATCTCGGGTCTTAATTGCAAACCCTTGGCGGCGTTTTCCAGCGCCTTGCGTGTGCCGGCCTGGCGCGCGGTGGGCCAGGCCAGTTCGACGGTTACGCGCTTCTCCGCCACCGGCGCATCGGTGCTCCATTCGGCGACGCCGCGATCGGCAGCCAGATACGGCAGGAAGGCCACCGGCGTTTCACTGGTGTTCATCAGTTCCGGGAACGGCGGTGCGATGCGATCGAGCAAGGCGCCGAAACCCAGATCCAGTCCGCGTTCGAGGGCCGAGCTGTTGGCCGGCAGTAAGGTCGGGCGCTGAGTTTTTTCACTCATCGCGTCAGCACCTCGACTTCAACCGCGGTGCAATACGGCGCCTGAAACGCGGTCGTCACAATCGGCGCCAGCGGTTCGAGAATCTGCAGTTGCACGGCGCCGGCGCTATGCAACGTGTAGTCGATCCAGCTCGGATCGACCCGGCCTT
The DNA here is from genome assembly GCF_019145195.1 of Pseudomonas siliginis. GTDB lineage: Bacteria > Pseudomonadota > Gammaproteobacteria > Pseudomonadales > Pseudomonadaceae > Aquipseudomonas > Aquipseudomonas siliginis. The sequence goes on from NZ_JAHSTW010000011.1 coordinate 223,458, forward strand.
CGAGGCGATGGCAACTGTCGGCATACGCTTGCAATTGTGCTTGCGCCGCGACCTTGGTCAGGCCCGAGTCGGGGCCGGAATTGATCTTGGCGACGACGCGGATTTTGTAGCGCTGGATCTCGGCAGCCTTGACGGTGACGAGGTCGGTTTCCGGGCGCACGTCTGGACGAGCAAAGTGCTGACGGACGCCCTCGAGCAATGCTTCGGAAGGCGTGCCATCGCCGTCTCGAGAAAGCACGGTGACTTGCACTTCGCCCGGCGCAGTGCGGCGCCCGTTGCCATCCTTGACCTGCGCGGCGAGGCCGTCCGGGTTGAAGGTGTAAGTGACATTCACTACGCCGGAATCAGTGGACTCAACCTGCACAGTGGGCCGCTCGCCGAGGGTGAATACCTCACGGCGATACTGCATCCGCGAACCCGCCGCCGGTGCATGAGGTGCCAGGTAATAACGCAGCCGAGCATCGTCATCACTTTCATAAACCGCCGGTACCGGAGGGAACGCTGCCGGGTCGCCGGGATCGAGCAATTGCCGCTCCAAGCCCATGTCCGCCAGCCGCGCATCGAGATTGCTGCCGGTCGCCCACCACGCCAGCATCTGCTTGATACGTGCGTTGTATTTGCGTTCGTGGGTTTGCAGACGCACACAGAACGCTTCCAGCGCGAGGGTCAGCAATTCGCTTTCGTTTTCCAGAATCGCCTTGAGTTTCACGGCGCTGGCCGGCGAGCGAGCCCCCACGTATTCGATGACGAAAGTCTTGAACTCGACGAGCAAGTCTTCGAACGCTTCGACCGTGATCAGCGCGGGTTCGGCCAGCTGATTCTGGCCAGGTATCAGCATGCTCATGTCAGCACCTCAAAGGTTTGTTGGCGGTTTTTCCAGGTGCCGGCGAAGCGCAGCTGCAGGCCGTCGCCGTGACGGCTGGCGACAATCACTTGCGGCTGAAAATCGTCGATGCCGTTTTGCGAGTTGTAGAACGCTTGCGCGGCGTGGCTCTGTGCCAGAAGCAGAATGTCGTCACCGAGGTTCTGCCCGAGGAGAGTGGGAATCAGCGAACCGTACAAAGGTCGTTTCTGCCGAGTGCCCAGCGGTGTGGTCAGGGCTCGGGTCGCGCGCTGCACGAATTGCAGCCAGTCGTCGACCGTGGCCCCGCTGTCTCTATCGATTCCGATCATGGGAGGCTCTTGAATCAGGGGCTGATGACGCGGCCCTGGTGATCGACCAAGGGGCCGCTGAAGTGCACCCCCGAGGCGTCGATACTCAGGCCGACGGCGCCCAGTTGCAGGGTGATCAGTTCTGGCGTCATGGCCAGACGTGCAGGGCCGATGCTCAGTTCGAGCGACTCGCGAGACCCGTGGAATTGCGTTGGTCCGTTGAGCCAGTGCAAGGCGTGGCTGGCGTCGTCGTAACCGCTTTCGCTGCCGTCCTGATGCACCCGACGGGTCAGCGTCGGCACAGTCGAGGCCGGGGGGAAACGGTCACTGTTCAAGCCGAACAACGCGACACTCTGCGCACCGCTTTCACCGCTGCCATAGTTGAACAGCAGGCACTGCTCGCCCACCGTCGGGATGCGCGATTCACTTTGCGCACCAGCGCTGGGGTTGAAGAACTTGATCGCAGGGGTGAGCAATCCACCATGGCTGACCTGGCAAGTGTTACTCGCCGCATCAACTGACTGGCAGATGCCAATACGACAGAAACTCTCGGCACGGCGATGCAGGTCTTCGATTTCCGCTTCCATTTCCGCCAGACGCTCAATGATCGGACCGAGCTGCATACGCAGTAATGCATCGAACATCGGTCAGCCCTCCAGCGCGGTGTACTGGTCCGGGTCGTCGATGTTGCTGACTTCCCAGGTGCGAGCGAATTTCGGCATGCCCAGTGGATCGTCGAGCAAGGCCGGGCCGAGGTAGAGTGTCTGGTTGAACGTCAGGGTCCAGGCTTTGTATTGTTGATCAGCACTGATAAGCAACGATGGCAAGCCATCGATATTCAGGGGCAGATCGCATTGATCGCCGGGCAATCCCCAGCGGTTGTCGGTGATCAGGTTTTTCAGCACGGCGATCAGATCGCACGCTGCAAAAGCGGTCGCTGAAAGCGCCGGGATGACTTGCAGTGACAACGTCATTACATGAGCGATACGCCCATCAGCGCCGCGCACGCCGGACGCGTTCCGGTCAAAGTCGATCAGTGCCCAGGCTTGTTCACCCGCTGCTGTGAAGTCAGCGCGACTGCCGACATTGAGGTTGAGACCGGCGGTGTTGCGCAGTGTCGTCGCGATGGCTGTGAACAGTTGCGACGGCTGCTGGATCGGTGTGGGCATACATGACCTCCTTTTCAATCGTCCACGCGCAGCCCTGCCGCCAACATGGCGGCACGGAAAAATATTCAGGGTTAAGGCTGGTCGCGCGGCGGTACTTCACAGACGCCGATGCGCTTGGCCGCCCAGCGTTCGTAAAGGCCTATGGCGACATCGGCGCCGGCCATCGCGGTCAGGCAGCCAAACGCGCCAGCGGCCCAGATCGACATGCCGGCGGCATACAGCAGCATGATCGCCGACACGCCGCAGATCATGCAGGCGCCGGAACGCAGAGCCAGACGCCGCACAAGTGACCAGCCGCGGGCGCCCTCCTTGTCGGCGCGCCACATTTCGCCGGACACCCCGCCGACGACGGCGAGGAGGATGACCAGCCAGATCGGCATGTCCGCCAACGCTTGTTGCTCGTTTGTCATGTCACGCCTCCGTGGGTGATTGATGAGTGATGGTTTGGGTTCAAACGATTTCTCTTGAGGCAGGCATTCCAAAAAGCCCGGCGCTTGCACACCGGGCTTTTCAGTAATGCGCTCCTTCGCCTTCCTTCAAATCCTGTGTTCGAGAAGGAAGCTGACTTTTCGGCGCTACTGGCGCGGTACGAGTCCATTCAGATTGTTTTTCCGACCGCGGTCCCTGCCCGCCGGATAACTGCTTCTGGTGCTTTACGCTGCACACCCGGGTCAGTTGCCAACCCTCTGAACCGTTGAGGCCGGTTCATCGCTGCCTGTTCTTGTGGAACTAAAGAGCTTGTCTTGCCAGCCGCTTTGTCGAGCGGCTTGGTGGCAAGAATATGCATGGATGCATATACAGTCAATGCGTAAATGCATTTATTTATGCATTAAATTTGCGCATATGCATGAAACCCAAGCGGGCCAAGGGGTGGGGAGATTTCTGCAGGCGTAAAAAAACCTGCCGAGGGGCAGGTTTCAGTTGAATCGAAAGGGGCTAGCGGGCGTACATGCCCCACCAGAAGACGTGACCAAGGATAACGATCTGCTCTTCCTGGATTTCCTGGAAGCTGTAGTCCTCGTCCGGATGCTCGTCGCGATTGAAGCTGCGCAGACGGATACCGGTGGGCAAACGATAGAGTTGCTTCACGCGCAGCTGGCCATTGTGATTGATCGCATACAGGTCGCCATCAATGATGTCGCCGATGCCGCACTTGCCGGCATTGACGCCGACGGTGGCGCCATCGCGCAGAACCGGCAACATGCTGTTGCCGCGTACTGTCACACACTTGGCCTGGTCGAACTGCACACCATTGTGGCGCAGGCTGCGCTTGCCGAAGCGCAGGCTTGAGCGCTCGCTCTCTTCGATGACGAATCTTCCTGATCCAGCAGCCAATTCAACCTCACGTAGAAAGGGCACCGACACCTCGTCGTCATCGACGGGCGTGTCGTCGTCCCACAGGCTTATGTCCTTGAGTTCCGCATGCACGTCAGCGCGCGTACCGCCGGTCGTTGGCGCGACATCAGCGCGCCCGCGCAACTGATCGGTGCTGACGTTGAAATATTCAGCGATCTTCGAGATGTGTTTATCCGAAGGATCGACAATCTTCCCGCTGAGAATCCGCGAGAGCGTTGATTGAGGCACGCCGGTGCGACGGTGGAGCTCCGTGGGGGAGATCCCGTGCTGGTCGAGCAGTGCTCTTAAGACGGAGGAAACGTTGCGTTTTTGCATAACGCGCATAGTGCTTGAAGTTTTTCGCGAAGACAAATGCTGATTTGCATAAATCGTGCATAGATCAACTTTTCTCTACAAGTCCACGCTCACCCGACCGCAGTGCCTGCGTCGGGCTGACTGCCCATGGTAACCTTGCGCCCATCGCGGAAAAGCCCGGCCACCGCCCGCGCTTTGCCCTACATCTTTTAACGAGTTGCCCGACAATCCGATGAATAAAGCCGTCTCCGACCTGTCCTCCCACACTCCGATGATGCAGCAATACTGGCGCCTGAAGAATCAGCACCCGGACCAGCTGATGTTCTATCGCATGGGCGATTTCTACGAAATCTTCTACGAAGATGCGAAGAAAGCCGCCAAGTTGCTGGACATCACCCTGACCGCACGCGGGCAGTCGGCGGGCCAGGCGATTCCGATGTGTGGGATTCCTTACCATGCCGCGGAAGGTTACCTGGCGAAACTGGTCAAGCTCGGCGAGTCGGTGGTGATTTGCGAGCAAGTCGGCGACCCGGCCACCAGCAAAGGCCCGGTGGAGCGCCAGGTCGTACGGATCATCACGCCGGGGACGGTCAGTGACGAAGCGCTGCTGGATGAACGCCGCGATAACCTGATCGCAGCTGTATTGGGCGATGAGCGCCTGTTCGGTCTGGCGGTGCTGGACATCACCAGCGGCAACTTCACCGTGCTCGAGATCAAAGGCTGGGAAAACCTGCTGGCGGAACTGGAGCGAGTCAACCCGGTGGAATTGCTGATTCCGGATGACTGGCCAAAAGACCTGCCGGCGGAAAAACGCCGTGGAGTACGCCGTCGCGCGCCGTGGGATTTCGAGCGTGACTCTGCGTTGAAAAGTCTCTGCCAGCAGTTTTCCACCCAAGACCTGAAAGGCTTCGGCTGCGAAAACCTGACCCTGGCCATCGGCGCTGCCGGCTGCCTGCTGGCCTACGCCAAGGAAACCCAGCGCACCGCCCTGCCCCACTTGCGCAGCCTGCGTCACGAACGTCTCGATGACACCGTGGTGCTCGACGGCGCCAGCCGGCGCAATCTGGAATTGGACACCAACTTGGCGGGTGGCCGCGACAATACTTTGCAATCGGTGGTCGATCGTTGCCAGACCGCCATGGGCAGCCGTTTACTGACCCGCTGGTTGAACCGGCCGCTGCGCGATCTGACGGTGCTGCTCGCCCGTCAGACTTCGATCCGTTGCCTGCTCGACGGTTATCGCTTCGAAAAGCTGCAACCGCAGCTCAAGGAAATCGGCGATATCGAGCGGATTCTGGCGCGGATCGGTTTGCGCAATGCGCGGCCGCGTGACCTTGCGCGTCTGCGTGATGCTCTCGGCGCACTGCCCGAACTGCAAGTGGCGATGACCGATCTGGAAGCGCCGCACCTGCAGCATCTGGCGGCCACCACCAGCACCTATCCGGAACTGGCCGCATTGCTGGAAAAAGCCATCATCGACAATCCGCCAGCGGTGATCCGTGACGGCGGCGTGCTGAAAACCGGTTACGACAGCGAACTCGACGAACTGCAATCGCTGAGCGAAAACGCCGGCCAGTTCCTCATCGATCTCGAAGCCCGAGAGAAAGCCCGTACTGGTCTGGCCAATCTGAAAGTCGGCTACAACCGTATCCACGGCTACTTCATCGAACTGCCGAGCAAGCAGGCTGAATCGGCGCCCGCTGACTACATCCGCCGGCAGACGCTCAAAGGCGCCGAGCGTTTCATCACGCCCGAGCTGAAAGAATTCGAAGACAAGGCGCTGTCGGCCAAGAGTCGTGCGCTGGCCCGGGAAAAAATGCTTTACGAAGCGCTGCTCGAAGACTTGATCAGCCAGCTGCCACCGCTGCAGGACACCGCCGGCGCATTGGCCGAACTGGACGTGTTGAGCAACCTCGCCGAGCGTGCCTTGAACCTCGACCTTAACTGCCCGCGCTTCGTCAGCGAGCCGTGCATGCGCATCACCCAGGGTCGTCACCCGGTGGTCGAGCAAGTGCTGACCACACCGTTCGTGGCCAACGATCTGAGCCTGGACGACAACACGCGCATGCTGGTGATCACCGGCCCGAACATGGGTGGTAAATCCACTTACATGCGGCAAACCGCGTTGATCGTGTTGCTGGCGCATATCGGCAGTTTCGTACCCGCCGCCAGTTGCGAGTTGTCGCTGGTCGACCGCATCTTCACCCGCATCGGCTCCAGCGATGATCTGGCCGGTGGCCGCTCGACCTTCATGGTCGAGATGAGCGAAACCGCCAACATCCTGCATAACGCCACCGAGCGCAGTCTGGTCCTGATGGACGAAGTCGGGCGCGGTACCAGCACCTTTGACGGTCTTTCGCTGGCGTGGGCAGCAGCCGAGCGCTTGGCTCATCTGCGCGCCTACACCCTGTTCGCCACGCACTATTTTGAACTGACCGTGCTGCCCGAAGCCGAACCTCTTGTAGCTAACGTGCACCTCAACGCCACTGAGCACAACGAACGGATCGTGTTCCTGCACCATGTTCTGCCTGGGCCTGCCAGCCAGAGCTATGGCTTGGCGGTGGCGCAACTGGCCGGCGTGCCGAGCGAGGTGATTCTGCGAGCGCGGGAGCATCTGAGTCGCCTGGAAGATACCGCCTTGCCCCACGAAGCGCCGAAACCGGCAGCCAAGGACAAGCCGTCGACACCGCAGCAAAGCGATATGTTCGCCTCGCTGCCTCATCCGGTGCTGGATGAATTGGCCAAGGTCGATCTCGACGACATGACGCCACGCCGTGCGCTGGAAATGCTCTATGCACTGAAGAACCGGATATAAGCACTGAAGAAGCGGATATAACGCAATTCGCTTCAAGCTGTTAGAATCTCGCGCGGTTCGGGATGCTGCTGGCTCATAGCCTGGTCAGCAGGTATCGCTCCCGAACCTGGCGACCCCAACCGTGAAGGGGCAACGCTGCCGCCGCCTGAGGAGAAAATTAGAAATGACCTTCGTCGTCACCGACAACTGCATCAAGTGCAAGTACACCGACTGCGTAGAAGTCTGTCCGGTGGACTGCTTTTACGAAGGCCCGAACTTCCTGGTGATTCACCCGGACGAGTGCATCGACTGCGCGCTGTGTGAACCAGAATGCCCGGCTGTGGCGATCTTCTCGGAAGACGAGATCCCAAGCGGCATGGAAAACTTCATCGAGCTCAATGCCGAGCTGGCGGATATCTGGCCGAACATCACCGAAAAGAAAGAATCGCTGCCTGATGCTGAAGAGTGGGATGGCAAGCCGAACAAGATCGAACAACTCGAACGCTGATCTGCCCCGCGCTCGACTGAAAGGCCCCTTGTGGGCCTTTTTGCTTTTGCAGGTTTTACTTTTCTGCAGACGAAAAAAGGGGCGGTATGACCCGCCCACATTTTTTCCCTATTCCCTGTAGTCCTTTTCATCGTCCTGATGAATCGCCTCCTGCGATGTCCATTCCCCTCTTCCGTGAAGGGCGTGTCTGTCCGTCGACACAGTTGAGATATTAGAGAGTTTCTGGAGACGAGCAATTGGCCCTCGGCGTACGCGCGCTCTGTCACAAGGACATAACATTTACGAAATAATTAACAAAATCAAAAGGTTGCTCACTGAAAGTGAGCGCGATCGCCTTCCACCGAAGTGTAAAAATAACGAACACTTACGACACAGTAAGCAAAGGCTTACAGCGCGAGACTACAAATTCAGAAATTGACGACCGCTTGTCTGGTGGCTGCCGAAAGCCCGATTTGCTGCACGCGAAAAACAAAAAAGCCCCGACTGATCGAATCAGCCGGGGCTTTTGCGGGCGGAGGATAAGGCGCTTATTGAAACAGCGACTCGCTCGACAGGCCGTTCTTTTCAAGGATCTCGCGAAGGCGCTTGAGCCCTTCCACCTGAATCTGCCGTACCCGCTCGCGGGTCAGACCGATCTCCAGGCCGACATCTTCCAGCGTACTGCTTTCGTGACCGCGCAGGCCAAAGCGGCGAATCACCACCTCGCGCTGCTTGTCGGTCAGCTCCGACAGCCATTGATCGATGCTCTGCGACAGATCATCGTCCTGCAACAGTTCGCACGGATCGGTCGGACGATCGTCAGTGAGTGTGTCCAGCAGGGTTTTATCCGAATCCGGACCCAGCGAGACGTCGACCGAAGAAACCCTTTCGTTGAGGCCGAGCATGCGCTTGACCTCCCCCACCGGTTTTTCCAGCAGGTTGGCGATTTCTTCGGGTGAAGGTTCGTGGTCGAGTTTTTGCGTCAGCTCCCGTGCGGCCCGCAGGTACACGTTGAGCTCCTTGACCACATGAATCGGCAACCGGATGGTCCGGGTCTGATTCATGATCGCGCGTTCGATGGTCTGACGGATCCACCAGGTGGCGTAGGTCGAGAAGCGGAAGCCGCGCTCGGGATCGAACTTTTCCACCGCGCGGATCAGGCCGAGGTTGCCCTCTTCGATCAGATCCAGCAGCGACAGCCCCCGATTGACGTAACGCCGGGCGATCTTGACGACCAACCGCAGATTACTTTCGATCATGCGCTTGCGCCCGGCAGGATCGCCACTTTGCGACAAGCGCGCAAAATGAACTTCTTCTTCCGGGGAGAGCAGAGGGGAAAAGCCGATTTCGTTGAGATACAGCTGCGTGGCATCAAGTGCCCGAGTGTAGTCGATGTATTTATGTTGTTTGAGTGTGGCGGAGTGTCTGGATTTGGAACGAACGGAAGGTGGAGCAGCCCCTTCATCATTCAACATCGAATCCGAATCGATGCCGGTCTCCATAAGGAGAACCTCATCGTCGATGTCAAACTCCGGCACTTCTTTACTGAGAGCCATTGTTATAGTCCTTTGGTGAGTTCGACCCCAAGCTCAAGCGACGCCTTTATCCTTGGCAACGCTGGAGCCTGTCCCCTCTACGCGACGGAACAGGCTGGCCTACAAATCAACGTCTTGGCAGGAACTGCAGCGGATCCACTGGTTTACCTTGGCGGCGAATCTCAAAATGCAGTTTCACCCGGTCTGTACCCGTTGACCCCATTTCGGCAATTGTCTGTCCGACCTTGACCTGCTGCCCCTCCCGAACCAACAGCCTGCGGTTATGTCCGTAAGCACTGACGTAGGTTTCGCTGTGTTTGATGATGACCAATTCGCCGTAGCCCCTTAAGCCACTCCCGGCGTATACGACCGTCCCATCAGACGCAGCTAAAACAGGCTGTCCCAAATCTCCGGCGATATCAATTCCTTTATTCAAACTACCGTTTGAAGAGAATTTTCCAATCAGAACGCCATTAGATGGCCATCCCCAGCCGGTCGGGGCCGGGCCTGCCGGAGGCAGTGGAGCGGGTGCAGGTTTGCTCGCGACGGACGGTACAACCCCTTTGGAACCGGTGGTTGTAGTGGTTGTGGTGCCATTCGCCTGGCGCCGGATTACCGTGGTTTTACTCGACGAAGAAGGTGAAGAACTGGAGTTGCTCACCACCGCTGTCGGCGTTGAACCGCTGCGCCCGTCGAAGCGAATTGTCTGACCCGGATGGATCGTATACGGCGTAGGAATATTGTTCCGGGCGGCGAGGGTTTTGTAGTCCCAGCCGTAACGAAAGGCGATCGAAAACAAGGTATCGCCGGGGCGGACTACATATTGCCCGGTAGTAACGGTCGGACGTTGTGCGACCGAATTATTGCGATCGACAACCCGTACGTTGCTCGATTTGGTGCTGGAGCAACCGACCAGCAAGGTGCTCAAGACAAGGCCAGTCACCAGGCGCTGAAAGCTCGTGTTACCCATACGCTGCGCAATGACTGTGAGACTCACCCGCCGCTCCCTTTGTGGTGGCTGAAAAATTCTGAATGCCGCATTGCGGCATGAGGTGTCGCAAGTATAACGGGCCGAACCGGCTTTACCTTTAATGAAGCGAAATCACCGGACGCACACGTTTGCCAGGGGCAAGTACGCTGCGTTTAAACTCTGGCTGCCGGTGTAAGACCGGCGCCGTTGAAAGGAATTCAGCGCCTGCTCGCAAATGCTCAGGCCAGTGGCCCGTTGAGCAAAGGCACGAAACGCACAGCGCCCAGAACGTGTCGGGAAAAGCCATGTTCTTCGCGCACGATCAGCATCAGTTGTTGCACTTCACCGGAGCCGACCGGAATCACCATGCGCCCACCGGGGGCCAGTTGATCCAGCAAAGCTTGCGGTACATCGGTGGCAACGGCGGTGACGATGATGCCGTTGTATGGTGCCAGCGCCGGCCAGCCTTCCCAGCCATCGCCCCAGCGAAACACCACGTTGCGCAGGTTCAGCTCGACCAGACGCTCCTTGGCGCGGTCCTGCAGCACCTTGATGCGTTCGACCGAAAACACCCGTTCGACCAGTTGCGACAACACCGCCGTCTGGTAGCCGGAACCGGTGCCGATCTCCAACACTTTATCCAGCGGGCCGGCCTCCAGCAGCAGCTCGCTCATGCGCGCCACCATATAAGGCTGGGAAATGGTCTGGTTGTTGCCGATCGGCAGCGCGGTGTCTTCATAAGCGCGATGTGCCAGCGCCTCATCGACAAACAGATGACGCGGCGTGCGGCGGATCACTTCCAGCACTTTGGCGTTCGACACGCCTTCTTCATACAGCCGCTGGATCAGTCGCTCACGTGTACGTTGGGAGGTCATGCCAATTCCGCTACGCAGGCGGTCGTCATGTTCACGCATCAGCTCAGCCCCCCCAGCCAGCCATCCAGACTTCTGAAGGCATCATTGAAGGTGCGATCGAGCTGCAACGGCGTGATGGACACATAGCCCTGCATCACGGCATGAAAATCGGTGCCCGGGCCGCCGTCTTCAGCGTCGCCGGCAGCGGCGATCCAGTAACCGGCCTTGCCGCGCGGATCGACCACTTTCATCGGCGCCGCCGCGCGGGCGCGATGACCGAGGCGGGTCAACTGAATGCCACGGATGTGATCGATGGGCAGATTGGGAATGTTCACGTTGAGCACCGTGCGCGGCGGCAGATCCAGCCCGGCGTGGGCCTCGACCAGTTTGCGCGCAAAGTAGGCCGCAGTCGGCAGATTGTCCACCTGACGCGAGACCAGGGAGAAGGCAAACGATGGGCGCTCGAGAAATCGTCCTTCCAGCGCTGCCGCCACGGTTCCGGAATACAGCACGTCGTCACCGAGGTTGGCGCCCAGGTTGATGCCGGAAACCACCATGTCCGCTTCGCGCTCAAGCAAGCCGTTAAGGCCCAGGTGAATGCAATCGGTCGGTGTGCCGTTGAGGCTGATAAAGCCGTTGGCCAGGTATTGCGGGTGCAGCGGACGGTCGAGCGTCAGCGAACTGCTGGCGCCGCTTTTGTCCTGCTCCGGGGCGATAACCACGCATTCGGTGTAATCCGCCAGCGCAGCATAAAGCGCGGCGAGACCGGGCGCGGTTACCCCATCGTCGTTTGAAATCAGAATACGCATGGGCTGTCCGTCTGCCCCACCGGCACCAGATCAACGAGCTCGCGCACCAATACGGTGGCAAAGCATCCGGCCGGGAGGACGAATTCCAGTTGCAGAATGTCAGGTTGGGGATAATGCCACGTCAACCCGCCAATGGGCAGCCGCAGGATGCGACGTTCATGGCTCATGCCGGCGTGGATCAACCAGTCACGCAGATCCGCTTCGCGGGCGGCGATCTCCTGCTCCAGTTCATGGACTGCGCCAGCGGTGGGCGAGTCACCTTCGCCCCACTGCGGACCGGTCGGGTGCAGGTCGAGAATTGCCAGACGCGGGTCGCTGCATTCGGCTTCACCTGCCGGAAAAAAACTGCGGCTGTCGGTGAAGGCCAGCAGATCGCCAACCAGCGCGGTGTTCCAGGTGCCATCGGCGACGCGCGCCGCCAGCACCTGGTTGAACAGAAAGCTGCGCGCCGTCGACAGCAACCGCGAACGCACATTGCGCTGTTCCGGCAAAGCCTTGCGCGCCGCCCACGCCCGGGCATCGACAACGTTGCCGCCGTCATGGCCGAAGCGCTGGGCGCCGAAATAATTGGGAATGCCTTGTTTGGCGATCAACTGCAAACGCTGTTCAAGCGCGTCTTTGTCGCCATTGAATTGCGTCAGGCGCAGGGTGAAACCGTTGGCCGAATGCGCACCGCGTTGCAGCTTGCGCTTGTGGCGCGTGGTCTTGAGGATCTTCAGCGTGTCGTTTTCCGCCGCCGACAGATCCGGATCGGCCTTGCCCGGCAACTGCACGCTGAACCACTGTCGGGTCAGGGCCTGACGGTCCTTCAGCCCGGCATAGCTGACGGTACGCAACGGCACGCCGGCTGCCTTGGCGATCCGCCGTGCCGCTTCTTCGGTATTGAGGCCGCGCTTTTCCACCCAGATCCACAGGTGTTCGCCGTCACCGCTGAACGGGATATCCAGCACTTCATCGACCTGAAAATCTTCGGCGATGGCTTTCAGTACCGCTGTGCCGAGGGGTTCGCCATAGGCCCGTGGGCCGAGTAATTGCAGTTCATTCATGCGCGCAGCAACAAGGCAACGGAATGCACGGCGATGCCTTCTTCGCGACCGACAAAGCCAAGCTTTTCGGTGGTGGTAGCTTTGACGTTCACTTGATCCAACTCAACTTGAAGATCCGCCGCGATCAGCGCGCGCATCGATTCGATATGCGGCGCCATTTTTGGCGCCTGGGCAACGATGGTGTTGTCGACGTTGCCGATTTTCCAGCCCTTGGCGTGGATCAGACTGACCACATGACGCAACAGCACACGGCTGTCGGCGCCCTTGAATTGCGGATCGGTGTCCGGGAAGTGTTTACCGATATCACCCAGCGCCGCCGCGCCGAGCAAGGCATCGCTCAAGGCGTGCAGCAGGACGTCACCGTCGGAATGAGCGAGCAGCCCGAAGCTGTGTGCAATTTGCACGCCGCCCAGAGTAATGAAATCGCCTTCAGCGAAACGGTGCACATCGTAGCCGTGGCCAATACGCATAAAAAAACGCCCCGATTTTTGTCAGGGCGTGATTCTACCTGCATTAACCGCGCAGAGCGCGCGCGTGATGCTGCAAGTGGTCGTCAATGAAGCTAGAGATGAAGAAATAGCTGTGGTCGTAGCCCGGTTGCAGGCGCAGCTCCAGCGGATGCCCCGCTTGTTTTGCTGCGTGTTGCAAGGCCTCGGGCTTCAATTGCGTGGCGAGGAAATCGTCACGATCACCTTGGTCGACCAGCAACGGCAACTTCTCCGTCGCCTCTGCGATCAGCACACAGGCGTCCCACTCCTTCCACTTTGAACGGTCTTCGCCCAAATAGTTGGAAAAGGCCTTCTGACCCCACGGGCAATCGATCGGATGGGTGATCGGCGAGAACGCCGACACTGACTGATAACGCCCGGGATTGCGCAGCGCGCAGACCAATGCGCCGTGGCCGCCCATGGAGTGGCCGCTGATGCTGCGCTTGTCGGAAGCGGGAAAATGCGCCTCGACCAGAGCGGGCAACTCCTGCACGACATAGTCATGCATCTGATAGTGCCGCGCCCACGGCTCCTGCGTGGCGTTCAGATAAAACCCTGCGCCGAGGCCGAAATCCCAAGCCTTGTCTGCATCGTCCGGAACATCCGGACCGCGTGGGCTGGTGTCCGGGGCAACGATGATCAGACCAAGCTCGGCAGCCATGCGCATCGCACCGGCCTTCTGCATGAAATTCTCATCGGTGCAGGTCAGCCCGGACAACCAGTACAGCACTGGCAGCTTGCCGCCCTGCTCCGCTTGCGGCGGCAGGTACACGGCGAAGACCATGTCGCAATCAAGCACTTCGGAGCGATGGCGATAACGCTTGTGCCAGCCACCGAAACTCTTCTGACAGGAAATGTTTTCCAGATTCATAGCACTTCAGCCGCAAGCTGCGAGCTTCAAGCTGCAAGAGGGCGTTGCGCCTGCTTGCAGCTTGCGGCTTGTAGCTTGCCGCTGCTCCTTAGAAATGAATGACTGTGCGGATGCTCTTGCCTTCGTGCATCAGGTCGAACGCCTTGTTGATATCTTCCAGGCCCATGGTGTGGGTGATGAAGGTATCCAGCGGGATTTCGCCGCTCTGGGCCATGTCGACGTAGCTCGGCAATTCAGTACGGCCACGCACGCCGCCGAACGCCGAACCGCGCCAGACGCGACCGGTGACCAACTGGAACGGACGGGTAGCGATTTCCTGGCCGGCACCGGCGACACCGATGATGACCGACTCGCCCCAGCCTTTGTGGCAGCACTCAAGCGCGGCGCGCATCAGTTGCACATTGCCGATGCACTCGAAGGAGAAGTCGACGCCGCCATCGGTCATGTCGACGATTACTTCCTGGATCGGACGATCAAAGTCTTTCGGGTTCACGCAATCGGTGGCACCGAGTTGTTTGGCGATTTCGAACTTGGCTGGATTGATGTCGATGGCGATGATCCGCGCAGCCTTGGCTTTCACCGCGCCGATCACGGCCGACAAGCCGATACCGCCGAGACCGAAGATGGCCACGGTGTCACCCGGTTTGACCTTGGCGGTGTTGAGCACGGCGCCGATACCGGTGGTGACGCCGCAACCGAGCAGGCAGACCTTTTCCAGCGGCGCGTCTTTGGAGATCTTCGCTACGGAAATTTCCGGCAGCACGGTGTACTCCGAAAACGTCGAAGTGCCCATGTAGTGGAAAATCGTTTCGCCCTTGTAGGAAAAGCGCGAAGTGCCGTCCGGCATCAGGCCCTTGCCTTGGGTGGCGCGAATCGCCTGGCAGAGGTTGGTCTTGCCCGACTTGCAGAATTTGCACTGGCCGCATTCCGGGGTGTAGAGCGGAATGACGTGATCGCCGACGGCAACCGATGTCACGCCCTCGCCGATCGCTTCAACGATGGCGCCACCTTCGTGGCCAAGGATCGACGGGAAGATGCCTTCCGGATCCGCGCCGGACAAGGTATAGGCGTCCGTGTGGCAAACGCCGGAAGCGACGACGCGCAGCAACACTTCACCGGCCTTGGGCATGGCGACATCGACTTCTACGATTTCCAGCGGCTTCTTGGCCTCGAAGGCAACGGCGGCGCGCGACTTGATCATGCTGACTCTCCAATGAATCCAGTAAATATAAAAGCAGACAGACAGTGTAGTTCAGCGTGCCCTGAGGAATAATCCGGACGAAAGCAAAACATTATTGCCATACAGGGATAATCCAAGTGTCGGAAAACCGCTGGGAAGGCATCGACGAGTTCGTTGCCGTCGCCGAATGCAATCAATTCACCGCCGCTGCCGAGCGTCTTGGGGTTTCTTCCTCACACATCAGTCGACAAATCGTACGGCTCGAAGAGCGTTTGCAGACGCGCCTGCTCTACCGCAGCACCCGGCGAGTTACGTTGACCGAAGCCGGGCAGACTTTTCTGCAGCATTGCCAGCGCCTGCAGGACGGTCGCGAAGAAGCCTTGCGCGCGGTAGGTGATCTGACCAGCGAACCGAAAGGCATGCTGCGCATGACCTGCGCGGTGGCCTACGGCGAACGTTTTATCGTGCCGCTGGTGACTCGCTTCATGGGGCTGTACCCGCAGTTGCGCATCGATATAGAGCTGAGCAATCGCCAACTGGATCTGGTGCATGAAGGGCTGGACCTGGCGATCCGTCTGGGTCGGTTACAGGATTCGCGCTTGGTCGCCACACGTCTGGCACCACGGAGAATGTACCTGTGCGCATCGCCGTCCTACCTGGAACGGTACGGACGCCCACACAGTTTGTCGGAGTTGAGTCGACACAATTGCCTGATCGGCAGTTCGGATATATGGCAACTGGAACAGAACGGCAGGGAATTTTCCCAGCGGGTGCAAGGCAACTGGCGTTGCAATAGTGGGCAAGCGGTGCTGGATGCGGCGCTTCAGGGCGTCGGGTTGTGTCAGTTGCCGGACTATTACGTGCTCGAGCATCTGCACAGTGGCGCGCTGATTTCCTTGCTGGAGGCGCATCAGCCGCCGAATACGGCGGTGTGGGCGTTGTATCCGCAGCAGCGGCATCTGTCGCCGAAGGTGCGCAAGTTGGTGGATTATTTGAAGGTGCGACTGGCTGAAAGGCCGGAGTACAAACTTTGAGTTATTGGTTGCCTGTGCGACCGCTTTCGCGAGCAGGCTCGCTCCCACAATTGACCGAGTTCGACAGCTGAATGCATTCCCTCTGTGGGAGCGAGCCTGCTCGCGAAGGCAATGCCACAGCGCCCCCAAATCTCAGCGGCGATTCGCCCATCGCTGGCGCAACCACTCCAGATCTTCCGGTCGGGTCACCTTGAGATTATCCGCCCGCCCTTCGATCAGACGCGGTGCCAGACCGGCCCATTCCATCGCCGAAGCTTCATCGGTGATCACGGCATCCGCAACCAGGCTGTCGGCCAACGCCCGATGCAACGCACCGAGGCGGAACATCTGCGGCGTATACGCCTGCCAGATCACGCTGCGATCCACGGTTTCAACCACACGACCGTTTTTATCAACGCGTTTGAGCGTGTCGCGAGCGGGCACCGCCAACAGACCACCGACCGGGTCATCCGCCAGTTCGGCAAGCAACTTGTCGAGATCATCGCGACTCAGATTTGGCCGGGCCGCATCATGCACCAGCACCCAATCGTCATCGTCGGCACCTTGCGCATGCAGGTGCAGCAAGGCATTGAGCACCGAAGCGGAACGCTCCGCCCCGCCGCCGACCCGCTGAATGCGCGGATCGTTGACGCATGCCAGATTCGGCCAATAGGGATCATCGAGAGCAAGACTGACCACCAGGCCCTTGAGGCTCGGGTGATCGAGGAAACAGCCGAGGCTGTGTTCGAGAATTGTGCGCCCGCCCAGTTGCAGATATTGCTTGGGACGGTCCGCGGCCATTCGGGCACCGACGCCCGCGGCAGGAATCACGGCCCAGAAGGCCGGCAGGGAATTGATCATTGGGCCAACTGGTAAAGGGTTTCGCCATCCTTGACCATGCCCAGTTCGTGACGAGCCCGCTCTTCAACGGTCTCCATGCCTTTCTTCAGCTCGCTGACTTCAGCGTCCATCACCCGGTTGCGCTCCAGCAGGCCTTCGTTTTCGGCATGTTGCTCGGCGATCTGCTGTTTCAGCTCGGCGACCTGCGCCAGACTGCCATTGCCCACCCACAGGCGGTACTGCAGACCGGCCAGGAGCAAGAGCAAAACAAGAAACAACCAGTAAGGACTGCGCATCGAATATCAGGTATCCAGTGAAAAAAGACAGCCACGCATAATGTTGCAGCATCTGATAGCACGAAGCCTGGAAAGATCCAGGCTTGTGCTTAAGGCATCAGATTAGTGGCAAATCCATCGCTGTCACGACTTTTCCGACACAATCCGGTGTCCTTTGATCAGGTTGCGCTTAACCGCGGAACTCGGCACGGCCGTTGTACTGGGCCTTGCCGTTCAACTGCTCTTCGATACGCAGCAGTTGGTTGTACTTGGAAACGCGGTCGGAGCGGCACAGCGAACCGGTCTTGATCTGGCCAGCCGAGGTGCCCACAGCCAGGTCGGCAATGGTCGAATCTTCGGTTTCGCCGGAGCGGTGCGAGATCACTGCGGTGTAGCCGGCAGCCTTGGCCATCTGGATGGCTTCCAGGGTTTCGGTCAGGGTGCCGATCTGGTTGAACTTGATCAGGATCGAGTTGGCGATCTTTTTATCGATGCCTTCTTTGAGGATCTTGGTGTTGGTCACGAACAGGTCGTCGCCCACCAGCTGAGTCTTCTCGCCGATCTTGTCGGTGAGGATTTTCCAGCCGGCCCAGTCGGATTCGTCCAGACCGTCTTCGATGGAGATGATCGGATAACGCTCGGTCAGACCTTTGAGGTAGTCGGCGAAACCTTCAGCAGTGAACACCTGGCCTTCGCCGGACAGGTTGTACTTGCCGTCTTCGTAGAACTCGCTCGCGGCGCAGTCCAGCGCCAGGGTCACGTCGGTGCCCAGCTTGTAACCGGCATTGGCCACGGCTTCGGAGATCACTTTCAGCGCGTCTTCGTTGGACGCCAGGTTCGGTGCGAAACCGCCTTCGTCGCCAACGGCGGTGCTCAGACCACGAGCCTTCAGCACAGCTTTCAGGTGATGGAAGATCTCGGTGCCCATGCGCAGACCTTCCGAGAAAGACTTGGCGCCAACTGGCTGGACCATGAATTCCTGGATGTCGACGTTGTTATCGGCGTGCTCGCCACCGTTGATGATGTTCATCATCGGTACCGGCATCGAGTACACACCCGGGGTGCCGTTGAGGTTGGCGATGTGTGCGTACAGCGGCAGATCCTGATCCTGCGCAGCTGCCTTGGCCGCAGCCAGGGACACGGCGAGGATGGCGTTGGCGCCCAGGGTCGCTTTGTTTTCGGTACCGTCGAGCTTGATCATCGCCTGATCCAGGGCTTTCTGGTCGCTAGGGTCGGTGCCCAGCAGCAGATCGCGGATCGGACCGTTGATGTTGGCTACCGCCTTGAGCACGCCCTTGCCCAGGTAACGGCTCTTGTCGCCATCACGCAGCTCGAGCGCTTCACGCGAGCCAGTGGATGCACCGGACGGCGCGCAGGCGCTACCGATGATGCCGTTGTCGAGAAGCACGTCCGCTTCCACGGTGGGATTGCCACGGGAGTCGAGAACTTCACGACCTTTGATGTCGACGATTTTTGCCATTGTTGTAAACACTCCAAAGTTGACGAAAACGACGCAGCTAGAGGAAATCTTTATCGTCGGCAAGCGAAGTACAGCGGGCAGACTTGCAGACGACAACGCTCACGCCCGAGGGCATGAGCGACAAATCGTGCGGTACTTTACCGGAGAATCGAGCGTTACGCGGTTTCTACCGTCGGAAAACTCTTCACCAGTTCGTCCAGAGCCTTGAGCTGGGCCAGGAATGGCTCCAGTTTGTCCAGACGCAAGGCGCAAGGGCCGTCGCATTTGGCGTTGTCCGGATCCGGATGCGCTTCGAGAAACAGACCCGCCAGCGACTGGCTCATGCCGGCCTTGGCCAGATCGGTGACCTGCGCACGGCGACCGCCGGCGGAGTCGGAACGACCGCCAGGCATTTGCAGCGAGTGGGTCACGTCGAAGAATACCGGGTATTCGAACTGCTTCATGATGCCGAAGCCGAGCATGTCGACCACGAGGTTGTTGTAGCCGAAGCTCGAACCACGCTCGCAGAGGATCAACTGATCGTTACCGGCTTCCACGCACTTGTTCAGGATGTGTTTCATTTCCTGAGGCGCGAGGAACTGGGCTTTCTTGATGTTGATCACGGCATTGGTCTTGGCCATCGCGACAACCAGATCGGTCTGGCGCGACAGGAAGGCCGGCAGCTGAATGATGTCGCAGACTTCAGCGACGACCGCAGCCTGATCCGGCTCGTGGACGTCGGTGATGATCGGCACGCCGAACGCTTGCTTGATGTCCTGGAAGATGCGCATGCCCTCTTCCAGGCCAGGACCGCGATACGAAGTCACAGAAGAACGGTTGGCCTTGTCGAAGCTGGCCTTGAACACGTAAGGGATACCGAGTTTTTCGGTGACCTTCACGTACTCTTCGCAAACCTGCATGGCCATGTCACGGCTTTCCAGCACGTTCATGCCGCCGAACAGCACCATGGGTTTGTCGTTGGCAATCTCGATGTCGCCGACGCGGATGATCTTCTGTGCCATCGGGTTACGCCTTCTTCTGGTGTTGAGCCAACGCGGCTTTGACGAAACCGCTGAACAGCGGATGGCCGTCGCGTGGGGTCGAGGTGAACTCAGGGTGGAACTGGCAGGCGACGAACCATGGATGATCCGGCGCTTCAACCACTTCGACCAGCGCAGCATCGGCGGAGCGACCGGAGATTTTCAGGCCGGCTTCGATGATCTGCGGCAGCAGGTTGTTGTTCACTTCGTAACGGTGACGGTGACGCTCGACAATCACGTCCTTGCCGTAGCAATCGTGCACTTTGGAGCCCGGCTCGAGCAGGCATTCCTGCGCGCCGAGGCGCATGGTGCCGCCCAGATCGGACGCTTCGGTACGCACTTCGACAGCGCCGGTGGCGTCTTCCCACTCGGTGATCAGACCGACCACCGGATGGCCGCTGGCCCGATCGAACTCGGTGGAGTTGGCGTCTTTCCAGCCCAGTACGTTACGGGCGAATTCGATGACCGCCACTTGCATGCCGAGGCAGATGCCGAGGTACGGAACCTTGTTTTCGCGAGCGTATTGAACGGCAGTGATCTTGCCTTCCACGCCACGCAAACCGAAGCCGCCCGGCACCAGAATCGCGTCGACACCTTCGAGCAGCGCAGTGCCCTGGTTCTCGATGTCTTCGGAATCGATGTAGCGCAGGTTGACCTTGGTGCGGTTGCTGATGCCGGCATGACTCATCGCTTCGATCAGCGACTTGTACGCGTCGAGCAGTTCCATGTACTTGCCGACCATGGCGATGGTCACTTCGTGTTCCGGGTTCAGCTTGGCATCGACCACTGCGTCCCACTCGGACAGATCGGCGCTGCCGCATTGCAAGCCGAAACGCTCAACGACGAAATCGTCCAGACCCTGCGAATGCAGGATGCCCGGGATCTTGTAGATGGTGTCGGCGTCTTCCAGAGCAATGACCGCACGCTCTTCAACGTTGGTGAACTGCGCGATCTTGCGACGCGAGGACACATCGATCGGGTGATCGGAGCGGCACACCAGCACGTCTGGCTGCAGACCGATCGAGCGCAGTTCCTTGACGGAGTGCTGGGTCGGTTTGGTCTTGGTTTCGCCAGCGGTGGCGATGTACGGCACCAGCGTCAGGTGCATCAGCATCGCGCGCTTGGCGCCGACTTCGAAACGCAACTGGCGGATGGCTTCGAGGAATGGTTGCGACTCGATGTCACCGACGGTGCCACCGATTTCAACCATCGCCACGTCAGCGTCACCGGCACCTTTGATGATGCGGCGCTTGATTTCGTCGGTGATGTGCGGGATCACTTGGATGGTTGCACCCAGGTAGTCGCCACGGCGCTCTTTGCGCAGCACGTGCTCGTAGACACGGCCGGTGGTGAAGTTGTTGTTCTGGGTCATGGTCGTGCGGATGAACCGCTCGTAGTGCCCCAGATCCAGGTCGGTCTCGGCGCCGTCGTGGGTGACGAACACTTCACCGTGCTGGAACGGACTCATGGTGCCTGGATCGACGTTGATGTACGGATCCAGCTTCAGCATGGTGACCTTAAGCCCCCGCGCCTCCAGGATAGCCGCCAATGAAGCCGAGGCAATGCCTTTCCCCAATGAAGAAACAACACCGCCCGTGACGAATATGTAGCGCGTCATGAAAAACCCTAGAAGTCTGCGTTAAAGCGGAACGAGCCGCCGGGGAAAGCGAAGGAAGGCCGAAGCCCCCGATCACCTGCATTAATCACAGTGCACCTTTCGAAAAAACCGCCGCGTTGTGACAGACCGGCAGATGAAACACCGGTACGTTGCTCGCTACACATTTTTTGGAATCGCCCAGCAAAGACTGCTTGGTAATCGGCAACTCCTGCAATTCAGGCGAATCCACAGAAGTTGTATCAAGAAGGGAGCGTAGTCTACCGGAATGCTCCTTTCAGCTCAAACCTTGATCTTCGTCTGTTGGCTGCCAGTGCAATGTCCAGCCTTCGTCCATCTGACCAGCAAGACCCGGCAGGTTCGCCACGGCGAGCAATTCTTCGCCACGAAACAGCAGCGGCAATCTGCCACGCACGAAGGCCGGGACCGCGCGCTCGTTGAGCAGACGCTTGAGATCACGGCTGCCGCGCTCGGCCAATTGCATGACCTCACCGCCCTGCCGATAGGCAATACGCAAAGGCCCGGATGGAGCATGCCCGTGGAGCATGACGCGTCCGTTATCCGGCAAGCGTAGCGCTGAAGTCGGGGTCTGCCAGTCGGCGCCGATCACTGGCGTACCCAACCAACTGTCGCTCAGCCACCAGACGCGACCGGCGCTGCGGTGCAGCTCTCCGTCGGCCAGACGCCAGATCGGTGAAGCGTCGGCGCCGGCATTGCACAGCGTTGTCCAACCCGACCAATGGTCAGCATCTGGCAGCCGGGTCAATGGTTCGAGCCAGTGGCTGAGGGCATTTCGCTGGCGCGCGTCAGACAACGCCCTCAATGGTGTCAGCTCCAGCGATGGCACACCCAGCCAAGCGAATTCATGGGGCGTTTCGGCTTGTGCGAGATCGATCTGCGCCAGCTCATCGAGCAAGCCCTGCGCCTCACGCAGATGCGCAGCCGTGCGCGCCATGCTGGCCTGCGCTTGCGGCCAGCGTTCGGTGAGCACCGGCATGACTTGATGGCGCAGATAGTTGCGCGAAAACTGCCGGTCCTGGTTCGACGGGTCTTCGATCCAGCGCAACTCATGCGCCTGTGCATAACCTTCCAGCTCAGCACGGCTGACATCCAGCAACGGTCGAACCAGCATGCCCTGCCCCACTGGGCGCTGCTGCGGCATCGCCCCGAGCCCGCGTACACCGGCACCGCGCAACAGCCGAAACAGCAGCGTTTCCGCTTGGTCATCGCGGTGCTGGCCAGTCAGCAACACGTCATTGGTCTGCGTCAGCGAACTGAACGCGGCATAACGCGCATCCCGCGCCGCCCGCTCCAGGCTCGCCCCGCCCTTTACGGTCACCCGCTCCACTTGCAAAGGAATGTCGAGCGCATCGCAAACGGCCTGGCAATGTTGCGGCCACGCATCGGCCGCAGCCTGAAGGCCGTGGTGAATGTGGATGGCGCTTAACGTAGGGAGGGATTGGCTTTTCGCCAGAGTGGCGAGCAGATGCAGGAGGACGGTGGAATCGAGGCCGCCGGAGAAGGCGATGCGCCAGTGTGCGACGTTGCGCCAGGGCTCAAGGTTCAGCAGAAGACGGGATGGCAAATCAATCGGGGACTGGCCCATATCTGCACCTTTGCCTAGTCCTCTGTGGGAGCGAGCCTGCTCGCGAAAGCGATTTGACATTCAACAATTTCGTCGACTGTCATACCGGTTTCGCGAGCAGGCTCGCTCCCACAGAGATAGCACGCGCCTGATTAGAGACCGTAGCTCATCAGGCGATCGTAACGGCGCTTGAGCAGCGCTTCGTTATCGAACTGCTTTAGCATCGCCAGTTGCGAGCTCAGCTCGGCGCGGATCGAAGCCGCAGCAGCAGCCGGGTCACGATGGGCGCCGCCCAGTGGCTCGCTGATCACTTTGTCGACGATACCCAGGCCTTTCAAACGCTCAGCGGTGATGCCCATTGCTTCAGCGGCATCCGGTGCTTTCTCGGCGGTCTTCCACAGGATCGATGCGCAACCTTCCGGCGAGATCACCGCGTAAGTCGAATATTGCAGCATGTTCAATTGATCGCAGACGCCGATGGCCAGTGCGCCTCCGGAACCGCCTTCACCAATTACAGTGGCGATGATCGGAGTCTTCAGACGCGCCATCACACGCAGGTTCCAGGCAATAGCTTCGCTCTGGTTGCGCTCTTCAGCGTCAATGCCAGGGTAAGCACCCGGGGTGTCGATGAAAGTCAGGATCGGCATTTTGAAGCGCTCGGCCATCTCCATCAGACGGCAGGCCTTGCGGTAGCCTTCCGGACGCGGCATGCCGAAGTTGCGGCGAACTTTCTCACGCACTTCACGGCCCTTCTGGTGGCCGATGATCATCACCGGCTGGTCTTCCAGACGGGCGATACCGCCAACAATGGCAGCGTCATCGGAGAAGTGACGGTCGCCGTGCAGTTCGTCGAACTCGGTGAAGATGTGCTCGATGTAATCGAGGGTGTAAGGGCGTTTCGGGTGACGCGCCAGGCGTGCGATCTGCCAGCTGGTCAGCTTGCCGAAGATGTCTTCGGTCAGCGTCTTGCTTTTGTCCTGCAGGCGGGAGATCTCATCGCCGATATTCAGCGAATTGTCATTACCGACCAAGCGCAACTCTTCGATCTTGGCTTGCAGGTCGGCGATCGGCTGTTCGAAATCTAGAAAATTCGGGTTCATAGGCGTCCGTCTTGGGTCGTGTCCCAAGTGAGCTTGGGCCGGCCGGTTGTCTATTCGCGCCCTACCTTAAGGGAGAGGCGCGCTGAGGTCGAGATTAAAAATTCAGGTTGCGGGCAAGCGCCATGATGGCACTTGCCGGTCAACGGTATTGGAGGAAGACGTTGTCTCGCCCGAACTGGTCACGCAGGGCTTGAATCAAGGTATCCGCCGGGTCGATCCGCCAAGTCTCGCCGAACTGCAGCAAGGTCTTCGCATCCGGGCTGGTGTACTCCATGGTCACCGGGCACGCGCCGCGATGACGCTTGAGCAGTTCGCCCAACCAGCGTAGCTGATCGCCTTTCAGATCCTGGGTGTGCAGCTTCAGGCGCAGGCTCTCGGCCAGATTGGTTCGCGCATCCTCCATGCTCATCACCCGCTTGACCCGCAGGCGCAGGCCGCCGGAGAAGTCGTCATTGCTGACCTCGCCTTCGACCACCACCATCGCGTCGGTCTGCAACAACGACTGCGCGGAGTGGAACGCATCGGCAAACAACGACGCCTCGATCCGCCCGGAGCGGTCGTCGAGGGTGATGAAACCCATCTTGTCGCCCTTCTTGTTCTTCATCACCCGCAGGGCAATGATCATCCCCGCCACCGTTTGCGTGTCGCGCGCCGGTTTCAGGTCGATGATGCGCTGACGGGCGAAACGGCGGATTTCGCCTTCGTATTCGTCGATCGGGTGACCGGTCAGGTACAGGCCCAGAGTGTCTTTTTCACCCTTGAGACGCTCCTTGAGGGTCAGCTCCTTGGCCTTGCGATGTGACGCGTAGACGTCGGCATCTTCTTCGACAAACAAGCCGCCAAACAGGTCGGCGTGGCCAGAGTCGTGAGTCCGCGCAGTCTGCTCGGCAGCCTTGATCGCCTCTTCCATCGCCGCCAGCAGTACCGCGCGGTTACGGTCGATGTTGGCTTGATAGGCCTTTTGTTCGTCGTGGAAATACGGGCCGAGGCGATCCAGCGCGCCGCTGCGAATCAAGCCATCAAGAGTTCGTTTGTTGATGCGCTTGAGGTCGACCCGCGCGCAGAAATCGAACAGATCCTTGAACGGACCGGCCTGTCGCGCTTCGGTGATCGCTTCCACCGGGCCTTCACCGACGCCCTTGATCGCGCCGAGGCCGTAAACGATGCGGCCGTCGTCGTTCACCGTGAACTTGAACTCCGAAGTGTTCACGTCCGGCGCGTCGAGGCGCAGCTTCATCGTCCGCACTTCCTCGATCAAGGTCACGACCTTGTCGGTGTTGTGCATATCCGCCGAAAGTACCGCGGCCATGAACGGCGCCGGGTAGTGAGCTTTCAGCCAAGCTGTCTGGTAGGACACCAGGCCGTAAGCGGCGGAGTGGGATTTGTTGAAGCCGTAACCGGCGAATTTCTCCACCAGGTCGAAAATGTTACCGGCCAGATCCGCGTCGATGCCGTTGGTTGCGCAACCCTCAATGAAACCGCCGCGCTGCTTGGCCATTTCTTCGGGCTTTTTCTTACCCATCGCTCGACGCAGCATGTCCGCACCGCCGAGGGTGTAACCGGCCATGACCTGGGCAATCTGCATCACCTGTTCCTGATACAGGATGATGCCGTAAGTCGGCGCCAGTACCGGCTTGAGGCCGTCATATTGGTAGTCCGAGTGCGGATAGGCCAGTTCGGCGCGACCGTGCTTACGGTTGATGAAGTCGTCCACCATGCCCGATTGCAGCGGACCGGGACGGAACAGTGCAACGAGTGCGATCAAGTCTTCCAGGCAGTCGGGCTTGAGCTTTTTGATCAGC
This sequence comes from Pseudomonas siliginis, assembly GCF_019145195.1. Lineage (GTDB taxonomy): Bacteria > Pseudomonadota > Gammaproteobacteria > Pseudomonadales > Pseudomonadaceae > Aquipseudomonas > Aquipseudomonas siliginis. The sequence continues at coordinate 249,192 of NZ_JAHSTW010000011.1, forward strand.
TCTTTCATGCCCCGGGATTCAAGCTGGAACACCGCCGTGGTTTCGGCTTTTTGCAGCAACTGGTAGGTCGGCTTATCGTCGAGCGGGATAAAGGCGATATCCAGCGGCGGCTCGTTGACCTTGGCGCGGTCACGGTTGATGGTCTTGAGCGCCCAGTCGATGATCGTCAGGGTACGCAGGCCGAGGAAGTCGAACTTCACCAGACCGGCGGCCTCAACGTCGTCCTTGTCGAACTGGGTCACCAGACCGTCACCGGCCTCGTCGCAATAGATCGGCGAGAAATCGGTCAATTTGGTCGGTGCGATCACCACACCACCGGCGTGTTTACCGACGTTACGCACCACGCCCTCAAGCTTGCGCGCCATCTCCCAGATTTCCGCCGCTTCTTCATCGACCTTGATGAAGTCGCGCAGGATTTCTTCCTGTTCGTAGGCTTTTTCCAGGGTCATGCCGACTTCGAACGGTATCATCTTCGACAGACGATCCGCCAGGCCGTAGGACTTGCCCTGCACCCGCGCCACGTCACGGACCACAGCCTTGGCGGCCATGGAACCGAAGGTGATGATCTGGCTCACCGCGTTGCGGCCGTACTTCTCGGCCACGTAATCGATCACCCGGTCACGACCGTCCATGCAGAAGTCGACGTCGAAGTCGGGCATCGAGACCCGTTCCGGGTTGAGGAAACGTTCGAACAGCAGGTCATATTCCAGCGGGTCGAGGTCGGTGATCTTCTGTACGTAAGCCACCAGCGAACCGGCACCCGACCCACGGCCCGGACCTACCGGCACGCCGTTGTTCTTGGCCCACTGGATAAAGTCCATCACGATCAGGAAGTAACCGGGGAAGCCCATCTGGATGATGATATCCAGCTCGAAATTCAAGCGGTCGACGTAGACCTGACGCTTGGCTTCGTAGTCTTCGGTAGTGTCCTTGGGCAGCAGCACCGCCAGGCGTTCTTCGAGCCCTTCGAAGGAGACCTTGCGGAAATATTCGTCGATGGTCATGCCATCGGGAATCGGGAAGTTGGGCAGGAAGTGCGTGCCCAGCTTCACTTCGATGTTGCAGCGCTTGGCGATCTCGACGGTGTTTTCGATGGCGTCGGGGATATCGCTGAACAGCTCGAGCATTTCCTCGGCGCTTTTCAGGTATTGCTGATCGCTGTAATTCTTCGAACGACGCGGGTCATCGAGGGCGCGGCCTTCACCGATGCACACACGGGTTTCGTGGGCGGCGAAGTCTTCCTGCTTGATGAAGCGCACATCGTTGGTCGCCACCAGCGGCGCGCCAAGCTTGTCGGCCAGCGCCACGGCGCCGTGCAGTTGTTCTTCGTCGTTAGGACGGTTGGTGCGCTGGATTTCCAGATAGAAACGATCCGGGAACACCGCCATCCACTCGCGTGCCAGCGCTTCTGCTTCCGCCGGGTTGCCGCCGATCATGGCCATGCCGATCTCGCCTTCTTTGGCGGCGGACAGCATGATCAAACCTTCGCTGGCCTCGGCCACCCACTCGCGCTCGACGATGACCATGCCGTTGCGCTGGCCTTCGATGAAGCCACGCGAGATCAATTCGGTGAGATTGCGATAACCCTGAGCGTTCATCACCAGCAGGCTGAGGCGGCTCAGCGGTGCATCCGGGTCCTTGTTCGCCAGCCACAGGTCGGCGCCGCAGATCGGCTTGATGCCGGCGCCCATGGCGTTTTTATAGAACTTGACCAGGGAACACATGTTGTTCTGGTCGGTGACCGCGACCGCCGGCATGTTCATGGCGGTCAGCGCTTTGACCAGCGGCTTGATCCGCACCAGCCCGTCGACCAGGGAGTATTCAGTGTGCAGGCGTAGATGAACGAATGAAGCCGGCATAGTGATCCTGTCCAGTTACATAGAGACAACGAGGCCCGGATTGTACCGGGCCTCGAATAAAACATCAGCCTTGCGCCTAAACCTGCGTCAGGCTTTCCCGCGCCTCGTAAGCCAGGCGTACCGGGGCGAACGAGCGGCGGTGAATCGGCGTCGGGCCGAGCCGCGCCAGCGCTTCCAGATGAACGGGCGTCGGATAGCCTTTGTGGCCACCGATGCCGTAGCCAGGGTAGATCAATTCGAATGCCGCCATCTCGCGGTCACGGCTGACCTTGGCCAGAATCGACGCCGCCGCGATCGCCGGCACCTTGCCGTCGCCCTGAATCACCGCCTCGGCACGCATCGGCAGATGCGGGCAGCGGTTACCGTCGATCATCGCCAGCTTCGGCTGAATATGCAGACCGGCAACCGCGCGCTGCATGGCCAGCATGGTCGCGTGGAGGATATTCAGATCGTCGATTTCTTCGACTTCGGCACGCGCGATGCACCAGCTCAGGGCCTTTTCGCAGATCTCGTCATAGAGCTTTTCGCGCTTGGCTTCGGTGAGTTTTTTCGAATCGTCGAGGCCGAGGATCGGCCGGTTCGGATCGAGAATCACTGCCGCCGTCACCACCGCACCGCACAACGGACCACGACCGACTTCATCAACACCGGCGACCAGTTCTTCGACTTCGGCTACCAGAGTGAAATCCAGGCCCATTTGCATGCTTGTCTTGCTCATTGTGGTTTGCCGATCAGGTCAAGGACGGCTTGCGCCGCCTGATTGGAAGCATCGCGCCGCAGCGTGCGGTGGATCTCGTCGAAGCCGCGGGTCTGTTCCTCGCCGCCATCGATCAAGGGCGACAGCGTCTGCGCCAACGCCTCGACAGTCGCATCATCCTGCAACAACTCCGGCACCAGCAAGCGCTGAGCGAGCAAGTTGGGCAGCGACACGTACGGGCTCTTGACCATGCGTTTGAGAATCCAGAACGTCAGCGGCGCCAACCGATACGCCACCACCATCGGCCGCTTGTACAGCAGCGCTTCAAGGGTAGCAGTGCCGGAGGCGATCAACACGGCATTGCAGGCGGCGAGGGCCAAGTGGGATTTACCGTCGAGCAAGGTTACCGGCAAATCCCGGCCAGCAAGCAAGGCCTCGAGTTGCACCCGGCGTTCCGGGTTTGCACAAGGCATGACAAAGCGCACGCCCGGACGGATGCCGCGCAGACGTTCGGCGGTGTCGAGGAACAGCGCACCGAGGCGACTGACTTCCCCGCCACGGCTGCCCGGCATCAACGCCACCAGCGGACCGTCGGCCAAGCCCAGTTCGGTGCGCGCAGCGGCGCGGTCGGCTTCGAGCGGAATGGTATCGGCCAAGGTGTGACCGACGAAACGCACCGGCACGCCTTTCTCTTCGTAGAATTTCGCCTCGAACGGCAACAGGGTCAGCATCAGATCGCAGCCTTCGCGGATCTTCAGCACCCGCTTCTGCCGCCACGCCCATACCGACGGGCTGACGTAATGCACGGTCTTGATCCCGGCCTGACGCAGCTTGAGTTCGATATTGAGGTTGAAATCCGGCGCATCGATGCCGATGAACACGTCCGGCTTGGCGGCGATCAGTGTGGCAATCAGCTCTTTGCGGCGCTTGAGCAATTCACGCAGCCGACCGAGGACCTCCACCAGCCCCATGACCGACAAGCGCTCCATGGGAAAGTACGAGGTCAGGCCTTCGGCCTGCATCAACGGACCGCCGACGCCGATGAACTCGACTGCCGGGTGCTGTGCCTTGAGCGCGCGCATGAGGCCGGCGCCGAGAATGTCACCGGAAGCCTCACCCGCCACCAGCGCGATACGCAGACTGGCCATGATCAGCGGGTGATGCCGCGAGTCGACGCCTGGATCGAATCGCGGAACACGGCGACTTCAGGGAACTGCGCAGACGGTTCTGCCAGCTCTGCCAGCGCCTGCTCGACCGTCAGGCCTTGGCGGTAGACAGTCTTGTAGGCGCGGCGCAGCGCATGAATCGCGTCTTCGCTGAAACCGCGACGGCGCATGCCTTCGAAGTTCATGCTGCGCGCTTCGGCGGGGTTGCCGAACACGGTGACGAACGCCGGTACGTCCTTGCCGATCGCCGTGCCCATGCCGGAAAAGCTGTGGGCGCCGATGTGGCAGTACTGATGCACCAGGGTAAAACCGGAGAGGATCGCCCAGTCGTCAACGTGTACATGCCCGGCCAACGCAGTGTTGTTGACCAGAATGCAGTGGTTGCCGATGACGCTGTCATGGCCGATGTGGGCATAGGCCATGATCAGGTTGTGATCACCCAGGGTGGTTTCCGAACGGTCCTGAACGGTGCCACGGTGAATCGTCACGCCTTCGCGGATGACGTTGTGGTCACCGATCACCAGACGGGTTTCCTCGCCTTTGTACTTCAGATCCGGGGTGTCTTCGCCTACCGAAGAAAACTGGTAGATGCGATTGTGCTTACCAATGCGGGTCGGCCCCTTGAGGATCACATGCGGCCCGATCACGGTACCCTCGCCGATTTCCACACCTGCGCCGATGATCGACCACGGGCCGACCTCGACGCCGTCAGCCAGAACGGCGGACGGATCGATGATTGCGCGAGGGTCAATCAAACTCATACTTTTTGTTCCGCGCAGATGATCTCTGCCGAGCACACCGGCTTGCCGTCTACCGAAGCCTGGCACTCGAACTTCCAGATCTTGCGCTTGCAACTGATGAAGGTCGCTTCAAGGATCAACTGGTCGCCCGGCTTGACTGGCTGGCGGAAGCGCAGCTTGTCGGAACCGACGAAGTAATACAGGGTGCCGTCGGCCGGTTTGACGTCGAGCATCTTGAAACCGAGGATCCCGGCAGCCTGAGCCATCGCTTCGATGATCAGCACGCCCGGCATGATTGGATGCGCAGGGAAGTGACCATTGAAGAACGGTTCATTGATGCTGACATTCTTGTAGGCGCGAATTCGCTTGCCTTCAGTGTCCAGTTCCACCACCCGGTCCACCAGCAGGAACGGGTAACGGTGAGGCAGGTATTCGCGAATCTCGTTGATGTCCATCATTTCAGGGGAAAGCCTATGTAAAGATTGGGAGCGCGACTGACGCGCACTCCTCTAGCAAATCAAGGAGGCAGTCCAGAGGCTGTGCACACTTGATATGGAAATGGTATCAGCCATCAGATGAAGCATTACCGTCAGGGGTCACTTCCCCAACGCGCTTTTCCAGCTGTTTCAACCGTCGCGCGATGTCATCGAGCTGACGGATGCGGGCCGCGCTTTTGCGCCATTCGGCCGCCGGTTGCATGGCTGTGCCGGAAGAATAGGCGCCTGGCTCGGTAATCGAGTGAGTCACCATAGTCATCCCGGTCAGGAAAACGTTGTCGCAAATATCAATGTGGCCGACCAGACCTACACCGCCAGCGAGCATGCAGTGCTTGCCAATCTTGGTGCTGCCGGAAATGCCGACGCACGCAGCCATGGCGGTGTGATCACCGACCTGGACGTTGTGCGCGATCTGAATCTGGTTGTCGAGCTTCACGCCATTGCCAATCACGGTATCGGCCAGAGCGCCGCGGTCGATGGCGGTGTTCACGCCGATCTCGACATCGTCGCCGATGGTCACGCCACCGATCTGGGCGATTTTCTGCCAGACACCTTTTTCGTTGGCGAAGCCGAAGCCCTCACCGCCGATCACTGCGCCGGACTGAATAACCACACGCTTGCCGATGCGCACATCGTGATAGAGCGTGACGCGCGGAGCCAGCCAGCCGCCTTCACCGATTTCGCTGCGCGCGCCGACTACGCAATGCGCGCCCAGCGTGACCTGTGCAGCGATGCGTGCACCGGCTTCGATCACCACGAACGGACCGATGCTGGCACTTGGATCAACCACTGCGTCCGCCGCGATCACCGCTGTCGGATGAATCCCGCCAGCCGCTTTTGGCTTTGGATCGAACAGATGCGAGATGCGTGCATAGGCCAGGTAAGGGTCCGGCACCACCAGGGCATTACCGGCAAAACCCTCAGCGTCGGCTTCCTTGAGCAGCAGTGCAGCTGCTTGAGAACCGGCCAGGTATTTGCGGTATTGGGGATTTGCCAGAAAGCTCAACTGAGCTGGGCCAGCCTCTTGCAAAGTGGCTAGCCCAGTAATTTGCGTCTCGGGGTCGCCACGCAGGGTGGCGCCGAGGTGCTCGGCCAACTGGCCGAGCCTGATAGTCACGGTCATGGGTTACTTCAGCTGATTCATGCGCTCGATAACCTGGCGCGTGATGTCGTACTGAGGTTTGACATCGATGACTGCGCCACGCTCGAACACCAGGTCAAAACCACCTTTCTTGATGACTTCTTCCACGGCACTGTCCAGTTTCGGCTTCAGTTGCTTGAGCATTTCACGGTCGGCAACGGCTTTGGCTTCATTCAGTTCCTTGGACTGGAACTGGAAGTCACGGGCCTTTTGCTTGAATTCCAGCTCCAGACGCTCACGCTCGCCCTGCTGCATTTTGTCGCCGCCGGCCATCAGACGGTCCTGAATGCCTTTGGCGCTGCTTTCCAGGGTTTTCAGCTTGGTCAGTTGCGGACCGAACTTCTTCTCTGCATCCACCGCGTACTTCTTCGCCGCGTCGGATTCCAGCAGAGCCATCTGATAGTTCAGCACGGCAATTTTCATGTCGGCGAACGCCGGGCCTGCCACCAGTACGGAGGCCAGGAGAACCAATTGAGTCAACTTACGCACGATGCACTCCTACAAAATCCATTGTCGTTATCTTGGGTCAGACGCTTAGAACGTCTGGCCGAGGGAGAATTGGAACACTTGAGTTTCAGCGTCATCCGGTTTCTTGATCGGCATCGCCAGGGCGAAGCTCAACGGCCCCAGTGCGGTGACCCAGGTCACGCCGACACCGACGGAACTGGCCATGTTGCTCAGGCTGATGTCGTTGCACTTGGTGTTGGACGACGAACCATTGGCGTTCGTAGTGTCCTTGCACTGCGAGTCAAACACGTTACCGACATCCCAGAAGACCGAAGTACGCAGGGAACGCTGATCCTTGACGAATGGCAGCGGGAACAGAACTTCTACACCACCCTGGATCAGGACGTTACCACCGAACGGCAGCGGATCCTGGTCCGGGTCAGCGATAGTGCCAGGGTTGTTACCACGGCTCGGCGTACTGCGCGGGCCGAGGGTGCTGTCCTTGAAGCCACGAACCGAGTTGAAACCACCGGCATAGTAGTTTTCATAGAACGGCAGACCATCGGTCGAACCGTAACCATCGCCATAACCGAGTTCGGAGTGCAGGCGCAGTGTGTAGTTTTCGGTGATCGGCTGGAACAGCTGACCACGGTAGTCAAGTTTGAAGAACGACAGGTCGCTGCCAGGAATGGTGGTTTCCAGGGTCAGGCTCTGGGAACGACCACGGGTCGGCAACACGCCTTTGTTCAGGGTCGACTCGGACCAACCGGCCGAGGCCTTGAAGTTCAGGTAGTTGTCGCCTTCCTTCTCGACGAAATCGAAAATCTCGTCAACGGTATAGCGACCGGTGTTGATCTTGTCCTGCTGGGCAGACAGACCGAACGTCAGACGCGAAGTCTCACTGATCGGGTAGCCGACGTTCACGCCCGCACCGAGGCTGTCTACCGCATAGCTGGAAATATCGGCATCGAGTTCATCGTAGTCGGTGGTGCGATAGAACGCGTTGTAACCCAGGCTCACGCCGTCGGCGGTCCAGTAGGGGTCAACGTAGCCGAAGTTGTAGCGGCTCTGGTATTCGCTGCGGGTCAGGCCGATGCTGACGCGGTTACCGGTACCGAGGAAGTTGTTCTGGGTAATCGAACCACCAAGGATCAGACCGGCGCTCTGGGCGAAACCGACGCTGGCGGTGATCGAACCGGAAGCCTGCTCTTCAACGGCGTAGTTCACATCGACCTGGTCGTCGACACCTGGCACGGCCGGAGTTTCAACGTTGACTTCCTTGAAGAAGCCCAGGCGCTCCAGACGGGTCTTGGACTGGTCGATCAGGTAGGTCGAAGCCCAGCCACCTTCCATCTGACGCATTTCACGACGCAGCACTTCGTCCTCGGACTTGGTGTTGCCACGGAAATTGATGCGGTTTACGTAGGCACGCTTGCCCGGATCGACAGCGAAGAGGATGTCCACAGTGTGGTCATCATCGTGCGGCTGAGGCACGCCGTTGACGTTGGCGAAGGTGTAGCCTTCGTTACCCAGACGACGGGTGATCAGCTCGGAGGTGGTGGTCATCAGCTTGCGCGAGAACACCTGGCCCTTCTGCACAAGCAACAGCGACTTGATCTGGTCTTCAGGGACTTTCAGGTCACCGCTGAGCTTGACGTCACGAACGGTGTACTTCTCGCCTTCGGTGACGTTGACAGTAATGTAGACGTGCTTCTTGTCCGGGGTAATCGATACCTGGGTCGAAGCGATGTCCATGTTGATATAGCCGCGGTCCAGATAGTAGGAACGCAGACGCTCCAGGTCACCGGAAAGTTTTTCACGGGCATATTTGTCATCGTTCTTGAAGAACGACAGCCAGTTGGTGGTTTTCAGTTCGAACAGGTCGGTCAGGTCTTCCTCAGGGAAAACCGTATTGCCTACCACGTTGATGTGCTGAATGGCGGCAACGGTACCTTCGTTGATCTTCACCTTCAGACCCACGCGGTTACGCGGCTGCGAAACCACTTCGGTGTCAACGGTTGCCGAGTAGCGACCCTGGGCGACGTACTGACGTTGCAGTTCGTTACGCACACCCTCGAGGGTGGCGCGCTGGAAGATTTCGCCTTCGGCCAGACCGGATTGCTTGAGGCCTTTCATCAGGTCTTCAGTGGAAATCGCCTTGTTGCCTTCGATTTCGATACTGGCGACCGATGGACGCTCGACCACGGTGATGACCAGAACGTTGCCTTCGCGGCCCAGCTGGATATCTTGAAAGAAACCGGTTTTGAACAACGCACGAGTGGATTCCACCAGGCGACGATCATCCGCCTGCTCGCCGACGTTCAACGGCAAGGCACCAAAGACGCTACCCGCGGAGACCCGCTGGAGGCCATTGACGCGAATATCAGAGATAGTGAAGGACTCGGCGTGAACTTCGGCGATCATCAATACGGTGAGAACCGCAGTTAGCAGCAGACGTTTCATGAAGTCCTTTCTTATTCCAACTGGCAATAAACAAACTGCCGCAAAATGCGGCAGATTCGCAATTCAGCGAAGCGTTACAGTCGACCCAGATCGTTGACCAGAGCAAGCAACATCACCCCGACCACCAAACTGATACCGATCTGTATCCCCCAACCTTGCACCCGATCCGACAAGGGGCGACCACGCACCCACTCGATCAGATAAAACAACAAATGCCCCCCATCCAGTACAGGAATGGGCAGCAAATTCAGAACGCCCAGGCTAATACTCAGATAAGCAAGGAAATTCAGGAAATCAGCGACGCCCGACTGGGCAGAAGCGCCCGCCACTTTAGCAATGGTTATCGGTCCACTCAAGTTTTTTACCGAGAGCTCGCCGAACAGCATTTTCTTCAGTGAATCCAGCGTCAGAATGCTCATGGTCCAAGTGCGACGGGCACCCTCGCCAATCGCGGCCAGCGGGCCATAGCTGACTTCGCGGATCATTTCCGGTGGCCAGTCGATGGCTTTGACGCCAGCGCCCAGATAACCGCTTGGCGATTTGCTTTCACCGCGCGCCGCCAAGGTCACAGGGACGTCGATTTGAGCATTGTCGCGCTCGATGCGCAGCATGATTTTGGTATCAGGACGCGTACGAACGGTATCAACCACCTGCTGCCAGTCACTCAGCGGCTGACCATCAAGAGCCAGCAAGCGATCGCCGGTTTTCAGCCCGGCGGCCTGGGCCGGACCTTTCGGGTCCAGCTCGGCAAGCACCGGCGGCAAGGCCGGACGCCAAGGACGAATGCCCAGCGAGCGGATCGGATCCGGCTCGTCGGCACCTTTTAGCCAGTTATCCAGTGCCAGCGTGCGGGGCGACTCAGCGGTCGAGCCCTGCTCGCGCACCAGCAATTGAATCGCACCGCTTTCACCGAGACGACGCACCAGTTGCAGATTGACCGCAGCCCAACCGGACGTTGGCTCGCCATCGATCGAGACGATCTCCTGACCCGCGTTCAGACCAGCCTTGGCGGCAATGCTGCCAGACTCGACCGCGCCGATGACCGGACGCACCTGCTCGCTGCCGAGCATCGCCAGCACCCAGAAAAACACCAGCGCCAGCAGGAAGTTGGCAATCGGGCCGGCGGCAACAATAGCAATGCGCTGACGTACCGATTTGCGATTGAACGACTGATCAAGCTGATCGACCGGCACTTCGCCTTCGCGCTCGTCGAGCATCTTGACGTAGCCGCCCAGCGGAATCGCGGCGACCACGAACTCAGTGCCTTGCTTGTCATGCCAGCGCAGCAGCGGCATGCCAAAGCCCACGGAGAAACGCAGAACCTTGACGCCACAGCGACGCGCGACCCAGAAGTGGCCGAATTCGTGGAAGGTGACCAGCACACCCAGGGCGATCAGGGTGCCGGCAATCATATAGAGCGCGCTCATCTACTTTCTCCGCAATCCTGTTCAGTGTCGCGTGTCGCCGTTGTGTTGCAAAAACTATCGGCCGTGCCGACTCAACCATTGCTCGGCCAGCAATCGCGCTTTCGCGTCCGCCGTAAATACGGCATCCAGATCGTTCAGCGCCACCACCGGCTCCAGATTCAAGACTTCCTCGATGATACTCGCGATTTCCAGGTAGCGAACCCGTCCGTCGAGAAACGCTGCAACCGCCACTTCATTGGCCGCGTTAAGCATCGCCGGCGCGCTGTCGCCAGCTTCGGCCGCCTGACGGGCCAAACGCAGGCAGGGGAAACGGCTTTCATCGGGCGCTTCGAAATCCAGTCGTGCAATGGCGAACAGATCCAGTGGCGCTACGCCGGAATCGATACGCTCCGGCCAGGCCAGGGCATTGGCGATCGGGGTGCGCATGTCGGGGTTGCCCAATTGCGCCAGCACCGAGCCATCGACGTAATCCACCAGAGAATGGATCACGCTCTGCGGATGGATCACTACTTCGACCTGAGCCGGCCTGGCATCGAACAACCAGCAGGCTTCGATCAGTTCCAGGCCCTTGTTCATCATGCTCGCTGAATCCACGGAGATCTTGCGCCCCATGGACCAGTTCGGATGTGCACACGCCTGCTCAGGCGAAACATTCGCCAGCTCGGACATCGGTGTCTGCCGGAAAGGCCCGCCAGAGGCTGTCAGCAAAATCCGCCGCACACCCACCGAGCTCAAGCCGCGGGCGAAATCCGCTGGCATGCATTGAAAAATCGCATTGTGTTCGCTGTCGATCGGCAGCAGTACCGAACCGCTTTTGCGCACGGCCTGCATGAACAGAGCGCCGGACATCACCAGCGCTTCTTTATTGGCCAGCAGAATCTTCTTGCCCGCCTCGACCGCCGCCAGTGTCGGACGCAGCCCGGCCGCACCGACGATGGCCGCCATTACTGCATCGACTTCGGGCGCGGAGGCAACCTGACACAGGCCCTCCTCGCCTACCAGGACGCGAGTCGGCAAACCGGCTGCACGCAAGTCATCCTGCAAACCGCGCGCTGCGGCCACTTCAGGCACCACGGCAAACTGCGGCACATGACGCACGCACAACGCGAACAACTCAGTGAGGCGCGTGAAACCACTCAATGCGAAAACCTGATAACGCTCAGGATGACGCGCAATCACATCAAGGGTGCTCAGACCGATCGAACCGGTCGCACCCAACACCGTAATCTGCTGGGGACGACTCACGGTGCGGCCATCCAGAGCAATACGGCGAACACCGGAATGGCCGCGGTCAGGCTGTCGATGCGATCCAGCACGCCACCATGCCCGGGCAGCAGATTACTGCTGTCCTTGATGCCGGATTGGCGCTTGAACATGCTTTCGGTAAGGTCACCGACCACGGAAATAAAGACGATCACTGCAGCGCCGATCAGGCCTTTGAGCAGCTCGGCCACGGTCCAGTCGCGCACCAGCCCGACAATCGCGGTAATCACCAGACTCAGCGCCAGACCACCGTACACGCCTTCCCAGCTCTTGCCCGGGCTGACCTGCGGCGCGAGCTTGCGCTTGCCGAACTTGCGCCCGGAAAAGTAAGCGCCGATGTCCGCGCCCCAGACCAACACCATCACCGCCATGATCAACCAGTTACCCAGCGGGTACTGCTTGATCTGCACCAGACCCTGCCACGCAGGTAGCAGGATCAGCAGACCAATCAGCAGTTTGGTCGCCGCTGTGGACCAGTGCGCGCTCGAGCGTGGATACGTCAGCACCAGATAAGTCGCAATCGCCCACCAGATTACCGATGCACCGAGCACCCAAGGCGCAAGCCCGGGCAGCACGTACATGACAAACAGCATCAAGGCGACCACGGCGGCAAAGCCGACGCGGAACGATTGTGCGGTGAAGCCGGCCAGACGCGCCCATTCCCACGCACCGAGACTGACTACCAGACCGATGAACAGCGCGAAGCCGGCACCTTTGAGCAGGAAAAACCCGCACAAGGCGATCGGCAGCAGGATCAGTGCAGTGATGATTCGTTGTTTAAGCATTAAACCCGGGCTCCAGCTTCGACCTGTTCGCTCGTTTTACCGAAGCGACGCTGGCGTGAAGCGAAATCGGCCAGCGCGGTGCGCATGGCGTCGTGTTTGAAGTCCGGCCAGAACAGGTCGGAGAAGTACAGCTCGGCGTAGGCCAGCTGCCACAGCAGGAAGTTGCTGATGCGATGCTCGCCACCGGTGCGGATGCACAGGTCAGGCAACGGCAGATCGCCGGTGGCCAGACAAGTCTGCAGCAGATCCGGGGTAATGTCCTCCGGGCGCAAGTGCCCGGCCTGGACTTCACGCGCCAGACGCTGCGCGGCCTGAGCGATATCCCACTGACCGCCATAGTTGGCGGCGATCTGCAGGACAAAGCGGTTGGCACCGACCGTCATGGCCTCGGCCTCGCGCATCGCCGCCTGAAGCTCAGGGTGGAAGCGCGAACGATCGCCAATGATGCGCAGGCTGATGTTGTTGTCGTTGAGACGCTTGGCCTCACGACGCAGCGCCTTGAAGAACAGATCCATCAAGGCACTGACTTCATCGGCCGGGCGCTGCCAGTTTTCACTGGAGAAGGCGAACAGGGTCAGGACTTCGACCTTGGCCTCAGCGCACACCTCGATCACCGCCCGCACAGCATCCACGCCCGCTTTATGCCCGGCGACACCCGGCATAAAGCGTTTTTTCGCCCAGCGATTATTGCCATCCATGATGATCGCGACATGGCGCGGCACCGCGGACGGCGCAGTCTGCTTGGTCTTGTCCATTTAAAGCTCGACCCTTATACGGCCATCAGGTCTTTTTCTTTCTCGTCCGTGGCCTTGGTGATCTGGGCCTCGGACTCTTTGGTCAGCTTGTCGATATCGGCGATGGCACGACGCTCTTCGTCTTCGCTGATTTCCTTGTCCTTGACCAGTTTTTTCAACTCGCCCAAGGCATCGCGACGGATGTTGCGCACGGCTACGCGCGCGTCTTCGGCTGCACTGCGGGCCTGCTTGGTGAAGCCTTTGCGCGTTTCTTCGGTAAGGGCAGGCATCGGGATCAACAGCAACTCGCCCAGATTGGTCGGGTTGAGGTTCAGACCGGCGCTCTGGATTGCCTTGTCGACGGCAGCGAGCATGTTGCGCTCGAAGGCCACGACCTGCAGGGTGCGCGAATCTTTCACGGTGACGTTGGCAACGCCGCTCAGCGGAGTGTCAGTGCCGTAGTAAGGCACCATGACGCTGCCGAGGATGCTCGGGTGAGCCTTGCCGGTACGAATCTGGCCGAACGCGTGGTTCAGAGATTCCAGGGATTTCTGCATACGCGCTTGGGCGTCTTTCTTGATTTCGTTGATCATTGTTGGCCTTCCTCGATCAAAGTCCCTTCAGCGCCGCCGTGCACGATGTTCAGCAGGGCGCCGGGCTTGTTCATGTTGAATACGCGCAGCGGCATCTTGTGATCGCGGCACAGGCAGATGGCAGTCAGATCCATTACGCCCAGCTTGCGATCCAGTACTTCATCATAAGTCAGATGATCGAACTTCTCGGCATGCGGGTCTTTGAACGGGTCTGCGGTGTACACGCCATCAACCTTGGTGGCCTTGAGCACAACGTCGGCGTCGATTTCGATTGCACGCAGGCAGGCTGCCGAATCCGTGGTGAAGAACGGATTGCCGGTACCGGCCGCGAAGATCACGACGTCTTTGGAGTTCAGGTGACGCATGGCTTTGCGGCGATCGTAGTGATCGGTCACACCGACCATGGAAATGGCCGACATGACGATGGCCGAGATATTGGCACGTTCCAGCGCATCGCGCATGGCCAGGGCGTTCATCACAGTGGCCAGCATGCCCATGTGGTCGCCCGTGACCCGATCCATCCCGGCCTTGCTCAGGGCCTCGCCACGGAACAGGTTGCCACCGCCGATCACCAGACCGACCTGGACGCCGATGCCGACCAGTTGGCCGACTTCCAGCGCCATGCGATCCAGTACCTTAGGATCGATCCCGAACTCTTCCGAGCCCATCAGGGCCTCGCCGCTAAGCTTGAGTAGAATGCGTTTATAGCGAGCCTGATAACCACTGCCCTGCTGAGCCATTGCGAATCTCTCCTGCGGCGTATTTAAAATTCTTTGCGAGCTGTTTACAGCTGGCGTTCACTCTAGCTTGGCGCTGCTGCAGCGCCATCGGAACATGGCTTTGTAAGTCAGTTCCGGGTGGAAACCAAATAAAAAATTGGTACCCCATCTGAAAAGAGGCTGCGCGCGTTAGCGGGCAGCCTCTTTCGGGCGACAGTTGAAAAACCGTCTTATTGCTTGGCGGCAGCCAGCTGGGCAGCAACTTCTTCAGCGAAGTTGTCGACCGGCTTCTCGATGCCTTCGCCTACTTTGAAGTAAGTGAAGGAAACGATTTCAGCGCCGGCTTTCTTGGCCAGCTCGCCAACCTTGACTTCAGGGTTCTTGACGAACGCCTGCTCGACCAGGCTCGCTTCTGCCAGGAACTTGCTGATACGGCCTTTGACCATGTTCTCAACAATGTTTTCTGGCTTGCCTTTGATCTTTTCTTCGTTCAGCTGCAGGAACACAGCTTTCTCACGCTCGATCGCTTCGTCGGAGACTTGCGAAGGCAGCAGGAACTCAGGGTTGCTTGCAGCAACGTGCATAGCGATGTCTTTGGCCAGCTCGACGTCACCGCCTTTCAGGACAACAGCAACACCGATCTTGTTACCGTGCAGGTAGGTGCCGACAACGTCACCTTCTACGCGTACCAGACGACGGATGTTGACGTTCTCGCCGACTTTGGCAACCAGCGCTTCACGAGCCGCTTCCTGAGCGGCGATCAGCGGAGCTGCGTCGGTCAGTTTTTCGTCGAAAGCTTTTTCTACGCTGGCAGCAACGAAGTTCTTGAAATCGTCTTGCAGGGCCAGGAAGTCGGTCTGCGAGTTGACTTCCAGCAGCACGGCTGCCTTGTCATTCGATTTGATGGCGATTGCGCCTTCAGCGGCAACGTTGCCAGCTTTTTTCGCAGCCTTGATGGCGCCCGAAGCACGCATGTCATCAATGGCTTTTTCGATGTCGCCGTCAGCCTTTTCCAGGGCTTTCTTGCAATCCATCATGCCTTCGCCGGTACGCTCGCGCAGTTCTTTGACCAACGCTGCAGTAATTGCTGCCATTTTCAAATTCCTCTTGGATAGGTTTTCAACCATTCCACCCGATCGAACGGGCGTTCAATTCTTCCCGAACCACCCATGTTGGCTGCCGCACATGACAAATACAGACGTGGGCGCCGACAAATGGTTTTCGAGGTGGCAAAAAGGGGGCCAAGCCCCCTTTTTGCTTACTGAGTCAACGCCAGGGGCGTCGATTACTCAGCTGCAGCCTGAGTTTCTTCAGCTGCGAATTCAACAGTACCGCCAGCAACGTTGTTGCGACCGCGGATAACTGCGTCAGCCATCGAACCCATGTACAGCTGGATAGCGCGGATGGCGTCATCGTTGCCTGGGATGATGTAGTCAACGCCTTCCGGGCTGCTGTTGGTATCGACAACGCCGATGACCGGGATGCCCAGCTTGTTGGCTTCGGTGATCGCGATGCGCTCGTGGTCAACGTCGATCACGAACAGTGCGTCTGGCAGACCGCCCATGTCCTTGATGCCGCCCAGCGAACGATCCAGCTTCTCAAGATCACGGGAGCGCATCAGCGCTTCTTTCTTGGTCAGCTTGGCGAAAGTACCGTCTTCGGCTTGAACTTCAAGGTCACGCAGACGCTTGATGGAAGCACGAATGGTCTTGAAGTTGGTCAGCATGCCGCCCAACCAGCGGTGATCGACGTACGGCGAACCGCAACGTGCTGCTTCTTCAGCAACGATCTTGCCAGCGGAACGCTTGGTGCCGACGAACAGAATCTTGTTTTTGCCCTGGGCCAGACGCTCTACGAAAGTCAGAGCTTCGTTGAACATTGGCAGGGTTTTTTCAAGGTTGATGATGTGAATCTTGTTACGCGCGCCGAAAATGTACTTGCCCATTTTCGGATTCCAGTAACGGGTTTGGTGACCGAAGTGCACACCGGCCTTCAGCATATCGCGCATGTTGACTTGGGACATGATAGTTCCTTGATAAGTCGGGTTTGGCCTCCACGTATCCCAATGACCAACCAGAGGCATAAAGCCCAAGGCACCCAGGTCATCGTGTCGACACGTGTGTGGATTTAAGCTTTTCGGGGCATCCCCGGAAAGCGGCGCATTTTATACCACAGGGTGCGCAGAAACGGAACCCGGAATCTGTATTCGCACCAGTGACATGGGCGCAGCCCCCTTGGAATCGGCTCGATGGGCACCATTGTATAGATAGAAGCTGGACATGCAGGCGCGGATTTGCGCCTCCCGTCTGGTAGAATCGCGTTTTTCAGGGTCGCAAAATGTCCGCTTGCCACCCAATTCGTATCCGTAAGCGCCGCCGAGCGCAGAGAGAGCCTGTATGACCGTCAACCTCAAAACCCCCGAGGACATCGCTGGCATGCGTGTCGCCGGCAAACTGGCCGCCGATGTGCTGGAAATGATTGCCGAACATGTCAAACCGGGCGTGACCACTGATCAGCTCAACCAGATCTGCCATGACTACATCGTCAACGTGCAGCAGGCCATCCCTGCCCCGCTCAACTACAAGGGCTACCCGAAGTCGATCTGCACTTCGATCAACCATGTGGTCTGCCACGGCATCCCGAACGACAAACCGCTGAAAAACGGCGACACCCTGAACATCGACGTCACGGTGATCAAGGACGGCTACCACGGCGATACCAGCCGCATGTTCCACGTCGGCGAGGTACCGGTCTGGGCCGAGCGCCTGTCGCAGGTCACCCAGGAATGCATGTACAAGGCGATCGAGATCGTCAAGCCCGGCTGCCGCCTCGGCGACATCGGCGAAGTAATCCAGAAGCACGCGGAAAAGAACGGTTTCTCAGTGGTGCGCGAGTTCTGCGGCCACGGCATCGGCAAGGTCTTCCACGAAGAACCGCAGATCCTGCACTACGGTCGCGCCGGCACCGGCATGGAACTGAAGGCTGGCATGACCTTCACCATCGAGCCGATGATCAACCAGGGCAAGGCCGACACCAAGGTGCTCGGCGACGGCTGGACCGCGATCACCAAGGACCGCAAGCTGTCGGCACAGTGGGAACACACCCTGCTGGTCACCGACACCGGCTACGAGATTTTCACTTTGCGCAGCGATGACACCATCCCGCGTATCTCGGCCTGACACCCAGAACGCTCCCAGCCTATAGAAGGAAAGCCAATCGATGCCGCAGGTGGATCCCGAACTCTTCGACCGCGGCCAGTTCCAGGCTGAACTGGCCCTTAAAGCGAGTCCGATCGCGGCGTTCAAGAAGGCGATCCGCCAGGCCCGCGAGGTTCTCGACACGCGTTTTCGCAAGGGCCGCGATATCCGCCGCCTGATCGAAGACCGCGCCTGGTTTGTCGACAACATCCTGCAAAAGGCCTGGGAGCAGTTCAACTGGAGCGAAGACGCCGACATCGCTCTGGTGGCAGTGGGCGGCTACGGCCGCGGCGAGCTGCATCCCTATTCCGACATTGATCTGCTGATCCTGCTCGACAGCGCTGACCACGAAGTTTTCCGCGACTCCATCGAGCGTTTTCTGACGCTGTTGTGGGACATCGGTCTGGAAGTCGGCCAGAGCGTGCGCTCGGTCGATGAGTGTGCCGAAGAGGCCCGCGCCGACCTGACGGTGGTCACCAACCTGATGGAAAGCCGGACTATCTGCGGCCCCGAGCGTCTGCGCCAGCGCATGCTCGACGTCACCAGCACCGCGCACATGTGGCCGGCCAAGGAGTTCTTCCTGGCCAAGCGAGCCGAGCAGAAGGCTCGTCATCACAAATACAACGACACCGAATACAACCTCGAACCCAACGTCAAAGGCTCGCCCGGCGGTCTGCGTGACATTCAGACAATCCTCTGGGTCGCCCGCAGACAGTACGGCACCCTGAACCTGCGCGCCCTCGCCGGCGAAGGTTTTCTGGTCGAAAGCGAAAATGCCCTGCTCGCCTCCTCCCAGGAATTTCTGTGGAAAGTGCGCTATGCCTTGCACATGCTCGCCGGCCGCTCCGAAGACCGCTTGCTGTTCGATCATCAACGCACCATTGCCGGCCTGCTCGGCTTTGAAGGAGACGACGCCAAACAGGCGGTCGAAAACTTCATGCAGCAGTACTTCCGCACCGTGATGAGCATCGCCCAACTGAGCGATCTGATCATCCAGCACTTCGAGGAAGTCATCCTCGCCCCGGAAGATGAAGCGCCGCCGCAACCGATCAATTCGCGATTCCAGCTGCATGACGGCTACATCGAGGCGCGCAATGACAATGTGTTCCGCCGCACGCCGTTCGCCATGCTGGAAATTTTCGTGCTGATGGCCCAACAGCCGGAAATCAAAGGCGTGCGCGCCGACACCATTCGTCTGCTGCGCGAACATCGTCATCTGATCGATGACAGCTTCCGTAACGATATCCGCAACACCAGCCTGTTCATCGAGCTGTTCAAATGCAAGATCGGTATCCACCGCAATCTGCGGCGGATGAACCGTTACGGCATTCTCGGCCGTTATCTGCCGGAGTTCGGTTTTATCGTCGGGCAGATGCAGCACGACCTGTTCCACATCTATACGGTCGATGCGCACACGCTGAACCTGATCAAGCACCTGCGCAAACTGCAGTACACCCAGGTCTCGGAGAAATTTCCGCTGGCCGCCAAGCTCATGGCCAAGCTGCCCAAACCTGAGCTGATCTACATGGCCGGTCTGTATCACGACATCGGCAAGGGCCGGCATGGCGATCACTCGGAGATTGGCGCGGTCGATGCCGAGGCGTTCTGCCAGCGCCATCAGTTGCCGGTGTGGGACAGCCGCCTGATCGTCTGGCTGGTGCAGAACCACCTGGTGATGTCCACCACTGCGCAGCGCAAGGATCTGTCCGACCCGCAGGTGATCCACGATTTCGCCCAGGCGGTCGGCGACGAAACACGCCTCGACTATCTCTATGTGCTGACCGTGGCCGACATCAACGCGACCAATCCGACGCTGTGGAATTCATGGCGCGCCAGCCTGTTGCGCCAGCTCTACACCGAGACCAAACGAGCCCTGCGCCGGGGCCTGGAAAACCCGGTGGATCGCGAAGAGCAGATCCGCCAGACGCAGAGCGCCGCGCTGGACATTCTGGTGCGCGGCGGCACCGACCCGGACGACGTCGAGCAGCTGTGGGCGCAATTGGGCGATGACTATTTCCTGCGCCACACCGCCGGCGACGTCGCCTGGCACAGCGATGCGATCCTGCAGCAACCGGTGGATGGCGGGCCGCTGGTGCTGATCAAGGAAACCACCCAGCGCGAGTTCGAGGGCGGCACGCAGATCTTCATTTATGCACCGGACCAGCACGACTTCTTCGCCGTGACCGTGGCGGCGATGGACCAGCTCAACCTGAACATTCACGACGCCCGGGTCATCACCTCAAGCAGCCAGTTCACCCTCGACACCTACATCGTGCTCGACAACGAAGGCGAATCGATCGGCGACAACCCGGCGCGGATCAAGCAGATCCGCGAAGGCCTGACCGAAGCGCTGCGCAACCCGGACGACTACCCAACGATCATCCAGCGCCGTGTGCCGCGCCAGCTCAAACACTTCGCCTTCGCCCCGCAAGTAACGATCCACAACGACGCCCAACGTCCAGTGACCGTGCTGGAGCTGACCGCGCCTGACCGGCCGGGCCTGCTGGCGCGGGTCGGAGGGATTTTCCTCGAGTTCGACCTGTCGCTGCAGAACGCCAAGATTGCGACCCTGGGCGAGCGCGTGGAAGACGTGTTCTTCATCACCGACGCGCACAACCAGCCGCTGTCCGATCCGCTGCTGTGCAGCCGTCTGCAAGATGCGATCGTCGAACAACTGAGCGTCAATCAGGAACCGGATATCAAACTTTCGCGAATCAGTATCTGAATCACCCGTTTATCCCTGTGAATGCAGCCCATGCTTTCCTCCGGTACATACAATCCCCTGTGGCGAGGGGATTTATCCCCGTTCGGCTGCGAAGCAGTCGTAAAACCTGTGTATGCGGACATTCAGTTGAACCGCAGTGATGGTTTTGGGGCCGCTGCGCAGCCCAACGGGGATAAAGCCCCTCGCCACAGAAAGCTCTTGAGCATTTAAAAGAGGCCCCAATGAACAACGCTCTGAACCAGCTCCAGCCGTACCCGTTCGAAAAGCTCCGCGCCCTGCTCGGCAGCGTTACGCCGAACCCGGACAAACGCCCGATCGCCCTGTCGATCGGCGAGCCGAAACACCGTTCGCCGAGTTTTGTCGCCGAAGCGCTGGCGAACAATCTGGATCAGATGGCGGTGTACCCGACTACCCTCGGCATTCCGGCCCTGCGCGAAGCCATCGCCGGCTGGTGCGAGCGTCGTTTTGGTGTGCCGAACGGCTGGATCGATCCGGCGCGCAACGTGCTGCCGGTCAACGGCACCCGTGAAGCGCTGTTCGCCTTTACCCAGACCGTGGTCAATCGTGGTGACGATGCGCTGGTGGTCAGCCCCAACCCGTTCTATCAGATCTACGAAGGCGCGGCGTTTCTCGCCGGGGCCAAGCCGCATTACCTGCCGTGCCTAGATGAAAACGGCTTCAACCCGGACTTCGACGCCGTTTCGCCAGACATCTGGCAGCGCTGCCAGATTCTGTTCCTGTGCTCGCCGGGCAATCCGACCGGCGCGCTGATTCCGGTTGAGACCCTGAAGAAGCTGATCGCCCTGGCTGATCAGTACGACTTCGTGATTGCCGCCGACGAGTGCTACAGCGAACTGTACTTCGATGAACAGACGCCGCCGCCGGGCCTGCTCAGCGCCTGCGTCGAACTGGGCCGCAATGACTTCAAGCGCTGCGTGGTCTTTCATAGCCTGTCCAAGCGCTCCAACCTGCCAGGCCTGCGCTCAGGCTTCGTTGCCGGCGATGCCGACATCCTCAAGGGTTTCCTGCTCTATCGCACTTACCACGGCTGCGCGATGCCGGTACAGACTCAACTGGCCAGCGTTGCCGCGTGGAATGACGAAGTGCATGTGCGCGCCAACCGTGCGCTGTACCGGGAGAAATTCGATGCGGTGCTGGAGACCCTCGGCCCGGTGATGGACGTGCAGCGCCCGGATGGCAGCTTCTATCTGTGGCCGAATGTGCAGGGCGATGATGCGGCGTTCTGCCGCGATCTGTTCGAACAGGAGCACGTGACCGTGGTGCCGGGCTCGTATCTGTCTCGCGATGTCGATGGCGTCAATCCTGGCGCCGGCCGTGTGCGTATGGCACTGGTTGCGCCGCTGGCGGAATGCGTCGAAGCCGCCGAACGGATTCGTGACTTCATCACCCGCCAGAAGTGATCACGGAGCGCTTGCGGCAGCCCCCTGCTGCAAGCGCTCAACCGGCTATTTGACCTGGCCCAGATTGGCCTCGCTCAAATCCAGTTCCCCGAGCACTTCTCGCAACACGTCATCACCGATCTGGTGCTGACGACTGAGGCTGTAGAGTTCCAGGCGTTGCGCGCGCAGCGCTTTCAAACGCAGGCGACGCTCAAGCAGATCCATCTGGAATGCCAGCGCCTGAGCCTCGGCAGAATCATTGAACACATCAAGTTGATGGCGATATTCGGACATGATCCGCGCCTTGAGCTCCGCTGCCAGCGCTGCTTGAGCGGCATCCTGTGGGACCACTTCTTCGCTTTCCAGCGAGTGAATCGCCGCTTCGGCCGTCTTGCGCCAGGCGTCGCGCACTTCCTGACGACGCTTGTCGTCGGGACTTTTGTCGATGCCGCGCAGCAGCAAGGGCAGCGCGATACAGGCCGAGACCAGCGACAGCAGAATCACCCCGGCAGCAATGAAGATCAGTAAGTCGCGTTCAGGAAAAGCCTCGGCGCCGATCAGCATCGGCACCGACATCACGCCTGCCAGCGTCACCGCCCCGCGCACACCGCCCACCGTCAGCAACCAGCATGAACGCGCCGTCGGCACTTGGGTCAGCTCGCCCTTGCCGCGCAGTCGGCGCAGCAACACCGACAAGCGCCAGATGCTCTGCACCCAGATGAACCGCAGCAGCACCAGCGCGACGAAAATCGCCAATACATCGAGGCAGCGATAGAACAACGTCGGCCACAGCGTCGGCTCATGGCTGACCACAGCCTTGATGATGTCTGGCAATTGCAGGCCCAGCAGCAGGAAGATCAAGCCATTGAACGCAAATTCGAGCAGCGCCCAGACGCTGCGATTAAGCAATCGCGTGCTGGTCTGGCGCGGCAGCAGGTCGAGCCAGCTTTGCATCATCCCCGCCGCCACCGCCGAGAGAATCCCTGAAGCGCCCAAACGTTCGGCCAGTACATAAGCGGCGAACGGCAGCAGCAACATGAACACCACGTGAGTGGCCGGATCGTCCCAGCCCCGGGCGATCATCCACGCTCGCAGACGCCCGACCAGCCAGCTCAACGCTACACCCACAGCCAGGCCACCGAGGGCCACCGCGACGAAGGTCAGACTGGCATTGGTCAGCGAAAACACGCCCGTGATCGCTGCAGCGAGGGCGAATTTGAAGGTCACCAGGCCTGAGGCGTCATTCATCAGCGCCTCGCCCTGGAGGATGTGCATCAGCGGCGTGGGGAGACGGTTCTGCGAAATCGCTGAAACCGCCACGGCGTCCGTCGGTGACAAAACCGCGGCAAGGGCGAAGGCCACTGGCAGCGGAATAGTTGGCAACAGCCAATGAATGAAATAACCGGCACCGACCACGGTGAACAGAACAAGGCCGACGGCCAGGGTCAGGATCGGTCCACGCAATTGCCAAAAGGCGCGTTTGGGCATGCGCCAGCCATCGGAAAACAACAACGGCGGCAGGAACAGAAACAGGAACAATTCCGGGTCGAGGGCGACGTGCAGCCCCAGGGTCGGCCAGGCGAGCAAGGCACCGGCGGCGATTTGCACCAGCGGCAATGGCAGCGGGATAACCCGCCCGACCAGGCGCGAGACGCTGACCAGCATCAGCAGGATCAGGACGGTGTAAGCAGTTTGCATAAAACGAAAATCTCAGGCGATCGACAGCGTTGAACTGCCATATTAGCGCCTTAGGCTGTGGCTGACCGTTGCACCTATGTCGCACGACCGGAACGCGACCCCCTTGTGGGAGCGAGCCTGCTCGCGAAAGCGGTCGTTCAGCACACAGAGATATTGATTGATGTGGCCTCTTCGCGAGCAGGCTCGCTCCCACAGGTTTTACAGCGTTACGACAACCGTGGCCGACGAAACCGTCCGGTCATGGCATAATCCGTCACCATTTTTTTCCAGCACCTGTAAAGGGGGCGATTCCTTGGCCGTTTCAAGTAAAACGTTGCACCTTTTCGGCATCAAAGCCTGCGACACCATGAAAAAGGCGCGCACCTGGCTCGATGAACACGCTGTCAGCTATGACTTTCACGATTACAAGACCGCCGGCATTGACCGTGAGCACCTGAGCCAATGGTGCGACGAGCACGGCTGGCAAACCGTGTTGAACCGCGCCGGCACGACCTTTCGCAAACTCGATGACGAACGCAAAGCCGATCTCGACCAAGCGAAAGCCATCGAACTGATGCTCGCGCAACCCTCGATGATCAAGCGCCCGGTGCTCGATCTCGGTGACCGAACCCTGATTGGCTTCAAGCCAGATATCTACGCGGCCGCTCTGAAGTAAGCAGCCCGTCACTCTTTGTAGAGGTATTCACATGTCCAATTCCCTGTTCAGCATCGCCTTTGGTGTCGGCACCCAGAACCGTCAAGGCGCATGGCTGGAAGTGTTCTACGCACAGCCACTGCTCAATCCTTCGGCCGAACTGGTCGCGGCTGTTGCGCCGATCCTCGGTTACACCGAAGGCAACCAGGCCATCACCTTCACCACCGCCCAGGCTGCGCAACTGGCTGAAGCCGTGAAAGGCATCGACGCCGTGCAAGGCAAGCTGCTGACCCGCCTGGCTGAAAGCCACAAGCCGCTGGTCGCCACGCTGCTGGCCGAAGACGCGCAACTGACCTCCACGCCTGAGGCCTACCTCAAGCTGCATCTGCTCTCGCACCGTCTGGTCAAGCCGCACGGCGTGAGCCTGGCCGGTATCTTCCCGCTGCTGCCGAACGTGGCGTGGACCAGCCAGGGCGCGATCGACCTGAGCGAACTGGCGGAAATGCAACTCGAAGCGCGCCTGCGCGGCGAGCTGCTGGAAGTGTTCTCGGTGGACAAGTTCCCGAAAATGACCGACTACGTGGTACCGGCCGGCGTGCGTATCGCTGATGCTGCACGTCTGCGTCTGGGCGCTTACGTCGGCGAAGGCACCACCGTCATGCACGAAGGTTTCATCAACTTCAACGCCGGCACCGAAGGCCCGGGCATGATCGAAGGACGCGTTTCCGCTGGCGTATTCGTCGGCAAGGGTTCGGACCTGGGCGGCGGTTGCTCGACCATGGGTACCCTGTCGGGCGGCGGCAACATCGTGATCAAGGTCGGCGAAGGCTGCCTGATCGGCGCCAACGCCGGTATCGGTATTCCGCTGGGCGACCGCAACACTGTGGAATCGGGCCTGTACGTGACCGCCGGCACCAAGGTTGCGCTGCTGGACGAGCACAACAATCTGGTCAAGGTTGTGAAGGCGCGTGAGCTGGCTGGTCAGACTGATCTGCTGTTCCGTCGCAATTCGGAAACCGGTGCAGTGGAATGCAAGACCCACAAATCGGCGATCGAACTGAACGAAGCGCTGCACGCTCACAACTAAGCGCTGTAGGCCTGTGGGAGCGAGTCTGCTCGCGAAACTTCTGGCGTCCTCAATGACGCTTTCGCGAGCAGGCTCACTCCTACAGGTTTGGCGTACATCCCGCCCAATTTCACAGGGCTGAACCCATGATGATCCCCTCCCCCTGGCGCGCCGATTTCCCGGCTATCGCCGCCCTGCAACGGCAAGACCAGACCTATCTGGACAACGCCGCCACCACGCAAAAACCCCAGGCCCTGCTCGACGCACTGACGCATTACTACGCCAACGGCGCGGCCAATGTGCATCGTGCGCAACACCTGCCGGGTGCTCACGCGACACAAGCGTTCGAAGACAGCCGGCGCAAGGTTGGCCAGTGGCTGAATGCCGGTGACAGCGGGCAGATAATTTTCACCCACGGCGCCACCAGTGCCTTGAATCTGCTGGCTTACGGTCTTGAACATTTGTTCGAGCCGGGCGATGAGATTGTCATCAGCGCTCTGGAGCATCACGCCAACCTGTTGCCGTGGCAGCAACTGGCGCAACGCCGCAACCTGAAACTGGTGATCCTGCCGCTGGATGCCGACGGCCTGATCGACCTCGCCGCTGCCGTGCATCTGATCGGCCCGCGCACGCGTTTGCTGGCGGTCAGCCAGTTGTCCAATGTGCTCGGCGCCTGGCAGCCACTGACCGCTTTGCTCGGCATGGCCAAGGCGCAGAACGCGCTGACCGTGGTCGATGGCGCGCAAGGCGTGGTGCATGGCCGGCATGACGTGCAGGCGCTGGGTTGCGACTTTTATGTGTTTTCCAGCCACAAGCTCTACGGCCCGGATGGTCTGGGCGTGCTGTTCGGGCGCAACGCTGCGCTGGAGCAATTGCAGCATTGGCAGTTCGGCGGCGAGATGGTGCTCGACGCCAACTATCAGGATTCGCGCTTCCGCCCGGCGCCGTTGGGGTTCGAGGCAGGCACACCGCCGATCGCCAGTGTCATCGGCCTCGGAGCGACCCTCGACTACTTGGCCGGTTTGGATCAGGACGCCGTATCTGCCCATGAAGCGGCGCTGCACGACTACCTGTTGCGCGGCCTCGCCGCCCGCAACGGCATTCGCCTGCTCGGTAAGCCGCAACTGGCGCTGGCCAGTTTTGTCGTCGAAGGCGTGCACAACGCCGATCTGGCGCATCTGCTCACCGAACAAGGCATTGCCGTACGCGCGGGGCATCACTGCGCCATGCCGCTGATGAAAAGCTTCGAACTGGCCGGCGCGATTCGCGTGTCGCTGGCGCTGTATAACGACTCGGAAGATCTGGAGCGCTTTTTCGAGGCGCTGGATCAGGCGCTGGAGATGTTGCGATGAGCCTGCCGGTGGAGGCGGCCGAAGCGCTGCAGACGTTTCAGACTGCGGCGGGCTGGGAACAGCGGGCGCGGCTGCTGATGCAGTTTGGCGATCGCTTGCCGGTGCTGGATGACGCGCAAAAGTGCGAGGCCAACCGGGTGCATGGCTGTGAGAGTCAGGTGTGGCTGGTCGGGGATTTGCGCGACGGGCACTGGCAGTTCAAGGCAAGCAGCGATGCGCGGATGATTCGCGGGTTGGTGGCGTTGCTGCTGTTGCGGGTCGACGGCTTGTCGGCGACTGAGTTGCAGCAGGTGGATTTGCCGGAGTGGTTCAATCAGCTGGGACTGTCGCGGCAGCTGTCGCCTTCGCGCAGTAATGGCTTGAATGCGGTGCTCCAGCGGATGAATGAGTTGGCCGGTTAATCGCCATCGCTGGCAAGCCAGCTCCCACAGGGTTCGGTGGTGTTCATAGATGCACTGAACTTACCCAATACCTGTGGGAGCTGGCTTGCCAGCGATGAGGTCATCAGCCTCACCGTTCAAACCTGAGGTTTTACTCGGTCCGAAGGGCGCCGCACCCCCGCCACAATCTTGTCCACAGCCTTGGTCGCCGCGACCATACCAAATGTCGCCGTGACCATCATCACCGCGCCAAATCCGCCGGCGCAGTCGAGCTTCACGCCATCGCCGACAAAACTCTTCTGCAGACAAATGCTGCCATCCGGTTTCGGGTAGCGCAGCTGTTCGGTGGAAAACACGCACGGCACGCTGTAGTGACGGGTCACGGTGCGGGAAAAGCCGTAGTCACGACGCAAGGTCGAGCGCACTTTCGAAGCCAGCGGATCGTTGAAGGTGCGGTTCAGGTCGCAAACCTGAATCAGCGTCGGGTCAATCTGCCCGCCCGCGCCGCCGGTGGTGATGATCTGGATCTTGCGGCGTTTGCACCAGGCGATCAGCGCCGCTTTGGCATTGACCGCATCGATGCAGTCGATCACGCAGTCGATGTTCGGCGTGATGTATTCGGCCATGGTGTCGCGGGTGACGAAATCGGCCACGGCGTGCACCGTGCAATCGGGGTTGATCCCGCGCAGGCGCTCGGCCATCACCTCGACCTTGGGTTTGCCGACAGTGCTGTCCAAGGCGTGCAACTGACGGTTGGCATTACTGACGCAGACGTCATCAAGGTCGAACAGCGAGATCTCCCCAACTCCGCAACGGGCCATGGCTTCCGCCGCCCAGGAACCGACGCCACCGACGCCGACGATCGCCACATGGGCGGCGCGCAAGCGTTCCAGGCCCTCGATGCCATACAAACGGGCGATGCCTGCAAACCGCGGATCTTCTGTACTCATGACCATTACCCCAAAAACCGGCGCGCATTATAGGGCTACGCAGCGACAAGTTTTAAGCTGCAAGCGACAAGTGTAAGAACTTAAGTCAGAGACGGCTGCCCAATGTCAGGCATTTTCCCGTCAGTTGTACGACTGGTTAACCGCCGGTGTAGGATGCGCGCCCCTCGGGCGTCTATCCGACCGATCCTTCGTTCCACAGCCTTTGGAACCCGAAACAGCTATGTCATCGCGTAAATTTGGACTCAACCTGGTGGTGGTGCTGGCCATCGCTGCCTTGTTCACCGGTTTCTGGGCGCTGGTCAATCGCCCGGTCACGGCGCCGAACTGGCCGCAGCAAATCTCCGGCTTCTCGTATTCGCCATTCCAGCAGGGGCAATTCCCACAGAAGGATCAGTATCCGTCTGACGATGAAATGCGCCGTGACCTGGAAATCATGAGCAAGCTGACCGACAACATTCGTATCTATTCGGTCGACGGTTCGTTGGGAGACATCCCGAAACTGGCTGAAGAATTCGGCCTGCGTGTCACCCTCGGTATCTGGATCAGCCCGGACCAGGAACGCAACGAACGGGAAATCACCAAAGCCATCGAACTGGCCAACACCTCGCGCAGCGTCGTGCGCGTGGTGGTCGGCAACGAGGCGCTGTTTCGTGAAGAAATCACCCCGGAAGCCCTGATCGTTCTGCTGGATCGGGTGCGCGCTGCGGTAAAAGTACCGGTGACGACTTCCGAGCAATGGCACATCTGGGAGAAATACCCGCAACTGGCCAAGCACGTTGACCTGATCGCCGCCCACGTCCTGCCCTACTGGGAATTCATTCCGGTGGACAAGGCCGGCCAGTTCGTCTTCGACCGCGCCCGCGATCTGAAAAAACTCTTTCCGAAAAAACCGCTGCTGCTGTCCGAGGTCGGCTGGCCGAGCAACGGTCGCATGCGCGGTGGCGCCGATGCCTCGCCGGCCGATCAGGCAATTTATCTGCGCACGCTGGTCAACAAGCTCAATCGCCAGGGCTTCAACTACTTCGTGATCGAAGCGTTCGATCAGCCGTGGAAGGCCAGCGATGAAGGTTCGGTCGGCGCCTACTGGGGCGTGTTCAACGCCGCGCGCCAGCAGAAATTCAATTTCGAAGGCCCGGTGGTGGCGATTCCGCAATGGCGCGTACTGGCCATCGGCTCGGTGGTGCTGGCGCTGCTGTCGCTGACCCTGCTGATGATCGACGGCTCGGCGCTGCGCCAGCGCGGTCGCACGTTCCTGACGTTTATCGCGTTCCTCTGCGGTTCGGTGCTGGTGTACATCGGTTACGACTACAGCCAGCAATACAGCACGTGGTTCAGCCTAACGGTCGGATTTCTCCTGGCGCTCGGTGCGCTCGGGGTATTCATCGTCCTGCTCACCGAGGCCCATGAACTGGCCGAAGCGGTGTGGATTCACAAACGCCGTCGGGAATTCCTGCCGGTGCTCGGCGATTCCGACTACCGGCCGAAAGTGTCGATCCACGTGCCCTGCTACAACGAGCCGCCAGAGATGGTCAAACAGACCCTCGATGCCTTGGCCGCGCTCGATTATCCAGACTTCGAAGTCTTGATCATCGACAACAACACCAAGGATCCGGCGGTGTGGGAACCGGTGCGCGATTACTGCGCAACCCTCGGCCCGCGCTTCAAGTTCTTCCACGTTTCGCCGCTGGCCGGTTTCAAGGGCGGCGCGCTGAATTATCTGATCCCGCACACCGCCAAGGACGCCGAAGTCATTGCGGTGATCGACTCCGATTACTGTGTGCACCCGAACTGGCTCAAGCACATGGTGCCGCACTTCGCCGACCCGAAAATCGCCGTGGTGCAGTCGCCGCAGGATTATCGCGACCAGAACGAAAGCACCTTCAAAAAGCTGTGCTACGCCGAATACAAAGGCTTCTTCCATATCGGCATGGTCACCCGCAACGACCGTGACGCGATCATTCAGCACGGCACCATGACCATGACCCGCCGTTCCGTGCTGGAAGAATTGGGCTGGGCTGACTGGTGCATCTGTGAAGACGCCGAACTCGGTTTGCGCGTGTTCGAGAAAGGCCTGTCGGCGGCGTATTACCACGACAGCTACGGCAAGGGCCTGATGCCGGATACCTTCATCGACTTCAAGAAACAGCGTTTCCGCTGGGCCTATGGCGCGATCCAGATCATCAAGCGCCACACCCGCAGCCTGCTGCGCGGCAAGGACACCGAACTGACTCGCGGTCAGCGTTATCACTTCCTCGCCGGTTGGCTGCCGTGGGTCGCCGATGGCATGAACATCTTCTTCACCGTTGGCGCGCTGCTATGGTCGGCGGCGATGATCATCGTGCCGCAACGGGTCGATCCGCCGTTGCTGATTTTCGCGATCCCGCCGCTGGCGCTGTTCGTGTTCAAGGTCGGCAAGATCATCTTCCTCTACCGCCGCGCCGTCGGCGTGAATCTGAAAGATGCGTTCTGCGCGGCGCTGGCCGGGCTGGCGTTGTCGCACACCATCGCCAAAGCGGTGCTGTACGGTTTCTTCACCAGCAGCATTCCGTTCTTCCGCACGCCGAAAAACGCCGACAACCACGGTTTCTGGGTGGCGATCAGCGAGGCTCGCGAGGAGCTGTTCATCATGCTGTTGCTGTGGGGCGCGGCGCTGGGGATTTTCCTGGTGCAGGGCATTCCGAGCAATGACATGCGCTTCTGGGTAACCATGCTGCTGGTGCAGTCGCTGCCGTACCTGGCGGCACTGATCATGGCGTTCCTGTCGTCGCTGCCCAAACCTGTGGCCAAGGCTGAGCCGGCACCGGTCGTCTAAATCCGCAACGCAGCACTAAACGGCGGCCAATGGTCGCCGTTTTGCTTTAAGATAACCGCCATTTTGCGGGGCTTGGCGTGATAACCGGTCTGACTGACCACCCCTGTCCCTTGTGGGCGCGAGCCTGCTCGCGAAGGCGTTGTAACATTCAACCTTTAAGGTGCCTGGTAGACCGCTTTCGCGAGCAGGCTCGCTCCCACATTAGAAGCCCAAGCTCATACCCCATGATCCCGGAGTTTTCCATGACGGCCCACGCCGACCTATCGCCGACCCTTCAACTGGCCATCGACCTGATCCGCCGTCCTTCCGTGACCCCGGTCGATGCCGACTGCCAGAAGCAGATGATGCAGCGCCTGGGCGATGCCGGTTTCACCCTGGAGCCGATGCGCATCGAAGATGTGGATAACTTCTGGGCCACTCACGGCAACAACGACGGCCCGGTGCTGTGCTTCGCCGGTCACACCGACGTGGTGCCGACCGGTCCGGTTACCGCATGGCAGATCGATCCGTTCAATGCCGTGATCGACGAACATGGCATGCTTTGCGGTCGTGGCGCGGCAGACATGAAAGGCAGCCTGGCATCGATGACCGTCGCCGCTGAACGCTTTGTCGCCGATTACCCGAACCATAAAGGCAAGGTCGCGTTCCTGATCACCAGCGATGAAGAAGGCCCGGCGCATCACGGCACCAAGGCTGTGGTCGAACGTCTGGTCGCGCGCAACGAGCGTCTGGACTGGTGCATCGTTGGCGAGCCGTCGAGCACCACCCTGGTCGGCGATGTGGTGAAAAACGGCCGTCGCGGTTCCCTCGGCGCCAAACTGACGGTCAAAGGCGTGCAGGGCCACGTGGCCTACCCGCATCTGGCGAAGAACCCGATCCACCTCGCCGCTCCGGCGCTGGCAGAGCTGGCCGCCGAGCACTGGGACCACGGCAACGATTTCTTCCCGCCGACCAGTTTCCAGATTTCCAACCTCAATTCCGGAACCGGCGCGACCAACGTGATTCCCGGTGATCTGGTGGCTGTGTTCAACTTCCGTTTTTCCACCGAATCGACCGTCGAAGGCCTGCAGAAGCGTGTGGCCGATATTCTCGACAAGCATGGTCTGGACTGGCACATCGACTGGGCACTGTCCGGCCTGCCGTTCCTCACCGAACCGGGCGCGCTGCTCGATGCGGTATCGTCGAGCATCAAGGACATCACCGGTCGCGAGACCAAGGCGTCGACCAGCGGCGGCACCTCCGATGGCCGCTTCATCGCGACCATGGGCACGCAAGTGGTTGAACTTGGCCCGGTCAACGCGACCATTCACCAGGTCAACGAGCGCGTGCTGGCGGCGGATCTCGATGTGCTGACGGAAATCTATTACCAGACCCTGATCAAGTTGCTCGCCTGATGCTCGCGTGCCCGATCTGCAGTGAGCCGCTCAATGCGGTAGAGAACGGCGTGGTCTGCCCCGCCGGGCATCGGTTTGACCGTGCGCGTCAGGGTTATCTGAACCTGTTGCCGGTGCAGCACAAGAACAGCCGCGACCCGGGCGACAATCAAGCGATGGTCGAGGCGCGGCGTGATTTCCTCAACGCCGGGCATTACGCGCCAGTGGCCAAGCGTCTGGCTGAACTCGCGGCCAGCTATGCGCCGGAGCGCTGGGTCGACATCGGTTGTGGCGAGGGTTACTACACCGCGCAAATCGCCGAAGCGTTGCCCAATGCGGATGGCTATGCACTGGACATTTCCCGCGAAGCTGTCAAACGTGCCTGCAAGCGCAATCCGGCGATTACCTGGTTGATCGCCAGCATGGCCCGCGTGCCATTGGCGTCAGGCAGTTGCCAGTTTCTCGCCAGCGTCTTCAGTCCGTTGGACTGGGAGGAAGCCAAGCGTCTGCTCAGCGCCGGCGGCGGTCT
The DNA here is from genome assembly GCF_019145195.1 of Pseudomonas siliginis. Taxonomy (GTDB): domain Bacteria; phylum Pseudomonadota; class Gammaproteobacteria; order Pseudomonadales; family Pseudomonadaceae; genus Aquipseudomonas; species Aquipseudomonas siliginis. Next base: position 281,839 of record NZ_JAHSTW010000011.1, read on the forward strand.
GATGAAGGTCGGCCCGACCCGCGGCCATCTGATGGAATTGCGCGAACGCCTGTACGACGAAGTGCGCGAGTACACCGACGACAAGCATCTGGCCCTGGTGCCAGAAGGCATGGTTTTGGCGCACAGCGAAACCCTGGAATTCAAGCTGACCCTGGACAAGCCCGAGGACCGCGCCAACCTGTTGGCGATGACGCCTCACGGCTGGCGTGCCAGTGCCGAGCGTCGTGCGGCGGTGATCGAGCAGGCCGAGCCGTTCGAGACCACCGTGTCGATGCGCTACGATTATTTCGTTCTTCAATAACTTTTGGTCTCGGGCACAGACCCGGGGCCGGCTAAATCCGCGAATGGATTTTTCAGACCCGCAGTGAGGACATCCATGCGCCAACCGGACATCGAGATTTACCTGAAAGACGCCGACGTCGACCACAAGGCCATCGCCGCCTGGCTCGGCCAAGCGCTGGGCCCGTGCAGCGACTGGGTACAGAAAGGCCAGACGTACAAGTGCAAGGCCGGCAACGTGCCAGTGACCTGGCTGCCGAAAGCCGTGGGCAAGTGGAACAGCCTGTTCCTGGAAAGCGACCAGACCCCTTGGGACGACGACATCGCCTGCGCCCGCGCAGCGTTTGCTGCGCTGAACGTCGAGGTGCGTTGTGCACCGGGGACGTGGGTCGAAGAAGAAGGTGAAGAAACCGCCGATCGCTGGATTCGCATCAGCGAAGACGGGGAAGAAGAAATCACCTGGAAAACGGCTTAAAAGCAGCTGCAAGTTACGAGCTGCAAGCTGCAAGCTGCAAGCCTTAAGCGGAACTGCTTATAGCTTGTGGCTTGCAGCTTGAAACTTGAAGCTGCTGTTACAGACCTACAACGTCTTCCGCCTGCAACCCCTTCTCGCCGGTGATCACCGCATACTCGACCTGTTGACCTTCGGTCAGCGAGCGGTGCCCTTCGCCGCGTATCGCGCGGTAGTGCACGAACACGTCCACGCCGTCGTCGCGCTGGATAAAGCCATAGCCTTTGGCGTCGTTGAACCACTTCACGTTGCCGGTTTCGCGTGTTGCCATCTGTTCATACTCCTTTTTTATTATTGAACGGGCTTTTCGCAGGAAAGCCTTCGAGGAACGTCAGCCTGCGTCCGACGTCCATAACAGGGCACCGGCAACAGAGCGCCGAGTATATGACAGGTGCGGAAACTCTCAACAGGAGATTACTTCGGCGCTTTTTTGCCGATTTTCGCCTAATACGGCAAACTGTCCGCCCCGAGCGCCTGCTCGGTTTTATTCACTCACGCAGAAGCCGTATGACCCGTTCCCCGTTCCGCCGTCTTGTGTTTGGCACCCTGCGCCGCCTGTTGTATCTCTGGGTTCGCTCCGAGACCATCAATCAGTCGTCGTTCACCCTCAACCTCGACCGCAGTCGTCCGGTGTTCTACGTCCTGCAAAACCCATCACTGACCGATCTGGCGGTGGTCGACACCGAGTGCACCAAGGCCGGCCTGCCCCGCCCGGTGCTGGCGGTGTCGGTCGGTACGCTGATCGAACCTGCGGCGTTTTTTTACCTGACGCCGGACCCGGACTGGCTCGGCCGTCAGGACAAACGCGGTGCGCCGCCGACTCTCACCCGTCTGGTCAGCGCGCTGACACAGAATGCAGCCGAAGACGCGCAGATCATTCCGGTCAGCGTGTTCTGGGGCCAGTCGCCAGACAGCGAAAACAGCGCGTGGAAACTGTTGTTCGCCGACAGCTGGGCAGTCACCGGGCGCCTGCGCCGGCTGCTGAGCATCATCGTCCTCGGGCGTAAAACCCGCGTGCAGTTTTCCGCGCCGATCCACCTGCGCGAACTGATCGATCACAACAAGGGTCATGAGCGCACCGTGCGCATGGCGCAGCGCATCCTGCGCGTACACTTCCGCAACTTGAAAGCCGCGGTGATCGGCCCGGACATTTCCCACCGACGCAATCTGGTCAAAGGCCTGCTCAATCAGCCGTTGGTCAAACAGGCGATCCTCGACGAAGCCGAGCGCGAAAAAATCTCGCCGGAGAAAGCCAAGGCCCAAGCCCTGCGCTATGGCAACGAGATCGCCTCGGACTACACCTACACCGCGATCCGCTTTCTAGAAGTGGTGCTGAGCTGGTTCTGGAACAAGATCTACGACGGCATCAAGGTCAACCACATCGAGGGCGTGCAGAACGTCGCGCAAGGTCACGAAGTGATCTACGTGCCGTGCCATCGCAGCCACATCGATTACCTGCTGCTTTCCTATCTGCTGTTCCGCAACGGCCTGACCCCGCCGCACATTGCTGCCGGGATCAACCTGAACATGCCGGTGATCGGCAGCCTGCTGCGTCGCGGCGGTGCGTTCTTCATGCGCCGCACGTTCAAGGGCAATCCGCTGTACACCTCGGTGTTCAACGAATACCTGCACACGCTGTTCACCAAAGGTTTCCCGGTGGAGTATTTCGTCGAGGGCGGGCGCTCGCGCACCGGGCGCATGCTGCAACCGAAAACCGGCATGCTCGCGATCACTCTGCGCAGTTTCCTGCGTTCGTCGCGGATGCCGATCGTGTTCGTGCCGGTGTACATCGGATACGAGCGCGTGCTCGAAGGCCGCACCTACCTCGGTGAGCTGCGCGGCGCGAGCAAGAAGAAAGAATCGATCTTCGATATTTTCAAAGTGATCGGCGCGCTCAAGCAGCGCTTCGGTCAGGTCGCGGTCAACTTCGGCGAGCCGATCAAACTGGCGGAATTTCTCGACGCCGAGCAACCGGACTGGCGCCAGCAGGAGCTCGGCCCGCAGTTCAAACCGGCGTGGCTGAACGAAACCACCAACCGCCTCGGCGAGAAAGTCGCCCGGCACCTCAACGAAGCGGCCGCGATCAATCCAGTGAATCTGGTGGCGCTGGCACTGCTGTCGACCACGCGTCTGGCCCTGGATGATCGGGCCATGGCGCGGGTGCTGGATCTGTATCTGGCGCTGCTGCGCAAAGTCCCGTATTCGCCGCACACCACCTTGCCGGAAGGCGATGGCCGGGCGCTGATCGAGCATGTGAAAGACATGGATCTGCTCGCCGAGCAGAACGATGCGCTGGGCAAGATTCTGTATCTGGACGAGCAGAACGCGGTCCTGATGACTTACTACCGCAACAACGTCCTGCACATTTTCGCTCTGCCGTCGTTGCTGGCGAGTTTCTTCCAGAGCACCTCGCGCATGAGCCGCGAGCAGATCCTGCGCTACACCCGCGCGCTGTATCCGTACCTGCAATCGGAGCTGTTCATCCGCTGGAGCCTGGAAGAACTCGACGCGGTGATCGATCAGTGGCTGGAAGCGTTCGTCGAGCAGGGCCTGCTGCGTTTCGAGAAGGACGTTTACCTGCGCCCGGCGCCGAGTTCGCGGCATTTCGTCCTGCTGACACTGCTGTCGAAAAGCATCGCGCAGACCCTGCAGCGGTTCTACATGACCGTATCTTTGCTGCTCAACAGCGGCCAGAACAGCATCAGCGCCGAAGAGCTGGAAGACCTCTGCACAGTGATGGCCCAGCGCCTGTCAATCCTCCATGGCCTGAATGCGCCGGAGTTCTTCGACAAGAGTCTGTTCCGCCACTTCATCCAGACCCTGCTCGACCTCGACGTCCTGCGCCGCGACGAAGCCGGCAAGCTCAGCTACCACGAACTGCTCGGCGAGCTGGCCGAAGGCGCGGCCAAGCGCGTGCTGCCGGCGGAGATTCGCCTGTCGATCCGCCAGGTCGCGCTGCACCGCAGTGAAGATGCGGCGGATCAGATCACGCCACAGCCTGAGGCTTGAAGCCTTACCCCTGTGGGAGCGAGCCTGCTCGCGAAGACGGAGTGTCAGTCGCCATTTATTTTGACTGATCCAGCGCTTTCGCGAGCAGACTCGCTCCCACATTGAAAGGAGATTCACCCATGAAAAAACTGCTGACCATCGCTGCCGCCACCCTGCTCAGCGCCTGCCAATCAACCATACCCGCCGGCAAGGCAAGCCTCGACGGCGAAGTCTCCTACCTGCAACGCATCGCCCTGCCCCCGAGCGCGACCCTGAGCGTGAGCCTGCAAGACGTGTCGCTGGCCGATGCACCCGCCATCGTCCTCGCCGAACAGAAAGGCCCGATCAAAGGCCAGGTGCCGCTGCCGTTTCATTTGAGCTACGATCCGGCGCAGGTCAAACCCGGCCATCGTTATTCGATCAGCGCACGCATTGAAGTCAACGGCGAGCTGATGTTCATCACCACCGAAAACCACGCCGTGCAACTCGACGGCAACGACCCGCAGCCGCTGAAAATCCGCGTCGACGCCGTTCGTTAATCCATTTTTCGCCACAAGGAAGCCGCCATGCGCCGCCCTACCCTTCGCTTCGCCGCCGCCTGCGCCGGTCTGCTGATCTCCGCCAACGCCTTGGCCTTGTCGCTCAACGACCTGTCGCAACAAGACGCCACCGGCGGCCTCAAGGACGCCCTGACCCAAGGCGCCCAGATCGCCGTGAAACAGCTCGGCACCCCGGGCGGCTTCAGCAACAACCCCGAAGTGAAAATCGAACTGCCGGGCAAACTCGGCAAAGCCGCGAGCAAGATGAAAGCCTTCGGCATGGGCGCCCAGGTCGAAGAACTGGAAACCGCGATGAACAAAGCCGCCGAATCCGCCGTGACCCAGGCCCAGCCAATCCTCGTCGATGCAGTGAAGAAAATGAGCGTGGCCGACGCCAAAGGCATCCTCAGCGGCGGCAATGATTCGGCGACCCAATACCTGAACAAATCCAGCCGCGAACAGATCCGCGCGAAATTCCTGCCCATCGTCAAACAAGCCACCGACAAGGTCGGCGTCGCGCAGAAGTACAACTCGTTTGCGGGCCAGGCCGCTGCGTTTGGCGTGGTGGACGCGAAGAGCGCAAATGTCGAGAACTACGTCACCGAGCAAGCACTGAATGGCCTGTTCGAGATGATCGGCAAACAGGAAGAAACCATCCGCCAGAACCCGGCCGCTGCGGCGACGAGTCTGGCGAAGAAAGTGTTTGGTACGCTTTAAGTCGTTACAACATGGGGGCGATTCAATTCGCTCCCATGCTTGCCTCCACGTAAAGAACTACGTAAAAAAAACACCCACTCCCGCCCCATATTCCTTCTCTCAAAAAGCTGCAATTGGTCCAGCCCTTCCAGAATCGACGCCGCCTCGCTACCCGAGCAGGAAAAATTTTCCGCGACATTGCTCGCCGTAAACTCCTTCGCCTCCCCGCTTTTAGCCACCTGATACACCGCGCGCTGCCGTTCCGTCAGTTGAGCAATTACGCCAGAGCTCGTCAGCCAGCGCTGAAAGTCCTGAGTGTCTGCCAGACTCTTGCGGTACACAGTTGTAAAACCGACCACGGCTCGCAAAACAACCGCGCATTGAAACTCGATGAAATAAGTCAGATCCAGCTCATCCGCCTCGGTGTGCAGGTAGGAGCGTCCGTATTTCACCGGTGCATTGCGCAGCAGCAGACTGATCGCAATGTAGCGAAACGCCGCGAACTCATGTTTGAACATGAACCAGTAAAACAAGGCTCTCGCGACCCGCCCGTTACCGTCGCGAAATGGATGTTCATAACCCATGGCGAAATGCAGCGTCACGGCCTTGATCAGTGGATGCAGATAATTTTTGTCCAGAATCGAGGCAGCGGGCCGGTTGATCCAGGCGGACAGCCTCGCCAACCGCGCGACCAATCCTGCAGCAGGAGGTGGTCGGTGCACGGTGTTGCCTGAACCATCCTGAACAACCACCTCATCATTGGTCCGGAACAATCCTGGGGAATACTGCTCGTCATCGATCCCCTCCATACCCACTCGATGGATCTCTGCAATCAGCTCAATGCTCAGAGGTTCATAACGCTTTTCCCAAGCGAAATTCATCATTCGATAATTACCCATGACCATGCGCTCATCTGGCGTCCGCGGCTGGCGCTGATGCTTGAGCATGTCCTTGGCTACGCGCGTGGTAGTCGCCGCGCCCTCCAACTGGCTACTGGCGATGGCTTCGTCTTCGATCAGGTCATTGAGCAGACAGGAGAAATGCGCCCGCTCGCCGATCTGACTGGTCATGTAATCCAGCGCGGCCGTACTGGCGTAACGATCCACCACAGCCAAGGTTTTCTGCGCCAACGGCGTTGGCACGTATTTGCCCCACTGCACCGGCTCGCCCAACGGCAACAAATGAATGTACTGGGCCGCCCGCGCCTTCTTCACCAACGCCCAACAAAGATTCGCGTCCAACCCAGCCGCCCAGCGATAGCGCAACGCCTCGAATGGCAGATAGCGCCCCTGATCATCGAGCGGCTTGAGCAGCGCCAGATAATCCGCAAGTCGTTGCTTGTGGGGCGAGCGGGCCAACAGGTCGAAAACAGGATCCGTTCTGCCAGCTAATGTCGGTGGTTTCTTCATCAGACAGACTCAAGGACTCGGAAAAGCAGAACCCGGAGTACAGCATTGGACGGCAAGCGCCTCAAGATCGGAGGACTCTGAAAAAGCTGTAGGAAGGCAGCGTGAATTGGCGATTCGAAATGAATTGGCTGTCAGACCGCCTTCGCGAGCAGGCTCGCTCCCACAAAAGCAAAGCAGCGCAGCTGCCCGCGGCAAAGCCGCCCCACTCAACAATGAGCGCAAGCTCGAGTACCGCTTTTGATCTTGATCCACCGGCGACGTCGGAAGGCTGAGTGGAGGGATTGATCCGGGCGTGGGAGCGCAGCGACCGTACGACGCAGTCGTACACAGCGAGTGTAGGTGCAGCGAAGCAAACCGGAGCCGCTGCGCCCGGATCGATCCCGCAGCGAAGGAACCCGAGCCTGCGAGGGCCGAACGCAGGAGCAAGCGTTTTGGGTTACCTTTTTGGCGTTTGAAAAAGGTGACCCGCCGTAAGGGCGGAACCGTAATCAGCAACACCCACAGCAACGGATATACACCCAAAACCCCCAAGTCATGGTCGGCCCGAAGGCCGCCACGACACAAAAACCTCAAGCCTCCTTACGCACCCTGAACCAGGCCGCATACAACGCCGGCAAAAACAACAGCGTCAGCGCAGTCGCGACAATCAACCCACCCATGATCGCCACCGCCATCGGCCCGAAAAACACACTGCGCGACAGCGGAATCATCGCCAGCACAGCCGCCAGCGCCGTCAACACAATCGGCCGGAAGCGCCGCACCGTCGCCTCGATGATCGCCTGCCAAGGCTTAAGCCCGGACGCGATATCCTGCTCGATCTGATCGACCAGAATCACCGAATTGCGCATGATCATCCCGGACAACGCGATGGTCCCGAGCATCGCCACAAACCCGAACGGCTGCCGGAACACCATCAGAAACAGGGTCACCCCGATCAAGCCCAACGGCGCCGTCAGAAACACCATCGCCGTACGCGAGAAACTGCGCAACTGCACCATCAGCAAGGTCAGCACCACGACAATGAACATCGGCACCCCGGCATTCACCGACTTCTGCCCGCGCTCGGAATCCTCCACCGTGCCGCCGACATCCAGCAGATAACCATCGGGCAACTCAGCGCGAATCGGGTCCAGCGTCGGCATGATCTGTTTGACCAGCGTCGCCGGTTGCTCCTTGCCATAAATGTCAGCGCGTACGGTCACGTTCGGCAGGCGGTTGCGGTGCCAGATGATGCCTTCCTCGAAGCCGTATTCCAGCGTGGCAATCTGCGACAACGCCACACTGCGACCGTTATCCGTCGGCACCGCCAGGCTCGGCAATAACGACAATTCAGTGCGCTCGTGCACGGTGCCGCGCAGCAGAATCTCGATCAATTCGTTGTCTTCCCGGTACTGGCTGACCGTCGAACCCACCAGCGAACTCTGCAGGAATTTCGCCAGATTGGCCGTGCTTACACCCAGCGCGCGGGCGCGATCCTGATCGATGTTCAGGTAGACAACTTTGCTTGGCTCTTCCCAGTCCAGATGCACGTTGACCACATGCGGATTCTCGCGAACCTTTGCCGCCACCTTGCGCGCCAACGCACGGACTTCTTCGATGTGCTCGCCCGTGACGCGGAACTGCACCGGATAGCCAACCGGCGGGCCATTTTCCAAACGAGTGACCCGCGAACGCAGGGCCGGGAACTGTTCGTTGAGGGTTTCGATCAACCAGCTGCGCAGCGCTTCACGCTCTTCGATGGTTTTTGCCAACACCACGAACTGGGCAAAACTCGCCGCCGGCAGTTGCTGATCCAGCGGCAGGTAGAAGCGTGGCGAACCGGTGCCGACGTAGGCCACGTAATTGTCGATGCCAGCGTGCTCCTTGAGCATTGCTTCGAGGCGTTTGACTTCACTGGTGGTGTTGGCCAGCGAAACGCCTTCGGCCAGTTTCAGGTCGACCATCAACTCCAGCCGGTTCGAAGCCGGGAAGAACTGCTGCGGCACAAAGCGGAACAACATCACCGAGGCAATAAACAGGCCCACAGTCAGCACGATCACCGTCTTGCGATGGGCCACGCACCATTCCACCAGACGCCGCACGCGCTGATAAAACGGCGTGGCATACGGATCCGGTTGACCATCGCCAGTGCCGTGTTTTGCCGCGTGAATTTTCGCCAAATCCGGCAGGAGTTTTTCCCCCAGATACGGCACGAACATCACCGCCGCGACCCATGAGGCGAGCAAGGCAATGGTCACCACCTGGAAAATCGAGCGGGTGTATTCACCGGTGCCGGACTGCGCAGTGGCAATCGGCAGGAAGCCGGCGGCGGTGATCAGCGTGCCGGTAAGCATCGGGAATGCGGTGCTGGTCCAGGCATAACTCGCCGCGCGAATGCGATCGAAGCCCTGCTCCATTTTGATCGCCATCATTTCCACGGCGATGATCGCGTCGTCCACCAGCAGACCCAGCGCCAGCACCAGCGCACCGAGGGAAATCTTGTGCAGACCGATGCCGAGGTAATACATGCAAGCGAAGGTCATCGCCAGCACCAGCGGAATGGTCAGCGCGACGACCATGCCGGTGCGCACGCCGAGGGAAAAGAAGCTCACCAGCAAGACGATCGCCAGTGCCTCGACCAGTACCTGAACGAACTCGCCGACGCCGGTTTTTACCGCTGCCGGCTGATCAGACACCTTGCGCAGTTGCATGCCGGCCGGGAGGTTTTTCTGGATCCGCGAGAACTCGCCCTCCAGCGCCTTGCCCAGCACCAGAATGTCGCCGCCGTCCTTCATCGCCACGGCCAGACCGATCGCATCGTCGCCCATGAAACGCATGCGCGGCGCCGGTGGGTCGCTGAAACCGCGACGCACATCGGCGATATCGGCGATGCGGAACGTACGATCGGCGACGCGGATCGGAAAGTTCTTTATCTCATCGACTGTCTGAAAATTCCCCGAGACGCGCAGCTGCAAGCGCTCGCTGCCGGTTTCGAAGAACCCCGCCGTGGACACCGCATTCTGTTCCTCCAGCGCCTGCTGCACCGCCGCCAGCGGCAAGCCGAGGGTGGCGAGCTTGACGTTGGACAGCTCGACCCAGATTTTCTCGTCCTGCAGGCCGAGCAGTTCGACCTTGCCGACGTCCTTGACCCGCTGCAGTTGAATCTGGATGCGGTCGGCGTAATCCTTGAGCACGGCGTAGTCGAAACCGTCGCCGGTCAGCGCGTAGATATTGCCGAAGGTGGTGCCGAACTCATCGTTGAAGAACGGCCCCTGAATTCCCGGCGGCAAAGTCTGGCGGATATCGCCGACCTTCTTGCGCAACTGATACCAGAGATCGGGGATTTGCTTGGAGTGCATCGAGTCGCGGGCGATGAAGGTCACCTGGGACTCACCGGGGCGGGAGAACGACATGATGCGTTCGTACTCGCCGGTTTCCATCAGCTTCTTTTCGATGCGTTCGGTGACCTGACGCGAGACCTCCTGCGCGGTCGCGCCGGGCCAGCGGGTCTGAATGACCATCGCCTTGAAAGTGAACGGCGGGTCTTCGCTCTGGCCGAGCTTGGTGTAGGACAACGCGCCGACAACGGCGAGCAAAAGCATCAGGAACAGTACGATCTGGCGATTACGCAACGCCCATTCGGAGAGGTTGAAGCGCATCGGGGCTTACTCCTTGTTCGCCAGATTGACCACACGGTTGGAGCGATCCACTGGTCGCACCTGCTGGCCGTCGAGCAATACGTGAACGCCGGCAGCCACCACCCAGTCGCTGGCATTCAAGCCCTCGAGCACCGCCACGCTTTTCTCGCCGAACGGACCGACCCGCACCGGGGTTTTCTTCAACGTGTTGTTGCCGTTGACCACCCAGACGTAAGTCGCGCCGTTTTCAGCGGTCAGCGCGGAAAGCGGTATCGACAACGAGACACTGTCAGCCGATTGCACGAACACCCGGGCGCTCTGCCCCAGCTCGGCCGGGACTTTGCCGCTGGTGAACGAGATACGCGCGGCAAAAGTGCGCGAGCGCGGATCGGCGGATGGCGACAACTCGCGGATCTGCCCGGCAAACCGCTGATTCTGCTGCGCCCACAATTCCACGGTCACTGGCTGACCGACCTTGAAGCGGCCGAAGCTTTGCTCCGGCAGGCTGATCAACACTTCGCGCTCACCATCGGTGGCGAGTGTGAACACGGTTTGCCCGGCAGCGACCACCTGACCGACTTCCACCGAACGCTTGGCCACCACACCATCCTGCGGCGCACGCAGCACCGCGTAACTGGCCTGGTTGGTCGAAACGTTGAATTCAGCTTTGATTTGTTTAAGGCGGGCTTCGCCGGAGCGATATAGATTTTCGGCGTTGTCGTAGGCCGAGCGGCTGACCATCTGCCGATCCATCAGGGTTTTATAGCGATCCCGTTCGGCGCGGACCAGGTTCAGATTGGCCTCGGCGGCGGCGACCTGCGCGCGGGTGGCTTCCAGTTGCAGGCGCACGTCCTGCGGATCGAGTTCGGCCAAGGGCTGATCGGCCTTGACGCGCTGGCCTTCGTCGACCAGTCGTCGGCTGACTTTGCCGCCGATGCGGAATGCCAGATCAGGCTCATAACGGGCACGCACCTCGCCCGGATAACTTTCCATCGCCTGCGCCGAAGGCTCGGGCTGTACCACCATGGCCGGTCGCACGGTGACCTTGGTCACCTCTTCCTGACCGCACGCCGATAACAGGAACGCCAGACTGACTGGCACGGCAAAGGACAACGCATGGCGGAACATGGTGACGGACCTTTCGCGAATGAGGCTTGGAATATTTATACTGGCGGGTATGGTATTAATAGCAAACTCACCAGTCCAGTATTAAAAGCGAAGAATGTCGAACAATCTTTCAGCTCCAAACGGCCCGGGCCGCCCCAAGGATCTGGCCAAACGCCAGGCGATCCTCGATGCGGCGAAAACCCTGTTTCTCTGCCATGGCTACGCCAACACCAGCATGGACGCGGTTGCCAGCGAGGCGGGCGTGTCGAAGTTGACGGTCTACAGCCATTTCAACGACAAGGAGACGCTGTTCTCCGCCGCCGTCGTCGCGAAATGCGAGGAACAATTGCCGCCGCTGTTCTTCGAATTGCCGGACGGCATCGCGGTGGAAAATGTATTGCTGAACATTGCCCGGGGCTTTCACCAACTGATCAACAGCGATGAATCAGTGAACCTGCACCGCCTGATCATGGCGCTGGGCAGTCAGGACCCGAAGCTGTCGCTGATCTTCTTCGAGGCTGGCCCAGAGCGCGTGGTCAACGGCATGGAAGGTCTGCTGGCGAAAATCCATGCAACCGGCGCGCTGAGCATCGACCAGCCACGCAACGCCGCCGAGCACTTCTTCTGCCTGATCAAAGGGGCGGGAAATTTTCGTTTGTTGTACGGCTGCGGCGAGCCGCTGACCGGAGAGGCAGCGGAGCGGCATGTGCGGGAGGTGGTGGGGTTGTTTATGAGGGCCTATGGGGGAGGAGCAGCTGCGAGCTTCTAGCTACAAGCTGCAAGAAAAAGCAAAAGCAGTGAATTGGCTCTGGCTTGTAGCTTGCAGCTTGCAGCTTGCAGCTTGCAGCTGCTTCTAGGGCTTCAGTGCTTTCTTCGGATAAATGTCATACCGGCTCGATTTGCCATCCAGCGCATGGCTCGGTTTCGGCCCTTCGATGCACGGCGCCTTGCGCGGGCGTTTGACTACCACCCGATGCGTGGCCAGGGCCAGCGCCGCTTCAAGCAGGGCCGGGGCATCCGGATCATCACCGACCAGCGGGCGGAACAGGCGCATTTCCTTTTTCACCAGCGCGGTTTTCTCGCGATGCGGGAACATCGGGTCGAGATAGATCACCTGCGGCGCCTCCCCTTCCCAACTGCGCATCACTTCGATGGAATTGCCCTTGAGCAGTTTCATCCGCGCCACGATCGGCGCCACGTCGAAATCTTCTGCCGCCCGGGCCAGGCCGTCCTCAAGCAGCGCGCCGATCAGCGGTTGACGCTCGATCAGGCTCATTTCACAACCAAGACTGGCCAATACAAACGCATCCTTGCCCAAGCCCGCCGTGGCATCCAGCACCCGCGGGCGCACGCCTTGGGCGATGCCGACCGCTTTAGCGATCATCTGGCCGCTGCCGCCGCCATACAAACGACGATGCGCCGCGCCGCCTTCGACGAAGTCGACCCGCACCGGTCCAGGCGCATCCGGGCCAAGCTGCTGCAACTGCAAACCCTGCTCGCCGACCTGCAAGGCGAACTCACCGTCGGCCTCGCCGAGCGGCAGGCCGAGACGTTCGGCCCAGTGCTCGGCTTGCGCTTGAAACGTCGGGGCAAGGGCCTGGACATGGATGCGGCAGGCCGCGGGTGACTCGATCATGAAAAAACGCTCAAAAAAGTTAAGGATCGACAAAAACCGCCGATAAACCATTCAACGCGCATTTTGCCAGAGCTGAGCGTCAACCGAAAAAAATGTCAGGCATTCTTCCCACATCGATTGGCTACGTTTCGCCCCATGGCGACTTCAGCCGTCATAACACTCAAGCACTGAGCGGCGTCAGTCACCTGTGGCAGGATTTCTTTGCCCAGGCTCTGGCCGAACAGACGAGTGAAGTGGTGCCTGCCTGTGGCACGTTTCCACCGGTAGACCTGAACAGCCCGGAAGAACCAACCGTTGGCAGCGAGCTGCACGCGCATATCGTCAGCCAGCGCGAGTGCGATGTGGTGGAAACCGAAGTTCGTCCGCCAGAGCCGCTGTTCCTGCCGATCGCCGAGTTCGAAATGGAGCTGCTGGACAAGCCGTTCCCACCGTTCCCGCCAGAAGAACTCAAGGCTCAGCAAGAGCAACAGGATTTCGACAGCAGCTGGGTACGCCCGATTGTGATCAACAATGGCCAGCCAGTGCCGGAGCCAGGCCCTGCTCCGCAGAAACGTCCGCTGTACCTGCCGATTGCCGAGTTCGACCTGGACTTGCTGCAGAAGCCTTACCCGCCGTTCCCGCCGGAAGAAATCGTCGAGCAACAGAAAGCTCTGGACTTCGATAATGGTTGGGCTCGCCCGATCGTTCTGCAGAACCTGCGCCTCGCCGCCTGATCCTCAGCGACACACGCTCCAGCGCCCGACATCGACATGAAAGTGATTGCGATGAGCGGCATTGTAGTCCGGACTCAACACCACACTGAATGACTCACAGGCGCCGTCACGCAGCTGTCGCAGAAACTCTGCGTCCTGATTTTGCTTGGGCCAATCCTTGAGCACGCTGATCGTGCGTCCGTCAGCCAGGCGGAAACCGGCGATGTCCAGCGCGTCGGCACTCGCATGTCGACTGAGGGCACCGCTCTCACGGTTGTAGACATTGCGGCAGGCAAAGCTGCCGAGGTGATCGACCCGCGCGATTTTCTGGCCGTAAACCGATTGCGCCGCCGGTTGCAGGGTGTGGTGTTCAAACATTGCGTAGGCCACCGCCAGCGGGCAACTGGCGATGAAACTGCTGCTCAGCGCCACTCCACCGCCCTGCACCCGCAGAGCACCGATCAGCGGACACTTGGCGCTGGGGCTGTCGGCTTGGGGGCTGACGCGCAGATCCGAGCTGCTCAATGCCTGTGCGCAAAGCGCGGGATCACTGCGCAGGCGCATGAGTTTGTAACCGGTGAGCCAGTTGGGCGCGGCTTTTACGTCCAAGGGCGCCCACGGGTTCCACTGTGGTGGCACGTCCAGCCAGCCACGCCAGACACTCACCGCGCCACCAGCGATCGCGAGCAACACCCCCCAGAACAGCCAACGTCCCATGCTCAGTCCTTGCAGAGTTGATTGGCCCTGGCATACGGCATCGACTGTGACGTGAAGCCAAAGGTGCCGGATTGCTGGATTTCCTCAGCCGCGCGGAAAAACTCGCCGAACGCCGCCAGCGCCAGTGCCGAGCCGGTGCTGATCCGCCGGACGCCTAGTTCCTCGAGCTGTTGCACGGTCAGTTTCAAACCGCCAGACATCAACACATTGACCGGTTTCGGCGCCACCGCTTGCACCACTGCCAGCACTTCTTCGGCGCTGCGCAAACCCGGCGCATAGAGCACGTCGGCACCCGCTTCGGCAAATGCCTGCAAACGGCGAATGGTGTCGTCGAGATCGGGATTACCGTGCAGGTAATTTTCCGCGCGAGCCGTAAGAATGAAGGGAAACGGCAGGGTGCGCACCGCCGCGACAGCGGCTTCAATCCGTGCAACCGCGTGTTCGAAGCAATAGATCGGCGCGTCCGCACGGCCCGTGGCATCTTCGATCGACCCGCCCACGGCACCCGCCTCTGCGGCGCGCAGAAGACTCTGCGCAGCCTCGACCGGATCATCGGCAAAGCCGTTTTCCAGATCCACCGCCACCGGCAGATCCGTCGCCGCGACAATCGCGCGGACATTGGCCAAGGTCTCGTCGAGACTCAACGCGCCATCAGGCTTGCCTTGGGAAAACGCGTAACCGGCGCTGGTGGTGGCCAAGGCCTGATAGCCAAGACTGGCGAGCATCTTCGCCGAGCCGGCATCCCACGGATTGGGGATGACGAAGATCCCCTGGCGATCATGCAGGGCCTTGAAGGCTTGGGCTTTGAGGAGTTGCTGTTGACTGACTTGGACGTTCATCGACGGGCTCCCGGGCAGAAAAAACCCGCCTCAGAGCAAGCCAAGCTGCTCGGCGGCGGGTTCTCTGTATAGCTCAGGCAGCGCGGGCAAGCCAGGCAAACGTTGCATCAGTTGTGCGTGAAAACGTTGCGCCAGTTTCGCTGCCAACAGGTTATCGGCCGTATGCAGAAAGACGTAGGGCGTGCGCCCCTCTTCGATCCATTCAGCAATCTTCGCCACCCACGGCACGAGAAACGCATCGTTGGCCTCAAGCTCGGGATGGCCAATGAAGCGCACCTGCGGAAACTGCGTGAACGCCGCCGGACGGGTCGGCACTCGCGGCTTTTTCGACTGCGCGTGGATCACCGAGGACTCGGTCGACAAGCAGCTGAACAGCGCGCGCGGGTCGAGGCAGATGCGCTCGACACCGCGATCCAGCAACAGACGATTGAGCAGACGCTCGCTCTCGCCCTTGGCGAAGAACTGTTCATTGCGCACCTCGACCGCAAGCGGGCAATCCAGCGCATCGATAAACGCCGCGAGCTCCGGCAGACGCTGCGGCGTGAAGCTTTTCGACAGTTGCAGCCACAGCGGCGAAACACGTTCGCCTAATGGCTTGAGTAATTGCAGGAACGTTTCGGCAGCGGTCAGTTGCTCACGCAAGTCGCCGCTGTGGCTGATGTCGCCGGGGAATTTGGCAGTGAAGCGAAAGTGCGCCGGCATGATCTCGGCCCAGCGTTGCACAGTGGCTGGCGACGGGCTGGCGTAGAAGGTGGTGTTGCCTTCGACGGCGTTGAACACCTGGCAGTAGAGAGCGAGAAAGTCGGAGGTTTTTGCGTCTACCGGATACAGATACTCGCGCCAGGCATTTTCGCTCCAGGACGGGCAACCGAGGTAGTAAGGCAGATCCATCAGATATACAGATCGAGGCCCAGCACGTCTGCGTCCCAATCGACAAAACCGGCGGTGCTCAGGTAGCTGGCCAGAGCCATGGCTACGCTTTTCTTCATCGCGCGGTGGTAAATCATGTCTTGTTGACGGGCAGGCAGGTTGCTCAGGCGTTGCGCGGTGGCTTGGGCAGCACGGGCGGCCAACTGCTCTTCGCTCGGGAATTCCAGCTCACCGTCGATGATGTCGACGGACTCATCCAGCGCCGCATTGCCTTTACGCGGCTTGCGCTTGATGGGGTAGGACTGAGTGGAAACGCCGTCTATACGCATAATGTCATGCTCGGTATCAATGATGGCAATTTAGCGGCACTTGACCGACTTAGCAAACCGCCGAGTGATAACTAGAACACATAAAGCGCAAAAGGTTTAAAACCGGAGCTGGAAACTGACGATTGGCAGGATTTGCAGAATGGCGCATGCGCCTGTGGCGAGGGGATTTATCCCCGTTGGAGTGCGCAGCACTCCCCTGCATTTTCTCAGTGCCGCCGCATTTTCAGGACCTGCGACTGCTGCGCAGCCGAACGGGGATAAATCCCCTCGCCACAAAATCAGCCCGGAGGTATCAGCGGGCTTTCGGGGTGGCGACTTTATCGCGCAGGTAAACCGGCTGGGCGTCATCTGCCGGGATCGCCTCACCGCGCTCCCAAGCGAAACGCGCCAGGGTCAACAGGTCTTCGGCGTGGGGCAGCATGCCGGCGTCGGAGCCGCTCAGATTGACCGCGATGCGCTCGCCGTAGCCCCAACCAGTACCGGCACCGAACCAATCGCCACTTGCATCAGCGGGCAACGCGGCGACTTCCGGTGGTAACACGGCTTCGGCGCCAACCAGACGCATCTCCCCCGCCGTCTCGCGGTAGCAGCCCCAATACACTTCATCCATCCGCGCATCGATCGCAGCCGCGACCTGGCTTACGCCATGTTCACGAAAGGCACGCTGGGCCAGCACGGCAAGGTTGGATACCGGCAATACCGGACGATCCAGAGCAAAGGCCAAACCCTGCACCACACCAATGGCAATGCGCACACCGGTGAACGCGCCCGGGCCACGGCCGAAGGCAATCGCGTCGACCGCTTGCAACGTGGTGCCCGCATCGGCGAGCAATTGCTGGATCATCGGCAGCAGCTTCTGCGCATGCAGGCGCGGGATCACCTCGTAATGGCTCGTCACCTTGCCGTCATGCAGCAAGGCAACGGAGCAAGCTTCAGTCGCGGTGTCCAGGGCCAGCAAGGTGCTCATCGATGTTTCCAAAACAGGGGTGGGAAAAAGTGCGTCAGTATAAACAACAACGGCCCGCAAGCGGGCCGTGGATGATGCAGCCGATCAGACTTTTCAGCTCAGCGCGGCCAGCACCTTGGTGGTGATTGCATCAACCGAACCAACGCCTTCGATGTGGCTGTACTTTGGCTTGCCGCCGTTCTTGGCGGAAAGGTTCTGGTAGAACTCCACCAGCGGTTTAGTCTGCGAATGGTAGACCGACAGGCGATGACGCACGGTTTCTTCAGTATCGTCCTTGCGCTGCACCAGCTCTTCGCCGGTGATGTCGTCCTTGCCAGCCTGTTTCGGCGGATTGTAGATGATGTGGTAAACGCGGCCACTGGCTTCGTGGACACGGCGACCGGCAATACGCTGCACGATTTCTTCGTCTTCTACAGCGATCTCGACCACGGCATCCAACTCGACACCGGCAGTGACCAGCGCTTCAGCCTGCGGAATGGTGCGCGGGAAGCCGTCGAACAGGAAACCGTTGGCGCAATCAGGTTGAG
The DNA here is from genome assembly GCF_019145195.1 of Pseudomonas siliginis. GTDB lineage: Bacteria > Pseudomonadota > Gammaproteobacteria > Pseudomonadales > Pseudomonadaceae > Aquipseudomonas > Aquipseudomonas siliginis. The sequence goes on from NZ_JAHSTW010000011.1 coordinate 299,562, forward strand.
CGATGCGGTCCTTGACCAGCGCGATGATCAGGTCATCCGACACCAGGCCGCCGGCATCCATGATGCTCTTGGCTTGCACGCCCAGTGGAGTGCCAGCCTTGACCGCAGCACGCAGCATGTCGCCGGTGGAGATTTGCGGAATGCCGAATTTCTCGGTGATGAACTTTGCCTGAGTACCTTTACCGGCCCCGGGAGCTCCCAGCAGAATGACGCGCATCGATGTGCTCCTCAATTTTTTATATAAAAGCTTTACAAAACAAAGGATTCGCTCGTAACCGGCGGATCCTGAAAATACGGGTCGTGGCCGCACAAACGGCCAAAGGCTGATCAAGATACACAGCAGGCTGCGCCCACACAAGACGCCAAAAGTCGGAGAAACCGACGCCCGCCGTGACCTTGCGACGCGGTAACCCAAGTCGCAACCCCATCAATAACTGTCGCTTCGCGGCACTTTCCTACGGCAGGAGAAGCGGCATCCGACCCTTGTCGCGAATGCCGCCTGAGGTGCCCAGCAACCTTAGCCGGTATTGCGCAATCCGGCGGCAATCCCCGCCACAGACACCAGCAGCGCCTGTTCTACCGGGCTGCCCTGCTCGACATCCTGTCGCCGCGAACGCGCCAGCAGTTCCGCCTGCAATAGATGCAGCGGGTCGAGGTAGGTGTTGCGCAAGCGGATGAATTCGAGGGTGTCCGGGCTGTGCGCCAGCAGCTGCGACTGCCCGGTCAGGCCCAGTACCACGGAGCACGCCTGCGACAATAGGTCGCGTAACTGCGCGCCCAATGGCAGCAGATCAGCCTCGACCAAACGTTCGTCGTAGGACTGCGCAATATCCGCATCGGCCTTGGCCAGAACCATTTCCAGCATATCGATGCGCGTGCGGAAGAACGGCCACTGTTCGCGCATCTGCCCCAGCAACTCACCTTCGCCGCGCTCCAGCGCCTTGCTCAACGCAGTCTCCCAACCCAGCCAGGCCGGCAACATCAATCGGGTTTGGGTCCAACCGAAGATCCACGGGATCGCCCGCAGGCTTTCGATACCGCCCGCACGGCGTTTGGCCGGACGACTGCCGAGCGGCAAACGTCCGAGCTCCTGCTCCGGGGTCGACTGACGGAAGTACTCAACGAATTGCGGATTTTCCCGCACCACCTGACGGTAAGCGCTGACACCGTCCGCCGCCAATTCGTCCATCAGATGGCGCCATTCAGGCGTCGGCGGCGGCGGTGGCAGCAAGGTCGCCTCGAGCACGGCAGCCAGATACAGATTGAGGTTTTGCTCGGCGATGTCCGGCAGGCCGAATTTGAAACGAATCATTTCGCCCTGTTCGGTAGTACGGAAACGCCCGGCCACCGAACCCGGTGGTTGCGACAGAATCGCCGCGTGCGCCGGACCGCCGCCACGGCCAACGGTGCCGCCGCGACCGTGGAACAGCAGCAGCTCGACTTGCTGCTCACGGCAGATTTCCACCAGTCGTTCCTGCGCTCGATATTGCGCCCATGCCGCAGCGGTGGTGCCGGCATCCTTGGCCGAGTCGGAATAGCCGATCATCACTTCCTGCGGGCCATGCAAACGCGCGCGATAGCCCGGCAACAACAGCAGACGCTCCATCACCGGCCCGGCGTTGTCGAGGTCGGCGAGGGTCTCGAACAGCGGCACCACGCGCATCGGCCGCAGTACGCCGGATTCCTTGAGCAGCAGTTGCACCGCGAGCACGTCGGAAGCGGCGCCGGCCATGGAGATCACGTAGGAGCCCAGCGACGCAGCGGGCGCGGCGGCGATTTCCTTGCAGGTGTTGAGCACCTCGGCGGTGTCCGCCGATGGTTTGAAATGCGCGGGCAGCAACGGACGACGGTTGCTCAGCTCCTCGGTGAGGAAGTTGATGCGCTGTTCTTCGTCCCATTCCTCATAGCGGCCGAGGCCGAGGTAATCGGTGATTTCCGTCATCGCCGAGCTGTGCCGGGTCGAATCCTGACGCACATCGAGGCGCACCAGAAACAGGCCGAACGTCACCGCCCGACGCAGGCAATCGAGCAACGGGCCGTCGGCGATGACGCCCATGCCGCACTCGTGCAGCGAGTTGAAACACAACTGCAAAGGCTCAAGCAGATCGCGATTGTCGTGCAGCACATCGGTGGTGGCCGGGGTCGGCGCGGTCAATGCAGCGTGCGCCCAATTGCGCGTCGCACGCAGACGTTCGCGCAATTGTTTGAGCACCGCGCGATACGGTTCGGCGCTGTCGCCGGCCTTGGCCTTCAGCGCGTCGCTGGCCTGCTGCATCGACAGCTCGGCAGCAAGGTGATCGACATCGCGCAGGTACAAATCAGCGGCCATCCAGCGCGCCAGCAACAACACTTCGCGAGTGACGGCGGCGGTGACATTGGGGTTGCCGTCACGGTCGCCGCCCATCCACGAGGCGAAGCGGATCGGCGCGGCTTCCAGCGGCAAGCGCAGACCCGTCGCGGCGAACAGCGCCTGATCGGCCTTGCGCATATGGTTGGGGATCGCCTGCCACAACGAATGCTCGATCACCGCAAAGCCCCATTTGGCTTCATCGACCGGCGTCGGGCGGGTGCGGCGGATTTCTTCGGTGTGCCAGGCTTCGGCGATCAGCCGTTGCAGTTTGCTCTGGATCTGCTCGCGCTCGGCGCTGGTCAGGTCGCGATGGTCCTGCGCGGCCAGTTGCGCGGCGATCGCGTCGTACTTCTGGATCAACGTGCGTCGCGCCACTTCGGTCGGGTGCGCGGTCAGCACCAGTTCGATTTCCAGGCGCGCCAGTTGCCGGGCCAGAGATTCGGCGCTGTGCCCTTCGCTGCGCAGGCGCGCGAGCAGTTCCGGCAACACCCGCGACTCGAACGGCGCCGGTTGCGACTCCTCGCGGCGATGGATCAGCTGATATTGCTCGGCGATGTTGGCCAGGTTGAGAAACTGATTGAAGGCCCGCGCGACCGGAAGCAATTCGTCTTCACTCAATTGATTGAGGCTGGCGCTCAGCTCAGCGTCCATCGAGCCGCGCCGGTCGGCCTTGGCGCCTTTGCGAATCTGCTCGATCTTGTCGAGGAACGCCTCGCCGTACTGGTCTCGAATGGTGTTGCCCAACAGCTCTCCGAGCAGGTGAACATCTTCGCGCAAGCGTGCATCAATATCGGTCATCAGCAGTTCTCCAGCGGTAATCGGGGACAGCGCAGAAACGAATGCTTTGCCAGAGAGTGCCGCTCTGCGCCGCTTCTTACAAGCAGGCGACGAATTGACTTTAAACCTTGCCGGCGAAAGCTAGTCTCAACAGTAAGCCGTACGACGGCCCGCCGCCGGCGCTGCCGGACACTCACCCAGGCCTGCCATCAGCAGGCGCTAAATGAGGTCATCATGAAAATTCGTGAACTCGCCCAGCATTGGGAAGAAAACGCCAAAGGTCGCCTGACCGACACCGGCTACACGATTCATCTGGACGTCGAAGCAGCCGCAAGGCTGGCGGCGATTGCCGAAATGTACCCCAAGCGTCACCCCGAGGAACTGCTCGGTGAACTGATCGGCGCCGCGCTTGAAGAATTCGAAGCGAGCCTGCCGTATGTGAAGGGTTCGACGGTAGTAGCGACGGACGAGGAAGGTGATCCGTTGTATGAAGATGTTGGCCCGACGCCGCGTTTTCTGGCGTTATCGCGGAGGCATTTGCATGATTTGTCCTCGGCTGAGAACAAGCAAAAGCACTGATTCCTGACACCGAGAAAAATGTGGGAGCGGGCTTGCCCGCGATGGCGGCAGTTCAGTCAAAGATGTGCTGAGCACGATGGCCTCATCGCTGGCAAGCCAGCTCCCACAGGGTACTGATCATCCCTGATATCACCTTAAAACTCACCCGCGCGTACCGCTCCAAAGCCCCAAAGTTCCCGCCCCAGAGCCTTGTCCAAACGGTCAATTAAATTTTTGGCGATAGGCCATCTTTTCTGAACTTTTCAAAAATGCCGCCGGTCGGAACAGGTAACCACGCCTGGAACGAGCGTTTCAATTCGCGTCTACAAGCGATGCTTTCGGCTCCTCTGCCAGGATGGATTCAGTTGTATTTTCAGGAGATGCCTAATGGAGTTGAAGACCATGAAAACCCAAACCTCGTTTTCCCACCTGCGCGGTCTGAAACTGGCCGCTCTGGCCATCGGCACCAGCTTCGTACTGGCCGGTTGCGCCGGTAACCCACCGACCGAGCAGTACGCCGTGACCCAATCGGCTGTGAACAGCGCCGTCAGCGCTGGCGGTACCGAATTCGCTGCGGTGGAAATGAAGCAGGCTCAGGACAAACTGAAACAAGCTGAAATCGCCATGCACGACAAGAAGTATGACGAGGCCCGTCGCCTGTCCGAACAGGCTGAATGGGACGCTCGCGTCGCTGAACGCAAGGCTCAGGCCGCCAAGGCCGAACAGGCTGTGAAGGATTCCCAGAAAGGTGTTCAGGAACTGCGTCAGGAAAGCCAGCGCACTGTGCAGTAAGCGCGCATCCCGACCGCAAAGCTGAAACTCTTACCGATAGAAAGGACGAAAAATTATGCGTAAGCAACTGATGATTCCCGCTCTTCTGGCCGCAAGCGTTGCACTGGCAGCCTGCTCCACCCCGCCTAACCCGAACCTGGAACAGGCGCGCACCAACTACGCCGGCCTGCAGGCCAACCCACAGGCGAGCAAAGTCGCGGCACTGGAAACCAAAGACGCCAGCGATTACCTGGACAAGGCCGACAAGGCTTATCTGGACAAAGAAGATGCAGCCAAGGTTGACCAACTGGCTTACCTGACCAACCAGCGCGTCGAAGTGGCCAAGCAGACCATCGCTCTGCGCACCGCTGAAAACAACCTGAAAAACGCCGCTGCGCAACGTGCCCAAGCCCGTCTGGATGCCCGTGACCAGCAGATCAAACAGCTGCAGGACAGCCTCAACGCCAAGCAGACCGATCGCGGCACCCTGGTGACCTTCGGTGACGTGCTGTTCGCCACCAACAAGGCTGATCTGAAATCCAGCGGCCTGGTGAACATCAACAAACTGGCGCAATTCCTCCAGGAAAACCCGGATCGCAAAGTGATCGTCGAGGGTTACACCGACAGCACCGGCACCGCGAGCTACAACCAGTCGCTGTCCGAGCGCCGCGCGACTTCCGTGCAGATGGCTCTGATCAAGATGGGCGTCGACCCTTCGCGCATCGTCGCTCAGGGTTATGGCAAGGAATATCCGGTAGCGGATAACGGCAGCGTTTCGGGTCGTGCGATGAACCGTCGTGTGGAAGTGACCATTTCCAACGACAACCAGCCAGTAGCACCACGTTCTTCGGTGAGCTCGAACTAAGCTCCACCCGGTAACGCAAAAGCCCCGCCTGACTTGATCAGGCGGGGCTTTTTCATGCGCGACCAGAGATTCCTTGTGGGAGCGAGCCTGCTCGCGAAAGCGGAGCGTCATTCACATCAATGTTGAAGGTGAAACCGTATTCGCGAGCAGGCTCGCTCCCACATTTGATGGGGTTACTGCTCAAGTTTCTGCGGGGTCTCCTCACCCATACACCGCACGGCTTTCTTCTGCGAATTAACCAGCACCCCGGTCAGGCCTTTCTGTTCGATATCGAACAGCACCAGCACGCCATCAATGCACTGCGCCACTTGCGGCGCGGGGGTCAGCGAGACTTTGTAGTCCTCGCCCGGTACGGTCTTGAGCATGGTGAATTCGCTGAGCAACAACGCATCCTCCGGCTTGGCAAAGTGCAGGTAGCCGTAGTACCACAGCGCCCCGACGGTGCCGAGGATGCTGCAGATACCGGTGATGATCAGCGGGATGGCATTACGTTCTTCAGTCATTGCGGGCTCTCATCTTCGGAATTCGGGGGCGGAGGATAGTTGGGGATTTCGCCGAGGCGGCGCAGGCCGTCGAAGTGTTCGGGATCATCGAGGTAGCGCAGCATGACCTGACGCCATACCGGGTCGCCGAAGGTTTGCACATGACCGCCACGGGTCAGCTGCAACACGCGCGGCGGCGGCGCTGCCTGATACAGGCGAATGCCGTTCGCCATCGGCACCAGCGGATCATCGATGCTGTGGAAGATCAGCTTGGGCACGCCGGTCAGCTGCGCCATCGAGTTGATCGCGCTGTCTCCGTCCGGCACCAGCCACGACAGCGGCACTTGTAATGGCCAGGTCAGCCACGAAGTGCTGAGGGCGAATTGGCCGACGCTGCGATAACTGGCCGGCACGCCATCCAGCACCAGGGCCTTGAGTTGTTTTTGCCGCTCCGGGTGCTGCGCCAGCCAATGCACCGACATCGCGCCGCCCAGACTCTGTCCGAGCAGCACCAGCGGTTTGCCTTTGACCTCGGGCGCGTTGTCGAGCCAGGCGAAGGCCGCATCGATATCCTGATAGATCGCCGGTAGGCTCGGCTTGCCTTCTGACAAACCGTAGCCGCGATAGTCGACCAGCAGCACCTGGTAGCCGTTCTTCGGCAACCACCAGCTCCCGCCCAGATGCATCGGCAGATTGCCGCCGTTGCCGTGCAGATGCAGGACCGTGCCTTTGACCTCGACGCCAGGTTTGGCCGGCAGCCACCAGGCGTTGAGCTTCAAGCCATCAGCGGTGAGCAGAGTGACGGTGCGGTATTCGAGTTTGGCTTTGTCCGGGGTGAATATCTGGCCCGGTTCCGGGTAGAACAGCAGCGAACTGCAACCACCGAGGGTCAAGAGCAGGCAAAGGATGCCGAGGATTCTCATCCGGTGAAACCTCGCAAGAAATGGGCAGACAATCGATTCAGAGAAAAACAAATAACCCTGTGGGAGCTGGCTTGCCAGCGATGGCGGTGGGTCAGCCAACATCAATATTGACTGACAGAATGCAATCGCTGGCAAGCCAGCTCCCACAGGGGATTGTGTTGGGTTAGAGGATATTGGAGTAATCCGCCTCAATCCGGTCCAGGCTCAAATGGTTGAGGAAGTTGGAGAAACACATCCACGCCGACAACGCATTCAAGTCCCGGAACTGGTCCGGCAGATATTTCGGCGGCACCACCAGTCCTTCGTCCACCAGTTGGCGCAAGGTCCGCATGTCTTCCAGTGTGGTCTTGCCACAGAACAACAACGGAATCTGCTCAAGCTTGCCCTTGCGCACGGCCAACTGAATGTAGTTGTAAACCATGATGAAGCCCTTGAGATAGGACAAGTCTTTGGTGAATGGCAGACCGGTGGGCGTCGAGCCACGGAACACCCGGCTGGCATTGCCGTAGCTTTCGGCCATCTCGAAACCTTGCTCGCGGAAAAATTCGTAAATCTGCAAAAAGTCCGCGCCCTCCTCGACCATATGAATCGCACGGGTGCGGTTGGTCAGTTTGCGCAGGCGACTCGGGTAAGAGGCGAAGGTGATGATTTCCATCAGGATCGCCAGCCCTTCCTGGGTCACCGTTGACGAGGGCGGGCCTTTCGACAGGAAAGTGCAGATCGGCTGGTTCAAGCCATTGAGCGTAGTGCCGACATGCACCAGACCTTCGTGGACTTCCAGGGCGCGCACGTCGCGGTCGTTGAACAGCGCATCCGTGCGAATCTTGATGTAGTCGGCGCCGGCCGCGGCGTCGGCGACGATGCCGTCGGACTCGAACACGCGAATCGTCTCTTCGGCCTCACCGAATACCTTGTTCAGTCGGGTCTGCAGCAGGTGCACCGCGTCTTTGGCGGTAAGGATTTTCGGCTCGTCCTTCAGATCGCCGCGTCCGTCGATGTTGTTCAGGTAGTCGGACATCATCAGGCCGAGGTCGGCCAATGTCGGGTCACCGGCGTGAAAGGCATCGGACGCCGCGCCGTACAGCTCTTGCGAGATCAGGCCGAAGTCCTCGGTGCCGCGCGCCTCGAGCATGCGCACCACCATGCGGTATTCCTTGCACATGCGCCGCATGATCTGCCCGACCGGGTTGAACTGGCCGAGCTGGCGGGTGATGTCGCGCTCGATGTTCTGGAATTCCAGTTTGACCTGGCTCGAATCGAACGACAGCGGGCGGTTGAGGTAGTAGTCGCGATCCACCGCCGGCATTTCCTTGCCTTTGGCCTTGAGGAAGCCCTTGCGCACGTTGTCGTCCCACTTGACCGCATCGAGCACGCGGATCGGCGTCTGCGCCAGCACAATGCGATCGGACAACATGCGTATCGTCTGCTGGTAATCGTCCACCCGAAACTCCTGTAGAAAACGTGACGTGCTGAAACTCAGACTTTTGATCGTTCCCACGCTCTGCGTGGGAATGTCGCCCGGGACGCTCCGCGTCCCTTTTTGCTGCGTGACGCAGAGCGTCACAGGATGCATTCCCACGCGGAGCGAGGGAACGATCATCAACGGCTCGCTCCCACAGGGTGTAGCGTGAAACGCTAGACCGACGCCAGCACCAGGTGCATATACCGCGTCAGAATCCCGAGCATGTCCTCTTCGGCCAATGGCTCGGCGTCGTTGAGCAGGCCCTGATATTCCATCCGGCCGATAATCGCCGTCAACACCTTGGCATCCTGCTGCGGTTCACGCGAGCCCAATACCTGGAACAACTGGCAGGTGCCCTGCAACAGAATCTGCTGATGCGAGCGCACCAGAATGGCCAGACGCGGATTGAGCAGCGCTTCCTGACGGAACGCCTGTTCGGCCATCAGATGCTCGCGCCGGTTGATCAATTGCCGGTGCACGTAATCGGCCATCAGCCGCGCAATATCATCGGCCAATTGCGAGCGCGACTCCGGGCTGCCGTCGGCGCTGACCACCATTTCGCGCAACAGACCTTCATTATTGATCCACAACTTGGCCATGTACGCCGCGCTGCGTTCAACGTATTGGGCGAAGGTATCGGTGAGCAGGTCATCGATGTCCTTGAAGTAATACGTGGTCGCCGACAGCGGCACGCCAGCCTCTGCCGCGACCGCACGATGGCGCACGGCACGCACGCCGTCGCGCACGACAATGCGCATCGCGGCGTCGAGAATGTCCTGGCGACGCTGCTCACTGCCCTGTCGGCTGGCCTTGCGGCCCTGGTACTGAACACTTTCAGCGACCGCAGTGGCGATACCCGCTGCACCTTCTTGAGCTAATGCACCCATCACGACAGCACTTCCTCTACTAATGCCAAATTAACCAATTGATACATTTGTACCAGACAGGCAATAAAAAGCCGCCTGTTTTAGGCGGCTTTTCAACTGAAACGTTTACGCTTGCGGTCGCATGTGCGGGAACAGGATCACATCGCGGATCGACGGCGAGTTGGTCAGCAACATCACCAGACGATCGATGCCGATACCTTCGCCGGCGGTTGGCGGCATGCCGTACTCCAGCGCACGGACGAAGTCGGCGTCGTAGTGCATGGCTTCGTCGTCGCCGGCGTCCTTGTCGGCCACCTGCGCCATGAAGCGCTCGGCCTGGTCTTCGGCGTCGTTCAACTCGGAGTAGGCGTTGGCGATTTCACGACCACCGATGAACAGCTCGAAGCGGTCGGTGACGTTCGGGTTCTCGTCGTTACGACGGGCCAGCGGCGACACTTCAAACGGGTACTGAGTGATGAAGTGCGGCTGCTCGAGCTTGTGCTCGACCAGCTCTTCGAAAATCATCACCTGCAATTTGCCCAGACCTTCGAAGCCCAGCACCTTGGCGCCGGCCTTCTTGGCGATGGCGCGAGCCTTGTCGATGTCGTTCAGATCATCGGCAGTCAGCTCAGGGTTGTACTTGAGGATCGAGTCGAACACCGACAGACGCACGAACGGCTCGCCGAAGTGGAAAACCTTGTCGCCGTACGGCACGTCGGTGCTGCCCAGCACCAGCTGCGCCAGCTCGCGGAACAGTTCTTCGGTGAGGTCCATGTTGTCTTCGTAATCGGCGTATGCCTGATAGAACTCCAACATGGTGAATTCAGGGTTGTGACGAGTCGAAACGCCTTCGTTACGGAAGTTGCGGTTGATCTCGAAGACCTTTTCAAAACCGCCAACCACCAGACGCTTCAGATACAGCTCTGGCGCGATACGCAGGAACATTTCCATGTCCAGCGCGTTGTGGTGAGTTTCGAACGGCTTGGCCGCAGCGCCGCCGGGAATGGTCTGCAGCATCGGCGTTTCGACTTCGAGGAAGTCGCGCTTCATCAGGAAGCTGCGGATGTGCGCGATCACTTGCGAACGCACGCGGAAGGTCTGGCGCACGTCTTCGTTGACGATCAGGTCGACGTAACGCTGGCGATAGCGCTGTTCGGTGTCGGTCAGGCCGTGGTGCTTGTCCGGCAGCGGGCGCAGCGACTTGGTCAGCAGGCGCACGTTGGTCATTTCAACGTACAGGTCGCCTTTGCCGGAACGCGCCAGGGTACCTTCGGCGGCAATGATGTCGCCCATGTCCCAGGTTTTCACCGCGGCCAGGGTTTCTTCGGACAGCGTCTTGCGGTTGACGTAGACCTGAATGCGCCCGGTCATGTCCTGAATCACCATGAACGAGCCACGGTTGAGCATGATGCGACCGGCAACCTTGACCGGGATTGCAGCCTCTGCCAGCTCTTCCTTGGTCTTGTCCGCGTACTGTTTCTGCAAGGCATCGCAGTAGTTTTCGCGGCGGAAGTCGTTCGGGAAGGCATTGCCCTTGGCGCGCTCGGCAGCAAGCTTTTCCTTGCGCAGGGCGATCAGGGAGTTTTCTTCCTGTTGCAGGGCTTGCGGGTCGAGTTGTAGGTCGCTCATGTCTTTAAGTATTCCATCAGGTTCGTTGCCCCCAGCCTTCGGCTGGGGATCGCGGGCGAGCCCGCTCCCACAGAGGGTGTTACAGGCCGGATTTCAGGCTCGCTTCCAGGTACTCGTCGATGTCGCCGTCGAGCACCTTGTCGCAATCGCTGCGTTCGATGTTGGTACGCAGATCCTTGATCCGCGAGGCATCGAGCACGTAAGAGCGGATCTGGTGACCCCAGCCGATATCCGACTTGGTGTCTTCCAGCGCTTGCGAGGCCGCATTGCGCTTCTGCATTTCCTGCTCGTACAACTTGGCCCGCAGCATTTTCATCGCGGTGTCCTTGTTGGCGTGCTGGGAACGTTCGTTCTGGCAGCTGACCACGGTGTTGGTCGGTACGTGGGTGATACGTACGGCCGAGTCGGTGGTGTTTACGTGCTGACCACCGGCACCGGAGGAACGATAGGTGTCGATCCGCAGATCTGCCGGGTTGATTTCGATTTCCACCTTGTCATCGATCTCTGGCGAGACGAAAACAGCGGAGAACGAAGTGTGGCGACGGTTGCCGGAGTCGAACGGGCTTTTGCGCACCAGACGGTGCACGCCGATCTCGGTACGCAGCCAGCCAAAGGCGTATTCGCCCTTGATGTGCACGGTCGCGCCCTTGATCCCGGCGACTTCACCGGCGGACAGTTCCATGATGGTCGCGTCGAAACCGCGTTTGTCAGCCCAGCGCAGGTACATGCGCAACAGGATGTTGGCCCAGTCCTGCGCTTCGGTACCGCCGGAACCGGCCTGGATGTCCAGGTAGGCGTTGTTCGGGTCCATTTCATGGCTGAACATGCGGCGGAATTCCAGCTTGGCCAGATTTTCCTCAAGACGGGCCAGCTCGGCGACGACATCGCCCACTGCGCCTTCGTCGTTCTCTTCGACGGCCATGTCCAGCAGGTCGCGGCAATCGGCCAGACCGCCGTTCAGTTCGTCGAGAGTGTCGACGATCTGCGCCAGCGCGGCACGCTCGCGGCCCAGCTCCTGGGCGTATTCAGGTTTGTTCCAGACACTCGGATCTTCAAGCTCGCGATTGACCTCGGTCAGACGCTCATGCTTTTGATCGTAGTCAAAGATACCCCCGAATAGTTTCGGAGCGCTCGGACAGGTCCTTGATGGTGTTCAGGATCGGGTTGATTTCCATGACGGGCAGCACTCGTTGGCGAACTTTTGAAAGCCGGCGAGTATAACGTAAACAGCCTGTCGCGGCAGCCCGTCTGGCGGGTGTGGAGGTGATTCACTTGACACTGACCTGAAGCGATCTCCTGTGGGAGCGAGCCTGCTCGCGAAGGCGACCTGCCAGCCGCCGGCAATGTCGAGTGCACAACCGCTTTCGCGAGCAGGCTCGCTCCCACAGGGGGACTGCATTGTCAGGAAAGTTATTCAATCCCGACCTGATTGCGCCCATTGTTCTTGGCCAGATACAAGCCGCGATCCGCCGCCGAAATCAGCAGCCGGCAATCACTGCCCGCCTGCGGCACCATGGTCGCCAGACCAATGCTGATGGTCAGACTGGAGCCCTCGGCCGGCGTGTTGTGCGGAATTTTCAGCGCCGCCACGGTCTGGCGCAGTTTTTCGGCCAACAGCCGCGCGCCGCCCGGCGAAGTGTTCGGCAGCACCAGCACAAACTCCTCGCCGCCATAACGCGCCGGCAGGTCCGATGGCCGCGAGCTGGCGTCACGGATGGCTGCGGCAACCTTGCGCAAGGCTTCGTCGCCTTCAACGTGGCCAAAACTGTCGTTGTACGACTTGAAGTAATCGACATCGATCATCAGCAATGACAGCTGCGTCTGATCACGCAGCGAACGGCGCCACTCCAGTTCCAGGTACTCGTCGAAGTGCCGGCGGTTGGACAGCCCGGTCAGGCCATCGGAATTCATCAGCCGTTGCAGCACCAGATTGGTGTCGAGCAATTGCTGCTGGCTGACCCGCAACGCTCGGTACGCGGCGTCGCGCTGCAGCAATGTCATGTAGGACCGCGAGTGGTAGCGAATGCGCGCGACCAGTTCGATGGTGTCCGGCAGCTTCACCAGATAATCGTTGGCGCCGGCGGAGAACGCCGCGCTCTTGATCAGCGGGTCTTCCTTGGTCGAGAGGACGATGATCGGGATGTCCTTGGTCGCCGGATGATTGCGGTATTCGCGCACCAGGCTCAGGCCATCAAGGCCGGGCATCACCAGGTCCTGGAGGATCACCGTCGGTTTGATCCGCACCGCCTGGGCAATGGCCTGCTGCGGGTCGGAGCAGAAGTGGAAGTCGATGTTTTCCTGATTCGACAGCCCACGGCGCACCGCTTCGCCGATCATCGCCTGATCATCTACCAACAACACCATGGCGGCGTTTTCGTCGGTTTTAATGTCGTCGATCTGTAAATCATTCATGAGCGGTCACCTGAGTACTGCGGGGGCCTGGATTGCCGATCAACCTGTTCATTTGGGGAAAATCTCCAGCAATCGTGGCGCTATCTTTTCCAGCGGGCGGATTTCCACCGCAGCATCGATCGCCGCGGCAGCCTTGGGCATGCCATACACCGCACTGCTGTGCTGATCCTGCGCAATGGTCAAATAACCCTGCTGGCGCATGAGCTTAAGCCCTTGCGCGCCATCGCGCCCCATCCCGGTCAATAAAACCCCGACGGCGTCACCGTTCCAGTAACTGGCAACGCTCTCGAAAAACACGTCGATCGAGGGGCGATAGATCTCGTTGACCGGTTCGGCGGTGTAGGCCAGCGTGCCGTTTTTCAACAGGCGAATATGGTGATTGGTCCCGGCCAGCAGCACCGCGCCACTCTGCGGCGGCTCGCCTTCACGGGCCAGACGCACATCGAGGCCGCTGGCGCTGGCCAGCCATTCGGCCATGCCGGCGGCGAACACCTGATCGACATGCTGCACCAGCACGATCGCGGCGGAAAAATCCTTCGGCAGGCCTTTGAGCAGCACTTCCAGCGCCGCCGGCCCACCAGCAGACGAGCCGATCGCCACCAGCCGCTGACGTGACGGCGAACTGCGCGGCGAACTCGGCGCCGGGCGCGCGCGTGGCGCCTTGTCGCCGATCAGCCAGCCGATGTTGAGGATCTTGCGCAACAACGGCGCCGCCGCTTCCTGGGCATTGCCGGCGCCGATCGCCGGCGTGTCGACCACGTCCAGCGCGCCGTGACCCATGGCCTCGAACACGCGGTGCACGTTCTGTTGACGATCCACGGTGACGATGACAATCGCGCACGGCGTCTCGGCCATGATCCGCCGCGTCGCTTCGACGCCGTCCATGATCGGCATGATCAGGTCCATCAGAATCAGGTCTGGTGTGCACTCGGCGCAGCGTTGCACCGCCTCGGCACCGTTGCTGGCGACCCAGATCACCTGATGCGCAGGCTCGAACGCCAGCGCCCGGCGCAGGGCCTCCACCGCCAGGGGCATGTCGTTGACGATTGCGATCCTCATGCCCGCGCTCCTCCGATGAGCTCGACCACTGCATCGAGCAGGGCGTCGTCATGAAAACTGGCTTTGGCTAGATAATAGTCGGCGCCGGCATCCAGTCCACGGCGGCGGTCTTCTTCGCGATCCTTGTACGACACGACCATCACCGGCAGCGATTGCAGACGGTTGTCGCGGCGCAGCAGCGTGACCAGCTCGATGCCGTCCATGCGCGGCATGTCGATGTCGGTGATCAGCAGATCGAAGTTCTCCGAACGCAGCGCATTCCAGCCATCCATGCCGTCCACCGCCACCGCGACGTCATAGCCGCGATTGAGCAGCAGTTTGCGTTGCAGCTCGCGCACGGTCAGCGAATCGTCGACCACCAGCACCCGTTTGCGCGCGGCTTCGGCAGCTTGATTGCCGTGGCGGGCAATGCGCTCCAGGCGCCCGGTATTGAGCAGCTTGTCCACCGAACGCAGCATGTCTTCGACATCGACGATCAGCACCACCGAACCATCATCGAGCAAGGCCCCGGCGGAAATATCCTGAACCTTGCCCAGACGCTCGTCCAGCGGCAACACCACCAGCGTGCGCTCACCCACGAAGCGCTCGACAGCCACCCCGTAAATCGCCTCGCGCTCGCGGATCACCACGACTTTCAGGGTAGCGCCATCGTTCTGACTGGCCGGGCGATTGAGCAACTGGCTGGCCGCAACCAGCCCGACATGCTGGCCTTCGTGCCAGAAATGCTGGCGTCCTTCGACCTGCACGATGTCTTCGGGGGCCAGATCGCACATGCGTTCAATGTGCGCCAACGGGAATGCGTAAGCCTCTTCGCCGACTTCCACCACGAGGCTGCGTACCACCGAAAGCGTCAACGGCACCTCCAGATGGAAACGGCTGCCCTCGCCCGCCGTCTGCTCCAGCACCACGGCCCCACGCAATTGGCGGACCATATGCTGAACAGCGTCCAGACCGACGCCACGCCCGGACACTTCGGTAACCTTGTCACGCAGGCTGAATCCCGGCAGAAACAGGAAGGTCAGCAGTTCTTCTTCGCTCAATTGCGCTGCGGTTTCGGCTGGGGATAACTGCCGTTCGACGATGCTGCGGCGGACTTTCTTCAGATCGACGCCACCGCCGTCATCGCTGAGTTCCAGCACCAGCAAACCGGCTTGGTGGGAAGCGCGCAAGCGAATCAGGCCCTCTTCCGGCTTGCCCTTGAGCAGGCGTTGTTCCGGGGATTCGATGCCGTGATCGACGGCGTTGCGCAGCAGATGAGTCAGCGGTGCTTCAAGCTTTTCCAGCACGTCGCGATCGACCTGGGTTTTCTCACCTTCGATCTCCAGGCGCACTTGTTTGCCAAGGCTGCGACCGAGGTCGCGAACCATGCGCGCCTGCCCGCTCAACACGTCGGCGAACGGGCGCATGCGACAGGCCAGCGCGGTGTCATAGAGCACTTGCGCACGCTGGCTGGCCTGCCAGGCGAATTCGTCGAGTTCGGCGTTTTTCTCGCTGAGCAATTGCTGCGACTCGGCGAGCAAACGTCGCGCATCTTCCAGCGACTCGAGCGCTTCCAGGCTCAGCGCATGCTCCTTCAGGTGCACATTGAGATTTTCCAGCGCGCGCAGACCGTTGTTCTGCATGCGTTTGAGGCGCTGCATGGTCGCCAGATGCGGCTTGAGACGCTGGGTTTCCACCAGCGATTTGCTCGACAGATCGAGCAGGCTGTTCAGGCGCTCGGCGGTGACGCGCAAGACGCGCTCGCCGCCCTCGGTGGTGCGTTTGTTTTTACGCGGGGTCGGCTCGGCGGGCTCGTCGACCATCGGCGCTGACATTATCGGCGCTGGCTCGATCGGCAACTCGGCCATCGGCGGCGTGGCAACCACAGAGGCTGGCGCCGACGGATCGAGCAAACGCCCCATCAGCGTCACGTAGGCTTCAATGTCAGCAGGTTGCGGCGCATTGGCCGGCGTAGCGATGCGCATCAGCAGGTCGGTGCCCTGCAACAACGCGTCGATGTGCTCGGGACGCAGCAACAAACGGCCTTCCTGGGCGCTGACCAGGCAATCTTCCATGACGTGGGCGACGCTGACGCCGCTGTCGATACCAACAATCCGCGCCGCACCTTTTAGGGAGTGCGCCGCGCGCATGCACGATTCCAGTTGATCGGCCTGGGTCGGATTGCGTTCCAGCGCCAGCAACCCGGCGCTGAGCACTTGGGTCTGGGCTTCGGCTTCGAGGCTGAACAGTTCGAGCAGAGAGGCGTCGCGCATTTGCTCGGGGGTCATGTCAGGCTCCGGGTCACGGCGGACAACAGCTGTTCTTCATCCAGCCAGCGCAGGCTGCGATCGCGATATTGCAGAACGCCACGGGTGTATTTGGCACTGGCTTGCGCACCGGACTGCGATGCGGCATCGAGGATGCGTTCGTCGATGGCATGAATGCCGTCGACCTCGTCCACCGGCACCACCACCGGCCCGCCATGGGCAGCGATGATCAGCATGCGCGGCATGACTCGCCCGCCACTGACCGGCGCAACGCTGCCGTCGAGGTCGAGCAATTCCACCAGCGACAGGCACGCGACCAGTGCGCCACGGACATTGGCCACGCCGAGCAAGGCCCGCGAGCGCTGGTGCGGCAGCGAATGTATCGCCTGCAACGGCGCGACTTCGACAAGCGTGCGCGTGGCCAGCCCGAGCCATTCCTCGCCGAGGCGAAACATCAGCAGCGAGCGGGTCTTGACGTCGATTTCGACTTTGCTGACCACTGCTTCGCGCTGGTCCTGCTGCAACGAATAGCGGTCGAGCAGGCGCGTGGCGGCGGCGGAATACACCGAGCAGTTGCGGCAATGAATGTGCTCTTCCAGCAACGGGCAGGACTTGTCGCCATGAATGCCGATGCGGTTCCAGCAATCGTCGATGGCGCGGGCGTCTTCGTGGGTAACGTTCAAGGTGTCGGACGCGCTCATCGTTTACGCTCACTGTCGGCGGTGCGCCCGCTGCGGGCGGCGCGCTCCTGCAATCGTCGGGCACCCGCCGTGTCGCCCTGAGCCTGCAGCAACGCCGCCAGGTGCATCAGCGCTTCGGGGTGTTGCGGTTCGAGGTACAAGGCCTTGCGATAAAAACCCTGGGCCTCGAGGCTCAGGCCGGCGACATCGCTGAGCAGGCCGAGCCAGTAGAACACCTGCGCCACCGGCTCATGGCTGCGCAGATAGTGTTCGCACGCGGCACGGGCTTCGGCGCTTTTGCCTTCGTTGGCCAGTGCAGCGATTTGCGCCAGCAGCGTCGCGGCGTCGGGGTTGGCAGTTTTTTTCGTTACCGGCAAAGGCGTCACGGCAGCGAACGGCCGATTGCGCACTGGCGCTGGCGGCAGCGCGCTGCGCATTGGTTGGCTGGCCGGCACGGCGACCGGTTTCGGCGTCGGCAGCGGTTCGGGGTGCGGCTCGTTATGGCGGCTGAAAGCGAACGACTGCGGAATGCCGATCGAGCGCATGCCCAAGCGCCCGAGCAGACTGCCCTCCGCCGGGCCGATAAACAGCACGCCGTCGACGTGGGTCAGGCGCTTGAGCACTTCGAACACCTGTTTCTGCGTCGGCTGGTCGAAGTAGATCAGCAGGTTGCGGCAGAACACGAAATCGAAGGCAGGCTCGGTCGCCAAAAGCGTTGGATCGAGGACATTGCCGACCTGCCAGCGCACCTGTTCGCGAACGTATTCGTTGACCCGGTGGCCGTCCTGCTCAGGCATGAAATGCCGGTCGCGAAACTGCAGATCCTGCCCGCGAAACGAGTTCTTGCCGTAAACAGCACGGCGCGCCTTGTCCACCGACAACGGGCTGATGTCCATGCCATCGACCTTGAACTGATGCGGTTTGAGCCCGGCATCGAGCAGGGCCATGGCGATCGAATAGGGTTCTTCGCCGGTCGAGCACGGCAGACTGAGGATGCGCAACGCGCGCATGTTGTTCAGCTCGGCGAGACGCTGACGGGCCAGTTTGCCCAAGGTGGCGAAGGATTCCGGATAACGGAAAAACCACGTTTCCGGAACGATCACCGCTTCGATCAGCGCCTGCTGTTCATCCCGCGAGCCTTGCAACAGCTGCCAATATTCGTCGGCGTGGGCGGCTTGGGACAACGTCGTGCGCTGGCGCACGGCGCGCTCGATGATCGCCGCGCCCACCGACGCGACATCAAGGCCGATGCGTTCCTTGAGGAAATCGAAAAAGCGCTGCTCACTGCTCATGGCTGCGCCTCAAGCTGCGCCGGATCACGCGGCGGATCGGGGAACAGCAAGCTGCGCACGGCGTCATCGAGCAAGTCAGTGACCCGCACCCATTGCAGCAATCCCTGCGCATCTTCGCGCACCGGGCCGAGGTACGGCGCCTCGCGGTTATCGAGGCCGTAGGGCTGGAAATCTTGCGGATGACAGCGCAGCGTGTCGGTGGCCTGCTCGAGGATCAGCCCGAGCCATTGCGCTGCTTGCGCTTGCTCCGGCTGATAATTGACCAGCACCAGCCGCGTGCTGGTCCGCGCCTCGGCGGCCTGGCCAAAAGTCAGCGCACTGAGGTCGATCACCGGCACCACCGCCCCGCGATAGGCGAACACCCCGGCCACCCAGTGCGGCGCCCGGGCAATCGGTTTCAACGGCAGGCGCGGCAGCACTTCGGCCACTTCGGTGGCGCGCAGGGCGTAGCGTTCGCTGCCGATGCGAAACAGCAGAAACAGCGCCTGCTTCGCCACTGGCGCGGCGCCACGCTTGGCGATGATTTCGCTCATCAGACTTTGAATCGCGAAACGCCGCTGCGCAGGCCGACGGCCACCTGGCTCAGTTCGTCGATAGCGAAACTGGCCTGACGCAGCGATTCGACGGTCTGGCTGCTGGCATCGCCCAACTGCACCAGCGCATGGTTGATCTGCTCGGCGCCAGTGGCCTGGGCCTGCATGCCTTCGTTGACCATCAGCACGCGCGGCGCCAGCGCCTGCACCTGATGGATGATCTGCGACAGCTGCTCGCCGACCTGCTGCACTTCCGACATGCCGCGGCGCACTTCTTCGGAAAACTTGTCCATGCCCATCACCCCGGCCGACACCGCCGACTGGATCTCGCGGACCATCTGTTCGATGTCGTAGGTGGCCACGGCGGTCTGATCGGCCAGACGCCGGACTTCGGTTGCGACTACGGCAAAACCGCGACCGTACTCGCCGGCCTTCTCGGCTTCGATCGCCGCGTTGAGCGACAGCAGGTTGGTCTGGTCGGCCACCTTGACGATGGTCACCACCACCTGATTGATGTTGCCGGCCTTCTCGTTGAGGATCGCCAGTTTGGCGTTGACCAGATCCGCCGCGCCCATGACCGAGTGCATGGTGTCTTCCATGCGCGCCAGGCCTTGCTGGCCGGAGCCGGCGAGCACCGAGGCCTGATCGGCAGCGGTGGACACTTCGGTCATGGTGCGCACCAGATCCCGCGAAGTCGCGGCGATCTCACGGGAGGTTGCGCCGATTTCGGTGGTGGTCGCTGCGGTTTCGGTGGCGGTGGCCTGTTGCTGCTTGGAAGTGGCGGCGATCTCGGTCACCGAGGTGGTCACCTGCACCGAGGAGCGCTGGGCCTGGGATACCAGCGACGTCAGCTCGGTCATCATGTCGTTGAAGCCGGTTTCGACCGCGCCGAACTCGTCCTTGCGATCAAGGTTCAGGCGCGAACTCAGATCGCCGGTGCGCATGATGTCGAGGATGGTCACGATGCGGTTCATCGGCGCCATGATCGCGCGCATCAGCAGCAGACCACAGAGGCCGGCGGCCAGCACCGCGACCAGCAGAGAAATGACCATGCTGACTTTGGCCGCTGCCACCGCGTCGTCGATGTTGGCCATGGCGTTATCAGCGACGACTTTGTTTTCGCCAATGATGTCGTTGAGTTTCATCCGCCCGGTGTACCACGCCGGGGTCAGTTTCTCGTTGAACAGCTTGATGGCATCGGCTTCCAGATTGCGCTTGTGCAGGTCCAGCACGGCATCCTGAATCTGCATGTAGGTATCGTGGTACTTCTCAAACAGGGCGAATTCGGAACGGTCTTCATCGGTGGCCATGGTCTTGCGATAGCTGGCCATATGTTCTTGCAGACGCGCCTCGAACGCCTTGTAGTCGGCAGCGTCTTCACTGGAAACGCCCTGGCCTTCCTTGAGGCCGAGCAGTTTTTGGGTCTGCAAATAACTGTCGACCCATGCGCCGCGAATCATCGAGCTGTAATAGACGCCGGGGATGGCATCGTCGCGCACGCTGTTTTCACTGGCCTCGATTTTCAACAACCGCGAGTAGGACAGCACCACCATCAAGAGCATGATGGCGATAATCACCGCAAAGCTCGCCAAAATGCGTTGGCGCAACGTCCAGTTCTTCACAGTGAATCCTCGTGCCTGATCGAAATGCGGGGAGTATAGCCGAGGGCGGTGTTTCATTTATAAGACGCTTTCGCTGGCAGTACTGTCCTTGTGGGAGCGAGCCTGCTCGCGAAGGCAACACCGCAGTCCCGGCAAATACCCTACTGCGCAAGAAGTTGCGCAGTAGGGCGTAATATTTCAGGGGTAAATTGCCCTGCAGCCCAAGCGGCGCAAGCCCTGCAGCCAAGTGCGCAAGAAGTTGCGCAGTACTGCGCAACTTCTTGCGCACTTCCTCCCGATTTTCCCGCTGAAAATCGCCCCGAATGATCACCGACTACCGTGCCGCCCCCGCCATCCGGGCACCGCGCAAAACCTGGCACGCTCCTTGATAACTCTCAGCCACCCACCGGGCGATTTCGCCTCCGGGCACCCTAACTTTATCCGCAAGGAGAGCACCCCATGGCAACACCAGCGTACATGTCGGTTACCGGCGAAAAACAAGGCCTGATCACTGCCGGCGCTTTCACCGCCGACTCCGTTGGCAACACCTACCAGGAAGGCCACGAAGACCAGGT
>NZ_JAHSTW010000012.1 GCF_019145195.1 Pseudomonas siliginis
GGCTTCGATGATCTGAAGCAAGCCGCTGTCGAAAACTGCGTAACTCTTTGAATCTCAAGGAGTTTTCCGTTTCGACTGCGCCGGAAGTGGGGCGAATTATAGACCTCTGGAATCTGCCGTCAACCGTTAATTTCGCTTTTCTTGCAGATTCTGCTTTTTACCCAGTAAACGCGGGATTCGCTTCATCACCGGCGGCAGACGAAGCAGCAAAAGCACGCCACCTATAAAGGCATAAATGCTCCACTCCTCCAGATCGGCCCGCACGATCCACAGCATATGCAGCAAACCCAGTCCGAGAATCAGGTAAACCAGGCGATGCAGCTTCTTCCAGCGAGCGCCCAAACGACGCTGACTATAACGATTGGACGTCACCGCCAATATCAACAATCCGAGAAAGCCCAACGCACCGACAATAATGTAAGGCCGCTTGCGTAGCTCAACGCCCAACTGTGACCAATCGAACCCGAGGATAAACGCCATATAGCTGAACAGATGCAGCGTCACATAAGCAAAACACCAAAGCCCTAACTGCCGGCGCACTGCAATCCACCCCGCCCAGCCACTCAGCTTTTGCAAAGGCGTCATGCTCAGGGTGATCAACAGCAACACCAGCGTGCCAAGCCCGAGACGATCAACCAGCACCTTGCCCGGATCAGGCCCGAGCAGATCGGCGAACGCTTGATAGAACCACAGCAATGGCCAGAACGCCGCAGCAATGAACACGCCCACTCGCCAGAACGGATAGCGCATCAGTAGTTCTTCCGCAGATCGAGCCCTGTATATAAAGAAGCGACTTCATCCGAGTAGCCGTTGAACATCTGCGTATCGCGCACATTCGGTTTGAACAGGCTGTTCGGCAAGCGCCGCTCGCGCGCCTGGGTCCATCGCGGATGGTCGACCGTAGGGTTCACGTTCGCATAGAAGCCATACTCATCGGCAGCAATGCTTTGCCAGGTGGTCTTCGGCTGCTCGCTGACCAGACTGATGCGCACAATGGACTTCACACTTTTAAAGCCGTACTTCCAGGGCACCACCAGACGCAAAGGCGCGCCGTTCTGGTTCGGCAGTTCGCGGCCATACATGCCCACCGCCAGGATCGCCAAAGGATTCATCGCCTCATCGAGACGCAAGCCTTCGACATACGGCCAGTCGATCAACGCAAAACCGGAACGCTGGCCGGGCATACTCTTGGGATCCTGCAGGGTTTCGAAACGGATGTACTTGGCCTTGGAAGTCGGCTCGACCTGCTTGAGCAAGGCCGAGATGGGAAAGCCGATCCAGGGAATGACCATCGACCACGCCTCGACGCAGCGCAGACGATAAATACGTTCCTCCAACTGATACGGTTTCATGAAGTCTTCCAGCGCATAACGCCCCGGCTTACCCACCTCCCCGTCAATCACCACGCTCCAGGGTTCGGTTTTCAGGTCGCCAGCGTTCCTCGCGGGATCGCCCTTGCCGGTACCGAATTCATAAAAGTTGTTGTAGTTCGTGGCGTCCTTATAAGGCGTGATCGCCTCGTCCTTGACGTTGACCGCCCCCCATTGAGTAGAAGGAAGCTTTTCGGCAAACCAGGCCGGAGCCTTGCCGGATTCAACATCAGAGTAGCGAGGGGCATCAGCGGCACTGGCCCAGCGCGGCAGACTGCTCACGGCAATACCGGCAGCAGTGGCGCCGAGCAATTGGCGACGGGAGAGATAAATGGCTTCAGGCGTGACATCCGACTCATGGCAGTCGGATGCTTTGGGGATCTTGATCAACATGACAACTCCGCAGCTTTGGAGGACAGGTGCACCCATAGACTGCGGAGTATGCGGGAAATTACATCACTCGGCGTTTTTGTGACGACGAAGGCGCAACAGATATTGCACCGGACCGGACGCCGCATAGGCGAGGAACACCAGCAGCAGAATGCGCGGCGGATCACTGAACACGACAGCGAATACCAGCACCACCGCGAGGATCGCCACGAACGGCACGCGACCTTTGAGATCCAGCTCCTTGAAGCTGTTGTACTTGATGTTGCTGACCATCAGCATGCCGGCCGCCGCCACCATCAAGGCCACCAGGAACGACATCTTCGAACCCTGGATGCCGTAATCGCTGAACGCCCAGACAATACCGGCCACCACACCTGCCGCCGCCGGGCTGGCCAGACCGATGAAGTAGCGTTTGTCCGCCGTGCCGACCTGGGTGTTGAAACGCGCCAGACGCAACGCCGCACCCGCTACATATATGAAGGCGACCATCCAGCCGACCTTGCCCATGTCTCCCAGCGCCCAGCCGAAGGCCAGCAATGCCGGCGCTACGCCGAAGGCGACCATGTCCGACAGCGAGTCATACTCGGCGCCGAAGGCACTTTGGGTATTGGTCATGCGCGCCACGCGACCATCGAGGCCGTCGAGCACCATCGCGACGAAAATCGCGATCGCAGCGAAGGCGAAATACTTGCTCGCATTCACCGAGTCGCCGGCGCTCAACGCGGCCTGGGCGCTCATCGAGTTGATGATGGAATAGAAGCCTGCGAACAGGTTGGCAGTGGTGAACAGGTTCGGCAGCAGATAGATACCACGATGCCGGACTTTACGACCTTCAGCGTCGTGCCCTTCTTCGATGTGCTCATCGATGGGCAGCAGGCTTTCGGCGTCGGAAGCCTTGTTCGGCTCTTCGGGACGTTCGCTCATGGACATTACCTTGCAACGGTTTGGAAAAAATTCGACAGAGGCTTGAGGACGACAGTTCGGCCACAAACGATGCAGCTTTATACCAGAAGCACCGGCCCAAACGAAAAAACGCGGCCGAGGCCGCGTTTTTCGTACAAGGGACGACGACTTAGTTTTTGGCTTTGTCGACGATCTTGTTGGCACCGATCCACGGCATCATGGAGCGCAGTTGCTCGCCGATGACTTCGATACCGTGAGCGGCGTTGTTACGACGCTTGGCGGTCATCGAAGGGTAGCCGGTTGCGCCTTCGCTGATGAACATTTTGGCGTATTCGCCGTCCTGAATACGTTTCAGGGCGTTGCGCATGGCCTGACGGGATTCGGCGTTGATCACTTCCGGGCCAGTCACGTACTCGCCGTACTCGGCGTTGTTGGAGATCGAGTAGTTCATGTTGGCGATACCGCCTTCGTACATGAGGTCAACGATCAGCTTGAGTTCGTGCAGGCACTCGAAGTAGGCCATTTCCGGCGCGTAGCCAGCTTCAACCAGAGTTTCGAAACCGGCTTTCACCAGTTCAACGGTACCGCCACACAGAACGGCTTGTTCGCCGAACAGGTCGGTTTCGGTCTCGTCCTTGAAGGTGGTTTCGATGATGCCGGTACGACCGCCACCGACGCCAGCGGCGTAGGACAGTGCAACGTTTTTGGCGTTGCCCGAGGCGTCCTGGTAGATCGCGATCAGGTCAGGGATACCGCCGCCTTTGACGAACTCGGAACGCACGGTGTGGCCCGGGGCTTTCGGCGCGATCATGATCACGTCGAGGTCGGCACGCGGAACAACCTGGTTGTAGTGAATCGCGAAGCCGTGGGAGAAGGCCAGAGTGGCGCCTTTCTTGATGTTCGGCTCGATTTCGTTCTTGTACAGCGAGGACTGGAACTCGTCCGGGGTCAGGATCATGACCAGGTCGGCAGCGGCAACAGCGGAAGCAACGTCGGTCACTTTCAGGCCGTGAGCTTCGGCTTTGGCAACGGTGGCCGAACCTTTACGCAGACCGACGGTAACGTCGACACCGGAGTCTTTCAGGTTGCACGCCTGAGCGTGGCCCTGGGAGCCGTAACCGATGATGGCAACTTTCTTGCCCTGGATGATCGACAGGTCGCAGTCTTTATCGTAGAAAACTTTCATGAATTTCCCCTTATATCCGGCCGTTCAGGCCATGCGCTAATTTGGTTTAGATGCTGAGTACTTTGTCGCCGCGAGCAATGCCGGTCACGCCGCTACGGACGGTCTCCAGAATCGATGCGGTGCCGATGGACTGAATGAAGCTGTCGAGCTTGTCGCTGGTACCGGTCAACTGAACGGTATACACGCTGGCGCTGACATCAACGATCTGTCCACGGTAGATATCGGTGGTGCGTTTGATCTCGGCGCGCTGGGCGCCAGTGGCCTTGACCTTGACCAGCATCAGTTCACGCTCGATGTGAGCGCTTTCCGACAGGTCCACCAGCTTGACCACTTCGATCAGCTTGTTCAGGTTTTTGGTGATCTGCTCGATCACTTCATCGTGGCCCACGGTGGTCAGCGTCAGACGCGACAGGGTCGGGTCTTCGGTCGGGGCCACGGTCAGGCTTTCGATGTTGTAGTTGCGCTGCGAGAACAGGCCGACTACACGAGACAGAGCGCCGGGTTCGTTTTCCAGAAGCAGGGAAATAATGTGCCGCATGATTAAGTACGCTCCGTCTTGCTCAGCCACATATCGCGCATGGAGCCGTCTTTGATCTGCATCGGGTAGACGTGCTCGCTGGTGTCGACCGCAACATCGATGATCACCAGGCGATCCTTCATGGCGAAGGCTTCGGCCATCTTCGACTTCAAATCTTTCGATTCGGTGATGCGTACGCCAACGTGGCCGTAGGCTTCAGCCAGCTTGATGAAGTCAGGCAGCGATTCCATGTAGGAGTGCGAGTGACGGCTGCCGTAGCTCATGTCCTGCCACTGGCGAACCATGCCCAGCACACCGTTGTTGAGGATGACGATCTTCACCGGCAAGCCGTATTGCAGGCAGGTCGACAGCTCCTGGATATTCATCTGGATACTGCCTTCGCCGGTGACGCAGGCAACGTCGTCGTCCGGGAAGCTCAGTTTGATGCCCATCGCGGCTGGCAGACCGAAGCCCATCGTGCCCAGACCACCGGAGTTGATCCAGCGGTTAGGCTTGTTGAACGTGTAGTACTGCGCAGCGAACATCTGGTGCTGACCAACGTCGGAGGTCACAAAGGCGTCGCCCTTGGTCACTTCGCAGAGGGTTTCGATCACGGTCTGCGGCTTGATCTTGCTGCCGTCGCCCTTTTCATAAGGGAACAGGCCGCGATCGCCACGCCATTCATCGACCTGCTTCCACCAACTGGCCACGGACTCCTTGTTCGGGGTCTCGCCAATTTCCTTGAGGATCGCGACCATTTCGGTCAGGACGCTCTCGACCGGACCCACGATTGGCACGTCGGCCTTGATGGTCTTGGAAATCGACGCCGGGTCGATGTCGATATGGATGATCTTGGCGTTCGGGCAGAATTTCGCTGGACCGTTGATCACCCGATCGTCGAAGCGTGCGCCGACGGCGAGGATCACGTCGGCATGGTGCATCGCCAGGTTCGCGGTGTAGCTGCCGTGCATACCCAGCATGCCGATGAACTGACGGTCAGTGCCTGGGAAAGCGCCCAGACCCATCAAGGTGTTGGTCACCGGCAGGTTGAGCATTTTCGCCAGCTCGGTCAGTTGCGCAGAGCCATTGCCGAGGATTACACCGCCGCCGGAGTACAGTACCGGGCGCTTGGCCGCCAGAAGCATTTCTGCCGCCTTGCGGATCTGCCCGGAGTGACCGCGAACGGCCGGGCTGTAGGAACGCAGCTTGGCTTTCTTCGGGAAAACGTATTCGAATTTCTCGGCCGGATTGGTCATGTCTTTCGGGATGTCGACCACGACCGGGCCCGGACGACCGGACTGCGCCAGGTAGAAGGCCTTCTTCATGACTTCCGGGATTTCCGAAGCGTGCTTGATCATGAAGCTGTGCTTCACGATCGGCCGGGAGATACCGATCATGTCGGTTTCCTGGAACGCGTCGGTGCCGACCATGGTGCTTGGCACCTGACCGGAAATGATCACCATCGGAATCGAGTCCATATAGGCGGTGGCGATACCGGTGATGGCGTTTGTGGCGCCTGGACCGGATGTCACCAATACCACGCCGGCTTTACCGGTGGCACGGGCGTAGCCGTCAGCCATATGGGTAGCCGCTTGTTCGTGACGAACCAGGATGTGGGTCACTTCCGGTTCTTTGAACAGGGCATCGTAAACATGCAGGAGAGCACCACCCGGGTACCCGTAGATATATTTGACGCCTTCGTCACGCAAAAAGCGGACGAGCATCTCACCGCCAGATAAAAGCTCCACGTTGTTCACCTCTAAAACGCCAGAATACCGTCCACAAAAAAGGGGCGGGTCTTAATAGGTTTACTTCTCGGCAGAGCATGAGCGACGGTGGTCGCCGACTACGTCAGCACTGACTGAGCAAGTATTGGGATCGTCCCAAGTGTTGCGGGCCTTTCCCACCCAGCGCGAGGTAACGCGTTGCGGGTGTAACAGGTCGGCGCGGATGTGCGCCTCATGATCTACCGAGTGGGTCTGCTTCTGGCAGTCCCTCTACAGCGGACTTTGGATTCTTCTGTTTCGCCCTCTGCAAGTCAAGTCGTCTGTGTGGTTAATTGTGGGTAAGCACATGAGAACGCAAGAAAAAACCTGAAAAGCGCTACTCTGTTAGCGTCAATTGCGCATTTTTGCCAAGGAATCAGCATGCGAACGCTCCTCCTCACTCTGCTGATCGGTCTCAGCCCATGGTGCTCGGCCGCTCAAATCTACAAATGGGTCGACGCCCAAGGCGTCACGCATTTCGATGCGCAGCCTCCGCAGGGCCTACCGTCGACGACCGTACAGACACCCTCCTCGCCCGCGCCGAAAGCTGCGCCGATGCCGGGCGGCGGCGTCCTTGGCGATCAGAAAGCCATTGATGCCAAGGTGAAGAAACAGGTCGCCGAGCAGCAGGCGCAGCTCAAGGCGTTTTGCGAACAGGCGCGCACAAACCTGGCGCAACTGCAGAACAATCCGCGTTTGCGTGAGGAGGTCGAGGGGGATGTGCGCAGGCTCGACGATACACAGCGTCAGGAACGCATCGTCGAAGCGAAGAAGCAGATTGCCGAGAACTGCCAGTAGGCCTGGCAGTTCCCAGTTTAGTTCAGCGGGATGCAGTGATCAGCAGGTCAAACTCTTTGAGCAGCACCTGCAATTGCCGATCCTTGCCGCCAAGGTTGCGCTGGGCGAAGACCATTTCCGCCATTTCCTGAATGCCCGAGGCGTTTGGCAAGGGCAGATCCTGTTCGAGGATCATCTTCATGCGCGGCAGGAAGATCCATTGCAGCCATTGTTCGAAGTCCAGCGTGTCGACCGAGAACGGCTCGACACTGCTCAGGGCTTCGACCGACGGCTGAACCTTATCCCACCAGCCCTGGGTGCGCAGCTCGCGTTCGATCAGCAACAGCTGATCGGCGATTTTCGGGAAACGCACGTCCATCACAGGGAAACCTTGGCCTTCTGACGGGCCAGCGCGGCGCCGGCGGAATCGCCTTGTTTCTCACGAGACTGAGCGATGATTTCCCACAGACTGGCTTGCAGATCCGGACGACCGTTGGCCATGGTCAGCGCACGACGGGCAAATTGCTCGGCTTGCGGCGCATCGCCCTGGGCCATGCGCACCTGCGCCAAACGGTAAAGCACTTGTGGCTCACGCGGGGCGACACGTTGCGCCCGCTCCAGGCTGGAAGAAGCACCATTGAGGTCGCCGCCGGCCTGCTGCTGTTGCGCGGTGGTCAGCAAGGCGAGCACAGGGCCGTCCAGTTGCTCATCCGCCGACAGGCCACCGCCGCTGCTGGCCGAAGGAATGCCACTGGGTGTCGACGGCATGCTGTAGCTGCCGGAGTTGATCGGTGCCGACTCAACCGCCGATGGGTTGTACGGCCCCGACGTAATGCCTCCGGATGCAGGCCCCGGGACGATCGGCGAAGAGCTGATCGGTGTCGACACCGCCGCACCGCCGCCCGGCACCATCACCACTACGCCGGTATCGCCTTGCGGAATCGCCTGAGTCTGGCCCTGCACCGGGCGCTTGACGGTGGTCTGGCGGAAACCGCCATTGGCGCCGATGCGTTCGCTGTTGGACACGGCCGTACCCGAATCCACTACCGGAATCGAACCACGCTGTACGGTGGAGCAGCCGCTGAGCAAAGCCACGGCGGTCACCGCTGGAATCAACCACTTGTTCACTTGAAACCCTCTTTGCTTAATTCATCCAGCCCTTGACCCAGTCCATCACCGACTCCGGCGAGGCAGGTGTTTCGCTTGCACACGCGGCGCCGGGTGGCGGCTCGCTGCCGCGAATATACGGCATCTGCACCGCGCCGGGGCAGTTGGCATCGGAACCCTGGCCGGTGCGCGAATCGACCCAGGCCTGCACGACGTTGTCCGGCTGCGGCATGTCCAGCGGCAGCGGATCGGCCTTGCGCATGAAACTGGTCCAGACCTGCAGCGCACCGGTGGCCCCGGTGAACGGCGTCTTGCCGTTGTCGTCGCGGCCGAGCCAGACCACTGCCAGCAGATCCTGACTGAAACCGGCAAACCAGCTGTCGCGCGAATCGTTACTGGTACCGGTCTTGCCCGCCAGTGTCAGGGTCTTGGGCAGCACGTTATAAACCGAACTGCCGGTACCTTCACGCATCACCCGCTGCATGGCGTTCTGGATCAGGTAAATCGAGGCAGGGTCGAAGCGCTGTTCGATCTGGAACGGATAACGCTTGAGCGGCTCGCCCTCGGCGGTCAGCACGCTGCGAATGCCGCGCATCGGCGTATTGAAACCACCGTTGGCCAGCGTCTGGTACATGGTCGCCACTTCGATCGGCGTCATGCCGCCAGCACCGAGCAGCATCGACGGGAACGCCGGGAATTCACGGGTAACTCCCAGACGACCTACGGTCTTGAGCACGTTCGGCACGCCGACTTCCAGGCCCAAGCGCGAGGTCGACAGGTTGTAGGAATGCGCCAGACCCTGATAGAGGAACACCGTACCGTGGGAGCGGCGATCGTAGTTCTGCGGTTTCCACACCTGGCCGTTGGCGCCCTTGACCGACAGTGGATCGTCCGACAGCCAACTGGTCAGCGTGTACTGGCTCGGTTTCTCAAGCGCGGTCAGATACACCGCCGGTTTGATCAGCGAGCCGATCGGGCGTACCGCATCGAGTGCGCGGTTGAAACCGGCGTAACTGGCCTGACGGCTGCCGATCATCGCCTGGACTTCACCGGTTTCCGGGTTGGTCACGACCATCGCCGCTTCGACGTCATCCGAGCCCTTGCGCCCGGCCAGACGCTTGAACGTGTCGTTGACCGAGGCTTCGGCTTTCATCTGCAGAATCGGGTCGAAACTGGTGAAGATGCGCAGGCCTTCTTCGGTCAAGTCTTCGTCGCGGTAGTCTTCGCGCAACTGACGTTTGACCAGGTCGATAAAGCCCGGGAACGAGCTGTCGGCGAGCTTGCCGCGAGTCGTTACACCGAGCGGCATTTTCTTCGCCGCTTCGACTTGTTCGGGGGTTGCCACGCCTTGCTGCGCCAGCACGTCGAGGACCAGATTGCGCCGCTCCAGCGCGCGTTCCGGGTTGCGGCGCGGGTTGTAGTAGGACGGTCCCTTGACCATGCCGACCAGCATCGCAACCTGATGCAGTTTCAGTTCGGACAAAGGCTGGCCGAAGAAGAACTGACTGGCCAGACCAAAACCGTGCACCGCACGCTGGCCGTCCTGACCGACGAAGACTTCGTTGAGGTAGGCCTCAAGGATTTCCTTCTTGTCGTAATGCAGTTCGAGCAGCAACGCCATCATCGCTTCGGTGAGCTTGCGGGTCAGGCTGCGTTCGCTGGTCAGGTAGAAGTTCTTCACCAACTGCTGGGTCAGCGTACTGCCGCCCTGGGTCATCTTGCCGCCGGAGGTGTTGATCCACACGGCGCGGGCGATCGATTTCGGCGACACGCCCCAGTGGCTGTAGAAGTCGCGGTCTTCCACGGCGATCAGGGTTTCGAGCAGATACGGCGGCACCTGATCAAGTTTGATCAGGATGCGGTCTTCGAGATTTTTCGGGTAAATGCCGCCGATCATCAGCGGCTCGAGGCGCACCACCGACAGCTTCGAACCGTTGGTCGCGGACAGCTCAGCAACGTAATCGCCGGAGAAGCGCACGCGAACCGGTTGCGGTTTCTCAAGGCCTTCATAGAACTGGAAGCCACGGGTGTTCAGGTCAACCGTATTGCCGCTGACGGCGGCGGCGCCGGGGCCATTGCTCACGGCTTCGCGGCGATAGCCGAGGGCATCGAGTTCGGTGAGGAAATCGTCCTTGCTGAGCTTCTGTCCGACGAACAGCTCGAGCGGGCGCGCGTACACCTTGGCCGGGATGGTCCAGCGCTTGCCGGAGAACTTCTCCTGCACCACGGCATCGAGGTAAACGGCAAAGCCGGCCAGCACTACAAGGCCGACCAGGCTGAGTTTAATGGCCCAGCTCAACCATGGGCTGAGGCCCTTGGCTGGTGGTTTTTTCTTGGTACGGGGGGATCGGGATCGAGTCATGGCGGCGGATTATACGCACTTTATCGATCCTCAACAGGCACGCGCAGAGGTTTGCGTCAGGCGGGCAAGCAGCCATAATGGCCGCCTCGAATTCCCCCGCCTCTGAAGGATCGCCCGTGAGCCAGTCCCTGATCGCTGCCCTGCAAAACCCGGCCCTCTACCCGCATCCCGTCGAAGGGTTTCAGGTCATCGAAACCCACATTTCGTGGGTGATTCTCACCGGCCCCTTTGCCTATAAAGTGAAGAAGCCGGTGAATTTCGGCTTCCTCGACTTCACCAGCCTCGACGCACGTGCGCATTTCTGCGCTGAAGAGCTGCGTCTGAACCAGCGTCTGACCGCTGATTTGTATCTGGACGTGTTGCCAATCACCGGCAGCGTCGAGGCACCGCAATTGGGCGGCGACGGCCCGGCTATCGAATACGTGCTGAAAATGCGCCAGTTCCCCCAGAGCGGGTTGCTCAGCACCCTGCAAGCCAATGGCGAACTGACCACTCAGCACATCGATGCGTTGGCCGAACAGATCGCCCATTTCCATCTCAACGCCCCGAAAGTCCCGGCCGAACACGACGCCGGCACGCCGGACAGCGTGATGGCGCCGGTCGCGCAAAACTTCGAGCAGATCCTGCCGTTCCTCAGCGACAAGAACGATTTGCTGCAACTTGAGGCATTGAAAGCTTGGGCCGAAAGCAGCTTCGAGCGCCTCAAGCCCCTGTTCGCCCAGCGCAAGTCACAAGGTTTCACCCGTGAATGCCACGGCGACATCCATTTGGGCAACGCCACGGTCATCGACGGCAATGTGGTGATCTTCGACTGCATCGAGTTCAACGAGCCGTTCCGTTTTACTGACGTCTGGGCCGACACCGGTTTCCTCGCCATGGACCTGGAAGACCGTGGCCTGAAGTCACTGGCGCGTCGCCTCATCAGCCAGTACCTGGAACTGACCGGCGACTATGAGGGCCTGGAAGTGCTGAACTTCTATAAAGCCTACCGCGCGCTGGTGCGGGCCAAGGTGGCATTGTTCAGCATGCCGGCCGACGCGACTGCGGTGCAGCGCGCCACCACCCTGCGCCAGTACCGCAACTACGCCAACCTGGCGGAAAGCTACAGCACCATTCCTTCGCGCTTCATGGCCATTACCCACGGTGTTTCCGCAGTCGGCAAGAGCCATGTGGCCATGCGCCTGGTCGAAGCGCTGGGCGCGATTCGCCTGCGTTCCGATGTCGAGCGCAAGCGCCTGTTTGGTGAGCAGACCGTTGCCAACGATGTGCAGGCCGGCATTTACAGCGCCGATGCCAGCACCGCGACCTACGCGCGCCTGCATGAAATCGCCGAGGTGATCCTGCACGCCGGCTTCCCGGTGGTGATCGACGCGACTTACCTCAAGCGTGAACAGCGCGACAACGCGGCGAAGATTGCCGAAGCCACCGGCACGCCGTTCCTGATCCTCGACTGCAACGCCCCGCAAGCGGTAATCGAGAGCTGGCTGGCGATGCGTCAGGCCGACCAGAAGGATCCGTCCGACGCCACCCTGGCAGTGATCGAAGCGCAGCAGGCCAACCGCGAAGCGCTGACCCCGGAGGAAATTCTGCGCAGCAAACGCGTGCAAACCAATGAATCCGGCACGCTGGACACTGTGGTCGCGCAAATCCGTCAGCGCCTGCCGGGTCTGTAAAAAACTATTTCGGCCGTGAAGCCCACGCTCGCTTCACGGCCGGCAAATAGTGGCACTATACTGGCGTCATAAAACCAACAGGTGATCTGACATGAGCCAGCCAAAACTGCTCGACACTCCGCTTTACGCCCTGCTGCACAAAGACGACATCGCAGGCTTCAACAAGGAACGCCCACTGGATGGTCCGATCGACATGGTCGGCGGCGATTTCCGTGGTCTCGACCTGCGCGAACTGAACGCCGACGGCGTGGATTTCCGCGATGCGTACTTCCGCTCCGCCGATCTGCGCGGCATCGACTTCCGCAAGGCTTCGCTCGAAGGCGCCAGCCTGGCCCATGCGCAGATTTCCGGGGCGTACTTTCCACCGGAGCTGAGTGCCGACGAGATCCTGATGTCGATGAATTTCGGCACACGGTTGCGCTATCGCACCCGCTGAAATCTGGAAATCTTCCTGACACCACGCCTTGCCCCTGTGGGAGCGAGCCTGCTCGCGAAGGCGTAGTGTCAGTTGATATCGATTGTGTCTGATACGCCCTCTTCGCGAGCAGGCTCGCTCCCACATTGTTAACCGCCTACCTCCCTCCCCTCTGCGTTCGCAGGTCCTTTACCCCCTTTCTTAGAAGCTTTTGCGTCGAATCCGACCAAACAACCACGCTTTTCCTACTGATGGCTACACTGCTGAGAAGCTCGCCCACGCACCATTCGGCCGTCGCAAGGAGGCTTGATGAATGATGAACTGCAACACCTGAAAAATCTTGGCAAGACATCGGCGCAATGGCTGCATGCCGTGGGCATCCACAGCGCCTCGGACTTGCGTCGCCTCGGTGCAGTGGATGCCTACCGGGCCGTGCGTACTCGAGGCTTTCGCGCATCGAAGGTGTTGTTGTATGCGATCGAGGGCGCGTTGATGGACGTGCACTGGAACGATATCCCCGCCGAGCGCAAGGACGCCTTGAACAAACAGCTCGAAGCCATTTCCGCACGTCACAAGAACTGAACAGGCGCTGACGCCATGTATTTACTGGGGGAGCAATCGGCCCACGCCGACGCGTTGATCAATCGCTTGCAGAATCTTCCCGGGCAGTGGCTGCAGGATTTGTCGCCGTGCGCGCCGGTCATCGAGCTGGAGGCCACGGATGATTTGTTTGCGCAGTTGCCGGACGATCAGCTGTTTTTGCTGAGCGAGGGCGTTGTGCATGGCTGCATCGCGGGCCGTGCGCTGTTCTACTGGCAGGAAGGTGATCTGCTCGGCCTGCAACGTGGCGAGCAATGGAGCGACTGTCGCATTTGCAGCGACAGCGCTGTGCGCCTGGTGCCCTATGGACGCGCTGAGGTTTTGCAGCATTTGTATGCCGAACCTGATCGAGCGGAGCAGTTGCTGAGCTATCTGCTCGGGCAAATGGCGCTGCTCGCCCATGCCGTGGCCGAGCTGAAACCTCGGGAGTTTCGTAGCACCAACGGCTTCAAACGCGTTGAGGCGGGCGCCGTGCTGATTCAACAGGGCGATGCAGCGGATCATGTCTTTGTGATTATTGACGGGCATGCCGAGGCGTTCCTCGACGGGCACAAGGTAGGCGACGTGGCCAAGGACGAGATTTTCGGCGCCATGGCGTTGTTTACCGGCGAGCCGCGCAACGCTTCGGTGGTGACGTCCGAGCCGAGCACGGTGATGTTGATTCCCGGTGATCAATTTTTGAGCATGACCCGCAGCAATCCGAAGATCGCCCATAGCCTGATTGAGGGTATGGCTCGACGCATCGGCCAGTTGAATCGGCAGATTACGCAGTTGACGACACAGCGCACCTAGCGCAAAGCCCTTTATTCACAGGGCCTCACCACCGCTCGCAAAACTAAATTACAGATTTGCAAAATCAGCGGTTGACGCGGTAATGAGAATCGCTATGATTATCACAACTGGTCGCGAGATCAGTCGATATTCTGAAAAGCCCTTGGTTCGGACTCTCAGATTATCTCCTCATCAGGCTAATCACGGTTATTTGACCCGGTTTTTTACCGGGTCTTTTTTTGCCTGTGGAAAAGTCATTTAGCGAATTGCTGGCGCATCTGCTCGCAGTAATCCGGCTTCGGCGTGGCCGGCGTGTACCAGACGTAATCGGCCATCGCCGCCGTTACCGCAGCGCCCTGCTCGGCCAGCATCAATACGATCGGTGGCTTGCCAGCGCCGAGATCCAACAGATGCAGCGGCACGCCAACATCCTTGCGCGCATGCCAGGCACCGGCCAGCAGGATCGAAGGCATTGGCGCAGCCAGCATGCGTTCGGCCATGCGTCGATCACGCTGTTGCTGAATCGCCAACATCGCCGGCATCTGTGATTCGGGCAGCAGGCCGCAGTGGGATTTACTGATTTGCCCAAGCAAGGTTTTTTTAACCGAAAGCGCATTACTGCGCGGGCCGTCGAGAGCAGGTGGATTTCGATAAAACGCGCGGATTTCGCTGTCGGCGAGATTGGCCGCCAGCAGCGGATACGGCTGCGTCAGGGCGAAGCGCACGATAGACCCGTAAAGATTCCAGTCCCATCCATCCTGCCAGGCCAATGCAGCAGGCAGATCTGCCGGAACAGATTTCGACTGGCGCAGCGCATCGACTTTCGCTTGTTGATCCGGCGTGAGCATTTCCAGCAGCAGACTGCCCTGCGCTCGGTGCTCGCCCAGCGACTGCAACAGCCACAATTGCGCAGCATGATGATCGGCATTGTCGTGCTGCTCACCGATGATCAAACGCTCAGGTTCAGCGAGACGCACCAGCAGTTGCTGCGCGGTGAGCATCTCGCCGCTGCGTAGATCGCGGATATCGCCGCCCACCGGTGGAGCCGCCACATGCTGACACCCCGCGAGCAACACCAGCGCCAGCAAACACAATCCACGCATGCGACACCTCGATGATGATTCAGCGGGCGATGATCAGCGGATGCCCACGCTCCGGGTGCGGTTGCACCAAAACCTCCAGGCCGAACACCGCTTTTAGCGTATCCGGGCGGAGCACCTGCTGCGGAGTATCCAGCGCAACCGGGCGCCCCTCCTCCAGCAACAGCACACGATCACAATAGCGTGCCGCCAGATTCAGATCATGCAAGATCACCAGCACCGCCGCGCCGCGATCGGCGAACTCGCGCACCGCCTGCAAGGTGGTGTGCTGATGCAGCGGATCGAGCATGGATGTCGGTTCGTCGAGCAACAGGGTTTGCCCGGCCTGACCCGGCCAGAGTTGCGCCAGCACCCTCGCCAGATGCACGCGCTGACGCTCGCCACCGGACAACGCCAGATAGCTGCGCCCACTCAGGTGCCCGGCGTCGGCGGCGGCCAGCGCTGCCGCGACAATCTCGTCGTCGCGCACGCGCCCGGTCTGGTACGGCAAACGGCCCATGCCGACGACCTCTTCCACGGCGAAGGCAAAGTCCAGCGTCGACACCTGCGGCAACACCGCCAGTCGTTGTGCCCGCTGCGTTCCGCTCCAGTGGCTCAACGCCTGACCGTCGAGAGAGACGCTGCCTTCACTGGCGCTCAACTCTCCACACAAGGCGCCGAGCAAGGTGCTTTTGCCGGCGCCGTTCGGTCCCAGCACGCCAAGCACTTCACCGGGTTCGAGTTGCAGCGTGACCCCACTGAGCACAGCCTTGCGGCCACGGCGGACATGCAGATCGCGTGCAGACAACATCAGGCACGCCCTCGCAGCAGCAGATAAAGAAAGAACGGCGCGCCGATAAACGCAGTAACAATGCCGATCGGCAACTCCGCCGGCGCCAGCGCCAGGCGCGCCACCAGATCGGCGAGCAATAACAGGCTCGCACCCGCCAGCACCGAGGCTGGCAACAGCACCTTATGATCGGGGCCGGCCAGCAGGCGCACCAGATGCGGCACCACCAGCCCGACAAAACCGATCATGCCCGCCGCCGCCACCGCCGCGCCGACACCCAGCGCTGTACAGAACACCAGTTCGCGCTTGAGCCGTTCGACATCGATGCCCAGATGTCCGGCCTCGGATTCACCGAGCAACAAGGCATTCAATGCCTTGGCCCGACGCGGCAGCCACAGCGCCACGCCGATGGTGATGATCAGCAGAGGCCAAAGCCGCGCGTAACTGGCGCCGTTGAGGCTGCCCAGGTTCCAGAAGGTCAGGGTGCGCAGCGTGGCGTCATCGGCCAGATAAGTGAACAGACCGACCGCCGAACTGGCCAGCGCCGTCAGCGCGATACCGGCCAGCAACATGGTCGCCACATGGGTCTGACCGTTGCGCCGGCCCAGCCGATAGACCAGCGCCGTCACTCCAAGTCCGCCAAGAAACGCACACACCGACAACAGATACGGCCCGAACCACTCCGGCAGGCCGCCAAAGAACGAACCGCCGACAATCGCAACCGCCGCGCCAAGTGCCGCGCCACTGGACACCCCGACCAGCCCTGGATCGGCCAGCGGATTACGAAACAGGCCCTGCATCGCCACCCCGGACAGCGCCAGCACGCCGCCGACCGCCAAGCCGAGCAAGGTTCGCGGCAGGCGGATCTGGCCGAGAATCAGCTCGGCCTGCTCCAATCCTTGCGGCGCCAATGGCACGCCGATCAGACGCAGCGCCGCGCGCAAGGTATCGAATAGCGGCAGGCTCACCGGCCCCAGCGCCAGCGACAGCCAGATCGCCAGCAGACACAGCACTGTCAGGCCGATAAACAAGCCACGGGGTTTGACCAGTGTGGTCATTGGCCGCCCTTGGCCGGGTAGAAGCCGTCAGTCAGGGTTTGCAAAGCAGCCGGCAACCGCGGCCCGAGACCGCCCACCAGCAGCGTCGGATCCAGCTCCATCACCCGACCGCTCTTCGCCGCGCGGCTGGAATTGAGGATCGGGTTTTCCTTGAACAATGCCGCTTTTGCGGCCTCGCCGGCCAGCGCACGGTCAGCGAACACCAGCACTTCGGGATCGAGGCTGGCGAGGGATTCGACAGAAAACGGTTTGTAGCCGGTATGCGTCGCAAGGTTGTGCCCGCCGGCTTGTTGCAGCAACCAATCGGCGGCGGTGTCCTTGCCGGCGATCAACGGCTTGCCGCCGGCATGCCCGAGCAACAGCAACACGCCGGGGGCTTTCTGCGTGGTCTGCACTTGGGCAACGCGCGCTTTCTGCGCCTGGAGCTGCTGTTGATAACTCTGCAGTAGCTGCGCCGCCTGGTTTTGTGCGCCGAGCAACTGGCCCAGATGGGTGACATTCTTTTTCAGTGTCGGCAGATCAGGCTGGGCTGAAAACAACTCGACCTTGACCTTGGCCGCTGTGACTTGCGCCAGAACCGGCGGCGGCCCCATTTCTTCGGTACCGATCAGAATGTCCGGGCGCAGGCTCAATATGCCTTCGGCCGACAGGCTGCGCTGATAACCAATACTCGGCAGCGCCTGCAACGATTGGGGATGCTGACTGGTGGTGTCGACCCCTACCAGCTTCGATTCACCGCCCAGTGCGCTGACCCATTCCGACAGCGCACCGCCGGCGCTGACCCAGCGTTGCGGTAAATCCGCTGCGCTCGCCTGATGGCTGAGAAAAAGGCCGACGCACAGTACGGCAACGCGGGTTTTCAGGCGCATACGCAGCTTCCTTGAACAAGGTTTCCCGGGCATCGGCGCAGCGAGCCAAGTATCCTCGGCAACGGCCAGACTCCCTGCGGGAGGAGGTCGCCATTTGATAATTGTTTGCATTTGAACGTCAAGCTCGGACATATCCCGACACGAGCGGACATTAGAGGATAGCCATGAAGTTTCTCTGCGCCGGCAGCGATCTGGCCGAAGCCGGCAGTCGCGGTTTCGTTATCGAAGGCAAAAAGCTTTTCGCCGTGCGTCGAGGTGGCCAAGTCTTTGTCTATTTCAATCGCTGCCCGCACCGGGGTGTCGGGCTGGAATGGCAGCCCGACCAGTTTCTCGACCCGAGCAACAGCCTGATCCAGTGCGCCACCCATGGCGCACTGTTTCTGATCGAGAACGGCGAATGCGTCGCCGGCCCCTGCGCCGGGCAGTCGCTCACGGCAATTGAATGCCGGGAAGATACACAAGGCGTTTGGATCGACGTTTAACCGTTTAGCCGCACATCGAGTCGGCGGTCGATAACCATTTCTTCGTGGTCCAGGCGCACGCCATACGCCAACACCTCGACACCGCAGGCGACCGCTTCACGCAGCGCCTCGGCGTAAGCCCAATCGATTTCCTCGGCCGGGCGCACGGCATCGATGCCGGTGAGGTTCACGCAGTACAACTGCACCGCCCGAATGCCGTCGCGCGCCAGATGCGCCAGCTCGCGCAGATGTTTGGCGCCGCGCTGGGTCACCGCATCGGGAAACGCCGCCACCGCCGTGCCGTCAAAGCCCAGGGTGACGCTTTTCACTTCGACATACGCCGGGCCGCTGGGGTATTCGAGGCGGAAGTCGATTCGGCTTTTTTCCTGTCCGTAGGCAACCTCACGCTTCAACGCGGTAAAGCCGTTCAACTCGGTAATCACGCCAGCCTGCAATGCTTCTTCGACCAAGCCGTTGGCACGTGCGGTGTTGACGCAAAACAGCCGGCCCTGCGGGGTCTCGCCAATTTCCCAAGTGCCGGGCAACTTGCGTTTAGGGTCGTTGGAGCGACTGAACCAGACCTGCCCGCCCTCGACCTGGCAATTGAGCATCGAACCGGTATTCGGGCAGTGAATGGTCAGCAACTCGCCGCTAACGGTCTCGATATCAGCGAGAAAACGCTTGTAACGTCGAATCAGCCGCGCCTCTTCCAGAGCAGGATAAAAGCGCATCAGCCTTGCCAGCTCTTCAAGCCGCGAGCGATGCGCTCCACGGCTTCCTGCAAACGTGCGAGGTTTTGTGTGTAAGCGAAGCGCACGTGATGACCGGCCTGATAACGACCGAAATCCATTCCCGGCGTAAAGGCGACGTGCTCGGTTTCGAGGAAATGCCGGCAGAACGCGAAGGCATCGCCGCCGAAACGGCTGATATCGGCGTACAGATAAAACGCACCTTCAGGCTCAACGGCAATGTTGAAACCGAGTTCACGCAGCGCTGGCAGGAGAAAATCGCGACGGCGCGCAAATTCGGCGCGGCGCTCTTCGAGAATCGCAATGGTGGCGGGCTCGAAACAGGCCAGCGCAGCGTATTGCGCCATGCTTGGCGCGCTGATGTAGAGGTTCTGCGCAAGCTTTTCCAATTCGCTGACCGCCGCGTCTGGCGCCACGAGCCAGCCCAGGCGCCAACCGGTCATACCGAAATACTTGGAGAAACTGTTGAGGACAAAAGCGCCGTCATCGACTTCCAGCACACTGGCAGCATCAGTGCCGTAGGTCAGGCCGTGGTAGATCTCATCCACCACCAAGTGTCCGTGCCGGGCCTTGATGGCTGTGGATAATCCGCCCAGTTCATCGCGGGTCAGCAGGGTTCCGGTCGGGTTGGCCGGCGAAGCGACGAGGGCGCCGACACTGTCGTGGTCCCAATGCCGCGCCACCAGATCCGGGGTCAGTTGGTAACGCACCTCCGGCCCGACCGGCACCAGTTGCGCCGCGCCTTCGACCAGCCGCAAGAAATGCCGGTTGCACGGGTAGCCGGGGTCGGCCAGCAGCCAGTGTTTACCCGGATCGACCAACAAGGCACTGGCCAGCAACAGCGCGCCGGAGCCGCCCGGCGTGATCAGAATCCGTCGTGGGTCGATATTCAGCCCGTAGCGCGATTGGTAGAAACCGGCGATCGCCTCGCGCAGTTCGGGAATGCCCCGGGCCGCGGTGTAACGGGTCTTGCCGGCAGTCAACGCGGCCTGGCCGGCGCGAATGATCGGCTCGGCGGTGGTGAAGTCCGGCTCGCCGATTTCCAGATGGATCACGTCGTGGCCT
This sequence comes from Pseudomonas siliginis, assembly GCF_019145195.1. Lineage (GTDB taxonomy): Bacteria > Pseudomonadota > Gammaproteobacteria > Pseudomonadales > Pseudomonadaceae > Aquipseudomonas > Aquipseudomonas siliginis. The sequence goes on from NZ_JAHSTW010000012.1 coordinate 19,909, forward strand.
TCGGCCTGCAATTCATTGGCCCGCGCCAGCAGCGCCATCACATGGAACGGTTCGATCGCACGACTGCGCGCACTGTAGGGGGCCATTGGAATGCCTTCGACGGAAAAAAGAGACGATTCTACCTGTCTGCCGGAACGAGCGAGAACCCGTGAAGGTCACAGCCTCAAGAACGCTGGACTGTAACGATCTGAACGTACGCTCCAGGATTGACTAAAATCAGTGATTGAACAGGTCTCCCTTCCCACAGACACGGCTTGTCAGACATCTGCAAGCGCCACCCGCCGGGAGCTCGACATCCGGGAGTAGCGCAGGCCGAATTGATCTGGTAAGTTCGCCCGCTTGCAGCCGCAGGGCCGGCAGGTGTCGGTGATGGAGCAATCCTGCGCAATGGATTACAAGAGTAGAGGCGGTCTATTTCATGTCCACCCAAGCAAAGCAACAGCAGCAAACGTCGATCAGCGGCTTCGAACCTTACGTTCAGAAGGCGGGTGAAGAGTACATGGGCGCTCCAATGCGCGCGCACTTCACCAAGATCCTGAACAAGTGGAAACTGGACTTGATGCAGGAAGTAGACCGCACGGTTGACCACATGAAAGACGAAGCGGCCAACTTCCCTGACCCGGCCGACCGTGCCAGCCAGGAAGAAGAATTCGCCCTCGAGCTGCGCGCCCGCGACCGCGAGCGCAAGTTGATCAAGAAGATCGACAAGACGCTGGAGCTGATTCAGGACGAAGAATACGGCTGGTGCGAGTCCTGCGGCATCGAGATCGGCGTCAAGCGCCTCGAAGCCCGTCCGACCGCGGATCTGTGCATCGACTGCAAGACCCTGGCGGAAATCAAGGAAAAGCAGGTCGGCAAGTAATCTCGACCTGAACGAAAAACGGAGCGTGTGAACGCTCCGTTTTTGTTTCTGTGTTTTGCCCGCGGAACCTGCTTCTGCCTCTGTGGGAGCGAGCCTGCTCGCGAAAGCGTCCTTTCAGACAGCTCATTATTGACTGACACAGCGCTTTCGCGAGCAGGCTCGCTCCCACAGGGATACCCTGCTTAAATTCTGAATAGCTTTTATCGCCTCCATGACCGCCAAAACATCCCCCGCCTACATCGGCCGCTTCGCCCCTACCCCCAGTGGCCACCTGCACTTCGGTTCGCTGGTCGCTGCATTGGCGTCTTACCTCGACGCCCGCTCCGTCGGTGGGCGCTGGCTGGTACGAATGGAAGATCTCGATCCGCCGCGCGAAGAGCCCGGTGCGCAAGCGGCGATTCTCAAAGCGCTGGAAAGCTACGGCTTCGAATGGGACGGCGAAATGGTCCGCCAAAGCGATCGACACGCGGCTTATGCCGAAGTGCTCGATAGCCTGTTCAATCATGGCCTGGCCTACGCCTGCACCTGCTCGCGCAAACAACTGGAGCCCTATCACGGGATTTATCCGGGGTTTTGCCGCAATGCCGGGCATGATCAGCACGACGCCGCGATCCGCCTGCGCGTGCCTGAGCTGGAATACCACTTCATCGATCGCGTGCAGGGCGAATACCGTCAGCACCTGGGCCGCGACGTCGGCGACTTCGTCATTCGTCGGCGCGATGGTCTCTACGCTTATCAATTGGCGGTGGTGCTCGACGACGCCTGGCAAGGCATTACCGACATCGTGCGCGGCGCCGACCTGCTCGATTCGACGCCGCGTCAGCTGTACCTGCAAGAACTGCTCGGTCTGAAACAGCCGCGTTATCTGCACCTGCCGCTGATCACCCAGCCGGACGGCAACAAACTCGGCAAGTCCTACCGTTCGCCGCCGCTTGAGGCTGATCAGGCCACGCCGTTGCTGCTGCGGGCCTTGCGTGCATTGGGACAGAATCCCGGCACCGAACTGGCACACGCTTCGCCGCGCGAACTGCTGGCTTGGGGCAGCGCACATTGGGATGCTGCCAAGATCCCGCGCACACTGACCTTGCCGGAAGCGCAACTGCAATGACGACACTTGCAGTCGCGCGCCCATCCGTTACCATCGCCGCACGTTTTCGGGCACGCGCATAAAAAAGAGAGGCCGGGATGTACATCTATCGCTTGGTCCTGCTTTTGGTCGTCGGGATCTACCTGTTCTCCCCCGCCATCATGGATTGGTGGATCGACGCGACGGGCGCCTGGTATCGCCCTTATCTGCTCTGGCTGATCCTGATTGTCGTGACCTTCATCCTGCAGAGCCAAAAAGATGCCGATGAGCTTTAGCCTGACCCAGATGATCCTGATCAGCGCCGCGTACCTGGCGGCGCTGTTCGGCGTTGCCTGGGTCAGCGAACGGGGCATGATCCCGCGCGCGATCATTCGCCACCCGTTGACCTACACCCTGTCGCTGGGGGTTTATGCCAGTGCCTGGGCGTTCTACGGCACGGTGGGCCTGGCCTATCAGTACGGTTACGGCTTTCTGTCCAGCTATCTCGGCGTATCCGGTGCATTTCTGCTGGCGCCGGTGCTGCTCTATCCGATCCTGAAGATCACCCGCACCTATCAGCTGTCGTCGCTGGCCGACCTGTTTGCCTTCCGCTTTCGCAGCACCTGGGCCGGAGCGCTGACCACGATTTTCATGCTGATTGGCGTCTTGCCACTGCTTGCCCTGCAGATTCAGGCCGTGGCCGACTCGATCGGCATTCTCACCGGCGAACGCGTGCAGAGCCGCGTGGCGCTGGCGTTCTGTGCGCTGATCATCCTGTTCACGATCTTCTTCGGTTCCCGGCATATCGCCACGCGCGAGAAACATGAAGGGCTGGTGTTCGCGATTGCCTTCGAATCGATCATCAAACTGATCGCCCTCGGCGGCGTTGGCCTGTATGCGCTGTATGGCGTATTCGACGGCCCGCAACAGCTCGAACTGTGGCTGCTGCAAAACCAGACCGCCCTCGCCGCCCTGCACACGCCGTTGCAGGAAGGCCCGTGGCGCACACTGTTGCTGGTGTTCTTCGCCTCGGCGATCGTGATGCCGCACATGTATCACATGACCTTTACGGAAAACCTCAACCCGCGCTCGCTGGTCAGCGCCAGTTGGGGCCTGCCGTTGTTTCTGCTGTTGATGAGCCTCGCGGTGCCGCTGATTCTCTGGGCCGGGCTGAAACTCGGCGCCACCACCGACCCGGAATATTTCACCCTAGGCATCGGCATTGCCGCCAACAGCAAACCGCTGGCCTTGCTCGCCTACGTCGGTGGCCTGTCCGCCGCCAGTGGCCTGATCATCGTCACCACCCTGGCCTTGTCGGGCATGGCGCTGAACCATTTGGTGCTGCCGCTCTATCAGCCGCCGGCCGAGGGCAATATCTACCGCTGGCTGAAATGGACCCGTCGAGCGCTGATCGTGGCGATCATCATGGCCGGTTTCGGTTTCTACTTGATGCTTGGCGTCGAACAGGATCTGGCCAACCTCGGTATCGTCGCATTCGTGGCTACCCTGCAATTTTTGCCCGGGGTGTTGTCGGTGCTGTACTGGCCGACCGCTAACCGCCGCGGCTTTATTGCCGGTCTGCTGGCGGGGATCACGGTCTGGGTGGTGACCATGCTGCTGCCGCTGGTCGGCAATCTGCAGGGTTTCTATATCCCGCTGCTGAACATGATCTACGTGCTCGACGACACCAGTTGGCACATGGCGGCCATCGCCTCGCTGGCGGCCAACGTGCTGATGTTCACCCTGATCTCACTGTTCACCAACGCCAGCCCGGAAGAAGCCAGCGCCGCCGAAGCCTGTGCGGTGGATAACGTGCGCCGCCCGCAGCGCCGCGAACTGCACGCCGCCTCGCCGCAGGAATTCGCCACGCAGTTGGCCAAGCCGCTGGGTGCCAAGGCTGCGCAGAAAGAGGTCGAGCAAGCGCTGCGCGACTTGTATCTGCCCTTCGACGAACGCCGGCCGTATGCCTTGCGCCGCTTGCGCGACCGCATTGAGGCCAACCTGTCCGGCCTGATGGGCCCGAGCGTTGCGCAGGATATGGTGGAAACCTTCCTGCCCTATAAGGCTGGCGGCGAAAACTACGTCACCGAAGACATTCACTTCATTGAAAGCCGTCTCGAGGATTACCACTCGCGCCTCACCGGCCTGGCCGCCGAGCTCGACGCCCTGCGCCGCTACCACCGCCAGACCTTGCAGGAACTGCCGATGGGCGTCTGCTCGCTGGCCAAGGATCAGGAGATCCTGATGTGGAACAAGGCGATGGAAGAGCTTACCGGCATCGCCGCGCAGCGAGTGGTCGGTTCTCGCTTGAGCACCATCGCCAACCCGTGGAAAGAGTTGCTGCAAGGCTTTATCAACCTGCCCGACGAGCATTTGCACAAACAGCATCTGGCCCTCGATGGTCAGACCCGCTGGCTGAATCTGCACAAAGCGGCAATCGACGAGCCGTTGGCCCCGGGTAACAGTGGCCTGGTGTTACTGGTCGAGGATCTGACCGAAACGCAGATGCTCGAAGACAAACTGGTGCATTCCGAACGACTGGCCAGCATCGGCAGACTCGCAGCGGGTGTGGCCCACGAAATCGGCAACCCGATCACCGGCATCGCCTGCCTGGCTCAGAACCTGCGCGAAGAGCGTGAAGACGACGGCGAGCTGACGGAAATCAGCGGGCAGATTCTCGAGCAGACCAAACGCGTCTCGCGCATCGTCCAGTCGCTGATGAGCTTCGCCCATGCCGGCAGTCATCAGCACAACGACGAACCGGTGTGTCTGGCCGAAGTCGCGCAGGACGCCATTGGCCTGCTGGCGCTGAACCGGCGCAATTTCGAAGTGCAGTTCTACAACCTGTGCGATCCCGATCATTGGGTCGAAGGCGACCCGCAACGGCTTGCCCAGGTGCTGATCAATCTGCTCTCCAACGCCCGCGACGCCTCGCCGCCGCACAGTGCGGTACGGGTCAAGAGCGAAGCCGGCGAACACACGGTCGATCTGATCGTCGAAGACGAAGGCAGTGGCATTCCGTCGAGCATCATGGACCGATTGTTCGAACCTTTCTTCACCACCAAGGATCCGGGTGAAGGCACCGGTCTGGGCCTTGCACTGGTCTATTCCATCGTTGAAGAGCATTATGGACAAATCACCATCGACAGCCCGGCTGATGTACAAAGCCAACGCGGCACCCGTATCCGGGTGACCTTACCGCGTCATGTCGAAGCGACGTCCGCTGTGAACTGAGACCGTCGAGAGTATCGAATCAATGCCGCACATTTTGATCGTCGAAGACGAAACCATTATCCGCTCCGCCTTGCGCCGCCTGCTGGAACGCAACCAGTACCAGGTCAGCGAAGCCGGATCAGTGCAGGAAGCACAAGAACGCTTCACCATTCCTACGTTCGATCTGATCGTCAGCGACCTGCGCCTGCCGGGCGCTCCGGGCACCGAGCTGATCAAGCTCGGCCAGGGCACCCCGGTGCTGATCATGACCAGTTACGCCAGCCTGCGCTCGGCGGTCGACTCGATGAAAATGGGCGCGGTCGATTACATCGCCAAGCCGTTCGACCACGATGAAATGCTCCAGGCGGTTGCGCGGATCCTGCGTGATCGCCAGTCGGCGCCAGCTGCCGGCGAAGCCACGGCGAGCAAGCCTGCCGCCGGCAATGGCAAAGCCTCTGTGGATAACAGCAATGGTGAAATTGGCATCATCGGCTCCTGCCCACCGATGCAGGACCTGTACAGCAAAATCCGCAAAGTCGCGCCAACCGACTCCAACGTGTTGATTCAGGGTGAGTCCGGCACCGGTAAAGAGCTGGTGGCCCGCGCCCTGCACAATCTGTCGAAACGCGCCAAGGCGCCGATGATTTCGGTGAACTGCGCGGCGATTCCGGAAAGCCTCATCGAATCCGAACTGTTCGGCCACGAGAAAGGCGCGTTCACCGGGGCCAGCGCCGGTCGCGCCGGTCTGGTCGAAGCGGCGGACGGCGGCACCCTGTTTCTCGATGAGATCGGCGAACTGCCCCTCGAAGCCCAGGCTCGCTTGCTGCGGGTTCTGCAGGAGGGCGAGATCCGCCGCGTAGGTTCGGTGCAGTCGCAGAAAGTCGATGTGCGCCTGATCGCTGCAACGCACCGCGATCTGAAGAGCCTGGCGAAAATCGGCCAGTTCCGTGAAGACCTTTATTACCGTCTGCACGTGATTGCCCTGAAGCTGCCGCCGCTGCGCGAGCGTGGCGCCGACGTCAACGAAATCGCCAATGCCTTCCTCGCTCGCCAGAGCGCGCGGATCAATCGCACCGACCTGAAATTTGCCACCGATGCCGAACAGGCGATCCGGCACTATTCCTGGCCGGGTAACGTCCGTGAGCTGGAGAACGCTGTCGAGCGCGCGGTGATTCTCAGCGAAAGCCCGGAGATCTCGGCCGACCTGCTGGGCATCGACATCGAGCTGAGCGATCTGGAAGACGACGAGTTCATCGGTCTGCCGCCGCAAACCGGCGGTAACGCCAGCAACAGCAGCCATGAGCCGACCGAGGATCTGTCGCTGGAAGACTATTTCCAGCATTTCGTCCTCGAGCATCAGGACCACATGACCGAGACCGAACTGGCACGCAAACTCGGCGTCAGCCGCAAATGCCTGTGGGAACGCCGCCAGCGTCTGGGCATTCCACGGCGCAAGACCGGGGTTGCCAGCGAGAGCTGAGCGTTACCCACCGCGTGCGCGGGTAACGCATGACAATGTGAAAAAACTGTTACCGCAGTCGATTCACGTAACAGAAGCCGGGGTTATCGGTAACGAAACCCCGGCTTTTTTTCGCCCCTGCAAAACGGTTATATCGACCTAACCCCTTGTTTTACTGGGCGAGACAAAAGTTGGCACGCACCCTGCTATATGTTTGGTACAAGAACAATAACAAGCAATGCACAAGACAATAAAAATAAGACGAATCGACTCACGCACAATAAAAACAAGACGGCGAGAGGCGCAGCTAACTGATTCTTTTGGAGAGGCGTTGTATTTGGGGCTTGCCCCACGACCAGGCCGAGAACAACAAAAACTGTCCTAAGACAGAGCCTGTACTGGTTGGATCGACAGATCACTGCAATTCAGCGACCAAAGCAATCCGTTTGCTCTTGGCTCCCGATTGGGAGGGTCACGAAGGAAACACTTCGTGGCGAGGGCACTCAACAAAAACAAGAAGCCCGAATCAATAATAAAAAGAGCACGCAACTACTTCTTGGGGAGCTTCGGCTCCCCTTGTAGTTTCTCCCTTCCGTGAAATCTCCCCGTTTCCCTCGTTCAACCCTTGCAGCTTGCGGCTTGCAGCTCATATCTGCCGCGTCCTACACCATCCCCCGACTAAATGCTAGAATCTGCGCCCATCATGCGGTCATTCTTTTGGTATGGCCGAACATTCCTTCAAACAGTGCATCCCATGCTGAAGAAGCTGTTCCAGTCATTCCGAACTCCCGTGCGTCGTACGCAACACATCCGCAGCACCCCTGAAGTGCTCAACAGCGGCCAACATTCGCTGCAGAAAACGCAGTTCAGCCGCTATGCGGTGAATATCGTCGAACGCCTGCAAGGTGCCGGTTACCAGGCTTATCTGGTCGGTGGTTGCGTGCGTGACATGCTGTTGGGCATCACGCCCAAGGATTTCGACGTCGCCACCAGCGCCACCCCCGAGCAGGTCCGTGCCGAATTCCGCAATGCGCGGATCATCGGCCGCCGGTTCAAGCTGGTGCACATCCATTTCGGTCGCGAAATCATTGAAGTCGCGACCTTCCGCGCCAATCACCCGGTCAACGAAGACGAGGAAGACAGCAACCAGTCTTCGCGCAACGAGAGCGGGCGGATTCTGCGCGACAACGTCTACGGCACCCTGGAAGAAGACGCGCAACGCCGCGATTTCACCATCAACGCCCTGTATTACGATCCGGTCAGTGAGCGCATTCTCGATTACGCCAACGGCGTGCACGACATCCGCAATCACCTGATCCGCCTGATCGGCGACCCGAAGCAGCGTTACCAGGAAGACCCGGTGCGCATGCTGCGGGCCGTGCGTTTCGCCGCCAAGCTCAACTTCGGCATCGAGAAGCACACCGTGCAGCCGATCCGTGAGCTGGCGCCGATGCTGCGCGAGATTCCGTCGGCGCGGCTGTTCGAAGAAGTGCTCAAGCTGTTCCTCTCCGGGCACGGCGCGATCACCTTTGAAATGCTGGTTGATTTGCAACTGTTCGCCCCGCTGTTCCCGGCCAGTGCCGAGGCGCTGGAATACAACCCGGAATACACCCACACGCTGATCAGCGAAGCACTGACCAACACCGACCTGCGCATCAAACAGAACAAACCGGTGACCCCGGCGTTCCTCTTTGCCGCTCTGCTCTGGCCGGCGCTGCCGGCCCGCGTGTTGCGTCTGCAGGAACGTGGCATGCCGCCGATTCCGGCGATGCAGGAAGCCGCTCATGAGCTGATCGCCGAACAGTGCCAGCGCATCGCGATTCCGAAGCGATTCACCATGCCGATCCGCGAAATCTGGGACATGCAGGAACGCTTGCCACGCCGCAGTGGCAAACGCGCCGATCTGTTGCTGGACAACCCGCGCTTCCGTGCCGGTTACGATTTCCTCCTGCTGCGTGAAAGCGCCGGCGAGGAGACCGATGGCCTCGGCGAGTGGTGGACCGATTATCAGGACGCCAATGACAGCGAGCGTCGCGACATGATCCGCGACCTCAGCGGCAAGGGCGACGATGCCAGCGGCGCACCGCGCAAACGTCGCCGCAGCGGCGGTTCCAAGCGCAAGCGCGCCGGTGCTTCGAGCGCGACGGGCGAGTAAGCGATGGAACGCATCTACATCGGCCTGGGCAGCAACCTCGCTGACCCGGCCGACCAGTTGCGCAGCGCCATCGCGGCGCTGGGGCAATTGCCGCAGACGAGTCTTGCCGGCGTCTCAGCCTTTTATCAAAGCGATTCGCTGCTGCCGGGCCAGCCGCGTTACACCAACGCCGTCGCCGCGATCGACAGTTCGCTCGCACCGATCGAGCTGCTCGACGCCTTGCAAGCGATCGAAAATGCTCAGGGCCGCGAGCGTCTTGAGCGCTGGGGGCCACGCACGCTGGATCTGGATATTCTGCTGTTCGGCGATCGCCTGATCGATGAGCCACGGCTGAAGGTCCCGCATTACCAGATTCAGGAGCGGGCGTTCGTTCTCTATCCCTTGGCTGAGCTGGCGCCGCAGAATCTGCGTCTCGCCGATGGCCGCACCCTTCCCGCCCTGCTGGCCGCCTGCCCGTTCGTCGGCCTCGAACGCCTCTCCCAGCCCTGACAAAAATCTTCTGTGAAATGTGGTTATGTGGCGAGGGGATTTATCCCCGTTGGACTGCGAAGCAGGCCCAAATCTGACCAAGCTGCATACAAACATGGGGCCGCTCCGCGACCCAACGGGGATAAATCCCCTCGCCACAGGTCACTTGCCAATCTCCAGTTTTTGTCAGACAAAAATCCCCCCAATCAGGCCCGCCGCGCCGCTGAATCGCATCAGTAACGCCGGTAACACCGCCCGCGTAACAAGGCGGTAACACACGCAATTGACTTCCTGTTGGCTCATCACGACTATAGGCGTCCCGCTGCCGCCAACCCGGCATGAACGGGCGCAATCCAGGCCTTTCAAAGCACGACACAAGACCGTGCGCCTGAGTAGATGAAGAATCACGCGCGTGACTCGCAGCAGTTTCCAGAGCGCCTGAACGAGGATTTTTTACATGCCAGCCATCACCCTGACCACGCTCCAGAGCCTCAAGCAGAAAGGTGAAAAAATCACCATGCTGACCTGCTATGACGCGACCTTCGCCCATGCCTGCAATGAGGCCGGTGTCGAAGTGCTGCTGGTCGGCGACTCCCTGGGCATGGTCCTGCAGGGGCACGACAGCACCCTGCCTGTGACCACGGCGGAAATGGCCTATCACGTCGCCAGCGTCAAGCGTGGCAATGGCGATGCCCTGATCCTCGCCGACCTGCCGTTCATGGCCAACGCCACCCTCGAACAGACCATGAACAACAGCGCCATGCTGATGCAGGCCGGCGCGCACATGGTCAAGGTTGAAGGTCAGCTGTGGCTGGCGGAGTCGATCCGCCTGCTCGCCGAGCGCGGTGTGCCGGTGTGTGCGCACATGGGCCTGACCCCGCAAGCAGTGAACATTCTCGGTGGCTATAAAGTGCAGGGCCGCAATGAGAACCAGGCGCGGCAGATGCGTGCCGATGCGATCGCGCTGGAGCAGGCCGGTGCGGCCATGCTGTTGCTTGAGTGCGTGCCGAGCGAACTGGCGGCAGAAATCAGCCAGGCCGTGGGCATTCCGGTGATCGGTATCGGTGCCGGCAACGCCACCGACGGCCAGGTACTGGTATTGCACGACATGCTCGGCCTGTCGATCACCGGCCGCGTACCCAAATTCGTCAAGAATTTCATGCAAGGTCAGGACAGCATCCAGGCCGCGCTGAAGGCTTACGTCAGCGAAGTCAAAGCCACCACGTTCCCTGGCATCGAACACGGATTCTCTGCATGAACACCGTCAAAACCGTACGCGAACTGCGCGCCGCCGTCGCCCGCGCGCGCAGTGAAGGCAAGCGCATCGGCTTCGTGCCGACCATGGGCAACCTGCACAGCGGCCACGTCGCATTGATCACCAAGGCTACGCAGCGAGTGGATTTCGTGGTCGCGAGTATTTTCGTCAACCCGCTGCAATTCGGCGCCGGCGAAGACCTCGACAAATACCCGCGCACCCTCGCCGCCGATCAGGAAAAACTCCTCGAAGCCGGTTGTGACCTGCTGTTCGCGCCGACGGTTGAAGAGATGTACCCGGACGGCATGGCCGGGCAAACCCGGGTCAGCGTGCCGCAATTGTCCGAAGGCCTGTGTGGCGCCAGCCGTCCGGGGCACTTCGAAGGTGTGGCGACCGTAGTGAGCAAGCTGTTCAACATGGTCCAACCGGATCTGGCGATCTTCGGCCAGAAGGATTACCAGCAACTGGCGGTGATCCGCGCACTGGTGCATGACCTGAACATGCCGATCCAGATCATCGGCGAGCCGACCGTGCGTGCAGCGGACGGTCTGGCGCTGTCGTCACGCAACGGCTTCCTCAGTGAAGACCAGCGCGCCGTGGCGCCGGTGGTCTACCGCGTGCTGAGCAGCATTGCGGAATCGATTAAACAAGGTGAGCGTGATTACCCGGCGCTGATCGCTGCGCAGTTGCAGGTGCTGGAAGCGGCGGGGCTGCGTCCGGATTATCTGGAAATCCGTCATGGCCTGACCTTGCGTCCGGCGACGGCGGAAGATCGCGATCTGGTGATTCTGGTAGCGGCGTTCCTCGGCACCACGCGGTTGATCGACAACCTGCACCTGAATCTCGATAGCCCGATTTAAGCAGTAACGAATTTCCCTGTGGGAGCGAGCCTGCTCGCGAAGGCGGTGTATCAGCGACTTATAAGTTGCCTGACACTACGCCTTCGCGAGTAGGCTCGCTCCCACAAGTGTTTTCGGTGCATTCCGGTTGGGCGAAAGTCTTCCGGGCACCTCCGTTTGTCGGCCAGATTCCTCTGCGAATGTTAAAAAAGTACAGGGATCTGGTCAGACAAAGTCAAGACAGAACGCAGCGCGAGGTTTACTGTATTCGCCCTGTGTCCAGATCTCGTGTCGACGCAGTTGATCCCATGCGCTAAAAACCCGTGGTTGATCTGTACCGTGTTCAAAAGGCCGTTCAAGTAAAAAGGAAAACCGCAGCGATGGCGTACTACCGCACTCCTCACGACGTTACCGCTCTGCCCGCCTGGCAAGCGTTGAAAGATCACCGCCAAGCCATGCAGGATTTCAGCATGCGCGAAGCCTTCAACGCCGATCCGCAGCGTTTCAATCAGTTCACCCTCAGCAGCTGCGGTCTGTTTCTCGATTATTCGAAGAATTTGATCAACGCCGAGACCCGCAATCTGCTCGTGGGCCTGGCCAATGAAGTCGATCTGAAGGGCGCGATCAAAGCGTTGTTCGACGGCGAAATCGTCAACGCCTCCGAAGGCCGCCCGGCACTGCACACCGCCCTGCGCCGCCCGGTCGGCGACAAATTGTCGGTCAACGGCGTCAACGTGATGCCGGAAGTGCACAAGGTGCTGAACCAGATCACCGATCTGGTCGGCCGCATTCACGATGGCTTGTGGCGCGGTTACACCGAGAAGCCGATCACCGACGTGGTCAACATTGGCATCGGCGGCTCGTTCCTCGGCCCTGAGCTGGTGTCCGAAGCACTGCTGTCCTACGCGCAGAAAGGCGTACGTTGCCACTATCTGGCAAACATCGACGGCAGCGAATTCCACGAGCTGACGCAGAAACTGCGCGCCGAGACCACGCTGTTCATCGTTTCGTCGAAGTCGTTCAACACTCTCGAAACCCTGAAGAACGCGCAGGCCGCACGCGCCTGGTACCTGGCGCAGGGCGGCTCGGAAGCCGAGCTGTATCGCCACTTCATAGCTGTGTCGAGCAACAACGCCGCCGCTGTGGCTTTCGGGATTCGCGAAGAAAACATCTTCCCGATGTGGGACTGGGTCGGCGGGCGTTACTCGCTGTGGTCGGCCATCGGTTTGCCGATCGCGCTGGCCATCGGCATGTCCAACTTCAAGGAACTGCTGTCCGGTGCCTACACCATGGACCAGCATTTCCAGACCGCGCCGTTCGAACAGAACATGCCGGTGCTGCTGGCCCTGCTCGGCGTCTGGTACGGCAACTTCTGGGGTGCGCAGAGCCACGCGATCCTGCCGTATGACCACTACCTGCGCAACATCACCAAGCACTTGCAACAGCTGGACATGGAGTCCAACGGCAAGAGCGTGCGTCAGGACGGCACCTCGGTGTCGACCGATACCGGCCCGGTGATCTGGGGCGGCGTCGGCTGCAATGGTCAGCACGCTTATCACCAGCTGCTGCATCAGGGCACCCAACTGATCCCGGCCGACTTCATCGTGCCGATCGTCAGCTTCAACCCGGTTTCCGACCACCACCAGTGGCTGTACGCCAACTGCCTGTCGCAGAGCCAGGCGCTGATGCTCGGCAAGACCCTGCCGGAAGCCGAAGCCGAACTGCGCGACAAAGGCATGGACGAAGACGACGTGCGCAAACTCGCGCCGCACAAGGTGATCCCGGGCAATCGTCCGAGCAACACCTTGGTGGTCGAACGCATCAGCCCGCGTCGCCTCGGCGCGCTGGTTGCGATGTATGAGCACAAAGTGTTCGTGCAAAGCGTGGTCTGGGGCATCAACGCCTTCGACCAGTGGGGTGTGGAACTGGGCAAGGAATTGGGCAAAGGCGTCTACAACCGTCTGGTCGGTAGCGACGAGACCGTGGCTGACGATGCCTCGACTCAAGGCTTGATCAACTACTTCCGCGGGCGCCATCGCGGCTGATAAAAGCCTTCCGGCACAACGCTGTTCCCCTGTGGGAGCGAGCCTGCTCGCGAAAGCGGTTCGTCATTCAACACCTTCGTTGACTGACACTCCGCCTTCGCAAACAGGCTCGCTCCCACAGTTGTTTTGGCGCATGACTTGAACCTGTGCAGCGCTCGGCGCATCTTTATTCGTGTCGCACCACAAGAATAAGGAACCGTCATGTTCGATATCAGCACGTTCCCCAAAGCCGATGCCGTGCGCCAGGCCGCTCAGTTGAGCCAGGACGAGTATCGGCGCCTGTACCGCGAATCGATTGAACACCCCAGCGCCTTCTGGGCCGAGCAGGCCACGCGTTTCCTCGATTGGAGCACGCCGTGGCAGACCGTTCAGCGCTATGACCTGAAAACCGGAGAAGCCGCCTGGTTTGCCGGCGGCAAGCTCAACGTCAGTTACAACTGCATCGACCGTCACCTCAAGCAACGCGGCGAACAGACCGCCCTGCTCTGGGAAGGCGACGACCCAGCTGAGTCGGCGCAGATCACTTACAACAAACTCCATCACCACGTCTGCCGTTTGGCCAACGTGCTGAAAAGCCGTGGCGTGAAGAAAGGCGACCGGGTGTGCATCTACATGCCGATGATCCCCGAAGCCGCCTACGCCATGCTCGCCTGCGCGCGAATCGGCGCGATTCATTCGGTGGTGTTCGGCGGATTTTCCCCGGATTCCCTGCGTGATCGAATTCTCGACGCCGACTGCCGTACCGTGATCACCGCCGATGAAGGCGTGCGCGGCGGCCGCTTCGTGCCGCTGAAAAACAACGTCGACAAAGCCCTGCAAAGTTGCCCGAACGTCAGCACCGTGGTGGTCGTCGAGCGCACTCAGGGCCAAGTCGATTGGGTCAAAGGCCGTGACCTTTGGTATCACCAGGCCGTGCGCGAGGTCAGCGACGACTGCCCGCCGGAACCGATGGACGCCGAAGATCCGCTGTTCATCCTCTACACCTCCGGCAGCACCGGCAAACCCAAAGGCGTGCTGCACACCACCGGCGGCTATCTGCTGCAAGCGGCGATGACCTTCAAATATGTGCTCGACTACCGCGACGGCGAAGTGTTCTGGTGCACCGCCGACGTCGGCTGGGTCACCGGCCACAGTTACATCGTCTACGGGCCGCTGGCCAACGGTGCGACCACACTGATGTTCGAAGGCGTGCCGAGCTACCCGAGCAGTTCGCGCTTCTGGCAGGTCATCGACAAGCACAAGGTCAACATTTTCTACACCGCACCCACCGCCCTGCGCGCGCTGATGCGCGAAGGCGCCGGACCATTGAAGGAAACGTCGCGCGCCAGCCTCAGATTGCTCGGCAGCGTCGGTGAGCCGATCAACCCGGAAGCGTGGGAATGGTATTTCAATGCCGTCGGTGAACAGCGCTGCCCGATCGTCGACACCTGGTGGCAGACCGAAACCGGCGGCATCATGCTCAGCCCGCTGGTCAGCGCGCAACGGATCAAACCCGGCTGCGCGACGCAACCGATGTTTGGCGTGCAACCGGTGTTGCTGGACGAAGTCGGCAAGGAAATCAAAGGCGCCGGCAGTGGCATGCTGGCGATCAAATCGAGCTGGCCGGCGCAGATTCGCAGCGTCTACGGCGATCCGCAGCGGATGATCGACACCTACTTCAAGCCCTATCCCGGCTATTACTTCACCGGCGACGGCGCCCGCCGTGACGAGGACGGCGATTACTGGATCACCGGACGCATCGACGACGTGATCAACGTCTCCGGGCACCGCATCGGCACCGCCGAAGTGGAGAGCGCACTGGTGCTGCACGACAGCATCGCCGAGGCCGCCGTGGTCGGTTATCCCCACGACGTCAAAGGCCAGGGCATCTACGCGTTCGTGACGCCAATGAACGGCACCGAGGCCAACGAAGAGCTGAAGAAAGACCTGCTGGCGCATGTCAGCAAGGAGATCGGCAGCTTCGCCAAACCGGACCTGATCCAGTGGGCGCCGGCGCTGCCAAAGACCCGTTCGGGCAAGATCATGCGGCGTATTCTGCGCAAGATTGCCTGCAATGAGCTCGACAGTCTGGGCGATACTTCGACCCTGGCTGATCCGAGTGTGGTGCAGGACCTCGTCGACAAGCGGCTCAATACTTGAGAGCTGCAAGTTTCTAGCTACAAGCTGCAAGCTGAAGCGGTCCGCGCAGCTTTTCGCTTTTAGCTTGCAGCTAGAAACTTGCCGCTTGTAGCTCCCCGACTGCTAAGCTTCGCGTTTTTTCAGCAAGGCGCCCGCATGTCTTCCTTGAATCAGGCGCTGCGCGCCGCCCTCGATCAACGCCAGGACCTGCTCGCTGCGCTGCACAGCCAGGGCACCGATTGCTATCGGCTGTTCCACGGCAGCCAGGAAGGTGCCGGCGGCCTGACCATCGACCGCTACGGCCCGCAACTGCTGGTGCAGAGTTTTCACCAGACGCTCGAACGTGACGACCTGCTGCAACTGCACGCCATGGTCAACCAGACCCTGGGCTTCGACAGCCTGCTGGTCTACAACGACCGCTCCCGTGGCAACTCGCGGATCGATCGCGAGGACAGCATCTATAAAGCCGATGACGCCGCACTGGCGGATCTGGTCGGGCATGAATGGCGCCTGAACTACCGCGTGCGCGGGCGTCATGCCGGGCAGGATCCGCTGCTGTTCCTCGACCTGCGCAACACCCGTGGCTGGGTCAAGGATCACGCGCAAGGCAAAAGCGTGCTCAACCTGTTCGCCTACACCTGTGGTGTTGGCCTCAGTGCGGCGGCCGGCGGTGCGCGCGAGGTGTGCAACCTGGACTTTGCCGAGGGCAATCTTGCGGTCGGTCGCGAGAATGGATTGCTCAACCCGCAACTGCCGGAGATGCAATTCATTCAGTCCGATTACTTCCCGGCAATCCGCCAACTCGCCGGCCTGCCGATCAGCGTGCGACGCGGGCAGAAGCTGCCGAGCTATCAGCGCCTCGAACAGCGCCAATACGATCTGGTCCTGCTCGATCCGCCGGCGTGGGCCAAAAGCGCATTTGGCACGGTCGACCTGCTACGCGATTATCAAAGCCTGCTCAAACCGGCCCTGCTGACCACCGCCGACAATGGCGTACTGATCTGCTGCAATAACCTGGCGAAAGTCAGCATGGACGACTGGCGCGAACAAGTGCTGCGCTGCGCCGAAAAGGCCGGCCGCCCGGTGCGCGAATGGAGCGTGATGACCCCGGGTGCCGACTTCCCCTCGCGGGACCAGCAGCCACCGTTGAAGACACTGATTTTGCAGCTCTAATCCCTCAAGCATGAGCGATTACATTCCCCTGTGGGAGCGAGCCTGCTCGCGAAAGCGCAGTGTCAGTCGACTTGTTTTTCACTGAACCAGCGCATTCGCGAGCAGGCTCGCTCCCACCTGGGAGATCTATTCCTACAGAAATTTCTGAACAATCCTGTCCCACATCAAGCACTTCGGAACCAGAATCGCGTGCCATACTCCAAGGCACTCCGATTCAGACAGATGAAGCCGCACATGCCCAAAGGATTGATTCGCGCGATTGGCGCACTGCTGACAGCCCTGGCCCTCTACAGCCTGCTGGGGTTTCTGATCCTGCCGGGCATTGCCTTGCGCGTGGCCAACCAGCAACTGGCCAATTACGCGACGGTGCCGGCGCATCTGCAGCGCATCGAACTCAACCCCTTCAGCCTTGAGGTCACCCTGTGGGGCCTGGTGATCGGCGAGCCGGGCAAGGAGCAGGTCGGCTTCGACCGCCTCTATGCCAACCTGCAAATCGACAGCCTGTGGACCAAAGCGCTGCACCTGTCCGACATCGAACTGGACAAACCCAAAAGCGAAATCCTCTTCGCCAAGGACGGCAAGCTCAACCTGCTGGGCCTGTTCAACGTGCCGCCGAGCGAGCCGACACCCGCCGATCCCGACGCCAAGCCATTCCCGCTGCGTATCGACAACATCAAACTGGCCGGCGGCGTGGTGCATTTCGAGGATATGCGGCCCAGCGAGCCGATCGAATTTCTCTATAACGACCTCAGTTTCGAGCTGAAAAACCTCAGCACTCTGCCCGAGGACAGCGCCGACATGACCCTCGTCGCCATCGGCCCCGCTGGCGGGCGGATCGACTGGACGGGCAATTTCAGCCTGATCCCGTTCACCTCCGAAGGCACCCTGAAAGTCACCGATGGCCAGATGAAATCCTTCTGGCCATACGTGCGTGATGCCGTGCCGCTGGTGCTGGAAAACGGCGTGGTCAGCCTCAGCACCGAGTACAAACTCAACCTGTCGAAACAGACCGAACTGCTGCTGAGCAACGTCGCGGTGAGCATTGCGCCGTTCGCCATCAAGGCCCCGGACGGACGTCCACTGGCCAGGCTCGAACGCCTCGACGTCAGCGACACCTCGCTGGACCTGGCCAAGCAGCAAGTGGTGGTTGGCAAGATCCGCAGCAACAAACTGGAAACCTGGGCGGCGCTGGAAGCCGACGGCCAACTGGACTGGCAGAAGCTGTTCGCCAGCCAACCGTCGAAACCGGCGGCCAAAGCCGCTGCCGAACCGGCGGAAACACCTGCCGCCGCCGACTCGCCGAAACCTGAACCAAGCGCCCCGAGCAAGCCATGGCAGGTGCTAGTCAAAGATGTGCAACTGCGCAACTACACGGTCCATCTCGCCGACCGCTCGGCGCAACCGGCGGTGGCGCTGGACATCACCCCGCTGAACGTCGACCTGCAGGATTTCGACAGCCTCAACGGCTCGCCTTTCAAGCTCAAGCTCGACAGCGGTCTGGGCAAGCAAGGCAAGATCAGCGCCGACGGCACGGTCAATCTGGCCCCGGTCAACGCACAGCTCAACGTGAAAACCGAGGACGTCGACTTGCGTGTCGCGCAGTCCTACATCAACCCGTTCATTCGCCTGGAACTGCGCAGCGGCATGCTCGGCAGTGACCTCAAGGTCAACCTGAAAAGCACCGAGCCACTGGCCCTCAGCGTCACCGGTCGCGCGCAGATCGATCAACTGCACACCCTCGATACGCTGAAGACCCGCGACTTCCTCAAATGGCAGCAAGTCGTGGTCGACGGCATCAACTATCAGCACGGCGACAGCCTGTCGATCGACAAGGTCAACCTGTTGCAGCCGTATGTGCGTTTCATGATCAACGACGACCGCACCACCAACGTCGACGACCTACTGATCCCGCAACCAGCCGACAGCGGCGCCAAACCTGCCGGAGCCAAACCGGCTAGCAAGGACAAACCACTGGGCATTCACATCGGTGCGATTGCGATCAACGACGGCTCGGCCAACTTCGCCGACTTCAGCCTGACGCCGAATTTTGCCACCGCCGTGCAACAGCTCAACGGCCAGATCGGTACCATCGACAGTCGCCAGGCAAAACCGGCCAGCGTCGACATCAAAGGCAAGGTCGACCGTTATGCGCCGGTGACCATCAAGGGTGCGGTCAATCCGTTTGACCCGATGGCCAGCCTCGATATCGCCACCAGTTTCAAGCGCGTCGAACTGACAACCCTGACGCCCTACTCCGGCAAATTCGCCGGCTACCGCATCCGCAAGGGCCGGCTCAACCTTGATCTGCACTATCTGATCACCAAAGGCCAACTGAAAGCCGAGAACAAAGTCGTCGTCGAGCAGTTGCAACTGGGCGAGAAGGTCGACAGCCCTGATGCAGTGAGTCTGCCGCTGAAACTGGCGATCGCCCTGCTCAAGGACGTCGACGGCAAGATCTCCATCGAATTGCCAGTGACCGGCGACCTGAATAATCCACAGTTCAGCGTCATGCCCATCGTCTGGCAGACCCTGCGCAACCTCATCGTCAAAGCCGCCGCCGCGCCGTTCAAGATGATCGGCGGGCTGGTCAGTGGCGGCGGCTCCGAAGACCTCGGCACGGTGTCCTTCGCGCCGGGCTCCAGCGATCTGAGCAAAGACGCCGAAGCGGCGCTGGTGAAACTGTCGCAAGCGCTCAAGGAACGTCCGGCGCTGCGCCTGGAAATCGAAGGCACTGCCGCGAAGAGCAGCGATGGGCCACTGCTCGCCGAGCAACGTCTGGAACGCGAATACCAATACAACTACTACAAGATGCTCCAGCGCCGTGGCGACAAAGTTCCGGCCCAGGCCTCGCTGCTGCAAGTGCCCGAAAGCGAGAAAGGCGCGTTGCTCGAAGGCATCTACCGCACCCGCCTGAAAACCCAGCCACCGGCAGAATGGAAAGACCTGGGCAAGGAAGAACGCACGGCGAAAATGCGCCAAGGCGTGATCGCGTTCTGGAGCGGCAGCGAGGTGCTGTTGCGACAGTTGGGCCAGGATCGCGCCAGCACCATCAAGGATTACCTGGTCGACAAGGGCAAGCTCGAAGATGACCGCGTGTACTTCATCGACGCCAACCTCGGCGAGGCCGAAAGCGATGGCCGTGTGGTCACGCAAATGCACCTGGATGCCGAATGACCGTGCGTAACTGGCTGGCTGTGCTCGCTCTGACCTGCGCCGCCGGCCACGCGTCGGCTTCGGATACATTGCGCTGCGGCAGCCAGTTGATCAGCCTCGGCGACCGCGCCAGCGAAGTGCTGCAAAAATGTGGCGAGCCGGTCAGTCGCGACGTGCTCGGCTACAAGCGCAGTGCCAATCGCCGCGAAGAGTTTCAGGTCGAGGAATGGACCTACGGCCCGAACAACGGCATGTACCAGTACCTGCGCTTCGAAGGTAATCGCCTGCGGCAGATCAACAGCAAACGCGGTAATTAAGCCGTACGAAATTCACCCTGTGGGAGCGAGCCTGCTCGCGAATACGGTCTGTCTACTGACGAACTTGTCGGCTGACACTACGCATTCGCGAGCAGGCTCGCTCCCACATTGGTATCGCCCAAATAGAACAGGCCCCGACACAAGTGCCGGGGCCTGTAATGGCCACATCCGTGTGACCGTTCGCATGAACTCTAAAGTTGCGGCAGACGTATTGCTCGGCCCGTCTGTCGCGTCTTCTCCCGGTTCAGGCGAGAAGTCTTGCCTTACTCGGCTTTCAGGCCGTCAGCGGAGACCGCTTTAACGCCTTTGATTTTCTTGGCAATGCCAACGGCGACTTCTTTCTGCGACTCGGTTACCGCAGTGGTCGACGACAGGGAAACTACACCCTTGTTGGTTTCGACTTTGATGTCGGTGCCTGGAATGCCTTTTTCGGTAACCAGGTCAGCTTTGACCTTGGTGGTGATCCAGGTGTCGGAAGTAGCTTCTTTAGCCTCGGTAACTTCACCGGCAGCCAGAACCATTGGCGCTTGGGTAGCCTGAGCGGACTGGGCGAAAGCGCCACCAGCCATGGTCAGGGTCAGAGCGGTAGCAGCGGCAGTGATAGCGAACTTCTTCATACGAGTAACTCCTGTTTTTACTGGAAGTCTGCTGTAACGCTTGTCAGCAGGGTTACCGGAGATATTGCGAACGCTGTGCCAACTTTTTCGACCGCATAAAATCGTTTAAAAACAAACAGTTATGAAAAACGCTGATTTTCATTTTCATGCAAAATGCATGACGTGCGTGAAAATCACATGCAAGTTGCGGTTTTTTGGAAAGTTCATAAGCTGCTGAAATTATTGGAGCTTTTAAAAACCGTTGCGTAATAAAAAGCTCCGCAATTGCGGAGCTTTTTAAGTTGCAGGTGCGTGTCAAACGCCCGGGCAGCTCGTAGTTGTATATTCTTTCGAGCCGGAAAACTTACAGGTCCAGCCAGTGGTAGGACTGCGTGTCAGCGTTACGGTCTGGCCGAGAACAGGCGCTGGAGCGTTGAGCAGCGTACAAGTAATAGTACCCGTCCCATCGGCGACTTTTCCGGAGGCCGCCAACGTGCAATTCTGCGTGGCCGCTGTGCCGCCGTTCACGTTGGTAATGCTCGGGTCAGTCGATCCGGCATTGATCACGTCTTCAAAATTGACCTTAAGAGCTGATGCTTCCGCAATCCCAGCAATCACCTTCGACCGCGCCTGATACTTCGAATACTGAGGCAAAGCGATAGTCGCCAGAATGCCGATGATCGCCACGACGATCAGCAGCTCGATCAATGTGAAACCTTGTTGTTTTTTCATAGACACGCTCCATGCATGAGTCGAAATCTCATGATCTGAACAAGGCTCAGCACAGCCCATGCCAACGCCTTTCAGGCCCCGCCTGCTGGGCGCGCGCAATTTTCTGCGCCGTTTCCTACAACCCGCAACCGCACTATCTGACACTTTTTGTCACCTGCACCGGCCGTGTTTGGCGCTGTCACTTGACTAGGCTATAAGTCATGAACGGCAAGCGTGCGGAATCCCCATGAATGACATCGCTCTGAGCGGTCTGGCCAAGCAATTGGTCCAGGCCGAACTGCTCACGGAAACAAGCGCCCGGCAATCCTGGGCGCAGGCCCAGCGCAATCGCGTGTCGCTGGTCAATTACCTGGTACACAACAAACTGGTCAACAGCCGGCAGATCGCCGAGATCGCCTCGGAACATTTCGGCATGGCCCTGCTCGATCTCAGCTGCCTCGACAAGGAGACTCAGCCGAGGGGCCTGGTCAGTGAAAAACTGGTTCGTCAGCATTGCGCCCTGCCCTTGTGGCGGCGCGGCAACAAATTGTTCGTGGGCCTTTCCGACCCGAGCAATCAGCAGGCGATCAGCGACATCCAGTTCAGCACCGGCCTGAGCACCGAAGCGATTCTGGTCGAGGACGACAAACTCAGCGACGCCATCGACAAGTTCTTCGACAGCCACGCCTCGGGTCTGGAAGAAATGGCCGATGTCGATCTCGACGGCCTCGACGTCGAGTCCATTGATGACAACAAACAGGACGTGATCGGCGGCCTCGATGCCGACGACGCCCCGGTCGTGCGCTTCGTGCACAAAATGCTGCTCGATGCGATCAAGAGCGGCTCTTCCGACCTGCATTTCGAACCCTACGAAAAAAACTATCGGGTGCGCATGCGCACCGACGGCATGCTGCGCGAGGTGGCCAAGCCGCCGATCCAGTTGGCCGGGCGTATTGCCGCTCGCCTGAAGGTGATGGCCAGTCTGGATATTTCCGAACGGCGCAAACCTCAGGACGGGCGGATCAAGATGCGCCTGTCAAAAAGCAAATCCATCGATTTTCGCGTCAACACCCTGCCGACCCTGTGGGGCGAAAAAGTGGTGATCCGGATTCTCGACCCGTCCAGTGCACAAATGGGCATCGACGCACTGGGTTACGAAGCCGAACAAAAAGCCTTGTACCTCGCCGCGCTGAAACAGCCGCAAGGGATGATTCTGGTCACCGGCCCCACCGGCTCCGGTAAAACCGTGTCGCTGTACACCGGGCTGAATATCCTCAACACCGTCGACATCAACATTTCCACCGCCGAAGACCCGGTGGAAATCAACATGGAAGGCATCAACCAGGTCAACGTCAATCCCCGCCAAGGGCTGGACTTTGCCCAGGCGCTGCGCTCGTTTCTGCGTCAGGACCCGGACGTGATCATGGTCGGCGAGATCCGCGATCTGGAAACCGCCGAGATCGCGATCAAGGCCGCGCAGACCGGCCACTTGGTACTGTCGACCCTGCACACCAACAGCGCGGCGGAAACCCTCACGCGCCTGCACAACATGGGCATTCCCGGTTTCAACATTGCCACTTCGGTCAGCCTGATCATCGCCCAGCGCCTGGCGCGCAAATTGTGCGCGCACTGCAAGCGGCCGCTGGAAATCCCGCACGAGACCTTGCTCAAGGAAGGCTTCCCCGAGGAACGCATCGGCCATTTCACGATCTACGAGCCGGTCGGTTGCGATCACTGCAATGGCGGTTACAAAGGACGCGTGGGGATTTATGAAGTGGTAAAGAACACACCGGACCTGCAACGGTTGATCATGGCCGAAGGCAATTCGCTGGAAATCGATATTCAGATGCGCCGCGACGGCTTCGCCGATCTGCGCACTTCCGGGCTCCACAAGGCGATGCAAGGCATCACCAGCCTTGAGGAAATCAACCGGGTCACCAAGGATTGAACATGGCGGTCAAGGCAGTGAAAGTCAGCGTTTACGCCTGGGAAGGCATCGACCGCAAAGGCAGTAAAGTCAGCGGCGAGTTGAGCGGACAGAACCCCGCACTGATCAAGGCGCAACTGCGCAAACAGGGGATCAACCCGGGCAAGGTGCGCAAGAAATCCGCGTCCCTGCTGACCTTGGGCAAACGCATCAAACCGCAGGACATCGCCCTGTTCACCCGGCAGATGGCAACGATGATGAAGGCCGGTGTACCGCTGTTGCAGTCCTTCGACATCATCGGCGAAGGCTTCGAAAACCCGGCCATGCGCAAACTGGTCGATGAGGTCAAACAGGAAGTTGCCGCCGGTAACAGCTTCGCCACGGCCCTGCGCAAGAAGCCGCAATACTTCGACGAGTTGTACTGCAACCTGGTCGACGCCGGCGAACAGTCCGGTGCCCTCGACACTTTGCTCGAACGGGTCGCGACCTATAAGGAAAAAAGCGAAGCGCTCAAGGCCAAGATCAAGAAGGCCATGACTTACCCTACTGCGGTGGTGCTGGTGGCGGCGGTGGTGACCGGCATTCTGCTGGTCAAAGTGGTGCCGCAGTTCCAGTCGGTATTCTCCGGGTTCGGCGCCGAACTGCCGGGCTTCACCCTGATGATCATCAGCCTGTCGGAGTTCATGCAGCAGTGGTGGTGGGCGATTCTTTTTGCGCTGGTGGCAGCGTTTTTCGGCACTCGACACGCGTTGAAGACTTCGCAGGCCCTGCGCGACCGGCGCGATGCCTGGCTGCTGAAGCTGCCGCTGGTGGGCACCTTGACGTACAAGTCCGCCGTCGCCCGCTTTGCCCGCACCCTGTCGACCACTTTCGCGGCGGGTGTACCGTTGGTGGAAGCGCTGGATTCGGTCGCCGGCGCCACCGGCAATGTGGTGTTCAAGCGCGCGGTGCTGCGCGTGCGGCAAGACGTCTCGACCGGCATGCAGCTCAATTTCTCGATGCGCAGCACCGGTGTGTTTCCGAACATGGCAGTGCAGATGACCGCCATCGGCGAGGAGTCCGGGGCACTGGATGACATGCTCGACAAGGTCGCCGGTTTTTATGAAGCGGAAGTCGATAACATGGTCGACAACCTCACCAGCCTGATGGAGCCGTTCATCATGGTGGTACTGGGGGTCATCGTCGGTGGACTGGTGGTGGCCATGTACCTGCCGATCTTCCAACTCGGCTCAGCGATCTGACATGCCTATCGAAAAACTGTTTGCCGTGTATCCGCTGGCCTTTGTGGTCAGCGCGCTGCTGCTCGGGCTGGTGGTCGGCAGCTTCCTCAACGTAGTGGTCTGGCGCCTGCCGAAGATGCTCGAGCGCGACTGGCGCCAGCAGGCCCATGATGTGCTCGGCCTGCCCGCTGAAACGCCTGTGCCGACTTACAACCTGATGCTGCCGCACTCCGCGTGCCCGCATTGCGGACATCGGATCCGCCCTTGGGAAAACATTCCGCTGCTCAGTTATCTGCTGCTGCGCGGGCGCTGCTCGGCCTGCTCGACACCGATCAGCAAGCGTTATCCGCTGACCGAACTGGCCTGCAGCGTCCTCTCGGCATTCATTGCCTGGCATCTCGGCTTCGGTTGGCCGGCAGGTCTGCTGATCTTGCTGACATGGGGCTTGCTGGCGATGAGTCTGATCGACTGCGAACATCAACTGCTGCCCGATGTGCTGGTGCTGCCGCTGCTGTGGCTGGGGCTGATCGTCAACAGCTTCGGCGTGTTCGTGGCGTTGCCCGATGCGTTGTGGGGCGCGGTCGCGGGTTATCTGGCGCTGTGGTCGGTGTTCTGGCTGTTCAAACTGCTCACCGGCAAGGACGGCATCGGTCACGGCGATTTCAAACTATTGGCCTTGCTTGGCGCTTGGGGTGGCTGGCAGATTCTGCCGCTGACGATTCTTCTATCTTCCCTGGTGGGGGCGATATTGGGCGTTGTCATGCTGCGTCTGCGCGCCCAGGAAACCTCGACGCCGATCCCCTTCGGACCCTTTCTGGCAATTGCCGGCTGGATTGCCTTGCTCTGGGGTGGTCAAATAACCGACTTCTATTGGCAGTCTGTCGGTTTGAAATGAATACCCCTGTGGAAAAACCCTGGATCCTCGGCCTGACCGGCGGCATCGGCAGCGGCAAAAGTGCGGCGGCGCAGCACTTCATCGACCTCGGCGTGCACGTGGTGGACGCTGATCATGCGGCGCGCTGGGTAGTCGAGCCGGGGCGTCCAGCGCTGGCGAAAATCGCCGAGCATTTCGGTTCCGCCGTGTTGCAGGCCGACGGCACACTGGACCGTGCCGCCCTGCGCAAACTGATTTTTGAAGACCCTGAACAGCGGCGTTGGCTAGAGGCGCTGCTGCATCCGCTGATCGGCGAAGAAATCGCTGATCATCTGGCGCAGGCAAAATCGCCTTACGCGATTCTGGTTTCACCGTTGCTGATCGAGTCCGGGCAATACGCGATGACTCAGCGCATCCTGGTCATCGATGCGCCGCAACAACTGCAGATCGAACGCACCTTGCAGCGTGACCAGACCAGCGAAGCGCAGGTGCAGGCGATCCTCAAGGCGCAATCGAGCCGTGAAGACCGCGTGAGCCGTGCCGACGACGTGATCGTCAACGACCGCGACCTTGCCTGGCTGCACAGCGAGGTGGAGCGTCTGCATCACTTTTATCTGACTTTATCCGGAGGCCAAGCATGAGCCAGATTCCAACCGTTGAATGCCCGACCTGCGGCGCCCCCGTCGAATTCACCCCGGCGAACAAATTCCGTCCGTTTTGCTCCGATCGCTGCAAACTGATCGACCTCGGCGCCTGGGCCTCGGAAGAACACAAGATTCCGGTCGCCCCGGATGCCGAAGACGAGCTGTTTTCCGGCGATTTCGATCCGCGTCACTGAGCCCTCAGGGCCGCATGAAGCCGTAGTCCTGACTGTCGTCGAGGTTCTCCGCAAGAAAGCGCAACTCGTCGGCCAGGTCTTCGGCATTGCGCACTGCCTTGCTCTGCTGCACCACGGCGCTGAGCAGGGCGCGCAAACTCAGGC
Organism: Pseudomonas siliginis; assembly: GCF_019145195.1. Classification (GTDB taxonomy): domain Bacteria; phylum Pseudomonadota; class Gammaproteobacteria; order Pseudomonadales; family Pseudomonadaceae; genus Aquipseudomonas; species Aquipseudomonas siliginis. The sequence goes on from NZ_JAHSTW010000012.1 coordinate 46,342, forward strand.
CCGGGTCAAAGCCCACTTCCTGCGCCAGCTCCAGACTCTGCCGGGTTTCCTGCCGCGCCCATTCGTAAACGCCCATGCCACTGCTCCTGAAGGAATTTGCGCGAGCATGAAATCTCTGCGGCCTGGCCGGTTTGATGTGGATCAAGACTTCGGATCGTCGTCCTTCCACGGCGCCGAAAGGTAACGGGTGCGGTTGAAGGTCTCCAGCCATTCCGGGCAGAACACCACCAATGCACTGACGACCATGCCGTTGATAAAGGCCTCGGGAAACAGCAGCAACCACAGGTAGCCGACGAAATCTTCCAGCCATTCCGGCATGGCGAAGAGGCCGTCGTACCACAGCAGCGTCAGGCTGAGGATCAGGCACAACAGGCCGGACAACGCAGCGGCGAAGAAACCGGAACAGAAGATGTAAACGAATGGATTGCGTGGCTGCGCACGCTCCACGAGGATTGCCACGCATTCGGTAATCAGCACTGGCAGCAGAATCAGCAACGCGCCATTGACGCCCACCGCAGCCAGGTCCTGACGCCCCAACAACACCAGGCCGATCTGCGCAACCAGCCCGCCGACGATCGCCAGGGGCCAATCGAGCAGCAGCGTCACGGCCGTCATGCCGATAAAGTGATAAGACACGCCGGTGTCGAAATCCCTGCGCACCAGCCACAGCAGAAACAGCGCGAACACCGTGCCGAACAGCAAGTGCTGCCGGCGACTGTCGCTGAACAGCTCGACCCATGGCGCATACATGATCGCCCAGAGCAGCACCGGCAGATAAATCAGCCAGCCGAGCGTCAGGCTTGCCGAGGACAGCAGTTCGGCACCGATCATGATTCCCTCACCTTCTCCATGGGCTTACCGCTTTGTCGCAGTCTACACCGCCGATGTATGTGCACCAGCCGATGCAAAGCTATCTGCTTGTCGCATTTGGACGCTAAGCTTGGGCTTATGGATGATTCAGATTATTTACGCCTGCTGACCATCGCGGCCGAGCAGGCCAATGCGTTCCTGTCCAATGCCCGCAAATGGGAGCGTGAGCGTTGGGTCTGCCAGCGCCTGCTGCAAGGCCTGAACATCCCCTACCGCGCCGACGAATTCGCCCCGGCCGGTGAGCCGCCGGACGTGTTGTTCCGCGATGCCAATTTCGAAGTTTTTTTCGTCCTCGATGAAGGCCGCCGTCTCAATGACGAATGGCGCGACGAATTGCAGCGTCGGCGCAGCGCGTTTTCCCTGAGCCAACTGGTGCGCCGCGAAGCCAAGCCCAAACGCATCCCGGCCAATGAATTTCTCCTGCGTCTGGCGCCGACCCTGCGCAAGAAGGCGCACAACTACAAGGAACGCGGCATGGATCTGGGTGAGCTGGACATCATCGCCTTCGCCAGCCTCAAGCGCGAAGTGCTCGACCTCAACAGTCATTTCCCGCCACCGACCGAATACCTGCGTCAGGGCTGGCGCTCGCTGTCGCTGGTCGGCCCGACATTCGCCCGTGTGCTGTTCGCCCACCCCGACGCACCGGACTTTCTGCGCAGCAACCTCGGCCGCAGCATTGTGTTCGACGTGGGCATAAGCCTGTGACGCCGCTGCAGCAGTTGATCGCCGAGGTTCCGCAAACCGGTCGTGTGCGCTGGATCGGCGTGCGTCCAGAATCCCGTGGGCCGATGCTTGAGCTGGACGCGGTCGAGGCGCGGCTGGAAGCCGGGCTCACCGGCGACCACGCCCGCCCGGGCGTTCGCAATGCGCGACAGGTGACGCTGATTCAGTGGGAGCACCTGGCGGTGATCAACGCATTGATGGGCCGTCCCGCTGACCAGCCAGTCCGGCCTGAAGATCTGCGGCGCAATCTCGTTATAAGCGGAATCAATTTGTTTAGCCTGAAGGGGCGGCGCTTTCGCATCGGGCAAGCGATACTCGAAACCACTGGCTGGTGTCAGCCCTGCGCACGCTTGCAGAACAACCTCGGCCCGGGCACGTTTCAAGCCGTGCGCGGGCATGGCGGGATCACTGCCCGGGTGTTACAAAGCGGCATCATTCGCCTCGACGATAGCGTGTGCGTCGAACCGGTTCCGGACAGCGGCTACGCTGCATTCAATCCGGGCTGAAAACCGCTGTAGCCTGTGCTCATTCAGTAACGTCTACCTGACGAGGCAAATATGACCAGCCGCCTGAACCCCGAAGACCAAAAGCATGTCGAAGAGTACCTGCAATTGTCCCAACACCGTGTCGAGCGCCGGCCTTTCCGGCCGTGGATGCTCCTGGTGCTGGTGCTGGCAGTGACCATTGGTCTGGGCCTGTTGAGCCGATTTATCAGTTACCTGACGTTATGAGCTGTCTTGCGCTCCCTCGGGTAACCGCACCGATTTCCTTTAAAAACCTTGCGAGTTATCCCTATGTCCCATCGTATTGTCATTGTCGGCGGCGGCGCCGGCGGTCTGGAGTTGGCTACCCGCCTGGGTAAGACTCTGGGCAAGCGCGGCACGGCCAGCGTGATGCTGGTCGACGCGAACCTGACCCACATCTGGAAACCGCTGCTGCACGAAGTGGCCGCCGGTTCCCTGAACTCCTCCGAAGACGAACTCAACTATGTCGCCCAGGCGAAATGGAACCACTTCGAGTTCCAGCTCGGGCGCATGAGCGGGCTTGATCGCGCGCAGAAGAAAATCCAGCTGGCCGCGACCTATGACGAAAACGGCGTCGAGCTGGTGCCGGCGCGTGAAGTGGCTTATGACTCGCTGGTCATCAGCGTCGGCAGCACCACCAACGATTTCGGCACCCAGGGCGCGGCGCAGCATTGTCTGTTCCTCGATACACGCAAACAGGCCGAGCGCTTCCATCAGCAATTGCTCAATCATTATCTGCGCGCCCACGCCGGGCAGACCGATGTGGTCGAGCAGATCAGCGTGGCCATCGTCGGTGCTGGCGCCACTGGCGTCGAACTGGCGGCAGAGCTGCACAACGCCGCCCATGAATTGGCCGCGTATGGTCTGGACCGGATCAAACCGGAAAACATGCACATCACTTTGATCGAAGCCGGCCCACGGGTGCTGCCCGCCCTGCCGGAGCGCATCAGCGGGCCGGTGCACAAGACCCTGGAGAAGCTCGGGGTCAATGTGATGACCAACGCAGCAGTCAGTGAAGTGACTGCCGACAGCCTGATCACCGCCGATGGCAACGAGATCAAGGCCAGCCTGAAAGTCTGGGCTGCCGGCATCCGCGCACCGGGTTTTCTCAAGGACATCGACGGTCTGGAGACCAACCGCATCAATCAGCTGCAAGTGCTGCCGACTCTGCAAACCACTCGCGACGAAAACATCTTTGCCTTCGGCGACTGCGCGGCGTGCCCGCAACCGGGCACTGATCGCAACGTGCCGCCACGGGCACAAGCGGCGCATCAACAGGCGTCGCTGCTGGCCAAGTCGCTGAAACTGCGCATCGAAGGCAAGACCCTGCCGGAGTACAAGTACACCGACTACGGCTCGCTGATTTCGCTGTCGCGTTTTTCTGCTGTGGGTAACTTGATGGGTAACCTGACCGGTAGCGTCATGCTCGAAGGCTGGCTGGCGCGGATGTTCTATGTGTCGCTGTACCGCATGCACCAGATGGCGCTGTACGGGCCGTTCCGCACGGCGATGCTGATGCTGGGGAGCAAGATTGGTCGTGGCACCGAACCGCGCCTGAAACTGCACTAAGGCCAACATCTGTGGGAGCTGGCTTGCCAGCGATGGCGCCGGGTCAGTTGATATTTCTGTTGCCTGACCCACCGCTATCGCGGGCAAGCCCGGCTCCCACAGGTTTTCGTGCTGCTCGAAGATCAGGCGCATTCGCGAGCAGGCTCGCTCCCACCTTTGATCTTTATTCCAAGCCCCGCATCGCGCGGGGCTTTTTATTGGCTGTCGATCACAGCTGGAAGCGCCGCACCATGCCCTGCAGCGCATTGGCCAGTTGCGACAGTTCGTGGCTCGACGCGCTGGTCTGATCAGCCCCCGCAGCCGAACGCACCGACAGGTCGCGAATGTTCACCAGATTGCGATCCACTTCCCGCGCCACCTGCGCCTGCTCCTCGGCAGCGCTGGCGATCACCAGGTTGCGCTCGTGAATCTCGTGCACCGACGCCGTGATCGTCACCAACGCCTCACCTGCCCGCTCTGCCAGAACCAGCGTGCTCGCCGCACGAGATGCGCTGGCCTGCATTGACTCCAGCGCCTGGCTCGAACCGCTGCGCATGCATTGCACCATCTGTTCGATTTCCTGCGTCGATTGCTGGGTGCGATACGCCAGCGCTCGCACCTCGTCGGCCACCACCGCAAAGCCGCGACCGCTTTCGCCCGCACGAGCCGCTTCGATGGCAGCGTTGAGCGCCAGCAGATTGGTCTGCTCGGCGATGGCGCGAATCACGTCCAGAACCTTGCCGATGTCCTGCGACTGATTGGCCAGCGACTGCACCAATTCGCCGGTGTTTTGCACATCACTGGCCAGGGCGTTGATCGCGCTGGCGGTTTCGCTGACGCGCTCCTGGCCCAATTGCGCCGACTGACTGGACTGGCGCGTGGCATCGGACGTCGACACCGCGTTGCGCGCGACCTCCTCCACCGCAGCGGTCATCTCGTTAACCGCAGTGGCGGCCTGTTCGATTTCGTTGTTCTGCTCTTGCAGGCCCTGAGTGCTGTCGACGGTGACGGCGCTCAGTTCATCCGCGGCGGTGGCCAGTTGCGTAGCTGAGCCGCTGATACCTTGCAGGGTTTCGCGCAGGTTCTGTTGCATCGTCGCCAAGGCCTTGAGCAAGCGGCTGACTTCGTCGTTGCCATGGGTTTCGATCGGTCGGGTGAGATCGCCCTTGGCGACACTTTCAGCGGCATCCACAGCGCTGCTCAGCGGGCGCACGATACTGCGCGTAAGCAACATCGCCAGCGCCACCGTGGCCAGCGCTGCCAAGGCAATGAACAGAGTTACGATGGTGCGCGAGGTTTCATAATGCGCGGCGGACTTCTCGCTTTCGGCAGCGACCTGGCGGGCGAACAGATCGGCGAGATCGTTGAGTTGCTTGCCGGAGCCGTCGACCACGGTCTTCATGTCAACCAGCAACAATTTGGTCAGCTCGTCACGCTTGCCTTGCTCAGCGAGGGTGAACGACTGGGCAATGCCGGTGCGATAGGCGGCGAAGGTTTTCTTGAACTGGTCATACAGCTGCTGGCCTTCGGCAGTGTCAACCAGTTTGTCGTAGGCTGCGATTTTTTCGCTCAGCTCCTTGTCGCGGGTGTCCATCTGGCCACGGTAGGTGGCGATGTTGGCCGGATCCTGATCGAGCGCCATGCGCAGGGAGATAGTGCGGATGCGCAGCATCAGTTCGCGGATCTCGTCGCCGCCACGGATGCTCGGCAACCAGCGGTTCTCCACCGCCACCTCACTGTCGCGAATGCTCGACATCTGCCCCAGCGCAAACACGCCGAGCAAGGCCACCAACACCGCGATCAGGGCAAATCCCAGGGCAGCCCGGGGAGCAATATTCAACTGACGAAGCAACATGACGAACGCCCTTATTCTTGTAATGGCCAGATCAAGGGGCGAAGCGTTGGCAGTCCCCTCGTGTTAGCGGGCTATCGGCAGGTTGTATGACGACTTGAAGGGATTCAGCTTTCGGCAGGCAAAAAAAATCCCCGTATCTTTCGATACGAGGATTTTCAATATGGTCGGGGTAAGGGGATTCGAACTCCTGACATCCTGCTCCCAAAGCAGGCGCGCTACCGGACTGCGCTATACCCCGGTAAAAAAAAGGCGACCTTTCAAAGATCGCCTTCTTCGATCAGCGCTTTTGGCCTCTGATCTTAAGATTCGATCCCAGCGCAAACTGGTTTCAAAAATGGTGGGTCGTGTGGGATTCGAACCTACGACCAATTGGTTAAAAGCCAACTGCTCTACCAACTGAGCTAACGACCCAAATATGGTCGGGGTAAGGGGATTCGAACTCCTGACATCCTGCTCCCAAAGCAGGCGCGCTACCGGACTGCGCTATACCCCGGTTTGAAATTGGCTCCGTGACCAGGACTCGAACCTGGGACCCAATGATTAACAGTCATTTGCTCTACCGACTGAGCTATCACGGAACTACATATTTCAATTTACAACGGTGAAGCTTTGTTGCATCTCGCCACCCGTTCGCATCGCTGCGTTCGTGTGTCTGAGGCGCGCTATTCTACAACCTAGAACACCTCTGTCAACCCCCTAAATTGCTTTCAAGTTAATGATTTGCAACTTATTTCAGATTCCAACCCGGTGGGTTGAAACGCTGCCGGTGACTGACTGCGGGGCGCACTTTACAAGCCTTTTCCTTTGAGTTCAACAGCCTGGCGAAAAAAAGGCCTCGCAATGCGAGGCCTTCCCGGTTTCATTGCCCTGAGGCTTAGCCGAAAACGATTTCGTCGTTCTCGACCTTGCCGGTGGCGGTGTCGCCCGGCATGAAATGACCCGACAGGATCAACTGCGCCAGCGGGTTTTCGATCCAGCGCTGGATCGCCCGTTTCAAAGGACGTGCGCCATACACCGGGTCGTAACCGACGGCGATCAGCTTGTCCATCGCTTCCGGGCTCAGCTCCAGCTTCAGCTCGCGCTCGGCCAGACGGCTGCGCAGGCGACCCAACTGGATCTCGGTAATCCCGGCGATCTGATCCCGCGCCAGCGGCTCGAAGATCACCACCTCGTCAACGCGGTTGATGAACTCCGGACGGAAGTGCGAGGTCAGCGCGTCCATCACAGCAGCACGCTGCGCCTCACGATCACCGACCAGTTCCTGGATCTGCATCGACCCGAGGTTGGAGGTCATCACGATCACCGTGTTGCGGAAGTCCACCGTACGCCCGTGACTGTCGGTCAGCCGGCCATCCTCAAGCACTTGCAGAAGGATGTTGAACACATCCGGATGGGCCTTCTCGACTTCGTCCATGAGGATCACCGAGTAAGGCTTGCGACGCACCGCTTCGGTCAGATAACCGCCCTCTTCATAGCCGACGTAGCCTGGTGGCGCACCGATCAGACGGGCCACGGAGTGTTTCTCCATGAATTCGGACATGTCGATCCGCACCATCGCCTCTTCAGTATCGAAGAGGAACTCGGCCAAAGCCTTGCACAGCTCGGTTTTACCGACACCGGTCGGGCCGAGGAACATGAACGAGCCGCTCGGCCGATTCGGGTCGGACAGCCCGGCGCGGGAACGCCGCACGGCGTTGGCCACAGCCACGACCGCTTCTTCCTGACCGATTACCCGTTTGTGCAACAGGCTCTCCATCTTCATCAGCTTGTCGCGCTCGCCTTCGAGCATTTTCGACACCGGGATGCCGGTCCACTTCGACACGACTTCGGCAATCTCTTCTTCAGTCACCTTGCTGCGCAGCAACTGGTTTTCGCTCTTGCCGTGCTGGTCGACCATTTGCAGGCTGCGCTCCAGGTCGGGGATCACCCCGTACTGCAACTCGGCCATGCGGTTCAGGTCGCCTTTGCGGCGTGCGGCTTCCAGTTCCTGGCGCGACTGTTCGATCTTCTGCTGAATCTGCGCAGAACCCTGCACCTCGGCTTTCTCCGAGTTCCAGATTTCCTCCAGATCGGAATACTCACGTTCGTGACGCTCGATTTCTTCCTGGAGTTTTTCCAAGCGTTTCTTCGCCGCGTCGTCGCTTTCTTTCTTCAGCGCCTGGGATTCCACCTTCAGCTGAATCAGGCGCCGCTCCAGACGATCGAGTACTTCCGGTTTGGAGTCGATCTCCATGCGGATACGGCTGGCCGCCTCGTCGATCAGGTCGATGGCCTTGTCCGGCAGCTGTCGATCCGTGATGTAGCGATGGCTAAGCTTGGCCGCAGCGATGATCGCGCCATCGGTGATCGCCACTTTGTGGTGGACCTCGTAACGCTCCTTGAGGCCACGCAGAATCGCGATGGTGTCTTCTTCGCTCGGCTCGTCCACCAGAACTTTCTGGAAACGCCGCTCGAGCGCCGCGTCCTTCTCTATATATTGGCGGTACTCATTGAGCGTGGTCGCGCCGACGCAGTGCAGCTCGCCGCGAGCCAGCGCAGGCTTGAGCATGTTGCCAGCGTCCATCGAGCCTTCGCCTTTACCGGCGCCGACCATGGTGTGCAGTTCGTCGATGAACAGAATGATCTGCCCTTCCTGCTTCGACAGTTCGTTGAGCAACGATTTCAGGCGCTCTTCGAACTCACCGCGATACTTGGCGCCGGCAATCAGCGCGCCCATGTCCAGCGACAGCAGGCGCTTGCCTTTAAGGCCGTCCGGCACTTCGCCGTTGATGATGCGCTGCGCCAGCCCTTCGGCGATCGCGGTTTTACCCACGCCAGGCTCACCGATCAGCACCGGGTTGTTCTTGGTGCGGCGTTGCAGAACCTGAATGGTGCGACGGATCTCGTCGTCACGGCCGATCACCGGATCAAGCTTGCCGTCTTCGGCGCGCTTGGTCAGGTCGACGGTGTACTTGTCCAGCGCCTGCCGCGACTCTTCGTGGTTGGCGTCATTCACCGCTTCGCCACCACGCAGGTTATTGATCGCGTTTTCCAGGGCTTTCTTGCTCACGCCTTGGCCGAGCAGCAACTTGCCGAGCTTGCTGTTCTCGTCCATCGCGGCGAGCAGCACCAGTTCGCTGGAAATGAACTGGTCGCCCTTCTGCTGAGCCAGACGGTCAGCCTGATTGAGCAGGCGCGCCAGATCCTGCGACATGTTGACGTCGCCGGTCGGATTCTGGATTTTCGGTAGTTGATCGAGCTCTTTGGTCAGCTCTTTACGCAAGCTGTTGACGTCGAAGCCTACTTGCATCAGCAACGGCTTGATCGAACCGCCCTGCTGTTCAAGCATGGCCTGCATCAAATGCGCCGGCTCGATGGCCGGATGATCGTGGCCAACCGCCAACGACTGGGCGTCGGACAGGGCCAACTGTAATTTGCTGGTTAAACGGTCAATACGCATGGGTCACCTTCCTTTTGAGCAGGCCGGACCTAAGAAACCATCCTGAATAAAGAAACCTGCCAGATACCACTGTAGATGCGGTCGATTCTGGGAGATTCAAGCGTCGGAGAGTTGATGCAGATCAGAGAGTTTAGCGGGTGAGCCAAACAAGGGAGGCGAAACGACCGGTGCGCGACGCACGGCGGTAAGAAAAGAAACGCGGATCGGTCACGGTGCAGAAACCGCCACCATAAACAGCCGTGACACCCCGTTCAGCCAGACGCAGGCGCGCCAGCAGATAAATATCAGCCATGAACTTGCCGGCATTGTTGCTCGGTACGAACGCTTCTGCTGCTTCAGGCAGTTGATTGATGAAGACTTCCCGTACTTCCGGACCGACTTCAAAGGCTTTGGGGCCAATGGCCGGGCCGAGCCAGACCAGTACCTCGTCAGCAGGAACATCGAGGCTGTCGAGAGTTGCCTCAAGCACGCCCGCCGCCAGACCACGCCAACCGGCATGGGCCGCCGCTACGCGAGTGCCCGCACGATCGCAGAACAACGCCGGCAAGCAATCCGCCGTCATCGCCGCGCAGGCGACTCCCGGTGTTGCCGTCCAGCTGGCATCTGCAGTTGCAACAATGCCCGGATCAGCATGGGCAACGGTGATCCCGTGCACTTGCTGCAACCAGGCAGGCTGTATGGAGAAGTGATCGGTCAAGCGTCGACGGTTCTCGGCGACGTCCTGCGGACGATCATCGACGTGATCGCCCAGATTCAGGCTGTCGAACGGCGCCTCGCTGACACCGCCCTCGCGGGTGGTGACACAGGCCTTGACGCTGGCCGGCGCAGGCCAGTCCGGCGTCAGCCAGTTCATCCGACGAAGGCCTCGCGATCCTGCTTGAGCAGGGTCAGCAGCCAGACGAAATCTTCCGGCAGCGGCGATTCCCAGCTCATGCGCTCACCGCTCGTCGGATGATCGAGTTCAAGGAAACGCGCGTGCAGCGCCTGACGCGGGAAGTGCTTGAGCGATTCCACCATGGTCGGGTTGGCCGCAGGCGGAATGCGGAAACGCCCGCCGTACGCCGGATCGCCGACCAACGGGAAGTTGATGTGGGCCATGTGCACGCGGATCTGGTGGGTCCGACCGGTTTCCAGTTTCACCCGCACGTGGGTGTGCGAACGGAAACGCTCGAGCACGCGGTAATGGCTGACGGCAGGCTTGCCGCCTTCCATCACTGCCATGCGCTGGCGTTGCTGGCCGTGACGACCGATCGGCGCATTGATCTTGCCACCGGCGGTGACAACGCCAATGACGATGCACTCATAGATGCGGCTGACACTGCGGCTCTGCAATTGCGCAACCAGTTTGGTCTGCGCCTGAATGGTCTTGGCCACCACCATCAGACCGGTGGTGTCCTTGTCCAGACGATGCACGATACCGGCGCGCGGGACATTGATGATGTCCGGCACATGGTGCAACAAAGCGTTGAGCAGGGTGCCATCGGCGTGACCGGCGGCCGGGTGCACCACCAGACCCGCAGGCTTGTTGATCACCAGGATGTCGTCGTCTTCATAGACGATATCGAGCTCGATGTCCTGGGCGATCCACTCGCCCTGGGCTTCCTGCTCGGCAGTCAGCTCAAGGACGGCACCGCCATGCACAATGTCGCGCGGGCGGATCACCGCCCCGTCCACAGTCAGGCGACCTTCTTTGATCCAGGCGGAAAGGCGCGAGCGTGAGTGCTCAGCGAAGAGTTGGGCGGCGACTTGATCGAGGCGTTGGCCGCCCAATTCGGACGGCACCTCTGCGCGAAGTTCAATTTTATCGGACATGCTCGGACTGGGCGTCGGCACAGCCTTTGGTTTCGGCTGCGCGCTTGTGGTTAAATACGGCGTCTTTTGCCCCGAGGCTTTTCAACGGGGCGCTCATCATAACAGGACGGCCCCGCCCAAGACAGCGGCCGTCATAGGGACGCAAGCCGCCATGCAAGTGAAACACCTGCTGCTGATCGCCATCCTCGCATTGACCGCTGCTTGCTCATCGAAGGAAGTCGTAGACGAAAACCTCAGCGAAGCCGAGCTGTATCAGCAGGCTCAGACTGACCTGGACAACAACAGCTACACCAGCGCCACAGCCAAGCTGAAGGCTCTGGAGTCGCGTTATCCGTTCGGTCGCTACGCCGATCAGGCTCAGCTGGAGTTGATCTACGCCAACTACAAGAACGCCGAGCCGGAAGCTGCAAAGTCTGCCGCCGAGCGATTCATTCGTTTGCATCCGCAGCATCCGAACGTGGATTACGCGTACTACCTCAAGGGTCTGACCTCGTTCGACCAGGACGTCGGCCTGCTGGCGCGCTTCCTGCCGCTGGACATGACCAAGCGCGACCCGGGCGCCGCCCGTGACTCGTACAACGAGTTCGCGCAGCTGACCAGCCGCTACCCGAACAGCCGCTACGCGCCGGACGCCAAGCAGCGCATGATCTATCTGCGCAACCTGCTGGCGGCCTACGAAATCCACGTTGCTGACTACTACCTGACCCGTCAGGCTTACGTAGCCGCTGCCAACCGTGGCAAGTATGTCGTGGAAAACTTCCAGGAAACCCCATCGGTCGGCGACGGCCTGGCGGTGATGACCGAAGCCTACCAGCGTCTGCACCTCGACGATCTGGCCGCCACCAGCCTGGAAACCCTGAAGCTCAACTACCCGGATCACCCGAGCCTGGAAGATGGCCAGTTCGTGCCACGCGTAGCCGAGGCTGACAACCGTTCGTTCCTGAGCAAAGCGACTTTGGGCCTGATCGAATCGCGTCCACCGCTGCCGCCGGGCGAAACCCGCGCCAACCAGGACGTGCAGAAGCAGTTCCAGGACGCGAAAGATGCGATCCCGAACGAGCTCAAGCCTAAAGACGAGAACGGCGACGTGATCGAAGAGCCAGAACCGGAATCCAGCGACACCGATCGCTCGTGGTTCAGCTACATGACCTTCGGCGTGTTCGACTGATCACACCGGCTGTACGAAAAAGGGAGATCTGCGGATCTCCCTTTTTTATTGCCGCACTTTAATAGGCTGTGCGCTGATCGGGTCCTTGGCTAAACTGCCGGATCATCAGTCGAAAAGCCGCTCATCATGCTTCGTTTATTGTTCTGGATTGCCCTGATCTTCGCCGCCATCTGGCTCTGGCGCAAATTCAAGGCCCCCGCCTCGTCCACCCGATCGCCGCGCGAACAGGACGCGCCGCCGATGGTGCGTTGCGCCCACTGCGGCGTGCACCTGCCGCGCGACCGCGCGCTGGGCAACCAGCAACTGTGGTATTGCAGCCAGGCTCATCTCGAGCAAGGTCCGGGCGCCAGTGGTCGCTGAGGCGGTCAACGCCGACCAGAAACAGGCGCAGCGTCTGCTGCGCCTTTATCACCTGTACCGTTTAAGTGTCGGCATCACTCTGGTGCTGCTGATCTCCAGCAACATGGACAACCGCCTGCTGACGTCGGCCAACGACGATCTGCTGCGCGGCGGCAGCTGGCTGTACCTGATCATCAATATGCTGCTGGTGGTGTTCCTCGAAAACACCCGGCGCCCGGCGCAGTTGTTCACCCTGGCCCTCGTCGACGTGCTGCTGTTGTGCGGCCTGTTCTACGCGGCCGGCGGCGTGGCCAGTGCGCTGGGCAATCTGCTGGTGGTCTCGGTGGCAATCAGCAACACCCTGCTGCGCCGACGCATCGGCCTGCTGATTGCCGCCATCGCGGCGATCGGCATTGTCGGCCTGAGTTTTCTGCTGGGTCTGAGCCGCCCCTTGAGCGCCAACGCGTACCTGCAAGCCGGCACCCTCGGCGCGCTGTGCTTCGCCGCCTCACTGCTGGTGCAAGGGCTGATCCGCCGCCTCGAAGTCAGCGAGACCCTGGCCGAACAGCGCGCCAGCGAGGTGGTCAGCCTGGAGGCGTTGAATGCGTTGATCCTGCAACGCATGCGCACGGGGATTCTGGTGCTCGACGAGCAACGCCGGGTGCAACTGGCCAATCACAGTGCGCAGAGTCTGCTCGGCCATAGTCACCTGCAAGGTCATTTGATCGACGAATATTCGCCAGCACTCGTCGAGCGTCTGCAACTGTGGCGTAACAACCCGACCTTGCGCCCGCAGAGCCTGAAAATCCCCGGCAATGGCCTTGAGCTGCAACCCAGCTTCATCGCCCTTGAGCAGAGTCCGAACCAGCAGACGCTGGTGTTTCTCGAAGACCTGGCGCAAATCACCCAACAAGCCCAGCAACTCAAGCTCGCTGCGCTCGGGCGTTTGACCGCCGGCATCTCCCATGAAATTCGCAATCCACTGGGCGCGATCAGTCATGCCGCGCAGCTGTTGGCCGAGTCCGAGGAACTCGATAGCGCAGATCGACGTCTGACGCAGATTATTCAAGACCACTCCCAGCGCATGAACCGAGTCATCGAAAACGTCCTGCAACTGTCCCGCCGCCAGCAAAGCGCGCCGCAACGGCTGGACCTCAAGCCGTGGCTGGAAGACTTCGTCGGCGAAACCCGCGAGCAGGCCAACGAGCGCCAGCACATTCATCTGCGGATCAATTCAGGAGATTTCACCACGCTGATGGACCCCAACCAATTGCGGCAGATTCTCGACAATCTGATACGCAACGCCTGGCGTCACAGTGCACAACTGCACGAGCAGGCCGACGTCTGGCTGGCACTGTTCGTCGACCCCGACAGCCAATTGGCAGTGCTCGAAGTGCAGGACAACGGCCCCGGCGTGTCGGCCGAGGAACAGGCACATCTGTTTGAGCCGTTCTTCACTACCAGCAGCCAAGGCACCGGTCTCGGCCTTTATCTGTCCCGTGAGCTGTGCGAAAGCAACCAGGCACGCCTAGACTTCAAATCACGCCAAGGCGGCGGCTGCTTTTGCATCACTTTTGCTCACGGACGGAAACAAAGTTGAATACAAGCCCACGGCAAAAAATTCTAATCGTCGACGACGAACCGGATATCCGCGAGCTCCTGGAAATCACCCTGGGACGGATGAAACTCGAGACCTTCAGCGCACGCAATCTGGGCGAAGCTCAGGCGCTGTTGCAGCGTGAGCACTTTGACCTGTGCCTGACCGACATGCGCCTGCCCGACGGCACCGGGCTGGAGCTGGTGCAACACATTCAGCAACGCGCTCCACACCTGCCGGTGGCGATGATCACGGCGTACGGAAGCCTGGAAACTGCGATCAATGCGCTGAAGGCCGGGGCGTTCGACTTCCTCACCAAACCGGTGGAACTGCCGCGCTTGCGCGAACTGGTCAGCTCGGCGCTGCGCCTGCCGACAGCGGGCGGCTTGAGCACGGCAATCGAGCGACGCTTGCTGGGCGACTCGCCGCCGATGGCCAATCTGCGCAGGCAGATCGACAAGCTCGCACGCAGTCAGGCGCCGGTGTACATCAGTGGTGAATCCGGCAGCGGCAAAGAACTGGTCGCCCGTCTGATCCACGAACAAGGTCCGCGCGCCAGCCAGCCGTTTGTGCCGGTGAACTGCGGGGCGATTCCATCGGAGCTGATGGAAAGCGAGTTCTTCGGTCACCGCAAAGGCAGCTTCACCGGCGCCGTCGAGGACAAACCGGGGCTGTTTCAAGCGGCCCATGGCGGCACTCTGTTTCTCGATGAAGTAGCCGACCTGCCGCTGTCGATGCAGGTAAAACTGCTGCGAGCGATCCAGGAAAAAGCCGTGCGCAGCGTCGGCGGCCAGCAGGAAACTGTGGTCGACGTACGCATCCTTTGCGCCACGCACAAAGACCTTGAAGCCGAAGTTTCAGCCGAGCGTTTCCGTCAGGATCTGTATTACCGGCTCAACGTCATCGAACTGCGCGTACCGTCCCTGCGCGAACGCCGCGACGACATCGAGGCGCTTGCCATGCACGTGCTCAAGCGCCTGGCCAAAGACACCGGGCAACCCGAAGCGCGCCTGCACCCGCAGGCACTGGAGACGCTGAAGAACTATCGCTTTCCCGGCAATGTGCGCGAACTGGAGAACGTCCTCGAACGCGCGCACACCCTGTGTGAAAACCGCACGATCGAAGCGCAGGATCTGCGTTTGAGCGAAGGCAATTGCACGGCGGACGGGGCGATGGCCGATCTGACGCAGATCGACAATCTCGAGGATTATCTGGAGAGTGTTGAACGCAAACTGATTTTGCAGGCGCTGGAGGAAACCCGCTGGAACCGCACGGCGGCGGCGCAGCGGTTGAGTCTGTCGTTTCGGTCAATGCGCTATCGGCTGAAGAAGTTGGGCCTGGATTAAAGGCCCCTTCGCGAGCAGGCTCGCTCCCATATTTGGAATGAGTATTCCTGAGGGAGCGAGCCTGCTCGCGAAGGCGGTCTACCAGCCTCTGACTAAATACGGCCCTCAGGCGCATACGGCGCCGGATCAATAATCGGCGCCCGCCCCAGCATGACATCGGCGAACAACTGGCATGACGCCGGCGCCAGCACCAGCCCGTTGCGGTAATGCCCGCAGTTCAGCCACAGCCCTTCGCATCCCGGCACCCGGCCAATAAAGGGAACCCCTTCCGGCGACCCCGGCCGCAGTCCGGCCCAGTGCCCGACCACTTCGGCATCCGCCAGCGCCGGCAACAATTCGATCGCCGAGGCCTTGAGGCTTTCCAGCGCGACATCGGTCGGGGTCTTGTCGTAGCCTTCGTGCTCCAGCGTGCTGCCGATCAGAATGTGACCGTCGCGACGCGGGATCGCATAACGCCCCTTGGCCAGCACCATGCTCGGCAGGAAATCAGCCGCGCACTTGT
Source organism: Pseudomonas siliginis (assembly GCF_019145195.1). Taxonomy (GTDB): domain Bacteria; phylum Pseudomonadota; class Gammaproteobacteria; order Pseudomonadales; family Pseudomonadaceae; genus Aquipseudomonas; species Aquipseudomonas siliginis. The sequence goes on from NZ_JAHSTW010000012.1 coordinate 62,065, forward strand.
AGAGAATCATCTGGCCTTTGACCGGCTCGACCGGCAGCGACAGGTTTAGCGTCTTGAGCAGATCACCGCTCCATGCACCCGCCGTCAGCACAATCTGGTCGCCGCTGATCACCCCGGCGGAGGTTTGCACGCCAACCACGCGCTCGCCCTCGCGGACGAAGCCACTGACTTCACATTGCTCATGAATCGTCACGTTCGGCAGCGCCAGCAATGCGGCTTTCAGCGATTTGACCAGCCGTGGATTGCGCACGTTGGCGACATCGGCCATGTAGATCGCCCGGCTGAAACCGCTGCCGAGCACCGGCACCGCGTCATGTGCCGCCGAGATATCCACAGCCCGCAGCGGCCGATTTTCCCGCGCGGCCCAGGCCAGGGCTTCGGCTTCATCGTCCAGGTCCAGCCAATACAGACCAGTGGTGTGCACCTCAGGATCAACCCCCGTGTCGGCAAACAAGCGCTGGCCGAGCTGTGGATAAAAATCCTGCGACCAATGCGCCAGTGCGGTGACTGCCGGACTGTAGCGCCACGGGTATAACGGCGAGACGATGCCGCCGCCAGCCCAGGACGATTCCTGGCCGACATTCGAGCGATCCAGCAGCACCACGCTGCGCACTTCGGAGGCGAGATTGTAGGCAGTGAGCAGGCCAATCACCCCGCCGCCGACAATCACCACTTGCTGTTGCCTGGTCATTTTTGATCCAACCGTAAAAAAGACAGTGGGCGCAAAAGGCGCCCGAAAAAGAATGCGTCAGCGGCCCCAGCAATCCTTGGCGGTCACTCCGGTGGTCGCGTTGTTCATGCTTCGCACGCCAGTGTTGGTCAGGGTGAAATCCCCGCACTTGTCGGTGGCCATGGCCGAGCCGGTTTTACGCGTCGCGGTGAGCACAAAGGTCTGGTCGGTCAGCGTCGGGGTGATGGTGTAGAAATCATTGCCCGTGCTCAGTCCGGTGACGCCGGTGTAGACATTGTTGCGGGTGTAGAAGCGTTCGAGGGTCTGCGCCTGCTCCGAGAGCAGCGAGACCACTTCGGCGCGACGGCCCTTCTTCACGTATTCGTTGTAGCTGGGGATACTGATGGTGAGGATGATCCCGATAATCGCGATGACGATCATGATCTCGATCAGGGTAAAACCTCGGCTGGATCTGCGCATGCCTCAAATTCTCGCTTACTGGATTTGTCGCCACATGATACGACGGCTGCCGCCGCCACCCTTTTCCACAACGGTGGTGATGACGCCACTGGTGTCGCTCACGAGCTTGGTCTTGGCATCTCGGGAAATGACGTTAAGGGTCGGAATGCCACCGGTGAATACCACGCCACTGGATATCGTGTCATTGCTGTCGACCAAACGGTCACCCGTGGTGTCGATCACGGCGTAGTTGAGCATCTTACCGTTGAACGCATCCAGTTCGACCAACCTGCCCGTACCAAAGCTCGAACAAGGGTCAGTGGTATCAACGCTGGCAGTAGTGAAAACAACTCGTCCCAACACAATGCTGGCCTGGTTGATCACGCGCTCGCCGGTCAGCACGTTGTTATACACCAGCGGCAGATACCAGCCCTTTTCTGCCGGGTAAGTGGTTTCATTCTGGCTAGTGGTCAGGAACTGCCCGGTACTGCCGGAGAACGAACCGGTAATCGCCTGCGCCTGCAAGCTGCTGACGGTGATTTGTCCGGTCCCCCCTTCTGCATCCCAGATTGAATAGAACGCCTGCAGATCCTTGTTGGTCTTGTCGGCGGTTTCGTTGAACTTGCCGGTGCCGAAAAACACCTGCTTGCCGCCCTGTGGGTTGTCCGCCAGCAGCGGTTGCGCAGTGATCGGCTGCGTTGCCCCACCCGGGGCGGTGAACAGAGGTTTGCCGGCAAACGCCACGCCCCAGCTTTCTGCCCCGGGTGCGCTCAAGTCGAATTTCCACATACGCCCCTTCAGGTCACCAGCGTAGGCAGCCTGCACCACGTTCGAGGAATTGACCCTGAGTTTTACCGAAGACAGACCGTTAGTGGTTTCCGTGCTGTCGATGACGATTTTCCTGATCAGCGAACCATCCATTGCATCCAGTACGTACAAAGCCGCAACCCCCGAATTGCTGCCGTAACCATTGGCGATGAATGTCGCCCAGCGACCATTGGCCAAGCGTGCCACTTCCGGACGGGCGTAGGCGTAACCCAGATCATTGAAAGCATTCGACGCATTGGCCGTAGCCGGCGCACTGACTTCCCACAGTGCCTTGATCACGTTGCCTGCCGAGGCATCGAACAGTTGCAGCCCATAGAAGGTTTTGCCACCGGCCCCCGTTCCGCCAATGGCCAGGGTTTTCCAGGTGGTACCGGCCTGCGCATCGAACACGCCGACCTGACCATCCACCAGAAATTTGTGGCTGACGCCGTTGACGTAGTTGGTGTCCGCGATCAGTCGCAGGGAAGGCAGCACGCTGGAGGGCATATAGGCATAACGGCGGGTGCCGTTCGCCGAATTGATCACGTTGACGAAACCGTCGTTGGCGTTCACCACCAGACTGGTGTTCATGTTCGCAGCCTTGGTCGTCAGGTAGTTGGTGTAACTGCTGTCACCCGTCAGATCGGATGCGGTCTTGTCCGAAGGCGAGGCGAGCACCAGCGGCGAATTAATGATGTCGCCCAACAGCGCACTGCGAACTTTGAGCCCGGCCCTGTTGGTCCCTTTGCTCCACTCCACCAGATCATTGCCGTTGATTCCGGCGGGCAACCCCTGATTCAGCGTAGTCTGCTGCGCCGGGGAAAAGTTGAGGAGTGCCAGGGCAATGGGCGTGTTGCTCAAGGTGTTCCATGACTGGAAAGTCGGCGCTGTGGCAGAGGGCACGATGGTGGTGTCGGTCGACCATTGCGCCGCCGAGGTATTTACCGTGCCGGTCGAGGTAAAGCCGAACGACCTGATCGTGCCGCGCCAATCCTTGGGATCGTAGGTTGTCTGGTAAAAACTGCTGCCACTGGTCAATGTACTGCTGCTGGCAACACCGGCACCACCGGAGCCGGCCTTGGAAGTGATATCGCTCAATGCCGACGATAACGCCGCATTGAGCCCGGAGCTGTCGGTCGCCTGGTAATACCTGCCCTGCCCGTAACTGGCGGCGTCGGACAACATGTCGTTATCCGCAGCGAAACCCACGGTGTAGGTGTTCATGTTCTGCCGGGGAAAATCCACCGCGTTCCAGCTCTTGCCTGCTGCGTCGGTGCCGGTCGAACGCATGTCGATGTCGAAGGCGAATTTGGCGATGTCATCCAGATACAGAGTGTCACCTTCGCCGTCACCGTTGAGGTTGTCGCCATCGTTATTCACGCCATCCCAGTTCGGTAGCCGACTGCCTCCCAGCGGATCGTTGGTCGGGAAGGTACGGTCATAGGTCGGCAAGCCATCGGTAATCACCACGCCGTAGTTTTTCTGGCAGCGGTATTGAATCGGACTGGTATAGGTCGCCGGCGTGCCGTTGTAGTAAGGCGCCAAGCCACGCATGTAGCGCGTGACTTCGTAGTAGCTCTCGGCCAACGGCGTGTTGGCCACGGCGTTCAAGCCGTTGATCGATGAGATCAGCGCGTTGTAGTTGGTGTCTGCCTGGGCCTGGGTGACGCTGCCCGCGACGGGTGACAAATCGGTGATCGAGCGAGCGATGAAACCGCCGTTGCCCGGGTTGCTGCTGGTGGCCGGATTGAATGTCGACAGGCCCATGCGCAAGGTGCGGTTGCTGCTCACCAGTGCGGTGGAAACGTTGCGCGCCACGTTCATCCGGTAATCGTTGGGAATCGCCCCCGTGGTGAAGTCGCGGGTGCCGTTGCTGTTGGCCAGGCTGACTATGTAGGAAATGTAATCGGCGGAATACCGAGTGTTCTCGTTTCCTACAGGATCGGGCAGTTTCAGGCACAACGGCGCCACGCTGTTGTTGTAGAACGCATAGGCGCCTCCCGAGCACCCGGAAGTCGGCAGGCTCGATAGAAACACCGTGTCGCCGGTAATCTGCGGCGCATTGAGTGCAGAGCACAAGCCGAGGAAGGCATTGCACTGCCGGGCGGGAGTGCGGTTGACGTTCGGGTCGAATCCGGCGGCGTAGATGATGCTGTTCATACTGCCGGAGTCGTCGATCAGCAGCATCACGTTTGGCGCCACCGCAGCCGCGCTCAGCAATGGCGAATCGGAAGGCGTGAAAGCCCAGGCCGGTGCCGCCAGGTAACAACTCAGGAGCATGCCGATCAGCAGCGACACGCCGCGCTCAATACTTCGCATAGACACTCTCCACCACGCTACGCGAATTGCCGGCGATGCCGACCGCAGTGACTCGATACAACGTCGCCGAAGTGTTACTCGGCACGTTCACCGCCGTCAGGGTTGTGCCGATGTTCTGCACGCCATAAAAGCCATTACCGGCGGCGATCCAGGTCACCCCGGAGGTCGAATTGAAGCCGGCCGAGCTGACCACTGACGACTCCGCCGGCGGCAGACATTGGTTCGTGCCGCTGCACACCGCCAACGAGTAACTGTCCAGCTGCACCGCACTTTCGCCGATACGCAATGCCGCTTCGGCCGCCTGAAACGATTGATTGCGCAAGCTGACGCTGCCGGCCATTTTCTCTTGCAGGTTGGCGCTCTGCATCGAGGACAAACCGATCAATGTGAGCAACAGCAGAAACACCAGGCTCACCAACAGGGCCATGCCGCGCTGGGCCTGACGTTGTTGCAAGGAAATCCTCATCGCCGCCCCCTCATGGCAAGCGGTTGCGCAATGCCGCAACCACGTTGAAGGTTTGATTGCGCACCCGATTGTTCGGGTCGGTGAGGGTCAGGCTCAGGCGCACGCTGCGGATGCGCGCGGGATCGCCAGGGTTGCTGCTGTAGGTTGAGGCTGCGACGTCGGTTGCCGAGCTGGCCAGGCCGAAGGTGACGTTGAAGGCGCTGACATTGTTCACCAGCACTTGCTGCGCCGGATTGCCGCTGCCAGTGCCCATGAGGATCTGGTTATTGCTGAAGCTGTAGATCAGGCGCCGGATCGGGAACGCGATCTGCCCCATGGTCGGGCTGCGCAATCCGCTGTAGGCGACCGCGCTGTTGCGACAGTCGGAAATCACCGTCCAGGTCGGCGTTCCCCCGCCGCTGCCGACATCGGCGGTGACCATGGTCAGCTTGAGATTGGCGTTATCCCAGCTGATCGGGATGAGTTGCGCAGTGTTGAAATCCCCTGCTGAGCTGGAGTCGACGATGGTGCCGAGGCAGCCGAACATGCCGACCATGCGGATTTCCTGAATCATTTTGCTGAGGACGAAGCGCGCATCTTCCTGCATCGCTGCGGCGCTGTTCTGGCTGACGTAGGTGTTTTTTGCGGCGATGAAAATCTGCACCACACCGAGTACGACGATCAACCCCAAAGCCAGGGCAATCAGCAACTCGATCAGGCCGAAACCACGGCTGGTGTGCTTCATGGTGTGGCCACCGGATCGACCGCCGCACGGCTGCTCAGGACGAAACTGCGCTGGGCACTGGCAGCGTTGGCCGCGCGCGCGTCGCTCCAGGTAATGGTGATGGTGTAGACCCGCTGGTTGAGGGTGATGCTGCCCGTCGCGGTCGGACCGCCGAAGTTGGCGATATTGGTGGTGAAATCGTAGAGATCCTGGTCCCGCGCATTACTGAGATTGCCCGAGGTCGGTGGCGTAACGGTGTAGTTGGCGCCGGAATTGGCGCGGATGCGATCCATCATGTCATAGGCGATGAAGCTGGCCTGACTGGTCATCCGCGAACTGTCGGTGTACTTCAGCGCATTGAGCTGCACCGCCGCTGCGCCCAACAGCCCTACGGTGAGAATCAGCAGCGCGACCAGCACTTCGATCAGCGTCATGCCCTCCTGTGCGTTTTTGCTCCCTGCCCTCATCCGCAATTTCCACCCAGTTGAATACGTCCGTTCAAACACACGTTCAGCGTCCTGCTTTGCGTGCCCAGCGTGTAACCGATGACCACCGCCGTCGACGGTGCCGCCAGACCGCCGAGGTTGTTGAAATCCAGTGCGGTCACTCCTGAGGGTAGCGTCAGAGTCGCGCCACTGCTCATTGCTGGAACAACCCGCAACACATTGGCCGGATTGCCAGTACTGTCGTAGACCGCCAGCTCACCGGTCCATACACTGCCGCCGGCGGTCGGACGCAGACGCGTGGTCACGCCGCGATTGATTGCCTCGAGGCGAGCGAAATTGATTGCCCGCTGCAAGTCGCCGACTTCGGTATCCGCCTTGCTGCTCTGGATCGTACGGGTAAAGGCCGGCACCGCCAGCGTGATCAGTATCAGGAACACCGCAATGGCGACCAGCAACTCGACCAGCGTGAAACCTTTTGTACGAAGATCCATCGGTGCCCTCCGTTGCCGTCGGCTATACCTGCTTTTACACGCTAGAACATTCGCTCGGCACGCGCCGACTGATTTGCCCTGCGCGGCGCACGGATTGCGCTGCTCATACCATTCCACGGAGGGATTTTTCATGCCGCAACACGGTTTCAGCCTGATTGAACTGCTTATGGGACTGGCGATTGGCGCAATTGTTCTGCTGCTGGTCAGCCCGGCGTTCGCCGCGCTCAAGCAAGCGACTCAACGCGACCACGCGGCGCAGTCGCTGCTCGAAGGCATCCGCCACGCTCGCACACTGGCCATCACGCACAATCAGAGCGTGGTGATCCATGGCATCGGCAGTGACTGGAGTCACGGTTGGCGGATCATTCTGGATAGAAGCGGCAAGGGGCCGGAGGACAGCAGCAATCCGCTGCTGGTTGAACGCGCCAGTGAGGCGAAAGTGCCGATTGTCGGCAACTGGTGGGTGAGCCGCTATGTGCGGTTCAGTCATTTGGGGCAACCGCTGATGCCGGGACGGCGATTTCAGGCGGGGACGATACACGTCTGCTCGCCGCGCGAACCGATCAGCCAGCGGCAGATCGTGCTGGCGGCGACCGGTCGCGTGCGCCTGGTCAGTCAGGAGACCGAACAGGCGCTGTGCGACAAAGGCAGAAGCGTCAGATCGAACGGACGCGCAGCTCTTTCGGCATCGAGAACGTGATGTTCTCCTCACGGCCAGCCAGCTCATCGGCACCGGTCGCGCCCCAGGCCTGCAATTGCTGGATCACGCCCCGGACAAGCACTTCCGGTGCCGAGGCGCCAGCGGTAATGCCAATGCGCTCGACGCCGTCGAACCAGCTCTGTTGCAGATCCTCGGCACCGTCGATCAGGTACGCCGGAGTCGCCATGCGCTCAGCCAGTTCACGCAGACGGTTGGAGTTGGAACTGTTCGGGCTACCGACCACCAGCACCACGTCGCACTCGTCGGCCAGTTGCTTGACGGCGTCCTGGCGGTTTTGTGTGGCGTAGCAGATGTCGTCCTTGCGCGGACCACCGATGGCCGGGAAGCGCGTGCGCAGGGCATCAATCACGCGACTGGTATCGTCCATCGACAAGGTTGTCTGGGTGACGAAGGCGAGTCTTTCCGGATCGCGCACCTGCAATGCGGCCACGTCCTTTTCGTCTTCAACGAGGTAGATCGCGCCGCCATTGCTGGCGTCGTACTGGCCCATGGTGCCTTCGACTTCCGGGTGACCGGCGTGGCCGATCAGGATGCACTCGCGACCGTCGCGGCTGTATTTGGCGACTTCGATGTGCACCTTGGTCACCAGCGGGCAGGTTGCATCGAAGACTTTCAGGCCACGACCGGCGGCTTCGTTGCGTACGGCTTGGGAAACACCGTGGGCGCTGAAAATGACGATCACGTCATCGGGTACCTGATCGAGCTCTTCAACGAAAATCGCGCCACGGCTGCGCAGGTCTTCGACGACGAACTTGTTGTGCACCACTTCGTGACGCACATAGATCGGCGGCCCGAAGACTTCCAGGGCGCGGTTGACGATTTCGATCGCCCGGTCCACACCGGCGCAGAAGCCACGGGGGTTGGCGAGTTTGATTTGCATGCTGTGCCTCGTGTCTTGCGCGCGAAAACAATGGAAAACAGACTGTGGAGACCTGCTTGTTGTGGCGAGGGGAATCATCCCCGCTCGGCTGCGTAGCAGTCGCAGACCTTCAACGGACTTATCTCAGAATCCGTTGACTGGTCTGGGGGCGCTTCGCACCCCAGCGGGGATAAATCCCCTCGCCACAGAAGCTCACTCCTGCATTTTTAGATCGCTTTGACGGAAATGATTTCCACGTCAAAGGTCAGCGTCTTGCCCGCCAGCGGGTGGTTGAAGTCAACGGTCACTTGCGTGTCATCGAATTCCTTCACCACTCCTGGCAATTCAGTATTGGCCGCATCATTGAAGATCACCAGCAGACCCGGCGACAACTCCATGTCGGTGAACTGCGAACGCGGGATGGTCTGCACGTTCTGCGGGTTCGGCTGACCAAAAGCGTTTTCCGGCTCGACGGTCAGGGTGCGCTTGTCGCCGGCCTTGAAGCCGAACAGTGCGGCTTCGAAGCCCGGCAGCAGGTTGCCATCGCCGACCTTGAACGTCGCCGGGGCCTTGTCGAAGGTACTGTCGACGGTGTCACCGTTTTCCAGGCGCAAGGCAAAGTGCAGGGTGACTTCGGTGTTCTGGCCGATGCGTTGCTCAGTCGATAGCGGTTCAGTCATGAGCGGCCTCTTCGGTTTTCTTCGATTTGAACATGTCCAGTGCCAGCATGATCGCGCCAACGGTGATCGCGCTGTCGGCAATGTTGAACGCCGGGAAATACCAGCGGTTCTGCCAGTGCACCAGAATGAAGTCGATCACATGGCCTAGGGCAATGCGGTCATACAGGTTGCCCAGCGCGCCACCCAGCACCAACGCCAGGGCGACGGCCAGCCAGGTGTCGTTGCGGCCCAGACGCTTGAGCCAGACCACCAGCACGGCACTGACGACAATGGCGATCAGGGCAAACAGCCAGCGCTGCCAGCCGGAGCTGTCGGCGAGGAAGCTGAAGGCAGCGCCAGTGTTGTAGGCCAGGGTCCAGCTGAACAGGTCGGGAATGATCACGATCTGCTGGAACATTTCGAGCTTGGCTTCGAAGTAGAACTTGCTGGCCTGGTCAATGACCAGAACCAGCAAGCTCAACCACAGCCAGCTCAGCCGTCCGAAACGGCCAATGGCATCAGGCATAGTGACGAACCTCGCCAGCACCGCTGATGTTGTCGACGCAACGCCCGCAGATTTCCGGATGCTCCGGGTTCACGCCGACGTCTTCGCGGCAATGCCAGCAACGCGCGCATTTCGGGAACGCCGATTTGACGATCTTCAGTTTCAGACCGCTGACTTCGGTGGCCACTGCATCGGCCGGAGCCTGCACGAATGGTGCAACGCTGGCAGTCGAGGTGATCAGGACGAAGCGCAGCTCATTGCTCAGCTTGGCAAGATCGGCGCTCAGCGCCTCTTCGGCAAACAGCGTCACTTCGGCCTGCAGGTTGCCACCGACGGCTTTCGCGGCACGCTGGATTTCCATCTCTTTGTTGACCGCAACCTTCACTTCCATGATGCGATCCCAGTAGGCGCGACCCAGCTCGAAGCCTTCCGGCAGCTCGGTCAGGCCTTCGTACCAGGTGTTGAGCATGACCGACTCGTTACGCTCGCCCGGCAGGTATTGCCACAGTTCGTCAGCAGTGAAGGCGAGGATCGGCGCGATCCAGCGCACCAGCGCTTCGGAGATGTGGAACAGCGCGGTCTGGCACGAGCGCCGGGCCTTGCTGTCGGCGCCGGTGGTGTACTGGCGGTCCTTGATGATGTCGAGGTAGAAACCACCCAGCTCCTGCACGCAGAAGTTGTGGATCTTCGAGTACACGTTCCAGAAACGGTATTCGCCGTAGTGCTCTTGCAACTCGCGTTGCAGCAGCAGCGTGCGATCCACCGCCCAGCGATCCAGCGCCAGCATGTCTTCAGCCGGCAGCAGGTCGGTGGCCGGGTTGAAACCGGTCAGGTTGGAAAGCAGGAAGCGCGCTGTGTTACGGATACGACGATAGGCATCCGCGCTGCGCTGCAGGATCTGCTCGGACACCGCCATTTCGCCGGAGTAGTCGGTCGACGCGACCCACAGACGCATGATGTCGGCGCCCAGGGTGTCGTTGACCTTCTGCGGCGCGATCACGTTGCCCAGCGACTTGGACATCTTGCGCCCGGACTCATCGACGGTGAAACCGTGCGTCAGCAGTTCGCGGTACGGTGCGTGGTTGTCGATGGCGCAACCGGTCAGCAACGAGGAGTGGAACCAGCCACGGTGCTGGTCGGAACCTTCCAGGTACAGGTCGGCGCGCGGGCCGCTCTCGTGGCCCATCGGGTGCGAACCGCGCAGAACGTGCCAGTGCGTGGTGCCCGAGTCGAACCAGACGTCGAGGGTGTCGCTGATCTTGTCGTACTGCGGCGCTTCATCACCGAGCAGTTCGGCAGCGTCGAGTTTGAACCAGGCTTCGATGCCTTCGACTTCAACGCGTTTGGCGACTTCTTCCATCAGCTCGACGGTACGCGGGTGCAGCTCGCCGCTTTCCTTGTTGAGGAAGAACGGGATCGGCACGCCCCAGTTGCGCTGACGCGAGATGCACCAGTCCGGACGATTGGCGATCATCGAGTGCAGACGCGCCTGGCCCCAGGCCGGAACGAACTTGGTGTCTTCGATAGCTTTGAGCGAGCGCACGCGCAGGGTGTCGCCGCTGGTTGGCTCCTTGTCCATGCCGATGAACCACTGCGCAGTAGCGCGGTAGATCAGCGGGGTCTTGTGGCGCCAGCAGTGCATGTAGCTGTGTTCGATGACGGTGGTGTGCATCAGCGCACCGACTTCAGTCAGTTTTTCGACGATGGCCGGGTTGGCCTTCCAGATGAACTGGCCGCCGAAGAATTCCAGCGACGGCACGTATACGCCGTTGCTCTGCACCGGGTTGAGGATGTCGTCGTTGACCATGCCGTATTTCTTGCAGGTCACGAAGTCGTCCACGCCGTAGGCCGGGGCGGAGTGAACCACGCCGGTGCCTGCGCCCAGTTCGACGTAGTCAGCCAAGTACACCGGCGACAGACGATCGTAGAACGGGTGACGGAAGTTGATCAGCTCCAGCTCTTTACCGGTGGTGGTGGCGATGACCGAACCTTGCACGCCATAGCGCGCCAGGCAGGCTTCGACCAGCTCTTCAGCCAGCACCAGCAGCTTGTCGCCGATATCGACCAGGGCGTAGTTGAATTCCGGGTGCACGTTCAGCGCCTGGTTGGCCGGGATGGTCCACGGGGTGGTGGTCCAGATCACGATCGCAGCAGGTTTGCTCAGCGAGGCCAGACCAAACGCCGCAGCCAGTTTGGCTTCATCAGCGATCGGGAACGCGACGTCGATGGTCGAGGACTTCTTGTTCTCGTACTCGACTTCCGCTTCAGCCAGAGCCGAACCGCAATCGAAGCACCAGTTCACTGGCTTGAGGCCCTTGAAGACAAAACCACCCTTGACGATTTCGGCGAGGGCGCGGATTTCACCGGCCTCGTTCTTGAAATCCATGGTCTTGTACGGGTTGGCGAAGTCGCCCAGCACGCCGAGACGGATGAACTCGGACTTCTGCCCTTCGATCTGCTCGGTGGCGTAGGCACGGCACAGCTCGCGGGTTTTATCCGCGCCGAGGTTCTTGCCGTGGGTCACTTCCACCTTGTGCTCGATCGGCAGGCCGTGGCAGTCCCAGCCCGGGACGTACGGCGCGTCGAAACCCGACAGGGTTTTCGAGCGGATGATCATGTCCTTGAGAATCTTGTTCAGTGCGTGACCGATGTGGATCGTGCCGTTGGCGTACGGAGGGCCGTCGTGCAGGACGAACTTCGGACGATCCTTGCCAATCTCGCGCAACTTTCCGTACAGGCCAATACTGTCCCAGCGCTGCAGGATCTGCGGTTCGCGCTGTGGCAGGCCGGCCTTCATTGGGAAGGCGGTGTCCGGAAGGTTTAGCGTGGCTTTATAGTCGGTCATTTAAGGCTCTTCATTAGCGATGGGCGCTAGGTGCGGCTAGTGCACGGGCGGTGGCGACATCCGCATTGATCGCCGTTTTCAATGCCTCCAGAGAGGCGAAGCGCTGCTCTTCACGCAGCTTTTGGTGGAAAACCACCGTCAAACGCCGGTCATACAGATCGCCGGCAAAATCTAACAGATGGACCTCGAGGTGGGCTTTGCCATCTCCTTGCACCGTGGGGCGCACGCCGATATTGGCGACGCCGGGCCAGGTCTTGCCGTCGATGTCGACATTCACCAGATACACCCCGGTAAACGGCACGCGACGACGCTTGAGTTGAATGTTGGCAGTGGGCGTGCCCAGTTGCCGGGCCAGTTTCTGCCCATGCAGCACGCGACCGGCGATGCGGTACGGACGGCCGAGCAAGCGTTCGGCCAAGGCAAAATCGGCCGCAGCCAAGGCGTTGCGCACCTGCGTGCTGCTGACGCGAATGCCGTCCAGCTCAACGGTTTGCGCAGCTTCGACGGTGAAACCGTGAACCTGCCCGGCCTGCATGAGGAAATCGAAATCGCCGAGGCGGTCGCAACCGAAACGGAAATCGTCACCGACCTCCAGATGCTGCACGCCAAGGCCATCGACCAGAATGGTATCGACGAACTCACTGGCGCTGAGCTTGCTCAGCCGCTGGTTGAAAGCCAGGCACAAGACCCGGTCGACGCCTTCAGCGGCCAGCAATTGCAGCTTGTCGCGCAACCGCGCCAGACGTGCCGGTGCGGTGTCGGGGGCAAAGAACTCCCGCGGCTGCGGCTCGAAAATCACCACGCAGCTGGGTACGCCCAACTCGAGCGCACGCTCACGCAGCCGGGCCAGGATAGCCTGGTGACCACGGTGAACACCGTCAAAGTTGCCAATAGTGGCGACGCAGCCCCGATGCTGGGGGCGCAAGTTGTGGAGGCCTCGAACCAGCTGCATAACGCGCTTCTTGCTCATAAAGTGGTCGATTATAACCACACCCGACGGCCGACGACAGGCAACACCGTAACGCAAAGTGAACGAGCCGACAAAACCGCCGGCCCGTGCCTGTCGATAAAGGCTGAAACCTCAGCTCAAGGCTTTGCGATTGAAGTCGCGCAGGCGGAAACCCAGCAGCAGCAACATACCGAAATACGCCACCACACCGGCCACCACCAGTGCGCCCAGGCGCAGGAAGCGCTCGAGCATATGCCCCTCATCCCAGGCGGGCATGAAATGCATGCCGGCCAGCAACACCGCCGACATCACGGTCACCGCAACGACCAGCTTGAAGCCGAATTTGCCCCAGCCCGGTTGCGGTTGATACATCTTTTGCTTGCGCAGTTGATAGAACAGCAGCCCGGCGTTCAGGCAAGCACCGGCACTGATCGCCAAGGCAAGGCCGGCATGGGCCAGTGGGCCGATCAACGCCAGGTTGAACAACTGCGTGCAGACCAGCGTGAAAATTGCGATTTTCACCGGGGTGCGAATGTTCTGTTGCGCATAAAAGCCCGGCGCCAGCACTTTGATCACGATAATCCCGAGCAGGCCGACCGAATAGGCAATCAGCGCACGCTGGGTCATCTCGGCATCAAAGCCACTGAACTGGCCGTACTGAAACAATGAAACAGTCAGCGGTTCAGCAAGAATCCCCAGCGCCAATGCGCACGGCAGCACCAGCACAAAGCACAGGCGCAGCCCCCAATCGAGGATCCGCGAATACTCGTGGCGATCCTTGCTGGCGTAGGTCTTGGCCAGTGTCGGCAGCAGAATCGTGCCGAGCGCCACGCCCAATACGCCCGACGGCAATTCCATCAAACGGTCGGCGTAATACATCCACGACACTGAACCTGCGACCAGAAACGAGGCGAAGATGGTGTTGATGATCAATGAAATCTGGCTGACCGACACACCGAGAATCGCTGGCAGCATCTGCTTCATTACCCGCCACACGCCGCTGTCGCGCAGGTTCAGGCGTGGCAGCACGAGCATGCCGATCTTTTTCAGGTGCGGCAGCTGATACAGCAACTGCGCCAGACCGCCGACCAACACCGCCCACCCCAGCGCCATGACCGGCGGATCGAAATACGGCGTGAGGAACAGCGAAAACACGATCATGCTGACGTTGAGCAGAGTCGGTACGAAGGCCGGCACCGAGAAGCGGTTCCAGGTATTCAGAATCGCGCCGGCCAGCGACGACAGCGAGATCAGCAATATATAAGGAAAGGTCACCCGCAACAGATCGGAGGTGAGCTGGAATTTCTCCGGGGTATCGGTAAAACCGGGCGCTGTGGCCCAGATCACCCAAGGGGCGGCGATCATGCCCAGCGCCGTCACCACCGCCAACACCAGCGTCAGCAGGCCCGACACATAGGCAATAAAGGTGCGCGTCGCCTCTTCGCCCTGCTGGCTTTTATATTCGGCAAGGATCGGCACGAACGCCTGGGAAAACGCCCCCTCGGCGAAAATGCGCCGCAGCAGGTTGGGCAGTTTGAACGCAATAAAGAAGGCATCCGTGGCCATCCCGGCGCCGAATGTCCGCGCGATCAGCGTGTCACGAACAAAACCCAGAATCCGGGAAAGCATCGTGATAGAGCTGACGGCGGCCAACGATTTGAGCAGATTCATTGAGAGAGTTTGTGCCTGTCGATAAACAGCAGGCGAACAATGCGCCTACTTGTGCGATACTCCGCGCCGCAACAGCACAGAGCCAAAGCTCGCGAGTTTACAGGTCAAGCGCCGGAAATAAATATCCCGCCTCTTTATACCTACCACTTAGCGGAACGATTCAAGTGCCCTTGACAAGACAAGTCTTCATCGGCATGATTCGCGGCCTATTTTGTTTGCTATTTCCTAAAAAGTCTTTCGAGGAGCTCGACGGTGGCCAACTCACCTTCCGCCAAAAAACGTGCAAAACAGGCTGAGAAGCGTCGCAGCCACAACGCCAGCCTGCGTTCCATGGTTCGTACCTACATCAAGAATGTAGTTAAGGCCATCGACGCAAAAGACGCTGAAAAAGCTCAAGCTGCATACGTTCTGGCTGTGCCAGTTATCGACCGTATGGCCGATAAAGGCATCATCCACAAGAACAAGGCTGCTCGTCATAAGAGCCGTCTGAATGGCCACGTCAAAGCGCTGAAAGAAGCCGCTTAATCGACGTAGTCATTAAAAAACCGACCTCAGGGTCGGTTTTTTATTGCCTGTGATTTAACAAGCTACAGGCAAAAAAATGTGGGAGCGAGCCTGCTTGCGAATGCGATCTGCCAGTTGATATTTCTATCGACCGACATGACCTCTTCTCGAGCAGGCTCGCTCCCACAGTTCGGATTGGTGGCGCTTATTGCTGGACCGGCACCCACGGCAGGATCGGGATCGCCGTCACCGCATTCTGCGGACTACCCTCGATCAAGCGATCACTGTAGACCAGGTACACCAGCGTGTTGCGCTTCTTGTCGAGGAAACGCACCACCTGCATGGTCTTGAACACCAGCGAGGTGCGCTCCTTGAACACCTCGTCGCCGTCCTTCAACTCACCCTTGAACTTGATCGGCCCGACCTGACGGCATGCGATCGAGGCCTCTGCGCGATCCTCGGCCAGACCCAGACCACCCTTCACTCCGCCAGTCTTGGCGCGCGACAGGTAGCAGGTCACACCTTCGACTTTCGGATCGTCGAACGCTTCGACCACAATCCGGTCATTCGGCCCGACAAACTTGAACACCGTCGACACCTGACCGATTTCCTCGGCCGAGACCAGCAATGGCATGGCCATCAGCAGGCCCAACAATCCTTTCGCTACACGCATCGAATTTTCCTTAGACCAGAATCAGGTTGTCACGGTGAACCAGTTCCGGCTCAGCCATGTAACCGAGCAAACCGACAATCGCATCCGACGACTGACCGATGATTTTTTGCGCTTCCAGGGCGCTGTAATTGGCCAGACCCCGAGCGATCTCCCGACCGTCCGGCGCTACGCAGACGACCATCTCACCGCGACGGAAACTGCCTTGAACCAGTTTCACCCCCACCGGCAGCAGACTTTTGTTGCCCTTGGACAACGCCGACACCGCTCCCTCATCCAGCACCAGAGTGCCACGGGTTTGCAGATGACCGGCCAGCCACTGCTTGCGCGCCGCGAGCATGCCGCGCTCCGGCGATAGCAGCGTGCCGATGCGCTCGCCCGCCTTGAGACGATCAAGCACGCGCTCAAGGCGCCCGCCGACGATGATGGTGTGCGCACCGGAACGCGCTGCCAGGCGTGCCGCGCGCAGCTTGGTCTGCATGCCGCCACGCCCCAGCGCACCGCCGGTACCGCCCGCAACCGCATCCAGCGTCGGATCATCGGCGCGCGCCTCATAAATCAGCTGCGCGTCGGGGTTGTTGCGCGGATCGGCGTCGAACATGCCGTCGCGATCAGTGAGGATCACCAGCAGATCAGCCTCGACCAGATTGGCCACCAGCGCCGCCAGCGTGTCGTTGTCGCCAAAACGGATTTCATCGGTGACCACGGTGTCGTTTTCGTTGATCACCGGAATGACTTTCAGCTCGACCAGCGCACGCAAGGTACTGCGGGCGTTCAGGTAGCGCTTGCGGTCGGACAGGTCGTCGTGGGTCAGGAGAATCTGCGCAGTGTGCCGGCCATGCTCGGCGAAGCTCGACTCCCAGGCCTGCACCAACCCCATCTGACCGATTGCAGCGGCCGCCTGGAGCTCGTGCATGGCACTGGGTCGCACGGTCCAGCCCAAGCGACTCATACCGGCCGCCACCGCCCCGGAGGACACCAGCACCAGCTCGACGCCCGCTTCATGCAGCGCCACCATCTGCTCGACCCAGACACTCATTGCCGCGCGATCCAGCCCTTTGCCGTCAGCTGTAAGCAAAGCGCTGCCGATCTTCACGACCCAACGCTGCGCACCTGTCACCTTGCTCCGCATCATCTTCAACCTTAGCTTGAGGGCAGCGCGACCTGGCACTGCCCGTGACGTTAATCGTGGCGATTGCTGACCAACGATCGATTTCCGGATACTAAAACGCCGCTCGATTGAGCGGCGTTCAAGTTTATCGCAACGGATCAGTCACGCACGTAAATGATTTCCGGACCGTCTTCGTCATCCACATCTTCTTCGTCCCAGTCATCGTCGCCGATGTCATGGACCGACTTAACGCCGCTGCGACGCAGGGCACGCTTGTCGTCCAGCGCCTGCAACTGCGCGCGAGCTTCGTCTTCGATGCGCTGATCGAGATCGGCCAGCTCTTCCTTGTACGCAGGATCTGCGGCGAGGCGATCGGCACGGTCTTCCATGTAACGCATGATGTCGTGGCACAGACGCTCGGTACCGATCTTGGCGATGGCCGAGATCACGTACACCGGACCGGTCCACTCCAGACGATCGACGATTTCCTTGACCCGGGCATCGTGCTCTTCTTCAAGGATCTGGTCGCACTTGTTCAACACCAGCCAGCGATCACGCTCGGCCAGCGACGGGCTGAATTTGATCAGCTCGTTGACGATCACTTCAGCTGCGTCCGGAGCACTGGAATCATCCAGCGGCGCCATGTCGACGAGGTGCAGCAGCAAACGCGTACGCGCCAGGTGCTTGAGGAAGCGAATGCCCAGGCCGGCACCATCGGAAGCGCCTTCGATCAGACCCGGAATGTCGGCAATGACGAAGCTCTTCCAGCGATCGACGCTGACCACACCCAGGTTCGGCACCAGCGTGGTGAACGGGTAGTCGGCGACTTTCGGCTTGGCGGCCGAGACCGAACGGATAAAGGTACTTTTACCGGCGTTCGGCAAGCCCAGCAGACCGACGTCGGCCAGCACTTTCATTTCCAGTTTCAGGTCGCGCTGCTCGCCCGGCTTGCCTGGCGTGGTCTGACGCGGTGCACGGTTGGTACTGGATTTGAAACGGGTGTTGCCCAGACCGTGCCAGCCGCCCTGCACTACCATCAGTTTCTGACCGGCCTTGGTCAGGTCGCCGATGACTTCCTGAGTGGCAGAGTCGATCACGGTGGTGCCGACCGGCACGCGCAGGATCAGGTCTTCGCCCTTCTTGCCGGTGCAGTCGGTGCTGCCACCGTTGGAGCCACGCTCGGCATCGAAGTGACGGGTGTAACGGTAGTCGACCAGGGTGTTGAGGTTTTCGTCGGCCATCATGTAGATGGAACCGCCGTCACCGCCATCACCGCCGTTCGGGCCGCCGTTTTCAATGAATTTTTCCCGGCGGAAACTCATGGCACCGTTGCCACCGTCACCGGCCTTTACGCGAATCGATACTTCATCAACAAACTTCATAACCAACGCCTCTCGCCGTACGGACGAGCCGAAAAACAATCAAGACATAAGACTCTTGCAAAAATGAGCGCAGCGACCCCAAGACACGACCTGCATCGCACGCCGACAGCCCATACAAACAGCTTTGCAAGAGACTCACCCCACAAACGAAAAAGCCCCGTCGCAAGACAGGGCTTCTCCAGCGATCTCGCGATTAAGCCGCGATTACGCTCACGTAACGACGACCGAAGGCGCCCTTTACTTCGAACTTGATCACGCCTTCGATTTTAGCGAAGAGAGTGTGATCCTTGCCCATGCCAACGCCGTAGCCAGCGTGGAATTGGGTGCCGCGCTGACGCACGATGATGTTGCCGGCCTTGATGACCTGGCCGCCATACATCTTCACGCCAAGGCGTTTGGCTTCTGAGTCGCGACCGTTACGGGTACTACCACCAGCTTTTTTGTGTGCCATGAGTTCAATTCTCCTAGTGAGGAATTAGGCTGTAATTAAGCCTGAATACCGGTGATTTTGATCTCGGTGAACCACTGGCGGTGGCCCATACGCTTCATGTGGTGCTTACGGCGACGGAACTTGATGATGCGGACTTTATCGTGACGACCTTGGGAGATCACTTCAGCCTTGACGGTTGCGCCAGCAACAACTGGTGCGCCGATGTTCACGTCGTCGCCGTTGGCGACCAGCAGAACGCGATCAAAAGTCACGGATTCGCCAGTAGCGATTTCCAGTTTTTCGATCTTCAGGTATTCACCTTCAGCGACCTTGTATTGCTTACCGCCGGTAACGATTACTGCGTACATGGTATTTCTCCGATAATCCTGCTCACCCAGCTCTTTATAAGAAGAGGTATTGGCTGGCATGGCTGCATGGGGCTGGAACGGCCCAAGTGCAATTGCGTAAGGCAGGTGCTGCCCAGGAAGTTCAGGGTGCGCGATTGTACGCAAGCAATCCGCCTCGCGCAAGTGGCCGTCCATCGCGCCTTGACAGGTCTGGACGGGGGTCCTAGCATGCCGCGCAACCCTTCTGGAGCGACTCTCGCTGATGCAACCCCAAGCTTTCTACCGCGCGGTGGCGGACGATTTTAGCGCCGTCGACGGCATCATCAAGAAGCAACTGACGTCTCGAGTGCCGCTGGTATCGAAAATCGGCGATTACATTACGTCGGCCGGCGGCAAACGCCTGCGTCCTTTATTAGTGTTGCTGTGTGGCAAGGCCCTGGGTCGCGAAGGCGACGACATGCGCCTGCTGGCCGCCACCATCGAATTCCTGCACACCGCGACCCTGCTGCATGACGACGTCGTCGACATGTCCGGCATGCGTCGTGGCCGCTCGACCGCCAACGCCATGTGGGGCAATGCCCCGAGCGTGCTGGTCGGCGACTTCCTGTATTCGCGCTCGTTCGAAATGATGGTCGAACTGGGCTCGATGCCGGTGATGAAGATTTTGTCTCAAGCCACGCGGATCATCGCTGAAGGCGAAGTGTTGCAGCTGTCCAAGGTGCGTGACGCCAGCACCAGCGAAGAAACCTACATGGAAGTCATCCGCGGCAAGACCGCGATGCTCTTCGAAGCCTCGACCCACAGCGCCGCCGCCCTGGCTGGCGCGACCGCCGAGCAGAGCGAAGCCCTGCGCACGTTCGGCGATCACCTAGGTGTGGCGTTCCAGCTGGTTGATGACTTGCTCGACTATAAAGGCGACGCGGAAACCCTGGGCAAGAACGTCGGCGACGATCTGGCCGAAGGCAAGCCAACCCTGCCGCTGATCTACACCATGCGCGAAGGTACGGCCGAACAGGCGGCACTGGTGCGTCAGGCGATCCAGAAAGGCGGGATCGAAGACCTGGAAAGCATCCGCATCGCCGTCGAAGCGTCGGGCTCGCTGGAGTACACCGCGCAACTGGCCCGCGATTACGTGGCCCGCGCGATCAAGTGCCTCGAGGCGCTGCCGGCCAGCGAATACCGCGATGCGCTGGTTGAATTGAGCGAGTTCGCGGTAGCCCGCACACACTGATTCACGCCCCTGTGGGAGCGAGCCTGCTCGCGAAAGCAATCTGCCAATCGACTCAATGTTGACTGACACAGCGCTTTCGCGAGCAGGCTCGCTCCCACACTAGTTCTTTGCTATGCCCTCCTCCGCGTAAAACCCTATACAATGTGCGCCCTTTAGCCCTCCTGATACCCAAGGAACCTTAGTGAGCACGTTGCCACCCTGCCCGAAATGCAATTCCGAATACACCTACGAAGACGGTACCCAACTGGTCTGCCCCGAGTGCGCCCACGAGTGGTCTGCCAGCGGCGAAGCCGAAGTGGCGGCCGATGATGCCGTGAAGAAAGATTCGGTCGGCAACGTCCTGCAGGACGGCGACACCATCACCGTGATCAAGGACCTCAAGGTCAAGGGCACGTCGCTGGTGGTCAAGGTCGGCACCAAGGTCAAGAACATCCGCCTGTGCGATGGCGATCATGACATCGACTGCAAGATCGACGGCATAGGCCCGATGAAGCTCAAATCCGAGTTCGTCAGAAAAGTCTGAGCCTTGCGTCATCCATCCTGCGCCAGCCGTGGGATGGAGCTTTGCCCTCCCCCCTTCGGCTCAATGAATCCGCGTATGGCCATCAGCCAGTCATTTTGACCTGACACAATCTTTACCCGGAAAAATCCACGATCCGCCAATAGGCACTTGCTATTTGATGAATAAGAATTATTCTCATTGAAACCTTTCAAGGAGATGAGACCCATGACTTATTTGATCGACGCCTGGCTGGATCGCCCACACCCTTACCTCAGAATTCTCCATCGGGAAACCGGCGAAGTCTGCGCGGTGCTTGAAGAAGAAGCCTTGCATGAGCTGCAGGATCAAGGCGATCTGGACGTCAGCAGCCTCAATTCCAGCGAGCCGCTGGTACTCAAGGAGCTGGTGCGCAATCTGTTCCTGTTCTGCTATGCCCGGGCGTTGCGCCCGACCAATGAGCTGCACAACAAGATCGAAATATGAAACGCGGTCAAAACTGTAGGAGTGAGCCTGCTCGCGATAGCGGTGTGTCAGATAGCCAATCAACAACTGACACACCGCGTTCGCGAGCAGGCTCACTCCTACATTGGCCTGCCATCAAGCAGGCTCGGTATTACAGAACGTCCAGCAGCTCGACGTCGAACACCAGAACGCTGTGCGGCGGGATGCTGCCCACGCCTTGTGCGCCGTAAGCCAGTTCGCTCGGCACGTACAGGCGCCATTTGCTGCCGGCATTCATCAGTTGCAGCGCTTCGGTCCAGCCAGCGATCACGCCGCCAACCGGGAATTCTGCAGGCTGGCCGCGCTCGTAGGAGCTGTCGAACACAGTGCCGTCGATCAGCGTGCCGTGGTAATGCGTACGCACCTGGTCTTCACGGGTCGGCTTGGCGCCGTCGCCCTGAGTCAGCACTTCGAATTGCAGGCCGGAAGCCAGGGTGGTGATGCCATCACGCTTGGCGTTTTCGGCGAGGAAGGCCAGGCCTTCGCCAGCCGCAGCTTCAGCCTTGGCCGCTGCTTCGGCTTGCATGATCTCGCGGATCACTTTGAAGCTGGCGGACATTTCTTCCTGGCCAACACGGCTTGGCTTGCCGGCGAAAGCGTCGGTCAGACCGGCCAGGATCGCGTCCAGGCTGACACCCGGTGGCGGGTTGTCGCGCAGCTGGTCGCCGAGTTGACGGCCGATACCGTAGCTGACGCGGGTTTCGTCGGTGGACAGATTTACTTCGGACATGACACTGCTCCGCTGTGCGGACGGCCACAGGACTTGCCGTGCGTGCACAGCGCGTCCCGGCGCGCCCGGAACCAAAAGGGCGAGCAGACTAGCACAGATACCCCGGACTTGGGGCCGGGGCTACAGGGGCGAACGCCAGGCGAGCGGCACTCTCAGGCTTTCATCGAGGTCAGCGACCAGGCCACACATTTCGTCATGGACCGAGGTGTGCACAAGATTGAAGGGCAGTACCGGAAAGGCATGCAGCAGATCCCGCGCGTGCTCCACTGATCGCAGCGTCAGCATATTGCCCTTGAGATCGCTCAACGGATACGCCGTCCCATGCATCCTCGCTTCCAACAGGTAAATGCCCCCTTCCATGGAGATCAGGTTCAACTCGTCGACCTTCCTGGCAACAGCAAACGCGTTCAACTCTTGCAGGTTCATGGAAGCACCTCACACCGTGGCGAATCGCACCGTTACAGGGATAGGCCGCTGCGCTTGAAAGCACAAGCCACAAACGAAACCGCCCGTCTGTTTCGCAACAGACGGGCGGTTTTTTTGCCTTGATCGGCTGATCAGTGCTTGGTGACCTTGTCCAGGTAACCCATGGCAAACGCGGACACCACAAAAGTCATGTGAATGATCACGTACCACATCAGATGCTCAGGATCGACGTTCTTGGCATCCATGAAGATGCGCAGCAGGTGGATCGAAGAAATCGCCACGATCGACGCCGCGACTTTCATCTTCAGCGACGACGAGTCCATGGTACCCAGCCAGCTGAGCTTCTCTTTGCCTTCGTCGATGTCCAGTTGCGAGACGAAGTTCTCGTAGCCGGAAATCATCACCATCACCAGCAGACCGCCCACCAGCGCCATGTCGATCAGCGACAGCAGCACCAGAATCAGATCCGATTCAGCCATGGCGAAGACGTTGGGCAGGATATGGATGATTTCCTGGAAGAACTTCAATGCCAGCGCCAGCAGACCGAGGGACAGGCCGATGTAGATCGGCGCCAGCAGCCAGCGGGTGGCGTACATTGCATTTTCGATAAAGCGTTCCATTGACTCTCACACAAGGGGCTGGAAATGGCGGCGAGTATAACAGCCCGCTGTGACAGCCAGAAACCGCCGGAAAATCCGCCACCTGCGTGTGTGTGACAAAGTTTTTCTGCTAGTGTCCAAAGCATTGACAGCCCAATGACAGTGGACAGGACGCGTGGAAATGGATGTGCGATCAGCCTTGACGACTGCCGGAATCTGCCTCGCCTTGCTCATCGGCGGTTGCTCGCCCGGCGATGAAAAACAAGTCGCCAACCTTGACGAAAAGACCGCCACCTTCGAACAGTCACTGGACACGATCAGCGATCCCAAGCTCAAGGACGCCATCACCGAACTCGGCGGTTCGCTGCTGTTGCTCGAACGCGCCCGGCTCAAGCTCGACGACATCACCCCGCATACCGAATACGGTGCCGACGCCCTCGCCGTGCTCAAGCACTACCCTACCCCGCAAGCGCTGGTCGATACCTTCATCAATGGCCTGTTCGTGCTGCACAAGGACGCCAGCTCGGATTACCTCACCGATCTGCAGCCGGTATTCCCGTTCAACCTGAACATTCCCGGCGGTTTTCTGTTCCCGCACGGCATCGAGTGGCACTCGGTGACGTTGAGCAACAAACGCGTGATCGCCTGGCAGCCGGAGTGGTCGGAGACCGATCCAGGCATTCAACTCAGCCCGTCCAGCTCCAACGTGACCAATCCCGATGACCTGACGGTGACCTACCCGTTCATCGATGGCCTGAACGTCGACAAGAAAAGCCTGCCGCAACCGGTCAGCCTGCAAGGCCAGGTCGAAGTCATCGCGCCGCGTCGCCTGTACAGCTTTGACCTGACGCAGAAAGACGTCGGCCAGACCCGCAGCAACGACAATCTCAGCGTCAAACTGCTCAAGCTGGAAAAAAACTACGCCGAGGTCGAAGTCAGCAACAGCCTGCCGCTCGCGGCAGAAGTCGCCGAAACCCGGATCAATCCGCTGATCGTCCAGGCCCGCGACGCCAGTGGCCAATACCTGGTGCGCGCCGGCTCGATCAACGAAAGCCCGGAGCAGGTCGAGTTTTACCAGAAGCAACTGACGCAGTTACAAAAGCAGAAGAGCTGGAGCGACTCTCTGGAAAAACAGCTCAGCGACGACCAGCAAGCCTTCGAGAAAGACCACCCGCGTCGCTACAACAAGGTGTACTTCCACGGCCCGATCGAGACACTGGAAGTCAGCGTGCTCGACTTCTCCTCGGCAACGGTGACGCGCAAATCCCTGGACCTGCCGGTGCGCACCTTCAATCCGCACACCACGGCCAAAGCCGTGCAGCTGCTGGATCTGCCAGTTGTGGTGTATGACGATCTCGCCGCCAACTGGCTCAAAGGCGCGGACCTGACCGAGGAACAATTGAAGGCCGGCGTGCGCATTCATCAATCGGTGGAAGAGCCGAGCGCGGCGCGTATAGAGTTTTCCCACCGCCGCACCTTCAATGACGAATTGCTTGGCGACGAACTCAATCCCGGCGTCAGCCCGGTGACTTTCTTCACGGAAAAGCGCGGCGGCAAACTCGACGAGCCGATCGAACTGCCGCCCGAGGCGTATCAGGTCGATCCACTGCAAGCGACGATTACTTATGATCTGAATCTGTTTCCGGAAACCCCGGCGATTGCCGTGGGTTCGATGCCGTTGTTCCTGGCCACGGTGGCCAGGCAATCCTACGACGCGCAATCATTGCCCAAAGGCCTGGCGATCAAGGACAACACGCTGGTGGTCGACCTGAAAACCTTTCCGGCCAACGAGTGGCGCTTCTTCGTCAAAGACGACAGCGGCCACTACCTCAAGCAGATTCTTTCGGTCAGCCACGACGCCAGCACCGAAGGCCCGGCGCTACTCGGCGTGCACTACTTTTATGGTCGCCCGACTCGCGTGGAAACCTATCAGCGCACCGACCTCGCCACCGTGCAATACGGCTTTGAGGTCAAGCTCGACAAAGCGCAGGTGGACCAGACGGCGCCTTAACCGTTGAGACTGCGCCCACGGCCGCCGTTGATCTGCCGTAGCTGGGCTTGCAAGTGCAAGCTCCAGATCTGCGGATCATCGGCCAGTTCGTAACCATGCAAGGTCAGGCTTTCAACGATGGTGTCAAGAATCGACTCGGCCGCCACCGGGCCGTGGAACGGGCCTTGGGCTTTGATCGCGGAAGGCTGTTCGCCGGCCATGCCGGCCGCGAAGAGCAGCGTCCACATGCCATTGTCGCCGGCCAGCGGCTTGACGGCGCATTCGATCCGGGTCACCAGACCCAGGCATTGACGGGTGAGACAGAGGTTGCGCGACATGGCGGCGACCCTCGGTAAAGCCGGTATTCAGCCCCCACGGGAGGACTGGCTCGATCCAGTGATACTGTCGATATCCTTGACCTGAGAATAGAAGAAAAGTGTCCCGCGCAAGCCAAATGGAACCAGAAGGCGCCGAATGGTCATTGTGTGAATATTGGCGCCAGAGCAGTGGCACATTCCCCGAAGATCCCCGCAGAGATCAATCTGGAAAAGCACTGTGGGAGCGAGCCTGCTCGCGAAGACGATGGATCAGCCAACTCATTCGTCAACTGAAACAGCGCTTTCGCGAGCAGGCTCGCTCCCACAGGGTTTATTGCAAGCCTGTCAGGCCGGTTTGGCTTCGGCGAGAGCCTCCTGCGCCAGTTCCTTCTCGGCCTCTTTCAGGTCCTCTTCGCTGATCATCTCGGCGATATCGCGCAGGCGCTCAACCACTCGCGCATTGATGCTGCCTTCGGGGAATTCGCCATCGGCGTTCGGCTCCCCGGCCGGCTCACCCACCAGCAGGCTCAGCGCCTCATCGGCCTGACGCACTGCATACACGTGGAACTGCCCGGCGCGCACGGCGGCGAGGACTTTCTCATCGAGCATCAGCGTGGCGACGTTGGCCTGGGGAATGATCGCGCCCTGCTCGCCGGTCAGGCCGCGTGCTTCGCAGAGGCGGAAGAAGCCTTCGATCTTCTCGTTGACCCCGCCGACGGCCTGCACTTCGCCGAACTGGTTGATCGAACCGGTGATGGCAAAACATTGCTTGAGCGGGGTTTTCGACAGCGCCGAAATCAGCGTGCACGCCTCGCCCAGCGATGCGCTGTCGCCGTCGACGTAACCGTACGACTGTTCCAGCGCAATGCTCGCCGAGATCGCCAGCGGGAATTCCTGAGCGTAACGGCTGCCCAGATAACCGGTGAGGATCATCACGCCTTTGGAGTGAATCGGCTGGCCGAGGTTGACCTCACGTTCGATGTCGACGATACCGCTGCCGCCCGGGTACACCGTGGCGGAAATGCGCGCCGGCACGCCGAACGCCGAATCGCCGACCTCCAGCACCGTCAGCCCGTTGCACTTGCCGACCGCTGCGCCGTCAGTGTCGATGAGGATGATTCCGGCGAGCATGTCGTCGAGAATCCGCGCCGAGACCCGCCCGGTGCGGGTGGCCTTGGCTTTCAGGGCGCGTTCGATATGGCCGGCGTCGGTCATTTCATCGCCGGCCAGATGGCGAATGAAATCCGCCTCGCTGACCAGTTGGAACAGATCACCAATGCGCGCCGACAAGCGCCCCTGATGCTCGGCCAGCCGTGCGCTGTAGGTCGCCAATCGTGCCACCGCATCGGCGGTCAACGGCGCCATGCCTTCTTCCGAAGTACGGGTTTTCAGGAGCTGGGCGAACTGCTCGAGGCTTTCGTCGACCATCGGGATGTCTTCGTCGAAGTCGACCAGAACGCGGAACATCTCCTGGAAGTCCGGATCAAGATCCTGCAGCGTGTAATACAGCTGCCGCGCACCGATGATGATGACTTTGACCTGCAGCGGGATGTGCTGCGGATTCAGGGTCATGGTGGCGAAGCGGCCCATCTCGCCCAGCGGCGATTCCATTTTCAGTTTGCGCGATTGCAGGGCGCGTTTGAGCGCATCCCACACGAACGGCTCGCTGAGCATTTTTTCCGCTTCAAGAATCAGGAAGCCGCCGTTGGCGCGATGCAGCGCACCCGGACGCAACTGCCGGTAAGTGGTGTAGAGCGCGCCCTGATCGGTGGTGTACTCGATGCGGCCGAACAGGTTTTCGTAGGTCGGATGCGGTTCGAACACCACCGGTGCACCGCCGCTGGCCGGATGCCCGACCACCAGGCTTGGTGCGTATTGTTCTTCCAGCAACTTGCGCGCGACGGCGTCGGTCTTGCTGTCGTCGACCAGTTGCTCGACCACGGTTTTCAGCAGGTAGACCTGCATCGCTTGCAGGTAACCGCAGACCCCGGCGTTCTCCGCGTACTTCTCCGACAGCGGCGCCAGCAACGGCTGCAAGGCCAGGGTGATGGTCTCTTCGTTGAGGTGACGCAGTTGATTGTTCGACTCGCGCTTCCACTGCGGCAGGCTGGCGAGTTCTTCGTTCAGGCGCTCTTCGAGGCCGGAAATGTCATCGTGAAACCGCTCGCGCTCGGCTTCCGGCAACTGCGCGAATTCGGCTTCGTCCAGGGCCTTGCCGTCGAGCATCGGGGTGAAGGCGATATTGCTGCTGTCGCGGTACAGGGCGACGTCTTTTTCCAGGGCCAGCCGCTCGATAATGTCCAGCGCCTTGTCGTAGCGCTGGTTGAAGGCGCGGTCGATGGCGCTTTTTTTCTGCTGGTAGGACGGGTGTTCGAAAACAGCCGGAAAAGTCGCCAGCAGATTGTCGATCAGGCCGTTAATGTCGCCGATGAACGAGGCCGCCGTGCCCGATGGCAGCTCCAGTGCACGCGGTTCGCGCGGCTCATCGAAATTGTTGACGTAGACCCAGTCCGCCGGGGTCTGCAGGCGCTTGCCTTCGGCTTTCAGGTAGCGTTTGACGAACGAAAAACGGCCAGTGCCGGGCTCGCCCATGACGAATACGTTGTAACCGGGGCGTGGCATCGCCACACCGAACTGCAAGGCTTCGACCGCGCGTTCCTGGCCGAGCACACCGCGAAAGGGCTCCAGATCATTGGTGCTAGTGAAGCTGAACTGTTCAGCGGAAAACGGACGAGTCAGCGCTTCGGGCGCAAGACGCAGGCTGGCAGCAACAGGATCAGGCATCGGGCTTCCTTAACAATCAGGCGGGGCAGGTAGCGGCATTCTGGCGCTGCCCGTGCCCCACTGGCAAGGCGCGCCACATGACAAAGCATAGACAAGCGCGCGGCCGGCCGACGCGTCCCGCTAAATCAGAAGTTTATTCCAAATATTTTGCAAAAAGTCACGGAACCGCTGGAACGTGCCTAAACTCCAAACTGCGCGGCTGGAACTAATACCGGCCCACTGACACTTTCGGTTCTGTCCTCGGGCAGAGCGCGAAGGGCCAGAACCCTGTCCATTGGTATGCACATAAAGAGAACAAAGCTATGAAACGGATTCTTCTCGGTACTCTCTTCACCGCTGTATCCATCAACGCAATGGCGCAAGCCCCGGGCGGCCCGGATTGCGGTTGGGGCAACATGCTGTTCGAAGGTCAGCGTGGTACCCCGGCGCACTTCCTTGCTTCCACCACCAACGGCACTTCCGGTAACGCCACGTTCGGTATGACTTCCGGCACCAACGGTTGCTCGACCAACGCATCGCTGACCTACGGCGGCAAATCCTGGTTCGCCATGAATGGCATGATGAACGAGCTGTCCGAAGACATGGCCAAAGGCAATGGCGAAGCGCTGACCACTTATGCCGTGGTCCTGGGCGTAGCACCGGAAGATCGTGCGCACTTCGCGCAAGTGACCCACGAGCACTTCCAGCAGATCTTCAGCAAAGCTGACGTGACCGCTGAAGACGTGCATACCAACACCCTGGCAGTACTGAAATCGGACCCACGTCTGGCCAAGTACGCAACTCAGGCTTAAGCTCGACCCCGCCCGCTTCCTTCGGGAAGCGGGTTTTGTTTTTTTGGCCCGCCCCTCTTTGGGTCTTTTATTTCTTTCCTGTTCAAGTTGCCGACTATGCTCAAACGCCTTGCCTGGCTGGCGCTCTGTGTCTGCGCCCCGCTGTCCGCCGCGCCTCACATCGATCCTCAACGTTTGCAGCAACTGGCCAACGACCGCTTCTGGATTTCTCTGGGTCATTACGAAACCGCCAAGCTCGGCGGCTGGCGCAGCTATGTCAGCGACAAGAAGTTTTTTCTCGCGCCCGACGGCAATGAACATCCGGACCGTGAACTGGCCGCCACCGTGCAGGCGCTGTACGCCCCGGCCAGTCTCGGCGAACAACACGCACAATGCGTCTACCCGGCGCGTACACGCTGGCTGAAAGCGCAGCTCAATCTCGCCGACCTGCCAGCGCCCGAATGCGCCGAATACAAGCAATGGTTCAAGGACGTCTCGCCGCACAGTGCGGTGATGATTTTCCCGGCGGCGTATCTCAACAGCCCGTCGTCGATGTTCGGCCACACCCTGCTGCGCATCGATCAGGCGGATGTGCAGGCCGACAAGACCTCGCTGCTCAGCTACGCGATCAACTTCGGCGCCTACATCGAAGGCTCGGACAACAGCATTCTGTATGCCTGGAAAGGCTTGATGGGCGGCTACCCGGGGCTGTTCGCGCTGGTGCCGTACCAGGAAAAACTCTCGGAATACCGCAGCCTGGAAAACCGTGACCTGTGGGAATACCGCCTCAACCTGACTCAGGAAGAAACCGCACGCATGGTCGAGCATGTGTGGGAGCTCAAGCAGATCCAGTTCGACTATTTCTTCTTTGACGAAAACTGCTCGTATCGCTTGCTGGAGCTGCTGCAAGTGGCGCGGCCGAGCCTGCGCCTGACCGAACAATTCCCGCTGACCGCGATCCCGACCGACACTGTGAAAGCGGTGAAAGAGGCCGGGCTGGTCGAGCACATCGAATATCGCCCGTCCCGCGAACGTGAACTGCTCAGCCGCGCCGAGCCTTTGAGCGATGACGAACAGCAATGGGTGCTGAAAGTCAGCGCCGATCAAAAAGTCCTGCAAGAGCCAACGTTCAAAGCCCTGCCGCGCGCACGTCAGGCGTTGATCGTTGACGCCGCCTATCGTCTGGAGCGCTACCGCGCCAATGGTCAGGAGCGCGACCCGCAACGAGCGCAGCGCAGTTTCGAACTGCTGCGGGCGATCAACAAGAACCCGGCGCCGGAGTTGGAAATTCCGCAACCCGGTCTGCCCGAAGATGGCCACGAGTCCCGCACCTGGCAGGCCGGCCTCGGTACGCGCGGCGATCGCGCCTTTGGCGAATATGGCCTGCGCATGGCTTATCACGACCTCAACGACAACGCCGAAAGCTTTCCTCTCGGCGCGCAGATCGAGATCCTGCAACTGAAGCTGCGCCAGTACGAAGGCAATGACTGGCAGTTGCAGCAACTGGATCTGGCCACCATCCGTTCGCTGACACCGCGCAACGAGCTGCTGCAGCCGCTGTCGTGGCAAGTCACCGGTGGCCTTGAGCGCGTGCCGGGCAAGCATGACGACGAAACGCTGGTCAGCCATGTCAACGGTGGCGGCGGCGGCACGTGGCAGTTGGGCGAAGACGTGCTCGGCTTCGCGCTTGGCACGGTGCGCGTGGAGCACAACAACGACTTCGCCGAGTTCGTTTCCCCGGCTGGTGGCTTCAATACCGGCGTGCTGTGGAAAAACCCGCTGGGCAATCTGAGCCTGGAGGCCAAGGGCGACTACTTCTTCAACGGCGAAGTGCGCCGCAGCCTGAGCCTGAATCAGCAGTGGGAGCTGTCGCGCAACCTCGGTTTGCGCCTGAGCGCGCAACGCGAATTCAGCCAGCTCGCCAGCCCCGAGACGGAAGTCATGCTGGAAGTGAAGTGGTATCACTACTGATCCCGAGCCTGTGAATCTCCCTGTGGGAGCGAGCCTGCTCGCGAAAACGGTGGGCCTGTCAATAGTAGTGTTGCCTGACACGGCGCCTTCGCGAGCAGGCTCGCTCCCACAGGCGCTTTGTGGTGTGCAATGGATTTTTCACAGGCCTTCGACAGCCGCCTCATGAATCGCCTTCTAGACTTCCCGTATCAGCCGAAAATCGGCGCGGGAGAGTGCGATGTGGCGGTACGTGGGATTGTTGGGCGTTGTATTGGCGCTGGGCGGTTGCCAGACCACCCATGAAGACTTGATCGCCAAGGGTTATCCACCGGCCTTCGCCGACGGTTTCGATGACGGCTGCGTCAGCGGCCGGCAAGCAGCGGGCTCGATCAGCGGCGAGTTTCGCAAGAATGTGCCGCGCTATCTCAAGGATCAGCAATACGCCGACGGCTGGGTCGACGGCTTCCGCCAATGTCAGGCGATGCTCGAAAACAAGGATCGCGAGCAATATCGCAACGAGCATTGGGACGAACGCGAACGCGCCTGGCAGCAGCAGAAGGACCAGGACGTCGGGCGGGCTTATCGCTCGCAATAGGTCGCTTGCAGACATCCGTTGAAACCAAATGCCGGCAACCATGGCCCAAATCCTTTAACAGGAGGACTTCATGAGTCGCGCATTCGTCAACGAAGACAACGCCGCCGCGCAGGCCGATCAGCCGGTCGAACGTCAGGTCAGCACGCAGCCCAACTACGTCACCCCGCAAGGTCTGGCGCAATTGCAGGCGAAAGTCGCCGAGTTGCAGAGCCTGCACGCTGAGCAAACGGCCAAGGGCGAGCAGGCCGACAAGCAACGCTTGGCCGATCTGCAACGGGATCTGCGTTATTTCACTCAACGCCTGAGCAGCGCCCAAGTCGCAGTCGCTGCGACTTCCACCGACAAGGTGCAGATCGGTAGCTGGGTGACCTTCGCCGATGAACACGACACTGAACACCGCGTGCAACTGGTCGGCGAGGATCAGGCCGACGCCAGTCAGGGCCTGATCAACTGGGCCTCACCGCTGGGCCGGGCCTTGCTCGGCGCCCGGCTCAACGATGAAGTGCTATGGCAGCGGCCTGCCGGCGACCAACTGATCGAAGTGATTCGCATCGAACCGGCTTAAACCACGCCTTGCGCCAACATCGCATCGGCGACTTTGACGAAACCGGCGATGTTCGCGCCTTTGACGTAATTGACCTGACCGTTGTCTTCGCCGTAATGCACACAGGCGTGGTGGATCGACTGCATGATCGCGTGCAGCTTGCTGTCGACCTCGCCCGCCGTCCACAGCAGGCGCATGGCGTTCTGCGACATTTCCAGACCGCTGACGGCAACACCGCCCGCATTCGACGCCTTGCCCGGTGCGAACAGAATCCCGGCCTCGATAAAGATATCCACAGCCTCCAGCGTGGTCGGCATGTTCGCGCCTTCAGCCACACAGACGCAGCCATTGCGCAGTAGCGTGCGTGCGGCCTCGGCGTCGAGCTCGTTCTGCGTCGCGCAGGGCAGCGCGATATCGCACGGCAGCGACCACGGATGTTGGCCGGCGCGGAATTCCAGACCATGGGCGCTCGCCAGTTCGCTGATGCGCCCGCGTTTGATGTTCTTCAGCTCCAGCAGCGCCAGCCACTGTGCTTCGCTCAAGCCTGCTTCGCAGTACAGCGTGCCTTCGGAGTCGGACAGGGAAATCACTTTGCCGCCGAGATCCATGAATTTGCGCGCCGCGTACTGAGCAACGTTGCCAGAACCGGAAATCGCCACGCGCTTGCCTTCCACGCTCTGCCCGCGGCGCTTGAGCATCTCCTCGGCGAAGTACACGCAGCCGAAACCGGTGGCTTCCGGGCGAATCAGGCTGCCGCCGTAGGTCATGTCCTTGCCGGTGAGGACGCTGGTGAACTGGCTGCTCAGGCGCTTGTACTGGCCAAAGAGGAAACCGATCTCCCGCGCACCGACACCGATATCACCGGCCGGCACGTCAACGTCGGCGCCGATGTGGCGATACAACTCGCTCATGAACGCCTGGCAGAAACGCATGACTTCAGCATCGCTCTTGCCCTTCGGATCAAAGTCGGAACCGCCCTTGCCGCCGCCCATGGGCAGGGAGGTCAGCGAGTTCTTGAAGGTCTGCTCGAAGGCGAGAAATTTCAGCACGCCGAGGTTCACCGACGGATGAAAACGCAAGCCGCCCTTGTACGGGCCGATGGCGCTGTTCATCTGGATACGGAAGCCGCGATTGACCTGGACCTTACCCTGATCGTCGACCCACGACACGCGGAACACCAGCGCACGCTCCGGCTCGCAGATGCGCTCCAGAATGCCCGAAGTCAGGTAATGCGGATTGGCTTCAAGAAACGGCCACAGACTGCGCAGGACTTCTTCGACAGCCTGGTGGAATTCGGGTTGATCCGGGTCGCGTTTTTTCAGGCGCGCAAGGAAGGATTCGACGGATTCGATCATGGGCAAAGTCTCGGCAAATTTATTGTCGTTGGAGGAGATTGGGCCGGACTGTAACAAACGAATTGCGCACAGGAACAGAGCAAAATGTCGCAGTTATGAAATTAAATGGTGCACAGGATATAAATCAGGCTGGTTTTTGCCCAGTTTTGCACCTGAATGGTGAGATCAAATTCAAGCCATGCACCAACAGTTATACCGCCATCGCTGGCAAGCCAGCTCCCACAGTGGACATCGGTGAAACACATAACTCGAACACCCCACAAAACCCTGTGGGAGCTGGCTTGCCAGCGATGAATCCAACTCGGTATCCCTGAAAAACCGGGCAAAAAAAAACGGAGCCCGAAGGCTCCGTTCTTTTATGCAACCAA
Source organism: Pseudomonas siliginis (assembly GCF_019145195.1). GTDB lineage: Bacteria > Pseudomonadota > Gammaproteobacteria > Pseudomonadales > Pseudomonadaceae > Aquipseudomonas > Aquipseudomonas siliginis. The sequence goes on from NZ_JAHSTW010000012.1 coordinate 95,741, forward strand.
CCCGATATCAGGCCAGTTTCTTGTGACGTACCCGGTGTGGCTGGGCCGCTGCTTCGCCGAGGCGTTTTTTGCGGTCGGCTTCGTACTCGGTGTAGTTGCCTTCGAAGAACACCGCTTGCGAGTCGTCTTCGTACGCCAGGATGTGCGTGGCGACACGGTCAAGGAACCACCGATCGTGGGAGATCACAATGGCGGCGCCCGGGAAGTCCAGCAGGGCTTCTTCCAGCGAACGCAGGGTTTCCACGTCGAGGTCGTTGGACGGTTCGTCGAGCAGCAGGACGTTGCCGCCCTCCTTCAGGGTCAGCGCCAGGTGCAGACGACCGCGCTCACCGCCGGAGAGGTCCTTGACGAACTTCTGCTGATCGCCGCCCTTGAAGTTGAAGCGACCGACGTAGGTACGCGACGGGATCTCGTAGTTGCCGATGCGGATCTGGTCGGAACCGTCGGAAATCTGCTGGAACACGGTCTTGCTGCCGTCGAGGTCTTCGCGGCTCTGGTCGACGCAGGCCAGTTGCACGGTTTCGCCGATTTCGATGCTGCCCGAATCCGGAGTTTCCTTGCCCATGAGCATGCGGAACAGCGTCGACTTACCGGCACCGTTACCACCGATCACGCCGACAATGGCGCCTTTCGGCATGGAGAACGACAGGTTGTCGATCAACACGCGATCGCCGTAGCCTTTGGTGACGTTCTTGAATTCGATGACCTTGTCGCCCAGGCGCGGACCGGCCGGGATGTAGATCTCGTTGGTCTCGCTGCGCTTCTGGAATTCCTGCGATTGCATTTCTTCGAAGCGTTGCAGACGTGCCTTGGATTTCGACTGGCGGGCCTTGGCGCCTTTGCGCACCCACTCCAGTTCTTCTTTCATGGCTTTTTCGTGAGCCGACTGCTGCTTGGATTCCTGGGCCAGACGATCGGACTTGGCTTCGAGCCAGCCCGAATAGTTGCCCTCGTAAGGAATGCCCGCGCCGCGGTCGAGTTCCAGAATCCAGCCGGCGACGTTGTCGAGGAAGTAACGGTCGTGCGTGATCGCGACCACGGTGCCCGGGAAGTCGTGGAGGAAATGCTCCAGCCACGCCACCGAATCAGCGTCCAAGTGGTTGGTCGGTTCGTCGAGCAGCAGCATGTCTGGTGCGGACAGCAGCAGACGGCACAGGGCGACACGACGCTTTTCACCACCGGACAGGTGTTCGACTTTCGCGTCCCAGGCTGGCAGACGCAGCGCATCAGCGGCGACTTCCAGTTGGCGCTCGAGGTTGTGGCCGTCGCTGGCCTGCAGAATCGCTTCGAGCTTGGCCTGTTCAGCGGCGAGCTTGTCGAAGTCGGCATCCGGGTCGGCGTAAGCCGCGTAGACTTCGTCCAGACGCGCTTGCGCATCCTTGATCACGCTGACCGCTTCCTCGACCACTTCACGTACGGTCTTGGCAGGGTCGAGCTGCGGCTCTTGCGGCAGGTAACCGATGTTCAGGTCCGGCATCGGACGGGCTTCGCCTTCGAACTCGGTGTCGACGCCAGCCATGATTTTCAGCAGCGTGGATTTACCCGAACCGTTGAGGCCGAGTACGCCGATCTTGGCGCCGGGGAAGAAGGACAGCGAAATGTTCTTGAGAATTTCCCGCTTCGGCGGAACAACTTTGCCCAGCCGATGCATGGTGAAGACGTATTGAGCCATGGAGAACCTTGGGTCAGTGACAGATGAATGATTGGAGCGCAGGCGATGCCTGGCCAGACCGGTGCGCGTCGTTCACTTGAGGATCATCAATGCGTGCGCGCGGAAAAAGTCTGATTCTAGGAGCTGGAACGCCCCCGCGTAACCGGCAAAGCTACCTTAATGACCGATGGCAGTCCAGCCGAGAGGGGCTGGCACTTCGCCACAACTCAAGGCATGCTAGCCGCCCTTCGGGCGTCCGGCTTATAGTGCACGTCGCGCCAGTCCAGCCAAATCGCAGGATCACAGCTTGACCAATGTCACTCCGCCAGCCTCTGTGAGCAGCACCCCACCGGCGCCCGGCTCGCCCCTGCGCGGGACATTAAAGGGTGCGCTGGCCACCCTCGTGCTGTTATTGCTCGCGTTGCTGTTCTGGCAACTGCTCGATCAATTGCGTGAAACCCAGAAGAACCAGCGCCAGTACACCATCGACTACACCGCCGACCTCGCCGCTCAAGTCAGCCTTAACATGGCGCTGAACGCGCAAATCGCCCTCAATCTGCTACCGATCGTCGAGCAACCGCAAACTGCCGACGAACAGCAGATGCTCCTGCGCAAACTGCAACGCTCGCTGCCCGACCTGCGCAGCATGGCCCTGCTCTCGCCCTCCGGCCGGATCATCAGCGACAGCGCCACCGACAGTTCCGACGCCGATTACCTGACCGAACTGGTACGCCGCAGCCGTGCCCAAGCGCATTACTTCAGCAATGCCGATGACGGCTCGGTGGTGCACCTGCTGTTGCATCAGGCCAGCGGCAGCAGTCGCGGTTACTGGGCCTTACGCCTGACGCCAACCTTCTTCGACTCGCTGACCAAACAGGACGCCACCGCCCTGCGCCCGTTGTGGCTGGTGGAAAACCGCCTCAATCACCAGATCATCAGCCGCGAAGCAGGGCTGCCCTCGGCCAAGGCTGGCGGGCTGACGCCTGACGATGTCGCCAACACCGTGCTGACCGTGCCGCTGAGCAGCAGCGACTGGCAACTGCGCGGGCTGTTCGACCGCCAGCGCGTACTCGAAGAACTGCTGCCGGCGTTCATCGGCAAATGCCTGCTCGGCCTGGCGTTCTCGATGTTGCCGGTGATTGCACTGCTGAACATGCGTCGGCGCCAGCGCCAGGTACATGAAGGCCGGCGGCGTTACCAGGATATTTTCGAAGGCACCGGCGTGGCCTTGTGCGTGCTTGACCTGTCCGGCCTCAAGCAGATGTTCGACAAGGCGCAGATCCAGACCAGCGACCAGCTCAAGGCCTGGCTCGACCAACCGCAGCAGCGCCAGCAGTTGCTCGCGGAAATGCGCGTCACCGAAGTCAACCAGGTTGCCTTGCAACTGCTCGATGTGCATTCCTGCGACGATGCCTGGCAACTGCTGATCGATGGCCAGCGCCATCCGCAGTGCGCGATCGGTCAGCAGATCCTCGACGCCGTCCTGCAGCAGCAGAAACAACTGGAACTGGAAATCAAACTGCCCAACAGCAATGGTCGCGACCAGCACCTGTGGATGGTCCTGCGCCTGCCGAGCGAGCAGCACGACTATAAAGCGGTGATTCTCAGCATCAACGACATCACCAGCCGCAAGCTGATCGAGCTGTCGTTGCTGGAGCGCGAAGGCTTCTGGTCGGACGTGGTGCGCACCGTGCCGGATCATCTGTATGTGCAAGACGTGATCAGCCAGCGGATGATTTTCAGCAACCACCACCTCGGCCAGACCCTCGGCTACAACCGCACTGAACTGCATCAGATGGGCGAGTACTTCTGGGAAATCCTCCTGCACCCGGAAGACGCCGACCATTACCATCGCTCGCGGCAGTTGCAGCGCCACGCCGGTTACAGCCAGCTGTTGCAATGCCAACTGCGCTTCCGTCATCGCGACGGCAAGTGGCGGCGCTTCGACATCCGTGAACAGGCGCTGGCGCGGGACAAGCACGATCAGGTCACGCGGATCATCGGCGTGGCCAAGGACATCACCGAACAGATCGAGGCCAGCGAATCGCTGCGTGACAGCGAGCAGCGTTACCGCATGCTCGCCGAAAGCATCAGCGACGTGATTTTCTCCACCGACAGCAAGCTCTCGCTGAACTACGTCAGCCCGTCGGTGCAGGCGGTGCTCGGTTACAACGCCGAATGGATCTTCCAGAACGGCTGGCAATCGATCATCGCCAATCCCGGGCAACTGAACGGCATTCATGTGCTGATGGACCGCGTCAGCAAGGCGCTGGACAAGCCCGAGCAACTGGCATTGCTGCGCAGTCAGGTGCAAACGCAGCTGTTCCTCTTCGATTGCCTGCGCGCCGACGGTCGCAAGATTCCGATCGAACTGCGCCTGGTGCTGGTGTGGGACGAACACGGCGCGTTCGAAGGCGTGCTCGGCGTCGGCCGCGATATCAGCCAGCAGCGCCGTGCCGAAAAAGATCTGCGCATGGCCGCTACGGTATTCGAGCACTCGACTTCGGCGATCCTGATCACCGACCCGGCCGGCTACATCGTCCAGGCCAACGAAGCCTTCAGTCGGGTCAGCGGCTACAGCGTCGGCGAAGTGCTCGACCAGTTGCCGAACATGCTCACCGTCGACGAGCAGCAGGACGCGCACTTGCGCTACGTGCTCAAGCAGTTGCACGAGCACAGCACCTGGGAAGGCGAAGTGTGGATGAAGCGCCGTAACGGCGAGCATTACCCGGCGTGGGTCGGCATTACTGCCGTGCTCGACGATGAGGGCGATCTGGCCAGTTACGTGTGTTTCTTCAGCGACATCAGCGAGCGCAAGGCCAGCGAGCAGCGCATCCACCGCCTCGCCTATTACGATGCCCTCACCCATTTGCCGAACCGCACGCTGTTCCAGGATCGTCTGCACACCGCGCTGCAAGCGGCCGAACGGCAGAAGTCGTGGGTGGTGCTGATGTTCCTCGACCTCGACCGTTTCAAACCGATCAACGACTCCCTCGGCCACGCCGCCGGCGACCGCATGCTCAAGGACATGGCCACGCGCCTGCTGGCATGCGTCGATGACGACGATACCGTCGCGCGCATGGGTGGCGACGAATTCACCTTGCTGCTGCAGCATCGCTCCAACCGCGAACTGGCGCTGAACCGGGCGATTCATGTCGCCGAGCAGATTCTCGCCAGCCTGGTGCGGCCGTTCGTGCTTGAGGGCCGCGAGTTCTTCGTCACCGCCAGTATCGGCATCGCCCTGAGTCCGCAGGACGGCAACGAACTCAGCCAGTTGATGAAGAACGCCGACACGGCGATGTACCACGCCAAGGAACGCGGCAAGAACAACTTCCAGTTCTATCAGGCCGACATGAACGCCAGTGCGCTGGAGCGTCTGGAACTGGAAAGCGATCTGCGCCATGCGCTGGAGCAGAACGAATTCGTCCTGTATTACCAGCCGCAGTTCAGTGGCGACGGCAAACGCTTGACCGGCGCCGAAGCGCTGCTGCGCTGGCGACATCCGCGTCGCGGGCTGGTGCCGCCGGGTGATTTCATTCCGGTGCTGGAAGAGCTCGGTCTGGTGGTGGACGTTGGCGACTGGGTCATCAGCGAGGCCTGTCGACAGCTGAAAACCTGGCACCAGCAACGGGTGCGGGTGCCGAAGGTGTCGGTGAACATTTCCGCACGGCAGTTCTCCGACGGCCAGTTGGGCACGCGAATCGCGACGATCCTGCGCGAAACCGGCCTGCCGCCGGCGTGTCTGGAGCTGGAACTGACCGAAAGCATCCTGATGCGCGAAGTCAGCGAGGCGATGCAGATTCTTGCCGGGCTGAAAAACCTTGGTCTGAGCATCGCAGTCGATGACTTCGGCACCGGTTATTCATCGCTCAACTACCTCAAGCAATTCCCGATCGACGTGCTGAAGATCGACCGCACCTTCGTCGACGGCCTGCCGTCCGGCGAACAGGACGCGCAGATCGCCCGGGCGATCATCGCCATGGCCCACAGCCTGAATCTTGCGGTGATTGCCGAGGGTGTGGAGACTCACGAGCAGCTGGACTTCCTGCGTGAGCATGGTTGCGATGAGGTGCAGGGCTATCTGTTCGGCCGGCCGATGCCGGCGGGACGGTTTGAAGCGCAGTTCTGTAACGACGCGCTGTTCATGTTCGACTGAAGAACTGCGGCGCGCCCGAAAAGATCGCAGCCTTCGATTGTTCCCACGCTCCGCGTGGGAATGCCTCACTGGACGCTCTGCGTCCGCTTCGGCAGGTGACGCGGAGCGTCACGGGCTGCATTCCCACGCAGAGCGTGGGAACGATCAATGTGGGAGCGAGCCTGCTCGCGAAGGGGCCGGCAAAAGCACCGCACATCTGTCATGAACGCCACTTGTCTGCGACATGACGTCGTTTCATATGTCATCCAAAAGCGGTTGGGTTAGAATGCCCCCCTTTTCTGCCCCCGATCCTTGAGGACCGCCATGTTCAGCCGTGATTTGACTATTGCCAAGTACGACGCCGACCTTTTTGCCGCCATGGAGCAAGAAGCTCAGCGTCAGGAAGAACACATTGAGCTGATCGCTTCGGAAAACTACACCAGCCCAGCGGTGATGGAAGCTCAAGGCTCGGTCCTGACCAACAAGTACGCCGAAGGCTATCCGGGCAAGCGTTACTACGGTGGTTGCGAATACGTGGACGTGGTTGAGCAACTGGCCATCGACCGTGCCAAGGAACTGTTCGGCGCCGATTACGCCAACGTTCAGCCGCACGCTGGTTCCCAAGCCAACGCTGCTGTTTACCTGGCTCTGCTGCAAGGTGGCGACACCATTCTGGGCATGAGCCTGGCCCATGGCGGTCACCTGACCCACGGCGCCAGCGTTTCCTCCTCGGGCAAGCTGTACAACGCCGTTCAATACGGTATCGATGCCAACGGCCTGATCGACTACGACGAAGTCGAGCGCCTGGCGGTCGAGCACAAGCCGAAAATGATCGTTGCCGGTTTCTCGGCCTACTCGCAGATCCTCGACTTCCCGCGCTTCCGCGAAATCGCTGACAAGGTCGGCGCTTACCTGTTCGTCGACATGGCTCACGTCGCCGGTCTGGTTGCCGCTGGTGTGTACCCGAACCCGGTGCCGTTCGCCGACGTCGTGACCACCACCACGCACAAGACCCTGCGCGGTCCACGTGGCGGTCTGATCCTGGCCAAAGCGAACGCCGAGATCGAGAAGAAGCTCAACTCCGCAGTATTCCCGGGGGCACAGGGTGGCCCGCTGGAGCACGTGATCGCGGCCAAGGCGATCTGCTTCAAGGAAGCGCTGCAGCCTGAGTTCAAGGCTTACCAGCAACAAGTGGTGAAGAACGCCAAGGCCATGGCCGAAGTGTTCATCGCACGCGGTTTCGACGTGGTTTCGGGCGGTACTGAAAACCACCTGTTCCTGCTGTCGCTGATCAAGCAGGACATCTCCGGTAAAGACGCTGACGCCGCTCTGGGCAAAGCGTTCATCACCGTGAACAAGAACTCCGTGCCGAACGATCCACGCTCGCCGTTCGTGACTTCCGGCCTGCGCTTCGGTACTCCGGCTGTCACCACTCGCGGTTTCAAAGAGGCTGAGTGCAAAGAGCTGGCCGGCTGGATCTGCGACATCTTGGCTGACCTGAACAACGAAGCGGTGATCGACGCCGTTCGCGAGAAAGTCAAAGCCATCTGCAAGAAACTGCCGGTGTACGGCGCTTAATCGCGACGTTAAACCAGCAGCATGAAAAACCGGCCAAGTGATTGGCCGGTTTTTTTTCGCCTGTTGAAAAGATCAAAAGATCGCAGTCTGCGGCAGCTCCTAGACGCGGCTTTGGCCGCTGGTCAGACCGGTCATGCCAATTTCATGTTTTCCTCTTGTAATCAGGAAAAACCCAAGCCTAGACTGCGCCTGCACTGGACATACCGGTAAGACCACAATAATTAAGTCCTGCATCCGCTACGCAACGCGTGCGGCAGCCAGGGCACCGACCCAGGATTTCTCCCATGCTCAGATGGTGCTCGCGTTCAATCTTCCTTCAAGTGGTTCTCGGACTGATGCTCGGCATCGTCTGCGGGCTTACCCTTCCTGAATACTCCGCTCAGCTCAAACCGCTCGGCGATGGCTTCATCAAACTGATCAAGATGCTGATTGGCCTGATCGTGTTCTGCGTGGTGGTCAGCGGCATCAGCGGCGCGGGCGATCTGAAGAAGGTCGGGCGCATCGGCCTCAAGTCGGTGATCTACTTCGAAGTGCTGACCACCATCGCCTTGGTGATCGGTCTGGTGTTCGCCTTCAGCACCGGCATTGGCAGCGGCGCGAACATTCATCTGGAGCAGCTCTCCAGCGCCGACATGGGCGACCTCGCCGAGCGCAGCCAGCACATGCACACCACCACGCAATTTCTGATGGACCTGATCCCGACCTCGGTGATCGGTGCCTTCGCTGACAACAATATCTTGCAAGTGCTGCTGTTCTCGGTGCTGTTCGGCAGTGCACTGAATCTGGTTGGCGAAGCGGCTTCCGGGATTTCGCGACTGATCAACGAACTCAGCCACGTGATTTTCCGCATCATGGGTATGATCGTCCGGCTGGCGCCGATCGGCGTATTCGGCGCCATCGCCTTCACCACCAGCAAATACGGCCTCGATTCGTTGCAGCACCTGGGCAGTCTGGTCGGTCTGTTCTACCTGACCTGCGTCGCCTTCGTCGCGCTGATCCTCGGTCTGGTGATGCGCGTCTCCGGCCTGCGCATGTGGCCGCTGCTCAAGTACCTGCGGGAAGAACTGCTGATCGTCATGGGCACCGCCTCTTCCGACGCCGTGCTGCCGCAGATCATGCGCAAGCTCGAACACCTCGGTATCGGCAGCTCGACGGTCGGTCTGGTGATCCCGACCGGGTACTCGTTCAACCTCGACGGCTTCTCGATTTACCTGACCCTGGCCATCGTGTTCATCGCCAACGCCACCGGCACGCCATTGGCGATGACCGACTTGCTGACCATCCTGCTGGTGTCGCTGATTACCTCCAAAGGCGCCCACGGCATTCCCGGTTCGGCGCTGGTGATTCTCGCGGCAACGCTGACGGCGATCCCGGCGATTCCCGTGGTTGGTCTGGTGCTGGTATTGGCCGTGGACTGGTTCATGGGCATCGGCCGGGCGCTGACCAATCTGATCGGCAACTGCGTCGCTACCGTGGCCATCGCCCGCTGGGAAAAGGACATCGACGTGCAGCGCGCGAACAAGGTGCTCAACGGCGAGCAGGGCTATAACTTTCAACCGCGAAAAACCGTCGCTCCGGCGGCGGCCAAAGAATTCTGAATGAGTGCCGTGCCTGCCAATGCGCAGGCACGGCGCAGGGAGCCAATACGTGATTACAACTTCAACCGTCGTCAATTCAGTGGTGGAAAAACTCCGCGCCGCGTTGGCCCGAGGCCAGTGGCGCTCCGGCGACATGCTGCCGGGCCAGCGCGAACTTGCCGAACAACTGGGCATCAGCCGGCCGAGCCTGCGCGAAGCGGTGATCGTGCTGGAAACACTCGGCCTGGTGCGCTCGATGCCGGGCAAAGGCGTGGTCGTCCTCGATGCGCAACTCAGCGACAGCCAGAGCCACGACAGCGCGGTGGCCGGCGCCAGTCTCGAAGATGTGCTGCAACTGCGCTACACCCTCGAGCCGTTCATCGTCGGGCTGGTCGCGCAATCGATCAGCAGCAAGGAAGTCGGCCAGTTGCGCCTGACCCTGATGGACATGCGCGAAGCCCTCGAGGCCGGTGACAGTGAAGCCGGGGTCAGCGCCTACATCGCCTTCCACGAAGAATTGTTCACGCTGACTTCGAACCCGATTTTCCAGAGCGTGGTGCAGCAGACCAGCAATGCCCTCAAGCAAAGCGCCGAAGTGTTGCGCAATTCCCCGGAACATCTGGCCGAACGTCTGGAAGAAAACGAAGCGGTGGTCCGCGCGATCCGCAGCAAGAACAGCGCTCAGGCCAGCGCCGAAATGCGTCGGCACATTCTGCGCGAAGGCCAGCGCATGGGCGTTGAGCTGAACATTCCGGACGACAACCTGCCCACCTGATCTGCCAGGAGAACGGCCATGAACAGTTTTGCTTCAGCCTCGCATGCCGATTCGACCGCCCTGCCCGTCTCTCGCCTCGGCACGCCGACGGAGGATCTGTATCCGCGACTGTTCGACGCGATTCTCGAGCAGCGTATCGATGAAGACAGCCGGTTCACCGAGGACAGTCTGCAGGCGATGTTCAGCGCCAGCCGCGCCGATGTGCGGCGGGTGCTGACGCAGTTGTCCCACGAGCAGATCGTGGTGTTGCGCGCCAATCATCGACCACGAGTGGCCGCGCCTGATCGGGAACTGATCCGGCAGACCTTGCATGCGCGACGGCTGGCTGAGAACACCTTGGTGCGGTTGGCCTGTCAGCGTCCGCAGCCAGACGATTTGAAATGCTTGCGCACGTTGATAGAGCGCGAGAAGCGCGCCGTCGAGCAGGATCGGCGCGGGGCGGCGATTCGGTTATCGGGGGAGTTTCATCTGCAGTTGGCACGGATGGCGGGAAATCTGCCGCTGGCGCATTTTCTGCGCAGTCTCGTGCCGCTGACGTCGTTGGCGATTGCGCGGAGTCAGTGTTCGACGCGAAGCTGTTGCGCATGGCAGGAGCATTTGGCGTTGGTTGAGATTGTGGAGCGAGGTGATGCTTGCAAGGCCGGGAGGCTGATGAATGGGCATCTGGATCATCTTGAGCAGACACTGCTGGGTTCAGACCTTGAGCATTGTGCTGTCGGTTAGACCGCCTTCGCGAGCAGGCTCGCTCCCACAGTGGATTGCATTCCTTCTGACAGAATGCGTTCTACTGTGGGAGCGAGCCTGCTCGCGAAGAGGCCTTTTGAGCTATTGAAATTATCAGGCTTGTTGCGCTGCAACCCTGGCAAACCCCTCCCGAATCTTCTCTTCCGGCAAGTCATCGGCAATAAACACGATCACACTCTCGCGCGTCTCGCCCTCGGCCCATTCGGTGTCCCAGTCGAAACCATAGAGTTTCAGCACACCCTGAAAAACCAGCCGCCGATCTTCCCCGGCAATATTCAACACGCCTTTGTAGCGCAGCAATTGCTTGCCGTGTTCTTCCAGCAGTTCGTTCATGAACTCGCTGAGCTGATCGATATCCAGCGCCTGATCGGTGCGCAACACCAGGCTGGAGATGCGATCGATCGACGGTGCCTTGCTCACCGGACGAAGGCTCAGACCGCCGCCCAGGTCAGCATTGAGGTTGAAACCACGCACATCCAGCAATTCAGCCAGATCGATATTGCCATGCTCGACCACGCGGATCGGCGCGCGGCGGTTGATTCGCGTAAGGCGCTCGCTCAGCGCGGTGAGCGTCGCCTCATCGACCAGATCGGTCTTGCTCACCAGCAAGCGATCGGCGAAACCGATCTGCGCCTGGGCGATGGTCTGAGTCAGGTGCACGTCGGCGTGGGCGGCGTCGACCAGGGTGATGATGCCGTCGAGCAGGTAACGCTCGCGCAGCTCTTCGTCGATGAAAAAGGTCTGCGCCACCGGTGCCGGATCGGCGAGACCGGTGCACTCGATCACCAGACGATCGAAGGCGATCTCGCCGCTGTCCAGGCGCTCGAGCAGCAAGTACAGCGCCTTGGTCAGGTCGGTGTGAATGGTGCAGCAGACGCAGCCGTTGGCCAGGGTCATGACTTGCACCGGCTCGTCACCCAGCAACTGAGTGTCGATGCCGGCGTCGCTGAATTCGTTTTCGATCACGGCGATTTTCAGGCCGTGCTCGGCTTTCAATAAATGACGCAGCAAGGTGGTCTTGCCGGCGCCGAGGAAACCGCTGAGGACCGTTACCGGAATGGGAGAAGACAAAACCCGATCTCCTGAAAAGAACACAAAAACAAATGTGGGAGCGAGCCTGCTCGCGAAAGCGGTGTGTCAGTCAAATCATTCATCAACTGACACTCCGTATTCGCGAGCAGGCTCGCTCCCACAGGGGATTACCTCAACCTGATGCTGTCAGCTCAACAGCACTTCGGCCCACCCTTGCCACCGTAACGGGCTTCCTGACGTTCGCGAAAGAACATCTCGTAGCTCATCACCGGTTTGTCCGGGTGTTTGGTTTGCATATGCTCGACGTAGGTGTCGTAGTCGGGCATGCCGACCATCAAGCGCGCGGCCTGACCGAGGTATTTACCGAGGCGACTCAGGTCATTGAACATGCTGCAATCCTCTGGTTACGCATCCGGCAGGGCCTGGAATGGCGATTCTTTATCCGTACGCTCTTTTTTGCCCCAGGCGGCGATGCCGACCTTGAGCGCATAGAACAGGATGCTGAACACCACGAACAGGAACAGCGCAGTGAGTGTGGCGTTGGTGTAGGCGTTGAAGATCACGTGCTGCATCTGCTCGACGCTTTTCGCTGGCGCCAGCACCTGACCGTTGGCCAGCGCATCGCTGTACTTCTTGGCCAGGGACAGGAAGCCGATCGCCGGGTTGGCGTCGAACAGCTTGATGAAACCAGCAGTGGTAGTGCAGATCAACAGCCAGGTGGCCGGCAACAGGGTGACCCAGATGTAGCGCTGGCGCTTCATCTTGATCAGGACCACGGTGCCGAGCATCAGCGCGATACCGGCGAGCATCTGGTTGGAGATGCCGAACAATGGCCACAGAGTGTTGATGCCGCCCAGTGGATCGATCACGCCCTGATACAGCAACCAGCCCCACATCGCCACACAACCGGCGGTGGCGATCAGGTTGGCACCCCACGACTCGGTGCGTTTCAGCGCCGGTACGAAGGAGCCGAGCAGATCCTGCAGCATGAAGCGTCCGGCACGGGTACCGGCGTCCACAGCGGTGAGGATGAACAGCGCTTCGAACAGGATCGCGAAGTGGTACCAGAACGCCATGGTGTTTTCACCCGGCAGGACACTGTGCAGGATCTGCGCGATCCCGACCGCCAGGGTCGGCGCACCACCGGCGCGGGCCAGAATGGTGGTTTCGCCGATATCATGGGCAACCGCTTGCAGCGCCTCCGGCGTAATCGCGAAGCCCCAGCTGGTGACCATTTGCGCCACTGACGCCGCATCACTGCCGACCACGGCGGCCGGGCTGTTCATGGCGAAGTACACGCCCGGCTCGATCACCGAAGCGGCAACCATGGCCATGATCGCTACGAACGATTCCATCAGCATGCCGCCGTAACCGATGTAGCGGGCGTTGGTTTCGTTATCCAGCAGCTTCGGCGTGGTGCCCGACGAGATCAACGCGTGGAAACCGGAAACCGCACCGCAAGCGATGGTGATGAACAGGAACGGGAACAGACCGCCCTTCCACACCGGACCGGTGCCGTCGACGAACTGGGTCAGCGCCGGCATTTTCAGCTCGGGCATGGTCACCAGAATGCCGATTGCCAGGGCGACGATGGTGCCGATCTTGAGGAAGGTCGACAGGTAGTCACGCGGCGCGAGAATCAGCCACACCGGCAGCGACGCGGCGACAAAACCGTAACCGACCAGCATCCAGGTAATCTGCACACCGGTGAAGGTGAAGGCTTTGGCCCATACCGGATCGGCAGCAATCTGCCCGCCCAGCCAGATCGAACCGAGCAGCAGCAACACACCGACCACGGAGATTTCGCCGATGCGGCCCGGGCGGATGTAGCGCATGTAGATGCCCATGAACATCGCGATCGGGATGGTCGCCATTACGGTGAAGATGCCCCACGGGCTCTCGGCCAGGGCCTTGACCACGATCAGCGCCAGCACCGCGAGGATGATGATCATGATCAGGAAGCAGCCGAACAGTGCGATGGTCCCGGGAATCCGGCCCATCTCTTCACGCACCATGTCGCCCAGGGAACGGCCGTTGCGTCGGGTCGACATGAACAGGACCATGAAGTCCTGCACCGCGCCCGCCAGCACCACACCGGCAATCAGCCAGAGTGTGCCGGGCAGATACCCCATCTGCGCCGCCAGCACCGGACCGACCAGCGGCCCCGCGCCAGCGATGGCCGCGAAGTGGTGACCGAAAAGAATGTGTTTGTTGGTCGGCACATAGTCCAGACCATCGTTGTTGAGCACGGCGGGGGTGGCCCGACGCGGATCCAGTTGCATCACGTTGTTGGCGATGAACAGACTGTAGTAACGGTACGCAACCAGATAAATGGCCACGGCAGCGACCACAATCCACAAGGCGTTGATCGCCTCGCCGCGGCGCAATGCCACTACGCCAAGGGCGCACGCTCCTACGATTGCCAGCACGAGCCAGGGTAAGTGGCGCAGCAGGCTATTATTATTTTTCATTTTATTATTCCAGCCAGGGTGGACAAGAAAGACAGCCACCCCGAGTTTAGCGCTTACGGCGCCAAAGGCCATACCCCGACATAGGTCTAGACGCTTGAGCGATTGGCTGGCGCCCGCATTCGCGGTCTATAGTCAGCGAACCTTCATGAGGATTGCGCCATGAGCGAGCACCCCGCCAATCGACGTCGTTTCAAACGTATTGCGTTCGATGCCCGAACCGAGCTGAAACAGGGCGAGTACATCTGGCCGGTCAAGTTGATCGACCTGTCGCTCAAGGGCCTGCTGATCGAGCGACCGGAGCCGTGGCTTGGGGATAATGAGCAGGACTTCCTAGTCGACATTCATTTGAGCGAAGACGTCGATATCGAAATGGACGTGCATCTGGCCCACGAGGAAAACGGCCACTTGGGGTTCATCTGCCGGCACATCAGCCTGGAATCGATCCAGCGCCTGCGCCGCTTGATCGAACTGAATCTGGCGGATGAGGCCGAGCTGGAGCGCGAACTGGGTGCCCTGATCGAAATCTAGCGCCACCCCCAACCCCGAATTGGAATGCCCTGTGGTGAGGGGGATCTATGTGGTGAAGGGACTTATGTGGCGAGGGGATTTATGTGGCGAGGGGATTTATGTGGCGAGGGGATTTATCCCCGTTGGGCTGCGCAGCAGACCCGTTTTTTCAGGGCCGCTACGCGCCCCAACGGGGATAAATCCCCTCACCACAGAGGTTCGGCGTTCACTCAAACAATGCGTCAAGTGCTTGTTCAAGGCGGGTCACGGCAATGATCTGCAACCCCGCCGGCGATTCCTTCGGAGCGTTACCCTTCGGCACGATGGCGCGTTTGAAGCCGTGCTTGGCCGCTTCTTTCAGCCGCTCCTGCCCGCTCGGCACCGGGCGCACTTCGCCAGACAGGCCGACTTCGCCGAACACCAGCAGATCATGCGGTAACGGCCGATTGCGCAAACTCGACATCACCGCCGCCATCAACGCCAGATCCGACGCCGTCTCCAGCACCTTCACGCCGCCTACCACGTTGAGGAACACGTCCTGATCGTGGGTCGGGATCCCGCCATGGCGGTGCAACACCGCGAGCAACATCGCCAATCGGTTCTGATCCAGGCCCAGCGTCACCCGACGCGGGTTGGCCAGATGACTGTCATCGACCAGCGCCTGCACTTCCACCAACATCGGCCGGGTGCCTTCCCATGTCGCCATGACCACACTGCCCGGGACTTCTTCCTGAGCGCGGGTGAGAAAAATCGCCGATGGGTTGGAGACTTCTTTCAGGCCCTTGTCGGTCATGCCGAACACGCCCAATTCGTTGACCGCCCCGAAACGGTTCTTCACCGCACGCAGCAGACGTAGACGACCATCGGATTCACCTTCGAAATACAGCACGGTATCGACCATGTGTTCCAGAACACGCGGACCGGCCAAGGCGCCCTCTTTGGTGACGTGGCCGACGAGGAAGATCGCCGTGCCGCTCTGCTTGGCGTAACGCACCAGCAACGCCGCACTTTCACGCACCTGCGACACGCCGCCCGGCGCCGATTGCAGCTGTTCGGTGAAGATGGTCTGGATCGAGTCGATCACCATCACCTTGGGCTTTTCCTGGCGGGCGGTGGCGATGATGGTTTCGATGCAGGTTTCGGTCATCACCCGCAGTTGATCCTGCGGCAGGCCGAGACGGCGGGCGCGCATCGCCACCTGCTGCTGGGATTCCTCACCAGTGACGTACAGCGCCGGCATGCTCTTGGCCAGATTGCACAGGGTCTGGAGCAGGATTGTCGATTTGCCGATCCCCGGATCACCGCCGATCAGCACCACCGAGCCATCGACCAGCCCGCCGCCGAGTACGCGATCAAGCTCACCGGAGGCGGTGGAAAAACGTGGAATCTCTTCGATGCTGACTTCGGCGAGCGTCTTGATCTGTGCCTGCTGCCCTGCCCAACCGGTGCGCCCGGCAGGGGCCGTGGCCCCGCCGCTTTCGATCATGGTTTCGGTCAGGGTGTTCCAGGCACCGCACTCACCGCACTGCCCGGCCCACTTGGGAAAGGTTGCGCCGCACTCGGTGCAGCCGTACATGCGCTTGGCCTTGGCCATCAGAACCCCCGGAACAAAAGACGCGATGATAACGCAGCCACCGCCGATCAGCGCGGCGCAGCAGTACGGATTTCGCCGCTGGCCAGACGTGCGGCGCTGTTGCCCAGCGGATCCTCGGCATTGAGGTCAGCGCCCTTGGCTTTCAACGCATCAAGCAATTCCAGACGCTTGAACAGCCCGGCGTACATCGCCGCTGTCTGCCCGGCGCCGTTACGCTGGTCGGGGCTGCAATCGGTGGCCATCAGGCGTCGGGCGATCTGTAATTCGCCTTTGAATATCGCGCCCATCAGCGCCGTGTTACCGCGTTGGTCCTGAGCACAGGCATCTGCGCCAGCGGCGAGCAGGCGTTCAACCGCCGGCGCCTGACCGTGGTAGGCGGCCAGAATCAGCGCGGTGTAACCCTTGCTGTCGCGGGTATCGAGGGAATAGCCGGACTCGATAAAGGTCTCGAGCATCGGCACGTCGCCACGCCGTGCGGCGTCGAAATAGTAATCCTGCAACTGCGCCTTGATTGCCTCGGGGCTTTGCTCGACCGGTGCCGCCCACGCGCTGAACGACAGGCACCCGGCCAGGCATAAAAGAAAAATACGCATCGGGCTCTCCTTGAGCGCACGCGAGGCCGGACAGCCCTCGCGTACGCCGCATCGCTATCAGTCGGTCAGTTTGGCCGCCAGTGCTTTCACACGGCTGAGGTCGCCCTTGGCCACTTCGGTCACACCGCTGCCGTACTCGGGGTCAGCCTTGTACAGGAAGGACAGGATGATGTGCTTGCTCTCGTCATCGGTGGTGGCCAGCGAGCCGCCGAAGCTGTCGATCAAGTCGCGACGCTCCTGCTTGCTGTACGAGCGATACAGATCACCGGCCTGCTTGAAGTTCTGCTCACGCTGGATCTTCGCCTGCTGCGTGCTGCCCGCCAGCGCCGACTGGCTGTAACGCGCCGCTGGCGTTTCTTCACGCGGTTGCAGGCGGCTTGGCTGGTAGTTGACGCCGGACTGGCTGGCGCCAAAATTCATCGCGCCATCCTGATTGCCATTGTTCACTGCGATTTTCGGTGCGTTGATCGGCAATTGCAGAGCGTTGGCACCAAGGCGATACATCTGCGTATCGGCATAAGAGAACACTCGGCCCTGCAACAAACGATCTTCCGAAGGTTCGATACCCGGAACTACGTTGGCCGGTGCCATGGCAACTTGTTCGGTTTCCTGGAAGACATTGGCTGGATTACGGTTCAGGACCATTTGTCCAACTTTGCGCTCGGCAATACCCGGCCAGATCTTGGTTGCATCCAATGGATCGAAATCAAACTTGGACAAATCCTGTGGCTTGAGAACTTGCACGTACAAGTCCCACTTCGGAAAGTTACCTTTATTGATATTACTCACCAAGTCGTTGGTCATATGACTGTAATCCTGACCCTGAACTTCGCTGACTTGTTTTGGCGTGAGGTTCTTGATGCCTTGAAGACTCTTCCAGTGAAACTTCACGTAGTGAACTTCATTCTTGGCATTGATCAGCTTATAGGCATGAACACCATTGCCATCCATCTCCCGGTAACTGGCCGGAGTACCGTAGTTGGAATACAACTCGGTCAGTGTGCGGGTGGCTTCCGGTACATGGGAGAAGAAATCGAACCGGCGCGAATCGTCATCGAGGTTGGTGCGCGGATCGGGCTTGAAGGCGTGCACCATGTCCGGGAATTTGATCGCATCACGGATGAAGAAGGTCGGGAAGTTGTTGCCGACCAGATCCCAATTGCCGTCCGCGGTGTAGAACTTGGTGGCGAAGCCGCGCGGATCACGCAGGGTTTCCGGGGAGTGGTTGCCATGCACCACCGCCGAGAAACGCACGAATACCGGCGTGCTCTGGCCTGCGGCGAACACCTTGGCCTTGCTCAGGTCGCTGAGGTCATCGGTCACGGTGAAGGTGCCGTGAGCGCCAGTGCCGCGTGCATGTACGACGCGCTCGGGAATGCGCTCACGATCGAAGCGCTGCAGCTTCTGGATCAGTTGCACATCCTGCAGCAGCACCGGGCCGTTGGCGCCGGCAGTTTGCGAGTTCTGATTGTCACCGACTGCCGCGCCGTTATCGCGGGTCAGCGGAGCGGCGTTGACCGAAAAGGTCAGCAGCCCGGCAGTCAGTACGCCGAAGGTGCGGCGGAAGGGAAAAGCCCCCAGTCCAGGAGTGGATGTCATATCAGGTTCCTCTGGTTTTATTGGGCGCATCCAGGTGCGCCACACCAAGGCTAGAGGCCTGTGCCGCAGAACATAAATAGAAAGAACGTAACACCATGATTGAAGAAATTGGCTTTCCCGTCAGCGGGTTAGCGCGTATTCCGCGCGCGATTGCTGGCAATTTGCAAACTAATCGTCAATCGATGTGTCGATAAAAACGGGCATTGTAAGAAGGTGTTTCGCGCAGGAGGCGTTTCGCTGATTTACACTGCCTACACCAAACTCATCTGTAACAAGGAAATAACTATGGGCGTGCTTAGCGAGTTCAAGGCCTTCGCGGTCAAAGGCAATGTGGTCGACATGGCCGTCGGTATCATCATCGGCGCGGCGTTCGGCAAGATCGTTTCGTCGTTTGTCGGCGACGTGATCATGCCGCCGATCGGCCTGTTGATCGGTGGGGTGGACTTCAGTGATCTGGCTGTCACGCTCAAAGCCGCCCAGGGCGATGCGCCCGCAGTGGTGCTGGCTTACGGCAAATTCCTGCAGACGGTGCTGGATTTCGTGATTGTCGCTTTCGCGATTTTCATGGGTGTCAAAGCCATCAACCGCCTCAAGCGCGAAGAAGCCGTAGCACCGACCGCGCCGCCGATCCCGAGCAAGGAAGAGCAACTGCTGGGCGAAATTCGCGACCTGCTCAAGGCGCAGAACGAGCGGCCCTGAGGCATTCGGTACTCGTCAAAACGGCACCCGCGGGTGCCGTTTTCGTTACCAGTAATTTTCCACCGCAACTTGCCCCGGCTTGCGCGTCAGGCTCAGGCGCATGTCGCGCTGTTTAAGCAAGGCGCGGGTGTCGTCGATCATCTGCGGGTTGCCGCACAACATCACACGCGAATGCTCTGGCGAGAGCTCAACGCCCGCCGCGCGTTCCAGTTCACCGTTTTCGATCAACGTGGTAATCCGGCCCTGCAGCGCGCCTGGGTGAGCTTGGCGGGTCACAGTGGGGATGAATTGCAGCTTGTGGGCGTATTCGCTCAGATAGTCCCGTTGCGCCAACCCGGCGATCAACTCCTGATAAGCCAGTTCCCGCGCCTCCCGCACGCTGTAAACCAGAATGATTCGCTCGAATTTCTCCCAGACCTCGAAGTCCTGCAGGATCGACAGAAACGGCGCCACCCCGGTGCCGGTCGACAATAACCACAGGTCACGGCCGTCGACAAAACGATCCAGCGTCAAATAGCCGAACGCCTGGCGCTCGACCATCAGGCTATCGCCGACCTGTAGCCGGCTCAGCTCACTGGTGAATTCGCCGCCCGGCACGACGATGGAAAAGAATTCGAGAAACTCGTCGAACGGCGACGACACCATCGAATAGGCGCGCCAGACCGTACTGCCATCGGCCTTGCTCACGCCCAGCCGGGCGAACTGGCCGGCACGGAAGCGAAAGCCGGGGTCGCGGCTGGTGCGCAGCGTGAACAGGTTCGGCGTCAACGTTTGCACATCGAGCAAGGTCTGGGTGGTGTACTTCTCGGCACTGGCAGTCATGAGGCACTCCTTGAAACGATTGCCTACAGTGTCCCGCAAAACCGCGCTGCCAAACACCTGCCATTGGTAATGATATTGACAGAATCAGCGCTGCACATTCGATGTGATGTCAATGTTAGATCTAGAGTAATAACTTTAAGATGGCAGTTAAAATATAACAGCGCGCATTGCTAAGAACACTTTATTAAAAACATTAAAGTTTCAATCTCGAAAAAATGTAAGGCGTTTCGCAGGAAAGATCCTACACTTCGATTCGTGCCGGATCTTTTGGATCCATTCCGCACCCCGATATCAAGATACAGAGGCAAAGTTCATGGAAACGTGGAAGGAATCACAATTGAAACAACTGACATTTGCCAAAGGCATTGAAGCGGCGTACCCGATACTGCTGAGATTTGCCGAGAATCTGGGCTTTAACTACTGTGCAATAGCAGTGACGTCCCCTCATCGTGATGTCCACCTGAATGCCTTGCAAATCAATAACTATCCAAAAGAATGGAACATCCAGTACAACAAAGAGAACTTCCGCAATATTGATCCGGTAATAGCGCATTGCAATCACTCAATATTACCCATCGTCTGGGAAGAAAGAGTCTTCAACGATGCACCCGAGTTGTGGCAGGCGTTGAAACAGAATGGGCTGCAGCATGGCTGGTCGCAGGCCTTTCATGACGAAACCAGCGGTTTGTGCAGCATCATCAGTCTGGCTCGAACCCACTGCCCGATCAGCCCGCTCGAACTGTATGAGCATTACGGTTATCTGTTTTTTGCCAACCGACACTTCAGTGACCTGTATGCCCGCACCGTGCCCACACCGGCCAAACCCAGCAAGCCGAGGCTATCGTCCCGGGAGCTGGAGATCATGAAATTGTCCGCCATGGGCAAAACCGCTCACGATATTTCGAGAATCCTCAGCCTGAGCGAACGCACCGTTAACTATCACGTACAAAACGTCATCGAAAAATTCAACGTCTGCAACAAGATTTCCGCAGTGATTGCCGCCGCTCGTGCCGGGATTATCTGACTGACGAGCGATATCGCACGGTAATCCTGCGAGTATTTACGCGCAAAAAAACGTACCATTCAGGCCTTTCCGAGTGATGACGCAACCTGCTTGCATCGCAGTCCACTCGGTCGGATCCCGTCGCACCATCTGCCGGCAACGGGATATCTGCCGAATATCCTGAGTCCCCGCCCCATGCCCTTGCTTGAAACGCCTTTCGCCCAGCTCGACCTGATCCGCCAGCCTGAACAGCAGAATGAACCGCTGCAAGCTTTCGATGCGGCGGACGAATACCTGCTCAATCATCTCGCCAGCGAACAACCTCAGAGCAGCACCCGCGTGCTGGTGCTCAATGACAGCTTTGGCGCCTTGGCGATCAGCCTGCTGGGCAAGGTCGAGGTGAGCAGCAGCGGCGACTCGTTCCTCGGTTTCGTCGGGCTGGAAAAGAATCTGCTGCGCAATGGCCAGGCGTTCGACGCGATCCGTCCGATTCCGGCCGGTGAGCCTTTGGTCGGGCCGTTTGACCGGGTGCTGATCCGCGTTCCCAAGACGCTGGCGCTATTGGAAGAGCAGTTGATCCGCCTGCAAGGGCAACTCGCTCCGGGCGCGCAAGTGATCGCCGCCGCCATGGTCAAGCATCTGCCGCGCGCTGCCGGCGATCTGCTCGAGCGCTACATTGGCCCGGTGCAGGCGTCGCTGGCCGTGAAGAAAGCCCGACTGCTGATCGCCACGCCTGAAAGCAAAGCGCCCGCCACATCGCCCTATCCGACTCGTTATCGTCTCGACGAACCAGCGATCGAATTGCTCAACCACGCCAATGTGTTCTGCCGTGAAGGCCTCGACATCGGCACCCGCGCCTTTCTGCCCCATCTGCCGAAGAACCTTGGCCACGCGCGAGTCGCCGACCTGGGTTGTGGCAACGGCGTTCTGGCAATCGCCAGCGCCTTGCAGAACCCGGATGCGCATTACACGCTGGTCGACGAATCGTTCATGGCGGTGCAATCGGCTGCCGAGAACTGGCGCGCGGCATTGGGCGATCGCGAAGTGATCGTGCGCGCTGGCGATGGTCTGGCCGGGCAGGCGCCGCAGTCGCTGGACGTGGTGCTGTGCAACCCACCGTTCCATCAGCAACAGGTGGTCGGCGACTTCCTCGCCTGGCGCATGTTCCAGCAGGCGCGCGAGGCATTGGTGGTCGGCGGTGCGCTGTACATTGTCGGCAATCGGCATCTGGGCTATCACAGCAAACTGGCGCGCCTGTTCCGCGGTGTCGAGCAAGTGGCGGCCACGCCGAAATTCGTCATCCTCAAGGCGCGCAAATAAATCTGCGGCATAAAAAAACCCTCCGTGAGGAGGGTCGCAAGTCCATACCCGAAGGCGCCGGGACGGGATGTTTCAGTGGGTGGTCAAACCTGCGGCATTCATGAACATGCGCATCAGGCTGGCGGCGATGAACAACACGCCGACACTGCCAACCCAGATCAGGGCCAACCAGCCGAGCCGCTGCCACAGCGGCTTTTTTTCAGCTTCTTCAATGTCGTGCAGGGAATGTTTGCCGGTCATTGCATCGATCTCCGTTAAGCCAAGGCGTCACTGCGGACGCCTTCGCGAGCAGGCTCGCTCCCACAGGGCAAGCCCAGCATGGGATTAGTGATAGCCGTCTTCGTGGGTGACCTTGCCGCGGAACACGTAGTAGCTCCAGAAGGTATACCCCAGGATGAACGGAATGATGAACAACGTGCCGACCAGCATGAAGCCCTGACTTTGCGGCGGCGCGGCGGCGTCCCAGATCGAGATCGACGGCGGCACGATGTTCGGCCACAGGCTGATGCCCAAGCCGCTGTAGCCGAGGAAGATCAGGACCAGAGTCAGCAGGAACGGCGTGTAGTTGGCGTTACGTGCCACCGCGCGGATCAGGCCGTACAAGGTGACCAGCACCAGGATCGGCACAGGCATGAACCAGAACAGATTCGGCATGCTGAACCAGCGCGAGGCGATTTCCGGATGCGACAGGGGTGTCCACAGGCTGACGATACCGATCACTGCCAGCAGGACGAACGCCAGCGGCCGCGCCAGGTCGTGCATTTGTTCCTGCAGCTTGCCTTCGGTTTTCATGATCAGCCAGGTGCAACCGAGCAAGGCATAAGCCACTACCAGCGCCGCGCCGCAAAACAGCGTGA
Source organism: Pseudomonas siliginis (assembly GCF_019145195.1). Taxonomy (GTDB): domain Bacteria; phylum Pseudomonadota; class Gammaproteobacteria; order Pseudomonadales; family Pseudomonadaceae; genus Aquipseudomonas; species Aquipseudomonas siliginis. The sequence continues at coordinate 118,698 of NZ_JAHSTW010000012.1, forward strand.
ACGGCGTCAGCCAGTCCAGTGAACCTCCAGCGAACTGGCGATTGACCACCGGCAAACCATCGATGAACGCTCCCAGCGCCACGCCCTGAAAGAACGTCGCCGCGATCGAACCACCGATAAATGCCTTGTCCCACAGGTGACGTTTTTCATCCTTGGCCTTGAAGCGGAATTCGAAAGCCACGCCGCGGAAAATCAGGCCCATCAGCATGAAGATCAGCGGCAGGTACAGCGCCGACAACACCACCGAATAGGCCAGCGGGAAGGCGCCGAACAACGCCGCGCCACCCAGCACCAGCCAGGTTTCGTTGCCGTCCCACACAGGGGCGACGGTGTTCATCATCACGTCGCGATCGGTCTTGCCGGGCACGAACGGGAAGAGAATGCCGATGCCCAGGTCGAAGCCGTCCATGACCACGTACATCATGATGCCGAAGATGATGATCACGGCCCAGATCAGCGGAAGATCGATACCCATGAGTCAAATCTCCTTGGTCAAGCGAGTGTTGTCTTCGTGCTCGCCCTCGGCCGGGTCGTCGGCTGCGGACAACGGACGCGCCGGGGTGCGTTTCTTGCCTGGACCACCATCCGGCGTTTCGCTGCCTTCGCTGATCTTCGGCCCTTTGCGCACCAGGCGCATCATGTAGCCGAGACCGGCGCCGAACAGGGCGAAATAGACCACCACGAACATGATCAGGGTGATGCTCATCTGCATGAAGCTGTGGTTCGACGAAGCATCGGCAGTGCGCATCAGGCCGTAGACCACCCACGGTTGACGGCCGATTTCCGTGGTGAACCAGCCGGCGAGAATCGCGATCAGGCCGGACGGCCCCATCCACAAGGCCAGATGCAGGAACGGCCGCGAGGTATACAGCGAGTCACGCTTGCGCAGCCACAGACTCCACAACCCGGTGAAGATCATCAGGAAGCCGAGGCCGACCATGATCCGGAACGACCAGAACACGATGGTCGAATTCGGCCGGTCTTCCGGTGGAAATTCCTTCAGCGCCGGTACTTGTTTATCCAGCGAGTGGGTCAGAATCAGGCTGCCCAGATACGGAATTTCTACGGCGAATTTGGTGCGCTCTTCTTTCATGTCCGGCCAGCCGAACAGGATCAGCGGCGTCGCTTCGTCGCCATGGTTTTCCCAGTGGCCTTCGATCGCAGCGATTTTTGCCGGCTGATGCTTGAGCGTATTGAGGCCGTGGAAGTCGCCGATCACAGCCTGGATCGGCGCGACGATCAATGCCATCCACATGGCCATCGACAGCATGGTGCGGATCGCCGGGTTGTCCCTGCCGCGCAGCAGGTGCCAGGCCGCTGACGAGCCGACGAAGAAGGCAGTGGCGACGAACGCCGCCGTGGCCATGTGCATCAGCCGGTAAGGGAATGACGGGTTGAAGATGATTGCCAGCCAGTCGGTGGGGATCACCTGACCGTTGACGATTTCAAAGCCTTGCGGGGTCTGCATCCAACTGTTGGAGGCGAGAATCCAGAAGGTCGAAATCAGCGTGCCGATCGCCACCATCACCGTCGAGAAGAAGTGCAGGCCGCGCCCGACCTTGTTCCAGCCAAACAGCATGACGCCGAGGAAACCGGCCTCAAGGAAGAACGCCGTAAGCACTTCATAGGTCAGCAACGGCCCGGTGACGGCACCGGCGAAGTCGGAAAAACGACTCCAGTTGGTGCCGAACTGATAAGCCATGACCAGCCCGGAAACCACGCCCATGCCGAAGTTGACGGCAAAAATCTTCGACCAGAAATGGTAGAGATCGCGGTAGGTGTCGTTGCGGGTCTTCAGCCACAAGCCTTCGAGCACCGCCAGGTAACTCGCCAGGCCAATGGTGATGGCCGGGAACAGAATGTGGAACGAGATGGTGAACGCGAACTGAATTCGGGCGAGATCGAGAGCCTCTAAACCGAACATATGGCTTCCTCTGTCAGGTAATACGGGTAGCTGGCCCGGAGGCCTGCACCACTGCCCCCACGGATATGGAGTGCGGCGAATTCGGATTCGTTCTTTTTTTGCAACCATCGCAACGCAGGGAGTCTGGCCAAATGGCCGCCAGATCAGTTCCGGTCGGGGTCTTGATCTGGATCAAGCAACGTTGAAAGAGTAGTCCCATTTTTGCCAATGAACTGCGTGGTGGTTTGCCGCGTGACAAGTTGCCTCACTCCCCTGTGGCGAGGGGATTTATCCCCGTTGGGTCGCGCAGTGGCCCCAAAATCTCGAAGCGACGACTGCTGCGCAGCCGAACGGGGATAAATCCCCTCACCACAGGGTTGATTGTCAGCATGAAAGATCGATGTCTGGCTAACTGAATTATTTCTCGTAGCAACTTCCTGTTACAGACTGGTGATAATCTCGCCGTTCATTCGTCTAAGACCTGCCTTCAGATGCCCACACAAGAGCCCCTGCTGTTACGTCACCATCGTCCGTTCATGGCTTTCTGGCTGGCGCGGATCTTTACCGCCAGCGGGTTCCAGATGCTCACCGTGGCGATCGGCTGGAATCTGTATCAACTGACCGGCAACGTGCTGGATCTGGGCCTGGTCGGGCTGGTCGAATTCGCCCCGCGGGTGCTGTTCATGCTGCACACCGGGCACGTCGCCGACCGCTATGACCGGCGCAAGGTCGCCGCACTCTGCCAGTCATTGCAGGCATTGATTGCCTTGGCGCTGGCCATCGGCAGCGCCACCGACCATGTCACCCGCGAGATGATTTTCATCCTCGCCTTCCTGCTCGGCGCCGCCCGTTCGTTCGAGATGCCGACGACTCAGGCCTTGCTGCCCAGCATCGTCCCCAGTGCGCTTTTCCCCCGTGCGGTTGCCGCCGCGCAATCGGCGCAGCAGTCGGCCACTATCGTCGCTCCGGCTCTTGGCGGTTTGCTCTACGCGTTCGGCAGCGTCTGGGTCTACGGCCCGACCGTGCTGCTGTACGTGATCGCCTGCACGCTGATGCTCAACCTGCCGGCACGCCAGACGCCATTGAACAAAGGCAAAGCCACGCTGGACTCGCTGCTGGCGGGAATTCGCTTCATCCGCAGCCGCCCGGACATCCTTGGCGCGATCTCGCTGGACCTGTTCGCCGTGTTGCTCGGTGGCGCCACGGCGTTGCTGCCGGTGTTCGCCAAGGACATTCTGCTGACCGGCCCGTGGGGTCTTGGCCTGTTACGCTCGGCGCCGGCGGTGGGTGCGTTGCTGATGTCGCTGTTTCTGGCGCGATTTGCCGTGGAACGCAATGTCGGCCGGGTGATGTTCACCGCCGTCGGCATCTTCGGCGTCGCCACTATCGCGTTTGGTTTGTCGACCTCGTTCTGGTTCTCCCTGGCGGTGCTGGTGGTGCTCGGCGCAGCGGACATGATCAGCATGGTCATCCGTGCCTCGTTCGTACAGCTGGAAACTCCGGACGAAATGCGCGGCCGGGTCAGCGCGGTGAACGGGCTGTTCATCGGCGCTTCGAACCAGTTGGGCGAATTCGAATCCGGCCTCACCGCCCACTGGTTCGGCACCGTGCCGGCCGTGGTGATGGGCGGGATCGGCACGCTGGTGGTGACGGGGACGTGGATCAAACTGTTTCCGACGTTGGCGAGTCGGGATCGGATGCATGTGCCGGTGGAAGAGAAGGTCTGAGTTTTTTGGAAAAAACTCACCTGCTCAGCACCTATCAAGCGACAACGTGCGGTACATAGTTACCGCACCAGGTGTAATGTATCGCCTTACACTCGCCGCCATGATCAAATCCTTTCAGCACAAAGGCCTTCGTGGCTTCTATGAAACAGGTACGACTCGTGGAATTCGTGCCGACCATGCAAAACGGCTTTCGCGCATGTTGCAGTTCATGGATCGAGCGACGCTTCCCGCAGACCTGGACTTGCCCGGCTGGCGCCTGCATCCGCTGAAAGGTGAGCTGAGCGAATATTGGTCGCTCAGCGTTTCAGGCAACTGGCGAGTGATCTTTCGTTTTGTCGGTTCGGATATCGAATTGGTCGATTATCTGGACTACCACTGACAGGAGGCAGGCTCATGCCCATGCACAACCCGCCACACCCCGGTGAAACCCTGCTGCTGGATGTCTTGCCCGAGCTTGGTATCAGCGTGAGCGAATTGGCCCGGCACCTTGGCTTTGCACGCCCGCATCTTTCGCGCGTACTGCACGGACACGCGCCGATCAGCCCGGATCTGGCAGTACGACTTGAGCGTGCAGGGATCGGCAAGGCGCGCGTTTGGCTAGGCGTCCAAACCGACTACGATCTTTGGCAAGCGGAGCACCGTGAGCAACCAATGATAGAACCCCTCGCAGCCCACGGCTGAACCGTCAGGCCATCAACTCCCCCGCCACCCTCGCCCGCAACGCCTTGCCACCAAGCTGCTCGACCAGGGTCAGGGCAAATTCCAGCGCCGCGCCCGAGCCTTGGGCGGTGATGCAGTTGCCGTCGACCACCACCGGTTGATCAACAAACGTACAGCCGGACAACTGATGGCTGGCGCCGGGCAGGCAGGTCATGCGTCGCTGGCGCAGCACGCCTGATGCCTGGAGGGCGGTGGCTGGGGCTTCGCCGATGGCGGCGAACAGGCGGCCGGCGCTGGCTTGATCCTTGAGCAATTGCTGCAAGGGCTGATGCGCCGCCAGATGCAGGGAACCGACGACACCGCCCGGCAGGACAATCAGGTCAAAAGTCTGTGCCAGTACATCGACCAGCATGCCGTCGGCAGTCAGCCGGGTGCCGCGCGCACAGGTCAGCATGCGTCGGCCTTCGATGCTGGCGGCGACCACTTCGATGCCGGCGCGGCGCAGCACGTCGATCAGGGTCACGCTTTGCAAATCGTCGATGCCCTCGGCGAGGGCAATCAGGGCTCTGGAAGTCATGGGCGCTTTCCGCTGGATAGTCAGTCAAGCGTAGTCAGCTTTGTCCACCCTGTTCGCAGACAGCCGTTACTTGATGTAAAGCTGAGTCGAAAGCGTGTTGCGCGGAGCGTTGATCGAGGTGTTGCTGAAGTTGAAGGTGCCTTCCTGTTTGCCGGCCAGATCGAAGGTATAAAGAGAGCCGACGGTTTTGCTACCAGGCGTGCATTCGGTGAGGTTGCCATTATCGAAGGCGCACACCGGACCTCGGGTGCCGTTGACCTCGAAGCCATCCAGAGTCACGTGTGGCTGGTTCTGGCCATAGCCGACTTCCAGCACGAAGACTTTGATATTCGGCCCGCTGTGATTGCATTGGGTTTGCGGCTGGTTATCGGCAATATCTTCCAAGCCGCACGACGGTGACTGCACTTTGATCACCTTCACCTCGGAGAGTGGCGGCGCCGATGCCGCGAACGCCGGAGCTGTCACCAGTAGTGCTGCAATCCATCCGAAAATCCTGATCCAACCGTTGCGCATGCCTGCCCACTCCAAAAAATCAGCGCGCAGTATGGCGCAGTTGTCGGCTGCGCAAAACTTCGCCGACGATCGACACCAACATCCGCCAAATTCCTCACGCGGCTGGTATGATGCGCGGCTTTTTCCGGCCCACGACAATTTTCCAGGCGCTTGCGACGGTCTGTGCTTTGCTGTTGAGGTCGATACATTCACGGCGCCACGCGCGCCACGGGGAGCAGACATGCTGGAAAGGCTGTTTCAACTCAAGGCACACAATACCAACGTGCGCACCGAAATTCTTGCGGGCGTCACGACTTTCCTGGCCATGGCTTACATTCTGTTCGTCAACCCGAGCATCCTCGGCGAGACCGGCATGGACAAAGGCGCGATCTTCGTCGCCACCTGTCTGGCGGCTGCAATCGGCTCGACCGTGATGGGCCTGATCGCCAACTACCCGATCGCTCTCGCTCCGGGCATGGGCCTGAACGCCTTCTTTACCTACACGGTGGTGCTGCACATGGGCCACACCTGGCAGGTGGCGCTGGGTGCGGTGTTCATTTCCGCCGTGCTGTTTTTCCTGCTGTCGATCTTCCGCATCCGCGAATGGATCATCAACGCCATTCCGCTGCCACTGCGCTCGGCGATCGCCGCGGGTATCGGCCTGTTCCTGGCGCTGATCGCCCTGCACAACGCCGGTATCGTGGTCAGCAACCCGGCGACCATGGTCGGCCTCGGCGATCTGACCAAGCCGGCGCCGATTCTTGCGACTATCGGTTTCGCAGTGATCGTTGCCCTCGAAGCGCTGAAAGTGCGCGGCGCGGTGCTGATCGGCATTCTCGCCGTAACCATCGCCTCGATCGTACTGAACGTCACCGAGTTCGGCGGCATCATGTCAATGCCGCCGTCGCTGGCGCCGACCTTCCTGCAACTGGACATCAAAGGCGCACTGGACATCGGTCTGGTCAGCGTGATTTTCGCCTTCCTGTTCGTCGACCTGTTCGACAACTCCGGAACCCTGATCGGCGTCGCCAAGCGCGCCGGCCTGATGGGCAAGGACGGCCACATGCCGAAAATGGGCCGCGCGCTGATCGCCGACAGTACGGCGGCCATGGCCGGCTCGCTGCTGGGTACGTCGACCACCACCAGTTACATCGAATCCGCTGCCGGCGTCAGTGCCGGTGGCCGCACAGGCCTGACCGCCATCGTCGTGGCGATCCTGTTCCTGCTGGCGCTGTTCTTCTCGCCCCTGGCGGCCAGCGTTCCGGCATTCGCCACCGCACCAGCGCTGCTGTTCGTCGCCGTGCTGATGACTTCCGGCCTAGCGGAAATAGACTGGGACGACATCACCGTGGCGGCGCCGGTTGTGGTCACCGCACTGGCCATGCCGTTCACCTATTCGATCGCCAACGGCATCGCCTTCGGCTTCATCGCCTGGACTGCCATCAAGCTGCTGTCCGGCCGTGCCCGTGAGCTGAACCCGGCACTGGTGATTCTGTCGATTCTGTTTGTGATCAAGTTGGGTTGGTTCAACGCATGAGTTTCGATTCCCAAGCCTACGCCGAACAACTCGAAGCCAAGGTCACGCGCTTGCGTGATCTGCTGGCACCGTTCGATGCACCCGAGCCGACGGTGTTTGATTCGCCGTTGCAGAACTTCCGCCTGCGCGCCGAATTCCGCCTGTGGCGCGAGGGCGGCGAACGCCACTACGCGATGTTCTCCCAGAACGACAAGCGCACGCCGATCCTCATCGAAGAATTCCCGATTGCCAGCCTGCGCATCAACCAGTTGATGCCGCAGTTGAAGGCCGCGTGGCAAGCCAGTTCGGCGCTGAGCCACAAGCTGTTCCAGGTCGAATTTCTGACCACACTGGCCGGCGACGCGATGATCACCCTGTGCTATCACCGTCCGCTGGACGAGCACTGGCATGCGGCAGCAACGAAGCTGTCGGCAGATCTCGGCGTGAGCATCATCGGCCGTTCCAAAGGCAAGCGCGAAGTGCTCGGTCAGGACTATGTCGTCGAGAAACTCGAAGTCGGCGGCCGCACCTTCAGCTATCGCCAGCCCGAAGGCGCGTTCACCCAGCCCAACGGCACGGTGAACCAGAAGATGCTCAATTGGGCATACGAAGCGCTGGGCGATCGCAGCGACGATCTGCTCGAGTTGTACTGCGGCAACGGCAACTTCACCCTGCCGCTGGCGACTCGCGTGCGCAAAGTGCTCGCTACCGAAATCAGCAAGACTTCGGTCAACGCGGCCCTGAGCAACCTCAGCGAAAACGCTGTGGATAACGTCACGCTGGTGCGTTTGTCCGCCGAGGAGCTGACCGAAGCGCTCAATGAAGTGCGCCCGTTCCGCCGCCTGCACGGCATCGATCTGAAGAGCTACGAATTCGGCAGCGTCTTCGTCGACCCACCGCGCGCCGGCATGGACCCGGACACCTGCGAACTGACCCGGCGCTTCGACAACATCCTCTACATCTCCTGTAACCCGGACACCCTGGCGGCCAACATCGCCCAGTTGCATGACACCCACCGCATTACCAAGTGCGCGATGTTTGACCAGTTCCCGTGGACCCATCACATGGAATCCGGTGTGCTGCTGACCCGACGCTAATCGCGGGTAGTTGGTACGAGAAAGCCGTCGTGATTGACGGCTTTTTTGTGGGTGCTCTAAAAGATCGCAGCCTTCGGCAGCTCCTACATGTGGAACGCGGTTATCTGTAGGAGCTGCCGAAGGCTGCGATCTTTTGATCTGTGCGATCACCGAACATAAAACGCCCAGGTCATTTCTGTTCAATTGACCGATGTAACCATCTAGTACATTTTATCTCCACAGGCCGGAACCTCTCGGCCCATGCCAAAAACAATAATTGGAGTTGCCCCCATGCCCCCTATCGTTCTGGTGCTTAACGGCCCGAACCTGAACCTGCTCGGCACCCGCGAGCCGGCGACTTATGGTCATGAAACCCTGGCGGATATTTCGGCGCTGTGTGGTCGCGCGGCTGACGAGTTCGGCCTGACCGTGGAATTTCGCCAGACCAATCATGAAGGCGAGCTGCTCGACTGGATTCACGCCGCGCGTGGTCGTTGTGCCGGGATCGTGATCAATCCGGCGGCGTGGACGCATACGTCCGTGGCAATTCGCGATGCACTGGTCGCCAGTGAATTGCCGGTGATCGAGGTGCACCTGTCCAATGTCCACGCCCGTGAGCCGTTTCGTCATCATTCGTTTGTTTCCGGCATCGCCACGGCCGTGATGTGCGGGTTCGGCAGCCATGGCTACCGCCTGGCGCTGGAGCATTTCGGTCAGCGGTTGCAGAGGTAAGAACCATGTCGCGTTCCAAGGTGATACTCGCCGGGCTGATCGGCGCCGGGATTCAGGCTTCACGTACACCGGCACTGCATGAGCACGAAGGTGATGCGCAGGGCCTGCGTTATCTGTACCAACTCATCGACCTCGATCAATTGCACCTCGACAGCACGGCCCTGCCCGACCTGCTGCAAGCGGCGGAGCGGATGAATTACACCGGACTGAACATCACTTTCCCGTGCAAACAGGCGGTCATCCCGCTGCTCGACGAATTGTCCCCGGAAGCACGCGGTATCGGCGCGGTCAACACCGTGGTGCTGAAGGACGGCAAGCGTGTCGGCCACAACACCGATTGCCTCGGTTTCGCCGAGGGTTTTCGCCGGGGTCTGACAGACGCTGCCCGAGAACGTGTAGTCCAGATGGGCGCCGGCGGGGCTGGCGCGGCGGTGGCCCACGCGCTGCTCAGCGAAGGCGTATGGCAATTGACGATTTTTGATGTCGACCGCGAGCGTGCCGAGAGCCTGGCAAACAATCTGAATCAACATTTTGGCGCCAGTCGCGCGCAGGCGGGACGGGATTTGCCCGGGGCGCTGGCGAAGGCCGATGGCCTGGTCAACACCACGCCGATGGGCATGGCCAAGCTGCCGGGTTCACCGGTGCCGGCCGGGTTGCTGCGCAGGGAAATGTGGGTCGCGGAGATTGTGTATTTCCCGCTGGAAACCGAACTGCTGCGCGACGCCCGCGCCTTGGGCTGCCGCACCCTGGATGGCGGCAACATGGCGGTGTTTCAGGCGGTGAAGGCGTTTGAACTGTTCAGCGGCGTGGTGGCGGATGCGCAGCGCATGCTTGAGCATTTTCAGAGCATGAATGGCTGAACAACAGGGTAACTCTTGTGGGAGCGAGCCTGCTCGCGAAGGCGTCGAGTCAGTCAACAAACAGGGCGACTGACGCACCGCTTTCGCGAGCAGGCTCGCTTCCACAGGGAAGATCGAGTCAGACCTTCAGGTAGCGCAACACCGATTCGCAGATCATCTCGCGGTGGCGCTGCTTGATGGTTTCGTCCGGCAGGTCGATCTGGAAGATTTCTCCCAGCGTGTGGCGGTTCGACACGCGATAGAAGCAAAACGAACTGATCAGCAGGTGCACGTCCAGCGCATCGATGCCACGCCGGAACAGACCTTCGTCCGCGCCCCGTTGCAGAATCCCGCCCAAGGTGTCGAGGATCGTGTTGTTCAGCGCCTTGATCGCATCGGAACGCTTTACGTATTCGGCGTTGTGGATGTTTTCGATGCTGACGATGCGCACGAAATCGACGTTGTGATCGTGGTGGTCGAAGGTGAATTCCACCAACCGACGGATCGCCAGCTCAGGCGGCAGTTCGTCCAGGTGCAGGCGGTTTTCCGTGCTGCGGATATCGCCGTAAAGCTTCTCCAGCACCTCGACGTACAACTGCTCCTTGCTGCCGAAGTAGTAATAAATCATGCGCTTGGAGGTGTGGATACGCTCGGCAATCGCGTCGACGCGGGCACCGGACAAGCCCTGCTGGACGAACTCGACGATCGCCTCCTGCAGAATGTTCTCGCGGGTCTTTTCCGGGTTGTTCTTGCGACTCTTGCGCGGCACTGCGTCGGACTCGACAGCAGCGGCGGAAAGTTCTGAATTCATGGTCATCGCGGGCTCACGGCCATCACTGCACAAGCGGCGATTATGGGCCGCGCGGGACAGTGAAGGAAGCCGCGCAGCCGGTGTTTGATCCCGCGTTTACGAATTCCCTACAACTTCGCCTGACGCACCGCACCGCTGCGGGATTTGGCCATCGCCGCCAGCCGCACCGCAACGTTGGCCGCGCCGTAGCCGGCATAGCCATTCTTGCGCTGGATGATCTCGAAGAAGAACCGCCCCTCGAACGGCTCGGTGTAGACATGAAACAACTCGCCGCCCTGGGCATCACGGTCGTAGAGCACGTTGTAATAGGCCAGTTCGCTGAGGAATTCATCGTCGAAATCGAAACGCGCGGCGAGGTCGTCGTAATAGTTCAGCGGGATGTCCAGCAGCGGCACACCGGCCTCCTTGGCGCGACTGACCTGGGCGAAAATGTCGTCACAATCGAAAGCGATGTGATGCACACCGGAGCCGCGATAACTCGACAGCGCGTGGGAGATGGCGGTGTTGCGGTTCTCGGAAATGTTCAGCGGCAGCCGGATCGAGCTGTCGCGGCTGCGCAGTGCGCGGCTCTTCACCAGACCGTACGGATCGGGCAAGACCACTTCATCGTCGGCTTCGAAATCCAGCAGGCTTTTATAGAACAGTACCCAGCTGTCGAGGCTGTCCGCCGGCAACGCCATGGCCATGTGATCGATACGCTTGAGGCCGCCGCCGGTCTGCGCGTCCGGCAACAGATTGAAATCGGTGCCGTACACGTCGGCGTCCGCATCGACCAGATAAATCAGGCTGCCGTCCGGTGCGCGCACCGCCGCCAGCTCCAGTTCATTCGGCCCGACCAGCCCGCGATAGGGCTGCCCCTTGTAAGCGACCGCCCGGGCCAGCGCACTGGCGCTGTCCTTGACCCGCACCGCCGTAGCGCACAGCGACGGGCCGTGGGCTTCGAAAAAGCTGTGGGCGAACGAATACGGCTCGGAGTTGAGGATCAGGTTGATATCGCCCTGACGCAGCAGGCTGACACTCTTGGAGCGATGCTGCCCGGCCTTGGCAAAGCCGAGGCGTTGCAGCCAGTGACTGAGCTTCGCGCCCAGCGCTTCGTCGACGGCAAACTCGAGAAATTCAACGCCGTTGTATTCGCTGGCCGGCGGCGTTTCGAAAAGGATTTCACGGTTGGCCACCGGCGCCGCTTCCTGCTCGAGACGCTGGCGGGTCTTCTCTTCCAGATACAGCAGCGAGCGCAAACCGTCGGCGGCATTGGCCCGTGGCGGCGCGGCGCGGAAGCCATCGTTAAAGATTTCCAGCGACAACGGCCCGGTATAACCACTCTTGATGATCGGCGCGAGGAAACCCGGCAGATCGAATTCGCCCTGCCCCGGGAAACAGCGGAAATGCCGGCTCCACTCCAGCACATCCATGGCCAGGATCGGCGCGTCGGCCATTTGCACGAAGAAGATCTTGTCGCCGGGAATGTCGGCGATCGCGCCGGGATCGCCCTTCAGCGACAGGGTGTGAAAGCTGTCGAGCAGCACGCCGAGGTTGGGGTGATCAGCCTGACGGACGATGTCCCAGACCTGTTGATAAGTATTGACGTGACGCCCCCACGCCAGCGCTTCGTAACCGATGCGCAAGCTACGGGCGCCGGCGCGTTCGGCCAGCAGGCGCAAATCATCGACGAGGATTTGCTGATCGCCGACACTGTCCGGCGAGGCGTTGCTGCAAACCAGCACCAGGTCGGTGCCGAGCTCCTGCATCAGATCGAACTTGCGCTCGGCACGCTCCAGGTTACGCGCCAGGCGATCGCGGCGGCAGCCTTCGAAGTCACGAAACGGCTGAAACAGGGTTATGGCGATCCCCAGATCGGCGCACATCTGTTTAATTTCCCGGGGACTGCCGTCGTAGTACAGGAGGTCGTTTTCGAAAATCTCCACGCCGTCGAACCCGGCGGCGGCAATGGCTTCGAGTTTTTCCGGCAGGGTGCCGCTCAAGGAAACGGTGGCAATGGAACGCTGCATGTTTCAACTCCCGTTTGGAGACGGCGGCTGCGTGAGCCGCGCCGCTTTTATAGGATGAGCAAATTATTGGCTGCATCCCTGCGCGCAGCAATTTAAAGTGTACTACCCGGTTAGTTTTGCGTGCGATTATCGAACACTAAGGCGATTTGGCGAATTGACGATTTTTTGTTCACTGCCCAACATCGGTTGCACATCGAGTCCGGCCACTAACCGCCGGGCAAGGTGTTCGACAGAAAAGAACACCAAATAACAAATCCAAAAACGGGTGGAACACATGATTCCTTCACAGACTTCCCGCATGGCTCCGGCCATGAGCACTGCCACGGGTGGCATAGGCGACAAGATCCGCGGCGCCATGGCTGTCGGCAAGACCCGCTGGGGCATGCTGGCGCTGGTGTTTTTCGCCACCACCCTCAACTACATCGACCGCGCCGCCCTCGGCGTCATGCAGCCGATCCTCGCCAAGGAAATGAGCTGGACGGCGATGGATTACGCCAACATCAACTTCTGGTTTCAGGTCGGCTACGCGATCGGGTTTGTCCTGCAGGGACGCCTGATCGACCGGGTCGGCGTCAAGCGCGTGTTCTTCTGCGCCGTACTGCTCTGGAGCCTGGCCACCGGCGCCCATGGCCTGGCGACCTCGGCGGTCGGCTTCATGGTCTGCCGCTTCATCCTCGGCCTGACGGAAGCGGCCAACTACCCGGCCTGTGTGAAAACCACGCGCCTGTGGTTCCCGGCTGGTGAACGTGCAGTCGCTACCGGCATTTTCAACGCCGGCACCAACGTCGGCGCGATGTTCACGCCGATGCTCCTGCCACTGGTCCTGCATGTGTGGGGCTGGCAAGCGGCGTTCCTGTGCATGGCGGCACTGGGTGGCATCTGGCTGTTGTTCTGGGGCTTGAAGTATTTCAATCCGGAAGACCATCCGACGGTGAAACAGTCGGAACTCGATTACATCCAGCAGCAAGTCGAACCGGAACAGGCCCGCGTGCCGTTCAGCAAGATCCTGCGCATGCGCGGCACCTGGGCCTTCGCCCTTGCCTACTCGCTGACCGCGCCGGTGTTCTGGTTCTATCTGTACTGGCTGCCGCCGTTTCTCAATCAGCAATACAACCTCGGCATCAACGTGACGCAGATGGGTATTCCACTGATCATCATTTATGTCACGGCTGACTTCGGCAGTGTCGGCGGCGGGATTCTGTCCTCGTTCCTGATCGGTCGCGGGATGAACTCGATCAAGGCGCGGCTGCTGTCGATGTTGCTGTTTGCCTGCTGCATCATCGGCGTGGTGATGGCCGCCGGCTCGGCGAATCTGTGGGTGGCGGTGGCGGCGATCTCGCTGGCGATCGGCGCGCATCAGGCCTGGACTGCGAACATCTGGAGCTTGGTGATGGACTACACGCCCAAGCACATGATGAGCACGGTGTTCGGCTTTGGCGGCATGTGCGCAGCGATCGGCGGGATGTTCATGACCCAGATCGTCGGCCACATCCTCACCGTTACCAACAACAACTACACGGTGCTGTTCACGCTGATCCCGGCGATGTACTTCCTCGCACTGACGTGGATGTACTTCATGGCACCGCGCAAGATTCCGACCATTTCCGAATAACCTGCCTGCATACATCCCATTGTGGGAGCGAGCCTGCTCGCGAAGGCGTCACGTCAGCCACCGAATATGGCGAGTGACACACCGCTTTCGCGAACAGGCTCGCTCCCACAAGTTGTACCGGGCCCCCTTCTTCAGCGCCGGCTCTGCTGCCACGCTGCCGCCAATCCGCTGCAACAGATCACCGCGATACCGATCACCGTCAACCCGCTCGGGGTGTGATTGAACAGCAGCCAGCCCAACAACCCGGCAAAGACGATCTGGCAATAGCCGAACGGCGCCAGCAATGCCGGCGCGGCGTGACGGAAGGCCTGAGTCAGAAACAAGTGCGCAGTCATCCCGCAACTGCCCAGCGCCAGCATCAGCGCGGCATGAGGCAACGTCGGCACCTGCCAGAAGAACGGCACCAGCGCGCTCATCACCAAGGTATTGCACAGCCCGGCAAAGAAGTTGCTGGTGGTCGGGCTGTCCACTTCGGCGAGTTTGCGCGTCAGCAATTGGTAGAAGCAGAAGAACAGTGCCGAGCAGAACGGCAGCAGGATCGCGGGGGTGAACAGTTCGCCGCCCGGGTGGACGATGATCAGCACGCCGATGAAACCGCAGATCACCGCGATCCACTGCCCGCGCGTCACGCGTTCCTTGAGCAGCGGCACCGACAATGCGGTGACCAATACCGGTGCGAGAAAGTTGACCGCCGTGGCTTCGGCCAGCGGGATGTACAGCAGCGCAGTGGTGAAAAACAGGCTGGTGCCGAGCAGGCACAGTGCACGGGCGAGCTGCCATAACGGTTTCTTGGTGCGCAGCACGCGCAAACCGGACTGCGGCAGGAAAATCCCCGCCATCAACAAGGTGTGCACCACATAGCGCGCCCAAACCACCATCACGATCGGATAAAAACCGGAGAGGTATTTCGACAACGCGTCGTGGCTGGAAAACAGGAACGTCGCCACGACAATCAGCAAGATCCCCTTGAAGGGCTGGTTGACACCGGAGAGCGGGGTGCTGACGGTCATTGGCAATCTCTGAAAAAATACCCGGGCGAGCGTTCGCGCTGGCGGCAATCGGTTTGGCAATCATAGTCGGCAGAGCTTTCAGCAACCGCACAGGTTGCACTCTTCTTCGCCGGGAAACCGCCGCCAGGCAAAACCTTGAGGCAAGATTCCCGCCACTTCGGCGCCCGGCCAGTGTGCAACATCACAGACTGCCGTCGAAACAGCGGGTTCATGAATTCGACGGAAGAAATTCCACTCGGGATTGAATTCACGGCCCGCTCGACCGTCAATACCAGGCCCGCACCATGTGGGCGCGTGTGCATGGACGGACGACCGGACTGGCGCCACACTCACACAGCGGCAACACTCATCACCAGCAGATTCATCACCGGCAATAAAAGAGGATTCCCACATGCTATGGAAAAAAGGCCGACGCAGTGACAACGTCGTCGACGCCCGGGGTGATGATGCCGGCGGTGGCGGCGGCATGCGCTTCGGTGGCGGCAAGGGCCTGAGCCTGACCGCTATTGTGCTGATTGTCGGCATCGGCTGGCTCACCGGCCAGGACCCGATGCAGATCCTCGGCCAGTTGACCGGGCAGATGGAGCAGCCGGCGCCCTCCTCGCAAACCCGTCACGCGCCACCGGCCAATGATGAACAGGCCGAATTCGTCCGCTCGATCCTCGGCGACACCGAAGACACTTGGGGTCCGATCTTCCAGCAGGCCGGACGCCAATACAAAGACCCGACACTGGTGCTGTTCAGCAATCGGGTGAACTCCGCGTGCGGCATGGCCACTTCTGCCACCGGCCCGTTCTACTGCCCGGCCGACCAGAAGGTCTATCTGGACATGGCGTTCTTTCAGGAAATGTCGCAGCGCTTCAAAGCCGCCGGCGATTTCGCTCAGGCTTACGTGATTGCGCACGAAGTCGGCCACCATGTGCAGACGCTGCTGGGCGTCTCGGCGAAGATGCAGACGGCGCGTCAGCAAGGCCGGCAAATGGAAGGCGACGGCGGCTTGCTGGTTCGTCAGGAATTGCAGGCCGACTGTCTCGCTGGCGTCTGGGCGTATAACGCGCAGAAACGCCTGAACTGGCTGGAGCCCGGCGACATCGAAGAAGCCTTGAATGCCGCCAACGCCATCGGCGATGATCGCTTGCAGCAACAGGGTCAGGGCCGCGTGGTGCCGGACTCGTTCACCCACGGTACGTCAGCGCAAAGAGTGCGCTGGTTCAAAACCGGATTCGCGCAAGGCCAGGTAAGCCAGTGCGACACCTTCGCGGCGAAAACCCTGTAAATGCATAAATGGCTTGTGGCGTTACTGTTCATCGCCGGCACTGCGCAAGCGGCCGGCGTCGATGCGATCAGCCCCGGTCGCCTGCAACTCAAGGCCGGGGAAATGGCGGTGGGCATCGGCCCGGCACCGGAGAAGATCGAGCGGGTGCTGATCGTCATTCACGGTCGCCTGCGCAACGCCGAGACCTACCGCAAAAGCGCGGAAAGCGCCGCCGAACTCGCCGGGCAGACCGCGCACACGCTGGTGATCGCTCCGCAGTTTCTCAATGAAAGCGACGTCACCCTGTATTCCTTGCCGCCGACGGTGCTGCGCTGGCAGGGCAACGAGTGGATGGGCGGCGGCTTGTCCACCGGGCCGAATCCGCTGAGTTCCTACGCGGCGCTGGACGAAATCGTCGCGCGGCTCAGCGACCGCAAACAGTTTCCGGACGTGAAGCAGATCGTGATCTTCGGCCACTCCGGTGGCGGTCAGGTGGTGCAGCGTTACGCCCTGCTGGCCAGGGATCAGCCAGCGCTCAAGGCCAACGGCATTCGCTTGCGCTATGTAGTGGCCAATCCTTCTTCTTATGCGTACTTCAACGAGCAGCGGCCAGTGGCGTTCGACCACGCACAATGCCCGGGCTTCAATCGCTGGAAGTACGGCCTGGCGGACATGCCGGTGTACGCCGGAGGGCAAACGCCGTTGCAGGTCGAGAGCGCTTACGTCAAACGCGAGGTGATTTATCTGCTCGGGCAGCAGGACGTCGACCCGGAACATCCGGCGCTGGACAAGAGCTGCGCGGCCGAGGCGCAAGGGGCTTACCGCTTGATGCGCGGAAAAATGTATTTCGGCTACTTACTGCGCCGGCATCCCGAGGGGGTCAATCAGCGGCTGATTGAAGTGCCCGGGGTCGGGCATGACGGGGATGGCATGCTGACGTCGGCGGAGGGGCAGAAGGCTTTGTTTGATCAGTGAGTTTTCTAATGAATCCACCGGCCCCTTCGCGAGCAGGCTCGCTCCCACATTTGGAATAAATGCCACACTCGGAATGCATTCCCCTGTGGGAGCGAGCCTGCTCGCGAAGGCGTCCGATCAGACAACAACGATCTCAGGCCTGCAGCATCCGCCGCAACTCAACACAATCCTTCGCATGCCAATCGGTCAACTCCGGCCACGGGTTATCCGGCAGGTTCACCAGCACCGTCCGCGCCCCCGCTGCTCGACCGCAATCCAGATCAAAGCGGTAATCGCCGACCATCACCATGTCACTGGCCGGCACTTGCCAGGCCTCGGCCAGTTTCAGCAAACCGCCCGGATGCGGCTTCGGCGGTGCTTCGTCGCGACCCAGCACATCCTCGACCGCAAAGCAGTCGGCCAGGCCGATCGCCTCCAGCGTGACATGTGCCAGCTCCCGCGCATTGCGCGTGAGAATGCCGAGGCGATAACCGCGCGCATGCAGGTCGCGCACCAGCTCCACCGCGCCGGTGGCCGGGGTCGAGCCCAACGCCAGATCGCGTTCATGCTCGAGCAACCAGGCATGCTTGGCCGCCGCTTCATCCGCTGGCAATGCGGCGAGATGGGTGAGGATGTCGTCCTCGGGTGGAATCGCCAGTGCCACACGAATCGCCGCGAAATCATGCACGGCGACAGTCAGCGTGCCGTCCATGTCGAACACCCAATGACGAACCTCGGTCAGGCTCATGCCCAGTCCTTGCGATGGCGGATCAGACCTTCCTGAGTCACCGAAGCGACCAGTTGCCCGGCGCGATTGAACACGCTGCCACGGGAAAAACCACGGGAGTTGCCGGCCCACGGGCTGTCCATCGCGTAGAGCAACCAGTCATCGGCGCGCAGATCATTGTGGAACCACAGCGCGTGATCGAGGCTGGCGACCTGCATGTCTTTCTGCCAGACCGACTTGCCGTGGGGCAGCATCGACGTGGTCAGCAGACCAAAGTCCGAGGCATACGCCAGCAGGTATTTGTGCAGCGCAGGAATGTCGGCCAGAGCGCCATCGGCGCGGAACCACACATATTTGATCGGATCGGCCGGTTGCGGGTTGTACGGGTCTTTTTCGGTAACCGGGCGTACTTCGATCGGTTTCGGACACAGCAGTTTTTCACGCATGTGCTCGGGAATCAGGTGCGCTCGCTGCTGGATCAGTTCCAGCTCCGAGGGCAGGTTTTCCGGGCCGACCACCGCCGGCATCTGGCCCTGATGCTCGAAGCCTTTTTCGTCGTACTGGAACGAAGCGCTGCACGTGAAGATCGGGTGGCCCTTCTGGATCGCCGTCACGCGGCGAGTGCTGAAGCTGCCGCCATCACGGACGCGATCAACCGAATAGACCACCGGCAACTTGGCATCGCCCGGGCGCAGGAAATAACCGTGCAGCGAGTGCACATGGCGCGCCTCTTCCACCGTCTGACTGGCGGCCGACAGCGACTGACCGAGCACCTGACCGCCGAACAACTGGCGGAACCCCAGATCCTGACTACGACCACGGAACAGGTTTTCTTCGATCGGTTCCAGGGTCAGCAGATCGACCAGATCTTCCAGCACTTGGCTCATTCAGACTCTCCTCACACAAAGCAATGGCCGCGCAGTCTTGGCTGCGGCGGACGATTCAGGTTCTGGCACGGGCCAAATACGATGGCGGCCATTGTAAACGTCCGTGTCGGCTTATTCATGCAAGGTTTGCAGCCATTGTTCGCGGCTGATGCGATACAGAACATGACGGCGCAACGGGTGATCGAGCGCAAGCCTGGGGTGATCGAAATCATCCTGCGGATCGTGATGCATGCCGATCGCCTGCATGACCTTCTCCGACTGCGCGTTCTGCCCGGCGGTAAACGAGACGATTTCCTCCAGTTTCAATTGGTCGAAACCCGCGCGCAGTGCCGTCCACGCCGCTTCGCTGGCGTAACCCAGGCCCCAGTGTTCCTTGGCCAGACGCCAGCCGATCTCCACCGCCGGGGTAAACGGCGCATCGAAGCCGACCACGCCTAACCCGGTGAAACCGATGAACTCGCCCGTGTCCTTGCGCTCCAGCGCCCACAGGCCAAAGCCGTGCTCGGCGAAATGCCCGCGCACGCGGCCGATCAATGCGGCGCTTTCGAGCCGGGTCAGCGGCGCCGGAAAGTAGCGCATCACCTGCGGATCGGCGCACATCGCGGCGAATGCCGGCAAATCCTCGTCCTGCCATTGACGCATCAACAAACGCGCGCTTTGCAGCTCCAGTATCGGCTCCATCGTCCCCTCCATTTCCATGCCGTTGAGTCTACATCGCTGGTAGGATCGTTCATTCTTTCCCTGGTTCTGCGCGAAACAAGCCATGCCCTTGCCGTTGATCTATCACGAAGACTACAGCCCCGAGTTTCCCGCGGATCACCGCTTTCCCATGGACAAGTTCCGGCTGCTGCGTGATCACCTGGTCGACAGCGGCCTGACCCGCGACGCCGACCTGCTGCGCCCGCAGATCTGTCCCAACGACATCCTCGCCCTCGCCCATGACCGCAGCTATATCGAACGCTACATGAGCGGCGAGTTGTCCCGCGAAGACCAACGGCGCCTCGGCCTGCCGTGGAACGAGGCGCTGGCGCGACGCACCGTACGTGCGGTGGGCGGTTCGATCCTCGCGGCAGAGCAAGCGCTGGAACATGGTCTGGCCTGTCATCTGGCCGGCGGCACCCATCACGCTCACTACGATTACCCCGCCGGGTTCTGCATCTTCAATGACCTGGCGATTATCAGCCAGTACCTGTTGCAGAGCGGCCGGGTCAATCGCGTGCTGATCTTCGACTGCGACGTGCATCAGGGCGACGGCACCGCGCGGATTCTCCACGACACGCCGGAGGCGATTACTGTTTCCCTGCACTGCGAAAAGAATTTTCCCGCACGCAAGGCAGAAAGTGACTGGGATATTCCGCTGCCCAAAGGCATGGGTGACGCCGATTATCTGCAGGTGGTCGATGACACGCTCAACTACCTGTTGCCGCTGTATCAACCGGATCTGGTGCTCTACGACGCTGGCGTTGATGTGCACAAGGACGATGCCCTTGGTTATCTGCAATTGACCGACTCCGGCGTGGCCGAGCGCGATGAACGGGTGATGCGCCATTGTCTGGGCCGCGACATCCCGGTGGTCGGGGTAATCGGCGGCGGCTACAGCAAGGACCGCCACGCCCTCGCCCGCCGCCACGGCATCCTCCATCACAGCGCGCAACGGGTCTGGGATTCACACGGCTGTCATTGAAACATGCTGCGTTACCCACAATCGCTGTGGAACTGCCTGTGGATAACCTGAGCGAAAGGGACTGCAGGCCATGCTGGGCAAGGCGCCCAGCGCACTGTTTTTTTTTTAACCAGCCTCGTAATACACCGCAGCCCCGGTGGGAGCGAGCCTGCTCGCGAAAGCTTTAGCACCTACAACATCTAATTGACTGACAGACCGCGTTCGCGAGCAGGCTCACTCCTACAGGGGTTCAGCGCTGTTAGAATGCGCGCCTTGTCCCGCCATACCGCAGCGCACGCCCATGACCCAGAATTCCGCCCCCGCCAACACCCACGTCGCCATCATCGGCGGTGGCCCCGCCGGCCTGATGGCCGCCGAAGTGCTGAGCCAGGCCGGAATCCGCGTCGACGTGTACGACGGCATGCCCTCGGTGGGGCGCAAGTTCCTGCTGGCCGGGGTCGGCGGCATGAACATCACCCACTCCGAAGCCTACCCGGCATTCCTCTCCCGCTACGCTGAGCGCGCACCGCAGATCGCCCCGCTGCTGCGCGCATTCGATGCCGATGCGCTGTGCCAGTGGATTAATGAACTGGGCATCGAAACCTTCATCGGCAGCTCCGGCCGCGTGTTCCCCACCGACATGAAAGCCGCCCCACTGTTGCGCGCCTGGCTCAAGCGCCTGCGCGACAGCGGCGTGGTTATCCACACCCGCCATCGCTGGCTCGGCTGGGACGCAAGCGGTGCACTGCGCATCGCCAGCCCGGAAGGCGAAATCAGCGTAAACCCCGACGCCACCCTGCTTGCCCTCGGCGGCGGCAGTTGGTCGCGCCTGGGCTCGGATGGCGCGTGGATGTTGCCGCTGGAGCAGCGCGGCGTGGATCTGGCGCCGTTGCAGCCAAGCAATTGCGGCTTCGAGGTGCAAGCTTGGAGCGAGCTGATGGTGAGCAAATTCGCCGGCGCGCCGCTGAAAAACATCGCCATCGGGTTAAACGACGATATCCCGCGTCTGGGCGAATGCGTCATCACCGCGACCGGGATCGAGGGCAGCCTGATCTATGCGCTGTCGGCGCCGATTCGTGAGGAAATCAACTGCTATGGCGCAGCGGTTATCCACATTGATCTGCTGCCAGGTCGCCCTGTGGATAAATTACAGGCAGCCCTGAGCAAACCACGCGGCTCGCGCTCGATGGCCAAGCATCTGCACAGTCAGGTGGGGATTGATGGGGTTAAAGCAGCGTTGTTGCGCGAGCTGACCGACGCCGAAACCTTCGCCGATCCGGCGCTCCTGGCGCGAGCGATCAAGGCATTACCGCTGACCTTGGTGAAAACCCGTCCGCTGGACGAAGCGATCAGCAGCGCCGGTGGCGTGCGGTTCGAGGCGATGGATGAACGCTTGATGCTCAAGGCGCTGCCGGGGGTGTTTTGCGCCGGCGAGATGCTTGATTGGGAAGCGCCGACCGGAGGGTATTTGCTGACCGGGTGTTTTGCCAGTGGGCGGGCGGCTGGGTTGGGAATCGTCCAGTGGTTCAAAAGCAGCAGCAAGTTCTGAGCTGCAAGCAGCAAGCCGAAGCAAAGCGCTTCTAACTTGCAACTTGCAGCTGAACGCTCGAAGCTGCTTTCAGGGTTTGCGCTTACGCGGCCCAGTATTGAACACCGGCACTTTGCGCACTGGCTTGATCGATGGCTCCGGTGCCGAGGTCTCGCCGCTGTCGACCCACTTGCCCAGATTGCGTTTACCACCGCCACCGCCCGACGCTTTCGGCTTCTTCGGTTTTTTCGGTTTCTTGATCACCTGACCGCTGGCATCGGTGTCCGGCACGCGGTGCTCGGGTTCGAAATCCGGTTCGTTCTGGCGCTTCAGGTTCTGCCGCGTCAGCATTTCGATCGCCGAGAGCATGTTCACTTCATCGGCACACACCAGCGAAATCGCCTCACCGGTGGCACCTGCGCGGCCAGTGCGGCCGATGCGGTGAATGTAATCCTCGGCGACGATCGGCAGATCGAAGTTGACCACCAGCGGCAGATCTTCGATGTCCAGACCACGGGCGGCGACGTCGGTCGCCACCAGAATCTGCACTTCGCTGAGCTTGAAACGGTCCAGCGCGCGCTGGCGCGTAGCCTGCGGTTTGTCGCCATGGATGCCGTCAGCATTCACACCGAGGCCCTGAAGTTTTTCCACCAGCGCATCGACGCCGTTGCGGGTCTTGGCGAACACCAGCACCTGCTTCCACTTGTTCTTGCGCATCAGGTGCACGAACAGTTCAGCCTTGCGCTTCTTGTCCACGGTGACGATCCACTGCTTGACCGTGTTGGCGGCGACGTTGCGCGGGCTGACTTCGACACTCAGCGGATCATTGAGCATCTGCCCGGCGAGCAGGCGGATGTCATCGGAGAAGGTCGCGGAGAACAGCAGGGTCTGGCGCTTTTTCGGCAGCATGCGATAAATGTTCGCCAGTTCTTCCGAGAAGCCCAGGTCGAGCATACGGTCGGCTTCATCCAGCACCAGCGTTTGCAGCTGATTGAGTTTCAGCGCGTTCTGGCGGAACAGGTCGATCAAGCGACCGGGCGTGGCGACCAGCACATCGACGCCGCCGCGCAGCTTCATCATCTGCGGGTTGATGCTGACACCGCCGTACACCGCATATGTGCGCAGCGGCAGGTTCTCGGCGTATTGGCGCACGGCTTCGTGGACCTGCTCGGCCAGTTCGCGGGTCGGCACCAGAATCAGCGCACGCGCCGAGTTGGCGGTGACTTTCGGCCCTTCCATGGCCAGCAACTGCAACAGCGGCAAGGCGAAACCGGCAGTTTTACCGGTGCCGGTCTGGGCCGCTGCCATCAGGTCGCGACCGGCCAGCACCGCCGGAATGGCTTGCGCCTGCACCGGCGTCGGGGTCTGGTAGCCGAGCGTCTCGAGGGAGCGCAGCAAGGGTTCGATCAGGCCAAGGGAGGCGAAAGTCATGGGAGTACCGTAGGAAAAAATGACGCGGGGATGCAATGCCGCGCAGTTTACCCTAATTCGTACGCGCTTCCGTCGGAACGGCTTTCGCCTCTTCCAAGGGTGGCTGCGCAGGTCGACGCCACTGCGGCAGGCTGATCAGCAGCACCGCGCTGATGATCACCAGCATCGCCAGCGCTTCTTCGATGCCGATGGTCTCGCCGACAAACACTACGCCGAGCAACACCGCCACCGCCGGGTTGACGTAGGCATAACTGGTCGCCGCCGCTGGGCGCACGTGTTTGAGCAGATACATGTAGGAATTGAAGGCGATGATTGAGCCAAAGAAGATCAGATAGGCCAGCGCCAGCCACCCTTCGAGCGGCGGCATGGCTTGCAGATGCTCGCCACTCAGCGCACTGCCGATCAGCAAGACCACGCCGCCGACGAGCATTTCCACCGCACTGGCCATCGCCCCCGCCGGCAATGGCAGGTATTTGCTCCACACCGAACCGAACGCCCAGCTCGCCGCCGCGAAGATCAGCAACATCGCGCCGAGCGGGCTCGATTGCAGGTTGGACCCCATGTTGAGCATGGCGATGCCAATAATCCCCAACGCCACACCGGCCCACTCCAGCCGCGTATTGCGCGCGCCCCAGAAGTAGCCGAACAACAAGGTGAACAGTGGCACCGTCGCCACCGCCAGCGCAGCAACACCTGAAGCCACCCCGGTGTGCTCTGCCACGCTGACCGCGCCGTTACCAAAACTGAGCAACAAAATGCCGACCAGCCCCGCCGCTTTCCACTGCGCCCAGGTCGGCGCCGCAGCCCCGCGCCAGCGCAGCCAGGCGTACATCAAGCTGCCGGCAATGACGAAGCGCACCCCGGCCAGCAACAGCGGCGGCCAGTATTCGACGCCGATGCGAATCACCAGATAGGTCGATCCCCAAATCACGTACAACGCAAAAAACGCAGCGATCAACGGCAGGGAAAAACGGCGCAAGGCAGGCATGCGCAGCTCGACAGTCAGATTTCTGTGGACCGGTCATTCTAGAAAGACCGCCACGCAAAAATAAGTTACAAAACCTGTTTTTCGCGCCGGTACACTTTTGCATGAAAGCAACTGAGACCGACAAGGTCCTTGTGGGAGCGAGCCTGCTCGCGAAAGCGGTGTATCAGTCACAGTTGCGTTGAATGACACACCGCATGGATCGTTCCCACGCTCCGCGTGGGAATGCCTCAACGGACGCTCTGCGTTCGGCTTTGAAAGGGACGCGGAGCGTCCCGGGCTTCATTCCCACGCAGAGCGTGGGAATGATCAGTCGGAGTACCCGGGATCAGCGATAACGCTGCAAATGCTCGCCCACTTTTGCGGCAGGGACTTTCTGCAATTTGCACAGCAGGTCGTGATTCAACTCGCGCACTCCATGTTTGCCCCGCAGCTCTTCAGCCAGATGCGCCATCAGATTGGCCGCCATCTCGGCATCGGCCATGGCCCGGTGAGCCTGGCCGGTATGCGGCAACCGCGCGAAAGTGGTGAGCGTGCCGAGCTTGTGATTCGGCGCCGCCGGCATCAGGCGCCGCGCCAGCAGCAGTGAACAGGCAAAGTTCTGCAAGCGCGTGCGCTTGATCCGGCCCAGTTCGAAATCCCAGAACTTCTGGTCGAACGAGGCGTTGTGCGCCAGCAGCGGCGTGCAGCCGACGAATTCGTTGACCTCTTCCATCACTCGCTCGGCCGACGGCGCGGTGCGCAGCATGGCGTTGCTGATGCCGGTCAGCTGCTCGATGAACGCGGGGACGCGCACGCCGGCGTTCATCAGGCTCTGGTAACGCTCGACGATGCGGCCGTTTTCCAGCATCACCACGGCAATTTCCGTGGCGCGGCAGCTGCTGTTCGGCGACAGGCCGGTGGTTTCAAAGTCGATGACTGCAATGCGTTCCAAACCGGGTTCAACTCCGTACAGATCAGTTCTTGAGCTTAATTCTTTAACAGCAGCGCGCCTTCGATCGGCACGTAGCGGCTGGCGGCGCGGATCAGCGAGTTGGCGGTCAGGCCGGGAACGCCGTAGGCCACCGCTTGCACGCCGTGCTTGTTGATGATGCGTTCGAGCAACATGTCGAAATCGCCGTCACCGGAGGCCAGCACCACTTCGTCGACATGGTCGGCGGCGTCCATGATGTCCAGGGTAATGCCCACGTCCCAGTCGCCCTTGGCCGAGCCGTCGCTGCGCTGGATGTAGGGCTTGAGCTTCACGGTGAAACCAAGGTTGCGCAGGATCTGCTGAAACTGCTGCTGCTTGCTGTCGCCACGGTCGATCGCGTAGGCATAGGCCTCGACGATCTGCCCGTTCTTGCTGATGTCGGCCCACAGTGCGGCGTAGTTGAAGTGGCAACCATAGGCCTGACGCACGGTGTAGTAGAGGTTCTGCACATCGGCGAACACTGCGATTTTTTTCACCGGAGTTCCTGTGGGCGCGCAAGCGCACGAAGCGGGGTCAGGCGATCAGGCCCGAAAAAGGCGCTCAGTATGCCAGCCCGAAGGAGGGTTCCGCGAATAATCGGCCACAGGCGCAAAGGTGCTGCTGACGAGTGGTGAGTGTGGCGAGGGGATTCATCCCCGTTGGGCTGCGCAGCAGCCCTCGCTCCAATCAGGAAAAGCGGGGCTGCTGCGCAGCCAACGGGGATGAATCCCCTCGCCACAGTGTTTATGTCAGCCTTCAGAGGCTATGTCAGCCTTCAAACACGATGTCAGACAAAGGAATCGTCGTCATCGAAGAACGACGAATTGTCGCTGCTGTAATCGGCGTCGCTGAAACCGCCCTGGTCATTGCCCGAGAAGCCGTTGTCCGCCACGCGCTGATCATCGCCCCAGCCGTTGTTGCTTTGATCGGCGACCTGCGCCGGTTCTTCCTTGATGACCTCGACGATTTCTTCCGGTTGCTGATTGTGGTGGAACAGGCTGCTGATGCCCTGCGCCAGCATCACACCACCCGCCACGCCAGCGGCGGTTTTCAGCGCACCGCCGAGAAAGCTGTTGCCCGCCGCCGGGGCTGCCTGCTGCGCATAGTTGGGCGGCGCAGCGGCGAAGTTCTGTTGCGGTGCCGGAGCCTGGTAGCTCTGCTGCGGCGCCGGTTCACGCCAGCCGCCGGTGGACGACGGCGCTGCGCTCTGGCTCGGCGCCGGACGCGAACTGCCACCGCCAAAAATGCTCGACAGGAAGCCACCGCCGCCGCTCGCCGCTGGCGCGCCGCTCTGGGCCTTGGCCGATTGCAGTTCGGCCTGCAGGCGCTGGACTTGCTGGGTCAGTTGCTTGTTCTGCTCGTCGAGGCTTTTCAGCGCGGCCTCTTGCACCAGAATCGCCTGGGTCATGAAATAGCCTGCCGCCGGTTGGCGCGTCAGGTGTTCCTTGATCCGCGCCTCGGCCTGGGCGTCGCGCGGGGCTGCCTCCGTTTCGGCCTGTTGCAGCCGGGAAAACAGTCCATCGATCAGGGTTTGCTCTTCGCTGTTCATGGCGACCTCGTAGATTGCCGGTAATAACGTGCCCGCACCCACTCTGGGCGTGGTGCTCTCCTGTAATGGAGACAGTGACAAAACGTTTCAATGACCTTTACCGAATGTTTACGTTTGTGTCGGCCCGCGTTGCATCGGTTAAAGTGAGCCACTGTTTTCGACCTGCGATACCGACTGATGAATGCCCTCGAAGTACTGCGCGACTCTTTGTATTTTTTCAAACGCCATCTGGGCAGCATCGTGCAGTTGTGCCTGCCGCTGGTGATTGTCGAAGCTTTCTTGCAGCAGGCGGTCGATCACGCCACCGGGCCGGACACCTTTGCCGGGGTCAGCATCATCGTCGGCCTGCTGGTGTATCCGCTGTACACCGCCGCGCTGATCCTGTTTCTCGATGCACGCAGCCGTGGCGAGTCGCCGCGCAACCGCGACCTGCTGGCGATGGCCGCAACCCTGTGGCCACGCTTCGCCGTGCTGACCGTGCTCAATACCTTGCTGATTCTGCTGGGCCTGTCGCTGTACTTCCTGCCGGGCCTGATGCTGATGGTCATGCTCGCCTTCGCTGAATATCTGCTGGTGCTGCGCGGCCTCGGGCCGTTGCAGGCAATGAAGGAAAGTCTGCGCCTGACGCGCGGGCACTTCTGGCGCATCCTGCTGTGCATTCTCTGCGTGATGACTCCGTTGTGGTTGCTCAAGGGCGCGACGCTGGCGGTGTACCCCGAACCGCAGAATCCGCTGATTGCCGGGCTGATCGACAGTGCCCACAGCTTTCTGCAACTGTTCACCAGTGTGGTGCTGTTCCGCCTGTTCATGCTGATCAGCGAATTGCCTGACAAACGTAACGGAGCGGTCTGACCGCGCCGTGCTTGGGCTTCGCGGCTGCCGTCAGGTATGCTCGGGGCCACTTTCTGTAACGCTATAAGCCGAGCCATGACCCGTCTGCTGCGCTACACCCTGCTCCTCGTCATCCTTGCCGTCGTCCTGTTCGGCGTACTGCTGTTCAGCCTGACCTGGCGCCCCGATGCCCGCGAAACCCTGCCGGTCCGTTGCAGCGCCACGGCGCCGTCGCTGGTGCCCGGGCAAGCGCTGAAAGTCATGACCTGGAACGTGCAGTTCCTCGCCGGCAAGCGCTACGTGTTCTGGAATGATCTGGCCGAAGGCGACGATGAAGCGCCGACCGCCGAAGACATGGCCTTCAGCCTCGACGAAGTAGCGCGGGTGATCCGTGACGAACAACCCGATGTGGTGCTGTTGCAGGAGCTCGACGACGGCGCCAAGGCCAGCGATTACCAGAACCAGCTCAAACTGTTGCAGGAACGTGTCGCCGATCTGTACCCGTGCAGCACCAGCGCCTTCGACTGGAAAGCCGATTTTGTCCCCGAGCCCCACATCTACGGCAGCGTCGGCCGCCAGTTGGCCACGCTGAGCCGCTATCGCATCGAACACGCCGAACGCCTGCAATTGCCCGTCGCCCCGAGCAACTTCATCAGCCGCCAGTTCCAGCCCAAAGACGCTTTGCTCGCAGTCAAACTGCCGCTCAGCGATGGCGGACAACTGACCGTGTTCAACACCCACTTGCAGCGCGCCAGCCAGGCGGACGGCAACGTGCAGGCGCAAGTGGCTGCCGTGGCCAAAATCCTCGACAAATATGAAAGCCAAGGACTGCCGTGGCTGATCGGTGGCGATTTCAATCTGTTGCCGCTGGGCCAGTATCGACGCCTGCCGGTTGAGCGGCGCACGCCCTATTCTGCCGACAGCGAACTGCATCTGCTGTGGGACAAGTACCCGATGATCCCGACCAACAACGAGGCCGGCGGTATCGACCGGGCGAAATGGCTGACCCATTACCCCAACGACCCCGGCCTCAACGGCCCGGATCGCACGGTGGACTATCTGTTCTACAGCCCCAAGCTCAAACGCCTGCAAGCGCAGGTGCGGCAGGACGATACCCTGCGCATCTCCGACCACTTGCCGGTGATTGCGCGGTTCCTCCTGCCCGCTGCGCCGTAATCGCTGTAGCCTTCACAGACCGGGCGGAACGTAGCCCGGAACATAGCGAACATTGGTGCACTTGCCATGCAGAATTCGCCCGTCTTCGATCAGGAACTGGGCGATTTTCTTCTGCTGATTGACCTTCGCCTGCAACTTGCAATTGGAGCTGTGCCCGACCTGCTGGTAATGCTCGGTGTACACCATGCCATTGCCGGTATGGTTCATCGAAGTGCCGGCCGCTTCGGTGGTAGTCCAGCTCGAGGACTTGTACCAGGTCAGCACAGCGAAGGGTTCGCCGTTCGGGCCGACTTCCTTCTTCATCGAGTCGGGCGTGCCGAACAGGTCCAGTGCTTCCTGCATATCACGGCCTTCCCAGCGGCTTTGCGCGATAGTGGAACAGCCGCTCAAGAGCAATCCTGCCAGCAGGGTTGCCAGCCATAAACGTGTGTAAGTCATTGGATGCCTCGGCTTATTTCTTCAGTTCGAGCAGGCTGTCGATGTTGTCCATCATCTGGCTCTTTTGCTGGATCGGCGCGAGCTTGAAAAACATCTGCTGCAGCATCTCGATCATCTGCAGGTATTCCATCTTGCCCACGGCGGCCATGTCGTTTTTCGCGCGACTGCCAGGGGCGCAGGCAAACTTCAGCGCTTGCTGGACCCAGAACTCTTTCGGGGTCTGCCATTGGTTGGCAACTTTCAGATGACGCATGGTGTAGGCCAGACGCTCGATGGATTGGCCATTGATAAAACGCACCTTGCCCGTAGAGCAGTGGGCTTCGAGGTTGTAGACGTCGATCATCGGTTTGCCGGGTTCTTCATACACCAGCGTCACCGCGACCATGGTCGCGCCTTTGGTTTTCTGCGAAGGCACCACCGAGGTGGCATCAGCGACGTACATGATGTTTTTCTGGGGCACGCCATTGCCGTAGATAATCCACCAGTCTCCAATCGGATTGGGCTCTTCGGCCATGGCCGGATTGGAGGCGGCCAGCAGCGCAGCCGACAAGAAGATCAACTTCTTGAGCTTGAAAAAAGAGGTCATGGGCAGTTCCGTTCCTTGGGCCAAGCTGCCAGGCAACAAGGCTTGTTATTGTTCAGGCGGCGATTTTGCGAGCCTGAACAACCAAGGGCAATTAGCACGGATGGGCTAATGGCGCGCAGCCATTGCGGGTCAGGTGCCCCGGGGTTTCGCCCGCGCCGTGGCTTCAGCCACCAGCGGATCATCCGGCCAGTAATGCTTGGGGTAGCGCCCCTTCAGATCCTTCTTCACCTCGGCATAGGTGCTGCGCCAGAAGTTGGCCAGGTCCTGCGTGACCTGCACCGGCCGCCGCGCTGGCGACAGCAGATGCAGCTTGACCACTTGCCGGCCGCCGGCAATCCGTGGCGTATCGGCCAGACCAAACAGCTCTTGCAAACGCACCGCGAGAATCGGTGGATGTTCGCTGTAATCCAGACGAATCGATGAACCCGACGGCACGCTCAAATGATGCGGCGCCAGTTCGTCGAGCTTCTGCGGCAGCGGCCACGGCAGCAGATTGCGCACGATGTTCGACAGGTCGAGGTTGGCGAAATGGCTCAGCCGCGCGACCTTGCCCAGATAGGGCATCAGCCAGTCTTCCAGGGTATTGAGCAGCGCTGCATCGCTGACATCCGGCCATTGGCTGTCGTCCTGAGTGCTCAGATCGAGCTGGCGCAACATCGCCACCCGCGCCTGCCACTGGCGCAGTTCCGAGGTCCACGGCAACAACTCCAGACCTTTGCGCCGCACCAGATTGACCAGTGCCTGACTGCGCGCGTTTTCATCGAGACCGGTCAACGGTTCGCGGCTGAGAATCAGCTCGCCGACCTTGCGCTGGCGCTCGGCACGCAGCACGCCTTCGCGTTCATCCCAATCGAGTTGGTCGACGCTGCGCACTTGCTCGGCGAGCACCGAATCGAACAGCGCCGGATCGAAATCCGCCGCCAGATAGATGCGTTCTTCGCGCTGGCCCTGGCGGCTGCCAAGGTCGGCGATGACGATCCACTCGTGCTTCATCAGGCTATCGGCCTCAGCGAACAGCGCCGCGCGACCGTTGGCCAAACGGAATTCAGCCCCACCGGAACGCCGTTGCTGGGCGACGCGATCCGGGTAGGCCAGCGCCAACAGAGCACCGAGCCAGCGCGGATGCTCGGCATCTTTGACCGGCTCGCTCGCCTTGCCGCGCAGATAACCGCGATATTGCCGAGCCAATTGCCGGGCACGTTGCACCCCGCCCTGCGTACCACGACCGGCGCGCTCTTCGCCGGAAAGCAGCACCAGCCTGCTGTGCAGATCCGCACCGGCACCGCGCAAGATATCGCGCTCGCCGAGCAGCGCCGCCACATCGCAGGCCATCGCCGCCAGCCCCAGCGCCTGACCGCGCAACAGCAAATGCGCAATGCGCGGATGCGCCGGCAATTCAGCCATGGCCTGGCCGTGGGTCGTCAGCGTGTCGCCGTGCAAGGCGCCGAGGCGTTGCAGCAGATCCTGCGCTTGCGCATACGCGGCCGCCGGCGGCACATCCAGCCAGACCAGTTCGCCCGGGGTCACGCCCCAGCGCCCCAGCTGCAAAGCGAGGCTGGCCAGATCCGCCGAGAGAATTTCCGCGCTGCCATAGGCCGCCAGTTGTTCGTGCTGATCCTGTGACCACAAGCGATAACACACGCCCGGCTCCAATCGCCCGGCGCGGCCGGCACGCTGGGTGGCGCTGGCCTTGGAGATGCGTTGAGTGTCGAGGCGGGTCATGCCGCTGCCCGGGTCGAAACGCGGCACCCGCGCCAGCCCGGCATCGATGACCACGCGCACGCCGTTGATGGTCAGGCTGGTCTCGGCGATGTTGGTTGCCAGCACCACTTTGCGCTGACCGGGCGGCGCCGGATCGATCGCCGCGCGTTGCGCATTGAGGTCGAGTTCGCCGTGCAACGGGCACAGCAAAACGTCCTTGCGCTCACCGATGGCGTCGGCCAATTGCTGGTGCACGCGGCGGATTTCCGCTTGTCCCGGCAGGAACACCAACAGGCTGCCGGTCTCGTCGTGCAGCGCTTCGAGCACGGTTTGGGTAACCCGCTGGTCGATATATTCGCCCGGCTGAAACGGCCGGCCCCAGCGCATCGTCACCG
This sequence comes from Pseudomonas siliginis, assembly GCF_019145195.1. GTDB lineage: Bacteria > Pseudomonadota > Gammaproteobacteria > Pseudomonadales > Pseudomonadaceae > Aquipseudomonas > Aquipseudomonas siliginis. The sequence goes on from NZ_JAHSTW010000012.1 coordinate 150,720, forward strand.
GGTACATGCGCCCTTCACTGCGCAGAATCGGCGCGTCATCGAGCAAGCCCGCCAGGCGCTCGCCTTCGAGGGTGGCCGACATCAGCAGAATCTTCAGCGGCTGTTCAGCGCGAAACAGCTCGCGACCGTTCAGACTGAGCGCCAGCGCCAGATCGGCGTCGAGGCTGCGTTCATGAAATTCGTCGAAGATCAGCAGACCCACGCCTTCCAGCGCCGGATCGTCCTGCAAGCGCCGGGTGAGAATGCCTTCGGTAACCACTTCGATACGCGTCTTCGGGCCGACCTTGCTGTCGAGGCGGATGCGATAGCCGACGGTTTCACCGACCTGCTCGCCGAGCTCGCTGGCCAAACGCTCCGCCGCCGCCCGCGCAGCCAGACGCCGAGGTTCGAGCATGACGATGGTCTGCCCGGCCAGCCAGGCTTCGTTGAGCAAGGCCAAAGGCACGCGGGTGGTTTTACCGGCGCCGGGCGGTGCTTCGAGCACGGCTTCGTGGCGTGACGCGAGGGTTTCACGCAGGGCGGGTAAAACATCGTCGATCGGCAAAGAAATCATGCTGGCTCCAAAACAGAGGGCCGAGTATAACGGCGAACTGCCGGGCGTTCGTCAGGGTCTTAACTTCACAAGACGAAGCTTCGTTATTTGATGACTCAGGAGACATTTCCATGCGCTTACCCTCTCGCCTGATCGGCGGTGTTCTGGTTGCCACTCTGCTCACGCAACTGTCGGCGTGCGGTTCGATTTTCTACCCGGACCGGCGTGGCCAGATCGACGGCAAGATCGACCCGGCGATTGCCGTGCTCGATGCCGTCGGCCTGCTGTTCTACATCATTCCCGGGCTGATCGCGTTTGCCGTCGACTTCGCCACCGGGGCGATCTATTTCGAACCGGGCCACACCGCGCAGATCGATCCGGCCAAGCTCAAGCAAGCCATCGGCCCGGATGGACAGGTCGACAATCACAAGTTGCAGGCGATTCTTGAGAGCGAGCTGGGAAGAGACTTTCCCCTCGACGATCCACGCCTGATCCAGCACAAGGGCAGCACCCAGCAACTGGCGATGTTCGGCCTGCAACCGGCCGCTTGAATAAGGACGTTCAATGACCTCCAGCCCCGAACACGCCCGCCTGCTGCGGCTGGCGACCCGCGCCTCGGTGGCGGTCGCCTGCACGCTGATCATCGCCAAAGCGATTGCCTGGTGGCTCAGCGGATCGGTGAGCATGCTCGCCGGCCTCACCGACTCGGCGCTGGATGGCGTCACCTCGATGCTCAATCTGCTGGCGGTGCATTACGCCTTGCGCCCGGCGGATGACGATCACCGTTATGGCCACGGCAAAGCCGAATCGCTGGCGGGCATGGCGCAGGCGTTGTTCATCGGTGGCAGCGCGGTGCTGATCGCGTTTCAGGCCTACCAACGCTTGCAGACGCCGGAGCCGCTTGGCGCACCGTGGCTGAGCATCGGCGTGATCGTGTTTTCCCTGCTGCTGACCGCGGCGCTGCTGATGTTGCAGCACCGGGTAATCAAGCAGACCGGCTCCAACGCCGTACGCGCCGACTCGCTGCATTACCGTTCGGACCTGCTGCTCAACGGCAGCATCCTGATCGCGCTGGTGTTGGCCGGGATGGGTTTTGCGCAACTGGATGCGTGGTTCGGTTTGGGCATCGCCGTGTACATTTTCTGGAGTGCGATCCAAATTGCTCGGGAAAGTTTTTCGGTGTTGATGGACGAGGAACTGCCGACCGATGTCAGCCAGCACATGCTCGAACTGGCGTGCAGCGTGCCGGGGGTGCTCGGTGCACATGACCTGCGCACGCGGATTTCCGGCAATCACTGGTTCGTGCAATTGCACCTGGAATTGCCGGGCGAACTGACCCTGTCAGTTGCCCATGGCATCAGCGATCAAGCGGCGGCGGCAATTCACAGGGCTTATCCGAAGGCCGAAGTGCTGGTGCACGCTGACCCTGTAAAAGCAGCCACAAGCGACAAGCCTCTAGCTTCAAGCTCGTAGCTCGTAGCTCGTAGCTCGTAGCTCGTAGCTTGCAGCTTGTAGCTGCCCCTATCTGACCTGATAACCGCGACTGCTCAGGCAATTGCCCTGCGCCTGGCGATAGGCCTGAACCACTTCGGGTGCCGGTTGGTAGGTCGCGGTGCGCGGGTCGAAACCGCTTTGCTGCACCGCGTACTGCGAGCACTGGTAACCGTCCTGTTGCACCTGCTGCGGCGACTGGCCGTTGGCCGGATAGGCTTCGACGTCATAGCCCTGAGCTTGCGGTTGCGGCGGTTGCTGCAGCGGCGGCTCGACCACCACGTAATCCTGCGTCGCCTCCTGATAGGCGTAATACGAGCCGGCGGCGAGGAACAGCAGCGAGCCGCCGATCCACACTTCACGGGCGTAATCCGGCAAATACTGGATGCGGATCCCGCGCGGTGGTTGCACGACGATGTAGCGCGGGCCTTGCGGGCGATACCAGTAGCCGCCGGAATAGAAGTAATCCTGACCGCGATACGGCACACGGTAATCACGATCCGGAAAACGATCGATCACATGGCCCGGACGATATTGCGGGCCAGGCCCCCAGCCATTGCCATGACCGTTCGGCCGTCCCGGCCAGCGGTTGTCATCGGGACGCGGCCGCGTCTGCCACTGTTGATTGTGGTAACCGTTCTGCGGGCGCTCGTCGCGGTAGTAACCCTGACGCGGCTCCTGAGTCTGGTGCACGGCGTCGGGTCGCGGCTGGATCGGCAGGTTGTTGCCCGGCTGGCGAGGCGGTTCTGGACGATCATCGACACGGTTGCGGTTCTGCCATTGACCGTCATTGTTGTGCGGCTGGCCGTTGTGCTCGAACTGACGGCTGTTGTCGCCACGGATGATCCCGTCGTTCTGCGGCCCGTTGCCAGGCCCACGATTCTGCGGCTCATCGGCCAGCGCTTGCGCACTGACACCCACACACAGCAAACCAACACCGGCCAGACGCCAGATGCGCGAATTCATGCTTTTCCTCACTGCGGGAGCCTGTCGTGGGCAGGGCTTGTTGCTGAGACTCGAAACAGCCCCACCGGGTTCTGCAACAGGTTATCAGTCGCGCGACTTATTTATTGAGGCGCCAACATGAAATCGCAGGCAAGAAAAAAGGGAGACCCGTCGGCCTCCCTTCTGAGAACTTCGTCCTGGCTCGACGCTTTTGACGTCGGCTCACCTCACGCCGTCTTCTGGACAGTGTGCAGCTCGGGGGCCGGCACATCCCCGGTGGGGGTGGCGGCCGCGGCGGGCCTGATTGGGCGGGCCGCGTGGACTGTGTTACCGAGCAGTGATTCTGGTGTTAAGAATAAGCCTGAGGCTGCGACAAAGGATTGCGAAAATTGCTCAATTAAACACCGCTTGCGCAATTTTTAACCCTGGATAGATAATCTGCCGCAATAGTTACGACCAAGGACAGATTGATGAGCAAACTTGACCGGTATGACCTGAGTATTTTGGCGGAATTGCAGCGCGACGCCCGTATCTCCAACCAGGAACTGGCCGAGCGCATCGGTCTGTCGCCATCGCCTTGCTCGCGCCGGGTCAAGCAACTGGAAGACGATGGCTATATCTCGCGCCAGGTGGCGCTGCTCGATCGCAAGATGCTCGGCTTGAGCCTGACCGCGTATGTGCTGATCGGCATGGACCGGCACACGCCGGAACGCTTCGAGAATTTCGAAGCGGCAATCCGCACATTGCCGCAAGTGCTGGAGTGCAGCCTGGTGACCGGAGTGGATGCCGACTACCAGTTGAAAGTGGTCGTACCGGATATGGATCACTATCAGAAATTACTGCTGGGGCACCTGACTCGGATCGAGGGGGTCACCAGCGTGCGGTCGAGTTTTGTGCTGAATCAGGTGCTCAACAGCACCGAACTGCCGCTGACTCATTTGCGTAGCTGATATCCCTTTCGCGAGCAGGCTCGCTCCCACATTTGGAATGCATTTCAACCTGTGGGAGCGAGCCTGCTCGCGAAGGGGCCGGCACAGGCGACGCAGATCAATACCCCGCCATCCGCCCTTGGCGTATACTCGCCGCCGCCCTTTCAGCCCTGTCCGCGCCGGAGATCGCCAATGGATCCAGCACTGTTCGAAGAGTGGATGATGACCGGTCTGGTCAGCATCCTGATCATTTTCATGGGTTTCATCGTCTGGGATCTGGCGAAGAAGTCCAAGGCCGGGCGGTTCGGCTCGTTCATTCTGTTTTTCGTGCTGGGCCTGGGCGTGGCCGCGTTCATCATCAAGAGTGTGGTGATCGGCCTGATCGAATCCGGCGCCTTATAAGCGCGCCGGCACTTCCCGCCACTGGCCCTGATCCAGCCCTTCAAGGGTCCAGTCGCCAATCCTCACCCGCACCAGACGCAACGTCGGCAACCCGACTGCCGCCGTCATGCGCCGCACCTGACGGTTGCGCCCTTCGCGAATCACCAGTTCCAGCCATGAAGTCGGTATGGTCGCGCGAAAGCGTACCGGCGGATTGCGCGGCCACAACTGCGGCTCAGCCAGTTGCCGCGCTTCAGCGGGCAGGGTCATGCCGTCATTCAGCTCGACGCCATCACGCAGGCGCTGCAACTGCTCGGCAGTCGGCTCGCCCTCCACCTGCACCCAATAGGTCTTCGCCAGTTTGTATTTCGGATCGGCGATGCGCGCCTGCAACTGGCCGTCGTTGGTCAGCAGCAACAAACCTTCGCTGTCACGATCCAGACGTCCGGCCGGATAAATCCCCGGCACATCGATGTAATCCTTGAGCGTCGCCCGCCCTTCACCGTCGCTGAATTGCGTCAGCACATCGAAGGGTTTGTTGAACAGGATCAGTTTCGGCTCGGCCGGTGGTGCCTTGGCAACACGGCGCGGGGCAGAAGACTGAGGCTTCACGCCGGGGCGGCGGGAAGGTGGACGCGGGGGACGGGACATAAGAGACAGAACATTTAGCGATCAGGGCTGACAATGCTAGTGCCCCGACCGCCAAATGACCACGACTAACCGTTAACGGAATGGCGGCTCGTCGAAGCTGCGCAACTTGCGCGAGTGCAGCGAGTTGAGTTCGGTACGCAGCAGATCCACCGCTTCGATGCCGATTTTCAAATGCTGGCTGACCGCGCGCTCATAGAAGGCGTTGGCCGAGCCCGGCAGTTTGATTTCGCTGTGCAGCGGCTTGTCCGAAACGCAGAGCAACGTGCCGTAAGGCACACGCAGGCGATAACCCTGCGCTGCAATCGTGCCGCTTTCCATGTCCACCGCAACCGCGCGGGACAGGTTGATCAGCGGCCGTTCCTGAGCCCAGCGCAGTTCCCAGTTACGGTCGTCGTAGGTCAGAACCGTGCCGGTGCGCAGGCGCTTCTTCAGATCGTCGCCCTTCTCGCCAGTGACATTCGCCGCTGCCTGTTGAAGCGCAAGCTGCACTTCGGCCAGTGCCGGGATGGGAATATTTGGCGGCACCACGCGATCAAGAATGCCGTCGCGACGCATGTAGGCGTGGGCCAGCACGTAATCGCCGATGGTCTGCGACTGACGCAGGCCGCCGCAGTGGCCGATCATCAGCCAGCAATGCGGGCGCAGCACGGCCAGGTGATCGGTGATGTTCTTGGCGTTGGAAGGGCCGACACCGATGTTCACCAGCGTGACGCCGTGGCCGTCGTTGGCGATCAGGTGATAGGCCGGCATCTGGTAACGGTGCCAGACCACACCGGCGGCAATCGCCGAGGCTTCGCCGTGGTCCATGCTCTTCTCGATGATCACGTTGCCCGGCAGGACCATGCGCACGAAACGCGGGTCGCGGCGCAACTGCTCCAGACCATGAACGATGAACTGGTCGACGTAGCGGTGATAGTTGGTCAGCAGAATCCACGGCTGCACATGGCGCCAGTCACTGCCGGTGTAATGCACCAGCCGGCGCAGCGAGAAGTCCACGCGCGCGGCGTCGAACAGTGCCAGTGGCAGCGGATCGGTGTTTTCCCAGTCGTAGAGACCGTCGGCAATGCCATCGGTAGCGGCGGACAGATCGGTACTCGGGAACACCCGCGCCAGCACCGCCGCAGTGACGCCGGAACCGGCCAGTTCATCGCCCTGCTCGACCACGTACGGATACGGAATGTTCTGCTGGCTGACGCCGACTTCGACGGTCACGGTGAAGTCGTGCATCAACGGCGTCAGTTGTTCAAGCAGGTATTTGCGAAACGCCGCCGGGTGGGTGACGGTGACGCTGTAAGTACCGGGCAACTGCACCTTGGCGTAAGCGCGGGTGGTCTGCGGCACTTCGCCCTGGCAGTGGTAGGTCAGACGCAGTTCGGGATAACGAAACAGGGCACGCTGTTCGGCGTCGGGCTCGACGCGGTCCTTGAGGTAACGCTTGAGGGCAGAATTCAGCGCAGTGGTGGCCCGCTCATGCAGCTCGGCCAGACGATCCACGGCTTGTTCGGCGGTTTGAACGACAATAAACGCTTCGGTCACGATCAGCTTCCTGTGTTCTGACTTGCAGAGCTTCATCTTGCCTGCATCGTGGACGCACGGGAACAGTGGCGTTGTGGCGACACTTAAATCTGCAGACCAATGATGTCCCTGTGGGAGCGAGCCTGCTCGCGAATGCGGTGGATCATCCAATAAAGATGTCGACTGACACACCGCTTTCGCGAGCAGGCTCGCTCCCACAGAGGGGGGATTTGAGGTGGGTCAGAAAAGCTGTGGAGTCGAGCGGGCGACAATCGCTTCGACGTCCAGCCCACGCGGCAACCCGCCGTAGACGCGACCGCCACCGCTCAGACGGCTGGCAATGAAAGCATCGCTTACGGCTGAATTCCCCGCTTCCAAAAGAAGCCTGGCCTGCAATCCAAGGGCGATGTCTTCGGTCAACTGCCGCGCCCGATACTGAATATCACTGGTGTCCTGGAACTGCGCCTGCAACTGCTGGATATGCGCGGCGAGACGCTTGTCGCCATGGCCATCGCCCAATTCGCTGAACAGCACATCCAACACACCCGGCTCCTTCGACAATGCGCGCAGCACATCCAGACATTGCACATTCCCCGAGCCTTCCCACGTCGAGTTCACCGGCGCTTCGCGGTAAAGGCGCGGCAGGATGCTGTCTTCGACATAACCGGCGCCGCCCATGCATTCGGCGGCTTCGTTGATCATTCCTGGCGCACGTTTGCAGATCCAGTATTTGCCCACCGCCGTCACCAGCCGCGCGAATTGCGCTTCGTGGCGATCATCCAGATGATCGAGCGCCTTGCCCATGCGCAGACTCAGGGCCAGCGCCGCTTCGCTCTCCAGCGCCAGATCGGCCAGCACGTTTTGCATCAGCGGCTGCTCGCTGAGCAGTTTGCCACCGACCTTGCGGTGCGCGCAGTGATGACTGGCCTGGGTCAGCGCCTGACGCATCAGCGAACTGGAGCCGACCATGCAATCGAAACGGGTCATCGCCACCATCTCGATAATGGTTGGTACGCCGCGCCCTTCTTCGCCGATCATCCACGCCAGCGCCCCACGAAACTCCACTTCGCTGGAGGCGTTGGACTGGTTGCCGAGTTTGTTTTTCAGACGCTGGATGTAGAACTGATTGCGCGTGTCGTCCGGGCGATGGCGCGGCAGCAGGAAGCAACTCAAGCCCTTGTCGGTTTGCGCCAATGTCAGGAAGGCATCGCACATCGGCGCCGAGCAGAACCACTTGTGCCCGACCAGTTCATAGGCCTGACCCGGGCCGCTGGCGCCGACCGGATAGGCTTTGGTGGTGTTGGCGCGAACGTCGGTGCCGCCCTGCTTCTCGGTCATCGCCATGCCGATGGTCACGCCGGCCTTGTGCGCCATGCCGACGTTGCGCGGATCGTATTCGGTGGCGAGGACTTTCGGCAGCCACTGCTCAGCCAGCTCCGGCTGCAAGCGCAGGGCCGGCACGCTGGCGAAAGTCATGGTCAGCGGGCAACCACTGCCGGCCTCGGCCTGGCTGTGCAGATAGGTCATCGACGCGCGGGCGACATGTGCGCCGTCCTGCGGATGTGCCCAAGGCAGCGAGGTCAGGCCATGTTCGATCGCCGTGCGCATCAGCTCGTGGTAGGCCGGGTGAAATTCGACCAGATCGATGCGATGACCGTAGCGATCATGGCTGGCGAATAGCGGTTTGTTCTGGTTGGCGAGAAACCCCGCTTCCATCAAAGGCCCACCCGCGAGTGCGCCATAGGCATCGATGCGCGACTCGGCCCAACCGGCGCCAAAACGCCGCGACCACTCCTGTAACGGCAGATCGATGCGGTACAGGTTGGTGCCGTCCAGCGACGGCGGCTGATTGGTGACTTCGTGGGTTTCGGCGAACTGATGCAGGTTCATGACGGCGCTCCGTGTTCAGCAATGGCATCAGTTAAGCACTGGTGCTTTTTTGAACAAAGTGTCATAGGCGCCGTTTTTGCGGCGCTTTTACCCCATCAGCAACTGAGCACGCGGCGCTGCAAGGCAGCCTGCAGATCCTCGAATTTCACTGGTTTGTGCAGATAGTCGATAGGCGCGCCCGGGGCGCATTGTTCGCGATCCGCACCCAGCGCCAGCATGAACACTGGCAAATGCGCGCAGCCTGGCAATGCATGGATCTGGCAGCACAGCGATGCACCTTCGTGGTTAGGCAACTGGCAATCGATCAGCACTGCATCGAAGCTTTCCCGTTGCAGGCAGTCCAGCGCGGCGGCGCCGTTATCCGCGCTGCGCACGCGGAAACCCAGCTTAAGCAACATGCCACGCATCACCAGTTGGTTGACGCTGTTGTCGTCCACCAGCAGCACCGTGCAGTCCTGCGGCGCACGAATGCAATCGCGGGGCGGCTGATCCGCAGGCGCTTCGATCACCGGCAGTTCGAATTCGACATCTAGCTGGAAGCGGCTGCCGCGACCCGGCTCGGAGCGATGGGTGAGTTTGCCGCCGAGCAATTCGATCAGTTGCCGACAGATCGCCAGACCAACACCGAGGCCGCCGTATTCGCGAGTCATCGAACCGTCGAGCTGGAAGAAACGCTGATACAGGGTCGCCTCGCCCAGATCGGTGAAACCGATACCGGTGTCGATAACCGCGAACGATAGCGCCATGCGCTCATCCGCCGACGGCCGCCCGGTAACGCGCAGTGCCAGCCCGCCGACGCGGGTGAACTTGATCGCATTGTCCAGCAGGCATTCCAGGCACTGCGCCAGTTTCGCGCTGTCGCCGAGCAAGCGATCCGGCAGGGTCGGCAGCACCTCGACCTTGAAGTCCAGCGACTTGCTCGCTGCATTACCTTCGAACTGCACGCGCAACGCCTCAACCACTGCGCGCAGGCTGAAACTGCCCGGCGTCGCCTTGAGTTTGCCGGCCTGCAATTCAGTGAGCGTGAGGATGCCATTGACCATGCGCATCATGTCGCGAGCAGAACCGGCGGCGGTTTGTTGATATTGCTCAAGCTCGGGATCGAGGTCGACGGTCTGCATCAGCTCCAGCGAACCGATCACGCCGTTCATCGGCGTGCGCAGTTCGTGGGTCAACGTCGCGAGGAATTCATCCTTGAGCTTGTTGCTGTGGGCCAGTTGCTGGTTGAGCACTTCGAGTTTCTGCCCGGCGTCGAACAAGGTCTGCGCCTGTTGCTCGCGCATCGCGTTGATGCGGTCGGCCAGCGCCAGCGACAGCAGCGCAACCTCGATGGCCGAGCCGATCTGGCTGGCGTACATGGTCAGGAACACGTTGGGCAGCAGGCCCAGCACCATCAGCGTATTGACGATGCCGCCGAGCAGAAACGCCGACCAGGCGATGATGAAGTAACGCGCCACGCGCAAGCCGCGCCACCAGGCAAGAATCCCGGCGGCGAAGATCACCACGGTGAAGGTCAGCGCCAGTGTGGTCGCCAGGCGCAGGGCCAGGGCGTAACTGGTCATCAGCGACAGGCCGATCACCAGCGCACTGAAGGCAATCAGGCCGATAAGCAAGCGATCCAGCCAGGGGCTGTGGGTCTTGGCCTGCAGGAAACTGCGGGCGAACTGGCTGCCGAACAGTCCGGCGCAACCGATGAAGAACGGTGTCGCGGCGTTGGCCCACCATGGGTTGTCCGGCCAGAAATACTCGACCGCCGCACCATTCACCGACAATTGATAGAGGCCGAACGAGCCAATATAGAAGATGTAATAGAGGTAACTGGTGTCGCGCACGCTCAGGTAGATGAACAGGTTGTAGACCAGCATCCCCAGCAGCACGCCATAAATGATGCCGAGTACGTACAGGCGCACCGGCTGGTCTTCGAGGTATGCGCTGCTCGACCACAACGTCACCGGCGCCTGGATCGAGCCTTCGCTGGCCAGGCGCAGGTACAGCGTCTGCTGTTGATCCGGTTTGAAGGGAAGGTCGAACAGGTAGTTGTTCTGGCGGATCTCGCGACTCGCGAAAGGCAAGGCATCGCCGGTCTGGCGCACCAGTCGGTATTCGCCGCTGGTGTCAGGCAAGTACAGGTCGAGGTGATCAAGCGGCGGATACGCCAGTTCCAGCAGCCAGGTGCGCTGGGCGGCCGGGTTGCTCGGGCGGTAATGCAGGTCGATCTTCAGCCAGAACGCCGAGCGCGAGTAACCGGCGTTGAGCGTGGCTTTGTCGTGGGCTTTGAACTGGCCGGCGGCATCTTGCGCGCGGACGTCGGCAATCGTCGCCTGACCGCTCGGGTCTTCGAACACTTGCAGCGATCGGCCCAGTGGCAGGCTCTGGGTGAATTCGTCGAATTCGACGGCGCTCGCCATAAGGGGCAAGCAGAACAGCAACATCAGCAAATAGCGCATTGAAGCCCCAGCGTGGCTCGTCCGGTTGTGTCAGGAAGCCCCCCATTCCCTTTGAGTAGACGTAAAACCGGTATTACCTGTGATTGTTTGGATCCAGCCTAGCATAGCCGTTGATGGCCATTGAGCACCATGGAAATTTTTCCTACAACGGCTCTAGAACGGGCGTTCCAGGGCAAAGCACTGAGATAGAGCTGTTGGAATGGTCAGGAACGTCAAAGATCGCAACCTCCGGCAGCTCCTGCATTTATCTTGCTCTGCCACCCACACCCCAAAATCAGCTTTGGTGGTAAGCTCGCGCACCATGAATATCTACAGCTCCCGCCCCGTTGTCCTCTGTCTCTCCGGCCACGACCCCAGTGGTGGCGCCGGCTTGCAGGCAGATATCGAAGCCTTGCTCGCGCAGGGTTGCCATGCGGCTCCAGCCGTCACCGCCCTGACCGTGCAAGACACCGTCAACGTCACTGACTTCCGCGTCCTCGACCGTGAGTGGGTATTGGCCCAGGCCAACGCCGTGCTCAACGACTCCGAAGTCGCCGCAGTGAAACTGGGCATGCTCGGGTCGCTGGAGATGGTCGACACGGTCGTCGAACTGCTCTCGGCGCACCCGCACCTGCCAGTGGTCTGCGACCCGGTGCTGCGTGCCGGCGGCGGCGGACGCCTCGGCAAGGACGAGGTCGGCTACGCGATGCGCGAGCGTCTGCTGCCGCTGTCGATCATTGCCACGCCCAATCTTCCTGAAGCGCGCATCCTCGCCGAACTGCCCGAAGGCACGGCCGACGAGTGCGCAGAAAAACTCCTGCCATTCGTCAAAAACCTGCTGATCACCGGCGGCCATGGCGACGAAACTGAAATCCACAACCGCGTTTACAGCCGCGACGGCCTGCGCGAAACCTTCATCTGCCAGCGCCTGCCGGGCAGCTATCACGGCTCCGGTTGTACGCTGGCCAGCGCCCTCGCCGGTCGCCTGGCTCAGGGCGAACACCTGGCCAGTGCCGTGCGCAGTGCGCTGGATTACACCTGGCGCACTTTGCGCGATGCCGAACAACTGGGCAAAGGCCAGTTCGTGCCGCGTCGCCTGCCGCTGGATTTCTGCTCGTAACGTCGTGAGGTCTGCCCGATGAAACTACGTGGCCTGTATGCCATTACCGACAGCCAGTTGCTGGCCGGCAAGTTTCTGTCTTACGTGGAGGCGGCGCTCGACGGCGGCGTCACCCTGCTGCAATACCGCGACAAGAGCAGCGACGAGGCCCGCCGTCTGCGCGAGGCCGAGGCGTTGCGCAACCTGTGCGAGCGCTACAAGACGCAGCTGATCATCAACGATGACGCCGAACTGGCCGCGCGCCTCAACGTCGGCGTGCACTTGGGCCAGACCGACGGCCCGCTGTCGCCGACCCGCGCCCTGCTCGGTTCGAAAGCGATCATCGGTTCCACTTGTCACGGGCAAATAGCTCTGGCCGAACAAGCCGCCAAAGAAGGTGCGAGCTATGTCGCCTTCGGCCGCTTCTTCAATTCCACCACCAAACCCGGTGCGCCGAGTTGCAGCCTCGACTTGCTCGACGAAGCCAAACGCACGCTGCACTTGCCGATCTGCGCGATCGGCGGCATCACCCTCGATAACGCCGCGCCACTGGTCGAGCACGGTGTCGATCTGCTCGCCGTGATCCACGGTTTGTTCGGCGCCGAGAGCAGCGCCGAAGTGACCCGCCGCGCCCGCGCCTTCAACGAACTTCTGAAAATCTGATTTGAGAGCCCGATCATGTCTCGTTCCGAAACCCTGTTTGCCAATGCTCAGAAACACATCCCCGGCGGCGTCAACTCGCCGGTGCGCGCGTTCAAGAGCGTCGGCGGCACCCCGCTGTTCTTCAAACACGCCGAAGGCGCTTACGTCACCGACGAAGATGACAAGCGTTATGTCGATTACGTGGGTTCGTGGGGTCCGATGATCCTTGGCCACAGCCATCCGGACGTGCTCGACGCGGTGCGCAATCAACTGCAACACGGCCTGTCCTACGGCGCACCGACGTCGATGGAAACCGAGATGGCCGATCTGGTCTGCTCGCTGGTGCCGTCGATAGACATGGTGCGCATGGTCAGCTCCGGCACCGAAGCCACCATGAGCGCGATCCGTCTGGCCCGTGGTTACACCGGTCGCGACAGCATCATCAAATTCGAAGGCTGCTACCACGGCCACTCCGACAGCCTGCTGGTCAAGGCCGGTTCCGGCGCTCTGACCCAGGGCGTACCAAGCTCGGCCGGCGTGCCGGCAGCGTTCGCCAAACACACCCTGACCCTGCCGTTCAACGACATCGACGCGGTTGAAGCGATGCTCGCCGAAGTGGGCGAAGAGGTGGCGTGCATCATCGTCGAACCGGTGGCCGGCAACATGAACTGCGTGCCGCCAGCGCCGGGCTTCCTCGAAGGCCTGCGTTCGCTGTGTGACAAGCACGGCGTGGTGTTGATTTTCGACGAAGTGATGACCGGTTTCCGCGTCGCCCTCGGCGGTGCCCAAGCGCACTACGGCGTGACGCCGGACCTGACCACGTTCGGCAAGATCATCGGCGGCGGCATGCCGGTGGGCTGCTTCGGTGGCAAGCGCGAGATCATGCAGCGCATCGCCCCGCTCGGTCCGGTGTATCAGGCAGGTACGTTGTCGGGTAATCCGCTGGCGATGGCTGCCGGCCTGACGACCTTGCGTCTGATCAGCCGCCCGGGCTTCCACGCCGAACTGACCGACTACACCGCGCGCATGCTCGATGGTCTGCAACAGCGCGCCGATGCCGCCGGCATCTCGTTCGTGACCACTCAGGCCGGCGGCATGTTCGGTCTGTACTTCAGCGGCGCCGACGACATTGTCACCTTCGACGACGTGATGGCCAGCGACGCAGCAATGTTCGGTCGCTTCTTCCACTTGATGCTGGAAGGTGGCGTGTACCTGGCGCCGAGCGCTTTCGAAGCCGGTTTCACCTCGATCGCCCATGGCGAAGCCGAGTTGCAACTGACACTGGACGCCGCCGAGCGCGCCTTTGCCGCATTGAAATAATCGCCGTACCGCTGACGTTGGCTATGGCCAGCGTCAGCTTTCGCCTACATCCGCTCGGTTTTTCCGACGTGCCTGCGAAAATCCTGCCCGAATCGGGCGATATATTCCCCACGCAGCAGAAAAACGAGTAAAGACTTTGTAAGGTTGGCCCTGCTTATTTCATAATGCGCGCTTATTGGATCCCTCGACGGGTCCGCGTGCCCTTCAGAGGTAAGTCGATTCCCATGAACCGCACCGGCCGCACCCTTGCATTGGGCTGCCTGTTGCTCCTTCAGCCCCTGCTCGCGCATGCACAAGCAGGCGGCAACTCGTTGTTGATCCCGGCGATGGGTCGTTGCACCCTCAATACTCAGCCGCAAGACGTCACGCAGGCATTGGCCGCCTGCCAGAAAGCGGCGGACGAAGGGGACGCGCAAGCGCAATACGAGTTGGGTGAGTTCTACTACGACGGCAAGAACGCGCCGCGCGACCTCAATCAAGCCCTGAGCTATTTCGAAAAGGCCTCGCTGCAAGGCCACGCCCAGGCGCAATACAAGCTCGGCAGCATGTTCTTTCACGGTGAAGGTGTGCAGGCCAACAATATCCAGGCCTACATCGTGCTGAAGATGGCAGCGGTCAACGGTGCCGAAGAGGCGCTGGACACGGCCGACGAAGTCTCGGAAAAGATGTCCCGCGAAGATCTCGAAACCGCCACTCAGGTGCTCGGGCAGATTTTCCGCAAATACCTGATGGAACTGCAGAACGCCGATGGGCGTACGCCATTCTCACCACTTCCATAAGCGCTGTGGAGATGACCTGTGGCGAGGGGATTTATCCCCGTTGGGCTGCGAAGCAGACGCAAATCCATTCAGCGAGATGTGTCAGACAGAACCGGATTGTAGTGTCTAGGGCCGCTTCGCAGCCCAGCGGGGATAAATCCCCTCACCACAAACTCATTCCAATCCAGAATCCGCTGTTACTTCTCAGGCATCGGCATCGGAAACGGCATGACATTGCCGACCGCGCCACGGGCTTCGCTGATTTTCGGTGTACCCAGACGTTCGACTTCATCGATGCGCACGATCGAATGCATCGGCACAAAACTGCGCACCACGCCTTCGAATTGCGCCTTGAGCTTTTCTTCGCTCGGATCGACGACCATTTGCGTGCGCTCGCCAAAGACGAATTCTTCAACTTCCAGGAAACCCCACAGATCACTTTGATAGATCTGCTTGGCGTACATTTCGAACACCTGGCCCTGGTTGAGGAAAATCACCTTGTAGATTGGAGCTTCGCGTTTGGTCATGGCGGGCGGATAACATCGGGGTAAAAATGAGGGCGCGAACTATAGCATAGCCACCGGACGCACAGCGGTAGGAACCTGACGGCTTGTTCCCTATAATGCGCGGTTCTTTGAATCACGTGACGACCCGAATCCATGGCCAAGAAGCTTTACATCGAAACCCACGGTTGCCAGATGAACGAGTACGACAGCTCGCGCATGGTCGATCTGCTGGGCGAACATCAGGCCCTGGAAGTCACCGCTCGCGCGGAAGACGCCGACGTGATTCTGCTCAACACCTGCTCGATCCGCGAACGCGCGCAAGACCGGGTGTATTCGCAGCTCGGCCGCTGGCGCGAATTGAAGCTGGCCAACCCGGACATGGTCATCGCCGTCGGCGGTTGCGTGGCCAGTCAGGAAGGCGCGGCGATCCGCGATCGCGCCCCCTACGTTGACGTGGTGTTCGGCCCGCAGACCCTGCACCGTCTGCCGGAAATGATCGACGCTGCGCGCAGCAGCAAGCTGCCGCAGGTCGACGTGTCGTTCCCGGAAATCGAAAAATTCGACCACCTGCCCGAGCCGCGTATCGACGGCCCGAGCGCTTATGTGTCAGTGATGGAAGGTTGCAGCAAGTACTGCACGTTCTGCGTGGTGCCGTACACCCGTGGCGAAGAGGTCAGCCGACCGTTCGACGACGTGATCGCGGAAATCATTCACCTGGCCGAACACGGCGTGCGTGAAGTGACCTTGCTCGGGCAGAACGTCAACGGCTATCGCGGCCAGACCCACGACGGTCGTCTGGCCGATCTGGCCGAACTGATCCGCGTGGTCGCCGCCGTCGATGGCATCGACCGCATCCGCTACACCACCTCGCACCCGCTGGAGTTCTCCGACAGCCTGATCCAGGCCCACGCCGAAGTGCCGGAACTGGTCAAGCACCTGCACTTGCCGGTGCAGTCGGGCTCGGACCGGATTCTAGCGGCGATGAAGCGCAACCACACGGCGCTGGAGTACAAATCCAAACTGCGCAAACTGCGCGCTGCGGTGCCAGGAATCTGCATCAGCTCGGACTTTATCGTCGGTTTCCCCGGCGAAACCGAGAAGGACTTCGAACAGACCATGAAGCTGATTGCCGATGTCGGCTTCGATTTCTCCTACTCGTTCGTTTACAGCCAGCGCCCGGGCACGCCCGCTGCCGATCTGGCCGACGACACCCCGGAAGAATTGAAGAAAGAACGTCTGAACGCGCTGCAACATCGTTTGAATCAGCAGGGCTTCGAGATCAGCCGACAAATGGTCGGCTCGATCCAGCGCATTCTGGTGACCGATTATTCGAAGAAAGACCCGGGCGAGCTGCAGGGCCGTACCGAGAATAACCGTATCGTCAACTTCCGCTGCGACAATCCCACGCTGATCGGTCAGTTCGCCGACGTGCACATCGACGCCGCGCAACCGCACTCGCTGCGTGGTTCGCTGGTTCAATAACACTGCATTTCTCCTGTGGGAGCGAGCCTGCTCGCGAAGGCGGCCTGTCAGACACATCAATGTTGAATGTGTCGCCGCCTTCGCGAGCAGGCTCGCTCCCACAGGTACAGCGTCAGAGGCATGAATCGGGCGGGCTCATTTAAGAGCTTTCGCACCCACGCCACTGGCGTTATCCTTGATTTCATCCTAATTGCCCCAGGGCGGCTAAATACGACCTTGAACGCACCCATCGAACCACATCGTTTTCTCCTCGAGCCTTTTGAGGCTCGCCGCTTCGCCAATCTGTGCGGGCAATTCGACGAGCATTTGCGCTTGATCGAACAGCGCCTGGCCATCGAGATCCGCAATCGCGGAAACCAGTTCGAGCTGATTGGCGATCCAAAACTCACCACGTCCGCGGAAAACCTGCTGCGCCGCCTGTACCGGGAAACCAAGGGTACAGAGCTGTCGCCAGACCTGGTGCACCTGTTCATTCAGGAATCAGCAGACATCGACAACCCGGCCCCTGCGGAAGCGACCGTCGCCCTGCGCACCAAGAAAGGCATGATTCGCCCGCGCGGCTTGAATCAGCAACGCTACGTGAAGGAAATCCTCGGCAACGACATCAACTTCGGCATCGGCCCGGCCGGTACCGGCAAGACCTATCTGGCCGTGGCCTGCGCGGTAGATGCGCTGGAGCGCGAGCAGATCCGCCGCATCCTGCTGGTGCGTCCGGCGGTCGAAGCGGGGGAAAAACTCGGCTTCCTGCCCGGCGACCTGTCGCAGAAGATCGACCCGTACCTGCGCCCGCTCTACGACGCGCTGTACGAAATGCTCGGTTTCGAATACGTCGCCAAGTTGATCGAGAAACAGGCGATCGAAGTCGCGCCGCTGGCCTACATGCGCGGTCGTACGCTGAACAACAGCTTCATCATTCTCGACGAAAGCCAGAACACCACCGTCGAGCAGATGAAGATGTTCCTCACCCGCATCGGCTTCGGCTCCACCGCCGTGATCACCGGCGACATCACCCAAGTCGACCTGCCGCGCGGCACCAAATCCGGGCTGCACCATGTGATCGAAGTGCTCAAAGACGTGCCGGGCATCAGCTTCACCCACTTCCAGCCCAAAGACGTCGTGCGCCACCCGTTGGTGCAGCGGATTGTCGAGGCCTACGAGCGCTTCGAAACCCGTGCCGAAGCCGCGAAGGAAGCCTCGCGCGATGCTTGAGCTGGATCTGCAAATCGCCACCGAGGCCAGCGCGCCGAGTGAAGCCGACTTCCGCCTGTGGTGCGAACTGGCCCTGCGCCAGCGCAGCGCTGATTCGGAAATGACCATTCGTCTGGTCGACGAGGAAGAAGGCCGCGAGCTCAATCACACCTGGCGCCACAAGGACTACGCGACCAACGTGTTGTCGTTCCCGGCGGAAGTGCCTGACGAGTTTCTCGATATCCCGCTGCTCGGCGATCTGGTCATTTGCGTGGCTGTGGTCGAACGCGAAGCCGCCGAGCAGGGCAAGGAACTAAAGGCCCACTGGGCACATCTGGTCATTCACGGCTGCTTGCATCTGTTGGGTTACGACCATATAGATGACGACGAAGCCGAAGAAATGGAAGCGCTGGAACGCGAGTTGCTTGCTGAACTGGGCTATCCCGATCCGTACGCGGACGACGAAACCGAACACTCCCCCATCGTTACAACAAAGGATTCAGAGTAATCGCTATGAGCGAAGATCGATCGAGCAACGGGCAGAAGTCATGGCTGGGTAAACTGACCCAGGCTTTTGCCCACGAGCCGAAGAACCGTCAGGAGCTCCTTGAGCTGCTGCGTGATGCACATCAGAACAAACTGCTGGACAGCGAAGCGCTGGCCATCGTCGAAGGCGCCATCCAGGTGGCTGACCTGCAAGTGCGCGACATCATGGTGCCGCGCTCGCAGATGGTCAGCATCAAGGCGACCCAGACACCCCGCGAATTCCTCCCTGCCGTGGTCGACTCGGCCCACTCGCGCTATCCGGTCATCGGCGAAAGCCATGACGACGTGATGGGCGTGCTGCTGGCCAAGGATCTGCTGCCGCTGATCCTCAAGGAGAACGGCGACAGCTTCAACATCAAGGACCTGCTGCGCCCGGCCACCTTCGTGCCGGAGTCCAAGCGTCTGAACGTGTTGCTGCGTGAGTTCCGCGCCAACCACAACCACATGGCCATCGTCATCGACGAATACGGCGGTGTGGCCGGTCTGGTGACCATCGAAGACGTGCTCGAGCAGATCGTCGGCGACATCGAGGACGAGCACGACGTCGAAGAAGACAGCTACATCAAGCCGCTGCCCAGCGGTGACTTCCTGATCAAGGCGTTGACGCCGATCGAGAACTTCAACGAGTTCTTCGACAGCGAATTCTCCGACGACGAGTTCGATACCGTTGGCGGTCTGGTGATGAGCGCGTTCGGCCACTTGCCAAAACGCAACGAAATCACTGAAATCGGCGCCTATCGCTTCCGCATCCTGAACGCCGACAGCCGTCGGATTCATTTGCTGCGACTGACCCCAATCGCCCGGTAAGAAATCTAAGGACTGAAATGCGCTGGACAACCCGCCCCGGCTGGCCCGGTAACCTGCTGGCCGTGGCGGCCGGTGCAATTACCACATTCGCTCTCGCCCCGTTCGACATCTGGCCGCTGGCATTGCTGGCGGTTGGTCTGTTCTATGCCGGTTTGCGTGAGCTGAGCCCGCGTCAGGCGCTCGGCCGTGGCTGGTGCTTCGGCTTCGGCCTGTTCGGTGCCGGCACCAGTTGGATCTATTACAGCATCCACCACTTTGGTGGCGCTTCGGTGTTGCTCGCCGGGTTCCTGATGCTGCTGTTCACCGCGGCGATTGCCTGGTTCTTCGCCCTGCCCGCGTGGCTGTGGGCACGCTGGTTGCGGCGTAACGAAGCACCGCTGGCGGATGCCTTGGCGTTTGCGGCGTTGTGGGTCGGCCAAGAAGCGTTTCGTGGTTGGTTCCTCACCGGTTTCCCATGGCTTTATTCCGGTTACAGCCAGCTCGACGGCCCGCTGGCCGGGCTCGCGCCAGTGGGCGGCATGTGGCTGGTGTCGTTTGTCCTGGCACTTACAGCAGCGCTGATCTACAACGCGCCGCGCTTGTTGCACGCTCGTCGCAAGGTTTTCATCGCGGCCGGTCTGGTACTTCTGGCGGGGCCTTGGGTAGCGGGCATTGCCCTCAAGGGCCACGCGTGGACCAGCCCGTCCGGCGCACCGCTGACGGTCGCCGCGATTCAGGGCAATGTCGCGCAAAGCATGAAATGGGACCCGGCCGAACTCAACGCGCAACTGGCGCTGTACCGTGATCTGAGCTTCCGCTCGAAACCGGTCGATCTGCTGATCTGGCCGGAAACCGCCGTGCCGGTGTTGAAGGAGTCCGCCGAGGGCTACCTGACGATGATGGGCAACTTCGCCGCCGAGCGTAAATCGGCGTTGATCACCGGTGTGCCGATCCGCCAGACCGTGCATCACGAACGGCGCTTCTTCAACGGCATCACCGTGGTCGGCGAAGGCGACGGCACTTACCTGAAGCAGAAACTGGTGCCGTTCGGCGAGTACGTGCCGTTGCAGGATGTGTTGCGCGGTTTGATCGCGTTCTTCGACCTGCCGATGTCGGACTTCGCTCGCGGCCCGTCCGATCAAGCGCTCTTGCAAGCCAAGGGTTACCAGATCGCACCGTTTATCTGCTACGAAGTGGTCTATCCGGAATTCGCCGCCGGCCTGTCGGCACGCAGTGATCTGCTGCTGACGATCAGCAACGACACCTGGTTCGGCACGTCGATCGGGCCGCTGCAGCATTTGCAGATGGCGCAGATGCGCGCGCTGGAGGCCGGACGCTGGATGATCCGCGCGACCAACAACGGCGTCACCGGCCTGATCAACCCGTTTGGGCAGATTACCGAACAGATTCCGCAGTTCGAACAAGGCGTGCTGTACGGCGAAGTGGTACCGATGCACGACCTCACGCCGTACCTGCAATGGCGCTCGTGGCCGCTGATCGTGTTGTGCCTGCTGCTGTTTGGCTGGGCGTTGATGGCGAGCCGGATGTCGAAGACCCTCTGAGAAATGTGGCGAGGGGATTTATCCCCGCTGGAGTGCGCAGCAGTCCTCTCTTCTGAAGGTAAGAGAGGGGGCCGCTACACGCCCCATCGGGGATAAATCCCCTCGCCAAAATGATTTTCAGCGGTAAAACAACGAATACCCCACCTGCCCCACCGCCTCATTGAGCAACTGCCCGCTCTGCCAGATCGACTTGAATTCCGGCAACCAGCCGCCAAACGGGCGAGCGTTATCCGTACCGAGGAAACCCACCGGCGCCGGCACCACCTCGAAACCCGCCTGCTCAAAGCTCCACACTGCACGCGGCATGTGCCACGCCTGCGTCACCACGACGACCCGCTTGATCCCTTGCGGCAAGAGGATATCTGCCGTCATCTTCGCGTTCTCCCATGTGGTGCGACTCTCGCCTTCCTGCCATCGCACCGTTACGTCGAAATCATCACGCAACGAATCTGCCATCAATTTCGCTTCGGTCGGCGGCGTGCCGTAGTGCAGGCCGCCGCTGGTCAGGATCGGCAGGCCCGAGGCCTTGGCCAGGCGCGCCGCGTAACGCTGCCGCTCCAGTCCAATGCCGGTCGGCTGGTCTTCGCCCCAGGCCAGATCACCGCGCTCGCGTCCCGAGCCCAGCACCACAATCGCATCGGCGCGTTGCGCCAGGTTCGTCCACTCTGACCGCGCCAGCGGCGGCTCACGTTCCAGCGCCTTGGCGCTCCACTGCACGACCACCGGCAGGCTCATCAGCAGCAGGCCACCAAAGCCAAGGGCAAAACACACGCCAGCCAGCCGTGGCCGTGAGCGGCGCAGCCACCAGGCGGCCAGCAACAGCAGCAAAAGAATGCCGGGCGGCAATAAAAGTTGTTTGATGAAATAGCGAAAGGGCATCGGGCATCTCCAAAGATGCCCGAAGCCTAAGAGTGTTGATTACGCGTTACAACCAATAGGCGGGATCCTGTTGCAAAAGATCCATTTCATGACCTGCCATGCGCTTACTTGGCCTGCACAGAACGCACCTTGCCGGTGTCTCTGCGCGGCGCCTTGTCCTTGAGCCAGATGACCTTGGCCGAATGTGCTGCATCGAGCTGCTTCACTGCTTGAGACAGGCATCCCTGCGTTTCACGTTCACTGCGATCCAGATAGGCCTTGACCAGTTTGAACTCGGCGGGACTCAAGCCACGCAATTCCAGTTCCAGGGGGCGCTCGTCGCGCAGCCGGTCAGCGGTTTTCACGGCGTCCAGCGCCATGCCCAGACGATCGATCAACCTTTCATACAACTCGGGTTTCGTTACGTTCTTTTTCCGTTGCTCCACCATCCCTCACCTCATTGAAGATAAGACTCACTCCCCAATTAGAGCTTAGCTTCGCTGCACGAACCGGCTACACGCCGCGACCAACGGCCCTCGTCGCCCAAAAGCTCTGGCAAACAGCTGTAATCAGGGTTTCCCTCGGCCAAGCGCGGTCATGTATGCTACGGCGCTTCCTGTCATTCCACTTCCAGCGCACCCGGGCCATCCCGGATGCTGCCGTCGAAGAGGATTAGGCCACCCCTATCCAGTACAAAAGTAGCCATGCACGAACAATATCAGCCACGTGAGATCGAAGCCGCCGCCCAGTCGTTCTGGGATGAGCAAAAGTCCTTTGAAGTCAGTGAACAGCCAGGCAAGGAAACCTACTACTGCCTGTCGATGTTCCCTTACCCCAGCGGCAAGCTGCACATGGGCCACGTGCGCAACTACACCATTGGCGATGTGATCTCGCGCTACCAGCGCATGCAGGGCAAGAATGTTCTGCAGCCAATGGGTTGGGATGCGTTCGGCATGCCGGCGGAAAACGCCGCAATGAAAAACAACGTAGCGCCCGCCAAGTGGACCTACGAGAACATCGCCTACATGAAGTCGCAGCTGCGCAGCCTCGGCCTCGCGGTGGACTGGTCCCGTGAAGTGACCACCTGCAAGCCGGACTACTACCGCTGGGAACAATGGCTGTTCACGCGCCTGTTCGAAAAAGGCGTGATCTACCGCAAGAACGGCACCGTGAACTGGGACCCGGTCGACCAGACCGTACTGGCCAATGAGCAAGTCATCGACGGCCGTGGCTGGCGCTCCGGGGCGCTGATCGAAAAGCGCGAAATCCCGATGTACTACTTCAAGATCACCGCTTACGCCGACGAGCTGCTGGAAAGCCTCGATGAACTGACTGGCTGGCCGGAACAGGTCAAGACCATGCAGCGCAATTGGATCGGCAAGTCCCGTGGCATGGAAGTGCAGTTCCCGTACAACGTCGATTCGATCGGCGAAGCCGGCACCCTGAAAGTCTTCACCACCCGTCCGGATACCCTGATGGGCGCGACCTATGTCGCCGTCGCTGCCGAGCACCCGCTGGCCACCCTGGCCGCGCAGAACAATCCCGAGCTGCAAGCGTTCATCGCTGAATGCAAGGGCGGCAGCGTTGCCGAAGCAGACGTCGCCACTCAGGAAAAGAAAGGCCTGCCGACCGGCCTGTTCGTCGAGCACCCGCTGACCGGCGAAAAGCTCCCGGTGTGGGTCGCCAACTACGTGCTGATGCATTACGGCGACGGCGCGGTCATGGCTGTTCCGGCGCACGACGAGCGCGATTTCGAGTTCGCTCACAAATACAACCTGCCGGTGAAATCGGTGGTGCGCACCAGCTCCGGTGACACCAACGCGGCGCCGTGGCAGGACGCCTATGGCGAGCACGGCACGCTGATCAACTCCGGTGAGTTCGACGGCCTCGACTTCGCCGGCGCGTTCGACGCCATGGAAGTGGCCCTGATCAAGAAACAACTGGGCGCCTCGCGCACCCAGTTCCGCCTGCGCGACTGGGGCATCAGCCGCCAGCGCTACTGGGGCTGCCCGATCCCGATCATCCACTGCGCCACGTGCGGCGACGTGCCGGTGCCGGAAGATCAACTGCCGGTCGTATTGCCGGAAGACGTGGTGCCGGACGGCGCCGGTTCGCCGCTGGCGCGCATGCCCGAGTTCTACGAATGCAGCTGCCCGAAATGCGGCGCGCCGGCCAAGCGTGAAACCGACACGATGGACACCTTCGTCGAGTCGTCGTGGTACTACGCCCGTTACGCCTCGCCGCATTTTGAAGGTGGCCTGGTAGAAAAATCCGCAGCCGATCACTGGCTGCCGGTGGATCAGTACATCGGTGGTATCGAACACGCCATTCTCCACCTGCTTTACGCGCGCTTCTTCCACAAGCTGATGCGTGACGAAGGTCTGGTCAGCTCCAATGAGCCGTTCAAGAACCTGCTGACCCAGGGCATGGTGATCGCCGAGACTTACTATCGTCGCGAAGCCAATGGCGCTTACACCTGGTTCAACCCGGCAGACGTGGAACTTGAGCGTGACAGCAAAGCCAAGGTGATCAGCGCCAAACTGAAGTCCGACGGCCTGCCGGTGGAAATCGGCGGCACCGAGAAGATGGCCAAGTCGAAGAACAACGGCGTCGACCCGCAGTCGATGATCGACCAGTTTGGTGCCGACACCTGCCGCCTGTTCATGATGTTCGCCTCGCCGCCTGACATGAGCGCGGAATGGTCCGATTCCGGCGTTGAAGGTTCGCACCGTTTCCTCAAGCGCGTCTGGCGCCTGGCGCAAGCTCACGTTACCCAAGGCCTGCCGGGCAAACTGGATATCGCTGCTCTGAGCGACGAGCAGAAAACCGTGCGTCGTGCGATCCACCTGGCGATCAAGCAGGCCAGCCATGACGTCGGCCAGAACCACAAATTCAACACCGCCATCGCTCAGGTGATGACGCTGATGAATGTGCTGGAAAAAGCCGCCCAAGGCACCGAACAGGAGCGCGCGCTGCTGCACGAGGGTCTGGAAGCGGTGACCCTGCTGCTGGCGCCGATCACCCCGCACATCAGCCATGAACTGTGGAAGCAGTTGGGTCACGCCGATGCGGTGATCGATGCAGGCTGGCCGGCCGTGGACGAAAGTGCCTTGGTGCAGGACAACCTGACCCTGGTCATTCAGGTCAACGGCAAGCTGCGCGGGCAAATCGAAATGCCGGCCAGTGCCACTCGCGAAGAGATCGAAGCCGCCGCGCGCATCAACGAGAACGTGCTGCGTTTCGTCGATGGCCTGACCATTCGCAAAGTGATCGTGGTGCCGGGCAAACTGGTCAACATCGTCGCCAGCTAAATTGGATCGGCTGCCAGGCTCGCCTGGCAGCCAGTAAAACCTTTCGGGCCGCAGAGTCGGCTCACCTGGTTTCAAGGGGAGCAACACAATGATCAAACGCAATCTGCTGGTGATGGGCCTCGCCGTTCTGCTGAGCGCCTGCGGTTTCCAGTTGCGTGGTACCGGCACCAACGAACTGTCGATCAAGGAAATCGACCTGAGCGCGCGTAACGCTTATGGCGAAACCGTAAGACAGCTGCGTCAGACGCTGGAGTCCAGCGGCGTCAAGGTTTACAGCGGCGCGCCGTACAAGCTGTATCTGGCTGACGAACAGGAAAGCCAGCGCATCCTCAGCTATGCCGGTGCCGGGCGCACAGGCGAGTATCAGGTCAACACTGTGCTGAGCTATGACATCCGCGGCGACAAAGACCTGTCCCTGCTTAGCGACAAGCTCGAAGTGCAGAAGGTGTTCATTCACGACGGCAACAACCTCGTCGGCTCCGATCAGGAAGCCAACGACGCCCGTCATGAAATCCGTCGCGAGCTGGTGCAGCGCATGATGCTGCGCCTGTCGCAGCTGACCCCGGGCCAGTTGCAGCAACTGCAGCAAACCGCCAACGACCGCGCCAAGGCTGAAGCCGATGCGCTGGAAGCGGCGCAGAAGGCTGAGGCGGAAACTCCGCGTCAGTCGCCGCTCGAAATCCCGCAGCAGTAAGACGGCCGGGGCGCTCAGGCGCCCCGCTCGCCCTTCTTTATGAAGCTCGCTCCCGCGCAACTCGGCAAACACCTGCAAGGCGCACTTGCGCCGGTCTACATCATCAGCGGCGATGATCCGTTGCTGTGTCAGGAAGCCGCCGACGCCATCCGCACCGCTGCTCGTCAGCAAGGTTTCGACGAACGTCAGGTCTTCGCCGCCGACGCCAATTTCGATTGGGGTACGTTGCTGCAGGCCGGCGCAAGCATGTCGCTGTTCGCCGAAAAACGCCTGTTGGAACTGCGCCTGCCGTCCGGTAAGCCTGGCGACAAAGGCGCCGCCGCGCTGATCGAATATTGCTCACGCCCCGCTGAAGACACGGTCCTGCTGATCAGCTTGCCGAAGCTCGATGGCAGCGCGCAGAAAACCAAGTGGGGCAAGGCACTGGTCGAAGGCCAGCAAACCCAGTTCGTGCAGATCTGGCCGGTGGATGCCAATCAGCTGCCGAGCTGGATTCGTCAGCGCCTGTCCCAAGCCGGTCTGTCGGCCAGTCAGGACGCGGTCGAATTGATTGCCGCGCGTGTCGAAGGCAACCTGCTCGCCGCCGCCCAGGAAATCGAAAAGCTCAAGTTGATGGCCGAAGGTGGGCAGATCACCGTTGAAACCGTGCAGGCCGCTGTGGCCGACAGTGCCCGGTTCGACGTATTCGGCCTGACCGACGCGGTACTCAACGGCGAACCGGCCCACGCCTTGCGCATGCTTGAGGGTTTGCGCGGCGAAGGCGTCGAGCCGCCGGTGATCCTCTGGGCATTGGCGCGAGAGTTGCGCCTGCTGGCCAACATCTCCCTGCAATACAGCCAGGGCACGCCACTGGACAAGTGTTTCAGCCAGTCGAAACCGCCGGTCTGGGACAAGCGCAAGCCGCTGATGAGCAAGGCTTTGCAACGCTACTCGGCGCAACGCTGGGCGCAATTGCTGCTCGAAGCGCAGCGTATCGATGCGCAGATCAAGGGCCAGGCGGCGGGTTCGCCGTGGATGAGCCTGAGTCGGTTGGCGCTGTTGATGGCTGGCCAGCGACTGTCTTTGCCTGCCGAATAAGGCAGTCGACCGCGCAGCGTCCATTCGCGGGCTCGCTCCTTGTATGTTCCCCACACACCAGCATGAATGAGATCTAAGCTCGCTGGTGCGACATACGAAGATGTGTTTCTGGGGGAGACCGATCGCTCCTTAAGGCAGGACTTGCTCCTGACCTTGTCTGTAGAGAGGTCCCCCCGCCTCATTGCCCACCACGAAGAGTATCGAGAAGCCGACGAGTCGGACTTCGCATTACAAGGTTGCAGTGGCATGAAGTTCGAGGTCAGGGGAACCAGGAAGCATTTTTAACTCAGTTCTCTTGGAGTTGAAAGCATGAACATGCACGTCGGCTTGGATGTGGGATCTCGCACTACAGCGATGGGCTGGCGCAATGGCGGCCGCTTTGCAGGTCAGTGCAATATCGACCAGACACCGGCGGGGCGCAAAGCTGCTGTCGGCAAATTGCTTGAGCTCAAGCCTATGTCTGTGGTGATGGAAGCCACAGGAATCTACTACCTGGACTTGGCCATGGAGCTCGCTGCGGCAGGTTTGCCAGTCTCGGTTATCAATCCGAAGAGTTTTCACAACTTTGCAAAACTGATGCTGAAAAACAGCAAAACGGACGCAATCGATGCCCAGTTATTAGCTGAGTACGGCGAACGCATGAGCCCAAGGTTGTGGACGCCGCCCACTTCAATACAACTTGAGCTGCGCGCTATTGGTCGCCACCTCAATCGTTTGACGGGTCATCGCACCCGCGCCAAAAACGAGCTGCATGCACTAAAAGCCACTCAAACAACTCTTCTGATGCTGATTGAGGACGAAGAAGAAGCCATCAACGCCTTTGACAAACGAATCGAGCGTTTCCGACTAGCGGGTCGGGCATTGATCGACAACTGCCCAACGTTGAGCGCCCAGTTCGCCCACATGATCACCGCCCCTGGCATGGGTGAGATCTCAGTATTTGCGGCGCTGGCTGAACTGACGACCTTACCGGTAACGCTCAAGTCAGCGCAGGTCAGCCGCCATGCCGGACTCGATGTCCGACTCACGCAATCAGGCACCAGCATTGATAAACCCGGCCGGATAAGTAAGGGCGGCAATGCCTATTTGCGCTCAGCGATGTACATGCCTGCGCTGACCGCCATACGTTGCGACCCAAACGTGAAAGCGTTTTACGAAGCCTTGGTGGCTCGAGGAAAGAGGAAGATGCAGGCTATTGTCGCAATCATGCGCAAATACCTGACCGGACTATGGGCCTGCATGCGGGCAGGCGAAGACTTCAGTACAGCCAAGCTTTTTAGCGGTAAACACACCCAAAAAGCTTGACCGTGAACAGAGTATCTACAGGTGACCGCGTACCCATGTGGGAGCGAGCCTGCTCGCCAAAGCGCCAGAATATTCCTACGCATGAGCTACTGGACAGATGCGCCACATCGGCAGATTATTCCCGGCGCAAAACCACCACACCGAGAGAACCCTCATGAGCAAAAAGCCAGCAAAGCATGGCCCCAACAAGGCCAAATCCATCGTCGCCCAGCCCTTGTTCCGCAGCCGCCAGGAACGACCAGCCAAGGGCAAAGGCAGCTACCGCCGCGAAGCCTTCCGGTCTGACAACCGGGAGGCTTTTTACTTTCTGGCTGCCTGAAGCGCACCACCCCCCGCTCATGTTAAGGTCTGCACCTGATTCGTTTCCCCTGGAACTGTGCATGCCCCCAAGTCTTTCCCGTCGTTGGCCGGTGCGCCAATTGATCGCTGCCTCTAGCTTCATTCTGCTTGTCGCCTGCGCGGAAAAACCCACCGCCGCCGATGCACAACCGCTTCAAGCCGCCCCGGTTACCACGGCCCCTGCGATCATTCCGCCGGTAGTGCCGTCCGCCGACCCGCTCGATATTCAACCGACCCAGACCTTTGCCGAATGGCAGGCGGGCTTCCGCAAGGACGCCCTCGCCGCCGGGATTCGCCCCGAGCTGTTCGATCAGGCATTTGCCAACATCAGCTTCGACGCCAGCGTGATCCGTGCCGATCGCAGTCAGCCGGAGTTTTCCCGCCCGGTGTGGGAATACCTCGATGGTGCGCTGTCACCGCTGCGTGTACGCAAAGGCCAGGCGCTGATCAACCAGTACGCCGACATTCTGCAAAGCATCGAGCAGCGCTATGGCGTTGATCGCCAGGCACTGGTGTCGGTGTGGGGCATGGAAAGCAATTTCGGTCAGTTTCAGGGCAGCAAGTCGGTGATCAACTCGTTGGCCACTCTCGCCTACGAGGGGCGTCGTCCGGGCTTTGCTCACGCGCAATTGATTGCCGCGCTGCAGATTCTGCAACAGGGCGATATCACCCCGGAGAAAATGCTCGGCTCCTGGGCCGGCGCGATGGGCCAGACCCAGTTCATTCCGACCACTTACAACACCCACGCCGTGGACTTTGACGGTGACGGTCGCCGCGACATCTGGGGCAGCCCGGCCGATGCGCTGGCCTCGACCGCGCATTACCTGCAAAGCTCGGGCTGGCAACGCGGCCAGCCGTGGGGTTTCGAAGTGCAATTGCCGAGCGGTTTCAACTACACGCTGGCCGATGGCGCGATTCGCAAAAGCGTCGCCGAATGGCGGCAACTGGGCGTGAACCTGCCCAATGGCGCGCAGGTGCCAGCCGGTTCCGAACAACTGTCCGCCGCCCTGCTGCTGCCGGCCGGTTATCGCGGCCCGGCGTTCCTGATCCTCGACAACTTCCGGGCGATCCTCAAGTACAACAATTCGTCGTCGTATGCGCTGGCGGTAAGCCTGTTGTCCGAGCGCTTTGAAGGCGCGGGCCTGATCAATGGCGACTGGCCGAAAGATGATCTGCCGCTGAGCCGCACCGAGCGCATCGAACTGCAGACGCTATTGAGCGCGCGTAATTATGACGCCGGCACGGCGGACGGGATTATCGGCGCCAATACGCGCAAGGCCATTCGCAGTGCCCAGCAGGCGCTGGGCTGGCCGGCGGATGGTTATCCGACGCACAAGTTGCTTGAGAGCCTGCGCGCCCAATAGAAAGACTGCCGTATGGCGGGTATCGCTTTCGCGAGCAGGCTCGCTCCCACAGTTGACCGTATTCCAATGTGGGAGCGAGCCTGCTCGCGAATACTGACTGTCAGGCAATAACCGTTTCAGCCTTGATTACCACATCCTGCTCCAGCAGCAACTCCTGCTTCCCTGCATCCAGGCGCACCAGCGCGCCCAACGGCAGTGTCAGGTTCGGGTCGCAATGGCCACTGCGCCAACCCGACAACACCGGAATTCGCAACGGCTCAAAGGTTTGCTTGAGCAGGCGATTCAGCGCGTCGACATCCACCCCGGCGATATCACCGACCAGCACACCGCGCAGTCTGGCCAGCTTGCCGGCCAGACGCATCTGGGTCAGCAGCCGATCAATCCGATACAGCGGCTCGTTGATGTCTTCGATAAACAGAATCACCCCTTCGACATCGATCTCGTAGGGCGTGCCGAGGGTTGCAGCAATCATCGCCAGATTGCCGCCAAGCAACCGCCCGTGAGCGATGCCCGGTTCGACGGTTGATAATGGATAAGCCGCCGGATGGCTCAGTACACTCCCTGACTTCATTTGCCCGCGCAGCATGGCGAAGAATGACGTGACGGTCGGCGGCTCCTTGTCGCCGAGCAGGTCGGCATTGAGCAGCGGGCCGTGAAAGGTCACAAACCCGGCGTAGCGACTGATGGCCAGGTGCAGCGCGGTGATGTCGCTGTAGCCGACAAACGGCTTGGCATGCCGGCTGAGCAGGTCGTAATCGATTCGGTCGAGCAGGCGCGGCGTGCCGTAGCCGCCGCGCAGGCAAATGATCGCGTCGACTTCGGGGTCAGCGAATGCCGCGTGCAGATCGCGCAGGCGTACGTCGTCACTGCCAGCCAGATAGCCGTCCTTCTCATAGACACCCGGAAACACCTTCAGCCCATAGCCGCGCGCGCGCATCCATTGCAGCGCTTTTTCAGTGTCGAGGGCACCGGGGCCGGCAGGCGCGATGACGCCGATCGTCCCTTCGGAGGGCAGCGCCGGTACGGGTCGGTGGGCAATCAGGGTGTGGCTCGGTCGAACGGTCATCCTTGGGCTCCAGCGGTAAAGTCATGCACACACAGTAGTCAGCTGTAGAGACAAACAAAAGCCCCTTGTCTCAGGCAAAAAAATGCCCGCCGAGGAACCGTCCTCGGCGGGCATTTTTACATCAGCAGTGAATCAGGAACCCAGCAGCTCGGCCTTGACCAGCTTCGCTTGCTCGTCGGCGTGGTAAGAGGAACGTACCAGCGGGCCAGACGCAACGTTCTTGAAGCCCATCTTGTAACCTTCTTCGGCGAACCAGGCGAAGGTGTCCGGGTGCACGAAACGCTGCACCGGCAAGTGGCTACGCGACGGTTGCAGGTATTGACCGAGGGTCAGCATGTCGATGTCGTGTTCGCGCATGCGCTTCATGACTTCGATGACTTCCTCGTCGGTCTCGCCCAGACCCAGCATCAGGCCGGACTTGGTCGGGATATGCGGCATCATCTGCTTGAAGCGTTGCAGCAGGGTCAGCGACCACTGGTAATCCGAGCCCGGACGCGCAGCCTTGTACAGACGCGGCACGGTTTCCAGGTTGTGGTTGAACACATCCGGCGGCTCGGCAGCGGTGATTTCCAGGGCGATGTCCATGCGGCCACGGTAGTCCGGGACCAGGGTCTCGAGCTGAACGTTCGGCGACAGTTTGCGGATTTCGCGGATGCAGTCGGCAAAGTGCTGGGCACCGCCGTCACGCAGGTCATCGCGGTCCACCGAAGTGATCACCACGTATTTGAGCTTGAGGTCGGCGATGGCGATGGCCAGGCTTTCCGGCTCGTTGACGTCCAGTGGCTTCGGACGACCGTGGCCAACGTCGCAGAACGGACAGCGACGGGTGCAGATGTCGCCCATGATCATGAAGGTCGCGGTGCCACCGGAGAAGCATTCGCCGAGGTTCGGGCAGGACGCTTCTTCGCAGACGCTGTGCAGCTTGTGCTTGCGCAGCAGGCTCTTGATGCGGTCGACTTCCGGCGAAACCGGGATGCGCACGCGGATCCAGTCGGGTTTCTTCGGCAGTTCGGTGGTCGGGATGATCTTGACCGGGATGCGTGCAACCTTCTCGGCGCCGCGCAGCTTGACGCCGGCTTCAACCTTGGGACGCGGGGCCGGGCGCTCGGTCACGTCGAGCGTCGGGATCATGGTTTGCACTGCATCAGTAGTCATATCAGTCGATTCCGCCCGTGAGGGTCGTCTGCTCAGCATAGTCGAGGTGTTTGACGAGCTGCGCGCGCAGCCGGGCACTTACCTCGGCAAATTCAATCGATCCTGCTTGATCGCTCAGCTGGGTCATGGCCAGCCCGGCGTAGCCGCAGGGATTAATCCGTCGAAACGGTTCCAGGTTCATATCCACGTTCAGGGCCAGGCCATGAAAGGAACAACCGTGGCGAATGCGCAAACCCAGAGAAGCGATTTTCGCTCCATCGACGTATACGCCGGGAGCATCTGGCTTGGCGGCGGCGGTGACGCCGTAGCTGGCCAGCAGTTCGATCACGCAGGCTTCCATGCGGCTGACCAGATCACGCACGCCGAAACCCAGCTTGCGCACATCCAGTAACAGATAGGCCACCAGCTGCCCGGGGCCATGATAAGTCACTTGGCCGCCACGATCGACCTGCACCACCGGAATATCTCCCGGCAGCAATAGATGCTCGGCCTTGCCGGCCTGGCCCTGAGTGAACACCGGCGGGTGTTCGACGAGCCAGATTTCGTCGGCGGCCGCATTGCCGCGTTCGTTGGTAAAGCGCTGCATGGCATGCCAGACCGGCTCGTAAGCCATCTGGCCCAGCTCGCGAAAGCCCAGCGTGCCGTGCATCACAACACCATGTGCACGAAGCCGGTCGCCCGCAGTGCGCTGTTGATGTTGTACAGCTGATCCTGATCAGTGGCGACGATGTGCAACTGGATAGTGGTGTATTTGCCGTTGCTGCTTAGACGCTCGTCGATGCGCTCATCATTGATGCTCGCGTATTTCTTGACGATGTCGATGATCTCGTCTTTGTTGCCGACGCCCGTATCGCTGATCACCTTGATCGGGTAATCAGTCTGGGGAAATTCGATCTTTGGCGCCTGTACTTCGGTATCGGTCATGGCGTAACGGCCTCTATAGCGCAAGCCGTGGTAACGCACATGGCCCCGCACCGGATCGGGGCGGGGCCATGCAGGTCAACACAAAATCAGTTGAACAAGCCGTAGAAGAATAGACGGATGCTATCCCACATGCGGCGGAAGATACCACCCTCCTCGACGCCATCCAGAGCGATCAGGTCGGCGCTGTGCACCACCTTGTCTTCCAGTTTGACTTCGACTTTACCGATCACGTCGCCCTTGGCAATTGGCGCAACCAGTTGCGGGTTCATGGTCATGCTGGCAGCGAGCTTCTTCAGCTGGCCTTTTGGCAGAGTCATGGTCAGGTCTTGCGCCAGACCGGCCTTGACCTGGCTGGTGGTGCCTTTCCATACCGGCGCCTGCGCCAGTTCAGTGCCCTTCTGGTAGAAGGTCTGGGTTTCGAAGAAGCGGAAACCGTAGGTCAGCAGCTTCTGGGTTTCAGCCGCACGAGCCACTTCGCTGTTGGTGCCGAACACCACGGCGATCAGGCGCTGGCCGTCACGTACCGCCGAGGACACCATGCAGTAGCCGGCTTCATCGGTGTGGCCGGTTTTCAGACCGTCAACGGTCTTGTCGCGCCACAGCAGCAGGTTGCGGTTAGGCTGCTTGATGCCGTTCCAGAAGAACTCTTTCTGCGAGTAGATCGCATAGTGAGCCGGGTCTTCGTGGATGATCGCACGGGCCAGAATCGCCATGTCGTGCGCCGACGAGTAGTGCTCAGGGTTTGGCAGACCGGTCGGGTTCATGAAGTGGGTATTGGTCATGCCCAGTTCGGTGACGGTCTTGTTCATCAGATCGGCGAACGCGTCTTCGCTGCCGGCGATGTGCTCGGCCAGGGCGACACTGGCGTCGTTACCGGACTGGATGATGATGCCATGCAGCAGGTCGCTGACAGTCACCTGCGAACCGACCTTGATGAACATCCGCGAACCGCCGGTGCGCCAGGCGTTTTCGCTGACGGTCACCGGGTCGTTTTCACCGATCTGGCCGCGACGGATTTCCAGGGTCGCGATATAGGCGGTCATCAGCTTGGTCAGGCTGGCCGGTGGCAGACGCTGGTCGCCGTTGTTTTCGACCAGCACGTTGCCGCTGCTGGCGTCCATCAGAACGTAGGCCTTGGCGGCCAGTTGTGGTGGCGACGGCATCATCTCGGCCGCGAAGGCGGCTGGCGAGAGGAGCAGCGGGACTAGCAGACACAGGCGTTTGGCAAAGGTGGTGATGTTCATCCGTCTCTCGAAATCGCTAATGGAAACTTGCCCGAAGGCAAAACTTATTCAGACAGCCTTCTAAAGGGCCATCGCGTGTTCAGTTGCTCACTCCAGTCACCCTTGCCGGGCTTTTGTTCTTCGACGAGCCAACAACCTGGTTCACCCCCCGAATACCGCAAGTGAACCGTCAATCAAGGTCTACGTGTTACTCGGTGACCACGCTGGGCGAACCCAGATTGGCCAGCCGCACACTGTTCTGCACCTGGGCGATCTCACCCGGCGAGCCGATCGGCCCCAGGCGTACCCGGTGCAGGGTCTGCTGATTGCGCACGATCGAGCTGATGAACACCGGCGCGCTCACCATCCCGCTGAGCTTCGACCTCAGCAGCTCGGCAGCGTCCGGGTTGGCGAACGCGCCCACCTGCAGATACTGGCCAGACGCTGGTGCAGAAGCGTTTTTTTTTGCATCGATCTGCACGGGCACCACGGCCGCGGCGTGTTGCTGCGGCGGCGGTGTCCATTGCTCGACGGTGCCGGCCGAAGCCGTAATCACTGGCGCGCTATTCTGCGCCACTTGCGGCTCATTGAGCATCAGCGGCGCCGGACGGCCCTTGGCCGCCCACCACTGCTGCGGATCGATGCCTTCGACCTTGACCCGCGCGGTGCCGGTTTCGGCATAGCCGAGCTTCTTCGCCGCTGCGTAGGACAAGTCGATGATGCGATCGGAGTAGAACGGCCCACGGTCGTTGACGCGCAGGATCACGGTCTTGTTGTTGTCCAGGTTGGTCACCCGGACGTAACTCGGCAGCGGCAAGGTCTTGTGCGCGGCACTCATGCCGTACAGGTCATACACTTCGCCGTTGGCGGTGTTCTGGCCATGGAACTTGGTGCCGTACCAGGACGCCGTGCCCGAAGCCACGTAGGTCTTGGATTCCTGCAACGGAAAATAGGTCTTGCCCAGCACGGTGTACGGGTTGGCCTTGTACGGGCCGGTGTGCAGGGTCGGTGTCGCATCCGGGATGCGCGAAACATCGACATCCCACCACGGCGCGCCGTCTTTGTGCGCGCGGTTGATGTCCAGGCCCGGTTGGGCGCGGACAGCGGTGGACGGGGTTTTCTGCGTCGGCGTACGGCTGGTCGTGCAACTGGCGACCAGGACTGCCAACGCAGCGAAAGCCACCAGCTTCAGGGGTTTATTGTTAGGCAATGCCTGCATTACTTGACGCCCCGTGCTTGTACCAGCTGTTCAGACAGTTGATGTACGGCCATGGCGTACATCACGCTGCGGTTATAACGCGTGATCGCGTAGAAATTCTGCAGGCCCATCCAGTATTCAGGGCCGTTGTCGCCTTCGAGGCGAAATGCGGTAACCGGCATATCATCGCGCAGCGCATCATGACTTGACCAGCCCAGCGCCCGCAACTCTGCGACCGTCTTCACCGGTTCGATACCAGTAGTCAGGCCTTCATCAGTTTGCTCGCCGCGTACATCGGCACGGCTGACCACCGGTTCGCCGGCGACCCAGCCGTGGCGCTTGAAATAGCTGGCGACGCTGCCAATGGCATCGTCCGGATTGTTCCAGATATTGATGTGGCCATCACCGTCGAAATCCACCGCGTAGGCGCGAAAGCTGCTCGGCATGAACTGCGGCAGGCCCATGGCCCCGGCGTACGAGCCTTTCAGGGTCAGCGGGTCGACCTGCTCTTCACGGGCCAGCAGCAGGAACTCACGCAGTTCCTTGCGGAAAAATTCGGCACGGGGAGGATAGTCGAAGCCGAGGGTCGACAATGCGTCGATCACTCGGAAATTACCGGTATTACGTCCGAAAAAGGTCTCGACGCCGATGATCGACACGATCACTTGTGCCGGCACGCCGTATTCCTGCTCGGCACGGGCCAGGGTCGCCTCGTGCTGACGCCAGAAGTCGACACCACGGGCGATACGCGCGTCAGTAATGAACATCGGGCGATATTCATTCCACTGCTTGACCCGTTCGGCGGGTCTGGAGATGGCGTCGAGAATCGACTGCTTGCGTTGCGCCTCGCGGAACACACCCATCAGTTGTTCACCGGCGAAACCGTAGTCGCGGGTCATTTCACCGACGAATTCGGCCACCTGCGGCGAGCCTTCATAGTCGCCGGCCAGCGCTTCCTGCACGCTCCCCAGCAGGCCCATCAGGCCAACCAGCGGCGCGCATCGAGTCGCCCAGCCACGCATTACTTGCATTGCACTCTTCACCTTATTCAAACCTGTGCGATCCACTTGCGATGGGTATGGATCGACATCAAAACCCCAAACGCTGACAGCAGTGTCACCAGCGAAGTTCCTCCGTAGCTAATGAACGGCAACGGCACCCCCACGACCGGCAACAGGCCACTGACCATACCGATGTTGACGAAAACGTAAACAAAAAAAGTCATGGTCAACGCGCCGGCGAGCAATTTGCCGAACAGCGTTTGCGCTTGAGCGGTGATCACCAGCCCGCGACCGATCAACAACAGATAGATCAGCAGCAGCGCGCAAATCCCCACCAGACCGAACTCTTCGCCAAGCACGGCAATGATGAAGTCGGTGTGGCTTTCCGGGAGAAAGTCCAGGTGTGACTGGGTGCCGAGCAGCCAGCCTTTGCCGAATACGCCACCGGAACCGATCGCGGCTTTGGACTGGATGATGTTCCAGCCGGTGCCGAGCGGATCGCTTTCCGGGTCGAGGAAAGTCAGGACACGCTGCTTCTGATAGTCGTGCATGACGAAGAACCACATCGCCACCGACACCGGCACCGCCGCCGCCAGCACGCTGAGAATCCAGCGCCAGCGCAGGCCGCCCATGAACAGGACGAAGGCGCCACCCGCGAGAATCAGCAACGAGGTACCGAGATCGGGCTGGCGCACGATCAGAATGAACGGCACGCCGATCAGCATCAGGCTGATGCCGACGTGCTTGAGCTGCGGCGGCAAGGTGCGTTTGGACAGATACCAGGCGATGGTCGCCGGCATGAGGATTTTCATGAATTCCGAGGGCTGGAAGCGGATCACCCCGGGGATGTTGATCCAGCGCGTGGCGCCCATGGCGTTGTGGCCCATGATGTCGACGACGATCAGCAATATCACGCCGATCACGTAACCGAGCGGCACCCAGCGCGCCATGAAACGCGGTTCGAACTGGGCGATGACGATCATTGCCACCAGACCGATGCCGAAAGATGTGGCCTGCTTGCCGAGCAGATCCCAGCTCTTGCCGCTGGCCGAATACAGCACGAACAGGCTGCCGGCGGCGAGGATCAGCAACAGGATCAATAGCGGGCCATCGATATGCAGTCTTTGCAGCAACGTCGCGCGGCGACGCATCACATCCTCGCTGGAGAGCATGCGATCGAAGTTATTCATCACGGGCCGGGGCCTCCGCAGTGATAGGGCTGGCGTACTCGGCTTTCAGGTGGCCGTCCTGGTCGAGCAACCAGGCGTCCATGACCTGGCGCACCACGGGCGCGGCAACGCCGGAACCGGACTCACCGTTCTCGAGCATCACCGACACGACGATTTTCGGATCATCGGCCGGGGCGAAGCCGACGAACAGGGCGTGGTCGCGGTGGCGTTCCTGGACCTTGGAGCGGTCGTATTTCTCGCCCTGCTTGATCGCCACCACCTGCGCGGTACCGGACTTGCCGGCGATGCGGTATTGCGCGCCGATCGCCGCTTTGCGCGCGGTACCACGGGCACCGTGCATCACCTGCTGCATGCCGTGGTTGACCTTGTTCCAGTCGGACGGGTCGCGCAGGACGATATTCGGCATCGGGTTTTCATCCACCGGCTTCACCCCGTCGAGAGACTTGGCCAAGTGCGGACGATTCCAGATGCCCTTGTTGGCCACCAGCGCCGTGGCCTGGGCCAGTTGCAGCGGCGTCGACTGCATGTAGCCTTGGCCGATCCCGAGAATCAGGGTTTCGCCGGGGAACCACGCCTGTTTACGCGTCGCCCGTTTCCATTCGCGGGACGGCATCAGGCCCGGGGACTCTTCGAACATGTCCAGCGAGACCTTCTGGCCGATGCCGAACTTGTTCATATAGGTCGACAGCCGATCGATGCCGAGCTTGTGCGCCAGGTCATAGAAGTAGGTGTCGTTGGAACGCATGATCGCCGTGTCGAGGTCGACGAAGCCGTCACCAGTGCGATTCCAGTTGCGATACTTGTGGTCGTAGTTGGGCAGCATGTAATAGCCCGGGTCGAACACCCGGCTCGAAGCCGTGACTACGCCAGCGTCGAGACCGGCAATTGCCACCGCCGGTTTGATCGTCGAGCCCGGCGGATACAGACCGCGCAGCACGCGGTTGAACAGCGGCCGGTCGATGGAATCACGCAACTCGGCGTAGGCCTTGAAGCTGATCCCGGTGACGAACAGGTTAGGGTCGAAACTCGGCTGACTGACCATCGCCAGCACTTCGCCGGTTTTCGGATCGAGCGCCACCACCGCGCCACGTCGCCCGCCCAGCGCGGCCTCGGCGGCTTCCTGCAACTTGATATCGAGGCTCAGGACGATGTCCTTGCCGGGAATCGGATCGGTGCGCTTGAGCACCCGCAACACGCGGCCACGGGCGTTGGTCTCGACTTCCTCGTAACCGACCTGACCGTGCAATTCCGGCTCGTAGAAACGCTCGATGCCAGTCTTGCCAATATGGTGGGTGCCGCTGTAGTTGACCGGATCCAGCGACTTCAGCTCTTTCTCGTTGATCCGCCCCATGTAGCCCACCGAATGCGCAAAGTGCGCGCCCTGCGGGTAATGCCGGACCAGTTGCGCGACCACTTCCACCCCGGGCAGGCGGAACTGGTTCACCGCAATCCGGGCGATCTGCTCTTCGGTCAGCTCGAACAGGATCGGCACCGGCTCGAACGGCCGACGCCCCTGCCGCATGCGTTTCTCGAAGATCACCCGGTCCTCGGGCGTCAGCTCCAGCACCTCGACGATGACGTCGAGCACCTGTTGCCAGTCGCCGGAGCGCTCGCGGGTCATGCTCAGGCTGAAGCTCGGCCGGTTGTCGGCCACGACCACGCCGTTGCGGTCGAAAATCAGTCCGCGCGTCGGCGGAATCGGCTGCACATGGACGCGGTTGTTTTCCGAGAGGGTCGAGTGGTACTCGTACTGAATCACCTGCAGGTAATACAGACGCGCGATCAGCACACAGATCAGCGCCACGATCACGATCGCACCGAACACGACACGGCTGCGCACCAGACGGGCGTCCTTTTCGTGGTCCTTGATGCGGATCGGCTGAGACATGAGGGCAGACTTACTTGTGGTAAGGGTGGCCGGACAACACGGTCCAGGCACGGTACAACTGTTCGCCGATCAGGATCCGCACCAGCGGGTGCGGCAAGGTCAGCGGCGACAACGACCAGCGCTGGTCAGCGCGGGCACAGACTTCCGGTGCCAGCCCTTCCGGACCGCCGACCATGAAGTTGACCGTGCGCGAATCCAGGCGCCAGCGATCGAGTTCGACCGCCAGTTGCTCGGTGCTCCACGGCTTGCCGTGAACCTCCAGCGTGACGATCCGCTCGTTGTGCCCGACCTTGGCCAGCATGGCTTCGCCTTCCTGGCGGATGAAACGGGCCACGTCGGCATTCTTGCCACGGGTGTTGAGCGGAATTTCCACCAGTTCCAGCGCCAGCTCGGACGGAAGACGCTTGGCATATTCATGCCAGCCTTCTTCCACCCACTTGGGCATGCGTGAACCGACGGCGATCAGGCGCAGTCGCACAGCAATCCCTTAGAACTGGTCTTTGTTGAGCTTGGTGAAATGCTCGTGGGTGTTTTCCGGGCTGTGGTGCTTGGCATCGGCCGCACGGCTTTGCTCGGCACCGGCCCACAGGCGCTCCAGGTCGTAGAACTGACGCGCAGAGGCAGTCATCATGTGCACGATCACCAGATCGAGGTCGAGCAGAACCCAGTCGCTGTCGCCCTTGCCTTCTTCGCCCAGTGGCTTGGCGCCCTGCTTCTTCACTTCCTCACGGACCTTGTCCAGCATCGCGTTGATCTGGCGATTGGAGGTACCGGTGGCGATGATCATGTAGTCAGTGATGCTCTGCTTGTCGCGCACATCAATGATCTGGATGTCCTGGGCCTTAACGTCTTCCAGCGCGGCGACGGCAATCTTGACCAGTTCGTCGCCCTTGAGCGGCTCGTTGGTGTTGACGGCTTCCGGCAGTGGTGCGCTCTTGAACGTGCCTTTGCGCTTTACTTTCGGTAGATCTTTATCAGTCATATGTAACTCGTTTTGCTCATGTATTCGGCGGCTTGGGGATACGGTGATCCGTATCGGTGAAGCGCGCCTTGTTCAGTTCGACGCACGGTACAGACCGTGCGCATCGATGTAGGCCAGGACCGCGTCGGGCACCAGGAAACGTACCGACTTACCGCTGGCCAGCAGTTGACGGATCTGGGTGGCGGAAACCGCGAGCGGTGTCTGCCAGACGAATGCAATCTGTCCGCTCGGCCCTTTCAGGGCCAGCGGGTCGCTCACCGAACGCGCTGCCAGCAGGTTGCGCAAGGCATCCGGCGGTTCGCTGTCGGCGTCCGGGCGCTGTAGCACCAGGATGTGGCAATGCTGGAGCAACTCTTCCCAGCGGTGCCAAGTGGGCAGGCCGCAAAATGCGTCCCAGCCCAAAAGCAGAAAAACCTGGGTCTCGGCGGGCATCTCTGCGCGCAGCGACTCCAGGGTATCGATGGTCCAGGACGGTTTGTCCCGCTGCAATTCGCGGGCGTCCACCACCAGCGGCGGCAATCCGGCCACCGCGCACTCGACCATCGCCAGCCGGTCCTGCGCCGATACCTGCGGCGTCCCGCGATGTGGCGGGCGCGCGTTCGGCATCAGGCGCAACTCGTCCAGCGCCAGCGCTTCGACGACTTCCAGCGCGCCACGCAAATGGCCGATGTGCACCGGGTCGAACGTACCGCCCAGCACGCCAATGCGTTGCGGGCGCGACTCGCTGCCGGTGTGCGGCGCTGTCAGGTCGAGGTCGGTCAAGTCAGACCGTCGCCTGGCCGCGCAACTGGCCATCGCCGACCACGATGTACTTCTCGCAGGTCAGCCCCTCAAGCCCGACCGGGCCGCGGGCGTGCAGCTTATCAGTAGAAATGCCGATCTCGGCACCCAATCCGTATTCAAATCCATCGGCAAAGCAGGTCGGCGTGTTGATCATCACCGAGGCCGAGTCGACTTCCGCCACGAACCGGCGGGTGTCAGCGAGGTTTTCGCTGACAATCGAGTCGGTGTGATGGGAGCCGTAATGGTTGATGTGTTCGATCGCCTGCTCCAGACCGTCGACCACGCGGATCGACAGAATCGGCGCCAGGTACTCGGTGTGCCAGTCGTCTTCGCTGGCCGCGACCGCTTCGATGATCGCCCGGGTGCGCTCGCAACCGCGCAGCTCGACGCCTTTGTCGCGGAACTGCGCGGCCATCGAAGGCAGGAAATCCCTGGCAACAGCCTGATCGACCAGCAGGGTTTCCATCGCGCCGCAGATGCCATAACGGTAGGTCTTGGCGTTGAAGGCGATGCTTTGGGCTTTGGCCAGATCGGCATGTTCACTGACGTAAACGTGGCAAATGCCGTCCAGGTGCTTGATCACCGGTACGCGAGCATCGCGGCTGATGCGTTCGATCAGGCCACGACCGCCACGGGGCACGATGACGTCGACGTACTCAGGCATGCTGATCAGCGCGCCGACGGCGGCACGGTCAGTGGTTTCGACCACTTGCACCACAGCGGCGGGCAGTTCGGCTTCGGCCAGACCGCGCTGAATGCACGCGGCAATCGCGCGATTGGAATGAATTGCCTCGGAGCCACCGCGCAGAATGGTCGCGTTGCCGGACTTCAGACACAGGCTGGCGGCATCGATGGTCACGTTCGGACGGGATTCGTAGATGATCCCGATCACGCCCAGCGGTACACGCATCTTGCCGACCTGAATGCCCGACGGACGGAAGCTCATGTCGCGGATCGCGCCCACCGGATCCGCCAGTGCAGCAACCTGACGCAAGCCGACGATCATGCCGTCGATGCGTGCCGGGGTCAGTTCCAGACGCTCCAGCAGCGCCGGCTCAAGACCGCTGGTGCGACCGGCAGCCAAATCCAGCTCATTGGCTGCGGCCAGCTCGGCGCGCGCAGCGTCCAGAGCATTGGCGGCAGCCTGCAAGGCGCGGTTTTTCTGCGCGGTGCTGGCGCGACCGATGACCTTGGAGGCAGCGCGGGCGGCGCGACCCAATCGGGTCATGTAGTCAAGAACGGACTCAGTCATGGTCTGCTGGGGTCTTGGCAAAGAGGAAAGCGGCAGATTATAGCTGCCGCGTCCCGGGACTAACAGCGGTGACGGGCGGATGGTCGAAATGAGCTGCGTTTGCCCGTCGTTCAGACGTAATTAAGCTCAGCGTTGTTATCATCACGACCTCTTGAGCCTGGATCAACCTTGCCCATCATGACCAACGTGCCCCTTTGCCCCGAGTCCGCGCGCCTGCCCGTGGGCCTGCCGGACAGTTTTTTCGACCGCGACGCCCAGGTTCTGGCGCAGGCGCTGCTCGGCAAAGTCATCCGCCATCGCGTCGGCGATCTGTGGCTGAGTGCGCGAATCATCGAAACCGAAGCCTATTACTGCGCGGAAAAAGGTAGCCACGCCTCGCTCGGCTATACAGAAAAGCGTAAGGCTTTGTTTCTGGATGGCGGCCACATCTATATGTACTACGCACGCGGCGGTGATTCGCTGAACTTCAGTGCGCAGGGGCCGGGCAACGCGGTGCTGATCAAATCCGCCTATCCGTGGGTCGACGAAGTCAGCGGCCCGGCGAGCCTGGCGCAGATGCTGCTGAACAATCCCGATGCCCAGGGCCGACCGCGTCCGACACAGAAGCTCTGCGCCGGACAGACCCTGCTGTGCAAGGCGCTGGGTTTGAAAGTGCCG
Source organism: Pseudomonas siliginis (assembly GCF_019145195.1). Taxonomy (GTDB): domain Bacteria; phylum Pseudomonadota; class Gammaproteobacteria; order Pseudomonadales; family Pseudomonadaceae; genus Aquipseudomonas; species Aquipseudomonas siliginis. Next base: position 193,636 of record NZ_JAHSTW010000012.1, read on the forward strand.
ATGTGGGACGCCAAGCGTTTCGATCATGAACTGTTGCTGGTCGAGGACCCGGGACCGCCACCCGCGCAGATCATTCAAACCACTCGGCTGGGCATCCCGCTGGGCCGCGATGAACACTTGATGTATCGCTTCGTTGACGCTGCGTATGCGCAATGGTGCACGCGGAACCCGCTGCGACGGGGTCAGGTCGAAGGCCGGGATTATTGCCTGCTTCCCGGCGCTGAAGCCGAATCCGCAAATAAATGATGTCCCCCTGTGGGAGCGAGCCTGCTCGCGAAGGGGTTGTGCCAGCCAACGCTTCTACCGCCTGACACAGCGCGTTCGCGAGCAGGCTCGCTCCCACGGATCAGCAGTGAAACGCGTAACAATTACTTAAAGAATGAATGGAGTTTTTCTGTATGGGCCCATGGCTCGATAGCATCACCGGATGGCTCGGCGCCAATCCGCAGTGGTTGGCCGCAGCGGTGTTCATCGTTGCGTGCGTGGAATGTCTGGCGATCGCCGGGCTGATCGTGCCGGGCACGGTGCTGTTGTTCGGCGTGGCGGTATTGGCCGGCAGTGGCGCGCTGTCATTGAGCGAAACACTGTTGCTGGGCTTTCTTGGCGGCATTCTTGGCGATCTGATGTCGTATTTCCTCGGCCGCCATTTTCACCAGAACATCCGCCGCCTTCCCGGGCTGCGCCATCACCCGGAATGGATGGCCGGCGCCGAGTCGTACTTCCAGCGCTATGGCATCGCCAGCTTGCTGGTCGGGCGTTTCATCGGCCCGCTACGACCCATGCTGCCGATGGTCGCCGGGATGTGCGACATGCCCTTCCCGCGTTTCTTCGCCGTCAGTCTGCTGGCCGCTGCTGGCTGGAGCCTGGCTTATCTGTTGCCTGGCTGGGCCACGGGCGCGGCGTTCCGTCTGCCATTGCCTGAAGGGTTCTGGCTGGAGGCCGGGATTGTCGCGGCCAGCATCGCGATAATGGTCGGCCTGAGCGTCAACAGCAGCGTGCGCCGCCATCGTCGCGCGACGATCTGGATCGGCGGCATGAGCCTGCTGATCCTGATCGGTCTGTTCATCGGCTATCCATACCTCACCGCGCTCGACAACGGCGTGATGACCCTGGTGCAGGAGCACCGCCAGCCAGCGCTGGACGAAATCGCCGTGACGCTGACCCTGATCGGCGAATTCCGCAACATGCTGCTGTTCAGTGCCCTGCTCGTCATTCTGCTGGTGCTGTGCAAGCAGTGGCGCCAGGCAATGTTCGCGGGCGCCACCATGTTGGTCACCGCAATGGCCAATACCGGAACCAAGTATTTTTTCGCCCGGGTGCGCCCGGAAGTGCTCAGCGATCCATTGACCACCTACAGCATGCCCAGCGGCCACGCTTCTGGCGCGTTCGCTCTGTTCCTGACGCTGGGCGTGCTGGCCGGGCGCGGTCAGCCGCCGCGCATGCGCCTGACCTGGCTGCTGATTGCCTGCATCCCGGCACTCTCTATCGCCCTGTCGCGGGTCTATCTCGGCGCGCACTGGCCAACCGACATATTGGCCGGGGCGATGCTTGCCAGCTGCGTGTGTGCTGCGATGCTGTGGTTGAGCCAACGGCAGGCGTCCCTTAATGCGATGCCGTTCAAGATCTGGTGGCTGATCCTGCCATCGATGGTTGCTCTGTTCGGCTTCTTCGTACTGCGCCACTTGCCACATACATTGTTGCGTTACGCCTACTAAACCAGACAACTTACAAGCCAGATGTTTTATACGTCGCTCTTTCGGAATATTCCGACAAGAGCGGCGTTGATAACCTACGCAAACTTCCCCTCCTGCGGTTAACTTTCCTGGTTATAAAACCGACATTTCCGCATTCCCAACCAACGCGAAACTAGCGTTATATAGTCCAGCCGGAACACGGTCGCGAAGTATTTCGCGCTATGAAAAAACCGTGAGTTCAATCCGCCCGGCTTGAGCACTTGCCAACAATCAATATTTATCCGGACCCGGCATTGAAGTTCTGCCGAGGCATTTATCAATTCATTCTTTGTCGAGTTATTCATGAGTCCAAAGATACCCCGCAAGACGCCTGTTACAACGCCGCATCAAACTGATCCGCACGCACCGACACCACATCGCCCCTTGATCGATGCCAGCGCCGTTGAAATATCGAGAAGGACCGGTAGCCACGATCAGACGCTGCCCCCAACAACTTCCGGCAGCCCCCTCGCCGATGCAAACCCGAGACTTCCGGCGATCGAAATCTTCCAGTTACCGGCACATGGCGCTTATCGTTCGGAACATTCCACTTCAATAAACGATTACTGGTTGTCGGAAGCTTTTCTGCGTGGGATGAAGCCCGCTGACCCCGATGGATTTCGCTGGGTCGTTGGCAGAAAGTTCGTCGACGTCGAATATCAGGGCGTTTTGCAAACCACTCACGTCGGCGTGGATGAAACCGGCACATGGCGCAGCAAGTTGCTGACCGAGCGCGTGCCCTCCGGACCGCTTTTGTATAAAAACGCAGACAGCCCCACCTGGCGCCTGACCGAACATCCAACGCCGAAGCGAGCACGCCTCGCGCCCGTGACAACGCCCATCAATCAAAGCCGTTACAGTCCATCGGGGCGTTCGCCGGATGCTCAGGGTTACTACGAAATGCATCCGCTTTTTGCAGCGCGCACAGACGCCCCCCTGTTCGCCTTCAGGGATTCATTTGGCAATTTCATTCCGGTAGATCCTCCGTCGGGGGGATTCGCGGCGTCGCCGACCCACCTCAAACAGTGGACCGATCATGAGATCTGGCAGCTATATGGCTTGCAGGGCCAGGACATCGCGCGCTTTCGTGTCGAAGCTCAGGCCAGCGGCATGCCGCCACAGTGGGCACATCCCACAACCACCGGAAATCCGCTGACCGATCTGCTGCGCGACTCACTGCGCTGGCTGCATCCGCAGATGAGCCGTGCAGAGCGCGAAGCCTTTCTGCAATCGTTCAATCTGCTGCCCAGGCAATTGACCCGCTTGCAGCAGGACATGCGCGGCCATCTGGCGATTCCAGCCTGGGTACTGGCGCACAAGCGCCTGTTGGATGACGTTACCCACCCGCGACGCTTCGAGCAATTGGCCAAGGATGCGGTCGAGCAGCTCAACCTCAAGCGCAATGCCCGCCACGACTGGTACGACGCAGAACAAGGCCTGACCCCCGAGGTCCGCGAGGCGCTGTTGAAACAGCTCGGTTACCTGCGCAACAAACACAATTGCCTGTATCGCACGGACATCCCGGCACTGTTTCGCGGTGACGAGCGCACGCCGTTCGAGCTGGCGAATGACGGCACCATGCTGCCCCGCTACCACCACGAACCCGGCGCCACCACGCACAAGCCGATCAGCGCGACGTTCAGTCTCGAGCAGGGCCAGATGTATGCCAGCGCCCCCGATCCCGCATACCTGCGCTTCAACAGCCAGACCCACAAATATCCGGGGCGCGACGCGGGTGACAGCAGCTCAGACAGCGGCGCAAGCGACGCCGATGATTCAAGCAGTTCCTCATCCGACTGGTCTGATCCTGAGAGTCCCGTCGCCTGGGATCACGAGCGGGGTTATCGGTCCTCGCGCACGCGGCAGACAGAAATGTTCATGTACGCCCTCGACACGCGCAATCTGGAAGTCGTCCCGCACGAAGAGAACATGGCGTTCAATTCCGCTGCGCGTGAGAACCCGCCGACCTGGTTTCCCTCCGACGATTTCGAGGGGCTGATTTCGGTCACCCGCAGCGGAGTTCCAGCCGAGCGTATCTGGTTACTGAACACAGACCTGAGCAAAGGCGCCAGGGTCGCAGACATCAAAGAACAGGCCGGCGCGGACGCTGAGCGCATTGAGGCGGCGACCCATGCCGGGCACGCCAACAAATTCCAATACGACCGACTGATCGACAAAGCGGAAGCGGCAGGACTGCCAATCCTCAAGCTGTCGGGCAATAAAAACGAGTTTGCATACGACATCGCCTGGCCCTGAACCGGGCACGCCATACAACGCCGGACAGGAGACCGGCACCCTCATGCACACCATTAAAGGATTAATACGTGTCGAAACTCATTGTCCCTGCGACCCATATCGCCCACGTTCGCGCACTTGAAGTTACCCCCATCGACGTCTCGGCGAATCCCCATGCCCCGCCCACCCATATGCGCAATCAGACGCAGGCGCCTGACATTGATCCGTCGCTTCGCAAAACCCTCAAAGCCCTGGACAAGCATCTGGGCCTGCTACGCATCGGTGAGATCATGATCAGTCGGGTCGAATTGCAAGCGCTGGGGGCGACCATTGACGGTCAACCGGTCAGTGCGGCGAACGCCCACATCAAAAGCGTGGATCAGGCATTTCTGGACGGACTCAATTTCGAATCGGCGCAGGTACAGTCGCGCTTGCAGGCCGTGGATTTCCCCGCCAATGACATGGCGGCAATGCTGTTCTACGAAATTGCCTGCAAGCGCTCGATTGATGCCGGCCCACTGTTCATCAGTGATACACCACTGGTTTCCGGCAGCGCCATGGATCGTCTCAACAAGCTGGGCAAGGCTGCGCAAAAGCTGGAAATCCACCGTGCGGACGCGTTTGAAAACACACCGGGCTGGATCAACAAGAGCAAAAGCTATTTGATGAGCGGCGCAGGCGTCGGCATGCAAGCCTTCGGCATCTACAGCAGTTACATGGCGCTGACCGATGCGATCAAGAAAGGCGAGGCACTGGAAATGCTGTACTACGGCGGATCCATTGCTGCAGAACTCGGCTCGCTGATCATCGAGCAGGGCCTGACCAGAACAGGCCAGGCGATGCTCACTCAGGGCAGCAATGTACTGAAGGGTTTTGCGCTGACCTCAATCGGCAAATACATGAGCCGTGGTGCGGGACTGTTCGCCAGCGCGATTACCTTGCCGTTCGACATCGTTGACGCGATCAAATCCTTCAACGCCGCCGCCGCGACATCGGGCAAACAAGCTCAGGATCATTATTTCAACGGTGCCCTGAGTGTAGCGGGCGCGGGTATCAGCCTGGTGCTGGGCGCCGCCGCGCTGGCCGGCTTCGGCAGCGTTGCCGGCCCGCTCGGCCTTGCGGCCGCTGCGCTGCTCATCGGCGGGTCGATGATTTATCAGGCCGCCAGGGTCGTCGACGATATCGACGACTACATCGAACTGACGACACTCGAGCGTCTGCGCTCGGGATGGTTCGCCTTCACCGGCAAGGAACTGGACACCGAGGTGATGGATCGCTTCAAGCTGTCCAGGCTTTCCAGTGACTACGAAAAACAGCTCGAAACGTCGGCCAAAGACATGCTTGCCGGCGCTTACAAGGACTCCATCGCCCAAGTAGTCAATGGCACGTTCCGCGCCGAATTGCGCCCTGTCGAACTGTGGCGTTACCAGTGGGACGAAAGCGCCGGGCAGTTGCCGTTCAGACTCGACAGCCAGGCGGTGATCGTCGGCGGCGACGATGCAGTCGACGCAAGCCTCGGATTACCCGACAACCTCAAAGGCATGATCAGCGGCAGCCCAGGCGAAGGCAAAGGCGTGTTCTGGCGTCTGGGTGATGGCAACGACCGCGTGGTTGGCGTCAAGGCGCGGCCCAACCTCTTCACTTACCGCGACGGCCATAAGGCACTGACGGGCGGCGACACAAATGATGCGTTCTACCAAGAAGTCTCTGATCAGGAACTGGATCGATCGAGCAAGCCGCCGCACATCAATGTGCTGGATGGCGGCTCGGGCGACGACCTGGTTGCGTTCGAAGGCATCCGCCCGATTACCGACACGCGTTACATCGGTCACGACGTCAACCTGCAGACCGGCAAGGTCTCACTTCGCGGCCCGGACTCTGCGAACGACACCCTCGAAGTCGCCCATCTGACCTCCATTGAAAACGTTGCGACCTTGCGCAAAGGCACGAGCACTATCACGGGCAATGACCAGCCCAACCAGATTTCCGCCAACGGTTACGACCGCATCAGCGCCGGCGACGGCAACGACACGATCGCAATCTCTGGTACCGAGTGCACGGTGGAGGGCGGCGGCGGCGAAGATCGCTATTACATCGCCGACACCAATGCACGTACAACGATCATCGAGTGTGGCGACCATTCGAGCCTGATCGAATTCGGCTGGCCGATGGCGGTCATTCAACGCTGGCAAATCATCGGCACCTCACTGGTGGTCAATTCTTTGCGCGGCAGGGACGGCAGCGACCCCGACCATGTGCTGACCCTCGAAAACGTTTACCAGACAGTCAACGGTCAGCGCCAATTGAACAATGCTCGGTGGGTGTTCCGCACTCTCGATGGCTATGAACTGCGCGCGCAACTGCCCACTCGACCTGGTGAAGCATTGAGTCAGGACATCGAGGTTGCCGTCACTGTCAGCGGACGGCCAGCACCCGCCCCGGCAATCGTCAACGGTGGCACCGTGGCGCTGGACGGTCAGGGCGTGCAGCGCCACTTCGTCGCACGTACCGAGCACAGGGTCGAATTCGTCGCCACAGGCAACGCTACCGGCGCCCGTACCATTTACCTGGATTACCAGGACAGCGAGATTGTCGACGTGGTGGTCAGCTATGGCGTGGAAGTGCGCCGAGGTGTTTCGGGCAATACGCACCTGACCTACAACTACATCAGCCTGTCGATTCTGCTGCCCTCCAGAGTGCTGGCCTTCAAAGGCGTGATCCAGACGATTGCCGCCGCGATGGGCTACAGCGGCCAAAACAGCCTGAAGGTCACGACACCGCTTCTGGCCCGGGACATCGTGCTGGTCATGCAGAATGACGTTTCATACCGCGTGCAGGTGCCCGCGTTCGATTACCGGGACGACGCCAGAAATCCCGGCATCCGTGTGCTCAGCTCGCGGAGCTGGTTGAAGCGGCGCAACGGAAAATATCCATTCATCCGTCCGCTGGTCAGCGAGAGACCATCACTGGGCGCCCAGAACAGCAAAGTGGTCATCGAATCGCGGCCGCACACCGGGATTTATCTGCTCGAAGGCAAAAGCGCGACTTACGACGTTTATCTCGCCAGCAACAGCATCCTGCGTCTGGCCACACCGGGCGCTGCGGCAAAAACGGCCGATGCATCGAGATGGAATCTGTTCACCCGTACCCTGACAGAAACCGTCACGCGCGCCGACATTCAGCTCCAGGACAACCGCCTGCGCATTGCCAGCGTCACGGTGGAGTTGCCGGACATCTTGGATGACACCCCGGTGGAGTCCATTTGTGTGGTGACGTCAGCCGGCAACACTTATGAAGTCTCGCTGCTGTTTGAGGTGTTGCAGCTGTATGTGATCGACGCTCGTGGCTACGCCAGTGTCGAGGCATTGCTGGCAGATATCGACAAGCACAAACAACGCCACGAACTGGCCGCACGGGTCTACGTCACCCACATCGGTTACAAACCCGAGACAGCGGGCACGCTGGTTTACAACTCGGTGAGCAATCAATGGAGCCTGCTGAATGATCTGCAAGAGCGCGTCGACCGCGAAGGTCTGTTCATCCCGGTCAACATGAGCTGACGGTGCGCTGCCGGTTTCAACATCGTGCCAGTGTGGGCCTGCGCTGATCTTCGTTTGCGCGTTGAGTCATGCGTTTTCCAAGTGAAACTAGGCGAACAGTTCGCCCTGCAACTCGTCGAGTAATGCCTGGATCGCATCCAGCCGTTGCTGTGGGTCGTCGAGTTGCAGCAGATCGATCTTGTCTTCCTCGGCGAAGGGCAAGAGATAGGCAAGCTGATTGGCTAGCGCCTGTTGCCCGGCGGCTTCGGTGCCCATGTTCAACGCCTCGACCATCGGGTGTTCGGCCAGCGCCTTGAGCAGCGCGACCAGATCGGCGTCCTCGTCCTGCAACGGTTGCTCAGGCTCATCGTCCAGCCATTCGACGTCGGCGACAATCAACTGATCGCGCTGCACTTCGGTGCGCAGCACAGTGAAGCGCCGTCCGCCTTGCACGCGAATGCCGAGCAGGCCGTTGTCCTGTTGCTCGAAATCGGTGATCCGCGCTTCGCAGCCAACCAGCGCAAAACCTTCCGGCGCGACGCCGACTTCGCTGCCCTCAAGGATGCACACCACCCCGAAGCCGACGCCCTGTTTCATGCAGCGGCCGATCATGTCGAGGTAGCGCGCCTCGAAGATCTGCAGATCGAGGTTGCAGCCGGGGAACAGCACCGTGTTCAGCGGAAAAAGCGGCAGACTCATAGACATTTCCTTACACCACCATCGACACCGCCAACGGCAGGAACACCGCCGTGGCCACGCCCATCAGACTCATTGCCAGCGCGGCGAACGCGCCGCACTCATCGTTTTCCTGCATCGCCACCGCCGTGCCGACCGCATGCGCGGTCATGCCCAGCGCCATGCCGCGCGCTTCGGGGCTGTGCACGCCAAGGCGGGTCAGCAGCGCCGGGCCGAAGATCGCGCCAATCACCCCGGTGATCAGCACGAACACCGCGGCCAGCGCCGCCACGCCACCGATCTGCTCGGCGACCAGCATGGCGATCGGCGAGGTCACCGATTTAGGCGCCATGGTCATCAGGATCATGTGATCGGCACCGAACCACCAGCCCAGCGCCACGCCCATGCCCGTTGCGACCACCCCGCCTATCACCAGCGTAGTAAAAATCGGCCAGAACAATTGGCGGATGCGCCGCAGATTCAGGTAGAGCGGCACCGCCAGCGCCACCGTGGCCGGTCCCAGCAGAATGCTGAGGATTTCGGTGCTCTTGCGGTACTCCGCGTAGGTCAGGCCGCAGCCGACCAGCACACCGATCACCAACAACATGGAGACCAGCACCGGTTGCAGAAAGATCCAGCGGGTTTTCTCGAACGCCGCCAGCACCAGTTGATAGGCACCGAGGGTGATGCCAATGCCGAACAGCGGATGATGAATCACCGACGCCCACGCGCCTTGCCAGTCAAACAGCATCAGGACTCCTCCGCCGGCGGCGCCTGACGTTTGACCAGCCGCTGCATGAGCACGCCGGCAAACGCCATCGACAGGATCAGCGAGACCACCAGCGCGCCAACGATCGCCCAGAAATCCGCAGCAATCGCCGTGGCATACACCATCACGCCCACCGCCGGCGGCACCAGCAGCAACGGCAGATAACGCAGCAGGCTGCCCGCCGCCTGATTCAGCGGCTCGCCGACTTCACCGCGAATGATCAGGAACACCAGCAACAGCAGCAGCCCGATGATCGGCCCCGGCAATATCGGCAACAGCAAATGATTGAGCGCCGTGCCGAGCAGTTGGAACAGCACCAGCAGGGTCAGGCCACGTAACAACATCTGACATCTCCGTCTTCTATCTCACCCAGCAGGGGCTCGGCATTATAAGCATGCCGGCGCTATGGACCGGCATTCGCCAAAAGCATGGTCGGTTGACCTGAGCAAATCGCCATGATGATCTACAGTGGTTCGCAGGCCGGTCAAATCCGCCCCCTGAAAAACTATAAAACCGATGAACCCAAGGAGAGTCTCAATGCCCTATGTTCCCGTTGCAGAGCTCAAAGATTATGTCGGCAAGGAACTTGGACGTTCCGAATGGCTCACCATCGATCAGGAGCGCATCAACCTGTTCGCCGAAGCCACCGGTGATTTTCAGTTCATTCACGTAGATCCGGTCAAGGCTGCGCAAACGCCGTTTGGCAGCACGATTGCCCATGGTTTCCTGTCGCTGTCGCTGATGCCGAAATTGATGGAAGACATCCTCGTGCTGCCCGAAGGCGTGAAGATGGTCGTCAACTATGGCCTGGACAGCGTGCGTTTCATCCAGCCGGTCAAGGTCAACTCGAAAGTCCGACTGAAGGTCGACATGGTCGAAGTCACCGAGAAAAAACCCGGCCAGTGGTTGCTCAAGGCTACCGCGACACTGGAGATAGAAGGCTCGGACAAACCGGCCTACATCGCCGAGCCGCTGTCACTCTGCTTCGTCTGATCATCCCGGATGCGAAGCAGCGCACGCTGTTTCGCGTCACGTCTGTATATATGCGACGCATAGCTGCGGCATACTCGGTCGCCTAATTGCCCGGATCCCGCTATGCGCTCAATCGCTCGACTTGCACCCCTTGCCCTGACCCTGATGCTCACCGCTTGCGGCGACGGCGAATCGCTGTTGCCGCCGGATGCGCGCCTGCCCGATGGCGGTCGCTATCGCGGTGAACTGGTCGACGGCTTGCTGCAAGGTCAGGGCCGCGTCGACTACCCCAACGGCAGCTGGTACGCCGGAGAGTTCGACAAGGGTCAGTGGCACGGGCAAGGCGAATGGCATGGCAGCAACGGCGAGGTCTATCGCGGCCAGTTTCAGCAAGGGCTGTTCGATGGTCAGGGCAGCCTGAGCACCAATGCCAGCAGTTACACCGGTGGCTTCAAGCAGGGCCGGCGCGATGGCGAAGGCACGCTGAAAGAAAACGGCATGACCTATCGCGGCGAGTTCAAGGCTGACCAGTATTCCGGCCTCGGCCGCCTGGAAATGGACGACGGCAGCTCCTATCAAGGCCAGTTCGCCCACGGCAAACCCAACGGCGAAGGCCAGCGCGGCGATGCCAGCGGCAATTCGTTCACGGGCCATTTCGTCAACGGCCAACTGGAAGGCAACGGCACCTACAACAGCGCCGACGGCGATATCTACGTCGGCGGTTTCAAGAACAATCAACTGCACGGCAAGGGCCGCTACGAGAACGCCGACGGCGACGTCTGGCTCGGCCAGTTCAAGGAAGGCGCGCTGACCGGCAAGGGCGAATTGATCGGCGCTGATGGCAGCCATTACATCGGTGTATTCAATGACTGGCGCTTTACCGGCCAAGGCCGTTTGAACCTCGCCGATGGCAGCTTCTACATCGGCGGCTTCGACAACGACAGCTATTCAGGACGCGGCACGCTGGTGCTGACCGATGGCAGCGTGCTCAGCGGCACCTGGATCAACGGCCAACGCGTGCGCGACGCCGACGGCAAATTGCTCCCCGACACCCTCGAACTCGGTTTGCTCGCCCAAGGCCGGTTGCTGGACGACGCACTGGCGGCGATCCCCGCTTCGACTCCGGCAGTCGAGTTGTACACCCTGACCCTCGGTGGCGACGGCAAGCAAAGCGTGTTCCTGCGTGAATCCGACTACGTCGCCAACATGCTCAACACGCGCTTCGGCGCCTTCGGCCAGATCCGCCTGGTCAATCATCGCGATCATCTCGGTGACCGGCCGATGGCCACCCGCGAAAATCTGCGCCGCGCCGCGCAAGCCCTTGCCGAACGCAGCGGGCCGGAAGATCTGCTGTTCATTTATCTGACCAGCCACGGCACCGCCGAGCATGAACTGGTGCTCGATCAGCCGCGCATGGAACTGGCCGATCTGCCGGCCGATGAACTCGCCGCCGTGCTCGCGCCGCTGAAGCATCGCGACAAGGTCATCGTGATTTCTTCGTGCTATTCCGGCGGCTTCATCCCGGCGCTGAAAGACGAACGCACGCTGATCATGACTGCCTCGCGCGCCGATCGGGTGTCGTTCGGTTGCTCGGAAGAAGCCAACTTCACTTATTTCGGCGATGCGCTGTTTGCCCAGGCACTGAACCAGACCGACGACCTTGAGCAGGCATTCAAACTGGCCAAGGCGACCGTCGCCGAACGTGAGCTGGCCGACGGTTTCGAAGCCTCGGAGCCGCAGATCTGGGCGCCGAAAACCGTGCTATCGCATTGGCAACTGCTGCGCAAACAGCAAGCGCGCAAAGCATTGCAAAGCAGCGCATTGAACGACGCGGCGAAAAAAGGCAACTAAGCTGAACAGTATCAAGGGAGAGACACTATGTACTTGACGCCTCAGCACGTATTGCTTGCCGGAGCCACCGGACTGACCGGTGAACATCTGCTCGACCGTTTGCTCAACGAACCAACCATTACCCGTGTCCTCGCCCCTTCGCGCCGGCCGCTGGCCGAGCATCCCCATCTGGAAAACCCGGTCGGCGACCCGCAAGCGTTTCTGCCGCAACTCAGTGGCCGGGTCGATATCGCCTACTGCTGCCTCGGTACCACGATCAAACAGGCCGGCTCCGAAGAAGCCTTTCGCGCAGTCGATCTGGACATGGTCGTGGCGTTTGCCAAGCGCGCCCGGGAGATGGGCGCGCGGCATCTGATCGTGATCAGTGCGATTGGCGCCGATCCGAATTCCTCGGTGCTCTACAACCGGGTCAAGGGTGAAATGGAACAGGCGCTGCGCGCGCAGAACTGGCCGCAGCTGACCATTTGCCGGCCTTCGCTGTTGCTTGGCGAACGCACCGAACCACGCTTGGTCGAGCAACTGGCCGGGCCATTGTCGAAGCTGATTCCGGGGAAATACCACGGCATCGAAGCGTGCCAGTTGGCCCGAGCGATGTGGCGCCTGGCGCTGGAAGAACAGGATGGGGTGCGGGTGATCGAGTCGGATGAACTGCGCAAGTTAGGCAAATAATCCATCCGCCCATGATGATCGTTCCCACGCTCTGCGTGGGAATGCAGCTATGGACGCTCTGCGTCCTAAAAAGCGTGACGCGGAGCGTCACAGGATGCGTTACCACGCAGAGCGTGGGAACGATCAGTCACTACAATCCACCAGTCGCTTGAAAACCTACGCCAATCACGGTGAGCAACGACAACGGCAACAACAGCGTATCGAGCAGCGCACTGGCCGGCAGGTCCACGCCCGGATAGCTCGGCGCTTCGGCACCGAACCGGTCCATCGCACAGCAGCCGCCGTTCAACGCATACAAATCCAGCCGCGTCCCGGCGTACACCACCGGTGCGCCGGGTTTGGCTGCATCCAGGGTGCGCACGGTAGCGCATCCAGCCAATTGCAGCGCCAGCACAAGTACCAGCAGCTTATTCATCGCTGCTCAGGTGATGCTCGCCCCAACGCGGCAGCATGTCCTGCGGGATGCCGAGCAGATTGAGGATCCGCGCCACAACGAAGTCGATCAGATCATCGATAGTCTGCGGCTGGTGATAGAAGCCCGGCGAGGCCGGCAGAATCGTCACGCCCATATTCGACAGCTTGAGCATGTGCTCCAGATGAATGCTCGAGTACGGCGCCTCGCGCGGCACCAGAATCAACTGACGGCGCTCTTTCAGGGTGACGTCCGCCGCGCGTTCGATCAGGTTGTTGCAGGCGCCGGTGGCAATCGCCGACAGCGTGCCGGTCGAGCACGGCACCACCACCATGGCTGCCGGCGAGCCGGAGCCCGAAGCCACCGGCGACATCCAGTCTTCCTTGCCATACACGCGAATCTGCCCGGCAGCGGCGCCGGTGTATTCGGTCAGAAAGGCCTGCATCATCTGCGGTTTGTTCGGCAGCGACACGTCGGTCTCGGTGGCCATTACCAGTTGCGCGGCCTTGGAGATCAGGAAGTGCACTTCGCGATCCTCGCGCACCAGGCAATCGAGCAGGCGCAAGCCGTACTGCGCGCCCGAGGCGCCGGTCATCGCCAGGGTGATGCGTTCCGGTCCGCCGGCCTGGGAAAAGGTGTTCATTGCAGTGCCTCGGCAAGCTTGCCGTGCAGGCCGCCGAAGCCGCCGTTGCTCATGATCACCACGTGAGTGCCGGGCTGCGCCTGGCTCTTCACGCGTTCGATGATGCCTTCCAGGGAATCGCTGACAATCGACGGCACCGTGCACAATGCGGCGGTGGCGCCGAGGTCCCAACCGAGGTTGGCCGGGGCGTACCAGATCACCTGATCGGCATCGACCACGCTGTCCGGCAGACCGTCACGGTGGGCGCCGAGCTTCATCGAATTGGAGCGCGGCTCGATGATCGCAATCAGTGGCGCGTCGCCGATGCGTTTGCGCAGGCCATCAAGCGTGGTGGCGATGGCGGTCGGGTGGTGAGCGAAGTCGTCGTAAATGGTGATGCCGCGCACCTCGGCGACTTTCTCCATGCGTCGTTTGACGTTCTTGAACGCGCTCAAACCGGCGATGCCCATGGACGGCACCACGCCAACGTGACGCGCTGCGGCCAGAGCAGCCAAGGCATTGGCGACGTTGTGTTGACCGGTCAATTCCCACTCGACGGTGCCCTGGGACACGCCTTCGAACATCACTTCGAACGCCGAGCCGTCCTCGCTCAGCAGCTTGACCTGCCACTGACCGCCGGCGCCGGTGGTTTGCACCGGCGTCCAGCAGCCCATTTCGATCACGCGCTGCAACGCTGGCTCGGTGGTCGGGTGGATGACCAGCCCTTCGCTCGGGATGGTTCGCACCAAGTGGTGGAACTGACGTTCGATGGCCGGCAGATCGGGGAAGATGTCTGCGTGATCGAATTCAAGGTTGTTCAGGATCGCGGTGCGCGGACGGTAGTGGACGAACTTCGAGCGCTTGTCGAAGAACGCGCTGTCGTATTCGTCAGCCTCGATCACAAAAAACGGCGTACCGCCCAGGCGTGCCGACACCGAGAAATTCTGCGGCACGCCGCCGATGAGGAAACCCGGGCTCATGCCGGCATGTTCCAGCACCCAGGCAAGCATGCTGCTCGTGGTGGTCTTGCCATGCGTACCGGCCACGGCCAATACCCAGCGACCTTGCAGCACGTGGTCAGCCAGCCACTGCGGGCCGGAGACGTACGGCAGGCCTTTGTTCAGCACATATTCCACCGCCGGGTTGCCACGGGACATGGCATTGCCGATTACCACCAGATCCGGCGCCGGATCGAGCTGCGCCGGGTCATAACCCTGCGTCAGCTGAATGCCCTGGGCCTCGAGCTGTGTGCTCATCGGCGGATAGACGTTGGCGTCGGAGCCGGTGACGTGATGGCCCAGCTCTTTGGCCAACACCGCCATCGAGCCCATGAAAGTCCCGCAGATACCCAGAATATGAATGTGCATAGTCGACCTCGTAAAACATGGCCGCAGGTTAGCGTAGGGAGGGGGAAATGGCACTCTTTAGCTGAGGGGCGGGCCTGTTCGACCTGATCGTTCCCACGCTCTGCGTGGGAATGCAGCACGGGACGCTCTGCGTCCCAAAGCGGACGCGGAGCGTCCGGGGAGGCGTTACCACGCGGAGCTGGGAACGATCAGGTCGGTCAGGCAGAGCGAGCGATGCCGTGCTTGCGAAGCTTTCTGTACAGCGTATTGCGGCTGACGCCCAGCTGTTCAGCGGTATGGGTCATATGCCAGCGCGTCTGCTCAAGCGCACTGAGCAAGGCCAGTCGTTCGGCATCTTCCAATGGCTGCGCCGCCACAACCACCGGCCGCGCCTGCCGAATCATCACCGGCAAATCCTCAACCCCGATCCGGCCGCCATCACACAACGCCGCCAGGGTGCGCAGGACATTGCGCAACTGCCGCACATTGCCCGGCCAGTTGAATGCCAATAACGCCTGCCGCGCCGCTTCGTCGATCAGAATCGTTTCGCCTCCCGCCTCCTCGGCCAGGAGAAAATCCAGCAACTGCGATTTATCACTGCGCTCACGCAACGCCGGCAACGCCACTTCCAGCCCGTTCAAGCGGTAATACAGGTCTTCACGGAAACTGCCGTCCTCGACTCGTTCGAGCAAATTGCGGTGCGTCGCACTGATGATGCGCACGTCTACCGCTTGCGGTTCACCGCCAATCGGCACTACTTGCCGATCCTCCAGCACTCGCAGCAAACGCGTTTGCAACGCCAGTGGCATGTCGCCAATTTCGTCGAGGAACAAGGTGCCGCCATCGGCCTGTTGCAGCTTGCCGCGCATGCCGTCCTTGCGCGCGCCGGTGAAGCTGCCGCCGCGATAACCGAACAATTCGCTCTCGATCAGGCTTTCCGGAATGGCCGCGCAATTGAGTGCGACGAAAGCATTGCCGCAGCGCTGGCTGGCCTGGTGCACAGCCTTGGCAAACGCCTCCTTGCCCGAGCCGGTTTCGCCGTTGATCAACAGCGGCACGTCGCGCTCGAACACGCGCAGGGCTTTGCGAAATTCCGCCTGCAACGCTTCATCGCCGAGGCAGATGCCGGACAGGCGTGGCGCTGGAGCAGCGATTGGCGTTGGAACGATGGCCGTCGGCTTGCGCGATTCGCCGCGCAACACGGCAAACAGATGCCGGCCATCACGGGTGCGCAGCGGCCAACTGGCGCTGGCGTTGGCACTCGCCCGCCCGAGCAGGTCATCCAGCGAACAATCGAAAAACGCTTCCACCGGTTTACCGAGCAAACCACCGCGAATATGCCCGAGCAGGTTCAGCGCGCTCTGGTTGACTGCGCTGATCCGCCCTTCGCCGTCAAACGCCAGCAGCCCTTCGCTGAACAGGCCGACGGACTCGGCCTGCAGATGAAAACGCAGCAACCATTGGTTGTCGAAACAGCGCAAAAAATAGCAGCTCTCGATCATCTTCGCCGACAGATTGACCAGCGCCATAGTGTGGAACTGGCTCTGCCGCGAGACGTCCGGCCGCGCCGAAGACACATCGAGTACCGCCAGCAGTTCACCATGGGGATCGAACACCGGGCTCGCCGAACAGGTCAGCCCGGTGTGGCGGCCGCGAAAGTGTTCGTCCTGGTGAATGGTCAGCGCCTGACGCTCGACCAGGCAGGTACCGATGCCGTTGGTGCCTTCGCAGGCTTCGCTCCAGTCAGCGCCGAGCCAGAGACCGGCGCGCTCGAAAATCTTCCGTTCGGCCGGCGCGGTCACGCAATTGAGGATCACACCGCGCGCGTCAGTCAGCAGCACCGCATGGCCGGCACCGGAGAGTTGCTGATGCAGGCTGCTCATCTCGGTGCCGGCGATTTGCAGCACTTGTTGCAGACGTTCGCGACTTTCCAGCACTCGGCCATGCTCGAGCACGGTCGGCGCGATGGTCACAGAAGGATCGAGGTGATAGTCCTCAAGGCAACGCAGCCACGAACGGGCGATCGATGGATCGGCGCCGGGGCCGTGCAGGTGCGGTTTGCCCTGGGTGACGGTGAGAACCTGGCGGGCATGGCGACTCAAATGGTTGTCGTGCATTTCTTATTGTTCTCCCCGGGGCGCGATGGCCCAAAGCATGAGGTGACGCCCAGCATCCTCCAGCGGCCCCGGCATTGCAATGCTGGCAAGACCGCCCGGTCACGGGCTGTGTCGCAAGCGGTACAAACTGTCACCCGTGCTGTACCGAAACCGTCACAGCGCCACTCCATTCGTCCGAGACAAACCGGCCAAGCCCTTGATTTGCCTGACCTGCACGGCAGTGGCCCGAGCCTTGCTCTACGCTTAAAGCAAGCGCACTTGCGCGTTTCTCTAATAAGTACAAAGCCAAGGAGAACATCATCATGCGTTACGCCCACCCCGGTACCGACGGCGCCAAAGTCTCGTTCAAGAGCAAGTACGGTAACTACATCGGCGGCGAATTCGTCGCGCCGGTCAAAGGTCAGTACTTCACCAATACCTCGCCAGTCAATGGCCAGCCAATTGCCGAATTCCCCCGGTCCACCGCCGAAGACATCGACAAGGCGCTGGACGCTGCCCACGCCGCCGCCGATGCGTGGGGCGCCACTTCCGTGCAGGCGCGCTCGCTGATCCTGCTGAAAATCGCCGACCGCATCGAAGAGAATCTCGAACTGCTGGCAATCACCGAAACCTGGGACAACGGTAAAGCCATCCGCGAAACCCTCAACGCCGACATCCCCCTGGCCGCTGACCATTTCCGTTATTTCGCCGGTTGCCTGCGCGCTCAGGAAGGCAGCGCTGCGGAAATCGACGGCAACACCGTGGCCTACCACATTCACGAACCGCTGGGCGTCGTCGGCCAGATCATTCCGTGGAACTTCCCGCTGCTGATGGCCGCGTGGAAACTTGCGCCAGCGCTGGCCGCCGGTAACTGCGTGGTGCTCAAGCCTGCCGAGCAAACCCCGCTGGGCATCTGCGTGCTGATGGAACTGATCGGCGACCTGCTGCCGCCGGGCGTGCTCAACGTCGTGCAGGGCTTCGGCAAAGAAGCCGGCGAAGCCTTGGCGACCAGCAAGCGCATCGCCAAGATCGCCTTCACCGGCTCGACCCCGGTCGGCTCGCACATCATGAAATGCGCAGCGGAAAACATCATTCCGTCGACCGTGGAACTGGGCGGCAAGTCGCCGAACATCTTCTTCGAAGACATCATGCAGGCCGAGCCGAGCTTCATCGAAAAAGCCGCCGAAGGCCTGGTGCTGGCGTTCTTCAACCAGGGCGAAGTGTGCACCTGCCCTTCCCGCGCACTGGTGCAGGAATCGATCTATGACGAATTCATGCAGGCCGTGATGAAGAAAGTCAGCCAGATCAAACGCGGCGACCCACTGGACACCGACACCATGGTCGGCGCCCAAGCGTCGGAGCAGCAATTCGACAAGATCCTCTCGTACCTGGAAATCGCCAAGGGCGAAGGCGCGGAACTGTTGACCGGCGGCAAGGTGGAAAAACTCGAGGGCAGCCTGGCCACCGGTTATTACATCCAGCCGACCCTGCTCAAGGGCACCAACAAGATGCGCGTGTTCCAGGAAGAAATCTTCGGCCCGGTGGTGAGCATCACCACTTTCAAGGACGAAGCCGAAGCCCTGGCGATTGCCAACGACACCGAGTTCGGCCTCGGCGCCGGCCTGTGGACCCGCGACATCAACCGCGCGTACCGGATGGGCCGGGCGATCAAGGCCGGTCGCGTGTGGACCAACTGCTACCACCTGTATCCGGCGCATGCAGCATTCGGCGGTTACAAGAAGTCCGGCGTCGGGCGTGAAACCCACAAAATGATGCTCGACCATTACCAGCAGACCAAGAACCTGCTGGTGAGCTACGACATCAATCCGCTGGGATTCTTCTGATCCAGACGGGGTGAGGCAGGTGTTTACTGCTTCGCCCTCTGGATTGTCTTCGCGAGCAGGCTCGCTCCCACAGGTGATTCATGGTCGTACGCAATCCCCTGTGGGAGCGAGCCTGCTCGCGAAAGCGTTGTGCCATTCAACCCAATGGCCTGGCTGTAGCCAGGCCAATAAAACAATAAAAATGGTGAACCCTATGCCAAGCGAATCCCCGGCCGGCGCTCCGGCGACCGGCTCCTCCGTCGACTTCGAAAAAGTCGGCACCGATTACTTCCAACAACGCGAACTGAAAAAAGGCGCCGCCGGCTGGGTGCTGCTGGTGGGCCTCGGCGTCGCTTATGTGATTTCCGGAGATTACGCCGGCTGGAACTTCGGCCTCGCCCAGGGTGGCTGGGGCGGCATGTTTCTGGCCACGCTGCTGATGGCGACCATGTACCTGTGCATGTGTTTTTCCCTGGCCGAATTGTCCTCAATGATTCCCACCGCTGGCGGCGGCTACGGATTCGCCCGCAGTGCTTTCGGACCGTGGGGCGGTTTTCTCACCGGCACCGCGATCCTCATCGAATACGCCATCGCCCCCGCTGCCATCGCGGTGTTCATCGGTGCGTATTGCGAGTCGCTGTTCGGTATTGGCGGCTGGATGATTTATCTGGCGTTCTACATCATCTTCATCGCCATCCATATTTTCGGGGTCGGCGAAGCGCTCAAGCTGATGTTCATCATCACCGCCGTCGCCGCGCTGGCGCTGGGGGTGTTTCTGGTGGCGATGGTGCCGCACTTCGACGTCGCCAACCTGCTCGACATCCCGGTGACCACTGCGGTCGGCGCCAGTGCGTTTCTGCCGTTCGGCTATGTCGGCGTATGGGCGGCAATTCCCTATGCGATCTGGTTTTTCCTTGCCGTTGAAGGCGTGCCATTGGCCGCCGAAGAAACCAAAAACCCCAAGCGCGACCTGCCGCGTGGCCTGATCGGGGCGATGCTGGTGCTGCTGATGTTTGCCCTGCTGATTCTGATCGTCGGCCCCGGCGGCGCCGGTGCGAATTCGCTGCTGACCTCCGGTAATCCATTGGTCGAAGCGTTGAGCAAGGCCTACGGTGGCTCGACCTGGATGGGCAGCTTCGTCAATCTCGTCGGTCTGGCCGGGCTGATTGCCAGTTTCTTCTCGATCATCTACGCCTACTCGCGCCAGATCTTCGCGCTGTCGCGGGCCGGTTACCTGCCGCGCAAACTGTCGCAGACCAACAAGAGCAAGGCACCGGTGCTGGCTCTGGTGATTCCCGGCATCATCGGCTTTGGTCTGTCGCTGACCGGCCAGGGCGATTTGCTGATTCTGGTCGCGGTGTTCGGCGCGACCATTTCCTATGTGCTGATGATGGCCGCGCACATCACCCTGCGCATCCGTCGCCCCAAAATGGACCGGCCGTACCGCACGCCGGGCGGCATTTTCACCTCGGGTGTGGCGCTGGTATTGGCGTGCATCGCCGTGGTGGCGGGCTTCCTCGTCGATCCACGGGTGGTGATCGGCGCGGCGATCATCTATGGAGTGTTAATTGCTTACTTTGCTTTCTACAGTCGGCATCACTTGGTAGCAGGCACGCCGGAAGAAGAATTCGCGGCGATTCAAAAAGCTGAACAAGCCTTGCACTGATTGTCGAAAACCACGGCGCAGACGCATTCTGCGCCGTCATGGAGAACGCTGAATGGCCAGTTTTGCTCACACGGTCGGCGCGCAGACTTACCGCTTCGACAGCCTCAAAGACGTCATGGCCAAGGCCAGCCCCGCCCGCTCGGGGGATTTTCTCGCCGAGATCGCAGCGCTCAACGACGGCGAACGGGTGGCCGCGCAAATGGCCCTGGCGGACATCTCGCTCACCCACTTCCTGCAGGAAGCGCTGATTCCCTACGAAGCCGATGAAGTCACTCGACTGATCATCGACACCCACGACAAGCAAGCCTTCGCCGTGGTCAGTCACCTGACCGTTGGCGGCTTTCGTGACTGGCTGCTCAGTGACGCGGCGGACGAAACCAGCCTGCGCGCCCTCGCACCCGGCCTGACCCCGGAAATGGTCGCCGCCGTGTCGAAAATCATGCGCGTGCAGGATCTGGTGCTGGTCGCGCAGAAAATCCGCGTGGTCACCCAATTTCGCGGCACCCTCGGTTTACGCGGGCGCCTGTCGACCCGCCTGCAACCCAACCACCCGACTGACGAGCCGTCCGGCATCGCCGCGAGCATTCTCGACGGCCTGCTCTACGGCAACGGCGATGCGATGATCGGGGTCAACCCGGCCACTGACAGCATCGCTTCGATCTGCGCGATGCTGGAGATGCTCGACGCGATCATCCAGCGCTACGACATCCCGACCCAAGCCTGCGTGCTGACCCACGTCACCACCTCGATCGAGGCGATCAACCGTGGCGTGCCGCTGGATCTGGTGTTCCAGTCGATTGCCGGCACTGAGGCGGCCAATGCCAGTTTCGGCATCAACCTCAACGTGCTGCAGGAAGGCTACGACGCCGGGCTCAGTCTCAAGCGCGGCACCCTCGGGCAGAACCTGATGTATTTCGAAACCGGTCAGGGCAGCGCGCTGTCGGCCAACGCCCACCACGGCGTCGATCAACAGACTTGCGAGACAAGGGCTTACGCCGTGGCGCGCCATTTCAAGCCGTTCCTGGTGAACACCGTCGTAGGATTTATCGGCCCGGAGTACCTATACAACGGCAAGCAGATCATCCGCGCCGGCCTCGAAGACCACTTCTGCGGCAAGCTGCTCGGTGTGCCGATGGGCTGCGACATCTGCTACACCAACCACGCCGAAGCCGATCAGGACGATATGGACACCCTGCTGACGTTGCTCGGCGTCGCCGGGATCAACTTCATCATGGGCATCCCCGGCTCGGACGACATCATGCTCAATTACCAGACCACTTCGTTTCACGACGCTTTGTACGCCCGCCAGACCCTGGGCCTGAAACCGGCGCCGGAGTTCGAGCAATGGCTGGCCAACATGGGCATCTTCACCCAGGCGGACGGCAAGGTTCGCTTCGGCAACAACCTGCCGCCGGCCTTCCGCCAGGCCTTGGCGCACTTGGGATGAGTCTTATGGAAAAACCACCGGTCGATCCGCAAAACCCCTGGCTGGAACTGCGCCGCCTGACCCCGGCACGCATTGCCCTGGGCCGCACCGGCACCAGTCTGCCGACGCGGGCGCAGCTGGATTTTCAGTTTGCCCACGCCCAGGCCCGCGATGCCGTGCACCTGGCCTTCGATCACAGCGAAATCAGCGCACAACTGAGCGAGCGCGGGCGGGAAACTCTGGCACTGCAAAGCGCCGCGCCGGACCGACACACCTATCTGCAACGGCCGGACCTGGGGCGCAAGCTCAGCGATGAATCGGCGCAGACCTTGCGCGACTACGCCAGCAAACACCCGGGCGGCGTCGATCTGGTGATGGTCGTCGCTGATGGCCTGTCGGCACTGGCGGTGCACCGCCACACCCTGCCGTTCCTAACGCGCCTGGAAGAGCAGATGAGCGGCGACGGCTGGTCCGTGGCGCCGGTGGTGCTGGTGGAACAGGGCCGCGTCGCCATCGGTGACGAGATCGGCCAGTTGCTAGGGGCGAAAATGGTGGTGATGCTGATCGGCGAGCGCCCGGGCTTGAGTTCACCGGACAGCCTCGGGCTGTATTTCACCTACGCGCCGAAGGTCGGCCTCACCGACGCCTATCGCAATTGCATTTCCAATGTCCGGCTTGAAGGTTTGAGCTACGGCATGGCGGCGCATCGCTTGCTGTATCTGATGCGCGAGGCCTGTCGGCGCCAGCTGTCGGGGGTCAATCTGAAGGATGAAGCTCAACTGCACACATTGGAGGCGGACGACGCTGTCGACATGAAAGGCAATTTCCTGCTCGATCCACCGCCAGCCTGAACCGTTTCCGCATTGCCTTTCTGCGCTGCTTTCAGGCAGGATCGACGCACGGCCGCCCGGGTTTCCCATCGCCGTCAGAGCAGTTGAAGACAGCCACTTGAAGACGAGACCTATCATGCGGATTATTCAAGCGACCCTCGAACATCTGGATTTGCTGACTCCTTTGTTCGTCAAATATCGCGAGTTCTACGGCTCCCTGCCTTACCCGGATTCCTCCCGCGCGTTCCTCGAAAAACGCCTGCGCCGCAAAGAGTCAGTGATCTATCTGGCCCTGGCCGACGATGACGACAAAAAACTCATGGGCTTCTGCCAGCTCTATCCGAGCTTCTCTTCGTTGTCGCTCAAACGCGTGTGGATTCTCAACGACATCTACGTTGCCGAAGATGCGCGCCGGCAACTGGTCGCCGACAACCTGATCCGCACCGCAAAGAAAATGGCCAAGGAAACCCAGGCCGTGCGCATGCGCGTCTCGACCAGCGCGAACAACGAAGTGGCGCAGAAAACCTACGAATCAATCGGCTTCAAGGAAGACACCGAGTTCAAGAACTACGTACTGCCGATCAGCGACGAGCTCTGACTCCAACGGCTTCGGTGATGAGGGAGCTCGCTCCCTCGCCACGGCCAACCGCTTCCTGACAATTGCTCACTTCGCGACACTCCCCGCTACAAAACCGGCGCGCTTTTCAGCGATCAGACCGTATAATCCCGATCTTTCCGGCTTGTAAGAAAAACTACACCCCGCTGTAGGCTTACACGAAGTCATCCGCACAGGCCTGCCGAGTCGGGCCGTCATACAGGTGCCCCCATGGATTTCAACCCGCTCGACCTTATCCTGCATCTCGATGTGTACCTCGATTTGCTGGTGAACAACTATGGGCCATGGATCTACGCCATCCTGTTTCTGGTGATCTTCTGTGAAACCGGTCTGGTGGTGATGCCGTTCCTGCCGGGTGACTCGCTGCTGTTCATCGCTGGCGCAGTGGCGGCCGGCGGCGGCATGGATCCGGTGCTGCTCGGTGGCCTGCTGATGCTGGCGGCGATCATGGGCGACAGTACCAACTACGTGATCGGACGCACGGCCGGGGAGAAGCTGTTCAGCAACCCGAACTCGAAAATCTTCCGTCGCGATTACCTGCAAAAAACCCACGACTTCTACGACAAGCATGGCGGCAAAACCGTGACCATGGCGCGTTTCCTGCCGATCATCCGCACCTTCGCGCCGTTCGTCGCGGGCGTGGCGCGGATGCCGTACCCGCGTTTCTTCGGCTTCAGCGTGCTCGGCACCATCCTCTGGGTCGGCGGTCTGGTCACCCTGGGTTACTTCTTCGGCAACGTGCCGTTCATCAAGAAAAACCTCTCGTTACTGGTGGTGGCAATCATCCTGCTGTCGCTGGTGCCGATGATCATCGGCGTGGTGCGCAGCCGGTTCGGCGGCACCAAAGTGCAATCGCACTGATCCGATGTGGTCACTGAGCGCCTGGCGACGCCGGCGCCTCCTGGCCAGGCACCCGATTGCCGACGACCTGTGGCAACGGGTGCGCCATCAACTCTCCTTCCTCGATGGCATCAGCGCTGCTGAAGACCAGTGGTTGCGCGAAGCCTGTGTGCTGTTTCTCGACGACAAACACCTGACCGCCCTGCCCGGCGTCGAACTGCATCAGGAACAGCGCCTGCTGCTCGCCGCGCAAGCACAGTTGCCGTTGCTGCATCTCGGTGATCTGAACTGGTACCAGGGTTTCCACGAGATCGTGCTGTACCCGGATGACTTCCTCAGCCCGCAACGTCATCGCGATGCCAGCGGCGTCGAGCATGAGTGGGACGGCGAACACAGCGGCGAAGCCTGGCAGCAGGGGCCGGTGATTCTCGCCTGGCCCGGCGTACAGGCCAGCGGTGGCTGGGAAGGCTACAACCTGGTGATCCACGAACTGGCGCACAAGCTCGACATGCTCAACGGCGATGCCAACGGCCTGCCGCCGCTGCATGCCGACATGCGCGTCAGCGACTGGGCCACGGTGATGCAGGCCGCTTACGACGACCTCAATCGCCAGCTCGACCATGATCCCGACACCGAAACCGCCATCGATCCCTATGCCGCCGAGAACCCGGCGGAGTTCTTCGCCGTCACCAGCGAATACTTCTTCAGCGCCCCGGATCTGCTGCATGAGGCTTATCCACAGGTCTACTTGCAACTGCAGCTTTTCTACCGGCAGGATCCGTTGGGCAGACTGCGGCAACTTCAGGCCACAGACCCGGTCTATCAGGCGCACGACTAAGCTCTGCACGACTTCTGGTACGTGGCGTCGGCGTAGGAATGTGCCTATAATCGCCGCCACTTTTTGGTCAATCCGGCCAAGTGTTTTTGGTCAACTACGGGGGCAACGCCCAATGAGCTACAGCAAGATTCCGGCTGGCAAAGACCTGCCGAACGACATCTACGTCGCGATCGAGATCCCGGCCAACCACGCGCCGATCAAATACGAAATCGACAAAGACAGCGATTGCCTGTTCGTTGACCGTTTCATGGCCACCCCAATGTTCTACCCGGCCAACTACGGTTACATCCCGAACACCCTGGCTGACGACGGTGATCCCCTCGACGTGCTGGTCGTGACTCCTTACCCGGTTGCTCCAGGCTCGGTAATCCGCGCCCGTCCAGTCGGCATCCTGAACATGACCGACGACGGCGGCGGCGATGCCAAAGTCATCGCCGTGCCACACGACAAGCTGTCGCAGCTGTACGTCGATGTGAAGGAATACACCGACCTGCCACCCCTGCTGATCCAGCAGATCGAGCACTTCTTCGCGAACTACAAGGATCTCGAGAAGGGCAAGTGGGTCAAGATCGAAGGCTGGGCCGGTGCAGACGCCGCCCGCGAAGCGATCACCAAGTCGGTTGCCGCCTACAAGGGCTAAGCAATTGCGCTTTGCGTGACGCTTGAAAAAAACCCCGGATTTCCGGGGTTTTTTGTGTCTGCGAGCTTCGAATAAACAAAGCGTTTAAATTCCTACATGCAGTTTTAATCTGTTTAATTTCCCACAAGTACGTCTTACATCCCGTCGCAAAATACAGGCTTTTTTTGAACGCCCGGTTTATTCAAACCGCTCTAGTCCGGCCGTAGACTCCGTGTTTATGAGAAAGAACACTAGCGGTCCACGATTCAAGGCACTCCTGGAAGCAGCGAACATCAGCACCACGGATTTCGCAAGGTTCTGGGGCACGGAAGCCCAAAACGTTCATAACTGGTACACCCGGGGCGTCCCGGCGTATCGCATGGAAGAAGTCTCACGCCTGTTGTCGGTCAATAGTGAATGGCTGAAAACCGGGGAAGGCGTCAAGGAGGTCGCGCGCCTGCACCCACCCGCCAGCAACGGCGACACGTTCGATGCCCAGTCCATCTGCGGCGTCTACACCGTCATCAACCCCAGCGACATCGACCTGGCATTTTTCAAGGAAACCCCGATCGCCAACGGCGATGGCAAAACCCACGTCATCCTCGACCCCGACCAGTCCCTGCGCCTGCCCCGCGCGCACCTCGATCAACTCGACATCCAGCACGCCAACGCCATCTGCGCGCACATGATCGGCAACAGCATGGCCGATCGCATCGAAGACGGCTCCATCGTCGCCATCGACCGCGGCCTGACCCAGGTCGTCGACGGCGAAATCTACGCCATCGAACACGACGGCATGCTGCGCATCAAATACCTGCACCGCATGCCCGGCAATGGCCTGCGCATGCGCAGCCACAACAGCGCCGAATACCCCGACGAGGTCTTCCGGCCGGCGCAGATCGAAGAGCAGCGGATTCACATTCTTGGCTGGGTATTCTGGTGGTCGACACTGGGCAAGCGCCGGCCGGTGGTGCCGTTTCTGTGATTGTTTGCCAGAACCTGTGGGAGCGGGCTTGCCCGCGAAGATGGCCCTGATAACCGGTACAAATCCAGGATTTGTACCGCTTCAGTCGCTCTAAACCGCACTCGAGGCTGGGAATCCAGAGCAAAACTCAGTATCCTGCGCCCCACATTCGCGCATCGACCCGCCCTGCGGCTCGGATGACGCCCGACGCGGCAGACCAACGTCTGACCAAGTCCCACAGCCGGACGCAGATCCGGATGTACGTTTTGAAGGCTGGCGCGGTTTACCAAAAATAAACCAAGCCAGTCCCCGAGAAGCCGGCCACAAGCCGGCTTTTTAATACCTGCAAAAAGGCTACGCCTCTCGCTTGGAAGGAATCGAACAAGCTGGGCACTACAGTTCCGAAGCGCTTCACAAGGAAGTTAAAACGTGCGATTCGCCCCTCGTTTCACACTGCTTGGACCGGTCATCCTGATCGCTGCGATAAGTTTTTATCTCTCAGGCTGCGTCGGTGCCATCGTGGCTTTGCCTGAGAAAATCACACTCAGAACTGACGAGTACAAAGCTCTAAGCGCTCGTTCGCTCACGCCAGCGATTACCCGAACCGCGCAATCAGCGCCTACCCGAGAATGGTGTGGCATCACGGTTTGGGCGTTGATCATTCCTGTTCCGCTGAAATTGCCCGTGTGTACGTCGTACTCCGAGCAGTCCTTTGGCAGCAACGAATCTGGAAATGAAATCGTTTTGCTCTATTCAAAACAAGCGGTGCCGTCGCCGTTCTACGCCTGCGGCCCGTTCATGATGCTGGGGCCAATCGTGCATGGTTATCAGGGCAACGCGCTTTGCGGCGTTTTTCCTGATTAGCCGGATTCACGGATAACTGAACGACTTCACCAACGTCAGTTCCCCCGCCGTCCGCATCGGCACTACAAACGTCTCCATCTTCTCGCTCGGCGTGCCTTCTTCAGTAATCACCGTCACCTGCGCCGTGGTCAGCGCCTGCACCACTGCATCCCCACCTTCGTCATCTCCGCGATACCCGCCGCCGTAATAATTCACATAGACCAGATATTGCCCCTTGATCGGCGCGGGCATGGCGGCGATTTCCGGGCCGTAGCCGGTGGTGACGTCGACGTCGAGGGCGGCGCCGTTGGCGGCGCTGCGGTTGCCGTACCAGATGTGGCCGCCATCGGGGGTGATCAGGTGCAGGTCGAGGTCGGTGCCGTCGCTGTCCCAGGCCAGCAGGACGCGCAGTTTGGCCGGGGTGGCGCCGCCGCGGGCGTTGAGGAATTGCGTGCGGTGGCGTTGCTGGCCGTCGGCGCTGCGCACTTCGACGCTGTTGCTGCCGTTGGGGAAGGAGAACGGGCGATCGAAGCCGCCGGCGGGGTCGATTTTCAGCGGCATGCTGACGCCGTTGACGATCAGGCGGCCGGGTTCGTTGTTCTTCGGCACGGCTTTGATCTGGCCGCTGATTCTGGCGGTATTGGCCTGGCCAAGCGGTGTGTTGACCGACGAGGCCGGGTAGTTGACGGTCTGGCGGAAGCTCTCGCCCTCGCCTTGCGGTGCGCCGCTGCGCCAGCCGCCCACCGGGGTGTCGAGTTTGACGCCATCGGCGGCGAACGCTTGCGGCAGTACATTGAGGGCACAGAGCAGCAGCAAGACCTGTGGATAACGGAGTGTCATGGTCTATTCCAGCAAAAGGTGACGGGCGAGCCCTTCGATGTAGGTTTCATCCTGGCCGTTGGGGTGTGCTTCGAAGGCCAGGTGCAGATATTCGTGGGTCAGGTCGAGGCGATCCTGCAGGGTCAGCACGCCGCGCACATAAATGCGCTGGCGTTCGCGGTCGACGAAGGGCCGGCCGAAGGCGAGTTTGCATACGGCGAAAGTGCTGACTTCGTTGTAGCCGGTTTCGCTTTCGAGCCTCGGACGCCAGCCGCGTCGCTGCTTTTGCAGCCAGTCTTGCGCGGCGGGTAATGCTTCGCAGGAGGCGACCGGGTTGTCCCAGCGGCTGAGGCTGGCGCGTGGATAGGCGTGCAGCAGAATCGCGTCGTAGCGCTGGCCGGCATTCGCTTGCTCGACGGCTTGCTGCCAGGCGAGTTTGTCTGGGCCCGGCTGGTCGGAGTGATAGGTGACGGTGCTGCCGGCCAGTACCAGATCCGCCGTCCACGCCGCGATGTTGCGTGACTCGGCCGAGGCTGGACGCGGGGCGACGCGCTGGCGATTGCTGCTGTCGTCAATGCTCAGGCAATCGCCGTTGCGTCTGGCGTTTTGCAGCAGATAAGTGCGGATCGCTACGGCCAGCGCCTTGGCGGCTTCGGCGGGTTGCGGTTTGGCTTCGCGCTCAAGAACGCGAGCGACATATTCTTCGCGATCAAGTCTTGCGACGAGTTTTTCGTTGAGCAGAAACAGTTCGCCATCGCTGTGGATGTCCAGCGCGTTGCCGTTGGCGAATTCGACACGGTAGTCGCCGCGCAATGGCCCGGACGTGGCAACACGATCTCCGGCCAGAACTTTCGACACCGGGTATTTCGAGAACAGCCCGACTTCCACACAACGCCCTGAGTCCGCTGGCCATGCCGTCGGCAACACGCTGGCAAGCGCCTGAGCGTAATGGCGCAGAACCATTTGACTGGTACCGCGTCCACCCGCCCAGATCGGTGCGCCGTCGGCGGTCCAACCGGCGAATCCACCTTGCCGCGATAGTGCATCCTGGTCGCCGAGCCAGCTCCAGGTTTTCACCCGCAGGCGCCCGCCCAACTCGCCGACGACATTGCCATCCGCCGCGTTCAGTACGACATCGAGCAGCACGCGGCGCGTCTGATCCTGCGCTGGCAGCAATGCCAGAACGCTCAATAACTCGGCAACCGAAACCCTTGTTGCCGGTTGCACGGCTGGCAAATCCAGCAACCACGACGGCGCCTGCCGCGCCTGCCGCGCCTGCCAATACGCTCGCCAATCCGTCGCTGCAATGCCCAACCGCGCCGGTTCGAAATACAGACCGCAGGACTTCACCAGTGCCTGATCCCGCTCTATCCTGCCGCCCGCCGAGCAGCAATAAACTTCTTCTTTGGACTGCCCGCGACATTCATACGCCGGTTCCCGTGCACCGGTATCCACCAGCCACGCGTAGACCAACAACTTCCACAGACTGCCCAGCGGCGCATCCAGCGACGCTGGCAACGGTTCGCGCTTGATCAGTTGCGTCTGACTCAACGACAACAACTCACCCTGATAGGCCACGCGCAACGGCTCATCCTGCGCTGTCGCCAGCGCAGGCATCACGCACATCAGCAGCCACAACAGCGGCCGGGGCATGTCAGTTGACCGTGACCTGACCGAGGGCGGCTTTCGCCTCCTGGGCCTGATGCTGCGGTGCATACAATTGCTTGAAGCGTACCGGCGGCAGGTTGAACTGGCCCTTCTGTGAGAAGCGCACCAGATGGCGCAGGCGCAACTCACCGCTCAATGCATCGACCGGCACCGCGTAAGCCAACTGACCCGGTTCGAAACGCGCCTTCTCCAGCGCGGTCGGCTCGGTGCCGTCCTTGCCCTGCAATTTGATGCCCCACGTCGTGCGCTCGACATCCGCGCCCGGTGGCAGCGGCACTTCAAGCATGCCGTAGCGCAGCGGTTTCGGTGCCTTGCTGGTGAGGATCACCTCATCCAGGTACAGGCTGTCGCTGGACAGCGGTTTAGTGCCGACCGGCTCGAGTTTGAAGGTGAACGCTTCGTCGCCCGGCACCAGCCGCGACAGGCGCCGGGTGATGGTCACGGCCATCGGATCGACCTGCGGCTGTTGCGTCTGGAAGCTCAAAGCTGCACGCAGCGGCCGCTCTTGCGTGCCGGACACGCTCAGCACATTCGGCAACGGCGTCGCGCCTTGCCATATCCAGTACATCTCGCCGCTGGCGCCGTAGTTTTTCTTCCAGCCCTCACCCGGCATCAGCGCGATGGTGGGCGAAGCCTGAGCGATGCTGCGTTGCAGCCAGGTCAGCGCCAGTGCACGTTCCAGCGTCGATTGCTGCGGCAACAGGCGTTGCAACAACGCCGTCGCACGGGCCTGATCAAACGGTTGCAGCGACAGGTTCAGTGCTTCGACGAAGGGCTGCGAGCTGACCGCCAGACGTTGTTGCGCTGCGCCCAGTTGCCGATTGAACGCCTCCGGCAAAGCAACTTTCGCCTGCGTCGCCAACGATGCAGTGAGTACCCACGCCGCCGCTAGACCCAGCGCCGAATCCGGGTCGTTCATCACCAGACTGTCCTGGCCGTCGTCGAGCAAGGTTTCGGCAGCGCCTTCACCGGCCTTGACCAGATCCTCAATCAAACCGCTGAGCAGCGTGTTCACTGGCAGCTGCATCTGTTTGGCGAACGACAGAATCAGCGCCCGCTGCAGCAATGGCGTATTCGGCGCTTGCTTGGCGTACACCTCGAGTACGCGCTGCCAGTGCTCCGGCGGCAGGGTCAGGTCGAGTACGCGGCTGGCATTCCAGTCGGCGTAGTAGGCATAGGCGGTGAGAAATGCATCCGGCTCGCCGTCGTAGCCCCACCAGGTGAAGCTCGCCGACGGCCCGGCCATTTGCACCAGACGCAGGCGGCTGTTCTGCATGATCAGGCGCAAGCGATCGCGAATCTGCGGGTTCGACGCCAGCGATGGATAGGCGATGCTCAACGGCAGCAAGCGACTGGCGGTCTGCTCGACGCCGCCGTACGGGTAGCTGAGCAGATCATCGAGGGCGGAACGGAACAGCGCTTGCGAACTGTCATCCAGACGCAGGCGGATATCCGTGGCATCCGCCGGCAAACTCAACGGCGTATCGCCGCTGACCACGTCGAGGCTTTGTGTCTGGGTGACCTGCCAGCCTTCACCGGTGGCACTCAAGCGCACAGCCAGGGCATCGGCGACTTTGCCATCCTGCACCAGCTCCGCCGTCCACTCGCCAGAGGCCAGGGCAAACGCCGGCAGCGGCAAATAATTGATGCCGCTGTTCAGGGTCACCGGCAGACGTCGTTCGGTACCGGCATAGTGAGTCACCAGTTCCGCCTTGACCGGTTTCTCTGCCTGACTGAAAGCGAACACACCCAGCTGCGGCTGATCGCCCTTGCGGAATCTGCTCGGCCCGCTCCACTTCAGGTACAGCGGTTTTTCCGAACGGACGAACTGCTTCTTCTGCCCGACCTGACCGTCATCGGCAATCGCCCGCGCGGTGATGCGCCAGCGGGTCAGCGAGTCCGGCATCTTGAAGGTGAAGCGGGTTTTGCCGTCGGCGCCGGTCAACAGCTCCGGCTGCCACGCAGCAGTGTCGACGTCTTCACGGCGCGGACGCTCAAGCACCTTCACGCCGCGCTCGCTGCGATTGGCCTTGCCCGGAGCGCCGGGGCTACCCGGCAATGCCACGTCGTAACTGATGAATGACAGGCTGGCACTGGTACGCACGTTGTTGCGCCGTGGGTGATAGAAGAACTGGTCGATGCTCGGCGCGACTTCCGGTTGCAGCGCGTAGACCATTTCGTCGACCACGCTGACCGTCAGATGCGCCGGAACCGCTTTGCCGGCGAACTGCGTGGTGAGGTCGACCGTGACCGTATCGCCCGGCAGGTATACCGCTTTGTCGGTGCTGATCGCCACGTCGATTTGCGGCGCGACCACTTTGATCCCGGCGTTCTGGAAGCTGTACTGACCGCCCTTGGTGTAAAGCACGGAGAAGGTCAGGTTCGGCGCGAAGTTATCCTTCACCGCAATGCGCGCGCGGTATTGGGTGTCGCTGAGTTTTTCCAGCTTCAACCAGTCAGCGCCCTTGGCCAGCAGCGCAGTGGCCTCGACCTTGTCGCGCTCCAGCGACAGCAGTGCATCGCTGACCGGCTCAGGGAAGGTGATCAGCGCCAGCGCTTCTTCGCCCGCCTTGTACTCGGGCTTGTCGAGGACGATTTCCACGGTACCCGGCACCGCTTTCACACCGTCGCCGGTGACCGAATGGCCGGTGGCGCCGAGGACGCGACCGTGTTGATCCTTCAGCGTCAGGTTGTAGGTGCCCGGACGTTCGAAGGCGAGGCTGAAGCCTTTGTCCGTTGCGGCGAGTTTGCCTTCGCCGGTGCTCTGATCTTCCAGGCGCACCCAGGCGTAGCTGCTCGGCGTCACGGCTTTGCTCTGCTCGGTGCCAGCCTCATTCGCGTAGCTGAAGGCAACCTTGTCACCGACCGCGCTGAAACGCTGCGGCGCACTCAAGCGGAAACTCGCCGCGCCACGGTCGATGAGGATTTCCTTGGTGGTCTTGACCCGATACGCCGCGCCGTCGCTGGCGAACACGGTGAGCATGTAGCGGCTCGGTTTATCGGCTGCCGGCAAATCGAGGGTCGCGTTGCCCTTGCTGTCGGTGGTCAGTTCGGTGCTGGTCAGCTCCACCGGAAATTGCCCGAGGTATTGCAGCTCGTTGTCGACCATGGACAGTTGCTGGGCGCGCAGGCTCAGGCTCAATTTGGCATTGGCCACCGGTTTGCCATCGGGGTAGAGCAGCACCAGACTGCCTTTCACCGGCTCACCGGTGCGGTAATCCTGCTTGGCCAGATTCAGCGAGATTTCGAAGTGCGGCTTGATGTATTCGGCAACGCGGAAAGCACTGCTGTAGGCCTGCTCCTTGTAGTTGAAACGGATCTCGTAACCACCGGCCACGGCGTTATCCGGCAACTGGAAACGGCCCTGGGTACCTGCTTTCGAATCAAGCTTCAGATCGAGGGTCTGCAGTTCGGTCCCCGTGGCATCAAGCACGCTGACACTGACATCCGCCGCGCCCGGCAGAACCGAATCCCGGGCATTCTTGAACTCGCGACCGACGATTTTCAGCGACACCCAATCACCCGGGCGATACAGCGGCCGATCGGTGAAGGCATACAGTTTGGTGTCGTAGATTTCGCTGTCGTAGTAGAAGTTTTCCGAGACGAACACGCCGCCCTCTTCGTCCTCGCCGATGACGAACGAGCGTTCCGGGCTGACGTGTTTCAGGCGCAGCAAACCGTCGGCATCGGTAGCACCGCTGCTCATCACGCCGAGGCCATCGGTCCACAGCACATTGACCTTCGGCACCGAACTGCCTTCGTGCTTGCGCGCGGCCCAGACCAGCAGTTCATCACCGGCAATCTTGCTCACTGCGACGGTGTTGGAGACGAACACCATGGTGGTCGCGCGATACTTGCCGATCAGCGCTTCAACCAGATACAGCCCCGGCTTCAGGTTACCCAACGGGATGTAAACGTTGCCCGGCGCGACGCTGACGAAGTCACTGGACGAGCCGGCCAGATTGACCCCGGCCGGCGGCTGGATAGGCTTGGCCTGCCACAGCGGATAACGGAACTGGCTGACCACCGGCAGACCCGGGATCAGCGCGAATTGCGGCTGCGCGTCGTACGGCGTCGGCGCGGCCATGGCCTCGCCCATTTTCAGCTCCGGCACTTCTTCGGTGACCTGCTTGCGCGACTCGTAGGAGAACGCACGCTGCATCACCCGGCGGGATTTGCGATACCAGTTGTCCCACAGATACGCGAGGGTGTTGGACAGACCTTCGCCCTTGAACTGGCCGTCGCTGACGACGCGATGCAGGTTCTTCTGGCGCTTTAGGAAATCCAGCGGCTTGTCGATGCGATACACGCGAATGTCGGCGCCGCCGTACGGTTCCATGCGAAAGCGCCGGTAGTCACGACCCGGGGCTTCGAGGCGGACCATCGCCGGCTCGTCGCTGGCAAAACTGCTGTCGGCAAGCAGGAAGAAACTCTCACCGGCCACCGGCGTGTAATTGCTCGGTTCCACCGAGTCTTCGGCGTTGACGCAGGAAAACGGCAGCAACAACGCCAACAGCAAAGAAATTCGCGAACAGATACGCAACATGCGGGCACCGGTCATTGGGAGAGAAAGTTCAGTCGATAGACGCCGATGAAGTTGGGGTTGGCTGCGTCGGGTATCCATCGGGTGTCCTTCCATGTCATGAGTTGCTGCAGGCTTGCCGAACGCATGCCGTTGTCAGTGGGGGTGGTGGTGCCGGTGTGATAGGCGATGTAGCGGCCCATCCAGATCATCAGGTGCTGATCGTCGCCCTGATCGAAAAACATCAGGTCGCCGGGCCGCGCCTGCGCCACATCGCGGCCGACCAGGTGGCTGTTGAACTGAATCAGTTTGATCGCGTTGACGTACGGCCCGACCTTGCCGTCGCCCTGCTGCCACTGTTGCGCGAGCTTGCGTTGCGCGTTGCTCAGGGTCAGTTCCGGCGGCAGATAGCGATTGGACAGACCATTGCTGCGCAGCCATTTGTCGTCGTGGACTTTCAGCGCTTCGTTGGCGGCAAAGCGCACCAGGCCGGCGCAGTCCTGCTGATACCAGCGCGGGCTTGGGCCTTGGCTCAATTGCTCTTGAGCAATACGCACAAACCAGGCGCGAAACACTTGGGATTGCGCCGGGTCGAGCGCTGGCGCTTCAACCGCACGGGCGCCTGCGCTCAGCAGCAAAGCAAGCAAGCCGAGGCTGCGGATCAGTGCGCTCACAACGCCTTCCATTCCAGCGGCAGCCATTGCCAGTGGCCGTCCGGCTCACTGCCTTCCGGCAGGGTCAGGGCATATTTGCCGTAGCCGCCGAGGGTGCGCAGTTTCGGCATCAGGTAGGTTTGCGCAGCGTTATAAAACACCGGCTCCATGTCCTGCGGCAGGCTGTCGAGGGTTTCGCGCTGCATCAGTTGCGCCATCGCGTCCGGGCCGAAGTAGATCGGCATCAGTACGTCTTTTGGCAAAACGTCGGCCATCGGCGGGAAGCGCTTGTCGAGGGTGCCGAGGGCTTTATCGACGAGTTTGTCGTCGAGGGAAAACAGCAGCGTCGAGCCATGACGGGCGAGGCTGACTTTCATGAACGCCTTGCCGGAAATCGCCTCCGGGTTCTCGGCGGTCTTCGCCGCGTACGGCCCGAAACTGGAACTGACCTGCCGCTGCCAGACGTGGCTCTGGCCTTCCTGCTTGTCGATCACCGGGAATACGCTTTCGGCGACATTCGCTTCGAACGCGCCGACCATCGAGCCGAACAATTTGCCCAGATCACCGTCAAGCTTGCTGCTGTCCTCGTCTTTTAGGCTGGCGACCAGCAGCGGTGTGTACAACCGCGAATCGGCGTACCAGCACAGGCCGGCCGCGCCAGCGACGTGTTCGGTCAGCGTTTGCGCAACAGCTTCATCGGCACCGAGCTTGATCAATATCGGTTTCTGCGGCTCGGCCGCCACCGGCAGGGTCACGCAAGCGCTCGCCCCCAACGGCATCGCCTGCCAGACCGGTTTGAAATCGAAGTCCGGCTGGTTTTCCAGTTCATCCATGGCCAGATAGCTGTGCCAGCCCTTGTCGTCCATGTCGAAACGCAGCCCGGCGAAATTCGGGATGAAGCGCTGATAGCCCATCGCGAGCACGCTGGAATTGACCGACAGACGCTGCTTGGTTTCCGGGTTCTTCGCTGGCAAGCCGAACGCTTCGGGGAAGAGTTTTTCACCGTTGAGCAACGCCGCCAGCGCTTGCGCGGAAACGCGGCCCGACTCTTCCGAGACGCCGCTCTCGGGGTCGTAGTACTTGGCTGGATTGGACAACACCACCAGTTTGTCGCCGCGCGACGCGAACAGCAGTGATTTGCTGGCGTTGTAGCTGAGTTGATACAGCGGCACTTCGTCGCTGCCGACTTTGAGAGTGCCGAAGACGCTGAGCTGGGTGTCATCCAGCGCTACTTTGGCCAGTGGTTCGAGCAGCTTGGCCAATCCGCCGCGATCCATCACCAACAGGAAATCCTTCAAGCGGCCATCGGCGCCACGCCACAACGCCACATCGGCCGGTTGATCGAAAAGCTGCTCGATCAGGCTGTCCTGCAACTTCAGGTCATGCTCGTAGATAATCCGGCGCAGGCTGCCGATCAGGCCGAGGCGGTCGGCGTGGGTTTCGTAATAGAAGACGAAGTCCTCGGTGAGCGTGGCCTTGAGAAACGGCACCGTCAGCAGGTCCTTGGGCAACTGGCTCAGTGAACGGGTTTCGAGCAAGGCGTCTGGACGGCCGAGGCCGAGCTTGTCACTGGCAAGTGTCGCTGGCGGCGCTTTGGGCTTGAGCAGCAGCCAGCCGAAACCGCCCGCCACACCGGCCACCAGGCACAGGCCAAGCAATACCAGCGGCCAGCGCCGCGAAGATTTGGCCGCCGGTGTCGCGGCAGCTGGAGTCACAGTGTTATCGCTCATGTTCACAACATCCGAGTTCATCCGTGGCGGGATGCTTAATAGTTGAAAGTCTTGACCAGCAACAGATCACCGATCGCCCGCAGGGGCACGATGAAGGTTTCGCGTTTTTCGTCGACGGTGTTTTCGTTGAGCACCAGGGTGATCTGCGAGGTGATCACCTCGTTCTG
Source organism: Pseudomonas siliginis (assembly GCF_019145195.1). Lineage (GTDB taxonomy): Bacteria > Pseudomonadota > Gammaproteobacteria > Pseudomonadales > Pseudomonadaceae > Aquipseudomonas > Aquipseudomonas siliginis. Next base: position 230,579 of record NZ_JAHSTW010000012.1, read on the forward strand.
ATTACTGGTTTGCTCGAAGTTATAGCCACCATCGCCGTAGTTGCCCCAATAGTTGACGTAGACCAGATACGTGCCGTGCAGCGGCGCGGTCATGGTGAACATTTCCGGGCCGGGGCCGTCGACACCATCCGGGTCGAGGCCGCCGCCATTGCTCAGCGCCGGCCGTGCCCAAAAGGCATGCTGACCGTCGGGGGTGACAATATGCAGATCCAGCTCGGCTTTCGGGTCGTCCCATCCCAAGACAAGACGAATCTTCGCCGGCGTGCGCAGATTATTTGCTTCATAAAATTGCACGCGCTTGAGCGACTGGCCCTCGGCGCTGATCACTTCAACGCTGTTGGAGCCGGCGCCGAAGGCGTAGGGCCGGGCAAAACGCCCCTGATCGTCGGTGTACAGATTCAATGGATTGCCGTTGACGGCGAGGCTGTGCCGCGGACGCATGTGCCCGAGGGCTTTGAGCTGGCCCTGGATCATCGTGCGATTGCGCTGAATGCCGCGATCGATCGGCGGCGTCGGGTAGGCGACCTGCGGATTTTCCGAGCGATCGAGCAAGCCGTGATAACGCCAGCCGCCGACCGGCTCGGACAATTGCGCAGTCGGCGCGGCCCACAGCACAGGCGCGCAGGCGAAGCCGATCAGCAGCAAAAGAAATGAACGCATGTGACGCCTCCTGCCATGCCTTGAACGAAACCTTGCACCCGATCCTCGGTACTTCACAGCGGTGAACTGCGTTTCGTCTGAATGCCCCGCAACTGTCGGGGCCGTAGAAGCCGCGAAGATTAGCGATTCGGCAGTTTTTTAACAATCGGATACATGTGTGATTGCTGTAGGAATCGCGCCATCCGGGTAGACGATGAGCCGAATAGCCGGCATATTCGGCTCACCGAATGAGCCGAATAGCGTTTTTATTCGGCTCACGCTTCTACGACAGGTGATCAATGACCGCGCACTGGATCTGGCAACAACCGGATTGGCCCGACTTCAACTGGCAAGCAGAGCGCCTCGCCCCGCTGCTGCGCGAGTGCGTGCAGACGCAGGGCCGACTCTTGGGAATGGCCGGCTCAGTGGGCGATTCGATGAGCGCACAGAGCGAGCTCGATGCGTTGCTTCAGAACATCGTCACCTCCTCCGCCATCGAAGGTGAGCAACTGAATGTCGGCTCCGTGCGTTCTTCTCTGGCCCGGCGCCTGAGTCTGGAATGGGTTGATCGCGATAGCGTCAGCCAGCGTAGCGAGGGCTTGGCGAAATTGATGCTCGATGCCACCCATGGCTTCGACGAGCCGCTGACCCTGGCCCGATTGCTGGAATGGCACACCTGGCTTTTCCCCGCCGAGGAAGCGATGTTGAGCGCGCGGCCAATGCTCGTCGGTACCTTGCGCGGCGACGAACCGATGCAGGTGGTGTCCGGACGACTCGACCGGCCAACGGTTCACTTTGAGGCGCCACCGCGCCAAGGGCTGGAACAGCAAATTGAGCGTTTTTTGAGCTGGTTCGAAACCAGCCGCGATCAGGTTTCGCTGGATCCGCTGTTACGCGCTGGCATCGCGCATTTCTGGTTTGTCACTCTGCACCCTTTCGACGATGGCAACGGTCGTCTGACCCGCACCATCACCGATCTGGCGCTGGCTCAAGGCGAAGCGCAGGCGATCCGCTTCTATGCGATGTCCGCAAGCATTCTCGAGGATCGCGCCGGTTATTACCGGATTCTGGAGTCGAGCCAAAAGGCCACGCTCGATATCACCGAATGGCTGACCTGGTTTTTGCAGACACTGCTGCGCAGCCTGCAGCAAGCCATCACCCGTATAGATTCGGTATTGGGCAAGACTCGCTTCTGGCAGGCGCACCGCGAGTCCGATCTTTCAGCGGAGCAGATCAAAGTGCTCAATCGCTTGCTCGATGGCGGTGAGCGCGGTTTCGAACAGGGCCTCAGCGCAGGGCAATATCAAGCGGTTGCGAAAGTTTCCAAAGCCACCGCGACGCGGCATCTGGCGGAGTTGCTGGACAAGGGCTGCCTGCAACGTCTGCCGGGCGGCGGACGCAGTACGCGTTACAAAATCAGCTATCCGGATTGACTCGCCGACCGTTATGGAGAGGCTTGGCGACGGCCCGCTCATTTGCCCATACCCCCCCTATCTGCTAGTGTCGCGCCGGTTTAACGTCTACCGGAAATTGCCGCCATGGCCCGCAAAAAAGCTGCACTGGATTTCGAACAATCCCTCGCCGACCTGCAAACACTGGTCGAGCGTCTGGAGAACGGTGAATTGTCGCTGGAAGACTCGCTGACCGCTTTCGAGCAGGGCATCGGTCTGACCCGTGACTGCCAGGCGGCGCTGGCCCAGGCCGAGCAGAAAGTGCAGGTGCTGCTGGAGCGCGATGGCGAGCTCGCCGAGGAACCCTTCGACGCGGATGAGCCAGAATGATCGCGGCGTATTCGGCGAGCAGTCAGGCCCGGGTCAACGCGGCGCTGGAGACGCTGTTCAACGCGCCGCTGCCGGAACTGGCGCGGCTCTACGAAGCGATGCGCTACAGCGTGATGAACGGCGGCAAACGCGTGCGCCCGTTGCTGGCTTACGCGGCGTGCGAAGCCCTCGGTGGCCAGGCTGAACAGGCCAGCGGCGCGGCCTGTGCGGTCGAACTGATCCACGCCTACTCGCTGGTGCATGACGATTTGCCGGCGATGGACGATGACGATCTGCGTCGCGGCCAGCCGACCACCCACAAGAAATTCGACGAAGCCTGCGCGATCCTTGCCGGTGACGGCTTGCAGAGCCTGGCCTTCAGCGCCCTGCTCGACCCGCGCCTGAGCGATTGCAGCAGCGAAATCCGTCTGCAGATGGTCACGGCGCTGGCCCACGCAGCCGGTCCGGCGGGCATGGTCGGTGGCCAGGCCATCGACCTCGGCTCGGTCGGTCTCAAGCTCGATCAAACGGCCCTCGAGCAGATGCACCGACACAAGACCGGCGCGCTGATTGAAGTCAGCGTCAAGCTTGGTGCCCTGGCCAGCGGCCGCGCCCAACCCGATCAGCTACAGGCCCTGCAGACTTATGCACAGGCCATCGGCCTGGCCTTTCAGGTGCAGGACGACATCCTCGACGTGGAAAGCGATACCGCTACCCTCGGCAAACGTCAGGGCGCCGACATTGCCCGGGACAAACCGACCTACCCGGCCCTGCTCGGCCTCGACGCTGCCAAGGCCTACGCTCTGGAACTGCGCGATCAGGCCCTGCAGGCGCTGCGACCGTTTGACGCGGCCGCCGAGCCGTTGCGCGAGCTGGCGCGGTATATCGTCGAGCGACGCAACTGACGGCGTATCGGCCAAAAAAGACCAACGCGTGGGCAGGGGGCGATGCATCAGGTAAACTGCCGCATCTTTTATACCTATAACGATTCGCCTGATGCCCACGACGTTTCATGAGATTCCCCGCAAGCGCCCGACCACGCCCCTGCTCGACCGCGCGAACACGCCGGACGGCCTGCGCCGGTTAGGCGAAGCCGAGCTGGAAACCCTGGCCGATGAGTTGCGCCTGGAATTGCTCTACACGGTCGGCCAGACCGGTGGGCATTTCGGTGCCGGCCTGGGCGTGATCGAGCTGACCATCGCGCTGCATTACGTCTTCGACACCCCGGACGACCGTCTGCTGTGGGACGTCGGGCATCAGGCGTATCCGCACAAGATCCTCACCGGTCGCCGCGAGCGCATGGCCAGCCTGCGTCAGAAGGACGGCATTGCCGCATTCCCGCGCCGCTCCGAGAGCGAGTACGACACCTTCGGCGTCGGCCACTCCAGCACCTCGATCAGTGCCGCGCTGGGCATGGCCATTGCCGCCCGTCTGCAGGACAGCGATCGCAAGGCTATCGCCGTGATCGGCGACGGCGCGCTGACCGCCGGCATGGCTTTCGAGGCGCTGAACCATGCGCCTGAAGTCAACGCCAACATGCTGGTGATCCTCAACGACAACGATATGTCGATCTCGCGCAACGTCGGCGGGCTGTCGAACTATCTGGCGAAGATCCTTTCCAGCCGCACCTACGCAAGCATGCGCGAGGGCAGCAAGAAAGTCCTGTCTCGCCTGCCCGGAGCCTGGGAAATCGCCCGTCGCACCGAAGAATATGCCAAGGGCATGCTTGTTCCCGGCACCCTTTTCGAAGAGCTGGGCTGGAACTACATCGGCCCGATCGACGGCCACGATCTGCCCACCTTGATCGCCACCCTGCGCAACATGCGCGATCTCAAAGGCCCGCAGTTCCTGCACATCGTCACCAAGAAAGGCAAAGGCTTCGCCCCGGCGGAAGTCGACCCGATCGGCTACCACGCCATCACCAAACTCGAACCTCTGGACGCCCCGGCCGCTGCGCCGAAAGCCACCAGCGGGCCGAAGTATTCGGCGGTGTTCGGCGAGTGGCTGTGCGACATGGCGGCGGCTGATGCTCGTCTGGTCGGGATCACCCCGGCGATGAAGGAAGGCTCGGATCTGGTGGCGTTCAGCGAGCGTTTCCCGGAGCGTTATTTCGATGTGGCGATTGCCGAGCAGCACGCGGTAACGTTCGCCGCCGGCATGGCCTGCGAAGGCGCGAAACCGGTGGTGGCGATCTATTCGACGTTCCTGCAACGCGGTTACGACCAGTTGGTACACGACGTCGCCGTGCAGAACCTGGACGTGCTGTTCGCCATTGACCGCGCTGGCCTGGTCGGCGAAGACGGCCCGACCCACGCTGGCAGCTATGACCTGTCCTACCTGCGCTGCATCCCGGGCATGCTCATCATGACCCCGAGCGATGAAAACGAATTGCGCAAGATGCTCACCACCGGCCACCTCTACAACGGCCCGGCGGCAGTGCGCTACCCACGCGGCAGCGGGCCGAATGCAGTCATCGAAAAAGATCTCGAAGCGATCGAAATCGGCAAGGGCATTGTCCGTCGTCAGGGCAGCAAGGTCGCCATGCTGGTGTTCGGCGTGCAACTGAGCGAAGCCTTGAAAGTTGCCGAGAAGCTCGACGCCACCGTGGTCGACATGCGTTTCGTCAAACCGCTGGATGAAGCGCTGGTGCACGAGATCGCCGCTAGCCACGAGTTGCTGGTGACCATCGAAGAGAACGCAATCATGGGCGGCGCCGGCGGTGCGGTCAGCGAATTCCTCGCCCGCGAGAACATCCTCAAGTCGATGCTGCATCTGGGCTTGCCGGATATCTATGTCGAGCATGCGAAACCGGCGCAGATGCTCGCCGAGTGCGGGCTGGATGAGGCCGGGATCGAAGCGTCGGTTCGCCAGCGCCTGGCATTGCTCGCCCAATAAACGCAATACCCTTGTGGGAGCGAGCCTGCTCGCGAAAGCGGACTGTCAGTCACAGACGAACTGACTGATACACCGCCTTCGCGAGCAGGCTCGCTCCCACATTTGATTTGTGTACACCTGAAACTCCCGTTGGACTGTCCATGAACCTCTCGCGCCTCGCCCTGCCCTTCCTCCTGCTGCCAACCGCCAGCGCCCTTGCCGATACATTCGAGCGCGATCAGGCGCTGAAGCTGCCGGACACGTTGATCAGCGCCAATCGTCAGGTCGAGGCGCGCAACGACAGCAGCGCCGCCAACACCGTGTTCACCCGCGAAGACATTGATCGCCTGCAACCAAGCGATGTGCCCGATCTGCTGCGGCGCGTGCCCGGCGTGCAAGTGGCGCAGACCGGCGGGCGCGGCAGTCTGCCGGGGATCTACATTCGCGGCACGCAATCGGCGCAGAGCCTGGTGCTGGTCGATGGCCAGCGCATCGGCAATTCGACTTCCGGCGACAGCAACCTGCAGCATCTGAACATCGAGCAGATCGAGCGCGTCGAAGTGCTGCGTGGTTCACGCTCGGTGATTTATGGCAGCGATGCAATCGGCGGGGTGATCCAGATTTTCACCCGGCGCGGCACTGGGCAAGGCTTGCAGCCACGCCTGCACTTCGGCTTCGGCAGCCAACAGAGTTGGCAGCGCAGCCTCGGTTTGTCCGGCGGTGACGACAAAACCCGTTTCAACCTCGGCACCAGCCTCGACGAAAGCGCCGGGATCGACCGCACCCACGACTCGTTTCCAAGCGATGGCGATCATGACGCCTACCGCAACAAATCCCTGAGCCTGAGCCTCAGCCACGCGCTGACCGATGACGTCGAAGTCGGCGCCAACCTGCTGGACAACCGTGGCAAGGGCGAATTCGACAATCCGTTCGGTCGCTTCGACATGGACACGTTTGAGTCGGTGCAACAGCAGCCCTACAGCGACTTCAATGTCAGCAGCGTGAGCACTTACGTCGATGCCCGGGTCAACGAAACCTGGAAAACCCGCGTCGAATTCGGCCACAGCGAAAACCGCGAGAAGACCTTCGACAAGCTCAGCGACGAGCGCACGGTGTTCAACACCTATCGCGACTCGGTGAACTGGCAGAACGACCTGACGCTGGACGCGCGCAACAGCCTGATTCTGGGCGGCGACTGGTATGAAGACCGGGTCAACAGCAGCACTGCGTTTGACGAGGACAGCCGCTGGAATCGCGCCGCGTTCATCCAGCATCGCTACCAGGCCGACAGCTTCTCTACCGAGATCGGCCTGCGCCACGACGACAACCAGCAGTTCGGCAGCCAGAACACTTGGAGCGGCACCTTCACCCTGCCGCTGAACCCGGACAACGACGTGCTGCTGAGCTACAGCGAAGGTTTCCGCGCGCCGACCTTCAACGACCTGTACTACCCGGATTTCAGCAATCCCGACCTGAAACCGGAAACTTCGAAAAGCTACGAACTGCAATGGCGCAGCCAGTTGAGCGACAGCGCGCGCCTGGAAGCCTCGATTTACCGCACCGACCTGGAAGACGCGATCATCTTCGGCAGCAACTCACGCCCGCAGAACGTTGCGTCAGCGCGCATCAACGGTTTTGAAACAGCGCTGAAGCAGGAGCTGTTTGGCTGGCAGAGCAATCTCGGCGTGGCGATCATTGACCCACGTGATCGCGATACCGGGCATACCCTGGCCCGACGGGCGCGGCGCACGGCCAGTTGGGATCTGGATCGGCAGTTCGATCGCTTGGGTGTGGGCGCCAGTTGGCAATTGGTCAGTGGCAGTTACGATGATTTGAAAAACACCCAGTCGCTGGGAGGCTACGGCACGCTCGGGCTGCGCAGCAGTTGGGCGCTGAACCGTGAGATCAAGCTGGATCTGAAGGTGGATAACTTGCTGGACAAGGGCTACAGCCGGGCGAATTACAGCTATGACGGCGCGCAGTATGGCTATCGCGAGGAAGGTCGGGCGTGGATGTTCGGGGTGACGTGGACCCCTGAACTCTGAGCTGAGATTTGTATTGGCTGGCTAGCCTCTTCGCGAGCAGGCTCGCTCCCACGGTAGATTGAGTGCGGCCCACCTTTTGTTTTCAGCGAAAATCCAGTGTGGGAGCGAGCCTGCTCGCGAATACAGGCGATGCGGTCTACCGATCCGGCGCGATCAATTGGCAGAGTTTGGCGGTCGCACTGATCATCTGACCACTGGGCCTTTCCAGACCTTTGTCAGTGACCAATAGCAGTCTCCCCTGCCTGACCGCCGCCACCTGCGGCCAGGCCTTCCACGCCCCTAGCTGCGCCTGATCACCGGCGACAATCACTTCGGGATCACGCTGCAACACTGCTTCAATACTTACCTGCGGCGCCGGCAGATTCAGGTCGGCGAATACGTTGCGCGCACCGCAAATTTCAAGCGCATCGCTGATGATCTGACCGCCACCGATGGTATACAGCGGCTTGTCCCAGACTTGATAAAACACCCGCAGCGGCACATCACGACGGTAACGCTGACGAAGGTCATCCAGTTGTTTACGCAATTCGGCCGCTCGTTTCGCCCCACGTTCTGGACGCCCGAGCTGTTTGCTGATCGCTTCAATTTGCGTCGCCAGTTGCGCCAACGTATGCGGCTCGGCGACGAAGGTTGGAATGTTCAGGCGCTTGAGCTGATCACGCTGCCCGGCGCCGACGCTGCCGGGCCAGAGCAGCAGCAAATCCGGTTTCAGGCTTAGCAAGCGCTCCATATCGAGCTGGCCGTAGCGGCCCACTGATGGAACATCGGCAATGGCTGCCGGCCGCTCGCCCGCATCCAGCACGCCGACCAACAGGTCGGCAGAGTCCAGTTCAACGACGATTTCAGACAGCGAGGGGGCGAGGCTGACCACCCGCAATGCAGCCAGCACCGGGCTGCTCAGAACGAGCAGCACAACCGCCAGCCACAGGCGAGGCATCAACCGAGTTGACGCGGAATACGATAGAGGTAGAACAGCACGGCGGTGGACAGCGCCAGCAGCATCAACGGCACGGCTTCGAGGCCGACGAACACCGCCAGTGCGCCAATCCAGGCCGGCAAGGACGCTACCAGCAACGCCGTACGCCGACGCGCCGCAAGGGCAATCCAGGCGGCGGGTTCTTCGGCAGTATCGAGGGCTTTTTGCGTGGCGATCAACGCGTGTTTGTAGCGGGCGAAATACTTGAGGCTGACAAACATCGAGGCGACGCCAGCGATGAAGAAAGGCATCGCCAGCACCGGCAGGAGGCCCTGGCCTTCACCGAACAGCGCGTTAAGCACAAACAGCGGCAACAGGACCAGCGCCAGGTATTGCCACCAGGCCACCGCCAACCGCCGCCGCACCTGGCCGCGGGTCACGCGCGGTCGACCTCGCCCTGATGCTCGTTGCCCATCATGTGGTCGAGCTTGCTGGCCTTGGTGGCCAGATAGAGTTTGTTGTGCGGATTGTGCCCGGTGTGCAGCGGCACGCGCTCGGCGACGACGATGCCCATGTCGGTCAGCGCTTTGACCTTGCGCGGGTTGTTGGTCATCAGGCGCAGGGATTTCACGCCCAGATGTTCGAGCATCGGCAGGCACATGGCGTAGTCGCGCTGATCGGCAGCAAAGCCCAGACGCTCGTTGGCTTCCACGGTGTCGGCGCCGCCGTCCTGCAATTCGTAGGCGCGGATCTTGTTCAGCAGCCCGATGCCGCGCCCTTCCTGACGCAGATACAGCAGCACGCCACGGCCTTCGCGGGCAATCGCCTGCAAAGCTGCCTCCAATTGCGAGCCGCAGTCGCAACGCTGGCTGAACAAGGCATCGCCGGTCAGGCATTCGGAATGCAGACGACCGAGTACCGGGGCGCCATCGGCAATTTCACCGAGGCTCAGCACGACGTGCTCACGCCCGGTGCTCTCATCGAGAAAGCCGTGCATGGTGAATTGCGCAAAAGGCGTTGGCAGCTTGGAAGCGGCGACGAAGACGACAGGCACCGATGTGCTCCTGATCTAGAAGACTGAAAATTCGCAGGCCGGCATTGTAACAGCAGGTTCCTGTAGACGCTTAGGCTGAATTATCGGGCATAACCATCAAAAAGCTTGATGACAGCTGCCACGCGCTGGTCCTCTGTGGGAGCGAGCCTGCTCGCGAAGGCGGCGTGTCAGTCGATTCAAATGCGGCTGAACCAATGCCTTCGCGAGCAGGCTCGCTCCCACAGGACATTGTGATCATTTTGGATCAAACGGATACGGCTGCTGCCACCTCTCAAAGATCGGCTTCAACTCCCCGCTCTTGACCAGCTCCGCCATGCGCCGGTCATACAGCGCCATCAACGCGCGAGCCTGTGGGGTATCGGCGAAACCGAGAAACAGCGGCAACTCAGCCAGATGCGAATAGCGATACTGCGCTGGATCCGCGGCATCGCGCACGACCGCTTCAATCTCGGTCAGCGCATCGATGTAGTAATCCGCCCGGCCCTGCTTGAGCATCAGCAGAATGCCGGTACGTCGTTCGATCTGGTTGAAACGCTGGATGTTCGGCAAGTAGTTCTCGTAGCGATAGCCGCGCACCCAGGCCAGACGATATTTGCCCAAGGTCGCCTGGGTCGGCGGCGGGCTGCTCGCCAGGCCCAGCGCGTAGATGTGATCAGAATCGAACTTCGATTGCGGGTACAGCACGTGCTCGGCTTCGTCGCGGTAGGAGCCGACCAGCGCGTCGACTTCCTTCAACTGCACCAGCCCGATCGAACGGGTGTACGGCACCGTGCGGATATCCAGCTTGACCCCGGCCGGCTCGAACACTTTGCGCAACACGTCCCAGGCCAGACCATGGCCATCGGCGGCGGTGTAATCCTCCCAGTCTTCGCTGGCCAGATGGATGACCGCAGGCACAGGCGCGGCGGCCTGCGCATGGGCGAACGTGCCCAGCAGAGCCAGAAGCAGCAGCGCCAACCCGCGTCGCAGCATTGCGTGTTTCCTCACGTGAGTCGAATCAGGCGAATATCCAGACCAGCCCTTGCATCGCCAGCCAGGCGAACACACCGGCCAGCACGTCGTCGAGCATGATGCCGACGCCGCCATGCACGTGCTTGTCGATCCAGCGGATCGGCCACGGCTTGAGAATATCGAAGAAGCGGAACACCAGAAAACCCGCGAGCAACCAGTACCAGCCTTCCGGCACCAGCCACAGGGTGATCCACATGCCGACCATTTCGTCCCAGACGATGCCTTCGTGGTCGTGCACGCGCAAATCGTCAGCGACTTTGCCGCACAGCCAGAAGCCGAACAGCATGGTGATGCCGAGCATCAGCCAGTAACCCCAGTCGGGCAGCATCTGCCACAGCGGAATGAACGGCAGCGCCACCAGCGAGCCCCACGTGCCCGGCGCTTTTGGCAAGGTGCCGGAGCCGAAGCCGAACGCGAGGAAATGCCACGGATTGCGCCAGACCGAGGGAGGCACGAATTCGGCAGGGACCTGTTTCGGGTGATCTGTCACGGTGTCTCCTGAAAATGTTGGTAGCCGCGAATCTGCGGAGTGATGTCGTGCCCGTCGCGGTCCAGCAGCAGCACGCCTTGGCCCGGCAGCACTCGCCCGATCACATGGATCGGCCAGCCGTCGGCCAACAGTGCCGGCAACTCGGCGGACGGCAAGGTGAAGGCCAGTACGTAATCATCACCACCGCTCAATGCCGCGCGCTCGGCACCGCGCTGGCCGAGAAACGCGACTAAAGCATCCGACAACGGTACACGCTCGCGTTCAATCTCAAGTCGCACCTTCGACGCCAGCGCGATATGCCCGCAATCGGCGAGCAGGCCGTCGGAGATGTCCAGTGCCGCCGTGGCCTTGCCGCGCAGGGCCTGACCGAGCGCCAGTTGCGGCTGCGGCGACCAGTAATGCTCGAGCAGCGGCCGGGCGATATGCGCTTCGGCATCACGTTGAGCCAATACCAGCGGCAAGGCGCCGGCGGCATTGCCCAGTTCGCCGCCGACGCAGAGCAGATCACCGGCCTGCGCACCGCTGCGGGTCAAGGCCTGGCCAGAGGGTACGCGGCCGAACACGGTGACCGTCAGGCTCAACGGTCCGCGCGTGGTGTCGCCGCCGACCAGCGCGACGCCGCAGCTTTGCGCCATGCGGTTCAGACCACGGGCATAGGCTTGCAGCCAATCGGCGGTTACCGTCGGTAAGGTCAGGGCAAGGGTGAAGGCAACGGGCGCGGCGCCCATGGCGGCCAGGTCACTGACCGCGACGGCCAGCGAGCGCTGACCGAGCAGAAACGGATCGCAGGGGTCGGCGAAATGCACACCGGCCACCAGCGTATCGGTAGAAACCGCCAGCTGTTCCCCAGCGGGAACCGCCAGCAAGGCGCAGTCGTCGCCGATCCCCAGAGCAACGCCTTCGCCGCCCTGCGCACAAGGCGCGGCGGCGAAGAAATTGCGGATCAGCTCAAACTCGCCCATGGCTGAGAAAAAGTATTCAAGCGCCGATCAGCGCTTGAACGCCTTCACTTCAGCTTCACGCAGGCGCGGGGCCAGCTTGTCGAGCACGCCGTTGACGAACTTGTGGCCGTCGGTCGAACCGAACACTTTGGCCAGTTCGATACCTTCGTTGATCACAACGCGGTACGGCACGTCGACGCGCTTGAGCAGTTCCCAGGTCGACAGGCGCAGAACCGCCAGTTCAACCGGGTCCAGCTCTTCGATCGCCAGATCCAGGCACGGCGTCAGGGCGGCGTCGATTTCGGTCTTGAACTGCGGAACCCCGTGAAGGATTTCACGGAAGTAGGCACCGTCTACATCGGTGAAATCGTTATCAACGCGAAACTGCGCTTCGATCTCGTTCAGCGATTGCCGGGCCATGTGCCACTGGTACAGCGCTTGAGTCGCGAGCTGACGGGCTTCGCGACGCTTGGCGCTTTTCGACGGCTTGCCGGCATCCGCAGGTTTCGGATCGCGCGGGTTGAAACGATCGCTTTCGTCGCTAATCACTTGGCCTCCAACTGCGCCAGCAGGCTGACCATTTCCAGAGCGGACAGGGCAGCTTCGGCACCTTTGTTACCGGCCTTGGTGCCGGAACGTTCGATGGCTTGCTCGATGGAATCGACGGTCAGCACGCCGAACGCGACCGGTACGCCGAACTCCATGGAGACTTGGGCCAGGCCTTTGGTGCACTCGCCAGCCACGTATTCGAAGTGCGGAGTACCGCCACGAATGACTGCGCCAAGGGCGATGATCGCTGCGAACTCGCCTTTCTGGGCGACTTTCTGCGCAACCAGCGGGATTTCGAAGGCGCCCGGTGCGCGGATGATGGTGATGTCGCTTTCGCTCACGCCGTGGCGAACCAGGGCATCAACGGCACCGCTGACCAGGCTTTCAACCACGAAGCTGTTGAAGCGGCCCACTACCAGAGCGTAGCGGCCTTTGGGGGCGATGAAGGTACCTTCGATGGTCTTCAGGGTCATTCGTCAGTTCTCTTAAAGAGCCGGGACGCGTCTGCTACGCGTCCCTCAGTGATTATTTGCCGCGAATCGGAGTCCGGAAACAGCCGGTCATTATTCGGAGGGCACGTATTCTACAACTTCCAGATCGAAACCGGATATCGCATTGAACTTCATTGGTGCCGACATCAAGCGCATTTTGCGCACGCCGAGGTCACGCAGGATCTGCGAACCGGCACCGACAATGCTGTAAGTGGTCGGTTTTTTCGGCGCTGCCTGCTCACCGGTTTCACGGATATGCGCCAGCAGCACGTCGCCATCGAGCGGGTGACCGAGCAGCAGCACCACACCGCTGCCGGCCTCGGCGACCGCAGCCATGGCGGCGCGCAGGCTCCAGCGGCCCGGTTGCTTGACCATCAGCAGGTCGCGCAGCGGGTCCATGTTGTGCACGCGAACCAGCGTCGGCTCCTCAGCGCAGACAGTGCCCAGCGTCAGGGCCATGTGCACGTCGCCTTCCACCGAATCACGATAGGTCACCAGGTTGAATTGGCCCAGTTCGCTGTCCAGCGGCTGCTCGGCAATCCGCTGAACGGTACGTTCGTGGATCATCCGGTAGTGAATCAGGTCGGCGATGGTGCCGATCTTGATGTTGTGTTCGGCGGCGAATGCTTCGAGTTCAGCGCGACGGGACATAGTGCCGTCGTCGTTCATCACTTCGCAGATCACCCCGCTCGGCTCGAAACCGGCCATGCGCGCCAGGTCGCAAGCGGCTTCGGTGTGGCCGGCGCGAGCGAGGGTGCCGCCGGCCTGGGCCATCAGCGGGAAAATGTGACCCGGGCTGACGATGTCTTCAGCCTTGGCGTCTTTGGCGGCTGCCGCTTGCACGGTGCGCGCGCGATCGGCGGCGGAGATGCCGGTGGTCACGCCTTCGGCGGCTTCGATCGAAACGGTGAACTTGGTGCCGAAACCGGAACCGTTGCGTGGCGCCATCAGTGGCAGCTTCAACAGTTCGCAGCGCTCGCGGCTCATCGGCATGCAGATCAGGCCACGGGCGTGCTTGGCCATGAAGTTGATGTGTTCGGCCTGGCAGCATTCGGCGGCCATGATCAGGTCGCCTTCGTTCTCGCGGTCTTCGTCATCCATGAGGATGACCATCTTGCCTTGGCGGATGTCTTCAACCAGTTCTTCGATGCTATTGAGCGCCACAAGGCACCCCCTTCTTTTGAATTATTTGAGGTAGCCGTTTTGGGCCAGAAAGCTTTCGGTGATGGTGCTGCCGGCGGTCTTTTCTGCAGCCTTGTCACCCAGCAGCAGACGCTCCAGATAACGCGCCAGCAGGTCGACTTCCAGATTCACCCGGCGGCCCGGCTTGTAAGAAGCCATGATGGTTTCGCTGAGGGTGTGCGGAATGATCGTCAGCATGAATTCGGCGCCATCGACTTCGTTCACGGTCAGGCTGGTGCCGTCGACGGTGATCGAGCCTTTGTGGGCGATGTACTTGGCCAGCTCCTTCGGCGCGCGGATGCGAAATTCCACGGCGCGGGCATTGTCGCTGCGCGATACCACTTCACCGACGCCATCGACGTGACCGCTGACCAGATGCCCGCCGAGGCGAGTGGTCGGGGTCAGGGCTTTTTCCAGATTGACCGGGCTGCCGCTTTTCAGGTCATTCATGGCAGTGCAATCGAGGGTTTCACGGCTGACGTCGGCGGCGAAACCGTCGCCCGGCAACTCGACGGCGGTCAGGCAAACGCCGTTGACCGCGATGCTGTCGCCCAGTTTGACGTCGCTCAGATCGAGCTTGCCGGTTGCGACGTGCACCCGCACATCACCGCCCTTTGGGGTCAGTGCGCGGATACTGCCGATGGATTCGATGATGCCGGTGAACATGGGGTTCTCCTTGAGAACGAGGCCAGCGCTAACGCGATGGCCGGGAATTATACGCGGGCTGAAGGGACAGGGATCGCAGTGACTCTCCAGTCATCGCCCACCGCGCGGATTTCAGTGATTTTCAGCTCCGGCGCATCTTTCATCTGCGCCAGCGGCCAGTCGAGCAGCGGACGCGCCGTGGAGCCGAGGAACTTGCCGGCAATGAAGATCACGAACTCGTCGACCAGCCCCAGTTGCGCAAAGGCGCCGGCCAGACGCGGCCCGGCCTCGACCAGCACCTCGTTGGTGCCACGGTTGGCCAGTTCGATGAGCAATTGATGCAGATCGACCTGGCCATCGTCACTCGGCACGATCAGGCATTCCGGGCCATTGGCGTATTGCTCCTCGACCGCGACACAGGTGGCGACCAGCGCCGGCCCGGCCTTGAAGAACGGCGCATCCAGCGGCACCCGCAGGCGGCCATCGATCAATACGCGCAATGGCGGGCGACTCATGACCAGCGCGGTTTGCTCGCTGTCGAGACCGAGTTCGTCCGCGCGCACGGTCAAGCGTGCGCCGTCAGCCAGCACCGTATCGGCGCCGGTCAGCACCACCGCCGCCTCAGCGCGCAAACGCTGTACTGCAGAACGCGCCGCCGGGCCGGTGATCCATTGGCTCTCGCCGCTTTCCATCGCCGTGCGCCCGTCGAGGCTCATGGCCAACTTGACCCGCACGAACGGCAAGCCATGTTCCATGCGCTTCAGAAAACCTTGATTGAGCTTGCGTGCTTCAGCCTCCAGCACACCACTTTCGGTGGCAATACCAGCCTCGGCCAAGCGCTGCAAACCGCGCCCGGCGACCTGCGGATTGGGATCACGCATCGCCGCCACGACCCGGGCAACGCCAGCGGTCACCAAGGCATCGGCACACGGCGGCGTGCGCCCGTGGTGGCTGCAAGGCTCGAGGGTGACATACGCCGTCGCGCCCCGGGCCTGCTCGCCAGCGGCGCGCAGAGCGTGGACTTCGGCATGGGGTTCGCCAGCGCGCTCATGCCAGCCTTCGCCGACAATCTGGCCGTCACGCACCACCACGCAACCGACTCGCGGATTGGGATGGGTGGTGTAGTGGCCCTTGCGCGCCAGTTCCAGCGCGCGGGCCATGAAATGCGCGTCGAGGATCGCCTGCTCGGCGGCGGTGGTCATTCTTTCACCGGTTCGCGGGCGAGGCGGTCGATCTCTTCGCGGAATTCATTGAGGTCCTGGAAGCGCTTGTACACCGAGGCAAAACGGATATAGGCGACTTCATCAAGCTTTTGCAGCTCGGCCATCACCAGCTCGCCGACCACGAGGGATTTGACCTCGCGTTCGCCGGTGGCGCGCAGCTTGTGCTTGATGTGAACCAGAGAGGATTCGAGGCGCTCGACGCTGACCGGACGTTTCTCCAGCGCGCGTTGCATGCCGGCGCGGAGTTTTTCTTCGTCGAACGGTTGGCGGCTGCCGTCGGTTTTGATCAGGCGCGGCAACACCAGTTCGGCCGTCTCGAACGTCGTGAAACGTTCGCCGCAGGCCAGGCATTCACGCCGGCGGCGCACCTGTTCGCCCTCGGCGACCAGACGCGAGTCGATGACCTTGGTGTCGTTGGCACCGCAGAAGGGACAGTGCATGGTGGCTGGCAACAAAAAATGGGAGGGCCATGGTAGCGCATCCCCGTGGCAAGACAAGCCATAGGCTTTGCGGTATACAGAACGGCATGATCGTCTGATCCATGGAATTCATTCTGCCGGAGCCTCCAATGCCGTTACGTCCGCTCGTTCTGCTCAGTCTTTTCAGCCTGCTGGTGGCCTGTGGCAGCGACGCACCCAAGCCGCAACCGCCGACGCCAGGCCCCGCGCCGCAGCAGGCGCAGAAAAAAGCCAAAGAGGCTGCCGAACTCGGCCCGCTGCCGGCGCATCAGCGCGAATTGAGCGGCAGCCTGCAAGGGGTGCCGGCCGGCGCCGAAGTCGAACTGGCGCTGCTGGTGATCGATAAAAAGGACCGCCCACAGCAACTGCTCGCCAGTTCCAGCCTGATCGGCAACAACCAGATTCTGCCGTTCCACCTGCGGTTCAACCCCGAGGCGTTTCCGGCCGGCGCACGGGTCGAGCTGCGCGGGCGCGCCAGCCAGTCCGGGCAATTGATCCTGCACCTGCCGTCGCAGACCATCACCCAACCGACCACTCAGGCGTTGGGCCAGCTGCAATTCGTCAAAGCGCCATGACAGCACCGCTCGACCTGCAACAGGCCTTGGGGGAATTGCTCGGCGACGCCAGACTGAAAGCCTGCGCGTTGCCCGGCACCGATTTGCAGCTGTGGCTGATCGACGGTGACAACATGGCCCGCGAATTCAGCCAGGAAGAAACCCAGCGCATCCTGCATGAACCGCCCTATTGGAGCTTTTGCTGGGCCAGCGGCTTGGCCGTGGCGCGTTATCTGGCACAGTTTCCAGAGTGGGTGCGCGGCAAGCGCGTGCTGGATTTCCGCGCCGGTTCCGGGATCGCCGGGATCGCGGCGGTGAGGGCCGGGGCGCTGGAAGTGGTGGCCTGCGATCTCGATCCGCTGGCGATTTCCGCGTGCAAGGTGAACGCCGAGCTCAACGATGTGCAGATGAGTTATTCGACGGATTTCTTTGCCGAGGCCGATCGCTTCGATCTGATTCTGGTCGCCGACGTGCTGTACGACCGCGCCAATCTGCCGCTGCTCGACGCGTTTCTCAGTCGCGGACGCGAGGCGCTGGTGGCGGATTCACGGGTGCGGGATTTTCGGCATCCGTTGTATGAACGGATCGAGATGCTGGAGGCGATGACCCTCCCCGATCTGGCCGAGCCCGAAGAATTCAGACATGTCAGCCTCTACCATGCACGGCGCTAGCTAAAAGCTTCGCGAGCAGGCTCGCTCCCACACTGGATCTGTGTCGTTCATAAATCCCCTGTGGGAGCGAGCCTGCTCGCGAAGGCGTCCGCCCATGCAACACACCTCTCGACCCGCCCCGCTTCCGGCCACCCCCACCAAGCCTTATAGTTGCCCCATCCACGCTTTGACGAGATCCCCCATGAGTGAGCAAATGCCGTACATCTTCGACGCCACGACTGCCGATTTCGACCAGTCGGTGATCGAAGCCTCCTTCAACAAACCGGTGCTGGTGGATTTCTGGGCCGAATGGTGTGCGCCGTGCAAGGCGTTGATGCCGATGTTGCAAGGCATTGCCGAGAGCTATCAGGGCGAGTTGCTGCTGGCCAAGGTCAACTGCGACATCGAGCAGGACATCGTCGCCCGCTTCGGCATTCGCAGCCTGCCGACCGTGGTGCTGTTCAAGGATGGTCAGCCGGTCGACGGCTTTGCCGGGGCACAACCGGAATCCGCCGTGCGCGCCCTGCTGGAACCGCATGTGCAGATGCCGCCACCGGCCGCTGCCGACCCGTTCGAACAGGCCCAAGCGATGTTCGACGACGGTCACTTCGCCGAGGCGGAAGCGGCGCTGGTGACCCTGCTCAATGAAGACAATACCAACGCCAGGGCGCTGATCCTTTACGCACGCTGCCTGACCGAACGCGGTGAGCTGGGCGAAGCGCAAACCGTGCTCGACGCGGTCAAGAGCGATGAGCACAAAGCCGCACTCGCTGGGGCCAAGGCGCAGATCCAGTTCCTCGGCCTCGCCCGCGACCTGCCGGACGCCGCCGACCTTAAGAGCCGCCTGGCGCAAAATCCGCAGGATGATGAAGCGGTGTACCAACTGGCGATCCAGCAACTGGCGCGCCAGCAATACGAAGCGGCGCTGGACGCCTTGCTCAAACTGTTCATCCGCAACCGCAGCTACGGCGAAGGCTTGCCGCACAAGACCTTGCTGCAGGTGTTCGAACTGCTGGGCAATGATCATCCGTTGGTGACGGCTTACCGTCGCAAAGTGTTTGCGGCGCTGTATTAAGGCCTTACCCGATCCAGCTATAGAGCGGCGTATCCCCGCCGCTCGCCACTTTCACATCGGCACTGTGGCGCAGACGCACGAGCAAACGCTTGCCCGCTGCCGCACTGCCGGTGAGCGCCTCCAACTGATCGAGCAGATCCGGCCCGCTAAGTTGCCCGGCGTTGCGCAACAAGTCTTTGGCCACCTGCCACAGCGCATCATCCTGATTCACCGGCTTCGCCGCCGGAGCGGGCGCAACCGCCTCAGACTGCGCGACCGGCGCCTGCCCGCTCAGCGCCGAACCCAGCCTGGCCCAATCGCTGTCATCCAGCTCCACCGTCAAATCCACCGGCACCTCGCCGACCGTTCCGCGTATCCGCAACATCGAGTTCGCTCCTGCACTTTTCTGACCTGCATGCTCCCACGGGACTTGTGCAACGCCAAGTAAAGGGCGCCAAACACATCTGGTAATTCCCGGTTGATCGGCTAAATTAATCTCTTTTTGCGGGAAGGATTCCCAATGTCTTCAGGACGAAAACTGGCCTCTAAAGGAGGCCCGACCTCTACAGGTGGCGTGATACTTGAAGGAAATGAGAACCTCAATATCGAAGGAAGAATAATCGCTTCCATTGGACAACTCGCCAGTTGTCCGGTCTGTGGGCCTGGCAAAGGCCCCATCGTAGCAGTGGGTGAAAGAACGCTGATTTTACCTGCCGGACCAGCTGCGCTAGAGGGTGACTACGTCGCCTGCGGTTGTCCGCCCATGACCAATAAGCTGCTCACTCAGCAACACAGTGGTTTCGCAGGAATTGGCCGGCCCGCTCCAATTGACATGGGGCCACCGATTGCTGCCCTGACCTCTTATCGCTACTTGCAGGTCATCATCGAACGCCTTGATGACACGGAAAAGCCAGGTTTGGCTTACAAACTCAAGGACAAGGCGAAGGTTGCCGTTTTACAAGACAGCACTTGCAACCTCACAGGCGAAGGCTGCGAACACCCGGTAAAAAACGCTTCGGATTACGACACCCTGTTGGTAGGGGAAGATTCCGAATGGACTTTCTATGCCTATGAAGAGCCCCTGACACAGGATTTGTCATGAAATCGGAAATCAAACTCATCTTTAAAGACTTTCTGATGCAGCCACCGCCAGGCGTAAAATTTCAGCTGCTTATCGACGGTCAGGTCGTAGATGACAACATCGTTCAAAACGATGACAGGCCTCGCATTTATTCATTGATATCCAAAAACGGCCAGATCGCTATAACGCTCGCGGGCAAGGAACTACCGTCGATCAAAACCCGAGACACCCACGAAGTGACGGTTCAGATTGTGGGGAACTCCGGTACAAAAAAAGATATGCACACTGCTACGTTGAATCCAGGGAAGTCTCTTTCGATCGTAGCGATATCACCGTGGGTAAAAGTCCCGCTAACGACCAGCGGCGCTGTCTCGAACGACGCGTTCTACGAAGTCGAATATGGTGTGAAACGTACAAATGAAACCCGAACGGTGAAAGTCGTCATTCAGGACATGCCGCGCAGGATACTGATGGAGGCGCTGTCACACCGGGGATCAACACAGTGGGCAGGGAATAAAAGCAAAAAGTCGCTGCCACACCCTACGCTCAGGCAGAGCGTGGAATTTCCACCAAACACAAATAAATGCAATCTGTTCGTCTACGACGTGCTGACCGCAATTGGGGTCAACGTGGCGTTGATTGAACATGGCAAATCGAAATACCTGCCATATTTCTCCAAGGTTAGTCCTCCGCTCGCGGGTGAATGGGCGAATGGACAACGATTGCTCAACAGCTGGAAAGTCGAGCGCACGCCGTTGCCCGGGGACGTCGGCGCTTACGCAATGAATTATTCCGACGCCAGCGGCCATGTCGGCTTCGTTCTAACGAAGGGCGTATGCATTTCTGCAGGGTGGGAAAAAGTTGAAGTTAACGACGCAGGTTTTCGCCATGCGACCGGTAATGCAAATCCCAGTGACCATGACTTCACTATTTTCCGACGCTACAAACACAGCACGCCACAATGAAACGCCCTTATTCGCTCCTCCTCATAATTCCGTTTTTGCTCATCGTGGCATGGCGCATCTGGTTGCCTGCCGATCTTTCGGCTTGTCCCGCTGACGGGGAAACTGCAGGTCCACTGACCCTTGTTATTCGTGATTACTTTGAGCGCAATAGCCGGACCGACTGGCGAGACATGGATGATCGTTTCGACATACTTTCAACCCCCGAAGGCCAGAGCATAGCGAGTCAACCGAATTCACACACTTGCGAAGCATTGCGGGTACTGCAGAGTCCGGCGTTCAGTCAGAGTGAAAAAATCTTCACCATGGCACTTATGTTCAGACTGCCAATCGACCAGTACATGGCCCTGATGGATCGCAGTCATCAACTCTACACGCAGGGCAAAATGGATAAGGAGGTGCTGACTCTGGTGGTATTTCCGCGCGGAACAGCCATCAACTACTGGTGGCTTCCGGCTTGGCGACAGCGTTTCAGTCGCGATGCCCCGAGCGTGCTCGACGCAAATCTGATCAACGATGTTCTTTCGGGACACTATTGGTTCGACTATCCCGGCGCAGGCTTCTGATTCTGCAAGCATGACATCCAATCCCAGCACCGCCCGCGAACTCATCCCGGGCGGTGCTTAGCCATGTCTTGCGCAATCTCAAGCGCACGGGCACACTCTGCGCACTTTCGTTATAAGATTACATAACAAACTTTTCATTTTTCTCGGAGTCCGTCATGCGTCGTTTGCTGCTCGCTTTGCCGTTTGCCCTGTTGCCGCTGGCCGCTGCCCATGCGGTGGATGAGCACGATCACGATCATGAGCACGGCAGCCTCGGCGCTCACGAACATGGCGTGGGTCGCCTGAATGCCGCACTAGATGGTCAGACCCTGGAGCTTGAGCTGGAAAGTCCAGCGATGAATCTGGTGGGTTTTGAACACGCCGCGACGTCGGATGCCGACAAGGCCAAAGTGGCCGCCGCTCGTGCGCAACTGGAAAAACCATTGGCCCTGTTCAGTCTGCCCGCTGCGGCCGGTTGCAAGGTGGTCAGCCAGGAACTGGAAAGCCCACTGTTCGGCGACAAGCCGGACGCCGATGATCACGACGAAGATGAAGCGGACAAGGACGGTCACGAGCATCACCACGACCACAGCGAAATCCATGCGCATTACCAATTCAGCTGCGCCACACCGGGCGCGCTGAACACGCTGAACCTGGCCAACATCTTCAAAACCTTCCCGGCAACGCAGAAGATTCAGGTACAACTAATCAGCGCGACCGGCCAGCAAGGTACCGAAGTGACGGCGAAATCGGCTGCGCTGAAATTCTAGGATCCACCGAAATCCCCTGTGGGAGCGAGCCTGCTCGCGAAGGCGGCGTGTCAGTTGACAGGTGGGTGTCTGACCCAGCGCTTTCGCGAGCAGGCTCGCTTCCACAGGGTTATGTGTTCACTTCATGAAAATCGGTGCCATGACCCAAGCACTCATCGAACTTTCCGACCTTGGCTTCAACTGGCCCGGTCACCCGCCGCTGCTGGACATCCCGGCGTTTCGTCTGGAAGCCGGCGAAACCCTGTTTCTCAAAGGCCCCAGCGGCAGTGGCAAGACCACCCTGCTCGGCCTGCTTGGCGGGGTGCAGAAGCCCAATCGGGGCAGCATTCGCCTGCTCGGCCAGGAGCTGACCGAGCTTTCTGCCGGCAAGCGCGATACGTTTCGTGTCGATCACACTGGCTACATTTTCCAGCAATTCAACCTGCTGCCGTTTCTCTCGGTGCGCGAGAACGTTGAGTTGCCGTGTCATTTTTCAAAACTGCGTGCGCAACGGGCGAAACAGCGCCACGGCAGCGTCGATCAAGCCGCCGCCACGTTGCTCGCCCACCTGGGTCTGAAAGACGAAAGCATCCTCAGCCGCCGCGCCGACTCGCTGTCGATCGGCCAGCAACAACGGGTCGCCGCCGCACGCGCATTGATCGGCCAACCGGAGCTGGTGATCGCCGACGAACCGACCTCGGCGCTGGATTACGACGCCCGCGAAAACTTCATTCGCCTGCTGTTTGCCGAGTGCCGCGAGGCCGGATCGAGTCTGTTGTTCGTCAGCCACGACCAGAGCCTGGCGCCGCTGTTCGACCGTCATCTGTCCCTGGCCGATCTCAATCGCGCCGCTACGTCCGCCGAGGTCTGAGATGTATCTGTTTCGTCTGGCCATGGCCAGCCTGGCCAACCGCCGTTTCACCGCATTGCTCACCGCTTTCGCCATCGCCCTGTCGGTGTGCCTGCTGCTCGCCGTCGAGCGCGTGCGCACCGAAGCCAAGGCCAGTTTCGCCAGCACCATCAGCGGCACTGACCTGATCGTCGGTGCCCGCTCCGGCTCGGTAAACCTGCTGCTGTATTCGGTGTTCCGCATCGGCAACGCTACCAACAACATCCGTTGGGACAGCTTTGAACACTTCGCCAACAACCCGAAAGTGAAGTGGGCAATCCCCATGTCCCTCGGCGATTCCCATCGCGGCTATCGCGTGATGGGCACCACCGAAGCCTACTTCGAGCACTACCAGTACGGGCGCCAGCAACACCTGGCGCTGGCCGACGGTCGCGCGTTTGCCACCGATCCTTTCGAAGTGGTGCTCGGTGCCGAAGTCGCCGAAGCGCTGCACTACAAGCTCGGCGACAAACTGGTACTGGCCCACGGCGTGGCGGCGATCAGCCTGGTCAAGCATGACGACAAACCCTTCACCGTGGTCGGCATCCTCCAGCGTACCGGCACCCCGGTGGACCGCACGTTGCACATCAGCCTCGGCGGCATGGAGGCGATCCACATCGACTGGCACAACGGCGTGCCGGCGCGCGGCAACGGCAGGATCAGCGCTGATCAGGCGCGCAACATGGACCTGACGCCGCAAGCGATCACCGCGTTCATGCTCGGCCTCAACAGCAAGATTTCCACCTTTGCCTTGCAGCGCGAGATCAACGAATACCGTGGCGAACCGATGCTGGCGATTCTGCCGGGCGTGGCCTTGCAGGAATTGTGGAGCCTGATGAGTACGGCCGAGAAAGCGCTGTTCGTGGTCTCGCTGTTCGTTGTGCTGACCGGGCTGATCGGCATGCTCACGGCGATTCTCACCAGCCTCAACGAGCGCCGCCGCGAGATGGCGATTCTGCGTTCGGTGGGCGCGCGGCCGTGGCACATCGCAAGTCTGCTGGTGCTGGAAGCTTTCGCCTTGGCGCTGACCGGGGTGATTGCCGGGCTGGCGTTGCTGTACGTCGGCATCGCCGCTGCGCAAGGGTACGTGCAGGCCAATTACGGTTTATACCTGCCGCTGGCATGGCCGAGCGAGTATGAATGGACGCTGCTCGGTGGCATTCTGGCGGCCGCGCTGCTGATGGGCAGCGTGCCGGCCTGGCGCGCGTATCGCCAATCATTGGCCGATGGCCTGTCGATCCGTTTATGAGGATGTTCACCATGCCCCGCGCCCTGCTTGCGCTGCTGATGCTGGTCGCCCTGCCCGTGTGGACGGCGGCGCCGAAAGACCTGACCTGGTCGGAAATGATCCCGCCGGACGCCGCGCCGGAAGTGCCGAACATGACCCCGCTGCACGACCTGTCGAAGATGGGCGACGCACTCTCTGCCGAGTCCGCGCCGGCGGCCAAGCAGGACATGCCCAACGCTCCGGTAGTGAAAAGCCTCGACGGGCAGAACATTCGCCTGCCGGGTTACATCGTGCCGCTGGAAGTCAGCGAAGAGGGGCGCACCACGGACTTCTTGCTGGTGCCGTATTTCGGCGCCTGCATCCACGTCCCGCCACCGCCGTCGAACCAGATCGTCCACGTGAAAAGCGAACTGGGCGTGAAGCTCGATGAGCTGTATCAGCCGTATTGGGTTGAGGGACCGTTGCAGGTGAAAGCCTCGAGCAGTGAGCTGGCCGATGCCGGGTATCAGATGGAGGCGGAGAAGATTTATGCGTATGAACTGCCGGAGTGAGTCCCGGTAGTTTTGTATTGGCTGGTCTATCGTCTTCGCGAGCAGGCTCGCTCCCACAGGTAATCACATTCCAAAGTGGGAGCGAGCCTGCTCGCGAATAGGCCCTCAAAGGTTTCACAGAAACCCGCCCCTTCACTGTTTCATTGAGCTGAGTCAAAACACCGTATCAGACGGCTTCGTACCCTAGGACATCGAATTTTTATGTCCTTTCGGAGCCCCCATGAACAAGTCCTTGCTCAGCGCCTCGCTGTTTGCCCTCGCGCTCGCAGCCCCGCTCGCCCACGCCCACGAAGCCGGTGACATCCTTGTGCGCGCCGGTGCGATCACCGTCAACCCTAAGGCCGACAGCTCCAGCGTCAAGGTCGATCAGGGTCCGCTGAGCGGCACCAATCTGGGCGGCAAGGCGACCATGAGCAGCGACACCCAACTGGGTCTGAACTTCGCTTACATGCTCACCAACAACATCGGTATCGAGTTGCTGGCGGCGACGCCGTTCGAGCACGACGTCAAGCTCAAGGGCACCGCCCTGCCCGCCGCCAACGGCAAGCTGGGCACCCTGAAACACCTGCCGCCGACCCTCAGCGTCGTCTACTACCCGCTGGATTCGAAATCGGCCTTCCAGCCGTATGTGGGTGGTGGCATCAACTACACCTGGATCTACGACGAACACGTCGGCAGCGAAGCCAGCGCCAACGGCTTCAGCAACTTCAAGGCGAAAAACTCCTGGGGTCTGGCCTGGCAGGTCGGCGCCGACTACATGATCACCGACAACATCATGCTCAACGCCCAAGTGCGCTACATCGATATCGATACCCGCGCGACCGTCGAGAACAACGCCGTCGCACCGGGCACCCGCGCACGGGTGAATGTGGATGTCGATCCGTTCATCTACATGGTCGGTTTGGGCTATAAGTTCTAAGCTGACTTTGACCGAACGTTCACGTGGTGGTGAATGAGGCTTGGTGGCGGGCAGGCACAGACCTGACGACGACCGTACGCAGTCGATCGGGGGATAACATTCCCTCGCCACAGGGATAGCGATATTCCGGCCGTGAAAAAGGCGCCTGATGAAGGGCGCCTTTTTCATGTCCGAAAGCTTGTTTCATCCGCGCCCGAGCAAGCGCGCCAAGCCCACACTCATCGGCGTCTGCGGCGGCATTTCGAAGCGCTGCAGCAAGCGTCGGTTATCGGCTCGCGAATGGCGGATATCGCCCGAACGCGCCGGCCCGTAGCTCACGGGCGGCAGTTCACCGACCACTGATTTCAATGCTTCGAGCATCTGCTTCAGGCTCATCGCCTGATTCCAGCCAACATTGACCGCACCTTCCTGCACTTCAGGCTTTTCCAGCGCCTGCACCAGCAAATCCACCAGATCACCGACATAAAGAAAATCGCGGGTCTGCTCGCCATCGCCAAACACGGTGATCGGCAAACCTTTCGACGCGCGTTCGCTGAAGATGCTGATCACCCCGGAATACGGCGAGGACGGATCCTGGCGTGGGCCGAAGATGTTGAAGAAGCGAAAAATTGCCGGTTCCAGGCCATGCTGGCGCCGGTAGAAATCGAAGTACTGCTCACCGGCCAGTTTGTCCGAGGCATAGGGTGTCAGCGGCGCTTTTGGCGTGTCTTCATCGATCGACTCGCCCTCGCCATTGTTGCCGTACACCGCCGCGCTGGAGGCATACACCACGCGCTTGACCCCGGCCAGACGCATGGCTTCGCAGACATTCAGGGTGCCGATGAAATTGCTCTGGTGGGTTTTCACCGGATCGTCCACCGAGGCCTGCACCGAGGCCACGGCCGCCAGATGCGCGACAGCGTTGCAACCTTGCATGGCGCGGGCGACCAAAGCGGCATCGGCGACATCGCCGACCACCAGTTCGACCTTGGGATTGTCCAGCGGCAGGTTGCTGCGCTTGCCGGTCGACAGGTCGTCGAGCACGCGTACCGCATAGCCCTTGGCGAGCAAGGCATCGGTCAGGTGCGAGCCGATGAATCCGGCTCCGCCAGTGATTAGAACCGTTGCTTCAGCCATGTCGGTAGAACCTGTCCAATAGACCCGGGAGTGCAGCACGCCAGGCGCGCGGTTTGATCCCGAAAGTGTGGAGAATTTTCTTGCAGGCCAGCACTGCATGTTGCGGCTCTTCGGCGGCGTCCGGGCGCGCGGCATGTGCCTGCGCAGTCGGTGCTTCGATCGCCAGCGGATGCAGGCTGCGTGCTTCGGTGAGAATCGCCTGGCCCAGCGCCAGCGGGGTGGTCGCTTCGTGGCCGGCGTAATGGTAAGTGCCCCACAGCGGCGCGGCGCAGTCGAGTTGCTTGAGCACGGAGATGATCACTCGCGCGGCGTCATCGACCGGAGTCGGATTGCCGCGACGATCATCGGCCAGCAACAACTCTTCGGGTTGTTCCGCACGGGCGAGGAAGCGTCCGAGGGTGCCGTCCGGACTGTCGTCGAGCAGCCAGCCGAAACGCAGCAGCACATGTTGCGGGCAGGTCGCGCGCACACTTTGCTCGATGCGCCACAAGGCCTGACCGCGCAGGCCCAGCGGCACCGGTTCGTCTTTTTCGCTGTAGGCCGTGGCCCGCGAGCCGTCGAACACGCGATAGCTCGACGGCTGCACGAGGACAATGTTGTGGTGCTGGCACAGTTCGGCCAGACGCTCGATGGCGCGTTCCTGGCCAGTCATGCGGCTTTCGCTGACGCTCTCGGCCTGGAACCAGTCGAAATAGTAGGCGAGATTGATCAACGCATCGGGACGGGTGTCGTCGAGCAATTGGGTGAGGCTCGCGGCATCCCAGCCGTTTTCGGGCGGGCGGGGGGCGAGGAAACCGATGTCTTCTTCCGCACCGAGGCGAATCAGCGCCTGCCCAAGGGCATTTCCGCCGCCCAGTAACATAAGGCGCATTCGCATAGAGTCAGC
The DNA here is from genome assembly GCF_019145195.1 of Pseudomonas siliginis. Lineage (GTDB taxonomy): Bacteria > Pseudomonadota > Gammaproteobacteria > Pseudomonadales > Pseudomonadaceae > Aquipseudomonas > Aquipseudomonas siliginis. The sequence continues at coordinate 258,041 of NZ_JAHSTW010000012.1, forward strand.
AGGCCCAGTCTGATTGGAACGATGGCTTTAGCGACGGTTCTCGTGGAACAGTCGTCGATAATTGCCGGAATCGTTGCATTTTGCGGGTTTAGTGCGCAACCGTCATCCGTAAAGTGTAGAAGCTGGAAATTGTATCGAGGCCACCGGCCCCATCGCTGGCAAGCCAGCTCCCACAGGTTTTGTGCCAGGCATGAATCCTGTGGGAGTTGGCTTGCCGACGATGAGGGCCTGACTGTCGCTGAAGATCCCCAGCGGTACTTGCATCTTCCCGCCCCCGCCCGCATAACTTCAGTCATGAATCTGCCCCTCCCCGCCAACAGCGCGCTGGCCGGTTTCCACCCCGCCGTCAGCGCCTGGTTCAACAAGACTTTCCCGGCGGTCACCGCCGCTCAGGCCCGTGCGTGGCCGTTGATCCGCCAGCGCCGGTCGACGCTGATCGCCGCGCCCACTGGCTCCGGCAAAACCCTGACCGCGTTCCTCGCCGTGCTTGATGAGCTTGTCCATCGAGGTCTGGAACAGCACGATGGTCTGCCCGCCGAAACCCTGGTGGTCTATGTCTCGCCGCTGAAGGCACTGTCCAACGACATTCAGATCAACCTGCAGAATCCGCTCGCTGGCATTACCGCGCATTTGCGCGAAATGGGCCTGCCGGAGCTGACCATCACCACCGCCGTGCGCACGGGCGACACGCCACAGAAAGACCGCGCCGCGATGCGCAAGAGCGCGCCGCATATTCTGGTGACCACCCCGGAATCGCTGTACGTGCTGCTCGGCTCGGAATCCGGGCGCAGGATGCTCGGCACCACGCGCACGGTGATCATCGACGAAATCCACGCGATGGCCGCCGGCAAGCGTGGCAGTCATCTGTCCTTGAGCCTTGAACGACTGCAAGCGTTGTGCGCCGAACCGCTGACCCGCATCGGCCTGTCCGCCACGCAGAAACCGGTAGAAGCCGTGGCGCAATTCCTGGTCGGTCACGATCGCCCCTGCGAAATCGTCGACATAGGCCACGCCCGCCCTCGGGATCTGGGCATCGAAGTGCCGCCGGTGCCGCTGTCGGCGGTGATGGCCAATGATGTCTGGGAACTGGTGTACGAGCGCCTCGCCGAACTCGCTCGCGAGCATCGCACCACACTGATTTTCGTCAACACCCGACGCCTTGCCGAGCGCCTCAGCCGGCATCTGAGCGAACGCCTCGGCAAGCAGGCCGTGGCGGCGCACCACGGCAGCCTGGCCAAAGAGTTTCGCCTCGATGCGGAACAACGGCTCAAGCGCGGCGAGCTGCAAGTGCTGATCGCCACCGCGTCGCTGGAACTGGGCATCGATATCGGTGAGGTCGACCTGGTCTGCCAGATCAGTTCGCCGCGTTCGATTGCTGCGTTTCTGCAAAGGGTTGGCCGTTCCGGACATCAGGTCGGCGGCACGCCCAAGGGGCGTTTGTTCGCCACCACCCGCGACGACCTGATCGAGTGCGCCGCCCTGCTCGATTGCGTGCGCCGGGGCGAGCTGGATACGCTGCACATTCCGGAAAAGCCGCTGGACGTGCTGGCGCAGCAGATCATTGCCGAGGTCAGTTGCCAGGAATGGTCGGAGGACGCGTTGCTGGCAATGTTCCGCCGAGCGTGGCCCTATCGCGATCTCGACGAAAAACACTATCAGGCACTGCTGAGCATGCTCGCCGAGGGTTACAACGGTCGCCAAGGCATCCGCAGCGCCTACCTGCATCGCGACGCCGTCAGCCGCACCTTGCGTGGCCGGCGTGGTGCGCAACTGACCGCCGTGACCAGTGGCGGCACCATCCCGGACAACGCCGACTACAGCGTGCTGCTCGAACCCCAGGGTTTGAACATCGGCAGCGTCAACGAAGACTTCGCCGTGGAAAGTATCGCCGGCGACGTGTTCCAGCTCGGCAATACCTCGTATCGCATCCTGCGCGTGGAAAGCGGCAAAGTGCGGGTCGAGGATGCGCAGGGCATGCCACCGACCATTCCGTTCTGGCTCGGCGAAGCGCCGGGACGCAGTGACGAACTATCGGCCGCCGTCGCGCGCCTGCAAGCGCAGCTGGATGAGCTGCTCAGCGCCAGCCCCGGCAATCTGCAACCGGCGCTCGACTGGCTGACCACCACACTCGGCCTCAACCTCGCCAGCGCCGAGCAACTGGTCGAATATCTGGCGCGCGCGCGGCAAACACTCGGCGCCCTGCCCTCGCAGGACACGCTGTTGATGGAGCGGTTTTTCGACGAGTCCGGCGGCACCCAACTGATCATTCACACGCCGTTCGGCAGCCGCATCAACCGCGCCTGGGGCCTGGCCTTGCGCAAGCGTTTCTGCCGCACCTTCAACTTCGAGTTGCAGGCCGCCGCCAGCGAAGACGCGATCGTGCTGTCGCTGTCCACCAGCCACAGCTTCGAGCTCGACGAAGTCTGGCGTTACCTGCACAGCAACAGCGCCGAACACACGCTCATTCAAGCGGTGCTTGATGCGCCGTTGTTCGGCGTGCGCTGGCGCTGGAATGCCGGAGTGGCGCTGGCGTTGCCGCGCTTCACCGGCGGGCGCAAAGTCGCTCCGCAACTGCAACGGATGAAAAGCGAAGACCTCATCGCCAGCGTCTTCCCCGACCAGATCGCCTGCCTGGAAAACCTCGCCGGCGAGCGTGAAGTCCCCGAACATCCGCTGGTGGAACAGACCCTCGACGATTGCCTGCACGAAGCGATGGACAGCGAAGGCTGGCTGACCCTGCTGCGGCGCATGGAGCGTGGCGAGGTACGCCTGATCGCCCGGGATTTGCCGGCGCCGTCGCCACTGGCGGCAGAAATCCTCAGCGCCCGGCCGTACACGTTTCTCGACGATGCGCCGCTGGAGGAACGCCGCACGCAAGCGGTGATCAATCGACGCTGGAGCGATCCGCAGTCGACCAATGATCTCGGCGCGCTCGATGCCGATGCGATCACCGCAGTGCGCGAAGAAGCCTGGCCGTCGCCCAATTCCATGGATGAAATGCACGAAGCGCTGATGAGCCTCGCCTGCATCAGCGACGCCGAAGCCCGCGCCAACGCGGGTTGGCCGGACTGGCTGCAAACGCTGATGGCCAGCGGCCGCGCCTGCCTGTTGCAGATCGACGCCGAGCATCAGTTATGGCTGGCCCGCGAACGCTTGAGTTGCCTGCAGGCACTTTATCCACAGGCCACGTTGCTGACCGAGGCGGTGGCGCTGCCCGGGTTCGACGAAGCGTGGACATTCGATGAGGCGCTGGTCGAAGTGATCCGCGCCCGCCTCGGTGCCTTTGGGCCAATCCCGTTGCCCGCCATTGCCGAGCCGCTCGCCCTGCCAGTTGCGCAAGTCAATCAGGCCCTCGCGCAACTAGAGCGTGAAGGTTATGTGTTGCGCGGCCAGTTCACGCCAAACAGCGCGATTGAAGAATGGTGCGAACGCCATCTGCTCGCGCGCATCCACCGCTACACGGTCAAGCGCCTGCGCCGGGAAATCGAACCGGTGGCGTTGCAGGACTTCATGCGTTTCCTGTTCGACTGGCAGCATCTGACGCCGGCCACCCAAGGCCAGGGCAGTGCGGTGTTGCCGGCGATTGTCGGCCAGTTCGAAGGTTACCCGGCGGCAGCTTCGGCGTGGGACAGCGACATCCTGCCGGCCCGCCTCAAGGACTATTCGCCGAGCTGGCTGGATGAACTGTGCCGCAACGGCAAACTGGTGTGGACGCGCATCAGCGCGCGGCAGAAGCTCAGCGGCTCGGCATTGCGCAGTACACCGATTGTGTTGCTGCCGCGTAGCCAGGTGGGTTTGTGGAGTGCGTTGGCTGAACAGACGCCAGTGAGTGAGTTATCGCCGAAAACACAGAAAGTCTTTGAGGCGCTGAGTCAGCATGGCGCGCTGTTTTTCGATGAGCTGATTCATGAAGCGCGCCTGCTGCGCAGCGAACTGGAAATCGCCTTGCAGGAACTGGTCGCCGCAGGTTTGGTGAACGCCGACAGCTTCGCCGGCCTGCGCGCGCTGATCACGCCGGCAAGCAAGCGCCAGCAGCGCAGTAGCCGACGCGGGCGCGGCGCGTTTATCGGCGGCATGGACGATGCCGGGCGCTGGGCATTGCTGCGCCGAGGTTCGTCAGCCGATGCCGCCGAGACGCTCGAACACGTCGCCATGACCCTGCTGCGCCGCTACGGCGTGGTGTTCTGGCGTCTGCTGGAACGCGAAGCGGACTGGTTGCCGAGCTGGCGGGAATTGCTGCGCACCTTTCATCGTCTGGAGGCGCGGGGCGAGATTCGTGGCGGGCGGTTTGTCAGTGGTCTGGCTGGCGAGCAGTTTGCCTTGCCCGAAGCCATTCCCTTGCTGCGCGAAGTACGCCGCCGCCCGCAGGACGGCAGCCTGGTGGCGGTGTGTGGGGTTGATCCATTGAATCTGGCCGGGACGTTGTTGCCGGGGGCGAAAGTGCCGGCGCTGGTGAGCAATCGGCTGGTGTATCGCGATGGGGTGCCGGTGGCCGCTATGGTTGCGGGCAAGCCGCAGATTTGGGGGGAATGGGATCAGGTGGTCGTTGAGCAGATAGGCAGGAAACTCATCCGCAATTGAGGGTCTGGTCTGGCCTCATCGCGGGCAAGCCCGCTCCCACAGGGTTCTGCGGCGTACACAAAACCAATGTGGGAGCGGGCTTGCCCGCGATGAGGCCGGGACATGCAACGCAAAATTCAGATCAGGTCCGTGTCTCCTGCGGCACCTCACCCGCAACCACCGCCCCTTGCTCCTGCCGCTTAGGCAACAACACCTGCTGTGGATAAGTCTGCGCAAAATGCACATTCGGTGTGTTATCCACAAGCTTCTTCAAGCGCTGGTTGAACGCGCGGCTCACCGCATATTGCCCACCGGACACCGTGCGGAATTGCGCCGTCAGCACCACGCCGTTGAGGTCCATCTTATCCACGCCAAACACATCCAGCGGCCCTTGCAGGTTGTACTTGAGGAACGGGTCTTCGCGGATCGAATCGCCGGCCTCGCGGATCAGCTCGATGGCTCTGTCGACATCGGTGTCGTAGGTGAACTGCACCGAGAAAAATGCGAAGGCGAACTGGCGTGATTGGTTGGTCACAGCCTTGATCTGGCCGAACGGCACCGAGTGCACAAAGCCTTTGCCGTCACGCAGGCGCAAGGTGCGAATGGTCAGGCCTTCCACGGTGCCGGCGTGGCCGGAATCAAGCACCACCCAGTCGCCGATCGACAGGGTGTCTTCGATGATGATGAACAACCCGGTGATGACGTCCTGCACCAGTTGCTGCGAACCGAAACCGATCGCCAGGCCGACCACGCCGGCACCGGCCAATAGCGGCGCGACGTTGATACCGAGATTGGCCATGGTGGTAATCGCGCAGATCACCACGAGGATGATTTTGATCGCGTTGCGCAGCAGCGGCAGGATGGTTTTCACCCGCGTGCTCGGCTGGCGTGCCGCGCGTTTGCTCAGCGGCGGTTTCAGCGCTTCCTGAATCGCCGTGTCGAGCACCACCCACAGCAGCCACGTCACCAGGAAGATCAGACCGATGCTGCTCAAGGCGTTGCTGATCGCCCGGCCGACCGTGCTGCTCTGGGCGAAATCGAGCAACGACACGCCCCAGATCCGCCCGAGAATATCGATGAACACAATCGCCATGACGATCCGCAGCAACGCATGCAACAGGCTGAGAAAACGTTCCTTGTAGGCACTGCTGCGCTGGATCGCCTCGGCCTTGCGTGATTTGAACAAGTGCTGCAACACGGTGCTGAGAAACACTGTGGCGATCAGCAGCACGGTAGTGAACAAGGCGCAGCGCAGGGCTTTCTGATTGTCCTCGCCGATGCCGATCAGGCTGACTGCCGAGACCAGCACCATCAGCACGATCGGCCAATACCACAGCCCGGAAAATATCCGCAGTGACTCCTGCAGCGACGGTTGTTTCAAACGCTGACTGAGCGGGCGATTGCGGATCAGATGTGCCACCGGCCGGCGCAGGCGAATCACCAGCAAACCGAAGATCACCGAGGCGATCAGCCCGGTGAACACGGCGATGCTGCTGGTGATATTGCCGCCCAGTTGCCGGGCGATCTGCGGGCTGGTCAGGGCATCACTGAGGGCGGCGAGAAAGCCGATCAGGAACAGCGGGCGCGGGCAGTATTCACGGATGATTCGCGCGGCGGCGCGCTTGTGGCCGACGTTGAACATCACCACCACGCACAACAACATCGACGTGGAAAAGATGCCGCTGCTGGTGGCATAGGCCAGACACAACGCCAGCGCACGGCCCACCGAAGCTTGCAGAAAATGGCTGACATACAGCGTCAGCGGCAGGCAGATCAGCGCCGGCACGGTGTACGGCAGCACATAGCCGAGCAGATCCTGACTGCGCTGGCGGGTGCGCAACCAGCGGCCCTCACGCAGACGCTTGGCCAACAGACTGCCGAGCACGGTGAGCAGGGCGAAACTGCCCAGCCACACTCCCGACAACGTGAGGAAATCCCCGGCCACGCTCCAGCCCGAGCGGTTCGACGGTTGCTTGACCAGCCTGTCGACCTCATCCGCCGCGCGGTCGGCGCGCAGCCGCCAGGCATCGACCAGGTGTTCGTTGAGATCGAGTTTTTCCTGCACATCGTCGATGCTCGTACTGATCGCCCCGAGCAGACCGCCCTGCACCAGCGGTTCCGGTTCGGCGGGTTTTTCCGCCGTATCGGCGGCAGCCGGAACGCCCGGCAGCGCGACGGCTTGCGATGTGTTGACGCCCAAGCACAGCAGCGCTCCCAGCAGAATGGCGATCCTGAAATTGCGCAAAGCTCCGATCTCCCGTGGCTGACCCTGGTAAGGAACTGATCGGTAATTGCGCGGCAAGTTCAGCGACCAGAGCCACACACATCCCCTGTGGGAGCGAGCCTGCTCGCGAAAGCGCTGGGACAGTCGATGGATCGTCTACTGACAGTCCGTATTCACGAGCAGGCTCGCTCCCACAATGGATCGGCGGCAATTGCCAATCGCGACCGCCCGTAACACCACCGAAACTTTCCCGCCCCCGCCGCAGTCATCACAGAACATCGGCAACACGAGGACTTTCTACGGGAGGATGGGATGGCGACGATTCACATCGGTATTTCAGGCTGGCGCTACGCCCCGTGGCGCGGGGATTTCTACCCGAAGGGACTGGCGCAGAAGCGCGAATTGCAGTTCGCCTCCCGCGCGGTCAACAGCATCGAAATCAATGGATCGTTCTACGCCCTGCAACGCCCTGAACGTTACGCCCAGTGGTACGCCGAAACCCCTGATGACTTCGTGTTCAGCGTGAAGGCGCCGCGCTTCATCACCCACGTGCGCCGTTTGCGCGAAATCGAAAAACCGCTGGCAAATTTCTTTGCCTCGGGCGTGCTGGAGCTGAAGGAAAAACTCGGGCCGATCCTCTGGCAGTTTCCGCCGAATTTCAAATTCGACGCCGAGCGCTTCGATCACTTTCTCGCGCAACTGCCCCACGATACCCAAGCCGCAGCCGCCCTCGCCCGTCAGCACGACTCGCATCTGCCCGGACACGCTAGCGTCAAAGCTTGGCGCAAGAAGCCGTTGCGCCATGCCGTGGAAATCCGTCACGAGAGCTTTATCGACCCGGAGTTCGTGCGCCTGCTCAAGCGCCATAACACCGCGCTGGTGGTCGCCGACACCGCCGGCAAATGGCCGTACCGCGAAGACCTCACCAGCGACTTCGTCTATCTGCGCCTGCACGGCGCCGAAAAGCTCTACGCCAGCGGTTATTCCGAGCAAGCGCTCAAGCGCTGGGCCGAGCGCATCGACGCCTGGCATCACGGTAAACAGCCAGAGGACGCCCACCTGATAGCGCCACGCCTGAAACCCCGCGCGCGCAAATCCCGCGAAGTGTTCTGCTACTTCGACAACGACATCAAAGTCCGCGCGCCCTACGACGCACGCAACCTGTTGCAGCGCTTCAACCTCGACAAAGACCTCGCCACAACTCCCGGGCAAGTCGCCGCAGAAGGAGTTCTGTCATGAGCATTCCCGAACCGGTCGGTTTTACCGACGAAGGCTCCGTAGTTGCGCCCTCGGTGCGCACCTTCACCGTACTGACCGTCAACACCCACAAGGGCTTCACCGCACTAAACCGGCGCTTCATCCTGCCGGAGCTGCGTGAAGCGGTCCGCAGCGTCGCCGCCGACGTGGTGTTTCTGCAGGAAGTCCACGGCACGCACGAGCAGCATCCGAAACGCTACGACAACTGGCCGACGATGCCGCAATACGAATTTCTCGCCGACAGCCTCTGGCCGCAATTCGCCTACGGGCGCAACGCCGTGTACCCGGCGGGCGATCACGGCAATGCGCTGTTGTCGAAATTCCAGATCATCCGCCACGACAACCTCGACGTGTCGATCAGCGGCCATGAAAACCGTGGTCTGCTGCATTGCGTGCTGCGCCTGCCTGGCGACGGCACCGAAGTGCACGCGATCTGCGTGCACCTTGGCCTGCGCGAGAGCCACCGCAACGCGCAACTGGATCTGCTGATGCAACGCCTCGCCGAACTGCCCGCTGGTGCCCCGGTGATCGTCGCTGGCGATTTCAACGACTGGCGCCAGCGCGCCGATGCGCAGCTCAAGCCCTGTGGCCTGCGCGAAGTGTTCGCCGAGCAGTACGGCAAACCCGCGCGCAGTTTTCCCGCGCGGCTGCCAGCGCTACGACTCGACCGCATCTACGTACGCAACCTCAAGGCCAGCCGGCCGAAAGTTTTGACCAACCGGCCCTGGTCCCACCTTTCCGACCACGCACCGTTATCGGTGGAGATTGAACTATGAACAGTGCGCCACTGGAAAAATCCGCCGTCGACCCGGTCCCGTTGAACCCGCCGGTGCGCGAGCCCGGCCACGTTGACGTCGAGTATCAATGGCACAGCAACAACCGCGTGCAATTGCTGGAAAACGGCGAGGAGTATTTCCCACGCGTATTTGAGGCGATGCGCGCAGCCAAAAGCGAGATCCTGCTGGAGACCTTCATCGTTTTCGAAGACAAGGTCGGCGCCGAGTTGCAGCAAATCCTCATCGAAGCCGCCCAGCGCGGCGTGCGCACCACGGTCAGCCTCGACGGCTTCGGCTGTGGCGAGCTGAGCACCGGCTATCTGTCGGCCTTGAGCGATGCCGGCGTGCATCTGCAAATCTTCGATCCGGCGCCAAAGCATTTGGGCATTCGCACCAACTGGTTCCGCCGCTTGCACCGCAAGATCGTGGTGGTCGACGGCTTGATCGCGTTCATCGGCGGGATCAACTTTTCCGGCGATCACCTGGCCGACTTCGGCCCTGAAGCCAAGCAGGATTATTCGGTGGAGATCCAGGGCCCGGTGGTCGCCGATATCCATCACTTCGCCCTGCTGCAAAGCGGTCGCCCCGGGCGCGCGCGGTTCTGGTGGCAGCGCCGGCGCCAGCGTCTGGAGGAAATGGCCTTCACCGACCACGACGGCCAGGTGCGCCTGGTGTTCCGCGATAACGATCAACACAACACCGATATCGAAGACGTGTATTTGCAGGTGCTGCGCAAGGCCAAGCGCCGGGTAATCATCGCCAACGCCTACTTCTTTCCCGGCTACCGTTTGCTGCGCGAAATCCGCAACGCCGCCCGCCGTGGCGTCGAGGTGCGGCTGATCCTGCAGGGCCAGCCGGACATGCTCGTGGCGAAACTGGCGGCGCGCATGACCTACGATTATCTGTTGCGTGCCGGCGTGCAGATTCACGAATACTGCCAACGCCCGCTGCACGGCAAGGTCGCGCTGGTCGACGAAGACTGGAGCACCGTGGGCTCGAGCAATCTCGACCCGCTGAGCCTGTCGCTGAATCTGGAAGCCAACGTGCTGATCCGCGACCGCGCATTCAATCAGCACCTGTACGAACGCCTCGAAGACCTCAGCCAGAACCACTGCAAGGCCATGGACGCCAAACTGTTGCCGCGTGGGCGCATCTGGCACATGACCGTGGGCTTTCTGGTGTTCCACTTCCTGCGGCACTTCCCGGCCATGGCCGGTTGGCTGCCGGCGCATAAACCGCGTCTGAAGCCTTTCCGAGGTGCGCGTCCATGAGTCATTCCGAAGTGCACTCCGATAGCCATTCGGCACAAGCGGCGCCGTCAAAATGGAGCCGCTGGAAACGTCCGCTGACCATCCTGTTTTTTCTCGCGCTGATCGTCCTGTTGACGATGTTCGCTACGCGCATCGAGTGGGCCGAGGTGCTGGAGACCCTCGCCGATTTCAAGGTGCGCACGCTGATCATCGCCGCCAGCCTGACCCTGCTGAGTTTTCTGGTGTACGCCAGTTTCGACCTGATCGGCCGCACCTACATTCGTCAGGACCTGACCTGGAAGCAGATCCTGCCGGTGGGCATCATCAGCTACGCCTTCAATCTCAATCTCAGCGCCTGGGTCGGCGGCATCGCCATGCGTTATCGCTTGTATTCGCGGCTGGGCGTGAGCAAAGGCAACATCGCCAAGATTCTCGGCCTGAGCCTGGCGACCAACTGGTTCGGCTACATGACCATCGCTGGCGTAGTGTTCAGCAGCGGTCTGGTGACGATGCCGCCGGGCTGGAAACTCAGCAGTTCGGCCTTGCAACTGGTCGGTGTGTTATTGCTGCTGGTCAGCGCCGGCTATCTGGCGGCGTGTCAGTTTTCCAAGCGCCGCGAGTGGTCGATACGCGGCGTGGAAATCAACCTGCCGTCGCTGCGCATGGCGGTGCTGCAATTGCTGCTGGGGGCGTTGAACTGGTCGCTGATGGCGGCGGTGATCTTCACTCTGCTGCCAAGCAAACTGGATTATCCGCTGGTGCTCGGCGTGCTGTTGATCAGCGCGATTGCCGGGGTCATCACGCATATTCCGGCGGGGCTGGGGGTGCTGGAAGCTGTGTTTGTGGCGTTGCTGCAGCACGAGGCATCGCGCGGCAGTCTGGTCGCGGGGTTGCTGGCATATCGGGCGATTTATTTTCTGCTGCCGCTGTTGATTACGGTGGTGATGTATCTGGTAGTGGAAGCGAAGGCCAAGGCGTTGCGGATCGAGAAGAAACCTTCCTGACCATGCATTGCTGCGGATGGCCCTTTCGCGAGCAGGCTCGCTCCCACAGTTGAAATGCGTTCAACCTGTGGGAGCGAGCCTGCTCGCGAAAGGGCCGGTACATGCGTAACATCATCTGGATTGGATAATGCTCAACCGCTCCCCCACCACCATCTCGGTAATCCAGTCCACCAGAATCGAGGTGTAGGCCTGCTGCGACACCGGGTCACTCAACGCGTGATCCGCGCCATCGATGATCCGGTGGGTCAACGAGTGGGTCTGCTGACACGCGGCGCGGTAACTCATGATCGTCGCGTGGGGCACGAAATCGTCGGTTTCCGATTCCACCAACAGCACGTCGCCGGTGAATTGCGAACAGGCATGCAGGGCGCGATTGCTGTCGGCGCGCACTAGCGTATTGCGATAATCGCGCAGGTCGGCCTTGTCCAGATCGCGTTTGGGCGTGTGCCATTGCTCGTCGCGGTACAGCGCCGGCACGCGCAGCGCCAGCCAGCGCACCGGGCGCAATGACGTCAGGATCGAGGCCAGATAACCGCCATAACTGGTGCCGACCACGGCGATTGCCGAGGTATCCAGCGCCGGGTGCGCCAGCAGACGATCGTAGGCCGCCAGCAAATCACGCAGATTGTCTTCACGGGTCACCCGGGTCAGCGGGATTCCGGTGCCGCCGGTATGCCCGCGCAGGTCGAAGGTCAGGCAAACGCAACCCAGGCCGGCGATGCCTTTGGCCCGCTCCAGATCACGCTCCTGACTGCCGCCCCAACCGTGAACAAACAACACCCCCGGGACTTTCGACTTGGGACTGAGAAAAGTCCCGCTCATCTGTTCGTCATCAATGTCGATTTGAATGCTTTCGCTTCTAGCCGTCATAGGATTGGACCGTCACATATTTGAGAAGAAACGCGCTGTTTTCCGCCGGGCCGCGATAGACCTCGATGGCGTCCGCCGGCAGCGCCTGATCGATGTAGGTTTCCACCGACGACACACGGATGGCGCGCATCTGTGGATCGTTGACGAAGCTTTGCAGCGCCGCCACTTCGGCGCTGCTCGCGCCGCCCATGCGCCAGGATTGTTCGAGCACGCCGCTGCGCGGGTTGCCGCTGGCGTCGAGGCCTTGGGCGATATCGTAATTGCGCCGCGAGGCGAAGAAGTGCGGGTAGGCTTCGTTGGCGGCGCTGTCGAAGACCTGTGCCTGTTCGATGGCCAGACGCACATCATCAGGCAGATCCAGCGCGAGCAATTGATCATAGCCGCCCTGCACCACCAGCAGATTCGAGCCGCCGTAGACCTCTTCGCCCTGACCGTCCTCAGTCAAGTATTGATCACCGCAGTAGCTCAACACTTTGCCGCCGATGAACGACTGGCCGACGCTGTGGGTGACGACGTTGCTCAAGTCCTGCTCCAGCACTACGCCGTCCTTGAACAGATTTTGCGCCTCGGGCCGCGCGAGGATCTCATCGAACGCGTCGAGGCTTTTGATCACTTCCTGACCGCGACCGGCGCAAGCGTGAATCGGCTTCAAGCGAATCGGCCCGGCGTACAACAGATGCTCGGCGGCGGGCCGCGCATCTTCCAGGGCAAATACGCTGAGACCGTCGAGCACGACGTTGCGCACCCGCTCCGAGAACAGCGGCGACCAGCCCTGCGGCGCGTGCGCCAGATGACTGCGCAAACCGTGGCTGATGGCTTTGGTGCAGATGAAATCGTAGTCGACGTAACCGCCCCACAAGTCATCGGGGCCTTTGATGCCCAGCGCTTGAGCGTGGGCGGCGCCAACGATGGTTTGCGTTGGCAGCAGATACAGCTCGCGGCCCTGATGTTTGTCCGGATCGAAACTGCCGCCGAATTTGCAGCCGAGAATCTGCGCCAACCAGCGCGCCAGAGCCTTGTTGGTCTCGACTTCATGTTGCGGCGCCTCGGCACGCACCGAATGGGCAACGACGATTTTGTTGCTGGGTGTCGGGGTCATGGGTTCCCCTTGCATCAGTCGATGGGTTCACTCAGGGAATTTGCAGAGATCAGGCCAATCAACGATCCCCACGAACCGCCCGATAATCGGGAGTTTGCCGTGACTGTGCTGGCATCACGCCTGTTTCAAAGTGCACGACAGCGCGCAAAACTCCGGCAAATTGCACGATCTCTCATCCTGCCGCGATCATTGTGGGAGCGAGCCTGCTCGCGAAAGCGTAGTGTCAGCCGACTACAATTCTGTAGATCCAGCGCCTTCGCGAGCAGGCTCGCTCCCACATTAGTTCATCGTCGTTCTGGGAGCGGGATTCACACCAAACCGCCCCCGGTACTCACTCGGCCCCAGCCCGGTAATCTTCTTGAAGATCGCACGAAACGCGCCCGGATCCTGATAGCCCACCGTCCAGGCAATGTGGTCGATCGTGCCATTGGTGAACTCGAGCATTTCTCGCGCTTTGCCAACCCGCAGGTGCTGGCAATACTCGGTCGGTTTCAAGCCTGTCGCGGCGCGGAATCGGCGCAGGAAAGTGCGTTCTTCAAGGCCCGCGCGCTCGGCCATCGCGTTCAGCGAAACATCCGTCGCCCCGGTGCTTTGCAGCCAGTGCTGGACCTTGAGAATCGCCGCGTCGCCATGGCTGAGGATCGGCGCGAAATTGCTCCCGCATTCACTGGCGCTGTCGCTGTGTTCCATCACCAGAAAACGCGCGGTCGCGGTGGCGATGCTCGGGCCGAGCAAGCGATCGACCAGGCGCAGTCCCAGTTCCGACCAGGCCATCAGCCCGGCCGTGGTGATCAGGTCACCGTCGTCGACAATCGGCGTGTCGGCCTTCAGTTTGATCTTCGGGTAACGCTCGGCAAACGCCTGGGCCGAGGTCCAGTGCGTGGTGGCGCTGCGACCGTCGAGCAAGCCGCTTTCAGCGAGCATCAACGAGCCTACGCAAACACCACCAAGGGTCGCGCCGCGCGCATGCTGATCGCGCAGCCATTGCGCAAGACTCGCGGTCATCTGCGCCGCATCGAACCCGCCGAGGGACGGCGGAATCAGCACGGCGAGCAAAGCGTCTTCGGCACCGGGATGACTGTCGTAAACCCGCGTCGGCAACTGCTCGCCCTCGACCTGCCAGTGACTGACCCGCAGCAAGGGCAATTGCACAGCCTGATACTCGGCGGCAATGCGGTTGGCCACCGCGAACAGGTCGGTCAGACCGTGCACCGCCGCCAGTTGCGCGCCGGGGTAAATCAGCACGCCCAGTTCAGCGGTGGCGGCTCTTTGTGCAGCCATTGTCAGTTTTCCCCCGTCTATTGTCGGTGCGGCCAATCCTCGAATCCTCGGCCAGCGTCAATACTGAGGCCACACCCAATCACCGTCTCGAGGACAATCCCATGGCCAAGCAAGCGCTCATCGTAGTCGATATCCAGAACGACTACTTCCCCCAAGGCAAGTGGCCGCTGGTCGGCGCCGACGCCGCTGCCGACAACGCCGCACGGCTGATCGCAGCCTTTCGCGAAGCGGGCAATCCGGTGGTGCACATTCGGCACGAATTCACCTCCGACGACGCGCCGTTTTTCACTCCCGGCTCCGAGGGCGCGAAACTGCATCCGAAAGTGCTCAACCGCGCCAACGAGCCGGTGGTGCTCAAGCATTTCGTCAACTCGTTCCGTGAAACCGAACTGAAAGCGGTGCTCGACGAACACGGCATCACCGACCTGGTCGTGGTGGGCAGCATGAGCCATATGTGCGTCGATGGCATCACCCGCGCGGCGGCAGACATGGGTTACAGCGTGACCGTGATTCACGATGCCTGCGCCAGCCGTGACCTGGAATTCAACGGCCTGACGGTGCCGGCCGCTCATGTGCACGCAGCATTCATGGCGGCGCTGGGTTTTGCCTACGCCAGCGTGGTATCGACTGAGCAGTTCCTGGGCAGCAACGCCTAGCAACAACTGCGCAATCCCCTGGCCCGCCCCGTTGCGGGCCTTTTTGCGTCTGTCATGAAAATCTCACGCGTGAGTCATTGATGGCACTTTGCATTGGTTGTAGTGTGGCCCACGCGTGAGACGCTCATAACCGGATTCCAGCCATGACAAGCCGCACTCCGACGCCTGCCGCAGCCAGCCCCAAGGGCGAGCGTGGCAAGACGTCAGCGAAAAAACCGTCGAGCTTCTACATGAAGCAGATGCGCGCAGGCCTGGCCGCCGCCGGTTATGTGAAACACGAAACTTGGGTGCTTCCGGAAAACCGAAGCTTGCTCAAGCAAATGGAGCAACAGCTACGCCAACCGATTCTGGCTGGCTCTTTCATGTCGGAGAAATACATGAGCGCAGGCAACAACTGGACCATCGACAGCCTCTTCAATGCCCTCAAAGCGCTGGACGAGGTGGCTTCCCAAGAGATTTCGCTGTCCCTGATCCAGAGCTCCGAACCGAGCATCAAGCTGGAAATGAACGAATTCGGTGGTCTGCCGATTCACATCGCCCTGGCCGGCCAGCAGATCATCGTCGACACCGTGCTGGTGGACATCGATTCGATCAGCAATGTCCAGGCGTTCAACGATGCCGTGCTGCGCAGCCGCGAGATGTTCCCGCTGTCGTCGATCGGGATCGAATCGATGCCGAACGGACAGACCGTCTACAACATGTTCGGCGCCCTCAGTGCTGATTCGAGCCTGACCAACGTCGTCACCGAGGTGAAAACCCTGGTCGACAACGTGCAGCGCGCCAGCGAAGCCTTCGAACACTTCTTCAAGTAATCAACAGGGAATATCCAATGACTCAGTCCATCTGGAGCAAGTTGTTCACCGCACTGCGCGGCGGCGCCAATGAAGTTGGCGAAGCCATCGCCGACCAGCAGGCCCTGCGCATCCTCGATCAGGAAATCCGCGACGCGGACACCGCGCTGTCCAATGCCCGCCGCGAACTGGTAACGATCATGGCCAAGCACAAACTGGCCGCCGACCGCGTCAGCGAATACGACGCCAAGATCAAGGACCTCGAAGCCAAGGCTGTGGCCGCGTTGAATGCCGGACGTGAAGACCTGGCGCTGGAAGTGGCCGAAGCGATTTCGACCCTGACCAACGACCTCGCTGCCGAGAAGAAACTCAGCGATGAATTCGGCGCCTACGCCGACAACATGCGCAAAGACATCAGCAAAGCCGAATCGCGGATCAAGAGCCTGCGCCAGCAAGTGGACATGGCCAAGGCCCGCGACAGCGTGCAGAAAGCCCAGGTCAGCGCCTCGATTGCCAGCGGCGGCGCCAACGGCAAACTGGAAACCGCAGTCGGCACCCTGAACCGCCTGCAAGCCAAGCAGCAGCAACGCGCTGCCGAACTGAGCGCAGCGGACGAACTGGCCGACGCCTCCACCGGCAACGATCTGGAACGCAAACTGCGCGACGCCGGCATCACGCCGAACGAAGGCAGCGCCAATGCGATCCTTGAGCGGCTGAAGCAGAAGTCCGCGCAGTAATGACTGATCGGTAACCTGTGGGAGCGAGCCTGCTCGCGAAAGCGTCGTGACAGTCAAAGAATCGAGTGACTGACACAACCCATTCGCGAGCAGGCTCGCTCCCACATGGTTTTGCGGCGTAATTGCCCCTGCTCGTTCACCGCTTCGCCCGGTACACTACCGCCACTTTTTCACCCCCGAACACCTCCACCCGCTTCAAGGAACGTACCCATGGGATGGTTTAAAGACTTGCTCGGCACCAGCAATTGGCAGACCGCTGCGCCAACGACCACCGCCGCCAGCGGCCCACTGGGCATGGCACAAGGCAAAGGCGTGCGCTTCGACACGACCCTGGCATTGCTGCTGGAAGGCTCGACGTCGGTGCGGGTGCCATTCGATCAAGCGGTGTGGAGCGCCGGTTGGGTCGACCTCGGTCAGTCCAACAAACTGCATCGCTATTACATGAACGACGAGGATTTCTGGGTGCAGATCCACGTCACCGGCGATGATCAGGTCGAGTCGGTCACCCTGTTCAATTACCTCAGCTACGTGACGGTCAACAGTGACGCCGAACTGCAGCGTCTGGCCGGCCCGAACAGCCTGATCGGTCTGCCGACCTACAACCACGACGGTGTCGAATACACCCGTGAATGGGGCACCGAACTGCAGCAGACCGAACTGGTGCCGATGACCGAGCACGTGGTCAATCCGGACGAGTCCTACACCATCAAGCACCACGCCATGCTGTATGCCCGCGACACCGGCCTGACCGATCGCCGCGAACTACTGCTGTTCTCCGTCGAACAGGACGAAGAAGGCACCGTCAGCCTGAGCACCTCGCTGGGCATCTCGCTGTACACGACTGATTTGAGCGCCATCTAAAAAAGGAAGTTTTTCATGCTGGAAGTCTTGGCCGTTTCCCTGAACAAAACCGCGCTGGTCGGTTTTGTCGTCTACCTGATCGGCGCCGTGTTGCTGTTCATGCTGTTTCAATTCGTCTACACGCGCATTACCGCACACAAGGAATTCGAACTGATCCGTGCCGGCAACACTGCCGCCGCCATTGCCCTGTCCGGGGCGATCATCGGTTTCGCGATTCCGGCGAGCAACGTGATCGCCTACTCGGTCAACGTGCTCGACTTCGTCCTCTGGGCAGTCATCGCTGCAGTCGTGCAGCTGTTGGCGTTCGTTGCGACCGGGCTGGTGCTCAAGGGCACTTCCCAGCGCATCGCCAACGGCGAAGTCGCCGCCGGCATCTATGTGGCGGCCGTGGCGATCAGCGTCGGCATGCTCAATGCCGCGTGCATGACCCCGTCCCACTGACCGGCAGGAAGCCTCTCGATGAAACGCAGTAAATACGTGCAATTGTCCCTCGCCGCATCGGTGGCGATGGCGATTTCCGGTGAAGCAGCGGCGCTGGATCAGCCGCGCAATTTCCAGAGCGTTGAACAGTGTGTCGACGCCGAAGTGGCCGCCGATCTCTGCTCCAGCGCCTACGTCGCCGCCCTGAACGAGCACCGGCGCATCGCCCCGGCCTACACCGACAAGGCCAAGTGCGACGCAGACTTTGCCGCTGGCTGGTGTCAGAAAAATTCCGATGGCCGTTTCGTGCCGAAACTCGGCGGCTTCAAAGTGCCCGGCAATGCCGAGACGCCGCAAGATCTCGATGCCATCGCCAATTCGCAAATGCCCGCGGGCGACACCACCACCAGCAGCAGTGCCAGCCACGGCGGCTCGCACTATTCCGGTGGCTCAGGTGGTGGCGGCAATGGCTGGCTGACCGGCTGGCTGATCGGCAACGCAATGAGCAACAACGCCGAACGCACCGTTTACCGTGATCGCGAAACGCGCCAGCCGTACAACACCTCAACGCAGTACCGCCGAGCTGACACAACCTCGCGCAGCCAGTCGGATTACGAGAGCAGCAAGAGCAAACCGGTGAACGTTGCGTCGTCGACTTCGCGCGGCGGTTTCGGCAGCCAGTCCAGTGCCCGCAGCGGTTGGGGTGGCTGGGGCAGCAGTTCCGGACGCTCGAGCAGCTGACATGAAAAAGATCCACTGCGCCGAGCGCCCCGACTGGAAACACACCGCCGAAAGCCTCGGTTTCCTGTTCCACACCATCGACGACGAACCGTACTGGGACGAAAGCGCCTACTACCAGTTCAGCCTCGCGCAGATCGAAAACGATCTCGAAGACCCGACCACCGAACTGCACGAGATGTGCATGGATCTGGTGGATCGCGTTGTCAACAGCGAGGAGTTGCTCGATCGCCTGAGTATCCCGGCGGGGTACTACGACATGATCCGCACCTCCTGGCGAGAGGGTCATCCGCATCTGTACGGTCGCATGGACTTTTCCTACAGCGGCAACGGGCCGGCGAAACTGTTGGAGCTCAATTACGACACGCCGACCAGCCTTTATGAGGCGGCGGCGTTTCAGTGGGGCTGGCTGGAACAATGCATCGAGCGTGGCACGCTGCCGCCGCATGCTGACCAGTTCAACAGCATCGACACCAAGCTGCATCAGGCCTTCGCCGAATTGCAGTTGAAGCGGCCGTTCTACTTTGCCTCGATGAAGGACTCGGTCGAGGACAAAGGCACCACCGACTACCTGCGGCTGATCGCGGAAAAGGTCGGCATCGAATCACGCCATATCGATATCGAAGACATCGGCCTGACGGCTGAGGGTCGTTTCGTCGATCTGCAGGATCGCTGGATCCCGCACCTGTTCAAGCTGCACGCCTGGGAATTCATCTTCCACGAACCGTTCGGCGCAGCGATCGCCGAATGCGATACGCAGTTTTTCGAACCGGCGTGGAAGGCGATTCTGTCGAACAAGGGTGCGCTGCCGCTGCTGTGGGAATTGCACAAGGGACATCCGAATCTGCTCGCTGCGCACCTTGATCCGAATCCGCAGAGTGCGGTGCCGAAGGGTTGGGTACGCAAGCCGTACTTTTCTCGCGAAGGTGCCAACATTGAACTGCAAACAGTGGAAGGTCTGATCGTCAAAGAGGACGGGCCTTACACCGATGCGCCGTTCATCTTGCAGGAGTTCGCGCCGCTGCCGAAGTTTGGCGATAGCTACACGCTGATTGGCTCGTGGGTGATTGGTGATGAGGCGGCGGGGATTGGTGTGCGTGAGGACAATAGTCTGATCACCAAAGACTCCAGCCGCTTCCTGCCCCACCTGATCCTGGATTAAGACGAAATTACCTTGTGGGAGCGAGCCTGCTCGCGAAAGCGCCCTGTCAGTTACAGGTGCATCGACTGATCTGACGCATTCGCGAGCAGGCTCGCTCCCACAGGAGATTGTGAGTAGCCAGGAATTTCCTGAACAAAAAAGGCCCGTCGTTTAAGCGACGGGCCTTTTTCATTCAAGACGGTTACAGCGGCAAATCAGAACGGAATATCGTCATCGAAGCTGTCAAAATCCGGAGCCGGTTGCGGTGCGGCCTGCTGCGGTGCTTGCGGAGCCGAACGCTGCTGTGGAGCCGACTGCTGCGGGCGCGGTGCCTGCTGACGTGGCGCCTGCTGCTGGTAGTTGTTGCCGCCGCCTTGCTGGTCGCCCTGTTGTGGACGGCCGCCGAGCAGTTGCATGGTGCCTTGCATGTCAACCACGATTTCAGTGGTGTAACGCTTGATACCGTCCTTTTCCCACTCGCGGGTCTGCAGCTTGCCTTCGATGTACACCTGCGAACCCTTGCGCAGGTATTCACCGGCGATCTCGGCAACCTTGCCGAACATCGATACGCGGTGCCATTCGGTCTTCTCGACCTTCTGACCGGTCTGCTTGTCGGTCCATTGTTCGCTGGTGGCCAGACTCAGGTTGGTCACGGCATTACCGTTAGGCAGGTAGCGAACTTCGGGATCCTGGCCGCAAGTGCCGACCAATATGACTTTGTTAACCCCACGGGCCATAACGTTCTCCTAAGCGTCGCACGCAGCCCCTGCCGGGTTGTTGACCAGGCGTTCGAGGGTGGTGCGATCCACTAATTCTTTGTCCAGTTTGATGTAAACAGCCGCCTCTTCGGCGACTATCACTGCATCTGTTACCCCTACCAGGGCCTTGAGGCGCTCGACCAGACCCGCTTCGCGGATCGCTTCGGGCGACAACGGCAAGCGCAGGCTCGTCACGTAGGGAGGTTCGCGCATGGTAACAGCAAAGGCCAGCCAAAGTGCAGCCAGCGCGGCGCATCCGAGGAACACAACCGACAGACCGCCATGCTGGAACAACCAGCCGCCGAGTATCCCGCCGAGTGCCGAACCGAGGAACTGGCTGGTGGAGTACACGCCCATGGCCGTGCCCTTGCCGCCTGCCGGTGAAACCTTGCTGATCAGCGACGGCAACGATGCCTCGAGCAGATTGAACGCGGTGAAAAACACCACCGTACCGATCACCAGAGCACGCAGGCTGTCGCCGAACTGCCAGAAGAATAGTTCAGTCAGCATCAATGTCATGACGGCGCCGAGCAAAACTCGTTTCATTTTGCGTTTCTTCTCGCCGTAGATAATGAACGGGATCATGGCGAAGAACGAAATCAGCAGCGCGGTGAGGTAGACCCACCAATGCTGCTCCTTGGGCAAACCGGCTTTTTCCACCAGTGCCAGCGGCAAGGCGACGAAGCTCGACATCAACATGGCATGTAACACAAAGATGCCCAGATCCAGGCGCAGCAGGTCCGGGTGTTTGAGCGTCGGCATCAGTGCCTGTCGGGCCACGCCGGACTCACGGTGCTGCAACGGCCCGGTGGATTGCGGCACCATGAACATGATGATCAGGATGCCGACCAGCGCCATGGCGCCAGTGGCGAGGAACAGCCCGGACAGCCCGAACGCACTGGTCAGTAACGGCCCGACCACCATGGCCACGGCGAACGACAGGCCGATGGTCATGCCGATCATCGCCATGGCTTTGGTCCGATGCTGCTCGCGAGTCAGGTCGGAAAGCAGCGCCATCACCGCTGCGGAAATCGCCCCGGCGCCTTGCAGGATCCGCCCGGCGATCACACCCCAGATCGAATCGGCCTGCGAAGCCAGAACACTGCCGAGAGCGAACACGATCAGGCCGAGGTAGATCACCGGCCGGCGACCGATGCGGTCGGAAATGATCCCGAACGGAATCTGGAAAATTGCCTGGGTCAGACCGTAAGCGCCAATCGCCAGCCCTATCAGGGCCGGGGTCGCTCCCGCCAGATCCATGCCATAGGTCGCCAGCACCGGCAACACCATGAACATGCCAAGCATACGGAAGGCGAACACCAGGGCCAGACCGCTCGCCGCGCGGGTCTCGCTGCCACTCATGCGTTCGCTGTGGGGATCGTGCATGGAAAAACCTCGTGTGAACCGGCGGCGATTCTACCAGTCCCATCGGAAGACGGGGTATATCGCGACGCTATGACGCGTATAGATGAAACTCTCTTCATGAACGGCAAAACGCCCTTCGTTTGATAGTGTGCATCCATCCAGTATTTGCCCGTATACTCCTACGTTTTCGACGCCCGCCAAGCGAGGCCACTTTGGACAAGATCCTGATACGTGGGGCCCGTACCCACAACCTGAAGAACATCGACCTGACCCTGCCACGGGACAAACTGATCGTCATCACCGGCCTGTCCGGATCCGGCAAGTCGTCCCTGGCGTTCGACACGCTGTATGCCGAAGGTCAGCGCCGCTATGTCGAATCGCTGTCGGCCTATGCCCGGCAGTTCCTGTCGATGATGGAAAAACCCGACGTCGACACCATCGAAGGCCTGTCGCCGGCGATCTCCATCGAACAGAAGTCGACCTCGCACAACCCGCGTTCGACGGTCGGCACCATCACCGAAATCTACGACTACCTGCGCTTGCTCTATGCCCGCGTGGGTACGCCGCGTTGCCCGGATCACGACATTCCACTGGAGGCGCAGACCGTCAGCCAGATGGTCGATCTGGTGCTGGCGCAGCCGGAAGGCAGCAAACTGATGTTGCTGGCACCGGTGATCCGCGAACGCAAAGGCGAACACCTGTCGGTCTTCGAAGAATTGCGTGCGCAGGGTTTCGTCCGCGCCCGGGTCAACGGACGCATTTGCGAGCTCGACGAGCTGCCGAAGCTGGATAAACAGAAGAAGCATTCGATCGATGTGATCGTTGACCGCTTCAAGGTCCGCGCCGATCTGCAGCAGCGCCTCGCCGAGTCTTTCGAGACTGCGCTGAAACTCGCCGACGGCATTGCCCTGGTCGCGCCGATGGACGACGAGCCGGGCGAAGAAATGATCTTCTCCGCACGCTTCGCCTGCCCGATCTGCGGCCATGCGATCAGCGAACTGGAACCCAAGCTGTTTTCCTTCAACAACCCGGCGGGCGCCTGCCCGACCTGCGATGGCCTGGGTGTGAAGCAGTTCTTCGACATCAAGCGTCTGGTCAATGGCGAGCTGACCCTGGCCGAGGGCGCGATCCGTGGCTGGGACCGGCGCAACGTCTATTACTTCCAGATGCTTGGCTCACTCGCCTCGCACTACAAGTTCAGCCTGGACAAGCCCTTCAACGAGCTGAGCGCCGAGCAGCAGAAGTTCATCCTGCATGGCAGCGGCTCGCAGAACGTCGACTTCAAATACCTGAACGACCGTGGCGACATCGTCAAACGCTCGCACCCGTTCGAGGGCATCGTGCCGAATCTTGAGCGTCGCTATCGCGAAACCGAATCGGCGAGCGTGCGCGAAGAGCTGGCCAAATTCCTCAGCCATCAGGCCTGCCCGGATTGCCGTGGCACGCGTCTGCGCCGTGAAGCGCGGCACGTCTGGGTCGGCGAGAAAACCTTGCCGGCAGTGACCAATTTGCCGATCGGCGATGCCTGCGAATATTTCGGCGCGCTGAAGATGACCGGTCGCCGCGGCGAGATCGCCGACAAGATCCTCAAGGAAATCCGCGAGCGCCTGCAATTCCTGGTCAACGTCGGCCTCGACTATCTGTCGCTGGATCGCAGTGCCGACACATTGTCCGGTGGCGAGGCGCAACGGATTCGTCTGGCCAGCCAGATTGGCGCCGGTCTGGTCGGCGTTCTGTATATCCTTGATGAACCGTCCATTGGTCTGCATCAGCGCGACAACGATCGGCTGCTCGGTACGCTCAAGCATTTGCGCGATATTGGCAACACGGTGATCGTGGTCGAGCATGATGAAGACGCGATTCGTCTGGCTGACTATGTCGTCGATATCGGTCCTGGCGCAGGTGTACACGGCGGGCGGATCGTTGCCGAGGGCACGCCGGATGAAGTCATGGCGCACCCGGATTCGCTGACTGGCAAATACCTGTCCGGCCGGGTGAAGATCGAAGTGCCGGCCAAACGCACGCCGCGCAACAAGAAGCTCAACCTGTCGCTCAAAGGTGCGCGTGGCAACAACCTGCGCAACGTCGATCTGGACATCCCGATCGGCCTGCTGACTTGCGTGACTGGCGTATCCGGTTCGGGCAAATCGACACTGATCAACAACACGCTGTTCCCGCTCAGCGCCACGGCGCTCAATGGCGCGACCACGCTGGAAGCGGCTGCGCATGACAGCATCAAAGGCCTGGAACATCTCGACAAAGTCGTCGACATCGACCAGAGCCCGATCGGCCGCACGCCGCGTTCCAACCCGGCGACCTACACCGGGCTGTTCACGCCGATCCGCGAACTGTTTGCCGGCGTGCCCGAGTCGCGCTCCCGGGGTTACGGCCCAGGGCGTTTCTCGTTCAACGTCAAGGGCGGTCGCTGCGAAGCGTGCCAGGGCGATGGCCTGATCAAGGTGGAAATGCACTTCCTGCCGGACATCTACGTGCCCTGCGATGTGTGCAAGAGCAAGCGTTACAACCGCGAAACCCTTGAGATCAAATACAAGGGCAAGAGCATCCATGAAACCCTCGAAATGACCATTGAGGAAGCACGGGAATTCTTCGACGCGGTTCCGGCACTGGCGCGCAAGCTGCAAACGCTGATGGATGTCGGCCTGTCCTACATCAAGCTAGGGCAGTCGGCAACGACCCTGTCCGGCGGTGAAGCACAGCGGGTCAAGTTGTCGCGCGAGCTGTCCAAACGCGATACCGGCAAGACCCTGTACATCCTCGATGAGCCGACCACCGGTCTGCACTTTGCCGATATCCAGCAATTGCTCGACGTCCTCCATCGTCTGCGCGACCACGGCAACACCGTGGTGGTCATCGAGCACAACCTCGATGTGATCAAGACCGCTGACTGGCTGGTGGACCTCGGTCCTGAAGGCGGTTCCAAGGGCGGGCAGATCATTGCCACCGGTACGCCGGAGGAAGTCGCCGAGATGAAGCAATCTCACACCGGCCATTACCTCAAGCCACTGCTGATCCGCGATCGGGCTTAACTGCCAGGCATGAAAAAGCCCCTGTCACCGTTGAAGTGACAGGGGCTTTTTTGTAGCCGTGCAATCAGGACGCGTGGGATTGCAGGTAGTTCTCGAGACCGATCAGCTTGATCAGGCCCAGCTGCTTTTCCAGCCAGTAGGTGTGATCTTCTTCGGTGTCGTTGAGCTGAACCCGCAGAATTTCGCGGCTGACATAGTCCTTGTGTTGCTCGCAAAGTTCGATGCCTTTGCACAGCGCAGCGCGGACTTTGTATTCGAGGCGCAGATCCGCTTCGAGCATCGTAGGCACCGTGGTGCCGACATCCAGATCGTCCGGACGCATGCGCGGCGTGCCTTCGAGCATCAGAATCCGCCGCATCAACGCATCGGCGTGGCCGGCTTCTTCTTCCATCTCGTGGTTGATGCGCTCGTAGAGCTTGGTAAACCCCCAGTCCTCATACATCCGCGAATGAACGAAATACTGGTCACGCGCGGCCAGCTCGCCGGTCAGCAACGTATTGAGGTAATCGATTACATCTGGGTGGCCTTGCATCGCCCTACATCTCCCTTCCTGAAAGTCCGTAGTTTGAACCAACCTGACCGGAAGGTCACTCGCTTCGCGCAATAAAAGCGAAGATATTCTGAGAAAAGCAGGCCAAATAACGCAAAAACCGCCCAAATGAGGGCGGTTCTGCTTCTCGTTTAGACTACGTTAAGCTGTCAGTTGAGCAGCTTTGCGATTGCTTCTCCATACGCCGGATCGGCTTTGTAGAAATGCTGCAACTGACGATCAACGACGTCGCTGGAAACACCCGCCATCGCACCGGCGATGTTGCTGACCAGCAGCGCTTTTTGCTCGTCGCTCATCAAGCGGAACAAGGCACCGGCATGGCTGTAGTAGTCGGTGTCTTCGCGATGATCATAACGATCAGCGGCACCGCTCAAGGCCAGCGCTGGCTCAGCGTAATGTGGCGCTTGTTTCGGCGACTCAACGTAGCTGTTCGGTTCATAGTTAGGCGCCGCGCCGCCGTTGCTGCCGAACGCCATGGAGCCGTCACGTTGATAAGTATTCACCGGGCTGCGCGGAGCGTTCACCGGCAATTGCTGGTGATTGGTACCTACGCGATAGCGGTGTGCGTCAGCGTAGGCGAATACGCGACCTTGCAGCATGCGGTCTGGCGACAGACCCACGCCTGGCACCATGTTGCTCGGGCCAAACGCCGCCTGCTCGACTTCAGCGAAATAGTTAAGCGGGTTGCGGTTCAATTCCAGCTCACCAACTTCGATCAACGGAAACTCCTTCTGCGACCAGGTCTTGGTCACATCAAACGGATTCTCGTAATGAGCCGCCGCCTGCGCTTCGGTCATGATCTGAATGCACACGCGCCATTTCGGGAATTCACCGCGTTCGATGGCCTCGAACAGGTCACGCTGCGCATAGTCCGGGTCGGTACCGGCCAAACGGGCGGCCTCGGCTGGCGCCAGGTTCTTGATGCCCTGCTGGGTCTTGTAGTGCCACTTCACCCAGTGACGCTCGCCTTTGGCGTTGATCAGGCTGTAGGTGTGGCTACCGAAGCCGTGCATGTGACGATAGCCGTCAGGGATGCCACGATCAGAAAACAGGATGGTGACCTGGTGCAGCGCTTCAGGCGAATGCGACCAGAAATCCCACATCATTTGCGCGCTTTTCAGATTGCTTTGCGGCAGACGCTTTTGCGTGTGGATAAAGTCAGGAAACTTCAACGGATCACGGATGAAGAACACTGGCGTGTTGTTGCCGACGATGTCCCAGTTGCCTTCCTCGGTGTAGAACTTTAAGGCGAAGCCGCGCGGATCGCGCTCAGTGTCGGCCGAACCACGCTCGCCACCTACGGTAGAAAAGCGCAAAAAGGTTGGCGTTTGTTTGCCTACCGACTCGAACAACTTCGCACTGGTGTATTCAGTGATGTCACGGGTGACAGTGAACGTACCGTAAGCGCCCGAACCTTTAGCGTGGACACGGCGCTCGGGAATGTTTTCACGGTTGAAGTGCGCGAGTTTTTCGATGAGATGGAAATCGTCGAGAAGCAGCGGACCGCGTGGGCCGGCGGAGCGGGAATTCTGGTTGTCAGCGACTGGCGCGCCACTGGCGGTTGTAAGCGTCTTGGTCTGGCTCATGCGGTCTTCTTCCTCTGTCAGTCTTGAACTGCCGGCTTGTGGGCTTGGTGGGAAGTATTGATCATCGACGTTACAGCTACAAATTCATTAACCTGTAAGCATCGATAGATAATTACTAATTATGTTTTCCCGGCACATAGTGGCAGTTCAACCATGTCAGAAACTTGTACGGACGGCGCATTTCTTACAGACACAAAAAACCGGGCACTAGGCCCGGTTTTTCGTTTCAGACTGACGTCTTACTCGGCGGATACAGCTTCGCCAGCAGTAGCACGATCAACCAACTCGACGTACGCCATAGGCGCGTTGTCGCCAGCGCGGAAACCGCACTTGAGGATGCGCAGGTAGCCACCCTCACGGGTAGCGTAACGCTTGCCCAGGTCGTTGAAGAGCTTACCAACGATAGCTTTCGAACGAGTACGGTCGAAAGCCAGACGGCGGTTAGCCAGGCTGTCTGTCTTGGCCAGAGTGATCAGCGGCTCGGCAACGCGGCGCAGTTCTTTGGCTTTTGGCAGAGTAGTTTTGATCAGCTCGTGCTCGAACAGCGACACCGCCATGTTTTGGAACATGGCCTTGCGGTGCGAGCTGGTGCGGCTCAGGTGACGACCACTTTTACGATGACGCATGGTTCATTCCTTACCAAACACTACGTTCGGTGATTACGACGATCAGGCAGTCGCCTTGTCGTCCTTCTTAAGACTTGCAGGCGGCCAGTTGTCGAGGCGCATGCCGAGGGACAGACCGCGGGAGGCCAGAACGTCCTTGATTTCAGTCAAGGATTTCTTGCCCAGGTTCGGAGTCTTCAACAGCTCTACTTCGGTACGCTGAATCAGGTCGCCGATGTAGTAGATGTTTTCCGCCTTAAGGCAGTTAGCCGAACGTACAGTCAGTTCCAGATCGTCAACCGGGCGAAGCAGGATCGGATCGATCTCGTCTTCCTGCTCGACAACCAGCGGCTCACTTTCACCTTTGAGGTCGACGAACGCAGCCAGCTGCTGTTGCAGGATGGTTGCAGCGCGACGGATAGCCTCTTCAGGATCCAGGGTACCGTTGGTTTCCAGATCAATAACCAGCTTGTCCAGGTTGGTACGCTGTTCGACACGGGCGTTTTCCACCACGTAAGCGATACGGCGAACCGGGCTGAACGAAGAGTCGAGCTGCAAGCGACCGATGCTGCGGCTTTCGTCTTCATCGCTCTGACGCGAGTCGGCTGGTTCATAACCACGACCACGAGCTACGGTGAGCTTCATGTTCAGGGCGCCGTTAGACGCCAGGTTAGCGATTACGTGATCGGGATTAACGATCTCGACATCATGATCCAGCTGAATATCGGCAGCGGTAACCACCCCCGAACCCTTCTTCGACAAGGTCAGCGTAACTTCGTCACGACCGTGCAGCTTGATGGCCAGACCTTTAAGGTTCAACAGGATTTCAATTACGTCTTCCTGTACACCTTCGATGGCGCTGTACTCGTGGAGCACACCGTCAATCTCGGCCTCGACTACTGCGCAGCCGGGCATTGAGGACAACAGGATGCGGCGCAGCGCGTTGCCCAGGGTGTGGCCAAAACCACGCTCGAGAGGCTCGAGAGTGATCTTGGCGCGGGTTGGACTGACAACCTGCACATCAATGTGGCGGGGTGTCAGGAACTCATTTACCGAAATCTGCATGGATGCACCTATTTTCTAGCCCTTACTTGGAGTAGAGCTCGACAATCAGGCTTTCGTTGATGTCGGCGGACAGATCACTGCGAGCAGGAACGTTCTTGAAAACGCCCGACTTCTTCTCAGTGTCTACTTCTACCCATTCTACGCGGCCACGTTGGGCACACAGATCGAGAGCTTGGACAATGCGAAGCTGGTTTTTTGCTTTCTCGCGAACTGCAACCACGTCACCAGCACGAACCTGATACGACGGAACGTTTACGGTCTGACCGTTAACGCTGATCGACTTGTGCGATACCAGTTGACGGGATTCGGCACGAGTCGAACCAAAGCCCATACGGTATACAACGTTGTCCAGACGGCATTCGAGCAGTTGCAGCAGGTTTTCACCGGTTGCACCTTTCTTGCCAGCAGCTTCTTTGTAGTAGCCGCTGAACTGACGCTCGAGAACGCCGTAGATACGACGGACCTTCTGCTTTTCACGCAGTTGGGTGCCGTAGTCGGACTGGCGACCGCGGCGCTGGCCGTGGATACCAGGTGCTGCTTCAATGTTGCACTTCGATTCGATCGCGCGCACGCCGCTCTTCAGGAAGAGATCGGTGCCTTCGCGACGAGCGAGTTTGCATTTTGGACCAATGTAACGAGCCATTCTTTACAATCTCCTGGATTACACGCGGCGCTTCTTCGGCGGACGGCACCCGTTGTGCGGGATTGGCGTCACGTCGGTGATGCTGGCGATCTTGTAGCCACAGCCGTTCAAAGCGCGGACTGCGGATTCACGACCTGGACCTGGACCCTTGACGTTGACGTCGAGGTTTTTCAGGCCGTATTCCAGCGCAGCTTGACCAGCACGTTCAGCAGCTACTTGAGCAGCGAACGGGGTGGACTTGCGGGAACCGCGGAAACCCGAACCACCGGAGGTAGCCCAGGAAAGAGCGTTACCTTGACGGTCGGTAATGGTCACGATGGTGTTGTTAAAAGATGCATGGATGTGGGCGATGCCATCAACCACTGTCTTTTTAACTTTTTTACGAGGACGAGCAGCAGGTTTTGCCATGATTAAATTCCTGTCGATTCGCTGGGGCGATTACTTGCGGATCGGCTTACGCGGACCTTTACGGGTACGCGCGTTGGTCTTGGTACGCTGACCGCGTACTGGCAGACCACGACGATGACGCAGACCGCGATAGCAACCGAGGTCCATCAAGCGCTTGATTTTCATGTTGATTTCGCGACGCAGGTCACCTTCAGTGGTGAACTTCGCCACTTCGCCACGCAGCTGTTCAATTTGCTCGTCGCTCAGATCTTTGATCTTTGCTGCTGGGTTTACCCCAGTCACTGCACAGATCTTCTGCGCAGTAGTGCGACCAACACCATAGATGTAGGTCAGCGAGATAACAGTATGCTTGTTATCTGGAATGTTAACGCCTGCAATACGGGCCATTCAGTGGGACTCCAATTGACAGCTACCTACGCCCCGGAAGCCAAGAAATAGGGCGCGAGATAATATCGCTGTAATAACAAATAATCAACCCGGTAGCGCACTAGCTACCGGGCTTGAAGCACAATCACACTCAGCCTTGGCGCTGTTTGTGACGCGGTTCCGCGCTGCAAATTACTCGAACAACACCTTCGCGGCGAATAATCTTGCAGTTACGGCACAGCTTTTTCACCGATGCACGAACTTTCATCACCAACTCCTCGAACCTTATGGGTACTCAGCGCAACATGCCGCTGCCGTAACCCTTCAGGTTGGCTTTCTTCATCAGGGATTCGTACTGGTGCGAAACGAGGTGCGATTGTACTTGGGACATGAAGTCCATCACAACCACGACCACGATCAGCAACGAGGTCCCGCCAAGGTAGAACGGAACGTTTGCTGCAACCACCAGGAATTGGGGCAACAGGCACACGGCCGTCATGTAAAGAGCACCGAACAGGGTCAAGCGGGTCAGAACGCCATCAATATAGCGCGCAGACTGCTCACCTGGACGAATGCCCGGAATAAAGGCACCGGACTTCTTCAGGTTTTCCGCTACGTCTTTCGGATTGAACATCAACGCCGTATAGAAGAAGCAGAAGAAAATAATCCCTGCACTAAACAGCAGAATATTCAACGGCTGACCAGGAGCGATCGACTGCGAGATGTCCTGCAACCAGCCCATACCTTCAGACTGACCGAACCAGGCACCCAACGAAGCCGGGAACAGCAAAATGCTGCTCGCGAAAATAGCCGGAATAACACCGGCCATGTTCACCTTCAGCGGCAAGTGGCTTGTCTGCGCAGCAAAAACCTTGCGGCCCTGCTGACGCTTGGCGTAGTGAACAGCGATACGACGCTGACCACGCTCAATGAACACCACGAAACCGATAATCGCTACTGCCAGCAAACCGATGGCAACCAGGGCGAAGATGTTGATATCGCCCTGACGCGCAGACTCGAAAGACTGCCCGATTGCTCTCGGAAGACCGGCGACGATACCCGAAAAAATCAACATCGAGATACCGTTGCCAACACCACGCTCAGTAATCTGCTCACCCAGCCACATCATGAACATCGCACCAGCCACAAATGTGGTTACCGCGACGAAATGGAAGCCAAAGTCACCAGTGAACGCGACGCCCTGCCCGGCCAGACCAATGGACATGCCAATAGCCTGGACCAGAGCGAGAGCGACGGTGAGGTAGCGGGTGTACTGGCTAATCTTGCGACGGCCAGCTTCACCTTCCTTCTTCAACTGCTCCAGCTGCGGGCTGACGGCGGTCATCAGTTGCATGATGATCGATGCCGAAATGTACGGCATGATCCCCAGTGCAAAGATGCTCATCCGTTCCAGCGCGCCGCCGGAGAACATGTTGAACAAGCTAAGAATGGTCCCCTCATTCTGTCGAAACAGGTCTGCGAGTCGGTCCGGGTTGATACCTGGAACCGGGATGTGTGCGCCTATTCGGTAGACGATAATCGCCAGGAACAGAAAACGCAGACGAGCCCAGAGTTCAGACATACCGCCTTTGCCGAGCGCAGAGAGAGCACCTTGCTTAGCCATTTATTCCTCGAACTTGCCGCCAGCTGCTTCGATAGCCGCACGCGCACCTTTGGTGGCGCCGATTCCCTTGCCGATAGTGACAGCGCGAGTCACTTCACCGGACAGCATGATTTTCACACGCTGTACGTTGACGTTGATCACGTTGGCATCTTTCAGGGACTGCACAGTAACGATGTCGCCTTCCACTTTGGCCAGCTCGGACAAACGCACTTCTGCGCGATCCATGGCTTTCAGGGAAACGAAACCGAACTTAGGCAGACGACGATGCAGCGGCTGTTGACCGCCTTCAAAGCCTGGAGCGATGGTGCCACCGGAGCGGGAGGTCTGACCTTTGTGACCACGGCCACCAGTCTTGCCCAAACCACTACCGATACCACGGCCCGGACGATGCTTTTCGCGACGGGAACCCGGCGCTGGACTCAGATCATTGAGTTTCATCGATTAACCCTCGACACGCAGCATGTAGTAAGCCTTGTTGATCATCCCGCGATTCTCGGGAGTATCCTGGACTTCTACAGTGTGACCGATGCGACGCAGACCCAGACCCTTAACGCACAGTTTGTGGTTAGGGATGCGGCCGGTCATGCTTTTGATCAGCGTAACTTTAACGGTAGCCATGATTACTTGATCTCCTCAACACGCAGGCCACGCTTGGCAGCGATGGACTCAGGAGACTGCATAGCCTTCAGACCCTTGAAAGTGGCGTGAACCACGTTTACCGGGTTAGTCGAGCCGTAGCACTTGGCCAGAACGTTCTGAACGCCAGCAACTTCGAGGACAGCACGCATAGCGCCGCCAGCGATGATACCGGTACCTTCAGAAGCAGGCTGCATGTACACCTTCGAAGCGCCGTGAGCGGACTTCATTGCGTACTGCAGAGTGGTGCCGTTCAGGTCAACTTGAATCATGTTGCGGCGAGCAGCTTCCATTGCCTTCTGGATCGCAGCAGGCACTTCACGCGACTTGCCACGGCCGAAGCCAACACGCCCTTTACCATCACCAACCACGGTCAACGCGGTGAAAGTGAAGATACGGCCGCCTTTAACGGTTTTGGCTACGCGGTTAACTTGAACCAGCTTCTCGATGTAGCCTTCGTCGCGCTTTTGGTCGTTATTTGACATAACTTAGAACTCCAGCCCAGCTTCACGAGCAGCATCAGCCAGCGCTTTAACGCGGCCATGGTACTTGAAGCCAGAGCGGTCGAAAGCCACTTGCGATACGCCAGCGGCCTTAGCACGCGTAGCGACCAGCTGGCCAACCTTTGTGGCCGCGTCGATGTTGCCAGTGGCACCATCACGCAGTTCTTTATCCAAAGTCGAGGCACTTGCCAGGACTTTGTTGCCGTCGGCCGAGATGACCTGGGCGTAGATGTGCTGCGACGAGCGGAACACGCAGAGACGCACGACTTCGAGTTCGTGCATTTTCAGGCGTGCTTTGCGAGCGCGACGCAGTCGAGTAACTTTTTTGTCGGTCATTTGCTATGCCCTACTTCTTCTTGGCTTCTTTACGACGGACGACTTCGTCCGCGTAGCGCACACCTTTGCCTTTGTACGGCTCTGGTGGACGGAAGTCGCGGATCTCGGCGGCCACTTGACCTACCAGCTGCTTGTCGATGCCCTTGATCAGGATATCGGTCTGGCTAGGAGTCTCAGCGGTGATGCCTTCCGGCAGTTCGTAATCCACTGGGTGCGAGAAGCCAAGAGCCAGGTTCAGAACCTGACCTTTTGCTTGCGCTTTGTAACCAACACCGACCAGCTGGAGCTTGCGCTCGAAGCCTTGGCTTACGCCTTGGACCATGTTGTTTACCAACGCACGCGTGGTACCGGCCATTGCGCGAGTTTGTTGATCGCCATTGCGAGCAGCGAAACGCAGCTCACCAGCTTCTTCAACGATCTCAACGGACGAATGGATGTTCAGTTCAAGAGTGCCCTTGGCACCCTTCACCGAAAGCTGTTGGCCTGCGAATTTGACTTCGACACCGGCTGGCAGCTTAACGGGGTTCTTAGCGACGCGAGACATGCTTATCCCCCCTTAGAACACAGTGCAAAGAACTTCGCCGCCGACACCGGCAGCGCGCGCAGCACGATCAGTCATCACACCTTTGTTGGTGGAGACGATAGACACGCCAAGACCGCCACGAACTTTCGGCAGATCTTCAACGGACTTGTACTGACGCAGGCCTGGACGACTAACGCGCTTCACTTCTTCGATAACCGGACGGCCTTCGAAGTACTTCAGCGAGATGGACAGCGACGGCTTGGCGTCGGTGGTGATCTGAAAATCCGCGATGTAACCTTCGTCCTTCAGGACTTTTGCTACAGCAGCCTTCAACGTGGAAGACGGCATGCTTACGACAGACTTTTCAGCCATCTGGGCATTACGGATTCGAGTTAGCATGTCCGCTAACGGGTCCTGCATACTCATGGGCTAGACGCTCCTAATACAAAAAAATTAGCCTTGCGGCTACTACTTGTCGCCGAGAACTTCCGGGCAGAAAAACACGGGCTCAGGCGAGCCGGTCATTCTAGACACACCCCAGAAATGAATCAAGCCCCAAAAGGGGCTTGATTCAGATTCAAGGCCACCGATGGTCAGGTTCTTGCGAACCCGAACATCGAGACTTTGACAACTGTTACCAGCTGGCTTTAACCAGACCTGGTACGTCACCACGCATTGCAGCTTGACGCAGCATGTTACGGCCGAGGCCGAACTTGCGGTACACGCCGTGCGGACGACCAGTCAGGCGGCAACGGTTACGCATGCGCGAAGCGCTTGCGTCACGTGGTTGCTTCTGCAGAGCTACGGTAGCTTCCCAACGCGCTTCTGGACTTGCGTTCAGATCGACGATGATAGCTTTCAGCGCTGCACGCTTGGTGGCGTACTTGGCAACGGTGAGCTGACGCTTCAGCTCACGGTTCTTCATGCTCTTCTTGGCCATTTTCCTACTCCAATCAGTTGCGGAACGGGAATTTGAAAGCACGCAGCAGAGCGCGGCCTTCATCATCGTTCTTGGCAGTGGTGGTCAGGGTAATGTCCAGACCGCGGAGAGCATCGATCTTGTCGTAGTCGATTTCCGGGAAAATGATCTGCTCTTTCACGCCCATGCTGTAGTTGCCACGACCATCGAAGGACTTGGCATTCAGGCCGCGGAAGTCGCGAACCCGAGGCAGGGAGATCGACAGCAGACGATCCAGGAACTCGTACATACGCTCACGACGCAGGGTCACTTTGACGCCGATCGGCCATCCTTCGCGGACTTTGAAGCCAGCGATGGATTTACGAGCGTAGGTCACAACGACTTTCTGGCCGGTGATCTTTTCCAGGTCAGCAACAGCGTGCTCGATGACTTTTTTGTCGCCGATCGCTTCGCCCAGACCCATGTTCAGGGTGATTTTGGTAACGCGCGGAACTTCCATCACGTTCGAAAGCTTAAGTTCTTCCTTAAGTTTCGGAGCGATTTCCTTCCGGTAAATCTCTTTTAGTCGTGCCATGGTCTTCTACCTAGCAGTGTTCAAGCATCAACCGCTTTTTGGGTCGACTTGAAGACACGAATTTTCTTACCGTCTTCTACTTTGAAACCAACGCGGTCAGCCTTGTTGGTTTCGCCGTTGAAGATGGCGACGTTGGAAGCGTGCAGTGGCGCTTCTTTCTCGACGATACCGCCCTGTACGCCCGACATCGGGTTAGGCTTGGTATGACGCTTGACCAGGTTCAGACCACCAACAACCAGACGGTTGTCAGCAAGAACCTTCAGCACCTTACCGCGCTTACCTTTGTCTTTGCCGGCGATCACGATGATCTCGTCGTCACGACGAATCTTTTGCATGTCGGATCTCCTTACAGCACTTCTGGGGCGAGCGAGACGATCTTCATGAACTTCTCAGTACGAAGCTCACGGGTCACTGGCCCAAAGATACGGGTGCCGATCGGCTCTTGCTTGTTGTTCAGAAGAACAGCAGCGTTGCCATCAAAGCGGATAATGGAGCCATCAGCACGACGTACGCCGTGACGAGTGCGGACTACAACAGCAGTCATCACTTGGCCTTTTTTCACTTTACCGCGAGGAATTGCTTCCTTCACGGTAACTTTGATGATGTCACCGATACCAGCGTAACGACGATGGGAGCCACCCAGCACCTTGATGCACATAACACGGCGAGCGCCGCTGTTATCGGCCACATCGAGCATGGATTGAGTCTGAATCATATAATTTCTCCGACCCCTAGCCCTTAGACTTCCACAGCGCGTTCGAGAACATCAACCAGCGCCCAAGACTTGGTCTTGGCCATCGGACGAGTTTCACGAATAGTGACTTTGTCGCCGATGTGGCACTGATTGGTTTCGTCGTGCGCGTGCAGCTTAGTCGAACGCTTAACGTATTTACCGTAGATCGGGTGCTTTACGCGACGCTCGATCAGAACGGTGATGGTTTTGTCCATCTTGTCGCTGACAACACGGCCAGTCAGCGTACGGACAGTTTTTTCGGCTTCAGCCATGATCACTTACCTGCCTGCTGGTTGAGCACAGTCTTCACGCGAGCGATGTCACGCTTAACTTGCGAGAGCAGATGAGACTGCCCCAACTGGCCAGTTGCTTTCTGCATACGCAGATTGAACTGGTCGCGCAGCAAGCCGAGCAGTTGCTCGTTCAGCTGCTGTGCGGATTTTTCACGAAGTTCATTCGCTTTCATCACATCACCGTCCGTTTAACAAAGGAGGTGGCGAGCGGCAGCTTTGCAGCAGCCAGGGCGAAAGCCTCACGCGCCAGCTCTTCAGAAACACCCTCGATTTCATACAGGACTTTGCCTGGCTGAATCTGGGCAACCCAGTACTCCACGTTACCCTTACCTTTACCCATACGAACCTCGAGAGGTTTCTTGGAGATCGGCTTGTCCGGGAATACACGGATCCAGATCTTGCCGCCACGTTTTACGTGACGGGTCAGAGCACGACGCGCTGACTCGATCTGACGAGCGGTGAGACGACCACGAGCAACAGACTTCAGCGCGAACTCGCCGAAGCTGACTTTGCTACCGCGCAGTGCCAGACCACGGTTGTGGCCGGTCATCTGCTTGCGGAACTTCGTACGCTTTGGTTGCAACATTTGGCGTACCCCTTACTTAGCAGCTTTTTTACGAGGCGCTGGTGCTTGTGGTTTCAGTTCTTCTTGGCGACCACCAATAACTTCGCCTTTGAAGATCCAAACCTTTACACCGATCACACCGTAAGTGGTGTGAGCTTCGTAGTTGGCATAGTCGATGTCGGCACGCAGGGTGTGCAGTGGCACACGACCTTCGCGATACCATTCAGTACGTGCGATTTCAGCACCGCCGAGACGACCGCTCACTTGGATTTTGATGCCTTTGGCACCAATGCGCATGGCGTTCTGTACAGCGCGCTTCATAGCGCGACGGAACATTACACGACGCTCCAGCTGCTGAGCTACGCTCTGCGCAACCAGCATACCGTCGAGTTCCGGCTTGCGGATCTCTTCGATATTGATGTGCACAGGCACACCCATTTGCTTGGTCAGGTCCTGACGCAGTTTCTCAACATCTTCACCTTTCTTCCCGATAACGATACCTGGACGAGCGGTGTGGATGGTGATGCGTGCAGTTTGGGCCGGACGATGGATATCGATACGGCTTACGGACGCGCTTTTTAGTTTGTCTTGGAGATACTCACGCACTTTCAGATCTGCGAACAAGTAGTCCGCATAAGTCCGACCGTCTGCGTACCAGACGGAGGTGTGCTCCTTGACGATTCCCAGGCGAATGCCAATGGGATGTACTTTCTGACCCATCTCTTCGACTCCGTTACTTGTCAGCAACCTTGACAGTGATATGGCAAGACCGCTTGACGATGCGATCAGCACGGCCTTTGGCACGTGGCATGATGCGCTTCAGCGAACGCCCTTCGTTGACGAAAACGGTGCTGACCTTGAGGTCATCAACGTCTGCGCCTTCGTTATGCTCGGCGTTGGCTACGGCCGACTCCAGCACTTTCTTCATGATCTCGGCGGCTTTCTTACTGCTGAAAGCCAACAGGTTGAGCGCTTCGCCCACCTTCTTCCCGCGGATCTGGTCGGCGACCAAGCGGGCTTTCTGGGCGGAGATTCGAGCGCCCGACAACTTAGCGGCTACTTCCATTTCCTTACCCCTTAACGCTTGGCTTTCTTGTCAGCCACGTGCCCGCGATAGTTGCGGGTACCGGCGAACTCGCCCAGTTTGTGGCCGACCATGTCTTCGTTAACGAGAACTGGGACGTGCTGACGACCGTTGTGTACTGCGATGGTCAGACCGACCATTTGTGGCAGGATCATCGAACGACGCGACCAGGTTTTAATTGGTTTGCGATCGTTCTTTTCCGCCGCCACTTCGATCTTCTTCAGTAGGTGAAGATCAATAAAAGGACCTTTTTTCAGAGAACGTGGCACTGTCGTATCCCTCTATTTACTTGCGACGACGGACGATCATTTTGTCGGTACGCTTATTACCACGAGTCTTCGCGCCCTTAGTCGGGAAGCCCCATGGCGATACCGGATGACGACCACCAGAGGTACGACCTTCACCACCACCATGTGGGTGGTCAACCGGGTTCATGGCAACACCACGAACGGTTGGGCGAACGCCACGCCAGCGTTTGGCACCAGCTTTACCCAGCGAACGCAGGCTGTGCTCGGAGTTCGAGACCTCACCCAGGGTCGCACGGCATTCAGCCAGGACTTTACGCATTTCACCGGAACGCAGACGCAGGGTCACGTAGACACCTTCACGAGCGATCAGCTGAGCCGAAGCACCAGCGGAACGAGCGATCTGTGCACCTTTACCTGGCTTCAATTCGATGCCGTGTACGGTAGAACCGACTGGAATGTTGCGCAGTTGCAGAGCGTTGCCTGGCTTGATTGGAGCCAGAGCGCCTGCGATCAGCTGGTCGCCAGCACTCACGCCTTTAGGGGCGATGATGTAGCGGCGCTCGCCGTCTGCGTAGCACAGCAGTGCGATGTGAGCAGTACGGTTTGGATCGTATTCGATACGCTCGACAGTGGCGACGATGCCATCTTTGTCGTTGCGACGGAAATCGACCATACGGTAATGCTGCTTATGACCACCACCGATGTGACGAGTGGTAATACGGCCATTGTTGTTACGACCACCAGACTTCGATTTTTTCTCGAGCAGCGGTGCGTGAGGAGCGCCTTTATGCAGCTCCTGGTTGACCACCTTGACCACAAAACGGCGGCCAGGGGAAGTCGGTTTGCATTTAACGATTGCCATGATGCACCCCTTCCTTACTCAGCACTGCTGCTGAAATCGAGATCTTGGCCTGGCTGAAGGGAGATAACTGCCTTCTTCCAGTCATTACGCTTGCCCAGACCGCGAGCAGTGCGCTTGCTCTTACCCAGAACATTCAGGGTAGTGACGCGCTCTACTTTCACGCTGAACAGGCTTTCGACGGCCTTCTTGATTTCCAGCTTGGTTGCATCGGTAGCAACCTTGAAAACGAACTGGCCTTTCTTGTCTGCCAGAACCGTAGCCTTCTCGGAAACGTGCGGGCCAAGCAGAACTTTAAATACGCGTTCCTGGTTCATCCCAGCAGCTCCTCGAATTTCTTCACGGCCGACACGGTGATCAACACCTTGTCGTATGCGATCAGACTAACTGGATCGGAACCTTGCACGTCACGTACATCTACGTGCGGCAGGTTGCGAGCAGCCAGGTACAGGTTCTGATCAACAGCGTCCGACACGATCAGAACGTCGGTCAGGCTCATGTTGTTCAGTTTGCCCAGCAGATCTTTGGTTTTCGGAGTTTCAACAGCGAAATCCTGAACCACGACCAGACGATCAGTACGCACCAGCTCAGCAAGGATGGAACGCATTGCTGCGCGATACATCTTCTTGTTCAGCTTCTGGGAGTGATCCTGTGGACGAGCTGCGAAAGTGGTACCGCCGCCACGCCAGATTGGGCTACGGATAGTACCGGCACGAGCACGGCCAGTACCTTTCTGACGCCATGGGCGCTTGCCGCCACCACGAACGTCGGAACGGGTCTTCTGCTGCTTGCTACCTTGACGGCCGCCGGCCATGTAGGCCACGACTGCTTGGTGAACCAGCGTCTCGTTGAATTCGCCGCCAAATGTCAGTTCGGAAACTTCGATCGCTTGAGCGTCATTTACATTTAATTGCATGTCAGCTTCCCCTTAACCGCGAGCCTTGGCTGCTGGACGTACAACCAGGTTGCCGCCAGTAGCGCCAGGAACAGCACCCTTGACCAACAACAGATTGCGTTCAGCGTCCACGCGCACTACTTCCAGGGACTGCACGGTCACGCGCTCAGCGCCCATATGACCGGACATTTTTTTGCCCTTGAATACACGACCAGGAGTCTGGCACTGGCCGATAGAGCCTGGGACGCGGTGGGATACGGAGTTACCGTGGGTGTTATCTTGCCCGCGGAAATTCCAACGCTTGATCGTACCCTGGAAGCCTTTACCCTTGGACTGACCGGTTACATCAACCAGTTGACCAGCGGCGAAGATTTCAGCGTTGATCAGATCGCCAGCCTGGTACTCGCCTTCTTCAAGGCGGAATTCCATGGTGGTGCGACCAGCGGCAACGTTCGCTTTAGCGAAGTGGCCAGCCTGAGCTGCTGTTACACGCGAAGCGCGACGCTCGCCGACAGTGACTTGCACTGCACGATAGCCATCGGTCTCTTCAGTTTTGAACTGGGTGACGCGATTCGGCTCGATCTCAATGACCGTGACCGGAATGGAGACACCTTCTTCGGTGAAAATACGGGTCATACCGCATTTACGACCGACTACACCAATAGTCATGTTGTAAACCTCATGAGTGTACGGGGCTTTCACCCGCTATGGCCGCCCATTTCAGAGCGTTACACGACCAAGACCGAGTCTTAGCCGAGGCTGATCTGCACTTCCACACCGGCCGCAAGATCAAGCTTCATCAGCGCGTCAACGGTTTTATCCGTTGGCTGGACGATGTCCAGAACACGCTTATGAGTGCGGATCTCGTACTGGTCACGCGCGTCTTTGTTGACGTGCGGGGAAACCAGAACGGTGAACCGCTCTTTACGGGTAGGCAGTGGAATTGGACCACGCACTTGAGCACCAGTACGTTTCGCGGTTTCCACGATTTCCTGGGTTGATTGGTCGATCAGGCGATGGTCAAAAGCCTTCAACCTGATACGGATTTGCTGATTTTGCATTGGATTTCAGACTCCGGCTGCTATTCCCACCGGGCGCAATACGCCCGTTAAAAGGAGGCGCAATTCTATAGACGCCCCCGATAGGTGTCAACCCAATAAAAAAGCCCCCGCTGAGCGGGGGCTTTTTCAATCCATCAAGCTGACTTTAAAAGTCTTACTCGATGATTTTGGCTACGACGCCAGCGCCGACGGTACGACCGCCTTCACGGATAGCGAAACGCAGACCATCTTCCATCGCGATGGTTTTGATCAGGGTAACAGTCATCTGAATGTTGTCACCTGGCATTACCATTTCAACGCCTTCTGGCAGCTCGCAGTTACCAGTCACGTCAGTAGTACGGAAGTAGAACTGTGGACGGTAGCCTTTGAAGAACGGAGTGTGACGACCGCCTTCTTCCTTGCTCAGAACGTAAACTTCTGCGGTGAACTTGGTGTGCGGCTTGACCGAACCTGGCTTGACCAGAACCTGGCCACGCTCAACGTCGTCACGCTTGGTACCACGCAGCAGAACGCCGCAGTTCTCGCCAGCACGACCTTCGTCGAGCAGCTTGCGGAACATTTCAACACCGGTGCAAGTAGTAACGGTGGTGTCACGCAGACCAACGATTTCCAGCGGATCCTGAACGCGAACGATACCGCGCTCGATACGACCAGTCACAACAGTACCGCGACCCGAGATCGAGAATACGTCTTCGATTGGCATCAGGAATGGCTTGTCGATCATACGAACTGGTTCTGGGATGTAGGCATCCAGAGTTTCAACCAGTTTCTTGACGGCAGTGGTGCCCATCTCGTTGTCGTCTTTGCCTTCCAGCGCCATACGAGCCGAACCGATGATGATCGGAGTGTCGTCGCCCGGGAAGTCGTAAGTCGACAGCAGGTCACGAACCTCCATCTCAACCAGCTCCAGCAGCTCAGCGTCGTCTACCAGGTCAGCCTTGTTCAGGAAGACCACGATGTACGGAACGCCAACCTGACGGGACAGCAGGATGTGCTCACGGGTTTGCGGCATCGGACCATCAGCGGCCGAGCAAACCAGGATAGCGCCGTCCATCTGAGCAGCACCGGTGATCATGTTCTTCACGTAGTCAGCGTGACCTGGGCAGTCAACGTGAGCGTAGTGACGGATCTTCGAGTTGTACTCAACGTGCGCGGTGTTGATGGTGATACCGCGAGCTTTTTCTTCTGGTGCGCTGTCGATCTTGTCGAAGTCAACGATTGCAGAACCGAAAACTTCGGAGCAAACGCGAGTCAGAGCAGCAGTCAGAGTGGTTTTACCGTGGTCAACGTGACCGATGGTGCCAACGTTGACGTGCGGTAGGGAACGATCAAATTTTTCTTTAGCCACGACAATTAACTCCTAGCCTAAAGGGGCTGAATCAGCCTTGTTTTTTGGTTACGGATTCGACGATGTGCGACGGAGCCGTATCATATTTTTTGAATTCCATAGAGTAGCTTGCGCGACCCTGGGACATGGAACGAACGTCGGTCGCATAACCGAACATCTCACCCAGTGGAACCTCGGCACGGATAACCTTGCCGGACACTGTGTCTTCCATACCCTGGATCATGCCGCGACGACGGTTAAGGTCGCCCATCACATCACCCATATAGTCTTCAGGCGTAACAACCTCTACCGCCATGATCGGCTCGAGCAACTCACCACCACCCTTCTGGGCCAGTTGCTTGGTCGCCATGGAAGCAGCCACTTTAAACGCCATCTCGTTGGAGTCGACGTCGTGGTAAGAACCATCGAACACGGTAGCCTTCAGGCCGATCAGCGGATAGCCGGCAACAACGCCGTTCTTCATCTGCTCTTCGATACCCTTCTGGATAGCCGGGATGTATTCCTTAGGAACCACACCACCTACAACTTCGTTCACGAATTGCAGACCTTCCTGACCTTCGTCAGCAGGAGCAAAACGGATCCAGCAGTGACCGAACTGGCCGCGACCACCGGACTGACGAACGAACTTGCCTTCGATTTCACAGTTCTTCGTGATGCGCTCACGATACGAAACCTGAGGCTTGCCGATGTTGGCTTCGACGTTGAACTCACGGCGCATCCGGTCAACCAGGATGTCCAGGTGCAGCTCGCCCATGCCGGAGATGATCGTCTGACCAGTCTCTTCATCAGTTTTAACACGGAAAGACGGGTCTTCCTGAGCAAGCTTGCCCAGAGCGATACCCATTTTTTCCTGGTCATCCTTGGTCTTAGGCTCTACGGCAACCGAAATAACCGGCTCCGGGAAGTCCATGCGAACCAGGATGATTGGCTTGTCAGCGTTGCAGAGGGTTTCACCAGTGGTGACGTCCTTCATGCCGATCAGGGCCGCGATGTCACCAGCGCGTACTTCCTTGATCTCTTCACGGGCGTTTGCGTGCATTTGCACCATACGACCCACGCGCTCTTTCTTGCCTTTGACCGAGTTGATCACGCCGTCGCCGGAGTTCAACACGCCCGAGTAAACGCGAACGAAGGTCAGAGTACCCACGAATGGGTCGGTAGCGATCTTGAACGCCAGAGCCGCGAAAGGCTCGTTGTCGTCTGCATGACGCTCCATCTCTTCTTCCTCGTTATCAGGGTTGGAACCCTTGATAGCAGGAATGTCGGTCGGAGCAGGCAGGTAGTCGATAACGGCGTCGAGAACCAGGGGAACGCCCTTGTTCTTGAACGAAGAACCGCAAACGGCCAGAACGATTTCGCCGGCGATAGTACGCTGACGCAAAGCAGCCTTGATCTCTTCGATCGACAGCTCTTCGCCTTCCAGGTACTTGTTCATCAGCTCTTCGTTGGCTTCGGCGGCAGCTTCAACCATGTTGTTGCGCCACTCTTCCGCCAGCTCCTGCAGCTCGGCAGGAATGTCCTTGCGAACAGGGACCATACCTTTGTCAGAGTCATTCCAGTAAACAGCTTGCATGTTGATCAGATCGATCTGACCCTGGAAGTTGTCTTCGGAACCGATGGCCAACTGGATCGGCACCGGAGTGTGACCCAGACGCTGCTTGATCTGACCGATCACGCGCAGGAAGTTGGCGCCGGCACGGTCCATCTTGTTTACGTAAACAAGACGTGGAACGCCGTATTTGTTGGCTTGACGCCATACGGTTTCCGACTGCGGCTCAACACCCGAAGTACCGCAGAACACAACGACAGCGCCGTCGAGTACGCGCAGGGAACGCTCAACTTCAATGGTGAAGTCAACGTGGCCCGGGGTATCGATTACGTTGAAACGGTGCTCGTGAGAGTACTGCTTCTCGGAACCTTTCCAGAAGGCGGTAATGGCAGCAGAAGTAATGGTAATACCACGCTCCTGCTCCTGAACCATCCAGTCTGTGGTCGCGGCGCCATCATGCACCTCGCCCATTTTGTGACTTTTGCCGGTGTAAAACAGCACGCGCTCGGTGGTGGTGGTTTTACCAGCATCCACGTGAGCGACGATACCGATGTTACGGTAGCGGCTAATCGGAGTAGTACGAGCCATAAAGCCCT
Organism: Pseudomonas siliginis; assembly: GCF_019145195.1. GTDB lineage: Bacteria > Pseudomonadota > Gammaproteobacteria > Pseudomonadales > Pseudomonadaceae > Aquipseudomonas > Aquipseudomonas siliginis. Next base: position 302,445 of record NZ_JAHSTW010000012.1, read on the forward strand.
CGCAAAATTAGTGAAGCTAAAATTAGAAGCGGTAGTGCGAGAAAGCTTTGTTAGCTTCGGCCATACGGTGCACGTCTTCACGCTTCTTAACAGCAGCACCTTTACCTTCAGCAGCATCCAGCAGTTCGCCAGCCAAACGCAGAGCCATAGACTTCTCGCCGCGCTTACGGGCGAAGTCTACCAACCAGCGCATTGCCAGAGCGTTACGACGGGAAGGACGAACCTCGACCGGAACCTGGTAAGTAGCACCACCAACGCGGCGCGACTTCACTTCGACCAGCGGAGCGATGGCGTCGAGTGCTTTTTCGAAGAGTTCCAGGGGATCGGTGCCAGCCTTACGGGCCGCAACGGTTTCCAGGGCACCATAAACGATACGCTCGGCAACGGCTTTCTTGCCGCTTTCCATAACGTGGTTCATGAATTTGGCGAGGATCTGGCTTCCGTATTTCGGATCGTCCAGAATCTCACGCTTTGCTGCTACGCGACGTCTTGGCATGATAAGCCCTCAAGCGGTCTTCAGGTTAGCTCGGGACAGATCCAGAGGATGCGTGCCCGACCTTACTCTTATCGACTCAATAAAATAAAAATCTGCAAAACGGCCGATTACTTCGGACGCTTGGTACCGTACTTCGAGCGACCCTGGTTACGGCCTTTAACGCCGGAAGTATCCAAGGAGCCGCGAACGGTGTGGTAACGAACACCTGGCAAGTCTTTTACACGACCGCCGCGGATCAGTACCACGCTGTGCTCTTGCAGGTTGTGGCCTTCACCACCGATGTACGAGGAAACCTCGAAACCGTTGGTCAGACGCACACGGCATACTTTACGCAGTGCCGAGTTAGGTTTTTTCGGCGTGGTGGTGTACACACGGGTGCACACGCCACGACGTTGCGGGCAGTTCTGCAGCGCAGGTACGTCGGATTTCTCGACGATACGCTTACGCGGCTGACGTACCAGCTGGTTGATAGTTGCCATCTACTAGCTCCACTGTTGTCTTGCGACGCTATTGTCTTGCAAGAAAAGCAAAATGGCAGGAACGAATTCCCGCCAAATTTAGGGGATCAAGAGTCTAAAGAGGATCTTGATTCCAGTCAAGGCAAGGCCCCGACCTCCCCGCCCATCGAACCTTGACTTGATGTCTCGATTCGACGAACGGAGCGATCAGGGCCTCACGCTCGTTTATCGCAGAACTCAGTTACCGCTCGAGTTCAGCGCTTCGGTCAGTGCAGCTTCCACTTCACTGGCGCTTACGCGCAACGGCTTGTCGGCATCACGGCGACGCTTGCGCTCGCTGTGATAGGCAAGACCGGTACCGGCCGGGATCAGACGACCCACGACTACGTTTTCTTTCAGGCCGCGCAGGTAATCGCGCTTGCCGGTGACTGCCGCTTCGGTCAGTACGCGGGTGGTTTCCTGGAAGGAAGCCGCCGAGATGAACGATTCGGTGGACAACGACGCCTTGGTGATACCCAGCAGAACGCGAGTGAACTTGGAGACAAACTTGTCTTCCGCGCTCAGACGCTCGTTCTCGACCAGAACGTGAGTCAGTTCCATCTGGTCGCCCTTGATGAAGCTGGAATCGCCGGACTCGGAGATCTCAACTTTACGCAGCATCTGACGCAGGATGGTCTCGATGTGCTTGTCGTTGATCTTCACGCCTTGCAGACGATAAACGTCCTGGATCTCGTTGACGATGTACTTGGCCAGCGCGCTTACACCCAGCAGACGCAGGATGTCGTGCGGATCGCTTGGACCGTCGGAGATAACTTCGCCGCGGTTTACCTGTTCGCCTTCGAAGACGTTCAGGTGACGCCACTTCGGAATCAGCTCTTCGTACGGATCGCTACCGTCGTTCGGGGTAATGACCAGACGGCGCTTGCCCTTGGTCTCTTTACCGAACGCGATGGTGCCGCTGACTTCAGCCAGAATCGACGCTTCTTTCGGACGACGGGCTTCGAACAGGTCGGCAACACGCGGCAGACCACCGGTGATGTCACGGGTCTTCGAAGTTTCCTGCGGGATACGAGCGATAACGTCACCGATCGCAATCTTCGCACCGTCAGCCACACCGACCAGGGCGTTGGCTGGCAGGAAGTACTGAGCGATAACGTCAGTGCCTGGCAGCAACAGATCCTTGCCGTTGTCGTCGACCATCTTCACTGCTGGACGGATTTCCTTACCGGCAGCTGGACGATCTTTCGCGTCAAGTACTTCAATGTTGGTCATACCGGTCAATTCGTCAGTCTGACGCTTGATCGTGATGCCTTCTTCCATGCCCACGTAGGTCACGGTACCTTTCATTTCGGTAACGATCGGGTGAGTGTGCGGATCCCACTTGGCCACGATTGCGCCAGCGTCGACCTTGTCACCTTCCTTAACCGAAATCACAGCACCGTACGGCAGCTTGTAACGCTCGCGCTCACGACCGAAGTCGTCCGCGATTGCCAGCTCACCGGAACGGGACACAGCAACCAGGTGACCATCCACTCGCTCAACGTGCTTCAGGTTGTGCAGACGGACAGTACCGCCATTCTTCACCTGAACGCTGTCGGCTGCGGAAGTACGGCTTGCCGCACCACCGATGTGGAACGTACGCATGGTCAGCTGTGTACCCGGCTCACCGATGGACTGGGCAGCGATAACGCCGACCGCTTCACCGATGTTCACCTGGTGACCACGAGCCAGATCACGGCCGTAGCACTTGGCGCAGATACCGTAGCGGGTTTCGCAGCTGATCGGCGAACGCACGATCACTTCGTCGATGCTGTTCAGCTCGATGAACTCGACCCACTTCTCGTCAACCAGAGTGCCAGCAGGAACGATAACGTCCTCGGTACCCGGCTTGAACACGTCACGGGCAATGACACGACCCAATACGCGCTCACCCAACGGTTCTACAACGTCACCGCCTTCAATGTGCGGAGTCATCAGCAGACCGTGTTCGGTGCCGCAATCGATCTCGGTTACTACCAGATCCTGCGCCACGTCTACCAGACGACGAGTCAGGTAACCGGAGTTCGCAGTTTTCAACGCGGTATCCGCCAGACCTTTACGAGCACCGTGAGTCGAGATGAAGTACTGAAGTACGCTCAGACCTTCACGGAAGTTCGCAGTAATCGGCGTTTCAATGATGGAACCGTCCGGCTTGGCCATCAGACCACGCATACCGGCCAGCTGACGAATCTGTGCTGCGGAACCCCGCGCACCCGAGTCGGCCATCATGTACATCGAGTTGAAAGACTCTTGGTCGACTTCGTCGCCGTGACGGTCGATGACTTTCTCTTTCGAGAGGTTGGCCATCATCGCCTTGGAAACTTCGTCGTTCGCTTTCGACCAGAGGTCGATCACTTTGTTGTACTTCTCGCCCTGGGTTACCAGGCCGGAGGCGTACTGGCTCTCGATCTCTTTCACTTCGTCGGTGGCTGCACCGATGATGCGGGCTTTTTCATCCGGGATAACGAAGTCGTTAACACCGATGGAAACGCCGGAGATGGTCGAGTAAGCGAAACCGGTGTACATCAACTGGTCAGCGAAGATCACGGTCTCTTTCAGACCAACCACGCGGTAGCACTGGTTGATCAGCTTGGAGATCGCCTTTTTCTTCATCGGCAGGTTGACGACGTCGAACGACAGACCTTTCGGCACAACCTGGAACAGCAGCGCACGGCCGACAGTGGTGTCGACGATACGGGTACCGCTCACGCTGTTGCCGTCACGGTCGTTGACGGTTTCGTTGATACGAACCTTGACCTTGGCGTGCAGTGCGGCTTCGCCGGCACGGAACACACGGTCGACTTCCTGCAGATCCGCGAACACACGACCTTCGCCCTTGGCGTTGATCGCTTCACGAGTCATGTAGTACAGACCCAATACAACGTCCTGCGACGGAACGATGATTGGCTCACCGTTGGCTGGCGACAGAATGTTGTTGGTCGACATCATCAACGCACGCGCTTCGAGCTGGGCTTCCAGTGTCAGCGGTACGTGCACGGCCATTTGGTCGCCGTCGAAGTCGGCGTTGTACGCGGCGCAGACCAGCGGGTGCAGCTGGATAGCCTTACCTTCGATCAGTACCGGTTCAAACGCCTGGATACCCAGACGGTGAAGGGTCGGTGCACGGTTGAGAAGAACCGGGTGTTCGCGAATCACTTCAGCAAGAACGTCCCAAACCTCTGGCAGTTCGCGCTCGACCATTTTCTTGGCCGCTTTGATGGTGGTCGCCAGACCACGCATTTCCAGCTTGCCGAAAATGAACGGCTTGAACAGCTCGAGAGCCATCTTCTTCGGCAGACCGCACTGGTGCAGACGCAGGGTCGGGCCTACGGTAATTACCGAACGACCGGAGTAGTCAACACGCTTACCGAGCAAGTTCTGACGGAAACGACCTTGCTTACCCTTGATCATGTCAGCCAGGGATTTCAGAGGACGCTTGTTGGAACCAGTGATTGCGCGACCACGACGACCGTTGTCGAGCAGTGCATCGACCGCTTCCTGCAACATACGCTTTTCGTTGCGCACGATGATGTCCGGCGCGGACAGATCCAGCAGGCGCTTCAAACGGTTGTTACGGTTGATCACTCGACGATACAGATCGTTGAGGTCGGAGGTCGCGAAACGACCGCCATCCAGCGGGACCAGTGGACGCAGATCTGGCGGCAGAACCGGCAGAACGGTCAGCACCATCCACTCTGGCAGGTTGCCGGAACCCTGGAAGGCTTCCATCAACTTCAGACGCTTGGACAGCTTCTTGATCTTGGTTTCCGAGTTGGTTTGCGGAATCTCTTCGCGCAGACGGCCAATCTCGTGCTCCAGGTCGATAGCGTGCAGCAGTTCACGGACAGCTTCGGCACCCATGCGGGCGTCGAAATCGTCACCGAACTCTTCCAGCGCTTCGAAGTACTGCTCGTCGTTCAGCAGCTGACCTTTTTCAAGGGTGGTCATGCCTGGATCGATAACGACATAGCTCTCGAAGTAGAGAACGCGCTCGATATCACGCAGGGTCATGTCCATCAGCAGGCCGATACGCGACGGCAGCGATTTCAGGAACCAGATGTGGGCAACCGGCGAAGCCAGCTCGATGTGCGCCATGCGCTCACGACGAACCTTGGCCAGTGCGACTTCAACACCGCACTTCTCGCAGATCACACCACGGTGCTTCAAGCGCTTGTACTTACCGCACAGGCACTCGTAATCCTTTACCGGGCCAAAGATCTTGGCGCAGAACAGGCCGTCACGCTCAGGTTTGAACGTACGGTAGTTGATGGTTTCCGGCTTTTTAACTTCACCGAACGACCACGAACGGATCATCTCCGGCGAGGCCAATCCGATACGGATGGCGTCGAACTCTTCGACTTGACCCTGGTTTTTCAGCAAATTCAGTAGGTCTTTCAAGGCCTTTCCTCCTGGCGGAGCAGAGAGCGGGCAATCCTGCCCCGCTCTCGATTCGCGTCACGTGTTATTCGGTTTCCAGATCGATATCGATGCCGAGGGAACGAATTTCCTTGATCAACACGTTGAAGGACTCGGGCATGCCCGGCTCCATACGGTGATCGCCATCCACGATGTTCTTGTACATCTTGGTACGGCCGTTCACATCGTCCGACTTCACTGTGAGCATTTCTTGCAGAGTGTAAGCAGCACCGTATGCTTCCAGTGCCCAGACCTCCATCTCCCCGAAACGCTGACCACCGAACTGCGCCTTACCACCCAGCGGCTGCTGGGTAACCAGGCTGTAAGAACCGGTAGAACGCGCGTGCATCTTGTCGTCTACCAAGTGGTTCAGCTTCAGCATGTACATGTAGCCAACGGTAACTGGACGCTCGAACTTGTTGCCGGTACGGCCGTCGGTCAGCTGCATCTGGCCGCTTTCCGGCAGGTCTGCCAGTTTCAGCATGGCCTTGATTTCGCTTTCCTTGGCGCCGTCGAACACTGGAGTGGCCATTGGAACGCCGCCACGCAGGTTGTTCGCCAGATCGAGGATTTCCTGATCGGAGAAGCTGTCCAGATCTTCGTTACGACCGCCGATCTGGTTGTAGATCTCGTCCAGGAAGGTGCGCAGTTCAGCGACTTTACGCTGCTCTTCGACCATCCGGTTGATCTTCTCGCCCAGACCTTTGGCCGCGAGGCCCAGGTGGGTTTCGAGAATCTGACCAACGTTCATACGCGAAGGTACGCCCAGCGGGTTGAGGACCACGTCGACCGGGGTGCCATTGGCATCGTGCGGCATGTCTTCAACCGGCATGATCACGGAGACCACACCCTTGTTACCGTGACGACCGGCCATCTTGTCGCCCGGCTGGATGCGGCGACGGATTGCCAGGTAAACCTTGACGATTTTCAGCACGCCTGGAGCCAGGTCATCGCCCTGCTGCAGTTTGCGCTTCTTGTCTTCGAACTTGTCGTCCAGCAGACGGCGACGATCAACGATGTAGGCCTGAGCCTTCTCGAGCTGCTCGTTCAGCGCATCTTCAGCCATGCGCAGTTTGAACCACTGGCCGTGCTCAAGACCGTCGAGTACTTCGTCGGTGATGTCCTGACCTTTCTTCAGGCCGGCGCCGCCTTCGGCCTTGTGGCCTACCAGTGCGGAACGCAGACGTTCGAAAGTCGCGCCTTCAACGATGCGGAACTCTTCGTTCAGATCCTTGCGGATCTCGTCCAGCTGGGACTTCTCGATCGACAGTGCACGAGCATCACGCTCAACGCCGTCGCGGGTGAAGACCTGTACGTCGATGACAGTACCTTTGGTGCCGGTTGGCACGCGCAGGGAGGTGTCTTTAACGTCGCTGGCTTTTTCACCGAAGATTGCACGCAGCAGTTTTTCTTCCGGAGTCAGCTGGGTCTCGCCTTTCGGAGTGACCTTACCCACCAGGATGTCGCCTGCGCCTACTTCAGCACCTACGTAAACGATACCGGCTTCGTCCAGCTTGTTCAGTGCAGCTTCACCCACGTTCGGGATGTCCGCAGTGATTTCCTCTGGGCCAAGCTTGGTGTCACGGGCCACACAGGTCAGTTCCTGAATGTGGATCGTGGTGAAACGGTCTTCCTGAACCACACGCTCGGACAGGCAGATGGAGTCTTCGAAGTTGAAGCCGTTCCATGCCATGAACGCGATGCGCATGTTCTGACCCAGCGCCAGTTCACCCATGTCGGTGGACGGGCCGTCGGCCATGATGTCGCTACGCTGAACGCGATCACCTTTACGCACCAGCGGACGCTGGTTGATGCAGGTGTTCTGGTTCGAGCGGGTGTATTTGGTCAGGTTGTAGATGTCGACACCGGCTTCACCGGTTTCAACTTCGTCATCGGCAACACGAACCACGATACGGCTGGCATCGACGGAATCGATCACGCCACCACGACGAGCCACGACGCAAACGCCGGAGTCACGGGCTACGTTACGCTCCATGCCGGTACCTACCAGCGGCTTGTCAGCGCGCAGAGTCGGTACAGCCTGACGCTGCATGTTCGAACCCATCAACGCACGGTTGGCGTCGTCGTGCTCGAGGAACGGAATCAGCGACGCTGCAACCGACACAACCTGCTTCGGCGAAACGTCCATCAGGGTGACGTCTTCCGGCGCCTTGACGGTGAATTCGTTCAGGTGACGTACGGCAACCAGTTCGTCGATCAGGACTTTCTGCTCGTTCATGGTCGCCGAAGCCTGCGCGATCACGTGATCGGCTTCTTCAATAGCGGACAGGAACACGATCTCGTCGGTGACCACACCCTCTTTCACCACACGGTACGGGCTTTCCAGGAAGCCGTACTGGTTGGTGCGAGCGTACGCAGCCAAGGAGTTGATCAGACCGATGTTCGGACCTTCCGGCGTTTCAATCGGGCAGACACGACCGTAGTGAGTCGGGTGTACGTCACGGACTTCGAAGCCTGCGCGCTCACGAGTCAGACCGCCAGGGCCGAGTGCAGAGACACGACGCTTGTGGGTGATCTCGGACAGCGGGTTGTTCTGGTCCATGAACTGCGACAGCTGGCTGGAACCGAAGAACTCTTTCACCGCCGCAGCCACTGGCTTGGCGTTGATCAGGTCTTGCGGCATCAGGCCTTCGCTTTCAGCCATCGACAGACGCTCTTTGACCGCACGCTCAACACGTACCAGGCCAACGCGGAACTGGTTCTCGGCCATTTCGCCTACGCAGCGAACACGACGGTTACCCAGGTGGTCGATGTCATCGACGATGCCTTTACCGTTGCGGATGTCGACCAGAGTCTTCAGGACCGCGACGATGTCTTCCTTGCACAGCACGCCCGAACCTTCGATCTCGGTACGACCGATACGACGGTTGAACTTCATCCGGCCGACCGCAGACAGGTCATAACGCTCAGGGCTGAAGAACAGGTTGTTGAACAGGGTCTCGGCAGCGTCTTTGGTTGGCGGCTCGCCTGGACGCATCATGCGATAGATCTCGACCAGCGCTTCCAATTGGTTGCTGGTGGAGTCGATCTTCAGTGTGTCGGAGACGAACGGACCGCAGTCGATGTCGTTGGTGTACAGGGTCTCGATGCGAACGACCTGGGCCTTGGCGATCTTTGCCAGGACTTCAGTGTTCAGCTCGGTGTTGCATTCGGCCAGGATTTCGCCGGTAGCCGGGTGCACGATAGCCTTGGCGGTGGTGCGGCCGAGGACGTAGTCCAGTGGCACGTCCAGCGTCTTGATACCGGCTTTCTCGATCTGGTTGATGTGGCGCGCGGTAATACGGCGGCCTTGCTCAACGATGACCTTGCCCTTCTCGTCCTGGATGTCCAGAACCGCAACTTCACCACGCAGGCGCGATGGCACCAGTTCCAGGCTGAGGGTTTCGCCGCTCAGGTGGAATACGTTGGTGGTGTAGAACGCGTCCAGCACCTCTTCGGTGGTGTAACCGAGTGCGCGCAGCAGTACCGAAGCCGGCAGTTTGCGACGACGGTCGATACGCACGAAGACGCAGTCTTTCGGGTCGAATTCGAAGTCCAGCCACGAACCGCGGTAAGGAATGATGCGAGCCGAGTAAAGCAGTTTGCCGGAGCTGTGCGTCTTGCCGCGGTCGTGGTCGAAGAACACGCCCGGGGAACGGTGCAGCTGGGAAACGATAACACGCTCGGTACCGTTGATTACGAAGGTACCGTTCTCAGTCATCAGGGGGATTTCACCCATGTAGACTTCTTGCTCTTTGATGTCCTTGATCGCTTTGTTCGACGATTCTTTGTCGAAAATGATCAGGCGCACTTTTACCCGCAAAGGTACGGCGAAAGTTACACCGCGCAATACGCATTCTTTGACATCAAATGCCGGTTCGCCCAGGCGATAACCGACGTACTCCAGCGCAGCATTGCCGGAGTAGCTGATGATCGGGAAAACGGATTTGAAGGCCGCATGCAGGCCCACGTCGCGGAACTGATCTTTAGTCGCTCCCGCTTGCAAGAATTCACGATACGAATCCAGCTGGATGGCCAGGAGGTAAGGCACATCCATGACGTCCGGCAACTTGCTAAAGTCCTTGCGGATACGTTTTTTCTCAGTATATGAGTAAGCCATCAGCGTTCCCCAGCTTGGTCACCTGCTTGTTTGGCCCCTCCCGACGGGAGCAGCCAGAAAATCGTGCAAACCCCATGGTTTGCGCCACCGCATCGGGTGGTTACAGCGCCTTTATCAGCACCGACCCAGTCGGCTGCCAATAACGGAAAAAGGCCGGTGGCAAGAGCCACCAGCCATCAGCCTGTCGCTTGACGCTCGGGCTGGAGGAGCAAAGTCGATGCTTACTTCAGCTCGACTTTAGCGCCTGCTTCTTCCAGCTTCTTCTTGGCGTCTTCAGCCGCTTCTTTCGAAACGCCTTCAGCTACAACCTGAGGAGCGCCGTCTACTTTCTCTTTGGCTTCTTTCAGGCCCAGACCGGTCAGTTCACGAACTGCCTTGATCACGTTAACCTTCTTCTCGCCAGCTTCCAGCAGAACAACGTTGAACTCGGTTTGCTCTTCAACAGCAGCAGCAGCTACAGCTGGGCCAGCCGAAGCGGCAGCAGCGGTAACACCGAAGGTTTCTTCCATCGCTTTGATCAGCTCAACGATTTCCACTACGGATTTCTGGCCGATTGCTTCGATGATTTGTTCGTTAGTCAGAGACATGACTCAATTCCTGAATTGGGGGACGGCCTACGCGACCATCGAAATAAACAAAAAACGCGAGAAGTGACGAGCCTTAGGCTGCGGCAGCTTCTTTCTGGTCGCGAATTGCCGCCAGAGTACGAGCCAATTTGCTGGTTGCGCCTTGAATCACGCTCATCAGCTGAGAAATTGCTTCGTCACGGGTCGGCAGAGTTGCCAGTACGTCGATCTGATTAGCTGCGAGGAACTTGCCCTCGAACGCAGCTGCCTTGATCTCGAACTTGTCCTGACCCTTGGCAAACTCTTTGAAGATACGGGCAGCAGCGCCCGGATGTTCGTTCGAGAATGCAATCAGGGTCGGGCCGGTGAACACGTCGTTGAGGACACTGTATTGAGTGTCAGCAACAGCGCGCTTGAGCAGGGTGTTACGTACAACACGTACGTAAACGCCAGCTTCACGAGCCTCTTTACGGAGTCCGGTCATTGCGCCTACTGTTACGCCACGTGCATCAACCACGACAGCGGACAGAGCGACTTTGGCAGCCTCGTTGACTTCAGCGACGATGGCCTTCTTGTCTTCGAGATTAATTGCCACGGGTTTAACTCCTGCTTGTTACCGTTTCATTCGATCGGAACCGAATGTCGTTTTGGTGTCTGATTCGGTAAGGAACCGGGAGCACCATCTGCGTAGGCTTGAGGTTTAAGGCTTGCGCCGCCTACGGTCTTGGATAGCCCCCGCCAGGCAGGGACCCCAATCTTCCAATTGGCGCGGCAATCCGCGCCAACCTTTGTCTTACGCGTCGAGCGAGCTCTGGTCGATAACCAGACCTGGGCCCATAGTGGTGCTCAGGGTAACGCGCTTGACGTAAATACCTTTCGAGGAAGCTGGCTTGATACGCTTCAGATCAGCGATCAGGGCTTCAACGTTTTCCTTCAGCTTGACGGCGTCGAAGCCGATCTTGCCAACGGAAGTGTGGATGATGCCGTTTTTGTCGGTGCGATAACGAACCTGACCAGCCTTGGCGTTCTTGACCGCGTTGGCTACGTCTGGAGTTACGGTGCCGACTTTAGGGTTAGGCATCAGGCCACGTGGACCGAGGATCTGACCCAACTGACCTACAACGCGCATGGCATCCGGGGACGCGATCACTACGTCATAGTTCAGGTCGCCGCCTTTCATTTCGGCAGCCAGGTCGTCCATACCTACACGGTCAGCGCCGGCAGCCAGAGCGGCCTCAGCAGCTGGACCCTGGGTGAACACAGCAACGCGAACAGTCTTGCCAGTGCCGTGTGGCAGCACAGTAGCGCTACGAACAACCTGGTCGGATTTACGCGGATCTACACCCAGGTTTACAGCAACGTCGAACGACTCGCTGAACTTGACTGTCGACAGCTCGGCCAGCAGAGCAGCGGCGTCTACAATGTTGTAGGCCTTGCCTGCTTCGATTTTGCCGGCGATAGCCTTTTGACGCTTGGTCAGCTTAGCCATTACACACCCTCCACGTTAAGGCCCATGCTACGAGCAGAACCGGCGATAGTACGCACGGCTGCATCCATATCAGCTGCAGTCAGATCCGCGTTTTTGGTTTTCGCGATTTCTTCCAGCTGAGCACGGGTAACAGTGCCAACCTTAACGGTGTTCGGACGAGCGGAACCGCTGGTCAGACCGGCCGCCTTCTTCAGCAGAACCGAAGCAGGGGTGGATTTGGTTTCGAAAGTGAAGCTACGGTCGCTGTAGACAGTGATGATCACTGGAGTCGGCAGACCTGGCTCAAGACCCTGGGTACGGGCGTTGAAAGCCTTGCAGAATTCCATGATGTTCACGCCGTGCTGACCCAGAGCAGGACCAACCGGTGGACTTGGGTTAGCCTGAGCGGCCTTCACTTGCAGCTTGATGTAAGCGGTAATCTTCTTGGCCATGAGGCACTCCAATTACGGGTTCGAACGCCTCGAAAGGCTCCCCGGTTACTTGCGCGTTTATCCCAGTGACGACAAAACCCCACAGCCTAAGGCTGCGGGGTTGGGATTGCTTGTCCAGTTAGACCTTCTCGACCTGACTGAACTCGAGCTCCACCGGAGTAGAGCGACCGAAAATGAGCACAGCCACTTGGATCCGGCTCTTTTCGTAGTTAACTTCTTCCACAACGCCATTGAAATCAGCGAATGGACCGTCATTGACACGCACCGTCTCACCTGGCTCGAACAATGTCTTCGGTTTAGGCTTGTCGCTGCCATCAGCAACGCGACGCAGAATCGCTTCTGCCTCTTTATCGGTAATTGGTGCAGGCTTGTCGGCAGTACCGCCGATGAAACCCATCACCCGAGGAGTATCCTTGACCAAATGCCAAGTACCCTCGTTCATATCCATCTGGACCAGCACATAGCCTGGAAAGAACTTCCGCTCGCTTTTGCGCTTCTGGCCGTTACGCATCTCTACCACTTCTTCAGTGGGAACCAGAATTTCGCCGAAGCCATCTTCCATGCCAGCCAGCTTTACGCGCTCGATCAGCGAGCGCATCACATGCTTCTCGTAACCCGAGTAAGCATGCACAACATACCAACGCTTAGCCACGGGACACCCTTAGCCGACAATCAAGGAAACAAGCCAGCCGAGCAGGGAATCAAGACCCCACAACAGCAACGCCATAACCAGAACAACAGCCACGACAATCAGCGTGGTCTGCGTGGTTTCTTGGCGAGTTGGCCACACGACTTTACGAATCTCGGTGCGAGCTTCCTTAACCAGTACAAAGAAAGACTTGCCCTTCGCGGTCTGCAGGCCTACAAAGGCAGCTACGGCAGCAATGGCAAGCAAAGCGAGTACACGGTACAGGATCGGCGAAGCAGCGTAATACTGATTGCCAACAACGCCAACAACTACCAAAGCGACTACTACAAGCCACTTGAGCAGATCGAAGCGAGAGCCTTGAGCTTCAGCTTTAGGAGTCATCTATGAAGATCCTGTGAAAAGAAAGCCAGACACACCGAGTGAATCTGGCAGGTCAGGAGGGAATCGAACCCCCAACCTACGGTTTTGGAGACCGTCGCTCTGCCAATTGAGCTACTGACCTAAAACAAAATCAGGCCGACCATTATGCCGGCCCGAAAAATACATTACAACCGCTTATTCGATGATTTTGGCTACGACGCCAGCGCCGACGGTACGACCGCCTTCACGGATAGCGAAACGCAGACCGTCTTCCATCGCAATGGTTTTGATCAGGGTAACAGTCATCTGAATGTTGTCACCTGGCATTACCATTTCAACGCCTTCTGGCAGCTCGCAGTTACCAGTCACGTCAGTAGTACGGAAGTAGAACTGTGGACGGTAGCCTTTGAAGAACGGAGTATGACGACCGCCTTCTTCCTTGCTCAGAACGTAAACTTCTGCGGTGAACTTGGTGTGCGGCTTGACCGAACCTGGCTTGACCAGAACCTGGCCACGCTCAACGTCGTCACGCTTGGTACCACGCAGCAGAACGCCGCAGTTCTCGCCAGCACGACCTTCGTCGAGCAGCTTGCGGAACATTTCAACACCGGTGCAAGTAGTAACGGTGGTATCACGCAGACCAACGATTTCCAGCGGATCCTGAACGCGAACGATACCGCGCTCGATACGACCAGTCACAACAGTACCGCGACCCGAGATCGAGAATACGTCTTCGATTGGCATCAGGAATGGCTTGTCGATCATACGAACTGGTTCCGGGATGTAGGCATCCAGAGTTTCAACCAGTTTCTTGACGGCAGTGGTGCCCATCTCGTTGTCGTCTTTGCCTTCCAGCGCCATACGAGCCGAACCGATGATGATCGGAGTGTCGTCGCCCGGGAAGTCGTAAGTCGACAGCAGGTCACGAACTTCCATCTCAACCAGTTCCAGCAGCTCAGCGTCGTCTACCAGGTCAGCCTTGTTCAGGAAGACCACGATGTACGGAACGCCAACCTGACGGGACAGCAGGATGTGCTCACGGGTTTGCGGCATCGGACCATCAGCGGCCGAGCAAACCAGGATAGCGCCGTCCATCTGAGCAGCACCGGTGATCATGTTCTTCACGTAGTCAGCGTGACCTGGGCAGTCAACGTGAGCGTAGTGACGGATCTTCGAGTTGTACTCAACGTGCGCGGTGTTGATGGTGATACCGCGAGCTTTTTCTTCTGGTGCGCTGTCGATCTTGTCGAAGTCAACGATTGCAGAACCGAAAACTTCGGAGCAAACGCGAGTCAGAGCAGCAGTCAGAGTGGTTTTACCGTGGTCAACGTGACCAATGGTCCCAACGTTGACGTGGGGCAGGGAACGATCAAATTTTTCCTTAGCCATCGATATCACCCTCTACAGAAGAAATTAGACAAACAATATCAACCATTAAAACAAAGGCAGATATTTTCATATCTGCCTTGTTATATGGAGCTCTTGAGCGGATTTGAACCGCTGACCTCACCCTTACCAAGGGTGTGCTCTACCAACTGAGCTACAAGAGCAAAACCCTTTTGCACAACCTGCAAACTTGGAGCGGGTAGCGGGAATCGAACCCGCATCATCAGCTTGGAAGGCTGAGGTTCTACCACTAAACTATACCCGCGGAGCCTGCAGCTCACGCTTAAATCTGGTGGAGGGAGAAGGATTCGAACCTTCGAAGTCGTAGACGTCAGATTTACAGTCTGATCCCTTTGGCCGCTCGGGAACCCCTCCTAATCAGGCCGGCATTCTATATCATGCCAAACCCCTGTCAAGCATTTTCTCATTTAAAAACCTGAGGTTAGCTGCGTTGACACACTTCACTTCGAATCCCGATTAAGGTGTTCGCTGTGGAGCGGGCGCCATTCTATGCAAACTATTGAGCAGGTGCAACCCCTTCGCACAGCATTATTTTATGTTTTAACTCATTGAATTCCTTGGAAAGGTTTTGCAACTGCTGATCGCCTAACAAACGCTGGCTGTCCGGCGCAGCTGCCAGCCAGTACCCGCTTCCGGCAGCATCTTTCGGCACAGATTGCACATTGACTTTCATCGCCACCAGACGCTGTTGCAACCTGGCAATTGAATCTTCGTCAGAAAATCCACCAAGGAACAAGCACTGCTGACGCGGCGCCACCTCGCCTCTTCGCCCCTCACCTGCAGTTTCGCTCAGCAGACGGATATCCTGCTGCGACCCACGATACAGATTAAGCGGCGTTACATCTTTGGCTCGCAAGGGAGCTTCTTGCTGATGCCAGACATAGTAAAAAACATTGAGTACAACCAGCAGCAGGAACAACCAACGCATATAAACCTCAAGACAAGGGACAAGCCATCGCCAAGCCGACAAAAACCAGGTCGGGCACAACCCTGGCGTCAGGCACGACGCCTTTAACCAGCTCGGCATCCCCTCCCGTAATAAAGACGGTGAATTGCTCTCCCCAGTACGCTCGAGCCAGCTCTAATTGAGTGAGAACGAAGCCCCTCAGCATCAAAGAACAACCACGCTCCACCGCTTCAACGGTGGTCCGTCCCGGGACGTGACTGGAAAGGGCGCGCTCTGCTGCTTCATCACCATAACGAATTTTACGGGTATGGGTGCGCAACTGGTTTCGCATCAAAGGCATACCAGGACAAATGAACCCCCCGAGATGCTCACCGTCAGCCGCGACAAAATCGGCAGTGACCGCGGTACCGAAGTCGAGAACCAGGCAAGCACTTCCGGCAGCCAAGTGGAAGCCGCCGAGCATCGCCAGCCAGCGATCAAGCCCCAGACGCTCATAGTCTTCATAGCCGTTTCGAACACCGGACATCTCGCGGGCGGGTTTCGCACACACGATAGGAATACCGAACGCACGCTCAAGCATTTCGGTTAAAGCGCTGGTTTCCTCGTTAGTCCTGACGCTTACCAAACGACACTTGCGCAACGAGAGCGGCTTTATGATCCGTAGACTCTCAAGCAAAGCCTGATTGGAATCTACAACCCCTTCCGAAACCAGCCCACTCGCCGACGCATCCAGCACGCGCCATTTGATAAAACTATTGCCGCAGTCAAGCTCAAGAATCATCACGCAACCTCAGGCTGAGCTCTCCACCACTAAAGACTTTTTCAAAACCATCTACAATCAAGCGCAACCCGCCTTGGTTATCAATCCCGAGCACTATCCCATCGATATGGCTGTTACCCGCGATCAACGACACGGATCGACCCTGCCACAGATGATTTTCCGCCCATTCTGCCTGCAGACTTGCGAACCCGTTGAGCTGGTGTTTATGGGTATAAGCTTTGAGTTGATTACTCAAATCAACCACCAGAGCATTGCGATCGCAGGCTTTCCCTGACTCGAGCTTTATAGAAGTCCATTGCTGGTCGACCTCATCGGCAACCTGCATATTCACGTTGATTCCTATACCCAATACAACATGACATACATCCGCCGGATCGCCGACGAGTTCGAGCAGGATGCCGGCTATTTTCTTGTTACCCACCAAAACATCGTTGGGCCACTTCAAACCGGCATTGGGCACGCCGGCGCTTCGCAAGGTCTGCATCACGGCCAAGCCAACAACAAGGCTCAATCCCTCAAGCTGACGCATGCCGCCATCTATTCGAAGAACCAGGCTGTAATAAAGATTTTCCGCAAATGGGCTCACCCACTTGCGGCCTCGACGACCACGGCCTGCCAATTGTCGCTCCGCGAGCACCAAAAACGGCGCGGGGGCGCCCTCACTGATGGAGCGCAGAGCTTCGGCATTTGTCGAGTCGACGGAGTCGAACACACGCACCGGCCATTGGGGCATCTTCCTGGTTATTTCAAGAGGATCAAGGAGCATCAGAGGCGCCGACAATTGATATCCGCGACCGCGAACTTTATGGATCGACAGGCCAAGTTCAGCTTCAAGCTGTTGTAGCTGCTTCCATACAGCACTTCGGCTTATTCCCAGGGCAACGCCCAGGTCCTGTCCGGAATGGAATCGTCCATCCTTCAGTAGATTCAACAACGTCAGCATGCAGGTATCGCCTCACAATGAGGCCCGCATAATAGCCATGCCCCGGGCCGTTGCATAGAAATCAAGCGGACACATTTCTCGCA
>NZ_JAHSTW010000013.1 GCF_019145195.1 Pseudomonas siliginis
CCCCTCAAAACCGAGGGGCCCAAAAAAACCAGTCAGAAACCCGAATCAGGTCATCTGAATAATGGTCTGCATAATCGTGCTCTGCGTCGAAATAGTCTTGGCGTTCGCCTGATAGTTGCTCTGACCCTTGATCAGATCAACCAGCTCATTGGTCAGGTTAACGTTCGACTCTTCCAGCGAGTTGGACACCACCTCACCCAACGTACCGGTCTTCGGCGCGTCATAGCCCGGAATACCCGAAGCGAAAGTCTCTTTCCAGCTGGTGCCACCGACAGCCTGCAAGCCCTGTTCGTTGGTGAAGCTGGCCAGTGCAACCTGACCAATCGCCTTGCTCTGGTTGTTGCTGAAGTTGGCAAACAGCGTACCGGTGCCGTCGATGGTCAGGTTAGTGATCTGGCCAGTGGCGTAACCATCCTGAGTCGGGATCGTACGCGAGGTATCAGCGTTGTACTGAGTGGTGTTGGCCATCGAGATGGTCACGCCATTCGGATTCGCTGCCGCGCCGTTAGGCGTAAACACGCCATTGGTCACAGTGCCCGGCACCCAGCCGGTCATCTTCAGATCGCTGCTGATGATCGGGTTGGCCGGATCCGCCGGGTTAGGCGTGCTCACCTGAACCAGCTTGCCGGAGCTGTCGAACGACAATGTCGAGGCAACCGGCGCAGTGGTCACAGGGTTGCTGCCGGTAGCGTCCGGGTTACGGCCATCGACCAGGGTGTAAACCTTCCAGGTGTTCCCGCCAGTCTTGACCATGTACTGGTCCATGACGTGGGCGTTGCCCTGGGTGTCATAGATCGGTGTGCTGAAGGACTTGGTGTAAGTCTCAGGCTTCGACGGATCGAACTTGACGGCGCTGGCGCCGGTATCAACGATCACTGGCGAAGACGAATTGAGGTTGATGCTCGAGGTCACCGCAGAAGACGACTTCGGCGCCAGGTTCGAGGTGTCGATCTTAAGGTCAGTCAACACGCCGTTGATGATCTTGCCGTTGGCATCCACACCGTAACCCTGCAGACGCGAGGTGTAATCGGTGTTGGTGATGTAACCGGCGTTGTCGACCTTGAACGTACCGGCTCGGGTGTACGAGATCGAGCCGTTGTTGCTCATGGTGAAGAAACCGGAACCGTTGATGCCCATGTCCAGCACGTTGCCAGTGTTGTTGATGTCACCTTGGGTGAACTGCTGGGAAACGTTGGCCAGGCGCACGCCGTTGCCGATCACTTTGCTGCCGCTGCCCAGACGAGTCGACGAATAGACGTCTTCGAATTCTGCGCGCGAGGATTTGAAACCGGCGGTGGCGACGTTGGCGATGTTGTTGCCGGTTACGTCGAGTTGTTTGTTGGCGGCATAGAGACCGCTAAGGCCGATGTTAAAAGACATGTTCCACTCCTTCGTGCCGGGTTAGTCGGCTCTATATACCAATGGTTTGTACTTTGGACAGGGCAACGGTGCCCTTGCCGGCCAGGTTGAGCATCAGCTCGCCACCGGTCTGGCTGATCGTCACGCTGTTGACGGTCGCTGGCAGGTAGGTCGCCAGGTCGGTCGCGGTGCCGTTGATCGGTGCGTTGGCCTTGAACGTGTAAGTGCCGACCGGAACCACGGTGCCGGCGGTGTCCTTGCCGTCCCACGTGAAACTGGCATCGCCGGCAGCGCGGCTGCCCAGGTCGATGGTGCGCACGGTCTTGCCGTCCTTGTCGGTAATGGTCACGGTGCCGCCGGCAATCGACGAAGGCACGGTGACCGAACCGGTCAGGCCTTTGCTCGGGTCATCGAGCTGGGCGGTGTTGGTCTGCACGATCACGTTGCGACCGACCAGCGACGAAGCCTGCAGCGCTTGCGACGAGTTGTAGTTGCCGGCAAGGCCGCTGACGGTGGAGTTCAGCGTGGTGATGCCTTCAAGGCTGCTGAACTGCGCCAACTGCGCGACGAAAGCGCTGTTGTCCTGCGGGTCGAGCGGGTTCTGGTTTTTCAGCTGGGTGACCAGCAATTGCAGGAAAGCATCCTTGCCCAGCGCCTGGCCGCCGGTGGCACTGTTGGTCGCCGAAGCGATGCCGCCCGACGTCGTGCTGCTGGCCTTCTTCGACGAGTTGGCCAGGATGTCGTTCATGCTCAGGCTGCTGGTGGTATCCGTAACGCTCATGGCAGTCGCCCCTTATTACTGACCGAGGGTCAGTACCTTCTGCATCATGGTTTTGGCGGTGTTCATCATTTCCGCGTTGGTCTGGAACGAGCGGCTCGCGGAAATCATGTCAGCCATTTCTTCCACCACGTTGACGTTCGGGTAGTAGACGTAGCCCTTGGCGTCGGCGGCCGGATGGTTCGGCTCGTAGCGCGCTTCAAGATTGCTCTGGTCTTCGACAACGCCGAGCACCTGCACGCCCTGCCCGGCAGCGTCCTGGTTCTGGAACAGCGAATTGCTGCCGCCGGCCTGGCCGCCCTGGAACATGGTGGCGAATACCGGATGACGGGCGCGGTAGGTCTGGTCGATGCTCGACGAAACGGTTTCGGCGTTGGCGATGTTCGACGCCACGGTGTTCAGACGCGTGGTCTGCGCGCTCATGCCGCTGCCGGCAATGTTGAAAACGCTGGACAGGGACATGGATTATTCTCCGCGCAGGGCTGACACCAGCCCTTTGAATTTGCTGTTGAGCAAGGTGAAGCTGGCCTGGAAGCCGACGGCGTTTTCCGCGTAGTTCGACTGTTCCAGTTGAGCGTCGACGGTGTTCTGGTCGATCGAAGGCTGCATCGGCGTGCGATACATCAGCGACTCGTCACCATTGCCCAGCCCTTCAGCCTCGATGTGACGGCTGTTGGTCATGTTCAGGGCAAAGTGGCCGCCGGTCTTGGTCTTCTCGGTCTGTGCTTCGAGCACTTTGGAGAAATCCAGATCCCGCGCCTTGTAGTTCGGGGTGTCGGCGTTGGCGATGTTGTTGGCCAGCACTTCGGCACGCTGGGCGCGGAAGCCCAATGCCTTTTCGTGAATGCCCAGCGCTTTGTCGAAGCTGATGCTCATGTCGGGAACCTTCAGGTGACCGGTTTTTCGTATCTGAGCATTAGCAAGCGCCGTGCCAAATGGAACAACCCCCGTATTCCGGGGCTTTGCGCCGGACTTGCAAAGTGGCAATGCCAGAAAAGCGGCAACCGGTTACCGCCGGATGCCGCTTTTCTGCCGCTTGCCGTCCTTGCCAGGTCAGCGCAGATCCCTGTGGGAGCGAGCCTGCTCGCGAAGGGGGCGTGTCAGGCGTCAACTGTCTTACGGACAGACCGCTATCGCCAGCAGGCTCGCTCCCACAGGGGGCTCGTGGAAAATAATTCGGGCACAAAAAAACGGCAGGCCTTTTGGGGCCTCCCGTTTTTTGTATCACTGCAAACCGCTTATTTCGCCTTGTAAATAATCCCCGGGCTGCACTGAACCATCTGGTAATGATCCGGCAAACCGTTCAGCGCTTCCGAAGCGCCAAGGAACAGGTACCCACCCGGCTTCAACGTGCTGTGAATGCGCAACAGGATGTCCTTCTTCACTTCGGCAGAGAAGTAGATCAACACGTTGCGGCAGAACACGATGTCGAACTTGCCCAGCGCCGCGTAACTGTCGAGCAGGTTGAACGAGCGGAATTCCACCCGGCTCTTGATCGGCGCCTTGACCACCCAGCGCCCCGGCCCTTTCGGGTCGAAGTAGCGTTGCAGGCGTTCCGGCGACAGACCGCGACCGATCGCCAGGCTGTCGTACTCGCCGGTCTTGCAGTTGTTGAGCATCAGGCCCGACAGATCGGTGGCAACGATCTGCACACCCATCTTCAACTGACCCAGGTTGCTGCGCTCGAACTCGTCGATGGACATCGACAGCGAGTACGGTTCCTGCCCCGACGAGCAGGCCGCCGACCAGATCCGCAGACGCTGGTTGGGGCTGGCCTTGATCGCTTCCGGCAGTACCTTGTTCTTCAAGACTTCAAACGGATAGGTGTCGCGAAACCACAGGGTTTCGTTGGTCGTCATGGCATCGACCACCTGCTCGCGCAAACCGCTGCGCGGCTGGGTCTGGATGCGCTGTACCAGCTCACCCAGGGACTTGATGCCTTGCTGCTCCATCAGTTTGTTGAGACGGCTCGAGACCAGATACTGCTTGTTTTCACCGAGCAGAATGCCACAGGCTTTTTCCAGGAAGACCCGGAACTGTTCGAAATCCAAATTACCCGTAGACAATGATGCCGCCTCTTAAATCGTGTTGACCGCCAGGGACAGAAGGTCCCTAGCTGATATCTGCTGCTTTGATCCGGTCGACTACCCGGGATGCGAGGTCATCAGGACGGAATTTGGCCAGGAAGTCATCAGCACCGACTTTCTTCACCATCGCCTGATTGAATACCCCCGACAACGAAGTATGCAGGATGATATGGAGCTTTTGCATGCGCGCGTCGCCGCGGATTTCCGCCGTCAGGGTGTACCCGTCCATCTCCGGCATCTCGATGTCGGAAATCATCATCAGGAACTCTTCTTCCGGCTTCTTGCCCTCGTCGACCAGCTTGCGCAGGTAATCCAGCGCCTGCTTGCCGTCGTTCAGCGCCACCACTTCGACACCGATGGTCTGCAGACAACGGGTGACCTGCTTGCGCGCCACCGACGAGTCATCGACCGTCAGCACCCGCAGCGACAACGCCTTGGTCTGCGTCTCGACATCGACCACGCCCACCGAAATCGCTTCCGGCGTCGGCGCCACTTCGGCCAGCACCTTCTCGACGTCGATGATTTCGACCAACTGATTGTCGACCCGGGTCACAGCGGTCAGGTAGTGATCGCGACCGGTACCCTTGGGTGGCGGATGGATCTCTTCCCAGTTCATGTTGACGATGCGCTCCACCGAGCGGACCAGGAAACCCTGGGTCTTGGTGTTGTACTCCGTGATGATCACGAACGGACTGTTCTTGTCTTTCAACGCACCGGAGCCCGTTGCCATTGCCAGATCCAGGATCGGAATGGTCGCTCCCCGTATATTCGCTACCCCGCACACGACAGGACTGGATTTGGGCATCAACGTCAGCGACGGGCATTGCAACACTTCCCGTACCTTGAACACGTTGATCCCGTAGAGCTGCGGCCCGTCGAGACGGAACAACAGCAACTCGAGGCGATTCTGCCCTACCAGTTGCGTGCGCTGGTTCACCGAATCCATTACACCAGCCATGCCCAGACTCCTACACCAACGCCAAGTGTTGTTGCGACGCACATTCATTGCTAAACGGCACGGCGCTTGCTTTTTAACTCGTATGAACGCTCAAACGACATTTTCCCGACGCCTGACATCTACCCTTCGCAAAGGGCTTTGCGCGGTGGCCGCCGTTTGCTGCTCGCTTGCTGGCAGTCCTGCCAATGCAGATGCGGTTACCTTGCCTGATATGCTTATCGGCGTGACTCAGGGCTTTCTTGAATTCACCGTAGAAGACTATTTGGCTTCCAGTCAAACCGAAGGCCGCTACGAAATCGAAGTCAACCAGCTCGACCCGCGCATGCGCATGCCCATGTGCGACAAGGAATTGACAGCGACACTGGAGAGCCCGGCACGCCCGCTGGGCCGCGTCACGGTGAAGGTTCGCTGCGAAGGCAGTTCGCCCTGGACGGTGTTCGTACCCGCTCAAGTCCGCCTGTTTCGCGAGATCGTGACGACCACTCGTCCGCTGAAACGCGCCGGCATTATCGAGCCGCAGGATGTGACCTTGCGCGAGCGCGACGTCAGCACGATCAACCAGGGTTTCCTAACCTCCGTCGACGAAGCGATCGGGCAGAAACTTACCCGACCAACGGTCGCCGATCAGGTCATCACCCTGGTGCATCTGGAACAGGCCGAAGTGGTCCGTAAGGGTGACCAAGTGGTGATCACTGCGCGCAGCGGCACCCTTGCCGTACGCATGCCGGGGGAAGCGCTCTCCAATGGCGGCATGAAAGAACAGATTCGAGTAAAAAACCTTAATTCTCAAAGAGTTATCAAGGCGCAGGTGATTGCGCCGGGACAGGTCGAAGTGGCCATGTAAAAGCCTCGTGGAGAAAACTGGCGCCGATCCCGTCGCTTCCCTAAACTGTGCCGCAGCAGGTCTCGCAACGGCGCATGCAAGCTTATGGTTGATTGGGCCTAAAGTTTTTCAGGGGATAGCCGAAAACATGGCAAGCGTCCAAATTCCCAGAGGTTTTTTATCATGGTTATCGATTTCAACCGATTGAACAGTTCCTCGTCACTAACCGGCAGCACACGTACCAGCAACGCCAAGGAAAGCGCTGAAAACAGCCCCTCCGCGCCGCTGAATACCCAGGCCGAACAGGCCAATGTCGCCAAAAGCGGGGAGTCGGTACACCTCAGCAATGAGGCTCAACAGTTGCAGAAGGTCACTGACAAGCTGCGCGATCAGCCTGCTGTCGACAAAGCCCGTGTGGCCGAGTTGAAAGCCGCGATTGCCGATGGCAGCTATAAAGTCGACAGCAACCGTGTAGCCAGCAAACTGCTCAACTTCGAAGCCCAGCGCTAGGCTTTTGCCGGCGCCAGGCTTTTGGACGCTTAAACCCCAAGGCCAGCCATGCACGACACTAACTTATTGCAACTGATCAACGACGACTTTGCTCCAGCGCAACAATTGCTGGAGTTATTGCAAACCGAATCCCTCGCTTTGCATGGTCGCGACATGCCGTTGCTGGAAGAAATTCTGGCGACCAAGCAAGCGTTGATCATTCTGCTCGAGCAGCATGGCCGCAAGCGCAGCGAAATCCTCGCCAGCCTCAACCTGCCGACCGATCGCACAGGTCTTGAGCAACTGGCCAGCCAGTCGAGCATTGGCGACCAGTTGTTGACCCAAGGCGATGCCCTGACCGCGCTGATCGCCCAGTGCCAGGCTGCCAACGTCAAGAATGGCCAGTCGATCCAGATCCAGCAGGCGACCACGGCCAATCAGCTGAAGATCCTCACCGGCGGTGAGCCGCCAGCGCTGTACGACGCCAGCGGGACCTTTGCCAAACCGGTCAAGCCGCGAACGCTCAGCCAGGCATGAGCCATTCGCTGACCCTGCACTATCCACCTGCGCAACATGCTGGCAAAATACTGGCCAGTCGTCTTATTTTGTCTGGAGATTGAAGAACCGTGTCCAACACCCTAAGCGCGGATGATGCTCCGCAGCCTCCGAAGGTGCTCACCACGCCACTGGAAATCTCCAGCAACCTGCGCCAGCTGCAAGACAGCCACGATCCGCTGATCATCACCTTCCATGAACGCAGCCAGCGCTTTCAGAGTTACCTGATCAAGGTCGACCGCGAAACCGCAACGATCGCGCTGGATGAAATGATTCCACGCGACGGCGAGCGCTTCCTCCAGGCTGGCGAGCCGTTCAAGGTCGAAGGCTTTCATGACGGCGTACGCATCGCCTGGGAATGCAACGGCACACTGAACATCGAAGAATCCGACGGCGATCGTTTCTACACCGGCGACCTGCCGAGCGAAGTGGTCTACCACCAGCGCCGCAACGCTTTCCGCGCTGCGTTGAAACTTACCGACCTGGTCAGCGTTGAACTGGGCGGCGAAAAGCTCAAGGTTCCTCTGCACGGCAAGCTGCTGGATATCTCCGCCACTGGCTGCAAATTCCGCTTCGAAAGCGACATCACTGACCGCCTGCAACTGGGCCAGGTCTACGACCGCCTGATCGCCCCGCCGCTGTTCGGCAATCAGCCAACATCGGTCGAACTGCGCTATTTGCATTTCGAAGAAAAACTCAACATTACCTTTGCCGGTCTGCGCTTCCACAACATCAGTGGCCAGGCTGCGCGCAACGTCGAGCGGTTTGTTTACCAGTTGCAGCGTGAAGCACGGCGTTTCGACAAAGACGATCTCTGAGTCGCAGCGACCAATAAAAAGGGCAGTCCCGCACAGGACTGCCCTTTTTTATGCGCCGTTGTTTATCTTCGGCTCAAGGCCGGCCACCGCTGATATCCGGCGCAGGCTTGTCGTCATCGCCGCTGTCCTGTTCGGCTGCAACGACTGCTTCCGGCTGCGCAACGGGCTCCGGTTCGGGCTCAGGATTGACCGGCGCCGGATCCTGCACCATCTGCTCCTGCACCACCTGCTCATCAACACGCGGGTCAAGCGCCGCCACCAGCGGCGAACTCGACATGCTGTCCGGCATCGCCACGTGATGCAGCGGTGCGTCGTCGACCTGATGCAGGTTGGTGACCGCTTTCGGACGAATCCGCCAGACCAGCACCAACGCGAAGAAACTGAAGAACGCATACAGGCTCTGACTGCCGAGAAACTTCATCAGCACACCCGCCAGCAGCGGCCCGATGCTCGCGCCGACGCCGTAGGTCACCAGTAACATCGCGGTCAGCGACACCCGCCGATCGCCTTCGACGTGGTCATTGGAGAACGCCACCGCCAGCGGATACAGGCAGAACTGCACCAGCGAACAGAAGAAACCGACAACGAACAGCACCTCCAGCGGCACCTGCGGCATGATCGCCAACGGCAACGCCGCCACCGCCAGAAACCCGGCAAAGCAGCGAATCAGCAATGCGCGGTCATAACGGTCGGACAACCAGCCCAACGGCCACTGCACCAGTAAGCCGGCAAAAATGCAGCTACCCATGAACAGACCGACCTGCTCGGTCGTCAGCCCCTGTTGCGAGGCATACAGCGGCGCCAGACCGTAGAACGAACCGATGATCAAACCGGCGCCGAGCACCGTGCTCAGCGATTGCGGCACACGTTTGATAAAGAAG
Source organism: Pseudomonas siliginis (assembly GCF_019145195.1). GTDB lineage: Bacteria > Pseudomonadota > Gammaproteobacteria > Pseudomonadales > Pseudomonadaceae > Aquipseudomonas > Aquipseudomonas siliginis. The sequence goes on from NZ_JAHSTW010000013.1 coordinate 8,749, forward strand.
CGCGGCTCCATCGGCGCGGGGTGCAGAGGCGCCGGGTGAATCCGTCGGGTCAGCGTCACCGGCACCAGGCACAGGGCAAAGCACAGCGCCACCAGCATCAGCAGTTCCAGACCGAGGCCGGGGTGCATGACCAGAATCAGCTGGCCCAGCACCAGGCCCAGGTACGAGGCGATCATGTAACCGCTGAACACCAGGCCGCGTTGATTGGCATCGGCCTGCTCGTTGAGCCAGCTCTCGATGACCATGTACTGACACATCATGCCCAGACCAACGATCGTCCGCAGCACCAGCCACGCCGGCAGCCAGTCCACCAGACCATGGCCGAGCACCGCCGCGCCGACGATCCCGGCACACGCCGAATAGGCACGGATATGCCCGACCCGGGCGATCAGGCGATGGCCGATCTTGCCGCCCAGCACCAGACCGAAATAGTTGGCCGCCATCAGCGCACCGACCCACAGCCCGTCGACATTGTCGGCGGCCAGACGCAAAGCCAGATAAGTAGAAAGAAGGCCTGAGCCGATCAACATCATCAGCGAGGCGAAATACAGCGCTCGAAAGGATTTCCAGATTTGGCGCATCGGCGTTCCGAGCGGCTCCTTGCAGTAAATACCGGGCGGTCAGATCGACAGCCCGGCAGCAGCGATACGTCAGGCCTGGGCGGCCAGCACACGGCGCTCCCAGGGAGTGATTTCATCAAAGAAGCTGGTCAACTCCATGGTCTTCGAAGCGATGTAGCCTTCGATGAACTCCGACCCGAACAGTTCCCTCGCCAACTGGCTACGTTTCAGACGCTCAAGCGCGGCGTGCAAGGTACACGGCAAGGCCAGATTATCCGGCACGGCGAACTCACCCTGGATTGCCGCGCTCGGCTCCAGTTCCTGTTCGATGCCGTGCAAACCCGCGGCCAGACTGGCGGCGATCGCCAGATAAGGATTGGCGTCGGCGCCCGGCAAGCGGTTTTCGACCCGACGTGCGACCGGCGAGCTGGCGGGAATACGCAAGCCGGCGGCGCGATTGTCATGGGACCAGCAGGCATTGTTCGGCGACGCGTACGGATGACACAGGCGCTGATAGGAATTCACGTTAGGCGCAAACAGTGCGGTGAAATCGGCGAGGCCTGCCTGTTGCCCGCCGATGAAGTGGCGGAACATCGACGTCGGCTCGCCGTTCGAGTCAGTGAAGACATTCTTACCGCTGCCGATTTCAACGATGCTCTGGTGAATATGCATCGAACTGCCCGGCGTGTGCGCCAGCGGTTTGGCCATGCACACCACGCTCAGGCCATGCTTGAGCGCGACCTCCTTGAGCAGGTGCTTGAACAGGAACGTCTGATCGGCCAGCAGCAGCGGATCGCCGTGCAGCAGATTGATCTCGAACTGGCTGACGCCCATTTCATGCATGAAGGTGTCGCGCGGCAGGCCCAGGGCGGCCATGCATTTATATACTTCGCTGAAGAACGGCCGCAGACCGTTGTTGGAACTGACGCTGAACGCCGACTGACCATCCTCGCGACGGCCGTCGAGGCCCACCGGCGGACGGAACGGCTGAGTCGGATCGGTGTTCGGTGCGAAGACAAAAAATTCCAGCTCGGTCGCCACCACCGGCGCCAGACCGTGCGCGGCGTAACGGGCGATGACCGCTTTGAGCTGACCACGGGTCGAGAGACTTGAGCTCCCCCCGCTCAGTTCGTCGGCGTCGCAAATCGCCATGGCACGCGGCTCGTCGCTCCAGGGCAAACGGTGAATCTGCGCAGGATCGGCAACCAGCGCCAGATCGCCGTCATCGCTGCCGTAGAACCGCGCCGGCGGATAGCCGCCCATGATGCATTGCAGCAGCACACCCCGCGCCAACTGCAAACGCCGCCCCTCGAGGAAACCCTCGGCGGTCATCACCTTGCCCCGTGGCACACCGTTCAGATCCGGGGTGACACATTCAATCTCATCAATGCCGGTCAATCGCTGCGCGAGTGAACCCTGGCCATCGGTTGTCATGACGCAATCCTTGTTGTTGTGCGAGCCGCGAACGGCGACCCGGACAAAATAGGCTGCGGCTGTTCGGAATATCAAGCAGCGTCAAACAAAAAGCCTGTCACGGCAGGTAAAGGCTGAACACCCCACCGCCCAACGGCCCGCCATTGCTGATTTCGGTGCGCCCTTCCACGCCGTTGCGCTGATGCAGCGCGGCGATGCGATTGGCGAAATACAGACCGAGGCCAGTGCTGCCGCTGCTGTGATTGATGCCCTGCACATAATCGGTCTGACGCTCGAGCATCTCTGCTGGATAGCCGTCGCCGTCGTCGTTGATGCTCAACACCAGTTGCCCGGCTTCGTCGCTGACAGTAATCAGCAACGACTCGCGGGCGTAACGGATCGCATTGTTGATGCAGTTGCCGAGCACCGAGGCGATCAGCTCGCGATCGAAGAAACCCAGCGGGCTCAACGGATCGACTTCATAGGTGGCGATGATGCCGCGACTGGCAAACACCTCCTGATGCGCGGCCAGTTGCGCCTCGATGAAATCGTCGAGTTCGTGATAGGCCGGCTGTAGCGGCAACTGGTTGACGCCGAGTTTGTAAAGCCCGAGCAACTGCACCAGCATGCCGTTGAGGTGGGCGAACTCGAAGTCGATCACGCCCTGCTCCGAGCCGTCGCGCAGCTCTTTCGGCAGACGCGCCAGCCATTGGCTGTGCGCCTGCATCAGCATGGCCAGGGAGTTCTTCATGTCGTGGACGGTGGAGGCAATCACCGTGGAAAAATCCAGCGCCGGATCAATTGGGTTCATTCGCCAAACGCCTTGCTTTTCAGCTTCTGATAACGCGCAAACCGCGCGTCGGTGTCGGGCATCAGGCCCACCAGTTTCAGGCAGGCCCGACATTCTTCCAGCTCCGCCGACGGCACACTGGTGTCGGTGCCATGCAGCAGCGACTGGGCCAGGTTCAGCGCAATACTGATGTTTTTCGGTTGCAGCTTGAGCGCCTTGCGGAACACCTCGCGGGCCTCGACCAGATTGCCGGTCTTGTACACGCGCACGCCCTGGCGGTTGAGATCGGCCGCAGCGTTGCTCGAACTGAGAATCGTCGGATCGTCGGTGAGCTTGGCGATGTCTTTCATCACCGCTGGGTCGTCACCGTAGATCTCCGCGCAGCTCTTGAGCATCGAAGTGCCCGCCTCGGCCTGACCGAGCATCTGCAACTGCTTGGCCACCAGCAACGCCGCCTCGGGGCTCATGAACTGTTCCATGCCATCGAGGCGCATCAGTGCTTGTTCGGTAAGCTTGTCAGCGGTTTCAGCGTCGTTGAGCAACAGGCTGGTGGCCTTCATCAGTCGCGCACGGATTTGCAGGCCGGGATCGCTCGGGTTTTCTTTGGCCACGGCGCTGAGGGTGGTATTGATCTCCAGCCGCGTACGCGTGTCGAGGCCGCGATCGCTGCCCTTGCTGATCAGCGCATGAGCCAGGCCGAGATTGCTTTCCGGGTCCTTGAAACGCGACTGCGCGCCCTGCGCCACGGCCTGACGATAAGCCCGCGAGGCGGTTTCGAAATCTTCGTTGGCCATCGCCAGTTTGCCGAGCAAAGCTTGACGGCGCACCGCCAATGGCGACAGTCGAATCGCTTCTTCGAGCACCCGCTGCGCGCCTTTGCTGTCGCCTTCGGCCACCAGCACATCAGCCATGCCGTCATACAGCGCCGGCATCATCGGGAACACTTTCAAGGCCTTTTCATAGACCTCTTTGGCCTGCGAGACCTGCCCGCGCTTGAACAGCAACTTGCCCAATCCAGCGAAGGCCCACGGCAACGGACGGTCGGCAATGATGCCGTCGTAGAGTCGCTCCAGCGCTTCGTTCTGATTCATATCGCGCAGCGCATCGGCGCGGTAACGCAGGCACAGCGGCGAATAGCGGATGTCCTGTTTGCACAGGGCAATACAGGCATTGAGCACCTCGACCGGCTTACCGCGATCAAGGGCCTGCAGAATCGGTTTGAGCAAAGTCTTGCGTTGCTCCAGACGCTCAAGGCGCTGGGCCAGCCCGGAACGGTTGAACGGCTTGGTCAGGTACGCATCCGGCTCATGCTCCAGCGCACTGAGCACCATCGCCTGACTGGTCTCGGCGGTGACCATGACGAAAACGGCTTCGTGGCTAATGAGCTTTTCCGACATCAGGTCTTCGAGCACCTGCTGGCCGTTCTTCTTGCCGTCGCCGAGGTGGAAGTCCTGAAGAATGAAATCGTAGGACTTCTGCGAGCACATCTTCAGCGCCTGCTCGCCAGTGTCGGCAGTATCGACATCCTTGACGCCGAGCTCACGCAACATCGAACGCACGGAACTGCGGAAATCGGAAAAATCATCGACGATCAGAAAGCTTTTTTGGTGATACGACGACATCGAAGATTTCCAGGCAATTGAAGAAAACGAACCGAGGCGATTTCAGGCGCGCAGATGATAGCCGGAGGCCATGCGCCATCAAGCGATTTCGCTGGAGTCTGAACTCACCGTTCGGGTTATCGGCCAAAAATCCCGGGGCCTGAGGGTGCTGCTTCAAGAATGTTGCCTGGAGTATTACTCTGCGCGCCTGCTCAAGGATTTGCATAAGGACTGAATCGTGTACATCAAGGGACGCTACATCCTGTCAGCGTGTTTGCTTGTCTTTATCCAGCAAGCGACAGCGGCGGCGATGGATTGCAAAAAAGCGGCGAACGACGTGGAAAACATGATTTGCGCGAATAAATCGCTGTATGAGCTAGACGCGCAGATGGGCACGCTGTATCGCCAACTGATGACAACTGCCACAGCGGGGCAACCTGAACTCAAGCGCACCCAGCGCGCCTGGCTGAAAACCCGCAACACCTGCGCAGACGATGTCGCTTGCCTGGATGGCAGCTACCGCCAGCGCCTGCAAGCGTTGCAGGCACAATGGACGCAAGCCGCAATGTGGCAGCCGGACGCCGTGGATCTTCAGGCGATGAACGATCTGCAGGAGAGCATTCGTGCCGAGAGCAAAAACCACCCGGAATTTGCGCTGGAACATGCCTTGGCCGCACGGGCTTTCGAGTCTTCGCAGACATCGTTCGCGGGCGATCCAGTCGACAGCTACGGCGAGCAAACCAACTTCCCCAAGTCGCGTCCCAAAGGCGTGAGCGAGGACGAATGGAAAGCATTGAACGCCTCAAGCATCGACGGCGCCGCCGAGACCGGACGGTCTTCCTACGCACTGCTGGATCTGGACAATGATGGCCAGCGCGACCTTATCGTCGACACATACGCAGGCGGCACCGGCTTGTTCACCTACGTGGAAACCTGGCGCCGCACGGGCGAGCGGTTCGTCAAAAGATCGGTCGAGCCGGAAAGCTCGCTGTTCTACACCAACGACCGTGGCGCTAATCAGGCAATCAGCTGGATCAAGCTTCACGACAGAATCTATGCCGCCTACCGAAACGGCGCCTACGGTGTCGACAACCTGTATCTGCTCAATCCGCTGAAGGTCAACCGTCAGGTGCCGACGGTGTCCGTGCGTTACAGTTACGCCCTGCAGGTGCCCACGACTCAACATAAAGAGGATGGCACCAGCACCTACGAGCTTGACGCGGATCTGCACGGGGCACTCGAACACGCCATCACCCAGGCAATGAAAGTCGGATCGGAATCAACCGCTAACGCACCCCTTTGCCCTATTCCTCCCACGGGTGCCGGAGACGACGATTACTACAGCTACGGTCCAGGGCACTACACCATCGAAAAGATCGCCGATTTGCCGGTAATGATCGGCGGCGAATGCTACATCGGGGCGCTGATTGACTGGTTCGGCAGTTACAGCGAAAAGACGGGGTTATTCGCCCAACTGGCCGTGCGCAAGCCGGGCGTCGAGGCGAGCGGGACTACTTACGAAGTCTTCGGCCGTCGGCATGTAACCGATGTCAGTGGGAGCCTTGGCAAAGTCGAAATCAACGACGACTGACCACCGATCATCACGCCGGCAAATTAATCGGCACGGTTGCCAATCACCGGATGTCAAAAACACAGGCAGCACATTTGTCCTTCAAAAGTGCAGGCAGATTCGCAAATGAGGTTTATTCTGCTCAATTACCTGCGCCCCCGGACGTCCGCGATACGCTTGTACCGCCACAAAAAAGGCCGAAGTGATGACCTCGAAAACCCCTGCCTCGCCCTCTGCGCCCGAACGCAAGGACCTGACACCCAGCCACCTGAATTTCCCCGTGGTGGGCATCGGCGCCTCGGCGGGCGGCCTGCAAGCGATCAAGCTGTTTTTCGAGCATATGCCGAAGGACAGTGGCATGGCGTTCGTGATCATTCTGCACCTGTCGCCCGATCACCAGAGCATCGCCGACCAGATCATTCAGGAATCGACGCGCATGCCGGTGCTGCAAGTGACGCAGCCGGCGCCGATCGAAAAGAACTGCGTGTACGTGATTTCTCCGGCGCACTCGCTGACGATGAATGACGGCTACCTGCGCGTCAGCCCCGCTGGCTCACCCCAAGCGCGCCACACTGCCATCGACCTGTTCTTCCGCGATCTGGCCGATGTGCATCGCGAGCGGGCTTTTTGCCTGGTGCTTTCAGGCACCGGTTCCGATGGTGCGGTGGGCTTGTCGCGAATCAAGGAACAGGGTGGCGTGACGCTGGTACAAGTGCCGGAAGACGCCGAGTTCGACGGCATGCCGCGCGCCGCCATCGAGACGCGCATGGTCGATCTGATACTGCCAGTGGTCGAGATGCCGCAGAAACTGATGGAGCTGTGGCGCAACTCTCAGAACATCAAATTACCCAGCGCCAATGATCCCGACCTGAAAGCCTTGAAGCCTGCAAACGAACACGAAGCGTCGATCGCCGAACAACGCCTGCATGAAATCCTGTTGTACCTGCGCAGCAGCACCGGCCATGACTTCAAACATTACAAGCGCGCCACCGTGCTGCGCCGCATCGAGCGGCGCATGCAGGTCACCAGCCAGTCTGACCTCGGCGCCTATTACGACTACCTGCAAAATACCCCGGAAGAATCCAAGGCCCTGCTCGGCGACATGCTGATCGGCGTGACCAACTTCTTCCGTGACCGCGAAGCCTTCGAAGCCCTTGAGCGCGATGTGCTGCCGCAACTGGTGCAATCGGTTGCCGACTCGTCGGAAAAAGAAGAATTGCGCGTCTGGTCTGCCGGCTGCTCGACCGGCGAAGAAGCCTACAGCCTGGCGATCCTGCTCGATGATCAGATGCAGGTACAAAGCAGCAAGGCCAACCTGCAAGTGTTCGCCACCGATATCGACGAACGCGCCATCACCACTGGCCGCGCCGGCACCTATCCGCAAGCCATCGTCACCGACGTACCGCCAACACGCCTTCGGCATTATTTCGTCAAAGACGATGACCACTACCGGATCCGCAAGGAAATCCGCGAGAAAGTGCTGTTCGCCAAGCACAGCCTGTTGTCCGATCCGCCGTTCTCGCAGATCGACCTGATCGTTTGCCGCAATCTGCTGATTTACCTGGATCGCGAGGTGCAGCGGGAAATCCTGCAGATGTTCCACTTCGCCCTGCGACCGGGCGGTTTCCTGTTTCTCGGCACCTCGGAAAGCGCCGATGCCTGCCATGAACTGTTCGCGCCAGTGGACAAGCGCAACCGCATCTTCCGCGCCAAGACCGGTACCGCGAACAGCCGCCGCACCCCGACCATGCCGCGTGGCGGTTACATGCGCACCAGCGTTTCCCGACCGCCATCGAAAGCCATAGAGCCCGTCAAGCTGTCGTTTGCCGATATCCACCGCCGCGCCATAGAACGCTTCGCCCCGCCGAGCATTATCGTCGACACCAACGCCGATATCCTTCACATGAGCGAAGCCGCCGGGCGCTTCCTGCGGCATGTCGGCGGCGAGCTGTCACGCAACTTGCTGACGCTGATCCTGCCGGAACTGCGCCTGGAAATCCGCACGACGCTGTTCCAGGTGCAGCAAAGCAACCTCACCGTGCGCTCGCGTGAAGTGCTGCTCAAGCGCGAGGAGCGTCAGTACCGCATCACGCTGATTGCGCAGCCGTACAAGGACGACGACTTCGACAGCGAGTGCGTGCTGGTGACCTTCGATGAAACGGAGATCGACGCGCACGAGCAGGCGCTGACCACGGTGCTGCAGACTGAAAGCCAAGTGCTCTCCAACCTCGAACGTGAGCTGCAACGCACCAAATTGCATTTGCAGGACACCATCGAACAGTCGGAAATCTCCAGCGAAGAGCTCAAGGCTTCCAACGAGGAGATGCAGGCGATCAACGAAGAACTGCGCTCGGCCACCGAAGAGCTCGAGACCAGCAAGGAAGAGTTGCAGTCAATCAATGAAGAGCTGTTGACGGTCAACTACGAGCTGAAGACCAAAGTCGAAGAAACCGACAAGATCAACGATTATCTGACCAATCTGATCGCATCTACCGACATTGCTACGGTGTTCGTCGATCGCAGCATGCGCATCAAATGGTTCACGCCGCGCGCCACCGACATCTTCAGCATGTTGCCGGTAGACACCGGCCGTTCACTGCTGGATATCACCCATCGCCTGAATTACCCGGCGATGACCGAGGACGCGGCGCAAGTGTTCGAATCGCTGAACATGATCGAACGCGAGATCAACAGTACCGATAACCGCTGGTACATCGCCCGCTTGCTGCCTTATCGCTCCAGCGAAGACCACATCGACGGCACCGTGTTGACCTTCATCGACATCAGCAAACGCCGCGAAGCCGAGGAAGAGCTGCGCCTGGGCGAAGAACGCATGCGTCTGGTCGCTGAGAGTACGCGTGATTACGCGATTATCATCCTCGATGAAATGGGTGCGATCACCAGTTGGAACAAAGGCGCTGAACTGATCTTTGGCCACAGCAAAAACGAGGCCGAAGGTCAGTACTACGATTTCATCTTCACAGCCGAAGACCGTGCTGCCGGCATGGCTGAAAGTGAATTATCCACCGCCCGCCAGCACGGCCGCTCTGAGGATGAGCGCTGGCATGTGCGCAAGGATGGCAGCCGTTTCTTCTGCAGCGGCGAGGTCACCTTGCTCAGCGGCGATCGCTTGCAAGGCTATGTGAAAATCGCCCGCGACCTGACCGGGCACAAGCGCCAGCAGGATGAACAGAGCAAGGAACTGGCGCAGACGCGCAATACGGTGTCCCTGCGTGATGAGTTCTTCGCGGTCATGTCCCACGAACTCAAGCACCCGCTCAACCTGATCCAGCTCAACGCCGAACTGTTGCGCCGTTTGCCAATGATCCGCACCGCCGGACCGGCGACCAAAGCGGTCAATACCATCTGCGATGCCGTCAACAGCCAGGCGCGGATCATCGACGACTTGCTCGACGTGGCTCGCGTACGCACCGGCAAGCTCAAGCTGCAACTGGCCCGCGTCGACCTGAGCGCTGTGCTGCGTGACATCCACACGGTCGTGCTGAATGAACAGCATGCAACGCACATCGACCTGCAACTGCCCGAAGAGTCGCTGTTCATCCATGCCGATCCGACCCGCGTCGAACAGATCATCTGGAATCTGGTGAACAACGCGCTGAAATTCACCCCGCCGACCGGACGCATCGAATTGATTGCCAGCAGAAGCGGGCAAATGGCTCAACTCAACGTCAGGGACAATGGCGTCGGTATCGCAGCGGAAAATCTCGAACACGTGTTCGACCTGTTCGGCCAGGCGGAAAAGCAGCACACCAATCATCAACGCGAAGGACTGGGCATTGGCTTGTCGCTGGTACGGCAACTGACCGAGGCGCAACACGGCACAGTACGGGTCGCCTCACCGGGCCTGGGCGCCGGGTGCACGTTCACCGTATGCCTGCCACTGGCGACCGAAACCGTAGAAACCGCGGAGCAGCCCTCGGCAGAACCGGAGTCGGGCAAGCTGGCGGGCTTGAGCATCCTGCTGGTCGACGACTCGCCGGAAGTGCTGGAGACCTTGAAAATGCTCCTGGAAATGGAAGATGCCGAAGTGACGGCCTTCGACCATCCCGTGGCAGCGCTGAAAGACGCTGAGACCACGCGCTACGATCTGATCATCTCCGACCTCGGCATGCCGGTCATGACCGGCTATGAACTGATGGCTGCCCTGCGCAAGCTGCCGCTGGCGAAAGACGTACCGGCGATCGCCCTCACCGGTTATGGCACTCAGAGCGACATGCAGAAGTCCCGTGAAGCCGGGTTCGATCAGCATCTGGGTAAACCGGTGGCGTACGACGACCTGATTGAAACCATCGAGGCGTTGCGCCGCTCGGAGTTGCTGTAAAGCTCGCCAGCGCTCCAACGCAAAAAGCCCCGCCGCACGAGTAAGTGCGACGGGGCTTTTTGTTTTTTGAAGAGGTGGTGTCCCAGGCGGGGTTCGAACCTGCAACCTTCCCCTTAGGAGGGGGATGCTCTATCCAATTGAGCTACTGAGACACTGATCGACGCGGCCTGTACACGGTGCGACAGACGGCGTGCATGTTAACGGCCAGCCCCTGTTTTGTCATGTCGTCCGTAGGGCTTTTTAAGTGTAGGCAAGCGCCCTGGAAGATTGCGGGAACTTTTACCGGGCAAATTGCACTGCGCGGAAATGCGGTCATTGCAGATTGCAATCAGCGTCGCCGGAAAAAACATACCAAACCCTTGTTTTTAAAGGACTTATCAGCCGTTACACTGTTGGCACGGCGGCTGCTATGCCTGTTCTATCAAAAAGAACAACTTGGAGCGTCGTGCCATGAACAGCACCCTCTTGCTTGCAAACGCAGCGGCTCTGGCTTTCTTGCTCGGATCACATTTTTTTCCCAAGGCTGACGTTGAGCAGCGAGTGGCGCAGCGCATGCCGCATTACCTGCAGGTGCAGAAAGCGCCGCAGTGGGCGGTGTTGAGTGATCGCAGCGCTGCCTCTACGCAAATGGTCAGCGAGCCTGAGCTAGCCTCGGCGCCAACCACCGAACGTCTGGTTTTTTGAAATATCTTCAGGAGTACAACATGTCCAAATCGGCGACAGGATTTCTGATCCTCGCTTTACTGAGTGGCGTCACCCATCTGGCGCTGTTCGAGGAGACGGAAGTCACCTTGCCTCTGGTTGGCTGTGGCGTGTTTGCGGTGCTGTTTGTGCTGGCGCTGATTGCTGGGCGCAAGATCAAGTTCGATCCGGTTCTGCGTTGAGCCGGATCAGCTCAATCAATGCAGAGACAGCTTCAGCAAGATCAACCGAATTGTCGATCTGATTAACGGGGCTGTCGCTGGATCTTCGGTCTTTGAACAGTGCGTTGCGCGCGAGTCTTGCGTCGATTTGCTCAGGGGTTTCCCGGCCACGCTTGAGCAAGCGCTTACGCAGGACCTCATCGTTGACCGTCAGCAGAACCGGCACCAGCGTTGGATATTTCTCCATTGCTTGACGCAGGTTCGCTCTCGACCCGTTAACCAGTACGTGCCGGCCCGCTTGCAACCATTCATCCATTTCCCTTGGAATGCCGTAAGAGAGACCGTTGGCTTGCCAGGCCAAGGAAAAAGCGCCTGCGTGCTGTCGCCGGTCGAATTCTTCAGGCGTCACGCCGATTGCATCTTCGCCGACTGACTCCGCTGATCGGGTAATCACCCGGCGCATCACTTCACAGTTCAACTCACGCAATGGCTCACGCGCTGCTTCGATCAGGCTGTCCTTGCCCGAACCGGACGGCCCCATCAGGTAAAAAAGCTTGCCATCCATCCCGAAAACGCCCTCCGACGGGTCCTGCCTCTAGTAAATCGGCAAATTGCCACTATCCTGTACACATAGGGATCAAGAATAGCGAGCCGCATAGCATGCACGTTCTGAGGTCTTCGGACATCAACAGATGTGCATGCGAAAGCGGGCAGCGATACGCAAGGATGGAAAGTTTTCCAACCAGTCCGCATTTCTGACAACTGGTGCTGGCATTACGCCTTTACCCGGCTCAATATTTGTCACAGAATTGACGCCAATGATCTGGCAATTTTGAGGCATGATGCCGGCCTCTTAACAATTCAGGTTGAACCAATTGGTCCGGATGCTTGTCCTACCACACATCCTGCGGCCAATCCCGAGAACCGCTCCCCTGAACTAACCGGTTAAATATATGCGCCCATTGAAACAGGCAATTTATTCCAGCCGTACGGCTGACAAGTTTGTCGTACGTCTGCCAGACGGAATGCGTGAACGCATTGCCGAGGTGGCTCGCAATCATCATCGCAGCATGAACTCCGAGATCATTGCGCGCCTTGAGCAGAGTCTTATTCAGGAAGGCGCACTGGGCGAAGAGCTGAGCATGCGTCTGGACAGCCCGGAGCTGTCGCTGCACGAGCGCGAGCTGTTGCAACGCTTCCGTCAGCTGTCGCACCGTCAGCAGAACGCCCTGGTGTCGCTGATCGCACACGACGCAGAAATGGCCGCAGACGCGTCCTGAGTTATACCGAACATATTGAAGCCAGCATGATTGCTGGCTTTTTTTTGCCCGCAATATGACAGATGGCCGCTTGGCAATTGAGTGTGGCGAGGGGATGTATCCCCGCTGGGCTGCATGGCAGCCCCAAAAAAATGGGACTGCTGCGCAGTCCAGCGGGGATAAATCCCCTCGCCACCGTTCTTGTACTTGCGCCCGTATTTGTTTGGCAGGCACAAAAAAGCCCGTCAATTTGACGGGCTTTTTATTGCACAAGGTCAGAGCAGGAAGATTGTCGCCAACCCGAGGAAGATGAAGAAGCCACCGCTGTCGGTCATTGCGGTGATCATCACACTGGCACCCATCGCCGGATCGCGGCCCATCTTCGCCAGCGTCATCGGGATCAACACCCCCATCAACGCCGCCAGCAACAGGTTGAGTGTCATCGCCGCCGTCATTACTACGCCGAGTGACCAACTGCCGTAGAGCATGTACGCGACCACACCGATCACCCCGCCCCAGACCAGACCGTTGATCAAACCGACCGCCAGCTCTTTGCGCATCAAGCGCGAGGTGTTGCCGGTGCTGACCTGATCCAGCGCCATGGCGCGCACGATCATGGTGATGGTCTGGTTACCGGAGTTGCCACCGATACCCGCCACAATCGGCATCAGCGCCGCCAGTGCCACGAGCTTCTCGATCGAACCTTCGAACAGACCGATCACCCGCGATGCGACAAATGCAGTGATCAGGTTCACCGCCAGCCACGCCCAACGGTTACGCAGGGATTTCCACACCGAGGCGAAGATATCTTCCTCTTCGCGCAGACCGGCCATGTTGAGGACTTCGCTTTCGCTTTCCTCACGGATCAGGTCGACCATTTCGTCGATGGTCAGACGGCCGATCAGTTTGCCGTTCTTGTCGACCACCGGCGCCGAGATCAAGTCGTAACGCTCGAACGCCTGAGCGGCGTCGTAGGCATCTTCGTCCGGGTGGAAGCTCACCGGATCGCTGGCCATCACTTCCGCGACCTGCTTCTCCGGATCGTTGACCAGCAGACGCTTGATCGGCAGCACGCCCTTGAGCACGCCGTCGTAATCGACCACGAACAATTTGTCGGTATGACCGGGCAGCTCTTTGAGGCGACGCAGATAGCGCAGAACCACTTCAAGGCTGACGTCCTCACGGATCGTCACCATCTCGAAGTCCATCAGCGCACCGACCTGATCCTCGTCATAGGACAGGGCCGAGCGCACGCGTTCGCGCTGCTGGTTATCCAGACTCTCCATCAGCTCATGGACAACGTCGCGCGGCAGCTCGGAGGCCAGGTCAGCGAGTTCGTCGGCGTCCATGTCCTTGGCCGCAGCCAGGAGCTCGTGATCGTCCATGTCGGCGATCAGCGTTTCACGGACGGAATCGGATACTTCGAGAAGAATGTCGCCGTCGCGGTCGGCCTTGACCAGCTGCCAGAGCGTCAGACGATCGTCCAGCGGCAAGGCTTCAAGAATGTAGGCAACGTCGGCGGAGTGCAGATCATCGAGCTTGCGTTGCAGCTCGACGAGGTTTTGCCGGTGAACCAGGTTTTCCACGCGGTCGTGGTGCGGACCTTCCTGGCGATGAGTCAGGTCTTCAACGACACGTTGGCGCTGCAGCAACTCGACGACCTGAGCCAGGCGGTCCTGCAGGCTTTCCTGTGTTTTCTTTACTTCGATTTCGGACATAGGCGAACTCCACTCCCAGCAGCGGGGCACGCCGGAAGGATCAATCAGTCAATTCATGATTGGTGAAACGGTTTACTGAACAACTACTGGGTAAGTCCATGGAGGTTTTCCATAAGCCCCGGCGGGGCTGACGGGCGCAATGATACACGCCTGACGGTTTAAAACGTTGAAAAAATCACGGCTGAAACAAGCGCTTGCGAAACAAACCTGAGCGCCTGCCTGACCCGTGCAAATGCGACGACTCATCTTGAAAAGAAAACACACCGGCAATGCAAAAAGCAGCGACTACCCTTGAGTTTAGATCGTCATGGAGGACATCGAATGCCAGCAAAACCAGCGCTTTTTCTACTGACCGCCCTGCTCCACTTCACGCCTGCCAACGCCACCACACTTCATCGTTGCCAGGCCGCTGACGGCGCCGTCACGTTTACGTCGATGAGCTGCGCAACTGGCGAGCAACTCTCAATTCAAGAGGTCCACCCGTATTCCCCCGGCTGGGTCGCAATCATGCCGGAGTTCAATCACGAAGCCGCGACCGGCATGAAAGACAGCGGACGCGAACCGGGCATCGTCGGAGGCACTGAACATAAATGTGGAAACCTGATCGACAACAGACAGCGGCGCGAAGCGATCATCAACCGCCGAGTGATTGCCGGCATGAGTCAGCGGGACGTCGAAAGCGCGCTGGGCAAACCGGACAAGATCAACACGCGCACATCGACAACGAGCTATCGTTACGACCTCAAGCGAGGCCGCAGTGCTCAAATTGATTTTGATGAAAGAGGCTGTGTGAAGGGAAAAGCCAAATCCCGGACAGCAAGAAGCCCGCGTTAAACGCGGGCTTCTTGGTATATGGTGCACTCGACAGGATTCGAACCTGTGACCGCTCGGTTCGTAGCCGAGTACTCTATCCAGCTGAGCTACGAGTGCATTTTGTGTTTTTAAACCAGACCACAACTGGCTGAAACCGAGTTACTCACCTTACAGCAAATAACTCTTAAATGGTGCACTCGACAGGATTCGAACCTGTGACCGCTCGGTTCGTAGCCGAGTACTCTATCCAGCTGAGCTACGAGTGCATTTGTTGCCGCGCATTATAGGCCGTCTAATCTCTATGTCAAACACTTTTTCTAGTAATTTCAACAACTTACAGAAAAAGCCAGATTACGACGTACTAAGCAAATAATGGCGGAGAACGGGGGATTCGAACCCCCGACACCCTTTTGAGGTGTACTCCCTTAGCAGGGGAGCGCCTTCGGCCACTCGGCCAGCTCTCCGCAACACGGGGCGTATATTAACCAGCTTCTTCCCCGTTTGCAAACATAAAAATCGATAAAAATTAATGGCTTGGTTCTTCGTCCTTCTCTTTCTTTATACGCAGGTAAATTTCCTCACGGTGCACCGCAACCTCTTTCGGAGCGTTGACGCCGATACGCACCTGGTTTCCTTTGACGCCGAGCACGGTCACGGTGATTTCGCCGTCACCGATAATCAGGCTTTCCGCGCACCGACGAGTCAGAATCAGCATACCTTTCTCCTTACGCCATTCATTTCAGGGACAACAGTCTGCAAAAAAAAGGCACCCGACCTACAACCGCAGCGATCGTAGCCCTACATGCCTGAGTATTGACCAGCGCGAGCAAAAGAACAGTTCCGGGGCTCGCGCCATTCAAAAATAAAGGGCGCGGTCAGACCGCGCCCTTCACGGAAGTGGATTACTCGCCCTGACGGGCCGGAGCATCCAGTTCGAAAGCCGTGTGCAGCGCGCGCACGGCCAGTTCCAGGTACTTCTCTTCGATCACTACGGACACCTTGATTTCCGAAGTCGAGATCATCTGGATGTTGATGCTTTCTTTCGCCAGGGATTCGAACATGCGGCTGGCCACGCCTGCGTGGGAACGCATGCCGACGCCGACGATCGAGACCTTGGCAATCTTGGTGTCGCCGACGACCTCACGGGCACCGATCTCGCGAGCGGTGTTTTCCAGCACGGTCTGTGCGGCCTGGTAGTCGTTGCGGTGCACGGTGAAGGTGAAGTCGGTGGTGTTATCGTGCGCGACGTTCTGCACGATCATGTCGACTTCGATGTTCGCGGCACTGATCGGGCCGAGAATCTTGAACGCCACGCCCGGGGTGTCTGGCACGCCACGGATGGTCAGCTTGGCTTCATCGCGGTTGAAAGCGATGCCGGAAATGATCGGCTGTTCCATGGTTTCCTCTTCATCAATAGTAATGAGGGTGCCCGGACCCTCCTTGAAGCTGTGCAGTACGCGCAGCGGAACGTTGTACTTGCCGGCGAATTCCACCGCACGGATCTGCAGCACCTTGGAACCGAGGCTGGCCATTTCCAGCATCTCTTCGAAGGTGATCTTGTCCAGACGCTGAGCAACCGGCACCACACGCGGGTCGGTGGTGTAGACACCGTCGACGTCGGTGTAGATCTGGCATTCATCCGCCTTCAAGGCCGCCGCCAGCGCCACGCCCGTGGTATCGGAACCGCCGCGACCGAGGGTGGTGATGTTGCCGTGCTCGTCGACGCCCTGGAAACCGGCGACAACCACCACGCGACCGGCCTTCAGATCACCGCGAATCTTCTGGTCATCAATCTGCAAGATACGCGCTTTATTGTGCGCACTGTCAGTCAGGATCCGCACCTGATTGCCGGTGTACGACACCGCCGGCACACCGCGCTTGATCAGCGCCATGGCCAACAGGGCAATCGTCACCTGCTCACCGGTGGACACGATCACGTCCAGCTCGCGCGGAACCGGTTGCGCCTCGCCACTGATTTGCTTGGCCAGATCGATCAGACGGTTGGTTTCGCCGCTCATTGCAGACAGCACAACCACCAGGTCATCGCCGGCATCGCGGAATTTCTTAACCTTGTCGGCGACCTGCTCGATTCTCTCGACAGTGCCGACCGAGGTGCCTCCAAATTTCTGTACGATCAAAGCCATTTCAAAGCCGCCTCTGCCCATGAAGGGCGCCCAATAATCTTTCGAACAGTCGCCAGGCCCGCCACTAGACTGCGGGCCTGGCGAGCCGTCTTATAAAGCCTGCTCGACGAATGGAACGGTCAGCGCCAGTGCGCCATCCAGCGCAGCGGCATCGACACCACCGCCCTGCGCCATGTCCGGACGACCACCGCCCTTCCCGCCCACTGCCGCAGCAGCCTGTTTCATCAAATCACCGGCTTTGAGTTGGCCAGTCAGGTCCTTGGTTACGCCTGCAACCAGTACGACCTTTTCCTCATGGACACCGCCGAGCAGGATCACTGCGCGGCCGAGTTTGTTTTTCAGCTGATCGACCAGCGCCAGCAGCGCCTTGCCATCCTGACCGTCCAGACGGGCGGCCAGCACCTTCACATCCTTGACGTCCACCGCCGAGGCCGACAGATCGTCGCCCGCCGCGCTGGCTGCCTTGGCCTGCAACTGCTCGAGTTGTTTCTCCAGCAGACGGTTGCGCTCCAGTACCGCCGAGAGCTTGTCGATCAGGTTGTCGCGGCTGCCCTTGACCAGGCTGGCCGCTTCCTTGAGTTGTTCTTCCGCCGCGTTCAAGTAGGCCAGCGCCGCAGCACCGGTGACTGCCTCGATACGACGCACGCCCGATGCCACACCGCCTTCGCTGATGATTTTCAGCAGGCCGATGTCGCCGGTACGGTTGGCGTGGATACCGCCGCACAGTTCAACCGAGAAGTCGCCCATGCTCAGCACGCGCACGCTGTCGCCGTACTTCTCGCCGAACAGCGCCATGGCGCCTTTGTTCTTCGCGGTTTCGATGTCGGTTTCTTCGGTTTCAACGGCGGAGTTCTTGCGAATCTCGGCGTTGACGATGTCTTCCAGCTGCTTGATCTGTTCTGGCTTGATCGCTTCGAAGTGGCTGAAGTCGAAACGCAGGCGCTGACTGTCGACCAGCGAACCTTTCTGCTGCACATGCTCACCGAGCACCTGACGCAGCGCGGCGTGCAGCAAGTGCGTAGCCGAGTGGTTCAGCGCGGTGGCGTGACGCACTTCGGCGTCGACGTGGGTTTCCACCGGTGCGCCAATGGTCAGACTGCCCGAGGCCAGCACGCCGTGGTGCAGGAATGCGCCGCCGGTCTTGGTGGTGTCGCGCACGTCGAAGCGGCTGCTGCCGGCCTGAATGAAACCGCAGTCGCCGATCTGGCCACCGGATTCGGCGTAGAACGGCGTCTGGTTGAGCACGATCACGCCTTCCTGACCTTCGCTCAGCACGTCGACCGACTGACCATCCTTATAGATGGCAACGATTTTCGCCGAGCCGCTGGTGGCGGCGTAACCGGTGAACTCGGTGGCCACGTCGACCTTGACCAGGGTGTTGTAGTCCAGACCGAACGAGCTGGCCGAACGCGCGCGAACACGCTGCGCTTCCATTTCGCGCTCGAAGCCGGCTTCGTCGACGGTCAGGCCGCGTTCGCGAGCGATGTCGGCGGTCAGGTCCATCGGGAAACCGTAGGTGTCGTAGAGTTTGAACACCACGTCGCCTGGCACCACGGTGCCTTTGAGCTCGGCCAGATCCTGCTCGAGGATTTTCAGGCCGTGCTCCAGGGTCTTGGAGAATTGCTCTTCTTCAGCCTTGAGCACGCGCTCGATGTTGCTTTGCTGCTTCTTCAGTTCCGGGAAGGCTTCGCCCATTTCGGCGACCAGCGCCGCGACGATCTTGTAGAAGAAGCTGCCGCTGGCGCCAAGCTTGTTGCCGTGACGGCAGGCGCGACGGATGATCCGGCGCAGCACGTAACCGCGACCTTCGTTGGACGGCAGCACGCCGTCGGCAATCAGGAAGCCGCAGGAACGGATGTGGTCGGAGACGACCTTGAGCGACGACTGATCGCCGTTTTCGCAGCCGATCGCTTCAGCCGAAGCCTTGAGCAGGTTCTTGAACAGGTCGATGTCGTAGTTGGAATTGACGTGCTGCATCACCGCACTGATCCGCTCCAGGCCCATGCCGGTGTCCACCGACGGCGCTGGCAACGGATGCAACACGCCATCGGCGGTGCGGTTGAACTGCATGAACACGTTGTTCCAGATCTCGATGTAGCGGTCGCCATCTTCTTCCGGCGAGCCCGGCGGGCCGCCCCAGATGTGCTCGCCGTGATCGTAGAAAATCTCGGTGCACGGACCGCACGGGCCGGTATCGCCCATGGTCCAGAAGTTGTCGGAAGCGTACGGCGCACCCTTGTTGTCGCCGATGCGGATCATGCGCTCGGCCGGCACGCCGATTTTCTGTGTCCAGATGTCATACGCTTCGTCGTCGGTGGCGTACACAGTGACCCAGAGCTTTTCCTTCGGCAGCTTGAGCACGCCAGTGAGGAAGGTCCAGGCGAAGGTGATCGCGTCGTGCTTGAAATAGTCGCCGAAGCTGAAGTTACCGAGCATTTCGAAGAACGTGTGGTGACGCGCGGTATAACCGACGTTTTCCAGGTCACTGTTCTTGCCGCCGGCGCGCACGCATTTCTGGCTGCTGGTGGCACGGGTGTACGCACGTTTTTCCTGGCCCAGGAAGCAGTCCTTGAACTGGTTCATCCCCGCGTTGGTGAACAGCAGGGTTGGGTCGTTGCCCGGAATCAAAGAGCTGGAGGCTACACGGGTGTGGCCTTGCTCTTCGAAGAAGCGAAGGAAGGCTTCACGGATTTCTGCGCTTTTCATTAGGTTCTTCCACGGAGGCTGCGGCCAAAGGCCTGTTCGAAACGTCATGAGACGAAGCGACGGCAAAGGGCCGCATTATATCGGCCCTGCGCGCGGGGTACAGCGTGTTTATACGATAGAAACGGTCAATTGGACGGCTGACGCTGTCACTTGCGTGAAAACTCGACGAATGTCGCGATCACTTGCTCGATTTGCGCGCGGCTGACGTCCATGTGCGTGACCATGCGCAAGCGCGCAGCGGCGCTGAGCCTGATCCCGCGTTCGCCGGCAAAGTCCTTGAGTGCTGCGGCCCTGTCGCCCATTTGCACATAAACCATGTTGGTTTGCACGGGCTCGACGACGAAACCGGCCTCACGCAGACCATCGGCAAGTAACTGTGCATTGGCATGGTCATCCGCCAGCCGTTCGACGTGATGATCCAGCGCGTACAAGCCTGCCGCCGCGAGCAACCCGGCCTGACGCATGCCGCCACCGACCATTTTGCGCAAACGCCGCGCCTTGCCGATCAGTTGCTCGGAGCCGCACAGCACCGAGCCGACCGGCGCGCCGAGGCCTTTGGACAGGCACACCGACACCGAATCGAAATGCTGGGTGATCTCGCGGGCGTCGACGCCAAGCTTGACCGCCGCGTTGTACAGCCGAGCGCCGTCCAGGTGCAATTGCAGGCCGTGTTCCTGAGTAAAGCGTCGCGCGCGCGCCAGATATTCCAGCGGCAGCACTTTGCCCTGCATGGTGTTTTCCAGCGCCAGCAAACGCGTGCGGGCGAAATGGAAATCGTCCGGTTTGATCGCGGCGGCGACCTGATCCAGATCCAGGGAACCGTCGGCCTGCACCTCCAGCGGCTGCGGCTGAATCGAGCCGAGCACCGCCGCCCCGCCACCTTCGTACTTATAGGTGTGCGCCTGCTGACCGACAATGTATTCGTCGCCACGCTCGCAGTGCGCCATCAGGCCGAGCAGGTTGCTCATGGTTCCGGTCGGCACGAACAGCGCAGCGGCAAAGCCCAGGCGCTTGGCCAGTTCGGCCTCGAGGCGATTGACCGTCGGATCTTCGCCATACACATCGTCTCCGGTGTCCGCTGCGGTCATCGCATCGAGCATGGCGGGAGTCGGTTGGGTGACGGTGTCGCTGCGAAGATCGATAACGCTCATGAACCTGGCCTCTGGTCAGATGGGGAAATCCCTTTGTGAAGTGGGATTACTGCGGTCATGGCGCGGATTAATCAAGCCTTGAAGAAGGAAAAATCACCGTCCTCAGGAAAAAGCACAATCCATGTGGGAGCGAGCCTGCTCGCGAAAGAGCAGTAACAGGCAGCATATTCGTTGAATGTGAAGCCGCTTTCGCGAGCAAGCTCGCTCCCACAGGTTCTGTGCAGGACCGAAAAATATGTGTTACAAACTGCGCGCTGCCCGAGATTGGGCGGCACAAACGTTCTCAGGGCGGGGTGCAATTCCCCACCGGCGGTAATTGCGCGCAATGCGCATAGCCCGCGAGCGCTTGGCGTTGCACACGACTTGAGTCGGGTGCGTCGGCAAGGTCAGCAGACCCGGTGTGATTCCGGGGCCGACGGTCATAGTCCGGATGAAGAGAGAACGGGATCGACGCCAAAGGGCCGTCCGCGTGCACTCGTGCCTGCGTTCGCACCCTTGCATCCCTTTCGATTCATAACGCCCTGTTTTTCACACAAACAGGAGTCAGAACATGCAACCCACCGCTATCGACAGCAAAAGCAAACACCCACAGGGCGAGCGCATCGCGTTCATCCAGGCCTGCTGGCACAAGGAAATCGTCGACCAGAGCCGTAAAGGCTTCGTCGCTGAAATGCTGGTGCAGGGTTATCAGGAATCGGACATCGATTTCTTCGAAGTCGGCGGCGCTTTTGAGATGCCGCTGCACGCCAAGCTGCTGGCCAAGTCAGGCCGTTACGCCGGCATCGTCGCCGCCGCCCTGGTGGTGGACGGCGGCATTTACCGTCACGAGTTCGTAGCGCAATCGGTGGTCAGCGGCCTGATGCAGGTGCAGCTGGAAACCGAAGTGCCGGTGTTCTCGGTATCGCTGACCCCGCATCACTTCCATTCGGGCGAAGAGCACCAGAAGTTCTTCTTCGAGCACTTTGTGCACAAGGGTCAGGAAGCGGCGCGGACTTGCGCGGATACGCTGCAGAAAATTCGTGCGCTGCGTCGAACCGAGCCGCGCGCTGTAGCGGTCTGATTCTTACATGATCGTTCCCACGCTCTGCGTGGGAATGCCTCAATGGACGCTCTGCGTCCGCTGTTGGGACGCGGAGCGTCCCGGGCTGCATTCCCACGCGGAGCGTGGGAACGATCACAACCTGGGTCAGGCGAGGTTTTCGTCGGTGGTCGGGACGATCAGGATGCCGGCGCGCAGGCCGTTCTTGACCTTGGGGTTGGGGAATATGATTCGTGCGCCCTGCTCCTCGATCACCCAGCGGGTATTGGCCAGATCCTCCGCCAGCACATAACCCGGTTCCAGCTCCGAAAAGTTTTCGATGTCCGCCGGCAGGTTCAGGCGGAACGCATCGCTGTGCTTGATGATTTCCCGCGCCACGCTGAACAGCTGCAAGCCGTCCAGCCCTTCTTCTGTCTCCGGCTCAGTGCCTTCGATGATCTGCTTCAGACGGGTTTCCAGCAGTGAAACGTTAACGCCGTCGTTCTGCCCGAACGGCCGCGCCTTGCCCAGTTCCAGGGTGAAAGCCTCGGCGTCGAGTTTGTCGTAGGTGTACGAACTGAAGACGATGGATGGCTTGTTCTGCAACAGCACTGCTTCCATGCCGGCGGCGCGCAGGCGCGCCAGTTCGCGACGGGAATGCTGGCGCCCTTCCTTCCACGGGTACAAGGCGAACTGTTCGATCTTCGACCCACGAATCGCGGTGTGCAGGTCGTAGTGCAGACGCTGGCGCTCGGGCTTGCTGAAGAAACTCGCCGCCAACCGTTCCAGCTCACAGGCGCGCAACGCTTCCGAGCCGCTGCTTTGTTCGTGGCGGCCGTTGAACAGCCGATTGACATCCTGCTCGACGAAACGCTCGCCCTTGCGAATCGCTTCCGGGTTGCCGAACAGGAACAGAATGCGTGCGCGCGGCTTGAGATCGCCGCGTGCGATGTCGTGCAGCAGCCGATCAAGCAACTCGATCGGTGCCGTTTCGTTGCCATGGATGCCTGCCGACAGCAGCAGGTCCAGGCCATTGTCGCGCGCTTCCGGGGGCCGCACTTCCAGCGCCCCTTCGCTCAACCAGCGCATGCGCACGCCTTCGACAGTCAGTTGAGTCTTCTCCGCCGGTTCACGGCCGGCGAGGGTCAGTTCAAGCAGTTTGCCGAGGGCGAGCATAGAGCGGTTTCCTTAGTGGTCGTGGTTGCAATCCGGGCCGTGTACGTGAGCCTCGTCAGCGCCGAGGTCAGCCGGTTCCATTTCCAGTTGCAGACTTACCAGATTAGTCGCCAATGGGCGCAGCAGCAGGTTGGCGTACTCTTCGTCACCTTCCTCGACGTCCACGCCGATCAGCAGCTGGCCACGGCCGTCCTGCTGGATCCACAGCTCTTTGCCTTGCCACATCACCGCGACGCGGGTGCACGAGGTTTGCAATTGCGTGCCGTCGGTGTCTTCAAGGATCAGCTGCAGGGAATCGCTCATGTTTTTACTCTCTTGGGGTGACACGCCGCGCGCCACGTTCAGGCAGCACGCTGGCGATCAATTGATCTGGAAAGGATAAACCGCGCCCAGTTTAAGGATTTGCGTCAGTTCATCCAGTGCCGTCCGGCATTCAAGCAGCAACTGCGGGTCCGCTAGGTCGGTTTCGCTCAGGCGGTCGCGGTAGTGCTTTTCAACCCATGCGGTCAACGAACCGTACAACGGGGCCGTCATGATAACGCCTGGGTTGACCGCCGCCAGTTCGGTTTCATTCAGCGCCACACGCAGACGCAGGCACGCCGGGCCACCGCCGTTCTGCATGCTTTGCTTGAGATCGAAGACTTTCACTTCGCGGATCAGCCCGCCGGAGCTGGTCAGGCTTTGCAGATAAGCCCAGACGCGTTCGTTGGCCTGGCATTCCTGCGGCACGATCAGCAGCATCGAGCCATCGGCACGCGACAGCAACTGGCTGTTGAACAGGTAGGAACGCACCGCGTCATCCACAGTGACCGCCGAACGCGGCACGCAAACAGACTGGAAGTTACCGCCGACCTTGGCCAGTTTGCCTTGCAGCTCGGCAAGCATCTTGTCGGTCTCGAGGAACGCGTCCTCGTGATAGAACAGCACTTCACCATTGCCCACGGCGATCACGTCGTTGTGGAACACGCCCTGATCGATGACGTTGGGATTCTGCTGCGCGTAGACCACGCCTTCGTCACGCAGACCGTGCAGACGCGCGACGGCTTGCGAGGCTTCGAGGGTCTGGCGTGCAGGGTATTTCTGCGGCGCCGGGAAACGGTTGTCGAACGCACTGCGGCCGAACACGAAAAACTCGACGCCCGCTTCGCCGTACTCACGGCAGAAACGCGTGTGGTTGGCCGCGCCTTCGTCGCCGAACTGCGCCACTGCCGGCAAAGCGGCGTGATGGGCGAAGTGCTGTTGATTGGCGAACATCGCGCCGAGCACGCGGCTGGTGGTCGGGTGTTCGATGCTGCGGTGGTATTTGCAATTGAGGTTGGCAGCGGTGAAGTGCACGCGGCCGTCAGCGGTGTCGGCACTTGGGCTGACCGTGGCGGCGTTGGCCACCCACATGCTCGACGCCGAGCAACTGGCGACCAGCAGCGGCATCGCTTCCTTGGCGGCGCGCTCGATCACCTGCGCGTCAGTGCCACTGAAGCCCAGACGGCGCAGCGCGGCCACATCGGGACGCTCCTGCGGAGCCAGCACGCCTTGCTGAAAGCCCATGTCCATCAGCGCTTTCATTTTTGCCAGACCTTGCAGCGCCGCTTCCTTCGGATTCGAGGATTGCTGACTGTTGCTCTGCGAGGCGACGTTGCCGTAGGACAGACCACCGTAGTTATGGGTCGGCCCCACTAGACCGTCAAAATTGACTTCATAGGATTTCATCAGCGAGGCTCCACGAGAATCTGTTGTTATAGGCTTCAGTAACTATTCTTTGCGACCGAGGCGCGGCCTTCGCGAGCAGGCTCGCTCCCACACTGGAATGCATTTCCCTGTGGGAGCGAGCCTGCTCGCGAATGGGCGCTACGCCATTTTCACGCCGGGTGTCAGCGAGGCAGGCAACACCAGGCTCGGGGTTTCCAGCGACGCCACCGGGTATGCGCAGTAGTCCGCTGCGTAGTAGGCGCTGGCGCGGTGGTTGCCCGAGGCGCCGACGCCGCCGAATGGCGCGCTGCTCGCGGCACCGGTCAGCTGTTTGTTCCAGTTGACGATGCCGGCGCGGCTTTCCAGCCAGAACTGCTGGTAACGCGCTTCGGAATCGGAGAGCAAACCGGCGGCCAGTCCATAAGCGGTGTTGTTGGCTTCACTGATCGCGGCGCCGAAATCGGCATAGCGGATCACTTGCAGCAGCGGCCCGAACAGTTCTTCGTCCGGACGCTCGGCCACGGCCGTCACATCGACAATGCCCGGGGTCAGCAAGGCCGATTGCGCCTGTGGCTGAGTCATTTCCAGCAGCGCCACCGCGCCGTTGGCCAGCAGTTGTTCCTGCGCATCCATCAGCGCTTTTGCCGCGCCGAGGGAAATCACCGAGCCCATGAACGGCGCCGGTTGCTGATCGAACGCACCGACTTCAATGGTCGAACTGACTTCAACCAGACGCTTGAGCAGGCTGTCGCCCCACGCGCCTTGCGGCACCAGCAGACGGCGGGCGCAGGTGCAGCGCTGGCCGGCGGAAATGAACGCCGACTGAATGATGGTGTACACCGCCGCGTCCAGATCAGCGACCTGATCGACCACCAGTGGGTTGTTGCCGCCCATTTCCAGGGCGAGGATCTTGTCCGGACGCCCGGCGAATTGCTGGTGCAGGTGATTGCCGGTGCGGCTTGAACCGGTGAAGAACAGACCGTCGATACCCGGATTCGCCGCCAGAGCGATACCGGTTTCCCGCGCACCTTGCAGCAGGTTCAACACGCCTGCCGGAAGACCGGCTTCGATCCAGCACTTGACCGTCAGCTCGGCGACTTTCGGCGTCAGTTCGCTGGGCTTGAACAGCACGCTGTTACCGGCCAGCAGCGCCGGGACGATATGACCGTTAGGCAGGTGACCGGGGAAGTTGTAAGGGCCGAACACCGCGACCACGCCGTGGGGCTTGTGGCGCAACACGGCGGTGGCGTCGCCCAATGGGCCGCTCTTCTCGCCGGTGCGCTCGCGATAGCTCTGCACCGAAATCGCGATCTTGTTGACCATGCTGGTGACTTCGGTCGCAGCTTCCCACAGCGGTTTGCCGGTTTCTTCGCCGATGGTGCGAGCCAGTTCGTCAGCGTGGTTTTTCAACGCAGCGGCGAAAGCTTCGAGGACGCTGATGCGCTCCTCGAGGGTGCGACGTGCCCACTGAGGAAATGCCTGGCGAGCAGCCTGAACCGCCGATTCGACCTGCGCGGCAGTGGCGCCCTCGCCCGCCCACAGCACTTGCTGGGTCACCGGGTTCAGCGATTGAAAGGCCTCGCCCTGACCGGCCAGCCACTCACCTGCGATGTATAGCGAATTCATTATTTCGACTCCCGTGCAGCGGACAGCGCCACGGCGCGAACCTGATCGCCGGCGCTGAGTTGAAGACGTTTCGCGGTCTGCGGATCGACCACCAGGGTGCCCGCAGCCAGGCGCGCTGGTGCAGCCGTGATGCGGCAATCCTCGCGCTTGCGGTTGTGGATGATGAACGGCGTGGCGTCATCGCCCGGCGTGCCGACGGCCAGCACCAGCGCTTCGCTGTCACGCACCGCGCGGATCTTGCTGGTTTCGCATTCGATGGCCGGGCCGGCGTCGAAGATGTCGACGTAACCCTGATAGCTGAAGCCTTCGCTCTTGAGCATGGCCAGCGCCGGCTCGGTGTCCGGGTGCACCTGGCCGATGACGTTGCGCGCGTCCGGCGAGAGGAAGCAGGTGTACAGCGGAAATTTCGGCATCAGTTCGGCGATGAACGCCTTGTTGCCGACGCCGGTCAGGTAATCGGCCTGGCTGAATTCCATCTTGAAGAAATGCCGGCCGAGGCTTTCCCAGAACGGCGAGCGCCCGGCGTCATCGGACACACCACGCATTTCGGCGATGATCTTGTTGCCGAACAGCTCCGGGAACTCAGCGATGAACAGCATGCGCGCCTTGGACAGCATCCGGCCGTTGAGACCGTTGCGGTAATCGGCGTGCAGGAACAGCGAGCACAGCTCGGAATTGCCGGTCAGGTCGTTGGCCAGAAACAGCGTCGGGATTTCGCGGTAGATGTTCAGCTCTTGCGAAGCGCTGACCGTCAGACCGACGCGGAAGTTGTACCAGGGCTCACGCAGGCCGACCGCACCGGCGATGGCGGAAATCCCCACCACGCGGCCGTCATCGTCTTCGAGCACGAACAGATAGTCCGCATCGCCACGCCCGGCTTCGCCGCGAAAGGTCTTCTCGGCCCAGCCGACCCGGTGGGTCAGGCGCTCTTCGTTGGCCGGCAAGGTAGTCAGGCCGGTGCCGGTGCTGCGGGCCAGGTCGATCAGCGCGGATAAATCGCTGCTGCGTACGGGACGAACAATCATGCTATCTCCTCAAACGGGCCGCTCGCGCCACCCGTGAAACTCGCTAAGGCGTTAAACCGCCACCAGGCGCACGCTGGCACCTTCACCGACGCCCAGGGCTTCGGCTGCTTCCATATCCAGCGTCACTGGTTTGCCCGGCGCGTAGTCCAGCTCCAGCAACACCGCGCGGTAATCCTGCAACTGCGCATTGGCCACCAGATACTGACGCCCGGCACCTTTCACTGGCTCGCCGATCTTCACCGGCACCACGCGGCTCTGGGCGATCGAACGGATCCCGGAAACTCGCGCATGCAGGGTCGGGCCGCCGTCGAAGATGTCGATGTAGTGATCAGTCTCGAAACCTTCGCGCATCAGGATGTCGAAAGTAATCTGCGCACGCGGGTGCACCTGGCCCATCGCCTCTTGGGCGGAGTCCGGCAGCAGCGGCACGTAGATCGGGTAATGCGGCATCAGCTCGGCGAGGAAGGTGCGGCTTTTCAGCCCGCACAGGCGCTCGGCCTCGGCGTAGTTGAGGTCGAAGAAGTTACGCCCGATCGCATCCCAGAACGGCGAGTCGCCATTCTCGTCGCTGTAACCGACGATCTCGGTCACCACCGAATCGGCAAAACGCTCCGGGTGGCTGGCGACGAACAGCAGACGACCTCGGGAATTGAGCTCGGCCCACGGCGATCCGACCAGCTCGCGCTGCACGTAGAAACTGGTCAGCAGGCTGTTGCCGGTCAGGTCGTGGCACTGCGAGAGCACGTGGATCTTGTTGTGGATCTTCAGCTCGCGGGAGGCGTGGACGAAAGTCTCGTTGCGGAAGCTGTAGAACGGCTCCGAATAACCGGCCGAAGCGACGATGGCCGAGCAGCCGACCAGTTTGCCGGTGCTCGAGTCTTCGAGGACAAAGAAGTAACTCTCTTCACCGTTGAAGCTCACTTCGGCGGCAAACGAAGCTTCGCTCGCGGCGATCTTGTCGCTCAGACGTTCCACGTCATCCGGCAAGGAAGTGACACCAATCGGGCTGTCCGCAGCCAGACGCTGTACCTCGCCCAGATCAGCCATTTGCGCGGGGCGCATCACCAGCATGGTGTCACTCCTTTCTCTTCAATATTCACAGAAAAAACCGGGCCCACATAAAGATCGATGCAGGAATGGGACTTGTGGCGAGGGGATTTATCCCCGCTGGGGGGCGAAGCACCCCCAAAAATCTGGGCCCGCTGCGCAGCCCATCGGGGATAAATCCCCTCACCACAGGTTCAATCCAACAGGTGGATGTGCCCGGTATCAAAAATTGGTTCGGCGCCGGAAAAACTCCAGGCGCCGAAAGGTCCATCAGGCTTGCGTCAACTTCGCTGCGGCACGTTCGAAGCGGTCGAGACCGGCGTCGATATCGGCGTCTTCCACCACCAGGCTCGGGGCGAAACGGATCACGTCCGGGCCAGCCTGGAGAATCATCAGGCCTTCCTGTTCGGCGGCGTTGAAGATGTCCTTGGCCTTGCCTTTCCACGCTTCGCTGAGCACGCAACCGATCAGCAGACCGAGACCACGCACCTGAGTGAACAGGCCGTATTTCTCGCCGATCTGTTGCAGACGGGTCTTGAACTTGTCGTGCTTGGCGTTCACGCCGTTCAACACTTCAGGGGTGTTGACCACGTCGATCACCGCTTCGGCGACGGCGCAGGCCAGCGGGTTGCCGCCGTAAGTGGTGCCGTGGGTGCCGACGACCAGATGTTTGGCCAGCGCTTCGGTGGTCATCATCGCCGCGATCGGGAAACCGCCGCCCAGGCTCTTGGCGCTGGTGAGGATGTCCGGGGTCACGCCGTAATGCTGGTAGGCGAAGAGCTTGCCGCTGCGGCCCATGCCGGTCTGCACTTCGTCGAACACCAGCAGCGCGTTGTTCGCGTCGCACAGTTCGCGGGCACCTTGCAGGTAAGCCAGCTCGGCCGGCAGCACGCCGCCCTCGCCCTGGATCGGCTCAAGCACGACCGCGCAGGTCTTCTCGGACACCGCGGCTTTCAGTGCGGCCAGATCGTTGTAGGGAACGTGGGTGATGCCAGTGATTTTCGGACCGAAGCCGTCGGAGTACTTCGACTGGCCACCGACGTTGACGGTGAACAGGGTACGGCCGTGGAAGCTGTTCAGCGCGGCGATGATTTCGTATTTCTCGGTGCCGAAACGGTCAAATGCGACGCGACGGGCCAGCTTGAACGCGGCCTCGTTGGCCTCGGCGCCGGAGTTGCAGAAGAACACGCGCTCGGCAAACGTGGCGTCGATCAGCTTGTGCGCCAGACGCAGGGCCGGTTCGTTGGTGAACACGTTGGACACGTGCCACAGCTTGTTCGCCTGTTCGGTCAACGCACCGACCAGCGCCGGATGCGCATGGCCCAAAACGTTGACGGCAATCCCGCCGGCGAAGTCGATCAGCTCGCGGCCGGCCTGATCCCAGACCCGGGAACCGGCGCCACGCACCGGAATGAAAGCGGCAGGCGCGTAGTTGGGAACCATTACCTGGTCGAAATCGGCGCGTTGTACCGCAGCGTGCTCAACGGACATCGGAGTCTCCTGAAGAGGAACACCCGCCTGGAACTGGCGAGCGATGAGGGGATTGTAAGGACAGTTGGGTGCCCGGCCTTGTCGCCAAGCGACAACTTCTTATAGCGCAAACCCCGGATTTTCCCGGGTTTACGGCAATGCGACATATAGCGTCGCAAAGGCGCAGTTTACCGGGCGCGGCCGATTTGCGGCAGGCCGCGCAGGATACCAAGCCAGCCCCCACGGCAGAGACATAAATATCTACCGCACGGTGGTCGCTTGCTGCTGATTTGCTGAGGGTTCTTCCCAACGCCAAGGAATGGCCATGCATTTGTCTGAAGCACCCCCATCGGCAACCCCGGATGCCGTACATGACGCGCAACATGCGGACGAACATTACCAACCACTGAAAAACGCGATTCCCGCCTGGCTGGGCGACACCTCAGCCACGCGGCGCGAAGCACTGAAAAGCAGCCTCCCGCAACAGCCGGCCGCGCTCAAGGTTGCGCCAGCCGAACAGCACGCGCTGATGAAAAGCCTTGGGGCGGCGCATATCACCGCCCAGAGCCGGGTCGATAAAAGCCTGGAGCACTTGCAGGACGCTGCGGCCTTCGCCGAGCCCCTGCTCAAGGCCGAGCTGAAAAGCTGCTTCGATCTGGAGCTGGATGTCAGAAACACCTACATGCGCCTGTACATTCCCGCCACCACCCCGTGGTTTCCGATCCGCACCGGCGCCCGCGCCTGGTCCGTGTCACTGCTCGAGGCGGCACTGCATAACTTCGAAGAAAGGGAAACCGAAGACGACGCCTTCGAAGCCGAGTCGACATTCACTAGCGCACCTTCGGCTACAGGACAGTTTCAAACCCTGCCCGACATCAAGGCCAGACTGAGCATTCCCGCATTCACAAAACTGTGCCGTCGACTGGATATCGGCGCGAAATACAAAGCCAGTCTGGAAGACAATCTGGGCTACTCCGATCCAATGGTCGCGTCGGTCTTGCGCGGCAAAATCGACGCCAGCCAGAAGGCCGCGATGAAATCGGCCCTGCAATGGGCGCGGATGAACCGCGACGTGTCGGAAAACGCGTTACGCACGATCGAGGCCATGCTCGACGGCGTGAAAGGCCTGCATGTGCATGGCGCCCCGCTGCTGTGTCATGACATGACGATGCTTTGCGCACCGCTGACCGGCATCGTGGTATTCGCCCCGGACCTGTACATGACACGCAATGCAGCGCGCGTCGTCGCCTACGTCCCGGATGACCCCGAACATCCGTTCAAGGAGTACGCCTCGCCATTGGAAATGGTTGTGGAACTGACGCGCCAGTTGCGCTCCAGGGACTATCAGCAATTCTTCAGCCGCTTCGTCAACCACGACCAGCGCGGCTTTTTCTTCAGCACCCTCAACAGCCGGCTCAGTGAAATCCGCTGGCATCCGCACGAACCCGGCGACCCGCTGCCGGCGTGGCGAGAAGCCCCGGTGGAGCGGCCCGATCTGCAGACCGCGCTGACGCCGTTTTACGACGATGTGTGGCAACACCTCTACCAGGCAAAGCTGAACAAGATTTTCAATGACGGCCGAACCATTGCCGTACCGACTGCGTTGGTCGATCAAAGGGCGCGCTGGGCGTTCTGGGATTCACTGGTCAACATCCTCTCTTCCATCGCCCAGACCGCGGCGATGATCGTCGCGCCGTTCGTGCCGGTGCTCGGTGAAGCGATGATGGCGTACATGGCCTATCAGATGCTCGATGAAGTATTCGAAGGCATTATCGAGTGGGCGCAGGGGCGCACGACCGAAGCGGTCGAACACCTGATGGGGACCGTGGAATCGATGATCCAGTTGGGCATGTTCGCCGTCGGCGGTGCGATTGGCGCGGCCGAGTTTCGCAAGGTATTGCCCAAGGAAATCGTGGCGTTCATCGACCGCTTCAAACCGGTACAACTGGCCAATGGCGACACCCGCTACTGGCAACCGGATCTCGAACGCTACAAACATCCGCAGCGCCCGACTGCCGATTCGCAACCCGATGCCCTGGGTTTGCATGCGCATGAGGACAAGCTTCTGCTGCCCTTGGAGGACGCGCACTTTGCGGTCACGGAAAGTCAGGTGCCGGGGCAGTACCGCATCGAACATCCGAGTCGCCCCGACGCATACCAACCGGTGCTGCGCCACAACGGCGAAGGCGCTTGGCACACTGAACTGGAGCAACCGCTGGAATGGGATGGCGCAACCGCGCTGCGCCGTATCGGCCCTGCGGTCGAGAGCTTGTCCGCGAGCGAGCGCGAAACCGTGCTGCAGATCAGCGGAACCAGCGAAGACGCGTTGCGCAAAATGCATGTCGAGCAGGAAAAGGTCCCGCCGCTGCTGGCCGACAGCATCCAGCGCTTCAAGATTGATCAGCAGTTGCAACGCTTCATCGACCAGCTCGACAGCGCTGACGCTGAAGTTTTTTTGCGCGCCGACCCGGTCACGCAGCTGCAGGTGCTCAGCGAATACGGCCGCTGGCCAGACGACCAGTGCCTGCGCCTGCTCGATCGCCAAGGCGAGCCATTGTGGCAATCGTCCACAGACGCAAGCCTGCCCGTGACCGAACTGCGCCAGGGCGAACTGGTCGGTGGCGACGTGCTGAAAGCGCTGCTCCACGCCCTCGACGAGACGCAGATCAAAAACTTGCTGGACGAGCCCTTCGCGGGACCGACGCCGTCCATCGAGGTCCGCAGCCACAACCTGCGCAAACAAGTGGCCGACCTCGCCAGACGCAACACCAGCGCGCTGTTCGAGTCGCGCTATCAAGCCCTTCAGCACCTCGACGACCCGCTGGCGGCACGACTCAAGACCCACCCTCCGCAATTGCCGGCCAGCATTACCCGCGAACTGCTCGATACCGCGACCGGCAGCGAACTGCTGCAGATCAGCGAAGGACAATTGCCCCCGCGCCAGCAGGCGCTCATGCAGATGGCCAGTGACGAGGTGCGCCTTACCCGCGCGTATGAAGGCCTTGAGCTGGATTCGGTGAGCAATCACGACTCTGACTCTCTAGCGCTGCACAGCCTCAAATTGTTGCCGGGCTGGAGCGGCGATGTGCGCATCGAAATCCGCGACGGGCGCTACGAAGGCCGGTTACTGGACACGATCGGCCGTGACGATGCGCCCGAATACAAGGTGCTGGTTCGCCGCGACGATGGCCAATACCAACCTTATGACGATCGTGGGCAGCAGCTGCATTCATTCGCTGATTTCTATTCCAGCCTGTTGTACGCATTGCCCGACAGTGAGCGCCAGAGCCTGGACCTGCGGATCGGCCAGGGTCAGGCGCTGAAGGCGGCCATTCGTGAACGCACGCTCGAGCGCAACGAGTGGCGTCAGGTGATTGCCCATACGCCGTCCCGAGCGCCGGCTATCGACACCCTGCGCCTGCTCGGTACCGACGGTTACGCCCATGCTCCGCGTCCGCCACGCCCCGCTTACCAGCCGCACACCCTCGAAGAAGACATCCGGGTGCTCTATCCACGCATGTCGAACCATGAAATGCGCTTCCTCGCCGAAAGCATGCGCAGCAGTCCCGCAGGCCCGCGCGCCGAAATGCTTCGTTTGCAAAATGACTACCTGCAATTGCAGAACGAACTGCATGTCTGGGCCAACAATCCCCCCACCGTGCACCCGGAAACCGGCACGGCGCTCACCTCGCTGGAGAAGCGCGCCGAAATCCAGAATCGCAGGCTGCTCAGGGAGCAATTGCTCAAAGCCTGGAGACGGGAGCACGTCACGGGTATCAATCACCGGGGCTTTGCCGCCGGATACGCCTTGCGCCTTACACCTGCGGTGATGGGCGACTTGCCCGTGTTGTCAGCAGACTTCAGCCATATCACCTCGCTCGCCATTGATGGCAGCCCGATGACCACATCTGTCGACAGCTTTCTGCAGTCCTTCAGCCAGTTGCAGAATATCGATGCGCGCAACCTCAATCTGTCGAGCCTGCCGCAAGCACTGACTTCGATGCGCTCGCTGCGCGAATTGCGCTTACGCAATTGTCGGATCAGTCTGACGACGGTCACAGAGTCAGTGCTCGCGGCCATGCCGCAGCTCACCCTGCTCGATCTGCAAGGCAATGCGCTGGGCCTGCCTCCGGACCTGCATACACTGCCTTCGTTGCGCTACGTGAACCTGTCGGATACCGGCATTCACACGGTGCCCGACGATCTGCTGGATCATCCGCGCCTGATTTCGGCGCAATTCGATCGCAACCGCATCACGCGGATACCGGACAGTTTTTTCAACCTGGCAAGCTCCCTCAGCGATGGTTATACCTTCGCCGATAACCCGTTGACGGCGGCTTCCCGCGAGCGGGTAAAAGTGTTCTACGAGCACACCGGAAGGCACTTCGGCGTCCGGCCCGTCCAGGAGGATCTGCAACGCACCATCGCCTTGTTTCCATCCCTTGACACGGAAGGCGCAACACAGGTGTTGTACCGATTGCCCGGGCCATTGGCGGAGTGCGGCGCACAGTTGTCCCGCTGGGAAAATGAACTCGGCGTGCTGAATCTCGAACTCAGTCAATGGATCAACCAGGCCACCGTGACCGCCTCTGAGTCGGGGGAGCGTCTGCCTCTCGAGGCACAAACCCGCGAACTGGAGGCCCGGCGATCCTTTGCGCAACAGATCGAGCAATTCTGGCGCAGCCCGCCCCTGTACCCGCGCCTTGAAGAACTCAAAGCAACGGCGACGTTCAGTGGGGATATGCCGGTACTCAGCGCCGGTCTGGAGCGCGTGACGCGGCTGAACCTCACCGGCACCGCCAATAGCACCGACGCCCTGCGCTTCGTGGAGTGCTTCCCCAACCTTGCCAAGCTGAAAATGAACGGCTTCGAACTGGGACCGCTTGCGCTGGGCGAAGCAAAACTGCCTCAACTAAGCGATCTGGAGCTGAAAAATTGTGGCGTGGTCATGACCCCGGAAAACCAGGCTGCGCTGCTGTCACTTGGCAGCCTCGACTCGCTGGACCTGAGCGACAATCCGTTGGGTACGTTCCCCGACCTGAATTTGTTGCCCGAATTGATCTATCTCGATCTGTCCAACTGCGGGCTGACCGTCGTTCCCGAAGGACTGGCCAGCCATCCGGGGTTGCGAACCGCAGTGCTCGCAGGCAACCGCATCACGCAACTGCCCGAGGCGCTGTTCGACCTCCCCGCCGAGCGCAGCGACGGCATTGACCTTGCCGACAACCCGCTATCGGCCGCCACCCGTGAGCAGATCAAAAACTACTACCGCCTCCATCGCAACGACTTCGACGTATTGGCGGCCGAGCCGGACGTGAGCCTCGCCCGGCAGTTGTTTCCCGGTTTGAACAAGCAAGAGGCCAGCGAGATGATTTACGACTTGCCCGGCGACCTGGCCGACGGTCGCCAACAGCTGCTTCGCTGGCAAGCAGAACAGCAACAGATGCGCGATGACCTGACCCGCTGGGCTTTGGCAACGCCGTCTGCGCACCCGGTTACCGGTCACGCCTTAAGCGCAAGCGAGCATCTGGCGCAACGATCCGCACGCTCGGACTTCAAGCAATTGATAGAGGACTTCTGGGGCGAAAGATCGATGGGCACCGGCAAGCGCGCTCGTTCTTTTGCGGCAGACCTTCAGTTCCTCGGCGAAATGCCGCGCCTGACGGTCAACTTCGATCACGTTACCAGCCTTACGCTGGCGGGCAACGTGACGATCGCGGGACTGGAGCCGTTCGCTGCCTTGTTCCCGAATCTTCAGATGCTGGAACTGAAAGCTTTCACACTCTATGACATCCCTTCTTTCGTCAGCCGTCTGCACTATCTCAAAGAGCTCAAACTCAATGACTGCGCGCTGACGCTTACCCCTGCCGGGCAGCAGGTACTCGGCGCGCTGCCCGAGTTGCGGTTGCTCGATCTGAGCCATAACCCACTGACAAACGCGCCAGACCTGACAATCCTGCCCAAGGTGACGAACTTCTCACTCGGCCATAGCGAACTGACAAGCGTGCCGAAGGGCATCGCCGAGCATCCGCTGCTGCGAGAGCTCCATCTCAATAACAACCAGATAACCGTGCTGCCCGACGCTGTCTTCAGTTTGCATCCCGAGCGGGCCGACAGCGTCTATCTGAACGACAATCCTCTGTCCATGAATGCCCGCGACCGCATCAAGCTCTACTACGCCACTCACGGGCGCAACTTCCGGATCAAGCCGCCATCGGCTGACATTGCCATGGCGCAGAGACTGTTCCCGCGACTGGGCGAAAACGCTGCGATCAACATGATTTATCGCCTGCCCGGGACATTACCGACCGGTACGGCACAACTGGTCAGATGGGAGGCGGAAATTGCCCGCATGACCAGTGATCTCAACACATGGAGCGCGCGCTTGCCGGTCAACAACCCTTCGACAGAGCTGCCCTGGACTGCGCCGGAAAAATTTGCAGAACTCGCCGCCAGACAAAGATTCAGCAGCGACCTTGAGAAACTCTGGCGCGGCCGGCAAAACGAAAACTCAGCCCTGCGGTTCAATACTTTCGAAGCCGATGCGACATTCACCGGCGAATTGCCGGAACTGACCGCTGACTTCAGCCACATCACGCATCTCAACCTTCAGGGCAATCCGGGGCTGAACATTCCCGATGGTTTTTTCCGAAGCTTCAGCGGCCTGCGCGGACTGGAACTGCAGGATTTCGCCTTGGGCCGGATACCCCAATCGCTGCCAAGCCTGCCGCTGCTTGAGAGGTTGATGCTAAGCAAGTGCCAGATCACTCTGGATGCTGCCGGACAAGCGATCCTGTCCACGATGACCCGATTGAAATCTCTGGACCTGTATAGCAACCCACTGCAGGTCACGCCCGACCTATCGACACTGCAGAACCTGACGTTCATCGACCTGATCAACACCGGCATCGATAGTGTTCCCGCCGGGCTGGAACAGCTGCCGCACTTGGAAGTCGCGTTGCTGAGCGACAACAACATCAGCGAATTGCCGGCGCAACTGACGCAGTATGCCGATCGCGGCATTGAACTGGGCGGCAACCCGTTGTCGGTTGCTTCCAGAGAACGGATCAAGGCCGCATTCCAGGCCAAGGCTGACAACTTCGGTGTCTGGGTCCAACAGCAAGACATCGATCTGGCGCAAAGCCTTTACCCATCGCTGTTCGGCTTCGATGCCAACGATCTGGTCTACAAGCTTGCGGGCACGCTGGCCGATGGACGTGTTGAGCTGATGCGCCGCAAAACCGAGCTCACCAGCCTGCTCGAACGCCTGGATAGCTGGGCCAACGAGACTTCCAACGATACTGACACGCAGATGCCGCTTGCGACCGACGCGGCAGCCAGGGAAAGACTCAACCGCCAGCACTTCAGGCAAAACCTCGAAGACGACCTGCGCCGCGCACCCTCGTTCCTGACAGGGCCAAGGGTCAGCTGCGAGTTGTCGTTTACCGGTGAGCTGCCGCCGCTGACTGCGCGTTTCGACCACATCGAACAATTGAAACTGACCACCACAGCGTCCGCTGCGCCTCGGATCGATCGTCTGCTGGAGCTGTTCCCGAAGCTCAAAGGCATCGACATCCGCAATTATCCGCTGAGCGAGATTCCCGCCCCGATTTTCGCCATGGAAAGGCTGCGCAGCCTGTATCTGCCGGGCTGTGAGATCACGTTGACTGCGCAGACCGCAGAAGCATTCGCAACGCTGAGAAACCTGAGTTCGGTGGACCTGAGCGACAATCCGCTCAACATCGCTCCGGATCTGAGTCATTTCCCGCAGATGACCGATTTGCGTCTGGGCAACTGTGCCTTGAGCAAGGTGCCTGACGGCCTGCTCGAACTGCCTCGATTGATGTACGCGGACTTGTCCGGGAACGCGATCACCGAGTTGCCGGGCGAGTTTCCTTCACAGCCCGGCGACGTGCTGACCGAATACGACTTCAGCGACAACCCGCTGACTGCCGAAAGTTTGCAGCGCCTGCGGCGGTATGAGGCGGCGTATCAATTGCGCCTGCTGGAGCAGCAGTCGAGCAACGACACCGCGTATCAGACGATTGAGGATTTCCATGACTTCTCCGGCGGCATGGAAACCGATTGAGGGTCGATCCGCGCTCAGCCACGCTCCGGCGGCACTGACGACAATTCGAACGGGCTGCTGCTGCGCCGCTGGTTGCGATCTTCGCGCGGCGTGGCACCGAAGAAATTGCGATAGGCGCTGGAGAAGTGCGGCCCCGAGGAGAAGCCACAGGACAAGCCGATCTGGATGATCGACTTGCTGGTCTGCATCAACATCTGCCGGGCCTTGTTCAGGCGCAGTTCCAAGTAGTACTGGCTCGGCACGCGGTTGAGGTATTGCTTGAAGATCCGCTCCAACTGCCGACGGGATACGCACACGTGTTGGGCGATTTCGTCGGTGGTCAGCGGCTCTTCGATGTTGGCTTCCATCAGCAACACCGCTTGGGTGAGCTTCGGATGGCTGGAGCCGAGGCGATTCTGCAACGGGATGCGCTGACGCTCACCGCCCTCGCGGATGCGCTCAACGACCAGTTCTTCCGACACCGCACCGGCCAGCTCCGCACCGTGATCGCGGGCCAGCACCGCCAGCAACAGGTCGAGCACCGACATGCCACCACAAGCGGTCAGACGATCGCGATCCCAGTCGAACAGATGGCTGGTGGCGATGACTTTCGGGAAGCGCTCAGCGAAATCGTCCTGCCAGCGCCAGTGCACGGCGGCGCGATAACCGTCGAGCAAACCGAGCTGGGCCAGCGGATAGACACCGGCCGACAGACCACCGATCACGCAACCGGCACGCACCAGTTGCTTGAGCGCACTGCTCAGCGCCGGCGCGAGGGTGGTCGGTGGCTCGTCAGCGAGCAGGAACAGTTTCTGGAAATTCTCGAGCTTGCCGGCCCACGGCTCGCCGGGCAATTGCCAGGCCCCTTCGGTCTGCGGCTCGGCCTGCAAGAACGACAGTTCGTAAACCACGTCCGGGTGCACCCGCTGCGCAACACGCAAGGCCTCCTCCGCCAGCGCCAGCGTCAACGCTTTAGTGCTGGGCCAAATCAGGAAACCAATTCGATGGGCAGTCATGGGCGGGCAATCCGAAACGAACAACGGTGATGAAGGCATGGGCCAATGCTAGCCCGGAAATGAACACAAATCCTGAAACCGGTGAAGATC
The DNA here is from genome assembly GCF_019145195.1 of Pseudomonas siliginis. GTDB lineage: Bacteria > Pseudomonadota > Gammaproteobacteria > Pseudomonadales > Pseudomonadaceae > Aquipseudomonas > Aquipseudomonas siliginis. Next base: position 47,901 of record NZ_JAHSTW010000013.1, read on the forward strand.
AGAATGTGGGAGCGAGCCTGCTCGCGAAGGCGGTGTACCAGTCAACATAACTGCTATCTGTTCTACCGCTTTCGCGAGCAGGCTCGCTCCCACAGGGCATCTGAGCCAGCCAGAAGGTCGCGAAGCATGACCTAATCTGGTGCACAACGGCAGCCCTGATTTATTTCAGGCTGCCCGACAGGAACTGCTGCAAGCGCTCCGACTGCGGGTTGACCAGCACTTCGCGCGGGTTGCCGCTTTCTTCGACGACGCCTTTGTGCAGGAACACCAACTGGTTCGACACTTCACGGGCAAAGCCCATTTCGTGGGTCACCACGACCATGGTGCGGCCTTCCTGCGCCAGCGCCTGCATGACTTTCAGCACGTCGCCGACCAGTTCCGGGTCGAGGGCCGAGGTCGGTTCGTCGAACAGCATCACTTCCGGTTCCATCGCCAGCGCCCGGGCAATCGCCACACGCTGCTGTTCGCCACCGGACATGTGCCCCGGGAACGCATCCTTACGATGGGCCACGCCAACCTTGTTCAGGTAGTACTCGGCTTTTTCCCGGGCTTCGTACTTGGGTACGCCGAGCACGTGCACCGGTGCTTCCATGATGTTTTCAATCGCGGTCATGTGCGACCACAGGTTGAAATGCTGGAACACCATCGACAGGCGCGAACGCATGCGTTGCAGCTGTTTCGGATCAGCGGCTTTCAGCGCGCCGTCCTTGTTCGCCACCAGTTTCAGCTCTTCGTTGTTGAGCAGGATCTTGCCGGCGTGCGGCTGCTCGAGCAGGTTGATGCAACGCAGGAAAGTACTTTTGCCGGAGCCACTGGAGCCGATGATGCTGATCACATCGCCGGCGGCGGCTTTCAGGGACACGCCCTTGAGCACTTCGTGACTGCCATAGCGTTTATGCAGGTCTTGGACTTCAAGTTTGTACATGCGGTCGGTTCTCACAAAAACAGTCAGTCAGTCGTTGAGCAAGCGCCCGTGACGCAGCGCTTCGCGCCCCGCCACCTTGGCCAGCCAGAAACCGGGTTGGGCATAGCGCAGCCGTTCAATGGCAAACAGCACCCCGGACGTACCAGCACATACCGTGCTGACCCGATCGGACACAGGGTCGATCACTTGAAAAATCTCGTCGCCCGCTTCGACCCATTCGCCGGGCCTGCGGGAAAAACTCACCACACCGGGGTGCGGCGCGAACAACAATTCGGTGCCTTCGAACGGCATGCCTTCGCACGGTTCGAAGGCCGGGTCCGGCCACTCGCCGGTGATTAGACCTTGCTCGGCAAGGAACGCCAGAATGCCTTCAGCATAAGCCTCGGCTTCGACGCGGCCGGTGTCGGCCTGCCCGCCCAGCTCGATCGTCGTCGCCAGACACGCCAGCGGAATCTGCGCCTCGGGGAACTGCCGCGACAGGCGCAGCCATGGCAACGAGCAGGCTTCATCGAACGAGCTGCCGCCGGAATCTTCCGCGAGCAAACCAACCTTGACGTTCAGGTGTGCCGACAGCGAACGCCACTGCGGCCAGTGCTGCGGCAGCGCGTACATGTGCAGCGCGGCTTCGGCATCGCAGTGCAGATCCAGCACCACATCGGCGGTGCAGGCGTGGCTGAGCAGCACACGCTGCATGCCTTGCAACTGGCTGCTCGCTTCAGGCAAGCCGGCCAGGTGGTCGGCCATTGCCTGGCGGATCAGGCGCACGTTGGCATGGGGATCATCACCGAGCTTGTCGCCCAGTGCCGCCGCCACCGGCGCGCTGAGCTCAACGAAGTCACGGTTGAAATTCTTGCCGCTGCCCGCCTCGAAACGGCCCTGGAAATTGCCTTGCAGCAGTTGCCCGAGACCGATCGGATTGGCCACCGGCACCAGCTCGATCACGCCGTTGAGCAAGCCTTGGGCTTCGAGTTCGCCGAGGCGCTTTTTCAGCTCCCAGGCGGTGCGCATGCCCGGCAGTTCATCGGCGTGCAGGCTGGCCTGGATGTAGGCCTTGCGCTCGCCGCTGCCGAAACGGAAAACCGAAACCTTGCGCTCGCTGCCCAGGTGGCTCCACGGCAATACGTGATCAATGCGTTGCATATCAGTGCTTCCGTGGCGCGAGGTAGCTCAACCAGCGACGCTCGGCCAGTTTGAACAGCTTGACCAGAATGAAGGTCAGGCACAGGTAGAACACGCCAGCGGTGATGTACGCCTCGAACGGCAGGTAGAACTGCGCATTGACGGTACGTGCCGCGCCAGTGATGTCGATCAGGGTCACGATCGACGCCAGACTGGTGGTCTGCAGCATCATGATCACTTCGTTGCTGTACTGCGGCAGCGCGCGGCGCAGGGCCGACGGCAGCAGAATGCGCTTGTACAGTTTGAAGCGCGACATGCCCATGGCCTTGGCCGCTTCGATCTCACCGTTCGGCGTGGCTTTCAGGCTGCCGGCGATGATTTCTGCGGTGTAGGCGCTGGTGTTCACGGCAAAAGCCAGGCAGGCGCAGAACGTTGCGCTCGACAGCCACGGCCACAGGAAGCTTTCGCGTACCGCTTCGAACTGGGCCAGACCGTAGTAGATCAGGAACAGCTGCACCAGCATCGGCGTGCCGCGAATTACGTAGGTGTACAGCCACGCGGCGCCGTTGACGAACGGGTTTTTCGAGACGCGCATCAGCCCCAGCGGCAACGCCGCGAGCAAGCCGAAGAACAGCGACAGCGCGAGCAGTTTGAGGGTGGTCAGCAGGCCGCCGAAGTACAGCGGCAGTGCCTCCCAGATGACGTTGTAGTCGAAGATCATAGATCAGCCGCCCTTACGCCTACCGAGTAGCGCTTCTCAAGGTGACGCAATGCCAGCAACGAAACACTGGTGATCACCAGGTACATCGCCGCCACTGCGAGGAAGAAGGTGAAAGGCTCGCGCGTGGCATCCGCCGCCTGCTTGGCCTTGAACATCATGTCTTGCAGACCGACCACGGAAATCAGCGCGGTGGCCTTGGTCAGTACCAGCCAGTTGTTGGTGAAGCCGGGAATCGCCAGACGAATCATCTGCGGCACCATCACCCGGAAGAACACCTGAAAACTGCTCATGCCGTACGCCATGCCCGCTTCGGCCTGGCCCTTGGGGATCGCCATGAACGCACCACGGAAGGTTTCCGAGAGGTACGCACCGAAGATGAAACCGAGGGTGCCGATACCGGCGGCCAGCGGGTTCAGGTCGATGTAGTCGTCATAGCCGAGCATCGGCGCGACGCGGTTGAGCAAGTCCTGACCGCCGTAGAAGATCAGCAGGATCAGCACCAGATCGGGAATGCCGCGGATCACCGTCGAATACAGGTCGCCCAGCCACGCCAGCCAGCGCACCGGCGACAGGCGCAACGCGACACCGATCAGCCCGAGAACGATGGCCAGAGCCATGGACGACAAGGCGAGCTGAAGCGTCAGCCATGCGCCATCGAGGATGACAGCCCCGTAGCCTTTCAACATGATTCAGGTCCTCGAAAGTTGGGATGAAAAAATGGCGCAAACCGCAGAGATTCTGTTGCTTGCGCCATTTCGGACTTGTCGCAGAGACGTCTTACTTGCCGTAGATGTCGAAGGCGAAGTACTTGTCCTGGATTGCCTTGTATTTGCCGTTTTCGCGGATGGCCGCGATGGCAGTGTTGATCTTGTCTTTCAGGGCGTCGCCCTTGCGCACCGCGATACCTACGCCGTCGCCGAAGTATTTGACGTCGGTGAAGGCCGGGCCAACGAATGCGAAGCCTTTGCCGGCGTCGGTTTTCAGGAAGCCGTCATCGAGCAGGGTGGCGTCAGCCACGGTACCGTCGAGGCGACCGGCGGCCACGTCGAGGTAGATTTCGTTCTGCGAGCCGTACGGCTTGATCTCGGCGCCCAGTGGAGCCAGAACTTCGCGGGCGAAACGCTCGTGGATCGAGCCACGCTGTACGCCGATGTTCTTGCCTTTCAGTTCAGCCAGACCTTCGCTGACCTGAGTGCCGGCCTTCATGACCAGACGCGCCGGGGTGTTGTAGTACTTGTTGGTGAAATCGACCGACTTCTTGCGATCTTCGGTGATCGACATCGACGACAGGATCGCGTCGATCTTGCGCACTTTGAGAGCCGGGATCAGGCCGTCGAACTCTTGCTCGACCCACACACACTTGACCTTCATCTCTTCGCACAGCGCGTTGCCGATGTCGTAGTCGAAACCGACGATGCTGCCGTCCGGTGCTTTCGAAGCGAATGGAGGGTAAGCCGCTTCGATGCCGATTTTCACAGGTTTTTCGTCAGCGACGGCATTCAGCGACAGCACGGACAGTGCCAGGGCGCCAAGCAGCACAAGTTTCTTCATCTTGGGACTCCATCGGTAAAGGGCAAAAACGGCAGAGTGAGCGACAGCCCAATATGCGAATGGGTGAATCGGAAATCGGTTGCGCATCGGCGGAAATTTCCCGTTGAAACCGCAGGCGATTTCAACGTCAGCCACGATGAGCGAGTGATCGGCATTCTAACGACAGGCCCGAAGCCGATATTTCTTCAATGCGACAACTAATTACAGATGCACCGAGAAAGCGGTTTGAGCTCATTGACAGCCCTGCAAATTCATGCAAGAGCGAAAGACAGTGAACCGATACATATTGCAAGTTGCGGGCCTATTATTCGTAAACCCTTCTAATCCGGCAAGCGCAGCGTTATGTCTTATTTTTCCGCGGGGCTTTGGCGGCTCTAAAACGGCGCACCGCGTTTCCCTTCGCCCCGGTTTGGCGCGGGCGGTTACACATTGGGTTGGGGCGGGTAACAGCGGGAAAGGTCTGACGGCGCAGATCGATAATTATTGGTTGAGTCGCTGATCGTTCCCACGCTCCGCGTGGGAACGCCTCCCTCGACGCTCTGCGTCGGCTTATGGGACGCAGAGCGTCCCTTGCTGCATTCCCACGCAGAGCGTGGGAACGATCAAAATGCGCCCACTTCCTTGTGGGAGCGAGCCTGCTCGCGAAGAGGCCAGCCCGATCGACACAAATCCACCAGACACAAAAAAGCCCTGCCCGGCATACACCGGACAGGGCTCCTATGCTCCTAACGCTTAAGCAACATTCATGGTCTTGTGCGTATCAATCAAATGCTGCACCACACCCGGATCCGCCAGGGTCGAGATATCGCCCAAGCCATCGTATTCCGCCGTGGCAATCTTGCGCAGAATACGGCGCATGATCTTGCCCGAACGGGTCTTCGGCAGCCCCGGCGCCCACTGGATCACGTCCGGCGAAGCGATCGGGCCGATCTCCTTGCGCACCCAGTTCTTCAGCTCCAGGCGCAACTGCTCGGTCGGCTCCTCACCGTTCTTCAAGGTCACATAGACATAGATGCCCTGCCCCTTGATGTCATGCGGCACACCCACCACCGCAGCTTCGGCAACTTTCGGATGCGCGACCATCGCGCTTTCGATCTCGGCGGTGCCCATACGGTGGCCGGAGACGTTGAGCACGTCGTCCACGCGCCCGGTGATCCAGTAGTAACCATCGGCATCGCGACGCGCGCCGTCACCGGTGAAGTACATGCCACGGAAGGTCTTGAAGTAGGTATCGACGAAACGATCGTGATCGCCGTACAGCGTACGCGCCTGACCCGGCCACGAATCGAGAATCACCAGATTGCCCTCGGCCTCGCCCTCGATGATGTTGCCGAGGTTGTCGACCAGCGCCGGCACCACACCGAAGAACGGACGCGCCGCCGAACCCGGCTTCAGCGCGTGGGCACCCGGCAGCGGGCTCATCATGTTGCCGCCGGTTTCGGTCTGCCACCAGGTATCGACGATCGGGCAACGCGACTTGCCGACATTCTTGTAGTACCAGTCCCAGGCTTCCGGGTTGATCGGCTCACCTACCGACCCGAGCAGGCGCAGGCTGCTGCCATCGGCGCCTTCAACCGCCGCCTGACCCGAGGCCATCATCGCGCGGATCGCGGTCGGCGCGGTGTAGAGGATGTTGACCTTGTGCTTGTCGATGATCTTCGCCACCCGGGTGATGTCCGGGTAGTTCGGCACACCTTCGAACAGCACGGTGGTCGCGCCGTTGGCCAGCGGGCCGTAGACGATGTAACTGTGGCCGGTGACCCAGCCGACGTCGGCGGTGCACCAGTAGATTTCGCCCGGACGGTAGTCGAACACGCGTTCGTGGGTCATCGCCGCATACAGCAGATAACCGCCGGTGGTGTGCTGCACGCCCTTCGGCTTGCCAGTGGAGCCGGAGGTATAAAGAATGAACAACGCTTCTTCGGCGCCCATCTCTTTCGGTGCGCAAACGGTGCCCGCGACCTTCATCAGGTCTTCGTACCAGATGTCGCGATGCTGGTTCCACTTGATGTCGCCACCGGTGCGCTTGCACACGATGACTTTCTGGATGCTGCTGGTTTCCGGGTTGGTCAGGGCGTCGTCGACGTTGGCCTTGAGGGAAATCTTCTTGCCGGCACGGATGCCTTCGTCAGCGGTGATCACCACTTTAGAACGGCAATCGATGATGCGACCGGCCAGGGCTTCCGGCGAGAAACCGCCGAACACTACCGAGTGAATCGCGCCGATCCGGGTGCAGGCCAGCATGGCGACCACGGCTTCGGGGATCATCGGCATGTAAATGGTCACCACGTCGCCACGGTGCACGTCCTGACCACGCAGGGCGTTGGCCAGTTTGCACACTTGCTCGTGCAGTTCGCGGTAGGTGATGTTGCGGCTTTCGGAAGGATCGTCGCCTTCCCAGATGATCGCGACTTGGTCGCCGCGCTCGGCCAGATGACGGTCGAGGCAGTTGTAGGAAACGTTCAGGGTGCCGTCGGCAAACCACTTGATGTCGACATGGTGATCGTCGAACGAGGTCTGTTTCACCGTGGTGAAGGGCTTGATCCAGTCCAGACGCTTGGCTTGCTCGCGCCAGAAGCCGTCAGGGTTGACGACCGACTGCTGGTACATGGCTTTGTAGGTCGCCTCGTCAGTCAGCGTGTTTGCCAGAACCTCGGGACGAACGGGATACAGAGAAGCCGCACTCATCTTTCCTACCTCGGTGTAATAGTTGTTTTTGTATGACCCCGTTGTAGCCGGGTGGGGGCCATAGAACCATTCGACGATGGTAGTAACAAGCCCCTACAAAATGTCCGCATTCCGTGTAGGAGCTGGGTTGCCAGCGATGCATTCAAAGCGGTCCATCAGGCAACCCCCATCCGCCCAGACTCCAAGATCTCAATCGATTGTTACCAAATCTATCAAAAGTGTTTATCAAAACCGCCCCTGTTTACCGACACCTCACCGCCCTAAAATTCACCTCGCCAACAAGGCAACCGCGATTAACAACGTTACAGCCCCCACGAAGGCCGTTAATCCAGCTCTCCAAGTAACGCATCAAATACTCAAGCTCCACACGCAACCCTAAAAAGGTTGCGTGACCCCACTCGACCTCAAAAAGGTGAATTACAAATGAAAGCTTTATTGGTTCTGGTCCTCAGCAGTCTGTGCGCAACCGCCATGGCAGACGAGGTCCCGACTGATGTCGCACAGCAACAACCGGTCATCGAGGAATACACTTACTCCACACATCTGGACATCGCCAAAGTTGTATCGATGAGCGAAGTACCAAATGTCTGCGAAGTAGTACCGGCGAAAATGGAATACGACGACTCCAAAGGCCAACGCCACATCCTGCGCTACAGCATCATGGGCAACGGCTGCACGAACTGAATCAGACTGCACCGAATCGGATCGCTCAGCGCTACATTGAGGGTCGATTCCAGCCCGGCTACGGTCGGGCTCAGTTGTGTCTGGAGCCGCTAAAAAGGCTTGCAAAACACTAGATATAGTGAAAAACCCGCTTTTCTGGCTATTTTTTAAACAAAAAACCACCTGCCAAAAAATTAACGAAAAAAAATCTTTCGGGGCCGACTCCGCGCAAAGCCCTGTAATCCCTCGGTCGGACCGAAATCCACCCCCTCCTCGGCCGCGCCATGAGCCGATTCGCCGCACCACGCCGGTAAAAATTTCCCTATAATGCCGCCCCATACGGGTCAGCAATATTCCCTTACAGGGAGCAAAAGCCATTCTGAAGCCCCGCAACAGTGCCAGACGCTGATTGCGCCCATCAGAGGCTCTCGGAACCCGTCAAAATTTCTGTTTATTTGCCTGCGTGCAGCGCTGCAAAAAACGACATCCAACGCGGCTTGTTTGGCCGTGTGAAAAACCAACCCTTCAGGTTTCACACGGGCACAAGCCCTCACGCAGGAGACGACACGTCATGCTGAGCTGGGACGAATTCGATAAAGAAGACAGTGAAGTCGCAACCGTGAAAGGCGCCAACGCCGGCCACGCAAGCGAAGCCAACATGGACCGCCTCGACAACGCCGGCGGTGCCGCAGCGCTGGAAGCCCGCGCCGTCACCGCCGACGACTCGGCCGCCGTGGCCCGCGCCAAGGCTGCACTGAACTCCCTCGACGTCGCCGAAGGCCTCGCCGAACTCGAAGGCGCCTCCGCCCGTGTCGCCGTTGACGAAAAGCGCATGATCAACTGCCGCGCCGACCTCAACCAACTCGTACCTTTCAAGTACGACTGGGCCTGGCAGAAGTATCTGGACGGTTGCGCAAACCACTGGATGCCGCAAGAAGTCAACATGACCGCCGACATCGCCCTCTGGAAAAACCCGGAAGGCCTGACCGACGACGAGCGCCGCATCGTCATGCGCAACCTCGGCTTCTTCTCCACCGCCGACTCCCTGGTTGCCAACAACCTGGTACTGGCCGTGTACCGCCTGATCACCAATCCGGAATGCCGCCAGTACATCCTGCGCCAGGCGTTCGAAGAAGCGATCCACACCCACGCCTACCAGTACTGCATCGAATCCCTGGCCATGGATGAAGGCGAAATCTTCAACATGTACCACGAGATCCCATCGGTCGCCAAAAAGGCAGCCTGGGGCCTGAAGTACACCCGTTCGATCTCCGATCCGAAGTTCGAAACCGGCACCCCAGACACCGACAAAGAGTTGCTGCGCAACCTGATCGCCTACTACTGCGTTCTGGAAGGCATCTTCTTCTACTGCGGCTTCACCCAAATCCTCTCCATGGGCCGCCGCAACAAAATGACCGGCGTCGCCGAGCAGTTCCAATACATCCTGCGCGACGAATCCATGCACCTGAACTTCGGCATCGACGTGATCAACCAGATCAAAATCGAAAACCCACATTTGTGGGATGCTGAGATGAAAGAAGAAGCGACCCAGATGATCCTGCAGGGTACGCAGCTGGAGATCGAATACGCACGGGATACCATGCCTCGCGGGGTGTTGGGTATGAATGCTGCGATGATGGAGGATTATTTGAAGTTCATCGCTAACCGTCGTTTGTCGCAGATTGGTTTGAAAGAAGAGTACCCAGGGACGACTAACCCGTTCCCTTGGATGAGCGAGATTATGGACTTGAAGAAAGAGAAGAATTTCTTTGAGACGCGGGTGATTGAATACCAAACTGGTGGTGCTCTGAGCTGGGACTAATAGTCTCGCTTGGCATGATTTGACGATTGCTGCCTGAGTCGACAAGTCGAGAAAGCAAAAAGCCCCGATTTTGTCGGGGCTTTTTTGTGGGCGATCGGTGAGCCTTTTTACGCCTACGTCACAGCGCTCAATCTCCTACAGCACTTACAGTCGCTTCCCATTGAAGCCTGCTGCGAGCACTACTAAGCTCTGTGGCAGGTGCCTAAGAAACGCCCAACGTAGAAAGCTTCGTCAGTGACACAGACGCGTGATTCGTCGGTGACAACTGTTCTGCTCGTTGGGATTTTTTAAGTCCGCTCTACGTTGGGGTCAGGCCCGCCCAAAATCCATAACGTAGAGGTCATAGATATGTCGGATCCATGCTCGGTAACTGTTTTCTCTCGCCACAACCTGTCTCTACATGCCCTTCTACTCGAAAATCAGCCATGGTTCTCCGCCCGGGATGTTGGCCGTTTGATGGGCTTCCACCTGAATGATCGGGTGGTCCACAAGCTAGATAGCGATCAACGCCGCGTCATGCGGATCGAGTACTTTCGAGAACCAGAACAGCATCTGATGCTCAGTGAATCGGGGGTGTATGCGCTATTGATCTATCACTACGTACCGGGAAATCGGTTGCTGCGTGAGTGGTTGACTAATGAGGTAGTGCCGACATTGCGCGATGCGCAGGATTCGGGGGATTCACATCGGCCCATGTTGAGTTTGTTGGATTGGCCGGAAATGTCTTTGAGTTTGCTGCATTGGCAGGATGAGGGCTGGATTCGGCTTCGGGATATGCCTTCTCTGTTAAATGATCAAAATCCACGTCGGGCTTCGGTAGAGAACTCCTGGTGGCGAAGGGTCACGCAGGTGTTTCAGTCTTCGAAGCATTCGATGGGTTAGCGATGTGGTTGTCGGATCTCGAGAGATCCGTCGCTATTTTCTGTAGGAATTTTCCTAGACAGCCGTGATGGCCACTCAGTATCGTCCGAGGGTTTTCAACCCCTCGGCGATTTTATGAGCGACAAGAAAAAAGACACTGACTGGACTGTTGCTGAGATTGAGGCAGCGGTTGACACCTATCTCAGAATGCTTGATTTAGAGCTCGCGGGTCACAAATTCAACAAGGCACATGAGAATCGTGAACTACGCGCATCAGCCTTGTCGACTCGTACAAAAGGCTCTGTCGAATTCCGAATGCAGAACATTTCCAAAGTCCTGATGACGATGGATCGGAAACCCATTAAGGGTTATAAACCGGCGAAAAACGTTGGTTCGAACGTTGAGCAGTTAATACGAATAGCTCTCACAAATCGCGGCTTCCAGCCGGGCGACCCTGCTATTCCGACAGCCGACGAGGAAACACTAGAGCGTCGCGCTGCTGCAATTCAGAAGAAGCACATAAAAGAGCCGCCGAGAGGCATAAAGAAACCAAAGAAAGCGTCAAGTACTCGCACGGTTTACGTTCGCGATCCCGAGGTTAGAGCCTGGGTTCGAAATGAAGCTGAGGGGCATTGCGAAGGCTGTGGCGACCCGGCTCCGTTTCAGATGCATGATCTGCCGTTTCTTGAAGTCCACCATGTCAAACCACTTGCAGATAAGGGTTCGGATCAAGTCTCGAACGCTGTAGCACTTTGTCCGAATTGCCATCGTCGTTGCCACCATTCGAATGATCGCGTGGCGTTTACAGCTTCGCTTTATGAAAGGGTGAAAAGGCTCATTCCAGAGGAATAAAAACTCTGTGACTACGGGGAGTTTTCGCTGCTGAGTGGGTGTCTGAATTCGGTAATGAGTTGATACCACCAATTCGCCAGCAGGCTGGCTCCCACAGATTCAGCATCCTGAAAACAATCAGTGCAACCCGCGCCGCCTCCCGCTATTAATACCCCTCCCCCACTCAAGGATCCGAGCCCCACCATGAAATTCGATCTCGCCTACTGCCTCAGCCTCGACGACAAGTTGTCGATCTATGATGTTCGCGATCTCAATTTCGATGAGACGGTGGCGTTTGACTCCGCGAAGGAACACTTCCAGTGCCCCAACGATGCTTGTCGTTCGACGTTCGAGGCTTCCAATGAGTTGGGCACGTTCAACGCCAAGAACGTGAATTACGTGCGCACGCCGCACTTCAAGAATCTTCCCACGACGCAGCATGTGGCGGGTTGTCCGTATGTGAGTTTGAAGGCTTCAGTGTCTGGCGTTGAGACGGCGGATGGCGAGGTAGATGACGGGCGTGAGGAGCATTTCCCGTCGGAGTTGTTGCTGACCCGGCGTGAGTATGTGCGCAAGCCTGTCACGCCAGCGGGGGCGGCGGATATGTTGCGGGATGATCCGGTGCGGGTGGCGGCGGACAGTGGTAAAGAGTCGGTGGGTCGTGAGTCGGCGCCGGACAAGACCAGTGTGTTTGCGCATCCGGTGGAGTGTTTTGTTTCCAACTTCGCCGACAAGGAGTTGCTCAAGCGCATGCCGTTGAAGGTCGGCGAGCATTCGGCGCCGTACAGTTCGTTCTTCAAGAAGATCGAATATCTGACGGACAACAAAGGGCTGATTTACTGGGGGCGGATCAAGAAGATCGAGGACTTCCACAGTGCCAGTTTTCGGATCGACTTCGAGGACAAGGTCTGGTTCAAGAAGACCGATGACAGTAAGAAGAAGCCGTATCCGGTCAGCGTTTATCTGAACAAGAAGCTGATCGACAACTACCGCAAGCGCAAGGCCTTTCTGGAGGAGATCAAGCACGCGGTGGATAGCGACAAGGCGTTGTTCTGTTTCTTCTATGGGGTGACGCCGGAGTTGAAGCAGGTACCCGGCAAGAAGAACCCCGAAAAACCTTTCGAGGTCTTCAATGCCAACATCGAGAACCTGGATCACTTCATTATTCGTGAAGCGCCGGGGTTGGAGTGACGCTCAGTTGATGCGTGCCCCTTCTTCAAACGCTCGAATCTCCCGCTCCGCCTCCCTGCGTCGCTCAACTGCAGCCTGAACGCCCAGATCTTCCACTCCGCAATACTGGCGCAGCCAATGAGCGAGCATTTCTTCATCAGGGCGAAAGTAATCTTTTCGGTCCTTGGTGTTTCGAATTTGCGAGTTCATCCGCGCATCGAAACCGATAGCTGCACGTTCGCCTTGGGGCAAACAGCCCCACTCTGCCGCGCAATCCTCGAAAAACCAAGCGACTTGTTCGATGTGCTTTTGTGCGCTGCGATGGCCACGGCGATAAAAACGATACTCGCGACTCAGCTCGAGACGATCGGTCATTGTCCCCGCATCAACCCATTGCATGAGGTCATGATTGATTGCGTCGCGGATCAGACTTTCGCGCCAACGCTCGTTAAACCACGCTACAAACCCTTCGGCGTCGGCCTTTTTGGCATCGGCCAGGATCACGCAATAGCGGGTTTTGATGTGCAGGACCAACAACACATATTTGCGCTGCACCGTGATCGCATGAACCAACCACTGTTCGTCCGCGCCGTTCAGCTCATCATCCTCAATAACTGATGACGGCGGTTTGGTGTCCACCGGCGTGATCGTTTGGCCTTTATGAACACGGCTGAAAAACTTGCTGGCGGCTTCGGTGCAATTGAAGATCAACATCCTGGTTCTCTGCTGAAGACTGGAGGGCAACGCTCTGCCGCCGATTCTGATTTCTTTCACCCGCGTCAATCAACGATTCATTTGAGCGACATGCTCAGCAGCACCACGATGAGCAAACCAATATAGATCCAGGCATGCACCCGATCCGGTATCCGCCCTATCCACCGCGCAGCCAATCTGATCCCCAGCAACGAACCAACCGTCAGCAGCGCAAACGCCAGCACATCGACATACCCGATATACCAAACGCCCAAATCAGACTCAGTGAAACCGGCCAGCGCCATGTACGTCAACGTCCCGGCCAACGCTACCGGCACGCTGAGCGGATTGGCCATGGACGTCGCTTGCGACATGCTCAGCCCGCAACGGCGTAGCAGCGGCACGGTCATGACGCTTCCTCCTACACCTATGAAGGTCGCGATGGCGCCGATGCCTACGCCGCCGGCGGATGTTTCCGTCGTGGTCAGTCGCCGTGGGATTGTCGTCTGGGACTGGGTGAGAAATCCGCGACGCAGCAGGCAATCGACGATGGTCACGCCCAGGTAGGCGATGAAGGCGTAGCGGATCACTTGACCGCTGACCCACATCGCAGCGATGGCGCCGACGACCGCGCCCCCGCCGATAAACCCGCCCAATGGCCAGAGGTAGTCCCGGAGCAGATTGCCGGCGCGTTGGTGTTTGCGTGTGGCGATCAGGGCGTTGACGACCATCACGCAGGTCGAGGTGGCCACGGCGATGTGCATGGCCGATTGCGCGATGGGGTCGTCGGCTGCGTGGCTGGCGGTGAGCATGCGATAGAGCAGCGGCACGATGACGAAGCCGCCGCCGAAACCGAAGAGCACGGCGCTGATGCCGGTGAGGCAACCGAACAGCGTAAGCAGGAGGTAGAACATGGTGGGCGTCCAGGATCGGGGGAGCCCAGGACATTAGAGCGTGATGCACTGGCCGGCTTCAGTAGTTGGGCCAATAATGTTCGCGTTTACGCCAATCGCTGGAACACGCCTGATGCGCAATATTTCGATCAATCAGCTCGATGACACGCCTCGCCCGGTCGTGGCCATCGGTACCGATTATTCCCACGGCCACCTACTCCCGTTTCATACGCATCGACGTGGCCAATTGCTCTACGGCGCCACAGGCGTGATGCAAGTCAGCACTCGGAACGGTAATTGGGTGGTGCCGCCGCAGCGCGCGGTGTGGATTCCGCCGGGCGTGGCCCATGAGGTATTGATGCTCGGGGTGAGCACGCGCAGCGTGTATATCGAGCCGGGAAACGTGGAATTGGGGCCGGACTGCCAAGTGCTCAACGTGTCGCCGCTGCTGCGGCATCTACTGATGGAAGCGGTGGACGTGCCACTGATGTACGACCAAGCCGGACGCGACGGCGTGCTGATCAACTTGCTGTTGCATGAACTGGCACGCAGCGCGCCCCTTGCCCTACACATTCCCATGCCCGCCGAAGGAAAGCTCCTCAGTCTGTGTCAGACCTTTCTGAACCTGCCCAACACCCATCAATCCCCGCAGGATTGGGCCGCTCAGTTACACATAAGCTTGCGCACCTTTAACAGATTGTTTCGGCAGCAGACCGGGCTCAGCTTTCGTCAGTGGCGCCAGCAGGCGTGCGTCGTGCAGGCGTTGGCACGGTTGGCGGCGGGGGAAGCGGTGACGCGGATTGCTCTGGACTTCGGCTACGAGAGCCCGGCGGCGTTTTCGACGATGTTTCGGCGTGTGCTGGGACAGGCACCGTCCGTCTGGTTGGAGCCGGCGAACTAGGCAAATTCGAAAAATGCGTTTGATCCCGGCCGAAAACAACTGTACAAAAACACAGTACATTTTCAATCAGCACTTTTGAGCCCGGAGCACACCATGGCCTCTCTTGCGATGAACCACGTCCTCGAACGCATTGCCCTTTTCCAGTTCACCCCGACCCACTGCGTCCAGGCCCGCGCCATGCTGGGCTGGAGCGTTGAACAACTGTCGCGCGAGGCCGAAGTGGCGGTGGCAGATATCCAGCGGTTCGAAGCGCAGCAGGACGTAGCGGACGCCGCGAGACTGGCACTGGCTTATCGGTTCGAAGCGCAGGGGTTAGTGTTCTTCCCGGGGTTTGCACCGGGGCGCAGTGTCAGGGCGCAGGCTATGGCGGGGGAATCGGTGGGGCGTGGGGATTTTGCGATGGCTGACTAAGCTGGCGAGGGGGACGCCCCTCACCAACTGAACGGATTCATGCGTTCTGTACCACCGCCTCCCCCTCCTCTTCAACCGCCATCCACCACGCACTCCCCCGTTGTGGATGCGCAATGTTGAACGCCTCCCCCATTCGCGGTGTGGTAATCGCAATACTGCGTTCCCATGCAAGCGCAAGGATGCGGTCAAAAGGTTCGTGCCAGGCGTGCATGGCCAGGTCGAAGGTGCCGTTGTGGATCGGGAAGAGCCAGCGGCCCTTGAGGTCGATGTGGGCTTGCAGGGTTTCTTCCGGTTGCATGTGCACGTGGGGCCATTCGACGTTGTAGGCGCCGGTTTCCATCAGGGTCAGGTCGAACGGGCCGTATTGTTCGCCGATGCGTTTGAAGCCGTCGAAGTAACCGCTGTCGCCGCTGAAAAAGATTCGTGTGTCGGCGTCGATCATCACCCAGGACGCCCACAGCGTGCTGTTGCCGTCGAACAGGCCACGGCCGGAGAAGTGCTGCGATGGGGTGGCGATGAAGCGGATACCGGCGATTTCGGTGCCCTGCCACCAGTCGTACTGCCGCACCTTGCTGGCGTCGATGCCCCATTTGATCAGGGTGTCGCCCACGCCCAGCGGAGTCAGGAAGTAAGTGGTTTTGGCGGCGAGTTTGAGTACCGCTTCGTAGTCGAGATGGTCGTAATGGTTGTGCGAGAGGATCACCGCTTCGATCGGTGGCAGTTCGTCGATGCTGATCGGTGGCTGATGAAAACGTTTCGGACCCGCCCATTGCACCGGCGAGGCGCGCTCGGCGAAGACGGGGTCCGTGATCCAGAATTTGTCGCGCATCTTCAGCAACAGCGTCGAGTGCCCCAAGCGGTAAACGCTGTGATTGGGCGCTGCGAGCAGATCTTCACGGGTCAACGGTTGCACAGGGATGGCGGCGGTCGGACGGGTGTTGCGCGGTTTGTGGAAAATCATGTTCCACATGATCCGCAGCATTTTGCGTACCCCTTCGCGCTGCACCGGCGCATGATTGCGAAACAGCCCTTGATCCTGGCGCGAGGCTTCAGGCGTGGGAGTGTTATCCGGGAGAGAGACTGGATTGGCCATGAATGAACGACTCCGAAAAACCGTGTGCTGCACGGTATTCCACGGGAAATGAAAATGGCCAAGCTGCACGCAAAGGCCAAACGCTCTGGTTTGTAAGGTGCGAGGATTAACGCAACATTACACTGAGCGGTGTAGTTTCTAGGTTGCATCAAAGCCGGCGCCAAGTAAACTGCCGAGTGTAATTTCCTCCCTTCTCTGCTGAAGCCCGCTCATGACCGCTCCACAACGCCTCACTGACCGCAAACGCGAAGCCATCATCCAGGCGGCGATCGCCGAATTCCGTGCCCACGGTTTCGAAATCACCAGCATGGACAAGATCGCCGCTACGGCCGGCGTGTCGAAGCGGACGGTGTACAACCACTTCCCGAGCAAGGAAGAGCTGTTCGCCGAGATCCTGAATCAGTTGTGGGCGCGGATCATTGCCGAGCCGTCGGTGAGCTACAACCGCGAGCAACCACTGCACGAACAACTGCGCCAGATGCTGCGAGAAAAAGTGCAGATGATGGCCGACGAGAATTTTCTCACCCTCGCCCGGGTGGCGATTGCCGCAACCATTCATTCCCCTGAACGTGCGCAGAACATGATCGAGCGCATGGGCGAGCGCGAGGAAGGACTGACTGTCTGGATACGCGCGGCGCAAGCCGACGGACGGCTCAAACCGGTGGATCCAGAGTTTGCCGCGCATCAAGTACAAGGTTTGCTCAAGGCATTCGCGTTCTGGCCGCAGATCTCGCTGGGTCGCGCGGCCCTTGATCCAGACGCGCAGAATGCAGTTGCCGAGTCGGCGCTGGAGATGTTCCTGGCACTGTATCAGCGGTGAATCACCGGCTCGTCGAGCCGTGTACAACTAATATCGTAAAAAGTTATACAAACTTGTGAAAAATTCCTTTCTTGTACAACTTTATTAAGTTTTGTATAAGTAGCCATCTGCCAGTAACGGAACGCTGGCATTGAGCAGTCACCACCGAATGCCGTCTGTGCATTTCGGTCTGCCGGCGCAGGAATAGGGACTGAATCCTTTTGATTTTCCCCACTTCCCGAGTATCGCAAGCATGTTTTTCAATCGCCAGAAAGCCGCCTTCGCTGAACTGCAACACACCGTTTTTGACCAGGCCGCGATGCTCGAAGCGATCAACCGTTCGATGGCGGTGATCGAGTTCGATCTTGATGGCGTGGTGTTGCGTGCCAATGACAACTTCCTCAAGACCATGGGTTACACGGCTGCCCAGGCGATCGGCCAGCCGCATCGGCATTTCTGCACACCGGAGTTCGGTCGCAGTGCCCAATACACTGAGCTGTGGTCGCGCCTGAAAAACGGTCAGTTCCAGTCCGGCACTTTTGAACGGGTCGACAGCAAAGGCCAGCCGATCTGGCTGGAGGCCAGTTACAACCCGATCAAGGATGCGTCGGGACGGGTGATCAAAGTGGTCAAGTACGCGATGGATGTCACCGCCAAGGTGCAGCAGGAGAACGAGGCCAACGCCAAGCTGCAGGCGATCGATCGCGCGATGGCGGTGATCGAGTTCGATCTCGACGGCAACATTCTTACCGCCAACCAGAATTTTCTCACGCGCATGGGTTACAGCCTCGCAGAGCTCAAGGGCCAGCATCACCGCTTGTTCTGCACCCCGGCGCTGGTCAACAGCAGCGCCTATCAGGATTTCTGGCGGCGCCTGAATCAGGGCGAGTTCTTCCACGGGCAGTTCGAGCGCGTGGATAAACGCGGTCAGATCGTCTGGCTGGAGGCCAACTACAACCCGGTCTATGACGCTTCGGGGCGCTTGTACAAAGTCGTGAAATTCGCGTCTGACGTTACCGCTCGTGTCGAGCAACACGAACAGGACGCGCGCAGTGCCAGCACCGCTTACCACATCTCAGTAGCGACACGAAAAGTCGCCGAGCAAGGTACGCAAGTGATTCAACAGGCTGCCAGCGAAATGCGCGAAATCGCCGAGGACATCAGCCAATCTTCGACGTTGATTGCGCAACTGGGCGACCGCTCCGAGCAAATCACCGCCATCGTCAACACCATCCGCGCGATCGCCGATCAGACCAATCTGCTCGCCCTCAACGCGGCCATCGAGGCGGCACGCGCCGGTGAACAGGGTCGCGGGTTTGCCGTGGTCGCCGATGAAGTGCGGCAACTGGCGGCGCGCACCAGCGGTTCCACCGCAGAGATCTCCACCATGATCAGTCTGATCCAGAGCGAAACACGGCAGGCGATCAAAAGCATGCAAGGCACCCGCGACCGCGCCGCAGAAGGCGTGGAACTGGCCAATCAGGCCGGCACGGTGATTCTGCAGATTCGCGATGGCGCCAGTGAGGCGGTGGATGCGGTGAGCATGTTTGCCAATGAGCGGGTGTCGGGGTGATGGGGTTGGTTTGAATGAGTCGGCGGGCTTAACACTTACTCTGGCGGTGTACCGAGGTGCGGCCTTCGCGAGCAGGCTCGCTCCCACGAGGAGTTTGTGAACGGCGCAGATTCAAGGTGTGGGGAGGCGCAACGCTCGCCCGAGCTCATCGAACAACGTCACCACCGAGCGCAAGGCCCGGCAATCGGGCCGGGTCAGCAGCCACAGCGCCGTGTCGTAGCCCGGCAACGCATCGCTCAACATCTGCAAACCATCGCTGATCAGAAAGTCGGGTAAAGCCGCCACGCCGAGGCCGGCACGCACCAGTTCCGTGACTGAAAGCATGCTGTTGCAACGATAAGCAGGGATTACACCGGGTAACTGTTGGCGGCGCCAGGCCACGGTAGGGTGATCCGGGAGGAATTCGTCCGGGGCAATCCAGGTCAGCGCAGCCAGATTCGACGCATTCCTATTTTCTAGATATCGCTCACTGGCGCAAACGCGATAGGAAACCTTCGCCAGTCGCCGTCCCACCAAGTGCTCCGGTGGTGTAAGTGTCATGCGCAAGGCAATGTCAGCATCGCGGCGGCTGAGGTTGGCGAAATCGTTGGAGGTGCTCAGTTCGATCGTCAATGCCGGATAGTTGGGCATGAACTGCGCCAGCGCCGGCAACAACAAGCCTTGCAGAACAGAGTCGGTACAGGTCAGCCGCACCGTGCCGCTGATCACTTCCCTACCCTGCTCCACACCGATCCGGGCGGCTTCCAGCGCCTGTTCGGCGCGTTCGGCTTGCTCAGCCAGGGTCTGCGCTAACGAGGTTGGCAGGTAACCGGCGCGGCTTTTTTCAAACAACTGCTGACCGAGCGCTGACTCCAGTCGGCGAACAGCGCGAAACACCGTCGAAACGTCGACCTGAAGCAACTGCGCCGCCCGTGCCAGCGAGCCGCTGCGCACCAAGGCCAGGATCAGCGTCAGATCGGGATAGTCGAGTCGATAGTGCGCCGCTGCATTGATCACTTGGGGAAACGCCAATATTGAATGCGTGAGCGCCAATCTATAGTGGCTGCCATCCATCAGCAAGCGTAGGGAAATCCCATGGAAAATCGCGCCATTCGCATCGCCCTGATTGGCGACTACGACCCTCAAGTCACCGCCCACCAAGCAATCCCGGTTGCACTCGGCCTGGTCGCCGAACACCTGCAACGCACCGTGCAGTTCGAGTGGTTGGCCACTGAAGAGATCGGCACCGACACTGCGCTGACTCAATTCGATGGATTCTGGTGTGTACCCGCCAGCCCTTATAAAAGTGAAGACGGTGCGCTACGCGCCATCCGCTTTGCCCGCGAGCAAGGGCGACCTTTCCTCGGCACCTGTGGCGGTTTTCAGCACGCGGTTCTGGAATATTCGCGCAATGTGCTGGGCTGGGCCGACGCCGAGCATGGGGAAACCTCGCCAGAATCCGAACGCGCTGTGCTCACGCCGCTGAGCTGCTCGCTGGTTGAAGCCATCGACGTCATTCACCTCCAGCCCGGCTCGTTGATCGCCAAGGCGTACGAAAAGTTTGAAATTGAAGAAGGCTATCGCTGCCGCTACGGCGTGAATCCGCAGTTCGAACAGCATTTGATGAGCGATCAGCTACAAGCGGTAGGCCGTGGTTCAGCGGGGGATCTGCGCGCTATCGAACTGAAAAAACATCCGTTTTTCGTCGCCACGCTGTTCCAGCCGGAACGCGCCGCACTAAAAGGAAAAATGCCACCGCTGGTTCACGCGTTTATCGAAGCCTGCATGGAGCCAAGCTGATGACAACTTGCTACGCAGTGATTTTCACATCGACCCGCACCGAGGGTGACAACGGTTACGCCGCCGCGGCGCAGCGCATGGCCGAGCTGGCAAGTCAGCAGCCTGGCTTTCTTGACGTGGAATCAGTTCGGGGCGCGGACGGTGTCGGGATTACCGTGTCGTATTGGCAGAGCGAGGCCGCGATTCTCGCATGGAGAGATAATCCCGAGCACCGGTTGATTCAGGCACGCGGGCGCTCTGAATGGTATTCGGCGTTTCACACCCGAGTATGCCGTGTTGAGCGCGAGTATGTATCCGGCCATTGAGGTTGGCGGCGCCCCCAACGCCGCCTTCGCGAGCAGGCTCGCTCCCACATTGGATCTGTGGCGTTCACAAAATCCCTGTGGGAGCGAGCCTGCTCGCGAAGAGGCCCGCAACCACACTGCAATACCTCAACCGCGCACCAGACTCCGCACCGCAACAATCTCCGGCACTTCAACTTTGCTCATGTAAACCCGCAACGGCTCGGTGATGTTAATCCGGTCGTCGATGTGTTGATCGAGCAGCAACTGAATCAACTCGCGCTTGAGCGTCATGGTGGTTTCCGACGCCGTCGCCCAGACGAATTCGCTGGCCGGGATGATGCCGTCGTCGGCGACGTCCATGCCGAAGGAGTCTTCGCTGAAGCGCACGATGTATTGGCCGGTCTTGCGGTTGAGGCCAACGAAGCCTTTGAGGTCGTCGGCGGCCTGGCAGATGAGTTGGGAGGTGATGCGCATGATAAACCTCACGAAAGATGATCGATGGTTTACACGCAGGGCAATGTAGCGGCGCGCCCTCTGCCGGGGCATATGCCGTGGGCAAGCGTACTGCAAACAGCGCCACAAAAGTGCAGGAAACTTCCGTTTTGCTCGCTTTATGTCGGTCTGGCGATAGCCCTGCGGCGCTTCAATTGTTAAAAGGTACGTCTCGAAAAAAACCTGCGAAAGGAACTCGACCATGCCTGCCACTTTTACCCGAAGCGCTCTGGTGCTGAGTCTGTTGTTCGGCCTCGGTCAGGCGCATGCCGCCAGCCACCCCGAGCCCAAGGCAATCGCTGCCGCCCATGGCATTCCGCATCCGGCGGTGATTGCCCACCGTGGCGCGTCGTTCGATGCCCCGGAATCCACCGCTGCGGCCTACAAACTTGCCCGTGACCTCGGCGCCGATTACCTGGAAATGGATTTGCAGCGCAGCAAGGACGGCGTGCTCTTCGCCCTGCACGACGACAACCTGCAACGCACCACCGACGTCGCCAGCAAATTCCCCGAGCGCAAGGACAGCCCGGCCACCGCGTTCACCATGGCCGAACTGAAAACCCTCGATGCCGGCAGCTGGTTCAACAGCAAATATCCTGACCGCGCACGCCCCTCCTACGCCGGGCTGAAGATTCTTACCCTCGATGAAATCATCGACATCGCCCGCGCCAACCCGCAGCACAAGCCGGGCCTGTACATCGAAACCAAAGAGCCGCAGCTGTTTCCCGGCATCGAACATGACCTCAAGGAAAAACTGCAGGATCGCGGCTGGCTCAGTCCGGCCGGTTCGAAACTGGCGAAAAGTGCGCTCGGCGTCGGTCAGGGCAAAGGCAAGGTGATCCTGCAGACCTTCGATAAAAACAGCCTGCAATTGCTGGAAAAGGAAATGCCGCAAGTGCCGAAGATTCTGCTGTTGTGGGTCGGCGAAGGCAGCATCGAGCCTAAATCTGCGGTGACGTTTGCCGCGTCCGGCGAGAAAGACAAAAACGTGTTCTACGGCAAACAGGAACCGAAGTCGGAAGCGGAATTCAAGCAATGGGTCGATTACGCCAAGGCCCAGGGCGCGATCGGCACCGGCCCTTCGGCGAAGCTGACTCAGGGTGGTGATCAGAGCTATTCCGACCTGGTGCAGCCATGGATGAATCAGTACACCCACGATCAGGGCATGCTGGTGCATGTTTATACGGTCGACGAGGCGGTGGACTACGAGAAAGTCATGGCGGCGGGTGTCGACGGCATCTTTACCAACCGCGCCAGTGAACTGTTGAAGTTTTACAAGCGTCCGGCTGTTGGCGGTGTTGATGAGGTTCTGAAGAAGAACGGTTTCTAAGTTGTTATCGAGTCGCCTGCTTCGCGAGCAGGCTCGCTCCCACAAAGAGCAGTTTTATCGCGAAGCAGAGATTTAAGGGTGAGTTAAGTTGCGCTGGTTAATCTGAACCCACTTACACAGATCAACCACTTCAACGCACTGCCAAGGAATGAACCGATGAAAACTTTGACTGCCCTGTTTACCGCCGCTGCCCTGACCCTCACCGCTGGCCTGGCTCAGGCTGATGTTCGCATCGACCAGATCCCGCAACTGGTCAAGGACGGCAAGATCAAGTCGCTGGAATCGATGAACGCCGAAGCACTGAAACTGCACCCGGGCGCAACGATTACCGACACCGACCTGGATAACCACTTCAATGGTTATGAGTATGAAGTTGAACTTAAAACTGCTGACGGCAAAGAGTTCGACGTGGACTTTGATGCCACCACCGGTAAAGTGCTGAGCGACAAGCAAGATACTTGATAGACCGCTGTTAAAGAGCCGCACGATTGAAAAATCGTGCGGCTTTTTCATGCCTGCCGTAAATCATGTGGGAGCGAGCCTGCTCGCGAAAGCGGAGTGTCAGCGACATCAATGTTGACTGTTCCACCGTTATCGCGAGCAGGCGAGGACCTACGAAAGTTGCCGGACGCTTGAACTCGCAATCAAGCACTCAACCGCGCCGTCACCTCGTTCAACTGCCCCGACAACCCATGCAGGTTCTGACTCGCACTTTCGGTGCGCTGCACGTTGTCGAGGTTGGTGCTGGCAATCGCGGTGATTTCAGTCAGGTTGCGCGAGATATCCTCGGCCACCGACGTCTGCTCTTCCGCCGCCGTGGCGATCTGCCGGTTCATGTCGCGAATCGCCTCCACCGCCAAGGTGATGCGCTCCAGCATCGCGCCGGCCTGGGTAACTTGCTCGACACTTTCATCACTGCGCGCCTGGCCGCTCTCGATAGCCTGCGCGGCATCGACAGCGCCGGTCTGCACGTTCTGAATGATCTGGTTGATCTCGATGATCGACTCCGCCGTGCGCTGAGCGAGGTTGCGCACTTCATCGGCAACGACGGCAAAACCACGCCCGGCCTCACCCGCCCGCGCCGCTTCGATGGCTGCGTTGAGCGCCAGCAGATTGGTCTGTTCGGCGATGCCACGAATCACTTCCAGCACCTTGCCAATACGACCGCTGTCGGCTTCCAGTCGACGGATCACCGTGGCGGTGTTGGCGATCTCGCCGCGCATCTGCGTGATCGAGTGAATGGTGGTCTGCATGACCTTTTCACCCTGCTGCGCCGACTGATCGGCATCGTCAGCGGCACGCGCGGCATCGGCGGCATGACGGGCGACTTCCTGCGCCGTGGCGGACATTTCATTCATCGCCGTGGCCACTTGATCAGTGCGGTTGAATTGCTCGCTGGTGCCGCCGGCCATGGTCGTGGCAATGGCGTTCAACTCGCCGCTGGCGCTGTCCAGATCACCGGCGCTGCGTTGCAAGCGAGTGAAGGTGTCAGCCAGAAAATCGCGCAGAGTGTTCGCTGCGGCAGCGAGGTTGCCCAGTTCATCGCGACGCTCGCTGACAACACGTTCAGCCAACTGGCCACGGCTCAAGCGGGTGACGTAATCGATGAGGTTGCGGATCGGCTCGATCAGGTTGCGGCTGACCAGCCACAGGCTCAGCAGACCGATCAACAAGCCTGACGCGAGCATCACCAACAGGCCCAGCCACACGGTGCGCTCAGCGCTGGCACTGATCAACGCCGATTGCGCGGTGCCCTGCTCGCGCAGCTCGGCGACCAGTGCGCTCATCTGCTCGCTGGTGGCGCGATCAACGCCTTTGACCGCTGCGTCGCCGGCGCTCGGATCACCACCGGCAGCCACGTAGGCATCGCGGCCGTTCTGGTAGGCCGCGCCCAACTGGCGATGCTCCTCGCGCAAGCGTTCAATGCGTGACTTGAGAGTTGCCTCGATGCCTTTCTGGCCGGCCAGTTCGCCGAGAATGTTCTGCACGTCGCGCTGACGCTCTTCGAACTGGCTCCAGTATTTCGCCAGATCCGCCGGTTGCTTGCCGCGCAGCAGGACGTTTTTCCATTCCTGCACCTGCACTTTGAATTGCAGGTTGGCTTCATCGATCAGTTGCGAAGTGTGCAACGGGCCGGCGATCAACTGGCTATAGCTTTGCACGCCGTTGGAGAGGAAATGAAAGCAGGCCAGCGCGATCAACAATATCGCCAGCAGACTGCCGCTCAGCAGGGCGAGAATTTGCGTTCTCAGGGATTTTTGCAGCATTGCAAGGTACTCGAAGCAGGGATGAGGCACGCCCGAGCGGACGTGAAAAATGGCCGGACTTCCCTGTCGACGTACCATGGCCAAGGGCCGATGGCGCGCAACCTAACTCACCTGAGATCGGCGCGCCAGAGCGCTTCTTGAGAATCTTCCGACAGTCGGTAACGCGTTGATTTGCAGTCACTTTACTGTCACAAAACGGTCATGTTGGCTTGCGATCATGCCGCTCAGGTGAACCTGAAAATCCCCCACCAGACACCCTCCTCCCAGCGAGCCGCCATGAACCACAGCCTCGATATCAGCCATCGCGCCCCGGACCTGTTTGGCTTGCTCTACGGCTTTCGCTTCCTGCCCGGTGAGCGCGGGCGCGAGATCGATTCGGCAACGGCCTTGCGCTACTTGCAGGACGACGGCGACAGCGAAGAATTTCTCTGGCTGCACCTGAACCTGGCCCACGCCGCGTGCGAGCGCTGGATGAAAAGTCATCTGCAATTACCCGAGGAGTTTTTCGAAGCGCTGCACGAAGGTTCGCGTTCGACGCGCATCGAGCATGTCGATTCGGCGCTGCTGGCGGTGGTCAACGATGTGGTGTTCAACCTCAGCAGCATGGTCTCCTCCGACGTGTCGACGCTGTGGGTCTGCGTGCGCAGCAAACTGATCGTCAGCGCGCGCCTGCAACCGCTGCACTCGGTGGACAAGTTGCGCTCGTCGGTGAAGGCCGGCGAATGCTTTCGCTCGCCCTCGGAACTGCTCGTGCATTTGCTGCGCGATCAGGGCGAAGTGCTGACGCAGATCGTGCGCAAGACCAGCCTGAGTGTCGATCAGGTCGAAGACGAACTGCTCTCCTCGCGCCTGTCGACCAACCGCGCCGAACTTGGCGCCAACCGTCGCGTGCTGGTGCGCCTGCAACGGCTGTTGGCGCTGGAGCCAGGGTCGTTGCTGCGCCTGCTCAATCGTCCGCCGCCGTGGTTGCAGAAGGAGGACGTCAAGGAGTTGCGCAAATCCACCGAGGAGTTTGCGCTGATCATCAACGACCTCACCGCCCTCGGCGAACGGATCAAACTGTTGCAGGAAGAAATCGCCGCCAACCTCAACGAACAAAGCAACCGCACGCTGTTCACCCTGACGGTGGTGACGGTGCTGGCCTTGCCGATCAACATCATTGCCGGTTTTTTCGGCATGAATGTGGGGGGTGTGCCGCTTTCGCAGGACCCGCACGGGTTTTGGGTGCTGGTCGCGCTGGTGGCGACGTTCACCGTGATTGCCGGGCGCTGGGCGTTTCGCAAGCGTGGGGATCATTGAGCGCAAATCCCACACACAAGACAGTCCCCCTGTGGGAGCGAGCCTGCTCGCGAAGTCGGTGTGTCAGATAAATCAATGTTGAATGACATGGCGCTTTCGCGAGCAGGCTCGCTCCCACAGGGGCAATGTGCTCAATGTCAGAGCGTTGAACGTACGACCTCGCCGAGCCAATCCATAAACACCCGCACCCGCAGCGGCAAATGCCGTTGCCGCGCGTACAACAACGAAATCGCCATCGGCGGTGCGGTGTGTTGTGGCAGTACGGTCACCAGTTCGCCATTTTCCAGATGCGGCTGCATGCCGGTGCGCGGTACCTGCGTCAGGCCGAAGCCGCCCAGGCACGCCGCTTCATAGGCATCGGTGCTGTTGACCGTGACACTGCCGGCCATCGCCACGCGCCGCACTTCACCACCCTCCTCATACACAAACCCTTCAGAACGCGAGCCCAGTACGCCGACGTAATGCACCAGCCGATGCTGCGCCAGATCCTCGATGGTCTGCGGCACGCCGTAACGTTGCAGGTAAGCCGGGCTGGCGCAATTGACCATCGGGAAGTCGCCGAGATGCCGGGCGACCACCGACTGATCCGGCTGCGCGCCGATGCGCAATACGCAGTCGAAACCTTCGCTGAGCAGATCGACGCGCCGGTCGGTACTGCTGATTTCCATCTGCAGATTCGGGTGGCGATCCATGAATTCCGGCAGGCGCGGCATGATCAGACGTCGCGCGAGAATGTTCGGCATGTCGACCCGGATGCGCCCGGTCAGCGACGCCTCGTCCTGACGAAAAAGCCCTTCGATCTCATCCATGTGCGAAAGCAAGTCCTTGCTGCGCTCATACAGCACCAGTCCATCCTGAGTGGCCTGCACCTTGCGCGTGGTGCGCTGCAACAGCCGCGTGCCCAGCAGAGCTTCGAGTGCCTGCACTTGTTCGGAAACCGTCGAGCGCGGCAGGCCGAGGCTGTCCCCGGCGAGAGTGAAACTCGACAGTTCGCTGACCCGGACGAAGGTGCGCAGCAGTTCCAATTTGTTCATGGCGAGCCCCGGTGATTGTTCGGCTGAGCCGATCAGTGATTCCGCTTTTGCCGTGTTTATCACCTCAGGGCGGATAAATAAACTTCTTCCATCCCCACTCAACGCAATCGAGGAAGTCAGCATGAATCGCAAAATCGCACTGATCACTGGCGCCAGTCGTGGCCTGGGCCGCAGCGCCGCCCTGCACCTCGCCGCGCAAGGCATCGACATCATCGGCACCTACAACAGCCGCGCCGACGAGGCCCAGGCGCTGGTCACTGAATTGCAGGCACTCGGCGCGAAAGCGGCGATGCTGCAGCTGGACGTCGGCCACAGCGACAACTTCGCCGCGTTTGCCGCGCAGGTTGAACAGGTATTGGGGCAAACCTTTGAGCGTCAGCGCTTTGATTTCCTGATCAACAATGCCGGGGTCGGCGTGCATGCGCTGTTCAGCGAAACCACCCCGGAGCAGTTCGATCTGCTGATGAACGTGCAGTTGAAAGGGCCGTTTTTCCTGACTCAGCAATTGCTGCCGCTGATTAATGACGGTGGGCGCATCATCAATATTTCCAGCGGCCTGACCCGCTTCAGCCTGCCGGGTTACGGCGCTTATGCGGCGATGAAAGGTGCGATGGAAGTGCTGACGCGTTATCAGGCGAAAGAGCTTGGCGCGCGGCAGATTGGCGTGAACGTTCTGGCGCCCGGTGCGATTGAAACCGATTTTGGCGGCGGCACGGTGCGCGATAACAGCGCGGTCAACGCGATGGTCGCCAGCAATACCGCGCTGGGTCGGGTCGGGCTTCCGGACGATATTGGCGGTGCACTGGCGCTGCTGCTGTCGGAGGGTGGCCAGTGGATCAATGGTCAGCGGGTCGAGGCGTCCGGCGGCATGTTTCTCTGACTTTGTGCACGATGACTCACCTTTGTGGTGAGGGAATTTATCCCCTCACCACAGGTTTACCTCAGCTTTCACATGTGCGGCGAGCCATGAAGCGCTCGCGCAGGACGTCATAACCCCAGTGATAGACATAGGTGTACGGCAGGAAGAACAGCAGCACGCCAATGTCGATCAACAACGCCTGCCACAGGCTGACCGACAGCCACCAGGCTATCAGCGGCACGCCCATCACGATCAGTCCACCTTCGAACAGCAACGCATGCACCAGCCGCACCCAGGCGTTGTGCGCCAGATTCATCCGCGCCAATGCACGGTCGAAGAAACGGTTGAACACCACGTTCCACGCCAGCGCCAACAGCGCGATCAACACGGTCACCGCACCCATGTCGAGCAACGGCTTTTGCATGATCCAGGCGAGCAGCGGCGTGCAGATCAGGATGGCAAGAAACTCGAAACCAACCGCCTGGAAAACACGTTCGGTGATGGACTTGTGGGCAGTCATGGCCTGACTCCTTGTTTGACGATGGTTGCCATGATCCAACTGAATACCGATACTTCATAATCAATAACCATCGATCAGGGCGATAGCTCATGGCTTCGCAGGAAGTGCTGTTGGCATTTGTCCAGGCAGCGACGCAGGGCTCATTTTCCGCAGCAGCGCGCAAACTGGGGCGCAGTCAGTCGACCATCAGCGCGGCGGTCGCCAGTCTGGAGATTGATCTGGATTTGCAGCTGTTCGACCGCAGCAGCCGCAAGCCCACGCTCACCCCCGCCGGCCACGTCATGCTGCAGAAAGCCGAGGCGATTCTGGCCGCCACCAGTCGCTTGGAGATGAGCGCGCGGCAATTGGCCCAAGGTGTGGAACCGAAACTGACCGTGGCGATTTCCGACACTTATCAGTCGTATCGTTTCGAGGCGGCGCTGGTGGATTTCGAGCAGCGTTATCCGGAGCTTGAGCTGGAATGCCTGATTGCCGAATGCGAAGACCTGATCGAACTGGTCCAGCGCGGCCGGGCGCATCTGGCCTTCGCGGAAATGCAGGACAACTACCCGCCGGATCTTGTGACCTCCACTGTGGCCGAGCGCACGGAGATTGCCTTGTTCGTCAGCCGCGAGCATGCGTTGGCGAAGCTTGAGCATGTGGATCAGCAGATCCTCGAGCAACATCGCGAATTGCGGCTGGCGACCATCGTCAATCCGTATGACAGCCGTGGCAAAGGCCGGGTGTGGTCGGCGCCGAGTTATCTGATGCTGCTGGAAATGGCTGAAAAGGGTTTTGGCTGGGCACCACTGCCGAGGTGGCTGGTGCAGCGTTATGCCAATGATTTGCTGATAGAGCTCGACGTGCGCGGCTGGCCGAAACCGGTGTTTGTAGATGCGTTGTGGTCGCGCTTGTATCCGCCGGGGCCGGCGGGGAGCTGGTTGCTCAGCAAGATGCTCGAATAAGCGGTGCTGCCATTCGCGAGCAGGCTCGCTCCCACACTTGAAATGCGCTCACCTGTGGGAGCGAGCCTTCCAAAAGTGAAATGCAATCACCTGTGGGAGCGAGCCTGCTCGCGAAAGGGCCAGCCGCACCGACGCAGCTTCCAGATCAACCCAGGTCCCTCAGTCGCCCCTCGATAAACCGCCGCTCCGGCTCCTGCCGCGTCAACTCCAGCGCCCGCTGATACGCTGCCCGCGCCTGCTCCATTCGGCCCAATTGCCGGCAAAACTCCGCCCGCGCCGAATGCGCCAAGTGGTAATCCTGCAACTCGCCCCGCGCCAGAATCCCTTCAACCAACAACAACCCGGCCAACGCTCCATCCCGTTTGGCCACCGCCACCGCCCGGTTCAGCTCGATCACCGGCGACGGCACCGCGCGCAGCAACACGTCGTACAGACCGACAATCTGCTGCCAGTCCGTTTCCGCCGCCGACGGCGCTTCCGCATGCACCGCCGCAATCGCCGCTTGCAGGCAATATGGCCCGAAGCGTCGCGTACTCAGCGCGCGCTCGACCAGCGCGCAGCCTTCAGCCATCAACCGGGCATCCCACAACGAGCGATCCTGATCGTCGAGCAACACCAGTTCACCGCTCGGCGAAGTGCGCGCCGGTCGACGTGATTCGTGCAGCAGCATCAGCGCCAGCAGACCCATGACTTCCGGCTCCGGCAGCAACTCCATCAACAAGCGCCCCAGCCGAATCGCTTCGCGAGTCAGATCCTCGCGGGTCAGCTCAGTGCCGACCGAGGCCGAATAGCCTTCGTTGAACACCAGATAAATCACCCGCAACACGCTGTCGAGGCGCTCGGGCAATTCGTTCAGCGTGGGTACTTGATAAGGGATCTTCGCGTCGCGGATCTTGGCTTTCGCGCGGACGATGCGCTGGGCAATCGCCGCCGGCGCCGAAAGAAAAGCACGGGCGATTTCCTCGGTGGTGAGGTCGCAGACTTCACGCAAGGTCAGCGGCACTTGCGCATCTGCCGCCAGGGCCGGGTGGCAGCAGGTGAAGATCAGCCGCAAGCGATCGTCTTCCACGTCTTCGCCACTCCAGTCAGCCTGTTCCAGCTCATCGAGCTGTGCCAGCAGCAACGGTTGCGACGCCTTGAACCGCGCGCGTCGGCGCAGCACATCGATGGCTTTGAAGCGTCCGGTCGAGACCAGCCAGGTGCGCGGATTGTCCGGCACGCCGTCGCGCTGCCAGCGTTCGACCGCGACGAAGAACGCCTCGTGCAAGGCTTCTTCGGCGAGGTCGAAATCACCAAGCAGGCGAATCAGCGTCGCCAGAATCCGCCGCGAGTCCTCGCGGTAGACCTGCTCGACCCGCGCCCGGACGTCAGACATTCAACTGCCGCACCGGGCGTACCTCAACGCTGCCGACCCGCGCTGCCGGAATGTTGCCGGCGACCTGAATCGCTTCGTTGAGATCCTTGGCATCGATCAGGTAAAAACCGGCCAGTTGCTCCTTGGTTTCAGCGAAAGGCCCGTCGGTGATCGACACCTTGCCGTTGCGCATGCGTACCGTGGTGGCGGTCTCTACCGATTCCAGCGCTTCGGCGGCGATCATCCGCCCGCTGCCCTGAATCGACTCGGCGTAGGCCCAGCATTCGGCGTCTTCCGGGCTGTCCGGCGAGGTGTGCAGCAAGCGTTCATCGCTGTAGACCAGGCATAGGTATTTCATGGCGCTCTCCTGATTCGAACGGATCAACTATGGCTGAAGATCAGGGCTGCACATCGAACAGCGTCGCGCCGCTCATCGGATCGAACGGTGCCGACCAGTGTTCGTGGGCAATCTTCCACGCCCCGCCGATTTGCCGGTAACAGGCGGTGACGCGCATCCAGCAACTCTGGGTTTCGCCTTTGTCATTGGTGCCGCCGCAGTTGGCTACCCAATGGGCGAAAGCGATGTTGTCGGCACTTTCGATGGCGATTTCGTGGAACTCGAAGATGTGCGGGCCGGGGCACATTTCCATGCACTCGACCCAATGTGCGCGGTACGCCGCTTTGCCTTTGAATTGCAGGGCCTTGATCGCATCGAACGAGACAATGTCATCGGCATACAGGGCCATGACTTTTTCGACGTCCTTGGCCATTACCGCTTCGCGATAGGTGTTGATCAGGTTCTGGATTTCGCTTTGTGCGCTCATGGTGTTCTCCGTGGTTTTTGTTGTGAAGACACCCTTAGTCGTTTGCCCAATGCGCGGATCGACAGGGCAAACAAAAAAATTTCGCCGACGACAATGTCGCTAGAATCCGAGCTTCAATCCTTGTAGGAAAAAGGAAATTCCCGTGTCAGCCCAACTCGTGCCTTACGACAGCCTCAGCCCTTTGCAGCGTGAGCAAGTCGAGTCGATTGAAATTCACCCCGAGCAGATCAAGTTCTCCGGCGACATCCACGGTGCCCTGCACACCCTGCTGTCGAAACCCGGCCCCGGCGTAAAGGGTTTTGCCCTGCTGGCGGACGACGTACCGGTGGCGTTTCTGCTGCTCAAGCGCCCGCCGGTATTGCCCGACTGGGCCGACGAACACAGCGCCACGTTGCATGCGCTGCAGGTCGATCGGCGCGCGCAAGGCAAGGGCTACGGCAAGGCTTGCCTGCAAGCGCTGCCCGCTGTCGCCCGCCAGGCCTGGCCGGAGATCAAGGGGCTGGAATTGTCGGTGGACGCTGATAACGAGGCGGCGATTGCGCTGTATGCCAGGCATGGCTACGTCGACAGCGGTGAAGCGTACAAGGGCCGGATTGGGTACGAGCGGCGGATGGGGCTGTTCTTCTGAGTATCCCCTGATCGTTCCCACGCTCCGCGTGGGAACGCCTCTTTGTGACGCTCTGCGTCACGGTTTTGGGACGCGGAGCGTCCCCGGCTGCATTACCACG
Organism: Pseudomonas siliginis; assembly: GCF_019145195.1. Taxonomy (GTDB): domain Bacteria; phylum Pseudomonadota; class Gammaproteobacteria; order Pseudomonadales; family Pseudomonadaceae; genus Aquipseudomonas; species Aquipseudomonas siliginis. The sequence continues at coordinate 80,329 of NZ_JAHSTW010000013.1, forward strand.
CGGAGCGTGGGAACGATCAGGCAGTTTCGATAGGTGTTGGCTTCAGAGGGTCAGGATCATCTCGTGCCACGCCATGCCGCCGTGGTCGGACTCCGACGGCTTGATGTAGGCAAAGCCAAATCCGGCGTACAACGCAATGTGTTGCTCTTTGCACATCAGGTGAATTGTCGCTTTGTCCATGGCGCGCATGCGCTCGATGAATTCGCCGAGCAGGTGCTTGGCCAGGCCCTGCCCTTGGTAATTCGGGTGCACCACCACCGACATGATCACCACGTTCGGCCCTTTCGGGTCGTGGCCGATCAGCTCCTTGAAGGCCTCGTCGGACATCTGCACGTCGAACGCCGCGCCGGAATTGATGAAACCGGCGACCACGCCGTCCACCTCGGCGACGATGAAGCCGTCCGGCCAAGTGGCAATGCGCGTGGCGATCTTCTCGCGGGTGGCGGCTTCGTCGCCCTCGTAGGCGATGGTTTCGATGGCGTAGCAGCGGTCGAGGTCGGCGGCGCTGACGTTGCGGATCAAGGTGTTCATGGCAGCTCAAAAATCTGTGGAAACAAGGCCCGCCAGCATAAAGCACAACCACCGGGGCGGACATGCTCCGCCTCGATTGTTACGCCGCTCATGCCTTGATCGGCAGCCAGATTTCCAGCGTGCCGGTATTGAGTTTCGGGTTGTAATCCTCGCTGTAGCGCTCGAATTCCGGGGCGTCCGCCGCTTCGTGGCCGGACTGCGGCAGCCAGGTGTTCCAGATGTACTGGAAGGTGTCAGGGAGTTGCGCCAGTGACCCCTTGTGCTCGAACACCGCATATTTCTGCGGCTGGATTTCAACCCAGCGGTACTTTTCCGGCAGGTCGTCGAGCTTGTCGATCTGCACCCCGGCGATGTATTCGAAACCGCCCTCGCCATCCGCATTGCAGCAAACGCCGTAGGTTACTTCGTTGACTTGCGCGGGGATTTTTCCCAAGTGCGGGATCAGTTTTTCCCACAACGCGGGAATGTCTGCGGTGGTCTCCTGAGTGAATCGCCCGCCGAAACCGGCAATCAGCAGAAATTGCCCGTGTTCGAAGCGAGGCTCGGCTATCTCGACGCGTTGTTGTTCATCCATGACGCGACTCCTCAGAACGGAATAGTGGATTCGGCTGGGAGTATAGAAAGCCCGACCCGTTTCGCACGTTTACAGCGAATGCAACTGCTCGACGGCGCCCGAGCCGACAAACTCGTTGTAGCCGGAAACGATCACGTACACCGCGAAATAACAGAAGATCGCCGCCGATGCCAGATAGGAGTAGCGCAGTAGCTTGTCGCCCAGCAGCTTGCCGCCGTGGCTTGCCGCGAAGCACAGACCGGCCGACCAGAGCAGCCCGGCGCAGAGAAAGCCGCCCAAAAACAGCGCCGAACTCAACGGACCACCGCCACCGGATCGGGCGATCAACGTGCCGCCGACCGCAGCAAACCAGAGAATCGCACTCGGCGACGACATCGCGAGGAAGATGCCGCGAAAGAATTCCTTGCGATGGGAGTTCTGCCCCACTTCCGCCGTTTCCGCCAGCAGCGCTTCGTGGTGAATCGCCGAATAAATCATCTTCGCCGCGAAGTAGATCAGCAGCGCCGAACCGCCAATCCACAGGACCCAGCGCACGGTTTCGTATTGCAGCAGGACGGTCATGCCGGCCAGCGCCAGCACCGCGTAAATCAGGTCGCCGACACAGGTACCCAGGCCCAGGGCGAAGCCCTGAAAGTAGCCGCGCTGCATGGCCAGGGTGATCATCGCGATGTTGGCTACGCCGATATCCAGGCACAGCGAAAGGCTCAGCAAGAAGCCGCTGGTGAATTCCATTGACCGATTTTCCTTGAAAAAAATGTTTACAACCGCGCTGGACAGTATGCCATCACTGCCCTTATCTTCCGCCACAGGTCACCGCAGTGACCAGCGTCGCTCGGACGGTTCCGGGCGCTTACGTTATCCGAGGCAACAATGGCCGAACAAGGTTCGCCGCGCCGCTTTGCGCGCATAGATCGACTCCCCCCTTACGTTTTCAACATCACCGCCGAGCTGAAAATGGCCGCTCGCCGCCGTGGTGAAGACATCATCGACCTGAGCATGGGCAATCCCGACGGCGCCACGCCGCCGCACATTGTCGAAAAACTGGTGCAGGTCGCCCAACGTGAGGACACCCACGGTTACTCGACGTCCAAAGGCATACCACGCCTGCGCCGGGCGATTTCCAATTGGTACAAGCAGCGCTACGAAGTCGATATCGACCCGGAAAGCGAAGCCATTGTCACCATCGGCTCCAAGGAAGGCCTGGCGCATTTGATGCTGGCGACACTGGACCAGGGCGACACGGTGCTGGTGCCGAACCCGAGTTATCCGATTCATATCTACGGTGCGGTGATCGCTGGCGCTCAGGTGCGTTCGGTGCCGCTGGTGCCGGGGGTGGATTTCTTCGATGAGCTGGAGCGCGCCATTCGCGGTTCGATCCCCAAGCCGAAAATGATGATCCTCGGCTTCCCGTCGAACCCGACCGCGCAATGCGTGGAGCTGGATTTCTTCGAGCGGGTGATCGCCCTGGCCAAGCAATACGACGTGTTGGTCATCCACGACCTGGCGTACGCCGACATCGTTTACGACGGCTGGAAAGCCCCGTCGATCATGCAGGTGCCCGGGGCCAAGGACATTGCGGTGGAGTTTTTCACCCTGTCCAAGAGCTACAACATGGCCGGCTGGCGCATCGGTTTCATGGTCGGCAACCCGGAACTGGTCAGCGCCCTGGCGCGGATCAAGAGCTACCACGACTACGGCACTTTCACCCCGCTGCAAGTGGCGGCGATTGCCGCGCTGGAAGGCGATCAGCAATGCGTGCGCGACATCGCCGAGCAGTATCGCCAGCGTCGCAACGTGCTGGTCAAGGGCCTGCATGAGCTGGGCTGGATGGTCGAGAACCCGAAAGCGTCGATGTACGTCTGGGCGAAGATTCCCCAGGCGTATGCGCATCTGGGTTCGCTGGAGTTCGCCAAGAAATTGCTGGCCGAGGCCAAGGTCTGCGTCTCGCCGGGGGTTGGCTTTGGTGAGTACGGTGATGATCACGTGCGCTTCGCGCTGATCGAAAACCAGGACCGTATTCGTCAAGCCGTGCGCGGGATTCGCGGGATGTTCCGCGCGGATGGCTTCAATCCGAAATCTCCTGCCTGACACCTGCCCCCTGTGGGAGCGAGCCTGCTCGCGAAAGCGGTGGGTCAGTCAGCATAGATGCAGCTGACACGACGCCTTCGCGAGCAGGCTCGCTCCCACAATGGCTTTCAGTGAACCTCCAGGCACAAAAAAACCGCATCACTGCGGTTTTTTTGTGCCTGCAAACTGCCGCTTAAACGAACAGCGACAACAGCAGGATGAAGCCCAGGCCCACTACCGACAGAATGGTTTCCATCGCGGTCCAGGTCTTGAAGGTTTCGGCCACGGTCATGTTGAAGTACTGCTTGACCAGCCAGAAACCGGCGTCGTTGACGTGGGACAGAATCAGCGAACCGGCGCCGGTGGCCAGCACCAGCAGCTCACGGTTGACGCCCGGAATCATGCCGACAACCGGCACCACAATGCCGGCGCCAGTGATGGTCGCCACAGTGGCCGAACCGGTTGCGATACGGATCACCGCCGCTACCAGCCAGGCCAGCAGGATCGGCGAGATCTGCGCGCTGACCGCCATGTGGCCGATCACGTCACCCACGCCGCTGGTCACCAGCATCTGCTTGAAGCCACCGCCCGCACCAATGATCAGAATGATCGCGGCGGTTGGCGCCAGACTCGCGTCGAGCCACTTGAGCATCTGGTTGGAACCGATGCCCTGCTTGTAGCCAAAGGTGTACAGCGACAGCAGCAACGCCAGCAGCAATGCGGAGATCGGGTGGCCGATCATGTCCATCCAGATGCGGAAGAAGTTGCCGTCCGGCAGCGCTACGTCAGCGAAGGTTTTCAGCAGCATCAGGAACACCGGCAGCAGCACGGTGACCAGGGTGATGCTGAAGCTCGGCAGGTTGGCCGAATCGTTTTCGCGGGCCAGTTGATCGACCAGCTCCTGATTCGGGTGACCCGGGATGTGCTTGGCAATGAAGGTACCGAAGATCGGACCGGCAATGATAGCGGTCGGCAGTGCGACGATCAGACCGTAGAGAATGGTCTTGCCGATGTCAGCGCCGAATACGCCGATGGCCAGCAGCGGACCCGGGTGCGGCGGCACCAGACCGTGCACCGCAGAGAGGCCGGCGAGCAGCGGGATACCGATCTTGATGATCGATACGCCAGTGCGACGGGCGACGATGAACACCAGCGGAATCAGCAGCACGAAGCCGATTTCGAAGAACAGCGGGATACCCACCAGGAACGCAGCGAACATCATCGCCCACTGCACCTTGTCCTTGCCGAAGGCGCGGATCAGGGTCTGGGCGATCTGATCGGCGCCGCCGGATTCGGCCATCATTTTGCCGAGCATGGTGCCCAGGGCGAGGATGATGCCGACGAAACCGAGCACGCCACCGAAGCCGTCCTGGAACGCCTTGATGATGGTATTGATCGGCATGCCGGAAGTCAGGCCGAGGAAGGCGGCGGCGATGGTCAGGGCAATGAACGGGTGAATCTTGAACTTGGTGATCAGGATAATCAGGCCGATTACCGTGACCACCGCATCGAGCAGCAGGAACGTCTCGTGGGACATGCCAAACATGGGGGGTGTCTCCTGGATTGTTGTTGTTATTAAAGCGGGTTGAACAGAAGTCGGGAGGACAGCGCTGTCTTTTTCAACATGCTCATATCGCCTGTTTCAGACCGTTGGCCTGCCACCAGACGTGAGCCTGCAGGGCCAGCTCTTCGACGCTGTGAATCGAGGCATTGAGCGGCAAGGTCAGCGGCTCGCCCTTGGGCGATTCGAGGGTGGCGAACTGGCTTTCGATCAACGTCGCCGGCATGAAGTGGCCCGGGCGGTGCGATACACGCTCGGCGGCGACTTCCGGGGTCAGTTCAAGAAACACGAAACCCAGGCCCGGCAAGGCGCTGCGCAGGCGTTCGCGATAGCTGTGTTTAAGGGCCGAGCAGGTCAACACCGGGCGTTGGCCTTGGGCATCGACGCGACGCAGTTCATCGCACAGGCTGTCAAGCCAGCCGGCGCGGTCTTCGTCGTTCAGGGGGATCCCCGCGCTCATCTTTTCGATGTTCGCGGCCGGATGAAAAGTATCGCCTTCAATGGCAGTGGCGCCGCTCAATTGGCACAGGGCCTGGCTGACGCACGTCTTGCCGCAACCGGCAACGCCCATGATGACCAGGGCGGTGATGGGATGACTCATATAACACCTCAGCGCGCAGACAGCGCTACCTTTGCTAGCTATGACTCTAGTGCACAGGCAGAAGTTGCCGACGCCTTCTTGTCGTTTTTTTGGGTTGCAGCAGGTTTGTTCCCGACGCCAAAAAGCACAGATCAGGCAGGACCGCGCTCACGCATTTGCAGCTGCATCAGGACAGCGCTACCTTAGTGCCTTGATTTTTGTTTGGCAAGCCGCCCGATGACCTCCCCCAAGAACGATAAAAATACCCGCACCACCGGCCGTCCGACCCTCAACGAAGTAGCCCGCCTGGCCGGCGTCAGCCCGATCACTGCCTCGCGCGCCTTGCGCGGGGTGAGCACGGTGGCCACCGAACTGGTGGAAAAAGTGCAGAAAGCTGCGCTTGAACTCAACTATGTAGTCAACCCCGCCGCCCGTGCTTTGGCCTCGGCGCAGAGCCATTCGGTGGTGGTGCTGGTGCCGTCACTGTCCAACCTGCTGTTCATCGACACGCTGGAAGCCATTCATCGGGTGCTGACGCCCAAGGGCTTCGAAGTACTGATCGGCAACTTCCACTACTCGCGCGATGAAGAAGAAAACCTGCTGCGCAATTACATGGCTTATCAGCCGCGCGGGTTTCTGCTGACCGGTTTTGATCGCACGGAAAGTTCACGGCGGATGATCGAGGCCAGCAACATTCCCTGCGTGTACATGATGGAGCTCGACAGTGCTGCCGGAGTCAATTGCGTGGGTTTCTCGCAGTTGAGCGCCGGGGAAACTGCCGCCGAACACCTTCTGTCTCGGGGACGCAAGCGTCTGGCCTACATTGGTGCGCAGCTGGACCAGCGCACCTTGCTGCGCGGTGAGGGTTTCCGCAAAGCATTGCAGAAGGCAGGCCGTTACGACCCGGATCTGGAAGTGCTGACACCGCGTGCTTCGTCGGTGGGCTTGGGCGGCGAGCTGTTCCTGCAATTGCTGGCGGCGCATCCGGACGTCGATGCGATCTTCTTTGGCAACGATGACCTGGCCCAGGGTGCACTGCTGGAAGCGTTGCGCTATGGCATCAAAATTCCCGAGCAAGTGGCGATCCTCGGTTTCAACGACTTGCCGATGTCCGAACACATGGTGCCGCGCCTGAGCAGCATCAACACCCCCCGTGAGGCGATCGGCCGGCGCGCGGCGGAGCAGATGCTGACGTTGATGGCGGGCAACAAAGTGGCGCGGCCGATGGAGGATATGGGGTTTGAGCTGAAGGTTCGCGAGAGTACCTGACCCTTCACAAATGCTGAGTTGCAACACAACCCTTGTGGGAGCGAGCCTGCTCGCGAAAGCGGTGGGTAAGTCAGCTTTGATGCAGCTGACACGAGGCCTTCGCGAGCAGGCTCGCTCCCACAGGGGATCTTTACCAAATTCAATGGCTGAGCAGGTCAACCAACGCCTGCGCACCCTTCTGCAATGGCTGGCTCTTGAGCCACACCGCGTGCACCGGCAGCACCAGGCCATTTTCGATGTTGCGAAAATTCAGCCGTTTCAAGCGTCCCGCGTCCAGCCACGGCTGCACCACCGACAGCGGAAAATTCCCCCAACCCAATCCCGCTTCAACCATTTCCATTGCCGTCTCGAGATTGTCCGTACGCCAGTAAGATTCAGCCACCAATGGCCGCGTCTCGCTGATCGGCAAGTCGCGGCTGGCGACGATGATCTGCCGCACTTGCACCAGATCTTCGAGAAACACATCCCGCCCCTGCAACAACGGGCTGTCCGCCGCCAGCGTGGCGATCATGCGTTCGCTGCCGACAAACTGAAACCGCTCCAGCGCATTCACGCTCAAACCGGCGAACGCCAGGCACAGGCTGACCCGGCCACTGTGCAACATCGCCAGCACATCATCCTGCGGCGCAGTCAGCACTTCGATGTCGAGCAACGGATGCCGCTCGGCAATCACCTTGATCGCTGCCAGCAAGCGCCGCCGATCAACGTCCGCAACCACGCCGATCGACAACCTGCTTTCCAGCCCCAGCGACAGCTCCACCGCGTGCACCTGCAACTGCTTGATCTGCTCGGCGATCAGTCGCGCGTGCGGCACCAACGACTGCGCCATCGCCGTGGGTTGCGGCTCGCGGTGGCTGCGGTCGAACAACGGGTAACCGAGTTCCGCTTCAAGATTGGCAATGCCCATGCTCACAGCCGACGGCACCTTGCCCAACTGCCGTGCGGCAGCGGAAAACGAGCCGCGTTCGATCACCGCGAGAAACAATTCGATGCTGTCGCTGTTGAAATTCAAATGCCTAACCTATCAATAAAACTGAAAGCTACCGACTTTTTCTGTCAGGTCTATTGAAGCTATCTTTGCTCGCCTTCGCCAGCCCCGCTGGCTAACATTCGGCAAGAAAGAGGCAAATCTGCATGCAAGGCGTGAAACGCAAACTGGTCTACGTGTCGCTCTACGAAGTGATCGGCATGACCTTCTCGGCCCTTGGTTTGGCATTGCTGTCGGGCACATCTCCGGGCAGCACCGGGCCGCTGGCGGTGATCATCACCAGCATCGCCGTGACTTGGAACTTCATTTACACCTCGTTGTTCGAGCGCTGGGAAAGTCGCCAGATCTCGCGCACCCGTACGGTCAAACGGCGCATCGCCCACGCCGTCGGCTTTCAACTGACGCTGATCGTGTTTCTGATTCCGTTGATCGCGTGGTGGATGAACATCAGTCTGGTGCAGGCGTTCCTGCTGGATCTGGCACTGATCATTTTCATCCCGTGCTACACCTTCGTATTCAACTGGCTGTTCGACCGGATCTTCGGTTTGCCGGCGTCGGCGCTGCCGGATTCTGCCGCTGCGGCATAAATCGCTAATTCGTAAGCAGATATTGCGAGAAATCAGCGGTTTGACCGGGTAAACCGCTGATATTCACAATCCATCAATTCCGATAGCAGGCTAAGCTTTTCCATCAATAAAAAATGGATCAGCTTATGACTGCTCACGCTCCCGCCGCCGCGCCCAGTGATGGCATCGACCCGGTACGCGCCGCCGAAATTTCCGCCCGCATTGATCGGCTGCCCGCCGTTGCTACCATCTGGCGTCTGGTGGCGCTGCTGTCGATCGGCGGATTTTTCGAACTCTACGATCTGTTCCAGACCGCCTACATCAGTCCCGGGCTGATTCGCGACGGCCTGTTCGCCACTGGCAGTCAGGGGGTGTTCGGCTTCTCCGATCAGGCGGCGTTCGCCTCGGCGACGTTCCTCGGCCTGTTCCTCGGCGCCAGCCTGCTCAGTCCGTTGGCGGATCGTTTCGGTCGCCGGGCAATCTTCACCTTCGCGCTGATCTGGTACACGGTGGCGACAGTGCTGATGGGGATCCAGACCTCAGCGCTGGGCATCATCGGCATGCGTTTTCTGGTCGGCATCGGCCTCGGAATCGAGCTGGTGACCATCGACGCTTACCTCTCGGAACTGGTGCCCAAGCGCATGCGCAGCTCGGCGTTCGCCTTTGCGTTTTTCGTGCAGTTCCTCTCGGTGCCGGCGGTGGCCTTGATGTCGTGGTGGCTGGTGCCGCAAGCGCCGTTCGGGGTGTCCGGCTGGCGTTGGGTGGTGCTGGCCAGCGCGGTGTTTGCGCTGTTTATCTGGTGGCTGCGCAAGCGTCTGCCGGAATCGCCGCGCTGGCTGGCGCAACACGGTCGCTTCGATGAGGCCAACCGGATCCTCGACCATCTCGAAGCGCGCTGCGCCAAGGATTACGGCAAAGCGCTGGATGCGCCGGAACCGGTGCCCGTCAATGTCGAAGGCAAGGGCCGTTTCGCCGATATCTGGCAGCCGCCCTACCGCCGCCGCGCGTTGATGCTGATCGTCTTCCACATCTTTCAGGCGATCGGTTTCTTCGGTTTCGGCAACTGGTTGCCGGCGCTGCTTTCGGGGCAAGGCGTGAGCGTCACCCACAGTCTGATGTATGCGTTCATCATCACCCTCGCCTACCCGCTCGGGCCGTTGCTGTTTGTGAAGTTCGCCAACCGCTTCGAAAACAAATGGCAGATCGTCGGCTCGGCCCTCGGCGCGATGACCTTCGGCACCCTGTTCGCCCTACAGAGCAGCGCGTTCGGGCTGATCTTCTGCGGGGTGATGATCACCTTCTGCAACGCCTGGCTGAGCTTCAGTTATCACTCCTACCAGAGCGAACTGTTCCCGACCAACATCCGCGCCCGCGCGGTCGGGTTCTGCTATTCGTTCAGTCGCTTGTCGACGGTGTTCAGCAGTCTGCTGATCGGCATGTTCCTGGATAATTTCGGCACGCCGGGGGTACTGGCGTTTATCGTCAGCAGCATGCTGATCGTGATGCTGACCATCGGCTGGTTCGGCCCGCGTACGCGTAATCTGGCGTTGGAAAATATTGCCCATCGCTGAGAGGCAACATTAGCTGAATCAAGGCCGGCGACATGTGGGCAGAACTGCTCATGATTTGAACTTGATATTGCAGGCGGAGATCCATGGTCAGACCGTCCGTCTGAATCACGTCCATTTCAGCGCCGACCTGTAATTTCTGACAGTAGACGCAAAAGGACGCCGCGCGAATGATGAGCAAGCGGCAACGATTGGTTGCCGCTTTCATTCAGATATATGGAGATATCCCATGACCGGCACCTTCAACGCTAAAATCACCTCGCCTGGCGCGCCAGTTGTACCAGACTATAGCGCCACCAAGATAAGTGTCGCACCCAACGCACCTCCTATTCCCACCCAAAATGTTCAATCCAATGATGACGAAAACAGACACTTGGGCCTTAGTTTCAAAAACGGTGGGCTAGACAGCGGCTCGCATGCCCTGACTGTAGATAACACAAATGTCATTTATTCAACCAATTCGGAGACCGCATTTCCCGGGATCTTATCCGGAAATATTGACATCGACAGCTTGGCGGGGACTTATAAAGGTAACTTCAAGGCGACGTGGACAGATATACATGGCAGGGAATGGACCGTCGACAGCAGCTTTGACATTAAAGTTATCCCCCAAAAATAAACAACGAATGGGCGATAAGACGTTTTGACGTTGATATAACAACGCTCATTTTTTGCGACGTTAGTCGCTAGAAATGAGCGTTGCCCCGAATAGATCAATTCAACTGCAACGTCTCATTGAACTGGCTGATCGCATCCACCACATGCCGCGAACCTTGCTGAATCTCGAGGATCACCTCGCCCGCCTCGTTCGCCAGCTCCACGCCCAACCCGGTTCGGCTCAGGCTCGACTGCATGCTCGACACTGCGCTCAGCGACAGGTCGTGGTTCTTGCGCACCACGTCGACAATTTCCAGAGTGGCCTGACTGGTGCGCGCGGCGAGGCTGCGTACCTCATCGGCGACAACCGCGAAACCGCGTCCATGCTCACCGGCGCGCGCCGCTTCGATCGCGGCATTGAGTGCCAGCAGGTTGGTCTGATCGGCAATGCCGCGAATGGTCTGGACGATGGTGCCGATGATGTCCGACTGTTTGCTGACCGCATCGATGCTCACCGCCGCTTCGTTCAGATCGCGGGAAATGTCCTGAATGATCTGCACGGTCTGCTGCACCACCTGTGAGCCTTTCTGCGCGCAGGCGTCGTTTTGCACCGAGGTACTGTGGGCCGATTCCGCAGCGTTTTGCAGGGTGGTCATCTGCCGGGTGATGTCGCTGGCGAACTTGACCACTTTGTACAAGCGGCCCTTGGCGTCGAACAGCGGGTTATACGAAGCCTCGAGATAAACCATCTGCCCGGACTTGTTCTTGCGTTCGAAACGGTGCGAGTGATATTCGCCGCGATTGAGCGAAGCCCAGAACGCCTTGTACTGCGCAGATTCGGCTTCGGCACGGTGACAGAACAGGCTGTGGTGCTGGCCGACAATTTCAGGGTGCGCGTACTGCATGGTTTGCAGGAAGTTGTCGTTGGCGCGGATGACATTGCCTTCGGGGGTGAACTCGATCACCGCCATGGAACGGCCGATCGCCGCCAGCATGGCTTCTTCTTCATGTTCTTTGTTGATGCGTGCGGTGATGTCCGCCGCAACCTTGATGACACTTCTGACCTGTTTGTCTGGCCCGAACACCGGCATGTAACTGGCTTCGAGCCAGATCTCGCGGCCGCTCTTGTTCAGGCGCAGAAAAGTGCCGCTGAGCGGTTCACCACGAGCCAGGTCGCGCCACAACTTCGCGTAGTCCTCGCTGCGATAAAAGCTTTCTTCACAGAAAATCCGATGGTGTTTGCCGCGCACTTCTTCGGCGCTGTAGCCCATGGTCTTGCAGAAGTTCTCGTTGGCGTCGAGAACGATGCCGTCCGGAGTGAACTCGATCATCGCCATCGAGCGGCTGATCGCTTCGATTTTCGCGTTGGCCTCGGTCAGCGCACAGCTGAAACGCTCGATTTCCCGCAGGTCAGCCTTGTGATGTAGGTTGAACATGGTTGTATCACCTTCCGCGCGTTCTTTTGATTTGATGAAAGTTCAGGTCTTTCAAGATCCACCACTACGTTCCACAGAACAGGCACACGCCTTCCTCCACAGGAGGAAGTTGTCAGGTAATAAATGATGATCAATCGGAGGGTCCCTGCAGCGACGCTCTGATCAAGACATCCTTTTCTTGATAGCCCGCACTCGGGCCAGCCCTAACGTGAAGAACTTCCATGTTGGTGACGCTCCTTGTTGGTTCAGTGTCGGTGCCTTTATTTGCGCACTCTGGCAGCATGAATCACGGACCAACCCTTTACCGCCGGCCGGTTGGCATGACGGTCGACATGGTTAGTTATCTGCAAGCATAGCCAGCCCGACGCCGGGCGCAAGGCCACTAGTCGGCCAGTATCTGGCATTTTTTGCACAAGAAACGGTTCAGCGCGGGGAAACAGTGTGGTGAAAACGGACGTTTTCGCCAGCGAGGCGGGAGCCCGTGAACCGGGCTTCCGCATGGTTTGATCAATGGCCGAAAATATCGACCTTCTTGGCTTTCTTCTCCGCGCGTTTTTCAATCGCGGTCTTGGCCGGCTTCTTCTTCGCGGCTTTCTTTGAATCCATACCTTTGGACATGATCGGTACTCCACTCACAGGGGTGTGAGTTCAGGTATACACCTATCCCGAAGCGCGCGTTCTTTTATAATCGGCGCTTTTCGCACAACAGCCGACCTCATGCCCGATATCCACTACAGCCAGCTCGACGAATCGTTGTGGCCGCTGATGAACAAGTTCTACCGCAGCCACCAGTCGTCGATGAAAGCCGTGCGCGAGGCGCAACTGTGGGTTGCAAGGCGCGGCGAGATCGTTGCGGCGCTGTGCCTGCGGCCAGTCTCGGGCGGACACTGGCTGACGGGGTTGTTTGTCGATCCGCAGTGTCGGGAACAAGGTGTCGCTGCGCAGTTGATCGCAGCGGCGGTTGCCCAGGTGGACGAGCCGGTGTGGCTGTTTTGCCATCCGGATTTGCGCGGGTTTTATGAGCGGCGTGGGTTCAGCTTCGATCCGCCGCTGCCGCAGGCGATGGCCGAGCGATTGAGCCGGTACGCGCGGAGCAAGCCGATGATTGCGATGGGGCTCAATCCCGCAGATTTACGCTCCCACAGGGGTTGATGGTGTTCTGACAATCAGTCGTCAGCGTTCGGATCAAGGTCCGGGAAAAGCACTTCGGTAAAGCCGAACTTGCTGAAGTCGGTAATCCGCGACGGATACAACCGACCGATCAGGTGATCGCATTCATGCTGCACCACCCGTGCATGAAACCCCGAGGCCACGCGCACGATCGGCTCGCCCTTCGGATCAAAGCCTTCGTAGCGAATCTGCTGATAACGCTCCACCGCGCCGCGCAGGCCTGGCACCGACAGACAACCTTCGAAGCCCTCTTCCATCAACGGATTCAACGGTGTGATCAGCGGATTGATCAGGATCGTCTGCGGCACTGCTTCAGCGTCCGGGTAACGCTCGCTGTGCTCGAAGCCGAAGATCACCAGTTGCAGGTCGACGCCGATCTGCGGCGCCGCGAGACCAACGCCGCCGACGCTTTCCATGGTCTGGAACATGTCATCGATCAGTTGCCACAGCTCGGCGCTGTTGAACATTTCCGGCGGCACCGGCGCGGCGATGCGCAGCAGGCGCTCGTCACCCATTTTCAGAATTTCACGAATCATGGTCGCGCTTCATCAGTGTCCGGCTTGAGCGAATGATCGCGGCCCAGGCCCGAGACGTGTTGTTTGGGGGATTCGTCAGGCTCGCCAGGGGCTTTTTCGCCCTTTTCCTTGCCTTCGGCGGACATGTGCTCGATCACTGCATTCATCTCCGCGCCGAGCAACAAGACTGCGGAGGAAATGTAGAAATACAGCAAGAGCACGATGATCGCCCCGATGCTGCCATACATCGCGTTGTAGTTGGCGAAGGTTTTCACGTAAAAGGCAAAACCCAATGAGGCAAGGATCCACACCACCACGGCCAGCACTGAACCTGGGGTGATGAAACGGAATTCCTGTTTGACGTCGGGCATCACGTAATAGATCAGCGCCACCGCGACCATCATCAGAATCACGATCACCGGCCAGCGGGCGATCGTCCACACCGTGACGATGAAGTATTCCAGCCCCACTTGTGCGGCAATCCAGCCCATCACCTGCGGCCCGAGCACCATCAGCGCAGCAGCGATCAGCAGCATGCCGGCGATGCCGACGGTGTAGACGATCGACAGGGGAAAACGCTTCCAGATCGGCCGGCCTTCGACCACGTCGTAGGCGGCATTCATCGCGCTCATCATCAGGCGCACGCCGGCGGACGCGGTGTACAGGGCGATCACGATACCGATGGACAGCAGGCCACCCTTGGATTGCTGCAACTGGTCGATCACCGGGTTGACCTGCTCCAGCGCCTGCGGCGGCAGCACCAGTTCGGATTGCAGACGCAGCCAGGAGAAGAAATCCGGCAGGTGCAGGAAACCGATCAGGGCGATCAGGAAAAGAATGAACGGGAAAAGCGAGAACAGCATCTGGTAGGCCAGTGCCGAGGCGTAGGTCGACATTTCGTCATCGACGAACTCAGTGACCGTGCGCACCATCACCCGGTGCAGGGGCAGACCTTTCATGTCCGGAAATATCATTCGCGTCTCCTTGCGCCGCAAAAGGTTGAAGTCGTGGCGACTCAGGGGCCGTTTTTTACCTCAAGGTAGCCTACTTGGCGATCCTTCGGCGGATGACCGCAGGGTTCTGATACAAAAACGGCCATCCTTGGATGGCCGCTCGTGTGATTCGTTCAAGGCTCGCTTACGCCTTGTCGACGCCTTTTTTCACAGCGTCCTTGGCGTTGCCGACCGCTTGCTGGGCTTCACCTTTTTTCTCTTGAACCTTGCCTTCGGCACGCATCTTATCGTTGTCAGTAGCTTTGCCGACGCCTTGCTTGATATTGCCGACGGCTTCGTTGGCCATGCCTTTTACTTTATCGCCTGTGCTACTCATGGTGTTTCTCCGTGAAGCATAAAGGGAAGAAAAGTCATTACGTAACGATTGACCGGTGCGCTTTGCGCCGAGTTTCATTTATTTTGCCGGCATTTCGTCTTGGCATGCAGGTTGCGCTTTATGTTTGCCGGCGTTGCCCCGAGAATGCTCAGCCTACGGGCGCTGAGCCCGGCACACCGATTCGCAGGAATGTCATGAAGCTCAATAAAACCCAGGCCATCGCCCGTCGCAACCAGGAACTGGGCGGCGCCGTGCTCGGCACCAACAACTGCCACTTCGCCGAACTGAACCGTAACCGCAATATCTGGTGGTTCGACCTGCCGGTGTCGCGCTTGGCCATCGGTCAGTACGAGTGGATTCACTTGCTGCTGCACACCCCGGCCACCGATGAGTTGCTGCACCTGAAAGTGCCCACGGTGTTCCTGCGCGAAAAGCTCGAAGGCCTGGTGATTCGCAATGAAGGCAAGCGCAAGGCGGCGTTGAGCCTGGAATTGAGTGCGGACAAGGATTCGTACCTGCAGGACATGCGTCCGGCCGGGACCAATGTGAATTTTGCACCGTTTCGTCAGTAACAGCTTCGCGAGCAGGCTCGCTCCCACACTCAACCGCGTTCGCCAGTTGCAACACGGTCAAATGTGGGAGCGAGCCTGCTCGCGAAGGCGGCTCCACAGTTGATACAAGTCTAAAGTCACGCACCAACAAAAAGCCCCGCATCTGCGGGGCTTTTTATTTACGCGGCAGACTTGGCCTTGATCTTCTTCAGCTCTTCATCCCGCAATTCGCGGCGCAGGATCTTGCCGACGTTGGTAGTCGGCAGCGCATCGCGGAATTCCACCGAGCGCGGCACTTTGTAGCCGGTTACGTTGGCGCGCATGTGGTCCATGACCTGTTCTTTGGTCAGGGTCACGCCCGGTTTGGCGACGATGAAAATCTTGATCGCCTCACCCGACTTCTCGTCCGGCACGCCAATCGCCGCGCACTGCAATACGCCCGGCAAAGTCGCCAGCACGTCTTCCAGTTCGTTCGGATAGACGTTGAAGCCAGACACCAGAATCATGTCCTTCTTGCGATCGACGATGCGCATGTAGCCGTCCGGCTGGATCAGCGCGATGTCACCGGTTTTCAGCCAGCCGTCGCTGTCGAGCATTTCATCGGTGGCTTCCTGACGCTGCCAGTAACCCTTCATCACTTGCGGGCCCTTGACGCACAGCTCGCCGATTTCGCCCAGCGGCTGCTCGACACCGGCATCGTCGATGACTTTGCACAGGGTCGACGGCACCGGAATGCCGATGGTGCCGATCTGGATGTGCTGGATCGGGTTGACCGTGGCCACCGGGCTGGTTTCGGTCATGCCGTAGCCTTCGCAGATGGCGCAACCGGTCACGGCTTTCCAGCGCTCGGCTGCGGCCAGTTGCAGGGCCATGCCGCCGGACAGGGTGACTTTCAGCGCGGAGAAATCCAGTTTGCGGAAACCTTCGTTGTTGCACAGCGCCACGAAGAGCGTGTTCAGACCGACGAAACCGCTGAACTTCCACTTCGACAGTTCCTTGACCATCGCCGGCAGGTCGCGCGGGTTGCTGATCAGGATGTTGTGGTTGCCGATCAGCATCATCGCCATGCAGTGAAAGGTGAATGCGTAGATGTGATACAGCGGCAGCGGCGTGATCAGGATCTCGCAGCCTTCGTTGAGGTTGGAGCCCATCAGCGCCTTGCATTGCAGCATGTTGGCGACCAGGTTGCGGTGCGTGAGCATCGCGCCCTTGGCCACGCCGGTGGTGCCGCCGGTGTATTGCAGCACCGCGACATCGCCGCTGTCCGGGTTGGCTTCGGCCACTGGCTGGCCGTGGCCCTTGCTCAGGACGTCGTTGAATTTGATGGCTTTGGGCAAGTGATAGGCCGGGACCATTTTCTTCACGTACTTGATGACGCTGTTGATCAGCAGGCGCTTGATCGGCGGCAGCAGGTCGGCGACTTCGGTGACGATGACGTGCTTGACCCCGGTTTTCGGCACCACGGCTTCGGCCAGGTGCGCCATGTTCGCCAAGCACACCAGGGCTTTGGCGCCGGAGTCGTTGAATTGGTGTTCCATTTCCCGCGCGGTGTACAGCGGGTTGGTGTTGACCACGATCAGCCCGGCGCGAATGGCACCGAAGACCGCGACCGGGTACTGCAGGACGTTGGGCAGTTGCACGGCGATTCGATCACCGGGCTGCAAGTCGGTATGCTGTTGCAGATACGCGGCAAAGGCACCGGACAGCTCGTACAGCTCACCGTAGGTGATTGTCTTGCCGAGGTTGCTGAAAGCCGGTTTGTTGGCGAAGCGTTGGCAGGATTGCTTCAACACTGCCTGAATGTTCGGATACTCGTCTGGATTGATCTCGGCTGCGATTCCAGCCGGGTACTTATCCTTCCAAAAGTCTTCGATCATGGAAGCCCACTCCTCAGCAACGCGAATTCTTCACCGCATTTGATGCGATTATTATTGGTGTGTGTTTTGTATTGGTGAATCCGGCGTTTTACAGGCCGAGAAGTCACAAAGCGCGCCGAGAGTAGCAGCTTTGCCAAGGGTCGACCAGAGCCAAAAGAGGCCCCTACAGTCATATTGATGACTCAAGACTTGCCAGCGGTCATTTTAGAGCAAAAATCCTATAACTCCCTAAAACCCCCGAATTCAGCGGGCACAAAAGATTCGCGAGCCGGCTCGCCCCCACAGAAAGCATCGATACCTGTGGGAGCGAGCCTGCTCGCGAATGTCACAAGCGCTGCGGTTCAGGCCTAGGCGATATCCCGCAACTCGCGCCGCAGAATTTTCCCTACAGGCGTCATCGGCAACGACTCACGCAACACGATGTGTTTCGGCACTTTGTAGGCCGTGAAATTCTCTTTGCAGTACGCCTTCAGCTCTTCCAGGCTGACCCCGCTCTCCCGCGCCACCACAAACAGCTTCACCGCCTCTCCCGAACGTTCGTCCGGCACGCCGATCACCGCGCAGTTGGCGACTTTCGGGTGAGCCATGACCACGTCTTCGATTTCGTTGGGGTACACGTTGAAGCCTGAGACGATGATCATGTCCTTCTTACGATCGACGATGCGCACAAAACCGTCCGGGTCGATCACGGCGATATCACCGGACTTGAACCAGCCTTCGGCATCGAGCACTTCGGCGGTGGCTTCGGGTTTGTTCCAGTAGCCCTTCATGATCTGCGGGCCTTTGATGCACAGCTCGCCGCGCTCGCCCAGCGGCTGTTCGACGCCGTCATCGTTGATGATTTTCACCAGCGTACCCGGCACCGGCAGGCCCACCGTGCCCAGACGCGACTGATCGCCGTAAGGGTTGGTGCAGGCCACTGGCGAGGTTTCGGTCAGGCCGTAGCCTTCGGTGATACGGCAACCGGTCATCTGCTCCCAGCGCTCGGCGGTGGCCTTGACCAGCGCGGTGCCGCCGGAGTTGGTCAGCTTCAGACTGGAGAAATCCAAGGTCTTGAAGTCAGGGTGATCCATCAGCGCAACGAACAAGGTGTTCAAACCCAGCAGCGCCGAGAAACGCCAGTTCTTCAGTTCCTTGATGAAGCCGGCGATGTCGCGCGGATTGGAGATCAACACGTTGTGGTTGCCGGACACCATCATGCACATGCAATTCGCAGTGAAGGCATAGATGTGGTACAGCGGCAGCGGCGCGATCATCACCTCCTGGCCCTCGCGCAATAGCGGCTGGCCGTCCGGCCCGAGCTGGGCGAGGCAGGCGCGCACCTGCTGCATGTTCGCCACCAGATTGCCGTGGGTGAGCATCGCGCCCTTGGCCAGGCCGGTGGTGCCGCCGGTGTATTGCAGCACGGCGATGTCATCGAGACCGACGTTCAGCGGTTTGATGCCCAGGCCGCGGCCCATGCGCAGCGCGCTTTTGAACGAGGTCGCTTGCGGCAGCGAATACTCGGGAACCAGTTTCTTCACTTTGCTGACCACTGTATTGACCAGCCAGCCTTTGGCGGTGGGCATCAAGTCGCCCATCTTCGCTTCGATCAAATATTGGATGTCAGTGTCGGGCAGCACTTCCTGGACTTTCTGTCCGAACAGATTCAGGTAGACCAGCGCACGTGCGCCGGAATCCTTGAACTGGTGGCGCATTTCCCGTGGCGTGTACAACGGGTTGGTGTTGACCACGATCAGCCCGGCGCGCAGCGCGCCGAACACGGCAATCGGATAATGCAGGACGTTGGGCATCTGCACCGCAATGCGATCCCCCGGCACCAGATCGGTATGGGCCTGCAGGTAACCGGCGAACGCCGCGCTCTGGCGCTCGAGTTCGGCGTAGGTCAGGGTGATGCCCATGCTGCTGAACGCCGGGCGGTCAGCGAACTTCTTGCAGGAACGCTCAAACACTTCGATGACCGACTTGAACTCGCCCATGTCGATGTCCAGCGGTACGCCGGCCGGGCGTTTGTCATTCCAGAAATCAGGTTGCATTGTTCTTGTCCTCTTTACCTGAGCCGATCCGGGAGCCGCTTTCTGTCGTTTCTGCTTCGTCCATGGAAGGCGAAAAGCACAAAGCGGAGCTTCACGGACACTAGCAGCTATGGCCATTGAGGCAAATATGACGCAAGCCCTCATTGATCCCGTGAATCTTCCTGCCGTGGCGTGAGCTGATCAGACGCGCTATACACTGTGGCGATGCTGAGCAAAGGAATCGCCATGACCCACGACACCTTCTGGCTGGACGCGAGTGACCGCAGCCGCCTGTACATCAACCGCTGGCTGCCGGCCACGCCATTGAAAGCGGTGATTCTGCTGGCCCATGGCATGGCCGAACACAGCGCTCGCTACGCTCGACTCGCCGACACGTTTTGCGACAAAGACTATGGTGTTTACGCACCGGATCTGCGCGGCCATGGTCGCACCGCTGACAACGGCACCCTTGGCCATTTCGCCGATGACGATGGCTGGTGCAAGGTGGTTGGCGATCTGGCCAGCCTCAACCAGCATATCGGCCAGCAACATCCCGGCGTGCCGATCATCCTGCTCGGCCACAGCATGGGCAGCTACATCGCCCAAGGCTATTTGTTGCACCACAGTGCCAGTCTGCACGGGGCGATTCTCAGTGGCTCGAATTACCAGCCAGTGGCGCTGTATCGCGCCGCCCGGCAGATTGCCCGGCTGGAAAAACTGCGTCAGGGCGGCAAGGGCCGCAGTGCGTTGATCGAGTGGCTGTCGTTCGGCTCGTTCAACAATAAATTCAAACCGGTGCGGACCCGTTTCGACTGGCTGAGCCGCGATCCGGCCGAGGTCGACAAGTACGCCGCCGACCCGTTGTGCGGCTTTCGCTGCACCAATCAGCTGTGGATCGACCTGCTCGGCGGCTTGCAGCAAATCAGCAAAGCGTCCAATCTCGCGCAGATCGATCCGGGCCTGCCGTTGCTGGTGATTGGCGGCGAATGTGATCCGGTGAGCGAGGGCAAGCGTCTGACAGATCTGGCCAATGCCTTGCGCACGGCCGGCAGCCAGCACCTGCAACTGAAGATCTACCCGCAGGCCCGGCACGAATTGTTCAATGAAAGCAATCGCGACGAAGTGACCGCCGATGTGCTCGCCTGGATCGACCAGGCCCTGAGCCACCGGCGCCCGCAGCGCAGCGAATAATTTTTTGTGGATTGACTGAAATCCGTCACAGGAATCGAAACCGATGACCCAGGTAACCAACATCCCTTACGAAGCCCTTGAAGTCGGCCAGACCGCCAGCTACAGCAAGACTGTCGAAGAGCGCGACATTCAGCTGTTCGCCGCGATGTCAGGCGACCACAACCCGGTGCACCTGGACGCCGAGTTTGCCGCCGCCAGCATGTTCAAGGAGCGCATCGCCCACGGCATGTTCAGCGGTGCGCTGATCAGCGCAGCGGTGGCCTGTGAATTGCCTGGACCAGGCACCATTTATATCGGTCAGCAGATGAGCTTTCAGAAGCCGGTGAAGATCGGCGACACGTTGACGGTGCGCCTGGAGATTCTGGAGAAGCTGCCGAAATTCCGCGTGCGCATTGCCACTCGCGTATTCAACCAGCGTGATGAATTGGTGGTGGATGGCGAGGCGCAGATTCTCGCGCCGCGCAAACAGCAGACGGTCACGCTGCCGACTTTGCCGGCGATCAGTATCGGTTGATCAGTCGCACAAAATAAAAGTGGGAGCGAGCCTGCTCGCGAAATGGTCGTGTCAGCAAAAGCAACATTGCATGACACACCGAATTCGCGAGCAGGCTCGCTCCCACAGTTGTTTCAGTGCAGCTTAAGAGTTGGCACGAGCCTGGTTACGCAGGGCTTTCACCTGGTCGTGGTTGCGTTGTACGCCGTGGTACTGACGCTCAACCAGATCCTTGATGCCCACCAGATTGTGCTTGTTGATCTTCTCGATCGCTTCACGATAAGCCTTCAGCGCATGGTCTTCACCGCGCTCTGCTTCGTTCAGCACAGCCTCTTCGTCTTTACCGGTGAACATGGATTTGACGTCGACCCAGCGACGGTGCAGATCACCGGCAACGCTGGTCGAGGTTTCCGGATCGCCGCCCAGCGAACGTACCTGAGCCTGCAGCTCGGCTGCTGCGGTGGCGCAATCAGCGGAGCGAGTCACGAACAGGGTTTTCAGTTCTGGGTGCTTGATGTCTTCAGCGCAAGTCTTGAACCCTTCCTGACCGTCCTTGCAGGTTTCAATCAGGTCGTTGAGTACAGAAATGGCTTCTTTTTTCATGTCGGTCATTTTTCAATTCCTTGCGATGGGTTGAAGATGCAAGGGATATTGCAGTGTGCGTGCCAGCTTTTTGATCGGATAAAAAACCTTTATTTTCAACAACTTACAAAAGATTGAACCATCTGTATGCTGGTTTTTTGCATGATCTGTCATTTGGCCTGCATGCAGAATGCCTGTATTTTCCAGGCTGTGATGTGAATCGATGAAGCGTGCTGATGAATCCGGAAAAACTCGAACTGCTGATCACCCGCGAAATGCCCTTCGGCAAGTACAAAGGGCGGATCATTGCCGACCTGCCTGGCCCCTATCTGAACTGGTTTGCCCGTGAAGGCTTTCCCCACGGTGAACTCGGTGGCCTGCTGGCGCTGATGCAGGAGATCGACCATAACGGCCTGTCCGACCTGCTCGAGCCGCTGCGCGCAAAACACGGCAAACCCGCCCCGCGCCACTGACGCGCCCTTCCCTCTTGAGCCTTGCCGACCATGCCTGACAACACCCGCCGCGCCCGTGACGAAGCCTTCTGGCAAACCTTTGCCGATCGATACGATGTGCAGCCCGGTCCGGTCAATCTGGAAAACGGTTACTTCGGGCGCATGTCGCGCACAGTGATCGAGGAGTACCAGCGCAATATCGAGCTGATCAACGCCAGCAACTCGATTTATGCACGCCAGCGCTTTGAACAGCACGACAACCTTGAGATCCGCGCGCAACTGGCCGAACTGATTGGCGTGCGCGCGCAAAGCGTGGCGCTGACGCGCAATGCCACCGAAGGCCTGCAATCGCTGATCCGCAATTACAATCGTCTGCAACCGGGTGATCAGGTACTGATCTGCGACCTCGAGTACGACACGGTCAAGGGCGCCATGCGCTGGCTGGCGAAGCAGCGTGGCGTTGAGGTCATCGAAATTGCCCACCACCATCCCGCCAGTTTCGACAGCCTGCTGGAAAGCTACCGCGAGGCTTTCGTCAGCCATCCAAAACTCAAACTGATGGCCCTGACCCACGTCACCCATCGCACCGGTCTAGTCATGCCGGTGCAGGCCATCGCCGCATTGGCCAAAGAGCATGGCGTCGACATCATCCTCGACGGTGCCCACGCCCTCGGCCAGATTGAATTCGACCTGCAAGCGTTGGGCATCGCTTTCGCCGGTTACAACCTGCACAAATGGATCGGCGCACCTCTGACCCTCGGCTTTATCTATATCGCCCCGCAGCGTCTCGCCGACATCGATCCGGACATGGGCGAGATGCATTACCCGGTCAGCGATATTCGCGCGCGGACCTCGTACAGCACGCCGAACATCCCGGCACTGATGACCTTGCCGCTGGTGTTCGAAGAGCACGACGCGCTCGGCGGCGCCGCAGCCAAAAGCCCACGCCTGAGTTACCTGCGCAACCTGTGGGTCAGCCGGGTCCGGCACCTGCCGGGCATCGAGGTGCTGACGCCGGACGACCCGCAACTGTATTGCGGGATCACCGCGCTGCGCTTCACCCGGCATGCCGATCAGCAGGCCATGGCCGAGCGTCTGCTCAGAGAGTTCAACCTGTTCACCGTGGTGCGCACCGGCGCCGCGTGCGGGCCGTGCATTCGCATCACCCCGGGGCTGACCACCACGGCTGGCGAGATGGAGCAGCTGGTTCGGGCGCTGGACCAACTGCGCTAGAACGGCGCTCCGGAGTTTTTTTCGTAGCCTTCCAGGCCAAGCTGCGACGACACGGCAAAGGTGTCGATGCCGAGGGTCTGGCAGGCGAAAGCACCGTCTTCAAGATCCGCGCCGGCGATCGGCTGCAACACCAACCGCAAGGCGTCCTCGGCGGCACCTTCACAGCCGCAGCGGCCTGGGACGTGCAAGGTGCCGGCCCAGGCCTCGTGGTGAGCTTGCGCTCCTGCTTCGTCGCCGGGAATGAATACGTTCAGCTTCAGGCAAGCAGCGCCGTGCGCCAGTCGGTCCGGATAGACACTGGTGAAACGGACGATGCCATGGCTGTCGGTCGATTGACTGCCGCCCAGGCTGGTGTCGCCATCGACACGCTGTTGAATGCGCACCAGCGCGCCGATGACCGGCTCGCTGGTCATCGCATCGACCAGCGACAGACGCAGGACCAGCGGCAAGCCTTGGACACCTTGGCTGATATTGCGCACTTGAGATTCAGCTGCGGGGCGGCCGAGGGGAAGTTGCTTCGGTTGATAACGGGATTGTGGCGTAAGGGTCAGAGACTGACGGTCGTCCATGAGGCGTTCTCTCTTCCATAAGATGGACGCAGATTAACCCCGTGAAAAAGTCAGCGTGCAGTAACTATGTATCGCCGCATGTATCGGCAGTTTTTTCAGCGCAAAAAAAAGGTGCGCCGACCAAGCGCACCATAAAGCCGTAAAGCACACAACGAAGTGTCGGGTAACAATCAGTCCAGCAGCGCCAGGGCCTCGGCGGTGCATTCCTGAATGCGGGCCCAGTCGCCGTTCTTGATCCACTCCGGATCAAGCATCCAGCTACCGCCCACGCACATGACGTTTTTCAGCGCCATGTAGCTCTTGATATTGGCCGGGCCGACGCCGCCAGTCGGGCAGAATTTCACTTCGCCGAACGGGCCGCCGAGGGCCTTGATTGCCGCCACGCCACCGCTGACTTCCGCCGGGAACAGCTTGAAGCGGCGATAGCCCAGACCGTAGCCTTCCATGATCCCCGAGGCGTTGCTGATGCCCGGCAACAGCGGAATCGGGCTGTCGACGCTGGCTTCGAGCAGGTCGCGGGTGATGCCCGGGGTGACGATGAACTGCGAGCCTGCCGCTTCCGCCGCTGCGAGCATGTTGCGGTCGAGCACGGTGCCGGCACCGGTCATCAGTTCCGGGCGCTGTTCGCGCAGGATCTGAATGGCCTTGAGGCCGAACTGCGAACGCAGGGTCACTTCCAGCGCAGTCAGGCCACCGGCGGCGAGGGCGTCGGCCAGCGGCAGCACGTCCTGTTCGCGAGCGATGGTGATCACCGGCAGGATCCGCGCCTTGGCGCAGAGACTGTCGATCAGGGCAACTTTGTCCGCCATGGAAACGGTCGGGGATGGGGTTGTCATAGCGGCTGTTCCTTGGCTCATGGGCACCAGTAAATCTCTAACGTAGGTTGCAGAAACGCGCGCACCGGCATGGCCGCAACGTCATCGGATGCCAGCGCGGCATTCAGGGTGGTCAGTTTCGATTGACCGGAAATCGACAGAATCTTGTGCCGGGCCGAGGCCAGCAGCGCGCGGCTCATGGTCAGGCGCTGACGCGGCACGCTTGGCGCCAGCATCGGCCAGCAACGGCGCGTGCCATCGGCTTGCAGGGCTTCGGCGAGGTTCGGGCTGTCGGGGAACAGCGATGCGGTGTGGCCGTCATCGCCCATGCCCAGCACCAGCACGTCGATCGGCGGCAGTTCGCCGAGCAGACGATCGGCCTGTTCAGCAGCCTGCTCGACGTTGGCCGCCGCGCTGTAGAGGCTGAGGAACTGCGCCTTGGCTGCCGGGCCTTTAAGCAGATACTGCTTGAGCAGGCCGGCATTGCTGTCGGCATGTTCCACCGGTACCCAGCGTTCGTCGGCCAGGGTCACAACGACCTTCGACCAGTCCAGCTCCTGCTTGGCCAGGTGCTGGAAAAACGCTACCGGGCTACGCCCGCCGGACACCACCAGCACCGCGTTGCCGCGCGCGGCAATGGCCTCGCTCAGTTGCTTGGCAACGTTCAGCGCCAGGCCTTCAGCCAGCAGCACCGGGCTGTTGAATTCGCGGGCAGTCACACCCGTCGGCAGTTGCACATCAGATATCGCCATACCACGACCTCCCGTCCCGCGTGATCAAAGCAATGGAGCTCATCGGCCCCCACGACCCGGCCGCATAAGGCTTGGGCGCGTCACCGGACTTTTTCCACCCGGCGATCAGTTGGTCACACCACTTCCACGCGGCTTCGATTTCATCTTTACGGACAAACAGGTTCTGATTGCCGTTCATCACTTCCAGCAACAACCGCTCGTAGGCATCGGGGATCCGCGCGCTACGCCAGGTGTCGGAGAAATTCAGTTGCAGCGGGCCGCTGCGCAGTTGCATGCCCTTGTCCAGGCCCTGCTCTTTGGTCATCACGCGCAAGGAAATGCCTTCGTCCGGTTGCAGGCGGATGATCAGTTTGTTGCTGATCTGCAGGCGCTGCTCCGGGGCGAAGATGTAGTGCGAGGGTTCCTTGAAGTGGATGACGATCTGCGACAGCTTTTGCGGCATGCGCTTGCCGGTACGCAGGTAGAACGGCACGCCGGCCCAGCGCCAGTTGCGGATATCGGCACGCAGGGCGACGAAGGTTTCGGTGTCGCTCTGGGTATTGGAATTCGGTTCTTCGAGGTAACCCGGAACGGATTTGCCTTCGCTGTGGCCGGCGATGTACTGGCCGCGCACCACTTGTGTGGTCAGGCCTTCCGGACTGATCGGCGCCAGCGCCTTGAGCACTTTTACCTTTTCGTCACGGATGCTGTCGGCGGACAGGTCGGCCGGCGGATCCATGGCAATCAGGCAGAGCAGCTGCAACAGGTGATTCTGGATCATGTCGCGCAGCTGGCCGGCCTTGTCGAAATAGCCCCAACGGCCTTCGATGCCGACCTTCTCGGCCACGGTGATTTCCACGTGGGAGATGTAATTCTGGTTCCACTGGGTTTCGAACAGGCTGTTGGCGAAACGCAGGGCGATCAGGTTCTGAACGGTCTCTTTGCCCAGGTAGTGGTCGATGCGGTAGGTGCGGTCTTCCGGGAAGAACTGCGCTACTGCGTCGTTGACCTTGCGCGAGGACTCCAGGTCAGAGCCGATCGGTTTTTCCAGCACTACACGGGTATTTTCGGCCAGACCGACTTTCTCGAGGTTCTCGCAGATAGCGCCGTACACCGCCGCCGGGGTGGCGAAGTAGGCAATCATGCGCTGGCTGCTGCCGGCCAATTCCGCCAGCGCCACGTAATCCTCAGCCTTGAGGAAGTCGACGTGCAGATAGGTCAGGCGCGCGAGGAAGCGCTCGGCCACGGTTTCGTTCAGCTCTTTGCCGACATAACGGCGCAATTCGGCGGCGATGAACGCCATGTGCTGCTGCTCGCTGCCGGGCTCACGGGCCAGCGCGATGATGCGCGTGTCCTCGTGCAGCAGGTCGGCACCGTCAAGGTGATACAGGGCAGGAAACAGCTTGCGCAGGGCCAGATCGCCAAGCGCGCCGAACAAGGCAAAGGTGCACGGTTCAACCGTAATGGAAGGCATGATGTTTGTTCTTTTATCAAGTTAAGCTACAAATACCTTTTTTTAAGGCATCACTCAAGGGAAAATGTAGTAATAACCACAACATTTTCGCAGAATACTCAATCCGAGTGGTGGTCGCCCGGACGCATCAGTAGGATAGACCACCGTCACGGGCCATATCAAAGGCCCAATTTGCATAGCCCGACGCAACTCTGCGTCGGTGAATCAGGAATTCCATATGGACCGCGTGCGAAATTTACTGGAACAGATCCAGAGTCGCCTTGAAGAGCTGAACAAGGCCGAACGTAAGGTCGCCGAGGTGATTCTGCTCAACCCGCAGCAGGCCACCCGCTTCAGCATCGCCGCCCTCGCCCAGGCCGCCTCGGTGAGCGAACCGACGGTCAACCGTTTCTGCCGCTCGTTCGGTGTCAGCGGCTACCCCGAACTCAAGCTGCAATTGGCCCAGAGCCTGGCCAGTGGCGCGGCGTATGTCAGCCGCGCGGTCGAGGCCGACGACAATCCCGAGGCGTACACCCAGAAGATTTTCGGCAGCGCCATCGCTTCCCTGGACAGTGCTTGCCAGGCGCTCGACCCGAACCTGATCAGCCGCGCCGTCGACCTGTTGATCCAGGCCCGGCAGATCCACTTCTTCGGCCTCGGCGCTTCGGCACCGGTGGCACTGGATGCGCAGCACAAGTTCTTCCGCTTCAACCTTGCGGTCACCGCGCATGCCGATGTGCTGATGCAGCGAATGATTGCTTCGGTGGCGCACACCGGTGAGCTGTTCGTGATCATTTCCTACACCGGGCGTACCCGTGAGCTGGTGGAAGTGGCGCGGATTGCTCGGGAGAACGGCGCTTCGGTTCTGGGCCTGACGGCGGAAAATTCACCGTTGGCCAAGGCCAGTACCCTTAGCCTGAACATTCCGTTGCCGGAAGACACCGACATTTATATGCCGATGACGTCGCGGATCATTCAGTTGACGGTGCTGGATGTGCTGGCGACGGGGATGACCTTGCGCCGTGGCGTGGATTTCCAGCCGCATCTGCGCAAGATCAAAGAGAGCTTGAATGCCAGCCGGTATCCGGTGGGTGACGAATTCAATTGATCCGGAATCTCGGCTGACTGATCCGCCCTCTTCGCGAGCAGGCTCGCTCCCACATTTTGGAATGCATTCCCCTGTGGGAGCGAGCCTGCTCGCGAAAGGGCCGGTCGACTCGCCGCGGGGCTTTCAATCAAGCCGCCGCCCACGCCTGCAAACTCAAATGCGCCTTCTCACCCGGCGCCAGGTGCAGACTGTCGGTGCCGCCCGCCGCTGCTTCTACGCAAACGAATTCCGATACCTCGTCCCAACTCACCCCCAGCAACGGCCGCGCGCCGGGATGCCAGACGACGGTGTCGCCGCTGTCGCCGGTATCAATGCACAACTCGCGCTGCCAGGCGTGATCCTTGAGCTGCAATTCGCCGTCATGCTGAAACACCCGCTGACAGCCGCCATCAACGCGCAATTCACCCTCCTGCTGGCAAACCTGGCGATTCAACTGGTCATAACCCTGCGCGCCTTCGAGCCCAGACAGCGCTATCTCACCAACATCGCCTATACGCCAGTAAGCGTGCAAAGCCTGGCTCAACTGGCACGGCATGTCGTCCTGATGCTCGGTGCTCAGGCGTAATTCCATGCGTTCGCCCAGATGCGCGTGCAGGTCGACCTGCCAATCGCACAGCTGTAATTGCCAGTGCAGGCGCACGCCGTCTTCGGCGCTGCTGCTGTCGAGCAGTTTCCAGTCGAGCAGTCGCGCCCAACCATGGGACGGCCAGGCGTTTTCGCTCGGATGACGGCCATACCACGGCCAGCACACCGGCACGCCACCGCGAATCGCGCCGACATGCGGCCACTTCGCCGCGCACCACAACCACGGCTTCTGCCCACGCGGCTGAAAGTGCAGCAACTGCGCACCCTGCCGACTGAACACCGCCTGACACAACGGATGATCGATCACCAGCACATCGCGCATCTGATAGCGCTCCCAGGCGAACACCGGCCGCTCGCGCAGGGATTTGAAGAAGCGTTGCAGCGGATGCTCATGCATTGGCTACGGTCCTGAAAATCATGGGGGTACAATTACCTTTGTGACCCTTGAATACTGTGGCGAGGGGATTTATCCCCGTTCGACTGCGAAGCAGTCGCAAACCTGGAAAACGGCCTCTCGCTGATACACCTCAGTGGATGGTTTTGGGGCCGCTTCGCAGCCCAGCGGGGCGGTGCGACGTTTCGCTAAATCCCCTCGCCACAAAAAGCTCTCCAGCCACAAAAAATCATCAAGCAACACATCTGACCTGTGTCACAAAAAAAAGCGGACAGCCTTGGCTGTCCGCAAAATGCGCACATAGAGAGGAGCTTATCGCAGACGCGTTAGAACGTTGACTGAATTTTCAGGCCAGCGACCAAAGCGTTATCGACTTCATCCACACCGCCCGGATGGGTGATGTATTGCAGGTTGGGACGCACGGTCAGCCAGTTGGTGACATGGATGCCGTAGTTGAGCTCGTAGTTGTATTCGGTTTCACGAATCGGCGAGAACGCGGCGTTGTCGTAGTCGGACACACCGTTGGCAGCGTTCAGCAGTTCAGCGTTGCGCTTGACGTCCTTGTTGACGTGGATACGCGCCGCGCCGATACCGATGTCATCCTTCGGACGCGCATCGAACGGGCCTTTGTAGACAAACATCACCGACTGGTAGTTGTCGATGAAGTTGGTGTCCTTGTCGTGGAAGGTCGCGTTGGCGGCGATGTTCAGACCGCGAGTCGCATCACCGTTGTGGCTGGTGAGTTGCTGTTGCGCAACGAACCAGTAACCGCTTTTGCTGTTGTGCGACTTGTAGTCATCACCGGTGGTTGCCGCATCGAAACCGTTGACGTCTTCGCGAACGTCGTCGGCATCGGCCGTGCTCTTGTAGTAACCGACGCGGTATTCGCCCGGCAGGCTGTTGACCTTCGGCGACCAGACCAATTCAACCGGCAGCACGGTACCTTTGGTGCCGCTGCCGCTGAGCTTGAAGCCGTTGCCGTGTTCCAGTTGCGACGGGTTCTGGTTGTACGCACCGATCTGCGCGTAGAGCTCGTCGTTGATGTTGTACTTCACACGGATCGCGGCCTGGCTGACGGGCCAGTTGTACCAGATGTTGGTCGCCCAGTTACCCACTTGCGAACCGCAGAACGCCAGATTCTGGAAGTCGCACGGGAAGGTGTTGAAGTCTTCGCCTTCGCCGAAGTAACCGGCCTTGACGTCGAGCTTGTTGTCGAAGAACTGGTGCTGGATCCACAACTGGGTCAGACGCACCATGTGGCCACGGCCGTAGACTTCCTGCGAGGAGCTGAGGGTGCCGGCACGCGGATCGCCAACGCGGTCGTTGGAGATGTTGTAGCCGTTACGGTTGGTCAGCTGGATCTTCGCCTGGGTGTTGTCCCAGCCCCACAGCTTCTGCAGGTCGAGGGCCACGCCCAGACCGAACTGGTCGGCGTAACGCGCAGTCTTGTCGTCGTTGTAACCGCCGTTCAGGTTGGCGCCCATCTCGCCAACGTAGTCGGCCTTGATGTCGATACCCTGCTCGATCAGCTTGGTGCGCTCGCCG
This sequence comes from Pseudomonas siliginis, assembly GCF_019145195.1. Lineage (GTDB taxonomy): Bacteria > Pseudomonadota > Gammaproteobacteria > Pseudomonadales > Pseudomonadaceae > Aquipseudomonas > Aquipseudomonas siliginis. Next base: position 110,674 of record NZ_JAHSTW010000013.1, read on the forward strand.
CCCCAGTCGCCGGTCATCCACTTGGAGTCGGAGCTGAACGCATCCGCCGCCATTGCATTACCGGCCAGCACCAGTGCAGCTGCCGCTGAAACCTGGCAGATCAACCGGGCATTGACGTGTTTCTTTTTCATCCCTACATCCTCGTCTTTATTGTTATTAACTGTTTTTATCTAACGCGGTTTACATAAAGTGCAGTGCTCGACAGGCCGGGCACTGCTTGCCCCCTGTGGGAGCGAGCCTGCTCGCGAATGCGGTGTATCAGGCGACATCAATGCTGGATGTCAGACCGCTTTCGCGAGCAGGCTCGCTCCCACATTTTGTACTTCAGCGGCCTTTGAACTGCGCCACATTCGCCGACCGGGTCTCTGTCTGCACCTGGCCCGCAACGCCCAGACGCTCGCCGGTATTGGCGTCGAACAACAACACTTTCGATGGATCGAACTGCAGCGTCAGGCTTTCGCCCACCTGCGGTGCCACGTCCGGCGCCAGTCGGCAGCAGACCTTGGTGTCATTCAGATTGACGAACACCAACGTGTCCGGACCGGTCGGTTCGGTGACCTGCACTTCGGCGCGGATGCTCGGCAGACCATTGCCCTCGCCATTCGCCAAAACAATCTGCTCCGGGCGCAGGCCGAGGATTACTTCGCGATCTTCGAGGCCGGCGTCCTGCATGCTCATCGGCAATTCACAACGCGCCTGACCGCTGTCGAGCAGCGCCAGCAGGCGACCGTCCTTGCGCTGCAAGCGCAGGGGGATGAAGTTCATCGGTGGCGAACCGATGAAGCTTGCGACGAACAGGTTGGCCGGGTCGTTGTAGATGTCTTTCGGCGTGCCGAACTGCTGAATGATGCCGTCCTTCATCACCGCCACCTTGTCGCCCAGGGTCATCGCTTCGATCTGGTCGTGGGTCACGTAGACCGTGGTGGTTTTCAGACGCTGGTGCATCAGTTTCATTTCGGTACGCATCTCGACGCGCAGCTTGGCGTCGAGGTTCGACAGCGGTTCGTCGAACAGGTAGATCTTCGGCCGCCGCGCCAGTGCACGGCCCATCGCCACGCGCTGTTGCTGACCACCGGAGAGCTGGCCCGGTTTGCGATTGAGCAGGTGTTCGATCTGCAACAGCTTGGCCACGCGGGCGACTTCTTCGTCGATCGCCGCCTGCGGCATCTTGCGGATCTTCAGGCCGAACTCGATGTTCTCGCGCACGCTCATGGTCGGGTACAGCGCGTAGGACTGAAACACCATGGCGATGTCGCGATCCTTGGGGCTCATGCCGCTGACGTCCTGATCACCGATCATGATCGCGCCGCCGGTGATGGTTTCCAGACCGGCGATGCAGTTCATCAAGGTCGATTTGCCGCAGCCCGACGGGCCGACGAGGATCAGGAATTCACCGTCCTTGATCGACAGTTCGATGTTCTTCAGGGTGTCCGGCAGGCCGGCCCCGTAGGTCTTGTTTACGTTGCGAAGTTCAAGCGTAGCCATGATTACCCCTTGACCGCGCCGGCCGTCAGCCCGCGCACGAAATACTTGCCTGCGACCACATAGACCAGCAGGGTCGGCAGGCCGGCGATCATCGCCGCTGCCATATCCACGTTGTATTCCTTGGCGCCGGTGCTGGTGTTGACCAGGTTGTTCAGCGCCACGGTGATCGGTTGCGAATCACCGCTGGAGAACACCACACCGAACAGGAAGTCGTTCCAGATCTGGGTGAACTGCCAGATCAGGCAGACCATGATGATCGGCGTCGACATCGGCAGAATGATGCGGCGGAAAATCGTGAAGAAACCCGCGCCATCCAAACGCGCAGCCTTGACCAGCGCATCGGGAATGCTCACGTAGTAGTTGCGGAAGAACAGCGTGGTGAACGCCAGACCGTAAACCACGTGCACGAACACCAGACCGGTGGTGGTGCTCGCCAGGCCCATCTTGCCGAGGGTGAACGAGGCCGGCAGCAGCACGGTCTGGAACGGCAGGAAGCAGCCGAACAGCAGCAGACCGAAGAACAACTGCGAACCACGGAAGCGCCACATCGACAGCACGTAACCGTTCAACGCACCGATCGCGGTTGAGATGATGACGGCCGGTACGGTGATCTTGATCGAGTTCCAGAAGTAGCCGTCAACCGTGGCCCAGGCCTTGACCCAGCCAATGCCGCTGACCACGGTCGGCCAGCTCAGCAGGTTGCCGGTGCTGATGTCTTCCGGGGTCTTGAAGCTGGTCAGCAACATCACCACCAGCGGCACCAGATACAGAAACACCGCAAGGATCAGCACCGCGTAGATTGCGATGCGGCTCAAGCTGATAGCGGGTTTGGCAGCAAGACTAGTCATGACGCTTGGTCCTCAGCTCGGAATACAGGTAAGGCACGATGATCGCGAGGATCGCACCGAGCATCAGAATCGCACTGGCCGAGCCCATGCCCATCTGGCCGCGACTGAAGGTGAAGGAATACATGAACATCGCTGGCAGGTCGGAGGAATAACCCGGGCCGCCGGCGGTCATTGCCGCAACCAGGTCGAAGCTCTTGATCGCGATGTGCGCGAGGATCATCACCGCACTGAAGAACACCGGACGCAGACTTGGCAGTACGACTTTCCAGTAGATGCGCGGCATGCTCGCGCCGTCGATCTGCGCGGCACGGATGATCGATTGATCAACGCCACGCAGGCCGGCGAGGAACATCGCCATGATGAAGCCCGAGGCTTGCCACACAGCGGCGATCACCAGGCAGTAGACCACGCGATCGGGGTCGATCAGCCAGTCCAGACGGAAGCCTTCCCAGCCCCAGTCACGCAACAATTTGTCCAGGCCCATGCCCGGGTTGAGCAGCCATTTCCATGCGGTACCGGTGACGATCATCGAGAGCGCCATCGGGTACAGGTAAATGGTGCGGATAAAGCCTTCGCGACGGATGCGCTGATCGAGGAACACCGCCAGCAACACACCGATCACCAAGGTGATACCAATGAACATGCCGCCGAACACGGCGAGGTTCTTGCTCGCCACCCACCAGCGATCGTTGTCGAACAACCGCGCGTATTGCGCCAGACCGGCCCACTTGTAGTTGGGCAGGAAGGTCGAGGTGGTGAACGACAGAATGAACGTCCACAGGATGTAGCCATAGAAGCCCACCAGCACGATGAACATGCTCGGCGCCAGCACCAGTTTTGGTAGCCAGCGCTGCAATGCATCGAACGGCGAGGCCTTGCTGAACACAGCAACAGAACTCATGGGGAAATCCACAATAAGGGTTTACGAAAGCATTCCCTTGCAGGAGTGAGCCCTGTGGCGAGGGGATTTATCCCCGATCGACTGCGCAGCAGTCGCGAAATCATTACATGCGGTATTTCAGACACTGCACCGCTGCAACTTTCCGGGGTCGCTTCGCAACCCATCGGGGATGAATCCCCTCACCACAAAGGCTCACTCCTACAGGGGCCAAGCATTACTTGGCCGACTGAACTGCCGCGCCGAGTTTCTTCGCCGCATCGGCCGGGTCGGCTTTCGGGTCGTTGATGTAGTTGGTGACTACGTCAAAGAACGCGCCCTGCACCGCCAGCGTGGTCGCCATGTTGTGCGCCATGCTTGGTTGCAGGCCGCCGGACTTGGCGTCCGCGAGGAAGTCCTTGGCAGCGGTCTGCGCGCAGGAATCGAAGCCGAGCTTGTCCATGTTGTTCAACATGTCGTTGCGCACCGGGATCGAGCCTTTGTTGATGCTGAAGACTTTCTGGAAGTTCTCACCCAGCACGACTTTGGCGATGTCCTGCTGACCGGCCGCAGTGCCTGCGTCCTTCTGCTTGAACACGGCCAGCGAGTCGATGTTGTAGGTGAACGCCTTGTCGGTGCCCGGGAACGCTACGCACTCGTAGTCCTTGCCGGCGACTTTCTTGGCGGCGGTCCATTCGGACTTGGCCCAGTCACCCATGATCTGCATGCCGGCCTTGCCGTTGATGACCTTGGCCGCTTCGAGGTTCCAGTCCTGGCCTTTGCCGTCCGCGTCCATGTAGGTCGCGACTTTCTTGAGCTCAGTGAGCGCCTTGACCATTTCCGGGCCGGTCAGCGCTTTGTTGTCGAGATCAACCAGGGCTTTCTTGTAGCCATCCACGCCCATGACCGAGAGCACCACGGCTTCGAACACGGTGCTGTCCTGCCAAGGCTGACCGCCGTGGGCGAGCGGAATGAAGCCCGCCGCTTTCAGCTTGTCGCCGGCTGCATAGAACTCTTCGAGGGTGGTTGGATTCTTGGTGATGCCGGCTTTCTTGAAGACTTCCGGGTTGATCCACAGCCAGTTCACGCGGTGAATGTTCACCGGCACGGCCACGTAATCACCGTCGTACTTCACGGTATCGGAGACTTTCTTGTCGAGCAGGCTGTCCCACTTTTCCGACTTGGCGACGTCTTTCAAAACGTCGGTGTCGAGCAGGCCGGTCGACGCCCATTCCTGGATGTCCGGGCCTTTGATCTGCGCTACGCCTGGCGGGTTGCCGGCAACGGCACGGCTTTTCAGCACGGTCATGGCAGTCGCACCGCCACCACCGGCAACAGCGCCGTCCTTCCAGGTGAAACCGTCTTTTTCGACTTGGGCCTTGAGCACATCGACAGCGGCTTTTTCGCCACCGGAAGTCCACCAGTGCACGACTTCGACCGAACCTTTGGAATCGGCAGCGGAGACACTGAGCGGCAGGATTGCGAGCGGGAACAGGGAGGCGACAGAAATGACAGTAGCGAGGCGAGAAATCGCATTCATTCGAGATGTACCTTTCTTGTTGTTATGCATTGCAAGTCTGGTGCTTGCGCTGCACGGAGTTTAAACAGAGCGTTTCGCTTCGCAGGTAACGAAGGGACGCGTAAATGTCACGACATGGTTACACAGGAACAGGCCGGGACAACCGCGCCAAAGCCGTGGCCATGCTTGGCGCCAGCGGCAATCGTGGAATCAGCACAGCCTGCCAGGCGTGATACAGATCGGGCTTGCCCGGCCATATATCGGCACTTGGCACATTCTGCGGATTGAGTTCGTGGTGCCAGCTGCCGTGGCAGCGGTCGATGAAATTCGTCTCGCAGAATTCCCAGAACAGTCTGTACCAGGCTTCGTATTGCGCGTCGCCGGTGCGTTTGAGCAAGGCGCTGGCGGCGGCGCTGGCTTCGGCATGCGTCCAGTGCAGGCGATGGCGAACGACGGCTTTGTTGTGCCAGTCGAGGGTGTAGACGATGCCCGCCGCGCCATCGATATTCCAGCCGTGCCGGCAATTGTTTTCGAAGAGTTTTTGCGCATCAGTCGCCAGCCAGCCCGGCGTAAGCATGCCGGCCTGCACTCGCGCGGCTTCAAGGTGCAGGAGCAAGCGCGCCCACTCGAAACCGTGGCCCGGCGTGGTGCCGTAAGGACGGAAACCGTCAGCCGGATTGTCGTGGTTGTATTCGCGCAGCGGTTGCCAGTCGCGATCAAAGTGTTCGATGACCATGTAATCGTTGGCCGCAGCGTGGCCATGGATCACCCGCTCGACGATGCGCTGGGCGCGCACCAGCCAGCGCGGATCTTCGGTGACATCGGCCAGCGCGAGGAATGCTTCGGTCGCGTGCATGTTGCTGTTGGCGCCGCGATAGGCTTCTTCTTCGCTCCAGTCGCGGCTGAAGAATTCGCGCATGGCGCCCTCTTCTTCGCTCCAGAAGTAAGTGTCGATGATGTCGATGGCGTCATCAAGCAAGGCCTGGGCACCGGGCCGTTGTGCGACCACGGCGGAGCTGGCGGCGAGCGCGACAAAGGCGTGCAGGTAGGCGTTCTTGCCGGTGTTGTCGTCGCGGTGTCCGGCAACCGCAAACCAGCCGCCGTGCAGCGCATCACGCAGTGGTCCGCGCAACGCGGCGATACCGTGGTCGACCAGTTCGGCAAATCCCGGCAACCCCTGAATGTGGGCCATGGCGAAACTGTGGGTCATGCGCGCGGTGTTCATGGTTTCGGCTTGGGCGTGCGCCGGCAAACGGCCGCGCTCATCGAGGTTGCCGAAACCTTCGGGCAGCTTCGCAGCCTTGGCGAAATCCAGCAGACGCAGGCCTTCGGCGGCTAGCCATTGCTGGTGGGCAGGGGCGTTCAGCCAACTGCTGAAGTCTGGGTGAAAGGTGTCCATGGCGTGACCCTTTTTTGTTGTTAGGACTGCGGGCAGTCTAAACAACGGGCCGGGGCGGGCTTGTAACGAAGGGGACGGGGTTTGTCACTGACCTGTGACATTTGGATTGATGCGCCTGACGTATTCGCGAGCAGGCTCGCTCCCACATTCAACTGTGTTTCTGGAGGTGGAATGCAATCACTGTGGGAGCGACGGTGCGACGATTCGACCTGCTCGCGAAGAACGATAACGCGGTCTGGCTAATCAACACTGCGCGGCAACTGCAACGTCACTCGCAATCCACCCTCACGCAGGTTCTGCAACGTCACCTCGCCGCCATGGCTATGGGCAATGTTGCGCGCAATGCCCAGACCAAGTCCGTAGCCCTGCTGCTGCCCCGCCAGGCGGAAGTGCGGCTCGAACACCTGCTCCAGCCGTTGCTGTGGTACGCCCGGGCCTTCGTCGTCGACGTGCAAGACAAAGGCGCTGTCATCGTCATCGATGTGCAGATGCGCGTTCTGCCCGTACTTCAAGGCGTTGTCGATCAGGTTGCCGATGCAGCGCTTGAGCGCCAGCGGTTTGCCCGGATACGCCGACAGCGCGCGGCCATGCTGGGTGACGCGGCCATTGCCGTTCGGCGCCAGATACGGCTCGACCAGGCAATCGAGGACATGATTGAGATCCACGGGCTCGATGTTCTCGTGGATGTCGGTGTCTTTCACGCATTGCAGCGCGCCTTTGACCAGCAGCTCCAGCTCATCCAGATCGCGGCCGAACTTAGCTTGCAGCTGTTCGTCTTCGAGTAGTTCGACGCGCAAGCGCAGGCGGGTGATCGGCGTGCGCAAGTCGTGGGAAATCGCGCTGAACAACTGGCTGCGTTCGGTCAGGTAACGGCTGATGCGTTCGCGCATGGTGTTGAACGCGCGGCCGACTTCGACCACTTCACTGCCACCGCCCTCCGCCACCGGCTCGACGTCCGCGCCCAGCGACAGATCCCGCGCTGCCCGCGCCAGACGCTTGAGCGGCCGACTCTGCCAGTGCACCAGCAGGCCGATGAACAACAGCAAGAAGCCGCTGGTGAGGACGATAAACCATACCTGCTGCGCCGGCAGGCCTTGTTCTTCGAGACTGGTGTACGGCTCCGGCAGCAACGAGGCGATGTACAGCCATTCCCCCGGAGCCATTTGAATCTGCGTGACCAGTACCGGCGGATTCACCGGCTCCAGCGTCAACGCGTAGTGCGCCCAGGAGCGCGGCAATTCATCAAGTTTCAGCCCGGCGTTGAAAATCCGCAGGTCTTCGGGGCTGACGAAGGTCACCGAAATATCCGTGTCATGGCCCAGAGACTGGCGCAGCACTTCGTCCACCGCTTGCATCACTGCAGCCTTGCGCGGCGTCACCGGCAGCACGTCCATGCCCAGCGGTTTGTCATTGAGCGTCACGACAAATCGGGTGCCGCCCATGCTGCGCAATTGATCGAGCACCAGCGGTCGATAGGCCACTGGCAAGGAACGGAAATAGCTGACGCTGGCAGTCATCGAATGCGCCAGGCTGCGGGCGCTGGTGACCAGGCCTTCGAGCTGGGTGGCGCGCAGTTGCGACACCCAGATCACGCTCGACAGCGTCTGCGCGAACAGCACCGCCAGCAGAGTCAGCAGCAGCATCCGCCCGAGCAGCGAGCGCGGCACCGGTATGCGACCGACGAATTTGCCCAGCGACTCAGTGAGCATTGCCGGCAACCACATTGGCTGCCAACTGATAACCGCTGCCACGCACGGTGCGAATCAAGCGTGGCGGTTTTTCAGTGTCGCGCAGGCGTTGGCGCAAACGGCTGACGGCCATGTCGACGATGCGATCGAGCGGCATCAGATCGCGGCCGCGGGTGGCGTTGCCGATGGTGTCGCGGTCGAGGATTTGCTGCGGATGATCGAGGAACAGTTTCAGCAGGGCGAAATCGGCGCCGGAAAGGATCACTTCCTCGCCGTCAGTGTGGAACAGCCGATGGCTGACCGTGTCCAGGCGCCAGTCGTCGAAGACCAGCACTTCGCTGCCGCTGCGTTCGTGGGCGAACTGTGCGCGGCGCAGCAGGGCCTTGATCCGCGCTTGCAGTTCGCGCGGGCTGAACGGTTTGCCGAGGTAATCGTCGGCGCCGAGCTCCAGACCGATCACCCGGTCGGCTTCGTCGGAGCTGGCGGTCAGCATGATGATCGGCACCTGCGCCTGACGCGGGTGCTGGCGTACCCAACGGCACAGGCTGAAGCCATCTTCGTCGGGCAGCATGACATCGAGGATCACCAGATCGCTCGGCGCCTCGTTGAGCGCCTGACGAAAACCGGCACCATCGGCGGTGGCCCGCACCTGAAACCCGGCGCGGGTCAGGTAGGTTTCCAGCAACTCGCGTATTTCCTGGTCGTCATCGACCAACAATATCGACTTGTTGACTGAGCTCACTTCGAAGGCATCCTTGTTGTTGGAGTTGGGGCGGATTATGCCTTAAGCATCAAACTAACAAACACTACAGAAACCCTTGTGGGAGCGAGCCTGCTCGCGAATCGGTTTTAACATTCAACAGATCTGTTGACTGACACACCGCTTTCGCGAGCAGGCTCGCTCCCACAATTGGATTGCATTTCAGGTCGGGATTGATTGGTCCAGGGCCACGCCGGCGCCGACCAGGCCGGAATACGGCGCGGTCACCAGCCACACCGGGATGCCTTTGAAGTAATCGCTCATGCAGCCTTTGTCGGCGAAGCAGCGGGCAAAACCGCTGGCGAGGAAGAAATCGGCGAAGCGTGGAATCACCCCGCCAACGATAAACACCCCGCCGCGCGCGCCGGTGGTGAGCACGTTGTTGCCGGCGACGCGCCCGAGCCAGCAGCAGAACTGCTCGAGCACTTCCAAAGCGATCGGGTCACCGGCAAGGCCAGCGGCGGTGATCGCTTCCGGCGTTTCGAGTATCGGCTCATGGCCATCCACCGCGCAGATCGCCCGGTAGAGTCGAGGCAGGCCGCCGCCGCTCAACGCGGTTTCCGCGCTGACATGGCCGATCTCGTTGTAGATGTGCTGCCACAGTTGCGTTTCACGCGGGCTGCTCAGCGGCAGGTCGACGTGGCCGCCCTCGCCCGGCAACGCGACAAAGCGCCCTTCGCCGAGATCGAGCAAGGTGCCGACACCCAGACCAGTGCCCGGGCCGATCACCACCGCCGGGCGCAAAGGCTCCGGCGTGCCTTCGCAAACCACGCGGAATTCGCCCGGCTGCAAGCGGGTCATGCCCAGCGCCATCGCCGAGAAGTCGTTGGTCAGCAACAACTGCTCGACCTGCAAGGTCTTGCAAAACGCGCTGCGGCTGAGCCGCCAGTGATTGTTGGTGAACTTGAATTCATCGCCACTCACCGGACCTGCCACCGACAGGCACACTGAGCCGATCGAACCCGGCGCCAGGCCGAGCCCACTCAGGTACAGAGCGATTGCCTCTTCCGGGCTGGCAAAGTCGGCCGTGGCCAGCACCTGAACCGATTGCAGTTGCTGGTTTTGCCACAACGCGAACCGCGCGTTGGTGCCTCCGATGTCACCGACCAAAGCCAGTTTCAATTAAGCGTCTCCAGGGCAGAAGTGAAGGCGCTGGCGCCCTGCTCCGCCGAGCTGAAGGCCATGCGCATGAAGCCAAACAGCTCGCGTCCGCTGCCGATGTTGTTGCCCAACAGGCCTTTGGCAGGTTCGCGCGCTGCAAATTCGGCGGCGTCGACCTTCAGTTCCAAGGTGCCTTTGACGCCATCGACGCGGATGATATCGCCCTCCTGCACGCGTGCCAAAGCGCCACCGACATAAGCTTCCGGGCTGACGTGAATCGCTGCGGGGATTTTCCCCGACGCGCCGGACATGCGCCCGTCAGTCACCAATGCCACTTTGAAGCCGCGATCCTGCAGTACGCCGAGGAATGGCGTCATCTTGTGCAGCTCGGGCATGCCGTTGGAACGCGGGCCCTGGAAGCGCATCACCGCGACGAAATCCTTCTCCAGCAGACCGGCCTTGAATGCGTCCGCCAGGTCCTGCTGATCCTGGAACACCATTGCCGGTGCTTCGACGATCTGGTTTTCCAGCGCAACGGCAGAAACCTTCATCACCCCGCGACCGAGGTTGCCTTCCATCACCCGCAAGCCGCCCTCTTGCGAGAACGCACGGGACACCGGACGCAAGATGTTTTCGTCGAGGCTGTCGGTCGGGCCTTCGCGCCAGACCAGCTCGCCGTTATCGAGGAACGGCTCTTTGGTGTACTGGCTCAGGCCATGACCGAGCACGGTGTTGACGTCTTCATGCAGCAGGCCGGCGCCGAGCAGTTCGCGGATCAGGAACGACATGCCGCCCGCTGCCTGGAAGTGGTTGATGTCGGCTTTGCCGTTCGGGTAGACGTGGCTTAGGGTCGGCACGACTTCGGAAAGGTCGGCCATGTCCTGCCAGGTCAGCTGAATGCCAGCGGCCATGGCGATGGCCGGCATGTGAAGAGTGTGGTTGGTCGAGCCGCCGGTGGCGTGCAGGGCAACGATGGAGTTGACCAGCGCCTTTTCGTCGACGATTTCGCCGATCGGCATGAAGTTGCCGTTCTGCTTGGTCAGGCGCGTGACCTGATGCGCGGCTTCGCGGGTCAGCGCGTCGCGCAGCGGCGTGTTCGGGTTGACGAACGAGGCGCCCGGCAAGTGCAGGCCCATGACTTCCATCAGCAACTGGTTGGTGTTGGCGGTGCCGTAGAAGGTGCAGGTGCCCGGGCTGTGGTAGGACTTCATCTCCGATTCCAGCAGCTCTTCGCGGGTCGCCTTGCCTTCGGCGTACTTCTGGCGGACGTCGGCTTTTTCCTTGTTGGAAATCCCCGACACCATCGGCCCGCCCGGGACGAAGATCGTTGGCAGATGGCCGAAACGCAGCGAACCCATCATCAGGCCCGGAACGATTTTGTCGCAAATGCCGAGCATCAGCGCGCCGTCGAACATGTTGTGCGACAGCGCCACGGCGGTCGACATGGCGATGACTTCGCGGCTGGGCAGGCTCAGTTCCATGCCCGGCTCGCCCTGGGTCACGCCATCGCACATGGCCGGAGTGCCGCCGGCGAACTGGCCGACCGAGCCGATCTCGCGCAGGGCGTTCTTGATTTGTTGGGGGAAAACTTCGTACGGCTGGTGCGCCGAAAGCATGTCGTTATACGAAGACACAATGGCGATGTTCGCCGAGTTCATCATCCGCAGGCTGTGCTTGTCTTCGCTGCCGCACCCGGCCACGCCGTGGGCGAAGTTGGCGCATTGCAGCTTGCCGCGCATCGGGCCGTCAGTGGCGGCGCCGCGAATCAGTGCAAGGTAAGCCTGACGCGTGGCGCGGCTGCGGGCGATAAGCCGTTCGGTGACCTCAAGAACGCGGGGATGCATGTGTAGAACTCCAGGCTAACGGATGTGGCGACCTGATTGTCTATGCTGATCAAACGCCGTTGTTGTTGGAATGACAGACGGCTTTTTTGACCATTCGGACCAGTTGATTCAGGTCACTCGTTGTAGATAAAACAAAATATTGCCACTAAAAAGGCTTGTTTTCTATTTTTATGCGAATAATCTTGTAATTCCAACAACAAAACGACGGCGGCGCTGTTCCATGACTCTTCGAATCGCAATCAATGGTTTTGGCCGCATCGGCCGTAATGTCCTGCGCGCACTGTATACCCAAGGCTATCGTCAAGACCTGCAGATCGTCGCGATCAACGATCTGGGTGACAGTTCGATCAATGCCCATCTGCTCAAATACGACACCGTCCACGGCACTTTCGACGCCGAAGTGGCGCACGATAACGAAAGCCTGACGGTCAATGGCGACCGCATCGCAGTCAGCGCCATTCGCAACCCGGCCGACCTGCCGTGGGCCGCTGAAAAAATCGACGTAGTGTTCGAATGCACCGGTCTGTTCACCGACCGTGCCAAAGCCGCCGCGCATATCAGCGCCGGCGCCCGCAAGGTGATCATCTCGGCCCCGGCCAAAGGCGCCGACGCCACCGTCGTTTATGGCGTCAACCACGACATTCTGCGTCAGTCGCACCAGATCATTTCCAACGCTTCGTGCACCACCAACTGCCTCGCGCCAGTGGCGCAGGTGCTGCATCGCGAGCTGGGGATCGAAAGCGGCCTGATGACCACCATCCACGCCTACACCAACGACCAGAACCTCACCGACGTTTATCACAGCGACCCGTACCGTGCCCGCTCGGCCACGCAGAACATGATCCCGAGCAAGACCGGCGCAGCCGAAGCGGTAGGCCTGGTGCTGCCGGAACTGGCGGGCAAACTGACCGGCATGGCTGTGCGCGTACCGGTGATCAACGTGTCGCTGGTCGACCTCACCGTGCAACTGAAGAAAGAAGCCAGTGCCGACGAAGTCAACGCCCTGCTGAAAGCGGCGAGCCAGCATTCGAAGATTCTCGGTTACAACACCTTGCCGCTGGTTTCCAGCGACTTCAACCACAACCCGCTGTCGTCGATCTTCGACGCCAACCACACCAAGGTCAGCGGCAAGTTGCTGAAAGTGCTGGCCTGGTACGACAACGAATGGGGCTTCTCCAACCGCATGCTGGATAACTGCCTGGCATTGTGTAACGCCGAATAATCCCGGCCGGTCCCCAATCCCTGTGGGAGCGAGCCTGCTCGCGAAAGCTTTCTGTCAGTCGATATGGAATTGACTGACACGACGCCTTCGCGAGCAGGCTCGCTCCCACAGAAGATCCGATTTCAATTCGAAATCAGCACTTGACCATTCGGCTGGATGATAAGCATTATCATTCGCTCGAAATGGATCAGGTCCTCCCGTGAGTCAATCGCGCTTCAACCACGTCTTCCTCGCCCAGCGCACTTCCCTGCTGCGCACGCTGGAACGGATGGTCAACAATCACAGCACCGCTGAAGACCTGTTGCAGGAGACCTACCTGCGCGTGACCCGGGCGTTGAGCGAACGGTCCATCGATCACCTTGAACCCTTTGTCTTCCAGACCGCGCGCAATCTGGCGCTGGATCATTTGCGTGCGCGCAAGATTCATGCGCGGACCATGGTCGACGATGTACCACAGGACGTGGTGCAGAGCATCGCCGCGCCCGCCAGCAGCGCTGAAGACGCCGCCCATGCCGAACAATTGCTGGAGCGTTTGAACGTGAGCCTCAGCCAACTCAGCCCGCGCCAGCAGCAGATCTTCATCCTCAGCCGCCTGCACGGGCACAGCTATCAGGAAATCGCTGATGAACTTGATGTTTCGCTGAGCACCGTGCAGAAGGAACTGAAACTGATCATGTCGATCTGCATCGGCGTCGCCGAACGACATAACGGCAGCGGCAAGCTTTGAGCTGCAAGCTACAAGTAAAAACAAAAAGCAGTAACGCATCCGGCTTGCAGCTTGCAGCTCGAAGCTAGAAACTGCTTCGCCAGAAGCCCTGAGGAACCACCGTGACGGATACCCACCGCCCGCCTTCGCCCGATTCGGCGCGGGACGCTGCAGCTGCAATGGACCAGGCGCTGGACTGGCTCATCGTGCTCGGCAGCCCGGATGAGGAACAGACCCGGCAATTTCATGCCTGGCTGGCGGCTGATCCGTTGAATGCCGAGGCGTTCGCCAAGGCCCAGGCCATCTGGGATGGCCCGCAAGTCGCGCTGTGCGCCGAGGCTCTGGCAGCAAAACCGGTAAAAATCACTTTTCTCAAGCGCTTGCGCCCGCACTGGAAACCGCTGGCCACCGCTGCGGTGCTGATCCTCGGGCTGTTCAGTTTCAGTAACCTGCCGATGCGCATTCAAGCGGATCACCTCACCGTGGTCGGCGAGCGTCAGAGGCTGCAACTGGAGGACGGCTCGAAGGTTCTGCTCAATACCAATTCGGCGTTTTCCAGCACCATCAACGATCAACAACGTGTGGCGCGGCTGTTTCAGGGCGAGGCGTTTTTCGAGATTGCCAGCGGGCGCAATCAGCCGCTGGAGATCGACGCAGGTCCGGTAACGGCCAGCGTCCACGACACCGCATTTGCCGTGCGCTACCTCGACGGGGTCGCGCAAGTGAATGTGCAGCGTGGCGATGTCGATCTGCGCGCCACCCACAACGATGCCCGGGTGCGCCTGCGCGCCGGGGAAAGCATTCGCATCGGCCCCAACGGATTTGATCGCCCGGCCAAGCTCGACGCCAATGCCGATCTGGCCTGGGTTGAAGGCCGCCTGGTGTTCGAGAACTGCCCGCTGAATCAGGTGCTGGCCGAGCTGCGCCGCTACTATCCGGGCTGGATCATCAACAACAACGAGCAACTGGCCGACGTCGCCGTCACCGGCAATTACCGTCTCGACCAGCCGCTCGACGTGGTCCGCTCCCTCGCCCACATCACCTCGGCGCGCCTGCAGGAATTCCCTGCGCTGGTGATTCTGAACTGAATGAGAATTATTTTTACTCGATAGCCAATGGCAGTACGTCTCGTTATAGCCAATGCAATTGATTCGCATCTAACCATGCCGATCAGCACCTATAAAGATTCGTGCGACACGGAGCGCTATCGATGTCCTCACGCCTTACCCGCCAGACTGCTTCCCCTTCCCGCGTACTGTCGCTGCTGACTGCGGCCATCCTCATGGCTGGTACCGCACCGCTGCTGGCGGCCGCCGAGCAACCGACACGCAACATGGGCGATTACTCGTTCGCCATCGGCCAGCAACCACTGGTTTCGGCACTGAATGCCTTTACCGCCGTGACCGGTTGGCAGGTCGGCTTGCCGGCCGAGCTGGGGCAGAACGTCTCGTCGCCGGGCGTGCGCGGTTCGCTGCCGCCGGAGAAAGCCCTCGAGCGCCTGTTGGTGGGGACCAACCTGAGCTTTCGCAAGCTGAGCAACAACAATGTGGTGCTGGAAAAACGCAACAGCAGCGGCACGCTCAATCTCGATCAGGTGACCATCAGCGCCACTCGCCAGGAACAGTCGGTCAACAGCGTGCCTTCGACGGTCAGCGTGCATGATCGCCAAGCGCTTGACCGCAACAACGTCAACACCATCAAGGATCTGGTGCGCTACGAACCGGGCGTTTCCGTTGGCGGTGCCGGTCAGCGTGGCGGCATCAGCGGCTACAACATTCGCGGTATCGACGGCGACCGCATCCTGACTCAAGTCGATGGCGTGGAGATCCCTAACGGTTTCTTCAACGGCCCGTATGCCAAGAGCCAGCGCAACTACGTCGACCCGGAAATCGTCAAGCGTGTGGAAATCCTCCGTGGCCCGGCCTCGGTGCTGTACGGCAGCAACGCCATCGGCGGCGCGGTCAGTTACTACACGCTGGACGCCGACGACATCATCAAACCGGGCAAGGATGTCGGCGCGCGCCTGAAAAGCGGTTACAGCTCCGCAGATGACAGCTGGCTGAAATCGGCCACCGTCGCCGGCCGCAGCGGTGAGTTCGACGGCTTGCTGCATTACAGCCAGCGCGACGGACACGAAACCGAGTCCTTCGGCGGCAACAACGGCACCGGCCTTGCGCGCACCGCCGCCAACCCGGAAGACGTGCGCGCAACCAACGTCCTGGCCAAGCTCGGCTGGAACTACAACGACGATTCGCGCCTGGGCCTGACCTACGAAAAGTACAAGGACGATCGCGACACCGACCAGAAAAGTGCCTACGGCGGCCCGTATTTCAACGGCGCGCCGACCATTCCGAGCAGCGTCCTGCCCGGCGGCATGTACCAGTGGCGCACCGGTAACGACACCATCACCCGCGAGCGTTTCGGCATCGAACACTCGTTCGCCCTCGACAGCCTGCTGGCCGATAACGTCAAGTGGAGCCTCAATCACCAGATCGCCAAGACCGACCAGAGCACCGAAGAGTTCTACTACCCGATCACTCGTAAGGTGCTGCGTACCCGCGACACGATCTACGAAGAAAAACAGTGGGTGTTCGACGCGCAACTGGACAAGGCCTTCGCCATCGGTGACACCGATCACCTGCTGACCTACGGCACCACGATCAAGCAACAGAAAGTCACCGGTTCACGCAGCGGCGACGGCACATGCCTGGCGGTCGGTCGTGGCTGCACGGCGATTGGCGCGACCAGTGCGGCGGATGTACTGGCCAAGGCCAGTGACTTCCCCGATCCGACCATCAACACCTACAGCCTGTTTGCTCAGGATCAGATCAGCTGGAACGACTGGACCTTCCTGCCGGGCCTGCGCTACGACTACACCCAGCTCAAGCCGCACATCACCGAGGAATTCCTCAACACCGTGAATGCCGACGGCCAGGGCACGGTCAGCGACAAGAACAAGACCTGGCACAAAGTCTCGCCAAAATTCGGCCTGACCTATGCATTGACGGACAACTACACCTGGTACGGCCAGTACGCCGAAGGCTTCCGCACGCCCACGGCAAAAGCCCTGTACGGGCGTTTCGAGAACAACACCACCGGCTACACCGTGGCGCCCAACTCCGACCTCGAGCCGGAAAAGAGCAAAGGTTTCGAAACCGGCCTGCGCGGGAATTTCGAGCAGGGTTCGTTCGACGTCGCGGTGTTCTATAACAAGTACCGCGACTTCATCAACGAGGACGCGATCAAGCCGGGCGACGATCAGTTGACCTTCCAGAGCAACAACATCAAGCGCGCCACCATCAAGGGTGCGGAAGTCAAAGGTCGCTTGAACCTGGATGCGTTCGGCGCGCCGCAAGGCCTGTATACCCAAGGCTCGATCGCCTACGCCTACGGTCGCAACAACGATAGCGGCGAGCCGATCAACAGCGTCAATCCGCTCACCGGCGTATTCGGCCTCGGTTACGACCAGGACAACTATGGCGGTCTGCTGAGCTGGACCGTGGTGAAGAAAAAGGACCGCGTCGACGACAGCAATTTCAAATCGCCGGACGGCGTCAGCAGTCAGTTCAAGACCCCGGGCTTCGGCATTCTCGATCTGGCCGGCTATTACAAGGTGACCGACGACGTCACCGTCAGCGGCGGCGTCTACAACCTGACCGACAAGAAGTACTGGCTGTGGGATGACGTGCGCGGTTACGACAGCGTCGGCGAAGCCTCGGTGACGCAACCGGCCAACCTCGATCGGCTGACCCAACCGGGACGCAACTTCGCGATCAACCTGATCTGGGACATCTGATCCGCCCGGCCTCACTGCGCGTGTTCTCGCCGCGCAGTGAGGTTTTTTTACTGTCCGGCGCCCGCCCGTACGTCTTGTTATCAAGCGCCTCATTTATCAAGGACACCCCATGACTGCCTCGGAAAAAACCCTGCGTTCGCAACGCCTGAACCAGATCACCCATGAGCCGCACAGCAAACTCGATGCGCTGGTCAAAGCCCACGCACCATTCGAAACCCGCGCCAGCTTCGCTCGTTTCGTCGTCGCGCAATACCTGTTCCAGGCGGAACTGGTCGAGCTGTACAACGATGCCGAACTGACCGCGATCGTCCCGGATCTGCCAGCCCGTTGCCGCGCCGAAGCGGCCAAGGCTGACCTCGCCGACCTCGACACCGAAGTCCCGGCGCCGGTGGCCGGCGCGCTGAAAAACCCGAGCAAGGCGCGAGCGCTGGGCTGGATCTTCGTGTCGGAGGGTTCCAAGCTCGGCGCGGCGTTCCTGATCAAGCGCGCGGTGGCGCTGGAGTTGAGCGAAAGCTTCGGTGCCCGGCATTTGGCTGAACCGCAAGGTGGCCGCGCCGAGGGCTGGAAAAGCTTTGTGCGCACCCTCGATGCGTTGCCGTTCACCGCTGAGGAAGAGGCGGAAGTTGAGCAAGGTGCGCTGGATGCGTTCAACCGCTTTACCGTGCTGCTGGAACGGGCTTATGCCATAGAAGCCGAAGTGGCCTGAAGCAACTCTTATCCCTTGTGGGAGCGAGCCTGCTCGCGAAGACGGCAGCACATTCAACATCAATGTGCCTGATCAACCGCTTTCGCGAGCAGGCTCGCTCCCACAGGGCTCACCACAAATCTGTAAGATCCCCGTTCCGCTTCAGAAGCCGCCGCTGAGCCCATGCCCACACCCGCCACCTCAAAACTCGCCCGTCTGCTGTTCGGCCTGCTGGCCTATGTCAGCCTCGGCATTGGCCTGATCGCCATCGTCGTGCCCGGCCTGCCGACCACCGAGTTCATCCTCCTTGCCGCGTGGGCCGCGACCCGCAGTTCGCCGCGCTTGAGTGCGTGGCTGGAAAATCATCGCCTGTTCGGGCCGATCCTCAGTAACTGGCGCAACGGCAGGATCATCGCGCGCAAGGCCAAGCTCAGTGCCACCGTCAGCATGCTGCTGTGTGCGACGTTGATGCTGGTGATGCTCGATCACGGCTGGCCGATCTATCTGGCGATTGCCGGCATGGGCCTGGGCAACCTGTGGATCTGGTCGCGCCCGGAGACGCCCGTCGCGGTAGTGAAACATCCCTGTAATTAAAGCCTTTTCAGCACTTTCCCCTGCGCAAACGTTTAGCGGCGACCGTCCGTCGGCAAGCGCCTCATGCCGTTTCGCTTAACGCCGATGAGGATTGAATGGCGCTGAATGGATTTGGCAAACCGGGCTCCCGGCCCAGCCACCTGTTTATTCCATTCGCGAGATCGCCCCATGTTCGACTCTCTTTCCATTCGCCTGAAAATCGTCCTGCTCTCCGGCCTGTGCCTGCTCGGAGTGGTGGCGCTGATTGTCAGCATGAACATCTACCAGACCAACCAGAACGACGCGCTGGTCAGTCAATCCAGCAACCAGTTGCTCACCGCCAGCGTGCAGAACCTGCTGCAGGCCAAGGCCGCCGAACAAGCGGTGCGGGTGCAGAAAACCTTTGGCGAAAGCCTGCTGGTGGTCACCGCCCTCGCCGACCAGATCAAGGATCTGCGGACGATGGCGGCCAAGCGTTCGCTTGAAGCAGGCGCCGTTCGTGAAGAGTTGAATCAAAGTCTGAAAACCGCTTTCGAGCGCAACGATAAAGTCCTTGGCATCTGGCTGGCCTTCGAACCCAACGGACTCGACGGCAAGGACAGCGAATTCGCCAACGATGCCGCGCGGCAATCCAACGAAGCCGGGCGATTCGCCTCGTACTGGAGTCGTGCCGCCGGCGCCGCGCTGAATACGATCATGGTCGAAGACGACCTGACCAAAACCACCCTCAGCGTCAGCGGCACGCCGTACAACAGTTGGTACACCTGCCCTCGCGACAACAAACGCACCTGCCTGCTCGACCCGTATGCCGACACCGTCGGTGGCAAGGAAATGCTCATGACGACCATTTCCGTGCCGCTGCTGGTGGATGGCAAAGCGATCGGCGTGGTCGGTGTCGACATCGCGCTCGACGCCCTGCAAGCCGCCGCCGTCGACTCACAGCGCAGCCTGTTCAACAACGCCGGGCACATGCTGATCGTCTCCGGCAGCGGTGTGCTGGCGGCCGACAGTGCTGACGCGACGCGGGTCGGCAAAAAAATCAGCGACACCCTCGGCGCTGACGGCAAGGATGTATTGCAACTGGTCGGCAGCGGCACGGCAAAAATTCTCCAACAGGGCGAGCTGATTCGCGCGGTTTACCCGGTCGACCCGATCGGCAATTCGCGCGCCTGGGGCGTGGTCATCGACCTGCCCGAGCACGTGCTGCTGGCCGACTCGGTGAAGCTGCAAGCGGTGCTGGATGACGCGCAACAAACCGGCGTCATCACTGCGCTGCTGGTAGCGGGCGTGGCCGGTCTGGTCGGCCTGCTGCTGATCTGGCTCACCGCCTCCGGCGTCACCCGTCCGATCAACAGTGTCGCCGACATGTTGAAGAACATCGCCAGCGGCGAAGGCGATCTGACCCAGCGCCTGAACTACAGCAAGAAAGATGAACTGGGCGAACTGGTGAACTGGTTCAACCGCTTCCTCGACAAGCTTCAGCCGACCATCGCGCAGATCAAACAGAGCATCACCGAAGCGCGCGGCACGGCCGATCAGTCGTCGGAAATTGCCCGCCAGACCAGTGAAGGCATGCAAGTGCAATTCCGCGAGATCGATCAGGTCGCCACCGCCTCCAACGAAATGAGCGCCACTGCCCACGACGTCGCCAACAGTGCCTCGAACGCAGCCAACGCGGCCAAGGGTGCCGATCAGTCGGCGAAGGACGGCATGGCGATCATCGAGCGCAGCACCCGCGACATCAATCAGCTGGCCGATGAAGTCAGCAAAGCGGTGACCGAAGTCGAAGCGCTGGCGGTCAACAGCGAGCAGATCGGCTCGGTGCTGGAAGTGATCCGCAGCATCGCCGAACAGACCAATCTGCTGGCCCTCAACGCTGCTATCGAAGCCGCCCGCGCCGGCGAAAGCGGTCGCGGTTTTGCCGTGGTCGCCGATGAGGTGCGCAACCTGGCCAAGCGCACGCAGGATTCGGTGGAAGAAATTCGCATCGTTATCGAGCGCATCCAGACCGGCACCCGTGGCGTGGTCGCGACCATGCACTCAAGCCAGACCCAGGCGCACAACAACGCCGGGCAGATTCGTCAGGCCGTTGATGCGCTGGGCAAGATCAGCGACGCGGTGACGGTGATCAGCGACATGAACCTGCAGATCGCCAGTGCCGCCGAAGAGCAAAGCGCAGTGGCCGAAGAGGTCAACCGCAACGTCTCGGCGATTCGCATCGTGACCGAAACCCTGACCGAGCAGGCCACCGAATCGGCAGCGATCAGCAGCCAGCTCAACAGCCTGGCGAGCCAGCAGATGAAATTGATGGATCAGTTCCGCGTGTAACAATCCAGCATAAATCCCTGTGGGAGCGAGCCTGCTCGCGAAGAGGTCGTCATATCCAACATCAGTGTTGACTGACACGACGCCTTCGCGAGCAGGCTCGCTCCCACAGGGGAAACGGGTTCACATCCTGGTTTCATCTAAACCGCGATTCTTTTGCACTATCATCGCCCTCTCGTTCCGGAGGGCCTTCGATGACTGATCTGCTCACGTCCATCCAAACCGCACTCGGCCTGCCCCACACGCCGATCCCCTTCAACGGTGACGGCGCGTTGCCCTCGGCGTTCGCAGTCACTGAACTGGCCTGCGCCAGCATCGCCGCTGCCGGGCAAGCGCTCAGCGAATTGCTTCACCAGCAAATCGGGCACTTGCCTGCGGTTGCAGTCGACCGCCGTCTGGCCTCGTTGTGGTTCTCCACCTCGCTGCGCCCGATCGGCTGGCAGGTGCCGCCGTTATGGGATCCCGTCGCCGGCGACTATGCGACCCGGGACGGCTGGATCCGTCTGCACACCAACGCCCCGCATCACCGCGCCGCCGCTGAACGCGTGCTCGGTGCCTGCGCCGATCGTGCCGCAATGGCGGCGAAAGTCGCACAGTGGGCGAGCGCGGATCTTGAGCAGGCGGTGGTCGACGCCAAGGGCTGCGCCGCCGAAATGCGCAGTTGGGCGCAGTGGCAGCAACACCCGCAGGGGGTGGCGGTGAATGCCGAAGCGCTGGTGCAGTTCATCGAGCAGACGGACGAGAACCGCAGCCCATGGCAAGGTTCGATCGCACGACCGCTGGCCGGGATCAAGGTGCTCGACCTGACCCGCGTGCTCGCCGGCCCCACCGCCAGCCGCTTTCTCGCCGGGCTGGGCGCCAACGTCTTGCGCATCGATCCACCGAGCTGGAACGAACCCGGTGTGGTCCCGGAAATGACCGTGGGCAAACGCTGTGCGCGGCTGGATCTGCAGGCTCCTGCGGATCGCGCGGTGTTTGAAGGCCTGTTGAAAGACGCCGACATTCTGCTGCACGGCTACCGCGCCGATGCGCTGGAACATCTGGGGTTTGGTATTGAACGCCGAAGGCAGCTGGCACCGGGGCTGATCGACGTCTGCCTCAACGCCTACGGCTGGAGCGGCCCCTGGCAGAACCGCCGGGGCTTCGACAGCCTGGTGCAGATGAGCAGCGGCATCGCCGAGGCCGGACAGCATTGGAAGCA
The DNA here is from genome assembly GCF_019145195.1 of Pseudomonas siliginis. Classification (GTDB taxonomy): domain Bacteria; phylum Pseudomonadota; class Gammaproteobacteria; order Pseudomonadales; family Pseudomonadaceae; genus Aquipseudomonas; species Aquipseudomonas siliginis. The sequence goes on from NZ_JAHSTW010000013.1 coordinate 132,703, forward strand.
CAGCGATAAACCGACGCCGCTGCCGGTGCAGGCGCTGGATCATGCGACCGGGTATCTGATGGCGGCGAGTGCGATCAGATTGCTGACTGAACGACTGGCCAACGGTCGCGGGGGCGCGGCGCGGTTGTCGCTGGCACGGACGGCGAAGCTGTTGGTCGAGCATGGGCCGGGGACGCATGACCCGCTGCGGGCCGAAGATGCGCTGGATCAGGATCCGGCGATTGAACACACCGCGTGGGGGCCGGCGCGGAGGTTGCGCGTGCCGCTGCAGATCAGCGGGGCGGCGGTGCGGTGGGATTGGCCCGCCGCCGAATTGGGGTCACATCGGGCGCAGTGGTGATTTTGAGGCTGCCTTCGCGAGCAGGCTCGCTCCCACATGTATTCGCGTAGTCCTGCTCGCGAAGGGGCCTGCCCGGCCAAAGCAAACCCGCCTACAAACTCAACACCCCGCTATACAACCCATACGCCGCCAGCCCCGCACCGATCACCACGCAAGCAAAAATCCCTTTCTCCACCGTAGTGAAAACCGGTTTCCCCTGTTCACGCTTGGCCTTGGCAAACAGGATCACCCCCGGCGCATACAGCAGCGCCGACAGCAGCAGATATTTCACTCCCCCGGCATACAACAGCCACACCGCATAAACCAGGGCGATGCCGCCGATCAGCAGATCCTTGGTGCGCTCGGCCGAGGCGTGTTCGTAGGTTTCGCCGCGCCCGCTGAGCAGCACCGCGTAGGCCGCCGACCACAAATACGGCACCAGAATCATCGACGACGCCAGATAGATCAGGCTGGTGTAAGTACCCGCCGAGAACAATGTGATCAGCAGGAAAATCTGGATCATCACATTGGTCAGCCACAGCGCGTTGACCGGCACGTGGTTCTTGTTTTCCTTCTTCAGGAACGCTGGCATGGTTTTGTCCTTGGCCGTGGCGAAGAGGATTTCCGCGCACAGCAAGGCCCATGACAACAACGCGCCCAACAGCGAAATCGCCAGCCCGATGCTGATCAGTAACGCACCCCACGGCCCGACGATGTGCTCGAGCACCGCTGCCAGTGAAGGGTTCTGCAAATTGGCCAGCTCCGGCTGGCTCATGATCCCCAGCGACAGCACGTTGACCAGCACCAGCAGCGCCAGCACACCGAGAAACCCGATCACCGTGGCGCGGCCGACGTCGCTGCGTTTTTCTGCGCGAGCCGAATAGACGCTGGCGCCTTCGATGCCGATGAAGACGAAAACGGTGACCAGCATCATGTTGCGCACTTGGTCCATCACCCCGCCGAAGTTCGGGTTGCTGCGGCCCCAGATGTCGCGGGTGAAGATGTCAGCCTTGAACGCGACGGCAGCGATGACGATGAACATGATCAGCGGCACAACCTTGGCCACGGTGGTCAACTGGTTGATCAGCGCCGCCTCCTTGATCCCGCGCATCACCAGAAAATGCACCGCCCACAACAGCACCGAAGCGCAGCCGATGGCGATCGGCGTGTTGCCCTGACCGAACACCGGGAAGAAATAGCCAAGGGTGCTGAACAGCAAGACGAAATAGCCGACGTTGCCCAGCCAGGCGCTGATCCAGTAACCCCACGCCGACGAAAAACCCATGTAATCGCCGAACCCGGCCTTGGCGTAGGCGTAGACGCCCGAGTCCAGCTCTGGTTTGCGATTGGCCAGGGTCTGAAAGACGAAGGCCAGCGTCAGCATGCCGATTGCGGTGATGCCCCAACCGATCAGGATCGCCCCGGCATCGGCGCGCGCCGCCATGTTTTGCGGCAACGAGAAAATCCCCCCGCCGATCATCGACCCGACCACCAGCGCGATCAACGCACCAAGGCGCAGCTTTTGCGTCGGTTGCGACATGCAGATCTCCTTGAAAGAGCCGATGTTGTTTATTTGTAACAACACCTGACTAAAAGCCTAAGGGTAGATGACGTTTATCAGGTAATGCCGAATCTCGCACCCGTTATATATAGCCGACCACGATAACGCTTATCACGTTTAAGACAGTTTTGTGCGCTGATCCTGATTAATCAATTCTGTACTGCGAAAAGATGACCGCCATTTGCCAAACGCTGAAAAGCAACTAGCGTCATAGTTCGAAAGCATTAACAGTTATTCCCGATTGCATCAGCTAAATGCCTCTGGAACGGGCCTTTCAGTCCACAGCGTTATGCCCGCAACGGGCGGACAAGTCATTCATTAACAATGGAATGTGACCATGCACTGATCCATGTCAGCTGTTCGAACAGACAACAGTACTAGGCTGTGAGCTCTCCTTTCCTGCAATGGAGTCATGCAAATGTCTGAAGCGCCCGGAAAACTAAGACTCGGTGCACTGGTTGCACTGGTAGTCGGTTCAATGATCGGTGGCGGGATATTTTCGTTGCCACAAAACATGGCCGCCAGCGCCGACGTCGGTGCAGTGCTGATCGGCTGGGCCATCACCGCAGTCGGCATGCTCACCCTCGCTTTCGTCTTTCAGACCCTCGCCAATCGCAAGCCTGACCTGGACGGCGGTGTCTACGCCTACGCCAAGGCCGGATTCGGCGACTACATGGGTTTCTCCTCGGCCTGGGGCTACTGGATCAGCGCCTGGCTGGGCAACGTCGGTTACTTCGTTCTGCTGTTCAGCACCCTCGGCTATTTCTTTCCGATCTTCGGCGAAGGCAATACCCCGGCGGCGGTGATCGGCGCGTCCTTGCTGCTGTGGGGCGTGCATTTCCTGGTGTTGCGCGGGATCAAGGAAGCGGCGTTCATCAACCTGGTGACCACGGTCGCCAAGGTCGTGCCGCTGCTGCTGTTCGTGTTGATCGCAGTCTTCGCGTTCAGACTGGACATCTTCACCGCCGACATCTGGGGCGTGAAAAACCCTGATCTGGGCAGTGTGATGAACCAGGTGCGCAACATGATGCTGGTCACCGTCTGGGTGTTCATCGGCATCGAAGGCGCGAGCATCTTCTCCGCCCGCGCCGAGAAACGCTCGGACGTCGGCAAGGCCACCGTGATCGGCTTCATCACCGTGCTGCTGTTTCTGGTGCTGGTGAACGTGCTGTCGCTGGGCATCATGACCCAGCCGGAACTGGCGAAACTGCAGAACCCGTCGATGGCCGCCGTGCTTGAGCATGTGGTCGGTCACTGGGGGGCGGTGCTGATCAGCGTCGGCCTGATCATCTCCTTGCTCGGCGCGCTGCTGTCGTGGGTGCTGCTGTGTGCCGAGATCATGTTCGCCGCCGCCAAAGACCACACCATGCCGGAGTTCCTGCGCAAGGAAAACGCCAACCATGTGCCGGTCAACGCCCTGTGGCTGACCAACGCGATGGTGCAGGTGTTCCTGATCATCACCCTGTTCTCGGCCAGCACTTACCTGTCGCTGATCTACCTCGCCACCTCGATGATTCTGGTGCCGTACCTGTGGTCAGCGGCCTATGCCCTGCTGCTGGCGGTGCGCGGCGAGAGCTACGAAGGCTTCGCCGCCGAGCGGCGCAAGGATCTGATCATCGGCGGTATCGCCCTGATCTATGCGGTGTGGTTGTTGTATGCCGGCGGGGTCAAGTACCTGCTGCTGTCGGCCCTGCTCTACGCGCCCGGCGCAATCCTGTTCGCCAAGGCCAAGCTGGAACTCAAACAACCGGTTTTCACCAACGTCGAGAAGCTGATTTTCGCCGCAGTGGTCGTGGGCGCCGTGGTGGCGGCCTACGGTCTCTACGATGGCTTCCTGACGCTGTAACCCCTGATTGAATTGTCATCTGGAGGAACACAGAAATGACCACGGAAAAAGTGAAGTACGGCGTCCACTCCGAAGCCGGGAAACTGCGTAAAGTCATGGTTTGCTCCCCAGGTCTGGCCCATCAGCGGCTGACCCCGAACAACTGCGATGAACTGCTGTTCGATGACGTGTTGTGGGTGGCGCAGGCCAAGCGCGATCATTTCGACTTCGTCACCAAGATGCGCGAGCGCGGCATCGACGTGGTGGAAATGCACAACCTGCTGACCGACATCGTCGCCATTCCCGAAGCGCTGGACTGGATTCTTGAGCGCAAGGTGACCGCCGACTCGGTGGGCCTGGGCCTGATCAGCGAAGTGAAATCCTGGCTGAAAAGCCTCGAGCCACGGCACATCGCCGAATTCCTGATTGGCGGCGTGTCGGCCGATGATCTGCCGGACAGCTTCGGTGGCAAGACCATCCAGATGTTCCGCGACTTCCTCGGCCACTCCAGCTTCATCCTGCCGCCGCTGCCCAACACCCAGTTCACCCGCGATACCACCTGCTGGATCTACGGGGGCGTGACGCTGAACCCGATGTACTGGCCGGCGCGCCGTCAGGAAACCCTGCTGACTACCGCCATCTACAAATTCCATCCGCAATTCACCAACGCCGAATTCGAGATCTGGTATGGCGACCCGGACAAGGATCACGGCAACTCTACCCTTGAGGGCGGCGACGTCATGCCGATTGGCAACGGTGTGGTGCTGATCGGCATGGGCGAGCGCTCATCGCGTCAGGCCATCGGCCAACTGGCGCTGAACCTGTTCAACAACAAAGCGGTGGAAAAAGTCATCGTCGCCGGCCTGCCGAAGTCCCGCGCCGCAATGCACCTGGACACCGTGTTCAGCTTCTGCGACCGCGACCTGGTGACGATCTTCCCGGAAGTGGTCAACCAGATCGTCGCCTTCACCCTGCGCCCTGACGAAAGCAAACAGGGCGGCATCGACATCCGCCGCGAAGAAGGCAGCTTCCTCGACACCGTCGCTGCGGCGCTGAATCTGCCGAAACTGCGCGTGGTGGAAACCGGCGGCAACAGCTTCGCCGCCGAACGCGAGCAATGGGACGACGGCAACAACGTGGTGGCGATGGAGCCCGGCGTGGTCATCGGCTACGACCGCAACACCTACACCAACACCCTGCTGCGCAAGGCTGGCGTGGAGGTCATCACCATCAGCGCCGGCGAGCTCGGCCGCGGCCGTGGCGGCGGCCACTGCATGACCTGCCCGATCATCCGCGACCCGATCGATTACTAAACGACCGTCCCCCGGCCGCACCCATCCCGTAGCGGCCGGGCCGATTACCGAATCCAAGGAGAATCATCATGGCGTTTAACATCCACAACCGTAACCTGCTCAGCCTGGAACACCACACCCCACGTGAGCTGCGTTACCTGCTCGACCTGTCTCGCGATCTGAAACGCGCGAAATACACCGGCACCGAGCAACAGCATCTGAAGGGCAACAACATCGCCCTGATCTTCGAAAAAACCTCGACCCGCACCCGTTGCGCCTTCGAAGTGGCGGCCTATGACCAAGGCGCCAACGTCACTTACATCGACCCGAACTCCTCGCAGATCGGCCACAAGGAAAGCATGAAGGACACCGCCCGCGTGCTCGGGCGCATGTACGACGCCATTGAGTACCGTGGCTTCAAACAGGAAATCGTCGAGGAGCTGGCCAAGTTCGCCGGCGTGCCGGTGTTCAACGGCCTGACCGATGAATATCACCCGACCCAAATGATCGCCGACGTGCTGACCATGCGTGAGCACGCCGACAAGCCGATCCACGAAATCAGCTACGCCTACTTGGGCGACGCGCGCAACAACATGGGCAACTCGCTGCTGCTGATCGGCGCCAAACTGGGCATGGACGTGCGCATCTGCGCGCCGAAAGCCCTGTGGCCGCTGGACGATCTGGTCGCGCGCTGCAAAAAATACGGTGAGGAAAGCGGCGCACGCATCACCCTCACCGAAGATCCGAAAGAAGCGGTCAAAGGCGTCGACTTCATTCACACCGATGTCTGGGTATCGATGGGCGAACCGGTGGAAGCCTGGGCCGAGCGTATCCAGCAACTGCTGCCGTATCAGGTCAACGCCGACCTGATGAAAGCCACCGGCAACCCGCGTACCAAGTTCATGCACTGCCTGCCGGCCTTCCACAACAGCGACACCAAGGTCGGCAAACAGATCGCCGAACAATATCCGCACCTGAAAAACGGCATCGAAGTGACCGACGACGTGTTCGAGTCGCCGGCCTGCATCGCCTTCGAGCAAGCGGAAAACCGCATGCACACGATCAAGGCGATTTTGGTCTCGACCCTGGCTGATCTCTGACGCCACAGCGCTCCCACTGAAGGAACCGGAAACCCAATGTGGGAGCGAGCCTGCTCGCGAAAGTGGTGGGTCATTCAACAGCAATGTCGACTGATCTGACGCCTTCGCGAGCAGGCTCGCTCCCACAGGGATATCGGTTCCGACAGGGAGATCGAGTCGTTTGCCATTCCTCTGCTTAGAAGGATTGCACCATGCGTATCGTCGTAGCCCTGGGCGGTAACGCCCTGCTCCGCCGTGGTGAGCCGATGACCGCTGACAACCAGCGCGCCAACATCCGCATCGCCACCGAGCAAATCGCCAAGATCCATCCCGGCAACCAACTGGTCATCGCCCACGGCAATGGCCCGCAAGTCGGCCTGCTGTCGCTGCAAGCGGCGGCCTACACCTCTGTCACCCCCTACCCGCTGGACGTGCTCGGCGCCGAAACCGAGGGCATGATCGGCTACATCATCGAACAGGAACTGGGCAACCTGCTCGACTTCGAAGTGCCGTTCGCCACCCTGCTGACCCAGGTTGAAGTCGATGCCAACGACCCGGCTTTCAAGAAGCCGAGCAAGCCGATCGGCCCGGTCTACGAGAAAGCCGAAGCGGAAAAACTCGCCGCCGAAAAAGGCTGGGCGATTGCCCCGGATGGCGACAAATTCCGCCGCGTGGTGGCCAGTCCACGGCCGAAGCGCATCTTCGAAATCCGTCCGATCAAGTGGCTGCTGGACAAGGGCAGCATCGTCATTTGCGCTGGTGGCGGCGGCATTCCGACCATGTATGACGAAAACCGTAACCTCAAGGGTATCGAGGCGGTGATCGACAAGGATCTGTGTTCGTCGTTGCTTGCCGAGCAATTGGAAGCCGACCTGCTGGTGATCGCCACCGACGTCAACGCAGCGTTCATCGACTACGGCAAGCCGACGCAGAAAGCCATCGCCGAAGCCCACCCGGACGAACTTGAGCGCCTTGGTTTCGCCGCCGGCTCCATGGGACCGAAGGTGCAGGCAGCCTGCGAATTCGCGCGCCATACTGGCAAGGTCGCGGTGATCGGTTCGCTGGCCGATATCGAAGCCATCGTCCAGGGCACCGCCGGTACGCGGGTCAGCACGGCGAAGCCGGGGATCAGCTACCGATAACAATAAACGCCGGGGCAGGCTCAAGGCCTGCTCCGCTTCCATGCCTTGAAAGGAGTAGCTCAATGGCCCAGTTCGAACCCGGTCATCTGCACATCGAGCGGCACGCGTTGACCGACGATGACGTCAATTACAACGTGCATCTGGACTATGAAGTGTTCACCGACCCGCAGAAAGGCAAAGGGATTCAGTTCACCCTGCACGGCAGCATGCAGGGCAAGGACATGAAGGAGGCGTTTTTCCTGCCCAAGGAAGAGGCCTACAACTTCGCCCGCGATGTCACGCGGATCGCCGAGAAGTACGGCATACCCAAGACCCACAGCCAGATCGGCTCGGTGCACAAGCATTACGATCTGATGTTTGAAGACATTCGGCAGAAGTTGAATATGCAGTCGGGGGATCCGGTGAACCTCGAGCATTTCGAATAATCCGAATCCACCACATTCCCCTTGTGGGAGCGAGCCTGCTCGCGAAAGCCTTCTATCAGGCATTATCGTCTTGTCTGACACACCGCTTTCGCGAGCAGGCTCGCTCCCACGGGATCTGTGTTGTGACGAAAGTCCTCGCAGATTTCACCATTAGCCCGCCCCAAGGCATACTTGCCCCCCTCCGCTCTGCAGATCACTGAACCGCCCCCATGCGTATCCACGTCAGCTTCATCGACCGCGTCGGCATCACCCAGGAAGTCCTGGCTATCCTCGGTGGGCGCAATCTCAATCTGGATGCGGTGGAGATGATCCCGCCGAACGTCTACATCGACGCGCCGACCCTCAGCCCGCAAGTGCTCGAAGAACTGAAAGATGCGCTGTTTCGCGTGCTCGGCGTGGAAGCGGTGACCGTGGTCGATATCCTCCCCGGCCAGCGCCGGCACTTGCAACTCGATGCCCTGCTCGCGGCGATGACCGACCCGGTGCTGGCCCTCGACAGCGCCGGCAAGGTGCTGCTGGCCAACCCGGCGTTGATTGCCCTGTACGGTCGCGAACCGGCCGGCGAAAGCGTCTCGGCGCTGTTCAACGATCCCGGTCTGCTCGACACCCTGCTGGAAAACGGCTTTCGCCTGCCGCTGCGCGAAATCACCGTCAACGGCCAGACCCTGCTGCTCGACGCCACGCCGATCACCGACGCCGGCGCCCTGCTGACCCTGTATCAACCGAACCGCATTGGCGAACAACTCTCGGCACTGCATCACGATCACGCCGAAGGCTTCGACGCCCTGCTCGGCGAGTCTCCGGCGATCCGCACGCTCAAGGCCCGCGCGCAACGGGTCGCCGCCCTTGATGCACCATTGTTGATTCAAGGCGAAACCGGCACCGGTAAAGAATTGGTGGCCCGCGCCTGTCACGCGATCAGTGCGCGGCACAGCGCTCCCTTTCTGGCGTTGAACTGCGCAGCGCTGCCGGAAAACCTCGCCGAAAGCGAACTGTTCGGCTACGCCCCCGGCGCTTTCACTGGCGCGGCGCGTGGCGGTAAACCGGGACTGATGGAGCTGGCCAACCAGGGCACGGTGTTCCTTGATGAGATCGGCGAGATGTCGCCGTACTTGCAGGCCAAACTCCTGCGTTTTCTCAACGACGGCAGCTTCCGCCGCGTCGGTGGTGATCGTGAAGTGAAGGTCAACGTGCGCATCCTCAGCGCGACTCACCGCGATCTGGAAAAAATGGTCAGCGAAGGCCTGTTCCGCGAAGACCTGTTCTATCGCCTCAACGTGCTCAACGTCGAAGTGCCGCCGCTGCGTGAACGCGGTCAGGACATCCTGCTGCTGGCGCGTTATTTCATGCAGCAGGCCTGTGCGCAGATCCAGCGCCCGGTCTGCCGCCTGGCGCCCGGCACTTATCCGGCGCTGCTCGGCAATCGCTGGCCGGGCAACGTGCGGCAATTGCAGAACGTGATTTTTCGCGCAGCGGCGATTTGCGAGAGCAGCCTGGTCGATATCGGTGACCTCGACATCGCCGGCACTTCGGTGGCGCGCCAGGCCGATACCGATGTCGACAGCCTGGAGCAAGCGGTCGAATCGTTCGAACGAGAGCTATTGGAAAAGCTCTACGTCAGCTATCCCTCGACCCGACAACTGGCGAGCCGCTTGCAAACCTCGCACACCGCTATCGCCCATCGCCTGCGCAAATACGGCATTCCCAATAAACCCTGACTCACCACGCATCCCTATTGCAGGAAATTCCCCATGTGGGAGCGAGCCTGCTCGCGAAAGCGGTCTATCAGCAAAATAGCTGGCGCCTGACACACCGTATTCGCGAGCAGGCTCGCTCCCACAGGGTTTTATGGTGTATTCGAAATCCGTTCAAAAACGACCTCCACCTGTACCGAAAGCGCTACAGCGGAACGATATCGCTACACTCGTCTATGACCAGCGCTGCGCAACGCTTTGATCCCGTTCAGCTTTTCTCCTCGCCCCAAGCTGTAGCGATTTCGCTACAGGCGCAACCTGCCGACACCCACCTGAAAAATACAAGCCATTGATTTATATAACTAAATCAACCTTGGCCGCATTCTTGCTACCTGACTCTTCATCTATAAAGGGCTTCGCCGCCCCAAGCTTTCCACCGCGTCCACCAGACGAGTCTGGCCCCTGAGGAGTTTCCATGAGCGAGTTGCGTTTTACTGAAGATCACGAATGGCTGCGCACCGAAGCCGACGGCAGCGTTACTGTCGGCATCACCGCTTTCGCGCAGAACGCCCTGGGCGACGTGGTGTTCGTGCAACTGCCTGAGCTGCAGGCTTACGAAAAAGGCGCTGAAGCCGCCACCGTGGAATCGGTGAAAGCCGCCAGCGGCGTGTACATGCCGCTCGATGGCGACGTGCTGGAAGTCAACCCGGCGCTGCAAGACGCCCCGGAACTGGTCAACGAAGATCCGCTGGGCGAAGGCTGGTTCTTCCGCTTCCAGCCAAGCGATGCCGCCGCTGTCGGCAAACTGCTCGATCAGGACGCCTATGACCGCCTGATCAAAGCCCAAGCCGAAGCCTGAGGAATTACCCCATGACCGCCATCAATCTCGGCACCGCCAACGAATTCATCGCCCGTCACATCGGCCCGCGCGCCGGTGACGAGCAAGCCATGCTCAACAGCCTGGGCTACGATTCCCTCGAAGCGCTGAGCGCCAGCGTCATCCCGGAAAGCATCAAGGGCACCAGCGTGCTCGGCATGGACGACGGCCTCAGCGAGGCCGACGCCCTGGCGATGATCAAATCCATCGCCGGCAAGAATCAGCTGTTCAAGACCTACATCGGCCAGGGCTACTACAACTGTCACACGCCGTCGCCGATCCTGCGCAACCTGCTGGAAAACCCGGCCTGGTACACCGCTTACACCCCATACCAGCCAGAAATTTCCCAGGGCCGTCTCGAAGCGCTGCTGAACTTCCAGACCATGATCAGCGACCTTACCGGCCTGCCGATCGCCAACGCCTCCCTGCTCGACGAAGCCACCGCCGCTGCCGAAGCCATGACCTTCTGCAAACGCCTGAGCAAGAACAAGGGCAGCCACCAGTTCTTCGCCTCGATCCACAGCCATCCGCAGACCCTCGACGTGCTGCGCACCCGTGCCGAGCCGCTCGGTATTGACGTGGTCGTGGGCGATGAGCGCGAACTGACTGACGTCACGCCGTTCTTTGGCGCGCTGCTGCAATATCCGGCGAGCAACGGTGATGTGTTCGACTACCGCGAGCTGACCGAGCGCTTCCACGCCGCCAACGCTCTGGTGGCGGTGGCCGCCGACCTGCTCGCCCTGACCCTGCTCACCGCACCGGGCGAATTCGGTGCCGACGTCGCCATCGGTTCGGCGCAACGCTTCGGCGTGCCGCTGGGCTTCGGTGGCCCGCACGCCGCTTACTTCTCGACTAAAGATGCGTTCAAGCGCGACATGCCGGGCCGTCTGGTCGGTGTCTCGGTTGACCGTTTCGGCAAGCCGGCTCTGCGTCTGGCGATGCAGACCCGCGAGCAACACATCCGCCGCGAAAAGGCCACCTCGAACATCTGCACCGCTCAAGTGCTGCTGGCCAACATCGCCAGCATGTACGCCGTTTACCACGGCCCGAAAGGCCTGACGCAGATCGCCAACCGCGTGCATCACCTGACCGCGATTCTGGCCAAGGGCCTGACCGCGCTGGGCGCTCAAGTCGAGCAGGCAAACTTCTTCGACACCCTGACCGTTGCCACCGGCGCAGACACCGCTGCGCTGCACGACAAGGCGCACGCTCAGCAGATCAACCTGCGTGTGATCGACGCCGAACGTCTGGGCCTGTCGGTCGACGAAACCACCACTCAGGCTGATGTCGAAACCCTGTGGGGCCTGTTCGCCAACGGCAAGACCCTGCCAGACTTCGCTGCGCTGGCCGCCTCGGTGCAGAGCACCATCCCTGCTGCGCTGGTGCGCCAGTCGCCGATCCTCAGCCACCCGGTGTTCAACCGTTATCACTCGGAAACCGAGCTGATGCGCTACCTGCGCAAACTCGCGGACAAGGACCTGGCACTGGATCGCACCATGATTCCACTGGGCTCGTGCACCATGAAACTCAACGCCGCCAGCGAAATGATCCCGGTGACCTGGGCCGAATTCGGTGCGCTGCATCCGTTCGCTCCGGCCGCACAGAGCGCCGGTTATCAGCAATTGACCGATGAGCTGGAAGCGATGCTCTGCGCCGCCACCGGTTACGACTCGATCTCGCTGCAACCGAACGCTGGTTCGCAAGGCGAATACGCAGGTCTCCTGGCGATCCGCGCCTACCACCAGAGCCGTGGCGACGAGCGCCGCGACATCTGCCTGATCCCGTCGTCGGCCCACGGCACCAACCCGGCCACCGCGCAAATGGCCGGTATGCGCGTGGTCGTCACCGCGTGCGATGCCCGCGGCAACGTCGACATCGAAGACCTGCGCGCCAAAGCCATCGAGCACCGCGAGCACCTCGCTGCGCTGATGATCACCTACCCGTCGACCCACGGCGTGTTCGAAGAAGGCATCCGCGAGATCTGCGCGATCATTCACGACAACGGCGGCCAGGTGTATATCGACGGCGCCAACATGAACGCCATGGTCGGCCTCTGCGCACCGGGCAAGTTCGGCGGCGACGTCTCGCACCTGAACCTGCACAAAACCTTCTGCATCCCGCACGGCGGTGGCGGCCCGGGCGTTGGCCCGATCGGCGTCAAATCGCACCTGACCCCGTTCCTGCCTGGCCACGGCCAGATGGAACGCAAGGAAGGCGCGGTCTGCGCGGCGCCGTTCGGCAGCGCAAGCATTCTGCCGATCACCTGGATGTACATCCGCATGATGGGCGGCGCGGGTCTGAAGCGCGCTTCGCAACTGGCGATCCTCAATGCCAACTACATTTCCCGCCGCCTCGAAGAGCATTACCCAGTGCTGTACACCGGCAGCAACGGCCTGGTAGCGCACGAGTGCATCCTCGATCTGCGTCCGCTGAAAGACAGCAGCGGCATCAGTGTCGATGACGTCGCCAAACGCCTGATCGACTTCGGCTTCCACGCGCCGACCATGTCGTTCCCGGTCGCCGGCACGCTGATGATCGAGCCGACCGAAAGCGAATCCAAGGAAGAACTGGACCGCTTCTGTGACGCGATGATCCGCATCCGCGAAGAAATCCGCGCAGTGGAAAACGGCACCCTGGACAAGGAAGACAACCCACTGAAAAACGCCCCGCACACCGCAGCAGAACTGGTTGGCGAATGGACCCACCCGTACAGCCGCGAGCAAGCCGTTTACCCGGTCGCGTCACTGATCGAAGGTAAATACTGGCCGCCGGTCGGCCGCGTCGACAACGTCTTCGGCGATCGCAACCTGGTGTGCGCCTGCCCGTCGATCGAAAGCTACGCTTAAGAGCGGCAGCTGCAAGTTTCTAGCTGCAAGCTGCAAGTAAGGGCTGATCTGCTTTTAACTTGCGGCTTGTGTCTTGCTGCATGCACTGAGGCCTTATAGAGGCCGCAAGGAAAACCCGATCCGCTTTTACTTGCAGCTTGCAGCTTGAAACTCACAACTGCTCCGCAGGAGCCCCCATGTCGTTAAGCGTGTTCGACCTGTTCAAGATTGGCATCGGTCCCTCCAGTTCCCACACCGTCGGCCCGATGCGCGCGGCTGCGCGCTTCGCCGAGGGCTTGCGCCGTGAAAACCTGCTGACCAGCACCGCCAGCGTGCGTGTCGAGCTGTACGGTTCGCTCGGTGCTACCGGCAAAGGTCACGGCAGCGATAAAGCCGTGCTGCTCGGCCTTGAAGGCGAGCACCCGGACACAGTCGAAACCGAAACCGTCGCCACGCGCCTGCAAGAAATTCGCGGCAATGGCCGCTTGAACCTGCTCGGCGAACACAGCATTGCGTTCAACGAGAAAGAACATCTGGCGATGATCCGCAAACCGTTGGCCTATCACCCCAACGGCATGATCTTTCGCGCCTTCGATGCGGCGGGGATTCAGATCCGCAGCCGCGAGTACTACTCGGTCGGCGGTGGTTTTGTTGTCGATGAAGATGCCGCAGGTGCCGACCGCATCGTTGAAGACGCCACGCCGCTGACCTTCCCGTTCAAAAGTGCCAAGGACTTGCTCGGTCATTGCGCCACCTATGGCCTGTCGATCAGTCAGGTGATGCTGACCAACGAAAGCGCCTGGCGCCCGGAAGCCGAAACCCGTGCCGGCCTGCTGAAAATCTGGCAGGTGATGCAGGACTGCGTCGCTGCCGGCTGTCGTAACGAAGGCATTTTGCCGGGCGGCTTGAAGGTCAAACGTCGGGCGGCAGCGCTGCATCGGCAATTGTGCAAGAACCCGGAATCGGCCCTGCGCGATCCGCTGTCGGTGCTCGATTGGGTCAATCTTTATGCACTCGCGGTCAACGAAGAAAACGCCAATGGCGGACGGGTGGTCACTGCGCCCACCAATGGCGCGGCGGGGATCATTCCGGCGGTGCTGCATTACTACATGCGTTTTATCCCCGGCGCGAATGACGACGGCGTCGTGCGCTTTCTGCTGACCGCTGCCGCAATCGGCATTCTCTACAAGGAAAACGCTTCGATCTCCGGCGCCGAAGTCGGTTGTCAGGGTGAAGTCGGTGTGGCCTGTTCAATGGCGGCCGGCGCTCTGTGCGAAGTGCTCGGCGGCAGCGTGCAACAAGTCGAGAACGCCGCGGAAATCGGCATGGAACACAACCTCGGCCTGACCTGCGACCCGATCGGCGGCCTGGTACAGGTCCCGTGCATCGAGCGCAACGCGATGGGCTCGGTGAAAGCGATCAACGCCGTGCGCATGGCCATGCGGGGCGACGGTCAGCATTTCGTCTCCCTCGACAAAGTCATCCGCACCATGCGCCAGACCGGCGCCGACATGAAAAGCAAATACAAGGAAACCGCCCGCGGCGGCCTGGCGGTCAACATTATCGAATGCTAATTAGCCCCCTCTCCCTGCGGGAGAGGATTGGTATGAATCAAGGAGTCCCGCATGACCACCGAACACCTGTCGAAAACCCCGCTGCACGCATTGCACCTCGAACTCGGCGCGCGCATGGTGCCCTTCGCCGGCTACGACATGCCCGTGCAATACCCGCTCGGCGTGATGAAAGAACACCAGCACACCCGCGAGCAAGCCGGGTTGTTCGACGTCTCGCACATGGGCCAGATTCGCCTGACCGGTGCCAATGCGACCAAAGCCCTGGAAACCCTGGTGCCGGTGGACATCATCGACCTGCCGGTGGGCATGCAGCGTTATGCGATGTTCACCAACGAAAGCGGCGGCATCCTCGACGACCTGATGGTTGCCAATCTGGGCAATGACGAGTTGTTCCTGGTGGTCAACGCCGCGTGCAAGGATCAGGATCTCGCGCATCTGCAAAAACACATCGGCGATCAGTGCACCATTACGGCGCTGTTCGAAGAGCGCGCCCTGCTCGCCCTGCAAGGTCCGGCAGCCGTCACAGTGCTGACGCGTCTTGCGCCGGACGTGGCGAAGATGACGTTCATGCAGTTCAACCGTGTGTCGTTGCTGGGCGTGGACTGCTTTGTCAGCCGCTCGGGCTACACCGGTGAAGACGGTTTCGAAATCTCGGTACCGGCCGCTGAAGCGGAGAAACTAGCCCGCGCCCTGCTAGCCGAGCCAGAGGTCCAGGCCATCGGCCTTGGCGCCCGCGACTCGCTGCGTCTGGAAGCCGGCCTGTGCCTGTACGGCCACGACATGAACACCGAGACCACGCCGATCGAAGCCAGCCTGCTTTGGGCGATCTCCAAGCCACGCCGCGCCGATGGCGCACGGGCCGGGGGTTTCCCGGGCGCGGAGCAAATTTTCGCGCAGCAACAAAATGGCGTGGCACGCAAACGCGTCGGCCTGCTGCCACGGGAGCGCACCCCGGTGCGTGAAGGCGCAGAAATCGTCAACGAGGCCGGCGAGACCATCGGCAGCGTCTGCAGTGGCGGCTTTGGTCCGACCTTGGGCGGGCCATTGGCGATGGGTTACCTTGACACCGCTTACGTCGCGCTCGATACACCTGTGTGGGCCATCGTCCGTGGGAAAAAGGTGCAAATGCTTGTAAGCAAAATGCCATTTGTTCCACAACGCTACTATCGCGGTTGATCGACTGTTTCTATAAGTAACGCGATTGCGTTATGCGTGCACTAATGTGTAACGCAATCGCCATAAAACAGTGCGTTTTTTAACATCTGTTTCGAATATGAACGTTGCTTATAACGACTGCAAAAAACTGAACCAGACAATCGTCTAAGACTGCACTAGTGAACTGTCTAATTTCCGCGAAGAGCAGTAAAACCGGGGCCTTCGCAGGGCTTGTTTTTTCTCCCATAGTTGGCGTAGAGTTTGTCCACTGTGTTTGCATGGGTCAGCTTGGAATCGTGACCTGGGCAGTAGCCTACAAGTTAGCTACATCCCGCTCGACGTCTTCTTACTCCTTGCAACCAGCTCCAGTACTCTTTCATGTGAAAGGGGCTGTCATCAATTTATGCGTCAAAGGAAATAAGAAATGTCCACACGTCAGAGCGGTACCGTCAAGTGGT
Organism: Pseudomonas siliginis; assembly: GCF_019145195.1. Taxonomy (GTDB): domain Bacteria; phylum Pseudomonadota; class Gammaproteobacteria; order Pseudomonadales; family Pseudomonadaceae; genus Aquipseudomonas; species Aquipseudomonas siliginis. The sequence continues at coordinate 148,929 of NZ_JAHSTW010000013.1, forward strand.
TTAACGACGAGAAAGGTTTTGGTTTTATCACTCCAGAAAGCGGTCCGGATCTGTTCGTACATTTCCGCGCCATTCAGGGCAACGGCTTCAAGAGCCTGAAAGAAGGCCAGAAAGTGACTTTCGTTGCTGTGCAAGGCCAGAAAGGCATGCAGGCTGACGAAGTACAAGCAGAAGCCTGATCTTCTGATACGAAAAAGCCCCTGATATTGATATCAGGGGCTTTTTTGTGCGCGCTAATCCGTAAAATGGCGCTTCCATTCGCGTCCCGAGGCTGCCATGTCGAAACACCTGCTCACGCCGCAAGGGGACTTTCCTCCCGTTGCTCTTGGTCGTCGTCTGGCGGCGATGTTCTACGACTTCCTGCTGTGCACCGCCCTGCTGATCGTCACCGGATTCATCTATAAGTTGATCCAGGCCGCCATTGTCGGCGAAGAGCGTCTGCGGGCAATGACCGATGCCGGCCAGCTCGATGGCGATCCGCTCTACTCCACGGTGCTGCTGTTGGTGTTGTTCGGCTTCTTCGCCAAGTTCTGGACCCATGGCGGGCAGACGCTCGGTATGCAGGTGTGGGGCATTCGCGTGCAGAACAACGACGGCACGGCCATCAGCCTGTGGCAGTCGCTGCTGCGCTTTATGGTGTCGATCGCGTCGTGGTTGTGTATCGGGCTGGGGTTCTTCTGGTCGCTGTTCGACAAGCAGAAACGCACCTGGCACGACATCTATTCGGATACGTGCGTGGTGCGAATCCCGAAGAAGAGCAAATAATTTCCATGCTCAAGAGTCGGCCTGTGGTGAGGGGATTTATCCCCGTCCGGCTGCGTAGCAGTCGTAAAGAAGCACAAGCGGTATCCCTGATATGCCGCGGTGTTTGATTTAGGGCGGCTTCGCCACCCAACGGGGATAAATCCCCTCACCACAGGGCTCACTCATACAAGGGCTCTCTCAGGCGTTACCGGCCAATTTCATCCGCGCTGCCTGGGTGAAGTCGAGCATGCGCTTCAACGGGCGGATCGCCTGGGGAATCAGCGCCGGATCGACAAAGATCTCGTTGGTGCCTTCTTTCAGGCTCTTGAGCGTGCGCTCAAGTGTGTTCATGGCCATCCACGGGCAATGCGCGCAACTGCGGCACGCGGCGCCGTTACCGGCGGTAGGCGCTTCGATAAAGACCTTGTCCGGGCACAGCTGCTGCATCTTGTAGAAGATGCCACGGTCGGTGGCGACGATCAGGGTCTTGTTCGGCAGGCTTTGCGCGGCAGCGATCAACTGGCTGGTGGAACCGACGGCGTCCGCCAGTTCGATTACCGAAGTCGGCGACTCTGGATGCACCAGAATCGCCGCGTCCGGATACAGCGCCTTCATGTCTTCGAGCTGCTTGGACTTGAACTCTTCGTGAACGATGCAGGCACCGTCCCACAGCAGCATGTCGGCGCCGGTCTTGCGCTGAATGTAAGTGCCAAGGTGCTTGTCCGGGCCCCAGATGATCGTCTCGCCGTTGTCCATCAGGCTTTCGACGATCTCCAGTGCGCAGCTCGAGGTTACCACCCAGTCAGCCCGAGCCTTCACGGCGGCGGAAGTATTGGCATACACCACCACGGTACGTTCCGGGTGCTGGTCGCAGAACGCCGAGAACTCATCGACCGGGCATCCCAGGTCCAGCGAGCAGGTCGCCTCCAGAGTTGGCATCAGCACGCGTTTTTCCGGATTAAGAATTTTTGCAGTCTCGCCCATGAACTTCACGCCGGCGACCACCACGGTCTTAGCCGGATGGGCGTTGCCGAAGCGGGCCATTTCCAGGGAATCGGATACACAGCCGCCGGTCTCTTCGGCCAGGGCCTGAATCACCGGATCACAATAGAAGTGGGCTACGAGCACCGCGTCCTGAGCCTTGAGCTCGGCGGCGATGGCGGAACGGTAATAAGCCTCCTCTTCTGCAGTCAGCGGTTTAGGCTGCTTGGCGTCGAGGTGAGCTTGAACCAGAAGGCGTTCGGAAATCTGCGTCATGTTCGCAAGACCTGCAGGCGCATTCGCGCGAAAGTCGAGTATACACCCGGCTCCAGACCACTAGAGGGTACCGCCGGGAGAGTGAGTATCATCAGGCACGGGACAGCGTTGAAGCTGCGCAAGGCTACAGAATATCCCGTTGAGACAAAAGATGAATCTGACCTGTGTCAGATCGGGCCGCACTGAAAGATTGAAGGCCCGTATTGCAGGCAAAAAAAAACCCGGAAATCCTCACTTTCGTGGGCCTTCCGGATTTTCTAAACCGCCAAATATGGTGGGTCGTGTGGGATTCGAACCTACGACCAATTGGTTAAAAGCCAACTGCTCTACCAACTGAGCTAACGACCCGCTGTGTGGTGGCGCGTATAATACTGATTTTTAAGGACTATTCAACACCTTTTTTGAAAAATATCAAAAATAAGGTGTTGGATCGCTCACACCCGCCGCCGCGAAGCCTTCAGCACGCAGGCGGCAGCTGTCGCATTTGCCGCAGGCGCGGCCGTCATCGTCTGCCTGATAGCAGGAAACCGTCAGACCGTAATCAACGCCAAGCTTCACGCCGGCCTGAACGATCTGCGCCTTGCTCAGGTTCTGCAGTGGCGCCTGGATGCGGAAGCCGTTGCCTTCCACGCCAGCCTTAGTTGCCAGATTGGCCATGCGCTCGAACGACTCGATGAACTCGGGACGGCAGTCCGGGTAGCCGGAATAATCCACTGCATTGACGCCGATGAAGATGTCGCGGGCGCCGAGCACTTCGGCCCAACCCAATGCCAACGACAGGAACACCGTGTTGCGCGCGGGCACATAAGTCACCGGAATGCCTTCGCCCAGCTCTTCCGGAATGTCGATGCTGGTGTCGGTCAGCGCCGAGCCGCCCATGCCATTGAGGTTCAGCCCGATGACCTTGTGCTCGACTACACCCAGATCGCGAGCAACGCGGGCGGCGGCATGCAATTCAGCATGGGAGCGCTGGCCGTAATCAAAGCTCATGGTGTAGCAGGCGTAGCCTTCGGCGCGTGCCATCGCCACCACGGTGGCCGAGTCGAGGCCGCCGGACAACAGGATCACCGCACGTTTTTGAGTAATGTTCAGTTGTTCAGTCATCTCAGCGCCCCGGCTCGTCGTTCCAAAGATATTTATGCAGCTGCAATTGCAGGCGTACCGGCAGGTTGTCCGCCACCACCCAGTCCGCCAGTTCCCGAGCATTCAGGTCGTGGTGACTCGGCGAAAACAGCACTTCCCCGGCGCGCTGGTCGAGACCGTACTGGATCAGCTTGGAAACCGCCCAGTCGTAGTCCTCCCGCGAGCAGATGACAAACTTCACCTGATCGTTGCGGGTCAGCAGTTCGATGTTCTCGTAACGGTTGCGATGGGCTTCTTTCGAGCCCGGTGTTTTCAGGTCGACGACGCGACTGACACGCGGGTCGACAGCGGATACGTCAAGGGCGCCGCTGGTTTCCAGCGACACCTCGTAACCGGCATCACACAACCGTTCAAGCAAAGGAATGGCGTTCGGCTGAGCCAACGGCTCACCGCCGGTAACACAGACGTAGCGCGGACGATAACCGGCCACTTGCTCAAGGATGTCGTCGAGGGTACGGACGGTGCCGCCGCTGAACGCATAAGCGCTGTCGCAGTACTGGCAACGCAACGGGCAACCGGTCAGGCGCACGAAAACCGTGGGCAGCCCGGCAGTCCGAGTTTCCCCCTGCAACGAGTAGAAAACTTCGGTGATTCTCAATGTGTCTTGCATAGTCGCCACGGGCGTAACAGCTAAACAGGCTGTCCGCCTCCGTCAGGCACTTCAGGCAATCCCGCCAACGCGTAGACCACAAGAAGCGTGTTTCAGAAAAAGGGCGTGAATTCTAACGAAAAAACCCGCGACAAGCGCGGGTTTCTTCAAAACACGGATGAACAGGCTTACATGCGCTGTAAATCACGCTGGGCCAGCTGCGCGGCGGAAGTGCCCGGATATTGCGCCACCACCTGCTGCAGAATGCCTTTGACCTTGTCGGTATGACCGAGGCGGCGTTCTACGTCAGCCAGCTTGTACAGCGAGTCCGGCACTTTGTTGTGCTTGGGATACAGCTGCGAAACCTTGGCAAAGGCCTGACCTGCACCTTGCAGATCACCCTTGGCCAGGTTCACTTCGCCCAACCAGTATTGAGCGTTGCCCGCGTACTGGCTGTTGGGGTATTTGCGCAGGAAAGCGGCGAAGGCCTGGCTGGCCTTGTCGAAATCCTTGGCTTTGATCAGGTCGAAAGCGGCATCGTAATACAGCTTTTCCTTGGCCGGATCAGCCGGTTCGCTACCCGCAGCAGGGGCCTGGGCTGCCGCAGCAGCACCCGCGCCTGCGGCAGCACCGGCAGCAGCACTTGCATCGCCACCGGCAGAAGAATTCTCGGAAGTCGCGGCTGATGCAACGCCGGATCCTATGCGCCGATCAAGATCCTGGTATCGCTCCAGGGATTCCTGCTTCATGCGCGAAACCTGATTCTGCAGTTCTTCGATCACGCCCTGTTGGCGCGAGATCTGATCCTGCATCTGTTGCAATTGGTTGAACAGCATGCCTTGTGCCGAGGCAGGGGCCGAAGCCGCTCCCCCGGCATAGGCGCCGTTCGTACCGTAACCCGCAGGCGGATAACTGCTCCCGCTATTGTTATAACCGGAGTTGTCATCGACCACAGGAACCGCAGCCCACGCCGCAAGCGGCGCGAGGCTGAGAGCCAGAACAGTTACAGCACGACGGCACGTTCGCATATCGAATTACTTACGCAGTTCGACGCGACGGTTCTGGGCCCAGGACTGCTCGTCGTTGCCGGTAGCAACTGGACGCTCTTCGCCGTAGGAAACCAGTTCCAGCTGAGCTGGGGAAACACCTTGCAGTACCAGGTAGCGCTGAACGGCTTTCGCACGACGCTCGCCCAGTGCCATGTTGTACTCACGAGTACCACGTTCGTCGGTGTTGCCTTCCAGAACAACGCGAGCGCCGTTTGCTTTCAGGTCTTTGGCGTGAACGTCCAGAGCGCGCATGGCTTCTGGCTTCAGGTCCGAGCTGTCGTATTCGAAGTAGAAGGTGGTGATTGCGCGCAGAGCAGCTTCTTCGCTCAGGGAACCGTCAACGGCACCAGTGTTTGCGCCGTAACCAGCGTTTGGATCAACAGCGCCTTCACCGGCGTTGTCGCCGCCTTTGGACGAGCAACCTACAGCTACAGCCATGGCCAGAGCCAGCGCAGCAAATTTACCAAACTTCAGCATTTCCATCGTGAAACTCCTAATGAACCCCAGTGTGTTAAGTAAAACGTGTAGCGCCCGCTCACTTCAGGTAAGGGGACCAGGACGGTTCTCTGACTTCGCCTTGAGCGGTAGGAAGCGGGAGCCTCACGCGTCCATTAATGGACACGAGCATCAAGACTCCCCGGCCCTGTTGGCGGGTGGCGTAGATTACCATGGTGCCGTTGGGCGCAACAGTAGGTGACTCGTCCAGAGTGCTATCAGTGAGGATCTTTACACTACCCCGCTGCAGATCCTGAGCTGCCACCTTGAAATTGGTGAAGCCATCCTGACGATGGATCATCACCAAAGTCTTTTCATCAGCCGAAAGTTTCGGGTTGGCGTTGTAGTTGCCCACGAACGTCACACGCTCGGCACCACCGCCACCGACGCTGGTTTTATAGATTTGCGGCTTGCCGCCACGGTCCGAGGTGAAATAGATGGTCGAGCCATCCTTGCCCCAGAACGGTTCGGTATTGATGCCCTGGCCATTGGTTACGCGGCTGATCTGACGCGAACCGAGGTTCATCACGTAGATGTCCGGGTTACCGTCTTTCGACAGCACGAACGCCAGGCGATTGCCATCCGGCGACCAGGCTGGCGCGCCGTTGAGGCCTTCGAAGTTGGTGATCTGCTCACGGCGACCGGTGTCGATGTTCTGCATGAAGATACGCGGACGCTTCTGCTCGAACGACACGTAGGCGATACGCTTGCCATCCGGTGCGAAACGCGGCGACAGAATCGGCTCGCGCGATTGCAGCAGAGTCACTGCGCGGGCGCCGTCATAGTCGGAACGTTGCAGGGTGTAACGCGTGTTCTTCTCGGAGAAACGCTCGGCCGTTACGTACAGAAGACGAGTCGAGAATGCGCCATCAATACCGGTCAGCTTCTGGAACGACTGATCGGAGATGAAGTGCGCCATGTCACGGATCTGGTCGGTCGTGCCGGAAACACTGCCGTCCGCCACTTTCTGCTCGGTGGCGACGTTGAACAGCGCCCACTGCACCTGCAGGCGACCGCCCGCTGGAGCAATGTTGCCGACCATCACGTATTGAGCACCCAATGCCTTCCAGTCACGGAAGATGATTTCGCTCGGCTGGCTTGGCTGGCTGATCATGTTTTGCTTGGGGATCGGCGCGTAGTAGCCCGAGTTGCGCAAATCGTTACCGATGATTTCCGCCATGTCATCCGGCAGCACGGCGCCGCCCTGCATACCAAACGGTACGACGGCGATCGGAGTAGCCCGGTCAGTGCCACTGCTGATCAGGATGTTTTTTTCGTCTGCTACCGCTATCCCTGCAAGGCAGCAGATAACGACCAGCATTGATCGAAGAATATTTCTCACAAGCCTAAATCCTCAGGATTGAATGTCATCTTGAATGAACGATACGGAGCAAAATCACTGGGGCTCAAGCCCTGCATTTCCGTCAACCGCCCGATGTTCTTGACTGCGGCTACTGCCGAAGCGTCAAAAGGAGCATCGCCGCTGGACTTTGTGACCGTCGCACCGGTTACGGTGCCATCCGGCAACATACTGATCCGCAGCTCTACTTTCATGCCTTTACGTGCCGAAGGCGGAAGATTCCAACCCTCCGAAACACGCAGCCTGATCAGATCATCGAAATCACCCGCGACGCTGTCGCCGAGTTCATCAGCCTTGGTCGCTGCACGATCCGTCTTGTCCGAAAGCAACTCGGCCAATGCCTGGGCCTTTTTATCCTCAGCCGATTTACGAGCTGCGTCCTGGGCCTTCTTCTTGGCAGCGTCAGCAGCAGCCTTTTTCTTCGCATCTTCGGCGACTTTCTTCTTCGCCTCTTCAGCTTCAGCTTTCTTCTTGGCGTCTTCGGCGGCTTTCTTCTTCGCGTCTTCAACGATCTTCTTCTTGGCTTCTTCAGCAGCGGCTTTCTTGGCCTCTTCTTCAGCAGCCTTTTTCGCCTCGTTTTCAGCCTTCTTCTTGGCTATATCAGCCAATTGTTTCTCTTCGGCCTTTTTCGCTTCGGCTTTCTTCGCGTCGTCGGCTTTCTTGGCTTCATCAGCCTTTTTCGCTTCGTCCGCTTTTTTCGCCTCATCGGCCTTCTTGGCTTCCTCGGCCTTTTGAGCCGCTTCCTCTTTCTTTTGTTCCGCCGCCTTCACCGCTTCCTGCTCGATCTTTTTCTGTTCGAGCTGTTCGACTTCAGTCTGGCGCGCGGCAGTTTTCTTCGCCTCACCCGCAATCTTCTGATTGGTCTGGGTGGTCGCCGGACTTTTCGATTTCAGCTGGTACAGAGTCGCCTGAACGATCGGCTTGGCTGGCGGCAGTTCGGGCGTGAAGGCAAAACTGACGAACAGCATGCCGAACACCAGCACGTGCAGGACAATTGCCAGAACACTGGGCCAGAAGTAGCTTTCCGAGGCGGACGGCTCTCGCTGTTGCTGCATCAGGGGGCCTCGGTAATCAGACCAACGTTACCGACCCCGGCTTTCTGCAACCCGCCCATGGCACCCATGACGGCGCCGTAGTCGACAGTCTTGTCGCCACGAATGAACACCTGGGTGCGTTTGCCGCCCTCGGTGCCGGCGCGGATGATCTTGGTCACCGCGTCAGTCATCTGTGGCAGGGTCATCGCCCTGTCCTGTTGCTTCTCGGTGTCGACTTCGCTGCCAAGGTTCCAATAGTAGGTCTTGTCAGCCTTGATCGAAATGGTCAGGACCTGGGTGTTGTTGTCCTGCGGCAAGGCTTCGCTGGAAACCTTGGGCAGATCAACTTTCACGCCCTGATTGAGCATCGGCGCGGTCACCATGAAGATGACCAGCAGCACCAACATCACGTCGATGTAGGGCACCACGTTCATCTCGGCGACCGGCTTGCGCTTTTTGCGAGCTCGAGCGATTAAAGCCATCGGGAAATACCTGCTTATTCTTCGCTGGTGTGCACTTTGCGGTGCAGGATCGCCTGGAATTCATCGGCGAAGGTGTAGTAGCGGCCCAGCAAGGTTTCGCTGCGCGCAGCAAAACGGTTGTAAGCGATGACCGCCGGGATCGCAGCGAACAGGCCGATCGCGGTGGCGATCAGGGCTTCGGCGATACCCGGGGCAACGGTGGCCAGGGTCGCTTGCTGGGCGCTGGCCAGACCGCGGAAGGAGTTCATGATCCCCCAAACGGTACCGAACAGACCGATGTACGGGCTGACCGAACCGACGGTGGCGAGGAACGGCAGGCTCTGCTCGAGTTTCTCTTCTTCGCGCGAGATGGCCACGCGCATCGCACGAGCGACACCTTCCATCACGGCTTCAGGATCGACACCTGGCTGCTGACGCAGACGGGAGAATTCCTTGAAGCCGGCACGGAAGATCTGCTCCACGCCCGAATCCGGATCAGGGTTGCTGCCGGCCTGACGGTACAGTTTGGACAGGTCGATACCCGACCAGAAGCGCTCTTCGAAGCTCTCCAGGGCGCGTCGACCGGCACGCAGCAAATTGCTGCGCTGAAAGATCATGATCCATGAGGTCACCGATGCGGCCACCAGGGTCAACATTACCAACTGCACCACGATGCTGGCATTGCTGACCAGGCTCCACATGGAGGAATGGTCGACGACGTTAGCTTCCACGCTTTATCTCCTGCTTTGAGTGTGTACCCGGGCCGACCGCGTCGGCGAAGGCCGCACGCAGGTCTTCGGGAAGGGCCCGGGGTTTCAAACTGTCGGTGCGCACGCAGGCCACCAAAAACTGCCCTTCGCAGAGCAGCACATTATCCGTGGCCCGCCTGACTTGCTGCTTGAAGCGCAGGCTGGCACGGTTCAATTCGATTACATCAGCGCTTACCAGCAATTCGTCGTCCAGTCGCGCCGGCGCGTGGTAGCGCGCTTCGCTGGAATGCACGACGAACAACAGGTCCTCTCCGGCAAGCACAGATTGGGCAAAGCCCAGTTCCCGTAGCCGCTCGGTTCGAGCCCGTTCCATAAACTTGAGGTAATTAACGTAATACACGATGCCGCCCGCATCGGTGTCCTCGTAATAAACGCGACAACGATGTGCGAACGGCTCAAGCCCGTTTTGCGCGCGCATACTCTAGTGCTTACTCCTCAGGTTGCCAATCCGGCCAGACAACTGTTTTTCGTGGTTTCAAAGCTTTAACGCAAAAGTACCGTCGTCTGACAGTACAAACCCTGAATAAATCACCAACAAATGTGTATCAATCGTCGACGGCGTCGAGAAACTCGTCTGCCACGGGCATCTCGCCCATGCGTGACGGAACATTCAAACCGAAATGCAGATAGGCATGCCGCGTCACCACCCTGCCCCGTGGCGTGCGCATGATGTAGCCCTGCTGGATCAGATACGGCTCAAGCACGTCTTCAATGGTGTGGCGTTCTTCACTGATCGCCGCCGCCAGACTGTCGATACCGACCGGGCCGCCGTCGAACTTCTCGATCATGGTCAGCAGCAGACGTCGGTCCTGATGATCGAAACCGTGTTCGTCGACGTCCAGCAGGTTCAGCGCCAGATCCGCCACCGCTTTGGTGATGTGGCCCTTGGCGCGTACTTCGGCGAAATCGCGCACCCGCCGCAGCAGACGGTTGGCAATTCGCGGCGTGCCACGGGCGCGACGGGCGATCTCGAACGAACCTTCCGGGTCCAGCGGCAGGCCGAGAATCGCCGCCGAACGACTGACGATCGTTGCCAGATCCGCCGTGCTGTAGAACTCCAGGCGCTGGACGATACCGAAGCGATCACGCAACGGGTTGGTCAGCATGCCGGCGCGGGTGGTGGCGCCGACCAGCGTGAATGGCGGCAGATCCAGCTTGATCGAACGCGCCGCCGGCCCCTCGCCAATCATGATGTCGAGCTGGAAATCTTCCATCGCCGGGTACAGCACTTCTTCAACGATCGGCGACAGACGATGGATTTCGTCGATGAACAACACGTCGTGCGGCTCAAGATTGGTCAGCAACGCGGCCAGATCACCCGGGCGTTCCAGCACTGGCCCCGAGGTGCTTTTGATCGACACGCCCATTTCCTGGGCAATGATGTTCGCCAGCGTGGTCTTGCCCAGGCCCGGCGGGCCGAAGATCAAGGTGTGATCGAGGGATTCGCTGCGGCCACGGGCGGCCTGGATAAACAGTTCCATCTGCTCGCGCACGGTCGGCTGGCCAATGTAGTCGGCCAGGCTGACCGGGCGGATGGCCCGATCCTGGACTTCTTCGCGCTCGCGCGGGCTGTGCGCGGCGGCGATCAGACGATCAGCTTCAATCACTTAAATCATTCCCTTCAGAGCGCGGCGGATCAGGTCTTCACTGCTCAGGTTCTTGTCTTTGATCGCGGAAATCGCTTTGCTCGCTTCCTGCGGCTTGTAGCCCAGGGAAATCAACGCACTGACCGCATCGGTCTCGGCGCTGTTGACCGGTGCCGGGCCGTCCGGCTGATTCGGCACCAGCGCGAACATCGCCGGCGAAGTTTCCCAGGCCTTGAAGCGATCTTTCAATTCCACCAGCAAACGCTCGGCGGTTTTCTTGCCAACCCCCGGGACCTTGGTCAGCGCCGAAGTGTCCTGAGACTGCACGCAGCGCACCAACTCATCGACTTCCAGGCTCGACATCAACGCCAGCGCCAGTTTCGGTCCGACCCCGTTGAGACGGATCAGCTCGCGAAAGAAGTCTCGCTCACGCTTGCCGGCAAAACCATAGAGCAATTGCGCATCTTCGCGTACGACCAAATGGGTGTGCAGGGTCAGCGGTTCGCCGACCGACGGCAGACGATAAAGGGTGGTCATGGGCACTTCCACCTCATAGCCGAGGCCGTTCACATCGAGAATCAGGTGCGGCGGCTGTTTCTCAGCCAGGGTGCCGCGCAAGCGTCCAATCACGTTTTGAATCCTTGAGCGCTGGCCAGCCGTGGGCTGGCGACGATTGAAGGTGGCTTGCGCGCCGGCAACACAGGCACAGCAAAGCCACTTTCAGGAAAATTGATGCTGATGCTATCAGAGACGCAGGCGCCCGCCACGACTGCGTGCGGTTCCCAGACCGTGCGGCAGCAGGCTGGAGCGAGTGTGCGCATGGCAAATGGCGATGGCCAGGGCGTCAGACGCGTCGATCTGCGGTTTGCTGGTCAATTTGAGCATGTGCATGACCATCATCTGCACCTGCTCCTTATTGGCCGCACCGGTGCCGACGACGGCCTGTTTGACTTGCGTGGCGGTGTACTCGGCGATTTCCAGACACTCTTCGGCGCCGGCGACAATCGCAGCGCCCCGCGCCTGCCCGAGCTTGAGCGCCGAGTCGGCGTTTTTCGCCATGAACACCTTTTCGATGCCCATGGTCACCGGGCCGTAGGTCTTGATGATTTCGCGCACACCGCGATAGACGATCTGCAGACGCTCATGCAGCTCGCCGGAGCCGGTGCGAATGCAGCCCGAGGCCACATAGATGCAGCCACCCCGCCCGGTATCGCGAACGATCCCGTAACCGGTGATGCGCGAACCGGGGTCGATACCAAGAATTAGAGTCATAACGCCTGCAGATTCATAAAACGATTTACCTGACAGCCAATAGCAAATGTGGGAGCGAGCCTGCTCGCGAAGGCGGTATGTCAGCAGATACAGATGCTGAATGACACACCGCTCTCGCGAGCAGGCTCGCTCCCACAGGGAAGACTAGTCGCTTATCAGCCAAGCTGAGCGGCGACTTCTTCCGGGATATCCGCGTTGGAGTAGACGTTCTGCACGTCATCCAGGTCCTCAAGCATGTCGATCAACTTGAGCACCTTCTCCGCACCTTCCAGATCCAGCTCGGCGCTAGTTGTTGGCTGCATGACGATTTCCGCGTCGTCGCCCTTGAACCCGGCCGCTTCCAGCGCGTTGCGCACCGCATAGAAACCGGTGAACGAGGTGAACACGTCGATCGAACCATCTTCGTGGGTGACCACGTCATCGGCATCGGCTTCCAGCGCCGCTTCGGTCAGTGCGTCTTCATCGACGCCCGGGGCGAAGCTGATCTGGCCCTTGCGCTCGAACAGATAGGCCACCGAACCGTCGGTGCCGAGGTTGCCGCCACATTTGCTGAACGCATGGCGCACCGCTGCGGCGGTACGGTTGCGGTTGTCGGTCATGCACTCGACCATCACCGCCACACCGCCCGGGCCGTAGCCTTCATAGGTCAGTTCTTCAACGTTGTCCGCTTCAGTGGCGCCGGCACCGCGCGCGACGGCGCGGTCGATGATGTCGCGGCTCATGTTGGCGCTCAACGCCTTGTCCAGGGCCAGGCGCAAACGTGGATTGGAACCCGGATCACCGCCACCCTGACGGGCCGCAACGGTCAGTTCACGGATCCACTTGGTGAAGATCTTGCCCCTCTTGGCATCCTGACGTTCTTTGCGGTGCTTGATGTTTGCCCACTTGGAATGACCTGCCATAACTTGCTCCGAATGCTCTTTGAAACCTTGCCCGCCCCGCCGAGGCAGCGGCCGGCAATTGAAAAATTCGACCTGAGAAAGAAAAAAGGCGCATCCGAAGATGCGCCTTCAGGCCCGTCTTACTCAGCCTTTGGCGTTTCGCGCAGGCGAATGTGCAACTCGCGCAATGCCTTGGCATCGACCACGCCCGGAGCCTGCGTCATCACGTCGGCAGCACTCTGGGTTTTCGGGAAGGCGATCACTTCACGGATCGACTGGGCGCCGGTCATCAGCATCACCAGACGGTCCAGACCGAAGGCCAGACCACCGTGCGGCGGTGCACCGTACTTCAGCGCGTCGAGCAGGAAGCCGAACTTCTCTTCCTGTTCCGCTTCGTTGATGCCCAGCAGGCGGAATACCGCTTGCTGCATTTCCTTGCGGTGGATACGGATCGAACCGCCGCCCAGTTCGGTGCCGTTCAAGACCATGTCGTACGCACGGGACAGTGCGCCGGCCGGGTTGGCTTCGAGTTCCTGCGGGGTGCACTTCGGTGCGGTGAACGGGTGGTGCAGCGCCGAGAAGCTGCCGTCGTCGTTCTCCTCGAACATCGGGAAGTCGACGACCCACATTGGCGCCCACTCGCAGGTCAGCAGCTTCAGGTCGTGACCGAGTTTGATACGCAGCGCGCCGAGGGCTTCGCTGACGATCTTGGCCTTGTCGGCACCGAAGAACACGATGTCGCCATCGACTGCGCCAACGCGATCAAGGATCACGTTGAGCTTGTCTTCCGGGATGTTTTTCACGATCGGCGATTGCAGGCCTTCAACACCGGCAGCACGCTCGTTGACCTTGATGTACGCCAGGCCCTTGGCACCGTAGATGCCGACGAACTTGGTGTAGTCGTCGATCTGCTTGCGCGGCATGCTCGCCCCGCCAGGAACACGCAGTGCGGCGATGCGGCACTTCGGATCGTTGGCCGGGCCGCTGAACACCTTGAATTCAACTTCTTTGAGCTGGTCGGCAACGTCGATCAGTTCCAGTGGAATACGCAGGTCCGGCTTGTCCGAACCGTAGCGGCGCATGGCTTCTTCGAAGGTCATGTGCGGGAATTCGCCGAATTCCAGATTCAGCACTTCCTTGAACAGGTTGCGGATCATCTGCTCGGTCAGGCCCATGATCTCTTTTTCATCGAGGAAGCTGGTCTCGATGTCGATCTGGGTGAATTCCGGCTGACGGTCGGCACGCAGGTCTTCGTCACGGAAGCACTTGGCGATCTGGTAGTAACGGTCGAAGCCGGCCACCATCAGCAGTTGCTTGAACAGCTGCGGCGATTGCGGCAGGGCGAAGAACGAACCGGCGTGGGTACGGCTCGGCACCAGATAGTCACGCGCACCTTCCGGAGTGGCCCGGGTCAGGATCGGCGTTTCGACGTCGAGGAAGCCGTTCTCGTCGAGGAAGCGACGGATGCTGGTGGTCATGCGCGAACGCAGACGCAGTTTCTCGGCCATTTCCGGACGACGCAGGTCGAGGAAGCGATAGCGCAGGCGGGTTTCTTCGCCGACGTCGGAGAACTCGTTGAGCGGGAACGGCGGGGTTTCCGACTCGTTGAGCACTTCCAGTTCGTAACCGAGCACTTCGATCATGCCCGAGGCCATGTTGGCGTTGGTCGCGCCGGCCGGACGCAGACGCACCTTGCCGGTGATCTTCACGACGTATTCGCTGCGCACGCGGTCGGCGGCGGCGAAGCTCTCGGCGCGATCCGGATCGAACACCACCTGAGCCAGACCATCACGATCACGGATATCGAGGAAAATCACCCCGCCGTGGTCGCGGCGACGGTGAACCCATCCGCAAAGGGTAATTTCCTGGCCTTCCAGGCTTTCGTTCAGTTGGCCGCAATAGTGGCTGCGCATCATGGTGTGGTTCGCTTCTCGTAATTCGAAATTCGGTGGAGATCCCGCCGCCATCATGCAGGGCGGAAACTCACGCGTGTCGTTCGTTCAGGGTTTGAACCCTAGTCAGCTTTGTCGCCACCGGCCAGATTCTTCTTGGCTCCGGTCTTGAAGTCGGTCTCGTACCAACCGTTGCCGCTGAGGCGAAAACCCGGCATGGACAGCTGCTTCTTCAGTTCGGGCGCCTGGCAGGCAGGGCAGTCGACCAACGGTGCGTCGCTGATCTTCTGGATAGCTTCCAACTGATGACCACAGGAAGCACATTGGTAATCGTACATTGGCATGGGGGTGTCTCGGCGATCAGATTGCTGCCGCGCGCAGGGCTTTGCGGCGAAAGCGCGGGATTATATCGATTAAATGCGGGCTGTGCAGCCGTAACGCTGCACAGCCCGCAACCTCGTTGCAACCTCCGTTTCAGCGCGAAACTGCGGGTGCGAGATCTTTGACCCCGTTCATGACACAAACCACCCGTACCAGCGCACTGAAATTCTTCACCCCGCCGTAACGCAGATGCACCTCACGATCGACGTGGGATAACAGTGTGCTGACCGAACAATGATTGTCCTCGGCCATGCCGCCGAGAATATTCCAGTAGACCTGCTCCAGGCGCAGGCAGGTCGCAAAACCATTGAGGCGAATCGACCGCGACAGCGGCCGGATCAGATTCATGTCGAACTCGCTGACAAACGGGTCGACTTTAATTACGTGCCGCGAAGCCGACATCCTGTCGCTTCGCCTGTCTCCTTCTACCATAGCGTTGACACTCCTTTGCCATGACTGCTGATTTATAAGGCAACATCCTGCGCCTTCATAAAAACCCAGTGACAAAATTAGCGCCATACGACTTGTTGACCAGCCTCGTAGGATAAGCCAACGACAACGGTAAGAGTCTGGAGAGCATGCGGACGACCTCACGCCGTCCGCAGCGGCCGGGTCATTCCTCGAGCAACGCGCGCAGCATCCACGCAGTTTTCTCGTGCACTTGCATGCGCTGGGTCAGCAGGTCAGCGGTCGGCTCGTCGCTGACCTTTTCCAGCAGCGGGAAAATGCCGCGCGCGGTACGCGTCACCGCTTCCTGGCCTTCGACCAATTGCTTGATCATGTCTTCGGCGCTCGGCACACCGACTTCTTCTTTAATAGAAGAAAGACGCGCGTAGGTCGCGTAGGCACCCGGCGCCGGGAAGCCCAACGCGCGAATGCGCTCGGCGATCGAGTCAACAGCCAGCGCCAGCTCGTTGTATTGCTCTTCGAACATCAGGTGCAACGTGCGAAACATCGGGCCGGTGACGTTCCAGTGGAAGTTATGGGTTTTCAGATACAGCACGTAGGTGTCCGACAGCAGTCGCGACAGCCCTTCGACGATGGATTTGCGGTCTTCTTCACTGATACCGATATCAATTGCCATGCTTACCCCCTAACAGTGATTGAATTCATCCAGCAGGTTCAGCCCCACTTTAGCAAGGCAAGCGCCCGCTCGCAGCTATGAATCCGTGATCTGACTGCGACAAATCGACCGTTTCTCTGCCGCTGGCCGGGCTGATTTGAGTAGCCGCAGGCTTTGCTGTTAAATAGGCAGTGTGTCGCCATGCCCCATTTTCCGGGGGTGTTGCGCATAGGCTGATGCCGTGTACGTGTCCACCGCCTCTTATTTTGTCCTGAAGCGAACCGTGCGCCTTCAGCTCTTCCTTGTGAGCCGTCATAACGTGAGCCAATCAAAATGTTGAAAATCGTCCACCTGCTAATGGGCGCAGCAGCCTTGCTGCTGTCGTTCATACCCAGCCTGAAAGCCGAAGCCGTTCCTTACCTGCAACAGCCCGATGCACTTTACCTGGCCTTTTTCGGCCTGCTGAACCTGGTCATCGCTCCAGTGATTCCCTACTGGAACAAAGGCCCGCGCCAGCATCTGCAAAATCTGGTCAGCGCCCTTCTGGTACTGACTGTCGTCCTGCAAACTTTGACCCTGATCGCGCCGATGCCGGTCATCGCTGGCCAGCCGGCCGTGTTGTTCAGCCTGGTGATCGCCCTGGTTGCCGTGCTGCTACATTTGGCTGTCAGCTTCTACAAATCGTCACCGGCCGCTGCGCCGACTACCTATGACATGAGCAATCGCGATACCGGCACCGTGAAGTGGTTCAACACTTCCAAGGGTTTCGGGTTTATCTCCCGGGATTCCGGCGATGATATTTTCGTGCACTTTCGCGCCATTCGTGGCGAAGGCCACCGTGTTCTGGTCGAAGGCCAGCGCGTCGAGTTCTCTGTGATGAACCGCGACAAAGGCCTGCAAGCCGAGGACGTGATCGCCGCTCTGCCGCGTCGCTGATCCAAAGCAAAAAAACCGCGAACAGCCTGGCTGTCCGCGGTTTTTTTATGTCTGCCGAATGACTCAATAATGCGGCGGTGGCGCATCTTCTTCAAAAGCACCGAACTGCCCGACCATTTCTTCGTGACGCTTGATCAGCGCTTCCATCTGCAATTGCAGGCGCTCGATGACTCTCTGCTGGGCCACCAGCACATCGTTCAATGCCTGAATGGTGTCGTCCTGAAAGGCCAGACGGCTTTCCAGATCGGTTACGCGCTCTTCAAGGCTCATGACTCAGCCCTCCACAAAGGTGAATTCTTCGGTCAGCACCAGACGCAAGCGCTCGCGAATGGCTGCTACCTGTTCCGCGCTGTACGGCTTGGCCGGGTGCCTGCCCCAGACCGGAGCCGGCCAGGCGGCATCGTCACGCTTACGCACAATGACATGCATGTGTAACTGACTGACAACGTTGCCCAGGGTTGCCACGTTCAGCTTGTCGGCGTCGAACGAATCCTTGAGCAACTCGGCAAGGGTGGTGGTTTCTCGCCATAGCTGTTGCTGATCGGCGACATCCAACTGAAACAACTCGCTTATATCCTCGCGACGAGGTACCAGGATGAACCAAGGGTAATTGCTGTCGTTGGACAGCAACAGCCGGCACAACGGAAAGTCGCCGATGACCAGGGCGTCCTGTTGAAATCGTGAATCCAAAGCAAACACTGTGAGCACTCCCGCTGATCCTCTAACTCAGCTTAGCGGCGGCCCATTCGAAGCAGCGCGCCAAGCGACAGAACGGCAGCATACCTGCGAATGCAGCGAGCTTCACGCCGCTGCCAGCAGTAAATCGTCAGGCGCTCCGACATGAAACATTTATCCCGGCCGCGCACCAACACAGGCCTCGACATGAGCCTTGACGTGAAGAGCTGCACGAAAATCCTTGATCTACCGTACCTCAGGTCAGTCGCCGCCAGATTGCCCAAGGCTGGATTCATGATTTTTTTGCACCAAAACTGCACAACACGACTACGCTCACTGGGTCGGGCATCCGCTAAATACTCAGTAAGGGGTGAACCGGTAACGTTTTTTGCTGTCCTGCGCACCCTGGGTACGCTGCAACACCATTGGGAGAACCTCGTCAAGCCCGCAGCAAAAAAGGCTCCGGAGCCCCGTTTTCACACGGTTTTCACATCTGCGAGCGGCCCATAGAAAAATAACCGCAGCGTTTTCGCGGTTTGTGCACGCTTGTTGCATTAGTAACCGTATGGACTATAAGCGCACCACTGGAAGTGGTCGCTTGAAGCCAATAAAAACAGTGGCAGGGTTGCCCGATGGAGATTCAAGTGTTTTGCCAGGGACTCTTTTTTAGCGATGCAAAAAAGGCCCGGAAACAGCGATAAAGTTGTCAGTCCGGCTGCATCGGTACTGTGAATTTGCGACATCCAGCGCTCCTTTTGCGACAACGCCGTAAAGAAGCTGAAAGGTTGATTTCGCAAGTATCGCCAACAATGTCGGCGTGATATAAGTTTGCGCCGACACAAAAAGAAAGAGCCGCCCAGATAATAAAACAGGTGGGACGGCAGTACTCTTCTAAAAACCAAAGGAGCAAATCACGATGCGCGTGATGAAGTGGAGCATGATCGCCCTGGCTGTTGCAGCAGGCACCTCGCAGTTCGCAATGGCGTCTTCTCAGGATGAAGCCAAAGGTTTCCTGGAAGATCAGAGCCTGAAACTGAAGACTCGTTTCGAATACATGAACCGCGACTACAAAAATGGCGCGGGCAACGTTTCCAACGGTGACGGCACTTTCAAAAGTGGCTATCGCCAGGATAGCGGTCTCAGCCAACTGCTGACTTACGAGTCGGGCTTCACTCAAGGCACCGTAGGCTTCGGTCTCGACGCCATGGCCATGGGTTCGGTAAAACTGGACGGCGGTTCGGGTCGTCGTGGTAACGGCTTGTTCGCCAACGACAGCGATGGCAACCCTGAGAAATCCCAGGGCAAGGTCGGCGGCGCAGTCAAATTCCGTGTATCCGACACCGTTCTGAAATACGGTCAGCAATTCGTTGCCAGCCCGGTTTTCGCCACTGACGACAGCCGTCTGCTGCCAGAAGTCGCCACCGGTACCCTGATCACTTCCAAAGAGATCAAAGGTCTGGAACTTAGCGCAGGTCGCTTCACAGCGCTGAGCAAGCAGACCGGCATGGGCCGCGACAGCATCGCCGGTCTGCCGGATGAAGATGGCAATGGCGGCAAAGGCCTGACCAGCATCAACATCTTCGGTGCCAGCTATGCCTTCACAGACAATTTCACCGGTGCATTGGCTGCTTCCGACGCTGAAGACTACTTCAAGAAGTACTACGTCAACCTCAACTACACCTTGCCGATCAACGACGAGCAGTCGCTGAACTTCGACTTCAACGGTTACCACACCAAAGGCGACAAACGCGGCGACTTGGTCAGTGCAATTGGCGACGAGACCGACGACAACGATACCCGTGGCGTAGACAACAACCTGTGGTCCTTGGCAGCAGCTTACAGCTTGGGCGCCCACAAGTTCACCGTTGCTTACCAGCAGTCGAGCGGCGACAACGCTTACTACTATGGCGTTGACGGCAACAGTACAATTTTCGTGGCCAACTCCATCCAGATTTCCGACTTCGTGGGCCGCGAAGAAAAATCGTGGCAGGCTCGCTATGACCTGAACATGAAGACTTACGGCGTACCTGGCCTGAGCTTCATGACCCGTTATGTGATGGGTGACAACATCAAGACCAACGGTCTGGGTGAAGGTAAAGAGAACGAGTGGAACGCCGAGTCCAAGTACGTGGTTCAGGAAGGTCCGGCCAAAGACCTGTCGTTCCGTCTGCGTTACGCCATGTACCGCTCCAACGGTGCCTACAGCGGTTACTCGTCTGATAACAACGACACCCGTCTGATCATCGAGTACCCACTGAACATCCTCTAATAAGGTTGCGAAGCTGACGTACTGTAGAGCTCTGCTCTAACAAAACCGCCCGCCTGAATCAGGTGGGCGGTTTTTTTATGGATGAATAACTGATCAAACAGACAAACATTAGCTAGCTACTTATTAGCCAGCATAGTTTCATCGCGCCGATAAAAAACCCGAGAGTGCACACACTGCTCGGGTTTTATATTAGTTGCTGACTGCCAAGCCAACTTCCAACACGATTACTGCGTGGCAGATTCCTGCACTACACGTATAACCCGCTGCGGAAATGGAATATCAATACCGGCAGCCTTCAAACGATCACGCGCCTGCTCATTGAACATGAACATCACATCCCAATAGTCCGCAGTTTTAACCCATACGCGCAGGGATACAGTGATCGAACTGTCGCCCAATGTCGAAATCACCGCCTGTGGCTCCGGGTCCTGCATGACGCGGGGATCCTTGGCCAGATCCAGCAATACCTGACGGGCCTTCTGCAGATCCGCTTCGTAATCCACGCCGACATCAAACACGACTTTGCGCGTTGGCTGACGGTTGGTGTTGGTGATGATGCCGTTCGACAGATTGCCGTTGGGCAGGATGATGGTCTTGTTGTCGCCGGTACGCAGCACAGTGTGAAAAATCTGGATGCTGTCGACAGTACCCGCTACACCTTGGGCTTCGATCCAGTCACCGATGCGGAACGGGCGGAACAGCAGAATCAGCACGCCGCCAGCGAAGTTGGCCAGGCTGCCCTGCAGGGCCAGACCGATCGCCAGACCCGCAGCACCGATGGCCGCGACGAACGAGGTGGTTTCGACGCCGATCATCGACGCGACGCTGACAATCAGCAGCACCTTGAGAATGATGTTGGCCAGACTGCTGATAAAGCCTTGCAGCGCGAGGTCGGCATTGCGCAGAGCGAGCAGACCGCCGAGTTTCTGCGTGACCTTGTTGATCAGCCACCAGCCGATGGCCAGGGTAATCACTGCCAGCAACACGCGGCTGCCGTACTCCATGATCATCGGGATCCACGCCTGGGACGCCTTGACCAGGTGGTCCACTTCCGCATTCAAATCCATGTTCTATCTCCTGATTTCCGGCTTCCCGGGGTGTATTCAAAACAACTGTGGGAGCGAGCCTGCTCGCGAATGCGGCGTGTCAGTCAACTTTTCGCTGAATGAAACACCGCATTCGCGAGCAGGCTCGCTCCCACATAGCCTTCAGACCAAGCTTAGTCGCGGAAGTTGTTGAACTGCAGCGGCATGCCGAATTCCTTGGCACGCAGGGCCGCGATGGCTTCCTGCAAATCGTCGCGCTTCTTGCCGGTGACACGCACCTGCTCGCCCTGAATGGCGGCCTGGACCTTGAGCTTGGCTTCCTTGATGTGGCCGACGATTTTCTTTGCCAGCTCCTTGTCGATGCCTTCCTTGAGGATGGCGTCCTGCTTCATCAGCTTGCCGGACGCGTAAGCATCCTTGACCTCGAGGCACTGCACGTCGATCTTGCGCTTGGTCAGCGCCAGCTTGAGGATTTCGATCATCGCTTCGAGCTGGAAAGCGGCTTCGGCGGTAAGGCTTACGGTCAGGTCCTTTTCCTTGAACTCGAAGCTGCCCTTGCCTTTCAGGTCATAACGACGATCGAGTTCCTTCACGGCGTTCTCGACCGCGTTGGTGAGTTCGTGTTTGTCCAGTTCGGATACCACGTCGAACGACGGCATGTAATCTCTCCAATAAAAAGGCGCACTCGATGTGGATGGAGCGCGCTTGGCTTGCGGTTAAAATCGGGCTCATTATAACGGGTCTTTTCCTACCGATACGGCGAGCCGCACATGCCTGCAAGCAATCGAGCAAAAAACTGATGTCGACCACCTGGCACGTACTTGGCGCCGGCAGCCTCGGCACACTCTGGGCGACACGTCTGGCTCGCGCCGGCTTGCCAGTGCGGCTGATCCTGCGCAATGCGGCGCGCTTGCACAGCTACGAGGCAGTGGGCGGCTTGACCCTGGTAGAAAACGGACAAGCTCACACCTATGCAGTTCCCGGCGAAACCCCGGACAGCTCCGAGCCAATTCGCCGATTGCTGGTCGCGTGCAAGGCCTATGACGCCGAAGAGGCCGTCGCCCGCCTCGCTTCACGCCTCGCTCCGGACGCCGAACTGATCCTCCTGCAAAACGGCCTCGGCAGTCAGGACGCCGTCGCCGCGCGGGTGCCACAGGCGCGCTGCATCAGCGCCTCCAGCACCGAGGGCGCGTTCCGTGATGGCGATTGGCGCGTGGTGTTTGCCGGTCACGGTTTCAACTGGCTGGGCGATGCGGCAAATCCGCTGGCGCCGGTCTGGCTGGACGATCTGCAAGCGGCGAACATTCCCCATGAATGGAGCGCTGACATCCTCAGTCGACTGTGGCGCAAACTGGCGCTGAACTGCGCGATCAACCCGCTGAGCGTGCTCCACGATTGCCGCAACGGCGGGCTGAGCGAGCATCACTGCGAAGTTGCCACACTCTGTGCCGAATTGACCGAACTGCTCGAACGCTGCGGCCAACCCGCTGCGGCGGACAATCTGCAAGCGGAAGTCGAACGAGTGATCCACGCCACCGCCGCCAATTACTCTTCGATGTATCAGGACGTCGCCAACCAGCGCCGCACCGAGATCAGCTATCTGTTGGGCCACGCCTGCAAAGTCGCCGAGCGCCATCAGTTGCATCTGCCGCATCTGCACCAGTTGCAGCAACGTTTGGTGGCGCATCTGCACAAGCGTGGATTGCCCAGCGACTGAGCAGCCGCTAGGCTGACGACTTGTTCCCCTGCTGTGATAAACCTGATGCCATTGCGCCAGCGCCTTGAAAACCTGCCGGTCGGCCAGAAACTGCTGGCCGCCCTGCTGGTGTTGTTGACCACGGTTCTGCTGGTCGCCAACCTGACCTTTATCAGCGCCGCCTATTACATTTCCCAGGAAAGCATGGCACCACAGGCCCTGCAGACCATCGGCCGGCTGATCGCCAATCCGAGTCTGGTCAGCGATGCGCTGGAGTCGCCGCGCAGCGCCGAGCGCCTGCTCAAGGAACTCGACAGTTATTCACCGCTGCGCGCCGCCGCCCTGTACGACGGCAAGGGCGAACGCCTGGCGCAAGTGCAGCGCGGGGAAAAACTCAGCCTCCCCGAGCGCTACCGCCACGTCGAAGCCTGGCAACTCACCGAGTTCCGCAGCAACCAACTGATCACCCTGCCCCGCCCCGGCGCCGCGCCGGGGCATCTGTTGCTGGTCGCCAGCAGCGAACTGCCGATGGCGTTCTACACCGGCACTCTGACCGCAAGCCTCGGCATCCTGATCTTCAGCGTACTGCTGTGGCTGGTCATCGCCCGGCAGATCAAGCGCCTGATTACCCGGCCGATTCACCAGTTGGAGGAATTGTCCCGGCAGGTCACCCGCGAAGAGAACTACGCCCTGCGCGCCGCGCGCGGCAACCACGACGAAATCGGCAGTCTGGCCGAGGCGTTCAACACCATGCTTTCGCGCATCGAAGCCCGCGAGCAGCAGCTCAAGCGTGCCCGCGACGACTCGCAGGCCGCCTACGATCAGGCGCAAGGGCTGGCCGAGGAAACCCGCCATACCAACCGCAAACTGGAGCTGGAAGTCCAGGTGCGCAGCAAGATCGAAAAGAAGCTCACCGGCTTCCAGAATTATCTCAACAGCATCATCGACTCGATGCCCTCGGCGCTGATCGCCCTCGATGAGCAGCTTTACGTTACCCAGTGGAACCAGGAGGCCAGCGCGCTCTCCGGCACGCGCCTGGACGAGGCTTTGAACCAGCCGATCTTCCTCGCCTTCGAACCGCTCAAGCCGTTTTTGCCGCAGCTCAAGGCCACAGTCGAACAGCACACCGTGGCCAAAGTCGATCGGGTGACCTGGTTCAAGGACGATGAACCCAAGCATTACGCGCTGACGTTTTACCCACTGATGGGCGGTGCCGGGCGTGGCGTGGTGATCCGTATCGATGACATCACTCAGCGTCTGTCGCTGGAAGAAATGATGGTGCAGTCGGAGAAGATGCTCTCGGTCGGTGGCCTCGCGGCCGGCATGGCCCATGAAATCAACAACCCGCTCGGCGCGATCCTGCACAACGTGCAGAACATTCGCCGGCGTCTGTCGGCGGATCTGCCGAAGAACATCGAGACTGCCGAACAACTGGGCATCGAACTGGACACTGTGAACCGCTACCTGCAAGGCCGCGAAGTCCCGCAACTGCTCGACGGCATTCAACAGGCCGGCGCCCGCGCGGCGAAAATCGTCACGCACATGCTCAGCTTCAGCCGCCGCAGCACCCGGCAAATGGCGCCGTGCGATCTGCCGGCGCTGATCGATCAAGCCGTGGAAATCGCCGGTAACGACTTCGATCTGGCCATCGGTTTCGACTTCAAGGGCCAGGCGATCATCCGCCAGTTCGACCCGGCACTGGGTCCAGTGCCGGGCACCGCCAACGAGCTGGAACAGGTGCTGCTCAATCTGCTGAAAAATGCCGCGCAGGCGATTCATCAGCGAGAAGACGACAGCGAGCCGGGCCGGATCATTTTGCGCACCAGACTCAATCCGCCGTGGGCCGAGATTCAGGTCGAGGACAACGGCATCGGCATGAGCGAGAACGTGCGCAAGCGCACTTTCGAGCCGTTCTTTACCACCAAGGAAATCGGCCAGGGCACCGGCCTTGGCCTGTCGGTGTCGTACTTCATCATCACCAACAATCACAAAGGCCAGATGGAAGTGCAGTCGGCGCCCGGCCAGGGCACTTGCTTCACTCTGCGTCTGCCGCTGGTGCAGCCTGCGCCGTTGACCACCGAAACCAATTCACTACCGAGGTAACCCATGGGCTTTCGCTTGTCGAAGATCTACACCCGCACCGGCGACAAAGGCGAAACAGGCCTCGGTGACGGCCGTCGCGTCCCCAAGGATCACCCGCGCATCGAGGCGATCGGCGAGGTCGATACGCTGAACAGTCAAATCGGCGTGCTGCTCGCCGGTTTGCTCGCCGAGCGCGAAGTGCATCCGGGGCTGAATGAAATCATCGAAGTGTTGGCGCCGTGTCAGCATCGCCTGTTCGACCTCGGCGGTGAACTGGCGATGCCGGAATATCAGGCGTTGAACGAGGCTGAAATCGAGCGGCTGGAAGCGGCCATCGATGTATGGAATGAAGAGCTGGGGCCGCTGGAGAATTTCATCTTGCCAGGTGGTTCGATGTTGATTGCGCAGGCACATGTCTGCCGCAGTTTGGCGCGCAGTGCCGAACGCCGCTGTCAGCATTTGAATGCGCTGGAGCCGTTGGCCGGGGTTGGCCTGGCGTATATCAATCGGTTGTCGGATTTGCTGTTTGTTGTGGCGCGGTTGATTGCGCGGCGGCAAGGGGTGGCGGAGATTTTGTGGCAGCCGGCTGCGAAACCTGAAGGAAAGTAGCGCCTTACAGGACGCCATCGCGAGCAGGCTCGCTCCCACATTTGCCTGCATTCTGACTGGAGAAATGCAATCCATTGTGGGAGCGAGCCTGCTCGCGAAGACGCCGGTAGCTCTTACACTGGATCAGGCCAGAACGCCCGAATCCCCGCCACACCCTGAGCCCCAACACCCCAAGCCTTCTCGCGTTCCGCCGGCCCTACTCCACCGAGCAGAAACACCGGTTTACTGAAACCGTCAATCAACGCCCCCGCCTGCTCCCACCCCAACGGCTGTGCATCCGGGTGCGTCAGCGTAGGCTGTACCGGCGACAGGGTGACAAAGTCGACGCCCATCTGCTCGGCCAGCGCCAGTTCTTCGGCGTCATGGCACGACGCCGCGAGCCAGCGCTCAGCCGGCAACGGACGTCCTGCCGCCGCGTATTTACGCAGTTGGGCTGCAGTGATGTGCCAGCCGGCAGACGGGAAATCGCCGAGCCATTCGAACGGCCCTTTGATCATCAACTGCGCCTTGCCTGCGCACAGGCCCACCGCGTCGACCGCCAGATCACGGTATTTCGGGTCGTAGCCGTTGGGTGCGCGCAGCTGGATCAATTTGATCCCGCCGGCAATCGCCTTCTGAATGCCGCGCAACAAGGCCGGGCCTTCCAGATCTTCGGGAGTGATCAAGTATTCGGCAGGCAAGCGCGCCGCCGCGACGATCGGCTGATTGGCCGCCGGGAACTCATAGTCAATCAATTCCCTGGCAGTGACCCAAGCCAGTGGCTGGCCTTCCGCACCGTGGGGTTCGCCGCTGAACGCTGATACTTCCCAGACATCCAGCAAGACCTGTTTGTCCGGGTAATCGTGGCGAACCTTGATCAGCGGCCGGGCAGCATCAACGACGATGCCCAGCTCTTCGTGCAGCTCGCGAGCCAGTGCCGATTGGACAGATTCGTCAGCCTCGACCTTGCCACCGGGAAACTCCCACAAGCCGCCCTGATGCTGGGTGTCGGCACGGCGGGCGATAAGGATTTTGCCGGCGCCGTCACGAATGACGGCAGCGGCGACGTGGACGCGTTTCACGGGTTCAATTCCTCCAGTCCAGCCTTTTGCCACGCTTTGAAGGCGGGCCATTGGTAGACGGTTTCAACATAGGCTTCGTCGACCGCCGGCAGCTTCACCTGATAGGTGCGCAAGCGCACGGCGATCGGCGCGAAAAAGGCATCGGCAAGGCTGACACGACCGAACAGGTACGGCCCCTCTTCCGTCGCTGCCGCGCGGCATTCGGCCCACAGCGCGAGCATGCGTTCGATATCGACCTTCACTTCTGGCGGCACAGGATTCAGCGGTGCGTCCTGGCTCAGGTTGAACGGCATGTGGTTACGCATGGCGAAGAAGCCGCTGTGCATTTGTGCGCAGGCCGAGCGTGCCTGGGCGCGGGCGAAGGTATCGCTCGGCCAGAGTTGCTCGGACGGAAACTGTTCGGCGAGGTACTCAGCAATGGCCAGCGAATCGGCGATGGTGCCACGGGTGGTTTGCAGCAGCGGCACCTTGCCGGTCGGCGAATGCTTGAGCAGGCGCTCACGGGTGTCGGGTTTGCCGAGCTTGATCAGCTCTTCGCTGTAGGGTGCGCCGGTCAGGTCCAGCGCCAGTGCCGCACGCAGGGACCAAGAGGAAAGCAGTTTGTCGCCGATGATCAGGTGCAGGGACATGGTGTGGCGCCTTTTCGTCAGAGGAATGCTTCTGAATGGGTTGTGTCCGGATCGCCGTTTTCGCGAGCAGGCTCGCTCCCACAGAAAACCGAACTGCAGCGAGAATACCCTGTGGGAGCGAGCCTGCTCGCGAATGGAGCGGCTCGGTCCCGGATCAGGTCAAGTACGGTATTCAGCGTTGATCTTCACGTACTCATGCGACAGGTCGGTGGTCCAGATGGTTTCGCTGCAATCGCCACGGCCCAGTTCGATGCGGATGGTGATTTCTTCCCGCTGCATCACTGCCGAGCCCTGGGCTTCAGTGTAGGTCGCGGCGCGGGCGCCACGGCTGGCGATGCACACGTCGCCGAGGAACACGTCGATCTTGCTCACGTCCAGATCCGGCACGCCGGCACGACCCACGGCAGCGAGGATACGGCCCCAGTTCGGGTCAGAGGCGAACAGCGCGGTCTTGATCAACGGCGAGTGGGCCACGGTGTAACCAACGTCCAGGCATTCCTGATGGTTGCCGCCGCCATTCACTTCAACGGTAACGAATTTGGTCGCGCCTTCGCCGTCACGCACGATGGCCTGGGCGACGTCCATGCACACTTCGAACACCGCTTGCTTCAGCTTGGCGAACAGCTCGCCTTCAGCGCGGGTGATCTCGGGCAGCGCGGCTTTACCGGTGGCGATCAGCATGCAGCAGTCGTTGGTCGAGGTATCGCCGTCGATGGTGATGCGATTAAACGACTTGTTGGCGCCGTCGAGCATCAGGTTGTGCAGCACCTCGCGGGAGACTTTGGCGTCGGTGGCGATGTAACCGAGCATGGTCGCCATGTTCGGGCGAATCATGCCGGCGCCTTTGCTGATGCCGGTGACGGTGATGGTCACGCCGTCATGCTCGAACTGGCGGCTGGCGCCCTTGGGCAGGGTATCGGTGGTCATGATGCCGGTGGCGGCGGCTTCCCAGTTGTTCTCCGACAGATCATCCAGCGCAGCTTGCAGCGCACCTTCGATCTTCTCGACCGGCAGCGGCTCGCCGATCACGCCAGTGGAGTACGGCAGAATCTGGCTGGCATCGACGCCGGTCAGCTCAGCCAGTTTAGCGGTGGTGCGCTCGGCGGCGGCCAGGCCCGGTTCGCCGGTGCCGGCGTTGGCATTGCCGGTGTTGGTCAGCAAGTAACGCACGGCATTGTGCACGCGCTTTTTCGCCAGGATCACCGGCGCGGCGCAGAACGCGTTCAGGGTGAACACGCCAGCCACGGTCGAACCTTCAGCACAGCGCATCACTACCACATCCTTGCGCCCCGGGCGCTTGATGCCGGCCGAGGCGATACCGAGTTCAAAACCGGCAACCGGGTGCAACGTTGGCAAAGGACCAAGACCAACAGCCATGAATGCGCTCCTTACTCAATGATGTCAGCACCGTCACGGGAACGGACGGTGGGATAAATGGCAAAACGCCGCGACGGCAGGAGCCGGTCGCGGCGCGGGTGTTCAGCGATTGAAACGGGTTTTACTGGATCTGCCCGTGGCAATGCTTGTATTTCTTGCCCGAACCGCAGTAGCACAGTTCGTTGCGGCCCAGCTTCTGCTCGTTGCGAACCGGGGCAGCGGCGGTGGCCAGTGCCACATCGACCTCTTCACCCAACGCTTCCGGCTGATCCAGCCCAGGCGCTTCGGCGTGTTCGAACTGCATGCGCGCCGCCAGTGCTTCGGCTTCCTGACGCAGGCGTTGCTCTTCGGCTTCCGGATCTTCGCGACGAACCTGAACGTGCGAGAGCACGCGGATCGAGTCGCGCTTGATCGAATCGAGCAGCTCGGAGAACAGCGTGAAGGATTCGCGCTTGTATTCCTGCTTCGGGTTCTTCTGCGCATAGCCACGCAGGTGAATGCCGTGACGCAGGTGATCCATGGTCGACAGGTGATCTTTCCACAGGTCGTCGAGTACGCGCAGGACGATCTGCTTCTCGAACGAGCGCAGCGCCTCGGCACCGGCCTGATCTTCTTTCTCGTTGTAAGCCGCCATCAGCTCGGTCATGAGCTTCTCGCGCAGGGTTTCTTCGTACAGGTGATCGTCTTCGTCGAGCCATTGCTGGATCGGCAGTTTCACGCCGAAATCGCTTTCGATCGACGCTTCCAGACCGGCCACGTCCCACTGCTCTGGCAGCGATTGCGGCGGAATGTGGGCGCTGACGGTAGCGTTGAGCACGTCCTGACGGAAATCGGCGATGGTTTCACCGATGTTGTCAGCGGCCAGCAACGTGTTACGCATGTGATAGATCACTTTACGCTGTTCGTTGTTGACGTCGTCGAACTCGAGCAGTTGCTTACGGATGTCGAAGTTGCGGCCTTCAACCTTGCGTTGCGCCTTCTCGATCGCGTTGGTCACCATACGGTGCTCGATCGCTTCGCCCGGCTGCATGCCCAGGGCTTTCATGAAGTTCTTCACCCGGTCGGAGGCGAAGATGCGCATCAAGCTGTCTTCCAGCGACAGGTAGAAGCGGCTCGAACCGGCATCGCCCTGGCGACCGGCACGGCCACGCAGCTGGTTGTCGATACGGCGCGATTCGTGACGCTCGGAAGCGATCACCTGCAAGCCGCCGGATTCCAATACTTGCTGGTGACGCTTCTGCCAGTCGGCCTTGATCTGCGCGATCTGCTCAGGAGTCGGGTTCTCCAGCGAAGCGACTTCCACTTCCCAGTTACCGCCCAACAGGATGTCGGTACCACGACCGGCCATGTTGGTGGCGATGGTCAGCGCACCCGGACGACCGGCCTGAGCGATGATTTCAGCTTCTTTTTCGTGGAACTTGGCGTTCAGAACCTTGTGTTCGATGCCTTCTTTGACGAGCAATTCGGACATGTGCTCGGACGTCTCGATGGTCGCGGTACCCACCAGCACCGGACGACCGGCGGCCATGCTTTCCTTGATGTCCGCGACGATCGCAGCGTATTTCTCTTCGGCGGTGAGGAACACCAGGTCGTTGTAGTCTTTACGCGCCAACGGTTTGTTCGGCGGAATGACCATGACTTCCAGACCATAGATCTGGTGGAATTCGAACGCTTCGGTGTCGGCGGTACCGGTCATGCCGGACAGCTTGGTGTACAGACGGAAGTAGTTCTGGAAAGTCGTCGAGGCCAGGGTCTGGCTCTCGGCCTGGATGTTCAGACCTTCCTTGGCTTCGATAGCCTGGTGCAGGCCTTCGGACAGACGACGACCCGGCATAGTACGACCGGTGTGTTCGTCGACCAGTACGACCTGACCGTCCTGGACGATGTATTCGATATTGCGGTTGAACAGTTTGTGCGCACGCAGACCGGCATAGACGTGGGTCAGCAGGCCAAGGTTGTGCGCCGAGTACAGGCTCTCGCCTTCGGCCAGCAGGCCGACGCGGGTGAGCATTTCTTCGATGAACTGGTGACCGGCTTCGTTGAGTTCGACCTGACGGGTCTTTTCGTCAACGGTGTAGTGGCCGGCCTTGGTGACCTGGCCTTCGACTTCCTCGACGTGCAGTTCCAGCTGCGGGATCAGCTTGTTGATCTCCATGTACAGCTTGGAGCTGTCCTCGGCCTGACCGGAAATGATCAGCGGGGTACGCGCTTCGTCGATGAGGATGGAGTCGACTTCGTCGATCACGGCAAAGTTGAGTTCGCGCTGGAATTTTTCATCCATGCTGAACGCCATGTTGTCGCGCAGGTAGTCGAAACCGAATTCGTTGTTGGTGCCGTAGGTGATGTCGGCGGCGTAGGCGGCACGCTTTTCTTCCGGCGGCTGGAACGGCGTCACGACGCCGACGGTCAGGCCGAGGAATTCATACAGCGGGCGCATCCAGTTGGCGTCACGGCGGGCCAGGTAGTCGTTCACGGTCACCACGTGCACGCCCTTGCCGGACAGTGCGTTGAGGTAAACACCCAGGGTGGCCACGAGGGTCTTGCCCTCACCGGTGCGCATTTCGGCAATCTTGCCTTCGTGCAGAGTCATGCCGCCGACGAGTTGCACGTCGAAGTGGCGCATGCCCATCACACGCTTGCCGGCCTCGCGGGCGACGGCGAAGGCTTCCGGCAACAGCTTGTCGAGGGTCTCCCCTTTGGCGATACGGGCCTTGAACTCGGCGGTCTTGGCGCGCAATTGATCGTCCGAAAGGGCCACCATTTGCTCTTCGAAGGCATTGACGAGCTGCACCGTCTTGAGCATGCGTTTGACTTCACGCTCGTTCTTGCTTCCAAAAAGTTTCTTTAACAAAGGCGCAAACATATCGGCAGGATCTTCCACACTAAAGGGATGGAGGGCGGCCCCGTGAGTCGCCCGTGCAGCCCTCATGGCCGCATGCGAACGAGCATTCTACCCGGAAACGGTGGTGAGGAAAGTGGCGATGTTCCACGATGCTGGCACTGCGCTTTGACGGGGCTCACTTAAAATAAGGGCGTTTTGCTCAACTTCAACCCGTCGAGGGAAAGAAGTCAGGCGTTGATTTAATGAGCAAATCAGGGACAAAAGCAATGGGCCAGAGGTTCCGCAGCTTTCTGCTACCATGGCGCCTCTGTGACTTTCAGGTGTTCGATCATGGCGTTTCGCCCTCTCACGGCCAGAGCACCCGCCGTTCTGTTACGCGAAGCCAAACCGCTCAAAGCCATCCTCGGCCATGCCCAGCGCCTGGAGCATTTGCAGCGCCTGCTCGAAAGCCAGCTGCAGCCTGCCGCCCGCGAGCATTGCCGGGTAGCCAAGTGGCGCGAAGGCGAGCTGTCGCTGGTGGTCACTGACGGTCACTGGGCGACGCGCCTGCGCTATCAGCAGAAACGCCTGCAACGGCAACTGCAACTGTTCGAAGAGTTCGCCAACCTGACGCGGATCAAATTCAGCGTGCGCCCACCGATCGTGCAGCATCGGGCGGTTGGGCACACCATGGATCTGTCGAGCAGTGCGGCAGAGACGATTCAGTCGACGGCCGACGGGATCAGCGATCCGGGATTGCGCGCGGCGCTGGAGCGGCTGGCGGCGCATGCCAAAAGCAAGACCTGACCGCGCACACCATTCCGTGTGGGAGCGAGCCTGCTCGCGAAGAGGCCGTGTCAGACGACATTGATGTTGAATGACACAGCGCTTTCGCGAGCAGGCTCGCTCCCACAGTTTTGATCTTCGATTCGCCTGAGATCAGCGGCGCTTGCTGCCACCCAATAAAGAGCCCATCAACCCCCGCACCAACTGCTTGCCGAGATTATTGGCCGCCTGGCGCATTGCCGACTTCAACGCCTGCCCTGCCGCCGTGCCGAGGAATTCTCCCGCACGGTCAGCCAGGCTCGGCTCTTCGGCCGCCGCTTTGCCCGCTGGTGTTTCAGCCTCGGGCGCCAGCCCTTTGCGTCCCATCAGGATTTCATAGGCCGACTCGCGGTCGATCGGCTTGTCATAACGGCCCTTGAACGGCGAGCCGGCGATAAGCACGGTGCGCTCGGTTTCAGTCAGCGGGCCGATCCGCGATTGCGGCGGTGCCACCAGCACGCGCTGGACCATTTCCGGCGTGCCCTTCTCGGTCAGCGTGCCGACCAGCGCCTCACCAATACCTAACTCAGTCAGCACCGACAGACTGTCGAACGCCGGATTCGGCCGAAAGCCATCCGCAACCGCACGCAGGGATTTCTGCTCTTTGGCGGTGAACGCACGCAGGCCGTGTTGAATGCGCAAGCCCAACTGCGCCAGCACGTCATCCGGCAGATCCGCCGGCGACTGGGTGACGAAATACACGCCAACACCCTTGGAACGAATCAAACGCACCACTTGCTCCAGGCGTTCCTGCAAAGCCTTGGGCGTGTCGCCGAACAGCAAGTGCGCCTCGTCGAAAAACAGCGCCAGCAGCGGCTTGTCGGCGTCGCCGCGCTCGGGCAGTTGCTCGAACAACTCGGCCAGCAGCCACAGCAGGAACGTTGCGTAAACCTTCGGCGCCTCGTGCACCAGCCGACTGGCATCGAGCAGATGGATACGTCCACGGCCATCGGCGCCCGGTTGCAGAATGTCTTCGAGTTGCAGCGCCGGCTCGCCGAACAGGGCTTCGGCGCCCTGCTGTTCCAGCGTCGCCAAGCGGCGCAGCAGCGCCTGGCTGGAGCCGGTGGTCATCAGCGCGGCATCTTCGCCGAGCAACTGTGGATTGTCCTTGAGGTGATTGAGCAGCGCTTTCAGATCCTTGAGATCCAGCAGCAACAGCCCTTCGCGATCCGCCACCTTGAAGGCCGCGTACAGCGCCGACTGCTGACTGTCGGTCAGCTCGAGCAGGCTGCCGATCAGTAGCGGACCCATTTCGCTCAACGTGGTGCGCAGCGGATGTCCGGATTCACCGTGGATGTCCCACAGCGTGACGGGATAAGCCTGCGGCGTGTGACCGAGCCAGGGCATGCCGGCGATGCGCTCGGCCACTTTGCCCTGCGGGTTGCCAGCGGCGCCGAGCCCGCAGAGGTCGCCCTTGATGTCGGCGGCGAACACCGCGACACCGGCGTCGCTGAACGCTTCGGCCAGACGCTGCAATGTCACGGTTTTACCGGTGCCGGTGGCGCCGGCGATCAGGCCGTGGCGGTTGGCCAGGCGCATGGCCTGAGCGATGGGTTGCGCGGCCGGATCAGCGCCGATAACGAGTTGCGAAGAGTCAGGCATTTTCTCACCCAATGGTTAATCTTTGATGACACATGGCCGATACATAAATTGGATAGACCCATCAGAAAATCGGGTCGGACATTTCCCTAAGGAGAGCCGGAAATATCAGTTTTTCAACCTTGCCCATAGTGCGCGTCTCTATCAAAGCACGCCCAGGACATTAAGACCTTAGCGGAACCCCAAGCCATGAACAAAAACCTGCGCTTCAGCCATAAGATTTTGCTTGCCGCCGCTCTCATCGTCATTGCCGCTTTTGCCTCGTTCACGTTGTACAACGACTGGCTGCAGCGCAATGCGATCCGCGATGATCTGAACAACTACCTCAATGAAATGGGCGAGGTCACCGCCGGCAACATCCAGACCTGGCTCAGCGGGCGCATTCTGCTGATCGAGAACGCCGCGCAGAACATCGCCATCAACCCGGAACCTGCCACGGTCGCCAGCCTGCTGGAACAGAAAAGCCTGACCTCGACGTTCATGGCCACCTACCTGGGCGATGCCACCGGGCATTTCACCATCCGCCCGGACGTGAAGATGCCGGACGGTTTCGATCCGCGTGTGCGCCCTTGGTATAAAGGTGCCGAAAGCAGCAGCACCTCGACCCTGACCGAACCCTACATCGATGCGGCCACCGGCCAGTTGATCATCTCCATCGCCACCGCTTCGAAAAAGGCCGGGCAGAGCGTAGGCGTGGTCGGCGGCGACCTCAGCCTGCAATCGCTGATCGACACCCTCGCCGCGCGGGATTTCGACGGCATGGGCTATGCGTTTCTGATCAGCGCCGACGGCAAGATCCTCGTCCACCCGGACAAGGCCCTGGTGATGAAGTCGCTCAAAGAAGCCTACCCACAAGACACGCCGCGCATCAGCAGCGATTTCAGCGAAGTGACAGTTGATGGCAAAACCCGCATCGTCACCTTCGCTCCGATCAAAGGCCTGCCGTCGGTGAACTGGTACATCGGTCTGTCGATCGATAAAGACCAGGCCTACGCGATGCTCAGCGAATTCCGCACCTCAGCGGTAATCGCAACCATCATTGCCGTGGTAATCATCATTGCCCTGCTCGGCATGCTCATCCGCCTGCTGATCCAGCCGCTGCACGTGATGACCCGCGCCATGGAAGACATCGCCGACGGCGAAGGCGACCTGACCAAACGGCTGAACATCGTCAATAACGATGAATTCGGCATCCTCGGCACCGCATTCAACCGCTTCGTCGAGCGTATTCACGGTTCGATCCGCGAAGTGTCCTCGGCCACCGGCCAGGTCAACGAAGTCGCGCTGCGCGTGGTCGCTGCGTCGAATTCGTCGATGTACAACTCCGACCAGCAAGCCTCGCGCACCAGCAGCGTTGCTGCCGCGATCAATCAGCTCGGCGCCGCCGCCCAGGAAATCGCCCGCAACGCCGCGCAAGCATCGAATCAGGCCAGCGACGCCCGGGGTCTGGCCGAAGATGGCCAGCAAGTGGTGGAGCGCAGCATCAAAGCGATGAACCAGCTGTCGAGCATGCTCAGCGCGTCCAGCACCAACATCGAGTCGCTGAACAGCAAGACCGTCAACATCGGCCAGATTCTCGAAGTGATCACCAGCATTTCCCAGCAGACCAACCTGTTGGCGCTGAACGCGGCGATCGAAGCGGCGCGCGCTGGTGAGGCCGGTCGTGGTTTTGCCGTGGTGGCCGACGAAGTGCGCAACCTCGCGCACCGCACTCAGGAATCGGCCCAACAGGTGCAGACCATGATCGAGGAGCTGCAAGTCGGCGCTCGAGAATCGGTTAGCACCATGAGCGACAGCCAGCGCCACAGCCAAGACAGCGTCGAGATCGCCAACCTCGCCGGCGAACGCCTGAACAGCGTCACCCTGCGCATTGGCGAGATCGACGGGATGAACCAGTCGGTGGCGACCGCGACCGAGGAACAAACCGCTGTGGTCGAGTCGATCAACGTCGATATCACCGAGATCAACACGCTGAACCAGGAAGGCGTGGAGAACCTGCAAGCGACCTTGCGCGCGTGCTCGGATCTGGAGCAGCAGGCTTCGCGTCTCAAGCAGTTGGTTGGCAGCTTCAGGATTTAAGCTGCGACGACTGGCCGCTTCGCGAGCAGGCTCGCTCCCACAGGGAAAATGCATTCCATTGTGGGAGCGAGCCTGCTCGCGAATATCTACCTTTCAACAAAACCCGAGTGACACCCCACCGCGCAATCCCGACCGAACATCTATTCTGGATAAAGGTCAATCAAGGGAGAACGACACAGCGGAGGGTTGCTCACCGTGCATATCGCCGACATCACCATGTTCTACGCCCCGGCCAGCGGAGGCGTGCGGACTTATCTGGATGCCAAACACCGTCGCCTTGGCGAGCGCAACGCCATTCGCCACAGCCTGCTGATCCCCGGCGCGCGACTGGGTGAACATGACGGCATTTACACGGTTCCGGCGCCCGCCCTGCCCTTTGGCAAAGGCTATCGCTTCCCGCTGCGGCTGGCGCCATGGCGAAACGTCCTGCAGGATTTGCAGCCGGATCTGATCGAAGTCGGCGATCCTTACCTCACCGCATGGGCGGCGCTGGATGCGCGGCGGCAGCTGGACGTTCCGGTGATCGGCTTTTATCACTCGGATCTGCCGCTGCTGGCGGGCAATCGCATGGGCCATTGGGTCACGCCGAATGTCGAAGCTTATGTCACGCGTCTCTACGGCAATTTCGACCGCGTTCTCGCGCCGAGCCAGGTTATGGCCGACAAGCTCATCGGGCTTGGCGTGCGCAATGTCCATGTGCAACCGCTGGGCGTGGATCTGCACACCTTCCATCCCGACGCCCGCGACCCCGGCCTGCGGGCCGAGCTGGGCATTGCCGAAGACACCCGCCTGCTGATCTTTGCCGGGCGCGGTTCCAAGGAGAAAAACCTGCCGATGCTGCTCAAGTGCATGCAACGCCTCGGTCCGCGTTATCACTTGTTGTTGGTCGGCTCGTCGATGCCTGCGGCGGTGCCGGACAACGTCAGCGTTATCGACGAATTCTGCCCGGCGCCGAAAGTCGCGCGGCTGATGGCCAGCGCCGATGCGCTGCTGCATGCCGGCGACCAGGAAACCTTCGGCCTGGTCATCCTTGAGGCCATGGCCTGCGGCATTCCCGTGGTGGCGGT
Organism: Pseudomonas siliginis; assembly: GCF_019145195.1. GTDB lineage: Bacteria > Pseudomonadota > Gammaproteobacteria > Pseudomonadales > Pseudomonadaceae > Aquipseudomonas > Aquipseudomonas siliginis. The sequence continues at coordinate 185,677 of NZ_JAHSTW010000013.1, forward strand.
GGCGGCCGGGGCGTTTGAAGAGATCGTCAACGATTCCTGCGGCCTGCTCTGTGCACCGAATAATCCGCAGGCCATGGCCAATGCCGTGCGCGAGCTGTTCAGTCGCGGCTGCGCCCGCCTCGGTCAACAGGCGCGCCAGCACGTCGAACGGCATTACGCCTGGGACACCGTGGTCGACAGTCTGCTCAGCCACTATCACGCGGTGCTCGGCCATACGCTGCCACGGGTGGCCAATGGTTGAAGAAATGAAAGCTGTTTGCCTGGTATTGCATGATGTCGCGCCCTCGACCTGGGCGGATTACCAGCCCTTCGTCGAGGCCGTCGATGCCTTGGGTGATGTGCCGATGACGTGGCTGGTGGTGCCGGATTTCCATCGCCACGATGCGCTTGACGCCAACCCGACGTTTCGCCGAGTGCTCGATGCCAGGGTCGCCCGAGGCGATGAACTGGCGCTGCACGGCTACTACCACGACGATCAGGAACCCATGCCAAACACCCCGCGCGACTGGTTCATGCGCCGGGTCTACACCCATGAAGGCGAGTTTTACCGCCTGTCCCGCGAAGCAGCCCTTGCCCGCCTGCACGCAGGTCTGGACATGTTTCAGCGCTGCGACTGGCCGGTGCAGGGTTTCGTCGCCCCGGCCTGGCTGATGAGCGACGGCACGCGCCAGGCCTTGCGTGAATTGCCGCTCAGCTACACCAGCGATCCGCAGCATCTTTATCGCTTGCCCGATTTCAGCGCCATCGATGCACCGGGGCTGGTGTGGAGTGCGCGCAGTGCCTGGCGGCGCGGCGTGTCGAAAATCCTCAGCGACCAGCGTGAACAGCGCTGGCGCGAGGCATCGGTGATTCGTCTGGGGCTGCATCCGGTGGACATGCGTCACCGCTTTTCTCGCGATTACTGGTTGCACACGCTGCAACGCCTGCTAGAGGAGGGGCGCGTGCCGCTGACCAAGATCGACTGGCTGGCCCGACAGCGCGGTCAGCTGGAACGCGCAGCATGAAGCGCAGCCTGTTGTTGCTGATCGGCCTGCTCGCGGCGGTGCTGATTCCGGTACTGCTCGGCGGCGGCGAGACCTGGTCGCGCCTGCGCAGTTTTCCGCTGCACTGGCTGTTGATCATGTTCGGCATGATTCTGCTCTGCTGGGGCATCAATACGCTGCGCTTGCGTTTGTTGCTCGGCGACCAGCGAGAAAAAGTCGCGCCCTTGAAAAGCCTCGGCGTGGTGATGGCGGCCGAGTTTGCGTACTGCGCCACGCCCGGCGGCAGCGGCGGGCCGCTGACGATCATGGCTCTGCTCGCCCGTTGCGGCGTGCGTCCGGCGCGAGGCAGCGCAGTGTTTGCCATGGATCAGCTCAGCGATCTGCTGTTCTTTCTCTGCGCCCTCAGCGGGATTCTGATCTATGCGCTATTCCAGCACCTCAGCGATCGCCTCGAGTGGCTGCTGACCGTCAGCGCCGTTTCGCTGTTTGGGGGGTTGTTCAGTTGCGTGTTGATCGCCCGTTATCACCGAGCGTTGATTCGCCTGAGCGGGCGGCTGTTGGCGGGGATGAACATCACGACAAGTACTCGCCGTCGCTGGGCGCGCAAGTTGCTGCACTTTCTCGCGGCATTTACCGATACCTTGAAACTGCCTTGGCAAACGCTGGTTAAGGTTTTTGCTCTGACCTGCGTGCACTGGCTGCTGCGCTACAGCGTGCTGTATCTGGCCCTGCGCGGGCTCGGCGCGGATTTGCAGTGGGCGTGGAGCTTTCTGGTGCAGATGCTCTCGCTTGGCGCCGGCCAGTTCAGCCTGTTACCTGGCGGCGCAGGGGCGGCAGAGCTGACCTCGGCTGCGCTGCTCGCGCCGATGGTGGGCAAATCCACCGCAGCGGCGGCGATCCTGATCTGGCGCGTGGTGACGTATTACTTCTATCTGCTGGTTGGCGGCCCGGTGTTCGTGTTGATGCTGGGCAAGCCGTTGCTGAAGAAGTTGATGAACGTCAGGCAGGCTTCTTAGGTTCGTCCTGCTCTTGCTGGAGCTGCTCCCAAAGCTCGGCGGCACCGGGGAATTCGGTGCCGTCGTCCGGGCTCATGTCATCCGGATCGTAGCGGCTGAGGCAACCTTCACCAAGAGTGGCGGGGGCTTTGGAAGTGGCTTTGTCCAGCGGATCGCTCATGACTTTTCCTCGGGCTCAAATGACAAGGGCCTGAGCGATTCAACGCCCAGGCCCCTGGTTTTTCAAGCGTGGCGTGCTCGATCAGAACACGACTGTCTTGTTGCCATGCACCAGCACGCGGTCTTCCAGGTGATAACGCAGACCACGGGCCAGCACCATCTTCTCGACGTCACGACCGAAGCGCACCATGTCTTCGATGCTGTCGCTGTGGCTGACACGCACCACGTCCTGCTCGATGATCGGGCCGGCGTCCAGCTCTTCAGTAACATAGTGGCAGGTCGCGCCGATCAGTTTCACACCACGCAGGGACGCCTGGTGATACGGCTTGGCGCCGACGAACGATGGCAGGAAGCTGTGGTGAATGTTGATGACTTTGTGCGCGTATTCGCGGCACATGTCCGGCGGCAGGATCTGCATGTAGCGCGCCAGCACCACCACTTCGGCGTCGTGCTGTTTGACCAGCCGCGATACTTCGTCGAATGCCGGCTGCTTGTCCTGCGGGTTGACCGGCACGTGGTAGTAAGGGATGCCGTGCCACTCGACCATACTGCGCAGGTCGTCGTGGTTGGAAATCACGCAGGCGATTTCGCAATCCAGTTCATCGCTGTGCCAGCGGTGCAGCAGGTCGGCCAGGCAGTGGGATTCGCGGCTGGCCATCAGCACCACGCGTTTTTTCTGCTCGGTGTCGGTGATGCGCCAGTCCATCGAGAACTCTTCGGCGATCGGCGCGAACTTCTCGCGCAATTCTTCAATACCGAACGGCAGGGAATCGGCACGGATTTCGTGACGCATGAAGAACCAGCCCACTTGATTGTCAGAGTGGTGGCTCGCTTCGGTGATCCAGCCATTATGAGAGGCCAGAAAATTACTGACTTTGGCAACGATGCCAACGCGGTCCGGGCAAGAGATCACCAGCCGAAAAGTGCGCATGAGGGGGAAACTCCAGAACTTCACAAAGGCCGCCATTCTAGCGACTGCGCAGGAAAACTGCAGTACGCATACGCGCCGGGTGGGACAAAGCATGGTCAAACGGCTTTCTGACGCAGGTCTTACGTCAAGACCGTGACGCTTTAGCGGGGCTTTTGTCAGACAACTGTAAATATCTGTGCTGACTGCATCACATTATTTAACGGAACATTCAAAGCGCGGCTAATTCCTGTAACTCATTTAAATAAAAAGCCGATCTAAATGTTTACTTGATGAAACAGCCTGACTATTATTGCGGCACTGTCCCCTGTCATTCAGCATTCTACGAAAGGTAGTACTCATGTCCTTGATCAACGAATATCGCGCCACCGAAGAAGCCATCAAAGAGCTGCAAGCCCGTCTGAAGAACCTGTCCGAAGACGACAAACTGCAAGCCGAACTGGAATTCGAAGGCAAACTGCGCACGCTGATGGGTGAATACTCCAAGTCCCTGCGTGACATCATCGCGCTGCTGGATCCAGAAGCAAAATCCAAGGCTCCACGTGGCGGCGCAGTAAAAACTACCGGCACCAAGCGTGCACGCAAAGTTAAGCAATACAAAAACCCGCACAATGGTGAAGTCATCGAAACCAAAGGTGGCAACCACAAGACTCTGAAAGAGTGGAAAGCCAAGTGGGGCGGCGACGTGGTTGAAGGCTGGGCGACCCTGCTGGGCTAAGCCGCAACGCCTTCGCAGAGCGATCCGCGAACAAAAGAACGCCAGCTAACGCTGGCGTTTTTTTATGCCCGTAATTTATTGTCCGGGCATGTTCGATTTCACAGATTCAAACGTTTGCGTAATGCCTGGACATAATTCTGCCAGTCATTGAGCACCTCTCGCTGCATCGGTGACGCACTAAGCGACCATTGCTCTGCCGCCTCGATAAATGACTGCACGGTATTCGGCGCACCCGCCTCGGGTTGCGTCAGGCGTTGCTGACAAAATAATTTCCAGCGCTCTTGCTCGGCTACGTCGAGGGTGTCCGGAAAGTTGCGTGCTCGATATCGAAAAAGTAATTCAGGCAAACGTTCATCATCGAAAGGCCACTGTTCTTGCGCCAACTGCGCAGGATCCGCCGTTCGAACTTGTTCGCATAAACGACGATCACGATCACCGATAAATCCATCGTACAACTGCTGCTCGGGATCTTCGCTGGGAGTGAAATCTTCGCTGGCATAAATCGCCGCGACTTTATCTTTCCAGACTTGTTGTGCGTCAGTTAGTCGCACTGCCCGCTCCTGATAAAGCGCCATGTCCAGCCCAAGGCGCTGCTGGTCTTGTGCGCGCAATACCGCCAGCGGCGCTACAACCGGGCAGCGATTGATATGAATCAGCTTGAGCGGCACCGGCGGTTCACCTTCGGCCAACTCATCGCGACGGGTATAAAGACGCTGACGCAAGGCTTGCGCATCGAGGTCCAGCAACCCCTGCGGATCAAGATGCAGATCACAGACGATCAGGGCGTTGCGATTCTTCGGGTGCCAGGCCAGCGGCAGCACCACGCCGACATAACTGCGTGCCGCCGAGAATCGCCCGGACACATGCACCAGTGGCTGCAACAGGCGGATCTGATCCATCACCTTCTGTTTGCTGCGCAATTGGAACAGCCACTCGTAGAGCTTGGGTTGTTTCTCGCGAATCAGCCGTGCCAGTGCGATGGTGGCGCGCACATCCGACAGCGCCTCGTGGGCATGGCCGTGATCGATATTGTTAGCCGCCGTGAGGCGTTCGAGCTTGAGGGTCACGCGGCCTTCATCATCGGTCGGCCAGACCAGACCATCCGGGCGCAATGCGTAAGCGGCGCGCACCACATCAATCAGATCCCAGCGACTGTTGCCGCCCTGCCATTCACGGGCATAGGGGTCGAAGAAATTGCGATACAGGCTGTAGCGGGTCATCTCATCGTCGAAACGCAAGGTGTTGTAACCGGCGCCACAGGTGCCCGCTGCGGCCAGTTGCGCATGCACGCGGGTCATGAAATCGGCTTCGCTCAGGCCTTTTTCAGCGAGCTGGCCGGGGGTGATGCCGGTGATCGCGCACGCCGCCGGGTGCGGCAGGATGTCCTCGCTGGGTTGGCAATAGAGGTTGACCGGCTCGTCGATCTCGTTGAGCGCATGGTCGGTGCGAATCCCGGCCACCTGCAGCGGTCGGTCGTTGCGCGGATTGATGCCAGTGGTTTCGTAGTCGTACCAGAAGATTGAAGTCACGGGCGAATCCTGAACAGAAGATCGGCGAAGTCTAGGCGTTTCAGGGTTGCCACGGCCAGCCTGGTCGCCCTCGAACAGCAATTTCTCCAGATTCCTACAACTGGAATGCATTGCCCTTGTGGGAGCGAGCCTGCTCGCGAAGGCTTTCCGTCAGTTGCACATAGGCTGACTGATCCACCACATTCGCGAGCAGGCTCGCTCCCACACCCGAGAGGCTGCTAGCATCAGGCGCACTTGCATCCCGAACAGGCGAACATCAGGTAGCCCATGCTCGAGCCCACAGCACCGCGAAGGAAAGCACCGCTGGATACGCGCCATCAGGTCGAAACGCCGGAAGGCATCGACCTGCCGTTGCGTCCCGCCGGGTTGATGGTGCGCGCCGTGGCGTTTGCCATCGATCTGGGCATTCGCGGCTTGATCCTCGGTGTGCTGTTTATCGCACTGGCGTTTCTCGGCAAGCTCGGCATGGGCCTCGGTTCCTTGCTGCTGTTTGCCATCAGTTGGTGGTACATGGTGTTGTTCGAGGTGCTGCGTCAGGGCCGCTCGCCGGGTAAGCAATGGCTGGGTTTGCGCGTGGTGCACGATGACGGCACGCCGATCGGCTGGTCGGCCTCGCTATTGCGCAACCTGCTGCGCTTTGTCGATCTACTGCCCTTCGGCTATTTCCTCGGTGCGCTCAGTTGCCTGCAACACCCAACCTTCAAACGCCTCGGCGACATTGCCGCCGGCACGTTGGTGGTTTACAGCGAACGCCCGCTGAGCCGCCCGCAACTGCCTGACGCTGAACCTCGCCGCAGCCCCGTTCCACTGACCTTGAGCGAACAACGCGCGGTACTTGGTTTCGCCGAGCGTCAGGCCGAACTCTCTCCCGCACGGGTCAACGAGCTGGCGGCATTGCTGGCGCAGCCGTTGCACATCTCTGCGCCCAAAGCGGTGTCTGAAATCAACGGCATCGCGCACGGTTTGTTGGGGCCGACCCCATGAAGCAGAGCCTGTTCGAAAGTCACCACAAGGCCGAATGGGAGCGCTTCGCCGTGGCGCTCGAACGCCTCGAACAAGGCAAGGAGACAGCGCAAGTCAGCGATTTTCCCAAGGCCTATCGGCGTCTCTGCCAACATCTGGCTCTGGCCCAGGCGCGCGGCTACAGCAGTTTTCTGATCGATTCATTGCAACAGCAAGTACTGCGCGGCCATCAACAGCTCTATCGGCATCGCAGTCGGCTCGGGGCGCAAATCATCAGCTTTATCCTCGCCGACTTCCCGCGACTGGTGCGCGAACAATGGCGCTTCGTTGCGGCCGCCAGCCTGTTGTTTTTCGGCAGCCTGATCGGTTTCGGCGTGCTGGTTTATCTGTTCCCGGAACTGATCTACAACCTGATCCCGGCCGAACAGGTGCGCGAGATGCAAGGCATGTACGACCCCGTTGCCGGCCACCTCGGACGCTCGGCGGAACGGGCGGCCAGCGAAGACTGGGTAATGTTCGGCTATTACGTGATGCACAACACGGGCATCGCCTTTCAGACATTCGCCAGCGGTTTGCTGATGGGTGTGGGCAGCGGTTTTTTCCTGCTTTACAACGGCATGATCATCGGCGCGGTGGCCGGGCATCTCAGCGAGATCGGTTTCGGCCAGACCTTCTGGTCGTTCGTGATCGGTCACGGCGCGTTCGAACTGAGCGCCATCGCCCTCGCCGGAGCGGCGGGCCTGAAGCTGGGCTGGGCACTGATCGCCCCCGGGCGTCTGACATGGGGCGAGGCGCTGCGTCTGGCCGCACGCAAAAGCGTGTTGCTGGTGTGTGGGGCCATGCTGTTCCTGTTGATCGCAGCCTTTATCGAGGCTTATTGGTCGTCGAAAACCAGTGTCACGCCGCTGACCAAATACGCCGTCGGCGCCGCGCTGTGGCTGACCGTCGCGGTGTATCTGCTATTTGCCGGAAGGATTCGTCATGCGCCTGAGTGACGCCAGCGTAGTGATCCGCCCGCGCACGACCTGGGAAGCCATGGACCTGGGCGTGTTGATGAGCCAGCAGCATCGGCGGTTGTTGATGACCAGTTGGGCGATCGTCACCCTGCCGCTGTTCGCCCTGCTCAGCCTGTTGCTGTGGGATTCGCCATCGCTGGCGGTGTTCATTTTCTGGTGGCTGAAACCGGCCTACGAACGCCTGCCGCTGTACATCCTCTCCAAAGCGCTGTTCGGTGAAACCCCGACGCTCAAGCAAGCCTTGCGCGAGTGGCCGCGCCTGCTCAAGCCGCAACTGCTGGCCAGTCTGACCTGGCGACGGCTGAGTCTGAGTCGCAGCTTTGTGCTGCCAGTGACGCAACTCGAAGGGCTCGACGGCGAGGCCAGACAACAACGTCTGCAGGTGCTGCTGCAACGCAACGGCGGCGCCGCGCAATGGTTGACGATTATCGGCGTGCATCTGGAAACCGCACTGTGGATCGGCTTGATGCTGCTGTTCTACATGCTCTTGCCGCAGCAGATCGAAACCGACTGGGACTGGCAATCGCTGCTGCTTGCCGCCGATCAGGACTGGCGTTGGCTGGAACACCTGACCAACGTTTTTTATGCGCTGATCCTGGTGGCCTGGGGACCGGTTTATGTCGCCTGCGGCTTCAGCCTGTACCTGAACCGTCGCACGCAACTGGAAGCCTGGGACATCGAGCTGGTTTTCCGCCGTTTGCGCCAGCGTTTGAACAGCAGCGTGCTAGGTGTGTTGCTGGCGGCGTGTCTGCTGCTGCCGAACCTGCAACCGGTATGGGCCAGCGATGCGCCGGATGCTCCTAGGTTGCTCAATCAGCCGCTGACCAGTCAGGCCGCACGCGACAGCATCCAGTCGCTGCTCGAACAACCGCCGTTCAAGAACAAGGAAAGCGTCACCCGCTATCGCTTCGCAGACGACCCGGCAAGCCCGGCCAAGGACGCGCAACCGGGTGAGGCTCCGCAGTGGCTGAAAACCCTTCTCGGTTGGCTCGACGGTCGACACCTTGATGCCTTGGCGAACGTGATTGAGGTGCTGTTGTGGGGCGCGCTGATTGCCGCGCTGGGCTGGCTGGTCTGGCGTTATCGCGAATTTCTCCGGGCCTTCGTCAGTCGTCGCCCGAACCTGCCCTCGCGCAGCAAACCACCGGCGCCGCCACACGTCTTCGGGCTGGATCTGAACCGTGAAACCCTTCCCGATGACATCGCCGCCAGTGCCGAACAATTGTGGCTGAGCGAACCTCGCGCCGCGCTGGGCCTGCTCTATCGCGGCCTGCTCAGTCATCTGTTGCATGATTTCGACCTGACGCTGAAAGCCGCCGACACCGAGAGCCAGATCCTCAACCGCATCGAGCAATTGCAACGCCCGGACCTGCTCGCCTACAGCCGCAACCTCACTGTTCACTGGCAGAACATGGCCTACGGGCACCGACTTCCGGCCGCGCACCTGCAAGCCGAGCTGTGTAACGGCTGGCGTGAATTGTTCAGCAAAGGATCCGGGCATTGAACCGGCGCATCGGTTGGACTTTGGCTGCGCTGGCGCTTCTGCTGCTTGGCGGCTTGAGCCTGTTCCTCTACCTCAAGGCCCGGCCCTATCAGGAAACCGTCGATCACGGCCCCTCGCCTGCCGCGCAAGCCAATCCTTATCTGGCGGCAGAAATGTTCCTGCGCGAGCGCGCCCTCGCGGTCAATCACGCCGAGACGCTGGCGGTGCTGCCGCAGATCGATCCGCATAGCCACACTTTGCTTTTGTTTGGCGAGCGCGCACGGATGACGCCGCGTGAAGTCGATCAGGTGTTGAACTGGACTCGCGCCGGAGGACGTCTGGTGTTCGTCGCCGAATCGTTGTGGGATGCGCAAACCGGGCAAAGCAATGATCTGCTGCTCGATAAGGTGCAACTGCACCAATCGCTGAGCAAGGACTTGAAAGATCCTCCAGTGGACGTGGAAAAGGACCGCTTCCCGAAACTGACCAAACTGTACCTGGAAGACGAAGACGCGCCGGCCTACGCCGGTTTCGACACCGACTTTCACCTCGACGACCCGAACAATGTCGCGCAAGCCTGGGCCAACAGCGCCAAAGCCACGCACATGATGCAACGGGTGTACGGCCTCGGCACGATCACCGTGGTCACCGATGCCGAGCTGTGGAAAACCCCGGCTATCGGCAAATATGACAACGCCTGGCTGCTCTGGTATCTGAGCGCCGACACCGACGTCACACTGGTTTACAACACTGCACACGATGGTCTGTGGACGTTGCTCTGGCGCTACTTCCCGCAGGCCATCGTCGCCCTGCTCGCCTTGATCGGCCTGTGTTTGTGGCAGGCCGGCGTGCGTCACGGCCCGGTGCAAATGCCGGCGCCAGCGGGTCGCCGCCAACTGCTGGAGCATCTGCGTGCCAGTGCCGATTTCCTGCTGCGCCACAACGGCCAGCAGGCGCTGCTGCAAGCCTTGCAACAAGACATACTGCGCCGCGCGCGCCGCCGCCATCCCGGTTTCGATCAATTGAATGTGGCCGAACAATGGCTGGCGTTATCGCGCCTGACCCGGCAACCCACCCGCGCCATCAGCCAGGCCCTGAGCCCACGTCCGAAGCAGCGTTTGTCCAGCGCCGAATTCAGCCGTCAGGTCGCTCATCTGCAAACCTTGAGGAACGCGTTATGACTGAACAGATCGAGCCCGGCACCGCGACGCACGCCGCCCAGCAGCGCCAGCGCGCCAGCCAGTTGGCGCAGGCGGTGCGCAACGAATTGAACAAGGCGCTGATCGGCCAGGATGCGGTGGTCGACGCTGTCCTGACCGCGCTGATTGCCGGCGGCCATGTGCTGCTCGAAGGCGTGCCCGGCCTGGGCAAGACCTTGCTGGTGAGGGCCTTGGCACGTTGCTTCGGCGGCGAGTTCGCGCGCATCCAGTTCACCCCGGATCTGATGCCCAGCGACGTTACCGGTCACGCCGTGTATGACTTGCAGACCGAGCAGTTCAAGCTGCGCAAAGGCCCGCTGTTCACCAACCTGCTGCTGGCCGACGAGATCAACCGCGCCCCGGCAAAAACCCAGGCGGCATTGCTCGAAGCCATGCAGGAACGTCAGGTGACGCTCGAAGGCCGCGCGCTGCCGATTGCGCAACCGTTCATGGTGTTGGCAACGCAGAATCCGATCGAACAGGAAGGCACCTATCCACTGCCGGAAGCCGAGCTTGACCGTTTCATGCTCAAGGTGCGCATGGATTACCCCGACGCCGATCAGGAGCTGAACATGGTCCGTCAGGTCTGTCGTTCGACCCGCGCCGACATGCTCGATGTGCAACCGCTGCGCACGGTGTTGCAGGCCAAGGATGTCCAGGCCCTGCAACGTATCGCCAGCGACTTGCCGCTGGACGATCAGGTCCTCGATTACGCCGTGCGCCTGGCGCGCAGCACGCGCACCTGGCCGGGGCTGACCCTCGGCGCCGGGCCACGCGCCTCGATTGCATTGGTTCGCTGTGCCCGTGCCCGGGCGTTGTTGCGCGGCGGCGAGTTTGTAATCCCGGATGACATCAAAGGCTGCGCGCTGGCGGTGTTGCGCCATCGCGTGCGCATCGCGCCGGAGCTGGATATCGAAGGCCTGCAGGTCGATCAGGTGCTCACGCAATTGCTCGATCAAGTGCCGGCGCCGCGCCTGTGAAACCGTCTCGGCTGCTGCTGATCTGGCTGGCCCTGCTGGTAGTTATCAGTATCGTGCTCGGCGCCTTGCAGGCGTTGCAGATCGACCTCCCGTCCAGCCTGATTTCGATCAACTGGGGATTGCTCCTGGCGCTGCTGGCCTTGGCGGTGATCGACGCTGTGCGCCTCAGACGCCTGCCCTCGCCGCGCATCAAGCGACAGATGCCCGGCAGCCTGGCATTGGGGCGCTGGGCGGAGGTGAAGCTGGAGGTGGCCCATGAATTTGCCGAGCCACTGGCCATTGGACTCTTCGACCACGTTCCCGACGGCCTGGCGTTTGAACATCTGCCGATGCTTGTCGAGCTTCAACACGGCCATGTCAGCCAGATCAGCTACCGTCTGCGCCCTCTCGAACGCGGGCATTTCAGCTTCGAACAGTGCGAAGTCAACCTGCCCAGCCCTTTGGGATTATGGTCCGGCAAACGCCTGCTCAGCGTCCGCGACGAGACCCGTGTCTACCCGGACTTCGCCCGGCTTTACGGCGGTGAGTTGCGCGCCGTCGACAACTGGCTCAGCCAGCTCGGCATACGTCAGCGACAACGTCGCGGGCAGGGTCAGGAATTCCATCAGTTGCGCGAATTTCGCGAGGGCGACAGCCTGCGCCAGATCGACTGGAAAGCCACCGCCCGCCAGCGCACACCGATTGCCCGCGAGTATGAAGATGAACGCGATCAACAGATCATCTTCCTGCTCGATTGCGGCCGGCAGATGCGCAGTCACGATGGCGAGCTGTCGCACTTCGATCACGCGCTCAATGCCTGCCTGCTGCTCAGTTATGTGGCTTTGCGTCAAGGTGATGCGGTGGGCATGAGTACCTTTGCCGGTGATAAGCCGCGCCATGTCGCGCCGGTCAAAGGCAGCGGCCAACTGAATGTCTTGCTCAACGCTGTTTATGACCTCGGGAGCACGCAGCGCCCCGCCGATTATCAGGCTGCCGCCAACCAGCTATTGGCTCGCCAGAAGCGCCGGGCGCTGGTAGTGCTGGTAACCAATTTGCGCGATGAAGACGAGCAACTGCTGGCCGCAGTCAAACGCCTGAGCGCACAACATCGGGTGCTGGTGGCGAGCCTGCGTGAACAGGCGTTGGATACATTGCGCCAGACCACGGTGCAAACGTTGCCCGAGGCACTCGCCTACTGCGGCACCATCGATTTTCTCAATGCCCGCTCGCAACTTCATGAGCGGCTGACTGCTCATGGCGTTGCAGTGATGGATGTTCGGCCCGCCGAGCTGGGGGCCGGACTGGTGACAAGTTACATGAGCTGGAAAAAGACCGCTGCGATCTGACAGATTCGATCAGTTGGTGACTGCAACATACACAGCGCCGCTGTCCGAAGTGCCGTCGCTGTTTTCTACTTTGACGACCAGCGAAATCTGATCCGTAAGGTTCATCGGCCGCCAGTGAGCCTGGTATCGCCCGCTGTGATCGGTAAACGACTCAGTGAACGGTGCTCCATTAGTGGAAACAAGGATTTTCCGTCTGGGCATGGGCTCTCGCCCCTCCTTGGCCACAATCAGCGCGGTCATGGAGACGTAGGTCTGCAAGGGAACCGGATTAGGCGACGCAACAACGGATTCCACCGCTGCTGGACACTCAGTGACGGTCAACCAGAGCGTTTTTACCACCCAGCCAGCCAAACCACCCTTTACCGACGCCCGCAATGCAGCCTCGCCTGCTCCTCCCAGGACAATCCGCGCCGTTGCCTTGCCTTCGGCATCCGTCAGGGTTGTCGGCAGCGAGGTGCGGTCGTACTCCCACATCACTTCGACATTGGCCAAGGGTTGCGCGGTACTGGCTGAAACGACCAGGACTTGCGCGGTCATCTGTTGCCCCGGATACCCGCTCGGGTCATCGCTGACCAGTTCCTTGATCTCCCGGGGCTCGTGCAGCAAAAACGGTAAAGAAATCGACTCCGAATACAGCGCATCGCCCACCGTGGCGGTCAACCGCGCCGTACCCGGTGTCGTCGGCACGAACCGTATCCGCGCTTCACCGTAGAAGTTGGTAGTGGTGGTCACCTCACCAAGGTCCGGACTGCTCCAGACAACCTTCATCCCCACCATCGGTCTGCCACTGATGCCCGACACAATGGTGATCTGCTCAGATACAGCCTCGCCCCAAAACAGCGTCTGACTGCTGCGCGAACGATCCGCAATTTTTACCACCTGCGCGCCTTGCCCCAGCGACATTGCAATAACCGGAGAAAGCCTGGCCAACCGCTCCGAGGAAAAGCGCAGGCCGAAACGCCCGTCCTTGAGGTCGCCCGCGTTGAACCGATAGGTCATTCCAGCGCTCGAGAAAAGCCTGGGGTCACCCAGACGTGGCTCCTCGAAGCGCATGCCCAATTCCGTCGGCCCGGTGCCGGTCATGCCCAGCGTCAGGTGCTGGTCAAACAACGCACTGCGCGCCGGGGCACTCACGCGCAATTGGTGCTGCCCCTTGCGCCGAGGGAATTCAGCGCTTTGACCCAGTGGCTGAAACGGTTGGGAGTCGAAACTGTATTCAAATCCGGCCCAGGGGTCCCCTTCCAGCGATAGGACCTTCATGGAGTGGCGCTCTTCAAAACGGTCATAAGGGCTGATAACCGCCGCTGTCACCACATGTTCACCTGCAGTGGCTGGCGCAAAGGGAAAACCACTCCAGCCGTCGGCAGCCGTCCTGTGCTCTTCGGTGCTGCCGTCGCCTGTCCATTGAACAGGCACTTGATCCAGAGCGAGGTCGGGACGATAAGGGGAGCGTACCTTCAGCCACATCCATGCAGGATCCTGCCCAATGACCGGATCCACCGCAGATGCACGGGCGTCTTCGATAGTGATTTTATTGTGGCCCAGGGTCATCGTATTGATGTCGCTGAAACCATGGGTATTGATAACGAACCGAAGTGCGAAGACACCGGGTCTGGTACTTTTTGAACAGTCCAGCGTCCAGATAAACCCGCTGTCATCCACAACATTTTCGCTTCCGCAGGGTGGACTCAATTCGATTCCGAGCTCTGCCGCCGGGCTTCCATTCCATACCAGATCCATGGCAATACCCACTAAAGGGCTTAGCGCATTGGTGCGGAAGATATAGCGATGTACAGCACCGATACACGGAAAGAGTGGCTGGCCCCTGAGATCTGTCATCTGATCCAGGACCACGGTCATTTCTTCATGGAGGTCAGGTGATAACAGTCGGCAAGAAAAATCCTTGTTCGTGAGAGTGTCGGTGCGCAAACTCACCTCGAAAATACTGCTGGTACTTTCGATACGATCAGAGCTGAACAACCAACTCAGATCTTCCCCTTCGCGCAATATTCTCGGTACGTCAAGGTCGCTCACCGCCAGACCGTTCTCTGGATTTTCGTTCCGCCATCCGAGCGTAATTGCCTCGCCAATCAACGGGCTGCCCGCTAATGCCCGGACCGTCAGGATGTGCCTCTGGCCGCGCTTGCATGCGATTCCGTCATTGGCAATCGGAACAGCATCAAACGTGATGCTGACCTTGTCCTTCCATTCGTCTCGTGCAAACGCCGTGACCGAAAATGAGTGTTCATCTGCCGGCCCGCCTTCGTAGGCACTCACACTGGCGGTAATCGTCTCGTTGCTCAAAGCCGTCAACGGCCGGTAATAGAGGCTGGCCCAGCCCCCACTGCCGGTACGAGACTCGACAATGCCCTCGGGGGTTTGCCAGTCGACGATCGCATCAATCACTGGCTCACCGGCACCTTTGTCAGTGACATGCACCACCTGCATCCGCATCAACGTCTTTTCGGAGTTCTCGACAACCGGTGAAATATTCGGGCCGCGCGTGTCAGCGATCCTGACCTTGTTGCGCGCCAGCGACATGGGTTTACGCGGCGATGGCAGTAACAACTTCGAGCAGACCAATGACAGTTCGAAGCGACCGTCCAGCCAGTCCTCGCAGTCCAGCGTCCAGAGACTATCGTCCCCCTCAAAAGCGACCGGTTGCTGGAGTGGAGGGTTGACCGTGACCTTCAGCTCTTCATGCCCGACGCCGCTCCAGTGCAGCGATAGATCAGTCGCCAGCAAAGGGCTGTCGGCGGGCAAGCGCACAATGAAGGGGTAATCAGTGCCGCGATTGGGATAACCGGTCGCGCTCCACTGGGTCACCTGCCCTTCGACAACGCAACGCAAGTCCATCCAGGGATCGGTCGCCAGCACCGTGACCGAAAACTCGAGAGTCACCTCGCCACTTGGGTAATAAGGACTGTCGACCGAAGCTGTGAGAATGAAATCGCCTGCTTGCTCAGGAACGAAATCGAAGTAGACCAAGCCTTGTTCATCGGTAGTGCCGGTGCCCAGCACACCTTGCCCGGCAGTCGTCCACCTGACTTCCCTGCCATCAATCGCCTGGCCGGTGTAGTACGAGAGAACCTGCACACCCAAACGGACGCTTTGCGCACAATCCAGGACAGGGTAATAAGCCGCGCTCTGTACTTCGCGAAGCGCTAATCGATGATGCCCCAACGACACGTCAATCGTGTATGGCTCGGCGTTGTATTGGTTCACCAGACTTATCGTGAAGTCATGAGCCTTTTCCTCCCCCATATCCGGGCAATCGAGCAACCACTGCGACGGTAGCGGCTGATCGGTTCCCCAGTCGGGGGTCGCCTTGACTGATTCCATCGGGTTGCCGTGAATGATCAATGCGATATTCGTATCCAGCCAGGCGCTGCCGTCTGCCGGAATAAAAGACAGGCCGTGGGGAATGAACAGAGAGTCGTCCGGGTCATCGCCAAGGGAAGCGCCCAGGCAAAGGTATAACGTCTGGCGTGGTGGCAGATCTTCGCTATCCAGTCGCACCGTCTGCAGTTGCAGCGGTTCAAGCTTCAGTTGCAGGTCGATTCGAGTGATGCAGATTGCCGAACGATTGTCGCCTGCGTTGTCAGGGACACCGCTGACCTCAAAGCTCAATGCGTCATCGCTGACGAATTCCAATTCATCCAGCGACCGTTGATACGCGCGCGGCTTGAATTCAAGCGGCTGTCCCGCCAGCCGTCGGGCGTTTTCGAGCTCCGGATTCCGATCTTCTTGCGCCGTGAGCTCGATGCTCATCAACACTTCACCGCGCTTGCGGATGTGCAACCAGCCCGATTCGCCCGACCATGAAACGCCGGGCCGCAGTTCACATAAAAACGTCAGTTCGTAACCGGCTTGTGCACCGGGGGTTTTGGGAGCTTTGACTTCCTGTGTGGCCGAAGCCCCGACACCGACCTCCATGAAATTGACTAACTCGCCATCATAGAACTCGCTCGCCAGGCCAACCCTACCGCTGGTACGCCACTCTTTGAGCCGATCATTGAAGTCACCATTGAGCAGCAGGCTTTCATTTTTTTGCACGACGGGCTCATTCATGATCGCTGGCTCCGTTGCGTTGGCGCGCCAGGTAGGTGTTTTCAGCCTCGGTCACCAGGTCTGTGACCTTTTGGACGTACGTCGGCTCGCCGGCCTTGATGGAGTACCGCACGCGAAGAATGATATTGGTCAAGGATTTGAGCATTGCAGCTTGTGGCTGATTAAGCGGGCGAGGAAAACTCAGCCGCCAATGGGAAACGGCACCCGTGTATTCAAACGGGTTGAGCAATCCTTCGTCGGGTTTCTGGTGGGTCTGGCCATTATCGCCAAGCCCGACCGACAAAACGATCTGCTGACCGCTGCGCAGGTTGAACAGCAGATCGCCAGGTGCGATTGCGGTGGGCTTATGCAAATATTGCACAGACTGTGTGGTCGGTCGGGTCGCGGTCACGCTACTGATCTGCAGCAACGTTGCCCGCACATCCTCGTAGGGACCGGCCAGCACAGGCAGATCGACTTCCACCGAACTGATCTGCCGGCAGAAATGGCCAGGATGATCACGGTCGAACAACAACTGGGTCAGTCTGAACTCCAACACACCTGTTGCCATCAATTGCGCGTGTGCATCTGCCCAGCTGGTTATGCCCTCTTGAGGCTCGATTCTGTCGTCGAACAACTGCCGCAAGGAAATGGTTTTGATCAGTTCCGGCCGCCGCTCGTAGCTTTGCAAGCGCCTGCGCTCCTGGTCCAGCAGGTACATATGCAGTTGTTCACCCGAGCCCAGACCGTAACGGTGATCGAGCCAGGCCTGAGGCAAAGGGACGGGGGCATCATAATCCCCGGTTTCGGCAGCCAGTGAAGCCTGAGCACTAAGGCACAGGCTGACGACTGCGTCGTACGCCTGATAGTGCAGTGCCTTGAGCTGGCCAAGCATCCAGCCGAACAGCTCGGCATTGCTCGCGCGTTTTTTAAGGAAGTTGTACATGGTCAACGCTTGGCTGTTGGCCCTGAGCGTCTGTTCAAGGCTGGATCTCGCCGCGTTGATCGCATGGCTTTGCGCTTCGATCTGCGCATCGATTGCGCCTACCTCCGCCAGCGCCTGATCGCGTTGCAGCGCCCACTCACTGCGGCGACGGCGATAACCTTCAGTGGTGGCCTGTCGGTCGGCGTCGATTTGCAGCAATGACGAAAAAACCTCCAGGCCGAAAGCCACCGCATCGAAAGTGTGTTCGGGTTTGAAGCCACCGTTGGAAGTACCATAGATTTTTGGCAACGCCGCGATGACGCCCCCTGCCACCCTGACAACTTTGGCCTGCAGTGCTGATGTCTTCGACTGCTGCAGACTGGCCATGACCTGATACTCGATCGGCGAAACGTTTTCGCTGTAACGCATTGCATAGGCGTCGGCCCGGTCCTGCGCCATTGCCCGACTCTGCTTCAGCGCTGTGACATTCGCCTCCAGTTGGGCGATGGATTGTTCCTGTACCGTTTCGGCATAGCGACCCAGCTCGAGCAAATGGTTCTGCTGCGATTCTTCCTGCTCGGCACGGTCACGTTGCTCGAGCAGACGCAGCACCAGACTGCCGAAATCCCGCAGGCTCTGTACCCCGCGCAACGCGACTTCGAACGTGACCCGCCAGCGATACGCATTGACCACCAGGCGCCCGCCCATCGGTCTGGGCCCGGCCGCGCTACCAGCGGCCAGATCGCGGAGCAATTCCCTGGGATCCGTCATCGGGCTGAATAGCAACACGTCCAGCGGTTTGCCATCGATCGTGAGATTGTTGCGCAGGTTATCAAGGCGTTGCTGCGGCTTTGCAAACAGGTCGAGCAGCGATTGATTGATCGGAATTCTAAAAGGTTCGCAGGCCAACAAACCCAGGATCGGCGGGGTGTCGGAAGCGATCGGGTAATCTGCCAGGTTGAAATCCAGCGTTTGTTCAAGCGCTTCAAGCAGGGGTCGCGATTCGCAATTGTCCAAGAGGTTTTCCACGGTGTCGGTCTGCCAACGAGTCGCTGTGTCGGCGGTGGGCGCCTTGCCCATCAGAAACCCGGCCTGGACATAGCAAAGCTTGGCGGCCACCAGACTGTCACGGGTCAATTGTCGGTAATACCAATCGCCCCACGCCATCAGGTTTTCTACGTAGTCGGTGAACATCAGGATCTGAAAATGCGCGGGTGCGGCATAGCCAATGGCATCCGGATCGAGGGGATTCTGAATTTCCCACCCTGGATTGCCCGGCGCTGTTGCGATATCCAGAGGCCGGCAACGCCAATACGCCGGTTTCGGGTTCGCGATCGGAACCGGCGGATTGGCCGGATCTGCGGTGGCCTGTGGATCGAATACGTAATGCAGCCAGCTCTGCGCTTCCTGAAAGCGTTCTTCGTCGCGCAACCGGGTGGCGATCAAATGCGGCAGGTGGAAAAACAGCTCCCAGAAGTTCAGACCATTGGCACCGTCGAAGGCACCATTGGGTGGTTCAACGAACTCTGCGCCGATCGGCGACGGCTCGCGAATGAACTGGTTGGACCAGTCCAGCACGGCGTCCACGGAAATATTCGAGCATCTCACCAGTTCCGAGCCAAACAAGGAATTGAGCCGAATGAATTTCAACGCCAGTCCAGTTTGATTGAATGAAAGAAACTGTGCCCCGTCGGTACTGTTCTTGTGCAGAGCTGGCGGGACGAAATCCATGAGATCGACAATCGTCAGGTCGAACTCTTTCTGTCCTGTCGGGGAAGTGGGAGAGGCGAATGAAAAAGTGACTGGCGTGGGCCAGGTGCCTTTCGTCCGCGAGGAAGTCCACGACTGAGTTACCCAGCCCCCGCCTGCATCCTGTTCTTCGAGGATCGGCGGCGGGTCACTATCAGAAGGCTGACCTGCAATTTGCAGCTCCATTTTCAACCGAGCGCTGTCCAGGCCCGTGGGGCTGCAAAAACCCTGCACCGTCAGCACATCTTTGTCATCCGCGCGCGTTGCCATAACGTGCAGGTCGAGATAGGGCGTCAGGAAACCATGGGGCTTTATGCGAGTGACAACAGTCACCTGAGTGTTCAGTGGGTGCTGAACCGTATCGTTGCTGACGAATCGCTCCTCAAGCGCCAGATCCAGCCATGCGCCACCGTCCAGAAGGGGGCGCATCAGAACGTCGTAGACACCATGCACCCGCAGACTGCCGGATGGCGAAGATAGGTTGCCCGTCAGTAAAATCCCCAACTTGCCCTTCGGATTCAGATAATCGACCTGCACCGTCGCAATCAGTCTGGAGCTCGCCAAACCCGCGTCCTTGTGTTCTGAACTGTGCACACACAACGGCGCAGACCACTGCCCGTTCTGCTTCATGAATGCCAGATTGATCACCAGTTTGCTCGGGCTGAGCGACTCCGCTGCGCTCGCGACTACCGCGTCGCGCCATTCGGCCCAGACCACACACAACCGGCCATTCCAGAACACCGGGCGGATATCCAGCACCTGATCGGCGGTCGGGATTTCCACGGCTTGCCATTCACTCCAGACCGCCGGATTGACCGAAACGCTGGTTGCGCCCAGTTCGATCTCGGCCTTGCGCCAGAAATACTGGAACGGCTGCACCCGCTGCCGCCCCAGAAAGTAGTAATCGGCTTTGGCCGGTGTCACGCCGTCCATGAAACAGCTGATCACATCGAGATCGCAGACTTGTTCGAATGCCTGCAAATAATCCTCCAGCGCCGCCTGCACGGTATCTTTGTCCAGACGGGCCTGGTTCAGGTTGTTTTCCAGATTCTTGAACAGACTGGTTTTGCGCAGTCGCACCGATGGAACGATGAAGTTTTCCGCATAGCATGAAACCCGTTGGGGCACGGTCCAGTCGGGATAATTGCTGAAAATCTCCCATTCGCGCAGATGACGCTTGTCGAACTCGTGATCCTGGAACCCTGGTTCCAGCTTTCGATACACCGCATGGATGTACTGCTGCACACAACTTATCGCTTCGGCAACTCTGGAACTCTTGACCTGATAAGTATCCAGAGGATCCATGCGCAGCAATTCAAACAAGTCTTCAGGTGTTTTCAGAAAAGGGTATTTATCATTGGCCACTTGACCGATGCAGTACTCAAGAAGTGCCGAGCGACGTTTTTCCAGCAGCCCGCCAATATTACTCAGTGCCATGATCTTGCTCCTTGAAATATGGCCCGGAGACAAACGCTCGCCAGGCAGTACGCAACGCCCTGCCGCTACTCCCTGGCGAAGGTAATGGCATTGGGGAATATTCTTTCGCGTTCCCCAGACTGAGAGCGAACGCTGAACACGAATGTGCCGCCCGTCTTGCTTGAGACAAAAACCCGGGTAAGCCCCTGCTGATCAGTGAACCCCTGCGCCGGCCGAATAGTGACGGCATCCATCTTCGCGGGCGCAACGCTCTTGCCAAACCACTCCACGAGCGAGTTTTGTCCGCGGTTTCCGTAGTCGTCCTCCAGCACCGCATACAGTTCTACTTCATGACCGTATTTCACCGTTTCCAAAGGCGTAGGTGAAAGTTCTGCAATAGGGAACGACAACGTAGTGAAGTCGGCAGTTATTTCTATGGGAGGGGCGTATTGCGGCTCGAACAAGTCCAACCAAAGCATTGGCGTGTCGCGGCCCATGACCTTGCCGGGGATAAACTCGACCAACAGTGTCCCGTCCGTTCCCGTCGCCTTGTATTCAATGGTGCCCAACGTGGCGCGCCAATAAACATTGACGCCACTCAGCGACTTTCCATTGGCGTCTTTGAGGGTCACTTTATAAGTGACTTTTTCGTCTGGCTTGTTAGCCACGACGGTGCTGTCATCCACCACTTCGCACGTGATGGTGACCAGCTCTTTGACGTCGCCTGGAACATGCACGATCGGGGCACGAGTATCGGACTCGCCGAGCAGGGCATGTTCGGCTGCATCGGCATAGGATTTTTTGTCGACGGTTTCGGGCAGATTACCAATGAGAAAAATCGTTAACGCATCCATGCCGCTCTCGGTGGACAGCGCCAGCACGCGCATCAACAAATCGAGCTGGGGAAGGTTTTTCAACACCTTCAGGTCGGGATCGATGCGGCTCACACATTCGCGCACTTCCTGAACGCTCCAGCCAAAAAAATCGGCCAGTTTGATCGCCGCCGCCTGTTGTGCCAGCCATCTCGCATCTCCGGTGACATCCGGCAATGCGTTGACCTGGCGCAGGTAGTCCAACAGCTTCTGTGGCGGTTGGCCGCTCGAGGCTGAGGCGAGGGCAAAAGCGCGAGTGAGCACGGTCAGGAAATAAAGCGTGCGCACCGTCAACGCATGCTTGTCGTCCTGAACCAGCCAGTCCTTGTAGCCGCTATCCAGATAATCCTGCAACAGCGCCGCGCTTAACCCCAGTGTCGACACCACCTCACTGCGCCGGCGAACTTCAGCCAGTAGATCGGATGACGTGTCGGCAACTCGGGGGCGAGTTCGGCCGGCCCCTTCGCTTCCCGCATCCGCTTGCTCCAGCACATGCAGCAGTAACTGATGCACCGTGACGTCTGCCCAGTTCAGGACCGGCAATGCCTGATCCACGCCAACGCCGGCGTATGCCGCCAGCGTCTCCTTGACCAGCGAAGTCTGCGCATCGCGCATCTGTAAAAACGCGCTGACCATGCTGTCGATGATGCTCTGCCGCAACGCTGGCTCGATCTCACCCAGGGCGCTGTCGACCGCCCAGGCGATTTTTTTATGGACGGAGGCCAGATACATCTCAGCGCTTCCCTCCGGAGGCAGGATCAAACCATGCGCGTCGGTAATCGGCCCCAGGTTGTCGGCGGATGTCGCGAGAAATTCGATCCAGTCCGCGGCCCCGGCTGCCGGAACGCCTGCCATGAGAAACGTACTGTTGGACAGCTGTGCAGTCGGCAGCAAATTGCGAAGCTGCTCGAAAAACTGCTCATCCTGTTCGGATGGATCCTGAGCCGCTGGCGCAGCGACCGCATGCTGCAACACCCACAACACCGGCAGATTGTTTTGCGCGCACCACTGCACGCAACTTTGCATAGCCTCGATCAGTTCCAGCGCATCCGGTGAACCCTCCGGTACATCGCGAATGACAGGCGTGCCGGCCAAGCCATTGACCCAGTCATCGCCGCCCAGGATCGATAGCATCAGCACGCCTTCAACCGGAGTGATGTTCAACAGCCGGGCCAGCCTCACCAAACGGTAGAAGCTCGAGATAATCGCTGCGTTGCGCTTCAATTTGTCGGTCAAGCCATGAGCCTTGGCCACTGCGTTCGCCAGCACGTAATAAGTCTGCGGATCAATCGCCAGACCACTGCAAAGCTGGCTGATCGTCAGATCCACCTCGCCCGGTATCGGCGCCACCGCAAACTCACCGTCGTCGAGCTTGAAAGGCTCGCGATAACCGGTTTGAAAATTGAACACCTGATCGAACTGCGAGAGCGCTTCGCCGCGACCGTAAACCGACAGCTCACCCACAAACACAGCAAAGTCCGCGGCGGTGCATTCGTAGCGCTCGCGCAACGTCTGGAACAACCCAAGCGCATGAACCGCGCCACTTGAGATGTCCATCTCGTTGCTGTGACCTTTCGTTGAATTGCCGCGCCCTGTTGCCCGGATGACCGATGTCAACACTGCGTCCAGCTGTTCGAACGGCAATCCTGTCCAGTTGGCCAGACGCACCATCTGATTCATCCGGGTATAGCGGTTGAACCCGATGAGTTCGTTGGGGTTTGCCGTCATTCGAAGGCGAGGCTTGGTTGCAGGATCGATACGCACCGCCGGCGCAGTACCGTTATTTATGTAAACCGAACCCGAGCGCTCGCTTTCAGGCTGCTCGGGCGTTTCATCCGGGTAGGTCACATTGGCCGAGCGCACAGGAGCAAAGTCGCCGATCGATAGAAGCGCCTCGATCTGTCGGCTGTCGAGCTTGGTGCGCTGACCGAAAAACTCCACCTGATTGAGATTCGAATACATCTCGGTATTGGTGGTACCAAAGTTGTGCGCAAAAAAAGCTAC
Source organism: Pseudomonas siliginis (assembly GCF_019145195.1). Lineage (GTDB taxonomy): Bacteria > Pseudomonadota > Gammaproteobacteria > Pseudomonadales > Pseudomonadaceae > Aquipseudomonas > Aquipseudomonas siliginis. Next base: position 208,992 of record NZ_JAHSTW010000013.1, read on the forward strand.
GCGAAGCTCGAAATCCGCACGCGGTTCTGTCAGCAACAGGCGCTGATAAGGGCCAAGCCGCGAGGCGTGGGCGAAACCCTTTGCAGTATTGGCACCTCGAGCATTGGCGTGCAGAAAATAAGGATAAGCCAGGTCGACCCGGTGCTCGAAGTCGCCCACCGACAGGTCATGAAACTGCGCGATACCATCAATTGTGACCCAATGCTGGTAATAAGGCAGACCATTGGGGTAACGGGCTGCGATCAGCGCGTCTTCGATCGATCCGATATCCGTTTTCGCCGCGATGAATTTCTCCAGCACCTCAACGATGATGTCCACAGAAGAGATCGATTGATAAACCGCATTGAAGTCGACGTTCAGTGCCAAGAGATCTGTGCGCCGGTTATGCAGCGAGAAATCATCTTCCTTTCTAATACCCTCCAGACGGTCACGAACCCAGCGCAACAAGTCGATCAGATACGCCACTGGCGACCAGATGGACTCCAGTGCATCTGGCGGGCACAACGCGGAAAAATCGGTACCGATCAGAGCGTGATAATTGGGACCGTCTACGATCGATAACAAACCGCTGGAGCTGCGCTTTGGCGCGGGCCTGGTGCCCCTCAGCGTCTGCTCGATAAATTGGCGCCGCTGAGACGTGGCCAGGCTATTGGCGCCGCGCCAATATTGTTGCGCTTGCTCAACGCTGAGCTGATGCTCTTGGACCATGCATTGAACCCCCTTTTCAACCAGTGGATAAATTGATCCACCGTTTTGCAGGTATGTCTCGAGGTTCTGCAGTCCGACGTTCTGTGCTCGTTGTTCCTTGCTGAACAACTGATCGAACAGCTGCAGGGGGGGACGGCGCGAATCAACCATGATCAGATTTCCTTAAGGCGACAACTGGCCCGCGCAACCTGACGTCCTTCGTCAGGCTGCACATTCAATGAGTACGATTGAGCGCTTCGAATGGCGTCAAGTCCACTGTCATTTATGACAGGTTTTATAGCCGTTCGTCGGAAACCGCGTTTCAGGAATTGTCGTTGCGCAAGCGTGCGGCTTCGACTTCAAAACGCGCACTGTCGGCCCAATCGGACATCGTTGCGCCATCCGCTGCGTCAGTCAGCGTCTGCCGGAATCGGTACCAGTTGCCCGCCAGAGGCAGTGCCATTGTCGCCGCCCCGCGCCAGTGCTCATCGACCACGGGTACCTGAGCCAGCCACTGAATATCCGGGTTGTACCAACTCACGACGGCGCCCACGCCCGGACGGCCCTTGCCGCTGAACTGCACTGGATAACTGACCCAGCGTCCCGGCGCCGGCTCGTCGAGGGCTGGCACAAAAGTACCCAAAATGACCGAGCGCAGGGTTTCAAATGATTCGAACTCGTCCAGAGATGCGACTGCCTCGAGCCGGTAAAGCCCTCCGCCGAGCAGACTTGCATCGAGCATCACTGACCAGGTGCGATTTTCCTGCACGATGGCGCTTGCCGGCTCGGAACGCGCGGCACCGACCAGCGTCACCGTAACCGTATCGCCCGGCACGCCAAAACCGCACACCATCACCTGCTGCCCGATGGCATCGCCTTCGATCGGGGTTTCAATGAAGGGTGCCGCTGGCACAACGTCAAAGTACAGCGGCTCGCTGTCTTCCGACTCCTGT
>NZ_JAHSTW010000014.1 GCF_019145195.1 Pseudomonas siliginis
TTTTTTTTTGCCCGGGATTCTTGTTTCAGGGTTTTGCCACTGCGATGTGCAGAAGCCAGAAACGACAACGGCCGACCCGAAGGTCAGCCGTTGTCCGACAAACAATGCGCAATATCAATTCAACCGGTAACGATTGCGCACCTCCTGCTTCACGCCCCAACCCTCGATAATGCCGCCCAGCGGTTCGACCACGGCTGAAAAGCCTTGCTCGAAATCGCCGATGTCGTCATAGGTTGCGTACATCACTTTGCTCAATTCCAGCGACCAGGCGCCGTCGTCGCGCGCACTGACCTGGGCATTGATGGATTCACCGCGAAATTTGCCTGCTGCCCTGCGCGCCCGCTCCTCGTCCGGGAAAATCGCGTAGAACTCGATGGGATGGAACCGGGAAAAATCGAAACCGCCTTCTTTCATGCGGCGCAGAACGTTGCTGCTGATGTCTTCTTGATAGGCTGTGCTCATGAATCGTCCCCCTCGATTGATGGATAGACTTTCCGTATTCCCGCCCCGGGCCTTTTGGCCTAAGTACTACGGCAACGTGGTTGCGCGCGGGAAACAAGCATGTAGCTGACAAGACCAGACCTTAGCGATCCATTCGCTGATCTCGCTTGCAGAGTAGCCCCAAGAGAGCGCCGCTGCCAAGGCCTGGTTTACGAGATGACAGGAAGTGTTCAGACAGGGGTGATGCTGAGGATTTCGATGCCGTTCTGGGTCTTGAGGTTTTTCACCCCGGCATCGGCGGTGCGCCCTTCCAGATCGTTGAGATCCAGCTGGGCGGCGACCGGAAGAAGCCGCTCTTTGACGAGCCGTGCGGCTTCATCATCGGACGGGCATTCCTCACGTTCGAAGACTTCATCGACAATTTCACCGTGATCATCCACGAAAGTGACTTTCCACTTTTGCATCAGTGCCTCCTCGATCAACCCGTAAATGGGCTTACCTCTATCTCGACTTTTTCCCGCGAGAGTTGGTTCAAAAGGATTGCGGCCGACAACGGTGAAAATAACCATCCAATCGGTAAGGCGGACTTCTGTGGCGAGGGGATTTATCCCCTCACCACAAAAGCTCCCTTGCAGAGCGACTTCAACGTGATCAGTCGTTGCTTGGCTTGTTGACCGCCTGCAGCACGTATTGCGGCAAGGCGAACGCGCCGATGTGGATTTCCGGGTTGTAGTAACGGGTGACAATGCCGCTGCCGATGAAGCGCTGTTGCAGGGTTTCACGGCTGAGCTTGCGGTAGGCCGGGTTGGTCGAGCCCCAGGCGAAGGTCATCGAGCCGCCGATGTAGGTCGGCACGGCGGCCTGGTAGAAGTGCCAGTCCGGGAACAGGCTGCGCAGGCGACCGGCGGTGGTTTTGACTTCGTCGATTTGCATGAACGGTGTGCCGTTCTGAGTCACCAGGATGCCGCCTTCGTTCAGGCAGCGGCGGCACGCCTGGTAGAAATTCTCCGAGAACAGCACTTCGCCCGGACCGATCGGGTCGGTGGAGTCGGAGATGATCACGTCGAATTTTTCAGTGGTGGTGGCGACGAAACGCATGCCGTCGTCGATCACCAGGTTCAGGCGCGGATCATCGTAGGCTCCGGCGGAATGGTTCGGCAGGAATTCCTTGCACATGTCGACCACGGTGCCGTCGATTTCAACCATGGTGATGTGCTCGACGCCGGCGTGCTTGGTCACTTCGCGCAGCATACCGCCGTCACCGCCACCGATGATCAGCACGCGCTTGGCGGTACCGTGGGCGAGGATCGGCACGTGGGTGAGCATCTCGTGGTAGATGAATTCGTCGGCTTCGGTGGTCTGGATCACGCCGTCCAGCGCCATCACCCGGCCCATGCGCGGGTTCTGGAAGATCACCAGATGCTGGTGTTCGGTGCGCACTTCGTGCAGCAGTTTTTCCATGCGAAAACGCTGGCCGTAGCCTTCGTAGAGGGTTTCCAGGTACTCGCTGGTCTTGGTAACGGTCATGGTCAAGTGCTCCGATAAATGCGCGGGCGCCATCGTGGGGACGATTGCCCGGGAAAGGCGCGCATTCTACGTTGCCGAAGATGACAGGTCGAACCTCAGCTTGTTTTTACCACCGCAAACCAATGTGGGAGCGAGCCTGCTCGCGAAAGCGCAGCATCAGTTGCCGGTGATGGCGACTGACACAACGTCTTCGCGAGCAGGCTCGCTCCCACAGGGATAACAGTGTGATCGAAAATCAGCTCAGATCCGGACGTTGCCCCGCGGTCCGGCAATCGCCCAGATGATCAGGCCCAGCACCGGCAGGAGGATGATCAGCAACACCCAGACGATTTTCATTCCGGTGGAGGCGCCGCTTTTCAGCACGTTGATGATGGCCCAGATGTCGAGGGCAAGGATGATCAGGCCAATCAGACCGTTGAACGTGGAACCCATGGTGTCGCTCCAGAATAGTGGCATGCACTTTTAGGATAGACGGTCGCGCGCAGGGTTCCCTTTTATTGCGTTCAGACGTGAACGGCGACCTTCAAGGCTTCCAGTGCCGGCGCAGCGGCGATGCCGGCCTCGGCGCACAACTCCAGCACGCGGGGCACGTCGTTGCCGTAGACCAGGACCATTTGCAATTCATCGTCGAGCAACTGGCTGAAGTTCATCAACGTGTAACCGCCGTTTTCCTTGTTCAGGCTGCTCATTTGCACCTGGATGCGGTTGAGTGCGGTCAGTGCTTCGGTCTTGGCCAGTTGTTTGGGCTTAAGGTTGAAATCCACGCCGGGGCCAAACGAAGCAACGATTTGTGCGAACAGATTGACATAGGCATCGGCCTGAAACAGCACGGTTTCCGGCAGGCTACCGACCACTACCCACTCACCCAGCGGGATCGGGAAAGTGTCGTCGTAGTTGATGTCCGGATTGGCGGCCAGAAAAGCATTGGCATCGGCGTAGGCCTGCGCGGCTTCGTCGGCCACTTTCAGGATCTCGTCCTCGCCCATGCAGCCGGAGCTGATTTTGCTGATGAGTTCGACGAGTGCGGCTTTCATGAGGGCGGATCCTGTGGCGGAGGTGAATTTTCAGGGCGCGAAGGATAGCGCATTCTGCCCTTCGCCACAGTCCGTGAACTTTACGCCAACAACTTTTCCAGCTGCGCGGTGGTATCGACTGCGCCCATGGTCCGCGCCGCATCCAGCGCGGTCACGCCATTGGCGTCCTTGGCTTTCGGGTCAGCGCCCTGGCCAATCAGGTAGTCGACGATTTCAACGCGGTTGAACATCGCCGCCATCATCAGCGCCGTGCGGCCGTCAAACGACGAGCCTTCGATCTCGGCGCCCGCCTCGACCAGCGCCTTGACCACCGCCAGATCGCCTTTGAACGCAGCGCCGGCAATCGGGCTCTGGCCGTTGCCATTGCGCATTTCCGGATCGGCTTTGTGTTTAAGCAGGACCTTCACCGCATCGACATGGCCGTAGTAGCTGGCGAGCATCAACAAGGTGTCGCCCTTGCTGTTTTTCAGGTTCACCGGCAGCCCGGCGGTGACCAGGCGATCAAGCATCTCGGCATCACCGTCGCGCGCCTTGTTGAAAACCTGCTCGGTGAATTCGGCAGCTTCTTCAGGGGTCATCTGGCGGCTTTGGTCGGACATGGGGCACTCCATTTCGGTCTATCGGAAAGCCGACAGTTTCCCGAGCGCGACGGTGGCTGTCACTCGGTTTTTTCCGAGCGTCCCGATAGCCACACTCAATATCGATGTTTGCCCTGTTGAATTTCAGCGAGGATTTGCTCACTGACATGCACGTAAGTTTCGCTGCCGGGCAACCAGGCGAAGATCGGGTCATCGCCGGTAAGCCCGGGGTCAAAGCCTTCGGTTTTCAGGCGAGTCTTCTGGTATTTGAAGGTCCCGGTGGTTTCCATTTTCACTTTCACCCGCAAGAACAACGGCACGGCATAAGCCGGCATACGTTGCCGGACGAAACTCAGCAATTCAGCGAAATCCAGCGTGGCCAACGATTCGGCGGGAGTGATTGCGGCCATCCCCGCACGCCCGTTGGTGTTGGGGATTTCCACACCGTAGGCCACGGCTTCAGCAATCAATGGATGTTGCAGCAACAGGTTTTCGACTTCGGTGGTCGACACGTTTTCACCCTTCCAGCGATAGGTATCGCCGAGGCGATCAACAAATTGCGCATGGCCGAAACCGATATTGCGCAGCAGGTCGCCGGTGTTGAAAAAGCGATCGCCCTTGTTGAACACATCGTGGAGGACGACGCGGGCGGTTTTCTGCGGGTCGGTGTAACCGTCCAGCGGTGCCTTGTCGTCGATCCGCGCCAGCAGCAGGCCCTGCTCGCCCTTGCCGACCTTGCGCATGAAACCATCATCGCCGCGCAACGGCTCGCCACTGTCATGGTCGTAAGCGACCAGTTCCCAGGCCATCAGCGAAAACCCGACGGTGTTGTCGAAATTGAGGATGTTGGTGAAACCGATGTTGCCGTCGCTCGCGGCATACAACTCGCAGATGTGCTCGACGGCAAAACGCGTCTTGAACTCGGCCCAGGCGCCGGGGCGCAAGCCATTGCCGATCATCTTGCGCACGTCGTGGCGGCTGTCATCGGCGCTGACCGGTTGCTCAACCAAGTAGCGACACAGCTCACCGACATAGCCGATGGTGGTTGCGCGATAGCGGCGCACGTCACCCCAGAACTGGCTGGCGCTGAACTTGCGGCGGATGGCGAAACCCGAGGCGCCGTTGATCGCCGATCCCCAGCACACGCACAGGCCCGTGGCGTGATACAGCGGCAAGGTGCAGTAAACGACATCATCCGGGCGCATATCGAGGGCGATCATGCCGAAGCTCGCTGAACTGCGCATCCAGCGTCCATGCTTGAACACCCCGGCCTTGGGCAGGCCGGTGGTACCGGAGGTGTAGATGTAGAAACACGGATCGTCGAAGAAAATCTGCGCGCTGCTCGGCGGGTTATCGCTACTGGCGTCAGCACTGGCGCTGATCAGATTGACGTAGCCCTCGGGCGCGATGCCCGGATGGCTGTATGTGTCCTGATCCGCGACAAACCAGGTGCGGGGCGCTGCGATCGCTACCTGATCACGCACGCCGGCATAGGCAGCGGTCAGTTCTTCGCCGACCACGATGGCCACAGGCGCAACCAGATTGATGCTGTGAACAAGCGTGTCGCGCATCAACGAGGTATTGAGCAGCGCACTGACCGCGCCGAGCTTGGCCAGCGCCAGGATTGTCACCAGCAATTCCGCACGGTTCTCGATGAACACCGCGACCACGTCGCCCTTGCCGATACCTTGCTCACTCAGGTAATGCGCAATGCGATTGGCCCACTGGTTGACCTGCGTGTAGGTCAACGCAACATCGCCCTGCAACAACGCCACACCATCGGGATTGCGCAGCGTCGCCTGCTCGAACGTCCAGCCCAGACCACACGTTTGGGTCGGATCCGTGACATTGGCCACCTTCATGCCTTTGACCACCCGGGGGATGGCTTTGGCGATCATCGGCAGTTTGCGGAGCATCATGCCCCAGGTAATCGTGTCGCTTGGTGCGTGACGCATGAAAGCTCCCCGTTCGATCTTGACGTGCAGACCGCTGTTCTTGTTATCGGGTAATGACTGCGACCGACGCGTTTACGCCGTGGGTCGAGAAGGAAAGTACGTCAGTGCTCGCGGGGCTGTACACGCGGTTTTTGCAATGATTTGTATCCCGTCGCGCCTTCGGGGAGAGCGGATTCTGGTACGGACGTTTGGTTCCGTTGTACGGAGAAAAATCACGCAAAATGCAGGATGCACGATGGCCATTCATGCAGATTGCACGACGCCTGCAAAATGCAATGCCTACAACTTGTTGATTTTAAAGGGATTTTATTCGAATCAATACTGGCACAAACGCTGCAACTACCTCCGCATGCTTGCCATTCAAGTACATACGGAGCTGATGACATGAGCCTGATTCAAGAAAAATTTACATCGCTGTTCTCCAACTACGAAGTCAGCACTGCCCCACGTCCTGACGGTGGCATCCTGCTCACTCTGCGTAGCAGCGACGGCAAAGTCTTCAAACGCGCGCTCTCGTATCAGCAACTGCATGCCGGCGACCAACTGTCGTGGGCGATCAGCGCGATCCGCCGCGACCTTGCCGAACAAGCCAGCGAGCTGCCGCAAATTGCGATGCTGCAGAGCCAGCAGCGTTTTGCTCTGCCGACCTATCACTCGTTGTAATTTGCTTTAAACAAAAACAGGCCGTTGAGCATGCGCTTCACGGCCTGTTTGTTTATGTCTGCCACATATCTACTGTGGGAGCGAGCCTGCTCGCGAATACGGTGTTGTCCGATACAAATTGTTTTACTGACACACCGCTTTCGCGAGCAGGCTCGCTCCCACATTTTCACTCAAGGGTCAGAAAGCTTCCGGTTCGATTCCGGTAAAGCTGTCCACCGTCACGTGCCCTGCCAACTCCCCGCCTCCACGCGCCAGACCGCAGGTTTTCATGCCGGCCGACTGGGCAGCGTCGAGCTCTTCGACGATGTCCGACAGGAACAGGATTTCATCGGCTTCAACACCCACCGCCTGCTGAATGTTGCGGTAGGACTGCGCCTCACGCTTCGGCCCCGATGTGGTGTCGAAATAGCCGCTGAACAGCGGTGTCAGATCCCCCGCTTCCGAGCAACCGAAAATCAGTTTCTGCGCGTGAATCGAGCCGGACGAGTAAACAAACAGTTGATAACCGGCCGCATGCCAACGTTGCAGCGCTTCAACGGCATCAGGATAGACATGCCCCTTCAACTGCCCGGCCTGATAGCCCTGCGCCCAGACCATGCCTTGCAACGCCTTCAACGGCGTGGCCTTGCGGTCTTCGGCGATCCAGCTCAAGAGGATTTCAACAACCCGTTCAACGTCAGCCTGCGGCTCGTTGCTGTCGCGACGCACGGCGTCGAGCTGTTCGGCGACATCAGCACGCGAAGCGTTCTGGCGCACAAAGTCGGGCAAATGTTTGGCGGCGTAGGGAAACAGCACGTCGAAGACGAAACTCACCGCGCTGGTGGTGCCTTCGATGTCGGTGAGGATGGCTTTGATCGACACGGTTTCAGTCCTCCAGACGCGGGAAACGACCGGCGATGTCTTCGCCGGTGAAATTGGCAACCCAGCCTTCCGGGTTGTTGAACAGACGGATCGCCACGAAGTGCGGATGTTCGCCCATGTCGAACCAGTGCTTGGTGCCGGCCGGAACCGAAATCAGGTCGTTCTTTTCACAGAGCACGGCATAGACGTAATCGTCGATGTGCAGGGTAAACAAGCCACGACCGGCGACGAAAAATCGTACTTCGTCTTCGCCGTGACGGTGCTCTTCGAGGAACTTGGCGCGCAGTTCGGCTTTTTGCGGGTGATCGCTGTTGAGGCTGATCACATCGACGGTGATGTAGCCGCGCTCGGTCATCAATTTGTCGATCTGCTCTTTATAAGCACTGATGACTTCTTCCTGGCTGGCGCCGGGCTGGATCTTCGCGGCGGCCTGCCAGCGGTCGAAACGCACGCCTTGCTCGGCCAGCGTCGAGGCGATGTCTTCGAAATGGGTCAGCACCTTGTTGGGAATCTCAGGGCTGGAAACGTGATAAACGGACAGGCTGCTCATGGGCAATTCCTCGGTAGCGGCGGCGCCGTCCGGCTCTTGAAGACCGGTCGGGCGCCGCATGGCATCAGGCAAACGGGCTGTTTCAGATGAACTCAGCCTTGGCAGTTCATGACGCTGCGGGTTTTCAACTCGCATTCAAACAGGAATTCAAAAGCCTCGATCTGCCGCAGCGCGTCGCTCATCTGCGCGCCCCAGGTGTAGAGGCCATGGCCGCGAATCAGATAACCGACGCAATCGGGATGGGCGTCGAGCCAAGGCTGCACCTTGGCGGCGAGGCGCGCAATGTCCTGATCGTTGTCAAAAATCGGCACACGCACCCGTGATTCATGGGTGGAAATGCCGCTGAAGGCTTTCTGCAATTCGTAGTCTTCGAACTCGATGAAATCTTCCGGGGTCAGCCGCGACAACACCGTGGCATTCACCGAATGAGTGTGCAGCACCGCACCGATCTCCGCGCGCCAACTGTAGAGCTGGGTGTGCAGCAAGGTTTCGGCGGAGGGTTTCTTGCCCGGCTCCAGGCTATTGCCGGACAGATCGGTAGCGAGCACGTCATCCACACCCAACTGGCCCTTGTGCTTGCCCGATACGGTCAACAGCGCTTCGCTCGGCGACAGGCGCGTCGAATAGTTGCTGCTGGTGGCTGGCGACCAGCCACGGCCATATAGAAAACGCCCGGCGTCAACGATCTGCTGGGCGAGCTGTTCACGGCTAAGGCTCATGGCCTGTCCTCTTGCATACATGTGGCAATGATAACGGCAGCGGCAAGCGCTGCGAGACTGGCAATACTAAAGGTCAATGTCGCGCCGAGGGCATTCCAGCTGTAGCCGGAATACAGGGCGCCCAGCGCCCCGCCGGTGCCGGCCAGTGCCGCATACAGCGCCTGGCCCTGACCTTGCTGGCGGGCGCCGAAACTACGTTGCACGAAAGCGATGGCAGCCGCGTGAAAGCTGCCAAAAGTCGCTGCGTGCAGCACTTGGGCGAACAACAACACCCAGAGAAACTCCGCAAACGAACCGAGCAGCACCCAGCGCAACGCCGCCAGCAGGAAGCTCGCCAGCAACACCCGGCGCAGGGAAAAGCGCGCCAGAATGCGGCTCATGGCCATGAACATCAGCACTTCCGCCACCACGCCCACGGCCCAGAGCATACCGATGACGCCACGGCTGTAACCGAGGCGTTCAAGGTGCAGAGTCAGAAAGGTGTAATACGGCCCGTGGCTGACCTGCATCAGCGCGACGCAAGCATAAAACGCCAGCACGCCGGGATGACGCAATTGCTTGAGGAAGCCATCACCCGTCGGCCGATTGCCCTGCGCCGGTTGCGCATTCGGCACCCACAAACTGCTGAGGACGATGCCAGCCATGATCAGCACCAGCGCCGCCGGATAAATGTCCAGACTGAGCCATTCGAACAGCCGCCCCAGCACTACCACAGTGATGATGAAACCGATCGAGCCCCACAGGCGAATCTGGCTGTAGCGCGATGTTTGCCCCTGCAAATGCGCGAGGGTGATGACTTCGAACTGCGGCAGCACTGCGTGCCAGAAGAACGCATGCAGGGCCATGACCATCGCCAGCCAGGCGTAGGTCTGGCTGACGAAGATCAGTGAAAAGGTCAGCAACGTGCACACCGCGCCAAAGCGCACGATGGCCAGACGCCTGCCGGTGTAATCGCCGAGCCAGCCCCAGATGTTCGGCGCCACGCAGCGCATCAGCATCGGAATCGCCACCAACTCGCCGATGCGTGCGGCGCTGAAGCCGAGGTGATCGAAGTACAGCGCCAGGAACGGCGCTGTCGAACCGAGCAAGGCGAAATAGAACAGATAGAAACTGGACAGCCGCCAGTAAGGAAGCGCCGCCACGCCGGTTATGCCGCGACGGCTTTGAGCGCAGCCATCAGAGCTGGCCCAGCACCGGCGTGCTCACGCGCACATCGGCGTTCTGCCCACGGTGGCGCAGCAGGTGATCCATCAGCACGATGGCCATCATCGCTTCGGCGATCGGCGTCGCGCGGATGCCGACACAGGGGTCGTGACGACCCTTGGTGATCACATCGACCGGGTTGCCATTCACGTCGATCGAGCGGCCCGGCGTAGTAATGCTCGAGGTCGGTTTCAATGCCAGATGCGCAACGATTGGCTGGCCGGACGAGATGCCACCGAGGATGCCGCCGGCGTTGTTGCTGAGGAATCCTTCCGGCGTCAGTTCATCGCGGTGTTCGGTACCACGCTGGGCGACACAGGCGAAACCGGCGCCGATCTCCACGCCCTTAACCGCGTTGATGCTCATCAGCGCGTGGGCGAGTTCGGCGTCGAGGCGATCGAAGATCGGCTCGCCAAGGCCCGGCATGACCCCTTCGGCGACCACGGTGATCTTCGCTCCGACCGAGTCCTGATCGCGGCGCAACTGGTCCATGTAGGCTTCCAGCTCCGGGACCTTGTCCGGGTCAGGGCTGAAGAAGGCGTTTTCTTCGACCGAATCCCAAGTCTTGAATGGAATTTCGATCGGACCGAGCTGGCTCATGTAACCGCGAATCACGATGCCCTGACTGGCCAGATACTTCTTGGCGATCGCACCGGCTGCCACGCGCATGGCGGTTTCCCGCGCTGAACTGCGGCCACCGCCGCGATAATCGCGTTCGCCGTATTTGTGGTGATAGGTGTAGTCGGCATGAGCCGGGCGGAACAGGTCCTTGATCGCCGAGTAGTCCTTGGACTTCTGGTCGGTGTTGCGAATCAGCAGGCCGATCGAGCAACCGGTGGTGCGACCCTCGAACACGCCGGAGAGGATTTCGACTTCATCGGCTTCCTGGCGCTGGGTGGTGTGGCGGCTGGTGCCAGGCTTGCGGCGATCGAGGTCGCGCTGCAGATCTTCCAGGGAAATCTCCAGGCCCGGCGGGCAGCCGTCGACAATGGCGACCAACGCCGGACCATGGCTTTCGCCAGCGGTGGTGACAGTGAACAACTTGCCGTAGGTATTGCCGGACATGCAGGACGCTCCGTGAAATCAAACCCGAATTCTTGATGCGCGCCAGTATACGCAGGCTAACCGAGTAGTTCATCCTCGAACCTTAGTGGTGCCGGCGAGTCCAACCGGCACCTTGACCAATGATGGCGTGATGATGCTGCGAGTTCTGATCTTGAGTCTTACCCTCTTTACCGGCTTTGCCCAAGCGACAGTCCTACAGCGCCCGGTCACTCTGGACACCGGCAGCGGCGAACTTTTCGGCTCGCTGTTGCTGCCCAAGTCCGACAGCCCGGTGCCGATTGTTCTGATGATTTCTGGCTCGGGTCCTACAGATCGCGACGGAAACAACCCCGACGGCGGGCGCAACGACAGTCTCAAGCGCTTGGCCTGGGTGCTGGCCAAACACAACATCGCCAGCGTGCGCTACGACAAGCGTGGCGTTGCGGCAAGCCTGGCGGCCGCTCCCGATGAACGTGATTTGTCTGTAGAAGGCTATGCGGCGGACGCGGTGGCGTGGGGGCAGAAGCTCAAGGCCGATCCGCGTTTCGGCAAACTGATTCTGCTCGGCCACAGCGAAGGCGCGCTGATTGCCAGCCTCGCTGCGCCGAAGCTGGACGCAGCGGCGGTGATCTCGCTGTCTGGCAGCGCGCGGCCGGTCGATGAAGTGATCCGCGAACAGTTGGCGCGCAGCCTGCCGCCGCCACTGATGCTGCGCAGCAACGAGCTGCTCGACAGCCTCAAGGCCGGCCATACCGATGACAACGTGCCGCAGCCGTTGCAGGTGATCTTTCGCCCGAGCGTGCAGCCGTACCTGATTTCGCTGTTCCGTCAGGACCCGGCGCAAGCCTTTGCCCAGCTGAAAATGCCGGCACTGATCGTTCAGGGCAGCAACGACATTCAGGTCGGCACCGAGGACGCGAAGCTGCTCAAGGCGGCGAAACCGGACGCGCAACTGACGGTGATCGACGGTATGAATCACGTGCTGCGCATCGTCCACAACGACATGAAGCGGCAATTGGCCTCCTACAAGGACCCGAATTTGCCCCTGGCCGCCGAACTGGGCGCTGCCGTCATCGAATTTATTGACGGAATTCGTGCAAGTTAACTGCGTTTTACCCTCCAGCCTCACAGAAAACGGCCGATAAGCCTTTGTCGCCAGCGCAACGTCTGGCGGCAAGCAGGGCTTGGACAGGATCTCGCCGTTATGACTGAAACCCAGACTTCACCCGACACCAGCGCTGAAAAAGACGCACCGCCAGCGGTCGAACTGCCGTGGGCGGACGTTCAGGCCGAGCACCACAAGATGCTTCGCCTGGCGCCGCTGCAGACCGACCGCAACACCGGCGGCCGGCCGTTGCGCTTTGTCGAATTCGGTTATGCCGAGCGCAACAGCAAAGAGCGCAGCCTGATGCGCATGGCGATCAAGCTGCCCAACCAGCGTGTGCGCAAAGAGCAGAATCATCTTGATGTGTGGGTCGACCACGCGAGCAAACGCGTGAGTTTCGGTCCCGACAGTGGCTTGCAGATCGAACCGCTGAATCGCGGTATCGGCCGCTTCATGGCTGCGCAAGGCATCAATTGGGCGAAAAAGCGCTGGCCCGGCTACACCGTCGAAGGCATGGACCTGAACAACAAGGATGCGCTAAACGAAGACACTCGCTTGCGTCGCGACCATTTCCTGCGCGTGCACGGTTTCGATGTGGCTTACGCCGACGCCCAGCATTTGAAGGGCAGCATCAAGGCGGTGCAGGTCGGTGATCTGCTCGGTGACTGGAACAGCGAAAAACTGCAGATCGTCGAGATTCTTGAAGCCGCGCAGATGCTGCAGCAGGCCGAACAGAATCTCGCTGAGCAGGAAGTGAAACTGAAGAAGCAGGAAGAGAAAGTCAGCAAGTTCAAGCGTGAAGACGCCGGGTTGCGCTTCACCATTACGTGTCTGGTGGCGTTTGCGGTGTTTCAGGCGGGGTTGTTGATCTGGATTGCTACGCACCGCTGAGGGCTTGGGCGCGTACTGATCGTTCCCATGCTCTGCGTGGGAACGATCTGTCACAACCTTAGACGCGGGACGCGAACAGGGCCTGATGCGCGCGGCACTGCTCGGCTGTCAGCATGAACACGCCATGCCCGCCACGCTGGAACTCCAGCCAGGCGAAATCGACTTCCGGGTACAACGCCTCGACGTGCACCTGGCTGTTGCCCACCTCGACAATCAACAAACCTTTCTCGGTCAGATGATCCGCCGCTTCGGCGAGCATGCGCCGGACCAGATTCAGACCATCATCACCGCAGGCCAGACCGAGCTCCGGCTCGTGCTGATATTCGTCCGGCATGTCGGCGAAATCTTCCGCGTCGACGTAGGGCGGGTTCGACACGATCAGGTCGAAACGCTGACCCGGCAAGCCATCGAAGCCATCACCCTGCACGGTGTAGACGCGCTCATCGACGCCATGGCGCTCGATGTTCTGGTTGGCCACTTCCAGCGCCTCGAACGACAGGTCCGCGAGCACTACCTCGGCATTCTGAAACTCGTAAGCACAGGCAATACCGATGCAACCGGAACCCGTGCACAGGTCGAGAATTCGCGCCGGTTCGTTGCCGATCCATGGCGCAAAGCGGTTTTCGATCAGTTCACCAATCGGCGAACGCGGGATCAACACGCGCTGGTCGACGATGAACGACATGCCGCAGAACCACGCCTCGCCGAGCAGATAGGCGGTCGGAACGCGATCTTCGATGCGGCGCTTGAGCAAGCGCTGCAGATTGACCAGTTCGTCATCTTCCAGCGCGCAATCAAGATAGCTGTCGGCGATTTCCCATGGCAGGTGCAAAGCGCCCAGCACCAACTGGCGCGCCTCATCCCAGGCGTTGTCGGTGCCATGACCGAAAAACAGATCCTCCCCATGGAAGCGGCTGACGGCCCAACGGATGTGGTCGCGCAGGGTACGAAGTCGGGAAGTGATCACGGCGTAGAACTCCAGAAAAAACGACTGGCGATTCTAACAGCCAAAACGCCCGACGACGACGCAGGAAAAACCGCGCGGCAACGGTAGGAGATTTCTTTTTTTTGCATCAGGCATTGAACGGAACGTGTAACTTGACAAGGCTGCAGGCCAAGAACGACGGCGCCTACGATGGTAGCGATTCACAGAATCGCTCAGCCAGAGGACAATGTCGCAAAAGCCCCACCCCGAGGAGCCCCAGAATGTCCGTTCCAAAAACGATGTTTCAACTCAGCGGTCGCGGTTACGCAGCGGCCACCCTGAGCCATGCCACCGTGGTCATCATCGATGCCCAGAAGGAATACCTCAGTGGCCCGCTGGCCCTGAGCGGCATGGACGCGGCCGTCGCGAACATCAAACAAGTGGTTGCCGCAGCCCGTGCCGCCGGTCGGCCGATCGTGCACGTGCGTCATCTCGGCACCGTTGGTGGCCTGTTCGACCCGCAGGGCGAACGTGGCGAGTTCATCCCTGGTCTGGAACCACAGGGTGATGAAACCATTATCGGCAAACTGCTGCCGAGCGCTTTCCATGGCACTGAGCTACTCGAGCGCCTGCAGAACCTCGGCTCGCTGGACCTGATCGTTTGCGGTTTCATGAGTCACTCCAGCGTCAGCACCACGGTGCGCGCGGCGAAGAACCTCGGTTTCCGCTGCACCCTGGTCGAAGACGCCTGCGCGACTCGCGATCTGCCGTTCAAGGGCGGCGTACTCAGCGCCGAGCGCGTGCAGGAAGCGGAAATGGCAATCATGGCTGACAACTTCGCCACCCTGGCCAAGACTCAGGACCTGATCTGATCCTGCCCTTGTGAGCGGTGCATTGGCGCCGCTCATCCGCTATATCCGCTGATTTGCCGCAAATGCCATAGCCTCAGGAACAACCCGGTCAACTCCCGGTCGAAGGGCCGATACCATTGAGGAAGGTCGGAATGAAGTTATCCGATGGATTTGACGCACGCCGTTTGCGGCCCAAAGGCCAAAGCAACTGGCGTTTTCGATTTGGCGCGGCGATCTCGGCCATTCTGGCGACGTTCGGCGTGCTGCTGGCGATGGCCGGGGCAGCCAGCCTGCTCGGCCGCCCGCCGGCGCTGGGTGACCTGAACGCATCACCGCTGGGCTCGGCAATCATGCTCGCCGTCGGCTTGCTGTTTCTGTATTTCGGCGTTGCCCTGTGGCGCCGCTGCCGCCGTCGCGCACGGCAATCGCGGGAACTGAACATGTCCCCGCATCTGATGAAAAAACACGACTGACCCAACGGCCTGGCTTTTTGCCGGGCCGTTTTCTGTCGACTTGGGTAAACTGGCCGCCCTTCGCGGAGGCTGACATGCAAGACGACGATTTTTCTCTGTTCAAAAGTGCGATCCAGGGCGTCAAGCCGATCAAGCACGACCGCGCCGACACCGGCAAACCCAAGGCTGACCGCGCGCAGATTGCCAAGCTGCGTCAGTCCGCCACCGTGCGCAGCGACACCACTATCATTGATGGCTTGTCCGACCAGTTCGTGATCGACGTCGGCCCGGAAGACGAACTGATGTGGTCCCGCGACGGCGTGCAGGAAAGCCAGATGCGCAAGCTCAAGGTCGGGCAGATCCCGTTCGAAGGCAGCCTCGACCTGCACGGCATGAGCGTGGAAAAGGCCCGGGAAACGCTTTGGTCCTTTCTCGCCGAAGCGACCAAGTTCGAAATCCGCTGCGTGCGCGTGACGCACGGCAAGGCTGTGCGCCTGGATGGCAAGCGGCCGATGATCAAAAGCCACGTCAACACCTGGCTGCGCCAGCATGCGCAAGTGCTCGGTTTCTGCTCCTGCCAGGCCCGCCACGGCGGCGCCGGCGCGGTTTATGTGATGCTGAAACGGACGATGATGGAAGGCCGCGACGAATAATTGCGTTACACCAAATTTACGGGCTGCGAAAACTTCCACAGATAGTTCGATAGATCTAGAACAGAATCATACCCCGGTTCTAGAAAGCCAAGGCAATAGTAAAAAGCCCGCATATCTGCGGGCCCGGCTAAAAAAGTATTAACTATTTATCTTCTGCGATATCTTTCATTATCAACGGAACCAACGTCGTCTGCGCAGCATAAATAGAAGCAACTGGAGATAGATGGCTATTATCAAACGTAGTCATTCCAGTTTTTCGATCAGAACCTAAATAAGTTCTGCATCCTTTATCAGTACACAACAGGTCAATCATCGAAACATACTGAAATCCACCCTGCCCATCACCATACTTGCTTTTGAGCACAGCTTCGGAATCAAGAACATGCTGGACGACGCCATCTTTTAAGTAAGTCGGCGTGGACTCCCAATGTCTCTGTAATATGATCTGATTAAGCCTCCCGTCCCACAACGGGACTGGACCCATAACAATTACATGCTTGACGCCGTAGGAGGTCAATGCAGTCGCGAGTTGAGGGAGACTGGCGGAGACATCGTGCCAGAGTACCTGACCTATAATTACCACACTAGGCCTTTGATCCTTTATCGTCTGAATCGCAAATTTATTGGATTTTTTGCAATATTCAGTAGTTGAAGCGTCGATTTCCGGAAGATTAGGCAAACAACCGGAAGTAGCCACACTGAGAACCCCAATCTCTTTAGGTAACTCGTGTGTCACTCCGTAAATATATTGTTGCGCGTGTGAATCCCCCCAAAAAACAAGCTTCTTGGATTTGTTTGACTTGAAACATTTTTCTGCAATATTGGAAACTGGAATATTTGTGGCTGAACCTTTGAGAAAAGCATCCATATTGTACCAGTCACAATCGTACCTGAACTTACCAGGAATGTCCTGTTTCATAAAATATTGCCAATCAGGTTTTACATTAGCAAAGTACTCCGCGAACTGCTCTCTTTCGTCTTGACGAGATGGAAACCCATTTTTAGAAATGGTCGCCGCACCAATACTTATAAACACCAGAGCCCCGCAGATCAGAAGTCTGAACGCTGTGCGACCGGATATTTTTTGGCGCATAGGTATTTCGATAAACCTATAGGTCAACCATGCGAGAACTACAGATAAAACTACCATAGCACTGCGCAGTGGGAAGTCGGGTGTGCCTGAGAAAAAAATGTAAGTAAAAGAGAATATCGGCCAATGCCACAAGTAGAGCGGATAGCTGATCAAGCCAATAAAGACCAGGAAGCGTGACGACAATACTTTTTTATTAATCCAAGCGTCAGGCCCTGAAAATATTAATAGTGCTGAGCCTATGACGGGAAGCAGCGCCCAATAACCAGGAAATTGTTTATTTTTATCAATAATAGATACTGCTGTAACGACGAAGGTTATACCCACAAATGAGGCCGCATTACGGAGAACCCGAGATCGAATTTTACACGAATGGGGCGATCCGAACACCGCAACGTAAGCTAACAAGCTACCAAACAGTAACTCCCAAACCCGGTATTGAGGTAGAAAAAAAACGCCCGCTGGTGTGTCGGAGATATAAAGCAAGCCGAATCCAAATGAACATAGGCCAACGAATGTTACCGCTATTGCATACGCCAACCTAGATGCGACTTTGGAAAGAACGATTATAGAAACTGGGAAAAAGAGATAGAATTGCTCTTCGACGCCCAATGACCACAAATGCATGAGAGGTTTAGTTTCAACGGTTGCGTCAAAATAACCCGACTCGGAATACATCATGAAATTCTGAACAAAACTTAAACCAGCGATCATATGCTTGCAGAGAACTTTAAACTCTGCCCCCATCATGATCACCCAGGCTGCGATAAACGACGAAAGCAGAACTATCAGGAGCGCTGGGAATATACGCCTCACACGCCGCACGTAGAAATCATAGACACTGAAGCTATTTGTCGATACACCCTTGAATATAATATTGGATATCAGATACCCGGAAATCACAAAAAATATATCTACACCTACAAACCCACCCGTGAGCACGGTCGGGAACGCGTGATATATAACTACAGCAAGAATTGCGAGCGCTCGCAGCCCATCGATATCGGGACGATAACTTAAAGGTCGAACATAAAGATTATTCTCCCTCTCCGACAAAGCCTCCTTTGAACTCAAATTTTGCGCAGCACTAGAACCCATTAAATTATTTCCTTGTCAAATAATTTGCAGCACATCGCGCTGTAAAACGAAGGCTAAAAATTTGGCGAATTGTACTTTCCGAACGAAATTAATTCCAATAAAATTCAAGATAAACCGATTCCGAACGGTGCCCAACCGCCCTGCACATGATTGCATACGCTTGAAGCACTAACTTCCAACACCCGCGTGAGCTTCACTTTGCTTTTGATAGTCGGCCGATTATTAGACACCTGTCCATCGATCACCTCGCATCTGCGGCGAAATATGATCACAGGAGCGGCTTGCACGAGCAAATTCATAGTGCTGTTCCTCCACCCACTGAGCGCGCTCGGTTTCGAGCACAGACCTGCGGACATTCAGCTCACCGAGCGGCTTTCTCTGGATGCGCTGATCTATTTTGACAAAAATGAGGACAAACCACCAACTCTTCTCTAAGGCCAGTTTTTGGCCACCTGCATCGGATCCTGCGTACGGAGAGAAACATTTCATGCACTGCTAAGCGACGATTCGTCCTCCCTCAGAAAGAAAAGCTCCAGGCAAAACTTATGGTAGGTCGATAAATTCGAAATTTATGCTGTAGAATTTACCAGCACATGCCCAACACCTAAAAGCTCGAGCACGTTACAGAGTTTAAAATTAAAACATCCGGAAATTAAGAATGGACACTAGCAGTTACAAGAAACCACATACTTCTAAAATCAAAACCATGCTTAAAGCCTTTAAGCACCATGAAGAGCTTTCTGCATTTTTTTTAACTTTACTTATTATTTTCACCACCCAATTCTGCATAGGCGCTATTAAATTCGTTGGCGATGCTAACGCCTACTGGTATTACAGCTCTTTCATTCTAGACTTGGATTTTCCAAAAACCATGCGAGGATATTTTTATCCTCTGGTGCTCGCCATTCCTAGATTTATAGCGAATTCGTGGCCCTCGTCCGGCTACATTGGATTTTATGTTATACAAGCGCTACTATTCTCCTACATTTTTTCCACATTGTTACCCTATGTATTTACACGACTTATCGGAGGGAAACTCTCGATCTCCCGCCGAATACTTCCACCACTTCTCGTTGCGATATTTTTTCCAGGTCTAATGGCCTATCCGTTAAGTGATCTCCCGGCGCTATGCATGATCGTGGCGAGCCTTTACCTAGCCTTAAGAGCGTCTAAACAGAAAAACCTGGCCTCATCGTTTCTATTTTTGTTTTTAGCAGGCATCACCGCTTATGGCGCCTACAACATTAGAACAATATATTTGTTCCCATTACTAATTTTAATCCCAATCATCCCGGCGTTATTACTGAAGAAAAACAGTCACATCGAAAAACTTCTGCTAACAGCTTCTTTTATTGCCGGAGCGACTTTTGCTTCGTTGCCACAGATAATAATCAACTTTAAACACCTGAACTCGCCGTCACCATTTGTCATAACGGATCACAAGAATACTTCGCTGTACGCCAATCAGTTAAAGTGGGGAGTTACCATACAAAGGTATGAGACTGGATACAACTCAGAAACCGGGGGTATATATCCGATTTATTACATAGACCCTTTGGGCGAGCGTTTATTTGAAAATGCAAATCTTGGCGAAGGCGTTATTACTGTTCCCAAAATCCTTACTGCCATCGTCAATCACCCGCTTTCGTTTTTGCGAATTTATACCAAGCATTTCATTAATGGTATGGATGTCAGAGATCCGGACCCGTACACATCAACATCATCAAAGGATAGAAATTTCCGTTCTTTTACGAGCTTGTCAGTGTCTGTACTAGGTGCATTTTTCTTAGTACTCGTGGTTGCCAGATCTGAAACGGGCCGAAATCCTTGGCCTCAAATACTGTCAAAAGTCACTTGGCTCGTTTTATTGTTGCTGCCTGTTTTGGCGATCACACCAGGCGCGATAGAAACCAGATTTTTCCTACCATTTCACTTGATAGGCTATTGCGCCATTTCTTACGGTTTCTCAAAAAATCTGAAGAATAAATTTAGCGCTAAGGAAGCCTTGCTCGCTGTAGTAATATATTTGACATTAGTCTTGTCTTTTTATAACAGCGCTAGAGAGTCAGTGCAACATCCGAATTCAGCTATCAAAAAGGAATATTTTGAATAACGTATTTCTTTAGCCTCTATATTCAATTGAAGCGCCGGTCACATCAGTTGACTGATTCCGTTAAAGGAAAATCGTGGGAACTGAACAACGAGCCGGGCGCACGCTCGCGAGCGCGGTCCTTTTACCGAGAGCCGCAATCCCGTCGTAAGATTTCCCAGACTCTCAAGAGGGCTGCCTCAATGATTGTCAGCGGAACGTGGCACAGTACTAGACAAGGCCAACCTTTATTCAGGGGCTTAGCTTCGTCAGAATTCATCGCTTCGAATACTCTGCCGTCGGTATCCTGGTGCGTCTCCCTGCCCTGAAAGGTGACACTCACGAATCGGCTAAAGCTCCGCAGGGATTGCAATTTCGACCGAGGGCGCAACGCAATGCGCCCCTGGCAGACCTAGTGCCCCCCATGTGCAACAGGCACCTTTTCCACAAGGGGTCGAGGGAACCTCACACGGATGTCCGCCCCCGGCTTGCGCCGCTCCAGCCAGGTGCATGACGACACGCTTCTCCGACAAGCCGATCGTCGGCATTGAGGCGCAAATCTCCAATGACCCCACCTTTAAGCGCTGAGTGATTACCGTGTTTGGGCTGCCAATCAAGATTTTTGAGTTTGTCTAACACGCAAGAATGACTGGCAACAGCAGCCAAGCGGCCCCTGCTGCACTCAATATCAGGGCCAGCTGGCAATACAACTACGTGCATACTTACGCTACCATAAGCCCCATGACATGCATGAACCTCGATTTCATCCCGAATCAGTTTGGCCGTAGCGTGCAAATGCCGCTTCGACTTATGCCCGTTGGATCAATCACATTCATGACTGAAGCGAAGCCGGGGCGCTTGACCAAATCCTGATTGGTACTGACAGGAACCGTCCCTCCTCTAGAACCCATACGGAATAAATCTCTGTGACACTGGAACAGAATTACACCGCCATGTTCCGTGGTCTATGGTGGGTTAACAAGATCAATGAAATCAAAGGGTTAGGGTTAAGCGATACTTGATAAAACCTGCAAAAACACGATCATTGGTACGGAAAATGGTACGGGACTGTCCCTCGCTCTCCATACTCAAAGCCCCGCATCGTCCTCACGGTGCGGGGCTTTTTATATGCCAAGCAGCATCTAGCCATTGCCTCCGGACGGCAGCTTTCGGCCAGGAGCGGAAATTTTATTAACACTTGCCTCCGATCTCCAGTGCTATGGACTTAGAAAAATCGGGTCAATAACAGGGGCTGTGAGAATCGCCGATATGGAAGTCACAACAACCTGCAAGAACGCATCCCAATATTTTACGAGACTAACCAGAACCGCCCCGGCCGCGGGCATAAGCGCCAGTAACTGCAATAGCTGGAAAGTACGCCGCAAAGTACTCCCCTGTTTTTCGACTTGTGCAATTGTAATTCTGAGCAAGCCCTGAAGCTTGGGAGGATAAGTTATGATTTTGTCTTTGAATTCGTCGAAAACAACATTGAAGCTGTGCAACAAGCGGTCCGTCTGAAGCATTTGATTGTGCAATATCGCTAATAAAACCAGCGAAACAATACTTAATCCAAGTACCAGAACAAACCCTTCAAAAGCAGAAGTACTGTTGTTCAGGACAACCCATCCAGCAAAAGAGACAGGGAGTGCAAGCATTTTGCCAGCGACGTCACCCAACACGCCGCTGAGTTTGGTCCCATAGTCGATTTCCGCTTGTGCTAATTCGCGCCGAGCCTTCTCGAATGAAAAGCTATAGACGTAAGTTTGTAAATTGGCGCGATATGTAGCCAGGACCTCTTTCCATTCGCGGACCACGACAAGGAAAAGATTTGGCTCACTTTCAAACTTCTCAATTACACTGGCGATAGCCATCCGAATCATAAGCTTGCGCTCTGAGAGATGAGCCTTATTCTCGTTTTTTCGGTTGAGAATCTCCTCAAGCAAACTTATATGCCTAAGTTCATGACCTAGAACAAGTTCATCAACTTGCGTCGGCAGCAGAAATGTCCTGGGCGGTTTTGCGCCATCGGGAGGTAAAGCGAAGAACAAATTATATGTATCTGGGCTGCTGTCCTTGTCCACTCCGATTGCCAGCAAAGCAAGGAGCTCGATTAGTCTACAAACTCGTCTCAGCTCTTTAATTTGTGTCGGTTCGATTTCGTCGAAATCTGCCCAATCCAAGTCAACGACGTAAACATTCTGCGGAAACTGTCCTTTGCCTAGTGATCCGTTACGGGCCAAGTCGCTAACTTTCGCGTAAAACCGGCCAGATTCATTCGTAGGTAGGCGGAGCTCGATCTCTACCGCGCCACCTTCAACCTCTTCATGATGCTGGATTTTGCCAAATTCGGGCGGCAGATCCTTGCACGCGTGCAGCGCGGCAGTGATGTTGGCAGTCAGCAGCCCTTCGTAGGAGACCACACCACCTTCGATGACTGGCGCTCCCATTGCCCGGTACAGGGCTACGACATTGGAAAACATGGCCTACCCAACCCTGGCCTGCAGCTCTTTTTCAATCAATTCGACCAGTTCCTGGTTCATATTTGACAGGGTTAGCTTCTTGCGATCCTCATCGTAATAAACATCGGACGTTGCCTCTCTCCCCAAGGCGCCACGTTCGAATTGAAGCGACCAGCTAGCAGCTTCGCCTTTGATCCTGGTCTTCTCCTTCAGCGATTTAGCATTGACAGTAAAGTCCTCGGGTACTCGATGTTTTTCTTCGTTGAGATAGTCTTTCAGTCCTGCAATTTCATCAACTAGATCAGGCGGAACGTGCTGAATTGCTGCGTGGCAGATCGCATCTAGCCGAGCGGATTTGCCATCCGACAGTCGGTCCTGCAAGTAACGGACAACCGCTTCTTTCGCCTTGTAAGCAAAGGGCTTGAGCTCTTTTTTGCTGCGGAAGAAACGGCCTACGAAATCAATCGCATTTTTGGTCGCCCGGCCGGATGCCACGCCTTTGGCGCATCCTAGAGCGGAGATGAAATAGTCAGAAGCCTGGCTGTCCCGACCGCGGCTGATAAAGCAAAGATAGGTCGAATCAACCTCCTCTGCGCCCTCAGCATCTACAACTGTATTGCCCGCAGCAGCACATGCGGCGGCAGTAACCGAAGCGAATTTCACAAAGTTGATCCTGGCTGCCTGCTGAACCGTCTTCAGGTCCACCTCCTGAATGGCTTTGGGCACGTAGTTCTCATCGAGCTGGATGCCACCACGCTGTTTGATGCTGGCGACCAGAAAGAAGTCAGACGCACCGGAGGTGTATTGCGCGCAGAGAATATGGCCGCCGGTAGCCAAAGTTTGGTCCCTAGCCTGCTCGACAAGCTGATCCATGGCTAAGTGGGTTAGCTCGATAAACTCAGTCTCATCTCCACAGACTTCCACGTAAGCGCCAAACCGATCAGGAAACGGACCCTGGCGACCGTCATCAGCAAATTGGCCGTAGACCACACTGTTTCCTTCTTTACCAATCAGGCCGTTGATGCCTTCGACCAGAGACTCTAAAGCTGGGTTTTGTATATCGAGGACAACGTCCTTTTTCACTACGTCAGAAACGAGATCTGTATGAGCTATCTTTTTGAAACTGTGGATGATGGCAGTTTTCAGCGTGATCACAGGTCGATTTCCATTTCAGTAATATCAATGTGAGATTACGAGAGTCAGAGTTGACCTGCAAATGGCCATTGGTCTGCCGCCCTATCTCTCAGGCGGTAATCGGAACCAATGAAGATAGCTGACATTGGCACTGTATATACATACAGTATACCTGTCTAGCTTGCCATGCTCGCGTGACAATGACCTCTGAAGGCGAATCTTCGCCATTGTCAACAGACTGCTATCGGCCGTTTTTTGCCTGGCGTGAAGGGCGACAACCGACCCAAAGCAGTCATTTCTTTGTCTTGAGAAATAGAGACGAACCAACACGCGCCGCCTTTACCGCAAAGCAAGTGAGGGCTAGGATGACTCGTCATAGTGATGGCGATGCTCCCGCAAGAACATGAAGAGGCTACTCGGCCGTCGACGGATCGGCAGTAAAGGAGAGTGGGATGGTGAATGGGATCGAAAGCATTGCCAGCGAATTGTTGACCACACATGCAAAGTTGGTACTGCACAACGCCAACGAAGCGGAAACACGCAAAAAGTTGATCGATAGAATCGTGGAAGATGTGTTGGAGTGGGACGACACCGACATCTCTTACGAGGAGAGGGTCTCCGAAGATGGCGGTACGACGTATGCCGACTACATCATTCGAACCGCAGATGTGGCGTTACTCATAGAAGCTAAGCGTATCGGGCGCAGCTTCGACGTTGTGCCCACTCAGAAGCGAGTCAAGCTCACGGGCCGGATCATGGAAGGAGATACCGGCGCAGCAATCGTCCAAGCTCGGGACTACTGTAGGAAAAAGTCTATTCCTTTCGCCGTTGTCACCAACGGTGCGCAATGGATCATTTTCCCGGCAGTCCGTACAGATACCGTTTCTTTCTCGGATTCTTATGCAATCGTATTCGACTCACTGAGTCGAATCCTTGGGGAAGAATTGGAACATTTCGTAGACCTGCTGTCACGAACGGCTGTGGTTGAAGGCAATCTCGCCATCGAGCTTATAGGTCGAACTACTGACCAGTTTGAAGAACGGCGCCTCAATAAGTTCTTCAAAGGCTCAACCGTAAAACGACATAATCCCATTTATCCGTTGATTGAAAACGAGGTCATTAGCGCATTCTCAGACTCAATCGTAGGTGCTGAGAGTTCACTCCTCGAAAAGTGCTATGTGAAAAATGCAGACCGGCAAAAATTCGATAGCCGTATCAGGATGCATTTGCAGCGCAGAGAGCCCCTCTTCTCGACTCAGCCCAAAAAGCCGATGCGAAAGAAGGATTACTCGTCTCTGGCAGACTCGATAAGCTCCGCTTCTGCGTCGCGACGGCCGTTGGCGATTTTGATTTTGGGTACAGTGGGCACAGGCAAAACAACCTTTCTCCAGTACACACGCAAGGTTGCTTCCGCAGCATATTTTGAAAAAAATCAGGCGGCGCCCTACCCACACTGGATTGATATCGATTTCCGAAATTTTTCGCGCAGCGAGAATCCGCTAGAGTTCATTTACGCGCATCTGTTCACCTACCTGAGTAATGACACATATTTCAAGGATTTTCAGCGCGCCATCAGACCCGCCTATCGCGAAGAGATTGAAGCGCTCCAATCAGGGCCTATGTTTCTCATCGCTCAAAACCAAACTGAGTTTGATAAAAAAATAACGGAGCTGATTCTCAACGATTACAGCGCCAAACAGCCCTACGTGGACAAGATGATTGCGCATGGCGCGAAGCATGCGCCAATCTTCCTTGTGATTGACAATGTCGACCAGTTCGAAGATGACAGTACGCAGTCAAGAATTTTTTCCGATGCAATGGCCATCGCAGGACGATTGTCCCTCAACCTTATTATCTCCATGCGAGAATCTACCTACGTAGCGCATAGGGGATCTTCGACCTTTGATGCTTTCGATTTTGACCCTTTGCATATTGAGCCGCCTGAAATACCAGCAGTATTAAGTCGTCGCTTTTTCATGACCGGCCAAATGTTGACTGGAAAAAGCGGGAGCTTTACTACCCACGGGGGCGTGAATTTCAAAGTCGATGACTTGTCGGTTTTCATTGATATCGTCAAGTCTTCAGTGCTGGGAACAGAAATTGGCGAGCGCATTGACGTTCTTGCCAACCACGATGTGCGCCTAGCTCTTCGGATGACCAGGGAATTCCTAGCAAAAGGATATACGGATCCAGCAAAGGCTCTTCAAAGCCATAAAAATAAAAACACATACGTGCTGCCGAAACAGGAGGCGTTCCGCTCTATCCTGCTGGGCAACCAGTCTGTATATAGCGAAGAATTCTCCGTAATTGGCAATCCTTTTGACTCACGGCTAGGCAAATCCAATGGTGGATTGCTTAGGTTGTTTATCCTTTCGGCATTGGTTAAACAGAGCAATGCTGAAGGGGGGCACATTGATGGGCCGGATATTCGTGACAACATTCGATCTATCGGATTCTCAGAAGACGATACTCTGAAAGTCCTGACCGACCTGACCGAGCTAAGATTTATACACACTAAATCGCATGGCAAAGCCGACCTAAACAGCGGTTATTATGCGAGCCGGCTGGGTGGCCATGTCGTGCGAGCGTTAATCGCTGACCTGACCTTTGTCGAAAACATTCTGATGGATACTTTTATCTCTGACAAAGAGGTATGGGACAAACTCCGAGACCTGACTCAAAGGATTAGAGACGAACGCGAAATTGTCGTCCGGATGGAAATGAGGGTCGAACGTGCAATGCTTTTTTACCATCTGATGACTGAGCAGTATTCGCCCCTGTTGGATGAAGCAAAAAAACGGGGCTTAAATCCAGTTTGGTTGGGAAATCCTTTGGACGAGATGCAGGCAGCTTTCAACGCAGACACTTCCAAAGCACTGCACTCTGCCCAGCGGCTTTACGGTAAGTGAACGTGCAGGGTCAGGGGCGGGCTTGCGGATACCGCCCTCGGCTTGCTGTGACCTTTGTAACGTTTATGACCGCTACAGACCGCTTTTGGCCGTAAGCAGCCGTTGAGGCCACATCTTTTATGCTTATCACTTAGCTGATGGGACGGGCTGAGCGTACTTGAAATACAAATGAAGGGCACTTAGAGCTTTAATCTCTTCTCAACCGCCAAATTCGAAAAACGCAAGCCGCTGATTTCATGAGAAAGGGAGTCAGGCGTTTGCGGTTTTTCACGTCTGAAAAATGGCCATGTAGGGAAGATTTGGGACGGGGGCGCCATTTTGGTGCGGAAAAGTCTTCAATGAATGATTGCCTGGGCTACGCTGATCTGGCGCGCCGGACGTGGCTTTTCTACCTTTCACTCAAGGATGATCCATATGCCAAGTAACACAAACTTCAACATCGCCACTGCTGATGCTCTAACACTGCTCCTGCACAACCAGCATGCTCTGGGTGCGGCGATCGAAGAGATCACTCATTGGATTTCAGGGGCTGGCGCAGACAATGTTGCTGACAACGCAGTTGCGGCTCTGGAAACCCTGGACACGAATGCAAAAGCGATTACGGATGCGATTATGCGGTTACGGACGTGTTAGCGAGTCGCGCGAAGGCACCAACCGGCTGACTTTAATTGTCGGACAATAATCTGGATTTAAGAGCGAACACGGGAAACTAAAAAGAGCCGCGCCCTGCGCGGCTCTTCTTCTAGCCAACTATAAATTATAGGGATTGTAATGAGATACTGGCGCTCGTTGAGTCTTGCTGGCTATCTGCATCCATCCAGACCCATTGAGTACCGTCGCCCTGTAAGTTATTGCTGATGTTTTGAATCTGAGTGGCAACAATGGTGACTGCCCCCTTTTCCGAAGCAGTAGGTCCGATGTTAGTGACTTGCCCGACCAGTAAGCCATTCGACGTTTCATTTACCACAAATACAGTTGCAGCGGCTTCTCGGAACTGGCACGAAATAAACTGTGTGATTTTGCTAACGATTGTCAGATTCATCCATTTCGAAGGCGGTACGGAATAGTAGCGATTGTATTTGTTAAACGGGTACTGTTCCCCGTTAGCCTGTAACGAGTTGTTGTTGAGCCCGCTGGTATTCGTCGGCATGCTGGTACTGCCCAACCACACCTCAACCTGTGCAATGCCGCTGTTGCTAGGCAACGAAACTGAGATGGTCTGAGTATCCGTGCCGGAAACAAATCCCAACGATGCCAACCCGGCATTGGCGGTGGTGCCTGGAACAGTGATGGTTGCAGGAGGCTGACTATTGCTCCATACAACATTTACGGCCGCATTGTTATCGCTGCCGGCGGAATTATAAATGAAAATTCCGTAAATTTGCCCCGGACGCAAAGTCGTGCAGGTGGCCGTGTCACCTGCATTTAGAGTGATCCGTTGACCGCCATTCCAGTTAATTTGTGATGCAGCAATAGCGAAGCTTTCCATGAGGTAGTCCTTTAATTGTTTAAAGCATGAGTTTGTACGCAAGTTATCCATACTTCCATTGCGCGCTACGAGAATAGACCCGATATAGAAAACTGCTTCTAACTTTTTAGAGTTATTGGCTATTAAAGAATGATAGCTAAAAGCCATTCTTCTTTTCAGCCGTAAGATAGTTTCGCTATTAATCGTCAAGCGCTTAGAAATAAGACCCATATGGTTCAAGCATACAAAAGGAGCGACGTTCAGTTGAACGTGGTCTCGCCGAATAGAACGCCGTTTATGTTCAATAGGTCCCCACACCTTGCGTCGGCGTCCGGGCCTTTCTTTAGCGCCTTGGAAACCAGGCGTGCCAGGACTGGTCTACCATTCACCTACCGCCTGCTTGAGCCAGCCACTCATTATTTCAAAGATGCCCATGTACGTCTTTGAAGGTCTGCCGCCGTCACCGTGTTGGCCCGCTATCAGGGGCAGGAGCCGGCCGAGTTCACGGGTGTTGAATGCTAGGTGCGACTTCATCAACGTAGGCTCCGGTCGCGTCCGCGTTGAACTGCAGCATTACCTGCACAAGCCGAAGAGTGCCACACGCTCCGGGTGATGCTGCCGCACGGAACAATGGTGCAGGGGCTCATTATTGACGGCTGTAACGAACCCACCGGCGGCTGGTGGCTGATCAACGTCGAGCAGCACAACTTGTCGCTTGTGCAACCTGATACCCTGAGGGGATGGCAATGGCAATGATTGTCAGCAACGAATTTACCGCGTTGGACCTGCCGCCTTCGGTGCCCGCGCAAGCGCTGAGACTGCTCGTCGTAACTGCCCAGGCCAGCACCTTGGCCGACACCCTGCACGCGGTCGATAGAGCGAAGGTTTTACCCTGGGGATCGAGACTGTGAAGGCGGTCAACCCAGCGGCGATCGGGGCCTTTACGTGGTATTTGATGACGCATCAAAAGCGCGTCAGGCGGAGCTGGAATGAATGATTGGCGAAGGGATTCACGAAGAGGTGTTGCGCGCCTTGGTCGAACAACACGCGGTGCGTGGTTACCTGGTGGCCACGGTGGGCGGCAGCGGTGCACGCTGGGGGCGGTGCGCTCACGGCGTGAGCGACTGCGCACTTGGGCCAGCTTGACGGCTGTGAGGCGCTTTGCCGAAAACGTGGGTCTTGAGGGTTTCAGTATTGAGTTGTGAAAGCTATCCGCTCTTATATTGACTGAGGATTTACATCTTCGTCCAATAAACTGAGACTGTTCGAAGACGTGACGGAGTATTAGATTCTCGCCTGTCGACAGTCTTGAAAACCGTCGACTGTAACAGGTCCATGAGTTCGAATCCCATCGCCTCCGCCATCTTATATACGACAAAGCCCTGATTCTTCAGGGCTTTGTCGTTCCTGGCATTCAGGAATTGTGCTCCTCTCTTTACGGTTCGTTTCCGCATCTTTACGGTCATTTCCGCAACGCTACCCTTGCCACATCACTGGATGGACTTCGACACTCAGGTATGGGGCAACCTTAAACAGGCAGCTTCCGGCCAAAAGCAGACTTTCCGTGCATCCGTGTTCGACGAAGCTCTTGGCGGTACGGGCCTCGTGGACAGTACCCTGAACATAACTTTTTCAAACGCGTCATTTTTAGGTGGAACCAATAGTGTCACTTTGATAGCTTCCGTCCCGCAGTTCGCCCCTCAAACAGGAAAGTTCTTTCGAGAAGGAATCATGGGCCCACAATACGAACAAAAGGCGCTATCTCCATTGGCGAACCTTATCGTTGATCGCGCGATCGAGAACACCAATCGAAAACTGATCGCCGGCTTTCGCAACAAGAAGAACTCCCGCCCGAACGCCAAGACAGCCGATCCTTTGCAGGCCGGCAAGGACACCCTTGCCGCCACGTCGGCGAAAAGTGCGATGGATGTTGCTAATCGCGGGGTAGCGTGGAAGGAGATTCTGCTCAAAAGTTTGTCAGCGGGAATCGGTTCACTTGCTACCTTGCAGTTCGATGGAGAGTTCGATCTCAGCGCTGCCGACACCTCCAGTACTAGCCAACTGCCCGAGAAACCAGGCGTTTATGTGGTGTATGACACGAGCGGCAAGCTGGTCTATATCGGCGATAGCACCAACATGCGACAGCGTTGGCAGGACGGACACCTGAACGACCATCGCAATGGCAACAAAAAGGGTGAACCGTACAAGCTTTCCGAGCAACTGGAAGCGGGATGCAAGGTGAAATTCGTGACCATGGACTCGGCCGAAACAGCTGCTGCCCTGGAAGCACACCTCATCAAGACTGAAAACCCGCCCATCAACAAGCGCCAGGAACTGCATCAGGAACAAGGCATTCGCAGCAACATCGAAGCCAAAAAGCTCAAAGACACCTTGGGCAATTCCACTGACGTCGCTCTCGGTGCTGGCAAAGAAGCGCTGAAAAACTCAGGCTGGCAGGTGCTGGAACAACTGACTTCAGCCGCGATCATGGCCGTTAAAGACGAGCTGATCGACGTGTTCATGGGTGGCGCTGCTCGCCTGAAACAGCGCGTGGAACGCTTCCTCAAAAAGATCTGGGCGGTGATCGAAAAAATCATCGAGGCGCCCCTGAAGCTGCTCAACGGCATCGTCGAATTCATCGTCAATGCCTTGTCCAAGGCGATCCGCCAAGTCTACAACCTCGCCCGCAACCTTTTCGACCTCGCTTACGGCGCCTGGCAACTGTACAAAGGCGCGCAATCGATGAGCCGGGAAGAGTTGATCCAGAAGATCGTCGAGACCGTAGTCGTCAGTGGCACGCTGTTGCTCTGGGACGGCCTGGAACCGGTGATCGAGTCGCAATTGATTCCGCTGACCGGGGTGGCAGCACCCTACATATCCTGCGTGTTGTCAGCCATCGGTTTCGGGCTGTGCAGTTATCACTTGCAGAACCTCGTGCCCCCTATCGTTGCCTACTTGGTGGATTTCAAGACCGGGTGGAGCGAGTCGCTGGAAGCCAAAAGAGAGGCGGCGCTGCAGCTTATCAAGGTGCAGGAAAACGAATGGCTGATGGCCGAAGGGCTGATCGAATATGCGCATTCGGTAGATGTGCTGGCCAGTGAAGCAATAGACCACCGCGAACGCCTGGCTCGACACACCAGTGTGCGCGCAATCGATTTTTCGGCACTTTTGCCAACCAAACGTATTTCGCAGGAGCCCTGACGTGTTCAATTTTCTGGGTGGCAGAGTCGTACTTACCGTGTCGCCGGCCGATGAAGTAACCCTTCAACCAGTTCAGCAGTTGCTGCCGGCGCCGCGCTCCGAAGAGAACCAGCTGAAAGACTTCCATGAAGGCCTACAAAAGCTCAACGCCGCGATACAGCGTGGCTCAAAGACCAGAGCGCAATTGAACGACTTTCAGAACCAAGGCAGTTGGGACTCTTTCTGGGGGGGCTTGTCGGGCAGGAATGACAAAGACCTGGCCAAATTGCTGGCCGAATTTGGCGCGAGCCTTGAGGTGACGCAGAGCGTGGTGCAACTGGTCACCCAGGTTCATACCGTGAACAACAATGTACTGCGCGGCTTCAATGATGCCTTGGTGCGCGAGATCGAACGCCTGCAAACGGATACACAGACCCTGGAAGGCAACCAGAGCGGGGCGTTGGTGGTGCTCTACGAGTTCAAGCATCAGATCGACGAACTGTTGGCGTTGGCAGACGGGTATGAGTACTGCAGGCATGCAGTGAACCAATTGGCCACCGCGCAGAACAACCATGAGACGGAGTTGCAGGCATTGAGCCTGGCCTTCTTGAACGGCACCCGGATGCAGCAACAACTCAACGCAGCGTCCTCGCGTCAATTAGTTCAGCAGGAAGAGGTTCAGCGGACCCAGCAGAAGCAGGTCGAGCGAGTGACCAAGCTGCTCGGCAGTGAGATCCAGGCGAGAGAACGCCTGTCGACCTCTACAACGGCGTCATTGAAAGAAGTGGGCGACGCCAGCGAGGCGCTAGCCCAGCGGCTGGAACGCGTCGAGTCGAAGATGGGCGAATTACTGGAAAACCAGCAACAAACTCAGGCTCGAATCGAGCAGCTAGAAGCGCAGTTGCTGGCCAAACCGGGCTGGCTGCGGCAGCAGGCCGTGGCCCTTGTCGCGGTGGTGTTTTCAGGCGCGGCGCTCGCCTCGATGTTTGCCTTTTGAGGCAAGCGTGTGGGGAGTATCGATATCGACGACTTTCACCATCTGAATCGATCCTGATCTCGAAGACACGGTTAGTGGGGTCTGCTTTGGGTCGATAGCAGCCATTCGCGTACGACAGCTTTCGGCCAACAGCGGTCACTCGTGAAGGACCGATTTCGTCCAGAGTTGCCGTTCGTGTACTTCGACAGTAAGCGTCCAGCCAACACAGCTCAACGAGGGCAACGATGTCAGCGTAAAAGGCATGAAACTCCTGAATCGAGCCTCCGCAGGCTTAATGACTTGATGCGCCAGGTGGATTGCAATTTCGCGATAATCGTCTGGAAGCCGGTTGTCCACTGGCATCCGGGAACTCACCGATGGGGCAACTGTTGATCAATATTTGCCTGCTACGTTGGCAGCCCTGCGATGCGACTCCGCTCACATATTCCTGTGCTAGGAGACGAACGGAAGCGTAGGAACGCAATGCCTTAGCTACATTTTTTAGACATCAGTCTAAACGCAAGCGCTACGGCACTTCTGCTTCAGCGGAGGAGCTCATGCAACGGGACGATTAACATGCGCTCAACAATATTGCTGGTTCAGGATGACCGGGATCTTAGTACACGGGTGGCTGAAGCCCTCTATGTTGTTGAAAAAGATGTTATCCAGTGCTCAACGGTCCAAGAGGCCGTTACTGCACTGGAAAGCTCACCAGAAATTGAATTGGTGCTGACGGACGTAGAGATGCCAGGTCTACTAAACGGCTACGAGCTTGCACAGATCATTAGGGTGTTCAAACCGAAGCTGCCAATCATCATGACGTCCACAGGACCTGACTCCAGACCGGGAAAACTCCCGTCTAGCTCTACTCTGCTCCAGAAGCCGTGGTCAGTGGACGATCTGCTGAGGCTCGTAGCGGATCGGCTTGGCCAATCCTCAACACATGCTTGAGCTTCCTAGAGCTGAGAGTTCTAAAGCGTTGGTAGCGAGGCGCATTAAGGAAGTGTGCAAAACCCGAGATGGAAATGACGCAACATTAGCCGGATCTCAAGAATCCAGGCATACGCTTGCGTCCGGTTGGTAGCCACCATGTGCACCGCTGCTGCTACATTCACCGACCATCACTTCGACAAGCAGTTAGCGGTGGTGTAGGGCCTTGGTAATTCATGCCCCTGGCGTGGTTCAACGGCGGCGTGTTCATGCGTCGACCTTCGAAAATAAGTGCGACTAGATTGGGAAATAGGTGCGACCGCGTTCAGATTCGCTGGCAATAGATGCGTTTATCGCTAACTTTTGCCGTTTCGGTCGATTCCGAACTTCCTAGGGGCATCGGCCCTGCATTCTCCTTGGGCATGCCTTACTAAATTTCTGGTTAAGCAGGTCCCCCTGGATAGGCGAATTTTCTGTTTCACTCGACGCTTCGCCCCCCTGAAGCGTGCCGAATTGCCGAAATTTTTGGCCTACACAAAGCATGATTCCTGGCATTCGGGTGACCAGGTAAACATCATACAGACCCGGCTCATTGTTCCGACCCGACGCAGCATTTCTGGCATCTTTCCACACGCCGATGGCATTCCCTACGAGTCAGTGCTTGAGCGTGCTTTACTCACCCGAATGACATTTCGCAAGCGGCTTTGTGACGTGATCGCAGCCCGCTCCAATCTTTTTTTTCACGGTGACGGCATGCGCCCCACATAGCGTTGTGGGTGGGATCCGTATCAGCAGATTCGCGGGATAGTTTCACAAGGTACTGTTGGCTACAAAGGATGCCCAACTCCAAAAGAATGCAAGCTGTGGCGCAAGATTGGGCTCTGGGAGTTCTGAAATTTCAGTCCGCTAGTTCCCGCCTTGAAGTTTTTCAATTAGTAATCACGCTCATGTTCCGTCCGCTCGTCTTCGCACCATAGAGCGCTTTATCCGCAGCGCCGATCAGCGTGTCGGGTGTTTCCCCGTCTACTGGACTACAGGCGCTCACCCCAATGCTGACCGTCACCATCCCCATGTCGCTATCACTATGTTCAATTGCTGATGCCAGTACAGCCTTGCGAATCTTCTCTGCGACGATGAAGGCGCCGACGTAGTCCGTGCTGGGCAGTACTACCGCGAATTCCTCCCCCCCAAAACGCGCTGCCAGATCACCCGGTCGTCTGATGTTTTCCTGGATAATTCTAGCTACTCTGCGTAGGCATTCGTCACCCAACAGGTGGCCGTACCGATCATTGAAGCGCTTGAAGTGGTCGACATCGATCATCAGCAAGGCAAGAGTGGTTCTACCTCGTTTGGCGCGGCCCATTTCAGCTTGGATGAATAGATCAAACTGGCGACGGTTGGCAAGTCCCGTTAACGCATCTTCCAAAGCCAGCAACTCGAGAGTTTGATTGGCCTCAAGGAGCTTGTTCTGAGCCTTCATGAGTTGATTCTGGATGTGCGTTTGCTGCCTCATCAGTCGGATAAATCTGTATCCAATACCCAGCACGAAGCTTATCAGCAATAACACGATCGCTGAGCTCATCAGCGTTTCTTGCCGCCAGCTTGCTAAAACCTCCTCTTCGTTCATGGCGCAGAACACCACAAGAGGGTAATTATTGACTCGCCGAAAACCGACGACACGCTCCACTCCGTCCACGTACGACCTGACAATGGCGGTGCCCGAATCGCCTTTGGGCAGGAGCTGGGTAAAGAGCGGACCATCAGCAATGCTGGTACCGATGACTGTCTCGTTGAAAGGCCGTCGCACGACGATCTTGGCGTCGGCAGAAATCAGATTGATAACGCCGTTATTGCCGACATCGATGCTGTTGTAGAGCTTGAGAAAGTGGTCAAGATACAGCGTGGCCAAGGCCACCCCAGCAAAGCTGCCGTCGGGATTGTTGATTCTCCGGGAGACGGGCAAGATCCACTCACCTGTGGAGCGGCTTTTGATCGAAGGGCCTACGTGAGGAGCTCGGTCGGGATGATCGCGATGGTAGATAAAATATTCGCGGTCGGCGTTGTTTGCATTTGGGGGAAGGATGCCGTTGGAGTCGACTATCCAAGCGCCTTTTTGATCGT
The DNA here is from genome assembly GCF_019145195.1 of Pseudomonas siliginis. Classification (GTDB taxonomy): domain Bacteria; phylum Pseudomonadota; class Gammaproteobacteria; order Pseudomonadales; family Pseudomonadaceae; genus Aquipseudomonas; species Aquipseudomonas siliginis. Next base: position 34,907 of record NZ_JAHSTW010000014.1, read on the forward strand.
AAATGAAGAGCCCATGTAGTTGGGCCAGCTCGTTTCGCTGGGTGGTGATCACCCGCTTAAGCTGAGGCAACTGATCAGGTCCCATTCCTTGAGTTTCGAGTCGGTCGACCAAACTGAACAGAACGGTATCAGCTTGTTTTATGGATGCTTGCGCCTGCGACGACAAGGTTTGGGCAAGGTTTGCCATTGCCACTTCTTTGTCGTGCAGCCGGTATTCACGAGAGCTCCAAGCTTCCCATCCGACCAACACCATCAGAGCAAGGCAGACCGTCAGAAGAAAAAAGATTGCTGCGCGAACTTTATCCTGACTTCTCTGCGGATCAGTCGTGATAGATGCGGCCTCTTTTACTTTTGCCAGACCAGCTGCGAAAGATTGGCGGGGCATGAAGGGTACTCAGTGATTGTTCGAGCGGTTTTTTTCCGTTAGCCGTTTTACTTAAGCCGTCAACATTAGTCAGCGATAGTGATTATACATATTCGGTAGAGAAGGTCTCAGCCAGAAAAAACGCGACGCCGATGGAAAGTTGAGACCATTCCCTAATGCTTGCTCGTGTCGCCGGGCGTGCCCGGTACGCCGGTTCCACGCTAAGCAAGTGTCTGCAAATGCTGACGTATACTAACGCTCATATCAATTTTTACCGTCTCGACTTGCCGACGCTTAAATTATTGCTCTCCACCCTGATCTCAATCTGCCATCATTGCGTTTCTGATGCCTTGCGCACTCGCTTGAACATCACTCGCAACTCCCACCTTGTCTCTTTGTTAGTTGTTAGCAAGGTCGTAGCGCAATTCAGCGATGAGCGCTGAGATACCTCTTGGTTTGACTCTGCGTGGTGAGTTTGGATTCATCGCGCGGTTTGAACTGTGAGATTAACCTGTCGCGACTTGCAGCTTTGAACGTAAACAGCTACTCGCAGACATTGGTTCCTTGTTGTAGGCGGCTGCTTCCGGATGTCCGCTTATGGCCGAAAGCGGTCATTCATAAGCGTCTGCTTCCGGCCAGTAGCGGCCATAATTCTCCTACAGTCAGAGAGTTCCCCGTGGCCCAAACGCCTCACGTGCGAACTCCAAAAAGCTGCGCAGCTTTGGGGTCATTCTTTGGTCAGGGGCGTAGAGCATATGCATTGAGGTAGTCGGAACCGGGTACTGCGGTAGCAGACGCACCAAAGTCCCATCACGCAACGCATCGCTAACCAGCTCTATCGGCTGTAGAACTATACCTAGACCCGCTACTGCTGCTGCCAGCAGTGGATCACCCTGATTAATCGTCAATTTGCTTGTAATTGGGACATCGATACGCCCCTCTCGACTATCGAAGCTCCAGTGCGAGCGACCATCAGAATAGGTAAAACCTAGGCACTCCTGCTGCTGTAGATCCCAGGGATTCGTAATGGGAGGGCGACGTGCAAGGTAGGACGGTGCAGCGCACAAAACCATTTGATAGGGCTCTAGCGGCATCGCCTTCAACCCACTGCTCACCAACTCACCGATGCGAAAGACCACGTCGTAACCATGATCGACGATATCGACCAGCTCGTTCGATAGGGTCAGGTCGATAGACACCTGTGGGTACCGAACCATGTATTCCAGCAGGCGCGGAGAAAGCGCGCGAATTCCGAACGTAACCGGTGCATTGATTCGAAGTTGACCGATTGGTGTGCCACGAGTAAGGGCAGCCAGGCTCTCGGCGGACTGCATGTCTGCAAGGATCAGTTTCGCGCGCTGGTAGAACGTCCTGCCGAAGTCAGTAAGGCTTTGCCTGCGAGTAGTTCGTAGCAATAGGGAGACACCGAGGTGTTGTTCGAGCATTTTCACCTGTTTCCCTACCAGCTGAGGGGACAAGTTCAGATCGTCCGCAGCGGCACTGAAAGAACCCAGCTCAACCGTTTTAACGAACGTAGCCATTTGCGTTAGGCGATCCATTACAAACACCATGTTTCTAGTGATAAGCCATCGTAGGCCTTTATCCGCTGGTCACCAAGGTCTAAATTCTCGTCACCCTTCGAGTGGCCGGAGACATTCCGGATTTACATCGAGGCCCATTAACGAAAGAGGTACCCAACATGGCACGCATTGTCAGAATCCACGAATATGGTGATGCCAGCGTTCTGAAGCTGGAAGATTTGGAGGTTTCGGCACCGGCACCAAATGAGGTGCAGATTGGCGTTAAAGCTATTGGCTTGAACCGGGCAGAAGTGATGTTTCGCAATCACGCCTATCTACAGGAGGCCGAGTTCCCTAGCCGCTTGGGATACGAGGCCGCAGGCGTCGTGGTTGCAATCGGTAGCGAAGTAACGGAAATCAAGACTGGTGATGAGGTCGCTGTAATCCCTCCCTTGGATATCGCTCGATGGGGCACTTACGGCGAGTTGGCCAATGTACCGGCTCACCTAGTAGTTAAGAGTCCTGAGAACTTATCCTTTGAAGAGGCTGCTGCGTCTTGGATGCAGTACGTCACCGCTTGGGGTGCATTGATCGAACAAGCGAAGCTGCGGCAGGACGACTTTGTCATCGTCACCGCTGCTTCAAGCAGTGTTGGCCTTGCCGCATTCCAACTTGCTCGTATGGTCGGAGCTACGTCAATTGCGATCACTCGAACCCGCGCGAAGAAGCAAGCGCTACTTGATGCTGGCGCTGCGCACGTCATCGTCAGTGATGAAGAGGACATCGTCGAGCGTGTTATGGCGATAACTGCCGGTCAAGGCGCGCGCGTGGTGTTCGATCCCGTAGGCGGGCCGTCCTTTGAACCCCTCGCGCAGAGCATGGCGCGAGGCGGAATCTTGCTGGAATACGGCGCACTTAGCTCTGAGCCGACGCCATTCCCGCTGTTTACCGTACTAGGCAAAAGCCTGACCTTGAAGGGATATCTCTACGCAGAGATTGTGGCCGACCTTGAAGCCTTGGAAAGAGCGAAGGCTTTTATTCTGCAAGGGCTGAAGTCTGGTGCGTTGCGCCCGGTCATCGCCAAGACATTCGCGCTTAGCGACATCCAGGATGCTCACCGTTTCCTTGAGGCCAATCAACAAATCGGCAAAATCGTGGTAACTGTCTGACCGGGTTTTATGGGCTGAGAGCGTAACTCTCGGCCCCGCCTCAATCCGATCCAGATGACCGCTTCTGGCCGAAAGCTGCCCGTCGCGAGCGTCCCCCTTTGGCTGGTTGCAGCTTTTGACGGCCAATGGATAGGACTCCGTTTACGTTCAATAGGCGCCCTCACCTTGCCCAAGTGTGGGCGCTTTTTTTTCAAGCCTGTCAGCCATAGCCGCCACATTGTTATACCGAACCCGGCGTAGTGTTTCCCCGTGCTTAACTATGAAACAGTTGACATTCCCCCGCAGCAATCGATCCGAGCTGAAAACCAATTTCTTCGAACAGAGTTTGGCGCATCTGGGGCACCCACCAGATGGCGGCGAGAGTGACGGGCTACATCCTGCAGGTGTCCGTCGACTAATAATACGCAACCGGCAATGACTCTCAAGTGAATAGGATGATCATAGTATTTGACTACACCTTGGCCATACATCGAAACACCGTCTTGCCTGAGCTCGAAGGATGGTTGGGCCAATTGTTAAACAAGACCCTTTGAGCCCTTAGCAGGGGGCTAATTTGACTGCGCAAGCGGCGAAAGTCTCCTCCTGAATAGCACCAGAGCGGAGGCAAGTGTCGACTGATCGCTGGGTTGGCGCCGCGGCTTGCCGTTTTGGTGCGCTGATCTGTTGATGCACCATGGCTATTGAGGGCGGATACAAAAACGTCCGCTTGGTGGAGTTGAGCATGATGTTTTGCAGCTCTTGCTTAATTATGGAAATACAAACTTTAGGGGCTGAAAAACCGCACTCAGGCGGTGACAGGCAGCTATTGCTCCTCGGGCGTCCACCGTCTTGTGTAGTGGTTTCGGCCCTTTCTTTTTCCTGCCTTTGGATTTATCGGCTTTGCCGGCGTCGCAGGCGTTGCATTCGACAATGGTAGACCAACTGGACTAGATGATCACATGATCGACCGAATCCGCGCGGTATTCGCATGAAGCCCGCCCCTGGAACCCTGAGCACTTGGAGCGCTTGGCGAAGCTGTCCGTCCGGCCGGGCTTCTCAAGCCGCACGTCGGAGGCGGAGCTATTGATCGCTGACAGACGGACCTTGGTTGCCGCTTTGGCCGCGCGTTTTTTTGATAAATTTACGGGGCGGTATGTATGGCCGACAGCCCGTACGGGGCATCGTCACTATCGATGGGAACACCGCCAGATTGTCGTCCTTTGTTGTCCTGTTATTTGGAGACACCACTTTGTGCGAGTTCCATTCACCGAGTCTGAATTGCCAACGATCAAGGTTACGGCCGGTCATGCTTTGCCAACCTTCCCAGCGGCCTGAACAAGGAGAGCTATTAAATCTCAGTATCTATAAGAATCGCCTGATGTAAAGGCTTGGGTGCCGAGGCTAACGTACGCCGCTCATCGGCCGACACGTAAAGCCCTACTAATGAAGCGTTTCAAACTGCAGCGCCCGCTCCTGCTCTCTATCGCAGTCACTCTGTTTGCCTGCGCTTCGAACGCCATCGCCGGCAGTTGTGTGGCAGTCGATTCAAAACTCGACACGCTCAACTTCGGCGTCAGCCTGGCCAGTTCAACCCTGACCATCCCTGCCGACACACCCAATGGCACCGTGGTTTATCAGGACACCGTGCAGTCGGACGGTCACATCTGGAGCTGCTCAAAGACGTCCATGTTCGGCATTCTGATGAATCAGAAGTTAGGCACCGCCAGCGGTACGGAAACTCTTTTTCCGTTAGGCAAAAGCGGGCTTTCCTTCCGGGTCTGGTTTGCCGCGCTAAACCGCTACCAATCAGCGCCGCAGGCCATCGCGCCCAACACCAGTTATGGCTTCGGTGCAAACTCGGTGCGCTTGGAAATCGTCAAGACTGGCGTGCTGGCGTCGAAAGTCAACATCGATGCGGGGTATCTGGGCAGCCTGCAGGACGATGATCTGATCCTGAAAAAACTTAACCTGATAAACCCCATCGTACTGAACGCCGCCTCCTGCGAGACACCCTCCGTCCCGGTGGCCATGGGCGACGATTATCAACTTCATGAATTTCGCGAAGCCGGCGCCAAGCCGCGCACGGTGCGCTTCGATATCGCCCTGAACCAATGCCAGACCGGCATCAAGAAAGTCACCTATTCGCTCAAGGCCAACACGCCAGTAATCGACGCGACCAAGGGCATCGTCGCACTGAATGCCGGCTCCACCGCCAAAGGCATCGGCTTGCAAGTGATGAATGAAGCGGGCCAGCCGATCGCTTTCGACACGACCTACCCGTTCGATGCTTTCAACACCACCGGGCTCAACTTCAAGATCCCGTTGTCAGCCGCTTATTACCGCCTGGGCAATGAAGAACTCAGCGCCGGCAGCGCCAATACCGAAGTGACTTTCATCGTCAATTACTTGTGAAGTCTTTAAGAATCGTCTGATTTTCGCCGCCCCCCGGCCACCCCTACTGTGCCGGCATGCGATTGAAGAATTACCTCCACCAGATCAGCCCGGTCCTGTCCACGCCCCATGCTGCGCGACGTTTGTTGCGAATTTTTGCGTGGGTGTTGCTGGTGGGCATCCTCGGTGGCGTGTACAGCTTTCTGCTGTTCACCTTCAACAATGAGATCTCTCAGCGGCGCAGCTACATGAGCAGCGCCATTGCCGAGGCGCATACCTTTTTCACTACGCGCGAAGCGCTGCTGGAAAGCCTGAGTTTGTCGGCGACTCGGCAGACTGCGTTAAGCGCGCCGCTGTCAGAAGAGGAAATTCGTCTGTTGCTCGGACAACCCCCGGGCAAGCAATGGAGCATCTGGCTGACCGAGCGCATGCGAGAATATCTGCAAGCGCGCAAACTGAACCTGCTCTACGTCAGCAACGGCGCCGACGCGCAGGTATGGCGCCTGTACAACACAACATCCATGGCCGGCGATTTTCCGCGTGGGATGCTTGATCGCCTGGAAACCCTCAAGCGTGACAACACCAGCGCCCTCAAAGAAATCTGGCTGACCCACAATTCGCAAGGTCACTCGCAGCTGTACATCTTCATTCGTCTGGATGATCGCGACCTCGATTCCGGCTGGCTCGGTCTGGAAATGGACGACCGCGAAGTCTCCAACGCATTGAGCGACCACAGCGCCGGCGAGTTCACCATGTTCAACGCGCAAGGCATGCCACTCTTCAGCAACAGCCACAAGCCGCCGCCCGGGCAGGATCTGCCGCTGTTGCGCCAACAGGATTTCTTCGGTTTCGTCGGTGACGGCTGGCTGCCAGAACAACTGGTGTTGCGCAAACAACTGAAGTCGTCGGACTGGCAGTTGACCTACTCCATCGACTTGCTGGCCGTGCTGTGGGCATTGTGGCCACAGATGCTTGGCGCGCTGGTATTCTGCGTGGCCAGTATCAGCCTGGTGTGGCTGTTGATCCGGCGCCTGGAGCATCGCTTCATCCTGCCGACCCTGCAACGGATTCAAGCCTTGGTCGAAAGCGAGCTGTTCAGCCGCGACGTGATTCAGACCGCGCCAGTGGCGCTCTGCGTATTGCGGCGCAGCGATGCTCAAGTGGTGCTGGAAAACACCCTCGCACAGCAATGGCTGGGTGCCTGTAGCGAACAACTCGGCCCCGGCTGGATCCGCGCTGCATTCGCGGAAAACGCGCCATGCCTGACCGACTACTTCGAGAACGCCGACGGTCGCCACCTTTACCTGAGCTGCGCGCCGACCCGCTACAAGGGCGAGGATGTGCTGCTTTGCGCTTTCAGCGACATCAGTGCACGCCGACAGATCGAAGCGGCGCTGGAACAGGCTCGCCAGTCGGCCGATGCCGCCAACGAAGCGAAAACACTGTTTCTGGCGACCATGAGCCACGAAATCCGCACGCCGCTGTATGGCGTGCTCGGCACTCTGGAGTTGCTCGCCCGGACCCGGCTCGACTCTCAGCAGAAAGGTTACTTGCGGGCGATTGAAGGATCGTCGGCGACCTTGCTGCAATTGATCTGCGACGTGCTCGACGTGTCGAAAATCGAGGCCGGGCAACTGGCGCTGGAACTGAGTGATTTTTCCGTCGTGGCACTCGCGCAAGAAGCCGTTCAGGGCTACGCGGCAGCGGCGCAGAGCAAGGGCTTGCAGCTGTACACCTGCTTTGACCCGCAACTGCCCGACAGCTTGATCGGAGATGTCAGTCGTCTACGGCAGATTCTTAATAATCTGTTGAGCAACGCGGTCAAATTCACCGATTCCGGGCGCGTGGTATTGCGGGTCAAAGTGCTGACACGCGAGGGCGAGCGCGTTTGCCTGCAATGGCAGGTCTCGGACACCGGGCGCGGGATTGCCCACGCGGATCAAGCCTATATCTTCGAACCGTTCTACCAGACCCAAGGCAACAGCCATGAGGTGGCGGGCACCGGCCTGGGTCTGCCGATTTGCCTGCGCCTGACCCATTTGATGAATGGCACCCTGCGCATGGTCAGCGAGCCTGGGCTGGGCAGCAGTTTTTCCCTGACCCTGCCGCTGGAACAGCGCTCGGGTAATGCGCAGCCTGAAGGCAAGCCGAAGCTCGCGGCCGATACCGTTTACGTGGTGTCGCCGGTGCGCGAGCTGGCCGAAAGCCTCGCTGGCTGGCTGCGTCGCTGGGGCGCTCTGCCGCATATCGGCGCACCGACCAGCCACGACGGTGGCGACGATGGCGTGTTGCTTGAGTTGTGGCCTGCGCCGATGGAACAGCGCAGCGAACTGCACTGGTCAGGGCCGCGTATTCTGGCAAGCGGCGATGGCGCGTGGGAGTCGCTGAGCAAAGGCGACGGCTGGCTCGTCAACCTGAACGATCTGGCCGCGATCCGCCAGGCCGTGCGTCAGGCACAGGGTGTCACCGTCATCGACCATCAGTGCCCCGCGCAACCCCAGGCGCTGGCGCCGTTACACCTGCACATCCTCGTTGCCGAAGACAATGCGATCAACCAACTGATCCTGCGCGACCAATTGCAAGAACTGGGCTGCACGGTGGCGCTCGCCAGCGATGGTGAAGAAGCCTTGTCGCTGTGGCAGGACGACAGCTTCGATGCCGTGCTGACTGACGTGAACATGCCGCGCCTCAACGGTTATGAGCTGGCCAAGGCTCTGCGCAACCTGGGCTGCGCTACGCCGATCATCGGCGCCACCGCCAACGCCCTGCGCGGCGAAGAGGCGTTGTGCCTGGCCGCCGGGATGAATCATTGCCTGATCAAACCTTTCACGTTGCGAGCCTTGTCGACCGTACTGGCTCCCTACCAACGAGTCGCCGATGAAGTCTTCTAGCCTGCTGATAGTCGAAGATCACCCGTTCCAGCATCTGTACTTGCAGAACCTGTTCAACGAACTGGGTGTGTTCGATCTGGAATTTGCCCGGGACGGCGAAGAGGCCTTGTGCCGTCTGAAGAACCGCGAGTTCGATCTGGTGCTCACCGATCTGCTGATGCCGGGCATGGACGGCGTGCAGTTCATTCAGGGCCTCGCGACGCAGAAATCGCGTCCGGCCCTGGCGATCATGAGCGCCGCCTCGCGGCGCATGCTGATGGGCGCTAGCCTTGTGGCGAGCAACCTGCAAGTGAAGGTCATCGGGCTGATTTCCAAACCGGTCAACAGCGCGGCATTGCGTTGCCTGATCGAACAGTTGCGGGCATTGCGTCAGGATGCGCCTGTTGCCACGCATGCCGGTATCGATCGAAAGAGTGTTGTGCGCGCGCTGGACAACGGTGAGTTGCAAGCCTGGTTTCAACCCAAGAAGGCGCTGGACAATGGCCGCATCGTCGCCGCCGAAGCACTGGTGCGCTGGGTGCACCCCGACCATGGCACGCTGTTGCCGGGGCTTTTTCTACCGGCGCTGATCGCCCACGACCTTGAAGAGCATCTGCTCTGGCGCATGCTCGAACAGTCCATCAACGCCCAAGCCATATGGCGCCAGCAAGGCTATGACATTCCGGTATCGATCAACCTGCCCACGCACTTGCTCAACAGCCACGACCTGCCCGATCGCATCCTCGCGTTTGTCCTGCAACATAACGGCCTGCCAGCGCGGATCTGTTTCGAGCTGATGGAGTGCTCGGTGCCCGATGACATCAGCAACTTCTACGCCGGGGCCTGCCGTTTGCGAATCAAGGGCTTCGGCTTGTCCCAGGATGATTTCGGCAAAGGCTACAGCTCTTACATGAGCCTGGTGTCGACGCCTTTTACCGAACTGAAAATCGACCGCGCACTGGTTCAGGGTTGCAACACCAGCGCCGAACTGGCGCAAGCGCTGACCAGCATCGTCACGCTGGGTCGACAACTGGGCCTGACGGTAGTGGCCGAAGGCGTGGAAACTGCGCAAGAACTTGCTCTGTTGCGTAATATCGACTGCACTCAGGTTCAGGGTTTCCTGATTTCCCACGCGGTGTCTTCGGAGCAGTTCCAGCAGTTGCTCAGCCACGACGGCCCGGCAAATGTCTGGTGATCCGCACAACGCAGTGGACGATCACCACTTGCCATCGAGGCCATCCATGTTCACTCGCGTAATCACTTTCACTGACCGGGCGTGTTGATGCCGCATCCCAATGTCTTGCTGGAAAAACTCGCCAGCAGCTCGCTGCGCCTGAACAAGGGTTTGCTGATCCTCGGCGCGCTGGTTTTGCTGTTGCTGGGCATCAGCTATCTCGGCGTCCAGCGCATGGTCGAGGAACAGCGCGATACGATGCAGTTCCACTTCGCCCGGCTGATGGAAAACATCCGCGAGCAGGAAGCGTTTCTCGGCGATATCTCACGGGCCAGCGACAAGGGCGAGTACTTTCCGGAAACCGTGGCGCCGCCGGTGATGCGAAAGCGTTTGCCCGAGGAAGGACCGAACATCTATGAGGGCCGTGGCCTGCCGTTCTCGCTGCCGTTCAGCGTCAAGATCGATCCCGAGCGAATCGCCCCCAGCCAATACCCCAAAGTGTTTGCGCTCGGCAGCTATCTGGCGGCGTATTACAGCGCTTTCTGGGCAGCCTCGCATTACCAGTCGCCGCAGGTGATCCTGCTCAATGGGCCGGACAATTTCGATATCGCCGTACCCGCTGCCGGTCGCTTGCGCGGCGCCGGGCAGACGCAAATCAGCACCTTCGTCGAGATCATGACCCAGAAGAACCTGCAACGGCGCGCACAGACTTCGGCGCAAGTGCACTGGGTGCCCTACCCGTTCGCTGCGGACGACAACGTTACCCCGAGCCTGCTCGCTTATGTGCGGATCAACCTGAGCAAACCGACGCTGGCCATCGAAGGCTCGAACTCCTGGGTGGTGCTCGGTTCGCTGCTGAAACTGTCGCAGGTCAACAATATCGAGCGACTGATGGAGTGGTCGATCTATGACGACTTCACCCTGATAACGCCCAGCGGCACGGTGTTGATCGGCGAGCTCAAGCCTGATCAGGTGCTCGGTGAAGGCGCGAACCTGACCCGCGACGGTCTGGTATTCAAGCTGAGCAGCCCCGGCGAACAGCACTGGACGGCGATCTATGTGATCAGTGTGCAGAGCTTTCTCGATTACGCGCTATGGCCATTGCTGTGCCTGTTGGGCCTGGTTCTGGCACTGCTCGGCTGCGGCCGCGCGCTGAATCGCTGGTACGCGCAACGGGTAATTTTGCCCGCCCGCATTGCCCACGCCAGCATCGCCGAAAGTGAAGCGTTCAGCCGTGCGCTCATCGATACCGCACCCACCGGTCTATGCGTGATCAGCCGTCGTGATCATCAGGTCTTGCTGGAAAACCAGCGCGCCCAGCAATGGCACGACACCGAGGAATTGATCAGCCTGCTCGAACAACAAGGCACGACTGGCCATGGCCACGCGGAACTTGAGATCGACGATCGGCATTTGCACGTGGCCTTCATCGCCACCCGCTATCAGGGCCAGGACGCGTGGCTGTGTGCGCTGCACGATGTCACCCGCCATGTCGAAGATGCTGCGGCACTGGAAATCGCCCGTCAGGCCGCCGATTCGGCCAATCAGGCCAAGAGCCGCTTTCTGGCGACCATGAGCCATGAAATCCGCACGCCGTTGTATGGCGTGCTCGGCACCCTGGAACTGCTCGGCCTGACCGATCTCGCGCCGCGTCAGCAGGCCTATCTGGAAACCATCCAGCGCTCGTCGGCCAGCCTGTTCAAACTGATCAGCGACGTGCTGGATGTGTCGAAGATCGAGGCCGGGCAGATGAACCTCGAGCGTCAGCCGTTCTGCCCGCTGGAGCTGACCGAAGATGTGGTGCGCAGCTACGGCGCGTTTGCCCGTGGCAAAGGCTTGCAATTGTATGCCTGCATCGATGCGACGTTGCCGGACCAACTGTTTGGCGATGCGCAGCGCATCCGCCAGATCCTCAATAATCTGCTGAGCAATGCGATCAAGTTCACCGATAACGGCCGTGTGGTCGTACGCGTTCAGGTGCTGCAAAACGCTGATGGCCGCGCCGAGGTGCAGTGGCAGGTCAGCGATTCCGGCGTGGGCATTTCCCAGGCGCAGCAAGAGCAATTGTTCGACCCGTTCTATCAAGTCAAAGAAGCCGACAGTCATGCCGGTGCGGGTCTCGGTCTGGCCATTTGCAAGTGGCTGTGCGAGTTGATGCATGGCGAGCTGAACGTGGTCAGCGAACCGGGGCTCGGTAGCCGCTTCAACTTGCAATTGGCGCTGGATCGAGCGCCGGGCAGCCTCGCCGATTGCCCATCGTTCGAGGCCGGCAGTGCCGCCGTTTATGTGCGCGCCCCGGTCGCCGAACTGGCGCAGCATCTGCTCGGCTGGCTGAGCCGCTTCGGCCTCGATTGTCGTCTGGTAACCAACGAGCTGCCACCGTCGACGGCGCTGCTGGTGGACCTTGCGCCGCTGGCCAACGCCACGGTTTTCAATGGCCCGCGAATCGCCGCAATACCGGGCGGCCACAACCCGGCGCAAATCAGCGGCAGCGGTTGGCAGGTCGATGCCGACGATGTCCGCGCGATTGGCTGGGCGATTGCGCTGGTCCGACACGACGCCCATCAGCGCCGCGTTCCCTCGCCTCAGGAAAAGACCCGAGCGCTGAATCTGCGCGTGCTGGTGGCCGAGGACAACATGATCAACGCAGCGGTCATCAAGGAACAACTCGAGGCGCTGGGCTGCTCGGTGATCGTCGCCGCCAATGGCGAACAGGCCTTGGCGCAATGGGCACCGGGGCGCTTCGATCTGCTGCTGACCGACGTCAACATGCCGGTCATGAACGGCTACCAATTGACCTCAGCGCTGCGCGAACAGGGTGCGACGCTGCCAATCATCGGCGTCACCGCCAACGCCCTGCGCGAAGAAGGCGAACGCTGCGCCGCCGTCGGCATGAACGCGTGGCTGGTCAAACCGCTGAACCTGGCGACACTGCGCGCGCATTTGCAAAGCCACTGCCAGACCGTCATCCCGCCGCTCGCAGAAGCCGCGCCGACGTTGTCGCCGAAGATGCGCGAGTTGTTTGTCTCGACGCTGCGCAAAGACATTCAAACCACGTTCGGCGCGCTGGATGCAGCCGACGCCAACCGTGTCGCGCAGCAATTGCACAGCATGGCCGGGGCGCTGGGCGCGGTGCAGGTCGGGGCGCTGGCCCACGCTTTCGTTGAACTGGAATGCCGCCTGACCGGCATGGCCATGACCCCGCCGCTGGCCGTCGAAGTGCGCCAACAACTGGCGCGGCTGACTGACCTGCTCGACGCCCTTGAATAATTTCACTCTGGATAAAGCATTCCATGGAAACCTTCAACGTTGTCATCGCAGATGATCATCCCATCGTTTTGCTGGGGGTGCGGGAACTGGTCGAGCGCGACCGGCGCTTCAGCGTGGTCGGCGAAGCGGTGTGTTCCGATGGTTTGATCGAGCTGCTGAAATCACAACCGGTAGACCTGTTGATCACCGATTTCAACATGCCCGGTGACTCGCCCTACGGTGACGGCCTTAAATTGGTGGAGTACGTGACCCGCCACTTTCCCGCAGTGCGGGTGCTGGTGCTGACCATGATTTCCAATCCTTTGATCCTCACCCGCCTGCAAGAGCTCGGCGTACTCGCAGTCATCCAGAAAAGCCAGTTGCACATTGAAATAGAAGTGGCGCTCAAAGCCATCGCCAAGGGCAAACGGGTACGCGGCCATCAACCGGCGCCGACTTCGGTACTGGACGATGGCGTCGATCTCGATGAGCGCTTTTCCCGACTGTCGCCCAAGGAACATGAAATCCTGCGTTTGTTTGTTCAGGGGCAAGGCGTCAATGAAATTGCCCGAGGTCTGAATCGAAGTGCAAAAACCATCAGCACCCAGAAGATTTCGGCCATGCGCAAACTGGATGTCAGCAGTGATCAGGAGTTGCTGGCTTATTGCATCGAACGCAACTTGTTCAATTAACTGACCGTTACCTCTCGCAACTTCTCGGCTTCTAGGGATCGTCTGATGTTGCCGCACCCGACCCGGCTTTATCGTGTTGTCTTTACCCCACCAATGGAAAAGCAACATGAAAAAGCTGTCTCGCACGCTTCTCGCCCTGTCGATTTTCGCTGCCGCCAATGTTCTCGCGGCCGATCCGGTTGTGCCTACCAAGGCTGGCAGCGGCACCATCAACTTCACCGGCAACATCAACAACGATGCCTGCTCGATCGAAGGCGCCGGCAAGGAAAAAACCATTTCGGTAAACATGGGTGAAGTGTCGATCAAGGACATGGGCACCGCTACCGCGCCGAAAGGCAACGGCACCCTGAGCGTCGAGAACTTCGACATGAAGATCAACTGCAACGCCGGCACCAAGGTTGCCATGATTTTTGAACCAACCAAGGGCGGGTCGGGCATTGAAGCGGGTACCAAAGTCCTAAAATTGATCGAAGGTTTAGGTGCTGCCAAAGGTATCGGTATCGCATTGCTGGATGCCAACGGCGAGGTAATCGATTTGACTTCCCCGACCACCGCACGCATCGAAAACACCCTGCAGGACAGCAACACCACGCTGAAATTCTCGGCAGCCTACGTGACCACTGTCGATCCGAAACTGGCCGTTGCCGGCCGTGGCGACGCGACCCTGCCGTTCACCCTGCAATACGAATAAACCGCGAGCCTCATCGAGCACTGTGCGGGGCCGGACGGTCCCGCACTTTCTTTCACTCTGCGCGGTAATCGTTCATGTTCATACGTCCTTTTCTGTCCCTTTACGTCGGCCTTCTGAGCCTGTTCGCCGTCAATCAGGCCATGGCCGGCATTTCCCTGAGCAGCACCCGGCTGATATTCGACGGCAAGCACAAAGAAGCTGGCATCACCGTGCGTAACAGCGGTGCCGACGTGTTGATTCAGTCGTGGGTCGATACCGACAACGACGAGGCCTCTGTGCCCTTCGCCGTCACTCCGCCGCTGGTGCGCGTCAGCGACGGCGAGCAGCAGATTCTGCGGGTCATCTACGAAGGCACCGGTATGCCCAAAGACCGCGAGTCAGTGGTATGGCTGAACGTGCAAGAGATCCCGCAGTCAGCAAAGACCGCGAACACTCTGCAACTGGCGGTGCGTCAACGGATCAAGCTGTTCTTCCGCCCTGCCGGGCTGAAAAACAATGCCTATCAGGCACCGGCCGAATTGACCTGGCGACTGAACGAGCGCGCCGGCAAAACGAAATTGGAACTGAAAAACCCAGGGCTTTATCACGTCTCGATTGCCGACATCAACGTTCAATCCGGCAATATCAGCGAGCATCCATTCGACTCGATGATGATCGCCCCCGGTGAACAAAAAGAGTTCGCTCTCAAACATCTTCAAGCGGCCAGTTCTCCGCGCCTGTCATTCAGCAGCATCAACGACTATGGCGCTCGCGATCGTTATGTCGCGCAACTTTCCAGCAGCGCCGAAGTGCGCGCAAGCCCGGATAAAGAATCGCCATAACTCGCGTGCCGCTTTTTACCAGCCGCACTTTCACTGTATTTCTCTTCGCTCCGTTAGTTCGTATCGGAGGTGATATAGGGTTCCTGCATGTTTTTACTCAAGCGCGATGGCCTGGCGCCGTTTTCGGTTGCCCTGGTCTTCAGCACAACCTGTCTGGCTGACGCCGAAGAACAATTCAATACCTCGTTTCTGCAAGGCGCAACGTCCGCCATCGACCTGCAATCGCTGCTCGCCGGCAGCCGCGTTCTGCCCGGCACTTATCGGGTCGATCTGTATGGCAACGATATGCTGGTGGGCCGGCGCGATATCGACTTTCGCCGTCTCCCCGACAGTCACAAGGTCGAAGCCTGTCTGACCCTGGACATGCTCAAGCAACTGGGCGTCGATACTGGCAAGTTGCAGGCCAGCGGCAAGCTCGACATCGCCGATGCGGATGCCTGCCTCGACCTGCCCGCGCTGATCGACCACGCCAGCGTGCGCTATGACGTGCCGCGCCTGCGCTTGCTGGTCAGCGTGCCGCAGAGCGCCATGGAGCGTGGTCGCCGTGGTTATGTCGATCCGGCACTGTGGGACGAAGGCGTACCCGCAGCGTTCATCAATTATCAAGTGAGCAGCAACCGCAACAGCACCGACGCCGAGACCACGTTTGCCAATAACGTCGGCCTGCGCAACGGCATCAATCTCGGCGGCTGGCGCTTGCGCAACGAGTCCAACTTCAACAGCAGCACAGGCCGGCCGAGCACGTTCAGGAGCAACCGCAGCTATCTGCAACACGACATCACCGCGTTGAAGGGCCAGTTCAGTGCCGGCGACATTTTTTCCGACGCCGACCTGTTCGACAGCGTGCGCTATCGCGGCCTGAAACTGGCCTCCGACGATGGCATGCGCGCCGACAGCGAGCGCGGATATGCGCCGGTGATTCGTGGCATTGCGCAATCGAGTGCCACCGTGGAGATTCGCCAGAACAACTACATTCTGTACACGGCCAACGTGCCGCCCGGGCCGTTCGAGATCAGCGATATCTACCCCAGCGGCTCAAATGGCGATCTGGAAATTACTGTGATCGAAGCCGATGGCCGGCGCCGGGTGACGGTGCAGGCTTTCTCCAGCCTGCCGATCATGGTGCGCGAAGGGCAACTGAAATACAGCGTCTCGGCGGGCCGATACAACAGCAACAGCGATGACCAGGAGACGCCAGAATTCCTCAGCAGCACCGTGGCTTATGGTGTCAGCAGTAACCTGTCGGCGATCGTGGGCACCCAGGCCACCGAGAATTTCCAGGCACTGTCGATCGGCGCCGGGCGCAATACGGCGATCGGGGCAATCTCGCTCGACCTGACCCACTCCAACAGCCGCACGTTTGGCCGCACCGTCAAGGGCAACAGCCTGCGAGCGTTGTACGCCAAGACCTTCACTGGGACTGACACCAACTTCACCCTCGCTGCCTATCGCTATTCGACCGAGGGCTATCGCACCTTGAGCGAACACGTCGAGGAGCTGAGCCGCGAAGGCGAGCAGCGCACCGGTAACTCAAAAACCCGCACCGATTTGACCGTCAACCAGAGCCTGGGGCGCAATCAGCAGTTCGGCAGCATCTACCTTAACGCTAGTGATCAGCGTTATTGGGGGCGCGGCGGTTCGCAGAGCCTGTCAGCCGGCTACAGCAACTATTGGGGTGATGTCAGCTACAACCTCAGCGTCACTTACACCAAGGATGTCGGCGACTACGGCCCGGCGAACAACGACACACTGTTTAACCTCTCAGTGTCGTTTCCCCTGGGCTCCAAGCCCCGCGCACCGAGAGCGTTCGTTTCGGCCAGCACGCAGAAAGACAACAGCAGCACCCAAGTCGGCATCAATGGCTATCTGTCCGAAGACAGCGACACCTATTACTCGGTGCAGGGCGGCAACAGTCGCACCGGTGGCAGCACGGGTTCGGCCAACCTCAGCACGCGAACTTCAGTGATGGACATCAGTGCCGGTTACAGCCAGGGCCGTGGCTACAACTCTCAGAATCTCAATGTCGCTGGATCGATTGTCGGCCACGCTGGCGGCATCAACCTGGGGCAAACCGTTGGTGAGACCTTCGCATTAGCCCAGGTCGAGGGTGTCGAAGGCGTGAAGATCGCCAGCTTCTCCGGGGCGAAAACCGCTGGCAATGGTTATGCGGTCGTGTCCAACGCGCAACCGTATCGGGTCAACTGGATCAGCCTCGACACCCGCGATCTGGGCGGCGATTTCGAAATTGAAAACGCCACTCAGCAAGTGGTGCCGCGTCGTGGTGCAGTGGTGCTGGCGCGCTACGCGAGCAAGACCGGGCGCCGCGTGCAGTTTTCCCTGTTCGACGCGCAGCACCAGCCGATTCCGTTCGGCGCCGCACTGGAAAACGCCGCCGGCAAGCAACTGGCGATCTCCGACCCGACCGGCAAGGCACTGGCGCTGGTCGAAGACGACTCCGGGACCTTGATCATCAACTGGCAAGGCCAACGATGCGAAGCTTTTTATTCGTTGCCCCAGCGTGAAAAGGCACTGAATTATGAGCGGGCTTCACTGGTATGTGGCCCGCCAGCAACTGAGAAATCAGCAGATCGTTGATTGCCTTTCTGTGCCGGCCAGATGTCAACTGTCTGTCTCATACCCACAAAGCTTTTCGCAAGCTCGGGTAAAAATTCCTTTCGGACAGCAGAGCTATACAGCCGCTAATGCACCGAAAGGACATAACATCGGTCAATCATAAGCCAACTGAGGTCGCATGGCATGCTGCGCGCAACCGTACTGTGAAAGTCCAAAGTCATCGCTGGACACTTGAGCCGCTTCGTTAAGCCGCTGACGTAGTGCAGCAGTCAGCTGTCGTTCGACTTCCCATGGATCCGACAGGGCGGCTAGCTGTGGTGCCAGTTGCGGCGAGAGACTCATCAGCGATTGATTAAGCGAACGCGCCGTCTCATAAGCGGCCTTCTGCACAAAGCTGATTTCCACCAGCTCACCCTGTGCCTTGCGAAACTCCATCTCAGCCATCCGCGCCAGGTAATGCTCGCGATGCGCTCGTGCTTTCTGAAAGTCGAGTGTCTGCCCATGAACAAGATCAGCGGGCGGCGGCGCAGCCGTGTTAGTCGGCTCGGATTTGGCTGCGACGTGGCTGTAAACATCACGCTGAAGCCGATCCTCTTGGTGGCGAGCAGCGACGGCAGCCTTGCTCGGGTCAGCGGTATCGCGGATCAATGCTTCGGTGGCCAGAACGTCGACCTGCTTGCCATTGGGAGACAGGACAAGTCGACCGTTTTCCTTCAGCCAGGTGATGTAACTCGGCGACCGTCCGATGTGCGCAGCAAAGGCGCTCTTTGACAGGTACGTAGCTGTGCTCATAAGCCCTCCTTTTCAGCGGCTTTTCAATGAATCCTTTCAAGATTTCAGTCGATTGAAATTTCAGTAAGCTGGCGGGCCTTCCACTAACACGATCCCGCGGGTTTCCGACCCCGTACCCTTAGAAAGTCCCCAGGGTCCCCGGCGGTTTTCTGCCCGGTCCGGTCAATCGACTCGGCATCCGAGTGCCATGCCCTACCCCCATCCCTTTGGAAAGACGGACATCCCTGCAAAGGTTTCAGCTAGAGAGATTC
>NZ_JAHSTW010000015.1 GCF_019145195.1 Pseudomonas siliginis
CGCTGGTCGGGCATTGATCGACAACTGCCCAACGTTGAGCGTCCAGTTCGCCCACATGATCGCCGCCCCTGGCATGGGTGAGATCTCAGTATTTGCGGCGCTGGCTGAACTGACGACCTTACCGGTGACGCTCAAGTCAGCGCAGGTCAGCCGCCATGCCGGACTCGATGTCCGACTCACGCAATCAGGCACCAGTATTGATAAACCCGGCCGGATAAGTAAGGGCGGCAATGCCTATTTGCGCTCAGCGATGTACATGCCTGCGCTGACCGCCATACGTTGCGACCCGAACGTTAAAGCGTTTTACGAAGCCTTGGTGGCTCGAGGAAAGAGGAAGATGCAGGCTATTGTCGCAGTCATGCGCAAATACCTGACCGGATTATGGGCCTGCATGCGGGCAGGCGAAGACTTCAGTACAGCCAAGCTTTTTAGCGATAAACACACCCAAAAAGCTTGACCGTGAACAGAGTATCTACAATGGAATGCGATCTCCTGTAGGAGCTGCCGAAGGCTGCGATCTTTTGGCGTCATTCGAATCAACGAAACCCTTCGCGCAAATCACCTTCACGTGCCAGAAACCGCCCTGCCCTCGCCCCATTTGCCTGCCCGTCGCGATAGCTCAACACGCCGTTGATCCAAACCCCGTCGATCCCCTGCGCCGCCCGTTGCGGATCGTTGAAATCGGCCACGTCACGCACGGTCGCCGGATCGAACAACACCAGATCCGCCCAATGTCCTTCACGAATCTCGCCCCTTTCCTGCAAGCCAAAACGCGCCGCCGACAGGCCGGTCATCTTGTGCACGGCGGTGTGCAGCGGAAACAACCCGATGTCGCGACTGAAATGGCCCAGCACCCGTGGGAAAGCGCCCCACAGGCGCGGATGCGGGAACGGGTCTTCGGGCAGTCCGTCAGAACCGACCATCGAAAGCGGATGGGCGAGGATTCTTCTGACATCGGCCTCGTCCATGCCGTAGTACACCGCGCCCGCCGGTTGCAGACGTTTCGCGGCTTCTTCCAGCGACAGTTTCCATTCGCCAGCAATGTCGACCAGGTCGCGCCCGCTGACTTCCGGGTGCGGCGTCGACCAGGTAATAGTGATGCGGTGGGCGTCGGTGACCTGCTTCAAATCCAGGGTCGAGGAACTCGCCGCGTACGGGTAGCAATCGCAGCCGACCGGATGGGTTTTCGCTGCCTCTTCCAGCGCTGCGAGCAATTGCGGACTGCGTCCCCAGTTACCGACGCCAGCGCATTTGAGGTGGGAAATGATCACCGGCGATTGCGCGTGTCGGCCGATCTGAAATGCTTCGTCCATCGCCTCCAAGACCGGGGCGAATTCGCTGCGCAGATGGGTGGTGTACACCGCGCCGAACGCCGTCAGTTCTTCGGTCAGTTGCATGACTTCATCGGTCGAGGCGTTGAAGGCGCTGGCGTAGGCCAGGCCTGTGGATAAACCCAATGCGCCAGCCTTGAGACTGTCGCGCAACTGCTCGCGCATGGCGGTGATTTCGTCGGGGGTCGCGGTGCGGAACAAGTCGTCGAGGTGATTGCTGCGCAGCGCCGTGTGGCCAACCAGCGCGGCGACATTCAGCGTGGGGTTGGCCGCTTCGACGGCGGCGCGGTAGTCGCTGAAACGCGGGTAAACGAACGCCGCTGCGCTGCCGAGCAGGTTCATCGGGTCCGGCGGATTGCCCTTCAAAGTGACCGGCGAAGCGCTGATGCCGCAGTTGCCGACAATCACCGTGGCCACGCCCTGGCTGAGCTTGGGCAGCATCTCGGGTTGGCGGATGACCACGGTGTCGTCATGGGTGTGCACGTCGATGAAACCCGGCGCCAGCGCCCGGCCGGCGGCGTCGATTTCTTCGCTGGCGCGGGCGTGAGGCAAATCGCCGATGCGCTCGATGCGGCCATTGAGAATTGCCACGTCGGCCTTATAGCCGGGCGTGTTGCTGCCGTCGATGACCAGCGCGTTGCGGATCAGGGTGTCGTACTGCATGTCAGTCTCCCAGCGGCAGGTGATCGTCGCCGCCGCGGTATTCGTCGAGGGCGAGTTTGATTCGCCGCAGACGTTCTTGATTGTCTTCAGGGCTGGCCAGCGCCAGCTCGGTGGCGAGCACGTCGATGGCCAGCAGCATGCCGTAGCGCGCCGCCGTCGGTTTGTAGATGAACGAGGTTTCCGCGCCTTGCAGCGGCAGGACGACGTCGGCCAGTTCGGCCAGCGGTGAATCGCCGCGAGTGATGGCGAGGATGCGCGCGCCGTAATTGCGCGCCAGCTCCACGGTTTCCAAAAGCTCCGGGGTGATGCCGGTCAGCGAGCAGGCGATCAGCACTTGCTCGGCGTTCAGACTGGCGGCGGTGACGCGCATCATCACCGCGTCATGACACACCGCAATCGAGTAACCGAGGCGCACCAGGCGCACCTGCAATTCATCGCTGCACAGGGTCGAGCAACCGCCCATGCCGAACGCGTGAATCATCCGCGCCTGACCGAGTAATTTCACTGCGTCGGCGAAGCGCGATTCGTCGAAACCGGCCAGATGCTGGCGCAGCGTGGTTTCGATGTCGCCAACGATCTGCCCGTAAAACGCCGACTGCTCAGGCGTGCCCGCCGGGTCGAGAAAACGGCTGCCAACGCCGCTGGCCTGGGCCAGTTGCAGGCGCAGATCACGCAGGTCACGACAGCCGACCGTGCGGGCAAAGCGCGACAGCGTGGCGGTGCTGACCTCGGCGCGTTGTGCGAGGTCTTCGAGGCTGGCGCTGGCGGCAAACCCGACATCGTCGAGCATCAACCGCGCAATGCGCCCCTCGCCGGCGCTGAAGGAATCCTGGCGGGCGCGGATCTGGTAGAGGATGTCCATGGGCGGCGGGCTCCGGTTACAGCAGGTAGGAAAGGCCGACGGTCAGCGCGAAAGCGACCAGCGAAATCAGCGTCTCGAGCACGGTCCAGGTCTTGAACGTCTGCGCGACCGTCATGTTGAAGTATTCCTTGATCAACCAGAAGCCGCCGTCGTTGACGTGGGAAAAGATAACCGAGCCCGCGCCGGTCGCCAGCACCAAAAGCTCAGGGTGTGGATAACCCAGACCGATGGCCACCGGCGCGACAACGCCTGATGCGGTGGTCATCGCCACGGTGGCCGAGCCAGTGGCAACGCGCATCAGCGCAGCGAACAACCAGCCCATGATCAGCGGCGACAGGTGAAATTCGTGAGCGAGGCCGACGATCTGATCGGTGACGCCGGCATCCACCAGAATCCGGTTCAAGCCGCCACCCGCGCCGACCAGCAAGGTGATGCTGGCGGTGGGCGCGAGGCATTCGTTGGTGAACTTGAGGATCGATTCGCGGTTGAAACCCTGAGCAATGCCCAGCGTCCAGAAGCTCAGCAAAGTCGCCAGCAACAGCGCGATCACCGAATTGCCGATGAACAGCAGGAACTGGTTGAACGCGCTGCCGGGGGTGGAAATCAGGTTAGCCCAGCCGCCGATCAGCATCAGCACCACCGGCAGCAGAATGGTCGCCATGGTAATGCCGAAACCCGGCAGTTTGTCGCGCGGTTCGCGGTCGAGAAATTGCTTTTCCAGCGGATTGTCCGTCGGCAATTGAATGCGCGGCACGATGAATTTCGCGTACAGCGGGCCGGCGATGATTGCGGTCGGAATGCCGATCGCGATCGCGTACAACAAGGTCTGCCCGACCGACGCCTGATAGGCCTGCACCGCGAGCATCGCGGCCGGGTGCGGCGGCACCAGCGCATGCACCACCGAGAGGCCGGCCACCATCGGCAGCCCGACCATCAGAATCGACACGCCGACGCGGCGTGCCACGGTGAAAGCGATTGGCACCAGCAAGACGAAACCGACTTCAAAGAACAGCGGCAAGCCGACCAGAAACGCGATGCAGACCATCGCCCAGTGCGCGTTCTTCTCACCGAATTTCTCGATCAGCGTGCGCGCCATCTGCTCGGCGCCGCCGGACTCGGCCATCATCTTGCCGAGCATCGTTCCCAACGCCACCACCAGCGCAATATGCCCCAGCGTCTTGCCGACGCCGGCCTCATACGCACCGACCACCGCCGACGGCGGCATCCCGGCCACCAGCGCCAGGCCCAGGGAGATCAGGGTGATGACAATGAAAGGATTGAGCCGGTAACGGGCGATCAACACGATCAGCGCAATGATGGCCACGGCGGCGTAGACCAGCAGCCAATAGCCGAAGGAAGGCGTCATGCGGTACTCCTCGAAAGGGTCACGTTCGAATGGGTTGTGAAACTCATAAATCATTTCGAGATAGAGATTTCAAACCGCATGAAAGTAATTTTCGTGGAGAGACAAGAGGTGTCGCTGATGGGTATGGGGTGTCGTGATTAATGAAAATCGGAGGGCGGGATTTTCATGGCTTTCCAGATCACCACGCAACTCTGTGGGAGCGAGCCTGCTCGCGAAGACCGCTTCACATTCACCATCTTCATTGACTGACCCACCGCTTTCGCGAGCAGGCTCGCTCCCACAGTTTTGATCGCACCCTTCCAGGCAGAACGCTGTCGACCTCTTGAACCGAGTATGTCGACGCTTCGAACGAGCGCTATACTCGCTCAAGGTAATTACCCGGGATCACGCCATGGCCATCGTACGTCGCAACCGAAAAAAATTGACCCAGGACGCCCTGATCCGCTCAATCGCCAGCTCCACAGCGATCGAGACCGGCCAAAGTGTCGATATGATCGAACGCAAGCTCAAGGCCAAATCCGGCAAATTCCAACACCTCGCATTGGCCAGGTAGGCTCCTCTCAAGCCCACAGTGCTCGCCGGACCCAATATTCCATTGGCTGGTAGTTGCAGTTGAGGCCTTGATTTATCGCAGCAAAGTAAGCCTCTTTGTTTCGCTCCCAACTGCTGTAATCCAGCGGAACATAGCCCGCCTGCACCGCCATCACGTCTGCAAGTAATCTGGACAACCGTCCATTACCCTCCCGGAATGGATGAATCAAAATGAACTCCACATGCGTTACGGCGATGGCGTGAATGAGGTTCTCATCAAGATCAGGTTTGCACGGGGTGAATTCAGCAAGGCATTCCTTCTCAAACCCCTCTAACAAGCGCGGAATCTGTGGGGCCGCAGCAAAGAAAAAACCGTCTTTGCCAAGGTTGACCGCCCGTATTTCACCCGCCCAAGGATAGATATTGCCCAGCCAGTACCGATACCAATCCCTCAAGTCCTGAACAGTAATTGACCGTGCCGGTAAACGCTCGATCAGAACCTGCTGGTAAAGTTTTTCCAGCAGAGTCAGCTCGGCATCATCCATCTCTTCAGGATCACTGATTCCCAGCTTGTTGCTCAGTACCTGCTCATCCGAGCCGGCCTGAAAACTGCCCTGTGCCCCCTCTGCCTCGTAACGATCAACCATTCCCGAACCTGCCGACCTGTTGATGATTCAAGGCACCT
This sequence comes from Pseudomonas siliginis, assembly GCF_019145195.1. Taxonomy (GTDB): domain Bacteria; phylum Pseudomonadota; class Gammaproteobacteria; order Pseudomonadales; family Pseudomonadaceae; genus Aquipseudomonas; species Aquipseudomonas siliginis. Next base: position 5,439 of record NZ_JAHSTW010000015.1, read on the forward strand.
TAAGCCGGGTGACATGCGAGCGCAAAGGTAGAAATACAAACGGCCACCCAAAGACGGCCGTTCATTTGATCGATAGCAAAGCCCGACGGGGCTCAATGACCCATCACACCATTTCGTTACGAATCCATTCCACCACCGACGTGCGCTTCGGTGTCCAGCCCAGCAGTTCCCGGGCGTGTTTGCCGCGTACGCGGCTGTTGGAACCGAGGCCGTAGTTGGCCATTTCGTAGCCCCATTCGGCTTCGGCGTCTTGCAATGGCCAGTCTTGCGGTTCGCCCAGATTGAGGGCTTCGGCCATGGCGGTGGTCATGTCGATGAACGAGGCTTCACCGCTCTCGACGAAGTAGAAAGTGCCGGGCACGTTTTTGTTCAGCGCCAGCTGATACAGGGCGACGACGTCTTCGATGTGCACGTTGGACCAGATGTTCTGCCCTGTTCCGACGTGGCGAACGACGCCGCTTTTGCGCGCCTGTTTCAGCAGTCGCGGCAGTTGCACGCTGTCGCGGTTGACGCCCAGGCTGTGGCCGTAGATGAGGGTGTTGCAGATCACCGCCGAGTTCACGCCATCCTGCGCCGCCGCGAGCACCAGATTGTCGATGGCTACGCGATCGGCCTTGTCGACAGTCGGCTCCGGTAGGTTGTCCTCGTAGTAAATGTCGTCGCTGGATTTGCCGCCGGAAGCGTCGCCGACAATGCTCGAACCGCTGGTGTGCAGAAAGACTTTGTTCGAGCCACGCAAAGCGTCAAGTAACGCTTCCACCGCACCGCGATGGTCGCTGCTGGCAGCGTTGATGACGGCATCGGCAGCGCGGGCCTGTTGCGCCAGCAATTGGCTGTCATCGAGGGTGCCGATTACCGCGTTCATGCCCAGTGCTTTCAGCTCATCAGCCTGCTCGGCGCTGCGCACCAGGCCGGTGACGTTCTGCCCGGCCTGCACCAGGCCGGTGGCGATGGAACCGCCGATAAAACCGGCCGCGCCGGTAACGAATACGTTCATGGAGTAACTCCCTGCGTGAATCAGTGATGCGGCGAGTATCGGCCGATGAACTCAGGCGAAAAACCCGCCCTCGGCCAATTCACTCTTGCGCAGGGATCACGAATCAGCCTTTGAATTCGGCGCTGGCGTAGGCGGCGAGTTTGCTCTGGATAAAGTCGAGGAAGCACTGGATGCGCAACGCCAGTTGCGAGTTGCGGTAGTACACGGCGTTGATCGGCTGGCGGTAGCCGCTGTTGAATTCGCCGAGCAGGACTTTCAGGCGCCCGGCACGGATGTCGTCGATGGTCATGAAGTGCGACAGGCAGGCGATGCCCTGCCCTTCCAGCGCGAGATGGCGCACGGTCTCGCCGCTGGAAGCGCTGATCGCCGGGTTGATCGGCCAGCGGTCGCCGTGCACATAGCGCAGCGGCCATTGGTTGAGGCCTTCGTTCTGGGTGAAGCCGAGCAGCGTGTGTTCGCTGAGGTCTGCGACCTGCCGGGGCGCGCCGTGTTTTTTCAGGTAAGCAGGGCTGGCAACGATCATCAACGGACTGCAACCGAGCGAACGCGCATGCAGCGTCGAATCGGCGAGGGTGCCGATGCGGATGGCGACGTCGGTGCTTTGTTCAAGCAGGTCAATGATCAAGTCATTGCTGTTGAGTTCGAGCAGGATGTCCGGATAGAGCTGCCGGAATTCGTCGATGTAGGGGACGATGGCGTGGAGCATGAACGGCGAGGCGGCGTTGATGCGCAGGCGTCCGGACGGAGTTTGCTGGCGCGAAGACAGACGCTCTTCGAGTTGATCCATCTGATCGAGAATCAGCTTGGCCTGTTCGAAGAAATACTTGCCCTCCTCGGTCAGGTCCATGCGTCGCGTGGTGCGGTTGATCAGCGTGGTGTCGAGCTTGGCTTCGAGCTTCGACAGCGTGCGACTGACGGCCGACGGCGTCTGGCCGACCTGCTCGGCGGCGGCGGAAATCGAACCGCACTCGATCACGCAGACGAAAATCTGCAACTCATCGGATCTGGCTTTCACGGGTGTCCTCGCTGGAATCGCCAAGATCGCAGCCAATCGCCATGCCCCCTGCAGGAGCTGCCGAAGGCCGCGATCTTTTGCTGTACCCGGATAGTAGCCCGAAACCCATCAAACCTTGAGGCCAAACACCTCAGTCAGATGCTGCTCATAGCGCACCACATCATTCTCGATATTCGGACGCTTCATCACGTCGACGCAGAGGAAGGTCGGCAGCGCGGTCATGCCGAGAAACTCGTTGGCCTTGTGGAACGGGAAGTACACCGCGTCCACGCCTTTGGCTTCGAAGAAATCCGTCGGATCATCGAAGGCTTGCTGCGGCGCGTTCCAGGTCAGCGACAGCATGTATTGCTTGCCCTGAATCAGACCGCCACTGCCGTACTTCTGCGAAGCATCGGAACGGGTGCGACCGTCGCTGGCGTAGAGGCTGCCGTGGCCTTCGGTGAAGACTTCGTCGAGGTACTTTTTCACCGTCCACGGCGCGCCCATCCACCAGCCCGGCATCTGATAAATGATCACGTCGGCCCAGAGGAATTTCGCCACTTCTTCGGCAACGTCGTAGCCTTCATCAATGAAGGTGGTCTTGACGTCGACACCGCCGCGATCGAGCACGCTCAGCGCGGTTTCGTGCAGGGTGGTGTTATAGCGGCCATCGGAGTGGGCGAATTTTTTACCGCCATTGAGCAACAGCACTTTCTTCATCGGAAAACCTCGGCGCAGCCTTCAAGGCTGGATTGTGAAACAGGAATTGGAATGGCGGCAGATTAACCATCGATCTCGCGCGGAAACAGCCACATCGACGCAAAATACATTTGATCAAAACGCACGAATCGGTCGGCAATTGTTGCCGTAGCATCGCCGCTTTCTGCTTTTGAGGAAGTTGTGATGAGTGAACGCCAGGGTTTCATCCTGCACGCCAAGACCCACCCGGAAAAAGCCGCCGAATTCGAAGCGCTGTTCCGCGCTTACGTCGAACCAAGCCGCGCCGAACCGGGCTGCATCGAGTACCACATGCTGCGCGACAAGGAAGATCCGACGCTGTTTATCTTCTACGAGATCTGGGCCAGCCAGGCGCACTTGGATGTGCACTCGGCTTTGCCGCACATGAAAGCGTTTTTCGCCAGGCGCATGGACTATCTGGAGCGCGATTTCGATATCCGCCCGATCGACATGCTCAGCGAATCGTCGGCTAGCCGCTGATCAGCAAATGGGCGCCGAGCGCGCCCAGTCCGATAAAGAACACCCGCTTGAACAGCACCGCACTGATGCGCTGACGCAACCACTGACCGAGCCACATGCCAAGCATGGCCGGGATCAGCGCCAGCAGCGAGGCGCTCAATTCGCCACCGCCGAGTGCGCCGTGCCAGAGCAGCCCAGCGGCCAGCGCCAGGGTCGAGACGGTGAAGGACAGGCCGAGCGCCTGCACCAGCTCATCGCGGCTCAGCCCCAGCGCTTGCAGGTACGGCACCGCCGGAATCACGAAGACGCCGGTGGCGGAGGTGATGACGCCGGTGATCAGGCCACACAGCGGGCCGAGCCAGCGTTCATGACGCGGGTTGACGTGCAAACTCGGCAGAAACAGTCCGCTCAATGCGTACAGCAGCAGCGCCGCGCCAAGTCCGCGCACCACCCAATGGCCGCCGGCCATGCCGATCCACAGGGTGCCGATGCCGGTGCCGAGGAAGATCAGCAGCAGCATGGGCCAGAGACGTTTGATCAAGCTTTTCAGGTGGCCACCGAAGGCCAGTTGCCAGAAATTGGTGAGGGTCGCCGGAATGATCAACAGCGCGGCTGCCTGCGCCGGCGCCATAGCCAGACCGAGCAGGCCCATGGCGACAGTGGGCAGGCCGAGGCCGATCACGCCTTTGACCGTGCCGGCGAGCAAGAAGGTGGCGATGACCAGCAGGGACAGGGTCAGGCCGAGGGTTTGGTAGAAGTCGGTTAGTGTGTGCATTAGGGTAATGTGCACTGATCCGGGCTGGGGGAAAATCTGCCATATACTGAGGTAGCCTCTTCCTTTGCAAGAGGCTGACATCGGCGTTGAGGCATCTGACCTCTTCGCGAGCAGGCTCGCTCCCACACGGGATCTGCGCTGTACATAAGTCCCTGTGGGAGCGAGCCTGCTCGCGAAAGGGCCAGCCCAACCACCGCGAAACTACAGGCAAACCCCATGCACTTCGACCTCACCGACCTGCGCCTCTACCTGCACATCCTAGACACCGGCAACATCACTGCCGGTGCCGCCCGCAGCCACTTGTCCCTCGCCGCCGCCAGCGCCCGAATCCGCGCGATGGAAGCCTCGCTGGGCGCTGAATTCCTCGAGCGTGGTCGGCGTGGCGTCACCCCGACGCCTGCCGGCAAAGCCCTCGCCCGCCATGCGCGTATCCTTTTGCAACAGGCCGAACGCATGCAGCAGGACCTTGCCGATTATGCGCAAGGCGTCAAAGGCGAGGTGCGGCTGTTGTGCAACACCACGGCGATCACCGAGTACCTGCCGGAAGTGCTCGCGGATTTCCTGCGCAGCCATCCCAATCTCGACATCGATCTACAGGAACTGCCCAGTGCGCGAATTACCCATGCCTTGCGTGAAGGCGCAGCGGATCTGGGCATCGTGTCCGACGCGGTCGACACCAACGGCCTGCAGACCCAGGCGTTTCGTGATGATCCGCTGGTGCTGATTCTGCCGCTCGATCACCCGTTGTCTGACGTCGCCGAGGTCAGTTTCAGCGACGCGTTGCAGCACGACTTTGTCGGACTCAGCGCCGACAGCGCATTGGCGATCTATCTGGAAGAACAGGCGCTGCACAGCGGCGCGCGGATGCAGGTGCGCATTCGCGCCGATGGCTTTGATGGCGCGATGCGTATGGTCGCCCGTGGCGCCGGCCTGGCCATCGTGCCGTTGGCCGCTGTCCAACGCGCGATGCTCGAGCAGTTCAAGTGCGTGACTCTGAATGAGCCATGGGCGCGTCGCACGTTGATGCTCTGCGCGAGAGACTTCGCCGCGCTGCCGGGTTATGCCCAAGCGCTGTTACAAGCACTTATTGCTGCACGCGTTTCTGAGCACTCCGATGTCGACCCCAGACAACTGAGCGACATCCGGGCGCTATAGGGTGCGACTTCAATTCTCAAGTCCACCTGCCCGGAGTCCCCATGACCGCGACCGCCCCTATCACCGTTCTGCGCGACACCCACCCGCTGCCGGTGCTCGACGCCTGCAAATGGGAAAAACTCGAAGGCGACCCGCACACCGTCAACCTCAACGCCTACACCAGCGAAGATGGCAGCAAGATCATGGGCACGTGGATCTGCACGCCAGGCAAGTGGCGCGTCGATTATGTGAAGTGGGAGTACTGCCATTTCCAGGAAGGCTACTGCGTGATCACCCCGGACGGCATGGCGCCGATCCACCTGCGCGCCGGCGATATCTTCGTGGTTGAGCCGGGCATGAAGGGCACGTGGGAAGTGGTCGAGACCGTGCGCAAATACTTCGTCTTCGCCTGATGCAAAAAAGCCGGGAAATCACCCGACGTGATTTCCCGGCAAATGTCCCGGCGTTGCTAAAACCTGTGGCGAGGGGATTTATCCCCGCTCGACTGCGCAGCAGTCGCAAACCCTGAGCACTCGGTTTACCTGACACAATCCAGGTGGCTGCTGCGCAACCCAACGGGGATAAATCCACTCACCACAAAGGGCTGATCGCGTTACTGCGGCTTGCGATAGCTGTTGATGATCGCCGAGAAGTCTTTCCCACCGTCACCGCGCTGGCTCATCGCCTGATACAACTGCTGCGCCACCGCGCCGAGCACCACCGGTTGATGCGCCTGCCGCGCCGCTTCCGTCGCCAGCCCAAGATCCTTGAGCATCAGCTCCGCGCCGAAACCACCGGTATAACCGCGCGAGGCCGGCGCTGTTTCGACGATGCCCGGCCACGGGTTGTACATCTCCGAACTCCAGCAACGGCCGGTCGAGCTGTTGATGATTCCGGCCAGCACACCGGTGTCGATCCCCAGCGCATCGCCCAACGCCATCGCTTCACTGACGCCGACCATCGAGATTGCCAGCAGCAGGTTGTTGCAGATCTTGGCGATCTGGCCGGTGCCGACTTCACCGCAATGCACGATGTTGCGGCCCATCTGCGCCAGCACCGGTTGCAGGGTCGCGAACAGTTCTGGGGTAGCGCCAACCATAAAGGTCAAGGTGCCGGCGGTCGCGCCGCCAGTGCCGCCGGAGACTGGCGCATCGGCCATGGCCACGCCGTGGTTGGCGGCGGCCGCTGCGACGTCGCGGGCGGTCTGCGGATCGATGGTGCTGCAATCCACCGCCGGCACGCCTTGGCGAATGCCGGCGAGCACGCCCTCTTCACCCAGCCAGACACTGCGCACATGCACCGCGGCCGGGAGCATGGTGATCACCAGTTCGGCATCTTCCGCCGCCTCGCGGGCTGAAGCGCGGATGGTGCCGCCCAGTTGCTCGAGTTCCGCCAGCACGGTTTTGTTCAGGTCGACCAGATTCAGCGAGTGGCCGGCCTTGATCAGGTTGCGCGCCATCGGCGCGCCCATGTTGCCCAGCCCGATAAATGCGATTTTCATGGCCATTCCTCAGCGCAGGTTGATGGTGGTGTTTACGCCGTCGTTGACGCTGTCGTCATCGAACCAGCGCGCCGTGACCGTTTTGGTCTGCGTGTAGAACTGCACCACTTGCTTGCCGTACGGGCCGAGGTCGCCGAGTTTCGAACCGCGCGAGCCGGTGAAGCTGAAGAACGGTACCGGCACCGGAATCGGGATGTTGATGCCGACCTGACCGACGTCGATTTCAGTCTGGAATTTACGCGCCGCCGCACCGCTCTGGGTGAACAGGCCAGTGCCGTTGCCGAACGGGTTGGCGTTGACCAGCGCGATCGCCTGATCGAGGGTGTCGACTTCCAGCACCACCAGCACCGGGCCGAAGATTTCCTGGGTGTATATCTGCATGTCGGTGGTCACCCCGGAGAACAGGGTCGGGCCGACAAAGTTGCCTTGCTCGTAGCCCGGCACGCTGATGTCACGACCATCGAGTTCAAGCTTGGCGCCTTCCTTGATGCCGCTTTCGATCAGTTCGAGGATCCGCGCCTTGGCTTTTTTCGAAATCACCGGGCCGACATCGGTGCCCGGCTCGCTGCCGGCGTTGACCTTGAGCTTCTGCGCCAGCGCTTTCAGATCCGGCAGCCATTGTTTCGCCGCGCCCACCAGCACTACCACCGAGGTGGCCATGCAGCGTTGCCCGGCGGCACCGAAACCGGCACCGACCAAGGCATTCAGCGCTTGTTCGCGATTGGCATCCGGCAGCACCACAGCGTGGTTTTTCGCGCCCATCATCGACTGCACGCGTTTGCCGTGTTTGCCGGCCAGGTCATAAACGTGGGTGCCGACAGCGGTCGAACCGACGAAAGACACAGCTTTGATGTCCTTGTGCGTGCACAGACCATCGACCACATCCTTGCCGCCGTGAACCACGTTGAGCACGCCCGCCGGAACGCCAGCCTCAATGGCCAGTTCCACCAGCAGCATGGTCGACAGCGGATCCTGTTCCGACGGCTTGAGCACGAAGGTGTTGCCGCACGCGATCGCCATCGGGAACATCCACAGCGGAATCATCGCCGGGAAGTTGAACGGCGTGATGCCGGCGCAGACGCCGATCGGCTGGCGCAGGGTGTAAGTGTCGACGCCGCCGGCGACGTTCTCGGCGAACTCGCCCATTTGCAGGGTGCCGATCGAGCACGCGTGCTCGACCACTTCCAGGCCACGGAAAATATCGCCTTCGGCATCAGCAATGGTCTTGCCCTGCTCCGCGCTGAGGACCACGGCGATGCGCTTGGAGTGCTCGCGGATCAGCGCTTGCAGCTTGAGCATGATGCGCATCCGCGCGCCGATCGGGGTCAGTTTCCAGGTCTGGAAGGCACGCTGGGCGGCGCTGACAGCGGCATCGACCTCAGCGGCGGTGGCGAACGGAACCTTGGCCAGCACTTGCTGGGTGGCCGGGTTGACGATGTCGTGCCACTCGGTGGTCTGCGACTCGACCCATTCGCCGTCGATCAGCAGTTTGACCTTTTGCAGCGTGGTGTCGTTGGGCGTAAGCGATGCGTTCATGCTGGTCTCCAGAACTTGTTTTTATCGTAGGAGCCAAGGCGAAAGGTTCGCCTTGAGATGAGGCGTGTGTCACGAATTGGTTGTCGGACTGTTTTTGGAGTATAGATGTGCAAACTTCTAATAAGAACGCACATATAAGCCCGACCATCATGCAAAAAAACATCACCTCGCTAGGCTCGCTGAACTGGGACGACCTGAAGTTTTTCCTCGAAGTCGCCCGCACCCGCAAGGCCAGCACCGCCGCCAAACGCCTGGCTGTCGACTACACCACGGTGTCGCGACGGATCAGCTCGCTGGAAGCGGCGCTGGGCACATTACTGTTCGAAAAGTCCCGCACCAGCGGTTTCGTCCTGACTACCGAAGGCCAGCGCTTGCTCGGTTATGCCGAGTCGATCGAAAGCACGCTGCACATGGCCTGCGAGCAGGTTTCGGGCTCGGGCGTGGCCCTCTCCGGGCACGTGCGCATGGGCTGCACCGAAGGCTTCGGCAGTTTTTTCATCACCCCGCAACTGAGCCATTTCGTCGACGCCTACCCGGCGATCTCGGTGGACATCCTGCCGCTGCCGCACTTCATCAGCCTGTCCAAGCGCGAGGCCGACATCGTCATCGCCCTCGAGCGGCCGGAGCACGGGCCGTACGTCTGCTGCAAACTCTGCGACTACCGCTTGCAGCTGTACGCAACCCAGGACTATCTGGACAAACACCCACCGATCCGCCGCCCGGCCGACTTGAGCAAGCATCAATTCATCAGTTATGTGGATGATCTGGCGTTCAGCTCAGAGCTGCTTTACCTGGCCAATGTGCTGCCCGGCGCCAGCGCAAACTTGCGCAGCACCAGCGTGATCGCGCAATACGTCGCCGCACAGCAGGGCCGCTCGCTGGCGATCCTGCCGTGCTTTCTCGCCGCACAGGACCCGCGATTGCTGCCGGTGTTGCCGGAGGAAATCGACATCACCCGGCAGTTCTGGATGTACTGCCGGGAGGATCTGCGCAAGCTCAAAAGAATCACTCTGTTATGGGATTACATAAGAGAGGTGACTGAGCTCAATGGCCCGCTACTGCTGGGCGAAACGCGTGTCCTACTGTTCGCAGACGGAGAATCTACAAGGAGCAAGGGAGACCTATCCTAACGACCTCGTCAGGCTCTTGGCAACGACTTGTGACAGGGGTTGTGACACCACTTGTGACAGTCGAAAGGGGACTTACAGTGGCGTGCGTATGCGCGACTAAGGACCCCACAGGCAAGCGTTGGACACAGGCGCAAGGGCCTACGGGGGTATTTGCATGGGAATCATGACTGAGGTGGTGTTAAAGAAATTTTCCCCATATTTCCATCAGCCCTTTAGGTCCCTCAAGCGTCCGCGTAGACCTCAGTGACAAGCTCACCAAGGACCTCAAAGACTGTCTCAGCGTTAGCAATTCCGAAGGTTGCCCCAAGGATGCCAACAAGCTTCCAGAATGCTTTGGACAGAAGGACAGCCTTAACGACTGCCCACGGTTTCGTATGGACCATCGTAAAGGCTCCTCTTAATGTGATGCGTGTAGCGGTAGGTTTCGTGGTGAAGCCTCAAACACCCGGATTTCAAGCGGTTGAAACTTTAAACCTTAGGCTTGAGGCTTCCCACGAGACCCACAAGGTCCCCGTAACGGGAACCCAATGGTTCTTAATGGTGATGCGTTACTCGGCAGAAAAGACCACACGAGTGATTAGCGGAAAGCTAACCGTCTCGGTTTGGAACTTCTCGGTTGGGTCGGCAGGGTTGGCCAGCTTCAAGCGAACTTTGCCCTGAGCAATTACGTCAGCCACACCAGTAACTTCGAGATCCCAACCTTGAATGGCCGGGTTGCGAGTGGTCGTTACGTTCCAGATGTCACCGTCTGGTCCTTCACGGAACGATAGCGAAGCGAAGCCCATCGGCAGCATGAACACACCATGGTCTTCACCTGAGTAGAACTGAGTGCGGGTTCCCAAATAGTCCTCAAGGTCATCGTGGCCAGCACGCTGAGCGGCACGGTTCAACACAGCCGACAGGGCCACAGGCATCAGCAGCACGAAGGACTCAAGGTCTCGGCCTACGGCGAGGTTCAAATGCATGGTCAAGGCGTCGATGATGTCTTCTGCACGCTCTCGCGGAGTTGCGCTCAAGGCGCCCGTCACGGTCTTGGTCTCGGTAGACTTAGCGTCCTTCAAGATCCCAGCAACGACACCACCACAGGTCAGCTCAAAGTCATCCAGCAGCTTCTTACCGGTCTGCTGCAAGCCTTCACCGGACCAGCCAGCAATGAGATGAGCGTCCAAGAAAGTGGCACGGAAGGAAAACAATGCAGCCTTGTCGCAAGGCTCCGTGAAGATCACGTCACCCACTACAGCCTCACCGTTGGTGAATTCTGATTTGTCATCGTAGATGCTGGTACGAGGGTCGAAGGCAACCGAACGGTTTTGCATTACGACCAGTTGTTGGGCTGTCGGCTCCGTCTTGGCTGGCCGGAACTCGCAAGGAATAGCATTAGCTGCTTCCTCCTTCCAGTCGCCCTCATTGAAGTACTCATCGAGTGCCTGAGAAAAGACCTCGACGTAAATGCTGGTGTCCGATGCCATACCTTCTTTGATCTTGTCGGCACGGGTGAACTGAATACGGGTGGAGCCTTCTGTTTGGGACACGGTATAGGCGTTAGGGGCCTCGTATTGATCGCGTTTCATCATGTGTAATTACTCCTGAATAAGTTGTCTTGAAGGGTTCGTAAAGGGATCAGTCAAAGTCGGGGAAAGATGACCATGCGCCGCCGCCACGGGCAGCTCGGGCCTCAGCGCCCATACGGCGAATGCGCTCGTTCTGGGTCTCCCTGACGGCGCGTTTACGTGCGGCCTCAAGTGGAGTCGGAGGTACTTGCTCTTTGGCTCGTTCAGCGAACCATGCAGCCTCAGCGGCGCGCTTGGCCTCTTGCTGTTCTTCCCTTGCGAAGATCGTGAAGGCTCGACGAGTCTCGACAGGGAACGCAGCGGTACTCAGCCCAGCATCACGGTACTGACGGACGATCTCAGTGACCTTGTTGTCGTTCTTGCCAGCCATAGCCAACAAGCCTGCGAGCATTGCGCCTTCGGCATATTCTCGGGATACGTTTTGGCCTTGAACTTCAAGACGATCAGGGGTGTTTACGATGTTCAGTTTCATGTGGTTGTGTCTCCTAATAGACACATAGATCAAGCCGTGCCGCATGGGCGACGAAGACCAGAGGCCAAGGAGTAAGCCACTCCGGCGCCGTCACGGCTTGTCTATATGTTCTGGGTTTGAGGGATGTATTCGACGACTGGGGTGGAGCTTTTGCGGGTCGTCAAGGGACCTTCGGGCAGCATGGCGGACTGTCCTAATGGGCACTTTGGTGAGGGTCTTACGGTTCTTACTGGTGGATTCAACCGCCCCAGATGCGGGGGCCTTAAACGACCTGAGCGGACTCAGAAGAGAAGTCCAGGACTCGGCTGTAGGTAATTGGTTGTCGGGTCAACGGCACGGACAAAGGCACCATCAGCAGAGCATCCAAATGGACACCAGCGGCGATCAGGCTATGCATGAAGGTCACCAAGTAGGCGCCGTGCGTCTCCTTCAAGGAAACCTCAAGGGCCGCTTGATCGACCACACGACCACCCAAAGGATGGATCATTGATATGGCCTTGCGCTTGTAACTGTCGGTCCATTGATTGCGGATGGTGATGAGCTTCATGCGTGACGCAGGGGTCGGACATAGATTGTTGATTAGGTCGAGGTAGGTCATGGTTGGACCACTTTGTTAGAGCCATTGCTGCGACGAAGCTTGGCCTTCTGCGCACTCTCTGACTTGGCCTCCCTCACCGCTACGTTAATCTCCTCGGTATGGGCGCTAAGCCAATCGAGACCACGCGGCTTGACCCTCCAGCCTTCTCTATTACCGAAGTCACCGGATGTCTTCACAAAGGCACCACTGGAGAAGCCTTGAGGCTTCGGTCGAAACGTCCCCGTAGGACTCCCCCATTCGTCACGTATCTCGTTGAACATGGGACCCTTAGCGAGAACCTTAAGAGCCAACTGAGGGTGCTGAATACCTGCTACTCGGCAAGCTTCAGTCCACGTAAGGCCTGCACCTCGGGCTTTCATGTCGAGGGTCGAAGCCTTGGGCATGTTGGCATCTAACAGGGCGTCCTTTCGGCGCAGCTCTCTGACAGCGTGGTTACGCACTGCCACAAATGCATGGGCGACCATAAGGTAGAAGTCAGTGGAGACCCACATCGCGTAGGCAATGCTCCCCAATTCATCAGCGAAGGAACCGACCTTATCCACCTTATGGAAATTTCCACAAGACAGCAGGCGACTCGAAACCTCGTTATCCCATTGTCCCGGTCGCTTTGACTCTGGAAGACTCAAGGCCTGATGAATCTCGTTGAGACTCCACATGCCTTTGGCGTTTGGCGTGAAGGTGTGTCCATCGATAATGATTGGTAGAAGTTCGGAAGTTTGCATATTCATGATTTCCTTTTGATTGCTCCCTGAGTTCGCATCCACAGGCCAGCACAGAGACCCCATGACGGGTTCTGGCGAGTGGCTCAGGGAGCAATCAGAAAGACTCTGTGGACGTAGTGACCATGCGAATGGCCTTTGAGGTGGACGGTGTGTCCGTTGTATGTGAGGGTTTTTAAATGGCATCCATTTTTGGGGACCTGAGAACGCAGAGACCACATACGAGACTCAGCGAGAGACCCTGTGGTGCTGTTGCCTGCAATCATGGTCTGAGAAGACCTGAGCCTTTGTACTTAAAGGGCTCTTAAAGGCTTTTAACTTAGAGAGAGAATATAAAGATTACTATCTGATATTCCTCATAGAGGATCTTTAAGTTAAAAGGCCCCTGTAATCACACGTTCAGTAATAGGAGGCCCAAACCTATTAAGGGTCCATCAAGGCATTTAGAGACTCGACAGACAGTATCGTTGTGATGGTCCCCGTAACTGGACCTCAGAGGACCCCGAAGGGTTCTGACTTGGTGGTCTCATGTGTCTGGTGGAGTGAACCACGCTGTCACGATGAGCCTTGCCCACTGGATCACCTTGAGGGTGACTTAGCGGTTACGGTGGGAGATGGTGTGTCTCCCTATATGTGAGGGTTTTTAAATGGGGCGCCAGTTGCCGCCACTGGACGCCCTGCGACGGACAAACCTTGCGAATTATGAAGGCTTTTCTGCATCGCGCTCATCGATCGCCTTTCGAGCGCCTTCGGGCAGACGAAGATACAATTCATTGAGAGCTTTCGGCCGTGCAATCCTATCCTCAACGATGGCATTCACTAATTCAAATAGCGGAATTGCTACCTCGGCAATGTCTTCATCACTTAACTTACCGGGATGCACAGCATTGTTCCCGATGACCCGCACAACGTCCAGCGCATTTTTTATAGGTAACGGCAATCCCTTTTTTACGAGGCTGGCGATGTCAGCATTTATATCTTTTGACTTCTCACCCAACTCACCACAAAGCCTTTGCACTGCAAGCCGCAACAACGCAGCAGCACCTCGCGGAGAGTGATTTATAATGCTCCTCGCCTCCATGTAGTCTTTCGCGACTCCTTCAGGCATTTCGGCATGTGGAAGCGGCGCAACAGAGTGATTCGGTATGATCATTCTTGCAGCGGTAGGCTCGTATTCATTCTTCCTTTCCGTCACTTCCCAATAAGTATCTTCCTTACAGTGATGACACTTAGCTATTTCTATTGCGGTAATATAGCTATCCCTTGTCCAAACTTCGCTTTTAGTCTGCGACCATTCAAATGTTGCATAAGCATTACAAAACGGACAACTGAAGGCTTTCAATCTAAAAGCTGGAGCGACGTATTTATGCATTTTCTATCCCTAAGCATCATCCGACATGAGCATTCCAGAATTTACTTTACTCCAGCGCAGCCGCTAACGCCTCAAAATCCTACTGCTTAGAGGTCGAACGCGAGGAAATCCCCGCGCCTAATTGCACGAAAATCTCCATCACGACCCCGAGGCAGCCCAACGACCTTAGTAGGTTCCGTCAAGCAATCCACGGAGCATCTCTGCGATCACCTCAACGGGAACGCCAGAGCCATACGTGTCGAACGTAATGGTGCCTGAAGCGTGTCCCATGACGGCCTGAGCGTGGACTACAGGGACGCCTTTGACCTGCATAAGGGAAGCCAACGAGTGACGCAACGAATGGAAAGTCAGACCAGCCGTAAAGGAATCTCCAAGCGCTGCCGGAATGGCTTGTTGGTTCGCCCACTCCCCGGCTGTCTTGTAGCCAATCTGGGCCAGCGCTAATGACCCTGACAGCTTGCACGACTCGACGTAGCGCAAGAATGCCGCAAGGTCGAAGCCATAGGCACCATCGGTCAACGGCACCAGTCGTTCGCTGCGTTTGTTCTTAATGGATTTACCCTCACCAACTTCGTTGATATGGATAACGGTGACACCTGAATCAAGGGTCTGGATGTCGCCAATACACAACTGAGATATCTCATTGAGTCGACCACCTGTAATTATCCCGAGGCTAAGCATCCAACGTTTCCATGAGGTCTCTGGAAGACTGTTTGCGTAGGCCATCAGCGTACTGACCTGAGCCTGAGAGAACGCCTTACGGGTGGACTCAAGGCCCTTGGTGAGCTTGAGCTTCTTGTCGTAAGTATTGACCAAGTGACCATTGTCTTTCGCCCACGTCAGGACAGCCGATAGCTTCACCAGCAGCTTGTTGACCGTTGAGGGCATACGCCCTTCAGAGAGTCGATCACGCAGAGCCACAAGGTCCTCCCTTGAGTGGTTGCGCAGATCCAGACTACCGAGAGACGCTGAGAGAGTGCCGTGGCATACCTTGGTTTCCTTGAGGGTCGATGCTTTCTGGTCCTGAGCTCGGTCTGCCAAGTAGAGAACTGAGAGGGCCTCAAAGGTCATTGCGGGAGACTTTACAGATGTAGACAGAGACACGTCACTCACGTGCTTCAAGGCTGACTTAGGGTCGGCTTCAAGGTCCCTAATGATCTTGACCAGTGGCACTGAGTCGCCCTGTAGTCGAACCTGAGCAGCAGCCATCACATCTTTAGCCTTGGTCACATGCTCATGCTGATCGACGTTGAGGGACATCGTTGCGGCAATCTCCGTCAGGTTCGTCCTAACGTCCTCATATAGGTCGCCCCAGTCACGCAGCGAGTGAACATCATGGGAACACGACAAGAGTCCTTCAGCGACCCACAGCAAATGCTCTCGAAGCTCACTCCAAGTGGCCTCAGGGTGATCCAGATGGAAAGACTTGATGGTCTCGGCAAGTCGTCTTGAAGCGTCCATAGCGGCCTTTCTATCGGTGGTCTTGAGGGATACTGAGGTGGCCTGCGTGGTGCTGCCGGTCTCTCTGAGGCGTAGATAGTAGATGCCGTTGCGCCTGTAGTGATAGGGCTTAGCGAGCCTCGTGGTCGGCCTGAGAGTTAGCGCAGAGTTTGTGACAGCACTTGTAACAGGATAGAGCTTGGAAGTGGTCATCATGGCGTTAGGGCCCCGTAATCATTGGGTGGAACCCTTACGTCCTGTAGTTCTGGATGTACTGCCGCGAGGATCTGCGCAAGCTGAAGCGGATTACGTTGTTGTGGGATTACATTCGTGAGGTGACTGAGCGTAATCAGGCGTTGTTGATGGGTGAAACGCGGGAGATGCGCTTTGCCGATTAGTCGGCGCTGACCACGATCGACACCCGGCGATTTTCCGTACGCCCCGCTGCGGTGTCGTTGGAAGCCACCGGTTCGCTGCTGCCCAGGCCTTGCAGCTGGATGTTTTCCTGCTTCATGCCGACCGTGCCGAGGACGTTGGCAACGCTCTTGGCCCGACGCAGCGACAGTTGCTGATTGTAGGTTTCCTTGCCCGACGCATCGGTGTGGCCATCTACCCGAACGCGCTCGATACCCACGCCGAGCAGCGCCTTGCCGATGCGTTCGACGATTTCCGTGCTGGCTGCGTTGAGGCTTTCAACATCGCTACCAAACAGCACTTTGCCCGACAGGCCGAATTCCCAACCGTCGTCGGTCAACTCGAAACCCTGCTGTTTGAGCAAGGCAACCTGCGCCGGCGTCAGGCCCTTTTGCGGGGCGGTCTGGCAACCGCTCAGGGTCAGCGCGGTGATCAGCAGCAATGCGGAAAACAGTCGAAAGGGAAGTGTGAACACGGGCATCAGCTCCTGGTATGAACGGAATCGACCGGGCGCTCCGACCCGGCGGTGAATTGCGCGCCGCGCGACAGGCGCTTGGCCTGATACATCGCCGCGTCGGCTGCGTTGAGCAAGGCACCCGGCGTGGCGCCATGATCGGGGTAAACGGCGATGCCGATACTCAGCGAGGTCACCACACTGCTGTCGCCAGGCAGGGTGATCGGCATGTCCATGCTGGCGAGAATCTTGTCAGCGATGTGCTCAGCGTCTTCGACCGTGTGCAGCGGCGCGAGCAGCACGGCGAACTCGTCGCCACCCAGCCGCGCGACCAGATCATCCTCGCGCAATTGCGCTCGCACGCGATTGGCGATGGCCACCAGCACTGCGTCGCCCGAGGCGTGGCCGAAGTTATCGTTGATGCCTTTGAAGCGGTCGCTGTCGAGAAACAGCACGGCGACCCGCTCATCGTGTTTTTTGCCGTTGCGCAAGGCGCGCATCAAGCGGCCTTCAAAAAACGCGCGGTTGGGCAACCCGGTGAGGCTGTCGTGGGTCGCTTGATGGGCGAGGGTTTCGTTTTCGTTTTGCAGATGGGTTTGCCACGACTCGAGTTCGCCGAGCAAGGCATTGAAGTCATTGCCCAGATTATCCAGTTCGGCGATTTGCGCCGGCGGCACGCGCCGATCCAGCGCTCGTTCGCTACGGGCGGCGTGGGCGACGGCGGCGAGGCTGTGTAACGGGCCGATGATCGCGCGCAACTGCCGCCGCGCCAGATAGAGCGCGACCCAGGCGCTGATCGCGGTGCAGAGCACAATCCCGGCCAGGCCGCTGAGCAGGAAGCGCATCAGGCTGCCGCCGTGACCGATGAGCAGGACCCGACCGATTTCGCGGTCCTGATGCTCGATCGGCAGGCTGACCGGTTTTTCCAGAAGAGCGCGGGTGATCTGCATTTCCAGCTCGGAGAACAAGCCGGTCTCGACGCGCTGCCATTGCGCGATCAATTGGCCCTGCGCGTCGAGCACTCGGGCATCCGCCACTTCCTCGGTGGAAGCGATGATCGCCAGCGCCTCGGTTGCCGCCGCTTTGTCATTGAACACAACGGCCGCTTCGACCGTGTAGCTGATCGAACGGGCGATCAAGTGCAGGTTGTGATCGGCATACACCCGCAGCGCGAGCACGCCCAGCAAGGTCAGCGAAACACTGGCCATTGCCACCGCCACCAGCGCGACAATCAAATGCCCACGGCCGATGACCGAGCCCAGGGTGGGACGAGCCTTCCAACTGAACAGCTTCATGGCGCCGCCGCTTTGCGACGGGACAACTGCAACACGCTGGGGTGTATGCGTACACCACTGCGAGCCACGGAGTCGAGATTGACCTCGAACGACACTTGTTCATCGCCAACGCGCAGGCAGAACAGACTGCCGACGGTGCATTGATCGTCGGCTTCGCTGATGCTCAGCACCGGATGCCCGATCAACGATGCGAACAGGCGACTGCGTTCATCGGCGGTGAGCTTGCCGATGTACACCGCATCGCATTCGCTGACGATGGCCGGGTTGTCCGCCAGCAGACGCCGCACAGCCACCGGCCGGCCCGTGGCTTGGGTGGTGCCTTTGACCAGGTCATCGGTGTATTCGGTGGGGCCGACGATGCACAGACGCAATTGCGCTGGTTCCACCGGCCAGCGTGCATAACTGAGGATGCCAAGCACCACTTGCGTGACCGCTTTGGCCCGTTGCTCGGCCGGCCCGGTTTGCGCTTGGGCGATGGCGCTGCCCGTGAACAACCAGAGCAAAACGATCAGCAATGCGTGCTGGCAGGCCACCACACGCTGTGTCGCCCAGACGGCCACCTTCATGGAGGGATTCTCTTGGAGCGTAACGAAATGATGCCGCAACGATAGCACAGCGCCAGAACACCAGCGAGGCGCCTGCCTCTGACCGGTTGGTCAGTACTCGTTGTCGGTCATTCAGCGCTTCATCCCGGAGGCTCGATGCCCTCTTCCAGTTCCAGCATCAGCCCGCTCAGACGCTTGACCTTGCGCAGCACCGCCTCTTCAAACACGCCGGCACGCGGCTCGATCAAGGTGAACCAGTGCCGGGCGCGAGTAATCCCGGTGTAGATCAGCTCTTTGGTCAGTACCGGATTCAGCGCATCCGGCAGGATCAGCGCCGTGTGGGCGAACTCCGAACCCTGGGACTTGTGCACCGTCATGGCGTACACGGTTTCGACATCATTGAGCCGACTCGGCAACACGAAGCGCACGCCGCCCTGCCCATCGTTACGCGGAAAGGCCACGCGCAGAACCGTTTTGCCGATTTCTGCGCCTTCACGCTCGGGCAGTTTCAGGGCGATACCGATGTCGCCGTTCATCAGGCCCAGACCATAGTCGTTGCGTGTCATCAGCACCGGCCGACCTTCATACCACTGCTGATCGCTCTCGATCAGACGCGCCTTGAGCAATGCAGCGGTAATGCGCTGGTTCAGACCTTCAACGCCCCATGGCCCTTTGCGCACCGCGCACAGCAACTGGAACGTGTCGAACGCCTGCAAGACTTCCCGCGCCCAATCGGTCCAGGCCGAATGCTCAAGGGGCCGCGTCGACGGTGGACGCTGATCGCGCAGTACGCTCAAGTAATGGCGATAACCTTGCGGGCCGTTGCCGTGACCTTCGAGCAACAGGCGTTCGAGCTTGTGATCGTGCTCGCCTTTGAGCGGCAGCGAATACACGTCGTCGTAGCCGCCAGCGGCGAGCAACTGTCGCGCCTCATCGGCCAATTGCTGATTGACCCGGCGCGCGAGCTGACCGATACCGCTGCTCTCGCCGAAGCGGCGCGAGTGACGCAGCATCACCACTTGCTGCGCCAGCGGGTGGGTGCCGTCGCAGTCTTCATGCAAACCGCTACCCTGCAACGACTCGCCACTGACAGACTCCAGCCATTGTCGCGTTTGCGGGCTGTACCAACCGCCCTCGGCGTCACGGCACAGATCGCCCAGTACCGCACCGGCCTCGACCGAGGCCAGTTGATCCTTGTCGCCCAGCAGTACCAGCCGCGCATGGGCCGGCATGGCGTCGAGCAAGTTCGCCATCATTTCCAGGTCGATCATCGAAGCTTCGTCGACCACCAGCACATCGAGCGGCAGGCGGTTGCCGGCATGGTGACGGAAATGCCGGGTGCCCGGTCGACTGCCGAGCAGACGGTGCACGGTGGTCACATCGCTGGGGATCGCCGCGCGCACCGCTTCGGCGACTTGCAGTGATTGCACTTGCTGACTGATCGACTCGGTCAAACGCGCAGCGGCCTTGCCGGTCGGTGCCGCCAGACGAATGCGCAGCGGATGGCCAGCCTCGACGGCTGGTGCCTGCAGCAACGCGAGCAAGCGCACCACCGTAGTGGTTTTCCCCGTGCCCGGGCCGCCAGTGATGATGCTGAAGGCGCTGCGCGTAGCGAGAGCACAGGCGAGTTTCTGCCAATCGATGACAGCTGCGGATTCCGCGCCGCCGAACAATTCATCCAGACGCTGCGGCAGATCATCTGGCGTCGGCTCCTGCTGCATCAAGCGTTGGCGCAACGCTGCATCGATGCGGCGTTCGTAAGTCCAGTAGCGGCGCAGGTACAGGCGTTTCGAGGACAGCACCAGCGGATGTGTCTGCGCTGTTTCACTCGGGTCAGCGGCCAGGGCCACCAATGGACTACTTGCCAGCACTTTGCACCAATGGGCTCCATCGAGCGTTTCGAGCAATTGCGAGGGCAGCAACAACACACCGCCCTGCACATCGCCTTCGGGCGGCAATGACAGTGCAAAATCCGGCGCCTTGAGGGTTTCAAGCAGGTCCAGACACACGTGACCATGGCCGAGTTGGTGACTGGTCAACGCCGCCGCCAGCAACACCAACGGGTCGGTCTCGGGCTCGAGTTCATGCAGGAAAGCGACAAAGGCGCGGTCCAGCGCGCGCAGCCAGCCGCGCTCGACCCAACGGCTCAGCAACAACAGCAAATCATCGGCGCGGGTCAGCGGCGAGAGTTTCGACAGGCTGTCCGCTTCCAGCAGCGTCGGCAGCAGATCGGCGAATGTGCGGCTCATAGCAGGACTCCCTGTTCCCAGGCGGGTTCGGACTTGGGTTCGGGTTTGCCTTGGAACATCCGGTCGAGGCGTTCGATCAATTCCCGTGGTGGACGCACGAAGTACACACCGCGACTCTCCGCACGCGTACCGCGCAGGAACAGATAAAGCGCCCCACCGACATGGCGGTCGTAATCGTAATCCGCCAGCCGCGCCTTCAACTGGCGATGCAGTGCCAGCAGATACAACAGGTATTGCAAGTCGTAACGGTTGTCGAGGATCGACTGCTCCATGGCCTGCACGGTGTAGGCCTGATCATCCACGCCGAGCCAGTTGGATTTGTAATCGGCGACGTAATAGCGGCCAGCGTGCTCGAAGGTCAGGTCGATAAAGCCCTTGAACATGCCGTTGAGTTGAACCGGTTCTGCCGCAACACGAGCCACGCCATTGTGGGTGTGCTGGCGCACCTGCTCGTCGAGCTTGAGCACGTCGACTTTGTGACTGGCGAACCAGAACTCCATCTCGACGCGATATTGCTTCAGCTGCTCAAGAACCACCGGCGGTTGCCCGCCCGCGACCGGCAACGGCGACTCGAGCAAATGTTGCAGCCAGTCCGTCAGGGTAGTAATCCAGCCTTGCCAGCCGCGCAGGTTGCAGCGTCGGGCAATTGCATCTTCCAGCGCTTCGCGAGTAACGGCGAAACCTTCAGCGCCCGCCCATTCGAGCAAGCCATGCAAAAACGTGCCCGGGTTAGGGCCACGCGGGAAGCGGTGGATATCGGCGCCACCACTGCTGATTTCATGTGGCGCGTCGGGATCGAGGCGCTCGTCGTCGAAGAGCTTTTGCGCCTGCGGACTGTCCGGTGCTTCATCGCTGCCGACGCTCAATATGTCGCTGATGCGCAAAGCGCTATAGGAAGCGATCCACCAGTTTTCACTGGCTTTGCGCTTGGGCCGTAGCGTGGCTCGCAGCACTGCTCCATTGCGCGGCGGCTGGTAATGCTCATCAGTGGGCTGAGGCATTTCGCCGATGCCAATCGCCGCGCAGTCTTGCTGCAGATCCCGCAGCCAGCGATTCAATTCGCTGGACTCGCCCAAAGCGGCACCGCCACCGAGCAAATAACCCAACGCCGACAGGTGCAGCACCGAGCTGTTGTTATTGCCGCGCTTGAGATCAGTGACGCCCAGCCAACAGGCATGCTGCGCGCGCGTTAACGCGACATACAAAAGACGCAGATCTTCGGCCAGACGCTCATCGTCAGCCAGGGCGATCAACTCGGGGGTCGGCTTGAGGCTGATCTGCGCCTTGCCCGCAACGTCGTGGTAATGCAGCGGCAAACGGCTGCCATCCACCGGTTTCGCCGAGCAAATGAATGGCAGGAACACCAGCGGATATTCCAGACCCTTGGATTTGTGGATGGTCACCACTTTGACCAGTTGCTCGTCGCTTTCCAGACGCAGAATCTGCTCTTCACCGGCCTGACCGGACAGTGCCAGCAGCTCGGCCAGATGGCGGATCAGCGCTTGCTCGCCGTCCAGTTCAGCAGCGGCTTGCTGCATCAGCTCCGACAGGTGCAAAAGGTTGGTCAGCACGCGCTCGCCGTCACTGCGCTGCATCAGGGTTTGCGGCAGGTGGAAGTCGTGAAGCAGGCGTCGCAACATTGGCAACACGCCCTGTTTGCGCCAGAGCTCTCGATAGCCGCGGAACTGCATGACCCGGGCTTCCCAGACCATTTCATCCTGGTTCAGGCGCTCCAGTTCGATCAGCGGCAGGTTCAATGTGGTGCAAGCCAGCGCAGCCTTGAGCGAGCGTTCGACATCGGGTTCGGCGCAAGCCTTCAGCCAGGCCAGCAGGTCGTGCGCCTCTTGCGCGGCGAACACCGAATCCTTGTCTGACAGATAAACACTGCGCACCCCTCTGGCGGCGAGTTCGGCGCGTACGGCCTGGGCCTCTTTACCGTCGCGGACGAGGATCGCGATGTCAGAAGGACGCAGACCTCTGAAGTCATCTACCTGAACAAAACCAGCGCTACCGTTTTGCCCGCCATTGAGCAGTGCGGTGATTTCACTGGCGCAGGCGGCGGCCATTTGCTGGCGATAGACCGCGCCGGACAGCGGCTGATCGCTGGGCAGTAGCCAGACATTCAGTGCCGCGACGTCTTGCCCGGCAATCCGCAGCGTTTCCTTGCGTCCCTGAGACTCGACCGGGAGGAACGGTACCGGGTTCTCGCCATTTCTTTCGCGAAACAAAAACGCGCCGCGTCCCTGCTCTCGGGACTCGGCGCGTTCGAATACGTGATTGACCGCTGTCACCATGCCGTGGCTGGAGCGGAAGTTGGTGCCGAGCGTATGCAAGCGGCCGGTGGTGGCCTGACGTGCGCGCAGATAGGTGTAGATGTCGGCACCACGAAAGGCATAGATCGCCTGCTTGGGGTCGCCGATCAGGAACAGGCCGGTGTCAGGGTGATTGTCTTCGATGCGGTAAATGCTCTCGAAGATGCGGTACTGAACCGGGTCGGTGTCCTGGAATTCGTCGATCAGCGCGACCGGGAACTGCTCGCGGATCAGCGTTGCCAGACGCTCGCCGCCCTCCGATTGCAGCGCGGCATCCAGACGCAGCAACATGTCGTCGAACCCCATTTCCGCGCGGCGACGCTTCTCTTCTTCAAAACGCGCGCCGACCCACTTGGCAGCGTGTTGCAGAACAGCGGCATCGGGGGTCGGCAATGCGTCGAGGCTCGACTTCAGTGCGGACATGGCGTCCAGCCCCGGATGACTCGGGGCCTGGCCTTTCCAGGCCTCGGCCATGCCTTCGGGTGTGAGTCGGGTGAAGCCGGTGCCAATGTCCAGTTGCTCAAGCGCCTCGTCTTCGGCCCAGGTCTTGAGTTTCTCGAACCAGGGCTCGAAATAACGCGCCTGCATCTTGCGACCGTCGACGGTTTTGCTGGCGACTCCTTCATGGCAGAGAGCAAGCAGCTCGTCTGCCCAGTCATGCCAAGGCATTTTCAGTTCGACCAACGCCGCTCGCCGCTCCAGCAAACATTCGGCGATCAGCTCCGCAGGCGCCTTGCCTTCATCGGTGTCACGCTCGCTGGCGAACAAGCCTCGTACCCGAGGCAACAATGCTGCGGGGCCACCCCAATTGCTGCGCACCCAGTTCAGCGCATCGCCCTGCATCGGGTAGCAGAACAGTCGCCAGTAATCGCGCAACACTTCGCCAAGCAGATCGCTGTGATCGGTTTCCAGGGATTGCGTGAAGAGGCTGCCGCTGTCGAACGCGTGCTCGCGCAGCATGCGCTGACACCAGCTGTGAATGGTCGAGACGGCGGCTTCGTCCATCCACTGCGCGGCAATATCGAGGCGGTTGGCGCAGCCCGGCCATTGCTGCGGATCGAACTGATCGCGCAGCTCGGCAATCAGTCCGTCAGGGGCAACAATTTCGTCGCGAAAGAACCGCGCGGCCTCAGCCAAGCGTGTCCGAATGCGTTCACGCAGCTCTTTGGTAGCAGCGTCGGTAAACGTCACTACGAGGATTTGCGGCGGCAGTAATTCGCGTGCAAAACCGCTTGTCTCGCCGCCATGGCCGAGAATCAACCGCAGATAAAGTGCCGAAATCGTGAAGGTTTTGCCGGTGCCTGCGCTTGCTTCGATCAACTGACTGCCGCGTAGCGGGAAGGCCAGAGCCAACGGTGTTTTGGTACTCATGCGCGCGCACCTTCGCTGGACAAGGAACGCCACGGCGCTTCGAATAATGGGCGGTACAACGCGTCGCACCAGCCGGTGAAGGTTTCGTCTGCCAACAATGCATCGAAGTCGGGATATTGCCGGAGCAGTGCCGGGCCTTCACGCCGCTCGCCGTTGCTGGTCTGGCCATCACCGTCATAGGCTTTTCGCGCAGCTGCTTCGGCTTTGACCGGGTCAGTTTGAGACAACCAGGCGAACGCGGTTTTTATCGCAATCGGCAGGGGCTGGCGCATGCCTGATTGCCAGGCAAGAAGCAGGTCACCGAGCAAACGCAACGCTCGGTCTCGCTCCATTGGCTCAAGCAACAACGTGTCGTCACTGGCGACCAATGCCGTGGTCAGCGCATGCTCGCTGGCGCAGGCGACCAGATGGGTAACCCACGATTTGGTCAGCCGATGCCACTTGCGAGTTTTGATCGAGCCGATGCTATTGGGAATGGTCGTGACCGACAGCAGGCCGCCATCGGCGCGTTGATGCAGGTTTGCGAGCCAGCCCTCCAGCCGCAAACCCTGCAAGTCGAGACTGACCGGGATTGCACTACTCAATGGCGTCGGCCATAACGTCAGCAACTGTTGATAACGCTGCAGAAGATCCGGCAGCGGTTCGATCAACTCTCGCTGCAGACATTCGCCGAAGCCAGCCATCGGCAACAAACCACTGTTTTGCAGGCGCAGCGCCCGGGCGTGCAGTGCCTGATCGACATCGTCCGGCTGACTGAGTGCGGCCTCCAGCAAACTGTCGCTCAGCGTGTAGCGCTGTAGGGCGTCCAGCACGAAAGGTTCTTCATCTGCCAACGGCGCTTGCGCCGCCTCGAAATAGACCTTGAGACGCTGGGTGAAAAAATGCCGAACCGGATTACGCAGAAAATCCTGCAGCAATGCCAGCGTCAACGGTTCCTCTTGAACATATGGCGCGAGTAACGGTGCTTCACTTTGCTGCTTTTTCTCTTGATGCAACACCTGCCACTCGCTGGCGTAGCTGAACAGTTGCTCGCCTTCGTGGAAATAGCGGGCACTGAAAGGTTGCAGGGGGTGTTCTTCGGTCAGCGCTTCCAATAGATCCTGGGTAGGGTCGATTGAACGCCAGCCGCTGGCGAGGTGATCGCGCAACTGGCCGATGAGCACCGAGGCGGGTCGTTCGCTGTTGTCACGGATGCTGCGACCGACCCAACTGATATAGAGCTGAGTGCGTGCGGATAACAGCGCTTCGAGTAACAGGTAACGGTCGTCTTCACGTCGTGAGCGGTCGCCTGGGCGGTAATCACTGCCCATCAGATCGAAGTCCAGCGGCGGCTGCGCGCGCGGATAATCGCCGTCGTTCATGCCCAGCAGACAAACCAGTTTGAAAGGAATGGCACGCATCGGCATCAAGGTGCAGAAATTCACCGCACCGGCGAGGAATCGTTGCGACAATCGGCCCTGATCGAGCCCGGCGAGCCAGGCTTCGCGCACGACAGTCAGCGGCAGTTCGTCAGTCAGGCCGACCGCCTCGCAGGTTTCCAGCCAGGTCTCGCGAAGCTCTTCGAGCTGGGTCAGCAGGTAGTCGTCGTGCTCGTTGCTCGCCTGAAAGAACACCTGCATCAGCGCCTGCAAGCGCAGCCCCCACTCTTTCGGTTGAGCCGGTTGCGTGAGTTGCTGATGAGCGATTTCCAAGGCATCCAGCAGCGCAACCAATGGCCCGATCAGGGCAGCATCAAGTCCACCAATTTCGTCGTAAGGCTCGATACCTGCACATGCATCGGCACTACCGACGGCGTAGCCCAGCAGCATTCGGCGTAGACCGAAATGCCAGCTGTTCTGCTCCAGTTCCTCAGGCAATCCGAGACCGGCCCGTTGTTCGGCACTCATGCCCCAACGCACGCCGGCGCCCTCGATCCAGCGGTGCAGAGTTGGCAGGTCACGTTCCTCTACGCCAAAGCGAGTACGCAGAGCTGGAACATCGAGCAGGTCGAGGATCTCGCTGACCGGGAAACGGCTGTCCGGCAGCTTGAGCAGGTGCTCGACGGCGATCAGTAATGGATCACGTCCTCGCTGGCCCTGGTCCGCCAAAGTGAACGGAATGAAGCGCGGGTCAAATCGATCGAGCTGACCGAAAACCGCGCGGATATGCGGGGCGTAGCTGTCGATATCAGGGACCATCACGATCACGTCCCGTGGGCGTAGAGCCGGGTCGGCGCTGAAACGCGCCAGGAGTTGATCGTGCAGGATTTCGACTTCGCGCTGGGCACTGTGGGCGATGTGAAAACGGATCGATTGGTCCTGCGTCAGGTCGACAGCGGGCCAGAGCTCACGAGTCTCGTTGAGGGGGCGCAATTCGAGGATGTCGTCCTGAAGCTGGTTAAGCATGTTGTGCGGCTGGGCTTCGCTGAACAGGTCGATGCGGCCGTCACGAAAGGCTGCGCGGTAGCTGTTGGGATCGTCGTAGCTGTCGAGCAGGTTGATATAGTCGCGACCTTGCTTGCCCCAAGCGGCCAGCAACGGATGCGCGTGCTGATGCAGGGTCTCGGCATCAAGTACAACTGGCATCCCGCTTTTGCGTTGTTGGCGCTTGTATTGATGTCGCAGCAGATCCTTGTCGGCAACGATATCGGCCCAGTGATGGCGACAGGGGTTGTGTACGCAAAGCAGAACCTGACTGAAGCGCGCCAGACCGGCGAGCGCTTCAAGAACTTGAGCGGGCAATGAAGAAATGCCAAAGACGATAACGCGCGGCGGCAGTGAAGCCGGAGCCTCATCAAGGGTGTTGATGAGCTCCATGAAACGTTGATGGACGCCGGCACGGCTCTGCGCCATGCCTTGTTCGCCGACGTCATCCAGCAGCGCTCGCCACAACTCGGCCTGCCAGCAACTGGTCGGTGGCAGCGGCTTTATTTCACCTCTGACATTGCGCAGTTGATGACGCCCTTCAGACCAGTCCTCGAGCCAGTCGGCCCGATAAACTTGATATTGGTCGAACAGGTCAGCGAGGCGCTCTGACAATTGGTAGCGCTTACGCAGATCGCTGTCGTGGGTAAGGAAGCGTTGCAGCGGCTCGAAATGGGGGCGATCGATTACCTGTGGCAAGAGGCGCATCAGGCGCCAGGTCAGCGGAGCCTTATCGAGCAGGGATTTAGGCGGAATCTCTTCTCGTCCCAATACCAGGCGATAGAGCTGCCACATGAAACTGCCGGGTAGTTGAACGTCAATCGCCGCAGCGATCCCGCAACCGCCAAGGTCATCGTCTTCAGGATCTTCGGCCAATGCCAGTTTGAGCCATTGGGCGATGCCGTTGCTCTGCACCAAAGCGATTTCGTTTTCCAGGGGTGCCAGTGGGTAGCGCCGCATGATGCTGACCACAAGACTGCGCAGCTCATCGAGACTGTTGCTCTGAACCACCATGAATGCAGCGTTGAGGGACTGGGCGTCCGACATATGGATTCCTTGGAAAATCGCTAAAGCCGAGGCAGAACCTTAGCATTGTCGGCCGGCTGTGACAGCCGGACGAGGTCTGCGAAGGCTGTAAG
>NZ_JAHSTW010000016.1 GCF_019145195.1 Pseudomonas siliginis
AGATTAAATTCCGAAACCCCAATTGCGAAAGCAGTTGGGGTTTTGTTTTAGTAGAAGTTCCTGTTTTTGCTGGCTTGTTACCGTGTTGACGGGCCAGATAAAGAATTTCTTGACGACCATAGAACATTGGAACCACCTGATCCCATCCCGAACTCAGAAGTGAAACGATGTATCGCCGATGGTAGTGTGGGGTTTCCCCATGTGAGAGTAGGTCATCGTCAAGATTGAATTCCGAAACCCCTGTCTGCTAACGCAGACAGGGGTTTTGTCATTTAAGCGTCTACGAAAGATCATGCCGTTCTGCGAGTCTTGCTGCTGCGTCTTGCCTGCCACTTGCGCCACCAGATATAAACTCCCGTCCCTGACAACCCCGCAATCAACACACCCAGTACCGCGATCATTACCTGCCCTGTCACCCCGATGATCCGTCCTCCATGTATGGGCAACTGAAGTCGATAGAACTGCTCTCCAAGCGTGCCCTGTCCAGCGATTTCCTGTCCCAATAATCGGCCATCGGTACCGTGAAAAAACAACCAGGATTTACCGTGTGCGTCCGTATCGTGCTGTCCAAATCCTGCGCCGTAGAAGTTGTACTCAAAGCTGTAATACAACTCGCCGATTGCCGCCGTCAGCCCTAATCGTTCCCCTTCCTGCAATGCCCTTTCGTACGCCTGTTGATAACTCAAATGTGTCGTCCCCAGTTGATTGGCGGGCATTCGTCCTCTGGCTTCATAAACGCTCGGCTCGATCGGCGAAAACAACGAGATAGCGGGCTTGAACATTTGGCTTGGCAAGTTCATCGCCACGCTACTGACGGCGATCGGTAACAGCAGTAACCACAGCCACAATCCTCCGGCGCGATGCAGATCGAAGTTCAAGCGGTAGGCATGCCCGCCTTTGACCTTCCAAGCAGTCGCCCACTTCTTCCAGAAGGGCTTGCCGCGCGGCAAGGTCAGGAACAATGCGACAAAGCAGTCGATCACCCACGCGATGGCCACCCCACCCATCAACAGCAATCCCCAGTTACCCGGTAATGTCAGGTTGTAATGAAATTCCAGAATGAACGGGATTAAGTTCTCCCGCTTGAAACAGCACTCACCCCAGTAACGGGCGCCTTTGTGTTCCGCACTGACCGGATCCAGATAGAACACTTGATTACGTTCGTCGTATGGCTGGCCCGTCCCAGGATCGTTGCGCGGAACTGCTGCCAGCAGCGCCGTCTGCCCCGTCTCATGGGGATACTCCATGTACCAGACTTGCAGTTTCGGATGTGCAGTCTGCACCGCTTCTACCAACGCGCCGGGCGGCAGGCGTTCACCCACTGACGTCGCTTTATAGAATTGCGGATTCAGCCATTCATCCAGTTCATGATTGAACGCCAGCACACTGCCTGTAAGGCCCGCCAGCAATAGAAACACCGCAATGGCCAGGCCGATATATCGATGCAATAAAACCAGAAACGCACGCATACAGAACACCCCCGAAGAAACGACAAAGCCAGCCCCTGATATCAGGGGCTGGCTTTTTTATGCACAGGACAAAGTTTTAGAACTGATAGCTGACGGTCGCCGCTACGTTGCGTTCTTCGCCCATGTAGCAGAAGTTCAGACTGGCGCAGGACGCGACATAGGATTCATTGGTCAGGTTGTTCGCGTTGAGCCGTACATCCACTCCTTTCAAGCCGACCTTGCCCAAGTCATAACCAATCGAGGCGTCGAACAGCGTGTAAGACGGCACCTTCATCGTGTTCTCCGCATCAGCCCAGCTGTAGCCGACATAGCGCACGCCGCCACCTAGGCGCAGACCATCAAGTGCGGCGCTGTCGAATTTGTAGTCAGCCCATAGCGAGGCCATGTTACGCGGCGCCTGAGTCGGTGAGTTGCCCTTGTTCTCGATGACATCGGTCGGCGTGCTCAAGGTGCTGATCATCGATTTGGAATATTCGATATCGGTGAAGGTGTAACTGCCGAGCACTTTCAAGTTATCGGTCAGTTGCATGTGCGCTTCCAGCTCCAGACCTTGCGAGCGTACGGCACCGACCGCGCGATAGAAGTTTTCCTGCGGCAGTTTGGTCGCGAGATTTTCCTGGTCGATGCGGAACAGCGAGGCGGTATACAGGTTATCGGTGCCCGGCGGCTGATACTTCAAACCGACTTCCCACTGTGTGCCATCGGTAGGGGCGAGTGGATTACCGGCGCTGTCGGCATAGGAGTTCGGGTTAAACGACTCGGAGTAGCTGATGTATGGCGCCAGACCGTTATCAAACAGATATAAAGCGCCGGCACGCCCAGTGAGTTTCGTGCGCCGATCATTGATCTCTGTACCAACCGGACGCCCCGCTTCGGCGATGCGGTTTTCATCGGATGTCTCCACCCAGTCCTGACGCAGGCCCAGCGAGAAGCGCCACTTGTCCATCTCGATCAGGTCTTGCAGATACACACCGGTCTGCTCCAGACGGCGCAGATAGGTGGTGTCGCCGTACATCTCGATCGCCGAGTTGCCGTACACCGGATTGAACGCATTGATTGGCGCGAGGCCACCGCTGGTCCAGCCGACCACCGTTTTGCGCCGTTGATAATC
The DNA here is from genome assembly GCF_019145195.1 of Pseudomonas siliginis. Taxonomy (GTDB): domain Bacteria; phylum Pseudomonadota; class Gammaproteobacteria; order Pseudomonadales; family Pseudomonadaceae; genus Aquipseudomonas; species Aquipseudomonas siliginis. The sequence continues at coordinate 2,581 of NZ_JAHSTW010000016.1, forward strand.
CGCGCCCATCAGCACCGTGTGCTTGGTCGCGCCGGTAAAGAATTCGGCCTGCAGCATGTTGTCGACGATAAACGCATGCAGGCGCTCATCACCGCCGGTGTAATAGCGGTTCAGTTCATTGCTGGTCGGGGTGGTCCAGCCATAGGCGTAGACCTGATCCATGTTCACTTTGGAATCGAGATAACGAAAGTTCTGCCGCGCCGTGAAGACGTCGTTGAAGCGATGTTCGAACTGGTAGCCGAACGATTGCTGGTCACGGGAGTAGCCGTCGATCCCCGGCTCGCCCTCGAAGAATCTCGGCGAGATGCGCTCGCCATTGCGCTGATGGATCGTGCCGTCCGCCGGAACGCCGCCGTGATAGCCGCCGTCCGGATCGTGCTGCAGATAGGCTTGCAGAGTCAGCGAGGTGTCTTCGCTGAAATCGACGCTCAGCGTCGGCGCAAGGGCGAAGCGTTTTTCCTTGTTATGGTCGAATTGCGTGTCGGACTGATCGCTTAGTCCGGTCAGACGATAGGCAATGCGCTTGTCGTCATCGACCGGACCGCTGAAGTCAAAACCAACCCCACGCTGGCCTTGCGTCCCCACTGTCGCCTGCACCTGATGGTAGGCCTCATACAACGGCTTTTTGCTGGTCAATGCGACCAGGCCTCCGGGCGAGCTGCGACCGTACAGCACCGATGACGGGCCTTTGAGAATGTCCACACGCTCAAGGAAATACGGATCGACCTGCATGGTGCTGTAGGTGCCGCTGTCGCCCATCGACTTGAGGCCGTCGAGGTAGATGTTGTCCACCGAGCCGTCGTTGAAACCGCGCATCGCCACGTAGTCGTAACGGTGCGTAGCGCCATACGGGTTGGTCAGCACGCCCGGGGCGTAGCGCATCGCTTGCGAGACGGTCTGCGAGCCTTGGTCATCCATTTGCTCGCGCGTGACCACCGATACGCTTTGCGAGGTCTCCAGCAGGGCGGTACTGGTCTTGGTGGCGATCTGGCTGTGCGTGGCGTTGTAGCCGGCCATGCTGCCCAGCGCGTTACCGAGGGCGAAGCCTTTGATGTCGGTGGTCGGCAAGGCCAGCGCTTCGCTTTCAGCCAGCGGGCGCAGGATGTAAATGCTGCCGTCCTGGCTGACGGCTTCCAGTCCTGAGCCGCCGAGCAAATGGCTCAAGGCCTGGTCGGTCGAATATTCGCCCTGCACGCCGGGAGATTGCTGACCTTGAGTCTGTTGCGGCGTCATCGCCAAGGTGATGCCGGCCTGCCGGGCAAACTGATTCAACGCCTCGCCCAATGGCCCGGCAGCAATGTTGTAGCGGTGGCTGATCTCGGTGCCGGTGTTGGCGGCCAGACTCAGGCTCGGTAATACGCTGACGCCCAGCGCGGTGGTCAGCAGTGCCGCGCGAACCGCATGGCGCAGTAGTGTCGATTCTGCAGTGAAATTCAGAGGGTTCTTACAAGTGGCGCGGACAGTCATTGTGGATTTCCGTAGGCAGTCGCGGGGCTGAGTTGAAGTACTTACTGACTAAGCCGGACTGCCTGCGAAAACCCGCCAAATAATCACGCCGCGCGTTCCAGGGTCACCCACCAGCGGGTGCGATAACGCAATTGCACCGGCAGCGTCTGCGGCAGGACCGCCAGCAGCCTGTCGGTGTCCTCCAGACGGAACACCCCAGAAAGGCGCAGGTCTGCGATCTCCGCCGAACAATGGAGATAACCCGGGCGATAACGGCCGACTTCAGCGAGGAAGTCACCCAGCCGCATATTGCGCGTGACAATCAAGCCGTCGAGCCAGGCGCCCGCGTCCATATCCGGCGTCGGCGCTGCGCGCAAACCGCTTTGATCGACCAGAAAACTCTGCCCGGCGAGTGCTTCGAGGGAATGACCGCCAGCGTGAACCAACACCCGGCCACGAGTAACGCTGAGCCGCGTGCACTGTTCTTCCTGACGCAAAATGAAACGCCCATCGACCGGCGCATAACTGCCGTGGCGGTTCTCTACGCGCAGCGGTCGATCGGCCGCCGCGCCTTCGTCAGAGCCTCCGCAGGTAACGATGATCTCGCCACGGGTCAGTTTGATCAGGCGCTGCTGCGTGGTGTAATTCAGGTCCACGGCGCTGGCGGTGTTGAGTTCGATCCGCGTGCCGTCGGGTAACTGGAAACCGCGCCGTTCGCCGGTCGCCGTCGCGTAGTCGGCGCTCCATTGCTGCCAAGCGGCGCTGTCCCTGGCCAGCCACGCGGCGGAGCCCATCAATAGCGCGCCCGACAACAACTTCAAAGCCTGGCGTCGGCCCAGCCCCTGCGCACTGTTTTCCAAGGTGTTGAAAGCGACCTGCGCACCCTGCACGGCGCGCAGACTGGAACTCAATTCGGCATGCAGCGACTGCACCCGCTGCCAGGCGATTTCATGTTCGTGATGCTCGGCGCGCCACTGCTCGCATTGGCGAGTCAGCCGCGAATTGCCGTGGTTGTTGCGCAGCCGCAGTAGCCAGTGAATCGCTTGCTTGACCACCTGTTGGCGCGGTTCGACGCGGCGAGCGAGTGAGAGGTTATCCACAGGCATCAGCTTTCATACCGCAACACATAGCAGTGATACAGCGCATCGGCGACGTAGCGTTCCACAGAACGTACCGATACGCCCAACAGCTCGGCGATCTGTTTGTGAGTCAAACCTTCGCACTGCGCCAGGAGAAACGCCTGACGCACTCTCGGCTTCAATCCCTCAAGCATGCGCGCAATGCTTTCCAGCAGTTCCAGCACCAACGCGCGCGATTCGGCGTCAGGTACTTCGCCTTCAGGCAAATGAGCAATGGTTTCCACATAGGCCCGCTCGATTTCCTCGCGGCGCCAGTGATCGATCACCAGGCCACGCGCGATGGTCCGCAGGAAGGCGCGGGGCGCTTTGAGTTCAAGGCGTTCGGTGCGTTGCAGCAGGCGCACGAAAGTGTCCTGCGCCAGATCCGCCGCATCCGCTGCGTTGCCCAGCCGCGCGCGCAGCCAAGCGTTGAGCCAGCCGTGATGACTACCGTAAAGCGCCTGTACGACCAACTCAGGTGAAGACATGACCACGCCAGCCCGAACGTCACAAATGATAATTAATCGCATTGTCATCAAGGGTTACAGATTTTGCAACTGTCGCGCCTATGTCGATGCGAAAAATTCCCTCGCAGCCGCTCTGGCACGCCGTTCGGCGGGAATCCTGTCCAAAACCCGCCCATTTCTCACGCGCCCCTAAGATTTCTCCGCCGTTGGCCGACAGACTGGTGAGAAATGCGTGCACCAAAGTAGAGCAGCCAGAAGAACGCTGCCTGCGCTTTACATGGAATGTTGCAACCGGAACGCATCCCCACTTTTGGCATAAGAAGTCCCATGAAATGAATCTCAAGTTCAGCCATAAAATCCTCCTGGCCGCTTCGGGCGTCGTGGTCCTGGCGTTCGCGTTGTTCACGCTCTACAACGATTATCTGCAGCGAAACACCATTCGCCAGAACCTGCAGTCCTCCGTGCAACAGGCCGGTGACCTGACCGCCAGCAGCGTGCAGAACTGGATGAGCGGGCGCATTCTGGTACTGGAAAACCTCGCGCAGAACGTTGCCCATCAAGGCAGGAATGCCGACCTCCCCGGTCTTGTCGATCAACCGGCCTTCACGTCGAACTTCCAGTTCACTTACGTCGGCCAGGCCAACGGTGTCTTCACCCAGCGCCCCGATGCGAAGATGCCGGACGGTTACGATCCGCGTCAGCGCCCTTGGTACAAGCAGGCAGTGGCCGCCGATAAAACCATGCTGACCCCGCCGTACATGGCGGCCGTCGGTGGCCTGGTGGTGACCATCGCCATGCCGGTGAAAAAGGACGGTGAATTGCTCGGTGTGGTCGGCGGTGACCTGAGCCTGGAAACCCTGGTGAAGATCATCAACTCGGTGGACTTCGGTGGCCTCGGCCATGCCTTTCTGGTCAGTGCCGACGGTCAGGTGATCGTCAGCCCGGACAAAGATCAGGTAATGAAAAACCTCAAGGACATCTACCCGAACACCAGCGTGCGCATCGAGAAGGGCAACCAGAACGTGGTGCTCAACGGCCAGGAACGCATTCTCTCGTTCACCCCGGTCAGCGATCTGCCGAATGCGCAGTGGTACATCGGTCTGTCGATCGATCGCGACAAGGCCTACGCTGCACTCAGCCAATTCCGCACCTCGGCGTTGATCGCCATGTTTGTCGCGGTCGCGGCGATTGCGTTGCTGTTGAGCCTGTTGATCAATGTGTTGATGCGTCCACTGATCACCATGGGCCGCGCGATGAAAGACATTGCCCAGGGCGAGGGCGATCTGACCCGGCGTCTGCTGGTCGAGAGCAAAGACGAGTTCGGTGAACTGGGCAGCGCGTTCAACCAGTTCGTTGAACGGATTCACGCATCGATTTCCGAAGTGTCGTCGGCGACCCGTCACGTACATGACCTGTCGCAACGGGTGATGGCGTCGTCCAACGCTTCGATCGTCGGTTCCGACGAGCAAAGTGCGCGCACCAACAGCGTCGCGGCGGCGATCAATCAGCTGGGCGCGGCCACTCAGGAAATCGCGCGCAACGCGGCGGATGCTTCGCAGCACGCCAGCGGCGCCAGCGAGCAAGCTGACGACGGTCGTCAGGTGGTCGAGCAAACCATTCAGGCGATGACCGAGCTGTCGCAGAAGATCAGCCTGTCGTGCACGCAGATCGAAACCCTGAACGCCAGCACCGATAACATCGGCCACATTCTCGATGTGATCAAGGGCATCTCGCAGCAGACCAACCTGCTGGCGCTCAACGCTGCCATCGAGGCCGCGCGTGCCGGTGAAGCCGGGCGCGGTTTTGCCGTGGTTGCCGATGAGGTGCGCAACCTTGCGCATCGCACTCAGGAATCGGCGGAAGAAATCCACAAGATGATCACCTCGCTGCAGGTCGGTTCGCGCGAAGCGGTGAGCACGATGAACGCCAGTCAGGCGTCCAGCGAGCAAAGCGTGGAGGTGGCGAATCAGGCCGGTCTGCGCCTGGTCAGCGTGACCCAGCGCATCGGCGAAATCGACGGTATGAACCAATCGGTTGCAGCAGCGACCGAAGAGCAGACTGCCGTGGTGGAAACTCTCAACGTCGACGTCAACCAGATCAACCTGTTGAACCAGCAGAGCGTGGCCAACCTCAATGAAACGTTGAAGGATTGTGATGCGTTGTCGCAGCAGGCCAATCGCCTGAAGCAATTGGTCGACAGTTTCAAGATCTGATTCATAGATCGCAGACCGCGTTATCGTTCTTCGCGAGCAGGCTCGCTCCCACAAATTGACCGCATTCCTACAGGGAATGCAATCAAAATGTGGGAGCGAGCCTGCTCGCGAAAGCGGTCTGACAATCACCGCAAAGCCGAAGCCTTAGACAAACAGCTTCAGCACATTCCCCATCGCATCATCGGCAAACCCCTGCACAAAATCCTTGAACCCCGGCAACGCCTCTTCCCCACCGGAAGCGGGTTCGGCAATGATCGTCCAGGTCGCTCGCGACTTCCCTGCGCTCAGCGATTCCACCTGCATCGCCGCCCATAGGTTCGCCACCCCCAACGTGTTGTAGATCGTCGTCCAGGTCATGCGCCGCGCCTGTTCATCGCGCGAGTTGAGCTGTTCGACCACGACGTTGCCGTCCTTGAAGATTTTCTTGCGCAGCGATGACACGCCCTCGCCGGTCATTTCGGTGTGCGACAGCGCCGGAATGAATCGATCGAAGCCAGCGAAATCGCCAACGACCGCCCAGACTTGTGCCGCGTCCGCCGGCACTTCCACCGACGACACAACGTGGCAGCCTTGCGGGTTTTTGATCAGGGTGTCGGGTTGCAGATTGCTCATGGTGTTGCTCCTTTGGGATGCGTCAGATGAAGTTGATTTCTTTCAGGTAGTCGCAGCCGCGACGCAGCAGCGCCGGGGATTTCTGTGGGTAGTGCGCGCCCATCTGCTGCACGCCGGCCTCGGCGTTGGCGTGGCCGATCAGCGAGATGTCGCCGATGTCTTCTTCGAAACCATTGAGGTAGAACCCGAGCACGCCGAACAGCGCGTTGTCGGCGTCGACCCGACTCAGTTGCTGTTGCCAATCGGCGACGCTGACCAGCGAAAACTCGCTGCCGGTTTCGCGGAACGAAGCGACGTAGGCATCCCAGCTCAGCGGCTCGGGATTGTGCAGATTGAACACCGCGCGTTGCGCTGAATAACGGCTGGCATGGAAGGCGATGAAGCGGGCGAGAAAGTCCACCGGCATCAGGTCGAAATTCAGCGCAAAGGCCGGTACCTGACCGAGCTGGATCGAGCCCTTGAGCATCAGCATCAAACGGTTCTTGTGCGGCTGACAAACACCGCTGAGGCTGTTGAAGCTGACGTTGCCAGGGCGATACAGATTGACCCGCACACCGCGCTCGCGCGCCCGTTCGAGGATGCGTTCGCCGACCCACTTCGACAGGTTGTAGCCGTTGCGAATATAGATCGGCGGCGTCGCGGCGGCGGGCAGTTCCAGCACTCGACCGGCGTCATCCACGGTGCTGGATGCCGATAGCGTCGAGACAAAGTTGAAGACCTTTTTGCGCTGCCCTTCGCACAGCTTCAGCAGGGCAAATATCGGTTCGACGTTGTCCGCCGCCAGGGACTCGTAATCGAGCACGTGGTTGACGTTGGCGGCGTTGTGCACCAGCGCGCCAAATTCGCGATCCAGGCGCTGATATTCCTCATCGCCCAGGCCCAGTTGCGGACGGCTGATATCAGCTGCGTAAACCCGCACACGGCTCAGGTCGAGGTGCTCCAGACGGTTTTCGCGCAATGCCTGAGCGAAACGTTGCGCCGCCGTTTGCCCGGCGCCGTCGCGGACCAGACAGGCCACTTCGCTGGCGCCCCAACCAAGCAGCGCTTCGACGATGTGCACGCCGACGAAACTGTTGGCACCGGTGACGATGACCTTGTGCACATCGCCCATGCGGCTGATCGGCAGCGGTTCTATATCCAGCGTGCGCTCGGCGTCGGCCATGGCTTGGGCGCTGAGTACCGCGCTGTCGTCGCTGCCGCGCACCAGCATCGCCAGTTTGCTGATGGTCGGCTGTTCGATGAAGCGATTGATCGAAATGCTCCGGCCGAATTCCTCACGCAAGCGCAGCAACATCCGCGACAGCAGAATCGAATGACCGCCGAGATTGAAGAAGCTTTCGTCGGTGGAAATGTCGCTGGTCGGCAGCTCCAGCAATTCGGCCCAGATCTCCAGAAGCAGCGCTTCGTCAGCGTTGGCCGGCAGGCATTTCGCAGCGCTGTCCTGCACCGTCACCGGCAATGCCAACAGCGCCTTGCGATCGACTTTGCCGTTACTGGCGAATGGCATCTGCGCCAGTTCGGTCCACGCTCCCGGTTGCATGTAGTCCGGCAGAAACTGCCGGGCGTGAGCCTTCAATGCGTCGCGGGCAGTCTCGGTCTGTGGCTGGGCGAGGAACGCCAGAATGCGCCGCTGACTGTCGATGACCACGGCGATCTGCCGATACAAGCGGCTCTCGCGCAGGCAGCGCTCGATCTCTTCCGGCTCGACGCGAAAGCCACGGATTTTCACCTGATTGTCGCGCCGCCCGCACAGCTCGATACCGTGCTCGCCCCACTTGGCCATGTCGCCGCTGCGGTAGGCGCGCAGGGTTTCGCCGCCGGGCAGCGACAGGCTCAGATAACGCTCGGCGGTCTGCTGCGGATTGTTCAGGTAACCGAGGCAGACACCGGGGCCGACGATGAACAGTTCACCGACGGTTTGATCGGGCACCGGTTGCAGATCGTCGTCGAGAATCAGCACCCGACTGTTGGCGATCGGCCCTCCCAGCGTGCGGTTGCTGTCGCCCGGTTTGAGCTGGCGCGCAGTGATCAGCACGGTGGCTTCGGTCGGGCCATACAGGTTGTGCAGGGTGCCTTGGCGGGTCAGTTGCTCGATGACGTACGGCTCGCAGACATCACCGCCGGTCATCACCTGCACGCCCTCCAGTTGTTCCAGCAGCAGGATGCTCAACAGCGCCGGTGGCAGGAAGGCGTGGGTCAGTTGCCGCCGGCGAATCAGCGCAATCAGTTGCAAAGGATCGCGGCGCTGGGTGTCGTCGGGCACGATCAGTTCCGCCCCTGCGAGCAGGCTGGGGAAGATGTCGATCAGTGACGAATCGAAGCTTAGCGAAGAGAACTGCAACACCCGACTCTCGGCGTGCAGCTGCACGTAATCGGCGTACCACGCGGTGAAGTGGGCGAGATTGACCTGGCTGAGCAGCACGCCTTTCGGATGCCCGGTGGTGCCCGAGGTGTAGAGCGCCATGCACGGCGCATGAAGTTCCGGGCGGTGCTGCATCAGCGGCCGGTCGAGATCGGCGTTCGGCGCTTCGATGCCACTGACATCCAGCCCCGCTATCGACTCGCTGAGCGCCTGTTGTCCATCGTGAAGCAACAGCACCGCGCCGGCGTTTTCCAGGATGTATTGCTGGCGCGGCAAAGGATGGCTCGGCTCCAGCGGCAAGTACACCGCGCCGCTGCCGAGAATCGCCAGAATCGAGGCGAACAGTGCCGGGCTTTTGCCTTGGCAGACAGCGACCACCCACGGCTGCGGATGTTGCTCGAGCAAGGGCCGCAGGCGCTGTTGAATCGCGCGGCTGTGGGCGTGCAGCTGCTCGTAGCTGATGGTCTTCCCGCCGACATGCAGCGCCGGTCGTTCGGCATGCTCGATCAGGCTTTGCTGCAGACGCTCGATCAGCGGGATTTGCGCCTGCTCCAGCAGCGCCGGGTTTGCCGTGTCATTGAGACAGTGGACGTACGCCAGTTTGTCGAGAAACAGTAGATCTTCCAGCCGTTCGAAATCCGGCGCTTTGAGGGCCGGGGCATGCCTCAAATAATCGGCATCGCGGGAAAAGCGGCTGACCAGCAACGCCACTTCATCGACCACATGGGCGAGCGCTCGTTGGCGTAGCGACTGACCGTTGCCGGACGGCTCATCGCCGATGGGTACGCGGCGGATCAGCGACGAGCCGAGGAAGCACAGCAAGTCGAGGGTCGGCAGGCCGCCATGGTCTTGCGCGGCGACACCCAGGCGCAGGTGCAGATGCGGGATCGCGCAGAAATCGCCGGCAGCGATAAAGCCATCGTCGATGATCAGATCCACCGCCGTTTGAGCCACGCCGCTGCGGGTCACAGCATGGCCATGCTGTTCGAGCTCCCGAGCCAGATCGGTCATGGCCTGGCTGGCGCCGGTGAGCAAAATGTCGAGACGTTTCATGTCGGCCTCCTCAAGCCAGATAGTCGCGCAGGGCGTGCTGCACGCACGGTGTGTCGAGCAGCGAGCTGTTGTGGAAAAACCTGACGATGTTGCCCACCAACGGGTGGTGGCGATTGATCGGGAAGGCCAGTCCGGCGATTTCTTCGCGCAGTGAGTGGCGGGTGGTTTCGCTGACCGTCAGCGCGTCGATCAGGCGCAAATCGAAGGACTTCTGGATGTCGTTGGTCAGGTAATGGCCGATGAACACCGGGAGAATCTGCGCGATGGTTTCGCGGTCCGCGTCGCTGGCGGTGTGCCAATAGATGCGCACCATCCGCGCCCAGAAACTCGAGTGGCGACCCTCGTCGAGCAAGTGGTCGGCCATCAGGCCCTTGATCGACGGCTTGACCGAATCGTCGCGGGCGAACGCCGCGACATCACCAGTCACGGTGTTTTCGGCGATCGCCACGCAGATCAGTTCCACCGCGCTGCGCAGGTGTTCCGGCGCCAGCGCAACAGCGGCGGGAATCGCCCGGCTCAGCTCGATTTCATCGGGCAATTGAATCGGCTCGATACCGGTCAGTGCCACCGTTTGCTGCATGAAATCCATGGCCACCAGCGCGTGGTAATCCTCATCGACCACCACGGTCATCGCGTCGTAACGACAGGCGAACGGGAACGCCACGGCGAAGCGATTCTTGGCAATGCTGCGGGCGGTCTTGTCGACGATTTCAGTCTCGAAAATCACGACGTCGTTGATGAATTTGTACAACGTCTGCACCAGGGCGAAATCCCGTTGCTCCGGGCATTCGCGCAGGAAGGTTTCGCTGAGCACCAGCGGCTGGCGGCTGAGCGGGTAGATCAGGCGCTGATCGTCTTCGAGCAGCCGCCGGGGACGGGTGCGGATGGTCGCGCGGCTTTCCCAGGCCTCGGCGCAGGATCGATAGTCGGCAGCGTTCATTGGGCCACCTCGGCAACTTTTGCGCCCATGCTCAAGCGCAGCCCGTCCCACAAGGCGATGCGGCTTTCCACGGCGGCGATGGCGCTGGCGTAAACCTCGGCTGCGCGCTGCGGATCGCCGTCCACCAGACGCTCCAGCAACTGCTCGGCGGCGGGGCCGTGATCTTCGGAATCGACTTCGATATGCCGTTGCAGGTAGTAACGGAAAGTCGGTGCCTGTTCGATGCCGATGCCCCAGTCATCGAGGATGCGCTGGAACATCGTCGGAATGACGCTCTCGCGACCGTGCAGGAACGCGGCGGCAACGCTGTGTCCCGGCGCTTCCAGGGCGACGCGCAAGGTATCGCGGACAAACTGCGCCGCCGCCGGGTCGACGTCGACGCTCTGCAACGCGACGTCATAACTCACACCTTCCTGCTGCAATGCGACGAAACGCTCTACCGCCGTGGTGCTCGCGCCGATTTCGCGCATCGCATCCAGGTACAACTCGAAGTGGCTGTAGTGGCCGGCATCGAGGCGATCGTCCGATTCCTCGCCCAGCACGATCTCGTTGATCAACCGAGCGGCGTGGGGATCGCGCGGCGGCAACCAGGGTAAACGCGTGCAGGTCAGTTCCTGTTGCAGGCGCTTGGTCAGCGACATGAAGTCCCATACGGCAAATACATGGGTTTCCATGAAACGGCGTAATACCGATAACGAAGTAATCTCGGAAAAAATCGGATGAATACTCAGTTCGGCTTTCTTCAAGGCGAGTTGCTGCTTAGTAGGCATCATGATGTCCTTTATCATTGATATGAAATGCACGGTTCTTTGCAATTGCTGTAAATGGTCGAGCAAGTTGGATAGGAACTTGTCCGGGCAATAGCTTGATTGCGCTGTAACGCCGTTGCGGCGCCACGGTTGCTACATCTGCTGCGTAAGGTATGCCGCGCTGAACGGCGACGTTCAAACCTGGCGAGAGAAAAACTAATACAGGGCAAATGCATTTAACAAGTTTATTTTTAATTATTTTAAGTTGGCTGTTTTTTGAATATGAGAGTGGCCGATAAAACTTTCGGATCAAGTTTTATTTGGGCGTAGTTACTCCTTTCGGCTAATAACGGCCAAAATCGATAACAAGAGTGAATGCCTCACTCGAAGCAACTTTTTAAACAAGGGAAGTTTATGAATTCAAAGGGGGCGAAAGTTGGCCGGGACCGGCGCCATGACTTCCTGTTTCCCGTGACAAGGCTCCTTCCGTAGGTTCCTGTTGCGGGGACTGTGCCGTCAGGGCGGCGCGTCCCCGTTCTGTAGGGGTGGCGCTGGAAGAGTGCGGGTAAATTGCCGTCAGGGCTATTACCGATTGGTCATCGGCGGGCAGCGGAAACGCGTCGGCAGGGTCGGGGCGGTCGCCAGCGGGCACGCCGATCCGCTGCCAGACCCGGCAGCAGAGCGGTCGCGAAGATTTGTAAGGGGATTATTCGACGTACGAGATATCAGCGTGCGGTGTGGCGCTTCTGTGCGGCGGGAGTCGCGAGGTAGCGGGTGATGACCTCGACGCCACGGTTGAGGTGCTGCTCCAGCATTTCGAGCGAGCGCGGGATGTCCCGCTCGATCACGGCCTGGAGCATGGCGCGATGGTCATCCTGGGACAGCTTGCCCAGGCCCATGGCTTCCAGATTGAAACGCAGAAAACGTTCTTCTTCATTCAGACCGTCTTCCACCAGACGCAGCAGTCGCTGATTGGGCGCCTTGCTGTACAGGGCCATGTGGAACAGACGGTTGAGGCGGCCGATCTCGTTGTAGTCGTGCTGCGCTTCCAGTTCTTCGATGTAGCCGGCGGCGAGTTGATGCTCGGCCTCAGTCAGCAGCGGAATGGACTGCCGCAATGCCTCGGATTCGAGCAAAATGCGCAACTCGTAGGTTTCAGCGGCATCGCCCTGGATCAGCGGTGCGACTACGGCGCCTTTGTGCGTGGTGACGCTGAGCAGCTCTTGCGCTTCGAGCTGACGCAAGGCTTCGCGCACCGGCATGCGGCTGACCCCGAACAGATCGGCCAGATCCTGCTGGCGCAGCGCAGTGCCACAGGGCAGGCGGCCATCGAGAATGGCCGAGCGCAGGGTTTCTTCAATCACCGACCGGGCCAGATGCGCAGGAATCGGTCCTTCGACTTTGATGCTGTGCAGCGGTTTGGGCTTCTGAGTCACGACAACACACCCTGTAGGTCGCAATATTTGGATCCAAATGACACTAGTGATTGCTCTACAGGTTGTCAAACCTTGTAAAACGTTGCGCGGCAATCTCAAGTCTAGCGGGTCTTCGATGATCTCACGGTGCCATTGTTTTTTGCCGGGCTAAGCTTCACCATCAAACGCTTCCTTTCTGTCCTTCTGGAAACCTGCAGTGGCGGTACGTTTCGCGATCCCTCGGACCTTGCGCTGGCTTGGCTGCGCATTGCTGCTGGCCGGCGTCATGCTGGGCGGTCTGCACGCCGATTGGGATTTTTCCGCGATCAGCCGCAAGGCCACTGCTCTTTATGGGCCACTGGGCGCCGGGCAGCAGCGCATCGATGCCTGGCAGAATCTGCTGGCGACGCAGAAGCAGGCCAGTGAGATGGACAAGCTCAAAGTGGTGAACCTGTTCTTCAACAAGCAGGTGCGTTACGTCGAAGACATCGATCTGTGGCGCGAAGTGGATTACTGGGAAACCCCGATCGAAGCGCTGTGGAAGGGCGCCGGCGACTGTGAAGACTATGCCATCGCCAAGTATTTCAGCCTGCGCCATCTCGGCGTTTCCAGTGACAAGCTGCGCATCACCTACGTCAAGGCGCTGCGGCAGAACCGCGCGCACATGGTGTTGACGTACTATGCGACCCCCGATGCCATGCCGCTGGTGCTCGACAGCCTGATCGATCCGATCCAGCCGGCTGCGCAGCGGACCGATTTGCTGCCGGTCTACTCTTTCAATGCCGAAGGCCTGTATTTGCCCGGCGCCAAGGGCAACAAAAAGGTCGGCGACACCAAACGCCTGTCGCGCTGGCAGGATGTGCTGAAAAAAATGCAGGCCGAAGGTTTCCCGGTCGAGACGACTAACTAGGAGCACGCGCTCAGATGTCTTTGTTCAAACAGCTGTTGATCGCTATCTGTCTGTTCCTGGTCGTGGCCTTCACCGGCAGCTTCATGGTCAGCCTGGAGAGCTCGCGCACCCAGTACGTCAACCAGTTGCGCTCCCACGCACAGGACGCGGCGACGGCGCTGGCATTGTCGCTGACGCCGAATATCGACGACCCGGCGATGGTCGAGCTGCTGGTCAGTTCGATTTTCGACAGCGGTTATTACGCGAGCATCCGCGTGGTCGACGTGAAGACCGACCAGACCATTGTCGAGCGCAGCGGTACCCCGGCGGTGAGCAACGTGCCGGACTGGTTCGTCAAATTGATCGGTCTCGAGCCGGCCGGTGGTGATGCGCTGGTCAGCCGTGGCTGGGAGCAGGCGGCGCGGGTCGAGGTGGTCAGCCATCCGATGTTCGCCGTGGCCAAGCTGTGGCAGAGCGCACTGGGCAGCCTTGGCTGGTTGCTGATCTGCGGTGCATTGAGTGCGGTGCTCGGCGCGCTGTTGCTGCGTCGGCAGTTGAAGCCCCTCGATTACATGGTTCAGCAGTCCCATGCGATTGCCCGCCGCGAGTTTCTCAGCCTGCCGGATCTGCCGCGCACGCCTGAATTGCGTCGCGTGGTGCAGGCGATGAATCAGATGGTCGAGAAGCTCAAGACGCTGTTTCAGGAGCAGGCCGAGCGCAGTGAAAAACTGCGTACCGAGTCCTATCAGGACAACCTCACCGGCCTGGCCAACCGCCGCTATTTCGAAATGCAACTGAACAACCGTGTGAGCAACCCGGAGCAGGCCAGTTCCGGTTATTTGCTGCTGTTGCGGGTCAAGGATCTGGCCGGGCTCAACCAGCGTCTCGGCGGCCAGCGTACCGACCAATTGCTCAAGGCTGTCGGTGAGCAACTGACCCGCGAGTGCGCCAGATATCCACAAACCCAGGACTTGGTCACGCGTATTCGCGGCGGTGAATTCGCCGTGCTGGCGCCGGGGCTGGTGCGTGAGGAAGCGCTGCAGCTGGCGCAGAATCTCGACAATGCCTTGAGCAGCCTGCATGCCACTGGCGCGACTGATGTGCCAGCGGTGGCTTCGATCGGGCTAGCGCCCTTCGCTCACGGCGACTCCCCGCAAGCGGTGCTGACACTGGGCGATCAGGCGCTCGCACAGGCCGAAGGGCAGGGCGAGCAGAATTGGGCGTGCATCGATCAGAGTCTGGTGGCGGAGGTCGGTGACGACCATCACGCTTGGCATCGACTGCTGGATCAGGCCTTGAGTCAGCAGCGTTTCGAGCTGTACTTCCAGCCCGTGGTCGCTGCGCAGGACACGCAACTGGTGCTGCATTACAAGGTGCTGTCGCGCTTGCTCGACGAGCAGGGTCAGACCATTCCCGCCGGGCGCTTTCTGCCGTGGCTGGAGCGCTTCGGCTGGACCGCGCGGCTCGATCGGCTGATGCTCGAACGCGTGCTCGAGCAGATGAAGGGGCACGAGGATTCGCTGGCGCTGAACCTGTCCTCGGCAACGCTGGCCGACCCGCAGGCGCTGAACAAAGTCTTCGAGATTCTGCGCGCGCATTCCAATCTCGGCGCACGCCTGACTCTGGAGATCGGCGAGGAGCAATTGCCTGAACAGGCGGTGCTGGAGCAGTTGACCCGACGCCTGCGCGAGCTCGGTTTCTCGCTGAGCCTGCAGCGCTTCGGCGGGCGCTTCAGCATGATCGGCAACCTGGCGCGCTTGGGTCTGGCGTACTTGAAGATCGACGGCAGCTACATTCGCGCGATTGATCAGGAGAGCGACAAGCGTCTGTTCATCGAAGCGATCCAGCGCGCAGCGCACAGCATCGATCTGCCGCTGATTGCCGAACGGGTCGAGACTGAAGGGGAGTTGTCAGTGATTCGCGAGATGGGCTTGTATGGCGTGCAGGGGCAGTTGCTCGGTGAGCCGAAGCCCTGGAAGTAACTTGTCTTCAGTGATGCCGCCTTCGCGAGCAGGCTCGCTCCCACATTTGGAATGCATTCCAGTGTGGGAGCGAGCCTGCTCGCGAAAGGGCCAGTCCAGTCGGTGAAGATCCAGGATCAGATCAACCCGCCCTCATCCTCATCGATCAACTGGCTCAACCCGCCCAGCGCTTCACGTGCTTGGGTACGATCCATCAGTTTGGCCTGGGCCGCCGCTGGCAGGTCAGTGACGCGGATCACGCCTTTCTGGGTCAGCACCTGAATCAGGTCGTCGAGTACCCGAATCATTTCAAAGTCGCTCTGCTTGAGCTGTTTGAGGCTGTTTTCCACGGCTTCGTTGGCGTACCACGCCTGAATCTCATGGTTATCGGCGGGCAGCGTTTCCGTGGCCTCGGCGTACGCCGCAGCTTCCACGCGAATCAACTGGCCTTGCGCATCGCGTTGCACGTAAAACATTGAGCATCCCTCACAAATGAACAGCGTCATGCTGTCAGCAGCATAGCCAACTGCGCGCCAGTATGCGGGGCGCCGATGAAATCGTCACCGCTACATTGCCCGCAAACGCGACGGCCGCCTCACAGGAGGCGGCCGTTGTTGTTTCAGCCTCAGCTGTTGTTGTGATCGACCTTGATGGTCGGGTCGCTGCCGGCAATCAGGTTGTGCAGGTTGGCGCTCGCCCAGTTGTTGCCTTCCAGTTTGATCGTCACGTCCGGCGTGGCCGCAGCGGCATCGCCCGAGTTGAATTTGCCCGCCGAGCTGACTTGCAGCGACGACGTGCCATCCACTGTGGTGATCTTCAGGAAGTTGTCGATCGTGCTGCCGGTCTCGCCCTGCAACAGGTCGCGCAGGTCGATGCGGTCGCCTTCGCTGGCTTTGAAATCCTTGATCACGTCGTTACCGGTGTCGCCCGACTTCCAGACGAAGGTGTCGCCACCGGAACCGCCAATCAGGATGTCATTGCCCTGACCGCCGATCAGCGTGTCGTTACCGGTGCCGCCGAGCAGGATGTCATTGCCTTTGCCGCCGTCGAGCAGGTCGTTGCCGCCCGAGCCGAACAGGATGTCATTGCCCGCGCCACCGAGCAGCGTGTCGTTGCCATCGTGCGCACCGGATACATCGAACGCCTGATAGTGCTCGGTGATGTACTGGTGCACGTTGCTGGTGCTGACTTTGCTGACGTCGACGCCGGTCTCTTTGGCAACGAACGCCTGCATCGCCTGGTAACCCTCGCCGGCAATGCCGTTGAAGCTGACCAGATCGCCGAACAGGATGTCGTTGCCTTCGCCACCGTTGACGGTGTCGTTACCCGGCATCGTCGCTTCGGTATGGCCGATGATCGAGTTGGCCAGGTCCTTCGGATCAATGTTGGTTTGCGGCGTTTTGTCCGAGTCGTACGGCTTGAGGTCGTTGAGGCTGACGTCGTTGTTCAGACCAATGGCTTCGACGCTCGACAACCCGCTCAACAAGGCAAAGCCGCTGGTCGAATTGCTGGTCGTCGACGAGTTGGTGCTGTTGCCGGTACCCGCGAGGTTCGACAACTCATAAGTACCGTCGCCCTGCGCATGAATCGTGCCCAGGGTCTCGCTGCTCCAGCCCCACCACGAGTTGTAGGTTTGCAGCACAACGCTGCCGGCACTGTTGATGGTCAGGTAGTGCGAGTTGTCGATGTAGGTGCTGAACGTGTCGCCCTGCTTGTAGTTGCTGGTGTTTACCACGCTGTCGAGTTTCACGTTGCCATACAGCGTCGGGTTGGTCTGCTCGCCGGTCTGGTAGTAAGTCGGCTGGCCATCGGTGATGAAGTACGTGAGGTTCTTCGCCCCGGTGTTGGCCACTGCGTCGGCGCTCTGGAACCAGTTGGCCGTGGTCTTGAACACGTCCTCGTAGTTGGTACCGCCACCAGAGCCCATCGAGTTGAGTACGGCTTTGAGCATCGTCAGCGCGTTCGGGTCGTTGAGATTCACCGACACCGACTTGTTGACCTGGGTATCGAAGTCCACCAGGAAGATGTTCACCGTACCCGAGTTGCTGCCGCCCAGGCTTTGCTTGAGGCTGTTGAACACCGAGGTCAGCGAGTCTTTTGCGGCGTTCAGCGACGAGGTGCTCATGCTGCCCGAGCTGTCGACCATGAACGCGATGTTGTAGTTGGTGCCCGGCACCACGGTCAGCCCGCCGATGTCAGCGACGATGATGTCGTTGGCGTCGGTGCCGGTGACGTTGTCATCACCCGAGGTGGCGGTGACCGCGTTGTACACCGCAGGCACTACCGTGACCGGAATGGTCGCGGTGCTGCTTGCCGAGCCGCCGACTTGTTCGGTGGACGTCGAAGTCACGGTCAGGTTGAACTGGCCGTTGTAGTAGGTCGGCGGAGTCACGGTCAGAGAGCCGAGGTTCCAGCCGGTGACGTTGGCTTCGCCATTGCTCGCGGTAACGGTGAAGGTATGCCCCGCGCCATCACTGAGCACTGAACCGACCGGTGCGCCGCTGATCTTCACACTCAGGGTTTCCGAGCCGTCGGTGTCGGTCAGCGCAGTGCTGATCGCCGACAGTTTCACTGTGGTGCCTTCAGCGCCGGTGTTGAGCTTGTAGCCGTCGTAATAACCTTCGCCGTTGGTGCCGTGCAGATCGGAGACGGTCACGCCCGAGTTGATCAGGTCCTGCACGCCGGTGTAGATCGGCACGCCGGCGTTGCTCAGATCGATTGGCGTGCTGCCGTTGACCGACAGGTTGACGTCGTAGCTGCCCGGGCCGCTCTGGTTGTGGTGGTAGATGTCGAGCGTGTAGTAACCGCTGGTAGTCGGGGTGAACGAACCGTTGATCGCACCGCCCGCGCCCCAGGTACCCGACGCCACGTTCTTTCCACCGATGGTGATCAGCAGGCTGTCATCGGCCACGCCGCTGAAGCTGTAGGTCTTGCCGGCTTCCAGGTAGATCAGGCCAGAGGTCTTCGACGCCGTACCGGCGGCGACACTGCCGTCAGACTGCACGTTGGTGACGTTGGCGCTGGAGTTCGGTTTGCCGGCCGCATCGATGACGTTTTTCAGGGTGGTCGAGTTAGCGCCGCTGCCATCAGTGCCCAGGCCCGACAGACCGGTCCAGACCTCCTTGATCAGGCCTGTGGATTTAACGCTGTTATCGGCCACGGCCACGGTCGGCGCATCCGCCACTGGCGTGATGTCGATCTTCACTGTGCCGGTGCTGCCCAGCGCCTGGCCATCGGTAGGCTGGAACTTGATCTGTGCGTAGTCCGCCTGCTTGTTGCCCAGGCCGGTGCCGCCGTAACCGTTGGTGCCCGACTCGTTGGCATCCGGCAGGAAACGCAGCTTGCCGGCGTCGATGTCGGCCTTGCTGAAGGTCTGGTTGTTGGCAACATCCTTCCAGGTCGAGCCGTCCAGATACTGCAGTTTGCCCTCGCCCGGCAGCTGCGTGATCTTGATACCGAGGCTGCTCGCCGGGCTGTCGACATCGCTGACGCCGAAGGTCGACCAGCCGAGCACCAGCGGCGTGTCTTCGGTGCCGGTGACATTGCTCGGCGCAGCAACCGGTGCATCGTTGACCGCCACCACGTTGACCGTGGTCGTCGCGGTGTTGGAGTAATTGCCGCCATCGGTCACCGTCACGGTGATGACGCGCGGCACGGTGCTCGGGTTTTCGCTGCTGTTGGTGAAGCTGATGTTCTTGATGGCCTGCATGTAGTCGGCCAGGGTCGCGTTACCCGAGAGCGTCAGGGTCACCGTGCCGTTGGTGCTGTTGGCATTGATGGTGATGCCGTTGACGCTGTTGCCCAGATTCAGCGCATCGCCGTCCTGACGGTTGGTCAGCACCACGGTGGCACCGGTCAGCATCGTGCTGTCCGGGTCGGTGATGCTGATGTCGGTGTCAGCGATCGACACGCCGGCGCCCGGGGTGTTCTCGGTGAACGTCACTTTGTAATCGGCACCGGTCGCTCCGCTGGAGTTGTTGGCATCCAGATCGAGCACCGGTGGTGCATCGTTGTCGATGATCGAGGTGCTGACGCTGCCATTGGTGCTGCTGACCGCGAGGTTCTCGAAGTTGCCGCCGGTAGCCGAATCGATCTTGACCACGAAGTTCTCGGTGCCTTCGGTGATCTTGTCATCGAGGGTGGCGACGTTGAACTGCGCGCTGCTGGCGCCCGCCGGGATCTTCACGGTGTACACACCGGTGAAGTCCGAACCGTCGGCAGCAGTGCCGCTGTAGACGATTTTCAGGGTCACTTCGGTCTGCGCCGGGTGATTGAGGCTGACGGTGTAGCTGGCGGTCTGGCCTTCGGTCACCGAGCTGCTGCCAGTGATGCTGACGGTGGTGGTGTCGACGGTGTCGGTGACGCTGGTCACCGCTGGCGTGGTGCTCGATACCAGTTTTTCGAAGCTGCCTCCGGTGGCGCTGCTGATGGTCGCCTGCACGGTGCCGGCGTCTTTGTAGACGTCGTCAGCTGGCGCTGGAACGTTCACGGTGCCGGTGGTTTCGCCCGCTTTGATGGTGATCACGGCACCGTTCGACAGGGTCACGGTCACTGGCGAGCCTGCGGCGTTGGTCAGGGTCGCGGTGTAAGTGATCTGGCCACCTTCCGCCACGGAGCCGGTTGCGCTCAGTGACAGATTGGTGGTGTCGACGGTGTCGGTCACGGTGGTGCTGACCGGGGTCTTGTCGGCGACGAGATTTTCGAAGTTA
>NZ_JAHSTW010000017.1 GCF_019145195.1 Pseudomonas siliginis
CGCCGCGCTGGACGTCAACGAAATCGATAACCCGCTGCGTTTTCAGGGTCAGTATTTCGACGCCGATACAGGCTTACATTACAACCGCCACCGCTACTACAATCCGGGGACCGGACGGTTCTTGACGCCGGATCCGATCAAGCTTGCGGGTGGGTTGAATAGCTACCAGTATGTTCCTAACCCTACTGGGTGGGTGGATCCGTTGGGGCTGAGCAGCAATAACTGCCCTCCCAAGCGCGTTGATACTAGCGATTACCAGACGCGGAAAGAGTTAAGATCCGACGTCTATAACGCGCAGAGGCCAGGAGGTTTCCATAAAACGAAACATCTGAATGCGAAATCTGCCGACCAAGCCAGAGAATTGAGTTTGGGTAATGGATCACGTGGTGGTCAACCCGAAGCTTCTTATCTGCCCGACATCGCAAACAATGTTAAAGGATTCGAAAAACAAGCTGCATATGGGGCGATAAAAGATGGAAACGTATTCGACCACGGTGGCACTCGATTCATGTTTTACAGATCCGAACACCCTGTGGGCTACAACGAGGGACAACTTACAAACTGGATAAGAATTGAACTAACTGATGGAGGAAATAAGCCTGTGATCCACAGCTTTCCGGCATCACCACAGCAAGTGAAAAAATACATGGGTAAAGCAAAATGAAAAAACTAGAATTCGAACTACAGCCACTCCGAGTGCCTAGCGACTGGACAATAACCATAAATAATTTGTACGAAATAGAACTAACACCGGAAACCGCGCACTGGTTTAGCAGTTCTGTTTTATTAGGTGGTGCAAGACAAAGCACAGGCTATTGCTTCGATTCTAGAGTAGAACCTGAGGGAGACCCAAAGGGCGAGTTCGTGGTAGAGTTTCTTACAATTAAATACGATCGAAAAGGCGAACCAATCGGCGACTCTGCCAAAACCTTGGAAATATTCCGAACAACATGCAAAAAAAAATATATTGAGAAAATAGAGCAATACATGCGCGAAAATTGAAAACAACGAGCCAATCATTAATAAACTACTCATGCTATTTTTCATCAAAAACAAAACCAACTTCAACACTGTTACCTACAGAAGCTTGGGCTTCGGAGAGGCTTCAACCCCTACGAATTTAGGGATACAAACTAAATCATTCACGCAGATCAAATGAAAACTGTATAACCGCCAGCTGGCGGTCACCTGACTAGCATCGGCCTCAAGGTTCACGCCTCACGTCTCACCAATTCAACGCCGGTCGCGAGCAAGAGCGGCAGCAAGGCTTGCTGCTCAGCCAGTACCAATAACGATGAATAGGGCCGACTGCAAGCGCAAAGCGTCAGCCAGCGGGACAAACACCTGTTCCAGCGCCGCTATCAATACGACGCCAATGGCAATCTGGCCGGCATCGACGACAGCCGCAAAGGCAACCGCGGCTATCGCTACGATCCACTCGACCGACTGATCAGCGTACGCGGCGCCATACCAGAGAGCTTCGCCCATGACCCGGCAGGCAACCTCCTCGGACAAAATGACCTGCCCGCAGCCACCCTCGCCAACGTCAAAGGCCATCGCCTGCTCATGCAGGGCGACCGCCATTACGATTACGACGCCTACGGCAACCTGATCCGCGAACGTCGCGGCACCGGCCAAAAGCTCGTCACCGAATACCGCTACGACTGCCAACACCGCCTGATCGGCGTCAGCCTGCCGGATGGCAGCACCGCATCCTACAAATACGACGCCTTCGGTCGCCGCATTGAAAAGTCAGTCGACGGTCACACCACCGAGTTTCTGTGGCAAGGCGAACGCCTCATCGCTGAAAGCGCCGAGAACCGCTACCGCAGTTACATCTACGAACCGGGCAGCTTCCGCCCGTTGGCAATGCTCGACGGCGAAGGCCCGCTAAAAGCAGCACCGTTCTATTACCAACTCGACCACCTAGGCACGCCGCAGGAACTCACCGATTACAGCGGCGAGATCATGTGGTCAGCGAAGTACCGCGCCTACGGCAACCTCGCGGCGCTGGATGTCAGTGAAATCGATAACCCGTTGCGTTTTCAGGGTCGGTATTTCGACGCCGAGACAGGCTTACATTACAACCGCCACCGCTACTACAATCCGGGGACTGGACGGTTCTTGACCCCCGATCCGATCAAGCTTGCGGGTGGGTTGAACAGCTACCAGTACGTGACGAACCCTACGGGGTGGGTAGACCCACTAGGTAATAGCGAGTGTCCGGGGGCGGGGAATGGTGATCCAAGATCACTGAAAAGACCTGAGGAAACAACAAAAGTAAAAGAAGGAGTTCCCCCTCCCCCTATCGCTGATAGAAAATTTAAGCCAGGAGAAGATGTTCGTCACTTTGAAAAGCACGGCGAGGAAATTGGACAAACGCTCGGGCACGACAACTACACCCTCGAACAATATGTAGCCGATGCAAACTCGGTCATCCGCAATGGAACGTTCGCACCGGAACTGAATGCTTTCGTTGCAATTCCAGGTGGCATAGGAAGCGCAAAAGGGTTACTCGTAGGGGTAGATAGAGCTACAGGGGAGATTACAACGATGCATTTGAAGTCCGTTTCATTTTTTGAAACTAAAGCTCCGAGCCTCGGATGGAAGGCGCAACCGAGGTCTGTCAAAACAGATACGATTGGTTCAGACCCTCATGTCGGCTGGAAATATCCATACGGGCAAAAAACACCGGAGTGACGACTATGATTGTAAAAAATATAAAGTGGATATCTGGAACTTCCGAAGAGGCAGAGGTTGAAATAACCGACGGCGAGTTTACTTGCATTGCTTTCTCCCATCCTTGCAGCGCGAATATTGGAGATGAAGTAAACGGCCCCCTGCACATTTTCTCTTTGAAAAGCGCAATGCGTTGCGAAGGACTTGCTGAACTGGGGATTTGGAACATTCAGAAGCAAGGACTATCCAGAAAAGTCATCGCCAGAGTATTAGACACTTCGGAACAAGTAGTAACAGTTGGAAAAATCACCATGATTATTGAGGACTATCTACCAGGAGGGGTTGTGGTCGGAGACTTAATCGAATTTGAGTGTGCACGCATAGATCTATGGTAAAGCTCACATCGTAAAATGGAGAGACACTTCACATCTTTATTTTCTAGATGAAATCTGACTGTGAACAACTTCATTTTGTAAGTTTTTGAAGGTCACCTTTCCCTTGAAAATCTGGGCAGAACAACCTCGGCCAGTTGTTGGAAGAGCGCCTGCCGGACGGCGGTCAACGAAAATACCGCTACGATGCCCTCGGCCGGCAAATCACTCGCCAGGACCAATTCGGCGCGATCACCCAATATCAATGGGACGCCGTCGACCGCCTGACCCAAGTCACCCTGCCTGGCGGCGCCACCCGCGCGTTTACCTACAATCCTTATGGCCGCGTCACCGCAGAACGTGACGAGCTCGGCCGCATCACCCGCTACGAATACGCTGACAACCTGCATCTGGTCAGCCGCCGCATCAACCCCGACGGCAGCCAACTGCGCTACCGCTACGACAACTCGCAACTCAACCTCACCGAGATCGAAAACGAGCGCGGCGAACGCTACCAACTCGATTACTACCCGAACGGCCTGATCCAGCAGGAAACCGGCTTCGACAGCCGCCGCACCGCGTACGAGTACGACCTCAACGGCCAACTGCTGAAGAAGACCGAATTCGGCGATGACGGTAGCGAACTGATTACCGAATACCAGCGCGATGCCGCTGGCCGTTTGCTGGTCAAGACGCTGCCCGATGGCGAGGAGATTCACTACAGCTATGACGCACTGGGTCGATTGGTTAACGTCGACGACGGCCATTGGCCGCTCGCTTATGAATACGACGTACAAGATCGCTTGATCACCGAACATCAGGGCTGGGGTACCACGCGTTACGCTTACGACAAAGTCGGTCAGCTCAGCCACTGCCGTCTGCCCGATGGCTACACGCTCGATTACCGTCATTTGTCCGGTGGACGGCTGAGCAGCATCGACCTCAACGGCTCTCGCCTGACCAGCCACCAGTTCAACGCCGGTCGCGAGCAACAACGCCAACAAGGCTTGCTGCTTAGCCAATACCAATACGATGAACAGGGCCGCCTGCAAGCGCACAGCGTCAGCCAGCGGGACAAACACCTGTTCCAGCGTCGCTACAACTACGATGCCAACGGCAACCTCGCCGGCATCGACGACAGCCGCAAAGGCAACCGCAGCTATCACTACGATCCACTCGACCGACTGATCAGCGTACGCGGCGCCATGCCGGAGAGCTTCGCCCATGACCCGGCAGGCAACCTCCTCGGCCAGAATGACCTGCCCGCAGCCAACCTCGCCAACGTCAAAGGTAATCGCCTGCTGATGCAAGGCGACCGCCACTACGACTACGACGCGTACGGAAATTTGATCCGCGAGCGTCGCGGCAACGGCCAAAAGCTCGTCACCGAATACCGGTACGATTGCCAACACCGCTTGATTGGCGTCAGCCTCCCAGGCGGCAGCACCGCCACCTACAAATACGACGCCTTTGGCCGCCGCATCGAGAAAACCGTCGACGGCCATACCACTGAATTCCTCTGGCAAGGCGAACGCCTCATCGCCGAAAGCGCAGAAAATCGTTATCGCAGCTACATCTACGAACCGGGCAGTTTCCGC
>NZ_JAHSTW010000018.1 GCF_019145195.1 Pseudomonas siliginis
GGCCGCGATCTGATGGGATCGCAGCCCTTTTTTATGGTCTGGATTTGTGTCGATGTGGCTGGCCCCTTCGCGAGCAGGCTCGCTCCCGCAATTGGAATGCGTTCCCCTGTGGGAGCGAGCCTGCTCGCGAAGACGTCTCAACAGACGCCACTATTTACCAAGCTGAATCTTCGGCGCCCAGGTCAGCCATTCATCCTCGAATTTGTCGAACAAAGGGAACGTCTGCTCGGCCCGCGCCGGATTGCCCATGCGCTCGCCATCCGGGGTGGCGAAGGCAATCCCACCTTGAATCAGCGTCTCCAGCGATTCGGTCCGAACCGTCACGCCTTTGAACAAGCCGTAATCGAAGCCCACGCCGCTGGTGTTCCAGAAACGGCTGCCGCTGCGCACCAGAGGCGCGTACTTTGGCTCGATCAGAATGTGCACCAACACACGGTCAGCGGTCTGGCCCAACTCATAACCGGTGACCTTGCCCACCGTGATTTCGCGGTAGGTCACTGGCACGCCGGGCTTCAGCGAACCACGACGTGCTGCGCTCAACACCAGACTCAAGCCCGCTTCCTGCTTGGTGACTTCCGGCGCCTCGGCCAAGGCAACGAAGTTCTTCTGCGGGCCGAGATTCTTCGCCGCCGGCTGGACTTCGATGTATTTACCGGTGACCAGCGTTTCCAGATTCTGCGTCTTGATCAGGCCCAGCTCCGGCTTGACCACCCAGAACTGACTGCCGACTCGCGCAATCTTTTCCGGTACTTCGGTGATGCGTGCGGTGAGGATTACCGACTGCATGTCATCGGTCAGATCGACGCTTTCAATCTTGCCGACATCGAGCCCCTTGAAACGTACCGGCGTACCGCTGCTCAAGCCGTCAGCGCGATCAACCTTGATCGTCACTACCGCGCCTTTCTTGTTTGCCTCATCGTGGTCGGCGAACAGACGGAAGCGCGGTATGCGTTTCTTCAACGGCGCATTGGCCTGCGGCGTTTCGAACGCGATACCGCCGGCCATCAGCGTTTGCAAAGATTCACTCTTGACCTGAATGCCGCCGGTCAAGCCACCCGTGAGGGTAATGCCGCTGACATTCCAGAAGCGCGTCGAGGCGTTGACCAGGTTTTCGTATTCCTTCTCGATGTGCACGCCGATAACCAGCTGCTTCTTGGTTCGGGAGAACTGGTAGCTCTGCACCGAACCGACCTTGACCTGCTTGTACAGAATCGGACTGCCGACATCGATCGAGCCCAGCGAGTCGGTGAACAGCACCAGATGCAGGCCTGGCGAACGCAGGTCCAGCGGTGGTGCTTTCGGTCGCGCCTCGAATTCGCGTTTCGGCGCAGCGCCTTTGTCGCCCGGACGCACGGCGATGTAATTACCTTTCACCAGCGCTTCCAGGCCGGTAATACCGGCAAGGGATATCGACGGTTTGACCACCCAGAACTGCGTGCCCTCAACCAGATAGTCTTCGGCCAACGGATCCAGAGTCAGCTCGGCTGTGGCGCTGTTCAGGTCCGGATCGACTTTGAGCGCTTTCAGGTTGCCGACCTGAATGCCTTTGTACATCACCGGTGTGCGACCCGCCTGCAGGCCCTCGAAATCACTGAGTTTGACCTTCACGCGAATGCCGGCAGCGGCAGCGTCGAAGTCTTCATAGAGACGGAACGGCAGGCTCGGATCGGTCGCTGGGCTGTCCTTGCGATTCTCCGGCGTCGCGAACGCGATACCACCGGCGACGATGCTGGCCAGGGATTCACTGCGCACTTTCACACCGGACAGGTTGGCGTCGATGCTGATGCCGCTGGCGTTCCAGAAACGTGTGTGTTTGCGCACCAGTTTGGCGTAGGTCGGCTCAATGAACACCTTCAGTTCAACGGTGCTCTGATCCTCGGAAAGCACGTAGCTTTTGACCTGACCGACCTTGATCTGCTTGTAGAACACCGGGCTGCCGCGATTCAGCGAGCCGAGGCGATCGGCCTTGATGGTCAGGTGCAGTCCGGGCTTGGCGTCGGACAGCGGCGGCTCTTCGGCGAGTGCCTTGAACTTGCGCACGGGCTCGCCTTCACCGGGACTGATGGCGACATAGTTACCCGAGACCAATGTCTCCAGACCAGTGATACCGGCCAGGGTCACGCTCGGTTTGACCAACCAGAACCGCGTGCTGGTCTTCAGGTATTGCTCGACGTCCTTGTTCATTTCGATAGTGGCGATCACTCCTTTGGAGTTGCCTTCATCGTCGAGCTTGAGCGTCTTGACCTTGCCGACCGGCATGCCTTTGTAGACAACTTCAGTCTTGTTGGCCTGGA
The DNA here is from genome assembly GCF_019145195.1 of Pseudomonas siliginis. Classification (GTDB taxonomy): domain Bacteria; phylum Pseudomonadota; class Gammaproteobacteria; order Pseudomonadales; family Pseudomonadaceae; genus Aquipseudomonas; species Aquipseudomonas siliginis. The sequence goes on from NZ_JAHSTW010000018.1 coordinate 2,295, forward strand.
TGCCTTCGCCGCTTTCGAACCGCACCTGAATCTCGATACCGGTCTCGGAATAAGCACGCCAGCCGAGCCAGCCGCCGATGATCAGCGCGATCAGAGGCAGCACCCAAATGGCCGACCAGTTCGAAGCCGGTCGGGTTTTCGCTACAGGCAAATCAGTCATGGTCGTCGTCCGACTCCGTGTTATCCCAAATCAGTCGGGGATCGAAAGTTACTGCGGCGAGCATCGTCAGAATCACCACAGAGGCGAAGGCGACGGCGCCCAAATTGGCTTCGACACTGGCTATCCGGCCGAAGTTGACGACCGCCACGAGAATGGCGATCACAAAAATATCGAGCATCGACCAGCGGCCAATGAACTCGATGAAACGGTACATCCAGATACGCTGGCGGGCCGACAATGGCTGCCGACGCTGCACGGAAAACAGCAGCAACGCGATGCCGACCAATTTGAACGTGGGCACCAGAATGCTGGCGATGAACACCACGGTGGCGATCGGAATCATGCCGTGCTGCACCAGTTCAATCACGCCGGACATGATGGTGCTTGGTTCACCCTGGCCCAGGGAGCTGACCGTCATGATCGGCAAGACGTTGGCCGGAATATAGATAATGGCTGCCGTGATCAACAGCGCCCAGGTGCGGGTCAGGCTGTTGGGGCGGCGAGCGTGCACCTCCGCGCCGCAGCGGGTACAGCTCTGCTCATCGACGTCAGCTTCCTGCTTGTTCAGTTCGTGGCATTCGGTGCACACCAGAATGCCCGCATCAATCGCCCGCATGGGCATCCTCTCCTGATAATGCCTGCCAGATCTGATGCGGTGACATCACCACCTCCAGCCAGACTTGCACCAATAACAAGCCAATGAAACATGCCATCCCGAGGCCGACGGTGATTGCTGCCATATCCGCCAGCTTCACGATCGCGACGAGGACGCCCATGAGGTAGACCTCGAGCATGCCCCAGTCCCTAAGGTGGTGGTAAATACGATAGAGCAGCAAACCGTAGCTTCGGCCGACATCGAAACGAATCGTCAATAACACAAACAGCTGGCACAACAACTTGAGTAACGGTATGGCCATGCTGCAAAGGAAGACGACGATCGACACACCTTGCATGTCGGTGCTGAACAGGCCGACTACGCCACTCCAGACCGTATCCTGCGAGGATTGCCCGAGGATATTGAGTTGCATGATGGGTAAAAAGTTTGCCGGCACGTAAAGTAATAACGCGGCAATCACCAGGGCGAGGCTGCGCTGCACCACGTTATGGCGATGGGCGTACAACTCATAACCACAACGCGGGCAGAGTGCTTTCTCACCATGGGCAAGTGTCGGCTTGCGCATCAGCAGGTCGCACTCGTGGCAGGCTATCAAGTCTTCCAGCGGTAAATCTGACAGCCCGGGGGCGTCAACCGATTCTGACATACAGGCTCTGGCTCCGATAAAGATGGGGCTATTCTAGTGTTCTGCTTCGAAAATAACTGTGCAATTTTGTTCGCTTCGTTTCTGAA
>NZ_JAHSTW010000019.1 GCF_019145195.1 Pseudomonas siliginis
AGTGGGACGGCGTGAGCCAGAGTAATGCCCACGATCAAGCCGCTTCCCCCAGGAGGAAGTGCTCGACCACGATGTGGGCGTCATGCAGGCGTTGATAGTAGAGGTTGCGTGTGCAGCCACTCTGAGCCAGACGCGCAGTCAAGGGCGCATCAGGCTGGAAGTAGTGCACCTTGACCACCGTCATCAGCTCGGGATCAAGGCGTTTCTTGACGATCCGCTCGATGTCCAGTGAGGCTTCCAGCGGCACCCTGCTCCCGCGCCTTCCGCGCACAAGCTGGCCACCGCTTTCCATCATCATCGCGACCATGTTGCCGCCCGAGTAACCGGCGGCGACCTCATCGCTGTGCAGCTCCTGCGCCCATTGCTTAAGGGCCATATCGATCGTTTTAATCATCGAAGCAAGGCTCCTCAAACGCAGGTTGTTCCAGCGCAGGCGCCCTGCCCCAACCCTCAGGTTTCTTGTACGCCCAAGGCCGCTGGCCGCTCTTGCTCAAGGCACCCAAACGGAACCGTCGCCACCCCAATCGATGCAGGATCGCTCCCACACGCATCTGCTCCGGTTTACCCCAATGACCGGGATCGAGCTTGAGCGCCTGACTCATCACCTCACTGCCGGTAGTGGTCTCGCCGATCTGCGACTCTTCAAGCCAGGTCAGGATGGGCGTTTCCCATTCGTCCACCACAAAGCGTTCGTCCTGCTCCTCGCTGAACATCGGCGCTTCCTCTCGCGTTACCCACCAGAGGTCGCCGGCCTCAAAGCAGAACATCGCTTCGGCCCAGAGCTGGTCGCGGATCTCGCGCAGCAGTGCCACGTCGACCTTGGTACAAGCCACCGGCCAATAACGGCGGTTGCCGGTGGCGTCCTTGAGGTACTCGTCCTGGTTGGTGGTACCGACGAAAACACACTGGCGTGGCACGTCCAACGTTCTGCGGCCATAGCTTTCGCGATAGGTGTCGGTCGAGGCCGAGAAGAACTGCTTGGCCTTGGTGCTCTCGGCCTTGTTGAAACTGTCCAGTTCGCCCAGCTCGACGATCCACTTGCCGCGGATCGCTTGGAAGCCGTCCTTGTCACCGAGGGCAAACGGCGTATCCATGAACCACTCACCGCCGAGCACGCTCATGGCGGTCGATTTACCGGCGCCTTGTACGCCTTCGAGGATCATCACCGAGTCCGCCTTGCAGCCGGGCTTCATCACCCGCGCCACGGCCGAGATCATCCAGCGCTTGCCGACCTTGGACGTGTAGTCCGTTGTCTTCACGCCCATGACATCGGTCAGCCACCGCTCCAGGCGCGGCACACGATCCCATTCGAGTTTCTTCAAGTACTCACGCACCGGGTGAAAGGCGTGGTCGTGGGCCACGACGCTGACGGCCTCGATCACGTGCGAGGACTTCACGCGCAGGTTGTACTGCTGCGCGAGCCACTTCATCACGCGCACGTCGTCGATGTCAGCCCACTCGCCGGTACAACCGCCATAAGGAGCAGCCCGCAGCTTGACGATCTTCGAACTGAAGGCGCAGTAGCTGATCACGCCAGCCCAGCGCTCGTCGTGAGCGAGGATCAGTTCCACGTTCTGCATGTGCGCGATCAAGGCGCCGCTTTCACTGCGGGCGAGTTGATCTTTCCAGCCACCGGCAGCGGGCGGACGGACCACCGCGAGGACTTGTCGACGCACCGCGTCGAGGCCTTCGGCGACGTGCAGGTCGTTGAAGTCGGTCCATTTGTCGTGACGCTCGACAGAGAAGATCGGCGCGACCACCTGGGCGCCGACGATCAAGGCCGCATTACTCGCTTTCTCCTCACCAGGATTCCAGGCATCGCCATTAGGCTTGGCAGTCTTCCAGTCGTCATCGCGGCAGATGATCAGCGGGCAGCCGGCAAAACGCTCGCGCATGGCCTTACACACGGCGAGCAGGTTGCCCGCATCGAATGCCACGGCCACAGCGAGCGAGGTCGCCATGTGCAGGCTGGCGCCGGTGGCGTAGCCCTCACAAACCAGCACCGGCTCACCCGGCTCTGGGTGCGGACCGAGCAAGTGAAAGGTGCCCTCCTTCGCCATGCCGTAAGGCCAGTAGGATTTGTCGCGGCCGGTGTCTTCCTGCTTGTTCGGGAAGATCACCTGCAGGCCCATAATCTGATCACGGGCATTCTTCATTGGGACCAGTACCGCACCAGTTCGTGGCGCGTATCGCACATTGATGCCAACGATCTGCTTGCGGTCCAGGTAGTCGCTGCGGCCTGTGGTCGGCATGCGCTCGAATAAACCCTGCGCCCTTTTCGCGGCCCGCCGCGCAGCGTTACTCGCGATTTCGGCGGCGCGGCGCTTGGCTTCTTCCTGGCGGGCGCGCATCAGTTCACGCTCTTCCGGCGACATGCGACCGGCCTTGACCTTGATCTTCTGCGTCTCGCCCGAACGCCAATCACCGAAGGCGCCGAAGATCAGGGTGTCGCCCTTCTCGGTGCGCTGCTCGTGGACCACGTACCAGCCGTTCTTTTCCTTGCCCTTGTCCTGCGATGTCTTGCAGCGGGTCAGCTTGCCGAACACCAGTGGTTGCGCTGGCTCCAGACCGTAATCGGCGAATTGGCCCAAGACCTCATCGAGCATGCTGAATCCCCCGCTCAGAGAGGGATTGGCAACTGATGCACTGCGAGCAACCCGGTGAGGCCAGGCGACGGGCTTCCGGAATCGGATCGTCACACGCTTCACAGAACATCAAGGAATGGGCAGCGCTTTCGGCTTTGGCAGCGCTGCGCGCAGCCATGGCCTGATCGATGCGTTCCTGCACCAGGTCGTTAGCGAAATCGGCGATGTCAGCCACGATCAGCACCTCGCGTCGTCTGGTTGACGTAGGTAGCGCGGTTGAATAACCCCAGCAGCCCTTGAATACCTCGGAACACCTGCAGACGAATCGCAGCCAGTTCCTGATCAGTGACGACACCGTCACCGATGCTCTTGGCCCAGGTCTCGGCGAGATCCGCGACCTGACGGAAGTATTCGGCGATGCCGGTGGTCAGGGTCTCGGGCATGTCGTTGGTGTAGGTATCGGCCAGCTCCTGCCAGATCGTGTCACCGACCAGCGCGTGCACCGCATCGAGAATGCGGCGATCCTTGGTCAGTTCGAGGATCTCGCCAAACTCCTGAATATTGATGGAGTGGCTCGGGTGGGTTGGCGATAGCTTGTGCTGCAACGTGGTCGAGTTACGGCCAGTGGTGGCTGCGATGGCAGCGGCCCCGCCGGGATAATCGCGGGCAGCGTGGTACAGCGCTAAATCGAGCGGCAGGATTTCCCGCTGCGCCCGTTCCAGAGAACTGAGAGCAATTCGGCTCATGGCATTAATCCTAAAAGTTGCCAGTGCCGCGCGACAGAAGTTGGTGATACATTTGCCGCGTGGTCTGGAGAGGCCCAAA
>NZ_JAHSTW010000002.1 GCF_019145195.1 Pseudomonas siliginis
ACACATCACTGCTCTTTCAACTCCTTCCAGGCTTCGATGATCTGAAGCAAGCCGCTGTCGAAAACTGCGTAACTCTTTGAATCTCAAGGAGTTTTCCGTTTCGACTGCGCCGGAAGTGGGCCGAATTATAGACCTCTGGAATTCGCCGTCAACCCCCAATTTCAACTTTATTCAGATTTCAGCGTAATTCGTGCAAAAGCCTTCTTGCCGGCCTGGCAAATGTGAGTCGCGCCCAGTGCATATATAAAGGAGCGATCAACCAATTCACCATCGACCCGGACTCCGCCCGCCGCCAACAGATCACGCGCCGCTGCCGAGTTCTTCACCAAGCCTGCCTTATTAAGGACGGCAGCGATTGGCATATCCTCAACCGAAGACAGTTCGATCTCAGGCAAGTCATCTGGAAGCTCGCCATCCTTCATGCGGTTGCCAGCGCCTCGGTGAGCGTTCGCTGCAGCATCTTCACCATGGAAACGCGCAACGATCTCTTCAGCGAGTTTGATTTTGATGTCACGCGGATTCGCCCCAGCTTCGACGTCAGCCCGGAATGCATTGATTTCATCCATAGAACGGAAGCTGAGCAACTCGAAGTAACGCCACATCAGCGCATCCGGGATGGAAACCAGCTTGCTGTACATGACGCCTGGCGCTTCCTGGATACCGACATAGTTGCCCAACGACTTGGACATCTTCTTCACGCCATCCAGACCTTCCAGCAATGGCATGGTCAGAATGCACTGGGCTTCCTGACCATAACCACGCTGCAACTCGCGCCCCATCAGCAAATTGAATTTCTGATCGGTACCGCCCAGTTCGACATCCGCGCGCAGCGCGACCGAGTCATAACCCTGAACCAGGGGATAGAGGAACTCGTGAATAGCGATTGGCTGATTAGTGGTGTAGCGCTTGTCGAAGTCATCGCGCTCGAGCATGCGAGCGACGGTGTATTGCGAGGTCAGACGAATGAAATCCGCTGGCCCCATCTTGTCCATCCAGGTGGAGTTGAAGGCAACTTCGGTTTTCGCCGGATCAAGGATTTTGAAAACCTGAGTCTTGTAGGTCTCAGCATTTTCTAGAACCTGCTCACGCGTCAGTGGCGGACGCGTGGCGCTCTTGCCACTCGGATCACCGATCATCCCGGTGAAGTCACCTATAAGGAAGATCACCTGGTGCCCCAGTTCCTGGAACTGGCGCAGCTTATTAATAAGCACCGTATGACCAAGATGCAGATCCGGAGCGGTAGGGTCGAAACCAGCTTTGATACGCAGCGGTTGGCCGCGCTTGAGCTTCTCGACCAGCTCGGACTCGACCAACAGTTCTTCCGCACCACGTTTAATCAGCGCTAGCTGCTCTTCAACCGACTTCATAACAGACCCGCAAGGCTCAGATTCAAAGGGAACCAACCATACAAGAACGCGCACCAATTACAAGTTTTGCCCGGCGCACGGACACCAATCCACAGACCCGAGGTCTGTAGACTTGCTTCAGCGATGATTTGGTTATATTTTATACAGTTATTTCATCTTCATCATGTCATTCATCTTTTCCAATTCATCTATTTCAAAGTCAAAAATTACCTATGACCACAGAACCGTCTAAAGCGCCCCCGCTTTACCCGAAGACCCACCTGCTCGCCGCAAGTGGAATCGCCGCCCTTCTCAGCCTGGCGCTGCTGGTATTTCCCTCCAGCGATGTTGAAGCCAAAAAGACGACTCTGAGTCTTGAACTGGAAAGTCCTGCTGAACAACTGACACAAGATCAAGACGCTGCTGATGCGGTTCAAGCCACAAACGAGCCCGCAGCTTCGCCGTTCGCACAAATCGAAAACAGCGACGAAAACACCGCACAAACCGCTGAAACCGCGCCAACACCTGTGGCGCCTGCTGAGAAACCGAAAGAGCCTGGGCACCGTGAAGTCGTGGTTTCCAAAGGCGATACGCTGTCTACCCTGTTTGAAAAAGTCGGTCTGCCTGCAGCCTCCGTGCACGAAGTACTGGCAAGCGACAAGCAAGCCAAACAGTTCAGCCAGCTCAAGCGCGGCCAGAAACTCGAGTTCGAACTGAGTCCGGAAGGCCAGTTGACCAGCCTGCACAGCAAGGTCAGCGACGTTGAAACCATCACCCTGACCAAGAATGACAAGGGTTATTCGTTCAACCGAGTGACTGCCAAGCCAACTGTTCGCACTGCTTACGTCCACGGTGTCATCAACAGCTCACTGTCGCAGTCCGCAGCCCGCGCCGGCCTTTCTCACAGCATGACCATGGACATGGCCAGTGTCTTTGGCTACGACATCGATTTCGCGCAGGACATTCGTCAGGGTGATGAATTCGATGTGATTTACGAGCAGAAAGTCATCAACGGCAAGGCTGTCGGCACCGGCCCGATCCTGTCGGCGCGCTTCACCAACCGCGGGAAGACTTACACCGCTGTTCGCTACACCAACAAACAAGGCAACAGCAGCTATTACACAGCCGATGGCAACAGCATGCGCAAGGCCTTCATCCGTACGCCGGTTGACTTCGCCCGCATCAGCTCGAAGTTCTCCATGGGCCGCAAGCACCCGATCCTCAACAAGATCCGCGCCCACAAAGGTGTCGACTACGCAGCGCCGCGAGGCACGCCGATCAAGGCTGCCGGTGACGGCAAAGTCCTGCTGGCCGGCCGTCGCGGTGGCTACGGCAACACTGTGATCATTCAGCATGGCAACACTTACCGTACGCTCTATGGCCATATGCAGGGCTTTGCCAAAGGCGTGAAAACCGGTGGCAGCGTCAAGCAAGGTCAAGTCATTGGCTATATCGGTACAACTGGCCTTTCCACCGGCCCGCATTTGCACTATGAATTCCAGGTCAACGGCGTTCACGTCGATCCGCTCGGCCAGAAGCTGCCAATGGCCGATCCGATCGCCAAGTCCGAACGCGCGCGCTTCCTCGCGCAGAGCCAGCCGTTGATGGCGCGCATGGATCAAGAGAAGGCCACCATGCTGGCTTCGAGCAAGCGCTAAGCCATGGCCCTGTATATCGGTGTGATGTCCGGAACCAGTCTCGACGGGCTGGACATCGCCCTGATCGAGCAGACCTCGGCGATCAAACTGATCGCCACCCACTACCTGCCAATGCCTGACTCACTGCGCGCCGAGCTGCTTGGCTTGTGCGCCAGCGGCCCCGACGAGATCGCCCGCTCGGCGATTGCCCAGCAACACTGGGTCGAACTTGCCGCGTCGGGCATTCACACCCTCCTCGCGCAGCAACAACTCAAGCCCGATGCAATCCGCGCTATCGGCAGCCACGGTCAGACCATTCGCCATGAGCCGGCGCGCGGGTTTACCGTGCAGATCGGTAATCCAGCCCTGCTGACTGAGTTGACCGGTATTACCGTCGTCAGTGATTTCCGCAGCCGCGATGTCGCAGCGGGTGGCCAAGGTGCGCCTCTGGTACCAGCCTTTCACGAAGCTTTGTTTGAAGAGCGTACTGGTAACCAGGCAGTCTTGAATGTCGGCGGATTCAGCAATCTCAGCCTGATTGAGCCGAACAAACCTGTAGCCGGTTTCGACTGCGGCCCGGGGAATGTTCTGATGGACGCCTGGATTCACCGGCAACGTGGCGAAAACTATGACCGGGACGGCAAATGGGCTGCGACCGGCAAGGTTGAACCAGCCCTGCTCAAGGCACTGCTCAGCGACCCGTTCTTCGTGACCAAAGGCCCGAAAAGTACCGGCCGGGAAGTCTTCAATCTGCCATGGCTGGAACAGCATCTATCGCGTCTGCCGACTTTCGCTGCCGAAGACGTTCAGGCCACGCTGCTCGAACTTACGGCGCTGACCATCGTCGAGTCGCTACAAAGCGCTCAATCGGACACTCGGGAACTGCTGGTTTGTGGCGGCGGCGCGCACAACGCCACGCTGATGAAGCGTCTGGCGGATCTGCTGCCAAATACCCAAGTGGCCAGCACCGCAACTCACGGGGTTGATCCGGATTGGGTGGAAGCCATGGCCTTCGCCTGGCTCGCCCATTGCTGCCTGGAAGGCATCGCCGCCAATCGGCCAAGCGTCACCGGCGCTCGCGGCCTGCGCGTACTCGGCGCCATCTACCCGGCATAACCTTCAGAAACAAAAACGCCGCAGAACCGAAAGGCTCTGCGGCGTTTTGTTGTGTGCTGTAAAGCGCGATCAGATCGAGAACGACGACCCGCAACCACAAGTCGTTGTCGCGTTCGGGTTCTTGATCACGAAGCGCGAACCTTCCAGACCTTCCTGGTAGTCCACCTCCGCACCGGCCAGGTACTGGAAACTCATCGGATCAACCACCAGACTTACGCCTTCGCGCTCGACAATGGTGTCGTCATCGGCAACATCTTCATCGAAGGTGAAACCGTATTGAAACCCTGAACAACCGCCGCCCGTAACAAATACGCGCAGCTTCAAGCGATCATTCCCCTCTTCATCGACCAGGCTCTTCACCTTGTGCGCAGCACCTTGGGTGAATTGCAAAGCCGTGGGGGTGAAGGATTCGACGCTCATGCTGACTATCTCCCGGCGTTACGCCGCCATAATGCGTGATGACGCGCATTATCCGCTTGTCCTAGAAAATTGGTCAACTATTAGAAAGGCAGCTGCAAGCTTCAAGCGGTGAGCTTCAAGCTTGCGGCGCCTGACCTGTGACGGCCGTTAAGGAAGCATACCGGCGTGGGATAGACCGAAGCGCTCATCCAGTCCGAACAGAATGTTCATGTTCTGCACCGCCTGGCCCGAGGCGCCCTTGACCAGGTTGTCGATCACCGAGAGTACGACCACCAGATCGCCATCCTGTGGACGATGCACGGCGATGCGGCAGACGTTGGCGCCGCGCACGCTACGGGTTTCCGGGTGGCTGCCCGCAGGCATCACATCGACGAACGGTTCGTTGGCATAGCGCTTTTCGAACAGTGCCTGCAGATCCACCGAGCGATCGACCACAGTCGCGTAGAGCGTCGAATGGATACCGCGAATCATCGGCGTCAGGTGCGGGACGAAGGTCAGGCCGACATCCTTGCCCGCCGCGCGACGCAGGCCCTGGCGAATTTCCGGCAGGTGGCGATGACCTTTTACCGCGTAGGCCTTCATGCTTTCCGACGTCTCGGAGTACAAAGAACCTACAGCCGCGCCGCGCCCGGCACCGCTGACACCGGATTTGCAGTCGGCGATCAAACGCGATGCGTCGGCCAGACCTGCTTCCAGCAATGGCAGGAAACCCAATTGCGTCGCGGTCGGATAGCAACCCGGCACCGCGATCAGGCGCGCTTTCTTGATCTGCTCGCGATTGACTTCCGGCAACCCGTATACAGCTTCGTCCAGCAGATCTGGCGCGCCGTGCGGCTGGCCGTACCACTTGGCCCATTCATCAGCGTCTTGCAGACGGAAGTCGGCGGACAGGTCGATGACCTTGGTGCCCGCCGCCAGCAGCTCGCCTGCCAAGGCGTGAGCCACACCGTGCGGCGTGGCGAAAAACACCACATCGCAGGCGCCAAGGGTTTTCACGTCCGGCACGCTGAACGCCAGCCCGTCATAGTGACCGCGCAGGTTCGGGTACATGTCAGCCACGGCCAGGCCGGCCTCGGATCGGGAAGTGATAACCACCACTTCTGCCTGCGGATGCTGTGCCAACAGACGCAGCAGTTCGACACCGGTGTAACCCGTGCCGCCGACGATACCGACCTTGACCATAAACCTGCCCTCAACGAACCCACTGGAAAGCCGTCGATAATAGGGGCCGCGCGCGCCTGCGACAACCGCCAAGGTGACGCGCGGACGCTCAAGCCTCTACTATCTGGCTACCGTGAATGAGGGAATAACCAAAAATGCTCTATCTATGGCTCAAAGCGTTTCACATTGTCAGCGTCGTCTGCTGGTTTGCCGGGCTGTTTTACTTGCCGCGCCTGTTCGTTTACCACGCGCAAAGCACCGACACGATCAGCCAGGAACGCTTCAGCATCATGGAGCGCAAGCTGTATCGCGGCATCATGGGCCCGGCGATGATCGCCACGCTGATCTTCGGTGGCTGGCTGATCTACCTTAATCCATCGATCTTCAGCCAGGGCGGCTGGATTCACGCAAAACTGACTCTGGTCGTATTGCTGATCGGCTACCACCACATGTGCGGCGCGCAGGTAAAACGCTTTGCCCGTGGCGAAAACACCCGCAGCCATGTCTTTTATCGCTGGTTCAATGAAGTGCCGGTTCTGATATTGCTGGCTATCGTAATTCTGGTCGTGGTCAAGCCGTTCTAACTTCAACCAATACAGATCCTCGGGGTGTTCTCAATGTCGCTGCCCGCTCTGCTCGAACAACATCTGCGTCTGCCCGTAGTAGCAGCGCCGATGTTCCTGATCTCCAATCCGGAACTGGTGCTCGCCTGCTGCCGCAACGGCGTGGTCGGCAGCTTTCCGGCGCTGAACCAACGCGAAAGCAGTGGGTTCAAGGCTTGGCTGGAACAGATCGAAGCGGGCCTGGCGGCGCTGGATAATCCGGCCCCTTATGCGGTGAACCTGATTGTTCACCACAGCAACCCGCGCCTTCAGGCGGATCTGGACATCTGCGTGGAGCATAAGGTGCCGATCGTTATCACCAGCCTCGGCGCGGTGAAGGAACTGGTCGACGCGGTGCACAGCTATGGCGGTCTGGTGTTTCACGACGTGACCACGCGACGCCATGCCGAGAAAGCCGCTGAAGCCGGCGTCGACGGGCTCATTGCCGTTGCGGCCGGTGCTGGCGGGCATGCCGGCACCTGGAGCCCGTTTGCGCTGATTGCCGAGATCCGTGAGTTCTTCGACAAGACACTCTTGCTTGCAGGATGTCTGAACCACGGCCATGAGATTCTCGCCGCACAGTTGCTCGGTGCGGATTTGGCCTACTTCGGTACGCGATTTATCGGCACCACAGAAAGTCACGCGCCTGACGCCTACAAAGACATGCTGCTGACAGCCAAGGCTGCCGACATCATTCATACTCCAGCAGTGTCGGGAGTGCCGGCCAGTTTCATGCGCCAGAGCCTGGAGGCGGCCGGTTTCGACATGGCGGCACTGCAAGGCAAGGGCGAGGTGAACTTCGGCGACAAGCTCAAGCCGATCAACGATGAAGCCAAAGCCTGGAAGACCGTGTGGTCGGCGGGCCAGGGTGTTGGCCAGATTGGTGACCTGCCAAGCGTGGATCAGTTGATCGCGCGGCTCGACGCTGAATATCGTCAAGCCTAAACGCGCGCCGCACAGCTGCCGGAACGCTGGCCGCGCTGAAAAACATATCTGGCCAGTCCTGATCAGACTGGCTGCCAAATGAATCGCGACAAGGATGCCTCGGCCATGAGCGACACCCGTTACAAGATCGTCTTCGACGGCGCGCTGCAGCCCGGCGTCGACCTCACCACCGCCAAACTGAATCTGGCGGATCTGTTCAAAAGCGATGTGGCCGCCATCGAGCGCCTGTTCAATGGCCGCACCGTCGCTCTCAAACGTGATTTGTCTCACAGCGATGCGCAGACGTATCTGCAGGCGTTGAACAAAACCGGGATCGATGCGCAGATCGAAGCGGAAACCGCCATCGAGCTGAATCTCGCGGACGTCCACGATAACCCTGCTGCGGTGATGGAACCGGACTCGCCTTACGCCCCTCCGCGCGCCAATGTCGGTGAAGCTCTGCCGCCATTCGCCACGCTCAAGCCATTCAGCGTCGAAGGCCGGATCGGTCGCCTGCGCTTTCTCGCCTGGACCATGGTCTTGAGCCTGGTGACCCTGCCCATCGTCGGCGTGTTTGCTTTAATTGCGTTGGGACTGGTCAGCGGCGACTCGACCACCGGGCTGATCCTCGGCGGCATTCTGGCGGTCTTCCTGTTCCTCGGCTTCATGATCGTCAGCATTCTGTTCAGCGTTCAGCGCCTGCACGATATCGGCTGGTCGGGCTGGCTGTGGTTGTTGAATCTGGTGCCGTTCGTGGGCAGTTTTTTCCCGCTGGTGATGATGGTCGTACCCGGCAATACCGGCGCCAACCGCTATGGGCCGCCGCCGCCACCGAACAGCACGGCGGTCAAAGTGCTGTGCTCGTTGTGGATCGTATTCTTCGCACTGATTTTTGCCGGCGGCCTGCTTGGCGGCTTCTCGGCTGTGCAGGAAGAATATGAAAGCAATCTGGAGAGCAGCTATGACAGCGGCTCGGTGACCACCGACGAAGTTGAGGTCGTTGAACCGCCAGCGATTTCCGCCGACGAGGCAGCCGAACCGGCGCAGGCCCCTGTAGACTCTGCGCAAGAATGAACAGCGCTCCCTGCCGCGACAACCGCGTCGCCGGCGCGGAGCTGTTGCGATGGAGAACTGCATGACCCGTTACGCTCTGATCACCGGCGCTTCCAGCGGCATCGGCCTGGCCATGGCCGAAGCACTGGCCCGGCGCGGCCGCAGCCTGATTCTGGTGGCACGACAGCGTGATCAGCTGGAGAGTATCGCCATCGAGCTGACCCAGCGTTTCGATGTCGAAGTATTGTTTCGCGCCTGCGACCTCGGCGAACCGTTGCGCCTGTCAGGCTTTTTGCTGGAGCTGGAAGAAGGCGACCGGCAGATCGATCTGCTGGTCAATTGCGCAGGCATCGGCACCTGCGGGCCATTCCTCGCGCAGGACTGGATGACTGAGCAGGACCTCATCGAGGTCAACATTCTCGCCCTCACCCGCCTCTGCCATGCGGTGGGTAACAGCATGGCGCTGCTGGGTGGCGGGCAGATCCTCAATGTCGCCTCGGTGGCTGCGTACAGCCCCGGCCCATGGATGAGCACGTACTACGCCAGCAAAGCCTATGTGCTGCATTTTTCCGAAGCCCTGCGCGTGGAGCTCAAACAAAGCGGCGTGAAAGTCTCGGTGCTGTGCCCCGGCCCGACGCGCACACCGTTCTTCCGAACCGCACAGATGAGTAGCGAAAAGATCGAAAGCAGCCACTCGCTGATGAGTCCGGAAGAAGTGGCACTGCATGCCGTACGTGCACTGGATAAAAACCGCGCCATTATCATTCCGGGACGACGCAATCGCTGGCTGGCGTTCCTGCCGCGGCTGGGTTCGCGCTGGCTCAATCGCACCATCGTCGGCATGATCAACAAAGCTTACTGCCCCCGCTAGGAAGACGACTTCGAAGCGGTACACTCGATTCAGCCCAACTCAACGGAGAAACAGCAGTGGATACTCTGTTCACCAAAATCATCAACCGGGAAATCCCGGCGAAGATCATTTACGAGGACGACCAGGTTCTGGCCTTCCATGACATCGCCCCACAAGCTCCGGTGCACTTTCTGGTAATCCCGAAAAAACCGGTGCGCACGCTCAACGACCTGACCGAAGACGACAAGGCGCTGGCCGGGCACATCCTGTTCACCGCGCAGCGTCTGGCGCTGGAACTGGGTTGCGAAGAGGGCTTCCGCGTGGTGATGAACTGCAATGAACTTGGTGGGCAGACTGTCTATCACATTCATATGCACGTGCTGGGTCAGCGCCAGATGAACTGGCCGCCGGGCTGATTGGCGACAACCAACTGTGGGAGCGAGCCTGCCCGCGAAGGCGCCGATACATTCAACACTTCAGTATCCGATAATCCGCTTTCGCGAGCAGGCTCGCTCCCACAAAAAGCCTGACCGCGCAGCAAGTGACCCAGCGCAAACCCTCGCCGGCCGATTCGGTTAAACTGGCCGCCGAGATTCTTCCCGGAGGTCAGCATGACTACCCAACGTCACTACTCGCCCATAGACCGTCTGCTGCTGCAAGCCGATGCCGCGATGCGCACTCTGTTGCCCTTCAGTGGCCAGCCCTACCGCCCGTCGCCAGCGATTCTGCAGCCGGATACGCAAATGAGCGATGAAGACACCCGCCATGTCGCCGGTCTGATGCGCATCAACCATACCGGCGAAGTCTGCGCCCAGGCGCTGTATCAGGGACAGGCGCTGACCGCCAAGTTGCCGCAGGTACGCGCAGCCATGGAGCACGCGGCTGAAGAAGAGATCGATCATCTGGTCTGGTGCGAGCAGCGCATCCATCAGTTGGGCAGCCACACCAGCGTGCTGAATCCACTGTTTTACGGCATGTCGTTCGGTATCGGCGCGGTGGCCGGCCTGATCAGCGACAAGGTCAGCCTTGGTTTCGTTGCGGCGACCGAGCATCAGGTCTGCAAGCACTTGAACGAACATCTGGAGCAATTGCCGGCCGAGGACGAAAAGTCCCGGGCGATTCTTGAGCAGATGCGCATCGATGAAGAACACCATGCGGAAAGTGCCCTGGATGCGGGCGGGTTTCGTTTTCCGGCGCCGGTGAAGTTCGGCATGAGTTTGTTGGCGAAGGTGATGACCAAGAGTACGTATCGGATCTGAGATCTGTGTCGGTGCTGATGACCTCTTCGCGAGCAGGCTCGCTCCCACAGGGGTTTTATGTGAGGCATGAAAAAGGCGACCAGGAGGTCGCCTTTTTTGTTTCCGGGAATCTTAGGTCGGCATATTGCGCGCGTAGAAGATTTCCAGCATTTCGTGCTTCACACGGTCGGTCACCTGGGCACGCTGCTCGGGCGAGAGGTTGCTGGTGGCATCGCCGAACAGGTAGTTATCCAGTTCGAAGTTCTTCAGCAGCATTTTGGTGTGGAACAGGTTTTCCTGGTACACGTTCACGTCGGTCATCTGGTACGCGTCGCGAGTGTCTTCGGAGAGGTAGTTCTGGATCGAGTTGATCTCGTGGTCGATGAAGTGCTTGTTGCCTTCAACGTCACGGGTGAAGCCGCGCACACGGTAATCCACGGTCACGATGTCCGAATCGAACTGGTGAATGAGGAAGTTGAGCGCTTTGAGCGGTGAAATGACACCACAGGTCGACACGTCGATATCCACACGGAAGGTCGCAATACCATCGTCCGGATGGATTTCCGGATAGGTGTGCACCGTGATGTGGCTCTTGTCGAGGTGGGCCAGAATAATTTCGGGCAAAGGGCCCGGCGATTCTTCGATCTGGCTGTCAGTCGGGGTTACCGGCTCTTCCGAAATCAGAATCGTGACGCTGGCGCCCTGGGGTTCATAGTCCTGACTGGCGATGTTCAGGATGTTGGCACCAATGATCTCGACAACTTCTGTGAGAATCTGCGTCAGGCGTTTCGCGTTGTACTCTTGATTGATGTACTCAACGTAAGCCTGCTGGTCTTGCGGGGTTTCCGCGTAGCAGATGTCATAGATGTTGAAGCTCAAGGTCTTTGTCAGGTTATTGAACCCGTGGAGCTTGAGTTTGCTTTTCACCGTTAAAAACTCTCTATGTATGCGGCGCGGCCGCGTGATCAAGCATGCCCGTCAAGTGCGAACAACGCACCTGCGTAGGACGGTTAACACCTCTTCGCGATGGCGATTTTGGTTATCTGTTCAGGCGGATGACCTGTCGGCTGACCGATCACTGCCCTGAAAAAAGTGGCGCATTATGCAGACGTCAGCGGGGGATCGCCAGAGTCTGCACTGCTTTTATGATAGTTGAATGTCGGTTCAGCCGAGTTCAACGATTTCATAGTCGTGGGTAATCGCCACGCCAGCCGCGCCGAGCATGATCGACGCCGAGCAATACTTCTCGGCCGACAGTTCGATGGCGCGCTTGACCTGAGCTTCTTTCAGGCCCCGGCCCTTGACCACGAAGTGCATGTGGATCTTGGTAAACACCTTCGGATCTTCAGTCGCACGCTCGGCGTCGAGGAAGGCTTCACAGCTTTCAACGGCCTGGCGCGACTTCTTCAGGATGCTGACCACGTCGAAGTTGCTGCAACCGCCGACACCCAGCAAGAGCATTTCCATCGGGCGAACCCCGAGGTTACGGCCACCGGCATCTGGCGGGCCGTCCATTACCACGACATGACCGCTGCCGGATTCGCCGAGGAACATGGCTTCGCCAGCCCATTGGATGCGTGCCTTCATCGCCCAGACTCCACTGTAAAAAAAGGGTCGCCAGCTTAGCACAGCACTTTGTCCCGACAGGAACGACGTCCTAGGACGGATGCTTTCTGGCTGTAGGTAATTTCTCGAATTTACGACGAAGTGTCTGGTAAGCTGGCGCCAATTCGCTGGCGCCAATTCGTCAGCTCTGTAGCGACCGCCTTCAGCGCCTCATAACAACTCAAACATCACCGTGCAGTCTTTTCGGGATACAACCATGGTTGCTATTACCCCCACACCCAAAATCAAGAACATCGACAAGCTGTTGATGCATTGCCAGCGCCGGCGTCATGCGGCCAAGAGCAACATCATCTGCGCCGGCGATCGCTCGGACACGCTGTACTTCATCATCAAGGGTTCGGTCACCATCCTCATCGAAGATGACGATGGCCGCGAGATGATCATCGCCTACCTCAACGCCGGGGATTTCTTCGGCGAATTGGGTCTGTTCGAGCAGGCAGGTCAGGAGCAGGAACGCAGCGCCTGGGTGCGGGCCAAGGTCGAATGCGAAACTGCGGAAATCAGTTACGCCAAGTTCCGCGAGTTATCGCAGCAGGATCCAGACATTCTTTACGCCCTCAGCGGACAAATCGCACAACGCCTGCGCAACACCACGCGCAAAGTCGGCGACCTGGCATTTTTTGACGTCACCGGCCGCGTCGCCCGCTGCCTGCTGGAGCTGTGCAAACAGCCGGACGCCATGACCCACCCGGACGGCATGCAGATCAAAGTCACCCGTCAGGAAATCGGTCGGATTGTCGGTTGTTCGCGAGAAATGGTCGGCCGCGTGCTCAAGGATCTGGAAGAACGCAATCTGGTCGACGTGAAGGGCAAGACCATGGTGGTCTTCGGCACGCGCTAGACGTAAATCTGCGCCAGCATCAAACGAAACAATTCATCGAGACGCGCCAACGCCTGTGGCGCGTTGAATTTCTCATGCAGGGCGATGTGGCTTTGCGCCCTCACCCGCTGCTCCAGGCCGCAGGCTTCATTGAAGCGATTGACCGCAGCAACCATCGCTTCGCGCTCGTCATCCATCAGCATCGCACCGTGCACCAGGCCCACCGGACGCTGGCCGCCCTGACTCTGGCGCCAGCGCTGGGCCGTGCCGACCATCTTGCGACCGTCGAGATTGACGTTGAAACGTCCATCACAGAATGCGCCGTCGATTTCCCCGACCGACGAGGTGCCACCCAATTCATCCAGCAACTGACAGATCGGATCGCACAGGCGGCGGTAGCCGGTTTCGATGCGGTTCAGATCGCCTTCGCTGCGAGGCGGGGCATACACCAAGGCAATGTTGATGGTCGCAGCGGATTGCGGGACGGGCTCACCACCGGTTTCACGCAACAGCACCGGCCAGCCAGCAGCAGCGGAAACTTCGCAGGCGTGGTCGAAATGCGGGAGACGGTTGAGGCGGCGCGGCATGACCAGCGCGCGATCGGTGGGTTGCCAGAACAGCAGGCCAAATTCGGCGTCGCCAGAGCAGACCGAGGCCAGCAAGTCCTGTTCGGCTTGCAGGCCGGATTCGATGGTCAGGGGGGTTGGCAGCGACATAACAGGCTCCGGCAACATGGAAATCTTTTGCGGTTTCGATGGCCCCTTCGCGAGCAGGCTCGCTCCCACAGGGGGAAATGCATTCCAAATGTGGGAGCGAGCCTGCTCGCGAATGAGGTCGACTCGGTCAGTCGAGGGTCGAACCGCTGATCGGCACACCACGCTCCGGAAAGAACAGGCGCTGCAATTCAATGCCCGGATTTTCCGCGCGCATGAACGCTTCGCCGACCAGGAACGAGTACACATCGCTGATTTCCATCAGCTCGACGTCGGCACGATTGAGGATGCCGCTTTCGGTGATCACCAGGCGATCGCGCGGGATACGCGGCAACAGATCGAGGGTGGTTTCCAGGCTGACATCAAAAGTATGCAGGTTGCGGTTGTTGACCCCGACCAGCGGCGTGTCCAGGGTTTTCAACGCGCGCTCAAGTTCGTCACCGTCGTGCACTTCCACCAAGACGTCGAGACCGACGCCTTTGGCCACGGCGGCCAGCTCGGCCATTTTCACGTCGTCCAGGGCGGAGACGATCAACAACACGCAATCGGCGCCAAGCGCGCGGGCTTCAACGATCTGGTACGGATCGATCATGAAGTCTTTGCGGATCACCGGCAGCTTGCAGGCGGCGCGCGCCTGTTGCAGGTAGGCATCGGCGCCCTGGAAGTAGTCGATATCGGTCAGCACCGACAGACAGGTGGCCCCACCCTTTTCGTAGCTCTTGGCAATGTCTGCCGGGACGAAGTCTTCGCGGATCACGCCTTTGCTCGGCGAAGCCTTCTTGATTTCGGCGATCACGGCCGGTTGCTTCTTCTTCGCTTGCGCCAGCAAAGCCTGGGCAAAACCACGGGGTGCATCGGCCGCCTTGGCCAGACTTTCCAGCTCGCTCAGGCTGACCCGAGCGCTGCGCTCGGCGACTTCCTCAACCTTGCGCGCCAGAATGTTTTCCAGAACCGTCGGTACACTCATCCTTCATTCTCCACTTTGAATACCGCGGTAAAGGCACCCAGCTCCTCGAGCTTTTCCCGAGCGAGGCCGGTGTGCAGCGCGTCGTGCGCCAGCTCCACACCTTGTTTCAGACTGCTTGCGAGGTCGGCGGCGTACAGCGCCGCACCGGCATTGAGCACAATCATCTCGGCAGCTTTCTGGCCGTTTTCGGTTTTGCGCTTGCCGAGGGCGTCACGGATCAGCGCCAGAGACGCTTCCGGGCCTTCAACCGACAGACCGTGCAGGCTCTGGCTCTTCATGCCGAGGTCTTCCGGTTCGACCCAATACTCAGTGATTTCGTTGTTTTTCAATTCAGCGACAAAGGTCGGCGCGGCGAGGCTGAATTCATCCAGACCGTCCTTCGAATGGACGACCAGCACGTGTTTGCTGCCCAGTCGCTGCAAGACTTCGGCCAATGGCCGGCACAGCGCCTGAGTGAACACGCCGACCACCTGATGCTTCACACCGGCCGGATTCGTAAGCGGGCCGAGCATGTTGAACAGCGTGCGCAGGCCGAGTTCGCGGCGCGGGCCGGCGGCGTACTTCATCGCTTTGTGATGGGTCTGGGCGAACATGAAACCGATGCCGACGTTGTCGATGCAGCGCGCGACCTGTACCGGGGTCAGGTTCAGATAAATGCCGGCAGCTTCCAGCAGATCGGCACTGCCGCTCTTGCCGGACACCGCGCGGTTGCCGTGCTTGGCGACGGTGCAACCGGCCGCTGCGACCACAAAGGAAGACGCGGTCGATACGTTGAAGATGTTCGCACCGTCACCGCCTGTACCGACCACATCGACCACGCCGTCGAGGGTTTTCAGCTCGACCTGATCGGCCAGCTCGCGCATCACCGACACGGCGCCGACGATTTCGTCGATGCTCTCGCTTTTCATGCGCATGGCCATCATGAACGCGCCGATCTGCGCTTCGGTGCACTGGCCGGTCATGATCTCGCGCATCACATCGCGCATTTCATCGGTGCTGAGGTCGAGGTGTTCGACGATACGGCTGAGGGCTGTCTTGATATTCATGGGAAGTCCTTAGCGCGTGCCGCCGGTTTGTTTGAGGAAATTGGCAAACAGTTCATGACCCTGCTCGGTGAGGATCGATTCGGGGTGGAACTGCACACCCTCGATGTTCAGGGTCTTGTGACGCAGGCCCATGATCTCGTCGACCGAGCCGTCATCGTGCTGGGTCCATGCGGTCAGCTCGAGGCAATCGGGCAGGCTGTCGTGCTTGACGATCAGCGAGTGATAACGGGTAACGGTGAGCGGATGATTGAGGCCGGCAAACACGCCCTTGTCCTCGTGGAACACCGGGCTAGTCTTACCGTGCATGACCTGGCGGGCTCGCACCACATCACCGCCGAAGGCCTGGCCAATGGACTGGTGGCCGAGGCAGACGCCGAGAATCGGCAGCTTGCCGGCGAAGTGCTTGATCGCATCGATGGAAACGCCCGCCTCGGTGGGCGTGCACGGCCCCGGGGAAACCACAATGCGCTCGGGATTCAGCGCTTCGATTTCGGCGATGGTCAGTTCGTCGTTGCGCACCACTTTGACCTCGGCACCCAGCTCGCCGAGGTATTGCACAACGTTGTAGGTAAAGGAGTCGTAGTTGTCGATCATCAGCAACATGGCGTTTCGAACCTCTTGAATTCTGACTTGATGACAGCCTTCAGATGACTTGCCCGCAGGGCGCTGCGCGATGTCGGACGCGCACAGGGCGCCAGCACAGCGGCATTTCAAACAGACAAGGAAGGCAAAGCGATACAGATCCGGCGGAGCCGGCAGAGAAGATTCAGGCGCGCCAACGCCAGCGGGCGTGTGCCTTGATGACTTGATCCAGAAGTTTGCTGGTGATCAACACGGGGAAGGTCTCGTTCATACGTTCCGGCACAGTAACTTAGCTGGGCGGAGCGTGCAATATGGCGGGGCCTGCGGGTTATAAAACGGCAGAGGGATTCGCGACCGATGGCAAAATGCCGAACGTTTTTGGTACTGTCGTTTCGTTCACCTACAACAATAAATAAACGGACTTGCTCATGATCAGACAGACGTTGTTTGTACCGCTGGCCAGCTGCTTGCTCGCACTCGCCTGCGCCCAGGCCAATGCAGCGCCCAATCCTTATTCCAGTTTCATCGTCTTCGGTGACAGCCTCAACGATGCTGGCACCTTCGCCGACACGGGCGGCCCGGCGGGCTCCACCGAGCGTTACACCAACCGTACCGGGCCGGCGTATCAGGATGGCAGCGGCGAAGTTTTTTCATTGAATTCCACCCAGCTGCTTGGCGGCCGCCTGGGCTTTTCGCCCGACCAGACAGCCTCTTCCAGCTCCGCAGTGCGCGCGGAAAACGGCCAGCCCGACGGCAACAACTGGGCAGTCGGTGGCTATCGCACCGACCAGATTCTCGATTCGATCACTACACAATCGGCCACCGGTGAACGCACCCGCGCCGGGTACCTGCCGTCGAACGGCTTCCGCGCCGACCCGAATGCGCTGTATTACATTTCCGGTGGCGGCAACGACTTCCTCCAGGGCCGCATTCTCAGCCTGCCCCAGGCCAACGCCGCAGCCGATCGACTGGCCGACAGCGTGCAGACCCTGCAGACCGCTGGCGCCAAATACGTGATGGTCTGGCTCCTGCCCGACGTGGGCCTGACACCCGCTCTGAACGGCACGCCGCTGCAAGCGTTCAGCAGCACCCTTGCCAATCAATTCAACAGTCAGCTGGTGACGCGCCTGCAAGGCATCAACGCCGAAGTCATTCCGCTGAACATTCCGGTGCTGCTCTCGGAAGTCTTCGCCGACCCGGGGCGCTTTGGTCTGGCTACCGATCAGAACCTCACCGCGACCTGCTTCAGTGGCAATAGCTGCACGGAAAACGCCCGCTACGGGATCAACAGCGCCACGCCGGATCCGACCAAACTGATCTACAACGATGGCGTACACCCGACCGAATCCGGGCAAAAACTGATCGCCGATTACGCCTATTCGCTGTTGGCTGCACCGTGGGAATTGAGCCTGCTACCTGAAATGGCACACGGCACCGTGCGTGCGCATCAGGATGAATTACGCAACCAATGGCAGGCAGACTGGGAGAACTGGCAAGCGGTCGGTCAATGGCGCGCGATTGTCTCGGCCGGCGGACAGCATCTGGATGTCGACAGCCAAAGCAGCGGCGCCAGTGCCGATGGCAGCGGTTACAACCTCAACGTCGGCGGCAGCTATCGCTTGAACGAGGCTTGGCGCGTGGGCGTGGCGGCCGGTTTGTACCGGCAGAATCTCGAGGCCGGGCACAACGACTCCGATTACAAACTCAACAGCTACATGGCCACCGCGTTCGCCCAGTTCCAGCAGAATCGCTGGTGGGCCGACGCGGCGCTGACCGGTGGCAAACTCGACTACGACAACCTCAAGCGCAAGTTCGACCTCGGCGCCAGCGAGGGCGCGGAGAAAGGCGATACCGACGGCAGCCTGTGGGCGTTCAGCACGCGCTTGGGCTATGACATTGCGCAACCGGGCAGCCAATGGCATCTGTCGCCGTTTGTCAGCGCTGATTACGCCAGTGTCGATGTCGACGGTTACTCGGAAAAGAGCAACCGCGCCACCGCGCTGACCTTCGATGACCAGAGCCGCGATTCGAAACGCCTGGGCCTGGGCATCCAGGGCAAGTACAACTTCACCGCGCAAACCCAGGTGTATGGCGAGTACGCCCACGAGCGTGAGTACGAAGATGACGTGCAGAAGGTCAACATCGCGCTTAACACCCTGCCGGCCAATGACTTCACCCTTGAAGGCTACACACCGGCAAGTCACCTGAACCGCTTGAGCCTGGGTGTCAGTCACAAGCTGACGGCGGATCTGGCGCTGCGTGGCGGTTATACCTTCCGCAAGGATGATGACTTCAAGCAGCAGGGAGTGAATGTCGGGGTTGTGCTGGATTTCTGAGTCGTAGATGCAAAAAAGCGGCGCCTGATAGGGCGCCGCTTTTTTTATGCCTCAACACAAAACCCAATGTGGGAGCGAGCCTGCTCGCGAAGGCGCTGGGTCAGTCAACATCAACGGTGACTGATACACCCTCTTCGCGAGCAGGCTCGCTCCCACACGGGAAATTGCGTGGCTCAGGCGTCCGGGGTTTGCTCAGCCAGGGCAACGGCGCGGAACATCGCGCGGCGTTTGTTCAGGGTTTCTTCCCATTCCAGCGCCGGCACCGAGTCGGCGACGATGCCGCCGCCGGCCTGCACGTGCAGCTCGCCGTTCTTGATCACCGCCGTGCGAATGGCGATGGCGGTGTCCATGTTGCCGTTCCAGGCGAAGTAACCGACCGCACCGCCGTACACGCCACGCTTGACCGGCTCCAGCTCGTCGATGATTTCCATCGCGCGAATCTTCGGCGCGCCCGACAACGTACCCGCCGGCAAAATCGCTCGTAGTGCGTCCATCGCGGTCAGGCCCGACTTCAACTGGCCGGTGACGTTGGAGACGATGTGCATCACATTGGAATAACGCTCGATGACCATTTTCTCGGTGAGCTTCACCGAGCCGATTTCCGAGACTCGCCCGGTATCGTTGCGACCCAGATCGATCAGCATCAAGTGCTCGGCGATCTCCTTGTCATCCGAGAGCAGATCCTGCTCCAGCGCCACATCGGCTTCTTCGGTGGCACCGCGTGGGCGCGTGCCGGCGATCGGGCGCACGGTGATCAGGTTGTCTTCGACGCGCACCAGCACTTCCGGCGAGCTGCCGACGACGTGGAAATCGCCGAAGTTGAAGAAGTACATATACGGCGTCGGGTTGAAGCAACGCAGCGCGCGATACAGATCGATCGGCGCAGCCTTGAAGTCGATCGACATGCGCTGCGACGGCACCACCTGCATGCAGTCGCCGGCAAGGATGTATTCCTTGATGGTGTCGACGGCTTTTTCGTAATCGTCCTGGGTGAAACTGGAACGAAACACCGGATCGGCCGATTGCTGTTTGCTGAAATCCAGGCCACGACGCGGGGTGATCGGCTGACGCAGTTGCTCGAGCAGTTCCTGCAAACGCGCCTGACCTTGCTCGAAGGCATCGGCCTGGGCCGGGTCGGCGAGGACAATCGCGTGCATCTTGCCGGCCAGGTTGTCGAACACCACCACGGCGTCGGAAACCATCAGCAGAATGTCCGGCACGCCCAGCGGATCCGGGTTCGGGCACT
Source organism: Pseudomonas siliginis (assembly GCF_019145195.1). Classification (GTDB taxonomy): domain Bacteria; phylum Pseudomonadota; class Gammaproteobacteria; order Pseudomonadales; family Pseudomonadaceae; genus Aquipseudomonas; species Aquipseudomonas siliginis. The sequence continues at coordinate 19,684 of NZ_JAHSTW010000002.1, forward strand.
TGCCCAGACGCTTCTCGACATAGCGCACGCAGTCATAACCGAAGTAACCGACCAGGCCCCCGTTGAAGCGCGGCAGGCCGGAAATGGTCGGCACGTTGTAACGGGCCTTGAACGTTTCAACGAAGGCCAGCGGGTCTTCGACGTCATGGCTTTCGGTCTCGACGCCATCGACGGTGATGCTGACGTGATGGTCATGAACCCGCAGCACGGTGCGGCACGGCAAGCCGATGATCGAATAACGGCCCCATTTCTCGCCGCCCTGCACCGACTCGAGCAGGTAGGAGTTGGGCTGGTCGGCCAGTTTCAGGTAGATCGACAGCGGCGTGTCGAAGTCGGCCAGGGTTTCGCAGGCCAACGGGATGCGGTTATAGCCATCAGCGGCCAGACGCAGGAATTCTTCGCGATTCATAAGGTGCCTCGTGGTGTGAGGTGCAATCAGTCAGGTATGCAAACGCGCCGGCAGGGCCGGCCAGAATCAGTCAGGCGCGCCAACGCCAGCGGGCCAGGGCCTTGATGACTTTCATCCAGAGTTTGCGGGTGACCACCACGATGGCGTTTCCAGAAGGGGGTTGAACAGCGTCGGGCAACGTTATCCCACCGGCCAGATCCAGGCAACCGGGAATTAGTTTGCGCAAATCGTCGATCACCAGTGCCGGGGATTCCTCGGCAATCGGCCGGCCATGGTTGTAGCCGTAACTCAGCGCCACACACTTGACCCCCGCTGCTTTCGCCGCCTGCACATCGCTGCGCGAGTCGCCGACGAACAACGATTGCGAGGCCGGAATGTTGGCCATTTTCATCACGAAAAACAGCGCCGCCGGGTCAGGCTTCTTCTGCGGCAGGGTATCGCCGCCGATGATCCACTTGAAGTAGCGGCCGATCTTCATCTGATCGAGCAGAGGCGCGACGAAGCGCTCGGGCTTGTTGGTGATCAGCGCCATGGCCACGCCTTGCTTGTGCAGCCACTTGAGCGTGTCGCGCACACCGGGATAGACCACGGTCAGCTCATGGCTGGCGCCGTAAGCCTCCATGAAAATCTCCAGTGCGCGCTCGGCTTCAGCGTCGTCCACTGCCGAGTCATCGATACCACCCGCCAAGGCCCGACGCACCAGCACCGGCGCGCCATTGCCGACCCATTCGCGCACCGCTTCGATACCTGCCGGCGGACGGCCGAGGGAGAGCAGCATGGTGTCCACCGCCGCTGCCAGGTCGGGAACCGAATCGATCAGCGTGCCATCCAGATCGAACATCACCAACCGTGGCAGCTGCCCCGGGAACAACTGCTCAAAACCGCTCATGGGCGTGCCAGTGCCAGTTCGGAACGCATCTTGTCGATGACTTCCTGATAGTTCGGCGCGTTGAAAATGGCCGAGCCGGCGACGAAGGTGTCAGCACCAGCAGCGGCAATTTCGCGGATATTGTTGACGTTGACGCCGCCGTCGATTTCCAGGCGGATGTCGCGGCCCGAGGCGTCGATGATCGCCCGCGCTTCACGCAGTTTGTCGAGGGTGCCGGGAATGAACTTCTGCCCGCCGAAGCCCGGGTTGACGCTCATCAGCAGGACCATGTCGACCTTGTCGATCACGTACTTGAGCACGTCCAGCGGAGTCGCCGGATTGAACACCAGACCGGACTTGCACCCGCCTTCGCGGATCAGTTGCAGCGAGCGATCGACGTGCAGCGTGGCTTCCGGGTGGAAGGTAATGTAGGTCGCGCCGGCTTCGATGAAGTCGCCGACGATGCGGTCCACCGGGCTGACCATCAGGTGCGCGTCGATCGGCGCGGTGACGCCATACTTGCGCAGTGCCGCGCAGACCATCGGGCCGATCGTCAGGTTCGGTACGTAGTGGTTGTCCATGACATCGAAGTGGACGAAGTCGGCGCCGGCGGCGAGAACGTTGTCCACTTCCTCGCCGAGGCGGGCGAAGTCGGCGGAGAGGATCGACGGAGCAATTACGAAGGGCTGCATGACGCACCTGTGCTGAGCTAAATCACGATGGCGCGCATTGTATACCTCAAGTTTCCACACGCGCACCGGGACCGCGATGATTGGGTTGTGCCATGAGCCCTCAGCGACCGCGCCTCAGTAAGCCGCGCGGTAGATCTTCTCGATATCGCCGGCGCTGAGTTTGCGCGGATTGTTGCGCATCAGCCGCTCGATGCCGGCGGCTTCCACGGCCATCGCCGGGATCGCTTCCTCCGGCACGCCGAAACTGCGCAGCCCGGCAGGGATTTCCACCGCCGCGCACAGGTCGGTCATGGCCTGCACGGCTTTGTCCGCAGCTTCGCTGGCGCTCAGATGCGCGGTCTTCACGCCCATGGCTTCGGCAATATCCTGCATGCGTTCAACACAGGCCATTTTGTTCCAGGTCATCACATAGGGCAGCAGCAAGGCATTGCTGACACCGTGGGCAATGTTGAAGCGACCGCCCAGCGGATACGCCAGCGCATGCACCGCACCGACCCCGGCGTTACCGAACGCCATGCCGGCCATGAGGCTGGCGGTGGCCATGTCTTCGCGCGCTTGCAGGTTGGCGCCGTTGGCGTAGGCCTTGGGCAGAGCGCTGGCGATCAGCTTGATTGCGCCGATGGCGAGGGAGTCGGTGATCGGCGAGGCGTTCACCGACAGATAGGATTCGATAGCGTGCACCAGTGCATCGACACCACTGGCGGCGGTAACGCTGCGCGGACAGGTCAGGGTCATTTGCGGACTGACCAGCGCCACATCGGGCAACAGATAGTCGCTGACGATGCCTTTCTTCAACTGCGCGACCTTGTCCGAGAGGATCGCCACATTGGTGACTTCAGAGCCGGTGCCGGCGGTGGTCGGAATGGCTATCAGCGGCGGGCCCTTGCGCGGCACCTGATCGACGCCGAACAGATCTTCCAGCGCGCCGTGATATCCGGCGTAGGCGGCGACACTTTTGGCAATATCGATGGCGCTGCCGCCCCCGAGGCCGATCAAACCGTCATGCCCGCCCTCACGGTAGGCACGCATGCAGTCTTCGACGATGGCGATTTCCGGATCGGGCAGTACACGGTCGAAAATCTCGTATTCGCGTCCGCCGAGTTGCACCAGCGCCAGCTCGACAGTACCGGACTTGACCAGCGCGGCGTCGGTGACGATCAACGGGTTGTCGATGTCGAGGCGGGTGAGTTCGGCAGCCAGTTGCTCGATGGCTGCGGCGCCGGTGATCAGTTTGTGAGCGATTTTGAACTGGGACAGACTCATGGTGCGCAGCCTCTTATAGATGTGGGAGCTGGGCACAAGATTAGCTGGGGATTTGGGGTTGTCTGCTATTCACCCTATGAATGACCAGATCGAGAAGACCACGATCAACTGTGGGAGCGAGCCTGCTCGCGAATACGGTAGCCCTTTCAACTGAAATGAGCAGACACACCGCCTTCGCGAGCAGGCTCGCTTCCACATTTTTGACCGCTTTCGAAGTCAGACTTGCGCAGTACGCAGTTTCTCGCTGCGTCCGCGCAGCCATTCCAGCGTCAGCAGCAAGATCACCGAGAAAGCAATCAGTAACGTCGCCGCAGCGGCAATCGTCGGGCTGAGGTTTTCGCGAATCCCGCTGAACATCTGCCGAGGCAATGTCGCCTGCTCAGGCCCGGCGAGAAACAGCGTCACCACCACTTCATCGAAAGAAGTCGCAAAGGCAAACAGCGCCCCGGAAATCACTCCCGGCGCAATCAGCGGCAAGGTCACCCGGCGGAACGCCGTCAGGGGTGAAGCACCGAGACTCGCAGCCGCACGCACCAGGTTGTGATTAAAACCCTGCAACGTCGCCGACACGGTGATGATCACAAACGGCACACCCAATACCGCATGCACGACGATCAGCGAGAAGAAGCTGTTACCCAGCCCCAGCGGCGCGAAGAACAGATAACTCGCCACGCCAATGATCACCACCGGCACCACCATCGGCGAAATCACCAGCGCCATCACCAGCGACTTGCCGGGGAAGTCGCCACGGGTCAGACCGATCGCCGCCAGGGTGCCGAAGATCATCGCCAGCACCGTCGCCGCCGGGGCGACGATGATGCTGTTCTTCAGCGCGCGCATCCATTCCGCCGAGGCGAAGAAGTCGTGGTACCACTGCAGCGAGAAACCCTGCAGTGGATAGACCAGAAAACTCCCCGAGTTGAACGACAGCGGAATGATCACCAGCACCGGCAGGATCAGAAACAATAGAATCAGGCCGCAGAGGATCCGCAGGCTGTAGAACCACACCCGTTCGATGGGCGACATGTAAGGACTCAGCATCGCAAATTCCCCTTAGCTCAGGCGCAGGCGACTGGCGCCGACCAGCCAGCTGTAGATCAGATAAAGCACCACGGTCGCCAGCAACAGCAAGCCGCCGAGCGCGGTGGCCATGCCCCAGTTGATGCTGGTGTTGGTGTAGAAGGCGACGAAGTAGCTGACCATTTGGTCGTTCGGGCTGCCGAGCAGCGCCGGGGTGATGTAGTAGCCGATGGCGAGGATGAACACCAACAGGCAGCCGGCGCCGACACCCGCGTAGGTCTGCGGGAAGTACACCCGCCAGAAACTGGCGAACGGATGACAGCCGAGGGAAATCGCCGCGCGCATGTAGGTCGGCGAGATGCCTTTCATCACGCTGTAGATCGGCAGAATCATGAACGGCAGCAGAATGTGCACCATCGAGATGTACACGCCGGTGCGGTTAAACACCAGTTCCAGCGGTTTATCAATGATGCCCATGGCCAGCAGCGCACTATTGATCAGGCCGCCGGATTGCAGCAGCACGATCCACGCTGCGACCCGCACCAGAATCGAAGTCCAGAACGGCAGCAGCACCAGAATCATCAGCAGGTTGCTCTGCCGCGAAGGCAGATTCGCCAGCAGATAAGCCAATGGATAAGCGAGCAACAGGCAGATCACGGTGATGACCAGGCCCATCCAGAACGTGCGGGCGAAGATGTCGAGGTAGATCGCCTGATCCGGGGTGGCCGGGGCCAGTTCGCCGAGGTCATCGATACGGTGATCGACCGCCGCCAGCAGGTAATACGGAGTGATGCTGCTGGTGTTGCGTTTCACCGCTTGCCAGTAGGCCGGGTCGCCCCAGCGTTCGTCGAGCGCTTCCAGCGCTTCTTTATAAGAAGCCGGTTCGCTGGCGAACGGCAGCGCCCGAGCGGTTTTGGTCAGCAGGCTGCGGTAGCCGGCCAACTCCATGTTCAAGCGCTTGGACAGATCGCCCAGCGTCTGGTTTTTGCGGGCTTCGGCGAGGTCTTCGCTGGCCGCCTTGTACACCGGTTCGGCGGGCAGACCACGGCCGTCCCAACTGGCGATGGCAGTGACAGTGCGCGGCATGCCGCCAACCACTTCCGGGTTGCCGACGCTTTTATAGAGCAGCGCCACGATCGGCACCAGAAACACCAGCAGCAGAAACAGCACCAGCGGCGCAATCAGTGCCTGGGCCTTCCAGCGGTTGACCCGCTCGGCGTGCTTGAGCTTCTGCTTCAAGGTGGGGCTGTTGCCTTCGTTCAGGGGAACGGCGATGGCCATGACGTACTCCGCAAATCTTTGATCGTTACAGAGGTGGCGAACCACCTCTGTTGCGTTGAAACACTGCTACCTGTGGGAGCGAGCCCTCCTGTGGCAGCGAACCTTTGTGGCGAGGGGATTTATCCCCGTTCGGCTGCGCAGCAGTCGTAAAACCTGAGAATGCGGTTTACCTGACCCACCGAGCGGGTATGGCTTCGGGGCTGCTTCGCAACCCAACGGGGATAAATCCCCTCGCCACAAAGCGCCCTTGCCATCTCCATACAGGTAAAACAGTGGTTATTTCGCCGCCCAGGAATTGAAGCGCTGTTCCAGTTGCTCGCCGTTGTCAGCCCAGAAGCTGACGTCGATCTGCACCTGGTTGGCGATGTTTTCCGGGGTGGTCGGCATGTCTTTCAGGACATCCTTGGCCAGCAGCGGCACGGCCTGGGTGTTGGCCGGGCCGTAGGCGATGTTTTCCGAGTAGGTCTTCTGCTGCTGCGGCTGTACCGAGAAAGCGATGAATTTTTTCGCCGCTTCCGCGCGCTTGGCATCCAGACCTTTCGGGATGGCCCAGGCGTCGAAGTCGTAGATGCCGCCGTTCCATACCACTTTCAGGTTGGATTCTTTCTGCACCGCCGCGATGCGACCGTTGTAGGCCGAGCTCATCACCACATCACCGGAAGCGAGGTATTGCGGCGGTTGTGCGCCGGCTTCCCACCACTGAATGCTTGGCTTGAGCTCATCGAGTTTCTTGAACGCGCGATCCTGGCCGCCCTTGCTCGCCAGCTCTTTGTAGACGTCTTTCGGAGCTACACCGTCGGCCATCAGCGCGAATTCGAGGGTGTATTTGGCGCCTTTGCGCAGACCGCGCTTGCCCGGGAATTTCTTGGTGTCCCAGAAATCCGCCCAACTGGTCGGCGGGGTTTTCAGCTTGTCAGCGTTGTAAGCCAGTACGGTCGACCAGACGAAGAAACCTACGCCGCACGGCTGAATGGCGCCCTTGACGTAGTCTTCGGTCTTGCCGAACAGTGCCGGGTCGAGTTGCTCGAACATGTCTTCGTCGCAACCCCGGGACAGCTCTGGCGATTCAACTTCGACCAGATCCCACGACACGCTCTTGGTGTCGACCATGGCTTTGACCTTGGCCATCTCGCCGTTGTATTCGCCGGCAACGATCTTGCCGTTACCCGCCGCTTCCCACGGTGCATAGAAGGCTTTGACTTGCGCCGCCTTGTTCGCCCCGCCAAACGACACCACGGTCAAGTCCGGGCCGGCAGCCATCGCGCCGGTCGCACCCATCAGGCCCAGAGTCAGGGCGGTGAACTTCAGGGATCTCAACATTTATTGTTCTCTCCACGTGCAGGGTTGGTGTTGGTATTGCCGGGGCGCTTAGTGCGCCTCTAAAAGCGGATCGAGCGCGCGAACGTGCTCGACCTGCCAGCCAAGCGGTACCACGTCGCCGACAGCGAGCGCAGGATCGAGCTCGGCAATCGGTTGTTTCACGAAGAAGTCGGTCTTGCCGCAGACTTCCAGGCGCACCCGGACGTGGTCGCCCAGATAGATGAATTCCGCCACCCTCCCTGAGAAGCGGTTGACGCATTGATCGCTCGAGCCGTTGAGGCTGACGCGCTCCGGACGGATCGACAGGGTTACCGGTTCGCCGGTCTGGCCAACGTTGACGGCCAGCGCCTCGACCTTCTCTCCACGCCCCAACTCGACCACGCAGCGCTCGCCGCTCTGGCTGAGCAGGTGGCCGTTGAGGCGGTTGTTCTCGCCAATGAAGTTGGCGACGAAGGTGTTTTTCGGTTCTTCGTATAGGGTGCGCGGCGGGGCGATCTGCTGGATTTCGCCTTGATGGAACACCGCGACGCGGTCGGACATGGTCAATGCTTCACCCTGATCGTGGGTCACGTAGACCACGGTCACGCCGAGGCGCTGGTGCAGGTGCTTGATCTCCATCTGCATGTGTTCACGCAGTTGCTTGTCGAGGGCGCCCAGCGGCTCGTCCATCAGCACCAGCTGCGGTTCGAACACCAGCGCGCGGGCCAGTGCCACACGTTGCTGCTGACCACCGGACAACTGCGCCGGGTAACGCGAGGCGAAGGCATCGAGCTGAACCATGCTGAGGACTTTCTTCACCCGCTCGCTGACGTCGCTTTTGTTCAAGCCGCGCACGGTCAACGGGAAAGCAAGATTCTCCGCGACAGTCATGTGCGGGAACAGCGCGTAGTTCTGGAACACCATGCCGATATCGCGCTTGTGCGGCGGCACGTTGTTGATCGAACGCCCGGACAGGAGGATTTCACCGGCGGTCGGCGTTTCGAACCCGGCGAGCATCATCAGGCTGGTGGTCTTGCCGGAACCGGACGGCCCGAGCAGGGTAAGAAATTCGCCCTTGCGAATGTCCAGGTTGAGGTCTTTGACGATCAGGTTCTCGCCGTCGTAGCTCTTCTGCACACCACGAAAGCTGACCAGCACATCACTGGTCCCTGCGCTTGTATCGACCTGGCTCATACCCACACCTTTGTTGTTGATGACTGCTAGTTCATCAAGCCTAGTGGCTGGCGGCGGCCACGCAAATCGGGGCGCAGGAGAGAATCGCTTAAGCGCAATGGAAGGTTGGGGGTAGGGATTGCCCTACAAGGATGGCGCGTTTGGGCAAACGCAGCGGCAAGGGGCAAGCTGCAAGCCGCTAGTAAAGGCAAAAGCGTCTGTCGCTAATGGATATGCCAACTCGCTCCCACATGAGGGCGGTGACGGTCAGAGGAGTTTGTGCTCCATCGCGTATTTCACCAGTTCGGCCAGGGAGGTGATGTTGAGCTTCTGCATCAGCCGCGCCTTGTGCGTGCTGATGGTCTTGCTGCTCAAGGCCAGTTGCTGGGCGATGTCGTTGACGTTGGCGCCCTGGGCCAGGCGTTCGAACACCGAGAATTCGCGTTCTGACAACAGCGAATGCAGTGGCCGGGTATCGGTCAGGCCGACTTCGAAGACCATGCGGTCGGCCAGTTCCGGGTCAATGTAGCGCCCGCCCGCCGCGACCTTGCGGATCGCCGTGAGCAGCAGCGCCGGATCGCTGTCCTTGGTCGCATACCCGGCCGCGCCGACCTTCAATGCGCGCGCAGCCATTTGCGCTTCGTCGTGCATCGACAGCACCAGAATCGCCGGCGGATTGTTCAGCGCACGGATGCGCGGGATCGCTTCCAGGCCGTTGACGCCGGGCATGGAGATGTCCAGCAGCACCACCTCGCACGGCACGCTGCGCAGGGTTTCGAGCAGTTGCTCACCATTGCTCGCCTCCCCCACTACTTGCAGATCTTTGGCCAGGCCGATCAATTGCTTGATGCCTTCGCGGACGATGGTGTGGTCTTCGGCTACCAGTACACGGATCACGTTCTTCTCCAGATTTCAGGTACACACCAATCCCTGTGGGAGCGAGCCTGCTCGCGAAGGCGTCAGCGCTCACGACACAAATCCTCAGACTTCACTCACCGGCACTCGCACCACCAGACTGGTGCCCTCCCCCGGCTCACTCACCAGCTCCAGCCGCCCGCCCATGATCAGCACCCGCTCACGCATGCCGACCAGGCCAAACGACGTCGGCCTACCCTCGGCCGCGACAAATCCTACGCCATCATCGCTGACGGTCAGACACAATTCATCGCCCGCAAGCTCCAGCGTCAGCTCCACCGTGTGCGCCTGAGCATGGCGCATCACATTGGTCAGCGCCTCCTGCAAAATCCGGAACAGCCCCACCGCTTTGGCATCGCTGAGTGCCGGCAGGTTGTCCGGCACCTGCACCAGACACGGTATCTGTGTGCGCGCCTCGAAACGCCGAGCCTGCCACTCGATGGCCGAGGCAATCCCAGCATCAAGGATCGGCGGGCGCAACGCCGTCGCTACATCACGTACCAGCTGAAACAACTGCGCGATCAGGCGTTTCATGCTGTTGAGCCGCTCGTTGAGTCCCGGATCGAGTTGCGCGTAGGCCAATTCGCACATCGATGTCTCCAGTTTCAGCACGGTGAGCATCTGCCCCAACTCATCATGAACTTCCCGGGCGATGCGCGCCTTCTCTTCTTCGCGCACGCTCTCCAGGTGCGCCGACAGTTCACGCAGTTGCTCGCGCGAGGCCGCCAGTTCCAGCTCTATGCGTTTGCTTTCGCTAATGTCCCAGACGATGCCGTCCCACACATAGGCGCCGTCCTCCAGCTGGCGGGTGATCGCCTTGATCTCGGCCCAGCGCTGCTCGCCCCGGCGCGTGACGATGCGGCCCTGCCACGACCAGTCGCTGTCAGTGTCCAGCGCCTGATCCTGAGTACGGTGATAACTGGCCCTGTCGTCGGGGTGCACCAGGCTGCGCAGGCCCATGTCGCGATGGGCGATGGCTGCCGGTGCATAACCGACCAGACTTTCGCTGCCCTCGCTGATGTAGGCAAAGTCGATCTGCCCGGTGACCGGTGCCCGCTCCAGCCTGAACACCAGACCCGGAACGTTGGCGGCGATGCCTTGCAGGCGCGCCTCGCTTTCCTGCAAAGCGGCGAGCGCGCGGCGGCGGTCGGTGACATCGGTGAGGTAGACCACCAGATATTCACTGTCGCGAAAACGCAGAAAACTCAGGGAAACGTCCGCCGGCAGCACACTGCCATCTGCGCGCAGGCAGCTGGTTTCGAAGCTCAGCGGCCCTTCTTCACTGGCCCGTGCACGCTTCCACAGATTGAGCCAGCGATCCATGTGCAGGCCGGGCTCGAAATCGATAAGCGGCCGTTCGATCAGCCCGCCCGAGGGATAGCCGAGCATGTTTTCCGCCGCGCGGTTGGCGTAGCGCACATGGCTGTCCCAATTGACCCAGAGAATGCCGACGGTGCTTTGGTCTATGGAAAACTGGGTCAGCCGCAGCGCCTCTTCACTGGCCGCGCGCAGTGCAATGTCTTCGCGGGCGCTGAGCAAACGTTGTTCGAGACTGTGCTGTTGGCGTCGTTGCCAGACCACGATCGCCGCGCAACTGAGCAGCATCACCGCGAACAACAGACTGAGGTTCTGCCAGAATCCAGGAGACTCGGTCAGCCGGGGGTATTTCGGCTGCAGCCATTGGTTGTGCAATTGCTCCAGATCCTTGGCCGGGATCGCGCGCAAGGCGCTCTGGACGATGCCGGCCAGTTGCGGCCAATCGCGCCGCGAGGCCACACGCAGCAGTTGCGGCAGGCCGATATCGCCAACCACCACCAGTTCGGCAAACTCCGGCTCCACCGACAGCCGCCCCAACTGCGCTTCGTCGACCACCGCGTAGGAGGCTTGCTGACTCAACAGCAGCTGCAACGCCTGACGCTCCAGCGGTACGCCTTGCAGATTCAAGTGCGGATAGTTGCTGCGCAGGTAATCGGCGGTGCTGCTTGGCATGCGCACGGCGACGCGGGTCGCGCTGTCGAGCTTTTCCAGATCGACCGCGCCGCTGCTCTTCTGGTCGCTGACCACCAGTTGCGGCACGCGCATGTAGGGGTCGGAAAACTGCCAGAGGCGCAGCGCGCTCGGGGTCTGGCTGAGGCCCGGAGCGATGTCGATCTCGCCCTCGCGCAAAGCGTTTTCCAATGCCCCCAGATCCTGAAAGTTGCGCCAGCTCAGTTCCACGCCGAGGGTTTTGGCCAGCAGCTTCATCAACTCGACATTGGCCCCGGACAATCGCTGCAGGCGCCGATCGTAGGTCGCGTAGGGCGCCTGCAAGACCAGGCCGACGCGCAATTCGTTGTGCTGCGCCAGCCATTGCTGCTGCTCTGGCGACAATTGCGCGGCATGAGCCGGTGGCGCAGGCGCCGCCCAGCCCATCAAGGGAAGCCACAAACAGCCGATAACCCACAGGCAGCAAAATCGCTTCATTGAAGTCTCATACACTGACAAATTCCGACCAACCCATTAGGCTGCCGGGATACTTTTCTGGCCTGGAATAACCAATGCCCTCTGTCTACCGCCTGGCACTGCCAGCATTGTGCCTGTCGCTGATCCTGCCTTGTGCGTTTTCCGTCGAAGCCGCCGACCCGGCGCCTGCCGCCACGGATAAACCCGCCGAGGAAAAACCGGCCGAGCGCCAGCCACTGCTTGAGCGTAGTCAGGAAGAGGCCGCCGCACTGCAACGTAAACTGCCGGCGCAAGAGCAGCAACAACTGCAGGCTGGCAGCGACACTTTCCTCGCCCTGTGGAAACCGGCCAACAGCGCCGAACCCAAAGGCGCGGTGATCATCGTTCCCGGTGCCGGCGAAACCGCTGACTGGCCGCAGGCAATCGGCCCGTTGCGACGCAAATTGCCGGATGCGGAGTGGAGCAGCCTGAGTATCACCCTGCCGGATCTGCAAGGCGACGCCATTGCTCCGCGCGTAATCGAACCGACCGCCGCGCCGAAAGCCCCGGAAACCGCAAGCAAAGACGCCACCACCGCACAACCGATCGAACAAGCCGCTGGCGGGGAAGCGGAAGTTGCCGAACAGGTAGTGGCCGAAACCAGCGAAGAACAGGCCAAAGCCGATGCCGAGCGCATCTTCGGGCGCATCGACGCAGCGATTGCCTACGCCGAACAGCAGAGCGCGCGCAGCATCGTCGTGCTCGGGCATGGCACCGGCGCCTACTGGGCGGCGCGTTTTCTCAGCGAGCGACAAACGCCGCAGGTGGAAAAACTGGTCATGGTTGACGCGCAAGCACCAGCCAAAGCCCTGCCGCCACTCGCCGAACTGACGCCGACACTGAAGCTGCCGACGGTGGATATTTTCTACATGGACAGAGCGCTGGATCGCAACGCAGCGCTGGAGCGCATGCAGGCGAGCAAGCGCCTGAAGACCTCGGCGTTCAGCCAGGTGGCGCTGAAGGTGTTGCCGGACAAGAAGGCTGAGCAGGAACAATTGTTTCGGCGGGTGCGGGGCTGGTTGAACCCTCAGGCTGTTGACTGACAGTCAGACCGAGTCGCCCCTCTTCGCGAGCAGGCTCGCTCCCACATTGGATCTATGCACAATTCAATGTGGGAGCGAGCCTGCTCGCGAAGAGGCCCGCACAAACAACACCCCTCTAACGCCTAGCGAAAATCCCGCCGCTCCCGAATCAGCGTATAGGCGCTATGCAATTCCCGCGTACGCTCGGTCGCGTCACGCACCTGCGCCGGGGTCGCGCCACTGCCGGCGATCTTGTCCGGGTGATGGCGACTGAGCAATCGCCGGTAAGCGCGCTTGATCTGTGCCGGCTCGCTGCTCGCCGACACCCCAAGCAACTTCATTGCCTCCTGGTAACTCACTGCCGCACTGACGATCGGCCGCTTGCCCGGCTCGTAATCGCTGGCCAATGCCTGCACCTGCTGCGCCGTCCAGCCGAGCCACTTGCCCCACTGCGCCAGCAACTCGCGTTCGCTGACCCCGGCGCGACCATCAGCCCAGACCATTCGCCAACAGGCACGCAACACGCCTTCAGCCGCATGCGGTTGCGAACTCAAACGACGCAGATAACCGCGCAGATTGTCGCTGCCGGACTTGCCGCGATTGAATGCAGCAATCGCCCGTCGAGTCGCCGGTTCGCTCATTTCCAATGCGCGCATTTCATTGCGCGCCTGCTGGATATGCCCGTCAGTGACGCGCCCGTCGCTCTTGGCCAGACGCCCGAGCAACACGAACAGCAGTTCATCGTTGCGCAGCATCGGCCGGCCGCCGAGCTTTTCGCGTAAATGTCCCCAGCTCTGCAAGTGCAAGCGCCGATCCAGCGCCTGCCCCAACAACGCCCCAAGCATGGCCCCCGGAATGCTGGCAATCGCGTACCCCACTCCGGCTCCAATCAGAGTCCCTGGCCACAGCATCTCAACGACTCGCTTCTATCAAGGCTTCGGCTTCGGCCAGACGCTCGTAGGTACCAACATCTACCCAATGCCCCTTCAACCGCTCGCCCGTCACTTCACCTTTGGCCATGGCGTTGCGTAGCAGCGGCGCGAGCTTGAACGCGCCATCGCTGCAACCATCGAACAACTGCGGATGCAGCACGGCGATACCGCTGTAAGTCAGCGTCTGCGCATCAGGCTCGCCATCCTGCACTTTGCCGTCGATGAGAGTGAAGTCGCCTTTCGGGTGATGCGCCGGATTGTCCGCCAGCACCAGATGCGCCAGGCCATTGATCGGCTGGTGCAGCACGCTGAAGTCGTAATCGGTCCAGATGTCGCCGTTGACCACCAGAAACGCATCGTCACCAAGTAACGACAGCGCACGGAAAATCCCGCCACCGGTTTCCAGCGGCTCGCCTTCCGGCGAGTACTGGATGCTCAGGCCGAAACGCGAACCGTCGCCCAGATGATCCTCGATCTGCTGACCGAGCCAGGCGTGGTTGATGACGACTTCGTTGAAACCTGCGGCCGCGAGGGCACGCAGGTGATACTCGATCAGCGGCACGCCAGCGGCACGCACCAGCGGTTTCGGCGTGGTCAGGGTCAGCGGGCGCATGCGCTCGCCTTTGCCCGCCGCCAGAATCATTGCCTTCATGCCGTCGCTCCAGCACGCAAGCTGCTGAACAGCGCTTGCAGTTCCGCCAGTTCAGGGCGGCGCGCGATCACTGCTTCTATATAAGCGAAGAAGCGCGGCACGTCCGCCAGATAACGCGGCTTGCCGTCGCGATGGCAGATACGCGCGAAGATGCCGATGACTTTCAGGTGACGCTGCACGCCCATCAAGTCGCTGGCGCGCAGGAAGTCTTCGAAGTCCGCCTGCACCGGAATATCCAGCGCCGAGGCTTGCTGCCAATAACTTTCCAGCCAGCCGCGCACACGCTCTTCAGGCCAGCTGAGGAAGGCATCTTTGAATAGGCAGGTGACGTCGTAGGTCACCGGGCCGTACACCGCGTCCTGGAAATCCAGCACGCCGGGATTGGGCTCGCTGAGCATCAGGTTGCGCGGCATGTAGTCGCGGTGCACCAGCACTTTCGGCTGCGCCAGCGCGCTGTCGATCAGCAGCTCGCTGATGTGCTGCCACTGTTGCTGCTGGGCTGCATCGAACTCGACGCCCAGCTCATGCTTGACGTACCACTCGGGGAACAACTCCAGCTCACGGCGCAACAAGGCGACGTCGTAACTGGGCAACGGCGCCACCATCGGCAACTGTTGAAAAGCCAACAGCGCTTGCAGGGCATCGTGGAATAACGCGTCGGCATTTTCGCCATCGATGACGTCGAGATAGGTCTTGTTGCCCAGGTCATTGAGCAAAAGAAAACCGCGCTCGAGGTCTTCGGCGTAAATTTTCGGCACATTAATTCCGGATTTCGCCAGCAAAAAAGCGATATCCACGAACGGTTTGCAGTTTTCCTGGGGTGGCGGCGCGTCCATCACCACGAAGCTGCGACCATCGCCCTCCCAGCGGAAGTAGCGGCGGAAACTCGCGTCGCTGCTGGCCGCGGTCAACGTGGCCGGGGGCACGGTGCCCCAGCCCTGCTCGGCAAACAACTTTGCCAACTGCTCATCGAGCCAAACTTTCAGGTGTTGCAAGCGTACATCTTGGTCAGGCATTGCAAGGGTCTCCGACGGCGCTAGCCGTCAAGCGGGTCATGCTTTATTATCCAGCATCTTTTTCAGACCATCGAGAGGCGTGCGGCCCACACCGCGGGCAGATGGCACGCAGGAAGCCCGGACTAATAAGATGGCATTGAAATCCCCCGCGTTTCGTAAAAAATTTCCGTTGTTGGTAACCGGCAGTCTGCTGGCTATGCAACCTCTGGCCAGTCAATTCGTTGTTGCCGCCGAGCAGTATGACTGCTCCGTCTCGGCTACGGGTGGCTGGGACTGTGCGCCCAAGTCGCCCGCCGCGGCATTGCCGCCGCGTCCGGTGCATGACGGCAGTGCCGTCAGCGCTGCCGGCGAGCCTGCGGCCGACAAGGGTTCCGACGCCGACACTGGCGCGAAAACCGCACTGGTCACCGAGTCCAAGGGCCGCGGCCTGAAATCCCGTAGCGAAGACTACAGTCACCTCGACTGGGTTCCGCGCGAGAAGCTCACCGCTGCGCAATTGGCCGAGACTGGTCCTTACTGCTCTGGTTCCTATATCGAACCGATTCGTCCTGGCATGAATGACAAGACGAATAAAAGTGACGCGCCGACCTTCATCGGTGCCAAAGCGTCGCGTTATGAGCAGGACACACAAGTCGCCAGCCTCGCCGGTGACGTGATCATGCGTCAGGGCAGCATGCAGGTCGAAGCCGACGAGGCCAATCTGTATCAGGCCGAGAGCCGTGGCGAACTGGCCGGCAACGTGCGCATCCGCGACAACGGCGCGCTGATCGTCGGCGACCACGCCGATGTGCAGCTCGACACCGGTGAAGCCAAGGTCGACAACGCCGAATACGTGATGCACAAATCGCGCATCCGCGGTAATGCGCTTTATGCCAAGCGCGCCGAAAATGCGATCATCCGCTTGAAGGACGGCACGTACACCACGTGCGAACCTAACAGCAACGCCTGGCAGCTCAAGGGCAACAACATCACCCTGAACCCGGCCACCGGTTTCGGTACCGCGACCAACGTGACGTTGCGCGTCAAAGACATCCCGATCCTGTACACGCCGTACATCTACTTCCCGATCGACGACCGTCGCCAGTCCGGCTTCCTCCCGCCGACCATCGGCTCGGGCAGCGACACCGGCTTCATGCTGGTCACCCCGTACTACTTCAACTTGGCGCCGAACTATGACGCCACGTTGTACCCGCGTTACATGAGCAAGCGCGGCATGCTGGTGGAGGGTGAGTTCCGCTACCTGACCAAGTCGAGTGAAGGGCAGTTCGGTGCGGCGTATCTCAACGATGAGAACGACGATCGCAAGCTTCAGTCCGACTACAAGGACACTCGCTATATGTACAACTGGCAGCACAAGGGCGGTCTCGATTCCCGTGTGCTCACAGAAGTTGACTACACCAAGATCAGCGATCCGTATTACTTCCAGGATCTGCAGACCGATCAGATTGGTGTGAAGAGCGATGATTTCGTCAATCAGCAGGGTGCGGTCAGCTACCGTGGCGACAACTACACCGCACGCCTGAATGCTCAGCAATATCAGCTGGCTACCGTTTCCAACATCACACCGTATGGTCGTCTGCCGCAGATCACCTTCAATGGTCAGCTGCCGTACCATCCGGAAGGTCTGAATTTCGATTACGAGACCGAGCTGGTTCGTTTCGATCGCGATCTACGTGATGGTGACTTCATCAATGAAGATGGCATTGCCGAGCGTCGTCTCGACACAAACATCAGCGGTCTGGCTCGCGCTAACGGTGATCGCCTGAATCTGAAGCCGGGCGTCAGCCTGCCGATGAACTGGACGTATGGTTTCCTCAAACCATCGTTGAAGTATCAGTACACGCAGTATCAGCTTGATCTGGATAACACCGGCAAATCCCAGATTGATGCGCTGTCCCCGGAAAACCAGAAGCTTTATGGCAAGTTCGACAGCAACCAGAGCCGTGGCGTCCCGATTGCCAGCATCGACAGCGGCCTGTATTTCGATCGCGATACTTCCTACTTCGGCAAGAATTACCGCCAAACTCTGGAACCGCGCCTGTTCTACCTCTATGTTCCAGAAACAGATCAGGAAGACATTCCGGTCTTCGACACCAGCGAATATACCTTCAATTACTCTTCGCTGTTCCGCGACAACCGCTTCTCCGGCGCCGACCGTGTAGGCGACGAGAACAAACTATCGCTGGGCGTTACCAGTCGCTGGATCGAAGAAAACGGATTTGAACGTCAGCGCATCAGCGTAGGCCAGGCGTACTACTTCAAGAATCGCGAAGTGCAATTGCCTGGTATCGATGCGAAAACTCGTGAAGACTCCAAATCCAGTGTTTCGCCGTACGCGCTGGAATATGAATACCGCTGGAACCGTGACTGGCGCGCCACTGCCGATTATAACTGGGACCCGGACAGCCGCAGCCCACGCTCCGGCAGTGCGATGTTCCATTACCAGCCTGCGGACAACCCGAACAAGGTCATCAACGCCGGTTACCGCTATCGCAACGACCAGGTTCGATACGATCAGAATACTGGTCAATGGTCGGTGGGCGGCGGCGACTACGGCACCCCGGGCCAGCCTGGCTACGTGAAGGACTACTACAAGATCCAGCAGCATGACTTCTCGGTCATCTGGCCGATCGTTCCGCAGTGGAACGCCATCAGCCGCTGGCAGTACGACTACAACCGCAATCGCACGCTGGAAGCCTTCGGTGGTTTCGAATACGACAACTGCTGCTGGAAACTGCGCCTGATCAATCGTTACTGGGTCGCCTATGACGAAAACAGTCAGAACGCCCCGGAAAACGAAAAAGGCGACCATGGCATCTTCCTCCAAATTGTTCTGAAGGGACTCGGCGGCCTGACTGGCGCCAAGGTAGAGAGCTTCCTCGACAAAGGCATTCAAGGTTATCGTGAACGTGAAGACCAAGCTTTCTGATTGTCTGCGCCCGGTGCTGCTGGGCGCGCTGTTCCTGGGTACGGCGGCCAACGCCGCCGTACAGTCCATCGACAAAGTGGTGGCGATCGTCGACAACGACGTGGTCATGCAGAGCCAACTGGACCAGCGGGTTCATGAAGTTCAGCAGACCATCGCCAAGCGCGGTGGCGGCCTGCCGCCGCCGGGCGTGCTCGATCAGCAGGTGCTCGAGCGCCTGATCGTCGAAAACCTGCAACTGCAGATCGGCGAACGCTCCGGCATCCGCATCACTGACGAAGAGTTGAACCAGGCTGTCGGCACCATCGCCCAGCGCAACAACATGACGGTTGATCAGTTTCGTGCTGCGCTGGCTCGTGACGGCCTGAACTATGACGACGCCCGTGATCAGATCAAGCGCGAAATGATCATCAGCCGTGTGCGTCAGCGTCGTGTGGCCGAGCGCATCCAGGTCTCCGAGCAGGAAGTGAAGAACTTCCTCGCCTCCGACCTCGGTAAGATGCAGCTGTCCGAAGAGCTGCACCTGGCCAACATCCTGATTCCGACCCCGGAAAGCGCCAACTCCGAAGCGATTCAGAGCGCTTATCGTCAGGCCATGGAGGTTTACCAGCAGCTCAAGCAAGGCGCTGACTTCGGTCAGATGGCCGTGGCCAAATCCGGTAGCGACAACGCGCTGGAAGGCGGCGAGATGGGCTGGCGTAAAGCCGCGCAACTGCCACCGCCGTTCGATCGTGAATTGAGCAGCATGGCCGTCGGCGACATCACTCAGCCTGCGCGTACACCGGGCGGCTTCATCATCCTGAAGCTACTGGGCAAACGTGGCGGCGAAGCGCAGATGCGCGACGAAGTGCATGTGCGTCACATCCTGGTCAAGCCGAGCCCGATCCGCGACGAAGCCAAGACCAAGGCACTGGTGCAATCGTTGTATGACCGCATCACCGCCGGCGAAGACTTTGCCGAACTGGCGAAAAACTATTCGGAAGATCCGGGTTCCGCCCTTAACGGCGGCGATCTGAACTGGATCGACCCGAACGTGCTGGTCCCGGAATTCCGCGAAGTGATGGCTTCGACCCCACAAGGTCAACTTTCCAAGCCATTCCAGACCCAATACGGCTGGCACGTGCTGGAAGTCCTTGGCCGTCGCGCCACTGATGGCACCGAACAGGCCCGTGAGCAGCAAGCCATGACCGTACTGCGTAACCGCAAATACGACGAAGAGCTGCAGACCTGGCTGCGTCAGATCCGTGACGAAGCGTACGTAGAGATCAAACTTCCTGGTGCAGACCAGGCAGCGCAGTGAAACCCAAGCGTTTCGCGCTGACACCCGGCGAACCAGCCGGCATCGGTCCCGACCTGTGCCTGCTGCTCGCCTCGCAAGCCCAGCCACATCCCCTGATTGCCATCACCAGCCGCGACCTGCTCCTTGAGCGGGCCGCGCTGCTGGGGCTGGCCGTCAGTCTGCTGGATGTCGCGCCGGGGGAGTGGCCAGATGTTCCAGCACCGGCCAACAGCCTGTACGTCTGGGACACGCCGCTCAGCGCACCGGTAATCGCCGGGCAACTGGACAAGGCCAACGCTGCATTCGTCCTCGAAACCCTGACCCGCGCCGGCAACGGCTGCCTGAACGGCGATTTCGCAGGGATGATCACCGCGCCGGTGCACAAAGGTGTGATCAACGAGTCGGGCATCGCGTTCTCTGGACACACCGAATTTCTCGCCGACCTGACGCACACCGCGCAAGTAGTGATGATGCTGGCCACTCGCGGTTTGCGCGTGGCGCTGGTCACCACGCATCTGCCTCTGCGCGAGATTGCCGACGCGATCACCCCGGAACGGCTGGAAAGAGTCACGCGAATCCTGCACGCCGACCTGCAAGACAAATTCGGCATCGCCCGGCCACGCATCCTGGTCTGCGGTCTCAACCCGCATGCCGGTGAAGGCGGCCACCTGGGCCATGAAGAAATCGACATCATCGAACCGACATTAGAGCGCCTGCGCGGCGAGGGCATGGACCTTCGTGGCCCGCTGCCTGCCGACACTCTGTTTACCCCCAAATATCTGGAGCACTGCGACGCAGTGCTGGCGATGTACCACGACCAGGGCTTGCCCGTGCTCAAGTACAAAGGCTTCGGCGCTGCCGTCAACGTGACGCTGGGCCTGCCGATCATCCGCACCTCGGTCGACCATGGCACCGCCCTGGATCTGGCCGGCAGCGGCAGGATCGACACCGGCAGCCTGCAAGTCGCCCTGGAAACCGCCTACCAGATGGCCGAGACCCGTTTATGAACGAGCAATACCAACACAAGGCGCGCAAACGCTTTGGTCAGAACTTCCTCCACGATGCCGGCGTTATCGACCGCATTCTGCGCTCCATCCACGCCAAGGCTGACGATCGCCTGCTGGAAATCGGCCCCGGTCAGGGCGCCCTGACCCAGGGCCTGCTCGGCTCCGGCGCGCAACTCGACGTAGTGGAGCTGGACAAGGATCTGATCCCGATCCTCAACCAGCAGTTTGCCGGCATGAGTAATTTCAACCTGCATCAGGGCGATGCGCTGAAGTTCGACTTCAATACGCTGAACGCCGCGCCGAACAGCCTGCGGGTGGTTGGCAACCTGCCGTACAACATCTCCACGCCGCTGATTTTTCACCTGCTGAACAACGCCGGCATCATTCGCGACATGCACTTCATGTTGCAGAAAGAAGTGGTCGAGCGCCTGGCCGCAGGCCCGGGTGGCGGTGATTGGGGTCGTCTGTCGATCATGGTTCAGTATCACTGCCGTGTAGAACATCTGTTCAACGTCGGCCCGGGCGCATTCAATCCACCGCCGAAAGTCGACTCGGCAATCGTTCGTCTGGTGCCCCACGCGGTTCTGCCGCACCCGGCCAAGGATCACAAGTTGCTGGAGCGCGTGGTACGCGAAGCCTTCAATCAGCGTCGCAAAACCCTGCGCAATACCCTCAAGCAATTGCTCAGCAATGCCGAAATCGAAGCCGCCGGCGTCGATGGCAGCCTGCGTCCCGAGCAGCTGGATCTGGCTGCATTCGTGCGCCTGGCCGACCAGCTCGCGATACAGGTCCCGGCCACTCCTGCCGCCGACTGACTCGCGATGAACGCTATCGGGCAGCACACCACTCTGGTTTACTGCCCGATACTTGCCTAGACTGATTCCCCATCAGCTACGCCCCGCGTTCCGCTTCGTTAAGGCCTTCTTGCATGTCCGATTCCCGTTATCAGGTCGATGTCAGCGTCGTCACCCGCTATCTGCCAGACCAATCGCAACCCGAACACGACCGTTTCGCCTTCGCCTACACCATCACCGTACAGAACAACGGCGAGGTTGCGGCCAAGCTTCTGTCCCGGCACTGGGTGATCACCGATGGTGACGGCCATGTCGAACACGTGCGCGGTGAAGGCGTCGTCGGACAGCAACCGTCGATCGATGTAGGCAAGAGCCATGTCTACACCAGCGGCACAGTGATGACCACCAAGGTCGGCACCATGCAGGGCACTTATCAAATGCTCGCCGACGACGGCAAACATTTCGATGCAATCATTGAACCGTTTCGCCTCGCCGTGCCCGGAGCCCTGCACTGATGACGACGTATGCCGTCGGTGACCTGCAAGGCTGCCTCGAACCGCTCAAGTGCCTGCTCAAGCAAGTTGCCTTCGACCCGGCGCTTGACCGGCTGTGGCTGGTCGGCGATCTGGTCAACCGTGGCCCGCAGTCGCTGGAAACTCTGCGCTTTCTCTTTGGCATGCGCGAGTCGCTGGTCTGCGTGCTCGGCAATCACGACCTGCACCTGCTGGCCGCCGCGAAGAAGATCGAGCGTTTGAAGAAAAGCGACACACTGCGCGAAATCATCGAGGCCCCCGATGGGCCGCAACTGATGGAATGGCTGCGCCAGCAGAAGCTGATGCATTACGACGAAACACGCGATGTTGCGATGGTCCATGCTGGCATCCCGCCGCAATGGTCGCTGCGCCGTGCGTTGAAGTGCGCCGCCGAAGTCGAGACCGCCCTGCGTGACGACAACGTATTCCCCGCTTACCTTGACGGTATGTACGGCAATGAACCGGCGAAATGGGACAACGACCTCAAAGGCATTGATCGTCTGCGGGTGATCACCAATTACTTCACGCGCATGCGCTTTTGCACCGCTGAGGGCAAGCTCGACCTCAAAAGCAAGGAAGGCCTCGACAGCGCGCCGCCCGGCTACAAGCCGTGGTTTCAGCACAAGGAGCGCAAGACCAAAGGCCTGCGCATCATCTTCGGTCACTGGGCCGCGCTTGAGGGCAATATCCACGAGCCGGGCATTTCCGCGCTGGACACCGGATGCGTATGGGGCGGCAGCCTGACCCTGATGAACGTCGACAGCGGCGAACGCCTGTCATGCAAATGCGACGAGCACGGCGGACTTGCGCCATCAGTCGCCCCACTCACCCCCAACGATTCGCCCGTCAACGCCTCGCGTTAGACTACGCCTTCAGTAGAGCAACAGGTACTTTGTCATGACCGAATTCAAACGAATCCCCCCGGAACAGGCGCAGGCCCTGCGTGAACAGGGCGCAGTCGTAGTCGACGTACGCGATCCGGCGACCTTTGCCGCGCTGCACATCAGCGGCTCCAAACATCTCGACAACCATTCCCTGCACGCTTTCATTCAAGGCGCCGACCTCGATGCACCGACCGTCGTGGTCTGCTACCACGGCAATTCCAGCCAGGGCGCAGCCGCCTATCTGGTCGGCCAGGGCTTCTCCGAGGTCTACAGCATGGATGGCGGTTTCGAGCTATGGCGTACGACCTATCCTTCGGAAACCGCGCAAGGCACCGCCGAATAATTTTTTGTGCAGCGCAGGCCCCGGCTGCCGTGGGCCTGCGCGCGGCAGACGAACGGTCTGCCACAACTAATTACGTATCTCGCCTTTACCTCTCGAATTCCCAACTATCCTTAAGCGCAGGCCATCCAAAACAGGGGAGAGCCGGTACACCGGCGCGCGGGTCATCGGGAGTAGCTTTCGCGGTTTGTCGACCGTGGGAGAATTCTGGGGGGTAAACAGCAGCCGCCACAGCGACTGCTGCCAGCATCGACTGAGTGATCCGGCGTCGGCTCCACGTATCGAGCGAGGTGACGTCATGAGTATCTTTAGCCACTTCCAACAACGCTTCGAATCCACACGCCAGGAAGAACTCTCTCTGCAGGAGTACCTGGAGCTGTGCAAAAACGATCGCAGCGCCTACGTTTCCGCCGCCGAGCGTCTGTTGATGGCGATCGGCGAACCGGAACTGCTCGACACTTCGACCAATTCGAGGCTGTCGCGCATCTTCTCCAACAAGGTGATCCGCCGCTATCCGGCCTTTGAAGACTTCCACGGGATGGAAGAATGCATCGACCAGATCGTCTCGTATTTCCGCCACGCTGCCCAAGGCCTGGAAGAGAAGAAACAGATTCTTTATCTGCTCGGCCCCGTCGGTGGCGGTAAATCGTCCCTGGCCGAGAAGCTGAAACAACTGATGGAGAAAGTGCCCTTTTATGCCATCAAGGGCTCGCCGGTCTTCGAATCGCCTCTGGGTCTGTTCAACGCCACCGAAGATGGCGCGATCCTCGAGGAAGATTTCGGCATTCCACGGCGCTACCTGAACACCATCATGTCGCCCTGGGCGACCAAGCGCCTGGCCGAATTCGGCGGCGACATCAGCCAGTTCCGCGTGGTCAAGCTGTACCCATCGATCCTCAATCAGATTGCCGTGGCCAAGACCGAACCCGGTGACGAGAACAACCAGGACATCTCGGCGCTCGTCGGCAAGGTCGATATCCGCAAACTCGAAGAATTTCCACAGAACGACGCCGATGCCTACAGCTACTCCGGCGCGTTGTGCCGGGCCAACCAGGGCTTGATGGAATTCGTCGAAATGTTCAAGGCGCCGATCAAGGTGCTGCACCCATTGCTGACTGCTACCCAGGAGGGCAACTACAACAGTACCGAAGGCCTCGGCGCGATTCCGTTTACCGGCATCCTGCTGGCTCACTCCAACGAATCGGAGTGGCACACCTTCCGCAACAACAAGAACAACGAGGCGTTCATCGACCGGATCTACATCGTCAAAGTGCCGTACTGCCTGCGCGTCAGCGACGAAGTGAAGATCTACGACAAACTGCTTTTCAACAGTTCCCTGTCCAAGGCGCACTGCGCACCGGACACCCTGAAAATGCTCGCGCAGTTCACCGTGTTGTCGCGCCTCAAGGAGCCGGAAAACTCCAACATCTATTCGAAGATGCGCGTCTACGACGGCGAAAACCTCAAGGACACCGATCCGAAGGCCAAGTCAATTCAGGAGTACCGCGATTCGGCCGGCGTCGACGAAGGCATGAACGGCCTGTCGACCCGCTTCGCCTTCAAGATCCTCTCCAAGGTGTTCAACTTCGACCCGCATGAAATCGCCGCCAACCCGGTGCACCTGCTCTATGTGCTGGAGCAACAGATCGAACAGGAACAGTTCCAGGCGGAAACCCGCGAACGCTACCTGCGCTATCTGAAGGAGTACCTGGCGCCGCGCTACATCGAGTTCATCGGCAAGGAAATCCAGACCGCTTATCTGGAGTCTTACAGCGAATACGGTCAGAACATCTTCGATCGCTACGTGCTGTACGCGGATTTCTGGATTCAGGATCAGGAGTATCGCGACCCGGAAACCGGCGAGATCCTCAACCGCGTGGCCCTGAACGAAGAGCTGGAAAAAATCGAGAAACCGGCCGGCATCAGCAATCCGAAGGATTTCCGCAACGAAATCGTCAACTTCGTCCTGCGCGCCCGAGCCAACAATAACGGCAAGAACCCGACCTGGCTCAGCTACGAAAAACTGCGGGTGGTCATCGAGAAGAAAATGTTCTCCAACACCGAAGACCTGCTGCCCGTCATCAGCTTCAACGCCAAGGCCAGCAAGGAGGATCAGCAGAAACACAACGACTTCGTTACGCGAATGGTTGAACGTGGCTACACCGATAAACAGGTACGCCTGCTGTCCGAATGGTACCTGCGGGTCCGCAAGTCGCAGTGAGGCAGCTGCAAGCTATAAGCCACAAGCTGCAAGAACAAAGCGTGTGAACCCTGAAACACGGGCATTCGCTTCCACTTGCAGCTTGCAGCTCAAAACTTGAAGCTCCCCGGAGGGGCCTTATGAGCTATGTGATCGACCGACGCCTCAATGGCAAGAACAAGAGCACGGTAAACCGTCAGCGTTTTCTGCGGCGTTACCGTGACCACATCAAGAAGGCTGTCGAAGAGGCAGTCAGTCGCCGTTCCATCACCGATATGGAGCACGGTGAACAGATCAGCATTCCCGGTCGCGACATCGACGAACCGGTGCTTCATCACGGACGCGGCGGCAAACAGACCGTGGTGCATCCCGGCAACAAAGAGTTCACGGCCGGTGAACATATCGCTCGCCCACCAGGAGGCGGCGGTGGACGCGGTCCGGGCAAGGCGGGCAATTCCGGCGAAGGCATGGACGAGTTCGTCTTCCAGATCACGCAGGAAGAGTTTCTCGAATTCATGTTCGAAGACCTTGAATTGCCGAATCTGGTCAAACGCAACCTGACCGGCACCGACACGTTCAAAACCGTACGCGCCGGGATCAGCAACGAAGGTAACCCTTCACGCATCAATATCATCCGCACCCTGCGCTCAGCACATGCACGTCGTATTGCTCTGTCCGGCAGCAGCCGCGCAAAGCTTCGTGAAGCCAAGGAAGAGCTGGCACGGCTCAAGCGCGAAGAACCGGACAACTTCGGCGATATCCAGGATCTCGAAGCTGAAATCGAGAAACTCAGCGCACGCATCCATCGCGTGCCGTTCCTCGACACCTTCGACTTGAAATACAACCTGTTGGTCAAGCAACCCAACCCCAGCTCCAAAGCAGTGATGTTCTGCCTGATGGACGTGTCCGGTTCCATGACGCAGGCCACCAAGGACATCGCCAAGCGCTTTTTCATCCTGCTGTACCTTTTTCTCAAGCGTAACTACGACAAGATCGACGTGGTGTTCATCCGTCACCACACCAGCGCCCGGGAAGTGGACGAAGAGGAGTTTTTCTATTCTCGTGAGACCGGCGGCACCATTGTTTCCAGCGCCCTGAAGCTGATGCAGGAAATCATGGCCGAGCGCTATCCGAGCAACGAGTGGAACATCTACGCCGCTCAGGCCTCCGACGGCGACAACTGGAACGACGATTCGCCGATCTGCCGCGACATCCTGATCAATCAGATCATGCCGTTTGTGCAGTACTACACTTACGTAGAGATCACCCCGCGCGAACATCAGGCCCTGTGGTACGAGTACGAACGCATCGCCGAAGCCTTCTCTGACACGTTTGCCCAGCAGCAACTGGTCTCGGCCGGAGATATCTATCCGGTCTTCCGTGAACTCTTCCAGCGCAGGTTAGTGACATGACCGCCAAAGAGCAGAAACGCCAACCCATTTCCACCGGCTCCGAATGGACATTCGAGCTGATCCAGACCTACGACCGCGAAATCGCCCGGATCGCGGCCCGTTATGCTCTGGACACATACCCCAACCAGATCGAAGTGATCACCGCCGAGCAGATGATGGACGCCTATGCCTCAGTGGGCATGCCGCTGGGCTATCACCACTGGTCCTATGGCAAGCACTTCCTCAGTACCGAGAAATCATACAGTCGCGGACAGATGGGCCTGGCCTACGAGATCGTGATCAACTCCGATCCGTGCATCGCCTATCTGATGGAAGAAAACACCATCTGCATGCAGGCGCTGGTGGTGGCCCATGCCTGCTACGGCCACAACAGCTTCTTCAAGGGCAACTACCTGTTCCGTACCTGGACCGATGCCAGTTCGATCATCGATTACCTGGTGTTCGCCAAGCAGTACATCATGCAGTGCGAAGAGCGCCACGGCATCGATGCCGTGGAAGATCTGCTCGACTCCTGCCATGCCCTGATGAATTACGGTGTCGACCGCTACAAGCGCCCGTATCCGATTTCCGCCGAGGAAGAGCGCCGGCGGCAAAAGGATCGCGAAGAGCACATGCAGAAGCAGATCAATGATTTGTGGCGCACCATTCCCAAAGGCGCGGACAAATACAGCGACAAGGACAACGCCCGCTTCCCGGCCGAGCCGCAGGAAAACATCCTCTATTTCATCGAGAAGCATGCGCCGCTGCTGGAGCCGTGGCAGCGCGAGATCGTACGCATCGTGCGCAAGATCGCCCAGTATTTCTATCCACAGCGCCAGACCCAGGTGATGAACGAAGGCTGGGCAACATTCTGGCATTACACGCTGATGAATGATTTGTACGACGAAGGCCTGGTGACCGACGGTTTCATGATGGAATTCCTCACCTCGCACACCAGCGTGGTATTCCAGCCGGGTTTCGACAGTCCGTACTACAGCGGCATCAACCCCTATGCATTGGGTTTCGCCATGTACCGCGACATTCGGCGCATGTGCGAAGAGCCTACCGAAGAAGATCGCCGCTGGTTCCCGGACATCGCCGGTTCCGACTGGCTGTCGACCATCAAGTTCGCCATGAGCAGTTTCAAGGATGAGAGCTTCATCCTGCAGTACCTGTCGCCGAAGGTGATCCGCGATCTGAAGCTGTTCAGCATTCTCGATGACGACCAGAAAGACGACCTGCTGGTGCCGGCCATTCATGATGAGGGCGGCTACCGGATCATCCGGGAAACCCTGGCAGCGCAATACAACCTCGGCAATCGTGAGCCGAACGTGCAGATCTACAGCATCGACCGGCGCGGTGATCGCTCGTTGACCCTGCGCCATCAGCAGCACGACCGTAAACCCTTGGGCGACTCCACCGAAGAAGTCCTCAAGCACCTGCACCGGCTCTGGGGCTTCGACATTCATCTGGAAACCCTGCAAGGCGACCAGATCATGAAAACCCATCACGTGCCGCCACGCAGTGAACACAGCGAGGGCGATTACGGCCGGCTCGATCTGGCCGTGATTCATCTTTGATCTGGTTCCGGCCTCCGAAAGTCTGACGCAAGGGTTATCCTGTCGGACTGACGGAGGTTTTTTATGCAGGTTTACAAGGTTGGCGGCGCTGTACGTGATCGCCTGTTGGGGTTGCCGGTCACTGATGTCGACCGGGTCGTGGTCGGTGCGACCACTGAAGAAATGCTCGCCAAGGAATTCCGCCCGGTCGGCGCAGATTTCCCGGTGTTTCTGCACCCGAAAACCGGTGAGGAATATGCCCTCGCCCGCACGGAGCGCAAAAGCGGTCGCGGTTACGGCGGTTTCACTTTCTACGCAAGTCCGGAAGTCACGCTCGAAGAAGACCTGATTCGACGCGACCTGACGATCAATGCCATGGCCGAGGACGATCAGCTCAACCTGACCGATCCGTATCATGGTCAACGCGACCTCGAAGCACGAATCCTTCGCCATGTTTCTCCGGCGTTCGCCGAAGATCCGCTGCGAGTGCTGCGCGTTGCCCGTTTTGCTGCGCGCTACGCAGGATTGGGCTTTACGGTCGCCGACGAGACTATGGAATTGATGCGTCAGCTCAGTGAGTCCGGCGAATTGCAGGCGCTGACCGCTGAGCGCAGCTGGAAGGAGATTTCCCGCGCACTGATGGAAGACCATCCACAGGTGTTCATCCAGGTCTTGCGCGACTGTGGCGCACTCAAAGAGCTAATGCCGGAAGTCGACGCCTTGTTCGGCGTTCCGCAGCCGGAGACCCATCACCCAGAAATCGACACAGGCCTGCACACCCTGAGCGTGTTGGAGCAATCAGCGCTGCTCAAGCAACCACTGACAGTGCGCTGGGCCTGCCTCCTGCACGATTTGGGCAAAGGCCTGACGCCGGAAGAAGAATGGCCCAGGCATATCGCCCATGAGCACACCGGGCTGAAGCTGATCAAAGCGGTCAACGAGCGCTTCAAGGTTCCCAAGGACTGTCAGGAACTGGCGCTGCTGGTCGGGCAATACCACACCCATGGGCACCGGGCGCTGGAGCTGAAAGCCTCGACGCTGCTGGAGTTGCTGCAGAGTTTCGATATCTATCGCCGGCCGCAGCGATTCGAAGAGTTTATCGCCGCGTGCGAGATGGACGCCCGTGGCCGCAAGGGCTTGGAGCAGCGCAGTTATCCACAGGCGGATTATTTGCGCGGAGCGGCGAAAGCTGCGCGAGCGGTGGCGGTGCAGCCTTTGCTGGACCAGGGATTCAAGGGGCCGGAACTGGGCGAAGCGCTGAAGCGGGAACGACTGAAGGCGTTGAAAGCCTACAAAGAGGCGGCGACAGCCTGATAAAAAACTTCGCGAGCAGGCTCGCTCCCACAGGAGACCTCGATCCAATGTGGGAGCGAGCCTGCTCGCGAAAGCGAATTTGATATCACCGCAAATCCGAAGGCGTGAGCTGCTCCCCCCGCCATTCGAACGCAACCGGCGCCAACACCTGATCAATTTGCGCCTCAGCCCACAACATCGCAAAGCTCTTGCCCACTCCCGGATGCACCCGATCCGGCGCAATCAACGACAGCGGCCACAGCACAAAGGCATTTTTCAGGATTTCCGCACGCGGCAGCATCAATCCATCGAAATTACCCACCAGATCGCCATACAGCAGCACGTCGATATCCAGCGGCAGACCTTTGCGATCCGGGGCATAACGACCGTTGTCCGCCTCGATGAATTTCAAGCGGCGGTCGAGCTCCATCAACGGCAGATCGGTGTAGGCCGAGACCACGAAATTGAAGAACGGCCCGCTCTTGATGCCCACCGGCTGGCTCTCGAACACCGCCGAACAACGGATATCCACCAGGAACGTGGCCAGCGCATCGAGACCGGCGCGCAAATGGGTTTCGCGCTCGATATTGCTACCGAGCCCGAGGTAGACCTGAGTCAGCGACATCCGCGCTCGATCTCCACACCCACACCACCCTTGGCCGCTGGAACGGCGCCCGGCTTGGTCAGTTTCAGTCGCACCCAGGTGATCTTGAATTCGGCCATCAGCACTTCAACCAGACGCTCAGCGAAGGTTTCGACCAGCTGGAACTGCGCCTGCTCGGCGAAGGCCTGAATGCGCGTGGAAACACTGGCGTAATCGAGCGCCAGGGTCAGGTCGTCACCGGCGGCGGCCGGGCGATTGTCCCAGGCGAAGCTCAGATCAAGACGCAGGCACTGACGGATGCCGCGCTCCCAGTCGTAGGCACCGATCACGGTGTCGACTTCCAGGCCCTCGATAAACACTCTGTCCAAGCACTTCTCTCCGCTGCACGACAAGGGCGCGATGCGCCGTTAGAATCAGGGCGTCCTCGCCCGGAATAGTTAGCATGTTTTGGTTACTGGCGATTCTCGCCTACCTGCTCGGCTCGCTGTCCTTTGCCATTTTGCTCAGCCGCCTGACCGGAAATCCGGATCCGCGAATGAGTGGCTCGGGTAATGCCGGCGCCACCAACATGCTGCGCCTGGCCGGTCGCAAACTGGCGATCCTGACCCTGCTCGGTGATCTGTGCAAAGGCCTGCTGCCGGTGCTGATAGCCTCGAGCGCGGGCCTTTCACTGCAGGATCAGGCCTGGATTGGCGTGTGCGCCGTGATCGGTCACCTGTTCCCTTTGTACTTTCGCTTTCGCGGCGGCAAAGGCGTTGCCACTGCCGCCGGCATGCTGCTCGGCCTGTATCCACCCGCCGCGCTGCTGGCCGTATGTGCCTGGCTACTGACGTTCTACCTGACCCGCACCAGCTCGCTGGCGGCGCTGATTGCCACGCCACTGACCCTGCCATTGCTGGCCTGGCAGGAGCCGGAAGCCTTACTGCCAATGAGCGCGCTGACCTTGCTGATTGTCTGGCGCCATCGCGGCAATCTACGCGACCTGTTCGCCGGGCGCGAACGGCATTTCTGACTGCCGTCCATGAGCGTCGCTCATTACAGCGCCGACAACTGCTCCATCGGCCAGCGTGCCTGCACGGTGATTGCCAGACTTTCCTGCTGGCCGGCCTTCAGGCGCTGGCAACCGGCAAATGCGATCATCGCGCCATTGTCGGTGCAGAACTCCGGGCGCGCATAGAACACATCACCCTTCATATCGCCGAGCATCTTTTCCAGCGAAACCCGCAACGCCTTGTTGGCGCTGACGCCGCCGGCAATCACCAACCGCTGCATGCCTGCCTGTTTGAGGGCGCGCTTGCACTTGATGGTCAAAGTCTCCACCACGGCCTGCTGGAATGCCAGCGCGATGTCGCAACGGGCTTGCTCGCCGTCGTCCCCGGCGCTGACGCATTGCTGCCAGGTATTGAGGGCGAAGGTTTTCAGGCCGCTGAAGCTGAAGTCCAGACCCGGGCGATCGCACATCGGACGCGGAAAGGTGAAGCGTCCTGCGACGCCCTTCTCGGCCAGTTTGGCGATTTCCGGCCCGCCGGGGTAATTGAGGCCCATCATTTTTGCGGTTTTGTCGAAGGCTTCACCGGCCGCATCGTCGAGCGTCTCGCCGAGCAGACTGTATTGGCCAATGCCGTCGACCTGAACCAACTGCGTATGGCCACCGGAAACCAACAAAGCGACGAACGGAAATTCCGGCGGTTTCGGCTCCAGCATCGGCGCCAGCAAGTGGCCTTCCATGTGGTGCACGCCAAGCGCCGGAATGCCCCAGGCAAACGCCAGCGCCTGTGCGCAGGAAGCACCGACCAGCAGCGCGCCGACCAGGCCAGGACCTGCGGTGTAGGCGATTGCGTCGATCTCGGTCGGCACACAGTCGGCCTCGGCCAACACCTGACGGATCAAGGGCAGCATGCGTTTGACGTGGTCACGCGAGGCCAGCTCCGGCACCACACCGCCATAGACGCGGTGCAGGTCGATCTGACTGAACAGCGCATCGGCCAGCAGACCGCGTTCACTGTCATACAATGCGACGCCGGTTTCGTCGCAGGAGGTTTCTAATCCCAGTACTAGCATGGGTTTGCGCCTTGTTTAGGCTGAATTCGAAGGCGCGCATAATAGTCGCCACGTGATGCCCCGACCAGCGGTTTTCGATCAGAGGCTTTGCATTCCGAGCGATGAGGGGTTAACATCCGCAACCCTTAAAAACCGACGTCTTCAAGTGCTCTTTTGCCGCGAGGATGTTGACCCCGGTAATGAATGAAGGTAGCTCTGGATGCCAGCCGTCAAAGTAAAAGAGAACGAACCCTTCGACGTAGCTCTGCGTCGTTTCAAGCGCTCCTGCGAAAAAGCCGGTGTACTGGCTGAAGTTCGTAGCCGCGAATTTTACGAGAAGCCAACTTCTGAGCGTAAGCGCAAGGCAGCAGCCGCTGTTAAGCGTCACGCCAAGAAAGTTCAGCGCGAACAGCGCCGCGCCGTTCGTCTGTACTAATCCACAGACGTTCGTAGCAAGCTTCTTGCCTAAGCCCGGCCCTCAGCCGGGCTAATGGCATTTGCGTAAAACGCTTGATGCTTCACCGTCGACGCCGCCGATGCGACCGAGACAAATCTGCTTCACCGCGTCAGGCCTGGCTCTTTTGCCAGCGGTGCACGTCTTTTCTGACGAGCCTTTCAAGGCTACTGACGAGCACACCCACTGATTCCTCTTACGACGATCAGCCCAAGGCACCTGCATGCGTGCCCGCTTTATTGAGCTATCCGAGGTCGACAACCGGCCGTCAGCGGATTCAGCGCAACACTTTCACATAGTCGAAGACTGATAGGTACTAACGTCAGTGGATTTTCGGCAGATACACTTCCCGACAGCGATCACGCAGACGACACCGGTCGAGCCGCACTTTTTGTGCGTTTCCAGCAATGGCCCGCGTCCGACGGCCTGTCGCAACGGATTTATTGCAGCGCAGACGACGAGAACGCCATGGCCGGGCTGATTCCCCAGAGCTTCATTGACGACCTGCTGAACCGCACCGACATCGTCGACGTGGTCAGCTCGCGCGTGCAATTGAAGAAGGCCGGCAAGAACTACACCGCCTGTTGCCCGTTCCACAAAGAGAAAACCCCGTCGTTCAGTGTCAGCCCCGACAAGCAGTTCTATTACTGTTTCGGCTGCGGCGCTGGCGGCAACGCCCTCGGCTTTCTCATGGATCACGACAATCTGGATTTCCCCCAGGCCGTCGAAGATCTGGCCAAAGCCGCCGGCATGGAAATCCCCCGCGAAGAAAGCGGCCGCGAGCGCAAGCCGCGTCAGCCGACCGATTCGCCGCTGTACCCGCTGCTCACCGCCGCCGCTGATTTTTACCGGCACGCACTCAAGAGTCATCCGTCGCGCAAGGCTGCGGTGGATTACCTCAAGGGGCGGGGTCTGACGGGCGAGATCGCCCGGGATTTCGGCCTCGGTTTTGCGCCGCCGGGCTGGGACAACCTGCTCAAGCATCTGAGCAGCGACACCCTGCAACAGAAAGCCATGATCGAAGCCGGCCTGCTGATCGAGAACGCCGAAACCGGCAAGCGCTATGATCGCTTCCGTGATCGCGTGATGTTCCCGATCCGCGACACCCGCGGACGAATCATCGCCTTCGGCGGCCGCGTACTGGGCGACGACAAGCCCAAGTACCTGAACTCACCGGAAACACCGGTATTCCATAAAGGCCAGGAACTCTACGGCCTTTATGAAGCACGCAAGAACAATCGCAACCTCGATGAAATCATCGTTGTCGAGGGTTACATGGACGTCATCGCACTCGCCCAGCAAGGCTTGCGCAATGCCGTCGCCACGCTGGGTACCGCGACCAGCGAAGAACACCTCAAGCGCTTGTTCCGCGTCGTGCCGAACGTATTGTTCTGCTTCGACGGCGACCAGGCCGGCCGCAACGCAGCCTGGCGCGCACTGGAAGCGACCCTGCCGTGCCTGCAGGACGGTCGTCGCGCGCGGTTCCTGTTTTTGCCCGAAGGCGAAGACCCGGACACCCTGGTTCGCGCCGAAGGCACCGATGCTTTCAAGGCGCGCATCAATCAGCACGCGCAGCCGCTGGCCGATTATTTTTTCCAGCAACTGACCGAAGAAGCCGACCCGCGCTCTCTTGAGGGCAAGGCGCACATGGCCACCCTCGCCGCACCATTGATCGACAAGGTGCCGGGCGCGAACCTGCGTATCCTCATGCGTCAGCGCCTGACCGAAATCACCGGCCTGAGCAGCGAGACCGTCAGCCAACTGGTTCAGAGTGCGCCGCAGGAAGCACCGCCCGCCTACGATCCGGGCTTCGATTACGACGCCATGCCGGACTACAGCGACTACCATCAGCCGCAGGCACAGGACATGTACGCGCCGCAGCAGGAATGGACGCCGAAGAAACCCGGCGCCGGCGGCAAGAAGTGGGACAAGAAACCATGGGACAAGAACGGCAAGCGTGGTGGCGATCGCGAACAGCAGCGCCCGCGTACGCCGATTGGCGTTGAATCGCCAACCCTGACGGCACTGCGAACATTGCTCCATCATCCGCAACTGGCCAAGCGCGTCGAAGACGCCGGGCACATTGCCGATGAAAATCAGACCAACGCCCAGCTGCTTGTGGCGCTGCTCGAAGCCGTACAGAAGAATCCCAAGCTAAACTCATTTCAGTTGATCGCGCGATGGCACGGTACTGAACAGGGCCGCTTGCTAAAGGCACTGGCAGAAAAGGAATGGCTGATTGACGGAGATAACCTTGAACAACAGTTTTTCGACACCATTACTAGCTTGTCCGCCCGCCAACGCGAGCGAAATCTCGAACAGTTACTCAGGAAAGCGCGGCAAAGCGAACTGAGCGTCGAAGAGAAAAATCAACTGCGCGACCTTTTAAGTCGCAATGTTTCCGCATCAAACCCGACCTCAACTGGCGCGTGAGGTCATAGCTCAGGTATAATCCTCGGCTTGTTTTTTGCCCGCCAAGACCTTCAGTGGATAGGGTGTTATGTCCGGAAAAGCGCAACAGCAGTCTCGTATTATTGAGTTGATCAAACTGGGTCGTGAGCAGAAGTATCTGACTTACGCCGAGGTCAACGACCACCTGCCCGAGGATATTTCAGATCCGGAGCAGGTGGAAGACATCATCCGCATGATTAACGACATGGGGATCCCCGTACACGAGAGTGCTCCGGATGCGGACGCCCTTATGTTGGCCGACGCCGATACCGACGAGGCCGCTGCGGAAGAAGCAGCCGCTGCGTTGGCGGCGGTGGAGACCGATATCGGTCGTACCACTGACCCGGTGCGCATGTACATGCGTGAAATGGGTACGGTCGAGCTTCTGACCCGTGAAGGCGAAATCGAAATCGCCAAGCGGATCGAAGAAGGCATTCGTGAAGTGATGAGCGCAATTGCGCACTTCCCTGGCACGGTTGACCACATTCTCTCCGAGTACACCCGCGTCACCACCGAAGGTGGTCGCCTGTCCGACGTCCTGAGCGGTTATATCGACCCGGACGATGGCATTGCGCCGCCTGCGGCAGAAGTGCCGCCGCCGGTTGACCCGAAAGCCGTCAAGGCCGACGACGATACCGATGACGATGATGCCGAATCTTCCGATGACGAAGAAGAAGCCGAAAGCGGTCCGGACCCGGTCATCGCTGCACAGCGCTTCGGCGCCGTGGCGGACCAGATGGAGATCACCCGCAAGGCCCTGAAAAAGCACGGTCGTCACAACAAGGCAGCGGTTGCCGAGTTGCTGGCCCTGGCCGAGCTGTTCATGCCGATCAAACTGGTGCCGAAGCAATTCGAAGCCCTGGTCGAGCGTGTTCGCAGTGCTCTGGATCGTCTGCGTCAGCAAGAGCGCGCGATCATGCAGCTGTGCGTACGTGATGCACGTATGCCACGCGCCGATTTCCTGCGTCAGTTCCCGGGCAACGAAGTCGACGAAAGCTGGTCCGACGCCCTGGCCAAAGGCAAGAGCAAGTACGCCGAAGCCATCGGTCGCGTGCAGCCGGACATCATCCGTTGCCAGCAGAAGCTGATTGCGCTGGAAACCGAGACCGGCCTGACCATCGCCGAAATCAAGGACATCAACCGTCGCATGTCGATCGGTGAGGCCAAGGCCCGCCGCGCGAAGAAAGAGATGGTTGAAGCCAACCTGCGTCTGGTGATCTCGATCGCCAAGAAGTACACCAACCGCGGTCTGCAATTCCTCGATCTGATCCAGGAAGGCAACATCGGTCTGATGAAGGCGGTGGACAAGTTCGAATACCGTCGCGGTTACAAGTTCTCGACTTATGCCACCTGGTGGATCCGTCAGGCGATCACTCGCTCGATCGCCGACCAGGCGCGCACCATCCGTATTCCGGTGCACATGATCGAGACGATCAACAAGCTCAACCGTATTTCCCGGCAGATGTTGCAGGAAATGGGTCGCGAACCGACTCCGGAAGAGCTGGGCGAACGCATGGAAATGCCTGAGGACAAGATCCGCAAGGTACTGAAGATCGCCAAAGAGCCGATCTCCATGGAAACCCCGATCGGTGATGACGAAGACTCCCATCTGGGCGACTTCATCGAAGACTCGACCATGCAGTCGCCAATCGATGTCGCCACGGTGGAAAGCCTGAAGGAAGCGACTCGCGAAGTGCTGTCCGGCCTCACTGCCCGTGAAGCCAAGGTACTGCGCATGCGTTTCGGTATCGACATGAACACCGACCACACGCTCGAAGAGGTGGGCAAACAGTTTGACGTAACGCGTGAGCGGATCCGTCAGATCGAAGCCAAGGCGCTGCGCAAGCTGCGCCACCCGACGCGAAGCGAGCATCTGCGCTCCTTCCTCGACGAGTGATACCAGAACCCCCGGCCCAGGCCGGGGGTTTTGTTTTATGGCAGATTAAATTCCCCGCTCCGCCCTCCCCGTCGCGTACCCCGTCTACACTCGAAACAATCATCCCGAGCCCTGACGAGAGCGTTATGCCCAGACTGGCGCCCGTGCTTTTTCTGCTGTCATTGATGATCTGCACCGCCACGGCTGACGCGCTGACTCTCACCGATGAAGAACGCAGCTGGCTGGCGGCTCACCCTGACTTGCGCCTGGGTGTTGATGCATCGTGGCCGCCCTTCGAGTTCCGTGACGATCAGAACCGCTATCAGGGCCTGGCTGCCGACTATATCGAGGTGATCCGTGAACGTCTGGCAATCAAGCTGACGCCCATCGAGCCCGCAAGCTGGACAGTGGTGCTGGAGCAGGTCAAAAAAGGCAAAATCGATTTGCTGCCGGGAATCATGTCCACGCCGGAGCGCCAGAACTATCTGTCGTTTACCCGGCCGTACCTGGACTTCCCGATCGTCATCCTCGCCCATGTCGGCGGCGCCCAGCCGCGCAAACTTGACGACCTGTACGGTCTGAAAATCGCCGTAGTGGAAAACTATGCCCCCCACGAACTGCTGCGCACTCACCACCCCGATCTGAATCTGGTCGCCATGCCCAATGTCAGCTCGGCGCTGCAAGCTCTGGCGACCGATGAAGTGGACGCGGTAGTTGGCGATCTCGCTTCCAGCGTGTGGAGCCTGCGCCAGCTCAAACTCGACGGCCTCTACGTCAGCGGCGAAACCCCGTATCGTTATCAACTGGCAATGGCCGTGCCTCGCGATAACAAGATGTTGGTGGGCATCCTCGATAAAGTCCTGGCCGACATGACACCGGCGGAAATCAGCAGCATTCAGGAACATTGGGTCGGTAATGTGCTCGACCACCGCACGTTCTGGTCAGATCTGCTGATGTATGGCCTGCCCGGTCTGTTGTTGTTGATGACGGTGCTGGCCGTGGTGATTCGCATCAACCGCCGACTGAGTTCGGAAATCAGCCGGCGCATCGACCTCGAACAAGAACTGCGCAGCAGCGAATATCACTACCGTGGCCTGGTGGAGAGCTTGTCGGCCATCGCCTGGGAAGCGCGGATGAGCGACTTCACCTACAGCTATGTTTCGCCCCATGCTGAAGACCTGCTCGGGTATCCACAATCTCACTGGCTGATTCCGGGCTTCTGGCACAACATCATTCATCCCGCCGACCTGACCCGCACGCAGAACTATTGCAGGGAAGCGCTGCGCCAGGGCCGCGAC
Organism: Pseudomonas siliginis; assembly: GCF_019145195.1. GTDB lineage: Bacteria > Pseudomonadota > Gammaproteobacteria > Pseudomonadales > Pseudomonadaceae > Aquipseudomonas > Aquipseudomonas siliginis. The sequence continues at coordinate 57,636 of NZ_JAHSTW010000002.1, forward strand.
CACATCGTCGATTATCGCGTGATCACCGCCGACGGCCGCTGCCTGTGGGTGCGCGACATTGTCAGCCTGATCGAGCATGGCCACGAACCGGTGATGCGCGGGTTGATGATCGATATCAGCGAAATCAAACGCACCGAAGAGGCGCTGCGCCTGTCCGAGCAGAAGTTCGCTTCGGTGTTCGAGCAATGCCCGGACATTCTGGTGATTGCACGCCTGTCCGACGGCTGCCTGCTTGAGGTCAACGAGGCCTTCGAAGAGCAGATCGGCCTCAGGGCCGAGGATGTGATCGGCCAGACCGCCACCAACCTCAATATCTGGGGCATTCCCGGCGTCGGGCCGGGCCTCTTGCAGCGTTTGCAGGCCGGCAGCATCCGTAATCTGGAAATGCCCTTTCGCCGCAACAACGGCCAAGTCTTCACCGGGCTGATTTCCGCCGAGCCTTTCGACCTCGACACCACGCCGGCGCTGGTGGTCGTGGTGCGCGACATCAGCCAGCTCAAGGAAACCCAACAGCAACTGCAAACCTCTGAAGAGAAGTTCGCCAAGGCTTTCCATGCGTCGCCGGATGGCCTGTTGCTGTCGCGTCAGAGCGACGGCTTGCTGCTGGAGGTCAACGAAGGCTTCAGCCGCATCACCGGTTTCAATAGCGCCATGTCGGTGGATCGTTCGACGCTGGATCTCGGCATCTGGGTCAACCTCAACGAACGCAAGCAGATGCTCGATCTGCTAAAGCGCGACGGGTTTGTCCGCGACTTCACTTGCCACATCCGTCGCAGCGACGGGCAGATTCGCCTGTGCGAAGTGTCCAGTCGCCCGCTGCCGATCGGTGACGAGGATTGCATGCTGACCATCGCCCGCGACATCACCGAACGCCATCTCATGCAGGAAAAACTGCAGCAGGCCGCGACCGTTTTCGAGAGCACCGCCGAGGGCGTGTTGATCACCGATACTCAACAACACATCAGCGCCGTCAATCGTGCCTTTACCGAAATTACCGGCTATAGCGAAAGCGAAGCACTGGGCCACACGCCACGCTTGCTGGCCTCAGGGCTGCATGACAGCGCTTTCTACGCAGCGATGTGGCATCAATTGACCGACGAGGGCCACTGGCAAGGCGAGATTTCCAACCGGCGCAAGAACGGCGAGCTGTACCCGAGCTGGCTGACCATCAGCGCGGTGCGCAATCGCGACAAGTTCATCACTCACTTCGTCGCGGTGTTCGCCGATATTTCCAGCCTCAAGCATGCCCAGGCCAAGCTCGATTACCAGGCTCACCACGATCCGCTCACCGGCCTGCCCAACCGCACCCTGTTCGAAAGCCGTCTGCAAATGGCCCTGACCAGCCAGCAGGAAAATGGCGGCCAGGGCGCGGTGCTGTTTCTCGATCTCGACCGCTTCAAACACATCAACGACAGCCTCGGCCACCCGGTCGGCGACCTGTTGCTCAAGGGCATCGCCGTGCGTTTGAAAGAACAACTGCGCGATATCGACACGGTCGCGCGATTGGGCGGTGACGAGTTCATCATCCTGTTGCCAGGCTTGCAGCAAGCCAGCGACGCCGACAACATCGCGACGAAACTGCTCAACTGCTTCGGCGCGCCGTTCCAGGCCGGCGAACACGAGTTCTTTATCAGCGCCAGCATCGGCACCAGCCTCTATCCCCGCGACGGTTGCGATGTGGCCACGCTGGTGAAAAACGCCGACGCGGCGATGTACCGCTCAAAAGCCAAAGGACGCAACCGCGTCGAAAGCTACACCCGCGACCTCACCGCCCAGGCCAGCGAGCGCATAGCGCTGGAACACGAACTGCGCCGCGCCATCGAGCGCGATGAGCTGTTTCTCTGTTACCAACCGAAAATCAGCCTGGTCGATCACAGTCTGGTCGGTGCAGAGGCGCTGATTCGCTGGCGCCACCCAACCTTCGGCGACGTGCCGCCCGAGCATTTCATTCCGCTGGCGGAAGAAAACGGCATGATCCTGCAGATCGGTGACTGGGTGCTCGAAACCGCTTGCAGACAAATGTTCGAGTGGAGCCGGATCTACCAACCGCTCGGGCCGCTCTCGGTAAACCTCGCTGGCGCGCAGCTGCGTCAGCCGAACCTGCTGGTGCGCATCGAGCAACTGCTCAAGGACAACCGCCTCAGGCCGGATTTACTGCAACTGGAAATTACCGAGAATTTCATCATGAGTCAGGCCGAAGAGGCACTGGCAGTGCTGCACCAGCTCAAACACCTCGGCGTGCAACTGGCGATCGATGACTTCGGCACCGGCTACTCCTCGCTCAGCTACCTCAAACGCCTGCCGCTGGACATTCTCAAGATCGACCAGTCCTTCGTCCGCGGACTGCCTGACGACCCCCACGACGCGGCCATTGTGCGCGCCATCATCGCGCTCGGTCGCAGCATGCAATTCACCGTGATTGCCGAAGGCGTGGAAACACAGGCGCAACAACAATTCCTCGCTGCTGAAGGGTGCGAACAGATACAGGGCTACATCGTCAGCCTGCCGCTGCCCCCGGAGGAATTCGCCGCGACGTTTCTGCATATAACCGTATCGGATTTTTCGGATAGCACAGCCGCGAAACCGTCGCTATAATCCGCGGCCTACTGAGGGCCTATAGCTCAGTTGGTTAGAGCAGAGGACTCATAATCCTTTGGTCCACGGTTCGAGTCCGTGTGGGCCCACCAAATTGAAAAGCCGCGCTTGATGCGCGGCTTTTTTGTGGGCTTTGATTTCCCAATCATGCTAATCCCATGCCTGTGGTTGTGGACATTCGGGATGGACACATTCTCTGGAATTTTATGCACGCTCCGGCGAGAGCCATGAACAGGCATCGAAAAGGCGAGCTTTTGTATAGGCGGTACATTCTTTCGGAAAAAAAAAGGGCAGCCATCGGGCTGCCCGTAACATCTAAATCCTGATATTTGCATCCTCAGGAAATGGGATGAAGAGGTCTCACCTGACACCGATGTTGCAGCATCGCTGAGGTACCTACATCTGCTAATGCCCTGCAAGGCAGCAGATTTCGCGCTCTTGTAGGCATTCTTGGGAAACAGGGCAGACAAGTCAAATCAATTGTCAGAACATTTGTTTCATCAAACTCATCAGTGACCTCTTTGCTTTGGCGCAAAAGCCTTTCCTTATTTGCCTGTATAGAGGCGCCTCCCTCCGACTCAACGCCAATGGAGCTTCCCTTGCCAGACACCCGCCAACCCATCCTCGACGAAATCGACCGCCAGCTAATCGCCGCGCTGCAAATCAACGCCCGCGAAAGCGTGGCCATGCTCGCCCGTCAGCTAGGCATTGCTCGCACTACGGTGACGTCGCGTCTGGCCCGTCTGGAAAAGGCCAAAGTGATCACCGGTTACGGTGTGCGCCTCGGTCAGCATTTTGTCGATGGCGGGCTGCAAGCCTACGTCGGGATCAAGGTGCAGCCGCGTTCCGGCAAGGACGTGCTGCGGCGCCTGAGTGCGATGGCGCAGGTGCAGCAGTTGTGTGCAGTGAGTGGCGAGTTTGATTATGTGGCGTGGTTGCGCACCGACTCGCCGGAGCAGCTCGATCAGTTGCTGGATCAGATTGGCAGCGTCGATGGGGTGGAGAAGACCACGACTTCGATCATTCTGAGCAGCAAGATTGATCGCGGGCAGCCGGTCTGAGCGTTGGCCATGGCATCGTGGCTCGGGCCTCTTCGCGAGCAGGCTCGCTCCCACATTTTGGTCGGTATGCAGCCTGCAATCGTCAGTCTGCACAACATTCAGGCAAAACGACGACACATTGCGTCTTATTAACGCGCTCCACGCTCCCTAGAATGGCTGACATCTTTTCCTATACTCAGACGCGAATCCTGCGTCGGGTCGCCAATAAGGTCAGCCATGAACAAGAACAATCGCCATCCTGCAGACGGAAAAAAACCAGTCACCATTTTCGGTCCGGACTTTCCGTTCGCGTTTGACGATTGGATCGAGCATCCCGCCGGGCTGGGGAGCATTCCTGAGCAGCACCATGGCGCTGAGGTGGCGATTGTCGGCGCGGGCATTGCCGGTCTGGTGGCTGCGTATGAACTGATGAAACTCGGTTTGAAACCGGTGGTGTACGAGGCGTCGAAACTCGGTGGTCGTCTGCGCTCGCAAGCCTTCAACGGTACCGACGCCATCGTCGCCGAGCTCGGTGGCATGCGTTTTCCAGTGTCCTCCACCGCGTTCTATCACTACGTCGACAAGCTCGGCCTGGAAACCAAGCCTTTTCCCAACCCGCTCACTGGCGCTTCGGGCAGTACCGTGATCGATCTGGAAGGCGAAACCTATTACGCCGAGAGCCTGAAGGATCTTCCTGCATTGTTTCAGGAAGTGGCTGACGCCTGGGCGGATGCGCTGGAAGCCGGTTCGCAGTTCTCCGACATCCAGCAAGCCATCCGTGATCGCGATGTGCCGCGCCTGAAAGAGTTGTGGAACAAGCTGGTGCCGCTGTGGGACGACCGGACCTTTTACGACTTCGTCGCCACCTCGAAAGCCTTCGCCAAATTGTCGTTCCAGCACCGCGAAGTGTTCGGCCAGGTCGGTTTCGGCACCGGCGGCTGGGATTCGGACTTCCCCAATTCGATGCTGGAAATCTTCCGCGTGGTGATGACCAATTGCGACGATCACCAACACCTAGTGGTCGGTGGCGTCGAGCAGGTGCCACAGGGCATTTGGCGCCATGTGCCGGAGCGCTGCGTGCACTGGCCGGCCGGCACCAGCCTGAAATCCCTGCACCGTGGCGCGCCGCGTTCCGGTGTGAAGAAAATTGCCCACGCACCGGAGGGCCGTTTCGCCGTTACCGACAACAACGGTGACACCCGCGAGTACGCCGCCGTCCTGACAACCTGCCAGAGCTGGCTGCTGACCACTCAGATCGAATGCGACGAGACCCTGTTCTCGCAGAAGATGTGGATGGCCCTCGACCGCACGCGCTACATGCAGTCGTCGAAAACCTTCGTGATGGTCGACCGGCCATTCTGGAAAGACAAGGATCCGGAGACCGGCCGCGACGTGATGAGCATGACCCTCACTGATCGCCTGACCCGTGGCACCTATCTGTTCGACAACGGCGACGACAAACCGGGGGTGATCTGCCTGTCGTACTCGTGGATGAGCGACGCGTTGAAAATGCTCCCGCATCCGGTGGAAAAACGCGTTGAACTCGCCTTGAACGCGCTGAAGAAGATCTACCCGAAAGTCGACATCGCCGCGCGGATCATCGGCGACCCGATCACCGTGTCGTGGGAAGCCGACCCGTACTTTCTCGGTGCCTTCAAAGGCGCCCTGCCCGGCCATTATCGCTACAACCAGCGTATGTACGCGCACTTCATGCAGGACGACATGCCGGCCGAACAGCGCGGGATTTTCATCGCCGGCGACGACGTGTCGTGGACACCGGCGTGGGTCGAAGGCGCAGTGCAGACTTCGCTCAACGCAGTGTGGGGCATCATGAAACATTTCGGCGGCTCGACACATAAAGAGAACCCCGGCCCGGGTGATGTGTTCAAAGACATCGGCCCTATCGCCCTGCCCGAGTAAGAGGATTCCCCGATGCGCGTAGCCGTTTACCAATGTCCACCGCTGCCACTGGACCCCGCCGCCAACCTGCATCGCCTGCATCAAGTAGCGATGGAGGCCAAGGGCGCCGATCTGCTGGTGCTGCCGGAGATGTTCATGACCGGCTACAACATCGGCGCCGAAGCGGTCAGCACGCTGGCCGAGGTCTATAACGGTGAATGGGCGCAGCAGATCGGCCGCATTGCCAAGGCTGCCGGTCTGGCGATCGTTTACGGCTACCCGGAGCGCACCGCCGACGGTCAGATCTACAACGCCGTGCAACTGATCGACGCCCATGGCGAGCGCCTGTGCAACTATCGAAAGTCGCATCTGTTCGGCGACCTCGATCGGTCGATGTTCAGCTCCGGCGAAGCGGAGTTGCCGGTGGTTGAGCTGAACGGCTGGAAGCTCGGCTTCCTGATCTGCTACGACCTGGAGTTTCCGGAAAACGCGCGGCGCCTGGCCTTGGCCGGCGCCGAGCTGATCGTGGTGCCGACGGCCAACATGATTCCGTTCGATTTCGTTGCCGATGTCACCGTGCGTGCCCGCGCCTTCGAAAACCAGTGCTACGTGGCTTACGCCAATTACTGCGGACACGAAGGCGATATCCAGTATTGCGGGCAAAGCAGCATTGCCGCGCCGGACGGCAGCCGCATCGCTCTGGCAGGTCTGGACGAGGCGTTGATCGTCGGCGAACTGGACCGACAACTGATGAACGATTCACGCCAGGCCAATCGCTATCTCAGCGATCGCCGCCCGGAGCTTTACGGCGCGCTCAACCGCCGCTAATCCGCTAGCATGGGCACTTCACTGTTCTGGAAGTGCCCATGTCTGCGCCGACTCATCCCCGCCCCCACTCTGAAACCCTGGCCAACGGCCTGCGCGTGACCCTGCGCCACGTGCCTGGTCTCAAGCGCAGCGCTGCCGCGTTGCGCGTGGCGGCCGGCAGCCATGACGTGCCATTGGCTTGGCCGGGGCTGGCGCATTTTCTCGAGCACTTGCTGTTTCTCGGCACCGAGCGTTTTCCCACAGACGAAGGGCTGATGGCCTACGTGCAACGTCACGGCGGGCAGGTGAATGCCAGCACCCGCGAGCGCACCACGGACTTTTTCTTCGAGTTGCCTGTGTCGTCCTTCAGCGCGGGGCTCGAGCGTCTGTCAGACATGCTCGCCCGGCCACGTATGAATCTGGACGATCAACTGCGTGAACGGGAAGTGCTGCAGGCCGAATTCGTCGCCTGGTCGCAGGATCCGACAGCGCAGCAGCAGTTTGCCTTGTATGAAAGTTTGCCAGCGGAGCATCCGTTGCGCGGTTTTCATGCAGGCAATCGGGACAGCTTGCAGGTCGAATCGCCTAGGTTTCAATCGGCGCTGAAAGATTTCCATCAGCGCTTTTATCGAACCGGGCAAATGAGCCTGAGTCTGGTCGGGCCACAAAGTATCGATGAGCTTCGGGAGCTCGCGCAGCAATTCGCAGCGGTGTTATCGGTTGGGGATAAAGTTGCCCAGGCCGCACCGCCACCGTTGGCAGTGAAGAGTTATCAACAGGTTGGCGCTCACACGAACCTGTTATTTGCTTTCGACGCGTTGCCCGAGTCATCCGCCGAGGCGATGGCTTTTCTCTGTCATTGGTTGAATAGCGCAAAACCTGGTGGATTGCTCGCATACCTGCATCAACAGAATCTGGCTGACAGCCTGAAAGCCACGCCGCTTTACCAGTTCGCCGGCCAAGCGCTGCTGCATCTTCAATTCCATGCCGACGGCGAGCAGTTGAACACCATTCACGAACGGCTGCTGGATTGGCTGAGCTTCTTCGCCCGTCAGGACTGGACGCCGTTGCGCGAGGAATACGCCGCCCTGCTTCAGCGCCAGCAGCAAGTCAGCGGCGCGTTGCAACTGGCGCGAACCGACATTGAGCAGCAAGCATTCGGCCTGTCCGAATCCGGCGCTGCCGCACTTGAGCACATCCTTCGCGAAATCGGCGTTGTGGATAACTTCAGCGATCATTGGCATCTGCCCGCCGCCAATCCTTTCTTGCGCGCCAGTGAACCGCTGGCCAACGCCGGACTGATTCGCGGCCAGACCAGCGCCCACCGTGGCCTGCGCACCTTCGCCCAGGATCGCTCGCGCAGTCGTCGCGAGCGATCGCCGATGCAGTTCAGCCTGGCCCTGCCGGACAACAGCGATGAGGGCGCGATTTACCTGCGCTGGCAGGGCGAGACGGCGGCCAGCGCCGATCTGCGCTCAAGATTGCAGCGCAGTCTGCGCCAGACCCGACAGGATGCGTCCGAAGCCGGAGTGGACTTGTCTTTCAGCGCCGCAGGTAACCAATGCCTGCTGAAAATGACCGGGCTACAGGAACCGATGCCCAGCATCCTCGAGCATGCGCTGAAATGTCTGACGATGATCGACGCCGATTCGCCGCGCGACGAGGTGCAGATACCGTCGATGCCGATCCGCCAACTACTCGAAGCGTTGCCGGAAAAATGCCTGCCCACGATTGAAACCAGCGATGACGCCAATCAGCTGTGGACAACTTCGCGCTGGGACGGCCTCGCTCTAGGCCTTAACCAACAAACCCAATCAGCCTTGGGCCTGGCGCTGAGCCGCATTCCCGGCACACCGGACAATCAGCTACCGGTGATACCGATCACCCAAGGCAAGTACCACTGGAGCCAGATCAACACGGCCTGCAGCGAACACGCCTTGCTGCTGATCTGCCCGACTACCAGCAGCGATATTGCTGACGAAGCGGCGTGGCGCCTTCTGGCTCAGTTGTGCCAGACGCCTTTCTATCAGCGCCTGCGCGTCGAACTGCAATTGGGGTACGCCGTATTCAGCGCGCTGCGTCAATTGCACGGCAGGACCGCGATTGTGTTTGGCGTGCAATCGCCGACGACTTCGGCCGCCGAGTTGCTCGAATATATTCAGGAGTTTTTCAACGGCATTCCCGCGTTGATCGAAACGCTCGATGAAGCAAGCCTCGAGCAACAGCGTCAAAGCCTCGCCGATCAGTTCGACGACACCACACTGTCCACCAAGGATGCCGCCGAACTCCTCTGGCAAGGCAAACTTGCCGGCCATTCGTCGGATTACCGGGAGCAGTTGGTCACGGCGATCCGGCAACTCGATCGCCAGGCTTTGCTGGCCGCTGCGCAGCGCCTGATCAATGCCGAGGGCGGCTGGCATTGCCTGGCCAATGAATCGATGCCGGACGCGCCGTGGCAAGTGACAAACTGATCATTACCGAGGCTGCAAGGAGCTTTCTCAAAGATTCACGGGTCACGGCGTTGAAATTTTGAGTAACATAGCCGCCTAACTAATTGGAACATCACCGCGCTGCCGTGGACTATAACTATGGATAGCGCTATCCCAACCCTCAGAAGGAGACATCTCATGGCCTGGACCAAACCTGCTTACACCGACCTGCGTATCGGCTTCGAAGTCACCATGTACTTCGCCAGCCGCTGAGTTCTGCCTACGCAGAATCGCAGTGCAACGCCTCGGCTCGCCGAGGCGTTTTATTTTCCGCGTTGAAATGATGGAGCGTTCATGTTCGTCCAGATTCTGGGTTCGGCCGCCGGTGGCGGTTTTCCGCAGTGGAACTGCAACTGCGTCAACTGCGCAGGCTTTCGCGACGGCAGCCTGAATGCCAAGGCCCGCACCCAATCGTCCATCGCCATTTCCGATGACGGCGTGAACTGGGTGCTGTGCAATGCCTCGCCGGACATCCGCGCGCAACTGCAAAGCTTCGCCCCGATGCAACCGGGCCGAGCCCTGCGCGACACCGGCATCAGCGCGATCATCCTGATGGACAGCCAGATCGACCACACCACCGGCCTGCTCAGCCTGCGCGAAGGCTGCCCGCATCAGGTGTGGTGCACGGACATGGTTCACGAAGACCTGAGCACCGGTTTTCCCCTGTTCAAGATGCTCACCCACTGGAACGGCGGGCTGGACTGGAACCGTATCGAGCTCGACCAGAGCTTCACCGTAGCCGCCTGCCCGAATCTGCGTTTCACCCCGTTGCCGTTGCGCAGCGCCGCGCCGCCGTATTCGCCGCACCGTTTCGATCCGCATCCGGGCGACAACATCGGTTTGATCGTTGAAGACCTCAACACTGGCGGCAAGCTGTTCTACGCGCCAGGGCTGGGCAAGGTCGATGCGCCGCTGCTGGAAATCATGGCGGACAGCGATTGCCTGCTGGTCGACGGCACGCTGTGGGATGACGATGAAATGCAGCGCCGTGGCGTCGGCACCCGCACCGGTCGCGAGATGGGCCATCTTGCCCAGAACGGCCCCGGCGGCATGCTGGAAGTGCTGGAGCAGTTGCCCGAGCAGCGCAAAGTACTTATCCACATCAACAACACCAACCCGATCCTCGACGAGGATTCCCCGGAGCGTGCGGAGCTGGTGCGGCGTAATGTTGAAGTGGCGTTTGATGGCATGAGTATCGTGCTTTAAGCAATCGAGACCGCTGCGCGGTCTATCGCGAGCAGGCTCACTCCTACAATGGAATGCGATCAACTGTGGGAGCGAGCCTGCTCGCGAAGAGGCCAGCACAGACACCAGAGATTTCCAGGGTTGTTCCCGGAGAACAGACATGACCGACACCCCGCTGTCCCCCGCCGAATTCGAAGCGGCCCTGCGCACCAAGGGCGCCTACTACCACATCTACCACCCTTATCACGTGGCGATGTACGAAGGCCGCGCGACCCGCGAGCAGATTCAGGGCTGGGTCGCCAACCGCTTCTACTATCAGGTGAACATTCCCCTGAAGGACGCAGCGATCCTCGCCAATTGCCCGGATCGGGAAATCCGCCGCGAGTGGATTCAGCGCCTGCTCGACCACGACGGCGCGCCCGGTGAAGATGGCGGCATCGAAGCCTGGCTGCGTCTGGGCCAGGCTGTTGGCCTTGACCCGGACCAATTGCGTTCTCAGGAGCTGGTGCTGCCCGGCGTGCGTTTCGCTGTCGATGCCTACGTCAACTTCGCACGTCGCGCCAGTTGGCAGGAAGCCGCCAGCAGCTCGCTGACCGAACTGTTCGCGCCGCAGATCCACCAGTCGCGCCTCGACAGCTGGCCGCAGCATTACCCGTGGATCGACCCGGCCGGCTACGAATACTTCCGCACCCGTCTCGGTCAGGCGCGGCGTGATGTCGAGCATGGGCTGGCGATCACCCTTGAGCATTACAAGACCCGCGAAGGCCAGGAGCGCATGCTGGAAATTCTCCAGTTCAAACTGGACATTCTTTGGAGCATGCTCGATGCCATGAGCATGGCCTACGAACTGAACCGTCCGCCGTATCACAGCGTGACCGAACAACGGGTCTGGCATAAAGGAATTACCTTATGAGTTTCGACCGCAGCAAAGTACCGAGCTGGCGCCCGGGCTATCGCTTCCAGTACGAACCGGCGCAAAAAGGCCATGTGTTGCTGTACCCGGAAGGCATGATCAAGCTCAACGAAACGGCCGCGCTGATTGGCGGCCTGATTGACGGTGAGCGTGATGTCGCGGCGATCATTGCCGAACTGGACAAGCAGTTCCCCGGCGTGCCCGAGCTCGGTGACGACGTCGAGCAATTCATGGAGGTTGCCCGTGAGCAACACTGGCTCACCCTTGGCTGATCTGCCGGCCAAACCGGAAGTCGGCCTGCCGCTGTGGCTGCTCGCCGAGCTGACCTACCGCTGCCCGCTGCAATGCCCGTACTGCTCCAATCCACTGGATTTCGCCGAGCAGGGCAAAGAGCTGACCACCGAGCAATGGATCAAGGTGTTCCGCGAAGCGCGGGAGATGGGCGCGGCGCAATTGGGCTTTTCCGGCGGCGAACCGCTGGTGCGTCAGGACTTGGCCGAACTGATCCGTGAAGCGCGGCAGTTGGGTTTCTACACCAACCTGATCACCTCCGGCATTGGCCTGACCGAGCAGAAAATCAGCGACTTCAAAAAGGCCGGGCTTGATCACATCCAGATCAGTTTTCAGGCCAGCGACGAGCAAGTGAACAACCTGCTCGCGGGCTCGAAAAAGGCCTTTGCGCAGAAGCTGGAAATGGCTCGTGCGGTGAAGGCCCACGGCTACCCGATGGTGCTGAACTTCGTCACCCATCGGCACAACATCGACAAGATCGACCGCATTATCGAACTGTGCATTGCGCTGGAGGCTGACTTCGTAGAACTCGCCACTTGCCAGTTCTACGGCTGGGCGCAGCTCAACCGTGTCGGTCTGTTGCCGACCAAGGAACAACTGGTGCGCGCCGAACGCATCACCAACGAATACCGGGCCAGGCTGGAAGCCGAAGGGCATCCGTGCAAGCTGATTTTCGTCACCCCGGATTACTACGAAGAACGCCCGAAAGCCTGCATGAACGGCTGGGGCAGCATCTTCCTAACCGTCACCCCGGACGGCACCGCCCTGCCCTGCCATGGTGCCCGCCAGATGCCGGTGCAATTTCCCAACGTGCGCGATCACAGCATGCAACACATCTGGTACGACTCGTTCGGCTTCAACCGTTTTCGCGGTTACGACTGGATGCCCGAGCCGTGCCGCTCTTGCGACGAGAAAGAAAAAGACTTCGGCGGCTGCCGCTGCCAGGCGTTCATGCTCACCGGCGACGCCAGTAATGCCGACCCGGTGTGCAGCAAGTCCGAACATCATGGCGTGATCCTCAAGGCCCGCGAAGAAGCCGAGACCGCCACTCAAACCATCGAACAATTGGCCTTTCGCAATGAACGAAACTCACGCCTCATCGCCAAGGGCTGAGCTTTTCAGCGCCGCCCAGGCCGTCGCCGCCGGAACCGACTTCGCCGAACTGCAGCTCGGCGCCCATGGCGTGTTCTGGAATGAATACCGCCCCGAGGATGCCGCGTGCCGAATCTGGCATTGGCGCGATGGCGCAGCGAAACGTCTGACGCAGGACGGTTTCAGCGTGCGTAGCCGCGTTTACGAATATGGCGGTGGTGCGTTTTGTCTGACGCCTGACGGGGTGGTTTTCGTCAATGAAGCGGATCAGCAGATGTATCGGCAGGCGCTGGATGGCGAGCCGGTCGCGCTGACGTCGACTGACTGCCGCTACGGCGATCTGCAATTCGCCGCAGGCCGGGTGTTGGCGGTCGAAGAGCAGCAGGATCGACATCGCCTGGTGGCGATTGATCTGGCGACCGGCACGCGCAAGGTGCTGGCCGAAGGTGCTGATTTCTACGCGTCGCCAACGCTGAGCCCCGACGGCCAGCGCTTGGCATGGATCGAGTGGAGCCGACCGCATCAGCCGTGGACCTCGACGCGGTTGATGGTCGCGGAAGGTGATTTTTCCGCACCTCGTTGTATTGCCGGCGAGCAGATTGAGGAGTCGATCCAGCAGCCGCGCTTCGACGCGGACGGCCGGCTCTACTGCCTGACTGATCGTGGCGGTTACTGGCAGCCGTGGGGCGAAACGTCTGATGGCTTGCACGCGCTACCGAGTGCCGAGGCCGATCACGCGCCCGCGCCGTGGCAGCTAGGCGGCTGCACGTGGCTGCCTGTCGGTGATCAATTTTTAGCCAGTTGGAGCGAGGATGGTTTCGGTCGCCTGGCCCTTGGAAATGAAGATTTCAGCGGTGACTACAGCCGCTTCCGCCACTTGGCGATGGATCAACAATTCATCTATTGCATCGCTGCATCGCCGACCAGCCCGTCGGCAGTGATCGCCATTGATCGTGTCTCTCATGCCGTGAAAATCCTCGCTGGCGGCGTGGCTCCATTGCCTGCCGAACGCATCAGCCGCCCGCAAACCTTGCGTTATCCGAGCGGCTCCGGCGAGGCGCATGGTTTCTTCTACCCGGCCATGAGCGGTGAAGCGAAACCGCCGCTGGTGGTGTTTATCCACGGCGGCCCGACGTCGGCGTGCTATCCGATCCTCGATCCGCGCATCCAGTACTGGACGCAGCGCGGTTTCGCCGTCGCCGACCTCAACTATCGCGGCAGCACTGGCTATGGTCGTGAATATCGGCAAGCGCTACATCTGCGCTGGGGCGAGGTGGATGTCGAGGATGCCTGCGCGGTGGTCAGCTATCTCGCGGACCAAGGTTTGATCGATGGTGACCGCGCGTTCATTCGCGGTGGCAGTGCAGGTGGTTACACCACATTGTGCGCACTGGCGTTCAGGCAGGTTTTCCGCGCAGGTGCCAGCCTCTACGGCGTCAGCGACCCGGTAGCTTTGGCACGGGCCACGCACAAGTTCGAGGGTGATTATCTGGATTGGCTGATCGGCGATCCCGAAGGAGATGCCCAACGCTATGCCGCCCGCACGCCACTGCTGCACGCAGACAACATTCGCGTGCCGGTGATTTTCTTTCAAGGTGAACTGGACGCGGTGGTCGTGCCGCAACAGACCCGCGACATGGTCGCGGCGCTGGAGCACAACGGCATCCCGGTCGAAGCGCATTACTACCCTGACGAACGCCACGGCTTTCGTCGCGCGGCTAACCAGGCGCATGCGCTGGAGCGGGAGTGGACGTTTTATCGGCGAGTGATGGGACTGACTGACTGAGCCCTCACTTTGAGACTGCGTCGCTCCAATCGCGGGCAAGCCCGCTCCCACAGGTTATTTGGTGTACACAAAAATTGTGATCACTCATAACACTGTGGGAGCGGGCTTGCCCGCGATAGCTATTGATCAGACGCCACTGAACTCAACGCTTGGCGATGATATACACCGCATGCACGATCCCCGGAATGTAGCCGCACAACGTCAGCAGAATGTTCAGCCAGAACGCCCCGCCAAACCCGACCTGCAGAAACACGCCCAGTGGCGGCAACAGAATAGCGATGATGATACGAATGAAATCCATGGGGCAGCTCCTGAATGGGGGTTGGCTCACTTGAGCCATACAAGCTAATCGACCTGCGCCGTTCGTCAGGGTTCAGTGCAATAGCTGCGTCAGGCTCAAGCGAGAATTTTCAACCCATGTTTTTGTACGATGCTCAGTAGTTTGAGCGCCATACCGCTGGGATGTTTGTCACCCGATTCCCATTGCTTGACCGTGGATGCACTGGTGTTGAGATAGCGTGCAAACACCGGCTGGCTGACCTTGTTACGCTCGCGTAGCGCCTTGATCTCCTCAGCCGGGATCGCTAAGGGAACCGATGCCAGACAGGAGTCATCGAATTCTCGCATCGTTGCTTTGTTGATTGCTCCGACAGCAAGCAACGCCCCGGCTGATTCGTGTATCGATTCAAAGACTTCACTTTTGAATTTCTTACTCATGACATATCTCCACAAACTCCTTCATCGCCAACAAGTCGCTGATCTGCTCTTCGGTCAGTTGCGCATAAACCTTTGCCAATTTACGTAAATCCTTCAATTCTGTTGGCGTGATATTGCTTTGATCCTGCTTGGCGAAAAGCACTTGGTAGATCCAGTAATGTCCACCTTTTGCCAAAACAATCGAACGGTGGCGGTTCGACTTCAAGCGCTTCTTCCACACGCCTCCGCCAAGATCGTCCGCCTGTCCCTGAAGCATCTGATGAAACGCCTCCTGCAACTCTTCATCTGTGATCCACGCCCTGCTGGCCTGGAGGGCGAAGCGTTTGGTCTTGAACAACCTCAATGGCATAGGTATCCCTTCCAAAAACATACCACCCAGTGGTACAGATCGCAAAACGGCTTTTTCGGTGATACCGATCAGGCCGTGGCCGCATCCCTTGCTGGCATTCTCTAAAAGACCATCCGCGGTACGATCCCTTAAGCTCTAAATCCCGTCTGTAAAACCCGGCCACAAAAAAACGCCCCACGCCAAAAGAATCAGGCGTGGGGCGTGCGTTATACCGCGAGACGGTTCGGGTAATCGGTTGGGGCTGCTCTGCTCACACGGCAATGCCCTTGCGACATTGCACTTGGGCGGTGCGCACTCGCGAGAAGGCGCGGCCCAGGCGCAGGAGCATTTCGTCGATGTTGGTTTTGCTGACAGTGAGGGCCGGGGTGAAGCGCAGGCAGTCAGGCTGCGCGGCGTTCAATATCAGGCCTTCGTGAAGTGCGGCATGGACGACGGCGTCGGCGCATTCGTCGGACAGCGTAAACCCGTAAAACAGGCCTTGGCCGCGCAATTCGCCGTGGCCGTAGCGGTATGCCAGTCGTGACAGACCTTCGCGCAAATGCTGGCCGTTATCGTTGACCTGCTGGAGGAAGCTGCGGTCATGGATGCTGTCGAGCACCACCAGACCGGCCGCCGTCATCAAGGCGTTGCCGTGATGGGTGCCGCTAATCTCGCCGGTGGCGAAGCAGCAGGCCTTGCCTCGCGCCAGCAAGGCCGCCAGCGGCAAGCCGCCGCCAAGACCTTTGCCGAGCACGACGATATCGGCGCGAATCCCGTAGGACTGTTCGGCAAGCAAGCTGCCGCAGCGGCCCATACCCGTCTGCACTTCGTCGAGGATCAGCAGAATGCCCAGGTCACGACACAGTCGCTCGACGCCTTTGAGGTAATGCTCGGTCGCCGGAATGACCCCGGCATCGCTCTGGATCGGCTCCAGCATGATCGCCACGGTCTGCGCGTCCACCGCCGCATGCAGCGCCGGCAGGTCGTTGAATGGCACTCGATCAATCGTCGCCAGACTGCGGCCATGACAACCCTGCTCAGCCATGATAATCCGCGAGGCGCCGCCGCGATGCAGCTGCCCCCATTTGCGCGCCAGTTTGATTGCCGCCTCACAAGCCTCGGCGCCACTGTTGAGCAGGTAGGCCTGATCGCTGGACGTGCTGGCGCACAAACGTTCGGCGAGGCTGAGCATGCCGCGATTATGCAGATTGCAGCCGGGATTGATCAGCGCCTGGGCCTGATTGGCGATGGCTTTGACCAGCGCCGTGGGGCTGTGGCCAAGGCTGTTGGCGCCGCCTGCCTGGGAAAAGTCGAGGTAGGCGCGATCATTGCTGTCCCACAGCCAGGAACCCTGGCCGCGAACGAACACTTGTTGCGGCCGATCGACGTTGGGCATCAGGCGTTGAGCATGGAGGTGGTCGCTCAAGGCGGATGGCCCCGCCTCGAAGGTGAGGTCATCCAGACTCGGCGTCTGGCGCCGCAAACTGAACAGATTCATGCGGAAAAACCTCGCTGGAGGTTTTTTGAACTGCCTATGTAATCACGAACGAAGCAAATGGAATTCGTCACGCTTTCTGGCCCTGCAAGCCTTGTGAATGCGGTTAGACTAGGCGCGCAAACGGCTCCAGGCCATTTCGATTTCACAGCCATTTCGATAAGCGCTACTTATGGATTTCAAACAACTGCGTTATTTCGTCGCGGTCTACGAAGAAGGCCATGTCGGCCGTGCGGCTGAGCGCCTCTCGATCTCGCAACCAGCGCTGTCGCAACAGATCCGTCAGTTGGAGCAGAACCTCGACGTCACCCTGTTCGAACGCAGCAGTAAACGCCTGCTGCCGACCCTCGCTGCGCATACGCTGTACAACCACGCGTTGCCATTGCTCGATGGCTTGCAGCGGGCGCGCGAGGCGTTGGGTAATTTCAAGGGGCAGGCGTTGCGCACCCTGGCGATCGGTGTGTTGCAAACGGTGCACACCAGCCTCGTGCCGCAGATGCTCGAGCGTGTGCGCAAGGCGCAGCCGCATCTGGTGGTGCAGATCTATGAACTGACCGGGCTGGAAATCGAACGGCGTCTGCTCAATGGTTCCCTGGACATCGGCATCAGCTATCTGCCGCCGCGCCAACCCGGTCTGCACGGTGTGTTGCTGTACGAAGATGAACTGACGCTGGTTATCCCGGCGGACCATCCCTTGCGCGAGTTCAAGAAAGTCTCGATGCGCCAGGCTGCTGAGCTGCCCATGTTGCTGCTCGGCGAAGAGTTCCAGATCCGGCAGATCTGGCAGGCACAACTGACCAGCCTCGGACGACGCCCGCAGGTGCAGGCCGAGCTGAACACTATGCTGGGGATTCTCGATAGCCTGCCGCACACCAGGCTGGCAACGGTGCTGCCGGGACGTTCGCAAAAGGAATACGACGACGAAGATCTGCTGTGGAAACCGCTGAGCGAGCCACGGGTGCCGTTGCAAGTTGGCCTGGTGTGCCGTGATGTGCAACGCCAGCAGGCCTCGTTGGCATTGCTGCGGACATTGCTTGAAGAGGTGATCGATCGCGAAATGAAGCCGCCTCTCGATCCGCTTGCCTGAAACTTTTCTTCAGGCAAAAGAAAACCCCGCCGAAGCGGGGCTTTGCAGACTGTTTCCCTGACATCCATTTCACTCCGCCACCCTGGCAGAATCCTACGTGTCCGTGTTGTTTACTTTGCGCTTCCTGCGCGACGTCCATGAAATGTAGATTAGCCGTGGATCCAATATACGGATATGGGAGAACAGCAGCACGTCACGTAAGCAAATGCTTACATGACGTCTACAGGATCAAAACTGTGCCGCATCCAGCAGGAACAGCGACTCGCTACCGGCCTTGACCGACGCGCTCAACGAGTGGATACGCGGCAGCAGACGGGCGAAATAGAAGCGCGCGGTGCCCAGCTTGCTCGCGTAGAAATCCTCCTGCGCTTCCTTGCCCAGCGCGGCTTTGGCCATCAACGCCCACATGTAGGCGTAAGCGGTGTAGCCGAACGCTTGCAAATATTC
The DNA here is from genome assembly GCF_019145195.1 of Pseudomonas siliginis. Classification (GTDB taxonomy): domain Bacteria; phylum Pseudomonadota; class Gammaproteobacteria; order Pseudomonadales; family Pseudomonadaceae; genus Aquipseudomonas; species Aquipseudomonas siliginis. The sequence goes on from NZ_JAHSTW010000002.1 coordinate 75,807, forward strand.
GACCGAGGCCGCGCCGATTTCGTTCGGATTGTTTTTCGCCCGGTCCAGCAGCCAAGCGGTCAGCTCGTCGAGGGTGTCGACGGCATCGTTCAGCGGTTTGGTGAACTCGCCCAGATCGGCGCTGGCGGTTGCGGTGAAATGGCGGATCTCGTCAGCGAACAGCTGGTAGAACGCGCCGCCACTGCCAACGATCTTGCGCCCGACCAGGTCCAGCGCCTGAATGCCGTTGGTGCCTTCGTAGATCTGGGTGATGCGCACATCGCGCACCAGTTGTTCCTGGCCCCACTCGCGGATGTAGCCGTGGCCGCCGAAGATCTGCTGGCCGTGGACGGTGGTTTCCAGACCCAGGTCGGTCAGAAAGGCTTTCGCCACCGGCGTCAGCAACGCCACCAGATCTTCCGCGCGCTTGCGGGTGGTCGCGTCTTCACTGAACTTGGCGGTGTCCAGTTGCATCGCCACATACGTGGAGAACGCACGGCCGCCTTCGTTCGAGGCTTTCATGGTCAGCAGCATGCGTCGCACGTCCGGGTGGACGATGATCGGGTCAGCGACTTTGTCCTTGTTCTGCGCACCGGTCGGCGAACGGCTCTGCAGACGATCGCGCGCATATTCAACAGCGTTCTGATAAGAGCGCTCGCCCGTGGCCAGGCCTTGAATACCAACGCCCAGGCGCTCGTAGTTCATCATGGTGAACATTGCGGCCAGGCCTTTGTTCGGCTCGCCGACCAGATAACCCACGGCTTCGTCGAAGTTCATCACGCAGGTCGCCGAGGCCTGAATGCCCATCTTGTGCTCGATCGAGCCACAGTTGGCCGGGTTGCGTGCGCCGAGGCTGCCGTCGGCATTGACCATGAACTTCGGCACCAGGAACAGCGAAATGCCTTTCGGACCGGCCGGGGCGTCCGGCAGCTTGGCCAGTACCAGATGAATGATGTTCTCGGTGAGGTCGTGCTCGCCGCCAGTGATGAAGATCTTGGTGCCGCTGACCTTGTAGGAACCATCGGCCTGAGGTTCGGCTTTAGTGCGAATGATCCCCAGATCGGTGCCGGCGTGCGGCTCGGTCAGGCACATGGAGCCGGCCCAGATGCCGGCGTACATGTTCGGCAGGTACGCAGCTTTCAGTTCTTCACTGGCGTGGGCATTGATCGACAGGCAGGCGCCAGCGGTCAGCATCGGATACAGACCGAACGCGAGGCTGGCGGAGTTGACCATTTCTTCGACTTGCGCCGACACGGCTTTGGGCATGCCCATGCCGCCGTAGGCCGGATCGCCGCCAACACCGACCCAACCGCCTTCAGCATAAGTCTGATAGGCCTGTGGGAAACCGGCCGGCGTGGTGACGGCACCGTCCGCCCAATGGCAACCTTCCTCGTCAGCGGCACGGCTCAGCGGCGCGATGCTTTTGCTGGTGACCTTGCCGGCCTCTTCGAGAATCGCTTCAACGGTTTCGGCGTCGACGGTCTCGGCCAGTGCCGGCAGCTCGGCCCAGAGTTTGGCGACTTCGAACACTTCATTGAGGACGAAGCGCATATCGCGCAGCGGCGCTTTGTAGTCAGCCATGGCAAACCTCGCAAGATCTAAACAGGTGGTTCGTGGAATGATGTTTTCGTTGATCCGGAGTGTACCTCAACAACTTTTGCGACACATAGGGTCAACCGGTGACTGATTTGTTATTTTTGGTCACCGGAAAAAGATCGCCGCGATCTTTCGATCTGCCCTACAAGGCAAACGCCTGCGCCGGCAAATTCATCAAACAATCACTCCCCGCCTCGATCGCCACCTGATGCGCAGCCGTACGCGGCAGCAAGCGCTTGAAGTAGAACTCGCACGTCGCCAGTTTGCCCTTGAGGAAATCAGCCTCACCCTCGCCCGCCTCCAGCTGTGCCTGCGCAACCAACGCCATGCGCAGCCACAGGTAGCCAAGGATGATGTAGCCGCTGTACATCAGGTAATCCACCGATGCGGCGCCGACTTCGTCCGGGTTCTTCATGGCGGCCATGCCGACCTTCATGGTCAGGTCGCCCCACTGTTGATTGAGCCCGTTGAGTTGCGCGACGAAGCCGCCCAATTGCGCGTGGTCGGCGTTCGCTGCGCAGAACTTGTGGACGATCTTGGTAAAGCCCCGCAGCAGCTTGCCCTGACTGCCCAGCACCTTGCGCCCGAGCAGGTCCAGCGCCTGAATGCCATTGGTGCCTTCGTAGATCGGCGCAATCCGGCAATCGCGCACCAGTTGCTCCATGCCCCACTCACGAATGAAACCGTGGCCGCCGAACACTTGCATGCCGTGATTGGTCACTTCCAGCCCGGTGTCGGTCATGAACGCCTTGCAGATCGGCGTGAGGAACGCCAACAGGTCTTCGGCCTCCTGACGCGCCTCGGCGTCGCTGCTCAGGTGCGCGACATCGAGCATCTGCGCGGTGAAATAGGTCAGCGCGCGGTTGCCTTCGTTGAAAGCTTTCATGGTCAGCAACATGCGCCGCACATCGGGGTGGACGATGATCGGATCGGCAGGTTTTTCCGGGGCCTTGGCGCCGGTCAGCGCGCGCATCTGCAGGCGGTCGTTGGCGTACTTGATCGCACCCTGAAAACTCGCCTCGCCCAGACAAAGCCCTTGCGTGCCGGTGCCGAGCCGCGCGTGGTTCATCATGGTGAACATGCAGTTGAGGCCCTTGTTCGGCTCGCCGATCAGGTAACCGGTGGCGGCATCGAAGTTCAGCACGCAGGTGGCTGAAGCCTTGATGCCCATCTTGTGCTCGATCGAGCCACAGGAAACGCCATTGCGCTCTCCCGCTTCGCCTGCTGCATCGGGCAGGAACTTGGGCACGATAAACAGGGAAATGCCCTTGGTTCCGGCCGGTGCGTCCGGCAGCTTTGCCAGGACCAGATGGATGATGTTGTCGCTCAGGTCATGCTCGCCGGCGGAAATGAAAATCTTGCTGCCGGTGATCGCGTAGCTGCCGTCGGCCCGGGGCACCGCGCGAGTCTTGATGATGCCCAGATCAGTGCCGCAGTGCGCTTCGGTCAGGCACATGGTGCCGGTCCACTGGCCGGCGGTGAGTTTGCTCAGGTAGGTGTCTTTCTGTTCGGCGGTGCCGTGAGCGTGAATCGCCGACATCGCGCCATGGGTCAGGCCCGGGTACATGCCCCAGGACGTGTTACTGGAACCGACCATCTCGCTGATCACCAGCCCTAGCGAACTCGGCAACCCTTGGCCACCGTAAGCCGGATCAGCCGCCAACCCATGCCAGCCGCCCTCGACATATTGTGCGAAGGCCTGCTTGAAGCCTGTAGGCGTTGTCACCACGCCGTTGTCGAAATGGCAGCCCTCTTCGTCGCCGCTGCGATTGAGCGGGGCCAGCACGTTCTCGCAGAACTTCGCGCCTTCTTCGAGGATCGCGCTGATCATGTCCGGGCTGGCGTCATGCGCGCCGAGATTGGCGTAGTTGGTATGGAAGTCGAAGACGTGATCGATCAGAAAGCGCATGTCGCGCAGCGGAGCTTTGTACTCGGGCATGGTGGCTTCTCCGTCAGCAGATGCCTCCAACCTACTGCTGGCCACCACGTGCGGCAATCATCGTGCAGGCGCTGAATGCGCCGTCATCACTCAACCCGCAGCAGCGTCCATGCGCACCGCGCCACGGCGGTTCTGCCCGAATGCCATGACGCAGTTACGCCCGGCGCCCTTGGCGCTGTACAACGCCTGGTCGGCGGACTTGAGCACTTCTTCAGGGGTGCGTTGCTCCACGCGTTCGGCGACGCCGATACTCACCGTCACCGACACCGCCGAAGCCCCGGAACCGCTGCGGCGCTGGCGACCTTGCTGATCATCCTGCGGGCGGTTTTCCTGGTTGCGTAGCTGAATGCTGTAGGAGGCGATCGATTCGCGGATCACTTCCAGGTGCGGCATGCATTCCTCAAGGGTTTTGCCTGCAAACACCAAGGCAAATTCCTCACCGCCGTAGCGATACGCCCTACCGCCACCGCTGATTTTCGACAGCTTGCTGGCGACCAAGCGCAGCACCTGGTCACCGACATCATGGCCATGGGTGTCGTTGAATTTCTTGAAGTGATCGACGTCGCTCATCGCCAACACATAGTTGCGCCCCAGACGCTGCATGCGCTCGTTGAGCGCACGTCGTCCCGGCAGGCCGGTGAGCTCGTCGCGGAAGGCCATTTGATAGGCCTCATGCGCAACGGCGGCGGCGATCATCAGCATCACCTGGCTGCACATGATGTTCAGGGTGAACGGCAGAATGAAGGTCTTCGGCAGCATCCAGAACACCCCGAGCAAGCCGACCAGTTGCGCCGCATGCAACGGACGCGGGTTGCGCCAGTATTGCCAGGCCAGCAGCAGGAAGGCCGAGATGAACACCGGATAGGACAACTGGATCAGACTCATCCATGCGCCATGCAGCGCCGGCCAGCGGATCTCCGACAGCCACAGCAGTAGCGCCTGTGGGTAACTTTGCTCCAGGCCCAGCGCCACGCTGCCAAATGCCAGCAGTACGGCAAAGCGCGCGACCATGTCCTGAAACAGATGGGTACGTTCCTGCCATGCGGCGAATAATCCGAACAACAGCGGCAGCAGCAGGCAGACCAGATGAAACACCACCGCAGCGTCCTCGCGAACCTTGCCGTTGTCGCGGTAGAAATCGGTCTGGGTGTCCAGCAGAAAGTAGGCGATGTACACCGTGAGCATCAGAAACAGTTCGCGCTGACGTCGATACACCGCGCAATACGCGCCACCGAGGAGCAGAACCAATGTCGGCAGAACGTTGAACAGCGACGTGAAAAACACGCTGAGGTCTTTGACGTACGCAGCCGCCAGCCCCGCAAGCAATAACAGCAGTGATGGCACGAAATGGCTGAAACGTACAGCGGAAGAACGCGGCAAGGGTAAGCTCCGACCCGTCATAGCAAAGAGATGGCATTGTGCCTGCAAAGTGCGGCCAAGCCCATACAATGTGATCCAGATCACACACGGTCTCTGTAACGGCCGGAAGCTCGACTATCTGAGCGATCCACAAACAAAAAAACCGCTGCCCCCTAACGGGAGCAGCGGTTTTCGTCAGACTGCGTTAAGGCTTAGTAGCCCAGTGCGAAGTCTTCTTCTTTCATGTCCATCAGGTTGCCAGCACCCGACAGCATAGTGGCCACGTGCGTACGGGTACGCGGCAGGATGCGCTGGAAGTAGAAGCGCGCGGTTTGCAGCTTGGCGGTGTAGAACGCCTCGTCGCTGGTGCCGGCGGCCAGTTTTTCCGCAGCCAGACGTGCCATGTCAGCCCAGAAGTAGGCCAGGCAGGCATAACCGGAGTACATCAGGTAATCCACGGAGGCCGCGCCGACTTCTTCGCGATCTTTCATGGCAGCCATACCAACCTTCATGGTCAGCTCGCCCCATTCCTTGTTCAGTGCAGCCAGCGGCGCGACGAATTCCTGGACGGCTTCGTTGCCTTCGTTGGTCTGGCAGAACTTGTGGACGATCTTGGTGAAGCCTTTCAGAGCCTCGCCTTGAGTCATCAGCACTTTGCGGCCGAGCAGGTCGAGGGCCTGGATGCCGGTGGTGCCTTCGTACAGCATCGAAATGCGGCTGTCGCGAACGTTCTGCTCCATGCCCCACTCGGCGATGAAGCCGTGGCCGCCGTAGATCTGCACGCCGTGGTTGGCGGCTTCGAAACCGACTTCGGTCATGAACGCTTTGGCGATCGGGGTCATGAATGCCAGCAGTGCGTCGGCCTTCTTCTTCTCTTCTTCATCGACGCCGTATTTGACGATGTCGACCTGCTTGGCGGTGAAGTAGACCATCGCGCGGTTGCCTTCGGCGAACGCCTTCATGGTCAACAGCATGCGGCGCACGTCAGGGTGGACGATGATCGGGTCAGCGGCTTTGTCCGGCGCTTTCGGGCCAGTCAGCGAGCGCATTTGCAGGCGATCACGAGCGTATTTCAGACCGCCCTGGAAGCCGATTTCGGCGTGAGCCAGACCTTGCAGCGCGGTACCGAGACGGGCGGTGTTCATAAAGGTGAACATGCAGTTCAGACCTTTGTTCGCCGGGCCAATCAGGTAACCAGTGGCGCCATCGAAGTTCATCACGCAAGTGGCGTTGCCGTGGATGCCCATCTTGTGTTCCAGCGAACCGCAGCTCACTGCGTTGCGCGCGCCAATGGTGCCATCGGCGTTTGGCAGGAACTTTGGAACGATGAACAGCGAGATGCCTTTGGTGCCAGCCGGAGCATCCGGCAGACGCGCCAATACGATGTGGACGATGTTGTCGGCCATGTCGTGTTCACCGGCCGAGATGAAGATCTTGGTGCCGGAAACTTTGTAGGAACCGTCGGCCTGAGGCTCGGCCTTGGTGCGCAGCATGCCCAGGTCAGTGCCGCAGTGCGGTTCGGTCAGGCACATGGTGCCGGTCCATTCGCCGGAGACCAGTTTGGTCAGATAGGCTTCCTGCTGCTCAGGGGTGCCGTGCTCGGAGATGGTGTTCATCGCACCGTGCGACAGGCCTGGGTACATGCCCCACGACCAGTTGGCTTCACCGACCATTTCGCTCACTGCCAGGCCCAGCGACTCAGGCAGACCTTGGCCGCCGTGCTCAACGTCGTGGGCCAGGCTTGGCCAGCCGCCTTCGACGAATTGCTTGTACGCCTCTTTGAAGCCAGTCGGGGTTTTCACACCGGACTCGCTCCAGGTGCAGCCTTCGATGTCGCCCACGCGGTTCAGCGGCGCCAGTACCTGCTCACAAAACTTGGCGCCTTCCTCGAGGATGGCGTCAACCATGTCCGGCGTGGCGTCTGCGCACGCTGGCAGGCTCTGATAGTGCGCTTCGTAGCCGAGCAGCTCGTCACGAACGAAGCGAATATCACGCAAGGGGGCCTTGTAGTCAGGCATAGCGATAAACCTCTGCTGATGTAACCGGGAATGAACGACCGTGTTGAGTTGTTGTGACGGTCAAACAGTTGTTTGAAACATACGTTTACGCCGAAATCTTGTCAAGCGTCGATCTTTTGCCGTTCGTCATCACGTTCTCCAAATGCCGGAAACTGGAAATCGCCGCGACTTCACGTAAGCCACGGGCGTTGTAAAAAGATTAGTTGAGCAAGAAGGACTTAAACGAAAAACGCCGCGACAGGGGCGCGGCGTTTTGAGGTCTACAACAAGTTCGATCAGGCGAAGGTATCGATGATCGTCCCGAGCACTTCGTCGGAAGCCTTGGCCACTTTCACACCCAGCTCTGCCTGGATCTTGCCCTGCGACAGCTCGACGATATTGCTCGCCAGATCCGATTCTTGTGCGCGATCCACGCCGCGCAGGCGATTGACCTGCACTTCGGACGACTGGCTGGTCACCGAGCGTTCGATGGTGTTGTTGGCGATCTGGCTGGCAGCCTGATCGACGCGGTTCTGCCCGGACTGAATCGAGCTCAGCCCCGCATAGAAAGCTGTGTTACCGGAGATTTCCATGATCGTGCTCGTCCCTACAAAGGATCAATGGTCGCCATTGAAGCAGACGCGCCGGCAAAACACCCGTCAAAAACACTAATGGCACAGTGCCTGTTCATAGCGAGAAACTTAATCGAGCAAATCCAGTTGCAAATGCTCGGCCACCGCTTCGGCGCTCAACGCCTTGAGTTTTGGCACGCGACCCAGGCACGGCGCGGGGATGCGCTCAGCCAGGGTCGCAAGGTTCTCCTCCAGCCGCGAAGTTTTCGGATCGATGATATTCGCCACCCACCCCGCCAATTGCAGACCATCGCGGGCAATGGCCTCGGCGGTCAGCAACGCATGACTGATGCACCCCAACCTTACGCCCACCACCAGAATCACTGGCAGCTTCAGTGCGATCGCCAGGTCCGAGAGATTGTCCTGATCGGCCAACGGCACCCGCCAGCCGCCCGCGCCTTCGATCAGGGTGAAATCGGCGTTCATCGCTAGAATCCCGCGCATCGGCGCCAGCAGCGATTGCACCGTCAGCGCCACACCTGCTTCGCGCGCCGCCAGATGCGGAGCGATCGCTGGCTCGAACGCCACCGGGTTGACCTGTAGATAAGTCAGCGGCAACGAACATTCGGCCAGCAGCGCCAAGGCATCGGAATTACGCAAGCCTTTGGGCGTGACATCGCACCCGGAAGCCACCGGTTTGCCCGCCGCCGTGCTCAAGCCTGCCGACCGCGCCGCATGGAGCAATCCGGCAGCAACGGTGGTCTTGCCGACATCGGTGTCGGTACCGGTGATGAAATAGGCTGCGCTCATAGAGGTTTCTCCAACACGGCGTATACCACCTGATACGTTGCCGGCAGCCCCGACGCCTGACGGAACCGCTCATACGCGTCGATCAGCCCGAGAATCCGCGCCCGTCCGGTCAAACCGCCCGGCCGCCCGGGATTCAGATTGTGTGCGCCCAGCGCTTTCAGCTCATGAGTCAGGCTGCGCACATCCGGGTAATGCAACACGTGCGGCTGATTCTCCAGCGCCGAAATGCGCATGCCACTGCCGGCACATAACTGTTCATAGCGGCCGAACTCACGGAAGCGATTGACGTGCACCAGCCCATCGACCTGCTGCCAACTCTCCCGCAACTCGAACAGCGTTCCTGTACATAGACTAGCAAAGGCAAAAATCCCGCCCGGTTTAAGCACGCGCAAGGCTTCGCTGAGCACCGCCTCGAAGTCGGCGCACCACTGCACTGCAAGGCTGGAGAAAATCAGATCGATGCTCGCATCCTGCAACGGCAGCCTTTCGGCATCGCCGGCAATGAAATGCTCAGCGCCACCCAACGGCCGGGCGTGATTGAGCATGCCTTCGGCAATGTCCAGCGCGACACCGCTGCCCTGGGTGAAACGCGAGGCCAGCGCCCGGGTGAAATAGCCGGTGCCGCAACCGAGATCGAGCCACCGCGACGGCATGAAACTCCCAGGCAAACGCTCAAGCAGCTGCGTGCCGACGTCACGCTGAAACTCGGCGACGCTGTCGTAACTGGCCGCAGCGCGAGAAAAAGACGCCGCCACCTGGCGCTTGTCGGGCAAGCCCCCAGGCAGCACAAGGGACAGATCAGTCATCAGCGCACTCATGTAGAAACGCCTGGATCGCGCCCGCGACTCCATGCGGGTCTTCCAGCAGAAAAGCATGGCTGGCCTGTTCGATCAGACCAATTTCGATATCCGGCAACAGCGCGAACAATGCGCCGGCCGCTTCCGCCGGGACCAGAGCGTCCTGTCCGCCGAACAGATGAAACTGCGGGCCGCGAAACCCCTGCAACGCCTGGCGTGTGTCCAGTTGCGCGAGCAGCTCCAGCCCTGCCATCAGCGCGGCCGGCGCGGTGGCCGGCGCGCCACCGAGCAGCAAGCGCGACAAGCCGCGCGGGTCTGGTGAACCTTGCGCACATAGCAGAGCGAAGCGCTTGAGCGTGGTACGCGGATCGGCCTGGCAACCGGCAAGAAACGCATCGAACGTCTCGCCAGGCATCGCGTTCGGCCACTGTTCATGGGCGATAAACGCAGGGTTGCTCGCCAGCGTCAGCACCCCGCAGCACGCCTCGCCGCGTCGTGCCGCCAACTCAGAGACGAGCATGCCGCCCAGCGACCAGCCACCGAGCCAGACCTCCTGCGGAATGCGCGCATCGAGCTCGTCGAGCCAGTCTTCAAGGTCAGCGGAGTCCAGCTCCGGCAGGGGTTCGATCTCGACTTGCAGATGTTCGTCGAGGCCACGTAATGCTGCGGCCAGCGGTTCCAGCGGCGACACGCCGAGGCCCCAGCCGGGCAACAGGATCAGACGATTACGCATGGCCTGGCTCCAACGACAATCGGGCGAAACAATCTGCCAACCCTTCCAGCAACTGTTGCACCTGTGCCTCGCTGTGGGCGGCGGTCAGAGTGACGCGCAACCGCGCGCTGCCGGCCGGCACGGTCGGTGGGCGAATTGCGGTCACCATCAAGCCGCGCTCGCGGAGCATTTGCGACAGCCGCACCGCGCGGCCGGCATCGCCGATCATGATCGGCTGGATCGGCGTAAAGCTGTCCATCAGCTCCAGCCCGATCTGCTCCGCGCCGTGGCGGAACTGGCGAATCAGCGTCTGCAAGTGTTCACGGCGCCAGTGTTCGCTGCATAACAGCTCAAGGCTTTTCAGCGTCGCGCAGGCCAGCGCCGGCGGTTGGCTGGTGGTGTAGATGTATGGGCGGGCGAACTGGATCAGGCTTTCGATCAACTCTTCGCTGCCGGCGACAAAGGCCCCGGCGGTGCCGAAGGCTTTACCGAGAGTGCCGACCAGCACCGGCACATCGTCCTGGCTCAGGCCGAAATGCTCGACGATGCCGCCACCGTTGGCGCCCAGCGGGCCGAAGCCATGCGCATCGTCGACCATCAGCCACGCGCCTTTGGCCTTGGCCGCGCGGGCCAGCGCCGGCAGGTCGGCGATGTCACCGTCCATGCTGAACACACCGTCGGTGACCACCAGCGTGTTGCCGGTGGCTTTCTCCAGGCGTTTGCCCAGGCTTTCGGCGTCGTTGTGCAGATAGCGATTGAAACGCGCGCCGGACAACAGGCCCGCGTCCAGCAACGAGGCATGATTGAGCCGGTCTTCGAGTACCGTATCGCCCTGCCCGACCAGCGCGGTGACCGCGCCGAGGTTGGCCATGTAGCCGGTGGTGAACAGCAGCGCACGTGGGCGCCCGGTCAGATCGGCGAGTGCTTCTTCCAGCGCGTGATGCGGGCTGCTGTGGCCGATCACCAGATGCGATGCGCCACCGCCGACACCCCAGCGCTCGGCACCGGCGCGCCAGGCTTCGATCACCTGCGGATGATTGGCCAGGCCCAGATAGTCGTTGTTGCAGAAAGCGAGCAGCGGTTGGCCGTCGACCACGACTTGCGGGCCTTGCGGCGATTCGAGCAGCGGGCGCTGCCGGTAGAGGTTGTCGGCACGACGGGCAGCAAGGCGTGCGGCGAGATCGAATGACATGCAGGCCTCGATTTTCAAATGACACAGATCCCCTGTGGGAGCGAGCCTGCTCGCGAATGGGCGTCACATCCAACAGGGATGTTGGCGGCCAAACCGCTTTCGCGAGCAGGCTCGCTCCCACAGGGGTTTTGCATTCCTTCAGGGCAATCCGCGCGGTTTATTACACCGCAGCGTTGTAGAACTGCTCGCTACTCTTCTGCTCCACCAGTGCCTGCTCGATCGCAGCTTGATGAACCTCATCGGAATGCTCTTCGCGGGCCTCCGGCTGGATACCGAGGCGCGCGAACAATTGCATGTCCTTGTCTGCCTGCGGGTTGGCGGTGGTGAGCAATTTGTCGCCGTAGAAAATCGAGTTGGCGCCGGCGAAAAATGCCAGGGCCTGCATCTGCTCGTTCATCGCTTCGCGACCGGCGGACAGACGTACGTGAGATTGGGGCATGAGGATGCGCGCCACGGCGAGCATGCGGATGAAGTCGAACGGGTCGATGTCTTCTGCGTTTTCCAGCGGCGTGCCGGCGACTTTCACCAGCATGTTGATCGGCACCGACTCCGGGTGCTCCGGCAGGTTGGCCAGCTGGATCAGCAGATTGGCGCGATCGTCCAGGGATTCGCCCATGCCGAGAATGCCGCCGGAGCAGATTTTCATTCCCGACTCGCGTACATAGGCCAGCGTCTGCAAGCGCTCGCTGTAAGTGCGGGTGGTGATGATGCTGCCGTAGAACTCCGGCGAGGTGTCGAGGTTGTGGTTGTAGTAATCGAGACCGGCCTTGGCCAGCGCTTCGGTCTGCTCCTGATCGAGACGGCCGAGGGTCATGCAGGTTTCCAGGCCGAGGGCTTTCACCCCTTCAACCATCTTCAACACGTACGGCATGTCTTTGGCGGATGGATGTTTCCACGCCGCGCCCATGCAGAAACGCGTCGAACCAATGGCTTTGGCGCGGGCCGCCTCTTCGAGGACCTTCTGCACTTCCATCAGCTTTTCTTTTTCCAGACCGGTGTTGTAGTGCCCGGACTGCGGGCAGTATTTGCAGTCTTCCGGGCAGGCGCCGGTCTTGATCGACAGCAGTGTCGAGACCTGCACGCGGTTGGCGTTGAAATGCGCGCGGTGCACCGTTTGCGCCTGGAACAGCAAGTCGTTGAATGGCTGTACGAAGAGTGCTTTGACTTCGGCCAGAGACCAATCGTGACGCAGGGTGGCAGTGGTGCTCGCGCTCATGGGCAATTCCTTGGTTATGCTTGGCTGGCGCCGGGGAAGATGGAATATCCACAGGCGCTACACGGATGTTCGGCATATTTAAGGAAGAGCGATGCGCTGTCAACCGCAATACCAAGTACAGGTTTACATCTGTTTAAAAAACATACAGACCTGTTTGCTGTGCGATGAGCCCGCAGAAGCACAAATGCCAATGTGCGAGGCCTGCGAAACCGAATTGCCCTGGCTCGGCAGTCATTGTCAGAGCTGCGCTTTGCCGCTGGCGGCGGATGGCCTGACTTGCAGCGAGTGCCTGCTAGAGCCTCCGGCCTTCGAGCAGGTCGCCGTGCCCTGGGTTTATGGCTTCCCCGTGGACAGTCTGATTACGCGCTTTAAACACAACGCAGAATGGCCGTTTGGTCACCTGCTCGCCGACGTTCTCGGCCAATACCTGCAGCATCGCTTCGCCGAGGACTTGCCGCGACCCGATGTGCTGCTACCGGTGCCGCTGGCCAATAAACGCCTGCGTCGGCGAGGATTCAATCAGGCGGCGATGCTCGCGCGCTGGTTGAGTGTTTCGCTGGGTTTGCCCTGTGAAGAACAGCTGCTGCGGCGAGTCATCGACACCGATGCCCAACAGGATCTCGATGCCAAGGCGCGCAAACGCAACTTGCGCAGCGCCTTTGCGCTGGCGCCTGATGCACAGGTTAAGGGCCGACATCTGGTACTGGTGGATGATGTTCTGACCACGGGCGCGACCGCTCAAGCGCTGGCGCGGTTGCTGATGAATGCAGGTGCGGCGCGGGTTGATGTGTATTGCCTGGCCCGGACGCCGAAGCCCGGTACCTGAAGCGAATACAGATCTCCTGTGGGAGCGAGCCTGCTCGCGAATCGGTGTCACATTCAACAAAGCTGTTGTTGGTCAAACCGCTTTCGCGAGCAGGCTCGCTCCCACAGGGGGCTTTGCGTCAGGCTTGACTCGCGCGTTGCAAGTGGCCAACGTCCCTCTCATCGCCCGAGCCAGAAGCGTTCTGCCATGTCCCTGCCCACCCTGCTCTCCCAGCACATTGTCCGCCGCCCGCAGCGCATTGCCCTGCTGCAACACATCGTCGAGCAAGGCTCGATCACCCGCGCGGCGAAGAGCGCGGGGCTCAGTTACAAGGCGGCATGGGATGCGATCGATGAGTTGAACAACCTGGCGCAGAAACCCTTGGTCGAGCGCGTGGTGGGTGGCAAGGGTGGTGGCGGCGCCAGACTGTCCAGCGAGGGCGAGCGGGTGCTGCGCCTGTATCAGAAATTGCAGGCGTTGCAGGCGCAGGTGCTGGAAGCGGCGGAAGACGCCAGCGATCTCGACCTGCTCGGGCGGCTGATGCTCAGGACCAGCGCGCGCAATCAGCTGCATGGCACGGTCGCGGCCATTCAGCCGCAGGGGCGCAACGATCTGATCCGCCTCGAACTGGCAGAAGGCATTGCTCTGGAGGCACAGATCACCCACGACAGCACCGTGCATCTGGAATTGCAGGTCGGTACCGAAGTCATGGCGCTGATCAAGGCTGGCTGGCTTGAGTTGCTCGGCGCCGATCAGCCGGCCACGCCCGGACACAATGTCCTGCGCGGCACCATCGAAGCCATCCTCGATGCCGAGGACGGTCCCAGCGAGGTGCGCATTTCCCTGCCCAACGGCCAGACACTTTGCGCCTTGGCCGAACCGCTGCACTTGCGCAACCAGCAACTCGCCGTGGGGTCTGCGGTGCAGGTGCAATGCGCGCCGTCCAACGTGCTGATCGGCACGCCGCTCTGATTTGTCCTTGCCACAAAAGCGTCATCGACCCGCATTAAGGTGTTGCCCATAACCAAGCAGGGAGCCTGATGTGAGCCTATTAGAAGAAAACCAATCCACTGATCTGGAAAAAATGGTCGGCCTCAGCCGTCGCGGTTTCATCAGCGCCGGTGCATTGTGCGGCGCGGCGATGTTCCTCGGCGGCAACCTGTTGAGCCGCAGCGTCATGGCCGCCAGCGTCAGCGCCGGCAACAGCCGCCTGCTCGGTTTCGAGAGCATTCCGGCGGCGACCACCGACGCCATCAGCCTGCCCAAGGGCTACAAGTCTTCGGTGCTGATCAGTTGGGGCCAGCCGTTGCACAAGAACGGCCCGGCCTTCGATCCGAGCGGTAACGGCACCGCTGCCGCACAGGAAGTGCAGTTCGGCGACAACAACGACGGCATGAGCCTGTTCGCCTTCCCGGACGACAAGAACCGCGCGCTGATGGCGATCAACAACGAATACACCAACTATCGCTATCTATATCCGCATGGCGGCATGCCGCAGTCGGCTGAAGATGTGCGCAAGGCACTGGCCTGCGAAGGCGTGTCGGTGATCGAAGTGCAGCGCAAGAACGGCCAGTGGCAATTCGTCCAGGGCTCGCGCTACAACCGCCGCATCCACGGCAACTCGCCGCTGCGCATCAGCGGCCCGGCCCGCGGCCACGACTTGATGAAAACCGCCGCCGACAAGCACGGCAAAAAAGTCCTCGGCACCTTCCAGAACTGCGCCAACGGCAAGACACCGTGGGGCACCTACCTGACCTGCGAAGAAAACTTCACCGACTGCTTCGGCAGCAGCAACGCCCAGCAGCAGTTCGATGCCGCGCAAAAGCGCTATGGCGTTGTCGCCAGCAGCAAAGACATCAACTGGCACCCGCACGATCCGCGTTTCGACATGGCCAAGAACCCCAATGAGCTCAACCGTCACGGCTGGGTGGTCGAGATCGACCCATTCGATCCGCAATCGACTCCGGTCAAACGCACCGCGCTGGGCCGCTTCAAGCATGAAAACGCCGCACTGGCCGAGACCGACGATGGTCGCGCTGTGGTGTACATGGGCGACGACGAGCGTGGCGAGTTCATTTACAAATTCGTCAGCCGCGACCGCATCAACCACCGCAATCAGAAAGCCAACCGCGACATCCTCGATCACGGCACGTTGTATGTGGCCAAATTCGATGCCGGCGACGGCAACCCTGATCACCCGAAAGGCCGGGGCCAGTGGATCGAACTGACCCACGGCAAGAACGGCATCGACGCCAGCAGCGGGTTTGCCGATCAGGCGGAAGTGCTGATCCACGCGCGCCTTGCCGCCAGCGTGGTTGGCGCAACGCGCATGGACCGCCCGGAGTGGATCGTCGTCAGTCCCAAGGACGGCCAGGTTTATTGCACCCTGACCAACAACGCCAAGCGCGGTGAAGACGGGCAACCGGTGGGCGGTCCAAACCCGCGCGAGAAGAACGTTTACGGGCAGATTCTGCGCTGGCGTACCGACCGCAACGATCACGCCTCGAAGACGTTTGCCTGGGATCTGTTTGTGGTCGCCGGCAACCCGGGCGTGCATGCCGGGACGCCGAAAGGTGGCTCATCCAACATCACCCCGCAGAACATGTTCAACAGCCCCGACGGTCTGGGTTTCGACAAGGCCGGACGCCTGTGGATTCTCACCGACGGCGACTCGAGCAACGCTGGCGACTTCGCCGGGATGGGCAACAACCAGATGCTCTGCGCCGATCCTGCGACCGGTGAGATTCGCCGTTTCATGGTCGGGCCGGTGGGTTGTGAAGTGACCGGAATCAGCTTCTCGCCGGATCAGAAAACCCTGTTTGTCGGGATTCAGCATCCCGGCGAGAACGGCGGTTCGACCTTCCCCGAGCATCTGCCCAATGGCAAGCCAAGGTCTTCGGTGATGGCAATTACCCGCGAAGACGGCGGGATCGTCGGCGCCTGATAAACCGCTTTCGCGAGCAGGCTCGCTCCCACAGGGAATCGCATTCCAAGGTGGGAGCGAGCCTGCTCGCGAAGAGGCCCGGGCAGACACCAACACCCTTCGCGCTGCCATCTGCGCTACCATGCCGAGCCGGACGCAGCAGCCTGCTGCGCGCAGGAGTCAGCATGGCCCACCCGTTTGAAACCCTCACCCCCGATCTCGTCCTGGATGCCGTTGAAAGCATCGGTTTCCTCAGCGACGCGCGCATTCTGGCGCTCAACAGCTACGAAAACCGTGTGTATCAGGTCGGTATCGAAGACTCCGAGCCGCTGATTGCCAAGTTCTATCGTCCGCAGCGCTGGACCAACGAGGCCATCCTCGAAGAGCACCAGTTCACCTTCGAACTGGCCGACATCGACATCCCGGTGGTAGCGCCGCTGATCCACAACGGCGAAACCCTGCATGAGCACGCCGGTTTCCGCTTCACCCTGTTCCCGCGCCGTGGTGGCCGGGCGCCGGAGCCGGGCAATCTTGATCAACTGTATCGCCTCGGCCAGTTGCTCGGGCGCATGCATGCGGTGGGCGGCACCAAGCCGTTCGAGCACCGCGAAGCCCTCACCGTGCAGAACTTCGGCCATGCCTCGCTGAACACTTTGCTCGAAGGCAACTTCATTCCCAAGAGCCTGCTGCCGGCTTACGAGTCGGTTGCCCGCGACCTGCTCAAACGCGTCGAAGATGTCTACGCTGCCACGCCGCACCAGAACATCCGCATGCACGGTGACTGCCACCCCGGCAACATGATGTGCCGCGACGAGATGTTCCACATCGTCGACCTCGACGACTGCCGCATGGGCCCGGCGGTGCAGGACATCTGGATGATGCTCGCCGGTGACCGGCAGGAATGCTTGGGACAATTGTCGGAATTGATGGACGGCTACAACGAATTCCATGATTTCGACCCGCGCGAACTGGCGCTGATCGAACCGTTGCGCGCCTTGCGCCTGATGCACTACAGCGCCTGGCTGGCGCGGCGCTGGGACGACCCGGCATTCCCGCATAGCTTTCCGTGGTTTGGCACCGAGCGGTATTGGGGCGACCAGGTGCTGGCGTTGCGTGAGCAGTTGGCGGCACTGAATGAAGAACCGCTGAAACTCTTCTGATTCAAACCTGAACCCTGTGGGAGCGAGCCTGCTCGCGAAGGCGTCATTTCAGGCAACATCGATGTTGAATGTCAGACCGCCTTCGCGAGCAGGCTCGCTCCCACAAGATCGGTGTTCACAATTCTATGAACATTGGTCTACGACATTCGCGGACAAATCTCCTTACAATCCCTCCTTTGTCAGCTGCCTGAGCAAGGATTCTGCATGCAAGCCGCCAACCCGCGTCGCGGGTACATTCTGGGCCTGAGCGCCTACATCATCTGGGGCCTGTTCCCGATCTATTTCAAAGCCATTGCCGAAGTCCCGGCCGTCGAGATCATCATCCACCGGGTGCTGTGGTCGGCGCTGTTCGGTGCGTTGCTGCTGATGGTGTGGAAACACCCGGGCTGGTTGCGCGAGTTGCTCGACAACCCCAAGCGCCTGGCGATTCTGGCTCTGAGCGGCACGCTGATCGCGGCCAACTGGTTGACCTACGTGTGGTCGGTGAACAACGGCCGCATGCTCGAGGCGAGTCTGGGTTACTACATCAATCCGCTGGTCAACGTGCTGTTGGGCATGGTGATCCTTGGCGAACGGCTGCGGCGCATGCAGTGGGTGGCGGTCGGGCTGGCTGCCATCGGCGTGGCGCAGCAGGTATGGCAGGTCGGCAGTCTGCCGTGGGTGTCGCTGGCGCTGGCGCTGACCTTCGGTTTCTATGGCCTGATCCGCAAGCAGGCGCCGGTCAAGGCATTGCCGGGACTGGTGGTGGAAACCTGGATGCTGGTGCCGATCGCAATTGCGTGGTTGCTGTTCAATCAGACTGCGACGAGTGTGCAGCCGGCCTTCTGGACCACCTCCGAAGCCTGGTGGCTGGTGGCTGCCGGGCCGGTGACGCTGGTGCCGCTGGTGTGTTTCAACGCCGCCACCCGCCACTTGCCCTACACCACTATCGGCTTCCTGCAATACATCGCGCCGACGCTGGTGTTGCTGCAAGCCGTGCTGCTGTTTGGCGAGCATTTGTCGTCCAGCACGCTGGTTGCGTTCATGTTTATCTGGGCCGGTCTGGCGGTCTACAGCGTCGATGCGTGGATAAGTCTGCGCCGGCGCGCCTGATCAAAAAACGCACAAACCTCCGCAGGCCACGGTTCTCGTGGCCTGCATCGTTCCTTCCCAAGCTTATCCACAGCGTGATCCCCGCCGTTTGTGCGCAAGTCGCTGAATGTTGGCGGTTTTTTGAGCAATAGACGCAAAGCCACGGCCGGCGTGGCGTGGCGGTCTGTCTCTACAGGTTATCCACAGGCAGGCGCACGTTAAACCTGAATAACCCTGTCTGCGCTTAAACCTCTGTGCGTAACACCAATTCGACCATCAGATCATCGGCCAGGGTTTCCAGGCGCGCCTGCAGAACATCGAGCGACAAGGTCAGTGGCACCGCGAGAATTGCCTCGGCGTGAAACAGCGGCTCGCTGCTCATCGGCGCCGGGCGCACCTCAGTTACCAGTCGCTCCAGGTTTACGCCCTGCTCGCTCAAGAGCCGAGTGATATCGCGGACGATACCCGGTCGGTCATTGCCGACCAGTTCCATGGCGATCGGTTTCCACGTGCAGGACTGCTCCACTCCGCTTTCGGCAATCAATACCCGAATGCCATGGGCCGACAGCGCTTGCAGGGCATCGACCAGTTCGTCGTAAGCCTCCGCCGGCACACCCACGCGCAGAATCCCGGCGAACTGCCCGGCCATGCGTGACATGCGGCTTTCCAGCCAGTTGCCGCCGTGCTCGGCGATGCATTGGGCGATGCGCTCGACCTGCCCGGGCTTGTCCGGGGCGAAAACGGTGAGTACGAGATGGTCCATGGCGCAGCCCTCTTGTCATGACTTTGTTATCGAAGGGCAAGTATAGGCAAGCGGATTGATTCAGCCTGACCCAGTGCTGGCAGATGATGACCTGTGGCGAGGGGATTTATCCCCGTCCGGCTGCGCAGCAGTCGTGAGTCCTGCCAATTGGGTCTGCCAGCCGGACCGCAGGGGGCGGCTTCGCCACCCAACGGGGATAAATCCCCTCGCCACAGATTCGCTCATCGCAAAGGTGGAGACGCCAAACTGCGCCATAGCAGCCAAACAGCAATTATGTGTACAACTTTCGATATTTAGCTGGAACAATCCAATACTTTTTTGAGAACATCCCGTTCCGCGACGTGACCGCAATGCGTCATGAGGTCGCAGAACGACGTAATTAGTCTGATTTTCACAAGCGCAACTCATCATGTAGTATGCCGCAGCGCGCACTACATAACGCTGGATCGATGTCTGCCCAAGGCCCTTCGCAACCCTGAAAGCCCCGTCAGCAAGGCCTCCAAGCCGTTGATTGGTCCTAGCCCAGCCGCCAGTAATGGCATGTACTGGTCCGCAGGTTTGTGGTTTAAATGGCCAGAAGCTTCATTGTTAAATTGACGAGCTGAAAAGCGAAATAGCTGAGCAGAGTGAGGCAAGCAATGACTGAACACGTTCAAGTCGGTGGCCTGCAGGTCGCCAAAGTCCTGTTCGACTTCGTGAATAACGAAGCCATTCCCGGTACCGGCCTCACCGCCGAACAATTCTGGGAAGGTGCCGACAAGGTCATTCACGACCTGGCGCCGAAGAACAAAGCCCTACTCGCCAAACGCGATGACTTCCAGGCGCGCATTGATGCCTGGCATCAGCAGCATGCCGGCCAGGCGCACGATGCCGTGGCCTACAAAGCTTTCCTGCAAGAGATCGGTTATCTGCTGCCAGAAGCAACTGATTTCCAGGCCACGACGCAAAACGTCGACGATGAAATCGCCCGCACCGCCGGCCCGCAACTGGTCGTGCCGGTGATGAATGCGCGTTTCGCGCTCAATGCTTCGAACGCCCGCTGGGGTTCGCTGTACGACGCCCTCTACGGCACCGACGCGATCAGCGAAGACGGCGGCGCGGAAAAAGGCAAAGGCTACAACAAGGTGCGTGGCGACAAAGTCATCGCCTTCGCCCGCGCCTTCCTCGACGAAGCCGCGCCTCTGGCTGCAGGCTCCCACGTCGATTCGACCGGCTACAAAATCGCTGACGGCAAACTGGTCGTGACGCTCAAGGGCGGCAGCAACAGTGGCCTGCGCGATGACGCTCAGTTGATCGGTTTCCAGGGCGACGCCAACGCGCCGATCGCGGTGCTGCTCAAGCACAACGGCCTGCACTTCGAAATCCAGATCGACGCCAGCACCCCGGTCGGCCAGACCGACGCCGCCGGCGTCAAAGACATTCTCATGGAAGCGGCGCTGACCACGATCATGGACTGCGAAGACTCCGTGGCCGCCGTCGATGCCGACGACAAAGTGGTGATCTACCGCAACTGGCTCGGCCTGATGAAGGGCGACCTGTCGGAAGAGGTCGCCAAGGGCGGCCAGACCTTCACCCGCACCATGAACCCGGATCGCACCTACACCGCGCCCAACGGCGGTGAAGTGACCCTGCACGGTCGTTCGCTGTTGTTCGTGCGCAACGTCGGCCATCTGATGACCATCGATGCGATCCTCGACAGTCAAGGCAACGAAGTACCGGAAGGCATCCTCGATGGTCTGGTGACTTGCCTGGCAGCAATGCACAACCTCAACGGCAACACCTCGCGGCGCAACACCCGCACCGGTTCGGTGTACATCGTCAAACCGAAAATGCACGGCCCGGAAGAA
The DNA here is from genome assembly GCF_019145195.1 of Pseudomonas siliginis. Taxonomy (GTDB): domain Bacteria; phylum Pseudomonadota; class Gammaproteobacteria; order Pseudomonadales; family Pseudomonadaceae; genus Aquipseudomonas; species Aquipseudomonas siliginis. The sequence goes on from NZ_JAHSTW010000002.1 coordinate 96,545, forward strand.
GCGGCGTTCACCAACGAGCTGTTCGGGCGTATCGAAGACGTCCTGCGCTTGCCGCGCAACACCCTGAAAGTCGGGATCATGGACGAGGAGCGCCGCACCACGGTCAACCTCAAGGCTTGCATCAAGGCCGCCAGCGAGCGCGTGGTGTTCATCAACACCGGTTTCCTCGACCGTACCGGCGACGAAATCCACACGTCCATGGAGGCCGGCCCAGTGGTGCGCAAGGCTGACATGAAGGCCGAGAAGTGGATCGGCGCCTACGAGAACTGGAACGTCGACATCGGTCTGAGCACCGGCCTGCAAGGTCGTGCGCAAATCGGTAAAGGCATGTGGGCCATGCCGGATCTGATGGCAGCGATGCTCGAGCAGAAAATCGCTCACCCTCTGGCCGGCGCCAACACTGCCTGGGTGCCATCGCCGACCGCCGCTGCGCTGCACGCGCTGCACTACCACAAGGTTGACGTGTTTGCGCGTCAGGCCGAACTGGCCAAACGTGCGCGCGCCTCGGTGGACGACATCCTGACCATTCCACTGGCAGTGAACCCAAGCTGGACGCCAGAGCAGATCAAGAACGAACTGGACAACAACGCCCAGGGCATTCTCGGTTACGTGGTGCGCTGGATCGACCAGGGTGTCGGTTGCTCCAAAGTGCCGGATATCAACGACGTCGGCCTGATGGAAGACCGTGCGACGCTGCGCATCTCCAGCCAGCACATCGCCAACTGGCTGCGCCACGGTATCGTCAGCCAAGAGCAAGTGATGGAAAGCCTCAAGCGCATGGCGCCAGTGGTTGACCGCCAGAACGCCAACGACCCGCTGTATCGCCCGCTGGCACCGGACTTCGACAGCAACATCGCCTTCCAGGCGGCAGTCGAACTGGTGATCGAAGGCACCAAGCAACCGAACGGCTACACCGAGCCGGTGCTGCACCGTCGTCGTCGCGAGTTCAAGGCCAAGAATGGTCTGTGACTTGAGTTGATGGTTGGAATGAAAAAGGCCCTGATCGAGAGATCAGGGCCCTTTTGTTTATGTGTTCGGAGGCGGATTGATCGTTCCCACGCTCCGCGTGGGAATGCAGCCCGGGACGCTCCGCGTCCCACAACAGCGGACGCGGAGCGTCCATTGATGCATTCCCACGCAGAGCGTGGGAACGATCATCCTCAAATATTCAGGGCTCGATGCCCAATTCGTGTTTCACCAACTCAAGCAACTTCCCCGTATCAATCGGCTTGAGCAGAAAATCCACCACGCTCAAATGCATCGCTTCGATCGCGTCTTTCACGTCGGCATCGCCGGAGACGATGATGATCGGCATCGCTGCCCGTACCGATTCACGCACCTGGCGAATCAGCTCGAGGCCGTCGACATTGCCCATGCGCAGGTCGGTAATCACAAGGCCGATCGAAGGCTTTTCATCGAGCATTTTCAGCGCGGTTTCACCGCTGGCTGCGGTCATGCAGCGAATGCCGTCCAGCGCGAGAATCTCCGACAACAGCTCGCGGGCGTCCTTGTCGTCGTCGACGATCAGGACACGCTGCGGCGGCAGATCGGGTTCGAGCATCACTGCGCTGAGCGCTTCCCGCTCGGCGTCGCTCAAAATATCGTGGTCGGACATGGCGCTCTCTAAATGTTCAAACAATCCCTGGCAAGTCGTCAGACATCACCGGACAGCGCTTCAATGTGCACTTCGTCGGAATTTTTTCCAAGTGGCTAGCGCAAGCTTTTCCGAGCTTTTGCGTAGGTTATTTCCGAAAATCGGCCAATGGTGGCAAAACCTAGACTTACGTCCAATGGGCACCCTGCCCGCCGGGGCCGACCATGGTCGCAACGATCCGACAACAACAATTCGAAAAAGACTGCGGTAATGGTTATGAGCAAAGCGGACGCCTTCACCCAGGCAGGGAAAACCGCGGTGTTGCAGAACATTCAGGGCACCCTGCAATTCCTTCAGCGCTTCCCGCCCTTCAATCAGATGGAACACGCCCACCTCGCCTATCTGGTGGAGCAATGTCAGCTGCGTTTTTTTGCCCAGGGCGAGAGCATCATCAAACCGGCTGACGGCCCGGTGGAGCACTTTTATATCGTCAAACAGGGTCGGGTGGTCGGCGAACGCCAGCACATCACCAAGCCCGGCACCGAAACCACCTTCGAAATCACCACCGGCGAATGCTTTCCGCTGGCCGCGCTGCTCGGTGAGCGCGCTACGCGCACCGAACACCTGGCGGGCGAAGACACCTTTTGCCTGCAACTGAACAAACTGGCGTTCATCAAACTGTTCGCCCTTTCCAGCGCCTTCCGCGATTTCGCCTTGCGTGGGGTGAGCAGCCTGCTCGATCAAGTCAACCAGCAAGTGCAACAAAAAGCCGTGGAAACCCTCGGCACCCAATACTCGCTGAACACTCGTCTCGGTGAACTTGCGATGCGCCATCCGGTGACTTGCAGTGCCGATACGCCACTGCGTGAAGCGGTGAAGCTGATGCACGAGCAACAGGTCGGCAGCATCGTCGCGGTGGATGAGCACAAGGCGCCGCTGGGGATTTTCACCCTGCGCGATTTGCGCCATGTGGTCGCCGAAGGTGTCGGCGATTTCAGCGACGCCATCGAACAGCACATGACTCGATCACCGTTTCATCTGTCGCCGGATCACAGCGCCTTCGATGCGGCGATCGCCATGACCGAGCGGCACATCGCCCACGTCTGTCTGGTCAAGGATCAACGCCTGTGCGGTGTAGTGTCCGAGCGTGATCTGTTCTCCCTGCAACGAGTCGATCTGGTCCACCTCGCCCGGACCATCCGCAGCGCGCAACGGATCGAGCAACTGGTGACCTTGCGCGGCGAGATCGGCCAACTGGTCGAACGCATGCTCGCCCACGGCGCGTCATCGACGCAGATCACTCACATCATCACCCTGCTCAACGATCACACGGTGTGTCGGGTGATCGAACTGACCCTCGCCGAAAAGGGCGACCCGGGCGTGCCGTTCAGCTGGCTGTGTTTCGGCAGCGAGGGCCGGCGCGAGCAGACGCTGCACACCGATCAGGACAACGGGATTCTCTTCGACGCCCGCGATGCCGCGCACGCAGCGGAGATACGCGGCAAGCTGCTGCCGATTGCCCAGCAGATCAACCAGAGCCTGGCGCAGTGCGGCTTTACCCTGTGCAAGGGCAACATCATGGCCGGCAATCCCGAGCTGTGTCTGTCGCGGGCCGAATGGGCGCGACGCTTCGCGGCGTTCATCCGCGAAGCCACGCCGGAGAACCTGCTGGGTTCGAGCATTTATTTCGACCTGCGCGTGGTCTGGGGCGATGAACAAGGCTGCGAGCAATTGCGCCGTGGCATTCTCGATCAGGTCGCCGACAACCGCCTGTTCCAGCGCATGCTCGCCGAAAATGCGCTGCGTAATCGCCCTCCCGTTGGGCGATTCCGTGAATTCGTGCTGGCCCGCAAGAACGGTGAGAAAGCCACGCTGGATCTGAAAATTCAGGGTCTGACGCCGTTCGTCGACGGTGCCCGTTTGCTGGCGCTGGCCAACGGCATCGACGCCAACAACACCCTCGAGCGTTTCCGCCAATTGGTCGATAAACAAGTCATCGAGCCGCTCGACGGCGCGGCGTATGAAGAGGCCTATCACTTCATTCAGCAAACGCGGATGCAGCAGCATCAGTTGCAAACTCGGGAAAATCAGCCGTACTCAAACCGCGTCGATCCCGACAGCCTCAATCACCTTGACCGGCGCATCCTGCGCGAATCCCTGCGGCAGGCGCAGCGCCTGCAAAGCAGCCTGACCTTGCGGTATCAGCTATGAGCCTGTTTTCCTGGCTGCGCCCGGCCAGCCCCGTGGTGTCGGCGGACTTGCAGCAGCGGCTGGCGAAGCTGCCGGCGCTTGCCGAGCTGAGCGAATGCAGCCTGCGCGAGCAGCGCTGGGTGGTGCTGGACCTGGAAACCACCGGCCTGAATATGAGCAAGGATCGGGTCCTGTCGATCGGCGCGGTGGTGATCGAGGACGGTGCGATCGATTTCAGTCAGCAGTTCGAGCGCACGCTGCAATGCCGCGAGCTGAAGCTCAGCCCCAGCGTACTGATTCATGGCTTGGGGCCGACTGCGATTGCCGCAGGCAGCGACCCGGCGGAAGCGTTGCTGGAGTTGCTGGAGTTCATCGGCGACAGCCCGGTGCTGGCCTTTCATGCGCCGTTCGATCAGCACATGCTCGGGCGCGCAGTGAAAGAACACCTGGGGCATAAGCTGCAGCATGTGTTTCTGGATGTGGCAGATATCGCGCCGTTTCTGTGTCCGCAGGCGCAGATTCGCGAGGCCGGGCTGGATGAGTGGATCGAGTGGTTCCGGCTGGAAGTGTTCGAACGGCATAACGCCAGTGCCGATGCGCTGGCCACGGCGGAGTTGGCGTTGATCCTGTTCAGCCGAGCGCGGGCGCAGCAGATTTACAGTCCGTTGCAGTTGCAGCAGCGGTTGAGCCAGTGGAAGCGGCGGCAGCAGGCGCCGTCCTTCTAGCTTTTCGGCACCTCCCCAGCCGCCTTCGCGAGCAGGCTCGCTCCCACAAGGCAACGCGTTGCTTCAGATCACCTGACCAGTGGCCAATTGCTAACCATTCCCACCTCTGCCAGAATCGCGAACTATTCTCGTTAGTTAACATTTCCCAATCGGTGATGTCCGGTGTCGTCAGTGCCCAACCCCCACAGTGAGCTCGTCGGTGCGATGTATCGCGACCATCGCGGTTGGCTGCTGGCGTGGTTGCGGCGCAATGTGGCGTGTCCGCAGCGTGCCGAGGACCTGAGCCAGGACACCTTCGTGCGCCTGCTCAACCGCGACGAACTGCTGACGCCGCGCGAACCTCGGGCATTTCTGGTGGCGATCGCCAAAGGCCTGTTGTTTGACTACTTCCGCCGCGCCGCGCTGGAACAGGCCTACCTCACCGAACTGATGCTGATCCCCGAAGACGAACAGCCGTCGGTGGAAGAACAGCAAATGATCCTCGACGACCTAAAGGCCATCGATCGCCTGCTCGGCAAGTTGTCGACCAAGGCTCGTGCGGCCTTCCTGTATAACCGCCTCGACGGTCTCAGCCACGGCGAAATCGCCGCCAGACTCGGCGTGTCAGTGCCGCGCGTGCGGCAGTATCTGGCGCAAGGCCTGCGCCAGTGTTACATCGCCCTGTACGGTGAGCCGACATGACGGCGGCCAGTTCGCGCCCGGTGCCGGCGCATGTGCTGGACGCGGCGATTGCCTGGCAATTGACCCTCGACTCGAGCACCGCGCTGGAGCGCGAGGAATTCGCCAAGTGGCATGCGGCCCATGAGGAACACGCCCGCGCGTGGCGCCAGTTGGGCATGCTCGATCAGCGCTTCAGTGTCGCCAAAGGCCCGGCCCGAAGTGCGTTGCTGCAATCGCGCGAAGGCATTCGCCGCCGCGTGCGCAAACTCGGCAGCGGGCTGGCCAGTGTCGTGGTGATCATCGGGCTCGGGCTGTTTGTCAGCGAGCGCTATCTGCCGCTGGATTACTGGCTCGCCGATCAACGCACCGCCACCGGCGAACAGCGCACCGTGCGCCTGTCCGACGGCACTCTGCTCAACCTCAATACCCACAGCGCGGTCGACGTACGCTTCGATGACGAGCGCCGCTTGATCGTGTTGCAGGAAGGCGAAATCCTCGTCGAGACCGGGCATGGCGACGCGCGGCCGTTTATCGTCGAAACCCGCGAAGGCAGCATGCGCGCGCTGGGCACGCGGTTTCTGGTCAAACGCGAGGACGATGGCACACGGCTGAGTGTGTTGCAGTCAGCGGTGGCGGCACATGCCCAGGCCAACCCGCAAGAACAGATTCTGCGCGAAGGCCAGCAGGTGTTGCTGCGCAGTGACGGGCTGGGCTCGATTGCCGCCCTCGCCCCCGGCGCCGATGCCTGGACGCGCGGCATGCTGGTGGTGGACAACGCGCGACTGGGCGATCTGTTGCATGAGCTCGGGCGCTATCGTCGTGGCCATCTGGGCGTGGCGCCGGAAGTGGCCGATCTGCGCATTACCGGCAGCTTTCCGTTGCATGACACCGACAAGGCACTGAGTGCTTTGCTGCCGACTCTGCCAGTGCAGATCGAGCGGCATACGCCGTATTGGGTCACCGTGGCGAAGGCTGATATCAAGCCTGAGTAATGCGTCGGCAGGAAAACCGCCTTCGCGAGCAGGCTCGCTCCCACATTGGCATGCGATCACCTGTGGGAGCGAGCCTGCTCGCGAAGGCGCCATCAGCCGCACAACCATTTCCTGCAAAAAAGAATTTCCACCCAGCCCTATCACTTTTCCAATCTCGTCCGGCACACAGGCAATTGAGAAATATTTCCATTCAGGAGCCGCCGTATGTCCCGTTCGCCAGACACCTTGTTGCGCCCCAGTCTGCTGGCTTTTGCCATCGCTTTCGGCACGCCGCTGATCAGCAGCCCGTTGCTCGCCGCTGAGCAAGCGTCCAGCGTGCGCGCCTACAACCTGCCGGCGGCGCCGCTGTCGACCACCCTGAACCAGATCGCCAGCCAGGGCGGCCTCGCCCTGTCGCTCAATCCTGCGCTGGCCGCCGGCAAGACCTCGGCCCCGGTCAACGGCCAGTACGACGCCGCCGGAGCCCTGCGCGCGGCCTTGCGCGGCACCGGTCTGCAACTGGAACAGAGCAGCGCCGGCACCTACACCCTGGTGGCCGTGCCTGAAGGCACGCTGGCCCTGCCGGAAACTTCGGTCATCGGCGTGGAAAACTTCGAAAGCGCCTGGGGCCCGGTCGAAGGCTACACCGCGACCCGCACCGCCGCCGGCACCAAGACCGACACTGCGCTGGTCGAAGCACCGCGTTCGATCTCGGTGGCGACCCGCCAGCAAATGGACGACCGCAGCGTGCACAGCCTCGATGACGCTGTGCGCTACATGCCGGGCATCACCGCCAGCAGCTACGGCAGCGACACCCGTGCCGACTGGCTGCGCGTACGCGGTTTCGAGCCGACCCAGTTCCTCGATGGCCTGCCGCTGCCCAAAGGCGTGTACGCCAACCCGAAACAGGAAACCTGGAACCTCGACCGCCTCGCCCTGCTGCGTGGCCCGGCCTCGTCGGTGTACGGCCAGACCCCGCCGGGCGGTTTGCTCGACATGGTCAGCCGCCGCCCGAGCGCTGAAGCCAGCAGCGAAATCCAGTTGCAATACGGCAGCGACAATCACCGCCAGATCAACTTCGCCAGCACCGGCAAGATCGATGACGCCGGGCAGTTTCTCTATGGCCTCAGCGGCGTGGTGCGCGACAGCGATACGCAAATCGACCACATCGACAACAAGCGCTACAACATCGCACCGAGCCTGACCTGGAACATCGACGACGATACAAAAATCACTCTGCTGAGCCAGTTCACCCGCGATGATACCGGCGTCACCAGCCAGTTCTATCCCATCCAGGGCACCAAGATCGACATGCCGTTCGGCAAGATTTCCCATCACAAGAATCTCGGCGATCCCGACTACGATTATTACGACCGCACTTATTACGCGCTGGGTTATGCCTTCGAACATCGCCTCAACGATGTCTGGCAGTTCAAGCAGAATCTGCGCTACACCAAATCTGACCTGTCGTTCCAGACCGTGACCGTTAACAGTTACAACCCATCGTTTGCCGGATTTACCGTGGACGATCAAGGCAATGTCGGTCGCAGTACCACTAACGCCGACGAAGACATCAGTCAGTTTGCCGTGGATAACAATTTCCAGGCTGACTTCGCCACCGGCGAAATCAGCCATACGCTGCTGCTGGGTCTCGATCATCAGCGCAGCAACACCAACTACACGTCAATTTTCGGTTCGGCGCCGAGCATCAACGTCAACAACCCGATCTACGGCCAGCCGATCGTACGTCCAGCACGCTCCACGGCGTTTTACGACTACAACCAGAAGACCTACCAGACCGGCCTCTACGTGCAGGACCAAATGGCCCTCGATCAGTGGCGCCTGACCCTCGGCGGCCGTGAAGACTGGGTGCACACCAGCACTGAATTCTTCAACAAGGGCGATGCGACCAACACCCAGCGTGACAAGAAATTCAGCGGCAACGCGGCGCTCAGCTACGTCTTCGATAACGGCTTCGTGCCGTACCTGTCCTACGCCGAATCCTTCCAGCCGACCACCGGCGCCGATGCCACCTCGACCGGCTCGCTCAAGCCAACCGAAGGCAAGCAGTGGGAACTGGGCATCAAATACCAGCCTCCGGGCAGCAAGACCCTGCTGACCGCCGCCGTGTATGACCTGACCCAGAAGAACGTCGCGGTGAACACCTTCGTCAACAACGTTTCAGTGACCAGCCAGACCGGCGAAGTGAAGGTCAAAGGCCTGGAACTCGAGGCCGTGTCGGATGTGACCGATAACCTCAAAGTCATCGCCGCCTACACCCTGGCCAAGTCCGAAGTGCAGAAAGGCATCGACAAGGGCAATCGTCTGCAACTGATGCCCAACCAACAAGCCTCGCTGTGGACCGACTACACCTGGCACGCCGGCGTGCTCGACGGTTTCGGCATTGGCGCCGGCGTGCGCTACACCGGCAACACCTACGGCGACAAGGCCAACACCTGGCTGGGCAAGGCTGACGCCTACACCGTGTTCGACGCCAGCGTGCATTATGATCTCGGCCGTCTGGACAACAGTCTGAAGGGTGCATCGCTGGCGGTGAATGCGACCAACCTGTTCGACAAGGACTACATTTCCACCTGCGACAGCTTCTACTGCTACTACGGCGACCAGCGCAGTGTCGTCGCCAGCGCCACTTACAAGTGGTAAGCCAGTGAGCTGAAACAGGCCCTGTTCCCAGGCCGTCCGTACCGGACGGCTTCGGTGTTTTTGAAGGTCATGCAATGAAAAGTAAAACCATCCGCCGTTGGTCGTTCATCCACACCTGGACCAGCCTGATCTGCACCGTGTTTCTGCTGATGCTGGCGCTGACCGGTCTGCCGCTGATTTTCAGCCACGAGATTGATCACGCGCTGGGCAACGCCCCGGAGCTGCGCGAGATGCCGGCCGACACGCCGCAACTCAACCTGCAGCAACTGGTCGATGCCGCGCAGAAGCATCGCCCGGGCGAAGTCATGCAGTACTTCGGCTACGACGACGAAGAGCCGAACGCGGCGTTCGCGATCATGGCCAGGACGCCCGACACCGAGCCGAACTCTTCGCACACCTTCATGCTCGATGCGCGCACTGGCGAAGCGCTGGAAACCCCTTCGGCCAACGGTGGCTTGATGCTGTTCATCCTGCGCCTGCACGTCGACATGTTCGCCGGGCTGCCGGGCAAGCTGCTGCTGGCGTTCATGGGTCTGTTGTTTGTCGTGGCGATCGTGTCCGGCACGGTGCTGTACCTGCCGTTCATGCGCCGCTTGAAATTCGGCACCGTACGTCAGGACAAATCAACGCGGCTGCGCTGGCTCGATCTGCACAACCTGATCGGCGTCGTCACTTTGACCTGGTGTCTGGTGGTGGGGGTGACCGGGGTGATCAGCGCCTGCGCCGACCTGCTCATCGCCGCTTGGCGCAACGACGCGTTGACCACGCTGATCGCGCCGTATCGCGATGCGCCGCCGCTGACCCAACTGGCGCCGGCTACCCGGCTGCTCGACATCGCCGAGGAAGTCGCACCGGGGATGAAGCCGGATTTCATCGCCTTCCCCGGCACCCGTTTTTCCAGCGAGCACCATTATTCGGTGTTCATGAAGGGCGGCACGCACCTGACCTCGCACCTGCTGACACCGGTGCTGATCGACGCCACGACCTTGCAGGTCACCGCCGTGGCCGAACGGCCGTGGTACATGGACGCCATGGGCATGTCGCAGCCGCTGCACTTTGGTGACTACGGCGGCATGCCGATGAAGATTCTCTGGGCGACGCTGGATGTGCTGACGATCATCGTGTTGGCCAGTGGGGTGTATTTGTGGGTGGTGCGGCGCAAGGCGGCCAAGCCTGTTCTGGAAGCGGCGGAGGCCTCGGCATGAAGCCGCGTCAGTCGAGTTTCTGGAAAGTCTTCAGCACACCGATCGTGATCGCCCTGCTCAGTGCGGCGGGGCTGTTTGCGGCGTTGCTGGGGGATGGAATCTGGGATGCGTTGAGCTGGGTCGGGCTTGGCGTGCCGGCATTTCTGGCGATAAGAGGTTTTCTGCCGCGAAGCTGAGAATCCCTTGTGGGAGCGAGCCTGCTCGCGAAAGCGCCCGGACATTCAACATCAAAGTCGACTGTCACGACGCCTTCGCGAGCAGGCTCGCTCCCACATGGGTTCTGCGCCGGACGCGAGCAGGCTATGCTGCCCGATCATTGTCCTGATCGAGACCTTGCCATGTCCGCCCCCAGCATGACCCTGTACCACAACACCCTGTCGCCCTTTGTCCGCAAGGTCATGGTGCTGCTGCACGAAACCGGTCAGCAGGATCGTGTCGCGCTGCAGGACTGCGTGCTCAGCCCGGTCAGCCCGGACCCGGCGCTGATTGCCGACAACCCGCTGAGCAAGATCCCCGCCCTGCGCCTGGCCGATGGCAATGTCATCCATGACAGCCGCGTCATCCTCGAGTACCTCGACCAGCAGCACGTCGGCAATCCGCTGATCCCCCGTGAAGGTGCGGCGCGCTGGCGGCGCCTGACCCTGGCGTCGATGGCCGACGGGATCATGGATGCCTCGGTGATGGTGCGTTATGAAACCGTTCTGCGCCCGGTGGAAAAACACTGGGACGAATGGCTCGATGCCCAGCGCGACAAGATCCGCCGCGCCCTCGCCGTGCTCGAGAGCGAAGCGATTGCCGAGCTGACCAGCCACTTCGATGTCGCGGCGATCAGCGTGGCCTGCGCGCTGGGCTATCTGGATCTGCGCTTCCCGGACATGGACTGGCGTGCAGCCAATCCGCAACTGGCCAATTGGTATTTTGAAGTGAGTCAGCGACCGTCCATGGTGGCGACAATGCCCAAGCCCTGATTCTGCGGCGCCTGATCTGCCCCCATCGCTGGCAAGCCAGCTCCCACATTGAATCGGGACAGACCGCTGACCTGTGTGTCGGCATATATCCTGTGGGAGCTGGCTTGCCAGCGATGGCACCACCTCGGTTCCGGCGGCAGCGCTGCAACAATCAGCGTCAGCAGAACCGCCACTTCCCTGCGCTCAGCTCGCAACCCGCTCATTGCATCGCCTCCACATCAAACTCCAGCGGCCTGGCCGACTTCAAACCAATCCCGTACCAGTCCAGCTTGCGCGTCAGCACCATGAACACCCCGAGCAGACCGAACAGCATCAGCGAGCCCATCAGCAGCGCGTAATCCTCGGCGCTGAGCAAGCCGTACAGCAAGCCATACAGCGCCGCCAGCCCGGCCGAAAAACGCAAGCCATGCCGTGCGCTGCGCAAGACGTGGCTGACATAGAAGCCAATCAGCAATACGCAGCCACTCGCCGACAACAGATACGCCAGCGCAAAACCGATGTGTTCCGACAGTGACAACAGCAGCAGGTAAAAGAACGCCAGCGCAACACCGACCAAGGCATATTGCACCGGGTGCACCGCCAGGCTCTTGAGCACTTCGAAGAGGAAGAAACCGGCGAATGTCAGAACGATGAACAGCAGCGCGTATTTGATCGCCCGGTCGCTCTTCAGGTACTGATCCACCGGGTCGATGAAGCTGACGCCGAAGCTGCGCCCGTTAAGCGCGTCACAGTCGCCAGCGACGCAGCGCTCCATCGCCTCTTGCAGGTTGGTGGAGAAAAACGAGGTCTGCCAGTCGGCGCTGAACCCCTGATCGTTGATCTCGCGCTTGGCCGGCAGGAAGTTGCCGACGAAGCTGGGGTGCGGCCAGTTGGCGGCGAGGCTGACACTGCTGGTCTTGCCCACCGGCACCACACGCAGCGAGCCGGTGCCTTGCAGACGCAGGTCGAAACCGAAGGTCAATTGCGTGGCTTTGCTGGCGTCGAGCGCCGGCAGGGTCACGTGTACGCCCTCACCGATCCACGCCACTTCGCTGCCGGGCACGAAATCCAGTTGCTGGCCGCCGAGCTCGAGTTTCAGCGCGTTTTCGATGCCGCGAATATCGCTGATACCGACGGCGAGGAACGGCGCGTCGAATTGGTAATCGGCAAAATTTTCCTTGATGCCCAACTGCGCCGGCAGGGAAAAATGCCCATCGATACGATTGTCGGCGTGGAACAGTCGCGCCTCGTAAATGCCGCGTTTGCGCAGTTCGGTTTGTACTTGCCCGTCGAGCTCGAAACGCTCCGGCAGAAAGTACAAACGCCCGCGCGCCTCGCCGATCTCCTCGTAGCGCTTGTTGGTTTTCTCGTTGGTTTTCCAGGTGCGCACCACCTTGCGATACGGCACTACCATCACCGGCCCGGTCAGTTGCTGGCTGTAACTGGAACTGCGCGCGATGTCTTCGAGCACACCGTCGCGCAGTTGCTGACGCTCATCGATGATGCCGTCGATCATCAGCAACGGGATCAGCAACAGCAGGATCAACAAGGCAATCGCGCCGAGCTTGATGGTCAGATTCTTGTTCATGGGACTCTCCCTGTTTGGATGGGGGGAGTCTGCTGATACGGTGTGGTGGGAGTGTGGGGGGAATATGGAGATTGTGTGGAGAATGCATTCCCTCTTGGAGCGAGCCTGCTCGCGAAGGCAGCAACTGGGTCTCACGGCAAGCGCAATACCACCTCAACCCCACCCTCGACATTACCAATGCGCATCACCCCGCCATGTAACTTGACCACTTCTTCAACGAAGTTCAGCCCCAATCCGGTGCTCTTGCGTCCGCTGTCCGGGCGCGGCAACGAGTAGAAGCGCTCGGTCAAACGCGGCAAGGCGTAATCGGGAATCGGTGTAGTCTGGTTGAACAGGCGGAACTCGATCTGCTCGCCAACCCGCTCGGCACGCAAGCGCAACAGCCCCTGCGCCGGGGTGAAATCCAAGGCGTTTTCCAGCAGATTGCCCAACGCCTGCCGCAGCAGAAACGGCTCGCCAATCAACAGCAGATCCTCGCCGATCGCTTGCTCGACACGCAGTTGTTTGCCCTCGATCCGCGCGGCCTGCGCCTTGAGCAGTTCTGCGACCAACAGCGCCAGCGGCACTGCCACGCGTTCTTCCAGCCCTTGGCGCTGTTCGACCTGCGCCAGGTTGAGCAGGCGCTCGATCAACTGCTGCATCCGCGCGCTTTCGCTGTCGATGTTGCTGACAAAGCGCAAACGCTGGACGGCCGGCATCTCGCTTTGCAGCAACTCAGCCGCACCCCGAATGGCCGCTAGCGGACTTTTCAATTCATGGGTCAGGGTGTGCACGTAGCGCTCGACGTAGGCCTTGCCTTCGAGCTGCGTGCGCATCTGCTCGACCGCCGTCGCCAGTTGCTCCAGCTCGCCGCCGCGATAATGCGGCACTTCCACGCGCCGGCCTTCGCTGACCGCCTGGGCATAACCGGTCAAACGGTGCAGCGCACGACTAAGCCACCATGAGAGCAAAGCGCCGAACAGCAGACCGAGGCCGATCAGTCCAGCGCCGTAAAACAGCAAGCGCCGCTCGGTGCGATCGACGTAGGGTTGCAATGAACTGTTGGGCTTGGCCACGGTGACCACGCCGACGATCCTGCCGTTGTCGCGGATCGGCGCACCGACGTGCATCACTGAAGAGCTCGGATCGTCAGGATCACTGCGGCTGGAGCGCGCGCCGTACTCGCCGCGCAGGGTCAGGTAGACGTCGTTCCAGCGCGAATAATCCTGGCCGACTGCGACGCCGCTGGAGTCGAGCACAACGATGCCCTTGGCGTCGGTGACGTAGATGCGGTGGTTGACCTGGTTTTTCGGCAAGCCCCAGATGGTCGCTTGCGGCTGGCGCTCGCCATAGGCGCGGAGCAATTGCGGCCAGCGGTTCTCGCTGAGGGTGCCGGCCTTGAAATCGTCGCGCAGGATTTCTGCCATCAGGTTGGCGGTGTCCACCAGCGTCTCTTCGGTGGACTGACGCACGCCGGGGCGGATTTCTTCCATCACCGTGTTGAGGACGAAATAGCCGGTCAGGCCGACAAACAGCACGTACACCAGAAAAATCCGCAGCCCCAGCGACATCAGCTGTGCCCCGGGCTGTAGCTGTAACCGAGGCCGCGATGGGTCTGGATCGGCTCGGCCTCGGCGCGCACCAGGCGCAACTTGGCGCGCAGGCTTTTGATGTGACTGTCGATGCTGCGCTCGTAACCGGCATCGGCCGCTACGCCCAGCGCATCGAGCAATTGCTCGCGGCTGAACACCCGCTCAGGTTGTTCGAGCAGGCATTGCAACAAGCGGAATTCATGGCGGGTCAGGCTCAGCGGCTGGCCGCGATAGCTGATCTGCACGCGTTCGGCATCGATGCGAAACAGCGTTGAGCCTGCTTCCAGGGTTGCGCGCGGCGCCATGCGTTTGAGGATGGCTTTGACCCGCGCCGCCACTTCACGCGGGCTGAACGGCTTGACCACGTAATCGTCGGCACCGATCTCCAGGCCCACCACGCGGTCGATCTCGGCGTCGCGGGCGCTGAGAAACAGCACCGGCACTTCCGTGAAGCGCCGCAGTTGCTTGCAGGTTTCGAAGCCACTGATGTCCGGCAAACCGATATCGAGAATGATCAGGTCGGCCGGGGTCTGCCGCTGATGCTCCAGCGCCGCCGCGCCGAGGTTCAGCCACGTGGTGCTGAACCCCTCGCCCTGCAAGGCAAAAATCAATGTGTCGGCAATCGCCGCTTCGTCTTCGACAATCAGGATGTGCGGCATGGCGTCCGAGCCCGTGGCAGTTAGTGCGCGAACGGTGCCCCAAGCCCGGGGTTACGTCAATCAGACCACTTAGCAGTCAGGCTTGTCGGCGGTGTAACGCCGCGCCGGGTTGACCGCCGCGCCGAACTCGCGCAAGGCCTTGGCGCCGATCAGCAGCGGATAGTTGAAGTGGCTGCGGTCGGTCAGGTTGACCTCGACGGTGCGCTTGACGTTGCCCAGGCACAGTTCCAGATCGACCACCGGGCGCTTGGCGACATCGCTGCTGTCGCGCTCTTCATCGTCCTCGTCGGAACGGCTTTTGATCTTGCTGATCCGCGCGACCTTGTGCTCGAAAACCTTGTTGCTGGCATCTTTGGTGGCGAGGCGGAAACGCACCCAGTCTTCGCCGTCGCGGGTGAAGGTCTCGATGTCCTTGGCCGACAGCGAGGCGGTCAGCGCGCCGGTGTCCATCTTGGCCTTGAGCACTTCGCCACCGATTTCCGGCAGCGCGATGTATTCGTAGCGACCGTACAGCGTCGGCTCGGCGGCCATTACCGGCAGCGCGACGAGGGCAAACAGAGCAAGGAGGGATTTCACGTAAGGGGCTTCCTTGGAAATTGAGGGCGGCAAACTGGGATTTTAGACACGCGCCAAGTTATTCGTTCGCTTCTCGGCCCCCTTCGCGAGCAGGCTCGCTCCCACATTTGAAATGCATTCCCCTGTGGGAGCGAGCCTGCTCGCGAAGAGGCCAGTGCATTCAGATCGAATCTTGAGCGAAGCATACCCGGCAAAAAGTGAAACATTCGTCAGCGCCGATTTGGCCTGTCGCGCGAAGCTGCTTATCATGGCTCGCCCCTGCCACTTCATAGAGTTGCTTATGCGCCGCCTGCTCACCGGCTGTTTCGTCACCCTGCTGCTGTTGCTCAACACCCTGATCCTGATCGGGCCGTTGATGGTGTTCGCCCTGCTCAAGCTGGTTGCACCCGGGCGCTGGCGGGATTACGCATCGGGGGCGGTGATGTGGATCGCCGAGACCTGGGCCGAGATCGACAAGCTGATCTTCCAGCTGTGCATCCCCACGCAATGGGACATTCGCGGCGGCGACGATCTGCGCCGCGACACGTCCTATCTGGTGGTCAGCAACCATCAATCGTGGGTCGATATTCCGGCACTGATCCAGACCCTCAACCGGCGCACGCCGTTCTTCAAGTTCTTCCTGAAGAAAGAGCTGATCTGGGTGCCGTTTCTCGGGCTGGCATGGTGGGCGCTGGATTACCCGTTCATGAAGCGCTACACCAAAGCCTTTCTGGCAAAGAACCCCGAGCTGGCGGGCAAGGATCTGGAAATCACCAAAGCGGCGTGCGAGCTGTTCAAGCGCCAGCCGGTGACGGTGGTCAATTATCTGGAAGGAACGCGCTACACCCTGGCGAAAAGCACCCAGCAGGAATCACCGTTCAGCCACCTGCTCAAACCCAAGGCCGGCGGGGTGGCGTTCGTGCTGGCGGCGATGGGTGAACAGCTCGATGCGATGCTCGATGTGACGGTGGTGTATCCGCAGGAAAAAATCCCGGGCTTCTGGGACCTGATCAGCGGCAACGTGCCGCGAGTGATCATCGACATCAGGACCCGCGAACTCGACCCGACGCTGTGGCAGGGCGATTACGAGAAAGATCCGGCCTTTCGCCAACACGTCCAGAACTGGGTCAACCAGCTCTGGACCGAAAAGGATCAGCGCATCGTCGAGCTGCGCAACGAGCGCGGCTGACTCAAGTGCCGGTGCCGGTGCCCCAGATGCTGCCCAGGCTGCTCAACAGCGAACCGCCGACGCCCTGCTGACCGAGGTACTGCAGCAACACCGGGGCAAACTGGCCGATCATGCCACTGTCCATGCCCAGCGCGCTGAACGCGTTGTTCAGATCGTTGCTGTCTTTGACATTGCCCAGTGCATTCTCAAGGCCTGCGGACTTGCCGGACGAACCGAGCAAAGCCCCGAGCGCCGCCAGATTGCCGCTGCCACCGGACAGCTTGTCGATACCCGGCACTTCCTTGGCCAGTTGCGAATAGTCGGTGCTGCTCAACTGATTCTTCGCCAGCCCAAGCATCGCACTGGTACCGCCAACGGCCTGCTCCGGTGTGACGTCCAGCGCACTCAAAGCACTCAACAAACCAGCGGTTTCCGAGGTCGGCGCCGCAGCGGCCGCCTTGTCACCACCTTGCATCCCCGCTACCGCACCGGCCACGTCGTTCAAACTGAAACCGGCAAACACCGGCCCGGCGGCCAGGGTCAGGAGCGATGCCAAGGCAAAACCGCGTGAAATCTTCATTCAGACATCCTCTTGGGGAAAAGCTGCCACCGGACAACGGCGACGAAACTGCCGGTTTGACCGGGGATCGGCTGGCGTGTTCCTCCTCCTGCACTTCCATTGTCATCATTTTCCGGCAGATTAACCGGAGGTCGGGTCCTCGCGATAGAGGGATATTGGCAGCCTTCCAAACCCAAGATTCAAAGGAGCGTAGCCTTTGGCAGTTCCTGTGAAAATAGTCTAAGCGATGCAAAAGGCAGGAATCCTTATGCCGTTTATCTGCTATTAATTAGATAACATATTTCTAACAAGACTAAAAAACTGTCACATCTGACAGTTGGCGATAGGTGCAAACAAGGAGACCATTCTTGCTCTTTTAATGACGGAGTACGAATGATGAAGCTGAAAATTGCGGCGGGTATTTTGGTAAGTATTGCAATGATGGGCACCGCCTATGCAGCCACTTGCCCGACAGTTTCAATTACCCACGCTCAAGACAACGAAGATCTCACCTTCACCTCTGCACGCCTTAAAGACAAAGGCAGCGCCGATTCCGTTGTCGTTTGTCGCTACGAAGGCAAGGGCGACCTAGGCGCCTCATCCGGTTACAGAAACGGTACTCCGATTAAAGCCACTGGGACCGGTTGGAAGGACAAGGAAGGTAAGCCTTCGGATGATTGCGCAGTCACCGATGGAGATGCCAAAAAATGCTCGTTTGAAGAACAGGAAAAGTAACGCGCAAAAAGGGCAACTCTAAGGGTTGTCCTTTTTACGTTTTACATGGACAAAACCGATCGTCTGCATCAGTACAAATCGGTACCGCCAAGTAATTTAACGAAGATAAAGCTTGGTTTTATTAACTCTGCCGGCAGCGGTGTTATTTTCGTTATTAAAAGACCGATCATACCGGAGGAAATACAAAACTCTAAAAGAAGGACAAAGTAGAAAGCAATGAAGGTTGGACCGGTTCGTGACGAGAGAATAAATAAAGCCTGGTTGCGATGCCCCTTTTTGACAATTAAACAGGAAGCATTGACATGTCAAATAGACAAAGCGGTACCGTAAAGTGGTTTAACGATGAAAAAGGTGTTGGCGGTATTACACCCGCTGACGAGGGAGCCGAGATCTCCCTCCATTACAAGAATATCGAAAAGGAAGGGTTCAAAGCCTTCAAAGTCGGGCAAAAAGTCTCATTTGTGGCCGAAAAGGGAACCACAGGAATGAAAGCATGCCAAGTTCGCGCTGAATGAACGCTAATCCAACCAAAACGGCGACCCTGAGGTCGCCGTTTTGCGTTGCGGTAAAACCTTACGCCGCACTGAACAACTTATGCGGATCAATCACAAACTTCTTCGGCACACCCGCATCGAACTCGCCGTAACCTTCCGGCGCCTGATCGAGGCTGATGACCTGCACGCCAACCACTTCGGCAATGTTGATGCGGTCCCACATGATCGCCTGCATCAACTGGCGGTTGTACTTCATCACTGGAGTCTGCCCGGTGTGGAAGCTGTGGGATTTGGCCCAGCCCAGGCCGAAGCGGATGCTCAGGCTGCCCATTTTCGCCGCGGCGTCGACGGCGCCCGGATCTTCGGTGACATACAGGCCCGGGATACCGATCTTGCCGGCAACGCGCACCACGCCCATCAGTGAGTTGAGCACCGTGGCCGGGGCTTCGGCCTTGACGCCGTCGTGGCCGTGGCCGCGGGCTTCGAAACCGACGCAGTCCACCGCGCAATCGACTTCCGGCTCGCCCAGCAGCGCGGCGATCTGTTCGTGCAGCGGGGTGTCTTTGGACAGGTCGACGACCTCAAAGCCCTGTGCCTTGGCGTGGGCCAGGCGGATGGTGTTGACGTCGCCGACAATCACCACCGCCGCACCGAGCAAACGTGCGGAAGCGGCAGCGGCGAGGCCGACCGGACCGGCGCCGGCGATGTACACGGAGCTGCCCGGGCCAACACCGGCAGTAACCGCGCCGTGATAGCCGGTCGGGAGGATGTCGGAGAGGCAGGTCAGGTCGCGGATTTTCTCCATGGCCTTGTCGCGATCCGGCAGTTTCAGCAGGTTGAAGTCGGCGTACGGCACCAGCACGTATTCAGCCTGGCCACCGGTCCAGTCGCCCATGTCGACGTAACCGTATGCGCCGCCGGCACGGGCCGGGTTGACGGTCAGGCAGACGCCGGTGTGTTGCTCCTTGCAGGAACGGCAGCGCCCGCAAGCTACGTTGAACGGAACAGAGACCAGATCGCCGATCTTCAGGTTTTCGACGTCGGAGCCCTTTTCGATCACCTCGCCGGTGATTTCGTGACCCAGCACCAGACCGGTCTGCGCCGTGGTCCGGCCGCGCACCATGTGCTGGTCGGAGCCGCAAATGTTGGTGGAGACCACTTTGAGTATGACCCCGTGCTCGATCTTGCGACCACGCGGGTCCTGCATTTTCGGATAGTCGATTTTCTGCACTTCGACCTTGCCAGCGCCGAGATACACCACACCACGATTGCCAGACATGCTTTCACCTCGCTGTTGTTTTTATGGAACTGCGTTGCCCCGGTTGGGCAGCGCGTTGAGTGCTCGGGTATTGCTTGTTGGTCTTGCGTTGTTTGTTATGGCCCCTTCGCGAGCAGGCTCGCTCCCACATTGGAATGCATACCCCTGTGGGAGCGAGCCTGCTCGCGAAAGCGATCTAGAGAACGACGGTTCTGTTGGCGTTCAAGAACACCCGTCTTTCGATGTGATACCCAACCGCCCGCGCCAGCGTCAGGCCTTCGATATCGCGCCCCTTGGCGATCAGGTCCTCGGGGTAATGACTGTGATCCACCGCCTCGACGCCCTGGGCGATGATCGGCCCTTCATCGAGATCGTTGTTGATGTAATGCGCCGTCGCGCCCACCAGTTTCACGCCCTTGTTGTAAGCCTGGTGATAAGGCTTGGCGCCCTTGAAGCCCGGCAGCAGGGAGTGATGAATGTTGATCGCCTTGCCATCGAGCTTGCGGCACAGCTCCGGCGACAGCACCTGCATGTAGCGGGCGAGGATCACCAGTTCGGCACCGGCCTCTTCGATCACCTGCCAGACTTGACGCTCCTGCGCCGGTTTGTCATTGGGGTCGAGAGGGAAATGGTAGTAGGGAATCTGGTGCCAGTCGGCCAACGGCTTGAGATCCGGATGGTTGGACACCACCGCCGCGACGTCCATCGACAACTGGCCGATGCGCTGGCGGTAGAGCAAGTCGTTGAGGCAGTGATCGGCCTTGGAGACCATGATCACCACTTTCGGCCGGTAGTTCGGCGCGGTCAGCTCGAAGAGCATGCCGAACGCCTGTCCGCGCTCGGCCAGCCCGGCGCGGAAGGATTGCTCGTGGAAGCCGTCGGGCTGACGGAATTCCACGCGAATGAAGAAACGCCCGGAGAGGCGGTCATCGAACGAATGATGCTCGGTGACATAACAGCCCTGCTCGAACAGAAAACGCGTGACCGCGTCCACCGTGCCGAGGACGCTGGGACAGTCGGCGGTCAGAATCCATGTGTCTGGGGCGCGGCTCATGGTGCGGTGACTCCTGTTCGTTGTGCGGGGTGTCAGGTTTTTCCCTCACCCTAGCCCTCTCACAGAGGGAGAGGGGACTGACCGAGTTGTTTTCTCGTATTACGCCGACCTGAAATATCCCGTCGAACTCAGGCTCGAAAAACACACAAATCTGCTCCCTTTCCCCCTCTCCCCCTCAGGGGGAGAGGGCTGGGGTGAGGGGGTGGCTTTTGATCTTCAGGCCTGAACGCTCAGCCCGTACTCGGCCGAAGCATCCTGCAACCACAACCACCAGTAATCCGAGAAGCTGCGACGGATCAGCAATTCCCAGGTGTCTTCGGCGGTATGACGAATCATCAACTGCGACTTGGCGAACACCGTGCCCACCGCTTTGCCGACCGGGAAGTTGTTCGGGTGCACGTCGTAGCTGGTCGACTTCATCAGCACCTGACGCACGTTCGGGCCGCTTAATTCGAGAATCTGCTGGCCGCCGCTGACGTTGACGATGGCAATGTGCAGATCGCCCAGCGCTTCGCGCAGTTTCTGCTCGGCGGCGAATTCCTCACCGCTTGGCACGATCAGCAGCCACTCGTCCGGGCCCATCCATTGCAGGCTGGTTTCGCCTTTGACGATTACGCTCAGCGCACCGGGCAATTCAATGCCAAGCGCCTTGTGCACACCGGCAGCGAACGCGGCATCGTGACCATCACCACGAATGGTCAGGTGGCCGAGGAGTTTCTTTTCCCGCACGATCACGCCGGCGTTCTTGCGGCCCTTGCCGACCAGGCTGGCGAGGTCGGCATGGTGCAGCGACGATTCGGCCTTGGCGCCAGTGGTCGGGCGTTGCTGGTAAACATTGGCTGTGGTCATAAAGCACCTGTTGTTTGATTTGATCGTTCCCACGCTCTGCGTGGGAATGCCGCCATGGACGCTCTGCGTCCGCTCTTGGGACGCGGAGCGTCCCGGGATGCATTCCCACGCGGAGCGTGGGAACGATCAGTGTCAGATGTTCTGGCGATCACCCTTCGGATCGAAGAACACCGAAGAAACAATCTCCGCCTCGATCACGCTGCCATCGGCCAGCGGTGCGAACACCCGCTCGCCCATGCGCTTGAGACCGCCCTTGACCACACCCATGGCAAACGAATAACCGAGGGAGTTGTGCGCGTAGCTGGAGGTCACGTGGCCGACCATGGTCATCGGGATCGCCTGTTTGGTGTTGAACACCAGCTGCGCACCTTCCGGCAGCCATTTGGTCGGATCGATCGGCTTGAGGCCCACCAGTTGCTTGCGCTGGTCTTTCACGCAATCTTCGCGGTTCATGCCGCGCTGGCCGATCCACGAGAACGGTTTGGTGCGACCGACACACCAGCCCATGTTCAGGTCGTCCGGGGTCATCGAGCCGTCGGTGTCCTGGCCGACGATGATGAAGCCCTTCTCGGCCCGCAGCACGTGCATGGTTTCGGTGCCGTACGGGGTCAGGTTGTACTGCTTGCCGGCCTCGACGATTTTCTCCAGCACGCCCATCGCATAATCGGCCTGCACGTTGACTTCGTACGACAGCTCACCAGTGAACGAGATACGGAACACCCGCGCCGGCACGTCGCCGACCAGACCTTCTTTCCAGGTCATGAACGGGAACGCTTCGTTGCTCAGATCAATGTCGGTCACGGCGCTGAGCAGCTTGCGGCTGTTAGGCCCGGACAGGGTCATGGTCGCCCAGTGATCGGTAACGGAGGTGAAGTACACCTTCATATCCGGCCATTCGGTCTGGTGGTACAGCTCCAGCCATTGCAGCACGCGAGCCGCGCCGCCGGTGGTGGTGGTCATGACGAAATGGTTGTCGGCCAGGCAAGCCGTCACACCGTCGTCGAAGACCATGCCGTCTTCTTTGCACATCAAACCATAGCGAGCCTTGCCCACGTCGAGCTTGGTCCAGGCGTTGGTGTACACGCGGTTGAGAAACTCGCGGGCATCCGGGCCTTGAATGTCGATCTTGCCGAGGGTCGAAGCATCGAGCAGGCCAACGCTGTCGCGCACGGCTTTGCATTCGCGCTTGACCGCCGCGTGCAGGTCTTCACCGTTTTTCGGGAAGTACCACGGACGCTTCCACTGACCGACGTCTTCAAACTCGGCGCCGTTCTTCACATGCCAGGCATGCAGCGCGGTGTAGCGCACCGGTTCGAAGATGTGCCCGCAGTGTCGACCGGCCACGGCGCCGAAGGTCACCGGCGTGTAGTTCGGACGGAACATGGTGGTGCCCATCTGCGGGATGGTCACGTTCAGCGAACGGGCGGCAATGGCCAGACCGTTGACGTTGCCGAGCTTGCCCTGATCGGTGCCGAAGCCCAGCGCGGTGTAGCGTTTGACGTGCTCGACCGACTCGAAACCTTCGCGGGTCGCCAATTCGATACCACCGGCGGTGACGTCGTTCTGGAAGTCGACGAATTGCTTCGGTGCACGCGCCGAGTTCTTCTCGTGCGGCACCTGGAACAGCGCCAGGGTCGGCTCTTCGAGACGGCTCAGGGCTTTCGGCAACACGCCTTCGACGGTCTGGAAACCGGCTTCAGCGGCAGCGCGCACGCCACCTTCGAAACCGTCGGCCAGCGAATCGCCCAGCGCGTAGACGCCATTGATGCCACCGACGCACACGCGCTTCTGCGGTGCTTCGCCCGGTACGAAACCGAGAATGTCTTCGCGCCAGACCGGTTTGCCGCCGAGGTGCGAAGCCAGGTGAACCACCGGGCTGTAACCACCGGAGCTGGCCACCAGATCGCAGTCGAGCCATTCGCCCGGACTGGTTACGGCGTGTGCTTTGACGTCAATCGCGGCGACGCGGGCAGCGGTCACACGCTTGCTGCCACGCACTTCGATGACGGCGCTGCCGGTGAGGATGCGAATGCCTTTGGCGCGCGCTTCTTCGACCAATGCACCGCGCGGATTGCTGCGGGCATCAGCGATGGCGACCACTTGCAGACTGGCATCGAGCCAATCCAGAGCGACGCGATAGGCGTGATCGTTGTTGGTCGACAGCACCAGTTTTTTGCCCGGCGCTACGCCATAACGACGCACGTAGGTCGACACCGCGCCGGCTAGCATGTTGCCCGGCACGTCGTTGTTGCCGTACACCAGCGGACGCTCGTGGGCACCGGTTGCCAACACCACGCGCTTGGCGCGGACACGGTGGATGCGCTGCCGCACCTGTCCGATCGGCGCGCGGTCACCGAGGTGATCGGTGAGGCGTTCGTGAATGGTCAGGAAGTTGTGGTCGTGGTAACCGTTGACCGTGGCGCGCGGCAACAACAGCACGTCCGGGGTGTTCTTCAATTCAGCGATGACACTGGCGACCCATTCCATCGCCGGTTTGCCGTCGAGGCTTTCGCGCGAGTCGAGCAGGCTGCCGCCGAACTCTTCCTGCTCATCGGCCAGAATCACGCGGGCACCGCTGCGCGCAGCGGCCAGGGCAGCGGCGAGACCGGCCGGGCCGGCACCGACGATCAGCACGTCGCAGTGCTGGTTCATGTAGTCGTAGGTGTCCGGATCGTTCTCGGTCGGCGAACGGCCGAGGCCGGCAGCCTTGCGGATGTACTTCTCGTAAGTCATCCAGAACGATTGCGGGTACATGAAGGTTTTGTAGTAGAAACCCGGCGGCATCAGCTTGCCGCCGACCTTGCCGAGAATCCCCATCATGTCGTTGTTGACGCTCGGCCAGCCGTTGGTGCTGGTGGCGACCAGGCCCTGATACAACGCCTGTTGCGTGGCGCGCACGTTGGGAATCTGCGTGGCTTCGGTAGCACCGATCTGCAGCACCGCGTTCGGCTCTTCGGAACCAGCCGCGAAGATGCCGCGAGGGCGCGAATACTTGAAGCTGCGGCCGATGATATCGACGCCGTTGGCAATCAGTGCGGCGGCCAGCGAGTCGCCTTCATAGCCTTTGTAGGTCTGGCCGTTGAAGGTGAAGCTCAGCACTTTGTTGCGGTCGATCCGTCCACCGTTGGACAGGCGATTGGTCTGGCTCATACCTTCTCTCCCAGCGCCGTCGTGGCTGTTTTCGCAGTGCCAGCCTTGTCGGTGAATTGCGGCTTCTCGCCGATCTTGTAGCTCTCGAGAATCTCGTAGGTCACGGTATCGCGAGTGACGTTGAAGTACTGGCGGCAACCGGCAACGTGGTCCCACAACTCATGGTGCAGACCGCGCGGGTTATCGCGAAAGAACATGTAGTCGCCCCACTCTTCATCGGTGCAGGCGTTCGGATCCAGCGGCCGCGGGATATGCGCCTGACCGGATGCGTGGAATTCCTCTTCAGAGCGCAGTTCGCCGCAGTGAGGACAGAAGATATGCAACATGGGGATTTCTCCTGTTAGTGGGCAACCGCAGCAGCGCCGTGTTCATCGATCAACGCACCGTTGTGGAAACGGTCGATGGAGAAAGGTGCAGCCAATGGGTGCATTTCACCCTTGGCCAGACTCGCGGCAAACACGTTGCCCGAGCCGGGTGTGGCCTTGAAGCCACCGGTGCCCCAACCGCAGTTGAAGAACATGTTTGGTACCGGCGTTTTCGAGATGATCGGGCAAGCGTCCGGGGTGGTGTCGACGATACCGCCCCACTGGCGGTTCATGCGTACCCGCGAGAGCACCGGGAACATCTCGACGATGGCCTGGATGGTGTGTTCGATCACCGGGTACGAACCACGCTGGCCGTAGCCGTTGTAGCCGTCAATACCGGCGCCGATCACCAGGTCGCCCTTGTCGGACTGGCTGATGTAACCGTGCACGGCGTTGGACATGATCACGCTGTCGATAATCGGCTTGATCGGTTCGGACACCAGCGCTTGCAGCGGGTGGGATTCGATCGGCAGGCGGAAACCGGCAAGCTTGGCCATGTGCCCGGAGTTACCGGCCGTCACCACGCCGACGCGCTTGGCGCCGATGAAACCCTTGTTGGTTTCGACGCCGATGCACACACCGTTTTCCTTGCGGAAACCGATCACTTCGGTCTGCTGGATCAGGTCCACGCCCAAGGCATCGGCGGCACGGGCGAAGCCCCACGCCACGGCATCGTGACGGGCGACGCCGCCGCGACGCTGCACGGTCGCGCCCATGATCGGGTAGCGGGTGTTTTTCGAGCAGTCCAGGTACGGAATCTCGTCCGCAACCTGCTTGGCGTCGAGCAATTCGCCGTCGACGCCGTTGAGGCGGTTGGCGCTGACCCGACGCTCGGAATCACGGATGTCCTGCAGGGTGTGGCACAGGTTGTAGACGCCACGCTGGGAGAACATCACGTTGTAGTTGAGATCCTGCGACAGGCCTTCCCACAATTTCATCGCGTGTTCGTAGAGGTGCGCCGACTCGTCCCACAGGTAGTTGGAACGCACGATGGTGGTGTTGCGCGCGGTGTTACCGCCGCCCAGCCAGCCTTTCTCGACCACGGCGACATTGGTGATGCCGTGCTCCTTGGCCAGATAGTAGGCCGTCGCCAGGCCGTGCCCGCCGCCGCCGACGATGACCACGTCGTAGACTTTTTTCGGGGTGGGGGTGCGCCACATGCGCTGCCAGTTTTCGTGGTGGCTGAGCGAGTGTTTGAACAGGCCGAAGCCGGAATAGCGTTGCATAGTCATTACTCCAAAACCGACTCAGCGATAAACCGGGAAGTCTGCGCACAGGGCCGAGACCTGCTGGGCGACATTGGCCTCGACATCGGCGTCGCCGAGGTTGTCGAGGATGTCGCAGATCCAGCCGGCGAGGGTTTCGCACTGGCTGACCTTGAAGCCGCGCGTGGTCACCGCCGGGGTGCCGATGCGCAGGCCCGAGGTCACGAACGGCGACTGCGGGTCGTTCGGCACGGCGTTCTTGTTCACCGTGATGTGCGCACGGCCCAGCGCGGCATCGGCGTCCTTGCCGGTCAGGCCCTGACGGATCAGGCTGACCAGGAACAAGTGGTTGTCGGTACCGCCGGACACAACATCGTAGCCACGCTTGATGAACACGCTGGCCATCGCCTGGGCGTTGTCGATCACTTGTTGCTGATAGGCCTTGAAGCCAGGCTCCAGCGCTTCCTTGAAGCACACCGCCTTACCGGCGATGACGTGCATCAGCGGACCGCCCTGGGCACCGGGGAACACGGCGGCGTTGAGCTTCTTCTCGATCTCTTCGTTGGACTTGGCCAGGATCAGCCCGCCACGCGGACCGCGCAGGGTCTTGTGCGTGGTGGTGGTGACCACATCGGCGTACGGCAGCGGGTTCGGGTACAGGCCGGCAGCGACCAGACCGGCGACGTGAGCCATGTCGACGAACAGCAGCGCACCGACCTTGTCGGCGATCTGACGGAAGCGCGGGAAGTCCAGAGTCTTCGAGTAAGCCGAGAAACCGGCAACGATCATTTTCGGTTTGCACTCGACCGCCAGACGCTCGACTTCGTCGTAGTCGATCAGCCCGGTGTCGGTGTTGATGCCGTACTGCACGGCGTTGTAGAGCTTGCCCGAGGACGACACTTTCGCGCCGTGGGTCAGGTGACCGCCGTGGGCCAGGCTCATGCCGAGGATGGTGTCACCCGGCTGGATCAGCGCCAGGTACACGGCGCTGTTGGCCGAGGAGCCGGAGTGCGGCTGGACGTTGGCATAGTCGGCACCGAACAGTTGCTTGGCGCGTTCGATGGCCAGCGCTTCGACTTTATCCACATGCTCGCAGCCGCCGTAGTAGCGCTTGCCCGGATAGCCTTCGGCGTATTTGTTGGTCAGGCCGCTGCCTTGCGCCTGCATGACGCGCTTGCTGGTGTAGTTCTCCGACGCGATCAGCTCGATGTGATCTTCCTGACGTTGCTCCTCGGCATTCATCGCCGCCAGCAGTGCATCGTCGTAACCCTGGATCTGGTCTTGCTTGCTGAACATCGCGTCTCTCCCAGCGGCATCTGTGCGCCATTCGTCTCGGTAAGGCACCGGCAATCGCAGCGGTGCCCTTTGATGCGATGGTATGACCGGCACAGACAGCTCAAATGCCTGCGGACGCCACGCAAAGGTGCGTTTACGACATGGCTGGAAATGACCTTGTGGGAGCTGGCTTGCCAGCGATGGCGGCGGCACATCTGGCATGGATGGTGGCTGAACCACCGCTATCGCTGGCAAGCCAGCTCCCACAGGGTTAAGCGGCGAGCTGGCGGATAAGTAGCAGCAGGAGGAAATGCGCGGGATACAGCGCATATGCCCAGCGCCGCATCGGTGGTGGCTGCAGATGTCGCCCATGTCGCAACAAGAACATTCCCAGCATCGGCGCAAACAGACATGTCGCCAGGCCGAGAATCGCCACGCTGTTGCCGAAGCGCGCCGATTCGAGCAACACCTGCCATTGGTTCGCCGCCAGACACACCAGCCCCGGCAACAGGCTGAAATACCAGGGTCGGCAAAACACCAGCAGCAGCGCCAATGGCAACAATACGCCGAAGAAACCGAACATCAGTCGTTCTGAAAAAACCGCCGCAACCACCAGCGCGGCCAGTGCGAGCAATCGCGCCACCGATGCTGAATCCTGCCAGCCGCGCGCCACCAGCAGGCCCAGCGCCAGCGTCGGCATCACGTTGAACGTGTCAGGGTCGGGGATATAAAAGCGATAAGGGATTTCGCTGATTGCACTGAACAGCAACAGCCAGCCCAGATAGCGCCATTCCATTTTGCGCGAACCGTCTCGTGCCAGATTCGCCGCCATCGCCAGGCAAAACCATGGAAACGCCAGGCGACCGGGCACATAAAGCCAGTCGGCGAAGAAGCCGACATATCGCAGGTGATCGAGCAACATGCTCAGCAACGCCAGCCACTTCAGCAGATCCAGGGCACCGTCGCGTTGGCTCAGGTGCATAATCGGCCCATAAACTGGTAATTTTCCCCACCCGACATCGCATGTGCTCCCCGAAAGATCTTCGGTAAAGTGCGCATCCTCATTGACCACGAGCCTTCACAAGAGTCTCGATTACGGAAGCCGGCCATGACCGACAAGAGCCAACAATTCGCCAGCGACAACTATTCCGGGATCTGCCCTGAAGCCTGGGCTGCCATGGAACAGGCCAACCACGGCCACCAGCGCGCTTACGGCGACGATGAATGGACCGCCCGCGCGGCGGATCATTTCCGCAAACTGTTCGAAACCGACTGCGAAGTGTTCTTCGCCTTCAACGGCACCGCCGCCAACTCGCTGGCCCTGTCGTCGCTGTGCCAGAGTTACCACAGCGTGATCTGCTCGGAAACCGCCCACGTCGAAACCGACGAATGCGGCGCTCCGGAATTCTTCTCCAACGGCTCGAAGCTGCTGATCGCCGGCACTGAAAACGGCAAGATCACCCCGCAATCGATCCGTGAAGTCGCGCTCAAGCGTCAGGACATCCATTACCCGAAACCGCGCGTGGTGACCCTGACTCAAGCCACCGAAGTCGGCAGTGTCTACACCCCGGAAGAAGTCCGCGCCATCAGCGCCACCTGCAAAGAACTGGGCCTGCACCTGCACATGGACGGCGCGCGGTTCTCCAACGCCTGCGCATTCCTCGGCTGCTCGCCCGCCGACCTGACCTGGAAAGCCGGCGTCGACGTGCTGTGTTTCGGCGGCACCAAGAACGGCATGGCGGTGGGTGAAGCGATCCTGTTCTTCAACCACAAACTGGCCGAAGACTTCGACTACCGCTGCAAGCAGGCCGGGCAACTGGCATCGAAGATGCGCTTTTTGTCGGCACCGTGGGTCGGCATTCTGGAAAACGACGCCTGGCTCAAATACGCCCGCCACGCCAACCACTGCGCGCAACTGCTGGCAGAACTGGTCAGCGACATTCCCGGCGTCGAACTGATGTTCCCGGTGCAGGCCAACGGCGTGTTCCTGCAACTGTCCGAGCCGGCCATCGCCGCGTTGACTGCAAAGAACTGGCGCTTCTACACCTTCATCGGCAAGGGCGGCGCACGTTTCATGTGCTCCTGGGACACCGAAGAAGAGCGCGTGCGCGAACTGGCGCGCGATATTCGCGAGGTCATGTCGGCCTGATCCCCCCCGCATTGATCGTTCCCACGCTCCGCGTGGGAACGCCTCCCGGGACGCTCCGTGTTCCAGCCTCACCATTATCGACACGGTCAAGACCGCTATGACGCAGAGCGTGGGAACGATCTTTATCTCCACATCTGCCCCACCCTGATCGTTCCCACGCTCCGCGTGGTAACGCCTCCAGGGACGCTCCGCGTTCCAGCTTCACCCTTGGCGACAGGCTGAAAACCGCTATGACGCAGAGCGTCAGTGGCTGCATTCCCACGCAGAGCGTGGAAACGATCTTTGGACCGGAATGACTTTTCCCACCGTGGTACCAGAAGCCTCTTCTAGCGCAATTATGTCGCCCGCCCCATTCTGATCGTTCCCACGCTCCGCGTGGTAACGCATCCCGGGACGCTCCGCGTTCCATCTCCTTCGCACCGCAAGATTCAAGGATCGAATCCCATGGGCCGCAGCCGCTATACGATTACCGAAGCCGACAAACCGCATTTCCTGACCTGCACCGTAATGGAGTGGTTACCGTTATTCATCCGCCCGTACATCGTTGAGCACCTGCTCAACTGCTGGCGATATCAGCAGACACATCATGACTTGAAGCTATACGGCTACGTGATTCTGGAAAACCATCTTCACTTTGTCGCCCAAGCGCCTGACCTGAGCAAATGTCTCAGCCAGTTCAAGTCTTTCACTGCGCGACAGATCATCAACGACTTACAAACCAAAGGCGCAGACAAAGCCTTGCAACGCCTGCGCTTCAATAAGCGTGCACACAAACAGGATCGGGTTTATCAGCTGTGGCAAGAAGGTGCGCACGCGGAGATGGTCTACAGCGAATCGGTGATGCGTCAGAAGCTTGAATATATCCACAACAACCCGGTGAAACGCGGGTATGTGGATTTACCGGAGCATTGGCGTTATTCGAGTGCCAGGGACTACGCGGGAACTGAGGGACTGATCGAGGTTCAGCGCTGGTATTGAAATGGGACGCGGAGCGTCCCGGGCGGCATTCCCACGCGGAGCGTGGGAACGATCATAATTACTGATTAAAACTCAATCCGCACATCCCCCTTCGGCACGCTGCAGCACGACAGGATAAACCCTTCCGCCTCGTCGTCCTCGGTAATCCCGCCGTTGTGCTCCATCTCCACTTCGCCGCCCAGTTTCATCACCTTGCATGTCCCGCAAATGCCCATGCCGCAGGCTTTCGGGATCATCAGGCCGAGTTTGGCGGCGGCTGCGTGGACGGTTTCGCCCGGGCCGACGCGAATGCTTTTGCCGGAGGCGGTGAATTCGACCTGATGCAGATCCGCGGCGTCGATTTCCGGCGCATCGGCGGCTTGTTCGGCCTGTTCCACCGCGTCGGCGCGGGCCTCGGGTGGCGTGGCGCCGAAGGATTCTTCGTGGTAGCGCGACATGTCGTAGCCGGCCGCTTCCAGCAAGCGTTTGACCGCAGTCATGTACGGCGTCGGGCCGCAGCAGAACACTTCGCGTTCGAGGAAGTCCGGAACCATCAGTTCGAGCATCTTGTGGTTCAGGTAACCGCGATAACCGGCCCATGGCTCACCGAGGCCGTGTTTTTCGCAGATCAGGTGCAGGCTGAAGTTGTCGATCCGCGACGCCATGTGCTCAAGCTCGCGGTGGTAAATGATGTCTTTCGGCGACCGCGCGCTGTGCACGAACGTCATGTCGACATTGGCGTTGGTGTCGTAGAACCAGCGCGCCATCGACATGCACGGCGTGATGCCGACGCCGCCGCTCAGATACAGGACCTTCGGGCTCGGGAAGTCGATCGCGTTGAACAGCCCGACCGGGCCGTGCACCGCCAGCTCCTGACCTTCATGCAAAGTGTCGTGCAACCAGTTCGAGACCTTGCCGCCCGGCACGCGTTTGATCGTCACCGAGAAGCTGTACGGCACCGACGGCGAGCTGGAAATCGTGTACGAGCGCATGATCGGCTGGCCTTCGATTTCCAGCTCCAGCGTGACGAACTGCCCCGGTTTGAAGAAGAACAGGATCGGCTGGTCGGCCATAAAGCAGAAGGTGCGCACATCCCAGGTTTCCTGGATGACTTTGACGCAACGGACAATGTGTCGGCCATTGGCCCAGGTCTGGGTGGTGACCGGATTCAGGAAGCTGTTGGACATGCTGTTCTCCACGGCCGACTGTCGGCCTCTTGTCGGCGATTCTGCGTATAGCGCAGACCGTGCGTTTACCTATCCGCGACATTGACATACTTATCGCGACCAGCCCTTGAACACCGGGGCTTGCGCGTCGGGAACAGATTGCGCCATGTCGCGCATGGATAAGGTTCCCCCCAGCGCCGGCCCCACACTCGCCCCAACACAAGACGACTTCTTTACACCTTGCGTAGCAACCGTTTTGCAGCACACCTGATCAGCCACTTTCGCCGGCCACGCAGAGGGCCATGAGGATTACATCGATGGACGTCACCGCAAAAATCAGCCTGGGCGATCCGCTGGAACCCGCACGCAAGGCCACCGCACAAATGCTCCAGGAGCGCGAGCGCACTTTTTCGCTGCCACAGCCGTTCTACAGCGACGAGCGCCTGTTCGATATCGATATGCAGGAGATCTTCCAGAAGGAATGGTTGATCGCCGGCATGACCTGCGAGATCCCGGCCAAGGGCAACTACCTGACCCTGCAGGTCGGCAAGAACCCGATCATCGTCATTCGTGGCGCCGAGGGCGTGGTGCACGCGTTCCACAACGTCTGCCGCCACCGTGGCTCGCGCCTGTGCACCAATGAAAAAGGCAAAGTCGCCAAACTGGTCTGCCATTACCACCAGTGGACTTACGAACTGGACGGTCGCCTGCTGTTCGCCGGCACCGAGATGGGCGCCGACTTCGACATGAAGCAATACGGCCTGAAACCGGTGAACGTGAAAACCGCTGGCGGCTACATCTTCATCAGCCTGGCGGAGAACCCGCCGGCCATCGATGACTTCCTGTCGACGCTCAACCATTACATGGAACCGTACGACATGGAGAACACCAAGGTGGCGATCACCACCACCTTGATGGAAAAGGCCAACTGGAAACTGGTGCTGGAAAACAACCGCGAGTGCTACCACTGCAACGCGTCGCACCCGGAGCTGTTGAAAACTCTGCTGGAGTGGGACGACGTCACCGACCCGCGCGCCGATCAGGCCTTCAAGGATCACGTCGCCGCCTCCGCCGCTGCCTGGGAAGCGGAAAAGATCCCTTACGCCCACGCCAGTTTCGGCTTGCGCAACCGTATCGTGCGCATGCCGCTGCTCAAGGGCACCGTGTCGATGACCCTCGACGGCAAGCAAGGCTGCGCGAAACTGATGGGCCGGATCAAGAACCCGGACCTGGGCTCGATGCGCATCCTGCACCTGCCGCACTCGTGGAACCACTGCATGGGCGACCACATCATCGTCTTCACCGTGTGGCCGATCAGCGCTCAGGAAACCATGGTCACCACCAAGTGGCTGGTGCACAAGGATGCGGTGGAAGGTGTCGATTACGACGTCGAGCGCATGCGCCAGGTGTGGGACGCGACCAACGATCAGGACCGCCGTCTGGCCGAGGAAAACCAGCGCGGGATCAACTCCACCGCTTACCAGCCGGGGCCTTACTCGAAGACCTATGAATTCGGCGTGGTCAACTTCGTCGACTGGTACAGCGAGCGGATGTTGAACAACCTCGGGGCAGAGCCTGCGCCTTACCTCAAAGGTGTACCGGTTCAGGGCTGATCAGGAGCAAAAGATCGCAGCCTGCGGCGGCTCCTACAGGTGGAATGCATTCCCCTGTGGGAGCGAGCCTGCTCGCGAAGGCGTCCTGACCCACGCTACATCATTCAGTTGATCAATTTCCGACCAATCACCCCCGCCCCCATACCCACCAAGCCCTCCAGCCTTCCGCAAACAAGTTATCCACATACCCGCCCACAGCAAATGGGGGTAACTGTGGATGACTCAAAAAATATCCTGCTGATTTGCAAAGAAAAATCGTGACTTATGCTGAACCGCGATTTCTCAAAACAATTGATCATTTTTTGATCAAGCTCGTACACAGCACGGATTTAAAGGCCTGTAGCGGGTAGCGAACACGTTATCCACAGAAGCGCCAACAGAGATCGGGGACAACTTTCAATCTCCTGTGGAAAAACACCTATGACTGGGGAAAACCCCTCGCGTTGACAGCTCTCGGCGCCCTGGAATCACATTTGATCAATAATTGATCAAATCCATGTAAGCCCTGCTCCATATGGCCTACAGCTGGTAGCGAACATCTTATCCACAGAAGCGCCAACAGAGATTGGGGGCAACTTGTCGATTTATACCGAAGGAAAAGCCCGAGAAATCCGTGAGTTACGCTGATCGTTTTTTGATCTTATGGCTGAAAGGCTTGAATGGCGTGGGGTGCGAGCAAGGGCGAACACGTTATCCACAGCTTCGCCAACAGGGATTGTGGGTAAGCAGTACAGATTGGCGATGAGTGAATACCAAATGTGGGAGCGAGCCTGCTCGCGAAAGCGGACTATCAGCTGATACATGTATCGACTGACCCATCGCTTTCGCGAGCAGGCTCGCTCCCACAGTGGTTATTCCATGCCAGGAAGAGGTGACTAGCGGACAACGCCCTCTTCAATCAGCAGCTTCAGAATGGCTTCAGCCCCAGCCTGCGCGGTGACGCCTTTGAGCACCTGCCCCCCGCCGCCACTGGCCTTGGCTGTCGCGGCCTTCATCCGGTCGGCACCGCTCTTGGCCTTGATCACCTTCAAGCGCTTGGGCCGTGGCTTGGCCGGTTGCAGCGTGGCCACGGCCAACAATTGGTCCTCCACCACTTCAACGTCATCGGCGGCCAATTCGCCCCGTCGTGCCGGACCATACGCACTTTGCCGAGGCTTCGGCGCGGCGTTATCCACAGTGGCCAGAAACGGCAGTTTGACCTTCAAGCGGCGTCGCTGGCCGCGCGGCAACGCTTGCAGGACCAGCGCCGACCCGTCATTGATTGATTCGACCTGCGCTAGGCCCACCACCAGCGGCCAGCCCAGGCCTTCGGCCAGCAGGAACGGCAACATGCCCGAACCCTCACCGGTTTCCGCCTGGCTACCGGTCAGCACCACCTGCGCACCGGCATCGCGCAGGTACGCGGTCAGCGCCGGCAAGGCATCGGCGCCAGCGGGTTGTTCCAGCACATGCAGCTGTTCCAGGCCCATGCCCAGATAGGCACGAAGTGCCGGTTCGGCAACATCACCGGCGTGCAGCACCTGCAGGTTATCCCCAGCCAGTTGCAGGCCCAGTTCCACCGCGCGCGCATCCTGATCGGCGCGCCGTGGCCGACCTGAGGTCGGGTGAGCGCCGATCGAGACCAGACTGATAACGTTCGTGTTCATAGGGTTTCCTTAAGCCGCATCGCGCTTGGCTTCGTTGCGGTAAGCCGCGACCGCTTCGATCAACGCTTGCAGAATCTCTGCGCTTTCGCCGATTACCGAAAGGTCGGCACGCTTGATCATGTCGCAACCCGGATCGAGGTTGATCGCCACCACCTTGTCGCAAGCGCCAATGCCTTGCAGGTGCTGGATCGCGCCAGAGATACCCACAGCCACATAGACCCGCGCGGTGACCCAGGTGCCGGACGCGCCGACCTGACGATCTCGGGCCATGAAGCCATCGTCCACCGCAACCCGCGAAGCGCCTTCGGTGGCGCCGAGGGCCGCCGCTGTTTCGTGAAACAGCTGCCAATCCTTGACCCCGTTGCCGCCGGAGAAAATGAATTCCGCTTCGGCCATCGGAATCGCTGCCGGATCCACCGCCACGGCACCAAGATCTTCGATTCGCGACAAGCTGCGCGCGACGCTTGTGGATAACTCCACTGGCAACGCTTCGTGACGGGTTTCGCTGACCGGCTCCGCGCATTCGGCAGCGGCGAGAATCAACCGCGCCACCGGACGCGCCAGGTCTTGCAATCCGGCCCCGGCGCGGCCGATGCACTCCTGATCCTTGACCTGCCAGACCCGCGTGGCCGGGCGCTCGCCCAAGGCTGCAGCAAAGCGCCGGCCGAGTTCGCCGCCACCGCTGCGGCTGTCCGGCAGCAACCAGTGACGCGGGTTGAATTGGTTATCCACAGCGCGCAAACCCTGCACCCGCTGCTCCGGTGCATAACCGCTGAATTCCTCGCCTTCAAGCACCAGCAAGCGATCAACGCCCGCGGTTTCGAAAGCGCTTTCCTTGTGCTCGCCGAACACCACGGCGAGCACTGCACCATCTCTGCCGGCCAGTTGGTGAGCAAGGCCGAGCAGATCACGGTCGTGGCTGCTCAGGCGACCGCCGACCATATCCGGCACCACGCTGATGTAGAACGCCGGGGCCGGAACCTGATGCAGGGGCAATTGCTCTTCAACAGCAGCCGAGCGTTTGACCGCCCCACCCTGTTGCGCGCCGCTGCGGTCAATGCGTTTGATGCCGTTAGGGCCGATAAAACCCATGCCGTGCAGATTCTTGCGGATGACGCCGTTGGGACCCATCCAGCTGTGTTGCGCCGGTTGCATCGCCGCGTGCAGCGGGTGCAAACGGTTACGGGCAATCCATTCGGCGCGCGGGTCGCGGCGGATAATGTCGCTCATCAGTGCACCTCCGCAGGTTCACGTTTGGTCGGGCTGGCAGGCTTGCTTGGCGCGGCGTCCTCGAGCAACGCGTCGGCGACCAGTTCGGCGATGTCCTTGATCAGCGGACGCGGTTCGACCACGCCTTCGAGCATCGCCGTGCATTGTGGACAACCCACCGCCACCAGTTCGGCGCCGGTCTCGCGGATGTCTTCCATGCGCATGTCGGGGATACGCTGCTTGCCCGGAATGTCAGTGATCGGCGCGCCACCACCGCCGCCGCAGCAGCGTGAGCGGAAGCCGGAACGTTGC
Organism: Pseudomonas siliginis; assembly: GCF_019145195.1. Lineage (GTDB taxonomy): Bacteria > Pseudomonadota > Gammaproteobacteria > Pseudomonadales > Pseudomonadaceae > Aquipseudomonas > Aquipseudomonas siliginis. Next base: position 133,038 of record NZ_JAHSTW010000002.1, read on the forward strand.
ATCTCTTTGACCTCGATACCGAGTGCACGCAGCACTTCACGCGGTGCTTCATATTCGCCGTTGTAGCGGCCGAGGTAGCACGGATCGTGATAGGTCACGCTGTTGCCTTTGTGCTGACCGAGATTGAGCGCGCCGGCCTGAATGATCTCGGCCATGTAGCTGCTGTGGTGCTGCACCAGGTAGTTGCCATCGAAGGCGCCGTACTCGTTTTTCAGCACATGGAAGCTGTGCGGATCGCAAGTGACGATGCGGTTGAAGCTGTATTTGGCCAACGTCTGGATGTTGCGCTTGGCCAGCAACTGGAACGTCGCTTCGTCGCCGAGACGCCGCGCCACATCGCCGCTGTCACGTTCTTCAAGGCCGAGCACGGCGAAGTCGATGTTTGCCGCTTTCAGCACTTTGACGAACGCGCGCAGGGTGCGCTGGTTGCGCATGTCGAAGGCGCCGTCGCCGACCCAGAACAGCACGTCGGTGGATTTCTTCTCACTGAGCAGATTGAGGTTCAGATCCGCCGCCCAGTTCATCCGCCCGCCCGGGGCGAAACCGCCAGGGTTGTCGGTTGCAATAAGGTTCTCGAGAACTTCGGCACCCTTGTTCGGCGTCGCGCCTTTTTCCAGGGTCAGATGCCGGCGCATGTCGACGATCGCATCGACGTGCTCGATCATCATCGGGCACTCCTCGACGCAGGCGCGGCAGGTGGTGCACGACCACAGGGTTTCGGCATCGACCAGACCGTTGACGATCGGTTGATGCGGACTGCCGCCATGCTCGCCGATCGGTTTGCCTGGATACGGGCTGCCGGCGAACTTCGCGTCAGTGCCGCCGGCGAGGCCGGCGACCATGTCCTGAATCAGTTTTTTCGGGTTCAGCGGCTGGCCGGCGGCGAAGGCCGGGCACGCCGCTTCGCACTTGCCGCACTGCACGCAGGCGTCGAAACCGAGCAATTGGTTCCAGGTGAAATCCTTGGGTTTTTCCACGCCCAGCGGCGCATCGGGATTGTTCAGATCCAGCGGCTTCAGACCAGTCGAGCGCCCGCCGCCGAAACGTTCCGGGCGACGGTGCCAGGCCAGGTGCAGAGCACCGGCAAAGGCGTGCTTCATCGGCCCGCCCCAGGTCATGCCGAAGAACAGTTCCGACACGCCCCACAGCACGCCAACACCGAGGATGGCGGCGAGCACCCAGCCGCCGAAGTTTTCCGGCAGGATCCCCGCCACCGGCAGGGTCACCAGGAAAAACGACGCGGAGAAGGCCAGCAGGCTTTTCGGCAGGCGCATCCACGGGCCTTTCGACAACCGTGCCGGCGGGTTGCGCCGACGCAGGTAAACGAAGATCGCACCGACGAACATTACCGCCGTCATCAGCAGCAAGGCGTAACCGAGGATGCGGTTATGCAGGCCGAAACCGTGCACCAGAATGGCCAGCACAATTGACGCCACCGCACCGCCCGCCGTGGCGACGTGGGTGTTGGCAATGTATTTGTCCCGCGCGACGACGTGGTGCAGGTCGACCATGTAGCGCTTGGGCATGGCCAACAGACCGCCGAGCAGATCGACCTTCGCCGCCCGCCCCCGGCGCCACATGTTCATCCGCCGCAACGCGCCGAGGACCGCAAGGCCCAGGGCTGCGAACAACAGGATTGGAAGAAGGGTGTTCAACATAGGTGAAGCTCCCACCAGTGCAACCTGGAGAAACACGATCCGCTTTACTGTGGGAGCGAGCCTGCTCGCGAAAGCGGTGAGTCAGTCGACATCATCGTCAACTGACAGATTGCATTCGCGAGCAGGCTCGCTCCCACAGGGTTTGGTGCAAGCCGTCAGAAATCCTTGCACAACCGCAGTGCGTCGTAGATCGCGGCGTGTGTATTACGCTGCGCCACGCAATCGCCAATGCGGAACAGCAAGTAGCCGTCGCCCGCTTCGCTCAGCGAAGGTTGCGGCTGGATCGCGAACAGCGCTTCGACGTCGATCTGGCCCTTGTTGCGCGAGCCGTCCTTGAGCGCGTAGTAGATTTCTTCGTCCGGGCGTACGCCGTTTTCGACGACCACCTGATCGACCACCCGTTCCTCTTTCGCGCCGGTGTATTCGTTCTCCAGCACCGCGATCAGCTTGTCGCCTTCGCGGTAGACCTTCTCCAGCATCATGTCGCCGGTCATGATCACTTCTTTCGGGTACATGCTGCGGTAGTAGGTCGGGAACGACGTGCCGCCGATGGCCACGCCCGGTTTGATGTCGTCGGTGACGATCTCGACCTGGCTGCCCTTGTCGGCGAGGAAGTCGGCGACCGACATGCCGGTGAACTCGCAAATGGTGTCGTAGACCAGCACGTTCTTGCCCGGCGCAACCTTGCCGTCGAGCACGTCCCAGCTGCTGACCACCAGCCCTTCGGTCGCGCCCCAGTGTTCGTTCTGCTCAAGGTACGGATGACCGCCGACCGCCAGCACCACCACGTCCGGACGCAGGTCCATGATGGTGTCGGCATCCGCCGCCGTGCCCAGGCGCAGATCGACTTTCAAGCGCGCCAGTTCCAGCTGGAACCAACGAGTGATGCCGGCGATCTGGTCACGCTGCGGTGCTTTCGATGCGGTGGTGATCTGCCCGCCGATGAAGTCTTTTTTCTCGAACAGCGTGACGTCGTGGCCACGCTCAGCAGCCACGCGCGCGGCTTCCATCCCGGCCGGGCCGGCACCGACGATCACCACCTTGCGTTTCGGCCCGGTGGATTTCTCGATGATGTGCGGCACGCCCATGTACTCGCGGGAGGTCGCGGCGTTCTGGATGCACAGCACGTCCAGACCCTGATACTGACGGTCGATGCAATAGTTGGCGCCGACGCACTGCTTGATCTGGTCGATCTGGCCCATCTTGATCTTGGCGATCAGGTGCGGGTCGGCGATGTGCGCGCGGGTCATGCCGACCATGTCGACGTAACCGCCTTCAAGGATGCGCGTGGCCTGGTTCGGGTCCTTGATGTTCTGCGCGTGCAGCACCGGCACCTTGACCACTTCCTTGATCCCGGCAGCCAGATGCAGGAACGGCTCCGGTGGATAACTCATGTTCGGAATGACGTTGGCCAGGGTGTTGTGGGTATCGCAACCCGAGCCGACCACGCCGATGAAATCGAGCATGCCGGTGTCGTCGTAATACTTGGCGATCTGCTTCATGTCCTCGTGGGACAAGCCGTCCGGGTGGAACTCGTCACCGCACAGACGCATGCCCACGCAGAAGTCGTCACCGACCTCGGCCCGCACGGCTTTAAGCACTTCCAGACCGAACTTCATCCGCCCTTCGAAGCTGCCGCCCCATTCGTCGGTACGCTTGTTGACGCGCGGGCTCCAGAACTGGTCGATCATGTGCTGGTGCACGGCCGACAGTTCGACGCCATCGAGGCCACCGGCCTTGGCCCGGCGCGCGGCCTGGGCGTAGTTGCCGATCACCCGCCAGATCTCTTCCGGCTCGATGGTTTTGCAAGTGGCGCGGTGCACCGGTTCACGGATGCCCGAGGGCGACATCAAGGTCGGCCAGTTGAAACCGTCCCAGCGCGAGCGACGACCCATGTGGGTAATCTGGATCATGATCTTGGCGCCATGCTTGTGCATGGCGTCGGCCAGATTCTGGAAGTGCGGAATGATCCGGTCGGTGGACAGATTGACCGAACTCCACCATTCCTGCGGGCTGTCGATCGCCACGACGGACGAACCGCCGCAGATGGCCAGGCCGATACCGCCCTTGGCTTTCTCTTCGTAGTATTTGACGTAGCGGTCGGTAGTCATGCCACCGTCAGTCGCGTAGACCTCGGCGTGCGCGGTGCTGAGCACGCGGTTGCGGATGGTCAGTTTGCCGATCTGGATCGGCTGGAACATTGCTTCGAAAGCCATGGCGGGTTCCTCGGCTTACAACGGCTTGACGATGAACAGGCCGTCATCGTGGCCCTCTTCGGAGCCTCCGTAGACTTGTTCGGCCACAGTACGGATCTTGCTGCCACGGGCTTCGAGAATCTGGTCCATGGCGCCGGCGAACCAGCCGGTGAACATGTAATCGACCTTGCGCCCGACCTTGCCGTAGACATAGACGAATGCCGAGTGCTCGAGCTTGACGCTGGCGGTGCCTTTGTCGAGGTCGATGTCCTGAATCTTGAACAGGCCCCAGCCGCGCTGCGACAGGCGCTTCATGTAGTGCTCGAACACCGCGACGCCTTCCAGGCCGTGGCATTCGGCTTCTTTTTCACACCAGTGCCAGGCGGATTTGTAGCCGGCCTTGTAGAGGATCTCGGCATAGGCTTCAGCGCCGAGCACTTCCTCAATGCCCATGTGGTTGTTGACGAAAAAGTGACGCGGCACATACAGCATTGGCAGGGCGTCGGAGGTCCAGACACCGGTCTCGCTGTCGACTTCGATAGGCAATTGCGGGGCGATCTTGGCCATGGAAACTTAACTCCAGAAAATTTTGTGTGTTGCCCCCGGCGCGGATGGCCGGGGGAAAGGATTCAGAAGTGCGGCGGCTTATTCGCCCCAGACATCTTTCAGAACGTTCACCCAGTTCTCGCCCATGATCTTGCGCACCACGCGCTCGGAATGGCCGCGCTTGAGCAGGGTTTCGGTGAGGTTGGGGAATTCGCCGACGGTGCGGATGCCCAGCGGGTTGATGATCTTGCCGAAGCTGGTCAGGCGGCGGGCGTAACCCTTGTCGTGGGTCAGGTATTCGAAGAAGTCCTGGCCGTGACCCTGAGTGAAATCGGTGCCGATACCGATGGCGTCTTCGCCGACGATGTTCATGGTGTATTCAATGGCTTCGGCGTAATCGTCGATGGTCGAATCGATGCCCTTGGCGAGGAACGGCGCGAACATGGTCACGCCGACGAAACCGCCGTGGTCGGCAATGAACTTCAGCTCTGCATCGGATTTGTTGCGCGGGTGCTCTTTGAGACCCGACGGCAGGCAGTGCGAATAGCAGACCGGTTTTTTCGATTCGAGAATGACTTCTTCGGAGGTCTTGGAACCGACGTGGGACAGGTCGCACATGACGCCAACACGGTTCATTTCAGCCACAATTTCGCGACCGAAACCCGAGAGGCCGCCGTCACGTTCGTAGCAACCGGTGCCGACCAGATTCTGGGTGTTGTAGCACATCTGCACGATACCGACGCCGAGCTGCTTGAACACCTCGACATAGCCGATCTGGTCTTCGAAAGCGTGGGCATTCTGGAAGCCGAAGAGGATACCGGTCTTGCCCTGCTCCTTGGCCCGACGGATGTCGGCGGTAGTACGCACCGGCATCACTAGGTCGCTGTTTTCGCGGATCAGTTTCTGGCTGGCAGCGATGTTGTTCACGGTCGCCTGAAAGCCTTCCCACACCGACACAGTGCAGTTGGCCGCCGTCAGACCGCCCTTGCGCATGTCTTCGAACAGCTCGCGGTTCCATTTGGCAATGATCAGACCGTCGATAACGATGCTGTCGGCGTGTAATTCGGCTGGGCTCATCAGGCGTCCCCTTATTGGCGATTCATGCGCCGAATCGTCTGCCGGCGCTTTGGGGCCAGCATATGCCTCGGTGCCGGGGCGACCGGGTGCAAAAACGACAGGGGAATTGCCGAAAGCGTCAATCCGCGACAAAGGGTCGTCGGCCGCCCTCCTCGGCTGGCTGTTCAAGCCCGCGCGCTTACGCCAGAATCTGCCGCAGCCTGCACCTACCAACGGATTAGAGCGACCCCAATGAAATCGATCTTCCTCGCCTTGGCACTGATTGCGACCGGCGCCCACGCCGCCGAAGAATCCGAGAACAACCCGTGCGACGCGGTGGAAAACGACATCCAGACCCTGGAATGCTCCGCCTACAGCCGCAGCACCGCCGAAGACCTGCTCAAAGACAACTACGCCAGCCTCAACGAACGCATGCAGACCGCCTACGGCAAGAACCCGACGCAACTGGCCGACATCACCGCCAAACTGAAAACCGCCCAGCAACAATGGTTGAAGACACGGGATGCGGATTGCGCGGTGGAAGCGTTCCCGGCAACGGCGGGGAGCAAGGCTTTCACCATTGCGCAGAATGATTGTGTCGCGCGGATGAGTGATGAACGGTCGGAGTTTTTGGAGTCGATCGGGCAGGAATAAACATACAAAGGATAAATCAATGATTCCTCATGAAGTGGTCAGCCATATGGTTGACGGCGCAACACCGATCCGCGCCTGGCGCGAACATCTCAACCTGACTCAGGAAGAAGTGGCCAAGCGCATGGGCATCTCGCAACCGGCGTTTGCCCAGCAGGAAACAGTCGCCAAACCCCGCAAGGCCACCCGCGAGAAAATTGCGGCGGCCTTTGGAATCACTTCAGAGCAGCTTGAGCTCTAGTCGGTTACGGCGTGATTGCCTGCTGTAATAGCCAGGCATTCAGACCGCCACCCCTGCCCGCGTCAGTCGTGAAAAGGAGAGCGAGATTTCGCATGGTCGAGGATCAGACGTGGCCCCTCATATTCGTACCCCAAGTCAGCGATATCGCTGACGTACCGAGCAGTCTGAGCAAACGGCTCGAGCACGTCATCGTAGTTATGCCCTTTCGGACCATTGATCAGCGGCGCGTAATGCGGCGCCCAATGTTCGTTGCTCTGTAGCATCAGCGACTGCCAGTCTGCCCAGACTTTGTCGACAAAGCAGTGATGCAGAAAGAACACCGGATCATCGGGAGAGGTCATCGGCAGCATATTGCCGCCCACCCAGAGGTGGACGCGGTTATGCAGTTGCGAACCCGGAGTGGTTACCTGCGGATCACCGCGCTGGGTGATCCAGCCTTCCAGACGGTTGCGGAAGCCGCGCACAGTCGGGCCGGAATCATAAGGCGGGGTGTCGTAAAGGCTTTCACGTAACGCCATTTGCAGATCTTGCGGTGTCGGCAAAGAGTTCACGACCAGCCCGAACTGGCGCTTCAGACCAAGACCTGGCAAATCATCATCCGGATAGGAGGGAACCGGCCACTTGCCATTTTCATAAGCAAACGGCCCCGTTGCTACACGCCAGTCTTCGCGCTCTACACCATTACCCCCCATAAAATCCTCAGCCCATACCGGAGAATTGAGCGGATCGGCAGCATCTTCAGTCCAGTTCCAGTACGGAATCGTGATGGAAGGGTTAATCGCCTGAAGGTCATTTTCGAACTTCAGCAAAAATGCCCGATGCCAGGGCAGGAACGAAGGCCCCCTATGAGCGCCATTACGGTAGTTTGGATCGTTTGGTTCATGTGGCAAAACCGTGGGCTTCATGACTTGGTGATGCAGGTGCACATACTCATCGTATTGACCTGACTGTTTGAGCTGGAGGCAGGCATCGACGAAGTTGTCTTTTTCGATTGGGGTCAGCGAACGAATATTCTTGCGCAGCTTCATGTCTTCAATCCCTTGAGCGAGGTTAGGTGTGGAAAAGGTCGACATTCGTCCCAATCCTCCGACAACCAAGCTAGGCGCCAGTCGGAAGCGCGTCTACTGTCAGAAATTACAGGTCAATAACGATTTCAGACCAGCGGTACTGCTCCGCTGCGGCACCGACACGAGGTGACTTGACCGCCCGACTGCGTCAACATGACCGCCATCCAACTCGCTCATAAGGTCACTCGCCCATGAACATCTGCGGCATTGAAATCAAAGGCAGCGAAGCGATCATCGCCGTGGCTGCGCTCGACGGTTCGGTCCTGAGCCATATCGCCCTCAGCACCAAGAAAATCGCTCTCGAGGATGATGACGAGGCGGCCAACGTCAAACGTTTCGCGGCGCAGGTGGCGTCGTTTGTGCGGGAGAATTCGGTGGACCGGATTGCGATCAAGAAGCGCAGCAAGAAGGGTGAATTTGCCGGTGGGCCGACGACGTTCAAGATTGAGGGCGTGTTTCAGTTGCTTGATGGCTGTGAGGTGACGCTGCTGTCGCCGCAGACGATCAATGCCCAGGCCAAGAAGCACAATTTCGAGCTGCCGGGGACGTTGAACAAGTATCAGCATGAGGCTTACAAAGCGGCGTGTTCGGCGTTGGTGAAGAAATAACCCGATTCCCGAAATCACCTTCGAACCTGTGGGAGCGGGCTTGCCCGCGATGGCGGTGTGTCCGGCAATAACAATGTTGGATGTGCTGGCCTCATCGCGGGCAAGCCCGCTCCCACAGGGTTCTAGGGTGTTGCTGAAACCATTCAAGCCTGCGCGGTACGCCGGTCTTCCCGGGGGCAGCGGGCGAAACGCGCGCGATAACTGCGGGTGAAATACGACGGAGATTCAAAACCGCAGGCAATGCTGACTTCGAGCACGCTCATGTCGGTCTGGCGCAGCAATTGCCGGGCCTTCTCAAGCCTTAACCGCAGATAGAAGTTGCTCGGCGTATCGTTCAGGTGCAGCCGGAACAACCTCTCCAGTTGCCGCCGGGTCACCTTGATCGATTCCGCCAGTTGCAGCGTGGTCAGTGGCGGTTCGCTGTGCTGTTCCATTTCGCCGATCACCTGCACCAGTTTCTTGTTGCTGATGCCGTAACGCGTGGCGACTTCCATGCGCTGGTGATCCTTGCGCGGGCGGATGCGCCCGAGCACAAACTGCTCGCTGACCTGAATCGCCAGTTGCGGGCCGTGGGCCTGGGCGATCAGGTCGAGCATCAGATCAATCGAGGCCGTACCTCCCGCCGAAGTGATCCGCCGCCGGTCGATCTCGAACAGCTCCTGGGTGACGCTGAGCTGTGGATAAGATTCCTTGAAGGCATCGATCGCCTCCCAGTGCAGGGTCAGGCGATGGCCATCGAGCAGGCCCGCTTCGGCGAGGACGAAGCTGCCGGTGTCGATGGCGCCGAGGGTTACGCCTTCGTTGTCCAGCCTGCGCAACCAGTGCTCCAGCGTCGGCGTGATGAACTTCAGCGGTTCGAAGCCGGCCACCACCAGCAAGGTCGCACCTTTCTTCAGCGGCTCCAGCGCCGCATCGGCGTTGACCGACATGCCGTTGCTGGCCAGTACCGCGCCGCCATCGGCGCTGAGCACATGCCAGCGGTACAACTCGCCGCGAAAGCGGTTGGCCACGCGCAACGGTTCGATCGCGGAAATAAAGCCGATGGCGGAGAACCCCGGCATCAGCAAAAAGTAGAAATCCTGGGACATGGGCGCACTCGGTTGGCGGGTCGCGTGGCTCGTTGATACGCCGATTATCGGCGGCGTTCAAGCGTGCAGGTCGCTACAGTGCAAATGCCAGTCGCCGCAGTGCGCTTTCACGGGTGCATAGCTGCGTAACTTGGCCTCACCGGCGCGCAGATGCCGGGAACCACAATAATCGAACTGCCGAGGAACCCGACATGAAACGACTGATCAGCAGCTGCGTTCTTGCACTCAGCGGTACCGCTTTTTTCAGCACCGGCGTAATGGCAGCCGAACCGGCCTCCTGCAAGAACGTACGCATGGGCGTGGTCAACTGGACTGACGTGATCGCCACCAGTGCCATGACCCAGGTCCTGCTCGACGGCCTCGGCTACAACACCAAACAGACCAGCGCCTCCCAGCAGATCATCTTCGCCGGGATTCGCGATCAGCGCCTGGACCTGTTCCTCGGCTACTGGAACCCGCTGATGACCCAGACCATCACGCCGTTCGTCGAGGCCAATCAGGTGAAAGTGCTCGAAGCACCGAGCCTGAAAGATGCCCGCGCCACTCTCGCCGTGCCGACGTACCTGGCCGACAAGGGGCTGAAAACCTTCGCCGACATCGCCAAATTCGAGAAGGAATTGGGCGGCAAGATCTACGGCATCGAGCCAGGCTCGGGCGCCAACACGCAGATCAAGGCGATGATCGCCAAGAACCAGTTTGGTCTGGGCAAATTCCAGCTGGTCGAATCGAGCGAGGCCGGCATGCTCGCCGCCGTCGATCGCGCCGTGCGCCGCAAGGAAGCCGTAGTGTTCTTCGGTTGGGCGCCGCACCCGATGAACGTCAACATTCAGATGACCTATCTGACCGGCAGCGAAGACGCCCTCGGCCCGAACGAAGGCATGGCCACGGTGTGGACGGTCACGTCACCGAAGTACGCCGAGCAATGCCCGAACATCGGCCGCCTGCTGGCCAACCTGACCTTCACCGCCGAATCCGAGAGCCGGATGATGCAGCCGCTGCTCGATCACAAGGATGCCTTCGAGTCGGCGAAGCAGTGGCTCAAGGATCACCCCGAAGACAAACAGCGCTGGCTTAAAGGTGTGACGACTTTCGATGGCAAACCGGCTGCCGAAAACCTCCAGCTGACCAGCAAATAACCTTTATTGAACCCCCCTCTCCCAGATGGGAGAGGCAACTGAACCACGCTTCGCAGCCCCGCCACGGGCTGCGGACAGACCCATCACGCCTGAAGGAAACGCACCATGAACCACGACGTCATCATCACCTGCGCACTTACCGGTGCTGGCGACACGACCGCCAAGAGCCCACACGTGCCGGTCACCCCGAAGCAGATTGCCGCTGCCGCGGTGGAAGCGGCCAAGGCCGGCGCCACCGTCGTGCACTGCCATGTGCGCGACCCGCAGACCGGCAAGTTCAGCCGTGACGTGGCGCTGTACCGCGAAGTGATGGAGCGCATCCGCGAGGCGGACGTCGACATCATCGTCAACCTCACCGCCGGGATGGGCGGCGACCTGGAAATCGGCCCTGGCGAGAACCCGATGGAGTTCGGCCCGAACACCGATCTGGTCGGTCCGCTGACCCGTCTCGCCCATGTTGAAGAACTGCTGCCGGAAATCTGCACCCTCGATTGCGGCACGCTGAACTTCGGCGACGGCGACACCATTTACGTCTCTACCCCGGCGCAACTGCGCGCCGGCGCCAAGCGCATCACCGAACTGGGGGTGAAGGCCGAACTGGAGATTTTCGACACCGGGCATCTGTGGTTCGCCAAGCAGATGATCAAGGAGGGCTTGCTCGACAACCCGTTGTTCCAGCTGTGTCTGGGCATCCCGTGGGGCGCGCCGGCCGACACCACCACGATGAAAGCCATGGTCGACAACCTGCCCGCCGACGCAGTCTGGGCCGGCTTCGGCATCGGCCGCATGCAGATGCCGATGGCGGCGCAAGCGGTGCTGCTGGGCGGCAACGTGCGGGTCGGCCTGGAAGACAACCTGTGGCTGGACAAAGGGGTGCTGGCGACCAATGGCCAACTGGTCGAACGCGCCACGGAAATCCTCAGCCGCCTCGGTGCCCGCGTGCTCACACCCGCAGAAGGTCGCAAAAAAATGGGCCTGATTCAGCGCGGCTGAACCTCGCCCTTTCTCCCTGTGAACATAAATTTCGTGGTGAGGGGATTTATCCCCGATGGGTGGCGAAGCCGCCCCAAAACCTGACAAACCGCGGCATCAGATAGACCGAGAGCACAGGTTTTACGACTGCTTCGCAGCCGATCGGGAATAAATCCCCTCGTCACGAGAACAGAGTTTCCACAGGGATCACCGAACTCTTCAGGAGATCACCATGCGCTTTATCACTGAAATCAAAACCTTTGCCGCTCTCGGCAGCGGTGTCATCGGCAGTGGCTGGGTCGCCCGCGCCCTCGCCCACGGACTTGATGTAGTGGCCTGGGACCCGGCGCCCGGCGCCGAGGCGGCACTGCGCCAACGCGTGGCCAATGCCTGGGGCGCGCTGGAAAAAAACGGCTTGGCGCCGGGTGCTTCGCAGGATCGTCTGCGCTTTGTCGCAACCATCGAGGAATGTGTGCGTGACGCCGATTTCATCCAGGAAAGCGCCCCGGAACGGCTGGAACTGAAGCTCGACCTGCACAGCAAGATCAGCGCCGCCGCCAAGCCCGATGCGCTGATCGGCTCCAGCACTTCAGGCCTTTTGCCCAGCGAGTTCTACGAGAGTTCGACGCACCCTGAACGCTGCGTGGTCGGGCATCCGTTCAACCCGGTTTATCTGTTGCCGCTGGTCGAAGTCGTCGGCGGCAGAAACACCGCGCCGGAGGCGGTGCAAGCGGCGATGCAAGTCTACCAATCCCTCGGCATGCGCCCGTTGCATGTGCGCAAGGAAGTGCCGGGTTTCATCGCCGATCGCCTGCTCGAAGCGCTGTGGCGCGAGGCGTTGCACCTGGTCAACGACGGCGTCGCGACGACCGGCGAGATCGACGATGCAATCCGTTTTGGCGCTGGTCTGCGCTGGTCGTTCATGGGCACGTTCTTGACCTACACCCTGGCCGGCGGCGATGCCGGCATGCGCCACTTCATGTCGCAATTCGGCCCGGCGTTGCAGTTGCCGTGGACGTATCTGCCGGCACCGGAGCTGACCGACAAGTTGATCGATGATGTGGTCGATGGCACCACTGATCAGCTCGGTCGGCACAGCATTTCGGCGCTGGAGCGCTATCGTGATGATTGTTTGCTGGCGGTGCTCGACGCAGTGAAGACCACCAAAGAGAAGCACGGAATGAGTTTCAGCGAATAATCCGCCACCTGATCGTTCCCACGCTCTGCGTGGGAATGCAGCCCGGGAACGCTCCGCGTCCCAGAAGCGTGACGCAGAGCGTCACAGGAGGCGTTACCACGCAGAGCGTGGGAACGATCGCCGCCAGGAGAGACCATGCCCCACCTCACCACCTACCAAACCACCATCATCCCCGACTGGGTCGACTACAACGGCCACCTGCGCGATGCCTTCTACCTGCTGATCTTCAGCTACGCCACCGATGCGCTGATGGACCGCCTCGGCATGGACAGCAGCAACCGCGAAGCCAGCGGCCATTCGCTGTTCACCCTTGAGCTGCACCTCAATTACCTGCACGAAGTGAAGATCGCCACTGAGGTGGAAGTGCGCACGCAAATCATCGGCCACGACAGCAAGCGCCTGCACCTCTACCACAGCCTGCACAAAATCGGCGATGAGCAAGCGCTGGCCGGCAATGAACAGATGCTTTTGCACGTCGACCTCGCCGGCCCGCGCTCGGCGCCGTTCAGCCCTGATACGTTGCATCGCCTGCAAGCCATCGTCGCCGATCAGACCGACCTGCCCGCTCCCGCTTACATCGGCCGCGTGATCGCGCTGCCACCCGCTCGGTAAATCCCCACTGCCAAGGAGCCGCCATGAACACCGCCGTCGCTGTTGCCGATTTTCGTACTTATCCGTTGATCAGCGCGCTCGGTGGCGTGCAGGGTCTGGCGGATCGCGTTGTCATCGAATGGGCTGACGGACGTGTCAGCCCGTTTCACCACATATGGCTGCGCGACAATTGCCCGTGTGATCAATGTGTCTACAGCGTTACTCGCGAGCAAGTCTTCGAAAGCGTCGATGCCGCCGAGGATTTGCAACCGCTGGCCACGCGCATCGACACCGATGGTTGCCTGCGCATCGACTGGCAGGACGGTCACCTCAGCCGCTTCGATCCGGGCTGGCTGCGCGCACATGCCTATGACGATGAATCCCGCGCCGAACGCCTGGCCGGCAAACCGCAGCCCCGTTTGTGGCACAGCGATCTGCAGTTGCCGGTGTTCGACTACACCGCGCTGATGAACGACAACGCCGCGCTGCTGCAATGGTTGCTCGCCGTGCGCGACATCGGCCTGACCCAAGTGCGCGGCGTGCCCACCGAGCTGGGCTCGCTGAAGCTCATCGCGCAACGGATTTCGTTCATCCGCGAAAGCAACTTCGGCGTGCTGTTCAATGTGCAATCCAAAGCCGACGCCGACAGCAACGCCTACACCGCCTTCAACCTGCCATTGCACACGGATTTGCCGACTCGCGAGCTGCAACCGGGGCTGCAATTTCTGCATTGCCTGGTGAATGATGCCGAGGGTGGCGAGAGCATTTTCGTCGATGGTTTTGCGATCGCCGACGCCTTGCGTCAGGAGGAGCCGCAGCTGTTTGAGGCCCTGTGCGAAATCCCTGTGGAATTTCGCAACAAGGACCGGCACAGCGACTATCGCTGCCTGGCGCCGGTCATCGCTGTGGATGCGCTGGGCCGGGTGGCGGAGATTCGCATGGCCAACTTTCTGCGCGGGGCGTTCGATACGTCGGTGGCGCAGATGCCGCTGCTGTATCGAGCCTATCGGCGCTTGATTGCGATGACCCGCGAGCCGCGATTCCGGCTGATGCAGCGGCTCAAGCCGGGCGAATTGTGGTGCTTTGACAACCGCCGCACGCTGCATGCGCGCAATGCCTTTGATCCAGCCACCGGGGCGCGGCATTTTCAGGGCTGCTATGTCGACCGGGATGAGTTGTTGTCGCGGATTCTGGTGTTGCAACGTTGAACCGCGTCATCGTTCTTCGCGAGCAGGCTCGCTCCCAGAAAGGTACGCATTGCAAAGTGGGAGCGAGCCTGCTCGCGAAAGCGTCATTGGGAACAACAAATCTCTGGCTGATTCACAAGCAAAAAAAACTCCGATCAAGCCGTGACAGGATCGGAGCTGAGGAGGGTACTGTTGAGGAGCTGCCAGGCGAGGGTGACCAAACCTTCGTGAAGCGAGCTGGGGCCAGTGTGCCTAGTCGACAATCCAGTCGGTTAGCCGAAAACGACCTGTTCATAGTCGTCCCGGCCACCGCGACAAAACGCCCTTGCCGCGTCCGGTCGGGGCCACCAGAATCGAGCCAAGACCTCCGTTGCCACAGAAGGATTTGCGTAATGATGTACGCCGATTTGATTGACCAGGAAGATCTGTTGGGCCAGCTCAAGGCCTTGGGTATTCAGGTGCCGAGCGGTACCACCGCCGAGCAGGCCTGCGAGTGTGCGGTGCGTGGCCTGGACAATGTTCGCGCATTCGAACTGCGCAAGATGGTCAAGGACATGTACACCAGCGGCGCCAGCATTCAGCCGGCGGTGCGTCAGGCGATCGACAAGCAATTGTTGCCGGCCCTCTCGGATTATCAGCAGTCCCACAGCGCCTGAGAAAAGATCAAAAGATCGCAGCCTTCGGCAGCTCCTACAGGGGAACGTATTCCAAATGTAGGAGCTGCCGGAGGCTGCGATCTTTTGCTTTACAGCCTTACGCTGGCAAACGTCGACTCATTGCGCGCCTGACTCAGCGCCGACATCGGCCCCGACAGCGGCGACATCACGATGGCCTGCGGCAGTGGCAACATCGCCACTTGCTGGGTGGTGTTGGAGCCGACACGCTCGTCACGCGGCGGGATGCCGAAGTACTCGCGGTAGCACTTGGAAAAGTGCGGCGTGGAGACGAACCCACACACCGACGCCACCTCGATGATCGACATCGGCGTCTGTTTGAGCAGTTGCCGGGCGCGGATCAGGCGCAGCTTCAGGTAATAGCGTGACGGCGAGCAGTGCAGGTATTTCTGGAACAACCGCTCCAGCTGTCGACGCGACACCGCGACATACACCGCCAGTTCATCCAGATCGATCGGCTCTTCCAGATTGGCCTCCATCAGCGCGACGATTTCCTGCAGCTTCGGCTGGTTGGTGCCGAGCATGTGCTTGAGCGGCACGCGCTGGTGATCCTGTTCATTGCGGATGCGCTCGTAGACGAACATTTCCGAGATCGCTGCCGACAGTTCACGACCGTGATCGCGACTGATCAGGTGCAGCATCATGTCCAGCGGCGCGGTGCCGCCGGAGCTGGTAAAGCGGTTACGGTCGAGGGTGAACAGGCGTGTGCTCATGGCCACGCGCGGGAAAGCTTCCTGCATCGCCGCCAGACATTCCCAATGCACGCTGCAATCGAAGCCATCGAGCAGACCGGCGCAGGCCAGCGCCCAACTGCCGGTGCATACCGCGCCCAGACGCTTGGACTGGCGCGCCTGACTTTGCAGCCACGAGACGTGTTCACGGGTCACGGTGCGTTGAATGCCAATGCCGCCGCAGACAATCACAGTGTCCAGAGGTGGTGCTTTGTGCATGGAGGCGTCGGGAGTGATCTGCAGACCATCACTGGCCCAGACCTGGCCGCCATCGACGGTGAGGGTGCTCCAGCGATACAGCTCGCGACCGGACAACTGGTTGGCCATGCGCAGCGGCTCAACGGCGGACGCCAGGGAAATCAGCGTGAAATTGTCCAGCAGCAGAAAGCCGATGGATTGAGGCGCACGGTTCTGGGGTTGGGCCCCGGAGTTGAACGACGTCATCGCGGTATCTCCTCACACAAAGCGGGTGGCGGCCTCAGGCGGAGGCTCTTGTTATTGCCCGCGTCTCACAGAGAAAGCAGGCTTTGTTATGACAGAGCAATTGCCGTGCCTGAAATTGGACGGCCATTCAATAACTCCTGAAAACGACCTCGCGACGCGTCTATACGAGACCTCGGAACACGCCATTTCGAAGTGCCATCAGATGCCGCGAGAGCCCTGCCGCGCAGCCCGTGAGCAGATCGGTAGCACTTGTGGGAACTGGCCTGCAGAGGATTTGCACAGAGTGTCACCGCAAGCACGGGCGACGGACGGTCAGGTAACGACTGACGAGTCACGACAGACAATGACGCATGTCTGAATGCGACGCGCCAAAAGGTGGCGCGGCTGGATCGAGGTGTTCTTTTGTCGAGCAGTTTTGACTGGTCTGGGGCCTTCGCGAGCAGGCTCGCTCCCACATTGGAATCTGGGGTCCACAAATATTGTGTTCACTGGAGATCTATTGTGGGAGCGAGCCTGCTCGCGAAGCATTCACCCCGGTGTGGCTGGCTCAGCACTCAACCGCACTGACCGCCAAGCCACCGCGCGAAGTTTCTTTATATTTGTCATGCATATCGGCGCCGGTATCGCGCATGGTGCGGATCACTCGGTCCAGCGAGATAAAGTGCTGCCCGTCGCCGCGCAGGGCCATTTGCGCCGCGTTGATCGCTTTCACTGCCGCGATTGCATTGCGCTCGATGCACGGCACCTGCACCAGGCCACCGACCGGGTCGCAGGTCAGGCCCAGATTGTGCTCCAGGCCGATTTCCGCCGCGTTGCACAATTGCTCGGGCGTGGCGCCGAGAATCTCCGCCAGCCCCGCCGCTGCCATAGCGCAGGCCGAACCGACCTCGCCCTGGCAGCCGACCTCGGCCCCCGAGATCGACGCATTCTTCTTGCACAGAATGCCGACTGCCGCCGCGCAGAGGAAATAGTCGACGACGTTGGCGTCGGTGACCGCTTCGCTGAACTTCATGAAGTAGTGCAGCACCGCCGGGATGATCCCCGCCGCGCCGTTGGTCGGTGCAGTGACCATACGCCCGCCAGCGGCATTCTCTTCATTGACGGCCAGGGCGAACAGGTTGACCCACTCCATGGCGCTCAGGGTCGAGCCGATGACGTTCGGTTTGTTCAGCTCTTGCAGGCTGCGGTGCAACTTCGCCGCCCGCCGCCGCACGTTCAAGCCGCCGGGCAGAATGCCTTCGTGCTTGAGGCCTTGCTCGACGCAATCCTGCATCGCCCGCCACAGCTTCATCAGCCCGGCACGGATCTCTTCTTCGCTGCGCCAGACCTTTTCGTTGGCCATCATCAGTTCGGCAACGCGCAGGTTGTGTTTCTTGCACAACTCCAGCAGCTCGACCGCACTGGAGAAGTCGTAAGGCAATTCGGTGCGATCCAGATCGACCACACCGCTGGCCGCTTGCGCCTCATCAACGACAAAGCCGCCGCCGACCGAATAGTAGGTGTCACGGTGCAGCTCAGCGAACTCGCCTTCGGCCACCAGCGTCATGGCGTTGGGATGGAATGGCAGGTTTTCATCGATCAGGCGCATGTCCCGCGCCCACACAAACGGCACCGACAGGCGACCATCCAATAAAAGCGTATGGGTTTCGCGCAGCGCCTGAATGCGCGGGCCGATCTGCACCGGGTCGATTGCGTCCGGCCACTCGCCCATCAGGCCCATGATCACCGCGTTGTCGCTGCCGTGACCGATGCCGGTGGCCGACAGCGATCCGAACAACTGCACCTCGATGCGCCGCACCTGTTCCAACTGGTGCTTGCCGCGCAGCGACTCGACGAACAATGCGGCGGCGCGCATCGGTCCGACGGTGTGGGAACTGGAAGGGCCGATGCCGATTTTGAACAGGTCGAAAACGCTGATAGCCATTGCTGCGAAGCTCCTGAGAATACCGGTCCGGGCGGCAAAAGCGCCCGCTGGCGGAGCTGCTACGCTCAAGCTGCGATCCGCCGAATGCCGGCATCATCGGGCTTTTGTCGGCGCGCTCGGCGTCTGACACCGACGCAGTCATGTCCAGCAGCGTCGTTACGTTTTCGCCCCGCAAATACGCCGTTTTTATGCAGTCGAGCAGGTCATCGGGGGCGGAAAAAAGCTGTAAGCGACGTCACCGACACTGGAAGCGACCATCCCTGTACTGGATACGACCCTCCCTGTAGGCGTCAGATTTTCACTGGTACATGATCGGGATGACTCGATTGCAAGGCGCTGCGGTAGAGCTGTCGTCAGAACGCCACCAACCGCAACCCATAAGTGCGGTGGTCCACAGTCGGAACACTGCCAAAAAAAACACCAAGGAGTCCATCCATGAAAGGTTCCCCGTCGTTGTTGTTGGCCGCCCTGCTGAGTCTGCCGTTACTGGCGCAAGCCGCAGAACCGGCACAGTGCAGCCTCGTTAACTTCTCCGATGTCGGCTGGACCGACATCACCGCCACCACCGCTACCACTTCCGTTGTTCTCAACGCCCTCGGCTACAAGACCAAGACCACCATGATCTCCGTGCCCGTGACCTACAAGTCGCTGGCCGACGGCAAGAACATGGACGTGTTTCTCGGTAACTGGATGCCGACCATGGAGAACGACATCAAGCCGTATCGCGATGCCGGCACCGTCGACACCGTGCGCACCAACCTCAAGGGTGCCAAATACACCCTCGCCGTGCCGCAAGCCCTGTACGACAAAGGCCTGCATGACTTCGCCGACATCGCCAAATTCAAGAAAGAACTCGACGGCAAGATCTACGGCATCGAGCCGGGCAACGACGGTAACCGGCTGATCCAGAGCATGATCGACAAGGATGCCTTCGGCCTGAAAACCGCTGGCTTCAAGATCGTCGAATCTTCCGAGGCCGGCATGCTCTCGCAAGTCGACCGGGCGCAGAAGCGCGACACCGCCGTGGTCTTCCTCGGCTGGGCACCGCACCCGATGAACAAGCGCTTCAAGATTCAATACCTGACCGGCGGCGACGATTTCTTCGGCCCCGATTTCGGCGCAGCCACCGTAGCGACCAACACCCGCAAGGGTTACGCCGAAGAATGCAGCAATGTCGGTCAGCTGTTGAAAAACCTGGAGTTCACCGTCGACATGGAAAGTGAACTGATGGGCAACATCCTCGACGACAAGATGAAGCCTGACGCGGCCGCCAAGGCCTGGCTGAAAAAGAATCCACAGGTGCTCGATACCTGGCTCGCTGGCGTGACCACCATTGACGGTAAACCAGGCCTGGAGGCCGTGAAAGCCAAGCTCGCGCCTTGATTTGAGGGGCACCGCTTATGCCGGGCAGGCGTACCTGCCCGGGCTGTTAATTTCCTTGCATGCGGACGTTCACTACCATGCTGATTGATCAGAAAATACCTTTAGGCCAGTACATCGCGGGCTTCGTCGAATGGTTGACGCAACACGGCGCCAACACCTTCGACGCAATCGCCGTGACACTGGAAACGATGATCCACGGCGTGACGTTTGCGCTGACCTGGTTCAACCCGTTGGTGCTGATTGGCCTGATTGCCATCATTGCCCATCTGATTCAACGCAAGTGGGGCCTGACCGCGTTCGTGGTCGCCTCGTTCCTGCTGATCCTCAACCTGGGTTACTGGCAGGAAACCATGGAAACCCTCGCCCAGGTGCTGTTCGCCACCCTGGTCTGCGTGTTGATCGGCGTGCCGCTGGGCATCGTCGCCGCGCACAAACCGATGTTCTATACCATGATGCGGCCGGTGCTCGATCTGATGCAGACCGTACCGACCTTCGTTTACCTCATTCCTACCCTGACCCTCTTCGGGCTGGGTGTGGTTCCGGGCCTGATCTCCACGGTGGTGTTCGCCATCGCGGCGCCGATCCGCCTGACCTACCTGGGCATCCGTGATGTCCCGCAAGAACTGATGGACGCCGGCAAGGCCTTCGGCTGCTCGCGTCGCCAATTGCTTTCAAGGATCGAATTGCCGCACGCCATGCCGAGCATCGCGGCCGGCATCACCCAGTGCATCATGCTGTCGCTGTCGATGGTGGTGATCGCGGCACTGGTCGGCGCCGACGGACTCGGCAAACCGGTGGTCAACGCACTGAACACTGCTGATATTGCGCTGGGCTTCGAAGCAGGCCTGGCAATCGTACTGCTGGCGATCATGCTCGACCGTATCTGCAAACAACCCGACGCTAAAGTAGGGGGTGACGCATGAGCATAATTCGCTTCGAAGACGTCGACGTAATCTTCTCCAAAGACCCGCGCGAGGCACTCAAGCTGCTCGATCAGGGCATGACCCGCAACGAGATCCTGAAGAAGACCGGTCAGATCGTCGGCGTGGAAAAAGCCACGCTGGACATCAACAAAGGCGAGATCTGCGTGCTGATGGGCCTCTCCGGCTCGGGCAAATCGAGCCTGCTGCGCTGCATCAACGGCCTCAACACCGTGAGCCGCGGCAAGCTGTTCGTCGAGCATGAAAACCGCCAGATCGACATCGCGTCCTGCACGCCCGCCGAGCTGAAGATGATGCGCACCAAGCGCATTGCCATGGTGTTCCAGAAGTTCGCCCTGATGCCCTGGCTGACAGTGCGCGAGAACATCAGTTTCGGTCTGGAAATGCAGGGTCGACCGGAGAAGGAACGCAAGAAACTGGTCGATGAGAAACTCGAACTGGTCGGCCTGACCCAATGGCGCAACAAGAAGCCTGATGAGCTATCCGGCGGCATGCAGCAGCGCGTCGGCCTCGCCCGCGCGCTGGCCATGGACGCCGACATTCTGCTGATGGACGAACCGTTCTCGGCCCTCGACCCGCTGATCCGCCAGGGCCTGCAGGATGAACTGCTGGAACTGCAACGCAAGCTGAGCAAGACCATCGTGTTTGTGAGCCACGACCTCGATGAAGCACTCAAACTCGGCAGCCGCATCGCGATCATGAAAGACGGCCGGATCATCCAGTACAGCGTGCCGGAAGAGATCGTGCTCAACCCGGCGGACGACTATGTGCGCACCTTCGTCGCCCACACCAATCCGCTCAACGTGCTCTGCGGCCGCAGCCTGATGCGCACGCTGGACAAGTGCAAACGCATCAACGGCTCGGTGTGCCTGGATCCTGGCGGCGACTCGTGGCTGGACCTGGCCGAAGGCAACACCATCAAAGGCGCACGGCAGAACGGCTCGGTGCTGAACCTGCAGAACTGGGCACCTGGCCAAGCGGTGGAAGGCCTGGAGCGCAAGCCAACACTGGTGGACTCGAACATCGGCATGCGTGATGCGCTGCAGATCCGTTATCAGACCGGCAACAAGCTGGTGCTGCACGATAACAATCATGTGGTGGGGATTCTCGGCGACAGCGAGTTGTATCACGCGCTGTTGGGCAAGAATCTGGGGTAACCCCCACAGACACAAAAACGCCGCGATACTCTCGCGGCGTTTTTGTTCGTACAGATATTCAACTGCAAACAGAGAACCTGTGGCGAGGGGATTTATCCCCGATGGGGCGCGAAGCGGCCCCAAGTCGTCAATCGCGGTAATTGAGTAAAACCGCGTTTGACGGTTTCAGGGCTGCTTCGCAGCCCAACGGGGATAAATCCCCTCGCCACAATGGTTCAGCGGTGCAGCTGACTGCACCGCTGAATCTCAAGGTTTAGCTATACACCCGGCCAAGAAGCTGCCGATGGCTTTCAAACTGATCCAGCACATCCCGCGTAATCTGCTCCGGCGTGAAGCCCATCAAGTCATAGTCCTGACTGCCATTGTGCAAATACACCTCAGCGCGGTAATAACGCTGACGCGCTTCATCGGACTGCGCCGACTCGGTCGGGGTCGCCAGATAACCATCCAGGCTCACTTCGTAGACGAAAGGGTTGCCCTCTTCCATCTCGACCCGCACACCCATGCAACGCTTGGCTTTGCCCAGCAGCGTCTGCACTTCAATGCCCTGATTGCGCAATTGCGCTGCTGCATCTTCCAGCGCCGGGGTGACGTGCTTGTCCATGAAGCGCTGCACCACCGATTGGCTCGGCTGAAGATCCAGTTGCGTCAGGCGCTCGCTGAAACCACGGCGTCCGCGCTCGGCCAGTTGCGCTTGCTCCTGTTCGATCTGCACGTCCTGGCGCATCGCCTTGTGCAGGCCGAACATGAAACAGATCAGCACCACCGAGAACGGCAGGCCGGCCAGCACGACCATGGTCTGCATGGCTTCGAAGTTGCCAGCGAACAGCAGGCCGATGGTCACCAGCGTGATCACCACCGACCAGAATATCCGCAGCCAGTGCGGCGCGTCTTCGTCGACGTTGCCGCCCTTGCAGGAAAGATTCGCCATCATCACCGCGCCGGAGTCGGCCGGGGTCAGGAACAGCACGAAACCGACAAAAATCGACACACCAATCACGACTTTCGACGCCGGGTAATGCTCAAGCAACTGATAGATCGCCATCGACGGCTGTTCCAGCGCCGTCTTGCCCAGCTCCACCGCGCCCTGATTCATCACCAGATCCAGCGCCGAGTTGCCGAAGATCGACAGCCACGCCAAGGTGAAGCCCAGCGGAATCAGCAGCACGCCAGCAACCAGTTCACGCACGCTGCGGCCACGGGAAATCCGCGCAATGAACATGCCTACGAATGGCGCCCAGGAAATCCACCAGGCCCAGTAGAACAGCGTCCACAGGCCCAACCAGCGGTCGGACTTGGCGCTGTCGCCTTCATAGACGTACAGGTCGAAAGTCTTCAGCACGACGCCGTTGAGGTAGTCGCCAATGTTCTGCACGAAACCGTTGAGCAGGTGCAAAGTCGGGCCGAACAGCAGAACGAAAATCAGCAGGCCGCTGAACAGCACGATGTTCAGGTTGGACAGACGACGAATGCCGTTTTCCACACCCGACACTGCAGCGATGGTCGCCACGGTGCTCATAACGATGATGACGATCAGCAGGTTGGTGTTGCTGTGCTCCATGCCGAACAGGTTTTCCAGCCCGGACGACACTTGCAGCGAGCCAATCCCCAGGTTGGTCACCAGCCCCAGCAGGGTCACGAACATGCCGAAGCCATCCACCGCGTGCCCGGCGGCGCCTTTGACCCAACGCTCGCCGACCAATGGATACAGCGCCGAACGCAACGCCAGCGGCTGATTATGCCGATAGGCGAAATACGCCACGGCAAGGCCGACCAAAGCGTAGATCGCCCAGCCGTGCAGGCCCCAGTGCAGGAAGGTCAGTTGCACTGCCTGACGCGCGGCCAGATTGCTGGCCGAGGTGCCTTCCGGCGGATTGAAGTAGTGATCCAGCGGCTCGGACGCGCCGAAGTACAACAGCGAAATGCCGATGCCCGACGAGAACAGCATCCCCGCCCAGGCGCCGTAACTGAAATCCGGGGTGTCGTCCTTGCTGCCCAGTTTGAGTTTGCCGTACGAGGAAAACGCCAGACCGACCACGAACACCAGGTAGGCGGCGATCACCACCATGTAGTACCAGCCGAAGCTGCGCGACAACCAGGCCTGGGCCATGCCCAACATTCTGCCGGCCTCTTGCGGGGCGATGATCAGAATGGCGGTCAACAACAGAATCAACGCGGTCGAGGTGTAGAACACCCAACCGTTGACCGTCACCTTCTCGGGCGGGGTCTTTATTAGCGAGGCAGAACTCATGGCACAAATGCTCCAGGCAGTGCGAGAGAAGAACACAAGGCATCACGGAACCCGACCAATCGGTTAGTTGGCAGCCGACCGGCGGGTGATATAAAGACACTCCGAAAAAAGCCCGAACCTGCCGAAATGGCGTTGCGTATTCGCTTTCGTGGCCAGAGGCGACGGACGTTCATCCGAAACCTGGCCCCAAGCGTCTTGCCCTTTCAACACGTCCATCGAATCGCGAACCGCGCCATGCCCCACACAGGTTTCGAGCCGTTTCAGGTGTCGGTTTTTATCGTCATTACGCGTAGGAATTTTCTGTAGGCAGCGACGAATTGTCGCAGATCTTATTCTTTGTTGATTGAACGTTCAATCAAAACAAAATAGACTGGCCCTCAATCCGATCGGCGTCATTCGCCCCTCGGAAGGCCTAAGGAGATGTGCAAGATGCCCAAGGTCGGTATGCAACCCATCCGCCGCCAACAACTGATCGAAGCCACTTTGCAAGCGGTCGATCAGGTCGGAATGGGGGACGCCAGCATTGCGCTGATCGCCCGTTTGGCCGGTGTCTCGAATGGCATCATCAGTCATTACTTTCAGGACAAGAACGGCCTGATCGCCGCCACGATGCGGTACCTGATGACCGCCCTCAGCGAGAGCGTCACCGCGCGCCGTCAGGCGCTGGCAGATGACAGCCCACGGGCGCATCTGCAGGTGATCATCGAAGGCAACTTCGACGCCAGCCAGGTCAATGGCCCGGCAATGAAAACCTGGCTGGCCTTCTGGGCCACCAGCATGCACCAGCCGTCTTTGCACAGGTTGCAGCGGATCAACGATCACCGTCTGTATTCCAACCTGTGCTGTCAGTTCCGCCGTGTGTTGCCGCTCGAAGATGCGCGCAATGCCGCCCGAGGCCTGGCAGCTTTGATCGACGGTTTGTGGTTGCGCGGCGCGCTGTCGGGAGACGCTTTCGACACCGCTCAGGCGCAACAGATCGCTTACGAATACATGGATTTCCAATTGGCCAAGAAGGTGAGCTAGAGCACAAAGAAAATGCTCGGCCCCTGAACTCCACCGCAGCGTGATCGCGGTGGTCAACGCCAACCACCAATGCACTTGCGAGGACACTATGGCCCGTTTCGAACTGCAAAAACTCTACATCGATGGCGCGTACACCGACGCCGGCAGCGACGCCACCTTCGAAGCCATCAACCCGGCGAACGGTGAAGTCCTCGCACTGGTGCAACGTGCGACCAAAGACGACGTCGAGCGCGCCGTGGTCAGCGCCGAAAAGGGCCAGAAAATCTGGGCCGCGATGACCGCCATGGAGCGTTCGCGCATCCTGCGTCGCGCCGTCGACATCCTGCGCGAGCGCAACGATGAGCTGGCCGCGCTGGAAACCCTGGACACCGGCAAATCCTTCTCCGAAACCAAGTACGTCGACATCGTCACCGGCGCTGACGTGCTGGAATACTACGCAGGCCTGGTGCCCGCCATCGAAGGCGAGCAGATCCCGCTGCGTGACACCTCTTTCGTTTACACCCGTCGCGAACCGCTGGGCGTGGTCGCCGGTATCGGCGCGTGGAACTACCCGATCCAGATCGCCCTGTGGAAATCCGCTCCAGCCCTGGCGGCCGGTAACGCGATGATCTTCAAGCCAAGCGAAGTCACCTCGCTGACCACTCTGAAACTGGCCGAGATCTACACCGAAGCCGGCGTGCCGAACGGCGTGTTCAACGTCCTGACCGGCAGCGGCCGCGAAGTCGGCACCTGGCTGACCGAGCACCCGCGCATCGAGAAAATCTCCTTCACCGGCGGCACCGACACCGGCAAGAAGGTGATGGCCAGCGCTTCGGCTTCGTCGCTCAAGGACGTGACCATGGAACTGGGCGGCAAGTCGCCGCTGATCATCTGCGACGACGCCGATCTCGATCGCGCCGCCGACACCGCGATGATGGCCAACTTCTACAGCTCCGGTCAGGTCTGCACCAACGGCACTCGCGTGTTCGTACCGGCGCACCTGAAAGCGGCGTTCGAGGCCAAGATCGTTGAGCGCGTTGCCCGCATCCGCGTTGGCAACCCGGAAGACGAAAACACCAACTTCGGCCCGCTGGTCAGCTTCCCGCACATGGAAAGCGTGTTGGCTTACATCGCCAAGGGTAAAGAAGAAGGCGCACGCGTACTGTGTGGTGGCGGTCGACTGACCGACGGCGAATTCGCCAAAGGCGCGTTCGTGGCGCCAACCGTGTTCACCGACTGCACCGACGATATGACCATCGTCCGCGAAGAAATCTTCGGCCCGGTGATGGCGATCCTCTCCTACGAAACCGAAGAAGAAGTGATCCGCCGCGCCAACGACACCGACTTCGGCCTGGCCGCCGGTATCGTCACCAAAGACCTGAACCGCGCGCACCGCGTGATCCATCAACTGGAAGCCGGTATCTGCTGGATCAACGCCTGGGGCGAGTCCGACGCAAAAATGCCGGTCGGCGGCTACAAGCAGTCGGGTGTTGGCCGTGAGAACGGGATCAGCTCGCTCAATAACTTCACCCGCATCAAATCGGTACAGGTCGAGCTGGGCGATTACGTCTCGGTGTTCTGATCAGCTAGCTGATCTGCTGCAAGCGGCAAGTTTCAAGCTGCAAGTAAAAGCAGTTTGGGGTTGCCGCCCTCCCCGATTTCGAAGCCACCGCTCGCTGCTTTTCCTTGCAGCTAGAAGCTAGTGGCTTGTAGCTCCCGCAGGAGAATTTATGACTCAAGAATACGACTACATCATCATAGGCGCCGGCTCTGCAGGTAACACACTTGCCACCCGTCTGACTGAAGACGAAGGCGTCACCGTTCTGTTGCTCGAAGCCGGGGGGCCGGACTACCGCCTCGACTTTCGTACCCAGATGCCCGCTGCGCTGGCCTTCCCGCTGCAGGGTCGTCGCTACAACTGGGCCTACGAAACCGATCCAGAGCCGCACATGGACGGTCGCCGGATGGAATGCGGTCGCGGCAAAGGCCTTGGCGGCTCTTCGCTGATCAATGGCATGTGCTACATCCGTGGCAACGCGATGGACTACGACGGCTGGGCGAAACTGCCGGGCCTGGAAGACTGGTCGTACCTCGATTGCCTGCCGTATTTCCGCAAAGCCGAAACCCGTGACATCGGCCCGAACGATTACCACGGTGGCGACGGCCCGGTCAGCGTGACCACACCGAAAGCCGGCAACAACCCGCTGTTCCACGCCATGGTTGAAGCCGGCGTGCAGGCCGGTTACCCGCGTACCGAAGACCTCAACGGTTACCAGCAGGAAGGCTTCGGCCCGATGGACCGCACCGTGACGCCGAACGGCCGCCGTGCTTCCACCGCGCGTGGCTACCTCGACATCGCCAAAAAACGCTCGACCCTGACCATCGTCACCCACGCCCTGACCGACAAGATTCTCTTTGAAGGCAAGCGCGCGGTCGGCGTGCGTTACCTGATCGGTGACGCCGAAGAGCGCGTGGAAGCCAAGGCGCGCAAGGAAGTCCTGCTGTGCTCCGGCGCCATCGCTTCGCCGCAGATTCTGCAGCGCTCCGGTGTCGGCCCGGCGAAACTGCTGGAAAGCCTCGACATCCCGGTGGTCCACGATCTGCCGGGCGTCGGTGAAAACCTGCAGGATCACCTCGAGCTGTACCTGCAATACGCCTGCACCCAACCGGTTTCGCTGTACCCGTCACTGCTCTGGTACAACCAGCCAGCGATCGGTGCCGAGTGGCTGTTCAACGGCACCGGCATCGGCGCCAGCAACCAGTTCGAGGCCGGCGGTTTCATTCGTTCGCGTCCGGAATTCGAATGGCCGAACATCCAGTACCACTTCCTGCCGGTGGCGATTAACTACAACGGTAGCAACGGTGTGAAAGAGCACGGTTTCCAAGCGCACATGGGTTCCATGCGTTCGCCGAGCCGTGGTCGCATCCAGGTCAAATCCAAGGACCCGCGCCAGCACCCGAGCATCCTCTTCAACTACATGGCCACCGAGCAGGACTGGCAGGAATTTCGCGACGGCATCCGCCTGACCCGCGAAATCATGCAGCAACCGGCACTCGATCAATACCGTGGTCGTGAAATCAGCCCGGGCATCGACGTGCAAACCGATGAGCAGCTCGACAAGTTCATCCGCGAGCACGCCGAAACCGCGTTCCACCCGTCCTGCTCGTGCAAGATGGGCACCGACGAGATGGCCGTGGTCGATGGCGAAGGCCGCGTGCACGGCATGCAGAGCCTGCGCGTGGTCGATGCCTCGATCATGCCGATCATTACCACCGGTAACCTCAACGCACCGACGATCATGATGGCCGAGAAAATCGCCGACAAGATCCGCGGCCGCAAGCCGCTGCCGCGCAGCACCGCTGCTTATTACGTCGCGAACGGCGCACCGGTCAAAGGCAAGCCAATGCGGGATATCACCCCGGTTACGCAGTAAGTCGTAGTACCGAGGCGCGGCCTTCGCGAGGCTCGCTCCCACACTGGATCTGTGGCATTCACAAATCCCCTGTGGGAGCGAGCCTGCTCGCGAAGAGGCCCTCACAGCAACACACACTTCCCCGCTGCACAGTAAATCCCCCTACACCCCCTCTTCACTTGATCCTACCCCCACGCAGGCCTACTCTAGACCTCGCGCAACCGTTTCACCCCTCCCCGCTGTCGCCATGCCGCTACTCCATTACAAGGAGGTTCCCGAATGTTCGATTTCCACCCCCAGCTCAAGCAGCGCTTTGCTGCCTTGCGCACGGGCGCTGAATTTTTTTCCCTGCGGTATGTGCGCGAGTCCGGGCAGTTTCTGTCGGTGCGCAAGAACGTCGCCGAACCGCCGAGCCTGAGCCGCGATGAAGGGGCGATGCTCACCGTGCGCGTCAATGGCGTCGAAGCCTATGCGGCGACCAATGACCTCTCGCAACAAGGCCTGCAAGCCGCCCTCGACCGCGCCGAGCAACAGGCCCGCCGGCTCAAGCCGCACGCCTTGCTCGATCTGCGCGAGCAGCCGCTTTCCAGCGACCGCGCTGATTATTTTTCACCCAATCTCGAACAGCCCTTCCCGTCCCTGAGCGAATGCTTCGATCTGCTCGGCGCGGAATCCGCCTCGGTGCCCAAGGATGAACGCCTGGTCAATTGGCAGGTGAGCATCGGCATCACTAACGTCGAGCAGATCTACCTGAGCAGCGCCGGCGCCGAATTGCGCCAGGCCCAGCGCTTCGTTTATCCGAGCCTCGACGTCACTGCCTACGACGGCAACGACAGCCAGACCCGCAGCCTCGGCCGCGAGAACTTCGGCCAGCAGGGTGGCGCCGATGTCATCAGCCGTTGCGGCCTGGTCGGCGCCGGCCCGCAAGTCGCCGATCAGGCCCTGCAACTGCTGCTTGCGCCGAACACCCCGCAAGGCCCGCGCGACCTGCTGCTGATGCCCGATCAGATGATGCTGCAGATCCACGAGTCCATCGGTCATCCGCTGGAGCTCGACCGCATCCTCGGCGATGAGCGCAATTACGCCGGCACCAGTTTCGTCAAGACCAGCGATTTCGGCAGCCTGCAATACGGCTCGAATTTGCTCAACGTGACTTTCGACCCCGGCATCCCGGAAGAACTCGCCAGCTACGGCCATGACGACGACGGCACTGCGGCGAGCAAACAATTCTTGATCCGCGACGGCCTGTTGCTGCGCCCATTGGGTGGGGCACTGTCGCAGTATCGTGCCGGCCTCGAAGGCGTTGCCAACAGCCGCGCCTGCGGCTGGAACCGGCCACCGATCGACCGCATGGCCAACCTCAACATCGAGCCGGGCGATCAGACGCTGGAGCAGATGATCGGCGGTATCGAGCACGGCATTCTGATGAGCACCAACCGTTCGTGGTCGATCGACGACGCGCGCAACAAATTCCAGTTCGGCTGCGAATGGGGCCAGTTGATCGAGCATGGTGAACTTAAAGGCGTGGTGAAAAATCCCAACTACCGGGCCATTTCCGCGCACTTCTGGAAGAGCCTGCGCGCCGTCGGCGATGCCAACACCGTCAAGGTGCTGGGCACGCCGAACTGCGGCAAGGGCGAACCGAACCAGGTGATTCGCGTCGGCCATGCTTCGCCGGCCTGCGTATTCAGCAACATTGATGTGTTTGGGGGAGACGCCTGATGAGCATTTCGAAGCGTCAGTCCGACGCCTTCAAGGTCATGGTCAACTGGCTGCGCGACAGCGTGCGCGAGCCGGAACAGTTCACGCTCAGCTACGCCGCCGAAGCCTCGGCGTTCGTGCGCTTCAATCACGCCAAGGTGCGCCAGGCCGGGCAAGTACAGCAGGCCAACATCGGCCTGAAACTGATCGACGACGGTCGCCACGCCGACCTGCAGATCACCTTGTCCGGGGATCAGGAAGCCGATCTGCAACGGCTCGCCGAGGGCCTGCAACAACTGCGCGAAACCCTGCCGCTGCTGCCGCAGGATCCGTACCTGCTGCTCAATCACAACAGCTGGCAGAGCACGCATGTACAAGCGCATCCGCTGCCGGACACCGAAGATGTCGTCGGGCAAATCTGCGCCGCCGCTGAAGGTCTCGATCTGGTCGGTTTTTATGCTGCCGGTCCGATCAGCCGTGGCTTCGCCAGCTCCGCTGGTGCGTTCGGCTGGCATGAAGCCAACAGCTTCAATTTCGATTTCAGCCTGTTCCACGAAAACGGCGAAGCGGTGAAGGCCAGCTATGCCGGCCACGATTGGAGCGACGAGGGCTTCGCCCGGCGTTTCGCCCAAGCACGCGAACAGCTTGAGTTTCTCGGCCGACCGTTACGCACCCTGGCACCGGGGCAGTACCGCGCCTATCTGGCACCGGCGGCACTGGAAGAAATCATGGGCATGCTCAGTTGGGGCGGGTTCTCGGCGCAATCGATCGCCAGCAAGAGCAGTCCGTTGCAGAAACTCTACGTCGGCGATCAGGCGTTCAGTCCGCTGGTGTCGCTGGATGAGAAAGTCAGCGAATCCCTGAGCCCGGCGTTTTCCGCCGAGGGTTATCCGCGCAGCGATCTGCGTCTGATCATCGAAGGCCGGGCCGGTGATCAACTGGTCGGCTCGCGCAGCGCCGCCGAATATGGTCTGGCGGCGAACGGCGCGGGCGGCGGCGAGATGCCCAGTGCGTTGAACATGGCCGCCGGTGATCTGTCGCAGCAAGAGATCCTCAAGCAGTTGGGCACCGGGCTGTACATCAGCAACCTGTGGTACCTGAACTACTCGGATCAACCGGCGGCGCGCATGACCGGCATGACCCGTTTCGCGACCTTCTGGGTCGAGAACGGCGAAATCCAGGCGCCGGTCAGCACCATGCGCTTTGATGATAGCGCCTACAACCTGCTCGGTTCGCAGTTGGAGGCACTGACCACCGAGCGTGAGCTGCTGCTCTCGGCGAGTACGTACAGCCAGCGCAATACCTCGTCATCGCTGTTGCCGGGGGCGCTGGTCAGCCGACTCACGCTGACGCTGTAAATGCAAAACCTGTGGGAGCGAGCCTGCTCGCGAAAGCGGTAGATCAATCGACATCAATGTTGAATGAAATGGCCTCTTCGCGAGCAGGCTCGCTCCCACACTGACCGCGCTCGACTCTGAATATGCACTGACACAAGAGGTTCCATGCCCAACCGCCCGCCTCTCGACGCCATCACCGCCCGCTGGTTGCCGTGGGTCGTCGCCATTGCGTTCTTCATGCAGTCCCTCGACGGGACCATCCTCAATACCGCGCTGCCGGCCATGGCCAGCGATCTGGCCGAAGACCCGTTGCGCATGCAGGGTGTGATCATCGCCTACATGCTCACCGTGGCCCTGCTGATCCCGGCCTCCGGCTGGATCGCAGACCGCTTCGGCACCAAGAAAATCTTCTTCGGCGCGATTCTGCTGTTCAGCTTGGGCTCGCTGCTCTGCGCGTTATCCAGCAGCCTGAGCATGCTTATCGGCGCACGGGTGATTCAGGGCCTCGGCGGTGCGCTGATGTTGCCGGTCGGGCGGCTGGTGGTGCTGCGTGCCTACCCGCGCTCGGAACTGGTGCGGATCATGGGTTTCATCACCATTCCCGGCCTGCTCGGCCCGCTGATCGGCCCGACCATGGGCGGCTGGATGGTGGAATACGTGACGTGGCACTGGATCTTCCTGATCAATCTGCCGGTCGGGGTGATCGGTTGCTACGCGGTGTGGAAATTCATCCCCGACCTGCGCGGCACGGAGCGCACGCGCTTCGATAGCCTCGGTTTTCTGTTGTTCGGCGCAGCGATGATCCTCATCACCATTGCCATGGAAGGCCTTGGCGAACTGCACCTGCCGCACTTGCGGGTAATGTTGCTGCTGTTCGCCGGCATGGCCTGTCTGGCGGCGTACTGGCTGCGCGCCGGGCACATCGAAAACCCGTTGTTCGCGCCGTCATTGTTCAAGACCCGCACGTTTGCCGTGGGCATTCTCGGCAACCTGTTCGCGCGACTGGGCAGCGGCGCCCTGCCGTTTCTGGTACCGCTACTGCTGCAAGTCGCGTTGGGTTACTCGCCGTCGCAAGCCGGGATGAGCATGTTGCCGCTGGCCGCTGCGGCGATGGTCGCCAAGTGGGTCGCGCGGCCGCTGATCGAACGCCTCGGCTATCGCATCGTCCTCACCGGCAACACCCTGGCGCTGGGGATCATGCTGGCGAGCATGGGCCTGGTCAGCGAGCAGACGCCGTACTGGCTGCTGCTGTGCCTGCTAGCCGTGCTGGGTGCGATCAACTCGCTGCAATTCACCGCGATGAATACGGTGACGCTGATCGACCTCGACGATGCCAGCGCCAGCAGCGGCAACAGTCTGCTGTCGGTGGTCGCGCAGTTGTCGCTGAGCCTCGGCGTGGCTTGCGCCGGTGCGCTGCTCGGCGGCTTCACTGCGAAGGTCGGCAACGATGGCGTGGAAACCGTACTCGGCGCGTTCCAGCTGACCTTCGTCACGGTCGGCGTGATGGCGATGCTGGCGGCGACGATCTTTTCGCAACTGTCCAAGGAAGACGGGCGCCGGGCGAAACGGCCGCAGGAGCACATCGAACACTGATGTGTGGGGGGGAGAGCTCTGTGGCGAGGGGATTTATCCCCGCTGGGTTGCGCAGCAGCCCCAAAAAGGTTGGATGCGGTCAGCCGGATGAATCGAGGTGGCAGGTATTGGGGGTGCTGCGCACCCCATCGGGGATAAATCCCCTCGCCACAGATAAATCCCCTCGCCACAGATAAATCCCCTCGCCACAGGTAATCCCTGCCTCGGGTTCAATCGCTGTTCGTCCAGAACTGTCGAGGAAACTGGCAAGGGGCTGCTACACTGCGCGACATTTTGTTTTGCAGGCCAGTCCCGTGACCACCATCGCCACCGCTTTTAATACTCTGCCGCTGTCCGCCGCCATGCTGGCTAACCTCGAATCACTCGGTTATGCCCAGATGACGCCGATCCAGGCGCAGAGCTTGCCGGTGATCCTCAAGGGGATGGACCTTATCGCCCAGGCCAAGACCGGCAGCGGCAAGACCGCCGCATTCGGCATCGGCCTGCTCAACCCGATCAACCCGCGCTACTTCGGTTGCCAGGCGCTGGTGATCTGCCCGACCCGCGAGCTGGCCGACCAGGTGGCCAAGGAAGTCCGCCGTCTGGCCCGCGCCGAAGACAACATCAAGGTCCTGACCCTGTGCGGCGGCGTGTCGTTCGGCCCGCAGATCGCTTCGCTGGAACACGGCGCGCACATCATCGTCGGCACCCCGGGGCGCATTCAGCAGCACTTGCGCAAGGGTTCGCTGGTGCTCGATGGCCTGAACACGCTGATCCTCGACGAAGCCGACCGCATGCTCGACATGGGCTTCTACGACGCGATCGAAGACATCATCATCAAGACCCCGGAGCGCCGGCAGACTCTGCTGTTCTCCGCGACCTACCCGGTGGGCATCAAGCAATTGGCTTCGAAATTCATGCGCGATCCGCAGACCGTCAAGGCTGAAGCCTTCCACGACGACACGCAGATCGAGCAGCGCTTCTACGAGATTTCCCCGGAAGAGCGCATGAGCGCGGTGACCAAAGTCCTGCACCACTTCCGTCCGGCGTCCTGCGTGGCGTTCTGCTTCACTAAGCAGCAAGTGCAGGAAACCGTCGATCACCTGACCGCCAAAGGCATTTCCGCCGTCGGCCTGCACGGCGATCTGGAACAGCGTGACCGCGATCAGGTGTTGGCGATGTTCGCCAACCGCAGCACCTCGGTGCTGGTTGCCACCGACGTCGCCGCCCGTGGTCTGGATATCGATGCGCTGGACATGGTGATCAATGTCGAGCTGGCGCGCGATTCGGAAATCCACATCCACCGCGTTGGCCGTACCGGTCGTGCGGGCGAGAAAGGCATCGCCATCAGCTTGGTCGCGCCGTCCGAAGCTCATCGTGCGCAAGCCATCGAACAACTGCAGAAAGCGCCGCTGAACTGGGATCAGATCGACAACCTCAAGTCCCAGGGCCTGGCGCCGCTGCAACCGCCGATGACCACCCTGTGCATCGGCGCTGGCCGCAAAGACAAAGTGCGCCCGGGCGACATTCTTGGCGCACTGACCGGCGAAGCGGGCATTCCCGGTGCGCAGGTCGGCAAGATCGCGATCTTCGATTTCCAGGCCTACGTCGCCGTTGAACGCACCGTGGCCATGCAGGCCTTGCAGCGCCTGAACGACGGCAAGATCAAGGGCCGCTCGTTGCGCGTGCGTATTCTCTGACCTGATCGTTCCCACGCTCTGCGTGGGAATGCATCCCGTGACGCTCCGCGTCACAAAACAACGGACGCAGAGCGTCCATGGCGGCATTCCCACGCAGAGCGTGGGAACGATCATTGTGTGAGGACACCGTTTTGCGCTCTACCGAAGTCGTGATCATTGGCGCTGGCGCCGCCGGCTTGATGTGTGCCCTGACCGCCGCCGGGCGCGGGCGTCAGGTGTTGCTGCTCGACCACGCGAACAAGGCCGGCAAGAAAATCCTCATGTCCGGCGGCGGTCGCTGTAATTTCACCAACATGTACACCGAACCGAGCAATTTCCTCTCGCAAAATCCGCATTTCTGCAAATCGGCGCTGGCGCGTTACACCCAGTGGGATTTCATCGGCCTGGTCGGCAAACATGGCGTGCCGTACCACGAGAAGAAACTCGGCCAACTGTTTTGCGATAACAAATCCAGCGACATCCTCGGCATGCTCCTTGATGAATGCGATCAGGCCGGCGTCGAGCTGCACCTGGACACCTCGATCCAGACCATCGAAAAAACCGACAGCGGTTATCTGCTCGACACCACACTCGGCCAGGTCCAGTGCCAATCGCTGGTGATCGCCACCGGCGGGCTATCGATTCCGACCCTGGGCGCCACCGGTTTCGGTTATCAAGTCGCCAAACAGTTCGGCCATGAACTGCTGCCGACCCGCGCCGGGCTGGTGCCGTTCACCATTACCGACCAGCTCAAGGAGTTGTGCACAGAGCTGTCCGGCACCTCGGTGGATTGTCTGGTCAGCTGCAATGATCAGAGCTTTCGCGAGAACATTCTGTTCACTCACCGTGGCCTCAGCGGCCCGGCGATTCTGCAGATTTCCTCGTTCTGGGAGTCTGGCGATACGGTAGAGATCAACCTGCTGCCGGATCACGACGCGGCGAGCTGGTTGCAACAGCAAGTCGCCGAGCGTCCGAACAGCGAGCTGAAGACTTTACTTGGCGAGATCTTCACCAAGAAGATGGCCAATCTGCTGGCGGACAACTGGTTTGTCTCCAAACCGATGAAGCAGTACACCCATGCTGAACTGGCGGAGATTGCCGAGAAACTCGGCAGCTGGAAGGTTGTGCCGGCGGGAACTGAAGGCTATCGCACGGCTGAGGTGACCCTGGGCGGCGTCGACACCCGCGAGGTGTCGTCGAAGACCATGGAGTCGCTGAAAAGCCCCGGCCTGTACTTCATTGGTGAAGTGCTCGACGTCACCGGGCACCTGGGCGGCTTCAATTTCCAGTGGGCCTGGGCCTCTGGTTACGCCGCCGCGCAGTACGTTTAACTCAAGGCCAGATACAAAACCCTGTGGGAGCGAGCCTGCTCGCGAATGCGGTGTACCAGTCGACATCAATGTTGAATGACACTCCGCTTTCGCGAGCAGGCTCGCTCCCACAATGGTTTGTGGTGTAAGTAAAAGGAACACTTTTTGCTGTCAGATGTGCTCGGCGCCATTGCGTCGGCGCCATTACTGGCTCAATTTAGCGGCATCGCCTCGGAAGGCCTTCGCACTTCATGTCCTCGACCTCGTTTCGTCAGTCTTTGCGGCGCCTTTGGGCGCTGGATAAATTCAGCTACAGCGTGCGGGTATTCATCGCCCTGACCGGCAGCATGGCGCTGTGCTGGTATCAGGATGAAATGGGCCTGCTGATCCCGTTGTTCCTCGGCATCATCGCCAGCGCCCTGGCCGAGACCGACGACAGTTGGCAGGGTCGTCTCAACGCCCTCGCGGTGACACTGGTGTGTTTCAGCATCGCCGCGCTGTCGGTGGAATTGCTGTTTCCCTACCCGATCATTTTCGCCGTGGCCCTGGCACTGGCCAGTTTCGGCCTGACCATGCTCGGCGCGCTGGGCGAGCGTTACGGCGCGATCGCCTCGGCGACGCTGATTCTCTCGGTGTACACGATGATCGGCGTTGATCAGCGCGGCGGCGCGGTCACTGATTTCTGGCATGAACCGATGCTGCTGGTCGCTGGCGCGGCGTGGTACGGCCTGCTCTCGGTGCTGTGGCAGGCGCTGTTTTCCAATCAACCGGTGCAGCAAAGTCTGGCGCGGCTGTTCCGCGAACTGGGCCTGTATCTGAAGCTGAAATCCTCGCTGTTCGAGCCGATCCGGCAGATGGACGTCGAAGCCCGCCGCCTCGAACTGGCGCAGCAGAATGGCCGGGTGGTCGCCGCACTGAACACGGCCAAGGAAATCATCCTGCACCGGGTCGGCAATGGTCGACCGGGCTCGAAAGTCAGCCGTTATCTGAAGCTGTACTTCCTCGCGCAGGATATTCACGAACGCGCCAGTTCGTCGCACTACCCTTACAACGCGCTGGCCGAGGCGTTCTTCCATAGCGACGTGCTGTTCCGCTGCCAGCGCCTGCTGCGCCAGCAGGGCAAGGCCTGCCGGGCCTTGGCCGAATCCATCCAGATGCGCCAGCCGTTCACCTATGACGCCAGTTTCGCCGAAGCCCTGAACGACCTGCATGCCTCCCTCGAACACTTGCGCATCCAGAGCAATCCGGCATGGCGCGGCCTGCTGCGCTCGCTGCGCGCACTGGCGGCCAACCTCGGCACCCTCGACCGCCTGCTCAGCGACGCCAGTAACCCCGATGCTCTGGCGGACGCCACTGACAGCAGCCTGCTCGACCGTTCACCGCGCAATCTCAAGGACGTGTGGATTCGCCTGCGTACACAACTGACGCCGACCTCGCTGCTGTTCCGTCATGCCCTGCGCCTACCGCTGGCACTGAGCATCGGCTACGGCATGGTGCACCTGATTCACCCGTCCCAAGGCTACTGGATCATCCTCACCACGCTGTTCGTCTGCCAGCCGAACTACGGCGCCACCCGGCGCAAACTCGGCCAGCGGATCATCGGCACGGCCATTGGTCTGACGGTGGCGTGGGCGCTGTTCGATCTGTTCCCCAACCCGGTGGTGCAATCGTGCTTCGCCATCGCTGCCGGTGTGGTGTTCTTTACCAACCGCACCACCCGCTACACCCTGGCAACGGCGGCGATCACCATCATGGTGCTGTTCTGCTTCAATCAGGTCGGCGATGGCTACGGGCTGTTCCTGCCACGGCTGTTCGATACCTTGCTCGGCAGCCTGATCGCGGGTCTGGCGGTGTTCCTGTTCCTGCCGGACTGGCAGGGCCGGCGCCTGAACAAAGTGCTGGCCAACACCCTGACCTGCAACAGCATCTACCTGCGCCAGATCATGCAGCAATACGCCGCTGGCAAGAGCGATGACCTCGCCTATCGCCTGGCCCGACGCAACGCCCATAACGCTGACGCGGCGCTGTCGACGACACTGGCGAACATGCTCATGGAGCCGGGACACTTCCGTAAGGAGGCGGATGTCGGCTTCCGTTTCCTGGTGCTGTCGCACACGTTGCTCAGCTATTTGTCAGGGCTCGGCGCGCACCGTGAAACACAATTGCCAGCGGAGGTGCGGGAGCATCTGATCGAAGGCGCCGGGGTGAAACTGGCGACCAGCATCGACGAAATCGCCCATGGTTTGGCGAGCAAGCAGCCGATTGCGATTCAGAGTGATGACGAGGAAGCGCTGGCCAATGAGCTGGAACAGATGCCGGATGAAATCGATGAAGGGCAGCGACTGGTGCAGACACAATTGGCGCTGATTTGCCGGCAGTTGGGACCGCTTCGGACATTGGCGGCGCATTTGATCAAAGAGGTCTAGCTGCAAGCTACAAGCCGAACGCAACCCCGCTTCTAACTTGAAGCTTGCAGCTTGAAACTTGTAGCTCCCCCACTACATTCCATGCCGCCGCAATAACTTCTCATAAGTCCCGTCAGCCTTCATCGCCTCGATCGCTCGATCAAACCCGGCGACGATCTGCTCATGCTGCGGGTTCTTCAGGCTGACCAGAATATGCAGGCTGTTCTCACTCAACGGCTTGGGTAAAAACTCCACCGAATTGCGTACCTTGGCCGATTCCCGTGCCAGGTAATACTTGGCCACGTACTCATCCTCCAGGGTCAGCTTGACCCGGTCCGCCGCGAGCATGCGCACGCCCATGGCGAAGTTGTGCACAGGGACTTTCTGCATCGCCGTATCGGCATCGAAAGGTGCGGAATAGGCGTACCCGCGCACCACGGCAATCGGGTAAGTGTGCAGTTGCTCGAGGTTGCTGTAGTCGATGGGTGCGTCTTTGCGCTTGAGGAAGCGGATGCGATTGATCAGGTACTCACCGGAAAACTGACCGATCTGCGTGCGTTCGTCGTTGTACCAGGCATTGACCAGTACGTCGTAACGCCCCTCGCCAATCCCCAGCAATGCTCGCGCCCACGGCACTTGTTCGTAACCGCTGGCATAACCGGCGCGAGCCAGTGCAGTGCTGACAATGTCGGTGGCCAGTCCACCGTTGACCAGTGCATCGTCGGTAAACGGCGGCCAATTATCGAACGCCAGCCGCAGCTTCTGCGCCGCAGCATCCTGGCCCAGCACCAGCAGTCCGATCAAAGCAACGGCTTGAAGCAATCGCAGCATGCTTGAACATCCTCAGCGGGCAACCGCCCGACGTGGTTTCACGTCAAAACCCAAGGCCCCTTACCGGCAAAACCCAAGCATTGAACGTTAGCTCATGGGAGCCAGTGGACAGTGCTCTTGAGCAGATTACACAAAGTCGCAGCCAGCGTGAGAAAGGAATAGTGGCATTTTGACCTTTATCACAGACTGTTGCGCCATACAGACATATGGCGCAGCTGCGCTTAGTATCGGGCGACATGGTCAAGGAATCGAAAAATGACAATCGAGTGGATCTGCAAACATCATCGTGATCTGGGCAAAGAGCAGTTGTACGCCTTGTTGAAGCTGCGCTCTGACGTATTCGTGGTCGAACAGAAATGTGCCTATCCGGATCTCGACGGCCAGGATCTGGAGGGCGATACCCATCACCTGATGGGCTGGGAGGATGATCAACTGATGGCTTATCTGCGCCTGCTGGATCCGGAATCCCAGGGCGGCGACGTGGTGATTGGCCGCGTGGTGACGGCGCCCGCCGGCCGTGGCAAAGGGTTGGGCCACGCGATGATGGAACAGGCGCTGAAGCAGGCCGAAAAGCACTGGCCGCAGGTGCCGATCTATCTGTCGGCGCAGGCACACTTGCAGGGGTATTACGGCCAGTACGGGTTTGTCGCAGTCGGTGAGGAATATCTTGAGGATGGCATTCCACATATCGGGATGCGTCGGTCCTGAAGGCCCTTTCGCGAGCAGGCTCGCTCCCACAGGGAATGCATATCCATTGTGGGAGCGAGCCTGCTCGCGAAGGCGTAAGAACCGTCGGCGCAGAAATCAGGGGTATTCCAGCACCGCTTTTATCTGCCGCAAATTGCGCTCGATCCACCCCCGATCAATCGCTCCCCATTCACGAATCCGATAGCGCCCGGCATGATTGCGTGCGCCCTCTTCCTGTTCGAACTCGCAGATGATGTCCAGATCGGCCAGCGCGGCAATCGTGTCCTGCGCCGTGCGTCGCGGCATGCCGGTGACTTCGGTCAGCGTCGGCACACTCGGCGCCAGGCCGCTATCGATCAGATAAGCCACGTACAAACGGCGATAGAAACTGCTCTTGGTCTTGCTGACGTCCATCCACACCTTCCTGATTGGTCAAGCCTGCATATCCCGCCACGTCAGGTACACACGTAGATCGAACTCGATCTGGTGATACCCCGGCAGCATGTGCTCGCACAGTTTATAGAACGCCTTGTTGTGATCCGACTCCTTGAAGTGCGCCAGCTCGTGCACCACGATCATCTTCAGAAAATCCGGCGCGGCGTCCTTGAACAGCGCGGCGATGCGGATTTCCTTGTTGGCCTTGAGCTTGCCGCCCTGCACCCGCGAAACCGTGCTGTGCAGACCGAGCGCGCGGTGGGTCAGGTCGAGGCGGTTGTCGAACAGCACTTTGTCGATCGCCGGCGCATTACGCATGTACTGCTGCTTGAGATCCAGCGCGTAGCTGTACAAGGCCTTGTCGCTCTGCACGTCGTGTCGCCCTGAATAGCGCTGATTCAGGTATTCACCCAGACGCCCTTCGGCAATCAGTTGGCGCACCTGATCCTGCAATTGCGCGGGGTAGGCCTGGAGGTACTTCAACACAGTCATGGACAAGCGACGCGGTTCGAAAAAGGTCCGCCAGTGTAGCGAATTCAACCGGGCAGCGCGCTCCAGTCAAACGGTTCGACGAAGCTGACCGCGTCTTCGGCGATCAACGGCCGCGCGACGAGGAAGCCCTGCACGTATTCGCAGCCATGGGCTTGCAGCCACTGATATTGCTCGAGGGTTTCCACTCCTTCGGCAATCACCAGCAGACCGTATTGCTTGCACAGGTCGATGACCATGCGCACCAGCGCCGCATCCCGTGGCGAGTCCGGCAGGCGCGCGATCAAGTGGCGGTCGAGCTTCAGCGTGTCCAGTTCCAGATCGCGCAGATGCGCCAGCGAGCACGGCCCCGAACCAAAATCATCCAGCGCCACGCGCACCCCGAGATGACGCAGCAACCGCAGTTGCTTGCGGGTTTCGTCCGGGTCTTGCATCAACGCTTCTTCGGTGACTTCAACTTCCAGTTGCTGAGGTTGCAGCGCATGACGCTCCATAACCTGACGCAGCTCGGTGACCAGATTCGGCAGGCCGAACTGGGTGTTGCTCAGGCTCACGCCGAGCACCAGATCTTCAGCGAACAAGGTTTCCCAGGCTTTACGCTGACCGGCGCCACGGTGATAGATCCAGCTGCCGAGGCGACTGATCAAGCGCGCCTCTTCCAGCAACGGCAGAAACAACCCCGGCGGCACATCGCCGACGCTCGGATGCTGCCAGCGCAGCAACGCTTCGAACCCACGGATCTGTCCGCTGCCGATCGCCACCTGCGGCTGATAGACCAGATTGAAATCGCGATTCTCGATGGCCTCACGCACGCTGTCTTCCAGCATCAGACGCGAGCGTGCGCGGCCGTTCATTTCAGGGTCATAGAAACGATATTGCTGACGCCCGGCGCGCTTGGCCTCGTACATAGCGATGTCCGAGGCGCGCAGCAAACCGTCGAGATTGCGCCCGCAGTCAGGATAGGTGGCGATGCCGATACTGGCGCCAAGGACGATATCCAGACCTTCGATCTGCTGACACACCGATACCCGTTCGATGAGTTTTTCGGCAATCTTCGCCGCTTGCTCGGGAAACTCCAGATCCAGCAGCGCGGTGAATTCATCGCCGCCCATGCGCGCGAGAATATCGAACGGCCGCAGGCATGCCTTCAATTGCTCGGAAACCCAGCGCAACACGCGATCGCCGGCATCGTGACCGAGGGAATCGTTGACCCGTTTGAAGCCGTCGAGATCGAGGTAGAGCAACACCCAACTGCTGTCGCTGCGTTCGCCGCGCAACAACAGGTTTTCGACGGTCTGGTAGAACCCGCGCCGGTTGAGCAGCCCGGTCAGCGGATCGGTTACCGCCTGGAATTCCAGTTGCTGGTGCAAGTGACGCACCACCGACATGTCCAGCACCGTCACCACCATCGCATGCTGCTCCGAGGGCAGCGGTGCGCAGGACAAGGCCACCGGCACTTGCTGCCCCGGCGCCGTGCGCAGCAACGCATCATGCAGGCGCAGGGTTTCCCCGCGTTGGTAGCCGGCGTAGAACTCGGAATCGGCCCACAACGCAATGTGCGGCTTCTGCAGGAAATCGAGAAACTCCTTGCCTTCAAGCTCCTTCACCGGCGCGTTGAGCAGTCGCGAAATCGCCGGGTTGGCGAAGCGGATCACGCCGTCCTCGCTCAACACCAGAATGCCTTCGGCGGCGTTATCCAGCACCGAGGCATTGAAGGCGCGCGCCACTTCCAGGTCATGACTCAGGCGTTGCAAGGCACGGCGATTGCGCTGGTGCTCGAGCAGCGCCTGAACCTTGGGCTTGAGGATTTGCGGATCGAACGGCTTGAACAGGTAATCCACCGCGCCGCTGGCATAGCCTTTGATCACGGCGTCCTGGGATTGCTCGTTGGCGGTGAGGAAAATGATCGGCGTCAGGCGCGTACGCTGGCTGCCGCGCATCAACCGTGCGACCTCGAAACCGTCCATGCCGGGCATCTGCACATCAAGCAGGACCAGGTCGATGTCGTGTTCGAGCAAAAGGTTCAGCGCCTCGAAACCGGAGGCGGCGGTCATCACGTGCCAATCCTGACGCTGCAGCAACGCGCGCATGCTGATCAGATTTTCGGGGTAATCATCGACGATCAAAAGGACCGAGCTGCCTTCACCTGGCTGGGGTTGCGCGCATTCCATGCTGCTTCTCTTATCGGGACCGGTTGCCGGCAAAACCATAGACGTAACTGAGCCTTCACTCTAGACGCGGATGCCGCAAAGCAGAAGCTGTCGTCACGCCATCATTTGGCCAATGTTCCGTCGAGCCGACTAACGGTCACCGCCAGAGCCCCCGAAAACCGGGCGAGATGGCATTTCGACAGGATGTTGACGTCAAGTAATCGCCGGACGGGCATTAACAAAAATTGTCGCTACGCTTATAAAGACGCCCGAAAACGCGCGGGCTAGAGCTTCTGGCACCGGCGTTCCGGATGAATTGATTGGAAGAACCGTCATGATCGACCTCGCAACCTGGAACCTCAGCGTTCCTGTTGGCAGCCCGCCGTACACCGTTGAAACCTCAAAACTGGTGGATGGCTTCAAAGATCAGTACTTCCATTCCGACACCGGCACCCTGTTCTTCTGGTCCCCGGTGACTGGCTCGAAAACCGAAAACGCCATCTACCCGCGTACCGAACTGCGCGAAACCTACAGCAACGGCACCCTGCGCAACTGGTACTACCCGGACGCCGACAACCTGCTGCGCGCCACCCTCGCGGTGAACAAGGTGCCGAGCTCGGGCAAGATCGTCATCGGCCAGATCCACGCGTACGAAAGCCAGCGGCCGATGGTCAAGCTCGAATATCAGTACAAGGAAAAAACCCAGACCGGCAATCTGGTGATCAAAGTGCGCATGCGCCCGGACGATGCCGAAAGCCGCGTCATCACCCTCGCCACCGGCGTCAAGCTTGATCGCGAATTCAACTACCTCATCCACTTGAGCCCCGGCGGTGCCCTGGGCGTGAGTGCGGCGGGCTATCAGTGGGACTCCCAGATCAGCGCGACCTGGCGCGACAAGCCGCTGTACTTCAAGGCTGGGGTGTATGTGCAGGACAACACTGGGTACACCAGTGAGGGTGGACAGGTGACATTTACCAAACTGGATATTGATCACGACAAGTAGCTTACGTCCTCCTGTAAGAGCCACTGCGGGCTACGATCTTTTGATTGTTTTGGATGCTGAAAAGACAAATCGAAAGATCGCACCTCAGCGAGATCGGATTGACCTTCAAAATCCTTTCTGCATCACCGGACGTTCAATAACCGGATCTACAGCTCGGCGATCACAAAAAAAATAATACAGCGGAAGCCGTGATTACCGTTCTACCATCTAAGGACCAAGTCAAGAACTGCTCCTTTTTTTCTTGTAGTCAGACAATGCTCGACCATCGTCGAGCTGTTTGCCAGCAAAAATCAGGCGTTGCTGATCGGGTGAAATACCCTCTTTAT
Source organism: Pseudomonas siliginis (assembly GCF_019145195.1). Classification (GTDB taxonomy): domain Bacteria; phylum Pseudomonadota; class Gammaproteobacteria; order Pseudomonadales; family Pseudomonadaceae; genus Aquipseudomonas; species Aquipseudomonas siliginis. The sequence continues at coordinate 177,077 of NZ_JAHSTW010000002.1, forward strand.
CTTGAATTTTTGCTTTTACGTTTTCTATGGTGTCCAACGGCTCAGCATGCACCAGACCTATTGAATAATGTTAAATAGCATCTATGACCTTCATCGACAAAGGGACCGATAAAGGGGACACGCCGATACATCGAACTCCTCCAGTAACCCCGCAGATTATTTCACTGGCTCATCTCACAGATCAAAAAATTAAGTCCGTATGCATCATCCATAGCTAAAGATTATAAATAACTGTCATTTATATCAGGTTACCTGCGAGCCTTTCTTGCCTAACCTCATGAACGCAACAGGAGACAACCTATTTGACTTTAATACTCGAATGCAGAAGGTGAACATTATGAAAACTTACAATGGCTTCGTATTCAACGCTAGTGAGCAACATGCCGCCACACTCAAATTTGACGATCTAGGCCAGCAAAACGGCAATATAAGTAAAGGCTACATGGACTATTGCGGACTCGATTTTATCGTCACTGGCACCTATACAAAACCCACCAGGTCTTTTAATCTTCAAGCGAAATCAGATGCCACGAAAAGAGATGAGCTTAACCATGGCCCAAGCTCTCTCTCGATCAAGATGAAATCGTCTGACGGGACCGACAGCTACTTGGAAGGTACAGTTAAAGTTGAATCAGGTGGGCCGAATGTCGGCCAGACCTACGGAATCAAATTCACAAGAAGCTGACTTTTTTATTACCGACAAAAATGGATAAATCAGTTAACCTCAACGTTTATCTCATCCTTCCGATGACGCGGATAGATCGCCTCCAGCGAGATCTGCTGAGTCTTCGAAGCATTATAAATTGCTCTTACTTTAAATCACTTCGTCAGGCGTAATATTTGCCGACAAAAAACCCGCCTATCGGCGGGTTTCTTTTAATCAGCTCAACACTCAGGCTTAGTTGACCTTCGCGTTCAACTCACCCTTCAGATAACGCTGGTACATCGCTTCCAGGGAGATCGGTTTGATCTTCGAAGCATTACCGGCAGTACCGAACGCCTCATAACGAGCGATACACACATCGCGCATTGCGGTCACAGTGGCGCCGAAGAATTTACGTGGATCGAATTCGCTCGGGTTGGTGGCCATCAGGCGACGCATGGCGCCGGTGGAGGCCAGGCGCAGGTCGGTGTCGATGTTGACCTTGCGCACGCCGTGCTTGATGCCTTCGACGATTTCTTCAACCGGGACGCCGTAGGTCTCTTTAATGTCGCCGCCGTACTGGTTGATGATCGCCAGCCACTCTTGTGGCACGGAGGACGAACCGTGCATCACCAGGTGGGTATTCGGGATGCGCTTGTGGATTTCCTTGATGCGGTCGATCGCCAGCACGTCGCCGGTGGGTGGCTTGGTGAACTTGTAGGCGCCGTGGCTGGTGCCGATGGCGATGGCCAAGGCGTCGACCTGGGTGCGCTTGACGAAGTCAGCGGCTTCTTCCGGGTCGGTCAGCATCTGGCTGTGATCCAGAACGCCTTCGGCGCCGATGCCGTCTTCTTCACCGGCCATGCCGGTTTCCAGCGAACCCAGGCAGCCCAGCTCGCCTTCTACCGAAACGCCGCAGGCGTGGGCCATGGCCACGGTCTGCTGGGTGACACGGACGTTGTAGTCGTAGTCGGTCGGGGTCTTGCCGTCTTCGCCCAGCGAGCCGTCCATCATCACCGAGCTGAAGCCCAGTTGAATCGAACGCTGGCAGACATCAGGGCTGGTGCCGTGGTCCTGGTGCATGCACACCGGGATGTGCGGGAATTCTTCGATCGCGGCTAGGATCAAGTGACGCAAGAATGGTGCGCCGGCGTATTTGCGGGCGCCGGCCGAAGCCTGGACGATCACCGGGGAGTCAGTCTTGTCAGCGGCTTCCATGATGGCGCGCATCTGCTCAAGGTTGTTGACGTTGAAGGCTGGAACGCCGTAGCCGAACTCGGCTGCGTGGTCCAGCATCTGGCGCATGCTGATAAGTGCCATTGTGTGTGTCTCTCCCGGTTGAGGGTCGTTGATCGTGCCAGCCTGCCGGAGCGGCGGCGGCTATTCAAGTTAATGCAGATCGGGGGGTTGAGGCCCGACCTGGTGATTCGGTGTTACCAAAACTGTGTGAACAACAGAGCCCCCCTGTGGGAGCGAGCCTGCTCGCGAAAGCGGTCTGACAGACACTGCATCATCGACGGCAAGATTGCTTTCGCGAGCAGGCTCGCTCCCACATTTGGATCTCTGTACACCAATTCAATCGTGTTACTCGGCCTTGCAACCACGGCCAATCAGGTCATTGGTGGCGACCCAGTACACCAGGCCTTCGTCACCCTTGACGTGAAACGCCAGCATGCCATCGCTGTACAGCGTGCCCGAGGCGCCCGGCTCTTCTTTCAGGCGATAGACCTGATCACCGCCGCCGAGGCGAACGTCGACTTCCTTCTGGCCGGCATCGGCGTAACGCCACAACACCTTGGCCTGGCTGTCGCAGGTCCAGGTCGTCCAGTCGTCTGCCGGGGCGGACGACTGGAACAGGTTCAACTGCGCGCAACCACCCAACAATGCCAACGCCGCAATGGCGATCAAGCCTTTCATCCGTGTTCCTCGACTGACGACGCACGCCGCCAGCCCTGAGTTAAAGAGTCAGACCCGTCAAGGACAACCATGTTCCTTGACCGGGGTTTGCGTCTCGTATTTGTCCAGACCGTCCGGCCCCGAGCGCTTGTTCAGCACCGGGTTGGTTTCGGCCTGCCAGTCGGCCTGATAACAGCCCTTCTGCGGTTCGCTCGGTGCTGGCGTGGCGTCAGCCTTCGGGGTGCTCCCGCAGGCCGCCAGCGAACCGGTCAGCAACAACAGCGCTAACGACTTGACCATGTAAACACTCCTTTGCCTGGCCAAACGGGCGGCCTCAGGCCTTGGCCCGGCTTTCCAGGACTTCAACGGCCGGCAGCACCTTGCCTTCGACGAATTCGAGGAACGCGCCACCACCGGTGGAAATGTAGGATATCTGCTCAGCCACGCCATATTTATCGATCGCCGCCAAGGTGTCGCCACCGCCCGCGATGGAGAATGCCGAGCTTTCGGCGATAGCCTGGGCCAGCACTTTGGTGCCGTTGCCGAACTGATCGAACTCGAACACGCCAACCGGGCCGTTCCACAGAATGGTTTTCGACGACTTCAGCAGCTCGGCGAAATTGGCTGCAGTTTGCGGACCGATGTCGAGAATCATGTCGTCAGCCGCCACGTCAGCGATCAGCTTGACGGTCGCTTCAGCGCTTTCGGCAAATTCCTTGGCGACCACGACGTCAACCGGCAACGGTACGCTGACTTTGGCAGCGATTTCACGCGCGGTGTCGAGCAGGTCCGGTTCGTACAGCGACTTGCCGACCGGGTGACCAGCCGCCGCGAGGAAGGTGTTGGCGATGCCGCCGCCGACGATCAGTTGATCGCAGATCTGGCTCAGGCTGTTCAGCACGTCGAGTTTGGTCGACACCTTGGAGCCGGCAACGATGGCTGCCATTGGCTTGGCCGGCGCGCCGAGGGCTTTGCCCAGTGCATCCAGCTCAGCGGCCAGCAACGGGCCGGCGGCAGCGACTTTGGCGAACTTGGCTACACCGTGGGTCGAACCTTCGGCGCGGTGAGCAGTACCGAAAGCATCCATCACGAACACGTCGCACAGGGCCGCGTACTGCTGCGCCAGGTCGTCGGCGTTCTTCTTCTCGCCCTTGTTGAAGCGTACGTTTTCGAACAGCACGATGTCGCCAGCCTTGACCTCCACGCCACCGAGGTAGTCAGCCACCAGCGGCACTTCACGGCCGAGCGCTTTGCTCAGGTAATCGGCGACAGGTTTCAGGCTGTTTTCGGCGGAGAATTCGCCTTCGGTCGGACGGCCCAGGTGCGAGCAGACCATCACTGCCGCGCCTTTTTCCAGGGCCAGCTTGATGGTCGGCAGCGAAGCCAGGATGCGCGCGTCGCTGGTGACAACACCGTCCTTGACGGGGACGTTGAGGTCTTCGCGGATCAATACGCGCTTACCTTGCAGATCGAGGTCGGACATCTTCAACACGGTCATGGGTCGCACTTCCTACGGTTTTTTTGAAGTTGCTGTTTGCAGATAGTGGTCTGCAACGTCCAGCATTCGGTTGGCAAAACCCCATTCGTTGTCGAACCAGGCCAGGATGTTCACCAGCTTGGGGCCGGAAACACGGGTCTGACTGGCATCGACGATGGCCGAATGTGGGTCATGGTTGAAATCACAGCTGGCGTGCGGCAACTCGGTGTAGGCCAGAAGGCCTTTGAGCGGGCCGCTGGTGGCGGCTTCGCGCAGGATCCGGTTGACCTCATTGGCGTCAGTCGCGGTGGCGGTCTGCATCGTGATGTCGAGGCAGGACACGTTGACTGTCGGCACGCGCACGGCTTTGGCCTGAATTCGCCCGGCAAGTTCCGGCAGCAGGCGCTCGATACCACGTGCCAGACCAGTGGACACCGGGATCACCGACTGGAACGCCGAACGCGTGCGGCGCAGGTCTTCGTCGTGATAGGCGTCGATCACCGGTTGATCGTTCATCGCCGAGTGAATGGTGGTGATCGACACGTAATCCAGACCGATCGCCTGATCGAGCAGACGCAGCAGCGGCACGCCGCAATTTGTCGTACAGGAGGCGTTGGACACCAGCAGCTCGTCGCCGGTCAGGCAGTCCTGATTGACGCCGTAGACGATGGTGGCGTCGACATCCGCTTCGCTGGCCATCGGCTGCGAGAACAGCACGCGCGGCGCGCCGGCAGCGAGAAATCGCTGGCCATCGGCACGGGTGTGGTAAGCGCCAGAGCACTCAAGCACCAGATCGACGCCCAGCGACGCCCAATCGATGCCTTCGGGGGTGGCACTGCGCAGGACCTTCACGCAGTCGCCATTGATATGCAGACAATCGCCTTCAACCCGCACTTCGCCGGGAAAGCGGCCGTGGGTGGAGTCGAAGCGTGTCAGGTATTCGATGCTGGCCATGTCGGCCAGATCGTTGATCGCGACAATTTCAAACCCGGCCTTCGCGCCGCGCTCGAACAACGCCCGCAAGACGCAACGACCAATTCGGCCGTAGCCGTTGAGTGCAACTTTGTAGGGACGCGGTTGAGGCATGGGGTTCTCGATTACCGTGGTGTATCAGGCAGTGCGATGTTGCCCGAACCAACGCTTTCGCGAGCAAGCTCGCTCCCACATTGGAATGCATTTCCCTGTGAGAGCGGGCCTGCTCGCGAAGGCGTCAGCCCGGACAACACAACTGTCAGATTTAGTCTTCCAGCAGCTCTTCAGCCTGACCGAGGATGTTTTCCAGGGTGAAGCCGAACTCTTCGAACAATGCCGAAGCCGGCGCCGACTCACCGTAGGTGGTCATGCCGATCACACGACCTTCCAGACCCACGTACTTGAACCAGAAATCGGCGTGGGCCGCTTCGATGGCGATACGCGCGCTGACCTGCAACGGCAGAACCGACTGCTTGTACTCCGCATCCTGAGCATCGAACGCGCTGGTGCAAGGCATCGAGACCACGCGAACCTTGCGGCCCTGCTCGGTCAGTTTGTCGAAGGCTTGAACCGCCAGACCGACTTCCGAACCGGTGGCGATCAGGATCAGCTCAGGCTCGCCTGCGCAATCCTTGAGCACATAACCGCCACGGCTGATGTTGGCAATCTGGCCAGAGTCGCGTTCCTGGTGCTGCAGGTTCTGCCGGGAGAAGATCAGCGCCGACGGGCCGTCCTTGCGCTCCAGAGCGTTTTTCCAGGCCACTGCCGATTCCACGGCATCGGCTGGACGCCAGGTGTCGAGGTTCGGCGTGCTGCGCAGGCTGGTCAATTGCTCGATTGGCTGGTGCGTCGGGCCGTCTTCGCCCAGACCGATGGAGTCGTGGGTGTAGACGTGAATCACGCGCTTCTTCATCAAAGCCGACATGCGTACGGCGTTGCGTGCGTATTCCATGAACATCAGGAAGGTCGCGCCGTAAGGCACCAGACCGCCGTGCAGGGCGACGCCGTTCATGATCGCGGTCATGCCGAACTCGCGCACGCCGTAGTACATGTAGTTGCCGCTGGCGTCTTCAGCGCTGACGCCTTTGCAGCCTTTCCACAGGGTCAAGTTGGAGCCGGCGAGGTCAGCCGAACCGCCGAGCATTTCCGGCAGCAGCGGGCCGAAGGCGTTGAGAGTGTTCTGACTGGCTTTGCGGCTGGCGATGGTTTCGCCCTTGGCCGCGACTTCGGCGATGTAGGCCGAGGCTTTTTCCGAGAAGTCGGCCGGCAGTTCGCCGCTCAGACGACGAATCAGCTCGTTGGCTTCAGTCGGGAATGCAGCGGAGTAAGCGGCGAAACGCTGGTCCCACTCGGCTTCGACCGCGCGGCCAGCTTCTTTGGCGTCCCACTCGGCATAGATCTCGGCCGGGATTTCGAACGGGCCGTGGTTCCAGTTCAGCGCCTGACGGGTCAGGGCGATTTCTGCGTCACCCAATGGGGCGCCGTGGCAATCTTCCTTGCCCTGCTTGTTCGGCGAACCGAAACCGATGGTGGTCTTGCAGCAGATCAGGGTCGGCTGGGCGCTCTTGCGCGCGGTTTCGATGGCGGTCTTGATCTCTTCCGGATCGTGGCCGTCGACGTTGCGGATCACCTGCCAGTTGTAGGCTTCGAAACGCTTCGGCGTGTCATCGGTGAACCAGCCTTCGACTTCACCGTCGATGGAAATGCCGTTGTCATCGTAGAAGGCAATCAGCTTGCCCAGGCCCAGCGTGCCGGCCAGGGAAGCGACTTCGTGGGAAATGCCTTCCATCATGCAGCCATCACCGAGGAACACATAGGTGTGGTGGTCAACGATGTTGTGGCCGGGACGGTTGAACTGCGCGCCCATGACTTTTTCAGCCAGAGCGAAACCGACGGCGTTGGCCAGACCCTGACCCAGCGGGCCGGTGGTGGTTTCGACGCCCGGGGTATAACCGAATTCCGGGTGGCCTGGAGTGCGGCTGTGCAGTTGACGGAACTGCTTGAGGTCGTCGATGGACAGGTCGTAGCCGGTCAGGTGCAGCAGCGAGTAGATCAACATCGAGCCGTGGCCGTTGGACAGCACGAAGCGGTCACGGTCGGCGAACGACGGGTTGCTCGGGTTGTGCTTGAGGTAGTCGCGCCACAGCACTTCGGCAATATCTGCCATACCCATAGGGGCACCGGGATGGCCGCTGTTGGCTTTTTGCACGGCATCCATGCTGAGGGCACGAATGGCGTTGGCACGCTCACGACGGCTAGGCATCGCTGATCTCCTGGGTGTGAATAGACTGAAACGGAAAAAAGGAGGGCATTTTCCCTCACCCATGCGCCTCGGGGCAATGACAGATAGTCATCGGCAGGCGTTTTTCCAATCGATAGCACAGGTTTCGCTTGGTGAAACCTTTCCGCTATTCGTTTGTAGAGACTGCCGTGCGCTGAGAAGTGCCATTTATCGAGCAATATCAAAACTTTTTGATATTGGCCTTGCGGTGCCTTGCCCCCGTCTCTAGACTGCCAGCCCTATGAACTTACGCGTGCCTTCCATTCGCCATGACGATTGCGACGAGCTGGCGGCCCTGTGCAAGGCCGGCGGCGATCCGCTGCGGCTGAATGTATTGCGCGCGCTGGCCAACGATTCGTTTGGCGTGCTGGAGCTGGCGCAGATTTTCGGCATCGGCCAGTCGGGCATGAGCCACCACCTCAAGGTGCTGGCGCAAGCCGATCTGGTGGCGACACGCCGTGAGGGCAACGCGATTTTCTATCGTCGCGCCCTGCCCCACAGCGGATTGCTCGGCGGCAAGCTGCACGCGGCATTGCTGGAAGAAGTCGACAATCTGGATCTGCCTGATGAAGTGCAAGCACGCATCGAGCAGGTTCACGGCCAGCGTGCCGCCGCCAGCCGGGACTTTTTCGCCCGGGTCGCGGAAAAATTCCGTGCCCAGCAGGATTTGATCGCAGGCCTGCCGCAGTACCGTGACAGCGTGCTGGCCCTGCTCGACAAACTGAACTTCGATGGTGCAGCCACGGCCATTGAAGTCGGCCCCGGCGATGGTGCTTTTCTGCCGGAACTGGCCCGTCGTTTCGGCACCGTAACCGCGCTGGACAACAGCCCGGCGATGCTCGAACTGGCGCGTCAGGTGTGTGAACGTGAACAGCTGGCTAACGTCAGCCTGCAATTGGCCGATGCATTGAACGGCACAAGCCTCAAGGCCCATTGCGTAGTGTTGAACATGGTCCTGCACCATTTCGCCGCTCCGGCCGATGCGCTCAGGCACATGGCCGATTTGCTGCAACCGGGCGGTAGCCTGCTCGTGACAGAGTTATGTAGCCACAACCAGAGTTGGGCCAGGGAGGCCTGCGGTGATCTCTGGTTGGGGTTTGAACAGGACGATCTGGCCCGTTGGGCCACCGCTGCGGGACTCGTTCCCGGGGAAAGCCTCTATGTAGGCTTACGTAATGGTTTCCAGATCCAGGTTCGCCACTTTCAGCGACCGGCTGGCGACACTCACCATCGGTAAATTCAGGAAAACATCGAGATGAGCGAATACTCCCTCTTCACCTCCGAGTCCGTGTCTGAAGGACATCCGGACAAAATCGCCGACCAGATTTCCGATGCGGTGCTGGACGCCATTATTGCCCAGGACAAACACGCTCGCGTGGCCGTGGAAACCCTGGTCAAGACCGGCGTGGCCATCGTTGCCGGTGAAGTGACCACCAGCGCCTGGGTCGACCTGGAGCAGATCGTTCGTGACGTGATTTGCGACATCGGCTACACCAGCTCCGAAGTCGGCTTCGACGGCGCGACCTGCGGCGTGATGAACATCATCGGCAAGCAGTCCCCTGACATCAACCAGGGTGTTGACCGCGCCAAGCCTGAAGATCAGGGCGCCGGCGACCAGGGCCTGATGTTCGGTTACGCCAGCAACGAAACCGACGTTTTGATGCCAGCACCGATCACCTTCTCGCACCAGCTGGTGCAGCGTCAGGCTGAAGCACGCAAGTCGGGCCTGCTGCCTTGGCTGCGTCCGGATGCCAAGTCGCAAGTGACCTGCCGTTACGAAGGCGGCAAGGTTGTCGGCATCGACGCTGTGGTTCTGTCGACCCAGCACAACCCGGAAGTGTCGTACAAAGACCTGCGCGAAGGCGTAATGGAGCTGATCGTCAAGCACGTACTGCCTGCCGAACTGCTGAGCAAGGACACCCAGTTCCACATCAACCCGACCGGCCAGTTCATCATTGGCGGCCCGGTAGGTGACTGCGGTCTGACCGGTCGCAAGATCATCGTCGACAGCTACGGCGGCATGGCCCGTCACGGCGGCGGCGCGTTCTCCGGCAAGGATCCATCGAAGGTTGACCGTTCGGCTGCCTACGCAGGCCGTTACGTGGCCAAGAACATCGTTGCGGCCGGCCTTGCCGAGCGTTGCGAGATTCAGGTGTCCTACGCGATCGGTGTGGCCCAGCCTACGTCGATCTCGTTGAACACCTTCGGCACCGGCAAGATCAGCGATGACAAGATCATCAAACTGGTGCGTGAAGTGTTCGACCTGCGTCCATACGCGATCACCACCATGCTCGACCTGCTGCACCCGATGTACCAGGAAACCGCAGCCTACGGCCACTTCGGTCGCGCGCCGCAGACCAAGACCGTTGGCGAAGACAGCTTCACCACGTTCACCTGGGAAAAAACCGACCGCGCCGACGCCCTGCGTTCCGCCGCTGGCCTGTAATACCCTGGCTGCAAGAAAGCCCCGCACGGTTCGCGCCGTGCGGGGCTTTTTCATGCCTGACAGATTTTTGAGATCCCTGCGGGAGCGAGCCTGCTCGCGAAGGCGCCCGCCCATGCAACGTCAATTCAGAATCCGGAAACACCTCGAAAAACACCCCCGGTAACGCATTTCGAATCCTCACCTACCCTTCAAATATTACCCCCGAGCAAGGACGCTCAACGATGTTCTTCACACTGCGCCTGTTGCTGGCCTTCCTGCTGGCACTCATCACCCTTGTCAGCCAAGCCAACTGTCCGAACTGGGATCTTTCCCAAGCCCAACGCGAAATCACCAGCCTGCAAAACCGGATCGACCAATGGGACGACGCCTATCACCGCGAAGGCCGTTCATTGATCAGCGACGAACTCTATGACCAGTCCCGACTGCGGCTGAAAGAATGGCAAGCCTGTTTCAACCAACCCACATCCCCGCAGCCGTTGCGCACCGCGTCCGGCACGGTCACCCACCCCATCGCCCACACCGGCCTGGACAAGCTGCACAAAGTCGAAGACGTCGCCCACTGGTTGCGTGATCGCCAGAACGTCTGGGTGCAACCCAAGGTCGACGGCGTGGCTGTCACGCTGATCTACCGCCAGGGCGTATTGCAGCAGGCCATCAGTCGCGGTGATGGGGTCAACGGCCAGGACTGGACAGCCTCCGCGCGCAGGATTGCAGCCATTCCGCAACGTTTGAGGCAGCCACGGGATCTGCTGGTACAGGGCGAACTCTATTGGCGCCTGAGCGCGCATGTTCAATCACAGTCCGGCAGCGTCAATGCCCGCGCCACCGTCGCCGGGCTGATGGGACGTAAAACACTCGATGTTGAACAGGCCGCCGGGATCGGCCTGTTTGTCTGGGACTGGCCGCAAGGTCCTGTGCGGCTGCCGGAAAGATTGTCCGAACTTCAGACATTGGGGTTCGCCACAACCGAGCCCTATACCCAGCCCGTCACCCGATTCGAAGACGCGCAAAAATGGCGCGAGCACTGGTATCGCTCGCCACTGCCCTTTGCCAGCGACGGCGTGGTGCTGCGCCAGAGCCAACGGCCACCCCCCGAACGCTGGCAGGCTCGCGCGCCGTATTGGGCGATCGCCTGGAAATACCCTTTCGCCCAGGCATTGGTCGAAGTGCGCAAGGTCAATTTCAAGATCGGCCGCACCGGGCGGATCACGCCGGTGCTGGAACTGCTGCCGGTCAGACTCGATGACCGCGAAATCCAACGGGTCAGCGTCAGCTCACTCAAGCGCTGGCAAACCCTCGACATCCGTCCCGGCGATCAGGTGGCAATCAGTCTGGCCGGGCTGACCATTCCGCGCCTCGACAGTGTCGTGCTGCGCACCAGCGAACGGGCGGACATCAACATCCCCGATGCTGGCGACTACCACGCCCTGAGCTGCTGGCAACCGACGCCGGGGTGTGAAAGCCAGTTTCTCGCGCGTCTGACCTGGCTCAGTGGCAAGCAGGGCCTGGCCATGCAGCATGTCGGTCGCGGCACCTGGGAGAAACTTTTGGAAACAGGCCGCCTGAAACACCTGCTGGATTGGCTGACCCTCGATGCGTCAGAGCTTGCTAACATTGCCGGCCTCGGCGAGCGCAGCAGCGCACGCCTGATCCAGAGTTTTCACGGCGCGCGGCAACAGCCGCTTGCTCGATGGTTGAAAGCGCTGGGCATGCCGCCGACCGGACAGGCACAACTGGACGATTCGTGGCAGGCCTTGGCACAACGCGACACTGAACAATGGCAGGCAGAAGCCGGCATCGGCCCGGGACGCGCGGCGCAACTGAGCGCATTCTTTCGCGACCCGCAGGTACTGGCTTTGAGTGAAACCTTGAAAGCCGCCGGAATCGACGGCTTCTGAACCTGCAATCCCCGCCCGGCGGGAACCCAACGGCCGGCCAGACGCTCCAACAGCGCAGTGCCCTCCCACCCCGATTGCCTTTGCACATGGAGCTTTTATGAAATTTCTCGCACCGCTCGCCCTGCTTACTCTTTGCGGCGTCATGGCCGCCCCGGTCATGGCCGAAGAAGACGGCCCGGGCCTGACCGGTTGCGCTGCCAAGAAGCAGGGCATCATCAATCAGATCGAACAGGCCAAGTCGCGCGGCAACATGGAGCAGCAGGCGGGCCTGGAAACCGCACTGCGTGAAGTCAATGAACATTGCACCGATGCCGGGCTGAAGAAAGAGCGTGAGAACAAGGTGCTTGAGGCCAAGCATGAAGTCAGCCAGCGTCAGGCGGACCTCGACAAGGCCATGAAGAAAGGCGATCCGGAGAAGATCAACAAGCGCAAGGAAAAGCTCGCCGAGTCGCGCAAGGAACTGCAGGAAGCGCTGGACGAGATCGATAAGTAACCGAAGCCCTTTGGGGAGGGGATTTATCCCCTTCCGGCGGCGAGGCCGTCGCAAATTTGGCTAGTCGGGTCCGACTGAAAAAAACCGGTTGTATGGTTTTGGGGCTGCTTCGCAGCCCATCGGGGATAAATCCCCTCGCCACAAGGTACTCACTCGCCACAACGTACTCAGCAGCCTCAGGAATCAATGATCGCGAAACTCTTTATGGCAAGCACTGCAGGCATCCTCGACTTTCTGCACTGCCGGTCCGAGATTACTGGCCTTGTACGGCTGAACCTGACTGGCGACCACCAGTTCACCGGTAGCCGCTTCGAGGGCGCGGGCCAGTTGCTGAAAACGCGCCTGTTTCTGCCAGACATCGTCCTTGGCGCTGGTGTGATCTTCCTCGCGCACCTGCGGAAAATGCTTCCACGGTTCATGGGCCAACGCATCAAGTCTGACCGCGCCCTCAGCAAATTTCGGTCCGTCGAAGGCAATGCGCCCGCGCAACATGCCGCCGAGGTCTTCGCTGGTCTTGAGCATCTGCTTGAAGATGACCTTGCGCTGGCCCAGCGGCGAATTCGGGTCGACGCCGCCACAAGCGGACAAGGTCAGGCAGGCCAGCAATACAACAGCAATTGGTTTCAGAGTCATGGTGGCTTCAGGTCGCGGAAATCGGCGGCCAGTATCCTCGGCTCACCGCCAAACACCAATAGCCCTATTAAAAATACGGGTTGGTCGAGCGCATGGAGCTCTCGGCCAACCGGCACAGGAATCACTCCATGAACAGCCGCTTCACGGCCTGGCGTCACCCGCTTATCGTCACCCTTCCACTGCTCGCCATCCTCGCCGGTTGCACAGGCGGCGACAGCGCCAAACCAAAAACCCATGCGCTGGCCACCTATTCCAGCGCGACCTGGGAAGCCTTGCCCGCGGTCTCCGACAGCGATCTGGTCGCCGGTTTCGGTTCCTGGCGCAGCGCCTGCACACGACTCAAAGCCGACGCAGTCTGGGGGCCGACCTGCGCTGCGGCGGCGAATGTGCCGCAAAGCGCCGCCGAGATTCGTGCATTCCTCAAGCAGAATCTCGATGTCTACGGCCTGCGCGCCGAGAACGACAACCCCAACGGTCTGATCACCGGCTACTACGAACCGGTGTACCCCGGCAGCCTGACGCCAACCGCAACGGCGAACGTGCCGGTGTATGGCGTGCCGGAAGACATGATCATCGTCTCGCTCGACAGCATCTACCCGGAATTGAAAGGCAAGCGCCTGCGCGGCCGCCTCGAAGGCCGCGTGCTCAAGCCTTACGACGACGCGGCGACCATTGAATCCAAAGGCGTGAAAGCGCCAGTGGTCGCGTATCTGACTGATCCGATGAATCTGCAATTTCTGCAGATTCAGGGCTCGGGCCGGATTCAGACCGAGGACGGCAAACAGTTGCGCATCGCCTACGCCGATCAGAACGGCCACCCGTACCGGCCGATCGGTCGCTGGCTGGTCGAGCAAGGAGAGCTGAAGAAAGAAGACGTGACCATGAGTGCGATCAGCAACTGGGCCAAGGCCAACCCGATGCGCATTCCGGAACTGCTCGCCAGCAACCCGAGCTACGTATTCTTCACCCGCAACCCGGACAGCAACGAAGGCCCACGCGGCTCGCTGAACGTGCCGCTGACCGCCGGCTACAGCGCGGCAGTGGATCGCAAAGTGATTCCGTTGGGCAGTCTGTTATGGCTGTCGACCACCAAACCGGATGGCACCCCACTGGTGCGCCCGGTCGCGGCGCAGGATACCGGCGGCGCGATTGCCGGCGAGGTGCGCGCGGATCTGTTCTGGGGCACGGGTGATGCGGCCGGGCAACTGGCCGGGGACATGAAACAACAGGGGCAGATCTGGATGCTCTGGCCTAAAGGACAAGAGTTGCCGCAAGTGCCGCAGGTGGCGGATACACCGAAGCAAAAGTCTTAGGTTCTTCGTGGTCTGATCCATCGCTTTCGCGAGCAGGCTCGCTCCCACATCTGGAATGCATTCCATGTGGGAGCGAGCCTGCTCGCGAAGAGGCCGGCAGCAACAGCCGATAATCAGATGGACACAAAGAAAAACGAAGCAATCAGCCCCATCCCGATAAACCACACCACCGAACGCAGTGCAGCCCAGTCAGCCAGGTAGCAAATGATGTACAGCAGGCGGCTGGTGATAAACAGCACGGCCAGCACATTGACCGTCACCAGCTCCGCAGTGCCGACCAGATGCGCAACGATCACCGCAGCGGCAAACGCGGGCGTTACTTCAAAGCTGTTCAGTTGCGCGGCGTGGGCGCGACGGGCGACGCCATCGACGCTGTCGAGAAAGTCCCGTGGATCATAATTGTCCTTGAGGCGGAAACCGCCGGTGGCCTTCGCCACGATCGTGCACACGTACGGCAGGAAAATCGCGATCAACACACACCACAGAGCCACTGTCATAACGTCGTCCTTTTTTCGATTGGAGAAATTGGCGAGCGGTCAGAACTTCATCACCAGCATGCCGATCAGCACCTGCCCACAGGCTAAGAGCAGCGCCCGGCCGAAAGGTTCTTTCAGCTGGATATAACACGGCAATTCCAGTGAGCCGTTGATTAGTCAGATTATTGATTCGCCATGTGTCAGCAGCTGTTTATACTGCAACCCACCACGCCGTACTCAGCTGCACACCAAAAAACTCCAATAAAAGCTGCCTGCTCCGCTTTCTTCGAAAACGGTCGCTGGCACGCGTATGCCTGATCAAAGCGTCAAGACTACCGACAGAGACCTTGCGCATGCCCCTCGCTTTACTTGCACTCGCCGTTGCCGCATTCGGCATCGGCACCACCGAATTCGTCATCATGGGCCTGCTGCCCGACGTTGCCCGCGATCTGGCGGTGAGCATTCCTCACGCCGGGCTGCTGATCACCGGTTACGCCCTGGGCGTGGTGTTCGGCGCACCGATCCTGGCGATCGGCACCGCCAATATGCCGCGCAAAGCGACACTGCTGGGCATGACGCTGATGTTCATCCTCGGCAACGTGCTCTGCGCGCTCGCGCCGAACTACGCGACGCTGATGGCGGCGCGGGTGGTCACGGCACTGTGTCATGGCGCGTTTTTCGGCATTGGCTCGGTGGTTGCTGCCGGCCTGGTTGCGCCGAACAAACGCGCGCAAGCCATTGCCATGATGTTCACCGGCCTGACCCTGGCCAACGTGCTTGGCGTGCCACTCGGCACAGCGCTTGGCCAATACGCTGGCTGGCGCTCGACCTTCTGGGCGGTGTCGGTGATCGGCATTGTTGCGGCGCTGGCGCAGTGGTTGTGGCTGCCAAAACACATCGCGATGGACAAAGCCAACCTCGCCAGCGAATTCAAAGTGCTGGGCAAGGCCAACGTGCTGCTGGCGCTGGGCATGAGCGTGCTGGCCTCGACCAGCCTGTTCAGCGTGTTCACCTATATCGCGCCGATTCTGCAAGACATCACTGGCGTCAGCCCCCACGGCGTGACGGTGATGCTGCTGTTGTTCGGCGTCGGCCTGACAGCGGGCAGCATGCTCGGCGGGCGTCTGGCCGATAGCCGCTTGCTGCCGTCACTGGTCGGCGTGGCACTGGCAGTTGTGGTGATTCTGGCGGCGTTCAGCCAGACCAGCCGTGCGGTGATTCCGGCGGCGATCACCCTGGTGCTGTGGGGGATTTTCGCTTTTGCGCTGTGCCCGATTCTGCAGTTGCTGATCATCGATCAGGCGCATGAAGCGCCGAATCTGGGTTCGACGCTAAACCAGAGCGCGTTCAATCTGGGCAACGCAGCAGGTGCCTGGATCGGTGGACTGGTGGTTGCCAGCGGCGCGGATCTGGCGGACCTGCCGTGGACCGGGGCGCTGGTCGGCGTGCTGACGGTGCTGACGGCGCTGTTGTTCATTTACCTGCAACGTCGGCAGGCGAGTGCGGTCAATGTGTCTGGCTGAGACCTCTGCGACTGACTACCTGTGGCGAGGGGATTTATCCCCGTTGGGCTGCGCAGCAGCCCCAAAAACCTTCAATCGGGTTTTGTCAGGAACAATCGATAAACCGGATTGCGACGGCTTCGCCGCCGAGCGGGGATAAATCCCCTCGCCACAATGAACTGTGGTGTGTCCCATGTCGCTGTTCGCCCATCAAACCCCTGCGTCCAACCTCCGGTCGCGCTCCATTCACTCTCCATCCAAAGGACCCCGGATGCTTGAACTTGTCGCCGCTTTCATCTGCCTCACCACCCTCCTGACCTTCGTCAATTTCCGCTTTATCGGCCTGCCGCCGACCATCGGCGTGATGGTTACCGCCCTGCTGTTCTCATTACTCCTGCAAGGCCTCAGCGTCCTCGGCTTTCCCGGCCTCGAAGATCGCGTGCAGCAACTGATCGGCCAGATCGATTTCGGCGATCTGCTGATGAACTGGATGCTCTCGTTCCTGCTGTTCGCCGGCGCCCTGCACGTCAACCTGAATGATTTGCGCAGTTACCGCTGGCCGATCGGCCTGCTGGCGACCTTCGGCGTGTTGATCGCCACCGTGGTGATCGGCAGCCTGGCCTTCTACATTTTTGCCCTGTTCGGCTGGCACGTGAGTTTCCTCTACTGCCTGTTGTTCGGCGCGCTGATCTCACCGACCGACCCGATTGCGGTACTCGGCGTGTTGCGTACCGCCAACGCTTCGAAGCCACTGAAAACCACCATCGTCGGCGAATCACTGTTCAACGACGGCACGGCGGTGGTGGTCTTCACCGTGCTGCTGGGCATCGCGCAACTGGGCGAAACCCCGACCGTCAGCGCCACGGCCATGCTCTTCGTCCATGAGGCCATTGGCGGTGTGTTGTTCGGCGGGCTGATCGGTTATCTGGTCTATCGGATGATCAAAAGCGTCGAGCAGCATCAGATCACCGTGATGCTGACCCTGGCCCTGGTGATCGGTGGCTCGGCGATGTCCACCGAGTTGCACGTCTCGGCACCGATCGCGATGGTGGTGGCCGGTCTGATCATCGGCAACCTCGGGCGCAATCTGGCAATGAACGACATGACCCGGCGCTATCTGGACGGTTTCTGGGAATTGCTCGATGACATGCTCAACGCGCTGCTGTTTGCGCTGATCGGCATGGAGTTGTTGCTGCTGCCGTTCAACTGGCTGCACATGGCCGCCGCAGGTCTGCTGGCGGTGGCGATTCTGTTGTCGCGCCTGCTTACCGTGGCGCCGGCGATCCTGCTGCTGCGGCGCTGGCGCTCAGTGCCGGCCGGCACCATCCGCATCCTCACTTGGGGCGGTTTGCGCGGCGGTGTTTCGGTGGCACTGGCGCTGGCCCTGCCGCTGGGCCCGGAGCGCGATCTGCTGCTGAGCATCACCTACATCGTCGTGCTGTCGTCGATCCTGCTGCAGGGCCTGACCATCGGCAAACTGGTCAAGCACGCGACGCGCAATGAGCCGGCCAGCGTGCCTGAGCCAGCTCACCATTGATCATTTCTTGATCGACTGCGGATCGGGCTTAACAGCCTGATCCGCAGATTCCTTCGGCGCACCGCTTTCACTGCGAATTTGCGCATGGCTGATCAGCGCGAAGATAAAGCTGCCGCCAATGATGTTCCCCGCCAGCGTAGGTCCGGCGAACACCGCCCAGAAATCACTCCACGGCAACTCGCCGGCAAACACAAGATAGGACACTTCCGCCGATCCGACGACGATGTGGGTGAAGTCGCCCAGCGCCATGAAGTAGGTGATGAGGATGATGATCCACATCTTCGCGCTCTCCATGGACGGGATCATCCAGACCATGGTGGCGATCATCCAGCCGGAGACGATGCCCTTGGCGAACATCTGACTGGCGCTGTGCTCCATGACCTTGCGGCCGATCTCGAGGAAGGCGACGTCGGTCTTGCTGTCGAAAATCGGCAGTTCCAGCATCACGTACGCGACCAGAATCGTCCCGCAGAGGTTGCCGACCAATACCACTGTCCACAGACGGATCAGTCGCAGAAAATTCTTCAGCGTCGGCTTGGTCATCACCGGCAGCACGGCGGTCAGGGTGTTTTCGGTGAACAGTTGCTGGCGCGCGAGGATCACCGCGAGGAAACCGGCGCAGTACCCGAAGCTGGCGATCACCTTGAACTCATCGCCATCGGGCAGACGCGAATTGAGCAGGCCCATGCCCATCAGGGACAGGCCCATGGTCAACCCTGCCGCCAGCGCCGACCACCACAGCGCGGCAATGCTGCGCTCCAGTTCCTGGTCGCCCTGAGTGCGGATGATTTCATGCAGAACGGCCGCGCGCGGCGGCTGGCTCTTCTCGACTTCGTGCTGCTCCTTGGCCGAGAGGTCGGGGGTCTTTTCGCTGGTGGGGGTGGTCATGGCGTGGCAACCGGTGGGGGGGGATGTAGCTACGACCGTTGCGCTTCATGGCTGTTCAGTGGCCAGGCGAATCTCCGCTGAATTGGCAACCGCTTTCGCGAGCAGGCTCGCTCCCACAAGGATCACGCTGTACCTGTGGGAGCGAGCCTGCTCGCGAAGAATGCGCCGCCGATCTTATTGAACGGCTTCGTCATCCTTGAACTGGTCTTTCACATATTTGATCTCGGTCCGCCCGTGCGGCGCCGGCAGGCCGTCTTCGCCGAGATTGACGAACACCATTTTCTCGACGGTGAGGATGCTCTTGCGGGTGATCTTGTTGCGCACTTCGCAGGTCAGGGTGATCGAGGTGCGGCCGAATTCGGTGGCGGTGATGCCCAGTTCGATGATGTCGCCCTGGCGCGAGGCGCTGACGAAGTTGATTTCCGAGATGTACTTGGTCACCACGCGCTGGTTGCCCAGTTGCACGATGGCGTAGATCGCCGCTTCTTCGTCGATCCAGCGCAGCAGGCTGCCGCCGAACAGGGTGCCGTTGGGGTTGAGGTCTTCGGGTTTAACCCATTTGCGGGTGTGGAAATTCATGTTCACTCCTGAGCGCTTGCCGAAAGATGCGCCCATCTTGGCAGACTGATCAGTCAGGCTCCAGGCAGCTGCGACTATGGTCGCCATTGGCGATCTTCATCTGGCCGACAGAAACCCTTTGGAAGATCAGCCCGGGCGGCTATAATCGCCCCCGTTTCAAAAAACGGTAACGTTCATTGGCTACCGTTTTCCCGCCACCTGTCCGAGGGGCGCTGCAGCAGGTTCGACCTGTCAGGCTCGGATGGGGCGTTGACCGGCTCACGCCGGACACTAAACGCACAACGGCGCCCATTCGCATACATTACGAATGGAGGCTCTTCATGAGCGCTGTCAACACGCCTGCCGATTTTACCGATTACAAAGTTGCCGACATGTCCCTGGCTGCCTGGGGCCGTCGCGAAACCATCATCGCCGAATCGGAAATGCCTGCCCTGATGGGTCTGCGCCGCAAATACGCTGCCGAACAGCCGCTCAAGGGCGCGAAAATCCTCGGCTGCATCCACATGACCATTCAGACTGCCGTGCTGATCGAAACCCTGGTTGCCCTGGGTGCCGAAGTGCGCTGGTCGTCCTGCAACATTTTCTCCACTCAGGATCAGGCCGCTGCCGCTATCGCTGCCGCCGGTATCCCGGTGTTCGCCTGGAAAGGCGAGACTGAAGAAGAGTACGAGTGGTGCCTGGAGCAGACCATCCTCAAGGATGGCCAGCCTTGGGACGCCAACATGATCCTCGACGACGGCGGCGACCTGACCGAGCTGCTGCACAAGAAATACCCGCAAGTGCTCGATCGCGTTCACGGCGTAACCGAAGAAACCACCACTGGCGTACACCGTCTGCTGGACATGCTGGCCAAGGGCGAGCTGAAGATCCCTGCGATCAACGTCAACGACTCGGTGACCAAGTCCAAGAACGACAACAAGTACGGCTGCCGTCACAGCCTGAACGATGCGATCAAGCGCGGCACCGACCACCTGCTGTCCGGCAAGCAAGCGCTGGTCATCGGTTACGGTGACGTGGGCAAGGGCTCGGCCCAGTCCCTGCGTCAGGAAGGCATGATCGTTAAAGTCTCCGAAGTTGACCCGATCTGCGCCATGCAAGCCTGCATGGACGGTTTCGAACTGGTGTCGCCATTCATCGACGGTATCAACGACGGTTCCGAAGCGAGCATCGACAAAGCGCTGCTGGGCAAGATCGACCTGATCGTGACCACCACCGGTAACGTCAATGTTTGCGACGCGAACATGCTCAAAGCCCTGAAGAAGCGCGCCGTGGTCTGCAACATCGGTCACTTCGACAACGAAATCGACACCGCTTTCATGCGCAAGAACTGGGCATGGGAAGAAGTGAAGCCACAGGTGCACAAGGTTCACCGCACCGGCGCTGGCAGCTTCGATCCACAGAACGACGATTACCTGATCCTGCTGGCCGAAGGCCGTCTGGTGAACCTGGGCAACGCCACCGGTCACCCGAGCCGCATCATGGACGGTTCGTTCGCCAACCAGGTACTGGCACAGATCTTCCTGTTCGGCCAGAAGTACGCCGACCTGTCGCCAGCGCAGAAAGCCGAGCGTCTGACCGTTGAAGTACTGCCGAAGAAACTCGACGAAGAAGTGGCCCTGGAAATGGTTCGCGGCTTCGGCGGCGTGGTCACCCAACTGACCAAGCAACAGGCTGACTACATCGGCGTCACCGTCGAAGGCCCGTTCAAGCCGCACGCCTACCGCTACTAACAGGCGCTGAAAGCTCGCTCTCCCTGTGGGAGCGAGCTTGCTCGCGAAGGCGATTGATCATTCAACATCACGGTTGTCTGACCCAGCGCTTTCGCGAGCAGGCTCGCTCCCACACGGGATTGCAGCGCCTCGAAGGTACTTGTTTACAAGGGTATGACCATGTCCCAAGACCGTCGCTACAGCTTCGAGTTTTTCCCGACCAAGACCGATGCCGGGCAAGAAAAGCTGCTCGCCACTGCCCGTCAGTTGGCCACCTACAACCCTGATTTCTTTTCCTGCACCTACGGCGCTGGCGGTTCGACCCGTGATCGCACGCTCAACACCGTGTTGCAGCTGGAAAGCGAAGTCAAAGTACCCGCCGCACCGCACCTGTCGTGCGTCGGTGACAGCAAGGACGACCTGCGCGGCCTGCTGAACGAATACAAGGCTGCCGGCATCAAGCGCATCGTTGCCCTGCGTGGCGACCTGCCGTCCGGCATGGGCATGACCAGCGGTGAGCTGCGTCACGCCAATGAGCTGGTGGAATTCATTCGTGAAGAAACCGCCGATCATTTCCATATCGAAGTCGCCGCTTATCCGGAGATGCATCCGCAAGCGCGCAACTACGAAGACGATCTCGCCAACTTCGTGCGCAAGGCAAAGGCCGGTGCCGACAGCGCGATCACCCAGTACTTCTTCAACGCCGACAGCTACTTCTACTTCGTCGACCGTTTGCAGGCGCTGGGCGTGGATCTGCCGATCGTGCCGGGGATCATGCCGATCACCAACTACAGCAAACTCGCGCGCTTCTCCGATGCCTGCGGTGCGGAAATCCCGCGCTGGATCCGCAAGCAACTGGAAGCCTACGGCGACGACACGCGAAGCATTCAAAGCTTTGGCGAACAGGTCGTCAGCGAAATGTGCGAACGCCTGCTGCAGGGCGGCGCACCGGGGCTGCACTTCTACTCGATGAACCAGGCCGAACCTAGCCTGGCGATATGGAACAACCTGAAGCTGCCGCGCTGAAGGTTTTCCATGCGATAAAAAAGGCCCTCACCGGGCCTTTTCACTGAAAAGCACAAATGGAATATTGTTGTCGATGATCTGCGCGCAAACAAAAACACGCCCTCAACTGGTCTATCTGGTTTTCGGTGCCGAGACCTACCATCAGGAAGCTGTTTTCAGCATCGCCAGTGCTCTGGCGTGGTTGCGCGAGACACCGGATGCCGCGATCGATATCCAGGTCTTCAGCGACAATCCGCAACCCTATGCACATCTCCCCGTGCGCATTCGCCCGCTGGACGCCGAAACGCGCCAGAAATGGAGCGAGCCCCACGGTTATCATTTCCGCATCAAACATGTCGCGTTGCGCTCGGTACTTGAAGAGCATGAAACGGCGCTGTTGATCGACACCGATACGTTTTTCCACTGCTCGCCGCTCAAACTGTTCGAGCGGGTGCAGCCCGGCACCCTGCTGTGCAACGACTACTACGCCCGCTATGGCGACAACAAGATGAGCCTGCTCTATCGCACGCTGTCGGCAACACTGCTGGACAAAGGCCTGACTGACGATCACATGCGCCTGCTCAACTCCGGCGTCATCGGCTTGCACCGGCAGGACGCACACGTGCTCGACCGCTCCATCGCTTTGATTGATGAGCTGTTCCCGTCGGCACAGGGCGCCTACACCCTCGAAGAGTTCTGCCTGTCAGTGGCCGCCTACCGCACGCTGGACGTCAACAAGTGCCCGGATCTGATTCACCATTACTGGAGCCGCAAGCACCTGTTCAGGGCCAAGGTTCAGGCCTGGGTCGCCAAACATGGCGACAACCCGACCGGCGAGGCTGCACTGGACGACACCCGACGTGTATCACCGCAACTGCCGCGACCACCGCGACTGCAGCGGATGTTCTACAAGCTCGTCACGCTGCTGCTGCCGGCACATCTGCGTCAGTTCATTCGCGAAATCCTTTACGGCTGCTATGAACATCCCAACGAGTTCGATCAGGCGTGTGCAGCGGTCTGGTGGGACAAGGCGCTGGAAAACCAGCAGCAACGCATCGGCAAGCCGGTTTGCAGGCACTTGCTCAGGGACTGGTTCAGTCGCGGCCTGGTCAAGCGGATCCTTGGTTCGCGTCACGCGAAGGTCCACCAACACCTGCTGAAAACCGCAAGCAAATAAGGCCATCGCGACCATTGCGCCTGGGGTCTGCGCGAAACATGCATGCCAGAGCTTCTCATCAGACGTTTCGCGTACTAACCTCAGGCCATGCCCCTTATTGCCCAACTGCTGAGCGTTATTCTTCTGACTTGCCTGAGCGTCGCCGCTCGGGGGGAGAAGTTGCGTATTGTCACCGAGCCGTGGGCGCCGTACGTCTACGAACAGGGCGGGCAGAACCTCGGGCTGGACTACGAAACCACCGCCATCGTGTTCCAGCGTCTGGGCATTGAAGTGGAGTGGCAGTTCCTGCCGTGGAAGCGCTGCCTGTCGATGCTCGAAACCGGCCAGGCCGACGGTGCGCTGGACATCTTTCACAGCGCCGAACGCGACGCCACTCTGCTCTATCCCAGCGAACCGCTGTCCGACGTCGAATTCGTGATGTTCTACGCCAACGAGCGGCCGCATCCATTCAACACCCTCGAACAACTCAAAGGCCTGACCATCGGCACCTCGCCGGGTTATCTGTACAGCCCTGATTTCAGCCAGTCGCAGCTGTTTACCCGAGAGCCGGCACCGACCCATGAAGCCAATTTCGGCAAACTGGTGCGCGGGCGGATCGACCTGCTGATAACCGATCGCCGCGTCGGTCAGCATTTGCTCGATGAGCTGAATATTCGCGATCTGATCACGGAAAACCCAACAGTTATCAGCCGCCAGAGCCAGTTTCTTGCGGTTCGGCGCAATGCCGGTATGGACTTGCTGGTGCAGCGTTTCGGCGCCGAGCTCAAGCGTTTCAAGCGCGAACCGGCCTACGCCGAGCTCAGCGCGCGCTACGGTGCCGCGCCTGTCGATAGCGCACCACTGCGCTCGGCTACGGCCAGCGGCGAAACCGTTGAGCAGCAGGAAAGCAGCGCGCAGTGATTGCTCTGTTATACTCCGGCGTTCCCGCCAGGCTCACGCCCGGACGCCCGGAACCGTAACAGGCCTCTCGACCCGCTACAGCGCAGCTTCCAGCCCGCGCGAGCGCTCCTGACGTGCCTTCGGAACCGCCGCTGGACCGGACGGGATTGCGTCCTCTTAAACGTGATTCGCGCCAGGCAAGACTCCCATTGGGCCAAGCCCTAACTAAAACAGGATTACTCATGTCCTTTGCTTCCCTCGGTCTCTCCGAGGCTTTAGTCCGTGCCATCGAAGATGCGGGCTATACCGAGCCTACTCCGGTGCAACAGCGGGCCATTCCCGCCGTGTTGCAAGGTCGCGACCTGATGGTGGCGGCTCAGACAGGTACCGGTAAAACCGGCGGCTTCGCCCTCCCGATTCTGGAGCGGTTGTTCCCCAACGGTCACCCGGACAAATCCCAGCGTCACGGCCCGCGCCAACCGCGCGTGCTGGTCCTGACCCCGACCCGCGAACTCGCGGCCCAGGTGCACGAGAGCTTCAAGATCTACGCCCGTGACCTGAAATTCGTCAGCGCCTGCATCTTCGGCGGCGTCGGCATGAACCCGCAGGTCCAGGCCATGTCCCGTGGCGTCGACGTTCTCGTCGCCTGCCCGGGTCGCTTGCTCGACCTCGCCGGCCAGGGCAGCGTCGATCTGTCCCACGTGGAAATTCTCGTTCTCGACGAAGCCGACCGCATGCTCGACATGGGTTTTGTGCACGACGTGAAGAAAGTCCTCGCGCGTCTGCCGGCCAAGCGTCAGAACCTGCTGTTCTCGGCGACCTTCTCCAAAGACATCACCGACCTCGCCGGCAAGCTGCTGCACAACCCGGAACGCATCGAAGTGACGCCGCCGAACACCACGGTCGAGCGCATCGAACAACGCGTGTTCCGCCTGCCGGCCAGCCACAAACGTGCGCTGCTGGCGCACCTGATCACCGCCGGCGCGTGGGAACAGGTGCTGGTTTTTACCCGCACCAAGCACGGCGCCAACCGTCTCGCTGAATACCTGGACAAACACGGCCTGCCGGCTGTGGCGATCCACGGTAACAAGAGCCAGAACGCGCGCACCAAAGCCCTGGCCGACTTCAAGGCCGGCGAAGTACGCATTCTGGTTGCCACCGACATCGCTGCCCGTGGCCTGGACATCGATCAGTTGCCGCATGTGGTCAACTTCGAGCTGCCGAACGTCGATGAAGACTATGTGCACCGTATCGGCCGTACCGGCCGCGCCGGTCGTTCGGGCGAGGCGATCTCGCTGGTCGCGCCGGACGAAGAAAAACTGCTTAAAAGCATCGAGCGCATGACCAAGCAGAAGATTGCCGACGGCGATCTGATGGGCTTCGACTCCAGCACCATCGAAGCCGAGAAGCCGGAAGCCCGCGAGCGTCCGGACATCCGCAACCCGCGCAATTCCCGTGGCCCGCGTGGCGACGGTCCGAATGGCGGCGGCGGTGGCGGCGGTCGCAAGGACAAAGGCAAAGACAAGGGCAAGGAAAAACCGGCCGGTGAACGTGGCGAGCGCCCTGCCCGTCAGCAGAAACCGCGCGAAGGCACCCCGAGCCGCGAACAGCGCCCGAGCCAGCCACCGCGTGCAGCGGCTGACCGTGCTCCGGACGAATTCCTTGACGACGATATCGATAACTTCGGTAACCGCGTCGACTACGTGCCGAAAGCCGCTCCTGCCGGTGGCCGTGGCCGTCGTCCGGGCGCACCGGCGCAAGGCGCGGGCGCACCACGCGGTGGCCAGCCTCAGGGTCGTCAGAACGGTCCGCGCAACAGCAACGGCTCGAGCACCGGCACGCCACCAGCCAAACGCAGCGGCCCGCGCAACGGCGCTCCGCGTGATGGTCAGGGTCGTCGCGACGAATCCGCGCCGCGCAACCGCCGCCCGGCCCGTGACGATCAACCTCGCAGCGAACCGGCCGTGCAGAACCCGCGCAGCAACGGTCCGAAGATCATGCACAAGGAATCGAAAGCCGACCGCTTCCCGACGCCTGAGCAGCTCGATCAACTGCCAAGCCGCCCGCGTGGCGAGAAACCAGCCTTGCTGACCCGCAATCGCTGAGTTTCAACCCGCCATGAAAAATGCCCCGACTCGAAAGAGCCGGGGCATTTTTTTACCTCGATTATCTCTGCCACACCGCAATACCCCTGTGGGAGCGAGCCTGCTCGCGAAGGCGTCGGATCAGTTGCATCTATGCCGATTGACACACCGCTTTCGCGAGCAGGCTCGCTCCCACACGGAATAGCGTGTTACAGCAATAAAAAACGCCCCCGGCCTTGCGACCGGGGGCGTTTTCATGTGGCGGCGAAATTTATTTCGCTTTCACACCTTCGAACGAAACATACAGCTCGACCGCATCGGACTTCGGACCGAGGTCTTTCTGCTTGCCGAAATCGGAACGCTTGATGGTGGTGGTGCCTTCGAAGCCGGCACGGTAGCCGCCCCATGGATCCTTGCCTTCGCCCAGGAAGGTGGCCTTGACGACAACCGGCTTGGTTACGCCCAGCAGGGTCAGGTCGCCGGTCACGTCAGCGGTGTTGGCACCGGTGGACTTGACGCTGGTGGATACGAAAGTAGCCTTGCCGAACTTGCTGGCGTTGAGGAAATCAGCGCTGGCGATGTGCTTGTCGCGCTCGGCGTGGTTGGTGAACACGCTGGCAGTGTTGACGTTGAACTCGATCTTGCTGTCTTCAGGCTTGGCAGCGTCGAAGCTGAACTTGCCGTCGATGTCCTTGAAGGTACCGGTGATGTAGCTGTAGCCCAGGTGGCTGATCTTGAAGTCGACGAAGGCGTGCTGGCCTTCCTTGTCTACCACATAGTCAGCAGCCATTACGTTGGCGGACAGCACGGCAGAACCGATTGCCAGAGCGGCCAGAGTCTTTTTCAACATGCTTTCTTTTCCTTTGAGTCGAGGTTGAATTTCAGGCTTTGCGACCGAGCATTCGAGTGAGGGTCGCATCACGATCGATAAAGTGGTGCTTCAATGCTGCCAACGCATGGAGACCGGAAAAAATTACCAGTGCCCACGCCAGCCACAGATGAATCACCCCAGCGGTATCTGCCTGATCCGGTAGTCCGGAGAGCAGAGCAGGGACTTCAAACAGGCCAAACACCGGGATCCCGACACCGTCTGCGGTGGAAATCAGGTAACCGGCAATCATCACAGCGAACAGCGCCAGATACAGAAACCCGTGGCCGAATTTAGCGCCGATACGGGTCATGCGGCTGTAGCTTTGCAGCGTTGGCGGCGGTGGGCTGATGAAGCGCCACAGCACCCGCAACACCATCACACCGAGCAGCACCAGACCGATGCTCTTGTGCAGATCCGGCGCGTCTTTGCGCCAAGTGCTGTAGTAATCCAGCCCAACCATCCACAGACCCAGCGCAAACAGCCCGAAGACCGCCAGCGCCACGCCCCAGTGCATGAAGATGCTGATCCAACCATAGCGCGAAGAAGAGTTACGTAGCTGCATTGCCCAAATCCTGTGAGAACTGCGAACCAAGACTAGCGAGTTATCTATCGAATAAAAGCCGAAAATTTTGCTTTGAAATATCGAGAAATACGATCAAGAGTCTGGAAGTGACGAGTTAAGAAAAGATTAAAGGCGAAAGAGTGGCGGATTGTTGTCGCCAGGCAATGGAATTTGGGTGTCTGAGTTGGCCCCTTCGCGAGCAGGCTCGCTCCCACAGGTAATCGCATTCCTACTGACAGTACTCGGTCAAAGGTGGGAATGAGCCTGCTCGCGATAGCGATTTTGCAGGCAAAAAAAAGCGCGGCATATACGCCGCGCTTCTTCGTTCACCGCAAAGCCTTACTGCGCCTTGGTCTCGGTCGTTGCAGCAGGCTTTGCCGCTGGCTTCTTCGCCGGTTCAGCCTTTTTCGCCGCCGGTTTGGCCGCCGGCTTTTTCGTGTCGGTTTTTGCCGCCGGTTTCTTCGCCGCTGGCTTGGCCGCCGCTTTTTTCGCCGGCTCGGCTTTCACCGGGGCCGCTGGTTTCGGTGCTTCCACCGGCGCTGGCGCAGGTGCCGGGGTCGGTGCAGGCGCTGGAGCGGCCGGAGCAGGTGCTGGCTCTGGCGCTTTCGCAGGCTCTGGCTTCTTCTCGTCATCCGAACCGCCGAACAGGTTGCTGAAGAAGTTGCCCTTCTTCGCCGCTACCGCACCCGCCGCGCCTGCTGCAGCTGCAGCCGGAACCACTTTGGCCGGTTCGAACGACTTGCCTGCCGCCAGATCTTCAACCTGGCTAGCCGCGCGCTGGCCGGTGCGCAGTGCGCCTTCCAAGGTGCCCGGGTACAAGGTGTCGGTGTGTTCGCCGGCGAACGCTACGCGTTGCAGCGGACGTTCCCACAGGCGCCAGAACTTGCTGATCTGCCCCGGGCCGTAAGCCAGGTAGGCGCCGCCCATCGACGGGTCGGTGCTGTAGCGACGGATTTCATACCCGGTGAACGAGCCACGGGCCTGTGGATAAAACGCGTGCAGGCGGATCAGCACCTGATCGACCATCTGCTTGTCGCCGAACGCCTGCATCACACGGGCGTTATCGCCGGACAGGTTGATCACCACATTGGCGCCGCCCTTCAGCGCCGGCTCGATCCAGAGCATGCCTAAACCTGCGTTGCTGTAGATCTCGCCGGACATGCGCGATTTGCTTTCCCACACGGGCGTCTTGAACTTCAGCATGATCTGGTCGCGCCAACCGTAGTTGGTGCCTTTGATCGCGGCGAGGTGCTGGGCATCCAGCGCAGGGGTCAGGGCGATCTTGTTCAGCGCGCGCAGCGGTACCGCCAGCACAACGTAGTCGGCCTGATAGCCGACGCTGCCGACTTTGACGGTCACACCGTCCTTGTCCTGGATGATGGCCGAGACCGGCGAGCTGGTCTTGATGGTCTTGATCTGTTTGACGAAGGCCTGGGCCAGAACCTGGCTGCCGCCGACCAGACGCGAGGCGCGCAGGTCGCGGTCGGAAACGCCGCGATAAACGCGGTTCTGCTGAGCGAAATACAGCAGCGACAGACGCGAAGGCTCGTCGTAGTGGGTGCGAATGTCCTGGTTGATCAGCTGACGTGCAGTGGCCGGCAGGTTCTGCTTGTCGAGCCAGCTCGATACGGTGATCTGGTCCAGTGCATGCAGGGTGGCGGTCGCTGCCGGGTTCTGCGGGTCGTCGATCGAGCGCGCCAGATCGTCGAGGGTTTTCTGGTAGCGCTTGAGCGCTTCGGCGGTGGCTGGCTGCTTGGTGGCCAGATCAGCGGCGGAGAAATAATCGCCGTCGATCAGATAGCCCGGGGTACGGACGAATTCCGGCGCCGGCGTGGTGCCGAGCTTGAAGGTCGAGACGTACTTGTTCAGCACCGGCTGAGTCTTGTCGTTGCCGATCCACTCGCTGGTGGCCATGCCCGAGCGGCCGCCCAGGCTCGGTTTGGCTTCCAGCAGGGTGACCTGCCAGCCTTTGTTCTGCAGTTCGTAAGCAGCGGTCAGACCCGACAGGCCGCCGCCGATCACGATTGCGGTTTTATCCTTGGCCAGCGCCGTAACGCTGAACAGCCCCAACATCACCAGCGCACAGGCGCGCAGCCAACCGACAGACATTCAGCGAACTCCGGAAAAACATGTGGGAAAAGCAGTTTTGCGAGTCAGACGACTCAAAGAACCGCGAAGAATACGTTAGCCATCAAAACGCCGCCAGCGACGTCTATCGGCTCAGACAAAGTAGCTCAATCGACACAATGGGTTGTTCCCGCGCGATGCATTGCATAGGCTTGCGCGATTGTTCGCCCGCGCCAGACGCGAGCCGCCTCGAGGAGACTGTAAATGGGCCTGAATAACCAGTGGATGCAACGCGATCTTGCGGTGCTGTGGCATCCCTGCACCCAGATGAAAGACCACGAACAGCTGCCGCTGATCCCGATCAAGCGCGGCGAAGGCGTCTGGCTCGAAGACTTCGAAGGCAAGCGCTACCTCGACGCAGTCAGTTCCTGGTGGGTCAACGTGTTCGGCCACGCCAACCCGCGCATCAACCAGCGCATCAAGGATCAGGTCGATCAACTCGAACACGTGATCCTTGCCGGTTTCAGCCATCAGCCAGTGATCGAGCTGTCCGAGCGCCTGGTGAAGATGACGCCGCAAGGCTTGAACCGGGTGTTCTACGCCGATAACGGCTCGTCGTGCATCGAAGTCGCGCTGAAGATGAGTTTTCACTACTGGCTCAATCGCGGCCAGCCAAACAAAAAGCGCTTCGTCACCCTGACCAACAGCTACCACGGCGAAACCATGGCGGCGATGGCGGTCGGCGATGTGCCGCTGTTCACCGAGACCTACAAAGCCCTGTTGATGGACACCATCAAAGTGCCGAGCCCGGATTGCTATCTGCGCCCGCAAGGCATGAGCTGGGAAGAACACTCGCGCAACATGTTCGCCGCCATGGAACAGACGCTGGCGGAAAATCATGACAGCGTCGCGGCAGTGATCGTCGAGCCGCTGATTCAGGGCGCCGGCGGCATGCGCATGTATCACCCGGTGTACCTCAAGCTGTTGCGCGAGGCCTGCGACCGTTACGGCGTGCACCTGATCCACGACGAAATCGCCGTTGGTTTCGGTCGTACCGGAACGATGTTCGCCTGCGAACAGGCCGGCATCCGCCCGGACTTCCTCTGCCTGTCGAAAGCCCTCACCGGCGGCTACCTGCCGCTGGCGGCGTGCCTGACCACCGACGAGGTCTACAGCGCCTTCTACGACGACTACCCGACCCTGCGCGCCTTCCTCCACTCGCACAGCTACACCGGCAACCCGCTGGCCTGCGCTGCGGCACTGGCGACTCTGGATATCTTTGAGCAGGACAACGTCATCGAGAACAACCAGGCGCTCGCTCAGCGCATGGCCTCGGCGACGGCGCATCTGGTCGATCACCCTAACGTGTCGGAAGTGCGCCAGACCGGCATGGTCCTGGCGATCGAAATGGTCAAGGATAAAGCCACGAAAGAGGCCTACCCTTGGCAGGAGCGTCGTGGCTTGAAAGTTTTCCAGCATGCGCTGGAACGTGGTGCGTTGTTGCGCCCGCTGGGCAGCGTGGTGTATTTCCTGCCGCCGTATGTGATCACCCCGGAGCAGATCGACTTCCTGGCCGAAGTGGCCAGTGAAGGTATTGATATTGCGACGCGTGACAGCGTCAGTGTTGCGGTGCCGAAAGACTTCCATCCGGGATTCCGCGACCCGGGCTGATTCGCCTTGCTTGAGATTTGCGGTGGCTGGACTGCCGCTTTCGCGAGCAGGCTCGCTCCCACAGGGGAATGCATTTCAAGTGTGGGAGCGAGCCTGCTCGCGAATGAAGTCGACACCGATCCAACTGATTCATATCTTTCCAGAGACCCGAAATGAGACTGTCCCGCTTCTTTATCGACGCCCCGCTGAGCACTGGCGAACACGAACTGCCGGAAGCCCAGGCGCATTACATCAGCCGCGTGTTGCGCATGGCCGAAGGCGATGCGGTGCAGTTGTTCGACGGTTCCGGCCATGAATTTCGCGGGTCCTTGGTGGACGTCGGCAAGAAACGCGTGGTCGTACAAATCGACGAGCAATTCGCCGGGCAAATCGAATCGCCGCTGCAGATCCACCTCGGCCAGGGCCTGTCCCGAGGCGAGCGCATGGACTGGGCGATTCAGAAAGCCACTGAATTGGGCGTCACGCAAATCACCCCGATCTTCAGCGAACGCTGCGAAGTGCGCCTCAAGGACGAACGCGCCGACAAGCGCTTGCTGCACTGGCGCCAAGTGGCGATCAGTGCCTGCGAACAGTGCGGGCGTTCACGGGTGCCGGTGATTCATCCACCAGTGTTGCTGGCGGACTGGCTCAAGCAGACCGAAGCCGAATTGAAACTGGTGCTGCACCCGGTCGCAGAACCGCTGGTGAGTCATGCCAGACCGGCGACGCTGGCGTTCCTGATCGGACCGGAAGGTGGCCTGACGGACGGCGAAGTCGAGCAGGCCAAAGGCAATGGCTTCCACGCCGCCCGCCTCGGCCCGCGCGTGTTGCGCACCGAGACTGCGCCGGTGGTGGCGCTGGCGGTAGCCCAGCAACTTTGGGGTGATTTCTAGGACGCCATCGCTGGCAAGCCAGCTCCCACAGGTGCTTTGTTGGCCACAACATTTGTGAACACCACTGAACCCTGTGGGAGCTGGCTTGCCAGCGATTAGCCGCACCTCGGTCTACAACACGTAAAACAGAATCGCCACAAAATGCAGCAAGCTCCCGGCAATCACGAACAGATGCCAGATGCCATGGGCATGCCGCAGGCGGTGATCCAGCGCAAAAAAAATAATCCCCACCGTATACAACACCCCGCCCGACGCCAGCCAGGCAAACCCGGCCGTGCCCAGTGCGGCAATCAGCGGTTTGACTGCGACCAGCACGATCCAGCCCATCACCGCGTAAATCACGATCGACAGAATCCGTGCCTCTGAGCGTGGTTTGATCTCTTGCAGAATGCCGATCAGCGCCAGCCCCCAGACAATCCCGAACAGCGTCCAGCCCCACGGCCCGCGTAACGTCACCAGGCAGAACGGCGTGTAGCTGCCGGCGATCAGCAGGTAGATCGAGAAATGATCGACCTTCTTCATGATCGCTTTCTTGCGCCCGCGCACGCTGTGGTACACGGTCGAGGCGCTGTAGAGCACCAGCAAGGTGAAGGCGTAGATCGCCACGCTGACGATCTTCCAAGGGCTGCCGTCAAGGCTGGCAATCACCAGCATCCATACGCCGCCGATAAACGCGGCGATGGCTCCGACCAGATGGGTCCAGGCGTTGAGTTTTTCCCCGTGATACATGTATTGCTCACCTCACATTCGTTACCGCAGCGCGCAAGGCTCGGGCCTTGAGCGTAAAAGCGCAATGTTTCTGTTCAACCTCGCCTGCGCGGCACGCGGGAATTGGGCACAATCGGCGCATTCCAAAAAGAGTCCGCGCCATGCTGATCGACGAAGAATTGACCCTGAAAAAACTCGAGGTGTTCCTCGCCTTCATGCGCACCGGCAACCTCGCCCGCGCCGCCGCTGAACTGCAGACCAGCAACGTCAGCGTGCACCGCGCCATTCACTCTTTGGAAAACGCCCTGCGCTGCCCGCTGTTCAAACACGAAGGCCGAAATCTGACGCCGCTGGAAAGCGCTTATGTGCTGGAAGAACGTGCGCAGAAGCTGATCAACGACGTCGTCGACAGCGTGCGCCTGACCCGCGAAGCCGCCGGATTTTCCGCCGAGCGCTTCAAGCTCGGCTCGCTGTATTCGCTGACGGTGAAAACCGTGCCGCAGCTGATCATGGGCCTGAAAATCCGCCGCAGCGAACTCAACATCGACCTGATCCTCGGCTCGAACATCGACCTGCTCTACAAGCTGAAAAACATGGAAGTCGACGCGATTCTGGTGTCACTGGACGACAGCATCAACGACCCCGATTGCGAACAGATTGCGCTGTTCTCCGACGACATCTTCCTCGCCACCCCGGCCGATTCAAAATTCGCTCAGCGCAGTGAAGTCGATCTGGCGGAAGTGCGTGATGAAACCTTCATCACCCTGACCCAGGGCTTCGCCACGCATCAGGACGGTGTGCGGGTGTTCAAGCAAGCGGGGTTCGAGCCGAAGGTGGCGATGCAGGTCAATGACATCTTCACCCTGCTGAGCATGGTCAGCTCGGGGGTGGGTTATGCGTTGCTGCCGGGGCGGATTGCGGCGGTGTACGAGAACCGGGTGAAGCTCATCCCGTTGCAGGAGAAGTACCGCTTGCAGCAGCACATTGGCGTGGTGTTTCTGAAGGCCAAGGAGCGTGATCCGAATCTGCTGGCGTTGCTGGCGGAGTGTCGGATGTATGCCAATCGCCAGGCTTGATACCGAGTCGCCCCCTTCGCGAGCAGGCTCGCTCCCACAGGAAAATGCATTCCAACTGTGGGAGCGAGCCTGCTCGCGAAAGCGTCAGCCCATCAACCCGCGCATCGCCAGAAACAACAGCGAAGGCCCGAGCAGACACCCGAGCGCGGTGTAGAACGCCGCCGTCAGGCAACCGTACGGCACCAGCTTCGGATCGGTGGCCGCCAAGCCTCCGGCAACGCCGCTGGAGGTGCCCATCAAGCCACCGAAAATCACCGCGCTGCGCGGATTGTTCAGGCCGATCATCGGCGCCACGAACGGCGTCATCACCATCACCAGAATCGCCTTGATCAGCCCCGCCGCAATCGACAGCGCCATCACTTCGGAACTGGCGCCGATCGCCGCGCCGGTCACTGGGCCGACGATGTAAGTCACGGCACCGGCGCCAATGGTGGTCAGGCTCACCGCATCGGTGTAGCCGAACGCCATCGCCACGCCGACCCCGGCGACGAACGAGGTGCCAACGCCGACAAACAGCGCCAGCACACCGACGAGTCCGGCGCGTTTGAGTTCATCGACACTGACGCCAAACGCCGTCGCCACAATCGCGAAATCCCGCAGCATCGCACCGCCGAGCAGGCCGATGCCGGACAGCAGGGGAATATCCACCACGCCTTTTTGCCCACCGGTGAGTGCGCCGCCGATATACGACAGCACCAGCCCGAGCAGAATGGCGATCGCCGAACCGTGCAGACGGCCCTTGGTGAAGGTGTTGGACATCCAGTAGGACACCCACATGGTCAGGCCGACAATCAAAAAGCCGCTGATCAGACCGTAGCCGGTGATCACTTTCATCATTGATTCGTACATGGCGATTACCCCGCAGTCTTGGCAGGAGCAATCGGCGTCTCTTGCTTGTTGCCCATGCGCGTCAGCACCGGCACCAGAGCAAAGGCGATCACTACGGCGAGGGTGCCGGCGAGAATCGCCATCGGCCCGCCCTTCAGCGCACCGTAGACATTCTGCTGCGCGGCCATGGCGACCACGATGGGGATGTAGATCGCGCTCCAGAACTCCACGCCCTGCTCGGTCTTGCCCTTGAGCCAGCCGCTCTTGTAGAGATAGCTGCCCAGGCCGATCAACAGCAGCATCGCAATGCCGACACCGCCGACGTTGGCCGGCACGCCGATCAGCTTGCCGAGCAGTTCACCGACCCAGATACCGACCAGCGTGCAAAAGGCGAGAAACGCCACACCGTAAATAATCATTGTTGTAGTCCTCAAAGTGCATCGTCGAATGTTGTTTTTGTTGTTCGAAGCTTGAGTCGCGGCGGTTTTAGAGTTGGCGGCCACCCTCCTCGCGCAACAGCGCTTGCAGGGTATCGAGGCGGGCACTGTCGAAGGCAGTGACGGTGCCCTGCTCGAACACCCGGCGCGCCAGCCCGGTCAGCACCGCACCGGGCGGCAGTTCGATCTGTAGACGTACGCCGCGCTCGTAGGCGCTTTGCACGGTGCCGCGCCAGTCCACCACGCGGCACATGTTGAAAGCGAGGTCATCGCGCAGCGCTTCGACTTTGGCAACAGGCCTTGCGCGACTGCCGCTCAGATAAGCGATTTTCGGGCTCCTCAGTTCAACCTTGGCGAAGGCCTCGGCAAGCGTCTGCGCCGGTTTTTCCAGCAACGGGCAATGCGACGGCACGCTCACCGCCAGCCGCTTCGCCACTCCGGCGCCGCGACTGCGCGCCAGTTCGGCCACCGCTTGCATGGCCTTGTCGCTGCCGGCGACGACCACTTGGTTATCCGCGTTGATATTGGCCAGATACACCGGCGCATCTTCGCTGTGCACTTGCGCCAGCAGGGTTTCGACGGTGGACAACTGCAAGCCGATGATCGCGGTCATGCCATAGCCCTGTGGATAAGCCTGTTGCATCAGCTCACCGCGCAGGCTGACCAGATGCAGCGCATCGCTGAAACTCAAGACTCCCGCCACCACTGCTGCCGGGTAGGCGCCGATGGACAGGCCGGCGACGTAATCCGCAGTCAGTCCATCCTGCAATAACTGCCGCGAAGCAGCGACACCGGCGATCAGTAGGCACAGTTGCACCGCTCTGGTCGTGCGCAATGCCTCGGCTGAATCCAGCAGCGCAACATCTTCGCCCAGCACATCACTGGCCTCGACCAGCGTTTCCCTTGGCAAACGCTGGAGCATGCCCGCTTGCTGCGCGCCCTGGCCGGGAAACACCAGCAGACTGCTCACGCTGCCTGCTCCTGCGGGTTCCACGGATCCGTCACCAGACAAGCCTGATAAGCATTTTTCAGCAGCACCCGGGACGAACCGCTGGTCCATTCCCGCAAGGCCACAGCACCGAACGGCGTTTGCAATTGCATGTCGACCCGGCACACAGCCTGATCGAAAAGCTCCACGAGTTTGCATGCCTGATTGCGAGTGATCATCTGCGGCGCACGCAGAATCAGATCGAGATCACTGGCCGCATGCATCGCTGCAAAACCACTGGCCAATTCAAACCCGACACTGCCGCAGACACCCCAGACCCAACCGCAGTCATCGAGTATCGGCCGCAGTTGTTTGAGCGCCTGCATCACCGGCAGATCTCGCTCGCACTCAACCTGACAAAGGGCTTCGGGACTGACCCGACAGGCAATCGAATCCAGCGCCATAAATGCCGCCAGCCGTTGTTCACGCAACACACCGCGCACGCCGACCGCGACAAAACCGTCAGCACTCAACGCCCGGCGCACCACCACCGGTTGCCCGGCCGCCAGCGCCGCGACCGCCCACTGCGGCGCATCCGCCGGCAACTGCGCCGGGGTCATGCCCCAGAGCAGATCGTGGGCCAGGGGCAGGTTCACCACTGCGCCCTCAGCAATTCGCGGACTTTGCTGGAGGCGGCACGATTGCTCGCACCAAGGCGCCCTTTCAAATCAGTGCTGGTCACATCGCTGATCGCTTGCTTCAGGCACTCAGTCACGCGCGTCAGATCTTCCTCTGTCGGCTGTTCAATCTGCTGCACCGAGAGGGTTTCCCAGAGCAGACCGAGGCTGGCGTAGCTGTCGATGTCATAGGCCATCGGTGGCACGCTGGAGGCCAGCGCTTCCAGTTCCTCGACACTGCGCAAGGTGACCCGCGCCGCCGAGGCTTTGCCCATCGCGTGGACCATCACGCCGGGATCACGCAGCGCGATCAGGCGATTGGCCTGATAACCGTGGGCGAGAAATGCACCCGACATGGCCTTGCCCACCAGCAGCGCAATCACCGGATGCCCGGCCAGACGCGCACGGGCATAACTGTCCGCCGCGCCGGCCAGCGCCTGATGAATGCCGAGGGCTTCTTCGCGGCGGCCATACGCCTGGCTCGGCACATCGACGATGGCAATGATCGGGCGCTTCTTCGCGTTGTCGCGGTCGGCGCTGATCGCGTCATCCACAGCCTTGGCCAGCCCCCAGCCTTCGAGCAGACCGACCTCGCCATTGCGGGCGCGGGGGAAACGATTGTCCGGGTCGGCGACCACGGCGATAAAGCGGCCGAGCTCAGCGTCGGCGACTTTCAACGACGGCGGCAACCCTTCGACGACACTGGCGCCAGCGCTGAGCGCATTGAACCAGTGCAAACCGCGCAATGAATAACCGCTCATGAGCGCTCTCCTTGATACAGATCGCGAACCACCGACGGTTCGATTTGCTGGTCAGTGTTCAGCTTGCGGAGGCGTTGCAGGAACCACTCGGCGCGTTGACTGCGCGGCTGTGCCGGCAGGCCTTGCTGGAGCAATTCGCCAACCTGCTGACGAATCTGCGCCACGTCATCGCCGACATAACGGTCCACCAGTCCGGTGTTGAAACGCTGTTCGCCGCCGGTCAGGCTCCAGATGAAGGGCCGGTCGCGGGAGTCGTATTCCTCGATCCCGGCTTCCTGCTCGATCACCTGCGGGCCGTTCAGGCCGAGACGTGCTTCCTGGGTCACCAGCAAATAACTGCACAGCGCAGCAGCAATCGACATGCCGCCGAAACACCCAACGCTGCCGGCGACCACGCCGACCACCGGTTGGTATTGCTGCAAATCGACAATCGCCGCATGGATATCGGCAATCGCCGCCAGCCCCAGATTGGCCTCCTGCAAGCGCACGCCACCGGTTTCCAGCAGCAACACCGCGCGGGTGGGGATACCGTTGCGGTTGTCTTCGGCAGCCAATTCCAGCGCGCCGGCAATCTTCGCCCCGCCGACTTCGCCAAGGCTGCCGCCCTGAAACGCACCTTCAATCGCCGCGATGACCACCGGCAAACCGTCGAGGCTGCCCTTGGCGATGATCACGCCGTCGTCGGCTTGCGGCACCACACCTTGGCGCTCAAGCCATGGCGACATGACCCGTTGAAACGGATCGAGCAGTTCGCGAAAGGTCCCGGCGTCGAGCAAGGCTTGCGCCCGCTGCCGTGCGCCAAGTTCGACGAAGCTGTGTTTGTTGAGCAACGCTGCGCTGTCAGTCATGGCCGATCTCCTCGAAACCCTGTTCCAGACGCAAGCGCACCACCCCCGGCGTCGCGCCGAAATCATGGATGTCGATGGCCATCGCCGGTGGCGTGGTGCCGTCGAACATCCGCGCAAACAGGTGTTGCCAGCGCTGCTGCGCGCCGTTGACCGAGGTCTGCACGTTGATCGTCAGTTTGCCGGCCAGACCCGGTTCGATCAGCACTTCCAGATCACCCGAGCCGACACAACCGACCAGCGCACGCCCGCGTGGCGGCTGCCCGGCGGGGAATTCAAACGATAGGTTTTCCATCAAAACGCTCCATGAGAGATGCCGTCGTGCTCGATACGATCAAGCAGCAGCGTGGCGGCGAGCAGGTCGGCGGCGCCACCGGGCGAGGCATTCAATGCGATGAGTTGTTGATCCAGTTCGTGCAGGCGCCGACGACCGCTGAGGCTGGCGCTGCCGCCGGCATCAAGCACCGCTTGCGCGCCGGCCTGCATGGCGTGCAGGCCCGGTTCCCCGGCGCGGTAAAGCACGCAGGTGTCAGCCAGCTCGGTCATGATCGCCAGCAACGCATCGAGCCGGGCGTTCTGTTCGCCGTGGCCATTGGCGCGGCTTTTGTGCAGTTGCGGCAGGCCGCGTTGCAGCACGGACGGGAAGCCCAGTTGCGCTTCCTCGCGAGCACCGCGTGCGCCGTAACGCTGGGCGACTTGTGCGCCGTGGCTGAGCGGTGTCGGTGCGTAGCGGTCGTCGAGCAGTGCCAGGCGTGCGGCGCACAGGGCGATGGATTTCGGTTGCAGCGCGGCGGCCGTCGCCAACAGTCCCAACGCCCAGATCGCGCCGCGATGGGTGTTGACGCCATTGGTGGTCACGAGCATCGCTTGTTCGCCCTCGCGGCCAATGCGGCCGATCGCTTCACGCAACGGCACACCGACTTCACCGATCTCCAGTGCGGCCTCGGCCATTTCCTTGAATGCCGGCCACAATGCCAGCGCCGACGCGTGCATCAGGCCCAGGTGCAGATCGGTGTGCGCGCCATTGCCGCGACGGTCGACCAGCGCCGGTTTCGGCGACAGATCCGCTTCGTCGATCAGCGCGTCCACCGCCAGATCGGCCAAGCGGTCAGCCAGGGACAGCGGTTTCGCTTGCAGGTTGAATGCGTGCATTACCAGCTCCTGAATTTGGCGGGCGGGTTGTACAGGCCGCCGGACCACTCGACCAGATCGGCGACGCTTTTCGCCGCGAGCAATTCGCGCGTGGCGTCAGTGCGGCGGATGCCGAGGTCTTCGGGCAAGGCGATCAGGCCTTCGCGGCGCATGCGTTCGGTGTCTTTCGGGTTGTGCCGCAGGCCGATGGCAGTAACCCCGGCGACCGCTGCGATCATCGCCTGGCGTTCTTCCAGCGAGCGCGCCTTGTACAGGTAGGCGATGCCTTCTTCGGTGAGCAGGTGGGTGACGTCGTCGCCGTAGATCATGATCGGCGCCAGCGGCATGCCGCTTTTCTTCGCCACTTCCACCGCGTCGAGGGTTTCAACGAAGGTCGGTTTGCCGCCCTCCTGGAAGGTCTCGACCATTTGCACCACGAGTTTCTTGCCACGTTCGAGCATCGGTTGCGGCCCATCGGCGTGGCGCATGTCCAGCCACGCCGGGGTGCCGTGACGGCGGCCGCGCGGGTCGTGACCCATGTTCGGCGCACCACCGAAACCGGCGAGACGGCCTCGGGTGACGGTCGAGGAATGGCCGTCGCCGTCGACTTGCAGCGTCGCGCCGATGAACAGGTCCACCGCGTATTGCCCGGCGAGTTGGCAGACCATGCGGTTGGAGCGCAGCGAGCCGTCGCGGCCGGTGAAGAACACATCCGGCCGAGCGGCGATGTAGTTTTCCATGCCCAGTTCGGTACCGAAGCAATGCACGCTCTCGACCCAGCCGCTTTCGATCGCCGGGATCAGCGTCGGGTGCGGATTGAGCGTCCAGTTGCGGCAGATCTTGCCCTTCAGCCCGAGGGATTCGCCGTAGGTCGGCAGGATCAGTTCGATGGCGGCGGTGTTGAAACCGATGCCATGGTTGAGCGACTGCACGTTGTGTTTTTCGTAGATCCCGCGAATCGCCATCATCGCCATCAGCACGTGCACAGGCTTGATGTGCCGTGGGTCGCGGGTGAACAGCGGTTCGATGTAGAACGGCTTGTCGGCAACCACAACGAAATCGACCCATGAAGCGGGAATGTCTACGCGGGGCAGTTCGCTGACGTCATCGACCAATTGGTTGACCTGAACGATGACGATGCCATCGCTGAACGCCGCCGGTTCGATCAGTGCGGGGGTGTCTTCGGTGCTCGGGCCGGTGTAGATGTTGCCGGCGCGGTCGGCCATGAAGCCGGCCGAGAGCACGACGTTGGGGATCAGGTCCACAACTAGGCGGGCGTAGAGTTCGATGTACGTGTGAATGGCGCCGACTTCGAGCAAGCCATCTTCGAGCAACTGGCTGATGCGCAGGCTCTGGGTGCCGGCGAAGGAGAAATCGAGCTTGCGGGCGATGCCGCGTTCGAACAGATCAAGGTGCTCGGAGCGGCCGACGCTGGGCATGATCATGTGCAGATCGTGGAGCTTGGCCGGGTCGGCTTTGGCCAGTGAACGCGAAAGGAAATCCGCCTGCTTCTGGTTGTTGCCCTCCAGTACCACACGGTCGCCGGGATGGATCAGCGCTTCGAGCGCGGCGACGATCTTGTCGCTGGGCAACACCACGCCATCGGCGAGCCCGCGCACCTTGTCGAGCCGGCGCTGCTTCTCGTCACGCCGCCGCGTCCAGCGCGAGTCGGGGGAAATTGTTGTTGTCATGCTCACTCCACGGGTTCGCTGTCGTGGAGCCAAGTTAGGCGTGTGTGGTGAGGGCATCAATCAAGCTGGGTGGTGAATCATTACGCTGAGAGTAATGGTCACGATCGCTTTCGCGAGCAGGCTCGCTCCCACAGTTTGGACGCATTCCAATTGTGGGAGCGAGCCTGCTCGCGAAGAGGCCAGTCGCCTCAGCGCA
The DNA here is from genome assembly GCF_019145195.1 of Pseudomonas siliginis. Taxonomy (GTDB): domain Bacteria; phylum Pseudomonadota; class Gammaproteobacteria; order Pseudomonadales; family Pseudomonadaceae; genus Aquipseudomonas; species Aquipseudomonas siliginis. The sequence goes on from NZ_JAHSTW010000002.1 coordinate 218,286, forward strand.
TTCGCTCAGTCGGTTGGCACCATTTTGTCCAGCACCCGATTCACCGCCATCTCCGCCACCATGACAATCTGCGCGATGCCCTGCAGGGTCTTGCGCTGCGAACCTTCCACGGAAGCGGCGTGGTTGTGCAGCATCACCGTTGCCGAACCCAGGGTTTCGCAGGCGTCGGCCAGCAAGGATTCGGTGTCGGCTTCGGGGTTGGCCATGTACAGCGTGTTGGGGGTGTACGGCGGGGCCATGAAGTCGGGGCTGGGCGGGCCGAGGTAATGGTCGAGGGCGCGCTCGGCGGCGTCGTGAAATTTCTTTGAGTCGGGGGATTGGTAGGGCGATGCCGGGTCTTTGGTCGGCGGATTGGGCGATGGTTTTTTCATCTTCAGGTTCCGGATAAAGCCGCAACCGCATCTCTGCTAAAAGAAGGGGTGGCAGCTGAACGCAGGTTAGCAGACCGGGGAACCTAAGGAAGCCGGCGCGCCGAAGCGCCCTGCGCACAGCCGCCATCAAGTGCAGACGTGAAGCCTGGCTGACGGTGCTCGTGCAACCTCAGATTTACCACGGGCTGCTAAACCCGATCACTGGGAATCAGTGACCCGATCCAAGTTACGCAGCAAGCCCTGGGCGCACAAGCCGGCGGATTCTGGCGCAGGCGTAGGCAGCGGCGCAAGGATTTGTAGGCTGGTGCGGCGTAACACCGGGTGTCTTTAAACAGCTGCAGCAGGCAGTGTTTAAGACATGGCAGAAATCTGGGATGCGCCTGCAGGAATGTGGTGATGCAGTTGGCCCCATCGCTGGCAAGCCAGCTCCCACAGTGTCCGAGTTGTATTGGAATTTTGTGTACCACACAAAACCCTGTGGGAGCTGGCTTGCCAGCGATGAGGCCAGTCGGTACACCAGAACATTCGGATCAGCCTACTAGGCCAGCCTCCACCAACAACCGCTCCAGCTCCAAAAGATCCGGCACCTTCGCCACCTGCTCGCCCACCTGCACCGCCGCCTGCTCCAGCGCGCACAACGGCACATCGACATAACTCAACTGACTGTCGAGCTTGTACGACCGAGGAATCCCCTGCACCAACAGGGCGATGAATCTCAGCTCGGGCAAGCCGCCCAAGGCATTCAGAATGACGATCCGCGCCCGTTCGCCGATGACGATTTTCTGCCCGCAGGCCGATTCGAAACTGATCAGCGGAATCTGCCGCTCGCGCCACGTTACCCGGCCCAGGTACCACGGCGGCGTGTCGAGGTCGAAGGCGCTGGCCTGGTAGTCGATCAGCTCGGCGATGGCGACATTGGGCAGGATCAGGTTGCGATCGGCCAGCGGCAGCAGCAGCCCGGTGAGCTGGCTGGTGCGCGGGTTGTGCCGGTGCTCATGCATGTTTCTTGCTCCACTGGGCAATGCTCTCCAGCAACACCGATTCCTGATACGGCTTGCCGAGGTAGTCGTTGACGCCGATGGCCATGGCGCGGTCGCGGTGTTTCTGCCCGGTGCGCGAGGTGATCATGATGATCGGCAAGTGGCACAGGCGTTCGTCGGCGCGCACCTGGGTGGCGACTTCGAAGCCGTCCATGCGCGGCATTTCGATGTCGAGCAGCATCAGATCGGGCATGTGCTCTTCGAGCAGCAGCATCGCATCGACACCGTCCTTGGCGGTCAGCACGTTCATGCCGTGACGTTCGAGCAAACGGCTGGTGACCTTGCGCACTGTTACCGAGTCATCGACGACCATGATCAGCAGCGGCTTGTGCGGTTCGCTGTCGATCTCCGTGGGCGTCGGTTCCTGTGCCAGGCGCGCCTGCATCGCACGGATCGGTGCGAGCAGATCCAGAATCAGCACCACCCGGCCATCGCCGAGAATCGTCGCCCCCGACACGCCCTGCACCGCCGCGAACTGCGGGCCGAGGCTCTTGACCACGATCTCGCGGGTGCCGGCCATGGCGTCGACCAGCACCGCAACATGGCGGTCGTTGCAATGCACCAGCAGCACCGGCAACGGCAGGTTCTGCCCGAGCAGTTTTGGCCGTGGCGCAGTCTTCAACAGCTCGCCGATATAACACAGCTCATAACGCTGGCCGCCGTATTGATAACTCGGCGGATCCTGACGGAAGTGCCCTTCCAGATCATTCGGCAACACGCGCACGATGCCTTCGATGGTGTTCAGCGGGATCGCGTACTGATCCTCAGCGCACTGCACCATCAGCGCGCGGTTGACCGACACGGTGAACGGCAGGCGAATGCGGAAATGCACGCCCTGCCCCGGTACCGAATCGATGCTCATGCTGCCGCCGAGTTGGCGCACTTCTTCGTGGACCACGTCCATGCCGACGCCACGCCCGGAAATCTGGGTGATCTTTTCCGCCGTGGAGAAACCCGGCTGGAGAATAAACTGCAACACATCGCGGTCGCTGATCTCGGCATCGGGCGCCAGCAGACCGCGCTTGATCGCCTTGCGCCGCACGGCTTCCAGCGGCACACCGGCGCCGTCGTCGCGGATGTCGAAAACCATGTCGCCGCCCTCGCGCGACAGATCGAGGGTGATCTGCCCTTGCGCCGGTTTACCCGCCGCCAGCCGCACCTCGGTGGATTCCAGGCCATGGTCGACGGCATTGCGCAGCATGTGTTCCAGCGGCGCGGCCATGCGCTCCAGCACGTTGCGATCCATCTCGCCATCAGCGTTGCCGACGACGAATGCGACATCCTTGCCCAGCTCTTCGGCGACCTGACGAACGATGCGTTTCAGACGCGGCACCATGCGTTCGAACGGCACCATGCGCGTACGCATCAGGCCTTCCTGCAACTCGGTGTTGATCCGCCCCTGTTGCTGCAACAGGTTTTCCGCGTCGTGGTTGCGGCGGTCGAGGGTTTCCTTGAGGTCGAGCAGGTCCGAGGCGGATTCGAACAGCGCCCGCGACAGTTGCTGGAGCTGCGAATGGCGGTCCATTTCCAGCGGATCGAAGTCTTCATAACCGAGGCGTTCGCCATCGACTTGCTGGCGGCTGAGAATGCGCCCCTGGGTTTCGGTGTCGAGGCGGCGCAACTGATCGCGCATGCGCTCGATGGTGGTTTCCATCTCGTTGAGGGCAATCTGCGCATCGTTGACCTGCTGCTCGATTCGCCCACGAAAGATCGAGGTTTCCCCGGCCAGGTTGACCAGTTCATCAAGCAGCTCGGACGAGACCTTGACCATGTCTGCGCCAGCATCGGCGGCGGGTGGCGCTGCCTCAGGCTTGATTACCGGAGCCGGCGCCGGCGGCGCTTCAACCTGCACCGGGTGACTGAAATTCTGGATCGCATTGATCAGCCGATCGGCCGGCGGGCACGGTTGCCCGGCGCGCACACCATCGAGCATTTGCGCCAATCGGTCATGGCCGCGCTGCACCAGCGCAAACAGTTCGGCGGACGGTTGCAGCGCACCGCTAGAGAGACTTTCGTAGAGAAATTCCAGCTCGTGGGCGAGGTCGCCGATCGGGCCGATTTCGACCATGCGCGCGCCGCCCTTGAGGGTGTGCAGATCGCGCAGCAGGGTTTCGATTTCCTGCCGGTTGCCCGGCTCGGCCTGCCAGCGCAACAGCGCGGCGCCGGAGCTTTCGATGATGTCGAAACCTTCTTCGAGGAAGATTTCCAACAGTTCCGGATCATGCCCGGCGTTGTCGTGTTCCACCGCTGCGGGGGATGATTCGCTGGCGGCCTGGCCCTGACGCAACTGACGGATCGCGTCGATCAAATCCTGCGCCGGGGTCAGCGCTTGATGCGCTTGCAGTTGCTCCAGCATCAGCGCCAAACGCTCATGACTGTGCTGCAACAGACCTTCGAGCGCGGTGCTGTGGCTGTAACGCCGATCAACCAGCCCTTCGTAGAGGTTTTCCAGTTCCTGGGCAAGGTCGCCGACGGCCTCGACTTCGGCCATGCGCGCGCCGCCCTTCAGCGTGTGCAAGTCGCGCTGCAATGACGACAGCGGCGCGGCGTTGTCCGGATCCTTGCGCCAGCGCTGCAAGGCTTGCCCGGCGCTGTCGAGAATGTCCACCGCCTCTTCGAGGAAGATTTCGACGATCTCGTCGTCAGGCTCGAGGGCGGCAACCGATTGCTGCAATTGGGCGGTGGCGCTGCCCAGTTCGCGAATATCCAGGGTGCGACTGCCGTCGCTGCGGATCAGGCCCATCGCCGCCGGGTCGAGGCCTTCGTCGAGCAGTTCCTGCAAGGCACGAATCCGCTCCGGTTGCGGGGTGATTTCCTGGCCGGCAGCGAGCTCGTCGAGCATGTTGATCAGCGCTTCGTGGGCCAGTTGCGCCTCGTAGAAAAACCGCTCACTGACCGCCAGGCTGCTTTCTTCCACCGCGCCATACAGATCGAGCAAGGCTTCGCAGAGGCCATCGACTGCCAGCAGATCGGCAAGGTGCGCGCCTTCGCCGAGGGTGGTCAGTTCATCGAGCAGAGCGCTGAGTTCCTGGCGCTCGCCGGGGTGCTGCTGCCAGCGCTGCAAGAGGTTTTCGGCGTCGAGGAGGATGTCCATGCCCTGGGCGAGGAAGTTGTTGATCAGTTGCGGATCGCGCTTGAGGCGCAGGCCGCTGTCAGCGCCATCGGAGCTGGCTTGCAGGCGCTCGGCGAGCAGCGCCTCGGTGCGCTTGATCAGCGACTGCGCACCGACAATCGGCGCCAGCGGATCGTGTTTGAGCTGACGCAGGCCGACGCGGAACAAGCCCTCGGCTTCGAGCAGCAATTCAACCTCGTCCAGATCCAGCGGCAACTGATGCGCCTTGAACTCGCGGGCCAGTTGATCCAGTGAAGCCGCCAGTTCGGCCATCGGCAATACGCCGGCCATCGAGGCACTACCCTTGAGCGTGTGCAGCGCCCGTTGCAGTTCGTCGCTGGCCGGCAACGGCACCTGTTCGGCGGCCTGATCGAGAAAACGGTTGAGGCTGGCGAGGTGGGTTTCGGCTTCTTTGCGGAAGATTTCCAGCAGCAGCGGATCGAGCGCGGCGACGTCGTCGGTATCTTCGGCAGCCAGCGGCTCATCGCCTTTGGCCAACGCGTGGGCGCGGGCGGCGAGTTGATCGACATCGCTGCGCTGGCGCTGGCGCTGGGTGGCGAATTCGTTGATCAGCTCGGGCAGCAGCAACAGCGTGTCGCCGAGCAACTGGCGCAGCACTGCGCCGGGCTCGACGCTTTGTTCGAGCACGCGGTTGAGCAGGTTTTCCACCGCCCAGGCCAGTTCGCCAAGAACCAACGCGCGGACCATGCGCCCACTGCCCTTCAAGGTATGGAAGGCCCGGCGCAGTTCGGTCAGCGCGGCGCGGTCCTGGGGATTGGCGGTCCAGCGCGGCAGGTATTCGTGGAGGACTGCGAGAACTTCGTCGGTCTCTTCGAGGAACACTTCGCGCAGTTCATCGTCGACCGGTTCTTCATCGGCCGGCGGCGGCATCAGGCTGTCGGGGCTGTTGCGCGCCGGCGGGTTGAGCGCGGACAGCGGGCTGGCCAGCACTTCGGCCAGCGACTGCACGACGTCAGGGTCGTCGAGGGTTTGCAGATCCTGCATGAGCTGCGCTTCGCTGGGGCTGAGCACCTCATCGAGCACCGGCACTTGCGCTTCGCCGGGCTGCTCGTTGGCGAAGAAGCCGAGGCTGGCAAGGCTGTTTTGCGCGACATCGAGCAGATGCTCGGCGGGCGCCTGCGGGTCGTCGCTCAGGCGTTCGAGGTAATACTCCAGGCTGCTGATCACGTCGGCCAGATGATCGAGTTGTTCCCAGCCCGGTTCGTGGGCATCGAGCATCAAATGCTCGCGAATGAAACCGTTACAGGCCTCGACCAGACTCGCTGCACGGGCCAGCGGAATCATCGCCAGCGCTCCGCGCACCTGCGTCAGCAGTTCGGGCAGCGGTTGCAGATGCTGGCGGTCCCAATCGGCGTCGATGTAGTCGACGATCATGTCCTTGGCCTGTTGCAGGCAGATGCGCGCTTCCTTGATCACGATCTGATGGATCTGCGTCAGGTCGGTGGTCGGCAGGCGCGCGTCTTCGGCGCTTTGCGTCTCCACCGTGCCGACCATGCCGGCCAGCGTCGCTTCGACGTAGAGCAAGGCCCCGGCGACGTCCATGAGGATCGCGTCGTTCGGTTCGCGCTGGCCCTGAGCGAGGCCGAGCACCACTGCCAGTTGGTCGATGATGACCTTGCGCGGCTGGCCGAAACCCAGCACCGCGAGGGTGTCGGCAATCTGCCGCAGCGGTGCGAGCAGGCTGTCCAGATCCGAAGCGTGCTGGCGGTCGCTGCGCACGAACAGATCGAGGCGCTCCTTGACCCGCACCAGCTCTTCGCACAGCGCCGCCAGCACCGAGCGCATGGCATCGCGGTCGGGGCCGGCGAGGCGCGCGCGTTCTTCATCGACCATCGCGCTGTCGGGCAACGCGTCGTCCAGGGAGTAGTGATCTTTCATGGTCAGCATCTGCCCGGTGGGATGTTCGGCTTTGGCAATATAGAACAACAGGCTTTTCAGCAGCTCGGCCGGCGCCGGTTGATTGAGCCCGACGATGCCCTGCTCGAGCAGGCGCTTGAGCTCTTGGTCGGCGTCCTTGAACAGGCTGCGCAGCGCCGGACTGTTGGCGATGACGCCCTCGCGCATGCCCTCGACCAGCGCCGAGGCGATCTGCCACAGCGGGCTCAACGGCGCATCGCCGCTCAGCGCTTCAAGGCGGGTAAAGACCTTGGCCAGATAACCGAGGTGCGTCTGGTCGTCCTGTTCGCGCAGCAGCCCGACCAGAGCCATTTGCAGCATCTGCCGCAGTTTGCGCAGCACGTTCGGCAGATCGGGCGGTTCCAGCGCGGCGAGTACCCCGTCGCCGAGCGGCGCCAGCTCGGGCAGTGGCGGGCTGAACAGGCTGGTTTCCGCCAGCAGGCTTTCACCACGGGCGCTACGCAGATCGTTGATCAGCGGCAACACCACCAGCGGCAGGTCGCGGCGGGCGCTCTGCACGCGGTCGAGGTAAAGCGGCAGTTGCCCCAAGGCTTGCAGCATCAGGTGCAGGGCTTCGTCGCGGTGCGGTACACGATCATGTTGCAGGGCTTCGACCAAGTGCTCCATTTCTTCGGCGAGTAACGCTGCGCCGTAGAACTCGACCATTTGCAGACTGCCGTGCACCTGATGAATGTAGGCCAGGCATTCGTCCAGCCCGGGGAAGGCCTGCGGATCGTCGAGCACGGCTTCGATCGCCTGATGCGCCAGCTTCAGCGTTTCGGCAATTTCGCCCTTGACCCATTCCAGGGCCACGTAGTCGTGCCGATCACCCATAACCACTCCACTCACGCTTTATCTGTCGCCGCCGGCAAGGTGAAACCGGACACCGAACGGCGCAACTGACTGGCCATTTTCGCCAGGTTGCCGATGCTCTCGGCGGTGGCCGTGGACCCCGACGAAGTCTGCGAGGTGATCTGCTGGATCACGTTCATCGTCAGCGAGATCTGCCCGGCCGAAGACGTCTGCTGTTGCGCCGCGTTGGAAATGCTCTGGATAAGCGCCGCGAGGGTCTTGGACACGCCTTCGATTTCTTCCAGAGCCACACCGGCATCCTGCGCCAGTCGCGCGCCGCGCACCACTTCGGTGGTGGTCTGCTCCATGGAAATCACCGCTTCGTTGGTGTCGGCCTGAATCGCTCGCACCAGGGTTTCGATCTGCCGGGTCGCGGCAGACGAACGTTCGGCCAGCCGTTGCACTTCGTCGGCGACCACGGCAAACCCGCGCCCGGCGTCCCCGGCCATCGATGCCTGGATCGCTGCGTTGAGGGCGAGAATGTTGGTCTGGTCGGCGATGTCGTCGATCAGGCTGACGATGTCGCCGATTTCCTGGGACGACTCGCCGAGGCGCTTGATGCGCTTGGCGGTGTCCTGAATCTGTTCGCGGATGTTGTCCATGCCGTGGATGGTGTTGTGCACCACCTCGTTGCCCTTGTTGGCGATTTCCACGGAACGCTCGGCCACCGCCGACGATTCGGCAGCGTTGGCCGAGACCTGATCGATGGACTCGGCCATGTCGCTGATGGCTGTCGAGGCTTCGGAAATCTGCTGGGCCTGTTGCTCAGACGCTTGGGCCAGATGCATGGCGGTGGCCTGGGTTTCCTGCACAGCGGCGGCAACCTGGCCGGCGGTGAGGTTGATGGTGGCGACCAGATCGCGCAATTGGTCGACGGAATAGTTGATCGAGTCGGCGATGGTGCCGGTGAAGTCTTCGGTCACCGAAGCGGTCACGGTGAGGTCGCCATCGGCGAGGTCTTCGATTTCGTCGAGCAGGCGCATGATCGCGTTCTGGTTGCGCTCGTTCTTCTCGGCGGTTTCACGCAATTGGCGATTGGTTTCGCGCACCATCACCAGACCGATGAGGATGATCGAGGCCAGCGCCAGCAAGCCCAGCACATAGCCGCCAATGGTGTCGGTGTTGCGCCCGCCGGCCAGATGCTCGAATCCGGTGGCCAAGTGCGAGGCTTCGTCGAGCAGGGTTTGCGACAGGGTGAAGATGTTGCTCGCCGATTCGCGCACCTTGAACAGCTCTGGCGAGGTTTCGAGGATTTCATCCACGGAGCCGGAAACGAACTGGAACAGCTCGGAGATTTCGCTCAAACGCGCACGGGCGTCGCGGTCTTCGACCTGGCTGATTTTCAGCGCCGGGTTGCCCTGCAACATGCCGTTGAGCACCAGACCGAAACGCGCGGCATCACGGCCAAAGGCGTCGGCGGCCTGCTGCGAGTTTTCGTCACCGGCGAGCACGGTGTTGACGGCACCGAGGATGCGTTCGGCGAGCAACGATTGCCGTTGCGCCATCGCTACCTGCGCCGCCGGAGCGCCGCGCTGGAGCAGGATTTCCACAACTTTTTCGTATTCGATCTGCAACTGCGGCACGGTTTCGGCCAGCGTTGCGGCGACCTGATGCAGCGACAGCACGGTCTGTTCGCTGGTGAGGATCGCATCAGTGTTTTTCAGCAGGCGTTCCCAGTCCATCTGCACCGCGCGCATTTCCGGGCGCACGGCGACGGGTGCCGGTGGCAGGCCGGTGTTCGGGTCACCCTTTTTCAGGTAACCCCAGCGCTGGGCAAAATCGTTGCGCGCATCACTGAGCAGTTTGAAGGCGGCCGCCTTGCCCGCCGCCGCTTCGGTGGCGTTCTTGGCGATGCGTTGCGAGAGCACGCGCAGCTCACCGGCATGGCCGATGTACTGCTTGTCGTAGTTCGCCTGGGTGTTGAGGTACGCGAAGTTGGCGAACAGCAGCATGATGAACACGATCAGTGCGATAAACAGCACAATGATCTGTGCGCGACTGCGCGATGCTTCTGCCGACTTGCCTGTTTTTGCTTTTGTCATCGGTCCTCGCCTATGAAACCTGCCATGGCCCTTGTGGGAGCGAGCCTTGTGGCGAGGGGATTTATCCCCGTTCGGCTGCGAAGCAGTCGCAAAAATATCGCATGCGCTGACGGTGTCAGGCATTGCAGTTTTTGGGGCCGCTGCGCGACCCAACGGGGATAAATCCCCTCGCCACATGGCCCGCGTCCACATGGGTTCTGTTGTTCCTGCTATAGAGCCACGCCCATGAACACCGGAGATCTGGCCAGTGCGAACAGGCTGAACACCCGCCAGTTCTGTTCACGGCGGAAATAGCCTTTGACGAATTCAGCCTTGGAGCCCTGGCGCTTGCTGATCGACAGCGGCTCGAAACTGCCCTGTTCGAAATGCTGCAAGCCGATGACTTCGTCGACCATTACCCCGGCGAACACGTCTTCATGTTCCACCACCAATACCCGCCGTTGTTTGCGCAGCGGCGACAGTTCATGGCCGAAGAAGCCGCACAGGTCCATGATCGGCAGCAGCCGCCCGCGCAGGTTAGCCACACCCTTGACCCACGGCTTGACCCCGGGCAACTGGGTGAAGCGCGGCTCATGCAAAACTTCGCTGACTTCGCCCATCGGCGCCACATACCAATGCTCGCCGAGGCGAAAGCCGATGCCGCTCCAGCGATCCGGGCGCGCCGCTTGCGACGGCAGGTCCGCTGCCAGCAGGCGGCAGCGCTGGTCGATCTGCCAGAGCAGTTCGAACGCGGTCAGCGATTCGTTCATGATCGCGCGATCAGCCGTTGAGGACGTTGTTCAGGGTCTTGATCAGGGTGTCTTCGTCGACCGGTTTGGTCAGGTAATCCTTGGCGCCCTGGCGGGTGCCCCAGACCTTGTCGGTCTCCTGATCCTTGGTGGTGATGATGATCACCGGGATGTGCGCCGTGTCGGCATCCTTGGTCAACTGACGGGTCGCCTGAAAACCGTTGAGGCCGGGCATGACAATATCCATCAGTACCGCGTCAGGTTTTTCCTGACGGGCCAGGGCCACGCCGTCGGCGCCGTTCTCGGCCTTGAGCACTTCATGGCCGTGCTTTTCGAGCATGCCGGTGAGTTTGTACATTTCAGTCGGCGAATCATCGACGATCAGGATACGTGCCATGGTCTTCCCCATTTTTCTGGTCGACTGCCGGCCCGCTGGCCGAGCGTCACTGTGCGTGTCTTACTGCGGCAAAACGGCGGCGAAGCCCGGAACATGGGCCTGGATCGCGTTGAGCAGTTCTTCTTTGCTGAACGGCTTGGTCAGAAATTGATCAGAGCCGACAATCCGCCCCTTGGCCTTGTCGAACAGACCGTCCCTGGACGACAGCATGATCACCGGCGTCGCCTTGAAGGCGCTGTTGTTCTTGATCAGGGCGCAGGTCTGATAACCGTCCAGACGCGGCATCATGATGTCGACAAAGATGATCCCGGGATGGTGGTCGGCAATCTTCGCCAGCGCATCGAAACCGTCGATGGCGGTGATCACTTCGCAACCGACATTCTTCAACAATGTTTCGGCGGTGCGGCGAATCGTTTTCGAGTCGTCGATCACCATGACCTTCAAGGCGCTGGACTGCTGTTCCATAAGAGGGTTCTACCGTCGCCTTTGCGAATCAAATTGTCCGTTTTGCTGTGAATAATGGCCTGAAACCCTTGAAACCCATGGGGCGGCGCGATCTGCCAGCCTTTTTAGCACAGTCTCCAGATGCAATCTATCGACGGGTTTTTCCTTGACCCGAAACCCGCCCGGCGCCACTCTGGCGGCACTTTTTCAATACCGATCCGGTAGCCAAATTTCGAGGAAAACCCAATGAGCGTTCGCGTCGGGATTGTCATGGACCCTATCGCCAGCATCTCCTATAAAAAGGATAGCTCGCTGGCCATGCTGCTGGCCGCGCAAAAGCGCGGCTGGGAACTGTTCTACATGGAACAGAAAGACCTGTATCAGGCCGAAGGCCAGGCGCGGGCGCGGATGAGCCCGCTGAAAGTCTTCGCCAACCCGGACAAGTGGTTCGAACTGGACGCCGAGCAGGACAAGCTGCTGAGCGACCTGGACGTGATCCTGATGCGCAAGGATCCGCCGTTCGACATGGAATTCGTCTATTCCACTTATCTGCTGGAACAGGCCGAAGCCGCCGGCGTGCTGGTGGTGAACAAGCCGCAGAGCCTGCGCGACTGCAATGAAAAGCTGTTCGCCACGCTGTTTCCGCAGTGCACGCCGCCGACCATCGTCAGCCGCCGCCCGGACGTATTGCGTGAGTTCGCCGACCATCACGGTGACGTGATCCTCAAGCCGCTGGACGGCATGGGCGGTTCGTCGATCTTCCGCCACACCGCCGGCCATCCGAACCTCTCGGTGATCCTCGAAACCCTGACTCTGCACGGCAAGCAGCAAATCATGATTCAGGGCTACCTGCCGGCGATCGTCGATGGCGACAAGCGCATCCTGATGATCGATGGCGAGCCGGTGGATTACTGCCTGGCGCGGATCCCGGCCATGGGCGAAACCCGTGGCAACCTCGCCGCCGGTGGCCGTGGCGAAGCACGTCCGCTGACCGAAAAGGATCGCTGGATCGCCGCCCAGGTCGGACCGACCTTGCGCGAGAAAGGCCTGCTGTTTGTCGGCCTCGACGTGATCGGCGAGCACCTGACCGAAATCAACGTCACCAGCCCGACCTGCATCCGCGAAATCGACAATGCGTTCGGTACTGACATTGGCGGCATGCTCATGGATGCGATCGAAAAGCAGCTGCAAGCTTCGAGCCGCAAGCCACAAGCTTGAAGCCGGCCCGCGTCAGCTTGAAGCTTGAAGCTTGAAGATGCCCCTATGCAGCTTGTCGCTTGAAGCTCGTCGCTTGCAGCTAAAAACCAACATTGCGTTATCATGCCGAGCCCAAAAAAACGCGATGTTGGTTTTTCTACGATGACTCTGCCGTCCGATCTGCCCGCTGAACTCGCCCATCGTGGCGTGCGCCCGGCCGATCGCCTCGGTTTTACCCTGTTTCTCGCGGCGCTGATTCACCTGGCGCTGTTGCTCGGTGTCGGCTTCACCATGGTCGAGCCGCAGCAGATCAGCAAAACCCTGGAAATCACCCTGGCCACCTTCAAAGCCGAGAAGAAGCCGGAAAAGGCAGATTTTCTCGCTCAGGAAAACCAGGAAGGCAGCGGCACGCTGGACAAGAAAGCCCTGCCCAAGACCACCGAAGTCGCGCCGTTCCAAGACAATCAGGTCAAAAAGGTCACCCCGCCGCCCGCCGCCAAGCCAGTGGTGCAGGAAGCCGCCCCGAAGGCAGCGGTGACCACCGTCGCGCCGAAACCGAAAAAGGCGCCGACCAAGAAAGAAGAAAGCAAAACCGAAGTCAAACCGACCGTCGACGCGCCGGTGTTCGACAGCTCGCAGTTGTCCAGCGACATCGCCAGCCTCGAGGCGGAGCTGGCCAAGGAACAACAGCTGTACGCCAAACGCCCGCGCATCCACCGCTTGAGCGCGGCCTCGACCATGCGCGACAAGGGCGCCTGGTACAAGGACGACTGGCGCAAGAAGGTCGAGCGCATCGGCAACCTCAACTACCCCGAAGAAGCCCGACGCAAGCAGATCTACGGCAATTTGCGCCTGATGGTCTCGATCAACCGCGACGGCTCGCTGTATGAAGTGCTGGTGCTCGAATCCTCCGGCCAGCCGCTGCTCGATCAGGCGGCGCAGCGCATCGTCCGCCTGGCCGCGCCGTTTGCACCGTTTACCGGCGATCTGTCGGATATCGACCGCCTGGAAATCATTCGCACCTGGAAATTTGCCCGGGGCGACAAGCTCTCCAGCAACTAAATATTTATGTGGCGAGGGGATTTATCTGTGGCGAGGGGATTTATCCCCGCTCGGCTGCGCAGCAGCCGCAAAACCATTCCATACGGAGTGTCAGGCAGAACCCATCAAGCGATTCAGGGGCGCTTCGCGCCCCAACGGGGATAAATCCCCTCGCCACAGATAAATCCCTTCACCACAGACAAATCCCCTAACCACAGAAAAACTCCCTCACCACAGCAAATCCCCTCGCCACAAAAGCTCTGTTCCAATAATGGATCTGTGTTGTTGTCAGCATCTCCAGCTTGTCAGTTCGCCCCTCGAACGCCACACTAGCGCTCATGAAAAACGTCAGCCCCAGCTACCTCAAGCATCACTTCCTGATCGCCATGCCACACATGGCCGACCCGAACTTTGCCCACACCTTGACCTACATCGTCGAGCACACGGCCAATGGCGCGATGGGGCTGGTGGTCAACAGGCCGCAAGACTTGAACCTGGCCGACATCCTCGAACAGCTGCGCCCGGACATCGAGCCGCCGGGACGCTGCCAGGATGTGCCGATCTTCATCGGCGGGCCGGTGCAGACCGATCGCGGTTTCGTCCTGCACCCGGCGGGCCAGACCTTCCAGGCCACGGCGCAGCTGGACGGCGACCTGGCCCTGTCGACTTCGCAGGACGTGCTGTTCGCCATCGCTGACGGCGTCGGCCCCGCGCAGAGCCTGATTACCCTCGGTTACGCCGGTTGGGAAGCCGGGCAACTGGAAGCCGAACTGGCCGACAACGCCTGGCTGACCTGCCCGTTCAACGCCGACATCCTCTTCAACACCCGCAGCGAATTGCGCCTGGAAGCGGCGGCGCGGCACTTGGGCATCGATCTCAATCTGCTCACCAGCCAGGCGGGTCACGCCTGATGGCCCTACGCCTGATTCTCGGCTTCGACTACGGCACCAAACAGATCGGCGTCGCGGTCGGCCAGGTCATCACCGGCCAGGCCCGCGAGCTGTGCACCCTGAAAGCGCAGAACGGCGTGCCGAACTGGGATCAGGTCGAAGCGCTGATAAAAGAATGGAAACCCGACGCCGTGGTGGTCGGCCTGCCGCTGAACATGGACGGCACGCCCAGCGAGATGTGCGTACGCGCGGAGAAATTCGCCCGCCGCCTCAACGGCCGCTACAACCTGCCCTTCTATACCCACGACGAACGCCTGACCACTTTCGAAGCCAAGGGCGAGCGACTGGTGCGTGGCGGGCAGAAAGGCAGTTATCGCGACAACCCGGTGGACGCCATCGCCGCCGCCCTGCTGCTGCAGGGCTGGCTCGATGAAAACACTGCATTGTTTGAGTCCTGACAAGCGCTTCGGCGCTTTTCTTTTGGTTATAAACCGAGCTTCGTCCGGCAGGACGCAGCACGGAATCACGAAGGAGCAACCATGAGCCTGCCCAATCCCGCCGATCTGATCAGCCAGATGGCGACCCGCCTCAAGGCGCACCTTGCCCAGCGTGACATCAGCGAACCGCGTTACATCGGTATCCGCACCGGCGGCATCTGGGTCGCGCAGGCGCTGCTCAAGGAACTGGCCAGCGATGCGCCACTGGGCACGCTGGATGTGTCCTTCTACCGCGACGACTTCAGCCAGAACGGCCTGCACCCGCAAGTGCGCCCGTCCGCCCTGCCCTTCGAGATCGAAGGCCAGCATCTGGTGCTGATCGACGACGTGCTGATGAGCGGTCGGACCATCCGCGCCGCCATGAATGAACTGTTCGATTACGGCCGCCCGGCCAGCGTCACCCTGGTCTGCCTGCTGGACCTGGACGCCGGCGAGTTGCCGATCCGCCCGAACGTGGTCGGCGCCACCCTGACCCTGGCCGGCAACCAGCGGGTCAAGTTGTCCGGCCCCGAGCCGCTGACGCTCGAACTGCAAGACGTCACCCTTTAATCCGCCCTATTGAGAGTCCCCCTCGCGATGACGCCTCTAGATACCAAGCGCCCGCTGCAGCTCAATGATCAGGGCCAACTGCGCCACTTCCTCTCGCTCGACGGCCTGCGCCGCGAGTTGCTGACGGAAATCCTCGACACTGCCGACTCGTTCCTTGAAGTCGGCGCCCGGGCGGTGAAGAAGGTCCCGTTGCTGCGCGGCAAGACCGTGTGCAACGTGTTCTTCGAGAACTCCACGCGCACCCGCACCACGTTTGAACTGGCGGCCCAACGGTTGTCGGCAGACGTGATCACCCTGAACGTGTCGACATCGTCGGCGAGCAAGGGCGAAACGTTGCTCGATACCCTGCGCAACCTTGAAGCGATGGCCGCCGACATGTTCGTCGTGCGCCACGGCGACTCGGGCGCGGCGCACTTCATCGCCGAGCATGTCTGCCCGCAAGTGGCGATCATCAACGGCGGCGACGGCCGGCATGCGCACCCCACCCAGGGCATGCTCGACATGCTCACCATCCGTCGGCACAAGGGCGGTTTCGAAAACCTCTCGGTCGCCATCGTCGGCGACATCCTGCATTCGCGGGTGGCGCGCTCGAACATGCTCGCGCTGAAAACCCTCGGCTGCCCGGATATCCGTGTGATCGCGCCGAAAACCCTGCTGCCGATCGGCATCGAGCAGTATGGCGTCAAGGTCTACACCGACATGGCTGAAGGCCTGAAAGACGTCGACGTGGTGATCATGCTGCGCCTGCAACGTGAACGCATGACCGGCGGCCTGCTGCCCAGCGAAGGCGAGTTCTATCGCCTGTTCGGCCTGACCACCGCACGTCTGGCCGGGGCCAAACCCGATTGCATCGTCATGCACCCGGGGCCGATCAACCGTGGCGTAGAGATCGAATCGGCGGTGGCCGACGGCCCGCACTCGGTGATCCTCAATCAAGTGACCTACGGCATCGCGATTCGTATGGCCGTGCTGTCCATGGCCATGAGCGGGCAGACTGCGCAACGTCAATTCGAGCAGGAGAACGCCCAGTGAAGCTCAGCATTCTCGGCGCACGCGTCATCGATCCCAGCAGCGGCCTGGATCAAATCACCGACATCCACGTTGAAGCCTGCAAGATCGTCGCCCTCGGCGCCGCACCGGCCGGTTTCAGCGCAGTAGAAACCATCGATGCCCAAGGCCTGGTGGCCGCGCCTGGCCTGGTCGACCTCAACGTCGCCCTGCGCGAGCCGGGTTACAGCCGCAAAGGCTCGATCGTCAGCGAAACCCGCGCCGCCGCTGCCGGTGGCGTGACCAGCCTGTGCTGCCCACCGAAGACCAGACCGGTGCTCGACACCTCAGCCGTCGCCGAACTGATCCTCGACCGCGCCCGCGAGGCCGGTAACACCAAGGTGTTCCCGATTGGCGCCCTGAGCAAAGGCCTCGACGGGGAACAACTGGCCGAACTGGTCGCGCTGCGCGACGCCGGTTGCGTGGCGTTCGGCAACGGTCTGGAAAGCTTTCGCAACAGCCGCACCCTGTGCCGGGCGCTGGAATATGCGGCGACTTTCGACCTGACGGTGATCTTCAACTCGCAGGATCACGATCTGGCCGAGGGCGGTCTGGCCCACGAAGGCGCGGTCGCCAGTTTCCTTGGCCTGCCGGGCATCCCGGAAACCGCCGAAACCGTGGCGCTGGCTCGCGATCTGCTGCTGGTCGAGCAGACCGGCGTGCGTGCGCATTTCAGCCAGCTGACCAGTGCGCGCGGTGTGGCGCTGATTGCCCAGGCCCAGGCCCGTGGCTTGAAGGTAACGGCGGATGTTGCGTTGTATCAGCTGATCCTGACTGACGAAGCGCTGATAGACTTCAACAGCCTCTACCACGTGCAACCGCCGCTGCGCACCCGCGCCGACCGCGATGGCCTGCGTGAGGCAGTGAAGTCCGGGGTGGTTTCGGCGATCTCCAGCCATCACCAGCCCCACGAGCGCGACGCCAAACTGGCACCGTTCGGCGCCACCGAGCCTGGCATCAGCAGTGTTGAGTTGCTGCTGCCGCTGGCGATGACGCTGGTCGAGGATGGTTTGCTCGACTTGCCGACGCTGCTGGCACGTCTCAGCGCAGGTCCGGCCGAAGCCCTGCGCCTGCCGGCGGGCAAACTGGCGGTAGGCGGCGCGGCGGATATCGTGCTGTTCGATCCGAAGTCATCGACGGTGGCCGGTGAACACTGGCTGTCGAAGGGCGAGAACTGCCCGTTCATCGGGCACAGTCTGCCGGGCGTGGTGCGCTATACGCTGGTGGATGGGCGGATTACCCACCAGGCATGACCTGCTGCTGAGGGAGATTGTGGCGAGGGGATTTATCCCCGTTCGGCTGCGTAGCAGTCGCGAAGCCATTGCACGCGGTGGAGCAAATCCACCGCGTTCTCGGATTCAGGACCGCTTCGCGGCCCAACGGGGATAAATCCCCTCGCCACTACTTACTGGAAGGCGCCGCGATTCTGCGCGTTGCGCACCGACACCTGATCGTTCAGCGTCCAGAAGTCATACAGCACGCCAATAAAGAACAACCCGCCGGTCAGCAGATACAGCAGGCCGCTGATCCATTTGCCCTGATACATCCGGTGTACGCCGAACACACCGAGGAAGGTCAGCAGAATCCACGCGACGTTGTACTCGATCGGCCCGGCAGCAAAGCGCAGATCCGCTTCGCGATCCATCGCCGGGATCAGAAACAGGTCGATCAGCCAGCCAATCCCCAGCAAACCGAAGGTGAAGAACCAGATCGTCCCGGTCACCGGTTTGCCGTAATAAAAGCGGTGCGCGCCAGTGAATCCGAAAATCCACAGCAGGTAGCCGATGACTTTGCTGTGAGTGTCTTTTTCTTTCACGCGGGGGAGCTGATAGCTGTTCATTAAGACCTCATTGCACTCGATAGATAAATATTCTTCATTTCTTTGTGACTTTTTTACAGGTGGCCGACGTATGGCAAATGTTACCGTTGCTAGCGCGAAACCCTTGTAGAACCTGACTTCTGTCGGACAATTGCGTACTTTTTGAGCGTTTTTGGTTCCGTAGCCGGCGGAATGAATCGATGAACGGCCTCGGAACGGCAAAAAAAGCTGTTATAAAGTTGCGCGCTATCACTTATGAGCCACGCCTAATGCGACCATTTTTCAAGACATGGCTGACTATTTGCCTATTAATGCCACTGGCCGCCCACGCCACCAATCGTGAGCAACGTCTTCCTAACGTCAACGGCTTCACCCCAAAATCCCATGCTTCGGCTCCTTCGAGCAAAAGCAGCAAGAGCAAGACCACCACGCTGAGCAGCAAGAGCCGCAGCAAGCTGGTGCCACCGATGGCGAGCAAGGAAAGCAGCAATGTGCTGAGCCGTGCGGTAAACGTCCTCGGTACACCTTATCGTTGGGGCGGCAGCAGCCCAAGTAAAGGCTTCGATTGTAGCGGTCTGGTGAAATATGCGTTCAACGACGCTACGTTCGACCTGCCACGCACCTCCAACGCCATGGCCAGCGGTCACGGCGAGAAAGTCGAGCGCAAGGATCTGAAGCCGGGCGATCTGATTTTCTTCAACATCAAGAGCCGTCGGGTCAATCACGTTGCCATCTACCTGGGCAACGACCGCTTCATCCACGCCCCGCGCCGGGGCAAAGCGGTGAGCATTGACACGCTGAACAAGCCGTACTGGGAAAAGCATTACGTCGTCGCCAAACGCGTGTTGCCGAAAGAACAACAGCAACTGCGCGTAGTCCAGCGCTGAGCTGTTTGATCTCCTGAATCAGCTTCAGCAGTACCGGCCTTTTTCGCGAGCAGGCTCGCTCCCACAGAAGAATGCATTCCAGCTGAAGGAATGCGGTTTGATGTGGGAGCGAGCCTGCTCGCGAAGGGGCCGGCAGCCGCACCAGCGACCCTCAGAAATTATCTGGCGTGCGCGCCTTCTCCCGCGCATGCTCGCGGCTGATCAAGCCCTTGGTCACCAGATCCTTCAGGCACATATCGAGTGTCTGCATTCCCAACGACCCACCGGTCTGAATCGCCGAATACATCTGCGCCACCTTGTCCTCGCGGATGAGGTTACGGATCGCCGATGTCCCGAGCATGATTTCATGCGCCGCCACCCGCCCGCCGCCGATCTTCTTGATCAACGTCTGCGACACCACCGCCAGCAACGACTCCGACAGCATCGAACGCACCATCGATTTCTCGTCGCCGGGAAACACGTCGACCACGCGGTCGATGGTCTTCGCCGCCGAGGTCGTGTGCAGCGTGCCGAACACCAGATGCCCGGTCTCAGCGGCGGTCAGCGCCAAGCGAATGGTTTCCAGATCACGCATTTCGCCGACCAGGATCACGTCCGGGTCTTCACGCAAGGCCGAGCGCAGTGCGGTGGCGAAGCTGCGGGTATCGCGATGAACTTCGCGCTGATTGATCAGGCATTTGCGCGATTCATGGACGAACTCGATGGGGTCTTCGATGGTGAGAATGTGGTGATGGCGATGGGTGTTGAGGTAATCGATCATCGCCGCCAGCGTGGTCGATTTGCCGGAGCCGGTCGGCCCGGTGACCAGCACCAAACCGCGCGGCGCATCAGTGATCTTGCGGAAAACATCGCCCATGGCGAGGTCTTCCATGCTCAGCACTTTCGACGGGATGGTGCGGAACACCGCGCCGGCGCCACGGTTCTGGTTAAAGGCGTTGACCCGAAAGCGCGCCACGCCGGGTACATCGAAGGAAAAATCCGTTTCCAGATTTTTCTCGAATTCGATGCGCTGGGTGTCGTTCATGATGTCGTAGATCAGATCGTGCACTTGCTTGTGATCCAGCGCCGGCAGATTGATCCGTCGCACGTCACCATCTACACGGATCATCGGCGGCAGGCCGGCCGACAGGTGCAGGTCGGAAGCGCCCTGTTTGGCGCTGAAGGCCAGCAGTTCAGTGATATCCATAGCGTCCCTCAATTCCAGTAGAATGCCGCGAATCTACAGACCGCCGGCGCCTCTTGATGTCCACGATAGCAGACAACATCCTTCAGGTTAGTTCGCGCATCCAGGCAGCAGCGAAAGCTGCGCACCGCGACGAAAACAGCATCCATTTGCTCGCCGTGAGCAAGACCAAACCCGCCCAGGCCCTGCGTGAAGCCTATGCCGCCGGCCTGCGCGACTTCGGCGAGAACTACTTGCAGGAAGCCTTGGGCAAACAGCTGGAGCTGGCCGACCTGCCCTTGATCTGGCACTTCATCGGCCCCATTCAATCGAACAAGACTCGCGCGATTGCCGAGCATTTCGACTGGGTGCACTCCGTGGATCGTCTGAAAATTGCCCAACGCCTGTCCGAACAACGCCCGGCCGAACTGCCGCCCCTGAACATCTGCATTCAGGTCAATGTCAGTGGCGAAGCGAGCAAATCCGGTTGCACCCCGGCCGATCTGCCGGCGCTGGCCGAGGCCATCAGCGCCCTGCCCCGGCTGAAATTGCGCGGACTGATGGCGATTCCCGAGCCGACCGAAGAGCGCGCTGAACAGGACGCTGCCTTCGCCGCCGTGCAGACATTGCAGGCGAGCCTCGCTCTGCCGCTCGACACACTGTCCATGGGCATGAGCCACGATCTCGAGTCGGCCATCGCCCAAGGCGCTACCTGGGTGCGGATCGGTACCGCGCTGTTTGGCGCCAGAGATTATTCCCAGTCTTGAACGTTTCCAGATAAGGACCACACATGAGCAACACACGTATTGCGTTTATCGGTGCGGGCAACATGGCGGCCAGTCTGATTGGCGGCTTGCGCGCCAAAGGTCTGGAAGCGGCGCAGATCCGCGCCAGCGATCCGGGCGAAGACACCCGTGCCAAGGTCAGCGCCGAACACGGCATCGAAACCTTCGCTGACAACGCCCAGGCCATCGACGGCGTCGATGTCATCGTCCTGGCGGTCAAGCCACAGGCGATGAAAGCCGTGTGCGAGGCGATTCGCCCAAGCCTGAAGCCCAACCAACTGGTGGTGTCGATCGCCGCCGGCATTACCTGCGCGAGCATGACCGCGTGGCTCGGCGAACAGCCAATCGTGCGCTGCATGCCGAACACTCCGGCGCTGCTGCGTCAGGGTGTCAGCGGCCTGTACGCGACCAGCGAAGTGAGCACCGAGCAGCGCCAGCAAGCCGAAGAGCTGCTGTCCGCCGTCGGCATCGCCCTGTGGCTGGAAGAAGAACAGCAACTGGACGCGGTCACCGCAGTGTCCGGCTCCGGCCCGGCGTACTTCTTCCTGCTGATCGAAGCGATGACCGCCGCCGGCGTCAAACTTGGCCTGCCAAAAGAGATCGCTGAGCAACTGACCGTGCAGACCGCCTTGGGCGCCGCGCACATGGCGGTGTCCAGCGATGTCGATGCCGCCGAACTGCGTCGCCGCGTGACCTCGCCGAATGGCACCACGGAAGCTGCGATCAAATCATTCCAGGCTGGCGGCTTCGAAGCGCTGGTTGAAACCGCACTCGGCGCCGCCGCGCACCGCTCGGCCGAAATGGCCGAACAACTGGGCAAATAAAGGAGCCTTACATGATCGGATTGAACACCGCAGCGGTTTACGTGCTGCAAACCCTCGGCAGCCTGTACCTGCTGATCGTGCTGCTGCGCTTCGTCCTGCAACTGGTGCGGGCGAACTTCTACAACCCGCTGTGCCAGTTCGTGGTCAAGGCCACTCAGCCGCTGCTCAAGCCTTTGCGCCGGATCATCCCGAGCCTGTTCGGCCTCGACATGTCGTCGCTGGTGCTGGCGATTCTGGTGCAACTGCTGCTGATGGCGCTGACCCTGCTGCTGACCTACGGCACCACTGGCAACCCGCTGCAACTGGTGATCTGGTCGCTGATCGGCGTCACTGCACTGTTCCTGAAGATCTTCTTCTTCGCCCTGATCATCAGCGTGATCCTGTCGTGGGTCGCACCGGGCAGCCACAATCCGGGCGCTGAGCTGGTCAACCAGATCTGTGAACCGGCGCTGGCACCGTTCCGCCGCTTCCTGCCGAACCTCGGTGGCCTGGATCTGTCGCCGATCTTCGCTTTCCTTGCGCTGAAATTGATCGACATGCTGGTGATCAACAATCTGGCGGCGATGACGATGATGCCGGAGATTCTGCGTTTGCTGATGTAAGCCAGTGCGTTCGGTCTGACTGACCGAGTCGCCTTTTTCGCGAGCAGGCTCGCTCCCACATTGGAATGCATTTCAACTGTGGGAGCGAGCCTGCTCGCGAATGGCTGCACCTCGGTCCGAAGCGAAAACGCCGGACCTGATCGTTGCTTGCCGCTAACCCCCCCGGTCTTTAGACTTACGCCTCATTTCAACGAGAGCAGGGTCGATGCCAACTGCCTTTCCCGCCGATTCTGTTGGTCTGGTAACGCCGCAAACCGCGCATTTCAGCGAACCGCTGACGCTGGCCTGTGGGCGTTCGCTGGCCGCTTATGACCTGATTTATGAAACCTACGGCACGCTGAACGCCCAGGCGAGCAACGCCGTGCTGATCTGCCACGCGCTGTCCGGTCATCATCACGCCGCTGGTTATCACAGCGTCGATGACCGCAAGCCCGGTTGGTGGGACAGCTGCATCGGCCCCGGCAAGCCGATCGACACCAACAAGTTCTACGTGGTCAGTCTGAACAACCTCGGCGGCTGCAACGGTTCTACCGGCCCGAGCAGCGTCAACCCGGAAACCGGCAAGCCGTTCGGCGCCGACTTCCCGGTGCTCACCGTGGAAGACTGGGTGCACAGCCAGGCGCGCCTGGCTGACCTGCTCGGCATCGGCCAGTGGGCGGCAGTGATCGGCGGCAGCCTCGGCGGCATGCAGGCCCTGCAATGGACCATCACCTACCCGGATCGCGTGCGGCACTGCCTGGCGATCGCCTCGGCGCCTAAATTGTCGGCGCAGAACATCGCCTTCAACGAAGTCGCGCGTCAGGCGATCCTCACCGATCCGGAATTCCACGGCGGCTCGTTCCAGGAAGCCGGCGTGATCCCCAAGCGCGGGCTGATGCTGGCGCGCATGGTCGGGCACATCACCTATCTGTCCGACGACTCCATGGGTGAGAAATTCGGCCGTGGCCTGAAGAACGAAAAGCTCAACTACGACTTCCACAGTGTCGAGTTCCAGGTCGAAAGCTACCTGCGTTATCAGGGCGAAGAGTTCTCCGGGCGCTTCGACGCCAATACCTATCTGCTGATGACCAAGGCGCTGGATTACTTCGATCCGGCGGCGAACTTCGACGATGATCTGGCGAAAACCTTCGAAAACGCCACGGCCAAGTTCTGCGTGATGTCATTCACCACCGACTGGCGCTTCTCCCCTGCACGCTCGCGCGAGCTCGTGGATGCGTTGATGGCCGCGCGCAAGGACGTCAGCTATCTGGAAATCGATGCGCCGCAAGGCCACGACGCCTTCCTGATTCCGATCCCGCGTTACTTGCAGGCGTTCGGCAATTACATGAACCGCATTTCGTTGTGAGAAAGCCATGAGAGCTGATCTGGAAATCATCCAGGAATGGATCCCCGCCGGCAGCCGCGTCCTCGACCTGGGTTGCGGTGACGGCGAGCTGCTGACCTGGCTGCGCGACAACAAGAACGTCACCGGTTATGGCCTGGAAAACGACGCCGACAACATCGCCGAGTGCGTGGCCAAGGGCATCAACGTCATCGAGCAGGATCTGGACAAAGGCCTGGGCAATTTTGCCAGCAACAGTTTCGACATCGTCGTCATGACCCAGGCCCTGCAAGCGGTGCATTACCCGGACAAGATCCTCGACGAAATGCTCCGGGTCGGCCGGCAGTGCATCATCACCTTCCCCAATTTCGGCCACTGGCGCTGCCGCTGGTACCTGGCGAGCAAGGGCCGCATGCCGGTCTCGGAATTCCTGCCCTACACCTGGTACAACACGCCGAACATTCACTTCTGCACCTTCGAGGACTTCGAAGAGCTGTGCCGCGAACGTGACGCCAAGGTCATTGATCGGCTTGCCGTGGATCAACAGCACCGCCACGGGTGGGCCAGTAAGCTATGGCCTAATCTGTTAGGTGAAATCGGTATCTACCGCGTCAGCAGTCCGCAGTTGGCGGACCACCGAGTCGCGGTCTGAGCCTGGGCATTTGAAGGAGCACGAACATGAGTCGTCTAGCGTTGCTGTTACTCACCGCCTGCCTGAGCGCCAGCGCCATGGCGGCGGACGCCATCAAAGGTGAACGCAAGGAAACCTTCGGCGACATCACGGTGCACTACAACACGTTCAACTCGACGTTCCTGCAACCGGACATCGCCAAGGCTGCCGAGCTGATCCGCAGCAAGAATCAGGGCGTGATCAACGTCTCGGTGGTCAAGGACGGCAAACCGGTGATCGCCAGCGTCACCGGCACGATCAAGGATCTGACCAGCAACAGCGTGGCGCTGAAATTCCGCCAGGTCACCGAACAGGGCGCGATCTACTACATCGCCCAGTACCCGGTGCCGCAGCAGGAAACCCGCACCTTTGAAATCAAGGTGCAGAATGGCGACAAGATCAACACCATCAATTTCAACCAAGAACTCTTTCCCGGCGAATGATGAACATCAAGCAGCTCGTACTGGCCAGCCATAACGCCGGCAAACTCAAAGAACTCCAGGCCATGCTCGGCGACTCGGTGCAACTGCGCTCGATTGGCGAGTGGAGCAAGGTCGAGCCGGAAGAAACCGGCCTGTCGTTTGTCGAGAACGCGATCCTCAAGGCCCGCAATGCCGCGCGCATTTCCGGGCTGCCGGCACTGGCCGACGACTCCGGGCTGGCAGTGGATTTCCTTGGCGGTGCGCCGGGCATCTATTCGGCGCGTTATGCCGACGACCAGGGCGATGCGGCGAACAACGCCAAACTGCTCGATGCGCTGAAGGAAGTGCCGCAAGCAGAGCGCGGCGCGCAATTCGTTTGCGTATTGGCGCTGGTGCGTCACGCCGATGATCCGTTGCCGATTCTCTGCGAAGGCCTGTGGCACGGACGCATCCTCACCGCTGCCAGCGGCGAGCACGGCTTCGGTTATGACCCGCTGTTCTGGGTGCCGGAGCGCGACTGCTCCAGCGCCGAACTGAGCCCGGCCGACAAGAACCAGATCAGCCACCGCGCCCGTGCAATGGATCTGCTGCGCCAGCGTCTGGGCTTGAAATGACCACTGATTCTTGCGCGTCGTCGCTGATCATCGGCGGCGCCGCGTCCTCGCCTCGGGCACCGCTGCCAACCCTGCCGCCCCTGGCGCTGTACATCCACATTCCGTGGTGTGTGCGCAAATGCCCCTATTGCGATTTCAACTCGCACACCGCCAGCCCGGTGCTGCCGGAGCAGGAATACGTCGACGCGCTGCTGGCCGATCTCGATCAGGATCTGCATGCGGTGTATGGCCGTGAGCTGACCTCGATTTTCTTCGGTGGCGGGACGCCGAGCCTGTTCAGCGCCGAAGCCCTCGGGCGGTTGTTGAAGGGTGTCGAGCAGCGCATCCCGTTCGCCGCCGACATCGAAATCACCCTTGAGGCAAATCCGGGCACCTTCGAGCAGGAGAAGTTTGTCGCCTATCGCAAGCTGGGGATCAATCGGCTATCAATCGGTATCCAGAGCTTTCAGCAGGACAAGCTTGAGGCCCTTGGCCGCATCCACAACGGTGACGAAGCCGTGCGTGCGGCGGGCATGGCGCGGCAGGCCGGGTTCGATAACTTCAACCTCGACTTGATGCACGGTTTGCCCGATCAGTCGCTGGACGATGCCTTGAGCGATCTGCGCCAGGCCATTGCGCTGAAACCGACGCACATTTCCTGGTATCAACTGACGCTGGAGCCCAATACGGTGTTCTGGAATCAGCCGCCAGTGCTGCCGGAAGACGACACGCTGTGGGACATTCAGGAAGCCGGCCAGGCGCTGCTGGCCGAGCACGGATACGCGCAATACGAAGTGTCGGCTTATGCCCAGGCCGGGCGACCGGCGCGGCATAACCTCAATTACTGGAGTTTTGGCGACTTCATCGGCATCGGCGCCGGCGCCCATGGCAAGCTGAGTCACCCGGACGGGCGCATCGTGCGCACATGGAAAACCCGCCTGCCGAAGGACTATCTGAATCCCGCGAAGAGCTTTCAGGCTGGCGAGAAATCCCTGAGCAATGACGAGATGCCGTTCGAGTTCCTGATGAACGCCCTGCGCCTGACTGCCGGGGTCGAATCGCGCCTGTATCCGGAACGCACCGGCCTGTCGCTGGAGACCCTCGCCGAAGGCCGGCGCGAAGCCGAACAAAGCGGCCTGTTGCAGGTCGAACCGTCACGCCTGGCGGCGACCGAACGCGGCCAGCTGTTCCTCAACGACTTGCTGCAACAATTTCTGAACTGACTTCAGCTCAAAGGGAAAACGCATGGATTTGATACTCGACCTGCTGGCCACCGTCTCCCGCTGGAGCCGCAGCAATCTCTCGGAAATCGCTCTGGCGCTGGTCGGTTGCCTGCTGGTGCTGTTCGGCGCTGACTTCAAAGGCTGGGTCGAGCAACGCCTGGGCAGCATCGCCGGCGCCCTGCGCGTGCCCCTGATGGCCCTGCTCTGCCTGATCGGCAGCGGCGCCGCGCTGATCTACGCCACGCCATGGGTGATCAAAGGCCTGAGCCAGTTCAACAACTACAGCCTGGCGCCGGTGCTGCTGGTAGTGCTGGTGTTGATCGGTGTGGTTGCTGATCGCCGCTGACCCCGCAAACACTCCAAAACAAAATGTGGGAGCGAGCCTGCTCGCGAAGGCGTCTCGACATCCAACATCATCGTTGATCGTCAGACCGCTTTCGCGAGCAGGCTCGCTCCCACAGTTGATTGCAATGAAAGGGAAGTTCATGAGTAAAAAACTACTGGATGAGACGAGCAAATTTCTTAGCTTCGTGTTGCGTCACGAGCCTCAGGCGATTGGTCTTACGCTGGATTCGGATGGCTGGGCAAATATCGACGCACTGATCAGCGGCGCGGCGCGTGATGGCAGGCATTTAAGTCGTGAGCTGATTGAAAACGTCGTGACCAGCAGTGACAAGAAGCGTTTTACGATTTCCGCTGATGGCCACTGTATACGCGCTGTTCAAGGCCACTCGACGAAAAGCGTTGATCTGCAATTCGAGCAGAAACAGCCACCGCAAACGCTCTACCACGGAACAGCGACGCGTTTTCTCGACTCGATCCACGAACAAGGCTTGATTCCAGGACAACGCCATCAGGTGCATCTGTCCGACGAGATCGCCACCGCGTCGGCCGTGGGTCAACGCTACGGAACGCCAGTCGTTCTGAAGGTTGCCGCGAAGCAGATGGAAGAACAGGGCTTCAAGTTCTATCAGGCCGAAAATGGCGTCTGGTTGACAGAGCAGGTGCCCGCTCGATTTCTTGCCCCCCTGTAATCTCCTCATACACAAAACAAATGTGGGAGCGAGCCTGCTCGCGAAGGCGTCATGACATCCAACATCATCGTTGATCGTCAGACCGCTTTCGCGGGCAGGCTCGCTCCCACAGTTTTTATTGCGTGATGCTTAAGCGATCTTTTCGAACTTCAGATCCCACACGCCATGGCCAAGGCGTTCGCCACGGCGCTCGAACTTGGTGATCGGGCGTTCGGCCGGGCGTGGGACGCATTTGCCGTCTTCGGCAAGGTTGCGGTAGCCGGGGGCGACGTTCATCACTTCCAGCATGTACTCGGCGTACGGTTCCCAGTCGGTGGCCATGTGCAGAATGCCGCCGACTTTCAACTTGCTGCGCACCAGTTCGGCGAACGAGGCCTGGACGATGCGTCGCTTGTGGTGGCGGCTCTTGTGCCACGGATCCGGGAAAAACAGCATCAGGCGATCGAGGCTGTTGTCGGCGATGCAGCGGTTGAGCACTTCGATCGCGTCGCAATCGTAGACCCGCAGGTTGGTCAGCCCTTGGGTCAGCACGCCATTGAGCAGCGCGCCGACACCCGGACGGTGTACTTCAACACCGATGAAATCCTGCTCTGGAGCAGCAGCGGCCATTTCCAGCAGCGAGTGGCCCATGCCGAAACCGATTTCCAGCGAGCGCGGCGCCGAGCGGCCGAACACCTGGTCGTAATCGACCGGCGCATCGGCCAGCGGCAGCACGTACAGCGGCGCGCCCTGGTCCAGGCCGCGTTGCTGGCCTTCGGTCATGCGCCCGGCGCGCATCACGAAGCTCTTGATGCGGCGGTGTTGGCGCTCGTCGCCTTCGTCCGGCTGGACAGGCGTGTCGTTCGATTCAGTCATCAATGGCTCTTACTTGATCAGACCATCCAGCGGCGAAGAGGCGCTGGCATAGAGTTTTTTCGGCATGCGGCCGGCGAGGTACGCCAGGCGACCGGCGACGATGGCGTGCTGCATGGCTTGCGCCATCATGACCGGTTGCTGGGCGTGGGCGATGGCCGAGTTCATCAGTACGGCGTCGCAACCCAGCTCCATCGCGATGGTCGCGTCGGAAGCGGTACCGACACCGGCATCCACCAGCACCGGGATCTTGGCTTCTTCGAGGATGATCTGCAGGTTGTACGGATTGCAGATACCCAGACCGGAGCCGATCAGACCGGCCAGCGGCATGACGGCGATGCAGCCGATTTCCGCCAGTTGCCGGGCGATGATCGGGTCATCGCTGGTGTAGACCATCACGTCGAAGCCTTCTTTGACCAGGGTTTCGGCGGCCTTGAGGGTTTCGATCACGTTGGGGAACAGGGTCTTCTGGTCGGCCAGCACTTCCAGCTTCACCAGATTGTGGCCATCGAGCAGCTCACGCGCCAGGCGGCAGGTGCGCACGGCTTCGATGGCGTCGTAGCAACCGGCGGTGTTCGGCAGAAAGGTGTAGCGATCTGGCGACAGCACTTCGAGCAGGTTCGGCTCGCCTTCGATCTGGCCCAGATTGGTGCGGCGCACGGCGAAGGTGACGATCTCGGCACCCGAGGCTTCGATGGCCTGGCGGGTTTCTTCCATGTCACGGTACTTGCCGGTACCGACCAGCAAACGCGACTGGTAAGTACGACCGGCCAGCACAAAAGGCTTGTCGCTACGAACGATGCTCATGGGGAATCCTCTTTAGGGGTGAGGGTCTTGCAGAATTCTGTGCCCTCGCGGGCCGGGCGATCAGCCGCCGCCGATGGCGTGCACCACTTCGACGTTGTCGCCGTCGTTCAACGTGGTATCTGCGTGCTGGCTGCGCGGGACGATGTCCAGATTGAGCTCGACCGCCACGCGACGTCCGGTCAGATCCAGACGGGTGATCAGGCCCGCAACGGTTTCACCGTCGGGCAATTCAAAGGACTCGCCGTTCAACTGAATGCGCATGCACAACGCCGCCATCATTTTTAGGGGCTGGCATTCTAGCCCGATCATGACCTAAAGGTCAGTACCAAGCGTCAAGCGGTTAGCTGCAAGCGCCAGGCAGCGAGGCCGAGGCAAACCCAACCGATGAGAAACGCGAGGCCACCAAACGGGGTGATGATGCCGAGCTTGCTGATGCCGGTCATGGTCAGCAGATACAGGCTGCCGGAGAACAACACAATGCCGACGGTGAAGGACACGCCGGCCCAAGTGACCAGCCGCCCCTGAATCTGCGTGGCCAGCAGCGCAACGCCGAATAGCGCGAGAGTGTGCACCAGTTGGTAGGTGACGCCCGTGTGGAAAATCGTCAGGTATTCCGGCGTCAGACGGTTTTTCAGGCCGTGGGCGGCAAACGCGCCCAGCGCGACACCGGTGAATCCGAAAAAAGCGGCCAGCATCAAAAAGCCACGCAGCATGGGGAACTCCAGTCAGACGCCATCGGCAGGGTCTGTATAATGGCCCGCTCCACGGGTTCGGCCAAGCCATCTCTATGCTGCGTTCAATTTTCCGTCGTCTCACGAAGGCCCTGCTCTGGTTCGCCGGCGGCAGTGTCTTGCTGGTGCTGGTGTTCCGCTTCGTGCCACCGCCGGGTACGGCGTTGATGGTCGAGCGCAAGGTCGAATCCTGGGTCGACGGCGAGCCGATTGACCTGCAGCGCACCTGGAAACCGTGGAATGAGATCTCCGATGACCTGAAAGTGGCGGTAATTGCTGGCGAAGACCAGAAATTCCCCGAGCACTGGGGCTTCGATCTGCGCGCGATTCAGGCCGCCCTCGCCCACAACGAGCTGGGCGGCTCGATTCGCGGCGCCAGCACCTTGAGCCAACAGGTGTCGAAAAACCTCTTTCTGTGGTCGGGCCGCAGTTATCTGCGCAAAGGCCTGGAGGCGTGGTTTACCGCGCTGATCGAGGTGTTCTGGCCCAAGCAGCGGATTCTTGAGGTGTATCTGAACAGCGTCGAGTGGGATGACGGCGTGTTTGGCGCTGAAGCGGCGGCGCGGCATCACTTTGGCGTGAGTGCAAAATCGTTGTCGCGCCAGCAGGCGAGTTATCTGGCTGCCGTACTGCCCAATCCTCGGGTGTGGAGCGCGAGTCATCCGACCGGTTATGTATCGCGACGGGCCGGGTGGATTCGGCAGCAGATGAGTCAGTTGGGCGGCGACAGTTATTTGCTCGGGCTGAATGATTCGCGGCGGACGCCTTGGGCTGAATAACACCGAAATTCCAATGTGGGAGCGAGCCTGCTCGCGAAAGCGGTGTGTCAGCGTGCATTGATGGCACTGATAAACCGCTTTCGCGAGCAGGCTCGCTCCCACAAGGATTTGTGTTGAAACAGAAATGAAAACGCCCCGATCATCGCTGATCGGGGCGTTTTTTATTGCTGATGCGCCGGTTACGCGGCGATCGACAATTTGAGCTTGTTCATCGCGCTCTTTTCGAGCTGACGGATTCGCTCGGCCGACACGTTGTACTTCTGCGCCAGGTCGTGCAGTGTGGCTTTCTCTTCTGCCAGCCAGCGCTGGTAGAGGATGTCGCGGCTACGCTCGTCCAGCACTTCCAGTGCTTCGTGCAGGTTGGTGTTCGAGTTGTCGCTCCAGTCGGCATCTTCCAGTTGACGGGCCGGGTCGTACCGGTGGTCTTCCAGATAGTTGGCCGGCGACTGGAAAGCGCTGTCGTCGTCGGCTTCAGCAGCCGGGTCGAAGGCCATGTCGTGGCCGGTCAGGCGGCTTTCCATCTCGCGCACTTCACGTGGTTCGACGCCAAGGCTTTCCGCCACACGGTGGACTTCCTCGTTGTTCAGCCACGCCAGACGCTTCTTCTGGCTGCGCAGGTTGAAGAACAGCTTGCGCTGGGCCTTGGTGGTCGCGACTTTCACAATGCGCCAGTTGCGCAGGATGAACTCGTGAATTTCCGCCTTGATCCAGTGCACGGCGAACGACACAAGACGCACGCCCATTTCCGGGTTGAAGCGCTTGACGGCCTTCATCAGGCCGACGTTACCTTCCTGGATCAGGTCAGCCTGAGCCAGACCGTAGCCGGAATAGCTACGGGCAATGTGTACGACAAAA
The DNA here is from genome assembly GCF_019145195.1 of Pseudomonas siliginis. Lineage (GTDB taxonomy): Bacteria > Pseudomonadota > Gammaproteobacteria > Pseudomonadales > Pseudomonadaceae > Aquipseudomonas > Aquipseudomonas siliginis. Next base: position 249,776 of record NZ_JAHSTW010000002.1, read on the forward strand.
CGCAGGTGGGCGAGCACCATCTGCCGAGCCGCCCCCAAATCCTGCTCATAGTAGAGACTCTCGGCCAGTTCACGCTCCTGCTCCGGCGTCAGCAATGGAATGCTGTTGACGGTGTGCACATAGGCTTCCAGGTTCGCACCCGGAACCAGCGCATACGCAGGTTGCAAAGAATTGGTCATACGAAAAAACCTCCCACTCACATACTCGTGCCTCTCGGCACTGCGAAAAATTGACCGGGAACTCAGGTACAAGTTCCCATAAAAACCGCAAGGTCAATCACGCGCAAAAAAGATTCTACTTCGGCGCCAGCTCCCTGAGATGACGTGCGACTGCAATCCATGCACCGATATAACCCAACAGCACCGCGCCAAGCAAGAGCGACAGACCGTCGGCCACTGGCACACCGGCCAGGGCGAAATCACTGCCGTACAAGCCGGCCAGTCCGACCACCGCATCGTTCAGCCAGTTCAGGCCGAACGCCAATACGCCCCAGGACAACAGCCCTGCACCGAAGCCATACAACGCGCCCATATACAGGAAAGGACGACGCACATAACTGTCAGTGCCGCCGACGAGTTTAATCACTTCTATCTCGGTGCGGCGGTTTTCAATATGAAGACGAATGGTATTGCCTATCACCAAAAGTAATGCAGACACCAACAACACCGTCAGACCGAAGACAAAGCGGTCGCCAAGCTTGAGGATGGCGGCCAGACGCTCGACCCAGACTAGATCAAGTTGCGCCTGTTGTACCTTCGGCAGCTCGGAAAGTTTTTGTCTTAATGCTTCGAGTGTCGGCTTGTCGACTTCGTTCGGTGTCACCAGCACCACACCCGGCAAAGGGTTGTCAGGCAGCTCACGCAGGGCCTCGCCCAGGCCGGACTGCTGCTGGAATTCTTCCAGCGCCTGATCGCGGCCGACATATTCGGCATCAGCGACGCCCGGCATGCCTTTGATCTGCTCACGCAGCGCTTCGCCTTGTTCCGGGCTGGCGTCGAGTTGCAGGTACAGTGAAATCTGCGCCGCGCGCTGCCAGGAACCGCCGAGACGTTCGACGTTATTGAGCAACAGCGACAGCCCCATCGGCAGACTCAACGCCACAGCCATCACCATGCAGGTGAAGAAGCTGCCGATCGGCTGTTTGCCGAGACGGCGCAGACTGTCGAGAAGGCTGGCGCGATGGCTTTCGATCCAGGCGCGAAACAGCGTGGCGAAGTCCGGGCCGTCGTCATCGTCGTGCTTTTTCTTTTTCTGCGGTTGCGGATCGGCGGCTTTCGGGGCCACGCGCTCGGAAACCTTCGGACTGCGTGTCGCACTCATACCCCGGCCTCCCCGTCGCCGATCAAGCGGCCGCGTTGCAGGGTCAGCATGCGATGACGCATGCGCGCGATCAGTGCCAGGTCGTGACTGGCGATCAGCACGCTGGTGCCCAAACGGTTGATGTCTTCGAACACGCCCATGATCTCCGCCGCCAGACGCGGGTCGAGGTTACCGGTCGGTTCGTCCGCCAGCAGCAAGGCCGGGCGATGGACGATGGCGCGGGCAATGCCGACGCGCTGTTGCTGACCGGTGGACAGGTCGCCCGGGTACAGATCGGATTTGTCCGACAGCGCCACGCGCTCCAGCGCCGAATCGACGCGCTTGGCGATCTCGACCTTGGACAGGCCGAGGATCTGCAGCGGCAAGGCGACGTTGTTGAACACCGTGCGATCGAACAGCAACTGGTGATTCTGGAACACCACGCCGATCTGTCGGCGCAGGAATGGAATCTGCGCGTTGCTGATGGTGCTCAGGTCTTGCCCGGCGAGCAGCAATTTGCCGCTGGTCGGCCGTTCCATTGCCAGCAACAGGCGCAACAGCGTGGATTTACCGGCACCGGAGTGGCCGGTGACAAACAAGAACTCGCCACGACGGACTCGAAAGCTCAGCTCATGCAAGCCGACGTGACCGTTCGGGTAGCGTTTACCGACCTGTTCGAAACGAATCATGAACGCTCCCGCTCGGCAAACAGTGCCTGGACAAAGGGTTCGGCTTCAAAGGTGCGCAAATCGTCGATGCCTTCACCGACGCCGATGTAGCGGATCGGCAGGCCGAACTGCTTGGCCAGGGCGAAAATCACCCCGCCCTTGGCGGTGCCGTCGAGCTTGGTCAGGGCCAGACCGGTCAGTTCGACGGTCTGGTTGAATTGCTTGGCCTGGTTGATCGCGTTCTGGCCAGTGCCGGCGTCGAGCACCAACAGCACTTCATGCGGCGCGTCGGCGTCGAGCTTGCCGATCACCCGGCGAACCTTTTTCAGCTCTTCCATCAGGTTGTCTTTGGTGTGCAGGCGACCGGCGGTGTCAGCGATCAGCACATCGATGCCACGGGCCTTGGCCGCTTGCACGGCGTCGAAGATCACCGAAGCGGAATCGGCGCCGGTGTGCTGGGCGATCACCGGAATCTTGTTGCGCTCGCCCCAGACCTGCAATTGCTCTACCGCCGCAGCACGGAAGGTGTCACCAGCGGCCAGCATGACTTTCTTGCCTTCCAGTTGCAGCTTCTTCGCCAGTTTGCCGATGGTGGTGGTTTTGCCGGCGCCGTTGACGCCGACCACCAGAATCACGAACGGCTTGTTCTGCGAGGCGATTTTCAGTGGCTGTTCAACCGGTTTGAGCATCGCTGCCAATTCGGCCTGCAGGGATTTGTACAGGGCGTCGGCGTCGGCCAGCTCTTTGCGGGCGACCTTCTGGGTCAGACGCTGGATGATCTGCGTGGTGGCTTCAACGCCGACGTCGGCGGTCAGCAGACGGGTTTCGAGGTCGTCGAGCAGGTCATCGTCGATGGTCTTGCGCCCGAGGAACAGGCTGGCCATGCCCTCGCCGATGCTGGCGCTGGTCTTTGACAGGCCTTGCTTGAGGCGGGCGAAGAAACCGGCTTTGGTTTCTTCGGTGCGCGGGGTTTCGACTGGCGTTTCTACAGGTGCTTCGACCGGTACGACCGGAGCGACAACTGGCGCAGCGGCAATCGGTGCGGGCTCAGGCTCGGACGGCGGAACAACCGGGGCGGCTGGTTCAGAAATGATCGGTGCTGGCTCGACAACCGGCTCAGGCACAGGCTGCGCAGCCACCTCGGCAACCGGCGCAGGAATCACTGGCGTCACATGCGGCGCTGCTTCTTCAACCAGCGCGACCGGCTCTTCTGCCACTGGCAAGGTCAGCCACGGCTCGGCGGCGGGCGTCAGCGGCAACTCGGCAGCGGCCGGCGTTTCGGGCTCGGCCTCAGCTTCCGGTTGCAGCACCGGCTCGGCGATCGGCAGCACAATCGGTGCCGGCTCTTCTTCTATTACAGGTGCTGGCGCGGGGGCCGGCTCAGGAATCGCGGGCGGCTGTTCGACGACGGGTTCCTGCGGTTTCTTCCGCAGCCATCCGAACAGGCTTTTCTTCTCGCCAGCCGCAGCTGGGCTCTTCTTGTCGTCGTTGGAACCAAACATGGAGGACGGCTATCTCACGGTAGCGACGCGCCAACAGGGCGCCCCGGCAAATAAATATTCGATGCAGAACAGACTGTGTTTCACCCAGCTTGTTCACGCGCAACATTTTGTCGAGGCACCGAAGGCACCTCAAGGATCGTATTAACGTTGATCTAAACCGGCAAAGATCGGCGAAAACGCGGAGTTTAGTGGGAAAAACACAGCTTTCCGCCGCAAACCTATACAGCCTTATCAAACCCTGAAGCCTGATAGGCGTGGCCGCCAGTAAAACGGATCAGTATCCTAGGGCGTGTCATTGATCATTACCAGTACCGCGTGGCCGCCTGAAAACGGGCCAGACAAGGCGCAGGCCGCAGGGAATGTGCTTTCCTTGCCAAGGACTGCAACGCAGTATGGCCCGTTTTCAGGCGCCACCCGGAGGGCCGGGCCTGATAGTGTGCAGGGCTGCGTTGCTCGGAGTTTATTTGGAACAACCAAACCACACTCCTCGCGCCTTGCCCTGCACGCTATCAGGCGCCGGCGCGGTACTGGTAATGATCAATGACACGCCCTACCTCTCGCCCGCCGACGCTAAGACCAAGCGGGCAGCCCAACAGGTTGAAAAACGAATGAATGCTCTTGCCCGCCGCGCTGCTGGCCTGCTGCTCAGCGCAGTCTGCCTGCCCCTTTCGGCCTTGGCGGCCGACCCGCAACCGACCCATGAATTCACCCTCGACAACGGCCTCAAGGTCGTCGTGCGCGAAGACCATCGTGCGCCGGTGGTCGTTTCGCAGATCTGGTACAAGGTCGGCTCCAGCTACGAAACCCCGGGCCAGACCGGTCTGTCCCACGCGCTCGAGCACATGATGTTCAAGGGCAGCGAAAAGGTCGGCCCCGGCGAAGCCTCGCTGATCCTGCGCGACCTTGGCGCCGAAGAGAACGCGTTCACCAGCGACGACTTCACGGCTTATTACCAGGTGCTGGCCCGCGATCGCCTCGGCGTGGCCTTCGAGCTTGAAGCCGACCGCATGGCCAACCTGCGCCTGCCGGCCGACGAGTTCGCCAAGGAAATCGAAGTCATCAAGGAAGAGCGCCGCCTGCGCACCGATGACAAGCCGATGTCCAAGGCTTACGAGCGCTACAAGGCCATGGCCTACCCGGCCAGCGGTTACCACACGCCGACCATCGGCTGGATGGCTGACCTCGACCGTATGAAAGTCGAGGAACTGCGCCACTGGTACCAATCCTGGTACGCGCCGAACAACGCCACGCTGGTGGTGGTCGGTGACGTCACTCCGGACGAAGTGAAAACCCTCGCCCAGCGCTACTTCGGCCCGGTCGCCAAACGCGACGTGCCACCGGCGAAAAAACCGCTGGAACTGGCCGAGCCCGGCGAACGCCAGATCACCCTGCGCGTGCAGACCCAACTGCCGAGCCTGATGCTTGGCTTCAACGTGCCGAGCATTGCTACCGCTGAAGACAAACGCTCGGTCAACGCCTTGCGCTTGATCTCGGCGCTGCTCGACGGCGGCTACAGCGGGCGCATCCCGACGCAGCTGGAACGCGGCGAAGAGCTGGTCTCCGGCGGCTCGTCGGACTATGACGCCTACACCCGTGGTGACAGCCTGTTCACCCTGTCGGCGACGCCAAATACGCAGAAGAAAAAGACCATCGCCCAGGCCGAAGCCGGCTTGTGGAAACTGCTTGAGCAACTGAAAACCACCGCGCCGTCTGCCGAAGAGCTGGAACGCGTCCGCGCTCAAGTCATCGCCGGCCTGGTCTACGAGCGTGACTCGATCACCAGCCAGGCCACCGCGATCGGTCAACTGGAAACGGTCGGCCTGTCGTGGAAGCTGATGGACACCGAACTGGCCGATCTGGAGAGCGTGACCCCGCAAGACATCCAGAACGCCGCTAAAAAGTATTTCACCCGCGAACGTCTCAGCGTCGCCCACGTCCTGCCTTTGGAGACGACTCATGAGTGAGCGCAAAACCCCACGCCTGATGCTGCTTGGCCTGATTGCTGTCGCGGTGATCGGCTCCGCAGCGGTTTATTTGTCGCCAAGCGCTGACAGCAAGGCCAGCGAAGCACTGGATAACGCCAAGTCCAGCCAGAAACTGCAATCGCTGGCCGAACTCGACGGCAAGGCCCCGGCCAGCCGCAAGCTCGATGTGCAGACCTGGAACACCGCTGAAGGCGCCAAAGTGCTGTTCGTCGAAGCGCATGAGCTGCCGATGTTCGACATGCGCCTGATCTTCGCCGCTGGCAGCAGCCAGGACGGCAACGCGCCCGGCCTCGCGGTGCTGACCAACGCCATGCTCAACGAAGGCATCGCCGGCAAAGACGTCGGCGCCATCGCTCAAGGCTTTGAAGGTCTCGGCGCCGACTTCGGCAACGGTGCGTTCAAGGACATGGCGCTGGCCTCGCTGCGCAGCCTCAGCGCGCCCGAGCAGCGTGAACCGGCGTTGAAGCTGTTCGCCGACGTGGTCGGCAAACCGACCTTCCCCGCCGATTCCTTCGCGCGCATCAAGAACCAACTGCTCGCCGGTTTCGAATACCAGAAACAGAACCCCGGCAAACTCGCCAGCCTGGAGCTGATGAAGCGTCTGTATGGCGATCACCCGTACGCGCATTCCAGCGATGGCAATGCCCAAAGCGTGCCGAAGATCACCGTCGCGCAATTGCGCGAGTTCCATGCCAAGGCCTACGCCGCCGGCAATGCGGTGATTGCGCTGGTTGGTGATTTGTCGCGAGCCGAAGCCGAGGCGATCGCCAATCAGGTCTCCTCTGCCCTGCCGAAAGGCCCGGCACTGGCGAAAATCGCCGCACCGCAGGAACCGCAAGCCAGCGTCAACCACATCGAGTTTCCGTCGAAACAGACCAACCTGATGCTCGCGCAACTTGGCATCGATCGCGACGATCCGGATTACGCCGCGCTGTCGCTGGGCAACCAGATCCTCGGCGGCGGTGGTTTCGGTACGCGCCTGATGAGCGAAGTGCGCGAGAAGCGTGGCCTGACTTACGGTGTTTATTCGGCGTTCAGCCCGATGCAGGCCCGTGGTCCGTTCATGATCAATCTGCAGACCCGCGCCGAGATGAGCGAAGGCACCCTGAAACTGGTGCAGGACGTGCTCGCCGACTACCTGAAAACCGGGCCGACACAGAAAGAACTCGACGATGCCAAGCGCGAACTGGCCGGCAGCTTCCCGCTGTCCACCGCGAGCAACGCCGACATCGTTGGCCAATTGGGCGCGATGGGCTTCTATAATCTGCCACTGAGCTATCTCGACGATTTCATGCGGCAGTCGCAGAGCCTGACTGTGGAGCAAGTCCGCGATGCGCTGAACAAACACCTGAGCACGGAGAAAATGGTCATCGTCACCGCTGGCCCGACCGTGCCGCAAAAGCCGTTACCGGCCCCATCTGATAAACCTGCCGAGCAACCGCTCGGGGTTCCGGAGCATTAATGGCAACTCGAGCACCGAAAAAACCTGTGCAAAACGTGCATAACGGCGTGAACCAGCTGCGCATCATTGGCGGCCAGTGGCGCAGCCGCAAGCTGAGCTTTCCCGACGCACCGGGCCTGCGCCCGACCCCGGATCGCGTGCGTGAAACCCTGTTCAACTGGCTCGCGCCCTATGTCGAAGGGGCGAAAGTGCTCGACCCGTTCGCTGGCAGCGGCGCGCTGTTTCTCGAAGCGCTGTCCCGAGGCGCGGCTACGGCCCAGGCGCTGGACGCCAGCAACGTTGCGGTTTCCAGCCTGAAAGAGCACCTCGGCACCCTGCGTTGCAGCAACGGCCAGGTGCAAACTGCCGATGCGCTGCGCTACCTGGAAACCCAGACCGCGACGCCGTTTGATCTGGTGTTCCTCGACCCGCCGTTCAACCAGAACCTGTTGCCAGCGGTTTGTACTTTGCTGGAAGAGCGCCAATGGCTCGCGGCCGATTCATGGATCTACACGGAAAGCGAAACAGCGCCATCGACGCTGGGCCTGCCGGGCAACTGGCGCCTGCACCGCGAACAGAAATCCGGTCGTGTGTATTACGCGTTGTGGCAGCGCAGCGCCTGAAGCATCCACACTGCGCTTTAGCGTGCGGTAGATAGTTACCGCACCCAGTGCCTCGCAGTCCGCCACAGTGGTTGCCGCAATCTGCGTTAACCACTGAGGATTTCGCGTATGGATACGCTCTGCAGCCGGATGCTGCTTTTTCTTGGCCTCGCGCCGTTCATGACGCTGGCCGCCACGCCCCCGCCGACTCATCAATTCACCCTGGAAAACGGTTTGCGGGTACTGGTGCGCGAGGATCACCGTGCGCCGCTGGTCACTTCGCATTTGTGGTTCAAGGTCGGCTCGGCAGACGAGGCGCCGGGGCAAGCCGGGCTATCGCACGTTCTTGAACACATGCTCTACAAAGGCAGCCGCAAGACCTGCGCCGGTGAGGCTTCGCGTCTTTTGGAGTCCCTGGGTGCCGAAGAAAATGCCTTCACCACCGAGGACGTCACCGGCTACTACCAGACCTTGTCGCCGCGCTATCTGGGCGTGGTTTTCGAGCTGATGGCCGACCTGATGACGACTGCCGATTTGCACGTCGACGACCTGGAAACCGAACTGGCAGTCATCCGCGAAGAGCGCCAGCTGCGCATCGACGACGATGTCGACGCCGCTGTGCTGGAACACTTCACCAGCCAGGCGCATGTCGCCAACAGCTATCGCACGCCAGTCATCGGCTGGATGCACGACCTGCAGCACGTGGACGCCAAGGAACTTCGCCATTGGTATCAAAGCCGTTATGCGCCGGGCAACGCCGTACTGGTGATCGTCGGCGATGTCACGCTCGCACACGTGCAGCCGCTGGCCGAGCGCTATTTTGGCGCGCTCGCAAATCGTCCCGTGCCGCGCCTGTTACGGCCCGTGGAGCTGAAAGTGCCGGGCGAGCGCAAACTGACCTTGCAGCGCAATGTCCCAGCAGAGCGGTTGCTGATGGCTTTCAATCTGCCCGGACTGGCCACGGCCAAAGACCTGCACACCGTGCACGCCCTGCGCCTGATCAACGCGATACTCGGCGGCGCACATGGCGCGCGCCTGCAAAAGAAACTGATTTTCACCGACCGCGTTCTCAATCGTGTCGACACTCACTACGACGAACGGACGCGCGGCGACAGCCTGCTGCTGTTGACTGCCGAGCTGGCCGATCCGCCGCTGACCGATCTTGAAGGTGCGCAAGCGCGGGTGTGGGAGCAGATCGAAACGTTGCGCACCACACCACCGTCGCCGGAAGAGCTCGAGCGGGCACGCACGCAACTGATTGCGCAGCAGGTGTATGCCCGCGATTCGATTCAGGAACAGGCGCGTCAGCTGGCCAGGTTCCAGGCCATCGGCTTGCCTTGGCGAATACTCGATGAAGATGCCGCTGCATTGGCGAAAGTGACGCCGCAACAGATCCGCGAAGTGGCCGCCACCTGGCTGATACCCGAGCGTCTCAGCGTTGCCCACGTGCGCAAGGTGGACGTCCGATGAGCAGGTTCTCAAGGCGCACGGGGTTGGTCCTGATGTGGCTGTCGGCTGCGGCGGCTTGCGCTGATGGTCAGCCTGAACAAGCGCGGACATCGCGCCTGCAATCGCTCAGCGAAGTCCAGGCGCTGGAAATCAAGCCGCGCGCATTGCAGATCAGGGGCTGGAAAACCCTGACCGGCACCAAGGTGCTGTTCGTGCGCACGAGCGATCTGCCGATGTTCGATATTCACGTCAGCTTCGCCGCAGGCAGCGCCCGCGACGGTAGCCTGCCGGGCCTGGCTGCCACGACCTTTTCCATGCTCAATGAAGGTATCCCCGGCAAGGATTTGTCCGCCATCGTCGAAACCTTCGACGGGCTCGGCGCGCAATGGGAAATGGACATCGATCACGACCGCGCCGTGTTCTCCCTGCGCAGCCTCAGCGATCCGGCCAAGCGCCTACCGGCGATGGATCTGTTGACGCGAATATTCAGCGAACCATCGCTCAGCGCCCAGCGCCTGCCGCCAGTGAAAGACGAACTGCGCGCCGCGCTCATCGCAGAGCAAGGCGATGCCGCGGGTCTGGCCTCGCAGAGCATCAAGGCACTGCTTGCGCCGGACAGCCCGTACAGCCTTCCGGTCTATGGCACGCAATGGGGCCTCAATGCCGTGACCCGGGCCGCCGTGGAGGACTTCCATCGCCGCTATTACGCTGCCCGACATGCGCAAATCACCCTGGTCGGCGACCTCACTCTGGACCAGGCACAAGCGATCAGCCTGCAGATCAGCAATGCCCTGCCCAAGCCTCCTGACGCGCTGGTGTCTTCAGCAATGGCAACGCCCGGAAACGTCCAGTCCAGTCACCTGGAACTGAATCAACTGCAGACCCACATTGCCTTTGCCCAAATCAGCGTGCCGCGACGACATGCCGATCACCCCGCCTTGTACGCCGCCAGTCAGATTCTCGCCGGAGGCAGCAACAGTCGGTTGATGAATGAACTGCGGCACAAGCGCGGACAGGTTTATGACGTGTATGGCGCGAGCGTCAATTGGGCTGGTGGCGCCGGGTTGCTGACCGTCACCTTGCAGACCAGTAGCTCCATGAGCGACAGCGCCGTCGCTTTGGTGCGCTCGATGCTCAATGATTTTCTTCGGCAAGGGCCGACCGCCCCGGAACTCGAGCACCTCAAGCGCAGGCTGGCCAACAGAAATGTGCTCACCAGCGCCAGCAACCGGCACATTCTGGCCAGACTCGTGGAGATCAACCGCTACGACTTGCCGCTCGATCTGGATTACACAATGCAACAAGTGCAGAAGCTGACGGTGGACGACATCAAACTCGCTATGAACCGTCACTTGTCTGTTGATCGCTGGGTGTCGGTTACGGTCGGCCCCAGTGTCGAGCAACAGCCACTGCCCGGACCGGAGGTTGCGCCGATCGGTCAGGCTGAAGAGGACATGTGTCGCGCCGACCCGGGCTTTGTGGCAAGTTAGGCGCTTTCGTTGAGAAGCGACAGCCCGCCCTGTGCACCGGTCGCTTTACGCAAGACCTGTCGAGATTTGCCGTGCATTCACCGTCCCCGTTTCCCGTCTCGCGTTTCGTTCCGGCCTTCGGCCTCGGCAATCCGCATCTGCAAACCCTGTGGGGTCCGCTGTGGCGCAAGACCGTGCACATCGAGCGCGAACGCGAACGCCTGTGGCTCGAGGACGGCGACTTCCTCGACCTCGACTGGCACGGCCCGCACAGCGCCGAGGCGCCGTTGGTACTGGTGCTGCACGGTTTGACCGGTTCTTCCAATTCGCCCTATGTGGCGGGCATCCAAAAGGCCTTGGCCGATCAGGGCTGGGCCAGCGTCGCGCTGAACTGGCGCGGTTGTTCCGGCGAGCCGAATCTGTTGCCGCGCAGCTACCACTCCGGCGCCAGCGAAGACCTTGCCGAAGCCATCCAGCACCTGCGCGCGAAACGACCGTTGGCGCCGTTGTACGCGGTCGGTTATTCGCTGGGCGGTAATGTGCTGCTCAAGCATCTCGGTGAAACCGGCAGCAACAGCGGTGTGCTCGGCGCGGTGGCGGTGTCGGTACCGTTCCGCCTCGATCAATGTGCCGATCGTATCGGCCAGGGGTTTTCGCGGGTTTATCAGGCGCATTTCATGCGCGAAATGGTCGCCTACATCAAAAACAAGCAGCGCCAGTTCCAGCATGACGGGCGCGAAGACGGCCTGGCGAAACTGGCCGCGCTCGGCTCGCTGGAAAACATGCGTACGTTTTGGGATTTCGACGGCCGGGTTACCGCGCCATTGCACGGTTTCAATGACGCCGAGGATTACTACCGCCGCGCATCGAGCCGCTACTACCTCGGCGAGATCCGCACGCCGACGCTGATCATTCAGGCGGCGGACGATCCGTTTGTATTTCCCCACAGCCTGCCGCAAGCCGACGAGTTGTCAGCCTGCACCCAGTTCGAATTGCAAACGCGTGGCGGTCATGTCGGCTTCGTCGACGGCTCGTTTCGCCGGCCCGGGTATTACCTGGAGCGGCGCATACCACAATGGCTGGCCGCACTCGGTCAATGAACGCCGCATGGCCCTTGCAGGAGTGAGCCTGCTCGCGATGGCGGTGGGTCAGTCTGGAAATTCAATGCCTGACAGGACGCCTTCGCGAGCAGGCTCGCTCCCACAGGGATTTGTGTCGGCATCAAAATGTATGGCACAACCTGGCTCAATGTGGGAGCGAGCCTGCTCGCGAAAGCGGTGAGTCAGTTGGCATTTAACTCACAGACATACCGCCATCGCGAGCAGGCTCACTCCTACAGGAGATCGCTGTGTTTATTCGCCGGTGGCAATGCCGCGCGACGGTTCGTTGATCCACTCGCTCCACGATCCGGCATACAGCGCCCCCAGCGGATACCCAGCCAGGCACAGTGCGAACAGGTTGTGACACGCCGTCACTCCCGAGCCGCAGTAGGCGACCAGTTCCGACGGTGAGCGATCACCCAGCTTAGCGGCAAAGCGCTGCTTGAGCTGCTCCGCCGGCAAAAAACGTCCATCACTGCCGAGGTTGTCGGTGAACGCCGCGCACTGCGCGCCGGGAATGTGTCCGGCGACCGGATCGATCGGTTCCACTTCGCCCTTGAAGCGCGGCAAGGCGCGGGCGTCGAGCAGGGTCAGGGTTGGCTGGCCGAGGCGTTGTTGCAGTTGCTCGGCGCTGAGCAACAGGCTCATGTCCGGCTGACCACTGAAGCTGCCCGGCGTCACGCTCGGCGGATCCAGGCTCAGCGGCAGGCCGGCCGCGTGCCAGGCCTTGAGCCCGCCATCGAGAATGAACACGCCGTCGCGCTTGCCCAGCCATGCCAGCAACCACCACGCCCGGGCCGCATACGCACCCGGGCCGTCGTCGTACAAAACCACATCGCTGTCGTCGCTGATACCCCAGGCTTGCAGGCGCTCGATCAACACCGCCGGCTCGGGCAACGGATGACGCCCGGTCACGCCCTTCTCGACTTTACCGCTCAGATCCCGTTCCAGATCGGCGAAACTCGCCCCGGCAATATGCCCTTCGGCGTAGCTGCGCTGGCCGTAATCCGGATCTTCGAGGGCGAAACGACAATCGAGAATCACCAGCCCCGGCTGCTCTTTGCGAGCGTCCAAAGCTTGTGGGCTGATCAACTGCGCAATCGACATAACGGGCTCCTGTGGAATTCGGCTGAACGGTTTATTTCACGTCTTCGAGAGCCTGCGCCAGTGGCACGTAGAACTCGTCGAACAATGCGTTGACTTCATCCCGCGCCTGATCGGTAACAAACCCTGCTTCCAACACCAGCACCTGATACACGCCCCGCTTCACGGCCTGTTCACTGAGGTGGTTGGAGTTCTCCCGGGTGGTGCACAGAAAACGCACCCACGAGGTCAGGATGATCCACGCATTGAGGGTCAGCGATTCGATCTGCACGCGATCCATTTTCAGAATGCCGGCGGCGACAAAACCTTCGTAAATAGCGGCCCCCTGGATCACACAGCGCTGGGAAAAGCGCCGATAACGCGCGGCCAGTTCCGCATCGCTGTCGAGCAGATGCTCGAGGTCGCGGTGCAGAAAGCGGTAGCGCCACATGGCCGAGAGCAGTTCCTTGAGATAGAAACGCTTGTCCTCGACGGTCGCCGGGCGGCCCTGAGGCGGACGCAAAAAGCTGTCCACCAGAGCTTCGTACTCACTGAACAAAACGGCGATGATCGCCTGCTTGTTGGGGAAGTGGTAGTACAGGTTGCCCGGAGAAATCTCCATGTGTGCGGCGATATGGTTGGTGCTGACGCTGCGCTCGCCCTGCTGATTGAACAGCTCCAGGCTGTTCTGAACGATGCGCTCGCTGGTTTTTATTCGTGGGGCCATGGCTTGAGCTTTAATTCAGAGTGCGTAGACGGCGCATCTTACGACCTAACCGGAAATGGATAAAACCTTGCCGTGCACGGAAGTCGTTTGACTTTCTAGAGCATAGACTCTAAAAAGTGCCCACTACAATAAAATCCGGAGCCCGCGATGACTGCCGACATTGCCTACCTGCAAACCCTGCAACAGCCTCTTGAAACCCTCGATCGGCAGTTCCAGGCACAACGGGCCGCGTACGCCGCCAACCCGATGCCACCGGCTGCGCAACGTCAGCAATGGCTCAAGGCTTTGCGCGATCTGCTCAGCGCTGAGCGGCAGGCATTGATCGAGGCGATCAGCGCCGATTTCAGCCACCGCAGCGCCGACGAAACCCTGCTCGCCGAACTGATGCCGAGCCTGCACGGCATTCACTACGCCAGCCGTCACCTGAAAAAATGGATGAAGCCGTCGCGGCGCAAGGTCGGCGTGGCGTTCCAGCCTGCTTCGGCAAAGGTGGTTTACCAGCCGCTGGGCGTGGTCGGTGTGATCGTGCCGTGGAACTACCCGCTGTATCTGGCCGTAGGGCCGATGGTCGGCGCCCTGGCAGCGGGCAATCGGGTGATGCTCAAGCTCAGCGAATCGACCCCGGCCACCGGGCTGCTGCTCAAAGAGCTGCTCGCGCGGATCTTTCCCGAAGACTTGGTTTGCGTGGTGCTGGGCGAAGCGGATGTCGGCGTGGCGTTCTCGCGTCTGCCTTTCGATCATCTGCTGTTCACCGGCTCCACCAGCGTCGGCAAGCACGTCATGCGCGCTGCCGCGGAAAATCTCACGCCGGTCACCCTGGAACTGGGCGGCAAGTCGCCGGCCATCGTCTCCAGAGACGTACCGCTCAAGGACGCCGCCGAACGCATCGCCTTCGGCAAGACCCTGAACGCCGGGCAGACCTGCGTCGCGCCCGACTATGTGCTGGTGCCGGAAGACCGCGTCGGCGCCTTCGTCGAGGCCTACCGTCAGGCTGTGAAAGGCTTCTACCCAACGCTGGCCGACAACGCTGACTACACCGCAATCATCAACGAACGCCAACTGGCCCGACTGAACGGATACGTCAGCGACGCGACCAGCAAGGGCGCGCTGCTGATCCCGCTGTTCGAACAAGGCCAGGGCCGACGCATGCCGCACAGCGTGCTGCTCAATGTCAGCGATGAAATGACCGTGATGCAGGACGAAATCTTCGGCCCGTTGCTGCCAATCGTGCCTTATCGCGATCTGGAGCAGGCATTCGCTTACATCAATCAGCGGCCTCGTCCTCTGGCTCTTTACTACTTTGGCTACGACAAACGCGAGCAGCATCGCGTGCTGCACGAGACCCATTCCGGCGGCGTATGCCTGAACGACACCCTGCTGCATGTCGCCCAGGACGATATGCCCTTCGGTGGCATCGGCCCCTCGGGCATGGGCCATTACCACGGCCACGAAGGTTTCCTGACCTTCAGCAAGGCCAAGGGCGTGCTGATCAAACAGCGCTTCAACGCGGCCCGGCTGATCTACCCGCCCTACGGCAGATCGATTCAGAAACTGATTCAGAAGCTGTTCATTCGCTAAACGTTCGTCGACGCCGGGTAATAAAAACAATGCACCCAAGCCTGACCGAAACACCTGCCCTGTCGCGCCGTGGCCTGCTGAAATTCAGCCTCGGCGCCAGCGCGTTTCTCGCCACCGCCGGCCTTGGCGCCAGCCTCACTGGCTGCTCGTCGAGCGTCAGCGCCAACGGCTTTGTCGTTTTGCGCGACGGCGACCTACTGTTCCTGCGTGCGCTGATCCCGGTGATGCTCGACGGCGCCGTTGCCACCGGGGAAATGCCCGCAGCGGTCGACGGCACGCTGAAGTCGCTGGACTACAGCCTTGATCACGTGTCGCCGGAAATGCTCAAGCTCACTCGGCAACTGTTCGACGTGCTGGGCATGGCCGTGACCCGTGGCCCGCTCACCGGCATCTGGGGCAGTTGGGAAAACGCCAGCCCTGAGGCGATGCGGCATTTCCTCGAACGCTGGGAGAACAGTTCACTGAGCTTGCTGCGCATGGGCCATAGCTCGTTGCAGCAGATGGTGATGATGGCCTGGTACACCCGCGCCGAGTCCTGGGCTCACTGCGGTTATCCCGGTCCGCCGAAGGTCTGAAACCAGGGCGCGGCCTTCGCGAGCAGGCTCGCTCCCACATTTGAAATGCATTCCCCTGTGGGAGCGAGCTTGCTCGCGAAGGGGCCTGCTGCATCACCTCAGCATCCAGAATAATAAAGAGAACCTGACCGATGCCTGTACCCGATCCCTTCCGCGAAGGCCTCGCCCGAGGCTGGAAAACCTACAACGGCGCGCAATTGAGCGACGACCTCACCCTCGAAGCCGACGTCGCCATCATCGGCAGTGGCGCCGGCGGCGGCACCACGGCGGAGATCCTCAGCGCGGCCGGCTACAAAGTCCTGCTGATCGAAGAAGGCCCGCTGAAGACCAGTTCGGATTTCAAACTGCTCGAAGACGAGGCCTACAGCAGCCTCTATCAGGAAGGCATCGGGCGCATGAGCAAGGACGGCGCGATCACGATCCTGCAGGGCCGCGCGGTCGGCGGCACGACGCTGATCAACTGGACCTCGAGCTTCCGCACACCCGAGCCGACCCTCGAACACTGGGCCAGCGAGCACAACGTCAAAGGCCATAGTCCGGCAGAAATGGCGCCGTGGTTCGAAAAAATGGAGCAGCGCCTCGGGGTCGCGCCGTGGATGGTGCCACCCAACGCTAATAATGACGTGATCCGCAAAGGCTGCGAGCACCTCGGCTACAGCTGGCACGTGATCCCGCGCAACGTTCGCGGTTGTTGGAATCTCGGCTATTGCGGCATGGGCTGTCCGAGCAACGCCAAGCAATCGATGATGGTCACGACCATCCCGGCGACGCTGGAAAAGGGCGGCGAGCTGCTGTATCTCGCGCGGGTAGAGAAACTGCTGATCAGTGGCGACAAAGTTACCGGACTGCATTGCGTGGCGATGGACCAACGCTGCGTCGAGCCGACCGGGCGCAGCATCACCGTCAAGGCGCGGCATTACGTGCTGGCCGGCGGCGGCATCAACAGCCCGGCGCTGTTGCTGCGCTCCGACGTGCCGGATCCGCATGAGCGCGTGGGCAAGCGCACCTTTCTGCACCCGGTGAACATGTCCGCCGCGCGTTTTGCCGAGGTGGTCAATCCGTTTTACGGCGCGCCGCAGTCGATCTATTCCGACCATTTTCAGTGGAAGGACGGCACCACTGGGCCGATGGCTTTCAAACTCGAAGTGCCGCCGCTGCACCCGGCGCTGGCTGCCACACTGCTCGGTGGTTTCGGCAAGGAAAACGCCCAGCACATGGCCGACCTGCCGCACACCCACGCGATGCTGGCGCTGCTGCGCGATGGCTTCCACCCGGACAGCAGCGGTGGCTCGGTGGAGCTGCGCGGTGATGGCTCGCCGGTGCTCGACTATCAGGTTTCGCAATACGCCTGGGACGGTTTGCGCCGGGCCTTTCACGTCATGGCCGAAATCCAGTTCGCCGGCGGCGCGCAATCGGTGATGCCGATGCACGCCGACGGCCGCTATGTGAAGACACTGGCCGAGGCGCGCTCAATGATCGATGGATTGAGCCTGGAGCTGTACCGCACGCGACTCGGTAGCGCCCATGTGATGGGTGGTTGTGCGATGGGTGAAGATCCGAAAAGCGCGGTAGCCGACAGCCTCGGTCGCCATCATCAACTGCGCAATCTGTCGATTCACGACGGCTCGCTGTTCCCCACCAGCATCGGCGCCAACCCGCAGTTGTCGGTGTATGGCCTGACCGCGCAACTGGCGACAGCCTTGGCTGACCGACTGAAAAATCCATGAAAAAGCAGAATATTCCTATCGTCTATAGTGCTTTCTTACCCAACAGGCGACTTGGCCGACCGGGAAGGCTGCGATACCATCCGACTCCCCAACGGACTCCCGCCAGGACGACGCGATGAACCGAGTGTTGTACCCAGGTACCTTCGACCCTATTACCAAGGGCCATGGCGATCTGGTCGAACGCGCCTCGCGCCTGTTCGATCACGTGATCATTGCGGTCGCCGCCAGCCCGAAAAAGAACCCGCTGTTCCCGCTGGAACAACGGGTCGAACTGGCTCGCGAGGTCACCAAACACCTGCCTAACGTGGAAGTGGTCGGTTTCTCGACGCTGCTCGCGCATTTCGCCAAAGAGCAGAACGCCAATGTGTTCCTGCGTGGTCTGCGCGCGGTCTCGGACTTCGAATACGAATTCCAGCTGGCCAACATGAACCGCCAACTGGCGCCGGATGTGGAGAGCCTGTTTCTCACACCGTCGGAGCGTTATTCGTTCATTTCCTCGACGCTGGTGCGGGAGATTGCCGCGCTGGGCGGCGATATCAGCAAGTTCGTCCACCCGGCCGTGGCCGACGCGCTGACCCTGCGCTTTAAAAAGTAGGAGCTGCCGCAGGCTGCGATCTTTGCTTTTAAAGATTGCAGTCTCGTGCCCTTGATCGCCCCCGCGTGCACTGCGAGCGCCAATGCGGCACAATTGCGCGCATTGATTTATAGCGCCCGGGCCTGCCGCCCCGGCTGGAGTTAGCATGTCCCTGATCATCACCGACGATTGCATCAACTGCGACGTCTGCGAACCCGAGTGCCCGAACGCCGCCATTTCCCAAGGCGAAGAGATCTACGTGATCGACCCGAACCTGTGCACCCAGTGCGTCGGCCACTACGACGAGCCGCAGTGCCAGCAGGTCTGCCCGGTGGATTGCATTCCACTGGACGAAGCCCATCCGGAGACTGAAGAACAGTTGATGGAGAAGTACCGCAAGATCACCGGCAAGGTCTGATCACTTCAGCGCCTGTACCGAAGCCATCGCGGGCAAGCCCGCTCCCACAGAGTCTGTGGTGAAACACAAATTTGTGTGAACACCAAAACCCCTGTGGGAGCGAGCCTGCTCGCGAATGGGCCATCAGCCACACCCCTGAAACCCGATCAGCTCACTCGCGCTGCTCGAACCCCTCCCCCGTACACCCCAGACACCGCACAAACGCCGCTTTCGCCGGGTCTACCACCAGCGCCTGACCGGCATCGCCGACCCCGCCGCCGAGCGCGGTAAACGGCAACGACACCACAAACGCTCCCGCACCGATCACCGTGGCCACCACCAGCAAAGGTCGGGCAATCAGCAGGTCGCCAAGCATGGCGTAGGCCGGGGGATTCTGGATGGTGTAACGCGGATCACCGCTGCCGGTTTCCGAGGCCTGAACGGCCAGGCTGGAACACAACAGCAGCGTGACGAAGAAGACTTGCAGGACTTTCATGGCACGATCCTTCGGGCTGAGCAGTGAGACTTCTCACTATAGACCCAAGGATTTTTCAGGTCTGGCAGCGCGGGCAAAACACGCTGGCGCGCTGGCCGAGCTTCACTTCGCGCAGGCCGGTGCCGCAGACCTTGCAGTGCTGCCCTCCCCGGCCGTAGACAAACAGTTCCTGCTGAAAGTATCCCGGCTGACCGTCACCGCCAATGAAATCGCGCAATGTCGTGCCGCCACGCTCAATGGCGGCGGCAAGGATGCGTTTGATCTCGATCGCCAGTTTCAAGTAACGCCCGCGGGAAATGCCCCCGGCTTCGCGGCGCGGGTCGATGCCGGCGGCGAACAGCGCTTCGGTCGCGTAGATATTGCCCACCCCGACCACCACCGCGTTATCCATGATGAACGGCTTGATCGCCATTGAGCGCCCGCGTGACAGCTGGAACAGGCGCTCGCCATCGAACAGATCGGTCAGCGGCTCCGGCCCGAGGCGAATCAGCAATTCGTGATTGAGCGGGTCGTTGCTCCACAGCATCGCGCCGAACCGTCGCGGGTCGGTGTAGCGCAGGGCCAGACCCGATTCCAGTTCGATATCGACGTGCTCGTGCTTCAACGCCGGCAACCCGGCCTCGACCAGACGCAGATTGCCGGACATGCCCAAATGGCTGATCAGCGTGCCGATCTCGGCGTTGATCAACAGGTACTTGGCGCGCCGCTCGACCAGCACGATGCGCTGCCCGGACAGACGCACATCGAGGTCTTCGGGGATCGGCCAGCGCAGGCGCCGGTCGCGGACGATGACCCGGCTGACCCGCTGGCCTTCCAGGTGCGGGGCGATCCCGCGACGGGTGGTTTCGACTTCCGGCAGTTCAGGCATGTTGTCCTCGGATCAATGCGCGCCGAGGTCGCGAATCGTTTGTTTGAGTGTTTCGAAGTCGTAGTCCGACAGACCGACGTAATCGAGCACCAGCGGGCCGACCGCGTTCCACTCGAAATCTTCGCTCTGGTTGCCCAGCACCCGATACGAGGCGCAGATGTGCTCGGCCATTTTCAGTATCGCCAGCAAGTTTTTCAGCTGGCTGTTCTTCGACGATTCGTCGCTGAAAATCGCCAGCGCGTTGTGGTGGTTGGCGATGGCGGCGCTGACATGCTCCGGCAGGCGCCAGGACTTGGCCGTGTAGTAACCGACCACGGCGTGGTTGGTGTTGAACACACGGTTTTCCGTATCGACCACGCGGCATTCCGGGCTGGCGCTGGCGTAGGCCTCTTCCAGCACGGTCATGTAATTGGGGAAACGCTGCAGCATCAATGGCACGCCGCAATCGTGGAACAGGCCCAACGCATAGGCTTCGTCACCGGCCTGGGTGCCGATGCGCTTGGCCAGCGTCAGGCAGGTCATCGCCACATCCTGCGCGGTGTCCCAGAAACGGTTGAGGGTGACGATGGTATCGTCGTTCATCTCGCCCTTGATCGACTGCGCGTTGATCAGGTTGATGATCGAGCGGCTGCCCAACAGGTTCACCGCACGCTGAATCGAGGTGATCTTGTTGCTCAGGCCGTAATACGGCGAGTTGACGATTTTCAGCAGCGCGCCGGACAGACCGGGGTCCTGGGAGATCAGTTTGGCGATCACCTCCAGGTCCGGGTCGGGCATGTACTGCTCCATTTGCAGATCCACCATGATCTGCGGTTGCGCCGGCACACTGATGCCTTGCAGCGATTGTTGAATCTGTTCGGTGGTCAGCTCTTGGGACATAAGTACACACTCCGGGGCAGGCGGCGATTCTAACCGCTGAAACCGCAGGGCGACACACCGATGGGCACATCGTCGGAACTTTCATCTGTGCCCAGGCTTCGGAATCAGTAGGGCGCATCGGACCTCAATGGTCCGCTGCGAAGGCAAAATCTCCACAGACTCAGGAGCTTACCGATGGCAACTTCCCTCAATGGCAAACGCGTCGCTATTTTGGTTACCGATGGTTTCGAACAGGTCGAAATGACAGGCCCTAAGGATGCCCTGGAGCAGGCCGGCGTGCAGGTCGATATCCTTTCCGCCGAGGCTGGCACGGTGAAAGGCTGGAACCATGACAAACCGGCCGACGACTTCCCCGTCAGCAACACTTTCCAGGCTGTGAGCGTCGATCAATACGATGCCGTGCTGTTGCCCGGCGGTGTGCAGAATTCCGACACCATCCGTATCGATCAGGATGCTCAGCATCTGGTCAAGACTGCCGCTTCGGCAGGCAAGCCGATTGCCGTGATCTGCCATGGCAGCTGGCTGCTGATCTCGGCGGGACTGGTCAACGGCAAGACCATGACCAGCTACAAGACGGTCAAGGACGATCTGGTCAATGCCGGGGTCAATTGGGTCGATCAGGAAGTGGTCAAGGACGGCAACCTGATCAGCAGCCGCCAGCCGGATGATGTGCCGGCGTTCAGTCAGGCCCTGATTGACGCACTGGCTGCATAAGAGCTGAAATCGCTTTCGCGAGCAGGCTCGCTCCCACAGGTGAATGCATTCCAAGTGTGGGAGCGAGCCTGCTCGCGAAGGGGCCACCCGCTTTTCATCGCAGGCCAGACCGGAGCACGCCTCAACACGCTATACTCCCGCTCTTTTTTCCGGAGCGACGTCATGTCCCTGCCTAGCCTGCGCCTCAAAGCCAACGCCGACCGTCGCCTGCGCAACGGCCACTTGTGGGTCTACAGCAACGAAATCGACGTGGCCGCCACGCCTCTGCACGGCTTCAAGGCCGGCGATCAGGCGGTGCTCGAAGCCGCTGGCGGCAAGCCGTTGGGCATCGTCGCCATGAGCCCGAACAACCTGATCTGCGCGCGCCTGCTGTCGCGCGACATCAAACTGGCCCTCGACAAGTCGCTGCTGGTGCATCGCCTGAACGTCGCGCTGTCGTTGCGCGAGCGTCTGTTCGACAAGCCGTTCTATCGTCTGGTCTACGGCGACTCCGACCTGCTGCCGGGTCTGGTGGTCGATCGTTTCGGCGACATCCTCGTGGTGCAGATCGCCTCGGCGACCATGGAAGCGCACAAAGACGACGTGATCGCCGCGTTGACTCAAGTGCTCAAGCCAAGTGGCATTCTGTTCAAGAATGACTCCGCCGCCCGCGACGCCGAAGGCCTCAACCGTTATGTCGAAACCGTGTTCGGTCTGGTGCCGGAGTGGGTCGCGCTGGAAGAGAACGGTGTGAAATTCGAAGCGCCGGTCATTCAAGGGCAGAAAACCGGCTGGTTCTACGACCACCGCATGAACCGCGCGCGCCTGGCACCCTACGCCAAAGGCAAACGCGTGCTCGACCTCTATAGCTATATCGGTGGCTGGGGCGTGCAGGCCGCTGCGTTCGGCGCCAGCGAAGTGTTCTGCGTCGACGCCTCTGCATTCGCCCTCGACGGTGTCGAGCGCAACGCCGCGCTGAACGGCTTCGCTGACAAGATGACCTGCATCGAAGGCGATGTCTTTGAAGCGCTGAAGGAACTGAAAGCCAGCGAAGAGCGCTTCGACGTGATCGTTGCCGATCCGCCGGCCTTCATCAAACGCAAGAAAGACATGAAGAATGGCGAAGGCGCCTACCGTCGTCTGAACGAACAAGCCATGCGCCTGCTGACCAAGGACGGCATTCTGGTCAGTGCTTCGTGCTCCATGCACCTGCCGGAAGATGATCTGCAGAACATCCTGCTGACCAGCGCCCGTCACCTGGACCGCAATATCCAGATGCTCGAGCGTGGCGGCCAGGGTCCGGATCATCCGGTGCATCCGGCCATCGCTGAAACCCGTTACATCAAAAGCATCACCTGCCGTCTGCTGCCCAACAGCTGATTGCGCTTGAACACCGGGGAGCCACTGAGCTCCCCGTTTTTTTTGCGCGCCCTCCCCCCGTTTTTTCACACTCGACATGAGTGTCCTGCCCTCTTCCTACAGCTTCTTTCTCGCTGCCTTGCAGGAAGTTTCGTCATGCCTGTCAATCATGGAAATTAAACCTACACAGTAAGCCTCCTGCAAAAGATCACTCCGACAAAATTACTGGAATATTCCTACTTAATATCCGCTTGCCAATATTCGATTACAAACTAATATGAAGTTGTCGCAACGAAGCGACTCAACTACCAACGAACAAGGAGTTCACATCATGAAAACCATTTATCTCGAAACAGACAAACTCGCCAACCTGGCCTTTCTGGTTGCAGCCATCGGCCGCTAAGTAAGCCTGGACGCCGGAGAGTGCCGGCACTCTGGCGTCCATCAGACTTTTTCCCGAGTGACCTGAGCCCATGTATATCAATCCTTTTCTTTTTATATTGCCGCGCCCGCCCGGACAAGTTGTCTGGAACTACAAGAACCATACTCAACACGAACTTGATCTTGAATACTCCCATCGCCTCGCCAGCCTTATACACAACCCTGATATATTTGACCCCAACAACATAATAGACAGACAACTTCTGGACGCCGGCATTTTAATAACTTCAAAAATAGACAGTCCGAATTGGGGCTGGGATGAATTGTCGAAGATCTATCACATCGGCACACAAAACATACCTAGCGCACATACGCCTCGGAATATCCACGAGTGGTCCAGGCAATATCTGGCGCACTGCAGCGAAGTGCTGGCGAAGCCAGAACCTGCAGACACCCGGGCGCCGCGATCAGTGCAGCCCCTGATTACCCTGCCCGTACCGGGCGCCATTGATGATGACAGCCTGACTCAGGCCCTGATGAGGCGCAAAACCTGTCGTTCCTACACCGGTGCAGCGGTGACACTGGATGAGGTTGGCACGCTGCTGTATTTGACCCTCGGCTATCTTCCCCCACGCGACAATGCCCACGACGATCCGGTCGCACCGGGTCTCGAGGCACGCCGAAGCTGCCCGTCCGGCGGCGGACTGAACGCCTGTGAGGGATTTGTCCTGGCGCAAAATGTCAGCGGACTGGAACCCGGCATCTACGCCTATCACCCTGCCGAACACGCCCTGAGCCGGATCAATGCGCTGCCGGATCCGGAGCTGGGTCAATTGCTCGGCGGCCAGCATTTCATCAACAACCTGCCACTGGGCGTGTTCATCACTGCAAGGTTTGATCGTCTCTGGTGGAAGTACGAACACTCGCGCGCCTATCGCATGGCCTTCATCGAAGCCGGTCATCTCTCGCAAACCTTTCAACTGGTAGCAACGACGCTGGGGCTGAACACCTGGCTGACCGGCGCATTTGCCGACGCACAGGTTGAAACCCTGCTCGGCATCGCGGGCAGCGCCGAGCAACCGTTGTTCTTCGTCGGTTGCGGACAAAGCGATGGCCAGGCCATGTGCCAGGAAATGCGTGATCTGCTCAGCGGAGCACAGTCATGATTCCCACGGCTATGGACGAGAGCGAAGCCCCGGTGTCATGGTCGCTGAAATTCACGCTTCCAGGCTGGGAGAGCCGTGCATCGGTACGCAGCAGTGTCCATGACTATCGGTTACCGGGCGATGTCGAGCAGCAATTGCAAACCCGCTACTGGTTACCCCCGGCCTTTGTGCCCTATCTGGCGCATCCGGCCATCCAGGCCAAAGGTCGCGATACCCTGCACCGACTTACTGCCAATCATCTGGTGTATTTCCTCGACTACACCACCCTGCTCGAACACCGCATCGTCAACCGCGCGGTGGAAGTCATCGTGCACCGCGAACTGCCCATTTATATACCGCTACCGATGAAACATGCGGCACTGCAGCTGTATACCGACGAGGGCTACCACGCGCTGTTTTCCAACCAGATTGCCGAGCAGATCGCTGCGCTCTACGGCATCACCCGGCGACCGGTCATTCCGAAGCGGATCAGTCGCATGAACGCTTTGATCGCGCGCACGCCGGAGAAAAACCGCGCTCTGGCCTGGTTCCTGCTGGGATTTGTCTCGGAAACCATCATTGCCCGCGAGTTGCTGGAGGTCTGCCGCGACACGCTGGTATCCAGTGTGAGTGACATGTTGCGTGATCACCTTGCCGACGAAGCCCGGCACAGCCGCTATTTCGCCGAAGCCTTCCATTACTTCTGGATCGCCATGAACAGTCGTCAACGCCTGTTCGCCAGCAAGACCCTCGTGGAGATCATTTCCATCTTCTTCGAAGCAGATGAAGGCTGGCTGCAACAAAGCCTGCGTTCGGCCGGTATTGCCGAGATCGACGTGATGGAGATTGTCGGCGGCACGGCAACGGTGCAGGCCAACCGCGCCCGTGCACGCGTTGGCTGCAAACCTACGGTGGAGGCCTTGCACAAGGCGGGCTTCTTTGCATTGCCCCACAACCAGACACTTTTCGCCAAAGCAGGATTGATCGATGGATAAACACAGCCGTGTAGCTACCCGCCGGCAACAACGCGGTGCCGTCAGCCTGTTGTTGGCGATGATCCTGCTTGGCGTGTTTCCGCTGGATGTGCTGCTGCCTTCTTTTCCGGCATTGGCAGCACACTTTGGCCGATCATCAAACGACATCGCGCTGTCGATCAGTCTGTTTGCCGTGGGCATCGCATTTGCCCAGTTGTTGATCGGCCCGTTGTCCGATGTGATCGGGCGCAAAGGTCTGCTGCTCGCGGGCATGAGCGTGTCGCTGCTCGGCGCACTGGGCTGCGTGCTGAGCAATGACTACACGCTGTTCCTGATTTTCCGGGTGATGCAGGCGCTGGGATGCGGTTGCTTCGTGCTGTCCCAGGCACTGGTGCAGGATCTGTTCGAAGGCAACGAGCGTGATCGCCTGCGGATCCTGATGGTCACCGCCACGGGCATCTTCATTTCGGTATCACCATTGGCGGGCACGTTTCTGCAAGCCACGCTCGGCTGGCGCGGCAGCTTCTGGGTGTTCATCGCCTTGGCCGCCGTGGTTCTGGTGAAGACGTGGCGGCTGCTCGATAACAGCCGGCCCGTTCAGAATGGGCCACATGGGGGTTTCATAAAGCCTTACAGATTGGTGCTGAGCAATTTCGAATTCGTCGGCTGCTGGCTGATTTCCGCCTTCGCTTTCGCCTGCCACTTTTCCTTCATTGTCATTTCGCCGCTGATCTTCATGGAGCAGCTGCAGATGGCACCTTACGATTTCGCCTTGATCCTGCTGATTTACGGCGCCGCCTATGTCTTCGGCGGTGTGCTCGCCAGCGTGCTGAACCGGCATATCAATGCGCAACAGCAGATTTTTACCGGGCTGAGTCTGATCCTGCTCTCGGGACTGGTAATGCTCTATCTGGCCGCCAACCATGATTTGTCAGCTGCGACTGTGCTGATTCCAATGCTCATCTGCACGGTGGGCACGACCATTTCCCGGCCACCGGCTACCTCCCGCGCCATGAGCCTGTTTGCCGAAAATGCCGGCGCATCGGCGTCTGCCGGCAGCACCATCATCTTTATCTGTGGCGGGCTGGTCAGCGCCTTGATCAGCCTCGGCCCGGCCAACCTGCAAGCGACGCTGGGCTACGGTTTCGTCCTGTTGAGCGGCATATCCCTGTTGCTCAACAGCGTGATTGGCCGTCGCGTCAGCAACCTGCGCAGCAATCCGGTGATGCCGGGAGGCGACCACTGATCCTGCCAGTCGTCATCCCGCGTGCCTCTTCAGCGGGGGAACAACGCTTTGCGCCATTCCCTCGCGACGCCAGCGGTGTAGAATCGCCTCATTCATCGCCATTCATCCCCGGCGGGTTTATGAGCTCAGGCTGAGACCAGCGGCGATCCCGCAACGTCATCGGCAGCTTCCGGACACACGGCCATTTTTCGGGTGTTTCAGAGGTCAACAGAAGCTCACTCCCCTTTAGTACGTGATTAGCCGCCCGGAGTGCTCCATGCCAGATTACCGCTCGAAAACATCCACCCACGGCCGCAACATGGCCGGCGCCCGCGCACTGTGGCGCGCCACCGGCATGAAAGATGACGACTTCAAGAAGCCGATCATTGCCATCGCCAACTCGTTCACCCAGTTCGTCCCGGGGCATGTGCACCTGAAGGACCTGGGTCAACTGGTCGCCCGCGAAATCGAACGCGCCGGTGGCGTGGCCAAGGAATTCAACACCATTGCTGTCGATGACGGCATCGCCATGGGCCACGACGGCATGCTGTATTCGCTGCCGAGCCGCGAGATCATCGCCGACTCCGTCGAGTACATGGTCAATGCCCACTGCGCCGACGCCATCGTGTGCATTTCCAACTGCGACAAGATCACCCCGGGCATGCTGATGGCCGCGCTGCGCCTGAACATCCCGGTGATCTTCGTTTCCGGCGGTCCGATGGAAGCGGGCAAGACCAAACTCGCCTCCCACGGCCTCGACCTCGTCGACGCCATGGTGATCGCCGCCGACTCCAGCGCTTCTGACGAGAAAGTCGCCGAGTACGAGCGCAGCGCCTGCCCGACCTGCGGTTCGTGCTCCGGCATGTTCACCGCCAACTCGATGAACTGCCTGACCGAAGCACTGGGTCTGGCCTTGCCGGGCAACGGTTCGACTCTGGCCACCCACAGCGACCGCGAGCAGCTGTTCCTCCAGGCCGGTCGCACCATCGTCGAGCTGTGCAAGCGTTACTACGGCGAGAACGATGACTCCGTGCTGCCGCGCAACATCGCCAACTTCAAGGCGTTCGAAAACGCGATGATGCTCGACATCGCCATGGGCGGTTCGACCAACACCATCCTGCACTTGCTCGCAGCCGCCCAGGAAGCCGAGATCGATTTCGACCTGCGCGACATCGACCGCCTCTCGCGCAGCGTGCCGCAGCTGTGCAAGGTCGCGCCGAACATCCAGAAGTACCACATGGAAGACGTGCACCGCGCCGGCGGCATTTTCAGCATCCTCGGTTCGCTGGCCCGTGGCGGCCTGCTGCACACCGACCTGCCGACCGTACACAGCCGCAGCATGGAAGAAGCCATCGCCAAGTGGGACATCACCCAGACCAGCGACGAAGCCGTGCATCACTTCTTCAAGGCAGGTCCTGCGGGCATTCCGACCCAGACTGCGTTCAGCCAGTCGACCCGTTGGGAAACCCTCGACGACGATCGTGAAAACGGCTGCATCCGCAGCTTCGAGCACGCCTATTCGAAAGAAGGCGGCCTCGCCGTGCTGTACGGCAACATCGCGCAGGACGGTTGCGTGGTGAAAACCGCCGGGGTCGATGAGTCGATCCACGTCTTCGAAGGCAACGCGAAAATTTTCGAAAGCCAGGACAGCGCCGTGCGCGGCATCCTCGCTGACGAAGTGAAGGAAGGCGACATCGTCATCATTCGCTACGAAGGCCCGAAAGGCGGCCCGGGCATGCAGGAAATGCTCTACCCGACGTCCTACCTGAAATCCAAAGGTCTGGGCAAAGCCTGTGCGCTGCTCACCGACGGGCGTTTCTCCGGCGGTACTTCCGGCCTGTCGATTGGTCACGCTTCGCCAGAGGCTGCGGCCGGCGGCGCGATCGGTCTGGTGCAGGATGGCGACAAGGTGCTGATCGACATTCCGAACCGCTCGATCAACCTGTTGGTCAGCGACGAAGAACTGGCGGCACGCCGCGCCGAGCAGGACAAGAAAGGCTGGAAACCGGTTGAAGTGCGCCCACGCAAAGTGACCACCGCGCTCAAGGCCTACGCCCTGCTGGCGACCAGTGCCGATAAGGGAGCGGTGCGTAACAAAGCGATGCTCGACGGGATATAAAAACAGCTGCGAGCTGCAAGCTTCAAGCTTCAAGCTTCAAGCTTCAAGCAAGAGCCAAGTTGCTCTTTCTTGCAGCTTGCAGCTCGCAGCTCGCATCTTCTTTATTGAATATCCTCCGGCTTGACGATCACCCAGTTCTTGTCCGCTGTCACCGGCAAGCCTTCCTTGGCCTGCGCCGCCGCGTGCTTGGCCATCATGCCGTTGATTTGCGTCATGTACTTGTCCTTGCGGTTGATCCACAAGTGAATGCCGCCCTTGGCCACATCGACATCGTGGAACAGCATGTAACCGTCGCTCGTCGGGGTATCGCCGCCGACCAGTACCGGTTTTTTCCATTCATCGATGTAGGTGAGGATCGCCGCGTGCTTGCCGGCCATCCAGGTTGCCGGGGTCCACAGGTACGGCGTCAGCTCCAGGCCGAGGTTGGCCTTCTCGTCATATTTGCCAGCAGTGATCTGTTTGCGCGCAGTGGTCAGCTCGCCGGTCTTCTGATCCTTGAGCAGCAGTGAAACGCCAATGACGTTCTGCGGTTTGACGTTGTAACCGTACTTGGGATCCGCCGCGACCATGCGTACCAGTTCCTCTGAAGCGGCGGTCATCACGTAGACCTCGATGCCGTTCTCCATCAGCTTGTTGTACAGCTCCTGCTGGCCAGTGAAGATCTTCGGCGGATTGACGTCGAGCTTCTTCACCACATCGCCTTCGTAATACGTCGCGGGCACCGGTTTGCCCGAAGCCATCAGTTCGTCAACGTAGCCCTTGAGCTCCTTGAGGGTGAAGCCAGAGAACACCTGCGCCACCCACGGGTAACAGACCATGTCGTCGACTTCGCAGAGCCGGTAGTAATAACTGAACAGGCTTTCCTTGTGCTCGGCGGTGTCCTTGAAGGGCATCAGTTTCAGCGAGGGGTCGAGCTTGTCGCGGGTAATAAGGCCTTTGTTTTCCATGAACGGCAGCAAGGATTCTTCGAGGTCGTAGCGGTAACTGGTGTTGTCCATGTCGAACACCGCGTAATTACCCTTGTTGGCGTTGGCGGCAATCATCGCGTCCAGCGCCTTGGCCTGATCCGCCGGCCAATGCTTGAGGTCCGTGGCCAATGCATGGCCGGCGAGGCCAGCCGCCAGTGCCACAGCCAACAACGTGCGTGCAATTCTCATAGCGCTACTCCCCGATGCAAAGAGTTCGACGCTAACAAATCAGTGTGACAACCCTCGCCTGTCAGCGACCGCTGACGTCCCCTGCGCGTCAGTTGCATTGCCGACAGCGACACGCGCTTATTCCAAAAACGACGGTTGCCCAGCCATTTTGGTATTAAATCATTGCAAATCAAGCTGTTAGGCTTGCCGGTTCGCAGCAGCCCCGGATGGCTGTTGGCACAGTCTTTACTGGAGTTCTCATGAATCTACCGCTGATTCTCAACCTGCTGGTGTTCCTCGCCCTGCTCTTCGGTCTGGCGCAGACCCGCCACACCACCTGGAGCCTGGCGAAAAAAGTCCTGCTCGCACTGGTCCTCGGCGTGGCGTTCGGCGTCGCCCTGCACACGATCTACGGTGCCGGCAATCCGGTGCTGAAAGCCTCGATCGGCTGGTTCGATCTGGTCGGCAACGGTTACGTGCAGTTGCTGCAAATGATCGTGATCCCGCTGGTGTTTGCTTCGATCCTCAGCGCCGTGGCCCGCCTGCACAATGCCTCGTCGCTGGGCAAAATCAGTTTCCTGACCATCGGCACGCTGCTGTTCACCACTGCCATCGCGGCGCTGATCGGCATCGGCCTGACCAACCTGTTCGGCCTCAGCGCTGAAGGTCTGGTCGCCGGCACTCAGGAAATGGCGCGCCTGCAAACCATTCAGAACGACTACGCCGGCAAGGTCGCCGACCTGAATGTGCCGCAACTGCTGCTGTCGTTCATTCCGCAGAACCCGTTCGCCGACCTGGCCCGGGCCAAGCCGACCTCGATCATCAGCGTAGTGATCTTCGCCGCGTTCCTCGGGGTTGCCGCGCTGCAACTGCTCAAGGACGACGTGGAAAAAGGTCAGAAAGTGATCAACGCCATCGACACCCTGCAAGCCTGGGTGATGCGTCTGGTGCGTCTAGTGATGAAGCTGACCCCGTACGGTGTGCTGGCGCTGATGACCAAAGTGGTCGCCGGTTCCAACCTGCAGGACATCATCAAGCTCGGCAGTTTTGTCGTGGTGTCCTATATCGGCCTGGGCCTGATGTTCGTCGTGCACGGCGTGCTGGTGTCGGCAGCCGGGATCAACCCGCTGCGCTTCTTCCGCAAGATCTGGCCGGTGCTGACGTTTGCTTTCACCAGTCGCTCCAGCGCGGCGACCATCCCGCTGAGCATTGAAGCGCAGACCCGTCGTCTGGGCATTCCGTCGTCGGTCGCCAGTTTCGCTGCCTCGTTCGGCGCGACGATTGGCCAGAACGGTTGCGCCGGTCTCTATCCGGCAATGTTGGCAGTGATGGTGGCACCAACGGTCGGCATCAACCCGCTGGATCCGCTGTGGATCGCGACGCTGGTGGCGATTGTCACGTTGAGTTCGGCCGGTGTCGCCGGGGTCGGTGGCGGCGCGACGTTCGCCGCACTGATCGTGCTGCCGGCGATGGGCCTGCCGGTGTCACTGGTGGCACTGCTGATTTCGGTCGAGCCGCTGATCGATATGGGCCGCACCGCGTTGAACGTGAGTGGCTCGATTACCGCTGGGGCGATTACCAGTCAGGTCATGCAGCAGACGGATAAAGCGCTGCTGGATGCCGATGAGCACGCAGAGTTGGCCCAGGCTTAAGCTTCTCAGCGACTGAGCGGGCCTCTTCGCGAGCAGGCTCGCTCCCACACTGAAATGCGTTCCCCTGTGGGAGCGAGCCTGCTCGCGAAGCTGTTAGGCTTTCTCCCAAACCTCAAAGCTATATGCAGGTTTATCGCCCTCTGCCGGATTCGGTACATCCGACACCAGCTTCCATTCGCTCAGATCAAACTCCGGAAACCACGCATCCCCTTGCGGGCTCAGCGCCACGCGGGTCAGGTACAGCCGATCGGCCTGCGCCAGTCCCTGCGCATACAACTGCGCGCCGCCAATCAGCATCAGCTCATCAACGCCTTGGGCTTTCGCCCATTCCTCGGCGCGCGCCACCGCGGCTTCCAGCGACGGATAGACCTCGGCGCCTTCGAGTTGCAGATCGGTCTGGCGGCTGACCACGATGTTCAAGCGCCCCGGCAACGGCCGGCCGAGCGAATCCCAGGTCTTTCGACCCATGATGATCGGCTTGCCGAGCGTGGTCGCCTTGAAGTATTTGAAGTCCCCCGGCAAGTGCCAGGGCATGCTGTTGTCGACGCCGATCACGCGGTTTTCACCGAGGGCTGCGATCAGGCTGAGGGGCAGTGATTTAGTCATGCCGGCGAGGATACCAGAGCCGCGCTTACCCCGATAAGCGCCACAGCGGTTATGCTCAGCGCTCGATTTAGCGACGGGACGCCGCGTGACTGAACTGACTCCACTGCAAAACCTCTGGCTCACCGAAACCATCCGCCTGCGCGAAGAACACGCGGGGCCGCTGGATGACCTGGAAGCCAATCGTCTGGCCCGCGCCGCTGGCGGCGATCTGCCGAGCCGCATTGCGCGCCGGGCGCTATGGCTGGCCGAGCGCGACGGGCTGACCGCCGCCCTCAAACACTGGCTGCAAGGCGCGCGCCTGGCGCTGGTGTTGTTGATGATTTTCGCCGTGCTCAGCGGCGCTGGTCTGGCTTTCGCTGCACTTGGGCAGACGCCGGTGAATGTGTTCTGGGCGCTGGGCAGCCTGCTCGGGATCAATCTGATTTTGCTGCTGAGTTGGGCGCTGGGCTTGATTTTCGCTGGCGAACACGGCGCCACCCTCGGGCGCTTGTGGCTGTGGCTCAGCGAAAAATTCGCTCGCGACGCCAAAGCCGCGCAACTGGCGCCGGCCCTGCTGTTGGTGCTGCAACGCAAGAAACTCAACCGCTGGGCGCTCGGCGCGTTGGTCAATGGTTTGTGGCTGCTGGCGATGCTCAGCGCGCTGATTCTGTTGCTGACGCTGATGGCCACGCGGCGCTACGGCTTTGTCTGGGAAACCACGATCCTCGGCGCCGATACTTTCATCCACGTCACCAAGGCCCTTGGCTATCTGCCGTCGCTGCTCGGCTTCAACGTGCCGACCGAGGAAATGATCCGCGCCAGCGGCGCTGGCGCACTGGATATTGAAAGCGCGCGACAGGCCTGGGCGACGTGGCTGGTCGGTGTGCTGGTGGTCTACGGCGTGCTGCCGCGCCTGCTGCTCGCGCTGTTCTGCCTGTGGCGCTGGAACAGCGGCAAAGCGGCGCTGCGCCTGGATCTGAACCTGCCCGGCTACGCGCAACTGCGCGAAAGGCTGATGCCGACCAGCGAGCGCCTTGGTGTCAACGACCCGGAGCCGGCGCAACTGCATCGCGTCGAAAGCAACATCGGCGAACTGGCCAGTGAAGGCGCGCTGCTGGTGGCGATCGAGTTGGACGAACAGCGTCCGTGGCCACCCGTGCTGCCGAAAAACGTCAGCAACGCGGGCATTCTCGACAGTCGCGAATCGCGGCACAAGCTGCTCGAACAACTCAGTCGCTTCCCGCCGGCGCGGCTGGCCATCGCCTGTGATCCGCGCCGTTCGCCGGATCGCGGCAGCCTTGCGCTGATCGCCGAACTCGCACGCAACGCCGGCGCCACTCGCATCTGGCTGCTGCAAGCGCCACCCGGCGAAGCGCTGGACGGGCAACGTCTGGGTGACTGGCACGCGGCGCTGCAACAGTTGGAGTTGCCGTTCGCCGATTGCGCGCCGATGAACTGGCTGGAGAGCGGACATGACTGATGCACGCAAGGCCCCGCTGAAACTCGCGGTGGTCGGCCACACCAACGTCGGCAAGACCTCGCTGCTGCGCACGCTGACCCGTGACATCGGCTTCGGCGAAGTCTCGCACCGGCCGAGCACCACCCGACATGTCGAAGGCGCGCGGTTGTCGGTGGATGGCGAGCCATTGCTCGATCTGTACGACACGCCGGGGCTGGAAGATGCGATCGCCCTGCTGGATTTTCTCGAACGCCTGGAGCGCCCCGGCGAACGCCTCGACGGCCCGGCACGGCTGGCACGGTTTCTCGACGGCAGCGAGGCGCGCCAGCGTTTCGAACAGGAAGCCAAGGTACTGCGACAACTGCTGGCCTCCGATGCCGGTCTGTATGTGATCGACGCCCGCGAACCGGTGCTGGCCAAGTATCGCGACGAGCTGGAAGTGCTCGCCAGTTGCGGCAAGCCGCTGCTGCCGGTGCTGAATTTCGTCAGCAGCGCCAACCATCGCGAACCCGATTGGCGTGAAGCGCTAGCGCGGCTGGGGCTGCATGCGTTGGTACGTTTCGACAGCGTCGCACCGCCCGAGGATGGCGAGCGGCGCTTGTACGAGAGCCTCGCCCTGCTATTGGAAAACGCCCGGCCGCAACTGGAGCGGTTGATCGCCGACCAGCAGGCGCAGCGCCTCGCCCGTCAGCAAAGCGCCGCACGCCTGATTGCCGAATTGCTGATCGATTGCGCCGCGTGCCGGCGCAGTGTGGTCAGCGAAGCCGAGCAGGAACAGCAGGCGATCAGCGAACTGCGCAAAGCCGTGCGCCAGCGCGAGCAGAAGTGCGTTGAGGCGCTGCTCAAGCTATACGCGTTTCGCCCGCAGGACGCGGCGGCCAGTGATTTGCCGTTGCTCGACGGGCGCTGGGGCGATGATCTGTTCAACCCGGAAACCCTGAAGCAACTCGGCGTGCGCGTCGGCGGCGGCATTGCTGCCGGTGCAGCGGCTGGGGCCGGGGTGGATTTGCTGGTCGGCGGGATTACCCTCGGCGCGGCAGCACTGGCCGGCGCGATTGCCGGTGGCGCACTGCAAACCGCGCGCAGTTATGGCAGTCGCCTGCTCGGCAAGATCAAAGGCCAGCGGGAATTGACGGTGGATGACGCCGTGCTGCGCCTGTTGGCGTTGCGCCAACGCCAGTTGTTGCTGGCACTCGATCAGCGCGGGCATGCGGCGATGGACAGCATTCAGGTGGCCACGCCTGTGGATAAAACCTGGCGCGAAGGCAAGTTGCCGGAAGCGTTGAACAAGGCCCGTGCGCATCCGCAGTGGTCGTCGCTCAATCCGCAGGCGAAGTTGAATCAGGCGGAAAGGCAGGAGCAGGTGGAGGCGTTGGCTGAAAATTTGTAGCGCTGACCCATTCGCGAGCAGGCTCGCTCCCACATTGGAATGCGGATCCCTGTGGGAGCGAGCCTGCTCGCGAATGGCGCGACTCGGTGACATGGGTTACGCCGCCAGCAGTCGCGCCGCTTTCGCTTTCAATCCAGCCAGATCCACTAGCGGCACCGCAACCTCCTTCGCCAACTCATCCCAGCGCCGCATGCGCAAACTCAGCGCACACAACGGATCAGCCTCGAACGCATCCGCCTCAGCCGCGCTCATTACCCCGCCCTGATATTCCAGCGTCCTGCGACTCGCCTCACTCAACCGCGCGTAATACCCCGGCTCGCGTAAGGTCAGATAGCGCTTGGCCTGGACGTGATATTCCACCAGTCGCGCCAGCCGTTCGCTGAAACCTGCCTCACGCAGATAATCCGCACCGAGCCGTTCATGGCTGACCACGCCATAACCGCCCATGTTTTCCGCGCCCTCGGCACACAAATGGCCGATGTCATGAAAGAACGCCGCCAGCACCACTTCATCGTCACAGCCTTCAGCCATGGCCAGTTCTGCGGCCTGGGACATGTGCTCGAGCTGCGACACCGGTTCGCCGATGTAATCGCTGGCGCCGAAGCGTTCATACAGGCCGAACACCCGGGCGATCACCTGTTCGTGATTCATGCCTCCTCCAGTAATTGCGCGATGTTGCGTTCGGCCAGCGCCGGGCCGACGCTCATGCCGACGCCGGTGTGCATCAGCGCCACGCTCAAGCCCGGTGCCGGACGCAGGAATGAAAACGGACCAGGCCCACGAGCACCATAGACGCCCTGCCAGCGTTCGACCACTTGCACCTGACAGCCCAGCGTCTGCTCGGCAAGTTCGAGCATCCAGTTGTCGACCTGCTCGGCGTTGAACGGTGACGCATCGCTGCCGTAATGATGCGAATCGCCGATGATCAACTCACCGTACGGCGTCGGGCTGATCAGCAAGTGAATGCCGTTGGCGTGCAGGTGCGGTTGTTCACGGAGAATCTGCGCCTGCACCGCTGCGGCTTGCGGCAAATCGGCGAAAGCGCCGTAGTGCACGCAGCTCAGGCCGGTGAGCACGGCGTGTTGCAGATTGAGATCGACCTGCGGTTTGGCCCGCAGCATTTGCAGACGACAGATCTGCGGATTGAGCGCAGCAATTGGCTCGGCCAGTAGGGTCTGATAGTCGTGGCCGGAGCAGACGATGATCTGCTTGCCGGTAAAACTGCCGGCGGTACTGTGCAAATGCCCCGGCTCGACGTCGCGCACCAGCGTGGAAAAGTGAAACTCGACACCGAGGTCGCGGCGCAAATAATCGATCAGCGCCGGAATCGCTTCGCGTGAGTACAACTGCTGATCATCGATACCGTGCAACACAGCACGGTGATGGCTGAACTGGCCGCCGTAGAGATCACGCAACGCCGCGCCGCGCAGCAGCTCGACGTTGTAGCCGTGCTCGATGGCGCGGCCGGCGCAGAAGACTTCGAGCAGGTGTTCTTCGGCCTCGTTACGGGCGAACAGGTATGAGCCGTTGCGCTTGATCTGCAGGCCGGCAAGTTGCGCCCAGTCGCCCCAGATCTCGCGGCTGGCCTTGGCCAGTTCGAGCATGATGCCGGGCGGCTGACCGGTCACCAGCGCCTGGCCGAAGTTGCGCACCGAAGCGCCGAGGGGCGTGGCGGTGCGTTCGAATACCGCGACTTTCAGGCCGCGTTTGGCAGCGGCATAGGCGTGGGACAGACCGAGGATGCCAGCGCCGATGATGAGCAGGTCTTTGGGTTGTGTCATGTACAGGTGCTCTGAATGAGAAACCGCTTTCGCGAGCAGGCTCGCTCCCACAGGGGACAGCATTGCAACTGTGGGAGCGAGCCTGCTCGCGAAGGGGCCTTGTCAGTCGATAAAGATCTTACTTGGCGACAACTTTCTCGGACTTGCCGTCATACCGCTTGCGCCATTCAGCCAGGATCTCGTCGCGATTCTTCGAGGCCCAGGCAAAGTCGTTCTTGATCAGACGCTGCTCATAGTCGGCTGGCAATTCGGTCTGCGGCTTGGCAATCCCCGGCTGCGCGAGCACGGCGAAGTTCTCTTTGTACAGATCCATCGCCTCGGCGCTGGCAGAGAAGTCCGCCAGTTTCTTCGCTGCCTCTTCATGCGGCGTGCCTTTGATCACCGCTGTCGCTTCGATCTCCCAGCCCAGACCTTCCTTCGGCAGGATGATGTCCAGTGGCGCGCCCTGGCGTTTCAGCTGTACGGCTGGATATTCAAAGGAAATCCCGATCGGAAACTCCCCCGCCGCCGCCAGTTTGCACGGCTTGGAACCGGAGTGAACGTACTGGCCGATGTTCTGGTGCAGGCCGTCCATATACGCCCAGCCCTGCTTCTCGCCGAAGGTCTGCAGCCAGGCGCTGACGTCGAGGAAACCGGTGCCGGACGACGCCGGATTGGGCATGACGATCTTGCCCTTGTACTCAGGCTTGGTCAGGTCCTGCCAGCTCACGGGCTTGGTCAGACCTTGCTTCTCGGCCTCGACGGTGTTGAAGCAAATGGTCGCGGCCCACACGTCCATGCCGACCCAGGCTGGCGGGTTGGCGGCGTCGCGGTAGTTCGCGCCGATCTTGCCGAGATCCTTCGGTGCATAGCTTTGCAGCATGCCTTGCTGATCGAGAATCGCCAGGCTCGACGCGGCCAGGCCCCATACCGCGTCAGCCTGCGGTCGAGCCTTTTCGGCGAGCAGTTTGGCGGTGATGATCCCGGTGGAATCGCGCACCCATTTGATCTCGACGTCCGGGTTGGCCTTTTCAAAGGCCTCCTTGTAGGACTTCAGTTGTTCGGCTTCGAGGGCGGTGTACACCGTCAACTCGGTTTTTGCCGCGAAGGCATTCAGGCTGAAAGTCGCGAGCACAGCAGCGGCCAGGGCCATAGGCTTGAACATGAGCGTTTTCCTGTAGTTGAGTTGATCGGGTTTGCAATCAGTGACCGGGCGCGGTTTGCCGCCAGGCCTGGGAGCGGCGCAACAGGCCGCGCGAAGCCCACGCCAGCAGCAGCGACACGCCGGCCGAGGTGAACAGAATCAGGGTCGACATCGCCGCCGCGCCGCCCACGTTGCCGGCGTCATCCATGTTCAGCACCGCCACCGCCGCGAGGATGGTGTCGGGGCTGTAAAGGAAGATCGCAGCGGAAACCGTGGTCATCGCCGAGACGAACAGGTAGCGCACGATGTCCAGCAGCGCCGGCAGGCAGATCGGCACGGTGACGCGCAGGTAATGCCGGTACAGCGGCGCCTTCAGCGACAGCGCCGCAGCCTCGAACTCAGCATCGAGCTGGCGCAGCGCGGTGGTCGCGGTCATTTGTGCGGTGGTCAGATAGTGCGCAATGGTGCAGACGATCAGCAGCGTCATTGTCCCGTACAGCACGTGCAGCGGATTGCCGCTGAGGTTGAAGAAGAAGACGTAGCCCAGGCCCAGCACCAGCCCCGGCACCGCCATCGGCACGAAGCTGAGCATGCGCAAAGCCAGGTTCAACCCGCGCTGGGTGCGGGTTTTCTCCATCAGATAGGCGCCAGTGAAAATCAGCACGCTGCCAATCAGCGCCGTGCCCAGCGCCATCTTCAGACTGTTGCCGTAGGCGAGCCAGCCACCGCCGGCGGTCTCGTTGAACTGATAGTGGTTGAGCGACAGCGACAGGTTGTACGGCCAGAACTTCACCAGCGACGAGAACACCGCCATGCCGAACACCAGAATCAACGCCGCGCTGATCAGCAAAACAATGGCCAGATAGCAGCCGTCGCGCAGCTTGCACGGCAGCGGTTTGAACACCTGCGCGCGTCCGCTCATCGAGTCACCATGGCGGCGACGCAACCAGGCATCGACACCAAAGCTGAACAGCGCCGGCAGCAACAACACCATGCCGATCAACGCGCCGCGCCCGAATTGCTGCTGGCCGACCACGGCTTTGTAGGCTTCCAGCGCCAGCACTTGATAGTCGCCACCGACCACCACCGGCACACCAAAATCGGTAATCGTCAGGGTGAACACCAGACAGAACGCGGCGAACACCGCCTGGCGCGTCGCCGGCCAGGTGATGCTGCGAAACGCCTTGGCCGGACTGGCGCCCATGCTCGATGCGGCATCGAACAAACGTGCATCGGCCAGCGACAATGCCGAGAGCAAAATCATCAGCGCATGGGGGAAGGTGTAGATCACCTCGCCCAGCACAATGCCCCAAAACCCGTAGATATTGTCCGAGAGCAGTCCACGCAGCATGCCCTGATTGCCGAACAGATAGACCAGCGCAATTCCCGGCAGCATCGACGGCGCCATCAGCGGCAGCAGGGAGATCCCGCGCCAGATGCCTTTGCCCGGAATCAGCGTGCGTTGCAGCGCGTAGGCAAACAGGTAGGCCAGCGGTACGACAATGGCCGCAACGCTGAGGGACACTTTCAGGCTGTTGCCGAGCAGCCAATGGAAATTGGCGCTGGTCACCAACTCTTTCGCCGCGAGCCAGCCACCGCCCTGCCCGGCGTCGTTGCTGAAGCCGCGCCAGAAGATCGCCAGCAACGGCAGCAGCACCGCGAGGCCGAGCAACACCAGCAGGAGGACTTTGCCGCCGAGCACGAACAGGCGATCGCCGATCTCGGCTTTCGAGGACTGTCGCACCTGCTTGTGCGGTAGCGGCAGCGCGAGGTTGCTGTTCATCAGGCGAACACCTGCAAACTGCGCGGCGGCAAGGCGACCATGATCTGCTGGGCGCCGAGGCGCGGCATGGCTTCTGGCGCGATTTCGGCGAGCAGTGCGTGGCCCGGCAATTGATCAAGTTCGAAGCTCATCCGGCAGCGGTTGCCGAGGAAAGTGACTTCGCGAACCCTGGCCGGGAACAGGTTCTCTTCGTGCACCAGCGGGTTGACGTTGATCGCCTCCGGGCGGCAGAACAGTCGACCCGAAGCGCCGTGTACGCTGCCCTCGGCCAGGCGCAGATTCATCCCGCCGACCTGGGCGTGACTGTCGCTGCTGCGCTGGAACGGCAGCCAGTTGCCCTGGCCGACAAACTCGGCCACGAACGGCGTGGCCGGACGGTTGTAGATTTCCTGCGGCGTGGCGTACTGCTCGACACGGCCGTTGTTCATCACGGCGATGCGATCGGCCATCAACATCGCTTCGTCCTGATTGTGCGTGACCATCAGCGTGGTGATGCCGAGGTTGCGTTGCAGCTGACGCAGCTCGGTGCACAGATGCTCGCGCACCCGCGCGTCGAGGGCCGACATCGGTTCATCGAGTAATAACAGCGACGGCGCCGGCGCCAATGCGCGAGCGAGCGCTACTCGCTGTTGCTGACCGCCGGACAATTGCCCTGGGTACTTTTTCTCACTGCCAGTGAGGCCGACCAGTTCCAGCATCTGACCGACACGCCGGCGCACTTCATCGCGACCGCTGCCCGCGAGGCCGTAGGCAATGTTCGCCTCGACCGTCAGATTCGGGAACAGCGCGTAGGACTGGAACAGAATCCCGTAATCCCGCGCTTGCGGGGCAAGATGCGAGACATCGCGATCGCCCAGATACAGCTCGCCACTGTCCTGCTGTTCCAGCCCGGCAATGCAGCGCAGCAATGTGGTCTTGCCACAGCCCGAGGGGCCGAGCAGGCACACCAGTTCACCGGCGGCGACGTCGAGGGAGACGTTATCCAGCGCAGTGAACGCACCGAAACGCTTGTGCACGCCGCGCACTTTCATCGGCGCGCCGGGGTTGGTCAGGGCAGTTGCGATGGCAGGATTCATGGACAGGCCTCATCAAACGGATGAGGCCAATCCTAGAGTTGTAATGCGTCCGTCATGTGGCAGCGAGGCAAAAACGGCTGATAGTGGTATTCGGTAATTTGGGTTGCTGATTTGTCGCCTGAACTGGCGCCTTCGCGAGCAGGCTCGCTCCCACAGAAGTCGCACGTTGTGAATACGATCAATGTGGGAGCGAGCCTGCTCGCGAAGAGGCCAGCTCGCACACTGAAGATCTCAGGCCGGGGACATTTCCTGTGCCAAGCCGAGAAACGCCGCCGGCAACCGCGCACCCTTCCTCTCTTTGAGGCAATACAGATACTCCGGAATCTGCGGCGCATTCTCGATGGTCAGCACGCGCAACTGCGGATCATGCGGCACCTCCTGCCGCGCAATGATGCTGATACCGATATTGCGCAGCACGGCTTCACGAATCGACTCACGGCTGCCGATCTCCAGCAACGGCCCGAAACTGACCCCGGCGCTGGCCAGCAACTCTTCGGTCAAGCGCCGCGTGGTCGAACCCGGCTCGCGCATCAACAACGTATGCCCGGCCAGTGCGTTCAGCGTCACATGTTCCTGCGCCGCCAACGGATGATTGCGATGCACCGCCAGCACCAGCGGATCGGTGCCGAGTACCCGGCGAATCAACCGCGCATCATCGAGCAACTGCGACGATGCCGCGACATCCACGCGGTAATCCTCCAGCGCTTCCAGCACCTGCTGCGAGTTGCCGATTTCCACCGACACTTCCACCTGCGGCAAACGCTCGCGGAAGGTCTTCACCAGATCGAGGATGTAATACGGCGCCGTCGCGGCAATGCGCAACGTGCCCTGGACCTGACCGCTGTTGCGCAGGAAAAACTCGATGTCGGCCTCTTGCTGCAACAGGGTCTTGACCATCGGCAGCAAGCGCGCGCCTTCGTCGCTGACGCTCAGTCGGCGGCCGCCACGGTAGAACAACTCCACCGAGTACTGACTCTCCAGATTGCGGATTTGCGTGGTCACGGTCGGTTGGCTGAGGCCGAGTTTTTTCGCCGCCAGCGTGATGCTGCCCAGGCGGGCGACCATGTAAAACGCTTTCAGCTCGGCACTCAGCACAACCATCCCTCACGTTTACTTGCGCAGCAGGCGCAAACCGTTGAACACCACCAGCAGGCTCACGCCCATATCGGCAAACACCGCCATCCACATGGTGGCAAGCCCGGCAAAGGTTACCGCAAGAAATATCGCCTTGATCACCAGCGCCAGTGCGATGTTCTGTTTCAGAATGCTCGCGGTGTTGCGCGACAGGCTGATGAACGCAGGGATCTTGCGCAGATC
Organism: Pseudomonas siliginis; assembly: GCF_019145195.1. Classification (GTDB taxonomy): domain Bacteria; phylum Pseudomonadota; class Gammaproteobacteria; order Pseudomonadales; family Pseudomonadaceae; genus Aquipseudomonas; species Aquipseudomonas siliginis. Next base: position 291,393 of record NZ_JAHSTW010000002.1, read on the forward strand.
GTCGTCCATCAGGGCAACATCGGCGGTTTCGATCGCGGTGTCGGTGCCGGCGGCGGCCATGGCGAACCCGATCTCGGCGCGGGCCAGTGCCGGGGCGTCGTTGATGCCATCGCCGACCATACCGACCCGGTGGCCCTGCTTGTACAGATCTTCAATGGCTTGCAGCTTGTCGGTCGGCAGCAAATCGCCGCGCGCCTCGTCGATGCCGACCTGGGCGGCAATCGCTTGCGCGGTGTGGACGTTGTCGCCGGTCAGCATCAGGGTTTTCACCCCGAGTTCATGCAACTGAAGAATCGCCTCGCGGCTGGTTTCCTTGACCGTATCGGCGACGGCGAACAGTGCCAGTGGGCCTGAGCTGTCGAGCAGCAGCACCACGGATTTGCCCTGCTTTTCCAGCGCGAACAGCTTTTCTTCCAGCTGCGGCGAGCACAGGCCGAGCTCTTCGACCAGACGATGATTGCCCAAGTGATAAGTCTGGCCGTTGATGTCGCCTTTGACGCCCCGCCCGCCCAGCGCGGCGAAGTTATCCACAGGCAGTGCGGCGAAGTTTTTATCCACAGCGGCATTGGCAATCGCCAGCGACACCGGGTGATCGGAGCGACCGGCCAGCGCGGCAGCGATGGCCGGCGCGCTGGCATCGGCCGTCGGGTCGAGTGACAGGTAATCGGTCTGCACCGGTTTGCCGTGGGTGATCGTGCCAGTTTTATCCAGCGCCAGATAATCAAGCTTGAAGCCGCCCTCCAGATACACGCCGCCCTTGACCAGAATGCCCTTGCGCGCCGCCGCCGCGAGGCCGCTGACGATGGTCACCGGGGTGGAAATCACCAGTGCGCACGGGCAGGCAACCACCAGCAACACCAGCGCGCGGTAGATCCAGTCGAACCACGCCGCGCCCATGAACAATGGCGGGATGATCGCCACGGCCAAGGCGAAGACGAACACCGCCGGGGTGTAGATTTTCGAGAATTGATCAACGAAACGCTGCGTCGGCGCCCGCGCGCCCTGGGCCTGTTCGACGGCATGAATGATCCGCGCCAGGGTCGAATTGTTCGCCGCAGCGGTCACCGTATATTCCAGCGAACCGGCCTGATTGATGGTGCCAGCGAAGACTTTATCGCCGACAGTTTTCTCCACCGGCAGGCTTTCGCCGGTGATCGGCGCCTGGTCGATGGTCGAGCTGCCGCTGACCACCGCACCGTCGAGCGCAATCCGCTCGCCGGGTTTCACCCGCACGCGGGCGCCGAGATCGACGCTTTTAACCTCTTGTTCGCGCCAGTTGCCGTCGGCCTGCAAGACCGTGGCTTGCTCGGGGGTCATTTGCATCAAGCCACTGATCGCGTTGCGCGCGCGATCCAGCGAGCGTGCTTCGATCAGCTCGGCGACGGTGAAGAGGAACATCACCATCGCCGCTTCCGGCCACTGGCCGATGAGGATCGCGCCAGTGACGGCGATGCTCATCAGCGCGTTGATGTTGAGGTTGCGGTTCTTCAGGGCAATCCAGCCCTTTTTATAAGTGCCAAGGCCGCCGCTGAGGATCGACACCAGCGCAACGACTGCCACCACCCAGTCCGGCGCGGCGCTGGTGAAATGAATGACTTCGGCGCCCAGCGCGGTCAGGCCGGACAGCGCCAGTGGCCACCAGTGTTTTTTCACCGCAGCCGGTGCCGGCGCATCGACGCCCGCCTGCAGCGGCTCGGCGTGCATGCCGAGGGATTTGATCGCCTCGGTGATCGGCTCGGTGCCCGGAAGATTGTGGGTCACGCCAAGCACGCGGTTGATCAGGTTGAATTCCAGCTGCTGCACACCGGCCAGTTTGCCGAGCTTGTTCTGGATCAGCGTCTGCTCGGTCGGGCAGTCCATTGCCTCGATGCGGAAGCTGCTCAGGCGCGCGTCGGCGCTGGTCTTTTCGCTCAGTTGCACCAGGGCAGGCGCTGCGGCTTTCGACGAGCAGCAGGAGTCTTCGTGCGAATGAACCGGGGCCGGCGCAGCTTTCGAAGCGCAGCAGGAATCGCCGCCATGCGCATGTTTATGCACGGGCTGCAATTTATGACTGTGATCGTGACCGTCGCCGGGCTTGTGGGTGTGCAGGGAATCGCTCATTGGTTGCGTCCATGAAGGTGCCTGTTGCCAAGTAAAGACCCTGTAGCCACTATAGGGTCAAGCACCCTTTTGGAGATGGCCGTCATGAAGATCGGCGAACTGGCGAAACTCACCGACTGCGCCGTGGAAACCATCCGCTACTACGAGCGCGAAAATCTCCTGCCGGAACCGGCGCGCAGCGACGGCAATTACCGCGTGTACACCCAGGCCCACGCCGAGCGCCTGACCTTCATCCGCAACTGCCGCACCCTCGACATGACCCTCGAAGAAATCCGCAGCCTCCTCGCCCTGCGCGACAGCCCGCAGGATCAGTGCGAGAGCGTCAATGCGCTGATCGACGAACATATTCAGCACGTGAAGGCGCGAATTGATGGCTTGCTGGCCTTGCAGACACAACTGCTCGACCTGCGCCAACGCTGTGGCGAAGGGCCGGAGGCGGATCAATGCGGGATCTTGCAGCGGCTGGAAGTGAGTGGCGGGGTTGTTGCGACGGAGGTTGAGCATTCCCACGTCGGCCGCAGCCACGGCCACTAAGCACACCGCAAAAACAAATGTGGGAGCGAGCCTGCTCGCGAAAGCGGTGTATCAGTCGACACATCTGTGACTGACACGCCCTCTTCGCGAGCAGGCTCGCTCCCACAGGGATATTGCGGTGTGGTTTAGACCGCCATCGGCGCAGTCATCGGCGGATGGTGCTCATAGCCTTCCAGCGAGAAATCGCTCGGCTCGACCAGCTCCAGCCATTCCGGCTGATACACACCGGTCTTGGCAAACTTCGGCACGCGGTCGGAGATTTTCAGTTTCGGCATGGCAAACGGCTCGCGCTTGAGCTGTTCGTTGAGCATGTCCAGGTGGTTTTCGTAGACGTGCGCATCGCCGATGAAATAGGTGAACCAGCGCGGCGTGTAACCGGTCAGGCGCCCGATCAGGCTCAGCAGTGCGGCGCCCTCGGTGAGGTTGAACGGCGTGCCCAGGCCCAGATCGTTGGAGCGGATGTAGAGCGTCAGGGAGATTTCCTTGGTCTCGACGTTCGGGTGGAACTGGTACAGCAGATGGCATGGCGGCAGGGCCATTTCATCGAGCTGGGCGACGTTCCAGCCGTGGAACAGAATGCGGCGGCTGCCCGGATCCTTGATGATCGTGTCGACGCACTGGCGTACCTGATCGATCGCCTTGTACAGCACGACGTAGGCCTGGCCGTCTTCCTCGCCCTGAGCGATCTGCTTGTAGCCGTTGCTCAGGGTCTGTTCGATGGCGGCAGTGTTGCTCAGCGGGATCTGCTTGTACGCCGGCCACTTGCGCCATTGCACGCCGTAGATTTCACCGAGGTCGTCGTCGCCCTGGCGGAACGGGTTGGCCAGCCACTGTGCGTTTTCGTTGGCGTTCTGGTCCCAGACCTTGCAGCCCAGCGCGCGGAATTCAGCGGCGTTGTTCACGCCACGCAGAAACCCGCACATCTCGCCGATGGCCGATTTGAAGGCCATCTTGCGCGTGGTGATCGCCGGGAAACCTTCCTGCAGATCGAAACGCAGCATCGCTCCCGGGAAACTGATGGTGTTGATGCCGGTGCGGTTGGCCTGCTTGGTGCCGTTCTGAATGACGTGCGAGACCAGTTCGAGATATTGCTTCATGAGTTACCTGTGTCCTTTGAGCCCCGGCGTCGCGCGCCGGGGTTCGTAGTTTAAGCCGTCGGCGCGAGCGGCGCTGCCGGGGCGCGACGATAGGCCAGCCAGATCAGCAACAGCCCGCCGACGATCATCGGCACGCAGAGCACCTGACCCATGGTCAGCCAGTTCCACGCCAAGTAGCCGAGCTGAGCATCCGGGACGCGGACGAACTCGACGATGAAACGGAAGATGCCGTAGAACAACGCGAACATGCCGGAGACCGCCATGGTCGGGCGCGGTTTGCGCGAGAAGATCCACAGGATCAGGAACAGCGCCACGCCTTCGAGGGCGAACTGATACAACTGCGACGGGTGGCGCGGCAACTGCGCCGGATCGCTGAACGGCGGGAACACCATCGCCCACGGCACGTCGGTGGCCTTGCCCCACAGCTCGGCGTTGATGAAGTTGCCGATGCGCCCGGCGCCCAGGCCGATCGGCACCATCGGCGCGACGAAGTCCATCAGCTGGAAGAACGACTTGCCATTGCGCTTGCCGAACCACAAGGCCGCGAGCATCACGCCGATGAATCCGCCGTGGAACGACATGCCGCCCTTCCACACTTCGAAAATCAGCGTCGGGTTGGCCAGGTACGCGCTCAGGTCATAGAACAGCACGTAACCCAGACGGCCGCCGACGATCACGCCCATCGATAGCCAGAACACCAGATCGGAGAGTTTCTCCTTGGTCCAGGTCGGGTCGAAGCGGTTGAGCCGGCGCGACGCCAACAGCCACGCGCCGCCGATGCCGATCAGGTACATCAGACCGTACCAGTGGATTTTCAGCGGACCGATGGCCAGGGCCACCGGGTCGATCTGCGGGTAAGGCAGCATTGCGACTCCTTGTTAGAGTTGAAAGCGAAATTCCCGGGCGACGCTGCCACCTCAGGATTAAGCCAGGATTGCCACGCGGTCAGAGCAGAAAGCTCAAACCCACGCAGAACAGCAAAGCGGCGAACAGCCTTTTCAGCAAGCGCGGCGACAATCTGTGCGCCAGACGCGCGCCGAGCCGAGCGAAGACCATGCTGGTCAGGGCGATGCCCAACAATGCCGGCAAATACACAAAACCGAGACTATGGGCCGGCAACAACGGATCGTGCCACCCCAGAATCATGAAACTTGCTGCACTGGCCAGAGCGATCGGCAGGCCACAGGCCGACGAGGTCGCCACCGCCTGCTGCATCGGCACGCTGCGCCAGGTCAGAAACGGCACGGTCAGCGAGCCGCCACCGATGCCGAAAATCGCCGAGGCCCAGCCAATCACCGTACCGGCGGCAGTCAGACCGAGTTTGCCCGGCACCGTTCGGCTGGCCTTGGGTTTGACATCCAGCGCCAGTTGCACGGCGATCACCAGGGCAAATACGCCGATGATCTTTTGCAGGTTCGGCCCGGAGATCGCTTCTGCGGTCAGCGCCCCGAAACCGGCACCGAGCAGGATACCCACGGTCATCCAGCGAAAAATCGCCCAGCGCACCGCGCCCCGGCGGTGATGCTCACGCACGGCGTTGACCGAGGTGAAAATGATCGTCGCCAGCGACGTGCCCACCGCCAAGTGCGTAAGAATCGACTGATCGAAGCCCTGCAAAGTGAAGCTGAACACCAGCACCGGGACGATGATGATCCCGCCGCCAACGCCAAACAGCCCGGCGAGCACGCCCGCACAGGCGCCGAGCGCCAGGTAGAGCAGAAATTCCATGACCGTCTCCAGCACTCGTCGGCAAAACAGGAGCGGCATGTTAACGGATGCGCAGCGTTCTGCTCCACTGGCGATGGATGCACGGACGCCGGATGCGTAGAGTGGGCAAAAAACACACAAGGACCACCTTATGTGCCTGATCGTTTTCGCTTGGCGCCCGGGCCATGCCCAGCCGCTGATCGTCGCGGCCAACCGCGACGAATTCTACGCCCGCCCCAGCCTGCCATTGGCGCCGTGGCCCGAGGCGCCGCATGTGCATGCCGGGCGTGATCTTGAAGCTGGCGGCACGTGGCTGGGGATCGGCGCCAACGGACGCTTCGCCGCGCTGACCAATATCCGCGATCCACAGCAGCCATCGGCAACCAAATCCCGGGGCGAGCTGGTGGCGCGCTTTCTTGCGGGTGATCTGTCGATTGACGATTATTTGAGCGATGTGGTGGGTCGTGCCGCCGAATACGCCGGGTTCAATCTGCTGCTGGGCAATGCCCATGAGTTGTGGCACTTCAATGCGCGGGCGTCAGAGCCGGTGATGTTGCAGCCCGGGGTTTATGGTTTATCCAACGCGGGGCTGGATACGCCCTGGCCGAAACTGCTCAAGGCCAAGGCTGCGTTGAGCGCGGTGCTGGATGATCCGCAGCCGGAGCGCTTGTTGACCTTGCTCAGCGATGCGCAGACCGCACCCGAGGCCGAGTTGCCCGATACCGGGGTGGGCATGGCGACGGAGTCGTTGTTGTCGAGTGTGTTTATTGCCAGCCAGAGCTATGGGACCCGAGCGAGTACAGCGTTGATCGTGCGAGCGGACGGTACGCGGCGGATGGTAGAGCGCAGCTTTGGGCCGTACGGTGGGCATTTGGGCGAGGTGGAGATTGTGGTTTAGCGGTGCCTGAACTGGCGCCTTCGCGAGCAGGCTCGCTCCCACATGGGTTTCGTGATCGATACGAATCCCTGTGGGAGCGAGCCTGCTCCGGGCGGCGTTCCGACGAAGAGGGCATCAGCCTTTTAGAGAGCCTTGGTCACCACCGGCGAATTCATCTTCGCCAACCCGAGATTCTTCAGCGCCAGTTGCAGCGAGCTGTGGATAACCTGCGGGTTATCGATCTTCATCAATTCCGCCAGCATCTCCTGGGCCTTGCTCAGGTTCACCTGGCGCAACATCCACTTCACCTTCGGCAGGTTGGTGGCGTTCATCGACAAGCTGTCGAAACCCATCGCCATCAACAGCACCGCCGCCGCCGGATCACCGGCCATCTCGCCGCAGATACTCACCGGTTTGCCTTCGGCGTGGGCGTCAGTGACCACGGTTTGCAGGGCTTGCAGCACCGCAGGGTGCAAATAGTCGTAAAGGTCGGCGACGCGCGGGTTGTTGCGGTCGACCGCCAGCAGGTACTGGGTCAGGTCGTTGGAGCCGACGGAGAGGAAGTCGACCATCCGCGCCAGTTCCTTGGTCTGGTACACCGCTGCCGGGATTTCGATCATCACGCCGATCGGCGGCATCGGCACGTCGGTGCCTTCGTCGCGCACTTCGCCCCAGGCACGGTGGATCAGGTGCAGGGCTTCTTCGAGTTCGTGAGTGCCGGAGATCATCGGCAGCAGAATCCGCAGGTTGTTCAGGCCTTCGCTGGCCTTGAGCATCGCGCGGGTCTGCACGAGGAAGATTTCCGGGTGGTCGAGGGTGACGCGGATACCGCGCCAGCCGAGGAACGGGTTGTCTTCCTTGATCGGGAAGTACGACAGCGACTTGTCACCGCCGATGTCGAGGCTGCGCATGGTCACCGGTTGCGGGTGGAACGCGGCGAGCTGTTCGCGGTAGATCGCCAGTTGTTCCTTCTCGCTCGGGAAGCGCTGGTTGATCATGAACGGCACTTCAGTGCGGTACAGACCGACCCCTTCGGCGCCACGCTTCTGCGCCCGCGCCACATCGGCGAGCAGGCCGGTGTTGACCCAAAGCGGCATGCGGTGGCCATCAAGGGTCACGCACGGCAGGTCGCGCAGGGTGTCGAGGCCCAGCGCCAGTTGTTTCTCTTCTTCGACGACTTCGGCGAACTGCTTGCGCAGTACTTCGCTGGGGTTGGTGTAGACCTCGCCACGGGTGCCGTCGACGATCATTTCGATGCCGTCGACCTTGGCGTACGGCAGGTCGACCAGGCCCATCACCGTCGGAATGCCCATGGCCCGGGCCAGAATCGCGACGTGAGAGTTACCCGAACCGAGTACCGAAACCAGACCGACCAGCGTGCCTTCCGGCACCTCGCCGAGCATCGCCGGCGTCAGCTCTTCGCTGACCAGAATGGTTTTTTCCGGGTAGACCAGGTTCTGCTGGCGCTCTTCCTGCAGATAGGCGAGCAGACGGCGGCCAAGGTCTTTGACGTCCGAAGCACGCTCGCGCAGGTAGGCGTCGTCCATCAGTTCGAAACGGTTGACGTGCTCAGTGACCACCTGACGCAGCGCGCCCTGAGCCCACTGCCCCGTCTTGATCACGGTGGTGATTTCGCTGCCCAGCGAGGCATCGTCGAGCATCATCAGGTAGACGTCGAACAGCGCGCGTTCTTCCGGGCGCAGCTGGGTCGCCAGTTTGGCGGACAAGGCGCGCATGTCGGCGCGCACGCCTTCGATGGCGGTCTTGAACAGCGCCAGCTCAGCGTCGATGTCGGTGATGGTCTTGTCCGGCACCACGTCCAGGTCCGCCGGCGGCAGCATGACCACGGCGGTACCGACGGCAGCACCCGGCGAACCCGGTACGCCGACGAACTTGGCTTCCTGAATGCCCTTGCCCTGCCGGCCCAGACCACGGATCGAACCGGTGGCCTCGGCGTGGGCGATCACGCCGGCAAGCTGCGCGCTCATGGTCACGAGGAAGGCTTCTTCACCTTCGTCGAACTGGCGGCGTTCTTTCTGCTGGATGACCAACACGCCGACGACGCGGCGGTGGTGAATGATCGGTGCACCGAGGAACGAGGCGTAACGCTCTTCACCGGTTTCGGCGAAGTAGCGATAACGCGGGTGGACCGAAGCGTTCTCGAGGTTCAGGGGTTCTTCACGCGTGCCGACCAGACCGACCAGACCCTCGTTGGGGGCCATGCTGACCTTGCCGATCGAGCGCTTGTTCAAGCCTTCGGTGGCCATCAGGACGAAGCGATTGGTTTCCGGATCAAGCAGGTAGACCGAGCAGACCTGGCTGCCCATGGCCTCTTTGACGCGCAACACAATAATCCCCAACGCCGCCTTGAGATCCTTGGCGGAGTTAACTTCCTGGACGATCTTGCGCAGCGTATTGAGCATGGCTCGGGGTCGAACTCCGTCGTCAGTCGCGCGCTAAAAGGCGCGGGGCAAGCTCTTTGAGAGCGCGTCGATACACCTCGCGCTTGAATGTCACCACCTGGCCCAACGGATACCAATAGCTGACCCAGCGCCAGCCATCGAACTCCGGTTTACCGGTCAGATCCATCCGCACCCGCTGCTCGTTGGAGATCAGGCGCAGGAGAAACCATTTCTGTTTCTGGCCGATGCACAGCGGTTGGCTGTGGGTACGCACCAGGCGTTGCGGCAAACGATAGCGCAACCAGCCTCGGGTACAGGCCAGTATTTCAACATCTTCACGTTCCAGGCCAACTTCTTCGTTCAGCTCGCGGTACAAGGCGTCTTCCGGCGTCTCCTCGGGGTTGATCCCCCCTTGCGGAAACTGCCAAGCGTCCTGATTGATACGGCGAGCCCATAGCACCTGGCCGGCGTCATTCGTCAGAATGATCCCGACATTGGGGCGGAAACCATCGGGGTCGATCACGGCAACAACCTCGCAAACGCATGTCGCCGCATTGTTCCACAAAGCTTGATCAGGCGGCAACGAAGGTTCCTACCTTATGTGCACTCTTGTGAAAAGACCGTATTCTTGTCGCCTTTTTACTGACTTTTCAGCGGGTAACTGCAATGCGCCTGGCTTTATTCGATTTGGACAACACCCTTCTGGGCGGCGACAGCGATCACGCCTGGGGCGATTATCTGTGCGAGCGCGGCTTCCTCGACCCGATCGCCTACAAGGCGCGCAACGACGAGTTCTATCAGGATTACCTGGCCGGCAAGCTGGACAACGCCGCCTACCTGAACTTCTGCCTGGAAATTCTCGGCCGCACGGAAATGGCCGTGCTTGAGCAATGGCACAGCGATTACATGCGCGACTGCATCGAGCCGATCGTGCTGCCCAAGGCACTGGAGCTGCTGAAAAAACACCGCGATGCCGGCGACAAACTGGTGATCATCACCGCCACCAACCGCTTCGTCACCGCGCCGATCGCCGTGCGCCTGGGCGTGGAAACGCTGATCGCCACCGAATGCGAAATGATCGACGGCCGCTACAGCGGGCGCAGCACCGACATTCCGTGTTTCCGTGAAGGCAAGGTCACGCGCCTCAATCGCTGGCTGGAAGAGACCGGCTATTCGCTTGAGGACAGCTATTTCTATAGCGATTCGATGAATGATCTGCCGCTGCTGGAGCAGGTGGCGAATCCGGTGGCGGTGGACCCGGATCCGAATCTGCGGGCCGAGGCCGAGAAGCGTGGCTGGCCGGTGATTTCGTTGCGCGACTGATATCGCCTTCGCGAGCAGGCTCGCTCCCACATTGGACCTGTGTCATTCACAAATCCCCTGTGGGAGCGAGCCTGCTCGCGAATGGCCGCAACCGGGCCTCAAGCCTTAAACCGGCTTCGCCCCCATCAACGCCGCTATGGCGACAAATCCGACGCCGCTGACAATCGCCAGGGCCAGATTGAACTTGCGATTGCCCACCCCGCTTGTCCACAGCCGATCCAGCCGGACCAGCAGCCAGACCGCACTGAATGTGGCCACGGCGTAGATCACGCTGGATCCCAGAATCCACAATTGGCCCAATGGCCAGCCAACCAGATGCACCAGCCACCAGCCGGTGAAAGGCATGCTGAGCATGCCGATCAGCATCAGACACCAGATGAACAGCCAGGGACGGCGCATCGTACTGGCCGGGCCTTCGCTGCGATTACGCCAGGTCAGGGCGGCGAGCCCCAGCCCGCTCGCGAGGATGACCACGGTCGCCGCGACGTGAAGGACTTTCAGGGTGGTCAGGGTTTCCATGTCGTTCTCTTCCGTAGATCCATGCCCATCAGCGTAGCCGCTTAGCCAAGAAACAGCTGATAGGCCGGGTTGTCGCTTTCATCCCAATACGGGTAGCCGATTTCCGCCAGTGCCGCCGGCACCAGATGACGTTCGTCATGGGGCACTTGCAGGCCGGCGACCACGCGGCCGTCCGCTGCGCCGTGGTTGCGGTAGTGGAACATCGAGATATTCCAGCGCCCGCCGAGCTTGTTGAGGAAGTTGAACAAGGCGCCCGGACGCTCCGGGAACTCGAAACGCAGCACCACTTCATCGACCACCTGCGCCGCGCGGCCACCGACCATGTGGCGGATGTGCAGCTTGGCCAGTTCGTTGTCGGTCAGGTCGATGACCGGGAAACCCTGCTCGGTCAGGCTCGCCAGCAAGGCGCTGCGCGGGTCGTTGTCCGGGTGAGTCTGCACGCCAACAAAGATGTGCGCTTCGCTGCCGGTGTTGTAGCGGTAATTGAATTCAGTGATCTGGCGCTTGCCGATGGCTTCGCAGAACGCTTTGAAGCTGCCGGCCTTCTCGGGAATGGTCACGGCGATGATCGCTTCGCGACCCTCGCCCAGCTCGGCGCGCTCGGCGACGTGGCGCAAACGGTCGAAGTTGACGTTGGCGCCGGAGTCGATGGCGACGAAAGTCTGGCCGCTGACGCCACGCTGCTCGACGTACTTCTTGATCCCGGCCACGCCCAATGCGCCCGCAGGCTCGGTGATTGAGCGAGTATCGTCGTAGATATCCTTGATTGCTGCGCAGATCTCGTCGGTGCTGACAGTAATCACTTCGTCGACGTAATCCTTGCAGATCTCGAAGGTGTACTGGCCGATCTGCGCCACCGCCACGCCGTCGGCGAAGATGCCGACGGTCGGCAGAACCACGCGTTCGCCCGCTGCCATTGCCGCTTGCAGGCAGTTGGAATCGTCCGGCTCGACGCCAATTACCTTGATGTCCGGACGCAGGTATTTCACGTACGCCGCGATACCGGCGATCAGGCCGCCACCGCCGACCGGGACGAAGATCGCGTCCAGCGGCTGCGGGTGCTGACGCAGGATTTCCATGGCCACGGTGCCCTGCCCGGCAATGGTGTGCGGATCGTCGTACGGGTGGATGTAGACGTAGCCTTTTTCGTCGACCAGTTTCAGCGAGTAAGCCAGCGCTTCCGGGAACGAGTCACCGTGCAGCACCACTTTGCCGCCGCGCGAACGCACGCCTTCGACTTTGATTTCCGGGGTGGTCTTGGGCATGACGATGGTGGCTTTGACGCCCAACACTTTCGCCGCCAGAGCCAGACCCTGCGCATGATTGCCCGCCGACGCGGTGACCACGCCGCGGGCGCGCTCTTCGTCGCTCAGTTGCGTCAGCTTGTTGTAGGCGCCGCGAATCTTGAACGAGAACACTGGCTGCAAGTCTTCACGCTTGAGCCAGATGTCATTGCCCAGCCGCTCGGAGAGCTGGCGGGCGTTCTGCAGCGGGGTTTCTACGGCAACGTCATAAACGCGCGAGGTGAGGATCTTTTTGACGTACTGTTCGAGCATCGGAAAGCATCACTGGCGATTGGGCGGGACCAGCGAGTCTAACCCGCCTTTTGCCGAGGCGACCACACTAAACAGGTGGTTTTAAGGTCTGGGAACCCTTTCTTGAGTGAGCACTGTCGTGGCGAGGGGATTTATCCCCGTTGGAGTGCGAAGCGCTCCCCAGCATTTTTTCAGTTACACCGCGTTCCAAGGTCTTACGACGACTGCGTCGCCGAACGGGGATAAATCCCCTCACCACAGCTTGTTTCCCCCTCTACCACCGCGAGGCCTATAATGCCGGCCTTTCTGCCCAACCCTTGCCCGCTTCCGGAGCCCGCATGACCCAGGATCAACTCAAACAGGCCGTGGCCCAGGCCGCCGTCGACTTCATCCTGCCGAAACTCGACGACAAGAGCATCGTCGGCGTCGGCACCGGCTCCACCGCCAATTGCTTCATCGACGCCCTGGCCCAGCACAAGGGCGCGTTCGATGGCGCGGTCGCCAGCTCCGAAGCCACCGCCGCGCGCCTCAAGGGCCATGGGATTCCGGTGTATGAGCTGAATACCGTCAGCGATCTGGAGTTCTACGTCGACGGCGCCGATGAGAGCGATGCGCACCTGAACCTGATCAAGGGCGGCGGCGCGGCCCTGACCCGCGAGAAGATTGTCGCCGCAGTGGCCAAGACCTTCATCTGCATCGCCGACGCCAGCAAACTGGTGCCGGTACTCGGCGAGTTCCCGCTGCCGGTAGAAGTGATCCCGATGGCCCGCAGCCACGTGGCCCGCCAACTGGTGAAACTCGGTGGCGACCCGGTGTACCGCGAAGGCGTGCTGACCGACAACGGCAACATCATCCTCGACGTGTTCAACCTGCAGATCACCAACCCGGTGGAGCTGGAAGCACAGATCAATGCCATCGTCGGCGTGGTCACCAACGGCCTGTTCGCCGCGCGCCCGGCGGATCTGTTGTTGCTGGGCACCAGTGAGGGTGTGAAGACGCTGAAGGCTGAGTAACAGACTGCCCACTTGCCATGGGCTGATAAATAACCTGTGGGAGCGAGCCTGCTCGCGAAAGCGTCGGGTCAGTCAACATATTCAGAGACTGATCAACCGCCTTCGCGAGCAGGCTCGCTCCCACAGTGTTTTGTGATGTCAGTTAGTTTGGTGTGGGTTTTTTGAATACGTAAAACAGATTCGGCTCGCTCACCAGGTACAACGTGCCGTCATCATCCATTGCAATTCCCTCCGCCTGCGGCACGGTTTTCTGCAAACCCTGACGCCCGCCGCTGATCGACATGGTGCTCAACGGGCGCCCGTCGACATCCAGCTCGATGATCAACCGCGACTCGTCCGACAGCGCCAGCAAGTGCCCGCTGCGCTCGTCGTACTGCAGACTCGAAAGATCACGCACAAACATCCCGGCATCGCGCTTGGGGTTGTTGATCACGTGCACCGCGTAGGTCTTGTCCGGTTTGAAATGCGGGAAGCCGTGGACTTCGTAGATCAGCATCGGGTCGCGTTCTTTCGCCACGAACAGCCGCTTGCCCACAGAATCATAAGCAAGCCCTTCGAAACCCTTGTTGCCGGACATGTGCACGCCAAGGGTCATTTGCTCGGCATCCTCGGCATCGAGAAAAGTGGTGTCGGCCTCGAGGTGAATCTTGATCAGGCGTTGCTGACGCTCGTCGGTGATCACGTAGGTGTCGGCACTGATGTACTCGACGGCTTCCGGATCGCCAAACCCCACGAGAGCGATGCGCCGCAGAATCTTGCCTTCCAGGGACAATTCGACCAGTTCGGAATTCTTGTTGGTGACCGTGAACAGACTTTTGCGCACCGGATCGTAGGTCAGCGCCGAGACGTCATCGTCGAGCCCCTCGATCGGCCGCGCCTCGATCGTCACCCGATACTGGTCGAGCCCGATCGCCTCGCTGCTCACCGGTTGCCACAGCGTGTGCAGGTTGAACCAGGCGCGCTCGAACAGACGCAGGTATTGGCCGATCGCGATCAACGCAATCAGGACAATCATCAACAGGACGAGAATCAGCGGTTTGGGGCGGGCAAGTCGACGCATTCAGGCAGGCTCGGATTCATGACAGGCCGATGAAATATCACGCCCGTCTGAATTGAAGCTTAATGGCCACTTGCCTCGCACGACAACTGCGCAATTCCGCAATTGCTGTAGGGAAAGTTACCGATGTTTTTCGAATCGGTAGAACAGGTTCGGCTCGCTGACCATGTACAGCGTGCCGTCCTCATCCATGGTCATGCCTTCGGCGCGGGGAATGGTGTCTTTCAGACCGTTGAAATTCCCAAGCAACGTCATGAAGCTGACTTGCTTGCCATCCTCGTCGAGTTCAAGCAACAGATGTGAATCCGCCGACAGCACCAGCAGATGGCCAGTGCGCGGATCGACAGCCAGCGCCGACAGGTTGCGCAGATCCAGCTGATCGCTGGCCAGTTTCTGCTTGTCGCCCTGCAGGGTCTGGCCGCCATCGCTTTTCCAGGTGAACAGCGCTGGCGGGCGCTCCTCACCCAGAATCAGTTGCTGATTGCGCCGGTCCCAGGTGATGGCCTCAAAAGCCTTGTTCTGGTCTTTCGACGGCCCAAGGTCGTACTTCGGAAAATCAGCAATGTTCAGCTCCCGAGTCGCGGCATCGACCTTGACGATCGACAACGTATGCTCACGCTCATCGACAATGGCCAGCAAACCGTTTTCCATGACCGTCAAGCCTTCCGGATTGCTCCACCCCACCAGCGGCATCTTGCGCAACACGTCGCCCTCAAGCGTCAGCTCGACCAGGAAGGCATTCTTGCCCATCACCGCAAACAGGGTCTTGGTCTGCGGGTTGTAGGCCAGGTCCGAGGCTTCGTCTTTCTCCATCCCCGGCAGCAGCTTGGCATCAATCACCACTTGGTAATCCGGCAGCCACACGCTCTCCTTCTGCTCAGCCTTGCTCTCGAAGCGCTCCAGCACCCATAGCACGCCGCGATCATCCCAATGCATGGCGAACGCCAGCCCATAGGCTGCGGCGATGACCAGCAACAGCCAGACATACCAGCGCAGGACGAAGCGCGAACGGGAGGGGGATTTCTGCTGAGTTCGAGATGCCATCGAGGGATGCGTTCCGTTAATTCAGGCCAAGGGTAATAGCACAAAGAGGCCGGCTGAGACGCCAGAATCGCGGGAATTATCCAGAGAGGATGTGAAAAAAACGGGAAATGGCGGGATTGGCGTGTGCATTTTGCCAGCAGCAACACATTACAGATATGGAATGGCCCTTGTGGCGAGGGGATTTATCCCCGTTGGCGCGCGAAGCGGGCCCAAAAATCTTGGGCCTGCTGCGCAGTCCAACGGGGATAAATCCCCTCACCACAAAGCTCACCCCCTGCAAGGGGTTCTGCGGTTAGCGCACGCTGCTGCTGAAGCTGCTCGCCCCCGGCAGTTCGAGGACGATTTCATCGCCGACGTTCAGCGGGCCGACGCCCACTGGCGTGCCGGTGAGGATCACGTCGCCGGCCTGCAGCGAGAAGCAGCCGGCCATGTGCTGGATCATCGGCACGATCGGGTTGAGCATCGCGCTGCTGTTGCCGTCCTGGCGCACTTCGCCGTTGATGGTCAGGCGGATGCCGATGTCGGTCAGGTCAGCGAAGGTGCTGCCGACCACGAACGGCGCGATCACCGCCGCGCCGTCGAACGACTTGGCGATTTCCCACGGCAGGCCCTTGGCTTTCAGCTCGGCCTGCTTGTCGCGCAGGGTCAGGTCCAGCGCCGGGGCGAAACCGGAGATCGCATCAAGGACTTCTTCACGGCTTGGTTTGGTCGACAGCGGCTTGCCGATCAACACGGCGATTTCCGCTTCGTAGTGCACCGAACCGCGCTCGGTCGGAATGCTGAACCCGCCTTCCAGCGGCACCACGCAACTGCCCGGCTTGATGAACAGCAGCGGCTCGGTCGGCACCGGATTGTCCAGTTCCTTGGCGTGTTCGGCGTAATTGCGGCCAATGCACACGACTTTCCCGATCGGGAAGTGAATGCGCGTGCCGTCGACGTACTGGTGCTGATAGCTCATTTACCGACTCCTGCCTTTATTGATTCAACAGAGATTACCGATCAAACCGGGAAAATCTTGCCCGGGTTCATGATGCCGTTCGGGTCGAACACTGCCTTGACCGCTTTCATGTACTCGATCTCGGCCGGCGAGCGGCTGTAGGTCAGGTAATCACGCTTGGTCATGCCCACGCCGTGCTCGGCCGAGATCGAGCCGTTGTATTTCTCGACGGTTTCGAACACCCACTTGTTGACGGTGGCGCACTTGGCGAAGAACTCGTCCCTGCTCAGATTTTCCGGCTTGAGGATGTTCAGGTGCAGATTGCCGTCGCCGATGTGGCCGAACCAGACGATTTCGAAATCCGGGTAGTGCTCGCCAACGATCGCGTCGATTTCGCGCAGGAACGCCGGCACTTTCGAGACGGTAACCGAGATGTCGTTCTTGTACGGCGTCCAGTGGGAGATGGTTTCGGAGATGTACTCGCGCAGCTTCCACAGATTGTGCAGCTGGGTTTCGCTCTGGCTCATCACGCCGTCGAGCACCCAGCCCTGTTCTACGCAGTGTTCGAAGGTTTCCAGCGCGCTGTTGGCCACTTCTTCGGTAGTCGCTTCGAATTCCAGCAGGGCGTAGAACGGGCACTCGGTCTCGAACGGCGCCGGCACGTCACCACGGCCCATGACCTTGGCCAGGGCCTTGTCGGAGAAGAATTCGAACGCGGTCAGGTCGAGCTTGCCCTGAAAGGCATGCAGCACCGGCATGATCGAATCGAAATCGGCGGTGCCGAGGACCATCGCCGTGAGGTTTTTCGGCGCGCGATCGAGGCGCATGGTCGCTTCGACGACAAAACCGAGCGTACCTTCGGCGCCGATAAACAGCTGACGCAGGTCGTAACCGGTGGCGTTCTTGATCAGGTCCTTGTTCAGTTCGAGCACATCGCCCTTGCCGGTGACGACCTTCATGCCGGCCACCCAGTTGCGGGTCATGCCGTAGCGAATCACTTTGATGCCGCCGGCATTGGTGCCGATGTTGCCGCCAATCTGGCTGGAACCCGCCGAGGCGAAGTCGACCGGATAGTACAGGCCGTTTTCCTCGGCGACGTTCTGCAGATGCTCAGTGACCACACCCGGCTGGCACACGGCGGTGCGGTCGGTGAGGTTGACGTCGAGAATCTGGTTCATGTAATCGAACGAAACCACCACTTCGCCATTGGCCGCCACCGCAGCGGCGGACAACCCGGTGCGCCCGCCGGACGGCACCAGCGCGACCTTGTGGGTGTTGGCCCAACGCACCACGGCCTGCACTTGCTCGATGGTTTTGGGAAACACGATGGCGCTCGGTGCCGGGGCGAAGTGTTTGGTCCAATCCTTGCCGTAAGTGCTCAGGGAGTCGGCGTCGGTGAGGACTTTGCCAGGCTCAACCAGGGTCTTCAGTTCATCAATCAGCGCAGGATTGGTCATCGACAGAACTCTCGAACAATTCATGGTCATCCTGAGAACGCTTCACGTCGCAGGAATGAGTGTTTAGCGGGGTGGCTATGCTAGCATACCGACCCCGCAGGACAGTGCCCAAGGCCAGATCCGCGGTGACGGCTTTGTTGCCGTGCGGGTCAGCTCCAGGCTGCTCCCTCCCTGCCATTTTTCTCCGGGATACAGGTTTACGCAGATGAGCAAGACTTCTCTCGATAAGAGCAAGATCAAGTTCCTTCTTCTCGAAGGCGTCCACCAATCGGCTGTCGACGTCCTCAAGGCGGCGGGCTACACCAGCATCGAATACCTGACTGGTTCCTTGCCGGAAGCCCAGCTCAAGGAAAAGATCGCTGACGCTCACTTCATCGGCATTCGCTCGCGCACGCAACTGACCGAAGAGATCTTCGATCACGCGAAGAAACTGGTCGCGGTCGGCTGTTTCTGCATCGGCACCAACCAGGTTGACCTCAGTGCGGCCCGCGAGCGCGGTATTGCCGTGTTCAACGCGCCGTACTCCAACACCCGTTCCGTAGCCGAGCTGGTACTGGCCGAAGCGATCCTGCTGCTGCGCGGCATCCCTGAGAAGAATGCATCCTGCCACCGTGGCGGCTGGATCAAGTCCGCCGCCAACTCGTTCGAGATCCGTGGCAAGAAGCTGGGCATTGTCGGCTACGGCTCGATCGGCACGCAGTTGTCGGTGCTGGCTGAAGGCCTGGGCATGCAGGTGTTCTTCTATGACACCGTGACCAAGCTGCCACTGGGCAACGCTACGCAGGTCAACAACCTGCACGAGCTGCTGGGCATGTCCGACATCGTCACCCTGCACGTACCGGAAACCGCCGCCACTCAGTGGATGATCGGCGAGAAGGAAATCCGCGCCATCAAGAAGGGCGGCATTCTGATCAACGCCGCGCGCGGCACCGTGGTCGAGCTCGACGCCCTGGCGGACGCGATCAAGGACAAGCACCTGATCGGCGCGGCCATCGACGTGTTCCCGGTGGAACCACGCTCCAACGATGAAGAGTTCGAAAGCCCGCTGCGTGGCCTCGACAACGTGATCCTGACCCCGCACATCGGTGGCTCGACCGCCGAAGCGCAAGCCAACATCGGTCTGGAAGTGGCAGAGAAACTGGTCAAGTACAGCGACAACGGTACTTCGGTGTCGTCGGTCAACTTCCCGGAAGTGGCCCTGCCGGCTCACCCTGGCAAGCACCGCCTGCTGCACATCCACGAGAACATCCCGGGTGTGATGAGCGAGATCAACAAGGTCTTCGCCGAAAACGGCATCAACATCTCCGGTCAGTTCCTGCAGACCAACGAGAAGGTCGGTTACGTGGTGATCGACGTCGACGCCGAATACTCGGAGCTGGCGCAAGAGAAGCTGCAACACGTCAACGGTACTATCCGTAGCCGCGTGCTTTTCTAAAAGCAGCTACAAGCTGCAAGTTACAAGCGGTAAGTGAAAGCGCTTTGCCTTTACTTGCCGCTTGCAGGTAGCCACTTGAAGCTGAATAAAAAAGGGAGCCCCCGAAAGGCTCCCTTTTTTTATTTCACGTTGACCGTGATTTTTTCCGAAACGATCGATGGGTCGAACGGCATGTGGCCGCTGTCGCCGAGGATCAGTTGCAAGGTGTGCTTGCCGGGGGCCAGTTTGATCGTGGCTTCGGTCTGCGCCTTGCCGAAATGCATGTGGTGCGCGTCAGTCGGGATCGGCGCGCCTTCGGCCGGCAGGTCGTCGACGTCGATCAGCAGGTGATGGTGGCCGGTGTTCTTGGTGGTGTCACCCGCCGGGGCCAGCGCGATGTTCTTGACGCCGAACTTGACCTTGAATTCCTGCGAGACGGTGGCGCCGTCCTCGGGAGAAACGATGAACACTTCAGCATCCTTCGGCGCCGGTGTCGCCGCACTGGCCAGCACCGAAACACTCATCAGCACACCGGCCAACGCTGCACGAGACATAAAGCTTTTCATTTTCTTCTCCAGTTTTTCCGTAAAATCCGCACGGTCATGACAACTTCATGACCATTCGTTGTCGAAGGCACTCGACAACCATAGCAAAGCGAGCCTGAATCAGAGCGTCGCGATAATGATTTCAAAGGAGTGACCATGCGCTTGCTGCCTGGCCTGATCTGCCTGCTACCCCTTCTGAGCCCGCTGGCTCACGCCGAACTGATTGATGACGTCAACGACCGTGGCGAGCTGCGCATAGCCCTTGAGGCTAATACACCGCCCTTCAATTACAAGGAGGGCGACACCCTCACGGGGTTCGAGGTCGAGCTTGGGCAACTGATCGCCAACGAGCTGGATGTACGCGCCGACTTCATCGTCACCGACGAGGGCGACCTGCTCCAGGGCGTTGAAAGCGGCAAATACGATGTCGCGCTCAACCACATAGCACTGACACCCGAACTCAAGGATCGTTTCGACTTCAGCGAGCCGTACGGCCAGGTCGACGGGCAATTGCTGGCGAAGAAGGACGAGACGCCGCGGCCGATGGTGCTGGTGCAGGCGTTGACCGAAGCGAAGCCGAAAGCGGCAGCGCCGGTCGAGCTGGCGATCCCGTTTCAGAAGGGTAATCCGGCATTTCAGGCCAGCCTCAAGAGCGCGCTGCAGCGGATCAAAGACGACGGACGCCTAGCGGCGCTGTCGAAGAAGTGGTTCACCGAAACCAAGTGAACATAAAACCTGTAGGAGTGAGCCTGCTCGCGATAGCGGTTCGTCAGTCGAGTAATCATTAACTGACCCACCGCTATCGCGAGCAGGCTCACTCCTACATAAGATTGCGGCGGTCTCTTAGATAAGTGCTGCCAGGGCCTGCGCGGCTTGCGGCAGCTCAAGCTCACTGAAAACCCGAACCCCATGACGCTTGAGCAACGCCGCCGTCACCCCTTCGCCATTGACCTTGACCCCACTGAACGTGCCGTCATACGTCAACAGATTCCCGCAAGACGGACTGTTGGCCTTGAGCACCGCCACCCGAATGCCGTGCTTTTGCACCAGCTCCAGCGCTTGCCGCGCGCCCTCGAGAAATTGCGCACTGACATCCTCGCCATCGGTAGTGATCACAGCAGCAGTGCCATCCAGCACCTCACCGCCCTGCCCGCCGGGAATCTCCGCCGCCGCCCTCGGCGTCGGCAATCCACCGGCCACCTCCGGACACAACGGCACTACCCGCCCTTCTTCGATCCACTGCTCAAGCAGATCAAACGGCCCGCTCGCGCCACCGTCATAGCGCACGCGATGGCCCAGCAGGCAGCGACTGACCAGGATCTTTTCCATGTTCAGAACGGCTCGTTGCCACGGCGACGGAACCAGCCAGTCAGCGACAGGCGCTCGCGATGGGCCGGCAACACTTCGTGGGGCACTTCGCCGGAGAGAAACACCACCAGACAGCCGCCGGTCGGCTGTACGTCATGCACACGTTCTTCGCCCAGGTACATGCGCAACTGGCCACCGTCCTCCGGCAACCAGGCCTCGTTGAGGTAGATCACCGCCGAGACCATGCGCCGGTCATCATCGCGAAAGCGGTCGAGGTGCTTGAGGTAAAACGCGCCGGGCGGGTACAGGGCGAAATGGCATTCGAAATCTTCAAGCCCCAGAAACAAGCCACGATTGAGCGCCTCGCGCAGACTGTCCATCAGGCTCAGGTAGCGGTCAGTGGCGTCGGCCTGACCCGGGTCGATCCACTGGATGTGATCGCCGCGAATACCCTCGCGAATCTCCGAAAACGGCCCGCGTCCGACCGCCGCCGGCGCCAGCTCACCCTCGGCTTCACGTTTACGGCACTCGGCCGCCAGCGCCCGGGTCAGATCGGCGGGCAGGAAGATGTTCTGCTGCGACCAGCCGTGCTCGGCCAGGTCGTCGACAATGCGTAACAGCAGCGGGTGTTCAGAGGATATCGGCATGGCGCGCATAGTATGCCGACGGCAACAAATCCGACAGAGCCACGCAGCGCCTTGCTACGAATTCTCGACAAGTACCGGCACCGCACGGACAATAGTCCGCTGCTGACAGGAGTCCCTATGCGCCGTTTGCTTTTTTCACTGTTGATGTTCTGCGTATTGCCCGCCTGGGCGGACGGCCACGATCAGTTGTACAAGGTCGCCGGCTGGCCAGAACAACGCGCGCATTTCAACGATGCCCTGAGCGCCGCCCAGCAGCGCTATCAGAACAGCCTGCCGCCTGCGGTATTTCAGGCGCTGGTCAACAACAGCAATCAACGCTTTGCCGCGCAGGCCATGGATCAGCGTGCCGAAGCGCAACTGCGGCAGAAACTCGCCGACCCGAAACCGGCGCTGACCTTCTTCCAGTCACCACTGGGCAAGAAAATCGTCGCCGCCGAATTGCTCGCAACCCGTCGCGATCAACTGGCAAAAAATGCCCAGGGCCTGCCGAAGATGCAGGCCAGCGACAGTCGCTTGCTGATCATCGGCCATCTCGCCCAGGCCCTGCCGGCCCGTGAGGCTGGCGCCGAGGTCAGCCTGGCGATTGCCGGCGTGGCAGCGGACAGCTTGAGTTCGATGATTCCGGGATTGCTTGGCGGTGGACAGGCACAGGGCATGCTGAATGGTCAGCGCCAGCGGCTGATGGATCAGATCGGCGCCGATCTGAACAACACGTTGCTCTACGTCTATCGCGATTTGTCGGATGAAGAGCTGGAAGAGTTTGCGACGTTTGCCGAGTCGACCGAGGGCAAGGCTTACTACCAGGCGGCACTGGCGGCGATTCGGGCGGGGTTGGCGGTCGGCCAATAATCTTCGTTGCCTGAAAGATCGCATTCGCGAGCAGGCTCGCTCCCACATTGGATCATCAGTGGACACAAAATGTGTGAGCATCCCGAATTCCCTGTGGGAGCGAGCCTGCTCGCGAAGAGACCCGCACAGCCGCTACAGATTCCTGCCCCTGATCCGCTTGCTCAAAAATTCGAAATACTCCTCACGCATCTCCGCCGTTTCATTGGCCAGGTGATGCCGTGCCTCGGCCAGCAGCAGAATCTGCGGCCGGTCGAACTTCCATTTCAACACCTGCAGATTGTGCTGCCAGTCGACAGTCATGTCCGCCTGCCCCTGAATGATCAGCGGCCGTCGCGGACTTTTTTTTGCGTGCTCGACGCGGATGATCCAGCGCGACAGCGCGCCCACCCATTTCGTTGGCAGGCGCCTTGGCTGTAACGGATCGGCCTGCAGAAACGGCAGAAAATCCGGATCGTTGGAATTCTCGCTAAAGCGTCGCACCACGCCGCGCACAAACGGCCGCAGCAGGTAATAACTCAACTGCGACCAGCCCCACGCCCTTGGCCTTACCAATGGCGCCAGCAGAATCACCTGCCCTTGCGCTGGACTGTTCTCGCCATGGTTGAGCAGGTGATCGACGACAATCGCGCCACCGGTGCTCTGCCCGCACAAATGCCAAGGCTGCGGCAGCGCGATCGAGTTCGCTTCAGCGAACAGCGCCTGCAACACGTCCTGGTATTCAGAGAAATCACGAATGCTTGCCCGTGGCCCGCTCGACAGACCATGGCCCGGCAAATCGCAGGCGATCACGGCGAAATCCTGATCCAGCGCCCACTCGATCACATGCCGGTACAGGCCGATGTGATCGTAGTAACCATGCAGCAGAAACAGCGTCGACTTGACCTTCTCCGGCCACCAGCAATGGCTGACCAGCTCGTAGCCATCGACTTCGAAACGACCCATGCCGCGCCAGACATCGCGCTCGGCGAAGTCGGTCTTGTAGAAGCGCTGATAAGCCTTCGCCTCATCCGATAACGGCTGCCACTCGGCCAATGGCTTGAGGCTCGCGCGTAAATGATCGGGGTCGAAAGTATCAGGCATGCGGACATTCCAAAGCGGTAAACGGACTTTATCGGCCTGCGATATTCATCTGTAGAGGCAGACATGGCAAGCTAGCCGGCCTTTCGAGGATCGAAAACCATGCGCTCGCCCTACCGCACCGCACTGTTCGCCAGCCTGCTCGCGCTGATCTGCGCCGGGGTGCTGTGGGCGGCGTATGACTGGTTTCAGGGCCGCTATCTGCGCGCGTTCAGCGAACATACGGCGGTATTTTCCGGTGACCCGCTGCGCCTGCCGGACAACCTCGCCGGGCCGGGCAATATCCGCCTGGTGCACTTCTGGGACCCGGCCTGTCCGTGCAATGTCGGCAATCAACAGCACCTGAGCGAGATGGTCGAACAGTTCGGCGCGCGTGGCGTGGAGTTCTTCGCCGTGCAAAAGCCCGGCAGCCACGGCCAGTTGCCCGCCACCCTCGCCAGCCTGAAAACCATCATCGTCCTGCCCGGCGCCGAACAGATCCCCGCCAGCCCTGCCGTGGCGATCTGGGATCGCAGCGGCAAACTCGCCTACTTCGGCCCGTACAGCGAAGGCTTGACCTGCAACTCCAGCAACAGCTTTATCGAACCGATCCTGCATGCCCTGACGGAAGATCGCCCGGTCAATGCTACCCACACCTTGGCGGTGGGTTGTTATTGCCCATGGCCGGCGGACGCGAAGTAAGGCATTCCGGACTTTTCAAGGACAGCGCTGCACCGCACAGATGCTCTGTGCTAAATGTTTGCAGCCCGACGGGCGGCCTTCCCGCCTGCACAAGGAGTCACCATGAAGCGTGCGTTGATCGTCGTTGCCTTGCTCATCGTTGTCCTGCTCGGCGCCGCCGGCGGGTATATCTACAGCAAGCAGCCGACGCGCCAGGGCCAGGTCGAGCTGCGCAACCTGCAGGGCTCGGTGACCGTGCGCTATGACGAGCGCGGTGTGCCGCATATCCGCGCCGAGAACGAAACCGACCTCTATCGCGCCCTCGGTTATGTGCACGCGCAGGACCGCCTGTTCCAGATGGAAGCCATGCGCCGCCTCGCCCGGGGCGAGCTGGCCGAAGTGCTCGGGCCGAAACTGCTCGACACCGACAAACTGTTTCGCAGCCTGCGCATTCGCGAGCGTGCGGCCAGTTACGTCGCCAGCCTCGACAAGCAGTCGCCGGCGTGGAAGGGCCTGCAAGCCTATCTGGACGGCATCAACCAATATCAGGACAGCCACGCCGCGCCGATCGAGTTCGACGTGCTGGGCATCCCCAAACGGCCGTTCACTGCCGAAGACAGCATCAGCGTCGCCGGTTATATGGCCTATAGCTTTGCCGCCGCATTTCGCACCGAGCCGCTGCTGACCTACGTGCGCGATCAGCTCGGCGCCGATTACCTCAATGTGTTCGATCTCGACTGGCAGGCCAAAGGCGTTCTGGCCACCGATCACACCCGGCACGCACCGGCCCTCGCCGCCGGCGACTGGCAGGACCTCACCGCCCTCGCCCGCCTCAGCGAACAGGCGCTGCTCGACAACGGCCTGCCGCAGTTTGAGGGCAGCAACGCCTGGGTGATTGCCGGCAGCCGCAGCCAGAGTGGCAAGCCGTTGCTGGCCGGCGATCCGCATATCCGTTTCTCGGTGCCGTCGGTATGGTACGAGGCGCAGCTGTCGGCGCCGGGTTTCGAGCTGTACGGCCATCATCAGGCGCTGGTGCCGTTCGCGTTTCTGGGACACAACCTCGATTTCGGCTGGAGCCTGACCATGTTCCAGAACGACGATCTCGACCTGATCGCCGAGAAGGTCAACCCGGACAACCCCAATCAAGTCTGGTATCGCGGTCAGTGGACCGAGATGCTCGTCAGCGAACAACAGATCAATGTGAAGGGGCAGGCGCCGGTGACCCTCACCTTGCGCCAGTC
This sequence comes from Pseudomonas siliginis, assembly GCF_019145195.1. Lineage (GTDB taxonomy): Bacteria > Pseudomonadota > Gammaproteobacteria > Pseudomonadales > Pseudomonadaceae > Aquipseudomonas > Aquipseudomonas siliginis. The sequence continues at coordinate 316,736 of NZ_JAHSTW010000002.1, forward strand.
CCCGCACGGCCCCATCGTCAACGATGCCCTCGGCAGCGCTGCCGGCAAGACCCCGATCGCGATGTGGTGGGCGTTCCTCGAAACACCTAACCCGATCCTCGACGGCTTCTACCAGCTCAACCGCGCCGACACGTTGGCCAAGGCCCGCGCGGCAGCGGCCAAGGTGCAGGCGCCGGGCCTGAATCTGGTGTACGCCAACGCCAAAGGCGATATCGCCTGGTGGGCCTCGGCCTTGCTGCCCAAACGTCCGGCCGGGGTGCAACCGGGCTTCATCCTCGACGGCAGCACGCCCGAGGCGGACAAGGACGGCTACTACCCGTTCAGCGCCAACCCGCAGGAAGAGAACCCGGCGCGCGGCTATATCGTCTCGGCCAACTTCCAGCCCGTGTCGCCGACCGGCATGGAGATTCCCGGTTATTACAACCTTGCCGATCGCGGTCAGCAGCTTGACCGTCAGCTCAGCGACAACCGGGTGAAGTGGAGCAACGAGGCCAACCAGCAACTGCAACTGGGCACGGCGACCGGTTACGGCCCGCGTCTGTTGGCGCCACTGTTGCCGGTGTTGCGTGAGGTGGTCAGTGATTCGGCGCAGCTCAAACTGGTCGAGCAACTGGCGCAGTGGCCCGGCGACTATCCGCTGAATTCGATCAGCGCGACGGTGTTCAACCAATTCCTCTACGACCTTGCCGATGCGGCGATGCGCGATGAGTTGGGCAACGACTTCTTCGAAACACTGCTGTCGACGCGGGTGATCGACTCCGCGCTGCCACGCCTGGCGGCCAAGGCGGATTCACCGTGGTGGGACAATCGCAGCACGCCGGCCAAAGAAACCCGCGCCGATGTCGTGCGCACGGCGTGGGCGGCAAGCATGGCGCATCTGAAACTGACCCTCGGCGACAACGTGGCGGGCTGGCAGTGGGGCGCGGCGCACACCCTGACTCACGGCCATCCGCTGGGGCAGCAGAAGCCGCTGGATCGCCTGTTCAACGTCGGCCCGTTCGCAGCGCCGGGCAGCCACGAAGTGCCGAACAACCTCTCGGCGAAGATCGGCCCGGCGCCATGGCCGGTGACCTATGGACCGTCGACGCGGCGTCTGGTGGATTTCGCCGATCCGGTGCATGGCTTGACGATCAACCCGGTCGGCCAGAGCGGCGTGCCGCTGGACAAACACTATGACGATCAGGCCGAGGCGTATGTGGAGGGGATATATGTGCAGGCGCATTTCAGCGAGGAAGAGGTGCTGGCGAATACGCGCAGTACGTTGAAGCTGCTGCCTGCGCGGGTTGCGCCATAAATCCCGGCTGGATTGGCAGGCCCCTTCGCGAGCAGGCTCGCTCCCACAGGAGATTGCATTCCAAATGTGGGAGCGAGCCTGCTCGCGAAAGCCCTGTGTCAGCCGACATCCGAGTCGACTGACATTCCGTCTTCGCGAGCAGGCTCGCTCCCACATTTACAACCGGGTTGGCCTCAGGGTTGAGGCCAACCTGATATTGCTTAGGCCGCCTCCGGCGCAGGCGCGCGGCGTGCGTCCGGTTGCTTCCACGAATCAGCCGCGCTTTCTTCGATGGCTTGCTGGATGGCTTTCTTGCGGGCTTCTTCGGCGCGGCGGCTGAAGAACCAGACGAGGAAGGTCACCAGCGACACCGCCAGCAGAATCAGGCTGGCCACGGCGTTGATCTCTGGCTTCACGCCCAGGCGCACCGCCGAGAACACTTCCATCGGCAGGGTCGTCGAACCCGGGCCGGACACGAAGCTCGCCAGCACCAGGTCATCCAGCGACAGCGCGAACGACATCATCCCGCCCGCCGCCAGCGACGGCGCGATCATCGGGATGGTGATCAGGAAGAACACCTTCCACGGCCGTGCACCCAGGTCCATCGCCGCCTCTTCGATCGACAGGTCCAGCTCACGCAAGCGCGCTGACACCACCACCGCCACATACGCCGCGCAGAACGTGGTGTGGGCGATCCAGATGGTGACGATGCCGCGCTCCTGCGGCCAGCCGATCATCTGCGCCATGGCCACGAACAGCAGCAACAGCGACAGACCGGTGATCACTTCCGGCATCACCAGTGGTGCAGTCACCAGGCCGCCGAACAGCGTACGGCCCTTGAAGCGGGTGATACGGGTCAGCACGAACGCTGCCAGGGTACCCAGTGCCACCGCAGCAACCGCGGTGTAGCAGGCGATTTCCAGCGAGCGCAGCACCGAGCCCATCAGTTGCGAGTTGTCGAGCAGGCCGACGTACCACTTGATCGACCAGCCGCCCCACACCGTCACCAGTTTCGAGGCGTTGAACGAGTAGATGACCAGGATCAGCATCGGCAGATAGATGAACAGCAGACCCAGTACCAGCATCAGGCTGGAGAAACGGAAGCGCTTCATTCTTTACCCTCCATTTCCTTGGCCTGACTCCGGTTGAACAGAATGATCGGCACAATCAGGATCGCCAGCATCACCACCGCCAAGGCGGACGCCACCGGCCAGTCGCGGTTGTTGAAGAACTCTTGCCACAACACCTTACCGATCATCAGGGTTTCCGGGCCGCCGAGCAGTTCCGGGATCACGAACTCGCCGACCACAGGAATGAATACCAGCATGCAGCCGGCGATGATGCCGTTCTTGGACAATGGAATGGTGATCTTCCAGAAGCTGTTGAACGTGCTCGAACCCAGATCGGACGCGGCTTCCAGCAGACTCTGATCGTGTTTGACCAGGTTGGCGTACAGCGGCAGGATCATGAACGGCAGGTACGAATAGACAATCCCGATGTACACCGCCAGGTTGGTGTTGAGGATCTGCAGCGGCTCGTCGATCAGGCCCATGCTCATCAGGAACCCGTTGAGCAGGCCGTTGTTGCTGAGGATGCCCATCCACGCGTAGACGCGGATCAGGATCGCCGTCCAGGTCGGCATCATGATCAGCAGTACCAGCACCGTTTGCAGCTCTTTCCGGGCAGTGGCGATGGCATAGGCCATCGGGTAACCGATCAGCAGGCAGAGCACGGTGCTGATAAAGGCCATTTTCAGCGAACCGAGGTACGCCGCGATGTACAACTCGTCGCCGGCCAGCAACGCGTAGTTGCCCAGGTTCAACAGCAGCTGCAGCTTCTGCTCGGCGTAGGTGTGATCTCGGTGGCACGGCGGGATCGCCACGTCGGCTTCGGCGAAGCTGATCTTCAGAACGATGAAGAACGGCAGCATGAAGAACAGGAACAGCCAGATGAACGGCACCCCGATGACCAGCTGCCGGCCATTGGGGATGATTCGGTTTATACGGCGTTTGAATTTGCGCATGTTCATGAGCGAAGTACCACGCCGCTATCGTCTTCCCACCACACGTAGACCTGATCGCCCCAGGTCGGACGCGCGCCGCGACGTTCGGCGTTGGCGACGAACGACTGCACCAGTTTGCCGCTCGGCAATTCGACGTAGAACACCGAGTGTCCGCCCAGATAAGCGATGTCGTGGACCTTGCCGCTCGACCAGTTGTACTCGCAGGTCGGCATGTCGGCGGTGACCAGCAGTTTTTCCGGGCGAATCGCGTAGGTGACCGACTTGTCCTGCACCGAGGTGCTGATGCCGTGGCCGACGTAGATCTGCCGGTCGAGGTCCTTGCAGGTGATGGTCGCGTGGCCTTCGGCGTCGTCGATCACTTCGCCTTCGAAGATGTTGACGTTGCCGATGAATTCGCAGACCAGACGGCTGGTCGGGGTTTCGTAGATGTCGATCGGGCTACCGATCTGCGCGATCCAACCGAGGTGCATGATCGCGATGCGCTCGGCCATGGTCATGGCCTCTTCCTGGTCGTGGGTCACCATCACGCAGGTCACGCCGACGCGCTCGATGATTTCCACCAGTTCCAGTTGCATCTGCGAACGCAGTTTCTTGTCCAGTGCACCCATCGGTTCGTCGAGCAGCAACAACTTCGGGCGCTTGGCCAGCGAGCGGGCCAGGGCCACGCGCTGACGCTGACCGCCGGACAGTTGATGCGGCTTGCGCTTGGCGTACTGGCTCATCTGCACCAGCTTGAGCATCTCGGCCACGCGGGCGTCGATTTCAGCCTTGGGAATCTTGTCCTGCTGCAGGCCGAAGGCGATGTTCTGCGCCACGGTCATGTGCGGGAACAAAGCGTAAGACTGGAACATCATGTTGATCGGACGGTCGTACGGCGGCATGTCGGTGATGTCGACGCCGTCGAGGAAAATCCGCCCTTCCGTGGGCCGTTCGAAGCCTGCAAGCATCCGTAGCAAGGTGGATTTGCCCGATCCCGAACCGCCGAGCAGAGCAAAAATTTCGCCCTTCTTGATTTCCAGGGACACGTCGTCCACGGCAATCGTCTCGTCGAACTTCTTCGTGACCCGGTCGATTTTGACCAGCACCTGTTTCGGTGTCTGGTCGCCCTCGAGGGCTTTCTTGTAGGCGCCGGAGGCAACTGCCATTTACGAAACTCCCAACAGAAGCAGCAGTTCGCCCCGCAAGACGAACCCTGGATAGTTTGTGCGTTATTTGCCCGACTTGACCTTGGTCCAGCTACGGGTCATCAAACGCTGAATATTGGCTGGCAACTCGGTCGACACGTAGGTCTTGTCGAGGACTGCTTGCGGTGGGTAAACCGCTTCATCGGCGCGAATGGATTGCTCCATCAGCTTGTCCGAACCCGGGTTGGGGTTGGCGTAACCGACGTAATCACTGACCTGGGCGATCACCTCAGGTTTCAGCAAATAATTGATGAAGGCGTGGGCCTCTTTGACGTTGGACGAATCCTTGGGGATCGCCAGCATGTCGAACCACAGCGCACCGCCCTCTTTCGGGATCGAATAGGCGATGTTGACGCCCTTTTTGGCTTCCTCGGCACGGTTCTTCGCCTGGAAGATGTCGCCGGAGAAACCGATGGCCACGCAGATGTCGCCGTTAGCCAGATCGCCGATGTACTTCGAGGAATGGAAATAGGTCACGTAAGGACGCACCGCGAGCAGCTTGGCGGTGGCCTTTTCGTAGTCCTTGGTGTTGGTGCTGTTGGCGTTCAGGCCCAGGTAATTGAGCATGGTCGGCATCATTTCGTCAGCCGAATCGAGGAACGCGACACCGCAGCTGTGCAGCTTCTTGATGTTTTCCGGCTCGAACAGCACGGCCCAGGAATCGATCTTGTCGATACCGAGCACGGCCTTGACCTTGTCGACGTTGTAGCCGATGCCGTTGGTGCCCCACAGATACGGTACGGCGTAGAGGTTGCCGGGGTCGTTCTGTTCCAGGCGCTTGAGCAGCACCGGGTCGAGGTTGGAATAATTCGGCAGCTGCGCCTTGTCGAGCTTCTGGAACGCGCCTGCCTTGATCTGCTTGCCAAGGAAGTGGTTCGACGGCACGACCACGTCATAACCGGTGCGCCCGGCGAGCAGCTTGCCTTCCAGGGTTTCGTTGGAGTCGAAAACGTCGTAGACCGGTTTGATCCCGGTCTCTTTCTCGAAGTCGGCCAGGGTCGATTCGCCGATGTAATCGGACCAGTTATAAATATGCACCGTACCGGCGGCCTGGGCTCCGACAGCGATTGTCAGGCCGGCAGCGGCCAGCAGGGCTTTGCGCAAAGAAGAAAATACAGGCAAGTGGAGGTCCTCTAAATTGATTGGGCCCAAGTTGCCCCGCGCTGCATGACAGCCATGGCTGCCCGACAACAAAACCGGCGCGCAACTTACCCTCGAAAAACCGATCCAGCAAAACTTTCTGTCATTTAATTAGCCGCTGGCCGCCGTCGCGACGACGACGGCCAGTGGTTGTGACGACAAACCGGCTTATTTGCCCGATTTGATCTTGGTCCAGCTGCGGGTGATCAGACGCAGTGTGGCGGCGTCCAGATCGCTGATCGCATAGAGTTGCTTCTTCACTTCAGCCGAAGGATAGATGCTCGGGTCGCTGGTGATGTCCTTGTCCACCATAGGCGTCGCCGCCTTGTTGCCGTTCGGGAAACGCACGGCGTTGGTGATGCCGGCCATCACTTGCGGCTCCATCAGGTAGTTCATGAACTTGTAGGCGGCTTCGACGTTTTCGGCATCCTTGGGAATGGCGACCATGTCGTAGAAAGTACCGGCGCCTTCTTTCGGAATGGTGTAGGCCAGCTTGACCTTGTCACCGGCTTCCTGAGCGCGGGTCTTGGATTGCTCCAGGTCACCCGAGTAACCGACGGCGACGCAGATGTTGCCGTTGGCCAGATCGGAGATGTACTTGGAAGAGTGGAAGTAGGCGACCGAAGGACGGATCTTCAGGAACAGGTCTTCGGCGGCTTTCAGGTCAGCCTTGTCCTTGCTGTTGGTCGGCTTGCCCAGATAGTGCAATGCCGCCGGAATCATTTCGGTCGGGGCATCGAGGAAGCTCACGCCGCAGCTTTTGAGTTTCTCGATGTTTTCCGGCTTGAACACCACGTCCCACGAATCAATCTTGTCGATGCCCAGCGCAGCCTTGACCTTGGCCGGGTTGTAGCCGATGCCGATCGAGCCCCACATGTATGGGAAGGCGTGTTTGTTGCCCTGGTCGCTGGCATCGCCAACGGCCTTGAGCAGGTCTTCGTCGAGGTTTTTCCAGTTCGGCAGCTTGGACTTGTCCAGCTCCTGGTAAACGCCGGCCTTGATCTGCTTGGCGAGGAAATTGTTGGAAGGCACCACGATGTCATAACCGGACTTGCCGGCCAGCAGCTTGGCTTCCAGGGTTTCGTTACTGTCGAAGACGTCGTAGACGACTTTGATCCCGGTGGCTTTTTCGAAGTTGGCCACGGTGTCCGGCGCGATGTAGTCGGACCAGTTGTAGACGTGCAGCACCTTGTCGTCCGCGTGCACCGCACCCGCCATCATGCCCGCCATGGACAGCGCGAGCAGAGTCTTGCCAGCTAGCTTTTTACCTAATGCCTTCATGCGTCATGCTCCAAATTTTTCTTTTTTGAACCACTTTGTTCAGCGGCCGAACCCGGACAACTGGAACCGCGGCTAGTCTGGCAAGATCCGAGGCGGTCTTTCAACAAAAGACCAGCCTTTCTGACAGCTTTGAGCGAGTGCGCCGCAGCTCCCCCGCCCAAAGCCTAGCACCTAGGCCTGTAGCGCACCGAGGGTCAGGTCCAGACACTTGCGTGCTTTTGTAACCAGCTCATCGATCTCGGCTTTGCTGATCACCAGCGGCGGCGCGATGATCATGGTGTCGCCCACCGCGCGCATGATCAGGCCATTGTCGAAGCAGAACTGCCGGCAGATCATGCCCACACCCTTGCCTTCGTAACGCTTGCGCGTGGCCTTGTTCTGCACCAGCTCGATCGCCCCCAGCAGACCGACGCCGCGAACTTCACCCACCAACGGGTGATCGTTCAGCTCGCGCAGACGTTTCTGCAAATACGGTGCCGTTTCGTTGTGGGCGTTCTCGATAATTTTTTCGTCGCGCAGGATGCGGATGTTTTCCAGTCCCACCGCTGCCGCCACCGGGTGCCCGGAGTAAGTGAAACCGTGGTTGAAATCGCCGCCTTCGTTGAGCACGGCCACCACCGAGTCACGCACGATCAATCCGCCCATCGGGATGTAGCCGGAGGTCAGGCCCTTGGCGATGGTCATCATGTGCGGCTTGAGGTCGTAGAAATCGCTACCGAACCACTCACCGGTACGACCAAAACCGCAGATCACTTCGTCGGCGACGAAGAGGATGTCGTACTTGGCGAGGATTTCCTTGATGCGCGGCCAGTAGGTGTCGGGCGGAATGATCACGCCGCCGGCACCCTGAATAGGCTCGGCAATAAAGGCACCGACGTTGTCGACGCCGACTTCGAGAATCTTTTCTTCGAGCTGATTGGCCGCCCAGATGCCGAACTCTTCCGGCGACATGTCACCGCCCTCGGCAAACCAGTACGGCTGGGCGATGTGGACGATGCCCGGAATCGGCAGGTCGCCCTGCTCGTGCATATAGGTCATGCCGCCGAGGCTCGCGCCGGCCACGGTAGAACCGTGATAACCGTTCTTGCGGCTGATGATGACTTTCTTGTTCGGCTGGCCTTTGATCGCCCAGTAGTGGCGAACCATGCGCAGCATGGTGTCGTTGCCTTCGGAGCCGGAACCGGTGAAGAACACGTGGTTCATGCCTTCCGGCGCCACGTCGGCAATCGACTTGGCCAGTTCCAGTGCCGGCGGGTGTGCGGTCTGGAAGAACAGGTTGTAGTAAGGCAGTTCGCGCATCTGTTTCGCGGCGGCATCGGCCAGCTCATCGCGACCGTAACCGATCGCTACGCACCAGAGGCCGGCCATGCCGTCGAGGATCTTGTTGCCTTCGCTGTCCCACAGATAAACGCCCTTGGCGTTGGTGATGATCCGCGGGCCCTTCTCTTTCAGTTGCTTGAAATCACTGAACGGGGCCAGGTGGTGATCGCTGCTCAGCGCTTGCCACTCACGGGTTTGCGGGTTGTTGCTGGTCATGCCAATTCTCCTTGTTATCGGTGAAGGCGCGACGGCTGGCCGCCGCGCCCGGCGTATCAGACGGCGAAGAGCAGGTACTCACGCTCCCACGAACTGATCACGCGCTTGAAGTTTTCATGCTCGGCCCGCTTGACCGCGACGTAGCCGGTGATGAAGGTCTTGCCGAGATACTTCTCGATGGTCGCGCTGTTTTCCATGCGCTCCAGCGCGTCCTCAATGGTCAGCGGCAGGCGCAGGTTGCGGCGCTCGTAACCACGGCCGACCACAGGCGCACTCGGGTTCAGGCCCTCGACCATGCCGATGTAACCGCAGAGCAGGCTCGCGGCAATCGCCAGGTACGGGTTGGCGTCTGCGCCCGGCAGGCGGTTTTCCACGCGACGGTTCTGCGGGCCGGCATCTGGTACGCGCAGGCCGACGGTACGGTTCTCTTCGCCCCACTCGACGTTCACCGGTGCCGAAGTGTCCGGGAGGAAGCGGCGGAACGAGTTGACGTTCGGCGCGAACAGCGGCAACAGCTCGGGAATCAGTTTTTGCAGACCACCGATGTGGTGCAGGAACAGTTGGCTCATCGTCCCGTCTTCATTGGAGAAGACGTTCTTGCCGGTCTGAATGTCGATGATGCTCTGGTGCAGGTGCATGGCGCTGCCCGGCTCGCCGGTCATCGGCTTGGCCATGAAGGTCGCCGCTACGTCGTGCTTGAGCGCGGCTTCACGCATGGTGCGCTTGAACACCAGAATCTGATCGGCCAGCGACAGGGCATCACCGTGACGGAAGTTGATTTCCATCTGCGCCGTGCCGTCTTCGTGGATCAGCGTATCGAGGTCCAGCTCCTGCAATTCGCACCAGTCGTAGACGTCTTCGAACAGCGGGTCGAATTCGTTGGCCGCTTCAATGGAGAACGACTGCCGGCCGATTTCCGGACGGCCCGAGCGGCCGATCGGCGGCTGCAACGGATAGTCGGGGTCGTCGCTGCGCTTGGTCAGGTAGAACTCCATTTCCGGCGCCACGATTGGTTGCCAGCCCTTGTCGGCATACAGCTTCAAGACTTTCTTGAGGACGTTGCGCGGCGAAAGCTCGATCGGGTTGCCTTGCTTGTCGTAGGTGTCGTGGATTACCTGCGCGGTCGGCTCGATGGCCCACGGCACCAGGTACACGGCGTTCTGGTCGGGGCGGCAGATCATGTCGATGTCGGCCGGGTCGAGCAGTTCGTAATAGATGTCGTCTTCGACGTAGTCGCCGGTCACGGTCTGCAGCAGCACGCTCTCCGGCAGACGCATGCCTTTCTCGGCGATGAACTTGTTGGTCGGCGAAATCTTGCCCCGGGTAATACCGGTCAAGTCGCCGATCATGCATTCGACTTCTGTGATCTTGCGGTCTTTCAACCAATCGGTGAGCTGGTCGAGGTTGTTACTCATAAATGCCTCTGGGCTGAGTCTCCTGACGCGATGTCAGGCAATTTTGACGCTTGCGGCGTCGCGTTAAAGGGGGCTTGCTCGCGCAGTGCCGGCTTACGCCTGGCACCGCGCATAGACAATGAAAGAGGAGCTTACCTGCCCTTGACGCTGGCGTTGCATTTCCCGTGCACTTTGCGAACGTGCAGAATCACAAGCATGACGCTGAGTGCGGCACGGGCTTTGAGAGGGAAAGAGTTCTATAGTGAAAGGAGACGCCATAAAGCGGATGCTGTGCCCGACGTCCAGAATATCGGACGCTGCCGTTTTGCCGGATGTTGACGAGAGTCTCGTCGACAGGCTGCGCGCCTTGCTGGCTGCGCTACGGACGGATTGATCGCCACTGATGTGATGAGCATGCAGACCGGACTGTTGCGAGCAGTCGGTGATGCCGATTAACGGCAGGCGAGACATGAAGCACCCCGGTATTATTGCTGTTATGGGTTTGACCGGAGCTTAGCCTTGTTCATTTTTTTACACAACACCCCCGTAAAAAATACAACACGGCCTGCTCAAGCTCGCAGCTGAGCAAGGTTCAAGGTTTGAAAAAACGCCCCAAAGTGCCCCATAAATGCCCTCCAAGCGCTTTTTCGGGGCAAAAAAGGCCTCGCTTGACTTCGGCAGGCCGTTCGGGTTGACTGAAACCAGAAAAGATCAATGATTGATATTTTTAACAACAAAGGTGTTGCATCATGTCGGTACCCCCGCGTGCCGTTCAGCTTAACGAAGCGAACGCGTTCCTTAAGGAACATCCTGAGGTTCTGTACGTTGACCTTCTGATTGCGGATATGAATGGTGTGGTGCGCGGCAAGCGCATCGAACGCACCAGCCTCCACAAGGTTTACGAGAAAGGCATCAACCTGCCGGCCTCTCTATTTGCTCTGGATATCAACGGCTCCACGGTGGAAAGCACCGGTCTGGGCCTGGACATCGGCGACGCCGATCGTATCTGCTATCCGATCCCCGATACCCTGTGCAACGAGCCATGGCAGAAGCGCCCGACCGCGCAGCTGTTGATGACCATGCACGAACTCGAAGGCGATCCGTTCTTCGCCGATCCCCGTGAGGTGCTGCGCCAGGTGGTGACCAAGTTCGACGAGCTCGGCCTGACCATCTGCGCCGCCTTCGAACTCGAGTTCTACCTGATCGACCAGGAAAACGTGAACGGCCGTCCGCAGCCGCCACGCTCGCCGATCTCCGGCAAACGCCCGCACTCGACGCAGGTCTACCTGATCGACGACCTCGACGAATACGTCGACTGCCTCCAGGACATTCTGGAAGGCGCCAAAGAGCAAGGCATCCCGGCCGACGCGATCGTCAAGGAAAGTGCCCCGGCGCAGTTCGAAGTGAACCTGCACCACGTCGCCGACCCGATCAAGGCCTGCGACTACGCAGTCCTGCTCAAGCGTCTGATCAAGAACATCGCCTACGACCATGAAATGGACACCACCTTCATGGCCAAGCCGTATCCGGGCCAGGCGGGCAATGGTCTGCACGTACACATTTCGATTCTGGACAAAGCCGGCAAAAACATTTTTGCCAGCGAGGATCCCGAGCAGAACGCCGCGCTGCGTCACGCGATCGGCGGTGTGCTCGAGACCCTGCCGGCGCAGATGGCTTTCCTCTGCCCGAACGTCAACTCCTACCGTCGCTTCGGCGCGCAGTTCTACGTACCGAACTCGCCGTGCTGGGGCCTGGACAACCGCACCGTGGCGATTCGCGTACCGACCGGCTCTGCCGATGCCGTACGTATCGAGCACCGCGTGGCCGGCGCCGACGCCAACCCGTACCTGCTGATGGCTTCGGTACTGGCCGGCGTGCACCACGGTCTGGTCAACAAGATCGAACCGGGCGCGCCTGTCGAAGGCAACAGCTACGAACAAAACGAGCAGAGCCTGCCGAACAACTTGCGCGATGCCCTGCGCGAGCTGGACGACAGCGAGGTGATGGCCAAGTACATCGATCCGAAGTACATCGATATCTTCGTCGCCTGCAAGGAAAGCGAGCTGGAGGAGTTCGAACACTCCATCTCCGACCTTGAGTACAACTGGTATCTGCATACCGTTTAAGCGGTTGCAGCTTCAAAAAACGCCGTTGGCTGATTCAGCCAGCGGCGTTTTTTTATGGCCGAACACAAAACCTGTGGCGAGGGGATTTATCCCCGTTGGGTTGCGAAGCAGCCCCAAATCCATCCCACTCGGTGTGTCAGGAATACCCGGCTCTCAGGGTTTACGACTGCTGCGCAGCCGAACGGGGCGGTGCGACGTTTCGCTAAATCCCCTCGCCACAGGGTACTGGCAGACAACACCTGAACCGCCTCGTACAATGCCCGCTGCCCCGCAGGAGACTTCCATGACGCGTCCCGCCACCGTCCGCAAACCCCGTGCCCGCAGTCAGGCGCGGATCGATTCGATCCTCGATGCCGCGCGCACCCTGCTGGCGGCCGAGGGCGTGGCCAGTCTGTCGATCTACAGCGTGGCCGAGCGCGCGCAGATTCCGCCCTCCTCCGTGTATCACTTCTTCGCCAGCGTCCCGGCACTGCTCGAAGCGCTGACCGCCGATGTCCACGCAGCCTTCCGCGCCTGCCTGCAAGCGCCGATCGATCATGATGCTTTGCGCGACTGGCGAGATCTGTCGCGACTGGTCGAACAGCGCATGCTGGAGATCTACGACGAAGACGCAGCCGCGCGGCAATTGATTCTGGCGCAACACGGCCTGACCGAAGTCACCCAGGCTGACCGCCAGCACGATCTGGAACTGGGCGACCTGATGCACAAGCTGTTCGACCAGCATTTCGAGTTGCCGAGGCTGCCCGACGATGTCGATGTGTTTGCCCTGGCGATGGAACTGGGCGACCGGGTTTATGCACGTTCGGTGCAGCAGCACGGGCAGATCACCCCACGCATGGCCGAAGAAGGGATGCGCGTGTTTGATGCCTATATCGGGTTGTACCTTCCGCCATATTTACCCAAAAGAAATCTCTAGCGCATGCACCGGCCCTTTCGCGAGCAGGCTCGCTCCCACATTTGAAATGCGTTCCCCTGTGGGAGCGAGCCTGCTCGCGAAAGCCGCGCCGCCGAATCCGCGACAGGCACAAAAAACCCCGCAGGGCTCACACCCTCCGGGGTTGTTTGTTGTTCACCGGCTTACAACTTGGCGATCGACACCTCGGTGGATTTCACAAAGGCGATCACCTCACTGCCGACCACCAGCTCCAACTCTTTCACAGAACGGGTGGTGATCACCGAAGTGACGATGCCCGAAGCGGTCTGCACGTCGATTTCCGACAGCACGTCGCCGAGGACGATTTCCTTGATCGAGCCTTTGAACTGGTTGCGCACGTTGATGGCTTTGATAGTCATGGCATTTCTCCTAGGATCGAAATGAGCTGCAAGCGGCGAGCTATAAGCTGCAAGTAAAAGCACCAGGCATGTTCTTGCGGCTTGTAGCTTGAAGCTTGCAGCTGCTTCATTGCGCCCAACGCAATTGCGTAGGCAGGGGTGAAACGGGTTCCGGCGCCGGCGGTTCGCCGGGCAGGGACAGAACACGGTTGAGCACTTCGGTTTCCAGCGCGGCGAGGCGATGCGAGCCACGCACCCTGGGGCGAGGCAGTTCGACGTGCAGGTCGAGACCGACTTCGCCGTCCTCGATGAGGATCACCCGATCGGCGATCGCCACCGCTTCACTGACGTCATGGGTTACCAGCAGCACGGTGAAGCCGTGTTGCTGCCAGAGCCGTTCGATCAGTTGCTGCATCTCGATGCGGGTCAGGGCATCCAGTGCGCCGAGCGGTTCGTCGAGCAGCAGCAGACGCGGCTGGTGAATCAGCGCCCGGGCCAGCGCGACGCGCTGCTTCTGGCCACCGGACAACGCCGCCGGCCATTCATTGGCGCGATCAGCCAGGCCCACTGCTTCCAGTGCGTCCAGCGCTTGCTGGCGCCAGTTGCCCTTGAGGCCGAGACCGACGTTGTCGATGATCTTTTTCCACGGCAGCAGCCGCGCTTCCTGGAACATCAGCCGCGTATCGTCGCGCGCCTGGCTGAGCGGCGCGGAGCCGGCCAGCAGCTCGCCGCCAGTCGGTTGATCGAGGCCGGCGAGCAAGCGCAAGAACGTGCTCTTGCCACAACCGCTGCGCCCGACGACGGCGACAAACTGCCCCGCCGGAATGTGCAGATCGATGTCACGCAGCACCTGGCGCGCGCCGAAGGTTTTTTGCAGGTTGCGCACCGCCAGCGGAGTCCCGCGCAACAGGCGTGGAGGTTGTTGAGCGGTCATGCCGCACCTCCCTTGGAAACCTGATAGGCCGGGTGCCAGCGCAGCCACACACGTTCAAGTCCACGGGCGGCGAGGTCGGCGAGTTTGCCGAGCACCGCGTAAAGCAGGATCGCCAGCACCACCACATCGGTCTGCAAGAATTCGCGGGCGTTCATCGCCAGATAGCCGATACCGGAGCTGGCCGAGATGGTTTCAGCGACGATCAGCGTCAGCCACATGAAGCCCAAAGCGAAGCGCACGCCGACCAGAATCGACGGCAACGCACCCGGCAGAATCACCTGCCAGAACAGGCTGAAACCGCTCAGGCCATAACTGCGCGCCATCTCCACCAGCGCCGGGTCGACGTTGCGGATGCCGTGGTAAGTATTGAGGTAAATCGGGAACAAGGTGCCCAGCGCCACGAGGAAAATCTTCGCTGACTCGTCGATGCCGAACCACAGGATCACCAGCGGAATCAGCGCCAGATGCGGCACGTTGCGGATCATCTGCACCGAGCTATCGAGCAGGCGCTCGCCCCACTTCGACAGGCCGGTGATGAAACCCAGCACCAGACCAATGCTGCCGCCGATGGTAAAACCGAGTGCCGCGCGCCAGCCGCTGATCGCCAGGTGCGTCCAGATCTCGCCGCTGCGTACCAGACTGACACCGGCTTCGATCACTGCCACCGGGGCCGGCAGAATCCGTGTCGATAACCAGCCCGCTGAAACCGACAACTGCCACACCGCCAGCAGCAACACCGGCAACGCCCAGGGCGCGAGGCTGTGGATAATTTTCTTCATGGCTGCGCCTCAGCTCTGCGACGCGGCTTTGGGCAGGATGTCGTTGGCGACCATCTCGCCGAACGGACTGACATAACCGGCGCTCTTCGGCAGTTCCGGGCGTTCGACGTCGAGGTGTGGGAACAGCAACTCGGCCACCCGATACGACTCTTCAAGGTGTGGATAACCGGAGAAGATGAAGGTGTCGATACCAAGATCGGCATATTCCTTGACCCGCGCTGCCACGGTCGGGCCATCGCCGACCAGCGCGGTACCGGCACCGCCGCGCACTAGACCGACGCCGGCCCAGAGGTTCGGGCTGACTTCGAGGTTGTCGCGGCTGCCGCCGTGCAGCGCGGCCATGCGTTGCTGGCCGACCGAATCGAAGCGCGCCAGCGAAGCCTGCGCACGTTGGATGGTGTCGTCGTCCAGATGCGAGATCAGCCGGTCCGCAGCCTGCCAGGCTTCGGCGTTGGTTTCACGGACGATCACATGCAGACGAATGCCGAAGCGCACGGTACGGCCGAGTTTGGCGGCTTTGGCCCGGACTTGTGCGATCTTCTCGGCCACCGCGGCCGGCGGCTCGCCCCAGGTCAGGACCATCTCGACCTGCTCTGCCGCCAGATCCTGCGCCGCTTCGGAGGAGCCACCGAAATAAAGCGGCGGACGCGGTTGCTGGATCGGCGGATACAGCAGCTTCGCGCCCTTCACGCTGATGTGCTCGCCGTCATAATCGACGGTTTCGCCTTCCAGCACACGGCGCCAGATGCGGGTGAATTCCACCGAGGCTTGATAGCGTTCCTCATGGTTGAGGAACAGACCGTCGCCGGCCAGTTCTTCCGGATCGCCACCGGTGACCAGATTGAACAGGGCGCGCCCGCCGGACAAGCGATCCAGCGTTGCTGCCTGGCGCGCCGCGACCGTCGGGGAAATGATCCCGGGGCGCAGGGCGACGAGGAATTTCAAACGCTGGGTCACCGGAATCAGCGAGGCTGCCACCAGCCACGAGTCTTCGCAGGAACGCCCGGTGGGAATCAGCACCCCACCAAAACCCAGACGATCCGCCGCTTGCGCGACTTGCTGCAGATAACCGTGATCAACCGCGCGGGCGCCTTCGGCGGTGCCAAGGTAATGGCCGTCACCGTGGGTTGGCAGGAACCAGAAGATGTTGAGGCTCATGGAGTGGTCTCCTTGTGGATTTGAATTACTGGGCTTGGGAGCTTTGGGCCACAGCGGCCGGCGGGGTCCAGATCACATCCTTGATGCTCAACGGCTTGGGAATCAGCTTGAGCTGGAAGAACGTGTCGGCGATTTTCTGTTGCGCAGCGACCACTTCCGGGGTCAGGAACAGCGCGCCGTAGCCTTGGCGTTTCACCGAGGTCAGGGTGATGTCCGCCGGCAAGCCAAGCAGTGGCGCGACCTGTTGCGTCACGTCTTCGGGATTGGCTTTCGACCATTCACCCACCGCGCGGACTTCTTCGACGAGAGTCTTGATCACCTCGGGATTTTTCTGCGCGTAAGGTTTGGTCGCCAGATAGAACTGATGGTTGTCGACGATGCCTTTGCCGTCACGCAGGGTGTGCGCTTGCAGTTGTTTCTCGGCAGCGGCCTGGTACGGATCCCAGATGACCCAGGCGTCGACACTGCCACGTTCGAACGCAGCGCGGGCATCGGCCGGCGGCAAGAACACGGTCTGAATATCGCTGTACTTGAGGCCGGCGTCTTCCAGCGCGCGCACCAGCAGGTAGTGAACGTTGGAGCCTTTGTTCAGGGCGACTTTCTTGCCCTTGAGATCGGCCACCGATTTGATCGGCGAGTCCTTCGGCACGAGGATCGCTTCGCTGTTCGGCGCTGGCGGTTCGTAGGCAACGTAGAGCAGATCAGCGCCGGCAGCTTGAGCGAAAACCGGTGGGGTTTCGCCGGTCACACCAAAGTCGATCGAGCCGACGTTGAGGCCTTCGAGCAGCTGCGGGCCGCCGGGAAACTCGGTCCATTGCACGTCGACGCCTTGCGCGGCGAGGCGTTTTTCCAGCGTGCCCTTGGCTTTGAGCAGCACCAGCGTGCCGTACTTCTGATAACCGATCCGAAGGGTCTCGGCTTGAGCTTGGGTAATGGCGCCGAAGGTGACAGCCGCAGCAAACAGAGCGACCAGACCACGACGCAAAAATACAGTGCGCATAGCGCTCTCCTTTTTGCTGTTGGGTTGTGGCTGCACCTGCTTGCCCGTTGGCGGGCGAGTAAGGCCAGTACTTCAAATTTCGATAAGGCTTAAATGCTCCAGCGAGCACTCAACAAACGTTCGTTCAGCAGGCCTGGCTCCAGCGGTTTCGGCCGGCGCGCCATGGCGCCGATGAACTGGTCCAGGGCCTCGTTTAACCGTTGCTCCAGGGCCGGCGCCAGTTGCGCGGCGGCACTGCCTTCGCCATAAGCGATCTGGCTGTCCTCGGCGAAAATGCCCTGAAGCATTTCCTGCGCTTTGAGTGCCGACAGCACGGGCTTGAGGGCGTAATCGACCACCAGCATGTGGGCGATGCTGCCGCCGGTAGCCATCGGCAAGACAACCTTGTGATTCAAGGCACGCTCCGGCAGCAGATCCAACAGGGTCTTCAGCGCTCCGGAAAACGAGGCCTTGTACACCGGCGTGGCGATCAGCAGGCCATCGGCGTTTGCGATCTGTTGCAGCAGGTCGAGGACCTTCGGACTGTCGAAGCGCGCGTGGAGCAGATCCTCGGCCGGGAAGTCCCGCACCTGATAACTCACCACTTCCACCCCTTGCTGTTGCAACCAGCGTTGCGAGCGCTCCAGCAGCACCCCGGAACGGGAGCGCAGGCTGGGGCTGCCACCGAGTGAGACGACCAGCATTGCAGATTCCTTTAAGCGTTACGGGCGATTCGCAGGCTGCGATCTCGCTTCATTGGCAGTGACCTTACCAGCTGATTTATATATCCATAAATCATATTTATTCATTTGGTTATGCGTTTAAGAAATATGAAGATAAGCAGAATCCAGGCGAAAAAAAAGGCCGTCGAAACGGCCGAAATTCCCCTGCGTTGTGATTCTGGATTCTCAAGTGCCTGGGCTGACGCCTTCGCGAGCAGGCTCGCTCCCACAGGGGAATGCATTGCAAATGTGGGAGCGAGCCTGCTCGCGAAAGCGGCGGTGACTACACCGCAAATCTCATTTGTTCGGCTGCGGCGTCAGGCGCAGGTACGGTTTCACCGCGCGATAGCCTTTCGGGAAGCGCTGCTTGATCTCGTCCTCATCCTTGAGCGACGGCACGATCACCACTTCTTCACCGTCCTGCCAGTTGGCCGGGGTGGCGACCTTATAGTTGTCGGTGAGTTGCAGCGAATCGATCACCCGCAGGATCTCGTGAAAGTTGCGCCCGGTGCTCGCCGGGTAGGTGATGGTCAGGCGGATCTTCTTGTTCGGGTCGATGACGAACAGCGAACGCACGGTCAGCGTGTCATTGGCGTTCGGATGGATCAGGTCGTAGAGATCGGAAACCTTGCGATCGGCATCGGCCAGGATCGGGAAATTGACGATGGTGTTCTGGGTTTCGTTGATGTCCTCGATCCACTTGTGGTGCGAGTCCACCGGGTCGACCGACAGCGCGATGGCCTTGACGCCACGCTGGCTGAATTCATCCTTGAGCTTGGCGGTGAAACCCAGCTCGGTGGTGCACACCGGAGTGAAGTCCGCCGGATGGGAAAACAGCACGCCCCAGCTATCGCCCAGCCATTCGTGGAAACGAATCTTGCCGGCGCTGGAGTCTTGTTCGAAATCGGGGGCGATGTCGCCGAGTCTGAGGCTCATGGTGCTGCTCCTGATGAGGGATGGGAGACAACAACTGTAGCTCGTGATCGAACAGCGTGAAAAAGAATAAATAACTAGATATCTAGATCATTAATGAATATTAAACATCTGTTCATTGGACACCGACCCGCATCGCGACGAACATCCAACGCAAGGTTCGAGAAGGCCTTGAGTTGCAGCAAAGAGGGAAATCGAGAAGGGCTTACGGGGGTGAGCCTGACTCGAAACGCAAAAGCCCCGTCCGGCGCGATGCCGGACGGGGCTTTTTTTGCTTCAGTTGCTCGGGCGCTATTACAGCAGTGGGATCGAGTAGCTGAGGATCAGGCGGTTTTCGTCCTGGTCACGTTGACCGGCGATATCGGTGCGCCACGAAGCGTTTTTCCACATGAAGCCGACGTTTTTCAACGGGCCTTCTGGAACAACGTACGCTACGGTCAGATCGCGTTCCCACTCGGAAGCGCCATTCGAAGTCTGGACGCGACCGGCGTTGTACGTATCGACGTTGTCGCCACGCAGGTAAACCATACCGGCGGTCAGGCCTGGCAAGCCAACCTTGGCGAAGTCATAGGAGTAGCGTGCTTGCCAGGTGCGCTCGCCGGCACGGGCGAACTTCTGGATCTGCATGTCGGTGATGGTGTAGTTCGACGAACCGTCGCCCTGGTTCAGCCAAGGGAAGTCGCTGCTGCCGTTGCTCACCTGGTAGCCGCCACCAAAGGTGTGACCGGCAACGGTGTAGAGGAACAAACCACTGTAGAGGTTGTTGTCGACTTTGCCGCGACCGTTGGCGAAACCAGAGTAGCTACCGTTGCTGAAGTAAGCAGGTGTGTTGCCGTTGGCGCCGTCGTCGGAACTGTTGAAGTAACGCAAGTCAGACTTCAAAACGCCCGGGCCGATTGCCCAGTTGTGAACCAGACCCAGGAAGTGTTGCTTGTAGAAATCTTCCAGGTTGCCGTAGTAGTACTGGGCAGTCAGGTCTTTGGTGATTTTGTAGTCACCACCGGCGTAGATGAACTTGTTGCTGTTAATGGTGCGCGCGCTTGCACCACCGATCGACAGCTGTTCATTGTTGCTGGAGTTACGACCTTTCACGTGCTCGATCTGGCCACCGACCAGAGTCAGGTCCTTGATCTCGCCGGAAGTGATCTGGCCACCCTGCCAGGTTTGCGGCAGCAGACGACCATCGTTAGTGACGATGACCGGGTTCTTCGGCTGCAGAGTACCCAGCTTCAGTTCGGTCTGGGAGATCTTGGCCTTGGCCGTCAGACCCAGGCTGGAGAAGTTATCAACCGCCTGACCGTTGGATTCGCTTGGGAAAACAGTGCCGCCGTAAGCAGTACCTGGGCCGCCGCCGGAGGCAACGTTACCGTTGGTGCCGCCGCCCGAATCCAGACGTACGCCCAGCAGGCCGATGGCATCGATACCGAAGCCGACAGTGCCTTGGGTGTAACCGGAAATGAAGCGCAGATCGAAGCCTTGGCCCCACTCTTCGTTGCGACTTGGTTCGGCAGTGCCATTACGGTTGTCGGTGTTGATGTAGAAGTTGCGCAGACCCAGAGTAGCCTTGCTGTCTTCGATGAAACCGGCGGCGCCTGCCTGCTGCGCCATAACCCCAACGGCCACAGCCAGGGCCAAGGTGGACTTGTTCATGTATCGCTCCTCTCGTTCTAATTCTTGTGTTCCTGGTTCGGGGTCGATTTGCCCTGAATCCTAAGATGCGCGATTAGCG
This sequence comes from Pseudomonas siliginis, assembly GCF_019145195.1. Classification (GTDB taxonomy): domain Bacteria; phylum Pseudomonadota; class Gammaproteobacteria; order Pseudomonadales; family Pseudomonadaceae; genus Aquipseudomonas; species Aquipseudomonas siliginis. Next base: position 337,199 of record NZ_JAHSTW010000002.1, read on the forward strand.
CCAGACCGTGACTGCCAAGTCAATCGTAACCTTGTGTGTCTACGACCATCGTCTAATCGCCAGTGATTGGGTCCCTGCAGCGTAAAGACTTCCTGATAATCCCAAAAAGAATTTATTCATTCTTTTTCATACCATTCGGGTATATGGCCCATTAATGGCCCTTTGCGCCGGGAAACAGCGTATCGGCGCCTAAGCTCATTCCTAAATGGTATTTGTTGACCTTTTTTTAGATCGATTAGCTTTGCCGTGCTCCCAATACGGCAAATCCCATCGAAAAGGCGACGCATCATGGCGAAACGCGCACTATCAAGTCAATTTGTTACAGTTTGTGTGTCGGCACTGTTTTCTTTTTCCGCACATGCCGCCGATCTGACGGTCGGCTACCAGACCGGGATCGATCCGAGCAAAGTGCCGCAGGCCGATGGTGTCTATGAAAAAACCATCGGCGAGAAGATCGACTGGCGTCGTTTCAACAGCGGCCCGGAAGTCGTCACTGCCATTGCTTCTGGCGACGTGCAGATCGGCAACCTTGGCTCAAGCCCACTGGCGGCAGCTGCTTCACGCAATCTGCCGATCGTGGCGTTCATCGTTTCGGCACAGATCAATGCCGCCGAAGCCTTGGTGGTGCGCAACGGCAGCGGCATCGACAAACCGCAGGACCTGATCGGTAAAACCATCGCCACACCGTTCGTGTCGACCTCGCACTACAGTCTGCTTGGGGCGTTGAAGCACTGGGGCCTGACTACCTCGCAAGTCAAAGTGGTCAATCTGCAACCGGCCGAGATTGCCGCCGCCTGGAAGCGAGGCGACATCGACGGGGCGTTTGTCTGGTCGCCGGCGCTGGGCGAGATCCGCAAGACCGGCAAGACCCTGACCGACGCCGCCCAGGTCGGCCAGTGGGGTGCGCCGACCTTCGAGGTGTGGGTGGCGCGCAAGGACTTTGCCGAGAAGCATCCCGAGGTCGTGGCCAAGTTTGCCAAGGTCACCCTGGAGTCGTTCGCTGATTACGCCGCACACAAAGACAGCTGGACGGCCGACTCGGTGCCTGTGCAGAAAATCGCCAAATTGACCGGTGCCAACGCAGCAGATGTGCCGGAACTGCTGGCCGGTTCGGCGTTCCCGGATGCCAAGGCGCAGCAAAGCACCGCGCTGCTGGACGGCGGCACCGCGAAGGCCATTGCCGAAACGGCGAAATTCTTGAAGGAACAAGGCAAGGTCGAGACGGTGCTGCCTGATTATTCGCCGTACGTCAGCGCCAAATTCATCACTGACTGAATGCAGAACCCTGTGGTGAGGGGATTTATCACCGCTGGGTCGCGTAGCGACCACCTATGTTTTCACTTGGAAACGCAAGGGGACTGCTGCGCAGTCCAGCGGGGATGAATCCCCTCGCCACAGGAGACCTCGCTGTTGTTCAGAGGGTCTTTTCGAAGATCTTCGAATTGCGCTGATAGTTGTACAACGACGCCCGCGCCGCTGGCAGGCGTTCCACGCTGCTCGGCTCGAACCCGCGCTCGCGGAACCAGTGCGCAGTGCGCGTGGTGAGTACGAACAGGGTTTTCAAACCCTGCGCCCGCGCGCGGGTTTCGATGCGTTCGAGTAACTCGTCGCCGCGTCCGCCGTGGCGATACTCGGGATTCACCGCCAGACACGCCAGTTCGCCGGCATCGGAATCGGCAATCTGATACAACGCCGCACAGGCGATGATCATGCCTTCGCGCTCGACCACGCTGAACTGCTCGATCTCGCGCTCCAGCACTTCCCGCGAGCGGCGCACCAGAATGCCCTGCTCTTCCAGCGGACTGATCAGGTCGAGCAGGCCGCCGACGTCTTCAATCGCCGCCTCGCGCACCAGTTCGAACTGCTCCTGCGCCACCAGCGTACCGCCACCGTCACGGGTGAACAGCTCCGTCAGCAGCGCGCCGTCTTCGGCGTAACTGACGATATGACTGCGCGCCACACCGCCACGGCAGGCTTCGGCGGCGGCATCGAGCAACTCCGCTTGATAGTTGCTCATGCCGAGGCGCTGCAAATGGGCCGGCACTTGTTGCGGGCGCAGTTCGCGCACCAGTTTGCCGTTCTCGTCGATCAGGCCGAGCTCGGCGCCGAACAACAGCAGCTTGTCCGCGCCCAGATCGATGGCGGCGCGAGTGGCGACGTCTTCGCAGGCAAGGTTGAAGATTTCGCCGGTCGGCGAGTAGCCCAGCGGCGACAGCAATACGATCGAGCGTTCATCGAGCAGGCGATTGATCCCCTTGCGGTCGACCCGACGCACTTCACCGGTGTGGTGATAGTCGACACCTTCCAGCACACCGATCGGCCGCGCGGTGACGAGGTTGCCGCTGGCCACGCGCAGACGCGAGCCCTGCATCGGCGATGAGGCCATGTCCATCGACAGCCGTGCTTCGATGGCGATGCGCAACTGGCCGACCGCGTCGATCACACACTCCAGGGTCGCGGCATCGGTGATGCGCATGCCGTGATGGTAATGCGGGGTCAGGCCACGGGCGGCGAGGCGGGTTTCGATCTGCGGGCGCGAGCCGTGCACCAGCACCAGACGCACGCCCAGACTGTGCAGCAAGACCAGGTCGTGGACGATGTTGCCGAAATTCGGATGCTCGACGCCGTCGCCGGGCAGCATGACGACGAAGGTGCAATCGCGGTGGGCATTGATGTATGGGGACGCGTGGCGAAGCCAATTGACGTATTCGGGCATGAACCTGGGCCTGTAATAAAGAGCAGCCGAAAAAAGGGGCGAAACGAAAAACGCACAGCGGGCTGATGGTTATCGTCGGAACAGGCTTGGCGACACGCGCGCTCTCCTCATGAATACGGGTTGGGGTACAGGCAATTTACCGGGTTGATGCAAGACATTTAACCCTGTGGCAGCGAGCCTGCTCGCGAAAACGGTGGATCAGGTTCATCAATGGCGACTGACGGAACGCTTTCGCGAGCAGGCACGCTCCCACACAGGGCCGTCATCGTTCGTCTGTCGTCAGGCAGTAATGTTCAATCAACTGCCGAATCAGATGCACGGTAGGCTGCAAACGTGACATTTCAAGGTACTCGCCGGGTTGATGCGCGCAGGCAATGTCGCCGGGGCCGAGGACTATGGTTTCGCAGCCGAGGCGCTGAAGATAAGGCGCTTCGGTGCCGAACGCTACTGCTTCGGCGCGATGGCCGGTGAGCTTTTCAGCGATGCGCACCAGTTCGGCATCTTCGGACTGCTCGAACGGCGGCACTTCCGGGAACAGCGGTTTGTAATCGATTTTCACCTTATGCCGCTCGGCCACCGGGTTGAGCTTGCGCAGGATTTCCGCGCGCAGCAGGTTCGGGTCCATGCCCGGCAGCGGCCGCAGGTCGAACTCCAGCGAACACTGGCCGCAGATGCGATTGGGGTTGTCGCCGCCATGAATGCAACCGAAGTTCATCGTCGGTTGCGGCACGCTGAATTGTGGATTGCTGAATTCGCGCTGCCACAACAGGCGCAAACCACGCAGTTCGCCGATGGCATCGTGCATCGCTTCAAGCGCGCTGTGGCCCAGACGCGGATCAGACGAGTGGCCACTCTGTCCGAGGATGTCGATGCGCTCCATCATGATGCCTTTGTGCATGCGAATCGGCTTGAGCCCGGTCGGCTCGCCGATCACCGCCGCGCGGCCCAGCGGTTGCCCGGCCTCGGCCAGCGCGCGGGCGCCGGACATCGAGCTTTCTTCGTCGCAGGTGGCGAGGATCAGCAGCGGTTGCTTGAACGGCTGATCGAGCAGCGGCCGCACGGCTTCGATAATCAGCGCAAAAAAGCCCTTCATGTCGCAGCTGCCCAGTCCGACCCAGCGACCGTCGACTTCAGTGAGCTTCAGCGGATCGGTCTGCCACAACGCATCGTCATAAGGCACGGTGTCGCTGTGCCCGGCCAGCACCAAGCCGCCGGGGCCGCTGCCGAAACTGGCGAGCAGATTGAATTTGCCGGGGCTGACCTGCTGGATATCGCAGCTGAAACCCAAATCACCGAGCCAGCCAGCGAGCAGATCGATAACGGCGCGGTTGGACTGGTCCAGGTTCGGTTGGGTACAGCTGACCGATGGCGCGGCAATCAGCGCGGCGAACTGGTCTTGCATGGACGGCAATGGCATCACTGACTCCAGGTCCCGGATTGAGGCCCACTATAGAACCATCCGGCGCGCGGAATAAACCGCCGCAGGGCGTAGGAAGTTTGACTCCTGTACACTGCACGGCCTTGGCAGCCACCCATTCCCCCGGCTGCGCTCCCGATTCTGGATGTTCCGGCCATGCAAAAAGAAACTGAAATCAAACTCCGCGTCAGCCGCGAAACCCTCGCTGCCCTGCGCGAGCACCCGCTGCTGAAGAAACGCAACAAAAGTGGCTGGGAACGCCGTGAGTTGATGAACCAGTATTTCGACACCCCCGAGCGCGACCTCGCCCAGGCCAAAGTCGCCCTGCGCCTGCGCAAGGACGGTGACGAAGTGATTCAAACTCTCAAGACCCGTGGCCAGAGCGTCGCCGGTCTGTCCGAGCGTAACGAGTACGACTGGAAACTGGCGAAAGCCAAGCTCGATGTGAAGAAACTCGACGGCGAATGCTGGCCCGAGGCGCTGGCCGAGCTGGACAAGAAAACCCTCAAGCCGATCTTCACCACCGATTTCGTCCGCGAGCGCGCCGAGATCGCCTGGGGCCGTGGCAAGACCAAAGTGGTTATCGAGGCCGCGCTGGATCTCGGCCACGTAGTGGTCGGCAAACAGAAAGAAGAAATCTGCGAACTGGAACTGGAGCTGCGCGAAGGCGAGCCTGCCGCGTTGCTGGAACTGGCTGCCGAACTGGCCGAAACCCTGGCGCTGATGCCATGCGATATCAGCAAGGCCGAGCGTGGTTATCGCCTGCACGACGCCAACAGCTACTCGCTGAGCCTGCCAGCGCCGCAGCTGACCAGCGAAACCCGTCTCGACGACGCCTTCGCCGCGCTGAGCTGGCATCTGCTCGGCAGCAGCCAGCGTCTGGCCGAACAATATCGCTTCAACGGCCACTGGCGTCTGTTGCAGGACTGGGTCGAGAACCTCGCGGAAATGCGCGCCCTGCTCAGCAGCCTCGGCCAGGCTGCGCCGCGTCAGTCGACCCACGATCTGCGCGTGGCCCTCGATGCCTTGCTGGAAGACTGGCGCCCGTTGGTGCAGGTCGGCATCGAAGACGAAGACGTGCGCAAGGCCGCGCCGGAGCAGTTCCTCGAAGAACTGGAAGACCCGCGCTGGGGCCAGTTCTCGCTGAACGCCTCGCGCTGGCTGCTGGCCCGCACCTGGACCGCCGACCGCAACACCCGTGGCAACCGTCAGGGTGACGCGCAACTGCACAGCTGGTTGCCGCGTCTGCTCGGCGAAGAAGCTACTGCTCTGCAGCTGCAACGCTATCAGCAGCAACCGGAAGACCTCGCCGAGCAACTGCCGCGTATCGAACGCATTCAGGTCTGGTTGCACCATGCGCGCAACGTGCTGGACATCCCGGAAATGGATCGTCTGTACGGTGAGCTGAACAAACTGGCGCAACTGGCCAACGAGCCGACCATCACCGACGAACTGCTCGATGCGCGCAAGCATCAGGCGATTGCGGTGTACCAGAATCGCGCCTGGAAAATCCTCCTGCGCATGTGATGACCCTGTGGCGAGGGGATTCATCCCCGCTGGGTCGCAAAGCGGCCCCGTTCTTAAAAAAGCGGGGACTGCTGCGCAGCCCAGCGGGGATAAATCCCCTCGCCACAAAGGCCATCCGCACTAGACCGGCAGGCTGGTGGTGGACTTGATCTCCGACAGCGCCACGATCGAATTCACTTCCTGTATCCCCGGCACCAGCGACAGCTTCTCGAAGAAGAATCGCTCGTACGCCTCGATGTCCGCCGCGACTATGCGCAGCATGAAATCCACCGCGCCCATCAGCACATAACACTCCAGCACTTCCGGAAAGCCGCGAATCGCCTCGGTGAACTCGGTGAAGTTCGAGCGGCCGTGGGCGTTGAGTTTGATTTCGGCGAAGATCTGCGTGTTCAGGCCGATCTTCTTGCGATCCAGCAAGGTCACCTGGCCGCGAATGATGCCCTCCTCCTTCATCCGCTGAATCCGCCGCCAGCACGGCGATTGCGACAGGCCGACCTGCTCGGCGATCTGCGCGCTCGACAGCGAAGCGTCTTCCTGCAGCAAGGCGAGGATCTTGCGGTCGTAGGCGTCCAGCTCGCTGTGCATAAAAAATCCTCAAAGATCAACTTTCACGAATCAACTCTTTCGATAAATCCGTTCAGGCGCCGATCATAGCCAAGAAATACCCCGCACCGAATGTAAAAATTTCTCCACTGATCTGGAGATTCGCCATGCCGCACCTTGAAGCCTTGAAAAGCGCGCCTGCTCGCGCCGATGTCTGGAACGTCAACAACGCCCACTGCTTGGCGCAGTACCGGATCGTCGCCGAGGCCGAGCCGGATCTGCTGGTGCGAGTGCTGAATCTGTTCGCTTTGCAGTTTCTGACGCCGGAGCAGGTCAATGTCCAGCGCCAGGACGATCTGCTGTCGATCGACCTCCTCATGAGCGGCCTGAGCTGGCATCGCGCGCAGGTGATCGCGGAGAAACTGCGCAACCTGATCAGCGTCTGCACAGTGGACCTGCACAACGCCGACACGGCGTGGCAGGCGCCCGCACAGGCTGCCGGCTGACAAATCCGGCAACGGCTTCGTCGGGTAGTGGCCCAACGGTCAGCGGGGCCACGACTATCCTTTTGCGCATGACGCTTAAAAAGGAAAGCCGCATGTCCGTTCAATTTGTCACTCAGGACCGCTGGCTGGACCTCAATGATGTGTTACGGGAACTGGTCGCCCAAGGCTTCATCTGCCAGGACGCGGCGGAACAGGCGCTCAATGCCCGCCGTCGCCATGCTGCTCACGGGCAGATGCATCCGCTGGAGTTCGTCGCCAGCCAGCAACTCGACGACCTCAGCCGTCCGGGCAAACATCTGGATCTGGAAAGCCTGACCCTGTGGCTGGCGCAACAGGCCGGTCAGCCGTATTTGCGCATTGATCCGCTGAAAATCAATGTCGCGGCGATCACGCCGCTGATGTCCTATGCCTTCGCGCAACGGCACAAGATTCTCGCCGTCGCCGTGGACCGCGACTCGGTCACCGTGGCCAGCGCTCAGCCCTACGTCAGCGGTTGGGAAGCTGACCTGACCCACGTATTGAAGCTGCCGATCAAACGGGTCGTGGCCAACCCGGTCGACATCCAGCGCTTCAGCGTCGAGTTTTTCCGGCTGGCCAAATCGGTCAGCGGCGCCAGCAATGCCGACGCCCAGGGCGGCAACCTCGGCAATTTCGAACAACTGCTCAACCTCGGCGCCAGCGACCAGGAGCCGGACGCCAACGACGCGCACATCGTCAACATCGTCGACTGGCTGTTCCAGTACGCTTTCCAGCAGCGCGCCAGCGATATCCATATCGAACCGCGCCGCGAGCACGGCACCGTGCGCTTTCGCATCGACGGCGTGCTGCACAACGTCTATCAATTCCCGCCGCAGGTGACCATGGCGATTGTCAGCCGCCTGAAAAGCCTCGGCCGCATGAACGTCGCGGAAAAGCGCAAACCCCAGGATGGCCGGGTCAAGACCAAGACCCCGGACGGCGGCGAAGTGGAGTTGCGTCTGTCGACCTTGCCGACGGCGTTCGGTGAAAAAATGGTCATGCGGATTTTCGACCCGGAAGTGCTGCTGAAAAATTTCGACCAGTTGGGTTTCAGCGCCGACGACCTGCGGCGCTGGCAGGACATGACCCGCCAGCCCAACGGCATCATTCTGGTGACCGGGCCGACCGGTTCGGGCAAGACCACCACCCTGTATACCACGCTGAAAAAACTGGCGACGCCGGAGGTCAACCTCTGCACCATCGAGGACCCGATCGAAATGGTCGAGCCGGCCTTCAACCAAATGCAGGTGCAGCACAACATCGAACTGACCTTCGCCGCCGGGGTGCGCGCGCTGATGCGGCAGGACCCGGATATCATCATGATCGGCGAGATCCGCGATCTGGAAACTGCGGAAATGGCGATTCAGGCCGCGCTCACCGGGCACTTGGTCTTGTCCACCCTGCACACCAACGATGCGCCGAGCGCCATCAGCCGTTTGCTCGAACTCGGCGTGCCGCATTACCTGATCAAAGCGACCGTACTCGGCGTCATGGCCCAGCGTCTGGTGCGCACTTTGTGCCCGCACTGCAAGGCGCCGCTGACGCTCGAGGATGAAGACTGGCAAACCCTGACCCGGCCCTGGCAGGCGCCGCTGCCGAGCAATGCGCAACGGGCGATCGGTTGCCTGGAATGCCGCGACACCGGCTATCGCGGCCGCGCCGGCGTGTACGAAATCATGCAACTGAGCGACAGCCTCAAAGCGCTGATCACCCCGGACACCGACCTCACCGCGATCAGGCGTCAGGCATTCAAGGAAGGCATGCGCAGCCTGCGCCTGTCCGGCGCGCAAAAAGTTGCGGCGGGGCTGACCACGGTGGAAGAAGTGCTGCGGGTGACGCCGCAAAGTGAGTTGAAATAATTCAGCACGGAACTGGATCGAGGGATCGGCTATCCAACGCCGTAGTCAATCCCAGGAGTCACCTCATCATGCGTCTCAAACTCGCTGTCGCCACCTTGGCCCTGCTGTCGCTTCCCGTTGGTTCGGCCATGGCGGACAGCTTTTGGCGTAACGTCATCTCCTCCGGCGCCACCACCGGTTCGACCTACCTGACGTTCAAGGATCACAAGTTGATCGTCGCCGCCCAGGACGACGCCGGCAGCTTCGTCGCCAGCGACGGCGGCATCCGTGGCCCGTACCTGGAAGCAGCGATGCAGAAAGTCCGCGCCGACAACCCGGGCCTGCAGGCTTCGGACATGGAACTGGCGAACGCGATTCTGGCGAAGAATGCCGTGGCTTCCGAGTAAGCCTCGCACCCTCAAAAATGCCGCTCGATCGAGCGGCATTTTTTTGCCCGGATTACCGCCTCACCACCATGCCTTGTGGGAGCGAGCCTGCTCGCGAAAGCGGTGAGCCAGTCACCGCAAATGCCGGCTGGACGATTGCTTTCGCGAGCAGGCTCGCTCCCACAGGGACGGTGGTGGATTTAGAGATCAGCGGTAATCATCCACCGGCACACAGGCGCAATACAGATTGCGATCGCCGTAAACGTTATCCACCCGATTCACCGCCGGCCAATATTTGTGCAAGCGTGTGTGCGCATCCGGGGTGATGGCCTGTTCGATGCTGTAGGGCCGTTCCCAGATCCCAGTGACATCGGCCAAGGTATGCGGCGCGCGTTTGAGCGGGTTGTCTTCGCCCGGCCAGTTGCCCTTCTGCACTTCATTGATCTCTGCGCGAATGCTCAGCATCGCCGCGATGAAGCGGTCGAGTTCTGCCTTGGATTCGCTCTCGGTCGGCTCGACCATCAACGTACCCGGTACCGGGAAGGACATGGTCGGCGCGTGGAAGCCGTAATCCATCAGCCGCTTGGCAACGTCTTCCTCGCTGATGCCGGTCTGCGCCTTCAGTGGGCGCAGATCAAGAATGCATTCATGCGCCACCCGGCCGTTGCGCCCGGTGTAGAGCACCGGGAACGCGCCGGACAAATGCTGCGCCAGATAATTCGCCGCCAGAATCGCCACCTCGCTGGCGTCCGCCAGTTGCGGGCCCATCATGGCGATGTACATCCAACTGATCGGCAAAATGCTCGCACTGCCCCACGGTGCTGCGCTGACTGCGCCGTTCTGCGCCAGCGGCCCGTCAATCGGCACCACCGGATGGTTGGCGACGAACGGCGCCAGATGCGCACGAACGCCGATCGGCCCCATGCCCGGCCCGCCGCCGCCATGGGGAATGCAGAAGGTCTTGTGCAGGTTCATGTGCGACACGTCGGCGCCAATGTCCGCCGGTCTGGCCAAGCCGACCTGGGCATTGAGATTGGCGCCATCCATGTACACCTGGCCGCCGTGCTGGTGGATCACTGCGCAAATTTCGCTGATGCCCTCCTCGTAGACCCCATGGGTCGACGGGTAGGTCGCCATCAGGCACGACAACTTGTTCCCGGCCTCTGCGGCTTTCAGCTTCAAGTCTTCCAGATCGACGTTGCCCGCCTCATCGCATTCGACAATTACTACGCGCATTCCGGCCATCTGCGCCGAGGCCGGGTTGGTGCCGTGGGCCGACGATGGAATCAGACAGATGTCCCGAGCGCCCTCCCCTCGGCTCTCGTGATATTTACGGATCGCCAGGAGCCCGGCGTATTCGCCCTGGGCGCCGGAGTTGGGCTGCATGCAGATCGCATCGAAACCGGTAATCGCGCAGAGCCAACGCTCAAGCTCTTCGATCATCAGCGTGTAACCGACAGCCTGCTCCCTCGGCACAAACGGATGCGGATGGGCGAACTGCGGCCAGGTGATCGGGATCATCTCGCTGGTGGCGTTGAGCTTCATCGTGCACGAGCCCAGCGGGATCATCGATTGGTTGAGCGCCAGATCCTTGTTTTCCAGCTGTTTGAGATAACGCAGCATCTCGGTTTCGCTGTGATGGGCGTTGAACACCGGATGTTGCAGGTACGGCGTACTGCGCTGGAGTTCGTCGGGAATTCCCGAGGCGATGTCCTCCGCATCAAGCGCATCAACACTCAGGCCGTGATCAGCCCCGAGCAGCACGTCGAACAGTTTTGCCACGGTGTGTTCGTCACAGGTCTCATCCAGACTCAGACCGACGCGGCCGCGACCGAGAATGCGCAGGTTGATCTGCGCTGCCTGAGCACTTTCGATGATCGCCGTTTGCGCACCGCCGACCTCCAGGGTCAGCGTGTCGAAGAACTGCCTGTTGAGCCGTTTGATGCCGTTGCGCTCGAGTCCCGCCGCAAGGAGGCAGGTCAGGCGATGCACGCGCTGGGCGATACGCTTCAAGCCTTCCGGGCCGTGATACACCGCGTAGCAACTGGCGATATTGGCCAGCAGTACCTGCGCGGTGCAGATGTTCGAATTGGCTTTCTCGCGGCGGATGTGTTGCTCGCGGGTCTGCAGGGCCATGCGCAGCGCGACGTTGCCGCGAGCATCTTTCGATACACCGATGATCCGCCCCGGAATCGCTCGTTTGTATTCCTCGCGGCTGGCGAAGAACGCCGCGTGCGGGCCGCCATAACCCATCGGCACGCCAAAACGTTGGGACGAACCGAACACCACGTCGGCACCCAACTCACCCGGCGGCGTCAGCACCAGCAGGCTGAGCAAATCGGTGGCGACGCAGGCCAGGGCCTGTTGTGCGTGCAGGTGGTTGATCAAGGGTTTGAGATCGCGGATTTCGCCGTGGGTGTCGGGGTATTGCAGCAGCGCGCCGAACACCTCGTGCTGCGCCAGGTTATCCACCGCGTCGACGATCAGCTCGAAGCCGAAACCTTCGGCGCGGGTCTGTACCACGGAGAGGGTTTGCGGATGGCAATTTTCATCCACAAAAAACAGATTGCTCTTCGACTTCGCCACGCGCTTGGCCAAAGCCATGGCTTCGGCCGCTGCGGTAGCCTCATCGAGCAGCGAGGCGTTGGCCAGTTCCAGGCCGGTGAGGTCGATGGTCAGTTGCTGAAAATTGAGCAGCGCTTCGAGCCGACCCTGGGCGATCTCTGGTTGATATGGGGTGTACGCGGTGTACCAACCGGGATTTTCCAGCACGTTGCGCAAGATGACGGTCGGCGTGACGGTGCCGTGATAGCCCATGCCGATCAGGCTGGTGAACAGCTGATTCTGCTCGGCATAACCGCGCAGCTTCGCCAGTGCAGCCTGTTCGTCGAGAGCGGGCGGCAGATCCAGTGCGCGATTGAAGCGAATGCCCGGCGGCACGGTCTGCTCGATCAGCTCGGCGCGACTGCCCAGGCCGAGGCTATCGAGCATCGCCTGCTGCTCGGCGGCATCCGGGCCAAGGTGGCGGCGCAGAAAGGCTTCGGGATCGCGTAACTGGCTCAGGGACGGCGACTGGGACATGACGGGCTCTCCTGGCTGGCGCTTGGCGTCAATCGACACGGTCAAACCAGCATAGCAGGCGAATTTTCAAGATCACGCCGCCCCTGTGGGAGCGAGCCTGCTCGCGAAAGCAGTGTTTCAGACACATTGGCATCGACTGATATGGCGCTTTCGCGAGCAGGCTCGCTCCCACAAAGGGATATTCGTCGCCCATAAAAAAACCCCGACGAATCGGGGCTTCGGGCTTGGCCGGCTATTTACTCGCCGATTGCAGCCTTGTACGCGCCAGCATCCAGCAGCTTGTCCAGCTCGGCCTTGTCACTTGGCTTGAGCTTGAAGATCCACGCGCCGTACGGGTCGGAGTTCAGCAGTTCAGGCGAGCCACCCAGATCTTCGTTGATCGCGATGACCTCACCGCTCACCGGGGCGTAGATGTCGGAGGCGGCTTTCACCGACTCGACCACGCCGGATTGATCACCGGCGGCGAACACCTTGCCGACTTCGGTCAGCTCGACGAACACCACGTCGCCAAGCGCTTCCTGCGCGTGATCGCTGATGCCCACGGTGACGGTGCCGTCGGTTTCCAGACGCGCCCATTCATGACTTTCGGCAAAACGCAGTTCGGCAGGGATATCGCTCATCTTCGGTTCCTCGGAAATTGGTCAGCGGTCATGCCCGCCAGAAAAGGTTAGATCAAGGTTTTGCCATGGCGCACGAAGGTCGGTTTGACCACTCGCACCGGATACCACTTGCCACGGATTTCCACTTCGGCGCGGTCGGCGGTTGCCATCGGTACACGCGCCAGGGCAATCGATTTGCTCAGCGTAGGAGAGAAACTACCACTGGTGATCTCCCCTTCGCCAACATCGGCGATGCGAACCACTTGGTGAGCGCGCAAAACCCCGCGCTCTTCCAGCACCAGACCGACCAGTTTGTGCGCCACGCCGGTGGCTTTTTCCGCCTCCAGCGCCGCACGGCCGATGAACTGCCGCGAGGCCGGCTCCCAGGCGATGCTCCAGGCCATGTTCGAGGCCAGCGGCGAAACGTCCTGATGAATGTCCTGACCGTACAGGTTCATTCCGGCCTCGACACGCAAGGTGTCGCGAGCACCGAGACCGATCGGCGAAATACCCGCACCGACCAGATCGTTGAAGAAACCCGGCGCCTGATTGGCCGGCAGGCAGATTTCCAGGCCATCCTCGCCGGTGTAACCGGTACGCGCGATGAACCAGTCGCAGTCGATGGCGCCTTCGAAAGGTTTGAGTTGCTGGATCAGCGTGGCGCGGGACTGGGTGACCAGTTCGGCAATCTTGTGCCGGGCCTGCGGGCCCTGGATGGCGAGCATCGCCAGCTCGGCGCGCTCGTGCAGTTGCACGTCGTAGGCGCCGAGCTGGGCGTTCATCCAGGCCAGATCCTGATCGCGGGTCGAGGCGTTGAACACCAGCCGGTACGCGTCGTCGAGGCGATAGACGATCATGTCGTCGACGATGCCGCCGCGCTCATTGAGCATGGTGCTGTACAACGCCCGGCCGGGGCTGTGCAGACGTTCGACGTCGTTGGCCAGCAGATGCTGGAGCCAGGCTTTGGCCTGGGCGCCGGTGACATCGATCACGGTCATATGGGAAACATCGAACACCCCGCAATCGCGGCGCACTTCGTGGTGCTCCTCGACCTGCGAGCCGTAATGCAGTGGCATGTCCCAACCGCCAAAATCGACCATCTTCGCGCCAAGCGCGAGGTGCAGGTCATACAGAGGCGTACGCTGTCCCATGGGTTTCTCCTTCCGGGCGTGGCGAGGGTGCGGACCGCCGCTATACGGCTGAAAGCCTTGATGAATAAGGCTTGCAGCCGATTCCAGCGCACGGGTCTGTCAGACGAACCGCACCGAATGCCGCGCATTGTAGCCGCATGATGTAGGACTCACTACTACGGGGGCGTTCTCAATTGGTTTCCCCACCGCGTTGTCGCCTAAAAGCGAGCCAGGCAAGGCGCAGGCCGCTGGGAATGGTATTCCCTTTTCAAGGCCTGCAACGCAGGCTGGCTCGCTTTTAGGCACAACCCGGAGGGCCGGGCCTGCTGTTGTGCAGGGCTGCGTTGCTCGAAGCTTATTTGGAACAACCAAACCACGCTTCTCGCGTCTTGCCCTGCACAACAGCAGACCCGGCGCGGTGGGGAAACCAATCGAGAACGCCCCCTAGTTTCGGTGCGCCGAACGTCGAATCAATCCGATCACCGGCAACAGGCCAACCAGCACCAGGGTCAATGCCGGCAATGAGGCGCGCGCCCATTCGCCTTCACTGGTCATTTCAAAGATGCGCACCGCCAGCGTGTCCCAGCCAAACGGGCGCATCAGCAGGGTCGCGGGCATTTCCTTGAGCACATCGACGAACACCAGCAACGCGGCGCTCAACGTGCCGGGCAGCAAGAGCGGCAGATACACTTTGAAAAACAGTCGCGGCCCACTGACACCCAGGCTACGTGCCGCTTCAGGCAAAGATGGCCGTATACGCGCCAGACTGCTTTCCAGCGGCCCATAGGCGACGGCAATGAAGCGCACCAGATAAGCCATCAGCAACGCCGCGAGGCTGCCGAGCAGCAACGGTCTGCCCGCACCGCCGAGCCATGACGAAAGCGGAATCACCAGCTCACGATCCAGATAACTGAAGGCAAGCATGATCGACACGGCCAGCACCGAACCGGGCAACGCGTAGCCGAGATTGGCCAGGCCGACCCCGGAGCTGATGGCTGGGGTCGGTGCCAGGCGCCGGGCAAACGCCAGCAACAGCGCAACGCTGACGGTGATCAGCGCCGCCATCGCGCCCAGATAGAGCGTGTGCAGAATCAGCCCGGCGTAACGCTCATCCAGATCGAAACGCCCACGCTGCCAGAACCACACGATCAGTTGCAGCACCGGGATGACGAAGGCGCAGGCGAACACCAATCCACACCAGCCTGTCGCCGCGAACGCCTTGAGCCCGCGCAGGTGATACAGCGCCTTCACCCGTGGCCGCTCATTGCTGGCCCGATTCGACCCGCGCGCGCGGCGCTCGCCGTACAGCACCAGCATCACCACCAGCAGCAACAGACTGGCCAGTTGCGCGGCGCTGGGCAGGCTGAAGAAGCCGTACCAGGTTTTGTAGATGGCCGTGGTGAAGGTATCGAAGTTGAACACCGACACCGCGCCAAAATCGGCGAGGGTTTCCATCAGCGCCAGCGCCACGCCCGCGCCGATCGCCGGACGCGCCATCGGCAACGCGACCCGCCAGAACGCCCGCCACGGCGACTGGCCCAGCACCCGCGCCGCTTCCATCAAACCTTTGCCCTGAGCCAGAAACGCGGTACGCGCCAGCAGATAAACGTAGGGATAAAAAACCAGCACCAGCACCACGATCACCCCGCCGGTGGAACGCACCCGTGGCAGGCGCAGGCCGCTGCCGAACCATTCGCGCAACAGGGACTGCACGGGCCCGGCGAAATCCAGCAGGCCGACGAAAACGAACGCCAGTACATACGCTGGAATGGCGAAGGGCAGCATCAACGCCCAGTCGAGCCAGCGCCGACCGGGAAATTCGCAGAGGCTGGTCAGCCAGGCCAGGCTGACACCCAGCAGAGTCACGCCGACACCGACGCCGAGGATCAGCGTCAGGGTATTGCCGAGCAGACGCGGCATCTGGGTTTGCCACAGGTGCGACCAGATCTGCTGATCGATGGTCTGCCACGACAGCAGCAACACGCTCAGGGGCAACAACACCAGCGCGGCGATGGCGAAGACGATGGGGTACCAGCGGCGTTGGGCGGGGTGGGCCAAGGAAACAATCTCGTTCAAATGATTGTGCCCACGCTCTGCGTGGGCACACATCCTGTGACGCTCCGCGTCACGCTTTCAGCGGCACGACGCAGAGCGTCGAGGGCTGCATTCCCATGCGGAGCGTGGGAACGATCAACATCTTTACAGCGGCAAACTCAATTCCACCCCGCCCGATCCATCATCCGGATCGCCTCGGCCTGACGTTTGCCCGCCACTTCTACCGGCAAGGTATCGGCAACAAACTTGCCCCACGCCGCCACTTCTTCCGAGGGTGCCACCGCCGGGTTGGCCGGAAATTCTTGGTTCACATCAGCAAAAATCTTCTGCGCCTCAGGCGTGGTCATCCATTCGACCAGCGCCTTGGCCGCTTCCGGGTGCGGTGCATGCTTGGTCAGGCCGATGCCCGACAGGTTCACGTGCACACCGCGATCGGCCTGATTCGGCCAGAACAGCTTCACCGGCAGTTCAGGCTTCTGCTTGTGCAGGCGACCGTAGTAGTAGGTGTTGACGATGCCAACGTCACACTGCCCGGCGTTGATCGCTTCCAGCACTGCAACGTCATCGGAGAACACGTCAGTGGACAGGTTGTTGACCCAGCCCTTGAGGATCTTCTCGGTCTTCTCGGCGCCGTGGACTTCGATCATGGTCGCAGTCAACGACTGGTTGTAGACCTTCTTCGCCGTGCGCAGGCACAGGCGGCCTTCCCAGTTCTTGTCGGCCAGCGCTTCGTAGGTGGTCAGTTCGCCCGGTTTCACCCGCTCGGTGGAATAGGCGATGGTCCGTGCGCGCAGGCTCAGGCCGGTCCAGGCGTGGGTGGACGAGCGATATTGCTGAGGAATATTGGCGTCGATGGTTTTCGAGGTGAATGGCTGGAGGATGCCCATCTGCTCGGCCTGCCACAGGTTGCCGGCATCGACGGTAAGCAGCAGATCGGCGGTGGCGTTTTCGCCTTCGGCCTTGATGCGCTGCATCAGCGGCGCTTCCTTGTCGGTGATGAACTTGATCTTCACCCCGGTCTTGGCGGTATAGGCATCGAATACCGGTTTGATCAGCTCATCGATGCGCGACGAGTACACCACCACCTCATCGGCGGCCTGGGCAGTGGTGCTGCCGATCAGGGTCAAGGCCAGTGCGGTCAGAAGACGCTTGGGTGCCAACATGGGAGTGGTCTCACGGTCGGGAAAGGTGGGCCAAATGATAAGGACTCACATTTACCACCACAATCGAACACTGGGGGAAGGCGTTACCAGATGTTGCACGGCTCAAAACTGCGGTAAGTGGGCGGACGCTTTCGCGAGCAGGCTCGCTCCCACATTGGAATGCATCTCAACTGTGGGAGCGAGCCTGCTCGCGAAGGGGCCATCAGCCTCAATGAGGCGGTCAGGGCTTTGCCAGAGCTGGAAGATCCCCGGTCAACCCCAGCGCCTCGCGCACAAACAACGCCTTCGCCTCGGGCATCTGCTCGACCAGTTTCAATCCGGCATTGCGCAACCAGCGCAGCGGCAGCGCGTCGGCCTGGAACAACCGCTCGAAGCCTTCCATCGCCGCCATCAGCGCCAGATTGTGCGGCATGCGCCGACGCTCGTAGCGGCTCAGCACCTTCACGTCCGCCAGTCGCTCACCGCGCTGATGCGCTTGCAGGAGCACTTCCGCCAGCACGGCGGCATCGAGGAATCCAAGGTTCACACCCTGCCCCGCCAAGGGGTGAATGGTGTGCGCCGCATCACCGATCAAGGCCAGGCCCTCAGCGACGTAGCGCTTGGCATGGCGCTGACGCAGCGGCACGCACAGACGCGGATCGGCGCTGATCACTTCACCGAGGCGCCCTTCGAACGCTCGCTCCAGCTCAGCGCAAAACGCAGTCTCCTCGAGCGCCATCAAGCGCTCGGCTTCAGCCGGTGTGGTCGACCAGACGATCGAGCACCAGTCCTGCTGACCATCACGCTCCAGCGGCAAAAACGCCAATGGCCCGTGATCGGTAAAGCGCTGCCAGGCGGTTTTGCGGTGCGGCTGGCTGCAGCGCACGCTGGTGACGATGGCGTGATGCAGATAATCCCACTCGCGAGTCGCCACGCCGGTCAGACGGCGCACAGCAGAATTGGCGCCATCGGCCGCGATCACCAGCGGCGCGCGCAAGGTGCGGCCGTCGGCCAGCGTCAGCAGCCAGTCATCGCCGGAGCGACGCATCTGCTCCAGCCGCGCATTGGCCAACATGCCGAGGTCGCAATCATGCAAACGCTCGAGCAGCGCATCCTGGACCACGCGGTTTTCGACGATGTGGCCGAGCACATCGGCATGCACGCTGCTCGCCGAGAAATGAATCTGCCCGGTGCCGCTGCCGTCCCACACGTGCATGTCGGTGTACGGGCTGCTGCGCCGCTGGGCGATGCCGTCCCAGACGCCAAGGCGCTCGAGAATGCGCTGGCTCGCCGCCGACAATGCACTGACGCGCGGTTCGAACGCCGCTTCGGCAGCGAAGGGTTTGAGACTCAGCGGGCTACCGTCGAGCAACAGCACTTCCAGCCCACTGTCCTGTAACGCCAGCGCCAGGGCGCTGCCGACCATTCCGGCTCCGACAATGAGCACATCTGCGCGCATTTCCATGCTTTAGGCCTGTCTCGCTTGCGGCTTGAGCCGCACGTAAAGGGTTTTACCGACCCGCGCCACAAGGTTGCCAGCGCCGTCATGAATATCGACCTGCAACTGCGGCAGGTATTTCTCGCCGTTGGCGGTCTGCCGGCGGATCTCGTCGAGCAGGGTCTGGTCGATGTTGAACCGGGCGAACACCGGGCCTTTGCCCGGCGCAATGAAATCGATGTCGGCGGCCTTGTCCCAGACGATGTACTTCGGACCGAGGTTTTCCATGAGCATCAACATGAAGAACGGGTCGACCATCGAATACAGACTGCCGCCAAACTGGGTGCCGACATAGTTGCGGTTGTACCAGCCCAACCCCATGGACACCTGGACGTCGCGAAAGTCATCGCTGATGTGCCGCACCCGCACACCCGCGCCGAGATATGGCGGGTAGCAGGTCATTACCCAGCGCATCAATCGTGCCTTGCCGAATGTGTTGCTCAGCCACTCAAGCATCCGGACGGGTTCCCAGGCCCATCGCCTGCCGGGCGAACCAGCGTTTGGCTGGCGGCAGCAGGTCGAGGCCGAGCAGGCCGAGATTGCGCCCCAGCGACACCAGCGGCTGGCTGCTGCCGAACAGGCGCGTGACCTGATCGGAGAAGCCCACGGTCAGGTCCTGATCGAGGCGCTGCCGCTCGCGATAAGCCTGCAATGTGGCGAAGTCGCCCAGCGGCTTGTCGCTGGCCAGCAGCGCGGCAGCCAAGGCGTCGGCGTCACGCAGCGACAGGTTGAAGCCCTGGCCGGCGATCGGGTGCAGGCTGTGTGCGGCGTTGCCGAGCACGGCCAGATGCGAGCGCACCTGTTCTTCAGCTTCGATCAGTGACAGCGGATAAAGATGCCGTGCGCCGACCTGTTTCAAAGTGCCGAGGCGGTAACCGAACACGCCTTGCAGCTCGCTGAGAAAATCACGCTCGCTCAATTCAGTCAGACGCTGCGCATCCATGCCCAGCCGCGTCCACACCAGTGCGCAGCGATTGTCCGGCAACGGCAGCAGGGCCATCGGCCCCTCATCGGTAAAGCGCTCGAAGGCCATGCCGTTGTGCGCTTCGCTCGGGGTGATGTTGGCGATCAGCGCGCTCTGGTTGTAAGGGCGCGTGCGCACGTTGATGCCCAACTGTTCGCGCAACCCGGAGCGGCCGCCATCGGCGAGCACCGCGAGGTCGCATTCAAGGGTGGTTTCATCGTTGAGGGTCAGACGATAGCCATCGGCCAACGGCTCCATGCGCGTGACTTCCGCCGGGCAGCGCCACGTGATCACGTCTTTGTCGAGGTGTTGCCACAGGCACTGGCCGAGCCAGGCGTTCTCCACCACGTAACCGAGCGCTGGCACACCCTCTTCCATCGCCGACAAACGCGCGGTGGAGAAACGGCCACGGTCGGAGACGTGAATCTGTTTGATCGGCTCGGCGCGGCGGGAGATTTCCTGCCACACGCCCAGGCGCTGATAAATCTGCCGCGAGCCGAAGGACAGCGCCGAGGAGCGAGCGTCGTAGCTCGGTTGCCAGCTGTCGCCGGGGGCGAACGGTTCGATCAGGACGATTTTCCAGCCCTGCGCCTTGGCCCCGGCCTGCAACGCCAACGCCAGACTGGCGCCGACCAGACCGCCACCGATGATTGCCAGATTGACTCGACTCATGCTGCGTGTGTCCTTGCTTGTGCCATCAGCGCCTCGATCTCGGCGACGGTTTTCGGCACGCCGCTGGTGAGGATTTCACAACCGGATCGGGTCACGACCACGTCATCCTCGATACGCACGCCAATACCGCGCCATTTCTTCGCCACGTTCTGATTGTCCGCCGCGATGTAGATGCCGGGCTCCACGGTCAGCGCCATGCCGACCTCCAGCACACGCCATTCGCCGCCGACCTTGTACTCGCCAACGTCATGCACATCCATGCCCAGCCAGTGGCCGGCGCGGTGCATATAGAAAGCCTTGTAGGCTTCGCTGGCGATCAACTCGTCAACCTCGCCCTGCAACAAGCCAAGCTTGACCAGACCTGCGGTGATCACCCGCACCGTGGCTTCGTGCGCCTGGTTCCAGTGCTTGTTGGGGGCAATCTCGGCGAATGCCGCTTCCTGCGAAGCCAGCACCAACTCGTAGATCGCCTTCTGCTCTGGCGAGAACCTGCCATTGACCGGCCAGGTGCGGGTGATGTCGCTGGCGTAGCAATCAATCTCGCAACCGGCGTCGATCAACACCAGATCGCCGTCCTTGAGCAACGCGTCATTCTGCTGGTAATGCAGGATGCAGCTGTTGCGCCCGGCGGCGACGATCGAACCGTAGGCCGGCATCTTCGCCCCGCCCTTGCGGAATTCGTAATCCAGTTCGGCTTCGAGGCTGTATTCATGCAGCCCCGGACGACTGGCCTGCATCGCGCGGATATGCGCTTGCGCGGAGATCCGCGCGGCTTCGCGCATCACCTTCACTTCTGCCGCCGATTTATACAGGCGCATGTCGTGCAGCAGATGATCCAGGGCAACGAATTCATTCGGCGGTTGCGCGCCGAGGTGCGCCTTGGAGCGGATCACGTTGATCCAGTCCATCAGGTGCCGATCGAATTCGGGATTGCTGCCCATCGCCGAATACACCCGGTCGCGGCCTTCGATCAGGCCCGGGAGAATGTCGTCGATGTCAGTAATCGGAAAGGCGTCGTCGGCGCCGTACTCGCGGATCGCGCCTTCCTGCCCTGCGCGCAGGCCATCCCACAATTCGCGTTCGGCGTTGCGTTCACGGCAGAACAAGATGTACTCACCGTGCTCGCGGCCGGGCATCAGGACAATGACGGCTTGTGGCTCGGGAAAACCGCTGAGGTACTGAAAGTCGCTGTCCTGACGGTAGACGTGCTCGACGTCGCGGTTGCGGATGGCCACCGCGGCGGCGGGCAGGATCGCGATGCTGTTGGGTTCCATCTGCGCCATCAGGGCCTTGCGGCGACGGCTGTATTCCGCTTTGGGGATATGGGTCATGGGCAGATGGCTTTCCCTGGCACGCGATTAATGCAGCGAAGGTTTGGCCGCTGGCGGCACATCGGACTTCTTGGTTTCCGAGAACAGCAGCAACGGCGCGACGCGCAGGTATTCCATGACTTCCATGTAGTCGGATTCGCCGTCTTCGGATTCTTCCAGCGCGTCCTGCACCTGGGAAATGGCGGCCAGATCCTGCAGCACTTCGGTGGCTTCGGTGCTGAGCATGCTGCTGTCGCGGCAGTTCAGGCCGAAACCGCTGAGGAAGCCCTGGCACCACTCGCCCAGCGCAGCAGCGCGGTCGGCCAGCGGTGCATCGTCGGTCGGCAGCAGCAGCACGACAGTGACGTCGTCGCCGGTCAGCTCGCCTTTGACCATCTCCTGCAGGCCGATCAGGGCGTTGCGGACGTTGTCCTGGATGTCGCCTTCGAGCAGTTCGGCGGCGTCGATCAGCCAGCCTTCGTGATCGAAGCCGGCCCCGGCGCAACTGCGCCCGAGCAGCACGCCGTGCAGTTCGGCAGGCGAGACGTTGTGGCCGCTGGCAGTCAGCAGGGTGGCAAAGGCTTGGTACGGGGAATTCGCAATGGTCATGGGCAGCTAGGCGCCAGACGGCGCTATGTCTAGAATGAAGGCCTTGTATCCTACATCGACAGCCCCGCCAAGACCATTAAAGGCTGTCCGCCAGTCACCACCCATCAGACGAACACGTGGACCCAATGGAAGACACCGACCTGCAAGCGCTGATGGCCAGACTCGAACTGCTGATTGGCCGAGTCGAGCAACTTAAGAGTCAAAACGCACTCTTACTAGCTCAGGAAAAAACCTGGCGCGAGGAACGCGCTCACCTCATTGAAAAAAACGAAATCGCCCGGCGTAAGGTCGAATCGATGATTTCGCGCCTCAAGGCCCTGGAGCAAGACTCATGAGTTCAAGCAATAGCGTTACCGTGCAGATCCTCGACAAAGAGTATTCGATCATCTGCCCGCCGGAAGAACGCAGCAATCTGGTCAGTGCCGCCCGCTACCTGGACGGCAAGATGCGCGAGATCCGCAGCAGCGGCAAAGTCATCGGTGCCGACCGCATTGCCGTGATGGCCGCGCTGAACATCACCCACGACCTGTTGCACAAAGAAGAGCGCCCGGACATCCAGGCCAGCGGTTCGACCCGCGAACAGGTGCGCGACTTGCTCGATCGTGTCGATCTGGTCCTGGCCGACGATCAGAACACCGTCAAGGGCTGATTCGCCTGACAGCTTGAGGTATACTCGCGGCACTCCCTGGGGTGCTTGCCAGTTGACGATGTCCCGGAGCCGATTCGCACTACCCTGGAAGTTGCACGTTGGGCTGGTGTGCATGTCCGCTAGACGGAAAGCCTTAAAGTCTACTGCTTCTTCCACCTTGAACTTTCGGGTTCAAGGGCTGAGTTGACAGCGGTTCATCCGGGGAGCCTGATTCGAAATCCGATGTCGGTGTATGCCGACATCGGATTTTTTATGCGTACGTTTTTGCATCCACCTGCCGAAGCCGAACCATGACCGAACCCGCGCTGCTGCCCCGCCCGCAACTCCGCCGTCTGCTGCGCAAGGCACGCCGCGCACTGACGCCAGGCGAACAACGCCAGGCTGCCAAAGGCCTGTTCCGGCAATTGGCCCAGGACCCGCACTTTCGCCGGGCAAAACATATCTCTCTGTATTTGCCCACCGACGGTGAAATCGATCCGCGCCTGCTCCTGCGCGAAGCCCAGCGTCGCGGCAAGGCGACTTATCTGCCGGTACTCAGCGCGTGGCCACGAACGAAAATGGTCTTCCAGCGCATCCGCCCCGGCGAAAAGCTCACGCCCAATCGTTTCCGCATCCTCGAGCCCCGGGCCAATCTGGCTCGGCAACGCAAGGTCTGGGCGCTGGATCTGGTGCTGTTGCCGCTGGTGGGGTTTGACGATGTCGGCGGGCGCCTGGGCATGGGCGGCGGATTTTATGATCGCAGCCTCGCCTATCTGGCCCGCCGCAAGAACTGGCGCAAGCCGACGCTGCTGGGCCTGGCCCATGAGTGTCAGAAGGTCGAACGTCTGGCGCAGGCGAGCTGGGATGTGCCGTTACAAGGCACGGTTACCGACAAGGCGTGGTATTTCGCAGAGTAGACGCCGCATGGAACAGCGGCGTCGAAGAGACAGGTTCAGCGTTTGAAAGCGGTCGACTGTTGCACCTGTTGCGCCACTTCAATCGGCGCGTCGGTCTTGTTCGCCCACAGGCTCTGCGCGTAACCGGTGGTTACCACGCCCAGGCCAAACAAAATTACCAAAGTCCATAGCAAATCCGGTTTGCGTTTCATCGATTGCCCCCCTCAAGGCACATCATCACGATGACAGCAGCGGTTTCCGTTCGTAGGCCGTGCAGCAGCGTCAAGCTTTAAAGGCCGGCATTTTGCGGCAACGTGAACCTGTGCGCAAACGCTGACGTCAACCGACTGTCGGTTTGTCATAAAATTGCCCGACAACCTGCCCAATGACCGCTTCAGGAGCACACGACATGGCCTACTGGCTGATGAAATCAGAGCCCGACGAACTCTCGATCAAGGGCCTGCAAAAGCTCGGCAAGGCGCGCTGGGACGGGGTTCGCAACTATCAGGCGCGCAATTTCCTGCGGGCGATGGCGGTCGGTGACGAGTTCTTTTTCTACCATTCCAGCTGCCCCGAGCCGGGGATTGCCGGGATTGGCAAAATTATCGAAGCAGCGTATCCCGATCCGACGGCGCTGGAGCCGCAGAGCCATTACTTCGATCCGAAGGCCACAGCGCAGAAGAATGCCTGGAGCGCCATCGACGTGGCGCACGTCGAAACCTTTGCGCGAGTCTTGAAGCTCGACTACCTGAAACAGCAGACCGCGCTGGCAGAAATGCCACTGGTGCAGAAAGGCTCGCGGTTGTCGGTGATGCCGGTTACACCAGAACAGTGGGCGGCGGTTATCGGGCTCAAACCCTGATTCATTTTTGCCTGATAAATAGCTTTCGCGAGCAGGCTCGCTCCCACAGTGGATTGGTGGTGATGCACATTTTTGCATTCACCGAATAACCCTGTGGGAGCGAGCCTGCTCGCGAAGGGGCCTGCCCGGACAGCGAATGACTTACTGAATGATCAGGTTGTTGAACAACAGATCCTCAACAACAGGCTTGCCGGTCTCGTCATTCATGACCTGCTGGGTCTGCTTCAACGCTTCCTGACGCAGCTTTTCCTTGCCCTCGATGCTGCCCATCGCCTCGGTCGACTGCTGAGTGAACAGCGCCACCAGCTGATTGCGGATCAGCGGCTCGTTGGCCTTGACCAGTTTGGTCGCCTCCTCACCAGTCACACGCAATGCCACATCGGCTTTGTAGACCTTGAGTTTGGCGGTGCCGTCCAGGCCATAGTTGCCGACGAACGGCGGGCTCAGGGTGATGTAATTGACCTTCGGCGCCTCGCCTTCTTTGGCTTCTTCGGCCAGTGCTGCCACAGGCAGAGACAGGGCCAGCAACAACATGATCCACGCTTTCACAATTCGCTCCTTATCCGGTTTGCGGCCTAGCATAACGACCCGCCGCGCAAGCACAAGCTTATGGCTGACTATCAGGGCCGGGCATGCTCGTTGACCCGTTGATTCACACACCTACACTTATCGGCCATCACTCCCAAAGGAATAGCCCTGATGAAAGCCGTGCTGTGCAAAGCCTTCGGCCCTGCCGAATCGCTGGTGCTGGAAGACGTCGCCAGCCCTGTCGCGAAGAAGAATGAAATCCTGCTGGACGTGCACGCTGCCGGAGTCAATTTCCCGGACACGCTGATCATCGAGGGCAAATACCAGTTCAAACCGCCCTTCCCGTTTTCGCCAGGCGGTGAAGCGGCGGGCGTGGTGCGCGAAGTCGGGGAAAAGGTCAGCCATCTGAAAGTCGGCGACCGGGTCATGGCGCTGACTGGCTGGGGCAGTTTTGCCGAGCAGGTGGCGGTGCCGGGCTACAACGTCCTGCCGATTCCGCCGTCGATGGATTTCAACATCGCCGCTGCATTCAGCATGACCTACGGCACCTCGATGCACGCGCTCAAGCAACGCGCCAACCTGCAACCGGGCGAAACCCTGCTGGTGCTCGGCGCGTCGGGCGGCGTCGGCCTCGCCGCTGTGGAGATCGGCAAAGCCATGGGCGCCCGCGTGATCGCCGCCGCCAGCAGCGCCGAAAAACTCGCGGTGGCCAAGGCTGCCGGCGCCGATGAGCTGATCAATTACAGCGAAGCCAGCCTCAAGGAGGAGATCAAACGCCTCACCGACGGCCAGGGCGCCGACGTGATCTACGACCCGGTCGGCGGCGACCTGTTCGACCAGGCCATCCGCGCCATCGCCTGGAACGGCCGCCTGCTGGTGGTCGGCTTCGCCAGCGGACGCATCCCGGAACTGCCGGTCAACCTCGCCCTGCTCAAGGGCGCGGCGGTACTCGGCGTGTTCTGGGGTTCTTTTGCCCAACGCCAGCCACAGGACAATGCAGCCAACTTCCAGCAGCTGTTCGCCTGGTTTGCCGAGGGCAAGCTCAAACCGCTGGTGTCGCAGGTGTATCCGCTGAGCAATGCCGCGCAGGCGATCGATGATCTTGGCCAGCGCAAGGCTGTGGGCAAGGTTGTCGTTCAGGTTCGTTAACAACATGGAGCGATCCGGAGCAACCATCCGGATCGCTTTAGCGTTGAGGTCTGCCTCTTCCATGCGTCAAACCGCAGAAACCCACCCGAGCCACCATCCCCTCAGCGCCACCTTCTTATCTCAGAGCGACATGTTCATAAAGGAACGTTCATCTGCCCAAATTTCCGCTGTTTTGCCGACGTGAAGCGATGCTATTTTCGGTAACGAAACTGTAACATTCGCATCCGCAGTCAAAACAAGAAAACTGGAGCTCTTGAATGTTTGCTTTCTTTCGTCCTGCCGCACATCAGGCTCCATTGCCTGAAGAAAAAATAGACAGCACCTACCGCCGCCTGCGCTGGCAGATCTTCGCCGGTATCTTTATCGGCTACGCCGGTTACTACCTGCTGCGCAAGAACTTCTCCCTCGCCATGCCGTACCTGATCGATGAAGGCTACAGCCGTGGCGACCTCGGCCTGGCGATGTCGGCGATCGCCATTGCGTATGGTTTGTCGAAGTTCCTCATGGGCCTGGTGTCCGACCGTTCCAACCCGCGCTTCTTCCTGCCGTTCGGTCTGCTGGTCTCGGCCGGGGTGATGTTCATTTTCGGTTTCGCGCCGTGGGCAACGTCCAGCGTGACGATGATGTTCATCCTCCTGTTCATCAACGGCTGGGCGCAGGGCATGGGCTGGCCGCCGAGCGGGCGGACCATGGTGCACTGGTGGTCGCAGAAGGAACGCGGTGGCGTGGTGTCGGTGTGGAACGTGGCGCATAACGTCGGCGGCGGTCTGATCGGCCCGCTGTTCCTGATCGGCATGGGCCTGTTCAATGACTGGCACGCGGCGTTTTACGTCCCGGCAGCAGTCGCACTGGGCGTAGCGGTATTCGCCTTCATCACCATGCGTGACACCCCGCAATCGGTCGGCCTGCCGCCGATCGAGCAGTACAAGAACGACTACCCGGAAGGCTACGACGCCAGCCACGAAGACGAATTCAGCGCCAAGGAAATCTTCGTCAAATACGTGCTGCGCAACAAAATGCTCTGGTACATCGCTCTGGCCAACGTCTTCGTCTACTTGCTGCGCTACGGCGTGCTGGACTGGGCGCCGACGTACCTGAAGGAAGCCAAGGGCTTCACCGTGGATAAGACCTCGTGGGCCTATTTCTTCTACGAGTGGGCAGGCATCCCGGGCACGCTGCTGTGCGGCTGGATGTCAGACAAGATCTTCCGTGGCAACCGTGGTTTGACCGGCATGGTGTTCATGGCCCTGGTGACTGTAGCGACCCTGGTTTACTGGCTGAATCCGGCCGGCAATCCGATGGTCGACATGATCGCCCTGCTGTCGATCGGCTTCCTGATCTACGGCCCGGTGATGCTGATCGGCCTGCAAGCGCTGGAACTGGCGCCGAAGAAAGCCGCCGGTACTGCAGCGGGCTTCACCGGTCTGTTCGGTTATCTGGGGGGTTCGGTCGCGGCCAGTGCGGCGATGGGCTACACCGTTGACCACTTCGGCTGGGATGGCGGTTTCGTGCTGCTGGTCGGCGCTTGCCTGCTGGCGATGGCCTTCCTTGCGCCAACGCTGTGGCACAAGCAAGTCGCCAGTCAGAGCCGTGAAGCGGTCGCCTGATCGCTGTGTGATTTACAGCGCTTGAGCCGCGCCTCCAGATTTCGATCCGGCATGGCGTGGCTGCGCAGGGCGTGCGCGGTCTGCTCGACATAATCGCGAGTGGTGCCGTAACGCCCGCTGGCGCTGGCGAACACCTGGCTGAGCACATGATCCGGCAAGTTGCCGGCATAGCTCGGCAGGTGGCGCTCCAGAACGAATCCCAAAGCCTGCACCTGAGTGCCATCTTCGAGCCGGCAATTGAGCCAGTGCGGGCGATACGAGGGAAACGGCATCTCGCGTTTCCACAGCGCGTACAGCGCGGTATCGAGATTGTCTTCCGGCAAGCGGTAGGCAAAACCGCTGCATGAACCGCCGCGATCCAGACCGAACACCAGACCGGGCATTTCCGGGGTACCCCGATGCTCGTGGGACCACAGGTACAAGCCGCGATGATAGCCATGCACGCGACCGCGCATGCGCTCAACCGCCGTGCATTCCGGCCGCCAGATCAGCGAACCATAGGCGAACAGCCACACTGGCCCGCCCTTGTGGCGTGCCATGGTCGATTGCATGGAAGCGAGAAGTTGTTCGTGCGTCAGCTGCGGCCCAAGATCGAGCCGCGGAGGGTAAGCCAGGTTCAGAATTGCGTTTTCAATGGCGCTCATGGCGAATAGCGTTCAGCTCCCCGCGGGTGAAGAATTACTTAATAGAACGCACCGTTGTAACAATAAGGCACATATGTTTTAAGGCAAATTAAGTGCCACTGATTAATTGCCTGATTCATATATAACCTAGCGATATTTACTGTTTAAGGTAAATACCGATCGGCTATATACCAAGTTATAAGTCTCAGGAGCGCGGCGCGTAGGCGAACACATCAGCGCGCATCTGATGCGCATCCATCCCCGCCTCGACCAGCGCGTCCAGCGTGCCGTAAACCATCGCCGGCGAACCGCTGGCATAGACATGCAGCGGCTTCAGATCGGGGAAATCCTCGCAAACCGCTTCGTGCAACATCCCGCAGCGCCCTTCCCAGCCGCACTGGTCGCTGACCACTTTGTGCAGGAACAGATTGGGCAGCTTCAGCCATTCGTCCCAGTGCTCGATCTGATAAAAGTCTTCTGGACGGCGTACGCCCCAATACAGATGCACTGGATGCTTGAAGCCTTCGGCGCGGCAATGTTCGATCAGGCTGTGAATCTGGCCCATGCCGGTGCCGGCGGCGATCAACACCAGCGGACCGTCGGGTAGTTCCGCAAGATGTGTGTCACCGAACGGCAGCTCGACACGCACCAGCGGGTTGCGTTGCAGCTGCTCGATCAGGCTCAACGCACTGGTTTCGCGCGCCAGCACATGGATTTCCAGATCACGTCCGCCGTGGGGCGCCGAAGCCATGGAGAACGCCGATTTCTCGCCGTTCTCACGCTCGATCATCAAATATTGCCCGGCGTGATAGCGCGGCGGCTTGCCCGCCGGTGCACGCAGACGCACGCGCCAGGTGTCGCCGCCGACCTCGCGGCACTCGATGACCTGACACGATAGGCTGCGCACCGGCAATTCACCGAGTGCGAGCACGCCATCCCACAACAGCACGCAGTCTTCCAGCGGTGCGGCGATGCAGGTGTAGAACTCGCCATGGTCGTGGACTTTGCCGGCCTGCTCGACGCGGCCCTCCACCAGCAGCGCTGCACACACGTGGCAATTGCCGTTGCGGCAGCTTTGCGGGCAGTCATAGCCCAGGCGCCGCGCACCGTCGAGAATCCGCTCACCGGGCTGTATCTCGAGCACTGCTCCGGAAGGCTGCAGGGTTACACGCATCAATCTATTCCTAACTGATTCCAGATGGCATCGATCCGTTGGGTGACGGCGTCGTCCTTGACGATCACGCGGCCCCACTCGCGAGTGGTTTCGCCCGGCCACTTGTGGGTGGCATCCAGGCCCATTTTCGAGCCCAGGCCGGAGATCGGCGAGGCGAAGTCGAGGTAGTCGATCGGCGTGTTATCGATCATCACCGTATCGCGCTTGGGATCCATGCGCGTGGTGATAGCCCAGATCACGTCGTTCCAGTCGCGGGCGTTGATATCGTCGTCAGTGACGATAACGAACTTGGTGTACATGAACTGTCGCAAAAACGACCAGACACCGAGCATCACGCGCTTGGCATGCCCCGGATACGACTTCTTCATCGTCACCACGGCCATGCGGTACGAGCAGCCTTCCGGCGGCAGGTAGAAGTCGGTGATTTCCGGGAACTGCTTCTGCAGGATCGGCACGAACACTTCGTTCAGCGCCACGCCGAGAATCGCCGGCTCATCCGGCGGACGGCCGGTGTAGGTGCTGTGATAGATCGGCTTGATCCGGTGGGTGATGCGCTCGACGGTGAACACCGGGAAGCTGTCGACTTCGTTGTAGTAACCGGTGTGGTCGCCATAAGGGCCTTCGTCGGCCATTTCGCCCGGATGAATCACGCCTTCAAGGATGATTTCGGCGGTGGCCGGTACTTGCAGATCGTTGCCACGGCACTTGACCAGTTCGGTACGGTTGCCGCGCAAGAGCCCTGCGAAAGCATATTCGGAGAGGCTGTCCGGCACCGGCGTCACGGCACCGAGAATCGTCGCCGGATCGGCGCCAAGGGCCACGGACACCGGGAACGGCTGGCCCGGGTGCTTCTCGCACCACTCGCGGAAGTCGAGAGCGCCGCCACGATGGCTGAGCCAGCGCATGATCACCTTGTTGCGGCCGATCACTTGCTGGCGGTAGATACCGAGGTTCTGGCGTTCCTTGTTCGGGCCTTTGGTGACCGTCAGGCCCCAAGTGATCAGCGGGCCGACGTCGCCTGGCCAGCAGGTCTGCACCGGCAACATCGCCAGATCGACATCGTCGCCTTCGATGACCACATCCTGGCATACCGCGTCTTTGACGACTTTCGGCGCCATCGAAATGATCTTGCGGAAGATCGGCAGTTTCGACCACGCGTCCTTCAAGCCCTTCGGCGGCTCCGGCTCCTTGAGGAAGGCCAGCAGCTTGCCGATTTCGCGCAGCTCGCTGACCGACTCGGCGCCCATGCCCATGGCCACGCGCTCGGGGGTGCCGAACAGGTTGCCGAGCACCGGAATGTCGTAACCGGTAGGCTTCTCGAACAGCAGTGCCGGGCCTTTGGCCCGCAACGTGCGGTCGCACACCTCAGTCATCTCCAGCACCGGCGAGACGGGAATCTGGATGCGTTTCAACTCTCCGCGCTGCTCAAGCTGCTGCACGAAATCCCTGAGATCCTTGAATTTCATTGACGATGGCACCCTCAAAATAGGCGTACATCCTACCTGCTCTGAGGAGCAAACAGCAGCCCGTCATTGCTCGATTGTGGCCCCCGCGCTGCGGCGAAGGCGCAGGCCTCGAACTCGGGAGTGCGCTGCCGACGCCGCAATATCGGCCCATCAACAGATATCCGTGACGGGCGCGAGATTTTTCGGGGCAAAAAAAACGCCCCCTCTCGGGAGCGTCCTTTGTTGAAACGCCAGCGTATTACTTGCGTTTCATCGACAAGAAGAACTCGTCGTTGGTCTTGGTCGTTTTCAGCTTGTCGACCAGGAACTCGATGGCGGCGACTTCGTCCATCGGGTGCAGCAGCTTGCGCAGAATCCACATGCGCTGCAGTTCGTCGTCGGCGGTCAGCAACTCTTCGCGGCGGGTGCCGGAGCGGTTGATGTTGATGGCCGGGAACACACGCTTCTCGGCGATCTTGCGATCCAGAGGCAGCTCCATGTTGCCGGTACCCTTGAACTCTTCGTAGATCACTTCGTCCATCTTCGAGCCGGTTTCAACCAGCGCGGTGGCGATAATGGTCAGCGAGCCGCCTTCTTCGATGTTACGCGCGGCACCGAAGAAACGCTTCGGCTTCTCGAGGGCGTGGGCATCGACACCACCGGTCAATACCTTGCCGGAGCTCGGGATCACGGTGTTGTAGGCACGGGCCAGACGGGTGATGGAGTCGAGCAGGATCACCACGTCTTTCTTGTGTTCGACCAGACGCTTGGCCTTCTCGATCACCATTTCAGCAACCTGCACGTGACGGGTCGGCGGCTCGTCGAAGGTCGAGGCAACCACTTCGCCGCGCACGGTGCGCTGCATTTCGGTCACTTCTTCCGGACGCTCGTCGATCAACAGCACGATCAGGTGAACTTCAGGATTGTTACGGGCGATGTTCGCTGCGATGTTCTGCAGCATGATCGTTTTACCGGCTTTCGGCGGTGCGACGATCAGACCACGCTGGCCTTTGCCGATCGGTGCACACAGGTCGATCACGCGACCGGTGAGGTCTTCGGTGGAACCGTTGCCGGCTTCCATCTTCATGCGCACCGTCGGGAACAGCGGCGTCAGGTTCTCGAAGAGAATCTTGTTTTTCGCGTTCTCCGGACGATCGAAGTTGATCGTGTCGACCTTGAGCAGGGCGAAGTACCGCTCGCCTTCCTTCGGAGGGCGGATCTTGCCAACGATGGTGTCACCGGTGCGCAAGTTGAAGCGGCGGATCTGGCTCGGCGAGACGTAGATGTCGTCAGGGCCGGCGAGGTAGGAAGCGTCTGCGGAGCGCAGGAAGCCGAAGCCGTCCTGGAGAATCTCCAGCACGCCATCACCGGAGATTTCCTCGCCGCTTTTCGCGTGCTTTTTCAGCAGGGAGAAAATCACGTCCTGCTTGCGCGAACGGGCCATATTTTCTATGCCCATCTGTTCGGCCAATTCGAGCAGTTCGGTAATCGGCTTTTGCTTGAGTTCAGTCAGATTCATATAGGAATGACGTAATCATTTATGGAGGGGGGGAAATTAAGCTTTTGGCTTAATGAGGCCGCGCCGCGGAGAAGGCGACAGGATCGCGAACTAATTCGAAAAGGAGTGCGTCGGCGACGGCTAGCAGGGGGCATTGGAGAAACCAGTGCGGGGCCGAATGTACCACCTGAGTTTCGGAGCGTCTAGCCCTGAATACGCAAAAAGCCCCGCGATTTGCGGGGCTTTTTTTCAGCGTTTTACTGCGACGCTCAGATGTTGGCGTCGAGGAAAGCCGCCAGCTGCGACTTCGACAGTGCGCCGACCTTGGTCGCTTCAACGTTGCCGTTCTTGAACAGCATCAGCGTCGGGATACCACGCACGCCATGCTTGGCCGGGGTTTCCTGGTTTTCGTCGATGTTCAGTTTGGCGACGGTCAGCTTGCCTTTGTAAGTCTCGGCAATCTCGTCCAGAACCGGTGCGATCATTTTGCAAGGGCCGCACCATTCAGCCCAGTAGTCGACCAGGACAGCGCCTTCGGCCTTGAGTACGTCGGCTTCGAAGCTAGCGTCGCTAACGTGTTTGATCAGATCGCTGCTCATGGAATTCTCCAGGTTGTAAGCAAAAAAACGTGGCCCATCATAGCCGCCCTTCCCTTGTTCAGGAAGCCGCAGATGATTGAGTGTTGCTATGGCCCTTGATGAGTTTGGGTATAGCTCAACTCACGCCGTGGCGGGAGCGATGAAGGCGATTCCGGTGCGCAGGGCGGCGTTGCGCACGTGTTCCTGCATGGCTTTCTGCGCCGCCGCCGAGGCGCGGCGCGCCAGTGCGCGGAGGATCTTGCGGTGTTCCTGCCAGGTTTCCATGGCGCGCTCGGCGCGGATGAACGGCAGTTTCTGGCTCTCGAGAAAGATCTCGGCGCTGGCGGTGAGGATGCTCAGCATCGCCTGATTGCCGCTGGCGAGAAGGATGCGCCGGTGAAATTCGAAGTCGAGTTTCGCCGCTGCCTCAAAGTCGCCGAGCTTCAATTGCTCGCGCATGGCCGCAACGTTGTCTTCCAGCGCATCCAGATCGAACGTGCTCAACGTCACTGCCGCCAAACCTGCTGCAAACCCTTCGAGCGCATAGCGCAATTGAAAGATATCCAGCGGCGATGCCTGCGCCGCAAACGACCAGCCTGGCGCGTTGTCGCCGCGCGACAATTCGACCGGCGACTGCACGAACACGCCCTTGCCCGGCTGAATGCTGACCACGCCCAGTGCACTGAGCGACGACAGCGCTTCACGCAACGATGCCCGACTGACGCCCAGTTGCAGCGCCAGATCCCGTTGCGAAGGCAACGCGTCGCCGGCACCGAAGCCCTGTTCGGTGATCAGTTTGCGGATCGCTTGCAGCGCCACTTCGGGTACGGCGCGGGAGATCGAATTCATGATGTGCGGACGCGTCAGGGCCAAGGTGCGGCTAGTTGTAAAGCTATTCGTCGAGTCCGGCAAGTCGTGCCCCAGCGGGGTTCGGCACTTGCAGCCGATGCGCCATCGCAGTGCGAAAACCGAGTTGACTGTTCAGACCAGTAAGACCGAACGAAGCTGCTGCTACTGCGGCCTGCCGGGGCGAAATCCGCCTGTTGGCACGGCCCATGCTCTGTCCGATCGCAGCAACCACTTCCCGCCGATCCGGAGATTGTCCATGACCCAGCGTTACAGCGCCCTCCTCGCTTCCCTGTTTGCCGGCCTGCTGCTGTGCCAGGCCCCCGCTCACGCCGACGGTCTGGACGACGTGGTCAAACGCGGCACGCTGAAAGTCGCCGTGCCCCAGGACTTCCCGCCGTTCGGCTCGGTCGGCCCGGACATGAAGCCGCGCGGCCTGGATATCGACACGGCGAAGCTGCTCGCTGACCAACTCAAGGTCAAACTCGAACTGACCCCGGTCAACAGCACCAACCGCATCCCGTTCCTCACCACCGGCAAAGTCGATCTGGTGATCTCCAGCCTCGGCAAAAACGCCGAGCGTGAGAAAGTCATCGACTTCTCCCGCGCCTATGCGCCGTTCTACCTCGCCGTGTTCGGTCCGCCAGACGCCGCGATCACCAGCCTCGACGACCTCAAGGGCAAGACCATCAGCGTCACCCGGGGCGCCATCGAAGACATCGAGCTGAGCAAAGTCGCCCCCGAAGGCGTGATCATCAAACGTTTCGAAGACAACAACTCGACCATCGCCGCTTACCTGGCAGGCCAGGTCGATCTGATCGCCAGCGGCAACGTGGTGATGGTGGCCATCAGCGAGAAAAACCCCAAGCGCGTACCGGCACTGAAAGTGAAGCTCAAGGATTCCCCGGTCTATGTGGGCGTGAACAAGAACGAAGCGGCGTTGCTGGCCAAGGTCAACGACATCCTCAACACCGCCAAGGCTGACGGCGCACTGGAAAAGAATTCGCAGACCTGGCTGAAAGAGCCGCTGCCGGCCGATCTCTGATCGACTGCGCGGGAGACGTTCATGGCTTATCAGTTCGATTTTATGCCGGTGGTAGAAAACACCGACCTGCTGCTGCGCGGCGCGCTGTTCACGCTGGAGCTGACCGCCATCGGCGCGCTGCTCGGGGTCGGCGTGGGCATTGTCGGCGCGCTGGTGCGAGCGTGGCAGATCCGCCCGTTCTCAGCGATCTTCGGCGTCTACGTCGAGTTGATCCGCAACACGCCGTTTCTGGTGCAACTGTTCTTCATCTTCTTCGGCCTGCCGTCGCTCGGCGTGCAGATTTCCGAGTGGCAGGCGGCAGTGCTGGCGATGGTGATCAACCTTGGCGCCTATTCGACCGAGATCATCCGCGCCGGCATCCAGGCGATTCCGCGCGGGCAACTGGAAGCGGCTGCGGCACTGGCGATGACGCGCTTCGAAGCGTTCCGCCACGTCGTCCTGCTGCCCGCGCTGGGCAAGGTCTGGCCGGCGCTGAGCAGCCAGATCATCATCGTCATGCTCGGTTCGGCGGTGTGTTCGCAGATCGCCACGGAAGAATTGAGCTTCGCCGCCAACTTCATTCAGTCGCGCAACTTCCGCGCCTTTGAAACCTATGCGCTGACCACCCTGATCTATCTGTGCATGGCGCTGCTGATCCGCCAGTTGCTCAACTGGTTCGGGCGTCGGTTCATTGCGAGGAGCAGCCAATGAGCGATTTCACTTTCTGGGACATCCTGCGCAACCTGCTCACCGGCCTGCAATGGACCCTGGCGCTGTCACTGGTGGCGTTCATTGGCGGCGGCCTCGTCGGCCTGCTGATTCTGGTGATGCGCATCTCCAAGAACACGCTGCCAAGCAGCATCGCCCGCACCTGGATCGAGCTGTTTCAGGGCACGCCACTGTTGATGCAACTGTTTCTGGTGTTCTTCGGCGTGGCGCTGGCCGGCATCGAGATTTCGCCGTGGATGGCCGCGGCGATCGCTTTGACCTTGTTCACCAGCGCCTATCTGGCGGAGATCTGGCGCGGTTGCGTCGAGGCCATTCCCCACGGTCAGTGGGAAGCCTCGTCGAGCCTGGCGCTCAATCCGCTTGAGCAGTTGCGCTACGTGATCCTGCCGCAAGCGCTGCGCATCGCCGTGGCGCCGACCGTGGGCTTCTCGGTGCAAGTGGTCAAAGGCACAGCGGTGACCTCGATCATCGGCTTCACCGAACTGACCAAGACCGGCGGCATGCTCGCCAATGCCACGTTCGAACCGTTCATGGTCTACGGCCTCGTCGCCCTCGGCTACTTCCTGCTCTGCTACCCCTTGTCCCTCAGTGCGCGCTACCTGGAAAGGAGACTGCATGCCTCTGCTTAGAATTTCCGCCCTGCATAAATACTACGGCGATCACCACGTACTCAAAGGCATCGATCTCAGCGTCGAGGAAGGCCAGGTCGTGGCGATCATCGGCCGCAGCGGCTCGGGCAAATCGACCCTGTTGCGCACGCTCAACGGCCTGGAATCGATCAACGATGGCGTGATCGAAGTCGACGGCGAATACCTCGACGCCGCCCGCGCTGATCTGCGCAGCCTGCGACAGAAGGTCGGCATGGTCTTCCAGCAGTTCAACCTGTTCCCGCACCTGACCGTCGGCGAAAACGTCATGCTCGCGCCGCAAGTGGTGCAGAAAGTACCCAAGGCCAAGGCAGCCGAACTGGCGCGCGAAATGCTCGAGCGAGTCGGGCTCGGGGAGAAATTCGGTGCCTTCCCGGACCGTTTGTCCGGTGGTCAGCAGCAACGGGTGGCGATCGCCCGGGCTTTGGCGATGTCGCCGAAGGTGCTGCTGTGCGATGAAATCACCTCGGCGCTGGACCCTGAGCTGGTCAATGAAGTGCTCAGCGTGGTGCGGCAATTGGCCAAGGAAGGCATGACGCTGATCATGGTCACCCACGAGATGCGCTTTGCCCGGGAAGTCGGCGACAAACTGGTGTTCATGCACCATGGCAAGGTGCATGAGGTGGGCGATCCAAAGGTGTTGTTTGCCAATCCGCAGACGGCGGAGCTGGCGAACTTTATTGGCACGGTGGAAGCGACAGCCTGAAGCAGCCTCATCCTGATCGTTCCCACGCAGAGCGTAGGAACGATCAGGTTTGAACCATGCGCGTTGGCGCCAGCGTTTGATCGTGGCACGATGTCGGGGTTATCGACCGAGACCCCCTGACCATGCCGCAATCCCAAGCCAAGAATCTGTCCCTGATCGCCGCAATCGACCTGGGCTCCAACAGCTTTCACATGGTCGTGGCCAAGGCCCAGAACGGCGAAATCCGCATCCTCGAGCGCCTCGGCGAGAAGGTGCAACTGGCCGCCGGCATCGACGACGCGCGCCAGCTCAACGAAGAATCGATGCAGCGCGGCCTCGATTGCCTCAAGCGCTTTGCCCAACTGATCAACGGTATGCCGCTCGGCGCCGTGCGCATCGTCGGCACCAACGCCCTGCGTGAAGCGCGCAACCGTGGCGAATTCATCCGCCGCGCCGAGGAAATCCTCGGCCACACGGTTGAAGTCATCTCCGGCCGTGAAGAAGCGCGCCTGATCTATCTCGGCGTTTCGCACACACTCGCCGACACCCCAGGCAAACGTTTGGTCGCCGACATCGGCGGCGGCAGTACCGAATTCATCATCGGCCAGCGCTTCGAGCCGTTGCTGCGCGAAAGCCTGCAAATGGGCTGCGTGAGTTTCACCCAGCGCTACTTCAAGGACGGCAAGATCACCCCGGCCCGCTACGCCCAGGCCTACACGGCGGCGCGCCTGGAAATCATGAGCATCGAGCACGCCCTGCATCGCCTGACCTGGGATGAAGCCATCGGCTCCTCCGGTACGATTCGCGCCATCGGCCTGGCCCTGAAGGCCGGCGGCCACGGCAGCGGCGAGGTCAACGCAGAAGGTCTGGCATGGCTCAAGCGCAAGCTGTTCAAGCTGGGCGACGCCGACAAGATCGATTTCGAAGGCATCAAGCCTGACCGCCGCGCGATCTTCCCGGCGGGCCTGGCGATTCTCGAAGCGATCTTCGACGCCCTCGAACTGCAACGTATGGATCATTGTGAAGGCGCGCTGCGGGAAGGCGTGCTCTACGACCTGCTCGGCCGCCATCACCATGAAGACGTGCGCGAACGCACCCTGACCTCGCTGATGGAGCGCTATCACGTCGACCTGGAACAGGCAGCGCGGGTCGAACGCAAGGCCCTGCACGCCTTCGATCAGGTCGCCGTGGACTGGGAACTGGATGACGGCATCTGGCGCGAACTGCTCGGCTGGGCGGCGAAAGTGCACGAAGTCGGCCTCGACATCGCGCACTATCACTACCACAAGCATGGCGCCTACCTGATCGAACACTCCGATCTGGCCGGCTTCTCCCGCGAGGATCAGCAGATGCTCGCGCTATTGGTGCGCGGGCACCGGCGCAATATTCCCAAGGACAAGTTCGCCGAATTCGGCGATGACGGCATCAAGCTGATTCGCCTGTGCGTGCTGCTGCGCTTTGCCATTCTGTTCCACCACATTCGCGGGACACAGGTGATGCCGCAGGTGGCGCTGCATGCGAGTGGCGATCATCTCGATGTGGAATTCCCGGAGAACTGGCTGGATGAAAATCAGCTGACCCAAGCGGATTTCGGCCTCGAAGCGGATTGGCTGACGCGGGTTGGAATTGTCCTCACGGTGCACTGACACTGATTGTGGCGAGGGGATTTATCCCCGCTGGCCTGCGCAGCAGGCCCGATTCTGAGTCAAGGGGTCGCTTCGCGCCCAACGGGGATAAATCCCCTCGCCACAGGTCGGAATCAGTGTAGGTACAAAAAAGGCGATCCCGAGGGATCGCCTTTTTTATTGGGCTGACAGTCAACTGCTGACAGGCAATATCGGGCTGCCCAACCGCTCCAGCAACGTCGCCTGGGCACTGCGCGGGTTCTGGTTGCCGGTGGGTGTGTTGCGGATGTAGCGGCCGTCCGACTGCAGACTCCAGCTGTGGGTGTTGTCGGTCAGGTACAGCTCCAGCTCCTTCTTGACGCGGGTCAGCAGCTTCTTGCCTTCCACCGGGAAGCAGGTCTCGACGCGCTTGTCGAGGTTGCGCTCCATCCAGTCGGCGCTGGAAAGGAACATCTGCTCGTCGCCGCCGTTGAGGAAGTAGAAAACCCGCGTGTGCTCAAGGAAGCGGCCAATGATCGAGCGCACATGAATGTTGTGCGAAACCCCGGCGATGCCCGGACGCAGGCAGCACATGCCGCGCACCACCAGATCGATGCGCACGCCGGACTGGCTGGCCTTGTACAGCGCACGGATGATCTTCGGATCGGTCAGCGAGTTGAACTTGGCGATGATGTGCGCCGGTTTGCCTTCGAGGGCGAACTGGGTTTCGCGGGCAATCATGTCGAGCATGCCCTTCTTCAGGGTGAACGGCGCATGCAGCAACTTTTTCATGCGCAGCGTCTTGCCCATGCCGATCAACTGGCTGAACAGTTTGCCGACGTCCTCGCACAAGGCGTCGTCGGAGGTGAGCAGGCTGTAGTCGGTGTAAAGCTTGGCGTTACCGGCGTGGTAGTTGCCGGTACCGAGATGCGCATAACGGACGATCTCGCCAGCCTCACGGCGCAGGATCAGCATCATCTTGGCGTGGGTCTTGAAGCCGACCACGCCGTAGATCACCACCGCACCGGCCGCTTGCAGACGGCTGGCCAGTTGCAGGTTGGATTCTTCGTCGAAGCGCGCACGCAGCTCGATCACCGCCGTGACCTCCTTGCCGTTACGCGCGGCGTCGACCAGCGCATCGACGATCTCGGAGTTGGCGCCGGAGCGGTACAGCGTTTGCCGTACGGCCAACACATGCGGGTCTTTCGCGGCCTGACGCAGCAGGTCGACCACCGGCGTGAACGACTCGAACGGGTGCAGCAGGAGGATGTCCTGCTTGCTGACCACGCTGAAGATGTTTTCGCTGTTTTGCAGCAGTTTCGGGATCTGCGGGGTGAACGGCGTGTATTGCAGCTCCGGATGGCTGTCCAGACCGGTGATGCTGAACAGGCGCGTCAGGTTGACCGGGCCGTTGACCTGATACAGCTCGGTCTCGCTCAGGTTGAACTGCTTGAGCAGGTAGTCCGAGAGGTGTTTCGGGCAAGTGTCGGCGACTTCCAGACGCACCGCGTCACCGTAGCGCCGCGAGAACAACTCGCCACGCAGAGCGCGGGCCAAGTCTTCGACGTCTTCGGAATCGAGCGCCAGGTCGGCATTTCGGGTCAGACGGAACTGGTAGCAGCCTTTGACCTTCATGCCCTGGAACAGGTCATCGGCGTGGGCGTGGATCATCGACGACAGGAACACATAGTTGTCGCCGGCACCGCCGACTTCTTCCGGGACCTTGATGATCCGTGGCAGCAGGCGCGGCGCCGGGATGATCGCCAGACCGGAATCGCGACCGAAGGCGTCGATGCCTTCGAGCTCGACGATGAAGTTCAGGCTCTTGTTCACCAGCAGCGGGAACGGGTGCGTCGGGTCGAGGCCGATCGGGGTGATGATCGGCGCGATCTCGTCGCGGAAATAGCGGCGGACCCAGGTCTTGAGCTTGGTCGTCCAGTTGCGCCGACGGATGAAGCGCACCTGATGCTTTTCCAGCTCCGGCAGGAGGATGTCATTGAGGATCGCGTACTGGCGGTCAACGTGACCGTGAACCAGTTCGCTGATCCGCGCCAACGCCTGATGCGGCTGCAAGCCGTCAGCGCCTGCCTGCTCGCGGGCAAAAGTGATCTGCTTCTTCAGCCCGGCGACGCGGATTTCGAAGAATTCGTCGAGGTTGCTGGAGAAGATCAGCAGGAACTTCAGCCGCTCCAGCAACGGGTAGGACTCGTCCAGCGCCTGTTCCAGCACGCGGATGTTGAACTGCAATTGCGAAAGCTCGCGGTGGATGTACAGGCTGCTGTCATCCAGGCCGGGAATGGCGATCGCCGGCACCGCCACAGCGGTTTCGGCAACCGGCGCGGGTGGCGCAGGCTCCAGTTCCGGCGGGGTTTCGGTGATTTGCTCGACCACCGGCTGAGCTTCTTTTACGGCAACTTCAGTGAGTCCTTCGGTATTCATGGAATGTTCCTGGGAGGGCTATTTCTGCTCTCGTAACAATTGAGCGGCACGAACGGCAAAGTAAGTCAGGATGCCATCTGCACCGGCACGTTTAAAGGCGGTCAGTGACTCAAGGATCACCGCTTCGCTCAACCAGCCATTCTGGATAGCGGCCATGTGCATGGCGTATTCGCCACTGACCTGATAGACGAAGGTCGGCACCTTGAAGGCATCTTTGACGCGAAAAAGAATGTCCAGGTAGGGCATGCCCGGTTTGACCATGACCATGTCCGCACCTTCGGACAAGTCGGCACCGACTTCGTGCAGCGCTTCGTCACTGTTGGCCGGGTCCATCTGATAAGAGGCCTTGTTGGCCTTGCCGAGGTTCGACGCAGAACCCACGGCATCGCGGAAAGGGCCGTAGTAGGCGCTGGCGTATTTGGCCGAGTAGGCCATGATGCGCACGTTGACGTGGCCGGCAATTTCCAGCGCCTCACGAATCGCCTGGATGCGGCCGTCCATCATGTCCGATGGCGCCACCACCTGCGCGCCGGCTTCGGCGTGGGACAGCGCCTGACGCACCAGCGCATCGACGGTGATGTCGTTCTGCACGTAGCCGTCTTCGTCGAGAATGCCGTCCTGACCGTGGGTGGTGAACGGGTCCAGCGCCACGTCAGTGATCACGCCCAGCTCCGGGAACCGCTCACGCAGGGCGCGAGTGGCGCGCTGGGCGATGCCTTCGGGATTCCACGCTTCGGCAGCATCGAGGGATTTCAGTTCAGCCGGCGTGACCGGGAACAGCGCCAGCGCCGGAATGCCCAGCTCGACCCATTTCGCCGCTTCTTCAAGCAGCAGATCAATGGTCAGTCGCTCGACGCCCGGCATCGAGGCCACGGCTTCGCGGCGGTTTTCACCGTCGAGCACGAACACCGGCAGGATCAGATCATCGACCGTCAATACGTTTTCACGCACCAGCCGCCGCGAAAAATCATCACGACGATTGCGGCGCAGACGAGTGGCTGGGAACAGACGATTGGCGGGGGTAAAGCTCACGGCAGACTCCTAAGCCCGGGCAAACGGGCGAGCGTGACAGTTATAGACGGCCATTATGACTAACAGATGACAGTTATGTGTGCTCTGTGACAGGTAGCCGCAATACATTGTCGATGTAGGAAATGTTCACGTCGAGACACATTTGGACACTTTCATGAATGTGCCCGAAGGGTTAGGCTGCGCGTTCATTTCGCCAGCACCCAGACAATGCTCCAACAATTTCTGCACGACTTTGGCTACTTTGCCTTGTTCCTCGGCACGTTCTTCGAAGGCGAAACCATTCTGGTGCTCGCAGGCTTCCTTGCGTTCCGTGGATACATGGACATCAACCTGGTGGTGGTCGTGGCGTTTTTCGGCAGTTATGCCGGCGATCAGCTGTGGTACTTCCTGGGGCGCAAGCACGGGCGCAAATTGCTCGCGCGTAAACCGCGCTGGCAGATGATGGGCGACCGCGCGCTGGAGCACATCCGCAAACATCCGGACATCTGGGTCCTGAGCTTCCGCTTCGTTTATGGCCTGCGCACCGTGATGCCGGTGGCGATCGGCCTGTCCGGTTATCCACCGGGACGTTACTTGCTGCTCAACGGCATCGGCGCGGCGATCTGGGCCACCGCCCTGGCTGCGGCGGCTTACCACTTCGGCGCAGTGCTGGAAGGCATGCTCGGCAGCATCAAGAAGTACGAGCTGTGGGTGCTCGGCGCCTTGCTGATCCTCGGCCTGGGCCTGTGGCTGCGGCGCCGCTTCAAGAATGCGCAACTGGCGAAGAAAATCTGTCAGGACGAGCAGCTCGCCAAGGCCGCCGAGGCAGAGCAGTTGCGCCAGGCAGAAGCGACCTCTCCTGCCGGGCCGAAAACGCCAGCCGAATAAGCCATTCGCTGGCGACTGCCACGCGCAGCCCAGGCAAATAATGAACACCCCGCCGCCGTTGCGATCCATTGAGAGAGCGCTCTGCCCCCGCGCGCGTCAGCCATGCCCCTATGGCCACGCGCGACGATTTGAGGGACATTGAGCGCCATGAATCTGGAGAGAAGCCCATGAGCAAAAAAGTTGCAGTGATCCTGTCCGGCAGTGGCGTGTACGACGGCGCCGAAATCCAGGAAAGTGTCATCACCCTGCTGCGCCTCGACCAGCGCGGCGCACAGGTGCAGTGCTTCGCGCCAAACATCGCGCAATTGCATGTGATCAACCACCTGACCGGCGAAGAAATGCCGGAATCGCGCAACGTACTGGTGGAATCGGCGCGGATTGCCCGGGGCAACGTCAAGGATATCCGCGACGCCGATGTCGAGGATTTCGACGCACTGATCGTGCCCGGCGGTTTCGGCGCGGCAAAGAACCTGTCGAACTTCGCCATCGAAGGCGCCGGCTGCACCGTGCAACCTGAAGTGCTGGCCCTGGCCGAAGCATTTGCCGAAGCGGGCAAACCGGTCGGGCTGATCTGCATCTCCCCGGCGCTGGCGGCGAAAATCTATGGCCCGGGCGTGACCTGCACCATCGGCAATGACGCCGACACCGCTGCGGCCATGAACAAGATGGGCGCCACCCACGAAGAGTGCGCCGTCACCGAAATCGTCGAAGACAAGGCGCGCAAACTGGTCACCACCCCGGCGTACATGCTGGCGCAGACCATCAGTGAAGCGGCTTCGGGGATCAACAAACTGGTCGACCGCGTGCTCGAACTGACCCACGAAAACGACGCTTGATCCCTCGCCTTACATGAAACCAAATGTGGGAGCGAGCCTGCTCGCGAATGCGTTGTATCAGCCAACATCAGGTTGTATGACACACAGATTTTGCGAGCAGGCTCGCTCCCACAGGGATTGTGCAAGACTCAGGGCTTGCGGGTGAGCCGGGTGAGAATCCGATCCAGCGCATTGGCAAACGCCTGCTTTTCACGCTCGCCAAACGGCGCCGGGCCGCCGCTCATCTGGCCCTGCTCCCTCAGATCGGTAAACAGATTCCGCACCGCCAGCCGCTCGCCCATGTTCTGCGCATCGAACTCCTTGCCGCGCGGATCCAGTGCCGCCACGCCCTTCTTGACCAGCCGATCGGCCAGCGGAATATCGCTGCAGATCACCAGCTCGCCCGGCACGGCGTGCTCGACCAGATAATCATCCGCCGCATCCGGCCCGCTCGGCACCACGATCAGTTTGACGATGGCCAGCCCCGGCTTTGTCTGCGGCTGCCCGGCCACCAGCACCACTTCGAACTGGCGCTTGAGTGCGAACTTCACCACCAGATCCTTCGCCGCCCGTGGACAGGCGTCGGCATCGATCCATACACGCATGTTCT
The DNA here is from genome assembly GCF_019145195.1 of Pseudomonas siliginis. Taxonomy (GTDB): domain Bacteria; phylum Pseudomonadota; class Gammaproteobacteria; order Pseudomonadales; family Pseudomonadaceae; genus Aquipseudomonas; species Aquipseudomonas siliginis. Next base: position 381,496 of record NZ_JAHSTW010000002.1, read on the forward strand.
TGCCTCCAAAAAATTCGCGAGCAGGCTCGCTCCCACAGGATACATACCGAACCTGTGGGAGCGAGCCTGCTCGCGAATATGAGCGCAGCGAATGCCTTTATGCAGCCGAAACCCGACGCTTCTCCGCCACCCAACTGCGACCATACAGCACAACAATCGCCACAATCGCCACCACCTGCGCGGTCAGCGAATAGGCATCGGCATGGATTCCCAGCCAGTCGAATTCAAAGAACGCCACCGGCCGTGTGCCGAAGATCCCGGCTTCCTGCAAGGCCTTGACGCCATGCCCGGCAAACACCACCGACAACGCGCACAACAGCGCGGCGTTGATGCTGAAGAACAGCGTCAGCGGCAGTTTCGCCGAGCCGCGCAGGATCACCCAGGCCAGACCGACCAGCAGCACCAGCGCCGTCGCACCGCCGGCCAGCACGGCGTTGTGCCCGGCAGGCCCGGCCTGCAGCCACAGGGTTTCGTAGAACAGAATCACCTCAAACAATTCGCGATAGACCGAGAAGAACGCCAGGATCGCAAAACCGAAGCGACCCCCGCCGCCGACCAGACTGCTTTTGATGTAATCCTGCCAGGCCGCCGCATGACGGCGGTCATGCATCCACACGCCGAGCCACAACACCATGACGCTGGCAAACAGCGCAGTGGCGCCTTCCAGCAACTCACGCTGCGAACCGCTGACGTCGATCACATACGCCGCCAGCGCCCAGGTGCCCAAGCCCGCCAGCAACGCCAGGCCCCAGCCAACGTTGACACTGCGCACCGCTGACTGCTGACCGGTGTTGCGCAAGAAAGCGAGGATCGCCGCCAGCACCAGAATCGCTTCCAGGCCTTCGCGCAGCAGAATCAGCAGGCCGGAGATGAAGCTCAGCGACCAGCTCAGACCATCGCTGCCCAGCAGGCCGGCGGATTCCTTGAGTTTGGCTTTGGCCGCGTCAAGACGCTGCTCGGCCTGCTCGACCGGCAGACCATCCTGCAATGACTGCCGATACGCCATCAACGATTTTTCGGTGTCCTTGCGCACGTTGGCATCGACGTTGTCCAGCGAGCTTTCGACCAGTTCGAAGCCTTCCAGATACGCCGCCACCGACAGGTCATAGGCCTGATCATGTTCCCCGGCGCGGTAGGCCGCGAGGCTCTTGTCCAGCGTGGCGGCAGTGTAATCAAGCAACTGCGCCGGACCACGCTTGACCTGCGGCGGTTGTGCGCGCTGGGCACGGAACGTTGCCGCGACCTCTGCGCCCTCGGCAGCCTGCACCTCGGCCGGGGTCTGCCGGGCCAGGTCGGCGATGTTGTAGACCTTGTCGGACTTGGCGGCCGCCGCATCGGCACTGAAGCCGGCGATGTAGGTGGCCAGATCCCAGCGCTGGCGATCATCGAGCTGATCGGCGAACGCCGGCATGTCGGTGCCTTCGACACCTTGGCCAAGGGTGCTGTAGATCGCGTACAGGCTCAGGTGATCCATGCGCGCAGCATCGCGCAGGTTGGCTGGCGCAGGGGTCAGACCGACGCCGGCCGGGCCGTCGCCAGCGCCAGTCTCGCCGTGGCACACCGAGCAGTTCTGCGCATACAAAGGCGCGCCGCGTGTCGGGTCTGGAGTGATGATCGGTGCCTGACTGACTTCATAAGCCACCGCCAGTTTCGCCCCCAGCTGTCGGGCTTGGCGGGCGACATCAGCACCGTCCTGCTTCGCAGTGATGGCGGCGTGCAAAGATTCGACGCCCTGTTCCAGCGCGGCTTTTTCCGGTTTGGCCGGTAATGCAGTGATCAAGCCTTGCAGAACCTGGGTGAATTCCAGCTGCTCGCGATATTCGCCATCGTCGATGACTTTGCCTGCCGCGACCGTTGGCGGGTAATCGGCACTGATGTAATCGAGCAGGTGCAACGCTTGCGGCGCGCCTTCCACGGTATCGGCCAGCAGCGGCAGGCTGCTCAGGGACAATAACGGGAACAGCAGCCAGGCCAGCAATCGGGACGAGGCAGTCATGAACGAATCTCAAATGGAAATGCGAAGTTACATATTGTTCACTTCGAAGACATTTCTCTCAAGCTTTGTCGGCGTTTCGCTTTGATTGGCAGGAAATACCCGGCAGACGGCAGCAGCGTTTGTCGCCGAGCATTGCCGCACTATCTGCTGCCGATTGAGCCTCGACACGTTCGATCAAGATCACAGCCATTTGCCACCATCCACTCTATACTGCCCGCCCCAGAGCATTTGCGCGCAAGGAATCAACCTCAATGCGGAGTCTTCCGTTCGTTTTGCTGCTTTGCGTCGCTGTTCAGTTGAGCGGTTGTGCCGCCTATCGCAACTACGATCTTGAAATGCAGCAGACCACCGAGCAAATGACCCGGGGCAATCTGACCGGGGCTCTGGCACTGGTGGAAATGAACAACCCGTGGGAAGACAAGGATCTGCTGTATTACCTGGAAAAAGGCGCGATCCTCAGCGCTGGCAGTGCCCTGCCCGACAGCCAGGACGCTTGGCGCAATGCCGACCGGATGATCTTCCAGCGCGAGGAAGCCAACCCGTCCGGCGCGATGAAATTACTGGCGCGTTTCGGTGATGAAATGGGCACGATGCTGGTCAACGACAAGCTGCGGCGCTATGAAGGCTACGATTACGAAAAGGTCATGTTGACTACGCAAATGGCCTTGAACCAGCTATCCGTCAATGACTTTGCCGGCGCCCGCGCAGACATCAGGAAAACCCACGAACGCGAAGCATTGATCGCCCGCCAGCGTGAAAAGCAATACGAAGCGGCCGAGGAACAGGCAAAAGCTCAGGGCAAAATTCTCCATTACAAAGAACTGGAAGGCTACCCGGTCGCCTTGCTTGATGCGCCGCAGGTCGTTGAGCTGAAAAACGGCTACCAAAGTGCGTTCAGCCACTATCTGGCCGGATTCACCTATGAATCCCTCGGCGAGCGCGCCCTCGCGGCGGCCGGTTATCGTCAGGCGATCGAACTGCGGCCGGACATGCCCTTGCTGCAAAAGGCCCTGCGCAATCTCGACAAATCGCCAGCGAAAGCTGATGAAAGCGATGTGTTGCTGATTATCCAGAGTGGACTGGCTCCGGCTCGCAGCTCAGTGCAAGTGCCGATCCCGGTTCGTCTGAACGAAACGCTGGTCATCATCGCGCCCATTTCATTCCCGGTGATGGTGCCGGACGCGGTCACGCCCAACTTCAGCCATATCACCGTAGACGGTCGCAAACAGCCGTTGGTAGTGATCAACAGCGTGACTGACATGTCCATGCGCACACTGCGCGACGACATGCCGCAAATCATCTCGCGGGCGATGTTCCGCGCCAACATGGCCGCCATCGGTCAAGCGCAGGAAAACGAGCGCAACCCGGCGAAAGCCTCGTTGATCGTCACTCAGCATGATCCGTTCGAAGAAGCCGACACCCGCACATGGCGAGCGTTGCCGGACAAGACGCTGGTCGCCCGCCTGCGCTTGAAGAAAGGCCTGCATACCTTCCGTTTTGCGCCTGCGTCCATCGACCACCCTTTTCAATTGCGCGTTGACCAGGACCGCCAGATTCTGCACCTGCGGGTATTCCGGGATCAGGTCTATACCGTCGGATCAGCCTTTGTACCGAATCAAAAACCCGCGTCGGATAAACCCGCTTCTGCGGAGAAGTGATGGCACCGCATCTGAAAATGCACCCAAAAAGCTATTACATAGCCGTCACGCCACGTTTATAATGCCGCGCCCTCGCCCAGCGAGCCGGCATCAAAAGCTCCTCACGCATGAGGAATTGGCAGGAGGCCAGCGCCGCCGTCGATAGGTCACACCAGCCCGACCAGCACACGCGGCTGCAAGTTTTGTTACTCAGGGAAGAAGTACCCATGGCATTCCGCGCTCCCATGCTGCTCGCGCTCAGCGCTGTCACGCTGTTGTCCGGCTGCGCAGCGTTTCGCAACTACGATTCCGAACTGGCCCAGACCAATCAGCAACTGGCTTCCGGCAACGTCGACGCCGCGCTGACCCTGCTGGAAAAGAACAACACCGGTACCGACAAAGACCTGCTCTATTACTTCGAGAAAGGCGAACTGCTGCGCGCCAAGGGCGACCTGTCAGGCAGCCAGAACGCCTGGGGCAGCGCAGATCAGGTGGTCGGTCAGTGGGAAGACGCGGTCAAGCTCGACTCGGCCAAGTACCTGGCACAGTTCGGCAGCTTCATCGTCAACGACAAGGTGCGTCGCTACGAAGGCTATGACTACGAAAAAGTCATGCTGACCACGCAGATGGCCCTGAACCTGTTGGCTGTCAACGATTTCGATGGCGCCCGCACGGCGATCAAAAAGACCCACGAACGCGAAGCGGTGATCGCCGACCTGCGCGACAAGGAATACCTCAAGAGCGAAGAACAGGCCGAGAAAGAAGGCATCAAGACCCAGTACAAGGATTTGCAGGGTTATCCGGTGGCCAGCCTCGACGCACCGGAAGTGGTCGGCCTGAAAAACAGCTACCAGAGTGCGTTCAGCCATTACCTGGCCGGTTTCGTTTACGAAGCCCTGGGCGAGAAGGATCTGGCCGCGCCGGGTTATCGCAAGGCTGCCGAATTGCGCCCGAACACGCCGCTGCTCGAGCAGGCGCTGGTCAACCTCGACAAGCCTTCCAAATCCGATGACAGCGACATTCTCATCGTCGTGCAGAGCGGTCTGGCCCCGGCCCGCGACTCGATTCGCGTACCGCTGCCGCTGCCGATTTCCAACAACGTGGTGATCACCCCGCTGTCGTTCCCGATCATCAAGCCGGACACCTCCACCGCGCCTTTTGCGCAGATCGGCGTCGACGGCAAGCAGGTCGACCTGACCGCGCTGAACAGCACCACCGCCATGTCCCGCCGCGCCCTGCGCGATGACATGCCGGGGATCATCGTGCGCACCACCGTGCGCGCGATCACCAAAGGCGTGGCGCAGAAGCAGATCAACGAAACCAATCCGCTGGCCGGTCTCGCTGTGGGTATTTCTTCAGCAGTGCTCGAAGGTGCCGATACCCGTACATGGCGCACCCTGCCGGACAACACCCAAGTGGTGCGTCTGCGCCTGAAAAAAGGTGAGCATCAGGTTACCCTGCCGAGCGCCGTCGGCGGCTCGGTGGTCAAGGTCACTGTCGACCAGCGCTACCAAGTGATCAGCCTGCGTGCCGTGGGCAACCAGGTATTCGCTGGCGGCATCGCTGCTCACGTAATGCCGAGCGCTGCCGCGACCAACGTCGCCAGCCTCAAACAACCTTAAGAACGGAGTCTTTGCAATGCGCTTGAAGATCATCGCCGTCGCCGCCCTCGCCTTGCTGGCAGGCTGCGCCACCCCGCCACCGCCGGAGCCGGGCAGCGCCGCGAGCAAAGTCGTGGCCATGGGCCCGCAGAAACACATCGTCGTCGGCGCCATGCGCGTGGCTCGTGAAAACGGCTTCATGACCGTCAACGTGCAGTTGAGCAACACCCTTAACAGCAACAAGATTTTCTACTACCGCTTCGCCTGGCTCGGCGCCGAAGGTTTCCCGGTTGCCGAAGAAGAAGTGTGGAAAAGCCAGATGATGTACGGCGCCCAGACCAGCTTCATTCAGGCCATCGCCCCGACCCCGAAAGCCGTGGATTTCCGTCTGGAAATCAAGACGCCTTAAGCCCGCCACCCTATTTCTGATTGAGAGAGCTTTCTCATGTTTGCACGCTTTTCCTGCATCGCCGTCATCGCCCTGCTCGCCTCCGGTTGCGCCAACACCTCGCCGACCCTGGGCAGCAAGAACATCAGCTACGGCGACACCAAGGCTGTTGAAACCGTGACCAACGAATTCGGTTCGACCGACCTGCAAATGATCGCCGAGTCGATGACCCGCTCGCTGGCCCAGTCCGGCATTCTGCAGGGCCGTCCGGTGGTTCAGGTCTACGATGTGAAGAACAAGACCAGCGAGTACATCGACACCCGCGAAATCACCACCAGCATCAAGACCCAGCTGATGAAGACCGGTGTCGCGCGCTTCGCCAGCGACAACAATGCAATGCAGAGCCAGGTTGACCAGCTCAAGCTGCAAAACCAGAGCGGCCTGTACAAGAAAAGCACCGTGGCCAAGACTGGCAACATGGTTGCCGCCAAGTACCGCATCGAAGGCTCGATCAGCTCGATCGTCAAGCGCAGCAGCGACTACAAGGACGTCTTCTACAAATTCAGCCTGCAGTTGATCGACGTCGAAAGCGGTCTGGCCGAGTGGATGGACGAAAAAGAGATCCGCAAAACCACGGAGCGTTGATCGATGCGCACATGGATTGGCATGATGGCCTTGGCTTGCGCGTTCAGCGCGCAGGCGGCCCCGAAAGTGGCGGTGACGGATCTGGCGTATCAGGAGCGCGTGGAGCAATACATCCACATCGTTTCGGCGCAGAGCAATCACCGCGAGAGTTACTACAGCGCCAGCGGTTCTTCGAGCTACAACGAGATCGAAGCGACCACCAGCTATATCGAACAGGGCGAGTTGCGCAAATTCACCGGCGACATCAAGGGTGAAATCCTGCGTACCGGCATGTTCCAGCTGGTGCAGGGCACGCCTTATACCGCCTCATCCAAAGGCGATGTGTATGACGTGATCAAGCGCATCAAGGCCGGCAACTTCAAAGGCGCCGACTACGTGCTGTTCGGCACCGTGTCCGATATCGACTTCACCCAGGACATCAACGAGCTGGCGCACACCGACAGCTACTCGGCGGTACTGGGCCTGACGCTGGTGGCGGATTTCAGCCTGATCAACACCAAGACCTACGAGATCACCTCGGCCTTCACGGCGATGGGCGAAGCGCAGGACACTAAACTGGTGAACCATCGCGACATCAAGATCTCGCTGAACCGTCCGCGGGTGGTGCGTGAGGTGTCCAAGGCCTTGGGCGAAGACGTGGCCGGGCAACTGAGCATGCAGCTCGGTGGTGGTGACGGTTATGAGCAGCCGCGTGAAGCGCCGCAGCGCAATAATCTGCCGCGTGATACGGCGCCGGTGATTTTACGCTGAGCCGGATCTGAGGACTTTTGTGGCAAAGGGCTCTGTGGCGAGGGGATTTATCCCCGTTGGGTCGCGAAGCGGCCCTCGCTATTGATTCAAGACGATTGGGACTGCTGCGCAGTCCAACGGGGATAAATCCCCTCGCCACAAAAGCTCGCTTGCCCCGATGTCTCGGTAGAAATGAAAAAGGCGACCTCTTGAGGTCGCCTTTTTTCTGCCCGAGCGGTTTACGCCGCCGCTTTGCGCAACGTCGCCATGAACGCCGCTGCGCCGATGAACAGCCCGGCAAAGGTGCGGTTCATGCGTTTCTGCTGCTTGGGCGTGCGCAACAGGCGCAGCACTTTCGACGCCAGCCCGGTGTAGCCGGCCATGACAATCAGATCGACAAAAACCATGGTCACGCCGATCACCAGATACTGAATCAGCAGCGGCGCATGGGGATTGATGAACTGCGGCAACACCGCGAGCATGAACACCAACGCCTTGGGGTTGCTGATGTTCACCAGAAAGCCGCGAAACACCAAAGCCAGCGGCTTGCCGATCGGCCGTACCGCGGCGTCATCACTCATGTCCATGGGCAGCGCCCGCCATTGCTTGATCGCCAGATAAACCAGATAGGCAACGCCGAACCATTTGATCGCATGGAATGCCGTGGCCGAAGCAGTGAGCACAGCGCCAACACCCGCGCCGACAATCGCGATCTGCACCGCCAGACCGATCTGCAGGCCCAGTGCGTTCCAGTAGCCGCGCCAGAACCCGTATTGCAGACCGCTGGACATCGACGCGATGGCGCCCGCGCCCGGGGACAGGCTGATCACCCAGCAGGCGGCAAAAAATGCCAGCCATGTTTGAAGCTCCATCGCACACCTCGGCTGATGCTTGTGACAAATGCCTAAGCTAATGCGGCTTCGTGTAGATGACTACCGATTTCTTGCTGAATGTTGCAGGTGCGGCTGACGGCCCCTTCGCGAGCAGGCGGCGTTCCGACGAAGGCGTCGGAACAGACGACGTAGAAATTACTTCTCAAACCCGCTGGAAGGAAACACATCCGTCCCGCGCCAACGCCGCACCGACCGCTGGAAGAACAGGCTGTTCGGCACCTGCACCATGGCGCTGCCGGTGCCCAACTCTTCGGCCTCGACCAGCGTGGTGTAGAGCAGATTGATCGCGATCACCCGGCCTTTGACGCCAGGCTTGTCGGTGGTATCCACCAACTCGACCACGTCGCCGAGGCGGAACGGCCCGACGGTGAAGATCAGAATGGCGCAGAGCAGGTTCGACAGCACGCTCCACATGGCGAAGAAGGCCACCGCCGCCACTGCTACAAACCCCGACAGCGCCGTCCACAGCACCGTGGCCGAAACGCCGAGGCGCTCAAGCACGAAGAGCAGCGCGCTGCCCATGATCAGCCAGCGCAACACGCCGCGCAGCGGCATCAGCAACTGCGGCGGAAACGGATAGCGCTCACCGAGGCGAGTCAGGCCTTTGGCAACGAAACGCTGGGTCAGGTAACCGGCCAGCAGAATCAGCAGAATCTGCGCGGTGAACCACAACGGTTCGACCCACACCGCCGAGAAAGGCAGCTTGAAGGCTTCCATCAGGACAACGCCTCCAGCTCCGCCTGCATGCTTTCCAGGGTTTCCAGCGCTTCCATCCAGGCTTCTTCCAGCTCGGCTTCACGCACCTTCAACTTGGCCTGTTCGGCGAGCAGATCACGCAATTCATTCTTGCGCGCCGGCTCGTAGATATCGCTGTCACCGAGGCTGGCATCGACCTTGGCCAGTTTTTCGTGCAGCTTGCCCAGTTCGGCTTCGAGCTTGTCGGCCTCGCGCTTGTGCGGCGCCAGTTGCTGACGCAACGCTGCCGCCGCTTGGCGCTGCGCTTTCTTATCGGTCTTGTCCGGGTTGACCGGCGTATTGCTGACCGGCGCATTGCGCTGACGGTATTCCACCAGCCAACGTGCGTAGTCTTCGAGATCGCCGTCGAACTCTTCGACCTTGCCGTCGGCGACCAGATAGAAGTTGTCGGTGGTGCTCTTGAGCAAGTGCCGATCGTGAGAAACCACCAGCACCGCACCGCTGAATTCCTGCAGGGCCATGGTCAGCGCCAGACGCATTTCCAGATCGAGGTGGTTGGTCGGTTCGTCGAGCAGCAGCAGGTTCGGCCGCTCCCAGGCGATCAGCGCGAGGGCCAGACGCGCCTTCTCGCCACCGGAGAAATTCAGCACCGGCTCATCGATGCGTGCGCCCCGGAAGTCGAAGCCGCCGAGAAAATCGCGCAAGGTCTGCTCGCGCTCACCCGGCGCCAGACGCTGCAAATGCAGCAATGGGCTGGCCTTGGAATCCAGCGAGTCGAGCTGATGCTGGGCAAAGTAGCCGACCACGGTGTTTTCGCCACGGGTCAGGCGCCCGGCCAGCGGTTCGAGCTCGCCGGCGAGGTTCTTGATCAGCGTCGATTTACCCGCGCCGTTCGGCCCGAGCAGACCGATCCGCGCACCCGGGGTCAGTTGCAGCTTGACCTTCTCGAGGATGGTCTTGTCGCCATAACCCAAGCGTGCATCGGACAGGTCGATCAGTGGGCTGGAGATCTTGGTCGACTCGCGGAAGACGAAGTCGAACGGCGAATCGACGTGGGCCGCCGACAATTCTTCCATGCGCTCCAGCGCCTTGATCCGGCTCTGCGCCTGACGGGCCTTGGTCGCTTGCGCCTTGAAGCGGGCTATGTAGCTTTCCATGTGCGCACGCTGCGCCTGCTGCTTCTCGTAGGCCTGTTGCTGCTGGGCCAGACGCTCGGCGCGGGCGCGCTCAAACGCGGTGTAGCCGCCCCGGTAGAGGGTCAGTTTGCGCTGATCGACATGGGCGACGTGATCGACCACTTCGTCGAGGAAATCCCGGTCGTGGGAAATCAGCAGCAAGGTGCCCGGATAACTCTTCAGCCACTCTTCGAGCCAGATGATCGCGTCGAGATCCAAGTGGTTGGTCGGTTCATCGAGCAGCAGCAGATCCGACGGGCACATCAGTGCCTGCGCCAGATTCAGACGCATCCGCCAGCCACCGGAGAAATCTCCTACCTGACGATCCATCTGCTCATTGGTGAACCCAAGACCGGCGAGCAGCTTGCGCGCCCGCGCATCGGCGGTGTAGCCGTCGGCGCTGTCGAGTTCAGCGTGCAGGCGCGCCAGTGCGGTGCCGTCATGGGCCTGCTCGGCGGCGGCAAGCTCGCGTTGCACCTCACGCAGACGCAGGTCGCCATCGAGCACATAATCGACCGCCAGGCGCTCGAGGGTGTCGACCTCCTGACGCATATGCGCGATACGCCAGTCGGCCGGCAGCAGGCAGTCGCCCGAGTCCGGGTGCAACTCGCCGCGCAGCAAGGCGAACAGGCTGGATTTGCCGGCACCGTTGGCGCCGATGAGGCCGGCTTTGTGGCCGGCGTGCAGGGTCAGCTCGGCGTCTTCTAGCAGACGTTGCGGGCCACGCTGTAAAGTCAGGTTCTGAAGTCGGATCATAATGGCGGCGGAGTCTACCAGCTTCGCTCACAACTGGCGCGAGTAGCACGATGTCCTCTGACCTGTGGAGCTTTGCCCTTGATGTCTACGCCCGGCCGGGTGTGGAAGATGCCTGCCTGCAATTGCAAACCGCGGGCGCCAATGTCTGCCTTTTACTGTGCGGTGTGTGGCTGGAGCAGCGCGCGGTGGCCTGCGATGAACCGCGCGTACGTCTGCTCAAGGCCTTGACCGCGCCGTGGGATATCGAAGTGGTGCAGCCGCTGCGAACCCTGCGCCTGCAATGGAAAGCGCGGGCCGTCGACGATGCAGTGGTGGCCGGCATGCGCGAGCAGATCAAATCACTGGAGCTTGAAGCTGAGCGCACCTTGCTGTCACGGCTCGAAGGTGTGGCGCAGGAGTGGACGCGCAACGATGCAGGTTCGTTGACTTGGCTTGAGGGCTTGGCCGGCAATGCCGCCAGCCCGAACCGCGACGCGCTGCAAGTGCTGCGCGTCGCGGCAATCGGCACTTAGGAAGCGCTGGTCGGGGTGCTGCTGACGTTCGACGAAGCGGCTGGCGCTGGCGCAGTCGAAGGGGTCGAGTGGGCTGCGGACGACGGTGCCGATGCAGCTGGGGCAGCCGGGGTAGCGGCAGTGGCAGGCTTGGCTGCTGGAGCGGCAGCCGGTTTGGTCGCGGCTGGCTTGGCAGCTGCTGGCTTTTTCACCGCTGGTTTTGCGGCTGGCTTGGCGGCCGGTTTTGCAGCTGGCTTGGCGGCCGGTTTCGCAGCGGTTTTTGCCGCAGGTTTTGCTGCCGATGTTGCGGCTGGTTTGGCAGCCGGTTTTACCGCCACTTTCGCAGCAGGTTTGGCGGCGGCCGGCTTGGCCGCAGTCTTGGCAGCAGGCTTCGCTGCTGGTTTCGCTGCTGGTTTCGCTGCTGCTTTGGCAGCAGGTTTGGCGGCTGCGGTTTTTGCCGGTGCAGCTTTGCTCGCGGCCGGTTTTGCCGCGGCTTTGGCAGGGGTGGCTTTCACTGCTGGCTTGGCTGCAGCAGGTTTGGCTGCGGTGGTTTTAGCCGCCGGTGTTGCCGCGCTCGCCGCCGGCTTCTTCGCTGCAGTTTTCGCCGCTGGTTTGGCAGCCGCTTTCACTGGCGCCTTGGCCGCTGGTTTGGCGGCGGTCTTCGCAACAGCAGGTTTCGCCGCAGCGGTCTTCGCCGGGGCTTTGCTTGCAGCAGGTTTGGCGGCGACTTTCTTCGCTGGTGCTGCTGCGGGTTTGGCCGAGCGCGACGACAGAACTTTGCCCACTGCTTCTTGAACGCGGCCAACACCCTGGGCCAGTTTCAGGCTTTCCTGAGCATCGCGCTTGAGTTGCAGAATGTAGCTGCGGGTCTCGGACTGACGATCTTTCAAAGCGTCCAGCAGGTCTTCGAGTTCTTTCACGGCAGCCTTGGCTTTGTTCTGTGCCTTGGCTTTGCCGGCGGTGGCGGCGTCCTGCAATTTGGTGCGCGATTTGTGCAGTTTTTCCTGCGCCTTGCCGCGCTGTTTTTCCAGCTTGGCGAGCAGTTTTTCAGCATCAGCCAAGGCTTGCGAGCAAGCGTTTTCCAAATGCTCGAGCAGGCTGCCCGACAACTGTTGGAGTAGGTGCAACGGAGTATTTACAGGCTTCTTGGTGGCCGACATGGTTTACCTCCTGGCTGACGTGAGTGCGGCTCATACTAGACCTCTGCTGATACCGCCGCTAGGGCATGTTGACAGTATCTGCACCGTTGCGTTGCACCGAAGCCGAAATGTTCTGCGCGCGGGAAAAAGCAGTTCACCGATGCAGACGTTTGCACTGGCATAATCCCCCGCATCTCAGGTCGGAGAGTGCCCATGTCGCGCTACTTTATTTTGTCCCTCTGCGTGTTTTTTTCGACGGCGTATGCCGATGAAAAAAACACGGCGAACGATGCTCATGATCTGGCTTATAGCCTCGGTGCCAGCCTCGGCGAACGGCTGCGCCAAGAGGTGCCGCAGTTGCAGATCCAGGCGCTGATCGAAGGTCTGCAACAGGCGTATCAGGGCAAGCCGCTGGCGCTGAGTGAAGCGCGTATCGAACAGATTCTTGCCGACCATGAATCGCAAAATGCCGAGCAAGCTTCACGGCAATCGAGCGACGCGGCAATGGAAAACGAGCAACGCTTTCTCAGTGCGGAAAAAGCCAAACCGGGGGTGAAGGAACTGGCCGATGGCATCCTCCTGACTGAACTGGTTCCGGGCACTGGCGCCAAGGCCGGCCCGGACGGCAAAGTGCAGGTACTGTATGTCGGCAAGCTGCCGGACGGCACTGTGTTCGATCAGAACACCCAGCCGCAATGGTTCAACCTCGACAGCGTGATCGCCGGTTGGCGCACCGCCTTGCAGAACATGCCGGTGGGGGCGAAATGGCGACTGGTGATTCCATCGGATCAGGCCTATGGCGCCGACGGTGCCGGCGACCTGATCGCGCCGTTCACGCCTCTGGTTTTCGAAGTGGAATTGCGTGGCGCGACGAACTGATCAGGCATAAAAAAACGGTGCGCTTTCGGGCGCACCGTTTTTCATGAAGGACGTGGATCAGGCCTGAACCGGATCTTCTGCCTTGTGTGCCGTGTGCAGCACTTCGATCAGGCAGTCTTCAAGTTCGAAACGCTCATGCAGCAAGCCGCCCAATTCCTTGAATTTCTCCGCAACGCATTTGCCTTCATCGCACAGGTCGTTGAACGCGAGCAGCTTCTCGGTAATGACGTCGATGCGCGGGTAGATGGTCTCGGCGAGTTCCAGACCGCGCTTGTCGTTGAACGCCTTGGCTTCGCCAGTCAGCTGTTCATAGATTTCGAAGTGCCCCGCCGATACGTAATCGACCAGCACGCCGCAGAATTCCTGCAAAGGCTTGCGGCTCTCGGACAGCGACTCAGGCTGCGCACCGAGCTTGTCGTAGGCGCCGATCAGCTCTTCACGCTCCTGCAACCAGCGGTCGATCAGCAGATGAACCCCACCCCAACGTTCCTGAGCATTCTGACAACTTTCGAGCATGGCGATCTCTCTTCCCTTGTGGGTCATGCTGCTCTACACCCGCGCCCCTGTTCTGATTTGACTGGTGGACGATCGGGCAGAGCGTCATCGAGCAACATAAATCCAATGACACGTGCCGGCCAGATTATGCCCGCACGCCTATGGCTTCAAGGTACGCAGGAGATAAAGTTCATACAAGTGTTTAATCCCTGACCAGCAGGTGGTGCGACGCTTCGTCGCTGACCGGTCGTTGCAGAGCGCTCCAGATCAGACGCAACAACTGATAAACCGCAAGGATCGACACCCCGACAAAAAACAGCAGGCTCCATTCGGGGATGCTCAAATCGAACAGCGTCCAGGAGATGTCCGCACAATCAGCGCCGCCGTTGAACATCCGTTGCAGGGCGCAGATCCACGGCAGGTCGCTGAACAGTGACTCCACGGTTGGCGAGCATTTGACCAGTTGCAGCATCGAGTCACTCTGGATCAACACCTGCCGCCACGCAGCGGTGGTACCACCCAGACTGGCGCCGAGTGCAAACAGCCAGTACCACCATAAGCCAACGCGCCGGGGGCCATGCACCGCCGCCACGCCGCAGCCGATGCACAGCAATGTGAGGAACAACCGCTGCACCAGGCACAGACTGCAAGGCGTCAGTCCGACCGCGTATTCGAGGTAATAGGAAGCTCCCAGAGCAAAGGCCCCCGCAATGAAAGCCATGAAGAACAAGGAGCGTGAGCAGGCCAACGACATGGCTTTTCCGTAACAGTAGAGACAGACGGTTACGGTAGAGGAAAGCGTGTCAGCCTTTCAAGGCAAGGGCCTGCCGACAGTTCACCGCAGGTGTAGGGAAAACCCGACAGGCTCGATAGGAAACGGTGAAGCGCTCTGTAGGACTTTGTCTCTAGAGCGCAAAGGAGGGGAATTTTCGGTCATTGAAGTTCACGAGGGAGCAACCTCCCTCGCCATTCAGACCTTCGCCGCAACCGGCAAAGGCGCCGCGAGCAGGCGTTCATCGAGCAGCCCCAGACCTTCCTGGAACAACTGATTGCTGCGCTCGGTATCGCCAAGCTGTGCAAGCAGGCGGGCCAATTCCGCACACGTCTCCGGATTGCGCTGCACGCGCAGACTGCTTTCCAGATAGTCACGAGCCTTGCCCCACAGACTGGTTTGCAGACACAGACGCCCAAGGGTCAGCAGCAGGCTCGGATCGGCCGGGTGCTCCTTGAGCCAGCCTTCGGCCGTCTGCAACTGACGCGCAGGATCACTGCCACGAACCAGACCATAAAGCCGCGCCAGATGGCTGTCGTATTTGCGCTTGAGCGCTGTTCGCAGGACCTCTTCGGCCTCGACCTGAGCGCCCAGCTGACGCAATTGCTCGGCGTAGGCCAGTACCAAAGGTGCTTCCTGACGCTGCGCCGAAGTCAGCTGCTCCCACGCCCGCTTGAGCGATTGCAGACCCACCGTACCGTCTTCTTCGCGATGCGCTGCCAGCGAGAGGTTCTCACCCCAGGCGCGGCGCTCGAGTTCGGCCAGCTCGGCCGGCGGCAGGACCTTGTCCTTGCGCAACTCAGGCAGCAAACGAATCACCGCCGGCCATTCGCCACGCTGCTGATGCAGACGTTGCAATTGACGCAATGTCTGCGCGCTGCGCGGATGCCGTTCATGCATTGCCTGCAAGGTCACCAGCGCACCGTCGGTGTCGCCACGATCGGTCTGCAACTGTGCGTGACTCAGGGCGATCGCCAGTTCGGCTTGCGGCTGACGCTCCAGCGCACGTTCGAGCAAACGATCACTTTCTTCGTACTGACCTTGCTCGTTCGCCGCACGGGCGGCGCCGAGGTAATACAGCAGTGGCTGGCGCTCGGCTTCCGCTGCGCGGGTCAAATGCCGCTGCGCGCTGGCCCAGCGACCTTCAGCCAGATCCAGTTGGCCGTGTTCGATCGCCACTTGCACGCGGCGGCTGCGATTGCGTCGCGACCACGGATTGACCACGCCGGTGGAGGTCATCACCAGCTCGACCAGCACCTTGATGCCCCAGAACAGCAGCCACAGCACCGCGATCACCGCGAGTGTCGCCCACAGGCTCGATTCGTAGCGGAAGCTCTTGTACGCCACCAGCACGTAACCGGAATGCTCGGCAATCGCCAGGCCCAGCGCTGCCGTCGCGGCGATGACCAGAAACACGATTACATAGAGGCGCTTCATGGGGTCGCCTCCTGCGCAGCATTGGCGGCAGGCTTGGCGAACGGTTTCACCGATTCCACGGCATTGACGTTACGCCGCTCCAGATACCCCTGCACCGCACTCAAGGTGCCGGTCAGATCCGGCGTCTTGACGGTGACCGGTTCCTTGCTCAGCTCGGCGACCTGTTCCAGCATGACTTTGCTTTGCGGATTGTCCGGGTTGAAATTGCCCTTGAGCACATCGCGTGCCTCGGCCAGCGCCTGGGTGTACACCGCCGCCTGACCGTTGAGCGCCGCCCACTGCGCCTGCTCCAGCGCCAGGCTCAGGGCCAGGCGCACCTGGCTCAGGCTTTGCCCGGCCAGCAGCGGTTTGACGTTCTTGTCAGCGTTGAAATCGATGCGGATATAGCGCGAAACCTTGTCCCACCATTGCGCCCAGCGACTGGCGCCATCGCCATCGCTGGTCAGGCCCAGCAGCGACTCGCCGCGATCCTTGTACTCCGGCGCCAGCTCAGTGAGGTCGATGACCTGATCGCGCAGCGCGCCGAGACGCAGGAACAGCCCGGTGCGATCCGGCTGTTCGGTGCTGCGCAAGGCGACCAGGGTTTTCGCCACTTGCTCGCGCGCGGCGAAGGAACCCGGATCGTTCTGTTCACGCAGAATTTCATCGGCGCCCTGTACCAGTGCCTGGGCGCTGCTGATGTCCTGCAACGCTGAAAGGCGCAGGCTGGCCAGACGCAGCAAGTGTTCGGCCTCGGCCAGACGCCAGTCCTTGCGGCTGGCGCCGAGGACGGTTTCCAGACGTTGATTGAGGCGCTGCTGATCGCCCTGCAATTGCGTCACCAGACGTTGGCGCTCGGCGAGCTCGTCAGCACCGGGCAGCTGCGCCAGGCGTTCGGTCAGACGCTGTTCGTTGAGCTTCAGACTCTGCGCCTGATCGTTCAACGCCTGCACCTGACTCGACTGTTGCTGCGTGTTGTTCTGCAGGTGGCGCACCTGCCAGACACCCCAGCCGCCTATGGCGACACCGGCGGCGCCGAGCAGCAGGGCGACAATTGCCAGTCCATTGCCTCGGCGCGGCTCTTTGGCCGGTGGTGGAGTTTCAACCTGGGCATCGAGCGCAGGCTGGACGTCATCTTTTGGCAAGGCTGTTTCGCTCACGTATCCATCCTTTGCATTAGAAAACGGCACGGGACATTCCCGTAACGCCGTCAGCAAAGCCGCGGCACTCGCGCCGCGGCAATCCACAACTGTTTGAGCCCCGGCGGCACGTGCCAGCTCGGCGACCCTCGGGCTTGGAACAAACAACGGCAACTGCGCGATCTTCGGCCAGGCATCGCCGGCCATCTGCCGCAGGTGCTCGAAACCCTGTCCACTGCTGACCACCAGCCCGTTCAAGCGTTCCGCTTCGATCCGCCGTGGCAGCTCGTTTGGCGGGTAGGCTGGCAGGTCGCGGCGATACAACTCCAGATACTCGACACTAGCACCAAGCGCGCGCAGGCGCTCGGCGAGCAGTTCACGACCGCCCTCGCCGCGCAGGATCATCACCTTCGCGCCGGACTGGTCGAGCGCCTCGCGCAGACGCGGCAATTGCAGCAAGGCTTCACTGTCATCGCCGTCAGCCGGGAAGCTGACATCGAGACCATGCTCGCGAAGAATGCCTGCGGTCGCCGCGCCGACGCTGAACCACGGCATGCTCAATGGCGCCGTGCCTTGGGACTTGAGCAGATCCACCGCGATCCGCGCCGCCGGTTTGCTGACCACAATCACCGCGCTGCAAGCGGGCAATCGCGAAATCGCCTGGCGAATAGTCTCAGAGAGCGGCAGCGGAACAATGTCCAGAAGCGGCAGACAACTGCTGAAAATCCCGTGCCCGGCCAACTGTTCGGCCAGCGCCGCGCAGTCGTCTGCCGGGCGCGTCAGCAGCAGGCGCCAGGCCGTCACTCGTGCCCCGCCTCGCCGTACACCGCTTTGAGAATGTCGTCGGCGCCTTGCTTGAGCAGGTCTTCAGCGACCTGCACACCCAAGATTTCCGCGTCGGCACGCGGCGCCCGGGCTTCGGCACTGAGAAGCTTGCCACCGCTCGGCTCACCGACCAGACCGCGCAACCACAACTGCTCGCCTTCAAGCACGGCGTAGCAGGCGATCGGCACTTGGCAGCCGCCGTTCAAATGTTTGTTGAGGGCGCGTTCGGCGTTCACCCGCGAAGCGGTATCGGCGTGATGCAAAGGCGCGAGCAAGGCGTGGATTTCGTGGTCGGCGCTGCGGCATTCGATGCCGACCGCGCCCTGGCCACCGGCCGGCAGGCTGTCATCGACACTGATCGCCGATGTGATGCGCTCTTCGAAACCCAGGCGGATCAGACCGGCCGCGGCGAGGATGATCGCGTCGTACTCGCCGGCGTCGAGCTTGGCCAGACGGGTGTTGACGTTGCCGCGCAGGAAACGGATCTGCAGGTCGGGACGCCGCGCCAGCAATTGCGTTTGCCGACGCAGGCTCGAAGTGCCGACGATGGCACCGGCAGGCAGCGCTTCAAGACTGGCGTAGGTGTTGGAGACGAAAGCATCGCGCGGGTCTTCACGCTCGCAGATGCAGAACAGACCCAGGCCTTGCGGGAAGTCCATCGGCACATCTTTCATCGAATGCACGGCGATATCGGCTTGGTTTTCCAGCAGCGCGGTTTCCAGTTCCTTGACGAACAGACCCTTGCCGCCGATCTTCGACAGTGGCGAGTCGAGCAGCTTGTCGCCGCGACTGACCATAGGCACCAGCGTCACCAGCAGGCCCGGGTGGGCCGCCTCGAGACGGGCTTTGACGTATTCGGCCTGCCAGAGGGCTAGCGCACTTTTACGGGTGGCGATGCGGATTTCGCGAGGGGACATGGAACAATCCGTACTGAATAGATACGGCGGATAATAACAGCTCAGTCAATTTCGCTTTGACCTGAATCAGAACCGGCGTGCCCTCCCTGGCCAGCCATGCCGGATAAAAGAACTCGAAAAGCCCGGTGAGGACCGGGTCAAAGCCCCTGCATCATCTTGCGCACACCGGCAACATGCCGCCGGCTGACAATCAGTGCATCGCCATTGAGGCCTTTGAGGAACAACTGGAAATGTCCCAGTGGTGTGCGTTGCAATCGCTCGATACGGTCGCGAGCGACCAGCGCGTTGCGGTGGATACGCACAAAGCGTTCGCCGAATTCGTCTTCGAGGGCTTTGAGGGGTTCGTCGAGCAGCACCTCGCCGGCTTCATGACGCAGGGTCACGTACTTGTGGTCGGCGATGAAGTAGACCACCTGATCCAGCGGAATCAGCTCGATGCCTTTACGGGTCCGTGCGCTGATGTGGCTGCGTGGGCCGTTGCCACTTTCGGCAGCGGGACGGGTCAGGGCCGAGAGTTGCGCCCGGTTGGGACGTTCAGCCCGCTTCAGGGCTTCATTCAAGTGTTCGGTTCGCACAGGTTTCACCACATAGCCCACGGCGCTGGCCTGCAGGGCTTCCACGGCAAATTCATCGGGACTGGTGCAAAACACCACGGCCGGCGGCGTCTCTCGTTCGCACAGTCGGGCAGCAACCTGCAGGCCATCGAGGCCCGGCATGCGGATATCGAGCAGCACGATATCCGGCTTGTGGCTGTCGATCAGCGCTAACGCCTCCTCGCCATTCGTGGCACTGGGCTCCAGGACTGTGTAACCCTCGAGCTCGCTCACCATACGGCTTAGGCGCTCGCGAGCCAGGGGTTCGTCATCAACGATCAGGACATTCATATTGCGCTGGATTCCTGCGTGAGTCTCGCACAAGGATAGCGTAGACAGGTGTAGTGACCTCCGTCACCGCGATCCACGCTAAGACTAGCCCGAGCGCCAAAAAGTGCCGTACGTCGGCCAGCAATATTTGCCAGCGTCCGGGTCGTACCGCTCAGAGCCCACTGTTTCCTGCGTTTCTCACGGTGGGTGACCGTTGTACAACTCACCCGCCCCCTCTTCTTATAGCCAGTGGCCGGACCTTTGCATGATCCGCATTCGCACCGACCCTTATGTCCACTGTAGACGTTCGTCGGAACGATATTGCTCAATCAAAAAATATCCTTTTGTAAATTCCTTGCAGACCGCGCCGGACATGCCTGACACATCCGCGAAAAAACGTATCGACCGGTGTCAGCGACAGGATTGGCAACCCTGTTATTATCCGCGCCAGCGTTTCACGCCATTTCTTCAAGCCGATACGAGCGAATTCATGAGCACTGACAAGACCAATCAGTCCTGGGGCGGCCGCTTCAGTGAACCCGTCGACGCCTTCGTCGCCCGCTTCACCGCCTCCGTCACTTTCGACCAGCGCCTGTATCGCCACGACATCATGGGCTCAATTGCCCACGCCACCATGCTGGCCAAGGTCGGCGTGCTGACCGATGCCGAGCGCGACAGCATCATCGATGGCCTGAAGACCATTCAGGGCGAAATCGAGGCCGGCCAGTTCGACTGGCGCGTCGACCTCGAAGACGTGCACATGAACATCGAAGCACGCCTGACCGACCGCATCGGCGTCACCGGTAAAAAGCTCCACACCGGGCGCAGCCGCAACGACCAGGTCGCCACCGACATCCGCCTGTGGCTGCGCGATGAAATCGACCTGATCCTCGCCGAGATCACCCGCCTGCAAAAAGGCCTGCTGGAGCAAGCCGAGCGTGAGGCTGCGAGCATCATGCCGGGCTTTACCCACTTGCAGACCGCGCAGCCAGTGACTTTCGGGCATCACATGCTGGCCTGGTTCGAAATGCTCAGCCGCGACTACGAGCGTCTGGTCGACTGCCGCAAGCGCACCAACCGCATGCCGCTGGGCAGCGCTGCGCTGGCCGGCACCACCTACCCGATCGACCGCGAATACACCGCGCAACTGCTCGGCTTCGACGCCGTCGGCGGCAACTCGCTGGACAACGTTTCCGATCGCGACTTCGCCATCGAATTCTGCTCGGCCGCAAGCATCGCGATGATGCACCTGTCGCGTTTCTCCGAAGAGCTGGTGCTGTGGACCAGCGCGCAGTTCCAGTTCATCGATCTGCCGGATCGTTTCTGCACCGGCAGCTCGATCATGCCGCAAAAGAAAAACCCCGATGTGCCCGAGCTGGTGCGCGGCAAGACCGGCCGTGTGTTCGGCGCGCTGATGGGCCTGCTGACCCTGATGAAAGGCCAGCCGCTGGCCTACAACAAGGACAACCAGGAAGACAAGGAACCGCTGTTCGACGCCGCCGACACCCTGCGCGACTCGCTGCGCGCGTTCGCCGACATGATCCCGGCGATCAAGCCGAAACACGCGATCATGCGTGAAGCGGCATTGCGCGGTTTCTCCACTGCGACTGACCTGGCGGATTATCTGGTGCGCCGTGGTCTGCCGTTCCGTGATTGCCATGAAATCGTTGGCCACGCGGTGAAATACGGCGTGGACACGGGCAAGGATCTGGCGGAGATGAGCCTGGAAGAACTGCGTCAGTTCAGCGATCAGATCGAGCAGGACGTGTTTGCCGTGCTGACCCTGGAAGGCTCGGTGAATGCCCGCGATCATATCGGCGGGACTGCGCCGGCGCAGGTCAAGGCTGCGGTGGCGCGCGGTCAGGCCCTGCTGGCCAGCCGCTAAAAGCTAAAAGCTAAAAGCTTCGCGAGCAGGCTCGCTCCCACAGGGATTCTGGATGTTCACAAAATTGTGTTCACCACCGACTCAATGTGGGAGCGAGCCTGCTCGCGAAGGCGTCCTTAAGAGCGCTACAAAAATCATTTCTTGGCAGCAATCATCGCCAAAAACGCCGGCATCGCCGCGTCCTTGTCCGCCGCGATCTTCTGCACATGCGGATTTTGCTCAAGCCGCTCCAGCAACGCTTTCGCCTGCGGCATCTCGGCTAGCAGATCGATCCCGAACAGCTTCTGCCCGACCGCACAGGCCAGCGGCACGCTGTAGAGGAAATACAAATCGGCAATGCTCAGGCTGTCACCCGCCACGTACGGGGCGAACTTGCCATGACGGCCCAGCGCGGCGAAGCCCAGCAGCAGCTCCGTCCGGGTCTTCTCCTTGATCGCCTCCGGCAATGTCATACCGAAAAACGCCTCGCCATAGCAGGCACGCCCCGGCAACTCGATGTACAACTCGATCTCCTTGGCAATCGCCAATACCTGCGCGCGCTCGAACGGATCGCTGGGCAGGAGCGGCGTGCCCTTTTGTGATTGTTCGAGGTATTCGAGGATGATCGCGGTTTCGTTGATATAACCGGCGTCGACACCCAGCACCGGGACCTTGCCACGCGGACTGATTGCCAGTGACTCCGGGGTTTGCGCCGGGTAGAACGTCACCTCTTCGAAGGGCAGGCCTTTTTCCAGCAGCGCCAGTTTGACCATGTTGTAGTAGTTGCTGACAGCAAATCCGTAGAGCTTGAACATCACAGAGCCTCCAGGCCGTGCGGGGTGGGCAGTGCCTGTTTATAGATCGCCGCGACGTTTCCCGCCAGCAGCATCACGCCGCTGAATGCGGGTAAACTGGCGCCTTTCCCTGAGGAGCCTGCCATGAGCGAGCCGACAGATATCGTCAACGATGACGACGAAGAAGCATTCACCGAAGCGACGCTGATCGAAGCCATCGAGAACCAGATCGAAAGCGACAACCCGCCAGCGGCCAAGGCGACATTGAACAAGCTGACTCTGGTCGGTATGGAGCGCGAAGATATCCTCAACCTCATGGCTCACGTGCTTGCCTATGAGATTGACGCGATGCTCGATGAAGACCGCCCGTTCGACACCGAATGGTACGAAGCAGCACTGCGCGCTTTGCCAGAGCTGCCACCGGAAAAGCAGTAACCACATCACTCCTGTGGGAGCGAGCAAGCTCGCTCCCACAAGGTTTGTTACGCATCCATCCAGCCATCTGCTGCCGCCCGGCTACACTGGAATTCGCCTCAAGACAAAATCCCCTGATCCGAGCACTGGACATGCTGCACCAGCGGGTTCACCTTAGAGGCGCTGTCGTCCAATTCCTAGAAAGTCTGGAGTCCTTATGTCGCTTACCCCTGAGTTGGTTGCCGAACTGGAAGTCCTTGCACTCTTCAACCTGGACAGTTCCCAGGAAGGTCTGAAAATTCACCAGACCGCTGCCCCGAAACATATCGCTGCTGCCCAGCGCCTCTTTGAAAAAGAACTCACCGACCAGCCCGATGGCGGTTATCTGACCAGCCTCGGTCGCGATGCCGCGCAAAACGTGCAGACCGTACTGACGATTTTGAAAGAACAGGAAACCGCCTGATTTCTCTGACTTTGCCCACGGGAACTCCTGCCACGGGATTTCCGCGGGCCCGCCCGATCGCTGTCGATAAAAACTGACGTCAAAAAACAAATTCAGCTTAAACGTCCTGCCGCGCAGCGGCTAAACTGCGGCCATTCCGAGACCCTCTACGTCCGAGCCCGCAAGCCGGTTTGAGCTGACATGACCCGCACCCACGAAATCCGCCCCGACCTGGACGAAGGCATCGACCGCAAGGTACTCAGCCAACTGCGCGCACGTTTTCTCAAACTCAATGAAGGCCGCCTCGGCCGCGCTCTCGAAGGCTTGTCGACGCGCCAGCAAAGCGTGTTGACGCTGTTGCCGCTGTTCTTTCACGTCAATCATCCATTGCTGCCCGGCTATGTCTCGGGCAGTACGCCGGCCGGGCTCTCGAATTATGAGCCGGACGCCAATGCGCTGACCGAGGCGCAGCGCCTGACTCGCTCGTTCTCTTACAGGCCGCGCCATGGCAGTAACCCGCCGCGACCGATCCACGGCCTGTTCCTGATGGGCAGCCTCGGCACACTGGCCCAGGCCGATCAGAGCGACATGGACGTGTGGGTCTGCCATGGGCCGGACCTGAGCGAAAGCGAGCTCGCCGAGCTGAGCAAGAAGTGCCAATTGCTGGAAGCCTGGGCTGCGAGCCAGGGTGCCGAAGCGCATTTCTTCCTGATCGACCCGGCGCGCTTCGTCAAAGGCGAACGCGATTCCAAGCTCAGTTCGGACAACTGCGGCAGCACCCAGCACTATCTGCTGCTCGACGAGTTTTATCGCACGGCGATCTGGCTGGCCGGGCGCACGCCGATCTGGTGGTTGGTGCCGGTCTATGAAGAAACGGCCTACGACGCTTACACCCACACCCTGCTGTCCAAACGCTTTATTCGCGCCGACGAAACCCTCGATCTCGGGCCGATGGCGACCATTCCGCCCGGGGAATTCATCGGCGCCGGATTGTGGCAGTTGTTCAAAGGCATCGAATCGCCCTACAAGTCAGTGCTCAAACTGCTGCTGACCGAGGTGTACGCCAGTGAACACCCGCACGTTCAGTGCCTGAGCCTGCGCTTCAAGAAAGCCGTGTTCGCCAATCAGCTCGATCTCGATGAGCTTGACCCGTACATGGTCGTGTACCGGCGTATCGAGGAATACCTGATCGCCCGCAACGAACCGGAGCGTCTTGAACTGGTGCGTCGCGCGCTGTATCTGAAAGTCAACCGCAAGCTCACCGGCAACAGCCGCAGCCAAGGCTGGCAACGCGCACTGCTCGAACGCCTGGCTGGCGAGTGGCACTGGGATCAGCGGCAACTGGCGCTGCTCGACAGCCGCAGTCAGTGGAAAGTCCGCCAGGTCAGCGCCGAGCGCCGCGCACTGGTCAACGAACTCAACTACAGCTATCGCTTCCTGACCCAGTTCGCCCGCAGCGAACAGACCGTCAGCCTGATCAACAAGCGCGACCTCAATGTGCTCGGCCGTCGACTCTACGCGGCATTCGAGCGCAAGGCCGACAAGGTCGAGTTCATCAATCCGGGCATTGCCCCGGACGTGGCCGAAGACACCCTGACCCTGGTGCAGTCGCCGAACAATAAAGAGCCGGGGCAGACCCAGTGGGGCCTGTACAACGGCAGCCTGACGGCGCTGGAGTGGGAACATTTCGCGCCGATCAAGCGCAGTCGCGAGCTGCTCGAACTGCTGACCTGGTGCCACCGCAACGGCGTGATCGACAGCAGCACGCGCCTGGCCCTGCATCCGGGCACCAGCGACTTGAGCGAGTTCGAGCTGTTCAACCTGCTTGGCAGCCTGCAGCAGTGCATCGCCCTGCCCTTGCCCACCGTGGCCGAAGAGGCGTTGCTGCGCGCCGCTGTGCCCAGCGAAGTGCTGCTATTGATCAACGTCGGCGTCGACCCGCTCAAGCATCACCGTGATCTGAACATTTTGATGACCACCGAACGCACCGACTCGCTGAGCTATGCCGGCGTGCGCGAGAATCTGGTGCTGACCCTCGATCAGGTCACGCTCAACAGCTGGAACGAAGTGCTGGTCAATCGTTTCGACGGCCCGCATGCGCTGCTCGACTGCCTGCGCGATTACCTCAACAACCTGCCGCGCGGCCCTGTGCAGCCGTCGCTGAAAGTGCGCTGCTTCTGCCACAACCGCGCGCAATTCATTGCCCGCCGCGTCGAGGAAATCGTCGACACCGCGCAGACCCTGTTGCTCAGCGAGCTGAATCACCGCTACCTGATTCAGGTGCAGCAGCACTATCACGTGCTGGAGCTGGTGCCGGGTCAGGTCAACCATGTCGCCCTCGCCACCCTGCCGGCGCTGCTCGATTATCTTGGCGAAGAACAACCGCGCTACAGCCCGCTGCACCTCGACCCGATGGCGCTGGAAGATCACGACCTCGCGCTGATCCTGCCGATGGGTCAGCCGGAGTGCATTCAGGTGTTCTATCGCATCAGCGAACAGCAGGCCGAGCTGTACGTGCTGGATGAATTCAATGCGCTGTGGCAACAGCAGCTGCCGTACCACGACGAGCAGAGTCTGCTGGTGCCGCTGCAGCGTTTTCTGCAATCGATCCAGTACCGCCGTGAAGCGCAATTGCCGATGGACGGTGGCCCTGCGGGCAGCCCCGAGACTTTGTATTACCAGCTGTTGCCGTCAGGCCCGGGGCGCTCGCGCAGGGTCGAAACCCGCCCGGCACCGCAGACGCCGGTGAACAAACCGTTCTACGATGTGCAGGCAATCATCGGCAAAGCCGCACCCGGCGAAGTGCAGGTCACCCTGTATTGCAATCAGCGCGAATTCAGCGAGCTGGAGCATGGCGACCAGTTGTTCAGCGTGGTCGCCCGGGAGATCGTCGAGCAGCGCCGCGAGACCGAGCGTTATCGCTGCTACATCACCGACCTCGACCTGTCGGGTCTGCTCGGTGACGGGCACAGTTCAAGCAATCTGTATCTGCGCTACAAGGCGGACCTGGAGCGCTCGTTGAATGAAGCGCTCGAACAGGTTTGAAGCGGGGATTTATTCGGGAAAGGCGCCGCCGTTGACCGGTTGCGATTCCACTTCCAGCAAGGTCAGTTTCAGCGATTTGCCGCCCGGCGCCGGCCAATCGATATGCTGACCGACCTTCAGGCCCAGCAGCGCACTGCCGACCGGCGCGAGAATGGAAATCTTGCCTTCGTCGGCGTTGGCGTCCTTGGGATAGACCAGCGTCAGGTGGTAATCCTTGCCGCTGCCTTCTTCGCGGCAATGCACGCGGGAATTCATGGTCACGACATCGGCGGGCACTTCATCGTGGCCGACCACGGTATCGGCGCGGTCCAGCTCGGTTTGCAGCGCAATCACGCCCGGCGCAGCCTGGTCTTTGTCGCTCAGGCTGTCGATCAGGCGCTCCAGACGTTGCACGTCCAGACGGGTAAGGGTGATGGAAGGTGCGGTCATGATCCAGGCAGACTCCTTTCTTCTGCACAAAAAAAGCAAAACCCCGCCAAAAAAGACGGGGTTTTCACCGTGCCTCGGTGGTTTGAGGCGTTCGCGGACACTATCACAGCTCAAAAAATATACAAGTCACGCCCTTTTTTGCCTGGGTGAAACCCTTGTGGCGAGGGGATTTATCCCCGTTCGGCTGCGCAGCAGCCGTATAGATTTTGGGGCCGCTACGCGACCCAACGGGGATAAATCCCCTCGCCACGATATCAACAGGCTTGGGATTTTCGTGCGGTAGCCTGCTGGCAAATCACCCGGCGCCGCTGATCATCCGCCGAACGCCATTCGCGAATGTCCTCGACGTGGCGCGCGCAGCCGAGACAGACTTTCTGTTCGTCCAGTCGGCATACGCCGGTGCACGGCGAAGGCACCGCCGGGCTGACGTTGCTGTAGAGCGGTTTCGGCGGGCGAACAGGCGCTGCATCCGTCACGAATCACAGACCTTCGAAATCGAATTCGGCGCCAGCCTGCTGCTTGACGAGGCGCTGAAGCATTTCGCCCAATTGCTCTTCGCTCTTGTCGCACATCCAGCGCTCGCTCTCTTCGTCGTAGTCGAAGTGGAAACCACCGGACACGGCCGCCAGCCACAGCTGACGCAATGGCTCCTGGCGGCTGAAGATCAACTGGCTGCCGTTTTCGAATTTGACCGTCAGCACTCCGGCCGAGCTTTCCAGATCGATGTCCAGATCGCTTTCGTCAAATATGTCTTCCAGTTTTTCCTGGGTTTCATCGACCAGATCGTGGAAACGGGCTTCGGACAAACTCATTGCGGCAACCTCAAAAATGTCTGATCAGGCTCAAGCGCCGAAAGATACGGACGCTGCCGGCCGATTGCAAAGATTAACGACCAAGCACCTGTCGGCCCATCCAGCACCGCCCCCGTGGGAGCGAGCCTGCTCGCGAAAGCGGTGTGTCAGGCAACGAGCCTGTTGAATTTGCCGACGCCTTCGCGAGCAGGCTCGCTCCCACAGGGATGATGCGCATCACGGGAGCCCCGCCGGACGGCCCCCCCCTCGCATAGGCAAGCTGCCGGGTGGCCGGTATACTCCGGCGCAATTAACGCATTTTCAAGGATTTCGCCATGAAGCGCCTGATCTCTTCCCTTGCTGCGCTCGTCGCGGTTGCCTGCCTCGTTTCGGCCTGTGGTCAAAAAGGCCCGCTGTACCTGCCGGATGACGACCAGGACCCGGCCGAACAAGCCCAGTCTTCGCAGAAGCAGCCATCCAAGGCTCACAAGCACGACGTTTACTAAGGGATCGCCATGGACGCTTTTAACTACCGTGGCGGGGAGCTGTTCGCGGAAGGTGTGGCGCTGTCCGCCATCGCCGACCGC
This sequence comes from Pseudomonas siliginis, assembly GCF_019145195.1. Classification (GTDB taxonomy): domain Bacteria; phylum Pseudomonadota; class Gammaproteobacteria; order Pseudomonadales; family Pseudomonadaceae; genus Aquipseudomonas; species Aquipseudomonas siliginis. The sequence goes on from NZ_JAHSTW010000002.1 coordinate 409,314, forward strand.
TTCGGCACGCCCACCTATGTCTACTCGCGCGCGCACATCGAAGCGCAGTATCTGGCCTACGCCGATGCGCTGGCCGGTATGCCGCATCTGGTCTGCTTCGCGGTCAAAGCCAACTCCAACCTCGGTGTACTGAATGTCCTGGCCCGTCTCGGCGCCGGTTTCGACATCGTTTCCCGTGGCGAGCTGGAACGTGTACTGGCCGCAGGTGGCAGCGCCGACAAGATCGTTTTCTCCGGCGTCGGCAAGACCCGTGACGACATGCGCCGCGCGCTCGAAGTCGGCGTGCACTGCTTCAACGTCGAGTCCACCGATGAGCTTGAGCGCCTGCAAGTGGTCGCCGCCGAGCTGGGTGTTCGCGCCCCCGTTTCGCTACGCGTGAACCCGGACGTCGATGCCGGCACCCATCCGTACATTTCCACCGGTCTGAAAGAGAACAAGTTCGGCATCGCCATTGCCGATGCCGAAGACGTGTACGTGCGCGCCGCGCATCTGCCGAACCTGGAAGTAGTCGGTGTCGACTGCCACATCGGTTCGCAACTGACCACCCTGCCGCCATTCATTGACGCCCTCGATCGCTTGCTCGATCTGGTCGACCGTCTGGGCGATTGCGGCATTCACCTGCGCCACATCGATCTCGGTGGTGGCCTGGGCGTGCGTTATCGCGATGAAGAGCCGCCGCTGGCTGCCGACTACATCAAAGCCGTGCGCGAGCGTCTCGACGGGCGTGATCTGGCGCTGGTGTTCGAACCGGGTCGCTTCATCGTTGCCAATGGCGGCGTGTTGCTGACGCAGGTCGAATACCTCAAGCACACCGAGCACAAGGATTTCGCCATCGTCGACGCGGCGATGAACGACCTCATCCGTCCAGCGCTGTATCAGGCGTGGATGGACGTCACGGCGGTGAAACCGCGCGACAGCGCTGCACGCAAGTACGACATCGTCGGCCCGATCTGCGAAACCGGCGACTTCCTCGCCAAGGACCGCGAGCTGGCGCTGGAAGAAGGCGATCTGCTGGCAGTGCATTCGGCCGGTGCCTACGGTTTCGTCATGAGCTCCAACTACAACACTCGCGGCCGTGCTGCCGAGGTGTTGGTGGATGGTGATCAGGTTTTTGAAGTGCGTCGCCGCGAAACCGTGGCCGAGCTGTTTGCCGGCGAAAGCCTGCTGCCGGAGTAACCCATGCTGCTGCGTTTTACCAAAATGCACGGCCTGGGCAACGACTTCATGGTCCTCGACCTGGTCAGCCAGCACGCGCACATTCAGCCCAAACACGCCAAGCAATGGGGCGACCGCCACACCGGGATCGGTTTCGACCAGTTGCTGATCGTCGAAGCGCCGAGCAACCCGGATGTGGATTTCCGCTACCGGATCTTCAACTCCGACGGCTCGGAAGTGGAGCAATGCGGCAACGGTGCGCGCTGCTTCGCCCGCTTCGTGCTCGACAAACGTCTGACTGCCAAGCGGCAGATCCGCGTCGAGACCAAGGGCGGCATCATTGAACTGGACGTGCGTAACGACGGCCAGATCGGCGTCAACATGGGCGCGCCGCGCCTGGTGCCGGCGGACATTCCATTCCAGGCGCCAGCCCAGGCCAGCAGCTATCAGCTGGAAGTCGATGGCACCACGGTCGAGCTGGCCGCCGTGTCGATGGGCAATCCCCATGCGGTGATCCGCGTGGACGACATCAACAGCGCACCGGTGCATGAACTGGGGCCGAAGATCGAACACCATCCGCGCTTCCCGGCGCGGGTCAATGTCGGCTTCCTTCAGGTCATCGACCGCCATCGCGCGCAACTGCGTGTTTGGGAACGCGGCGCCGGGGAAACCCAGGCCTGCGGCACCGGCGCCTGTGCGGCGGCGGTGGCGGCCATCAGTCAGGGGTGGATGGATTCGCCGCTGTTGATCGACCTGCCCGGCGGGCGTCTGTCCATCGAGTGGGCCGGCCCGGGCGAGCCGGTGTTGATGACCGGTCCGGCAGTGCGTGTATACGAAGGACAAGTGCGTCTTTGAGCGAGCAGAAATCATGACCGACAAGCCACAGGTACCCGCCCGACCAGTCGACGAATCAGCGTCCGAGAGCCTTGAGGCAGCCGCGGTTGCCGCCTACCTGGAGGCTCATCCGGACTTCTTCGTCGAGCACGAAGAACTGCTGCCGTCGTTGCGCATTCCGCACCGACGCGGCGACACCGTGTCGCTGGTCGAGCGGCAGATGACCATCCTGCGCGATCGCAATATCGAGATGCGCCATCGCCTTTCGCATCTGATGGACGTGGCCCGCGACAACGATCGCCTGTTCGAAAAGACCCGCCGCCTGATCCTCGCGCTGATGGATGCATCGACCCTGGAAGACGTGGTCATCAGCGTTGAAGACAGCCTGCGTCAGGATTTCCAGGTGCCCTTCGTCAGCCTGATCCTGCTCGGCGACAACCCGGCCCCGGTCGGCCGCTGGGTGACTCACGCCGACGCGCAAACCGCGATCGGTGGCCTGCTCACCGAAGGCAAAAGCGTCAGCGGCAGCCTGCGTGAACATGAGCTGGACTTCCTCTTCGGCGAAGAACAGCGCCAGCAGATCGGCTCGACCGCCGTGGTTGCCGTCAGCCATCAGGGCATTCACGGCATTCTGGCCATCGCCAGCCGTGACCCGCAGCACTACAAGAGCTCGGTCGGCACCCTGTTCCTGAGCTACATCGCCGAGGTCATGGGCCGCGTGCTGCCACGGGTCAACAGCTCGCTGCGCTCGGTACGCTGACCATGGAACGACAACTGGACGCTTACTGCGAACATCTGCGCAGTGAGCGACAGGTGTCGCCGCACACCCTGTCGGCTTATCGCCGCGACCTCGATAAAGTCCTCGGCTGGTGCATCAAGCAGAACATCGGCAGCTGGGCCGCGCTGGATATCCAGCGCCTGCGCAGCCTGATCGCCCGGTTGCATGCGCAAGGCCAGTCCTCGCGCAGCCTCGCCCGCCTGCTCTCAGCGGTGCGCGGGCTCTATCACTACTTGAATCGCGAAGGCCTGTGTGACCACGACCCGGCCACCGGTCTGGCCCCACCGAAAGGCGAACGACGCCTGCCGAAAACCCTTGATACCGATCGCGCATTGCAGCTGCTGGAAGGTGCGGTGGAGGACGATTTTCTCGCCCGGCGTGATCAGGCGATTCTGGAACTGTTCTATTCCTCTGGCCTGCGCCTGTCCGAGCTGACCGGGCTCAATCTCGATCAACTCGATCTTGCCGACGGCATGGTTCAGGTGCTCGGCAAGGGCAGCAAGACCCGGCTGTTGCCGGTTGGCGCCAAGGCCCGCGAAGCCCTCGAACAATGGCTGCCGCTACGCGCCATGACCAATCCTGCCGACGATGCGGTTTTTGTCAGCCAGCAAGGCCGACGCCTTGGCCCGCGCGCGATTCAGGTGCGGGTCAAACTCGCTGGCGAGCGCGAACTGGGGCAGAACCTGCATCCGCACATGCTGCGGCACTCGTTCGCCAGCCATTTGCTCGAGTCCTCGCAGGACTTGCGCGCGGTGCAGGAATTGCTCGGTCACTCCGATATCAAAACCACGCAGATCTATACCCACCTCGACTTCCAGCATCTGGCGGCGGTCTACGACAGCGCCCATCCCCGGGCCAAACGCATGAAAGGCGATGATTCATGAGCATTCAGTTGATCACCTTCGACCTCGACGACACCCTGTGGGACACCGCTCCGGTGATCGCCAGCGCCGAAACCGTGTTGCGCGAATGGCTGAGCGAGCATGCGTCGAACCTGGGCGCGGTGCCGGTGGAGCATTTGTGGTCGATTCGCGAGCGTGTGCTGGCGGGCGAACCGGGCCTCAAACACCGCATCAGCGCGCTGCGCCGACGTGTGCTGTTCCATGCGCTGGAAGAAGCCGGATATGCCCACGGCGAGGCCTCGGAGCTGGCTGACAAGGCTTTTGAAGTGTTCCTGCATGCGCGGCATCAGATCGAGGTGTTCCCGGAAGTCGAGCCGCTGCTGGAGCTGCTCGCCAATCACTATGCCCTCGGCGTGGTCACCAACGGCAATGCCGACGTGCGCCGGCTGGGGCTGGCGGATTACTTCAAGTTCGCCTTGTGCGCCGAAGACATCGGCATCGCCAAACCGGATGCGCGGCTGTTTCATGAAGCGTTGCAGCGCGGTGGCGCCACGGCTGAAACCGCCGTGCATATCGGCGATCATCCCGGCGATGACATCGCCGGGGCGCAGCAGGCGGGCTTGCGCGCAGTGTGGTTCAACCCGACAGGCAAGGTCTGGGAGGCGGAGCGCTTGCCGGATGCGGAAATTCGCAGCCTGACCGAATTGCCCGCCGTGCTCTCCCGCTGGAATGCTTCCTCGAATTGATCTACAGCCCTGTGGGAGCGAGCCTGCTCGCGAATGCGGTGTGTCATTCAACATGTATGTCGGCTGACATGCCCTCTTCGCGAGCAGGCTCGCTGCCACAGGGGACTGCATTTGTTTTCAACGCATTTATTCCAGGCATGAAAAAGCCCGCAGCGACGGCGGGCTTTTTCAGCAAGCGAGCGACGCGCCTCAGATAGGGCGGCTGCCGTACTTGTTGTCCGGCTTCTTGGGCGGATCGGCGACCACGTTGGCCTCCACTTCCTGCACCTTGCCGCCGCGCGCAAGGAATTCTTCCATGGCCTTGGCCAGGGCGTCACGCTCCTTGTTCTTGGCTTCGATGCTCGGCAACTCGTCGACCGAGACCGCAGCCTTGGCTTTGCCTTTGGCAGCCGGGGCCGGCGTGTCGTCACCGCCATCGTCTTCGGCAACGTCTTCCGCTGCCGCTTCCAGGCCTTCCTCGGCCTCGTCTTCGTCGCCTACTTCGAGGTCGTCGTTTTCCAGATCATCGTCGCTCATGTTCTACCTCATGACTTGCCAAAAGCAGATTAGTTATAGACCAGCTTTGGCGACTGTCGAAGCCGCCGTTGAAAAATCTTCTGCCGCTGCCCGGCAGCGGCTCATGCCTGTTCACCGTGCAAGGTGGCGAGGACTTTACGGGCACCGCCACGATCACGGTGCTCGCCCAGATAAATCCCTTGCCAGGTACCCAGTGCCAGCCGCCCTGCCGCAACCGGCAGACTGATCTGGCAACCGAGCACGCTGGCCTTGAAGTGCGCCGGGAGATCATCCGGGCCTTCGTCGTTGTGCTCGTAGCCGTCTGTTCCTTGTGGGATCAGGCGATTGAAAAATCGTTCGAAGTCGCGACGAACTGCCGGATCGGCGTTCTCGTTGATGGTCAACGATGCCGACGTGTGCTGCAGCCACAAATGCAACAGACCGACCCGACAGGTCTTGAGTTCAGGCAAGCCTGCGAGCAACTCGTCCGTCACCAGATGAAAGCCCCGGGGCCTTGCCCGCAGGGTTATCAGAGTCTGTTGCCACATACAGTTCTCCGCTCGTTCGGGGCGCATTCTAGCGTGCTCTGAAAAAAAACAAAGGCCCTAATATTCCTGCAGCGATGTAAGCGATTGCCCGCAGAAAAAGCCTCGTCGTAAAGACGACCAAAGCCGTAAGAAAAATCCTTTCAGCCGCACCTTGAATGACAAATCCCGGACAAAAAAATGCCCGGCGAACCGGGCAGTTTTTTTATCGCGCGTACTTACAGGTTGTAGCCGCGTTCGTTGTGTTGTGCCAGATCGAGGCCGACCGACTCTTCTTCCTCGGTTACGCGCAGACCCATGACGGCGTCCAGCACCTTGAGGATGATGAAAGTGACGATCGCGGTGTAGATCACCGTGAAGCCAACGCCTTTGATCTGAATCCAGACCTGCGCGCCGATGTCGGTCACGGTGCCGAAGCCGCCCAGTGCCGGTGCGGCAAACACACCGGTGAGGATCGCGCCGAGGATACCGCCGATGCCGTGCACGCCGAAGGCGTCCAGGGAATCGTCATAGCCGAGTTTGCGTTTCAGGGTGGTGGCGCAGAAGAAGCACACCACGCCTGCGGCCAGACCGATCACCAGTGCACCCATCGGCCCTACGGTGCCAGCGGCCGGAGTGATCGCGACCAGACCGGCGACCACGCCCGAAGCAATGCCCAGTGCGCTTGGCTTGCCGTGGGTGACCCACTCGGCAAACATCCAGCCCAGTGCCGCAGCGGCGGTGGCGATCTGAGTAACCAGCATGGCCATACCGGCAGTGCCGTTGGCGGCAGCAGCGGAACCAGCGTTGAAGCCGAACCAGCCGACCCACAGCATCGCCGCGCCCATCAGCGTGTAGCCGAGGTTATGCGGAGCCATTGGTGTGGTCGGGAAGCCTTTACGCTTGCCCAGTACCAGGCACGCGACCAGACCGGCGATACCGGCGTTGATGTGCACCACGGTGCCACCGGCGAAGTCGAGCACGCCCCAGTCCCACATCAGGCCGCCGTTACCGGACCAGACCATGTGCGCGATCGGTGCATAAACCAGCGTGAACCAGATGCCCATGAAGATCAGCATCGCGGAGAACTTCATGCGCTCGGCGAACGCACCGACGATCAGCGCCGGGGTGATGATCGCGAAGGTCATCTGGAAGGTGATGAACACCGCTTCAGGGAACAGCGCCGCCGGGCCGGTGATGCTCGAAGGCGTGACGCCGGCGAGGAACGCCTTGCCCATGCCGCCGAAGAACGAATTGAAGTTGACGACGCCCTGCTCCATGCCGGTGGTGTCGAAGGCAATGCTGTAGCCATAAATGACCCACAGGATGCTGATCAGACCGGTAATGGCGAAGCACTGCATCAGCACGGAAAGAATGTTTTTCGAGCGAACCATACCGCCGTAGAACAGCGCCAGGCCGGGGATGGTCATGAACAGCACGAGCGCTGTCGAGGTGAGCATCCAGGCGGTGTCGCCGGAATTGAGGACTGGCGCTGCCACTTCGTCTGCCGCCATGGCGATGCCGGGCATTACGATGGACAACAGGGCGCCTAGCCCTGCGAATTTACGCAGAGTCATATTGTTTTCTCCTGGGGCGTTGGGTTTGTGGCAGCGCTTAGATCGCGTCGGTATCGGTTTCGCCGGTACGGATGCGGATCGCCTGTTCCAGATTGACCACGAAGATCTTGCCGTCACCGATCTTGCCGGTGTTGGCCGCTTTGGTTATCGCCTCGATAACCCGATCCAGATCCTTGTCGTCGATGGCCACGTCGATTTTCACCTTGGGCAGAAAATCGACCACATATTCCGCGCCGCGATACAGCTCGGTGTGACCCTTCTGCCGGCCGAAGCCTTTGACTTCAGTAACGGTAATGCCCTGCACGCCGATTTCGGACAGCGACTCGCGCACGTCGTCCAACTTGAACGGCTTGATGATGGCAGTGACTAGCTTCATGAAACTCTCTCCCGAATTGGTGGACTTGCCCCAGGAAAACAAACCCGTCTCAAGTCTAAGCGCAGTGCCTGGCTTTGTAACGCATCGTTGACGCCAGCTAACCGCATCAGACGAAACTCCCCGCTTCGTCTGCCGCACTGCATTCGTCACAGCGACTGCATCAGTGCATGGGTCGAGGGTGACTAAGCAGAAACCTTGCCAGCTCGGCAAAAACCCTGCATTTCAATCGCTTGGCCCCTGTTGCACGCGCTCGGGCAGAAAAGCTTTTGCCGATACGCACAACAACGGTGCGCCACCGTCCGTCCCCCTGCGCGAAAAGCGTGCATCCGTGCAACGGGATTGACTATAGACACTGCGTGATACACTGCCGACCATTGTTTCCAGGACATTTCCCATGCTCGCGCCCAAAGACTTCCTCGACGCCCTGAGCGGCACCGCCTCCCGCCTGTTCAGCGGCGATACCCCGCTGCCGAAAGCCGAAATCGAAAGCCAGTTCAAAATGCTCCTGCAAAGTGCCTTCAGCAAACTCGATCTGGTCAGCCGGGAAGAGTTCGACAGTCAGATGGTAGTGCTGGCGCGTACTCGCGCCCGCCTCGAAAGCCTCGAAGCCAAAATCGCCGAGATGGAAGCGAAGCTGACACCGCCCGCTGAATAATTCGCGTCCCCTGTAGGAGCTGCCGAAGGCTGCGATCTTTTGATATTCAGCCCTTCAACCATCCCCGCAACGTCCTACAACCTTTATGACCGCCGTCCGATTGCGCCAAAAAGCCCAGGTTTCTAAGCTCATCTGATGCTGAATGTTCAGCAGCGGGTTTGGCGACCCGGGCAGGGCCATGGTGGAAAAGGGCTTCGCGGATGCTGCAATCGCTATAAGCCCGCATGCCGGAGCTGGGCCCTGCGCAAATCGTAAGTCGATTGGAGATTCATCCAGAACTCAGGCGTAGTGTTGAGATGAGTGGCAAGGCTGATTGCCAGATCGGTGCAGATCCTGAGCTGGCATTTCACAAGCTCTTCGATCTCGCTTTCGGGCCATTTCGTGGGCATGGCCAGATCCATGACGGTCATGCTCAACGGCTCCATGAATTCCTTATTCAGAACCTCGCCCGGATGAATCGGGCGCATACCATTGCGGTCCATTTTTCGCCTCCAGAGGCTGCGTTAAGTGGCCAAACTGGAGCATCCGACTCCCGGATACAAGACCTTCACATCCCTTTCGCCAGCGTCCTACAAATATTAGGGCATGGCCCTACAAACATCAGCGTCTGCGCCCAGTTACGCAGCCCTTACGCATGTCATTACATTGGCAAACGAAATACGCCCATCAAGATGGAAGTATCTGTGAATGATAAGAAGAGGAAGGAAAAGCTATTTCAGATTGTTGATTTGCACCTCGAAGCACTCCGTTTGGCTGGGAATATGGCAGCCAACCAACGGCGATTTTTTGAAGTTGCTGTTACATATGTGCCTGCGCTTGAGCCAAGCGGCGCGCTGGCCGGAAGAAGGCCCTGAGTGAAAGATAAAAAAGGCGTCCATAGGACGCCTTTTTGTGTTCGGAGGAGTAGTCGCAGCGATTCTTTAGCTCCCGACTTTAAGGCCTTGGGTTCAGAATCCGACGAGCTGGCCCGTCGTCACTACTTCAGAGAAACCAGCTTTCTCTGCTGCCAAAAATGCGGGTGAGCTTTTACTGGTGCCCAGTCCCGACGAATGCGCAGTTGCAGTCCTCGAGCATGAGGATCCTTCAGTACCGCTCAGGAGTCAAAGCTCATTACGATCGAGAGCAGCGCACAACCCTCATCCATGCCGGTATAAAGTATTGCCTCTCCGCCCTCTCACACCCTGAACTGGCCAACTCCAACGTCCTTCAATAACGCAAGCACAGTCCTACGAGGACCGTCCCCTACGTCTGATTACGTAAGCATCAATGCCTTCGATATCGTCTGCATATTGATCCCGACAGAACAAGACGATGCGAAGAAAAGGCAAAGGTACCGAGCTTCGAAATCAGACACTCAAATCTGAATCGCGCAAACTTGCACATCAAACAATGTCCATGGACCCAGAAGCCCTGGCAGCTGGAGTTGATGCTCTATCACTCAGGATCGACCCGATAACTCCAATAGCAATCAACGCGTTCCACCAGTGGACCGGCCCCGTTGGGTATCCCTGGGACGCTGTTTTGGACTGGAAGACCAAAGATGCAAAAGGGCTGGACTTGGCGTTCTGGTACGAAGAAGAACTGTGCGGACTGTGCTACGCAACGCCGCGAAGAAGCACGATCTGCATGAAAATCGTCCTTTTGCAGGGACACACCTGCAAGACAAATACCTTGCGGGGCTGGATCGCTCCGATGGCATTGCTGACAACAGAGTTCTACGCCCGGAAGCTGGGGTGCACGCAAATCGAAGTACAAGAGCCAGACTCAGGCGCCATCCCTTACTATCAAACGCTGGGATTTTATTTTGATACAACCGGTCGCCTTGTCTTTCCATTGGACGACCAATAAGATCGAATCAAGCATCCCGGCACGTGAGGTGTTTATGAAGCAGAAGAAGCAGAAAACCCAACCGGCACGGGTGTCCAAACCGGGTACCGGGGCACTCGGATTGCCGGACAGAGTTTCAGCCAGTCAGCGGCATTTTCTGAAAGTAGCCGCGACCTATGGCAAGGAAATGGAGCCCGATGGTTGGCTCGCCGGCGGTGGAACCTGAGTACCGCAAAAATGACCGCCTGACAGGCGGTTTTTTTATGCCTGAGGATTAGTGCCTTCAGCAACATCCAGTGAAAGTTCGCCCTTAAAACTGTCCGACCAACGCTCTTTCCTCAGACTACCCTTCAAAAACCCGCAGGAAGCGGCTCCCCGATTCAGCTCAAGGAACGACCATGTCCCTCTCCATTGTCCACAGTCGCGCCCAGATTGGCGTGGAAGCCCCCGCTGTTACCGTCGAAGTCCATCTGGCCAACGGTCTGCCGTCGCTGACCATGGTCGGCCTGCCTGAAGCGGCGGTGAAGGAGAGCAAGGATCGCGTACGCAGCGCGATCATCAACTCCGGACTGCAATTTCCGGCGCGGCGGATCACCTTGAATCTGGCGCCGGCGGATCTGCCCAAGGATGGCGGGCGCTTCGATCTGGCGATTGCCTTGGGGATTTTGTCGGCCAGTGTGCAGGTGCCCTGTCTGACCCTGGATGAGGTGGAATGTCTGGGTGAGTTGGCGCTGTCGGGTGCCGTGCGGCCGGTGCGGGGCGTGCTGCCGGCGGCACTGGCGGCGCGCAAGGCCGGGCGGGCGTTGGTGGTGCCTCGAGCGAATGCGGAAGAGGCGTGCCTGGCCTCGGGCCTCAAGGTGTTTGCGGTCGATCATTTGCTGGAAGCGGTGGCGCATTTCAATGGGCACACGCCGGTCGAGCCATACGTTTCCGATGGTTTGATGCACGCTGCCAAGCCCTATCCCGACCTCAACGAAGTGCAGGGGCAGACAGCCGCCAAACGCGCACTGCTGATTGCCGCAGCGGGAGCTCACAATTTGTTGTTCAGCGGGCCTCCGGGAACCGGAAAGACGCTGCTGGCCAGTCGTCTGCCAGGATTATTGCCGCCGCTATCCGAATGCGAGGCGCTGGAAGTGGCAGCGATTCAATCGGTCGCCAGCGGGGTTCCCTTGACTCACTGGCCGCAGCGGCCGTTCAGGCAACCGCACCATTCGGCTTCAGGGCCGGCATTGGTCGGTGGCAGCTCGAAACCGCAACCCGGCGAAATCACCCTCGCCCACCATGGCGTACTGTTTCTCGATGAGTTGCCGGAGTTTGATCGCAAGGTTCTGGAAGTGCTGCGCGAGCCGTTGGAGTCCGGGCATATCGTCATCGCTCGGGCCAAGGATCGCGTGCGTTTCCCCGCACGGTTTCAATTGGTGGCAGCGATGAATCCGTGTCCCTGTGGATATCTTGGCGAACCCAGCGGCAAGTGCTCGTGCACACCGGACATGGTCCAGCGCTATCGCAACAAACTGTCAGGGCCGCTACTCGACCGGATTGATCTGCACCTGACCGTCGCGCGGGAGGCAACCGCGTTGAATCCGGCAGCCAAGCCAGGCGAAAACAGCGCCAGCGCTGCGGCGTTGGTGGCGGAAGCGCGGGAGCGCCAGCAGAAACGTCAGGGCTGTGCCAATGCGTTTCTCGATCTGCCGGGGCTCAAGCGTCACTGCAAGTTATCCACAGCTGACGAGAAATGGCTGGAGGCGGCCTGCGAGCGACTGATCCTGTCGCTGCGCTCGGCGCATCGCCTGCTCAAGGTCGCGCGCACCCTGGCGGATCTTGAACAGGTCGATGCGATTACCCGCGAGCATCTGGCCGAGGCACTGCAATACCGGCCGGCGGCACCTTAATGCTCGGTCAGATCAACCAGCGGCGTCTGGCGCACTTCGGTGTCGCGCCCGGCCTGAATCTCGGTCACGCGCTTCAAAGCTTTATCCACAGCCACCTTGTCCGCGAGGAGGCTGTAGCTGATCTGGAACTGTTTATGTTCTTTTGGGGCTATGGTCGGCACCAGATTCAACGGCCGCTGATAGCGACGGTTGTAGGAAAAACTGGTTCCCGGCTCCAGCCCGGTGACGTAGCCCTGCCCTTGGGTGTCGGTGTTTTTCCACAGCGAAAAAACTGGCAACTGCTGAGTGTTGAAGCCAACGGATACGCCGAGGCTACCGGCCTTGTTGTGCAGCACGGTGAGGGTGTCACCCTTGGCGTCCGCATACGGCACGACGTTGTAGACAGTTTCGTCGTAGTCCTTGGTTGGCCCGCGATAGGTCTGCCAGTCGGGCAGATCTCCCTTGGCCTTGTCGTTGAACGGCGACACCTGCTTCACCGGCGCAGCGAATTTTGCCCCTTGCTCAAGAAACGGTGTGCTGAAATTGCTGTGATACAGCGCCTGATATTCCTTCGCATAGTCGCCGTTGTTGGTCAGAGTGTCGTTAAGGGCGAAGCTGGCGCTGCCCGGTTCGGTGACCAGTTCGGTCGCTACCGAGAAATCGACTTTCTTGAATGCCTGTTCTTTCAGCTCGCCACGCAGCGTAATGGCATACGGCGGCTTTTCATCGATGTGCAGGGTGACGGTGCTGGCCGGGATGTTGGCGGCGCGACCGTGCAGGTTCAGCAGTTCGCCGTTGTCCATGCCGGGATGGCCAACCCACTCGTAACCGCAACGGGTGACCAGCTCATTGAAGCCTTCCAGCCAGCCCAGACCACCGCGACCGTTGAGCTCGATGAACGCTGGGTTGACCACGTCCTTGACCGGCGAATCCCAGCCCATGCGCACGTCGCCCACCGAGGCCTGCAACACGTTCATGCCACGGGTCGGCACCACCGAGAGTTTCATCGTGCCGTTATCGATGTCGACGATGCTGACGCCCTCCTGACGACCGCCATGCAGAGTACGCAGGGTCACGGAGAACGGTTTAGCGGTTTTTACACCAAGTTGCTCGCTGGTGATCGTCCAGTTTTTTGCCGGAGTATTGGCGTCGAGCAGGACATAGTCCCAGGCCATGGCGTGAGAAGCGGCAGAGAATGCGCCGAGGGCGACGAGGAGTTTGAGCGGGGTCATGGCAGCAGCCTTTATTGGAGTTGTGCCATTTTTATAGCGCTGCGGAAACGTTTCAGCAAGTCCAAAAAAGAGGTGGGAGAAAAGCATTCGCGAGCAGGCTCGCTCCCACAGGGACATCGGGCCTTCACAATATTTGTGAATTTCGCCGACTACTGTGGGAGCGAGCCTGCTCGCGATAGCTGTTTCAAAGATGCATCAACGGAAGCGGTCAACCTCGGAACGCAGATCCGCCGCCAGCTTCTCCAGCTCTTTAGCGGTGACAGCCAGGTTCGACACCACCTCACGCTGCTCGCTGTTGGCCAAGGCGATGCTCTGCAAATTGCTGCTCAGCAACGTCGCAGTGCTGCTCTGCTCCTGAGTGGCGGTGGTGATCGCGGCGAACTGCTGGCCTGCCGAACGGCTCTGCTCGTCGATCCGCGCCAGCGCCGAGGCGACATTGGCGTTGCGCGACAGGCCTTCCTGCATCAGCACATTGCCCTGTTCCATGGTGCTGATCGCGTTGCCGGTTTCCTGCTGAATGCTGTGGATCATGCTGGAGATTTCGTCGGTCGCCTGACGGGTACGCGAGGCGAGGCTGCGCACTTCGTCCGCGACCACGGCAAAACCGCGACCCTGCTCACCGGCACGCGCGGCTTCGATGGCAGCGTTGAGTGCCAACAGGTTGGTCTGCTCGGCGATCGAGGTGATCACGCCAACAATGCCGCCGATTTCCTGAGAGCGCTGCCCCAGCGTGTTGATCACACTGGCGGTGCTGTTCAGCGCACCGGCGATCTGCTCCAGCGACGACGACGCTTCTTCCATCGAGCTGCGGCCAATCTGCGTCTGCTGAGCGTTTTCCTGCGCCAGGCGCTGGGTCGCGCCCATGTTGTCGGCGATGTTCAACGACGTCGCGCTGAACTCTTCCACGGCGCCGGCCATGCTGGTGATTTCGCCCGACTGCTGCTCCATGCCCTCATACGCACCGCCGGACAAACCGGACAGCGCCTGCGCACGGCTGTTGACCTCTTCCGAAGCGCGGCGGATGTGCTCGACCATGGTCGACAGCGCCTGGCTCATCTGGTTGAACGCGCGGGACAGCTGACCGATTTCATCGTGGCTCGATACGTTCAGCCGCACACTCAGATCACCCGCGCCCAAGGCTTCGGCCTGACGCACCAGATCGCCCAGCGGTGCGAGTTTGCTGCGCAGCAGCCAGACCACGGAACCGACCGCGAGCAACATCGCCAGCAGGCTGCCGATCGCCAGTTGCGTACCGACGCTCCAGGTCACCGCGCGGATCTCGGCTTTCGGCATGCTCGCCACCACCGACCACGGGCCACCTTCGAACGGCACGGCGATGCTGTAGAAGTCCTCGCCCTTGTCGCTCCAGAACTCACCCTTGCCCGGGGTTTTCACCAGGTTGTTGATGGTCGGGGCGGCTTGATCCAGGTTTTCGACGCCGGCAATCGGCACCAGCCATTTGTTCTGCTCGTCGAGCAGCGCCAGCGAGCCGGTCTTGCCAATGCGGAAGCGCTTGAGATTGGCGAACTGCGCGTTCTGCGCGTCGGTGTAGTCGAAGCCGACGTACAGCACGGCGATGATCTTGCCGCCCGCATCGCGCACCGGGGTGTACTGCGACATGTAGTAGCGCTCGAACAGCAACGAGCGGCCGACATAACTCTGCCCCGCCATCAACTTCGCGTAGGCCGGGTTGGCATGATCGAGCACGGTGCCGATGGCACGGGTGCCGTCCTGCTTGCTGACGTTGGTGCTGACGCGAATGAAGTCTTCGCCGCTGCGCACGAATACCGTGGCCACACCGGCGGTCATCTGCTTGAACTCGTCAACTTCCTTGAAGTTGTTGTTCAGCACTTCGTTACCCAGGTGCAGGCCCGGGGTCTGCACGCCGGCCACGGTCACTGGCTGATCGGGGTGCACACTCAAACCACTGCCGAAGCGCTTTTCGAACAGCCCGCTCAGGCGCAGGGTGCTTTCGCGCAGCGTACCGTGGAAGGTACTCAACTGATCGGCCAGCAGCCGGGCCTCACTGGCCAGATGCTCTTCACGGGTGGCGAGGTTGGCGGAATCCAGCGAACGCAAGGCGAACACCGTACTGCCGCTGATGACTATCGCCAGTATCACAGCAAGGGCAAGACCCAGCTGCGAGGCGATCCGAGCACGAGGTTGAGACATGAACAGCTCCTGGCCGAGCCACCGAATCCTCCTTGATCGCGGTAATTGCCCGGAAAATATTCTAATAGTGGGGTGTAACGCGGAACCGGCACGACGGTTCCACATGCTCGTAGTCGGCGGTAAAACCGAATACTTGAGCGGATTGCGTGGGTATGGCGCAGTAGTGGCATTGTGCCGGCTCGAACGTTTCAGCTCAAGCGCTCTACCGCCGGCAATTGCATGGCGCGGACTTCGCCTTGGAGAAAATCGCTGAGGCGGCGCAAACGTTCACCTCCCGGGCGCGGCTTTGGCCAGACCAGGTAATAATTCAGGCCACTGGCGACGGCCGTTGGCCACGGCAGGCTCAAGCGCCCTTGCGCAACATCTTCGGCAACCATCAACAGATCCCCCATCGAAACGCCATAGCCGCGCGCCGCCGCGATCATGCCCAGCTCCAGCGTATCGAACACTTGCCCGCCCTTGAGCGAAACCTGATCGGACAGGCCCATGCGCTCCAGCCAACTGCGCCAGTCGCGGCGATCCGGGGTCGGGTGCAGCAGTTCAGCAGCTGCCAGACGCGCTACGTCCCAAGGTTGATCATTGAGCAGGTTCGGCGCGCCGACCGGGATCAATTCCTCGGGAAACAGCAGGCTCGCTTCCCAGTCCGGCGGGAAATGCCCGTCACTGAGCAACACCGCGCAATCGAACGGTTCATTGTTGAAGTCCACCGAATCGATATCCATCCATGCGCTGGTCAGTTGCACCTCATTGCCCGGCTGCAAATGGCGGAAGCGACTCAACCGCGCCAGCAGCCAACGCATGGTCAGGGTCGATGGCGCTTTCATGCGCAGGATGTCGTCCTCGGCGCGCAAGGTATTGCAGGCGCGCTCGAGGGCGGCGAAGCCTTCGCGGATACCGGGTAGCAGCAGCCGCGCCGATTCGGTCAGTTGCAGATTGCGCCCGCTGCGGTGAAACAGCCGGCAGGCGAAGTGTTCTTCAAGAGTACGCATGTGCCGACTGACCGCGCTCTGGGTGATCGACAGTTCTTCCGCCGCGCGGGTGAACGAGCTGTGTCGCGCTGCCGCTTCGAATGCGCGCAGGGCATACAACGGCGGAAGGCGTCGGGACATACACAAAGCTCCAATAGCGGGGATACAGCCAATTCGGCAGGACGATTCAGGATGAGTATTAATCATGCCACCCATCCTTTTTATCCCTTTGTGCAAAGCCTGCCAAGCGCCGAGAATCGACGCTCTTATGCTTCCTCTGATATTTGGGTGGTGATGACCATGCAGCATCCTGTGCGTACCGAACTCTGGGCCATTCTGCGGCTGGCGGGGCCGCTGATTGCTTCGCAGTTGGCGCACATGCTGATGGTGCTGACCGACACCCTGATGATGGCGCGCCTCAGCCCCGAAGCGCTGGCCGGTGGCGGCCTCGGTGCCGCGAGCTACTCGTTCGTGTCGATTTTCTGCATCGGCGTGATTGCAGCGGTCGGCACACTGGTGGCAATCCGTCAGGGTGCCGGCGACATCATCGGTGCCGCGCGCCTGACCCAGGCCGGACTGTGGCTGGCCTGGCTGATGGCCCTCGGCGGCGGGCTGCTGTTGTGGAACCTCAAACCGGTGTTGCTGCTGTTCGGCCAGACCGAAACCAACGTCAACGCCGCCGGGCAATTTCTCATCGCCCTGCCCTTCGCCCTGCCCGGCTACCTGAGCTTCATGGCCCTGCGCGGTTTTACCAGTGCAATCGGCCGGGCGACGCCAGTGATGGTCATCAGCCTCGCCGGCACGGTGGCCAACTTCCTGCTCAACTACGCGTTGATCACCGGCATGTTCGGCCTGCCGCAACTGGGTCTGACCGGCATTGGTCTGGTCACGGCGATTGTCGCCAACTGCATGGCACTGGCGCTGGCCTGGCATATCCGCCGGCATCCGGCGTATGACGCTTATCCGTTGCGCGCCGGCCTGTCGCGGCCGAACCGGCAATACCTCAAGGAACTCTGGCGCCTGGGCCTGCCGATCGGTGGCACCTATGCGGTAGAGGTCGGGTTGTTCGCTTTCGCTGCGCTGTGCATGGGCACCATGGGCAGTACGCAGATGGGCGCGCATCAGATTGCTCTGCAGATCGTGTCGGTGGCGTTCATGGTCCCGGCCGGGATGTCCTATGCCATCACCATGCGCGTCGGCCAGCACTATGGCGCCGGGCAACTGGTCGATGCGCGCATGTCCGGGCGTGTCGGCATCGCCTTCGGCGCCGTGGTGATGCTCGGCTTCGCCCTGGTGTTCTGGCTGTGGCCGAACCAGTTGGTCGGCCTGTTCCTTGACCACAACGATCCGGCGTTTGCCGAGGTGATCCGTCTGGCGGTGAGCCTGCTGGCCGTAGCGGCGTGGTTCGAGCTGTTCGACGGCACGCAGACGATTGCCATGGGCTGTATTCGGGGGCTCAAGGATGCCAAAACCACATTTCTGGTCGGGCTCGCTTGCTATTGGCTGATTGGCGCACCGGCGGCGTGGTGGATGGCGTTCCATCTCAATTGGGGACCGACGGGTGTCTGGTGGGGTTTGGCGTTGGGCCTGGCGTGCGCGGCGGTGAGCCTGACGCTGGCGTTCGAATGGAAGATGCAGCGGATGATTAGACGCGAGCCGCAAGCTCAAGGTTTCAACATCCCCCAGGCCGAATGAGGGTTTCCTTTGTGGGAGCGAGCCTGCTCGCGAAGACCGAGTGTCAGGCCCAGATCATTCAGCTGACAGAACGCCTTCGCGAGCAGGCTCGCTCCCACGGGGATTTGTGCTGGCCGCAACAATCGTGATCAACCGACGATTTCCAAAGCCGGCTGCTGGTTCGATCCAGATGCCAGATATTCCACCAACTCATCCAACGGCAGCGGTCGGCTGATCAGGTAACCCTGCACCTGATCGCAGCCGAACCCGCGCAACAACTCCAGTTGCTCCGGCGTCTCGACGCCCTCGGCGACCACTTCCAGATGCAGGTTGTGCGCGAGGTTGATCATCGCGTGCACCAGTTTGCGGTTCTCTTCGCGCTGTTCCATGCCGCCGACAAAACTCTTGTCGATCTTCAGCAAGGTGATGGGCAGGCTGTTGAGGTGCACGAATGATGAAAACCCGGTGCCGAAATCGTCCAGCGAGAAGCGCACGCCGAGGCGGCCGAGCGCATCCATGGTCTGTTTGACCAGATCGCTGCGCCGCATCACCGCGGTTTCGGTCAGTTCGAATTCCAGCCACTGCGCCTCCACCCCACGTTCGGCAATCAGGCGGCTGAGCGTCGGCAGCAACTGGCTGTCCTGAAACTGGCGGAACGACAGGTTGATCGCCATGTGCAGCGCCGGCAGACCCTGCTCGCGCAAGGCCTGCATGTCGCGCAGGGCGCGGGAAATCACCCAGTAGCCCAACGGCACGATCAGACCGCTCTGTTCGGCCAGCGGGACGAACTCGCTCGGTGGCAACAGCCCGCGCTCGCCATGACGCCAGCGCACCAGCGCCTCGAGGCCGACAATCCGGCCGTCTTCAAGATTCAGGCGTGGCTGGTAATGCAGTTCCAGCTCATCGCGGCGCAAGGCCCGGCGCAGTTCGCTTTCGAGGTCGGCCATGCTCCGCGCGTTGCGATTGATGCGTTCGTTGAAGATATGAAAAGTGCAGCCCTGCGTGCTCTTGGCCTGCTGCATGGCGATATGGGCGTGCCACATCAGTGGATCGGCACCGCCATTGGCGCGGGCATGGGCGATGCCGAGGCTGGAACCGATCAGCAGGCTTTCGCCGTCAACCCAGTAAGGTTCGGCCAACGCTTCAGTGATGCGTTCGGCCATCCACTCGGCGCGTTGCGGTGCACGACGGGTATCGATCAGCAGAGCGAATTCATCGCTGCCCAGCCGTGCCAGTTGATCGCCGGCCTCCAGCTGACTTTTCAGCCGCGCGACCACTTGCAGGATCAAGCGATCGCCGGCCTGATGACCAAGGGCATCGTTGGCATGGCGGAAGTTGTCGAGATCGAGATGGCCGAGGGCGAGACCGCGACCGTCGCCTTCGGCAAGGCGCGCAGTGAGCAGGGTCTGGAATCCCTGACGGTTAGCGATACCGGTCAGCGGGTCCTGTTCGGCGAGGCGCTGCAAGGTGTTTTCCAGCACGCCGCGCTCGCGCACATGGCGCAGGCAACGCTGGAGCATGCCGGCGTCGAGGGCGTCGAACACCAGCCAGTCGCTGACACCGACCGGCGCGGTGGCCGGTTCGTGCTCCAGCAGCAGAACGGTCGGCAGGCTGCAACGACCGGGCGCCGGTTGCAACGCTGGCAGGGTCAGCAGTACCGCGTGGCGGTTGTCCTCGAACAGGCGGCTGACCGAATCCCAGTTCGGCGCACTGATCAGCACCGCCGCGCTCCCCATCGGAGCCAGACACTCACGCAACAACGCTGTCCACGCTGGCTCTTCGGCCAGTAGCAGCAAACGCAAGGGTTCGACAGGCGTAGACAAGCTGACTCCCTAGACTCTGCAATGATGTAGGCGGGGCATTATGCCGGTGTGCTGAACAATGACCAATGCGTTGTCTGATGACAACGACCTCTAAACGTTATTTTGTGTCACGAATGAGAACATTAGCCGCAAAATCCCCGCGTATCCTGCGCGAAAGTAACAAAACCGGCAAATCTGAATCGCGTGCTGCGTCACAAGTCGGACAGAGCAGCAGAAATCGCTGAGCCTGTTAAAATGCCGGCCCATTTCGTCAACGACTCCCGAATTTTCGTATGTCCCGACTCAATCCCCGGCAGCAAGAAGCCGTGAACTACGTCGGCGGCCCTCTATTGGTGCTCGCCGGTGCTGGCTCCGGCAAGACCAGCGTGATCACACGCAAGATCGCGCACCTGATCCAGAACTGCGGCATCCGCGCCCAGTACATCGTCGCCATGACCTTTACCAACAAGGCCGCGCGCGAAATGAAAGAGCGGGTCGGCACCCTGTTGCGTGCCGGCGAAGGCCGTGGCCTGACCGTCTGCACCTTCCACAACCTGGGCCTGAACATCATCCGCAAGGAGCATGCGCGGCTGGGCTACAAACCCGGTTTCTCGATCTTCGACGAAACCGACGTCAAGGCCCTGATGACCGACATCATGCAGAAGGAATACGCAGGCGACGACGGCGTCGACGAGATCAAGAACATGATCGGCGCCTGGAAAAACGATCTGATCCTGCCCGCCCAGGCCCTGGAAAACGCGCGCAACCCCAAGGAACAAACCGCCGCGATCGTCTACACCCACTACCAGCGCACGCTCAAGGCGTTCAACGCGGTGGACTTCGACGACCTGATCCTGCTGCCGGTAAAACTCTTCGAAGAACACGCCGACATTCTCGAAAAGTGGCAGAACAAGGTGCGTTACCTGCTCGTCGACGAATACCAAGACACCAACGCCAGTCAGTATCTGTTGGTGAAGATGCTCATCGGCAAGCGCAACCAGTTCACCGTGGTCGGCGACGACGACCAGTCAATCTACGCCTGGCGTGGCGCGCGCCCGGAAAACCTGATGCTGCTCAAGGACGACTATCCGTCCTTGAAAGTGGTCATGCTCGAGCAGAACTACCGCTCCACCAGCCGCATCCTGCGCTGCGCCAACGTGCTGATCTCGAACAACCCGCACGAATTCGAAAAACAGCTGTGGAGCGAGATGGGCCACGGCGACGAGATCCGCGTGATCCGCTGCCGCAACGAGGACGCCGAAGCCGAGCGCGTGGCCATGGAAATCCTCAGCCTGCACTTGCGCACCGACCGCCCGTACAGCGATTTCGCCATTCTTTATCGCGGTAACTATCAGGCCAAGCTGATCGAATTGAAGCTGCAACACCACCAGGTGCCGTATCGCCTGAGCGGCGGCAACAGCTTCTTCGGTCGCCAGGAAGTGAAGGACCTGATGGCCTACTTCCGCCTGATCGTCAATCCGGATGACGACAACGCCTTCCTGCGCGTGATCAACGTGCCGCGTCGCGAGATCGGCTCGACCACCCTGGAAAAGCTCGGCAACTACGCCACCGAGCGCAAGATCTCGATGTACGCCGCCACCGACGAAATTGGCCTCGGCGAACATCTCGACAGCCGCTTCACTGATCGCCTGGCGCGCTTCAAGCGCTTCATGGACAAGGTCCGCGAGCAGTGCGCCGGCGAAGATCCGATCTCGGCGCTGCGCAGCATGGTCATGGACATCGACTACGAGAACTGGCTGCGCACCAACAGCTCCAGCGACAAGGCGGCGGACTACCGCATGGGCAACGTCTGGTTCCTGATCGAGGCGTTGAAAAACACCCTCGAGAAAGACGAAGACGGCGAAATGACCGTCGAAGACGCCATCGGCAAACTGGTGCTGCGTGACATGCTCGAGCGCCAGCAGGAAGAAGAGGACGGTGCCGAAGGCGTGCAGATGATGACCCTGCATGCGTCCAAGGGTCTGGAATTCCCTTACGTGTTCATCATGGGCATGGAAGAGGAAATCCTCCCGCACCGCTCCAGCATCGAAGCCGACACGATCGAAGAAGAACGCCGCCTGGCCTACGTGGGCATCACCCGCGCGCGTCAGACCCTGGCCTTCACCTTCGCCGCCAAGCGCAAGCAGTACGGTGAAATCATCGACTGCGCGCCGAGCCGCTTCCTCGATGAGCTGCCACCGGACGATCTGGCCTGGGAAGGCAACGACGACACACCGACTGAAGTCAAAGCCGTGCGTGGCAATAGCGCATTGGCTGACATACGCGCGATGTTAAAGCGCTAGAATCGACTACTTTTTAATCTACCTTCGGCGCCCATCGCGCCAATAGAGGAAGCTGTTGTGGAAGCACTGCACAAAAAAATCCGCGAAGAAGGCATCGTGCTTTCCGATCAGGTCCTGAAAGTCGACGCTTTCCTGAACCACCAGATCGACCCGGCCCTGATGAAGCTGATCGGCGACGAATTCGCCGCGCTCTTCAAGGACTCGGGGATCACCAAGATCGTCACCATCGAAGCCTCGGGCATCGCCCCGGCGATCATGACCGGTCTGAACCTCGGCGTGCCGGTGATCTTCGCCCGCAAGCAACAGTCGCTGACCCTGACTGAAAACCTGCTCTCGGCGACCGTCTACTCGTTCACCAAGAAGACCGAAAGCACCGTGGCCATTTCCCCGCGCCACCTGACCAGCAGCGACCGCGTGCTGATCATCGACGACTTCCTGGCCAACGGTAAGGCCTCGCAAGCGCTTATCTCGATCATCAAACAGGCCGGCGCCACCGTTGCCGGTCTGGGCATCGTCATCGAGAAGTCGTTCCAGGGCGGCCGCGCCGAACTGGACTCGCAGGGCTACCGCGTCGAGTCGCTGGCTCGCGTGCAATCGCTGAAGGATGGCGTCGTTACCTTCATCGAGTAACCAGCGGCCCCTAGTTATTTCCTGTGGGAGCGAGCCTGCTCGCGAATGCGTTGTGTCAGTCACCCTGTTGAGTGAATGACACACCGCTTTCGCGAGCAGGCTCGCTCCCACAGTGGGTTCTGGGGGTGGTCAGTTATTGCGCGGTAGCTTTGAGGCCTGTGAGCAGCAGGCGTTGGAAAAGGTCCTCCTTCAGGCCCTCCGGATTCGTCAGTTGCATCCGTTCAAGATGTTCCGGGAACACTGAGGCCTCCGGCGCATCCAGCGCTGCCTTGCCCAATTCCAGAATCTCGGTCAGCTTGAACTTGCTCTTCAGCCAGTTCAGCGCCCGCAGCAGATCACGTTCGATCGCGGTGAAATCACAGCCCAGCGGATACTCCGGAAACAGGTTCGGGTGCCGCGCGGCAATCGCCTGCAAGCGTTGCGGTGTGTTGTCGGCAAAACGTGGGTCGATACGGAAATCCTTTGGCAGCTTGCCGACTTTCTGCGCCTGCTCGATCAGCCCCGGCTGGAAGCGAGAATCGCTGATGTTGAGCAGCGCTTCGATCACCGCTGCGTCGGATTTTCCGCGCAGGTCGGCGATGCCGTACTCGGTGACGACGATGTCGCGCAGGTGCCGCGGGATCGTGCAGTGGCCGTAGTCCCAGACGATATTGGAATTGACCTCGCCGCCCGATTCGCGCCAGCTGCGCAGGATCAACATCGATCGCGCGCCTTCCAGCGCATGGCCCTGAGCAACAAAGTTGTACTGGCCGCCGACACCGCTGAGCACGCGTCCATCTGCCAATTGATCAGCCACCCCGGCGCCAAGCAGAGTCATGGTGAACACGGTGTTGATGAAGCGCGCATCGATGCGCTGCAAGCGCTTGAGCTCTTCCTGGCCGTACAGCTCGTTGATGTAGCTGATACGGGTCATGTTGAATTCAAGCAGCCTGCTTTGCGGCAACTCGCGCAGCCGTTCATAAAAGCTGCGCGGGCCAAGGAAGAAGCCGCCGTGCACCGAGATACCGTCGGGCTGCGCGGCTTCGTCGAGGGTACCGGCGTTGGCCTGCTCCTGAGTCGGCACATCCGGATAGACCTTGCGCCGAATGATCCCGGCATCCGCCAATACCAACAGCCCGTTGACGAACATCTCGCTGCAACCGTAAAGGCCTTTGGCAAATGGCGCGGTGCCGCCCTCGCGCTGGATCAATTGCGCCCATTGGCTGAGGTTGATGTCATCGAGCACCGCCTGATAGCCGGCGTTATCGGCCTGACGGGCAAGCAACGCAGCAGTCAACGCATCCCCCATCGAGCCGATACCAATTTGCAATGTGCCGCCATCGCGCACCAGCGTACTGGCGTGCAAGCCAATGAAATGATCCTGAAAGCCCACCGGCATGTTCGGCGTGGAAAACAGCGTGCTGCTGTCCTTCTCGTCGATCAGCAGATCAAACGTGTCGATGTCGACTTCCGCATCGCCGGGCATGTACGGCAGATCCGTATGCACCTGGCCGACCAGCACAATGGTCTCCCCCGCCTCGCGGCGCTTGGCGATCATCGGCAACAGGTCGAGGGTGATGTCGGGGTTGCAGCTCAGGCTTAAGCGATCAGGGTGCTCGCTGCTGCTGGCGAGCAATTGCGCCACCAGATTGAGACCCGCTGCGTTGATGTCGCGAGCGGCATGGCTGTAATTGCTGCTGACGTAATCCTGCTGCGCCGGCGCGCTGTTGAGCAGACTGCCAGGCTGCATGAAGAACTGTTGGATTCGGATGTTGGCGGGCAGGCTGTCATGCTGGAGATCGGCGAGGAAATCGAACTCCGGATAATCACCAAACACGCGCTCGACGAAAGGCTCGATAAAGCGCTTCTGCAAGCCATCGCCCAGATTCGGCCGACCGAGGCACAGCGCGGTATAGATCGTCAGCTGCCGCTCGGGCAGGTCCTTGATGCGCCGGTACAGCGCGTTGACGAAGTGATTCGGCTTGCCCAACCCCAGCGGCAGGCCCATGTGGATGTGCGCAGGCAAACGCGCCAGCACGTCGTCAACCGCCTGTTCGATCGAACACAACTGCACCATCTGAAGCCTCCCGCCCGTTCCGTTGATAGGGGTAGACCGAGATTGCCGGGGAATTACTTCCGAGGGAAGGTGATTGGTGCGAAAAAATGGCCAAAGTTTCGACATAGGGCGAATCGCCTCTGTTAAGTCGGCAAGACGAACTGCCTCACAAGCGCTCAGCTTTTTTCCTACATCACCTGTAATTCAATCACGCGCAACTACCAGACGCGTCTCAATTGTACTTATTTCATACATAGCTAGCATTGGACGCAAGATTCAAACGCTTTGCAAAAAAGGACCTCTCGCTTCGGAAGCACTGACCTCTAATGAAAAGCAACCTGATACTCTGCTGCTTTGGTGTAGGCATTGCGATTTTAACGAGCGCATCCCCCTATTTAATTGGCGCCTCAATCAATCTGTATCTGGCAAGCGATAGCTTTTATTTGTACGCGCTCGCGGGCGCTTCGTTCCTCCTCATCGCCACGCCCCCATTAAAGCTGGCAGCCAACATCTATCTACAAAAAACCGCGTCCAAAACAAGATTTATTCTGAAGAAGGCAATCCTGAATCACCTACTAGACAGAAGCTTCGGGCATACGCAAAAACCAGGCGAGCGGATCGAACTCATCGATGGCGACGTTGATGGCTCGATATATTTATATCACTCAATTTATCTGGATTTATCGCTGAACTGCAGCATCATTATCGCTGCGCTCCTGGTGACTGCCCACTATCATCCACTTCTGGCACTCGCACCACTTACCGGCCTTGTTTATGCTATTGCGGCATACCTTATAACTCGAAAAAATAGCAATTCACTGTTTGATGAGTACGTTCAAGAAAACACCTTAACAATAGGCGCCCTCTGTGAACTTTTAGTTAATGCAAAGCCATACACCAACAGGACCAAGGTCGATATAAAAAATATCGAGCGCCTCGCTTTTCGCTCAAGCCTCAAAGCCACAACATTCGAATCAATGTCAGGTACATGTTATCCGATAGCGATAGTGGTCTTATTATTGCTATCGGCTCATCTGCTAAGCGTTGGCGAAGCGACTATAGGCTCAATTTTTGCCTCAGCCATCTATCTTGAACGCGTTCTGAGCCCCACGATGTCACTGATATCTATCTACTACTCGAGCAGAGAGGCATCTTATAGACGTAGTCGAATTCGTAGCTACGAACTGCAGCACGAGGGGCATTGAACTATGTTTATATGCTTGCGAAATAACCTGACCGTTTTTCTTCTTTCGGTTATTTGCCTTACCGTAGCAACTACATGTCAATTGTTAATACCATCAGTCATCGCAAAGAGCCTGTCGGCTCTTACTACTGGCTCCATTAACGCTGAATTTTATTTCACTCTTATCGCTGTTTTTCTAACCAAGCTATCAAGCCAAGCTCTGGGCAATTCCTTGGCAACGCTCATGGAAGCAAGATCCCGTTTTCTACTTATCAACTTCATTGTGCATGATAAACGCCCCTCTCCATTATGTTCTCGGGTGACATTGATAAAAGAAGACGCGGAAAAAATTGCTTCCGTCATTCATGACACAATCCATCTCATGGGCTCTTGCATTTTGACGGTTTCCGCAGCCTATATTCTGCTCAGGGAAAACATCTATTTCTTCCTGCCCATCGCTTTAATTATTGTGTTGACGTGCGTGCAGTTGAGATTTGCCAAGCCTGTAATTCAGCGGCTATATGCAGCGGAAATGTCGAAGGAGGATTTTTACAAGGAGTCGTTTATCAGCGCTTTCAACGCTTCCAGCGATGGCAAGCAAAGTAAAATGCAACTCATTAGAAGCTATGGATATTTGAAGGACACGGTAAGAGCACGCTACAAGTATCTGAAAGCAAGCGCCATACAGTCCTTCTGGCCGGAAATGGCTATCTCGGCAGGTACGGTTTCAGTCATTTTCTTCAGCGCCGCTGCCACGCCGGAATTATTTGGCGAGCGTCTTATTGCCTGTCTCGGTTATATCGGAATTTTTACCATGGCCAGCACGGGTTCGATAAGACTCGGAATCACGATGATTGGCGTGAAGGTATCCGTTGATAGGATCTTTAGAGGGCATCGATATGAATGATATGTTTATCCAGCAAATACGCCTGAAGCCAGACGTGACGGTGGGTGACCGGCTGCAAAACCTCTTCCCCCTTGAACTGCGCAACTCGATAACGGTTTTTATTGGCGAAAATGGTGCTGGGAAATCCACATTACTTGAAGCTATTGCCATCAAGTCAGGCTGCAATCCAGAAGGCGGTGGGAAGAATTTCAATTTCTCGACTGAGAATACTCATTCAAAACTGTACGAAAGCCTGACGCTCTCAAAAGGCTACCGAAGGGAGAAGGACGTTTTTTTCTACAGGGCAGAAACCTTCTACAACTTGAATACTGCAATTCGCAAGCTTGATGCAGAGGCGAGCTTTGATCCCGAAATAAAGAGCTACTACGGCGGCGTGGATATGCATTGCCTGTCGCACGGTGAAGCCATGGAGGCGTTGTTTCAACATCGATTCAAAGCCCAAGGTCTGTATGTGCTCGACGAGCCGGAAGCATCGTTATCCCCGTTGAGGCAATTGGTTTTTATCAACCGGATAATGGAGCTGTCGCGCGGCGGCGCGCAGTTCATCATCGCTACTCACTCTCCCCTCATCATGTCGATCCCGGGATGTGATCTGAGGCAGATATCGGGAGGGCGCTGCGAGCAAATAGCGCCCCAGGACACCGATGCTTACGCCGTGTACAAAGCGGTGCTCAATTCCGCCGGCGCCTATATCACGAAGAACATGCAGTGATATTGCAGGCACAAAAAAACCGTCCGAAGACGGTTTTTTTCAAAGCCGGCGCTGATTACAGACCGGACATCTCTTTGATCGCACCCTTGAGCTCTTCATCGGTGCAATCGGCGCAGGTGCCTTTTGGCGGCATGGCGTTGATGCCGGTGATGGCCTTGGCGAGGATGCCGTCCAGACCACCCTGATGATCGGCCCGCTCCTTCCAGGCTGCCTTGTCGCCGATCTTCGGCGCGCCGAGCAGGCCCGTGCCGTGACAAGCGTTGCAGTGCTTGGCGATCACGTCTTTAGGGGCCTTTGCTCCGCCGCCACCGCCAGCGGTAGCAGCCACTTCCATACCCTTGCATTCCTGCCCTTGAACACACACCTGGCCGACGGGCTCGAGGCGTTTGGCGATGTCGTCATTCGTCGCAGCTTGAGCGCTGACAGCCCAGAGGGCCAGTACGGTTGCTGGTGCAGCCAGCATTTTCATAATTAGGTTCACGCGTTCACCCTCAATGGTGGCTATTCACGCCTGCGGCCACGGTTCGCAGGCGGGCGCAAGTATAGCGGGTAGGCCGCTGTACTGAAACAACCCCATGGTTAAAGGGGTCTTGTTGCCCATCGGTAAAACGGTCCGGGTGCCTTTGCCATATTGGCCTGGCGCCTTCTGCTTAAAAATTCGCCGGTGTGGCTGCGCTGATTAGTCGCGCCGGCACGTCGAACGGGTTACGGAAACGATGCGGCTTGGTACTTTCAAAATAGTAGCTGTCGCCGGCTTCGAGGATAAAAGTTTCCAGCCCTACCACCAGTTCGAGGCGGCCTTCCACCAGAATTCCGGTTTCCTCGCCCTCGTGGGTGAGCATTTCTTCGCCGGTGTCGGCGCCCGGCGGGTAGATTTCGTTGAGGAAGGCGATGGCGCGGCTCGGGTGGGCGCGGCCGACCAGTTTCATGGTCACGGCGCCGTCGGAGATGTCGATCAGCTCATTGGCCTTGTAGACGATCTGGGTTGGTTGGTCCTGCAGGATCTCTTCGGAAAAGAACTCGACCATCGACATGGGAATGCCGCCGAGCACCTTTCTCAGCGAACTGATCGAAGGGCTGACGCTGTTCTTTTCGATCATCGAAATGGTGCTGTTGGTGACGCCCGCGCGTTTGGCGAGTTCACGCTGGGAAAGCCCTTTGAGCTTGCGGATCGATTGCAGTCGTTCACCGACGTCCAAGGCGGGAGCCTCCTGATGTTGTAAGAATATTGAGCGTTATCATGGCGACAGCGTTCAGTATTTACAACAGCTGGCCCCCGCAGCGGCGTTAACCCTCGGAATAGAGCCTTGGCACCCGTTTCAGGTTGCAGAAGATCTGATACGGGATGGTATCGGCCCACTTCGCCACATCGCTGGCGAGGATGTTTTTACCCCACAGCTCGACAGTTGAACCAAGCCCCGCTTCCGCTACGTCGGTCAGATCAATGCAGAGCATGTCCATCGACACGCGCCCCAGCAGGCGGCTGGGTTTGCCGGCGACCAGCACGGGTGTGCCGGTCGGCGCCTGGCGGGGGTAGCCGTCGGCGTAACCCATGGCGACCACGCCGATGCGCATCGGCTTGTCGGTGATGAACCTGGCGCCATAGCCGATCGGTTCACCGGCCGGCAATTCACGCACGCTGATGACTTTCGATTCGAGGGTCATCACCGGTTGCAGGCGTTCGGCCACGGCGTTGACTTCTTCGAACGGGGTCGCGCCGTAGAGCATGATGCCCGGGCGTACCCAGTCGCTTTGGATTTCTGGCCAACCGAGCACGGCTGGCGAGTTGCGCAGGCTGACTTCCGCCGCCAGACCCTGACGCGCCGCTTCGAACACCGCGACCTGCTCGGCACTGCTTTGCGCATGCAGTTCATCGGCGCGGGCGAAGTGGCTCATCAGCACGATTTTCGCCACCTTGCCGCTGGCCAGCAGACGCTGATAGGCCGCTGGATAATCCTTCGGATGCAGGCCGACGCGGTGCATGCCGGAATCGAGCTTGAGCCATACCGTGATCGGTTTGCTCAGGACTGCCTGCTCGATCGCTTCGAGCTGCCACAGCGAATGCACCACGCACCAGAAATCATGCTCGACGATCAACGCCAGCTCATCGGCTTCGAAGAAGCCTTCCAGCAGCAATACCGGTGCGCGAATCCCGGCGGAACGCAGCTCCAGAGCTTCTTCGATACAAGCCACGGCAAAACCATCCGCCTCGGCTTCCAGCGCCTGGGCGCAACGCACCGCGCCATGGCCGTAGGCGTCCGCCTTGATCACGGCGAGCGCCTTGGCGCCGGTGACTTCGCGGGCAATTCGGTAGTTGTGGCGCAGGGCTTGGAGGTCGATCAGGGCACGGGCAGGACGCATGGCGGCAGACTTCTGGGCGGTCATGGGAAGAAAAACCGGCGCTGACTGACGACGTGAACCGCCAACAGCACCGGGAGAGGGATCTGTAAAACGTTATGGCAGCGCGGCGACGATGGAGATCTCCACCAGAATGCTCGGCTTGGCCATCTTCGCTTCGACGGTGGCACGGGCCGGCGCGGCGCCTTTTGGCAGCCACTGATCCCACACCGCGTTCATTCCGGCGAAGTGCGCTTCGATGTCGTTCAGGTAGATCGTCGCCGACAACAGATGCTGCTTGTCCGTCCCGGCCAGATCGAGCAAGCGCTCGATGTTGGCTAGCACCTCGCGGGTCTGCTGTTCAATTCCGGCGTCGAAGTCGTCGCCGACCTGCCCGGCCAGATACACGGTGCCGTTGTGGCTGACGATCTGACTCATGCGCTCATTGGTGAGCTGGCGCTGGATTGACATGTTTTGCGGACTCCTGGGTCTGGTTGCCGTAACGGGAAATATCGAGGCCTTCAGCGCTGATCTGCGGCTTTTTCTTCGCCATCAGGTCGGCGAGCAAACGGCCGGAACCACAGGCCATGGTCCAGCCGAGCGTACCGTGACCGGTATTGAGGAACAGATTCTTGAACGGCGTGGCGCCAACGATCGGCGTACCGTCCGGCGTGGTCGGGCGCAGGCCGGTCCAGAAACTCGCTTCGGCCAGATTGCCGCCCTGAGGATAAAGGTCGTTGACGATCATCTCCAGGGTTTCGCGCCGACGCGGGTTCAGCGACAGGTCAAAACCGGCGATCTCGGCCATGCCGCCGACGCGGATGCGGTTGTCGAAACGGGTGATCGCGACTTTGTAGGTCTCGTCGAGAATGGTCGACGTTGGCGCCATGTCCGGGTTGGTGATCGGCACGGTCAGCGAGTAGCCCTTGAGCGGATACACCGGGGCCTTGATGCCCAACGGCTTGAGCAGTTGCGGCGAGTAGCTGCCCAGCGCCAGCACGTAGCGGTCAGCGGTTTCCAGCTTGCCGTCGATCCACACACCGTTGATGCGATCACCGGCGTAGTCGAGTTTCTGGATGTCCTGGCCAAAACGGAATTCCACGCCGAGCTTGCGCGCCATTTCGGCGAGACGGGTGGTGAAGATCTGGCAGTCGCCGGTCTGGTCGTTGGGCAGACGCAGGGCGCCAGCGAGAATGTCAGTCACGCCTGCCAGAGCCGGTTCGACGCGGGCAATGCCGGCGCGGTCGAGGACTTCAAACGGCACGCCGGACTCTTTCAGCACGGCGATGTCTTTGGCGGCGTTATCCAGCTGCGCCTGAGTGCGGAACAACTGCGTGGTGCCGAGGCTGCGGCCTTCGTAGGCGATGCCGGTTTCGGCGCGCAATTCATCGAGGCAGTCGCGGCTGTACTCGGACAGACGCACCATGCGCTCCTTGTTCACCGCGTAACGGCTGGCGGTGCAGTTGCGCAGCATTTGCGCCATCCACAGGTATTGGTCGATATCGGCGGTGGCCTTGATCGCCAATGGCGCATGGCGTTGCAGCAACCACTTGATGGCCTTGAGCGGCACGCCCGGCGCGGCCCACGGCGAGGCGTAACCCGGCGAGACCTGGCCGGCGTTGGCGAAACTGGTCTCCATGGCCGCAGCAGGCTGCCGGTCGACCACCACCACTTCAAACCCGGCACGGGCCAGATAGTAAGCACTGGCGGTACCGATGACGCCGCTACCCAAGACCATGACGCGCATTTTCAATCCCTCATCGCGGCTTTTCGCCGAACTGTTTGTTAGAGCAATGATGGGCGCAGTGTAAAAAAGAAATGCCAGTGCTTTTCACTATATAAGCGCCTATATTTGGCGACAATTCTCGGCAAAAACCCTTTTCACGGAGGCGCATCCCCTATGCGTACCAACACTCAGACCAAACGTGAGCTGGACAAGATCGACCGCAACATCCTGCGAATCCTCCAGGCGGACGGGCGGATTTCCTTTACCGAGCTCGGGGAAAAGGTCGGCCTCTCGACCACGCCGTGCACCGAGCGCGTGCGACGTCTGGAGCGCGAGGGGATCATCATGGGCTACAACGCCCGGCTCAATCCGCAGCATTTGAAGGGTAGCCTGCTGGTGTTCGTCGAGATCAGCCTCGACTACAAATCCGGCGACACATTCGAAGAGTTCCGACGCGCGGTGCTGAAGCTGCCGCATGTGCTGGAGTGCCATTTGGTGTCAGGGGATTTCGACTATCTGGTGAAAGCGCGGATTTCCGAGATGGCCTCGTATCGCAAACTGCTCGGCGACATTCTCTTGAAGCTGCCGCATGTGCGTGAATCGAAGAGCTACATCGTCATGGAAGAGGTGAAAGAGAGCCTTTGCCTGCCGATTCCGGATTGATCACCGCAATGATCGTTCCCACGCTCTGCGTGGGAATGCAGCCCGGGACGCTCTGCGTCCCAAAGGCCGAACGCGGAGCGTCCGAAGAGGCATTCCCACGCAGAGCGTGGGAACGATCGCTTACACCAACACCTGCCGATTCGCCGCCATGTACTCGAAAATCTGCTTCTCGACCCGTGGATGTATCAACTCCACCGGCCGCCGCTCGTTCGGGCACGGCAGGGTCTTGGTCGTACCAAACAATCGACAGATCAGCGGCCGCTCTTCATACACCGTGCAGCCATTCGGCCCCAGATGCACACAGTTGAGTTCTTCCAGCGCCGCATCCTGCTCGGCGCGGGATTTGCGCGGCAGCCGGGCCATTTCCTCGGGCGACGTGGTCACCGGGCCGCAGCAGTCGTGGCAGCCCGGCACGCAGTCGAACGTGGGGATCTGCTGACGCAGGTTGCGGATTTTCTGGCTGTTGCAGCTCATCGAAACGGTGACCAAAGTGGCGGGCTGATGATTGTGCCGCAAAAGCCCGGATCCAGACACCGCAGGCCGACCGATGTTGCCCACGTTCGGGCGTGCGGCTTATGCTCCGTCAAATTTTCTCGACACTCAGCCGTTGGATGATGCCCATGACCGCCCGCGCCCAGACCACCGCGAGCCAACCCCACGTTGCCTCTTATTACGCCGCCAGCAGCCTGCCGCAGCCTGATCATCCCGTGCTGCAAGGCGAGTTGGTGGCGGATGTCTGCGTGGTCGGCGGTGGCTTTTCCGGGCTGAATACCGCGCTGGAACTCGCCGAACGCGGTTTCAGCGTGGTGTTGCTGGAAGCGCACAGGATCGGCTGGGGCGCCAGCGGTCGCAACGGCGGGCAGTTGATTCGCGGTGTCGGTCACGGCCTTGATCAGTTCGCCAATGTCATCGGTGCCGAAGGCGTGCGCGAGATGAAACTCATGGGCCTGCAAGCGGTGGAGATTGTCCGCCGGCGCGTCGATCGTTTCGGCATTGCCTGCGACCTGACCTGGGGCTACTGCGACCTCGCCAACAAGCCTTCCGATCTCGACGGTTTTGCCGAAGATGCCGAAGAACTCCGCAGCCTGGGTTATCGCTACGAAACCCGTCTGTTGCAGGCCAGTGAAATGCACACTGTGGTCGGTTCCAAGCGCTATGTCGGCGGCTTGATCGACATGGGCTCCGGACATCTGCATCCGCTGAATCTGGCGCTGGGCGAAGCGGCAGCGGCGCAGCAACTGGGCGTGCAATTGTTCGAGCAATCGGCAGTGACGCGCATCGATTACGGCCCCGAAGTGAAGGTGCACACCGCGCAAGGCTCGGTGCGGGCGAAGACCTTGGTGCTGGGCTGCAATGCCTATCTCAATGACTTGAACCCGCAACTGAGCGGCAAGGTCCTGCCCGCCGGCAGCTACATCATCGCCACCGAACCGCTGAGCGCAGAGCA
This sequence comes from Pseudomonas siliginis, assembly GCF_019145195.1. Lineage (GTDB taxonomy): Bacteria > Pseudomonadota > Gammaproteobacteria > Pseudomonadales > Pseudomonadaceae > Aquipseudomonas > Aquipseudomonas siliginis. The sequence continues at coordinate 442,785 of NZ_JAHSTW010000002.1, forward strand.
GGCGCACAACCTGCTGCCGCAGAACATGGCGGTCTGCGACCAGCGGGTGGCGCTGGATTACTACCGGCTCTCGGCGGATCGACGTTTGTTGTTTGGTGGCGCCTGCCATTATTCAGGGCGCGATCCGAAAGACATCGGCGCCTATATGCAACCGAAGATGCTTGAAGTGTTCCCGCAACTGGCCGGGGTGAAAATCGATTATCAGTGGGGCGGGATGATCGGCATCGGTGCCAACCGCTTGCCGCAGATTGGCCGGCTCGCCGACCAGCCGAACGTGTATTTCGCCCAGGCTTATTCCGGGCATGGGGTGAATGCCACCCACCTGGCCGGGAAGCTGTTGGCCGAGGCGATCAGCGGGCAGCATGGCGGCGGCTTTGATCTGTTCGCCAAGGTGCCGCACATCACCTTCCCGGGCGGCAAGCATTTGCGCTCGCCGTTGTTGGCGTTGGGGATGTTGTGGCATCGGCTGAAAGAGTTGGTCTGAGGGTATTTCGGCGGCCCTTGATCCGCTTTCGCGAGCAGGCTCGCTCCCACAGTAACCGCGTTTATTCAGGCAGAACGCAGTCACTGTGGGAGCGAGCCTGCTCGCGATGAAGCCCGCAAGAACAATACAGATCTCATATCCGCCAAAACGGCTTCAACCCCTCCTCCCTTGCCTGCTCTCGCGTCAGCCCGACATCCCTGAGTTGCTCCGGCGTCAGTCCCAACAACGCCTTGCGCGTGTGCAGACGATGCCAGAACAGCTCCCAGCGACTGAGGCCGGACGGCGCGTTACGCAGCAGATTGCGCGCGCTGTCCTTCTGCCCTGCCGCCAGTTCCTGACTGTGTAACGTCAGCCGCACATCGCTCAAGCCGTTCATTTTCGTTGCTCCTGTTTACTTGGGTAGCCAGAGATTCCATGATGCGCGGGCGAGCAAAACCATTACAGACTCAAATAACCTGTATTAACTCCATACAGATTTGCCGATTCGCCGACTGAATGATTGATTTTTGCCGCATCTGTACTGGTTTCCACCAAGACGCACCGAGGCCACCATGACTCTGTATGTAAATCTCGCCGAATTGCTCGGCACCCGCATCGAACAAGGCTTCTACCGCCCCGGCGATCGTTTGCCGTCGGTGCGTGCCTTGAGCATCGAACACGGAGTCAGTTTGAGCACGGTGCAGCAGGCCTATCGCGTGCTTGAAGACAGCGGCCTCGCCACGCCGAAACCCAAGTCTGGCTACTTTGTCCCAGTCGGCCGCGAGTTGCCGGAGCTGCCCGCAGTGGGCCGCCCGGCGCAGCGGCCAGTCGAGATTTCGCAATGGGATCAGGTGCTGGAATTGATCCGCGCGGTACCGCGCAAGGACGTCGTGCAATTGGGCCGTGGCATGCCCGATGTCGGCTCACCGACCATGAAGCCGCTGCTGCGCGGACTGGCGCGAATCAGCCGTCGGCAGGACATGCCTGGTCTGTATTACGACAACATCCACGGCAACCTCGAACTGCGCGAACAGATCGCACGGCTGATGCTTGATTCCGGCTGCCAGTTGAGCGCCAGCGATCTGGTGATCACCACTGGCTGCCACGAAGCGCTGTCCACCAGCATCCACGCGATCTGCGAGCCGGGCGACATCGTCGCGGTGGACTCGCCGAGTTTCCACGGCGCCATGCAGACCCTCAAAGGCCTGGGCATGAAAGCCCTGGAAATCCCCACCGACCCGCTCACCGGGATCAGCCTCGACGCCTTGGAACTGGCCTTGGAACAGTGGCCGATCAAGGCCATTCAGCTCACCCCCAACTGCAACAACCCGCTCGGCTACGTCATGCCCGAGTCGCGCAAACGCGCCTTGCTGACCCTGGCCCAGCGTTTCGACGTGGCGATCATTGAAGACGATGTGTATGGCGAGCTGGCCTACACCTATCCGCGCCCGCGCACGATCAAATCCTTCGACGAAGACGGCCGCGTGTTGCTCTGCAGCTCGTTCTCCAAAACCCTGGCGCCGGGGCTGCGCATCGGCTGGGTGGCGCCGGGCCGATATCTGGAGCGAGTGCTGCACATGAAATACATCAGCACCGGCTCCACCGCGCCACAACCGCAGATCGCCATCGCCGAATTCATCAAGGCCGGCCATTTCGAGCCGCACTTGCGGCGCATGCGCATGCAGTACCAACGCAATCGTGACGCGATGATCGATTGGGTGACCCGCTACTTTCCCGCCGGCACTCGCGCCAGTCGCCCGCAAGGCAGCTTCATGCTCTGGGTGGAACTGCCGGAAGGTTTCGACACGCTGAAACTGAATCGCGCGCTGCACGATCAGGGCGTACAGATTGCTGTCGGCAGCATCTTTTCCGCCTCGGGCAAGTACCGCAATTGTCTGCGGATGAACTACGCTGCCAAACCAACAGCGCAGATCGAAGAAGCGGTGCGCAAGGTCGGCGCTGCGGCAATCAAATTACTCGCCGAGACCGACTGACCTTTTTTGCGCGCCCGGCGTCCAAATTGCCGACCTCAGCCGCCAACCGGAATGACCCTACGTGAGCTTCAGACAGCCCTTACTCGCTTTACTGATACTCGCCTCGTTCCTCAGCGGCTGCGCCAGCCTTGATGTGCCGCGCGAACCAAGCCAGGCCCTGCCGGCGTCGGACTCCAGCTTCGGCCGTTCGATTCAGGCTCAGGCCGCGCCCTACAAAGGGCAGTCGGGGTTTCGCCTGCTCTCCGACAGTGGCGAGGCGTTTACCGCCCGGGCCGAGCTGATTCGCCATGCCCAGGTCAGCCTCGATTTGCAGTACTACATCGTCCACGACGGCATCAGCACGCGGATGCTGGTGGAGGAAGTGTTGAAGGCGGCCGACCGTGGCGTGCGCGTGCGCATCCTGCTCGACGACACCACCAGCGACGGCCTCGACCAGATCATCGCCACCCTGGCGGCACATCCGCAGATCCAGATTCGTTTGTTCAATCCGTTGCACCTGGGGCGCAGCACCGGCGTAACGCGCGCGGCCGGGCGACTGTTCAATCTGTCCGTGCAGCATCGGCGCATGCACAACAAGTTGTGGCTGGCGGACAACAGCGCGGCCATCGTCGGCGGGCGCAATCTGGGCGATGAATATTTCGACGCCGAACCCAACCTGAATTTCACCGACATCGACATGCTCAGCATCGGCCCGGTGGCCGAACAGCTCGGACACAGTTTCGACCAGTACTGGAACAGCGCGCTGAGCAAACCGATCGACGAATTCCTCTCCAGCCAACCGACTGCCGCCGACCTGCAAAACACGCGCACGCGCCTGGAAGAATCGCTGGAAGAAACCCGCAAGCAGAACCACGGGCTCTATCAACAGTTGATGAAATTCACCACCGACCCGCGCATGGACATCTGGCGCAGAGAACTGATCTGGGCCTGGAACCAGGCGCTGTGGGATGCGCCGAGCAAGGTCCTGTCCAAGGGCGAACCGGATCCGCATCTGCTGCTGACCACGCAACTGGCGCCGGAACTGACCGGCGTCAGCAAAGAGCTGATCATGATTTCCGCCTACTTTGTGCCCGGCCAGCCGGGGCTGGTCTACCTGACCGGGCGCGCCGATGCCGGAGTCTCCGTGAGCCTGCTGACCAATTCGCTGGAGGCCACCGACGTACCGGCGGTGCATGGCGGTTACGCACCCTATCGCAAAGCGTTGCTTGAACACGGGGTGAAACTCTATGAACTGCGCCGCCAGCCTGGGGATAACTATGCCAGCGGGCCACGAGTGTTCTACAGCAAGTCGTTTCGCGGTTCGGATTCGAGTTTGCACAGCAAGGCGATGATCTTCGACCGGCGCAAATCGTTTATCGGCTCGTTCAACTTCGACCCGCGCTCGGTGCTGTGGAACACCGAAGTCGGCGTGCTCGTCGACAGCCCGGAACTGGCCGAGCACGTGCGCGCACTGGCCCTGCAAGGCATGGCGCCGACCTTGAGTTATCAGGCGAAACTCGAGGACGGCAAGGTTGTCTGGGTCACCGAAGACAACGGCCAGATGCATACCCTGACCAAGGAACCGGGGAGCTGGTGGCGGCGCTTCAACTCATGGTTCAGCACCAACGTCGGCCTGGAGCGGATGTTGTAACCCTTTGTGGGAGCGAGCCTGCTCGCGAAAACGGTTTCACATCCAGCAAATGAGCTGACTGGTGCACCCCTTTCGCGAGCAGGCTCGCTCCCACACGGATGCGCTCAGACTGCTTCTGCCGATGCGCCAAAGGCTCCCTGGCGCAACAACAAAAGCACCAGGCCAAACGCCCCAGCCGCCATCAACAGCGGCAACGCATGCCCATTGATCCACTGACTGCCCGCCCCTGCCGCCAACGGCCCGACCAGACAACCGACACCCCACAACTGCGCGATATGCGCATTGGCGCGAACCAGCGCATCGTCTCGATAACGCTCGCCAATCAGGATCAGTGACAAGGTAAACAAGCCGCCGGCACTGGCGCCGAACAGCACCCACAACGGCCAGATCAGCAGCGTGTCGAGCAACATCGGAATGGCCAGACTCGACAGCATCAACACCACCGCGCATCCGGCGAACAGCGTGCGCCGCGACAGGTAATCGGCCAACGCGCCGATCGGTAATTGCAGCAGCGCATCGCCGACCACCACGGTGCTGACCATGGCCAGCGCGATTTCGGCGGTGAACCCTTGTTGCAGGCAGTACACCGGCAGCAGCGTCAGAATCATCGCCTCGAACGCGGCGAACAACGACACCGCCCAGGCAATCGCCGGCAACTCGCGGGCGAAGCCCCACAGATCGCCAAACGTGACGCTGTTGGCCTCACTGCTCGGCGCCCCGCTGCGCCCCAGCAGCAGAAAGGGCGAGAGCGTCAGCAGAACGACCCCGACCCAGAAACCGTAATCATGCTCGGTACCGAGCGCCCCCAGCAGCAACGGACCAGACAGTTGGCTCAGCGCATAGCTGCTGCCATACAGCGCCACCAGACGCCCGCGCCACTGCTCGACCACCAATTGATTGATCCAGCTCTCGCCGAGGATGAACACGATGGTCAGGATCACCCCGATCAGCAGGCGCAGCAGCAACCAGATCGGGTAACTCGGCAGCAGCGCCAGCAGGCCGATCGACAATGCCCCGGCCCACAGGCACAGACGCATCAGGTTCGCCGTGCCGAAATACGCGGCGAGATGGCTGGAAATCTTCGCCCCCAGCAACACGCCGATTGCCGGCATGGCTGCCATCACACCGATGGCGAACGAGCCGTAGCCCCAGCCCTCCAGACGCAACGACACCAGCGGCATGCTGACCCCCAGGGCCAGACCGACACTCAAGACAGACGCCAACACGGCGAAATACGTCGCCCACCGCATGCTCCACGCTCCTGTGGATATTTTTATATGCACCACAAAATCACTGTGGGAGCGAGCCCCTGTGGCGAGGGGATTTATCCCCGTTGGGTCGCGCAGCGGCCCCAAAACCTGCAACCACGATGTATCAGGTACATCGCGTGCAATGGTTTAGCGACTGCTTCGCAGCCGAACGGGGATAAATCCCCTCACCACAGAGGCTCGCTCCCACAGGGGATCTCTGTTTGGTCAGGAAGCCCCGAGTGAGCGGGCTCCCGTCAGCGGCTTACAGCTTGATCCACGTCGCCTTCAGCTCGGTGTACTTGTCGAAGGCGTGCAGCGATTTGTCGCGACCGTTGCCCGACTGCTTGAAGCCACCGAACGGCGCGGTCATGTCGCCGCCATCATACTGGTTGACCCACACGCTACCGGCGCGCAAGGCCTTGGCGGTCAGGTGCGCCTTGGAGATGTCCTGGGTCCACACCGCTGCGGCCAGACCGTATGGCGTGTCGTTGGCAATCTGGATGGCTTCTTCGGCGCTGTCGAAAGCGATCACCGACAACACTGGTCCGAAAATCTCTTCCTGGGCAATCTTCATCGCATTGCTCACACCATCGAAAATGGTTGGCTCGACGTAAGTGCCACCGGTCTCTTGGAGGATGCGCTTGCCGCCGGCGACCAGTTTGGCGCCATCGCTATGGCCGGATTCGATGTACGACAGCACGGTGTTCATCTGCTGGGTATCGACCAGCGCACCGACGTTGGTCGCCGGGTCCAGCGGATTGCCCGGCTTCCAGGTTTTCAGCGCTTCGATGACCATCGGCAGGAATTTGTCCTTGATGGAACGCTCGACCAGCAGGCGCGAACCGGCGGTGCACACTTCGCCCTGGTTGAAGGCGATGGCGCTGGCGGCGGATTCAGCGGCGGCCTGCAGATCCGGCGCATCGGCGAAGACGATGTTCGGGCTCTTGCCGCCGGCTTCCAGCCAGACGCGTTTCATGTTCGATTCGCCGGCATAGACCATCAGTTGCTTGGCGATCTTGGTCGAGCCGGTGAAGACCAGCGTGTCGACATCATTGTGCAGACCCAGCGCCTTGCCGACGGTGTGGCCGTAGCCCGGCAGCACGTTGAGCACGCCTTTCGGAATCCCGGCTTCAATGGCCAGCGCAGCGATACGGATGGCGGTCAGCGGCGATTTTTCCGACGGCTTGAGGATCACCGAGTTACCGGTCGACAGCGCCGGGCCGAGTTTCCAGCAGGCCATCATCAGCGGGAAGTTCCACGGCACGATAGCGCCGACCACGCCCACCGGCTCACGGGTCACCAGACCCAGTTGGTCATGCGGGGTGGCGGCAACTTCGTCGTAGATCTTATCGATCGCTTCACCGCTCCAGCTCAACGCCTGCGCCGCGCCCGGCACGTCGATGTACAGCGAATCGCTGATCGGCTTGCCCATGTCGAGGGTTTCCAGCAGCGCCAGTTCTTCGGCGTGCTGTTTCAGCAGGCTGGCGAAGCGGATCATGGTGGCTTTGCGCTTGGTCGGCGCCAGGCGCGACCAGACGCCGGAATTGAAAGTGGCGCGGGCGTTTTCTACAGCACGGTCGGCGTCGGCGGCGTCACAGCTGGCGACCTTGCCGAGCAGGCGGCCATCGACCGGGCTGATGCATTCGAAGGTTTCGCCGGAGACGGCGTCGGTGTATTCGCCATTCAGGAAGGCGCGGCCTTCGATTTTCAGATCGCGGGCGCGTTGTTCCCAGTCGGCACGAGTCAGGGTGGTCATTCGGGTGTCCTCCTCTTATTGAATACGAGCACCACAAGCGCTGCGGCGCTGTTCAAGAATTCTGCCCGGCCAGCCTGCACTTTCGGCCCGAGGCACCCGCCACCCTAAACCAGCGACCGGGTTTGTTTCAATATATTTGACATAAGCTGGCCATACGGCCTTGCGGTGTTCATTTTAATAAACATAGACTTTGGCCCATTCCAGCCCATGCGCCGTCACTAGCGGAGAAAACAACAATGAACATCCAGAACGTCGTCGACATCAGCCTCGCCAGCAGCGAAGCCGAGCGTTATCGCCCGGACCCGGCGAAGGTGCTCAAGGGCGATCCTGAGCAGGCGGTGTTTCATCAATACGACAGCCCTTGTGGGCAAATGGGCGTGGGTGTGTGGGAAGGCGCGGTGGGTCAGTGGACGGTGAATTACACCGAGCATGAGTACTGCGAGATTCTCCAGGGGGTTTCGGTATTGCGTGACAGCGATGGCAATGCCAAGACCTTGCGCGTTGGCGATCGCTTCGTGATCCCGGCGGGGTTTCGCGGAACCTGGGAAGTGCTGGAGGCTTGCCGCAAGGTTTATGTGATCTTTGAACAGAAGGCTTGAGATGTTTGCTGGCTGATCGGCCCTCATCGCTGGCAAGCCAGCTCCCACAGGTTTTGTGCATGACACAGGTTCTGTGAAGACCGGCAATCAATGTGGGAGCTGGCTTGCCAGCGATAAGGCCCAACCGGTCACCGCAGAATCCAAGGCAAAAAAAAGGCCCGCATCTCACGATACGGGCCTTTTTCGCAGTCAGGAAAAATCAATTACTTGATTTTGCCTTCCTTGTACATCACGTGCTTGCGAACAACCGGATCATATTTCTTGATCTCGATTTTGTCCGGGGTAGTACGCTTGTTCTTGTCGGTAGTGTAGAAGTGACCAGTACCGGCGCTCGAGATCAAACGAATCAATTCACGCATGATTAGCTCCCTTAAATCTTGCCATCGCGGCGAAGTTCGGCGAGCACGACAGTGATGCCACGCTTGTCGATGATACGCATGCCTTTGGCAGATACGCGCAGACGCACAAAACGTTTCTCTTCTTCAACCCAGAAGCGGTGATGCTGCAGGTTCGGCAGGAAACGACGACGGGTTTTGTTGTTTGCGTGGGAAATGTTATTCCCAGTCACCGGACCCTTACCGGTAACTTGACATACTCTCGACATGCCTCAGCCCTCTAAAACCACATGCCCAACCCGGCATGGGTTGGCCGCTTAATCTCTCAGTCATTTGGCGCCAGGCGCCGCGTTTCTTTAGAGGTCTTACCGGCTACACCTACAGTGAAGGAACCGGGCCCCTAGAAAAGAGCGCTGCTTTATACCAGAAAGACCGGGGTGCAACAACAATCGGTGTGCAATCAATCGGCAAAAGGGCGATTTTTTCCGCCGCAGACGCCTTGGACAAAGGCTGCGGCCAGTTTTGACCACTCGTCGCAGAAATACCGTCCTACAGGCGATTCAGACTTTTCATCCCCCTGCCCACGCTCGAAACCGCGCAAGAGTGCGCCTGAAAATGCAAAAAGGGGATAGTCATTTGCAATTCAGAGCTCTAGGGTAGGACTTTTCCAGACTGCACTTGCAGATGGGCCTTCGATCTGTAAAGGAAACCGACCATGCGCCTCGCTGCCCTACCCCTGTTGCTCGCCCCGCTCCTGCTGAGCCCCCTTGCCCAAGCCGCCGCGTTGAGCGTGTGCACCGAGGCCAGCCCTGAAGGGTTCGACGTGGTGCAGTACAACTCGCTGACCACCACCAATGCTTCAGCTGACGTACTGATGAACCGCTTGGTGGATTTCGACACCGCCAGTGGCAAGGTCATCCCGAGCCTCGCCGACAGCTGGGAAGTCAGCACCGACGGCCTCACCTATGTGTTCAAACTGCACCCGCAGGTGAGATTTCACACAACCGACTACTTCAAGCCGAGCCGCGAGCTGAGTGCCGAAGACGTCAAGTTCAGCTTCGACCGCATGCTTGACCCGGCCAACCCGTGGCACAAGGTCGCCCAGAGCGGCTTCCCCCATGCGCAGTCGATGCAACTGCCGAGCCTGATCAAGAAGATCGACGCCCTCGACCCGCTGACCGTGCGTTTTACCCTCGACCATCCGGATTCGACCTTCCTCGCGACCTTGAGCATGGGTTTCGCCTCGATCTATTCCGCCGAATATGCCGACAAACTGATGAAGGCCGGCGCCACCGACAAACTCAACAGCCAGCCGATCGGCACCGGCCCGTTCGTGTTCAATCGCTTCCAGAAAGACGCGGCGATTCGCTACAAGGCCAATCCGGACTATTTCCGTGGCAAGCCTGCGGTCGACCCGTTGATCTTCGCCATCACGCCGGACGCCAACGTGCGCCTGCAAAAGCTGCGACGCAATGAATGCCAGATCGCCCTGTCGCCAAAACCACTGGACGTACAGGCTGCGCTGAAGGAGCCGACGCTGAAAGTCGAAAAGACTGACGCGTTCATGACCGCTTTCGTGGGCATCAACAGCCAGCATCCGCCACTGGACAAACCGGAAGTGCGCCAGGCGATCAACCTCGCTTTCGACAAGGCCAACTACATCAAAGCCGTGTTCGAAGACACCGCCGAAGCGGCCAACGGCCCGTACCCGCCGAACACCTGGAGCTACGCGAAGAACCTGCCGGGCTATCCACACGACGTGGCCAAAGCCAAGGCGCTGCTGGCCAAGGCCGGCTTGAAGGATGGCTTCCAGACCACAATCTGGACGCGGCCATCGGGCAGCCTGCTCAACCCGAACCCAAGTCTCGGCGCGCAGATGCTGCAGTCGGATCTGGCCGAGATCGGCATCCAGGCAGAAATTCGTGTGATCGAATGGGGCGAGCTGATTCGTCGCGCCAAGGCCGGCGAGCACGACCTGCTGTTCATGGGCTGGGCCGGCGACAACGGCGACCCGGACAACTTCCTCACGCCGCAGTTTTCCTGCGCGGCGGTGAAGTCCGGGACCAACTTCGCGCGGTACTGCAATGCCGATCTGGACAAGCTGATCAGCGCCGGCAAGACCACCAGCGAGCAAGGCGTGCGCACCAAGCTGTATGAACAGGCACAGGCACAGATCCAGCAGCAGGCGTTGTGGCTGCCACTGGCGCACCCGACGGCCTACGCTTTGACGCGCAAGGATGTTCAGGGTTATTCCGTCAGCCCGTTTGGCCGCCAGGATTACTCCAAGATCAGCCTCAAATAACCTGCCTGACACAAACCGGTGGATGGAAACAATCTGTGGGAGCGAGCCTGCTCGCGAAAGCGGTCTGTCAGCAAACAATGATGCTGACTGGTAAAACGCCTTCGCGAGCAGGCTCGCTCCCACAGGGTCCAGAATTGGCGCCAAGAACTACATCCAGCCACACTCCGCCATCGACAGCGGCTCGCCGTCTCCGACGATGAAGTGATCGAGCACTCGCACGTCAATCAACTCCAGCGCTTTCTGCAGGCGCTTGGTCAGCAGCCGATCGGCCTGACTCGGATCGGTGTTGCCGGACGGGTGGTTGTGACAAAGGATCACCGCTGCGGCGTTATTGGCCAGCGCCCGCTTCACCACCTCCCGTGGGTGCACGCTGGTGTTGTCGATCGAGCCGCGAAACAGCGCCTCGAAATTCAGCACCTGATGTTTCGAATCGAGAAACAGGCAGCCGAACACCTCGTGCGGCTCATGTCGCAGCATCGCCTTGAGGTAATCGCGGACGACCTGAGGGTTTTCCAGTGCCGGTTTCTGTCGTGAGCGCTCGGCCAGATGGCGCTTGCTCATTTCCTGCGCGGCTTGCAGCTGGGCGAACTTGGCGGGGCCGAGGCCCAGTTGTTTGCTGAATGCGTCCTGATCGGCCTCGAGCAGCAAACGCAGGCCACCGAATTGCGTCAGCAGATGTCTGGCGAGGTCGACAGCGCTTTTTCCGGGCAATCCGGTGCGCAGAAAAATCGCCAACAACTCAGCGTCCGAAAGACTCCCTGCGCCGTGTTCCAACAGCCTTTCCCGTGGCCGTTCCGCCGCCGGCCAATCGCGAATACTCATAGCACCTCCTTGTCTGTGGGCGCCGCTGTTCCGTAGCGGTCGCTGTGATATCGTAGCCCATCTTTTTGGCGGTCGATTCAACCCTGGGGAGGGGTATCGCGCCGCCGTCATCAACGAAATGAAAGGCAGACCTATGCAGCGGCTGTATCGGAAACGCATCGTTCTGGGCGTCGGCGGCGGCATTGCGGCCTACAAGAGCGCCGATCTGGTTCGCCGCCTGATCGACCAGGGTGCCGAAGTGCGCGTGGTCATGACCCATGGCGGCGCCGAATTCATCACCCCGCTGACCATGCAGGCCCTGTCGGGCCACCCGGTTCACCTCGACTTGCTCGACCCTGCCGCCGAAGCCGCCATGGGCCATATCGAGCTGGCGAAATGGGCCGATCTGGTGCTGATCGCCCCGGCCACCGCCGACCTGATCGCCCGCCTGGCCCAAGGCATTGCCAACGATCTGCTGACCACGCTGGTGCTGGCCACCGACGCTGTGGTTGCTGTCGCGCCAGCAATGAATCAGGCGATGTGGCGCGACCCGGCGACCCAGGCCAACCTGCAACTGTTGGAGAGCCGTGGCCTGAAGACTTTCGGCCCGGCCTCGGGCAGCCAGGCCTGCGGCGACGTCGGCATGGGCCGCATGATGGAAGCCACCGATCTGGCACTGCTCGCCGCCGATTGCTTCCAGCGCCAGGCATTGACCGGCAAGCATGTGGTGATCACCGCCGGCCCGACTCAGGAAAACATCGACCCGGTGCGCTACATCACCAACCACAGCTCGGGAAAAATGGGCTTTGCCCTCGCCGAAGCAGCCGTGGAAGCCGGCGCCCGTGTCACTTTGATCAGCGGCCCGGTGCACCTGCCGACGCCTGATCGCGTGACGCGGATCGATGTGGTCAGCGCCCGCGATATGCTCGCCGCCTGCGAATCAGCCATGCCTTGCGACGTGTTCATCTCGTCGGCAGCGGTGGCGGACTACCGCCCTGAAGTCGTCGCCCCGCACAAACTCAAGAAAGATCCTACGAGCGGAGACGGCTTCGTCCTGCAAATGGTGCGCAACCCGGACATCCTTGCCACCATCGCGACCCGTCCCGACCGTCCGTTCAGTGTCGGCTTCGCTGCCGAAACCGAACACCTGCTCGACTACGCTGCACGCAAGCTGAAGGACAAGAATCTCGATCTGATCGTCGCCAACGACGTCGCCAACCCGAGCATCGGTTTCAACAGCGAAGAAAACGCCTGCAGCGTCATCGACCGTGAGCTGCACGCCACGGTTTTCGCCCAGACCAGCAAGAGCAAGATCGCTCGCCAACTGGTCACTTTTATCGCCGAACGTCTGAACCAGGTTTAATTTACATGCACGCTTTGCAAGCCAAGATCCTCGATCCACGCATCGGTAGCGAATTCCCGCTGCCGCAATACGCCACGCCAGGCTCCGCCGGCCTCGACCTGCGCGCCATGCTGGAACAGGACATCGTGATCAAACCGGGTGAAACCGTGCTGATTCCCACCGGCCTGTCGGTCTATATCGGCGACCCGAATCTCGCCGCACTGATCCTGCCGCGCTCGGGCATGGGCCACAAACACGGCATCGTGCTGGGCAATCTGGTCGGCCTGATCGACTCCGATTACCAGGGCCCGCTGATGGTCTCCTGCTGGAACCGCGGCCAGAGCGACTTCACCATGACCGTCGGCGAACGTCTGGCGCAATTGGTGCTGGTACCGGTGGTGCAGGCGCATTTCGAAATGGTTGAAGAGTTTGTCGAGACCGAGCGCGGTACCGGCGGTTTCGGCCATACCGGCACCAAATAACCGGATAGAAATTATTGTGGTGAGGGGATTTATCCCCGATAGGCTGCGAAGCGGCCCCAAGATTTTGGGTCTGCTGCGCAGCCCAACGGGGATAAATCCCCTCGCCACAAAAAATGCGCTACATCGGCAGCAGGTTTTAACACCGTAAATCAAGGTTTTGCCGGCCGAAAGCCACGCCAGCCGGGGCGTCATGGCCCTTTCATAGCACGAACTCTCTGTGGAAAACGCCGTCATACCCTTCAGTTTGAGCCTGCCGTCGAACATTTCGCCGGTCTGTCCCGCCCTTTTCGAGATGGAGCATGTCCACAGATGAGCACCCCCGCCAAGATCGCCCCGACGCTGCCTGACAGCATTTTCCGCGCCTACGACATTCGCGGCACTGTGCCGGAATACCTCAACGGTGAAACCGCTTACTGGATCGGCCGTGCCATCGGCTCGCAGAGCCTGGCCCAGGGTGAACCGAACGTGTCGGTCGGTCGTGACGGTCGCCTGTCAGGCCCGGAGCTGGTCGCGGAACTCATTCGCGGCATCGCCGAGAGCGGTTGCCACGTCAGCGATGTCGGCCTGGTGCCAACGCCAGCGCTGTACTACGCCGCCAACGTGCTGGCCGGCAAGTCCGGGGTGATGCTCACCGGTAGCCACAATCCGTCGAACTACAACGGCTTCAAAATCGTCATCGCCGGCGACACCCTCGCCAACGAGCAGATTCAGGTGCTCCACGAGCGCATCAAGAACAACGACCTGAGCAGCGGCCAGGGCAGCGTCACTCAGGTCGAAATCCTCGACCGCTACAACACCGAAATCGTCCAGGACATCAAACTGGCCCGCCGCCTGAAAGTCGTGGTCGACTGCGGCAACGGCGCGGCCGGCGTGATCGCCCCGCAATTGATCGAAGCGCTGAACTGCGAAGTCATCCCGCTTTTCTGCGAAGTCGACGGCAACTTCCCGAACCATCACCCGGATCCGGGCAAACCGGAAAATCTCGTAGACCTGATTGCCAAAGTCAAAGAGACCAACGCCGATATCGGCCTGGCCTTCGACGGCGACGGTGACCGCGTCGGCGTGGTGACCAACACCGGCAGTATCGTCTACCCGGATCGCCTGCTGATGCTGTTCGCTCGCGACGTAGTGGCGCGTAACCCGGACGCGGAAATCATCTTCGACGTCAAATGCACTCGCCGTTTGGTGCCGCTGATCAAGGAATACGGCGGTCGGCCGCTAATGTGGAAGACCGGTCACTCGTTGATCAAAAAGAAAATGAAACAATCCGGCGCGCTGTTGGCCGGCGAAATGAGCGGGCACATCTTCTTCAAGGAGCGCTGGTTCGGTTTCGACGACGGCATCTACAGCGCCGCACGTCTGCTGGAGATCCTCAGCAAGGAAAAATCCACTGCGGAAGAGCTGTTTGCGACCTTCCCGAACGATATTTCCACGCCGGAAATCAATATCCATGTGACCGAAGAGAGCAAATTCAGCATCATTGATGCACTGCACGATGCTCAGTGGGGCGAAGGCGCCGACCTGACCACCATCGACGGCGTGCGTGTTGATTACGCCAAAGGCTGGGGCCTGGTGCGCGCGTCCAACACCACACCGGTGCTGGTGCTGCGCTTCGAGGCCGATGACGAAGCTGAACTGCAGCGCATCAAGGATGTGTTCCACGCCCAACTGAAACGCGTTGCACCTGATCTCCAACTACCGTTCTGATCCACCCGGAGCCCTGAATGACCCTCGAACGCGAAGCCGCCGCCAACACTGCCAAGGTCCTGTCCGAAGCGCTGCCTTACATCCGACGCTACGTCGGCAAGACCCTGGTGATCAAATACGGCGGCAACGCGATGGAAAGCGAGGAGCTGAAAACCGGCTTCGCCCGCGACATCGTGCTGATGAAAGCCGTGGGCATCAACCCGGTGGTCGTGCACGGTGGCGGCCCGCAGATCGGTGATCTGCTCAAGCGCCTGTCGATCGAAAGCCACTTCGTCGACGGCATGCGCGTAACCGACGCGGCGACCATGGACGTGGTGGAAATGGTCCTTGGCGGTCAGGTCAACAAAAGCATCGTCAACCTGATCAACCGCCATGGCGGCAGCGCCATCGGCCTGACCGGTAAGGATGCCGGGCTGATCCGGGCGAAGAAGCTCACCGTCTCCCGCCAGACCCCGGAGATGACCCAACCGGAAATCATCGACATCGGCCATGTCGGCGAAGTCGTCGGCATCAATACCGAGCTGTTGAATCTGCTGGTCAAAGGCAACTTCATCCCGGTCATCGCACCGATTGGCGTCGGTGAAAACGGCGAGTCGTACAACATCAACGCCGACCTGGTGGCGGGCAAGGTTGCCGAAGCGCTGAAAGCCGAAAAGCTGATGCTGCTGACCAACATTGCCGGCCTAATGGACAAGTCGGGCACCGTGTTGACCGGCCTGAGCACGCAGCAGGTCGACGACCTGATCGCCGATGGCACGATCTACGGCGGCATGCTGCCGAAGATCCGCTGCGCACTGGAAGCGGTTCAGGGTGGCGTAGGCAGTTCGTTGATCATCGACGGTCGTGTGCCGAACGCGATTCTGCTGGAAATCTTCACCGATACTGGCGTGGGTACGCTGATCAGCAATCGCAAGCGTCCTTAAGCACTGCTGCAAACAAAGAGACCCCGCTCAGCCTGACTGAGCGGGGTCTTTTTTTGCCCTGCAATCCCTGTGGGAGCGAGGCTGCTCGCGAAAGCGGCGGTTGCATCACATAAATGTTGAGAGTAAAGGCCTCTTCGCGAGCAGGCTCGCTCCCACAGTGCTCTGCGGTTAAACGCCGAACTGCGCGCGGTAGGCCTCCACGGCTGGCAAATGCTGTTTGAGCTGCGGATCGTCGGCGAGGAACTCCAGCACCTGATTCAGCGAGACGATGCTGATCACCGGAATGCCGAAGTCACGCTCGACTTCCTGGATGGCCGACAATTCGCCGTTGCCACGCTCCTGGCGGTTCAGCGCGATCAGCACACCGGCGGCTTTGGCGCCGTCTTGGGAAGCGATGATCTGCATCACTTCACGAATGGCGGTGCCGGCGGTGATCACGTCGTCGATGATCAAGACGTCGCCAGTCAACGGTGCGCCGACCAGGCTGCCGCCTTCGCCGTGGGCCTTGGCTTCCTTACGGTTGAAGCACCATGGCAGGTCACGGTCGTGATGCTCGGCCAGCGCAACGGCGGTAGTGGCCGCCAGCGGAATACCTTTATAAGCCGGGCCAAACAGAACGTCGAAGGGGATGCCGCTCTCGGTGATGGCCGCAGCGTAGAAACGTCCCAGCTGCGCCAGGGCCGAACCCGAGTTGAACAGGCCGGCATTGAAGAAGTAGGGACTGGTGCGCCCGGACTTCAGGGTGAACTCACCGAAGCGCAAAACGCCGCGATCGATGGCAAAACGAATGAAATCGCGCTGATACGCTTGCATGAAAAAAACCCCAAATACCACGGATTTAGCTAATTAGCTTGACGCCGTGTATCATACACGCACGCGATTTTTGGGGCCATTTATGCGGATCATCAGTGTGAACGTCAATGGTATTCAGGCGGCAGTCGAGCGCGGTTTGCTCAGTTGGCTGCAAGCCCAGAATGCCGACGTCATCTGCCTGCAGGACACCCGTGCCTCCGCCTTTGAACTGGATGACCCAGCCTTCCAACTGGATGGCTACTTCCTTTATGCCTGCGATGCTGAAGTCCCTGCCCAAGGCGGCGTGGCTTTGTATTCGCGGTTGCAACCGAAGGCTGTCATCAGCGGTCTCGGTTTCGAGACGGCCGACCGCTACGGGCGCTACCTGCAAGCAGATTTCGACAAAGTCAGTATTGCCACCTTGCTGTTTCCTTCGGGGATGAACGGCGATGAGGACTTGAACCAGAAGTTCAAGCTCATGGACGATTTCGGCAAGTACCTGGACAAACAGCGACGCAAACGTCGCGAGTACATTTATTGTGGCTCGCTGTACGTTGCGCAGCAGAAACTCGACATCAAGAACTGGCGCGACAGCCAGCAATCTCCAGGCTTCCTGGCGCCGGAACGCGCCTGGATGGACGAGATTGTCGGCAACATGGGCTATGTCGATGCGCTGCGCGAAGTCAGTCGTGAAGGCGATCAGTACAGCTGGTGGCCGGACAACGAACAGGCCGAGATGCTCAATCTGGGCTGGCGTTTCGATTATCAGATCCTGACCCCGGGCCTGCGTC
Source organism: Pseudomonas siliginis (assembly GCF_019145195.1). Taxonomy (GTDB): domain Bacteria; phylum Pseudomonadota; class Gammaproteobacteria; order Pseudomonadales; family Pseudomonadaceae; genus Aquipseudomonas; species Aquipseudomonas siliginis. Next base: position 459,952 of record NZ_JAHSTW010000002.1, read on the forward strand.
GCTCGGTGCGCAGCGCACGCCTGCCGCGTCAGCCACGGTTTTCGCAGCACGCGCCGTTGATCGTCGACTACGACTGGACGCTGACCATCTAAGCGTTGTATCGCAGCCAAAGAAAATGCCCGCATCGTGAGATGCGGGCATTTTTTATGCGCCGTGCTTCCTAAACCGCAGCGAAGAATGGCAAGGTCAGGTACAGCTTGATCACGATGACGTTAACGATATCGATGAAGAACGCTCCTACCATCGGCACCACCAGAAACGCGATTTGCGAAGGCCCATAGCGCTGCGTCACCGCTTGCATGTTGGCAATCGCCGTCGGCGTGGCACCCAGCCCAAACCCGCAATGTCCCGCAGCGAGCACGGCGGCATCATAGTTGCTGCCCATCACCCGGAACGTTACGAAAATCGCGAACAGCGCCATGACCAGCGCCTGCACGGCCAGAATGATGAAGATCGGCAATGCCAACGCCGCCAGATCCCAAAGCTTCAGCGACATCAGCGCGATCGCCAGAAACAGCGAGAGGCTGACATTGCCGAGCACGGAAACTTCACGCTCGAACACCTGATACAAGCCAAGCGCTGACAGTCCGTTACGCAACACCACGCCCACGAACAGAACGCAAACAAAGGTCGGCAACTCGAACGCGGTGCCATGGAGCAAACCATTCAACAAGTTGCCAGCGAGCAGGCTGACGGCAATCAGCGCCAGCGTCTCGACGAACGAAAACGGCGTGATCGAGCGTTCCTTGTTCGGCTGTTCAAAACCTCTTGGCAGTCGCGGCGCTTGCTGGGGACTGCAGCCCGGCACTTGCACGCGCTTGATCAGCAACCGGGCGACGGGCCCACCGATCAACCCGCCCAGCACCAGACCGAACGTCGCTGAGGCCAGCGCCAGCTCCGAAGCCGAAGCCAGGCCATATTTCTCGCTGAACACCGCGCCCCATGCAGCGCCAGTGCCGTGGCCGCCAGCGAGCGTGATCGAGCCTGTCAGCAAGCCCATCAAAGGGTCGAGCCCGAGCAGGGTTGCCAATCCGATGCCCATGGCGTTCTGCACCACCAGCAAGCCAATGACCGCCAGCAGGAAGATGCCGACGATGCGCCCGCCCTTTTTCAGACTGGCAAGGTCGGCACTCAAGCCAATGGTGGCAAAGAAAGCCAACATTAACGGTGTCTGCAATGATGTATCGAAGCGGACTTCTATATCGAAAGTGCGCAATATCAACAAGAGCAAGGCAACCACCAGGCCGCCCGCTACCGGTTCAGGAATATTGTAACTTCGCAGAAAGCCGACACGCGTAACAAGCCCGCGTCCGAGCAGTAGTACTAAAGAAGCGGCCACGAGCGTGCCGTAGAAATCGAGCTCAATCATGTGGATTATTCTTGGCTAAGTATTCACGAGGCGAGCGTTTACTTAGGCTCGACGGGTGAACCGGCTGATTTTATCAACACTGATTACTGGGGAATTCAAGTGCCATCGATGGCTTGAACATATCGAAATGTTTCAATCGAAACATTGCATCGGGCAACTTTAACAACCCGCTCGCGTCAATAACAAGAACGGGAATAAGCACTTGCTCGATCAGTTGTGACCAAAGATGTAATGGAGAAATATCAATAAATAAATGCCAAACCGCACATCGACAACAGACTAGTCCTACAACAAAAACCAATTATTGAGTTGCACAAATAAAAATGCCCCGATAAGCCGGGGCATTTCCATATTGCGATACAACAGACTGTTACTTGATGAGTCGCCAAGTGAACGGATATCTGTACGGGAAACCTTCGTTGGCTTTGACCCCTGCAATGATCGTCAGGACCAATGCCGCGATTGCCAGCAAACCAAAGAGGAAGAAACCAATGATCAGCAGCATGAGCAAGAAGCAGATCATTGAGGCTATCGCCACCGTGATCTGAAAATTCAGCGCCTCTTTGCCCTGCGCATCGATGAACGGGTCCTTCTCGCGTTTCATCTGCCAAAGGATCAGCGGCCCGATCAGATTGCCGAAGGGAATCCAGATCCCCAGCAAGGCGGACAAGTGACAGAACATCGCCCATTGGCGAACCTCCTGGCTCGGTTTGGGCAGCAACTCTTGCTCGTCACTCATCACGTCCTCCTTGTGGTCAAAAACCTCAGTCAGCCAGTGCAGCCTTCTGCAGCTCGAAGATTTCGTTCATGCCCTGCTTGGCCAGTTCCAGCATGGCATTGAGCTCGTCAGGCTGGAACGGCGCGCCTTCTGCGGTGCCCTGCACTTCGATGAAACCGCCGGTGCTGGTCATCACTACGTTCAGGTCGGTTTCAGCAGCGGAATCTTCAAGATAGTCTAGATCCAGCACCGGCTCGCCCTGGTACATGCCCACCGAGACTGCACCGATCATCTGCTTGAGCGGGTCACCGCCTTTCAGGCCGCCGCGTTTCTTGATCACTTTCAGGGCATCGACCAGCGCAACCATGGCGCCGGTGATGGAGGCGGTGCGAGTACCGCCATCGGCCTGGATCACGTCGCAATCGACATACAGGGTCACATCGCCAAGCTTGGACATATCCAGCGCCGCGCGCAGGGAACGGCCGATCAGACGCTGGATTTCGAGAGTACGACCGCCCTGCTTGCCACGGCTGGCCTCACGCTGGTTACGCTCGCCGGTCGCGCGCGGCAGCATGCCGTACTCGGCAGTCAACCAGCCCTGGCCCTGACCTTTGAGGAAGCGCGGTACGCCGTTCTCGACGCTGACGGTGCAGATGACTTTGGTGTCACCGAATTCGACCAGTACGGATCCCTCGGCGTGTTTGGTGTAGTTGCGGGTGATGCGGATCGAGCGGAGCTGATCGGCAGCGCGACCACTTGGACGTTTCATAGGGATACCTGTACTGAGGACGGAAAACTGCCGAGCATTATAGAGCGCTGCACCGCGAGTGGGCACTGGTTAAAACCGCTGGCCGACGACCGAAGCCCCTCAAGCGCGCATAACCGACGGGCTGCAGCGCTTTGTCACACCGTGTGTTTGGGCGCATTCGCCGCACTGCGCTACAATCCTGCGCCTTTGCTGCCAGTCGGCTTAAATTCATTGAAATCGCGCCTGCGAAACAGCGTTTCGCGCCGATCTGCATTGCGAGGTCACCGCCATGGTGCACAGCATGACCGCCTTCGCCCGCGTCGAGAAAGCCGGCGTTCAGGGCACCCTGAGCTGGGAACTGCGCTCGGTCAACAGCCGCTATCTGGAACCGCACCTGCGCTTGCCCGAATCGTTCCGCGACCTCGAAGGCGCCGTGCGTGAAGCACTGCGTCAGGGCCTGTCGCGAGGCAAACTGGAGTGCACGCTGCGCTTCACCGAAGAAAGCACCGGCAAACCGCTGCAAGTGGACCGCGAGCGCGCCGCGCAACTGGTGGCCGCTGCGGAAACCGTTGCCGGGCTGATCAAGAATCCGGCTGCGCTGAATCCGCTGGAAGTGCTGGCCTGGCCCGGCGTGCTGGTGGCCGATGCGACCGACCCGCAAGCGCTGAACGCCGAAGCGCTGGCGCTGTTCAATCAGGGCTTGAAGGATCTGAAGGCTGGCCGCGAGCGCGAAGGCGCGGAGCTGGCTCGCTTGATCAACGACCGCCTGACCTCCATCGAAGAGGACGTGGTGACCCTGCGTGAACTGGTGCCGCAGATGCTCGCCACCCAGCGCCAGAAGGTTCTCGACCGCTTCGCCGACATGAAGGCCGAGCTCGACCCGCAGCGCCTGGAACAGGAAATGGTCATCCTCGCGCAAAAAAGCGACGTGGCCGAAGAACTGGATCGCCTGAGCACTCACATCATCGAAGTTCGCCGGGTGCTCAAGTCCGGTGGTGCCGCCGGGCGGCGTCTGGACTTCCTGATGCAGGAGCTCAACCGCGAAGCCAACACACTGGGCTCCAAAGCCTTCGACCCGCGCAGCACCCAGGCCGCCGTCAACCTCAAGGTGTTGATCGAGCAGATGCGCGAACAAGTGCAGAATATTGAGTAAGGCTACCCTGACATGACCCAACACACCGGCACCCTGTACATCATTTCCGCGCCATCGGGCGCGGGCAAGAGCAGTCTGGTCAAGGCGTTGACCGACGCCGATCCGGAGATTCGCGTTTCCGTTTCGCACACCACCCGCGCCATGCGCCCGGGCGAAGTGGATGGCGTGAACTACCATTTCGTGACCCGCGAAGAGTTCGTGAAGATGGGCGAGCACGGCGACTTCCTTGAACGCGCCGAAGTCTTCGGCAACTTCTACGGCACCTCGCAAAGCCGTTTGCAACAGACCCTGGACGAAGGTCACGACCTGATTCTGGAAATCGACTGGCAAGGCGCCGAGCAAGTGCGCAAGCTGATGCCACAAGCGCGCTCGATCTTCATCCTGCCGCCATCGCTGCAAGCCCTGCACCAGCGCCTGACCAACCGCGGCCAGGACAGCGACGAGATCATCGACGGCCGCATGCGCGAAGCGGTCAGCGAGATGAGCCATTACGTCGATTACGATTACTTGATCATCAACGACGATTTCGCCCACGCGTTGGACGATCTGAAAGCGATTTTCCGCGCCAATCAGCTGCAACAGAAACGCCAGCAAGTGCGTTTCGGCAAATTGCTGGCTGAATTGCTCGGCTAAAACAGCACTTCCCAAAATGCCTGCAAGCGCTTTACATTGGTGCTTGCAGCGCGTTGAAGGGACTGGTCAAAAAATCAGCGCTTCCCTAATCGCTGGTGATTTTTTAAACTGCTCAGTCCGCTCGCCCAACCGGGCAGCGCGCATATTGCATTCGCTCCGAGGAATACCATGGCCCGCGTAACCGTTGAAGACTGCCTAGAACACGTGGAAAACCGCTTTGAGCTGGTCATGCTCTCTACCAAGCGTGCCCGTCAACTGGCCACCGGCGGCAAAGAGCCATTGGTGCAGTGGGAAAACGACAAGCCGACCGTTGTCGCACTGCGTGAAATTGCTGAAGGCCTGATGAGCTACGAGTTCATCGCCGAGCAGGAAATCGTCCAGGATGAACCGCTGTTCGCAGCGTTCGAGGACGAGTCGAACGAGGCCGTCTAAGCCTATGCCTGGTCGACGTAGCACGGCGCGGGGTCACAGCTTTCGGCAGGAATCATCATGCCGAGCATAGACGCCCTCGCCGATCGCTTATCGACCTACCTCGGCAACGACCAGGTTAACCTGGTCCGCCGAGCGTATTTCTACGCCGAACAAGCCCATGACGGTCAACGCCGTCGCAGTGGTGAGGCGTACGTCACGCATCCTCTTGCCGTGGCCAATATTCTTGCCGACATGCACATGGACCATCAGAGCCTGATGGCCGCGATGCTGCATGACGTGATCGAAGACACCGGTATCGCCAAGGAAGCGCTGCAAGCGCAGTTTGGTGAAACCGTGGCCGAACTGGTCGACGGGGTCAGCAAACTGACCCAGATGAACTTCGAGACCAAGGCCGAAGCCCAGGCGGAAAACTTCCAGAAAATGGCCATGGCCATGGCGCGCGACATCCGGGTGATCCTGGTAAAGCTCGCCGACCGTCTGCACAACATGCGCACGCTGGAAGTGCTGTCCGGCGAAAAGCGCCGGCGCATCGCCAAGGAAACCCTCGAAATCTACGCGCCCATTGCCAACCGGCTGGGCATGCACGCGATCCGCATCGAATTCGAAGACCTCGGCTTCAAGGCCATGCACCCGATGCGTTCCGCGCGGATCTACCAGGCGGTCAAGCGCGCCCGGGGCAACCGCAAGGAAATCGTCAACAAGATCGAAGAGTCCCTCGGCCACTGCCTCGCCATCGACGGCATCCAGGGCGAAGTCAGCGGTCGGCAGAAACACCTCTACGGCATCTACAAGAAAATGCGCGGCAAGCGTCGGGCCTTCAACGAAATCATGGACGTCTACGCGTTCCGGATCATCGTCGACAAGGTCGATACCTGCTACCGGGTACTGGGTGCTGTGCATAATTTGTACAAACCGTTGCCGGGGCGCTTCAAGGATTACATCGCGATCCCCAAGGCCAACGGCTACCAGTCGCTGCATACCACGCTGTTCGGCATGCACGGTGTACCGATCGAGATCCAGATCCGTACCCGCGAAATGGAAGAGATGGCCAATAACGGCATCGCCGCCCATTGGCTGTACAAATCCAGCGGTGACGAGCAACCGAAAGGCACTCACGCCCGCGCCCGCCAGTGGGTCAAAGGCGTGCTGGAAATGCAGCAACGCGCCGGCAACTCGCTGGAATTCATCGAAAGCGTGAAGATCGACCTGTTCCCGGACGAGGTCTACGTGTTCACGCCCAAAGGCCGAATCATGGAGCTGCCAAAAGGCTCCACGGCGGTCGATTTTGCCTACGCGGTACATACCGACGTCGGCAACAGCTGCATCGCCTGCCGCATCAACCGTCGTCTCGCGCCGCTGTCCGAACCGCTGCAAAGCGGCTCCACGGTCGAAATCGTCAGCGCCCCCGGCGCACGGCCGAACCCGGCGTGGCTCAACTTCGTCGTTACCGGCAAGGCACGCACACATATTCGTCATGCGCTGAAACTGCAGCGCCGCTCCGAGTCCATCAGCCTCGGCGAACGCCTGCTGAACAAGGTGCTCAACGGGTTCGACAGCTCCCTGGAAAAGATTCCGGCCGAGCGCGTCAAAGCCATGCTTACCGAATATCGTCTCGAACTGATCGAAGACCTGCTCGAAGACATTGGCCTGGGCAACCGCATGGCGTACGTGGTCGCCCGTCGCCTGCTTGGCGAAGGCGAGCAGCTGCCGAGTCCGGAAGGTCCGCTGGCGATTCGCGGTACCGAGGGCCTGGTGCTCAGCTACGCCAAGTGCTGCACGCCGATCCCGGGCGACCCGATTGTCGGGCACCTGTCGGCGGGCAAAGGCATGGTCGTGCACCTGGACAACTGCCGCAACATCAGCGAAATCAGGCACAACCCGGAAAAATGCATCCAGCTCTCGTGGGCCAAGGATGTCACCGGCGAATTCAACGTCGAGCTGCGGGTCGAGCTGGAACATCAGCGTGGCCTGATCGCCCTGCTGGCCAGCAGCGTCAACGCGGCCGACGGCAACATCGAGAAAATCAGCATGGACGAACGCGATGGTCGCATCAGCGTCGTGCAGTTGGTGGTCAGCGTTCACGACCGTGTGCACCTGGCCCGCGTGATCAAGAAACTGCGCGCCTTGACCGGGGTGATCCGCATCACCCGCATGCGTGCATAACCTGCCTATTACAAGGAGTCCTACATGACCAAAACCGTCATCACCAGCGACAAGGCCCCGGCCGCCATCGGCACTTACTCCCAGGCGATCAAGGCAGGCAACACCGTTTACATGTCGGGCCAGATTCCTCTGGACCCGAAAACCATGGAACTGGTCGAAGGCTTCGAAGCCCAGACCGTCCAGGTCTTCGAGAACCTCAAAGCCGTGGCCGAAGCCGCCGGCGGTTCGTTCAAGGACATCGTCAAACTGAACATCTTCCTCACCGACCTGAGCCACTTCGCCAAGGTCAACGAGATCATGGGCAAGTACTTCGACCAGCCATACCCTGCCCGCGCCGCCATTGGCGTGGCCGCCCTGCCGAAGGGTGCGCAGGTTGAAATGGATGCCATTCTGGTCATCGAGTGATGCGCACGGCGCGGCCCCCACGCCGCGCCGACTGCCGCAAGAAAAGGTTTTGAAAGGATTCCACCATGCGCAAAGCGCTAGCTCTCTCGCTGCTCGCCCTGTTTCTCGGCGGCTGCGCCAGCGACCCTGCCGACCGTGACATCAGCGGCACCTGGATCAACCAGGTGGCGATCGATGCCGCCGCCAAGGGCGGTCCCCTGCGTGAAGCGCTGCAGGCTTACGGCCCGAATCTGGAATGGGACGTCAACACCAAGGCCGGTCAGGCCCGCTACACCAACGGTTTTGAGAACGTCGAAGGACGGCTGCTGGGCGAAGAGTCCGGCGCTTGGAAAGTCGACTTCTATGGCAGCTCCGCCAGCGAACTGAAACGCGACGGCGGGCGCCTGCAACAAGCTGCCAGCGACAACGAACCCGAACAAGTCTTCGATCGCGCACAGATCCCGGTGCCGGAAGGCGCACCAATCGGTGCCAGCTTCGAACGCGCGCTCTACTCAGCATATCTGGGCGGCAACTGGACCATCGCCAGCGGCCAGGGTGAAGGCGGCACCGTGCAGTTCCAGGCCGACGGCCAGGTGACCGGCCTGCCGGGCGTTGATCGTTATGCCTTGTGTCTGGCCGGCGATTGCGCGTCCATGAGCAATGGCAACGACAGCATGTGGCTGCAACTCAATGGCCAGGGCAACAACTGGATCTTTGTGCGCAAGGGCAAGGAGCTGGAGATTCTGCAGGCAGTGAACGCTGCGCTAGCGGATGAGCAACCGCAGTTCGCCGCAGGTGAGCGCAAGTGGTTGCTGGAGAAGCAGTAACCAGCCTCCGAAATCTCAGAAGATCAAATGTGGGAGCGAGCCTGCTCGCGAACGCGGTGGGTCAGTCGAACTGATAATGACTGACATACCGCATTCGCGAGCAGGCTCGCTCCCACAGTGGTTTTTGTGTTGCTGGAAATTCAGCACTTACCTTCAAGAATCGCTGCATAGCCTTCGCGATAACTCGAATACTTCGGCACCCACCCCAACGCTTTCGCCCGCGCATTGCTGCAACGCTTGCTGCCAGTGCGCCGCACACTGGCGTCTTCCGCCCATTCAGTCACGCCCAGATACTCGCGCAACCAGCCCACCACTTCGGCCAACGGCGCTGGCGCGTCATCCACACCGATATAGAGCTCGTCCAGCTTGATGCCCTCGCGGTCTTTTTCCAGCAAGAACGCCAGCAGCCCCGCTGCATCATCGGCATGAATCCGATTGCCATACAGCGGCGGCTCGACTGCCACGCGATACCCGCGACGCACCTGAGTCAGCAGCCACTCGCGGCCCGGGCCGTAAATGCCGGTCAGGCGCAGCACACTTGCCGGAATGCCGCTATTGAGCGCGACCTGCTCGGCCTCGAGCATCAAGCGACCTGAATAACCGGCCGCGACAGTCTCGGAGGTCTCATCCACCCATGCTCCATCCTGCTGGCCGTACACGCTGCTGCTGGACACGAAGATTAGCCGCTCGGGCACTTGCCCATAATCACCCAGCCAGCTCAGCACATTCTGCAGACCCTGCACGTAAGCTTTGCGATAGCCCTCTTCGTCATGATCGGTGGCCGCAGCGCAATACACCAGATAATCCACGGCACCCACCGGCCAGGTCGCCGGGCATTCTTCGCTGAACAGGTCGCCGGCGACGCCGATGACACCCTCCGGCAGCTTGGAAACGTCGCGGCGCAGGCCATGGACTTGCCAGCCAGCCGCCAGCAATTGCGTGGCCAGACGACTGCCGACATCACCACAACCGGCAATCAAAACAGAAGGCGCGGACATCAGAAAACTCCCATCGGAAAGGCACAGACTAGCTCTGGCACAGGACGAACGGCTAGCAATGAAGGAAAAAAAGTTACTCTATTACTTTTGTTAACAAGAATTACTTGCAATAATGCACGCCACTTTTGTTCTCGGCCTCACGAGGCCTGGAAGAGCAACAACGTTTTTCTATCTCAGGTCCGGCCAGCATGACACGTAATCAAACTCCCGCTTCGCCAACCACTCGACCTCGCGCCTGGAGCGCCGTCGCGGCTCTGTTGCTCAGCCTGATGCTGGCACCGACCGCCGCCTTCGCCGACGCCCAAGCGCCCGCCACCCCAGCCGCCACCGAGCAGAGCGCACCCGCTGCCGCTCCGGCTGCACCGGCCGCCACCGATCCGGTGCAGGCTGTCGACGCGGCCGACGCACCTGAAGTCCTCGAAGCCGACAACACCTTGGGCATGGCCCACGACCTGTCGCCGTGGGGCATGTACCAGAACGCCGACATCATCGTGAAAATCGTGATGATCGGTCTGGCCATCGCATCGATCATCACCTGGACTATCTGGATCGCCAAAGGCTTCGAGCTGATGGGCGCCAAGCGTCGTCTGCGTGGCGAAATCGCCGCACTGAAAAAAGCCACCACCCTCAAAGAAGCCAGCGCCACCGCTGGTAAAGAAGGCACCCTCGCCAACCTGCTGGTGCATGACGCGCTCGAAGAGATGCGCCTGTCGGTCAACAGCCGCGAGAAAGAAGGCATCAAGGAACGCGTCAGCTTCCGCCTCGAGCGCCTCGTTGCTGCCTGCGGTCGCAACATGAGCAGCGGCACCGGCGTCCTCGCCACCATCGGTTCGACCGCACCGTTCGTAGGTCTGTTCGGTACCGTGTGGGGCATCATGAACTCCTTCATCGGCATCGCCAAAACCCAGACCACCAACCTCGCCGTTGTCGCACCGGGTATCGCTGAAGCGCTGCTGGCCACTGCACTGGGTCTGGTTGCGGCGATTCCTGCGGTGGTGATCTACAACGTCTTCGCCCGCTCCATCGCCGGTTACAAGGCGCAGGTCTCCGATGCCTCGGCAGAAGTCCTGCTGCTGGTCAGCCGCGATCTCGACCACCAGCCTGAGCGCAGCTCGCAGCCGCACATGGTTAAAGTGGGGTAATCGGCCATGGGCCTGCATTTGAAAGAAGGCGCAGACGACGATCTGGCCGAGAACCACGAAATCAACGTCACGCCGTTCATCGACGTGATGCTGGTGCTGTTGATCATCTTCATGGTGGCCGCGCCGTTGGCCACCGTGGACATCAAAGTCGACCTGCCCGCCTCGACCGCCAAACCGGCGCCGCGGCCGGAAAAACCGGTGTTCCTCAGTGTGAAAGCTGACCAGCGCCTGTTCCTCGGTGACGACGAAGTGAAAGCCGAAACCCTCGGCGCTACCCTCGACGCCAAGACCCAGGGCAAGAAAGACACCACCATCTTCTTCCAGGCCGACAAAGGCGTGGATTACGGTGACCTGATGAGCGTGATGGACAGCCTGCGCGCCGCCGGTTACCTGAAGGTTGGTCTGGTCGGACTTGAGACGGCAGCCAAGAAATGATCACGACGCGCCATAAGCTGACGCGTTACAGCGGTAGCCTGGCCGTGGTGCTGGGCGTGCATGCGCTGGCCATCGCGCTGGCGCTGAACTGGACTGCCCGCCCGCCCATCGAATTGCCGCCGCAGGCAATGATGGTCGAGCTGGCCCCGTTGCCTGCCCCGCCACCGCCGGCTCCGCCGAAAGTCGTCACACCGCCGCAGCCACCGGCTCCGGTGGAAGAATTGCCGATTCCGAAACTGGCTGAAGCACCGAAAGCGGAAATCGCGGTACCGAAACCCAAGCCGAAGCCCAAGCCAAAACCGCCGAAGCCGGTCGAGAAAAAACTGCCAGAGCCGCCGAAGGAAAAACCTTCCGAGGAGAAACCGGCCGATACGCAACCGACCCAGGCACCGACGGAGAAATCCGCCCAGCCGGCACCGGGCCCATCGCCAGCTGAAGTGGCGGCCAAGGCCAGTTGGCAAGGCGCCTTGCTCGCGCATCTGCAGAAGTACAAGAAGTACCCGCAGAGTGCGCAGTCGCGGGGCAAGGAAGGCTTGAATCGTCTGCGTTTCGTGGTCGATGGCGAAGGTAATGTGCTGTCGTTCGAACTGGTGGGCCGCTCTGGCAACGCTGATCTGGACCGGGCCACCCTGGACATGATCCGCCGCGCGCAACCGCTGCCCAAGCCTCCGGCCGACATGCTCAACAACGGCTCGATCGAAATTGTTGCGCCGTTTGTTTATTCGCTGGAACGTCGCCGCTAAGCAACACCGCAATACCTGTGGGAGCTGGCTTGCCAGCGATAGCGGTGTGTCAGAGAAGGATTTATTAGCTGACCCACTGCAATCGCTGGCAAGCCAGCTCCCACAAGGTTCTCCGCCAGCCGAGAGAACCAAGCCAAGAGGCACCGAAAGGTGCCTTTTGCGTATCTGCCAGCGGCAAACCGTCCTCGACCGGTGTCGCACTCAGCCCGCAGTCTGATAACGTGCGTCTATCGATTGCAGCCGGTATGCTTGGCGCGCATCTTCATGGACGCTTGCTATGACCCTCACAGAATTACGCTACATCGTTACCCTCGCCCAAGAGCAGCACTTCGGCCATGCCGCCGAGCGTTGCCACGTCAGTCAGCCGACGCTGTCGGTGGGCGTGAAGAAACTTGAAGACGAACTCGGTGTGCTGATTTTCGAGCGCAGCAAAAGCGCCGTGCGCCTGACCCCGGTCGGCGAAGGCATCGTCGCCCAGGCGCAGAAGGTCCTGGAACAGGCCCAAGGCATTCGCGAACTGGCCCAGGCCGGCAAGAATCAGCTGACCGCGCCGCTGAAAGTCGGCGCCATCTACACCGTCGGCCCGTACCTGTTCCCGCATCTGATTCCACAACTGCACCGGGTTGCCCCGCAGATGCCGTTGTACATCGAAGAAAACTTCACCCACGTGCTGCGCGACAAACTGCGCAACGGCGAGCTCGACGCGATCATCATCGCCCTGCCGTTCAACGAAGCCGACGTGCTGACCCTGCCGCTTTACGACGAGCCGTTCTACGTGCTCATGCCGGCGCAGCATCCGTGGACCAAGAAAGAATCCATCGACGCCGGCCTGCTCAACGACAAGAGCCTGCTGCTGCTCGGTGAAGGCCACTGCTTCCGCGATCAGGTGCTCGAGGCCTGCCCGACGCTGACCAAGGGCAATGACGGCGCCAAGCACACCACGGTGGAATCCAGCTCGCTGGAAACCATTCGCCACATGGTCGCCTCCGGCCTGGGCATCTCGATCCTGCCGCTGTCGGCAGTGGACAGCCATCACTACGCCCCCGGCGTGATCGAAGTGCGTCCACTGACCGCGCCGGTGCCGTTCCGCACCGTAGCGATCGCCTGGCGCGCGAGCTTCCCACGGCCGAAAGCCATCGAGATCCTCGCCGATTCCATTCGCCTGTGCTCGGTGGCCAAGCCAACGGCGCCGGTTACGGCCGGTTAAGCGAGCGTCATGACGGAGCTGTCGCAAGTGTCGGTGACGGCACTCAAGGGTGTCGGCGAAGCCATGGCCGAGAAACTGGCCAAGGTCGGCCTCGAGAATCTGCAGGACGTGCTCTTCCACTTGCCGCTGCGTTATCAGGATCGCACCCGCGTGGTGCCGATCGGTGCGCTGCGGCCGGGTCAGGACGCCGTGGTTGAAGGCACCGTCAGCGGCGCCGATGTAGTCATGGGTCGCCGCCGAAGCCTGGTCGTGCGCTTGCAGGACGGCACCGGCGGCCTGAGCCTGCGTTTCTACCATTTCAGCAACGCGCAGAAGGAAGGGCTCAAGCGTGGCACGCGGGTTCGCTGCTACGGTGAAGCCCGGCCCGGCGCCTCAGGCCTGGAAATCTATCATCCGGAATACCGCGCGATCACCGGCGATGAACCGCCGCCAGTCGATGAAACCCTGACCCCGGTCTACCCGCTCACCGAAGGCCTGACCCAACAGCGCCTGCGCCAGTTGTGCATGCAGACCCTGACGCTGCTCAAGCCGAGCACCCTGCCCGACTGGCTGCCGACCGAACTGGCCCGCGACTACCAACTGGCGCCGCTGGCCGACGCGATCCGTTACCTGCACAACCCGCCCGCCGATGCCGATGTCGATGAACTCGCCCTTGGCCATCACTGGGCGCAGCATCGCCTGGCTTTCGAAGAACTGCTCACCCATCAACTGTCGCAACAGCGTCTGCGCGAAAGCATGCGTTCACTGCGCGCGCCGGCGATGCCGAAAGCCACAAAGCTGCCACCGAAATACCTGAAAAACCTCGGCTTCAACCCGACCGGCGCGCAACAGCGCGTCGGCAACGAAATCGCCTACGACCTCAGCCGGCACGAACCGATGTTGCGCCTGATTCAGGGTGACGTTGGCGCGGGGAAAACCGTGGTCGCCGCCCTCGCCGCACTGCAAGCGCTGGAGGCCGGTTATCAAGTCGCGCTGATGGCACCGACCGAGATCCTCGCCGAACAACACTTCATCACCTTCAAGCGCTGGCTCGAACCGCTGGGCATTGAAGTCGCGTGGCTGGCCGGCAAGCTCAAAGGCAAAAACCGCGTCGCCGCGCTGGAGCAGATCGCCAGCGGCACGCCGATGGTGGTCGGCACCCACGCGCTGTTCCAGGACGAAGTGCAGTTCAAGAACCTCGCACTGGTGATCATCGACGAACAGCACCGCTTCGGCGTGCAACAGCGTCTGGCGCTGCGGCAGAAAGGCGTCGGCGGGCGCATGTGCCCGCATCAACTGATCATGACCGCCACACCGATTCCGCGCACTCTTGCAATGAGTGCCTACGCCGACCTCGACACCTCGATCCTCGATGAATTGCCGGCCGGGCGAACGCCGGTCAACACCGTGCTGGTCACCGACACCCGCCGCGTCGAAGTCATCGAACGGGTGCGCAGCGCTTGCGCCGAAGGTCGTCAGGCCTATTGGGTGTGCACGCTGATCGAAGAGTCCGAAGAGTTGACCTGTCAGGCCGCCGAAACCACCTTCGAGGATCTCACCGCCGCCCTCGGCGAATTGAAGGTCGGGCTGATTCACGGGCGCATGAAACCGGTAGAGAAAGCCGCCGTCATGGCCGAGTTCAAGGCCGGCAACCTGCAACTGCTGGTCGCCACCACCGTGATCGAAGTCGGCGTCGACGTGCCCAACGCCAGCCTGATGATCATCGAAAACCCCGAGCGTCTCGGCCTCGCGCAACTGCACCAGTTGCGCGGTCGGGTTGGTCGGGGCAGCGCGGCCAGCCATTGCGTGCTGCTCTACCATCCTCCGCTGTCGCAGATCGGCCGCCAGCGTCTGGGCATCATGCGCGAGACCAATGACGGTTTCGTCATCGCCGAAAAAGACCTCGAACTGCGCGGCCCCGGGGAAATGCTCGGCACCCGTCAGACCGGCCTGCTGCAATTCAAGGTCGCCGACCTGATGCGCGACGCCGACCTGCTGCCCGCCGTGCGCGACGCAGCCCAGGCTTTGCTGGAGCGCTGGCCGACCCACGTCAGCCCATTGCTTGACCGTTGGCTGCGCCATGGGCAGCAATACGGCCAAGTGTGAGCACCGTCGCAGTTTGTGCAGGATCGTTCCTACAGAGCTGGTTATACTCCTGCCATTGTTTCAAAAACGGATACAGACCATGACCGAAGCTGCTCTCGTCCCCGAATCTCCGCAAGCTCCGTCTGTTATTCGGCTGCTGCTCAACAAGCTGGGCGTTGCCTACGAAGAAGTGCTCGACCACCACGGCCTCAATGCCTCGCGCAAAGTGCAGGCCGTGTTGCTGGACGACGCCGTGGGCGCGTTGATGGTGCTGTTTCCACAGAGCCAGTTGCTGGATCTCAATCGCCTCGCCGAACTCACTGGTCGCCGCCTCACAGCCGTGTCCACCGAGCGCCTGGAGAAGATGCTCGGCAAACACAATCTCAGCCTGCTGCCGGGCCTGCCGGCGCTGACCAGTTCGCCGTGCCTCTACGAAGAAAGCCTGCTGCGCGAGCCGAAGTTGCTGATCAACTCCGGCGAGCCGGGCCTGCTGCTGGAAATCAGCAGCGAAGACTTCAAATCGATGCTGACCAAGGCCAGCGCCGCCAACTTCGGCGAAGCCCTGAGCAGCATCCGCCCGAACCTCGACCGCCCGGACGATGACCGCGAGGAAATCACCCAGGCCGTGCAGGCGTTCACCGCGCGGCGCATTCAGCAGCGTCTGGAAGCGACCATCGAGATTCCTCCGCTGGCCGAAACCGCGCAAAAAATCATCAAGCTGCGCGTTGACCCCAATGCCACCATCGACGACATCACCGGCGTGGTTGAAACCGACCCGGCGCTGGCCGCGCAAGTGGTGAGCTGGGCGGCGTCGCCGTACTACGCCTCGCCGGGCAAGATTCGTTCGGTGGAAGACGCGATCGTCCGCGTGCTGGGCTTCGATCTGGTGATCAACCTCGCGCTGGGCCTGGCCCTCGGCAAGACCCTGAGCCTGCCGAAAGACCATCCGCAACACACCACGCCGTACTGGCAGCAGTCGATCTACACCGCCGCCGTCATCGAAGGCCTGACCCGCGCCATGCCGCGCGCCCAGCGCCCGGAAGCCGGCCTGACGTATCTGGCCGGTCTGCTGCATAACTTCGGTTACCTGCTGCTGGCCCACGTGTTCCCGCCGCACTTCTCGCTGATCTGCCGCCACCTGGAGGTCAACCCGCACCTGTGCCACAGCTACATCGAGCAACACCTGCTCGGTATCAGCCGTGAACAGATCGGCTCGTGGCTGATGCGCTACTGGGACATGCCCGATGAACTGGCCACCGCCCTGCGCTTCCAGCACGACCCAAGCTACGACGGCGCCTACGCCGAATACCCGAACCTCGTCTGCCTGGCCGTGCGCCTGCTGCGCAGCCGCGGGATTGGCTCCGGGCCGGATGAAGATATTCCGGATGCCCTGCTTGAACGCGTCGGCCTGAGCCGTGACAAAGCCAACGATGTCGTCAGCAAAGTGCTTGAGGCTGAAGTGCTGCTGCGTGAACTGGCTTCGCAGTTCAGCCAGGCCTGAAAAGCTTCGCGGGCAAGCCCGCTCCCAAAGATCGATGCGATCTTTGGGAGCGGGTGCGTTGCGGC
This sequence comes from Pseudomonas siliginis, assembly GCF_019145195.1. GTDB lineage: Bacteria > Pseudomonadota > Gammaproteobacteria > Pseudomonadales > Pseudomonadaceae > Aquipseudomonas > Aquipseudomonas siliginis. The sequence continues at coordinate 476,534 of NZ_JAHSTW010000002.1, forward strand.
CAACTGTTGATTATTGGCGTAATCAACCGCGGTACCGAATCACCCAGCCCTGCGGGTTAGGGAAGCTTCCAATGAAATACCCTCCCACTACAATTCGGCCGTCCGCCAGTACCGTCATGTCATGAAGAGCCTCCAGGACCCCGGCCTCGTCGAAAACGCTGAACCCTGTGCCGTTGAATGACAGGTCCGGTGTTCCGTCCGCCAAAAACTTCGCCGTGATCGCACTCGGATCATCGTCGGTGACTCCGATTCCGGTGTCGCCGCTGACGACGATTGAACCGTCAGGTCGCGCTACACAGCGCAACCATCTAAAACCTTGCGGGACGAAATCGGAGAACAACGGCTTACCGTTATTGAATACGAGATTGTAGGAGCCTTTGGACGTGAGGACCGCAATCACTCCACGCATGCCACCGTCCCTTACGGCAGCCCCTGCAAGAACAATCTTGCTATCCACAATTGAAATGGCGGACAGGTGGATATCATCCTCACCAGAGATGATCACGACGCCGTTACCGCTCTCGCCGAATGACCTGTCGATCTTGCCGTTAGCGTCGAATCGAATGACGTAAGCGCCCGAAGATGGCCCGCTATAGCTGCCGCCAACCACCACAGCACCGTCAGGTTGATGCGCGACCAGCTGCGCAGAACTGTGTTGGTGTGCAATGCCAGCGAGCTCGACAAGCGCGAAACCCGTGCCATTGAACGTGGTGTCGTCGGAGCCATCCGCATTGAGCCGCATGACGATGCCGCTCACACGGCCAGTGTCGTCTTCGACGGAGCCGACCAGCAGGATTTTCTCGTCTTGCCGCAAGACATTGTCGCCATGACCCGCGCTCCCCATCTGCGCATAAGGAATGTATCGCACACCCTGGTCAGCAAAGTTGTGATCCAGCCGTCCATCTTTGTCTTGTTTCACGACAACCAGCCCGGCAGAAACATCAGGCCCATTGTTCTGGTACTCGGCACGAACGAGCCAACCGCCATCCGGGAACGGCGTCAACTCGAGCATCGAGTGCATATACAAACCGTCCTTGAGTGAAATCTCGACGAATCCTGTCTTGTCATCACCAAAACCGAGATCCAGTTGGCCGTCCTCCAGAAGCCGGGCGATCAGCGTTTCCAGGCCATCCTTGCGTCGACGAACAGCCACCAGCAACTTGTTGTCCGGCAGAGCCAATACCGCTCTTACGTCAAACTCAGACAATTCCCCAAGCGGAAATCTGACAACGCCGTTTTCGCCAAAAGACGGATCAAAATTCAGCGTGCCACTCGTCAGGTTTGCGCTTAGATAGCGAGTGATCCAGCCATCCACCCGGGAAGGGTCAGAAAGGCTGGTGTGGGTCATGGACACCACTATCCGACCGTCCTCCATGATTGCCAGATCATGAGGAAACACTGGCCCCGCTACGTTATCGAAGAGCGTATAGCCAATACCGTTGAAGGCCGTGTCCAGCTTGCCGTCTGCGAGAAAGCGCGCGGTAATTACCGCGGAATCACCGGCTCCAACGACAATGATCGAGCCGTCGAGCTGTGATGTATGCCGCCACGTCAATCCGTCTGGCAGTAACGGGGAAAACAGAGGCTGGCCATTATTGAATACAAGATTGGATGCTCCACTGGCGGTCAGCACAACCACCAACCCGCCATGGACGTTCTTTTGCCAGGCGTCACCCACCGCAACGATCCTGCCATCACTTTCGCGCACCGAAACGGCGTGCAAAGAGCTCTCGCCATCCTCGTCGAAAATCAGCTTCGCCTGGCCGTTGTTGAAATCCTTATCCAGCTTCCCCGCTACGTCCAAACGTGCCAGAAAAACTCCGGAGCCTGTCTCACCATTCTGAAAAACGCCGCAAACCAATACTTTGCCATCGCCTTGAACAGCGATAGCGCCGGCGGTGCTCGAGGTGGCACCAACATCCACCAAGACGTACCCCGCGCCGTCAAATGATGGATCGAGCGAGCCGTTCGCCAAAAGACGCATCACGACGGGCGATGGCCATGGCTCATCGATCAGCAGGAAATGGAGCAGGACGATTTTGCCATCGACCTGCTGAACTGCAGAGCCGGTAAAGGCATTTGTAGCGGGGGACTTTTGGCTTGACTTCGCCCCTGCCGACGACGCAGGCGTGGAGCTTGGGATCTTGTAGAAAGAAAATAAACTCACCCCGTTATCGCCGAACGAATCGTCCAGCTCACCGTTGCCTTTCAAGCGGATCATTGCTTGGCCAGCGTCGACGGCCTTCTGTGTGAAGTATTGAACGCGCACCAGCCAGCCGCCGTCCCGCAACGCATCGAGCCCAAACACGGTGCTCATGCTAGCGCCGTTCAAAGATATCTCGACGAAACCCGTCTCATGACTTCCGAAGGACTTGTCGAGCGTCCCGTCTTCGTTCAATCGGGCGATGGCCAGCAGCGCGTCACTTCCTTCCAGAGGAAGAGCGACCAGCAACTTCCCGTCGGGAAGGGCCAAAACGGCCGCAGCCTCATGGCTCGCAATGCCCGGTATCGGCAACTTCAATAAACCATTCAGGGCAAAAGAGGGATCGGGGGTACCTGGGGTGGTCAAGTCCTGAGCCTGAGTCATGTTCTTGCTCCATCAAGTGCGTTGCGTCCTTTACGGGACCGGAGCTTGAGTAGAGCATCGCGAAGATGAGCAAAGCACCTGACAGAAATGACAGTTCGACCGTCTTTACAGGCCTGAATAACGACTTTGCGAGCCAAAGAACGCACGATTCTTCGTCGTGCTTCGCTTGAAGCCAACCCGAAAAAGTCTCAAGCCTTGGCCTTTGCCTTCCTCGGCTTCAAATACTTCATCAACCCCTGAAACCACATCACCAGCGCCGGATTACCCTTCAACTGGATCGACTTGTCCTGAATCCCCTGCATAAACGCCAACTGCTTGTTCTTCGCCTGCATTGTGGCAAAGCCATAACCGGCATCTTTAAACGCAATCGCAAACGCCGGCTCGGCGACCACGCCAGACTTGCTGGTGATGCGCTGATCCTTGACCACGAAATGCCGCGCCACTTTCCCGTCCAGCGTCTGCAACTGAAACACCAGATCCTTGTCACCCAACTGCTGCTGGAACGCAGGATTGGTCCGGCTGGCCTTACCCATCAACAAACCCATCATCCACAGAAGAAAACGAAATTTCATGCGCACGGCCTCAAAAGGAAAATGAACGGCCGGGGCAGTGTAAGGGATTCGGACGATAACGCCAGTATCTAACGCTGTTGGAGGATGATGCAGACCATTTCTCGCACGATGACTGCCAAGTCACGATTGCGCAAGCAACGTCCTACACCTGTTGAAACACATCCCTGTAGGAGCTGGCGAAGCCTGCGATCTTTTGATCTTCCGGCCCGCGAATCCATGGGAAATTTCCTGCGAAGTGCGGTGCTGTCCATGAACTAGGCGAGCTCGAAGATCACCGATAGGCTTTCTGCGTCATCGGGTATTCGGTGACCGGATGTGCAAGTCCGAATTCGGGAGCAATTACTTCTTACTCCAAGGGATTTACACCGATGACCAATTCAACTACCAACACGGAGGACACCTCCCCCTACGAATCCTTCGATTCAAGAAAACTACATGAAGCCGCCGAACGCGCCCTCGATCACCACTTCTGCAAATCCGACCTCCCTCAGGCCCCACGCCGCGAAGGCCTGTTCAGCCTGAACCCGGACATCGACGCCGAAGCCCTCCTGGCCAACGCCTCGGAAGATCTGCTATCCATCAGCATCATCGCTGCGGACCTTGCGGACGACATAGATGGCTCACGCCGCTCGGTTGCATTGGCATTGAGTAGGATGGCGGACGGGGTCAGATTGATGGTGGAAGGGACGCTTGATCACATTGAAGTGCGGAACATGGCGGCCAAGTTTTAGCGAGATTCACGGATGAAAAAGAGGGGGCGTTGAGCCCCCTTTCTCGATGATCACTGTCTTACCACCGACAGCCTGTCTCTGCAGATGCATCCATGGTGATGTCTTGTTCAAATGAATACCTCTTTCCGGATTTGTAGTTCGTGTAAGTCATCCCGTAAATTCGAGCACCCTGGCTGACCATTTCATATTCGCCTGTCAGCGAGTCTTCGGACACTTCTACCCAAGTTGTCGTGAACTGAGAAGGCCGCCCCTCTGCCATGACTTCCTCTTCGACACCCCGATAGACCAGTGGAATGACCTTTCGGGACTTCGTGTACTTGACCCCTGCTCCGCTCCACCGTGCGACGGTGTCGTAAAAGGATCGAAACTCGAAATTGATGTTCTTGCCTTCCAACGAACGGAAGCAGGAAACCTCGGTAGTAACCTCACCTAGGGCAGTCAGCGGTATTAGAAGAAGCGCAGAAATAAACGCAAACGACGATTTCAAACCGATCATTCCTTAGCGACTTATGGGCAATTGAAAGTGCATTTCTGCGAACTTTACGGAAATAGGGCCCGAATCATTTCTTGGAAACTCCAGCACTGCGCTCACCCACCCTCGCCGGGATCTTCGAAACCTTCCCCGCTTCAGACATTCGCGATGCGTATTGCTTGTAAGCCGCCACCGCCCGCTCTTTATCGTTCACGGCCCAATAACTGTCAGCGAGATTCAGGTAAGCAACCGTCCTGTTTGGGTGGTTGGCAATCACTGCATTGAGCAACTCAATCGACTCAGCGTAGTAACCCGCCTCGCCGAGCAGAAAACCGAGATCGTTGGACCAGCCGGGACGCTGCGGGTAGTAGTACTTTGCGACGATATAGCTATCCGGGGGACAAGTGTCATGCGAGCCACCGCCCATCAACGCGTAGCTCATCGTATCCTTGAAGGAAGAGTCATCACCCTTTCGGTAGGCTGCCAGCGCCATATCCAGCAAATCAGCCGAATTGACGGTCATCAATTTCTTTCTAACGCCCTCAATACTGCCAGTACGAGCAACCTGCAGCTTCTGCAGCGCTTCACGCCCGTCGAAAGAAGCGAGAGTGATTGGGCCCAATGTCTGCACCGGCAACTCCACTACGCTGACAAGCGACCGATCACAGGAGTCGTTGTTCGCCACTTCCAGCAGAGCTTTCAGCTCAAACTGCTTTGAACCTCTGTTGAAGGCGAACAACAGGTTGAAGTTGTAAACCGCGTTATCTTCTTCACTGGTTACCAGCGCGATGTAATCCCCTTCCTCAACGAACGGCTGCTTGACGACAGCTTCCTCAGCCTGCGGATCAATGACAGTCATGACGCCGGGGCGACCTTTAAGTACATGGACGCTGAATACACCCTGAAGCGCAGACGAGTACTGACTCTTGATCAGAGGCAGCGCCTTCGACGTATCGAGCAAAATTTCCTCATTACGTGCCTGCACCGGCGCGATCAACAACCGGTTGGAGGCCTCGTCCGCATCCCCTGTCAGAACAAATACCTTTTGCCGTGATGCATCACCCAGCAAGCTAGCCGGAATTTCCTTCAGGACTTGGGGCGCAGCAAGCGCGGGAGAACCCGGTACAGCGAGACAACAAGTTAGAGCGCAGAGAACGCTCTGCAATACGCGTTTCACTTTCTTCAATCCTTGATTCAATCAAATGATGTCCAAATACGTCCCAATTGACCCGATTAGGCACCGGGTTCAGGCGCGCCGCATTTCAGCTCTTTGATTTGCTCGTTCTTGATCGGAATCACACAAGCGAGGCGCTTCTCTCCGAGCCCACGAAGCTCCGTCAACCTGAGCGTCACGTGCAATCCATCATCGGCAAACGCATGATCCTCAAACCCGGCATCGGCATAGTCCGTCCAAAATGCCTTGCCCTCGAAACTGCAAAACCGCTTGGAGGACAGCACTCTCCAACCGCCGTTGGGCGCCAGTATCTGGACCGTCAGGCCTGGGCTGCCAAAGGTGCTGACATAACGTGCCACGACATCGCCGAAGCGCTGAGAGCCGGACAGGTACACCTTGTTGAGATCGACCACATTACCCGGCTCATCAGCGACGATTGTGTCCAGGTAGGCCGCACGCTCCAGACTTATTCTGGCCATGCAGTTGCTGATCGTCGTGACATGCGCTGCCACCCCAGGCTCGATTTCCGTGGCTTCAAGCGGGCACGTGGTGTCGCGTAGCTTGATCCAGGCGCGCTGGGATTCTCTGGCCATGGCGACCAGCGCCTTACCCTGCTCAGGGTCGCGCCGTTGTTGAGCCTCAAACCGTCCCAGCAGCTTCTTGTAACTGGCATTGAGTTGTGTGTCGGCTTCTTTGCGAGCTGCCTCCACACACCGATCGACCTGGGCGCTAACGGTGATTTCTTTACAGTCGTCCTCGGCCATCGCGCAGGAGGCAAACAGGCATCCAAAGGACAACGCGATAAAACGCGCAAACATGTTCAATTTTTCATTCCCTGAATGACGGATCGCTCAACGACACGTTTAGGTATTTTCTGCGCCTTGCCGTCGGCTCTCATCGCGTCGCGGTACTGGCTGTAATAGCGCTGCGCTTCATCTTTGCGATCAAGGCGCCAGAGCGAGTCGGCAATGTTCAACATCAGTACCGTGCGCTTACCAACGGCCTCAACGCCGCGATAAAACTTCAGCGCCAGCTCATCTCTACCGCCCTCCGCCAGATAAAAACCGAGGTCGTTGTAGACCCGAACATTTTGCGCCGGGGGATGGCACGCCATGTAGGACTCTGGACTTAGAAAGTTCAGGCTCGATTCGATGGACTCTGCGCGGGACTGTGCCGGCTCGATACTTGAGCCATATTTCAGCAAGTCCTTTGGAGACGTCGTCTCTAGGGTGGGAGTGAGCACATCGCCGTCTTCGGAAACCCATTGATTGCCCTTCCACTGACCGACACAAAAAGTCGCCCAACGATCAGCCAGCACGCAACCGGTCTCCATGGAGATCACAACGCAATGCTGTTGCGATTCAAGTTTTTCTTCGCCATTTTCGAGCGACAACATGCCGAAGACCACTGGGTCGAGTAACAAGGTTTTCTTGTCAGGACTGAGCATATTGGAGTGCCCATCGGCGCCTATGTCGGCGCCGAATAGCGGGAAGGTTTTGCCGTTGGCGGTGAACCATGCGGTCAGTGATTCCACACCCGGCATTGTCCATTTAGTCGCTCGAAACGTCACGGTGTGTCCGTCGACGCCGACTATCGGCGGATCCACATCGCGCGGGGTAAAGGCGTCCGAAGGCGCGCCGAGAACTGGCAGAGAGAGCAGCAGCGAAAGGCTGCCCGCGAGAAGACGATTCATCCACTCACTCCTCATCCATCGGCGACGATTCAACGTCGGTCATGCTCAGCAGCCGGAATTCGTTGCTCACAAACTCGTAGTAACGATCCCGGTTGCCGCTCTCCAAAGCATTCCCCTGCGCATCTTCTTCACCGTCGAGCGTGATGCCGGACACGATGACCATGCGACTATCGGGCTGGTAAACCATGCCGAACGTGCTGCCGTCGTAAGCATTCGGCAAACCGCCAACCACTTCACCGGTCTGGGCATCCAGCACTTCGCCGCAAATGGCGCTGCCGCCACAACCGAGCCTGTGCAGGATGTAATGGCCGGCGAAGTTGACCTTGCCTTGCAGGGCTTGCACCCGTGCCTGATCCATCATTGGACTGCTGTTCTCTTGCGGCACCAGTTTATGGTTGGGCCCGTTGAAAACTGGCGTGACGGTGTAATCCTTGAAGGCTGGATCGGCAGCGAATGCCATGGACGCGGCAGCCAATATCAAGCTGCCGAGAAGAACCGAAAATCCTTTCACGCTGTAGCTCCATCTATGCAATGCATCGTCAACATCCTCACTCGAAGGCGATGCTCCGCACTGCTGTTTTGATTTCTTCAAATCCTTCAACGCTTATCGCCAACGGGGCGGATGAGCCCGACTCCGCGGACCCAATCAGTACCTGTTCGTTATGCATAAGGCAGAAGGTGATGCGACTGAACAGACGCCGACTCTCATCGTGATAACCGATGATGAATCCTGACGACTTTGCCCCCTTCAGCGACTCAAACGTGTAGGTTTGCGGATGCCCCGCCAACAACGTTGGCCCCCAGCCGTGATCAGTCAGAGTCGCCGGACACTTGCGGTCGTTGGCTTCACGCAACAGCTGCAACTCCATCGCGCCATCGGCCGGCAACTGCTGACTAGTGAGAGCGGAAAAACTTCCCGCACTTTCACACATAACACCAAACCATGGCTCGCTCAGACCCGCTGACTTTTCGAAATTCCACTCAGCGCTGTTTGAGCTTGGTGCCTGCCACAAGTGCGGCGCGTTCAATGTGTTGGGAAGTTGTTTTGTCGCAACGAATACCAGATCAGGCGAATTGAACTGCAGCCATTGATCTTGCGTAAGCGTCATCGAAAACCGGCAGGGTGTCATAACCACCAAGGCGGTAACTGGCCCTTGAGCGGCCTGCGATTGACCGAGAGCATCACCGATCAACACGGTCTTGTCGGCAATGGCATGACTAACCTGCGTGAGGGCAAAACCAAAGAGCAGTCCGCGTAGATATCGAGGCTGTATGAAACTCAACGGTGATACATCAGCCACGGCTCTGCTCGCTCGATTCGGTCGCGCGATAGCCTTTCCGACAGTCATGTCGATAGAGCCAAAACAGCGGCGGCAACAACACCAGCAACGCAAAACCGTCGAGCCACAGGTGCGACCAGACCTGTTGTTGCGCCGAGAGCCACATGTCCTGCGGCGCCCATAACAGGATGCCGGCGATCAACCAGCCCCAGACTGCCGGGACTTTCAAGCGATTGCCCAGGTGCACCAGCGCGAACATGTACAGCGAATAACTTTGCAACGTCGCGCCGAACAGCGCGAGCCACCAGACTTGTTGTTCGTGGCCGGCGGTGGGAACCGCATCGGCACCCCAGAACGACAGTTCGAGGACTTGCAGGTAGCCATCGAGCAAGCCGGAGTCACCGGCCCAGGTCAGGGTAAGACCGGCGAGGATATGCGTGATCGCAGCGGCATATAGCCAAAGCACCAACGCTGGGCGAAGCGAGGAAGAAGAGGCTGGCATTCCGTGTCCTGAGCGCGTTCCTTGGGGGTGGGAAGTTTAAAGGAAAATCGCGGTCCTCAGATGCTCAAGCGTTAAACGTTTTAGCGTGAGGGATTCAGACAAAACTTGTGCAAAACCGCCTCAAACAGCCCCTCGAAATTCAAATGCAGTGGCTGGCTTTGATCGGCGCCGTGGCTGACGATCCCAATCGCCCCACGTTGAAGAGGCCCAACTGATCACCCTTGTCAGCCGCCATTTGATAACAGGCTAACGCCCGCGATATATCCTTCGTTCCTAACTCCCCACCCTCAAAGGTAGAGGCCAGGTAATTCATCGCGTCCGTGGAGCCCATGGTAATCGCTCGAATAACCTGCTCTTCTGCCTGCTTGGGATGAAGGCAAGGGCCGTTATAGTCGGTGGAGTTTCCCGAACAAAGAAACGTCGCATAGCCCATCGCACCCTTTGGTATTTTCGAAGCCGCTTTGAACAAAGCCTCAACCTTAGGGGTTTCCAACTGAGATGCCATTTGCGAAAGACTCAGGCTCGCCGCCGACAGGCTCGCCTGTGCATCACCCGACTCTGCAGCACACACAAAATTTTCCAGCGACGCTTCAATCAACTCCGCAGTCAGCCGGTATTGCTCAAGAGACCCCAGCCCACCCAACGCTTCTGCACGCTGATAACAGAAGTTCTCGGCGCGGCTCATTCCCGGGTTGTCCGTTGCGACAAGATCCTTCTCACTGATCGACCAATCCTCAATCCCCTCAAGCACCCAGCACGCCTGACGAGAGAAGTTGAAGATTTTCACATTGCTGTTGCCTCCCCTTTTATCCACCACATTGACGTGACTGTCATCGACCTCTTCGATTTCGACTCCAGGTGTCTTGCCGGGCGTGATTGCAGCCATCAGCGGATAGTTGAAAGTAGCTCCACTGACTCCCGAGGTCGAAGGCTCAAAGGTACTTCGATCCTTTCCTGCTAACGGTTTCAACACCAGGGACTTGACCGTCATTGCAGTGAGACGGCGCTGTGATTCGCTGCTGGCGGAAAACGCCGCAATGAAAGGCGCGAATTCCTCCGAGGGGCAAGCGTCGCTGGTGGGAGCCGTCGACGAGTTCTTGTCGGATGCAAGAGCAGGGACAATCTTGTCCAGATACGCCGAGCGCTCACGACTCATTCTGGCGATACACGAGTTAACGGCAAACACATGCGCTGGCATCCCCGTCTCGATTTCGAATGCCTCCAAAGGGCAGTTCGCATCGCGCAACTTCAACCACGCACGTTGCGACTCTTTGACCTTCGCGGCGTACTCCGCGCCCAATGCCGGATCTGCTCGATAGTCAGACTCAAGTCGCGTCATCAGCTGCTTGTAGCTGACATTCAACTGCGTATCGGCAGCCTTCTTCGCCGCCTCCGAGCAGGGCACCATTTCGAGGCTTGAGGAGACATGGCTGCAGTCGTCCTGCGCGTAGGCGGCTGAAGCCGGCAGCAGTACGGCCAGAAGGGTTAAAACAAAACGGTTCACGGTGTTCATCCTTGAGTCATTCAGGTTTTGCGTTTGGTGAATCGGGTGATGCATTGCTTGGGTATGTTCATTTCCCAGTAAGTGCTGAGCAACGCTTTACGTTTTTTGTCGACGCGCAGGTTAACGAAGCCATCGCCGCAGTCCGGCTGTAACTCTTCGAAGGTGCCGGTTTTGGCTTGATAAACGAACACCCGGTAGTAGTGGTAAGTGCCCATGCCGTCATCGAGCTGCCAGATCGCGAAATCCTTGGCGCCGTCGAAACTGAAATCATCGAACTGCATGTGGAGTTCGTTTTCGGCTTCAAAATCGATTGTTCGCGACTCGCTGTGCGTTTCGCTTTTAACCGCGATGCTCAGCTTGGAGCCTTCGAGAACCAGCGTCGCGTCGACGTCTTTGGTTGGCCTGAACGTGGTGGTTTCGGCTAACGCCGGGATTGTCCACATCAGGCCGAGCAGTGATACCGCCAGAGTTTTGAATTGCATGTGCTCGCCCTACTCCTCCCCGTGAAACGCGGTTCGTCTCAATTGCAGTTTTCTCGAGACTTCGCTGCCTGTGGAATACGTTCACCCTTTCCGTTCATTGTCATTTTAGCGATGTATTCCTTATAAAGCGGACATGCGTCGGACTTCATTCCGATATCCCAATAAGCATCTGCCAAATTCAATGTTGCAACGACTCTCTCCGGAAGCTTTTTATGAATCTCCCTCAAAAGCAAAGCAGCTAAAACATTGTTTTTGCTACGATACAAATAATAAGCATAGTCATTTAGAGGCCCGACATTATCATTGGAAATTATCAATGTCAGCTCATACACCAGCTCTTGAGGAATACTCCTCCTCACCTTATTTCCGCCATCATCGAGCCCATAAAACAACCTTCCTTTTTCGCCTTGAGGAAGCTTACCAAGAATATATTTGAAGTCTTTCGTGATTTCTGCAAGCTGATCCTCATTATTCAAATAGCTAAAATTTGGCCCATTTTCGGAGAACTGAGAGAACAGAGTGCAACACGCCACACGCTGAACATTAAACTTCTGCGGAAATAGTGCTTCAACTGGTACCCTCTCACCACCCAAGGTATATTTTTCATCTCTACCAGGTTCCGCCCAAGTAGATATTTTATAGAGAACCCAGTCTTCCCGCGCAGAATTCCATTTAAAACTATACTGCGTAAGATCAGTATTACGAGTATAAAAATCCAGCAACAGCGAAAACTCACCTGGTAGATAACCTACAGACAACCCACCGTCTCCAAGTTCAAAAAATCCCGAAACTGACTTTTTACCCCCACCAATATCTATAGTAATTCGCGAAATTGTACTGTCATCCTCAAGTGGTCTAACACCATACGGATCGCAGATTCCATCCCCATTCAGGTCAGCCTCGCAGCTAGAGCTCGCATTGACCACTGACGCCAGGAGCGCGAAAACTAAAAAAGCTACCACCCTCATTCCAAGATCCCCTCAAGTTCAACTATTCGCGCTTCGGCGTATTGTTTAGCCGCTGAAAATAAAAATGGACAACAAAGAGGACAGATTTATTTGGGCTCAACGATAAAGCAAACGGATAAATAAATCCGCCCCCTTTACCAGCTCCCTTAACCACCTGACTTAAATTGCCAATGTGGTGACGTATGCGCTGGATCATCTGGAAGACTAGATGGCGGTGAAGCAGGAAGTAAAACCGCAAGAAGATACACGGGACGGATTCAGCTAAAAATGAACCGCCCCGTTTTCTCTATTGCCGCGCACACAACTTTTAATGTTTTTTATCCTGCAAGCTAAAGTAATTTTTAATGCTCGCCGCATCTTTATAAGCACAGACCACTTTATTTCCCGTAACCAGATCTGCCCCCTCCATACAATTATCTAGAGCTGGATCAGGCAAATCGCCAGTAAAATGAAGCAAGGATACACTTCCACCATCTCTCCTTATTGGGAACTCCATTACCGAATAAGCAAAACCGTCAAATGCCGAGTTCGACAACTTTCTTTTTGTCAACACAAACATAGACTTTCCGGCTCTCGCAGGGGACTTCCACTCGTAGAAAAATACAGAAGCGATCTGATCCCCCTCAACCTTCCAAACATAGTTTAGAGAGGGTTTACCGGAGCTCAATGATGAGTAATATATCTCAGCATCGGCAACATGCTCTTCTTTAGCTATCGCCTTCAGACTATTTTTCAAAAAAAATACAGCGATCTTTTCTTCGCCCAAAGAGGCTACCACCGTAGGATGGAATTCACCTATTGTGGGTGCGGCGTCCGCAAACACATTGGACGCTACGAAACCAAAAACTATAAACGGAATAAAATGCCGCTTAAATAGAGTCAAATATCTTTTCATTGTGATATATCCTTTTGAAATGAGCCCTACGCTTATCATAACTATCGGTGCCGAGATTAATAATAGCGGTTATTGCATTCACATTGGCCTCTGCATCGCCCTTATCAGCCTCGACAAACAAATTATTCTTTAGCCAGAAATAAACTCCCGACCGGACGGAGTATTTGAATTTGGTGTGTAAAATATCTGGATCGCCAACAAAGTCGACCTCTTCCCCCCAAAAATTCTTATGGTAATCTTTAAAAGCTTTGTAGTTGGCTTTCCCCGTCAAATGTTTAAGCCCTCTTCCCCTGTATTTCCAGCCCTCACCAGAGGCGATACTATCGTTTCCTAGTCTTTCGCCATATGCCCGGTTGGCAATTGCCACTTGATTAGAGTGTGAAACGTATTTTGTAGTGCCAGGATACCCATAAAGCGTTGCTTCACTTGGATTATCCCTAAAGTACCCGAAAGTACCCTTAAGTCCCTCGACGCCATATGTGAAGTCCTCCACCACCGCGCACTTCGAACCTATTTCCTGCCTTACCTGAGCAAAAAAATGACTTAGCCTTAATGGCGTATCAAGCTTATATCTCTCACAGTTTTCATTTAATTGAGATGCAACTTCCTCCAACAACACGTCCTGCTCTGTAGAGTTCTTAATCCCCTCAAATACTTTTTTCAGCATCTCAACCGTAATTTTTATTTTCCCACGAGCACCAATTTGATTACCAATAAACGCCACTGGATGAAAATGCCAGACAACTCCATCACCCAACCCGTTGGATTGCAAAGCGGAATCTTCCCAAAACACCAGACTATCTATGCGCTCTTTCTCGTGCTTTAGCGCGGCCGGCGAATCTTCAAGCAGTGTATCTAACCGAGACCACTTAGCAGAATCCGACTTGGCTTTCCATTCAGTAGGATGATACGCAATTAGTTTGGACCAATGATCTCTGAACTCTATATTTCTAAGCGCGATGGGAAAGTCTTCAGGAGTGACCTTGTTATCTCCATTGCCGAATTTATCCAAGTCTTTGTATAACAATTGAAAAAATTCCGGCATATCATTTGGATCTAAAAATCCATCGGCATTTGAATTCGACTCTTTTACTATTCGAAAACCTAATTTATCCCAATCGTGTTGACTGAGAATTTTAGCGCCTTCCTTTTTGAGCAGTCCTGTTTTGCTTTCTGCGTTATCGACAATGGTTACTTCGTACCACTCTTCAGCATCCTTAAACGGAATAGCCTTTCCGAGTTCCACGAAACTTTCATTGGAGATCGTGACCACTTCTGTTAGCGGAGGCTTACTTTTTAAAGCCGTATTTGCAGGCAGGTGCAGATATTGTTTCCCCTGCTTAACAGCAGCTTTATTTTTAAGAAAATCCTCAATCTTCGGATCAGCCGAAAAAATCTCAACATGAACTTGAAAATTTCTCGAAACCCCGCCCTCCGGGCCTGCCAGCGTCTCATTTAAACCAAGGAAACCGATTATATCACCGGCCTTAATAGCTGTATCCATCGACACAACTTTATCAAATTCCGTCGGAACCAATCCTTGCAATTGAACATACGGTTTTTCAACACAAGCCCAAAAAGTAGTGGGCACGGGAGTAGAATGATTTTTCAAACCAGTTACAGCGCCGGAAGGACTTGGTATAAAGCAACATTCCGCCATTTTGTATGACTTAGAGCCAATCTTCAGGCTAAAAACTTTCCCACTATCAAATTCTATTACGCTATTTGTACAAAGTACTAAATCTTCATTTTGCCCCAGACTATTTACCTGTCTCATTGCAGCCCCAGCTAAAGCGCCGTTACTCTGCGGTGAGGGGGCTACCCTTAAGGTAAGCCCAGAGCCGGAAACTATCGCTCTGACCTTGCCCTTCCAATAATCTGGCTTCTTTCGCTCCGGTGCAGTTATTGCTTTCCAGCTCGCACTGCCATCACCTCTTGGGTATGCAACACCGTTTTGCTTGTAGGCGAACCAGAAATCCTGTCCTGGCGTGCGTCCACCTACTGTACCTTTAATTAGTTTGCCTTTCGCGTGGATGTGATCAGAGTGCTCTTCAAGTATTTCAATTTCAGTTCCAGCAGAAATCGAACCATATTCGATGCAGCCAGTTGCGCCAGCAACATCGCTTCGAGCTTTAAACCCACTTGCGATCATCTTTATTTTTTGAGGGCCCGTCTGTTCTGGTTCATCCGCGTACCTCTGGTATGGTAGCAAATGCATATACAGGCTATAAAATACGAGTTCATTACTAGTATTGGGCACGACCTCTTTATTAGGTGGTGATTTATAGTCGTGCTTGACAAGGCAGAATGAATTTGAGTACTTCAATTCCTCTGTAGTACTCGAACCTTCAAACTCAGTCTTTAAATAATCCTCATTCAACCGATAGGCTACGACGACACCATCTCCAATACAACGAATAGGTTCATCTCTCACACACTGCGGGGCAGTCTTATGCGTGATATGAATACCGCCATGCCAAAATCCATGATTCCCAAGTAAAAAGTTACCTGAGCTTTCACTCTCAAGTGCTTTAAAGATTTCTTCAGCATCCTTAAATTGCGATCCGTCCGCTTTTCTAAACGGGTACTGAAAATTCATTAATGGTGTAGATTCTACCGGTGCAGGTGCAGGTGCGGGCGCAGGTGCGGATCCTTCCCCCGTCCGAGTCGATTCCTTAACCCTTAGAAATTTTGTAGGGACTGGCCAAAAATATGCTTTGCTATAGGCACCAAACTTTGCAGTAGCTGGACCAGAGCTTTGCGCCCCAAAAAACTCACCATATTGAGAGTCCAGCGTACTATCATAGTGCTCTACGATACCCGTATGATTTAGCGTTTTATTATCTCGATTAGAGATTACGTTAATCCAGAGTACGATATCTCCTCGCCTCACATTAGCAGGACTAATTACATCATAGTATTGAAGTGCGGCTGCACTATTTAGCCCCGCCGTATTCTGGTAAGGAACTTGATATCCAGCGCCTGTGAGCAACAGGTTTACCATATGAGAGCAATCGACGATTTTTTTGCCATTTTCTACGACGAAACCATCTCCTCCTTCCTTATATCTATAGTTAGCACTCGTATAGTTACTTGATAAATCTAGTGGCTCTGTCATTTCTGCTTCCTGCAATAATCAGTAGCAATAGCTCGCTTTAGTAATTTCAGCGGTCTGTTTATTTAGACGTTCCAAATGTGCGATAGACCCTTTGCTGCCTTTTTTGGCAGCCACTTGGTAGCACGCAACCGCCCGGGACATGTCCTTCGTTACCAGCTCTCCAGTTTCAAAGGCACGCCCGAGTGCATTTATCGCAAAAGCACTTCCCATACGGGCCGCTTGCGTCAGCGCTTCCTCGGCCTGTGCTGGATGCTGGCAAGGGCCATTGGAGGAAATGTTGTTTCCATCGCAATAAAACAACGAGAGGCTCATCGCCCCCTCAGGCAGAGTGGTCGCTGCTGCCTTGAATAGCTGCTCAACCTTCTCCGTTTGCAACTGCGGAGCCATTCCGGAAAGACTCAAGCTTGCTGCATTCAAACTAGCCTGGGGATCACCGGAAGCGGCTGCGCATAGATAGTTTTCCAAGGAAGCTTCAAACAACTCACCTGTGAGTCGGTACTGCTCCAGCCCCCCTAGGCCTCTAAAGGCCTCTGCACGTTGAAAGCAAAAATTCTCTGCCTCGCTCATGCGGGGCTTGCTCGTCTCTACGAGATCTTTCTCACTGATCGACCAATCTTCAACCCCCTCAAGCACCCAACACGCTTGGCGAGAAAAATTAAAAATCTTGATGTTGCTATTACCTGCTCGCTTATCCACTACGTTGAAATGATTATCGTCAATCTCCTCAACCTCTACGCCTTCAGTCTTGTCCGCGCCTACAGGCGCCATCAACGGAAACGCTAAATTGGTGCTAGTAAGCCCCATCGTTTTAGGCTCAAAAACCCCATGATCTCCCACCGGTTTCAAAACCAGCGACTTCACCGTCATCGCAGTCCACCGCTGCTGAGTTTCGGCATTCGCAGAAAACGCCGGCAGAAACTGGGAAAAGTCCTCGGACGGACATTCATCCGCATAAGCGCTGCCATGAAACAGGCTCAACAGCGACGCGGTGAAAACCGCTATCGCGATGCCATTGCTCTTCTTCAAAACACCATTCATGTCGATCACTCGGAAAACACAAAAAAAGCCTTCGGCTTAACCTTCTCAGGCGGCGAATTCCCCAACGCCTGATCCATCAAACTCCCCGCCTTATCCTTATCCGCCGCCCCCGGCAGCACCGGCGGCTTAATCCCGATCCCTGTGCCCGACCCAGCCGAGCCACCCGCATTGATCTTGATCACCGGCCCAACCACCGTGACCCCACCGCCATCCAGCTTGATAAAGCTCCCACCCCCAAGAATGGTCAGCTCCGTCCCCGCCTCAATAACGATCTTGTCCCCAGCCTTGAGGTGTATCTCTTTCCCCACACTGGTCAGCTGCGCCGTGCCGAGTTTGACGTGTTGGTTCTGCCCAATTGTCAGGTGATCATCCAGCTTCGCTTCAACCTTGCGGTCGGAGATCGTGGTGCGGTGTTCTTCAGCCTTCAGCTCGGTGTAGGTGTTCTTCACCACCGTGTCATGACGTTCATTCCCGACCCGAATCTTCTGGTCATGCTCAACGTTCTCATCCCAATCGCGCTGGGCGTGGATGTAGATCTGCTCGGCACCTTTCTTGTCTTCGATGCGCAGTTCGTTGTACCCACCACCACCCGGCGAGCTAAGCGTTTTGAACACGCTGCGAGTCTTGTTCGCCGGCAGTGCATACGGCACCGGGTTTTCCTTGTGGTACAGGCAGCCGGTCACCAGCGGTTGGTCGGGGTCGCCTTCGAGGAAGGTGACGAGGACTTCCATGCCGATGCGCGGGATGCTGATGGCGCCGTAGCGGTCGCCGGCCCAGGAGCTGGAGACGCGTAGCCAGCAGCTGGTTTTGTCGTCGGCCAAGCCTTCGCGGTCCCAGTGGAATTGCACTTTGATGCGGCCGTATTGGTCGCAGTGGATTTCTTCGCCTTTTGGGCCGGTGACCATGGCGGTCTGGCTGCCGAGCACGCGCGGTTTCGGGTGTTCGAGGGCCGGGCGGTAGAACACGTCCCACGGGGTGGCGAGGAATCGGTTGCGGTAGCCCTGGTGGAAGTCATCTTTTTCGTCGGTGGTGTCGCTGGTCACGCCTTCTTCGAGGACTTGCGGTTGTTTGCCTTCGTGGAAGATTTCGGTGAGCAGCCAGAGGTCGTTCCACTCGCTGCGCGGGTGGTCGGACATTTCCATGAAGTGGCCGCTGACCAGTTTGGTCTGGTCGCCGCGACCTTCGGCCTGGCGGTAGTCGGCGCGGTGGCGTTCGAGGGCGCGCTGGCTGAGGAACTTGCCTCGGGCGCGGTCGATGAAGCGGCCGGGGTAGTCGTAGTCTTCGAGATCCGGTTCAGTGCTGTCGCCGTCCGGTTTGTAGGCCGCTTCCATTCGCAGGCGCGGTTTTTCGAAGTCGTAGTCGCGGCGCGTGGTGCGGGTGGTGCGGGTTTCCAGGCGCAGTTTGAAGGCTTTGATCACCGGCTCGTCGGCGACCATACCGCTGCCCTGCACATAAGCAGTTGGCTGCCCAAGGTTCTGGAACACGGTCTGGTCGTCGCCGAACACCAGCAGGTGGGCCTTTTCGCTGTGCTGGAAGTGGTAGTGAATGCCTTCCTCTTCGCACAGGCGCTGAACGAAATGCAGGTCGGTTTCGTCGTACTGCACGCAGTAGTCGCGATCCGGGCACGGCTGGCTGAGCTGGAAGCTGTAGGCGTTGCTCTTGATGCCGTGTTCTTCGAGGATCAGCGCAATGATTTTCGGCGCCGACATCTGCTGGTAGATGCGCTGGTTGGTGCGGTGATGCAGGTATTGCAGTTGCGGCACGATCGACACTTTGTAGCGGGTCAGGCGCTTGCCGGCATCGCCTTGGGCGACGCGGTAGATCTGCCCGTGAATGCCGGATCCTTGTGGATCGAATGCGAGAAACGCCTGCTTGTGCAGCAGTTGTTCCAGATCCAGATCAGGGTTTTCGCTGACCAGTTCGAGGTCGAAGCGATACGCCTGGCTGATGCCTTCGGTGCCGGTGAACGACAGCACTTGCAGGTCGCCGACGTAGTCTTCGACCTTGAGGCTGAAGTGGGTTTCGTTAGCTGAGTTGAACATCGTGTGCTCCCTGTTCGAATGTCATCCGTTACGCCCGAAGTCGCAGACGTTGCAGCCAGGACGAAGTGGCGCCCAAGGCGTCACGCAATTGTTGGGCAGTGATGGTGCGTTCTGCCGGGTTGAAGCTCAGCGCGGTTCGCAGCGCTTGCCAGCCGTGCTGGGGTAGATTCGCTGGGGCGCGCAGTTCGCGCTCCAGGTGCTCGTCGCGGGCCTGGGTCGAGGGTAAGCGGCGGAACGGGTGTTTGCCGCCCGCCAGTTCATAGATCACGCAGGCCACGCCGTACACGTCCGCGCTGGCCGACAACGGTTGGCCCTCAAGCAGTTCGGGGGCGGCGTAGCCCGGGGTCCAGGCGTTGAAGCGCTCGCGGCTCAGGTGCGGCAGACCGGGCAAGGTGCCCTCCTCTGCCTGCCCCAGACCGAAGTCGAACAGGCGCAGGCCGTCTTCGCTGAGCATGACGTTGCTCGGTTTCAGATCACCGTGCAGCACGCCGCGACGGTGGGCGTAGGCCAACGTGTCGAGCAGCGGCAGGACGATGTCACGCAATTCTTGCCACGGCAGGCCGAGGGGCCGCTCGCAGAGCAATTTGTCCAGGGTCAGGCCACGCATGTATTCCATGGTGATGAAGGCCCGCTGGCAGTCGGTGTCGACTTCAAAGGTGTGCGCACGTACGACGTTGTCGTGGCGCAGACGCCGGGTCAGGGCGAACTCGCTGTAGAGCAAGGCACTGGCATCCGGCGATTCGGCAAATTCTTCGCTGAGGATTTTCAGCGCAATGTAAGGGTCGGGATCGCCGAACTGCTCATGCAGCAGATCTCGCGCCCGGTAAACGGCGCCCATGCCACCGGCCCCGAGCAGACGCTCGAGGTGGTAGCGACCGGCGAGTACATCCGGCAGCGCACCGATGCTGGCCTTGGTCGGCGCCAGCAACGGTTCGGCCTGGTTGCCCTTGGCGAAGGCGAAGTAGGTCAGGTTGTTGGCCTGCTCTTCGCTGATCAGCAGGTCATCGATGGGCGATTCGAGTTCACTCATTGGCGGATCACCACGGCAGTCAGGTTGTCCCGCGCGGCGCCTCGCAGGGCGCCGTCGAACAAACGTTCCAGCGCCACGTGCGGCGCGCTGAGGCTGAGGGCGTTGCCGAGGGCATCGCTGCTCAGGCCCTGATACAAACCATCGCTGCAGAGCAAAAACACATCGCCCGGATAGACCTCGAGTTCAAGCACATCCAGGGTCAGTGTGTCGGCGGCGCCGACGGCTCGGGTGAGTGCCTGAGCCGCCGGGTGCGCTGCCGCCTGTTCGACGCTCATTTGCTGCTCGTCGATCAGTTGCTGTTGCAGCGAATGGTCCTTGGACAGCTGATACAGCCGCTGCCCGCGCCACATATAGCAACGGCTGTCGCCGGCCCAGATGCAGGCCGCGCGATTGCCTTCCACCAGCAGCGCAACGACGGTGCTGCCCATGATGCTGTCGTGACGCCCGGCAGTGACCGTCAACTCCTGCCCCAAGCGCCGGTTCAGCCAGTGCAGGCACTGGCGGATGGCTTTGAGGCGTTCGTCGAAGTCCTCGTGTTGCGGCAACTCAGCCAGGCTGGCGACGATCAACTGGCTGGCGATGTCGCCACCCTGATGACCGCCCATGCCGTCCGCGACCACCCACAGCCCATGCTGCGGCGAGTCGAGGAAGGCATCTTCGTTGCGCGCCCGCACCTTGCCCGGGTCGGTACGCGCCGCGCTGCGCCAGGGACTGGCCACCAGCATCAGAGCTGCACCGGCATACGGAAGGTGCGCAGTACGCCCATGTCGAACGGGTTCGGCGTGCGCTGGCTGGTCAGCAGGTAGTTGGCGCGCAGGCCACCCACGTCGGCTTTCAGTACCAGCACGTCACGACCGTTCAGGTACTCGGTCTGCATCAGGTCGAACAAACGGAACAGCGACCATGGGCCGGAGTTCTTCTCGATCCCGATCGGACGCCCGGCCATCTTGTCCATGACCAGACTGGTGCGACCGTCTTCAGCATCGGTCGGCCACTTGAAGGTCATCGGCAGGATCGGGCCGTGACGGTATTCCATGGTCTTGTCGCCGAACTTGAATTCGGAGCGGCTGACCGCCGGATCGAGGGTGTACGGCTCAAGCTTGAACTGCACGGTCGGCTCGGCCGGGTTGATCGAGAAGAAGCTCTGGCGAATGGTCTGCGCCGCCGCCATCTGATCGAGGTAGACCTTCGATACCGGCAGGCTGTGACCGTCGACGCTGCGCATGCGGTAGTTGCCCGGATCGCCGCTGACGAATGGACGCATGTAGCTGTCGAAGAAGCGATCGACAGTACCTTGAGCACGGAAGAACTCGCGGAAGTCGCTGATCGCCACGTCGCTGGTGCTGCTGGCGCTGAACGGATAGCGCTTGCTGATGGTTTTGCCATACACGCTGTACAGCTCGTTCTGATAACGGCCGTTCAGGTATTGATAGGCATCGTTGAGCACCAGACGCCACGAGTCTTCGGCCAGCACGTTGAACCACACGCTCAGCGGACGCGGCAGACGACCGGAGGCATTGCGCAGGTTGGTCAGCGCATCACGCTGGCCGCTCATGCGCGTCTTGGCCATCTCGAATGCGGCTTGCTCCGGCGTGCTGGAACGGGCCAGACCGGCCAGTTGCAGTTGCAGGTCGTTGAGCGCGCTGAACGCTGGCGTCAGGTCAGCGCCCGGGCCGTTGTTGTCATCGAGCAGACGATGCAGCGGTTCGAAGCGGCGTTGCAGGGATTTCTTCGCGGTGTCCGGCAGGTTTTTCGCCACGTTCAGCGCCGAAGCCTTGTCGGCGGCAGCCGCGGCGAGTTTGCCGACCTTGCCCAGTTTGCCTTTCTGCCCGGCCAGCGCATCGGCAGCTTCACCGGCTTCATCGACCGGATCAGCAGCGGCTTCGAAGCGGGTGTTTTCACGTACTTCGGTGAGCAATGCGAGAACCGGCGAGTTGGCCGACGTCAGGCCCGCCAGTTGCTCGGCGCCTTCGCCGGCGTCGCTGATCGGTGGCAATGCGACCTGGCCAACGGCTTCGCTCCAGTAGTTGGCGTAGTCGCGGAAGTACAGCTGCTCAAGCTCGACCATCAGGCGACGCAAGTCCATGTCGCTGATGCCCGCGCCTTCGCCCAGCACCCAGTTGTCACGCAGGATATCGGTGACCAGCGCCGCGCCCTGCACCGAGAAATACTGCTGATAACCCTGCTGGGTGTAGAAACCCGGGATCACGTATTCAGTGCCGATGAACAACGAGCCTTGCGGGCCGAGGTGTTGGCTGAAGCGGTAGTCCGGCAGGTTGCGCGCCTGCTCGCGGAGCATGCGGTAAACCACGTTGGCCAACGATTCGCTGCGCAGGACCTGACGCGCCTGCGTCACCAGTTGATCGTTCAGCGGATAGATGAACGGCTGCTTGAGCAAGCGCTCGAGGTGCGTGTTCAGACCGTTCTGCACCGCGGTGTTGCCGGTGTAGCGCTGCGACCAGTCAGTGGCGACCCAGTCCTTGAGCCATGCCGCGTCGCGACGGTCCTTCATGTTCAGCATCAGGTACGCGCGCAGGCTGTTGAGCAGGCGATCGCGGTCCTTCATGTTGGCGCGGATCTGCCCTTCGAGCATGGTCGCCACCCGTGGCAGCAACTGCGCTTCCAGCTCACGCTCGTAGGCGGTTTTCACCACCGGGTTGATCTCTTCGCCCTGATACAGGCCGCCACGTTCGTGGTACGAGACGTCGCCCTTGCTCGGGAACACCTGGGTCGCGGCGTAGCTGGTGTCGAGCACTTTCAGCACGCCCATGGCGTCATCACGCGGCGTGACGGCCGAGCGTTGCTGGGTCCAGTTCTGCGCCAGCGTGCGCAGATTTTCCAGACGCTCATAGTTGGCCGAGAAACCACCGGCCCAGAGCATGCCGAACAGTGCCAGCGCCGCCAGAGCGCCGACGTACAGCGCACGCTGGCCCCAATGAATGCGGCTGCGCTCGCGCTTGTCCAGACCGGCCAGATCGGCCTCGGGGAAAATCACTTGGCTGAGCAAGTGGTGGATGAATCGCGAACGACCGCTGCGCAGAGTCGGCAGCACGCCGGCGTTCATGCCCAGGCTGGCGCCGATGCCGGCGGTGGTCGAATCCATTTCTTGGGTCAGGTGCGGCGCGCTGGTCAGGTAGAAGCCGCGCAGTTGCGTGGCGCGCTGATAGCGGTTGCCGGTGAACGCCATGTCGACGAACAGGCACAGACGCTCGCCGATCTGCCCCAACTGATGCGGGAAGTCGAGGATGCGGCCACGGCGCTGAGTGTCGCGCTCGGAGTGCATGCGCATGATCACTTGGCTGTTGAGGCGGCGCAGCAGCTCTTCGAACTCGTTGCGCAGAACCGTGACGTCGGTGCCGACCTGATCCTTGCGGAAACTGGTGCCGAGCACCTGATCGCTTTCTTCGCGAGTCAGTTGGTCGAAGAATTCATCGAAGCCGAGCAGCTTGTCAGCCTTGCTCAGGACCAGATACACCGGCACATCGACGTGGAGTTTCTGATGCACATCCTGCAGGCGGCTGCGCACCTGGCGTGCGAGGGTCTCGATGTCCTGCTCGCTGCCGCCGGTGAGGGTTTCCACCGGAATGGTCACCAGCACGCCGTTCAACGGACGGCCGCGACGACGCTTGCGCAGCAGCTCCAGCAGGGTGGTCCAGGCGTTGCCGTCGACTTCCGCGTCCGGTTGAGTGGTGTAGCGCCCGGCGGTGTCGATCAGTACACCGTGATCGGCGAAATACCAGTCGCAATGACGGGTGCCGAGGGTGTCGCGGGTCAGCTTGCGGTCGATCTTGTTGATCGGAAATTCCAGACCGGAAAAATCCAGCAGGCTGGTTTTGCCCGAGGCCTGCGGACCGATCAGCAGGTACCACGGCAAGTCACTGCGCCAGCGCTCGCTGCGACCGCGATACAGGCTCGACGTCTTCAGGGTTTTCAGCGCGTCCTTGAACCGCGCCTTCAACTCTTTCTGTTCTTCGTCGATCAGCTCTTCGCGGCGGATACGGTCCTGGCCGTCCTCGCTTTCTTCCTCGGCTTTCTTGCGGATACCCGCGCGCCAGCTGACGAAGACCATGGTCAGGCCCCAGATCAGGAACAGCACGCTGATGGTCAGCAGGCGCGAGGTCGCGCTTTCCCAGAACTTGTAATCATCGACCGCCAACAAGGGGCCGACGAACCACACCAGCAGCGCCACGAACAGCACCAGCAGCAGAGTCCAGACCCAGGTCTGGCGCAGGAAGGCGCCGACTTTCTTGAAAAACTTTTTCATCACACGTCCCTGTTTTACGGCTGCGCCTGCGGTTGCACCGCGGCTGGATCAAGCGGCTGATAAGGATGCAGAACGGTGTCGCGTTGTTCGCTCAGGACCCAGGCGAAGCCCGAATACATCACCACCAGGCAGACCAGAGTAAAGAGCACCACCATCCACGCCGGCACGATGCGCACCAGGTTGCGGCGCTGATCGTTGAGGCCTTCCCAGTGCGGCGACAATTCGCGCGGCACGTCGCCACGCAACTGACGGATCTGCCGGTACAAGGCGTCGCGGATGCCTTCAAGCTCAAGCATGCCGCGCGCCTGGACGCGGTACTTGCCCTCGAAACCGAGGGACAGGCACAGGTACATCAGTTCGAGCATCGGCAGGTGCTTGACCGGGTTTTTCGACAGCCGATCGAGCAGCTGGAAAAACTTCTCGCCGCCGAAGGTTTCGTTGTGGAAGCTGCTCAGCAGGCTCATCTGCGACCATTCGCTTTCGTTGCCCCACGGCGTGGTCACGACGGCTTCGTCGACCACGGTGCAGAGCACGTAACGCGCGGCCATTACCTGGCTGCTTTCGGCACCGTTGTGCAGGGCGCGCACTTCGAACAACTTCAGCCCGGCGGTCAGCCGCTCATTGAGCGCGTACAGGTCTTCGCGGGTCTCGCTGTGCTTGAGACGCACCACTTCCGAGAGCAAATCGGACGAGGCCGCGACCAGCGAGTTGAGGCTGATGTTGAACGCCTCGGCCGGACGCAGGCGCGCGGCGTAGATCATGCGTTCTTCCAGTTGCTCGAAACGCGGCGGCGCGGCGAAGTCGGTCAGCGGACTCGATGCCGGTCCGTGGCCCTGACGGTCGAGCAGGACGGTTTTGTCGTCCTGGTTGTAATCCGTTTCCTTGATCATGTCGGTCAGTTCCTGATGGCCCAGAATTTCAGTTCAAGCTCGGCGAATTCGCCGGACACGTGGAACGCGAAACCGCCGGAGCGCTCGAGTTGTGCCAGGTCTTCGGAACTGAGTTCGAGGATGAAATAGGTTTTGTTCGAGTGGAACGCGATCTGCCGTGGGGCCACCGGCAACGGTTTGACCTTGATCCCCGGCAAGTGCAGGTTGACCAGTTGGCGGATGCGCTCCACCGGGCCGACCTTGAGGTGCTGCGGCAAACGCTGACGCAGTTCTTCGGAGTCGCAGTTGGCACTGGCTGCCAGCACGAACGAGGCCGAGCCGAGCAGTTTGTGATCGTGCAACGGCGAGACGATGATGCCGTACTGACGCGCCTGCAGGATCAGTTCGATGGCGTGCTGTTCGAGCACCATCGACAGCACCTGACGGATCGCTTCCATCAGTTTGCGGAAGCTTGCGCCCTGATCGGCGTGGGAATAGCGGCTGTCCAGACGCGGGCGTTTACTCTCGCCGGAGAAGGTCGCCAGATCGCCGAGCATGGTCAGCAGCGTGCGATACAACTCTTCCGGGTGAACCTGCTCAAGACCGAGGTAATGGCGCAGCAGCAGTTCGGTACGGTTGATCAGTTGCAGCATCATGAAGTCGCCGACTTCAGCGCCGCCGACCTTGCCATTGGAGCGAATCCGCTCGGCAATCGTGTCGCCACGGTGGCTGAGCATGCTGATGACTTCTTTCAGGCACGACAGCAGGTAGCTGGAGGCGTGGGCCTGAATGTAGGTCGGGACGAAATCCGGGTCGAGGCTGATGACGCCGTCGGGCGTGGTGTCGAGCACGTCGCAGATTTTCAGCTTCACGTAGGCCTGATCGCTCTGCTGCTCGCCGAGCAACAGTTTGAAATCCGGGCGACCGCAGCTGACCTGGCTGGCAGAATCATCGCCGGCGTTGGAGTCGGCGACTTCGGCGTCATACGCGGTGTAGCGCGCGAGCACGTCGGATTGCTCCGGGCGCCGGGCCTCGATGTGGTTGCCGGTGACCAGCGGCAGCGCCAGATAGATCGGCGTGTTACCGGTGTTCGGCGGCACGTCCAGCGCCAGCGGCTCGGTGTTGCCACCGAGTTCGAACAGGCTGCCGTCCGGCAGAATCCCCGAGGCTTCACTGATCACCAGTTTGCCCATGTTGAGGAACTGCAAGTCGATTTCCAGATTGAGAAAACCCCAGGTGTAGCCACCGAGCAATTGCGTGCGGGTTTTCATCTGGTGATCGTAGTAGCGATCGTTGTGCTGGAAGTGCTGCGGTCGCAGCAGCATGCCTTCCTGCCAAATGACTTTATGGGTGTTCATGATCAGTCATCCGCCTTGGCGAGCACTTGTTGGGTATTGCGGATACCGGCCTGATCGAGGGTCAGATCAGCCTCGGTGAGTTCCAGCGGAGTGATCTGCACGGTGTGGCGCCATTGGGTATCGGCAAGGTCGCGATAAGCGGCGAGGACGCCCACGTAACGGCTGCCCTCCTCCACGCTGAGTTTCAGTTCCACGGTTTCACCCGGGCGCAGTTCGAGTTCTTCGCTGGCCACCAGATCCGGGTTGAGGGATTCCTTGGCGCGCTCGTAGAGGCTGAAGAAATCAGCGTTCTCGAAGGTCACCGGGTGCTTGAGTTCGAACAGGCGCACGACGATCGGCGACGGCCGCCCGTTGAGGTCCGGGTTGAGCTGATCGCTGCCGGTCAGTTTCAGATTGATCTTGGTCACTTTCGAGTACGGCGACAGCGACGAGCAACCGGCGAGCAACACCAGCACGGTGAGCGCAGTCAGCGTCTTGAAAAAAGCGGTCGAGCGGCGAGACATGCGCATCATCCTTGGTGGTCGGTGTGGAGGGTGGAGATCAGACGGATCTGTTCTTCGTAAGCCTGGGCGAAGTCGCGGGCCAGCAGACGCTCGCTCCAGTCATCGTCCTGACGCAGTGCCTGGTGGTAGCGGCCGAACGCTCTCCAGCGCCCGCCCGAAGTGGCGATCAATGGCTTGCTGTCGCGCTCGAAACGCAGGGTCAGTTGCTCTGGCGAGAAGTGCTCCAGCGTGCCACGCACAGCGGCGCGACTGGCGGTCAGCAAAGCCACTTGGTGCGCCTGCAAATCACGGAATGCACGGGAGATCGCCTGCTCGGCCGGCAGGTGTCCAGGCTTGCTTGGCTGCAACAGAATCTGCAGTGCTTCGCTCGGATCGACGGCGAATTTCAGCGGGTTCTTGTTGGTGCCTTGCACGGTGGTCTGCGCCAGACGCAGTTCGTTTTTCAGCTCGGAGCGGGTACGCAGGCTTTGCTGCAAACCGCCGATGCTCTGGCGCAGCAGGCGCGCAGCGTTCAGTGCCAGCGCTTCGCGTTCGTCGTGGCTGAGGCCTTTGACGTCGACGCCCAGCGCCGCGCCGAAGTGCTCCCAGAAACCTTCGCTCTGACGCTCGACGGCTTTCGGTGCAGGCGCCGGCTCAGGTTCGACCGGGGCGGCAATCAGCTCCGGGACCATCAGGCTTTCCATGTCGATGCGCGCGTAGTCGGCACGTTGACGGGAGTCTTCCGGCTTGGCGGTAGGCGACAGCAGTTCGTCGATTTCCGAGTACACGCGCTCTTGCTGTTCGAGGGCGTTGAGCGGGTCGAGGTCGAGGAACGCGTCGTCCGGAATGATGCTGCCAGCGGCGCGCGGGCGGCCGACTTCGCCGTCAAAGGTCGCCGGGTCACGAACCAGCCGCGCACGGATCTCGAAGTCGCCGAGAATGTACGTGCTGCCGTGCTCGATGCGCACCGGCTCGCCCTTGTGCAGGCGCGCGCCGCTGCTGCCGTCCTGGACACCGTTGCTGCTGGTGTCGGTAAGGAAGAACGAGCCCTCGCGGTAGCTGACAATCGCGTGGTGATTGGACAGGTGACGCTTGCGGTCAGGGATGATCCAGTCGCAGTCCTCGCCGCGCCCGATCACGCCACCGGCCTGCTTGAAGGTCCGCTGGCACAGCTCGGTGGGCACGAACTGCTTGGTGTTCAGCATTTCGAAAACCAATTCCATGTTTGATGCTCCTTGCGGTCACTTGCCGCGATTGACCGCTTGCGGATCACCCAACGGGCGATAGTCGTTGTCGTTGAATTTGTAATTGCCGCTACAGCCGCCAAGGCCGCATAGAACGACGAGGGTCAGCAGGACAGCGTGCCAGTGACGAACAGACATCAGAGGGTCTCCAGGTGTAGACAAAGCACAAAGCGCCGACCCTTGCGGGCGGCGCTGAAATAAGTTTTTGAGGTGGGCTCGAAGCCTCTAGATCGGGGCCTTGCGCCATAGCCTGGAGGTACCGCGACCTCCCGTGGCGAGGGGACTTGTCCCCCTTGGGGTGCGCAGCGCCCCCATAACCTGCCAGCGCGATTTCTCAGTGATACCGTATATGCCGGACTGCGACTGCTGCGCAGCCGGACGGGGATAAATCCCCTCGCCACAGGGTATGTGTTGGGTTCGAAGAAGTGCTGTAGCTCAACCATCAAAGTCACCCAAATTGATATTCAGGCGCCCGAGGCGGTACAGCAGCGTGCGCCGTGGCAGGCCCAGTTCGCGGGCGGCGAGGGTCTGGTTGCCGTCGTTCTTGCGCAGGCAATCGAGCAGCAATGTGCGCTCGACCTGCTCCAGGCGTTCGCGCAGATTCAGGCCGCTGTTGTCCTCGGGCATCGCTTCCAGGCGCAGGGAAAAATGCTCGGCGAGCAACTCGCCGCCCTCGCAGAGCAACACCGCGCGCTCGACCAGTGCCTTGAGTTCGCGAACGTTGCCGGGGAAGGTGTAGCCGCACAGATGCTCCAGCGCCGAGTCCGACCAGCGCACCGGATCACGCTGCAAAAACGTGCAGGTCTTCTCGGCGAAATGCCGGGCCAGATCGAGGATGTCGCCTTCGCGCTGACGCAGGGCCGGCAGTTCGATCGGGAACTGCGCGAGGCGGTAGTACAAGTCCTCGCGGAACTTGCCTTCGCTGACCAGTGCCGCCAGATCACGGTGCGTCGCGGCGATGATGCGCACGTCGATCTTGTGCGTGTCGTTGGAACCCAGCGGACGAATCTCGCCTTCCTGCAACACACGCAGAATCTTCGCTTGCAGCGACAACGGCATGTCACCGATTTCGTCGAGCAACAGCGTGCCGCCATTGGCCGCGTCGAACAGCCCGGCACGATCGCGATCGGCACCGGTGAAGGCGCCCTTGCGATAGCCGAACAGTTCGCTTTCCAGCAGGTTTTCCGGGAACGCCGCGCAGTTCTGCACGATGAACGCCTGGGAGCGACGCGGGCCGCAATCGTGAATCGCCCGTGCCACCACCTCCTTGCCGGTGCCGGTCTCGCCACGCAACAGCACGGTGTACGGGCTGTGAAGAATCTTGCTGATCAGCGAATAGGTCTGGCGCATCGCCGCGCTTTTGCCGATCAGGCCGTAGCCGCTGATGCTCGGCACGCTGCGTGTGGCGGTGGCCGATTCGGCCGGCGGCTGACGCAGGCGTTGCAGCAGATGCAGCTGGCCGAGCACGAACGAGCCGAGCTGGCCGAGGGAATCGGCAAAACCCTGCAAGTCAGTGCGACGACGACTGGCACACAGCAACAAGCCCTCAACCGACTTGTGCTGATTGACCAGCGGCACGCACAACAGCGACTGCCACGGCGTGCTCGCCGCCGGCAGAAAACTGGTTTCGTGCAGGCTGCCAGTCAGGTCGTCGAGGCACACCACGCGGTTCTGGCACAGGGCGAATTGCAGCAGTTGTTCACCGTTGTAATCCGCCGGCAGACTCGCCGCCTGACGCGGTTGCAGCGCGCCGTCGAGGCACTCGGCGTTCATCCCCAGGCAGGTGTGGGTGGCGTCGAGCAGATACAGCTGCGTCAGTTCGCAGCCACTCAGCTCGGCCAGGCCACGGACGAATTCACTCAGCAGCGCAGCACTGTCCGCCGCCCGCGACAGACTGGCGAACTGCGCCAGCAACGCTTCGGCGTAGACCAGTGGCTGCGGCACCTGAGTGAACATCACGCCCACCTCAGACGAACTCGCAGGTCACGCTGGAGTTGCCGTCGAGCGTGGCATGCACACGCTTGAGGCTCTCGCCGGTCGCCATCGCATCAAGCAGACGATCGGCCACCAGCGGCAGCACGTGTTGATCGAGCAGATGATCGATCAGGCGCGCACCGCTTTCGCTTTGCGTGCAACGCTCGGACAGGTGATCGACGAGGTTCTGGCACCAGCTGAAGTCCAGCTGACGGCGGTTCAGGCGCTCGCCGAGACGGCCGAGTTTGATCTCGATCAGCTCGCGCAGCACCGGGCCGCCCACCGGGTAGTACGGCACCACTTTCATCCGCGCCAGCAGCGCCGGTTTGAAGTGTTTGCTGAGTACCGGGCGAATGGTTTCTTCGAGCACTTCGGCGGTCGGCCGCGCGCCGTCTTCGCAGAGTTCGCTGATCTTGTCGCTACCGAGGTTGGAGGTCATCAGGATCAACGTGTTGCGGAAGTCGATCTCGCGACCTTCGCCATCGTTGGCCACGCCTTTGTCGAAGATTTGGTAGAACAGGTTGAGCACGTCCGGATCAGCCTTCTCGACTTCATCGAGCAACACCACCGAATACGGCTTCTGGCGCACGGCTTCGGTGAGCATGCCGCCCTCGCCGTAACCGACGTAGCCCGGTGGCGCACCGATCAGGCGCGAGACGGTGTGCTTCTCCTGAAACTCGGACATGTTGATGGTGGTGATGAAGCGGTCGCCGCCGTACAGCAGGTCCGCCAGTGCCAGCGCGGTTTCGGTCTTGCCGACGCCGCTCGGGCCGACCAGCAGGAACACACCGACCGGTGCATCAGGCTTGTTCAGGCCGGCAGCGGTGGCGCGCATCGAGCGATCCAGCGCGTGCACGGCTTGTTCCTGACCACGGATGCGCGTGCGCAGGTCGGTGGCGAAACTGGCAACCTTGGCGTTGTGCTCGCGGGCCAGTTGCGCCAGCGGCACACCGGTCCAGGCGCTGATCACTTCGGCGACCAGACGCGGGCACACTTCGAAGCTGACCAGGCGTTCTTTGACTTGCGCAGCGGTCAACGCGGCGTGGGTTTCATGCAATTGGGCTTCCAGCGCCTCGACGCTTTGGCCTTCTTCGACTTCGGCGACCACAGTTTCAATCACGGTGCCTTCGGCGTCTTCTTCCACGCTGACGGTCGGCTCGACGGCTGCGGCTTCGCGAGCCTTGGCCAGTTGCTGACGCAGTTCCAGCAGACGCTCGGCCAGCTCTTTCTGCTCAGTCCACAGGGTCTCGAGCGCAACCATCTCGCTTTCCGCCTCGTCCAGCCGCGCTTCCAGTGCTTCCAGCGCTTCGTGGTCGATCAGCAGACCGGCCTCGGCATCGCGGCGCAGGGCCTGACGCTGACGGCCGCCTTCAGCCAGTTCGCCACGCAGGCGCTCGAGGCTTTCCGGGGCCGCAGCGAGGCTGATGCGCACGCGGGCGCACGCGGTGTCGAGTACGTCTACAGCCTTGTCCGGCAGTTGCCGACCGGCCAGGTAACGCGCGGACAATTCAGCAGCAGACACCACCGCGTCATCGCGCAGGTAGATGCCGTGGCTCTTCTCGTAGACCTGAGCCAGACCACGCAGAATGGTCACCGCTTCGCTGACGGTCGGTTCGTGCAGTTGCACGGGCTGGAAGCGACGGGCCAGCGCCGGGTCTTTCTCGAAGTATTTCTTGTACTCGGCCCAGGTGGTCGCGGCGATGGTGCGCAGTTCGCCACGGGCCAGCGCGGGTTTCAGCAGGTTGGCCGCGTCGGAACCGCCGGCATTGCCGCCCGCGCCGATCAGGGTGTGAGCTTCGTCGATAAACAGAATGATCGGTTTTGGCGAGGCTTTGACCTCATCAATCACGCCTTTCAAACGACGCTCGAATTCACCTTTGACGCTGGCGCCGGCCTGCAACAGGCCCATGTCCAGCGAGAGCAATTCAACGCCTTTGAGTACCTGCGGCACTTCACCGGCAGCGATGCGCGAAGCCAGACCTTCGACGATCGCGGTCTTGCCGACACCGGCCTCACCGACGACGATCGGATTGTTCTTGCGGCGCCGGGCGAGGATGTCGACCATCTGCCGGATCGCGCCGTCACGGCACAGCACCGGGTCGAGTTTGCCGTCGCGGGCCTGTTGGGTCAGGTTGTGGGTGAAGCGCTGCAACAGCGATTCGCCCTGCGCCGCCGGTTTGCCGTTGGCCGCCGGTTGCTCGTGTTGCGACAGGGCAAATTCTTTCAGGCGATCGATGTTCAGTTTGGCGAGCAGCGGTTGATAGCGGCTGCCGGCATAACGCATCGGGTTGCGCAGCAACGCCAGGATCAGCGCGGCGTCTTCGACCTGGGTCTGGCCCAGCTCGAGGTTGGCCACCAGCAGCGCGTCTTGCAGCCATTGCACCAGTTCCGGAGCGAATACCGGGTTGCGCGAAGCGCTGTGCTCGACCCGCGACTGCAATGCAGCGGTCAGCTCACCGGCGTCGACGTCAGCATCTTGCAGCGCGCGCGACAGCAAGCCGTTCGGGCGCTCAAGCAAGCCCAGCAGCAAGTCTTCGACGAGGATCTTGCTGCCGCCACGGGCGACGCAACGCTCGGCCGAACGTTCCAGATCACGACGGGTTTCGGCGTCCAGCGCCTGGATGAGTTGTTGCAGGTCTACGTTGATCATGGCTCACGTCCTTAATGAATTTTGCTGCCCAGGGTCACCACGCCGTCCGCTTTTTCGCGGCCCAGCCAACTGGTCCAACCGAGGCGACAGGCGTTCTGCTCACCGATGCGCAGTTCGCGGATTTCTTCCTGGCGCAGGACCAGGCGGATGTCGTAATCGAGCGGGTCACGCAAGGTGAACCGCACCAGCGCGCAGAGCGGCTGGTAGCCGAAACCGATCGGCAGGAATTCATGGAATCGCTGCCAGTCGAGTTCGGTGATATGAATGCGGAATTTGCCGCTGCGGTCGCGCACGTGTTCGCCCAGCACCAGGTCTTCGCCGAGTACGCTGTTGGCGCGGCCCAAACGATTGCGCTGCTCGTCGAGAATTTCCACGCGGCGCTCGATGCACTGCTCGATGACCAGGTCTTCGTGCTTGAAGTAGTAACGCAGCACGGCTTCGATCAGCGCCGCCGAGTGCGCCCGCAAGCTGAGCAGACCGAGGTACGGCAGCAGGCGTTTCCAGTTGAGTTCCTTGGCCTTGCGGATCTCGTCGCCACCCAGGCCGATCAGCGCAAAAAGTTGCGCCGAGAACGGGTCGATCGCGCCGCTCTGGAAGCTCGCGCGGTAGCGGTACTTGCGCCAGATCGGCAGCATCAGTCGTTGCAGGCGATGGTGGAACAGGTCGAGGAAATTGCGCGTCGGGTTGCCGTCCTCGCTGTCGCCCAGGGCTTGTTCGCCATAGAACGCCGGCAGCGGCGAACCGGAGCCGACCAGGCCGATCAGGTTGAAGCGCATGCGCGCGCGCATCTTGCCGTGTTCTTCGAAAAACTCGACGCGATCGACGTCGCTGCGCGGAAAGCCCAGGCTCGGGTTGGCCTGGAACTCGACCTGGTCGTACAGATCGTCTTCGCTCAGATGCGGGTGTGCCTCGCGCAGCCGGTCGATCACCAGCAGCACGGCCTGAAACAGCGAGTACTCGCGTATTACCTTGGTCAGCCCGCTTAAAGCAGGGGCTGCAGGCCCATACGTGGTGTCCATTGGTACACCTCTCCCTGTGTGCTTTTTACCCGCAGCTCATGGAATGAATTGAGACTGGCGTAAAGCGCGAAAAACTCGTTGAGAACCGAAGCGAAGACGAACAGGTCGCCTTCGCCGATATAGCCTTCCGGGTCGATGGTCAGTTCGGTGCGCAAACCGCGCACCGGCAGGCCGCGATGCAGTCGGTCGACGTGGTGATGCTTGATGTGCTTGAGGCCGCCCAGCAGGCGCTTGCTGACCTTCTCCGCGTGCTGGTCGTAGTAGCGCGGCAGGTCGTAGGTTTCCAGAATCACCTTCAACGCATTGACGTCGGCCAGCGACAGATAGTTAAGCGACATGTTGCTGATCAGCTTCCACAGGAAGTCACGGTTCAGCGGCGGCGCGAAACTCGGAGTGGCCGGGGTGATGTTGCGGAAACTGAGGAATTCCGGGGTCTGCTCGCTGGCCATGCAGATGTCGCCGAGCTTGAGCTTTTTCGGCAGGTTCTGGTTGGTGCACATCAGCTCGATCGACAGGGTTTCGTGGGCTTCGGTGTGGCGGATGCCGAAGCTCAGGTAAGTGTCGAGGCCGTCATGCAACAAGGACGAACGCTGGCGAATGCTGTAGTGCGGACGGCTGTTGGGCACGTCGAAACTCGGGTCGTGCTCGAAGGATTCGAACGGCACGTACTCCTGATAACCGAGACCGCCGGGCTTCCAGCCAGTGACGGTCTCCACCGAGAACACGCCGCAGTTTTCCAGGTCGTATTCCGCCGGCAGCAACAGGTACTCATCCTGCTTGCCATCGAGACGGATCGGCAGCGCGTCGTGCTCGAACAGATTGACGATCGGCGTGCAGAACAGCTTCACGTTATCAAGCGTCGGGCGCATGCGCATGATGCCGCTCTTGCGAATGTCGAAACGCAATTCGAGGCCGCGCATCTGCTTGAGGGTGTCTTCCGGCAGCGCCTTGAGAATGTCCAGACCGTTGACGTCGACGAACAGGAACTTGTCCTGGAAGGCGAAATATTCCTGCAAGTAGCGATAGCCACGGAAGGTGTTCAGCGGATACGGGATCAACGCTTCTTCTTCGGCAAAGCCCACCGGTTTCACCCGGTCGCCGGGAATCTTGAACGCCATCGGCTTGCCGCTGACGCCATCAATCGGCTTGCCGGCGCCGTCGAGCGGGATCAGTTCGATGCCGTCGAGGTTGCGCAGCAGGCTCAGGTAGAGCATCTGGCTGATGTAGCGCTCACCGGCAAAGTGCAGGCGCAACTTGCTCAGCTCCAGTTCGCCGAGGTGCCCGTCAGCGCTCATTTCCAGGCGCAGGCTCAGCAGCGAGCCGTCGCCCTTGACCGAGTAATTCAGCGCGGCCAGATCCAGCGGCAGCACTTCGGTCGGGTAGCAGGTGCGGAAGCGGCAGCGCACGTCTTCTATCGGCTTGCTCTCGATCGGCGTATCGCGCTCGACCAGCAGCGCCGGCCCGGAACGCTTGAGCGGATCGAACTGCAAAATGCTGAACGCCGGCAGCGGGCGCATGTAGTTCGGCCACAGCAACTGCATCAGCGAATGGCTGAGCTCCGGCAGTTCGTCATCGAGCTTCTGGCGCAGGCGCCCGGTGAGGAATGCAAAGCCTTCGAGCAACCGCTCTACATCCGGATCCCGCCCGGCCTGCCCCAGATACGGCGCCAGCGCCGGACTACGCTCGGCGAAACGGCGACCGAGCTGGCGCAGTGCGGTGAGTTCGCTTTGGTAGTAGTGGTTAAAGGACACGGGGTACCTGCCTGGTAGTGGAACTCATTTAAAAAAACAGCAGAACAGTTCATGCGGGTAAGAAACTCCCCGCGGGCAATGTCGGCCATAACGCCCAACAGTCATGCTTTAACTTCTCGATTTGAAAAAAAAACGCGATCAATCAATTGGCCAGCAAATATCGCCGCAAAAGTCAGGACACCACCCATCGAGGTGTAAGCCATCGCACGGACGGGGTAGTGAGGCAAAAAATAGTACAAAATAAGTCCCAGCATTAATGAGACAGACAGGACCTTTAATTTCAGCTTGGGGACAAAAAACGCTATAGCGTTCATCACCACAAAATACTGAACCATTAGATCCGGCGTCATACCGATGCCGATACCTCTCGATGTCAACCCGCCATACATATCGATATATACGTCGACACCGTAGTTATGCAAAGGAATATACAGGGCACATACTATCAGGTGTGGAATACAGGCAACTAAGCGACGAGCTTTCATTTATTCCATGCCCCGTACTGATCCATATCGCCTTGCGAAATTGGATTTATTAACTTCGCATTCGATACAGGCACATAAGGTGCGTCAGTAAGTTCAATTGTGTGCGGGATACCTTTATCGTATACCGTGTCTTTTTTCACAACCAACTTGCAGTTTTCTTTTGCCCACAATATCCCTCGCAATATGATGAAGTTATCGTAAACGTCTTTCGGTCCTCGCTCTGCTCCGGTATAGGCTTTGCCGTCGCCCCAGGTCACACCCGTTTCACCAGCCAGCTTTATTGCGAGTTCTACCTGCTTTGTTTCTCGCAGATATTTTCTATAGGTGTTAACCGCAAACGGCACCTGGCCAATGCCATCAGTCCAATACGGTTTATCCTCCATGAACACCATCAAGAACTCAGCACCGCCCACGGCACGGAATTTCCAGTCACCCGGCATTCCAGAGTGAAAAGTGAATGAAAACCGGTCGACGATTGCGAAGTCGATCAGCTCCTGCCAAGTAACATGTTTATAAGCCGCATGCGATTCTGATCCGGCCTGCGTTGTTTCCGGGTTGATCCAGACAAGCTCTCTATAATATCTGGCCAACGGTTCGAACCACTGACCCTTTTCTGCGTATAGTTTCTCCGCAGTGATAATTCTGAATGGAGAGTCATCCTTACCCGGTTTCAAGGCGAAGAGCGGCACACCACTTTTTCGCGTAATAATCCAGGCCAACGGAAGGTCAACTTTCTTCGGCTTTGTATCCTTGCTCTCAGTTGTTTCGGTAAGAACTTTAAGTGTAGTCACCTCGTCCTGAGTCACAAACGTGTAAGCGACACCATCGATGTTGATTACGGTCTCCATACCTACTAGTCCGCCGAAATATATATAGTTACAGGCTCTGCCGTCTTTCCAGTTGAAAAACCACCTGACATGCCTGTTGACGTTGAGCCTGTTTTCTCAATCCCGCTATCAGAGCGCATGATGTAGTTTAAATTTTCAACCGTTCTTCCATCTGCGGTTTTGAATTCAAAGACACGATTGAATATTCCAGGAATGATGACCGGCTCCGGCGGCACAAACGGCGCCGGCGTATGCGAATTGCCAATAATCACCGTCCCGGATCCGGCCGTGACCTTATTGCCGTGAGATCCAACCGAACCTACGGTCGCAGCCGGTTTGCCGTTGATCAACACGGTTGTCGCAAGATCGCCGACCATCGCACCACCACACGCCGAGACATCGCCTTGGCGGGCGGCCGCGAGGCCGTCGAAGAACACGTCGCCGGAACCGGCGGCGATCGGGTTGGTGCCGTGGCCGGGGAGCGGGCAAGCGGTGGGGTCGGATACGCGTGCTGCGGGTTTGCCAGACATCGGGGATCTCCTTAGGTGACCTTGACTTGACCGCTGCCATCCAGGCGCGCGGAGAAACTGACCTGACGCTTGAAACCCTCGACTTCCAGCAGGCCTTCGATACTGAAGGCCAGGCGAAGTTGATCGTGGTCACGCGGCAGGGAAATGACACGCACGTTGCTCAGGCGTGGCTCGTAGGCTTCGATGAAGTTTTCGATGGCCAGGCGGGCCTGACTCAGCGAGTCGTGCAGGCTCAGGCGCATGTCATTGAGATCGGGCAACCCGTAGTCCGCCAGCGTTTGCACGCTGCCGGCCCGGGTGCTGAGCATTTTGGCCAGATGGGCAGCCACTGACGCCATGGCACAAGCCTCAAGGCTGTTGCCCTTGCGTAGTTGTGCGTCGCCGTTGAGGCGTTCGAACAGGCTGCCGTATCCGTCCATGAGTCGCTCTTACTCTTTGTCCAGCTTGCCAACCAGCGACAGGGTGAAATCGGCACCCATGTACTTGAAGTGCGGACGCACATTCAAGCTCACGCGGTACCAGCCCGGCTCGCCTTCAACGTCGCTGACGATCACTTGCGCAGCGCGCAGCGGACGACGGCCACGCACTTCGGCGCTCGGGTTTTCCTGGTCGGCAACGTACTGACGGATCCACTTGTTCAGTTCCAGCTCGAGGTCGGTACGCTCTTTCCACGAACCGAGTTGCTCGCGCTGCAGCACTTTCAAGTAGTGAGCCAGACGGTTGACGATCATCATGTACGGCAGTTGGGTGCCGAGCTTGTAGTTCAGCTCTGCCGCCTTGCCTTCTGCGCTGATGCCGAAGAACTTCGGCTTCTGCACCGAGCTTGCGGAGAAGAACGCCGCGTTGTCGGAGCCTTTGCGCATGGTCAGGGAGATGAAGCCTTCCTCGGCCAGTTCGTATTCACGACGGTCGGAAACCAGAACTTCAGTAGGGATCTTGGTTTCGATTTCGCCCATGCTTTCGAAGTGGTGCAACGGCAGGTCTTCAACCGCGCCACCGCTCTGCGGGCCGATGATGTTCGGGCACCAGCGGAATTTGGCGAAGCTGTCGGTCAGCTTGGTACCGAACGCGTAAGCGGTGTTGCCCCACAGATAGTGCTCGTGGCTGTTGGCAACGGTTTCCTTGTAGACGAACGATTTCACCGGGTTTTCTTCCGGATCGTACGGGTTGCGCAGCAGGAAACGCGGCACGGTCAGGCCAACGTAGCGCGAGTCTTCCGAAGTCCGGAAGCTCTGCCATTTGGCGAATTGCGGGCCTTCGAAGTGGTCTTTCAGATCTTTCAGATCCGGCAGGCCGGTGAAGCTTTCCAGGCCGAAGAATTTCGGGCCGGCAGCAGCGATGAACGGCGCGTGGGACATGCACGAAACGCTGGCCACGTACTGCATCAGCTTGACGTCTGGCGAGCTTGGCGACATGTAGTAGTTGGCGATGATCGCGCCCACAGGCTGACCACCGAACTGGCCGTATTCAGCGGTGTAGATGTGCTTGTACAGGCCCGACTGCATGACTTCCGGCGAATCTTCGAAATCGTCCAGCAGGTCTTCTTTGGAGACGTTGAGGATTTCGATCTTGATGTTTTCGCGGAAGTTGGTGCGGTCGACCAGCAACTGCAGACCACGCCACGACGATTCCAGCGCCTGGAAATCCGGGTGGTGCAGGATCTCGTCCATCTGACGGCTGAGCTTGGCATCGATCTCGGCGATCATGCGGTCAACCATGGCTTTCTTGACCGGCTCACCGTTGTTCTGCGGCTTGAGCAGCTCTTCGATGAACGCCGACACGCCACGCTTGGCGATGTCGTAGGCTTCGTCGTCCGGGGTCAGACGGGTTTCGGCGATGATGCTGTCGAGAATGCTGTATTCGCCGCTGGCGGCGCTCTTCTCTTGTGCTGCGCTAGTGCTCATTGTGTTGGCTTCCTTGGCTACTGGAGTCTCAGGCGTCCGGGGCTGCGGCGTTCAGGCCCAGCTCACCGAGTACGCGACCGCGGGATTCGTCGTCGGCGAGCACGCCTTCGATCGCTTTACGGAACGCAGGTGCGTTACCCAGCGGGCCTTTGAGGGCCACCAGCGCATCGCGCAGTTCCATCAGTTTTTTCAGCTCAGGCACTTGCTCGACCAGGCTGGCCGGGTTGAAGTCCTTCATCGAATTGACGCGCAATTGCACGGCCAGCTCTTCAGCCTCGCCATCTTCCTGCAGACGGTTCGGCACGCTCAGCGTCAGACCCAGCTCTTGCTTGGCCAACACTTCGTCGAAGGTCATCTTGTCGATGCTGATCGGCTTGCGATCTTCGATTTTGCGATCGTCCTTGCGGTGGGTGTAGTCACCGATTGCCAGCAGCTTCAGCGGCAGTTCAATCTCTTCCTGAGCTCCGCCGGTGGCGGGTTTGAAGGTGACGTTGATGCGTTCCTTGGGGGCTACCGAGCCTTCTTTGGCCATGGCTTTTCTCCTTGCGGTTGTGGCCCTGGGGCCTATTCGAGTACCACTTCGAGGTCGAGGTGGCACAGCCTGCGATAAATCTCTTCCTTGCTTTCACGTACGGCGTGGTTCTGCGGCAACAACTCGCAGCAACTGTGCAGCAGGTGCAGCACTTGCAATGCAAGATCGGGCTCCCAGGCGTGCAGGCCTGAGTCCTGTAATGTCTGATCGAGGGTTTCGAGCTGGTTCTTGGCCAGTTCGTATTTCTTGGCCAGGAAACACAGCCGCGCGAGGGTGAACTGCCAGAAGAAGCGTTCGCGGCCACCGTGGGCCGATTGCAGACCCTGCTTGAGAATCTGCACGGCCGGCTTCAAACCTTCCTTGCGCAGAATCGGCTGGACTTCCTCGAGGGCCTTTTCCCAGGCGGGCTGGGTTTCGACGTTCTCGCTTTCGACCTTGCGCGGCGCGCTGGCGCTTTGCAGGTGCGGCATGACGTTGGCAGCGATCCACGCCCGGGTGGACGGATCAGCAAACGGCGCGCCGTCATGGAAGCGCAACTCGATAATGCCCGGCAGGCGCTGAATCAAAAGCGCGAAGTGGATTTCCACTTCGCGCATGGCCAGCTCGGCGTTGAGGTTCTGGAGACATTCCCAGACCATCCTCTGGCCATCGAACCAGAACGGCGCCTTCGCCAGGCTCGCCTCCAGTTCCACCAGCAGGTCGGCGTATTTGCCCTGATCGAAACGGTCCTGATAGAGCTTGAGCTTTTCCAGCGGCAGACCGCGCAGCACGGTGATCTGCTCGGCGTTGCGCTCGGGCACCGCGTCGATGGTCATCCACAGCAGCGTGCGATTGAGGCGCAGGGCACGCAGGTCGGTAGCCTTCTGCTTGAGCCACCAGGCACACAAAGGCCGGGCGCTGTCCTGCTGGGCGCGCAGGGCTTTGTGCGCATCCCGCTCGTTGTCGATCGGCGCGCCAGGGGTGAGCAACTGGGTCGCGGCCTGCTTGACCTGCGCCACCGCCGCGCCCACCACGCCGGGCGCCGGCTGGTTGTCGGCGGCACGCTGGATCATGGTTTTCAGGCGGCGGGAGATCGGCAATAACAGCGGCGCGTCATCGCCCAGGTGTTCAGTGCACGCGGCCTCAAGGCCGGCCAGGTGCTCGGAGAGCTGCCGGAACATCGGCAACTGCTCTTTGATCGCAATGTTTTCGGTGATGACCTGCTCGAGACGCGGCACCAGCCAGCCGATCGCGGCGGCACGGGTGCGGGGTTTGAGCGGGTGGACGTCGGCCCAGTTGTTTTCCGACAGATGGTGCAGCAGACCGAGGCCGGCGAGCAGCCCGGGGAAGGATTCGCGCTGGTACAGCGACCAGGTCAGCCAGGCGCCGACACGCAGATCCTTGGATTGGGTACGCAGCAGATTTTCGCTGTTTTCGCGGATTTTCAGCCAGTCGATCTGCCCGCTTTCGTGCATCGACGAAGCCTTGGCCAGCTCACTTTCCAGCGCCTCGAACTCGCTCGAAAAACGAACGTCTTCGCCCGCGAAATTCTCTTTGGAAACAGAGACTTTTGCGAGTTCGAGGTAATGGGCGGAAAGTTTGCTTGAGTAGGACATCCATGGCCTTTATTAAGGATTACAGTCATGCGCGTGAATGGAGTTTCAGCAACGCGGGACAGTATCGAAGAGCAGTTCAGCGACTCATCCAATTGAGATGTGCTCTTTC
The DNA here is from genome assembly GCF_019145195.1 of Pseudomonas siliginis. GTDB lineage: Bacteria > Pseudomonadota > Gammaproteobacteria > Pseudomonadales > Pseudomonadaceae > Aquipseudomonas > Aquipseudomonas siliginis. The sequence continues at coordinate 518,215 of NZ_JAHSTW010000002.1, forward strand.
AAGTGGGCGCATCGTAATCAGTATGATGGCCACTAGCAAGCATCTGATTAAACAACAAGACGAACTGTTCATTGAGGTCTGTAGGAGATCGCCCTATATGTCGCAGGGGTTTCCCTGATGCCGTTTATTGATCAGCGCATTTTCCCGGCTCCCGCCAAACCATTGTCCCAGAGCCTCGGCCGCAGCCGGGCGAGTTTACCTGACGCCCGCACCCTCGAGCGGCGTGCAGCATGCCAAATTAAAAAAAAAATAGAAGTAGGACACTTCCTAAAATGACCGGGTTCCATCGAGAAGTTTGCAGCGACAACGATCAATGCAAAAAGTGCCACTATAATGATGGCACTTCATTATTCTGAAACTTTACTTCCCCGGCAAATACTGGCACTTCGATAGTTATCCGAGCCGCGTCCTACAGACACATCTCCCATCCCGACCAAGACTTCCACACCCGGAATACTCTGACAAATATCAGGGATACTTCTTACATCAATTAGTTTGCCGCGCCGCTAGCTTGCCCTGGCAACTTTTCATGCGCGGCGATCAGGGAGGACGGCATCGCGCTTTGACTCACTTTGCTTAAGGACAAGCCCATGTTCGGCAAAGGCCACTGCGCGCCATTCTCACTGCATATCCCGGCCATTCGTCACGACTTCAAGGTGCTCGCGTTCACGGGCACCGAAGCGATCAGTCAGCTGTACGCATTTCGCATCGAGCTGGTGAGCCAGCACGCGGATTTCGATCTGGAAAGCTTGCTCAGCCAACCTGCGTTTCTGCAGTTCGGATCAGCGGGCGAAGGCATTCACGGGCGGATCGAAAACGTCATGCTCGGCGAATCAGGCAAGCGCCTGACCCGTTATGAACTGACACTGGTACCGGCGCTGCATTATCTGCAACTGAGCCACGACCAGCGGATTTTCCAGCAACTGACCGTGCCGCAGATCGTCGCGCAAGTCATCAAAGGCCATGGCATCCAGGCCGATGACTTCACGTTCAATGTCGCCGCCGGTGAGCCTCGTGAGTACTGCACGCAGTACGGCGAAAGCGACTTTTTGTTCATTCAGCGTCTGTGCGCCGAAGAGGGTATTGCCTGGCACCATCAACATTCGCTCGACGGGCACTTACTGGTATTCAGCGACAGCCCGGTGTTCGCACCCAAATTGGGTACGACAGCCTTTCGGGTTGATAGCGGCATGGTTGCCGAACACCCGGTGGTCAACCACCTGACCATGGGCTTCAACACCCGTACCAGCACCGTCACCCGCCGTGACTATGACCTCAAGCGCCCAAGCCTGCTGCTGGAAAGCCGCTTCACCGCAGAGTTCACGCCGGCTCTGGAGGAGTATCGCTATCCACTGTTGATGAAGTCCGAGAAGCACGGCAAACAGCTGGCGCGTCAGGCCTTGGAGCGCCATCGCAGCGACTATCAATGGATTGAAGGCAAAAGCGATCAGGCGATTTTGCGCAGCGGTCACCTGTTCGAGCTGAGCGAACATCCCAGGGCCGAGTGCAACGAGTTGTGGCTGTTGGTCAGTCTCAGTCACGAAGGCAAGCAACCGGCAGTGCTCGAAGAGGCTTTCAGCAGCGAGGCGAAACCTGCCGATGGTTTTTCCCAGGGCTATCGCAATACCTTCAGGGCCATTCCCGCAGAGGTGGTCTACCGTCCGCCTTTGCCCGCGCCAAGGCCCTTGCTGGTCTGCCAGACCGCGCGCGTTACCGGGCCTCCCGGAGAAGAGATCTTCTGCGATGAGTACGGCAGGGTTCGTGTCGAGTTTCATTGGGATCGCGCTGAACGCAACAGCGAAAAAAGCAGCTGCTGGTTACGCGTAGCTTCCAGTTGGGCAGGTGACGGATTCGGTGCGGTGACCATTCCCCGGGTCGACATGGAAGTGGTCGTGACCTTCCAGGAAGGCGACCCGGACCAACCGCTGATTACCGGCTGCATCGCCAACAAGGCCAATGCCGTCGCCCATCCCTTGCCGGCGAGTAAAACCCGCACGGTATTACGCAGCCAGAGCTCACCGCGCAATGGCGGCTACAACGAACTGTCGATCGAGGATCGCGCCGGGCAGGAGAAGATCTACCTGCGCGCGCAGCGCGACCTCGAGCAACTGATCCTCAATGACAGCCGCAGTCTGATCACTCGCGACCGCCATGAGCATGTCGGCAATGACAGCACCAGTCTCATCGAGGGCAAGGATTCGCGCACTCATCAAGGACTGCGCAGCACAGTAATCAACGCCGACGACTTGTTGCAGGTCAGCGGCACCAGCAGCCAGACCCTGGGCGCTCTGGTGATCCAGGCCGGCCAGCAGGCGCATGTCACGGCAAGCAACGTGGTGATCGATGCCGGCATGAGCCTGACGCTGTCAGCGGGCGGCCATCACATCGTGATCAATGCCGGCGGGATTTTCAGCAGCGTGCCCATCGTTCAGGGCGGAGCGCCACTGCCGGGGCTCGCACCGCTACAACCGCTGCAAGTTGAGGCCGGCCTGCCAGCTGCGATCAACGCCACGCCGCTGTCGATCGTCAACAGTGCCCGCCAGCAGGCAGCGGATTTTTGCCCGCTGTGCGAAGCCTGCGCAGCGGGTCTGTGCGAGCTGGGAGAAGTCGCATGAGCCCGGTCGAACAATGGTTGCACGCTCAGTCCCGCGCCGGCTGCGAACTGTATCTGATGCTCGACACCGACGGCCAAAGCGCAGAGCACGCTGCGTTGACCCGCGACCTCGGCACCGAGCGGTTTCGTCCGCTCTACAGCGGCACGCCGGCCGAGTCGCTGGTGCCGACCGGCCCGCTGCTGTTGCAAATCGATACGGCGCAGCATCCCGCCATCCAAACCTTGCTCGCCACGCCCGAGCGCAATTGGGGCTGGCTGGCCAGTGCCCGTCACGTCGAACTTGATCTGCTGGCGGCGCATTGGCGCGAGCGCCTGATAACCGGCGAACGTCCGAATCAGGCGGTGTACCGCGTGCATGACAACCGGGTTCTGGGCCGTGCGCTGGCGCACCTGCAACCCGAGCACCGCGCGGCGTTTCTCGGGCCATTCAACAGCGTCTGCTATTGGCACGCAGAGCGATGGAACGCCATCGACAACCCGGACCCCGGCCACCACCCGCTGCCGATGGATCCGCCGTGGCTGCACACGCCGACCCCGGAGCTGATCTACGCCAACGTGCTGTTCGACAACACCCGCCGTTACCTGGTCGGCGAACACACCGAAGCCATGGCCACGCTGGCCGAACAGCTCGACGTCGATGAGTGGCTGTGGGGCCTGATTCAACTGACGCACTTGTGGGGCTGGCAACAACCGGAGCAAGTGCATTTCTTGCTGACGCGCAGTTTGCAGTTACCGGGATATCGGCCAGGCAAATCATGGCTGCCCAAACCCGGTGAAGATCCGGCGATGCATTTTGAGCGGGTATATCAGGAAGCGTTGTATTGGCAGGGAGAGGTAGGTCGATGAGGCACTTGAAACGAGGGTTGCTGCTGAGTGGTTGCCTGGGATTGCTGGTGGGTTGTACGACGGTGAAGACCCCGAACACCTTTATGTTTGTTCCGGATTTTCCACCTGGATTCAAGTACGACCTGACGGCCACCTATGTTCCGGCCAAGGGCCAAACATGCACCGTGCCTGGCGGGAGAAACACTCAGCTGGGATACAACAAAACCAATATGAAGTACGAAGGGACTTCCGAGATCCCGCTGTACAGAACCGTAAGCGAATGTCCGCTGGCGCTGAATTACATCGAGATCAAGGTCATCGGTATTTATGGTTCAGGACGAAGCAACTTCAGTTATGACTACGCCTCGATTGCTGTACGTCCGGAGTTGTTGGAACGACAGATGGGTAGTTTCAGAGATGACGAGACAGCTGAGTTCTTTGGTGAGTGCATGTGGTCTTTTCGCACGGTGGGCCCGAAGCGTTATCTGATCAAACTGCTGACCTGCAAAAAAATGGATGCACAGGGCAATGTCGGGCGGAGCCGTCCTTTCACGGCGTACACGCTGACTCAGCTTTCTGGAAAAACGGTGACTCTGAAAATCCAATTATCTGAGCGGGAAAAGCCCGCTTTTGGTGACACGTGGGTAAAAGTGCCCGGCGGATGGAAGCGCTGCATGGGGAAAGCCTTTGAGGATCAGGATGCGTTCTGTTTCGGCAATTACAAAGACTTCAGCACATTCAGGATGGTAGACGAGCGCATCTGCACTATTTACCCCGATTGCACTGAAAACAAGGATCAGACCCCATGAGCATTGAGCCGACAGATTCCGGCATTGCGGCCTTTATGCAAGGCAACATCCACGCCTGCCCAAGACGCGGACAAGCCACAAGTTTTCAATTGGTGGACGAGTTCGGTGATGGCAAACCCTACGCCGGTTTGACCTACGAAGCCGTCGATTACGAAGATATTGTTTATACCGGCAAACTGGATTCCTCGGGCTCCGGAAAAGTTCTTGATCATTACTGCGGTCCCGTAACCCTGAAGCTCAGTCAGTTTTATCAGGGTAAAGAGGAAATATATGCGCGACTGAAGGAACGACCGCACTACCCTCTCCCCATCACCGAACTCCAAGTCCGCGCCGAAAAAACCCGCTTCTTCCACAAAACAGGCACTCGCACCCAGGCCAACCCCGCCAAGGACCTGTCCGAAACCGATGCGTACTGCCAGGTCGAAGTCAGTGAACTGGTAAAACACATCGCCCACTTGCCGCCGCTGGCTGCTCGTCGCGACGCTCCGAAGAGGGCGGCGCACAAGCTCATGCGCCCCGCTGCGAAGTCCAGAGACTTCACGGTCGTCGATAAAACTTCTGCGGATGGCGGACTGCACACAATCTTGAGTGCGGCGGAGATGGCCACCGTCGAACTGGGGTTTTCCCCGCCGCCGCCCAAGGGCGTCGCACTGCTGCCGAACAAACACCATGTGCTGGAAGTACGTCCGATGAGAGCGCTACGGCCAATGCTGTCGACAGGCGACGCGTTCTGCGCGCTCAACCTTTATCAGCTGTCGGTGATGGCGACGCTGAGCTACACCGATTTCGGACAGGAACCCAACACTCAACCGGTGCAGACCGACACGGTAAGCTTTCCGCTACAGCCCAGCAGCGGCAACTGGTTCGGCCACGCGCTGCCGCAGTTCGACGAGTTGTGGAAGGTCGATGACTCGCAAACGCAGAAATACTACCCACTGTACGAAGACGTACCGTATTCGAAACGCCTGGAAGTGGTGCCGTTCGACCCGAACCTTTACCCCGAAGTGAATGACCCCGCGTTAGGGAACCAACAAGAACACCCCGCCAGACTGCATTTCTTCGATGATCGCAAACAGGTCGAAAGCACGGACACTCAGGCCTTCATCTGCCACCACGACGAACTGATCCTGATCAGCGTACGCGGTACCAGTGAGATCTGGCCCGACGGCCGGCGTGACGGCGATGCCTATCAGGTTCCCTTTGCCGAAGGCGAAGGCAAAGTGCACCGCGGTTTCTACGGTGGCGCTTTGGCGGCTTATCCATTTATCGTGACTTATCTGGAAAAATTCTACAGCGGGCAAAAGCTGCTGATCACGGGTCACAGTCTGGGCGGTGCAGTTGCACTGATCCTGTCCGAGATGCTGAGACGCAACCTGGAGTTCTCCCCGCAAATCGTGCTCTACACCTACGGCGCCCCCCGCGCCGGCGACACCACCTTCATCGAAAGCGCCAGATCGCTGGTGCATCACCGCATCGTCAATCAGAACGACCCGGTTCCGAGCGTCCCCGCCACATGGATGAATACTTTCGCCAAGCCGAAGGAAATGTATGCGGCCAACGTGGGACTAGTGGCCCTGCATCCAGTTGGAGGTTTCGCATTTCTGATCCTGGGAATGATCAACTTACTGGGAGATGACTATGGGCATCACGGTGATTTGCGTCATTTCATGCCGGTGACATTTGGCGAAGGTCACAAGTCGTCGATTCTGTGGAAACCGGGTTGCAGCACGATCATCGATCACGGCTGCGCCAAGGCCCTGCGCGCTACCAACGGCTTGCCCGAGCGCGAATCGTTTTTGCGGCAGTTGTTCTCCGCAGGTCACCACTCAATGGTCGGCAGCTACATCCCCGGCTGCTGGGCCAGCTTGCGCCGTTGGCAGGAAGCACTGCAGCTCAAGCGTTCGCTGGTGACCAATCGCGAATTCGAGTGGATCAGCAGCGCCCTGGAGAATATTCAGCAACAGCTGCGGGCCGTTAAGCGCGATCTGCAAAACAACCACCGTTCTTACGTGCGAGAGCAGGAGCGCGCGCACAAGACGCTGATGCTCAATCAGGAAATAGACAAGATCAGCATGACCAAGGCCCGCCTGACAGCGCTGCGCAGTCAACGGGTCACTGAGACCGACGTTTACGGCAGCTATGCCGACCAGCCCGAATGGGTCGAGGAAAGTCTGCTGCGCTGGAACGCCCACCCTGAAAACCTGGTTCAGGAGCAACTGGCGATGATTCCGCCAGCCGCTGAAGACCACGACGCCGCTATCGCCGCGATGACCGGTGGGCATGCGGTTGGCGCGCCGTTTCAGCTGGATATTGATTCGATTGTTTAGCGCTCTGACGTAATCCTTTCTCGACTCAAAAAGACACGCAGTGCGCCTGGCGGCGCAATTTAGGACAAGGAGTTCAATTAGACATGGGCACTAGCTTTTTAAAAAAACGGATCACGGCTCCAGCCTTAATTTTGCTTTTTATCAGCACCTCTGTTCCGGCTGAAATGTGCATTGCAAAAATTTGCATGTTTAAAGGCCCATTATCATCAACGGGGGCTATGTTGCTCTTCACAACAACCGTGCCGTTTTATACGACGTCGGAAGAAATCAAAAGCCTTTCGAAGCACTACGTGCAAGCTGTAAGGGACGACGCCACTACCTATATCGCTACGGACGGAGAATTCGACGGGGCCATGCTTGAATCGGCATGGCGTGCATATCACCTTCAGAATACCGAGCAGAAATTAAGCAAGAGAGACTTTGCCCATATGGTTTTGGCTACCTACGGATAGCCATTAAATATCCGGACGGATAGCAGACGTACAAAAAATGGGCACCCGACCGCAATCGGTGTGCCCATTTTTCATTTGCGGTTCTCCCCGTCATTCAGGGGAGCACGCCGCCATCAAGGATTGACGCTGTCTTTCAACGATTTGCCTGGCTTGAACGCCACGGTGTTGCTGGCCTTGATCTTGACCGGTTCGCCGGTCTGCGGGTTTTTGCCGGTGCGGGCGCCACGGTGGCGTTGCAGGAAGGTGCCGAAGCCGACCAGCGTCACGCTGTCCTTGCGGTGCAGGGCGCCGGTGATTTCTTCGAGGACGGCGTTGAGGACGCGGTTGGCCTGTTCTTTGGTCAGGTCTGCCTTTTCGGCGATTGCAGCGGCGAGTTCTGGTTTACGCATTAGTGAAGCCCCTTTGACGGTTTTTTGTTGTTATGTCCGTGCTGTTCTCGTTGGAACAGCGCCCAAGGCGCCGCAGGCTCTACTCTGCGGCAGACGGGAGTGAGAATGGCACGCCGCCAACGGCGGCGCCAGTCTCCCCAAGACCTTTGTCGGGGCAAAAGAGCGGTGTTTGCGACAGAACGACCGGCATTTACGCCAGCAGCGGCGGCAGCTGTTTGTTCAGGGCCAGTTTTTCCATGACCGCCCCGCCGGTCAGGGCGTAACCGAGCAACTGACCGTCGGCACCGTGGCACAGCGCTTTGACGTCGGCGCCCTGCCCTTCGACGCTCCAAACGCCTTCGCTGCCCCGTGGTGGCGGCGAAACCACCAGCGGGCACACCGGGGTTTTCACGGTGATCGGCATCGGCCCGTAGCTGACCGCGGTCGGGTTTCCAGTGAGGGTTTGCGCCAAAGCGCGCGCGCAGCTCATCAGCGGCATCACGTAGAGCAGATTGAGCCCATCGACTTCAGCGCAGTCGCCCAAGGCGTAGATGTTGGCGTGAGAGGTCTTCAGGTAACGATCGACCATCACGCCGCGATTGATCTGCACGCCGGCAGCCGCTGCCAGATCGATGCGCGGGCGCAGACCGATCGCCGAGACCACCACATCGCACGGGATGATCTGACCGTCGGACAGGTGCGCTTCGAGGCCATCGACTACTTTCTCCAGGCGGGTCAGCACCGGGCCGAGGTGAAACTTCGCCCCAATACCTTCCAGCCCGGCCTGCACGGCCGCCGCAGCGGCAGGATGCAAGAGCATCGGCATGACCTGTTCGCACGGCGCGACCAGTTGCACTTCGTAGCCGCCGAGGATCAGGTCATTGGCGAATTCGCAGCCGATCAGCCCGGCGCCGAGCACCAAGACCCGACGCTTGCCCGTCGCTGCGGCACGGAAGCGCGCGTAGCCTTCCAGATCGTTAATCGGGAATACCAGTTCCGCGCCGTCGCCTTCGATCGGCACGCGCACGGTTTCCGCGCCCCAGGCCAGAATCAAGTCGCGATAGGGCACGGCTTCTTCACCGATCCACAAGCGTTTGTGGCCGGCATCGATGCCGCTGATGCGCGTGTGGGTGCGCACTTCGGCCTTCAGCTGCTCAGCCATGGCGCCGGGTTCGGCCATGCTCAGGCCGTCGGCGTCCTTGTTCTTGCCGAAGCCGGTGGAGAGCATCGGCTTGGAGTAAGAGCGGCCGTCATCGGCGGTGATCAGCAGCAGCGGGGTTTCGCTGTCGAGCTTGCGAAACTCGCGGGCCAGGTTGTAGCCCGCAAGCCCGGTGCCGATGATGACGACTGGTGCGCTCATGCCTTACTCCTCTATTTGCTTAGTTGATTTCAATCATTTCGAAGTCCATTTTCCCGACGCCGCAGTCGGGGCACAGCCAGTCTGCCGGTACGTCTTCCCAGCGGGTGCCCGCCGCGATGCCGTCATCCGGCCAGCCATCGGCTTCGTTATAGATCAGGCCACAGACGATACATTGCCACTTCTTCATTCAGGTACTTCCTCAGGGTTCAGGCGTAGTGCCGGCGCGGACGGTCGATGGGTGTTGCGCTGCCATCCTGCTCAGGGCGTTTTGTACTGAGGGTGCCGCGCAGATGCAAGCCTGTTCGGCGCAACGGCGGCCGGCGCCGCTCAATCCTGTCGCCTGCCATGGTAAGCTCGCCGCCTCATTTGCGGCCAATAATGACTCATTGTGCAACATTCAAATGCCTGCCCCGCCCCGCTCTGGCTGACCCAAGACCGCCTGACGCCCCGCCCCGATCCGTTGACCCTGGACTGGTTGTTCGACGAAGGTTCGCTGACCCGCCGTTTGACCCGTTTGTCCGAGGATGGCTTCAGCGTGTCGCCGTTGTTCGAAGGCTGGGACACCCTGCGCGCTGATGAATGCGCGGCGCTGGATCTGGCCGAGGGCAGCGAAGGCTGGGTGCGCGAGGTGTATTTGCGCGGCCACGGCGAGGCCTGGGTGTTTGCCCGCAGCGTTGCCTCGCGGGCGGCCCTGCAAGGTGATGGTTTGCACATGGATGAACTGGGCAGCCGCTCGCTGGGCGAATTGCTGTTTTGCGATCAGGCGTTCCAGCGCCGCGCCATTGAAGTCTGCCACTACCCTGAACAATGGTTGCCGCCAGCGGTGCAAGCCCCTGAGCTGTGGGGCCGGCGTTCGCGTTTCGACCGTGGCGCGCTGAGCGTCCTGGTCGCGGAAATCTTCCTGCCGAGCCTGTGGGACGCCGCCCGCGCCCATCCGGAGAATTGCTGATGTATCAGAGCCTGCTCAAGTCCCTCAACCGTCTGAACCCGCGCGCCTGGGATTTCGTTCAGTTGACGCGCATGGACAAGCCGATCGGCATTTACCTGCTGCTGTGGCCGACGCTGTGGGCATTGTGGATTGCCGGCAAGGGTTCGCCGTCGCTGGCCAACATTGTCATCTTCGTCCTCGGCGTGGTGCTGACCCGTGCCGGCGGCTGCGTGATCAACGACTGGGCCGACCGCAAGGTCGACGGCCACGTCAAACGCACCGCGCAACGACCTCTTGCTGCTGGCCGGATCAGCTCGAAGGAAGCGCTGGTGTTCTTTGCCGTGCTGATGGGCATCAGTTTTCTGCTGGTGCTGTGCACCAATGCGCCGACGATCTGGCTGTCGCTCGGCGGTCTGGCGCTGGCATTCACGTATCCGTTCATGAAGCGCTACACCTATTACCCGCAAGTGGTGCTGGGCGCGGCGTTCTCCTGGGGCATGCCGATGGCCTTTACCGCCGAGACCGGCGAGTTGCCAGCGGCGGCGTGGCTGCTGTGGATTGCCAACCTGCTGTGGACGGTGGGCTACGACACTTACTACGCGATGACCGACCGCGATGACGACCTGAAGATCGGTGTGAAATCCACGGCGATTCTGTTTGGCGAGGCGGATCGGGTGATCATCCTCAGCCTGCAGGCATTGTCGCTGGCCTGCCTGATTCTGGCCGGGTCGAAGTTCGAGCTGGGGATCTGGTTCCACCTCGGCCTGCTGGTGGCTGCGGGGTGTTATGCGTGGGAGTTCTGGTACACACGCAGCAAGGACCGCATGCGCTGCTTCCAGGCCTTCTTGCACAACCACTGGGCCGGGTTGGCGATATTTGTCGGGATCGTGCTGGATTACGCGCTGCGCTGATGCATGACACCTGTGGGAGCGAGCCTGCTCGCGAAGGCGTCATGGCAGTCACCTCTGCGATAACTGACACAACGCTTCGCGAGCAGGCTCGCTCCCACAGGGTTTTGGACCGTGATTATTTGGCCTTGGCGACTTTCCACGCGCCGTCCATTTTGCCGTCGCCGGTCATGTCGCCGGCCTTCTTGTCCATGACGAAGGTGTACAACGGCATGCCCTGATAGGCCCACTGCATCGTGCCGTCGTCACGCTTGATCACCGTCCAGTCGCCCATGGATTTGTCACCCGCCTGCGCCATCAACGGCGGCCAGTTTGCCGCGCACTTGTCGTTGCACGCGGACTTGCCAGCGGAGTCCTTGGCGAAGGTGTACAGGGTCATGCCCTTGTGGTCGGTGTACATGCCGTCCTTCTCCATCGCCGGATCGGCCGCCATGGCCAGCCCCGGTATTGTCAGGGCGGCGGCCATCAGCAGGGCTTTGAACGAAGCAGTCATCTGAGTCATGGAAACCTTCTTTTGTGGTTGTCAGGATTCGGACTTAGAGCTTAGTCGAGGATGGGTGCAAATGTTGCCGGCCTGAAATACTGTCACACGACTGCAATAATTCCGTTATCTAATGCGGCGCAAGACAGTTAAATGACAAGAGGATTAAGGCATGGTTGGCAGGAGCATTCTGATCGTCGACGACGAAGCGCCCATTCGCGAGATGATCGCCGTGGCGTTGGAAATGGCCGGCTATGACTGCCTCGAGGCAGAGAACTCGCAGCAGGCTCACGCCATTATTGTCGACCGCAAACCGGACCTGATCCTGCTCGACTGGATGCTGCCCGGCACCTCGGGCATCGAACTGGCCCGGCGCCTCAAGCGTGACGAGCTGACCGGCGACATCCCGATCATCATGCTCACCGCCAAGGGCGAAGAGGACAACAAGATTCAGGGCCTGGAAGTCGGCGCCGACGACTACATCACCAAACCGTTTTCGCCGCGTGAGCTGGTCGCCCGCCTCAAGGCAGTGCTGCGCCGCGCCGGACCGACCGATGGCGAAGCGCCGATCGAAGTCGGCGGCCTGCTGCTCGACCCGATCAGCCACCGCGTGACCATCGACGGCAAACCCGCCGAGATGGGCCCGACCGAATACCGCCTGCTGCAATTCTTCATGACCCATCAGGAACGCGCCTACACCCGTGGCCAGCTGCTCGACCAGGTCTGGGGCGGCAACGTCTATGTCGAAGAGCGCACCGTCGACGTGCACATCCGCCGCCTGCGCAAGGCCCTCGGCGACGCTTACGAAAATCTGGTACAAACCGTACGCGGCACCGGTTATCGGTTCTCCACAAAAGCGTAAAAGCAGCTGCAAGTTTCCAGCTACAAGCGGCAAGTGAAAGCCGATCCGTTTTAGCTTGGAGCTTGCGGCTTGAAACTTGAAGCTGCGGCTAAGGACGCCTCTGTGAATCAAAACTGGCATGGCACCCTGATTCGCCACATGCTGTTGCTGGTCACCGCCTGCCTGGTGATCGGCCTGATCACCGGCTATTACGGCTGGAGCCTCGCGGCGGGTCTGGGCCTATATCTAGCCTGGACGCTCAAGCAATTGCTGCGTCTGCACGAATGGCTGCGCCAGCATCAACCCGACGAAGCACCGCCCGATGGCTATGGTCTGTGGGGCGAGGTGTTCGACAGCATCTATCACCTGCAACGCCGCGACCAACGGGTGCGCGGACGTCTGCAAGCGGTGATCGACCGGGTGCAGGAATCCACCGCCGCGCTGAAAGACGCGGTCATCATGCTCGACAGCGACGGCAATCTCGAATGGTGGAACCGCGCCGCGGAAACCCTGCTCGGCCTGAAGACTCCGCAGGACAGCGGCCAACCGGTGACCAACCTGGTGCGCCACCCGCGCTTCAAGGAATACTTCGAGCAGGACAGCTTCGCCGAGCCACTGGAAATCCCTTCGCCGACCAACGATCGCGTGCGCATTCAGCTGTACCTGACCCGCTACGGCAACAATGAACACCTGATGCTGGTCCGCGACGTGACGCGCATTCATCAGCTGGAACAGATGCGCAAGGACTTCATCGCCAACGTCTCCCACGAGCTGCGCACACCTCTGACGGTGATCTGCGGCTATCTGGAAACCCTGCTCGACAATGTAGAAGAAGTGAACCCGCGCTGGAGCCGTGCTCTGCAACAGATGCAGCAACAGGGCGGGCGCATGCAGACGCTGCTCAACGACCTGTTGCTGCTGGCGAAACTGGAAGCCACCGACTATCCGTCGGACAACCAACCGGTACAGATCGACACGCTGCTGCAATCGATCACCAGCGATGCGCAGCAGTTGTCGGGATCGAAGAACCAGCGCATCAGCCTCGAGGCCAATGCCGCAGTGCTGCTCAAGGGCAGCGAGGCCGAACTACGCAGCGCGTTCTCCAATCTGGTGTTCAACGCGGTCAAGTACACCCCGGCCGAAGGCAACATCCGCATTCGCTGGTGGGGCGACGATCAGGGCGCGCACCTGAGCGTGCAGGATTCCGGCATCGGCATCGACAGCAAACACCTGCCGCGCCTGACTGAACGTTTCTACCGCGTCGACTCGAGCCGCAACTCCAACACCGGCGGCACCGGCCTCGGCCTGGCCATCGTCAAGCACGTGCTGCTGCGCCACCGCGCGCGGATGGAGATAAGCAGCGTGCCCGGCCACGGCAGCACGTTCACCTGCCATTTCGCCCCGGCCCAAGTGGCCAGCGCACGGGCGATCAGCGCCACCGAGTGATGCCGCCCGGCACACGCCACTAGGCAATCGCACGGTCAGCCGCTACATTGGCTGACTTGTGCCTGCTTTTCAGGCGCTGTTTCTCCCTACTTTCGAATCACACGGAACCCGCAAAACTCCATCATGGACCCTTCCCCTGGCTTGTCCCTCGCTACCATTTTTGCCGACTTCGGCATGATTCTTTTTGCTCTGATCCTGGTTTTGCTCAACGGTTTTTTCGTTGCAGCGGAATTCGCCATGGTCAAACTGCGCTCGACCCGGGTCGAGGCCATCGCTGAACAACACGGCTGGCGCGGACACATCCTGCGCACCGTGCACAGTCAGCTCGATGCCTACCTGTCGGCGTGTCAGCTCGGCATCACCCTCGCCTCTCTCGGTCTGGGCTGGGTCGGTGAACCGGCGTTCGCGCATATTCTCGAGCCGCTGCTGAGCGCGGTCGGCGTCGACTCGCCCGAGATCATCAAAGGCGTGTCGTTCTTCACCGCGTTCTTCATCATTTCGTACCTGCACATCGTGGTCGGCGAGCTGGCGCCCAAGTCGTGGGCGATCCGCAAACCCGAGCTTTTGTCGCTGTGGACCGCGGTGCCGCTGTACCTGTTCTACTGGGCGATGTACCCGGCGATCTACCTGCTCAACGCCAGCGCCAACGCGATTTTGCGTATCGCCGGGCAAGGTGAACCCGGCCCGCACCATGAACACCATTACAGCCGCGAAGAACTGAAATTGATCCTGCACTCCAGCCGTGGCCAGGATCCCAGCGATCAGGGCATGCGCGTATTGGCCTCGGCCGTAGAAATGGGCGAGCTGGAAGTGGTCGACTGGGCCAATTCCCGCGAAGACCTGATCACCCTCGAATTCAACGCGCCGCTGAAGGAAATCCTGGCGATGTTCCGTCGCCACAAGTTCAGCCGTTATCCGGTGTACGACAGCGAGCGCCAGGAGTTCGTCGGCCTGCTGCACATCAAGGATCTGCTGCTGGAACTGGCCGCGCTGGACCACATTCCCGAGTCGTTCAACCTGGCCGAGCTGACCCGCCCGCTGGAGCGCGTATCGCGGCACATGCCGCTGTCGCAACTGCTGGAGCAGTTCCGCAAGGGCGGCTCGCACTTCGCCGTGGTCGAGGAGGCTGACGGCAACATCATCGGCTACCTGACCATGGAAGACGTGCTGGAAGTGCTGGTCGGCGATATTCAGGACGAACACCGCAAGGCAGAGCGCGGCATCCTTGCCTATCAGCCGGGCAAGTTGCTGGTGCGTGGCGATACGCCGTTGTTCAAGGTCGAGCGTCTGCTGGGCATCGATCTTGATCACATCGAAGCGGAAACCCTTGCCGGGCTGGTTTACGAAACCCTGAAACGGGTGCCGGAAGAGGAAGAAGTGCTGGAAGTCGAAGGCCTGCGCATCATCATCAAGAAGATGAAAGGGCCGAAGATTGTCCTGGCCAAGGTGTTGATGCTCGATTGATGGGAGTTTGGGGGGCTGTTGTGGCGAGGGGATTTATCCCCGTTGGACGGCGCAGCCGTCCCAAAACCATTGAATGCAGTCAGTTAGTACAGAGTTGCAATATTTGGGGCCGCTTCGCGGCCCAACGGGGATAAATCCCCTCGCCACAAAAACCCTCAACACCCTATCGCGCCTACTGCTTGCCCAACGCAAAGTTGGGCAACGCCCCCAGCGGCTGGTTGAACTGATAGGGAATCGATACCAGCCCTTCGCCGGTATTGCGCTGCACCACGAAATGCAGGTGCGGGCCGCTGCTGTTGCCGGTGTTGCCGGACAGCGCCAGCGGGCTGCCGACCTTCACCCGTTGTCCTTCGCGCACACTCACCGAACCCTGTTTCAGATGCAGGTACACGCCCATGGTGCCGTCGTCGTGCAGCACCCGCACGAAATTGCCGGAGGCATCGGTACCGCGCCCGCTCTGTGAGTTCTCGGTCTTGACTACTACTCCCGCTCGCGCGGCGATGATCGGCGTGCCCACCGGCATGGCGATGTCCATGGCGTAGCGGTTCTTCGGCCCGTAGTGGCTGTACTGGCCGTTGGCGCCCTGACTCAGGCGAAACGGCCCGCCCCGCCAGGGCAGCGGATAGCGATAGCTCTGTGCGGTGCCTGCGGGGTCGCCCAGCGAATACTGGAACTGCGGCGAATACATCAGCGGCTGGTCACGGCTGATCGCCGTCAGCAGCGCCAGCCGAGTGTTGCTGCGCGGTGGCAGCACGCGACGGATCGCCTGCGCTGGCGCGCCACGCACATTGCTCGTGCCGATGAAGGCCAGGGCAACCTCGACCGGCGCGTACAGATCGTTGCGCGCAAACACCACGTCGACGCCCTTCTGCTTCTTGATGTCCAGGTACACTTGGCGGTCGAGGCGCTCGACCATGCGGTCCTGAAACACGAACACTTTCGCGCCTTTGCTCGGGCGGTCGCTGTACGAGACCACGCCGTTGGCGTCGGTGGATTTGTAGATGGTCATGGCCATCGCCAGCTGGGAGGCCAGGCAGAGACCGCAGAAAAACAGCAGGCGCGCGAGCATGGGCAAAAGTCTGTCGAAGGAAGGCCTGGGAATCAGCCTAGCAGCTGACACAGACCAGGCTAGTCGACAGATGTTTCAAATTGGCCAGCGGGGGCATGGGTGGTGTTTCGGCTGGCCCCTTCGCGAGCAGGCTCGCTCCCACATTTGGAATGCGTTCCAGGGTGGGAGCGAGCCTGCTCGCGAAGGCGGCCTATCAGGCGACGAAGCTTACGCGCCGGGTACGAAATGCTTCTGCGCCGTGCCACGGGCGATCAGGCGCGAGATGTAGTCGAGCTTCTGCGCATCTTGGTCGACAAAGCGGAAGGTCAGTTGCAGCCAGTCGCTGTCGGCTTTCTGCTCGTGGGCGACGATGGCGTGCAGGTAACCATTGAGGCGCGCGATCTCGGCGTTATCGCCCTGCTCCAGATCAAGCACGGCGCTGTCGAGGATCTGCGGCAGGGTTTCGGTGCGCTTCACTACCAGCAGGGCTTCCTTGATGCTCAGGGCCTTGATCACGCATTGCTGAGTACCGCTCGGCAGGCGCAACTGGCCCTGACCACGACCGCCAACCGGCGCCTTGGATGCACCGGGCGCCTGAACTGGCGGGCTGTTGAGCAAACCGCGCGACGGCGCAGCGGATGGAGCGGGTGCAGTAGCGGCAGCGGCAGGCCTGGCCGCAGCGCCGCCAACCACGGCAGGCTTGCCGCCGGTCAGTGCGCTCAGAGAATCGTTGCCGAACGCCGAATTCATCTTGGTCGGCGCGCTGTTCATCAAGGTGTCGAGCTTGCCGACCTTGTTCAGTGCCTGCTTGACCTTGGTCAGCAGTTGCTCGTTGGTGAACGGC
Source organism: Pseudomonas siliginis (assembly GCF_019145195.1). Taxonomy (GTDB): domain Bacteria; phylum Pseudomonadota; class Gammaproteobacteria; order Pseudomonadales; family Pseudomonadaceae; genus Aquipseudomonas; species Aquipseudomonas siliginis. The sequence goes on from NZ_JAHSTW010000002.1 coordinate 534,930, forward strand.
TTGCTGACGTAACCGGATACGCCGGCCTGAATCGCCTGCACGACGTTTTCCTTGTCGCCACGGCTGGTGACCATGACGAACGGCATGGTCTTGAGGTTGTCCTGCTCGCGGCACCAGGTCAGCAGTTCGAGGCCGGACATTTCCGGCATTTCCCAGTCACACAGCACCAGGTCGAAAGCCTCTTTGGCCAGCATCGCCTGGGCCTTTTTGCCGTTGATGGCGTCCTCGGTGCGGATCCCCGGGAAGTAATTACGCAGGCACTTTTTCACCAGGTCACGAATGAACGAAGCATCGTCCACGACCAACACACTGATCTTGCTCATCCAACACCCCTATTAAAATCCCGGCAAGCATAACGCTGGCTGATGGCACATTGCCAAAACTCTTCAGTCACGCCGGGACTTTTCGTTCGCGGGTGCTGCTTTTTAATGCGCTTTCCGATCCGTATCTGCTTCCGAAAAGCAGAAACAAAAACGCCCGGCCAGAGGGCCGGGCGCTTTTCTCAGGCAATCTTACTTATCGTCAGCTTCGCCCGGAACATTAGCGGTTTCAGCGCTTGTGCCTTCAACTTCTTCTTTCATGCGCTTGAGGCCCATGTGACGCACGTCGGTGCCGCGCACGAGGTAGATCACCAGTTCGGAGATGTTGCGCGCATGATCGCCGATGCGCTCCAGCGAACGCAGGACCCAGATGATGCTCAGCACCCGCGAGATAGAGCGCGGGTCTTCCATCATGTAGGTGGCCAGCTCACGCAAAGCGGTTTTGTATTCGCGATCGATGATCTTGTCGTACTGCGCCACCGACAAGGCCAGATCGGCGTCAAAACGCGCGAAGGCGTCCAGCGCATCACGAACCATGTTTCGCACCTGGTCGCCAATGTGACGGACCTCGACGTAACCGCGCGGCGCTTCACCTTCTTCGCACAACTGGATGGCGCGGCGGGCGATCTTGGTGGCTTCGTCGCCGATACGCTCGAGGTCGATCACCGATTTGGAAATGCTGATGATCAAACGCAGGTCGGAGGCTGCCGGCTGACGACGGGCGAGAATGCGCAGGCATTCTTCGTCGATGTTGCGTTCCATCTGGTTGATCTGGTCGTCGATCTCACGGACCTGCTGAGCCAGACCGGAGTCGGCCTCGATCAGCGCCGTGACCGCGTCGTTGACCTGCTTCTCGACCAGCCCGCCCATGGCAAGGAGGTGGCTGCGCACTTCCTCCAGTTCAGCGTTGAACTGCGCGGAAATGTGATGGGTAAGGCCTTCTTTGGAAATCATTGTTCGCTCCGCGAAAGTTGCAAGCTTCAAGCTGCAAGCTTCAAGCAGTTATGTGTAAGTCCTGATATCGCACCGCATCTTTCTTGCCGCTTGTTGCTTGCGGCTTGCAGCTGCCCCAATCAGCCATAGCGACCGGTGATGTAGTCTTCGGTCTGCTTCTTCGCCGGATTGGTGAACAGGGTATCGGTGTCGCCGAATTCCACCAGTTTGCCCATGTACATGAACGCGGTGTAGTCGGACACCCGTGCCGCCTGTTGCATGTTGTGGGTCACGATGACGATGGTGAACTTGGACTTCAGCTCGTAGATCAGCTCTTCGACTTTCAGCGTCGAGATCGGGTCGAGAGCGGAGCACGGTTCGTCGAGCAGCAGCACTTCAGGCTCAACCGCGATGGTACGCGCGATCACCAGACGCTGCTGCTGACCACCGGACAGGCCAAGCGCCGAGTCGTGCAGGCGGTCTTTGACCTCGTCCCACAGTGCTGCGCCTTTCAACGCCCACTCGACGGCTTCGTCGAGGATGCGCTTCTTGTTGATGCCCTGGATGCGCAGACCGTAGACGACGTTCTCGTAGATGGTCTTCGGAAACGGGTTGGGCTTCTGGAACACCATGCCGACGCGACGACGCAGCTCGGCAACATCTTCGCCCTTGCGATAGATGTTGTTGCCGTACAGGTTGATCGCGCCCTCGACACGGCAGCCGTCGACCAGATCGTTCATCCGGTTGAAGGTACGCAGCAGCGTCGACTTACCGCAGCCCGACGGGCCGATGAACGCGGTCACACGCTGCTTCGGGATGTTCATGCTGACGTCGAACAGGGCCTGTTTCTCGCCGTAGTACAGGCTCAGGCCCGGCACTTCGATGGCAACGGTTTCCTGCGCCAGGTCCAGGCTCTGCTTGTCGCGGCCCAGGGCAGACATGTTGATGCCGTGGCTGTGTGTTTCGTGCTGCATGGGTCTCACTCCGTTCGTAGCTGCAAGCTTCTGGCTGCAAGCTGCAAGTTTGAGCAAAAGCGGCTTGTAGCTTGCCGCTTGTGGCTAATGGCTTTAGCTATCCAGTGCTTTGTATTTTTCGCGCAGGTGGTTGCGGATATACACCGCCGACAGGTTCAGCGTCGCGATCACCAGCACCAGCAGCAGCGCGGTGGCGTACACCAGCGGGCGGGCTGCTTCGACGTTGGGGCTCTGGAAGCCGACGTCATAAATGTGGAAGCCCAAGTGCATGATCTTCTGGTCCAGGTGCAGGTACGGGTAGTTGCCGTCCACCGGCAGCGACGGCGCCAGTTTCACCACACCCACCAGCATCAGCGGCGCCACTTCACCGGCGGCACGGGCCACGGCAAGGATCATCCCTGTCATCATGGCCGGGCTGGCCATCGGGATAACGATTTTCCACAGCGTCTCCGCTTTGGTCGCGCCGAGAGCCAGCGAACCTTCACGCACGGTACGGGGAATCCGCGCCAGACCTTCTTCGGTCGCCACGATCACCACCGGCACGGCCAGCAGCGCGAGGGTCAGCGAAGCCCAGAGAAGGCCCGGCGTACCGAACGTCGGCGCCGGCAGAGCTTCAGGGAAGAACAAGCGGTCGACCGAGCCACCCAGCACGTAAACGAAAAAGCCCAGACCGAACACGCCGTAAACGATCGCCGGTACGCCGGCGAGGTTGTTCACCGCGATACGAATGACGCGAGTCAGGGTGTTCTGCTTGGCATATTCGCGCAGGTACACCGCTGCCAGCACGCCGAACGGTGTAACGATCATCGCCATGATCAGGGTCATCATCACGGTGCCGAAGATCGCCGGGAAGATCCCGCCTTCGGTGTTCGCTTCACGCGGGTCGTCGGAGAGGAATTCCCAGATCTTGCTGAAGTAGAAGCCGACCTTGGTCAACGTGCTCATGCCGTTTGGCTGGTAAGCGTGAACCACTTTGCCCAGACCGATTTCGATTTCCTTGCCGTTGGCGTCACGGGCGGTCAAGGCGTCGCGGTTGAACTGAGCATGCAAATCAGACAGACGTGCTTCGATATCTTTGTAGCGCGCGTCCAGCTCGGCGCGCTCGGATTCCATGTCCGCTTGCGCGGTGGCGTCGAGTTTGCCTTCCAGCTCGAGTTTGCGCCCGTGCAGACGGATTCGCTCAAGGCCGGCATTGATTGCGCCGATGTCGGTTTTTTCCAGCGTCTTCAGCTGAGCAGCAAGATCGTTCACCCGATCAATGCGCGCTTGCAGTTCAGGCCATGCGGCCTCGCCTTCGGCGATGACCTTGCCATCCTGTTTGACGTTGACCAGGTAGCCGTAGAAGTTGCCCCACTCGCGACGCTCGATCGCCATCAATTCTGGCGGTGTGGTCTGCTTGGTCAGCCACTCGCCGACGATCCAGGTGAAATCGTTGCCGTTCAGGTCACGGTTGCCGACCTTGATCAGCTCGCGGGTCATGAATTCCGGACCTTCGTCCGGCACCGGCAGACCGGCGCTCTTCAGACGTGCGCGCGGCACTTCTTCTTTCTGCACCACTTCGCCGATCACCAGGTGATTGGCCTGGCCCGGTACGTCGTAATGGGCGTGGATCAGGTCCGCCGGCCAGAAGTGACCGAGACCGCGCACGGCAATCACCGCCAACAGGCCAATGGTCATGATGACCGCAATGGACACCGCGCCACCGCTGATCCAGACGCCCGGGGCGCCGCTCTTGAACCATCCTTTCAGGGAGTTCTGTTTCACAGACTTCTACCTTTGCTTAAAGCGACGAGTATTTCTTGCGCAGACGCTGACGAATCAGTTCTGCCAGGGTGTTCATGACGAAGGTGAACAACAGCAGCACCAGCGCCGAGAGGAACAGCACGCGGTAGTGGCTGCCGCCGACTTCCGACTCGGGCATTTCCACCGCGACGTTGGCGGCCAGGGTGCGCAGGCCTTCGAACAGGTTCATCTCCATGACCGGGGTGTTGCCGGTGGCCATCAGCACGATCATGGTTTCGCCGACCGCACGGCCCATGCCGATCATCAGCGCCGAGAAAATCCCCGGGCTGGCGGTCAGGATCACCACGCGGGTCATGGTCTGCCACGGCGTCGCACCGAGGGCCAGCGAACCCAGGGTCAGACCGCGCGGCACGCTGAACACGGCGTCTTCGGCGATCGAGTAGATGTTCGGGATCACCGCGAAACCCATGGCCAGACCGACCACCAGAGCGTTGCGCTGGTCATAGGTGATGCCCAGGTCGTGGGAGATCCACATGCGCATGTCGCCACCGAAGAACCAGTTCTCCATGAACGGACTCATGTACAGCGACAGCCAGCCCACAAACAGGATCACCGGAATCAGCAGCGCACTTTCCCAACCGTCCGGGACTTTCAGGCGGATCGATTCAGGCAGACGACTGAAGGTGAAACCGGCGACCAGAATGCCGATCGGCAGCAACATCAGCAGACTGAAGATGCCCGGCAGATGGCCTTCTACATATGGAGCCAAAAACAGACCGGCGAAGAAACCGAGGATCACCGTCGGCATCGCTTCCATCAGTTCGATCACCGGTTTGACCTTGCGGCGCATGCCCGGGGCCATGAAGTACGCGGTGTAGATCGCCGCAGCGACGGCCAGTGGCGCGGCCAGCAGCATGGCGTAGAACGCGGCTTTCAGAGTGCCGAAGGTCAGCGGCGAGAGGCTCAGTTTCGGTTCGAAATCGGTGTTGGCGGCGGTCGATTGCCAGACATATTTAGGCTCGTCGTAGTTCTCGTACCAGACCTTGCTCCACAGCGCGCTCCACGATACTTCCGGGTGCGGGTTGTCGAGCAGCAACGGCTGCAGCTTGCCGCCGGCTTCGACGATCACTCGGTTGGCGCGCGGCGACAGACCAAACAGGCCCTGGCCTTCAACCACCTGATCGACCAGCAACGTGCGGTGTGCGGTGCTGTGGAACACGCCGAGCTTGCCGCTGGCATCGAGGGCGAGGAAGCCTTTGCGGCGCTCTTCGGCAGCGATTTCAACGATCGGCGTGGTGCCCATCTGGAAGGTGCGGATCTGCTTCAGACGCTGCTCGCCATCGGTATCGCGAGCCATGAACCACTGGGCCAGACCGCCCTTGGAATCGCCGACGATCAGCGAGATACCGCCGACCAGCTGCGCGGTGGCGGTGACTTGGGCGTCGGCATTTTCCAGCAGTTTGTAGCGCCCGTTGAGGCTCTTGTCGCGCAGGCTGAACACGTCGGCCTGAGCACGACCGTTGACCACGTACAGCCACTGCTGGCGCGGGTCGACGAAGATGTTTTTCACAGGCTCGGTCATCTGCGGCAGATCGATGCGCGTCTGCTCGTTGGTGACCTCGCCGGTCATCATGTTTTCTTCGCTGGTCAGCGACAGCACATTGAGTTGCGAGCCGGTGGAGCCGACCAGCATCAGCGTCGAGTCGGTGGCATTGAGGCTGACATGCTCCAGCGCGCCGCCGCTTTCGTTCAGCGCGATCGGTGCTTCGCCATAGGGATATTCGATGGCCGGGCTGATGGTTTTCTTGCCATCGGGGTAGCTGACTTTATAGGTGTGACGGAACACCAGCGCCTGACCGTTGGACAGACCCACGGCCACCAGCGGATGACCCGGCTGGTCTTCGCCAATAGACGTCACGGTAGCGCCCGCAGGCAGCGGCAGGTCGACACGCCTCAATTCAGCGCCACTTTCGAGATCGAAGAACAGCGCCTGGCCCTTGTCGGACACACGCATGGCCACCTGATTTTGCTCTTCGAGCGAGATCATCAGCGGCTTGCCCGCGTCCTGCATCCAAGCCGGGGTGATCGAGTCTTTCGCGGTCAGGTCGGCACCTTGAAACAGTGGCGCAACGACGTAGGCGAGGAAGAAGAAGATCAGGGTGATGGCCGCCAGTACCGCCAGGCCGCCAACGAGGACGTACCAACGGGTGAAGCGATCCTTGAGCGCGCGGATGCGGCGCTTGCGTTGCAGCTCAGGCGTATTGAAATCAATGCGCTTGGGAGGGGAAGACGTAGTCATTGGGGAATTGGCCAGATCATTCATGCGCACACCCTAGCGATCCTGTATGACAGAAAGATGACAGTGCAGTGACGCAGCAAATCCGCCAGCCGGAAGTCCGGCAGCGGAGTCGAAAATTTGGTGGTTGCAGGAGCGCTTCTGCTCGCCAAGGCGTCGGGTCAGTCACATCGATGCTGCATGTGACCACCCCTTCGCGAGCAGGCTCGCTCCCACAGGAGTCCGGCTTCAGGCCGGCCTCAGGGTATTACTTCTTGGCGACAGCGCCGCCTTCCTGCAGACCGAGGTCAGCCAGTGCCTTGGCAGCAACCTTGGCTGGCAGCGGGATGTAGCCGTCTTTCACTACCACTTCCTGGCCCTGCTTGGACAGCACCAGCTTCACGAACTCGGCTTCCAGCGGGGCCAGAGGCTTGTTCGGGGCTTTGTTGACGTAAACGTAGAGGAAGCGCGACAGCGGATACTTGCCGTTCAGGGCGTTTTCTTCGGTGTCTTCGATGAACTCGCCGCCTTCTTTCTTGGCCAGGGCGACGGTTTTCACGCTGGCGGTCTTGTAGCCGATGCCCGAGTAGCCGACGCCGTTAAGCGAGCTGCTGATCGACTGCACCACCGACGCCGAACCTGGTTGTTCGTTGACGTTTGGCTTGTAGTCGCCTTTGCACAGGGCTTCTTCCTTGAAGTAGCCGTAAGTGCCGGACACCGAGTTACGGCCGAACAGCTGAACCGGCTTGTTGGCCAGGTCACCGGTCACGCCCAGGTCACCCCAGGTCTTGACGTCAGCTTTGGCACCGCACAGGCGCGTCGAGGAGAAGATCGCATCGACCTGAGCCATGGTCAGGTGCTTGATCGGGTTGTCCTTGTGCACGAACACGGCCAGGGCATCCACGGCAACCGGGATCGCCGTCGGCTTGTAGCCGTACTTCTGTTCGAAAGCCTGCAGTTCGTTGTCCTTCATCTTGCGGCTCATCGGGCCCAGGTTGGCGGTGCCTTCGGTGAGTGCAGGTGGCGCGGTGGAGGAGCCAGCGGCCTGAATCTGGATGTTGACGTTCGGGTATTCTTTTTTGTAGTTCTCAGCCCACAGGGTCATGAGGTTGGCCAGGGTATCGGAACCGACGCTGGACAGGTTGCCCGACACACCAGTGGTCTTGGTGTAGCTCGGGATAGCAGGGTCAACAGCGGCGAACGCGTTGGCGGTCGCAACGCCAGCAGCGACAAAAGTCATTGCCGCCATCAAACGCTTCAGTTTCATGCCTTACTCCTAGCAGATAGGGTGTGTTAAGTCGGGGCCAAGTATCAGCAGGCCATGTGAACACTCTATGGCTGAAATATGACAATTGGATGAAAGGCCAGCATCGGGTTTTGCTGGATGATTTGTGGCGTCCCCATTCGCGAGCAGGCTCGCTCCCACAATTGAAATGCATTCCAACTGTGGGAGCGAGCCTGCTCGCGAAGTGGCCGGTATTGGTGGAGTAGATCCTGGGCTTTAGCGCCCCTTCTTCCAGAGCCAGGCGCCTACCAGAATCCCCATCCCGCACAGCACTGCCACATAGTAGGCAGGCCCCATCGCGCTTTCCTTCAGCAGCAGACTGACCACCATTGGCGTCAGGCCACCGAAGATCGCGTACGCGACGTTGTAGGAAAACGACAGGCCACTGAAGCGAACCACCGGCGGGAACGCTTTGACCATCACGTACGGCACCGCGCCGATGGTACCGACCAGCAAACCGGTCAGTGCGTACAGCGGGAACAGCCAGTCCGGGTGGTCGGCGAGGCTGTGGTAGAAGGTCCAGGAGCTGATCAGCAGGCCCAGGCAACCGAACACGAATACGCGACCGGCGCCGAAGCGATCAGCCAACGCGCCGGCGCCAATGCAGCCGAGGCTGAGGAAGACGATGGCCAGGCTGTTGGCCTGCAGCGCCGTGGTTGGCGAGAAGTGGTAGACCGTTTGCAGCACGGTCGGGGTCATCAGGATCACTACGACAACGCCAGCCGAGAGCAGCCAGGTCAGCAGCATCGAAATGGCGATGGCGCCGCGATGATCACGCAGCACCGCGCGCAACGGCACTTCTTCGGCCAGCGCTTTACGCAATTGCAGTTCGGCGAACACCGGTGTCTCGTGCAGCCAGCGGCGCAGGTACACCGAGAACAGGCCGAACACGCCGCCGAGCAGGAACGGGATCCGCCAGGCGTAATCCGACACTTCGGCTGGCGTATAAATGCTGTTGATTGCCGTGGCGACCAGCGAGCCGAGGAGGATGCCGGCAGTCAGGCCACTGGTGAGCGTGCCGCAGGCATAACCGATGTGCTTTTGCGGTACGTGTTCGGAAACGAAGACCCACGCCCCCGGCACCTCACCGCCAATCGCCGCACCCTGGATCACCCGCATCAGCAGCAACAGGATCGGCGCCCAGATGCCGATCTGCGCGTAGGTCGGCAGCAGGCCCATGATCAGCGTCGGCACGGCCATCATGAAAATGCTCAGGGTGAACATCTTCTTGCGCCCCAGCAGGTCACCAAAGTGCGCCATGACGATGCCGCCCAAAGGACGCGCCAGATAGCCGGCGGCGAAGATGCCGAAGGTCTGCATCAACCGCAACCACTCGGGCATGTCGGCCGGGAAGAACAGCTTGCCGACGACGGTGGCGAAGAAGACGAAGATGATGAAATCGTAGAACTCCAGCGCCCCGCCGAGGGCGGACAGCGACAGAGTCTTGTAGTCATTGCGGGTCAACGGTCGTGCGGGTTGCTCGGGCTGCGCGAGGCTCGAAGGCGCTGTGGTCATGGCAAGGGCTTCTCTTATAGTCGAATCTGTCGCCACAACAACGCTGGCGGTGGCTTGGACAGGTTCGGCACCATAGCAAATTGTTCGAAAAAGCACATAGAGGCGCGTAATTGACGGTCGAAATCAGAACCGGGTGGTCGTCGCGGGGTCTATCGACCGATATACTCGCCACCTGCGCAGGATTTGTAAGAGGTTGCTGTGCGAAAACGTTGTTGGCCCGTCCTTTGCTCGGGATTTAGCCTTTTTCGCAGAGTTTCCCTTTAGGCGCCTGATGGAAAACGTGACGAACGCAGTGTGTTCGGTGTTGAATCGTTTTTCTTGAAGACGGCTACCACCCGCAATACCCACGAAGAGTCACGGGTCAGAGGCCCCTCGGCATGATAGAGCTCGAACAAGAAGATCCGATCCCACAGGGCGACCTGGCCCTGCAAATCACCGCACTTCCCCGCGAAACCAACGGCTTTGGCGATATTTTCGGCGGCTGGCTGGTCGCGCAGATGGATCTGGCCGGCACCGCCATGGCCAGCCGGGTGGCCGGTGGCCGCGTTGCCACTGTCGCCATCGACCGCATGGCGTTTCTCGTCCCGGTCGCGGTCGGCGCGCAGTTGTCCTTTTATACCCAGACCCTGGAAATCGGCCGCAGCTCGATCCAGATGATGGTCGAAGTGTGGAGCGATGACCCACTCTCCAGCGAATGGCGCAAGGTCACCGAAGCGGTTTTCGTCTTCGTCGCCATCGACGGCAGCGGTCGCACCCGTTCGGTGCCGCCACGCGCGCGTTAAACCTCGCGGCCGTTTTGCGGTCGATAGTCGTCCCCAGTGTCTGATCGAGAGTTGCCCATGAACACGCCCAACGTTGAAGCCGTGAAACAGGATGAACTGAACTGCTGGCGCATCCGCCACGGCAAGGCCGAAGTGCTGGTGGCCCAGCAAGGCGCGCACATCCTCAGTTATCAGATCGACGGCCAGCCGCCGATCATCTGGCTCAACGACAAGGCCGAATTCAAGACCGGCAAGAGCATCCGCGCCGGCGTGCCGGTGTGCTGGCCGTGGTTCGGCAAATTCGAACGCAACCCGAGCAGCGTGCAGGCCATGTACACCGGCGAGCTGCCGGCCCCCGCGCACGGTCTGGTGCGGGCGATGGACTGGGAGTTGGGCAACATCGAATCAGAGGCTGACGGCATCAAGGTCGAGTTCAAGCTGCCCTACCCGGAAGGTGGCCTGCCGGGCTGGCCCCATGAGGTCGATCTGACCCTGACCCTGCATCTGGCGGATCAACTGCATTACAGTTTGACCAGCCATAACCGGGGTACTGACAGCGTCACGCTGAGTCAGGCGCTGCACACCTATTTCGCCGTGAGTGACGTGCGTAATGTGCATGTCGACGGCGTGGCCGGGCTGAATTACATCGAGACCCTGGACGACTGGAACACGGCCAGCCAGAGCGGCGATCTGCATTTCGCCGGCGAGACCGACCGCATCTACCTCGACGTTCCGCCGCAATTGAGCATCGTTGATCCAACCTGGGAACGACGCATCGTGCTGACCTCCACCGGCTCGCGCACGGCGGTGATCTGGAACCCATGGATCGACCGCGCCGCCGCCCTGCCGGACATGGACAACGATGGCTGGCAGCGCATGCTGTGCATCGAAACGGCGAATGTGATGGATGATCTGGTGACCCTGGCGCCGGGGGCGAGCCATACCATGGGCGTCAGCGTAGCTGCTACGCCGCTCTAAGCTCTAGCGCCATACAAAAGGGCAAAGAGCCCTGTGGCGAGGGGATTTATCCCCGCTGGGTCGCGCAGCGGCCCCCGCTTTTTTTAAATCAAAAGCTGGGGCCTGCTGCGCAGTCCAGCGGGGATAAATCCCCTCGCCACAGATAAATCCCTTCACCACAGATAAATCCCCTTACCAACAAGGCTCACTCCTACATTTATTTGTGGCGCGGTTTAGAGGTCAGCCTCCTGCACCACCCGCACCTTCTCCGCCTCCAGCGCATACGCCGCATCAGCGAGGTCATTGCTGACCTTCTCGATTTTTAGCGTGCCGGTCACCCACAGCGGTGTGTAGATATCGTCCAGCTTCAAACCCTTCGGATATCGCACCAGCACCAGTTGATTCGGCGGCGGTGGCGGCACGTGGATGCAGGCGCCCGGATACGGCACGAGGAAGAACAACGTGCTGCGGCCCTTGGCATCGGACTCCAGCGGCACCGGGTAACCACCGATGCGGATGTGCTTGTCGTTCATCGACGCCACGGTTTTCGTCGAATACATCACCGCTGGCAGACCTTTGGCCTGCTTCATCCCGCCCTTCTCGGTGAAGGTGCCGGTGGCTTCGGGGGAGTTGTGGTCGATTTCCGGCATGGCCTCGAGGGCCTTTTGATCCGACTTGGGCATCAGTTCCAGCCAGTCGGTTTCCGGCAGTTCGCCGGCGTGGGCGAGATAGCTGCCCAGCAAGAGGAGAGTCAACAGAAGACGGCGCATGAAGGTGCTCGGCAGGCAAAGGAATGGACGGTGAGTCGCCGCGCATTCTAGCCCTCCCGGCCGCGCGGGCCGAGAGGGCTTTGTCGCTTTCGATCAGTTCTTTTTGATCAGACCGTAGATCACCAGCAACACGACAGCGCCGACCAGTGCGCCGAGGAAACCCGCGCCCTCGCCCGCCTGATAGATGCCCAGAGCTTGGCCGCCGTAGGTGGCTGCCAGCGAACCGCCGATACCGAGCAGGATGGTCATGATCCAGCCCATGCTGTCATCGCCCGGTTTCAGGAACCGAGCCAGCAGGCCGACGATCAAGCCGATAAAGATGGTTCCGATAATTCCCATGGCATTTCCCTCTGATTTGGAAGATATGCCAAAGCCTAGACAGACTTTGGCATCCTGCCATGAGAGAACGGCGGCCCCTGAATGGTTCCGCCGCGGCCACATGAAACTGGTTTACTCGGCGATCAGCGCTTGGACCTTGATGATCTGCGCTTGCAGCGTGGCCATGTCGGCGCAGCGCAGGTTGGCATGGCCGACCTTGCGTCCGGCCTTGAAAGCTTTGCCGTAGTGATGCAGATGGCAGTCTTCGATGGCGATGACTTTTTCCACCGGCGGCACTACGCCGATGAAGTTGAGCATCGCGCTCTCGCCGACCTTGGCGGTCGAACCCAGCGGCAGGCCGGCCACGGCGCGCAGGTGGTTTTCGAACTGGCTGCACTCGGCACCTTCGGTGGTCCAGTGCCCGGAGTTGTGCACGCGCGGGGCGATTTCGTTGGCTTTCAGGCCACCGTCGACTTCGAAAAACTCGAAAGCCATCACGCCGACGTAGTCGAGGTGCTTGAGCACGCGACTGGAATAATCTTCCGCCAGCGCCTGCAACGGGTGATCGGTGCTGGCAACCGACAGCTTGAGAATGCCGCTGTCGTGGGTGTTGTGCACCAGTGGGTAGAACTTCGTTTCGCCATCGCGGGCACGCACGGCGATCAGCGACACTTCGCCGGTGAACGGCACGAAGCCTTCCAGCAGGCAGGCAACGCTGCCCAGTTCGGCGAACGTACCCGCCACGTCTTCCGGTTTGCGCAGGACTTTCTGGCCCTTGCCGTCGTAACCCAGGGTGCGGGTTTTCAGCACGGCCGGCAGACCGATGGAAGCGACGGCGGCGTCCAGGTCGGCTTGCGACTGGATGTCGGCGAAGGCCGGGGTCGGAATGCCGAGGTCTTTGAACATGCTCTTTTCGAACCAGCGGTCACGAGCGATGCGCAGGGCGTCGGCGCTCGGATAAACCGGAACGAATTGCGAAAGAAACGCCACGGTTTCGGCCGGGACGCTTTCGAATTCGAAGGTCACCAGATCGACTTCATCGGCCAGTTGGCGCAGATGATCCTGATCGCCGTAATCGGCCCGCAGGTGTTCGCCCAGCGCGGCCGCACAAGCGTCCGGCGCAGGGTCGAGAAAAGCGAAGTTCATCCCCAGCGGAGTCCCCGCCAGGGCCAACATGCGACCCAACTGGCCGCCACCGATTACACCGATCTTCATCTCAACAACCTCAGGCAATACGTGGGTCTGGATTGTCCAGGACGCTGTCTGTCTGCTCGGCACGGAAGGTTTTCAGTACCGCGTGAAATTGCGGGTGCTTGGCGCCGAGGATGCTCGCCGAGAGCAGGGCGGCGTTGATCGCGCCAGCCTTGCCGATGGCCAGGGTGGCAACCGGAATGCCCGCCGGCATCTGCACGATCGACAGCAGCGAATCGACGCCCGAGAGCATGGCCGACTGCACCGGCACGCCCAGCACCGGCAGGTGGGTCTTGGCCGCACACATGCCTGGCAGGTGGGCTGCGCCACCGGCACCGGCGATGATCACCTCGATGCCGCGGCTTTCAGCCTCTTCGGCGTACTGGAACAGCAGATCCGGGGTGCGGTGGGCGGAAACCACCTTGACCTCGTACGGGATGCCGAGCTTTTCCAGCATATCGGCGGTGTGGCTAAGGGTGGACCAATCGGACTTGGAGCCCATGATCACGCCAACCAGTGCACTCATCGTCGCGCCTCTTCTCTCTGGAGCGCCCGCAGGCGCGTCATAAAACAACAAGCCACGCAGGTTGCGTGGCTTGATTGTACGAAAAATGGCCGGACGTGCCGGCCGAAGGCCGCGCAGTATACCGCAAAGAAAGCAATAAACAGCCCCCGAAACGACCATCTGTCAAATGAGCGAAACGCCCGGTTTTATTGACCTTGAGGTCAGCGAAAGAACAGCGCAAAAATCCCCCTGTGGGAGCGAGCCTGCTCGCGAAAGCGTTGTGTCAGACGATACCTCAGGGCCTGACACTGCGCATTCGCGAGCAGGCTCGCTCCCACATTCGATCTTCATCAGCTTCAAGCGCTTTGTGCAGCGCCGCCTTCAAGCTTGCGCCACAGCAAGCGCACGTTGGCCTTGCGCACCAGGGCGCAGCGGTACAGGCGGATCTCCAGCGGCACATGCCATTGCGGGCCGCCGCACACCACCAGTTCACCGCGGGCCAGCTCAGCGCGTACGCTCAGTTGCGGCACCCAGGCGATGCCGAGGCCTTCCAGCGCCATGCTTTTCAGGCTGTCGGCCATCGCAGTTTCGTAGATCGTGGTGAAGCGCAACTGCCGCTGGCGCAGCAAGCCGTTCACCGAACGGCCGAGAAACGCCCCGGCGCTGTACGCCAGCAACGGCACACTCGCCTCGCCTTCCAGATCGAACAGCGGTTTGCCATCCAGATCTGCCGCGCACACCGGAAGCATCTCGGTCTGGCCCAAATGCAGCGACGGGAAGATTTCCGGGTCCATCTGCATCGCCGAATCCGGATCGTAGAACGCCAGCATCAGATCACAGCCACCTTCGCGCAACGCGTGCACAGCGTCGCCAACGTTGGTCGCCACCAGCCGTGTGGCGATGTTCAGCCCTTCGTTGCGCAACTGGGCGATCCAGCGCGGGAAAAAGCCCAGCGCCAGCGAGTGCGCCGCTGCGACTTGCATGACCTCGCCCTGCCCGCCTTCCAGATGATGCAGGTGGCGCAGGACTTCACCGAGCTGTTCGACCACGGTGCGCGCGGTCACCAGGAACAACTGCCCCGCCGCCGTCAGTTCGACCGGCGTGCGCGAGCGATTGACCAGGGTCAGCCCCAGCGCCGCTTCGAGGCTGCGGATCCGCCGACTGAACGCCGGCTGGGTCACGAAGCGCCGTTCGGCCGCCTGCGAGAAGCTGCGGGTGGCGGCCAGGGCACTGAAGTCCTCGAGCCATTTGCTTTCCAGATTCATCACGTCCTCCCGGACACGCACCAAAACAGGTCACACGTCTGCCGCACAGGCGGCGTCACATGGGCATTATGCCGAATGTGCATAGGGCAGTGCTGAACAGCATTGGCCCAAAAATCCCCACAAGCCTAGCATTCGCAGCGTTCCGGCACAGACCGGGTCCTTATCGAGATGATTTCTATCATGTCCTCCGCTGCATCTTTCCGCACAGAAACCGACCTGCTTGGCGCCCTCGAAGTACCGGCCCATGCGTATTACGGCATCCAGACCCTGCGAGCGGTGAACAACTTCCGCCTCTCGGGCGTTCCGATTTCGCATTACCCGAAACTGGTTGTGGGCCTGGCGATGGTCAAACAGGCCGCCGCTGACGCCAACCGCGAGCTGGGTCACCTGAGCGAAGCCAAGCACGCTGCCATCAGCGAAGCCTGTGCCCGATTGATCCGCGGCGATTACCACGAAGAGTTCGTGGTCGACATGATTCAAGGTGGCGCCGGCACCTCTACCAACATGAACGCCAACGAAGTGATCGCCAACATTGCTCTGGAAGCGATGGGCCACGAGAAAGGCGAATACCAGTACCTGCACCCGAACGACGACGTGAACATGGCGCAGTCGACCAACGACGCCTACCCGACGGCGATCCGCCTGGGTCTGCTGCTCGGTCATGACGCGCTGCTGGCCAGCCTCGACAGCCTGATCCAGGCATTCGCGGCAAAGGGCAAAGAGTTCGACCACGTCCTGAAAATGGGCCGTACCCAGCTGCAAGACGCCGTGCCGATGACCCTCGGCCAGGAATTCCGCGCCTTCGCCACCACTATGGGCGAAGACCTCGCGCGCCTGAAGACGCTGGCCCCGGAACTGCTGACCGAAGTCAACCTCGGCGGCACCGCGATCGGCACCGGCATCAACGCCGACCCGCGTTATCAGGCGCTGGCTGTTCAACGTCTGGCTTTGATCAGCGGCCAACCGCTGGTACCGGCCGCCGACCTGATCGAAGCGACCTCCGACATGGGCGCCTTCGTGCTGTTTTCCGGCATGCTCAAGCGCACCGCGGTCAAGCTGTCGAAGATCTGCAACGACCTGCGCCTGCTGTCCAGCGGCCCACGCACCGGCATCAATGAAATCAACCTGCCCGCGCGTCAGCCAGGCAGCTCGATCATGCCCGGCAAGGTCAACCCGGTGATCCCGGAAGCCGTGAACCAGGTCGCGTTCCAGGTCATCGGTAACGATCTGGCGCTGACCATGGCAGCCGAGGGCGGCCAGCTGCAACTGAACGTGATGGAGCCGCTGATCGCTTTCAAGATCCTCGACTCGATCCGCCTGCTGCAACGTGCCATGGACATGCTGCGCGAGCACTGCATCGTCGGCATCACCGCCAACGAAGCGCGCTGCCGTGAACTGGTCGAGCACTCGATCGGTCTGGTCACCGCACTGAACCCGTACATCGGCTACAAAAACGCCACCCGCATCGCCCGTATCGCTCTCGAAAGCGGCCGCGGCGTGCTGGAACTGGTGCGCGAAGAAGGTCTGCTCGACGAAGCCATGCTCGCCGACATCCTGCGCCCGGAAAACATGATTGCCCCGCGTCTGGTTCCGCTCAAAGCCTGAGCCGACGCGAACTTGTAGCACCGCTCACCAGGTCGAGGGACTAGACACCTCTCACCTTTTGAGGGCTTGGGGATTTTGTCCCCGAGCCCTTTTTTTTAACTTCTTTGCGGGCAGGACGTTAGATGCTTTGTGTATTCGATACCGCCAAGATCGCAGCCTTCGGCAGCTCCTACAGGATTGACGTGCACCTGTAGGAGCTGCCGAAGGCTGCGATCTTTTGATTTGCAGCAACCTCGTTTCGTCGCTTGCACCACTACCGTGCAGACGGGCGCGCCACTGATCGGTATAGTGCCGCCCCTCTTCGCGTGAGCGGTCGTCGGTAACGAGGCCATAACCCATGCGAAACCCGAACTAATAACAAAACCCGCGATATGGATCCGGGACGAAACCTTCGCCTCACCCGTCGTGCCGCGTGCATGCCGGTGTAACACGATGTTTCTCCGATCCAGCATTTGCACCCACAAAAAACAGCGAGGATAAATCCATGCTCGAAGTCATCAACGACTTCCTCTCAGGGAAAGTACTGATCGTGCTCATTGTCGGGCTCGGTAGCTACTTCACGATTCGCTCGCGTTTCGTTCAACTGCGTCACTTCTTCCACATGTTCGCGGTGTTCCGCGACAGCCTCAAAGGCAGCGCCGGGCAACTCAGCTCGTTCCAGGCCTTGATGCTCAGCCTCGCCGGCCGCGTCGGTGCAGGCAACATTGCCGGTGTCGGCATCGCCGTGACCCTCGGTGGTCCGGGTGCGGTGTTCTGGATGTGGGTAACCGCACTGGTCGGTATGTCCAGCAGCTTCTTCGAGTGCACCCTGGCCCAGGTCTACAAGCGCGCCGATGGCGACGGCCTGTACCGTGGCGGTCCGGCCTACTACATCCAGCACGGGCTCAAGCTCAAAGGCATGGCGATAGTCTTCTCCGTTCTGCTGCTGGTCACCTACGGCTTCGCCTTCATCGGCCTGCAGTCCTACACCGTGACCCACTCGCTGCAGAACGCCTTTGACTTCAATCCACAACACACCGGGATCGTCCTGGCGGTGCTGCTGGCCATCACCTTTATCGGTGGGATCAAGCGCATCGCTTCGGTCTCCGACCTGCTGGTACCGATCAAGACCCTGGCCTACATCGGCGTGACCCTGTACGTGATCGGCACCCAGATCGAACACGTGCCGGCCATGCTGGAAACCATCTTCAAGAGCGCCTTCGGCCTCGACCCGGCCTTTGCCGGCCTGCTCGGCAGCGCCATTGTCATGGGCGTGAAGCGTGGCGTGTTCGCCAACGAAGCGGGCCTGGGCAGTGCGCCGAACGTCGCGGCCGTGGCCGCCGTCAAGCACCCGGGCGCGCAGGGCGTGGTCCAGGCTTTCAGCGTATTCCTCGACACCTTCGTGATCTGCACCTGCACCGCGCTGCTGATCCTGCTGTCGGGCTTCTACACCCCGGGCTTCGAAGGTGACGGCATCGTCCTGACCCAGAACTCGCTGGCGGCCGTGGTCGGTGACTGGGGTCGCATGTTCGTCAGCGTCGCGCTGTCACTGTTCGTCTTCACCTGCATCCTCTACAACTACTACCTGGGCGAGAACAGCTTGCAGTTCCTCAGCCGCAGCCGCGCTCTGCTGATGCTGTTCCGCGGTCTGGTGCTGGCGCTGGTGGTGTGGGGTTCGATGCAGGACCTGACGACGGTATTCGCCTTCGCCGACATCACCATGACCTGTCTGGCCTTCGTCAACCTCGTGGCCCTGGCCATGCTGTTCAAGGTCGGCCTGCGCGTGATGCGCGACTACGATGAGCAGCGTCGCGCCGGCGTCAAACAGCCAGTGTTTGATTCGAGCAAATTCGCCGATCTGGATCTGGATCGCAACGCCTGGCCGGTCAACCCGCCAGCAGCAGCGGGCCAGACTGAAACTTCGCCGCAAGGCGTACCTGCAGCGCAACGCTGACAGGTGAATGACGGGCGCATCCCCTGCGCCCGTCGGTTATTGTGATGCAATAACCTGCAGGAGCGAGCCTGCTCGCGATGGCGGACTTTCAGCCAACATCATTGTTGAAAGACACACCGCTTTCGCGAGCAGGCTCGCTCCCACAGGGCCCTCATCGTTTCGGAGAATCCTATGAGCTCGTCGACCTACCCCGCCGCTCAACACGTCATGGTGCTCTACACCGGTGGCACCATCGGCATGCAGGCCAGCGCCAACGGGCTGGCCCCGGCGTCCGGTTTCGAAGCGCGGATGCGCGACTACCTGCACAGCCAGCCTGAGCTGGTAGTACCGCAGTGGCAATTTCGGGAAATGGCGCCACTGATAGACAGCGCCAACATGACCCCGGCCTACTGGCAGCAACTGCGCGAAGCGGTGGTCAATGCCGTGGACGTGCAAGGCTGCGACAGCGTGCTGATCCTGCACGGCACCGACACCCTAGCCTACAGCGCGGCGGCAATGAGTTTTCAATTGCTCGGTCTGCATGCCCGCGTGTGTTTCACCGGTTCGATGCTGCCGGCGGGCGTGACCGACAGCGATGCCTGGGAAAACCTCGGCGGCGCGCTGGTCGCCCTCGGCCAAGGCCTGGCGCCGGGCGTGCATTTGTACTTCCACGGCGAACTGCTGGCGCCGACCCGCTGCGCGAAAGTGCGCAGCTTCGGCCGCCATCCGTTCAAACGCCTGGAGCGTCAGGGCGGTGGTGTGAAGGCGCCGTCGATCCCAGTCGCGCTGAACTACAACCAGCCGAAGCAACTGGCGAAAGTGGCGGTGTTGCCGCTGTTTCCCGGCATCAGTGCCGAAGTCCTCGACAGCCTGCTCGATAGCGGCATTCAAGGTCTGGTGCTGGAATGCTACGGCAGCGGGACCGGGCCGAGCGATAACCCCGAGTTCCTCGCCAGCCTTGGCCGTGCACGGGATAAAGGCGTGGTGGTGGTGGCGGTCACGCAGTGCCATGAAGGTGGGGTCGAGCTGGATGTCTACGAGGCTGGCAGCCGCTTGCGTGGGGTGGGCGTGTTGTCCGGTGGCGGCATGACCCGCGAGGCGACGTTCGGCAAGTTGCATGGCTTGCTGGGGGCCGGGCTGGAAACGGCTGAAGTGCGACGATTGATCGAACTGGATCTCTGCGGCGAACTGAGCTGATCTGTCACAACGCAAATCCCCCTGTGGGAGCGAGCCTGCTCGCGAAAGCCATGACACATTCGGCATTCGTGTGCCTGACACACCGCTTTCGCGAGCAGGCTCGCTCCCACAAGGGATTTTTGTACGGCATATAAATTGCTGCGTCCCAGCCACCCCCAGGCTGGAAGATCCCATGCTCCACTCCCACCTCACCACCCTCAATGCGGTCTCGCTGATCCTCAACACGTTCAAGGCCGAAGGCCTGTCGAGCGAGGCGCTGCTGGCCGGCAGCGGCATTGTTGCGGCGGATCTGCAGCGGGCCGATACGCGCATCACCACCCATCAAGAGATGCAGGTCTGCACCAACGCAGTGGCACTCAAGCGTGACATCGGCCTCGAATTGGGCCGGCGCATGCACGTGTCCTGTTACGGCATGCTCGGTTACGCCCTGCTGACCTGTGCCACCTTCGGTGACGCTTTGCGTCTGGCGATCCGTTATCCGGCGCTGCTGGGCACGTTGTTCGAACTGAGCCTGGAAGACGATGGCGAGCAGGTGTGGTTCGTCGCTGCTGATTATCGCGAAAGCGCGGCGATGGCGGTGTTCAATGCCGAATTCTGTCTGGTGTCACTGAAAGTCATCTGCGACGACTTGCTTGGCCATTCCCTGCCGCTGCGAGCCACGCGCTTCGAACATGCAGCGCCGGACTACCGCGACAGCTACGCCGAACCCTTCGACTCGCCACTGCACTTCTCGGCCAAAGACAACGCGTTCGCCTTCGACCGCCACTGGCTCGATCAGCCGTTGCCGCTGGCCGACGCCATCACTCATCAGGCCATGGCCGAACGTTGCCGCAAGCAGAATCTTGAGTTCACCGGACGTCAGGCCTGGCTGGGGCGGATTCGTCAGTTGCTCAGCGCGCAATTGAACGCTGCGCCGGGACTGGAGGGGTTGGCGCAGCAGATGAAGTGCTCACCGCGCACCCTGCGTCGGCATTTGAAAGACATGGGCAGCAGCTATCAGGAACTGCTCGATGAACTGCGCTTCGAACGGGCCAAGCAGATGTTGTGTGAAGACCAGTTGCCAATCTATCGGATCGCCGAGACGCTGGGTTTCAGCGAAACCGCGAGTTTCCGCCATGCGTTTGTACGCTGGAGCGGCGTGGCGCCGAGTCAGTTCCGACCGCATTGATGGCTGCTCCAGGCATGAGCCTGCATGAACAAGGGGCGAATTTCGGTCAGAGGTTTTGGCCATATCGATCCCCTTTTGGCCGCTCCCGACGTTCTCCGATTCAACTTGCGCCGCAACACTGAAGGCCACCGAATCAGCCTTGCGGAGAACAACAAATGCTGACGATCTACTCAGACGATCACCACTTGCACCATGGCCGCTGCGAACTTATCGATGGCCAGCTCAAGCCGTGCTTCGAGATGCCGTCGCGTGCCGACCATGTGCTGCAACGCGTGCACAAGCAAAACCTAGGGGCGGTCGAAGCGCCGAAGGATTTCGGCCTGGAGCCGATCGCGCGCATTCACAGCCATGACTATCTGGAATTTTTCAAAGGTGCGTGGGAGCGCTGGACCGAGTTCAACACTGACGGCGACTTGCTGCCCTACACCTGGCCGGCGCGCACCCTGCGTGCGATCAAACCGACCAGCCTGCATGGCCAGCTCGGTTATTACAGCTTCGACGGCGGCGCGCCGATTACCGCCGGCACCTGGCAAGCGGCCTACAGCGCGGCGCAAGTGGCGCTTACCGCGCAGGCTGAAATCCAGCGCGGCGCACGCGCGGCCTTCGCCCTGTGCCGTCCGCCGGGACATCACGCCGCCAGCGACTTGATGGGCGGTTATTGCTACCTCAACAACGCCGCCATCGCCGCTCAAGCCTTTCTCGATCAGGGCCACAAGAAAGTCGCGATCCTTGACGTCGACTACCACCATGGCAACGGCACTCAGTCGATTTTCTACGAACGCAGCGACGTCCTGTTCACTTCGATCCACGGCCACCCGGAAGCGGAGTTTCCATTCTTCCTCGGCTATGACGACGAGCGCGGCGAAGGTGCCGGCGAAGGTTTCAATTTCAACTATCCGCTGCCGGCCGGTTCCGGCTGGGATGTCTGGAGCGCGGCGCTGGATCAAGCCTGCGACGAGATCGATCGCTATGGCGCGGACGTCATCGTCGTCTCCCTCGGCGTCGACACGTTCAAGGACGATCCGATCTCGCAGTTCAAACTCGACAGCCCGGATTACCTGGCCATGGGCAAGCGCATCGCCGCCCTCGGCAAGCCGACCCTGTTCGTCATGGAAGGTGGCTACGCCGTTGAAGAAATCGGCATCAACGCGGTGAACGTGCTGGAAGGTTTTGAACAATGAAAAAGCGACTGATCGCCTCGGCGCTGTGCGCGGCTCTGCTCAGCGCTGGCGCCCACGCCGAAGAACGCACGCTGCGCGTCTATAACTGGTTCGACTACATCACGCCCAAGGCGCTGGACGACTTCAAGGCACAGAACAGCCAGACCAAACTGATCTACGACATCTTCGACACCAACGAAGCACTCGAGGCCAAGCTGCTCACCGGCAACTCAGGCTATGACGTGGTGGTGCCGTCCAACGTGTTTCTCGCCAAGCAGATCGAGGCCGGGGTGTTTCAGCCGCTGGATCGCAGCAAACTGCCAAACTGGAATCACCTCGATCCGAAACTGATGAAGCTGATCGAGGCCAATGATCCGGGAAACAAATTTGCCGTGCCGTACATGTACGGCACCATCCTCATTGGTTTCAACCCGGCCAAGATCAAGGCAGCACTGGGCGAAAATGCGCCCGTGGACAGTTGGGACCTGATCTTCAACGAAGAGAACATCAGCAAGCTCAAGCAGTGCGGCGTCGCCCTGCTCGACTCGCCGTCGGAGATTCTGCCGCTGGCCCTGCAACACCTGGGTCTGGACCCCAACAGCAAGAAGCCGGCGGATTACGCCAAGGCTGAAGCGCTGCTGCTGAAGATCCGCCCCTATGTGACGTACTTCCATTCCTCCAAATACATGGCCGACATCGCCAACGGTGACATCTGCGTGGCCGTCGGTTATTCCGGCAGTTTCTCGCAAGCGGCCAACCGCGCCAAGGAAGCGAAAAACGGCGTGGTGGTCGATATGCGTTTGCCGAAAGAAGGCGCGCCGATCTGGTTCGACATGCTCGCCATTCCCAACGGCGCGAAGAACACCGAGGACGCCTACACCTTCATCAACTATCTGCTGCAACCGGCGGTGATCGCACCGATCAGCGATTTTGTCGGCTATCCAAACCCGAACAAGGACGCCACCGGCCTGGTCGATCCGGCGATTCGCAACAACCCGAACCTGTACCCGACCGATGCGGCAATGAGCACGCTCTACACCTTGCAGCCGCTGCCTCGGGATGCCGAACGTGCACGCACGCGAGCGTGGACGAAAATCAAGTCCGGGACCTGAAACCGGCTCGTTTGCTCAAGACCCGCCTCGGCGGGTCTTTTTTTGCCTGGCAGCTTTATCTACCGCACGGGTCACCGTCGCGCCTTTTAACTTGCTCTGCTCCGCCGCCCTTGCGGCGTCCCGACAGAGCAGGAAACCACCATGACCGCCATTCCCAAAGCCAGTGCCGTCGATATCGTGACTCAGCTGGTTACTGGCCCCTCACTGCAAGAAGTCGCTTCAAAAACGCTGCGCGATGCCCTCAAGACGCTGTATCCGAATCTCGACATAGACCCGCGTCTGGCGATGGTCGTGCAACCCACCTGGGCCATTGTGGATGGTCGAGTCGTACCCGACGGGTATCAGGCTGGATCGCTGACCAACGCCCTGGTGCGGCTCGGCCTGTCCGGCACCACGGTGACGTACCTTGATGGCGAGCATTATCTGACCCTGCAACCCGGCGTGCCCGCCCCCGCGCATCTGCCGGTAAAGATCGATGCCATCGGCCTGTTGCTCAACGAACTGGCACCACTGCTGTTCATCGCCTACAAGGAGCAGCACGTCGAATACTGGGACGAGTTCACCTACCCCGGGCAACCGCGCTGGCAGCAATTGTCCGAGGCACTGCGCAACCTGTGGAACGTCGATGCCAGCGTCGGCTGGGACGCTGACGAGATCGCCATCGCCCAGGCGATTTTCACACAGCCCGACCCGCAACAACGGCTGGCCCCCGCCCCGTACTCGGCAAAGGCATATCTGATTGACCTCGATCGCGGTGGCGCCGACACGCCATCGCACTTGACCGTGGTCGACGCCGCAGTAGTGATCGGCACAATTGCAGAGCGCAAGTTGATTCTGACCCACGCGGTCACCCAGGGCTTTCAGCGTTTCGATTCACTGGAGGAGCTCGGCGAGGCTCTGCTGCGGATATATGGCGCAAGCGCCTCGGGCAAAGATCTCAAGTGGCGGCTGGTCGAACCCCAGGGCAATTTCTTCGACCAGCAGGCCTGCGCCCTGATTTCCATGGAAGCGGATGCCTTGGGCGAAATCAGTTTTTTTCAGGATTCGCCTGGTCAACGCGTCTATCCGCATACCGGCACGGTCGGCAAACCGGCACAACCGACACCGCGCCTCGAAGCGCACTTCGATCGTTTGCAGCCGATGCTTCCGGACTGGCTGAACGACGCACTGCCCATGGATCAGACGCGTTATAGCCGGCACCTGCTGGATCTGACAACGCTGCAGCACGAGAACAACGGCAAATCCTTTCAAAGCGAAATCACCAGCCTGCAGGCGTTCACTCGTGCAGCGCTGATCAGGCAGATTCTCAAGGAGCAGCCCGGCGCCACAGACGTGAACATCGACAACATCGAAATCACCATCACCAGTCTCGTGGTCTGGGGCACGTTTGTGTTGCCGGGAAATACGCAGACTCAGACATGGACGCTAACCGAGCTCGCCCTGCAAAACCTCGCAGGCCTGCCCTTGGGCAACAAGACTGTGCGGTACAAGGATGGTAGCCCGGTACCCGAGTGGATGAGCGCGACTTTTCTGGAAAACCTGGTCAGCACCGTCGACATTGGCAAGACCTACCCGGCGCATCTCAAGGCCATGCTGATAGACGACACTGTGCAAGCGTCGCTGTTGCAAGGGCTCTACACCAGTCAGCTGCGCATTGAGCTGCCATTGCTGGCGTTACAGCACAAGATCCGGGGTAAAGCGGGCCTCGATGAATCGGGTTATCGATACGTGGTCGCCGCATTCGCCACGACTGGCGCGGAACGCTACGTCGATGGCGAGGAAATCGTCATTCGCCCATTGGCCTTCGTCGCTCATCGCAGCCGCTCCACCGCAGACACTGTCGACAACATGTATGTCATAGGCCCGCGCGATGCCGACAAAGGGCCGTGCGTGCTGTATCGACCGCTGTTCGACAAGACTCTGCTGCAATATCCGGGGCCCGCGAATCTGCTTTTTGCGATCCAGCATTCGCGACATTTGCGTGACTCGGTACTGGCCTGGTTGCCGGACGATGTGCGCTTCAATTACAGCCAGTTCGTCTTTACCGCCAGGCTGCCGTCGGTGTGGACGATCCCGCAACTGATGATCAATCCGACCACGGCGCTGGACATGTCAGGCGCCGTCGCGCTGGGCACGCAGGTGATCGCCAGCGATATCCTCGCAACCCTGCACGAACGCAACGTCAAGGCGCTTGTTACCCAAGCCGACCGGCAATCGGTCTCCGATGCAGAAGCACGCTGGGCCTCGCTGAAACAGGGCGGCTGGGTGATGCTCAACGCCGCGCTGCCGTTTCTGGGCCGCAGCGTAGGCACAGCGGCGTGGATCTGGCAGATCATGGATGATCTGCAGGAAATCACCGACGGCGCCAACGAGCAATCGGGGAAGATCGCCTGGACGGCCATCGCCGATATTCTCCTGGCGCTGGGCATGGTGCTCGCCCACCGTGCGGCGGTGGGCGATGCGCCATCGACACCCGTGGCCACGGAGCTCGAAGAGGACCCAGCGACGACCAGACCTGCCGCCAGAATCGTCAAAGCGCTGCGCCAGCCCGATATCACCGGCCCGCAGTTAACCCAATTCCATGGCACATCGATCGACAGCATCACGGCGCTGAAGCGATCGCCGACGGCACTCGCCACGCTGTTGAACGGGTTCGAGGTCGGCAAGCCCAAAGCCCTTGGCGCAGCCACCCGGGAAGGCGCGTATCGAGACCTCTACGCCCACGCAGACAAATGGTACGCCCGGGTCGGTGAGCGCTGGTTCGAAGTCGCGCGCAACGCGCATGGCGATGTGCACATCGTCGATACGCGTCAGCCCACCCGACCAGCCGGGCCCAGGCTTGCCTATACCGCCAATGGCCAATGGGTGATAGATCTGCGTTTGCACCTGCGCGGAGGCGGGCTGGAGGACGGGCGCAAGGTGGCGCAAGGCAAAAAAAACCAAGAGGTGGCCGTATTGTCCGAGCAGATTACCGCGTTCGATTTGACGATGGAGAGCAAAGGCAGCCGTCTCGATACCGAACGCAACAGCCTGCGCGATGCCCCTGCGCAGGCACGCGAACAAGCGCTTGCGCAGTACCTCGCCACGCTCGATTCACAGCACAACGAATATGCCGCGAACATTCAGCTGATCAAGACACTCAACTGCAAGCAATCGATTCCCAACTACCGCACGGTCATGCCGGAGCGGTTGGACATGCAGTTGTTTCTGGGACAGGAGTGGCTGAGTAATAACGCTTCGGATTACCAGCAGCGGGTACTGGCGGTGCAGGCGATACTCGACGACGAACTGCGCAGCGAATCGCAGGCAGTCACCTCTGCGTTTGAACAGTTGAACGATGCCACTCAAACCATTATCGAGAAAATGGAGTCGGCTGAAGCCTGCCTGGATGAACTGACCAGGCTGGGACCTGATGGCCTGGAGATAAAGCAGAAATACAACATCAGCCTGGCGCCCTACCCGCTGGATGATCTGAAGACTCTGCAGATCAGTCTCGGCCAATACACCTGCATCAAGCCCGGCGATTCCACCGCTCATGTCGAGGCGCAACAAGCGCTGGCCAGTCTGTTCGAAGATGCTGCGCTGAACGTTCAGAGTTCGCGGGACCTGAGCGCCGATGAAAGCCTCAGTGATCTGCGTATACGCATCGACGCCCTGAGTCAGGTGAGCGAACAGTTCGCTTCCGTGGACAAGCGTTTCGATGACCTGGCGAGTGAATATTCCGAACACATAAACGCGCAACGACTCAGGCAATTGCAGGCGCGCGTGGCCGCATTCAAGGACAGCGCCGACAACCGACTCGCCGACCTGTTGCGCTACCGGCATTTACTCGTGCCGCAAGCTGGTCCGTCGCGTCCCTCAACGTCAGCTTCGAATCGGCAGATCATCAAGACACGCAACAAGGGCACCCTGGTCGGCGAACGGAAGAAAAGCCTCGACGGCAAGGACACCGATCTGGTCGAAGTCGGTACGGCACTGACGCGAGTCATCGCGACATTCAAGGAGGAGTCGCCAGGTATCTGGGTCGAGCAGAGCGCACGGCCTGCACCGTTGCCTAAAGCCCGGCCCAACCTCAACAAGAGCATCAGCGAAGGGCAGGCATTGATCGACGGGCTGGCGGCGTTTCATCGGCGCATCGAGGCGCGTCTCAAACGCGGCTCGCGCATTCCAGTGGAGGTCGAAGAGGAATACCACAACCACGCCACCCTATTGCGCAAAGCCTGTGCGGCGATCGATGAAGCGTTAACGGCGAGTAACCTCACCGCTGCTCTGCATGAACCGTCCGAAGAGCTCAACCACAAGCTCGACGCTGCGGCTACGACACTGGAGCAAAAAGGCACCAGCACGCGAATCCGCCTGGTCAAGCAACAACTGCCAACAGCTGCCGGGGTCGAGTGGCTCAAGGACAAGGGCGAAGTGAACATCTCGAAAACCCTGACCCGACGGCGTCTGAGGCGCCATCAGAACGATTTTCTCGACGAGTATCAGATTCGCGATGCGCATACCGATAAGGTCCTCTGCTATGCGCATTTCCATTACAGCAGCGTCGACGCGCCCGTTGGTGCATTTGTGCGTGGACATATGAAAACGCTCGCTCAGCACCGCATGGGGGGCGTCGCCGAAATAACGGGTGTGGATAATCAGAGGCTGATTGAAATCCATCGCAGCGAAATTTCCACTCGCAGCGCCGAAACGCTGTTCTTCAATCTCGCCAAGCCTGCCGCAGACGCGACAGCGCCGCTTTGATCGCAGGCTCTGGTACGGCGGCAAAACCCAGCACCAGGCCGGCGCGCTGATCCATGGGCGTAGTCGAGTCGGGTAACCAGTAGCTGCTCAGGCCGTTGATTTCGACATCGACATCAGCGGCCTGAGCGATCAATTGCTGCTCGCGCTCGATGCTGTCCACGGCGACGGTCAGGTGCAGCCCGGCTGAAACGGCCGGCAACTGACCGACACCGGCGACCGTCGGCCAGCCTTCGAGCAGACAGTTGCGCCGGCTCAGCGCAGCCCGGCGCATGCGGCGGATATGCCGCTGGAAATGCCCGGCGGCCATGAATTCGGCCATCACCGCTTGCGTGCTGACCTCCGAGTGCCGCACATCGACGGCGCGGCGTTGCGCAAACGCGTCGACCAGCGCTGGCGGCAGCACCAGATAACCAAGGCGCAACGCCGGAAAAGCGACCTTGCCGAAGGTGCCGACGTAGAGCACACGCCCCTGACGATCAAGTGCGGCCAACGGTGCCAGCGGTGCGCCGGTGTAGCGGTACTCGCCGTCGTAATCATCTTCGACGATCCAGCCGCCGACCCGCTCGGCCCAGGCGAGCAATTCCAGACGCCGGGCCAGACTCATCACCACTCCGGTCGGGTACTGATGAGACGGCGTGACATAAGCCACCCGGCAATCGCTGAGCCGGGCCATGGCGCTGCAATCGATGCCGTCGCTGTCTACCGCCACGCCATGCAATTTCGCCCCCGCTACAGCGAAGGCATGCCCGGCGGCGCGATAGCCCGGATTCTCGATCGCCACGCCGTCCCCCGGCTCGACCAGCAACTGTGCACAAAGGCTGATGCCCTGCTGTGCGCCACTGGTGATCACAATTTGCTCAGCCGTGCACTGCATGCCCCGCGAACTGCGCAAATACGCAGCGATCATGCTGCGCAGTCGCGCATCACCGGCCGGGTCGCCGTAACACAGCTGCTGCAGATCCGGTTTGCGCCAGAAAGCCGCGTTGAGCTTGGCCCAGACCTCGAACGGAAACAGATCGAATGCAGGCACACCCACCCGAAAAGCACGCGGCGGACCGCTCGGTGGTCGAGGTAAATGATGCTTTTCAATGCGAGAAAAGCCACCGCTGTGGATAACTTTGCTGGATGGATTCACAGGTAAATCCAGCCAATTTGTGGATAAGGCTGTGGGTAAGCCTGTTGACAAGCCTGTGGATGAATTTGTGGATAGTTTTTTCCCAGGCGGGGATGCCTGAGCCAATCGCGCCACGTAAGTACCGTCGCCAACGCGCCCTTCGATAAACCCCTCGGCATACAACTGATCGTAAGCGCGCACCACGCTGTTGCGGGAAATGCCCAGCGCCAAGGCCAAATCTCGGCTGGCCGGCAATCGCGTGCCACTGGCCAGACGTCCATCCAGCACCCGCAGGCGCAGAGCCTGATAGAGCTGGCGGCTCAGGCCCTGACGGCGATCAAGCTCGATACCGGCCGGGTTGAAGGGCATCGACAAGGGTGGCAGATCAGGCATGGCGAATGGACCTATGAAATGGCTCAGCAATGGCTCTTACAACGGACCAATAGCCTGCCTAGGATGCAGGCATTCGCCAAGGAAAATCTGTCCATGTACACGCCACGCGCCTTTGCCATCGAAGACTTGTCCCAACTGCACGAACTGATTCTTGCCACGCGCCTGGCCATTCTGGTCAGCCACGGCGAAAGCGGCCTGCAAGCCAGCCACGTGCCGGTGCTGCTGCACCGCGAACAGGGCGAATACGGCACGCTCTACGGCCATCTGGCCAAGGCCAATCCGCAGTGGAAGGACCTGCGGGACGGCGCCGAGGCCATGCTGATCTTTGCCGGACCAGACGCCTACGTCAGCCCCAGCTTCTACCCGAGCAAAGCCGAGCACGGCAAAGTCGTGCCGACCTGGAACTACATCGCCGTGCACGCCTACGGCCAGGCTGAGACCTTCAGCGATGGCGGCCGCTTGCTCGACATTGTCAGCACCCTCACCGACCGTCACGAAGCGGGCCGCGCGCAGCCGTGGTCGGTGGACGATGCACCAGCCGAATACATCGACACCATGCTCAAGGCCATCGTCGGTTTTGCCATTCCCATCGACCGCCTCGAGGGCAAACGCAAGCTCAGCCAGAACCGCAGCGCCGAAGATATTGCCGGGGTGCGCGAAGGTCTCGCCGCCAGCCCCGACGCCAACGACCAAACACTTGCCAGCCTGATGCGCTAAGGATCTATTCATGACCCAGATCGACATTCGCCCGGTCAGCGCCAATGACCACGCCGCTTGGCTGCCGCTGTGGCAGGCGTACCTGCGCTTTTACAACACTGATCTGGCGGACGCCGTCACCCAGAGCACCTGGCAGCGTTTTCTCGATCCGAACGAACCGACCCACGCCGCCCTCGCCTGGGCTGAAGGCAAAGCGCTGGGCATGGTGCATTACATCTATCATCGCTCGAACTGGAGCATCGAAAATTCCTGCTATTTGCAGGATCTGCTGGTGGTGCCGGAAGCCCGTGGCACTGGTGTCGGCCGGCTGTTGATCGAGCATGTCTACGCTACCGCCAAGGCCGATGGTTGCTGCAAAGTCCACTGGCTGACCCATGAAACCAACGCCACGGCGATCCAGCTCTACGAGCGCATTGCCGAACGCCCGGGATTCATCCAG
The DNA here is from genome assembly GCF_019145195.1 of Pseudomonas siliginis. Taxonomy (GTDB): domain Bacteria; phylum Pseudomonadota; class Gammaproteobacteria; order Pseudomonadales; family Pseudomonadaceae; genus Aquipseudomonas; species Aquipseudomonas siliginis. The sequence continues at coordinate 565,305 of NZ_JAHSTW010000002.1, forward strand.
TTTCGTAAAGCCCTTTAAGGAGACGCGCACATGACCGCTTCACTCGCTGACTGGAAAGGCGTCCCCGCCCCCTCCGCCACCCTGCTCGAGGGCCGTTTCATTCGTCTGGAAAAACTCGACCCGGCGCGGCATGCCGAGCAACTGTACGCCGCCCTCGAAGGGCCGGGTGCCGATCCGAAGCTCTGGGATTACTTGCCTTACGGTCCGTTTCGCGAGCGCAGCGCGTTCAACGACTGGCTGAACAATCATGCGGCCAACAGCGACCCGTATTTCTTCAGCGTCATCGACCGCGCGACTGGTCAGGTGCAAGGCATCCTCAGCCTGATGTCGATCGTCCCGGCGCAGGGCCGCATCGAAATCGGCCACGTCACTTTCGGTGCGCCAATGCAGCGCTCGCCGAAAAGCACCGAGGCGGTGTACCTGCTGGCCAAGTATTCGTTCGAGCTGGGTTACCGGCGCCTGGAATGGAAGTGCAACAACGGCAACGCTCGCTCCAAATACGCGGCCGAGCGTCTGGGCTTCAGCTTTGAAGGCGTCTTCCGCCAGCACATGGTGGTCAAGGGGCAGAACCGCGATACCGCGTGGTATTCGATTCTGGATGCGGAATGGCCGGCGATCGGTGCAGGGTTCGAGCGCTGGTTGGGCGATGAAAACCAGACGCCTGACGGCCAACTCAAAGGTCTGGCCGAATGCCGTAGCTGAACTTCACAGATACCCCTGTGGGAGCGAGCCTGCTCGCGAAGGCGGTGTGTCAGTCACTGAAAATATTGACTGACTGACCGCTTTCGCGAGCAGGCTCGCTCCCACAATTGGCGGGGTCTTTCTTAACGACGCAGTTCTTGCGCCAGCACCGCAATGTGCTCCGGGCCGATCCCGCAGCAACCACCCAGATGACTGGCGCCGCGCTGTTGCCAGTCCAGCGCCCAGTGCAGATACCCCGGCGGATCAAGATCGTCACGCAACGGGTCGAGCCCGTCGTTGGCCGTTGCTTCCTTCGGTTGCGGAGGAAACGCGTTGGCATACGCGCCGATATTGATCGTGACGCCGAGACGTTCAAAGGTGGCGCGCGCCGCGTCGATGGCTGCGCCAATCACTTCAGGCTGACTGCAGTTGAACAGCAGGGTTTCGACGCCGAGTTCAGCCGCCACCGCAGCCGCTTCGGCTACCGGCTCACCGGAGCGCAGGCGTGGCACTTCATCGGTGTCTTCATCCTTGAGCGTGAATGAAAGCCAGAACGGTTTGCCGTCCTTCGGCAGCCCGGCGTGGATAGCGCGGGCCTCGACGATCGAGCTTTGCGTTTCTGCCAGCCACAGGTCCACATGTGGCGCCAGACCGTTAACCAAAGGCGTCAACAGTTCGGTCACGCGATCCGCTTCGAACAGATCCGGACGATACGAACCAAACAGCGGCGGCAACGAACCGGCAACACGCACTGACTTGCCGGATGCCTGCACCGCCCGCCGCGCCAACTCCCCCGCCAGTGCCGCAAGCGCCTGGCCTTCAGCCGCAAAACGCGCCTCGCCAATGTGAAATGGCACCACCGCGTAACTGTTGCTGGTGATCACATTGGCACCACTGGCGATGTAAGCGGCATGCACCGCCTCGACCGCCTGCGGCGCTTCGCTCAGCGCCAGTGCCGACCACTCCGGCTGGCGAAATGGCGCCCCGGCGCGTTGCAATTCACGGCCCATGCCGCCATCGAGAATGACCGTACTTGCTGCGCCCATATGCTTTTCACTCATATGCTTATGAAAATAACTCACTATCAGAGTCGTTCTTATAACTATTTAATACGCACCACTCGGTTAATAACAACCTCTTTTTTCAACAGGAAGCGACTGTGAAACTCCAACCGCTATTGGCCCTGGGCCTGACCATTCTGGCCTCCACCCAAGCCTTCGGCGGCGCGACGCTGGACCGTGTCGAACAGAAAAAAGAGCTGGTCGGCGTGCTCATGGAAAGCTATCCGCCCTTCTCGTTTCTCAATGAGCAGAATCAACTCGACGGTTTCGATGTCGACGTTGCCAAAGCGGTGGCGGACAAGCTTGGAGTTAAACTGCGTCTGGAAACGCCGTCTTGGGACGTGATCGCCGCCGGCCGCTGGAGCGGGCGCTACGACATCTGCATCTGCTCGATGACCCCGAGCAAGGCCCGCGCCGAAGTGTTCGACTTCCCGGTCGAGTACTACGCCTCGCCAGCGGTAATCGTGGTCAATGCCAAGGACGATCGCATCCACAGCGCCAAGGATCTGAGCGGCAAAAAGGTCGGCCTGACCAGCGCCTCCAGCTACGAAAGTTATCTGAACAAAAACCTGGTGATCGAAGGCGCCGAGGATACGCAGTTGCAGTATCCGTTCGAGGATGTGCAGATCGCTCCTTATGACACCGACAACGTCGCCTTCCAGGATCTGGGCCTGGGCGCCGGCGTGCGCCTGGATGCAATTCTTACCAATCTGGTCACCGCACAGCCGCGCCTGAACCAGGACCAGCGCTTCAAACTGGCCGGTGAACCGCTGTACTCGGAACCCAACTCGGTGGCCATCGAAAAGGGTGACCCGCAGTGGGACGCCAAGGTGCGCGAGGTGTTCGCCCAGCTGAAACAGGACGGCACCCTGAGCAAGCTGTCGCAGAAATGGATCGGCGCCGATATCAGCCAATGACTTCCTTTCCGACCCCGCCCCAGCCACCGCAACCGGTGGCTGAAACACGCCTGCAAAAGCTCTTTGGTTTCCGTACGCGCCTGTACCTGACGTGGGCGGCGCTGTTCTGCCTGTTTGCCGGATTCTTCCTGAGCTTCGACCTGAAGTTCGCGATCATCCTCGACAAGCTGCCCAACCTCGTTGGCCTGAAGCTGGCGCCAAACGGCTTCCTGCAAGGCGCAGCGCTGACGCTGTTTCTGTGCGCCTGCTCGATCATCGCCTCGTCGCTGCTCGGTTTCATCACCGCGCTGGCGCGCCTGTCGAGCAGCGCCGTGGCGTTTGGCATCGCCAGTTTCTACACCTCGTTCTTTCGCGGCACGCCATTGCTGATCCAGATCCTGCTGATCTACCTCGGCCTGCCGCAACTGGGCATCGTCCCCGGCGCCATCGTCGCCGGCATCATTGCCCTGTCGCTGAACTATGGCGCCTACCTGAGCGAAATCTTCCGCGCCGGCATCCTCGGCGTCGATCACGGCCAACGCGAAGCATCCCTGGCGCTGGGCCTGCGCGAAAGCGTGATCTTCTGGCGCATCACCCTGCCCCAGGCCATGCGCACGATTATCCCGCCGACCACCAACCAGTTCATCTCGATGCTCAAGGACTCGTCGCTGATCTCGGTAATGGGCGTCTGGGAAGTGATGTTTCTCGCCCAGTCCTACGGGCGTTCAAGCTATCGCTATATCGAAATGCTCACCACGGCGGCGATCATCTACTGGCTGATGTCGATCGGGCTGGAGCTGATTCAGGCACGGATGGAGCGGCATTACGGCAAGGCGTATGTGCGCCGTAGTTGAGGTGCATTCAAATGGTGTCCCGGCGAATCCGCACTACGCCCATTTTCATGCCGAACGGGCGGAACACCGCGTTCAGCGACTTCAGCGTCTGATTGCCTTCGCCATGTTCGATATGCACCAGCGTGCGCACAGAAATCTTGCACATCTTCGCGAACTGGGACTGATGCAGACCGGTGACTTCGACCCGTAAACGGCGCACGGCGTCACCGATTTCCAGAGTGCCTTCGGCCAGTGATTGCTGAATGCTTTCGATGAGCGCCGTGCGCTCGAGGACGGTCAGACTCATTGCAGGTCCCACTCTTTCAAACGTTGCTCGAGGTTTTTCAGATGAACGCTCGGGTGATTCATGGTTCTGGCGGGCAAACCGCTGGCCGCAAGAATATCCGGCAGTGCGGCCAGACGGCGGCCATCCGCGCGCAGGCCTTCGAACAGCGCAGAGGCATCCAGCCCCGCCAACGAATCGTGCGGATCTGCGCTATCGGCCAATACGCGGCAGACACCTCGCCAATCGACATCTCCCGCCCGCTCCAACTCTTTTGGCCATTTGGTCGTACGAGTCACGCCTTCGTCATCCATGACCATCGGGGCGAGGTCATAGATCGGCGCGAGTTGGAAAGCGTTCTCTTGCCGGATGATCGCCGTGTTACGACCGTGGTTATCTGAGTTTCCGAGGATTTTATTGATCAGGTCGCGACGCAGATAATCGGCAACGAGGCCGGGAATCTGGCTGGCCTGACCCGCTTTGCGCCAGAGCCCGGCGAGCATGCGGATCACTTCCAGATGATTCATGGCGCTGCCTGGCGTCGTCACTTCTGCCAGCGAATAAATCGATTCGACGGCGAAACGCGACACCGCCCCATCTTTCACTTGTCGATCAAAACGCCGCATCCACAAACTCGGTTTGTTCGCCTCTTCCAAGGCCAGGCCTTGTGCCGCGACCGTTTCGATGCCCAATGTCTGCAGCGCTTTGTAGTAATGGAATTCGCTGCGCAGGATGTCCTGGTCGGTCTGCCCGCCCCTGTTTCTGGCGAATTTCACGAACCAGTGCTGTCGCACTTCTTCATCGTCCAATACCGCATCGGGATACAGAAGCCCGGCGCTGTTCTCTGCCAGTAAGAGCTTCGGAGCTTCCCCACCTGCCCCCGTCGCGCCACCGATGGCCGCGCCCAGCTCGTAGGCATATTCAAGAAAGCGGTTGTCGCGGCTAATGACCTCCTCGCGCTTGAATCCGATCGGCTTCCTCTCATCGACTGCTTCCGCCGATTCCTTTATTCGCATATTGCCAATGGGTGCCGGTGTACTGCGACCCAGCAGAAAAAGATCGGCGCTGATCTCGGCGGGTCTTTCCTGATCCAGGCGGGCGAGCAGAAACCGCTTGGCTGCGCCTGCCGGTGCGATGTCGTGGACAAAGGCTGGTGTCTTCGCGCGCCGACCTTCCCAATCCAGCGGATACAGGGCACTCACGGCTTGGGAAAAAGGCGACCCGATCAACTCGATGTTTTCCACCAGATAGTCCGCTTCATAGCCAAAACTGCAGCGGCTTTCGAAGCCTTTTTCCGGATCATCGAAGTCAAGAATCATCGCGTCGTGCCATTGCCCAGCGGTGAAGATCTGGAGTGTCAGGTTATACATGTTGATTCCATTTGCATTTTAATGCAGTTCAACGAGGATAAACTTTCAATACATGCAATATAGTGCATACGAGCACTTTTACGCGCTTAAATATCTGCAACAAAATGCAGATTAGCACTCCCATGTGGCCGTCTGAACGCAAATTAATGCAGTTAAGCGTCTGACGTGCCGCTGGTTAAGGTTCTTCAACGGGAGAAAGCCGTAGGAAAAAGAACAGCCACCACTGCGCAAAATCTCTGATTTGTGAACACCAGTGAGGATTTTCTACACAACGATCCGATGTCGCCTGCGTGGATGTGGGAAGCGGCCGACATCGGTTTTTTTCAGGCAGCAATAGAGTTGGATTTTCTCGATACGGAAATCGAACCTGATGCCCACTCAACACCTATTCGCACCAAAACACCTGGCTCTGGCTATTTCACTGGCGCTGGGTGGCGTAGCGCTGGCTAACGCCGAGCAATCCACTGAAGCAATCGAGCAGCCCCCAAGCATGGAAACGACGGAGCAGCCCGAAGCCAACCCCAAGCAACAGGCTTTGGAACGGCTCCAGGGTTTTCTCAACGATGCGAGCACAGTGCCGATTACCTTTACGACACCGGAAGCCGTGTTCAAAGGGACTGACGTCAACGATTTGATCACCCTTGCAGACGGGGCAAGCTTCACTGGCCGGCTGGATGGCGGCAAGGGCGATAACGTGTTGTTCCTGAATGTTGCGGATGGCGGCACGTTGAACGACACACGCAACTTCAATGGGTTATTCGTCGCCCAAGGCAACTGGACGCTGAGCTCCAAGGGTGATTTTCATGAAGGCGTTCTGGTCAACAGCGGTGGAACGTTAACCAACCTCGGCAGCATCAAGGGCGATGTGTATGTCCAGAATGGTGGCAGTTTCGCCGGTAAAGGCACGGTGGGAAATCTTGAGGTGGGTGGGCTGCTCACCGTCAATGCAGCGCTTGGCGCACCGCGAGTGAAGGGTAATTTGCACTTGGCGCCCGGTGCCGAACTGGCTTACGAGGTCACTCCCGCTGGTGGTCAGACGATCAAGGTCGATGGCACCGCCCAACTCGAAGGTGCCACCCTGAAGATTGTTTCGGCTCCCGGAGAATATCCGCAGAGCAGCCAATACAAAATCATTGAGGCCCGAGAGGTGAAAGGCGAATTCGGCAGGATCGAGAACGATCTGGCCTATATGACCGCCACAGCTCAATACAACAAGAAGTCGGTTGGGCTGACTTACGCTCGCAATGGTGAACCGCTTGAAAGCCTCGCTCCTACAGAAAATGCGGGCGCACTTGCAGGAAGTATTATCGAGCCAGAGCAGCCGACTTCTCCCGCTGTACCGATCGCAACAACGCCCGCTCCAGCTTCAATGACAGCCGGGATCGCAACTCCAGCCCCCGCCCTGACCTCAGTTGCGACCTTGATTGAAGACTCCGCATCGGTGGAATCATCGATACCCGACGAAATCGTAACTGCACAAACCACCGCACAGCCCGCGTCGGAGCCTGCAAAGCCCATTAACACCGCCGTCGCCGCACTGCTGACCAGCGATAAAACCACCGCGCCCATCGCCCTCGATCAACTTGCCGCAGGCAGCAATGCCAACCTCGCCAAAGCCACGCTGAGCAGTATCACGCCGGTCAGTACGAGCATGCTCTCGGCGATGCGCCAACTGGACAACCGTTCCGGCTCTACTGACGGCTCGCGCAGTTCAGCGCGTCAGGCCGCAGGCAACGAAGACTCCGGACGGGTGTGGGTTCAGGCGCTGGGCCACGGCGGCAAGGTTGACCGCGACGCTGACGGCATCCTCCAACATGCCACGCAAGGGCTGGCCGTGGGCGCTGACTGGCGACTCGATGAGCACTGGCATGTCGGCCTGCTTGGCGGCAAATCGCAGGCGAAACTCGATGCCCGCCAGTACAACGGCGACCTCGACAGCTGGCACCTCGGTGCCTATGCCGTGCGTCAGGACGGCCCGCTGTCTTTGCGCCTAGGTGCGACCTACGCCAGCCATGACGGCAGCAGCACACGGCGGGTAGCGTTCAAGGGTTTCAGCGATCGTCTCAAGGGCAATTACGACGCCAATACTCAGCAAGCATTTGCCGAGGCCGGGTTCAACCTGGGCCGCAACAACGTGACCCTCGAACCCTTCGCCAGCCTCGGCTATCAGCGCTATCAGCGCGACAGCTACAACGAAAAGGGCGGCGACGCGGCGTTGAAAGTCTACGGCCAGACCCGCGACAACTTCAGCAGCACCTTCGGTCTGCGTGTTGCGCGGGTCAATACGCTGGATAACGGCATGCATTTGACCCCGCGATTGAGCGCAGGCTGGAAACATACCTACGGTGACATCGACAGTGACACCCGCCAGCAACTGCGCAAGGGCGGCAAGCGCTTCGAAGTGACCGGCGCGGCACTGGATCGGAACAGTCTGTCGCTGGATGCGGGGCTCGATCTTGGTCTTTCGGCGGCGCACACACTGGGCGTGGGCTTAACGGGTGAGCTGGGTAATGACAGCCGAACGTATGGCGTGGCGGGTCAATGGCGCATGGCGTTCTGATGGATTAAGCACGCCTCCTGTGGGAGCGAGCCTGCTCGCGAAAGCGGTGGATCATGCAAAGATGCTATTGGCTGACCTGGCGCATTCGCGAGCAGGCTCGCTCCCACATGTGATCCCTGGCAATGACCTGACAAGGTCGGAAAATCACAGGCAAAAAAAGGGGAGCACATGCCCCCCCGAGGTTTAAAGCGTTGGATCGCGACTGTTATCTCAGCCTTCGATCTCGATGAGGATTTCGCCCGGGTTGACCCGGTCGCCCTTGGCCACATGAATAGCGGAGACCTTGCCGCCGATGGCAGCCTGGACTTCGGTTTCCATCTTCATCGCTTCGGTGATCAGTACCGCCTGGCCAGCCTTGACGGTGTCGCCCTCCTTGACCAGCACATCGACGATGTTGCCGGGCATGGTGGTGCTCACGTGGCCTGGTGCCGAGGCCTGTTTGCGTTTGCTGCTGCCACCACCGACGAATTCGTTGAGCGGTTCGAACACCACTTCTTCCGGCATGCCGTCGATGGACAGATAGAAGTGGCGCTTGCCTTCGGCCTTGACGCCGACACCGGTGATATCGACGCGATAGGTTTCGCCGTGGACGTCGATGACGAACTCGGTCGGCACGCCTTCGCCGCCCGCCGAGGCAACCGCGCCCGCTTCCGGGATTGGCAACAGCACTTCCGGCGTGAGGGTGCCGGCGGCGCGTTCTTCGAGGAATTTGCGGCCGATGTCCGGGAACATGGCGAAGGTCAGTACGTCTTCTTCGGACTTGGCCAGTGCACCGATATCGGCACGCAGCTTGGTCATTTCCGGCTTGAGCAGATCGGCCGGGCGCACGTCGATGACGTCTTCGCTGCCGATCGCCTGACGCCGCAGCTTTTCATTGACCACGCCCGGCGCCTTGCCGTAGCCGCCCTGCAGATACAGCTTCACTTCGTTGGTGATGGTCTTGTAGCGCTCGCCGGCCAGTACGTTGAAAAACGCCTGGGTGCCGACGATTTGCGAGGTCGGGGTCACCAGCGGCGGGAAGCCGAGGTCTTCACGTACGCGCGGGATTTCTGCGAGCACTTCGCCCATGCGATTCAGAGCGCCCTGCTCTTTCAACTGGTTGGCGAGGTTGGAGATCATCCCGCCCGGCACTTGGTTGACCTGCACACGGGTGTCGACGGCGGTGAATTCGCTTTCGAACTGGTGGTACTTCTTGCGCACGGCATAGAAGTACAGGCCGATTTCCTGGAGCAGCTCCAGATTCAGGCCGGTGTCGTACTCGGTGCCCTTGAGCGCGGCGACCATTGATTCGGTGCCCGGGTGGCTGGTGCCCGAGGCGAAGCTGGAGATTGCGGTGTCGATGTGATCGGCACCGTTTTCGATCGCCTTGAGCTGGCACATGGCGGCCAGGCCAGCGGTGTCGTGAGAGTGGATGAACACCGGCAACGACTGCTCGGCTTTCAGAGCGCGCACCAGTTCACCAGTGGCGTATGGAGTCAGCAGACCGGCCATGTCCTTGATCGCTACCGAGTCGCAGCCCATGGATTCCATTTGCTTGGCCTGGGTGACGAAAGCCTCGATGGTGTGCACCGGGCTGGTGGTGTAGGCGATGGTGCCTTGCGCATGTTTGCCGGCAGCCTTCACTGCTTCAATGGCAACACGCAGGTTACGCACATCGTTCATCGCATCGAAGATGCGGAACACGTCGATGCCGTTCACCGCTGCTTTGGCGACGAAGGCTTTGACCACGTCGTCGCTGTAGTGGCGATAGCCGAGCAGATTCTGCCCGCGCAGGAGCATTTGCAGGCGGGTGTTGGGCAGCGCCGCACGCAGTTGGCGCAGGCGCTCCCACGGGTCTTCCTTGAGAAAGCGCACGCAAGCGTCGAACGTCGCGCCGCCCCAGCATTCCAGCGACCAGTAGCCGACCTTGTCGAGCTTGTCGCAGATCGGCAGCATGTCTTCGGTGCGCATGCGGGTGGCGAGCAGCGATTGGTGAGCGTCGCGCAGGATGGTGTCGGTAACGAAGATCTTCTTAGTCATTGGTATCTCCTCATAGCGGCAAGCTTCAAGCTACGAGCAGCAAGAAAAAGCCAATCTGCTTTTACTTGCCGCTTGCAGCTGAAAGCTCGCAGCTGCTTCATTCATAGGCCTGCGTGGGCGGCGATGGCGGCGGCGATGGCCAGGGCCAGCTCTTCGGGTTTGCGCTTGATCGAGTAGTTGGTCAGTTCCGGGTGGCTTTCAACGAAGCTGGTGTTGAACTGGCCGCTACGGAATTCCGGGTTGCGCAGGATTTCCTGGTAGTAGGCGGCGGTGGTCTTCACGCCCTGCAGACGCATGTCGTCCAGCGCCCGCAGACCACGGTCCATCGCCTCTTCCCAGGTCAGCGCCCAGACCACCAGTTTCAGGCACATCGAGTCGTAGAACGGTGGAATGGTGTAACCGGTGTAGATCGCCGTGTCGGTGCGCACGCCCGGGCCGCCGGGGGCGTAGTAACGGGTGATCTTGCCGAAACTCGGCAGGAAGTTGTTCTTCGGATCCTCGGCGTTGATACGGAACTGCAACGCAAAGCCACGGTGCTGAATGTCTTCCTGCTTCACCGACAGCGGCAGGCCGGAAGCGATGCGAATCTGCTCGCGGACGATGTCGATGCCGGTGATTTCTTCGGTGATGGTGTGTTCCACCTGCACCCGCGTGTTCATTTCCATGAAGTACACCTCGCCCTCGGCGAGCAGGAACTCCACGGTACCGGCGTTCTCGTAACCCACAGCCTTGGCCGCACGCACCGACAGGTCGCCGATGTAGGCGCGTTGTTCCGGGGTCAGCTGCGGGCTGGGCGCGATCTCGATCAGCTTCTGATTGCGGCGCTGGATCGAGCAGTCACGCTCGAACAGATGCACGACGTTGCCGAAGCTGTCGCCAAGGATCTGCGCTTCGATGTGCTTGGGATTGACGATGCATTTTTCCAGGAACACTTCCGCCGAACCGAACGCCTTGGTGGCCTCGGATATGACCCGGGGGAAGTTCTGTTCGAGTTCTTCGCGGCTGTTGCAGCGACGGATACCGCGACCGCCACCACCGGAGGTGGCCTTGAGCATTACCGGGTAACCGATGCGGTCGCCTTCGACCAAGGCTTCTTCGATGCCGGAGACGTTGCCCTCGGTACCGGGCGTTACCGGTACGCCGGCCTTGATCATGCTGCGGCGCGCTTCGGTCTTGTCGCCCATGCGCCGGATGACTTCCGCCGACGGGCCGATGAATTTGATACCGCGCTCAGCGCAGATTTCCGCCAGCTCGGCGTTTTCCGAAAGGAAGCCGTAGCCGGGGTGCAGCGCATCGCAGCCGGTTTCCACCGCCAGGTTCACCAGCTTGCGCGGGTTCAGATAGCCGGCCAGTGGCTCGGCACCCACGCTGTGGGCCTCGTCCGCACGCTTCACATGCAAGGCATGGCGATCGGCGTCGGAGAAAATCGCAACCGAGCGAATGCCCATTTCGGCGCAGGCTCGTACGATGCGTACGGCAATCTCACCACGGTTGGCGATCAGGATCTTTTTTATCACTTGGAGGTTCCCTTGAGCCGGTGGCACCACGACCTGCTAGACCCAGGTCGACGCGTGACCAAATGTTTCAATTCAGTCGCAGGTCCACACTAGCGCTGCTGAGGGATTAACAAAAATGAATAAAAATTGGGTCAGGCATAAGCAAACACTTATAGTTGAAGCAACTGACCGCTGACCGAGCCTGAAAAGTATGCGTAAGTCATTGATGCGTATGACATTGCGTCAATTGCAGATCTTCAATGAGGTCTGTGATCTACGCTCGTACAGTCGCGCCGCCGAGGAAATGTCCCTCACACAACCGGCCGTGAGCCTACAGATTCGTCAGCTGGAAGAGCTGATTGGCCAGCCGCTGTTCGACTATGTCGGCAAAAAACTCTACATGACCGAGGCGGCGGAAGCGCTCCAACGTGCCAGTCGCGACATTTTCGGGCGGCTGGAAAACCTCGATATGCAACTGTCGGACATGCAGGGTTCGCTGCAGGGTCAGCTGAAACTGGCAGTGGAATCGAGCGCCAAATATTTCGTGCCGCATCTGTTTGCTGCGTTCAAGCGCCAGCATCCGGAAGTCAATTTGCAGCTGACCGTGGTCAACCGTGGCCAGGTCATCCGCCGCCTCTCGGACAATCGCGATGATCTGGTAATCATGTCGATGGTGCCGCAGGACATGGGCCTGGAATTCCTGCCGTTCCTCAACAATCCGATTGTCGCCGTGGCGTGCCCGGATCACCCGCTGGCGCACATGAGCCCGTTGCGCTTGCAGGATCTGGAGCCGTATACGCTGCTGATCCGCGAGCCGGGTTCTGGCACGCGCCTGGCCTGCGAAGAATATTTCAAGGAAAAGCGCGTGCACTTCACCCAGACCCAGGAAGTGGCCTCGGCCGAAGCCCAGCGCGAATGCGTGGTGGCGGGTCTGGGCCTGGCGCTGTTGACGCGCCACGCCCTGAACCTGGAGCTGGCGACCGGCGGTCTGGTCGAGCTGCCGGTCGAGGAGTTGCCGCTGATGCGCAGCTGGTGTCTGGTGCAAGCCAAAGCCAAGCGGCTGTCACCGGTGGCGCACGCCTTCCTGGCGTTCATCCGCAGCGAGCGGGCGCAGATTATTGCGTTGGTTGAGCGTTTCGACGGGAAGCTGCGGGCGTCGCCTGCCAGTGCGTGATCTCGGGAAAATCGCCGATCTCAGCCTGAAGCTGGCGAAGTTCGAAGCGATCTTCGATTGCGCGGCGAAACTCCATGCGGCGCTGGTCTTCCTGCTGACGACGGGTTTTCGCGGCGCTGTTGCGTTCTTCGTAGGGCTGAGCCATTTCGAGTCTCCCAGGGCGAGTACGGGAGTTTCACGATAGGCGTGGGGGATGACGGTTTGGCTGCGTCCGGGTTACAGACTGATGAAAATTTCAATGTGCGGCGTGTATGGGGACGCTTTCGCGAGCAGGCTCGCTCCCACATTTGATCCCGTTATGACCCGGAATTTATGTTCTCAGGAGCTCCCCTGTGGAAGCGAGCCTGCTCGCGAACAAGGTCGGAACGACCTTGCTCAATCATCCAGGGCTTTCACGGCTTTTGGAGACAAACGCAAACTGCGCAGACTGCGCTTCACGCTCTTGAGGTGATTGACCAGGCTCGGCCCGCGCGCCATGGCCACGCCCATTGCCAGCACGTCGATCACCACCAGGTGGGCGATTCGCGAGGTCAGCGGCGTGTAGATCTCGGTGTCTTCGTGCACATCGATCGCCAGATTGACGGTCGACAGTTCGGCCAACGGCGTCTGGCTCGGGCACAGGGTGATCAGCGATGCCCCGCTCTCGCGAACGAGGTTAGCGGTGATCAGCAAATCCTTGGAGCGCCCTGACTGGGAAATACAGATCGCCACATCGGTCGGTTTCAAGGTAACGGCTGACATGGCCTGCATGTGCGGGTCGGAGTACGCCGCCGCGGTCAGCAGCAACCGGAAGAACTTGTGCTGCGCATCCGCCGCCACCGCGCCCGAGGCACCGAAGCCGTAGAACTCGACACGTTGCGCCTGGGACATCAACGTCACCGCACGCTGCAACTCCACCGGGTCGAGCTTCTCGCGCACTTCCATCAGGGTGTGCAGCGTGGTGTCGAAAATCTTCAGGCTGTAGTCGGCGACGGAGTCATCTTCGTGGATCGCGAACTGGCCGAAGCTGGCGCCGGCGGCGAGGCTCTGAGCCAGTTTCAGTTTGAGATCCTGAAAGCCGGAACAACCGATGGCGCGGCAGAAGCGCACGATGGTCGGCTCGCTGATGCCGACGCTGTGAGCCAGGTCGGCCATGGAACTGTGCATCACTGCCGCAGGGTCAAGCAGCACGTGGTCGGCGACCTTGAGCTCCGACTTGCGTAACAGGTGACGTGACTGGGCAATGTGTTGCAGCAGATTCAAGGGGCTGGACTCTTCTTGTGGGCAAGGATGTAGCAAGCTTGTAGTTATACTACATGAATGGGCATTTTGCCTGCTCAATGCGTAACTCAATGTCCCGGCATCAGGGACGCTGCGGTGCATGTAGCCCTTACTGCGGATTTGCCTGATCACGCAGAAGCCCGGCCAGACGGGCAGCGTCCACCGGCCGGCTGATCAGATAACCCTGCACTTCGTCGCAGCGTTCGGCGCGCAGAAATGCCAGCTGATCCTCACGCTCGACACCCTCGGCGACGACTTTGAGGGCCAGCCCGTGGGCCATGGCGATGATCGCGCGAGTGATCGCTGCGTCCGCACTGCCCTCGCTCAAGCCGCGAATGAACGCCTGATCGATCTTCACGTAATCCACCGGAATGCGCTTGAGGTAACTCAACGACGAATACCCGGTACCGAAATCATCGATCGCCAGTTTCACTCCCAGATCGCGCAGTTGCTGGAACGTCGCAATGATGTGTTCGACGCTGTCGAGCAAATGACTTTCGGTCAGCTCCAGCTCGAGGTAGTGCGGCGCCAGCCCGGTTTCTTCCAGCACTTGCCGCACCAGACTGACCAGCTTGCCCTGGCGCAGCTGATGCACCGACAGGTTCACCGACACGCGGATCGGCGCTAGGCCCTGGCGCTGCCATTCGCACGCTTGCCAGCACGCCTGACGCAAAACGAATTCGCCGATCGGCCCGATCAGACCGGTCTCTTCGGCCAGGCCAATGAAATCCGCCGGCGGCACCTGGCCCATGCTCGGATGATCCCAGCGCACCAGCGCTTCAGCGGCATTCATGCGGCCGGTTGGCAGGCACAGTTTCGGTTGGTAGAACACCGTCAGTTGCTGTTCTTCAATGGCTCGGCGCAAGTGGTTTTCCAGCTGCAAGCGTTCGAGTGTGCTGGCTTGCAGGCTGTCGGTGAAGAACTGGAAATTGTTGCCGCCCAGATGCTTGGCATGCTGCATGGCCATGTTCGACTGGCTGACCAGCGCTGAAATTTCCCGCGCATTGTCCGGCAACAGGCTGATGCCCATCGAAGCGCTGACCACCAGTTCATGCCCGTCGACGCTCAGCGGCAAACGCAGCTTGGCCGACAACCGCGTCGCTACCCGTGCCAGGCTCGACAGATTGCCGTAGGCATCGAACAGCACGGCAAACTCGTCTCCGGACAAGCGCGCAATGGTGTCGGCCTCAGGCAAGGCATTGACCAGCCGCCGCGCCATTTTTTGCAGCAGCTGATCGGCGACTTCATGGCCGAGGCTGTCATTGAGCAATTTGAAACGATCCAGATTGATGTGCAGCAACGCCAGACTGCGGCGCCCGCCCTGCCGCACCCGCTGATGGGCTTCGTGCAGGCGTTCGCGGAACAGTGAACGGTTGGCCAGGCCGGTGAGCTCGTCGTAATGGGTCAGATAGCGCAGGCGTTCTTCCGAGGCACGCCGCGCCGAGAGATCGGCGAAGAAGCCGACGATATGGCTGACATTGCCACGGCTATCACGCACGGCATTGAGTTGCAGCCACTGCGGATACAACTCGCCGTTCTTGCGGGTTTCCACCAACTCACCCTGCCAACTGCCGTGCTGCTCCAGTGCATGACGGATCGCCACATAGTGGCGATGGGCATCGCGGCTGCAAGGCAACTCGACGACGTTGCGCCCGAGCATGTCGTCGATCTCGTAACCGGTGACCCGGCTGAAAGCCTGGTTGATCGCAATCAGCGCGTAGTTCGGGTCAAGAATCACGATGCCCTCGCTGGCCGCTTCGAACACCGTGGCCGCCAGCCGCTGCTGCTCTTCGAGGCTTTTGCTGGCGCTGATATCGCGGCGAGTACCGACCATGCGGATCACCCGGCCGCTGGCGCTGCGCTCCACGGCACGGCCACGGTCCTCGATCCACACCCAGTGGCCGTCGCCATGGCGCAGGCGATATTCGACCTGATAATCCTCGGTGCGCCCCTTCAAATGCTCGACCAGGGCGAACTTGAGTGACGGTACGTCTTCAGGATGCAGTCGTGGCTTGAGGTCGCGCAGCAGCGCGGTGACGTATTCCGGGGCGAGACCGAACAGTTCCTGAATCTGCGTGTGATGGACCTCGTCGGTCTGCAGATTCCAGTCCCACAATCCGAGCTCACTGGCCTTGAGCGCCAGCGCCAGGCGCGCTTCGCTTTTGCTCAGGGCCTGATTGGCGGCATCCAGTTCGCGGCTGCGCTGGGCCACGCGATCTTCGAGATCGACCTGCGCTTCACGCAATTGCGCCTCGGCACAGCGGCGCTGTTCGATCTCTTTGCCAAGCTCCTGATTGAGTTGTTCGCTGCGCGTCTGCGCTTGCTGCAAATGCTCGATCAAGTGCTGATTCTGGAAGCGCCGCAGCAATCCGCGGTCGATCAGCCGATTGACCTGCCATGCCACCACACTCAGCGAACCGAGCAGGATCAGACCCAGCCAGCCCCAGCCCCGCGCCTGATCGTCGCCGCCCCAGAACAGGTAGCCGATCGCTGGCAGCAGGCACGGCAAGGTAAACGAGAGGAACGCCGGCAGGCTCACCGCGTAGGCGACACTGGCCGACAGCGTTGCCGCGCCGATCAGACCGAATACCCAGGCTTGCTGCATGAAGTTGTCAGCGGGCACCAGAGCGATGCCGGCTCCGGCCAGTGTCAGGCCGGTCATGGTCGAACCGAGCAGGAACATGCGGAACCAGATCGGCTGGGCCTGACGATCGGGAATCGCCGAATCGAACGCGGCCACCTGAATCACCCGCAGCGCGACCAGCGACAGCAGCCACACCAGCCAGACGCTGACCACGAAGTAGCGCTGCGGGCTCCAGAGCAAAGCGGCGCAGACCAGACCATTGATCAACATGAACAGCGTGGGCAACAGCGAGCCCTGATACAGCAGACGCGTGCGCTCCACCGCCATTTCGACGGCATAGTGCTTGCGGATCACCCGGGGGTCCACGGAGGGCCCCGACAGTTCGGCGCTGAGGATCATGGGCAACGTTCTTGTTCTTATAGGAGGGCGTGCGCCCGAAACGTGGACGGAGCATACACAAGCCGATCCCGATGCCAAACTGCTGCCGATCACAATTGCGGGGAAATTTTCCGCCGCTTGCGCACCGCTGCAACCCCTCAGGCGAGACGGGCCGAAGCCTGCAGCCAGTGACCGACCGGTCGTCATCGGCAGCACTTTCATCGGCTAATGCAACGCACGGTTTGCCCGGGCCTGCGGCGCACCCTAGAATGCCCCGATGCGCGATGATCTCTCCCTTCTGCTGAACTCCCTCAACGATGCCCAACGCCAGGCCGTAGCAGCCCCCGTTGGCCGTCAGTTGGTCCTGGCCGGCGCCGGTTCCGGTAAAACCCGAGTGCTGGTGCACCGTATCGCCTGGTTGATCCAGGTCGAAAACGCCTCACCTCACTCCATCCTGTCGGTGACCTTCACCAACAAGGCCGCTGCGGAGATGCGCCATCGCATCGAGCAGTTGCTGGGCATCAACCCGGCCGGCATGTGGGTCGGCACCTTCCACGGCCTCGCGCACCGCTTGCTGCGGGCGCACTGGCAGGAAGCGGGCCTGAGCCAGACCTTCCAGATTCTCGACAGCGATGACCAGCAACGACTGGTCAAGCGGGTGATCCGCGAGCTCGGTCTGGACGAGCAACGCTGGCCGGCGCGTCAGGCGCAGTGGTTCATCAACGGCCAGAAAGACGAAGGTCTGCGACCGCAACACATTCAGGCCAGCGGCGACCTGTTCCTCGCCACCATGCGCGGCATCTACGAAGCCTACGAGGCAGCGTGCCTGCGGGCTGGCGTGATCGATTTCTCCGAACTGCTGCTGCGCGCCCTCGATCTGTGGCGCGATCACCCCGGCCTGCTGGCGCACTACCAAAAGCGCTTCCGGCATATTCTGGTCGACGAATTCCAGGACACCAACGCCGTGCAGTACGCCTGGTTGCGCCTGCTCGGCAAGGGTGGCGACAGCCTGATGGTGGTCGGCGACGACGACCAGTCGATTTACGGCTGGCGCGGGGCGAAGATCGAGAACATCCATCAGTACTCTTCGGACTTCCCGGACTCCGAGACGATTCGTCTGGAGCAGAACTACCGCTCCACCGCCGGCATTCTCAAAGCCGCCAACGCGCTGATCGCCAACAACACCGGGCGTCTCGGTAAAGAGCTGTGGACCGACGGCGGCGACGGCGAAGCGATCAACCTGTACGCCGCGTTCAACGAGCACGACGAAGCGCGCTACGTGGTGGAAACCATCGAAAGTGCGCTGAAAACCGGTCTGGCCCGTAGCGATATCGCGATTCTGTACCGCTCCAACGCCCAGTCGCGGGTGCTTGAAGAAGCCCTGCTGCGCGAGCGCATCCCGTACCGCATCTATGGCGGACAGCGCTTCTTCGAACGCGCGGAAATCAAGAACGCCATGGCCTACCTGCGTTTGCTTGAAGGTCGCGGCAACGACGCGGCGCTGGAGCGGGTGATCAACGTGCCCGCCCGCGGCATCGGCGAGAAGACCGTCGAAGCGATTCGCGAGCATGCGCGGCACAGCGACGTGTCGATGTGGGAAGCGATGCGCCTACTGGTGGCCAACAAAGGCCTGACCGGCCGTGCAGCGAGCGCGCTCGGTGCGTTTATCGAACTGATCGAAAATCTTGCCGCCAAGTGCGCCGAGATGCCGCTGCACCTGATGACGCAAACCGTCATCGAGCAATCCGGCCTGATCGCTTATCACGAAGCGGAAAAAGGCGAAAAAGGCCAGGCCCGGGTAGAAAACCTTGAGGAACTGGTCAGCGCCGCACGCAACTTCGAGAACACCGAAGAGGACGAAGAACTGACGCCACTGGCGGCGTTCCTCGGCCACGCATCGCTGGAGGCCGGCGACACTCAGGCTGACGAGCACGAAGACAGCGTGCAGCTGATGACCCTGCACAGCGCCAAAGGCCTGGAATTCCCTTATGTGTTCCTCGTGGGCATGGAAGAAGGCCTGTTCCCGCACAAGATGAGCCTGGAAGAACCGGGGCGTCTTGAAGAGGAAAGGCGTCTGGCTTACGTCGGTATCACCCGGGCGATGCAGAATCTGGTCATGACCTACGCCGAAACCCGGCGCCTGTACGGCAGCGAAACCTACAACAAGGTGTCGCGTTTCGTCCGCGAAGTGCCGAAAGGCCTGATTCAGGAAGTGCGCCTGTCCAACAGCGTCAGCCGACCGTTCGGCGGCAACCAGTCGATGAGCGGCAGCAGCCTGTTCAGCGGCAGCGAGATTCCGGAAACCGGTTTTGTGCTCGGTCAGGCCGTACGTCATTCGATCTTCGGCGAAGGGGTGATCCTCAACTTCGAAGGTTCCGGCGCCCAGGCCCGGGTGCAGGTGAACTTCAGCGAAGGCAGCAAGTGGCTGATGCTCGGCTATGCCAAGCTGGAAGCGATCTAATCACCGGCACTGAACCCATGTGGGAGCGAGCCTGCTCGCTCCTTGTATGTTCCCCACACACCAGCATGAATGAGATCTAAGCTCGCTGGTGCGACATACGAAGATGTGTTTCTGGGGGAGACCGATCGCTCCTTAAGGCAGGACTTGCTCCTGACCTTGTCTGTAGAGAGGTCCCCCCGCCTCATTGCCCACCACGAAGAGTATCGAGAAGCCGACGAGTCGGACTTCGCATTACAAGGTTGCAGTGGCATGAAGTTCGAGGTCAGGGGAACCAGGAAGCATTTTTAACTCAGTTCTCTTGGAGTTGAAAGCATGAACATGCACGTCGGCTTGGATGTGGGATCTCGCACTACAGCGATGGGCTGGCGCAATGGCGGCCGCTTTGCAGGTCAGTGCAATATCGACCAGACACCGGCGGGGCGCAAAGCTGCTGTCGGCAAATTGCTTGAGCTCAAGCCTATGTCTGTGGTGATGGAAGCCACAGGAATCTACTACCTGGACTTGGCCATGGAGCTCGCTGCGGCAGGTTTGCCAGTCTCGGTTATCAATCCGAAGAGTTTTCACAACTTTGCAAAACTGATGCTGAAAAACAGCAAAACGGACGCAATCGATGCCCAGTTATTAGCTGAGTACGGCGAACGCATGAGCCCAAGGTTGTGGACGCCGCCCACTTCAATACAACTTGAGCTGCGCGCTATTGGTCGCCACCTCAATCGTTTGACGGGTCATCGCACCCGCGCCAAAAACGAGCTGCATGCACTAAAAGCCACTCAAACAACTCTTCTGATGCTGATTGAGGACGAAGAAGAAGCCATCAACGCCTTTGACAAACGAATCGAGCGTTTCCGACTAGCGGGTCGGGCATTGATCGACAACTGCCCAACGTTGAGCGCCCAGTTCGCCCACATGATCACCGCCCCTGGCATGGGTGAGATCTCAGTATTTGCGGCGCTGGCTGAACTGACGACCTTACCGGTAACGCTCAAGTCAGCGCAGGTCAGCCGCCATGCCGGACTCGATGTCCGACTCACGCAATCAGGCACCAGCATTGATAAACCCGGCCGGATAAGTAAGGGCGGCAATGCCTATTTGCGCTCAGCGATGTACATGCCTGCGCTGACCGCCATACGTTGCGACCCAAACGTGAAAGCGTTTTACGAAGCCTTGGTGGCTCGAGGAAAGAGGAAGATGCAGGCTATTGTCGCAATCATGCGCAAATACCTGACCGGACTATGGGCCTGCATGCGGGCAGGCGAAGACTTCAGTACAGCCAAGCTTTTTAGCGGTAAACACACCCAAAAAGCTTGACCGTGAACAGAGTATCTACAGGTTATGCGGCGCAAGTGCATCAATCCCTCTGAACCTATCGCCTTTTCCTACAGACAAAAGTACATCGGCTGATTGCCTCGCCAAGCTGAACGCAACCTGTCAGGCAAAAGCCCGAAACACTCTCTCGCTAGCCAGTAACACTTCAGCTGTGCAACATGGCGCGCGTGTCTCCACAAAACGGGAATACCCTTTATGAAACGTTTTCTTAGCATCGCCATGGCGTTGTGCATCGGCCTGACGATGAGCCTCGACGCCAACGCCAAGCGCTTTGGTGGTGGCAAAAGCGCCGGCGCTGCGCCGACGCACCAGACCAGCCAGATGGCTCCTTCTTCTCCAGGCGTGGGCGGCGCAGCAGCGACCGCTGGCGCTGCCGGTGCTGCTGGCGCCGCGGCCAAGGCCGGCGGTGCGTCGCGCTGGCTCGGCCCATTGGCGGGCATCGCCGCCGGTGGCCTGCTCGCGTCGATGTTCATGGGCGACGGTTTCCAGGGCATGCAGATCTTCGACATCCTGATCATGGCCCTGATCGCGTTCGTGATCTTCCGCTTCATCGCCGCCCGTCGTCGCAAGCAGCAGGAGCAATTCGCTCCGGCCGGCGCGCCGATGCAGCGTGAAGTGTTCGAGCAGAAGCCTGCCGCCATGGGTTCGATCTTTGGTGGTTCGGCCGCTCCGGCTGCCGCCCGTCCAGTGATCAACGCACCGGCCTGGTTCAACGAAGAGCGCTTCCTTGAAGCCGCGCGCAGCCACTTCCAGTCGCTGCAGCAGCACTGGGACGCCAACGAAATGGACAAGATTGCCGAGTTCGTGACCCCGCAAATGCTGGAGTTCCTCAAGCGTGAGCGAGCGGATCTGGGCGATGGCTTCCAGTCGACCTATATCGACAACCTGCAGGTGCAGCTGGACGGCGTCGACGATCGTGCCGACAAGACCATCGCCACCCTGACCTTCACCGGCGTGTCGAAAACCTCGCGTTTCGACCAGGGCGAAGTGTTCAGCGAAAGCTGGAACATGGAACGTCCGCAGGGCGACAACCAGCCTTGGCTGGTCGCCGGTATCCGCCAGAACGGCTGATCCCTGCTGCGCTTCACTTGCGGTAACAGAACCCCGGCCTCGGCCGGGGTTTTTCATTTCACGGTTGCATCTATGGCGAGCTACTGTATAAACCGGCCCATATAAACCGCGCCATTCAGCAAGAGGATCCCGGACGTGGAAGAAATCATCGAACAACTGCGCGAAGCCAACGAACCCGTACCGGTTCCTTTGGAGTTGCCTGACGAAGACCTGCTGGTGGAAATCGAAGAACAACTGTTCATCGACATTCCATTCGTCTTCAAAGAATTTTTGCTGACCGTCAGCGATGTGGTCTATGGCAGCCTCGAGCCGGTGACCGTCACTGACCCGCAATCGCACACCTATCTGCCGGACGTGGCGGCCAATGCATGGGACGTGGGTGTTGATCGCAGCTTGATCCCGATCTGTCAGCACGGCGATAACTACTACTGTGTCGAAGAAGACGGCACCGTGGTGCTGTGGCAGGCCGAAGAAGAACTGATTGCTGAAGAAACCTGGGAATCGGTGTGGCACTGGGCGCGGGACGTCTGGCTGGAAAGCTGATCCGCCACACGCCCCGGGTGGTCAATGCCCCGACGACTCCTTGTGGTTGTCGAGGGTTTCCAGCAAGGCCACCTGCATCCGCGTATGCACGCGGATGAACCAGCGCCACAGCAGTGCCGCTACGGCGGCCGCCACGACGGCGATCAGCATCAGCAGCTTGTTGGTCGGCAGGATACTGGCCGACAAGGCTGCCAACAGCAGGAAAATCACCAGCAGCGAGAGGATCGGGATGACTTCGGCGATCACCCGGCGCACTCGCTGCGTGTGACGCCCGGCCATCTCCGGCTTGACGCCCATCTCCGCCAGCAGCATCGACAGCGCCTTGAGCTTGCGATAAGCCGCAATCAGGAACGGTAGCGAGACCAGCAACGCCCCGCCCCAGATCAGTGCCTTCTGCCAGCTCGGATCGCTGATCCAGTCCTGCAGCCACAACGACATGCGCTCGGCGAAGTATGCGCCGGCAAAGAAGATCGCAATCACCAGCGCCAGATTGACCCCGACTTGCAACAGGATCCGCCGGATCATCGACGCCAGCAGCGCACCCTCGCCCTGCGGCTGAATACTGCGCAACCATTCGCCATACATGCCGAGCACCCGCCCGAGCCGCTTGGGCACAGCGGCCGAGAGCTTGATCGACAACGGATCCGCCGCGCGAATCAGGTACGGCGTCAGCAGCGTGGTGATCACCGACACGGCTACAGCGACCGGGTAGAGGAAGTTGCTGGTCACCTGCAAGGTCATGCCCAGCGCGGCGATGATGAAGGAAAATTCGCCAATCTGTGACAGACCCATGCCGACTCGCAGCGAGGTCCGTCCGTCATTGCCGGCGATAAACGCGCCGAGGCCGCAGGACAACATCTTGCCCAGCACCACGGCCACGGTGATTACCGCAATCGGCCAGGCATATTCGATGAGAATCAGCGGATCGAGCATCAGCCCGATGGCGACGAAAAAGATTGCGCTGAACAGATCGCGAACCGGCTCGACCAGCCGTTCGATTTTCAGCAATTGCCGGGACTCGGCCATGATCGCGCCGATCAGGAAAGCGCCGAGCACCATGCTGTATTCCAGCTTGACCACCAGCAGGCAGAAGCCGAAACACAGGCCGAGCACGGTGATCAGCAGCATCTCGTTGCTTTCGAATTTCGCCACATAAGCCAGCAGACGCGGCACCAACAGAATGCCGATGACCAGTGCGACGATCATGAACAGCGACAGCTTGCCGACCGTGGAAAACACTTCACCCGAACTCACCGTGCCGCTGACGGCGATGCTCGACAGCAGCGCGATAATGCCGATGCCAAGGATGTCCTCGACAATCAGCACGCCGAAGATCAACTGCGCAAAGCGCTCGTTCTTCATCTTCAGGTCATTCAGCGCTTTGACGATGATGGTGGTTGAGGAGATCGCCAGAATCGCGCCGAGGAACAACGAATCCATGGTGTTCCAGTCGAACCAGCGACCGATTTCGTAACCGATCCAGATCATCAGGATGATTTCGAGAAATGCGGCAATGAACGCCGTTGCCCCAACCTTGAACAACTTGCGCAGGCTGAACTCCAGGCCGAGGCAGAACATCAGGAAGATCACCCCGAGTTCGGCCAGGGTCTTGATGGTTTCTTCGTCGTGAATCAGGCCGAACGGCGGCGTGTGCGGGCCGATGATGAAGCCGGCGACGATATAGCCGAGTACCACCGGTTGTTTGAAACGATGAAACAGTACGGTTACCACGCCCGCGACCAGCATGATCACTGCCAGATCCTGAATAAAACTGATGGCATGCATGGCGTGGGCTCCTTGATGACGAGGCGCGCGGACAGACGTCAGACGTTCTGCGCGAGCAGGGTAAAAATCCGCTTTTAATGTAGGAATTGCCCTTGGGCAGGGCTTTTGCAGGTTAACACCGCGACTTCGCTCTGGAAGCCGGTGCAATATATGGAAACAGATCGCTACCGGCGTGACGGCGGCCCGCCGCGCGGCGTCCCGATAACGGTGCTTTTTGAAAAGCCACCAGGTGCCCGCAGAGGCGCTTCCTGCAATCAGCCTTGATCCGTGAGAACGTTATGGAACCCGGAAACGCCCAGCTGTCGATGACGGTACTGATGACCCCCGACATGGCCAACTTCTCTGGCAATGTCCACGGCGGCACCCTGCTCAAATACCTCGACGAAGTGGCCTACGCCTGCGCCAGCCGTTATGCCGGGCGCTACGTGGTGACCCTGTCGGTCGATCAGGTGATTTTCCGCGAGCCGATTCATGTCGGCGAACTGGTGACGTTCCTGGCCTCGGTCAACTACACCGGCAACACCTCGATGGAAGTCGGCATCAAAGTGGTCACCGAAAACATCCGCGAACGCTCGGTGCGCCACACCAACAGCTGCTTCTTCACCATGGTCGCGGTGGATGATCAGCGCAAACCGGCCGCCGTGCCGCCGTTGCAACCGCAGAACAGCGAAGACAAGCGCCGCTTCATGCAGGCGCAGCAGCGCCGACAGATTCGTCAGGAACTGGAGAAGCGTTATCAGGAGATCAAGGGCGACGCCTGAAACGGGTAGCGCTCAATTGATCGCTTTCGCGAGCAGGCTCGCTCCCACATCTGGAATGCATTCTTCCTGTGGGAGCGAGCCTGCTCGCGAATAAAGACGACTCGGTCTCAGAGACTGATCGCTGTAGCCTCGAACTTCACCCGCGGATGCGCAATGCGATCCTGCGCCCGCACCAGTTGCAGCTCATAACTGGCGCACGCCTGGGTTTCCAGCAACACCTCATGCACTGCCGCTGCGGTGAATTCGAATGCCGCCAGCAGGCTGTCGCCCAGCAGCACTCGCGCCAGGAACAGACCGGACGTCAGGTCGCCCACGCCCACCGGCTGGCGCGGAAACGCCAGCAACGGACGGCGCAGATGCCAACTGCCATCAGCCGTCACCAACAACATTTCGAAGCCATCCGCCGGTTTGCCCGGATAATCCAGATGCTTGACCAGTACCGCTTTCGGACCGCGCGCCAGCAGCGCTCGCGCCATCGCCAGGCAATCGAACAGCGACTGCGGCTTGCGCCCGGAAAAACTGTCCAGCTCCAGTTGATTCGGGCACATGATGTCCGCCACGGCCGCGGCCTCATCCAGGAGGAAGTCGCTGACCTCGGTGGGCACGCTGCAGCCTTTCTCCGGATGGCCCATCACCGGATCACACAGATACAGCATCTTCGGATTGACCGCTTTGATCCGCGCCACACCGCTGAGAATCGCCCGGCCCTGTGCGGCGCTGCCGAGATAGCCGGACAGCACCGCGTCGCAATTGCCCAACTCGCCAATTGCGGCGATGCCTTCGATCAGCTCGGGGATCTGCTGCGGCGCCAGCACTTCACCGGCCCACTGACCATACTGGGTGTGGTTGGAAAACTGCACGGTGTTGAGCGGCCAGACGTTGACCCCGACCCGCTGCATCGGAAAAACCGCAGCGCTGTTGCCGGCGTGGCCAAACACCACGTGGGACTGGATGGCGAGCAGATGAGGCGTACGTTTCATTCGGGTCATTCCGTAAAACGATTGAAATTCAAGCCGCGCAGTATGCGACGAAACACAGCCTGTACGACAGACCGGCGAGACAGTTAAGCTGACGCCATCATTTGGAGTTCGATGTAGATGCTGACCCTGGAAAACATCTTCGTGCTGATGCTGTTCGCCGCCGCTGGTGCCTGGCTATGGCATAACCACGGCTTGCGCGAGCGCGCGCTGGAGCGGGTCAAACAGCATTGCACCAATGTTGGCGTTGAACTGCTGGACGGTAACGTCGCGCTGAAAAAAATCGCTCTGATCAGGGATGCCAACGGTCGCCGACGACTGGCGCGGGTCTACAACTTCGAGTTCACCGTGACCGGCGAAAGCCGCCACAACGGCACCGTCACCCAATTTGGCGCGCACAGTGCGCAGATTGAACTGGCGCCCTACCCGGCGCCGTTCGACGACACGCCGCCGGTGGTCGAAGTCCACAAGCCTCGCGCCGAAGTCATCGAGCTGAGCCAGTGGCGCCAGGAACATACCAAGTGGAAGCCCTGAGCTGACTCACTGAATCCGGCATTCAGCCAAACCGGCTTGCAGCTGTTCGATGTTCTGCGGTTCAGCGAAGATCAGCTCGATTCTTGAGTCTTTTCGCCATTCGCTGGCTTGCCAACTCAGCTCGGCATGCTCCAGCGCATTGCCCGAAACCCAGCCATCCGTGCTGTGGATAACCAGTTTCGCCCGCTTCCAGTCGAGCGCGCTCAGCCAATCGGCGATGCGTGCTTGATCAAATACCTGCCCCGGATGCCAGCGCCAACCGATGCTCCACCCACCCTCCTGCGCCTGACTCAGGCAAATCGGTTCGGCCGGATTGCTCCAGACCGCTGGCAGCTGTGCCAATCCAGTGGGCAGCGGCAGATGCCCTGCGCCTTCGTTCGCTTTTACTGCCAGCCCCGGAAGCTCGCTCAGAGGCAGTTGCGCTTGCTGCGTCCAGATCAGCCTGACGGGCGGCAACTGGCTGGCGATTCTGTCTCGAGCCGTTTCATCAAGATCTTCGGCCTTGTTCAACAGCAACAACCCCGCGCTGGCCAACGCTTGCTGCTGGGCGTCCGGCAAGTCCCTGCCCGCGTGCAATGCCTGAGCGTCCAGAACCAGAACACATGGTTGGACCGCCAGCACGCTCAGCCACGGCGCCTCGTTAAGTTGCTTGAGCAACTGCGCCGGATGGCCCAGCCCGGATGGCTCGATAAACAGTCGATCCGGCCTGGCCTTGCGCAGCAGGCGGCCGAGGCCGATCTGAAATGGCGCGCCATTGACGCAACACAGGCAGCCCCCGGCCACCTCACCCAGTGCGATACCACCGTCGTCGCGAGTCAGCAGCGCGGCGTCCAGACCAATCTGGCCGAACTCGTTGATCAGTACCGCCCAGCGTTCGTTCGCAGGCCGTTGCGCCAACAACTGGCGAATCAGGCTGGTCTTGCCGGCGCCCAACGGGCCGGCGATGACGTGGGTCGGAATGTTCTGCAACATGGCGGGTACTTTCTGCGGACAGTTATTGAGGAGATCGAAGATGCGCTGGTCGGGATGGTCGTTGCTGTTGGCGCTGCTGTCGAGTGAAGCGTGGGCTCAGGCCTGCGTGGTGCACACACAGGGCGAACGGCTGGACGTCAAAGTCTGTCAGCAGAACCGGACGATTCCGCAGAAATTGTTCAATGACGGCTTCTGCCAACCGACGCTGGCCGGGCAGAAGGTCGAGGTGCAATACGTCGACCAGTGCCCCAGCGGCGCTTTCGGCGTGTGCAGCAACGCGCAAGTCGCCAATATGCCCTATCGCCAGGATATCCACTATTACGGCGTGACCACTGACGCTGCGTATCTCAAGCCGTATTGCGAAGGCCAGAGCCAGGGCGCCTGGCGCAAGCCCTGAATTTCAGCCGAGCCAGTCGAGGGTCAGCAGCAGACGGCGCTCACCGGGCGCCGGTTGCGGCGAACGATGGATCAGGCCGAAGCCTTCATTGCCGTGCCATTTTTCGCCTTTGAGCAACGCGACGTCGCCGCTGTTGAGCTGGCGAATCGACGCTGGACTGTGCGGTTCGGCATTGGCCTGGCCAAGTTGCAGGCGATCCATCGCGCCCTCCTCAAGCCATTGGCTGCCGATGCCAGCGTAGGTCGTGATCAGGCGCACCGGCACGTGATCGACGTGGAAACGCGGACACATGGCCTTGTCCAGCACGCGCAAACGCACGCCGATACGCCGCGCGCCCAGCAGGCAGGCGAAGGCACTGATCAGCAATTTGAGGTCGCTGATGAAACCTTCGAAACCTTGCAGATCACGCAGCCCTGCAGCCAGACCGGCGAGATCCGGTTCGGCATCTTCGTCGGGCAATTCCAGACACAGCGACTCGGCCAAGGGCTCGTTGAGCGACAGCACCAATTGCGCAAAGTCGGCAATGTGCACGGGCAACTGGCGTTGCCAGACGGCGAGATTGGTCTGGTCGTCCAGGATTCGCGTCAACGTTTGCGGTGTCACACCCTGGTGCTGCTGACGGGTAAGAAGCGGCTGATCCTTGAGTGCGAGCATCAGGCGGCCTCTTCGTGCCAAAGGCCGAATGGATCAGGCAGCGAACGCCAGCCTTCTACACCCATGGCCATTTCTTCGTCGGTCAAAAGGCAGGCATCGAGTTCGGCGGTCAGTTGTAGGAAATCTATGTTCTGACCGATGAAAACCAGCTCCTGGCGGCAATCTCCTACGCTTGGAGTCCAGTTTTCCATGATCGCCTGCACGCTTTCCTGATCTTCGGGCCATTGATTCTTTGCTACGAAACGCCACCAGCGCCCGGCGAATCCATGCCGCATCAAACCACCGGCCTGCGACCAGCTACCGGCGTCGGTGGGTTTGCTGGCGAGCCAGAAGAAGCCTTTGGAGCGCAGCAGCTTGCCGTTCAGCCAAGGCCGATCGATGAAGCTGAAGAAGCGTTGCGGGTGAAATGGCCGGCGCGCGCGGTAGGCCTTCGAGGCGATGCCGTATTCCTGTGTTTCCGGGACGTGCTCACCGCGCAATTCCTTTAGCCATCCGGGCGCTTGTGCGGCCTGATCGAAATCGAAACGACCGGTGCTGAGGATTTTCTCCAGTGGGATTTCGCCCATCACCATTGGAATGATTTCAGCCTGGGCATTGAGGCGCTTGAGGATGGCGGTGAGTTCTTCACGCTCGTGCTGGCTGATCAGGTCGATTTTGCTGATCAGCAGGACGTCGGCGAACTCGATCTGCTCGATCAACAGATCGGTGATGGAGCGCTCGTCATCTTCACCGAGAATCTCGCCGCGAGAGGCGAGGCTTTCGGCCGCCTGGTAATCGATCAGGAAATTCACACCGTCGACCACGGTGACCATGGTATCGAGGCGAGCAATGTCGGCGAGGCTTTGCCCCTGTTCATCGCGGAAGGTGAAGGTTTCAGCGACCGGAAGCGGTTCGGAAATGCCGGTGGATTCGATCAGCAGGTAATCGAAACGATCCTCGCGGGCGAGTTTGCTGACTTCTTCCAGTAAATCTTCACGTAACGTACAGCAGATACAGCCATTGCTCATTTCGATGAGTTTTTCCTCAGCGCGGTTCAGGCTGACATCGCGCTGGACTTCACTGCCATCGATGTTGATCTCGCTCATATCGTTGACGATCACCGCAACGCGCAAGCCGTCTCGGTTACGTAGTACGTAATTCAAAAGTGTACTTTTTCCGGCGCCGAGAAATCCTGAAAGTACGGTGACGGGCAATTTGGCTGACATTGGATAATCCTCATAAATGGCAGCCGATTTGCGCTTTGAGGTGTGCGCTTGGCGCGTTGCGCTTCATTTACTCGGGTCAACGAAGGCAAATGATTGTATCGGCAGCTCAGGCTGGCTCCGATTTATGTTATAGTATAACAACTTGAGTTTGCCAGTCCGACAGAGGAGATTTCGCAAATTGCTGCACCACCGATCGTGGACACTCGCAATGAACAAGGGGTTGAAATGCCTGCTTTTGAGCTTTGCTATGTCGCTGGCCAGCCAAGCACAGGCGCACATGCCGGGGCCGGCGCACTGCACACGCAGCGCTAATCTGCTGGCGTGTGTAGACGCCGACGGCAATGCCTATAGCGTGAATACGGTAGGCACCACGCTTTACCTGCGCGGATTCGAGAAGAACGGCCATCGCTATTGGGCGCAGACCAACAGCCGCTTCGGCCAATTAACCTTTTTTACCGGCATCGCCTCCGATGGCGAGGCTTGGGTTGGCTATACCCGCCGTGTCGGCTGGACAACCATCAACCGCTTCTCCAGCTCGGGCGGTAGCAGCGCAAGGTTCACTTGCAGCCGGATGACGGGCTGCTAGTGAAAACCTTTTCATGAAAAAAGCATCGCTGAATGGATTGTTATAATGTAACGTAAATAGGGATCAATACGACGGTCTCAACCCATGAATGCTCTTACTCTCCCGGATATCGCCGCCCAATCTGCGCGCCAGGCACTGCCACTCGATTGGGTAGGCATGCGTGGGATTGCCCTACCCGTTGTGCTTGAAGGCCAACGCCTGAGCGCCAGAGTCGACGCTGGCGTGAGTCTCGATGATGGTGAAGCGCGCGGGATCCACATGTCGCGATTGTATTTGGCACTCGAAGCGCTCGAACAGCGGAGCCTTTCTCCCGCTCTATTGCATCAGGTACTCACGTGTTTTCTGACAAGCCATCAAGGTCTATCCGACTGCGCATATCTGAATATTCACACTGACTTGTTGCTGAAACGACCCGCGTTGGTCAGCCCCCTGGCCGGCTGGAAATCCTATGCGGCGTCCATTTCAGCGAGCCTGAAACAGCAAATGTTCCACGTGGAACTAAAAATTGCACTGCCCTATTCCTCGACATGCCCCTGCTCGGCAGCCTTGGCAAGGCAATTGATCCAACAGCAATTCGTCGACGATTTCGCCAACAAGGCTCTGCAACACGCAGATGTTTTGGCATGGCTTGGCTCAACCAAAGGGATCGTAGCGACACCGCATAGCCAGCGCAGCTATGCGCAACTGCACCTGCATCTCGACAATTTCATCGACGAGCTACCGCTGACCGCGATCATCGATGACGCTGAAGCGGCCCTCGGCACGGCCGTGCAGACCGCAGTAAAGCGCCCCGACGAGCAAGCCTTCGCACTCGCCAATGGGCAAAACCTGATGTTCTGCGAAGACGCCGCGCGGCGCCTCAATCTGGCACTGCAGCGCACGCCCGGCATCAACCGATTGCATATCCGCGTGATCCACGCCGAGAGCCTGCATGCCCATGATGCCGTTGCCGAAAGCAGCTGGCAGCGGGAGCAAATATGATCCGCTGCCAATCACTGGCCTGGGGCGCTCCCGGTCAACCGCTGACGACGCCTCTGAGTCTTGAGTTCGAGAGCGCCAGCCTGACCGCCATCATCGGCGCCAACGGCTGCGGCAAAAGCAGCCTGCTAAAGGTCATCGCCGGATTGCAGAAGCCCCTCGCTGGCAAAGTGGAAATGGCTGTTCCACGTCAAAGCGGAATTTCCTTCCTGCCGCAACAACAGCACCTTGATCGCCAGTTCCCAATCAGCCTGGAAGAACTCATCGCCGCAGGTTTCTGGGGCCGTCGGCTGTCGACGCAACTGCGCACGCAGCGACTGAAAAACGCACTGGAAGACTGGCACCTGAGTGGACTCGAACAGCGTCCGTTGATGGCCCTGTCCGGCGGTGAGCTACAACGTGCCCTGCTCTCGCGACTGAGCCTTGCTGATGCCCCGGTGCTGTTGCTGGACGAACCGCACGCCGCACTCGACGAACTCGGCCAGCAATTGCTCTGGCAGCACATTCACCACTGGCACGCCGAGGGCCGGACACTGCTTGTGGTCTGCCATGACCTGGCGGCTGTCCGCCAACACATTCCGGATACCCTGCTGATCAAAAACGGCCACTGCGTGTACGGAACCAGTCGGGAACTAATCCAGCCGACAGCGCGCATGCAGGTGGCCTGATGCTCGCCACCCTCAGCCATTTCTGGCAGCCGTTCAGCGAATTCGTGTTCATGCGCCGCGCCCTGCTCGGTGGCCTGGTGCTGGCATGCAGTACGGCGCCCTTGGGTGTTTTTCTGATACTCAGGCGTATGAGTTTGATCGGTGACGCTGTCGCCCACGGCATCCTTCCCGGCGCTGCATTGGGATTCTGGTTTGCCGGTTTGAGTCTTCCCGCACTCACCCTCGGTGGCTTGGGAGCCGGTCTGAGCATGGCCGGACTTGCGGCCTGGATCACCCGGCGAACGGGGTTGCGAGAAGATGCCAGCCTCGCCGCGATCTATCCGATCTCACTGGCCAGCGGCGTTTTGATCCTTGGCATCGCCGGCAAGCGCCTCGACCTTCTGCACTTGCTGTTCGGCTCAGCGTTGGCCGTAGACGGGCCGACACTGACCGGCATGCTTTGGGTCTCGGCCATCAGCCTCATGGCCATGACGGCAATCTACAAACCACTCTTGCTGGACACACTTGACCCATTGTTCTTGCGCACCGTCAGCCGTCTCGGGCCTCTGGCCCACGGTGTGTTTCTTACCCTCGTCGTACTGAATCTGGTGATCGGTTTTCAGGCCATCGGCGCGCTGATGGTAGTGGGACTGATGATGCTTCCGGCTGCCGCGTCGAGATTCTGGAGTCGTCGTCTGCCGATACTGATTGCTGTCGCCGCCGTCATGGGCTGCGTGTCTGTGTGGCTGGGCTTGCTGCTGTCGTTTTACTACTCGCTGCCCAGCGGCCCGGCCATCGTCCTGGTCGCGGGGGTCGGCTATCTGCTGTCGGTGGTGTTCGGACCGGTTCACGGTTTGCTGCGCCGCCCGCCTTTACTCACATCCCAATGAGGTGTTTCCCGATGCGCGCTCTACTCGTGCTGTTCAGCCTGATGCTGTCGATGTCCTTGTCGGCCGCCGAAAAACTGCCGGTGGTCACCAGCTTCAGCATCCTCGCCGACATGGTTCATCAGGTCGGCGGCGAGCACGTTGAGATCACCAACATGGTCGGCGCGGATGCCGATGCGCACACCTACGAGCCGACCCCGGATGACGCCAAGGCGCTGCTCAAAGCCAAAGTGATCATCAAGAACGGCCTCGGTTTCGAACCTTGGCTGGATCGCCTGGTGACCAGCACCGACAGCAAGGCAACGGTGATCAGTGCCAGTCGCGGGGTGATTCCACGTTCGCTCGATGAAGACGGCGAGACCGTTGCGGATCCTCACGCCTGGCACAATCTGGCGAACGCCGAGTTGTACGTCGCCAACATTACCAAGGCGCTGATCGCCGCCGACCCGGGCAACAAGGCTGACTACGAGCGCAACAGCCAGACCTACCTCAAGCAGATCTATGCCCTGCTCGCCGAAGCCAAAAACAAACTCGGCGCGCTGCCGCCGGGCAATCGCAAGATCGTCACCAGCCACGATGCTTTTGGCTATCTGGGTCAGGCTTATGGCATCGACTTTATCGCGCCACAGGGTTTGTCCACCGAACGCGAACCCTCCGCCGCCGAAGTCGCTGCGTTGATCAGGCAGATTCGCCAGGCCAAGGTCAAAGCGGTGTTCATGGAAAACATCAAGGACGCGCGCCTGCTAAAGCAGATCGCGGATGAAAGCGGCGCGCACATTGGCGGCACGCTGTACTCGGATGCGCTGGCGGCGAGTGGACCGGCGAGCACCTTTACCGGGCTGTTCGAATACAACCTCAATACGTTGTACAAGGCGTTGAGTCAGCCATGACTTGAGGTGTACTTCCGATCTATTCGCGAGCAGGCTCGCTCCCACAGTTGGAATGGGTTCCAGCTGTGGGAGTCGGAGGTTTTAAGCGCGGGGTTTTACCGTGCCGCAATCCTGACCCAGCCACACCGCACGGGTTTCCAGACTGCCCTTCTGGTTGATGCCGATGGCGTTGAAGGTGCCATTGGCAACGGTGGTGAATTCGCGGTCACTGAGGAATGTCGCCACGCCTGTGCCTTGGGCTTTCGGGCAGCTGAAGCGGAATTTCCACTGGTTGCCGGTGCGCTCGGTGATCTG
This sequence comes from Pseudomonas siliginis, assembly GCF_019145195.1. Classification (GTDB taxonomy): domain Bacteria; phylum Pseudomonadota; class Gammaproteobacteria; order Pseudomonadales; family Pseudomonadaceae; genus Aquipseudomonas; species Aquipseudomonas siliginis. Next base: position 598,868 of record NZ_JAHSTW010000002.1, read on the forward strand.
CTGCTTGCAGCCCGATTGCGGGTCGGCCAGCGGGATGTCGTTGGTCGCCACCTGCTGCGGCGTCAGGCAGGCACGGATGCCTTGGCCGCCGATGTTGATGCCGTTCTTCTCCAGCGCCGCCCGCTGCTGCGGGGTGATCTGGCCTTGGATCTGGCCAAGGATCGATTGCACATCCATGGCCTGATCATCGACCTTCAGATTACTCGAGGACATTTCCCACAACCCCGGCTGCAGCATTTGCGCCTGCGCAACCACCGGCAATGCCAAACCCAGGCCCAGCGCCAAACCCAGCAGACGAACGTTCATCGAGAAACTCCTGATCAGTTGTGGCCGTTAGACGCCGGCCGGTTGCGTCGGTTCATGCACCGATTAAATAGAGACATTCGCCGCAGAACATGGTCTGTTAAGCATTGCATCTCACGGAGCAAGGCTGCCCCATGGATTTTTTCGGACCGCACATTTTCGGTTACCTGATCGCCCTGTTGCACACACTCGGTTCGATCGCTGCGATCCATGCGGTGCTCACCGTGCGCACTGCGCAAGGCTCGATCGCTTGGGCATTGTCGCTGATCTTCATTCCCTACCTCACGCTTATTCCGTATCTGGTATTTGGTCGCAGCACCTTCGATGGCTACATCAAGGCGCGGCGCCAGGCCAACGAGCAGATGCGCCTGGCCATTTCCGAATTGAACTGGCGCCCGTGGGTGGAAGAAGCCCTCGCCGCTCGCGCTTCGAGTGCCTATGCCTCATTGCGCGCGATGCCGAAACTGGGGCGCATGCCGTGCCTGGCGAACAACGAGGTGCAACTGCTGGTGAACGGCACCGCGACCTTCGATGCGATTTTCCAGGCGATCGCACAAGCGAAGGAAGCCGTGCTGATCCAGTTCTTCATCATCCACGACGATCGGCTCGGCCAGCGCCTGCGTGATTTGCTTTTGCAGAAAGCCGCCGAAGGCGTATCAATTCATTTGCTCTACGACCGCATCGGCAGCCATGCCCTGCCCCATCATTACGTGCAGGCGCTGCGTGACGCCGGCGTCGAGGTCAAAGCCTTTGCCACGCGCAGCGGCTGGCTCAACCGCTTTCAGGTCAACTTTCGCAACCACCGCAAAATCGTTGTAGTCGATGGCGTAGTCGGCTTTGTCGGCGGGCATAACGTCGGCGATGAATACATGGGTGAGAAGCCACCATTGGCGCCGTGGCGTGACACCCACGTCAAAGTCCGCGGGCCGGTGGTGGCTTGCATGCAGGAATCGTTCGCGGAAGACTGGTTCTGGGCTGCTCGCACTCTGCCGCCGTTGATCCTTCCGGATACGTACCCGGAGGATGGCGTGCTTTGCCAATTGCTCGCCAGCGGCCCGGCGGATGCCTACGAAACCTGCTCGCTGTTTTTCGTCGAAGCCATTCACGCAGCAACGCAACGCGTATGGATCACCAGCCCTTACTTTGTCCCGGACGAAGCGGTGTTCGCGGCATTGAGGCTGGCAGTTTTGCGTGGTGTCGATGTGCGCCTGCTGTTGCCGTCGCGGCCTGATCATCGCATCGTCTATGCGGCGTCCAGCCTGTATGCCTTTGAGGCGGTGCGTGCCGGCGTTCGGGTGTTCCGCTATCGACCGGGTTTTCTGCATCAGAAAGTGGTGTTGATCGACAGCGAAATCAGCGCCATCGGCAGCGCCAATCTGGACAATCGCTCATTCCGCCTGAATTTCGAAGTGATGTTGCTGACCGTCGACAGCGAGTTCGCCGCCGCTGTGGAACAAATGCTCAACGACGATTTCGCCCTGGCCGATGAAGTGGCCAAAGAAGAAAGCCGGGAGATCCACCGCCTGCAACAGGTCGGCATGCGGATCGCCCGGCTGATTTCGCCGATACTCTGAGCGCCCCGTCTCAGGGGTGGTAGATGTCGTCGCGGGTCCAAGGCAGTTCGTGGCTGCCATCCGGATGCGCTTTCACAGCGAGGATCTGATGCAGATTGATCCAGCCCCGGGCAAAGGCATACGCGCAACCGGCCAGATACAGACGCCAGATACGCAGTGCCTGCTCAGGCACCAGTTTCGCCGCCGTTTCGAGATTGTCTTCCAATCGTTCGCTCCAATGATCGAGCGTGCGCGCGTAATGCAGACGCAGGCTTTCGACATCGACGATCTCCAGCCCGGCGTCACTGATCTCGGTAGAGATCATCGCCAGATGCGGTAGCTCGCCGTTGGGGAACACGTATTTTTCGATGAAGTCTCCAGCACCGCGTCCAACCGGGCGGCCATCGGTGTGTTTGGCGGTGATGCCGTGGTTCATCACCAACCCGCCCTCCTTCACCGCGCCAAACAGCGTTGCGCAATACTCGGCGAGATTGGCATGACCAACATGTTCGAACATGCCGACGCTGACAACCTTGTCGAAGCGGCCGTCTTGCGGCAAATCGCGGTAGTCGAGCAATTGCAGTTCGACCTGATCGTCCAGCCCTTCGGCTTTGACTCGCTCCTGCGCCAGGGCCAATTGTTCCTTGCTCAAGGTAATACCAAACACTTTGACGCCAAACTCTCGCGCCGCATATCGCGCCAGACCACCCCAACCACAACCGACATCCAGCAGATATTCGCCCGGCTGCAAGCGTAGCTTGCGGCACAGATGGCGGAATTTTGCTTGCTGCGCCTGTTCGAGGGTTTCGCTACCGGTTTCGAAATAGGCACAGGAATACGCCATGTCGCTATCCAGCCAGAGCTGGTAGAACGCATTCGACAGGTCGTAGTGGTAGGAAATGGCCTTGGCGTCAGTGTCCTTGTCGTGATGCGCACGCACCGGCTGACTGTCTTCGTCCTGGTCGAGCAGCGCATTGCTCAACTCATCGCAAACCCGGATGACCTCGCTGATCGAGCCCTCAAGTTCCAGCTTGCCTTCGACGAACGCCGCACCCAGCGCATCCAGGCTTGGGTGGGTGAATTGAGTAACCATCTGCGGGTCCTTGACGACGATGGTTACGCTGGGCGTCGGGCCCAGATTGAACTCGTGGCCGTCCCAGAGTCGCAGGCGAAGCGGTAGCTGCAGATTCTGTAAGGCCGGTGGAAGTTGCGCGAGCATGGAAAATCCCCCCTTGTTTCAGACGTCTGATCTGAGGGTAGACCAACCTGGAAAAATAGCAGGCTATCGATTCGGTCGGCCTTGTCTATCGTGATCGGCACATCGGCTGAACGCCCCAGACGACGCGCCTTACGATAGATGACTGCCTGTGCACTCGGCGGTTCGATGAATTTTCTTTCATTTAGCCTGAGCGTCGAGCCTGAGCAATGGCTCCTGAAAGCGCAGCAAACGTCCGGCGTTGCCCAACACCAACAAGGTGCTCAGGTTATGCAGCAGCGCCGCGATCATCGCCCCGGCGGCACCCAGCCAACCGAACGCCGCGAAGACTACGATGGCCAGCGTCCAGCCGAGGCCGATAATCACGTTGACCTGCAAAGTACGCCGGCACTGACGACTCAAGCGCACGCAAGTACCGAGGCGACGCAGATCGCTGCCGATCAACACGATGTCGGCTGACGCCAGAGCAATGTCGGCCCCGCCAGCGCCCATCGCCACACCGACCACGCCGGCCTTGAGCGCGAGTGAATCGTTGATGCCGTCGCCTACCACCATCGGACGAAAGCCGTGATCGATTTCCTTGAGCACGCGATTGAGTTTGTCCTCCGGGAGCGCTTGCGCCTGCACTTCGTTCAGCCCGACTTCCTGCGCCAGGGTTCGCGCGACGCTCTGGCGATCCCCCGTCAGCAGGAGTTGGCGTCCCAGCCCCAGTTCACGCAATTCGCTCAAGGCAAAGCGCGCTTCGGGTTTGATGCTGTCTGCTAGCAGCAGCCAGCCGAGGAATTCACCGTTCAAAGCCAGGCCGGCAATCGGGCCATCGTGCTCAGGAACGAGGGTGGTTGTGATGCCCAGTTGCGCGACCAACTCTGGACGACCGAGCGCAGCTTCGCCCTGCTCTGTCGTCGCCACTACGCCCAGGCCTTGGCGCTCATGGATGTTGCTCAGAGGCCAATACGCTTCCTGATCAACCAGCCCAGCGAGTGCCCGGCTCACCGGATGACTGCTTGCCGCGCCAAGACTGGCGGCCAGCACCTGCACTTCTTTGGTGTCCACACTGAGGCTGTCGATCGACTGCAAACGCAACGTGCCGTACGTCAGCGTGCCGGTCTTGTCGACCACCAGCGAGGTCAGATCGGCGAGTTCTTCGAGGAACGCCGAGCTGCGAATCAGAATCCCGTGACGCGCGGCGACGGCGACACCGGCAATCGCCGTCGCCGGCGCCGACAGCACCAACGCACACGGACACGCCGCCACCAACACCGCGAGCATCGCCTGTGCATCATGGGTGACGAACCAGGTCACCGCCGCCAGCAACAAGACCAGCACCATGTAGCTGCCGGCATAGCGTTCGAGCAATCGCGTGATCGGCGGTTTCGAGCGCTCGGCGTTTTGCATCAGGGCTATGACTTTGCCCAGGGTGGATTCGTCGCCGGTACGGGTGACTTCGACGCGCAGCAATCCATCGAGGTTGATCGCGCCGCCGAACACCAGCATGCCGACGCCAGCTTCCACCGGTACCGACTCACCGGTAATCGACGCCGTATCGAGACTCGCTTGGCCGGACAATACCCGACCGTCCGCCGGCAAACGATCACCGGCCCGCACCTCGACAACATCGCCAGCGCTGAGCGTGCCGTTGTCCACTTCGATGATCGAACCGTCCGCTTGCAGCTTGCGCGCATGGATGCGGGTCAGCCGGCCAAGCGCATTGATCGCTTCCTGGGAGCCGATCACGCTGCGCTCCTCAAGCACATGGCCGAAGATCATGATGATCGGCAACAACGCCGCAGTGAGCAGATCACCGGTCGCCCAGGCACCGAGCATGGCCAGCGCGATCAACTGATCGGTGATGCCGTGCAGGCTCGGGTAACGCAGGCTGTACCACGCCGAACGCATCACCGGAACCGCTACCAGCAACGAGGCGAAACCGAGCAGCAACTGGCTGACACCGGTTTGCTCCGGGAGTATCCAGCGCCAGACCAGCCCCACACCCAACAGCCCGAGCGCAAGCATCGCCAGGGTCAATTGGCGCGCGGCGCGACGTTGTTCGGCCGAGGACAACAGGCCTAGAGCAGCGGTGGTCGCGGTCATTGACTGGCTCCTTGAATGATCAACCGGGAACTGTCTTTCGGGTTGACGGTGGTGACCGACCCGGCCTGACCGAGAATTTTCGGCAGGCGTTCGCGATACAGACGCAGGAGCATTTGCGGGTCGCTAGACGTGGCCAGACTCGAGACGGTTGCGGTATCGGTCGAGGCTTTTGCAAGACGCTCGCCTGCCTGCGCGTGAGCCACCTGAAGCGTGCGGTCTGCCTGTTCGTTGGCGGACTGGGTAAGTTTCTCGGCATCGGTGCGCGCGTTAGCCACTGCTTTGTCAGCCTGCTGACTGGCGGTCAGAACCGCATTGAAAGCACTGATCGCTGGCTCCGGCAGACTCGATTGCACATCGACCCGCGACACCTCGATACCGATGCCCTGCCCGCTCGCCTTCAGTTCAGCGAGACGCGCGTTGATGCATTGCACCAGATCACCGCGCAATCGCTCACGACGCTCGGCCGCCTGATTGTCGGCGCCGATCAGTTCCGGTCGAGCGACCAAGATGGTGTCGAGATCTCGCGCGGCGGCCAGGGCCACGGCGCTGCGCGTCACCAGCCGATCGAGTGCTGGCAGCACATGCTCGCCTTGCAACACGAATTCGTAGGGATCGGAGACTTGGTAAAACACTCGCACGTCCAGTTGCACTACACCGGCGTCACCGGTCAATAAATAACCAGACCCGGCGAGTGCATCGCTCAATGGCGTGGCGAAGGACGCTACCCGATCAGCCTTCAGAGCTTCGTCACTGCGCAACAGATTTTCCACTCGACGCTCGATCACCCGGTCAGCCGCCGGCAACAGAACAACCTGCTCAAAGGGTTGCGGCCACGCCCATAACAGCCCGGCATTTTGAACGCGATCAAGCGCGCCGAAGTGCAGCACCACGGCGCGGTTCTGCGGATCAATCTGCCGAACATTCGAGAACGCCCATGCCAGTGCCGCCAACACGGTGATCGCATACAGGGCGATGAAGGTCAGACGTCCGGCCTGAATCCACGGACTGTTCAACGCATGTGTTCCACGTGGAACTTCTTCGCTCATGGTTGCGATCCGGCTTTGTTGTCGAGCGTCGGTGGGCCGTCGACCAATACGCGGAAAGGTGCGGCATCGGTGCGCAGAATCAGTTTGGTTTCCGGTGTGACAATGGTGCCGAGGGTATCGAGGGAGCGCAGCAGGTTATATAGCTGCGGCGAGCTGGCGTAGGCGCGACCATAAATCTGCGCAGCCTCGACTCGCGATTGCGCTTCAATTTCAGCGGCTTTCACCGTCGCATCAGCCTGGACGATTCGCGCATCGCGCTCGGCGGCGGAACGGATTTGCGCCGCTTCGCGTTTGCCAACAGCCGTGCGTTCGGTAGCAATGGTTTGACGCTCGGCACGCATGCGGTCGACCGTGGCGCTGAGCGTGACCGAGGGCAAAGTCAGCCGCTCGATACCGACCTGCACCACACGCACGCCATAAGTGGCGAGCAACTGTTGGTCGATCTGCTGACGCAACTGCGCTTCAAAATCGCCGATGCGCACTTGTTTGGCATCAGTGTTGACCAGATTGGCCAGATCGAAACTGCTGGCCGTGGTCTCCAGTGCTGAGCCGACAAAGGTGCGAATCTGCCGCGCCGCTTCGTCCGGCTGATTCTGCACGGCACGCATGAAACGCTGCACGTGTTCAGGATCACCCTGCACCTGCCACGCCACGTAGGCCTGAACGATGATACGCAAACCGTCCTTGGTGCCGACGTCCTGCAAACCACTTGAGGTGGTGCGTAGACGCAAGTCCACTGGAATCGCCGCTTCGAACGGCGCAGGCCAGCGCCAGCTCAAACCGGGATCAAGCAATACCCGCGACGGATTTCCGAAACGCGTGATGACCGTGGCTTCGCCGGAGCGCACTTGCACCAGACTCGCGGCGGCAATGGCAAACGCCACCAGCAACGCAGCCCAGCCCATACGCCGCCATGGAAATGGCCCGGCCTCTTGCGGATCGCCGTGATGGTGATGATGACCATGATGATGGTGATGCCCGCCGTGGCCGTGATCGTGGCCGCTGTGGTCGTGAACGTCATGAACAGGCGACTGGCTCAATGGGTGGCTCCTGGTTGAGCGGTGGTACGGGCGGGCGACGGATCAGTCGGCAGCGTGAAAGTGCGGAGATCGATGGTTGGCGCATTTGCGCTGCCGCCAAGTCGATGGTCGAGCACTAGCAACCTGGCTTTACTCAAGCCCTGACTGAGCTGGCTGAGATATTGCTCCAGCACAAAAGCCTGGCCAGCACTGGCGAAGGCTTTCTGTTCGGCGCTGAATTTCAGGTCTGCCGTTTGCGCCTCGGCATTGATCTCCCGCGCATTGGCCGTTGCCTGATCTCGTGCCGTGCTCGCCTGCAACTGCGCCTCGTTAGTGGCCTGCGCAGCCGCCCCGCGTTCGCGAGCGATCAACGCCTGCGCGCCGATCTGCGCCGCTTGCACACTGTGATAGGCATTCGCCGCGCCGGCCGGTGGATGAATCGCTTCGACGACTGTGGCGAGGATTTCCACACCACTGTTCAATCTGTTCAGATCACTTTGCACTGCGCGACCGATTTCCTCGGCCAGCCCTGCCCTGTCGTCGCCGAGCAGACCGTCGAGGGTGCGCGAGGCAAAATCGTGAACCAGGATGCGGCTGGCGGTGCTGCGAATCAACGTCGGTACATCGGCGCTGTTATAGGTCGCGGCGAGCGCCGCCTCGTCGTTCAAACCGATGCGATAAACGAAGCGCACGTCCATGTTGACGATTTGCAGGCCCTGTTGCGCGCCGCGGCTGCTGGCGATGACCTGGGATTTTTCATTGACGTGGCTGGCGTCCCACAAACGGTTGGCGGTCAGCGGCGCCGGGCCTTCAGCGGAGTCGGACTGCACAGCGATTGGCTTGTCGCCGACACTGGTTGCCAGTTCATGGACCACGCCGTTTTCAACGGAGATCACACGCCCCAATGGCCAAGGCAACCCGCTATGCAAACCCGGGCCGAAAACCTGTACCGGTTTACCGAAGCGCTCATAGATGCCGCGACCTTGCAGGGGAATTTCATGTACCCCTGTCAGCAGCCAACCGCTAAGGGCGACCACTGCCAACACCGGCAACAACGCCCGGCGCATGTAACTGAAGGCCCAGATCTGGCGCAAATCGATGCCGAAACGGTTGTGCATTTCATGCTGTAACGCCAGCCACGGCTGCGGCGGCCAACGCAGCATATCGGCGATAAAACTGCGCGCCAGCAGGGTCGGTTCGAGTTGTTCGCGGCGCGGGCTGAAAACAGACAGCACCGCGCGCAATAACAGTTCGATGGCAACCAACATCGGCAGGATTGCGCTGAATACCGCAACACGCGCCGGCCAGACTGCGTCTTCGCTGGCAAACAACAGACACAGCGCACCGATCAACAGAGTGATGATCACCACCCGGGTCAGTTGCGCCAGCGCAGCCGCTTCCGGCCATTGCGCCGGCGGTTCCTGCGCCAGTTGCCGCTCCAGCACCAGCAGGGCAAACGCCAGCAACAACGCCAATGCCGCACCGATGCTCGCCGACAGCCCCAAGGCCGCCGCAGGCAACGTGAGATTCCACACCTGCTCAATACCAAGCAGAACCAGCAACGCCCAGCCGCCGAGCCACAACGTCGGCGCACCGATTTGTCCAAGCAGATGGCGGCCCCGCTGACTCAAGCGCTCCAGCAGCCTTTCGTACCAGCCCTCGGCTGCAGCGCCCTCCTCCACAACGGTCGGTTGCGAAGCTGGCGGATGCATCACCCGCGCGCGCCAGCGCGTCACCCACCACGCCGATTGCAGACCGGCGACCAGCACCAGCAACGCTGCGCCCTGATTGACCAACAACGGCAACCACAGGGACTGCGGCGCAAACAGGCCGACGAAAAACGCCAGCACCCAGCCCGACCCCGCCACTGCGCCGAGTCCATACGCCAACCGACGCAATTTGCGTGACTGCACGGCTGCCTGCTGAAAGCGCGGCAGCCCGGTGACTGGCGTGGCGTCCAACTCAAGATCGACTTGCATAACACCCCGAAAATGTAGGCCCCGCGTTCATAGCGTTACGATATAACGCAAACTGTGAAATATTCGTACACAATTGTGCTTATTCAAAAATGCCGCAGCTGTCGCTTGCCTGAAGCCTTGACCGAAATGTTCGGCGAAGCTCATATTACGCACATAATTTTTATCGCGACTAATCTTGGCTATCCCCTTCGAGCAATCTGGAGCAAGCGCATGAGCAACTATGACGTGGTGATTCTGGGCGGCGGCCCTGGCGGTTATAACGCAGCGATCCGCGCCGGCCAGCTCGGGCTCAAGGCCGCTTGCGTCGAAGGACGTGCAACCCTCGGCGGCACCTGTCTGAACGTCGGTTGCATGCCGTCCAAAGCCTTGCTGCACGCGTCGGAGCTGTACGCCGCTGCGGTGGGGACAGAGTTCGCCAATCTCGGCATCGAGGTTAAACCGACGCTGAACCTTGCGCAGATGATGAAGCAGAAGGACGAAAGCGTCGCCGGCCTGACCAAGGGCATCGAATTTCTGTTTCGCAAGAATAAGGTCGACTGGATCAAGGGCTGGGGCCATATCGACGGCCCGGGCAAAGTGACGGTGACCGACGCCCAAGGCAACAAGAGCGAGCTCAGCGCCAAGGACATCATCATTGCCACCGGCTCCGAACCCACTCCCCTGCCCGGCGTCGAGATCGACAACCAGCGCATCCTCGATTCCACCGGCGCGCTGTCGCTCAATGAAGTCCCCAAACATTTGGTGGTCATTGGTGCCGGGGTGATCGGCCTGGAGCTGGGTTCGGTGTGGCGGCGACTCGGCGCGCAGGTCACCGTGGTCGAATACCTTGATCGTATCTGCCCCGGCGTAGATGGCGAGGCCGGCAAGACCTTGCAGCGCGCGCTGAGCAAACAAGGCATTGCCTTCAAATTGAGTTCCAAGGTCACCAGCGCCACCAGCTCCGCCACAGGCGTGCAGCTGAGCGTCGAGCCTGCCGCTGGTGGTACGGCTGAGCTGATCGAAGCCGACTATGTGCTGGTGGCCATCGGGCGCCGGCCGTACACCCAGGGCCTGGGGCTGGAGAACGTCGGCCTGAGTACCGACAAACGCGGCATGCTCGCCAACAAGCAACATCGCACCGAAGCCGCCGGGGTCTGGGTGATCGGCGACGTCACGTCAGGGCCGATGCTCGCGCACAAGGCTGAAGACGAGGCCATGGCCTGCGTCGAGCAGATCCACGGCAAGGCCGGCGAGGTCAATTACGCGCTGATCCCCAACGTCATCTACACCCAACCGGAACTGGCCAGCGTCGGCCAGACCGAAGAACAACTCAAGGCCGAGGGCCGCGCCTACAAGGTCGGCAAGTTTCCCTTCACTGCCAACAGCCGGGCGAAGATCAATCACGAAACAGAAGGCTTTGCCAAAGTCCTCGCCGACGAGCGCACGGACGAAGTGCTCGGCGTGCATCTGGTCGGGCCGAGCGTGAGCGAGATGATCGGCGAGTTCTGTGTGGCGATGGAGTTCAGCGCCTCGGCCGAGGACATTGCCCTGACCTGCCATCCGCACCCGACGCGTTCGGAAGCATTGCGTCAGGCAGCGATGAATGTCGAGGGGATGGCGACGCAGATGTAGGTTCCAAACCTTTCCGCCGTCTTCGCGAGCAGGCTCGCTCCCACTTTGGAATGCGTTCCCCCTGTGGGAGCGAGCCTGCTCGCGAATGGCGCCACCCGGTCTACAGCGGCAAATGCCCCAGCGGCAGTGCGCCCGGCGCCTTCACCGTGTGAATGGCAAAGTTGCTGCGAATATCGCTCACACCCGGAAGCTTGAGCAGATGGCCGCTGACAAAGCGGTCATAAGCGCGCAAGTCAGGTACCACTACCTGCAACAAAAAGTCCGATTCGCCGGACACCAGAAACGCTGAGACCACCTCAGGCAGCGCAGTAACAGCCGCATAAAAAGCCTCGGCGCGTTCTTCGTTGTGCCGCTCGACCTTAACCCCGACAAACACAGTCAGTCCCAGCCCGACTTCATCGCGATCCAGGTTGGCCTGGTAGCCTCGGATCACCCCCGCCTCTTCCAGCATGCGCACCCGCCGCAGACACGGTGAGGCCGACAGTCCGATTTCTTCCGCGAGCTCGACATTGCTCAGGCGCCCGTTGCGCTGCAGCGCAGCGAGAATCTTGCGGTCATAAGCGTCGAGTTTCATCTTTGGCAGATCCCGATAGTCTGACGGTTGAAAACCAGCAGGTTATGCCAAAGCTGTGAACAATAGAAGCCGACTACGCAAGCACCTGCCCTGCTCTCTCGCTCTAGACTGGCGCGAGAAAATCGACATCGAAAACGGGGTTTGATGTGGCAAGTCTTTGGCTGTTTATTCTGACGCTGGCTGTGGTTCTGCTACTGCCGGGACCGGACATGATCCTGCTATTGCAAACCGGTGCGCGGCAAGGTCGAGCGGCGGCGCTGGCCACGGCGTTGGGCCTGGCCATCGCCCGCGCCTGCCATGTGGCACTGGCAGCATTGGGGCTGGCGGCGCTGTTCAAAACGGCGCCGTGGACGTTTGACGTGGTGCGTATCGCTGGCGCGGCCTATCTGTTGTGGATCGGTATCCAGTGTTTGCGCAGCTCGCTGGTACCGAGTCTGCAAAACCAAGAGCAGGCACCTGCTCCCGGCCAGTGGCGCGATGCGATCCGTCGCGGCTTGCTGACCAACCTGCTTAATCCCAAGGCTTTGCTGTTCTGCTCAGTGCTGCTGCCGCAATTCATCGTCAGTCACGGCGCGCCGGTGCTGAGCCAGTTTGCCGTGCTTGGCATGGTGCTGGTCGCCGTCGGTCTGCTGTTCGACAGCGTGGTTGCCCTGACTGGCGCGGCACTGGGCCGTTGGCTGCAACACAGTCCAAGCGCCCAGCGCGTTCAGCAATGGTTGTTCGGCAGCCTGTTGATTGGCTTCGCCGTACGCCTGAGCTTCCTTCAGCAGACTTAAGCCTTGCGTACCTTGCGCTGACGACGGGTGATCAGCAATAACGCGATGGCCGCGACTACGACGATCGCGCCGATCTGTACCGGCCACTTGTACGGTCGCAGCGTCCCACGCACGGCATCGGTCACTTGGGTAACGTAACGCTTGTCGGCATTTTCGAAGTCCGGGTACGGGCATTGATTGCCGAAGTCTTGCGCCCACGGCACATAAGGGCCTTCCTTGACGTAGCGCTGATACAGCGCGCTCTGGTCCGCAAGGCTGCTGTTCCAGCCGGCCGCGTTGCACAACACGGCGGCAAACGCCTGACTGGTGTGCGGCAGGTTATCGGCGGCGCGACTGGCCAGTGCCGTGGCGACAAAACGATAGTGATAACGCTGATCCGGTTGCGCGGCGCTGGCCTGCTGGCGCTGCACTTCCGCCGTGGAAATCAGCGGGCCGACATCCAGCTTCGTGCTCTCCAGCGTGTAATTGCCACCGAAGGTGGCGTAATCAGGGGCCATCTCATAACCGAGGATGTCCATGCCCCACTCCCGGGCTGTCCAAGCTGCGTTGTACAACGCACTGGCGCGTTTGCTCGGCCACCACGCCGACTCGGCCTTGAGCCGTTGCTCGCCATAGAGCCGGGCCTTGTGCTGCAGATCGTCACTGGCGAAATAACCGACCGCCTCCTCGTATCGCCCTTCTCGCAGCAAGCGCCGACCGAGCAGATTGCGCAGATTGGCGGCCACCGACAACGGCACATAGTTATCGCGCTCCTGCTGCGTCAATGGCGGCGGCGCCGGCACGTTCTCATCGACGTACCGCTTGAGCTCATCGACCGTCAGCACCCGCTCGGCAACGGTGGCGGCATCGAACCAGTAAAGGCTGTTGCTGCGATACAGCTGCACGAACGCTTGCAGGTATTCGCCGCGTTGCAGCGCCAGGATCGCGCTTTCGCCCTCCACCCGGCATTTTGGCTGTACCGTTTCAAACGCCCAGTCCGGCGTGCGGCGATAACCCCAGTCTTCATTCTGCGGAAAGGCCTGGGCGGCTTTGGCGTAAGCGGCGGCAGCGGCAGTCGTGTCGCCCTCACGCACTGCCAGTTTTGCCCGCAGCCACCAGGCCAGCCCGCCGTCCCCGGCATTTACCAGAAAGGCCTTGGCAGACGCGTAGTCGCCCTGTTGATAACTCATCGCCGCCAGTCGATCGGCATTGTCGAGGCTGCCACGGGTGCTGTTTTGCAGGAGTGTGACGAGTTTCTTTTCATTCGGCGGCTGCTCACCGAAAGACCAGCCCTGACGGCTGACCAGCGACGCCGTGACCAGTTGCTGCACTGCTGGCTGCTGGAGCAGTTTGGCCAGCTGAGATTCCGGCAACTCGGCCAGTTCGTTCATCAGTTGCTTGAGCGAGGTGTAACCGACAGCCGAACCATGCAGGTTCTGTGCTTCGTACAGTTCGATGGCGCCGCTCCAGTCGCCCGCGCTGCGCAGCACCCGCGCCTCTTCACCGAGGCTGGCAACGCCCAGTTCCAACGGATCGCTGAAGCCGTCGATGCTCAGTTGCCGGGCCTGGCGGAAGGCATCGCGCGCTTCTTCCAGCGCTTCGATGCGATCGTGCGCCTCGTTGCTCATGGCGAAGGCGATGCGCCCGAGGGAATACGCCGCCCACGTGCTGCGCAAAGGACGCTGGTCCGCCGGCAGCGCCAGCACCTTGTTGAAATACTCACTGGCCAATTGATGATCACCGGTGGCAAAGGCCACGGCGCCGGCGACATACAAACGGATTTCCGCCGGCAGACCGGCGCCCTGTTCCTCGGCCTGATGGGCATCGCTGAGCCCGCGCAGGCGCTTGACCACAGCGTATTGCTCGGCGCTCAGGCCAACCTGCTCAGCCTGTTCGCGCGCCAGCTCTGACGCGTTGTCTTCGGCATAATCGTTGGGGTTATGGGTCGCTGCGGTGACGTTTTTCAGCCCGCCAATGGTTTTACCCAGGCGACTGATTTCGAAGCTGAAACTGCCTTCGGGCAGATCGGCGAGGGTCTGCGCGCGGTTGTCGAGCAGGCGCATCGGGAAGTCCGGGCCGCAGGCCAGCGCCGAACCCAGCGGCAGGCTGAGGCTCAGGCAGAGCAGAAGGCGGGGCCAGTTACGGGTCAACATGCGAACCTCCTTGATCAATATATGCACAACGCGCCCAACCGACAGCGCGCTGTCCGCCCGCCGGCAAGCGGCCGTCACGCAGGCGGGTGAAGGTAAGCAGATTGGCACTTTGTTGCAACGAGTAACCGGCGAGCGCATCGGCGCCTGCACAATCCTGCGCCTTCAGCGTGATTTGCGCGGGCCACGGACTGTCGAGATTGCCGCGGTTATCGAGCTGGATGTCATAGAGTCCGCCCTGCTCTTTGAATGACAGATGCAGATGACTCTTCAGCACATCGCCCCGCGCCACGGCGCGCAAAGTAGTCAGGCTCCAGGCGCGACGATCGTTGGCCAGCGGCAGGCGAAACCAGATCAAACCGGTCAGATGCTCAGGCGGTTCCTCGCGCAAGGTCTTGGCCAATTGGCTGAGTTGCTGCGGATCGGCGAGCAACTCCCGGCGCTGCCCGCCGCGCTCCAGTTGCACTTCGCTTTCCACTACCGGCGCGCCACCGTCATCGCTCAACAGCGCAACGCCGTAGGCCGGCAGCGCCAGATAGAACGGTTTGTCGCTGACATGTGCCCAGGCCTCGGCCCACTTCAACGCCTGCCTGGCGTCGAAAAGACCCAGTCGCGGATCGCTCACGGCGTGGACTTGCAGCACGCTGCTGTCGACGCTTTGCAACAGCGCCGGCAAGTGCGCGCTGTCGAGCCAGGCCGGCAGCGCGGTGATACTCAAAGGCAACGATGACGGCAAGGCCGCGCGCAAATGTTTGAGGAATTCAGCGTATGCGGGCAGCCGTGCATTGCCGGCATCGTGGTCGATTTCGATACCGTTCAGCGTAAGGCCTTGCGCCTGCCAATCGGCGATGACTTTCAGGATCTGTGCGGTGACCTGCCGCTGGTCCAGCGACTGCAACTGGCCATCGAGGCGAATCACTGCGATCAGAGCGCGACCATCGGCTTTCAACAATGCCGGATCAACCCGCGCCCTGCTCCAGCGTTCGCCGGGAAAGCCCTGCAATGCCAGTACGCGCAGGGTCGAGAAATCATCTCGACTTTCACGCAAGGCCGGTTCATGCGCAGGCGTCCATTGGCGCTGCCAGACGTAGAGTTGCTGGTCGAGGGCCGGCGCGACGTGTTGCTCGCAACCCGCAAGCAAGACGCTGAAGATCAGACCCGCAATAAACCGCATACCTTGAAAAATCCCTGAAACCACAGGGCTGCAAGGTTACACAAAACATGGCGTGAGCGAGTCGATCAGACTGCGGCTTCAGAAGACGAAGTTGGTGTGCTGGACGTACCAAGACGTTGCACCAGCGCGGCACCGCGGTTGCGCATAGGCATTTCGATGAAGCGGTAATTCAATTCGCTGAGCAGGGCAATCAGACCGAACGCCCACAGCAAGGTGACCACTGGATGACCTGCCGGACTCGGCAGGCCCGCTTCCTGCAAACGGAAAGTAACTTCACGTACCAGGAAATACACGGGAATATGAATCAGGTAGATGCCGTACGACCGACTGCCCACCCATCCCATCAATTGCTGCAAGCGCCCGGCCGATAACAGGTAATCCTGATTGTAAGAGGCGATCCACACCAGCAAGGCACTCAATAAAGCGATGGCGCCAACGCGAAAGTGAGTCGCGGAAAATCCATCGGTGGCCAGGTAACTCATCAGCGTTGCGACGACAATCAGCGCTGAGATTCCGGCCCCGTTGCGACTGAGAAACAGCGGCTGCCAACGCTGGTAACTCGGTTGAGCACTCCACATTGCCAACAGTACGCCAAGGGCCAGCGCGTCGGTTCGAACGACCATCAGCAGCGGCGTTCGCACCGCCAGCAGTTGCACTGCGACCAGCGCCAGCAGCACCCAGACCAGATGTCTGCGGCACAGCAGAATCAGCAACGGAAACAACAGGTAGAACTGTTCTTCCAGGGCCAGACTCCAGTAGACGAAACTGCTGCCATATTCGTAGCGGAAGAAAGCATCGGCAAAGCGGAAATTGGCGTACTGCAACACTCCTGCGAGCGTCGCCTGCAGATTGGCCTGCAGCGTGCCGAACGCCCCGGAGCGATTGAAGAACATGCACATCAGCAGCACCAGGGCCAGCCACAGCCAGGCCGAAGGCAGCAGGCGAAAAGCGCGGCGCAGCCAGAAATTGCGCGTTTGCTCCCAGTATTGCTGACGGCTGCTGCAATCACGCAGCGCAGGAATCAGACTGCGCGCAATCACGAAGCCGGAAATGGCGAAAAACAGGTCAACGCCCCACCAGGGTTGTGCCCAGGCATGAATGGCTTCAAGCAAAGGCACCGGATCGCGGAACAGATTGCCTGCCAGGTGATGAAACAGCACCCCCAGCACGGCAATGGCGCGCAGCACCTCAATGTCCATGATGCGTTTACTGCTCATCCGGCGTCTCCCGCATCCAGCGGTTTACGGGCGATGATCACCTGGCTTTTGGGCATGAACTGGTCCAGCACCTGTTTGATCGCAAGTCCGTCGGGCCGGTCGAGCATCTCTTCCCAGGTCCTCGCCCATCCACCCATCAGATGAGGAAAAGGCGCGTGAATGCGATCACGCACCGCACCACCCGGATCCTTGCCGGCCGCTTTTTCGCTGGCCCAGAAAAAGATCATCCCCATCACCCAGAAAAACCCCGTCGCCTGCCGATGCTCAATGATCAGTCCGGCGTCTTCGACCAGTGCGGCGAAGCGCTTTGGAGTGAAGATCTGCACGTGGTTGGGCGACTGGTAATAACTCTGCGGAGCGATGCCTTTTTGCAGATGTTCGCCCACTGGAGCCGGCACACTGAGCAGGTACAACGCACCGGGGCGCCCCATACGCGCCAGTTCGGCCATGAACGCTTCGGGTTCGTCGACGTGCTCCAGCACCTCCATGCACACGACACGGCTGGAGCAGCCGTCGGCCAACGGCAATGGCAGGCTGTTGCTGACCAGACCAAGACTGGCATTTGCGCTTTGCGCCTCGACCTGACGCGCCAGCTCGCGCACTTTGTCGTATTCGCTGTCGGTGAAAATCACCGATGCGCCCTGGCGCACGGCAAACAATGTTGCGGCACCCTCGCCGCAACCGACGTCGAGCAAGGTGTCGTCAGGCGTAATGGCAAAGCCCTTGAGCAATTCGCCGCTGTCATTGAGAAACCAGCCGTCCAGCACGGCATCACGCAAACCGACATCGCGGGGCGACCAGACAAATAAAGGCTCGGGTTCAGCGTCTGGCGTCGGCTCAATCACCGGTTCCGCTATCGGTTCAGCCGCTGGCGGCGGTTGCGAAGATTGCGCTTGGGCAAACAATCGATGAAGCAATCTGCGAATCATGCGCCGATAACCTCCGTCGCCATTTCGGCGCGGGCTTGCAGCAGGCTCGCCAGAAACGCCCGTAATCGCTGCTCGGCCACCGCTTGACTGCAAAACGCCTCGAGACTCACGACAGCCTGTGCCGACATGGTGGCGTAACGCTGGGGATCATTTTGCGCGACGTCGTAACTGGCAGTGTAAGCGGCACAGATCGAAGCCCAGCTCGTTGCGTAGCGCAAGGTTCGGTAGGCCGAACGCGGGTCGTGAGGCCAGGCCGTGAATTGCTCGGTTGCCTCGATCAGAAAAGCGTTATCGGCATTCATATAGTCGATCATTGCCGTGGTGCACGGTGCCACAGCCGGCTTGCCGCACGACATGAATTCCATCAGCGGCAGGCACTGGCCTTCGCCGTAGGAAGTGTTGACGACGTAACGGGTCGCCTGCACCAGACGTTCGTAATCCGCGTCTGCCAGATAGCCGTAGATAAGCACGATGCGGCAGCGATAAGGCTGATTCTTGTAAAGGTGATGGAGGATGTCGGTGAGGGCTTCTTCAGCATCGTGATGGGTGAGTTTCAGCACCAGGGTTGCATCAGCGTTTTCCCGCATAGCGGCACAGAAGGCACTGATCATGTCCTCCCAGTTCTTGCGCCCGTCCCGGGGGTTGAACACCGAGGTGTACACCACACCTTCAAGCTCCAGCTCTTGCTCGGTGACCGGCGCGAGGAAATCGATTCCACGCCCACGGCGCAACGGCACAGGAGCGAACGCATCCAATGCGATCTCGCGACTGTCGACTACCAGGCCTTTGATTTTCAGCCGTACTGAATCGACGGCTGGCTGTCCCTGCAATTGAACGCCGCGCGCTGCGAACCGATCCCAGACCGGCGCGGGGACGGCGACTATCGGGTACTCGACAGACATCGCTTTGCGCACGGCATCGACCGTGTAACTGGAGTGCGTGATCGCAGCACCGCAGGCGGCAAGTACTGTGCGCCAGTCGTTCAGCGGATCGCCAGCGAATGGCTCATCGGGAATCGTGCTGAACTCCCAGGCAAAGACCGGCAAGGTCGGACACGCCAGATGCACCGGGGTGCGATGCGGTGGCGAGAACGACAGAAATACGCAAGCCTCGCCACGTGACTGGCACTCTGCATACAACGCATCGACTTCGCTGTTCGGGTCCATGACCTCGATCACCCGACCCAGACGTTCGAGCACTGGCCGATACTCCTTGAGCACGAAGTAATAGCTGTACTCCGAGCGCCCCAGGTTGCGGCTGATGGTGTGCTGGTTGGTTTCCGAATGGATGATGATCAGCATGGGGCGCTATCCCTGACCTGGGCAACGTGACCGGGCTGTGGTTCGAGCCCGAAAAAATCCTCGACGCGCTTTTGCAGAACCGCGATCGCACTGAAATGCTCCATGCGCTGCGCGGCAGCCAACGACATTCGCTGATAATCCTGAGGCTGTGTCGTGGCCATCCGGTAACTGTCTTCGTAGGCTTGTTTCAAAGAGCCCCAGTCTGGCCGGTGACGATGCGCACGAAACAGCATGCGCGGGTCATGGGGCCACGTGCACGCCTCAACGCTGGAGTCGACCACGAACGCCACAGACTCGTCGATATAGTCCTGCATCGCCGTATGGTCGGGGGCGATCACCGGTTTGCCGCAGGCCATGAACTCCATCAGCGGCAGACACAGACCCTCACAATGCGAGGCGTTGACGTAAAAACTCGCCGACTGGTAAAGCCGCGCGTATTGCGCATCGTCCATGTAACCGTGAATCATCACGACCCGACAGGAAAAAGGCGCCAGTTGCGCCAGTGGCGTCATCAAGTGTGCATAGACGGCCGCCAGGTCGCTCTGGGTAAATTTCATCACCAGTGTGGCGTCTGGAGTGTCACGAAAGGCCGCGCAGAAAGCGGTGAGGATCTGTAGCCAGTTCTTGCGCCCGTCCGCGGGGCGGAACACCGACGCGTAGACCACACCGTCGACCTCGGCTTGAACCTGTAACGAGGTGTCCGGCATATCTTGCGGTGGCGGTTGCACTGATACCGGCAAAGGTTGAGGGCCGGCGATACCGGGCAAATGTCTGGCGAGCCAGTCATGCCAAGAATGCCCAAGCAAGTCGTGAATCCCCTCCCAGTACCAATTCCGCAAAAACCTCACCCGTGGCACCACGGGCGTCTGATCATGGCCGGCATTGAGCAGCCAAAGGCGCAGGTAATGCTTTGCGATGACCAAGCGTCGTTTCCACGTCAGCGGTGGTGGTCGCGAAGCCTCCAACTGAGCTTCGATTTCCGCCAGTTCTTCGGCGGTGAGAGGCTTGGGCAGCAGATTATCCGGATGCAGGTTCATCTGGCGGGAATCGAAAATGCACCCTTTGAGCGTCAACGTCGTACCTGTGTTGACCGGTGTGCTGAGGTGCTGCTTGCCGATGGACGCAAGCTCCTCTCCGAGCGGGGCGGGCAATACCAGCACAGGGAAATCCTCTCCCATCGAGCGACGAATCGCTCGGGCGGTATGGCTGGACAGTGTGATCACGCGGCCATGCCTTGCCAACATGCGCGTCCAGTCCTGGCCAGGATCATCGCCCCATTGTTCATCGGGAATCGAGTCATACTCCCAGGTCACGACACAAACGGTCGGGCATTGAAGGTCGATCGCCGTTTTCTGTGGTCGGGTGAACGAGAGGAACACACTCTCCTCGCCGGCCGCGTGGAATTGCCGAAACAGCGGATCGACCTCTGCGACATTACCCACTACATGGACTCGCCCGACTGTTTCGAGCAACGAACGGTAGGCCTTCAGAACGAAGTAATAACTGGCGTCGGGATGGCCGAGACTCTCCCTGATGGAGTGTTCGTTGATGTCCGAATAAAGAATGAAATTCATGGCTTTCCACAATGAAACCGCGTTACCGGCAGCTTCATACTAGTGACGGCCAAGCGTCGAACCGGCTCGGTGCGGTTCTTCGTCTCAAGTCACGTCTTGTTCTTGTTTTAGTGGTCGGTTTCACCTTTGCGCACAATGAGCCAGAACTTCCATGGCGATCGTGACGAGGGCCATTCTAAACACATCCGTCGTGGCTCCGGGAACCGCCCGCAAGAATAAATCGGACTACGCTGATGAGAACTGACCAGTCACGATATGCCCTGTTGAAATTGCCGAGCAATTGGCACAGATTGGCAACCAAACAACTACAACAAAGGCTTCGCCTGCTGTTTCCCCGGATATTTCCTCCGGTCTGACAGCGCTTTCCTCAAAGCGTGTAAGGAAAGCGGCGCAAGTCATGACCAAGGGGTCGCTGTTTGAAAAACCGTCTGTTCGTCACGGGCCTCAGCGGCTTCGTGGGACAACACATTCAGTCTCGTCTGGCTTCGCCGGGATCGTCGTGGGCGCTGCTGCCTGCCGCATCGGCCTACGACCTTACGAACGCCGACAGCCTCATCGACCTTTGGCCGGAGTTGCCGGATGCAGTCATTCATCTGGCCGGCCAGACCTTTGTGCCGGAAGCCATTCGTGACCCGGCCCGCACCCTCGATATCAATCTCTTCGGCACCCTCAATCTGTTGCAGGCGCTCAAGGCTCGCGGCTTTGCCGGGACGTTTTTGTACGTCAGCTCCGGCGACGTTTACGGGCAAGTCGGCGAGCAGCACCTGCCGATCACCGAGCAACAACCACCGCTGCCACGCAATCCGTACGCGGTAAGCAAACTTTCAGCGGAGTTCCTCAGTTTGCAATGGGGCCTGAGTGAAGGCTGGCCAGTGCTGGTCGCACGCCCGTTCAACCACATCGGCACCGGGCAAAAAGACAGCTTCGTCATCGCCAGCGCAGCCCGGCAGATCTGCCGCATCAAACAGGGCCTGCAAGCACCGCGACTGCAAGTCGGCGATATCGACGTGACCCGCGATTTCCTCGATGTCGGCGATGTGATTCGCGCGTACTTCGCATTGCTGGAAAACGGCACACCGGGGCAGGTCTACAACATCTGCTCGGGCCGCGAGCAAAGCATTCGCAGCCTGATCGAGCAATTGGCCGATCTGGCCGAAGTCGACGTTGAACTGGTGCCGGATCCGGCGCGCATGCGTCGCGCCGACCAGCGCCGCGTCTGCGGCAGCCACGCAAAACTGGCCAACGCCACAGGATGGGCGCCAGCCACCACCACACAACAATCCCTGCGGGCGATCCTGTCCGACTGGGAGATGCGAGTACGACAAGAATGACAAAAAGTGCACTGATTACCGGGATCACGGGCCAGGATGGCGCCTATCTGGCCAAACTGCTGCTGGACAAGGGTTACAAGGTTCACGGCCTCGTTGCTCGACGCAGCAGTGATTCACGCTGGCGCCTGCGCGAGATGGGTGTCGAAGCCGACATCGTCTACCTCGACGGAGATATGGCCGATGCCTGCTCGGTGCAGCGTGCGGTAATCAAATCAGCACCAGACGAAATCTATAACCTCGCCGCACAGAGCTTTGTCGCCGCCTCGTGGGATCAACCGGTCACCACCGGCATTGTCGATGGGTTGGGCGTGACACACCTGCTCGAAGCGATCCGCCAGTTCAGTCCGCACACGCGTTTTTATCAGGCCTCGACCAGCGAAATGTTCGGCCTGATCCAGGCTGAGCAACAGGACGAGAACACGCCGTTCTACCCGCGCAGCCCTTACGGCGTGGCCAAGCTCTACGGCCACTGGATTACCGTCAACTACCGCGAAAGCTTCAACCTGCACGCCAGCAGCGGCATCCTCTTCAACCATGAATCACCGCTGCGCGGCATCGAATTCGTTACCCGCAAGGTCACTGACGCTGCCGCGCGCATCAAGCAGGGCAAACAGCAGGACTTGGCGCTGGGCAACATCGACGCGAAACGCGATTGGGGCTTTGCCGGCGATTACGTCGAGGCCATGTGGCTGATGCTGCAACAAGACAAACCCGACGACTTCGTGGTCGCCACGGGCGTCACCACCACTGTGCGCGAGATGTGCCGCATTGCCTTCGATCACGTCGGCCTGAACTACCGCGATTACGTGAAGATCGACCCGGCGTTCTTCCGCCCGGCCGAAGTCGAAGTGCTGCTCGGCAACCCGGCCAAGGCCCAGCGTGTGCTGGGCTGGAAACCGAAAACCGACCTGGATACCTTGATCCGCATGATGATGGATGCGGACATGAAACGCGTCGCCAAGGAGTAGGCCATGCTGATTCCGGTGATTCTGTCCGGCGGTGCCGGCACCCGTTTGTGGCCGGTGTCCCGCGAGGGCCACCCCAAGCCGTTCATGGCCCTGCCCGACGGCCAGTCGCTGCTGGGCAAAACCTACCAGCGTGCGGCGGCGTTGCTGGACGGCTGGGGCGACATCGTCACGGTGACCAACCGCGAGTATTACTTCCAGAGCAAGGATCACTATTGCGCGGCTCAAGTGTCGCGCCATCGCGGGCACTTTCTGCTGGAGCCGAGCGGGCGCAACACCGCACCGGCGATCGCAGCGGCAGCACTGTCATTGCAGGCGCTGCATGGTGACGACGCAATCATGGTGGTGATGCCGGCGGATCACTTGATCGTCAATCAGGACGCCCTGAAGAGTGCGGTCGAGCACGCAGTGAATCTGGCGAAGGACGGCTATCTGGTGACCTTCGGCGTGGTCCCGACCGCCCCGGAAACCGGCTTCGGCTACATCGAAACCGGTGCGCCGCTGGACGCCAAGGGTGCGGCCAAGGTGCAGCGCTTCGTCGAGAAACCCGACTTGCAGACCGCCACGCATTACCTGGAGAGCGGCAACTTCCTGTGGAATTCGGGGATGTTCTGCTTCACCACCGCAACGCTGCTCGCCGAGCTGCAACTGCACGCGCCCGAGTTGCTGGAACAGACCCGCGCCTGCATGGCCGCCAGTGCACCGGTCGAAACGGTCGGCTGCCTGCAACAGGAGTTGTCGCCAACGCTGTTTGCCGAAATCACCGACATCTCCATCGATTACGCGCTGATGGAGCGCTCGGAAAAAGTCGTGGTGGTGCCCGCCGGTTTCGACTGGAGCGACATCGGTTCGTGGAACGCAGTCGCGGCGCTGACTCCCGCCGATGCCGACAACAACCGCGCCAGCGGCGAGGCGATCTTCATCGACAGCCACAACAACTTCGTACAGAGCGAAGGCCGGCTGGTGGCGACCGTCGGTGTGGATAACCTGATCATCGTCGACACCGCCGATGCGGTGCTGGTGGCCCATGCCGACCGTGCGCAGGATGTGCGCCGCGTGGCGAAGCAGCTCAAGGACAAGTCCCACGAAGCCTATCGCCTGCATCGTACGGTCAGCCGTCCCTGGGGCACCTACACCGTTCTGGAGGAAGGTCCGCGTTTCAAGATCAAGCGCATCGTGGTCAAACCCGGTGGCAAGTTGTCACTGCAAATGCACCATCATCGCAATGAACACTGGGTGGTGGTCGAAGGCATGGCCAAGGTCACCAACAATGGCTCCGGCACGACTCTGGTCGCCAAGAACGAATCGACGTTCATTGCCGCCGGCCACAAGCATCGCCTGGAAAACCCCGGGGTGATCGATCTGGTCATCATTGAGGTGCAAAGCGGCGAATACCTGGGCGAGGACGATATCGTTCGCTTTGAAGATCAATACGGCAGGACGGTTTGAATGTTGCTTTCCCTGTACCGCTCGCTGCGCAGCTACCGTGGATTCATCCTCGGCAGCGTGCAGCGAGAATTTCAAGCGCGTTATCGCAATTCGCTGTTCGGCGCGCTATGGCCGATTTTCAATCCGCTGTCGATGATCATCGTTTACACGGTGATTTTTTCGCACATCATGCGCGCCCGTTTGCCCGGGGTAGCTGACGGCATGGCATACAGCATCTACCTGTGCGCCGGCCTGTTGGCCTGGGGGCTGTTTTCCGAAATCACCCTGCGCAGCCAGAACATGTTTCTCGACAACGCCAACCTGCTGAAGAAAATCAGCTTCCCGCGGATTTGCCTGCCGGTGATTGTGTTGATCAACGCCGGGATCAACTTCGCGATCATCATCAGCCTGTTTCTCGGGTTTCTGCTGATCACCGGGCGCTGGCCGGGAATAGCTTTGCTGGCACTGATTCCGCTGATTGCTCTGCAAATGATGTTCTGCGCCGGGCTGGGTATGGTCCTCGGCGTTTTGAACGTGTTCTTTCGCGATGTCGGTCAACTGTTCGGCATCTGTCTGCAGTTCTGGTTCTGGCTGACGCCGATCGTCTACCCGATCACCATCTTGCCGGAGTGGCTGCAGAGTCTGCTGCGATTCAACCCTCTGACAAACCTGATTGCAAGCTATCAGAATGTCTTCCTTTACGGCCAGTGGCCAGCCTGGAGTTCACTATTGCCGGCATTCATGATCGGCGCGGTCTTCTGCGCAATCGGACTGCGCCTGTTCCGCCAGCGGGTCGGTGAAATGGTGGATGAACTCTGATGGGACATATCCGTGTTACCGGGCTGGGCAAAGCCTACAAACAATACCCCAGTCGCTGGAGTCGTCTGGCCGAATGGCTGATTCCCTTTTCCCGATTGCGGCACAACCGGCACTGGGTATTGAAGGACCTGACCTTCGAAATTCCTGCGGGCCAGGCCGTGGGCATCGTCGGAGTCAATGGGGCAGGCAAGAGTACGCTGCTGAAGATGATTACCGGCACGTCCCGACAAACCTGCGGCACCATTGAGCTGACCGGCCGGGTCGCCGCATTGCTGGAACTGGGGATGGGCTTTCATCCTGACTTTACCGGCAGGCAAAACGCCGTGATGGCCGGGCAATTGCTCGGCATGCAACTTGAAGAAATCAACGCCTTGATGTCGCAAATCGAGAGCTTCGCGGAAATCGGCGCGGCGATCGATCATCCGGTGCGTACATATTCCAGTGGGATGCAGATGCGTCTGGCGTTCAGCGTCGCCACCGCACGCCGCCCCGATATTCTGATCGTCGACGAAGCGTTGTCTGTCGGGGATGCGTATTTCCAGCACAAGAGCTTTGAGCGCATCCGCAGCTTTCGCGAGGCTGGCACAACCTTGCTGATCGTGTCCCACGACCGCTCGGCGATTCAGTCGATCTGCGATACCGCGATCTTGCTTGATGGTGGCCGTCTGGCCATGCACGACAGGCCTGAAGCCGTAATGGATTATTACAACGCTCTGCTCGCCGAGCGCGAGGGCCAGATAGTGCGCCAGGAAATGCTCGGTGGCGGCCACGTGCAGACCGTGTCGGGTACCGGTGAAGCCGGCATTGTGCGGGTGCGCCTGCTCGATGAATCCGAGCGCTTGATCGAGGCCGCCGAAGTCGGCCAGCCAGTGGTCCTGGCAGTGGACGTCGAGGTACGTCAGGACATCGAGAGGCTGGTGCTCGGTTTCATGATCAAGGATCGTCTCGGCCAGCCCATGTATGGGATCAATACCCATCGCCAGAACCAGGCGCTGGAAAATCTGCGCGCCGGTGAGCGCATCAACTATCGCTTCGCGTTTGTGATGGGCCTTGGAAAAGGCAACTATTCCGTAGCGCTGAGCCTGTCGAGGCTGGACTCGCATCTGGATCGAAACTTCGAATGGCGTGATTTCGGTCTGGTGTTTCATGTCATCAACAATCGACGCGAAGATTTCGTCGGCTGCTCATGGCTGAATGCGCAGACCACAATCAGCCGTCATACCGAAGTCGGCCACGTCGAGCACACACCATGACCCGGCTGCTGGTCGAATGCACTCACGTATTCAGACATCCGAAGGTCAATTCGGGGATCCAGCGCGTGGTGCGCAATGTCATCAAGCAGTTGCCCACCCGCGCTGAAGGCGTCGAGTGTCTGCCGGTGGTGGTGATCAATGGCCAGCTCTACCGCGTGCTGCAACTGGCGCCACTCGATACACCGTTCTGGAACAGCCTCGAAACCTTCGGTGAACGCCTGGAGCGCCTCGCCCATCGTTTCTGGCAGGGGCATCAGCGCCGCGATGCGCTATGCACTTCGAAACTGGCGCGGCTGCTGCTGTATGTGGGCTATCGGTTGACCCAGTTTGCCGTGCTCGGCCTGCCGATTCGGCTGGTCCGGCGGATCAACCGCAAGCAGCTGCTCCAACGCTGTTCGCCACTGCAACATCAGCCAGGCGATCAACTGATACTACTGGATTCATCCTGGCATTCGGACTTCTTCGCCCCTGTCGAGCAGCTCAAACGCGATGGCGTCGGCATGATCGCGGTGATCTATGACCTGATCCCGCTGACGCATCCGCAGTTTTACGACACTCGGCTGGTCGAAGTTTTCAATGAGTGGTTCGACTGGATCACCCGCACGGCCGATGGCTACATGGCGATATCCGCCACAGTGCGTGATCAGCTGCGTGACGAATTTCAGCGCAGAATCGGTGCCGAACAGACTGACAAGCGCTGGTTCGATTACTTCCATCTCGGTTCCGAGCTCGACCTGCATCACGGCGCGGCAACGATCGAACCACGCCTCAAGGATCTGTTCGCTGCATCCGGCCCGGTATTTCTGATGGTCAGCACCATCGAGCCGCGCAAGAACCATGGGTACCTGCTCGACGCCTTCGAACGCGCCTGGGCTGCCGGCTCGACGGCACGCTTGTGCATCGCCGGGCGTATCGGCTGGAAATGCGACGCGCTGCTCGAGCGAATCCGCAATCATCCGGAACTGAATCGGCGCCTGTTCATGTTCAATGACCTCAGCGACACCAGTCTCGAATACGCCTATGCGCAGGCCAGTGCGCTGGTCTTTCCCTCATTCGTCGAGGGCTTTGGCCTGCCATTGGTGGAAGCCATGCAGCGCGGTTTGCCGGCGATGGGCAGCGACATCGCGGTATTCCGCGAAATCGGTGGCGAGTTCATGGCTTATTTCGATCTGCAGGATCCACAAAGCCTTGCCGATCTGATCGAAACCTATCAGCGCAGCGGACAGTTTCCCGCCGCCCGCGAGGTCGCTGACTGGCGCTGGATCGGCTGGCGCGAGGCCAGTGAACAATTGGCGACCCGCAGTCTTGAAAATATTTTGCAGGCCCCGCGCGTGCAAGCGAGGCCGCATGCGCATTGCTCTTAACGCCCGCATCCTGCAAGCGCCGCGCACCGGCATCGGCCACTACGTCGCCGAACTGGTCAACGCCTTGCGCAGCGAACCTGATGTGGACGTAAGCCTGTTTCATGGCTGGGGCTGGAGTTCGGCCCTGCCGGACGCGGCCATGCCCGGCTACTCGCGCATGACGCCATTGCTGCGAAAAATTCCCGGGGCCTATCAAGCACGCCGCTGGCTGGAGCAGAAACGTTTCGATCAGGTGCGTGCACAAAAGATTGATCTTTATCACGAGCCGAGCCTGTGGCCGTTGGCCTTCGACGGCCCGACCGTGATCACCCTGCATGATCTGACGCACCTGCATTTTCCAGAAACCCAGCCACCAGCACGTTTGAGGGAAATCGAACGTCGTCTGGCCGCCGGCGTGGAGCAGGCGCGGGTCATTCTGACCGATTCGCAGGCGATCGCTGACGAGGCGCAAACCTATTTCAACCTCCCTGCACAGCGATTCGTGGTGGCGCCGTTGGGTGTGGCAGAACGCTTCCATCCTCGGCCACTTGAGGAAATCGACAGTGTGCTCAAGGCTCACGCCGTCCAGGGGCGGGAATATTTCCTCTGTGTCGGCACCCTGGAGCCGCGCAAGAACCTGAGCCTGGCGTTGCAGGCCCACGCCCTGCTGCCAGACGCTGTGCGCCAGCGCTTTCCCTTGTTGATTGCGGGCATGGCCGGTTGGCAGCGCGAGCAGTTCAGCGAGCCACTGCACCAGGCATTGGCCAGCGGCCACGTGTGCCTGCTCGGCTATCTGCCCGATGAGCAATTGGCGCAACTGCTGGCCGGCGCCCGGGCGCTGATATTTCCGTCGTTGTATGAGGGCTTTGGCTTGCCGGTGCTGGAAGCCATGGCCAGCGGCACGCCGGTGGTGACCACCCGTTCTTCGGCGATGCCGGAAGTGGCCGGTGCGGCTGGCAACTATATTGATGCGGACGATGCCGAGGGTCTGCGTGATGCAATGGGCCGGCTGATCGACGACTCGCTGCATTGGCAGGCCTGCCGCGAAGCGGGATTGCAGCAGGCGGCACTTTTTTCCTGGCAACGTTGTGCACAGGCTACGGCTGGTGCCTACCGCCAGGCCATGGGAGGTTGAATGCGCGTTCTTCATTTCTTCAAGACTTACCTGCCCGATTCGGTCGGCGGCATCGAACAAGTCATCTTCCAGTTGTGCGAGAGCGGTGCCCAACACGGCATCGACGCGCAAGTGTTGACCTTGAGCACAGACCCGACGCCGCCCGTGGTGCAACTGGGCCAGCACGAAGTACATCGGGCGAAACTGGATATCCAGTTCGCCTCTACCGGGTTTTCCTGGAGCGTGTTCAAGCAGTTCCGTGAGTTGGCCGCCGAAGCCGACGTGATCAACTATCACTTCCCGTGGCCGTTCATGGACCTGGTGCATTTCGCCAGCGCCGTGAACAAGCCGAGCGTAGTTACTTATCACTCGGACATCATCCGCCAGAAGCATTTGCTCAAGCTTTATCGGCCACTGATGAATCGCTTCCTCGCCAGCGCCGACCGCATCGTTGCTGCATCGCCGAACTATCTGCACACCAGCGATGTGTTGCAGCAATTTCAGGACAAAACTCGCGTTATCCCCTACGGCTTGAACAAGGCAGGTTATCCACAGCCTGATACCGAACGGATGAACCGCTGGCGCCAACAGCTTGGGGATAAGTTTTTTCTGTTCGTCGGGGTAATGCGTTATTACAAGGGCCTGCACATCCTGCTCGATGCGCTCAAAGACATCGATTATCCCGTGGTGATCGTCGGTGCCGGTCCGCTGGAGCAGGAACTGCATGCACAGGCCGCCGCGCTGGGCCTGCGCAATATTCACTTTCTCGGCCGTCTGAGTGACGAGGACAAAGTGGCGTTGCTGCAATTGAGTTACGCGATCGTATTTCCTTCGCACCTGCGCTCCGAGGCTTTCGGGATTTCGCTGCTCGAAGGCGCGATGTACGGCAAACCGATGATCTCCAGCGAAATCGGCACCGGCACCAGTTTCATCAATATCCACAACGAAACCGGACTGGTGGTACCACCGAGCAATCCACAGGCCTTTCGTGAAGCCATGCGTACGCTTTGGGAAAACCCTGAGCGTGCCGCCGAGATGGGCGTCAAAGCCGAAGCGCGCTATCGGCAGTTGTTCACCGCCGATGAAATGGGCCGCAAGTGGACGGAGTTGTATCAAGAACTGTTGGCAGAAAAAGCGCTGTCCTACGCTTGAAGGCGGGAGATCACGCCGTCTTCTGCAACCCGGCCACCGTGCGCGGCATAGCGACAAAACCCGGCAATGCTTCGATCCGTGCCAGCCAGGCGCGAACGTTGGCATAGTCGTCCAGCGAGACATTGCCCTCCGGGGCATGCGCAATGTAGCTGTAGGCAGACACGTCAGCAATGGTCGGCTCTTCGCCCGCCAGATACGCAGTTTTGCCCAACTCCAGTTCCATGACCGTGAGCAGGTTGTGCGCACGGCCAATGACTTCCTCGGCATTCAGTTGCGCACCAAACACCGTGATCAGGCGTGCCGCCGCCGGGCCAAATGCAATCGGTCCCGCCGCTGCCGACAGCCAGCGCTGCACATGCGCTGCGCCCACGGGGTCGGCCGGCAGCCAGCGTCCGTTGCCATATTTCTGCGCCAGATAAACCAGAATCGCGTTGGAATCGGCCAACACCACGCCGTTGTCATCAATCGCCGGCACTTGGCCAAAGCTGTTGATCGCCAGGTACTGCGGCTGCTTGTGCTCACCTTTGGCCAGATCGACGAAGATCAGCTCGGTCGGCAGTTGCAGTAGCGACAGCATCAACTCGACGCGGTGGGCGTGACCGGAACGGGGAAAGTTGTAGAGTTTGATCGCTTGCATGGTCGACTCCGCTGGAAAGTGGCGTCGCTACGGGGATGAGCGCGCCGATGGAGTCATCATCTATGGGTTGCCGGAACAACAGAATAACCAGCCGCTGCAATCGATTATTTCATCTCGTGCAATAACGCCGCTGCGCTCAAGGCCGGATGCTCGCGCAGCGCCTTCACGGCGAAGTCGACAAAACTGCGGATCCGCGCCGGTGCCTTGCGCCCGCCTTGATACACCACATGGATCGGCAACGGTGGCAATTCAAACTCGGCGAGGACGATTTCCAACTCCCCCGCCGCAACTTTGTCCGCCACTTGATAGGACAGCACTCGCGTCAAGCCCAGGCCTTTGCGCGCAGCGGTGATCGCCGACTGATTGGCCGTGACGGTCAGGCGCGGTTCGGTGCGCACACTGAGTGCTTCACCGCCGTCGAGAAACGGCCAGTTGCGTTGCTGACCGATCGCCGACGTCGCCACCACCGGCAGCCCGGCCAAGGCCTGCGGATGCTCCGGGCGGCCATGTTCAGCCAGAAACCCCGGCGAAGCGCAGATTACCCGCCGCACTTCCCCGACGCGAATCGCATGCTGATTGCTGTCCGGCAGTTCACCGATGCGCACCGCGACATCAATGCCCTCCTCGACCATGTTGACGACCCGGTCCAGCAACAGCGCGTTGATCGACACATCCGGATAACGACAAAGGTAATCGGCCATCACTGGCGTCACGAACAGATCGCCAAACAGCACCGGCGCAGTAATCGTCAACTGCCCGCGCGGCAAGGCATGGCTGCCCGCCGCCGAATCCTCGGCCTCCTGCACCTCGGCAAGAATCCGCCGGCAGTCATCGAAATAACGCTGCCCGGCTTCGGTGAGATGCACAGTGCGCGTGGTGCGCACCAGCAGCTGCGTACCGATATGCTGCTCCAGCGCCGCCACCGCCCGGGTGACGCTCGCCGCCGACAGCCCTAGACGCCGCGACGCCGCCGAAAAGCCTTGCTCCTGGGCGACGACAACGAAGATCTGCATTTCCTGAAAGCGGTCCATGGGATTCCTCGGCGGCGGATACGACAATCGCAGCCGAGGCTGCGATTGTGGGAGAGCTTAGATCAACGGTGGATAACTTATTCCACGGTGACCGATTTCGCCAGGTTGCGCGGCTGATCGACGTCGGTGCCCTTGAGCACGGCGACGTAGTACGACAACAGTTGCAGCGGAATCGTATAAAGGATCGGCGAGAGAATGTCGTGGATGTGCGGCATTTGCACCACATGGGTACCTTCGCCGTTGGTCATCGCAGCCTTCTCATCCGCGAACACGATCAACTCGCCGCCGCGAGCGCGAACTTCCTGCAGGTTGGATTTGAGCTTCTCCAGCAACTCGTTGTTCGGCGCGACGGTCACCACCGGCATGTCGTTATCCACAAGTGCCAGCGGCCCGTGTTTGAGCTCGCCGGCCGGGTAGGCTTCGGCATGGATATAGGAGATTTCCTTGAGTTTCAAGGCACCTTCCATCGCTACCGGGAATTGCGCGCCACGGCCAAGGAACAGCGTGTGGTTTTTTTCGGCAAACAGCTCGGCGATTTTTTCCACGGTGCTGTCCATCGCCAGCGCTTCGCCGAGGCGAGTCGGCAGGCGACGCAGTTCTTCGACGAGTGTGGCTTCGACACCGTTGGCCAGAGTGCCGCGCACCTGACCCAGCGACAAAGTCAGCAGCAACAGGCCGACCAGTTGCGTGGTAAAGGCTTTGGTCGAGGCCACACCGATTTCGCGACCGGCCTGGGTCAACAGGGTCAGATCGGATTCACGCACCAGCGAGCTGATGCCGACGTTGCAGATCGCCAGGCTGGCGAGGAAGCCCAGCTCCTTGGCATTGCGCAGCGCCGCGAGGGTGTCCGCGGTTTCGCCGGACTGCGAGATGGTCACGAACAGCGTGTCAGGCTGCACCACCACTTTGCGATAACGGAATTCGCTGGCGACTTCGACCTGGCACGGAATACCGGCCAGTTCTTCGAGCCAGTAACGCGCGACCATGCCGGCGTGATAACTGGTGCCGCAGGCGACGATCTGCACATTGCGCACTTTGGCAAACAGCTCGGCAGCTTGTGGACCGAAGGCCTCAACCAGCACTTGATTGTTGCCCAGACGACCTTCGAGGGTGCGCTGGACCACGGCCGGTTGCTCGTGGATTTCCTTGAGCATGTAGTGGCGGAACTCGCCCTTGTCGGCGGCTTCGGCACCGTCGGTGTACTGCACGGTCTGGCGCTCGACAGCGTTGCCGTTTACGTCCCAGATCTGCACGCTGTCGCGACGGATTTCAGCGATATCGCCTTCTTCCAAATACATGAAGCGGTCAGTGACCTGACGCAGAGCCAACTGGTCGGAAGCGAGGAAGTTCTCGCCCAGGCCCAGGCCGATCACCAATGGACTGCCACTGCGCGCGGCGACCAGACGATCCGGTTGCTGTGCGTTGATCACTGCCAGACCGTAGGCGCCATGCAGCTCCTTGACGGTCGCTTTGAGCGCGGCAGTCAGGTCCGGTTGTTCCTTGAGCTTGTGGGTCAGCAGGTGGGCGATGACTTCGGTGTCGGTGTCCGAGCTGAACGCATAGCCCAGCGCTTTCAGCTGTTCGCGCAGGGCTTCGTGGTTCTCGATGATGCCGTTGTGCACCACCGCAATGTCACCGGAAAAATGCGGGTGAGCGTTCCGCTCGCACGGCGCGCCATGGGTCGCCCAACGGGTGTGGGCGATACCGAGACGACCGGACAGCGGCTGTTCGGTCAGGGCGGTTTCCAGTTCGCTGACCTTGCCCGGACGGCGCATGCGTTCCAGGGTCTGGTCATTGGTATAAACCGCCACACCGGCGCTGTCATAGCCGCGGTATTCGAGGCGCTTCAGGCCTTCGAGAAGGATGGCGGTGATATTACGTTCAGCTACAGCGCCGACAATGCCACACATGGTTATTTCTCCTGACTGACAGCCGCACAGATCAAAGTGATCCCGCGGGCCTGAAGCTGATCGCGTGCCTCGACGGGCAGGCGATCATCGGTAATGAGGGTATGGATGCTGCTCCAGGGCAGCTCCAGGTTGGGAATCTTGCGACCGATCTTGTCGGCCTCGACCATGACGATGACTTCTCGCGCAACGTCGGCCATGACCCGGCTGAGGCCGAGCAGTTCGTTGAAGGTCGTGGTACCGCGCACCAGATCGATGCCGTCAGCGCCGATGAACAGTTGATCGAAGTCGTAGGAGCGTAGTACCTGCTCGGCGACCTGGCCCTGAAAGGATTCCGAGTGTGGATCCCAAGTGCCGCCGGTCATCAGCAGCACCGGCTCGTGTTCCAGTTCGCTCAAGGCATTGGCGACATGCAGCGAGTTGGTCATCACCACCAGACCCGGTTGCTGGCCCAGTTCGGGAATCATCGCGGCGGTGGTGCTGCCACTGTCGATGATGATGCGCGCGTGCTCGCGGATGCGTTTGACCGCCGCGCGAGCGATCGCCTGCTTGTATTTGGAAATACTCTGCGCCGTTTCTGCGACCAGCTCTTGCGGCATGGTGATCGCACCGCCGTAACGACGCAGCAACAGACCATGGGTTTCCAACGCGGCGAGATCCTTGCGAATCGTAACTTCCGAAGTTTCGAAACGCTTGGCCAGCTCGTCGACACTGACTTCGCCCTGCTCATTGAGCAAGGCGAGGATGTTATGGCGACGTTGAGGAGTATTGCGCTTGGACATGGCGGCCTAAGTTTCGATTCGAAAGATAACGCAAGCAATGAAACTCTATCGAAAGGTGCCCGTCAAGACGCGGGGAGAAAAATTCAGAAAGATTGAAATGACTGTGGGAGCGAGCCCGCTCGCGAAAAGGAGTTTCAGCCACTGAAGACGTGACTGACAAACCGCATTCGCGAACAGGGTCGCTCCCACAAGAGGTTGTGGATAAATCAGGATTTCTTGATTTTTTCCGGCCGCTTCCAGCCGTCGATGTTCTTCTGGCGGGCTCGGCCTACCGCCAACTGAGCGTTATCCACATTTTGCGTGATAGTCGATCCGGCCGCAGTAGTTGCACCATTGGAGATATCCACAGGCGCGACCAGCGAGTTGTTGGAGCCGATGAAAACGTCAGCGCCCAACACAGTTTTCCACTTGTTGGCGCCATCATAGTTGCAGGTGATGGTGCCGGCGCCGATGTTGGTGCGTGCGCCGATTTCGGCATCGCCCAGATAGGTCAGGTGTCCAGCCTTGGCACCTTCGCCCATGTGTGCATTTTTCAGCTCAACGAAGTTACCCACGTGGGCGCGCGCTTCGAGCACAGTGCCCGGGCGTAACCGCGCGAACGGACCAGCGTCACTGCCTTCACCGAGAATGGCGCCTTCTATATGACTGTTGGCCTTGATCACCACGCCTTTGCGCAGGGTGCTGTCCTTGATCACGCAGTTCGGACCGATCTCTACGTCGTCTTCAATGATGACCTTGCCTTCGAGGATCACGTTGATATCGATCAGCACGTCGCGGCCGACGCTGACTTCGCCGCGTACGTCGAAGCGGGCCGGGTCACGCAGAGTCACGCCCTCAGCCATCAAGCGGCGGCCGGCGCGCAACTGGTAATGACGCTCTAGTTCAGAGAGCTGCTTGCGATCGTTGGCGCCCTGCACTTCCATCGGGTCGTGCGGTTGTTCGGTGGCGACGACCAAACCATCGCTGACCGCCATTTCGATCACGTCGGTGAGGTAGTACTCGCCCTGCGCGTTGTTGTTCGACAAGCGACTCATCCAGTCCGCCAGGCGATCGGCCGGCACAGCGAGGATGCCGGTGTTGCCCTCAGTGATCGAACGTTGTGCTTCGCTGGCGTCTTTGTGCTCGACGATCGCCGCGACCTTGCCGTCGGCATCACGCACGATGCGGCCGTAACCGGTCGGGTCATCCAGCTCGACAGTGAGCAACCCCATCTGGCCCGGCACGACATGCTTGAGCAGACGTTGCAGGGTTTCGACTTCGATCAGCGGCACATCGCCGTAAAGAATCAGCACGGTGTTGGCATCAATGAACGGCACCGCCTGGGCGGTGGCGTGGCCAGTGCCCAGTTGCTTGTCCTGCAACACGAAATTCAGATCATCAGCTGCCAGACGCTCACGCACCACATCAGCACCGTGACCGATCACCACGTGAATGCGTTGTGGATCAAGTTGCCGAGCGCTGTGGATAACATGGCCGAGCATGGAGTTGCCGGCAATCGGGTGCAGCACCTTGGGCAGTGCCGAGCGCATACGAGTGCCTTGACCGGCCGCGAGGATAACGATTTCGAGAGACATGACTGGCTACCAATCCTGGGTGGTCAGCAACTGCGACCGGTTTGTGGGAATTCGGAAAAGAAAAAAGGGTAGCCGAGGCTACCCTTTTTTATCAATCGCACAACAAGCGGCTGACGGATTAACCGCCAAACTTCTTGCGGATCTGCTGGACGGTGCGCAGCTGGGCTGCAGCCTCGGCCAGACGTGTGGCAGCGGCGCCGTAATCGAAGTCCGCGCCTTTTTCGTTCAGGGCATTCTCGGCAGCCTTGAGAGCTGCCTGAGCCTGAGCTTCATCCAGGTCGGCGGCACGTTGCACGGTATCGGCAAGTACCTTGACCATGTTCGGCTGAACCTCGAGGAAACCACCGGAGATGTAGAACACCTCGGCTTCCCCGCCTTGCTTGATCAGGCGGATCGGACCCGGCTTGAGATTAGTGATCAGCGGCGCGTGACCCAGAGCGATACCAAGATCACCCAGTGCACCGTGCGCAATCACCATCTCGACCAGGCCGGAAAAGATTTCCCCTTCCGCGCTGACGATATCGCAATGGACTGTCATAGCCATCTGATTGCCTCAACCTAAATTAGCGCCCGTTGCCGGGCGCCGGGATTACAGTTTCTTGGCTTTCTCGATCGCTTCTTCGATGCCGCCAACCATGTAGAACGCTTGTTCTGGCAGGTGGTCGTAGTCACCGTTGAGGATGCCTTTGAAGCCAGCAATGGTGTCTTTCAGGGAAACGTATTTACCCGAAGCACCGGTGAAGACTTCAGCCACGAAGAACGGCTGCGACAAGAAGCGCTGGATCTTACGAGCACGGTTAACCAACTGTTTGTCGGCTTCCGACAGCTCGTCCATACCCAGGATCGCGATGATGTCTTTCAGCTCTTTGTAACGCTGCAGAACGTACTGAACGCCGCGAGCGGTGTCGTAGTGGTCCTGACCGATCACGTTCGGGTCCAGCTGGCGCGAAGTCGAATCCAGTGGATCTACCGCCGGGTAGATACCCAGGGAAGCGATGTCACGGGACAGAACGACGGTGGCGTCCAAGTGGGCGAAGGTGGTCGCTGGCGACGGGTCGGTCAAGTCGTCCGCAGGTACGTATACCGCTTGGATCGAGGTGATCGAACCTTCCTTGGTCGAAGTGATACGTTCCTGCAGAACGCCCATCTCTTCAGCCAGGGTCGGCTGGTAACCTACTGCCGAAGGCATACGGCCCAGCAGTGCGGATACTTCAGTACCGGCCAGGGTGTAACGATAGATGTTGTCGACGAACAGCAGAACGTCGTTACCTTCGTCACGGAACTTCTCGGCCATGGTCAGGCCGGTCAGTGCTACGCGCAGACGGTTTCCCGGCGGCTCGTTCATCTGACCGTAAACCAGTGCCACTTTGTCCAGAACGTTGGAGTCCTTCATCTCGTGGTAGAAGTCGTTACCCTCACGAGTACGCTCACCCACACCGGCGAACACGGAATAACCGCTGTGCTCGATGGCGATGTTACGGATCAGTTCCATCATGTTTACGGTTTTGCCTACACCGGCACCACCGAACAGACCGACTTTACCGCCCTTGGCGAACGGGCAGACCAGGTCGATAACCTTGATGCCGGTTTCCAGCAGGTCGTTGCCGCCTGCTTGCTCGGCGAACGAAGGTGCTGCGCGGTGAATGCCCCAGCGCTCTTCGGTGTCGATCGGGCCAGCTTCGTCGATCGGGTTACCGAGGACGTCCATGATCCGGCCCAGGGTCGCTTTACCGACCGGTACGGAGATGGCTGCGCCAGAGTCGGTGACTTCCAGACCGCGCTTCAAGCCCTCGGTGGAACCCATCGCAATGGTACGCACCACGCCGTCGCCCAGCTGCTGCTGAACTTCCAGGGTGGTTGCGGCCGCGCTTTGTACAGTCAGCGCGTTGTAGATGCTCGGTACGCTGTCGCGTGGAAATTCCACGTCGATAACGGCGCCGATGATTTGAACGATACGTCCGCTACTCATAGCTGGATCCTCTGAATATTTGAACCGTTAAACCGCGGCAGCGCCGCCGACGATTTCCGAGATCTCTTGGGTGATCGCAGCCTGACGCGCCTTGTTGTAGATCAGCTGCAAATCGCTGATCAAATCACCGGCGTTGTCGGTAGCGTTCTTCATCGCGATCATCCGCGCAGCCTGTTCAGCCGCGTTGTTCTCGACCACCGCCTGGTAGACCTGCGACTCGACGTAACGGACCATCAAGCCGTCAAGCAGCTCTTTGGCGTCCGGTTCGTAGAGATAGTCCCAGTGGTGCTTGAGATCCTGATCCGGGGTTGCCACCAGTGGAATCAACTGCTCCACGGTAGGCTGTTGCGTCATGGTGTTGATGAACTTGTTGGACACCACGGACAGGCGGTCGATACGGCCGTCCAGGTAGGCATCCAGCATCACCTTGACGCTGCCGATCAGGTCATTGATCGACGGCTCTTCACCCAGGTGGCTGATAGCTGCAACGACGTTACCGCCGAAGTTGCGGAAAAAGGCCGCACCCTTGCTACCGACTACACACAGATCAATCTCGACGCCGTTTTCGCGGTTTACCGCCATGTCCTTGACCAGGGCCTTGAACAGGTTGGTGTTCAAGCCGCCGCACAGACCACGGTCACTGCTCACGACGACATAACCGACGCGCTTGATTTCGCGGTCGATCATGAACGGGTGGCGGTATTCCGGGTTGGCGTTGGCCAGATGCCCAATTACCTGGCGGATACGCTCCGCATAAGGACGGCTAGCAGCCATGCGCATTTGTGCCTTGCGCATTTTGCTGACCGCCACTTTTTCCATGGCGCTGGTAATCTTTTGCGTGCTTTTGATGCTCGCAATCTTACTGCGAATCTCTTTTGCGCCTGCCATGTAACACCTATCAGGTTAGCAAGCGGGAGCCTCGCGGCTCCCGCTGCGGCTTACCAGGTTTGGGTGGCCTTGAACTTCTCGATACCGGCTTTCATGCCAGCGTCGATTTCGTCATTGAAGTCACCTTTAACGTTGATCTTGGCCATCAAATCGGCGTGATCGCGGTTGAAGAAAGCGATCAGCGCTTGTTCGAAGCTGCCGACCTTGGCGATTTCAATGTCAGTCAGGAACCCACGCTCAGCGGCATACAGCGACAGCGCCATGTCAGCGATCGACATTGGTGCGTATTGCTTCTGCTTCATCAGCTCGGTAACGCGCTGACCATGCTCAAGTTGCTTGCGGGTCGCTTCGTCCAGGTCAGAAGCGAACTGGGCGAATGCCGCCAGTTCACGGTACTGAGCCAGAGCGGTACGGATACCACCGGAGAGCTTCTTGATGATTTTGGTCTGAGCGGCACCACCCACACGGGATACCGAAACACCGGCGTTCACTGCAGGGCGGATGCCCGAGTTGAACATGGCCGATTCCAGGAAGATCTGACCGTCGGTGATGGAAATCACGTTGGTCGGAACGAACGCGGAAACGTCGCCAGCCTGGGTTTCGATGATCGGCAGTGCGGTCAGGGAACCGGTTTTGCCGGTCACTGCGCCGTTGGTGAACTTCTCTACGTATTCTTCCGAAACGCGGGATGCGCGCTCCAGCAGACGGGAGTGGAGATAGAACACGTCGCCTGGGTAAGCTTCACGGCCTGGTGGACGGCGCAGCAGCAGGGAAATCTGGCGGTAAGCCACTGCCTGCTTGGACAGATCGTCATAAACGATCAGCGCGTCTTCACCGCGGTCGCGGAAGAATTCACCCATGGTGCAACCGGAGTACGGTGCCAGGAATTGCAGCGCAGGAGATTCCGAAGCACTGGCAGCCACGATGATCGTGTTGGCCAGGGCGCCGTTTTCTTCCAGCTTGCGAACCACGTTGGCGATGGTCGATTGCTTCTGACCGATGGCTACGTAGACGCAGAAAATGCCGCTGTCTTTCTGGTTGATGATCGCGTCGATCGCCAGAGCGGTTTTACCGATCTGACGGTCACCGATGATCAGCTCACGCTGGCCACGGCCGACAGGGATCATGGCATCGACAGCCTTGTAGCCAGTCTGTACAGGCTGGTCTACCGACTTACGCCAGATCACGCCTGGAGCAACTTTCTCGACCGCGTCGGTCTCGGTGTTGCCCAGTGGACCTTTGCCGTCAACAGGGTTACCCAGAGCATCGACTACGCGGCCCAGCAATTCCTTACCAACAGGAACTTCGAGGATGCGGCCGGTGCACTTGGCGCTCATGCCTTCAGCCAGCGACTGGTAGGAGCCCAATACCACGGCACCTACGGAGTCCTGCTCCAGGTTGAGAGCCATACCGTAGACGCCGCCCGGAAACTCGATCATCTCGCCGTACATGACGTCGGCCAGACCGTGAATCCGCACGATGCCGTCAGATACGCTGACGACAGTGCCTTCGTTACGGGCTTGGGAGGTCACATCGAGTTTGTCGATGCGGCCCTTGATAATTTCACTTATTTCGGAAGGATTGAGTTGCTGCATTGCTCTGCTGCCCCTTCAAACTCAAGATTTCAATGCTTCGGCAAGTTTCGCGATTTTTCCGCGAATCGAGCCATCGATAACCAGGTCGCCGGCGCGGATCACGACACCACCAATCAAGGCAGCGTCCTCCGCAACTTGCAGGCGCACTTCCCGGTTGAGTCGTGCACTGAGAACCTTGGCGAGTTTGTCTTGCTGTTCTTGGTTCAATGCAAATGCACTGGTTACTTCAACGTCTACCGATTTCTCTTGTTCGGCCTTGTACAGGTCGAACAGAGCGGCGATCTCCGGCAGAAGCAGGAGACGGTCGTTCTCGGCAACGACGTTGATGAAATTGCGTGCCTTTTCATCAAACTTGTCGCCGCACACGTCAATGAACGTGGCGGCCTTTTCTGCGCTCGTCAGTCGCGGGGCCTTGAGCACGCGCTGCAGGGTGTCGTCTTGCGACACCGCTGCTGCCAGGCCGAGCATGGCTGACCAATTGGCCAGTTGCTGGTGGGCCTGAGCGTGCTCGAAGGCCGCCTTAGCGTAAGGTCGGGCCAACGTGGTCAGTTCTGCCATGATCGCCCTCGCTTAGATTTCAGCAGCCAGTTGGTTAACCAGCTCTGCGTGCGCGTTTTGATCGATTGTGGCACCCAGGATCTTCTCGGCGCCGCCAACAGCCAGCAAGCCCACTTGGGCACGCAGCTTGTCTTTGACGCTGTTCAGTTCCTGTTCGATCTCGGCTTGAGCCTGAACCTTCACACGGTCAGCGTCGATACGGGCTTTTTCAACAGCCTCTTCGACGATCTGGTTACCGCGTTTCTTGGCTTGCTCGATGATTTCAGCTGCCTGAGCTTTCGCTTCGCGCAGTTGCTGACCCGCTTTCTCTTGGGCCAACTCCAGGTCACGAGCTGCACGGCTGGCAGCGTCCAGACCATCAGCGATCTTCTTTTGACGTTCGTGCAGAGCAGCGATGACCGGAGGCCATACATACTTCATGCAGAACAGTACAAAAATCAGGAACGCAACGGACTGGCCAATCAGGGTCGCATTAATGTTCACGCCAACACCTCGCAGTTACGTTGTCCATCACACCAAATTACCCGGAAGATCCGAGTAATCAGCCAGCGATCTGACCAACGAACGGGTTCGCAAAGGTGAAGAACAGAGCGATACCAACACCGATCATGGTTACGGCGTCGAGCAGACCGGCAACGATGAACATTTTTACTTGCAGCATTGGAACCATTTCTGGCTGACGCGCTGCGCCTTCCAGGAACTTGCCGCCCAGCAGGCCGAAACCAATTGCGGTACCCAGTGCGCCCAGGCCGATCAACAGTGCAACAGCGATAGCGGTTAGACCAACTACAGTTTCCATCTTTCCTCCCGACTTTTACGTCGTATGGTTTAGGTTTTTTAGATTAAAGCGGTAAAACAAATCGTTTCAGCTGCCCCGCAAGGAGCTCCCTCCCGTTTGACCGGGAGGA
Organism: Pseudomonas siliginis; assembly: GCF_019145195.1. Lineage (GTDB taxonomy): Bacteria > Pseudomonadota > Gammaproteobacteria > Pseudomonadales > Pseudomonadaceae > Aquipseudomonas > Aquipseudomonas siliginis. The sequence continues at coordinate 640,614 of NZ_JAHSTW010000002.1, forward strand.
ACATCAGACTAGTCGAGACTGGTCTTAATGGTTTTCTTCGTGCGCCATCGACAGGTAGACGATGGTCAGCATCATGAAGATGAACGCCTGCAGGGTGATGATCAGGATGTGGAATACAGCCCACGCCCACTGCAGAACTACGCCCAGGCCGCTGAGCCAGAGCAGGCCGCTGCCGAACATCACAGCGATCAGAATGAACACCAGCTCGCCGGCATACATGTTGCCGAACAGACGCAGAGCCAGAGAGATCGGCTTGGCGATCAGGGTGACGAATTCCAGCAGGAAGTTCACCGGGATCAGCAGGGCCTGAACGAAGATGTTCTTGCTGCCGAACGGGTGCAGGGTCAGTTCGCCGATGAAGCCGCCGATGCCCTTGACCTTGATGCTGTAGAAAATGATCAGTGCGAACACCGAGAACGCCATGCCCAGGGTCGCGTTCGGGTCGGTGGTCGACACGGCGCGGAACGGGATGTGTGCATCGCCGGAGATCAGGATGGCCAGCTGAGGAATCCAGTCGACCGGTACCAGGTCGACGGCGTTCATCAGGAACACCCAGACGAAGATGGTCAGCGCCAGCGGTGCAATCACCGGGCTACGGCCATGGAAGCTGTCTTTCACGCTGCCATCGACGAATTCGACCAATACTTCAACGAAGTTCTGCAAGGCACCCGGCTGACCCGAAGTCGCTTTCTTTGCCGCCATGCGGAAAAGAAGAACGAAGATCAGACCCAGCGCGACCGACCAGCCGAGGGTATCAACGTGGAAAGCCCAGAAGCCCATTTCCTTGGCCTCTGCTGCGGTGTGGGCAAAGCCCCAGCCGCCGTTGGGTAGCTGACCGAAAGTCAGGTTCTGCAAGTGGTGCTGGATATAGCCCGAAGCGGTTGTCTCTGCCATGGTTGCCTCAAACGCCCTAAGGTCTCGAAAGTCTTGTTCTCATCAGCAGGGGAGCGAACCAGCTGACCGACTGCGTCAGCACGAACACGCCGAATACTGCGATCGGCGCCAGTGGCTTCACACCTGCGAACACCAGTGCAAACAGCACTGCCGTCAAAATAAGTTTGCCTGCCTCGCCGGCATAAAAAGACCGGACGATGGACTGGGCTGCTCGGGCGCCGGAAAACCGAAATGCCCTGTGAGCGAAATAAACATTGGGCAGCAAGGCTATCAGGCCTCCGCAAAGTCCCGAGTATCCGGCAACGACTCCATGCCATTGCCAGAGCGCCAAAGCGGCAATGAGCAGAATGACAAATTGAGCCATCAACACCGGAAAAACCGCCAGGCGATGGAAAGGCAAGCGGTTTGGCGTGCGGGTTTCCATCACAGTTGCTCTCCAATGGTCGGCTGCCGAAATTCAATAACTTGGCATAATTTGTGCCGACAAAATGCGCGCAGAGTATAGGGGCGGTTCTGCCCCTATTCAACTGTCAGGTAGTGATTTCCGACTGCGCGCTACATGAGGAAATGTTTCAGCGGATGTGTGCGAGCACACCTTGAAGCTCGTCGAGCGAGTTATAACCAATCACCAATTGCCCTTTGCCCTTCTTGCCATGGCGAATCTGCACCGCAGAGCCTAGGCGCTCGGCCAGGCGCTGCTCGAGGCGAGCGATGTCCGGATCGGGTTTGGCAGCTTCCACAGGCTCCGGTTTGCCACTCAACCACTGGCGAACCAGTGCCTCGGTTTGGCGCACAGTCAGCCCTCGTGCGACAACATGTCGCGCCCCTTCGACCTGCTGATTGTCCGGCAGACCGAGCAAGGCACGCGCGTGACCCATTTCCAGGTCACCGTGCGACAGCATTGTCTTGATCACTTCAGGCAGTGCAATAAGTCGCAACAGGTTAGCCACAGTCACCCGCGACTTACCCACAGCCTCGGCAACCTGTTGCTGAGTCAGCTGGAATTCCTGCTGCAAGCGCTGCAAGGCGACGGCTTCTTCGATCGGGTTGAGATCTTCGCGCTGGATGTTCTCGATCAGCGCAATCGCAATGGCGGTTTCATCCGGCACATCGCGAACCATCGCCGGGATGGTTTCCTGCCCGGCCTGCTGACTAGCGCGCCAGCGGCGTTCACCGGCAATGATCTCGAAGCGACCGCCGCCAATCGGGCGCACCACGATCGGCTGCATCACGCCTTGGGCCTTGATCGACTGCGCCAGCTCTTCCAGGGCCTGCGGGTCCATGTCACGGCGCGGCTGATATTTGCCACGCTGCAGCAGGTCCAGCGGCAGGTGTTGCAGTTCGCGGGTGTCAGCCTGCGCGGCTTGTTCTTCCAGCGCGCTGACCGTCGGACCACTCAGCAGTGCATCCAGTCCACGTCCGAGACCTCGTTTCTTGACGGCCATGGGGATTCCTTAAGTTGGCTGAGCAGCAGCAATGCGTGAATTTTTGCGCTGACGGCGAACCATCTCGCCTGCCAGAGCCAGATAGGCCAGGGCACCACGCGATTGCTTGTCGTAAGCCAGCGCCGGCATGCCGTAGCTTGGCGCTTCGGCCAGACGAATGTTGCGCGGGATCACCGTGTCGTAAAGCTGATCGCCGAAGTGTTCCTTGAGCTGCGCCGAGACATCGTTCATCAGGCTCAGGCGCGGGTCGTACATGGTGCGCAGCAGGCCTTCGACTTTCAGGTTCGGGTTGAGCAGCTCGGCGATGCGCTTGATGTTATCCACAAGGTCGCTCAAACCTTCCAGCGCAAAGTATTCGCACTGCATGGGGATAATCACCCCGTCAGCGGCGACCAGTGCGTTGAGTGTGAGCATCGACAGCGACGGTGGGCAGTCGATCAAAATGTAATCGTAGTTGTCACGGATCGGCGCCAGCGCGCTGCGCAGACGGCTTTCCTTCATCTGCATTTCCAGCAGCACCACTTCGGCCGCGGTCAGATCGCGGTTGGCCGGCAGCAATTGATAACCGCCGTGCTCGGAGAAGTGCATGGCCTGACCCAGGTCGCATTCACCGATCAGCAGATCGTAGACCGAGTTTTCCAGACCATGTTTATCCACACCGCTACCCATGGTGGCGTTGCCCTGTGGATCGAGATCGATCAACAGCACCCGGCGCTTGGTCGCGACCAGGGATGCTGCGAGGTTGATGCAGGTGGTGGTTTTGCCCACACCACCCTTCTGGTTCGCTATCGCGAATACCTTAGCCATTCTTGCTTGTGTTCCCAATCATGCCGTGCGGCGCAGTATCAGCAGATGGCGTTGGCCTTGGCAACCGGGGACGGCCAGGGCGTGTTCGCTATCGAGTTTGAAATCTGCCGGCAATGCTACCAGCTCATCGGCCGGATGAACGCCCTTCATTGCCAGCCAGCGTGTATCGGCATCGCCGAGGTGACGCGTCCAGTTGGTGAAATTTTCCATGCTGCTGAACGCCCGGGAAATGATCCCATTGAAAGGCTGTGCAGGCTGGAATGCTTCGACGCGACTGTGGATAACTTGCAGGTTATCCAGCTTCAGTTCGAGTTTGACCTGAGTCAGGAAGCGGGTCTTCTTGCCGTTGCTGTCCAGACAGGTCACTTGCGAGTCCGGGTACAGTATCGCCAGCGGGATACCAGGCATGCCACCGCCACTGCCGACATCGAGCCAGCGACCGTTTTCGATAAACGACATCACGCTGAGACTATCGAGCAAGTGCCGCGAAACCATTTCGTCTGGATCGCGCACAGCGGTCAAGTTGTAGGCCTGGTTCCATTTGATCAACAAGGCCAGATATCCCAGCAGCAATTCGTGCTGAGTTTCTGTGAGATTGACACCGAGCTCGCGGGCTCCTGTGGATAACTCTTCGGCGTGTTGCGAAGTGACCTTGGCACTCAAGCGCTTTGCTCCAACTGACGGCCCGCGCCGCGTTTTTTCAAATGAATCATCAACAGCGAAATCGCTGCCGGGGTCACGCCCGGGATCCGCGAAGCCTGGCCCAGCGTTTCAGGACGTGTGGCGCCGAGCTTGCTCTGGATCTCCTTGGACAGACCGGAGATGTTGGTGTAATCGATATCCACAGGCAATTTCGTGTCTTCGCTGGCGCGCAGACGGGCGATTTCGTCCTGTTGACGGTCGATGTAACCGGCGTACTTGGTCTTGATCTCAACCTGCTCGGCGACCTGTGGATCTTCGGCGCCCTGCCCGGTCACTTCGACCAGACCGGCGTAGTCGATTTCCGGACGGCTCAACAGGTTGAGCAGGTTGTACTCGTGAGTCAGCGGCGTGCCGAACTTGTCAGCAATAGCATCGCCCTGCGGGGTATTCGGCCTTACCCAGGTGCTTTTCAGGCGCTGTTCTTCAAGCTCGATGCTTTCGCGTTTCTTGCAGAAGGCCGCCCAGCGCACGTCATCGACCAGACCGAGCTCGCGACCTTTTTCGGTAAGACGCAGGTCGGCGTTGTCTTCGCGCAGAATCAGGCGGTACTCGGCGCGGGACGTGAACATACGGTACGGCTCTTGGGTACCGAGGGTGATCAGGTCGTCGACCAGAACGCCGATGTACGCTTCATCGCGGCGCGGACACCAGGCCTCTTTCCCCTTGGCCCGCAGCGCGGCGTTGGCGCCAGCGAGCAGACCTTGAGCGCCAGCTTCTTCGTAACCGGTGGTGCCATTGATCTGCCCAGCGAAGAACAGACCGCCGATGACTTTGGTTTCCAGGCTGTACTTCAGATCGCGGGGATCGAAGTAGTCGTACTCGATCGCATAACCCGGACGCACGATGTGCGCGTTTTCCATACCGCGGATCGACTGCACGATCTGCAATTGGACGTCGAACGGCAGGCTTGTGGATATCCCGTTCGGATACAGCTCATGGGTGGTCAGACCTTCGGGTTCGATGAACACCTGATGGCTTTCCTTGTCGGCAAAGCGATGAATCTTGTCTTCGATCGACGGGCAATAACGCGGGCCGACGCCCTCGATCTCCCCGGCAGCGGAATACATCGGCGAACGATCAAGGTTCGCCGCGATGATTTCGTGGGTACGGGCATTGGTATGGGTAATCCAGCAACTGACCTGGCGCGGATGCTGCTCCTTGCTGCCCATGAACGACATCACCGGGATCGGAGTGTCACCCGGCTGCTCGGTCATCACCGAGAAATCCACAGATTTGCCATCAATACGCGGCGGTGTACCGGTTTTCAGGCGCCCGACACGCAATGGCAACTCACGCAGACGGTGGGCCAGAGCAATCGACGGTGGATCACCGGCGCGACCGCCAGAGAAATTCTGCAAACCAATGTGGATAAGTCCACCGAGGAATGTACCGGTGGTCAACACCACGGAATCGGCGAAGAAACGCAGACCCATCTGTGTGACGACACCACGGACTTGCTCCTGCTCGACGATCAGGTCGTCAGCAGCCTGTTGAAATATCCACAGGTTTGGCTGGTTTTCCAGGATTTCGCGGACAGCGGCCTTATAGAGAATTCGGTCGGCTTGCGCACGGGTCGCCCGTACGGCGGGACCTTTGCGGCTGTTCAACACGCGAAACTGGATGCCGCCCTTATCGGTAGCCATGGCCATCGCGCCGCCGAGGGCATCGATTTCCTTGACCAGATGGCTTTTGCCGATGCCACCGATGGCCGGGTTGCAACTCATGGCGCCGAGGGTTTCCACGTTATGCGTCAGCAACAGGGTTTTTGCCCCCATGCGTGCTGACGCCAGTGCTGCCTCGGTACCGGCATGACCGCCGCCGATGACGATCACTTCAAAACGGGAAGGGAAATCCACCACGCACCTCGTGCCTGCTTAAGTAGGTCATTCAGGAATTAGTTGAGCTCAGGTTTCTGGACCTGGTCGGCAAGTATAGGGACTTCGCCCTTTCTAAAGAACCCTTTGCACAAAATTTAACCAGCTGTGGAGAACTCGAGGTTAAAAGAATAAAAAAAAGAGAAATTTATAAAACCTTTGTTTTTATGTTTATTCTTACTGAACCACATTTCTGTGGATAGATCGCTACAGGCCTTGTTTTACAGAGTGTACAGAGGTTCAAAACTCTGTGTTCATGTGGCAATGAGGCCATTGGATAACCGGTGTAAGCCTGTGGATGAATGGGGTGGTTATCCACAGCGTGGCTTATCTCCAGTTTTGAGGCCCTGTTATCAACTGCCCTCAGTGGCAGTTATTCACAGGGCTTAATCCACAGAAATTTGATGGAGGAAGAGGTATCGGGCAGCCGAAAACCGCTCAGGGAGAAAAAATCTGCCCGGCACTCTTGGAGGATTTTAGAAAAGAGGGAAGCAGACAGGTCGCGAACGGACCTGTCTGTGAATAGCAGGAGGGTTATTTGCCGATGCAGAAGCTGGAGAAAATCCTTCCGAGCAAATCATCAGAGCTGAACGCCCCGGTAATTTCACCCAGGGAATGCTGAGCCTGGCGCAAATCCTCGGCGAGCAACTCGCCAGCGCCCGCCAGGGTCAGTTGCGCGCGGCCATGTTCCAATGCCGCGCTGGCGTGGCGCAGTGCCTCCAGATGCCTGCGACGTGCGCTGAAGCTGCTCTCCGAGGTCTGCTCGTAACCCATGCACGCCTTGAGGTGGTCCCGCAGCAGATCGAGGCCTTCGGCGGACTTGGCGCTGAGACTGATGGTCACGTGGCCGTCATCACTGGTTTCCAGAGAAACCGCTTCACCGGTCAGATCGGACTTGTTACGGATCAGGGTGACTTTCGCCGGATCCGGTCGAGACTCAAGGAATTCTGGCCACAAGGCAAAAGGATCCAGTGCCTCTGGTGCTGTCGAATCGACCACCAGCAAAACCCGATCCGCTTCACCGATGGCCTTCAAAGCCCGTTCCACGCCGATTTTTTCCACATGATCATCCGTGTTCCGCAGGCCTGCCGTATCGACAACATGTAAGGGCATGCCGTCGATGTGGATATGTTCGCGCAGGATATCCCGCGTGGTGCCGGCAATCTCGGTGACGATGGCGGCTTCGCGACCGGCCAATGCATTCAACAGGCTGGATTTACCAGCATTCGGCCGCCCAGCGATGACGACGGTCATGCCATCACGCAATAACGCGCCCTGCCCTGCTTCGCGCAGCACTGTGGATAACTCATCGCGTACTTTGTCGAGCATGCTCAATACATGGCCGTCGGCGAGAAAGTCGATTTCCTCTTCCGGGAAGTCGATGGCGGCTTCAACGTAGATACGCAAACCGATCAGTTGCTCGGTCAGGTTATGCACACGCTGGGAAAACGCACCCTGCAATGAACGCAGCGCATTGCGCGCAGCCTGTGCAGAACTGGCTTCGATCAAATCGGCGATTGCCTCGGCCTGGGCCAGATCGAGTTTGTCATTGAGGAAGGCGCGCTCGCTGAATTCACCTGGACGGGCCAGACGGCAGCCCAGTTCCAGACAACGCTTGAGCAACATGTCCAGAACGATCGGGCCGCCATGGCCCTGCAATTCCAAGACGTCTTCGCCGGTAAACGAGTTCGGACCCGGAAAATACAAAGCCAGGCCTTCGTCCAGCACCTGCTGGTCGTCACTGAAAAACGGTCCGTAATGGGCGTAACGCGGTTTCAGCTCTCGGCCGCTGATGGCTTTTGCCGCCACGCTGGCCAACGGCCCGGAAATACGGACGATGCCCACACCGCCGCGCCCTTGAGCAGTGGCGACAGCGGCGATGGTTTCACGGGGTGTGCTCATAAAGCGGCATCCAGACAAAAGTGGCAGATAGCAAAACGCCCCACTAGGGGGCGCTTTGAGTGGTGTTATCCACAGTGCAAGTTACGCCTCGGCTTTTTTCGTCGCCGCTTCGATCTTACGCGTGATGTACCACTGTTGTGCAATCGACAGGCAGTTGTTCACAACCCAGTACAGCACCAGACCCGCCGGGAACCACAGGAAGAAGAAGGTGAAGATGATTGGCATCATTTTCATGACCTTCGCCTGCATCGGATCCGGAGGCGTCGGGTTCAGCTGCTGCTGGATGAACATGGTTGCGCCCATGATGATCGGCAGAATGAAGAACGGATCCTTGATCGACAGGTCAGTGATCCACAGCATGAACGGCGCCTGACGCATTTCCACGCTTTCCAGCAGAACCCAGTACAGCGACAGGAAGACCGGCATCTGCACGAGGATCGGCAAGCAGCCGCCCAGTGGATTGATCTTCTCTTTCTTGTACAGCTCCATCATGGCTTGCGACATTTTCTGCCGGTCATCGCCATGTTGCTCTTTCAGCGCAGCCAGTTTCGGAGCCACGGCACGCATGCGCGCCATCGATTTGTAGCTGGCGGCCGACAGCGGGAAGAAAATCCCTTTGATCAGCATGGTCAGGAAGATGATCGACCAGCCCCAGTTACCGACAATGGCGTGGATGTGTTGCAGCAGCCAGAAGATCGGCTGGGCAATGAACCACAGAATGCCGTAGTCGACGGTCAGTTCCAGACCTGGGGACAACTCTTTCAGCACAGCCTGGCTTTTCGGACCGGCGTACAGCACAGCGCTGGTTTCAACTTTTGCACCTGGAGCAGCGGTCAGAGTAGGACCGGTGTAACCGATGATGTAGTTGCCTTTGCTGTCTTTACGGGTCTGGACGATATTGTTTTCGCCCTTGGCCGGAATCCACGCGGTCACGAAGTAGTGCTGCAGCCAGGCTACCCAACCACCGGTGACGGTTTCCTTGAGCTGCGCCTTGTCCATGTCCTTCATCGACACTTTCTTGTACGGCTCGGAACTTGTCCACAGGGCAGCGCCCAGGTAAGTCGCGGTGCCAGTAGCAGTGGTCGACGAAGGATCAGCGCTGGCATCGCGCTTCAACTGGGCAAACATTGCGCCGTTCCAGGGCTGAGCGCTCTGGTTATCCACAATGTAGGAGACAGCGACGTCGTACAGGCCACGTTTCATGGTGAAACGCTTGATGTAGTTGACGCCGTCCTTGCTGAATTTCAGGTCAACGACGAGTTGATCCTGACCGTCAGCCAGTTGGTAAACCTTCTTCTCCGAGGAATAAACCGGACGACCGGCCGGGTTTGCATCCGGGCCGTTGGTACCGATCAGACCGCTTTGCGCCAGATATACACGTTCGCCGCCGTTATCGAACAGCTGGAACGGAACGTCAGGACGATCCTGACGACGTGGATACAAAGGCAGAGTCAGTTGCGCAACGTCGCCACCCTGTGGATCGATCGCCAGATCGAGCACATCGGTCTTGACCTGAATCAGATCCTTGCTGGCGGCGACCGGCGTTTCGGCAGGTGCGCTGGTATCGCTGGCGGCGCGCGGAATATCGTCACTGGCAGCATTTGTGCCAGTGGCGGTGTCCGGCAAACCGGATGTAGTCGTACTGGAAGCAACATTCTGAGTCGGCAGGGCAGCCTGGCCATAATCCTGGTTCCATTTAAGAACCATGACGTAGGACACGATTGCCAGGGCGACGATCAGGATCGTGCGTTTGATATCCATGATTACTCGGCCATCGAAGAAGAACGGGAGGTAGGGACAGGTGGAACCGGGTCATAACCACCGGGATTCCACGGATGACAGCGACCTAAACGACGAAAGGTCAGCCAGCCACCGCGCAGAAGGCCATGATTTTCAATGGCTTCATACGCGTAGCAGGAACAACTGGGGTAGAAGCGACAGTGGCTGGCCATTAAAGGACTAATGGCATAGCGATAAAACTGGATCGGAACGAGGGCCAGTTTACGCATCGGTACTGTCTACCCCTACAGTTTCGGTTTTGACTGCCGGAACGGGCTTGTTGCGTGCCAGACGCTTCCAGAGTTTGCCGAAATGCTGAATCAATTCGGGGTTTTCTACATCACCCAAACCTTTGCGCGCGACGATAACGATGTCCCAGCCGACCAGTGAATCCTGGTGCAGACGGAACGATTCGCGCATCAGACGTTTGAGGCGATTGCGCTCAACGGAGAGCTTTACGCTCTTTTTCCCGATAACCAGCCCGAGACGGGGGTGATCAAGATCGTTGTTGCGTGCAAGGAGCAGGAGATTTTTCCCCGGAACCTTGCCGGTAGGGGAGTCAAAGACTGCCTTGAAATGCCGGGGGGTAAGCAGACGCTTTTCCCGACTGAAGTCCTGACTCACCTCCAGTACCGGATTATCAAACTGCCAGACGCGCACGACCTTTGGCGCGACGACGCGACAGGACTGCGCGGCCGTTCTTGGTAGCCATGCGAGCACGGAAACCGTGGGTACGAGCGCGTTTGATAGTGCTTGGTTGGAAAGTACGTTTCATGTCGTGTTACCTGGTTCGTCCACAACGGGCCGGAATGGCCCCCGTTTTAAGAGACCGGGGATTCTAGAGAAAGCAAGCCTTCAGGTCAATTTCCAACCAGCGTTTCCTTATAAATAGATCCGGGCAGGGTTTAAGCTCGAAAGCCTGTCAGCCAGATATAGAAATAAAGAAGGGAATTATTTAAAGCTTTTCTGTAAAGCTTGTAAAAGCTAGACACGCCATCTTCTGTGGATAACTTCTATCAGGCCTTATTTTGTGTGGTGTACAGAGAATGACAACTACAGTGGAAAACAGTGTTCAGCCTGTGCTGCGCTATCGGATAAGCTGTGCGTGAAATGGCCTGTTATCCACAGGCTGGTTATCCACCGGGTTTAGCCCCCAGTTGTCCAGTGCCCTCAGAGGCGTTTATCCACAGGGCTTATTCACATGCCGTTGGTCGCCTTTTAATGCGTTAACGCGTTGATAAATGATGGTGACGAACCTACCTGCATGTGGATAAGTGAATCGCTCGCCGCTACAATGGCCGCTTGTTTTTGCCTCACCGGCTTTCAACTTAGGGGATATCCGTGTCAGTGGAACTTTGGCAGCAGTGCGTGGAGCTTTTGCGCGAAGAGCTGCCTGCCCAACAATTCAACACCTGGATCCGTCCACTACAGGTCGAAGCCGAAGGCGACGAGTTGCGCGTCTACGCACCGAATCGTTTCGTGTTGGACTGGGTCAACGAAAAGTACCTGGGCCGCGTTCTTGAACTGCTGGATGAGCACGGCAATGGCTCGACGCCGGCGCTGTCCTTGTTAATAGGCAGCAAACGCAGCTCGGCACCTCGCGCTGCACCCAATGCGCCACTGGCGGCCGCGCAGGTTGCTCAGGCGCAGGCCAATAATGTGCCAGCGAGCAACCCGGCACCGGCGCCCGCGCCTGCTCCGGCCAAACGTTCCACACAGAAGGCCGCTGAAGTCAGCGAAGAACCTTCCCGCGACAGCTTCGATCCGATGGCCGGCGCTGCTTCGCAGCAGGCCCCGGTTCGCGCAGAGCAGCGCACCGTGCAGGTAGAAGGTGCGCTCAAGCACACCAGTTACCTGAATCGCACGTTCACCTTCGAAAACTTCGTTGAAGGTAAATCCAACCAGCTCGCCCGTGCGGCGGCCTGGCAGGTGGCGGACAATCCCAAGCACGGTTACAACCCGCTGTTCCTTTATGGTGGTGTCGGCCTGGGTAAAACCCACTTGATGCACGCGGTGGGCAACCATCTATTAAAGAAGAATCCGAATGCCAAGGTCGTGTACCTGCATTCCGAGCGCTTCGTGGCCGACATGGTCAAGGCGTTGCAACTGAACGCCATCAACGAATTCAAGCGTTTCTACCGTTCGGTGGATGCCTTGCTGATCGACGATATTCAGTTCTTCGCCCGCAAGGAGCGTTCCCAGGAAGAGTTTTTCCACACCTTCAACGCGCTGCTTGAAGGTGGTCAGCAGGTCATTCTCACCAGTGACCGCTACCCGAAAGAAATCGAAGGCCTTGAAGAACGCCTCAAATCCCGCTTCGGCTGGGGCCTGACCGTTGCGGTCGAGCCGCCTGAGCTGGAAACCCGCGTGGCGATCCTGATGAAGAAGGCCGATCAGGCCAAAGTCGAGTTGCCCCATGACGCCGCGTTCTTCATCGCCCAGCGCATCCGCTCCAACGTTCGTGAGCTGGAAGGCGCGCTGAAACGTGTGATCGCTCACTCGCACTTCATGGGCCGCGACATCACCATCGAGCTGATTCGCGAATCCCTGAAAGACTTGCTGGCGTTGCAGGACAAACTTGTTTCTGTGGATAACATTCAGCGCACCGTCGCCGAGTATTACAAGATCAAGATTTCCGACCTGCTGTCCAAGCGCCGTTCGCGCTCGGTGGCTCGTCCGCGTCAGGTGGCCATGGCGTTGTCCAAGGAACTGACCAACCACAGCCTGCCGGAAATCGGCGATGTGTTTGGCGGCCGCGACCACACCACCGTGCTGCACGCCTGCCGCAAGATCAACGAACTTAAGGAATCCGACGCGGACATCCGCGAGGACTACAAGAACCTGCTGCGTACACTGACCACTTGATGAACACCAGCGCAGCTTATTAAGGCAAGGGACTAGACCATGCATTTCACCATTCAACGCGAAGCCCTGTTGAAACCCCTGCAACTGGTCGCAGGCGTCGTCGAGCGCCGACAGACCTTGCCGGTACTGTCCAACGTGCTGTTGGTCGTCGAAGGCCAGCAACTGTCGCTGACCGGCACCGACCTGGAAGTCGAGCTGGTCGGTCGTGTGCAACTCGAAGAGCCGGCCGAAACGGGCTCCATCACCGTGCCCGCGCGCAAGCTGATGGATATCTGCAAGAGCCTGCCCAACGACGCGCTGATCGACATCAAGGTCGACGAGCAGAAACTGGTGGTAAAGGCCGGTCGTAGCCGCTTCACCCTGTCGACCCTGCCGGCCAACGACTTCCCGACTGTTGAAGAAGGCCCGGGCTCGCTGACGTGCAGCCTGGAGCAGAGCAAACTCCGTCGCTTGATCGAACGCACTAGCTTCGCCATGGCCCAGCAGGACGTGCGTTACTATCTCAACGGCATGCTGCTGGAAGTTTCCGCTGGTGTGATCCGCGCCGTGGCCACCGACGGTCACCGTCTGGCAATGTGCTCGATGCAGGCCGATATCGGTCAGCCGGATCGTCATCAGGTGATCGTGCCGCGCAAAGGTATTCTCGAACTGGCGCGTCTGCTCACCGAGCCGGATGGCAATGTCAGCATCGTCCTCGGCCAGCATCACATCCGCGCCACCACGGGCGAGTTCACTTTCACCTCGAAACTGGTCGACGGTAAATTCCCGGATTACGAGCGCGTGCTGCCGAAAGGTGGTGACAAGCTGGTACTCGGCGATCGTCAGGCGTTGCGTGAAGCGTTCAGCCGTACCGCGATTCTGTCCAACGAGAAGTACCGCGGTATCCGTCTGCAACTGGCCAGCGGTCAGTTGAAGATCCAGGCCAACAACCCGGAGCAGGAAGAAGCGGAAGAAGAAGTGGGCGTTGAATACAACGGCGGCTCGCTGGAGATCGGCTTCAACGTCAGCTACCTGCTCGACGTGCTGGGCGTGATGACCACCGAGCAGGTTCGCCTGATCCTGTCCGACTCCAACAGCAGTGCGCTGGTGCAAGAGTCCGACAATGACGATTCGGCTTACGTTGTCATGCCGATGCGTCTGTAATCAGCTGATCCTGAATGTCGTTAAGTCGTGTTTCGGTCACCGCGGTGCGCAATCTGCACCCGGTGACCTTCTCCCCTTCCCCCCGCATCAACATTCTTTACGGCGCCAACGGCAGCGGCAAAACCAGTGTTCTGGAAGCCATTCATCTGCTGGGGCTTGCCCGTTCGTTTCGCAGCACGCGGCTGTTGCCTGTGATTCAGTACGAACAGCTCGCCTGTACCGTTTTTGGTCAGGTAGAACTGGCTGAAGGCGGACACAGTGCGCTGGGGATTTCCCGCGACCGTCAGGGCGAGTTCCAGATTCGCATCGACGGCCAGAACGCCCGTAGCGCTGCGCAGTTGGCGGAGATCCTGCCTTTGCAGTTGATCAACCCGGACAGCTTCCGTCTGCTGGAAGGCGCGCCGAAGATTCGCCGGCAGTTTCTCGACTGGGGCGTGTTCCACGTCGAACCGCGTTTCATGGCCACCTGGCAGCGTTTGCAGAAGGCGCTGCGCCAGAGAAACTCCTGGCTGCGGCATGGTACACTTGACGCCGTTTCGCAAGCGGTTTGGGACAGGGAACTGTGCCAGGCCAGCGCTGAAATTGATGAATACCGCCGCGCTTACATCACAGCCTTGAAACCGGTCTTCGAACAGACCTTGAGCGAACTGGTTGAGCTCGAGGGTTTGACGCTCAGCTATTACCGAGGCTGGGACAAGGACCGCGAATTGAGCGCCGTACTCGCCGGTTCCGTGCAACGGGACCAGCAGATGGGGCACACCCAGGCCGGACCGCAACGAGCTGATTTGCGTCTCAGATTGGGCGCACACAATGCCGCGGACATCCTGTCCCGGGGTCAGCAGAAGCTTGTGGTCTGTGCACTACGGATTGCCCAAGGGCACCTGGTCAGCCAGGCCCGTCGCGGACAGTGTATTTATCTGGTGGATGACTTGCCGTCCGAGCTGGACGAGAGCCACCGTCGCGCGCTGTGCCGCTTGCTGGAAGACTTACGCTGCCAGGTGTTCATCACCTGTGTAGATCACGAATTACTGAGGGAAGGCTGGCAGACGGAAACGCCAGTCGCTTTGTTCCACGTGGAACAGGGCCGTATCACCCAGACCCACGACCATCGGGAGTGAAGGCATTGAGCGAAGAAAATACGTACGACTCAACGAGCATTAAAGTGCTGAAAGGCCTGGATGCCGTACGCAAACGTCCCGGTATGTACATTGGTGACACCGACGATGGCAGCGGTCTGCACCACATGGTGTTCGAGGTGGTCGACAACTCGATCGACGAAGCCCTCGCCGGCCATTGCGACGACATCAGCATCATCATCCACCCGGACGAATCCATCACCGTTAAAGACAACGGTCGTGGCATCCCGGTAGACGTGCATAAAGAGGAAGGCGTTTCTGCCGCTGAGGTCATCATGACCGTCCTCCACGCTGGCGGTAAGTTCGACGACAACTCCTACAAGGTTTCCGGCGGTCTGCACGGTGTGGGTGTGTCGGTAGTGAACGCACTGTCCGAAGAACTGGTCCTGACTGTTCGCCGCAGTGGCAAGATCTGGGAACAGACCTACGTCCACGGTGTGCCTCAGGCACCGATGGCCATCGTTGGCGACAGCGAAACCACCGGCACCCAGATCCACTTCAAGGCTTCCAGCGAAACCTTCAAGAACATTCACTTCAGCTGGGACATCCTCGCCAAGCGCATTCGTGAACTGTCCTTCCTCAACTCCGGTGTCGGCATCGTCCTCAAGGACGAGCGCAGCGGCAAGGAAGAGCTGTTCAAGTACGAAGGTGGCCTGCGTGCGTTCGTTGAATACCTGAACACCAACAAGACTGCGGTCAATCAGGTGTTCCACTTCAACATCCAGCGTGAAGACGGCATCGGCGTGGAAATCGCCCTGCAGTGGAACGACAGCTTCAACGAGAACCTGTTGTGCTTCACCAACAACATTCCGCAGCGCGACGGCGGCACCCACCTGGTGGGCTTCCGCTCGGCACTGACGCGTAACCTGAACAACTACATCGAGCAGGAAGGTCTGGCGAAGAAGCACAAAGTCGCCACCACCGGTGACGATGCCCGTGAAGGCCTGACCGCAATCATCTCGGTGAAAGTGCCGGATCCGAAGTTCAGCTCGCAGACCAAAGACAAGCTGGTGTCTTCCGAAGTGAAGACCGCGGTCGAGCAGGAGATGGGCAAGTACTTCTCCGACTTCCTCCTGGAAAACCCGAACGAAGCCAAGCTGGTGGTCGGCAAGATGATCGACGCCGCCCGTGCCCGTGAAGCCGCACGCAAGGCCCGTGAGATGACCCGCCGCAAAGGCGCGCTGGACATCGCCGGCCTGCCGGGCAAACTCGCTGACTGCCAGGAGAAAGACCCGGCGCTGTCCGAACTGTACTTGGTGGAGGGTGACTCCGCGGGCGGTTCTGCCAAGCAGGGACGTAACCGCAAGACCCAGGCGATCCTGCCGTTGAAGGGCAAGATCCTCAACGTCGAGAAAGCCCGTTTCGACAAGATGATCTCGTCCCAGGAAGTGGGCACGCTGATCACCGCGCTGGGCTGCGGCATCGGTCGCGAAGAGTACAACATCGACAAGTTGCGCTATCACAACATCATCATCATGACCGATGCTGACGTCGACGGTTCGCACATCCGCACCCTGCTGCTGACCTTCTTCTTCCGTCAGCTGCCGGAGCTGATCGAGCGTGGCTACATCTACATCGCCCAGCCACCGCTGTACAAGGTCAAGAAAGGCAAGCAAGAGCAATACATCAAAGACGACGACGCCATGGAAGAGTACATGACGCAGTCGGCCCTGGAAGATGCAAGCCTGCACCTGAACGAAGAAGCCCCGGGCATTTCCGGTGAAGCGCTGGAACGTCTGGTCAACGACTTCCGCATGGTCATGAAGACCCTCAAGCGTCTGTCGCGCCTGTACCCACAGGAGCTGACCGAGCACTTCATCTACCTGCCGGCCGTCAGCCTCGAAACCCTTGGCGACCACGCAGCAATGCAAGAGTGGCTGGCCCAGTACGAAGTTCGCCTGCGTACCAACGAGAAGTCTGGCCTGGTTTACAAGGCCAGCCTGCGCGAAGATCGTGAACGTGGCGTCTGGCTGCCAGAGGTCGAACTGATCTCCCACGGCCTGTCGAACTACGTCACCTTCAACCGCGACTTCTTCGGCAGCAACGACTACAAAACCGTGGTCACTCTGGGCGCGCAACTGAGCACCCTGCTCGACGAAGGCGCGTACATCCAGCGTGGCGAGCGCAAGAAAGCCGTTACCGAGTTCAAGGAAGCCCTCGACTGGCTCATGGCCGAAAGCACCAAGCGCCACACCATCCAGCGCTACAAAGGTCTGGGCGAAATGAACCCTGATCAGCTGTGGGAAACCACCATGGACCCAAGCGTGCGCCGCATGCTGAAAGTCACCATCGAAGACGCCATCGGTGCAGACCAGATCTTCAACACCCTGATGGGTGATGCGGTCGAACCTCGCCGAGACTTCATCGAGAGCAACGCATTGGCGGTTTCCAACCTGGATTTCTGATCCAGATTGCTACTCGCTCATGAACAACCCCGGCCAATGCCGGGGTTTTTTTGCCTCAGTCATTCCCAGTGCCGACGCTCTCCAACCGATACCCATACCCATAAATTGTCAGCAACTGCCAACCCCGATCCGCTGTCAGCCCGAGCTTGTTGCGTAATCGGTAGATATGCGTATCCAGTGGCCGCGAAGAGGTTGTCTCCTCGTTCGGCCAGAAGCGCTCGTACAGGTAATCACGCGACAATGGCCGCCCCAGGTTACTGAACAGGCAGCGCGCCAAGCGGTATTCGCGTTCGGTCATGAGGATCGGTTTGCCTTCACGGGTGACGGTCAGTTCGGCGTCGTCGAAAGTCAGATCGTGAAACGTCTGTATTTCGCCCGCCGCGCTGCGCGGTTGGCTATGCCGACGCAATACCGCAGCCACCCTCGCCTTCAACTCATTGGGGCGAAACGGCTTACTGACATAATCGTCAGCCCCGGCATTCAAGGCTTGAACGATATCGCTCTCGCCATCGCGGCTGGTGAGCATGATTGCAGCGGGTGGCGCGTCCATGTGTTCGCGGGTCCAGCGCAGCAGTGCCAGACCCGTGAGATCAGGAAGTTGCCAATCGAGAATCAACAGGTCGAAGGTTTCCCGGCGCAGCTGGCGCAACAAGTCTTCGCCGCGCTCGAAGCTGTGCAGTGACCACGGCTGTTCGCCAGCTTCGGCCATTTGCTCCAGGGTTTGCTCGACCCGGCGCAGTTCGGCGGGTTCATCGTCCAGAATGGCAACGCGCATCGGCGGTGTTCCTTGTCGCTGGGGCTGGGATGTCGACAATAGCGACTCCCCGGCCGCGATGAAAGAAGCAGCCCGTCGGTGGTCGACGTCCGCTATGATTCTTCGGGTCTACGCCTCCGACCCGAGACCTATGAAACCCTATCCACTGCCCTGCCCTTTGCCTCATGCGTAGCCCTCAACGCCGACGTGAAAGTCGTGAGCCGAGCCAGGTCCAGCGTCTGTTCCGGCGGCTGGTGCGCGAGTGGTTGTGGATAAGTCTAGTGCTGTTGCCGCTGACTGCCTTGTTGTCTTATCGCGCCCAGATCAATCTGCACAATCCGTCGCCAGCGCCCGGCGCGCTGTTGTCCGTGGCGATGGTCGCGGGTGTGCTGGGATTATTGCTGTGGCGGCCGCGTTGGGCGCTGTGGGTAACCTTGGTCGGTATGGCCTGTGCGCTGATCGCCAGCGCCCTCCTGGCCGAAGTCCGCTACTGGTGGTCGCCAACGCCAGCAGCCTTGGGGATGTTGTTCGGTTACCTGATCTGGAACTGGCGACGCCTGAGTGTTGTGCTGACCTACTTCGGCTGGGAGCTGGCACGTCTGGACAGCGAACCGAAAGTCTTCCCTGAACGTCGGCGGACCCGCTTCACCGGTGCCGACCGTTTGCAGGGCCAGATCATGGCGCTCGAACAAGCCATGAGCCGCACCCGCGACACCCGGCGGTTCATTGCCGATGGCCTGGAATACCTGCCGGTGGCGACGCTGATCAGTGATCCGCTGGGCAAGATTCTGCTGGGCAATCGCAAGGCGCGCGAGTTGTTCGAGGATCCGCTGGTGGGCGATGACGTACTCGAGCAACTGGCACGGCTCGGCTATCCGGAATTATCCACAACGCCGCGACCGCCGCTGGCCACGCTGCCGCTGCTGGAATTTCGCGATCACAAGGAACGCAGTCTGCGCCTGGAAAGAGCGGCGCTGCTGCCGGTCGACGGCGATACGCCGATCGGTTGGCTGCTCAGCCTGACGGACTTGAGTGCCGAGCGTGCGGCCGAGGAGCAGCGCGGCGTCCTGCTGCGTTTTCTTTCCCACGACCTGCGCGCCCCCCATTCGGCGATCCTCGCCCTGCTGGATGTGCATCGTCATCAGGCGGGTGCTGATGCGCCGCTGTTCGAGCAGATTGAGCGTCAGGTGCGCCGCGCGCTGGATCTGACCGATGGTTTTGTCTTGTTGGCGCGCGCTGAATCCGAAACCTACCAGTTCCGCCCGACATTGTTCGCCATGCTGGTACTGGATGTGCTCGATCAGGCGTTGCCGATCGCCCAGCAGAAACGCATCGAGCTGCTCAACGAGGTCGATGAGCAATGCCAGGAGCGGCTGATTCTGGCCGATCAGGGATTGCTGACGCGCGCCCTGTTCAACCTGCTGGAAAACGCGATCAAGTACAGCCCGGCAGACAGCACGGTGCAACTGACGGTCAGCTGTGATGGGCAGTGGCTGCGCTGCGAATTGACCGATCAGGGCAAGGGCATTGCCGCCGATGAATTGCCTGACCTGTTCAGCCAGTATCGGCGTTTCTCTTCGGCCCAGGGCATCGACGGCGTGGGCTTGGGTTTGTCGATGGTCAAAGCCGTGATTGATCATCATGGCGGTACGATTGAGTGTCGTAGCGTGGTCGATGCGGGAACCACTTTCCTTATCGAGTTGCCGCTGCTTGCTGAATGAAAAAGGGGCATAAAAAAACCGGCTATAACGGCCGGTTTTTTTACATCCGAATAAAACTTATGCACGGATTTTGTTCAATTCATAGATTTATAAATATCTATCAAAATCAATAAGTTAGATAATAATTGTGGGCTTTTTAAGCGAAAGCGTACACAGGTTATCCACAAAATTCAGACAGCCAGCTGGTCACTCGCGGCCGGTGCCTGTGGCGCCGGTGGCAGCGAACCCATTTCACGCTGGGTCTTCTCGTTCCACGCCTGCACACGGTCATTCAGATCAGCGATGGCGCGCGGCCCGCTGCCTTCGGCATACATCGGTTCGCCAATGACCACGGTGATCACTCCGGCCTGTTTGCCCCAGCCGATTTTTGGCCAGAATTTGCCGGCATTGTGTGCAATCGGCAGCACCGGAAGCGCCGCATTCACTGCCAATGCGCTGCCACTGCGGGAGAATTTTCCGACAGTGCCGTAGGGGACTCGTGTGCCTTCGGGGAAGATCAGCACCCAGACGTTGTCCTTGAGCAGCTCGTCGCCTTTGGCCGCGACTTGTTTGAGCGCGGCCTTCGGGTTGTCGCGGTCGATGGCGATCGGGCGCAGCATGGCCATGGCCCAGCCGAAGAACGGCACGTAGAGCAATTCGCGCTTGAGCACTTGGCTCAATGGCGAGAAATAAGCGGAGAGAAAGAAGGTCTCCCAAGTGCTCTGGTGGTTCGATTGAATCACGCAGGGCCGGTCAGGCACGTTTTCCGCACCTTTGATTTCGTAGCGGATGCCAAGGAAAACCTTGGTCAGCCACAGGGCGCAACGGCACCAGTACACATTGATGAAACGATAGCGCGCCTTGAAGGACAGAAACGGCGCGATGAAAAAGCTCAGACTGCACCACAGCAACGCTGTTGTGCCCAGCAGCAGATAAAAAACAAAGATTCTGAAGGCCCGCAGTATCGACATGGCGACGGTTACCGTTACGGGGCAATGCCCCGACTGTTCAAGCGCACTCCCGAGCAATCCCTGGCCAGGAAATTCAGAAGTACTCTAGTTGTGGATAAGTTCTGCGGCAATCGCCGCCAGATCGTCAAAAATCAGAGTGCCAACCGGCAGGGTTTTGCCCTGAGTCTTTTCGCCTTTCCCGGTCTTCACCAAAACTGGCTGTGAATCGACGGCTTTGGCGGCCTCCAGGTCACCAAGGCTGTCGCCGACGAACCAGACGTTGGTCAACGGCACCGTGTAATGCTCGGCAATGGCTTTCAGCATTCCCGGTTTCGGTTTGCGGCAATCGCAACCTTCGTCCGGGCCGTGCGGGCAATACACGATCAGACCGACTTCGCCGCCCTGCGCCGCGACCAGCTCGCGCAGGCGCGCGTGCATGGCCTCGAGGGTGGCGAGGTCGTAGTAGCCGCGAGCAATGCCCGACTGGTTGGTGGCCACCGCCACCGTCCAGCCGGCCTTGCTCAACTGCGCAATCGCTTCGATCGAGCCGGGCAGCGGAATCCACTCCTCCACCGACTTGATGTAGGCATCGGAGTCGTAATTGATCACGCCGTCACGATCGAGAATCAGCAGTTTCAACAGCAATCCCTCAACCCAGCAGCGAAATGTCGGCAACACCGAGGAACAGGCCACGCAGGCGCGCCAGCAGCGCGTAGCGGTTGGCCCGCACATTGGCGTCGTCGGCATTGACCATCACCGCGTCGAAGAACGCGTCGACCGGCTCGCGAAGTGCTGCCAGGCGTGCCAGCGATTCGTTGTACTGACGCGCTGCGGCCATTGGCTGCACGGCCTGATCCGCTTGCTGGATCGCCGAGTACAGCGAGAACTCGTTGGCGTTGTCGAAATACTTGGCTTCGACCACGGTCGGTACCGAGCCTTCGACTTTGCTCAACAGGTTCGACACGCGCTTGTTCACCGCCGCCAGCGCTGCCGCTTCCGGCAGTTTGCGGAAGGCCTGAACCGCTTGCACACGCTGGTCGAAGTCCAGCGCCGAACCCGGCTTCAATGCACGTACCGACAGGTAGGTGGCGACGTCGACGCCTTCGTCTTCATAACGCGCACGCAGGCGGTCGAAGATGAATTCCAGCACGGCATCGTTTAGGCCGGCAGCCTTGACCTTGCCGCCGAATGCATTCACCGCGAAAGCCACGGCGTCGTTCAGGTCCAGGTCCAGTTGTTTCTCGATCAGGATACGCAGCACGCCCAGTGCCGCACGGCGCAGGGCATACGGGTCTTTGCTGCCGGTTGGCAGCATGCCGATACCGAAGATGCCGACCAGAGTGTCGAGCTTGTCGGCGATGGCGACGGCTGCACCGGTCAGGGTCGCCGGCAATTCAGCCCCGGCACCGCGTGGCATGTATTGCTCGTTCAGCGCCAGCGCAACGTCCTGTGGCTCGCCGTCATTGAGGGCGTAGTAGTAACCGGCGACACCTTGCATCTCCGGGAACTCGCCAACCATTTCGGTGGCCAGGTCGCACTTCGACAGCAGGCCCGCGCGGGCAGCCCACGACGCGTTGCCGCCGATACGTGCGGCGATGTACGCGGCCAGTTTGGAAACGCGCTCGGCCTTGTCGTAGACGCTGCCGAGTTTTTCCTGGAACACCACGTTCTGCAGGCGCAGGTTGAAGTCTTCGAGCTTCTGCTTCTTGTCCTGCTTGAAGAAGAACTCGGCGTCGGTCAGGCGTGGGCGAACCACTTTCTCGTTACCGGCGATGATCTGCTGCGGGTCTTTGCTTTCGATGTTGGCCACGGTAATGAAACGTGGCAGCAACTTGCCGTCGGCATCCAGCAGGCAGAAGTACTTCTGGTTGTCCTGCATGGTGGTGATCAGCGCTTCCTGCGGCACGTCGAGGAAGCGTTCTTCAAACGAGCACACCAGTGGCACCGGCCATTCGACCAGTGCGGTCACTTCGTCGAGCAGCGCCGGTGGCACGATCGCCGTGCCTTCCTGACGGGTGGCCAGCTCTTCGGTACGCTTGCTGATGATCTCGCGACGCTCGTTGGCATCGGCCAATACATACGCGGCCCGCAGGTCGGCGAGGTAGCTCGACGGCGAACCGATGCGCACGCTCTCCGGATGATGGAAGCGGTGACCACGGGATTCACGGCCAGCCTTCTGTGCGAGGATCGTGCAATCGATGACCTGGTCACCGAGCAGCATCACCAGCCACTGCGTCGGACGCACGAATTCTTCCTTGCGCGCACCCCAACGCATGCGTTTCGGAATCGGCAGGTCGTTCAGCGAATCTTCGACGATGGTCGGCAGCAGGCTCGCGGTCGGCTTGCCGGCGATGTTCTGGCTGTAGCGCAGTTTCGGACCGCTCTGGTCGATTTCGCTCAGCTCGACGCCGCACTTCTTGGCGAAGCCCAGGGCGGCCTGAGTCGGATTGCCATCAGCGTCGAACGCGGCCTGACGTGGCGGGCCATCGAGGTTGATGCTGCGATCCGGCTGCTGAGTGGCCAGCGCAGTGATCAGCACGGCCAGACGACGTGGCGCGGCATAAACGGTTTTGCTTTCGTAGCTCAGGCCGGCGGCTTGCAGGCCCTTGTCGATACCGGCGAGGAACGCATCAGCCAAAGTGTTCAGGGCTTTGGGTGGCAGTTCTTCGGTGCCCAGTTCAACCAGAAAATCTTGCGCACTCATTGTGCAGCCTCCAGCTTGGCCAGTACTTCGTCACGCAGGTCCGGGGTCGCCATCGGGAAGCCCAGCTTGGCGCGGGCCAGCAGATAGGCTTGCGCAACGGAACGCGCCAGGGTGCGTACGCGCAGAATGTATTGCTGACGCGCGGTTACCGAGATCGCCCGGCGCGCATCCAGCAGGTTGAAGGTGTGCGACGCCTTCAGCACCATTTCGTAGCTCGGCAACGGCAGCGGCTGGTCGAGTTCGATCAGGCGCTTGGCTTCGCTTTCATAGAAGTCGAACAGCTCGAACAGTTTGTCGACGTTGGCGTGTTCGAAGTTGTAGGTGGACTGCTCCACTTCGTTCTGGTGGAACACATCGCCATAGGTGACTTTGCCGAACGGGCCGTCAGCCCAGACCAGGTCGTAGACCGAATCGACGCCTTGCAGGTACATCGCCAGACGCTCGAGACCGTAGGTGATCTCGCCGGTCACCGGGTAGCACTCGATGCCGCCCGCTTGCTGGAAGTAGGTGAACTGGGTGACTTCCATGCCGTTGAGCCAGACTTCCCAGCCCAGACCCCAGGCGCCGAGGGTCGGCGATTCCCAGTTGTCTTCGACGAAGCGGATGTCGTGCACCAGCGGGTCGAGGCCGACATGCTTGAGCGAGCCCAGGTACAGTTCCTGGAAGTTGTCCGGGTTCGGCTTCAGGACTACCTGGAACTGGTAGTAGTGCTGCAGACGGTTCGGGTTTTCGCCGTAACGGCCGTCAGTCGGACGGCGGCTTGGCTGCACGTACGCGGCGTTCCAGGTTTCCGGGCCGATGGCGCGCAGGAAGGTCGCGGTGTGGAAAGTGCCGGCGCCTACTTCCATATCGTAGGGCTGAAGTACCACGCAACCTTGCTCGGCCCAGTATTGCTGGAGCGCGAGGATCAAGTCTTGGAAGGTACGCACGGCTGGCGTAGGCTGGCTCACGAAATTCACCTGTTTCTTGGGCTGCGATTTAAAGAGCGGGAGTATACCCGATTCGTTGCTGCGCACGCCCCCTGGAGCCTTATGCCACGCTGCTTTTGGTGTACCGAAGATCCGCTGTACATGGCTTATCACGATCAGGAGTGGGGCACGCCGCTGCGCGATGCGCAGGGTTTGTTCGAGTTGCTTTTGCTCGAAGGGTTCCAGGCCGGGTTGTCGTGGATCACGGTGTTGCGCAAACGTGAGCGCTATCGCGAGGTGCTGTTCGGCTTCGATGTGCAGCGCGTGGCGCAGATGAGTGACGCCGAGATCGACGAACTGATGCTCGACCCGGGCATCATCCGCAATCGCCTGAAACTCAACGCTGCGCGGCGCAATGCCCAGGCGTGGCTGGCGCTGGAGGATCCGGTGGCGTTGCTCTGGTCATTCGTAGGCGACCAACCGATCATCAATCATTTCAAGGATCGCAGCGAAGTCCCGGCGATCACCCCGGAAGCGCTGGCGATGAGCAAGGCGCTGAAAAAGGCCGGCTTCACCTTCGTCGGTCCGACCATTTGCTACGCGCTGATGCAGGCCTCGGGCATGGTCATGGACCACACCCAGGATTGCGACCGCTACGCGCAGCTTGCCAACGCCGGTTAGAATGCCCGCCTCGCGCACAGCACAAAGATCAGGAGTGACCTGTGGAAAAGTTTAAAGGCGCCTTGCTGGTAGGCGCTCTGCGGCTGTTTGCCCTGCTGCCATGGCGAGCCGTGCAGGCCGTGGGTTCGGCGATCGGCTGGATCATGTGGAAAACCCCCAACCGTTCCCGCGACGTGGTGCGGATCAACCTGTCCAAGTGCTTTCCCCAGATGGATGCGGCCGAACGTGAGCGTCTGGTCGGGCAGAGTCTGAAGGACATCGGCAAGTCGCTGACCGAAAGCGCCTGCGCGTGGATCTGGCCGGCGCAGCGCTCGATCGATCTGGTCCGTGAAGTCGAAGGCCTTGATGTGTTGAAAGACGCGCTGGCCTCGGGCAAAGGCGTGGTCGGCATCACCAGCCACCTCGGCAACTGGGAAGTGCTCAACCACTTCTATTGCAGCCAGTGCAAACCGATCATTTTCTACCGTCCGCCGAAGCTCAAGGCAGTGGATGAGTTGCTGCGCAAACAGCGCGTGCAACTGGGCAACAAGGTCGCGGCGTCGACCAAGGAAGGCATTCTCAGCGTCATCAAGGAAGTGCGCAAGGGTGGTGCCGTGGGCATTCCCGCCGACCCGGAACCAGCCGAATCCGCCGGGATTTTCGTACCGTTTTTCGCCACCCAGGCACTGACCAGCAAATTTGTGCCGAACATGTTGGCCGGCGGCAAAGCGGTCGGTGTGTTCCTGCACGCCCTGCGCCTGCCTGACGGCTCGGGCTACAAAGTGATTCTCGAAGCCGCGCCAGAAGCGATGTACAGCACCGATACCGCAGAGTCCTGCGCAGCCATGAGCAAAGTGGTCGAGCGTTACGTCGCGGCGTATCCGAGCCAGTACATGTGGAGCATGAAACGCTTCAAGAAGCGTCCGCCGGGCGAGGCGCGCTGGTACTGAGCAACTTCGCTTGGGGGACGGTTAATGCAGACGGCCTCGCCTTGCGCTATCGGTAGCTCAAGGCGCCTGTCGCTCGAGCTTCTTCAGGAACACCGTCATCTCCTTTTCGGCCTGTTTGTCACCATGGGCGCGGGCCGCTTCGAGGCCTTGTTCCCAGGCCTGACGCGCAGCGGCGTGATCGCCCAGCGCCAGATGCGCCTTGCCCAGCAACTTCCACGCCGCCGAGTATTTCGGATCGAAAGCGACACAACGCTGAAAATGCTCGGCAGCCTTGGAGTTTTCACCCAAGTCCAGATAACCCTTGCCCAGACCGAAGCGCAGCAGAGCGTTATCCACACCCTTGGCGAGCATTTTTTCCAGGGATTCGAGCATTGGCGGATTCCTTTCTATTGTTCGTCAGAGAACCTGCAAGTCTGTCAGACCGCTTTCGCGAGCAGGCTCGCTCCCACCTTTGGAATGCATTCCACTGTGGGAGCGAGCCTGCTCGCGAAGGGGCCATCACGGGCAACGTTGTCTTCAGGTCAGAAGAAGCTCAACCCCACATGAAACAGCTTCTCCACATCGCGAATGTGCTTTTTGTCCACAAGGAACAGAATCACGTGGTCGCCCGCTTCGATCACCGTGTCGTCGTGGGCGATGATCACGTTCTCGTTGCGGATCACCGCGCCGATGGTGGTGCCTGGTGGCAGGCCGATCTTCTCGATCGGCTTGCCGATGACCTTGCTGGACTTCGCATCACCGTGGGCAATCGCCTCGATCGCTTCCGCCGCGCCGCGCCGTAGTGAGTGCACGCTGACGATATCGCCTCGGCGCACGTGGGCGAGCAGGGTGCCGATGGTCGCCAGTTGCGGGCTGATGGCGATATCGATGTCGCCGCCCTGGATCAGGTCGACGTAGGCCGGGTTGTTGATGATCGTCATGACCTTCTTCGCCCCCAGCCGTTTCGCCAGCAGCGACGACATGATGTTGGCTTCGTCATCGTTGGTCAGTGCGAGGAAGATATCGGCGTCGGCGATGTTCTCTTCCAGCAGCAGATCGCGGTCCGAGGCACTGCCCTGCAACACCACGGTGCTGTCGAGGGTATCGGAGAGGTAGCGGCAACGCGCCGGGCTCATCTCGATGATCTTCACCTGATAGCGGCTTTCGATGGCCTCGGCCAGGCGCTCGCCGATCTGTCCGCCACCGGCGATAACGATGCGTTTGTAGGTTTCGTCGAGGCGGCGCATTTCGCTCATCACCGCGCGAATGTCCTCGCGAGCGGCGATGAAAAAAACCTCGTCATCGGCCTCGATCACCGTGTCGCCCTGGGGCAGGATCGGCCGGTCACGGCGGAAGATCGCCGCGACGCGCGTTTCGACGTTCGGCATGTGCTCACGCAACTGGCGCAGTTGCTGGCCGACCAGCGGCCCGCCGTAATAGGCGCGCACCGCCACCAGTTGCGCCGCGCCTTCGGCGAAGTCGATCACCTGCAACGCGCCGGGGTGCTGGATCAGGCGCTTGATGTAATTGGTCACGACCTGCTCGGGGCTGATCAGCACGTCGACCGGAATCGCTTCGTTCTGGAACAACTGCTCCTCGCGATTGAGGTACGACGCTTCGCGCACGCGAGCGATCTTGGTCGGCGTGTGGAACAGCGTGTGGGCGACCTGGCAGGCAACCATGTTGGTTTCGTCGCTGTTAGTCACCGCTACCAGCATGTCGGCGTCGTCGGCACCGGCCTGACGCAGCACCGACGGCAGCGAGCCCCGGCCCTGCACGGTGCGGATGTCGAGGCGGTCGCCGAGGTCGCGCAGGCGCTCGCCATCGGTGTCGACCACAGTGATGTCGTTGGCCTCGCTGGCCAAATGTTCGGCCAGCGAACCGCCGACCTGTCCCGCACCGAGGATGATGATTTTCATCCAGTCACTCCATGAATCCGTTTAGCCGCGCGCGGCGGCGATCTTGATCAGCTTGGCGTAGTAGAACCCGTCATGCCCGCCCTGCTGGGCCAGCAACTGGCGACCATGGGGCTGCTTGATTCCGGCCGCTGTGGCCAGATCCAGTTCACGGGCACCGGGGGTGCGCTCGAGGAACGCGGCGATGACTTCGGTGTTCTCGGTCGGCAGCGTCGAGCACGTGGCGTAGAGCAGGATGCCGCCGACTTCGAGGGTTTTCCACATGGCGTCGAGCAGTTCGCCTTGCAGTTGCGCGAGCGCGACGATGTCGTCCGGCTGGCGGGTCAGCTTGATGTCCGGATGGCGACGAATTACCCCGGTGGCCGAGCATGGCGCATCGAGGAGGATGCGCTGGAACGGTTTGCCGTCCCACCATTTGTCGATATCGCGACCGTCGGCGGCGATCAGTTCAGCGTCGAGGCCGAGGCGCTCGAGGTTTTCCTTCACCCGCACCAGACGCTTGGCTTCCAGATCCACCGCCACCACCCCGGCCAGCGCCGGTTCGGCTTCAAGGATGTGGCAGGTCTTGCCGCCAGGGGCGCAGCAGGCGTCGAGCACCCGCTGCCCCGGGGCCAGATCAAGCAAGTCGGCGGCCAGTTGCGCGGCTTCGTCCTGCACGCTGATCCAGCCTTCGGCGAAACCCGGCAGGCTGCGCACGTCGGCAGCAGCTTCGAGGACGATGCCGTCGCGGCTGTAAACGCACGGTGTCGCGGCGATCCCGGCTTCGCCCAGCAACGCCAGATAAGCATCGCGGCTGTGATGACGGCGGTTGACCCGCAGGATCATCGGCGGATGCGCGTTGTTCGCTGCGCAGATGGCTTCCCAATGCTCGGGCCAGAAGGCCTTCAGGGATTTTTGCAGCCAGCGCGGGTGGGCCGTGCGCACCACCGGATCGCGTTCCAGCTCAGCGAAGATCGTCTCGCTTTCGCGCTGGGCATTGCGCAGCACGGCGTTGAGCAGACCTTTGGCCCAGGGCTTTTTCAGCTTGTCGGCACAACCGACGGTTTCGCCGATGGCGGCGTGCGCCGGCACGCGGGTGTAGAGCAATTGGTACAGACCAACCAGCAGCAACGCCTCGACATCAGCGTCGGCGGCTTTGAACGGTTTCTGCAGGAGTTTTTCCGCCAGTGCCGACAGGCGTGGCTGCCAGCGTGCGGTGCCGAAGGCCAGGTCCTGAGTGAAACCGCGATCGCGATCCTCGACCTTGTCCAGTTGCGTCGGCAGGGAGCTGTTCAGCGAGGCTTTGCCGCTGAGTACGGCAGCGAGGGCCTTGGCGGCGGCCAGACGCGGGTTCATTGCGCTTCCACCGCAGCGCCGAGCACGCTGCCGACGGCGAATTTCTCGCGGCGGCTGTTGAACAGGTCGCTGAAGTTCAGCGCCTTGCCGCCGGGCAATTGCAGGCGGGTCAGGCACAGTGCTTGGGCACCGCAGGCGACGATCAGGCCGTCCTTGCTGGCGCTGAGGATTTCACCCGGAGCGCCAGTGCCTTCGGCCACGGTCGCGGCCAGCACTTTCAACGCTTCGCCATTGAGCGTGCTGTGGGTGATCGGCCATGGATTGAAGGCGCGGACCAGACGTTCCAGCTCCACTGCCGGACGGCTCCAGTCGATGCGTGCTTCGTCTTTGTTCAGTTTGTGCGCGTAAGTGGCGAGCTCGTCGTTCTGCACCTCACCTTGCAGGGTGCCGGCAGCCAGACCGGCAATCGCCTGCACCACGGCGGGCGGCCCTATCTCGGCGAGGCGATCATGCAGGGTGCCGCCGGTATCTTCAGCGCTGATCGGCGTGACGACCTTGAGCAACATCGGCCCGGTATCCAGCCCGGCCTCCATGCGCATCACCGTTACACCGCTTTCGGCATCGCCGTGTTCGACCGCGCGCTGGATCGGCGCCGCACCGCGCCAGCGCGGCAGCAACGACGCATGGCTGTTGATGCAACCCAGACGCGGAATATCCAGCACCGCTTGCGGCAGGATCAAACCGTAGGCGACCACCACCATCAAGTCCGGCTTCAGCGCGGCCAGCTCCGCCTGGGCCTCGGCATTGCGCAACGTCGGCGGCTGCAACACCTGGATATTATTTTCCAGGGCGAGTTGTTTGACCGGGCTTGGCATCAGTTTTTGCCCACGGCCGGCCGGGCGATCCGGCTGGGTGTAGACCGCGACGATCCCGTATGGGCTGCTCAGCAGGGCCTTGAGGTGTTCGGCGGCGAATTCCGGGGTACCGGCAAAAACAATGCGCAGTGGCTCAGTCATGAAAGGCGTCTCATAAAAAGAAAAAGGCTTGCCGCAGCAAGCCTTTGAAGAGGGGCATCAAGCGTTCTGGCGGTGCAGCTTTTCCAGCTTCTTCTTGATCCGGTCGCGTTTGAGTGTGGACAGGTAATCGACGAACAATTTGCCGTTGAGGTGGTCGCATTCGTGCTGGATGCACACCGCGAGCAGGCCTTCGGCGATCAGCTCATAGGGCTTGCCGTCGCGGTCCAGCGCCTTGATTTTGACCTTCTGCGGGCGGTCGACGTTTTCGTAGAAGCCCGGTACCGAGAGGCAGCCTTCCTGGTACTGGTCCATCTCGTCGGTCAGCGATTCGAACTCGGGGTTGATGAACACCCGTGGCTCGGTGCGGTCTTCGGACAGGTCCATCACGACGATACGTTTGTGCACGTTGACCTGGGTCGCGGCGAGGCCGATGCCCGGCGCTTCATACATTGTTTCAAACATGTCGTCGACCAACTGACGCACTTCGTCGTCCACTACAGCCACTGGTTTGGCGATAGTGCGCAGACGCGGGTCCGGAAATTCGAGGATGTTTAAAATGGCCATAGGCTTCGATTGCTGCACACGTTGAGTAAAGTCGGGTCGATGGCCTGGCGGGTCCGAAGATGCAGGCTACCGTTGTGAAGCGTAGCTTCTGAAATACAGAAGCGAGCCACGGGGGCTCTGACGATTCACGCGAACGCACATGATAAAGGGATTCACTGCATGAGGAAAACACTACTCGCCCTGCTGCTTCTGGCTTCGGCCGGCGCCGCGCAAGGGCAAGTGCAACTCAAGGATGGTTTTCCACAGCAATACACGGTGGTTTCCGGGGACACGCTCTGGGACATTTCCGGCAAATACCTGCGCGAGCCCTGGCAGTGGCCACAACTGTGGCGGGCCAATCCGCAGATCGAAAACCCCAACCTGATCTATCCCGGCGACACGCTGACCCTCAGCTACGTCAACGGCCAACCGCAACTGACCGTCCATCGTGGCGAGTCGCGCGGCACCATCAAGCTCTCGCCACGGATTCGCACCAGCCCGGTGGCCGAGGCGATTCCAAGCATTCCGCTGAAATCGATCAACAGCTTTCTGCTGAGCAATCGCATCGTCGACAAGGCCGAAGACTTCGACAAGGCGCCGTACATCGTCGCCGGCGATGCCGAACGGGTGCTCAGCGGTACCGGTGACCGCATTTTCGCCCGTGGCCATTTCGATCCGGAGCAACCGGTGTACGGCATCTTCCGCCAAGGCAAGGTATACACCGACCCGCAGACCAAGGAGTTTCTCGGCATCAACGCCGACGATATCGGCGGCGGCGAGGTTGTTGCCACCGAAGGCGACGTCGCCACCCTCGCCCTGCAACGCACCACCCAGGAAGTACGCCTCGGTGACCGCTTGTTCGGCGGTGAAGAACGTTCGATCAATTCGACCTTCATGCCGAGCGCGCCGAAAAGCGACATCAACGGCGTGATCATCGATGTGCCACGCGGCGTCACGCAGATCGGCGTGATGGACGTGGTCACCCTGAACAAGGGCAAACGCGACGGTCTGGCCGAAGGCAATGTTCTGGCGGTGATGAAAACCGGCGAAACGGTGCGTGACCGGATCACTGGCCAGCCGCTGAAAATTCCCGATGAACGCGCCGGCCTGCTAATGGTGTTCCGCACCTACGACAAACTCAGTTACGGCCTGGTGCTCAACGCTTCACGCTCGCTGGCGGTGCTCGACAAGGTGCGAAATCCGTAAGCTTGCTTAACAAGTTACCAACAGAGTTATCCACAGCTTGTTCCGAATGGTTCGGAGCATCGAACGATCAAGGATGATCCATTCATGTTGTCTGTCAGTACGGCCATTTCCCCGGCGGAACTGGAGGCGCGTCTGCGTCTGCACCGCATGCCGGATATCGGCCCCAAGCGTTTTGCCAAACTGCTTGAGGCCTTCGGTTCCGCATCAAAAGCCATCAGTGCGCCGGCCAGTGCCTGGCGCTCGCTCGGGTTGCCGGCGGCCTGCGCCGAGGCACGGCGTTGTCCGACGGTGCGCGACGGCGCCAGCCACGCAATGCGCTGGCTAGAGCGTCCCGATCAACATTTGCTGATGTGGGACCAAGCGGATTACCCGGCGTTGCTGGCGCAAATTGCCGATCCGCCACCACTGTTATTTGTTGCCGGCGATCCGTCGATTCTGGAGAAGCCGCAGCTGGCGATGGTCGGCAGCCGCCGCGCTTCGCGTCCGGGGATGGACACGGCGGCGGCGTTTTCCCGCAGTCTGGCCGGGGCCGGTTTTGTCATCAACAGTGGTCTGGCGCTGGGTATCGATGCCGCTGCCCATCAGGCCGCACTGGACGTTGGTGGCTTGACCGTGGGTGTGCTCGGCACGGGGCTGGAAAATTTTTATCCACAACGCAATAAACGCCTGGCTGAGGCAATGATTGCCTCGGGCAGCGCGGTGCTTTCCGAGTTTCCGTTGGACGCCGGGCCGAGCCCGAGCAACTTCCCCCGGCGCAACCGCATCATCAGCGGGTTGTCCCTCGGCGTGCTGGTGGTCGAGGCCAGTGTTGCCAGCGGTTCGTTGATTACCGCGCGGCTGGCGGCAGAGCAAGGGCGCGAGGTTTATGCCATTCCAGGCTCTATCCATCACCCCGGCGCGCGCGGTTGTCACCAGTTGATTCGCGACGGGGCGGTGCTGGTGGAGACTATCGAACATATCCTCGAAGCCCTGCGCGGCTGGCAGCAGCCACTGTTATCCACGGCGGCGGCGCACGCCGATCACCCGTTGCTGGCGCTGCTGCACGCGGCGCCGCACACCAGCGAGGCCTTGGCCGCGAGCTGTGGCTGGGCGTTGCCGAAAGTGCTGGCAACGTTGACCGAGCTGGAAATCGAAGGCCGTGCGGTATGCGAAAACGGTCGCTGGCTGGCGCGGTCGAGCTAGGTTTTACGATGAAGATCGGTAAACTGCGCGAAACCTGTTTGTGGAGAGTTTTTTCATGGTCAACAGTTGGCGTGTGCAACAAGCCGCGCGTGAAGTTCGCGCCGGCGCGGTGATTGCCTATCCAACCGAAGCCGTCTGGGGGCTGGGTTGCGACCCGTGGAATGAAGACGCGGTGGACCGCTTGCTGGCGATCAAGAATCGCTCGGTGAGCAAAGGGCTGATCCTGGTCGCCGACAATATCCGCCAGTTCGATTTCCTCTTCGAGGACTTCCCGCAGGACTGGATCGACCGCATGGCCAGCACTTGGCCGGGGCCGAACACCTGGCTGGTGCCGCACCAGAACCTGTTGCCGGAATGGGTCACAGGCGTGCATGACACCGTGGCGCTGCGAGTCAGCGATCACCCGCAGGTGCGCGACTTGTGCTCGCTGGTCGGGCCATTGATTTCCACATCGGCCAACCCCCAGGGGCGACCGCCGGCGCGCACGCGTTTGCGCATCGAGCAGTATTTCCGTGGGCAGGTCGATCTGGTGCTCGGCGGGAGCCTTGGCGGGCGCAAGAATCCCAGCGTGATCCGCGACCTGGCCACCGGTAACGTCGTTCGTCCTGACTGACGCCATTCTTTTTATTTTTTGCGTACTCCTCGGCGCTATCGACGAGGAGTTTTGCGCATGGCTGCAGTTTATTCCCGCATTTGTTAAAACTTGGCCGTTGCCATTGTTCTTGCATGCGTCAGACGAATCTTTGAGTCTGAAATATCTGTAAGTTTTCCCACGTGATTATCAGAACGCGTGCAGTGGCGATATTTCCAAAAGCATCCATTCTTTCAATGTGCTTGAAGCAACTTCGAAATATTAATGGCTGCGGAGAAGTAATGGATATTACGGATTTACACCTCAAGGATTATCTGCAGGGCTTTCAGGAGACACTCAAGAATCAACAGGCCGACTATCGTGTAGCCATTCTTGAGGCAGGATCGGATGCCGGGGAATTTGAACGCTTCATCAATCGACAGTTTCGCCTGCGATTGCAGCATTACATGCTCACCTCCAGAGCCCGGGCGCTGGAAACCCGACTGGCGATCACCTCACGCAGCACGCACTTTCTGTTGTATCAGCGTGATCAGCTTATTGCGGTGCTGCGGGCAACTCCGGCGCCCTTCGAATGGGCTTCACTGGCGCAGCATCATGTGTCTCCCACTGTGGCATTGGCACGGCATGTCGAATTCAGTCGCTTGATTACCCATTCCCAGCAGCACCGGCCGGTGTCGATCAATGGCCTGCTCGCCACCGCTGCGGAATGGGCGATCGATCGCGGATATCAGGGGGTGACGGCCTTGTGCAGATCGCCACAGCGACAACTGTTTCAGCGTTTCGGCCTGACACCGATAGCTTCGCAGGCAATGCATATCGAGCAGCGCGCCCGAGGCGATTATTGGCTGTTGTCCGCCGAATGGCGGCAAATCCTGATGGCCCTGGATCAGCCTGTGAACATCAACGCACATCAGCCGGAGTATCGTGATGTCTATCACCGTCAGTATTGATCCTCCAGTGATTGAAGAGTGGGCTGAGAAATGGCTCGTATATGAATCGAAGAAGTTGCGCAGGAAGTTTGCCGGTCGTAGGCCTGCGGCGAAGAAACTTCACCGCAAGATGTACTTGATATAGCCGCAAGATACTCGGCGAACTCATGGAGGAGTTCGCCGAGTATCAACTTGAGGTGTTATGGCAGCAGAATTGTGGAACCGGTCGTGCGCCGTGCCGACAGTTCGGTTTGTGCTTTCGCCGCATCCGCCAGTGCATGGCGCTGGCTGATGTCGACCTTCAGCTTGCCGCTGATGATCATCTCGAACAGCTCGTCGGCCATGCGCTGAAGGTTCTCGGCGTTGTTGGCGTAGGTCGCGAGCGTAGGCCGGGTGACGTACAACGAGCCCTTCGCGGCAAGAATGCCTAGGTTGACGCCGTCGACTGCGCCCGAAGCATTGCCGAAACTCACTACAAGGCCACGTGGTGCCACGCTGTCCAGCGACGTGAGCCAAGTGTCCTTGCCGACGCCGTCATACACCACCGGGACTTTCTTGCCGTCAGTCAGCGCCAGCACGCGCTCGGCAACGTTTTCATGGCTGTAGTCGATGGTGGCCCAGGCGCCGTTGGCCTTGGCCAGTTCGGCTTTCTCCTTCGAGCTGACGGTGCCGATCAGCTTCACGCCCAGCGCTTTGGCCCATTGGCAGGCCAGCGAGCCGACTCCACCGGCTGCGGCGTGGAACAGAATGGTTTCGCCGCCCTGCAGTTGGTAGGTCTGGCGCAGCAGGTATTGCACGGTCAGACCCTTGAGCATGACCCCGGCGGCAGTTTCTAAACTGATTTCATCGGGCAGGTGCACCAGATTGTCCTGCGGCAGCACATGCAGCTGGCTGTAGGCGCCGAGTGGGCCGCTGCCGTATGCCACGCGATCGCCGACCTTGAACCGGGTGACTTCGCTACCCACCGCCTCGACGATGCCGGCGCCTTCTGAGCCCAGGCCGGACGGCAACGCGGGCGGTGCATAGAGGCCGCTGCGGTAATAGGTGTCGATGAAGTTCAGGCCGATCGCCTGATTGGCCACGCGCACCTGATTCGGCCCGGGTGCAGCGGGTTCGTAGTCAACATATTCGAGCACTTCGGGACCGCCGTGGGCGCGGAACTGGATACGCTTTGCCATCTGCCTGCTCTCCTTGGGTCGTTGCTAAGCCCTCTATCCAACTCCCCTGCTTGATCTTCGTCAACTGCGGCGCGCCGGTCTGCGATGGTATGCTACGCGCCCATTTGCGCCGCCCGCCTGCCGGGGCGCCGCCCGATTCAAGGTGAAGCCATGACGACCCGCACCGACGCCGTAAAGGCCTATCTGCTCGATCTGCAAGACCGCATCTGCGCTGCACTGGAAACCGAAGACGGCGGCAAATGCTTCGTCGAAGACGCCTGGACCCGGCCGGCGGGCGGTGGCGGGCGCACCCGCGTGCTGGAAAACGGCACGCTGATCGAAAAGGGCGGGGTCAACTTTTCCCAAGTGTTCGGCAGCGGCCTGCCGCCGTCGGCCAGTGCCCATCGGCCGGAACTGGCCGGGCGTGGTTTCGAGGCGCTCGGCGTGTCGCTGGTGATCCACCCGCACAACCCGCATGTGCCGACCTCCCACGCCAACGTGCGTTTTTTCATCGCTGAAAAAGAAGGCGAAGAACCGGTCTGGTGGTTCGGCGGCGGTTTCGACCTGACCCCGTATTACGGCGTTGAGGAAGATTGCATCCACTGGCACCGCGTCGCCGAGCAAGCCTGTGCGCCGTTCGGTGCGGACGTCTACCCGCGCTACAAGGCCTGGTGCGACACCTACTTCCACATCAAGCATCGCCATGAGCCACGTGGCATTGGCGGTCTGTTCTTCGACGATCTGAACGAGTGGGATTTCGACACCAGTTTCGCCTTCATGCGCGCCATCGGCGATGCCTACATCGAGGCCTACCTGCCGATCGTGCAGCGGCGCAAGAACGACGCCTTCACTGCTCAGCAGCGCGAATTCCAGGAATTCCGCCGAGGCCGCTACGTCGAATTCAACCTGGTTTACGACCGTGGCACGCTGTTCGGTCTGCAATCGGGTGGCCGTACCGAATCGATTCTGATGTCGCTGCCACCGCAAGTGCGCTGGGGCTATGACTGGAAGGCCGAGCCGGGCAGCGCAGAAGCGCGTCTGACCGAGTATTTCCTGCAGGATCGTGACTGGCTGGCCGAGGCCTGAGGACTTGTGATGGATCGTTACGTTGTTTTCGGTAACCCGATCGGCCACAGCAAATCGCCGATGATTCACCAGTTGTTCGCCGAACAGACCGGCCAGCGTCTTGATTACAGCACGCTGCTGGCGCCGCTGGATGATTTTGCCGGCTGCGCCAAGGCGTTCTTTCGCGAAGGGCGCGGCGCCAATGTGACGGTGCCGTTCAAGGAAGACGCTTACCGTCTGGCCAACAGCCTGACCGCCCGCGCGCAGCGGGCCGGTGCGGTGAACACCTTGAGCAAACTGGACGATGGTTCACTGCTCGGCGACAACACCGATGGCGCCGGCCTGGTGCGTGATTTGACGGTGAATGCCGGGTTCAGCCTGACCGGTAAGCGCATCCTTTTGCTCGGCGCCGGCGGCGCGGTGCGCGGTGCGCTGGAGCCGTTGCTGGCAGAGAAACCGGCCTCGGTGATCATCGCCAATCGCACGGTGGACAAGGCTGAGCTGCTGGCCGAATTGTTCGGCGATCTGGGGCCGGTGTCGGCCAGTGGTTTCGACTGGCTGCGCGAGCCGGTGGACGTGATTATCAACGCCACCTCCGCCAGCCTGACCGGTGACGTGCCGCCGATTGCGCCAAGCCTGATCGAGCCAGGCCAGACGCTGTGCTACGACATGATGTACGGCAAGGAACCGACCGCGTTCTGCCGCTGGGCCACTGAGCACGGCGCGGCGCTGGCGATGGATGGTCTGGGCATGCTCGCCGAACAGGCGGCCGAGGCGTTCTGGCTGTGGCGTGGCGTGCGCCCGGATACCGCGCCGGTACTCGCCGAGCTGCGCCGCCAACTGGCCCTTTAAGCTTTGCTCCCACATTGAAATACGATCAATGTGGGAGCGAGCCTGCTCGCGAATAGCATCTCCACCGCGATATCAGATCAATCCTCAAACCTGATCGGGCACTTCTCAGCTCCTTCCAGCTTCCTCAACTCCTCCACCACTGGCGGCCGCGCCCGGCGCAAGGTCAGGCTGCGACCCTGGCCCAGCAGCCGTCGCGCTTCCTGATGCAGCATCTCTACCCCTGAATAATCGATGAAGTTGATCTGCTGTGCCTCGATCACCACCCGCGCGCCATGCAGGCGTTGCAGGCGCACTTGCAGGTAATGGCTGGCGCCGAAAAAGATCGAACCACCCACGCGCAACACATCGTCGTCACCGTCGCGCCAATGCTGCACCCGTGGTTGCGAGGTGCGCTTGAGGTAGAAAAACAATGACGCCAGCACCCCGGCGTAGATCGCCGTCTGCAATTCCAGCAGCAAGGTCGCAAGACAGGTCAGGGCCATCACCACGAACTCGGCGCGGCTGACCCGCAGCAAGGCGCGAATGCCTCGGTGATCGACCAGACCCCAGGCAATCAACAGGATGCTGCCGGCCATGGCCGGGATCGGAATGTGCGCGATCAGCCCCGCGCCGAACACCGCGAACAGCGCCACCCAGATCGCCGAGAACACTCCGGCCAGTGGCGAGCAGGCACCCGCCTCGTAACTCAGACCTGAGCGGGTAAAGGATCCGGCGGACAGCGACCCGGAAAAGAACGCACCGACAATGTTCGACAGACCCTGTGCGCGGACTTCCTGATTGGCGTCGAGCAACTGTTGCGAGCGCGCCGATATCGAACGGGCGATCGACAGACTGGTGACCAGCCCGAGCATGCCCACCGCCACGGCGCTTGGCAGCAGGCGCAGGATCACCTCCAGATCCAGCGGCAAGGCGCTCAGCGGCGGCAGGCGTCCGACGAAAGCGCTGACCAGATGCACATGACCAAACATCGCCGGCCAGACCCACACCAGCAGGCTGGCCAGCACCAGTGTGAGCAACAGCGTCGGCCAGCGCGGCAAAAGTTTTTTCAGGGCCACGCCGACGATCACTGTAGCAACGCCGAGCATCAGCGAGGGCTTATCCACAGCCCCCAGATGTCGCAGCAGATCCATCAGGCTGGCGAGCGCGGTGGTGTTGGCCGGCAATTCCAGCCCGAGCAGATTGGGCAATTGCCCGATGGCGATCACCACGGCGGCGCCGAGGGTGAAGCCGAGCACCACCGAGTGCGAAACGAAATTCACCAGTGCGCCAAAACGCAGCAAGCCGAGCAACCACTGGAAAATCCCGGCAAGGAACGTCAGCAGCAGGATCAGAGTGATGTAGTCCTCGGACGCCGGCACCGCGAGCGGGCTGACGCTGGCGTACAGCACGATCGAAATCGCCGCCGTCGGGCCGCAGATCAGATGCCATGACGACCCCCACAGGCAGGCGATCAACACCGGGATAATCGCCGCATACAGGCCGTATTCCGGTGGCAGCCCGGCAATCAGCGCGTAGGCAATCGACTGGGGTAAGGCGAGAATCGCACCGCTGAGGCCGACGATCAGGTCCCGCCCGACGCTGGCGCGGGTTTGCCGTGGCAACCAGCTCAGGAAAGGAAACAGTGAATGGCGGCTGGGTAAGGCCATGGGTCCTCGCGGTTGGGTTTTTCAGGCAAGCCTATCAGGACACAGCAATCATTGTGGCGAGGGGATTTATCCCCGATGGGCCGCGAAGCGGCCCCAAACCCAGAGTTCTCGGTGAGTCAGGTATATCGAGTTCATGGATCTTGCGACTGCTTCGCGGCCGATCGGAGCTACATCCCCTCGCCACAGGTAAGTGGTCGACAGTCAGATAGCCTTACAGTTTGGCCTTCACCGCCACCAACGCATCCTTGCCATCCACGGTCTTCACGCCATCCAGCCACTTGTCCAGCACCGCCGGATTCGTTTTGATCCACGCCTTCGCCGCTTCGGCATTGCTGATCTTCTTGTTCACTACCTCAGCCATGATGCTGTTCTCCATGTCCTGGGTGAACGCCAGATTGGTCAGCAACTTGCCCACATTCGGGCAGGCCTCGGCGTAGCCCTTGCGGGTCAGGGTGAAGACGTTGCCAGTGTCGCCGAAGTATTTTTCGCCGCCCTTGAGGTAACGCATTTTCAGCTGCACGTTCATCGGGTGCGGGGTCCAGCCGAGGAAGGTGACGAATTTCTGTTTCTTCACCGCCCGCGACACTTCGGCGAGCATCGCCTGCTCGCTGGACTCGATCAGCTTCCACTGCCCCATGTTGAAGTCATTCTTCTTGATGATCTCCTGCAACGAAATGTTCGCCGGCGCGCCTGATCCGATGCCGTAGATCTTCTTGTCGAACTTGTCGGCGAATTTGTTCAGGTCGGCAAAATCATGCACACCCGCCTCCCAGACATAGTCGGGGACG
This sequence comes from Pseudomonas siliginis, assembly GCF_019145195.1. Lineage (GTDB taxonomy): Bacteria > Pseudomonadota > Gammaproteobacteria > Pseudomonadales > Pseudomonadaceae > Aquipseudomonas > Aquipseudomonas siliginis. The sequence goes on from NZ_JAHSTW010000002.1 coordinate 680,338, forward strand.
GCGAGAGTGAATTCGGTGCCTTCGAGGTTTTTCGCCAATTGCGTCACATCACCGGTGGCGACGAACTTGTCATAGAAGCCCTGCTGCGCCGGCATCCAGTTGCCGAGGAACACGTCCACCTGGCCATCCTTCAAGCCGCCAAAGGTGATCGGCACCGCGAGGGTGTCGACTTTGGCCTTGTAGCCCATGCCGTCGAGCAGAAATCCGGTGATGGCATTGGTCGCGGCGATGTCGCTCCAGCCCGGATCAGCCATTTTCACGGTTTCGCAACTTTGCTCGGCGAAGGCCTGGGCGCTGCTCAATGCGATCAGGCCAACGGTGACAGCTGTGGATAACTTGCGCATGGACTTCCCCTTAACGTTATTGGTTTTGGCAGGGTTGTGGATAACGGGCCTTGCGCTCCAGATCATCAAGGTCGATGTGGTTGCGCATGTACTGCTGACTGGCATCGACCAGCGGCTGGTGATCCCAGCTCTTCAGCTTGCCGATGGTTAACGCATCGGCGACGAAACGGCGTCGGCGCTGGCTGGCCAGTACGTCCCGATGGATCGCCGGAATGTCCCACTTGGCCCGCGCTTCAGCGAGAAAGTCTTCGAACAGCTGACGATGTTGCGGCGATTGGCTCAGTTCCTCCTCTTCGCGCGGATCGTTATCCACATCGAAGAGTAGGCACGGGTCGCTTTCGCTGTAGATAAATTTGTAGGCGCCCCGGCGAATCATCATCAGCGGGCTGATAGTGCCTTCGGCCATGTATTCGCCGAACACCTCGTCATGCCCGCCCTGCCCTTGCAGGTGCGGCAGCAAGGAACGGCCGTCCAGTGGCAGGCCCGGCTCAAGCGTCCCACCGGCCAGATCCACGAACGTCGGCAGCAAGTCGGCGGTGGATACGGCGGCGCTGACCCGCCCGGCCTCGAATTGTCCCGGTGCGCTGATCAGCAGCGGCACCCGCGCGGCCATCTCGAACCAGTGCATTTTGTACCAGAGGCCCTTCTCGCCGAGCATGTCGCCATGGTCACCGGAGAAGACGATGACGGTGTCGTCGATCAGCCCGGTTTCTTCAAGGGTTTGCAGCAGTTTGCCGACATTGGCGTCGATATAGCTGCAAGCACCGAAGTAGGCGCGACGGGCATCGCGGATCTTATCCACAGGCAGCGGCTTGTCCCACAGGTCGTAGACCTTGAGCAGACGTTGGGAGTGCGGATCGAGTTCATCCTGGTTCAAGGTTGTAGGCAACGGAATATCAGCATCGTCATACAGATCCCAGAAAGCCTTGGGAATCGTGTACGGATCGTGCGGGTGGGTCATCGACACAGTCAGGCAGAATGGCTGGTCGCCGTCCTCGCGGATGTGATCGAACAGATACTGCTGCGCCTTGAACACCACCTCTTCGTCGAAATCCAGCTGATTGGTGCGCACGCACGGCCCGGCTTGCAGCACCGAAGACATGTTGTGATACCAGCTCGGCCGCACGTCCGGCTCGTCCCAGTTCACCGCCCAACCGTAATCGGCCGGGTAGATATCGCTGGTCAGGCGTTCTTCATAACCGTGCAACTGGTCCGGCCCGCAGAAATGCATCTTGCCCGACAGCGCGGTGCGGTAGCCGAGACGCCGCAGGTAATGCGCGTAAGTCGGAATGTCGGCAGGAAAGTCAGCCGCGTTGTCGTAGGCGCCGATCTTGCTCGGCAACTGGCCACTGACCAGGGTGAAGCGCGACGGCGCGCACAGCGGGCTGTTGCAGTAAGCAGCATCGAACACCACGCCTTGGGCGGCGAGGCGGGACAGATTCGGCAGTTTGATGGGCGATGGGCCGTAGAACGGCAACATTGGCGCGGCCATTTGATCGGCCATGATGAAAAGAATGTTCTTGCGCTTCATGTGATCGCGGCATTCCATGTTGGATATTTATGCGAGAGTGCTGCGATCGAGCATGGATTCCATGCTTGTTCCGGTAAAGCCCGCGCCGGACAATGACTAGGATAAGTACAGCTTATGTATGACGCCCTCGGTGACCTTTCCCTCGATCTGCTGCGCGCTTTTGAAGCGGCGGCCCGCCATCGCAGTTTTACCGCTGCTGCGGTGGAGCTTGGCACCACGCAGCCGGCGATCAGCCAGCAAATGAAACGTCTGGAAGAGCAGCTCGGTACGCGCCTGTTCGACCGGATTTACCGGGGTATCGAGTTGACAGAGGTTGGCGCCCTGCTGTTCGAGCAAGTTACCCTCGGTTTGCAGAATATCGACGCAGGATTGAGCGCAATCAGCACTCAGCAGCAACATGAAGTGCTGCAAGTGGCCACGGATTTCGCTTTCGCCGCCTATTGGCTGATGCCGCGCCTGCATCGCTTCCATGAGGCCAATCCGCACATCGATGTCAGCCTGGTCACCAGCGAGCGCAACCACAACATGCTGCGCACCGACATCGACGTGGCGATCCTGTTTGGCGATGGTCGATTCAAGCAGGGTGAGAGCCACTGGCTGTTTAGCGAAGAAGTGTTCCCGGTGTGCAGCCCGCTGCTGCTCAAGGAGCGTTCATTGCCGTTGCCCGCGCAGGCCCTGCTGGAATTTCCGCTGTTGCATCTGCGTGGGGAAAACAGCAGCAACTGGTTCGACTGGAGTGGCTTGTTTCGTCAATTGGGCCTGACTACGCCGCCAGCCCCGGGGCAATTGCGCTTCGACAATTACACCTTGCTGATTCAAGCGGCGATTGGCGGACAAGGCGTGGCGATTGGTTGGCGGCACCTTGTGGATAACTTGCTGGTGCAGGGTTTGCTGTGCCGGCCGCTGGCGCAAACCACGCTGTCGCGGCTGGGGTATTACGTGGTTTTGCCGCAACGCAAACGTCGGGGTGCGTTGATTCAGGAGTTTGTTGATTGGTTAATGGCGGAACAGGCCAGCAGTGCCGAATCGCTTAACGGTCTGGCCCTGCCCTCGATTGCGGTGTGAAGAGCAAAAGATCGGACGATCTTTTACGAATCAGAAGCCGCCACAAAATTCACATGCTGCCCCACATGCAGATTCAACCGCAGCTCATCGGCGATGCCCACCGCGACACGGTTCAGGCGCTCCAGCGGTTCGGCCAGTCCAGGTTCGAGATTGCCGCCGACCTGACTGAAGTGCTCGATGGTCAACCCGGCCACGCCATGCGGCGCATTGACCAGGGTCCAGCGCAGTGAGCTGCTTTGTACCGCCTCGAGGATTTCTTCGGCAGCGTGACGTTGCAGACGCTCGTCATTTTCCGGCTCGTCGAGCACACCGAAGTTGCCGACCAAAAACAGGCGCGGCACGCTGGCCAGTTGCAAACCTTCGACCAAGGCGTCGACTGCCAGCACTTGTTCCACCGGCCCCAGCGTCACCGAGCGCTCAACGTGGTCGCTGCTGAACGGCAACCCCGGCGCGTCCAGCAGGCAGATCACCGCCGAGCTGCCGGCGACGCTTTGATTGACCCGCTCGGCATCGAACAGATCGCCGGTCTTGGTGCGCAACCCCGGACGCGGCGCGAGTGCGGTGAGATCGTCGAGGATGGCAATGACTTCGTGTTGGCGACGCAGCAATTCAGCCATCAATGCACCGCCCAGGCTGGCCATGGCACCATAAAGCACCACTTTGACCACTGGGGTCTCGGCATTTTTCATGGCTGTTTTCCTTATAGTTGTCCTATATGACCTGTGACGGTGGAAACAGCCAAGGGTTCGAACCGATTGAGAGGCGACACGATGCAAGGGATCAAGGGCTATCACGCCCATGTCTATTTCGACGCGCAAACCATCGACCAGGCGCGGGCCTTGTGCGAACAGGCCGCGCAGTTGTTTGCGCTGAAAATGGGTCGCGTGCACGAACGCCCGGTGGGGCCGCACCCCGACTGGAGCTGCCAACTGGCTTTCGGTCCCGAGCTGATCGGCGAGGTGCTGCCGTGGCTGGCGCTTAACCGCAATGGGTTGGTGGTGTTCTTGCATCCGGACACGGGCGATGACTTGCTCGACCACACCGAACACGCGATCTGGATGGGCGCGGTGCGGCCCTTGGACCTGTCGATTTTTTAACCAGATGCTGACGCTGAACTGATAACGGATATGTCCAGACTGCCAGCCAGCGCTGACTGTCCGTTTATCCGCATCGCTACCAACCCCGTATTCATTGGCTGTCGCTGCATCCGACCGCCGGTTGACCATTCATTCATCGCTTTCGCTCGCGAAAGGTAGCTGAAAGCTTCCCCGATTAGGATCGCCCCACTCCCGGCAACAGACCGGTTGGCCCAAGCCCTGTGTTTTTTCCACAGGCCCGGCCCAATTAACAACAACAATGGTGATTCTGATGTCTTCTGCAACCCGCCGTTTCTCCCGCTTCCTGCTGGTCACTCCGCCCGTACGCCTCGCGCCTCCCGTTCTGCGCTGATCCCGCCCGATCCGCTCATTCAACTAGCCGCGCTACGCCTGGAGTATTCCCATGCTGACTTTCCTTGGCTTCGCCATGGTCATCACGTTCATGTTCCTGATCATGACCAAGCGCCTGTCCGCGCTGATCGCCCTGATCATCATCCCGATCCTGTTCGCCCTGTTCGGTGGTTTCGCGCCGAAAATCGGCCCGATGATGCTTGAAGGCATCACCAAACTGGCGCCGACCGGCGTGATGTTGATGTTCGCCATTCTGTATTTCGCCCTGATGATCGACTCCGGCCTGTTCGACCCGGCCGTGCGCAAGATCCTCAAACTGGTCAAGGGCGACCCGCTGAAAGTTTCGGTCGGTACCGCCGTTCTGGCGCTCGTCGTTTCCCTCGATGGTGACGGCGCGACCACTTACATGATCTGCGTGGCTGCGATGCTGCCGCTGTACAGCCGCATCGGCATGAGCCCGCGAATCATGGCCGGTCTGATCATCCTCGCCGGTGGCGTGATGAACATGACCCCGTGGGGCGGCCCGACCGCCCGCGCGGCGAGTGCCCTGCATGTGGATCCTTCGGACATTTTCGTACCGATGATCCCGGCCATGGCCGCCGGTGTCTTGGCGATCCTGGTGATTGCCTACTTCTATGGCAAGCGTGAACGCGCCCGCCTCGGTGAACTGCACTTGGTCGGCGACGAGATCGATCACAGCGAAATCAGCGTCTCGCAATTCCCCGACGCACGCCGTCCGAAGCTGATCTGGTTCAACGCCGCACTGACTTTCGGCCTGATGTGCACGCTGATCGGCGGTCTGTTGCCGCTGCCGGTGCTGTTCATGGTGGCGTTCAGTATTGCGATGATCGTCAACTACCCATGCCTGCAAATGCAGAAGGATCGCGTCGCCGCGCATTCCGGCAGCGTGCTGGCAGTGGTCGGGCTGATCTTTGCGGCTGGTATCTTCACCGGTATCCTGTCGGGCACCGGCATGGTCGATGCGATGTCGAAGAGCCTGTTGGCGGTGATTCCGGATTTCCTCGGCCCGTACCTGGCGGTGATCACGGCACTGGTGAGCATGCCGTTCACCTTCTTCATGTCCAACGATGCGTTCTATTACGGTGTATTGCCGGTGCTGACCGAAGCGGCCAGCCACTATGGGATCACTGCGGTGGAAATGGCCCGTGCCTCGATCGTCGGCCAGCCCGTCCACTTGCTGAGTCCGTTGGTGCCGTCGACCTATCTGTTGGTGGCGCTGGCCGGCATCGATTTCGGTGATCACCAGCGTTTCACCCTGAAATGGGCGATCCTGGTGTGCATCTGCATTCTGATTGCTGCACTGCTGTTGGGGACTTTCCCGATGTTCAGCACTCTATAAGCCCAAGACTCACCGTTACGGGTCCCGGCTTCGCGGTTTGAAGCCCGGACCTTTTTCGGTTCAACAATTGCTCAAAGGAATACACATGGATTGGCTGACCAACCCCGAAATCTGGGTTGCCTTTTTTACCCTGACCGCCCTGGAAATCGTCCTCGGTATCGATAACATCATCATGATTTCGATCCTGGTCAGCCGCATGCCGAAACACATGCAGCAGCGCACGCGGATCTTCGGTCTTGGCCTGGCCATGGTCACCCGGATCCTGTTGCTGCTGTCGATTACCTGGGTCATGCGCCTCACTGCCGACCTGTTCGAAGTGTTCGGCCAGGGCATTTCCGGCCGCGACCTGATCCTGTTCTTCGGTGGCCTGTTCCTGCTGTGGAAAAGCTCGCAGGAGATGTACCACGCGCTGGAAGGCGAAGACGAAAGCGACGACGCGCCGTCGGGCAAGGGCGGCAACTTCCTCTACACCATCATCCAGATCGCGATCATCGATATCGTCTTCTCGCTGGACTCGGTGATCACTGCGGTCGGCATGGTCTCCCACGTTCCGGTCATGGTCGCGGCGATCGTCGTGGCAGTGCTGGTGATGATGCTGGCGGCGGGCAAGATCAGCGAATTCATCGACAAGCACCCGTCGCTGAAAATGCTCGCCCTGTCCTTCCTGCTGGTGGTCGGTACCGTGCTGATTGCCGAATCGTTCGACGTGCACGTGCCAAAAGGCTACGTCTACTTCGCCATGGCGTTTTCGCTGGCGGTGGAAGCGATCAACATCAAATTGCGCGGCGCGATGGCCCGGAAAAAGAAACAGCAGGATCCGGTGAAACTGCGCAAGGATGTCCCGGGCCAGTAACCCGGTAGTCCCGGCAGCACGCTACACCCCTGTGGGAGCGAGCCTGCTCGCGAAGACGGAGTGCCAGTCGACAACAATGTTGGCTGGCCCACCGCTTTCGCGAGCAGGCTCGCTCCCACAGTTGTTTTGGGGAAACGTGTCGGATTCGGTGAATGGATGCATTTGTTTTGATGACACTTTTGTTTCAATCCACGCTTTAGCTGTGCAATGCTGGCGCCGAGACCGTTCGCCAACTACAGCTTAAGTATCAAGAACGTAGAAACCGCGCGGTGCCGTTCACTTGCCCCTCTGGGGCGCTGCTACTACAGGGGGTCTGCATGCTCACCCTGCTCAATCTGCTGTCCGCCGTCGCCCTGTTGATCTGGGGCACGCACATCGTCCGAACCGGCATCCTGCGGGTTTATGGCACCAATCTGCGACATGTCATCGGCCAGAACATGTCGAAGAAATGGCTGGCGTTCATCGCCGGCATTCTCGTCACCGCCATGGTGCAGAGCAGCAACGCTACGGCGATGCTGGTCACTTCGTTTGTCGGTCAGGGCCTGATGGCGCTGACCCCGGCGCTGGCGACCATGCTTGGCGCAGACGTCGGTACCGCGTTGATGGCGCGGGTGCTGACCCTCGATCTGTCGTGGCTGTCGCCGCTGCTGATTTTCCTCGGGGTGATTTTCTTTCTGTCGCGCAAACAGACGCGGCTCGGGCAGATGGGCCGGGTGTCGATCGGGCTGGGGCTGATCATTCTCGCCCTGCAATTGATCGTCGAGGCCGCTGCGCCGATCACCCATGCGCAGGGGGTGAAGGTGATTTTTGCCTCGCTGACCGGCGACATCCTTCTAGACGCCCTGGTCGGCGCACTGTTTGCGATGATTTCCTACTCCAGCCTCGCCGCCGTGCTGCTCACCGCCACGCTGGCCGGGGCTGCGGTGATCAGCTTGCCGGTGGCGATCGGTCTGGTGATCGGCGCCAACATCGGCAGCGGCATTCTTGCCTTCATGAGCACCAGCATGCAGAACGCCGCCGGCCGCCAGGTTGCGCTGGGCAGTCTGTTGTACAAACTGATCGGCCTGCTGCTGATCATCCCGGTGCTCGACCCGCTGGTGCACTGGATCGACAGCCTCGATTTCAGCCCGCAGGAAATGGTCATCGGCTTCCACCTGCTCTACAACACCGCGCGCTGCCTGATCCTGCTGCCGAGCGCCGGGCCGATGGCGCGGCTTTGTGCGTGGCTGCTGCCGGAGCGGCCGGAGGTCAACGGCACCGCCAAACCGCGTCATCTCGACCCGACCGCACTGGTCACGCCGAGCCTGGCGCTGGCCAATGCCGCGCGGGAAACCCTGCGCATGGGCGATTTGCTCGACAACATGCTCGACGCCTCCCTCGACGTGCTGCGCGGCAAGCAGACCGCCGTCACCCAAGAGATGCGCCGCCTGACCGACGACGTCGAGGCGCTGTACAGCGCGATCAAGTTGTATTTGGCGCAGATGCCCCGCGAGGATCTCGGCGAGCACGACAGTCGGCGCTGGGCCGAGATCATCGAGCTGGCGATCAACCTGAAACTCGCCGCTGACCTGATCGAGCGCATGCTGCGCAAGATCCAGCAGCAGAAGACTTCGCAACGCCGTTCGTTTTCCGAAGAGGGCCTGGAAGATCTTGCCGGGCTGCAACAGCAACTGATCGCCAACCTGCGCCTGGGCCTGTCGGTGTTTCTCAGCGGCGACCGCGAGAGCGCCCGGCAGTTGCTGCGCGAGAAACGCCGCTTTCGTGCGCAGGAACGGCGTCTGGCCCATGCGCATGTCAGCCGTTTGCAGCGCAAAATCGTGCAGAGCCTGGAGACCAGCTCGCTGCATCTGGAATTGATCGCTGACATGAAACGGCTCAATTCGCTGTTCTGCAGCAGCGCCTATGTGGTGCTGGAAACGGCGGACACCGGCGCGCTGGCGGTGGATGACATGGCCGACATTACGCATTCGCCTTGAACGTCTGGGGCTGGGGCCAGTCAGTTACAGTGGTTCAGCCTTGAGACCGTCATCGCTGGCAAGCCAGCTCCCACAGGGTTTGTGAGCGCCGCAGATCCTTGTGGGAGCTGGCTTGCCAGCGATGGGGCCCTGACTGACGACACGGATCTCCAAATCAGCCGTATGGAAGCCTGTTATGCGTTGCCTGTTGTTCGCCTGTCTGTTGCTCGGTTCCCTGCCCGCCTTTGCCCTGGATCGGTTTCAGGTCGAAGGCTATGCGCTGCCCAACGGTTTGCAACTGATGCTCAAGCCCGGCACCGAGCGTGGGCATGTGGCGATCCGGCTGGTGGTCGGCGTCGGCCTGGATGATTTCGATTGCGACGAAAAAGAGCTGCCGCATTTGCTCGAACACCTGCTGTTCAGCGGTATCGACGCCACCGGCGAAGGCGGTCTGGAAGAACGCATGCAGGCGCTGGGCGGGGACTGGAATGCGTTCACCAGCAATGCCGACACCACGTTCGTCATCGAAGCCCCGGCGAAAAACCAGCGCAAGGTGCTCGACCTGCTGCTCGCGCTGCTGACCCAGACACGCATTGACGACAACGCAATCAACGCGGCGAAACGAGTGGTCGAGCGTGAGGACGGCGGGCATTACACCAGGCTGCAACGTTTCCTCGACCGTCAGGACCTCGGTCATACCGCGAGCAATCAACTGGCTGTCGAGCTGGGACTGAAATGCCCGCAGCGCGCCGAAGTCGGCCATCTGACCCAAGAGCAACTGGAGAAGGTGCGCAAGGCCTGGTATGCGCCGAACAACATGACCCTGATCGTCGTCGGCGAACTCGACAAACTGCTGCCGGCCTATCTGGAGCGTACCTGGGGTGAGCTGGAGCCGGTCGAGCCGAGCGAGCACCGCGCGCTGCCGGACATCCGCACCAGCGCCGCCCATGAACGCACCCTCACCCGTGGCTTTATCGGCGACAGCGCCAAGCTGCACTGGCTGGTGCCGGAACCGGTGCTCGACGATCAGTACGATCAGACGTTCGACATTCTCAAGGATTACCTCGACTGGGCGCTGTACCGGCAGATTCGTCTCAACCATGGCTTGTCGTACGGGCCATGGGCCGAGCGTGAAGTGTTCGGCGGTGTCGGCTTCATGAGCCTCAACGCCGACCTGGATCGCGATGACGTCGACGAAGCCATTCAAGTGCTCGATGACCTCAAGGCCGACCTGCTGCAAAACGGCCTCGACCCGAGCACCTTCGCCCGCATCAAACAAGCCGCCATCGCTCACCAGGCCTGGGCCGTGCAGGGCAACAGCGCACTGGCTGACTATTACTGGAGCGCGTTGGCCGACTATCAGGATGGCCGCTTTGCCAATCCCGCGCGCGAGCTGCAAGGGGTGACGCTGGAAGCGGCGAACAAGGCCATGCGCGAGCTGCTGTTGCAGCCGGGGTATATCCGGATCGAGAAGCCGTTGATCAGTGATGATCAGGTGTTGTGGCTGGCTGCAGGTGGGGTCGGTCTGGTGCTGCTGATGTTGATCGGCTGGCGTGTGTATCGTCGCCACAAAATTGCTGGAAGCCATTGATCCTGTGGTGAGTGAGCACTTGTGGCGAGGGGATTTATCCCCGATGGGCTGCGCAGCAGCCCCAATAAGGGCAGCACGGTATATCCAGACAAAATTCGCTCGCAGGATCTACGACGGCTGCGCCGCCGATCGGGGATAAATCCCCTCGCCACAGGGGTCATGCGGCGTTAACCTTTCCGGGATTTTCCCCATATCGTCGTGAACCGCCAAAATGCCAAAACTGACCCTCCTTATCCAGCGCCTTCTCGAGCTGATGAAGCGCTACCCCGGGTTGATCGCGGCGGGTGGTTTCATTTCCGGGGTCGGCAGTTTCATCCTCGTCGATCGCCAACAGGGGCTGGCCAGCTGGATCACGGTGATCATGCTGCTCAGCTGGATCTGGCTGATGCTGGAAAACACCCTCACCGGCCTGTTCACGAGAATCTTTAAACGCGAGATTCCCCAGCCGCTGCTGCGCTACGCGACGCAGATGATCCATCAGGAAAGCCTGTTTTTCGTTCTGCCGTTCTTTTTCATCACCACCACGTGGAACAGCGGCCAGTTTGTCTTCACGGGGCTGCTCAGCGTTGCTGCACTGATCTCTATCGTCGATCCGCTGTACTACAAATGGCTGGCGCCACGGCGCTGGGCGTTTCTCGCGCTGCACACCCTGACCCTGTTCGCCGCCCTGCTCACTGCGTTGCCGGTGATCATGCACCTGACCACCGCGCAGAGTTTCAAATGGGCGCTGGGGATTGCCGTGCTGCTGTCGTTCCCGAGCCTGGCGTCGATCTTCCCGATCCGCACGGTGCGCAATGCCCTGGCGATTCTGTTCATTACCTTCGGCATCGGCGGCGTCGGTTGGGCGCTGCGTTCGTGGGTGCCACCGGCAACGCTGTGGATGACCGACGTGGCGATCAGCACGCAGCTGCAGGATCGCACCCCCGGCGCCAGCCTCGAAACCGTCAGCGCCGAGCAGATCCGCAGCGGCGGGCTCTACGCCTACACTGCGATTAACGCGCCGCGCGGTCTCGACGAGCGGATTTATCACGTCTGGTCCTTCAACGGCAAAGAGGTCGACCGCATCGCCCTCGACATCCATGGCGGGCGCAAGGAAGGCTACCGGGCGTGGACGCACAAACAGAACTTCCCCGGCAACCCGGCGGGCAAGTGGCAGGTGCGGGTGCTGACCGAGGATGGCCAGTTGATCGGCGTGCTGCGTTTCGCAATTACCGACAGCACACCGGCCAAAGAAAAGTAATCCGGTTCGTGCTATTACGTAGGATCTCGTAACGGCCGTACAAGCACGGAGCTTATGACCAGCAGCCCAACCCCCGGCAGTGCCCACCTGGACACCGCGCTCAGCCCTGCCCGTCTGCGGGTCAGCGGCGACTGGACGCTCGCCCACTACACCGCGCTCAAGCATCTGAGCGAAAAGCTCCGCGGCCAGTACGACGCCAACACTTCCATCGATCTGAACGGCCTCGGAGCCCTCGACACCGCCGGCGCCTCGTTGCTGGTCGAGCTGCTCGGTTCCGAACGCTTGGGCAAAACCGCCGAACACCCCGATTGCACCCTTTCAACTGCCGACCGCGCCTTGCTGCAAACCGTGTACTGCTCGCTGAGTGATTTCTGCGTGCCGATCAAGGAGCCGGAGGTCAGCGTCAGCGTGCAACTGCTGACGCGCATCGGCCGCGCAGTGGACAAGGTCTGGACTGACACGCTGCAACTGCTCGGTTTCGTCGGCCTGATCCTCGAAGTCATCGCCCGTGGTCTGTTGCGGCCCAAGCGCTGGCGCATCACGCCGATGATCGCGCACATCGAGCAGACCGGCCTCGACGCTGCGCCGATCGTGGCCTTGCTGACTTTTCTGGTCGGCGCAGTGGTGGCGTTTCTCGGCGCCACGGTGCTGGCCAGTTTCGGCGCGACGATTTTTACCGTGGACCTGGTTGGCTTCTCGTTCCTGCGTGAATTCGGGGTGCTGCTCACGGCGATCCTGATGGCCGGGCGCACCGCCAGTGCGTTCACCGCACAGATCGGCTCGATGAAAGCCAACGAAGAAATCGACGCGATCCGCACCCTCGGCCTCGATCCGATCGAGTTGCTGGTGGTGCCGCGCGTGCTGGCGCTGCTGGTGGCGCTGCCGATGCTGACGTTTCTGGCGATGCTTTCGGGGATCGTCGGCGGCGGCGTAGTCTGCGCAGTGTCGCTGGACATCTCGCCGGCGATGTTCCTCTCGCTGCTGCAATCGGACATCGGCATTCAGCATTTTCTGGTCGGGCTGGTGAAGGCGCCGATCTTCGCCTTCCTGATCGCGGCAATTGGTTGCCTGGAAGGTTTCAAGGTCAGTGGCAGCGCCGAATCGGTCGGCGCGCACACCACCTCCAGCGTGGTGCAGTCGATTTTCGTGGTGATCGTGCTTGATGCGGTGGCTGCGCTGTTTTTCATGGAGATGGGCTGGTGAGTCGTCTACCCCGCGCGCCCTCGGAGGCGGTGATCGAAGTCCGTGGCCTGTGCAATCGCTTCGGCCCGCAAAGCGTGCACGAGAACCTTGATCTGGACGTGTACAAGGGCGAGATCCTCGCCGTGGTTGGCGGCTCCGGTACCGGCAAATCGGTGCTGCTGCGCAGCATTGTCGGGCTGAATCGGCCCAGCGAAGGCATGGTCAAAGTCTTCGGCCAGAACCTGCCGAACCTGGCCGAGCATGAACGCTCGCTGATCGAACGCCGCTTCGGTGTGCTGTTCCAGAAAGGCGCGCTGTTCTCGTCGCTGACCGTGACCGAGAACGTCGCCCTGCCCCTGATCGAACACGCCGGCCTCAGCCGTCACGACGCCGAGCATCTGGCGGCGGTGAAACTGGCGCTGGCCGGGCTGCCGTTGTCGGCGGCGGACAAATACCCGGCGTCGCTGTCCGGCGGCATGATCAAGCGTGCGGCGCTGGCGCGGGCCTTGGCGCTGGATCCGGACATTCTGTTTCTCGACGAACCCACCGCCGGCCTAGATCCGATCGGCGCGGCGCAGTTCGATCAGTTGATCCTGACCCTGCGTGACGCGTTGGGTCTGAGTGTGTTTCTGGTCACCCACGACCTCGACACTCTCTACACCATCACCGATCGCGTGGCGGTGCTGGCGCAGAAGAAAGTGCTGGTCGCCGGACCGATCGACGACGTCTCGGAAACCGCCGACGCGTGGATTCACGAATACTTCCACGGCCCGCGCGGCCGCTCGGCGCTGGACGCCGCCAAACAGCTCAACGAGGTCTGATATGGAAACCCGAGCCCATCATGTGTTGATCGGCCTGTTCACGGTGATCGTCGTGGCCGGCGCCCTGCTCTTCGGCCTGTTTCTGGCCAAATCCAGCGTCGACACCGAGTTCAAGGATTACGAAGTGGTGTTCAACGAGGCGGTCAGCGGTCTGTCCAAGGGCAGCTCGGTGCAGTACAGCGGGATCAAGGTCGGTGACGTGGTCAGCCTGCGCCTTGACCCGCAGGACCCGCGCCGGGTGCTGGCGCGGATTCGTCTGGCGGGCGACACGCCGGTCAAGGAAGACACCCAGGCCAAACTGGCGCTGACCGGCATCACCGGCACCTCGATCATCCAGCTCAGCGGCGGCACACCCGAGAGCCCGAAATTGCGCGGGCATGACGGCAAGTTGCCAACTCTGGTCGCCTCGCCCTCGCCTATCTCGCGTCTGCTCAACGACAGCAGCGATTTGATGACCGGCATCAGCGCCCTGCTGCAAAACGCCAACCACATGTTCTCCGCGGAAAACGTCGAGCGTGTGAGCAAGACCCTTGCCCATCTGGAACAGACCACCGGCACCATCAACGACCAGCGCGGCGACATCAAGCAAGCCATGCAGCAACTGGCAACGGTCGGCAAACAGGCCGGCAGCATGCTCGAGCAGACCTCACTGCTGATGCGCAACGCCAACGGCCTGCTCAACGATCAGGGCAAGCAGGCCTTGGGCAGTGCCGAACAGGCGATGAAGTCGCTGGAGCAAAGCAGCGTTACCATCAACGGCTTGCTCAGCAAAAACCAGAATTCGCTGGATAACGGTATGCAGGGCCTCAACGGCCTGGCCCCGGCGATTCGCGAACTGCGCGAGACGCTGACCTCGCTGCGCGCCATTTCCCAACGCCTTGAGGCCAACCCCAGCGGCTACCTGCTGGGCAGCGACAAGAACAAGGAATTCACCCCATGAAGCTGACTCGAATCGCCCTGCTCGGCGCTGGCCTGACCCTGATCGGCGCGTGCTCGATCTTGCCCAAGTCGGAACCTTCGGATGTCTACCGCCTGCCCGCTGCACCGGCGCCCGCCTCGGTCAGCCCGGCGACGGTTCAGACGTGGTCGCTGCGCTTGAATAAATTGCAGGCCAGCGAAGCGCTGAACCGGCCGAGCATTGCCGTGAATCCGCAGGGCGATGTGATCAGCAGCTACAAGGGCTCGCGCTGGAGCGATCCGGCGCCGGTACTGCTGCGCAATCGTCTGCTCGATGGATTTCAGCGTGATGGTCGAGTGACGCTGCTGAGCACCGACGACAGCAACTTTCAGGCGGATCTGGAACTGGGCGGTAGCTTGCAGGCGTTTCAGACGGAATATCAGGGCACCCAGGCCGGCGTTGTGGTGCGGGTTGATGCGTTGCTGGTGCGTGGTTACGACCAGCGCATCCTCGCCAGCCGCCGTTTTGAAGAACGCCAGTCGTTGAATGATGTGCAGGTGCCAGCGGTGGTTGCCGGGTTTGGCCAGGCCAGTGATCGCCTTACGGCCAAGGTTGTGGCCTGGGCCGTAGAGCAAGGGCAGAAACTCGCCCCCCAAAGGCCTTAAGCCCAACACAATCCCTGTGGGAGCGGGCTTGCCCGCGATGGCGGTGTGTCAGCTACCAGATATTTCGGATGTGCTTCCCTCATCGCTGGCAAGCCAGCTCCCACAGGGTTCTTTATCAACCAAAGAACCAGTAGCAGACCCCGATAGCGCCCACCACACCAGCAAACTCCGCCAGCAACGCACACCCCACCGCATGCCTGGCGCGCTGAATGCCCACCGCGCCGAAGTACACCGCCAGCACATAGAACGTGGTTTCGGTACTGCCCTGCACCGTCGCCGCGACCAGCGCCGGGAAGCTGTCGACGCCGGAAGTCTGCATGGTCTCGATGAGCATCGCCCGCGCGGCGCTGCCGGAGAACGGTTTGACCATCGCCGTCGGCAGCGCATCGACGAAGCGCGTGTCCCAGCCGGCCCATTCGACCAGATGACGAATGCCGTCCAGGCCGAAATCCAGCGCACCAGAGGCGCGCAACACGCCAACCGCACAGAGCATCGCCACCAGATACGGCAAGAGATTCTTCGCCACATCGAAGCCCTCTTTCGCGCCTTCGACGAACGCCTCGTAAACCTTGACCTTGCGCAGCGCGCCGATCAGCAGAAACAGCATGATCAGGCCGAACAGCGTGAGATTGCCGAGGATCGACGACAATCCCGCCAGTGCTGTCGCGGAAAGCGTGCCGAGCAGGGCCATGAAGCCGCCAAGGATCAGCGCGCCGGGCAGCAGATAGGCGAGGACCACCGGGTCCCAGATGCGCAGGCGTTGCATGAAAGCTACGGAGAGAAAACCGACGATAGTCGAGCAACTGGTCGCCAGCAGAATCGGCAGGAACACCAGCGTCGGATCCGGCGCGCCTTGCTGGGCGCGGTACATGAAGATGGTCACGGGCAGCAGGGTCAACGACGAGGCGTTGAGCACCAGGAACAGGATCTGTGCGTTGCTGGCGATGGTGGCACTGGGGTTCAGTTCCTGCAGCGCTTTCATGGCTTTCAGGCCGATCGGCGTGGCAGCGTTGTCCAGGCCCAGACCGTTGGCGGCGAAGTTCAGCGTGATCAGGCCGAGGGCAGGGTGACCGGCCGGGACTTCCGGCATCAGCCGCAGAAACAGCGGGCCGAGGACCTTGGCCAGCCATTCGACGATCCCGGCCTTTTCGGCGATGCGCAGAAAGCCCAGCCACAGGGTAAGGGTGCCGAACAGCAGTACCATGACTTCGACCGACAGCTTGGCCATGGCGAAAATGCTTTCCACCATCGCCGCAAAGATCCCGGCGTTGCCGCCGATCAGCCACTGCGCCAGCGCCGACACGGCTGCCACGATGAAGAAGCCAAGCCACAGGCCATTAAGCATCAGTCAAATCCCCCGAAGAATGCGGCGAATGATAACGGGGTCGTCAGAAACGACAAACCCCGGATTGCTCCGGGGTTTGTTGGTGGGGCTTGCATCAATCACTGTGGGAGCGAGCCTGCTCGCGAAGAGGCCGGCACATTCAACATCTCTGTAGATTGATACACCGTCTTCGCGAGCAGGCTCGCTCCCACAAGGTTTTGCATCAGTTCTTGGAAATCTCGCCAGCCGGCAGTTTTTCCTTGCTGCGCCAGTGCGGCAGGGAGTTCCAGTAGCGCTCGCCCTTGGCGTCGTCGTACATGCCTTCCCAGCGCGCGATAACCAGCACTGCCAAGGCATTACCGATCACGTTCAGTGCAGTACGCGCCATGTCCATGATGCGATCGACACCAGCGATGAACGCCAGGCCTTCCAGCGGGATGCCAACGCTGCCCAAAGTGGCCAGCAGCACCACGAAAGACACGCCCGGTACGCCGGCGATACCTTTGGAGGTGACCATCAGCGTCAACACCAGCAGCAGTTGCTGGCTGATCGACAGGTCAATGCCGTACAGCTGGGCAATGAAGATCGCCGCAATCGACTGGTACAGGGTCGAGCCGTCGAGGTTGAACGAGTAACCGGTCGGTACCACGAAGCTGCAGATGGCTTTCGGCGCGCCGTAGGCTTCCATCTTCTCGATCACCCGTGGCAGCACGGTTTCCGAGGAGGCGGTGGAGTAGGCCAGCACCAGCTCATCCTTGAAGATGCGCATCAGCTTGAGCACCGAGAAGCCGAACAGCTTGGCGATCAGGCCCAGCACGACGAAGGCGAAGAAAGCGATGGCGACGTAAACCAGGATCACCAGTTTCGCCAGCGGCAGCAGCGAGGCGAAGCCGAAATTGGCCACGGTCACCGCGATCAGTGCAAATACGCCGATAGGGGCGTAGTTCATGATCATGTGGGTGACTTTGAACATGCTTTCCGAAACGCCCTGGAACATCTTTACCAGCGGCTCGCGCAGGTCCGACTGCAGGCTCGACAGGCCGAGACCGAACAGTACGGAGAAGAAGATGATCGGCAGCATTTCACCGCGAGCCATGGCCGCGAAGATGTTCGACGGGATCAGGTTGAGGATGGTCTCGATGAACGCATGTTCATGCTGCACTTCGGCGGCGGTCGCCTGGTACTTGGAGATATCCACCGTGCCCAGGGTGCTCATGTCGATACCGGTGCCCGGATGGAACACGTTGGCCAGCATCAGGCCGACAACGATGGCGATGGTGGTGACGATCTCGAAATAGATGATCGTCTTCAGGCCGATACGCCCGAGTTTCTTGGCGTCGCCGACGCCAGCGATGCCGACGATCAGCGAGGAAATGACGATCGGGATCACGATCATCTTGATCAGACGGATAAAGATATCGCCTGCCGGTTGCAGGACGTTGCTGATCCACCAGGCCTTTTCAGCGCTGAAGTGGTTGAGCAACGCACCAATTGCAATCCCCAGAATCAGACCGATGAGGATCTGCCAGGCGAGGCTGATTTTTGCCTTCTTCATTATCTTTACCCTTACTTGCGTTTGACTCAGGCACATGCAGGAACTGGAACGCTCATCAGCGGAAAAGTCTGTGCATCTGCCTCCGTATAAGGTGCCCCGAAGCGCGTGTTTACGGCTCTTCGGCAGGCGAAAAAAGGCGCAACTATTCCGATGCAAGGTGGCGCCGTCTAATGCCGTAAACGCCTACCCTATGCCTAATCGGCATGAGCTTTTTCATTTGAAACTGGCGTCCCAAGCGGTTCGATTGTGACATTTGTGCCAGCATAAGTGCCGTGAACCGGCCGTTACAGCGTAGGCTGGTTAAATTTTGCACAGGCAAAACCGGCGGAAATTTCCGGAAAAAGTCTGAATCGCAAGGCTAGATGTCACACGGAACGAGCGCGATCTTTGTCGATATACGGTCGCCAGGAAACACCGCGAAATGTATTCCTCGCAGTGTCGACGATTGAAAAAAGGAATTTGGCGTGCTGGATCAATGTTTTAGCGGATTCAAAGCCCAGCGCAGATTCGTCAGACCACCGGGTCGACGAACCTGCGGCGCAGCTTTTACCCTGACCCGGCCCTTGCGCAGGTACTCCCTGTACCCGTAGGTCACTCCGACCCTGTATCAGTCAGAACATCCCGGCCCCCTGGTCATGCACCGACCCTCATCGGGCGGTGCAATGGAAAGCAGCGGGGCGCTGCTTTCGTGTTCGAAACCTTTGCGCGTCCTGCGTCAGTACCACTTCGGATCTTTCTTCAGGGTTTCCATCAGCAGATCCTGCATGCCCTGATCAGGTTTGCCGAAGAAGCGATAAGTCGCGTGTCGCGTCGGCGACTTGTCCTGCGGCAGACCTTCCGGCACATCGACCAGCATGGCGTAGGCGTCATCCTTGTCGAAGCTGAAGGCCACGATCAAACGGTGATTCAGGCACTTGTCCTGACTCTCGCAGAGCGGGCCGACCAGATACTGATCGCCATCTTCCGTAACGGCATGCATCTGTTGTTCGGAGGTGCCGGAGAGGTTGATCACCCATTCCGGTACGCGCTCTTCCTTTTTGATGACGCCTTCCCAAGTTTCACGGTACTGCGCGTCGGAGGCGAGCAGTTCGTTGACCCGGGTCTGGCCGTCATTGGCCGCCATGGCCATGGCACTGCCGCCCAGAAGCAGGGCGGCGGCCAATGTCTTGAGACCGATCATCGTTAACCTCGGCCGCGACGGCCAAAGAAGAAGGAAGCGATGAACATCACCAGGAACACGACAAAGAGAATCTTGGCGATACCCGTGGCGGTGCCCGCGATACCACCGAAGCCCAGAACGGCGGCGATGATGGCAATGATCAAGAACGTAATTGCCCAGCTCAACATGGTGATTCTCCTTACTTCTCTATTTAGGGGTGTTTCCGGTTTCCGGTGCTACGCGCCCGAATGTATTCACTGACTTAGAAAACCCAGCGCTCTTCCCGTGGCAATTGATCCAGCGGTTGCGCCTGGTCGACATCGATCATGTGCATCGAAGCGTTCTCGGCCTGGCTGCTGCTCACGGCACTGAAGTGCGTTTGAGTGCTGTGCTGCATCGAAATCAGTGGCTCGGGTTTACGGCTGTTTTCCCAGCTCATGTACTGCTGGCAGACGATCAGGGTGATCAGCAACGCCAGTACACCGAACAGACCTTGCTGGATCTGCAGTGGCGAAATACGTACTTGGGTGGCGATTGGGCGAGTCATCCTGTGTTCCTCACGCTTGTTCTGTTAGGGCAGTGCTGTTCTGCCCGGGCTGAGTGAGGTATTGCAGCCTGCATGCCAGTTTTTTGATGCCGTAAATTATCAATTAAAACAACAAGTTACGTACTCTTCGGAAATTTCCTGCGACGCATCCTGCACGATGGCTCTTCAGCGGTCGTGCGCAATGCACGATTATTTCGTGGGAAATTTCGATGATATGGAATTGCTACCGGTACGCAGATGTCAGAAGAGGACGCAGGATCTGCCCTGCAAAATGCAGAATGTTTTAAAACTCAACGAAATCAATGAATTGGCCGTTATGGCAGTAGAGAGCTACCCTCCTATGGCTGGTATCGTTCAGAATCAACCATGCAACTTGCCCGATTTTTCCGGGACTAACCCAAGACTAATCACTATGGAGCGTAGGAAAAATGGAATCTGCCACTGAGCAACAAGGCCGCATTCTGCTGGTGGACGATGAATCCGCCATCCTGCGTACGTTTCGTTATTGCCTCGAAGACGAAGGCTATACGGTAGCCACCGCCAATAGCGCGGCCCAGGCCGATGCTTTGCTGCAACGTCAGGTCTTCGATCTGTGCTTCCTTGATTTGCGCCTGGGCGAGGACAACGGTCTCGACGTCCTCGCGCAGATGCGCATTCAGGCGCCGTGGATGCGCGTAGTGATCGTCACCGCCCATTCGGCGGTCGACACCGCGGTTGATGCCATCCAGGCCGGTGCCGCCGATTATCTGGTCAAGCCGTGCAGCCCTGACCAACTGCGCCTGGCCACCGCCAAGCAGCTGGAAGTGCGCCAGCTCTCCGCGCGGCTCGAAGCGCTGGAAGGCGAGATCCGCAAACCGAAAGACGGTCTCGATTCCCACAGCCCGGCGATGAAAGTCGTGCTGGAAACCGCACGGCAGGTCGCAAGCACCGACGCCAACATTCTTATCCTTGGCGAGTCCGGTACGGGTAAAGGTGAACTGGCCCGTGCGATCCACGGCTGGAGCAAGCGCGAGAAGAAGTCCTGCGTCACCATCAACTGCCCGTCGCTGACTGCCGAGTTGATGGAAAGCGAGCTGTTCGGTCACAGCCGTGGCGCGTTTACGGGTGCCAGCGAGAGCACGTTGGGTCGAGTCAACCAGGCCGACGGCGGCACGCTGTTTCTCGACGAGATCGGCGACTTTCCGCTGACGTTGCAACCCAAGTTGCTGCGCTTCATTCAGGACAAGGAATACGAGCGGGTCGGCGATCCGGTCACTCGCCGCGCCGATGTGCGCATCCTTGCCGCCACCAACCTCAATCTCGAAGACATGGTCCGCGACGGCCGTTTCCGCGAAGACCTGCTCTATCGCCTCAACGTCATCACCCTGCATCTACCGCCATTGCGCGAACGCGCCGAAGACATCCTGACCCTCGCCGATCGCTTCCTTGCACGTTTCGTCAAAGAGTACGCACGCCCAGCGCGCGGCTTCAGCGATGAGGCGCGCGAAGCGCTGCTCGGTTATCGCTGGCCGGGCAATATTCGCGAACTGCGTAACGTGGTCGAGCGGGCCAGCATCATCTGCCCGCAGGAGCGCGTGGAAATCAGCCACCTGGGCATGGCCGAACAACCGGCCAACAACGCGCCACGGGTCGGCGCGGCACTGAGCCTGGACGAGCTGGAGAAAGCGCACATCGGCGCGGTTCTGGCCACCGCCGGCACCCTGGACCAAGCGGCGAAAACCCTCGGCATCGACGCCTCGACCCTGTATCGCAAACGCAAGCAGTACAACCTGTGAGCACTGCGCGATGAAACTGGCGATCAAGCTGCGCACGCGCCTGTTCCTGAGCATTTCTGCGTTGATCACCGTGGCCTTGCTCGGGCTCTTGCTCGGGCTGGTCAGCGTGATGCAGATGGCCGGGTCGCAGGAAGCGCTGGTGCGCAGCAACTTTGTCACTCTGGATCTGGGCCTCAAGCTGCGCCAGACCCTCGGTGATCAATTGATCATCATGCTCGCCGAGAAGCCCGATCCCGTCGCGTTCGAAGCGTCCAAGCAGCACTACTTCGAGTTGCTCGACCAAGGCATCGCCCAGCAGCAGGAGGGCGATGGCCAGCCTTACGGTTTCCGCCAGGCCAAGGCCGACTACCTGAACTTCCTCGCCTCATTCGACGTGACTGCCGAAGCGGCGAAGAACGCCAGTACGAGCGCGGATTTCCGCGAGCGCTTCAACATTCTGCGTAATGGCCTGATTGCTGAGCACAAACATGCGCTGGAAACCATTAACGCGGTCCAGCACGCTGCCCGCGAACGCGCCCTTCTGATAGCCGGGCTGCTTGGCCTGGTCGGGCTGGCAGTGCTGATCATCGGTTTTGTCACGGCGCAGGGCATTGCTCGGCGCTTCGGCGCACCGATCGAAGCGCTGGCCAAGGCTGCCGACAACATCGGCCAGGGCAACTATGACGTGACTCTGCCGATTTCCACGGCCATGGAAGTCAACCTGCTGTCGCGACGCTTCGGCCTGATGGCCGAGGCGTTGCGCGAACACCAGGCGATGAATGTCGACGAACTGTTGGCCGGTCAGCAGCGCTTGCAAGCGGTGCTCGACAGTATCGACGACGGTCTGTTGATGATTGATCGCCAGGGCCAGCTCGAACACCTCAACCCGGTGGCTCAGCGCCAGTTGGGCTGGGAAGATGATCGACTGGGCCAAGGCTTGGGCACCGCACTCGGGCGCCCGGAGCTGGATGCGCAACTGCAATTGGTCCTGCGCGGCGGCACGCTGGAGCGGGCGCCGGAAGATCTGAGCATCGAAGTCGATGGCGAATCGCGCCTGCTGACTTACAGCCTGACGCCGGTCAGTCATACCCAGGGGCATATTCTCGGTGCGGTGATGGTGCTGCACGACGTCACCGAGCAACGCGCGTTCGAGCGCGTGCGCAGTGAGTTTGTCTTGCGCGCTTCCCATGAACTGCGCACGCCGGTCACAGGCATGCACATGGCCTTCGGGCTGTTTCGCGAGCGGGCGAAATTCCCGGCTGAATCGCGCGAAGCTGACCTGCTGGATACGGTCAACGAAGAAATGCAGCGGCTGATGCAATTGATCAACGACTTGCTGAATTTCTCGCGCTACCAGAACGGTCTACAGAAACTCACCCTGGCGCCATGTTCCATTGAGGACCTGCTGGAGCAGGCGCAACTGCGCTTTGCCGACGTGGCTGCTGCCAAAGGTGTGGCGCTGAACGTCGAGATTCAAGGCCCGCTGCCGAGGTTGCAGGCTGATCAGGCGCAACTCGATCGCGTCCTCGACAATCTGATCGACAACGCCTTGCGGCACACTGCCCGCGACGGGCAGATCCGTTTGCAGGCACGCCGCCATGGCGAGCGGGTCATCATCAGTGTCGAAGACAATGGCGAAGGCATTGCCTACGGCCAGCAGGGGCGGATTTTCGAGCCGTTCGTGCAGGTCGGGCGCAAGAAAGGCGGCGCCGGGCTTGGCCTGGCGCTGTGCAAGGAAATCGTCCAGCTGCACGGCGGGCGCATGGGCGTCTACTCGCGGCCTGGGCAGGGCACCCAGTTCTACATGGCGCTGGCCGTTTAGGCTTCGTCGTCCATACGCCGCCCGGCCAGGCGTCGACCTCGGGTGATGAGTTCGATGAATTGCACGGCGCTCAAGGCGTGGGCAAACAGCCAGCCCTGACCGAACTTGACCCCCTCACTGCTGAGCAGCGCTGCCTGGGATTCCAGCTCGATGCCTTCGGCAATCACTTTCAGATCCAGCGCCTGCGCCATGTGAATGATGTGCGGAGCGACGCCGCTGCTCGCCGCGTCATGGCCCAGCGCATCAATGAACGCCTTGTCGATCTTCAGGCAGTCCACCGGCAAGGTCTGCAGATAGGCGAGGCTGCAATAGCCGGTGCCGAAATCATCGATCAGCACCTGATGGCCAACGTCGCGCAAGGCTTGCAGGTTTTCCCGCGCCACCACCACATCAATCAGGCCGCGCTCAGTGACTTCGAAGGCTATCTGCCGCGCGGCGACACGGTGCAGCGCGAGCAGCCGCGCCATGACCTGGCCGATGCGCGGCACCATGACATCGCAGGCCGCGAGGTTCACCGAGATATACAGCTGCGGATTGGCGCGCAGTAACTGGCCCAGTTGTTCGAGCAGACGCTGCAAGACGAAGTCGGTCATCTGCCGGATCTGCCCGGTGTTCTCGGCCATGGGAATGAACAGGTCGGGGCTGGTCAGCGTGCCGTCCGGGCGCCGCCAGCGCAGCAGCGCTTCGGCGCCGACGCAGTGGCGGCTGTCGAGATCGAAGATCGGCTGATACAGCACCTGCAACTCACCCCGGCGGATCGCCCCGTGCAGCTCGGCATCCAGTGACTGGCGCTGTCGCACCAGCAGCAAGGTCAGAAAGCCGACAACGGCGCCGGCGATCAGGCACACCGGCACCAGCCACCACCACACAGCCGGGACGTGCATGCCCGTGCGCGGCGTGATCAGCACCAATTGATATTCCGGGTTGTCGGTGGGCATGCGATAGATCAGCCGCGTTTGCGTGACTTGCAGCGCATCACGGCTCTTCGGGGGCCAGGGTTCGGTCGGTGGCCAGGTCTGTGCGGTGCCGAGCACCGGAATCGCGCGAGTGCCGTGATCGAGTACCACCAGCAGGCTGCTGCCGGGCGACAAATCGACCATGTCGGTCAAATGTCCGCGCGAGGTAGCGACACGAAAGTTGCCGCGACCAAGCATCAGCGCCGCGCGGTTTTCATCGGGTTCGGTGGTGGTGTTCAGCCAATAGCTGTAGGTCGGGCCCTGAATGTCCGGCGCGCGCACCAACGACAGACCTTCCTGGCGCGGACGGTTGGAGCAGAACCGCGAGGCGTCCATATATGCGGCTTCATAGACGAAGCGGTAGTTGAAGGTGACTTGCTGCAGAGTCGCGATCATTTCTTCGTCGCAGCCGCGCAAGGGCTGGGCTTCAAGGTCGTCGAGACTTTCGCGCAACTGGCCGAACAATTGTTCGAGGCGAGCGAGGAAACGCTCGCCCTGGGCGTTCATTTCCTGGCTCTCGCGCATTTCCATCTGGCGTATCGCCGCGAACATACCGCCGGCGATCAGCAGGCTGGCGCTGAGGACAGCCGCGATCATCGCCAAAAAAACAGGGCGATAAAACCAGCTACGCAGCGTCTCTCGGGTCGCAGCCATCAGGGATTTTCCGAAGAATTACCATGAGTTATAGCTGCTGATTGCGATTTCGCCCTGACCGTCGGGCGGGCGTCATTATTTTGTCTGATTGAGGACCAAAAGAAGTGCCGCGGTTTGTGCATCCGGCGTGCCGTCGAAGCGGGCAGGGCGGTAATGCATCTGGAACGCGGCGAGGACATGGCGCGTGGCGATGTCCAGCTCGCCGGTCTGCGGTGTGTCGTAACCCAGACGCGCGAGTTGCGCCTGGAACCAGCCGATCTCCGGCAACGGGTTGCTGTTAAAAATAGCCTGCTGACGCGCCACCGCTTGCTCGTTCGGCCACAGGCCAAGGCCTTCGGCGGCGAGACGTTTCCAGGGGAACAGTGGCCCCGGATCAAGCTTGCGCAACGGCGCGATGTCGCTGTGACCGATGATGTGCCGCGGGCTGATGCCGTTGCGTTTGCTGATGTCCTTGAGCAGGGTGATCAACGACTGGATCTGCGTTTCGCTGTACGGATACCACAGGCGCCCGGTCGGTGTGTCCTTGTAGCCGGGATTGACGATTTCGATGCCGATGGAACTGGAGTTCAGCCAGGTACGGCCCTGCCACTGACTTTCGCCGGCGTGCCAGGCGCGCTGGTTTTCGTCCATCAGCTTGTACACGGTGGCGCTCTTGTCATCGCCGATCAGGTAATGGCTACTGACGTCGCCATGGGTCAGCAATTGCAGCGAACGCTCCAGAGACGCGGAGGTGTAATGCACCACAACGAACTGGATGCGGCTGTCGTAATTGGCCGAAGGGTGGCTGGTGTCGTAACGCGGGCCGCTGGCGCAACCAGCGAGGACGAACAGCGAGGCAACAAGGGCAAGGAATTTCATGGCAGAGGACGATACGCTGAAAACGATAATGCAACAGTGTAACGTACGGATTTGCTCAGAGTCCGCCAGCGGGCGGAATTAAACAAAATGGAACAATTGCCTTAGCCGAGTTCCACTCGGTTGCGTCCGGCGTTTTTTGCCCGATACAGCGCCTGATCGGCTCTTTTCAACACAAGATCGCTGTGTTCTCCGACCCTGAACGATGCCAGTCCCATGGAAATCGTAATGGTCACTCGCTCGCCCTTGAAATGAAACGGGCAGGCTTCGATCGCCGCGCGCAGGGTTTCCAGCAGTTTTGCGCCAACCGCTGGCGGCGTCGCGGGCAGCAACAGCACGAACTCTTCACCGCCGAAACGGGCGATGAAATCCGAGCCGCGCAGGCGTTTGCGCAATACCGTGGCGATGATCTTCAGCACTTTGTCGCCGGCCAGATGGCCATAGCTGTCGTTGATCCGCTTGAAGTGATCGAGGTCGAGCATGGCCAGGCTGAGGGTGTTGCCGTGCTGCTGCCATTGCTGGATTTCATGCTCAAGGCGTTCGCTCCACGCCGCACGGTTGGGCAGGCCGGTCAACGGATCAATCAGGGCTTTCTGCCGCTGCTCTTCAAGGTGTTCACGGAAGCCCATGGCTTCCTGCTCCATATGCGCCACCCGCTCCGACAGGCTCTTCAACCTGGCGGCGACTTCCTGCTCTCGGGCGTCGCGCTGTTTCTGGTGCTGGTCCATCGTTCCCAGCAGGCCTTCCAGATGATTCTCCAGCACATGCTTGAGGTCATCGAGGTCCGCCGCTTGCTGGACGCTGCTCTGCAAGCCGTCGACCTGCTCGCGAATCTGCGTGTCCATGGCCCGCGCCGCCGAGCTGTTGTCGGCATGCCCTTCGCTGGCCGCTTGCAGGTTGCTCTGAAACGCTTCGAGGCGTTCGTTGAGTTGTTGCAGATAGGCTTCGAATTCGTGCTGTCCGCTGTCGGTAATCGCCAGCATCAAAGTCGCGAGATCGTCGAGGATCGGCAACAGTTCGTACCAGTTCAACCCGTGTTTGAGCCGCTCGCGCATGGCTTCGGCTTGCGGCCGGTGGCGCTCGGGCAGGGTCAGGTCGTCGAGCAGGCCGATCAGCGTGTCTTCGATATGTCGGGCCACGGAGCTGTAGGACGGCTCCGGGGAATCCGGCAGAGCGAAGAGGATGTCGTGCTCCGACTGCTCCGGGTCGATAGCGGCCAAGGCCTGAGCGATCGGCTCGGGCAGGGGCAGGCTGTCGAGAATCAGCGGCGACGTATCGCCGGGATGGATCAATTCATCGGGGTTGAACGCCTCGGCTGCTGGCGCAGCGACGGTCATCTCGGCGTCCGCGGCGGGTTCAACTCGCGCTGGCTCGGATTCAACGACGACCACAGGCGCAGCGAACGCAATGACTTGCGGCTCATCAGGCGGCGTCTGGGCGGGCGTTTCGATGATGGTCTCGGGCGCTGCGATCGCTGGCTCCGCGTTGGCCACCGGTGCCGATTGCGCAGGCTCCGGTTCAGGCTGCTGAGCTTCGACCAGCTGCGTCACTGGTGTTGCTGGTATGTCGGCCGCCGGTGCAACGGTTTCTTCACTGTCGCGACTACCAAACAAACGCTGCAACAACCCCGGCCGCCCCGGCTCGGCAGGCGTTTCCAGCTGACTCAAGGCCTTGCCCTGCAAGCCACTGAGTTCGCTCAGCAGCAGTGGCATTTCCCGCGCCTGACCGACGCGGCTGTCCAGTTGTTTGGCAAATTTCTTCAGCGGTTGCGCGACTTCGCGCGGCAGCGGCAAAGCCTGCAACTGGGTGACCAGCGCGGTCAGCGCGGTGCTGACCTGATCGATGCGGGTCTCGCGGCGCTGCTCTGAGTCGAGCACGGCTTTTTCCAGACGCGGCAGTAATGCGGCGAGGCCGGCGTCCATGTCATCGGTGCGCACGACTTCGCGCATTTCTTTCATGCACTGATCGACGGCCTTGTCGGTGCCCTCGGCCGCCAGCGTGCTGCGCACCAGACCGCGCCGCAGCAGGTCGAGTCGCGCGGCCCAGCGGCGCTCGAGCTTGTCCTGCTGTTCGATGCTCTTGAGGTACTTCTCTTTCCAGCGCTGGGCGTCATCGCTCATTCACAGGTTCCGCGAGGGGCAGGGCTCAACGCGGGCAATGCGTCGGCCGTGAGCGAACCCGGCAGACGAATTTCCACCGCGACCGGCAGGTGATCGGAAATGGGCTGGGCCAGCACCTCGACCTTTTCCAGGGTCAGGGTCGGGCTGAGCAGAATATGATCAAGGCAACGCTGTGGGCGCCAGCTGGGGAAGGTCGCTTCCACCTGCGGGGCCAGCAGGCCGAGATCGCGTAACGGCGAGTGTTCGAGCAGGTCGCTGGCATGGGTATTCATGTCGCCCATCAGCACCTGATGCTTGTAACCGCTGATCAAATCACGAATGTAGGCCAGTTGCAGGCTACGCGTCCGCGCGCCGAGGGCCAGGTGCATCATTACTACCACCAACGCTTCCGGACCTTCGCCGAAACGCAGCAGGATCGCGCCGCGACCTTTCGGGCCGGGCAGCGGGTGATCCTCGATCGCCCACGGCTTCAAGCGACTGAGCACGCCATTGCTGTGCTGGGCCAGTCGACCGAGGTTGCGATTGAGTTGTTGATACCAGTAGGGAAAGGCGCCGAGATGGGCCAGATGTTCGACCTGATTGACGTAGCCCGAACGCAGGCTGCCGCCATCGGCTTCCTGCAGCGCGACCAGATCGAAGTCGCCGAGCAGGTCACCGATCTTTTGCAGATTGCCGGAACGCCCGGTGTGCGGCAGCAGATGCTGCCAGCTGCGGGTCAGGTAATGCCGATAGCGCTCGGTGCTGATGCCGACCTGAATGTTGAAGCTCAGCAAGCGCAGACGCTGGTCTGCGGGCAGGCCCGTAGACGCCAGATGATGCTCGTTGACCTGCGGATCATGCAGGCCAACGATGCGTTCGGACTTCCAGCGGCGCATGGCGAATGCCGCGCTTAGTTGGCAGCAGCCTTGTTCGCCGCTCGCTCTTTGGCGACCAGATCGTCAGCCAGCTTCAATGCTTGCTCGGCACCACCGGCAGAGCCGATGTCGAAGCGGTATTTACCATTGACGATCATGGTTGGCACGCCAGTGATTTCGTACTTCTTCGCCAGCTCACGGGCCTTGACGATCTGGCCTTTGATAGCGAACGAGTCAAACGTGGCGAGGAACTTGTCCTTGTCCACGCCTTGAGTGGCGAGGAAGTCAGCCATGTCGTTCTTGTCGGTGAGCTTCTTGTGTTCTTTCTGGATCGCATTGAACACGGCGTTGTGCACCTGGTGCTCGACACCCATGGCTTCCAGAGTCAGGAACATCTGGCCGTGAGCGTCCCATGGGCCGCCGAACATGGCGGGAATGCGCACGAAGTTGACATCGGACGGCAGTTTTTCAACCCATGGATTGATCACTGGCTCAAAAGCGTAGCAATGCGGGCAGCCATACCAGAACAGCTCGACCACTTCGATTTTGCCAGGCTTTGCCACCGGCACCGGGTTGGCCAGTTCGACGTAAGGGGCGGCAGGGGCTTCAGCGGCCTGGGCGGTGACGCCGAACAGGCTGGCAGCGACGAGGGCGGCGCTGATGATCAGATTACGCATGCTTTACTCCTGAACAATTTGGGTCGCCTCGCTCGACCTGTTGCGACACAGATCCTGGCGGGCATGAGTGCTGTAGTGTAACGGCAGCGGCCACAAAAAAGGGCGGCCAAAGCCACCCTTTTTATACTTGCTGCGAAGGATTAATCGAGCGTTAACGTGGCCGGCGCTGCGCGCCTCGTTCAGCCCTCGAATCAGGGCCTCAGTGCAGGCCCTGGATGTAGCTGGAAACCGCAGCGATGTCTTCGTCGCTCAGCTTGCGCGCGATGGTGCGCATGGTCATTGCGTCGCCGTCGTTGGCGCGACCGCCTTCTTCCTTGCGGAAATCGGTCAGTTGCTTGGCAATGTATTGCGCATGCTGGCCACCCAGATGCGGGAAGCCTGCTGCAGCATTGCCGGAGCCGTTCGGCGAGTGGCAGCCGGTGCAGGCTGGCAGACCTTTTTCCAGGTTGCCGCCACGGAACAGCGCTTCACCGCGAGCGACGATCTTCGGATCGGCGGCGCCGACGCTGCCTTTCTGACTGGCGAAGTACGCGGCCATGTCGGCCAGATCCTGGTCATTCAGGTTGGTCAGCAGCCCGGTCATTTCCAGCACCACGCGCTTGCCCGACTTGATGTCATGCAATTGCTTGTCGAGGTAGCGTTCACCTTGACCTGCCAGTTTCGGAAAGTTTGGCGCCATGCTGTTGCCGTCCGGGCCATGGCAGGCTCCGCACACGGCAGCTTTGGCCTGGCCTGCTGCGGCATCGCCGGCAGCATGGGCGACACCTGAAATTCCCACGGTCAACAGCAGACTCACGATCAATTTGTTCATCAGCTAATCCAACTACGGCTAAGGGTTAAGTTATGGACCGGGCTTACTCTCGCTCATCCACAGGATGATGGCCTGGTAATCCTCGGCACTGCAGTCCATGCACAAACCACGCGGCGGCATCGCCTTGAAACCCTGGGTCACGTGTTGCACCAGCGTCCCCATACCTTTCGCCAACCTC
Organism: Pseudomonas siliginis; assembly: GCF_019145195.1. Classification (GTDB taxonomy): domain Bacteria; phylum Pseudomonadota; class Gammaproteobacteria; order Pseudomonadales; family Pseudomonadaceae; genus Aquipseudomonas; species Aquipseudomonas siliginis. Next base: position 710,557 of record NZ_JAHSTW010000002.1, read on the forward strand.
GGCGTCCAAGCTTCCTGATCGCCTCTTGCGGGCGCCATGGGTAGTTGGCCGGAATGACAGGCACCACAAACACGGTTGTACACAGCTTCCGGATCCTGTGTAGCCTGTGCGCTGTAAAGCGGCATCAAGACTCCGGCAGCCAGCAGCCATTTCGTCATAAAACGACCTTTTCAGGGTTGAGAGCGTTCTGCGTTCTAATGCGCAATCAAAGCCTGTCGCTCTCGTGAACTTCATCCTTCGCTGGGACAAAGCACACACAAAATCTGCGGCATTATATACTGGCGTCACTGAAACGGAAGCGACACCGCGTTCCGCGCCCAATCCCGGCGCCGCCCACATCGGAAATCCCATGCAACTCAAGAATCCCATCCTCGGCCTGTGCCAACAGTCCACGTTCATGCTCAGTGCCGCCAAAGTCGATCAATGCCCTGACGATGAAGGCTTCGAAGTGGCGTTTGCCGGTCGTTCCAATGCCGGCAAATCCAGCGCGCTGAACACCCTGACTCACGCCAGCCTGGCGCGCACCTCGAAAACTCCGGGTCGCACACAGCTGTTGAACTTCTTCAAGCTAGACGATGATCGCCGTCTGGTCGACCTGCCGGGCTACGGTTATGCAAAAGTACCGATCCCGCTCAAGCAACACTGGCAGCGCCACCTCGAGGCTTACCTCGGTGGTCGGGAGAGTTTGAAAGGTCTGATTCTGATGATGGACATCCGCCATCCGATGACCGACTTCGACCTGCTGATGCTCGACTGGGCCGTCGCCGCCGGCATGCCGATGCACATCCTGCTGACCAAGGCCGACAAGCTCACCTACGGCGCAGCCAAGAACACCCTGCTGAAAGTACAGTCGGAAATCCGCAAGGGCTGGGGCGACTCGATCACCATCCAACTGTTCTCCGCACCAAAACGCATGGGCCTGGAAGAGGCCTACACCGTACTGGCCGACTGGATGGAACTGGCAGACAAAAACACCGAGACCGCTGCCGAGTAAATTCAGAATGGGGAAAAATTGGTTGTAGTGTGGCCGGGCAAGGCAAAAATAGCGCTAAAAAGCGGAGTTTAGGGGACCTAAATGAGCATTTTTAGCGGTGCTTTTAACGCAGCATGGCCGCGCTACAGCCGATTTTTTGGCAAAAAAAGCCCCGGATTTCATTGGGGAGGGAGAAATTCCGGGGTTCAAGTTCCGAACCGCTAGGGCGGGGTTCAGATATCTGCCAACACTTAACACAACATAGGAGCATCGAAGGGCTTCACCAGCCATTCAGTACCTCTGAGTGTTCGATCGACAGATTAGTTCAGATTTTTTTCAAAAAGCTTTGGAATAGCCTCAAGCATTTATCGTTCTAAGCCGGTTTACCGGGCTTGCCGCGACGTCGCGTCGCGGCACCTCTATAAACTCAGTGCGCCTCATTCAGTGCGCCTCATCCCAGTTGTTGCCCACGCCAACTTCCACCAGCAGCGGCACATCCAGTTTCGCCGCTTCGCTCATGTGCGTACGTATCTCGGCGCTGACCTGCTCGACCAGATCCTCGCGAACCTCCAGCACCAGTTCGTCGTGCACTTGCAGGATGACCCGGGCATCCAGCCCCGACGTGGCCAGCCAGTTATCCACAGCCACCATGGCTTTCTTGATGATGTCCGCTGCCGTGCCCTGCATCGGCGCGTTGATCGCTGTGCGTTCTGCAGCGGCGCGTTCCTGCGGCTTGTTCGAGTTGATCTCCGGCAGGTACAGGCGACGACCGAAGAATGTTTCGACGTAACCCTGATCCGCCGCCTGCGCGCGAGTGCGCTCCATGTATTCGCGAACGCCTGGATAACGAGCGAAGTAAGTATCGATGTAGGCCTTGGCGGTCTTGGTGTCGACGCCGATGTCCTTGCCGAGCTTCTGCGCGCCCATGCCGTAGATCAGACCGAAGTTGATCGCCTTGGCGCTGCGGCGCTGGTCGGAGGTCACTTGATCGAGCTCGACCTTGAATACTTCGGCAGCGGTTGCAGTGTGCACGTCGAGATTGTTGCGAAAGGCGTTCATCAGGCCTTCATCGCGGGACAGGTGGGCCATGATCCGCAATTCGATCTGCGAGTAGTCCGCCGCCAGTAGTTTGTAGCCCTTCGGCGCGACGAATGCCTGACGAATGCGCCGGCCTTCGGCAGTGCGTACCGGGATGTTCTGCAGGTTCGGGTCACTGGAAGACAGGCGCCCGGTCGAAGCCACGGCCTGATGATACGAGGTGTGGATGCGCCCAGTGCGCGGGTTGATCTGTTCAGGCAGGCGATCGGTGTAAGTGCTTTTCAGCTTGCTCATCGAACGGTGCTCCATCAGCACCTTCGGCAAGCGGTGATCGTCTTCGGCGAGTTTCGCCAGCACTTCTTCAGCAGTGGACGGCTGGCCTTTGGCGGTTTTCTTCAGCACCGGCAGGCCGAGCTTTTCATAAAGAATCACGCCCAGCTGCTTCGGCGAGCCGAGGTTGAATTCTTCCCCGGCGATTTCGAAGGCTTCACGCTCCAGCGCGACCATTTTGTTGCCCAGCTCAATGCTCTGAATGCCCAGCAACTCGGCATCGACGAACGCACCCTGGCGTTCGATGCGCGCCAGCACTGGCACCAGCGGGATTTCGATGTCGGTCAAGACGCTGGCCAGGCTCGGAATCGCGCTGAGCTTGTCGAACAGGGCCTGATGCAGGCGCAGGGTGATGTCGGCGTCTTCGGCGGCGTACGGCCCGGCCTGTTCCAGGGCGATCTGGTCGAAGGTCAGTTGCTTGGCACCTTTGCCAGCGATGTCCTGGAAGCTAACCGTGGTGTGGTCAAGGTACTTCTGCGCGAGGCTGTCCATGTCGTGACGGGTCGCGGTGGAATTGAGTACGTAGGACTCGAGCATGGTGTCGAAGGCGATGCCGCGCACGCTGATGCCTTCACTCTGATCGCCGCCAATGGCGCAGTTGGCCAGAATGTTCATGTCGAACTTGGCGTGCTGGCCAACCTTGAGTTTGTTCGGGTCTTCCAGAATCGGCTTGAGTGCGCGCAGCACGGTGTCGCGATCCAGCTGCTCCGGCACGCCGATGTAGGAGTGGGTCAGCGGGATGTACGCAGCTTCGTTGGCCTGCACCGCAAACGACAGACCGACCAGTTGCGCTCGCTGCGCGTCGATGCCGGTGGTTTCGGTGTCGAAGGCGATCAGTTTGGCGTTGCGCAATTTTTCCAGCCAGACGTCGAAGCGGGCCTGATCGAGGATGGTTTCGTACGCGGCCTCGGCAGGGGCAGCAGGTGCCTCGGCTTGCGGGGCGCTGAACAGATCATGGGCGGGCGCAGGTTCGGCCGCCGCGCTCAGTTCCAGGCGTTTGGCATCGCGATCCAGATCATTGAGCCAGCTCTTGAATTCCAACAGGGTGTACAGCTCGTAGAGTTTGGCCGGATCCTCCTGGCCCATCTGCAGATCATCGAGGCCGATATCCAGCGGCACGTCGACCTTGATGGTCGCCAGTTGATAGGACAGGAAAGCCATTTCCCGGTGCTCTTCGAGCTTGGCCGGCAAGGTTTTTGCGCCACGGATCGGCAGGGTCGGCACGATGTCGAGGTTGGCGTACAGCTCGGTCAGACCGCCGTTGACGCCGACCAGCAGGCCGGACGCCGTCTTCGGGCCGATGCCCGGCACGCCCGGAATGTTGTCGGAGGAATCGCCCATCAGCGCCAGGTAATCGATGATCTGTTCCGGTGCGACGCCAAATTTCTCCTTAACGCCCTCCACATCCATCGAGCTACCGGACATGGTGTTGACCAAGGTAATGTGGCCGTCGACCAGTTGCGCCATGTCCTTGTCACCGGTGGAAATGATCACCGGGCGATCTGCTGCCGCACTGCTGCGGGCCAGGGTGCCGATCACATCGTCGGCCTCGACGCCGTCCACGCACAGGAGCGGGAAGCCGAGGGCGATCACGCTCTGGTGCAGCGGCTCGATCTGCACGCGCATGTCATCGGGCATGCTTGGCCGGTTGGCCTTGTATTCGGCGTACATCTCATCGCGAAATGTCCCGCCCTTGGCGTCGAACACCACGGCGAAGGGGCTGTCCGGGTACTGCTTGCGCAGACTCTTGAGCATGTTCAGCACGCCTTTGACCGCACCGGTCGGCAGGCCTTTGGACGTGGTCAGTGGCGGCAGTGCATGAAAGGCGCGGTACAGGTAAGACGAACCGTCCACCAGGACGAGGGGGGCTTGGCTCATGAGCAGGATCAACCTTTTCGGCGGGTCCGGCGCTAGAATAGCGGGACCGTTGACGACAAAGGGACAAGGTTATCATGCGTACGTTAAATCGCTTGCTGCTGGTCGGGTTGATCGCTGTCTCACCACTGGCCGCGATTGCGGCGGATGATGCGCCGGGCGGCGACCCCGAGGTCACCATCCGCACGGAGGGCGACAAGACTATTCAGGAGTACCGTCAGAACGGTTTCCTGTATGCGATCAAGGTCACGCCGAAGGGCGCGCCGCCGTACTTTCTGGTGCGCGCCGACGGAACGGATGCCAATTTCATCCGCTCGGACCAGCCGGATATGCTGATCCCGTCATGGAAGATATTCGAATGGAAGTAGGTTTTTAATTCACCCGGCGCCGCCGCTGCGGCGCCCGTACTGGCAGTCAAGACATGTCTGTGTTCACTCCCCTGGCTCGGTCCGAGCTGGAAACCTTTCTCGCCCCTTACGGGCTCGGCCGCCTGCTTGATTTCCAGGGGATCGCCGCCGGCAGCGAAAACACCAATTTCTTCATCAGCCTGGAGCAGGGCGAGTTTGTCCTGACCCTGGTCGAACGCGGCCCGGTGCAGGAGATGCCGTTCTTCATCGACCTGCTCGACGTGCTGCACGAAGCCGAACTGCCGGTGCCTTACGCCCTGCGCACCACCGACGGCGTGGCACTGCGTGAACTCAAAGGCAAACCGGCCCTGCTGCAACCGCGTCTGTCGGGCAAGCACATCAAGGTCGCCAACGCCCAGCATTGCGCCCAGGTCGGCGAATTGCAGGCGCATCTGCACCTGGCAACCCAGGGCGAGCGCATGATCAAGCGCAAAACTGATCGCGGTCTGGACTGGATGCTGGAGGAGGGCACTGAATTCCTCTCGCACCTGAGCGATGAGCCGCGTGCCTTGCTGCAAAAGGCGCTGGATGAGATCACCGAGCGCAAAGACAAGATCCTTGCACTGCCTCGGGCGAACATTCACGCCGACCTGTTCCGCGACAACGCCATGTTCGAAGGCACCCACCTGACCGGGCTTATCGACTTCTACAACGCCTGCTCGGGGCCGATGCTGTACGACGTGGCAATTGCCTTGAATGATTGGTGTTCTGACGAGGAGGGCGTGATCGATGGCCCGCGTGCGCGTGCGTTTCTCGGTGCCTATGCGGCGCTGCGCCCGTTCACGGCGGCGGAGGCTGAGCTCTGGCCAACGATGTTGCGTGTGGCCTGTGTGCGGTTCTGGCTGTCACGCTTGATCGCCGCCGAGCAGTTCGCCGGGCAGGATGTGTTGATTCACGATCCGCAAGAGTTCGAGCAGCGCCTGGCGCAGCGGCAGAAGGTCAATACACCGTTGCCCTTCGCCCTCTGAGTAGATTCGCCAAGCAAACATGAACCTGTGGGAGCGAGCCTGCTCGCGAAGGCGGCGGCCCGTTCAGCATTTTTGCTGACTGACCCACCGCTTTCGCGAGCAGGCTCGCTCCCACAGGGTTTGTGTTGTTACAGGGATTCCAGGCATCCCGCCAAATCATTGCCCAACTTTTCCAGCACCTGCTCATAGCCCTGAGCCGTCGCCGGCGTATAACCACCCAACGCATCCAGTTCCGCCAGCTTCACCGGCAAACCGGCCACCAGGGTTTCCGCAAGACGCGGACGCAATGGCGGCTCGCTGAATACACAGGTCTTGCCTACTTCCTGCAAACGCTTGCGCATCGCCGCGACATGCTGGGCGCCGGGCTGTACTTCAGCGGCCACCGCGAACACCCCGGCGTGCTTCAGGCCGTAAGCGTCTTCGAAATAATCAAAGGCCTCGTGAAAGACGAAGTACGGCTTGCCTTCGACATTGGCCAGACGCGTCTTCAAGCGCTGATCCAGCGCATCCAGACGTTCATCGAAGGCTTTGGCATTGCTCTGATAGCGCTGGGCATTGGCCGGGTCGGCGGCGCTGAGGTCGGCGGCCATTTTGTCGGCGATCACCCGCGCATTGAACGGTGACAGCCACAAATGTGCATCCAGCGAGCCGGGGCGATGATCGTGATCATGCTCGTCGGCTTCTTCGGCATGGGAATGGTTGTCCGCGCCGAAATGCCGCAGCTTGAGCCCCGGCAGATCCTGCACCGCAACGCTCGGCAGGCTGCGACCGCCGAGCACGCGCGGCAGGAAACCTTCCATGTCCGGGCCGATCCAGTAGAGCAGATCGACCGACTGCACCTTCCGTACGTCGGACGGGCGCAGGGCGTAATTGTGCGGCGAGGCACCCGGTGGCAGCAGCACCTCGGGAATCGCCACGCCGTCCTGCACGGCAGCGGCAATCAGCTGCAACGGTTTGATACTGGTGAGCACTTTGACCTCGGCCTGGGCCGCACCGATCAGCAGAAAACTGGCAACAAAAGCCACAAAAACAGAAAAAAGTCGGGACACGATGACCACTCAAGGAAGCGAGAACGGGTAACATAATAACGTCTCCAGCAAATCTCGTCGCCGCTCATGCCTATTACACCGATTGCCAGCCGTCCCCACGACCACTCCCATTGCGTGCACAGCGCTCTGTCCGAGGCCGATACCTTGTGCGCGCAGAAAGGTTTGCGTCTGACTGCCCTGCGCCGCCGCGTGCTGGAACTGGTCTGGCAGAGCCACAAGCCGCTGGGTGCCTACGACATCCTTGCGGTGCTCAGCGAGCAGGACGGCCGCCGCGCCGCGCCGCCTACGGTGTACCGCGCCCTGGATTTCCTGCTGGAAAACGGCCTGGTCCATCGCATCTCGTCGCTCAACGCCTTCGTTGGCTGCGTGCATCCTGAACACGCGCATCAGGGCCAGTTCCTGATCTGCCGCGAGTGCCACGCCGCCATCGAACTTGAGCAAAAAGTGATCAGCGACGCGATCATCAGCAGCGCCAAAGACGTGGGTTTCATCGTCGAAGCGCAGACGGTCGAAGTGGTTGGTCTGTGCGCCGGTTGCCAGGGGGCCTGATGAGCAACGCGCTGATCCGTCTGGAGCAGGTCGCCGTCACGTTTGCCGGGCAGACCGTGCTGGACAACATCGAGCTGAGCGTCGAACCGGGGCAGATCGTCACCCTGATCGGCCCCAATGGCGCCGGCAAGACCACGCTGGTACGTGCCGTGCTCGGGCTGTTGAAGCCAAACAGCGGCAGCGTCTGGCGCAAACCGAAACTGCGCGTCGGCTACATGCCGCAGAAGCTGCATGTCGACCCGACCCTGCCGCTGTCAGTGCTGCGCTTCTTGCGCCTGGTGCCTGGCGTCGATCGTTCGCGTGCCTTGGCCGCGTTGAAGGAAGTCGGCGCCGAACACGTGATCGACAGCCCGGTGCAGAGCGTTTCCGGCGGCGAAATGCAGCGCGTGCTGCTGGCTCGGGCACTGCTGCGTGAGCCAGAGCTGCTGGTGCTCGACGAGCCGGTGCAGGGCGTCGACGTGGCCGGGCAGGCCGAGCTGTACAGCTTGATCACCCGTCTGCGCGACCGCCACGGTTGCGGCGTGCTGATGGTGTCCCACGATTTGCATCTGGTGATGAGCACCACCGATCAGGTGGTCTGTCTCAACCGCCACGTCTGCTGCTCCGGGCACCCCGAGCAGGTCAGCGGCGATCCGGCATTCGTCGAGTTGTTCGGCAAGAACGCGCCGAGTCTGGCGATCTATCACCACCATCACGACCACGCCCACGACCTGCACGGTTCGGTGGTCAAAGGCCCGCTCGGCGGGCAGCCTCATGTTCATGGAGACGGCTGCAAGCATGGCTGATTTTCTTTTGTATGCCCTGCTTGCAGGTCTGGCCCTGGCGCTGGTGGCCGGGCCGCTCGGCTCGTTTGTGGTGTGGCGGCGCATGGCCTATTTCGGCGATACCCTGTCCCACGCTGCGTTGCTCGGCGTGGCACTGGGCTTTTTGCTGGACGTCAGCCCGACCGTGGCGGTGACGGTCGGTTGCCTGCTGCTGGCGGTGCTCTTGGTGACGCTGCAACAGCGTCAGCCACTGGCATCCGACACGCTGTTGGGAATTCTTGCGCCAAGCACGCTCTCTCTCGGCCTGGTGGTACTAAGCTTCATGCATGAAGTGCGGATCGACCTGATGGCCTATCTGTTCGGCGACTTGCTGGCAATCAGTCCGAGCGACCTGGCGTGGATTCTCGGTGGCACCGCGGCGGTGCTGGTGTTGCTGGTGACGCTGTGGCGGCCGCTGCTGGCGGTCACCGTGCACGAAGAACTGGCGCGGGTCGAAGGCTTGCCGGTGGCCGGTTTGCGCTTGGCGCTGATGCTGTTGATCGCGGTGGTGATCGCCGTGGCGATGAAAATCGTCGGCGTGCTGCTGATCACTTCGCTGCTGATCATCCCGGCGGCTGCGGCACAGCGTCACGCCCGTTCGCCGGAGCAGATGGCGCTGGGGGCGAGCCTGCTGGGCATGCTCGCGGTGTGCGGCGGGCTGGCGTTGTCGTGGTTCAAGGACACCCCGGCGGGGCCGTCTATCGTGGTGACGGCAGCCGCGCTGTTTCTGTTGAGTTTTGTTCTGCCCCGTCGTGGGGTGTAGACTTGGCCGCTTTTTGCGCAATTAGAGAGTCGCAGGAATGAAGCCGTTCGCCTCCCGTTATCTGCTCCTTGTCGCATTTTCAGTGCTACTGGGCGCCTGCCAAAGCACGCCGCCGGTGGCTGAAGTCCCGGACGCGCGGGCTACGGCCATCGCACAGCTGGAGCAAAGCCTGGCCAGCAGCGAACTGGCCACCGCCGAAGACCAGTTGGCCGCCTTGCAGGCCGCTACCCCCAACGATCAATCCCTTGAGCAGTACCAGCGGCAACTGGCCGAGGCGTATTTGCGCCGCAGCCAGATCGTCCTGCAGAAAGGCGATGTCAACGCTGCCGCCACCGCGCTCAGCCGCGCCCGTGCTCTGATGCCCAAGGCGCCAGCGCTGACCGGCGGCGTCAACGGCGCGATCACCGAAGCGCGCAAGGCCGAGCTGGAAAAGGCTGAGGCCGCACTGCTGGCAGCTGAAGCCAGGCCGAAAGCCAAGGTCATCGACCCGACCGCCGAGAGCACCACAGTTGCGTTGAACATCGGTGATATTCACAAGCTGCAACGACAACTCGATGCGATCGCCGCCGATGTGGTGAATTACGAATGCGCCGTCAGCATTCAGGCGCCGCGCACCGCGGATTATCCATGGCTGGCGACGTTGCTGAGCAAGCGAGTCAAGAAGCTAGATCCTGATTTTGATTTGCAAATCGAGAAGCAGATCTTGCGCACAGTGCCGGCGCAGATGGTTTTAAGCCCGCGCAAGCCATAAAAAGCTTCGTCGGAACGCCGCCCGGAGCAGGCTCGCTCCCACAGGTGCAACAGCGTACCTGTGGGAGCGAGCCTGCTCGCGAAAGCGTCCTCTCAGCCAATAAAGATCTTAAGCCGGAATCGCCTTAGCCTTAGGCTCCCGCGCCCAGACCCGATGCTCGCCAATCGCGGCGAAGAACGGTTTGGTCAACGCACCCACATCCGCGCCCTGCAACAGCCCCGCATCCGCGTCGAGCTTCAGCAAGTCCTGCAACTGCTTGGCCTCGCCGTGCAGCGCGATCGCCTTCAGGTGCTTGTAGGCCTCCAGCAGATAATGCAGCGCTACGCCGTCGCCGCTCAACGCGGTAATCGACGCCGCGCCACCCGGTACGAACACCGCATCGAACGCAATTGAAGGCATGCCTTCCATCGACGCATCCACCGGCAAAGCCTTGCCGTCAGCGGCTTTCACTGGAGCCGAGGTTGGGCCGAGCAGTTTCGCGTGGGCGCCTTCGGCTTCCAGCGCTTTCTTCATCGCATCGATGGCCGCAGCGTCAACGCCGTTGGCAGCAAGAATCGCCACCTTGCGCGTCTTGATGTTGCCCGGCAGCAGGTTGGCCTGGCTCAGCGCTGGCGATTGCTCCAGCGAAGTCTTGCGCACTTCTACCGTGCCTTTGGCTGGCGCCGGCAAACCAAGGTTTTCCGCCACGCGTTTGGCCAGGGTCAGGTCGATATTGGCAAGGATCTCGTTCACTTCACGGGCACGAATGAACTCACGTTCGACCTTGCCCAGCTCGAAGCTGTAGGCAGCGATGATGTGCTCTTTCTCGTGGTCGCTCATGCTGTTGAAGAACAAGCGGGCCTGAGAGAAGTGATCGCTGAACGATTCGCTGCGCTGACGGATCTTCGCGGCGTCGATGCGCTCCGGGTAGCTCTCGAAACCACCGTCCTGTGCCGCCGGCGGGGTTTCTTTCGGCCAGCCGCCGTCGATCGAGTTTGGCTCGTACGAGGCACGACCCTTATCGATGGTGGTGCGGTGCTGTGCGTCACGCTGGCCGTTGTGGAACGGCGCCACCGGACGGTTGATCGGCAGCTCATGGAAGTTCGGCCCGCCGAGTCGGCTGATCTGCGTGTCGGTGTAGGAAAACAGCCGACCTTGCAGCAGCGGGTCATTGGAGAAGTCGATGCCTGGCACGATGTGGCCAGGGCAGAAGGCGACCTGCTCGGTTTCGGCGAAGAAGTTGTCCGGGTTGCGGTTCAGGGTCATTTTGCCCAGCGGCGTAATCGGGACGATTTCTTCGGGGATGATCTTGGTCGGGTCGAGAATGTCGAAATCAAAGTCGTGTTCGTTCTCTTCTTCGACGATCTGCACGCCCAGTTCCCACTCCGGGTAATCGCCCATCTCGATCGCTTCCCACAGGTCGCGGCGGTGGTAGTCGGTGTCCTTACCGGCGAGCTTCTGCGCCTCGTCCCACACCAGCGAGCAAGTGCCGGCGGTAGGGCGCCAGTGGAATTTGACGAAGCGTGATTTGCCCTCGGCGTTGATCAGGCGGAAGGTGTGTACGCCAAAGCCCTGCATGCTGCGCAGGCTTTTCGGGATCGCCCGGTCGGACATCGCCCAGATGACCATGTGCGCCGATTCCGGCACCAGCGAGACGAAGTCCCAGAACGTGTCGTGAGCCGAGCCGCCGGTGGGAATTTCGTTGTGCGGCTCGGGTTTCACCGCGTGGACGAAGTCCGGGAACTTGATCGCGTCCTGAATGAAGAACACCGGCATGTTGTTGCCGACCAGGTCGAAGTTACCCTCGTCGGTAAAGAATTTCACCGCAAAGCCGCGCACGTCACGCACTGTATCGCCGGAACCTCGTGGCCCCTGCACCGTGGAAAAGCGCACGAACACTGGCGTCTTCTTGCCCGGATCCTGTAGGAAACCGGCCTTGGTCAGTGCTGCATGGTTCTCGTAGGTCTGAAAGAAACCGTGGGCGCCGGTACCGCGCGCATGGACGATGCGCTCTGGAATACGCTCATGGTCAAAATGCGTGATCTTTTCACGCATGATGAAGTCTTCCAGCAGCGACGGCCCGCGCGGCCCGGCTTTGAGGGTGTTCTGGTTGTCGGCGATCTTCACGCCCTGATTGGTGCGCAGTGCCTGACCGGTGGCGTCGGAACGGTATTCTTCCAGGCTGTCGAGCTTGGCGTTGGTGTTGGCGCGATCCGGGGTATCGGTCCCGGCCATTTCGCTTTTATCAGGTGCAGGCTTTTTGATGCTCATCAGACGTAAACTCCTCGTTTGGCCCCGGATGCCTTCCGCAGACCCTTGAGTGATTCCCGGGCACGGCACCCAGGGGTTTCAAGTCGCTTAACTAGTGACTGATGAGGCGCTCGGAGCGTTCCTTTTTTATGACCTTTGATCTTGTTATTGCCAAATCGAAGGTTAATTGCGAAATAAATGCTAAGAACCTCTATACGGACAGGCTAAAATGCGCGCCCGGCTAACCGCTGATCCTTTTCCAACGCGCCCCACAAGGTTCGCTACGTGATCGAGTTTCAAAACGTCCACAAGACTTACCGCGTCGCCGGTAAGGATATTCCCGCGCTGCACCCGACCAGTCTCGCCATCGAGAACGGTCAGGTGTTCGGCCTGATTGGCCATTCCGGTGCGGGCAAAAGTACCCTGCTGCGTCTGATCAATCGCCTGGAAGATTCCAGTGGCGGCAAGATCATCGTCGACGGCGAAGAAGTCACCGCACTGGATGCCAACGGCCTGCGCCGTTTCCGCCAGCAGGTCGGGATGATCTTCCAACACTTCAACCTGCTCGCCTCCAAGACTGTCGCCGATAACGTGGCCCTGCCGCTGACATTGGCCGGTGAGCTTTCGAGCAGTGAAATCAATCAACGCGTGGCGGAGCTGCTGGCGCGGGTCGGTCTGTCCGACCACGCGAAAAAGTACCCGGCGCAACTGTCCGGCGGTCAGAAGCAACGCGTCGGCATTGCCCGTGCGCTGGCGACCAAGCCGAAGATTCTGCTGTGCGACGAGGCCACCAGTGCCCTCGACCCGCAGACCACCGCATCGGTTCTGCAACTGCTGGCGGAAATCAATCGCGAACTGAAACTGACCATCGTCCTGATCACCCACGAAATGGACGTGATCCGGCGCGTCTGCGATCAGGTCGCGGTGATGGACGCCGGCGTGATCGTCGAGCAGGGTCCGGTGGCCGATGTGTTCCTGCATCCGCAGCACCCGACCACCAAGCGTTTCGTTCAGGAAAGTGAGCAGATCGACGAGAGCGAACAGCGTGACGATTTCGCCCACGTGCCGGGGCGTATCGTGCGTCTGACCTTCCAGGGCGAAGCGACCTACGCGCCGTTGCTCGGCACCGTCGCCCGGGAAACCGGCGTCGACTACAGCATCCTCGCCGGTCGCATCGACCGCATCAAAGACATTCCGTACGGGCAACTGACCCTCGCTGTCACCGGTGGCGACATGGAAGCGGCGTTTGCCCGCTTCACCGCCGCTGACGTTCACATGGAGGTGTTGCGCTAATGGAAATGTTTGACGCTGCAATCAAGCAATACGACGCCGCGATAGAAGCCATCAAACTGTTCTTTCAGAACATCGACTGGCTTGAAATCGGCCTCGCCACCAACGACACCATGCTGATGCTCGGCGGTTCGCTGCTGTTCACCGTGCTGCTCGGCCTGCCGCTGGGCGTGCTGCTGTTTCTCTGCAGCCCGCGTCAGTTGCTGGAGAACCGGGGTCTCTATGCAGTCCTGTCGGTTATGGTGAACATCTTGCGTTCGCTGCCGTTCATCATTCTGCTGATCGTGATGATCCCGTTCACCGTGCTGATCACCGGCACCTCGCTGGGTGTGGCCGGGGCGATCCCGCCGCTGGTGGTGGGCGCCACGCCGTTCTTCGCGCGTCTGGTGGAAACCGCGCTGCGCGAAGTCGATCGCGGCATCATCGAAGCGACCCAGTCGATGGGCGCGACCACGCGGCAGATCATCATGAACGCCCTGCTGCCGGAAGCCCGTCCGGGCATCTTCGCAGCGATTACGGTGACAGCGATTACACTGGTGTCCTACACGGCGATGGCCGGTGTGGTTGGCGCCGGTGGTCTGGGCGACCTGGCGATCCGTTTCGGCTACCAGCGTTTCCAGACCGACGTGATGATCGTCACCGTGGTGCTGCTGTTGATTCTGGTGCAAGTGCTGCAAATGGTTGGCGACCGCCTGGTCGTGCATTTCTCGCGCAAATAAGCGGTTTTTTAATCAAGAGGCGCGGGCCATTCGCTGGCGGGCGCCCTCACAAGGAGTTAGCTGAATGAAAAAACTGATCGCTGCTTTCGCCGCTGTTGCGGCGTTTTCGGCCCACGCCGAGACCCTGACCGTTGCCGCCACTCCGGTGCCGCACGCGGAAATCCTTGAGTTCGTCAAACCGGCCCTGGCCAAGGAAGGCGTGGATCTGAAGGTCAAGGTCTTCACCGACTACATTCAGCCGAACGTACAGGTCGCGGAAAAACGCCTGGACGCCAACTTCTTCCAGCACCAGCCGTACCTCGATGAGTTCAACAAGGCCAAGGGCACTGATCTGGTCGCCGTGACCGGCGTGCACCTGGAGCCACTGGGCGCTTATTCGAGCAAGCTCAAGGATCTGAAAGACCTGCCCGGCGGTGCCAACGTGGTAATCCCGAACGACGCCACCAATGGCGGCCGTGCGCTGTTGCTGCTGGCCAAGGCTGGCGTGATCACTTTGAAGGACCCGACCAACATTCTGTCGACCCTCAAAGACATCGAGCAAAACCCGAAAGACCTGAAGATCCGTGAACTGGAAGCCGCGACCATTCCGCGCGTGCTGACCCAGGTCGATCTGGCGCTGATCAACACCAACTATGCGCTGGAAGCCAAGCTCGATCCGTCCAAGGATGCGCTGGTAATCGAAGGCAACGACTCGCCATACGTGAACATCCTTGTGTCCCGCGCGGACAACAAGGACAGCGACGCGATGAAGAAACTGGCGGCTGCGCTGCACAGCCCGCAAGTGAAGCAGTTCATTACCGAGAAGTACAAAGGCGCGGTGTTGCCGGCGTTCTGATTAAGGTTGCTGCAATGAAAAGGGGCGCATCTGATGCGCCCCTTTTTTTTGCCTGGAATATGATCTGTGTGGGAGCGAGCCTGCTCGCGAATGCGGTGTGTCAGTCAAAACAGATGTTGAATGTGCTGGCCTCTTCGCGAGCAGGCTCGCTCCCACATTGGAATGGTGTTGATCCTATTTTCGCTCAAGCATCGCCGGCAACTGCGCAACCAGCTTGGCATTGTTCAACGGCGCGCGAATAAACCCGCGCTGTGTGCCGTCCGGGCCGATCACGGCCAGATTGCCGCTATGGTCCACCGTGTAATTCGGCTTGCTGGTATCAGCCGGAATAAACGGAATGCTCACCGCGTTCGCCACCTTCTGCAGCTCCTCAATAGATGAAGGCGTCAGGCCAATGAACTGCGGATCGAAGTAGCCCAGGTACTGCTTCAACTGCTTCGGCGTGTCGCGGTTGGGGTCAACGCTGACCAGTACGATCTGCAACTTGTCCACAGCCTCTTTCGGCAATTCACTCTTGATCTGCCGCAGTTGCGCGAGGGTGGTCGGGCAGATGTCCGGGCAGAAGGTGTAGCCGAAGAACAACAGACTCCACTTGCCTTTCAACTCGTCGATGGCAACTGGTTTGCCGTCCTGATCGGTCATGGTCACGTCCGGCAGGTTGCGGCTCTGCGGCAGCAGGATAATGCCGGCGTCGATCAGCGCAGTCGGATCGCCCTGGCCTTTGCCGTTCAGCACTTTGTTCACGGTAAGCCCGAGGATCAGCGCGATCACGGCAACGAGGATGAAGACGGTTTTCTGGGTTCGGGTCATAGGTTCAACAGTAAGTAGTGGTCTACGAGCAGGGCGATGAACAACAGGAACAAGTAATAAATAGAGTACTTGAAGGTATTGATCGCCGCGTGCGGCCGAGTGCCACGGTACAGCACCACGGCCCATTGCAGAAACCTCGCGCCCAACGTCAGCGCACAGACCAGATACAGCACGCCGCTCATGTGAATCACGTACGGCAGCAGACTCACCGCCAGCAATGCAAAGGTGTAGAGGAGAATGTGCACTTTGGTGTAGTGCTCGCCATGGGTCACCGGCAGCATCGGAATGTCGGCCTTGGCGTATTCCTCCTTGCGATGAATCGCCAGCGCCCAGAAATGCGGCGGGGTCCAGGCGAAGATGATCAGCACCAGCAACAGCGGTTCGGCACTGACATGGCCGGTGGCGGCGGTCCAGCCAAGCAGCGGTGGCGCGGCGCCAGCGAGGCCGCCGATGACGATGTTCTGCGGCGTCGCGCGTTTGAGGAAACCGGTGTAGACCACGGCGTAACCGAGCAGTGAAGCGAGAGTCAGCCACGCGGTCAGCTGATTGGTGAACGTCAGCAGCAGCGCCTGGCCGAGCAATGCCAGCACCAAGGCGAAGGTCAGCGCCGCCGCAGGTGAAACCCGGCCTTCGGCCAGCGGCCTTTTATGCGTGCGCGCCATTACCGCATCGATACGCCGATCGACCACATGATTGACCGCCGCCGCCCCGCCGGCGCACAAGGCAATGCCCAGATTGCCGAACACCAGCACTGTCCACGGTACGCCCGCGCGGGTGGCGAGGAACATGCCGACCAGCGAGGTGATCAGCATCAGCACCACGACTTTCGGTTTGGTCAGCTCCAGATAATCGCGCCACAGCGCTTGCGCCGCACGCTCGCCGATCAGACTCGCCATGGCGTTTCTCCTTTCAATGCGATGGGCGCGACGGCAGGTTTGTGCGCACTCAAGCGCCAGCGCGCCAGCACCGGTTGGCTCACCCGCAGCAGGCTGGTGCGCGCGTGGTAATTGACCAGTACCAGCGTCAGCAATAACGCCGCACCGCCAGCGTTATGGGCGACGGCCACCGGCAGCGGCAGATGAAACAGCACGTTGCTGATGCCAAGGGTGATCTGCGCGGCAAGGGCGATCAGCAGCAATCCGGCCAATCGGGTCATGCCTACCGCTTTCAGCTGCCAGGCCAGACCGAGCAGTACGACCGTCACCAGCAAAGCGCCGATGCGGTGTGTCAGATGAATGGCCGTGCGCGCGTCGCTATCCAGTTGTCCGCCGAGATAATTCGGGCCGATGTGCTGGGTCAGGTGGAAACCGTTGGCGAAGTCCGCCGGCGGCAGCCATTGGCCATGGCAGGTGGGGAAGTCGATGCAGGCCACCGCTGCGTAGTTGGAACTGACCCAGCCGCCCAAGGCGATCTGGCCGATCACCAGCAGCAGGCCCGCCGTCGCCCAGTATTGCAGGCGCTTCGGTACCGTCAGCGCCGGCAGCACGCCGGACAACCTCAGCGTCAGCAGGAACAGCAGACTCAACGTGGCAAAGCCGCCGAGCAAATGCCCGGTGACCACTTGCGGCCAGAGCTTGAGCGTCACCGTCCACATACCGAACGCCGCTTGGGCGATGACCACCGCCAGCAGAAACAGCGGCAGTTTCAGCGGCTGGCCCGGATGGCGCCGGTTGACCCAGGCGCGCCCGGCCAGCACTGAAATCAGCAAACCGAGGGTGCCGGCGAAGTAGCGGTGAATCATCTCGTTCCAGCCCTTGTGCGCCTCCACTGGCGCGTCAGGGAAGTGCAGTTCGGCATGGGCCAGTTGCGCCTCGCTTTTCGGCACGCTGATAAAGCCGTAGCAGCCTGGCCAGTCCGGGCAGCCGAGGCCGGCGTGGGTCAGGCGGGTGTAGGCGCCGAGCAACACCACAATCAATGCCAGCAGGGTGGCAAACAGCGCGAGGCGAAATCCAGGTTTGGCCATGACGATGCCCTCATCCGATGTTCGACAGTTTCAGCAGATGCCGCAGGTCGTTAAGCAGATCCTTGCCCTTCACATTCGGCTCGTAGCGCAGCACCAGATTGCCGTGCGGGTCGACGATCCACAGCTGCGGCACGGCTTTGTCGCCGGTGGTCTTGTTGAACACGCCGGCATCCAGCGGATAGCGCTGCAGCTGCGGATATTCACGGTCGAGCTTGGCGGCGTAATCGGTGCTCAGTGGTTGCGCGGCGGCGAGGGCGTGGCTGGCGCGCCCGGCTTCGCGGCCGAGGCTGATCTGGATCTGCCGCGCCAGATAAACCAGTTGCTGGCAATCGACGGCGCAATCCTTCGGCGCCGTGACCAGAATCTGCCAGCGCTGCTCATCGGCCTGCACGCCGAGGTCAGCGCGGGTCTGGCCGTTACCGATCAGCTCGCCGTGATAGCTGCGTCCTTCCGGCACCCAGAACTGCAATTTGTACATGCCGGTGGCGAGCAACATCGGCCCGACCACGCCAAGCACGATCAGCAGCAGCTGAATACGGCCGCGCCGGCGGCTGGGGGCAGGTTTGGCCTCAGACATGCTGGGTGGATTCATGGCGCTTCCCATGGCGTTTCTCCTTTGCGTTGTGCCAGCCCAAATAGAGGTAGAGCCCAAGCAGGGCCGTGGCCATGGCGAACCATTGCACGGCGTAGCCGAGGTGTTTTTCCGGGCCCATCGCGACTACCGGCCAATCGGTCTGGTAGCTGGCCGGGCCGGGTTCGGCGCGTAATTCGTAGGCGAAGCCGTCGCGCTCCAGGGTTTGCCACAATTTGCCCGGCTCGACGGCGGTAATGGTTTGCGGCCAGACATGGCTGACCGGATCGGCGTGCAACTGGAACGTTACGCCGGGGGCGATGTAGACCCAGGCGTCGAGCGTCAGCGCCTCGGCGGGTGTTGTAAATTGCGGCGGCACACGCCTGTCGGGCCAAGGCAGCCAGCCGCGATTGACCAGCAGCCAGAGACCGCTGCGTTGATCCTGAAACGGTTGCAGCAATTCAACGCCGACCTTGCCGCCACGCTGGCGGTTGTCGAGCAACAGCGTGTGGGCGGGGTCGAACTGGCCGTGCAGGCGCACGCGGCGGTAAGCCGGGTCGGCGTTGCCGAGCAGTTCACTGCTGGCCAGCGGTTCGGCCACGCGACGTTCGGCATAACTGGCCAGCAGCGCGGTTTTCTCCGCGCCCCGGCCCAGTTGCCAGAAGCCCAGCGCAACCATCAGCGGCAGCAACAGCGCCACCACGACAGTGGGAATCACGCCCGGGCGAAAACGCTTCATGGGCGCGCCATAAAGTCAGTCATCGCGATCGCTATACTCAATTGCATCGCCTGTCCCCCGGAGTCTTGCCATGTTCAAAGCAGCGATCGTCCTGATGCTGATTGCCACGGTCGTCAGCCTGTTCAGCGGCCTGTTTTTCCTGGTCAAGGACGACAGCAGCTCCAATCGCCTGGTCATCGCCCTGAGTGTTCGGGTGGCACTGGCCGTGGTCACCGTCGGCCTGATGGCCTGGGGTTTCTACAGCGGCCAGTTGGTGTCCCACGTGCCGTGGTAGACGCGAGCGGCAAGCTTCAAGCGGCAAGCTACAAGTTAGAGGCCATCCCGCTTTGACTTGAAGCTTGCAGCTCGCCACTTGCAGCTGTTTTCAGAGCACATAGACGAAGAAGAACAAACCGATCCACACCACATCGACGAAGTGCCAATACCAGCTCGCCGCTTCGAAACCGAACTGGTGCTCGTTGTCGAAGTGGCCCTTCATGATGCGCATCAGCATCACGAACAGGATGATCGTGCCGATGGTCACGTGGGCGCCGTGGAACCCGGTAAGCATGAAGAACGTTGCGCCGTAGATGCCCGAACCGAGGGTCAGCCCCAGCTCTTGGTAGGCGTGGATGTATTCCTCGGCCTGGAAACCGAGGAACGCGATGCCCAGCAGTACGGTAATCGCCAGCCACAGTTTCAGTGCGCCGCGATGGCCTTTCTTCAGCGCATGGTGGGCGATGGTGATGGTCACGCTGGAGCTGACCAGCAGGATCGTGTTGAGCAGCGGCAGGCCCCACGGACTGATGACGTCCTTGGGTGGGGGGAACAGTTTCGGGTCGGGGTTGTTCAGCAATGGCCAGACATATTCGAAGTTCGGCCAGAGCATTTCCGACAGGCCCTTGCTGCCTTCGCCGGCCAGCCCGGGTGCGGACACGACGCGTATATAGAACAGCGCGCCGAAGAAGGCGACGAAAAACATCACCTCGGAAAAGATGAACCAGCTCATGCCCCAGCGGAACGAACGGTCCAGTTGTGGGCTGTACAATCCCGCGCGACTTTCCTTGATCACCGCACCGAACCAGCCGAACAGCATGTACGCCAGCAGCAGGCCGCCGACGAAAAAGATCAGCGGGCCGTGGGAATCCGGGCGTGCGGCCTTGAGATCGTTGAACCAGGTGGCGAGGCCGTACACGGTGACGAACATCCCGAGCGTGGCGATGATCGGCCATTTGCTCTGGGCCGGGACGTAATAATGCTCATGAGTTGCCATTTATTGTTCTCCTTATCGGCCACGCTCAACCGCCAGTGTTAACAGCCACCGGCGGATGTCGGGCGGTGATATCGAACAGCGTGTAGGACAGCGTCAGGTGCTTCACTTCCTTGGGCATGTCGCGGTCAACGATGAAACGCACCGGCATTTCGATCTGTTCACCGGGTTGCAGCACCTGCTGGGTAAAGCAAAAGCATTCGGTCTTGTGGAAAAACGCTGCGGCGTTGCTCGGCGCGATGCTCGGCACCGCTTGCGCACTCATCGGTTTGTCGGTGGGATTGCGCGCGATGAACACCATCTCGTTCACCGCGCCGGGATTGGCGGTCATCTCGTCGTGTTTCGGGTAAAAGTCCCACGGCATGTCGGCGGTGTTGGTCGACAAGAACTGCACGCGCACCTGGCGCGAGGTGTCGACCACTTGCTCGCCCGCATACTGGCCGCCGGTCTTGCCGTTGATGCCGAAGGCTTTGCACATCACGTCGTAGATCGGCACCAGGGCGAAACCGAAGACGAACATCGCCACTACCACCAGCAGCAGGCGGGTGACGAGTTTCTTCAGCGAGATCGAGTCAGCCATGATTTTCAGCCTCCCTCGTGTTCCCCGGTGGCCGGTGATGCTTTGTGGTGAGGGGATTTATCCCCGACCGGCTGCGCAGCAGTCGTAAACCCGGCGCATGCGGTGTGCCTGATACACCCCGATTGCAGATTTTGGGGCTGCTGCGCAGCCCAACGGGGATAAATCCCCTCCCCACAAGGGATCTGTGTACATCCACAGAAGATCTGTGAGCATCCACTGGGGATCTGTGCCTCTGCACACATTGCAAAAAACACGAGGTGTTCATTTCACTTCCGGCGGCGTGGTGAAGGTGTGATACGGCGCCGGCGACGGCACGCTCCACTCCAGCCCTTCGGCACCGTCCCATGGTTTCGCCGGGGCCGGTTCGCCGCCTCGAATGGTCTTGATGACGATGAACAGGAAGAAGATCTGCGTGGCGCCGAACATGAACGCACCGATCGACGAGACCATGTTGAAGTCGGCGAACTGCAGGTTGTAGTCCGGAATCCGTCGCGGCATCCCCGCAAGACCCACGAAGTGCATCGGGAAGAAGGTGAGGTTCATGCCGACGAACGACAGCCAGAAATGCAGCTTGCCGAGGGTTTCGTCGTACATGTGCCCGGTCCACTTCGGCAGCCAGTAATAGGCCGAGGCGAAGATGCCGAAGATCGCCCCCGGCACCAGCACGTAGTGAAAGTGCGCGACCACGAAGTAGGTGTCCTGATACTGGAAGTCCGCCGGGGCGATCGCCAGCATCAGCCCGGAGAAACCGCCAATGGAGAACAGGATGACGAACGCCACGGCAAACAGCATCGGCGTCTCGAAGGTCATCGAGCCCTGCCACATGGTGCTCGCCCAGTTGAACACTTTCACACCCGTAGGTACGGCGATCAGCATGGTCGCGTACATGAAGAACAATTCGCCCACCAGCGGAATGCCGACCACGAACATGTGGTGCGCCCAGACAATGAACGACAGGAACGCGATACTCGCCGTGGCGTAGACCATCGAGGTGTAGCCGAACAGCGGCTTGCGCGCGAAGGTCGGAATGATCTGGCTGACCGCGCCGAACGCCGGCAGGATCATGATGTACACCTCGGGGTGGCCGAAGAACCAGAACACATGCTGGAACAGCACCGGGTCACCGCCGCCGGCAGCACTGAAGAAACTGGTGCCGAAGTGGATGTCCATGAGCATCATCGTCACGCAGCCGGCGAGCACCGGCATCACTGCGATCAGCAGAAACGCGGTGATCAGCCAGGTCCAGACGAACAGCGGCATTTTCATCAGGGTCATGCCGGGGGCGCGCAGGTTGAGGATGGTCGCGACTACGTTGATCGCGCCCATGATCGAACTGATGCCCATCAAGTGGATGGCGAAGATGAAGAACGTCACGCTTTCCGGTGCATAAGTCGTCGACAGCGGCGCGTAGAACGTCCAGCCGAAATTCGGCCCGCCACCGGGGGTGAACAGGGTCGAGACCAGCAGCAGAAACGCTGCCGGCAACAGCCAGAAACTGAAGTTGTTCATCCGTGGAAGGGCCATGTCGGGCGCCCCGACCATCAGCGGGATCATCCAGTTGGCGAGACCGACGAACGCCGGCATCACCGCACCGAACACCATGACCAGACCGTGCATGGTGGTCATCTGGTTGAAGAATTCCGGCTGCACGATCTGCAGGCCGGGCTGGAACAGCTCGGCGCGAATGACCATGGCGAACGA
Source organism: Pseudomonas siliginis (assembly GCF_019145195.1). Lineage (GTDB taxonomy): Bacteria > Pseudomonadota > Gammaproteobacteria > Pseudomonadales > Pseudomonadaceae > Aquipseudomonas > Aquipseudomonas siliginis. The sequence goes on from NZ_JAHSTW010000002.1 coordinate 732,749, forward strand.
GCCGCCCAGCAGGAACATGCAGAAGGCAAACCACAGGTACAGCGTGCCGATGTCCTTGTGGTTGGTGGTCAGCACCCAGCGCATCAGGCCTTTGGCGGGGCCGTGGGCGTGGTCGGCGTGACCGTGGTCATCGATGACAGCGCTCATGGCCGGTCTCCTTCACGAAAGTGGACGGGGCAGGCCAGGGCGCGCTGCCCCGACCGGTTCACTGAATACGCAATTGACCGGCTCATTTGCTTTCCGCCTGTTTCAGCTCCAGCACTTCTTTTGGCGTGACCATGTCGCCCTTGTTGTTACCCCAGGCGTTACGTTCGTAAGTCACGACCGCTGCGATATCGACTTCCGACAGCTGTTTGCCGAACGCCGCCATGGCAGTGCCGGGTTTGCCGTGGTAGACGATGCCCAAGTGATCCTTGATCGGCCCGGTGGCGATTTTCGAGCCCTTGAGTGCCGGGAACATCGGCGGCAGGCCCTGGCCTTCGGCCTGGTGACAGGCCACGCAAGTGGTGTGGTAAACCTTGTCGCCGCGCTCCTTGAGCTCGTCGAGGGTCCATTCCTTGCTGGTCAGCTCTTTGAGCTGCGCGGCCTCGGCCTTGCGCTCGGCGAGCCATTTTTCGTAGTCGGCCTGCTCCTTGACCTCGACCACGATCGGCATGAAACCGTGATCCTTGCCGCACAATTCGGCACACTGGCCACGGTAGAGACCGGGCTTGTCGATGCGCGTCCAGGCCTCATTGACGAACCCGGGAATCGCATCGCGCTTGACCGCAAACGCCGGCACCCACCAGGAGTGAATGACGTCGGCCGAGGTCACCAGAAAGCGCACCTTGGCGCCGATCGGCAGCACCAGTGGCTTGTCGACTTCGAGCAGGTAGTGCTCGCCCTTGGCTTCTTTGTTGTGGATCTGCTCGGCGGGGGTGGCCAGGTTGCTGAAGAACTCGACGTCCTGGCCCAGGTATTTGTAGTGCCACTTCCACTGATAGCCGGTGATCTGGATATCGATGTCCGGCTCGCTGGTGTCGTACATCTTGATCAGCGTCGCGGTGGCGGGGACGGCCATAGCCACCAGGATCAGCAGCGGCACGATGGTCCACATGATCTCGACGCCGGTGCTTTCGTGGAATTTGGCCGCGACCTGGCCCGTAGAGCGGCGGTGCACCATCATCGACCAGAACATGGCGCCGAAGACGATGATCCCGATCACCACACAGATCCAGAAAATGGTCATGTGCAGGTCGAATACTGCGTGACTGATTTCAGTCGCTCCAGGCGCCATATTCACAGTCCATGCCGCGTTGGCCGGGCTGAAAATCGACCACAACAGGAGGCCCATCCAGACATGTGGATGTCGCATCATTGCGGGTTCCCCTTATCGTTCTTGTTATCCCGCCGGCGTATCGCCTGCGGCAAGGGAGCGGCTGCATCAGACTACGAACTTGAATCGCCGGGCCTTGCTGCGGGTGCAGTCGGGCGTCATCAGCTAACTCCATTCATTGGCGAGTATAGACAGCGCCCGGGAATTGCAACCCGGGCACGTAAATGAGCTGAAACACCCGCTGCTTGCGTTCAAGTGCCCGAATGGAGAAGGATGCAGACGAGTGGTGGCGAATGGATATAACGCAGCTGCATCAAGGATGAAATAATTATGACAAATGCGTCTTAGCGTTTTTCGTAAGCCAGCTAAGTTATGTCTTCCCTATTTCATTGCCTTGTTTCCTGGAGTTTTCATGAACACCGCCGCATTGCGCGAGCAGATCCAAAAAGCCCAACAGCACGAAAAAGACACCGGCCTGCTGACCCGTCAGCTGGAAAGCAAGCTGCCTCACCTGCACCCGGCGATCCAGTTGCCGGAAGCCGACGCCCAGGGCGTGCTGACGCGTTTTGTCGCCGCCTACATCGATGAAGTACCGGACCTGCTGGATGCAGCCAATGAAGTCGCCAGGGAAGCGGGAATCGAATCGCAGATCAAACCGGTGCTGAAAATCGCCGAGCAGTATTTCCTCCAGCCGCCGGCGATCATGGCCGGGCATGTCGGCTTGGACAGCCTGCTCGACGAGGCCTATCTGGCACACCGTTTTGTCGAAGAGGTCAACGACCTGTACATCAAGCATTTCGGCCAGCCACTGATCCCCTTGGACATGACGGTCGCCAACCTGATTGCTCACCAATTGATCGGTGAGGAATTCGCCAACCAACTGGACGAAGCGGTGCATCACGCGATTGACGAGATGCTCAACGAAGAAAGTTTTGCCCTGGAATCGGTAGAAGCCTACCGCGAAAAACTCAGCAGCCCGGACACTGGCGCGGCGTGGAAACGCTGGCCGTGCATGAGCCGCCGGTTGGGTGTGGGTCTGGAACTCGACCAGCCCGCTGCCTGATTTTCTTGTGTCATAAATCCAGTGTGGGAGCGAGCCTGCTCGCGAATGCGGTCGATCATTCAACATCTCTGTTGGCTGATACACCGCTTTCGCGAGCAGGCTCGCTCCCACAGGGTTTGCGTTATGAGGTCGACTTCTAACCCGCCGCACCAATCCCGGTATTGGTCCGCACCCGGCCTTCCAGCCGTCGCTTCAACCCACGCGATTCGATCAACAGCTTCGAACCCTTCGCCGCATTCGCCCGGCCCCATTCCTCAAGCAACTCCAGACACGAATGGTCGATGTAGCTCAGGTTGTTGAGCGGCACATGCACCGTCGTGCCGTGGGGAATGCTGCCCAGCACTTGAGTCAGCGCCGGCACTTTGAGGAACGTCGCCGCGCCGACCAGACGCAATTCCATCTCGCCGTCCTGCGGCAAGTCGATCAGGCTGATCTTCAGGCGCGAAGCCTTGAATGCCAGCTTCAACATGGTCAGACCGAAGCCGATCAGCACACCGGTGAGCAGGTCAGTGAAGATGATCGCCAACGCTGTAGCGGCATAGGTGAACATCGGCATCCGCCCGTACCGACCCAGACCACGGAAGGCTTTCAGGTCGACCAGTTTGAAACCGGTATACACCAGCACGCCCGCCAGGCTCGCCACCGGAATGCTTTGCAGCACGCTCGACAGTAACAGCACGAATGCCAGCAGCCACAGGCCATGGAAAATCGTCGAGTAGCGCGTGGTCGCACCGGCCTGGACGTTGGCCGAACTGCGCACGATCACTCCGGTCATCGGCAGCGCGCCGACCAGACCGCAGAGCATGTTGCCGACACCTTGCGCCGACAGTTCACGGTCGAAGTCCGAACGCACGCCGCTGTGCATGCGGTCCACCGCCGCGGCGGACAACAGGGTTTCGGCACTGGCGATAAACGCCACGGCGAACGCGGCAATCAGCAGTGTCGGGTCGGCCAGACTCATCAGGTCGGCTGGCTTGAGCCAATCGATCGCCTCGGCCAGGTTCGCCGGTACCTCGACGCGCTTGACCTGCAACGCCAGCATCAGGCTCGCCACCGTCGCCAGACCCACACCGAGCAATGCGCCGGGAATGAAGCGCAGCGAATGCGGGCGGAATTTTTCCCACAGCCACATCACCGCAATCGTCGACAGACCGAGCAGACCCGCCTGCCAGCCGAACGATGGCAAGGCCTGCGCCACGGCCGCTGGGAACGCCGTGAGGTTGTCCAGCCCGGAAGGCTGCGGCTTGGCATCGAGCATCACATGGATTTGCGAGAGCACAATCAACACGCCAATGCCCGCGAGCATGCCGTAGACCACCGCTGGCGCCGTGACCCGAAACCAGCAGCCAAGCTTCAGTCGCCCGGCGACCAGTTGCAGAAAACCGGCGAGCAGCAGGATCGGTCCGAGCATCTCGACGCCATGCTGGCGCACCAGCTCGAAAACCAGCACTGCCAGACCCGCCGCCGGACCGCTGACCTGCAACGGCGACCCCGCCAGCCAACCGACCACCAGACCGCCGATGATGCCGGTGATCAGACCCTTGGCCGGCGGCAGCCCTGAGGCAATCGCGATGCCCATGCACAGCGGCAGGGCGACCAGAAACACAACCACGGAGGCGAGCAGCTCCCGTGGCAACACAGCTTTCAATTGAGCCGCACGCATGGCGATTCTCCCGAAGTTTTCTTCAGGCGTGGCGAGGCCGGACCGCTGAATCAGCGGCCGGCGTCATACCACACAGATTGTTGGGAAGATTTAGAAGCGCGCTTTGGGCGTCGCCACAGGAATCGGATGGCTGCCGTCGAGAGGCAGGAAACGACCCTGGTCCGCGTCGTAAGCTTTGATTTCGCTGGTTTCGATGTTGTAGACCCAGCCATGGATGAACAGATGACCGTTCGCCATGCGCGAGGCTACCGAAGGATGGGTACGCAAGTGCTGCAGTTGGGCGATGACGTTTTCCTCGGTGAGGATCGGCATGCTGTCTTTTTCGTCGGTGCAGTTGCAGTTGTCGTGCACCATGGTTTTCGCGACTTCAGCGTGGCGCAGCCAGGCTTTGACCGTCGGCATTTTTTCCAGGCTGTCGGGGTTGAGTACCGCGCGCATGGCGCCGCAATCGGAGTGGCCGCAAATGATGATGTGTTGCACGCCCAGCGCCAGTACCGCGTATTCGATCGCGGTGGACACGCCGCCGTTCATCTGACCGTAGGGCGGCACTACGTTGCCGACGTTACGGGTGACGAACAGATCGCCCGGCGAGCTCTGGGTGATCAGCTCGGGAACGATGCGCGAGTCGGCGCAGGTGATGAACATCGCCTTGGGCGCCTGAGCGGTGGCGAGCTTCTTGAACAGTTCTTCCTGCTGCGGAAAAACGTCATGATGAAAGCGTAAAAAGCCATCAACGATCTGTCGCAGTGCTGCATCGGCGGATTGTGCTTCAGGGCTTTGCGCCGAGGCAGCCAACGACTGTTTATCCTTGTCACTCATGATTCATCCTCTTGTGCGGATTCAGGGAGTCTTCCCCGGTATTCCGGTATGAAGCCAGTGGCTGTTTAAACCATCCGGGTCATCCCGACCCGTCAGTCACTCGATGAACAAGGTAGCCGCCGAAACTTAACTGAAACTGAATCAAACGCTCTAGAACGTGTGTTCCAGGTCACAAAAAACGTGACCGGCGTGTTTCGGCGGAAGGATTCCAACCCGTCAACCCAAAGCCAATTGTCGCTAAATCAACGACATCTGGCGACCCGGCGGACAGAAGGCCGAGCAGTCGAGGTTATAGCCCTCGCGTTTGTTCAGGCCAAGCTTTTTGATGGCCTTGGCAAATCTTTGTGCGAGCAGGTCGGCAAACGGTCCTTCGCCGCGCATCCGCGCACCGAAACGGCTGTCGTAGAGTTCGCCGCCGCGACTCTGGCGGATCAGGCTCAGCACATGGGCGGCACGTTGCGGATAGTGCGCCTGCAACCACTCCTCGAACAGCGGCGCGACTTCCAGCGGCAGGCGCAGCATCATGTAGGCGGCGCTTTGCGCACCGGCGGTGTGGGCCTCGGTGAGCAGGCTTTCGATTTCGCTGTCATTGATCATCGGAATCATCGGCGAACACAGCACGCCGACCGGAATGCCTGCTTCACGCATCACCCGGATCGCGCGCAGGCGTGCCTTGGGCGCAGCGGCGCGGGGTTCGAGGATGCGTTTGAGTTCATCATCCAGCGTGGTCAAGCTGATCATCACCGTTACCAGCCGTTGCTGCGCCAACTCGGTCAGCAAATCGAGATCGCGCAGAATCAGCGAACCTTTGGTGACAATGGTCACCGGATGCCGGTAACGCAGCAGCACTTCCAGGGTCTGACGGGTGATTTTGTATTCGCGCTCGATGGGCTGATACGGGTCGGTATTGGAGCCGAGATTGATCGGCGCACATTGATAGCCGGGTTTGCTCAGTTGTTCCTCGAGGACCTGGGCGGCATTGGTCTTGGCAATCAGCCGGGTTTCGAAATCGAGGCCCGGCGACATGTCCCAGTAGGCGTGGCTGGGCCGTGCGTAGCAATAGATGCAGCCGTGTTCGCAGCCGCGATAGGGATTTATCGAACGGTCGAAGGGCAGATCCGGCGAGGTGTTGCGGCTGATGATCGATTTGGCCTTCTCGATGATCACTTCGGTGTTTTGCGTCTCTGGCACTTCCTGATACCAGCCATCGTCCTCGGCCACCGAACGACTGGGGGCAAAGCGGTTGTGCGGGTTGGTCGCGGTGCCGCGACCGCGAGGTGGCAATGGAGTAGACATGAAAACGCCCCGATACTGTATATGTGCACAGTATCGGGGCGATCCTCATCTGGCTAGTGCCGCCGGGCGAGTGGTCAGTTGTGTTGCGTCACTTGGCCCAGATCGTCACCGGAGGTCTGCTTCATATCCTCGGTACGCAACTCGGCAACATCGGCAGCTTTCACCGGTGCACCCTTGTTGCCCCAGCTGCCACGAATGAAACTCACCACATCCGCGACTTCCTGATCCGACAGGCGCCAGGCGAAACCGGGCATGGTGAAGGTCGATGGCGCGGTGTGTGTCGCCGGCAAAGTCCCGCCCTTGAGCACGATGTGAATCAGCGAGGTCGGATCGTCGGTTTGCAGCACCGGATTGCCCGCCAGCGCCGGGAACACCCGGGTGTAGCCATGACCATCGGTACGGTGGCAGGCCGCGCAGTTGTCGATGTACACCGACGCGCCGCGTTGGCTGTCGTCACCGTTCCACAGCGCTTTGGCTACTTTCTCGTCGTACTGATGCGGCTGATCCGCCGGGTCATTGGCCGGCAGTGATTTGAGATAGCGGGCAATCGCGGTGAGGTCGGCGTCGCTCATGTACTGCATGCTGTGGGTGACCACATCGCTCATGCCGCCGAACACTGCGCTGCGATCACTGCGCCCGGTCTTGAGGAACTGCACCAGTTGTTCTTCGCTCCAGCTGCCGAGGCCATCCTTGTGATCGCCGCGCAGGCTCTTGGCGATCCAGCCTTCCAGCGGCGCGCTGCCAGCGAGGAATTCGCTGCCGTCCGCCGCGCTCAGGGATTTTTCCTGCATGGTCAGCGCACGCGGGGTGTGACAGGCACCGCAGTGGCCGAGGCCTTCGACCAGATATGCCCCGCGATCGATTACCGGATCGGCCGACGTGGCCTGGTAATCCTCGACCTTCGGCGCGAACAGCCAGCGCCAGCCCATCAGCGGCCAGCGCATGCTCAACGGCCACGGAATGTCGCTGGCCTTGTTCTCCTGCGCCACCGGTTCGACGCCGTGCATGAAATACGCATACAGCGCCTGCATGTCGGCCTGGTTGACCCGCGCGTAGGACGGATACGGCATCGCCGGGTACAACGTGCTGCCGTTTTTGGCCACACCGTGGCGCACGGCCTGATCGAAGTCTTCGAAGCTGTAGTCGCCCAGACCGGTCTTGTCCGGGGTGATGTTGGTCGAGTAGATCGTGCCGATCGGCGTCTCCATCGGCAGACCGCCGGCGAACGGCTTGCCGCCCTTGGCCGTGTGGCAGGCCACGCAGTCGCCGGCGCGGGCGAGGTATTCGCCTTTTTTGATCAAGGCTTGATCAACTTCAGCCGCATGGATAGCGGCGCTGCCGAGCAGGGCGAGGGTGGCGATAACGAAAGTTTTCATGGTCATCGCTCCTTAAGCCTGCACCAGCGGGCCGGGGTTTTTCAGGTACTGCTCGCGGATCGCTTTTGCCGACCAGTAGGTCAGCGCCGCCACCAGCCCGGTCGGGTTGTAGCCCAGGCCCTGCGGGAACGCCGAGGCGCCCGGGACGAAAACGTTGTGCACGTCCCAGCTCTGCAAATAGCGGTTCAGCGCGCTGGTCTTCGGATCGGTGCCCATGATCGCGCCACCGTTGAGGTGGGTGGTCTGGTACGAGGCGGTGTTGAAGTGGTCGTCGACCTGCTTGCCGATCACCGCAATGGCTTTCGGGCCCATGGCTTGGGCGATCTTGCCCATTTTCTCGACCATGAAGCGGTTCATCTTGATGTCGTTTTCCTGCCAGTCGAAGGTCATGCGCAGCAGCGGCAGGCCGTAGGCATCGCGGTACACCGGGTCGAGATCGAGGTAGTTGCCACGGTAGGACTGATGCGCGCCGTGGGCGTCCATTGACACCTGGTGGGTGTAGTAATCGGCGGTGGCGCGTTTCCACGCGCTGCCCCAGGCCGGTGTGCCCGGCGGGTTGGAAGTACCGGCAATCGGGCGGCTGCCAGCCTGGTTGACCCACATCGGCGAACCGCCGACGAAGCCGTGCGGGCCGTGATCGAAGTTATCGGCGTTGAAGTCGTCCACCGCCACGCCGTTGCCGCCAGCGCCAATGAAGTTGTTGGTGTGGGTGTCCTTGTCGAAGAAGGCCTTGATAGTAGCCATGTTCTGGTAGGCGAAGTTACGCCCGACCACGCCTTCGCCGCTGATCGGATCGTAGGGTTTGCCGATCCCGGAGAGCAGCATCAGACGCACGTTGTGCAACTGGAAGGCGCCGAGGATCACCAGATCCGCCGGCTGCTCGATCTCGCGGCCCTGGCCGTCGATGTAGGTGACGCCGGTGGCTTTGGACTTGCTGCTGTCGAGGTTGACCCGCAGCACATGGGAGTTGGGCCGCAGCTCGAAATTCGGCAGGGGCTTGAGCGCCGGCAGAATGTTCACGTTCGGCGAGGCTTTGGAATACATGTAGCAGACGTAGCCGCTGCAGAAACCGCAGAAATTGCACGGCCCCATCTGTGCGCCGTAGGGATTGGTGTATGGCCCTGAAGTATTTGCCGAAGGCAGGTTGTAGGGTTTGTAACCGACTTCTGTGGCCGCTTTGCCGAACAGCTGTGCAGATACGGTGTTCTTCTGCGCTTCAAGCGGGAACGGGTTGGAGCGATCCGCCGCGTATGGGTTGCCGCCCTTGCCCTGGCCGACCAATTGGCCTTTCACGGTCCAGGCCTGGCCGGAGGTGCCGAAGACTTTTTCCGCGAAGTCGAAAAACGGTTCCAGCTCTTCATAGCTGACGCCGAAATCCTGAATGGTCATGTCTTTGGGGATGAAGCTTTTGCCGTAGCGTTCTTCGTAGTGGCTGCGTATACGCAACTCGATCGGGTCGACGCGAAAGTGCACGCCCGACCAGTGCAGACCGGCGCCGCCGACGCCATTACCCGGCAAAAACGCGCCCAACTGGCGGTTGGGCAGGGCGATGTCGTTGACGCTGTGGCGAATGGTCACCGTCTCTTTGGAGATGTCCTGAAAGAGCTTTTTCCGCACGCTGTAGGTGAGTTCGTCGATCACCTGTGGATAGTTGCCGTCGGGGTAAGTGTCCTGCATCGGCCCGCGCTCCAGCGCCAGCACGTTGAGACCCGCTTCGGTCAGCTCTTTGGCCATGATCGCGCCGGTCCAGCCGAAACCGACGATGACTGCATCAACCTTCTTCATTACCGTTGCCATGCTTACGCCCTCTCTCCGCGAATCGACACTGCCGGGAAGGGGTATTGCTCGTTGCGTTCCACCCAATCCATGAAATCGGCGCGGGCGCCGGGGAAACCGATCATCGTCCAGCCGACCATGCCTTTATTGCCACCGTGGATCGGGTCGCAGAAGAAACCTTCCTTGGTGTTTTGCAGCAGCAGATTGAAGAAAATCTTCGCCGGCACCGCATCGAACTGCGGCTTGCCAGCTTCAAGTTGCTTGAGCAAATCGTCTCGGGTAGCGCTGTCTTGCTCGGCAAATGTTTTACCGCTGAGACCTTTTACCCACTGCTCCGTGGCGGCGATGCCGAGGCGATAGATGTCTTTGGGCACCAGTTTGCTCTGCCAACCCATCTCCGGCGCAGCGTCGGCATTGAACGGGCCTTGCATGTACCACAGGGCACCGGCGGCGTACGGCGTGTTCATCTGGCGGTCGATGTATTCCGGCACGCCGGCTTCAAGCGCGCCCGGGCCTTGCGCGTCGTTGGGGATCAACTGGGCGACGGCGGCATTGATGAATGCCCATTCTTCAGCGGTGAAAAAGCTCGGCTGATAATCACCGGCGCCAGCAGCGGCCGGTTTTGCTGCGGCCGGCGCCGGTGTGCTTTCAGGTGCGGCTTGCAGCACGCTGCTGCCCAGGCCGGTACCGGCAAGCGTGACCACCGGAATCAGGGTCAGGGATTTGCGCAAGAACTCACGCCGCGGGTTGTCTCGATCTTGATCAGACATGGGGGGCACCTCATCAGGCATAGAAGTCAGCCGCTTCTGCGAGCAGCTCGAGGAATTTTGCGTCGCGATGACGAGGGTCTGTCCCGAAAAAGGGCGCCACGTCTGCAACATCATGTGACAAATGGTAGCAGGCTAAGCATCAAGAAAAACCGTTTTCCTGGAAAAAAGCCCGGTGAGGCGCCGATTCACGTTTCTTTGACGACCGGCTCACGGCGCGTTGACCGCTCAAAAGCGAAGCTGCAATTCCTCCCATGAAGATTGCCGAAACGGTCAGCCCAGCATGTCTCGAGTGCGCTTTTTCCCCGCGTTATGTTTTTCGCTTGTTGCACTGTTGCATGGCATTGCCGCCCGGGCGGCCGACGCCACGGCATCTCGCCCGGCCGAGTGGGCACAGCCGGTCGAGGTGCAGTTCAACCTGTTCCGCATGTCTCCGACGCTGTATCGCAGCGCCTTGCCCAGCCGCAGTGCGGTGCCGCTGTTGAACGATCTGCATGTCGTCACTGTAATCAACTTCCTGCCTGACGCTGATAGCGACTGGCTCTCCGCGCCGGGCATCAAGCAAGTGCAGCTGCCGTATCGCACCAACCACGTCGACGACAGCGATGTGCTCAAGGCTCTGCGCGCGATTCAGTCCGCCGAAGCCGACGGCCCGGTGCTCATGCACTGCAAGCACGGTTCTGACCGCACCGGCCTGATGGCAGCGATGTACCGCGTGGTGGTGCAGGGCTGGAGCAAAGAGCAGGCGCTCAAGGAAATGACCGAGGGCGGTTTTGGTGACAGTCAGCATTTCCACGACAGCGTGCGCTACGTGATGCAGGCCGATGTCGATCGGTTGCACGAAGCCTTGATCAATGGCGAATGCAGCACCAGTGCATTCGCCATGTGTTCGATGAAGAGCTGGTTCGACTCGGCGCACGTTCAGCGTTGATCAGCTCAAGCGGCTGGCGCAGGAAATAGCGCGTTGTCGATGGGTTTTCCGAGAAAGGCTTGCAGTGCGGCGGGCAGTGCCTGCCTGTCCCCCGAGAGCAGGTGTTCGCGCATGTCGCGGCCCGTCTGTTCGTTGAACAGACCTTCACGTTCGAAGCGTTTGAACGCCTCGCTCGCCAGCACACCCGACCATTTGTAGGCGTACAGCGAAGCCTCATAACCGGTAACCAGATAATCGCAGCTGTTGGCGAAGCGGCAGTAGGCCGGGATGGACAGGTGCGCGAACTCGCGTTGCACATCCTCCACCACTTGTTGAACAGTGCGACCGTCACCGTGACAGCGGTGCAGTTCGAAGTCGACCAGCGCGTTCAGCAACAGCATTGCCGTCTCCCGGCTGCGCTGGATGCCTGTGGCGGAAAACGCGGAATTGGTCTGCGCTTCGGAGAGGCGCTCACCGCTCTTGTGGTGCGTACCCAGCCAGCGCAGGAATTGCCCGGATAACGCCCATTTCTCGAACAGTTGCCCGACAAACTCGGCAGCGTCGCGGCCCAGATGCGAAATGCCGGACAGGTTGTAGTGCGGCGAACGTGTCAGCACGTGATGCAGGCAATGGCCGAATTCGTGTAGCAGAACACGCAGATCCTGCGGATCCAGCAGGTAGGGTTGCCCGTTTGCGGCCGCCGTGTAATTGCATTGAAGCGAGGCAATCGGCAGTAATGGTCGGCCTTCGGCGGTGATCCGTCGATTGCGCAGTACACCGGTCCAGGCATAGTCGTTGCCCGCGTCGCGGTGGAACGGGTCGATGTAGATGTAACCAACCGGTTGCTGACGCTCGCTGATTTCGAACAGGCGCACATTTTCTGCGAAACGCTCGTGGACGGTATTTTCGCTGATGCTGATATCGAACATATGCTCGCTGAAACGGCAGAGGCTGTGCAGTGTGGCTTCCAGCGCGAAGAACTCGCGCAGGTCCTGCTCCGTGCCGCCGGACTGCTTCAGGCGTAATTGCTCGGCGAGGAAATCGTGATCCCACGCTTGTAGCTGTTCAACCCCGTGCTCGCGGGCCAAGGCCTGCAAATCATCGGTCTCGCCCGCCAGTGACACGGCGTTGCGGGCGATCTGCTGGCGCAAAAAACGGCCAACCTGATCGGTGCCGGTAGCCATCCGGTTGTGCAGGCGCAGATGGGCAAAGTTGTCAAAACCCAAGAGCCGGGCTTTGGCATGACGTGCGGCCAGCAGCGTCTGCAAAACCGGCCCGTTATCGAAGCGACCGGCGTGTGGCCCCTGATCCGAAGCGCGGGTGCACCAGGCTTTGAAGTACTCCTCGCGCAGTGCGCGGTGTTGTGCCCGCCTCATGACCTGTTGGTAAGTGTTCTGATCCAGGGTCAGCCGCCACCCGGGCAGGCCGGCCTTATTGGCATTGGTGGCCATATGCGCCTGCGTTTCGGGTGGCAGTCCCGCCAATAGCGCGGCATCGTCGATGTCTTTGCTCCATGCAGCGTTGACCGATTTGAGGTTGCTCATGAAGCGCTTTTCCAGCAAATCGATTTCGCCGTTCAATCGCGCCAGATCCTTGCGCTGCGCACTCGACAATTGGCTTCCCGCCAAGTGAAACCGGCGCAGGATTTTCGCCAGCGAGGCTTTACGTGCATCACTGAAGCTGGCGGCTATGGAGCTCTGTGCCAATCGTTGATAAACCTGCAGCAACTGTCGATTGCCGGCCTTCGCAGTCTTGTAACGCTGCGCGGCGTGCGTACTCAGGGCTTCCTGCATCAACCACTGGGGCTCATCGGCATGACTGATCGAGAGGAATTCGATGATTGCCATGGTTTCATCCAGGCGCGCATCGGCTTCATCGATGGCAATTACCACGTCGTCCCAGTTGGGATGATCGACCTGAGTGGCGATGACGTTTTCAATAACCAGCAGGTTGTCGGCAACGATGCGCTCGACTGCTGGCAGCAGATGTTCGGCGCGTATCGCCGCCCAGGGCGGCAACTGCCAATGTTGCAGGAGTGGGTTGGTGTCAGGCATGGCGTCTTCCGTGAGAGAGGGCTGGATTGGCCAGCCTAATCAGGAAGCGCAGGGCAAGGTGGTGGATAGATACCGCCACTTGCCGACGATCATCGGCAGGTAGCGGTAGCTGTCATTGTTGCTCGTCGGACTTTTTCTTCAGCTTCGGGTTGGGGAAGAACTGCACGGCCTGGACCTTTTTGTCGGCGGCAGGCTTCAGCGCGCTGGTATTGACCCGGGTGCCCAGTTCTTTGGGCACCGACAGGCCCTGCTCGTTGAGGGTGTCGGAGTAACCGCAAGCCACGCATTCGCGGTGCGGCACGCCGTCTTCGTTCCACATCATCAGTTTGTCCGGCTCGCTGCACGCCGGGCAGACCGCCCCGGCGATAAAGCGCTTCTTGGTGATCAAAGGGCCGTCGCTCATGCTGCCGCGTCCTCACTCAGGCCGCTGTGGCGCAGCAGCGCATCGATCGACGGCTCACGGCCACGGAAGTCGACGAACAGCACCATCGGTGCCTGCGAGCCGCCGCGCGCCAGAATCGCTTCGCGGAACGCCCGACCGGTGTCGGCGTTGAGCACGCCGTCTTCCTCGAACTTCGAGAAGGCATCGGCGGACAGCACTTCGGCCCACTTGTAGCTGTAGTAACCGGCTGCGTAACCACCGGCAAAAATGTGCGCAAAGCTGTTGGGGAAGCGGTTGTAAGCCGGTGGACGCATCACCGACACCTCGTCACGCACGCCCTCGAGCACTTGAGCCACGCTGCGGCCATCGCCATGGGTGGCATGCAGTTCGAAGTCGAACAGCGAAAACTCCAGCTGACGCACCATCATCAGCCCGGACTGGAAGTTCTTCGCCGCGAGCATTTTTTCCAGCAGATCCTGCGGCAGTGGCTCGCCGGTCTCGTAGTGGCCGGAAATCAGCGCCAGGCCTTCCGGCTCCCAGCACCAGTTTTCCATGAACTGGCTCGGCAGCTCGACCGCGTCCCAGGCCACGCCATTGATGCCGGATACGCCAGCGTGTTCAACGCGGGTCAGCAGGTGGTGCAGGCCATGGCCAAACTCGTGGAACAGCGTGGTCACTTCATCGTGGGTCAGCAGCGCCGGTTTGCCGCTGTCGGCCGGAGTGAAGTTGCACACCAGATTGGCGACTGGGCTTTGCAGCACACCGTCGACGGTGCGACGACGGTCGCGGGCGCCGTCCATCCATGCGCCGCCACGCTTGTTGGCGCGGGCATACAAGTCGAAAAAGAAGCGGCCGACGTGCTGACCGTTTTCTTTGATCTCGAACAGGCGGACGTCCGGGTGCCAGGTGTCGAAGCCTTTCTGCTCGGCGATCTCGATGCCGTACAGACGCTGGACGATGGCGAACAGGCCGCTGAGGACTTTATCGATCGGGAAGTAGGCTCGCAGGGTTTCCTGAGCGACGCTGTAACGCTGCTCGCGGAGTTTTTCGCCGTAGAAACCACTGTCCCAGCTTTGCAGATCGGCGCAGCCCTGTTCGGCAGCGTAAGCGCGCAGCTGTTGCAGATCCTGCGCGGCGAACGGCTTGCTGCGCTGGGCCAGATCGCGCAGGAAGCTCAGCACCTGATCGCTGGATTCGGCCATTTTCGTCGCCAGACTCAGTTCGGCGAAACTGGCGAAGCCCAGCAATCTGGCCAGTTCCTGACGCAGGTCGAGGATCTCTTCCATCACCGGGCCGTTGTCGTTCTGCCCGGCATTCGGGCCTTGATCCGAGGCGCGGGTGCAGTACGCGGCGTAGACTTCTTCGCGCAGCGCACGGTCTTGCGCGTAGGTCATCACCGCGTAATAGCTGGGGAATTCCAGGGTGATCAGCCAGCCGTCCAGGCCTTTGGCCTGAGCAGCGGCAGCCATCTGCGCCTTGGCCGAATCGGTGAGGCCGGCGAGGGCGGCTTCATCGGTAATGTGTTTGGTCCACGCCTGAGTGGCGTCGAGCAATTGGTTGGAGAAGCGGCTGCCGAGCTCGGACAGCTTGCTCTGTACTTCGGCGTAACGTTTCTGCTCGGCTTCCGGCAGGTCGATACCCGACAGGCGGAAATCGCGCAGGGCGTGTTCCAGAATGGTTTTTTGCGCGACGTCGAAACTGGCAGCTTCCGGACTGTTGGCCAGCGCTTCATACGCTTGGAACAGTTCGCGGTTCTGGCCCATCTCGGTGGAGTAGGCGCTCAGGGCCGGCAGGCACGACTCGTAGGCTTCACGCAATTCGGCGCTGTTGCACACGGCATTAAGATGGCTGACCGGGCTCCATGCCGCACCGAGACGATCGTTGAGTTCGTCCATCGCCAGCACCAGACCGGCCCAGGTAGGGTTCTTGCCCTGGGTCTTGAGAATTTCGGCGATGGCGGCGCGGTTGTCCGCGAGGATGGATTCGATGGCGGGCAGGACGTGTTCGGCACGGATCGTGGAGAACGGCGGCAGGTCGTAGGACTGCAAAAGAGGGTTGTTCACGCTCACGGTTGGCACCTTGGCTGGAAGAAACATGCGCCCATCTTAATTACAATCGACACTCACCGCAGCTATCGGCGACAGAGAGAGAACTAATCGTGTCCCTTCGCAAATACCAGAATCACACCCCCCGCTTGAGCAACGGCGCATTCGTCGACGGTTCGGCGGTGGTGATCGGCGACGTCGAAATTGGCGCAGACAGCTCGGTCTGGCCGCTGACGGTGATCCGTGGCGACATGCACCGCATCCGCATCGGTGCGCGCACCAGCGTGCAGGACGGCTGCGTGCTGCACATCACCCACGCCGGCCCGTTCAACCCGGACGGCTTTCCATTGCTGATCGGCGACGACGTGACCATCGCCCACAAGGTCATGCTGCACGGCTGCACCGTGGGCAGCCGCGTATTGATCGGCATGGGCAGCATCGTCATGGACGGTGCTGTGGTCGAGGACGATGTGATCATCGGCGCCGGCAGCCTGGTGCCGCCGGGCAAGCGCCTGCAGAGTGGCTTTCTGTATGTCGGCAGCCCGGTCAAGCAAGTGCGCCCGCTGACCGATAAGGAAAACGCCTTCTTTACGTACAGCGCGGCGAACTACGTCAAGCTCAAGGACCTGCATCTGGCCGAAGGCTACGACCAGCTCTGAATCGCCTTACACCTGCTCGGGAATTTCCATGCATTACCAGACTGTACTGTTCGACCTCGATGGCACCCTGACCGACCCGCGTGAGGGCATCACCCGCTCAATTCAATTTGCCTTGGCCAATCTCGGCATCGACGAGCCGGACCTGAGCAAACTGGAACACTTCATCGGCCCGCCGCTGCTGCAAGCGTTCATGCAGTTTTACGACTTCGACGAGGCCAGGGCCTGGGAAGCGGTGAATTTCTACCGTGAGCGCTTCAAGGTCACCGGCCTCTACGAGAATCGGGTGTTCGACGGAGTGACGCCGTTGCTGGAAACCTTGAGCGCGCAGGGGCGGCAGTTGTACATCGCAACGTCCAAACCGTGGGTGTTCGCCCGCGAGATCGCCCGGCACTTCGACTTCGCCCGCCACTTCAAAGTGATCTACGGCAGCGAGCTGGACGGCACGCGGACCAACAAGGTTGAGCTGATTGCGCACCTGCTTGAGGAAGAACGCCTGGACCCGGCACAGACCCTGATGATCGGCGATCGCAAGCACGACCTGATCGGCGCGCGCAGCAATGGCCTGGATGCAGCGGCGGTGGGCTATGGGTTTGGCAGTTTTGAAGAGTTGAATGCCGAGGCGCCGGCTTATCACTTTGAAACCTTGGACGAGTTGCATCAGGCGTTTTTGCAGCGCTGAGCAGATGGCTATCGCTGGCTCGCCAGCGATGAGGCCCGTTCAGCCGCTGGAGGGCTCAGGAACTGCCAAGGCCCTCAAAGCCGCCTTGCGCTCATCAACCGGCAATCGCCCCAACCGCTCAACCTCGGCATAAAACCTCAGCCAATCCCCACCCACTTGGCTGAACAGCGCCGCAAACGCCGGCACCCACTGGTCATACAGCCCGAACGGCAACAGTCGCGCGTTGTTCAGCGGCGCATTGACCCAGGCGTCATAGCGCTTGTCTCCGGCCCACTGACTGTCGCGCATTACCCGATACTCCCGGCGCAAGCGCTCGAATTCAGCTGCTTTGTGCTCACGCTTTTGCTCAACCGACAGAGGCTGCGCATAGAGCTTCTCCAGTCTTGAGCGCGTGGCGAGTACCAGTTCGATGAACTGATCACGCTGCTTGAGCCTGGCATCCGACTCCGCCGGCAGCCCACGAAATACGCGCCACTGCCGCGTGCCTTCCTGCTCGACGAAGGTGGCGAATGACTCGTTGAACTCGGTGTCGTCCTTCACATAGAACTTCTGGTGCGCCAGTTCATGAAAGATCAGCGTGGCCAATCGCTCATCGCCCCAGCCCATCATAGAATTGAGGATTGGGTCATTGAACCAGCCGAGCGTTGAGTACGCCTCGACTCCGCCGATCGACACGTCCATGCCCTGCAATCGCTGAATCGCCGCTTCGCCACGGGCGGCGCTCTGGCTGTAGTAGCCGCGATAGGCCACGCAGCCGGCAATCGGGAAGCAGTGATTTTGCGGCGTGAGGGAAAACTCTGCGGTGGCGAACACGTTCCACACCACGAACGGCCGGCCGAGGTCGGCGTACAGACGATAGCTCTGGTTGTCCGGCAAATGCAGATGCTCGCTGGCAAAGGTACGGGCCTTTTGCGATTGGGTCAGATGCGCGCGCAATCTGGCGTCGCGGCTTGGGTCGGCAATGACCTTTTCCACTGGCTCCCGCGCGCGCAGCAATTGCAATTGTCCGCTGGCCAACTGGCTGTAGTAGCTGACGCTGGCGCAACCGTTGAGCAACAAAAACAACACACCCGGAAACAAAATCGGAAAAACGCGATCAAGTAACCCAAGGCTGGAAAACGGCCTGATCAAAATAAGAAATTCCCCGGAAAGTCTGCCCCAAGACTATCCCGCCTCAAGGAGCACCGCTATGCGCATGTTGATGCTGACAGGAGGCCTGCTGACGCTGGCCGGTTGTGCCGGATTCGGAATACCCGACCCCGACCCCTCGCAAGCCTGGATCGATCTTGACGCTCGCCAACACGACACGGCGCTGCAAGCCGTACAAGTCGATGCCACCCAGGCCATCGACAAACGCTATTTCGAAGTGCAGCCCGGCAGCCATGAGCTGAAGGTGCGCTATCAATTCCCGGTCGAGGCCACCAACATCGGCCCGAATGCCGAACCGCTGTGGCGCGATTGCCAGATGAGTGTGAAATTCAAGGATTTCAACGCCGGCCAGCGCTATCAGTTGCAGGCGGGCAGCATCGGCTTCCGGCCTTGGGCCAAGCTTTATGACGAACAGCGCAAGGTTGTCGGCCAGGGCACACCGGCGGGCTGTCAGAGCAGTTGATCGGCGCTATGCTGGCTATTCAGATCTGTGGATATCCATCATGCGTACGTTGCTGCTGTTGCTCGTTGTCGGCCTAGTCGCCGGTTGCCAGACGCCATTGCCCCCGGTTGACCCGCAAATGGCTTGGGTCGACTTCTCCACGCCAAGCCCCGGCGGCAAGTTGCTAATGGCCGAGCGTCTCGATAATCAGCGATTGAACGACGGGCGCTTCTTTCAGGTGACGCCCGGCAGCCACGAGCTGCGGGTGCGTTTCGACTTCGAAGTGTTTGGCGGCGGTGGCAGTCTGCTCACCGGCCCGGTGGAGCGTTTGTGTTATCTGACGATCCGCTATGACCACTTCGAAGCCGGCCAGCGTTATCTGCTGGAAGGGCGCTCGCTGGCATTCACGCCGAGCGCGCGTTTGTTCAATGCCAAACGCGAAATCGTTGCTGAAGACCGCGAGTTCAACTGCATCATCTAGCGCGTCAGTTGCCGTTTTTCTGGTAAATGATTCGCTTGGTACCGTTTTCGCAAATGCCGACGATCATGGCTGAGTCATGCTGCTTCGCCTCTTCCGCCGTGATGATTTCAAGGGTGTACGTTGGCACCGCTTTCGCCTGAATCTTGATCTCGATTTCCTTTCTGAGCTCTTCGCAGTCCTTGGGGGCTGCGAAAGCGGAAGTGGCCAGTGCACTGCAAAGGATCGCCAAGCCAATACGTTTCATCGATGAAGCTCCTTGAGGCAGCGCGCACGGGTGTGGGCTGAAGCTGCTGTCGATTATTCGACCACAATTCTGCGGAGCGGGTTCTGACTTTGCTCACACCTTGTATTAATTGCCGGCCGCTGAGCTGGTTTCGAGACTGCCTTCGCGAGCAGGCTCTTTCCCACACTGAATCTGCGTCGTGCACAAATCCCCTGTGGGAGCGAGCCTGCTCGCGAAGGCGTCAGCCCGGCAAACGCCGAATCAGCTGACGAGCGAAGCCTCGAGGGTGATCTTCGCGTTCAGCACCTTGGAAACCGGGCAACCTTCCTTGGCCTTGTTGCTCAGTTCTTCAAACTGCTGCTGAGTTGCGCCTGGAATCTTCGCCTTGAGAATCAGCTTTACCGCAGTGATTGCGAAGCCGCCGTCGACCTGATCGAGGGTGACTTCAGCGTTGGTGTCGATGCTGTCTGCCTTCAGGCCGGCATCACCGAGAATCATCGAAAACGCCATGGAGAAGCAGCCGGCGTGGGCCGCGCCGATCAGTTCTTCCGGGTTGGTGCCCTTGCCGCCCTCAAAGCGCGCCTTGAACCCGTACGGCGCTTCGCGCAGTACGCCGGTTTCGGTGGAGATCGAGCCGAGACCGGTTTTCAGATCGCCTTCCCAATGCGCCGATGCCTTTTTCACGATAGCCATGTCTGCCTCCTCAAATATGGCGCGGAACGCCGCGCCGTCGCGGTTTTTACTAGCAAGGCTTCTGAGGATAGACGGCGGAACAAAGTTCAGCCCGGCTGAATCGTTGACTTTTTTAGTAGGAAATTTCGTCGCTGCTATTGAATCTCGGGTATATGCCCTCATTCCATAAAACACGCTTATGGATTTGGCAGGTTTTCGCTCGAAAGAAAAACCTGCCTTCCCACCCGGAGATGCAGGTTCATGAAAAAACTGTCCGACGTTAAATTTTCCACCCTCGACCTGGTGCCAGTGCGCGAAAACGGCAGCGCAGCGCAATCGCTGCGCAACTCGCTGGATCTGGCACAACATGCCGAAAAATTCGGCTACACACGCTTCTGGGTCGCCGAACATCACAACATGGACGGCATCGCCAGTTCGGCAACTTCGGTGTTGCTCGGTTATCTGGCCGGAGGCACGTCGACCATCCGCGTCGGTTCCGGCGGGGTGATGCTGCCCAACCATGCGCCTTTGGTGATTGCCGAGCAGTTCGGCACCCTCGAGAGCCTGTACCCGGGACGGATCGACTTGGGCTTGGGCCGCGCGCCCGGCTCTGACCAGATGACCGCCCGCGCCTTGCGCCGCGAGCGCTCGGGCAGCGCTGACGACTTCCCTGAAGACGTCGCCGAACTGATGCGCTACCTCGGCCCGCGCACCCCGGAGCAACGGGTGATCGCCATGCCTGGCACCGGTACCAACGTGCCGATCTGGCTGCTCGGCTCAAGTCTGTTCAGTGCGCAATTGGCGGGTGAGCGCGGCTTGCCTTACGCCTTCGCCTCGCATTTCGCGCCGCGCTTCATGCACGAGGCGATCCGCATCTACCGCAATCACTTCAAACCCTCGGCGGTGCTCGACAAGCCGTACGTGATGCTCGGCGTGCCGCTGGTGGCAGCGGATACCGATGAGCAAGCCGATTACCTGGCGACGTCGGTGTACCAGCGCATTCTTGCGTTGATGCGTGGCCAGAGCTTGGTGCAGCGTCCGCCGGTGAAAACCATGGACGGCCTGTGGCTGCCCCATGAACGTGAAGCGGTGGGCGATTTCCTCGGCCTCGCCATGGTCGGCGGCCCGCAGAAGATCCGCGCCAAACTGGAAGTGTTGATCGAGCAGACTCAGGCGGATGAGCTGATTTTCACCAGCGATTTGTATGAGCATGCTGATCGCGTGCGCTCGTACGAGCTGCTGGCGCAGGTGATGAAGGGCTAAGATTCACCACACATACCTTGCTCGCGAAGACGGAGTGTCAGGCACTCGATATGTTGACTGACCCACCGGTTTCGCGAGCAAGCTCGCTCCCACATCGGGTACATGGAGCCCACAAAAAAGCCGACGCATCCACGTCGGCTTTTGTATTTCAGGCGCAATCAACCGCGCTTGTAGACGATGTCCTTGCTGCCGCCTTCGCAACTGCCGACGACGTCGCCATCAGCCGCCGCACCCTTGTCGACAACTTCCAGCGAATAACCGGATACGCCTTTGGCGTCGAGCTTCGCTGCGATTTCGCTTTTCAGCTCTTCACATGGCTTGCCGGCTGCAAACGCACCACCCGCAAGGCTCAACAAACCTACTGCCAATATGAACTTCTTCATCGGTCGCACTCCCTGGTCGGATTGAAAGAGGCGGGCACCGGGTCATCCACCCGATGCGCTCACCTTGTAGCGCTTTGCCATTCCCTATGGCACTCGGCCAGCGCGCAAGTTCAGAAGACTAGCTCAAACTCAGCTGGCGGCAATCTTGAAGCCGACTTTCAGCGTTACCTGAAAGTGCGCCACTTGGCCGTTTTCGATGTGGCCACGGGTTTCGGTCACTTCAAACCATTCCAGATTGCGCAGGGTTTTGTTGGCTTCGGCCAGTGCGTTGTTGATGGCGTCTTCGATGCTGGTAGTGGACGAGCCGACCAGCTCGACTTTCTTGTATGTGTGATGGTCACTCATGGCGATCTCCTTGGGTTGGAATGGCGTGTGAAATTGAGCCTAGCAGGCAATTGCACTGTTGATTTCGGCGCCTCTGCGCTGCCGAAGTTCAGAATTTCTGCACTTTCTCGAAGTGGTGAAGTCCCAACCAACACACGCCACTCATCACCAATGCAGGAGAGCCACCATGGCCAACACCTCTTTACGTAAAGCCTCGTTGCAAAGCATGGAAGCCGAGATCGAGAGTCTGCTCAAATCGTTGGAAAGCTTGAAAGACGATGCTTCGGACGAGTCGCGCAAGACCCTCAAGGCGCTGAAAAGCAATGCCGAAAGTGCACTGAAACATTCCCGTCATCTGCTCAGCGACGCGTACGAAGAAGTCAAAGTGAAAACCCGCGAGACCGGCATTGCCACTCGTGACTACGCGCAGGAACATCCGTGGACCACAGCCGGTGTGGCTGTCGGCGCAATCGGTCTGCTCGCTGCCTACTTTTTGTTCAAGCGCGGTGAGTGATCAGGCTCACGCAGCTCGTTTTTGAGCCACTGCGCCAGTTGCCGGGCGCGCCCATCTGCGGCGCGCTTGGGTAGCCACAACGCCAGTTGCGCCGGGGTTTTGCAGAAGCCCCATGGCGCAACCAGGCGACCCGCCTTCAGGTCTTCAGTTACTAACGGCTCCGGTGCGATTGCCACGCCGAGACCTGCAACAGCCGCCTCCAGCAAATAATACAAATGCTCAAAACCTTGCCCGAGCTTCAACGCTTTGGGATCGAGGTGGTTTTGCTGCGCCCAGCTGGGCCAGGCTTGTGGGCGAGAGGTGGTGTGCAGCAAGGGCTCATCAAAAAGATCTGCGGCCACAGCGGTGTGCAGCTTCTGATAACCGCTGTACAACGGGCTCATTACGGGGCCGATGCGTTCCGCCGCCAGTTCATAGACCTGCATATCGGCCGGCCACGGTGGCTCGGCGAACAGCAATAGCGCATCAAGGCCCGGGCGCCGAGGGTCGAGATCGCCTTCACCGGCCGACAGGTGCAGACGCAGATCCGGCAAATCGGCATTCAGCCGCCCCAGGCGCGGAATAAACCAGCGCGCCAGCAGGCTCCCCGAACAACCCAGCACGAACGGCGCATCCGCTGTGCTTTGCGTAAGTTCGGCGCAAACACTGCGCAAGCGATCGAACGCCTCCGCGCTGGCATCGCGCAGACGCGCTCCGGCATCTGTGAGTTTCAAGCCGCGTCCGTCCTTGACGAACAGGCTCACGCCGAGATGTTCTTCAAGCACCTTGAGCTGGCGGCTGACCGCGCCGTGGGTAACGTGCAGCTGTTCGGCAGCCTGACTGACACTGTTCAGACGAGCTGTGGCCTCGAAGGCGCGCAAGGCATTTAGCGGGGGAAGGTCATGGCTCATGGTATCTGTGAGTTTTCCTGACAGGTTGTGGCGATCTTATCGGTTTTCAGCCTGGAAAGTCAGGGGTAGAGTGGTCGTCATTGTCTTCTGACCGAATTCACCTGGAGCGACCCATGACCCAGACTTCGAACACCTCTGATCTGCGTAACGGCCCTGACGCCAACGGCCTGTTCGGTGCGTTCGGTGGCCGTTATGTAGCGGAAACCCTGATGCCGTTGATCCTCGACCTGGCTCGCGAATACGAAGCTGCCAAGGAAGATCCGGCATTCAAAGAAGAATTGGCCTACTTCCAGCGAGACTACGTCGGACGTCCAAGCCCGTTGTATTTCGCCGAACGCCTGACCGAGTTCTGCGGCGGCGCCAAGATCTACCTCAAGCGTGAAGAGCTGAATCACACCGGCGCGCACAAGATCAACAACTGCATCGGCCAGATCCTGCTGGCGCGGCGCATGGGCAAGAAGCGCATCATCGCCGAAACCGGCGCCGGCATGCACGGCGTGGCCACGGCCACCGTTGCTGCGCGTTTCGGGCTGGACTGCGTGATCTACATGGGCACCACCGACATCGAACGTCAGCAGGCCAACGTCTTCCGCATGAAGCTGCTCGGCGCTGAAGTCATTCCGGTCGTGGCTGGCACCGGCACCCTGAAAGACGCGATGAACGAAGCCCTGCGTGACTGGGTGACCAACGTCGACAACACCTTCTACCTGATCGGCACCGTAGCCGGCCCACACCCGTATCCAGCAATGGTCCGCGACTTCCAGGCCGTCATCGGTAAGGAAACCCGCGATCAGCTGCAGGCTCAGGAAGGTCGTCTGCCGGACAGTCTGGTGGCATGCATCGGTGGCGGTTCCAACGCCATGGGCCTGTTCCACCCGTTCCTTGACGACAAGAGCGTTGAGATCATCGGCGTCGAAGCCGCCGGTTATGGCATCGAAACCGGCAAGCACGCGGCCAGTCTGAACGGCGGTGTGCCGGGCGTGCTGCACGGCAACCGCACCTTCCTGCTGCAGGACGACGATGGGCAGATCATCGACGCTCACTCGATTTCCGCTGGCCTCGACTATCCGGGCATCGGCCCTGAACACGCCTGGTTGCACGACATCGGCCGCGTCCAGTACACCTCGGTGACCGACGACGAAGCCCTTGAAGCGTTCCACAAATGCTGCCGTCTGGAAGGGATCATTCCTGCGTTAGAAAGCGCCCACGCTCTGGCCGAAGTGTTCAAACGTGCACCGAAGCTGCCGAAGGATCACCTGATGGTGGTCAACCTCTCGGGCCGTGGCGACAAAGACATGCAAACCGTAATGCACCATATGCAACAGTCGCAGCAGGAGAAACACTGATGAGCCGCCTGCAAACCCGCTTTGCCGACCTCAAGCAACAGAACCGCGCCGCGCTGGTGACCTTTGTCACCGCTGGCGATCCTGACTACGACACTTCGCTGGCGATCCTCAAAGGCCTGCCTGCCGCAGGTGCTGACGTGATCGAACTGGGCATGCCGTTCACCGATCCGATGGCTGATGGCCCGGCGATCCAGTTGGCCAACATCCGTGCACTCGGCGCCAAACAGAATCTGGCGAAAACCCTGCAAATGGTTCGCGAGTTCCGTGAAGGCAACAGCGACACGCCGCTGGTGTTGATGGGCTACTTCAACCCGATTCACAAATTCGGCGTCGAGCGTTTCATCGCCGAAGCCAAAGAGGCTGGGGTTGACGGGCTGATCGTGGTTGATATGCCACCAGAGCACAACGAAGAGCTGTGCGACCCGGCGCAGGCTGCTGGCCTGGACTTCATCCGCCTGACCACGCCGACCACCGACGACGCGCGTCTGCCGCGTGTGCTCAACGGCAGCTCCGGTTTTGTCTATTACGTGTCGGTGGCCGGTGTCACCGGTGCCGGTGCCGCGACTCTGGAACATGTGGAAGAGGCGGTTGCACGTCTGCGTCGGCATACCGACCTGCCGATCAGCATCGGTTTCGGCATCCGTACACCGGAGCAGGCCGCAGCGATCGCACGCCTGGCGGATGGTGTGGTGGTGGGCTCGGCGTTGATCGATCACATCGCCAGTGCCGATACGCCTGAGCAGGCCATCGATGGCGTGTTGAGTCTGTGTTCGGCGCTGTCCCAAGGCGTGCGCAAGGCTCGCGTCTAAAGCCGCAGGGGAAAACAAAAAGGCTTCAGAACAGGCGTTCTGAAGCCTTTTTTGTGCTCAGGGTAATTGCAGTCCGCCCGAAGCCTTGTGCAGTTTGCGCAGATGCTCGCCAATCTGTTTCACGTTGGCCTCGCTGGCGGCAATCTCGGCCGCCCGCTTGGGTTCGAGCAGCTTGCGCACTTCGGTATCAAGGTCGCCGGACAGTGCCAGCAGCTTCTTCTGCCGCTGACTGCTTTCCGCTTCCAGTCGGCCAAACTCGCTCGGCTGGGGCAGTCCGTAGCCTTTGGAGTCGAGCAGTTCCGCCGGGCGGCTGAGGAAGCCACTGTTGGCGAGGATCTCCTGCAAGGTCGCGTTGGCTTTGTCCATGCCGCCATTTTCCAGCTCGCGGGCGCCGAGGTAGCGTTGCTTGACCTCGTCCTGGGCCAGCAACAACTGCCGGCGGAAACTGGCTTGCTCCAGCAGCAACAGGGCCGCGCTGGTGCGCAGGTCGGCGCGATCGAACCATTCGCGGCGTTGTTCAGCGCTGAGTGACAGCCAGTCTTCGACAGTGGTCTGCTTGATCGGCAGCTGCTTCTTCAATACATCGAACATCGCTTGATAGCGATCGCGGAACGAGTCGAAGCGGTAACCCAGACGCAGCGCTTCTTTCGGATCGTCGAGCACACTGGTGTCGGCCAGACCACGGCCCTTGAGCACTTCCAGCAAGCCGTTGGGCATGATGCTGTCGAGGCCGACCAGTTGGCTGTTATTGCTGCCGCTGCGCAACAGTTTCAAACCTTCTACCGCGCAGTTGTTGGACAGGAAGAAGTAGTTGCCGTCGTAACTCCAGTGCATCTCGGCGGCATGTTCGACGACGCCTTCGATTTCCTCGCGAGACAGCTTCAGCGGCACCGAAGCGAGGCTGCGCAGCTCGGTCTTGGTGTATTCGTCGATCACTTGCGCCAGCGGCAACACGAACAGCCGCGACGGGTATTTGCCGACCAGTCCGTCCCAGCTCGACAGCTGTACATCGCCAACGAAGGCGCGATAGGACAGCACCAGGTGCTGGTCGAGGTCGAGGCGGCAATCCGGGCCACGCGGGCGACCGGGGGCGCAGATCACCAGGCGCAGCATGCTGTGACCCCAGCGGCTGACCCAGTTCTGATTGGCCTCGGCCAGCAGGTAATCGACCGCGTAGACCCGTTCCGGATCGACTTGCCCCAGAGGCTGCTTGGCGAAGTCATTGCCCGCATTGAGAAAGGCGAAGCTCTTGCTGCAGGTGTCCTGCGCTGGCGGCGCCCAGCCGAAATGTTCCTTGTAGTAGCGATACAGCGCCGGGCGGCGGCAGGCGTAGCTCGGGTCGAGGAGGAAGTACTCCATGTTGACCGCAACGAACTCCTTGGGGCTGGAAATCTCGTAGAGATCCGGACTACGCGCGATCTGCCGGTTATGTTGTTCACGCTCGCCACGGCGGCCGACGTATTGCTGCCACCCGGCCAAGTCAAGCAGGCGCGGGTCGTCGCTGATGGTGAAGCGCCGACCGTTCTGCCCGCGACACTCATCGGGAATGCCGATCAGCCCGGCGCTGTTGAAGCGTCGGGTGCAGCGCTGGATCAACGTACGCTCGGCGCTTGGCCATAAACGCGCGCGGTCGTAGATATGCATGATTTCGTGCAGCACTGTGGCGAGCAGTTCCTGGCGCACAGTGCCGTGGGGGCGATTGGTTTTCTCTTTCGCCGCGCTGCCATCGGTGAGGCTAGCGAGCAGCTTGCGGTTCAGATCGAGCTCGGAAATCAGCGTTGCCTGCCCGTAAGCGTTGGCCGGCATGTCATCGGTCCAGCCGACATCGATACGCCGATCTAGCCGCTCGATGAAGCTCGGCGGCAGTTTCGCCATCGCCTCATCAATCAGGGCCTGACTGGCCTGTTGTTGAGCGGGGCTCAGACCGTCGGTCTTGAGCCGCAATTGCAGGCCGGCATGGGCGCTGTTGCCAAGCAGCAACAACGCCCCGGCCAGCAGCCAGGCGCCAACGGACCTCACAGTGCGAGGATGGCTTCGGCGAGTACCTGATCACTGGCGTCGCGCGCTTCCGGCACCCGTGTACGCAATGTGTTGAGAGCGGCTTCGAGGTGCGCGCCACGGATGTCGCCGTTGCTGGCGACGAAACTGGCGGCGTCGTCGTGGGCTTCGCGGATGATTTTCGAATCGCGAATCGACGTGGTGGTATCGGAAGTGAAATCGATGCTGCGCTGGGAGGCACGAACGATGATGTTACTGGTGGCTACCAGGGTGTGCGCCTGGGCCATATCGGCCAACACAAACAGGCCAAGGGCGGCAGCAATCAGCGGGCTACGCATGGAACGACTCCGGAAGGACAAGGATAACTATTGGACGAGAATTGCCTCTGCCAGTTCAAGGTCGCTGGCATGAAGTTTCGGCCGGGTTTTGCGCAGGTAATGCAGCGCGGATTCCAGCCGTGCGCCTCGCCATTCACCGTCACTGGCAACAAAGGCGGCCGCATCATCATGGGCGGCGAGCAGCAGTTTACGGTCGAACGGCGCAGAAGACACCATGCTGGTCGCGTAACCGCTGACCACCGTGCCTTGGGTCGACGCATTGAAAGCATCGAAGGCGTTGGCAGACATCGCCCAGCAGGCGCTGAACAAGGCAGAAGAGATGAGCAGATTTGGAAGAAAGCGCATGGGACTCGACAACTGTTAACGAGCCTGAAGGCTAGCGCAAATGCCCGGGCCAGAGCCAGCGTTGAAACATCGGGACACGGCTGGCGTGTCCCGGATTGCGACAATCGATCAGAGGGTCAGAATGGCCTGAGCCAATTGGGCATCGGTGGCATTGAGTTGTGGCGCCTGATGGCGGATGTGATCGAGCGCGCTTTCCAGCTTCACCCCACGGATATCGCCTTCGCTGGCCACGAAGCTGGCGGCATCGTCGCGGGCGGCGAGGACGATCTTGTCGTCACGGAACGAGGAGGTCACATCGGAAGTGGCGTCGGAAGTGGCTTTCAGCGCGCCGACGATCGAGTCGGTGGTCACGATGAAACTGGTAGCACTGGCGTTGGCAGCCACGGCCAGCAGGGCGGCGGCACTGAGCAGGCGAAGACGGGTCATGATGGAACTCCTTTGGATAAACCGTAGTGAGAGGTGGCTCGGTATCTGAGGAGTCAGACGCCTGTTGCGCAACGTTCGCCACGTTCTGAATGGATATTAGGCTGCCAAATCCGGTTCGCCCAGTGGTGGCCAGTGATACTGAAGAGCTTTGCAGAACTGTATTGGTCTTTATCGATGCTATTTGAAATTGTACCTGTATGCCTTCAATCATGGGTTTCAGACACTTCAGCCTCTGAAACGACAAAACCCGTCGTGGTTGCCCACGACGGGTTTTGCTTGTGCAATTCGGGTTGCTGGCGGTGGGTCTGACGACCAGAGCCAGCGACGCTGCTTAGCGCCAGAACGGCTTGCTCAGCTCTTCGTAGCGTTGTGCTTCGCTGATACCGGCGTCGGCCAGCAGACGCGAATCCAGACGGGCCAGTTGGTGGCGGCTGGAGATGCGGCGCTGCCACAACATCAGGTTGGCAATAACGCGCAGAGGCAGGGAAGCCTGGGTGTTTACAGCTTTGTCTTCGAAGAACAGTTCGGAACTGAGTGTACGTTCCATGGTTGACATCCTTCCGCTTGTGGCGGGATCAGGTAGTGGTTTGACTGGTGCCCATGATCCTCTCGTCTGCCTAGTCTCTGTAGATACAGTTCATTTGTATTGTGAGTGAGCAGTTAACTGTTTATGGATGGTGTACGGGTCGAAATTGGGCAAACTGTACCTGTCTGCACTTTAATGGTGCATTTGAGCTCGTATCAGGGGATTGAGTAGGGCTTTGCTGTAGGAAAGGACCGGTACAGCAGTACAGTTTTTTGCGATCCTGCTTCTCGCGGGCATCCACCGATGCAAAACTGTGTTTGCCTCGGTGGTTATCTGTGTGAATCACACTGCCAGCATGCGCCCGGTTTCTTCCAGGTTCATATGCCAGCTCAGGGCTTCGCGCAGAATGTGCGGGGTGTGACCGCCGATTGCACAGGCAGCGCTGAAGTAGTCATTCAGTGCCTGGCGGAAGTCCGGATGCACGCAGTTGTCGATGATTACTCGTGCACGCTCCCGTGGCGCCAGGCCACGCAGGTCGGCGAGGCCGACTTCGGTCACCAGAATGTCGACGTCATGCTCGGTATGGTCGACGTGGCTGACCATCGGCACCACGCTGGAAATGGCGCCACCCTTGGCGATCGATTTGGTCACGAATACCGCCAGATGCGCATTGCGCGCGAAGTCGCCGGAGCCGCCGATGCCGTTCATCATCCGCGTGCCGCAGACATGGGTGGAGTTGACGTTGCCGTAGATATCGAACTCCAGCGCGGTGTTGATGCCGATGATGCCCAGACGGCGCACCACTTCCGGGTGATTGGAGATCTCCTGCGGCCGCAGAATCAGTTTGTCCTTGTACTTCTCCAGGTTGCCGAACACGTCGCTGTTGCGCCGCTCGGACAGGGTGATCGAACTGCCCGAGGCGAAGCTCAGCTTGCCGGCATCGATCAGGTCGAAGGTCGAGTCCTGCAGCACTTCCGAGTACATGGTGAGGTCTTCGAACGGCGAGTCGATCAAGCCGCACATCACCGCGTTGGCGATGTTGCCAATGCCAGCCTGCAGCGGGCCGAGCTTGTTGGTCATGCGGCCGGCGGCAACTTCCTGCTTGAAGAAGGTGATCAGGTGTTCAGCGATGGCATTGGTATCAACGTCCGGTACCGACACTGTGGATGGCGAGTCCGACTGCTGAGTGATGACAATCGCAACGATCTTTTCCGGTGGAATCGGGATCGCCGTGCTGCCGATGCGATCGTCGACTTTCACCAGCGGGATTGGCGTCCGCGTCGGGCGGTACGTCGGGATATAGATGTCGTGCAGGCCTTCGAGATTGGCGTTGTGCGCCAGGTTGATCTCGACGATCACTTGTTTGGCGAAGATCGCGAAGCTGGCCGAGTTGCCCACCGAAGTGGTCGGCACGATATGGCCTTGTTCGGTGATGGCGACTGCCTCGATGACGGCGATGTCCGGCAGCTTCAATTGCTGGTTGCGCAACTGCTCGACCGTTTCCGAGAGATGCTGGTCAATGAACATCACTTCACCGGCGTTGATTGCCTTGCGCAACGTGCTGTCGACCTGAAACGGCATGCGCCGCGACAGCACGCCGGCCTCGGTCAGTTGCTTGTCGAGGTCGTTGCCCAGGCTGGCGCCAGTCATCAGGCTGATCTTCAGCGGCGTGACCTTGGCGCGCTCGGCCAGTGCGTGGGGAACGGCCTTGGCTTCGCCGGCGCGGGTGAAACCGCTCATGCCGACGGTCATGCCGTCCTCAATCAGAGCGGCAGCGTCGGCAGCGCTCATCACTTTGTCCAACAACGAAGGCAGGCGAATACGGTCACGGTACATGGATTATTATCTCGGGCAACGAGTAGCAGGATGCGCAGTCTAGTGAATTTGGCCGGCGCCTGTCCCGCTACCAAGGTCGCAAACGAGGCCTCTATTTCGCGGGTTTTCAGTAAAACACCGTTACCGGATCTGCAACAACGCGGCAAATTGTCCAGCGTCTTGCGCAAACAAAAACGCCCCGACAAGTCGGGGCGTTCGCTATTGCAGCGGTGAATTACTCGACCGCTTTGACCATGTCTTCGATGACTTTCTTCGCGTCGCCGAAAACCATCATGGTCTTGTCCAGATAGAACAGTTCGTTGTCCAGACCGGCATAGCCGCTGGCCATCGAGCGCTTGTTGACGATGATAGTCTTGGCCTTGAACGCTTCGAGAATCGGCATGCCGGCAATCGGCGACTTCGGATCGTTCTTCGCGGCCGGGTTGACCACGTCGTTCGCGCCGAGCACCAGCACCACGTCGGCCTGACCGAACTCGGAGTTGATGTCTTCCATCTCGAACACCTGGTCGTAAGGCACTTCGGCCTCGGCGAGCAGGACGTTCATATGCCCAGGCATCCGACCGGCCACCGGGTGGATCGCGTACTTCACGGTCACTCCGCGATGGGTCAGCTTCTCGGTCAGTTCCTTCAGTGCGTGTTGTGCACGGGCCACTGCCAGACCGTAGCCCGGGACGATGATCACGGTATCGGCGTTGGTCAGAAGGAAAGTCGCGTCATCCGCCGAGCCGGATTTCACCGGACGGGCTTCCTGCGCACCGGCAGGACCTGCATCTGCCGTATTGCCGAAACCGCCGAGCAGTACATTAAAGAAGGAGCGGTTCATCGCCTTGCACATGATGTACGAGAGGATCGCACCGCTCGAACCCACCAGCGAGCCGGCAATGATCAACATCGAGTTGTTCAGCGAGAAACCGATCCCCGCCGCCGCCCAGCCGGAATAGCTGTTGAGCATCGACACCACCACTGGCATGTCGGCACCGCCGATCGGGATGATGATCAGCACGCCCATCACGAACGCCAGCGCCAGCATCAGTGCGAACGCCGTAAGGTTGCCGGTGAACATGAAAGTCAGACCGAGAACCAGCGTTGCCAGACCCAGAATCGCATTGAGCTTGTGCTGGCCACTGAACTGTACCGGTGCGCCCTGGAACAGGCGGAACTTGTACTTGCCCGACAGCTTGCCAAATGCAATCACCGAACCGGAGAAAGTGATCGCACCGATTGCCGCACCGAGGAACAGCTCCAGACGGTTGCCCGCCGGAATCGCATCGCCCAGTTGTTTAACGATACCCAGCGATTGCGGCTCGACCACCGCCGCGATGGCAATGAACACCGCCGCGAGGCCGATCATGCTGTGCATGAACGCTACCAGTTCCGGCATCTTGGTCATTTCAACGCGCTTGGCCATGATCGAACCGGCGGTGCCGCCGACCAACAGGCCGACGATCACGTAACCGATACCGGCAGTGGCCAGCTCAGCGCCCAACTTATAGATAAGGCCGACCGTGGTGATGATAGCCAGCGCCATGCCAAGCATGCCGAACAGGTTGCCGCGCCGCGAAGTGGTCGGGTGCGACAGGCCTTTGAGGGCCTGGATAAAGCAGATCGACGCGATCAGGTAGAGCGTCGTGACGAGATTCATGCTCATTACTTCGGCGCCTCTTCTTTTGCTTTCGGGGCTTTCTTCTTGAACATCTCAAGCATGCGGCGGGTGACCAGGAAGCCACCGAACACGTTGACCGCAGCCAGTGCCACGGCCAGCGTGCCCATGGTTTTGCCCAGCGGCGTGACGGTCAGCGCAGCGGCGAGCATGGCGCCGACGATCACGATCGCGGAAATGGCGTTTGTGACTGCCATCAACGGCGTGTGCAGCGCAGGTGTAACGTTCCAGACCACGTGGTAACCGACATAAATCGCCAGCACGAAGATGATCAGGTTGTAGATACCGGGGGAGATAAGCTCTTCCATCGTCTGAATCCCTGCTTAGGCGTTTTTACGGATGACTTGGCCGTCGCGGCACATCAGGCACGCGGCGACGATGTCGTCTTCGAGGTTGACGTCGAACTGGCCTTCCTTGGTGAACACCAGCTTGAGGAAGTCCAGCAGGTTGCGTGCGTACAGCGCCGAAGCATCGGCAGCGACTTCACCGGCGAGGTTGGTCGGGCCAACGATGGTCACACCGTTTTCCACAACGACTTGATCGGCCACGGTCAGCGGACAGTTGCCACCCTGAGCGGCCGCGAGGTCGATGACCACCGAGCCCGGCTTCATCTGCGCCACGGTCTCGGCGCTGAGCAGCGTCGGCGCCTTGCGGCCCGGAATCAGCGCAGTGGTGATGACGATATCGGCCTGCTTGGCGCGCTCGTGCACGGCCTGGGCCTGACGCTGCATCCAGCTCGCCGGCATCGGCCGCGCGTAACCGCCGACACCGACGGCGCATTCGCGCTCTTCATCGGTCTCGTAAGGCACGTCGACGAACTTCGCGCCGAGGGATTCGATCTGTTCCTTCACCGCTGGGCGCACGTCGGACGCTTCGATCACCGCACCCAGGCGTTTCGCCGTGGCAATCGCCTGCAAACCGGCCACGCCTGCGCCAAGAATCAGCACCCGCGCCGCTTTCACGGTGCCCGCAGCAGTCATCAGCATCGGCATGAAGCGTGGGTAATAGTGAGCCGCGAGCAACACCGCTTTGTAGCCGGCGATATTCGCCTGCGACGACAACACATCAAGACTCTGCGCCCGCGAGGTGCGCGGTGCCGCCTCGAGGGCGAACGCGGTAATGCCGCACTCGGCCATCTTCGCGATGGTCTCGTTGTTGAATGGGTTGAGCATGCCCACGAGCACCGTGCCGCGCTTGATCAGCGGCAGTTCGGCATCGCTTGGCGCGACCACTTTGAGAATCAGCTCGGCGCCAAACGCGTCATTGGCGCTGCCAATGCTTGCGCCGGCCGCTTCATAGGCACTGTCGACGACACTGGCTTTGACGCCAGCGCCGCTTTGCACAGTGACCTTATGGCCTTGGCTGATCAGCTTCTTGATGGTTTCCGGGGTTGCAGCAACCCGAGTTTCACCGGTCTGGGTTTCGAGAGGAACACCAATGTGCACGTCAAATCTCCTGCGTGATCTTATTGAGTAAACCCATGCACTACGGATGGTGCGACTGGGGCGGCCGATCAGCACGATCCCGCCGAATCAGGGCGGGGCGCGGCATTTTGCAGGCGAACTTTATGCCCTTCAAGGGATTATGACGGGTGACGGAAAATTAACTACAAGTCATGCCGTGACCGAATGTCGCAGATGGCCAGTCGAACCCCTTGCAGGCCGTGCCCTGCAAGGATTCTGGCTGAATTTGAAAAAAATTCGCATCGGTGGCGTGAATAGGCAGCAATGAGTCGCCATTAGAGGCTGAAAGCCACGTGTTTGGCAGCTTGTGGGACGTCTGTACGACTTTCGGATACAGTCTGCTCAGAAGCGACAAATAGTTATATCTGTAGGGCTTTGTTTTTTCTGACTACGGGGTTAGGTGTTGCGCAAAGCCTTTATTCTTCTAGGCTGTAGCTCTGCGCTTGATTTACCAGCCAGTCACGAAATGCCTTCAGCGATGCCGATTCGACCTTTCGCTCCGGAATCATCAGGTAATAGGCCTTGATGCTGGAGAGCGCTTGAGGGTTGGCAACCACCAGACGTTTCTCTGCCAGCTCGCGCTGAATCAGAAACGGCGGAATCAGCGCGACGCCCATGTCGTGCATGGCTGCCTGGGCAAGCATGGAGAATAGCTCGTAGCGCGGACCTGTCATGTCGCGCGGAATATTCAGCTGTTGCGAGTTGAACCATTGGCGCCAGGCGTAAGGTCGGGTGGTCTGCTGAAGCAGCGGTAGCTCGGCGATGGCTTGTGCTGTCAGCTGCGTGTGATCGCCGAGTAGGGAGGGGCTGCACACCGGCATCGGATTTTCGCCCATCAACCTGTGGGACTCGGTACCCGACCAGTCGGCGTCGCCGAAGTAAATCGCGGCATCGAATTCGGTGTCGGCAAACAGGAATGGCCGAGTGCGGTTGGTCAGGTTGACGGTCACTTCCGGGTGCTTGAGCTGGAAATCCTTGAGCCGTGGCAGCAGCCATTGCGTGCCGAAGGTCGGGACGACTGCGAGCTCGATGACGTTGGCGCCTTGCTGGCCCATTACAGAGAGGGTGTCGCGCTCCACCGCATCGAGCTGAGTCGCCACCCGACGACTGTAGGAAAGACCCGCCTCGGTCAGTTTCACTCCACGTCGCGAGCGTCGGAACAGTTCCACGCTGAGGAAGTCTTCCAGGCTGGCGATCTGTCGGCAAATGGCACCCTGTGTGAGCGACAGTTCTTCAGCAGCACGGGTAAAGCTCTCATGGCGGGCGGCAGCTTCGAAACTGATCAGGGCGGCGGTGCTGGGGATCTTCCTGCGCATGTACGTCAACCTCACTAATGCGCCGCATAAAAGGCTATTCGCGACGGTACGGAGTGAGAAATTAGCACAACAGAATGCGAAATCCTCGTTTGCTCCGACGGCGAGCCGCGCCTAGGATCAATGCCACGTTAATTCACCCGATTGCGAGGGCACACTCATGGGCGGTAAAGCTAGCTTCAACTGGATCGATCCCCTGCTGCTGGATCAACAGCTCACCGAAGAAGAGCGGATGATCCGCGACACCGCCGCCCAGTTCGCTCAACAGAGTCTGGCGCCGCGTGTGCTCGAAGCTTTCCGTCATGAGAAGACCGACCCGGCAATCTTCCGCGAGATGGGCGAAGTCGGCCTGCTCGGCGCGACCATTCCCGAGCAATACGGTGGCAGTGGTCTGAATTACGTCAGTTATGGCCTGATTGCCCGTGAGGTCGAGCGCGTCGACTCTGGCTATCGCTCGATGATGAGCGTGCAATCCTCACTGGTGATGGTGCCGATCAACGAATTCGGTACCGAAGCACAGAAGCAGAAGTACCTGCCGAAACTGGCTTCCGGCGAATGGATCGGTTGCTTTGGTCTGACCGAGCCGAACCACGGTTCCGATCCGGGCGCGATGATTAGCCGGGCGCGCAAGGTCGATGGCGGCTACAGCCTGACCGGCGCGAAGATGTGGATCACCAACAGCCCGATCGCTGACGTCTTCGTGGTCTGGGCCAAGGACGATGCCGGCGACATCCGTGGTTTCGTTCTGGAGAAAGGCTGGAAAGGCCTGAGCGCTCCGGCGATTCACGGCAAGGTCGGCCTGCGCGCTTCGATCACCGGTGAGATCGTCATGGACAACGTTTTCGTGCCGGAAGAAAACATCTTCCCGGACGTGCGTGGTCTGAAAGGTCCGTTCACCTGCCTCAACTCCGCACGCTACGGCATTTCCTGGGGCGCACTGGGCGCCGCCGAGTTCTGCTGGCACACCGCGCGCCAATACACTCTGGACCGTCAGCAGTTCGGTCGACCGTTGGCCGCGACTCAACTGGTGCAGAAGAAACTCGCCGACATGCAGACCGAGATCACTCTGGCGCTGCAAGGCTGCTTGCGACTGGGCCGGATGAAGGACGAAGGTACCGCCGCCGTTGAAATCACTTCGATCATGAAGCGCAACTCCTGCGGCAAGTCGCTGGATATTGCGCGGATGGCGCGCGACATGCTCGGTGGCAATGGTATCTCCGATGAGTTCGGCGTGGCCCGTCATCTGGTCAACCTGGAAGTGGTGAATACCTATGAAGGTACCCACGACGTTCACGCGCTGATCCTCGGGCGTGCGCAAACCGGTCTGCAGGCGTTCTATTAATAGGAGGGCGGACCATGGGCGCGCTGTCGCATCTACGGGTACTGGATTTATCGCGAGTGCTGGCCGGGCCTTGGGCCGGACAGATCCTCGCCGACCTGGGCGCCGAGGTGATCAAGGTCGAGCGCCCGGGCAATGGTGATGACACCCGCGCCTGGGGTCCACCCTTCCTTAAAGACGCTTACGGCGAGAACACGTCGGAAGCGGCTTATTACTTATCGGCCAACCGCAACAAGCAATCGGTGACCATCGACTTCACCCGCCCTGAAGGGCAGAAGCTGGTGCGCGACCTGGCGGCGAAGTCGGACATTCTGATTGAGAATTTCAAGGTAGGTGGTCTGGCGGCCTATGGTCTGGACTATGAGTCGCTGAAGGCTCTCAACCCGAATCTGATCTACTGCTCAATCACCGGCTTCGGCCAGACCGGCCCGTACGCGAAGCGTGCGGGGTATGACTTCATGATCCAGGGCCTCGGCGGCTTGATGAGTCTGACTGGTCGACCTGAAGGAGATGAAGGCGCTGGGCCGGTGAAAGTGGGCGTGGCGCTGACGGATATTCTTACCGGGCTGTATTCGACAGTGGCGATCCTCGCGGCATTGGCTCATCGCGATCACGACGGTGGCGGCCAGCACATCGATATGGCGTTGCTGGATGTGCAGGTCGCGTGCCTGGCCAATCAGGCGATGAACTACCTGACCACCGGCAATGCGCCGAAGCGCCTGGGCAATGCGCATCCGAATATCGTGCCTTATCAGGACTTTCCTACGGCGGATGGCGACTTCATTCTCACCGTGGGTAATGACGGGCAGTTCCGCAAGTTCGCCGAAGTCGCGGAGCAACCGCAGTGGGCGGATGATCCGCGCTTCGCGACCAACAAGCTGCGGGTAGCGAACCGCGCGGTGCTGATCCCGTTGATCCGCCAAGCTACGGTCTTCAAGACCACGGGCGAGTGGGTTGCTCAACTGGAGCAGGCGGGTGTGCCTTGTGGGCCGATCAATGATCTGTCGCAGGTGTTTGAAGATCCCCAGGTGAAGGCGCGCGGTCTGGCGATAGAGCTGCCGCATGCATTGGCGGGGATGGTGCCTCAGGTGGCCAGCCCGATTCGGTTGTCGGAGACGCCCGTTGAATATCGTCATGCGCCTCCTTTATTAGGTGAGCACACATTAGAGGTTCTGCAGCGGGTGCTGGGTCTGGGGGCAGGCGCGGTGGCTATGTTGAAGGAGGAAGGCGTCCTTTAAGTCTTCTTCTATATAGAAGAAGCTCTTTTCTCATCTGGTTGGATGTTTTTTAACCAATACGCAAGTTATTGAAAGAAAAGCGAAATTAACGGTTGACGGCAGATTCCAGAGGTCTATAATTCGCCCCACTTCCGGCGCAGTCGAAACGGAAAACTCCTTGAGATTCAAAGAGTTACGCGGTTTTCGACAGTGGCTTGCTTCAGGTCATCGAAGCT
>NZ_JAHSTW010000020.1 GCF_019145195.1 Pseudomonas siliginis
TGACGATGACCTACTCTCACATGGGGAAACCCCACACTACCATCGGCGATGCATCGTTTCACTGCTGAGTTCGGGATGGGATCAGGTGGTTCCAACGCTCTATGGTCGTCAAGAAATTCGGGTACTGACTCGTGACCAAATGGCCTCGCTTCAGCAAATTGGGTATGTGACAGCTAGGTGTTTGTGAACTTCGAACTTTCGGTTCGTTTCGTCTTCACACACCGCAATCTGGCCTTTCGACGCAAATTGCTTGGGTGTTATATGGTCAAGCCTCACGGGCAATTAGTATTGGTTAGCTCAACGCCTCACAGCGCTTACACACCCAACCTATCAACGTCGTAGTCTTCGACGGCCCTTCAGGGAACTCAAGGTTCCAGTGAGATCTCATCTTGAGGCAAGTTTCCCGCTTAGATGCTTTCAGCGGTTATCTTTCCCGAACATAGCTACCCGGCAATGCCACTGGCGTGACAACCGGAACACCAGAGGTTCGTCCACTCCGGTCCTCTCGTACTAGGAGCAGCCCCTCTCAAATCTCAAACGTCCACGGCAGATAGGGACCGAACTGTCTCACGACGTTCTAAACCCAGCTCGCGTACCACTTTAAATGGCGAACAGCCATACCCTTGGGACCGGCTTCAGCCCCAGGATGTGATGAGCCGACATCGAGGTGCCAAACACCGCCGTCGATATGAACTCTTGGGCGGTATCAGCCTGTTATCCCCGGAGTACCTTTTATCCGTTGAGCGATGGCCCTTCCATACAGAACCACCGGATCACTAAGACCTACTTTCGTACCTGCTCGACGTGTCTGTCTCGCAGTCAAGCGCGCTTTTGCCTTTATACTCTACGACCGATTTCCGACCGGTCTGAGCGCACCTTCGTACTCCTCCGTTACTCTTTAGGAGGAGACCGCCCCAGTCAAACTACCCACCATACACTGTCCTCGATCCGGATAACGGACCTGAGTTAGAACCTCAAAGTTGCCAGGGTGGTATTTCAAGGATGGCTCCACGCGAACTGGCGTCCACGCTTCAAAGCCTCCCACCTATCCTACACAAGCAAATTCAAAGTCCAGTGCAAAGCTATAGTAAAGGTTCACGGGGTCTTTCCGTCTAGCCGCGGATACACTGCATCTTCACAGCGATTTCAATTTCACTGAGTCTCGGGTGGAGACAGCGCCGCCATCGTTACGCCATTCGTGCAGGTCGGAACTTACCCGACAAGGAATTTCGCTACCTTAGGACCGTTATAGTTACGGCCGCCGTTTACCGGGGCTTCGATCAAGAGCTTCGCGTTAGCTAACCCCATCAATTAACCTTCCGGCACCGGGCAGGCGTCACACCCTATACGTCCACTTTCGTGTTTGCAGAGTGCTGTGTTTTTAATAAACAGTCGCAGCGGCCTGGTATCTTCGACCGGCATGAGCTTACGGAGCAAGTCCTTCACCCTCACCGGCGCACCTTCTCCCGAAGTTACGGTGCCATTTTGCCTAGTTCCTTCACCCGAGTTCTCTCAAGCGCCTTGGTATTCTCTACCCAACCACCTGTGTCGGTTTGGGGTACGGTTCCTGGTTACCTGAAGCTTAGAAGCTTTTCTTGGAAGCATGGCATCAACCACTTCGTCACCCAAAGGGTAACTCGTCATCAGCTCTCGGCCTTAAGATCCCGGATTTACCTAAGATCTCAGCCTACCACCTTAAACTTGGACAACCAACGCCAAGCTGGCCTAGCCTTCTCCGTCCCTCCATCGCAATAACCAGAAGTACAGGAATATTAACCTGTTTTCCATCGACTACGCTTTTCAGCCTCGCCTTAGGGACCGACTAACCCTGCGTCGATTAACGTTGCGCAGGAAACCTTGGTCTTTCGGCGTGGGTGTTTTTCACACCCATTGTCGTTACTCATGTCAGCATTCGCACTTCTGATACCTCCAGCAAGCTTCTCAACTCACCTTCACAGGCTTACAGAACGCTCCTCTACCGCATCATCCGAAGATGATACCCGTAGCTTCGGTGTATGGTTTGAGCCCCGTTACATCTTCCGCGCAGGCCGACTCGACTAGTGAGCTATTACGCTTTCTTTAAAGGGTGGCTGCTTCTAAGCCAACCTCCTAGCTGTCTAAGCCTTCCCACATCGTTTCCCACTTAACCATAACTTTGGGACCTTAGCTGACGGTCTGGGTTGTTTCCCTTTTCACGACGGACGTTAGCACCCGCCGTGTGTCTCCCATGCTCGGCACTTGTAGGTATTCGGAGTTTGCATCGGTTTGGTAAGTCGGGATGACCCCCTAGCCGAAACAGTGCTCTACCCCCTACAGTGATACATGAGGCGCTACCTAAATAGCTTTCGAGGAGAACCAGCTATCTCCGAGCTTGATTAGCCTTTCACTCCGATCCACAGGTCATCCGCTAACTTTTCAACGGTAGTCGGTTCGGTCCTCCAGTCAGTGTTACCTAACCTTCAACCTGCCCATGGATAGATCGCCCGGTTTCGGGTCTATTCCCAGCGACTAGACGCCCTATTAAGACTCGCTTTCGCTACGCCTCCCCTATTCGGTTAAGCTCGCCACTGAAAATAAGTCGCTGACCCATTATACAAAAGGTACGCAGTCACAGAACAAAGTCTGCTCCCACTGCTTGTACGCATACGGTTTCAGGATCTATTTCACTCCCCTCTCCGGGGTTCTTTTCGCCTTTCCCTCACGGTACTAGTTCACTATCGGTCAGTCAGTAGTATTTAGCCTTGGAGGATGGTCCCCCCATATTCAGACAAAGTTTCTCGTGCTCCGTCCTACTCGATTTCATGACTAAGAGATTTTCGCGTACAGGGCTATCACCCACTATGGCCGCACTTTCCAGAGCGTTCCGCTAATCTCAAAGCCACTTAAGGGCTAGTCCCCGTTCGCTCGCCACTACTAAGGGAATCTCGGTTGATTTCTTTTCCTCAGGGTACTTAGATGTTTCAGTTCCCCTGGTTCGCCTCTTGCACCTATGTATTCAGTACAAGATAACCATCTTATGATGGCTGGGTTCCCCCATTCAGACATCTCCGGATCAAAGTCTGTTTGCCGACTCCCCGAAGCTTTTCGCAGGCTACCACGTCTTTCATCGCCTCTGACTGCCAAGGCATCCACCGTATGCGCTTCTTCACTTGACCATATAACCCCAAGCAATCTGGTTATACTGTGAAGACGACATTCGCCGAAAATTCGAATTTCTCAACTAAGAGAACTCACAAATTTTACCTTAGCCTGATCCG
>NZ_JAHSTW010000021.1 GCF_019145195.1 Pseudomonas siliginis
ACTCGGGTGAGTCGGCGACAACTTGTGCTGCAGCGTGGTCGGGTTGCGGCCAGTGGTAGCAGCAATGGCAGCAGCGCCGCCCGGGTAATCGCGAGCGGCGTGGTACAGCGCTAAATCGAGCGGCAGGATTTCCCGCTGCGCCCGTTCCAGAGAACTCAGAGCGATACGGCTCATGGCATTAATCCTAAAAGTTGCCAGTGCCGCGCGACAGAAGTTGGTGATACATTTGCCGCGTGGTCTGGAGAGGCCCAAAGCCGGCTAGGTTCGTAAGACCAACACCGGCACTGTGCCGGGGCGAACAATCCGTTGTTCACCCCTGGCGCAACAGCTGCCAGCTCTGTGGTAAGAACGGCAGCAACACCAAGGCTTCCGAGCCTTGGAAACGCGGTGAAGGTCGGCGGCATGTGGTGTGCTCGCCTTCCGACATCGCGACCCGACCGCATTGTGGTGATGCTATCGGGAGAAACTGGGCGACCCTTGGGTCGCCTTTTTTCTATGCGGCTTGGGACTCTTCCATTTCCGGAGGAAATACGTCATCAAGACTGCACGGCGCTCCTAGCTTATTGAGCGCTCTGACTATGGCTCTGCACTCCGTAAGCC
This sequence comes from Pseudomonas siliginis, assembly GCF_019145195.1. Classification (GTDB taxonomy): domain Bacteria; phylum Pseudomonadota; class Gammaproteobacteria; order Pseudomonadales; family Pseudomonadaceae; genus Aquipseudomonas; species Aquipseudomonas siliginis. Next base: position 601 of record NZ_JAHSTW010000021.1, read on the forward strand.
CTGCGATTCGACGTCCTGCTTCGTAATTGCTTATACGTGCCTGAGTCCATCCAAGAGCTACAACGAGTTCCTTTTGCTTGATTCCAGCTTTCTCTCGATGTTCAGCGATCAGATTCATGATGCCCTCCAATTAGCCGGAGCCATCTTAATCACGAATCGCAGATATTTCAACACGCAAAGTGATGATAAATAATTTCAGAGCGTGGTAAAAAAAGCACATGAACACACTCGGCGAACGTATTAAGCAATACCGCAAAGCCAAGGGCATGAGCCAACAAGCCCTTGCTTTCGCTTGCGGTTGGGAATCCCAGTCTCGGATAGGCAATTACGAGAAAGGGGCTCGTCAGCCCAATCTCCACGACTTGCAAAAGATAGCGACAGCACTGGGAGTATCTTTTCCAGACTTGGTAGCAGGAAAAAATCGTTCCGACGTTGAGTCGTACTCAGACGCCATTCAAGGTCGGATTCGGTCTGAAGACCTTCTTGTGAGGGACTACGGAAGATCGAAAGACAAAGACCAACCTGTTAGCAGCCTTGTAGGCTGGGCTAAGGATGGAAAGGTGCCTGTGCTATCAAACGCGCAGCTTGGGAATCAGGGCTTCTTCGACACGGTAGAACCGCCACCAGGGCAAGGTGAAGGTTACCTAAACATTCATAGCGATGACCCAGATGCCTATGGCATAAGAGTCATGGGCGATAGCCTGATGCCCCGCATAAAAAATGGCGAGTTCGTTCTTATAGAGCCGAACAAACGCTTCAGTAGCGGTGACGAGGTCATAGTCCGAACGTCCTCCGGCAAAGCGATGATCAAAGAGTTTATTTATCTCCGAGACGGAATGTACCGGTTGGATAGCGTCAATACCGATTACGAAACTCTTCACATTGCAGAACAAGAGGTGGAGGAAATCCATCTCGTAGGCGGAATATTGAAGTCATCACGATTTCTACACAGTGCCGCACCAATTTAATCACATTATGTGTTGACACAAGCAAGCACATTACGTGATATTTGCCTCACTCTTTACCACAGAGCGAGGCAATACCAATGCGTACCACCGCAACCTTGCATGTCCATCCGGCATGCGTCAGCAATCGCAAACTGATCGAACAGCTGCAGCTCGCCACGGGCTGTATGGTCGTCATTTCTAACAGCAAACCCAAGCTTGTTGCCAAGTCCTGCCAGCCCTCTCCTATCGATCCAAACGGTGGAGGGCACGCGGCATGAGCAAGTACAAAATCGACAACCGCACCCTGCAGTTGCTAAACGCCCAGGTCAACCTGACCGAGACCTTCAACCACGTCCTGCGCACAGCACAGAAGCGTGAATGCCTGGCATTCCGTCTCAAGGTTGAGCGCAGCGCAGTGGAAAGCACTTTTGTCGTGGAACTGGGCAGCGAACGCCACACGCTGACCCTGCAGAACGACAGGACGATGCACCTCAAACTGGCCGACTTTATTGAAGAGATTGCCAACGGTCCGTTCGACGCGAGCAACTCCAGCGACCTGGTGCATCTCCCGCATGCCGATCGTCAATACGGCCATTTTGATGTCCAGGACAAGCAGCGTGTGTTCGAACTGGTGCACACCGGGGGCGTGCTGAGCCTCGACATGGGTTTTGAACTTCCCCTGCATGTGGCGCTGCATCGCACCCATTCGCGCCGCGGCGTCACCGCCATCTTGAGCATCGGCAACAAGAGCCCGCATACGCGCTGCTTCACCTTGTACGACTCCGATGCCGAGATCTACGCAAAGCTCACTGAGTCCATCAACCATCTTGCTGCAGCAGCCACTCCAGCTGCGCACGCTGCATAGGAGGACGCCATGGAACGCACCCTCGCCCAAACAGCCGCTCAACTCGGCCTCACTCGCCCCAAACTGATCACTCTCATGCGGGAAAAAGGTTTGCTCAAGGGAAACTTGCCGGCGGACCCGAAGCGCGACAAAGCATACCTGCGGGTCAAGGACAGTCCCTGGTATGACGAGAAACACGGAATGCAGTACAGCCAGTCGACTCGGGTGAAGCAGGCCGGTATCCGCTGGCTGGCCGAGCAGT
>NZ_JAHSTW010000022.1 GCF_019145195.1 Pseudomonas siliginis
GGCGTTTCCCATTCGTCCACCACAAAGCGTTCGTCCTGTTCCTCGCTGAACATTGGCGCTTCCTCTCGCGTGACCCACCAGAGGTCGCCGGCCTCAAAGCAGAACATCGCTTCGGCCCACAGCTGGTCGCGGATCTCGCGCAGCAACGCCACGTCGACCTTGGTACAGGCCACCGGCCAATAACGACGGTTGCCGGTGGCGTCCTTCAGGTACTCGTCCTGGTTGGTGGTACCGACGAAGACACACTGGCGTGGCACGTCCAGCGTTCTGCGGCCATAGCTTTCGCGGTAGGTGTCGGTGGACGCGGAGAAGAACTGCTTGGCCTTGGTGCTCTCGGCCTTGTTGAAGCTGTCCAGCTCGCCGAGCTCGACAATCCACTTACCGCGAATCGCCTGGAAGCCGTCCTTGTCGCCAAGGGCAAACGGCGTGTCCATGAACCACTCACCGCCGAGCACGCTCATGGCGGTCGACTTACCGGCGCCTTGTACGCCTTCGAGGATCATCACCGAGTCGGCCTTGCAACCGGGCTTCATCACCCGCGCCACGGCCGAGATCATCCAGCGTTTGCCGACCTTGGACGTGTAATCGGTTGCCTTTACCCCCATGACATCCGTCAACCAGCGCTCTAGGCGCGGCACACGATCCCATTCGAGTTTTCTCAGGTACTCGCGCACCGGGTGAAAGGCGTGGTCGTGGGCCACGACGCTGACGGCCTCGATCACGTGCGACGACTTCACACGCAGGTTGTACTGCTGCGCGAGCCACTTCATCACGCGCACATCATCAATGTCTGCCCACTCGCCGGTACCACCGCCATAAGGAGCAGCACGCAACTTGACGATCTTCGAGCTGAAGGCGCAGTAGCTGATCACCCCGGCCCAGCGTTCGTCGTGAGCAAGGATCAGTTCGACGTTCTGCATGTGCGCGATCAGGGCACCGCTCTCGCTGCGGGCCAACTGATCTTTCCAGCCACCGGCAGCCGGTGGACGCACCACGGCAAGTACCTGTCGACGCACCGCGTCCAAACCCTCCGCGACGTGCAGGTCGTTGAAGTCGGTCCACTTGTCGTGACGTTCAATCGAGAAGATCGGCGAGACCACCTGGGCTCCGACGATCAGGGCGGCGTTACTCGCTTTCTCCTCACCCGGGTTCCACGCATCACCATTGGGCTTGGTGGTCTTCCAGTCGTCATCGCGGCAGATGATCAGCGGGCAACCGGCAAAGCGCTCGCGCATGACCTTGCACACGGCCAACAGGTTGCCCGCATCGAAGGCCACCGCCACAGCGAGCGACGTCGCCATGTGCAGGCTGGCGCCGGTGGCGTAACCCTCACAGACCAGCACTGGTTCGCCCGGTACCGGATGCGGACCGAGCAGGTGAAAGGTGCCCTCCTTCGCCATCCCGTAAGGCCAGTAGGATTTGTCCCGGCCGGTGTCTTCCTGCTTGTTCGGGAAGATCACCTGCAGGCCCATGATCTGATCACGGGCGTTCTTCATTGGGACCAACACGGCGCCGGTGCGTGGCGCGTATCGGACATTGATACCAACGATCTGCTTGCGGTCCAGGTATTCGCTGCGGCCGGTGGTCGGCATGCGCTCAAACAAACCCTGCGCCCTTTTCGCGGCCCGCCGCGCAGCGTTACTCGCGATTTCGGCGGCGCGGCGCTTGGCTTCTTCCTGGCGAGCACGCATCACTTCGCGCTCTTCCGGCGACATGCGACCGGCCTTGACCTTGATCTTTTGCGTCTCGCCCGAACGCCAGTCACCGAAAGCGCCGAAGATCAGCGTATCGCCCTTCTCCGTGCGCTGCTCGTGCACCACGTACCAGCCGTTCTTTTCCCTGCCCTTGTCCTGCGAAGTCTTGCAGCGAGTCAGCTTGCCGAACACCAGCGGTTGCGCTGGCTCCAGACCGTAATCGGCGAATTGGCCCAATACCTCATCGAGCATGCTGAATCCCCCGCTCAGACAGGGATTGGCAGCTGATGCACTGCGAGCAACCCGGTGAGGCCAGGCGACGGGCTTCCGGGATCGGATCGTCACAAGCCTCACAGAACAGCAAGGAATGAGCGGCACTTTCGGCTTTGGCAGCGCTGCGCGCAGCCATGGCCTGATCGATGCGTTCCTGCACCAGATCGTTGGCGAAGTCGGCGATGTCAGCCACGGTCAGCACCTCGCGTCGTCTGGTTGACGTAGGTGGCGCGGTTGAACAACCCCAGCAGCCCTTGAATGCCCCGGAATACCTGCAGACGAATCGCAGCCAGTTCCTGATCAGTCACCACACCGTCGCCAATGCTCTTGGCCCAGGTCTCGGCCAAGTCGGCGACCTGACGGAAGTATTCGGCGATCCCCGTGGTCAGGGTCTCGGGCATGTCGTTGGTGTAGGTGTCGGCCAGTTCCTGCCAGATCGTGTCACCAACCAGCGCATGCACCGCATCAAGAATGCGGCGATCCTTGGTCAGTTCGAGGATCTCGCCGAACTCCTGAATGTTGATGGAGTG
>NZ_JAHSTW010000023.1 GCF_019145195.1 Pseudomonas siliginis
GCAGGAGTCGGAAGACAGCGAGCCGCTGCACTTTGACGTTGTGCCAGCGGCACCCTTCATTGAAACCCCGATCGAAGGCGATGCCATCGGGCAGCAGGTGGTGGTGTGCGGTTTTGGCGTGCCGGGCGATACGGTTACGGTGACGCTGGTCGGTGCTACGCGCTTAGAACCGGCAAGCGCCGTCGTGCAGGAAAATCGCACCTGGTCAGTGATGCTCGATGCAAGTCTGCTCGGCGGGGGGCTTTACCGGCTCGAGGCAGTCGCATCTCTGGACGGCTTCGAATCATTTGAAACCCTGCGCTCGGTCATTTTGGGTACTTTTGTGCCAGCCCTCGACGAGCCGGCGCCGGGACGCTGGGTCAGTCATCCAGTGCAGTTCAGCGGCAAGGGCCGTCCGGGCGTGGGCGCCGTCGTGAGTTGGTACAACCCGGATATTCAGTGGCTGGCTCAGGTGCCCGTGGTCGATGGGCACTGGCGCGGGGCGGCGACAAGGGCACTGCCTCTGGCGGGCAACTGGTACCGATTCCGGCAGACGCTGACTGACGCAGCGGATGGCGCAACGATGTCCGATTGGGCCGACAGTGCGCGTTTTGAAGTCGAAGCCGTACGTCTTATCAGCCATGCCGGGCGGCGTTATTCAGGTGTACAGGTTGGTGAACTCTGAGTGATGTGTGGCAACGACGCAAGCTGATGCAGTCGCGTTTAATGGCTGAAGGACGCAAGCATACTAAGGCGCGGAATAGTTACCGCTGGTCGGGACTGTCAGGTTTTACAGGTGTAGCGATGTGAGGCACCGGTATTCAATGAATTTACCTGTTGCATCAATCAGCCACCTTGCCCTTTCTGAGAACCGGCCATGGAACAAGATGATGGTATTAAAGATCCTTCCGACAGCTTGCCCCCGAAACAAGAGGTAGTCTGCGCTGAGGAGATCGGAACGGATGTGACATTTGTAACCCATGAGCTTCACGCGGAAGAAGACGGTAGGTGGGCGCAGCTTCGAGTGAGCTATGCCTACTCCTACGATGGTTCGACATTTACTTGCATCGTGTCAGCGTACAGAGCAAAAGAGAATCGACGTTATGAAGGGAATGTAAAATTCTATCTTTCTTTGGTTAGCGGTGAAGGTGATGTAAGAGAACTGACGGGCAGTGCTCGCCAGACCGGTGAGTGGATTGATCTTGATGAACCCTATCGAGAAATGATTATCGCCAATCAAAGAAACGTAACAGTGGGGTTTGATTATATTTATGATGTGGGTAACGCAAGTGATCCGGTTCTGAAAACCTACAAGGTTGCCAATTATCGGATGCCCATTCCAACCATCAGTGCAATCCGAAACTTCACATCTTCAACTTTCTCTGTCAAGGGCACGGGAGCAATATACCGTTATACTGTTGTCTTGGATGATGGGCGCGGTACGATTGGGGCAGAAGAGGCTTTCTACGATCCTTGGTCAGTGCCCGTCACCGTGGCAGAAAACAAGAATTCTCTAAGTTTTCAAGCATATCAAATGTACGCCGGTAAGGTTTCCGAGCGGACGGCTTATGTAACAGTCTACCGCGCTCGAATAACCTACCCGACAGCTAATGTGTTGGTTTTGGCAAAGGATCTGGTTTGTTTCAGAGGTATGGCTGCGCCGGGTACTGTAATTAGAGTGGTTGGGCATTTGGATCATTATGAAAACTGGAGCGAGGTTATTACTGTCGGAGAGTCCGATACGACTTGGGAGGCTCCGGCAATAAAGGTCTCTGGCAGCGGGACGTTCTCGGTTGTCGCCCAACTTAAATCACCCAATATCAATCATTTTTATACCGATGCCATAACTTTCAGAGTCATGGGGCTGCCGTTAATATCCAAGCCACCTGCGGGAACAGTTTATGAACAAGACTTCCTTCTGAAAGGAAGCAACGGCTTGGCTGGGGCGCGATTGAGAGCATTTTTTGATCTGACGAATGATCCTGTTCGTGATTGGGAAGTCGTTAGCAATGCAGACGGGGCGTGGGAGGGGATGATCAAAGTGCCGCCAGGGCCGATCAGCCTGGTCGTCGAACAGGATCTGGGTGACGTGTCATCCGGACGCAGTGCACCACAAGCCTTCAGGATTCGCCCGCCCACTCTGAAACAGCCCAACGTCACCATCTCCGGGACCACGGTGACCTTTGCCGGTAACGGTTATTACGATCGCGATCTCAAATCTGAAATCCAGTTCACCGTCAGCGGGGGGGCGGTGCAAGTGCCCGCGCCTGCAAATGCTGAAGTGATGCCAGGAGGCTTGTGGGAAACCGCAGCGCAGTGGCCTTTGGGTACCTACAACGTCTCTGTCATTCAAAAAATCGCT
>NZ_JAHSTW010000024.1 GCF_019145195.1 Pseudomonas siliginis
AGCGGCGCTGGACGTCAGCGAAATCGATAACCCGTTGCGCTTCCAGGGTCAGTATTTCGACGCCGAGACAGGCTTACATTACAACCGCCACCGCTACTACAATCCGGGGACTGGACGGTTCTTGACGCCCGATCCGATCAAGCTTGCGGGTGGGTTGAATAGCTACCAGTACGTGCCTAATCCTACGGGGTGGGTGGATCCGTTGGGTTTAAGCTGCAAGCTAGGACAGTGCCCAGAACCTCCTAAATGGAGCGAAAAATCTGTCTTCAATAAATATCCAGAGAAGACAGTCCTGAGGACTTCAGGGCCTGAGGCACAAGCTGCATTCTTACAAGAGCATCTCCCTGGCCTGCCAAAGGAACAGGCCCAGATGATCCTTGAAGAATCTTACAAAAAGGGGACTTCAGTCGTTATCGGTGGTAGCAGGGTCAGGGGTGATAATCACATTGGTAGCGACCTTGATGTAGGATTTGGAGACATAAACGCGAATAAGGCCGGGAAACTAGTTAAAGGACTGGAAAAAAAGTTCGAGGGCAAGGAAGGCTTTCTTTCGCTTGAACAAACCAGAATCACACCCGGAAACAAAACACAAAATATTGAAGAAATAAAATCTCCTGAAGAATTCTTCCAACGCTCTGGAACTCGATCCGGACAGGATCAAAGAGCTGGCGAACAGTACCGAGCGTCAGGCTCAATAACACTTAGAGAAGACGGGACAATCACGTTAATACCACCAGGAGCCACACCATGATATTTAAATCCTCTGGCAACTTAGTCAACCCAAATATCGTAACCTATAGAAGCCTCGGGTTTGGCGAGGCTGCCATACTCGATACGCAGGCATATGAGCTCATAATCAACCCCTGCGATTTTCCAGAAGAATTCATGATCTATGCCGATACATTCATCTCCGAGTGCAGGATTGACGATGCAGAGCAGGGATATACGGACATCCCAGCGCTTGCAAAAATCAATTATCCGACCTTCAGCGAGCTTTTGGAAAACCATGAAAATCTAGCGACCCACTTAATCAAAGACTACTTATACTTCGAACTATTTTACTATTTATTCCCAAATTCAGAAAATCTAAAGCTAGTTATAAACAATATAAAAGACATCCATATAGAAGGTAAATCAATGGTAATTTCCGGCGATACATATCCATTCAAAAAAATCTAACAAAACAAATTTGCGCCACCCGCTTCCGTACGCGCAAAAAATATAATATCAACGACTATTCATCAAAAAAAATAGTTAGACAACACTAGCAGGGAGTTCGCTACCGAATGCTAATGCGATAAGTTTGGCCGCCCGCTAGTGATAACGTTTAATAATTTCGAAGATATTCATTTGCACTACGACGTTTTGCACCGGCTTATAAAAACGCTTACGACGACCATTGGCCGCTCGCCTACAAATACGACCTGCAAGACCGCTCATCGAGAAACACCAAGTCTGGGGCACCTTGCGCTACGAATACGACAGCGTTGGCCAGCTCAAGCACTGCCGCCTTCCTGATGGCAGCAAACTTGATTACCGTTATTTGTCCGGTGGACGCCTGAGCAGCATTGACCTGAACGGTTCAGGCCTGACCAGCCACCAGTTCAACGCCGGTCGCGAACAACAGCGCCAGCAAGGTTTGTTACTCAGCCAATACCATTACGATGAACAGGGCCGCCTGCAAGCGCACAGCGTCAGCCAACGGGACAAACACCTGTTCCAGCGCCGCTACAACTACGATGCCAACGGCAACCTCGCCGGCATTAAAGACAGCCGCAAAGGCAACCGCAGCTATCACTACGATCCACTGGATCGCCTGATCAGCGTACGCGGCGCCATACCAGAGAGCTTCGCTCACGACCCGGCAGGCAACCTCCTCGGACAAAATGACCAGCCCGCAGCCAACCTCGCCAACGTCAAAGGCAACCGCCTCTTAATGCAAAGCGACCGCCACTACGATTACGACGCGTACGGAAATTTGATCCGCGAGAGTCGCGGCACCGGCAAGAAGCTCGTCACCGAGTACCGCTACGACTGCCAACACCGCTTGATTGGCGTCAGTCTGCCGGGAGGCAGCACAGCGTCCTACAAATACGACGCCTTCGGCCGCCGCATCGAGAAAATCGTCGACGGCCACAACACTGAATTCCTCTGGCAAGGCGAAAGATTGATCGCCGAAAGCGCCCAAAAATCGTTATCGCAGCTACATCTACGAACCGGGCACCTTCCGG
>NZ_JAHSTW010000026.1 GCF_019145195.1 Pseudomonas siliginis
CGGGTGGACATGCAGGGATGCGGTGGTACGCATGGTGACGCCTCACTGTGGTTGGAGAGTGAGGCGAAAAATAACCTAGGTGTTAGATCAATGCAATTACTTTGGTTTTATGTTTTTAGTTTCTTGGTAGCGGAGCGGCATTAACGGGGCGGATTGTCGACCACCAAAAAATGCGGCCTAAGACCTTCATTTGCTGCTCAACGAACTGTTCAAATGTATAAGACTCGTCTGGATGTTCAGCTCGGTTATAGCTTATGAGTTTTAGCCCTCCACCATCCAATCGCTCCAGGAATTTAATTCTCAACGCTCCCTCCTGCTCAATGGCATAGAGATGATCAGCAATGATTTTAGTCATGCCTCGATCTATTCCGACTGTCGCGCCATGAAGTATCAAGGGTTCCTGGCTTCTGCCAGTGACTGGAGCGCATAACGCATTAGCAGGGTGCACGCCGCACTGTCGCAGTGTCGCAAGTGAAAAGCGAAGAACACGACCATATTCAGCCTGAACCGCTGTTCTACCTGCCCCCGCTGAAATCTCGACCTGCTTGAAAAGTGGTATCTCGACCTCGTCGTCATTTAAAGGAGTGTCGTTATCCCAGGCAGATACAGGTTCGAGAGCAAGAGGGCGCGAAGATTTTTCCTGGCTGCGAGATATGGAGACCACGCTAGCTGGCATGTCGCCATTCTCAAGCCACGGTAACGAAAGGTTGAGTCCGCGAGCGATGGCGCCTGTCTTGCGGCTTTCCCGTGTTTGGCCGTCCACGATTTTGAAAATCGTTGCTTGAGAGCATCCAGAACGCTTAGCCACATCAGTTTGACTGAGATTGAGCTGCTCCATGGCATATTTCAGCCGATCGGAGAGGGTCGGGAGGAGTTCGATCGGTAAGTATTTCATTAGCTAATTCTACGACCTCGGTAATAGAGCGTCTTAAACTATTGGGTGTTGACTTGCCTATTACGAAGGTTGTAGATTCGCCTTGTCGTTTCATCAGGGAGAGCGGTATCAGTGACTTACTGTGTTAAAGACGCCGAGCTATGTCGGCAGGCCTTAGATAAGGTCATCACGATTTGCGGTAACAATCAGTCAGAGCTCGCTCGCCGCTGCAACGTTAAGCAGCCCCATGTATGGAAATGGGTCAAGGCTGGCCGTGTTCCTACCGAGCGCGTTCACGCTGTCGCTAGAGCGTCACACGGCAAAGTGTTACCCCACGAATTGCGTCCAGATTTGCCTGATCTTTTCCCAGCTCCAGCTATCCCAGCAGCTGCTGCTTAAAACTCAGAAAAAAGGCGACCCAAGGGTCGCCCAGTTTCTCCCGATAGCATCACCACAACGCAGTCGGGTCGCGATGTCAGAAGGCGAGCACACCACATGCCGCTGACTT
>NZ_JAHSTW010000027.1 GCF_019145195.1 Pseudomonas siliginis
AGGATGGACATGTAGGGATGCGGTGGCGCGCATGGTGATGCCTCACTGTGGTTGGAGAGTGAGGCAAGTAAACAATCTGTTTGGTTTTTGGTCAACACATTTTGTTTGGTGTCAGATCAAAGAGGGGCCTTTCAATGGACGTATTGATGACCACCAAAATATGCGGCCAAGAATTACCACCCGTTGAGCCATGATCTGATCGAAGTCATAGTCTTCGTCAGCGTATTCCTGTGAATTGAAGCTCCTCATCTTGATGCCGTTGGCAGTACGTTGAAGAAACTTAATCCGAAAATGCCCGTCGTGGTCGATTGCGTACATTTCGCCGTCAACGATTCGCGTCATTCCCGTATCAATGCCGACTGTCGCTCCCGAAAGAATCAGTGGGTGATTACTGTTCCCGCTGTTGGTGGCAAATACAGCGTTTGAGGGATCTACTCCGCAAGTCCTCATCGTAGCTCGTGAAAAACGAAGCTTGGGCCCAGCGATCTCCTGAACCTCTGTACGCGCAACCTTCCCGGGCCCAGAGGATAACTCCACTTCCTTGTACAACCTTAGCTCCACCTCGTCATTGTCTATTGGTGTTTCTGAGTCCCAAGGAGCCATTGGCTCCAGCACGTAAAGCGGCGAATCGTTAGCAGCCGGGCGTAATGGGTTTCGCTCAGTGCTCTTGGTCCGCATTGGTACATCTTTCCCTTCTAGCCACTCGCGCTCCACGACAAGTGTCAGCGCAACTTCGCCGACCATGTACGCGGGGACGCCCCTAGCTTTCCAGTTCGTGATGTTCTGGTCGTTCTCGAGATCGAGAATTCGAGCGAGCTGGGCCCCCGTCAATCCGGAGTCTTCGAGCGCTTCACGAAAGCGTTGGCCTTTGAGGTTTTGCGTTTGTTTACTCATAAACGAAATGTTACAGCGCTTGCATTCAGATGATAACAAACGTATTGTTTGGTCCTGCCGTTCAAATTGTTTGGTATGGATAACGTCATGAGTACACCTGCTCAGATATTCGATTTAGTACTGCAGGTTGCTGAGGCCTCCGGCAAAAGCCCTTCCCAGCTTTCGCGAGAGTGCAAAATCAGCCCTCAGAGATTCTTTAATTGGCGTCGGCGAGGTATCCCAGTCGCACAGGTTCGACATCTGTCGAAAGCACTTTCTGGAGCGCTGCTACCTCATCAGCTTAGGCCGGATTTACCCGAGATATTCCCAGCCGAATCCGACGCTGAAATACAAGCTGCATAGAAAAAAGGCGACCCAAGGGTCGCCCAGTTTCTCCCGACAGCATCACCACAATGCTATCGGGTCGCGATGTCAGAAGGCGAGCACACCACATGTCGCCGAATC
>NZ_JAHSTW010000028.1 GCF_019145195.1 Pseudomonas siliginis
GGTTCTTCACGGATTACCGGGAAAGACGCTCTTGATTTTCATGAAAAAGAACTCGCTATCCCGGTAACCGTACGCCATCCGCTTGATCACCTTTATTCGATTGTTTATTCCTTCCAGTTGGCCGGTATGCATCGGCCAGCGAACTCGGCTCACAATGCCCCGCCAGTAAAGCTTTAGCCGTTTGGCGAACTGGATCAGAGCAGGTATTTCGCTTTCATGTGCGTGGCGCAGCCATTGTTTCCAGGCTGATCTCCAGTCCCAAGCGGTGCTCGGCGTCCAGAGCGTTTTGAGTTCAGCCTTCATCAAATAGACCGTCATCAGCGATTGGTTGGCCGCCAACAGGTCTTGTAAATGGACCTGTTGCTCCGGCGTTTTCAGGTTCTGCGGATTGCGCAGTAACAGCCATCGCGCTTGCTTGATAACCTTGCGAGCCGGCCTGTCATGACGTAGCCGATTGGCTTCGTCAACGCGAACCCGATCGATCACTTCTCGGCCATATTTGGCCACGACATGGAAGAGGTCATAGACCACTCGAGCTTTTGGGCAGTGCTGGCGAACCTCCAGGTCAAAAGCGGTATTCATGTCCATCGCGACCGCTTCGATTCGGGCGCAACCCTCTGCCCCCAGCTCTTCGAAGAATGGCCTGACCGCCGCACGGCTGCGGCCTTCACCAATCCACAGCACGCGCCGGGTATCGGCATCCAGCACCACGCTGGCATAACGATGCCCTTTGAACAACGCAAACTCATCCATCACCAAACGTCGCGGTTGCGCCTTTGGCAGCGCGCTCAACGTCGCTTGCAAGGCTCGACGCTCCAGCAACCTAACAGTATCCCAATGTAGGCCGAACATCTGAGCCACGTGCAGGGTTGGAAGGCGTTCGCAGGCCTGAATGACCGCCTCGGCCAAGCGGCGCGTCATGCGAGCGTAGCGGTCTAGCCAACTGACGGCCTCCATGCGTTTGCCACAGTCACGACAGCCAACCCGCCTGAGCAAAACGTTGAGACGTACAGCGCGGCCAAGGATGGGCAAATCACGAACGACGCGCTCGCAATACTCATGCGTAGTTGAACAGGGCCTTAGGCAGCCGCCACAGGAAGGAAATCGGGTGGCATGGGGGATCAGATCGATCTGTAGTGCGTCGCCATCAGGCTTTATCGTGACGACAGAAAAGCCCTCCCAAAAAGGAAGGAAAGTATTAATATCACGCATAAGAACGCCGGTTTGTTAGATGTGTTTGCTCGCACGAACATCATCAACCAAATCGGCGTTCTTGTTTCTGTGTTTCCCGGAATTCCGTGAAGAACC
>NZ_JAHSTW010000029.1 GCF_019145195.1 Pseudomonas siliginis
GAAGTATCCGGTACTTCGGGTTCCGATGACTGGCGTGCTCCAGTCGTTTAATTACGGCTGACCGTTACACGCATCGGCCAGCTCTGCTGGTCGATGTTGTTTACGCCCCTCCAGAATTTCGCGTACGTTGAGCCGCTTTTTTGCGGCCGTCGACGAGCGCCGCTGTACAGCACGAGGAACAAGGGATGTTCGCGCCGGCCAATGAAACCCACTTTGCCCTGACCATCGAAGGGCTTTCCGCCGATTTTCAGGTATTCACCCTGACCGGCCAGGAAGCCATCAGCCAGCCTTTTGTCTTTGAGGTGGAGCTGGTCAGTGAGCAGCCGTCGCTGGACCTCGAAACCCTGCTGCACAAACCGGCCTTCCTGCAGCTGTCGCCTGACGGCAGCGGCATCCATGGCCAGATCTACCGCGCCGCGCAAGGTGACTCGGGCAAGCGCCTGACCCGTTATTCGGTGACGCTGCGTCCGCAACTGGCGTATCTGGCGCACCGCATCAACCAGCGCATCTTCCAGAACCTCAGCGTGCCGAAAATCATCGGCATGGTGCTGGAAGAGCACGGCATCCAAGGCAACGCCTACGAATTCAAGACCGGTTCGATCTATCCCGAACGCATCTACTGCGTGCAATACGACGAGTCTGATCTGCACTTCATCCAGCGCCTGTGCGAGGAAGAAGGCATTCACTTCCACTTCCAGCACAGCGCCAACGCGCACAAGCTCGTTTTCGGCGATGACCAGACGGTGTTCCCGAAACTGGCACCTGTGCCCTATCAGCAAGACTCCGGCATGGTCGCCAGCAACCCGGTGATCAAGCGCTTCGACCTGCGCCTGGAAACCCGCACCAGCCGCACCACCCGCCGCGACTACGACTTCGAAAAACCGCGCCTGACCCTGGAAAGCGAAAACCGTGGCGACGCCCTGCCCGACCTCGAAGACTACGATTACCCGGGCCGCTTCATCGACCGCGAGCGCGGCAAGCACTTGGCCAAACGCGCCCTCGAACGCCACCGCAGCGACTTCCAATTGGCCGAAGGCAAGAGTGATCAGCCACTGCTGGTCAGCGGCCATTTCCTCGCCCTGACCGAACACCCGAAAGCCAAATGGAACGACCTGTGGCTGCTCACTGAAGTCCTGCACGAAGGCAAGCAGCCGCAAGTGCT
>NZ_JAHSTW010000003.1 GCF_019145195.1 Pseudomonas siliginis
AACCGACATGTACGCTGGTGTTGCCATGGGGTGCTCTCCTTGCGGATAAAGTTAGGGTGCCTGGAGGCGAAATCGCCCGGTGGGTGGCTGAGAGTTATCAAGGAGCGTGCCAGGTTTTGCGCGGTGCCCGGATGGCGGGGGCGCCACGCTGGTTGGTCATCATTTGCGGCGTTTTTCACCGGGATGACCCTGAGAAAGTGCGCAAGAAGTTGCGCAGTACTGCGCAACTTCTTGCGCACTTGGCTGCAGGCCTTGCGCCGCTTGAGCTGCAGAGGATTTAGGCCCTGAAATATTACGGGTAACTGCGCAATTTCTTGCGCAGTAGGGGATTTGCCGGGACCGCGGTGTTGCCTTCGCGAGCAGGCTCGCTCCCACAGGGGATTTGTGGTTTTGTCCTGAACTGCGGTCCATCCGCAAAACCTGTGGGAGCGAGCCCGCTCGCGAAGGCGTCTTTCCATTCACATCATCGGTGACTGTTACACCGCTATCGCGTTCAGGCTCACTCCTACAGTAGAACGGCGCAAATTCAGGTCAGTTTGATCCGCAGCACTTCGGCACATTCCTCAATCGACCGCCGTTGCGTCTCGGCATACAACCCCAACTCATCGATGGCCGAACGCCCCAGCGCCTGTTCGAAAGCATGTCGATTGGAATGTTCGGCGTAATGCGCCTGTGCGGCATCCCCCAGGTTCGACTGAAAAATCCCCGCTGCGCTCACCGGCAGGAAATCTTCGTACACCAGCGGCTCCGCTTTCACGTAGCCATCGCGCAGCAAGTCCTCCAGGGACGATTCGCCAAGTCCGTACGCCGCGATGCCCTTTTCCGTAGCGAAATAACGAAAGTACGCCAGCCCCTGTTCGCGCATGCCCTCGATGCTGTCAGGAAATTCCGCAAAGTGCTGAGTCATCAGCGCGTCGTAGCGTGCGGCATTGGCTTCGTTAGGGAAGTCGCCCAATTCATCGCGAGCGGCATTCAACAAGCGGTCATACAACGCGCGACCCTTGGGCGTGAGGGCTGCGCCGCGTTGTTCAATTTCGCCGAAACGCGCGCTGTGGCTGCCACGGGTTTCGGGCTGATCGGTGAAGGCGATCGGCTCGTCCAGCGCCTTGAAACTGGTCTGGCGCAGCAGGATCGGGCAGTTGCGGCGCGGTGGGCCTTCGATCACCGCTTTTGGTGTAATGCCATGGGCGGGCATCTGTTGCTGAACGGTGTCGATGTCCAGGGTGCGTGGGGTCAGGTGGTTGATGTGCGGGCCTTTGAACGCAACGACATCGGCGACCAAACGGTGCTGAGCGCTAAGTTTCTGGTATTGCGCGGCACTGACGGTGGCGCTGTGGTGCCAGCGAAAAGTCTCCAGTGCCTGTCGGACGAATTCTGCGGCTTCGGCGTCATTCAGTCCGCCCGCCGTTTCCGCCTGTTCAATCAGGCGCAACGCGGAGTCAGTAAAAATCGAACGACGGGCCAGCACCGACTCGGCAAACTCACGCAGTTCACGATCTTCAATCAGCTCCAGGCGCAGCAACGAGGTGAACACGCGAAACGGGCTGACCTGCAGCGCCTCTTCATGCACCGCGCGAAACGCCGTCGAATGCACCGGCACACCGGCCGGCGTCAGGTCGTAATAACCCACCGGTTGCATGCCCATCACCGCGAACAGGCGGGCGAGGGTGGCCAGTTCGGTCGCGGTGCCTACCCGGATGGCGCCGTGGCGTTCCATGTCCAGGCGTTCGATTTCGCCGGTGCGCTTGAGTTGACCGGCAATGTCAGGCTGACGTGCCAGCACTTCGCGATTGGTATTCTCCACCAGTTCCATCAGCGCGCCGTACAGCGGCACCTCTTCGCGGTACATGTCGGACATCGCTCGGGAGAAGCGTTGGCGGATCAGGTCGGGGCTGACGAACGGCTGCACGGTCATGAAAAAAATTCCTGCCACGGTCACGAAATGGATGTCGGAAAAGATCGCAGCCTTCGCCCACGCGGGCAAACGAAGAATCCTACGAACTTCATTCTGCCAACGACTGATCCACCAGCTCGATCCAGTGTCTGACCGGCGTGCGCCCGGCGCTCGCCAGATGGCTCTGACAGCCCACGTTGGAAGTGACGATCAACTCGGGCCGACCGCTTTCCAGGGCGTTGAGTCGATGGTCACGCAGTTGCCGCGCCAGCACCGGTTGGGTCAGCGAGTAAGTGCCCGCCGAGCCGCAGCACAAATGGCCATCCGGTACCGGCGTGAGGTTGAAGCCGAGTCGGGTCAGCACGGCTTCCACGGTGCCGCCGAGTTTCAACGCGTGCTGCAACGTGCACGGGCAATGCACAGCGATGCGTCGTTCGCTGGCGGCGCACACTTGCTCCAGTGGTTCCTCAGCGATGATTTGCACCAGGTCCCGAGTCATTTCGCTGATCTGCCGAGCCTTGTCGGCATAGACCGGATCGTCCGCAAGCAAATGCCCGTAATCCTTGATGAACGCGCCACAACCACTGGCCGTCTGCACGATGGCTTCGGCGCCGTTCTGCAGACGTGGCCACCAGGCGTCGATGTTCTGCCGAGCGCGGTCGAGACCTTTGCCCTGGGCGTCGAGGTGATAGTCGAGCGCGCCGCAGCAACCGGCCTCGCTCACCGGAATGACGCTGATGCCCAAGCGATCAAGCACTCGCGCCGTCGCGTCATTGGTATTCGGCGACAGACCCGGTTGCACGCAACCTTCGAGCAATAACACTCGGCGCGGATGCCGAGGAGCGGGGCGCGACCCCATAACACCCAAGTGCTGCGGCAATTTGCTTTCCAGCAGGCGCGGCAGCAGTGGTCGAAAGGTCGCGCCCATGCGCAGCAAGCCTTTGAACAAACCGGGATTCGGCGCCAACGCACGCAAGCCTTCGCGCAGCAAGCGCTGAGCGGCCGGGCGCGGCACCGCGCTGTCGACTACCGCACGGCCGATGTCGAGCAGGTTGTGATAATCGACGCCGGACGGGCAGGTGGTTTCGCAGTTGCGGCACGACAGGCAACGATCCAGATGCAGTTGCGTCTGCTCGGTGGCCGGTGCGCCTTCCAGCACTTGCTTGATCAGGTAAATGCGCCCGCGCGGGCCATCGAGTTCATCGCCGAGCAATTGATAGGTCGGGCACGTCGCGTTGCAGAAGCCGCAATGCACGCAGGTGCGCAGGATCTTTTCCGCTTCGCCAGCCCGGGGCAATTTTCGCGATTGCTCGCTGAGGGTGGTTTGCATGGCTAGACCTCCGCGTACATGCGTCCGGGGTTGAACAGCCCTTGCGGGTCGAGTTGCGCCTTGAGTTGCCGGTGGTAGCGCAGCAGGGTTGGCGCCAAGGGTTGAAACGGCGAGCCGGTGGCACCGTGGGTAAAGCACGTTGCATGGCCGCCCAAGGAATGGGCGAGTGCGTGAATCTCAGAGCTTTCGGATTTCACCCAGCGTTGCGCGCCGGCCCAGTCGATCAGTTGCTCGCCGGGCAGCTCGAGCGGGCCGAGGTTGTTCGGCAATGACAGGCGCCACAGCGGCAAACCTTCGTCGAAAAAACTCAGGCGCTGTTCGTTTAGGTCGCGCCAGAAAACCGAGTCCAGCGGCTCACCACCCAGGCGTTGATGCGCCGCCGTTACCGAACCTTCGCCGCCTTCCAGACGCAGATACAGGCTCCGGCCATCGTGGCACGCAGCACTGATCGGCAGCGGTTGCTGGCCCCATTCGGCAAGTTTGCTCAAGGCCCGAGCGCAGTCGATATCGAGGCGAATGCTCAGGCACTGGCGCGGTTTCGGCAGGACTTTCAGCGACACTTCGGTGAGCACGCCGAGGCAACCGAAACTGCCGGCCATCAGCCGCGACAGGTCATAACCGGCGACGTTTTTCATCACTTCGCCACCGAAGCGCAGATGCTGACCGAGGCCGGTGATCACCCGCGTGCCGAGAACGAAGTCGCGTACCGAGCCGGACCACGGCCGGCGAGGTCCGGACAGTCCCGTGGCGACCATGCCGCCGACCGTGGCGCTGTCGGCGAAGGACGGCGGTTCGCAGGGCAACATTTGCCCGGCGTCATCCAGCGCCGCAAGCAGCTCGGACAACGGCGTGCCGGCACGTGCGGTGACCACCAACTCGGTCGGATCGTACTGAACGATGCCGCGATGAGCACGGGTGTCGAGCACTTCGCCGGCCACCTCGCGACCGAGAAACGCCTTGCTGTTGCCGCCCTGAATCTTCAGCGGCGTGGCATTGGTCCGCGCGGCGTTGACCTGATCGAGCAGGGCGTTGGCGGCGTCGAAATCAGCCATCAGAATCGCTCCAGCTCGGGGAAGGGCAGTTGCCCGGCGTGAATGTGCATCGCGCCGAATTCGGCGCAGCGGTGCAGGGTCGGAATGTTCTTGCCGGGATTGAGCAGGCCCTGCGGATCGAACGCGGCTTTCACCGCATGAAACAGCAGTAACTCGTCGCTGTTGAACTGCGCGCACATCTGATTGATTTTTTCGCGGCCGACGCCGTGCTCGCCGGTGATGCTGCCGCCGACTTTCACGCACAATTCGAGGATCTTGCCGCCCAATGCCTCGGCCCGATGCAGCTCCCCTGGCTGGTTGGCGTCGAACAGAATCAGCGGATGCATGTTGCCGTCGCCGGCATGGAACACGTTGGCCACGCGCAAGCCATATTCTTCGCCGAGGCTGGCGATACCTTGCAGCACAGCGGGCAATTCGCGGCGCGGGATGGTGCCGTCCATGCAGTAATAATCCGGCGACAACCGGCCGATCGCCGGAAACGCGTTTTTGCGCCCGGCCCAGAAACGCACGCGCTCGGCCTCGTCCTGGGCCTGGCGCACTTCAGTGGCGCCGGCCGCTGTCATGACTTCCCGTACGCGCTGGCAATCGTCGTGCACGTCAGCTTCGACACCGTCGAGTTCGCACAGCAGAATCGCCTCGGCGTCGACGGGATAGCCGGCGTGGATGAAGTCTTCGGCGGCGCGGATGGCGAGGTTGTCCATCATTTCCAGACCACCCGGAATGATCCCGGCAGCGATGATTTCGGCAACCGCACGGCCGGCCTTTTCCACTGAGTCGAAACTGCCGAGCAGGACCTTTGCAACTTGCGGTTTGGGCAGCAGTTTCACCGTGACTTCGGTGATGATCCCCTGCAGGCCTTCGGAGCCGGTGAACAAGGCGAGCAGGTCGATACCGGCTGAATCGAGCGCCTCGGAGCCCAGCGTCAGGCGCTCGCCCTCGATGGTCAGTACTTCGATTTTCAACACGTTGTGCACGGTCAGACCGTACTTGAGGCAATGCACGCCGCCAGCGTTTTCCGCGACGTTGCCGCCGATCGAGCAGGCGATCTGCGACGACGGATCCGGTGCGTAATACAAGCCAAATGGGGCCGCCGCCTGGGAGATAGCAAGATTGCGCACCCCCGGCTGAACCCGCGCGATACGTGCAGCGGGGTCGATGTGCAGGATGTTGTTGAACCGCGCCATCACCAGCAGCAGGCCCTTTTCCAGTGGCAGGGCGCCGCCGGACAACCCAGTGCCGGCACCCCGCGCGACCACGGGCACGTTGTTCTGATGGCAGAGTTTCAGCAGGGTTTGCACTTGCTCCAGACGCCGGGGCAGGGCGACCAGCATCGGCGTGGTGCGGTAGGCGGAGAGGCCGTCGCATTCGTAGGGTTTGAGTTCATCTTCGCGCCAGAGGATGTCCAGGTCCGGCAGGGCTTGTTGCAGGGCCTTGAGCAATTCGCCCTTGTTCACCTCCGGCAACGGACCGTCGAGGCGTTCGTCGTAAAGGATGTTCATGGGAACGCCAACCTTCTGTCTCCGCTGATCGTTCCCACGCTCTGCGTGGGAATGTAGCCCGTGACGCTCCGCGTCACTGGACGCAGAGCGTCCCCTGAGACATTCCCACGCAGAGCATGGGAACGATCAGTTGCGCAACCTGAGGCATTGCGAATATCCATCTTCATCGCTGTCGTTCCAGAAATTCCCCGTACAGCCGCGCGGTATTTCCCGGCTGTTCGACCATCGGCATGTGCCCGACGTGATCCCACACATCCACTTCGAGATTGGCGATGCCTTTGCTCCACACCGGCACGCTGCTGACGTCGATCAGGCGATCCTTGCGCCCCCACAGCAACAGCGCCGGGCATTTGATCTCGGCCAGTTTCGGTTCCATCGGCGGGCTGGCGCGGAAGTCGCGGAAGATTTCTTCGAGCTCGTCACGTTGTTGCTCATAGCGCTGGGCGACGGCGTCCAGCACCAGCTTCGGTACCCACGGCGGCGACTCCATGGTCATCGCGTAGAAGCGCTGAAATTCTTCGCGGGAATTGATCAGAAACGGATTGTGCCCGCGCGCCAGATGGCGCTCCATGTCGCTCGGCTCCGGTGCGGTGACGCCGGCCGGGTCGATCAATGCCAGCGAGGCGATTCGCTCCGGATAGGTCGCTGCCAGCCACGCGGCAATGTAGCCGCCCATGGAGTTGCCGATGACGTGGACTTTCTCCACGCCGCAGACGTCGAGCAGTTGAATCATGCGTTTGGCCTGAACCGCAATGTCGTAACCGCCGCCAGCCTTGAAGCCGGTTTCGCCGTGGCCGGCCAGATCCGGAATGATCACCCGATACTGGCGCACGAAGTGCCGGGCGCAGCGCAGCCAGAGGTTTTTGTCGGCGCTGAAGCCGTGCAGCATCAGGATCGCGCTGGACGCCTCGTACGGCCCGCCTTGCCAGGTCGACACGGTCATCTCGGCGATCGGCACTTCGATCTTGTGCAATTTGTACAACCTGGCCTCGCTGGCCATGGCCAGGTTGTACAGCCAATGGCCAACCGCCGGATAACTCAGCCAGCTCCAGGCCACGAAAACCGCGAGTGCGACAAACAGCAAAAGCATCGACGTCTTCCTTTTACGTGTTCAGGACAAAATATGGTCGGCCGGTTTCAGCGCCCGGGTCAGTAGGTGATAGCTGAAACTGAAGCCGGGAAACATGGCGATCACATGACCGCTCTTGCTCTGGTACCAACTGTGGCAACCACCGGACTTCCACACCGTGCGCTGCATTTCCCGGTGGATCATTGCAGTGTAGGTACGTTCTGCGTCACGGCGCACTTCGATGCTGCGCAGGCCTTTGGCCCGTACGGTGTGGATGCAGTCGAGGATGTAGTTCATCTGCGATTCGATGATGAACAGCGCCGAAGTGTGGCCAATGCCGGTGTTCGGCCCGGTGACGATAAACAGGTTGGGGAAATCCGGCAGGCTGGTGCCGAGGTAGGCGCGCGGGTATTCGGCCCAGACATCTCTGAGTTGCACCGCGTTTTTGCCGCTGACCGGGTAGGAAATCACCCCGTCGGTGGCGTCGTAACCGGTGGACCAGACGATCAGGTCTACATCGAGATGCTCGCCGTCCACGCTGTTGATCCCGCTTTCGTCGATCGAAGCGATGCCGTGCTCGCGACTGTGCAACGTGACGTTGGCGCGGCTCAGCGCGGGGTAGTACGTGCTGGACACCAGCACCCGTTTGCAGCCGATGGTGAAGTCCGGGGTGAGTTTCTGCCGCAGCAGCGGGTCCGGAACCTGGCGTTTGAGGAACCGCAGCGCATGTCGCTGGACCAGATGAATCGCCGGTCTCGAGTATTTGAAGGCGATCACCCGGGTTTCGAATTGCCAGTAGATCAGCCAGCGCAGCAGCTTGTACGCCGGCTTCAGACCGAGCAGCCAGCGCTGAAAACGGCCGAATTTGCGATCGGCACGCGGCAGCACCCAATGTGGGGTGCGCTGGAACACATGCAGGTGTTCGACTTGTGGCGCAATCGCCGGAATCACCTGGGCGGCGCTGGCACCACTGCCGACGATCGCCACGCGTTTACCGCGATAGTCGTAGTTGTGATCCCAATTATTTGTGTGAAAAGTCTTGCCTTGAAAGCGATCCATCCCGGGAAAGCGTGGGATGACCGGCTGACTCAATGGCCCGGAAGCATTGATCAGGAATTGGGTTCGGAAAGTACCTCTGGCGCGGGTGTGCACCAACCAATGCTTTTCCGCTTCGTCCCATTCGACGCGCTCGACATCGGCCCCCAGTTCCACGCGCTCGCGTAAACCGAACCGCTCGATCAGCTGTTCGGTGTAGCGCCGCAGTTCCGCCTGTTCGGCGAACATCTGCGACCAGCGGTAGGGCGCGAATGACAGCGAATACAGCGGCGACGGCACGTCCACCGCTGCGCCGGGGTAGGTGTTCTGGCACCAGGTGCCGCCGAAGAAGTCGCGTCGTTCAAGAATGCGAAAATCGTCGATTCCGGCCTTGAGCAGGTTGACCGCCGCGCACTGGCCGCCGAAACCGCTGCCGATGATCAACACAGCGTAGGTATGCATGTGCCCCCTTCTTATAGTTGTTTTTCCATTTCCCCTCTTTCATTTATAGCCAACTCTGGGCCGCGCGTGCGGCGCTGATAGCGCTCTATTCAGGCCGCTGGCCGGTGATGGCTATTTAGCGGCGCCCTGATAGACTCCGAACACATCCGTGTCGGGGTGTAACCATGCATCGCGCGGTCGAGGCCCTTATGGGAAATACGCGAGGAAAGGGACTTTCACTGGCCAGGAGGCTTTACAGGTCGCGGGTGTTCGGGCTGCTGCTCGGGCTGATGTGTGTCAGCGTGGCGATGCACGCGCTCGATCCGCCGCTGTGGGTGTGGGGCGTGATGCTGTTCAACGGCCTGGTCTGGCCGCATCTGGCCTTTCTATGGGCGCGAAGCTCGAGCGTGCCGTTTCGCGCCGAACACCGCAATTTGCTGATCGATGCATTCATGGGCGGCTTCTGGGTCGCCGCCATGCAGTTCAATCCCTTGCCCAGCGCAACCACGATTTCGATGATGGCGATGAACAACGTCGCCATTGGTGGTGGGCGGTTTTTGCTGGCGGGCACGGCGGCGCAGCTATTGGGCATCGGCGTCGGGCTGGTGGTGTTTACGCCGGCGTTCATCCCGCCAACAACGCCGCTGCAGCTGTACGCCTGTTTGCCATTGCTGTTGCTGTATCCGCTGGCGCTGGGCTGGATCTGCTTTCGTCAGGCCTCGACCCTCGGTCGGCACAAGCGTGAGCTGCTGGCGTTGAGTCGCACCGACAGCCTGACCGGCCTGCTCAATCACGGCGCGTGGAAGGATCAACTGGACCTCGCGTTCCAGCGCTGCAAACGCCAGCAGCAGGGCGCGGCGATTGCCTTGATCGACATCGATCACTTCAAGGCGATCAATGACACCTATGGGCATGTCGCTGGCGATATCGTCCTGCGCCAGTTGAGCAAACTGCTCAAACAGAATCTGCGCGCCACGGATGTGGCCGGGCGATACGGCGGGGATGAGTTCTGCGTGATCCTGCCGGAGCTGCCACTGTTCAACGCCGCTCAGGCCATGGAAGCCTTGCGCGAGCGTTTCGCGGTGATGGGCTACGAGCAGAACCCGGCGTTGAAGGTCAGTCTGAGCATTGGTCTGGCCGCCTACGACCCGAGCCATGCCGACGCCACGCGTTGGCTGGATGAGGCCGATCAGGCGTTGTACGAAGCCAAGGCCAGTGGGCGCAATCGGGTGATCTGCAACAGTGACAACAAACCGAGGCAGGCGCTGCTGGATTCGGTCTGACGGGCGAGCTGATACCTGTGGGAGCGAGCCTGCTCGCGAAAGCGCTGGGTCAGGCGGTATCAATATCGTTTGCCACGACGCCTTCGCGAGCAGGCTCGCTCCCACCGGGGTATGTGTTGTCGGTTAGATCAGTGTCGCATCCGCTATAGAGCCTCGTGCCGATGTCGGTTACGGTTGAATCCCTCCGACACGAAACAAGGACTGCTTCATGACGTTCTCCTTTCCCCGCTCTCTGCTGGCCGCCAGCCTCGGTCTGTCCCTCGCATTCTCGGCCGCAAACGCTGCCGAACCGCACAAACAAGTGCTCGCCGATGCCGAGCAGTATCAGCCCGAAGCCCTGAAAATGTTGGAGCGACTGGTCAATATCGACTCCGGCTCAGGTTATGAGCCGGGCCTGAAACAGGTCAGCGACATCGCCATCGATGAGCTGAAAAAGCTCGGCGCAACTATCGAACTGGTGCCGAACACCCCGGAGAAATCCAACCACGTGCTAGCCACGCTCAAAGGCACCGGCAAGGCGAAAATCCTGCTGATGGCGCACATGGACACGGTGTTCAAGGAAGGCTCCGCCGCCGAGCGGCCTTTCCACATCAAGGACGGCCGCGCCTACGGGCCGGGTGTGATGGACGACAAGGGCGGCATCGTCGCCGGCATCTACGCATTGAAAGTGCTGAAGAACCTCGACTTCAAGGATTACGCGCAGATCACCTTCCTGCTGGATGCCAGCGAAGAAACCGGCTCGGACGTCGCCACCGACCTGATCAAGAAAACCGCCAAACAGCACGACGTCACCCTCAACCTCGAACCGGGGCGCCCGGCCGATGGCCTGGTGGTGTGGCGCAAGGGCAGTGCGACGGCGCTGGTCGAAGTCAAAGGCAAGGCCGCCCACGCCGGCGTCGCGCCAGAGTTGGGACGGAACGCGGCGATGGAAGCGGCGCATCAGATTCTGCAACTGGGCAAGCTCGGTGACGAGGCGAAGAAGACCACCATCAACTTCACCGTGCTCAAGGCCGGCGATCGCACCAACGTGATTCCTGATCAGGCCACGGCCAAGGCGGATGTGCGCGCGGCAGTGCCGGAGGAATTTGATCGCATCGAGAAGGATCTGGCGCGGGTCTCGCAGGACAAGTTGATTGCCGATACCGAAGTGAAAACGTCCTTGCAGCGCGGTTTGCCGCCGATGCCGCAGACCGCTGAGTCCGATCGCTTGATGGCCATGGCTCAAGGCATTTACGGCGAAATTGGCCGCAAGCTGACCGAGGAGGGCAGTGGTGGCGCGGCGGATGCCAGTCTGTCCGCAGGCGTAGGGACGCCGACGCTGGATGGCTTCGGCATTGTCGGCGGCAATATTCATACGCCGGAGGAATATGCCGAAGTGGCGAGCGTGGCGCCGCGGATTTACCTGTTGTCGCGGATGATCATGGAGTTGGCCAAGCCGCGGTGATGGGGTTGGTGGTGTGAATGCTTGGGATGGGGTGTCAGTTGACTCACCCCTCACCCTAGCCCTCTCCCCCAGGAGAGGGGACTGACCGTGTTGTTTATAGTCAATGCGGCAAGCTTAAGATTTTCTGCTGAATTCAATTTCGCATTCAACACGGTCCACCACGTCGGCGCAGATCCAGAGCATTCCCCAATCAGTCCCCTCTCCCTCTGGGAGAGGGCTAGGGTGAGGGGCTTTTGTGGGAAAAGTGGCAGTCGAGGACGGCGCACAAAAAATACCGAAAAGTCCGACAGAAGCTCTCGTTGCGGCCGTCGGGCGCGGCTCTTATAGTCTCGGTTCGCAGATAACCCTGCGACGATCTTGGCCGGTCGAATACAGAACCTGACCTTTCTGGAGTGAACTCTATGACCGACCAAGTAATGCCGCGCTATCTCCCCATCGACACCTACGACGCCGAATCCCCGGTGCTCTTCATCAATACCCACACTGAACTCAGCGACATGGCCGCCTGTGCGATGCACCGGTTTTTGGTCGTGCGCGATCTGGCCGACACTTTCGCCAGCCTCAACCTCAAGGGCATCTCCGATTGTGATCTGACGCGGGTGACCAGCGCGGTTCATCTGCTGATGCGCGAGGGCTGCGCGATTCTGAATGTGATTCAGGCGCGGGCGGCGCAGCGGGAGGAGGGGTATAAGACGCCGGTTTAGCGGTGCCGCAATAGACGCTTTCGCGAGCAGGCTTGCTCCCACAGGGGACCGCATTTCAACTGTGGGAGCGAGCCTGCTCGCGAAGGGGCCGGTGCAGCGTGTGCATCACTCCTTGACGCTCATGTACTCCTTGGCCCAGAGAATGTATTCCTCCGGCTGGGTATAGGTGTGGGTCAACTCGGTCGCGCTCAGGTCGGCGGCCTGGGTGAAGATCTGCCGCTGTTCGCGCAGGCTGTCGTAGGTTGCCTTGATCGCGGCGAAGTAGGCGCCGTGGCCGTCGATGGTCACGCGTACGCCGAGTTCGGCCAGGCGTTTGTCGTCGCGCAGGGCCGGGTTGCCGTAGGTGACCAACATCAGCGGCACGGTCAGATGCTCGGCGATCTGTTCCAGCTGATCGAAGTCCTGCACGCCGACCATGCAGATACCGTCAGCGCCCGCCGCCTGATATTGGCGGGTGCGGCTGATGATTTCCTGATTCGGCAGAATGCCAGCGTTGGTGCGGGCGATGATGGCCATCTCGGTGTCGACCCGGGCTTCCAGCGCCGCGCGGATCTTGCCGACGCCTTCGGCCACGGTGATCAGGTCGGTGGATTTGCGCCCGAATTGCGCGGGCAGCAAGGTATCTTCGATGGTCAGTGCAGCGACGCCAGCGCGTTCCAGTTCGACGATGGTGCGCATCACGTTAAGAGCGTTACCGTAGCCGTGGTCGGCGTCGGCGATCACTGGCAATTGGGCGACGCGGCCAATGCGCGTGGCCTGTTCGGCGAATTCGCTGAGGGTGATCAGGGCGAAGTCCGGCGCGCCAAGCACCTGCAGGGAGGCCACGGAACCGCCGAGGATACCCACTTCAAAACCAAGGTCAGCGGCGATGCGGGC
Source organism: Pseudomonas siliginis (assembly GCF_019145195.1). GTDB lineage: Bacteria > Pseudomonadota > Gammaproteobacteria > Pseudomonadales > Pseudomonadaceae > Aquipseudomonas > Aquipseudomonas siliginis. The sequence goes on from NZ_JAHSTW010000003.1 coordinate 12,628, forward strand.
GGACATCGGGTCGAATACCGAAGCCGTGTGGTAGCAGGTGTCGGAGGCCAGCAGCTGACGGAAGTTATGGCGCAAATCTTGATGGGAAAGCCTGGTCATACGAGTTCCACCAATACATAAGGAATGGAAAGGCTTGAGCAAAGGTGTCAACGCCGAAGAGTGAAAAGGCTATCACGCGAATGGGTCAAGAATCATGACGAATTTGCGCGGCAGGACTGGCGGCTGAAAGGTTTAATCTCCCGTGCCGGAAATATCAGGCCGCCACGGCATGTTGCTGTTGATGGGGCAGGAGCACTGCGCGCACTGAATTGCCTGGCTGAAGTTGCAGGCGTTTGGCAGTGAGACGATCGACAACCAGGCTATTGCCCACCAGTCGCCCGGGGGCCACGGTGATACGGCAGTTTTCCAGCCGGCGGTTGTGAATCAGCCATAGCGGCGCCTGCTCGTCCGGGGTGCCGAGGCTCAAGGTCAGTTCGAGGCTGTCGCGCACCGTGCGGATGCTGCGGATCGGCGCTTCGATGACCGGGCCACCGTCGAAAATGTCGATATAGCCTTTGTGCGTGAAGCCCTCGGCCTGAAGAATCTTCAACGCCGGCTGGGTGTTCGGGTGAGTCTGGCCTATCGCCGCCTGCGCCTGTTCGGTGAGCAGGCAGGTATATAGTGGCTGGCGCGGCATCAGTTCGGCGATAAAGGCTTTGTTGCCCAGACCGGACAAGTGATCGGCGTGGGTGAAATCCATCTGGAAGAAGTGCCGGCCAAGGCTGTCCCAAAATGGCGAGCAACCGTTTTCATCGGCACTGCCGCGCAACTCGGCGATCATCTTCTCGCCAAACAGGTGCGGAAATTCGGCGACGAACAGCAGACGACCCAGCGACAACAGGCGGCCATTGCTGCCGTTGCGCTGGTCATGGCGCAGGAACAGCGAGCACAGCTCCGATTGCCCGGTCAGTTCGTTGTTGAGGAACAACGTTGGGATCTGCCGCTGAATGCCCAGGTCCGGTGCCGAACTGACGGTCACCCCGAGCCGGTAGTTGTACCAGGGCTCGCGCAGGCCAACGGCGCCGGCCATCGCGCTGACACCGACCACGCGCTGCTCATCATCCTCGAGGACAAACAGGTAATCGGCATCGGCCCGTTCGACCTGTTCGGCGAACGCCCGTTGCGCCCAGCGCACCCGGTGCGCAAGTCGGTCCTCGTTGGCCGGAAGGGTGGTGAAACCTGGCCCGGCCTGTTCGACGAGGGTCATCAAGGCAGGCAGGTCGCTGACTTTTACCGGACGGACAATCATGCTCCAACTCCTTTGGCGTACCGATTCAGGCGCGGATGGCTAACGCGGTTCACAGAGCGACCAGCCGTATCGAGCTGCCTTCGCTGACTTTCAGTGCCGCGCAGATGGCGGGTGTCAGGGGCAGCGGTTGATCAGGGTGATAGTCGAGTTCGGTGACAATCGCGCGGTAGTCATGCAGGGCGTCGTTGCTGAGCAGGTAACGGCCACGGGCGTCGGTCGATACTTGTTGGCGGACAATAGCGGTCTGGCTGCCAGCGATCGAACGAATGTTCGCGGTGCGCGCATACAGCGTCGGACCGGCGTCGAACAAGTCGATGTAGCTGTTGGTTTCGAAGCCTTCACGCGCGAGGATGTCGAACGCTTCCTGGCCGTCCGGGTGCACGCGGCCGATGCAATCCTGCGCCGCTTGCGGCAGCATCGGCACGTAGATCGGGTATTGCGGCATCAGTTCGGCGAGAAACGTGCGGCTCTGCAACCCGCAGAGGCGCTCGGCTTCCGCGTACGGCAGGTCGAAGAAATGCTTGCCCAGCGCATCCCAGAACGGCGAGTGACCCTGCTCGTCGCTGTAGCCGACGATCTCGGTGATCACCGCCTCGGAGAACCGCTGTGCATGCGCAGCAATGAACAGCAGGCGCGCTCGCGACAACAGTTCGGAAAACGGCGTACGCACCAGCGCGGCGTCAATGTGGAAACCGCGCAGCAAGGTATGCCCGCTGAGGTCATGGCACAGCGACAGCGCCGGCACGCCATGCTCGATGTTCAATTCCCGCGAAGCACTGGTGAAGTGGCGATTGCGCAAGCTGTAGAACGGCTCCTTGAAACCGGCGGTGGCAAGGATTTCCGAGCAGCCGACCAATTGCTGGCGTTCGAGATCTTCCAGTACAAAGAAATAGTTTTCCGGCCCCTGGGCTGTGGCGGCGCTGTCGAAAGACGCGCACGACGCGGCGATTTTTTCGCGCAGGTGTTCGCTGTCATCCGGCAGCGAAGTCACGCCGATCAGGCTCTCGCGGGCCAGGCGCTGTAGCTGGGGCAGATCATTCTGCTCGACTGGGCGTAAGACCAGCATGGATGTACTCCTGTATCAAAAGATTCGGCCGATTCGCCGAACCTGACTATCACTGTCGGTGTCCACGCGTTGAATCGGCGGTCGCCTGATTTGTTGTCAGACGCCGCTCTTTTTCTTGTCAGCCTTTGCTCGGATCGGGCAGCGCTGTGCTGGCGCCGAGCTTGTTGAGGAAGAACAGGTACACCAGGCCCAGGGCAATCCAGATCAGGCCGAGTTTCTGCGCATCGACGCCCATGTTGTACATGATGGCGGCGACGATGATGAAGCCGATCACCGGGCAGAGCAGATGGCGCACAAACTGTCCCGACTTCTGCCGACGCCAGTAGTGGTTGATCACCGTCAGGTGCAGGAGCATGAAACCGCTGAGGGCGCCGAAGTTGATCAGCGAGGTGAGGATGTCGACCGCGTCGATGAACAGGTAGCAGATCAGCAGCGACAACACCGCCACCAGATAAATGCTCAGGTACGGCGTGTTGTGTTTCGGGTGGACCTTGGCCAGCACCTTCGGCAGCTTGCCGTCGCGGGCCATGCCGAACAGCAGACGCGAGACGGCGGCCTGCGAGGTGATCGCTACAGCAACGCCCCAGGCCAGCGCCGTGGCGACGGCGGTCAGGGTCGCCAGCCAGCTGCCAGCGGCGATTTCGGCAATTTCATAAAACGCGGTGTCGGCGGATTTGAAGCCCATGCCCGCCGCCAGATCGGTGGCAATCCACGTCTGTACGACGAAAATCGTGCCCATCACCGCCAGGGTGATCAGCGCTGCCTTGCCGACGCTGCGGCCCGGATCTTCCTTGATTTCTTCGGCGAGGGTGGAGATCGCGTCGAAGCCGAGGAACGACAGCACGGCGATCGACACCGCTTGCATCAGCAGAGCGAAGTTGAAGGTTTCCGGGTGATACAGCGGCGCCAGCGTCAGCTCACCGTTACCGCCACCGTTGTGCAGGGCGTTCCAGGCGTAGAACAGGAAGATGCCCAGCACCACCAGTTGTGCCAGCAGGAACAGCATGTTCATCCGCGCGGTGAAGGTGATGCCGCGCAGGTTGACGAATGTTGCGCTGACCAGAAACGCCAGGATGAAGCCGACCTTGGGAATGTCCGGGTACAAATGGTTGAGCGCCATCGCCGAATACAGGTACAGCAGCGGCGGAATCAGCAGGTAATCGAGCAGCATCAGCCAGCCAGCGATGAAGCCGACGTGTTGATTAAGGCCGCGTTGCGCGTAGGAATATACGGAGCCGGCAACCGGAAAGGCCTTGGCCATGCTGCCGTAACTCAGGGCGGTGAACAGCATCGCCACCATGCCGATGATGTACGCCAGCGGCACCATCCCCGGTGCTTCGGCGTTGACGTAGCCATACACACCGAACGGGGCGATGGGGATCATGAAGATCATCCCGTACACCACCAGATCGGTCAGCGTCAGGCTACGTTTCAACTCTTGCTTGTAGCCGAATTCTTCAATTTCCATGAAGCGCAACTCCTTGTCAGCCATCGGTCGGTTTATGTTTTATCGGTCCGTCATTTACAGCAAAGGTGCGAGGTAGCCGGCCCAGCGCGAGACCGCTGCGGGGCTACGCAGCAGATCGTTGCGCACCTCGATCAGCACCGCCTCAAGGCCCCGGGCATCACCGTGCACCGGCACGGTCATGTCGCCCAAGGGATCAATTCTGTACGGCTGGTTGCCCGCCACCTTCAGCGGATGCACTTGCAGCCCGTCGAGCAAACGCAGGGCATAGTCTTTGGCCTGGCCGAATAACACGCCGACTTCCAGTGGTCGCGGCTGGCCGTAATACACCGGGGTAAAACTGTGAATGCCGACCACACGCACCGGCCGGCCTTTGGCAATGCGTTCATCGATCAGCGTCTGCAAGCGCGCATGAAACGGCTTGAACAGGGTCTGCCGACGGTACTCGCGGGTCGCCTCATCCAGCTCGCGATTGCCAGGTATCGGGTAGATCTCGCTCTGCAGCGGGATGCTGTCCGGCGCATGGCGCGGTCGGTTGAGGTCGATCAACAGCCGTGAATAGTTGGCGCTGAGCAGGGTAGCGCCAAGCTGTTCCGACAACTGTTCGGCCAGTTGCAGCGCGCCGATGTCCCAGGCGATATGTTCGCGTGCGGCCGCCTCGTCCAGGCCCAGATTGTTCAGGGCGTCGGGGATGTAGCGACTGGCGTGTTCGCACACGAGGATCAACGGATTCGTCGAGTCCTCGCGGCTCAGGGTGTAGACCGGGCGGGTATACAACCCAAGCTCGGCGGATTCAGTACAGGCGTGCATAGTGCTCACACAGGTCAGCGGGCGAGAGCTGTTCCGTCAGCGCCAGTTCCTCGGTTTTCAGGGCGTAATACGTGTCGAGCAACGGCTTGGGCAGCCATTCGTTGAAGGCTGCACTGTCACGCAGGCAATCCAGCGCCTGGGCCAGCGAGGCGGGCAGGGCGACGATGCCCCGGGCCTTGCGTTGCTCGTCGTTGAGTGAATCGGGAATTTCATCGGTGATCGCGTTCAGCGCCAGACGTTGTTCGATGCCCAGCCGCCCGGCAATCAGCAGCGCGGCCATGGCCAGATGCGGCGAGGCGGTGGCGTCCATGGCGCGGAATTCCAGGTTGAACTGCTGCGCAGCGGATTTACCCCCCAAGGTCACGGTCGGGCAGATGCGCAACGCCGCTTCACGATTCTGCTGCCCCAGACACGCATAGGACGCGCTCCAGTGGTGCGGCTGCAACCGCTGGTAGGACAGCGGCGTCGGTGCGGTGAAGGCGCACAGCGCCGGCAGATAGTGCAGGACGCCGGCGGCCCAGTGCTGACCGATGCTCGACAGGCCGTTGCTGGTGCCGGCGTCGTACAACATCGGCTGGCCGGCCAGATCGAGCAGGCTGACGTGCAGATGCACACCGTTGCACACCGCTTCGGCGGCAGTCTTCGGCGCAAAACTCAGGTCGAGGCCCATTTGCCGGGCGATTTCCCGGGTGATTTCGCGCACGTTGACCGCACGATCCGCCGCCGCTACGCCAAGAGTCGGGCGGCAGGTGATTTCGTATTGGTGCTTGCCGTATTCCGGCAGAAACATTTCCGGCTCGACGCCGCCGGCGCGCAGGGCGCTGAGCAGCCAGCCGCCGAATTCGGCGCCCTGGCGCTGCGCTTCGAGAGAGAACGCCGCGTGTTCGGCAATGCCTGCGTGCAGGTTGAATTCATGTTCGAAGGCGGCGTTGACCTGCAGCCCCAACTCATCGTGATAGCGCTCGATTTCATCGCGCAGCAATGTGCGTGGGCAGGCGCCCCACGCCTGACCGTCAGTCTCGCGAATATCGGAATGGATGAAATCCAGCACCGGCGCATTGGCGTCCGGGCCGCTGCCGACAGTGACGCGGCTGCTCAGATCCGGAATCAGCCGCAGGTCGCCGTACGCGCCCCACGGACTGCTCGAAGCGATGATGTCCTGCGGCGTCAACGCGCTGTTGGCGGGGACCCAGCCGCAACCCGCCGCCTGGTAATGCTCCAGCTCATCGGTAGGAAACGAGCGGCCCCGGGTGATGCCGATCAGGTCAGTTGTCACCAGCGTGGTCATCGGTAAAGGCGTCAGGCGCGGGCTCATGGCTGCATCTCCTGCAAACGGCCGAGCACGGTGTCGGTGTCGGTGATCCAGCAGTAACCCTTGATCGCGTTGAGGCAGGCGTGATGGCGTTCAGCTGTGTAAGTGGCGCAGGCATCCTCCACCAGCGTGACCAGATAGCCACGGTCGGCGGCATCGCGCACGGCCATGTCCACGCATTGGTCGGTGACGATGCCGGCGATGATCAGATGGCGGGTCTGCAGATTGCGCAGCACGTAATCGATGTTGGTTGAATTGAACACCCCGGAGGAGGTCTTCGGCAGCACGATTTCGTTTTCGGTCGGGGTCAGCTCAGCGATGACCTGAGCCTGCACGCTGCCCTTGGGCAGGTGCATGTCCGACAGTTTGTGATCCAGCGAGCGGTCGCGACCGTCGGCGGTCAGGCTTTCGATAATCGTGTGCAGCACGTTCTGCTGCGCCTGACGAAAGGCGCCGAGCAGACGCTGTTGGTTGGGCACCACCTGGCTGCGCGTGCGCTGGAGAAAATATTCGGCATCCGCCCCGCGCAGGTGTGGGTCGAATTGCGGTTCGAGCCAGGCGCGCTGCATGTCCACCAGCAACAAAGCGGTGTGGTCGAACGCAAACGGCAAGTCCCGTGGCGAGCGGTGGGGAAGGCTGAACATCCTTATTTGTCCTCCAGCAGGTGAGTCGCAAAGTCGTTGCGCAGGGCATCGATGCCTTCCAGGCGATCGGCCGGGTCCGGCACGCGCAAGGTCAGGCAGGCGATCAACGCCTCGACCTGCGCCAGCGCCGGCACCATGGTGTCGAACGGCGACGCCGATTCCACCGGCGCGCTGATGATCAGGTCGGCCAATTCGCGCAGCGGCGAGGCGTAGACATCGGTGAACAGCACCACCCGCGCGCTGTTGTTCTTCGCCGCCTGCGCAACGCGCAAAGCCTGGGTCTGGTAGCGCCGGTAGTCGAACACCAGCACCACGTCCTGACGTTGCAGATCGTACAAACGGTCGGGCAGCAGGGCGTTATCTTCCAGGGCGAAACAGCCGGGACGCAGCAGACGCAAGTGGTTGAGCAGGTAATTGGCCAGCAGAATGCTGAAGCGGCCACCAAAACAGTAGACCTGATGGCGGCTGTCGAGCAGCCATTCCACGAGGATGCGCACGTCCTCAGGCTGGGTCAGGGCTTGGGTGTCGACCAGCAAACGCTGGCTGTCGGCCAGATAATGCGCCCAGGCATCGTCGTTGTTCTGCTGCGAGCGCGGCTGCAACAAGGTGCGCGGTGAACGCAGGCGATGGTCCATGTCGCTGAGCAGGGCTTCCTGGAATTCGGCATAACCGCCGAAACCGAGCTTTTTCACCAGACGCACGATGGTCGGATCGCTGACACCGGCATGTTCGGCCAGTCGCGCCATAGGCCCGAGACCGTTGCGTGGATACTGATCAAGCAGGGCGCGAACGACTTTGCGCTCCGACGGCGTCAGGTCCAGGCCAGGATCGGTGATCAGGTCTCTGAGAGGGGGCATCCGGGCTCCTGCTGGATGGGGTGTCGAATTTGTTTCACATTCCGTTAAAAGAGTATTTATGTAATGGGTGCTACATGTCTAGCGAATTTTTGTACAGGTTTTTCGAGCACCAAAAGTGTGCAAGGTGCCCGTGTAATAAGGGCTACGTCGAAGTAACGCGCTGTTGTAGTCCTTTGCCGATTGCTGTGTCAGACATTGCCTATCCCAAGCTCAGCGACTGGCCGGTGACAACCCTGAACGCCGATGTTTTACGGCACAATGCGACGCGTATCGGCTGTGTGCCATTGTTTGTTTTATCTTTCGACCGAGAACCTGCTTGTGCCAAGTAGCCGTTTGACACTGATTTGCCATGCGCGAACCATCGCACAGAAACTGGCGCGTTTTCCTACGGACGAGCCTGTTGAAAATCTGGCTGTTCCGTCCGACGCGTTCAGGGCGCGATTGGCGGTAACACGGCGGCTGGTGTGTGCCCCGGAGTTGAGAACTCAGCAAACGGCAGCATGGTTTGGCGTCGATGCGCAGATTGATCAAGCCCTGCGCGATTGCGATTGGGGACGCTGGCACGGGCAATCGGTCAAGGATCTGCAAGCCAATGAAAACCAGGCTGTGCAAGCCTGGCTGGCCGATCCTGAAGCGGCACCCCATGGCGGCGAATCGGTCAGGCAATTGACGCAGCGGGTGGCGAAGTGGCTGGACGCCATCGCTGCAACGCCTGGGCATGTGGTGGCGGTGACTCATCCGTTCGTCATGCGCGCGGCGCTGATGCAGGTGCTGCAAGGCGCGGCGTTCAATGCAATCGACATCGAGCCGCTGGCGATGATCGACTTGCGCTTCAATGGCATCTGGCGTCTACGCTTGCCGGGCATGGCCCTTGAAGAGGAATTCTGATGAAACAGCTGCTGGTCATCGGCATTGGCGCCGGCAATCCGGACTACATCACGATGCAGGCGGTGAAAGCGCTGAATCGGGTCGATGTGTTCTTTCTGCTGGATAAAGGCCAGAGCAAGCAGACGCTGATCGACCTGCGCCGGGAGATCTGCGAGCGCTACATCACCGGCCACGCTTATCGCTTTGTCGAAGCCAGCAGCCCGGAGCGCGAGCGCGGCGATGTCGACTACACGGCGAGCGTCGATGCACTCAATCGCGCCAAGCAGCAAACCTTCGAGCGGCTGATCAATGATGAATTGTCCGACGGCCAGTGCGGCGGATTCCTGATCTGGGGCGATCCGGCGTTATACGACAGCACATTGCGGATTCTTCAGGCGATCCAGTCATCAGGCCGCTGTGAGTTTGAGTACGAGGTGATACCAGGGATTACCAGCGTTCAGGCCTTGGCTGCGCAGCACAAAATACCTTTGAACACGATTGGTCGCTCGGTAGAAATCACCACAGGCCGGCGATTGGCGGCGGGGCAGGTGAGTGAAGCGGACAGTCTGGTGGTGATGCTCGATGCCGAGGATTCCTACCAGCGGGTGGCGGATCGGCAGACCGAGATTTTCTGGGGCGCTTACCTGGGCACACCGGACGAGATTCTCCTCAGCGGCCGGCTGGCGGATGTGGCCGATGAGATCGAACGGGTGCGCAAGGCGGCGCGAGCGGAGCATGGGTGGATTATGGATACCTATCTGTTACGCAAGCCTTGAGTGGTTGGCGCCTGAACAATCGCTTTCGCGAGCAGGCTCGCTCCCACAGGGAAATGCGTTGCAGAATGTGGGAGCGAGCCTGCTCGCGAAGGGACCAGAACATTCACCGCCGATTTGGGACAAGCAAAAAGAAACCCGGTGCAACGCAAATCGCACCGGGTTTTTTGTTGCCAGCCAACAGCGGATGTCGTGGATCCGCCGTCAACCTTGAACTCCGTATCAGCCGCGTTCCAGCGCCAAAGCCACGCCCTGACCGCCGCCGATGCATAAGGTCGCCAGACCTTTTTTCGCATCGCGCTTGAGCATTTCGTGCAGCAATGTCACCAGCACGCGGCAACCTGATGCGCCGATCGGGTGACCGAGGGCGATGGCGCCACCGTTGACGTTGACCTTGTCCAGATCCCATTGCAGATCTTTGGCCACGGCCAGCGATTGTGCAGCGAACGCCTCGTTGGCTTCGATCAGGTCGAGCTGGTCGATGTTCCAGCCGGCCTTGTCCAGGCAGCGGCGGGTCGCCGATACCGGGCCGATGCCCATGATCGCCGGGTCGACGCCAGCGTTGGCGTAGGCGGCAATCCTGGCCAGAACCGGCAGGCCCAGCGATTTGGCTTTCTCGGCACTCATCAGAATCACAGCAGCGGCACCGTCGTTCAGCGACGAGGCGTTGCCAGCGGTGACGCTGCCGTCCTTTTTGAACGCCGGACGCAATTTCGCCAGAGATTCTGCGCTGGTATCGCCGCGTGGCTGCTCGTCGACCTTGAACGCCACCGGATCGCCTTTGCGCTGCGGGATCAGGATCGGCGTGATTTCATCAACGAAGCGCCCGGCCTCGATCGCAGCGGCAGCTTTCTGCTGGGAAGCGGCAGCGAAGGCGTCCTGCTGTTCGCGGCTGATCTGGTATTTGTCGACCAGATTCTCGGCAGTGATGCCCATGTGGTAATCGTTGAACGCATCCCACAGGCCATCGCTGATCATCGTGTCGACGATTTGCGCGTGGCCCATGCGCAGACCGGTGCGCGCGCCCGGCATGATGTAGTTGGACAGGCTCATGTTCTCCTGACCGCCGGCGATGATCACCTCGGCGTCGCCGCAACGGATCGCCTGCGCGCCCAGGTGCAGAGCCTTGAGGCCCGAACCGCAAACCTTGTTCAGGGTCATGGCCGGTACGGCGTGGGGAAGGCCAGCCTTGATTGCGGCCTGACGTGCCGGGTTCTGCCCGGCGCCAGCGGTGAGCACCTGGCCCATGATCACTTCATCGACCTGCGCCCCGTCGAGGCCGGTCTGCTCGAGCAACTGGCGGATCACCGCCGCGCCCAGGTCTACTGCGGATACATTGGCCAGGGAGCCCTGAAAACTGCCGATCGCGGTACGCGTGGCGGCAACAATGACGACGTCTTGCATGTGCGAATTCCTCACTGGGCAGCGAACTGCATTTCCGGTACGTGATCCGGGACGATCAGTTTACCAGCGGTTTTGGCGACGATTTCCTCGACGCTGACGCCAGGTGCGCGTTCCTTGAGGACAAAAGCGCCATTTTCGATTTCCAGATAGGCGAGGTCGGTCAGCACGCGCTTGATGCAGCCGGCACCGGTCAGCGGCAGGCTGCATTTGGCCAGCAGCTTGGACTCACCGTCCTTCGAGGCGTGGGTCATGATGACAATGATGTTGTCGGCGCCGGCCACCAGATCCATCGCGCCGCCCATGCCCTTGACCAGTTTGCCTGGGATCATCCACGAAGCGATGTTGCCTTCAACGTCGACTTCAAATGCACCAAGCACGGTCAGGTCGACGTGGCCGCCACGGATCATTGCGAAGGATTCGGCGGAATTGAAGATCGACGCGCCGATCCGCGCCGTCACCGTTTGTTTACCGGCGTTGATCATGTCGGCATCGATGGTTTCTTCGGTCGGGAACGGACCCATGCCGAGCAGACCGTTTTCCGATTGCAGCATGACTTCCATGCCATCGGGGATGTAGTTGGCGACCAGGGTCGGAATGCCGATGCCGAGGTTGACGTAGTAGCCGTCCTGCATTTCGCGGGCGACGCGCTGGGCCATTTGTTCGCGGGTAAGTGCCATGTTGTTGTTCTCCGAAGGCCTGAATTATTTGCGGATGGTGCGCTGTTCGATGCGTTTTTCGAACGTGCCGCAAATGACCCGGTCGACGTAGATGCCCGGGGTGTGGATCTGCGTCGGGTCGAGTTCGCCAGGCTCGACGATTTCTTCGACTTCGACCACGGTGATCTTGCCGGCGGTCGCGGCCAGCGGGTTGAAATTCTGCGCGGTGTGACGGTAAACGACGTTACCGAAATGGTCGGCCTTCCAGCCTTTGACGATGGCGAAGTCGCCGGTGATGGACTCTTCCATCAGGTATTTGCGCCCCTTGAACTCACGCACTTCCTTGCCTTCAGCAACCGGGGTGCCAACGCCAGTGGCGGTGAAGAACGCCGGAATGCCGGCGCCGCCTGCGCGCATCTTCTCGGCGAGGGTGCCTTGCGGGGTGAGGATGACTTCGATCTCGCCCTTGAGCAGTTGCTCTTCAAACAGCTTGTTCTCGCCGACGTAGGAGGCGATGACTTTGCTGATCTGGCGGTCGGTGAGCAGCACGCCAAGGCCGAAACCATCGACGCCGCAGTTGTTGGAAACCACGGTGAGGTCACGGGTGCCCTTGCGCTTGATCTCGGCGATCAGGTTTTCCGGGATGCCGCACAGGCCAAAGCCGCCGGCGATGACGGTCATGCCGTCTTCCAGCCCGGCCATCGCTTCCTCGTAGGAATACACACGCTTGTCGAAACCTGCCATAGGCACCTCTTTTATTATTTGCGGGCGGCTGGCTAGCCGAATGACTGGAGTGTCTCTCTGCGGAATATATTTGTTAAGTTGATTTTTAAGGTGGATTGATTGATAAATCTCACTAATACGCGTTCGGCGATGATCGTTCCCACGCTCCGCGTGGGAATGCCTCCAGGGACGCTCCGCGTCCAGTGACGCGGAGCGTCACGGGCTGCATTCCCACGCAGGAGCGTGGGAACGATCAGGGCCATCGCATCACGGCTTGCAGCTTGACGCTTGCAGCTTGCAACTGGAGCAAAGCGACCATGACCATCAAACAGATCCGGGCCTTTCTCGCCGTGGCCCACAGCCTCAGTTTTGCTGTGGCCTGCGAGCGTCTGCATTTGTCGCAATCGGCGCTCAGCCTGACCATCAAGGCGCTGGAAGAGGGCCTGGGAGGGCGTCTGTTCAGCCGCAACACGCGTAATGTCGCGCTGACCCCGGAAGGCGAGTCCCTGCTGCCGCTGGCGCGCCGCTTGATCGCCGACTGGGACAACGCCGAAGACGAAATGCGCCAGCGTTTCAGCCTGCAGCGCGGACGCGTGACGCTGGCGGCGATGCCGTCATTTGCCGGCAATCTGCTGCCGCCGATTCTCAAGAGCTTCCGCGCGCGTTATCCGAACGTCAACGTCACGGTCAACGACGTGATCAACGAGCAAGTGCTGGAAATGGTCCGCGATCGTCAGGTTGAACTCGGTGTGGCGTTCGCGCCGATGCAGAGCACTTCGATGACATTCACGCCTTTGTATGTCGATCGCTTTGTCGCCGTGGTGCCGGCCGATTCAGCGCTGGCCGGTCGCGCCGACATCGATTGGCAGACCTTGCTGGAACAATCGTTCATCACCCTGCAGCGGCCATCGACCGTGCGGGTCATGCTGGAAGAGCATTTGCAGGCGCGCGGAATGAAGTTGCCGGTGGAGTTCGAGAGCCATCAATTGGCGACCGTCGGGCGAATGGTTGCCAGCGGGCTTGGGGTCAGCGCGGTGCCGGCATTGTGCGCGGGGCAGATGCGCGAGCTCGGTGCGCATTGCCTGACCTTGAATGATTCTGTCGAACGGGCGATTGGCGTGTTGACCGAGCCGGGCAATGAACTGTCGGCGGCGGCGCAGGCGTTGTTCGAGATTCTCAAGGCGGAAGATTTGCAGCGCCAGTTCGATTTCCCCCTCACCCCAGAAGCGCGGAAACAGAGCGCCGAACGCTGATTCAGTGTGGGAGCGAGCCTGCTCGCGAAGGACGATAACGCGGTCTAAGCCTTGGCCACGCGCCACAGATACCAGGCCGCGACCGTCCGATAAGGCTTCCACGCCTGGCCAATCTCGATCATCTGTTTGCGCGTCGGCTGCACCTCCAGTCCCTTCAAGCGCCGATATCCCTCACGTACGCCAAAATCATCCGCTGGCAGGATATCCATGCGTTCGACGCTGTAGATCAACAGCATCTCCACGGTCCAGCGGCCGACACCGCGCAAACTGGTCAGGCGTTCGATCAGGGTTTCATCGTCCATCGCCCGTGCAGTCGGGTAATCCGGCACCACGCCGTCCAGCGTCGCCTGGGCGATCCCTTGAATCGTCGCAATCTTGCTCGCGGAAAAGCCACAAGCACGCAGGCGCTCGACCTCGGTAGCCAGAATCTGCTGCGGACGCGGAAACGCCTGGCCGGGGAACAACTCCACCAAACGCCCAAGGATCGCATCGCCGGCCTTGGCGTGCAGTTGCTGATAGGCAATCGCCCGTACCAGCGATTCATAAGGGTCGCGTGCCGGATGTGGCTGATGCAGGCACGGGCCGACGGCGCTGACATGGCGCTGCCAGTCAGTGTCTATCGCGGCCAGAAAAGCGCTGGCCATCTCATACGTGTCAGCCATGTTGCGGTGATACGGACGTACTCATCGAAATCCCTGTTTGCGCGTTGGATCGCATGGCTCAAAAAGCCAATTGTTGAGTCATTTGCAGCGCAGCGTTTTCCAGCCTGAGCAGGAATGCCTTGCGCGGTTGTCCGCCACCATAACCGGTCAGCGAGCCGTCTGCGCCGATCACTCGGTGGCACGGCACCACAATCGACAACCGATTGTGCCCGTTGGCCAGGCCGACCGCACGGCTGGCGCCGGGTTTGCCCAAGCCCGCCGCGATGGCGCCGTACGTGCTCGTGCGGCCATAGGGGATTTGCAGCAGCGCCGCCCACACCTCGCGTGCAAAAGCGCTGCCGGGCAGGTGCAGCGGCACGCTGAACTGAGTGAGTTTGCCGGCGAAATAATCCGCCAGTTGCACCTCGATCTGCTGCAAGTGGGCGTTATGCCCCGGTGCAATCGCGTAGCCGTAACGGTTTTGCAGCGCTTCGACTTCTCGGGTCAGCGCCGGTCGATCGAGAAACTCCAACAACACCAGCCCGCGCCGCTCGGCCATGGCGATCATCGGCCCCAACGGCGTGGTCAGGCGGGTGAACAGCAACGGCTCACTGTTCGCCGCACGGCCCGGGGTGATGTGGAAGGACTTCTGAAACGCATCGCGAAAACCGCTGAGCGACTGGTAGCCGGAGTCGAACGCCGCGTGATCGATCGAAGTGCCTTGCCTGATCCCGCCCAGGGCCATGCCGAGGCGCCGTGTGCGCAGCCAGGCGTGGAAGGTCATGCCGAAATGCTGCTTGAACCAGCGCCGCAGTTTCAGCGGTTCGATACCCTCGGCGAGCAATTGCGCATCGCTCCAGCGCCGTTCGGGATCGGCGTCCACCGAGTTGAGCAGGCGCTGCACCCAGTCTGGAGCGATGGCTGCTGCGTCCAGCGGTTTACAGCGCAGGCAGGCGCGGTAGCCGGCGCACAGGCACTCGTCGGCGTGGGCGAAGAATTCGACGTTTTCCGGTTTCGGCTTGCGCGCCGTGCAACTGGGGCGGCAAAAGATCCCGGTGGTTTTCACGGCGGTGAAGAACACGCCTTCATAGGCAGTGTCGCGCTCGAGCATGGCGCGAACCATTTCGGCGTGGGGCGGCAGGACAGCGGCTGGTATGTTCATGGCCAGAGAGTAAATCCGCTTTGTCGATGGCTCCACCGAAAAATCGACAGTGAATTTTTTCCCTTGTGCAGCACAATGGGCGGGTCGCCGCTTTCGAGGAAGCCAACCCATGCATCCGTTTTCCATTCAGCGCATCGATCACATCGTTCTGCGCGTCGCCGACCTGCAACGCAGCATCGATTTCTACGCCAAGGTGTTCGGCGCCGAAGTGGTCAGGCATAACCAGCCGCTGGGGCTGGTGCACCTGCGGGCCGGTACGTCGATGATCGATCTCGTCGATTTGGCGGGCGAACTCGGGCGCAAGGGCGGCGGCGCCGCTGATGCGCACAAGCGCAACGTCGATCACTTCTGTCTGCGCATAGAACCGTTCGACGAAGCCGCGCTCATCGCCCATCTGCAATCGTTCGGGCTGACCGTTGAACAAGCCGCCAGGCGTTTTGGCGCCGAGGGTTACGGCTTGTCGCTTTACTGTTTCGACCCGGACGGCAATCAGGTCGAACTCAAAGGCCCGTCCGAGAGCGATCAGCCAGCGGTTTCCTGAAGCAGCAGCTCGGCCACTTGCCCGAGGGCCGAACGGCCGTTTTGCGGTTGTTCAGAGGCCAGATTGAACAGCGCCAGTTGCCGATCGGCGCTGGTGCCGCGGTCGATGATCGCCCGGGCACGTTCGAACAACTGCGCCGCGCCCAATACCTGTGCCGTTTCGGCAAAACGCTGCTCGGCCAGTTCCAGCCATTGCGCGAGCGAACAGTCGCCGTCGATGCCTTCGACCAAAAAGCGCGCATGAATCCCCTGATGTTTGGCCCGCCAGCGATTTTCCTCCAGCATCGAACGCGCCGTCTGGTCGTACAGCAATCCGGGCCGTCGCTGTGCACTGGCATGGGCCACCAATACCCGGAAAAACGCCGCCAGGGTCAGCGCATCGTCGACCCGAGGGCAGGCGTCGGTCATGCGCAGTTCCAGGGTCGGAAAACGCGCGGCCGGGCGCACGCCCCACCAACACTCGCCGGGCTGGCTGATCGCGCCGATACGCATGAGCAACGCCAAGTGTTCGTCGTAATGGCGCTGATCGGCAAACAGCGGCGGGATGCCCATGCGTGGCCACTCGTCACACGCGGTCTGCCGATAGCTCATGAAACCGCTGGCGGCGCCATCCCAGATCGGCGACGAACAGCTCAGCGCCAACAGCAGCGGCGTCCAGGGCAGCACTTCGTTCATCACAGCGATGCGATCCAGCGGCTCGACCACCTCGACGTGCACATGAAGGCCTGACAGCACGCTGCGGCGGGCGACATGGCCGTAGCGTTCGAACAGATACTGGAAATGTTCCTCGTCGGTCGGAACCTGCTCGCGCCAGTCGGCCAGCGGATGACTGCCGGCGCTGAGCATGCCCAGAGCAAATGGCTCCAGGGCCGCGCGCAAGGCCTGACGGCTGCCACGCAGAAAATCACTGGCGTGTTCGAAATCGCTGAATACCGGCGAAGCCACTTCGATCTGGCCCTGAAACATCTCCGTGGCAAACCACACACCCAGCGCCGCCCGGCAAGCCTCGATGGCCTGTGGCGGCGGACTGCCGATCATGCGCAGGCTCTGCAGGTCAGTGAGGAAGTACTCTTCCTCAATGCCGAATCGCGGGTGGCTCATGACGGTGCTCGAGCAAGTGTTTCTCTTGAGAACCGTCCGCCGTTGCGGTGGTTCACGCCAGGCGACCAGTGCCCCGCGAATGCACCGTTGGTCTTGTCCATTGCACTTGAGCGGCCAAGGCGTTTCCAAACAAGTCCGATCAACGTGTTCTGGAGGCAGACATGAGCAACCCATCCAGCAATGACAAAGCGCTTAACCAAACCGTCAATGCCAACGACGACGGCTTCGCCATCGGCACGGCCGGGCGCGATGAAGACCCCAACGCCACCACCGACTGGGACGTTAGTCGCGATAACGAAGATGTCATGACGCCGGACGATACTCGCGGTCTGCCCGGTTATCCCGGCGCCGAAAAAAACAACCCATTGAAACCCGTTGCCGACAACAGCGTACCGGCTAACGGCGATCCATCGGTGCAGAACGAAGGCGCTGATTGAGGTGGTCAGCAGTGGCAGGATAATGGCGTCGGTCGAACTTTTCTGATCCGGCGCCACTCTGAACCTGTCATAGGGTCGCAGTTCGACAGAAAAAACGCTTCGGCAGGCAGAAAAAGCTGCGTGGCGTGATAAATTCCCCCCACGTCGAGCCCACCCAGAATGGCCCCTGCCGGGTCCCACCAAGAGCGATCTACATGCAAGCAAAGGCCCGTGAGGTTTATGTGCCACCGGTGCTGCAAGATCTGCGGGCCGGCACAGCCGAACTGCACATCGCACTGGAAAAACGCCTTCCTTTTTTTACCGATACCCTCGATACCCCCGCATTCGAGCGCTTGATGGCGGCCTATTACGGTTTTTATCAGCCGCTGGAACGGGCGTTGCTCGCCAGTGGCGCTGTCCCGGATGATTTCGATCTGACGCCTCGTTTGAAGGCCGAGATTTTGCACGCCGACCTGCGCGCACTGGGCGCGACGACCAATGATTTGCCGCTGTGCGAGGACTTGCCGGTGATCGACTCCAGCGCCGCCAGTCTCGGCGTTTTGTACGTGCTCGAAGGCGCGACCCTCGGCGGGCAGATCCTGCGTCGGGAGATCGCCGCGCGGCTGAATCTGGACGCCGACAATGGCGCTGCCTTCCTCGATGTCTACGGCGCGGCCACCGGGCGGCGCTGGCGCGAGTTCATCGAATACCTGAGCAACCGGCCCATGGCGGCCAGCGAACGCGCGGACGTGGTCAGCGCAGCACAAACCACATTCAGCTGTTTCGAGCAGTGGCTCGAGCGCCAGGAGGTACTGGCATGAACCCGCAAGACCCACAAGCCTTTGAAGAACTGCTGGCCAACTGTGCCGACGAGCCGATCCGCTTTCCCGGCGCGATCCAGCCCCATGGTCTGCTGCTGACCCTGACCGAGCCTGCGCTGCAGATCATCCAGGTCAGCGCCAACGTCGAAACCCTGCTGGCCCGCGCGCCCGAATCCTTGATCGGCCAGCCGCTGCACAGCCTGATCGGCGCCGAACATACTGCGCACGTGCTCGAAGCCTTGCAGCAGGCAGCGTTTTCCGAGGCGGCGCCGCTGCGATTCGAGCTCAACGGCACTGAATTCGAAGGTTTGCTGCACCGCCATCAGGGCGTGCTGATTCTCGAGCTGGAAATTCATGTGAAGAATTTCCAGCCGCGCAACGTCGCCGGGGTCAGCACTCACTTGGGTCGCATGCTCCAGCGCCTGCAAGCGGCGACCACGCTGCAGGCCCTGTACGACATCAGCGTCAAGGAAATCCAGGCGATGACCGGTTACGACCGGGTGCTGATCTATCGTTTCGAGGAAGAGGGCCACGGTCAGGTCATCGCCGAAGCGTCCGACCCATCGATGGAAGTGTTCAATGGCCTGTTCTTCCCGGCTTCGGACATTCCCGAGCAGGCGCGCGAGCTGTACCGCACCAATTGGCTGCGGATCATCCCCAACGCCGATTATCAGCCGGTGCCACTGGTGCCAAAACTGCGCCCGGACACGCAGACGCCGCTGGACCTCAGTTTCGCCACGCTGCGCAGCGTCTCGCCGATTCACTGCCAGTACATGAAGAACATGGGCGTGCTGTCGTCGATGAGCATTTCCCTGCTCAAGGGCGACAAGCTCTGGGGCCTGATCAGCTGCGGCAATCGCCAGCCGCTGCACGTGCCGCATGAATTGCGCATGGCTTGCCAGACCATCGGCCAGGTCCTGTCGTTGCAGATCAGTGCCATGGAAACCCTTGAACTGACCCGCCAGCGCGAAGAGAAGGTCGAAGCGCTGGCGCGGCTTAATCAGGCGATGGTCGATTCGCCGCAAAATGTTTTCGACGGCCTCGCCCAGCAGCCTGCAACATTGATGGCTCTGGTCAATGCCGGCGGCATCGCGATCATCGAAGACAAGCAGTTGCACCGTTACGGCAACTGCCCTGAACCGGAAGAAATTCGCGCGCTGCACAAGTGGTTGCAGGCGCGCGGCGAGCCGGTGTTCGCCAGCCATCACCTGTCCAGCGTTTACCCACCTGCGGCGCAGTATCAGTCGGTAGCCAGTGGTGTGCTTGCCATGAGCCTGCCGAAACCGGTGGACAACGGCGTGCTGTGGTTCCGTCCGGAAGTGAAGGAAAACATCAACTGGAGCGGCGACCCGCGCAAGCCGCTGGACCTGGAAAACTCCGATGCCGGGATGCGCCTGCGTCCGCGTACCTCGTTCGAAATCTGGAAAGTCGAGATGGCCGGGATTTCCACCAAGTGGAGCCACGGTGACCGGTTCGCCGCCAACGATCTGCGCCGTTCGGCGCTGGAAAACGATCTGGCCCGTCAGGTACGTCGTGAACAGGAGGCGGTGCAGGCGCGCGATGATCTGGTAGCGGTGGTTTCCCATGACCTGCGCAACCCGATGACGGTGATTTCCATGCTCTGCGGCATGATGCAAAAAACCTTCAGTTCGGAAGGTGCGCACACCTCACGGCGCATCTCCACTGCAATCGACACCATGCAGCAGGCCACGGCGCGGATGAACACGTTGCTGGAAGACCTGCTCGATACCTCGAAAATCGATGCCGGGCGTTACTCCATCACCCCGCAGGCGCTGGAGGTCGGGCACATCTTTGAAGAGGCACAAGCGTTGCTGTCGCCGCTGGCCCATGACAAGGACATCAGCATTTCCTTCCAGGCCGATCCTGACCTGCGCATCCACGCCGACCCCGAGCGGCTGTTTCAGGTGCTGTCGAATCTGGTGGGCAACGCCATCAAATTCACCCCGCGCATGGGCACCGTGGGCGTGCACGCCAAATCGGTGGGCGACGAGATCGTGTTTATCGTGCGTGACAGTGGCGAAGGCATTCCCAAGGAGCACTTGCCGCATGTGTTCGATCGTTACTGGACGATAAAGGAAGGCAACCCGACCGGCACTGGCCTGGGTTTGTACATCACTCAAGGCATCGTCGAAGCCCATGGCGGCCAGATCGTCGCCGAGAGCGAGCCGGGGCAGGGCAGCGAATTCCGCTTCACCGTGCCGCGCCTGGCCTGAGTGCCGCTGTAGGGGGAGTCTGCTCGCGATGGCGTCAGTCCTGACAAATCTGTTGTGACTGACCGAACGCTTTCGCGAGCAGGCTCGCTCCCACAGGTCTTGTGGGGGGGGGGGCGAGATTTGAGTCCCACGCAAAACCCTGTGGGAGCGAGCCTGCTCGCGAAGACGCCAGCTCAGCCAACACTGGGCTGACTGACCCACCGCTCCCTCAGAAGATTCGCAGCCTCAGGGTCATTTTCTTCAATACCGCAAATCCCCCGCCCGCTACCGTAGCCACCTCGTTCCTCGTTTGAAGCAGGTGTGCAATGAGTCTGATTCTTTCCATGGCGGCGTTTGCCCTCGCCGCATCCATCACCCCGGGGCCGGTCAATATCGTCGCCTTGAGTTCCGGCGCGCAATACGGTTTCCGCGCCAGCCAACGGCACGTGGCCGGGGCGACGCTGGGGTTTGTGCTGTTGCTGGTGCTGATGGGCCTGGGCCTGCATGAAGTCCTGCAACTGTGGCCATTCATGACCCGCGTGGTGCAATGGGCCGGGGTGGCGTTTCTGTTGTTCATGGCCTGGAAACTGGCCAGCGATGACGGCCAACTGAACGCCAGCGATTCCGGCCGCGCGCCGTCGATGCTTTACGGCGCGGTGATGCAGTGGCTCAACCCCAAGGCCTGGCTCGCGTGCGTGGCCGGCATGGGCGCGTTTGTCGCCGACGGCGAGGCGCGGCTGGTCTGGCAGTTTGCGGCGGTGTATCTGGTGATCTGCTATCTGTCGGTGGGCTGCTGGGCCTATGCGGGGACGTTTTTGCGCGGGTATCTGAGCAATGCGGCGGGGATGCGCTGGTTCAATCGGTTGATGGCGTTGTTGCTGGCGGTGAGTGCGCTTTATTTGCTGTTCACTTGATTGGCAGGTCGATTACAAAATCCTTGTGGGAGCGAGCCTGCTCGCGAATGCGGTGGATCAGTCAGTGAAGTGTTGAATGACACACCGCGTTCGCGAGCAGGCTCGCTCCCACAAGGGGGGGCAGGGTTCAAGTTCAAGTACGAAGTCATCCCCGATACTGCCCCGGCGTCGCCGCCAGATGTTGTTTGAACGCTCGCTGAAAATGCGCCTGATCGGCAAACCCGGCCTGGAGCGCGACATCGGCAATCAATTGGCCGCTGCGCAAGCGCTCGCGGGCGAACTGGATGCGCTGGTTGACCACGAACGCATGGGGCGTCATCCCGTAACGCTGCTTGAACGCGCGAATCAGGTACGACGGCGACAGCTGCGCCGCCGCGCAAATCGCTTCGAGGCTCAGCACCTCGGTGCAATGTTCACGGATGAAATCAGCGGCGCGTTCCAGCTTGAAATTTGGTTCGGCAACGGGCTCGTCCGCCGGATTAAGGCGCCCCTGCAAATCACTGAAAAACTCAACCGCTGCGCTGTGTTTCGCCAGTGCCTCCATTTGGTCGTCGAGCAAAACCTCATACAACCCCATCAATTTGCCAAACAGCTCGGCATCGGTCAGATGCGTATCGGAGAACCGTCGAAATTCCAGCTCCTCCGCAAACCCCAGCTGATGCTGCAAATCCGTCAGCCACGGCGTTTCGACATACAACATCACATACGACCAAGGCTGATCATCGATCGGATTGCAGGCATGCACATCGCCGGGATTCATCAGCACCACGGTGCCGGCCGCCACCTCAAACTGCGCTTGCTCATGCACATAGGTGCTGCGCCCGGCGGTGATTGCGCCGATGGAAAAGTGCGCATGGGAATGCCGCGCATAACAGACTTCACGCCCATCCGCGATGGCCCGCGCTTCGATGAAGGGCAGGGCGTCGTCGCGCCAGAAGCGCGGGGCTTTCTCGGGGTTTTTCGCAGCGGCGTGTTTCATCGTGATCGTCCCGGCAGGTCAGCGTCTGAGTGTATTAGCTCTGGCCAGCGAATGCCCGTTGCAGTGCAGCAACATTGGGTTCTTTCATCTGAAACACTCGCCTGCATCGCAGCACCGACTGTTATAGGCTCTGGGGGAGTGACACCACGAGCGCGATGGAGCGAAACCATGACTGCATTTACCGGCGGATGCCTGTGCGGCGATGTGCGTTTTCAAGCCTCTGGCGAGCCTTACCGGGTCGGGCTGTGCCATTGCCTGGACTGTCGCAAGGTCCACGGTGCGCTGTTTCATGCCTCGGCGATTTTTCCTGAGGACGCGGTGACCATCAGCGGTGAAACCCATGAGTATCAAGGGCGGCACTTTTGCCCGCGCTGTGGTTCGTCGGTGTTCAATCGCAGTGGTGATGAGGTTGAGGTGAACCTCGGCGCGCTGGATGCGCCGGATCAGTTGAAGCCGACCTATGAGAGCTGGATTGTGCGGCGTGAATCGTGGCTGCCGGATTTCCCGCTGGCCAGGCATTACCGTGGCGATCGTGAAGGCAAAGGGCGGGCAGAGGGATAGGGGATTGATTCAACTTTCAGCACACCTGCGATTACTGTGGGGGCGAGCCTGCTCGCGATAGCTATCTCAGAGATACGAGTATGCAGCGGATCTACCCTGATCCCTGTGGGAGCTGGCTTGCCAGCGATGGCGGCCTTCCAGCCGACCAGTCTCCGAGGGAAATAACCAATTCCAACTGTGGGAGCGAGCCTGCTCGCGAAGGCGTTGGGTCAGTCAACAGCAAGTGGCTGAACGAACGCTTTCGCGAGCAGGCTCGCTCCCACAATTTGTTTTGTGGTGTCCGCTGCTATGGGTACACCCTCAGTTCTGTTAACCGCGAATAAACGCCAACAAATCCGCATTGATGGTTTCCGCTTGCGTGGTCGGCATGCCATGCGGAAATCCCGGGTACGACTTCAGTGTGCCGTTGGGCAGCAGTTTCGCCGACAACGGTGCGGAGTTGGCGTAAGGCACGATCTGGTCATCCTCGCCGTGCATCACCAACACCGGCACGGTGACTTTTTTCAGGTCTTCGGTGAAGTCAGTCTGCGAGAACGCGACGATGCCGTCGTAATGCGCCTTGGCGCCGCCGATCATGCCCTGGCGCCACCAGTTGGCGATGATCCCTTCCGCCGGCTCGGCGCCCGGGCGGTTGTAACCGTAGAAAGGTCCGCTCGGCACATCGCGATAGAACTGCGCGCGATTCGCCGCCAACTGCGCCTGAAAGCCATCGAAAACCGATTTCGGCAAACCGCCCGGGTTGCTTTCGGTCTGCACCATCAACGGTGGTACGGCGCTGATCAATACCGCTTTGCTGACCTTGTCCTGACCATGCCGGGCGATGTAATGGATCACTTCGCCGCCGCCGGTGGAATGGCCGACGTGCACCACGTTGCTCGTGCCCAGATGATTGACCACCGCCAGCACATCGTCGGCGTAGTGGTCCATGTCGTGGCCATCCCAGACCTGGCTCGAGCGGCCATGTCCGCGTCGATCATGAGCAATCACCCGAAAGCCCTGTGCCAGGAAAAACAGCATCTGCGCGTCCCAGTCATCCGAGCTGAGCGGCCAGCCGTGGTGGAAGTGGATCACCGGCGCGTCGCGCGGCCCCCAGTCCTTGTAGAAGATGTCGACGCCGTCTCGAGTGGTGACAAAGCCCATATTCGTTACTCCTGACCTGTGATGGACAACCGCGAGGTTCGCGGGCCGGTTGCGCAGAGATACGACGACTCAGTGCGAGCCGTTATCAACTGTAGGAGCAATGCCGGGGTCTGCATGACCGCTGGTCACAACGTCTGGCTTGCTGCGCAATTTAGGCTTTGCTGAAAGGGATAAGCGCGGGCGTCCGTAGGTTTTTGCGACCACAGCGACGCCCCTTTGCAATACGTGAGTCTGAGGAAATCACCCGATGCTGACCCTGAATATCAATGGCAAGGATCAGGAGCTCGATGTCCCCGCCGACATGCCGCTGCTCTGGGTTCTGCGCGACGTCGCGCACCTGACCGGGACCAAGTTCGGCTGCGGCATGGCCCAGTGCGGCGCCTGCACCGTGCACGTCGACGGCGCGCCATTACGCTCCTGTATCACCCCGGCGACTGCCGTTGCCCATGGACAGAAAATCCTCACCATCGAGGGCTTGTCCACCGATGGCTCGCACCCGGTGCAGCAGGCCTGGGCCGAGCTGGACGTGGTGCAGTGCGGTTATTGCCAGTCCGGGCAGATCATGTCCGCCGCCGCATTGCTGGCGAAAATTCCCAAACCCACCGACAGCGATATCGATCAGGCGCTCTCCGGCAATATCTGCCGCTGCGGCACCTATCCGCGCATTCGCGCTGCGGTCAAACGCGCCGCCGAAATCGGCTGATTCATTCTGTGGGAGATGAACGATGAACAGTCCCGTATCGCGTCGCGGGTTTCTCAAGGGCAGCGCACTGTTAAGCGGCGGCCTGATGGTGGCGTTTGTGGTGCCCGGGGCCAACCGCTTTGCCCGGGCGGCAGAACATCAGAACAAGACCTTCGCGCCCAACGCGTTCCTGCGCATCGCGGCGGACAACAGCGTCACCGTGCTGCTCGGCCATTCAGAAATGGGCCAGGGCATCTGGACCGGCCTGACCATGCTGATCGCCGAGGAGCTGGACGCCGACTGGTCGAAAATCCGCGTCGAGCACTCGCCAGCCTCGGCGGCGGATTACGGCTTGCCGGCATTTGGCGGCATGCAGATCACCGGTGGCTCGACCTCGACCTGGATGGAATTCGACCGTTATCGACTCGCCGGAGCGACGGCGCGGCAGATGCTGGTGGAAGCGGCGGCGAAACGTTTCGAAGTCGCGCCCTCGGCGATTCGCACGGAGTCCGGCGTGGTCATCGCCGGAGACAAACGCGCGACCTACGGCGAACTGGCCGATGCCGCCGGGCAACTGCCGGTGCCTGACCCGAAAACCATCACTTTCAAGGAAACCAAGGACTGGAAAGTCATCGGCAAACCAACCAAGCGTCTCGACACCCCGGAGAAGATCACCGGCCGCGCCAGATTCGGCATGGACGTGCAGTTCGAGGGGCTGATGACCGCGATGGTCGCCCGCGCGCCGGTGTTTGGCGCCACGGTGAAATCCTTCGAAGGCGCCGCAGCGCTGGCCATTCCCGGCGTGCACAAGGTGGTGCAGGTGCCCAGCGGCGTGGCGGTGGTGGCCGAGCATTTCTGGGCGGCGAAGCTGGGCCGTGATGCGCTGAAGGTCGATTGGGACCTGGGGCCGTTGGCCGACATGAGCAGTGAAAAGCTGCTGGAGAGTTTCCGCAAACTGGCAGCGACGCCGGGCACTTCCGCCACTCAGGCGGGGGACGCCAAGGCCAATTTCGGCAAAGCCGCGAAGAAAATCGAGGTCGAATACAGCGTGCCGTATCTGGCCCACGCGCCGATGGAGCCGCTCAATTGCACGGTGAAAATCAGCGCCGGCAAATGCGAAATCTGGACTGGCACGCAGTTTCAGACCCTCGACCAAATGGTCGCCAGCAAGATCACCGGGCTCAAGCCCGAGCAGGTCGCAATTCACACGGAATTTCTCGGCGGTGGCTTCGGTCGCCGTGCCAATCCGACTTCGGATTTCGTCGCCGAAGCCGTGCAAGTGGCGAAAGCAGCGGGCTTGCCGGTGAAAACTGTGTGGGCGCGCGAAGATGACATTCGCGGCGGCTACTACCGCTCGATGTATCTGCACAAGGCGCAGGTCGGACTGGGTGCTGATGATTTGCCGATGAGCTGGCAGCATGTGCTGGTCGGTCAGTCGATCATGGCCGGGACGATGCTCGAGGCAGCGATGGTCAAGAACGGCATCGATGCCACCTCGGTCGAGGGCGTGGCCGACAGTCCGTATATCAAGGATCTGCCTCATCATCAGGTCGATCTGCATTCGCCGCAGACCGGCATCAATGTGTTGTGGCTGCGTTCGGTGGGCCATACCCACACGGGTTTCGTCATGGAATCGCTGATCGATGAACTGGCGACGGCGGCGGGCAAGGATCCGGTGGAGTACCGACGAACGCTGCTCAAGGCGCACCCGCGCCACCTCGGCGTGCTCAATCTGGCGGTGGAGAAGGCCAACTGGGGCGCGCCGTTGCCGGACGGGCATGCTCTGGGCGTGGCGGTACACGAGTCGTTCGGCAGCTACGTGGCGCAAGTGGCCGAGGTGTCGCAGGACAATCTGGCGATCCGCGTGCATCGGGTGGTCTGCGCCGTGGACTGCGGCATTGCAGTGAATCCGCAGAGCATCGCCGCGCAGATGGAATCGTGCATTACCTTCGGTCTCGGCATGGCGCTGCATAGCAAGCTGACCGTCAGAGACGGCGGCGTCGTGCAATCCAACTATCACGATTATCAGGTGTTGCGGCTCAACGAAATGCCGGTGGTGGAAGTGCATATCGTCCCCAGCAGCGAAAAACCCGGCGGCATCGGTGAGCCCGGCGTGCCACCGACCGCGCCGGCCGTGGCCAACGCCGTGTTCGCCTTGACCGGGCAACGCCTGCGCGAACTGCCACTGCAACTGTCGGGGGTGTGAGATGAAACGACATCTTGTGTTGGGCACCGTCGTTTTGCTCGGTCTCGGTGGCTACGCCTCGGACCTGTTTGCCGAGGATCAGGAAGCTCTGAAAGCCTTTGGCACGGTGCAGAAAGTCTTTCAGAGCCCGCGCTGCCAGAACTGCCACATTCCCGGCGATTCGCCGTTGCAGTTCGACGCCGGCATCCCCCACGCGATGAATGTGGTGCGCGGCATGGATGGCAAGGGCGCTGCCGGTTTGCCCTGCGCCACCTGCCACGCCGAAAGCAATCCGCCGGCCAGTTATGGCCCCCATGCGCCGCCGGGTGCGCCGCACTGGAGCCTGCCGCCAGCGGCACACAAAATGGCCTGGATCGGCCTGCCCTCGGACAAGCTCTGCGCGATGATCAAGGACCGCGCGAGCAACGGCGATCGGGATTTTGCCGCACTGTTAAAACACGTCAGCGAAGACAAACTGGTGCTCTGGGGCTGGAATCCCGGGGCAGGGCGCGCACCGGTGCCGGTGCCGCACGATATTTTCGTCGCGCAGTTCAAACTCTGGGCCGATGCCGGCGGGCCGTGTCCGGTGGCGCAGATGTGATGCCCCGTCGATTAAGCGCTACGCTGAACGCATGACTGTCTACGGAGTGTGCGCATGCTGGTGCCCGGAAAACCTGCCAATGAAGCTGCACGTATCGACGCGCTGCATGGCCTCAACCTCGACTCAGCGCCGGAGGAGCGCTTTGATCGTCTGACGCGCCTGGCCAAGCGCTTGTTCAACGTGCCGATCGCCCTGGTCACGCTGGTCGACACGGATCGCCAGTGGTTCAAGTCCTGTGTGGGTCTGGATGTCAGCGAGACGTCCCGCGATGTCTCGTTCTGCGGCCATGCGATTTTGCAAAACGAGCTAATGCTGGTGCCCGATGCGCTGGAAGATTTGCGCTTTCATGACAACCCGTTGGTCACTGGCGCACCGAATATTCGCTTTTACGCCGGTTATCCATTGACGGTGCCGGACGGTAACAAAATGGGCACCCTGTGCCTGATTGATACCAAACCTCGCCATCTCGATGACGAAGAGCGCGCGCTGCTGCGTGACCTCGCGGAGATGGCCGAGCAAGAGTTGATGGCGGTGCAGATGGCGAGCATGGATGAGTTGACGCTGCTGTCCAATCGCCGTGGTTTCAAGCAATTGGCCCAGCACGCACTGGACGCCTGCGCACGTTTGAACCGACCGGCGACACTGTTGTTTTTCGATCTCAACGACTTCAAGCAGATCAACGATCTGTACGGCCATGCCGAAGGCGACAGCGCGCTGAAGACCTTCGCCGATGTGTTGCGCATTGCCTTTCGCGAGAGCGATGTGGTCGGGCGCTTGGGCGGTGATGAGTTCGTCGCGTTGCTGACCGGCTCGAGCCACGTTGAAACCACGCGGATCATGGCGCGGCTCAAGGAAATCCTCGAAGAGCGCAACGCCACGCTGCACCGTGGTTATGCGATTCGCTTCAGCGTCGGCCAGATCGAATACGACCCCACACGCCACGAAACCGTTGATCGCCTGCTCGCCGATGCGGATGGCGCGATGTATGCGCACAAACAGGCGTTGAAAGGCTGCTAGCACCGGCACCATCGCTGGCGAGCCAGCTCCCACAGACTCCCTTGAATCCCGTGGGAGCGGGCTTGCCCGCGATTGCGGTGAGTCAGGCAATTTGATGCTGGCTGATGGAATGTCTTCGCGAGCAGGCTCGCTCCCACAGGTTTCGATGGCGCGGAAGATTTTTCAGTTCAGCACCATCTCTGTGGGAGCGAGCCTGCTCGCGAAGGCGTCAGTCGTTCTATCGCCGGATTCGCCAGTGCTCAGCGCTTGGGCGGGCTCAGCTTCTGGTAAAACGCCAGCCATTTCTCGTGACTCGCAGCGGCATCCTCGAGTTCGGGCACGCGCAATGCGTCTTGCAAGGCTTGTGCTTTAAAGGCATCGAACAGATGCCGGACAGCGGTGCTGGCGATGGCGTTGACTGTGTTGGAGGCGAAAGTATCGGGCACGGCGGCGCGCTCCTGTTGCGCCAGGGGGGCGCCCTGAATATCGAGGCGAGTAATGAACGCGTTACAAGTGGCATTCAAGCGAGGCTGGGAGCCGTGCCTGTAGGCTTCGGCGTCGAGGGGCAGCGATTTCGCCGCATCATTTGCCCCCGATGGTTTGAGTAATGCAAGGTCGATATCGCGACGCAGCACCACTTCATTCCTGCCAGTGAAAATCTCGAGGACTCTGTTTGGCCTGCCACGTAGCAGCGCCAATATGCCGAATGGCGCGTTGCTGGCGTCAGCCAGCTTGTCCGTGGCTGCCGATACTGGCCGCAGGGCGAGCAGTTCCAGCTCGTGGTCTTCGATGTCGATTCGCTGCGCGAACGGCAAGCGACAGAACGCTTCCTTGAGAAATGCGCTATGTGCGTCCTTCATTTGCCTCAGGCGTGCGCTCAGTGCCGCATGGAAGTAGGTCGCCACATTGTGCAGTCTGGGCAACGAGGCAAGCATGGGGGCCAGTTGCAACTGTGCATTGCTCGATTGCCATCCCGCCAGCTTCCCTGTCAGCTTGCCGGCGACATGCAATTCGCTCAGCGAGTAATGCGCTGCAGAGGTCTGCGTGTCGGCGTCTGCAACAAACAGCGCCTTCTCCGTGAGGTAGGGGGAATCGCTGAACACCTTGCGCAGATCGGCCAGGGCAACCGTGACGGGAGTGGGCGGTGCCGAGAGGAACGCCCGCCGATAAAGATCGTTCAACAGGCGATTGTGATTGCGGAACAGGACATCGGCCTGCTTCAGCGTCGTGGCGTCATAAACAGTCACCGGAAATTCGGCGTTGCGCTGGATCAGCCCTCTGGCAACCGCCCAGTCAACGACCAGTGAGGCACAGGAATCCTCGCGCAGGAATTTGTAGAAGTGCGTGGGGGCCGGGCCTTTGGTCAGTTGGCTCAGTTGCTCATAGCTCATCAGGCGTGCCACACCCGGCATTTGGCTTTCGATATACAGCACGACCTGCTTCAGCCGTACCCAGCGCGAACAACTCATGTAACAAAGTGATGGCGGAATATGCCGGGTCAGAAACTCCGGCGCTATACCGGACAACAACAGATGGGTGGCCAGCGTCTTGTTTTTGATCGATGCAAGAGCGGGCTGCCGATCAATGAAGCGGCGTACCTCGTCATAGCTGTCGCCCCAGAAATCACGCCCCTCCAGACGTTGCACGACAATACGGTTCAAATCCTCACCCGCGTTCGGCTCCAGGCTGAGAATCAATGCAGCGAGCAACAGGCGATCGCGGTTGGTGGCCAGCAGGCGTTTCTCCTGCGCCGGAGCACCCAGATTCTTCACCAGCAGATTGCCCAGCGTTTGCGCGCGCGGTGTGATCAGGATACGGCTGATCAGGTAGTCGGCTTTTGCCTGGAGCGTTTTGAGCGGCAGATCGGTATCGACATCCTCACTGAGGTAGTCGATCAACGGCGGCGAGTCTACGGGTAAAAACGCCTGTGTGGTGTCGATGATGCTCTGACGCTGTTGCGCCGTGAACCGCTCGGTTTGTGTCCACGGCTGGCCCAGCAGATACCAGTGATTCATATGCCCTGGGCGGGTGTGCAGATTGATTCTGAACCATTTCACCAGCGCGAGGGCTTGCTCGACAGTGTTCGGCAAAAGCAGATTGTAGAAGCGCAGCATTTGCCCAAGGGTGACTTTACCGCTTGAGCGCAGGGCGCCGCCGGCTTTGCTTGCCTTGGCCTTGAGCTGGTCGCGAAAGAGTTTCAGATCAGCCTGTTTTTCCACCTGCGCCGTCAGGGTGACCCAGCCTTTTACGCTGGCGGTACCGACATGACCGGATTCGGTGACGAGCAATTGGCTGTCGGCGGGCAGTCCGTGCTGCTGCAGGATGGCTTGAAAATCCTCATCGGCGCTGAGTATTTGCAATTGACGCTGGCCATACTTCATCCGTCCCGCCAGCGCAGAATCCGGATGGGGCTCGCTGATTTCCTCGTAATCGATTTTGGCCTTGGGCGCTTTGTTCCAGCTCAGCGCTTCAAGGCGTCGCACGATGTGCCGGTTATCTTCCAGAGCGCCAAATTCTTCACGATAACTGCCGATGGGGTCGTTGCTTTGCACGTAATCGCTGACGTAGGGCAGCGCCGGCCAGCTTTGCTGGCGCAGGCGTTGCGCAAGTGCCTTGGCTTCGCGAGCATCTTGCGGCAACGCAAACTCATAGCGGCCCAGAAGCTCGCCCAGTTTGAGGCGCGGCCCTCTGGCCGGCGCGGAAACAGAGGCCGAAGTGAGCGTTACCGGCGAGTCGAGAAAGCCTCGCTGCTCGAAAGGGTCGCTCGCCAGCAGCACTTCATCGATTCGATCGGCGATCGCCCGAAAGTCTTCCAGTTGCGCGTTGCGTTCCTTCACCACCGCCGACGTGCTTTTGCCGTTTTCATCGATGGCCGCCAGACCGGTTTTCTTCAGCTCGGCGAGGATGACTCGGGCCTGAATCTGGTTTTGCGGCTCCGGGTAACCGTAGAACGCCAGCACCACTTGCCGTGGAAACCGATACAGCGGGTTGGCGGATTTACCGCCGATGTAGGGCAGGCCCAGCCCCGCAGGATCGATACGCTGGGAAATCGACAGCAGCATCGGCGCCATCTGCCACCAGCCTGAATCATCTTCCAGGGTGAACGTGCGGACATCGCTGGAGCCGTTGGAGGGTGTCTGCGCTTGCAGGGTATCGCCCTTGATCTGCAGGGTGTCCAGATCGATGTTAAAGCCACTGGCCCAGTCCAGAAATTCGGGGCGTTCGAGGGCGCTCCAGTAAAGCTCCATCCACTCGCGCAGCCGGCATGCACGGGGAACCTCCAGCGTTCGCTCTGGCGCGGTGGCGCTGACCACCGGCACGGCGGTCAATTCTGCAATGAGATTGTGAATCAGCGTCTGTTCATGTACCGGTGTGTCGTCCATCTGCGCCTCCCTGGCGGCTGATAAGCATCGAGCGCCGAGTATCAAAGGCAGGGCAGGGTGGTTGGCGGTACATATGTAGTTGGGCGAGCTTTTCTGCAGGCATAAAAAAACCCGCCGGATCCGGCGGGTTTTTTAACGGCTAAAGGAAGATCACTCTTCGATGTTGCCCATCGCGGTGGTGTTGAAGCCTCCGTCGACGTACATGATTTCACCGCTGATGCCCGACGCCAGGTCGGAGCACAGGAAGGCGCCGGCGTTGCCGACCTCTTCGATGGTGACGTTGCGGCGCAGCGGAGTCTGCGCTTCGTTGGCGGCCAGCATCTTGCGGAAGTTCTTAATGCCGGAAGCGGCGAGGGTGCGGATCGGGCCAGCCGATACGCAGTTGACGCGGGTGCCGTCCGGACCGAGGGAGCCGGCCAGGTAACGGACGCCGGCTTCCAGCGAAGCCTTGGCCATGCCCATCACGTTGTAGTTCGGCATGGTGCGCTCGGCGCCCAGGTACGACAGGGTCAGCAGGCTGCCGTTGCGGCCTTTCATCATTTCGCGACCAGCCTTGGCCAGGGCCACGAAGCTGTAGGCGCTGATGTCGTGAGCGATGCGGAAACCTTCACGAGTGGTGGCTTCGGTGAAGTCGCCGTCCAGTTGGTCACCCGGGGCGAAGCCGACGGAGTGGACGATGCAGTCCAGACCGTCCCACTTCTTGCTCAGCTCTTCGAAGACCTTGGCGATTTCTTCATCGCTGGCCACGTCGCACGGGAAGCACAGCTCAGGGCTCGAACCCCAGCCTTGTGCGAACTCTTCGACGCGACCCTTGAGTTTGTCGTTCTGATAAGTGAAGGCAAGCTCAGCGCCCTCGCGATGCATGGCGGCAGCGATGCCGGATGCGATGGACAGCTTGCTGGCGACACCGACGATCAGTACGCGCTTACCGGCGAGAAAACCCATGTGTTGCTCCTCTTTCAGGTTATTGCGCAGTGGCTGGTGCCAGAAAAGCGGCTTCCAGCAACTGCTGTGTATACGGATGTTGGGGGGCGGCAAAGATACTCTGCGCGTCTCCCTGTTCGACCACTTGGCCATGCTTGACCACCATCAGCTGGTGGCTCAGCGCTTTGACGACAGCCAGGTCATGGCTGATGAACAAATACGTCAGGTTGTACTTGGCTTGCAGTGAACGCAACAGCTCCACCACTTGCCGCTGCACCGTCCGGTCGAGCGCCGAAGTCGGCTCGTCCAGCAGGATCAGCGCCGGTTTCAGCACCAAGGCCCGGGCAATGGCGATTCGCTGCCGTTGCCCTCCGGAAAATTCGTGGGGGTAGCGGTGCCGGGTTTCCGGATCCAGACCTACCTCCTTCAATGCCGCAATGATCGCCGCTTCCTGTTCGGCTGCGGTGCCCATCTTGTGTATCCGCAGGCCTTCGCCAACGATGTCATTGACGCACATGCGCGGGCTCAGGCTGCCGAACGGGTCCTGAAACACCACCTGCATCTCCCGCCGCAGCGGGCGAACCTCGCTCTGCGTCAGGCAGTCTAGCTGCTTGCCTTCAAAGCGGATCGCGCCTTTGCTGCCGATCAGCCGCAAAATCGCCAGACCGAGGGTGGATTTGCCGGAACCGCTTTCGCCGACGATCCCCAGGGTCTGGCCCTGAGGCAGGCTGAAATTGATGCCGTCCACTGCCTTGACGTAATCCACCGTGCGTTTGAGCAGGCCTTTCTTGATCGGGAACCAGACTTTGAGGTCCTCGACTTCGAGCAGCGGCGCGCCGATTTCATTGCTTGCCGGGCCGCCGCTGGGCTCCGCGCCGAGCAATTCCCGAGTGTACGGATGCTGCGGCGAACGGAACAGCTCTGCGCACGATGCCTGTTCGACGATGCAACCGCGCTGCATGACACATACGCGATGCGCAATTCTTCGCACCAGGTTCAAATCGTGACTGATCAGTAGCAGCGACATGCCCAATCGAGCCTGAAGATCCTTGAGCAAATCGAGGATTTTCAGCTGAACGGTCACGTCCAGCGCGGTGGTTGGTTCGTCGGCAATCAGCAATTCCGGCTCGTTGGCCAGGGCCATGGCGATCATCACCCGCTGCCGCTGGCCGCCGGACAATTCATGGGGCAGGGCCTTGAGACGCTTGTGCGGCTCGGGAATGCCGACCATCTCCAGCAGTTCCAAAGTGCGCTTGGTCGCGACCTTGCCGCTGAGGCCCTTGTGGATGCCGAGCACTTCGTTGATCTGCTTTTCGATCGAGTGCAGCGGATTGAGCGAAGTCATCGGCTCCTGAAAGATCATCGCGATGCGGTTGCCACGAATATGGCGGATGGTCTTCTCGCTCAAATCCAGCAGGTTCTGCCCGGCGTAATTGATGCTGCCGGCCGGATGCCGCGCCATGGGGTAGGGCAGCAGGCGCAGGATCGAATGCGCCGTGACCGATTTGCCCGAGCCCGATTCGCCGACCAGCGCCAGGGTTTCGCCGCGCTTGATGTCGAAGCTCACGCCCTCGACCACGCGGTGGACGCGCTCGCCGAAACCGAATTCGACGGCGAGGTCGCGCACTTCGATCAGATTGTCCTGATTCATTTCACTTCCTCGGGTCGAAGGCATCGCGAGCGGACTCGCCGATAAACACCAGCAGGCTCAACATCAGCGCCAGCACGGCAAACGCACTCATGCCCAGCCATGGCGCCTGCAGATTGGATTTGCCCTGCGCAACCAGTTCGCCCAGCGACGGACTGCCGGCCGGCAAGCCGAAGCCGAGGAAGTCCAGCGCGGTCAGGGTGCCGATGGCGCCGGTGAGGATGAACGGCATGAAAGTCATGGTCGAGACCATGGCGTTGGGCAGGATATGGCGGAACATGATCGCGCCGTTCTGCATGCCCAGCGCGCGGGCGGCGCGCACGTATTCCAGATTGCGCCCGCGCAGGAACTCGGCGCGCACTACATCGACCAGGCTCATCCACGAGAACAGCAGCATGATCCCCAGCAGCCACCAGAAATTCGGCTGGACGAAACTGGCGAGGATGATCAGCAGATACAGCACCGGCAGCCCCGACCAGATCTCCAGAAAACGCTGCCCGGCGAGATCGACCCAGCCGCCATAAAAGCCCTGTAGCGCCCCGGCAATCACGCCGATGATCGAACTCAGCACGGTCAGCGTCAGCGCAAACAACACGGAAATGCGGAAACCGTAGATCACCCGCGCCAACACGTCGCGGCCCTGATCGTCGGTGCCCAGCAGGTTGTCCGCCGAGGGTGGCGCCGGGGCCGGGACTTTCAGGTCGTAGTTGATGCTCTGGTAGCTGTAGGGGATCGGCGCCCAAAGAATCCACGCGTCCTTGGCCTTGAGCAGCTCACGGATGTACGGACTCTTGTAGTTGGCTTCCAGCGGGAATTCGCCGCCGAACGCGGTTTCCGGGTAGCGCTTGATCGCCGGGAAATACCAGTTGTTGTCGTAATGCACGACCAGCGGTTTGTCGTTGGCAATCAGCTCGGCGCCCAGACTCAGGCCGAACAGGATCAGAAACAGCCACAGCGACCACCAGCCACGCTTGTTGGCCTTGAACAGTTCGAAGCGCCGGCGGTTGAGAGGGGACAGGTTCATCTCAATGCTCCCGGCTGGCGAAGTCGATACGCGGATCGACAAAGGTGTAGGTCAGGTCGCCGATCAGTTTCACCACCAGTCCGAGCAGGGTGAAGATGAACAGCGTGCCGAACACCACCGGGTAATCGCGATTGATCGCCGCCTCGAAACTCATCAGGCCGAGACCATCGAGAGAGAAGATCACTTCCACCAGCAACGAGCCGGTGAAGAAGATACCGATGAATGCCGACGGGAAACCAGCAATCACCAGCAGCATGGCGTTGCGGAATACATGCCCGTAGAGCACGCGATGGCGGGTCAGACCTTTGGCCTTGGCGGTGACCACATACTGCTTGTTGATTTCGTCGAGGAAGCTGTTCTTGGTCAACAGAGTCATGGTCGCGAAGTTGCCGATCACCAGCGCGGTGACCGGCAATGCCAGGTGCCAGAAGTAATCGAGGATCTTGCCGCCCAGGCTCAGCTCATCGAAGTTGTTCGAAGTCAGCCCGCGCAGGGGGAACCAGTCCAGATAACTGCCGCCGGCAAACACCACGATCAGCAGGATCGCAAACAGAAACGCCGGGATTGCATAGCCGACGATGATCGCCGAACTGGTCCAGACGTCGAAGTGACTGCCGTGCCGCGTGGCCTTGGCGATGCCCAGCGGGATCGACACCAGATACATGATCAGCGTGCTCCACAGCCCCAGCGAGATCGACACCGGCATCTTTTCCTTGATCAGGTCGATGACCTTGGCGTCGCGGAAGAAACTGTCGCCGAAATCCAGCTGCGCGTAGTTCTTGACCATGATCCACAGGCGTTCCGGGGCCGATTTGTCGAACCCGTACATGTGCTCGATTTCCTTGATCAGCGCCGGGTCCAGCCCCTGCGCACCACGGTAGGACGAACCGGCCACCGCCACTTCGGCACCGCCGCCGGCAATCCGGCTGGTAGCGCCTTCGAAACCTTCGAGCTTGGCGATCATCTGCTCGACCGGCCCGCCGGGCGCGGCCTGGATGATCACGAAGTTGATCAGCAGAATGCCGAACAGGGTCGGGATGATCAGCAGCAGTCGCCGAAAGATATACGCCAGCATCTGATTACTCCGTGCCCGCAGGGTCGGCTTGCAGTTGGGTTTCGACTTCTACGGCAGGCTTGGCGTCAGGCTTGACCCACCAGGTGTTGATGCCGATGTCGTACTTGGGCGAGGTTTTCGGGTGGCCGATGTGGTTCCAGTAAGCCACGCGCCAGCTCTTGATGTGCCAGTTGGGCACCACGTAGTAGCCCCATTGCAGTACGCGATCCAGCGCACGGGCGTGGGCCACCAGACTCTTGCGCGAGTCGGCGTTGATCAGGCTTTCCACCAGTTGGTCAACGGTCGGGTCTTTGAGGCCCATGCTGTTGCGGCTGCTCGGCTTGTCGGCGGCGGCGCTCATCCAGTATTCGCGCTGCTCGTTACCCGGCGAATTGGACTGCGGAAAGCTGCCGACCATCATGTCGAAGTCCCGCGAGCGCACGCGGTTGATGTACTGCGAGACGTCGACGCGGCGGATCACCAGATCGATACCGAGGTCGCTGAGGTTGCGCTTGAACGGCAGCAACACCCGTTCGAATTCGGTCTGGGCGAGGAGGAATTCGATCACCACCGGTTTGCCGGTGGCGTCGACCATTTTGTCATCGACGATTTTCCAGCCGGCCTCTTGCAGCAGTTGATACGCCTCGCGCTGCTGGGTGCGGATCATGCCGCTGGCGTCGGTCTTGGGATTTTCGAAGGCTTCGCTGAACACCTGGGCCGGCAGTTTGCTGCGAAACGGTTCGAGGATCTTCCGTTGCTCGGCGTCGGGCAGGCCGGTGGCGGCCATTTCCGAGTTCTCGAAGTAGCTACGGGTGCGCACGTAGGCGCCGTTGAATAATTGCTTGTTGGTCCATTCGAAGTCGAACAGCAGCCCCAGCGCCTGACGCACGCGCACATCCTGAAACACCGGGCGGCGCAGGTTGAAGACGAAGCCCTGCATGCCGGTCGGGTTGCTGTTGGGGATCAGTTCCTTGATCAAACGGCCCTCGGTGACCGCCGGAACGTTATAGGCGCTGGCCCAGTTCTTCGCGGTCATCTCCAGCCAGTAATCGAACTGCCCGGCCTTTAGCGCTTCGAGGGCGACGGTGTTGTCGCGGTAGTAGTCGGTGGTCATCGTGTCGAAATTGTAAAAGCCACGGTTGACCGGCAAGTCCTTGCCCCAGTAATCCTTGACCCGCTCGTAACGTACCGAACGGCCGGCCTTCACTTGGGTGACCTTGTACGGGCCGCTGCCCAATGGGATTTCCAGATTGCCCTTGTTGAAGTCGCGGCTGGCCCACCAGTGTTTTGGCAGGACCGGCAACTGGCCGAGGATCAGCGGCAGCTCGCGGTTGTTGCTGTGCTTGAACTTGAACAAGACTTTCAACGGGTCTTCGGCGATGGCTTCGGCAACGTCGTTGTAGTAGCCGCGAAACATCGGCGAGCCTTCCTTGGTCAGCGTCTCGAAGCTGAACACGACATCTTCGGCGCGCACCGGGTGGCCGTCGTGGAAGCGTGCTTCCGGGCGCAGGTAGAAGCGCACCCAACTGTTGTCGTCGGCTTTTTCGATCTTGCTGGCAATCAGGCCGTATTCGGTGAACGGCTCGTCGAGGCTGTGTTTGGTCAGGGTGTCGTAGATCTGGCCGATGTCATCGGCGGGCACGCCTTTGTTGATGAACGGGTTGAGGCTATCGAAGCCGCCGAAACCGGCCTGGCGGAACACGCCGCCCTTGGGCGCATCGGGATTGACGTAGTCGAAATGCTTGAAATCGGCCGGGTATTTCGGCGGCTCGTTATACAGGGTCACGGCGTGTTGCGGGGCGGCCCAGGCCAGCCCGGCGAACAGCAAGCCGCTGGCCTGCACGAGCAGGGTGCGAACAGCGTTCATCGATCTTTCTCCGAAGACTTCAGCCACCACGCGCTCAGGCCCAGGGTGTAGGGCGGCGTGGTGACAAAGGCCAACCGGTTGCGGTAGGCCAGACGGTGATAATTGAGGTACCAGTTGGGAATGCTGTAGTGCTGCCAGAGCAGCACGCGATCCAGCGCCTTGCCGGCGGCGACCTGCTCGTCGCGGGTGCGCGCGGCGAGCAATTGTTCGAGCAGGTGATCGACCACCGGGTTGGCGATGCCCGCGTAATTCTTGCTGCCCTTGACGTTCACCTGGCTGGAGTGGAAGTACTGCCACTGCTCAAGGCCCGGGCTCAGGGTCTGGCCGAGGGTCATCGAAATCATGTCGAAATCGAATTGGTCGAGGCGCTGTTTGTACTGGGCGCGATCGACGGTACGCAGGCGCGCGTCGATGCCGATGCTGTTGAGGTTTTCGATGTACGGCTGATAGAGACGCTCCAGGCTCGGATTGACCAGCAGCAGCTCGAAACGCAGCGGTTGGCCGTCTTTGTCTTGCAGGCGCTGGCCGTGGAGCTTCCAACCGGCCTCGGCGAGCAGGGCGAGGGCTTTGCGCATAGTCTCGCGCGGAATGCCACGGCCGTCGGTTTTCGGCAGGGTAAACGGCTCGGTGAACAGCCGGGCTGGCAATTGCTCCTTGTAAGGCTTGAGCATCAGCCATTCATGCCCGACCGGCAAACCCGAGGCGCTGAATTCACTGTTGGGATAGTAGCTGGTGGTGCGTTTATAGGCATCGCTGAACAGCGCGCGGTTGGTCCATTCGAAGTCAAACATCAGACCCAACGCTTCGCGCGTCCTGACATCGGCGAAGGTCGCGCGGCGGCTGTTCATGAACAGGCCCTGAGTCTGGGTCGGGATCTGATGCGGGATCTGCACCTTGATCACTTCGCCACGACGTACCGCAGGGAAGTTGTAGCCGTTGACCCAGTTCTTCGCCTGATGCTCGATGTAGATGTCGAACTCTCCGGCCTTGAACGCTTCGAAGGCCACATCGCTGTCGCGGTAGAACTCGACTTCCATGCGATCGAAATTGTACTTGCCGCGATTGACCGGCAGATCCTTGCCCCAATAATCCTTGACCCGCTCGAAAATCAGCTGCCGACCCGGCGTGACCGACGTGATGCGGTACGGCCCGCTACCCAGCGGCGGTTCGAAGGTGGTGGCTTTGAAGTCGCGGTCTTTCCAGTAATGCTGCGGCAACACCGGCAACTCGCCCAGGCGCAGGATCAGCAGCGGATTGCCCGAGCGCTTGAACACAAAACGAATGCGCTGCTTGTTGAGAATGTCGACTCGCAGCACTTC
The DNA here is from genome assembly GCF_019145195.1 of Pseudomonas siliginis. Taxonomy (GTDB): domain Bacteria; phylum Pseudomonadota; class Gammaproteobacteria; order Pseudomonadales; family Pseudomonadaceae; genus Aquipseudomonas; species Aquipseudomonas siliginis. The sequence goes on from NZ_JAHSTW010000003.1 coordinate 51,917, forward strand.
CTGCAGGGCGGTGCGATACAGCGGATGACCGTCCTTGAGCAGCGTTCGATAGGAGAACGCCACGTCGTAGGCGGTGACAGGCGCGCCGTCGTGAAAGCGCGCCTCGGGGCGCAAATTGAAGACGACCCAGCTGCGATCTTCGCTGTACTCCACCGATTGTGCGATCAAACCGTAGCTCGACGCCGGCTCGTCGCCGGACGGCGAATACTGTCCGGTACCGACCATCAGCGGCTCGTTGAGCTCGTTGATGCCGTACTGGAGAAAATTGGCGGTGGTAACCGGGCTGGTGCCCTTGAAGGTGTACGGATTGACCGTATCGAAGGTGCCGAACGCCATCACCCGCAACGTACCGCCTTTGGGCGCTTGCGGGTTGACCCAGTCGAAGTGGGTAAATCTGGCCGGGTACTTGAGCGTGCCGAACTGCGCATAACCATGACTTTCGGTAATCGTCGCGCTTGCGGGTGAGCTCAAGGCCAGGCTGATCAGGAGCAGGGAGAGGGCACGCTTCAAGTCAGATCCGATCCAGCGGCTTGGGCTTTGTGGGCCGTACAGTAACAGCTTGTCTGGACAGGAAAAAGATGCGGGTTAATGGCGGGTTAATCGCTACACGATGTTGCGCCGATTTGTTTCTGTGGTGGGGGGATTTATCTGTGGCGAGGAGAATTTATCTGTGGCGAGGGGATTTATCCCCGCTGGACTGCGCAGCAGTCCCTTCTTCAAGATGCAGAAAAAACGGCGCCGCTGCGCGCCCCAGCGGGGATAAATCCCCTCGCCACAATGTTTCGCCTAGCACAAAGCAATCGGCAATAAAAAGCCCCTGAATTCAGGGGCTCTTCAATCAGTGCGGCTGATAAACCGTAAGCATCTGCCCCGGCTTCAACGCCTTGCCCGCACCCGGGTTCCAGCGCTTGAGATGTTGCATCTCGACGTTGAAGCGCTTGGCCACCACATACAGGGTGTCGCCGCGCTTGACCTTGTACCGGGTCTGCTGCTTGCTCTCGTCCTTGCCTTTGGTCTTGGTATTCGCCGCGACCACGGTGTTGACCCGGCCGGACTTGCGCGCCGGGGCACGCTTGGTGTTGTCCTGCATGACCAGGGTCTGGCCGACCTTGAGGTTCTTGCCGGTCAGCTTGTTCCAGCGCTGCAGATCCTTGACTTCGACCTTGTTGGCCTTGGCGATGGAGCCGAGGTTGTCGCCACGCTTGACCCGATAGGCGCGCTTGAGCTGTGCCACTTCCGACGGATCGGCGCCTTCGAACACCGGTTTCAGCGAGCGCGGGCTGATCAGTTCGTCCGGGCGCATGGTCTGCAGACTGGCGGTCAGCAGTTGCGCCTTGGACGTCGGCACCAGCAAGTGCTGCGGACCGTCGATGGTGGTGCGCTGTTTGAACGCCGGATTGAGCTGGAACAGTTCGTCTTCATCGATGTTCGCCACCGCAGCGACCTTGGACAGGTCCATGCGCTGGTTGATTTCGACGACCTGGAAGTACGGTTCGTTGGCGATCGGGTTGAGATTGACGCCATAGGCTTCCGGCGCCAGCACCACTTGCGACAGGGCCAGCAACTTCGGCACATAGGCCTGGGTTTCCGCCGGCAGCGGCAGGTTCCAGTAGTCGGTGGGCAGGCCGAGCTTTTCGTTGCGCTCGATCGCCCGGCTGACGGTGCCTTCACCGGCGTTGTAGGCTGCCAGCGCCAGCAGCCAGTCGCCGTTGAACATGTCGTGCAGGCGGGTCAGGTAATCCATCGCGGCCGTGGTCGAGGCGGTAATGTCGCGACGACCATCATAAAAACGCGTCTGGCGCAGGTTGAAGTAACGCCCGGTGGACGGAATGAACTGCCACAGGCCCACCGCATCGGCGCGGGAATAGGCCATCGGGTTGTACGCGCTCTCGATCACTGGCAGCAGGGCCAGTTCCAACGGCATGTTGCGTTCTTCGAGGCGTTCGACGATGTAATGAATATAGAGGCTGCCGCGTTCGCCGGCATTCTCGAGAAAAGAGGGATTACTGGCGAACCACAGGCGCTGTTGCTCGATGCGCGGATTGACGCCAAGGCCTTCCTGCAACTGGAAGCCCTGACGCATGCGTTCCCAGATGTCCTGGGGCGCCACGGGAGTGGGCTTCTCGGTCAGCCAGATCGGCTTCTGCTTGGCTCGCGCAGCAATGTTCGGCGTATGCGTCGCTTCAGTCTGCGGAGCGTGGCTGGAGCAACCCGCCAGCGTGGCGGACACAGCCACCGCGATGGCTTGCGCCAGGCGGGTCAAAGCATCTGAATTGACGGACTTACGTATGGATGACGACATTGGCTGGAAGTAAGTTCCGGGCAAAAATGTCGGGCGATTCTAGAAAGCGCACCCCCTGCGGTCAACCATTGAGAATTTTTGCCCCGGCCGGCGCGGTCGTCAGAAGTTGTCTTTCCATGCCCGCAGAGCCGCAAATACCTCGCTCGGCTCCCGGTTTTGAGCGCCTTCCCGTTCGTCCACTTTTTGTGTAACCAATGTTTCAGAAGTGCGTAAAAACGGATTGGTAAGCTTTTCCAGGGCCAAAGTCGACGGCAACGTCATCACGCCGTTCTGCCGTTGCTGGGTGACCTTTTCCAGACGGGCGGCGACTTCCGGATTGCCCGGCTCGACGGCGGCGGCAAATTTCAGATTGCTCAAGGTGTATTCATGGGTGCAGTAAACCAGCGTATCTTCCGGCAAGGCCGCAAGACGGCTGAGCGAGTGGTACATCTGCTCGGGTGTGCCTTCGAATAGTCGCCCACAACCGGCGGCGAACAGGGTGTCGCCGCAGAACAGTAGGCCATGGTGGTAATAGGCGATGTGCCCCAGGGTGTGACCGGGCACCGCATAGACGTCGAAGTCCCAGCCGAGCACGCTGACGCTGTCGTTGTCCTTGAGCGCTACGTCACGCGCCGGAATGCTTTCGCTGGCCGGGCCGTAGACCCTGGCGCCGCTCGCCGCTTTCAGGCGCTCGACGCCGCCGACATGGTCATGGTGATGGTGAGTGATCAGAATATCGCTGAGCACCCAGCCCGGATGCGCGTCAAGCCACGCCTGCACCGGGGCGGCGTCGCCCGGATCAACCACCGCGCAGCGCTGGGTCTGATGATCCTGTAACAACCAGATGTAGTTGTCGGTGAACGCGGGCAGGGCACTGATCTGTATCATCGTCGGAATTCGCCAAGCAGAAAACATTGGCGCATCTTAGTAGTTCCTGGCGCGTTGGAGAATGACATGACCGATAAAGCGTTCGCTCAGGCCGATCCCGACTGGCTGGCATTGATCAGCGCCGCCCGCGAATGGCTGTCGGGGCCGCTCGGGCAATTTCTGCTGGATGAAGAGCGGCGCATGCTCGACGACGAGCTCGGGCGCTTCTTCGGCGGTTATCTGGTGCATTACGGCCCGTCCGCCGAAACCCCGCCGGCCGCGCCGCAAGTGCAGCGCAATGTGCGTCTCGGCGCACCGTTGCCCGGAGTCGAGATCGTTTGCGAAGAGCAGGCCTGGCCGTTGAGCGAGCACGCCGCCGATGTGGTGGTGATGCAGCATGGCCTGGATTTCTGCCTGTCGCCCCACGGTTTGCTGCGTGAAGCAGCGAGCAGCGTGCGCCCCGGCGGGCATCTGCTGATCATCGGCATCAACCCCTGGAGCACCTGGGGGCTGCGGCATTTCTTCGCCAATGATGCCTTGCGCAAGGCGCGCTGCATCTCGCCGTCGCGGGTCGCCGACTGGCTCAATCTGCTGGGCTTCGCGCTGGAGAAACGCCGCTTCGGGTGCTATCGTCCGCCGCTCGCGTCGCCCAAGTGGCAGAACCGTCTGGCCGGCTGGGAACGCAAGGCCGGTGACTGGCAGCTGTCCGGCGGTGGCTTCTATCTGTTGGTGGCGCGCAAGATCGTGGTGGGGCTGCGGCCATTGCGCCAGGAACGCCGCGAGCCGATGGGCAAGCTGATTCCGCTGCCGATGGCCAAGGTCAACCGCCGCCGCATCGAACCGTAAACCCTCTTTTATTTGTGGCCGGGCTTGTCCCGGCCGCGGTCATTGTCGATCCGTGATTGGCAGGACAGGCATTTTTCTGGAAAGACTGGCATGAGCGAAAGCGTGGAAAGCGTCGACACCGTAGAACTGTTCACCGACGGCGCCTGCAAGGGCAACCCCGGCCCCGGCGGCTGGGGCGCGCTGCTGGTGTGCAAGGGCGTCGAAAAGGAACTGTGGGGCGGCGAGGCCAACACCACCAACAACCGCATGGAGCTGCTCGGCGCGATTCGTGGCCTCGAAGCGCTCAAGCGCCCCTGCGAAGTGCTGCTGGTCACCGACTCGCAATACGTGATGAAAGGCATCAACGAGTGGATGGCCAACTGGAAGAAGCGCGGCTGGAAAACGGCTGCGAAAGAGCCGGTGAAGAATGCCGATCTGTGGAAAGAGCTGGACGAGCAGGTCAATCGCCACAAAGTCACCTGGAAATGGGTGCGCGGGCACATTGGTCATCACGGTAACGAGCGGGCGGACCAACTGGCCAACCGTGGGGTGGATGAAGTTCGCGGTTACAAGCAGAGCTGATTTCGCTTTCTAATCGTGGTGTGGCCGTTCGCGAGCAGGCTCGCTCCCACAGGGAAATGTATTCCAGGCCTTGAATTGGAATGCATTCCAATATGGGAGCGAGCCTGCTCGCGAAGGGCTCGCCACGGTCTGACTGAAACACCCCGCCGAGCGTGTTAACATCCGCGCCTTTGCCCGATTGACCCGTTGAGAGCTGAGCACTGATGGCCACCAGATCCGTTGTACTCGATACCGAAACCACCGGCATGCCGGTGACCGATGGTCACCGGATCATTGAAATCGGTTGCGTCGAACTGATCGGTCGGCGCCTGACGGGCCGGCATTTCCACGTTTACCTGCAACCGGATCGCGAAAGCGACGAAGGCGCGATCGGTGTTCACGGCATTACAAACGAATTCCTCGTCGGCAAGCCGCGCTTTGCCGAAGTCGCCGACGAGTTCTTCGAGTTCATCCAAGGCGCACAGCTGATCATCCACAACGCGGCGTTCGACGTTGGCTTCATCAACAACGAATTCGCCTTGATGGGCCAGCACGATCGCGCCGATATCACCCAGCATTGCACCATCCTCGATACCCTGATGATGGCCCGGGAACGTCACCCGGGGCAGCGCAACAGCCTCGACGCGTTGTGCAAGCGTTACGGCGTCGACAACTCTGGCCGTGAACTGCACGGCGCTTTGCTCGACTCGGAGATTCTCGCCGACGTCTATCTGACCATGACCGGCGGCCAGACCAGCCTGTCGCTGGCCGGCAACGCCTCCGATGGCAATGGCACGGGCGAGGGTGCCGACAACTCGGCTACGGAAATCCGCCGCCTGCCGGTCGATCGCCAGCCAGCACGCATCATTCGCGCGACCGAAGAAGAACTGGCGGCGCATCTGGTGCGGCTGGAAATCATCGCCAAATCGGCGGGTGCGCCGGCGTTGTGGACGCAGATTGCCGAGGCTGATGCGCAGGTCTGAAAACCTGAAGATCAAAGATCAAAAGATCGCAGCCTTCGGCAGCTCCTACGGGGATTGCATTCCATAGTAGGGACCAGAAAGGCAGCGATTTTTTGCGTTTGGCGACATGGAGCCAAGTTGCCACTCTCGCCACATTCGTCGCAACCCTCTACCCTGAGTGCACTGGTCAGGTGCAAATCTGCCGCCTCAGGACACTGAGCCTCATGTACAAAGAGTTGAAATTTGCGCTGGCAATCATCCATCGCGACATCAAGGTCGACACTGTCGGCTGCGTCAAGGAATGAGGACTTTTCCCAGTATGCAACCGGTCATGAATCCGAAATACCCAGGGTTGTCGGTGCGGGTCGCCGACGAAGGTTTTGCGCCGTATATCTGGGGCAGCGACTTCAGTTTCGAGGTCGCTGCCTACGGCGCTGCCGTGATCGGCAAACCGGTCGAGCAATGGCCGGTGACGCCGATCGTGCCGTACCGCAAGTGCTACGGTATTGATCCCGAAGAATTCAGCGCCTTTCACAACGCGCCCGACAGTGCGATTTTCATGGCGTATCTGGACGACGAGCCGGTCGGCCACCTGGTGATCAGCACTAACTGGAACGGCTTTGCCCATATCGATGAACTGGCGGTGCACGCCCCGGCCCGCCGCCACGGTGTGGCCAAGGCGTTGCTCGATGTAGCGCAGTTCTGGAGTCGCAAGAAGAAGCTGCCGGGCATCATGCTCGAAACCCAGAACAACAATCTCGGCGCCTGTCGTCTGTATGAGCGCTGCGGTTACGTGATTGGCGGCATCGACCAGTTGCGCTATCGCGGCATCGATCCACATACCGCTGAAGTCGCGTTGTTCTGGTATCGCCTGTTCGATAATCCGCTGGAAAAACCACTCAGCTCGACAACATCGCCTCGGCTTGTTCCGTGATGATCGCCAGCAAGGTCTGAATCGCCGCCGACGGCGCGGCATGTTTGAAGGTCAGGGCGTAGAGGCTGATCGGGACTGCCGGTGACAGCGGGCAGACGTCCAGCCCACTGGTGCGAGCGCCCAAAGCGGTGAAGGGGTCGACGATGGCCAGGCCTTCGCCGGCCTCGACCATGCTGCGCATCATCTGATGGGTCTGCACGCGGGTCTGAATGCTTGGCGCCGGGCGCAGGGCCTGGAGTTTGTTTTCCAGTGCCGGGCTCAGCGGATCCTGACCTTCGAGACCGACCATGGCCTGACCGGCCAGGTCTGCCAGAGAAATGTATTTCTGTTTCGGCTGCAGCCAGCCGTGCGGAGCGAGCAATTGCAGCTTGCCCTGGGCCAACGGCTGGCAATGGATATCGGGATGTTCGGGGTCGTGCAGGCTCAGGCCCAGATCGCTTTCGCGCAATAACAGGCTGCGGACGATGTCGCGAGTCGGCGCGCTTAGCAGGCTGCACGGTGCGTCGGGCAGGCGTCGACGCAGGGTCGCAAGGCTTTGTGGCAGTAATTGGTGAGCCAGCGGCGGGGTGCCGATTATGCGCAAGGGCGGGGCGAGGTATTGCTTGAGGCTGCTGGCCAGACGCTGCACCGGCTCCAGCGCCTCATAGATGTGCGCGATTTCCACTTGCAAGGCGCGCGCTTCGGGGGTCGATTGCAGCCGCCCGCGAACGCTGGCGAACAACATGAACCCCAACTGACTCTCGGCTTCGCGCAAACGCTCTTCGACCTCGGTCACCGGCAATTGCAGCCATTCGGCGGCGGTGCCCAGGTGACCGGTCTGCAAGAGCGCCTGAATCACTTCGATGTGGCGTAAACGCATGCGTGAAGTCCATGTTCAGCAGGTGGGGTCAGACGCTGAATCCTACCCCAAGTCCGCTCGCATGACTTCTGCTCATAATGCAGGGTTATGAAGCAACGGTTGGCTCGGGTTCGCGGATCAGGGTAATGCCTGACTGAACCAGGAGAAACTCGCTGTCACTGACCTTGGTGACCCGATCGCCAATGGCGAGTTTGTAAATGGGCTCCGAGCCAGTGGATCCGTCTGCAGACGGGTTCGATTCCTGGAATTCATGCACGGAATAAACGCGGCCTTCCGCATCTCTTGCATGAAACTGACCGACGAGTACTGCTGCCATCTGCTTAGAACCTCTGGAGATAAAACGCTTGATTTGCGGCTTTGTAGACCGTCAGCAAGCTCGGTAAGTTTTCCTACAGGAAAAAAATATTCCTCGCGCAGGAAAAACCAATGACCACTGGTGAAAATGTCACTGGATCATCTATAACTAGCGACTCTTCCCACGGACCATCGAGAGTCATCCATGAGCAATGTCTACAACGTCGCTGTAGTGGTCGGTAGCCTGCGCAAAGCATCGATCAATCGCAAAGTCGCACTGGCCCTCGCCGAACTGGCACCGGCCAATCTCAAGCTCGAGATTGTCGAAATCGGTGAACTGCCGCTGTACAACGAAGACATCGACGGCGATTCTCCGCCGGCAGCCTACAGCACTTTCCGTCAGAAAGTGGCGTCATCCGACGCGGTGCTGTTTGTTACCCCCGAGTACAACCGCTCGATCCCGGCACCGTTGAAGAACGCCATCGACGTCGGCTCGCGCCCTTATGGCCAGAGCGCGTGGAGTGGCAAACCCGGCGCGGTGATCAGCGTATCGCCAGGCGCCATCGGTGGCTTCGGCGCCAACCAGCACCTGCGCCAGACCTTTGTTTTCCTCGATATTCACTGCCTGCAACAGCCGGAAGCGTATCTGGGCGGTGCGGGCAACGCGTTTGATGAAGCGGGCAAGCTGAGCGACTCGGTGAAACCGTTCCTGCAGAAATTCATCGATGCGTACGGCCAGTTCGTCGAGCAACACAAGAAATAAGCTCACCGAAACTCACTGTGGGAGCGAGCCTGCTCGCGAAGGCTGTGTGTCAGATAATAATTTCATGTCTGGCTCACCGCTTTCGCGAGCAGGCTCGCTCGCACATTTGTTCGATTTCCACCCGTTTCGCTATTTGAAGGCTCCTGCGAATGCTCGCTGCGTCACTGATTTTCCTGCTGACCATCACTCTCGTCATCTGGCAACCCAAAGGTCTCGGCGTCGGCTGGAGTGCAACGTTGGGCGCCGTGCTGGCGTTGATTTTTGGCGTCGTTCACCTCACGGATATCCCGCTGGTCTGGCAGATCATCTGGAACGCCACCGGCACCTTCGTCGCGCTGATCATCATCAGTCTGTTGCTCGACGAGGCTGGCTTTTTCAATTGGGCAGCGCTGCACGTGGCGCGTTGGGGGCGGGGCAGTGGGCGCAAACTGTTTGCCTTCATGGTGCTGCTTGGTGCGCTGGTCTCGGCGTTGTTCGCCAATGACGGTGCTGCACTGATTCTCACGCCGATCGTGATTTCGATGCTGTTGGCGTTGCGCTTTTCACCGGCGGCGACGCTGGCATTCGTCATGGGCGCCGGGTTCATTGCCGACACGGCGAGCCTGCCGCTGGTGGTGTCGAACCTGGTCAACATCGTTTCGGCGGACTTCTTCCACATCGGCTTCAACCGTTATGCAGCGGTCATGGTGCCGGTGAACTTCGTCAGCGTGGCGGCGACGCTGGGCATGTTGCTGTGGTTTTTTCGCCGCGATATCCCGGCCGCTTACGATCCTGAACAGCTGGAAAACCCGCACACCGCGATCCACGACAAAGCGACGTTCTACGCCGGTTGGGCGGTGTTGGTAATCCTGTTGATCGGCTGCTTCGCCCTGGAACCGCTGGGCATTCCGATCAGCGCTATTTCCGCTGTGTGCGCCGCGCTGCTACTGGGTATTGCCGCGCGCGGCCACAAGATCTCCACGCGCAAAGTGATGAAAGAAGCGCCGTGGCAGATCGTGATTTTCTCGTTGGGCATGTACCTGGTGGTGTACGGACTGCGCAATGCCGGACTCACCAGTTACCTCGCCGGGTGGCTGGACGTATTCGCCGGCCACGGCGTGTGGGGCGCGGCGATGGGCACCGGGGTGCTGACGGCGCTGCTGTCGTCGATCATGAACAATCTGCCAACGGTACTGATCGGCTTGCTGTCGATTGACGCCAGTCAGGCCAGCGGCGTGATCAAAGAAGCGATGATCTACGCCAACGTGATCGGTAGCGACCTGGGGCCGAAGATCACTCCGATCGGCAGCCTGGCAACGTTGTTGTGGCTGCACGTGCTGGAGCGCAAAGGCATCCATATTGGCTGGGGCTATTACTTCCGTGTCGGGATTGTGCTGACGGTGCCGGTGTTGCTGGTGACGTTGGCGGCATTGGCGGTGCGGTTATCCCTATAGACCGAGTTGCTCTTTTCGCGAGCAGGCTCGCGAATTGGGTCGGACACCACAAATCTCAGGTTTGGCCGGGGACATTCGGCCAAAGATCCGCCACCAGAAACAACCGCTCCGCCTCTTCCCATTCGCCCTGGGCATTCTCGGTCAGGCGTACCATCAACTGCGCCGGGGCCAGTGCTGGCAGGTCTGCCAGCCACAAACGCAGGTGCTCATCTGTCCATACCTGATCCGCCGTGTAATGCGCCGGCGCCAGCCAGGCGTGGCGGGGCAGGGGTTGCCAGCGGCCCGGCGGGCGTTGGGCGACAAACGCCGGCCAGTCCTTCTGATGCAGCCAACTGCCACGCAGATGTTGCGGATGCGCGCCGTGCGGTGACTCGGCCTGACCGGGCCACGGGTACAGCAGATAACCGCCCAGCCACAACTGCGCGCTGAAGGTTTCGATATCCAGCGCCGCGAGCACCTCGCGGCTTTCCGGGCGCGCCGAGATCGGCAATTGATGCTCGGCCAGATGTGCCAGCTTACGATCCAGCCGATCATGACAACCCGGCCCCAGCCACTGCGCCGGATCGTGGCCATCGCCATCCTGCGGACCGAGGTAGAGCTTGATCGCCAGTTCCAGATGATGCACGCCGTCGCGGTCACGCAGCAGCATGTCCAGCTCGCCAAGGGTGTGCCCGGCGCGGCGAATCGGCAGATTGGCGGCGATCAGTTCGATGCCCGGCGCATGCTCCACGGCGAACTGCCACAGACGCTCGTAATACAGGCCCAGACGCCGGGTGCGCGCCTGCGACAGCCATTGCAGCAGGCCGTAACTGTCGTGGTCGAGCTGGCGCAGCCAGTGTTCGAGACGCTGCGGGTCTTGTACCCAGTCGCTGCCGGCGAGCGGATGGCGCTGCGGCCATGGCGTGGCGGCGAGCATCGGCGGCGCGAGGATCACCCACGCCAGGTCCCGCACTTCGGGATGGCGTAATCGATGGGGCAATTGCAACAAGTCGGGAAACAGGATCATCTTGCGAGCATAGCCTTAAACCTGAGCGCACCCTTGAGGCTGAAAGGATTTTGTCTATCTGGCGCTTTCGCCCATAATCGGGTTTTCGCGTTTTCGATTGTCCGCAGAGGTCCCATGGAGCAATTTCGTAATATCGGCATCATCGGTCGCCTGGGCAGTTCCCAGGTGCTGGATACCGTCCGCCGACTGAAACGCTTTCTGCTCGACCGTCACCTGCATGTGATCCTCGAAGACACCATCGCTGAAGTCCTGCCCGGCCATGGCCTGCAAACCTCGTCGCGCAAGATGCTCGGCGAAGTTTGTGACATGGTTATCGTCGTCGGCGGTGACGGCAGCCTGCTCGGCGCCGCGCGGGCGCTGGCCAGGCACAATATTCCGGTGCTGGGCATCAACCGTGGCAGCCTTGGCTTCCTCACCGATATTCGCCCCGACGAGTTGGAAATCAAGGTCGCCGAAGTGCTCGACGGCCACTATCTGGTAGAAAACCGTTTCCTGCTGCAAGCCGAAGTGCGTCGCCATGGCGAGGCCATCGGCCAGGGCGATGCGCTCAACGATGTGGTGCTGCACCCGGGCAAATCGACGCGGATGATCGAATTCGAGCTGTATATCGACGGCCAGTTCGTCTGCAGCCAGAAGGCCGACGGCCTGATCGTCGCCACGCCGACCGGCTCCACTGCCTACGCGTTGTCTGCCGGCGGGCCGATCATGCATCCCAAGCTCGACGCTATTGTGATTGTGCCGATGTACCCCCATACCTTGTCGGGACGGCCGATCGTGGTCGATGGCAACAGTGAGCTGAAAATCGTCGTGTCCAAAGATATGCAGATCTACCCGCAGGTGTCCTGCGACGGGCAGAACCACTTCACCTGTGCACCGGGCGACACCATTACCGTGAGCAAGAAAGCGCAGAAGCTGCGCCTGATTCATCCGCTCGATCACAATTACTACGAGGTGTGCCGCACCAAGCTTGGCTGGGGCAGCAAGCTGGGGGGCGGAGGCGACTGATGCTCGATCCCGCGCGCAGTTACGACCTGATCGGTGACGTGCACGGATGCGCCATGACCCTCGAACACTTGCTGGACCGTCTCGGTTATCACAAGCAGGGCGGGGTCTGGCGGCATCCGTCACGCATGGCGGTGTTCGTCGGCGACATCATCGACCGTGGCCCGCGCATTCGCGAGGCGCTGCACATCGTCCACGACATGGTCGAGGCGGGGCAGGCGGCGTGCATCATGGGCAACCATGAATTCAATGCGCTCGGTTGGGTCACCCCGGCGCCACCGGGCAGCGGCAAGCAGTTCGTGCGCGAACACACCAAGCGCCATGCGCGGCTGTTGCAGGAAACCCTGAGCCAATTCGAGGACCATCCCGGTGACTGGCATGACTTCCAGCAGTGGTTCTACGAGCTGCCGCTGTTCGTCGATGCCGGTCGCTTCCGCGTCGTCCATGCGTGCTGGGATGCCGGACTGATCGAGCCGCTGCGGGCGCTGTTCCCCAATGGCTGCGTCGATGAGCATTTCCTCCAGGCCTCGGCGGTGCCCGGCAGCTTCGCCTGCACTGTGTTCGACCGCTTGCTGCGTGGTACCGACATGCGTCTGCCGGGCGGCCTGACCATGACCAGCGGCGACGGTCTGGTGCGTTCGTTCTTCCGCACCAAGTTCTGGGAAGACGACCCGAAAACCTACGGCGACATCGTCTTCCAGCCCGATGCACTGCCCGAACCTGTCGCGCAGACGCCGCTGACTTCCACCGAAAAGAATTCTTTGCTGCGCTATGGCGTCGACGAGCCGTTGCTGTTCGTCGGCCACTACTGGCGCAGCGGCAAACCGGCGCCGATCCGCCCGAACCTCGCATGCCTGGATTACAGTGCGGTGCTCTACGGCAAACTGGTGGCCTATCGTCTGGACCAGGAAACGCGCCTGGATCCGCAAAAATTCGTCTGGGTCGATGTCGAGCGGCCGGAGGTGCTGCAATGAGTGCGATAGCGGTATTGCGCCTGCCGTTGGCGGTGGATTTGAGCGGTTTCGTCAAACTGCTGCAACGCATGCAAGTGCCCCATCGGGTCAGCGAAGAGGCGGGCGAGCAGGTGCTGTGGGCGCCGGAGGAAATCAGCGAGGACGTGCGTTCCTTGTACGAGCGCTTCCCGGCCGGCGACCCGGATCAGCAACTGGACATTCCCGTGGGCCAGACCTTCAAGCGCCCGAGTTTCGCCGAACAGCTGAAACACGCCAAAGCCACCGGGTTGATTCTGCTGTTGAGCCTGATCGTCGGTGGCCTGACCTTTCTCGGCGAAAACCTGGAAACGCTGCGCTGGCTGACCTTCCTCGATTTTCGCGTGATCGGCGAGTACATCCACTTCACGCCGCTGGCCGACAGTCTGGCGGCAGGGCAGTGGTGGCGGCTGGTCACGCCGATGCTGATCCACTTCGGCATCCTCCATCTGGCCATGAACGGCATGTGGTATTGGGAGCTGGGGCGGCGCATCGAGTCGCGCCAGGGCAGCATCAACCTGATCGGCCTGACGCTGCTGTTCAGTCTGGTGTCCAACTACGCCCAGTTCGTCTGGAGCGGCCCGAGCCTGTTTGGTGGGCTGTCCGGCGTGCTTTACGGCTTGCTCGGGCATTGCTGGATTTTCCAGATGCTGGCGCCGAACCCGGCCTATCGTTTGCCGCGCGGCGTGCTGGTGATGATGCTGGTGTGGCTGGTGGTGTGCATGTCCGGGGTGATTTCGCTGATCGGTTTCGGCCAGATCGCCAACGCCGCGCACCTGAGCGGGTTACTCATCGGATGCTTCACCGGTTTGTTGGGCGGTTTGTATAACCGCCGTAAACTGGCCGTCTAACATTTTTTGTTTCAGCAAAGAGCGCGGAGACCCTGATGTCCTCTTTCAACGACATGATCAGCAACATCACCCCGGACATCTACGAAAGCCTGAAACTGGCCGTGGAAATCGGCAAATGGTCTGACGGCAACAAACTCACTGCCGAACAGCGCGAGCTGTCGTTGCAGGCGATGATTGCCTGGGAAATCCAGAACCTGCCTGAAGATCAGCGCACCGGTTACATGGGCCCGCAAGAATGTGCGTCGAAGTCGATCGAAGTGCCGAACATCCTGTTCAAGTCGGATGCCATCCATTGATCGAGATTGGCCGCGGTGCAATCAGCAAAATGTCGGCGCGTCTGGACGGGTCGAACGTGCAGTACGCGTTTCGTCTGGATGACGTCGAGGTGCCGGTCAATCCGTTGATCGGCAGCACGCTGCGTCTGGAATTTTTAGGGGCGATCCACTGCACCCATTGCGGGCGCAAGACCAAAACCAGTTTCAGTCAGGGCTATTGCTACCCGTGCATGACCAAACTGGCGCAGTGCGACCTGTGCATCATGAGCCCGGAGCGCTGCCACTTCGACGCCGGCACCTGCCGCGATCCGGAGTGGGGCGAGAAATTCTGCATGACCGACCATGTGGTTTACCTGGCCAACTCGTCGGGGATCAAGGTTGGCATCACCCGTGCTACGCAGTTGCCGACCCGCTGGCTCGACCAGGGTGCGAGTCAAGCCTTGCCAATCATGCGTGTATCGACACGCCAGCAATCGGGGTTTGTCGAAGACCTGTTCCGCAGCCAGGTGGCGGACAAGACCAACTGGCGCGCGCTGCTCAAGGGCGATGCGGCGGCGGTGGATCTGGCGCAGGTGCGCGATCAGTTGTTCGAAAGCTGCGCCGAAGGCCTGCAAGGGTTGCAGGAGCGATTCGGCCTACAGGCGATTCAGACGATTGCCGATGTCGAACCGCTGGAAATCCGCTATCCCGTCGAGCAATACCCGGCGAAAATCGTCAGCTTCAACCTGGACAAGAACCCGATTGCCGAAGGCACGCTGCTGGGGATCAAGGGCCAGTACCTGATCTTCGACACCGGCGTGATCAACATTCGTAAATACACGGCTTACCAGCTCGCCGTGCATCAATAAGGATTCCAGCATGCGCACCGAACAACCGAAGATGATTTACCTCAAGGACTATCAGGCGCCCGAGTACCTGATCGACGAAACGCACCTGACCTTCGAGTTGTTCGAGGACCACAGCCTGGTTCACGCGCAACTGGTGATGCGCCGCAACCCGGAACGCGGCGCCGGCCTGCCGCCGCTGGTGCTCGACGGCCAGCAACTCGAGCTGCTGTCGGTGACGCTGGCGGACCAGGAGCTGAGCGCCGCTGACTATCAAGTCTCGGACAGCCACCTGACTCTGCAGCCAACCAGTGAAACCTTCACCCTCGACACCAGCGTGCGCATCCACCCGGAAACCAATACCGCGCTGGAAGGCCTGTACAAGTCCGGCACGATGTTCTGCACCCAGTGCGAGGCCGAAGGCTTTCGCAAGATCACCTATTACCTCGACCGCCCGGACGTGATGAGCAAGTTCACCACCACCGTCGTGGCCGAACAGCACAGCTACCCGGTGCTGCTCTCCAACGGTAACCCGATCGCTTCCGGCCCCGGTGAAGACGGCCGGCACTGGGCGACCTGGGAAGATCCGTTCAAGAAACCGGCGTACCTGTTTGCGCTGGTCGCCGGTGATCTGTGGTGCGTCGAAGACACCTTCACCACCATGAGCCAGCGCAACGTCGCGCTGCGCATTTATGTCGAGCCGGAAAACATCGACAAGTGCCAGCACGCGATGAACAGCCTGAAGAAATCCATGCGCTGGGACGAAGAGGTCTACGGTCGCGAGTACGATCTGGACATCTTCATGATCGTCGCGGTCAACGATTTCAACATGGGCGCGATGGAGAACAAGGGCCTCAACATTTTCAACTCCAGCGCCGTGCTGGCCCGCGCTGAAACCGCGACCGACGCCGCGCACCAGCGGGTCGAGGCGATCGTCGCCCATGAATACTTCCACAACTGGTCGGGCAACCGCGTGACCTGCCGCGACTGGTTCCAGCTGTCGCTCAAGGAAGGTTTCACGGTGTTCCGCGATGCCGGTTTCTCCTCGGACATGAACTCGGCGACGGTAAAGCGCATTCAGGACGTGGCGTACCTGCGTACCCACCAGTTCGCCGAAGATGCCGGGCCGATGGCCCACGCCGTGCGCCCGGACAGCTTCATCGAGATTTCCAACTTCTACACTCTGACCGTGTACGAAAAAGGCTCGGAAGTGGTCGGCATGATCCACACCCTGCTGGGCGCCGAAGGCTTCCGTAAGGGCAGCGATCTGTATTTCGAACGCCACGACGGTCAGGCCGTGACCTGCGACGACTTCGTCAAGGCCATGGAAGATGCCAATGGCGTTGATCTCAGCCAGTTCAAACGCTGGTACAGCCAGGCCGGTACACCGCGTCTGGCCGTCAGCGAGTCCTACGACGCTGCGGCGAAAACCTACAGTCTGACCTTCCGCCAGAGCTGCCCGCCGACCCCGGACAAGGTAGAAAAACTGCCGTTCGTGATTCCGGTCGAGCTCGGGCTGCTTGATAGCCAGGGCAACGAAATCGCCCTGCGTCTGGCCGGCGAAGCTTCGGCACAAGGCACCACTCGGGTGATTTCGGTGACCGAAGCCGAACAGACCTTCACCTTCGTCGACATCAACGAACAGCCGCTGCCATCGCTGCTGCGCGGCTTCTCGGCACCGGTGAAACTGAGCTTCCCGTACAACCGCGATCAACTGATGTTCCTGATGCAGCACGACAGCGACGGTTTCAATCGCTGGGATGCCGGTCAGCAATTGTCGGTGCAAGTGCTTCAAGAGTTGATCGGCCAACATCAGAAAGGCGAGAGCCTGAAGCTCGATCCGCGTCTGGTGTCGGCGCTGCGTACGGTGCTGTCCGACGAGTCGCTGGATCAGGCGATGGTTGCCGAAATGCTTTCGTTGCCGGGTGAGGCTTATCTCACCGAGATCAGCGAAGTGGCCGACGTCGAGGCGATTCATGTCGCTCGCGAATTCGCCCGCAAGCAACTCGCCGAAGGTTTGTTCGAAGCGCTGTGGCTGCGTTATCAGGCCAACCGCGATCTGTCGAAGAAAACTCCGTACGTGGCCGAGGCCGAGCACTTCGCCCGTCGCGCCTTGCAGAACATCGCCCTGTCGTACCTGATGCTCAGCGGCAAGCCGGAAGTGTTGGCAGCGGCGCTGGAGCAATTCGAGGCTGCCGACAACATGACCGAGCGCCTGACCGCGCTGGCGGTGCTGGTCAACTCGCCTTTCGAAGAGCAGAAGGCCCTGGCTTTGGCCAGCTTCGCCGAGCACTTCAAGGACAATCCGCTGGTCATGGATCAGTGGTTCAGCGTGCAGGCCGGTAGCACCTTGCCGGGCGGTTTGGCGCGCGTTAAGGCGTTGATGCAGCACCCGGCATTCAACATCAAGAACCCGAACAAGGTGCGGGCACTGATCGGCGCGTTCGCCGGGCAGAACCTGATCAACTTCCACGCCGCGGACGGTTCCGGTTATCGCTTCCTTGCCGATCTGGTGATCGAACTGAACGGTTTCAACCCACAGATCGCCTCACGTCAATTGGCACCGCTGACCCGCTGGCGCAAATACGACAGCGCGCGTCAGGCACTGATGAAGGCCGAGCTGGAGCGGATTCTGGCGTCCGGGGCGCTGTCCAGCGATGTGTATGAAGTGGTGAGCAAAAGCCTGGCGTAACGCTGATAAATGTTGGGGCGTTTAATTGATCGTTCCCATGCTCTGCGTGGGAACGATCAACAAAAAAATGCCGCTCAACGAGCGGCATTTTCATTGGCACAACAAACAGCTATTTACGCAGGTCAAACCGATCCAGATTCATCACCTTCGTCCATGCCTTGACGAAATCGCTAACGAACTGCGCCTTCGCGTCGGAACTGGCATACACCTCGGCCAAGGCGCGCAATTGCGCATTCGAGCCGAACACCAGATCCACCCGAGTCGCCGTCCACTTTGGCGCCCCGGTCTTGCGGTCACGGCCTTCAAACTCATCGGCATCCCGTGACGTTGGGGTCCACTCAACTCCCATGTCCAGCAGGTGGGTGAAGAAGTCGTTGCTCAGCGTTTCGGTTTTATCGGTGAACACGCCATGCCGCGTCTGGCCAACATTGGTGTTCAATACCCGCAAACCACCCAGCAGCACGGTCATTTCCGGTGCCGTGAGAGTCAGCAATTGCGCCTTGTCGATCAGCAAGGTTTCTGCCGCAACCGTGTATTTGCCTTTGCTGTAATTGCGGAAACCATCGGCGATCGGTTCGAGGAAGCCGAACGATTCGACATCGGTCTGCTCCTGCGAAGCATCGACGCGGCCCGGTGAAAACGGCACCGACACTGAATGCCCGGCGTTCTGCGCGGCTTTTTCCACCCCGGCATTACCGGCCAGGACGATCAGGTCCGCCAACGAGATCTTCTTGCCATTGGCAGCAGAACCGTTGAATTCGTTCTGAATGCTTTCCAGCGTGCTCAGCACTTTGTCCAGTTGTTCGGGCTGGTTGGCCTGCCAGAACTTCTGCGGGGCCAGACGCAAGCGTCCGCCGTTGGCGCCACCGCGCTTGTCCGAACCGCGGAAGGTCGATGCTGCAGCCCACGCGGTCGAAACCAGTTGCGACACTGACAACCCTGAAGCCAGCACCTTGTTTTTCAGCGCCGTGGCGTCGCTGTCATCGATCAGCGGGTGCGTCACGTCGGGCAGCGGGTCTTGCCAGAGCAACTCCTCTTGCGGCATTTCCGGGCCGAGGTAGCGAGAGAGCGGACCCATGTCGCGATGGATCAGCTTGTACCAGGCGCGGGCGAATGCGTCGGCGAGCTGATCGGGATTGGCCAGGAAACGCCGGGAAATCTGCTCGTATGCAGGATCGAAGCGCAACGCCAGGTCGGAGGTGAGCATGGTCGGCGAGAGCTTCTTGTTCGGATCGTGAGCGTGGGGAACGGTGCCTGCACCGGCGCCGTTTTTTGGTTGCCACTGATGGGCGCCCGCCGGGCTTTTGGTCAGCTCCCACTCGAAGCCGAACAGGTTTTCCAGATAGTTGTTGCTCCACTGCGTTGGCGTGGTGGTCCAGGTCACTTCCAGACCACTGGTAATGGTGTCGGCGCCTTTACCGGTGCCGAAGGCGTTTTTCCAGCCCAGACCCTGTTGCTCAAGGCCAGCCGCTTCCGGCTCTGGGCCGACATTGTCGGCCGGGCCGGCGCCGTGGGTCTTGCCGAACGCGTGGCCGCCGGCGATCAGCGCCACGGTTTCTTCGTCGTTCATGGCCATGCGGCCGAAGGTTTCGCGAATATCCTTGGCCGAGGCCACCGGGTCCGGATTGCCTTCAGGGCCTTCAGGGTTGACGTAGATCAGGCCCATTTGCACGGCGGCGAGGGGATTTTCCAGATTGCGTTCGCCCTGATCGGTGCGGCTTTCTTCACGGCCATGCAAATCGGGCTCAGCCACCAGCGTGCCGTCACCGGGCTTTTGCACCGGGCCATTGCTCTTGCCGTAACGGTTGTCGCCGCCCAGCCACTCGGTTTCCGAACCCCAGTACACGTCTTCATCCGGTTCCCAGACATCGGCGCGGCCCCCGGAAAAACCGAAGGTCTTGAAGCCCATGGACTCCAGCGCGACGTTGCCGGTGAGCACGATCAGGTCGGCCCAGGAAATGTTGCGCCCGTATTTCTGCTTGATCGGCCACAGCAGGCGGCGGGCCTTGTCGAGGCTGACGTTGTCCGGCCAGCTGTTGAGCGGGGCGAAGCGTTGCTGACCGGAGCCGGCGCCGCCACGGCCATCGGCGGTGCGATAGGTCCCGGCGCTGTGCCAGGCCATGCGCACGAACAACGGGCCGTAATGGCCGAAATCGGCCGGCCACCAATCCTGGGAGTCAGTCATCAGCGCTCTGATGTCCTGTTTCAGCGCCTGAAAATCGAGGCTTTTGAAGGCTTTGGCGTAGTCGAAGTCCTGGCCCAGCGGATCGGACTTGGGGGAATGCTGGCTGAGGATTTTGAGGTTGAGTTGATTCGGCCACCAGTCACGGTTCGTCGTACCGCCGCCGGCGGCGTGGTTGAACGGGCATTTCGATTCGTTTGCCATGTTCGTATCCCTATCAGGTCTGCGGCCGGCTCGTGCCGACTTCGGACTGGTAAGGCTAGACCCGAGTTGGCAAGTCGGCTAATAGCCGCAGTCTTGGCGGGCGATAGGCAGGCTCTTTTGCTAGCGCGATATCGTGATGCAAAAGCGGCGTTATTTCGAAGCGATCTTAAAAACTGTCAGCTTTGACAGTGGTTGATACCACGCAATCCCAATACGTTGGAGTCAACGCAACGTCACCTTTACCTCAAGGGAATATCGACATGTCTCAGGACAGAACAAGTGACCTTATGAACAAACGAAATGCTACCGGTAGCTTTGTCGCGTTTCTCGATGACGATAAATTTCTGGAGAGCAAGTTATGTGTTTATGCAGAGACCGAGAAGGAATTTATCATCATCGGAACTGAAGATTTTATAAACACGGTCGATTTGTCTGTGCCGAATTCGTTGGAGGGAGATGGGCCTCACACAGTGACTTTTCCAACCATGGGACGGTATTGGAAGGTTGTGATCAATCATTTTGACCAACCCATTATTGAGGGTGAACTCATCGTCACCTTTGCCAATTTTCGCAAAACCGTAACAGGCACTTTTGCTCTGGATCTGGGAAAAGCCGGGAAAGTGACAGGCAATTTCGATCTTACACTCGATACCCCAAGGCAAAGTGACAGGCGAGCGCAGCCTTTATAAATAAAGACGTCAACTCGATTGCGCGGTGTCGTCCTCGGGCACGTCATCAAGAATGTCATCCTGCCCAGGCAGTTCAGTGATCACGCTGAAGTCCGAGACCTCGACCGCGCCATTGCCATAGCCCAGCAAATGAAACGAGAAGGCTTTGCGCGGCTGCGGGTTTTCAAAGCTGAAATCCATCTCCAGCGGCTGATCCGCCGTGGCGACCATTTCTGCTGGCAGGCCCAGTTGCACGTCCTGTTCAAATTCCTTGGCCTTGAGCTGAATGTACGCCGCCTGCTGCGGATCGACCGAGCGCACGGTCAGGCGCACGCGGGTGTGCGAGCCTTTGGGCATTTCCAGGTATTGCGCGCCGATCAGGTTGTCGGCCCAGTCATCCTTGATCTGCGCTTGCAGAGGGATGATGTTGTTGCTGCCGAACTGGTAGCGATGATTGAGCGGTGTGCGCAGCAAGGACAGGTCCAGCGCATCGGCGCGCGCGGCGATCTGCCGGGCCGGATGGCCGCTGTAGGTGCCTTTGTAAGTGGCGCTTTCGGCGATGAAGCCGGTGCTTTGGTAATAGCGGCAGCGGCGCGGCAGGTCGCATTCGGAGAAGATGCCCTGACCGTTGTGGTAACGCAGTTTGCCGTTGGTGAACGACATGATCTCGCGCCCGGAATCGTAGTCGCGAAACAGCGACCGCCCGCTCAGCGCAGACGGCACCGGCAGGTCGAAATAGTCGAGGATCGAGGTGCTCAGATCGACGTGGCCGTAGACCCCGGCATTCAGGCGCGGCAGTTGCGCTTGCTCCGGTGCCAGCGTCAGGTTGAAACCCCACGAGGAGGCCAGCCGCACGCCGTCGATACCGTGGGATTCATCCGAGGTGATCACCACCAACGTGTCCTTGAGAATGCCTTGGCGCTCCAGCCCTGAAAGAAACTGATCCAGCGCATCGTCGAGATAACCCACAGCAGCCTGCTTCGGCGTTTCATAACGCTGCAGATAATCCTCCGGTGCGGAGTAGGGCTGGTGGGTGCCGACCGTCAGCAGCGTCAACATCCACGGCTGCTTTTGCTTTTTCAACTGGCCGACATAATCCAGCGCACCTTCGAAAAACGCTTTGTCATCCTTGCCCCAGGGGAACTCCAGATAGTTGCTGTTGCTGAACCATTCCAGGCCATGGGTCGCATCGAAACCGATGTGCGGCATGATCTTGTCTTTGGCCATGAAGCGCAGGCCGGCGCCCTGCAAGTAATGAGTGCTGAAACCGTGTTCGCGCAGCTGCGCCGGCAGGCAGGCCTGATTGCGCTCGTTGAGCGTGAGCATTTCCACGCCTTTGGGCGTGCCGTTGTTGAGCTTGTCGTAGTCACCGCACAGCATGGCGTAGAGGCCGCGAATGGTCTGATGGGTGTGCAGCACGTAATCCGGTGTGTTCATGCCGCGCTCGGCCCAGCGGCTGAGGTTGGGCATCAGGTCTTCCTGATAGTGTCTGCCGATCGCCTCGCGGTTGGCGCGGATGTAGGCGCCGGGAATGCCTTCCAAAGCGATGATCAATACGTTGCGCGCCTGCCCCGGCGCGGCCAGCAGCTTCTGGCCATTGAGATCGACGTCGGTGAGCCCGGCCATCGCCGGTGTCGGTTCTTCGACGTCGCCGTCCAGCCATTCCTCGGCCTGGATCTGCAGGTCGGCGACTTCACTGGCGAGCAATTGATGCGGCAGGTTGTACAGGCGCCAGGCGTCGCCGTCATTCGGCCACAGGTTTTGCGCGCCCCAGTGGGCGGCGAGCAACACGATCGGCGCGGCCCAGGCAGCGCGCGGCAATGCCGGACGAGCCAGGCTGCGCCCCATAAATTGGGCCAGCAGCCAGAAAACCAAAGTACCCAGCAAAGCAATGGCCAGGGCAGGGTGCGCAAGTCCGCCGCCAGTGGAATTCTCGACGAACTGCGGGTCGATCAGATAGTGAATATCCGAAGGCCTCGGCAGGCGGCCGACGGCGCTGACCAATTCTGCCGTGGCGATCGCCAGCAGCGCCCAGAACACCAGCACCGGCAAGGCCAGCCACCACGTACGGCGATGCAGCGCTACCACCAGCAGACTACCCACGGCCAGATCCGACAAAAAGCCCAGCGGTGTCGACCAGCCCAACGCTGCACGCAGGCACACCGGCACGATCATTACCAAAACGATTAGAGAAAGAAGACGGGCATTCGGCCGCCGCAGCCAGTTGAAAAGAGCGCTCACAAAAAAGGCCTGCTTGTCATCAAAGGGTCAAAAAAGTGTGGGTGATGATATCAAGGGCAGGAAGGCTGATCGGCTTTTTAAAACCTGCGGCCGGCGATCCCCGAAACGGCGCGTGCCCATAGCGGGCGTGGGTTGTGGGACGCAGTGCCATTTTCCCGAGGGGCAGTTTTTTGTTTCAGACTGTTGTAGGTCCATCCACTGCTCCTGAATTCCAGCAGCAGACGTCAAATCGCTCAGTGCTATCGATATGCGATAAAGATATTTAATTTCAATTTTTTATAGCTATAAAGTCAGGCCTTTCAGCCCATCCCCATGCTGCGAGGTTGTCATGGCCACACCGTTCAAACGTTCTGCGCTGACTCTGTTGGCCGCTACTCTGGCAGCGGGTGCGCTGTTCAGCAGTGGCGCCCAGGCCGAGGGCAAAATCAGCATCGCCCAGCAATTCGGCATCGGTTACCTGATTCTCGACGTCGTGCGAGATCAAAAGTTGATCGAGAAACACGGTAAGGCTCAAGGCCTGGAGATCAAGGTCGACTGGAACAGCATTTCCGGCGCCACGGCCATGAACGAGGCGCTGCTCACCGGTGCGCTGGACGTTGTCTCGGCCGGTGTGCCGCCGATGCTCACCGTGTGGGATCGCACCAAGGGCAAACAGAACGTCAAAGCCATCGCCGCGCTGGGCTCGATGCCCAATTACCTGCTGACCAACAACCCGAATATCAAAACCCTCAAGGACTTCAGCGACAAGGATCGCATCGCCGTGCCAGCCGCAGGCGTAGGCTTCCAGTCGCGCACCCTGCAGATCGAAACCGCCAGGGAATTCGGTGACGACCAGTTCAAGAAATTCGACAACATCTCAGTCAGCCTGCCGCACCCGGACGCCACCGCCGCGCTGATTGCCGGCGGCTCGGAAATCAACTCGCATTTCTCCAGCCCACCGTTCCAGTATCAGGCTCTGCAAAACCCCAACGTGCACAAAGTGCTGAGTTCCTACGACATCCTCGGCGGCCCGGCGACGTTCAACGTGCTCTACACCACGGAAAAATTCCACGACGAAAACCCGAAAACCTACAAGGCGTTCTACGACGCACTGGCCGAAGCCGAGCAGATCATCAAAGCCGACAAGCCCGCAGCCGCCCAGGCCTACATCCGCGCAGAGCAATCGAAACTGCCGCTGGCACTGGTCGAGCAAATCGTCAAAGACCCGGAGATCGACTTCACCGTCGTACCGCAACGCACGTTCATCTATGCCGAGAAATTGCAGGAACTGGGTGTGTTGAAAAACAAGGCGGCGAGCTGGAAGGATTACTTCTTTGAAGAAGCGCATGGTGGTGCGGGGAGTTGAGGGAATGGGCATCAGCCGGAACTACTGTAGGAGTGAGCTTGCTCGCGAAAGCGGAGTTTCAGCCACAGATGAGTTGACTGACCTGACGCCTTCGCGAGCAAGCTCGCTACCACAGGTTTAGCGGCGTAAACCCTCTTCCGGGCAAAAAAACGGGGCGGCCCGATCATCGATCAGGCCGCCCCGTTTATGTGTCGGGCGAACAGTCTTTCTCTCAGCGATCAATGCATCTTGCTGTGATCGTGGCCGCCCATGTTGGTCAGCGCGCGAACCGGTGCTTTGACCTCAATGATTTCTTTCTCGCCCTTAGCGTTTTCCACTGTCAGGGTCAGCGGCACGCTGTCGCCTTCCTTCAACTGACCGCTCAGGCCCATCAGCATGACGTGGTAGCCGTTCGGATTGAAGCTGACGGCTTTGCCGGCCGGCAGCTCAACTGATTTCACCGGGCCCATGGTCATGACGTCGTTCTTCATGCTCATTTCATGAATCTGCACGTCCTTGGCCATTGGCGAGGCAACGCTGAGCAGCTTGCTGTCGGTGTCGGCAGTGACGGTCATGAACGCGCCGCTGGCGGACTGGGTCGGCACGGTGGCACGGACCCAGGCGTCGTCGACTTTGGTCTGCGCCGACACCTGGAAGGCCAGGCCGAGCAGGGACAGTGCACATACGGTGCGTTTGAGGTGATTCAGAACGGGATGCATCAGCAGACCTCCATAACAGTAAGCAAATCTTCCGTGCACTCTTGGGCTGTCAGCGAAGTGGACAGGCCCAGGCGCAACTCACCACGCGAGTCGTAGACGTAGCTGGTGGACGTATGGGAGATGGTGTAGGTGTCGCCGGCCGGGACTTTCTCGTAGAACACGTCGAATTCCTTGGCGGTGGCCTTGGTTTCCTCAAGCGTGCCGTACAGCGCGACGAAGCTCGGGTCGAAGGCTTTGACGTAGGCGTCGAGGATCTGCGGCGTGTCGCGTTCCGGGTCGAGGGTGATGAACACCACTTGCAAACGGTCGCCGTCGCGGCCCATCAGTTTTTTGATCTGTGCGGCGCGGGCCAAGGTAGTGGGACAAACGGCCGGGCACTGGGTGAAGCCGAAGAAGATCATCGGCATCATCCCGCGAAAGCTCGACAGCGACATGGTTTCGCCTTCGGGGTTCTTCAGCTTGAAGGTGCGTCCGAGGATCTTGTCGCTCAGATCCTTGCCGTACTTGTACGACAGTTGGCCACGGGTATCGCAACCGGCGAGCAGGCCGAGCCCGAGCACGCCCATTCCCGCAAGTACCTTGCGGCGAGTCAACAAAGCCGTCATCTAATACCGCCTTTTGCAGCCCGCCAGTCGGCAGGACTGGCGAGGGGTTAACCGTAAAAGCGCCGCATGATAGCAAACTGAGGCTGATCGCCGGCTGCCGATCGCCGCGCGGTGCCGGATCGGACGACAAAAGGTGTAAGAAGAAATGACGAATAAGCCATGCGTTCGCCGCGACCAAACTTGATTTAAATAGTATGACGATTGGAGGCGAGCACAGAAACACGTACTCTTGCCGCTGCGCTGCAAAGACCAAAACAACAACAGGAGTCTGTAATGCAACCGATTCGTCTCGGCCTGGTGGGCTACGGCAAGATCGCCCAGGATCAACACGTCCCCGCCATCCTCGCCAACCCGGCATTCCAGTTGGTGGCGGTCGCCACCCAGGGCAAATCTTGCGCCGGGGTGGAAAACTTCCAGTCGCTGGGCGAACTGCTCGAGAACGGTCCGACCGTCGATGCGATTGCGTTCTGCACGCCGCCGCAGGGGCGCTTCGCACTGGTGCAACAGGCGTTGGCGGCCGGCAAGCACGTGCTGGTGGAAAAGCCGCCGTGTGCGACATTGGGCGAGGCCATGGCCTTGGTCGATCAAGTCGCCGGGCAAGGCGTCAGCGCTCTGTTCGCCTGGCACTCGCGCTATGCGCCGGGCATCGCCGCCGCCCGTGACTGGTTGGCCAGCCGCACCCTGCAAAGCGTTCGGATCGACTGGAAGGAAGACGTACGCAAGTGGCATCCGGGTCAAGCGTGGATCTGGCAACCGGGCGGCCTCGGCGTCTTCGATCCGGGCATCAACGCTTTGTCGATCATCACCCACCTGCTGACGCTGCCGCTGTTTGTCGAAGCCGCCGAACTGCGCGTGCCGAGCAACTGCCAGTCGCCGATTGCCGCCTCGATCAAAATGTCCGATGCGCGTCGGCTCGACGTGCGCGCCGAGTTCGACTTCGACCATGGCCACGACGAACTGTGGAGCATCGAAATCCGCTGCGCCGAGGGCGTTCTGCGCCTGGACAACGGCGGCGCCGTGCTGAGTATCGACGGCGTGCGCCAAAGTGTGTCGGAGGAGGGCGAGTACGCAGCGGTCTACCGCCACTTCCAGCAATTGATCAGCGACAAGGCCAGCGACCTGGATCTGCAGCCGTTGCGCCTGGTGGCGGACAGTTTCTTTGTCGGTAGTCGGGCGTTGGTTGAGCCGTTTTACGATTGAGTGAATTTCAGTTTGAGTCGTCAGGGCGCGTAAGCAGGTCTGCGTCGCGCAGACCGCAAGGTCAAGAGACGCTGGCGCTGGCTGCCAGACAAATAAAGCCTGCTTTAACAGCAGGCCTCTTTAGTCACTTTATTGGCTGCGTTCTGTAGCTTTTATACAGCTGCTGAATGTCGGGATTGTTGAGATTCGCGTAGATGATTCCTTCCTTGTCCAAACCGTCCAACCCTTTGATATCGCCAATCACTCCGGGCCATTCCTCACGGCTTGAGATGTCTACGATGTGAGGCTTCAGATAATCGTCCAGGTGGCCTCTGGAAGGATCGCGGATCTCGTCGCTGAGCGCCCGTAAATACGCATCTTTGTTGGTCTTCGACCAATCGATGGCAAACTTGGCCCGGTAGCACAGTTCCATGTGAACAAGCAGGATGGTCCGCCCATTACCATCCAGAAACGGATGAGCGAAAGCCAATTGGCCCATCACCTCGCCAGGGCGCTCGTGGAAGCGTTTTTTGTTTGCAGCCAGCTCCAGCGCATATTCGACGGATCTTTTGATCAGCTCAGGTCGCTCGAAAGGTGTGTGATGCGGATCGTCTTTTGATCCTTTGAAAACAGCGAGGTGGGGAACCAGCTCATTCCTGTCTTTGCCTGACCATGGGTAGAAACCGGCAAACAGGATTTCATGAGTTCTGAGTACCGCTTGATAGTCGATGGATCTTTTTTTTGCCAGATGAGCAAGGGCGTCTTCGATACTGGCTTCGAAAGAGAGATGTTCCGATTCCTTTACTTCAGCCGGGTCTTTCAGCTTGAGCGAGTTGCGAAGGTAGCCTTCAGTTTCGAAATCGCCGAAGGGGTCGAACGTCATGCGCTGAGCTGCTTCTTCGAATGCCTTTTTTCCTGAAGGTAACGTCCTTGTAAGGCCATGATTTCAGACTTGTTCAAGACACCCTTTCGCTTCAGGTTGACCAGCAGTTGCTCAACACTGTCCAGTTCAACGGCATCACCGGCCAGCCGCGTTATCGTCACCGCCATGCGACTCAGGCCGTCACGCTCGGCGCCTACCCTGTGTTTTTCCGCGAGCTTGCGAACTTCGCTCGCGACGCTGTCAGTGGCTGATTCGCTCATTGTTAACCCCTCGTTTTCTCTGTCGGAGCATAGCATGGCGTCGTTCTGGCGGATTAACCGTCGAGCATTTCAACGTTTGCCATTGTCCGGTTTGAGTGGACGGTGAAACGCTTTTCAGCCGATTTATCCCTTTGCTGTGCGTCAGTAATCTGTACCCAACTTGAACGCAACAACAAAACTTCAAACTTGAAAAGGGACGCACACCATGACCACTCCAACCTACAACCGCCTGAACAAAGACGACGCTATCGTGCTGCTGGTTGACCACCAGACCGGTCTGATCTCGCTGGTGCAGGACTTCTCGCCGAACGAGTTCAAGAACAACGTGCTGGCGCTGGCGGATCTGGCCAAGTTTTTCGACCTGCCGACGATCCTCACCACCAGCTTCGAGCAAGGCCCGAACGGCCCGCTGGTGCCGGAGCTGAAAGAAATGTTCCCGGACGCGCCGTACATCGCTCGTCCAGGCCAGATCAACGCCTGGGACAACGAAGACTTCGTCAAGGCAATCAAGGCCACCGGGCGCAAGCAGATCATCATTGCCGGCGTCGTGACGGATGTGTGTGTAGCGTTCCCGACCCTGTCGGCGCTGGCGGAAGGTTTTGATGTGTTCGTGGTCACCGATGCGTCCGGCACCTTCAACACCACCGTGCAGCAAGCCGCGTGGAGCCGCATGACTCAGGCCGGCGCACAGATGATGAATTGGTTCTCTGTAGCATGTGAGCTGCACCGCGACTGGCGCAACGACATTGAAGGCCTGGGTAACCTGCTGTCGCAGCGCATTCCCAACTACCGCAACCTGATGAACAGCTACTCGGCGCTGACGCAGCAGAAGTAATCCTCCCATCCAAAGCGAAAGCCTGCCTCGAAAGCAGGCTTTTGCGTTTTCTACAGAACGCCGTTCGTCCATTGTCGGGCACTTGTCACGCAAGGGCATTTCACACGTTCAGGTACCTATCGCTGAATACCTCGGAGAACGACATGGACATTGATGAAAACGCACCGGGCAACCAGTCGCAACAAGCCGTGACGCGCACCACCGACAACGAGACCGGGCACGATCCCAAGCGCGAAAACCCCGAGGTGCCTTTGCCGCCGGACGATGAGGCGCCTGTCGAGGAAGACATGTCAGATGTGGATGCGGCCAACTCGGTGTCAACCGAACATCCGCCGTCACGCTGAGTGAGCGATTTAATCGATGCCTCCCACTCTGGAATTAGAGTGAGAGGCTCTCCCGCGCACCCTGATGCAGTTCAGTCACCGACATCGTGAAAACCAGTATCGCCCGGCCAGGGTTGGCATAACCATGCGCCACATCCGTCCGCGCTACCGCCGAACACCCAGGCCCGACAATCAGCTCGGCATCGCCAACCGTCAAATGCAACGTGCCTTTCTCGACGTGAAACAACTCGGTGGTGCCGTTCGGGTGACCGGCTGAAGCAAACGACTCACCGGGAAACAACTCCCAGCGCCACAACTCGAGCATGTTCGGGCCGCTGGTGCCGGCCAGCAATCGTGCCGAACCGCCCAGTTCACCGGTCCATAGCGTAGGGATGTCCTGACTGTCGATCAGGTGCGCTGCCGGGGTCGCGGCGACATTGACGAAGTCCGCCACGGACAAGCCCAGCGCTGCGGCGATCTTGCACAGCGTCGCGATGCTGGGGTTGGCCGAGCCTTTCTCGATCTCGACCACCATGCCTTTGCTCACGCCCGAGCGTCGGGACAGTTCGTCGAGCGTGATGCTCTGTTGTTTGCGCGCGTGTTTGAGCGTGCGGGAAACCGCTGCGCTTACAGTCTGAACGTCGGCGCCGGCCTCGGTCGATATATTGACTTTCTTGGTCATTGATCGCTAGCATCGTTTGAAATGCGGGTATGAGGGGGATTCTGGGATGCTGTCTGTCGTGCCGTCAATCGATCCGGCTGTTGCGCAACTGGCGCCGGGCTTCAGAGCGCTGAGCATTGTTGTGCAAGCGGCGCCGATTCTTGACGCTGAGGTGTCAGGTGTTGCGCTGGCCAGAGCCTGCCAGGCCGTCGCCGCTGGTGGCCCGCAGTGGGCGCCTGCGCATTTGCAGGCCTGGGCCGACGTGTTCCGCCAGTTCGGCGCCAAGCCGCAGCGCACGCCTTGCTCGGCCGAAGCACTGCGCAGACGCGTATTGCGCGACGGCAACTTGCCGAGCATCGATCCGGTGGTTGATCTGTACAACGCCATCAGCCTCGAGTACGCGATTCCGGTCGGCGGCGAGAATGCGCAAGCCTACATAGGCTCACCGCGTCTGGTCGTCGCCGATGGCAGCGAACCGTTCGACACGATGAAAGAAGGCCAGCCCGCGCACGAATTCCCGGACGCTGGCGAAGTGGTCTGGCGCGATGACCAAGGCGTGACCTGCCGGCGCTGGAACTGGCGCCAAGGCGTGCGAACCCGCCTTGATGCGCAGGCGCAGCACATGTGGTTCATCCTCGAAAGCCTGCCGGCGATGCCGCTGGAAGCGCTGACCGAGGCCGGCGACAAGCTCATCGAAGGCCTGCAGCAAATGATGCCCGGCGCCGAGATCGAAAGCATGTTGATCGGGCCAGGAGCGCGTTAGGTTAGATATGAGTGCCAGCCCATTTCGTCAGCGGCACCGCGATTGCCTGTGAGAGCGAGCCTGCTCGCGAAGGCGGCGGTACATTCAACATCATGTTCGCCTGACCCAGCGCTTTCGCGAGCAGGCTCGCTCCCACAATGTTCCGTGTTGACCATTGATTTGGTGGCGCCACAACCACACGGGGGGAGCGAGCCTGCTCGCGAAGACGG
Organism: Pseudomonas siliginis; assembly: GCF_019145195.1. GTDB lineage: Bacteria > Pseudomonadota > Gammaproteobacteria > Pseudomonadales > Pseudomonadaceae > Aquipseudomonas > Aquipseudomonas siliginis. The sequence goes on from NZ_JAHSTW010000003.1 coordinate 82,391, forward strand.
CGGCACATTCAACCTCTTTGCCGGCTGATCCACCGCTTTCGCGAGCAGGCTCGCTCCCACAATGTTCCGTGTTGACCATTGATTTGGTTGCGCCACAAAACCCTGCGGGAGCGGGCTTGCCCGCGAAGGCGGCGGCACTCCAGCATCTTTGCCGACTGACCCAGCGCTTTCGCGAGCAGGCTCACTCCCACAATGTTCCGTGTTGACCAATGATTTGGTGGTGCCACAAATCCCCGGTGGGAGCGAGCCTGCTCGCGAAGACGGCGGTACATCCAGCATCTTTGCCGACTGACCCGCGCTTTCGCGAGCAGGCTCGCTCCCACAATGTTCCGTGTTGACCAATGATTTGGTGGTGCCACGACCCCCTGTGGGAGCGAGCCTGCTCGCGAAGACGGCGGTACATTCAACATCATCCTCGACTGACCCAGCGCTTTCGCGAGCAGGCTCGCTCCCACAGATTCACTCCTGGCCTCAGTAAGGGCTCGCCGTCGGGCGCACGATCAGTTCGCTGACGTCGACATCTGCCGGTTGTTCAACGGCGTAGGCAATCGCGCGGGCGATGGCTTCGGCGGGGATGGCGATCTTGCGGAAAGACTTCATCTCTTCGCGGCCGCCTTCGTCGGAAATGCTCTCGGCCAGTTCCGATTCGGTCACGCCCGGTGCAATGACGGTGACGCGGATATCGCCGCCGACTTCCTGGCGCAAGCCTTCGGAAATGGCCCGCACTGCGTATTTGGTTGCGCAGTACACCGCTGCGGTGGGGCTGACCGTGTAAGCGCCGATCGAGGCGATGTTGATGATCTGCCCGGCGCGCTGGCGCTGCATCAACGGCAGACTGGCGGCGATGCCGTGGAGTACGCCACGGATGTTGACGTCGATCATGCGGTTCCACTCATCGACCTTCAGCGCATCCAGCCGTGACAACGGCATGACCCCGGCGTTGTTGACCAGCACATCGACGCGGCCGTAATGCTCGACGGCGAAATCAACGAAGCGCTGCACATCCTGCTGATCGGTGACGTCCAGTGCGCGGAACTGCGCGTGGCCACCGGCGCCGTTGATCTCTTCGGCAATCACGGCCAGACGCTCGGTGCGCCGTGCGCCCAACACCACTTTGGCGCCACGTTCGGCGAGCAGGCGTGCGGTGGCTTCGCCGATGCCGCTGCTGGCGCCGGTAATCACGATCACTTTGTCTTGAATGTTCAGCATGATGTCGTCCTCTTCTGTGTGCCCGTGAGTGGGCTTGGAAGAAGATTAAGTGCGGCGGCTCATGGGCTATTAATCGATTCCTCCACGGGATTTGCCCAATTCTGCTGCATCGCTTTTCGACAGGTTTTCAGGCCCCGCGTGGCGCGTCCCGGTAGGCACTCGGAGTGACCCCGACTTCACGGCGGAACACCTGGGAAAAGTGGCTGGGGCTGGAATAGCCAACCTCCAGGCCGATGTCGATCACGCTGCCTGCGGTCTCCAGCAACAGATGACGCGCGCGGCTCATGCGCAGGCGGATGAAGTATTGCGAGGGCGATAAACCGGTAGCGCGCTTGAAGGTGCGGCTGAAGTGATAGTCGCTCAGCCCGGCGATGGCGGCCAGATGACTGAGGCTGAAATCTTCCGCGAGATGCGCATTCATGGCTTCGATCACCCGGCGCAGTTTGTAGGCGGGCAGGGCGTTATCGCGGCGCGGGTTGCTGTCGGGGTCGAGATAATGACGCAGCAAATGGATCGCCAACGCCTGGGCCAGGCTGTGAACCAGCAGTGCACTGGGCTGGCGCTGTTCGGTCAGTTCGACGCGCAGTTGCTCAAGGATGAAGCTGACCTGCTCGTCACGTGCACCGGACACATCGACAAACGTCACTGCACCGGACTGTTCGCCGAAGGCTTCGCGCGCCGCGTGTTCGATCAAGCCCAGGCCAAGATAAAGGTGCATGACTTCGAATACCTCACAGCCTTCGGTTTGCCAGCGCATTTCATAGGGTTCGCGGGTGTTGGTCAGGAAGAAGTCGCCCGCCGTGACCTGGCTCGCCTGCCATTCTCCGCCCAACGAACGTTCTTCGACCCGGGCAGTGCCGGCCAATACCAGCACCAGCAGCGGTTCGGCCACGCACGGCACGCGGATCGGCTCAAGCAGGGTTTGATGGCGGAACAACTGCACCACTGCATCCTTGATCTGCGGCCGCGGCGTGGTCGTTTCCGCAATACCGGGCAGATGCTCCGGCATGGCTTCGGCGGCGATGCGCGCGGGCTGGCTGATTGTCGGTGTAGCAGGGTTGGCAGAGGGCACAGGACGCTCCATCAAAGGCTTCGGCTGCGAATGATTTTGAAGGTTAGGGCGGGCGAACGAGAAACTCCAGCGCAAAACTCCGACAGTCCCGGCAATCGCCCGAAAGCCCGGCGGCGGACAGTGCGCGACAGTGAAGCCGTGTTTACGACCGCGCCATCAGGCGCAACACCGATTCGCTATCGAGGAGTTAAACCATGACTGATTTCAACCACACCCTGCCACAAGAAGTCGCCGGTAAAGTTGCACTGGTCACTGGCGCGGCCAGTGGCATCGGCAAGGCGATTGCGCTGATGCTGCACGCTCGCGGCGCCAAGGTGATTGCCGAAGACCTCAACCCGGCTGTCGAAGAACTGGCTCGTCCCGATCTGGTGCCGCTGGTGGCGGACATCACTGAGGACGGCGCCGCCGAACGTGCAGTAGGCCTTGCCGTCGAGCAGTTCGGGCGCCTGGATATTCTGGTCAACAACGCCGGGATCATTATCAACAAAGCCGTGATCGACATGAGCCGCGACGACTGGGAAAAGATCCAGGCAGTCAATGCCACGGCAGCCTTCCTGCACTGTCGCGAAGCGGTCAAGGCGATGATCCCGAACAAGTCCGGGGCGATCGTCAATATCGCTTCCTATGCGTCGTACTTTGCGTTTCCGACCATTTCCGCTTACACCGCCTCGAAAGGTGCGCTGGCACAATTGACTCGTACGCTGGCCCTCGAAGTCATCGAGCACGGCATTCGCGTCAATGCCATCGGCGTCGGCGATGTGGTGACCAATATCCTCAATGACGTGGTCGAAGACGGCCCGGGCTTCCTCGCACAGCACGGCGAAGCAGCGCCAATTGGTCGGGCGGCGCAGCCGGAAGAGATCGCCGAGATCGTGAACTTTCTGGCCTCCGACCGCGCCAGTTTCATGGTCGGCTCGGTGGTCATGGCCGATGGCGGCATGACGGTAACGGCAGGCTGATAGCGGTGCGGCAAGCCATGGGCGCGTGTGATAACGCGCCCATGGCTTTGCCACGATCACGAGCACGCAGAATCAGGCAAATCTGCAGCATCTTTGATCTAGTCGCCGCTGGATAAAACTGGCTAATCTTCCTCCGCAGTTGACCCACCTTCGTCTGCTTTCGAGGCCCTTTGCATGGATAACCACGACGCTTCCATCCTCCACGACACGGCGGTGTATCGCGCCGAACTGGTGCGCTTGCTGACCCAGCGCTTCGATGCGCCGGGCACCTACGAAACCGCGATTGCGCCGCTGCACGTGATCCGTCTCGATGGGCCGTCCGAGCTGATCCATGTCGTGCACCGCCCGGCGCTGTGCCTGATCGTGCAGGGGCGCAAGGAAGTCGGGCTGGGTGACGAACGCTTCCTCTACGACCCGCTGAATTATCTGGTGGTGTCAGTGACGTTGCCGGTGTCGGGACGGGTGATCGAAGCCTCGCCCGAGGCGCCGTATTTTTGCGTACGGCTGGATTTCGATCCGGCACAACTGACGCAACTGATTGCCGAGTCGCCGCTGACCGGCATGCCGCAGGAAACCGGACGCGGGATGTTTCTCGATAAGATCGACGTGACATTGCTCGACACCATGCTGCGTCTGGTGCGCCTGCTGGATAATCCGCGCGACATCGGCATGCTCGCGCCGATGGCGTTGCGCGAGCTGTATTACCGCCTGCTGCGCGGCCAGCACGGGCATCTGCTGTATGAAATCGCCGTCAACGATTCGCAGACCCACCGGGTCACGCGCGCTATCGACTGGCTGAACAAGAATTTCACCGAGCCACTGCGCATCGACGCGCTGGCGCAGGTGGCCAATCTGAGCAATTCGGCGCTGCATCACCGCTTCAAAGCCGTCACCGCCATGAGCCCGCTGCAATATCAAAAACAGCTGCGCCTGCAAGAGGCGCGGCGGCTGATCATCAATGAAGGGTTGGACGTCTCGAGCGCCTGTTACCGCGTCGGCTACGAAAGCGCTTCGCAGTTCAGCCGCGAATACAACCGCCAGTTCGGCTGCCCGCCGTCCAAGGAACTCAGCCGCCTGCGTCAGACCGGTTGATTACCTCGGGTGTCCCGCCCATTCATCACGAAACCCCAACAGAAAATCCACAAACGCCCGCACCCGTTGCGGCACATAGCGGCCGTGCGGGTAGAGCAGGGTGTAGGGGCGCGAGCGTCCGGCGTACGGCTGCAGCACTTCAATCAGGCGGCCATCGGCGAGTTCCTGCTCGACGATGAAACGGTAAGTCTGAAAGAGCCCGGCGCCATGCTTGGCCAGCGTCACACCGCCGAGCACATCGTCGGAACAGGAATAGCCACCGTCGGAAATCACTTCCAGGTCTCGGCCGTTTTCCTGAAACAGCCAGGAAATCCGCCGCCCGCTGCTGGGCAATTCGAACTGGATGCACTCATGCGCAATGAGATCGTCCAGCGTCTGCGGCGTACCGGCTCTATGTAGATATTCGGGGGCGGCGACCATCACCAGGGGGGCGTCTTCCAGCAGGCGCGCGATCAGGGTCGAGTCCGGTTGCGCGCGCACGCGTATCGCCAGGTCGTAGCCCTCTTCAACGAAGTCGATATTGCGATTTCCCAAGTGCACGTCGACCGTGACCTCGGGGTACAACGCGCGAAATTTCGGCAGCAGCGGCAGGATGCGGTGATGCCCGTACGTGGTTGGCAGACTGATGCGCAGTCGCCCCGACGGCGATGTCTGCGCGCCCATGACTTCCTGCTGCGCTTCGACCAGTTGCGTCAACGCCTGGCTGCATTGTTCGAAGAAGCTGCGGCCGGCGTCGGTGAGGCGGATGCTGCGCGTGGTGCGGGCGAACAGTCGCGAACCCAGGCGTTGCTCCAGACGCAGAATCGACCGGCTCACCGCAGCGGGCGTGACCCCGGCCAGTTGCGCAGCGGCGGTGAAGCTGCCGGCTTCGGCGGCCAGGCAGAACAGTTCGATACTGCCTAACTGCAAATCTTCAAAATGGCGTTTCATTGTGGCTCGCACCGAGGATCGACGGACGTTCATCCTCTGTGTACCACAACCAACGATGCCGCCGGTATCCACCGGCGGCATTGCAGGGGTTCGATCAATGGCCGGCGCTCTGGCCACCGTCGACATGCAGGATCTCGCCAGTGACGAAATTTGCCCCGTCGAGGTAGAGGATCGCTTGCACGATGTCGTCGATTTCGCCCATGTGGCCGACCGGGTGCAGGCTGCCCAGCGCCTGATGGGTTTCCTCAGCGTGCATCGGCGTTTTGATGATGCCCGGCGACACGGCGTTGACCCGAATCCCGCGCTTGGCGTACTCGATGGCCAGGGATTTGGTCGCGGCGTTGATGCCGCCCTTGGTCAGCGACGCCAATACCGAAGGCACGCCGTCGATTGCATGATCGACCAGGCTGGTGGTGACGCTGACGACGTGGCCGCTGCCGTGTTTTTCCATCTCGGCGATGGCCAGTTGCGAGATGTAGAAGAAGCCGCTCATGTTGGTCGCCACGACCTGGGCATAGTCCGCCTGGCTGTAAGCGGTGAACGGCTTGGCCAGAAAGATCCCGGCATTGTTGACCAGCGTATCGACGCGACCGAAGCGGGCAACAGCGGCGCGAATCACGCGCTCGGCGGTTTGCGGATCGGCAATGTCGCCAGCAACGGTCAGCACATCCGGGTCACTCGACTCTTTGATCGAGCGCGAGGTAGCGACCACTTGATGGCCAAGGGCGCGAAAGCCTTCGACCAGACCTGCACCAATGCCTTGCGAGGCGCCGGTGATGACAACTACTTTTTTCGATGTGCTCATGATGATTTCCTCTGTCGCTGGCCCGTCAGGATGGCGGGTGGCTGTTGGAGGAGACTTTAGGAAGTTGCGTGGAGTTGATAAATGGGGGCTGAGGTACATCATTTGTACTTCGGTGTATCTAATCAGAGCGGGCCTCGAATGATTGTCCGGTTTGGGTGGACGGTGAAACGCTTTTCAGCCGATTTATCCCTTTGCTGTGCGTCAGTAATCTGTACCCAACTTGAACGCAACAACAAAACTTCAAACTTGAAAAGGGACGCACACCATGACCACTCCAACCTACAACCGCCTGAACAAAGACGACGCTATCGTGCTGCTGGTTGACCACCAGACCGGTCTGATCTCGCTGGTGCAGGACTTCTCGCCGAACGAGTTCAAGAACAACGTGCTGGCGCTGGCGGATCTGGCCAAGTTCTTCGACCTGCCAACCATCCTCACCACCAGCTTCGAACAAGGCCCGAACGGCCCGCTGGTACCAGAGCTGAAAGAAATGTTCCCGGACGCGCCATACATCGCTCGTCCAGGCCAGATCAATGCCTGGGACAACGAGGACTTCGTCAAGGCGATCAAGGCCACCGGGCGCAAGCAGATCATCATTGCCGGTGTGGTAACGGATGTCTGTGTAGCTTTCCCGACCCTGTCGGCACTGGCGGAAGGTTTTGATGTGTTCGTGGTGACTGACGCGTCCGGCACCTTCAACACCACCGTGCAGCAAGCCGCGTGGAGCCGCATGACTCAGGCTGGCGCGCAGATGATGAACTGGTTCTCTGTAGCCTGTGAGCTGCACCGCGACTGGCGCAACGACATTGAAGGCCTGGGCAATCTGTTGTCGCAGCGCATTCCCAACTACCGCAACCTGATGAACAGCTACTCGGCGCTGACGCAGCAGAAGTAAGTTCACGACCCACGAAAAAGCCTGCTTTTAACAGCAGGCTTTTTGTTTTTCCGACGGCTGCGGCCAACTTGGTTGCTCTGTAGCTTGACCCACCGCTTTCGCGAGCAGGCTCGCTCCCACAGTTGACTGTGTTCGCTCAGGAGAAACGCAATTTCCTGTGGGAGCGAGCCTGCTCGCGAAGACGGCGGCACAGTCACCCGAGCAATTCGCTGATCCACTGCATCTCTTGCTTCAGCGCAAGAATTTTGTCCTCCGGCAACGCCTGTTGCGCTCGCGTAAACTGCCCCAACGTCTTCTGCCGCTGACTCAGCCTGCGTTGCCATTTGTGCAGAAATGCCGGGCAGCGCGCCTGCAGATGCAGCGGTCCGAAAAACAGTTCCCTGGCATCGTAAGTCACCGGATCAGAGCCGCGCTCGGCAACGATGATTTCATAGTCGAAGCGATTTTCGTGCAGCACTTCTTCGCAAACGATGCGGTAGCCGTTATCCATCAACCACTGGCGCAGCGCTTGCTCGCCGCCGTTGGGTTGCAGGATCAGCCGTTCGTGGCCATTGAGGTGAGCTTTGCCGTTCTGGAAAATATCGCGAATAGTTTCGCCGCCCATGCCGCACAGGGTGATGGCGCTGATGCCGTCGTCAGGCCTGATCGCCGCCAGACCATCGGCCAGACGCACGCTGATCTGCCCCTGCAGATCGTTGTCATTGACGGTGCGTTGCGCCGCGTGGAACGGCGTGCGCGCGACCTCGCCAGCCACCGCCGCTGTAATCAGGCCTCGGCGCATCAGGGCAACCGGCAAATAGGCGTGATCCGAGCCGATATCCGCCAGCCGCGCGCCGACCGGCACGTGGGCAGCGACGCGCTCCAGGCGCATGGACAATGTCTGTTGGTTCAATGGCGACCCCGTTCACCCAGCGGTGGAAAAAGGGGTGCGACTCTGGCGAGCAACGCTGACGCTGTCAATTGTGCAGGTGAAATCCCCGAACCATCGGCAGCATTGCGCTGCCGATGGGCGCTTGCGCTTAGCCGGCGAGCGTTGCGTTGTCGATGACGAAGCGGTATTTCACATCGCCCTTGAGCATGCGCTCATAGGACTCGTTGATCTGGTCGGCGCGGATCAACTCGATGTCGGAAACGATGCCGTGCTCGGCGCAGAAATCCAGCATTTCCTGAGTTTCGGGAATGCCGCCGATCATTGAACCGGCAATGGTGCGCCGCTTGGTGATCAGGTTGAACACGTTCGGCGACGGATGCGGCGATGCGGGCGCACCGACCAGGGTCAACGCGCCGTCGCGCTTGAGCAGGACGAGGAAGGCGTCGAGATCGTGCGGCGCTGCGACGGTATTGAGGATGAAGTCGAAACTCTTGGTGTGTGCCGCCATTTCTTCGGCATTGCGCGACACCACCACTTCGTCCGCGCCCAGTGCCTTGGCCGCTTCACGCTTGGATTCGGAGGTGGTGAACGCGACCACGTGGGCGCCCATGGCGTGGGCCAGTTTGATGCCCATGTGGCCGAGGCCACCAATGCCGACCACGCCGACTTTCTTGCCGGGGCCAGCGTTCCAGTGGCGCAGCGGCGAGTAGGTGGTAATGCCGGCGCAGAGCAGCGGCGCGACGGCGGCCAATTGCGCCTCGGGATGACGGATGCGCAACACATAGCGCTCGTGCACGACGATGTTTTGTGAGTAACCACCGAGGGTCCAGCCCGGAGCATCCGGGGTCGGGAAATTGTAGGTGCCGATCATGCCGTCGCAGTAATTTTCCAGGCCGGAGTCGCAGTCATCGCAGTGCTGGCAGCTGTCGACGATGCAACCGACACCGACCAGATCGCCGACTTTGTAGGCTTTGACGTGATCGCCGACCGCCGAGACGCGGCCGACGATTTCATGGCCGGGCACGCAGGGGAATTGCGTGCCAGCCCATTCGGCGCGCACCTGATGCAAGTCGGAATGGCAGATGCCGCAGAAGGCGATATCGATCTGCACGTCGTGCGCCGCCGGGGCACGGCGGTTGATCTGCATGGGCTCAAGGGGTTTGTCGCCAGCGTGGGCGCCATAGGCTTGTACGAGCATGTGAGCATCCTCCATGGGGTTGTCGGACGCCCATTGTTGCGCCCGGGTCGGAGCGCGAGGTAGTGCATTTCTGTGAAATGCTTGCCTGATTCTGCTGTTGATTGCGCAACCGAAAGGCAGCCGTATGGCTGCCGTTTCAGGCTCAACGCGGATTGGGCCGGTCGTCCATCTCGGCGTTATCGGTTTCCTGACGTACCCGCTCCGGATCCAGGCCGGTACTGTCATCGTCCAGCGGGATTTCGCCTTCATTGTCGGGCAGTTCGTCGATGCCGCGTTCCTTCATCGGATCGACCTCGGTACGCCCCGGACTCAGCGGGTCGGGCGTGGTTGGGAGCGGATCGTCACCTTGCTTGCCTTGATCGTTATTCATCTCACACCTCGTCATGGCCGTTTTCTACGGCTTGTGCAGGTTGGAGGTGCGGGTGATTTTCGCCGTTCGATTTTTTTGCCTGCCTTCGGTCGCCTCGCAAAAAAGCGGAATTTCTCCGACGCGCGCGGCTCCATAAACCAACAGCCAGAGGCGAGGACGCAATGATGAGCAGCTCATTCAAAGTCGGCGATGCGGTGCGCTGGAATTCCGAGGCCGGCGAGATTCACGGCAAAGTGGTCAAGGTGCACACCCGCGATACCGAATTCATGGGCCGCCACCGCCCGGCCTCGAAAGATGCGCCGCAGTACGAGGTCAAGAGCGACAAGACCGGCCACCTGGCCATGCATCACGGCGACGCGCTGAAGCACGTTTAGAAACGCGCCAGCCGGTAGGCGTCGGCATTCGGCAACTCGCCGGCCGCGCCTGAGACCATCTGCCCGATCATCTCCGCCGTCACCGCCGCCTGCGTCAGTCCCAGATGCTGATGACCGAAGGCAAGCAAGACCTTGCCGTCGCAAACCTGATCGATCACCGGCAGCGAATCCGGCAGCGACGGGCGAAAGCCCATCCACGGCGTCGCGCCATCAGCGTTCAGGTCATGGCGAAACAGGCCTTGGCTCAGGCGCTGCAACTGCCAGGCGCGTGCCATGTTCGCTGGCCGCTCCAGCCCGGCGAATTCGACTGTGCCGGCCAGGCGCAGGCCTTCGCGCATCGGCGTCATGATGAATTTGCGTTCCAGCGAGGTGACGGGGAAGGGCAGGCGATCATGCTCGTGCGGCAGCATCAGGTGATAGCCACGTTCGGTGTCCAACGGTACCTGCTTGCCGGTCAGAGCGGCGGTGAGTTTTGCCGAATGCGCACCGCAGGCCAGTAACGCTCGAGCGGCTGTTACGCCGCCATTGCCGGTGACTAACAGCACACCGTTTTCCTGCACGTAGCCGCCCTGAACCTGCTGCTTGAGAAAACTCACGCCGCTGCTGCGAGCCGCTTCGACCAGTGCGCAGACCACCCGATAGGGATCAAGGAAATGCCCGGTGCGCGGGAAAAACAGCCCGCCCTGAATTTGCTCGCTGAGCTGCGGCGCCGTTTCGCGGATCGCCCCCGCTTGCCAATAGTCCACCGGCACCTGCTGCTGATGCAGTCGTGCCTGCAAGGCTTCGATGGCCTGACGGGATTCAGGTTTTTCGAAGACTAGTAACGAGCCGTCAACCTTGAGCAGATCCGTGCGCTGGATATCGCTGAGCAAGCGCTGCCACGCGTCGAGACTGCTTTCATTAAGCGCGCGCAGGCCGGCGACGGTTTTCTGAAAAGGCTCAGGCCGCAGATTCAGCAATAACCGGGTGAACCACGGCAGGGCGCGCGGCAGGTATTTCCAGTCCAGACGCAGCGGCCCCATCGGGTCCATCAGCATGGCTGGCAAGCGCTTGAGGATCGAAACATCAGCGATCGGAAACACCTGCTCGGTGGCCAGATGTCCGGCGTTGCCGAACGAAGCGCCATGCCCCGGTTCCTGCTGATCGATGACCACCACCCGCAGGCCCTGACGCGCCAGGCGCAGTGCGCAAGCTACGCCAATGATTCCGGCGCCGACCACGGCGATGTCGTGCGAAGGATTATTCGCCATGGCGTGTCGCTTCCCGTTGGCCATCGAGCAAGCGCCGAAGGCTGAGCGGATTGGTCTGTTGCAGCGCCGTCGGCAGCAAGCTGTCGGGGAAATCCTGATAGCACACCGGCCGCAGGAAACGCAGGATCGCCGCAGTGCCCACCGAGGTGCTGCGCGCATCCGAGGTTGCCGGGTAAGGCCCGCCATGCACCATTGCATCGCAGACTTCCACGCCGGTCGGCCAGCCATTGACCAGCAAGCGCCCGGCCTTGCGCTCGACGGTTGGCAACAACGTGCGCGCCAGTGCAAGGTCGGCGTCATCCATGTGCAGGGTCGCGGTCAGTTGGCCTTCCAGATGTTCGCAGACCTGACGGATTTCTTCGTCACTGCTGCATTGCACGATCAGCGCTGTCGCGCCAAAAACCTCGGCTTGCAAGCTTTGATCGGCGAGAAAATCCGCTGCATCGGTGCTGAATACATGCGTCTGACACTGATTCGGGCCGCTGCCGACTTGGCCAACCGCTATCGCGCGTGCACGGGGGTTGTCTTGCAGAGCGGTCACGCCTGCTTGATAGGCGCCGAAGATGCCGGGCGTGAGCATGGTTTGCGCCGCGCTGCGCGGGATCAGTTCAGCCACCGCGCTGAGGAACCCGTCGAGCGCCGGGCCTTTGCGGGCAATCAGCAATCCCGGGTTGGTGCAGAACTGCCCGGCGCCCAATGTCAGCGACGCGACAAACCCTTCGGCCAGCGCCTGCGCGCGATTTTCCAGCGCGGCGGGAAACAGCAAAACCGGGTTGATCGAGCTCATTTCCGCATACACCGGGATCGGCTCGGGCCGCGCTTGCGCAGCTTTCATCAAGGCCAGACCGCCAGTGCGCGAGCCGGTGAAACCAGCGGCTTTGATGCGCCAGTCGCTGACCAATGCGATGCCGACTTCGTAGCCAGAATCGAACAACAAGGAAAACAAGCCCTCGGGCAGAGCGCAGGCTTTGACCGCTTGCGCGACTGCGCGGCCGACCAGTTCGCTGGTGCCCGGATGGGCGCTGTGCGCCTTGACGATTACCGGGCAACCGGCCGCCAGTGCTGCGGCGGTGTCGCCACCGGCCACGGAAAATGCCAGCGGAAAGTTGCTCGCGCCGAACACCGCGACCGGCCCCAAGGCAATCTGCCGCTGGCGCAGGTCGGAGCGCGGCAGTGGCTGGCGTTGCGGTTGCGCACTGTCGACGCGCACATCCAGCCATTCACCCGCGCGCACCGTACGGGCGAACAGGCGTAATTGCTGGCAAGTGCGGCCACGTTCGCCCTGGAGGCGTGCACGCGGCAGACCGGTTTCGGCGTGGGCGCGTTCGATCAGTTCATCGCCAAGGTTTTCGATGTGCTCGGCAATGCTTTCGAGAAATGCCGCACGGCTGCTCAGGCTGGTTTCGCGGTACGCATCTTGCGCCGCCCAGGCCAGGGCGCAGGCCTGTTCCACTTGTTCAATCGACGCGCCGGCGTACTGCGGTTCAAGTGCCTGGTTGGTCGCCGGATCGATCGCGCGAAAGGCTGGACGATGGCCCGTCACGGATTGTTGGCCGATCAGCATGTTGCCCGTCAGAGTCATGGTGTCTTCCTTTGAGATGAGCAAGGCCTGCCGCGAATCGTGATGACTCGCGGCAGGTGGTCAGGCGAAGTTCTGTTCGGCAGACCAGTTCTCGTACCAGTGACGGAACAGCGAATACTGCTTCTCGGCATAGCGCCGTTGCGAGTCGCTCAGCGCATCGCTTTCGTTGAAGTGCAGGGTGTATTCCTTGTCGCCGTTGAGCACCATCAAGTGCTTGTAATACAGCACCAGATCACAGCCTTCGTCGAACGATGACAGCACTGCCAATGCCGATTCCAGCTCCCGCGCCTGACGCCGGGCCTTGGCATCGCCTTGCGCGGCCTGCTTGCTCAGCGCGACCAGTTGCAGCACTTCGCGGGGCAGGGCGTTGCCGATACCGGTGATGGCGCCGGTAGCGTTGCAGTTGACGAAACCGTGCACCACTTGCGTGTCGACGCCGACCATCAGCGTCACGTCGTCATCCTTGGAGGTGATGTTCTCGGCCGCGTAGCGCAGGTCCGCGCCGCCGCCGAATTCCTTGAAGCCGATCAGGTTCGGGTATTCACGGCGCAGTTCGAAAAACAGATCGGCGCGGGTGGCGAAGCCGTAGTAAGGGCTGTTGTAGATCACCGCCGGCAAGTTCGGTGCGGCTTGCAGGATCGCGGCGAAGTGCGCTTTTTGCGCTGTTACGGAAGCACCACGGGACAGCACGCGCGGAATGACCATCAAGCCTTGCGCGCCGACTTTCGCCGCATGCGCTGCGTGGGAAACCGCTTCACGGGTATTCACCGCACCAGTGCCGACGATGGTCGGCACCCCGGCGGCGACCAGGCGCGCCACGCCTTCCTGACGCTCGGCTTCAGTCAGCAGCGGCCAGTCGCCCATCGAGCCGCAATAGACCACGGCGCTCATGCCGATATCAATCAGCTCGCGTCCCTTGGCCACCAGCGCATCGAAATCCGGTTTGCGCTGGGCGGTGCACGGGGTCATCAGGGCCGGCATGCAACCGGTGAAGATGTTGTCGCTCATGATTCAACTCCTTGGCATTTCGTTTGATTCGTAGTGAAAAAACGGCGTGGCGGCTCAGATGCCCCACGCGAACGGGTCGGTTTCGTCGATCAGCAAGGTGCTGTCGGCGGTCATGTAGGCGCGGCCGGTGATGAACGGGCGAATGCGTTCACCTTCCCATTCAAAGCGGCCTTCGAACTGGCTGCCGGTGATGCTCGCCTGGATCCACGGTGCGCCCGCTTGCAGCTTGTCGTCGGCTGCCAGGCAGGCAAGTTTGGCGCTGGTGCCGGTGCCGCACGGTGAACGGTCATAGGCTTTGCCGGGGCACATGACGAAGTTGCGGCTGTCGGCCTGATCGTCATCGGCGAACAGTTCGATGTGGTCGATGACCGCGCCGTCTTCGCCAAAAACGCCTTGGTCTTCCAGCGCCTTGAGCATCGCCCAGGTGTACGCCGTCAGGTGTTCGACGTTGTCCATGGTCAGGGTCTGGCCATGCTCGGAAACCAGGAAAAACCAGTTGCCGCCGTAGGCGATATCACCGACTACGCGACCAAAACCGGGCACGTCCACTGGTACCTGTTTGCGATAGCGGTAGGCGGGCACGTTGCCCAGAGTGACCGAGCCATCGTCGTGCAGCGTCGCGCTGACTTGCCCCACCGGTGTGTCGATCTTGTGCACGCCCGGCTGGATTGTCCCCAGATGCTGCAACGAATTGATCAGGCCAATGGTGCCGTGGCCGCACATACCCAGGTATCCGGCGTTGTTGAAGAAGATCACCCCGCAAGTGGCGTCCGCCGATACCGGTGGGCAATACAGGGCGCCGACCAGCACATCGTTGCCGCGTGGCTCGAGCAGACAGGCGCGGCGCCACTGGTCGTGCTGGCTGCGCAGGGCATCGCGTTTCTCGGCCATGCTGTTGCCGGACAGCTCGGGGAAGCCGCTCATCACCAGTCGTGTCGGCTCGCCGCCGGTGTGGGAATCAATGACGTGTACTCGTTTCATGGAGAGATCCCGTTGGATGATTTCAGTAGGCGCCGGCAGGGCGGGCGTTGACGGTGGGCGAGGGCGCAGGGCTTTCGCTTTCTTCGTCTTCGTCGTCCAGGCGCAGCAGATGGGCAGGCACGCCGGTCGCCGCGCCCCAGTAGTAAATGCCGGTGGCGCAAGCGGCGACGACAAGGGTGTCGAACGGATGGGCGAGGATGCCCAGGCCACCGAAGGTGCCAAGTTTCGACAGCACGATGGTTACCGCGTAGAAGGCGATCAGCCACGCCGATGAGCGCACCTGACGCGCCAGACTCAGGTGTGCAGTGGGCACAAAGCGACCGCAGAACAGGTAGATGACAAACATCAGAATCTGCAGGCCAAGCAGCCACGACACGGTGTTCCAGCCCGACCAGTAGACGATCAGCGCGGCAATGATGAACGACACCGGCCCGAGCAGGCCCATGCTCTTGACCCGGAACGGGCGCGGCATGTCCGGCGCATTGCGCCGCAGCGCCGCAACCGATACGGGCGCCACCGCATAGCTCAACACCAGCGCGGCGGAGACCACGTTGATCAGCGCTTCCCACGACGGGAATGGCAGGGTCCAGAACACCGACAGGGCGAAAGTCAGCCACAGCGCCGGACGCGGGATGCCGGACTTTTCATCGATGTGGGTGAAGACCTTGAAGAAGGTGCCGGTCTGGGCCCAGCCGTAGATCACTCGCGGCGTGGCGTTCATGTAGATGTTGCCGCAGCCGCTCGGCGAGATCACCGCATCGGCGACCACCAGATACGCCAGCCAGCCCACACCGAGCGCCAGGGCGATGTCGCGATAGGGCAGGGCGAATTCCTTGCTGATACCGGCCCAGCCGTTGGCGAGCATTTCCGTCGGGATGCTGCCGAGAAAGGCCATTTGCAGCAGCACGTAGATCAGGGTCGACAGCAGCACCGAGAGAATCAGCGCGATGGGAATGGTGCGTTGTGGATTTTTCACTTCGCTGGCCACGGAAATGATTGGCGTCAGGCCCAGGTAGGCAAAGATGATCCCGCCGGCGGAGACCGCCATCTCGACGCCCGACAAGCCGAACGGGGCGAATCCCTGAACCTGAAAGTTCTCCGGTTTGAAAAAGGTGAACAGCACGCCGATGACCAGCAACGGCACGATGAATTTGAACACGCTGACCAGATTGTTGGCCTTGGCGAAGGTCTTCACGCTGCGGTAGTTGAGCAGGAAAAATACGCAGAGCAGGCCGAACTGCACCAGCCAGCCGAGGATCGTCGGATCGCCACTGCCAGCTTTGGTCAGGCCGGGAAACCACGCCGCCGCGTATTGGCGCGAGGCGACCACTTCGATCGCCACCAGACTGGAAAACGCAATCAATGTGATGAAGCCCATCAGGTAGCCGAGCAGCGGACCGTGGGAATAAACCGGGTAGCGCACCACGCCGCCAGCACGGGGCAATGCGGCGCCCAGTTCGCAGTAGACGATACCCAGCAGCAACACGGCGAAACCGCCCAGCAACCAGGAAAAAATCCCCGCCGGACCGGCAATCGCCGAGACATGGCTGGCGGCGAACAACCAGCCGGAGCCGAAGATCGCGCCGAGTCCGATAAAGGTGAGGTCGATCAATGAAAGCTGTTTTTTGAACTTGCCTTGGCCTGACATGGCATCGCCTTCTTGTGAGTTATTGGATAGGCAGTTGTGTCACGGGGACGAGCAGACTTTGCACCGCTCGACAGTGGCGGCGATTGATGTTTTATGCCGGGATCGATGACGAATTCAGCACAATGGCGCCGATGAATGCGCGGCCTCGACAGGGCCGCGACGTTGCTGCACTCTGCTCGCGGACGGTGTTTCTGGCGCTTCATCGCAAAGGAGATTTTTCATGCAGCCTGGGTTTTCGATCCTGTGCCAAGGCACTGACGGTTTGCGTGCGCAGACCCTCGAAGAGATGGTCGCCGGTGCCGCGCAGCTGTTGCCGATACTCGATGTGATCCCGAATGCGGCGATCTTCATCAAGGATCTGCACGCGCGCTATGTGCTGGCCAACCGCACGCTGGTCCAGCGTTGTGGCTTAAAAGACCTGCGCCCATTGCTGGGCAAGACCAGCGCGCAAGTGTTCCCGGCGCAGTTGGGGCCGGGTTACACCGAGCAGGATCGCAAAGTGCTGGAGGAAGGTTTCGTGTTGGAGGATCAGCTCGAACTGCACCTGTATGGCAGTCGCGAACCGGGCTGGTGCCTGACCCACAAGAGGCCGATCTGCAACCGTGACGGGACGATCATCGGTCTGGTGGGGATCTCGGTGGACCTGCAGTCAGCCAGTGAAACCCATCCGGCTTTCGAGCGCCTGGCGGCTGTCGATGAATACATTCGCGGCAATTTCAACCGGCGGGTGACGCTGAGTGAACTGACGCGGATCGCCGGGATTTCCGTGGCGCAACTGGAGCGCTATTGCAAACGCGTTTTCCACCTGACACCACGGCAGATGATTCAGAAAGTCCGCCTGGAACACGCGCATCGATTGTTGCACAGCGACTTGCCGATCACCGAGGTGGCGCTGCAATGCGGCTACACCGATCACAGCGCTTTCACCCGTCAGTTCAAAGCCTCGACCGGGTTTACACCACGCGAATACCGGCAAGCCACCGGGCATTAGATCAACACGGACAGCCATGCCGAGAGCAGCAGAAGAAGGGCCAGTGCCGCGTTCATTCGCTTGAACGCTTGCGGTGAGCTGAGCAACCGTGCGCTGCCAACGCCGAGCAATGCCCAGAGCGTCATGCACGGCAACGACACCAGCAGAAACGCCAGCGACAACACCAACAGGCGCAGCGTCTTGTCGCCGCCGCCAACGAATACGCTGACCACCGCCACAGCCATCATCCACACCTTCGGATTGACCAGTTGCAGCAGCGCCGCGCCGAAGACGCTCAAGCCTTGTTCCTGCGATTTCGGGTCCAGGGATGGCGGCGGGCTGCGAAAGATCTGCCACGCCAGCCAGCTCAACCAGAGCACGCCAGCCCAAGCCATGGCTTGCTGCACCCGCGGAAAGCGCAACAGGGTTTCGCCAACACCGAGCCCGACCACCAGCACGATCAGCGCCGCCGCCGCGCAGGCGCCGAAAATGATCGGCAGCGTGGCGATCAACCCGCGCCGCGAACTGTGGCTCAACACAAGAATATTGGTCGGCCCCGGCGTGATCGAGGCGACGAAAGCAAACAGCAGAAAGGGCAGTAAAGAAGCCATGGTGCAAATTCCTGAAAGTCGAAACAGGACACCATGATCGTCAGCGGGCGGGCCTCAGTCTGGAAGATTTGAGCAGCGTCTGCGGTAGTCCGCCGGGGTCAATTGATAGGCGCGGCGGAACCAGCGCCCCAGATGACTCTGATCGGCAAAACCAAGCACGCTGGCCACCTGCGCTGGCGTCTCGCCGCGCGCGAGCAATTGCCGTGCCTTGGCCAGGCGCAGTTGGATCAGGTAGGCGTGGGGTGCCAGACCGAAAGCGGCCTTGAACGCGCGGGTCAGGCGAAAACGATCGACACCACAGGCTTGCGCTAGGTCGTCGAGGCCGATGTCTTCATAGGTGTGGGCATGCAGATAGTCGCGCGCTACCTGCGCAACAAGTGGCAGGCGCGGATCGAAGTCCTGTCGCTTGCGCCAGTCGAGGTGGCGGGTGAGGGACGCCAGCAGGCCATCCAGCGCAGTCTGCCGGACGATGCGCAGATCGCCGTCATGTAACGCGTGGAAGGCTTGCACGATCGCCGTCGACAGGCGCGGATCGTGGCTCAGGGTGTCGGCAAAGCCTGGCTGACTGTCGGCCGGTGCCTCTTCGAACAGCGCGTGCAGTTCACGCTCCAGCCAGTGCGGATCCAGATACAGCATCGAATAGGTGAAGCCATCCTCGGTCGGCGCATGGCCATCGTGGATTTCACCCGGCTCAAGCAGAAACACATGCCCCGGCGTACTGCGATGACGCACGCGGCGGCAGTTGAATTGCTGGACGCCTTGCTCGGTAACGCCGACGAGAAAACTGTCATGCCAGTGCGGATCGTAGGCATGCCCACGGAAATGCGCACGAATCGACTCGATCCCGGTATCGACATCCTGGGAGAGAGAGATCCAGTTGCGTTTGTCCATGGGAGGATTCCATAGGGCGGTTGAGCAGGGGCGTTTTTAAAATACCGCGTGGGGGAGGAGAGTGTTTAGAAGATTTGTGCAGGGGCGCAGGGGGATCGAGTCAGGCAATGTGCCTTGGATGGGAGGGGACCAGAAAACGCACACGAAAAAAAACCGCCTTCGCGGGGCGGTTTTTTAGTAGGCCTCGATTTGCGATCGAAGCCAGGTGCTTCACCAGCCACCCTAACCAGGATTGCCATGGTATGGAGTTTTACCGTTCCTTGCAACGGTTGAACAGGCGTTCGAAACAAGTGCGTCTTCGGCCCTGCGAAGAATTTATATGTTTATGTTTGTTGAAATTTGTCTGGCAGAAATAACATTTAACAAAGGCGTGGCGGCGTTTGATGAATAACGGTGTGAGCGGCGCTTTTGTCCTGGAGTTTTCAGGTTAATATGCCCGCGCTCAACTGATAGAGCGGCGGAGAGGTTTGGCCGGGGGCGCAAAAGGTTTTACGCCCTTCGACGCGGATTCGCACCCGTGCCGGAATGATGTCTCGAAGGGATTTCAACCGGCCGCCTCACCAGCCACCCTAGCCAGTCGGCTGAAGGCACGCATGGTCCGGTAAGTTTGCTGGAGGTTTGGCCGCCAGCACTGGAGGCCAAAACGTATGAAGCTTTTGCTGCGTACGCTGAGCCTTGTATGGAGATTGTTGAAAGCCTTGCGCTTTTACGAGTTCCTGCGAGATCACTTTGACGACCTGAAATAAGGTCGTCTAAGTGGGGAAAGACCCGTTTCGGTTGCGACTGATACGGGTCTTTTTTTGTGCGCAAAAACTGTCAGAAACGAGATTGTCGGTTTTATGCTTTCGACTTTGTAGGGCGTTTCGCTTAACGACGTAAGCAACAGCATGAAGATCGATCCAATAGCGGCTCATGCTCGATCAGCCATTGATTGCGTCAATAACAACCATTAAGTCAATGAAGTTCTCATATCCACGGTGCGGCGTAAGATCGGCTCCATACCCAACCGCTGCAACTCGGAGCACATCATCATGAAACGCCAGACTATCCTCGGTATCGCTTTCTCGGTTTTTGCACTGAATGCCTTCGCCGCCACCGAAACCGACCCGCTGTTCAGTGATGCGGTCGCGGCCGCCACTCAAACAGACCGCTTGTTCAGCGATCCAGTAGCCGCAACCGAAACTGACCCGCTGTTCAGCGATGCAGTAGCCGCAACCGAAACCGATCCACTGTTCAGCGATGCAGTAGCCTCTGATGGCTCCGATCACCTGCAAGGCAATCGGGTCGCCGAAGGTGGCGCTGACCGTCTGCTCGAACGTCGCACCGCTTGAGCGCAACGATGAGCATCGATAACGAATGCCGCCTCAACCACAGGCGGCATTCGTTCTATTCATGCATTACAACTCTGCTCTAAACCGCACTCGGCAGCACAGCCTTGTCGCGATCGCGGCTCTTGAATGTCGCCCAGAAACACAGCAACACCGCCACGGAAAAACCGGCGGGGAACAGCCAGATACTTTTCCAGTCATGCCCCGCGCTTGATGTGAAGTGGTCGGTAATCCGTCCCGCGATCCAGAAACCAATCAACATGCCCAACCCGTACGTAGCCAAGGTGATCAAACCTTGCGCCGAGCTGCGGAAGCGTTCCGGTGCCTTGGCATCGGTGTAGATCTGCCCGGACACGAAGAAGAAGTCATAGCACACGCCGTGCAGGGCAATGCCGATCAGCAGCATGAATGCCTGATCGTCGTTATTGCCGAACGCAAACAGCACGTAGCGCAACGCCCAGGCAGCCATGCCGACCAGCAGGGCGATCTTGATGCCGAAGCGATGGATGAACAGCGGCAACAGCAACATGAACAGCACTTCCGACACCTGACCGATGGCCATCTTCGCTGTCGGGTTGGTCACGCCTATCTCGGCCAGAAACGGATTGGCATTCTGGTAATAGAAGGCCAGCGGAATGCAGATCAGGATCGAGGCGAGAAAGAACACCAGATAGCTGCGATCCTTGAGCAAACCCCACGCATCGACGCCGAGCATCTGCTTGAGGCTTGATGAGCCGGCTGCGCTTTTCAGCGGCGCGGTGTTCGGCAGGCTGAAGCTGTAAAGCCCCAGCAACAGCGACGCGACGGCGGACATCAGGAACGTATTGCGCAAGCCTCCCGCCGCGATGCTTTGCTGCGAGTCCCAGGCGAACACGAAGCTGATCACCACGCCAGCGACAATCCAGCCCACCGTGCCCCACACGCGAATGCGCGAGAACTCCAGCGCCGGGTCTTTGATCTGGCGGAACGCCACGGCGTTCACCAGTGCCAATGTCGGCATGTAGACCATCATGTAGGCGAGCACATAGGGATAAAACGCGCTGAAGTCTGCCGCGCGATAGAGCTGATAGAGCAACACTGCGCCAAGCAGATGCAGCACTGCCAGAATGCGTTCGGCATTGAAAAACCGGTCGGCAATCAAGCCAATGACAAACGGCGCCAGAATCGCACCCCATGATTGCGTGGCGAAGGCCATACCGACCTGGCCGCCGCTGGCAGCGAGCGTGGTGGCCAGAAAAGTGCCGAGGGTGACGAACCAGCCACCCCAGATAAAGAACTGCAAAAACATCATCACGCTTAGTCGCGCATTCATTACGTTCATTTCAGATCACCGTATTGTTTTTATGTCGGTAACGCGGATGAATCAGTCGTCGGTCAGGCCGAGCAAGCGCCGGTTGGAAGCGGCATCGGCGCTGACCCCGGCGAAATCGTCGAAGGCCTTGGCGGTCTTGCGGATCATGTGTCGCTCGATGAACGCCGCGCCTTCCGCCGCGCCCTGTGCGGAGTCTTTCAGGCAGCACTCCCACTCGAGCACGGCCCAGCCGTTGAAGTCGTATTGGCACAATTTGCTGAAGATCGATTTGAAATCGATCTGGCCGTCGCCCAGCGAGCGAAAGCGCCCGGGACGCTCGACCCAGCCCTGATAGCCGCCGTAGACGCCGGAGCGCGCATCGGGGCGGAACTCGGCATCCTTGACGTGGAACATGCGGATGCGTTGGTGGTAACGGTCGATGAAGCCGAGGTAGTCCATTTGCTGCAGCAGCAGGTGGCTCGGGTCATACAGAATTGCGGCGCGGGGGTGATGATTCACCGCTTCGAGAAACTGTTCGAACGACGCGCCGTCATGCAAGTCTTCGCCGGGATGGATTTCGTAGCACAGATCAACGCCGGCCTCTTCGAAGCAATCGAGGATCGGCAGCCAGCGCCTGCCCAGTTCGGCGAAACCTTGCTCGACCAAACCGGCCGGACGCTGTGGCCACGGATAGACGTAAGGCCAGAGCAGGGCGCCGGAGAAGGTCGCATGGGCGGTAAGTCCCAGGCGTTGGCTGGCACGGGCGGCCAGTTTCAACTGCTCAATGGCCCACTCGGTGCGCTCCTGAGGTTTGCCGCGCAGCGCGGGCGGGGCGAAGTCGTCGAACAGACTGTCGAACGCCGGATGCACAGCGACCAATTGCCCTTGCAGGTGCGTCGACAACTCGCTGATCACTACACCCGCGCGGGCGCAGACGCCGATAAGTTCGTCGCAGTAATCCTGACTTTCAGCAGCGCGCTGCAAATCGATGAACCGTATGCCGAGGGTCGGTAACTGAATGGCTTTGTAGCCTTGCGAGGCTGCCCATTCGGCGATGTTGGCGAGGGAGTCGAAAGGCGCTTGGTCGGCGATGAATTGCGCGAGGAAAATCCCCGGACCTTTCAGGCCAGTCGAATTTTGCTGATCACTGTTCATTGTGCTGGGCTCCTGTCAGTTGGCCGGGGATCTCGCTCCACTTTTCATTGCCAAGGTGGTTGGCGATGGCGGTTTCAATGAAGGCCATGCCGCGCAGGCCGGTCTCGATGCCCGGTACGCCCGGTGCCTGATGGCCCTCGGCGCCATGCACAATCGCTTCGGCGAGATCGCCGTACAGGTTGGCCATCGCTTCCAGATAACCCTCGGGATGCCCCGCAGGCAGGCGCATGCGTTGGGTTGCGGCGGCACACAACCACGGCTGACCGACTCCGGATCGCAGAATGCGCATCGGTTCATTCAACGGTCGATGAATCAGACTGGCCGGCTCTTCCTGACGCCATTCCAGCCCACCCTTGTCACCGTAGACGCGGATCTTCAGCGGGTTTTCCTCACCAGCGCAGACCTGGCTGGCGAGCAATACACCACTGGCGCCGTCGCGCATTTTGAACAGCATCGCCACATCGTCATCCAGTTGCCGACTCTCGACATGCGAGCCGAGCATTGCGCTGATGAACTGGATCGACTGGCCGGCAACGAACTCGGCGAGGGAAAACGCATGGGTGCCGATGTCGCCGATGCAGCCGCCGATCCCGGATTGCGCCGGGTCGTCGCGCCAGCCGGCCTGCTTGTTGCCTTGCCCGGCGACATCGGTGCTGAGCCAGCCTTGCGGGTACTCGACGAGGACTTTGCGCACGCGCCCGAGCACACCGCTGGCGACCATTTCGCGGGCCTGCCAGACCATCGCGTAACCGAGGTAGGTGTGCGCCAGTCCGTAAATTCGCTGGCTGTTGATCACCACCGAGTGCAGCGCCTGCACCTCGGCGAGGTTCAGCGCCGCGGGTTTCTCGCTGAACACATGAAAACCGGCGCTCAATGCCTCACGGGCAATTGGTGCGTGCAGATGATTGGGAGTGACGATGACCAGCAGTTGCATGCGCTGCTCGGCGGGCAGGGCGGCCTCGCGGGCGAGCAGGGTTTGCCAGTCGTCGTAACAACGCTCGGCCGCGACACCTAAGGCCGCAGCGGTGCGCTGATTATTCTCCGGGTCGCGGCTGAATGCGCCGCAGACCAGTTCGAAGCGTCCGTCGAGGCCGGCGGCTTGCCGGTGGGCACGGGCAATGAATGAACCTTCACCGCCTCCAACAAAACCCATTCTTATTTTTGCGGCAGCGTACATGGCAGTCGTCTCGGTAGCTGGATGCAATGTTGATGAGCGATGTAACCGGTTACATCGTGGGCGAAATCTAGGCTTGAATTAGCCGAGTGTCAAATGCCAGCGGATTATCGACAGCGTTTCGATCGCTCGTCGCCTGCGGTAAGCTCCGCGCCTGATCGGCATGAATCAACGAGGTGTTTTTGTCCAATATTCGCGAAGTGGCTCGGCTGGCCGGGGTTTCCGTGGCGACGGTTTCGAGGACTTTGAAATCGCCCGAGCGCGTGCTCGCGCCAACCCGTGAGCGCGTCATGGCTGCGGTGGAGCAGGCCGGCTATCGGCCGAACCTGATGGCCGTGCAGTTTCGTTCGCGGCGGACCGGCAATCTGGTGATTCTGGTGCCGACCATCGCCAATACTTTCTTTGCCCGGGTCATCAGCGGCGCGCAGCAAGCGGCGCAGGCGGCCGGTTATCGCCTGCTGCTGTGCGACACTCAGGGCCGGGAAGAACTGGAGCGACAATTCGCCGAGCTGGTTTACGCCTATCAGGCCGACGGGGTGATCCAGTTGCGCGCTTACGATCCTTTCGAAAACGCCCCGGCCGACGCCGATGTGCCGCCCATCGTTAACGCCTGCGAAGTGCTCAAGGCCGGACGATATCCAACCATCAGCCTGGACAACGTCGCCGCCGCCAAAGCCATGACCGACCACCTGATCGCCTTGGGACACCGACGCATCGGCCTGATCAAAGGCTCAAAAAACAGTCCGCTGACTTTGGATCGATTGGCAGGCTACGAAGCGGCGCTACGCGAGGCCGGGATTGCCTTCGATGAAGCACTGATCTGCCATGGCAATTTCAGCCTCGAGGCCGGTTTTGCCGGCGCGCAAAACATGCTCGCATTGGCCGAGCGGCCGAGCGCGCTGTTCTGCGAAAACGATGAAATGGCCATTGGTGCGCTCAAGCGCATCCGGCAGGCCGGGCTGCGTGTGCCCGAGGATATTTCCCTGGTGGGTTTCGACGACATTCCGATGGCTGCGTTCTGCGATCCGCCGCTGACCACCATCTCGCAACCAGCCGAGGCCTTCGGGGCCAAGGCGGTCGAAATGCTGATTGCGCTGATCGAAAAACAGCCGCTGACAGAGCGGCATGTCGTCTTGCCGTTCGAGCTGACGCCACGCAGCAGCACGGCCCGCATCGACAACACGGGCAAGCGCTAACCGAATCACGCCGCTGGCGGTTTCGCCAGCGCAATCCCCGCTGCGCCCAACCGCTTCAACACTTCGAACAACAAATCGCTCTTGGTCAGCCCGACAATCCTCGGGCTGCCCACATAGCCGGTGACCGTGAGGGTTATTCCGTCCGGGGACAATTTGCTGAAACGCACGAATGGCGCCGGTTTATCGAGGATGGTTTCGTTCTCGTGATACGCATCCAGCAGCAGTTGTTTGACCTGCTCAGGATCGATATCCAGCGGAAACACCAGCTCCAGCGATGCCACGCCTTGAGCACTGCCGCCGAGGGTAACGTTGCGCAGGTTCTGGGAGATCAGTTGCGAGTTGGGCACGATCACGATCGAGCGGTCGCTGAGC
The DNA here is from genome assembly GCF_019145195.1 of Pseudomonas siliginis. Classification (GTDB taxonomy): domain Bacteria; phylum Pseudomonadota; class Gammaproteobacteria; order Pseudomonadales; family Pseudomonadaceae; genus Aquipseudomonas; species Aquipseudomonas siliginis. The sequence continues at coordinate 107,623 of NZ_JAHSTW010000003.1, forward strand.
TGGATTTCCGTGGCACGCACGTTGATCCGGCGGATGTCGCCCTCGACGCCGCTGATGCTGATCAGGTCGCCGACTTTTACCGGGCGCTCGGTGAGCAGGATCAGGCCGGAGACGAAGTTCTTGACGATCTCCTGCAAGCCGAAGCCGATACCCACGGATAGCGCACTGACGATCCACGCCAGATTGGTCCACTGTACGCCCAGCGACGACAGCGTCAGCAAAATCACGAAGGCGTAGCCGATATTGGAGAACAGCGTGCTCAGCGACGCGCACATGCCCGGGTCCATGTCGGTCTTGGGCAGGAATTCGTTGTCGAGCCAGCGGCTTAATGCACGGATCAGCCAGATGCCAATCAGCAGTGCCAGCAGTGCGTTGAGCAGATGCGCCGGGACAATATTCAGCTTGCGCAAACCGGCGCCGCCAAGGATCGACATGATGTTGGTGACCAGTTGGCCAAGCGTGGTGCCGATGCCGCCGACAAACAACGAAATCAGCGCCATCAGCATCAGGCCGGCGCGGCTGACCCCGGACAACAGGATCGACGTCTGCTCAAGGCGCCGATCGCTGACGCCGAGCAATTGCTTGAGCGCCTGGCCGCTCGCGTGTTTCGGCGAAAACAGGTGCTCACAGGCGTCCTTGACCAGCTGAATCAGCAAGTAGAAGCCCGACAGCACGACATAGCCCCACACCAGCTCATAGCTGATGAACCGTGCCAGCGAAACATAGCCGGCCAGCAGCGCAATAGCCGTCACCAACATCGAGAGACTGGCGACGCTGTAGATCAGCCCGGCGAACACGCTGTTGGTCGCCGATGGGTCGTTGGCTGCGACCAAGGCCTTGCGCACTTTGCCGACGCGCAGCAGCATCGTGCCGATGATCGCCAGCACCACCATTGAAATCACGCCGCGCCCGGCCATCACGATGTGGCTGCTCATGCCTGTGGCATTGGCGACCTGCACCAGCGTCACCAACACCAGCAACGCGCAGGCGAGGATTCGCGGATAAGGCTTGAGGGCCAGCGCCACTGGATCGGCGATTGACGGCAGGCGCCAGGACGGGTGCGCGGTGGAGAGCAATGCGCGGCTGAGGCCGGTGATCAGCACGCAGGCATAGACGACTTTCTCGAACTCTTCGGAGAAGGTTTCCAGCACCGGCGGCAGCGCGTCGTGGCGGGTGCAGGCGTAGAACAGCAGCTTCAGGGCGATGGCGGTAGTGACGAAGGTCGCTATGGCTGAGGCGAAGGCCAAGGCACTGCGGCGCAGTCGGCCCTCCGCCACGCGATGAATGCAGAACCAGGTCAGCCCGCGCTCAGCCAGACGTCGGCCGAAGGTCCAGATCAGCAGCGCCAACAGCACCAGTACGCAGGTGTAAAACCGCTCGCCCGGCGCCCAGACCGTCGCCCATACGTCAGCCACCTGCTCGACGAACAGTCGCAGGCGCTGGCGGTCGTCTTCGCTTGGATTGACCAGCGGTGTCCAGAAATACGGGCTCAATACGCTGCGGGTGCTCAGGGTCAGTTCGCTTTCCAGCAGGGTGCGGCGGATGCCGGCGATTTGCGTGATCAGGTCGGCGGCGTTCTGTTTCAGTGCGGCGAGGCTTTTCAGCGTGCCATCGACCTTGCTTTTCTGCTCCGCCAGCGCAGCCCGCTGCGCGACGATATCGGCTTGCTCGGCGGCCACCTCGGCGTCGGGCGCCGTGCCGAGCACGCCCAGTTGCACCGTCAGTTGCGCCTGTTGCGGCAACAGCGCTGCCGACAACCGATCGACATCGAGAATGAACGCCTGCACCCGATCCTGCGGGCCTTCGAGCTGGTTGTAATTGTTTGCCGCCGAGATCTGCTGCTTGAGCCCGTCGAGGCGTTGTTGCAGGGCTTGCAGATCGCTCTGCGAAATCACCGGCATTGGCGCTGCGCCGGAGTTTGCCGGCGCGGCAACATCCGCCGCCCACAGCGCAGCGCTGCCCGGCATCAGTAGCAGCAACAGAATCAAAAGCAACGACTTGAATGAACAGCGCATGGGGGCGGCGGGCTCGAGTGGATTACACAGTCTATGAGGGTAGGTGATCGCGCCGAACGGGGCGGAAAACTTTCTCTGCGAGAGGCGCTTACACGCTCATCCAATCCGGCGGAATGATCCGCGCAGCGAGCGGTCAACCGGCAATAACAGCTTCGAGAGCGTGCCATGTCCATCGCCAAGGAAACGATTGAATACCTGCGCCGACATTCACTGATCATCACCACCGCCGAATCCTGCACGGCCGGGGAGATCGTCATGTTGCTGTCGGAGGTGCCCGGCAGCGGCGAGTTGATCGAGTGCGGCTATGTGGTCTATTCGCCGCAAGCCAAGCAGCGCCTGCTGCACGTCAGCCCGGCGACCATGGACACCTTCAATCTGACCAGCGTGGAAGTTGCCAGTGAAATGGCCATCGGCGCGTTGCGCGACAGCACGGCCAACGTCGCCGTCGCCACCACCGGCATTCTCGGACCCGACGATATGGATGGCATCAAGGCCGGTACGGTGTGTTTCGCCTGGGCGTTCCAGTTCGATGACAAACATTTTCTGTTCAGCACCCAGCAATGGTTTGCCGGATCGCGCAGTGAAGTGCAGACCCTCGCTTCTGAATTCGCCCTGCAGCAGTTGCCCGATTATCACCGTCGCGCCTTGCGCGGCGAAGGAGGGTGGCGCCGATGAAGCACGACGCTGACCATCCCGATCTGCGCAGTCGGCAGTTCCCGGTGCAGGAGGACATGGCCTATCAGTTGAAGGTCTGGCGCTTCGAGCGCATCGGTTGGTATCTACTGGTGCTGTGCATGCTGCTGGGTCTGTTGGGGCTGTTTTCCCGGGGCGTGCTCAGTTCGCAGGAGGCTCGCAGCGATGACGGTAAAGTCCAGGTCGAATACGAGATGTTCCATCGCAACGGCTCGACCAACCCGCTGAAACTCAGCGTGCACACGGCGCCTGAAGCCACTGTCGAACTCGATATCGGCGGCGAGATGCTCGATGGCTTCAGGTCGAAACCATGCAGCCGGCCCCGGTGCGTATGCGCAGCTCAAAACAGGGTATGCGCTTGTGGTTGCAGGCTGATGCCCAGGGCCAGGCGACGCTCTATGTGACGCTGCGCGGTGACGGATTGGGCCTGTTTCGCAGCCATATCCGGGTGCCGGGCTCGAGCGAAGTGAAGCTCACTCAATTCATTTATCCATAGGTGACCCATGGACTCGGTGTTGCGCGCACTCGCGATGTATCTGGCACTGATGGTGCTGTTCAAAATTGCCGGTCGGCGTTCGCTGGCCGAGCTGACGACGTTTGATTTCGTCTTGCTGATGATCATCGGTGAAGCCACCCAGCAAGCGCTGCTTGGTGATGATTTTTCCCTGACCAATGCGTTTCTGGTGATCATTACGCTGATCGCTGTGGATGTCGGTTTTTCCCTGCTCAAACAGCGTTCCAGTTGGGTGTCGCGGCTGATCGATGGCGAGCCGACGATCATTGTCGAGAATGGCAAGCTGTTGCACCGACGCCTGCGCCATGCGCGGCTGGTCGAGGCGGATGTCATGGAGGCGGCACGTTCCAGTCAGGGCATAGAAACCATCGACCAGATCAAATTCGCGATCATCGAACGCAACGGCAAGATTTCCGTGATCCGCCAGGATCCGGAAGGTGGCTGAGGCTTTGGCGCCGCGCACGCGCAATTTTTTTGAACGCTGAAAAAGCCGCGCAGCCCAATGCTTACAAGTCATCGGAGGATTGCGAAATGAACGAGGCAGCGAGTTACTTCTCCATCGCCGTGGCGGTGATCATTCTGCTGGTCGACCTGTGGGCGATTGTCAGCGTGTTTCGCAGCAACAAGAGCGTCGGCGTCAAAGCCGCCTGGGCGATCGGCTTGATCGTGTTCCCGGTGCTTGGCCTGATCGTGTGGGGCATCGCCGGCCCGCGCGGCGTCAAGGAAGGGCCTTCGTCGCCGGAGCACAGTAAGGGCTGAGAGCCCGATGCAGTCCTGCAATGAATTTGCGCACATCCCGGAAGAAGGTAAACGATGCTAGGTCAAGCTTGAACCGGGTAGCGATACCACTGCTGACAGGAGATCGTCATGAAAAAAATCTGCGTATGTCTGGGGTTCTGCTCAATGTTTCTGTTGAGCGGCTGCTTCGATTCCAACGATGCACCCAACAAGGACGGTGACAAAAGCAAACCGTCGGTGCAGATGCAGACCGAGAAGCCTGAGGAGGGCAAGTAACTCCACTTGGCAACAACCTGTGGGAGCGAGCCTGCTCGCGAAGGCGTCAGGTCAGACAACTCTGTGCTGACTGATGCTCCGTCTTGGCGAGCAGGCTCACTCCCGCACTGGTTCAGTTCGAGTAGCGGTATTCCAGCCATGCCCAATACAGTAAAGCCACAGCACTGATCCCGCCTCCGAGAAAACACACCGCCACCCAGCCAGAGTGCGCATAGGTATACGTCGCCGCGATGGCGCCCAGACCACTGCCCACCGAGTAAAAACACATATACGCGCCGACCAGTCGGCTCTGCGCATCGGGTCGTGCGGCGAAGATCAGGCTTTGATTGGTCACGTGCACTGCTTGCACGGCGAAGTCGAGCAGGATCACCCCGACGGCCATCGCCAGCAGCGAACTGTCGACAAATGCGATGGGCAGCCAGGACAGCGTCAGCAGCGCCAGGGCGATGCCGGTGGTGCGATTGCCCAACCCTAAGTCGGCCAGGCGCCCAGCCCGAGCGGCGGCGAGCGCGCCCGCCACTCCGGCCAGACCAAACAGGCCGATCTGCGTATGCGACAGCGACAATGGCGGCGCGCTGAGCGGCAGTACCATCGACGTCCACAACACACTGAAGGCGGCGAAAATCAGCAGGGCGAAGATGCCGCGGACGCGCAGTACCCGCTCAGTCAAAAACAATTCCAATACCGAGCGCAGCAGTCGCCAGTAACTGCCCTGTGCAGGCGGTTTCGCCGAGGCGGGCAGGGTGCGCCATAACAGCAGGGCCAAGCCGACCATCAGTACGGCGGAGACAAAATACACGCCGCGCCAACCGGCCAGATCAGCCACTACGCCGGAAACGAAACGCGCCAGCAAAATGCCCAGTACCACGCCACTGGTGACCGTGCCTACGGCGGCGCCGCGCTGCTCCGGGCGAGCAAGGCTGGCGGTGCAGGCGACCACCACTTGCACCACCACCGCCAGCAGACCCACCAGCATCATGGCGCCGAGCAGCACTCCCCAGCTCTCGGACAGGCTCACGGCACACAGCGCCGTTGCAGACAACAGCAGTTGGCTGACGATGAGTTTCTTTCGATCGAGCAGATCACCCAGCGGCACAATGAACAGCAGCCCCACGGCATACCCGGCTTGCGTGGCCGTGATCACAACGCCGATCGCCCCCGGTGAAACCCCGAGGCTGGCGGCCATCGATTCCAACAATGGCTGTGCGAAATAAACATTGGCCACTGCCATCGCGCAGGTGATTGCAAAGAGAAAAGTCTGCAAACGACTCAGCCCGGTCGTTGCGCTGTCAGCTGCGGCTTGCGCATTGATCAGGGTTTGCGTCTGACACGGCATCCTTGCTTCCTCGTAGTGTGGTTTTGAATTGAAACCGATACGTTGATCTTTATTCATTCGGGTTGTTAAATGCAACCACATTCAATAGCCGATCCATCAGGAATCACATGGCCCGACAACAAACATTGGCGCAGAGCGAATGCCCGGTGGCCCGAACACTCGAAGCCATTGGCGATCGCTGGGCCTTGATGATCATTCGCGATGCGTTCGATGACGTGCGCCGTTTCAGTGAATTCCAGAAACGTCTGGGCCTGGCCAAGAACATCCTCACGGTCAAACTGAAAATGCTCGTCGAGCTCGGCGTGTTGCAGATTCAGCCCGCGTCCGATGGCAGCGCCTACAAGGAATACGTGCTCACCGACATGGGCCGCGCGGTGTTCCCCATCGTCGTCAGCCTGCGGCAGTGGGGCGAGCGTTTTCTGTTTACGGAAGGCGAGGAGCACTCGATCCTGCTCGACAACGAACGGGCCGAGCCCGTCGAGACTATCGTCGTGCGCTCCAGGGCGGGCGCGGTGCTGGCCCCGGCGGACTGTCACCGAAAAGTGGTGACGCGCCGGTAAGGAAGCCGAGCAGATAGTCGTGGCGCGTATTCACAGCCGCGCTATCTCCATGGCATGAAAAGTCGAGCCGGCATTCGCAGGGTTTTTGATCTAGGCTGTTTTCGATCCTCGATCAGCAGCGGTGCGCCGTTGCCATATTTCCAGCAACGCGATTACCGGAGTGCCTGATGAGCCTTTCACCTTTCCACCTCGCCATCCCGGTTTACGACCTCGCCGCTTGCCGGCGTTTTTACGGTGAAGTGTTCGGCCTGGAGGAGGGCCGATCCAGCGCGCAGTGGGTCGACTTCAACTTCTACGGCCACCAATTGGTCATCCACGAACAGCCGAAAACGGCTGCCCAGGAAAGCGTTAATAGCAATCCGGTAGACGGTCACGACGTACCGGTCCCGCACTTCGGCATCATTTTAGAGTGGCAGCAATGGGAGGCACTGGCCGAGCGACTGAAGTCATTCGGCACGCAATTCGTGATCGAGCCCTACATTCGATTCAAGGGGCAGGTCGGCGAACAGGCGACCATGTTTCTGCTCGACCCCTGCGGCAATGCGCTGGAATTCAAGGCGTTCAAGGACATGGGCCAGGTGTTTGCCAAGTGATCACAGCGTAGTGGTCTGGCCGTTGCGATCGCGTTCATAAACCTTGTTGGCCTGCAGCTTTTCCTTCAGCCAGCGCTCGGCCGTGCCCAAGGGCCGTCGGCGCGCCCACAATAGATCGACGCCGATTTGCCAGTCGGTATGCGGGTACGCCGACAGCTGCAACTCGACCAGTTCGCCATTGCCCAGTTCACGTTGGATCAGTTGGCGCGGCAAGGTCGCCCAGCCGAGGCCGGCGCGGACCATTTCGAGCAGGGCCAGATAGCTTTCCGCTTGCCACAGTTGCGTCGAACGCAGGTATTCACTGCTCGGCAGCTTGGTGGCGTGCGCACTGAACGCCAGGCGCCGGTGCACGTGCAAATCGTCGAACGTGACATTGTCCAGTTGCGCCAGCGGATGATCCGGATGGCAGACGTGCAGCATGATCAGTTTGCCCAGTTGCTGAAACGCCAGTTCCCGAGGATAGCCCGGCTGCGAAAACGCCACGCCCAGCACCGCCTCGCCACTGCTGACCAGTTCGCTGACATCGCCGTAGACCGGGTGGCGAATGATCAGATCGACAAACGGGAAGGCCTGCTCGAACGCTTGCAGCACCGGCATGATCGGGCCGTATGGCGTTTCAATCGCCAGGGTCAGGCTCGGTTCGACGCTATCGGAAAGGCAATCAGCGTGGGCCTCGAAGGTCATGCAGCGCTCCAGTACCGCATCTGCCTGGACCAGCAATTTGTGCCCGCTGGCGGTGAGGGCAGGGCTGCGATTGCTGCGGTCGAACAACTCGACGCCAAGGTCGGTTTCCAGATTGGCGATCGCTGCGCTGATGGTCGACTGCGTCTTGCCCAACTTGCGCCCGGCGGCGGAGAACGAGCCGCTTTTCACCACTTGGACGAACATCAGCAACTGATCGAGTGAGAAGCGCACGCGGTGTACTCCGAGCTTGAGCGAGACGGCGATTGTGCCGCGTCTTTGCCATCGAAAAAAGCGATGGTTGCCAATTTGTTTCATCGTTGAAAACATTCAAGGATGACCCCGCGTCTTCGAACGCCGGGGCCGATTCTTTCTGTGCATCTGCCCCTGAGCGCCCGCGATTACACCCAACGCTGCCCCTTCAGGAGCTTGTGCCATGACTACACAACGCGTTCACCCGGTCGACGAGGTGTTGCCCCTGCGGCAGCTTTTCACCTTCGGTCTGCAGCATGTTCTGGTGATGTATGCGGGAGCGGTGGCGGTGCCGCTGATTCTCGGCAGTGCGATGGGGCTGACGTCGGCTCAGGTGGTTTTACTGATCAACGCCAACCTGCTGACGACCGGTGTGGCGACGTTGATTCAGACCCTCGGCTTCTGGAAGTTCGGCGCGCGTTTACCGTTGATTCAGGGCTGCTCGTTCATTGCGCTGGCGCCGATGATCATGATCGGCAAGGAGTTCGGCCTCAGCCAGATCTTTGGGGCGGTGATCGCCGCCGGCTTCCTGACCATCGCACTGGCGCCGGTGTTCAGCCGCTTGCTGCGATTCTTTCCGCCCGTGGTGATTGGCAGCCTGATCACCATCATCGGTATTTCACTGATGCCGGCGGCGGCAATCTGGCTGGGTGGTGGCAATCCCGATTCGCCTGACTTCGGTCGCCCGGCCAATCTGCTGCTGGGTCTGGCCACGGTCAGTGTGACGCTGGTGATTTATGCGAAATTCAGCGGCTTCATCGGTAACCTCAGTGTGCTCATCGGCTTGTTTGTCGGCAGCCTGATCGCTGCCGCCTGCGGCATGACGCACTTCAATCGGGTCAGCGAGGCGGCGTGGTTCGAGTTGAGCGCGCCAATGGCGTTTGGTCCGCCGGAATTTTCTCTGGTACCGATTCTGATCATGACCCTGGCGATGCTGGTGATCATGGCCGAGACCACTGGCAACTGCCTGGCCATCGGCAAACTGGTCGGCAAACCGACTACGCAGCAGACCCTCGGCAACGCCTTCCGCGCCGACGGCTTGTCGACCATGCTCGGTGGTGTGTTCAACAGCTTTCCCTATAACGCCTTCACGCAAAACACCGGCCTGATTGCGCTTTCGAGCATCAAGAGCCGCTTCGTCGTTGCCGCCGCTGGCGCGATCATGGTTTTGATGGGCTTGTTCCCCAAGCTCGGCGCGTTGATTGCGGCGGTGCCCACTCCAGTGCTGGGCGGCTGCGCGATCGTCATGTTCGGCATGACCACGGTGGCGGGCATTCAGGAACTGTCACGGGTGCAGTTCGAAGGCACACGCAACGCCATCATCGTTGCGGTGTCGGTCAGCGTCGGCGTCTTGCCAATGTCGTTTCCGGCCCTGTTCGAACACGTCGGCCCGACGCTGAAACTGGTGCTCGACAGCGGCATTTTCCTCGGTGCGATCACCGCCATTCTGCTCAACCTCTTGCTCAACAAACAAAAATCATCGACCGACGCCGTCGGCGCGTCCGCGGCCGAACTGGCCGACTGACCGTTGTCTTTTCTCACTGCCCAGGAGTTACCCATGAATCAATTCACTCAGCTTGTTCCGGCCGGCGTCAGCGATCTGGACCTGGCATTGCTGCGCCAGACCATCGCTCTGTCGCAGGCGTCGAAGCAACGGGGCCGGCACCCGTTTGCGGCGCTGGTGGCGGACCGCGACGGCAACGTCATTGCCGAAGCGGGCAACAATTCGATGCCGCCGGAAGGTGATCCCACCCAGCACGCCGAACTGGTCGCGGTGGCTGCGGCGGCGAAGCGGTTGTCACCCACGGAGCTGGAGGCGTGCACGCTGTACACCAGCGCCGAACCTTGCTGCATGTGCGCGGGCGCGGTGTATTGGACCGGTGTCGGGCGAGTGGTGTATGCGTTGTCGGAGCATGCTTTGCTCGGACTGACCGGCGATCATCCGGAGAACCCGACGTTCTCGTTGCCGTGTCGCGAAGTGTTTGCCAGAGGGCAGCGCACGGTCAGTGTCTTCGGGCCGATGCTGGAGGAGGAGGCGGCTGAGCCGCATAAAGGGTTCTGGTCTTAGTTGTTATTGATCGTTCCCACGCGGAGCGTGAGGAACGATCAGTTTCGTGCGGTCAGGTACTGGTCACTTCACCGGGACGACAACCGCACATTCCCCAGCGGAATGCCTCCCATGGTCTGTTGCGGGGCGCCTGGCTGACGTGCAAGCTCAGCCAGGCGACCCGATTTGCCTAAGCCTCCGTCCAGTCCAGCGCTGCCGTCTCGCGCCACTTCACCTCCGTAATCCCATAGCGCTCGGCCTGGGGTTTGGAAACCACTTTCAACGGTGGTTTACCCGGTTTCGGAATCGGCGCAATACCGGCGTCACAGCTCGCCCAATGCCAAGCGTCGGCGTTGCGCATACTCTTGGCGCGGATGACGAATGATTTTGGCTGGTCGTGATGTTTGTATTCGATGACGAAAATATCGGTGCTACGCATGAGTTCCTCCTTACGCTCATACGTAAATGATTTTGTCCGACAAGAAAAATTCAAAGGATTTTCTGGCCAGATGATCAGCGTCACTCAGCGCTCTGAAACGCGGTTCTTCATGAAGCCGCGCAGGTTCATCAGGAACAGGCAAAGCTGCAGAACGATCAGCGCGTAAGCCCCGGCGTAGACGCCCCAGATCACCCACAACAAATTGCTCAGACTGAAACAAACGAAGCCGCTCATGCGCCGTTGCGGTCGTTGCGAACCGATCAGCCAGGCGGCCAGAACGGTGACCAGCATCGCCGGCCATTGCACCCAATCCAGATATGCCAACACCCTGTCCTCTGCATGGATTTGCCTGATGCAGAAAGGGTACACAGCAACCGATTGTGGGTCACCGATGAGCCTTGGATCTTGTCCCAAAAAAAACCACTTGGATCAGAAACCCAAGTGGTCGGAAGTATTCGGCGCTGTAATCAAGCCACCGGAATAGGATTCTCCAGCAGCGACAGGTTGAACTGCTCGATCAACCCGTGCTCGTTCGCGCCCTGGTTGGCTCGCAGCGGCAAGACTCGATCAACCAGCACTTCGGTAGTGGCGGTTTCCAGCTTGATCAGGGTTTCCTCGATGAACTCGCCCAGCGGCATGGCGCGCTCGTCGCCGCTCTTGTGAATCAGATCGGTATCGACCCAAGGTGGCGCGATTTCCAGGACCTTGACGCTGGTGTCGCGCAGCATGAAGCGTTGCGACAGCGAGTAGGAGTGGATCGCCGCTTTGGTCGCCGAATACAGCGCCGTGGTCGCCAGCGGCAGGTAGGCCAGCACCGAGCTGTTGTTGATGATGTAGGCCTCGGGCTGGCGCTTGAGGTGTTCGACGAACGCGGCGCTGACGCGCACCGGGCCGAGCAGGTTGGTCTGCAACAGACCGACGGCCTGCTCATCGTCGTAGGCGCCGGAACCCGCGTTGTCGAAGGGCATGATCCCGGCGTTGTTGATGATCACGTTCAACGACGGATGGCGGCGGATGACTTCGGCGGCGACGTCCTTGATCTGCTGCGCATCGTTGATGTCCAGCTGCACGGTGTCGATGCCCGGATTCGCCTGGGCAATCTCTGCCAGCAGGGCCTGGCGACGGCCAGCGATGATGACTTTATTGCCGCGCTGATGCAGGGCCTCGGCCAGTGCGCGGCCGATGCCGGAAGTACCGCCGGTGATGAAAATCGTGTTGGCTTCAAGTTTCATGAGCTGCGTCCCGCAAGTGGATTGATTGGTATGTGAGCCATGATGGAGAAAACCTGATCCGACCTGAATGACGTATGTGGTAGTGTTTCAGGACATTCAACAAACGGAGCGCGACCATGCATCGAGTCGGCTATCTGCTCACGGAAGGTTTTCAGGTCATGGCGCTGGCGACCCAGTCGGTGTTCGAGTTCGCCAACATCGTCACGGGCAAAGCCGTGTACAAGGTGCAGAACTTTTCCCAGGCCGGCGGCATCGTCAGTTCCTCGCTGGGCTTGCACGTCGATACGTTACCGCTGACGCAAGCGGGGCTGGCCGACAGTTGGCTGGTGGCGGGAACGCTGACACCGCTGACGCCGCCCGATGCTGACGTGCTGCACAGCGTGCGCGGGCTCGCCGACGGCGCACGCCGCGTGGCCGGCATCTGCACCGGCTCGTTCGTACTGGCGCAGGCGGGCGTGCTGGACAACCGCCGCGTGACCACGCACTGGGCGTTCGCCCCGGCGCTGCGCAGGATGCATCCCTCGGTGAATGTCGAGGACGACCGCATCTTCATCATCGACGGCCCGGTGTGGACGTCGGCGGGCATGACCGCTGGTGTCGACATGGCGTTGGGCATGGTCGAGAAGGATCTGGGCAGCGACATTGCGCGCTCGGTGGCCCATCGACTGGTGATGCATCAGCGCCGCTCGGGCGGGCAGTCGCAGCACTCGGAATTGCTGTCGCTGTCACCCAAATCCGACCGCATTCAGAGTGCACTGGATTACGCGCGTAAGCACCTCAATCGCCCGCTGAGCGTCGAAGAACTGGCCGAAGTGGTGCACCTGAGTCCGCGGCAATTCACCCGCGTGTTCACCGCCGAAACCGGCCAGTCTCCGGCCAAGGCGATAGAGAGCCTAAGGCTGGAAGCAGCGCGTTTGCTGATCGAGCAAAGCAGTCACAGTCTGGATGTGGTCGCCAGAGAAACCGGGTTTCGTGACCGCCGGCACATGCGCGAGGTGTTCATGCGCGGGTTTGGCGTGCCGCCGCAGGCGGTACGGCGGGATTCGCGGCGGATGGTATGACGTGACCAGGGTCTACGAAAAAATGTTGACCCCCATTCTGCCGATCAGGAATACGAGCAGAATCAGGAAAAAAACTCTGATGAAACTGCTTCCATAACGTAATGCCAGAAAGACACCGGTCAGTGCACCGGCCATATTGCATAAAGCAACTATGCCGCCAATCGCCCACAAGACATTACCGGAGGGGATAAAAAATATGAGCGCAGCGCTGAACGTCCCCAGATTGACCAGTTTTGCAGAGGCTGATGCATTGAGGAAATCAAAGCCAAAGACCTTGACGAAGATAAACAGCAGCAGGCTGCCACTGCCCGGTCCGAAGACACCATCGTAGAAACCGATCAGGCTGCCGAAGAAAACTCCAAGGCAAATGTCTTTCGTTCCGAAGTGGCGGTCTTTGCCTGCCAAACCAAGTTTTTTTTCCATAAACGTGTAGATAGTCATGACTATCAATATGAAAAAGACAACGATCTCCATCAGTCTTTTAGGGACAAGGGATACTGAGAGAGCTCCGAGAAAAGAAAATAAAAAAGCGGCGAGCATGGTCGGAAGCATTAAATTCCAGCGGATTTTTATGCGCTTCAGGTAACCCGATATTGATGAAATATTGCCTGCCAGAACGGCCAGTTTGTTGGTGCCGAAAATGGTGGCAAGGCTGTACTGGGGTAGGGCATGTAGAAGTGCCGGCACCTGTACCAGGCCTCCGCCACCGACCGCAGCGTCTATCAGGCCACCACAAAACGCGAAGAAACCCAATGCAAGAACAGCGTGTTCAACATCCATGCGATAGATCCCTGCGGAACGTCATTTGGCCGGAAGGTTCATGAGTCGCTCGTGGTTTGGTTTAAATGTCGTCAAAACATGCCGATCATTCTCCAAGCTCACATTATGAGAGTTCATCGGCATGCTTCGTTAATCAATAGAGATCAACAGGTCATAATCCGATGCATGGCGGAGAATGCATTGCCGACTCTTTCATTGTAATTGAGCATGATGCCCTTGTTGTATAGGAAGTCCGCGAAGTCATTGCATTCAGCAATTTTTAATTGTTCTTCAACCCAGGCTGACGCACCAAAAGCTGCGGTCATGTAGTTGTACATTCCGTTATGGCCCTGATGTCCTAAACCGAAATCATCTTTCGCCACTTCATGCTATGCGCCATGACATTGTGGTAACCCTCACGTCTGTCGGCAGATACCGATATCGCATCCGCCGACAGGCGCATGATGATTTTTGCCGAGACAAGGCTGGTGGTTTTATGGGTTTCATTCCACCCATTGAAAAAGCTCAATACCGACGAATCTATCACTGGCTTATCGAGGAACGCCCTGAATGCGCTTTCAGCCGCCAGTTGCGCGTCTTGCGTGATGGAATGATTGAGTACCTCAAGCATGGCGTCCTGTACCTCAGCAACGTTTCCGACGCAGGCCAGCAACGGTTGACGCCGTTGGTTTTCTTCTAAGGTACGTCCGGGAATTTTCAAGTTGCGTATGTGCTTGGGCAGGGCTTGGATAAATGTCTCGCCAAATTCTTGCATGGATTTATGTTCAAGCGGTTCCAAACGACTCTGTGGCGATGCTGAGCTCATGATGTGTCCTTCTCCCTAAAGACCTATGAAATGTTTGGTTCTAACGCACTTTCTTGCCTTGCAGCGGCGAAATTAGCCCGATTTGTTGACCTGTGACAAGTGACTTATACTGACTCAATTATTCATTTTTAATGAGCGTTTACATGGAGTTTTCGCAACTGGTCATGTTCAAGGCAGTAGCCGATCTGGGCAGTATCGTCCGTGCCTCGGAGCGATTGCACTGCGTGCCGTCCAACATCACCAACCGCATCAAGCTTCTGGAACGTGAGCTTGGAGTTGACCTGTTTATTAGGAAAGGCAGAGGATTGATCATCAGCCCTTCAGGTCGGCTTTTTCTCGGCTATACCAACAAAATCCTGTCTTTGTGCGAAGAATCGCAACGAGCGCTTGATCCGTCGTCAGCTCCTTCGGGAGAACTCAGGATTGGTGCCATAGAATCATCCGCTACCGGCCGGTTACCCAAAGTGCTATCCAGGTTTCATCAACTTTATCCGGCTGTACAAATGCAATTCAGCACTGGCGATTGGTCACAATTATCCGCAGAAGTGGTCAACTACACGTTGGACGGGGCAATAATTGCCGTCAGGCCAGAACATCCGGACATCGAGAGTCTGGAGATCTATGAAGAGGATCTAGTGGTGATTGCCTCGCCGTCCGCGGGGGTGATAAACCAGCCAGAGGACCTGCGCGATGTGGATTTATTCATGTGGCCTGAAGGATGTCCCTACAGAAAGGCTTTGTTAACCTGGCTGGAGCGGTACAAAGTTTTCAACCCGATAACAAGCATAGCCAGTTATGGCACCATCCTTGGCTGCGTAAGTTCAGGCGCCGGGATATCGTTGGTGCCGAGAGGCATGTTTGAACAGTTCCGCCAGCTCGGCGGTATTCAAGGATTCTTCTTCAATGACTTAAAGCCTGTGCAGAATTATTTTATCTGGAACAGGCACGTTGAATCTCATCGCGCAAAAGACAAGTTTGCCGATTTGCTTAAGGAAGAGTTCAAGGTTTGAGAAGTGGTCGGCAGTTGGCCCTATCCTGCAAAGTTCGCCTGCACTCGTCATTCAGCACAAGGGACCGAGCGCTTACAGAGATCACTGATAGGCTCTCGCAACCATGGTCATTGGATTGAAATAAATGAATCTGGAAGCGCAACTGCGGTATCTGATTGCTGAAGATCCCGTCCGCATGCACATCTTGCGAATAGTCAGAGATCTCAACTTGCCGGACTGCTGGGTTGCCGCAGGTTTTGTGCGCAGCCTGGTTTGGGATCATCTGCATCAGCGCCAACCTTCGCCGTTGCCCGAGGACATTGATGTCATATGGTTCGACAGAACACGTCCCGGTGATCAAACGGATTTAGCCTTGGAGGTCGAGCTTGCAGCACTGTGCAGTGGCTTGAACTGGTCGGTGAAAAACCAGGCACGCATGCACCAGCGAAACGCCGATGCGCCTTATGGGGCGGCTGCGGATGCAATGACGTTCTGGCCGGAAACTGCTACGGCAGTAGGTGTCAGGCTTGATCGGCATGGTGCGATAAAGGTTTCGGCGCCGTTGGGGCTGGAGGATTTGTTTGCGCTGAAAGTGCGGCCAACCGCCCGATTTGAAAGTGATAAAAACGCGGTGTTTCTGGAGCGCGTGCAGTCGAAGAGATGGCTCGAGATCTGGCCGAAGTTGAGGCTTCTAACGCAGGGTTGATGCCATCCCGATTGATCGTTTAAACCGATAAGGAAATCTTTATGCATCCCGACAAGGCCTGTGCTGTGGTGCTTTGTTTCGCACAGCGCCCGCGAATCCTGTTGTTTCGACATCCACAGGCTGGGGTGCAGTTAGTAAAAGGAACCATTGAGCGCGGAGAAACACCCGCCGAGGCCGCTTTGCGAGAACTGGCGGAAGAGTCCGGTATCCACAATGCGACAATCAGTGAAGATTTAGGATGCTGGGAGTCTTGCCACCACGGACAAGTCTGGTCGTTCCAACTTTGCGAGGTGCGTGAGCCACAGCCAGAGCGATGGTCTCATCAGACACTGGATGATCACGGCCATGTTTTCGATTTTTTCTGGGCTTCGCTCGATCACCTGCCGTATGACGATTGCCATCCTGTCTTTCGTCGAGCGCTCGGGTTTTTGATTGAGGCTTTGAAGTACCAGGGACAACTAGCGGCACACGACCGAGGAGCAAAATGGAGATTGACCGGCTGCTTAAGAAGCGACAGTTGAATGTGCAGGAACAGAATGCCGTGACGGCCCATCGCCTGATGACAACTGCAAAATTCTGGCGTAACGCCGGTCTTCCCGTTGCCTTGGTTGGTTATGGCGAAAGCCAGGGCATCGACTGGGCGGGCACCGTGGTACTTGAACTGGAAGTCGATTTCCCCGGCATGCCACGGCTGTATGGCTTGATCCTGAATCAGGCAGAACGGTTCATAGCCTTTGAAATTGACACCGACAGTGATCACCAATGCGTGGAAACTGTAGAGCGATGGGAAGATGTAACTTCCATTCAGAACCATGCAGTTTCCCAGCGCGGCACTGGTAGAGGTTTCGCTGTAATTGCTCTTCAGGTCAGACGGGAAATTTCAGGATCGTGACAGGCAAGGATCGCCGGTAACCTAAGCACAATCCCCTTGTAGGACTGAGCCTGCTCGCGATGACGCCAGCCCATTCACAGCCACATAAACAGAAAACCCTCAGCCCGTTTAAACAGTAACTCCAGCCTTAAGCAAACGGCTACAACGCCTTGCGTCATTCCCTACGACTACGCCAGAATCCGCCGGCTTGTGCGTCTAGGTCGCGGGTTCTATCGTCTGTCGGTCGCTGAAAAACAGTGATCGGGTTTGGTAGCCCGCCATAACTAGTCGCATCGCGCACCGTTCGCAGACCGGCTTCAGGTCGCTGCTCAATGGTGGCCATGCGCAGGACACCTTCGGGTGTGCCGGTTCCTAGTTACCGGTCTACCAACCCGCGTATGGCCGCCACCTTCGTTTGGTAGCGAATGTGAAGGCTCCTTTTAGCTAACTAGGAGTTTCACCATGTTCAAAGTCACACCCAATCCCCCAACCACCGACCCCGCATCGCCCAACGAATCCAGCGCCTCGAAAAAGCTTCACGAAGCCGCCGAACGCGCCCTCGATCACTACCTCGGCCCCGCCGAAATCCTGGCCAGCACCAACACTCCGGAACAGATGTTCCTCGCCAATCCGAAATACGACACCGAATCCCTGCTGGCCAACGCCAGCGAATCCCTCGGCTCGGCCACCACCTTGCTCCACGACTTCGCCGCGCTGCTCGACAACCCGCGCCGCAAGACGCTGCTGGGCATTGCCCAGGTCGTCATGCTCGGCGAAATCGCGGTCAATCAGGCTTTGGACAAAGTCGAAATAGCCAAATAACCCGCAATGCGACGAGCGCAAAACCTCATCGCAATCCCCGGGCGCGCCATGGCTGGCACACGGCCACGGCTTGCACCACCCGGGCTCGACTGTCACCCTTCGGGCCGTTCTTCAAGGATCAGAACAAGGAATCAAGGATTGAGTGGTTACGTTCCAAACCCGCCGAAAAACTACCGCTACGAACAAGGTCGAACGTTTCTGCGAGCCGGGGGAGGGAGCGCCAGCGGCGCTGAACCAAATGACGACAAAGAATCCGCGCGCGGTTGGGTAGGTTGGGAGGTACGGGGAAACAGGTTATTGGCGCAGATCTGCTCAAGCGAATTTTCGTACGCTGGCAATCTATGTACGCCCTGCCATGACCACAAGCACCAGACTCAGGACGCTGGCGGAATTCTTACGAACGGAGCTGGAGGTAACTGCGATTTATCTCTACAAGGGTGAAATAGGAAGCTATGCCCAGGTAGACCTCGAGAGCCTGCAATTCTGCTGATCCGGTATCGAGCCGGGGGCGATAAGCAGGACTCGCCAACCAAGAGTCCCGCCACCACATCCCCTCAAACCTCAGCCTTCACCCCAACCTTCACCGGCGCTTTGCGATACGTCAGCAGAACAATCCCGCTCACCACAATCACGCCACCGATGATCTGTCCTCTGCTGAGCATCTGATCCAGCACAATCCAGCCCATCAACAACGTCGCCAATGGCTCAATGTTCATCACCGGTGCGTTGCGTGGCATGTCCAGCCTGGGCACGGAAATGAACAACACAATGAAGCCGGTCCCATAGAGCACGACGAGCGTGGCAAGGGCCAGCCAGCCGGTTGAGGTGGCGGGGAGGTTGAGTCCGCCGGGGAGGGCGCC
The DNA here is from genome assembly GCF_019145195.1 of Pseudomonas siliginis. Lineage (GTDB taxonomy): Bacteria > Pseudomonadota > Gammaproteobacteria > Pseudomonadales > Pseudomonadaceae > Aquipseudomonas > Aquipseudomonas siliginis. The sequence goes on from NZ_JAHSTW010000003.1 coordinate 125,893, forward strand.
GGTCAGGCCGGCCAGGTTAACGCTGCTGAACACGATGAAGATGGTCAGCAGGCTGCGCACCGAGCCGCGCACTTGCGACAGCTTGTGATCAGTGATCCACAGCGCGCAGGCGAATACGCTGGCCGCGCAGAAGGCGAGTGCAACGCCCAGTAGCCATTCCGGGCCGACACTCGCGCTGTCTGACAGACGTCCGGGGACGTCCAGTACGAACACCAATCCCACGAGAATCAAGCCCATCAACATCGCGGTGCGTGCGCTTGGTCGTGGGCCGCCCAGCGCCCAGGTCAGCAAGGCCAGCAGGATCGGAAACACGTTGGCCACCAGTAGCGCCAAAGCAACCGGCACCCGTGCTACGGCGGAGTACAGGCACAGGCTCTGCGCGGTGATCAACAGCCCCAACAGTAATTGCCAACGCCAGGCGCCCGCCGGCAGGCGCAGGCTTTGTCGTTGCCACAGCACCAGAATGGCAAGCACCAGCAGGGTCCCGCCGGAGCGCATCAGAATCGCCAGCAACACGCCCGCGCCATCATCAAAAGCCACCCGTGCCGCGACGTGGTTGCCGGCGAACGCACAACCCATGCACAACAGAATGATCACGGCGAGATAACGGGGGAAGGGCGGCGATACGGTTGGCGCAAACTCAGGACGGGACATGGCAGGTCTCAAAAATGATAGCCACTCGGGGTGGCTCAGGTTTTTATTATGTTGTCGTACAACTGCCAGATTTGTACCGTAATTGAGCAGGGGCGGCAAGCTTGAAGGGCTTGATAAACCGCTTGGGCGTGATGCTGTTTGAGTTTAAGAGATCGTATAACCTGCCTGCTAGGCACGAGCATCGAGGCGAGTTGCCCACCCATCCTCTCGAGCCTGACCGACCAGAAAATCCACAAAAGCCCGGGTTTTTGCCGGCAACAGTTTCTGGCTGGAAAAGTACAAATAGATCTGCCCTGCATCGACATACCAATCGGGCAAAACCCTTTCCAGCGTACCGTCCTGCAGATAAGGCAAAACATCCGGAACTGCCAACAGCGCAACCCCCAACCCCAGTCGGGCGCACTGACACAGCGCTTGCGGATCGTTGACCAACAGGCGCGGCGCCAACTCCAGCGGTGCCCGTTGCCCGTCGGGCCCTTGCAGCATCCAGCTGCGCACCTTGCCGGTCTGCACCGAGCGTATGGCCAGATGATCCAGCGTCGCCAGCTCTTCGATGTGCCGGATGCGCTTGTGTGCCGAGAGGTATTCCTTCGATGCCACCAGAATCAGATGCGCCGGGGCGATGGCTCTGGCGACCACACCTTGTGCGAGTTCAATGCCGCCACCGATGGCCGCATCAAATCCATCCGCGATGAGATCGACCTGGCGATTGTCGACGTGCCATTCAGGGGTCACGGCGGGGTATTGCTTGAGAAACTCGGGCATCAGCGGCAGCAGAAAATCCCTGGCGAAACCGGGTGCTGCGCTCAGACGCAAAAGCCCTGAAGGCTCTCCGGCATTGCCGGCCACATCGGCAATCGCCGCTTGAACACTTTCCAGTCCCGAACCGACGTTGGCCAGAAAGCGTTCTCCCGCTTCGGTCAGCGTGAGTTTGCGCGTGCTGCGCTGAAACAAGCGTACGCCGAGGTTGGCCTCCAGCTGCGCGACATTGCGACTGACCGCCGCGGGCGTCAGACCCAGGCGCCGCGCCGCCGCAGAGAAGCTTCCCGCCTCGGCGCTGCGCACAAATGAGAGCAAATTGCCTAAGGTTTCCATCTGCGCACCTTCAATGAATGATTGAAAGTGATTCTAGGTGGCTTCCACTACTGGTGGAAGATCAAAAGGCGTCTCATAGCCTCATCAACTTCAACCACCCAGAGGCTCGACCATGAACACTTCCACGCTTCCACTGACCGGCAAAATCGCCATCGTTACCGGTGGCTCACGCAGCATCGGCGCAGCAATCGCCAAACGGCTCGCGGCAGATGGAGCCACCGTCGCTATCACCTACAACGCATCGCCAGATCGCGCCGAAGCGGTCGTGCAGGAAATCGTTGCGGCGGGCGGCCAGGCTGTGGCGCTGGCGGCCGATGCGGGCAATCCCGAGGCTGTACGTGCAGCGATTGCCGAGGTTGCACAGCGTTTTGGCAAGATCGACATTCTGGTGAACAACGCTGGTATCAGCCTGCTCGGTGCCCCCGAGGACATCGCCTTTGAGGACTTTCAACGCATCCTTGCGGTGAACGTGACCGGCGTCTTCGTCGCCACTCAGCAAGCGCTCAAACACATGGGGCAGGGCGGTCGCATCATTCACATCGGCAGCTCGATGGTGCAATACGCTGCGTTCGCTACCGCCTCCGTCTACACCCTGAGCAAAGGTGCGCTGACCGGTTTCAGTCGTGGACTGGTGCGCGATCTGGGGCCGCGCGGTATCACTGTGAACACCGTCCATCCTGGCCCGACCGACAGCGACATGAACCCGGCCGACGGGCCTATTGCGGACTTCCTACGCCCGAACATCGCCATGGGGCGGTACGGCGAGGGCAAGGATGTTGCCAGCGCGGTGGCGTACCTGGCCAGTGCAGAGGCAGGGTTTGTCACCGGCGCAGAATTAATCGTCGACGGCGGCTTCACAGCGTAAGGAGAGCATCATGACTATCAGCATCATCGGTACAGGCTCCATCGGCACCGCTATCGCTCGGTTGCTCGTCAACGCGGGCCTGCCGGTCAGCCTGGCCAACAGCCGCGGGCCGCAGAGCCTTGCCGATTTGGTCGGCGAATTGGGCCCACTGGCGCAAGCGGTGACGGCTCAGCAAGCCAGTCAGGCGGACATTGTTTTTCTGGCGGTGAACTGGTCGAAAATCCCCGACGCGGTACGCGATCTCGGGCCTTGGAATGGGCGCATCGTGATCGACGCCAACAACCCGATCGAGGCGCCACTGTTCAAACCGTTCGATCTGGGCGGCCAGCCGTCTTCGCAAGTGGTGGCGCAGATGCTGCCCGGTGCGCACGTGGTCAAGGCCTTCAACCATTTGCTCGCGGCTCTGCTGAGCGATCCCACCGCCGAGGGCGGCAAGCGGGTGCTGTTTTATTCCGGTGAAGATGCCACGAGCAAAACCAAGGTTGCAGAGCTGATTACTCAACTGGGTTTTTACGGCATCGATCTGGGCGGTGTGCAGCAAGGAATGCTTGCGCAGTTTCCGGGCGGACCGCTGCCAGCCTTGAACCTGGTCAAACATGGTTAATCGCTGAGCCCGGGCAACCGGGCTTCGCACACATACAATTTGAGGTATCAAAATGTCTGGCTCGAATTCGCCAAACACTGAAACGTAGCAGGCGATTCGATGCAGGAATACAAGCCCGCTCAGGCATGTCACGCACAAGCGCATATACTCGCTGAGGCGCTTTCGCTGCGAACTCCCAAAGAGACCTGTCAGGGCAGACGATGATCGACAGAACGGACCCCCCGAATGAATCGGCCAGCGACGAGACGCTGGGTGCCACGCAGCCCGTAACTGCGCTGAATCTGCGTTGGCTGATTCTCTCCCTTGTACTGCTGTCTGTTCTGGCGACGTTGGGCAACAGCCTTGTCACAGCCTACCGCGTGCAGCGCGATGCCTTGGTTGATCATGCGCTGCAATCGAACAGTGCTTATGCAGCTAAGGTCGCCTCGAGCCTCGCTGAATTCATTCACTCGGCACAGAATCATCTGCGCTACAGCGCCGGTGAATTGGGCAAGGCCTGGGGTGCCCCCAGCGTCATGCGCGCCGAAGCGCTGCGCCTGCAAAAACAGGATGGCGATTTCAACTCGATCGCCATCATCGATAGCACTGCCAAGGTGCTGGAAGCGTACCCGGACACACTGCAAATCAACGGTTCAACGCTGCGTTCGGATGCCATTCTCAAAGCCATCGAGGCGAGGCGGCCGTTCATCAGCTCGGCGTACACATCGGCCGCCGGCAATCTCGTCATATTTATCTCCGAACCCGTTTACGACTCTGCTGAGCGTTACGTGGGCATCATTGGCGGTTCGGTTTATCTGCGCGAAGACAATGCACTGCATACCCTGATCAGCCGCCATTTCCAGCACGAAGGCACCTTTGCTTTTGTAGCGGATCAAGATCGCCAACTGCTTTTTCACCCTGAGGCGACGCGCATTGGCGACACCCTGGGCTGGAGCAAAACCGTGGATGCGGCGTTGCGTGGCGAGAGCGGCTCGATGAGCGTGCGTAATTACAAGGGCGTGCCGATGCTGGCCGGATATGCTCAAGTGCCGGGCGTCGGTTGGGCCGTCGTCGCGCAGCAGCCGCGCGAGGTCAGTCTGGCGCCGCTCAATACCTTGATGCGCGATGTTCTGCTGGGAATGCTGCCTGCCGCCCTGATCGGCTTCGTACTGATCTGGTTTGGCACCTTGCTGATCTGTCGCCCGCTTAATCAGCTGTCGCGTATTGCCCGGCAGTTGTCAGCGCCCCAGGCCAGCGAGCAACTTCGCCACGTCAAGGCTTGGTATCACGAGGCGTTTTCCATCCGCCAGGCGATGCTTGCCGGCGTGCATTTGTTGCAAGCGAAGCTGGGCCACCTTAACCAGCAGGTGCTGACCGACCCCATGACCGGACTGGCCAATCGCAGAGCCATGGATGAAGAGTTGCGCCGCCTTGAGCGCACCGGGCAGACATATTCGGTGTTATCGCTGGACATCGACCATTTCAAAAGGGTTAACGACACCTTTGGCCACGACAAGGGCGATCTGGCGATCAAACAGGTCGCGCATACGCTGCAAACCTATTCCCGCGTCGGCGACTTGGCGTGCCGAGCCGGAGGAGAGGAGTTCCTGCTGATTTTGCCGCAAACCGATGTCGAGTCAGCCAGCGCCATCGCTGAGCGGATTCGTCACGCCATTGCGACCAGTGATATTCCAACCGTCGGGCGCATTACCGCTTCGATCGGTGTGGCAACGTGTGAACACTCGCCGACCAATGCAGAAATCGTCCTGAAGAAAGCCGATGAATGCCTCTACCGCGCCAAACAGGGCGGGCGAAATCGAGTGGAATCGTCCGCGCGCACGACCTTGAATACTTGCACATGAGCCGCGCGATTGACGCACGTCAGCGATCCTTCAATCAGCGGACTGGCGTGTTGATTCTCCGTCGATTCCACGCTAAAAGCAGCGCTAGGTGCCGAGCAAACGGCGGGTCCAGTATTTGCGAAGACGTCACGGGCCAAATCATTCGGGCGGTGAAATGAAACGTTCCAAAATCATGCGGCGGGGAATATTGCTGACGGCCCTTGCGGTGATCGTCCCGTTGGGCATGACCCTCGCGGCTGGCTGGATGCTGTCGATCTATGCGGCTCATGACCGCCTTCAGACGCTCGCCGCCATCGCCAATGATCGCGCCAGCCAGACATTCGCGCAGGCCTCCCAGGCGCTGAAGAGTGTCGCCGTGACCGACCTCGAACCCTGCTCGCCACAAGGCATCGAGCAGATGCGCATGATTGCCATCAATACCTTTTCGGTCGAGACGGTGGGCTACGAAGAGGATGTGTTTGCCTGCACGTCATGGGGTGCCACGCCGCCGCGGTCGAAGCAATGGGCGGAGGATTTCGTCACTGATGACGGGGTGAAGGTGTCCATCGATGCGCGGGATGACAACGAACTGATCAAACCGATGCTGGCGTTGCAGTTTGCTGCATTCAACGTGCTGGTCGACCCGGAACAATTTCGCGAAGTCGTGCTTGATGAAGGCGTCAGGCTGGCCGTCGGCACACGTCAAGGCCGCTTGCTGGGGCCGGCAGACCCGAACCTGGCGAGCTTCCTCGCCTTGGTACATGAAGGGCCGACGCATGGCCTCAAGGACGGCTTTCTCTACACACTGGTGGCCCAGGGCAACTTCACCGTAATTGCCGCAATCCCGCGACAGGAACTGCTGCGCAGCCTCGGGCAACACGTGCTTTATCTGCTGCCGATCGGTCTTGTCATCAGCGTAGGCCTGGTCATTGCGAGCCTGCGCTGGTGGCGTCGCAAGCTGTCCCCGCTGGCGGCACTGGAGCGCGCGGTGCAGCGACAGGAGTTCGTGGTTCATTATCAGCCGATCATCGAAATTGAGACCCGGCGCTGCATCGGCGCCGAAGCCTTGATCCGCTGGCGCAAACCCAACGGCACGCTGGTCTACCCGGACGTGTTCATCCCGCTGGCCGAATCCAGTGGCTTGATCGAAGCGATCACTGACCAAGTGGTTCACCGCGTATTCGCAGACCTTGGCGCCATGCTGGCCAGTGATCGTTCACTGCACGTAGCGTTAAATCTGGCCGCAGCCGACGTCAGCTCTGGGCGACTGATCCCTGCTTTGTTGAATGAAAGCCGTCGCCTCGACGTGCAGCCCGCGCAGATATGGCTTGAAGTGACAGAGCGCAGCCTTGTCGACCTGGCGTCAGCGAAAATCACACTGGAGCACGCGCGAAACGCCGGATTCGTTGTCGCGCTCGATGACTTCGGCACCGGCTATTCGAGTCTGCAATACCTGCAGCAATTACCACTGGACGTGCTCAAGATCGACCGATCCTTCGTTGAGCAAATCAGCGAAGCAGAGGAGAAGACCTTGCTGGTCACTCACGTCATCCAGATGGGCCACGCGTTGCGGCTGACACTTGTCGCTGAGGGCGTCGAGACGCCGGCGCAACTCGACTTCCTGCGCGCCAACCAGGTGCGATATGCGCAGGGATGGCTGTTCGCGAAAGCCATGGAAAGCGCTCAGTTCAAACAGCTCTATCTGGACGGTCGGCCTTGCACCGACGCGCGTATTCTCCAGGACCCGATCGTTTCCTGAAAGAAAGGAGTCAAAAAACCACATTGACATATCGAAAAATCTCGATATCCTCGGCGCATGGAACTGATCGAAATCTTCAAAGCCCTCTCGAACCCGACGCGCCTCAAGATCCTTGAAGGCCTGAAGGATCCCGTCAAGAACTTCCCCCCGCAGGATGAGGGTGACGTTCTTGTTGAGGGTGTCTGCGTCAGCAGCATCCAGGAAGGTATCGGCCTGTCGCAGTCGACGGTGTCGAGTTATCTGGCCACGTTGCAGCGGGTGGGGCTGGTTGAAGTGCGGCGCATCGGTCAATGGACCTACTACAAACGCAATGAGGCAGCAATCAGCGCGCTTGCAGAGATCATAGGGAAAGAGCTGTAAATTTTTTTACTCTAGGATATCGAGAAATCCCGATATCCCTCTTTATCGATACGAGGTTTTGCCATGAAAGCGATGATTCTGAAATCCTTCGGCGGTCCTGATTCGTTCGAACTCAGCGACGTGCCCAAACCGGTTCCGCAAGCCGGCCAAGTGCTAGTCCGAGTGCACGCCACTTCCATCAATCCGCTGGATTACCAGGTTCGGCGCGGTGACTATCCCGACCTGGTGCCGCTGCCAGCCATTACCGGTCACGATGTGTCGGGTGTGGTTGAAGCCATCGGGCCGGGCGTCAGCGCTTTCGCGCCAGGCGACGAGGTCTGGTACACCCCGCAGATATTCGACGGGCAGGGCAGTTATGCCGAGTACCACGTCGCAGCCGAAAGCATCATCGCCAGGAAGCCTGCCTCGCTGAGCCACCTTGAGGCGGCCAGTCTGAGTCTGGTCGGCGGTACGGTTTGGGAAGCGCTGACCGTGCGCGCCGTACTCCGCGTAGGCGAAAGCATTCTCATCCACGGCGGCGCGGGCGGGGTCGGCCATGTGGCGATTCAGGTGGCCAAAGCCATGGGCGCCAGAGTGTTCACCACCGTGCGCGAGGCCAACGCCGATTTCGTCCGCAGCCTGGGCGCCGACGTGGTGATCGATTACACCCAAGAGGATTACGTCGAAGCGATCATGCGCGAAACCGCCGGGCATGGCGTTGATGTGGTGTTCGATACCATCGGCGGCGATACCCTGTCTCGCAGCGCCGACGTGCTCGCCCAGCTTGGCCGCGTGGTCTCGATCGTCGACATCGCGCAGCCACAAAACCTCGTTCAGGCCTGGGGCAAGAACGCCAGCTACCACTTCGTTTTCACCCGGCAGAATCGCGGCAAGCTCGATGAACTGAGCGCGTTGGTCGAGCGCGGCCAGTTGCGGCCCCACGTTGGCGCGGTCTATTCGCTCGCCGACATCCCGCTCGCCCACGCTCGACTGGAGAGCGCCAACAACGGTCTGCTGGGAAAAATCGCCATCGCCGTCGAGCCTTCACTCACCGTCTGAATCCGCCCACTGATTTTGGAGATACATCATGGTTTACGAAATCGCTGTGCTGCCCGTTCACCCGCATCAGACTGAAGCCTTCCGACGGGCATTTGCCGAAGTCGAACCGTTGCTCACCCGCGCCAAGGGATACGGCGGCCACTTGCTGGCGCAAGGTATTGAAACCCCCGAGCAGTTCAATTTGATCGTGCGCTGGCAATCGCTTGAGGATCACTCGCCGGGGTTTGAGCAGAGTGAAGACCACCAGCGCTTCATGCTGGGGCTGGAGGAATATTTCTCCGCAGAACCGAAGGTCTACCACATTGAGGGTGGTGCTTTTCCGGGGGGCGATTTTGGCGTACCGGGCAACGGTTCCAGCGTAGGCATCTGAGGGAGTATGTGGCTGTTCGTCACAAGCGGCTGTGGCTGGTCGAGCACTGCTTGTGATGAATTGCCCCTTTAATTCCTCTCTGGCCTGTTCATGGGGCAGGGGTGGCAGGCAAAATGCGCCGTTTTCCATATGTCTCGTATTGCTGCTCATCCAAGGAAGGCCACTTGAAAGTCACTCCCCACGCTTCCCTGCGCCCTGAAATCTGGCCAGCCGTTGTTCTATTGCTGCTGGCAAGCCTGATCACGACCGGTTGCACGCGCTCCCATTCTCCAAGACCGGTGGAACGCGATCCTTGTCTGGATGCCGGTCCAGCGCATACAACGGCCTACGCCAAATGCATGAGCGAGCGGAAAGAGCGCCAAGCTGAAGCGCTCAGAATACTGCTCAGTGATGATCCTTCTGACAATCCGCAACGGCAAGTGGCCGTGACAGGCGACAGCGATTTCCAACCGTCTGATTTTCCTGACGACCCAATGCCAGCGAGTTTTCGCATGCCTTCCAATTTGAATCTCAAGGATACCCAGGCGTTTCCTTACAAGGCTCGCATCAGCTGGAAATACGTGTCGGATCGCTTCCTGCCGAGTTCAAAGGAATCCGCGCGGATGATGCAAATGGACCGTCTGATCCAGGCAGCCGTCGCAACGGATAGTTCGGCAAAGTGGGGGTGCACGGTCACTGGCGGACAACGCATGGAATGGGTTTTCTACACCCTGGACGACGCGGCCTTTGTCAGCCGTGTGCAGGCAGCTCTGGCGCAGACCGGGCCTTATCCGATTGAATTCAGCAGCCGTAAACAGGCAGATGTCAGTGCTGAGGTGCCGAACACCGAGCAAACTCGACTGACGCCCAAGCGATGCCTGGAGTGAAGACTCTCGACGGATAACCTCTTGAAACGGACTTCTCTCATCGCAAGGAGTCCGTAGCCGTAGTCGCTTCAGAGACGTTCGTTGCGGGCGCAGCGATCATCTCATGCCGACCGCAACCTCTTCAGCACACCGATTTTCCTCCAACGTTAGCCCAGCGCTTTGGTGGTAGGCTGCATCCCCTCAGCCGTACCTTCTGTACTCCTGAATTGCCCTTTCCGAATTCTGCGCCGGCTCAGTTGCTGGCGTTGATGGATTTCCCCTGCGGACTACAGCCATGCGCCTGCCAGATTTCATTGTCGAAAACCTAGAGCCGATCCTGCAGGCCTGGGAAGATTTCGCCCGCACCATCGAGACACCAGGTGCGGAACTCGATAACGTCGCACTGCGCGATCACGCCGAGCAGATGTTGCGCGCCATCGTTATCGATCTGCGGAGCAAGCAGACCATCAGCGAGCAAATCGCCAAGGCCCAGGGGCATGCGCCGCGCGACGATGAAGAAACGGCTGCGGAAACCCACGCGGTGACGCGGCTGATGGCCGGTTTTACCATCGATCAGATGGTGTCGGAATACCGCGCGCTGCGCACTAGTGTGCTGAGCCAGTGGCTGCGTCAGGTCAAAGATGGCAAATCAGTGAATGTCGACGACATGACACGCTTTCACGAAGCCATCGACCAGGCGCTGGCCGAGTCGATTGCCAGCTATTCACGCGCCGTCGAGGCGTCGCGCAATGTGTTTCTGGGGATTCTCGGCCATGACTTGCGCACGCCACTGGGGGCGATTCTGCTTGGTGCGGATATGTTGCGGCGTACAGAGACTGCCGACCCGCGCACCAGCAAGGTGGCCCGGCAGATCTACGCCAGCGTGCAGCGCGCCAGCGAGATCGTTGGCGACCTGCTGGATCTGACGCGCTGCCAGATGGGGCCGGGGATTCCGGTGAAAAAATCCCTGATCGATCTCAGCCCCGTGTGCGAGCGGGTGATCGAGGAAATCCGCGCCTTTCATCCGCAGGCCAACGTGCGTTTCGATGCGAAGGAAGCGGTGATGGGAGCCTTCGATGGCGCCAGGATGGAACAGGTCTTTTCCAACATCATCAGCAATGCGGTGACCCACGGCGACAATAAGTTTCCGGTATCGGTCAAGTTGCAGGTCCGCGAGGATTGCGCGGTGTTCACCGTACATAACGGCGGTGAACCGATTCCGGAGGATGTATTGCCGTTCATCTTCAACCCGATGGGGCGGTTCTCGCAGCGCTCCGTGGTTGATCACGGGCCGGTTGCCGGGCTCGGTCTGGGCCTGTTCATCGCCTCGGAAATCGTCGCCTCGCATGCCGGCTCGATTGAGGTCAGCTCTGACCGGGACGGTGGAACCGTGTTCCGCGTAAAGCTTCCGGTTAGTGCCGAAAGCCCGGTCAGCCTGTAGGCGAATCGATGGAGAGCCTAGCCTCAGGCCCTCCAGCCTGATCACTCCTCCATCACCTCAACCAAACCGCGATCCTCACCGAGAAACCCGCCACTCTGGTGTTGCCACAGCCGCGCATAGGTGCCGTTCTTCTCCAGCAATTGCGCGTGGGTGCCTTGTTCGATGATGCGGCCTTCGTCCATGACGATCAGCCGGTCCATCGCTGCAATGGTCGACAAGCGATGAGCAATGGCGATCACGGTTTTGCCCTGCATCATTTCATCGAGGCTTTCCTGGATCGCCACTTCGACTTCCGAGTCCAGTGCGCTGGTGGCTTCGTCGAGCAGCAGGATCGGCGCGTTCTTCAGCATTACCCGGGCGATGGCGATGCGTTGGCGCTGGCCGCCGGAGAGCTTGATACCGCGTTCGCCGACCAGCGTGTCGTAGCCGCTGTGGCCCTGTTTGTCGCTCAACTGGCTGATGAAACCATCGGCTTGGGCGTTCACCGCAGCGCGGTGGATGTCTTCGTCGGTGGCGTCCGGGCGTCCGTAGGCGATGTTGTCGCGGATCGAGCGGTGCAACAGCGACGTGTCCTGGGTGACCATGCCGATCACGCTGCGCAAGCTGTCCTGGGTGACCTCGGCGATGTTCTGCCCATCGATGCGAATCTCGCCGCGATCAACGTCATAGAAGCGCAGCAGCAGGTTGATCAGTGTCGATTTACCTGCACCGGAGCGGCCGACCAGGCCGATTTTTTCGCCGGGGCGAATGTGCAGGGTCAAGCCGTCGAGCACTTGACGCTCGCCGTTGTAGTTGAAGCTGACATTGTCGAAGACCACTTCGCCGCCGGCAGGCTCCAGCACCTTGGCATCCGGCGCGTCCTGGACTTTCGGGCCGCTGGTCAGCGTGGCCATGCCGTCCTGCACGGTACCGATGTTTTCGAACAGCGAAGTCATCTGCCACATGATCCAGTGCGACATGCCGTTGATGCGCAACGCCATGGCGGTGATCGCCGCGACAGCGCCGGTGCCGACTTCGCCCTGATGCCAAAGCCACAACGCATAACCGCCGGCACCGAGAATCAGCGCGACCACCAGCGCCTGATTGACGATTTCGAACTGGCTGACCAGACGCATCTGGCGGAACCCGGTGAGCTTGAAATCTTCCATCGCCGCACGGGCAAAATGCGCTTCACGCTTGGAGTGAGAGAACAGTTTGACCGTGGTGATGTTGGTGTAGGCGTCGGCAATCCGCCCGGTCATCGAGGAGCGAGCATCGGCCTGTTCCTGGCCGACCTTGCCCAGACGCGGGACGAAATACACCATCGCCAGGCCAAACAAAACGATCCAGGCAAGGAACGGCAGCATCAGTTTCAGCGCAAAGCCACCGGCCAGCGCAATGATCGCGATGAAGTACACGCCGATGCCGGGGAGGATTTCGATCAGGGTGAACAGCACCTCGCGCACTGACAGCGCAGTTTGCATGACCTTGGTCGTGACCCGGCCGGAGAACTCGTCGGAGAAAAACGACAAGCTTTGCCGCAGCATCAACCGATGAAAGTCCCAGCGCAGACGCAGCGGCAGATTGATCGCGAGGATCTGGTGCTGGACCATCGTGCGCAGCGCCACCAGCCCGATGCTGACCACCAGCACAATGCCGATGCCCCACAACACGCGGCTTTCCTCATCACCGGCAGCGCCGCCGGATTGCCAGGTCGAGAGCAGATCCACCACTTGCCCGAGGAACGAAAACAGCCACGCCTCATAGATCGACACACTGGCGCTGAGCAGGGCGAAGGCCAGAATGTAGCCGCGCGCGCCCCGGGTGCAGGCCCACAAGAAGCGCATCAGACCGACTGGCGGTGGCGGCGCCTCGTCGGGCGGGAAGGGGTCGAGCCTTTCTTCAAACAGGCGAAGCATTGCGGTCTCCGAAGTGATCAGGGTGTGGGGATTCTGCCATCTATCGGCGTTGTTGCGGGTTTCAGCGTCGTGTTGCAGATAATTGCTTGTGCCTTGTCTTGACCGCAGCCAGGCGCAGAAGCTCAACGCAATCGTGCCAAGCGCAACCTTTCGTCGCCGATCCAGACCTGATGTCGCACGCTCATCAACCTCTTTGAACTCTCGCGCAAGCTGCTCCGTCATCTCCTATGTGGGGGCTCGAGGCAATGTTGCCGTGTAGCTCCGTTTTTGCGTTTTCAGTGAGAAGGCGAGGGGCGACATGAATACTTCAGACAGCAGGTCAGGGTATGAATCAGGTGATCCCAACGGCAAGCCTGAGCAAAGTTTTGATCATTTGAAGGACAACGTCAGCGAAGCGCTGGGCGGTGCGCGGCAGCAGGCCGATGCACAATTCGGCCAGTATCGCGACACGGCGGCCGAGCAGGTCGAAGCCTTGGCGCAAGGGGCGAAAAGCTTTGTCTCGGAACTGCAGGACAAGGACACGCTGGGTATGTCCGACTACCTGACCGACATGGCTGATTCCATGACCGGGCTGGCGGGCAACCTGCGCGGCAAGAGTGCCGAGCAGTTACTGCACGATGCGGCGGATCTGGCGCGCAGCAATCCGGGATTGTTCATCGCCGGCAGCATTGCCATCGGTTTCGGCCTGTCGCGCTTTCTCAAAGCCGGCACGGCCGCAGCAGCGACGGTCAGCGCCGAACATGATCCGGCGGCGGGCACGACATCGACGCCACCGCCAGCCGATTACGGCGCGCAGCGGCCCTATGAATCGTCGATGCCGTCGTCGACCCACGCTAATCCGGGACTGGCCACCGGCATCACTCCGACCTCACCCAGTGACAGCGATCACCCCTCTGATTTTGCCGCGGCTTCCGTACCGCACGCACCCGACCCCAAAGGAGAACTGTGATGAACAGAGATGAATCTGATCTGAGCGGAGCAAGGCCCCTCGGCCAAACGGATGACGCTTCGGTGGTCGGCCTGTTGCGACAACTGTCGCGCGAGGTGCCGGCCTTGTTCACCAAGGAACTGGCACTGGCAAAAGCCGAACTGCACAACAGCCTCAGCACGCTGAAGGCGGGCATCGCTGCGGTGGCCGGCGGCGCGATCGTGTTCCTCGCTGGCTTCATCATTCTGCTGATGTCGGCGGTGTACGGCCTGAGCATGTTCATGGCGCCATGGCTGGCCGCGCTGATCGTCGGCGTGGTGGTGATGATCATCGGCTTCGCCATGCTGCAATCCGGGAAGAAACAATTCGAGCCATCTCACTTCAAACCTGATCGCACCCTCGACGCCTTGAACAAGGATCAGGAAGCGCTGCGGAGGAAAGTCTCATGAAAAGCGAACTGGATATCGAAGCGGAAAAAAGCCCGGAGCAGATCGAACGCGAAATCGATGCGCAACGCGCGAGCATCGGCAACATCGTCGACCAACTCGAGAGCAAATTCACTCCCGGGCAAATGATCGATCAGGCCTGGGGAATGATGCAGAGCAACGGCTCGACGTTCTTCACCAATCTCGGCACCAGCGTGCGCAATAATCCGGTGCCAGCGGTGCTGACTTCCGTGGGCCTGCTCTGGTTGATGATCAGCCAGAATCGCCCACCGGTGCCGCAGCCGACCTATCGCAGCGGGCCGGATCAGGACAAGGCCGGCGAGTGGGCCGACGGTTTGGCCGACGGCATCGACAGCGCCCGCGCGCATTTGCACTCGACTACTGACTCGCTGAAGGACGGCTACCAGTCGCTGAAAGGCAAGGCCAGCCACGTCGGGGAAAACGTCGGTGCGGCGAAGGAGAGTCTAAGCCATGCGATGCATGACGCCAGTGATCGACTGTCGCGTAATTCGCAAGTGCTCGGCCAGCAGTTCAGTCACTTGCTCAAGGAACAACCGCTGATGGTGGCTGCCGCTGGGGTCGCCTTGGGTGCCTTGCTCGGCGCGGCGTTGCCGACCACTTCAACTGAGCAGCGCTACATGGGCCGTACCAGCGCTGGCATGGTCGACAAGGCCAAGCAAAAAGCTCAGGAAGGCTACGAGGCCGTGCGTGACACGGTGACTCGGACCACTGAACAGACCGAGGTTGAAACCAAGCCTGATCCGGCGCGGCCGTCTTCTTCGGATCTGTCGCAGGGGTTGGGTACTTCTTGATGGTGAAAAACAAGGGAGGCCTGCAATGGGCCTCCCTTTTTATTGGACTGCGGGTCAGGTCGATACCTCATTCTGCAAGCCTTTCAAATATTCGACCAACGTCTGTGCGCAGGCTTCAATTGCGCCGTCGACTACCAGTTCGAAACCATGAGTATTTTCGGTCGGGATTGCGATGCATCCGGCCTGGGCGCTGATGCCTGAGCTCATCACCGCGCTGGCGTCGGAGGCGAAATCCACCAGCAGGGCGAACTGCGGATCGAAGCCGCAACGCTTTGCTGCGTCGGCCAAGGCCATGACCACGCCGCGCGAGTAATAGCCTTTCTGGTCGCCGGTATCGATGATCGGGTCGACGCCCAATCGCGTTGCGTATTCGCTCATCACTGGGCCGACCTCCACGGCAATCGTGGTGTCACCGGGCAGGTGCGCAGCGGCATACATCGCACCGGCGTTGCTTTCTTCCTCAAGGGTGGTGAAGACAAAGTAGGTGTCGTGCCGCAATTCGGTAGTGCTGTGCTTGAGTTGCGCGGCGGCCTGGAGCATGGCGACGACGGGCGCGCGGTCATCGAGAAAATGCGCAGCGGTGGCATTGCCCACCCGGAACGGCTTACGCCAGTGCTGGCTGAGCACGACGCGGGTGCCGGGACGCACGCCCATGTCTTGCAAGGTTTGCGGGTCGTGGCGGGTGATGATGTGCACGTCTTTCCACTCCACCGCGCCGCTCATCACATCCTGGCCCTGCGGCGAACCTGTGGTGGCGTGCATCGAGCCGAATGAGAGCACGCCGGGCAGGGTTTGCGCGTCGCCGAGAATATCCACCGGACAGACACCGAAATTTACCGGGTTCGCACCGCCGAGGGCAACTACCCGCAACGTACCGTCCGGCTCGACGCGTTTGACCAGCATGGCGATCTCGTCCATGTGGCCCATGATGCGCACAGCGTGCTCGCCGTCCGGATCGGGCTCGTGACCCTTGAGCAGGCCGATGACATTGCCGGCCCGATCGGTCCAGACCTCGTCGCAATGGCGCCGCAGTTCTTCCAGGCAGATCGCCCGGACCTCGTCTTCCTGCCCGCCGGGGCCGCGCGCCATGAGCAAGCGGCTCAATAGCGCCTGGGTAGATTCCTCTGAGTTGCGCGGCGAAGGCGCCTGATTATCCGACATGCGTATTTACCCTCCTTGCATCGGCGGACGTATATCGACCGCTCAGGATTTAGGGGGCAGGTTGGCGGGAAAATTCAGATGGGTTGAAGCCTTCTGATTCACCTGCATTCCCTGTGGGAGCGAGCCTGCTCGCGAAAGCGCAGTGTCAGGCGATGATGATGTTGACTGTGCCGGCGCCTTCGCGAGCAGGCTCGCTCCCACAGGGATTTTGGTTGCGCTGAAGATTGTGGCCTTGCCCCGGACCATTGTGGGAGCGAGCTTGCTCGCGAAAGCGGTGTGACAGACGATGATGAGGTTGAATGTGCCGACGCCTTCGCGGGCAAGCCCGCTCCCACAGGGGATTTGGGTTGCGACAAGGATTGCTGATCTGCCCCGGACCATTGTGGGAGCGAGCCTGCTCGCGAAAGCGGTGGGTCAGGCGGTGATGAGGTTGAACGTGCCGACGCCTTCGCGGGCAAGCCCGTTCCCACAGGGGATTTGGGGTGCGACAAAGATCGTGGATCTGCCCCGGACCATTGTGGGAGCGAGCTTGCTCGCGAAAGCGGTGTGACAGACGATGATGAGGTTGAATGTGCCGACGCCTTCGCGAGCAGGCTCGCTCCCACAAAGATTTGGGTTGGGCTGAAGATTGTGGCATTGCCCCGGACCATTGTGGGAGCGAGCTTGCTCGCGAAAGCGGTGTGACAGGCGATGATGATGTTGACTGTGCCGGCGCCTTCGCGGGCAAGCCCGCTCCCACAGGGGATTTGGGGTGCGACAAAGATCGTTGATTTGCCCCGGACCATTGTGGGAGCGAGCTTGCTCGCGAAAGCGGTGGGTCAGGCGATGATGAGGTTGAACGTGCCGACGCCTTCGCGGGCAAGCCCGCTCCCACAGGAATTTGGGTTGGATTGAAGAGTTGCGTTTGTCAGCGGTTGTATTTCAGTGCTTCGACAAACGCTGCAAACGCTGCCGAGCCCTGGCGCCGGTTCGGGTAGTACAGGTGATAGCCCTGAAACGTCGGGCACCACTCTTCCAGCACCTCCACCAGTCGTCCGTCCGCCAGATACGGCGCGACCAATTGCTCGGGCACGTACGCCACGCCGATGCCATCCACGGCGGCGTTGAGCACATGCATGATGCTGTTGAACACCAGTTGCCCATCGACCTTCACGCTGAAATCCTGACCCTTGTGCGCAAACTCCCAGGCGTAAATCGCGCCGGCCGGTTGATGGCGGATGTTGATGCAGGTGTGCTCCATCAACTGATGCGGCGTGGCGGGTTTCGGGTGGCGAGCGAAGTAATCCGGCGAGGCCACCACGGCCAGGCGCCAGTCCGGGCCGATGCGCACGGCGATCATGTCCTTGCTGATCGACTCACCGAGACGGATACCAGCATCGAAGCGTTCCTTGACCACATTGGTGAAACCATAATCGACGTAAAACTCCAGGGTGATGTCCGGATAGTCCTGCAAAAACTTTGCAAGCATCGGCCGAATGCACAACTCAATCTGATCGTCCGTGCAGGAAATCCGGATCGTACCGCTGGGCCTGTCGCGCAGTTCACCGAGGGCTTCGAGCTCGGCGCTGATCTGCTCGAACAGCGGCGCAATCGAATGCATCAAGCGTTCGCCAGCCTCGGTCGGCGAGACATTGCGCGTCGTACGAGCCAGCAAGCGGATACCCAGACGCTGCTCCAACGCGCGGACCGTATGACTCAGCGCAGACGGCGTGACGCCGAGGCGGGCGGCAGCCTTGGTGAAGCTTTGCTCCTGCGCCACCGCCAGAAAGGCCTGCAGGTCATTGACTTTGGCGTTGCTCATTGCTGAATTTTTCTCAAAAGCACATGAAGATTACCGCTACTAATCAAGTTAAGCCCGATCCGTCAAGCTTTGCAGCCTGAGTAGCGGGGCAGAAGTGCCTCGACCATTTGTTCTTCCAGACAGGTTTTTGCATGACGGCCCAAGCAATCGACAACCCGACAAACCAGCCCATGGAAGCGTCCACGGCCGGCGAGCAACCGGCGTACTGGAGCGGCGTGTTCGCCATGACCTTGTGTGTCTTTGCCCTGATCGCCTCCGAGTTCATGCCGGTCAGTCTGCTCACGCCCATGGCAACGGATTTGCACATCACCGAAGGCCTGGCCGGCTACGGCATCGCCATCTCCGGCGCGTTCGCGGTGTTGACCAGCCTGACGATCACCAGGCTCGCCGGCTCGATGGATCGCAAGCGCCTGTTGCTGCTGTTGACGGCGCTGATGTGCGCGTCCGGGCTGGTGGTGGGCCTGGCGCCCAACTACACGGTTTACATGATCGGTCGCGCATTGATCGGCGTGGTGATTGGCGGCTTCTGGTCGATGTCAGCGGCGTTGGCCATGCGTCTGGTGCCCTCCGCCAGCGTGCCCAAGGCATTGGCAATTTTTAACGGCGGCAATGCTTTGGCCACGGTGGTCGCGGCGCCGCTGGGCAGTTATCTCGGCAGCGTGATTGGCTGGCGCGGGGCGTTTTTCTGCCTGATACCGGTGGCGTTGATTGCGCTGCTCTGGCAGTGGATAAGCTTGCCCGCGTTGCCGGCCGCGCCACGCAAAGCCAGCGCAGCCAATGTTTTTGCGTTGTTCAAAAGCCGCCGGGTGGCGTTGGGCATGCTCGGCGCAGGTCTGTTCTTCATGGGCCAGTTTGTGCTGTTCACCTACCTGCGACCGTTTCTGGAGACCGTGACCCGGGTCGACGTTTCGATGCTGTCGATCATCCTGCTGGTCATTGGTGTGGCCGGGTTTATCGGCACCGTGGTCATCGGTTCGGTGTTGAAGAAGGGGTTGTATCGCGTGGTGATCGCCATCCCGCTGTTGATGGCGATGATCGCAGTGGCGCTCATTGGGCTGGGCAGTTCAGTGGTGGCTGCGTTCGTGTTGCTGGGCGTGTGGGGATTGATCGCGACCGCCGCGCCGGTGGGCTGGTGGTCGTGGCTGGCGCGAACGCTGCCTGACGATGCCGAAGCCGGCGGCGGGCTGATGGTGGCGGTGGTGCAGTTGTCGATTGCCTCGGGTTCTACCATCGGTGGTCTGCTGTTCGACGGCAGCGGTTATCGGCTGACGTTTTACGCCAGCGCGGCATTGCTCGTGCTAGCGGCGCTGATGACCTGGCTGACGTCGCGGCAGACGGCCTGAATCAGCTTTCGCTGTTTTCGGCCGCCGCCTGCGCGGCTTCGGCTTCCAGCTTCAGGCGATCAGCCTTGCAGATGTATTTGGGCTTTTTCGGCGCCAGTTTGGCATTGGCCTTTTTGGCCTTTTCTTTGAACAACTGCTGCAGCTTCTTTTGACGATTCATGATTTTTCGATCAGGGGTGGAGAGGGTGGGAATCCTGACGCAAGGCCGAGTGGTCAGCAAGAAGAAATCCACTAAGCTGAGCACATTCGCCCATACTCAAGAGCATCCCCCAACCGAAGGAATCGCACATGAGAAAAGCTCGCAGATTGATTGGCGCGTTGTCTTGCCTCGCGCTTGTAGTCGGCAGCACGACGGCACTGGCCGACCCCGGCAATGGCAAGGGCCAAGGCGGCCAGGGCAACGGCAAGGGCAAACCGCAGAACATGCAGGATCACGGCAAACAGGGTGGGGGCGGCCAAGGCAATGGCAACAAAGGCCAGCAACACTCTGGCAATGGCGGCGGGCCGAGCATTGATCGCGGCAATATTCTCGGCATCGTCGGCGGCTATCGCGGCGAATACTGGAATCCGGGGCCAGCACTGCCGCCGGGCATTCAAAAGAATCTGGCGCGGGGCAAACCGCTGCCTCCGGGCATCGCCAAGAAGCTGGACGGGCGGCTGCTCGGCCATTTGCCTCATTACGACGGCTACGAATGGCAACAGGTTGGCACCGACCTGATCCTCGTCGCGCTGGCTACCGGGTTGATCTACGAGGTGCTCAACGGCGCGTTCGATTGATTATTGAGGGAGGAGCGGCAGCACGTGCCGCTCCTTTTTTATGTGGGTATTGCTGCATCGTGCGCAGCAATAAACTGCATTCAGGCTGGGTTGTTCGTTGAATGCTGAGCTTTCAGACTGAGCTCAACGGCTAACGAACGAATGGAGATGACCATGGCCAATGCAATCCGCTTCACCGCAACCGGCGCACCGGACGTCCTGCAATTGCACACTGTCAGCGAACAGGCCCCCGGGTCCGGTGAGGTCTGGCTGGAGCAAGCGGCGGTGGGTGTTAATTACCTGGATGTCAGCCAGCGCAAAGGTGCAGTGCCCGTGGCGTTGCCCTCGGGGCTGGGGCTGGAAGGCGCGGGTCGGGTGGCAGCGGTCGGTGCCGGTGTGAGCAATGTCCGCGTCGGCGATCGAGTTGCTTATGCCACCGGTCCCTTGGGCGGTTATGCCTCGGCGCGGCTGTTTCCGGCAGAGCGTCTGGTGAAGATTACCGAAGAGTTGGCGTTCGAAGACGCGGCGGCGGTATTGTTCAAAGGCATCACCGCGCAGTATTTGCTGAAGGCGACTTACCCGGTCGGGCCGGGCACGACCATGCTGGTTTACGGCGTCGCGGGTGGTCTGGGGGAAATCATGGTGCCGTGGGCCAAACACCTTGGCGCAACGGTGATCGGCGTTGTGTCGAAGCAGGCCAGTGTCGACAAGGCGCGCGCGTCGGGCTGTGACGAAGTGCTGGTGTTCAATGCCGAGACCCTCGCCGCCGATGTGTTGCGCATCACCGAGGGGCGCAAGGTCGACGTGGTGTATGACCCGATTGGCCGAGTGTCTTTTCAAGCCTCGCTGGACAGCTTGCGCCCACGCGGGCTGATGGTCTCGTTCGGCGCGCAGACCGGCGCGCCGGCGGCGGTGGACATGGCCACGCTGAACGCCAAGGGCTCGCTGTTCCTGACCCGTCCATCGCTGGCCGCGCACACTGCTACGACAGCCGAATATCAGGAGCGCGCACAAGATGTGCTGGCCGCCGTGGCCGCCGGTATCATCACGCCGCAAATTCGCGCGCGTTATTCATTGGCCGACGCGGCACAAGCGCACGCCGATCTTGAATCGGGCCGATCATCAGGGGCGATCATTTTAAAACCATGAATCTGGATGTTCTGAGCAACCCGCACAGCGATGAGATCGCTGCTTTCCTGGCCGTCGCCGCGCAAGGCTCGTTTGTCGCGGCGGGGCGTTTGTTGCAGCGTCATCCGACCATTGTTTCCAAGCGCCTCGCGGCGATGGAAAAGCGACTGGGCGTGCGGTTGGTGGAACGCTCGACGCGACACGTGCGTATCACCGAGGCCGGCCTGCAACTCGAACAGCGCCTGCGCGCAGCCGTCGAGTTGATGAACGAAGCGCAGCAGCAAGCGGTGCAGGGCGCCAGCGAAGTGCGCGGCACCCTGCGCCTGGCGTTGCCGGCGGCGATGGGGCGGTTATGGCTGGGGCCGCTGCTGCCGGAATTTCTCAAGGCTCACCCGCAGGTCTCGCTGGTTGCCGATTACAGCGAAGGCTTGGTCGACATCATCGAGCAGGGCTTCGACGCGGCTATTCGCATCGGCGAGCTTGAGGACAATCGCCTGATTGCAAAAAAGCTCAGTGACCATCGCCGGATTCTCTGCGCATCGCCGGCCTACATCGAGGCCCACGGCATGCCGCAGACACCACAGGATCTGCTACAGCACAATTGCCTGCGCTTCAGCGGGCTGGCGTCGTTCCCGCTGTGGCGCCTGCATCGCGGCAACGAGGTGCAGACCATCACGCCCCACGGCAACCTGACCGCCAGCGACAGCGAATCCCTGCTCGCCGCCGCCCGCGCCGACGCCGGCATACTCGGTGCCGGCGACTGGCTGATGAGCCGCGATCTGGCGGCAGGGCGGCTGATTCACGTGCTGCCCGACTGGCATCTGGATTCGGCGGGCGGCGTCTATCTGGTCAGACCGTCATCGCGATTTCCGGCGGCCGCAGTGGTGGCGTTCAAGGAGTGGATCGAAGCGAAATTCGAGACCGGGCCACCTTGGGCGGTTTGATAACAACCTTCCTCAAGACCGACACTGGCCCTGTGGAGCGAGCCTGCTCGCGAACGCGCAGTGTCAGTCATAGATGATGTGGCTGACCTGACGCCTTCGCGAGCAGGCTCGCTCCCACAGGTTTCGTGGCTTGCTCAGGAATTGCCGGACATACGTATATCCAGTGTGGGAGCGAGCCTGCTCGCGAAAGCGCAGTGTCAGTCATAGTTGATGTGGCTGACCTGACGCCTTCGTGAGCAGGCTCGCTCCCACAGGTTTCGTGGCTTGTTCAGGAATTTCCGAACGCACGTATATCCAATGTGGTAGCGAGGGCCAGTTTGGGCGCACAAAAAAAGCCCGGCATTGCTGCCGGGCTTCGGTGTCTTCAGCACTTCAAGCGGCGATTTTGTTGGCCGCCATTTCCTTTTTGTGGCTGGTCTTCATCGCTTCCATCTGTGCGCCCAGCTCCTCGAGCTTGGCCTTGCCCAGAAGCTTCTGCGCTTTCGGGAACATTTCCTGTTCTTCCTCTTCGATGTGATGCTCCAGCAGCTCCTTGACCACTTTGACCCGACCGGCGAATTCCGGGCTGCCTGGATCGGTTTCTTTCAGATCAGGCAGCACCAGCGAATCCACGGTGCGGTGCTCTTCCTTGGCTTCGTAGTACATGATGTCTTCTTCCTTGCTGCCGGCTTCCTTGAACGCAGGGTAGAGAATCTCTTCTTCGAGGCGGGTGTGGATGGTGATTTCCATTTCCAGTTTGCCCAGCAACTCGACGCGTTTTTTCAGCGCGCGATCGGTGGATTCACTCAGTTGGCTGAGGATGGCTTTGACTTTTTCATGGTCGGCTTTGAGAAGGTCGATGGCATTCATTTTTTGAGGCCTCTGCTTTTCACGGATTGAACACAGCGTTCTTTTTCGCGCTGCTGTGTATTCAGGAAGAGGCTATCGCAGGACTCATGCCAACTCGCCGATCAAGCGCAACCCTTCTAAATCAAGGGCTGGCATCGAAGCAGGCACAATGCTTTCGTGCAGCCTGCAAGAAATCCGCGCGGCGGGCATTGCATATAACAAGCCCGGCAAAAGCCGGGCTGCGGGTGATGCTTGAGACGGGCCTGCGTCGTTGCTCAACGGCTGGCCTGGGAAGGCGAGCCGCGACCAATATGCTTTGGCCCCGCCAACGCCCAGGCGATCAGGCCGAACAGCGGCACGAACACGATCAGCACGATCCACACGCCTTTATTGCTCGATTTTCCCTCGCTTTTGCGCACCCGGTTGATGGCCCAAAGCTCGATCAGCACGAGAATGACCGCCAATACGATCCACACGGTTTCGATTTGCATAGGCTTAACTCCTGATGGTCTGTGCGTTAGGCGACGAGTGGGGCGTTGGGTTCATTCTTTTTGCCTGGGACGAGCGGACGCGGTGATACCCGGTTGCAAAATAGATGTCTGGTCGCCGCTGCGCCCTATATCCTCTGCGCCACACGTATGGGCTGGAAAAGGGACAGGGCAATGGCATTCAGGGTGATGGTCGTCGGTGGCTACGGCAATTTCGGCAGTATCGTTTGTCGGCATCTGGCGCTCATGCCAGAGATTGAACTGCTGTTGTCGGGCCGCGATGCACGCAAGTTGCAAATCAAGGTCGCTGAGCTGCAAGCGCAATCAGGCCGTCCGTGCGAAGGCTGGTGCGGTGATGCGATGGGCGCAGGTTTTCAAGCGGCGTTGCGAGAGTTGAATATTCAGTTGGTGGTGCACACCGGCGGGCCGTTTCAGGGGCAATCCTACGCAGTTGCTCAAAGCTGCATCGATGCCGGTGTGAATTATTGCGATCTGGCTGACTGCCGCACCTTCGTCAACGGCATTGATGTGCTCGACGCCCGCGCCAGGGAGGCTGGCTTGGCCGTGCTCAGCGGTTGCAGTTCGGTGCCGACCTTGTCTTCGGCGATCATCGATGAGCAGCGCCCGCGTTTTGCGCGAATCGACTCGATCGAGCATGGCATTTCTTCCTCGGCGAAGATGCCGGGGCTGTCCACGGTCGAAGGCGTGCTCGCTTATGCCGGCAAACCGATCAAACAGTTGAAGAACGGCCAGGCTCACGAAGTATTGGGCTGGCTCGACCTGACCCTGCGCAGCATGCCGCAACTGGGCAAGCGAGTGCTGGCCAATGTCGATGTGCCGGACATAGATATTTTCGCGCGCCGCTATGGCGCACAGACGCTGCGCTTCAAGGCCGGCGCCGGCCTGAAGCTCGGCGGCGTCGCCAATGCCTTGCTGGCGCAAGCCTTGCGCTTTGGTCTGGTGCGCGATCACGTGCGCTGGGCGGCGCGTCTGCATCGACTGGGAACGTGGTTCGAACGCTTCGGTGATGGCAAGAGCGCGATGTACATCGATGTTCAAGGCATCGGGGTTGACGATCAGCCGCTGAGCATGACCGCGCAACTCACCGCACTGAATGACAAAGGCCCGGAAATCCCCAGCTGCGCCGCCGTCGCCCTGGCAATCAAAATGGCGCGGGGTTATGCACCGCAACCTGGCGCGCGGCCGTGTGTTGGCGAAATCAGCGTCGATGAATATCTGGCGGCGATCAACGATCCGGCCAACTTGAGCCTGTCGGTTCAATTCTCCGATGGGCAGCGTTGAGATGCTCTATCTCTGCCTGAAGTACCTGCATGTAATCGCGGCGATTTTCCTCTTCGGTTTCGGCATGGGTTCCTACCTCTACCTGATCGCCGCCAGCCGCAGCGGCAACCCGCAAGTGATCGCCCATGTCGCACGAATGGTGGTGCGCTTTGATACGTGGATCACCACGCCGGCCGGGTTTGTGCAGGTCATTACCGGCTATCTGCTGATGCGGCTTTCCGGGCTTTCGATGAGCACCGAATGGCTGCTGACTTCGCTGATCATTTTCTTCTGTGTCGGCGCGTTGTGGCTGCCGGTGCTGGTATTGCAAAAGCGTTTGCAGAAGATGGCGCTGAGCGCGGGCGAGGGCGGCCTGCCTCTGGATGATCGCTACGCGAGCACGTACCGCTGGTGGTTCTGGATGGGCGTCGCCGGGTTCGCCGGGATGTTTGTCATCGTGCTGATGATGGTGACGAAGATGACGCCGCTGCAACTGATCGGGTCAGCCGTGGGCTTTTAGAAAGCGGCTTTCATGATCCGCAGTCGGCAACAGGCAAGTGTCGTACTTGCCGAACAGCCGATAGCGGTTCAGCGCGATGCGATCGTAAGCCCAGTCGCGCAGACGACGCGGAAAGATCCGCAGCAGTTTCTGCGGCTGCCAGCGCATTGGCAGTTGCCCGACCACTTCCAGGAATGCATCTGATCGCTCCCAATAATTGCGGTCGCGAATCACCGCCATGGTGTCGAACTCGTCCAGCGGCAAACCGGCCCACGCCAGCAAAGCCTGGCCCTCGGGCGATTGCACGGTCGCCAGCCGCACGCGGCGCTGACGGTCATACCGAATCAGAAAACGCGCCCAGCCGTTGCACAGTTTGCACACGCCGTCGAACAGCACCACGGTTTCGCCGGGCTTGAGCAATGGCGCGGGGGTTGGGAGGGTTTTCATGGCAGGCATCGGCGGGTGTCCTTGGCGGCGGTTGTCGCGATCATAACCTTGATCATCGGACTATAAGAGTGGATCGCGCCGGTATTGCCCCGGCGATATTCCGTGCACGCGGCGGAATGCAGCGCCAAACGCCGCGTCGGACAGATAGCCCAGTGACGCGGCGACAGTGGCCACATTGTCCCGACCATTGCGCAAGCGGAACGCGGCCACGCGCATTCGCCAGCGCGTGGCGTACTCGACCGGCGCTACACCCATGCAAGTTTTGAATAACGCGGCGAAACCCGATCGCGACATGCAGGCAATCTCGGCCATTTGCGTCAGTCGCCAAGGCATCTGCGGAGCAGCATGAATGGCGCGCAACACGCCGGCAATCGCCGGTTCCCGCAGTCCGCCCAGCCACGACAGTTGTTCGGCATCGGCACTGTTGATGTGATGGCGCAGCGCATGGATGAAGATCAGCCGCAGCAGGTCGTTGCACATCGCCTGCGAGCCAGGCTGATGCGACGGCCACTCGCGGTCCAGTTCATCCAGTAGCCAGCCGAACGACGAAGCGCCTGCGGTTTCGGCACGAATGATCAGCGAGGTCGGCAGCACGTCGAGCAGTTCAGTTGCGCCGGGTCCCGACAGCGACACGCTGCCTCCAAGCAGCTCGACTTCCTCGCCGACGCCAAAGGTCGCCGAGGTTCCGTCCTGGGCGAAAACCTCCGCTGCATTCACCGCCTCGACGTCGGGGCCGCTGGCCAGAATGAACGGCGTGCGCGATACCACAAAACAGTCGCCGGCCTGCAACAGGCGCGCCGGCATACCCTGCATGCGCAACCAGCATTCGCCTCGTCGCACCACGTTGAATTTCAGTTCGATGGGTTGGAAACGCAGCGCCCAGACACCGCCCGCTTGCAAACGCACCGAGCAGGCAGCTTGCAACTCGGAGAGCGCCAACACCGCAGAGAGGGGATCGCCAGCAGGATTTTGGATGATCACGACAGAAACCTGGATTTATCAGACTGGTTCGTCCCGAGAGCTTAGCCAAGAATGAAAGCCTTCGATAGCTCACTCAGGATTAACGCTCATGACCATGCCTCAACAACCTGTGCAATCACCGTTCAACGCCGCCAGCACAGCGGCTGAAGTCATGGCCGGCATTGATCTGCGCGGGCAGCTCGCTGTGGTCACCGGCGGCTATTCCGGCCTCGGTCTGCTGACGGTAAAAAGCCTCGCTGCGGCAGGAGCGCAGGTCATGGTGCCGGCCAGAGATACGGCACGGGCAGAGTCGGCATTGGCCGGTGTTGACGGAGTCAGCGTGATGCCCATGGACCTCATGCAGGCTGAATCGGTGGCGGCGTTCAGCCACAGCGTGGTCAGCGCGGGTCAGCCAGTGTCATTGCTGATCAACTGCGCCGGAATCATGGCCGCGCCGTTGCTGCGCGATGCCGATGGCCATGAAGGCCAGTTCGCGACCAATCACTTGGGCCACTATCGCCTGACGTGCGGCCTCTGGCCGGCGCTGGTCAAGGCCGGGCAGGCGCGGGTGCTGTCAGTGTCCTCGCGCGGGCATCAGATTGCCGGGATCGACTTTGACGACATTGATTTCTCGCAGCGGCCGTATGACAAATGGGTCGCCTATGGCCAGTCGAAAACAGCCAATGCCTTGTTCGCGATTGCACTGGATCAGCGTGGGCGTGGCCACGGCGTTCGTGCGTTCTCATTGCATCCGGGGCAGATTCTGACGGATCTGGCACGGCACTTGAGCACGGCGGAACTTGCCGCGTTCGACGCGCTGGATGAGCATGGTCGGCCACGGCTGGATGCGCACAATGGACTGAAAACTGTCGAGCAAGGCGCGGCGACGGGGTTGTGGTGTGCGACCAGTGCATTGCTTGCGGATTTGGGTGGTGTGTATTGCGAAGATTGCAATGTTGCGCCGATCAATCAACCTGAAGCGGACCGCAAGGGCGTTGCGCAATGGGCGGCGGATGCTGAGCTGGCTGAGCGACTTTGGGCGGTTTCGGAGCTATGGACGGGGCTGACCGTGGCATGACTGGAAATAAAAAGCTCAACAGTCGAAAGCCCCTCACACTAGCCTGAGTCAACATCACCCACCCAGCTTCGCCCAGAATTCCTCCGCCGAAGGGCTGATCGGTGCGGTCGGGCGAGTCAGGTGTATTTCCAGTGGAATATCCCAACTTTCATCCAGTGCCCTGACCAGACGCCCGTCAGCCATTTCCTGTTCGGTCAGGCTTTTCGGCAGCCAGGCCACGCCTTTGCTTTCCAGCGCCATCGACATCAGCACTGCGGCCAAGTGGCTGCTGAACAGCGGTTTCAGGTGCAGATAATCAGCCTTGCCATGCAACCTGTGGGCGACGATTCGGCCCAAGCCGGATTCGTGGGTGTAGGCCAGATAGGGCAGGGTTTCAGGCGACGTGCCGAACTGGGCGGAAGCACTCGCCAGCGGCACAAGGACGTCCTCGCCGACCTTCTTGCCAATGAACTGATCAGGCGCCAGCAACGGCGGAACGTCAGGATGGCGATGGCACAGCAGGAACTGCACCTGGCCATGAATCAGCATCTGTTCGCACACGGCCATGCTGTCGGAATGCAGGCGAACCGCATCGATCGGCGCGCCACTTTCGGCGCTGCGCAACCAGCGTGGGAAGAAGGTGAATGACAGCGAGTGAGTGGCAGCAAACTGCAAGGTTTTCGCCGCCATGCCGGCCACTTCCTGAGCCTCGGAGCGCATGCGGTAAAGGCGTCTGGCCGCTTCCTGAGCGCTGGGCAAAATCTGCCTGCCGGCCTCGGTCAGCGTCGCGCCCTGCGGAGTGCGCACGAACAATTCCACGCCCATCCAGTTCTCCAGTGAACGCACCCGACGACTGAATGCCGGCTGCGTTACATGGCGCGCTTCAGCGGCCCGGACGAAGCTGCCGTATTCGGCCAGCGCTGAAAAATCCTCAAGCCAAACCAGTTCCAAGGGCAATGCCTCCTGTGCATAGGGCGCGGCATTAATAGCATTGGGCGGGTGTCGTCGCAACGCATAACGTTGGGTCACCACAACAAGAGGAACCCGTCATGCGTATCGTCGATATCCGTGAAAAAACCGTCTCCATTGCTTCCCCGATCGCCAATGCCTACATCGATTTTTCGAAGATGACCTGCTCGGTCGTCGCGGTCATTACCGACGTGATTCGCGACGGCAAACCGGTCATCGGTTACGGCTTCAACTCCAACGGTCGCTACGGCCAGGGCGCGTTGATGCGCGATCGCTTTCTGGCGCGGATCACCGAGGCCGACCCGGAAACCCTGATCGATCACGAGAACAATAACCTCGATCCGTTCGCCATCTGGAAAACCCTGATGACCAACGAAAAACCGGGCGGGCATGGCGAGCGTTCAGTAGCGGTCGGCACCATCGATATGGCGGTGTGGGACGCGGTGGCGAAGATCGAAGGCAAGCCACTGTATCGCCTGCTTGCCGATCGTTATCGCAACGGTGTGGCCGATGACAAAGTCTGGGTGTATGCGGCCGGTGGTTATTACTACCCGGGCAAGGACCAGAGCAAGCTCAAGGCGGAAATGCAGAGCTACCTGGATCGTGGCTACGACGTAGTCAAGATGAAGATTGGCGCGGTGCCGCTGGACGAAGATATCCGCCGCATCGAAGCGGTGCTCGAAGTGGTGGGCGACGGCCAGCGCCTGGCGGTCGACGCCAACGGCCGTTTCGATCTGCAGACCGGTATCGCCTACGCCGAAGCGATCAAGAAGTACAACCTGTTCTGGTACGAAGAAGTCGGCGATCCGCTGGATTATGCGCTCCAGGCCGAGTTGGCCAATCACTACGAACTGCCGATGGCCACCGGCGAAAACCTGTTCTCTCACCAGGACGCCCGCAACCTGTTGCGCCACGGCGGCATGCGCCCTGACCGCGATTACCTGCAATTCGACTGCGCGCTGTCCTACGGGCTCGTTGAGTACATGCGCACCTTGAAAGTGATGGAAGAGCTGGGTTGGTCTTCGCGCCGCGTGGTGCCACATGGTGGTCACCAGATGTCGCTGAACATCGCCGCTGGTCTGCACCTGGGCGGCAACGAATCGTATCCGGACGTGTTCCAGCCCTTCGGCGGTTTTGCCGATGGCATCCGCGTAGAAAACGGCTACGTCGGGCTGCCGGATATTCCGGGCGTCGGCTTCGAAGCCAAATCTGCGCTGTATGCCGTCATGCGCGAACTGGGCGAGGGCTGATTCGGTTTTATCTGCGGCCTCGATTTCCGAGGCCGCACCTTCAGGCGTCATCCTCGACGCCAAAGCCACATGCCCACCACAACAATAAAATGAGGTGCTTCCGTGGAAACTTCAAAATCGCGCTGGTACAGCCAGCTCTATGTGCAAGTGCTGATCGGCATCGTCATTGGCGCTGCCATCGGTTACTTCGTGCCGGACATCGGCGCCAAGCTGCAGCCGTTTGCCGACGGTTTCATCAAGCTGATCAAGATGCTGCTGGCGCCGATCATCTTCGGCACGGTAGTGGTCGGTATCGCCAAGATGGGCAGCATCAAGGAGGTCGGCCGCATCGGTGTGAAAGCGCTGATCTACTTCGAGATTCTTTCCACCATCGCACTGGTGGTCGGCCTGATCGTAGTCAACGTGGTCAAGCCCGGCGCCGGCATGAACATCAACGCCGGCACCCTTGATGGCAGCGCTGTCAACAAATACAGCCAGGCGGCGAGCGAGCAGGGCGGCCTCGTCGAATTCTTCCTCAATATCATCCCGCATACCTTCCTCGGCGCCTTCTCCAACGGCGTGATGCTGCAGGTGATTCTGTTGTCGGTGCTGATGGGCGTCGCCTTGGTGCAAATGGGCGAAACCAGCAAACCGCTGATCAACACCATCGATCTGTTCCTGCAAGGCCTGTTCAAAATCGTCGCGATGGTCATGCGTTTGGCGCCGCTGGGCGCGGGGGCCGGCATGGCGTTCACTATCGGTAAATACGGCATCGGCACCTTACTGTCGCTGGGGCAGTTGCTGGTCGCGCTGTACATCACCACGCTGATCTTCATCGTCGTGGTACTGGGCGCGGTGGCGCGATGGTCGGGCATGCCGCTGATGCAGTTCCTGCGCTACTTCAAGGATGAAATCCTGATCACCCTGGGTACCTGCTCGACCGAAGCGGTGCTGCCGCGAATGATGGTCAAACTGGAAAAGCTCGGCTGCAAGAAATCCGTGGTCGGCATGGTCCTGCCGACGGGCTACACCTTCAACGCGGACGGCACCTGCATCTACCTGACCATGGCAGCGATCTTCATCGCCCAGGCGACCAACACGCCGCTGACCTTCATGGATCAGATGATTCTGCTCGGCGTGTTCCTCCTGACCTCCAAGGGCTCGGCCGGTGTGGCGGGGGCAGGATTCGTGACCTTGGCGGCCACGCTCACCACCATTCACTCGATACCTCTGGTGGGCCTGGTGTTGCTGTTGGGCATCGACCGCTTCCTCAATGAAGCTCGGGCGGTGACTAATCTGATTGGCAACGGCATCGGCACCATTGCCATTGCCAAGTGGGACAACTCCTTCGATGTCGAAGCGTGCGAGCGGGAAATCGCTGCCATGAAGCACGCCAAGGCCGAACGTAAATCGTTGCTGGCGCACAAGTAATCCGCGAAACGTGGCGATGTTGGCGACAGCTCGCCACGGCTTCCTGGCTAACCATCATGCGATGGCGATAGCGAAGTCATTTCGCAACTCCACAACTGCAAAAACGGCTGGCTGATATTGGCCGGCCCAACCCATCGGCTGACCAGTTCGCACCTGCCATCCATGCATAACTGGTAATCACCGGCCTCCGGGGTTCGGCCTAATTGCAGTGGTTGCAGCGGCGGCAAGTGGCGTCGGAAATGCCAACTACCGTTCTCCAGCCGGGCATCGTCGGGTATCTCCATGCCTGCGCCGTTGCCGCGAACCCTGGCCTGTTCAAGAACCAGACCTTGGGCCGTGACGCGGTAGTCTTCCTCCCAGCGGATCTTTTCGATGCTGTGGTTCCATGCCAGGGTGAAGTTCGCTACCGGCAACTGTGCCCAAATGCTGCCGGCCAGACCCAGGCACAAGCCGATCATGCATTGGCCGCTGCGGCGCGCCGCGAGCGCCAGACGTGTTGCACGATTACCAGAATCCCGAGTGCGAAGCCGATTTCATCGGTCACGGGCAGTGCCACGATCAGCAGGGCGCCCGCACCGAGACTGAGCAAACGTTCCCAAAGCAGCATTTTCTGTTGCAGAAAACCGGTCGACGCCATGCCCCAGAGACCAACCGCCAGAAGAGTCTTGATCAGCATGTAGGCAGTCGCCCACAAGTTGTCGCCTTGCAGCATCAGCGCCGGGTTGTAGACCGCCATGAACGGGATGACGAAACCGGCCAGCGCAATGCGCACGGCCCACAGGCTGATCTTGAAGCCGCTTTCCTTGGCAATCGGCGCGGCGGCAAAACAGGCGAGGGCGACCGGCGGGGTCAGGTCGGCGAGGATGCCGAAGTAGAACACGAACATGTGCGACACGATCAGTGGCACGCCCAGTTCCAGCAGGGCAGGCGCGGCGATCGAGCTGGTGATGATGTAGTTGGGAATGGTCGGAATGCCCATCCCCAGCACCAGGCAGGTGATCATCGTCAGGATCAGTGACAGCAGCAGGTTGTCGCGGCCGATGGCGAGAATGTAGCCAGCGAACGTCGAAGCGACGCCAGTGAGTGAAACGATGCCGATAATGACGCCGACCAGTGCGCAGGCGATGCCCACCGGTACCGCGTGGCGGGCGCCCTCGACCAGCGCGTGCAGGCAGATCAGCAGCGTTTCGCGACCGCCCTTGATGAAAGCGCAGACCAGCACCAGGACGGCAATGACCGCGAAAATCACCGCGATGCCAAGCTGGAAAAAACCTGTGCAGAGCACGCCCAGGGCAATCCAGAACGCGCAGCGCAGGCCAAAGCTGTGCACCCGGAAAATGATCGCCGAGCCGAGAATCACGATGGCAGTCAATGCCAGGCCGACCATGCCGGAGAACAGCGGTGTGCGCCCGGAAAACAGCAGGTACACCAGAACCAGCAGAGGAATCAGTAAATACCAGCGGGCTTTTACCGCGCCCCAAGCGCTGGGGCATTGGTCTTTGGGCAAGCCCTTGAGGTTGGAGCGCTTGGCTTCCAGATGGACCATCCAGAACACTGAGCCGAAATACAGCAGGGCCGGAATCAGCGCCGCCTTGGCGATTTCGACGAAGGGCACATTGATGGTTTCAGCCATGATGAAGGCGACCGCGCCCATCACTGGAGGCATGATCTGGCTACCCATGCTGGAGGTGGCTTCCACGCCGCCGGCGAACGCGGCGCGATAACCAAAGCGCTTCATCAGCGGAATGGTAAATTGCCCGGTGGTCACGACGTTGGCGATCCCGGAGCCGGTGATCGTCCCCATCAGCGCCGACGAGGCCACGGCCACTTTTGCCGGGCCTCCCAGCTTGTGACCGAACAAGCCCATGGCGAAGTCGGTAAACAATTTGATCATGCCGGCCTGCTCGAGGAATGCGCCAAACAGGATAAACAGGAAAATGTAGGTCGCCGACACATAGGTCGGCGTGCCGTACAGCCCTTCGGTGCCGAACGACAGCTGATTGATGATCTGGTCGAAACCGTAGCCGCGATGGGCCAGTTCGCCGGGTAGGTATTCCCCGAACAGGCCGTACGCCAGGAACAGCCCGCAAATCACCGGCAGCGCAATGCCCATGACCCGTCGCGCAGCTTCGAAGACCAGGGCAATCAATACGATGCCGATCATCAGGTCGGCCGAGGTGAGGTCACCGGAGCGCTGGATCAGGTCGGCCTCGAACACCCATTGATACAGCGCGGTAGCGATGGCGGCCAGGCTCAGCAGCCAGGCCAGCGGTTGCCACGGACGGTCTGTGCCGTGTGCCGGATAACTTAGAAACACCACCCACAGCAGGAAGCCGACGTGGACCGCACGCAGCACCTGGCTGGAGAGGGGGGAAAAGGCTGCGGTGATGATCTGGAAAATCGAGAACAGCAACGCTACGTAAAACAGGGTTTTCGGCCAGTCCCGTGGGTTCGCGGAAATACCGTGATGCTCGTCACTCATTGGCTGCCTTCCTCATGAACACGCAAAGGAATCGACGCTGCAGTGGCCGTCACGCCACTGCGCACAAGCGCTTATAAAGCGTCTTTTTCCTTGTAGTAGCGCTCGGCGCCGGGGTGCAGCGCGATCGGCAGGTTTTTCGCGGCCGCTTCCAGCTTGATGTCCTTGGCCGCCGAATGGGAGTTACCCAAGCGCCCCAGGTTGTCGAACAGCAGGCGGGTCATGTCATAGACGACGTCATCCGGCAGGTCGGCGCGGGTCACCAGAATATTGGTGATTGCCACGGTGGGCACGGCTTCGGCCTGTCCGTCGTAGGTGTTGGCCGGAATCATTGCGCTCTGGTAGGCCGGATTGCCGATTTTTGCCACCACTTCACTCGGGATAGCCACGTAGTTCAGCGGCATCACCGACGACAGGTCGCGAATGGCGGCCATGCCCAGTCCCGACGATTGCAGGGTGGCATCCAGTTGCCGGTTCTTGATCAATTCCACCGATTCGGCAAACGGCAGATATTGCACCTTGCCCATGTCCTCGTAGGTCAGACCGGCCGCCTTGAATATCGCCCGCGCATTCAGTTCGGTGCCGGATTTGGGGGCGCCGACCGAGATGGTCTTGCCCCTGAGATCGGCGAGGGTTTTGATCCCCGACTCTTGGCTGGCGACGATTTGAATGTAATTGGGATAGGCACCGCCCAAGGCGCGCAATTTGGTCAGCGGCGCTTTGAAACCGGCGTCTTCCACGCCGTTTTTGGCGTCGGCCACTGAGTCGCCCAAAGCCAGGGCCAATTCGCCGCGACCGGCCTGTAGCAGGTTGAGGTTTTCTACCGACGCTTTGGTGGCCTGCACCGATGTCTTCGAACCGGCAATACCGTCGCTGTAGATTTGCGATAGACCGACCCCGATCGGGTAGTAAACCCCGCTGGTTCCGCCGGTGAGGATATTGATGAACACGGGCGCGGCCTGCGCAGCACTGCTAAGGGTCAGCGTGGCGGCGGCCAGCAGGGCAAAACGTGTTTTGACTCGCATGGGGGCACTTCTCCGTCTTGTTATGGTTTTAAGCAGAGTGATTGCACTCTAGCCGTTCCCGGCTGAACGTGATCGTCACGACGTCAGTTCATCCCCAGCCAGTTCGGCAGCACCAGTGAGATCCATGGCACGTAAGTAATCAGGATCAGGAACAACAGCAGAATCGACAACCAGGGCATCGCGGCTTTGACTGTGGCGGGCAAGGACATGCCGGTCACCGCCGAGGTCACGAACAGGTTCAGGCCCACCGGTGGCGTGATCAGGCCGATCTCAAGGTTGACCACCATGATGATGCCGAGGTGAATCGGATCGATGCCCAGTTTCATCGCGATGGGAAACAGGATGGGCGCCAGGATCAGGATGATCGCTGACGGTTCCATGAACGCGCCGGCAATCAACAGCACAATGTTGACCACCAGCAGGAACGTCACCGGCGTCAGGCCGGCGTCGATCACCCAGGCAGTGATTTGTTGAGGTAACTGTTCGGTGGTCAGCACGTGGGCGAACAGCATGGCGTTGGCAATGATGAACATCAGCATGATGCTCAGCTTGGCCGAGTCGAGCAGAACCTTGGGGGTCTCGCGAAAGGTCAGATCCTTATAGACGAACAAAGCGATGAAGGCCGAATAGACGGCTGCCACTGCGGCAGCTTCGGTCGGGGTGAACATGCCCGAATAGATGCCGCCGAGGATGATCACCATCAGCAACAGGCCCCATATTGCCTGGCGTGCCGTACTCAGAAACTCGCGAAGCGTCGCACGCGGCAAGGCGGGGAGATTTTTCTTCACCGCGACGATGTAGATCGCCACCATCAATGCCGTGCCCAGCAGCAGGCCAGGCACCACGCCGGCCATGAACAGCTTGCCCACGGAGGTTTCTGTAGCAGCGGCGTAAACCACCATCACAATCGACGGCGGGATCAGGATGCCCAGCGTACCGGCGTTGCAGATGATCCCTGCGCCGAACGCCTGCGGGTAGCCGGAACGGACCATCCCGGCAATCGCAATCGAGCCCACCGCAGCGACCGTGGCGGGACTTGAACCGGAGAGGGCGGCGAACAGCATGCAGGCCAGCACCGCCGCGATGGCCAGGCCGCCGCGAATATGCCCGACACAGGCGTTGGCGAAGTCGATCAGCCGGCGGGCGACGCCGCCAGTGGTCATGAAGGCCCCGGCCAGCAGGAAAAACGGAATGGCCAGCAGCGTGTAGTGTTCCGAGGTCTCGAACAGTTTGATCGCCAGCGAGCGCACCGAGTCGGGACTGAAGAAAATGATCGTCAAGGAGCCGGCCAGGCCCAGCGAAATGGCGATCGGCACGCCGATGAACATCAAGGCGAACAGGGCCACGAACAGGAAGGCAATGGTCATGGCTTGTCATCCTCGTGTTCGGCAAGTTTCAGCGCGTCGGCCGCTTCATCGGCCAGCCCGAGGCCGGTCTGACGGTTAAGCAGGATGCGCAGGAGAATTTCAGCGAAGCGGATGAACACCAGCGCGAAGCCCAGCGGCACGATCAACCCGATATGCCACTGCATGACGCCGAAATGGCCGAGATCCTCGGCACCGATACCGGCGTTCATCAAGGTTTCAATCCATTCGAAGCTGGCGACGGCGAGCAGCCCCGCGTAGGCCAGACAGCACAGGCAGGCCAAAATGCCGATGTAGCGCTGTACCGATCTGCGCGCCAGTTTGACCAGTGCGTCGACACCGATATGCCCGGCGGTGCGCACGCCATAAGCCAGGCCGAAAAAAATCAGCCAGCCGAACAGCGCTTTGGTCAGGGCAGTGCTCCAGGTCATGGCCTGCGCCATGCCCATGATCTGATCGCCAACGGCGAACAACGGGACACTCGCTGCCGGCCAATGATCGGCGAGCCAGTAAAACAGGCTGTAGAAGTTATTGAGGATCACGTAGACAAACGTGACGAGGGTCATGGCCGCCAGAAGGAAGACGATGAAGCCTTCCTCGAAGTGTTCCCAGATTCGCCGAAGCGCTTTCATGGATGGCATCTCACGTCGAGTGAAGACGGGCAGGCGCCGACGCAGCGGCGCCTGCCTTGGGATTATTGCGCCTGGTTTGCGGCTTCGGCGGCAGAGATCAGCTCAGCGCCGATTTCGCCTTCGAATTTCTTCCACACCGGTTTCATCGCATCGCGCCATTGCCCACGTTCTTCTGGCGTAAGCGTGATGATTTCCGTGGTTTTGGCGGCAAGGATGCGCTGCTTGTCCCCCTCGTTCAGTTGCTGGGCTTCCTTGTTCACGTGGGTGGTGACTTCCACGACGATCTTGTCCAGTTCGCTGCGCACGTCGGGCGGCAGGCCGTTCCAGAACTTGGTGTTGGTGATCAGCATGTAGTCCAGTACACCGTGGTTGGATTCGGTGATGTACTTCTGCACTTCATGCATCTTCTGGCTGTAGATGTTCGAGTAAGGATTCTCCGCCCCGTTGACCACACCGGTCTGCAGGCCTTGGTATACCTCGGCAAAACTCATCTTGCGCGGATTGGCGCGCACCGCCTTGAACTGCTCCTCCAGTACGGCCGAGGCCTGCACCCGGAACTTCAGGCCGCGCGCATCCGCCGGTACACGCAGTGGTTTGTTGGCCGACAGTTGTTTCATGCCGTTGTGCCAATAAGCCAGGCCGGTGATGTTTTTGCTTTCCATGGATTTGAGCAGGCCCTGACCCTGCGGGCTCAGTTGAAAGCGGTCGACAGCGTTGATGTCATTGAAGAGGAAGGGCAGGTCGAACAGCTGCACGGACTTGGTGTACTGCTCGAACTTGGCCAGCGATGGCGCAATCATCTGCACATCGCCGAGCAACAGGGCTTCCATTTCCTTGCCGTCACCAAAAAGCGAGGAGTTGGGATACACCTCGACCTTGACCTTGCCCGGCAAGCGTTCCTCGACCAGTTTCTTGAACAGCAACGCACCTTGCCCCTTGGGCGTCTGGTCAGCGACCACATGCGAGAACTTGATGATCACCGGGTCTGCCGCCATGGCCGGGTTCATGCTGCTTACCGCCAAAGCGCAGGCAAGTGCGCTGAACAGAGATCTGAGCATCTGGGTGATTCCTCTTGTTTTTATTGTGATGACCGCTCGACGCGCTGAACGCGTTCAAGTGCCGGGACATGTTCAAGTCTAGGCAGAAATATCTGATTTGCCGGGGAATTGACGAGAAAGGGCAAAACACTGTCAGAAGGCCGGACTGCCAACTTTCTCAGGTAAAGTTACTGGCCATCTTTTTCGGCGCGGATTACCAGCAAGCCGGCAATCAAAATCAACGCCATTCCTGCCCATGTAAAAATATCCGGGACCTCGTGGAACAGCACGTAACCCCAAAGACAGGCAAAAACCAGGTAGGCGTAATCAAACGTTCCGATAAGTGCCGCGGGCGCGATTTGATAAGCCTTGGCGGTAGCGGTGTTGATGAAGATCAGAGCGCAGGCGTAACAGAAGATGAACAGCGTCACTTGCCAATCAAGCGTTTGCCATGGGGAGAGTAGAAAACCGCCACTTGTGGCAGCCGCGTCACTGACCATCAGCGAAGCGATACCGCCGATGCTGGCGGCGACGAGAAAAGCAGTATTCAATCCCAGAGCCAATACCAGTGGATGTTCACTGCGACAATGTCGGCGCGTCACTACCATCGCAAGCGCGTAGAACACAGCAGCGATGACGGGCAGCAGCGTTGCGAGAACGAAGATGTCCGAGCCTGGACGTAACACCGTTGCGACACCCGCAAAGCCTGTTCCTATCGCCATCCAGCCACGCAGTGATAACGGTTCACCGCCATAAAGGGTGGAAAAAAGCGCAATGAACAGGGGCGTCGTATAGATCGCCACGGCAGCGACTGATAATGGAATCAGCGGTAATGCCGCGTAATACGTCACCCACATCAACAACAGCAGGATGCTCCGGACGGTCACCCAGTACACCGAAGCAATCCCCTGGCGGCCCGATCTGATGCGCCTGCCGAGCCAGACTCCAAGGGCGGGAACCGACAGACAAGACACCAGGAGGAACAGCTGCCAGAGCGGTAGGCGTGCGCTGAAGTATTTGACCCCTGCATCGGCCAGCGAGAGCAGAAAGACAGCAGCGCTGATCAGCACTATGCCCTTGGAAACGCTGTCGCTGCTCGCATTGTGCTTGCTCACGCACCGTGCTCCTGTTCCGTCAGTGAATTGCGATCCTGTGACAAGTAATGCTTGATGCCCGCCGCTGTCAATTCGCGAACCAGGGGAACTCCATCTTTCAGTGGTTGGATCAACAGCGACAACGCCTCGCCGGACTGCTGCCTGCAAAGCTCTCGAACAGCGACTTCCCGAACAAAACCGTTGGAATCCTCCAGATTGGCCCCGCGTTCAACGCCGCGCCGTTCGCGTACTCACATCCACCCAGACCGCCAACACCAGAATGCTGCCCTTGACGATCATCTGCCAGTAGCTATCCACGTCGAGCATGGACATGCCGTTATCGAGGCTGGTAATCACCAGTGCGCCGAGGAGGGCGCCGTAGACGGTGCCGGAGCCGCCGCGCATGGAGGTGCCGCCGATGAAGCAGGCGGCGATGGCGTCGAGTTCGCCCATGCTGCCGGCGGACGGTGAGCCGGCGGCGAGGCGTGCGGTGTTGACCACGCCGGCGAGTGCGCACATCACGCCCATGATGCCGAAGATCCACAGCTTGACCGCTTGCACATTGATGCCGGACAGGCGGGTCGCTTCCATGTTGCTGCCGACCGAATAGACCCGGCGGCCGAACACGGTCTGGCTGGTGACGTAGCTGAACACGCCGAGCAGAATCAGCAACAGCAGCACCGGCACGGGAATGCCGTCATAGCTGTTGAGGGTCTGAACAAAACCGGCCAGCACCGCGCCGATCACCAGCACGCGCACAACATCACGCACCAGCGAATGCGCCGCCAGGCCATGCAGGGCGCGATTGCGTCGTTGTTTCCAGGTCAGGAACACCGTCAGCACAAACAGCAGCACACCCAGGCCGGTGCCGATCGCGTGGGGCAGATAACCCTGGCCGACGTAGACCAGCTCCGGCGATACCGGGGCAATGGTGGTGCCGCCGGTGATCCCCAGCAAAATGCCGCGAAACGCCAACATGCCACCGAGCCCGACGATAAATGACGGTATGCGCAAGTACGCCGCCATGTAGCCGTTGGCAAGCCCGATGACCAGACCGCACAGGGCGACCAGACTCAGATTCGCCAGCAGCGGAATGTGATAGACCACGTCGAGTATCGCCGCGAGGCCGCCGAGCAGGCCGAGCAATGAACCCACCGACAAATCGATCTCGCCGCTGATGATCACCAGCACCATACCGCAGGCGAGGATTCCGGTGATCGACATCTGCCGCAGCAGGTTGGAAAGATTGCGCGGGGTGAGGAAACCGCCTTCGGTCTGCCAGCTGAAGAACAGCCAGATCAGCACCACGGCAAATACCAGCGCGAGCATTTTGTAGCGGGTGAACAGTTGTTTGACCTGATTCATTTACGCGGTTTTCCGATCATTATTGTTATGGCTGCCCGGCTGGCTGAGGGCGGCGGCGAGTACCTGTTCCTGGGTCAGTTCATGGTTGACGAAGTCGCCGCGCAACTGGCCTTCGCCGATCACCAGCACGCGGTCGGAGACGCCGAGCACTTCGGCCAGTTCCGATGAAACCATGATGATCGACACGCCTTCGGCGGCCAGCGCGCCCATCAATTTGTAGATCTCGTACTTGGCGCCGACGTCCACGCCTCGGGTCGGTTCGTCGAGAATCAGCACGCGCGGTTTGGCAAGCAGCATTTTCGCCAGCACGGCTTTCTGCTGGTTACCGCCCGACAGGCTGGTGATCGGCAGGGAGGGACTTGCGGTTTTCAGATGCAGACGGGAGATTTCCCGGTCGATGCAGCCCAGCTCGGCTTCGGCATCGATGCGGGTCATTTTCGAATAGCTCTCGAGCACGGCGAGGGTGATGTTCTGACCGACACCGAGATCGGGAATGATGCCCTGACGCTTGCGATCTTCGGGCACCAGGCACAGGCCGGCGCGGATCGCTTTCAGCGGCGTGCGCGTGTCGATCGGTCGGCCGTCCAGCCAGACTTCGCCCTCGTGGCGTCCGGGGTAGGCGCCGAACAGTGCGGTGACCAGTTCGGTGCGGCCGGCGCCGACCAGCCCGGCAATGCCGAGAATCTCGCCGCGCTTGAGGCTGAAGGAAATGTCGTCGACCCGTTTGCGCTTGGGGTTGTCGACGTCGTAGCAAGTGATGTGGCGCGCCTCGAAAATCACCTCGCCAATTTCATGCGGCTCGCTGGGGTAGAGGTTGCTCATTTCGCGCCCGACCATCTGCGTGATGATCTGCGGAATGTCCATGTCGGCCATGGCGGTGGTGGCGATGTGTTTGCCGTCGCGGATCACCGAAATGGTGTCGCACACGGCGGCGACTTCATCAAGTTTGTGCGAGATGTAGACGCAGGCGACGCCCTTGGCTTTGAGGTCACGGATGATGTCCAGCAGCACTTCGATTTCCGAGCGGCTCAGGGCCGAGGAGGGTTCGTCGAGGATCAGCAGACGCGCCTGTTTGTTCAGGGCCTTGGCGATTTCCACCAGTTGCTGATAACCGCCGCCGTACTGCGAAACCGGCAGCGACACGTTCATATCCGGCACTTTCAATTCACGCATCAACGCTTCGGCGCGATGGATCATCGCCGGGTAGTTCATGCGCCCGCCGGGCAGCGTCAGCTCATGGCCCATGAAGATGTTTTCAGCCACCGACAGGTCCGGCACCAGGGTCAGTTCCTGATGGATGATGACGATGCCGGCGGCCTCGGTTTCGCTGATCGATTGCGCCCGAAGCGGTTGCCCGTCCCAGAGGATTTCGCCGTCCCAGGTGCCATGGGGATAGACCGCCGAGAGGATCTTCATCAGCGTCGACTTGCCAGCACCATTCTCGCCGCACAGGCCCACGCATTCACCGGGCCGGACCTTGATGTCGATGCCGTTGAGCGCTTTGACACCGCCGAAGGTTTTGACGATGCCGTTCATTTGCAGCAGATAGTCGGACATGGAAAAGGCTCGTATACCAGGAACTCAAACACCACTGAACCTGTGTGGGAGCGAGCCTGCTCGCGAAGGGGTCTTTTCAGACAGAGCTTTACTGACTGACACTCCGCTTTCGCGAGCAGGCTCGCTTCCACAGGTCTGATCAAGATTTACGACCGGATCACTGCCCGGCAATCTGCGCCTTGGTGTAGAAGCCATCCTGTTCGAGCAAGTCGATGTTGTCCTTGGTCAACGGGGTTGGCGTGAGCAGGATGGTGTCGACCTTTTTGCTGCCGTTGTCGTACTGCGAGGTGTAGGCCGGTTTTTCGTTGCGCGCCAGTTGCACCGAGAGCTTGGCCGCTTCGGAGGCGATGAGTTTCAGTGGTTTGTACACGGTCATGGTTTGCGTGCCGGCGATCACGCGTTTGACGGCTGCGAGGTCGGCGTCCTGACCGGAAATCGGCACCTTGCCGGCCAACTGCTGCGCGGCCAGTGCCTGGATGGCGCCGCCAGCGGTGGCGTCGTTGGAGGCGACGATGCCGTCGATTTTGTTGTCGTTACGGGTCAGCGCGTTTTCGACGATGCTCAGCGCTTCGGTCGGGTTCCATTCCTTGACCCACTGCTGCCCGACGATCTTGATATCGCCCTTGTCGATGGCCGGTTGCAGCACCTTCATCTGGCCTTCACGGAGGATCTTGGCGTTGTTGTCGGTGGGCGCGCCACCCAGCAAGAAGTAATTGCCCTTGGGCGCCGCTTTCAGCACGCCGCCGGCCTGCATCTCGCCGACCTTTTCGTTATCGAAGGAGATATAGGCGTCGACATCGGCGTTGAGAATCAGCCGGTCGTAAGACACCACTTTGATTCCGGCTTTCTTCGCCTCGGCCACGGCGTTGGTCAGCACTGTCGCGTTGAAAGGCACGATGACGATCACATCGACGCCGCGAGAGATGAGGTTTTCGATCTGCGAAATCTGCTTCTGCTCGTTGGCGTCCGCCGATTGCACGAAGACTTTGGCGTCCATTTTTTCTGCCGCCGCGACGAAGTAATCGCGGTCGCGCGACCAGCGTTCCAGACGCAGATCGTCAATGGAGAAACCGATTTTCGGGTGGGTGGCGTCGGCCATTACCGGCATGGCCAACAACGCCAGGGCACTGGCCAACAGCGTACGTTTCAAGTTCTTCATGGTGGTGCGTCCTTTTATTTTTGTTGGAAAGACACGGCCTGACGATGAATCGGGCTGGTAGAACTGTAGAGAATCTGCCGACGCAGCAGGCACAGAATTGTCGTGCAATTGTCACAGCGTCGTTGCGTCGGCAGAGGGTCTCGGCGATCAGCGATACAGGTAACGGTTGACGATGTTTTCGAGCATTTCCTGACGGCCACTGACGGCTTGCGGATTCAGCTCGTTGGTAAACGCGTGCTCGGCCAGCGACTCGAGATTGAAGTCGCCCGCCATCACCGCTTGCCCGAACGGCTGACGCCAGCCGGCGTAGCGTTGATCCTTGAGCACTTGCAGTTGATCGTTCTCAACCATCGCGGCGGCGCGTTCCAGCGACAAGGCAAGAACGTCCATGGCACCAACGTGACCGTGGAACAGGTCGATCTCGTCGAGGCTCTGCCGGCGCACCTTGGAGTCGAAATTGAAACCACCATTCTTGAAGCCGCCGGCTTTGAGGATTTCATAGGTCGCCAGGGTCATTTCTTCGACGCTGTTGGGGAACTGGTCGGTGTCCCAGCCGTTCTGCGGATCGCCACGGTTGGCGTCGATGCTGCCGAAAATCCCCAGCGAGGCAGCCGTGGCAATTTCGTGATGAAAGCTGTGGCCGGCCAGGGTCGCGTGGTTGGCTTCGATGTTGACCTTGATTTCCTTCTCCAGACCGTACTGCTGGAGGAAGCCGAACACCGTGGCGCTGTCGTAATCGTACTGGTGCTTGGTCGGCTCCTGTGGCTTGGGTTCGATCAGCAGGTCGCCGGTGAAACCGATCTTGTGCTTGTGCTCGACCACCATGCGCATGAAGCGCCCGAGTTGTTCGCGCTCGCGTTTCAGATCGGTGTTGAGCAGGGTTTCGTAGCCTTCACGACCGCCCCACAGCACGTAGTTGGAGCCTTTGAGGCGATGGGTGGCGTTCATCGCGCTGAACACTTGCGCAGCGGCGCAGGCGAACACTTCCGGATCGGGATTACTCGCAGCGCCGGCGGCAAAACGCGGATTGCTGAAGCAGTTGGCGGTGCCCCAGAGCAGCTTGATGCCGCTTTGTTCCTGATGTTGTTCGAGGCGGTCGACCATTTGCGCGAAGTGTTCGCGGTACTCCTTTAGCGAGTTGCCTTCGGGGGCGACGTCCGTGTCGTGAAAGCAGTAGTAATCGATGCCCAGTTTGCTGAAGAACTCGAATGCGGCTTGAGCCTTGCCGATGGCCAGTTCCAGCGGTTCGCCACTGCGTTGCCAGGGGCGTTTGAAGGTGCCGGCGCCGAACACATCGGAGCCCGGCCAGACGAAGGTGTGCCAGTAGCAGGCAGCCATGCGCAGGTGTTCGCG
Organism: Pseudomonas siliginis; assembly: GCF_019145195.1. Classification (GTDB taxonomy): domain Bacteria; phylum Pseudomonadota; class Gammaproteobacteria; order Pseudomonadales; family Pseudomonadaceae; genus Aquipseudomonas; species Aquipseudomonas siliginis. The sequence goes on from NZ_JAHSTW010000003.1 coordinate 170,215, forward strand.
CATGGGTTTGCCGAGGATCAGTTTGTCGGCGTCGTAGTGGCGGAAAGCGAGGGGCAAATCACTGTTCGGGCCTTCGTAGCGAACCGGCTCGATATTGGGGAAATACTGCATGGACCTTGTCCTTGTTGTTCTTGGCGGTGTCTCGATACTAGCAACGGCCCCGTGCCCGCTGATTATGAAAAGCCTCAACTGCGAGTGCGATTTTGCGTATTGAGCTTCAGCGCTCGCAGGCCTAGTCTGTGTCCATCGTCGCCGCGACATGGCGGCCCGGAACAGTACAAAAACAATTTGAGGCCGCTTTCGCGATCAGGCTCGCTCCCACATTTGATTCGTGTCGTTCACAAAACTGTGTGGGAGCGAGCCTGCTCGCGAATGGCTTGAGGCAAAATCCGGATCCTGAATGAAAAGCCTACCGCCCGTGCACCGCATCGCCCTGTTGTTCAACGGCAGCAAGATCTACGACCGTGGAATCATCAGCGGCATCGGCAACTACCTGAGCAGCACCCGCGCTTCCTGGGACCTGTTTCTGGAAGAGGACTTTCTTTGCCGCTTGAAGGGCATTGAGCGTTGGCAGGGTGACGGGATCATTGCCGACTTCGACGATCCGCTGATCGGCGAGGCGCTGGCCGACATTCATTTGCCGGTGGTGGCGGTGGGCGGTTCCTACGAGGATGCGCGCGCCTATCCGAAAGCGATTCCCTATGTTGCCACTGACAACAACGCATTGATCACGCTGGCTTACTCGCATCTGGTCGAGGCGGGGTTGCAGCGCTTTGCCTGTTTCAGTCTGCCTGAGGCGCAGGCCAATCGCTGGGCGCAGGAGCGGGAGAAAGCCTTTCGCAAACTGATGCAGCGCGACGACCTGCACGCCGAGATCTATCGCGGCATGGGCACCAGCGCACCGCTGTGGGACAGCGCCGTCGAGCAACTGATCGCCTGGCTGCACAGCCTGCCCAAACCAATCGGCATCATCGCCGTCAGCGACGCCCGCGCCCGGCAGTTGCTGCAAGCCTGCCTGACCGCCGGCATTGCCGTGCCGGAGCAGGTCGCGCTGATCGGCATCGACAACGACCCGCTGACCCGCAGCCTGACTCGCGTACCGCTGAGTTCGGTGATTCAGGGCACCGAAACCATGGGCCGCACCGCCGCGCAACTGCTGCACCAGATGCTCCACGGCATGCCGTCCACCGGTACGCAAATCCTGATTCCGCCGGACGCGGTCAACGTGCAGGTGTCGAGCCTGCACCAACCGCTGGGCAATCCCTACGTCATGCAAGCGCTGCTGTTCATCCGCCAATATGCCTGCCAAGGCATCAAGACCGCGCAAGTGGCGGCCTATGTCGGCGTGTCGCGCTCATCACTGGAAGCGCATTTCCGCGCCGAGCGCGGTTGCAGCGTGCATGACGAGATTCTGCGTTTCAAACTGGCGGCGGCTACCAGCGGTTTGAAGAACACCGATGCGGCGATTGCCGACATTGCCCAGGCCTGCGGCTTCAAGTCTGCGCAATATCTGCACACGGTGTTCCGTCGCGAGTTCGGCTGCACGCCCCGCGAATATCAGCATGGCGGCACATAGCGCTGCGAAGACTTACGCCAGCGCAGCGGCACTGGCTCTGGAGCGCCAGGCGAACGTCAGCACCATCAGCAGGCCCAGACCAGCCATCGCCGCGCCGGCCAGGGAAATTGCCGGATAACCCAGCCCGGCATTGATCACCGCGCCACCCAGCGCCGCGCCGATCGCGTTGCCAAAATTGAACGCACCGATGTTCACCGCCGAAGCCAGATTCGGCGCGTCCTTGGCGGCTTCCATCACGCGCATCTGCAGCGGCGGCACCAGAGCGAAGCTGGCGATACCCCAGATCAGAATGGCCACCGCGGCCGGCAGCGGCCAGCGCATCAGCACAGTGAATGCGAGCAAAACCACAATCAATGCGCTCAGCGACACGATCAGGGTGCGGTCGATCGAACGGTCGGCAGCCTTGCCACCCCACATATTGCCCAGCGTCAAACCGATTCCGAACAACACCAGCATGGCGGTGATGAACGCGGCGGAGGCGTGGGTCTCGCTGCTGAGGATCGGCGCGATGTAGGTGAACACGGTGAACATCGCACTTGAGCCAACCACGGTCAGGGCCAGCGCGGCCAACACCGGACCTCGGCCTAGCACACGAATTTCCGCCAGCGCACCCGCGCCTTGCTCTGCTTTCAGATTGGGCAGGGCGAACCACAAGGCGATCATGGTCAGTACGCCGAGGCCGGTAATGCCCCAGAACGCGGTGCGCCAGCCAAACAGGTCACCAAACCAGGCTGCCAGCGGCACACCGCCGATAGTCGCCAACGTCAGGCCCATGAACATCGCCGCCACGGCGCCGGCACGTTTTTCCGGCGCGACCACACTGGCGGCGACCACCGAACCAACCCCAAAGAATGCGCCGTGATTGAGCGAGGTGATCACCCTGGCGACCATCAGGCTGGAGTAATCGGTGGCCAGCGCCGACATCAGATTGCCCAGGGTGAAAATCGCCATCAGTCCGATCAGCAAATAGCGCCGCGGGATCTTGCCGGTGGTCAGGGTCATCAGCGGCGCGCCGAGCAGCACGCCTAAGGCGTAGGCACTGACCAGCAACCCCGCAGCGGGAATGGAAACGCCGAGATCGGCAGCGATGCCGGGCAACATGCCCATCGGCGCGAACTCGGTGACGCCGATGCCAAAGGCGCCGACAGCGAGTGCAACAAGTGGTGGATTGATACGCATGGAAAGTCTCCTTATCTATGCCGCCAATGCTACGATCCAACGTTTTCAGGCGGTAGATGGCGATTTTGGCAATCACCTTTGCGTAAGAGGCACGAATGGACTTCAACGGTAGATCAGGGGAAATGAGCGTGTTCGTCACCGTGGCGCAGGAGGGCAGCCTCTCAGCGGCCGCGCGTGCGCTGGGGCTTACGCCTTCGGCGGTCAGTCGGATCATCGCCCGCGCCGAACAGCGACTCGGCACTCGTCTGTTGCTGCGCACGACCCGCGCGCTGACGTTTACCGCCGAGGGCGAGGCCTTCCTGCGCGGTGCCCGGCGGATTCTCGCCGACATGGACGAAGTGGAAGGGGCCATCACTGATCAAGGCGTACCCAAGGGCCGCTTGCGCGTCAGTGCCGCCCTTGGCCATGGACGGCTGACCATTGTGCCGCTGGTCGCAGCCTTCACCGCCCGTTACCCGAACATCGTCGTCGACCTCAGCCTCGGCGACGAAGTCGTCGACATCCTCGCCGGCCAGGCGGACGTCGCCATACGCTTCGGCCATCTGCCCGACAGCCCGTTGACCGCACGCCGGCTCGGCCACACCGGCCAGGTGGTCGTGGCATCGCCCGACTATCTGAAACGTCACGGCACACCCCTCGAACCGGAAGACCTGCTCAAGCACAACTGCCTGCGCTTCAACTTCCGCCGCGCCGAAGCCAACTGGCCGTTTATCCGCGACGGCGAGGATTTTTCATTGAAGGTCAGCGGCAACATCGAATGCAGCAGCGGCGAAGCACTGGCCCAGTTCGCCAGACTCGGCGCCGGCATTGCGCGGATTGGCGAGTTCACCGTCAGGGAAGACTTGCAGCGCGGCGCGCTGATCCCGCTGCTGCAAGCGTTCAACCCGGGCGATGAGGAACCGATTCATGCCGTGTTCGTGGGCGGCGCGGCGATGCCGGTGCGGGTGCGCTTGTTTGTGGATTTTTTGCTGGAGCAGCATCGGATGTAAGCGTGCCGGTCGGATTCAGCGAGTCATCCCTGACCCGCAAACTGCCGGCTAGATTGTCGGGATGGTCCCGCCGTCGATCACAAATTCACTCCCTGTGATCGACGCCGCTCGCGGCGACGCCACAAACCCGATCAGCTCAGCCACTTCAGCCGGTGTCGATGGGCGGCCGAGCGGGATACCGCCCAAGGCTTGCATGATGATGTCCTTGCCACCTTGATAGTCAGTGCCTGCCTCCTGCGCGAGTCGCTCAGCGAATGCCACCGACGCTTCGGTTTCAACCCAGCCCGGCGATACCCGCACCACGCGAACCCCCTTGGGTGACACTTCTTTCGACAGGCTTTTGCTGTAGGTCGACAGCGCAGCCTTGGCCGCCGCGTACGCTGTGGTGGATTCCGGCAGTGGCAGCCGACTCTGGATGGACGTGACATGGATCACCACGCCATTACAACGCTCGAGCATGCCCGGCAGCAGGGCGCGATCGAGGCGCACCGCCGGCAGCAGATTCAGATTGAGCTCGCGTTGCCACTGCTCCTCGTCCAGCGCTGCAAAACCACCACCGGGGGCCGACGAGCCACCCAGGACATGGATCACTATGTCGACGCCGCCCAGTTGCTGTTGGACCGCAGCGATGAGTGCGTCACAACCTTCCCGTGTCGAAAGATCAGCCGCAACCAGCAGTGCTCCCGGCATTTCGACGTCCACTTGCCGAGCCGAGGTGATGACCTTTGCGTCCTCGGCCAGAAACCACTCGACCACTGCTTTGCCGATTCCCTTGGTGCCGCCGGTGACGAGGACCCGCTTGCCAGTCAATCCTGAATTCAGCATGGCGAGATCTCCGAAGCACGGAATCGATCGATTGCGTCGTAGATTTTGTTCGCATTGTTAACCGTGACATACGTCTGCGCGGAGGCGGGAAGTTGAAGGTTCATTGGCTGACTCCTGATTGATGAACTGGAGTCATCTTGCTGCGACGCAGATAGTTTGTTCAACTGGGACAAATCTTAATGACCTATCCCGAAAAACAGGACAATGCATGGTTCAGGATCGCTTGGCCCTCAATGAACTGGACGCCGTCATAGCCGTGGCGCGAAGGGGGTCGTTTCGCCACGCCGCCATTGATCTCGACGTCTCCACCACCGCGCTGAGCAACACCATTGCGCAACTGGAAGCGCGCCTCGAATCGCGACTGTTCAACCGCACCACCCGCAGCGTCGCCATCACCGAAGCGGGGAGAGTGTTTCTCGAACAGGTGGGGCCAGCCTTGCAGGATTTGCGTGCGGCACTCGATGCAGTGCGCTCGCAAAACGCCGGACCCTCGGGCACGTTGCGCATCAACGCCTTCGCCAGTGCTGCGCGTTCGGCGTTGCTGCCACTGGTGATCGAGTTTTTGCAGCAGCATCCGAAAGTCCATATTGACCTTGTAACCGAAGGCCGGCTGGTGGATATCGTGGCTGACGGCTTCGATTTCGGCGTGCGCTCGGCAGGCCTGGTGCCCAACGACGTGATTGTGGTCCCCGTAGGGCCGCCGCAGCGGTACGCAGTGGTCGGTTCGCCAGCGTACTTTGAACAACAGGGCAAACCGCGCACGCCGTCCGAGCTGCTCGGGCATCAATGTATCCGTGTGCGACTACCGAACGGGGCGATTTTCCCTTGGTATTTCGAGCGGGACGGAGAAGTTACCCGCCTGGATGTGAGCGGTCCGCTTACGCTGGATGAATCGAGCGTGGTCAAGGTCGCGGTGCAGGCGGGCATGGGGCTGGGCTTTTTCATGGAGCAGGACGTTCGTGACGAAATCCGCACCGGCGAGTTCGTGCAGGTACTCGAGGACTGGACGCCGCCTCGAGACAGGTTGTGCCTGTACTACCCGAACCGCCGCAATCCCTCTGCGGCCGCCAGGGCATTCATTGAGTTGGCGCGCGCCAGTCAGGCTTGACCCCGGCACGGTATTCAGGCGATCAAGCCCATCGTCAGCCCCTTCAAGGTGGCGGCTGCCCGGGTCGAGCATTGCAATTTTCGAAAGATGCTTTCCATGTGCGTGCGTACCGTGCTCGGACTGATAGCCAACAGTTGCGCGACTTGTTTGTTGCTGGCGCCACGGCTGATCTCCAGAAGAATGCGGCACTCACGGGCTGTCAGCAGCGAAGGCTTGGGTTGCCGCAGGCGGCGCTCGCCACTGGCGGCGGCAATGACCGCTTCGCAGACATCGTTGTCGAACAGACCACGGCCAGCATCCTGTTTGAGTAGCGTGGCGGCTGCGGCTTCGTCGTGGGCTGTTCGCCATGGCCGGGCTTGCCTCAACGCTACCCAGGCGACCGAGGTGGCGAACAGCCGATGTTCGGCATTCAGTGCATCACCGGCCACGCCGCGAAAATAGCCGCTGCCATCGAGCCGTTCATACGCGTGGGTGGCTATCTCGGCGGGCGCGGTCAGTTCAGGAACCGGTCGGAGCGCCTGTTGCGTCCAGTAAGGCACCAGCCGCACTCGCTCTGCCGCACCGTAGGGCAGCGACCCTGGGCTATTCCATAGGTGATTGGAAACGGCTGCGCGGCCGAGACCGTAAATCAGCGCGGACTTGCCAATGTTTGCCAAAGTCGGCTCACTCAGCCCCCACAGGCGTGCCGCTTCCACGGCAACATGCGCGACCTGACGCGAATGCCCGGCCAGCCATGGCAGCTTCAAGTCAATGACGTCTCCGACCAAAGTCAGCGAAACACGACGCTGCTCAGGCACGGGTTCAACTTTAGTGGAAAGCGTTTCGAGTTCCGCCAGCCAGGCCTTGGCATTAGCCACCAGCAACGACACCAGCGACGCTGGATAGCGCCGATCCGACTGCTCGTTGATCCAGCGCAACGCCGCGTCCAGGCCGTGAGCGCGAGTGAGAATATCCAGATCACCGGCCATGACCACCTGATAGGCGACCTCCGGGATGTGTTCATGGCTTACGCCCAGCGGTCGGCCAGTGCCGTCGTAAGTTTCGAACACCCGACACAGGCCCGCTTCGACGGCGGTTCCGAGCTGGAGGGTTTTGGCGATTGCACCGGACACTTCACAGTGCACCACGGCCAGCGGGGTTGCCTGATGCACCGCGTTCATCTGTTCATTGCCCAGGGTCAGATCGAGCATTGCGCGGCGACCATCGACGTCGTCGCCCAGCAGGTCGGCAAAGCCTTCGGCGTTGGCTGTGCACCCAGACCAGCGCAGCAAGGCAATCTGCTCTGCAACCTGCAGATGCTCACCGTCGCCGTGGCGTGCCTGCGCGAGCATCCGCGCCAAAGCGGCAACGCGCCGGGAATGACCGAGCGGTTGCCCCATGCTGAGGTCACCGACCTGGGCGATGGTTGCCAGTGCGCCGTCCAGCGAGATGTCCAGTTGCAAGCCGCTATCCATGAAAAATGCCCCGGGGTCGGATAATTGACCGATGCCCACAACGCAGGCCAGTCAGCAGAATCTGAACTCCCGAACAGGAGCTCATCCAATGAAAACAATCAAATCGAAATTCGCCACCGTCGCCTTTGCCCTGGCCAGTACCTTCATGGCCGGCGCCAGCCACGCGCAGGATACAACGCCTTCGGTGGTGATCGTACACGGCGCCTTCGCTGACGGTTCCGACTGGGCCAAAGTGGTGCCACTGCTGCAAGCCAAAGGCGTGGCCGTGACCGTTGTGCAAAACCCGCTCACCTCACTGGCCGACGACGTTGCCGCCACGCGCCGCGCGCTGAACAACCAGCAGGGCAAAGTGGTGCTGGTCGGTCACTCGTGGGGCGGCACGGTGATCACCGAAGCCGGGAACGACCAGAAAGTCAGCGCGCTGGTGTATGTCGCCGCCTTCGCGCCAGACGCCGGGCAAACCAGTGGCGAACAGGGTAAAGGCGCGCCGACGCCGCCGGGCATCAGTCAGATCAAGGCTGACGGTAACGGCTTCCTCTATCTGACCCCCGAAGGCATGGCCAAGGACTTCGCCCAGGATCTGCCGGCCGCGCAAACCGCCGTCATGACCGCCACGCAAGGGCCGATCAAGGCCTCGGCTTTCGAAGATAAAACCACCGTTTCGTCCTGGAAAACCAAACCGTCCTGGTACCTGCTCGCTACCGAAGACCGGATGATTCATCCCGACGTCCAGCGTGCTGCCGCCAAGCGTATCGGCGCGAGCCTTGAAGAGGTGCACGCCAGCCATGTCCCGCAGCAGTCGCAGCCGGCGCAAGTCGCGGCGGTGATTCTCAAAGCCGTGCACAGCGTTGCTGAACAGTGATCGCGGCAGCGAAGGGGAGCGGGCGTATGAACCGTCGGAGCGATCACGACTATGACTTCATTGTCTGTGGTGCCGGCACGTCGGGCTGCGTGGTCGCTGCGCGGCTTGCCGATGAGTCAGGCGCACGAGTTCTGCTGATTGAGGCCGGCGAAGACTATTCGGGCCCAGAGGTGACAGAACCGGCGCAATGGCCGCTGAACCTCGGCTCCACGCGCGACTGGGCATTCGAGGGCCAAGCCGATCCACGCTTGAACGGTCGACGGCTACCGTTGAGCATGGGCAAGGGGCTCGGCGGTGGATCGAGCATCAACGTGATGGTCTGGTCGCGCGGCCATCGCGCCGATTGGGAGCATTTCGCTGCCGAATCTGGCGACCCGGCCTGGGGCTACGCATCGGTGCTCGATTACTACCGCAGGATCGAAAACTGGCAAGGCAGCCCGGACGCCACCCGGCGTGGTTCAGGTGGGCCGGTACATGTCGAGCAGCCGGCCACACCTCAACCCCTTGCGCTGGCAACGCTGGAGGCGGCCGGCGATCTGGGCATCCCCCGATTCGACAGTCCCAATGGCGAGATGATGGAAGGCGCAGGAGGGATCGCTGTCACCGACTTGCGCATCAAACAGGGCAAGCGCGAGTCGGTTTACGACGCCTACATCCGGCCACGCTTGCACTGTCCGAACCTGACGGTGCTGACCGGGGCGTTGGTGACCCGCGTGTTGCTGGTCGGCACCCGGGCCGTCGGTGTCGAAGTGTTGATCGCCGGCAAGCGGCGGCGCTTTCATGCCGCATCTGAAGTCATCCTGTCCATGGGCGCGGTGCAATCACCGAAAGTGCTCATGCAGTCGGGCATCGGTCCGGCGGATGAACTGCGAAAACACGGCATCGCACCGGTCGTTCATTTACCCGGTGTGGGCGAGAATTTGCAGGATCATCTGGCGTTTGCTTGCACGTGGGAATACCGACAACCCCAGGCGGTCGCTGGCAGCGGATGTGAAACCACCTTGTACTGGAAAAGCGACAGTCGCCTGGAAGCCCCGGACCTGTTGCAGTGCCAGTTGGCATTCGCGGTACCGTCTCCGCCAGAGGTCGCCATACAACCGCCGGAGCATGGTTGGACCATGTTCGCCGGGCTGGCCAGACCTGCCAGTCGCGGACGCTTGCGGTTGTCGGGTGCTGGGCCGCTGGATGCACCGATCATTGAGCCGAACTCCCTGAGCGAGCCCGAGGACATGGCCGCAGCCCATGCGTCGATCGAACTGTGCCGCGCACTCGGCAACAGCCAGGCCTTCAATGGGCTGATCAAGCGCGAAGTCGTGCCCGGTCCCAGAGAGCGTCGCGCTATGGAACAGTTCATCCGCAATTCGGCGATGACCTACTGGCACCTGTCGTGCACGGCAAAAATGGGCCGCGATGCGCTGTCGGTGGTTGACCACCAATTACGCGTGTACGGGATCGACGGGCTGCGCGTTGCAGATGCCTCGATCATGCCGCGCATTACCGTTGGCAACACGATGGCGCCGTGTGTCGTTATTGGTGAGCGGGCGGCGGATATGCTTCTGGCTGCGTATCGGTGACGTTGGCGAACACAAGGCCGCATAGGTGATGGCCGTGCGGGCGGGGCGGCAAATCCCAGCCTGCCGTCCAGCTGGGTCGATGAGTCGAGTCAGTCGATTCAATTCATCGGCACGGCGAACACGGCACTGGCGCGCGCAACCGTTCGCTCACCGACGTGCAGACTGACGCCAGCAAACGCCAGTTGGCGGCCCTTTCTGGAGTGTTCAAGACGCACTTCGAGCCACTCGTTGATTTGCACCGCACCGAGATAATCCAGGGTCATGCTCGCGGTGATCAACGGCTGCGGCGGATCGCTGGAGAAGGCCATGGCGTAGCCCATGCCCACGTCCGCTAGCGTCGCCAAAACACCACCATGCAAAGTGCCGCGACCATTGGCATGGCGGGAGTCGGTCAGCAAACCCAGTTCCAATTGCAGGCCGTGGCCTCTGGCGTAGATTGGGCCGAGCAGATCCAGCAACGGACTGCTGCGGGTCAATGGAGTGAAACCTTCGGGAATGGCCGTGGTGTTCATGATCCCATCCTGATGCAGGTGGCTGACCTGTGTGATTGGGCGGGGAGTCGCAGGAGGGGGCAAGCACTATGTGGATGGGGAATTTGCTGCGATAAGTGCTGTACACGGAACTGACCAGCAAGGAGCTACGGGATGGATATTCAAATTCACATTGCGAAAGATGCGGATGCATCGGCTATCAGTGAGACGATCATCAAGACGCTCTGTGAGAGCAATGCTCTCGACTATTCATCCGAAATCATTGATCGAGTAATTGAAAGCTTTTCGCCTTCGAAGATCCTTTGCTTGTTGGCTGAGCGTCAGGTTCTAGTCGCTACGCTCGACAGTCGAATCGTCGCAACGGCAAGTCTTGATCGAGACGTTGTTCGAAGCGTATTTGTCGACTCGAGCTTTCAAGGAAGGGGTATTGGCAGACAGTTGATGGAACGCATTCAATCACTCGCCATCGATGCAGGTTTCAATCTGCTACGCGTTCCTTCCTCGGTTACCGCGGAAGGCTTCTATGCATCGCTCGGCTTCAAGAAGATCAGAGATGAATTTCATCAGACAGAGCGCACGATCATCATGGCGAAGACGTTGAAACGATAGCGTTCACCTAACGTTTCAGCCTGCCGAATGTGGCATCCATCGCTGCTCGGTCATGGTCGAGCAGCCAGGCATAGTGTCGTTGATAAAGCTGCGAAAGCAGTTCGGTATTGGTCCCAACCACGTCCATGCCTCGGTCGTCATAGGGAAAGACCATGACTCGCTTGGGCAGATTGAACAGGTAGACAGCACAGTTCGCACGCGGTTGGATAGCACCGAAGTCCTTGGCCAATGCGCACCAGAGTAATGCTTGAATGCTCGTGACAGACGCTTCGAAGGCGACGTTGACCCAATATTCCGGCTCTTGCTCACTGAACCATTCCTCGTTGTCTATTTCTTCGCTCCAGATGCACAGCGCTGATGGAGTATCGATTCCAGCAGATTGAAGGGCGCGAAGAGTGCTGCGGTGGGCGAATCGATTGCGACCGGAATGAATGCGCAGGCATGCGACAAACGATGCGTCCCCTTGGAAAATGTCGCCGCAGATGGTTATGGCTTTGCGCATAGCGGTCAGGAATTGCTCGATCATTCCGCCCGTTTCGGAGAGTTCGAAACGCAATCCTCCCGGCCAGGAATAGAAAAGCGGACGGGCGAATGCCTGGGGTCCAAATGCGTTATCGATCTCAGCTCTCAGATTCACTTTCTTCCCTTCAATATGGATTTCTGTTGTTCAAGACGCGGGTGAAGTCAGTGCGAAGACACAAACGGCGAAGCAATCGACGGTGCCGGCAGCGCATAGGCCTGTTTCATCCACGCAACTTCCGCCAGGGGTGTGCGGCCGAAGAGGCGTTTGAAATCGCGGCTGAATTGCGAGGCGCTTTCGTAGCCGACCAGAAATGCAGTTTTTGCCGCAGTCAGGTCGTTGCGCAGCATCAACAATCGCGCCTGGTGCAGCCGCGTCGACTTCAGATACTGCATCGGCGAGGAATCGGTAACCTTGCGAAAGTGCAGGTGAAAATTCGGCACGCTCATCTGCGCTTCCTCGGCCAGGGTCTCTACGTCGAGATGCTGGTGATAACAGCTGTGGATCTTGTGGATGGCGCGGGTCACCTTGCCGAACTGGCCCTGTTGGGCGATGGCGGCGCGCAGGGTGCCGCCTTGTTCGCCGGTGAGGATGCGGTAGTAGATCTCGCGCAGCATCGCCGGGCCGAGGATTTGCGCGTCGGCATCGTCGCTCATCACTTCAAGAAAACGCAGGGTTGACCGGCGTAGCGGTTCGTCCAGAGGAGAGGCGTACATGCCCATCGGCTGCGCTGTAGGGAAATCCCACCGCTCATCCACTTGCTGAATCAGCTCGCCGGCCAGGGCGAAATCCAGACGCACGTACACCGCGAGCATTGGCTCGGCTTCGCTGGCATCGGTTTCCATGGTGAAGGGTACCGGCACCGACACCACCAGATAATGCTGAGCGTCGTAGACGTAGACTTCATCGCCGAGATAACCGCGTTTACGCCCCTGACAAAGGATCACGATGCCCGGTTCGTACAACACCGGCGTGCGGGTCAGCGGTCGGTTGGAACGCAGGAAACGCACATCGTCCAGCGGGCTCAGGTTGTAACCTTCCAGCGGGGCGAGCCGGCTCATTAGCTGGACCATGCGCGCTATGATGGGGTCTTTCGGTTTCGGCATTGAGGTTCTCCGCGTTGCTCAGCCATCCGTCGAACGGCTAAGCGCTGCCCATTGCTCAATACTCTCCGCCGTCTGCTGCAACTTGTCACGCACCAACGCCAGCGCATCACTGCCCAACAGCAGGTGCGCCGGCGGATCTGGACTGTCGATGATGGTCAGCATGGCCCGTGCAGCTTTCAGCGGATCGCCCAGCTGCTGGCCGCTTTTCTCCTCCCGGGCCTTGCGCACCGGATCGAAGCTTGCGTCGTAGTCACTGATACTACGCGGCGTGCGCTGCATCGAGCGGCCTGCCCAGTCGGTGCGAAATGACCCCGGCGCCACAGCGGTGACAAAAATATTGAAGGGCGCAAGCTCCTTGCTCAAGGTGTCGGAGATGCCCTCCAGAGCGAACTTGCTGCCGCAGTAATAGGCGATCCCGGGCATGGTGATATGGCCGCCCATCGAAGTGATATTGAGGATATGCCCCGCGCGGCGCTGGCGGAAATACGGGACGAAAGCCTTGGTCATCGCCACCGCGCCGAACACATTGACGTCGAATTGGCGGCGCATTTCCTCCAGCGATGACTCTTCGAAAATCCCCTCATGGCCATAACCTGCGTTGTTGACCAGCACGTCCACCGGGCCGTGGCGATCCTCCACTGCCGCAACCACCCCATCGATGGCATCGAAATCGGTAACGTCCAGCAGCACCCCATGCGCGCGCTCGGGCGACAGCGCTTCGAAGGCTGCCAGAGCGGACTCACTGCGCACTGTGCCGATAATCCTGTGACCTTGAGCGAGCGCTTCTTTGGCCAGCGCTTGGCCAAAGCCGCTGCTGACACCGGTGATGAAAAGGGTCTTCATGGATTTGTACTCCAGCAGGCGATTGGAGAGGCCATGCTAGGGCGGATAACGCTGGCGGACGATGCCGAATCGGATCGGAGTATTGCCTGTTCCTATCAATAGAGTTTTCGATCAGGTCTTGCCTCAAAAGACGGAAAAGTCCTGCAGGTTTCAAACCCGCAGGACTTTTCCTGTCTCGGCAACACGCGCTTAAGCTGCGCGACGACCCGGTGTACGGTCCGATCCATCAGCGGCGAGGGCCTCACCCAATGCGGTGCGGTCTGAGCCGTCGGCAGCGATGGCCTGGCCTTGTGGGGTCTTGTCATAGCCGTCTTCAACCAGGCCTTGTTCCTCGAGGCGGTTGCGGCCGTTTTCAGCCAGAGCCTGGCCCTGCGGCGTACGCTGCGAACCATCGGCAGCAACAGTCTGCTGTGGGTCGTTGACCTGGGTGAAGAAACGGTCTTCCTGATTGCTCGGTACGGCGAATGCGCTGGCGCTAAGGGCGAAGGTGGCGACGGCGATCAGTTGGCTTACAGTTTTCATGGCGGTGACTCCGGTCAAATTTCGATTGAGGTCCGGGTCGTTCAGATCAGTCTCTGGTTAACCCGTTGCAGTGGTGTGTTCTGCATGGGTTCAGATTAGGGGGCAGGGCGGTGTCGGCGTTAGGCGGATACTGTTGGCGATTTGCCTGATTCTGCTCGATGGAAAATAGCCATTGACTTAGAGCGCGCTCAAACCTTTACGGTGATGACATGAATCCAGAACTGACAATTTCACAGTTGGCCAAGCGCCTTGATCTGAGCGCTCACACGATCCGCTATTACGAGCGCATCGGGCTGTTCGACCCGGTTGGGCGCGGTGGCAATGGCCACCGGGTATACGCCGAGAAGGATGTGCTGTGGGCCGAGTTTCTGCTCCGGCTGAAGGCGACCGGAATGCCGATCCAGCAAATGCTGCGGTATGCCGAATTGCGTCGATCAGGCGACTCGACCCTGGCAGAACGCCGCGAGCTTCTCGAGCAGCATCGCCGGGACGTGCAAGCGCAGATCAGCCAGTTGAGCCAGTCCCTGGAGGTTCTGGATAACAAGATTCAGATCTACCACCAACTCGAGCAAAAGGAGCATCACCATGATCCGTAAACTTCCCGGTCTCAATCGTTTGCTGTCCGCCACATTGATTGGCGCAAGCGTGACCAGTGTCGCAGCGCCGGTGGAGATGACTGATCGTCGAGCGCGCGGAGAAGCCGCTCTGACGCAGATTACTGGCGGACCCGGCCAGGCAGTGGTTGATTCATTGAAGGATACTGCTCCAGAGCTTGCGGACTGGATTCTGAGTTTTGCCTATGGCGATGTTTTTGCCCGCCCCGGCCTCGACCACTGCACTCGTGAGCTGGCAACCGTTGCGGCACTGACCGCACTGGGCAATGCCCAGCCACAACTGAAAGTGCATATCGGCGGCGCCCTGAACGTCGGGTGCACACCGGAGGCGGTGGTCGATGTGATCTTGCAAATGACCGTATACGCAGGATTTCCCAGCGCCTTGAACGGTATAACGGCTGCGCGTGAAGTCTTTGCTGCTCGGGGGATCAGTGTTAAATCTTGAGTGCGCTGGCCGCTGACCTTGCAACAGGACGGTGCAAGGCCAGATTTGATCGACCTGCCTTAACGCAAATCCTCGGCCTGCATCGTCAGAATAATCTTCCCGACATTCTGCGAAGACTCCATCCGCCGATGGGCATCGGCTGCGCGGGACAGCGGGAAGGTGCTGTCCACCACCGGTTCCAGACTCGCAGCGCCGGCGAAGCGTTTCAGCCAGTGGTCGCGAAAGCGCTGGATCATCGCGTGCTTCTCCGGCTGGGTGCGCGACTTCATCACCGTGCCGATGATTTGCAGATGTCGGTAGAGGATGTGCTCCAGCTCCACGTCGACCTTGCCGCCGCCGCCAAGAATGCCGACCTGCACCAGGCGACCACCGTGGGCCAGCGAGGCTATGTTGCGCGCGAAGTAGGGCGCGCCGATGAAATCAATGATCACATCGACGCCGCGCCCTTGGGTTTTGTCGGCGATGACTGCGGCGAAATCCTCGGTCTTGTAATCGATGGCCACGTCGGCGCCCAGGTGTTCGACGCGCGAAAGCTTGCTGCCTTCGGTGGTCGCGTACACCGTGGCGCCGGTGGCGTAGGCCAGTTGCACGGCAGCGGAGCCGACGCCACCGGCGGCGGCATGGATCAGCACTGAGTCGCCTGACTTGAGTCGGGCCAGGTGCAGCATCGCTTCGTGGGCGGTGACGAACACTTCGGGAATCGCCGCGGCGTGCACATAGTCGAGCTGCGCCGGAATCGGCATGGCCATGCGGTAGTCGATGCGCGCCAGTTCGGCGTAGGCGCCGCCGCCGACCACGCCCATCACCCGGTCGCCGACGGCGAATCCGCTGACCTCGCTGCCGGTCTCGAGCACTTCCCCGGCAATCTCCAGACCGATGATCAACGAGTCGCCGAAGTTCGCATGGCCGTAGCCGCCGGTTCGGTGGGTCAGGTCGGCACGGTTCACGCCGGCCGCATAGACCCGCACCAGCAGGTCGGTCGGGCGTACTTCAGGGTTGGGCGCTTCGCCGAGTTGCAGCACTTCTGCCGAACCGAATGCTTTCAGGTTGATGGCTTTCATCTCAGCGTTGCTCCGTGTCGGCAAGCGTGGCATTGGCGATGGCCGAGGCGGTGATGGCGCCCGGGAAACCGACGTAAAAGGCCAGGTGCGTGATCGCCGCCGACAACTCTTCATGGCTCACGCCATTGCCGACGGCACGGCGCAGGTGCGCGGGCAACTCTTCGCAGTGGCCGCCGGCAATCAGCGCAGCGACAGTGATCAGACTGCGCTCGCGGGGTGACAAGGCGGGGTCGCTCCAGATCTGCGGGTACAGCGTTGAGTCCACGAATTGCGCCAGTTTCGGGGTGAAGGCGCGGGCGGCTTCGCGTGGGCTGCTGAAATCGATAGTCGACATGGAAATCCCCTTAAACCTGGCTGATGAATTTGTTGGTGAGATAGTGCTCTATGCCTTCGATGCCGCCTTCGGAACCGTGGCCGCTTTCCTTCATACCGCCGAACGGCAACTCAGTGGCGACGATACGGTACTGGTTGATGCCGATCATTCCGGCTTCCAGGCCATCGGCCACGTCGATTGCGGTGCGCGCATTGGAAGTGAACGCGTAGGCCGAGAGGCCGTAGGGCAGGCGGTTGGCTTCTTGCAGGCCGTCGCTCAACTCATCGAAAGGCATCAGTATCGCGATGGGGCCAAAGGGTTCTTCGTGCATGATTCGCGCACTCATCGGCACATCGGCCAATACGGTGGGCTGAAAGAAGAAGCCTGCGCCCGGCAACGCTTCGCCACCGGCCAGCACCCGCGCGCCTTTCTCGACGGCGTCGGCGATCAGTTGCTCCATCTTCGCCAGTTGCCGTGGGTTGGCCAGAGGGCCGACCTGGGTTTGCGGATCCATGCCGTCGCCGATTTTCAACGCCTGGGTGGCCGCGACGAAGTGCTCGACAAACTCGGCGTAGGCCTCACGCTGGATAAGAAAACGAGTCGAGGAAATGCACACCTGACCGGTGCCGCGAAAGCGATTGGCGACGCCTTCCACAGCAGCCTTTTCGATGTCGGCGTCGGCAAACACCAGCACCGGGCCGTGGCCGCCCAGTTCCAGAGTGATCGGCTTGACGCCTTCGGCAGCGCGGGCCGAGAGCAGCCGACCGATCGGCACCGAACCGGTGAAGGTCACTTTGCGAATGATCGGTGAGGCAATCAAATGGCTGGACACTTGATCCGGCACACCGAACACCACTTGCAGCACGCCTTTGGGCAAGCCGGCATCGTCCAGCGCCCGGGCCAGGGCCAGCGCGGTGGAGGGGCTTTCCTCGCCAGGCTTGAGCACCACACTGCAACCGGCAGCCAGCGCTGCCGAGAGCTTGCGCGCCGGGGTGATGGCCGGGAAATTCCACGGTGTGAACGCTGCCACAGGGCCAATCGCCTGGCGTTTGACCAGTTGCAGTACACCCGGACGATTGGCCGGGACGACACGGCCGTCGATGCGTCGTGCGCTTTCGGCGAACCACTCGAAATATTCCGCCGCACGGGTCACTTCATCGAGGCTTTCGCGCAGTGGCTTGCCTTCTTCCAGTGTCATCTGCGCAGCGATGTGCGGGGCGCGTTCGAGGATCAGGTCGGCGGCGCGCTTGAGGATTTTTGCGCGCTGGTCCGGCACGGTCTGGCGCCATTGGTCGAAGCTCAGTCGAGCGACTTCGAGGGCGTGATCCAGATCGTCTGCGGTGGCGAGTGGCACCTGACCGATTTCCTCGCCGGTTGCCGGGTTGACCACGGCAGCGGTAGCGCGGTCTTGGGCGGTGAGCCATTGACCACCGATGAAGAGATAGAGCGGATCGTAAAGAGTGTTCATGGATGTCGCCTTCATGGTTAAGGATTCATTCGGCGCCTTGTACGCAGTGGTTCAGGCGTCCCGTGGAATCCAGTCTATGGAAGGCGTGCCGTTTGATTTAGCCGGCCACGAGGGAATCATTGTTGTCCCAGAAGGTAATATCGAGCGCAGGGGCGAGCGTGTAGCATCCGTGCTTATCCGCAGTGAGTGGCAGTTCTACAGGACGATCAGGATGGACAAACTTTCAAACATGTCGGTGTACATCAAGGTAGTCGAGATGGGCAGTTTCACTGCCGTGGCCAACCATCTCGACTCCACCGTCGGTAACGTATCGCGTGCGGTCTCGGCGTTGGAAAACGTGCTCGACACCCGCCTGTTGCAACGCTCGACCCGGCGTCTCTCGGTGACCGACGCGGGCCGGCGGTTTTATGAACGCTGCGTGAAGATTCTCGCTGACCTGGAAAGCGCCGAAGCCGAGGCGAGCAATGCCGCCTTGCAACCACGAGGGACGTTACGCGTGCACTGCGTGCCCGGACTGGCGCGGCAACTGGTGACCGGCGCGGTGCTGGAATATCGCCAGGCGTTTCCCGAAGTGACCGTCGATTTGATGCTCTCCCAACGCATGCCCAATCTGCTTGAGGATCAGTTGGACGTGTCCATTCTGATCGCGCGAACGCTGCCGGATTCGGCGTATGTCAGCCAGAAGATCGGCGTCAGTCACTGTGTACTGGTGGCCTCCCCGCAATACCTGGCGCGGCATGGCGCACCCGAAACGCCGGAGCAGCTTTGCGATCATCAATGCCTGCTGCTCGGTACCGTGGATTACGTGCGCGATGAATGGCAGCTCAAAAGCAAGGCCGGCGATGCGACGTTCATTCCGAGCGGGCCGAGTTTCAGCGTGAACGATATGGACGCAATGGCCGTTGCCATTCGCGAAGGGGCGGGGATTGGTCTGTTGGCAGGCTTCACGGCGATCGACGATTTGCGTACCGGCAGGCTGGTGCGGGTGCTGCCCGATTACCACACCTACGAGCGCAATGTTTACGCGGTCTACACGTCTCGCCAGTTTGTCGATGCGAAGATCACGCGATTCATCGATACCTTGAAAACCCGGGTCGGCGCGCAGTTGGCGAGCACTGCTCAGGCGCTTATCGATTGAAGCGGTAAAGCATTTGCGTCTCAGCGAGCCAACTCTGAGACGCAATAGGTGTGCGAGGTATTGGCCGGATCAGCCGTTGCTGCAACCGCTGCCCATGACCTCGTATTGCAGGATGTGCTGTTTGCCTTGGGAGTCCTGATAAGTCATGTGCACCGGCACTACGGCGCAGACGTCCGGCACGGGGTCTTCCGAGATGATTTTGGCGACGTCGAGGTGACTGGCGTAGGTGTATTGCTCGATGGGTGGCGTGGTAGTCGAGTCCTGAGCCATGACCACCGAGCTGAAGCCGAAGAGTGCGAGGACGAGCATTGATACTTTCATGGAGGATGTTCCTTTGCTGAAGTTGAGTGTGTTGCTGGAACGAACTCTATGCGGCGGCTGGCGGGGGAAACAGGCGCGGATTGGGTAAAGACTGTTTACGGTTTGAGCCACAATCGGCATGGGGTGAACGATCGCGCAGGGTTCAGCGCAAACAAAAAAGGCGCCGGTGAGGGCGCCTTTTGTTTGTCTCGGTTTTTTAAGGCTCGCCATGCAATCGGCAGCTACGAAAGCACTGGGCTGATTTCGGCGGATTTCGCTGAGTAGCTTGCCACTCGTGCCGAAATCCACTGCCTGCTGTAAGCCAGCACATGGTCTGCAGTGGCGGTGGGGAAGTGGATGAAGCCATGCGGACACTCCGGCAGCACGTACATCTCCACCGGCGCCGCGTGTTGCCAGCACTCGGCGATGAGCCGCGTGTCATCCAGCAGCGGATCGAGGTCGCCGGCAAACAGCAGCGCTGGTGGCAGTCCGCTGAAATTGCCGTACAGCGGCGACAGCGGTGGCTGGCGTCGTTGTGCGTCGCTGATGTCCGGCGTGAGCAGGCGCAACGCTTCGACCATGCCGGGGCCATCGAGCACCAGAGTATCGGCGGGTGCGGTGCGAACGCTGGGCGTGCCGGTCAGGTCGTAGACGCCGTAATACAGCAGCGCGCCGCAGATCCGTTGCAGCAGTTGCGGCGAAGATTTGAGGGCGAGCAGGGTGGCCGCCGCCAGATGACCGCCGGCCGATTCACCGACGACGACTACGGGCAAGCCGGCAAATTCAGCATCGTTCAAGATGCCGCGAGTGGCGCGTAGACAGTCTTCCAGCAAGCCCTCGATCGGCGTCGCCACGGCCAGCCGATAATCAACCGACACCACCGCCACGTCGCAGGTGTTGACGATGGCGATGTTGAAGTTGTCGTTCATCTGCGCATTGCCGATCACCCAGCCGCCACCATGGAAATCCAGCACCACGCCTCTGGCTTTGCCCTTGGGGCGGATGATGCGCACGGGCACCGTGTCGATGATCTTGCGTTCGGCGGTCAGCCCATGCTGGCGTAGCTTGCCGTCGCCGCCGAGCTGACCCGCCCGCAGCAACGCCTGAATCAACCTCGGGGTAAGGCGATTGCGGATCTTGAAACGCGGCAGCCAGGCGAGCTTTTTGTTGAACGCGCGAACCTGCGCCAGTTCGCGCTCGCCTTGCGGCCATGGGAAGTCGCTCACAGGCGATTCTTCATCAGGATCGAGCAGTTCAATGCTGCCGCGACGCACAGCCACGCCAGATACGGGAACAGAATCAGCCCGGTGACCACGTCCAGTTGCAGTGCGAGCACGACCATCACCGCGACCACCACCCACAGCACCGCCAGAATCACCAGCGCCGCCAGCACCTGATGCGCGCCGAAGAACACCGGCGTCCACAGCGTGTTCAGGGCGATTTGCGCGGCCCACAGGGCCAGCACCGTTTGGCTGCCGGGGATCAGGCTCAGGCGATAACCGGCCCAGGCCAGCAGCAGGTAGATGATCGTCCACGCTACGGGAAAGGCCCAGTTGGGCGGGGTGAAGGAGGGTTTGGTCAGCGATTCGTACCACGGGCCGGGTTTGAACATCACGCCAGTGGTTGCCGCCGCTGCGCAGGCCAAGAGGAAGATGAAAAAGGTCATTGCCAGTCCTTAGCTGTGATCAGCTGTTGTGGAGAGTTAAGAAGAGGACGCTTCGCTGCGCAAAAAGTTTGTTCGCAAATGCAATTTGGCAGTCAGGTTGAACTAAAAGCTGACCGCTGCGTCAGGATAAACAGTGCCTTTTCCCACCGACGCGGACGACATCATGTACACCTATCACATCGAATACCGTTTCAATGGCGAGCCTCGTACTTATCTGCTCGAACTCAAGGAAGCGCAACTGGCCGAGCACGACGCGGCGATGCATCTGCTCGAACTGCATCTGGGCGATGCCGAAAACAGCCTGGTCATGCCCACGGCGGATTCGACGCCAGAGCAGATTCTCGAGCAGGCCGAGCGGGTAGGGATTACACATATCCGAGTGGTCAGCCGGACCAATTGACCTTCGGATGCGGCGCAGGCGTTAGCAGAATGTGCTCTGGATTCAGGCCATGCGCCGCAATACCAGCACCATCCCCGCGCCCACGAGGCCCATGCAGGCGATCATCACGGGAAAAGACATCCACCATGGAACGCCGGACGTCATCATGCTGAACTCCGACATGCCACCGATGCTGGCGATCAGGTTCAAGGGAAGGAATACGACGTTGATCAGCGTCAGCTTGCGCAGCGCGCGGTTCATGCTGTTGTTGGCAAGGTTGCCATGCGACTCGATCAGGTTGGCGAACACCTTGGCGTGAATTCTGGCCTGCTGAAAGCTTTGTTCGTTTTCCACGATCAGATCGTTCAGCGCAGCCAGTTGACCGTCGCTGAAGCCCTGACGCTGACCGTGGTTGCGCAGCAGCGTCAGCACCGCTCCGTTACTTTGAATCGCGTTGACGTAGTACACGAGGCTTTCGCTCAGGTTGTACATCTGCGCCAATTGCTGATTGTCCATCGCCCGGGTGAATTGCTGTTGGATCTCCCGAGCGATCTGTTTGACCACGCGCAAATGCCCGAGATAGTGGTGAACGCTTTCTGCGAGTAACGCCATCAGCACGTCCAGCGGCCCGGTCATTTGCGCATCGTGCTCCAACCCCGAAAGCAGCGAGTTGCTCGCGCAAATAACCACCAAGCGTTTTTCGCTCAGCACCACTCCGAAGGACGAAACGTTGAATGCGCGCCCGTCGAAGCTTTCCGGGCGCTTCCAGATCATAAACAGGTGATCTGGCTTGACCTCGATGCGGGCCACTTCATCAGGGTCCAGCGACGACTCTATCGCTTGTGCGCCAATGCCCAGGCGTCTGTGCAAATCCAGTTGCTCGGCTGCGTCCGGGGCGACACACAGCCAGACAGTCGCCTGTTCTCCAGATGTCCTGTGCAGGGCGCCGCAGTCAATGCAATAGCCTTCAATCATTGCTCACCACGCTTGGCCACGGTGTTTGAGCTCGAGCCTTTGCGTGAACGCTTGCAGCACGCGCCGATAAAGTTCGTCGCCCAGTACCGCGTCTTCGATACCCGCATCGAGGTTGGGGTTGTCGTTCACTTCGATCACCAGGACCCGATCGCCCGCCTGCTTGAGGTCGACGCCGTAGAGGCCGTCGCCAATCAGCCGGGCAGTCTGTACGGCGAGCTGCACGACTGCGGGCGGAGCTTGCTCGACGGGCACCGCCTCGCACATTCCGTTGATCTCGCCGGGCAGCGCCTTGTGGTTGTAAATCTGCCAATGCCCCTTGGACATGAAGTATCGGCAGGCATACAGCGCTTCGCCATTGAGCACGCCGACGCGCCAATCGTATTCGGTGTAGCAATACTCTTGCGCCAGCAGCAACACCGAGTGTTCGAATAACTCCTGCGCGGCAGTGGCCAGCGCTTGTGCATCGGCGACCTTGATCACACCGCGTGAAAAGCAGCCATCGGGGATTTTCAGTACCAACGGGAAACCTAGGCGACGCCCTGCGTTTTCGAGTTCCTGCGGACGATCCTTGTAGAGTATTTCCGTTGCCGGCATGCCCAGCCCGCGACGCTTGAGCAGGTCGGCCAGATAGACCTTGTTGGTGCAGCGCAGGATCGACGACGGATCGTCAATCACCACGAGGCCTTCGCTTTCAGCCTTCTTGGCAAACCGATAGGTGTGATCATCCACTCGCGTGGTTTCCCGGATGAACAGCGCGTCGAATTCAGCAAGACGCGCGTAGTCCTTTTTCTCGATCAATTCGACATCGATACCCAGCTGCTCGCCCGCAGCGATGAAGCGCTGCAATGCCTCGGGGTTAGACGGCGGCAGGGCTTCGTCAGGATCATGCAGGATGGCCAGGTCGTAGCGGGCCACACGTTTGGAGGCCGGCTGACGCCACGTTCTGCGATTGAAGGCATCCAGTGCGTCGGCGAAGACATGCTGCTGTTCGTCGCGAAGTTTGTGCAGTGCACCGGCTTTGATGCCTGCGATCTGCCAGCTCTCACCACGGCGGAATTCCACCAGCAGGATAGGGCAGGGGAACGCCTCGAACAGCTGACGGCCGATCTCTTGCAGCGGCTCGATCGAGGCCTTGCCGAAGTACAGCGATAGCGTGAAGGCCTCGGTTTCGCCGTACGGGTGGTTGGCCAGCGCCCGCTCCAGGGTGCGTTGCAGATCATTCAGCCCGACCCCGTAAAGCGCTTTGCGCGCCAGCTCGCTGACGGTGCGTACCGAGGGGAAAACCTTGTGTCCGCGCGCTTCGGCCAGCAATGAGCAGTAATAGCCCTGACCGAGGTATTTGTAATTGCGGCAAAGGTTGATGACCTGGGTGCGATGAGGAAAATCATCGCTGTGTTCAAGGTAATCCTGAGCGAGCATCAGGCTCTCGCTGGGCAGGTAATCGGCCCAGTCATCCTTGCGTTCGACCAGTATGAGCAATCGACTTCCCGAGGGCTTGATACTGGGAGGTTCCTCGCTGAGGGAGATTGTCGAATGCTCGGTTTTGTCTAATACTTCGTTCACGTTGGCTTGCACCGCTGACATGAGTAATGAATCCCTGTTGAAGAAGACGCCGCTTCAATAAATCACGGGCCTTTCGGTCTGTCCCGGTTCGTTACTCAAACTTTACGGTGCGGTCATGTCTTTTGATTTTCGCTTTGCATCCACTGACGATATCGACGATCTGGTCGAATTGGAGCGGATGTGTTTTACCCTCGACCGGTTGAATCAGCGCAACTTCAGCTGGATGCTCAGTCGAGCGAATGCCGCGCTGATTGTCGTCACCTCGGGCGCAACACTTTGCGGTTACGCGTTGGTGCTTTTTCACCGTGGCACCTCACTTGGACGCCTGTATTCGATTGCGGTCAGCCCCGCCTGGCGCGGGCATGAGCTTGGCCAGCGTCTGTTGGAAGAGGCACAGGCCTGCGCATTGGCGCGCAACTGCGCATGGCTGCGCCTGGAGGTGCGCGCTGGCAACAGCGCTGCCATTCGCCTCTACGAAGCCAATGGCTATCAGCGCTTTGCCAGCGTCGAGGACTACTACGAAGACCACTGCGAGGCGTTGCGCTACGAGAAACGCATCCTGCGCGAAACACCAGCACCCGCGCGCCAAGTGCCGTATTACCAGCAAACCACCGAGTTCACCTGCGGCGCTGCGTGCCTGCTGATGGCCATGTCTGCCATCGATCCGACCCGTGCCATGACCCGAGCGGAGGAAATCCAGCTGTGGCGCGAGGCAACCACCATTTTCATGACGGCGGGGCACGGTGGCTGCAGTCCTCAGGGCCTGGCATTGGCGGCCTGGCGGCGCGGTTTCGATGTGCGCCTGGAAGTCAGTCACGCGGGCTCGCTTTTTCTTCACGGCGTACGCAGCATGGAGAAGAAGTCGATCATGAAACTGGTCGAGGATGGGTTCGCCCAGGAACTGGCTGCCACGCGAGTCGAGCAGGTGCTGGGTGATTATCTGCAGATCGGCGCTGCGTTGGCGGCCGGATACAAACCGCTGGTGCTGATCAGCAGCTACCGATTCACCCGCTTGAAAGCGCCGCATTGGGTCATCATCACCGGGTGTGACGAGGATTTCGTCTACTTGCACGATCCTGATGTTGACCACAGCAAACTCAAGCGCGGCCTGGACTGCCAGCACTTGCCGGTCAGTCACCAGGAATTTCTGCGCATGACGGTGTTTGGCGTCCAGCGGGTTCGCGCAGCCGTGATGCTGCGCTCCCGTTGAGGAGGGGTGGCTAGGCGCCGAGCACTTCCTCGCCGATACAGCAGCGATCCCTGCCTTTCTGCTTCGCGGCATAAAGCATTTTGTCAGCCGACTCGATAAGAGTGGCGGGGCTCACTTCATGTTCGGCGGGTTTGCCAACCGCAATACCTGCACTGGCGGTGACGTGACCCAGCGGATGGGCTCTGTGCTCCATCCGTAAGGATCGAATGGCCTCAAGAATTTCCTCAGCCACAAGCGCCGCCCCGCGAATATCGGTGTTGGGCAGCAACACGGAAAACTCCTCGCCGCCATAACGCACGGCGAGATCACCCGGTCGCTTTACCGCTTGCGCAATGGCCTGGCCGACGGCGCTCAGGCAATCATCACCTGCCGCGTGCCCATAGCTGTCGTTGTAGAGTTTGAAGTGATCAACGTCGATCATGATCAGTGAGATCGACGAACCTTGCCGTCTGGCCAAACGAATTTCCTCGACCAAAGCAGTGTCCAGCCGCCGACGGTTGGCCAGCCCGGTCAGGCTGTCGGTCAAGGCCATGTCCTTCATGGCCTGATGTGCCCGGCGCAGATCCTTTTCCATCACCATCCGTTGGCGCAGTTGCCTCAACACAATCAACCCGAAGACCGTGAACGCCGTGATTACCGACATCAACACAAAACCGGTTTTGATCAGGTCCCAGCGCCACGGCGCAATGATCGATTCGCGGGAAAGGCCGGTTTCGACCACCAACGGATAGGTGCTCAAAGCTCTGTAACCGTAAAGACGCTGGGTGCCGTCGACGACGGCTCGGACCTCGGCGATCCCTTGATTGGAAAACGGCAGGTAGTTTTTGAACACCTCACTGTCGGCGAGGCTCTGACCGATGACCGAAGCGATGAAGGGACGCCGCACGAGGATGGTGCCGTTGCGCAGCGCCAGCACCAGTGCACCCTTGTCGTCGATCTTGAAATCGCCGTAATAGTCGACGAAGTAGCTGACCTTGATGGTGCCAAGCAGCACGCCGGCGAAGGAGCCGTCCGGGTTATTCAGGCGGCGGGAAATCGGGATGATCAGGTCGTCTGTGGATTTGCTTTTGACGACATCACCGATACGCACGTTTCGATCGGTGTTGGCGCGGTGATATTGGAAGTAGTCGCGATCGGCATTGTTCGCCGGGTCCGGGATCATTTCCTTGTCGGTGACGATCCATTTGCCGTCCGGGCCGTAGATAAACAGTCCATGCAACTGCGGCATCAATTTGGCCTGCTGCACCAGCAAGTTGTGGATGCGCGCTACGTCGATGTTTTGCAAGCCATCACCTTCGACGCGCTCGCCCAGGGCGGCGGTCAGCACATCGACCTGGCGGATGGCGTCTTCGGCGTGTTGCGCAGTTGCCCGCGCGAGGTTGGTGACCGAATCACGCGCCGACGAGAAGGCTGCATGATAGTCACGCCAGGTTCGCCATCCCTCCACGCCGAGAAACGCCAGAATGACCGTCAGCATGAAGATGACTGTCAGGCGGAAAGCGGCGATCTCGCTGGCAGCTTTGATGGGAGCGGTTTCTGCGGCGTCATGCCCCTTGGTTTTGGGCATCTTACGACCGAGCATTTGAGGGTCCTTATGCTTGTCATCTCTCATCTCTTGAAAGATGACCATCCTTTTCCACCTGGAATTCAATTTACTGCCTTGGCCAGGCTGTCGCGATTGGATCGTTCAAAGCCGTGCCGGGTCAACATCTGTAATTGAAGCGCGCCTTGAGGTGAGACTTGTGAGCGAAATCATCACCGCCGGTGACTTGAACATCGACCTGCGCAATGCCAACGAAACCGGCCTGTTCAAATGGTTGCTGGCGAGTTTTCTGATGGGCAAAAGAATTCAGGGGGCCATTGCCGCCAAGGCGTATCAAGTCATAGTAGAGCAGCATCACCAAGACACCCCGCAAAAGCTCGCGCAGTGTACGCACCGTCAACTGGTGTCGATGCTCGGGCAGGCGCGTTACGTTCGTTACGATGAAAGCACGGCGTCGCGACTGCTCGCATTGGCCAACAAGCTCAACAGCGAGTACGCCGGTAAGGTCGGTAACATCGTGGCGGCGAGCGCGGACCGTAAGGCGCTGGAGAAGCGCCTGTCCGAGTTCGAGGGGATAGGGCCGAAGACCGTTGAGATCTTCATGAGGGAAGCGGCGGCGGTACTTTTCTGAACGCCCGGTTCTGCATTGAAGACGGTGGCAACACTCGGCTCACAGAGCAGCAAGTCTTCCCGCGAGTTCGCGGTCAATGGATGGCTGCCACCTCCGCTTGCTGGACTGTGGCTTCATCGGCGAAATTATTCGGCAGCAGGGTGCCCAAGCCAAATACATTCACCGCCATGCTGACTTTCAATCCTCGACAGGCCTGTTTGCAGTCGAGCTCAAAACCGGCGTATGCGTGCTCCATCAGACGTTGAAAATGTTCAGAGGTCAGTGCCAGGACTTTGCTGCTTTTCATGTGGTTTTCCTTGAGCAAGTGGCGACCCCGATCCGGGGCCGCCGAACGGGGTTCAGACATCTTTGCCTTGCACGTAACCCGAGCCCAGATCAGCACCGGTCACCGGCTCGCTGAGTGGGTCAGACGCCGTGCGGATCTTCATCGCCTCCAGCACTTGTTGGTCCTCAGCCGGAAGGGTGACGGTCGCCAGACCATCGCCGCCGTCCACCGCAGGCTCTGGGTTTTCCACATACTCCCACGCGCCGCCCTCGTTCCACGGACCACGAACGTTGGGCTCGCCAGACATATTGAAGTACTTGTTGGTGAACTCCGGCATGCCCGGCAGTTTGCCCTGCGGGAAGTTCGGCTGGATCGAATGCAGGGCTTTTTCGAAGGACTGTTGATGGGCGATTTCCCGCGTCATCAAGAAGCCGAGCGCCTCTTTGACGCCCGGATCATCGGTGATGTTGATCAAGCGTTCGTAGAGGATTTTTGCCCGTGCTTCGGCGGCAATGTTGGAGCGGAAGTCGGCGGTAGGCTCAGTGATCGAGTCAACGTAAGCCGCCGTCCACGGCACCCCGGCCGAATTGACCAGCGGCGCGCCTGCGCCGTAAAGCAGGCTGGTGATGTGCGAGTCATTGCCGGCGCCATTCAGCGCGCGGTACAGCTCGCCTTCCTCTTGAACGCCCTCGGCGAGTTGACCCTTGGCACCTCTGTTGAGCATGACGATGATCGAGCCGACCACCTCCAGATGGCTCAATTCTTCGGTGGCAATGTCCAGCAGAAGGTCTTTGCGCCCCGGATCTTCCTCGGCCAAGGCTTGGGTGAAATAGCGCGCTGCTGCGGCCAGTTCGCCATTGGCGCCCCCGAATTGTTCCAACAGCAGATTGGCCAGACCAGGGTTGGGCTCCGCCACTCGGACGGTGTACTGAAGTCGCTTGTTATGTATGAACATTCAAATTTTCCTCAGACCAGGCTATCGCGCTTTTGCCCTGGTGGGCGTTAGCGCATGCATAGTTTGTGAGGAGTGGGTGGAGCGGAAATTTCGTTTATTGCAGGCCGGCTGGACGGACGGCAGAGGGCGGAAAGTTCCGGAAACAGGACGGTTGGCTTGACCCGGATCTACGACCAGTGTGGGAGCGAGCCTGCTCGCGAATGCGGTACGTCAGTCACCGATTAGGCGGCTGATCCAGCGCTTTCGCGAGCAGGCTCGCTCCCACCTTGGTTCGTTTGCAATCAAGCGATTTTAAGCGCCCTCAGCACAGGCAGCGTCTGCTCGGCGAAGACCTGCGCCTGTGCGGTCAGCGCGGCGATATTGGCTTCGGCAGTGAGCAGCGGCTGGCCGTTCTCTACCAGCACTTCACCTTGTTCGCTGATCACACTCCACGCCAGTTGCGCCCACTCGGCTGGCTGCTGTTTGCCTTGCTTGATCGAGATCAGGAACAGCTGCTGGAAGCGGCTGACCGTCACGCCACCGCCAGTGACGGGGCTGGCCAGGGTCTGGATGTTGGCGCCGTACAGCGAGCGTTTGCACAGTTGCAGATTGAGCGCGGCGCAGCGACCGCTGACCTGCGACTCGGCGGCCTCGCTCTGGCACGGAGCGACCGCGCCCATACCGATCAGCACGGCCAGGGCTTGTTCGAGGTCGTCGTAAGCCAGCGCAGTCTCGGACAGTAATTGGCGCATGGATTTGGCCGCATAGTTTTGCGCCGCCAAGGCATCGAGCACCGGGCCGTAGATTTCCGCTTGCAGGGTCGCTTCGCCGGCAGGACCGGTGACCGAACCCGCCACGGTTTCCCAGGGTTGCAGCAGCACGAAACGGCTGTGCAGCATCCTCGCCCGGCGTTCGGCAGCGGACAGGCGGGTCGCGCCACGTACGTACAGGTCGCGGCGGAAGTGCTGGTTGACGAAGTAGTCCCGCGCTTGCTCGCGCATGATCGGATGTTCGATGGTTTCCAGAAAGTCCATGCCTTCAGCGCTCAGGTTGAGCGGGGCGACCGAATCCAGCGGCACTGCCGTGGTGGCGTAGTCGAGCTTGGCCGGGGCCAGCGCGTCGACCATGTCGGCGAAGTACATGCAGTTCCAGTCGCGGTTGAAATACTCGTGGGCGACGTAGTGACGATCCTGACCCTTGATGCTCTGCAGCCGCGCGCCGAGACTCGGCGCCGCAGCGGCATACTTCGGATTGGCCGCGAGCAGTGCTTCGGAAAATTGCAGCGCGGCGTCGATGCGCTGGTCGGAGCGCGACGAGGCATTGGCAAAGCGGTCATGCAGGCTGAACAGATTGCGCAGCGGCGCCGACGGCGACCAGCCGGGGAAGCAGTTGTAGCTGACGTAGAGCATGCCGCCCGGTTTAAGGTGACGGCGGGCGAATTCGACGATCAGTTTCTGATTGTCGCGGCTGACCCAGGTCCAGATGCCATGCAGGCTGATGCTGTCGAACTGCGGCAGATCATTGCGCGCCAGCAGCTGTTCGAAGCTGTCGTCATACAGACGCGCGCCATTGTTGGCGGCAGTCGCGAGTTCGATGGCATGGGCCGCCATACCCGGGTGAAAGTCGGTACCGACAAACGAACCCGGGTTGGCGGTGGCATGGATGTTGATCGACACGCCCTGACCGAAGCCCAGTTCGCAGTGCACGCCGTCGTTGCTTTCCAGCGTGGCGAACCCGCGCAACAACAGGCAGTAACGCAGGAACACCGGATTGATCTCCCGGCTATAGCTGTAGGTGTAGCCTTCGTCGGTGAAATAACCTTCGTTCCAGGCGTTGCTCATGGGTACAGCCTCTTGTTCTTGAAAGTGATGGCAGTCTTATAAGGGGTTGTGATTGTGCGCGACAAATTGAAAAAACGGATACTTCCCCAAACCCTGTGGGAGCGAGCCTGCTCGCGAAAGCTTTTTTTCAGTTTGAATATAATCGGCTGACACGCCGCTTTCATGAGCAGGCTCGCTGCCACAGGGATCTTCAACACATTCAAGCAGGATTGTTGGACCGATCACGCACCCCACGGCCCATTCGCGCAGGCATTTTGTCGCCTGCCGAAACTGTCATATTCCCTCCCACTCGCCTGCCCATAGTAACCAGCCCAACGCTGATTTCATGAGGCTGCACTGTGTTCCAACGTCTTCTGTGTTCGCTGTCCGTTCTGAGCCTGTCCATCGCCGCTGCCCACGCGGCCGAGCCTGTCACCCTCGACACGCCGCGCTTGTCCGGCATCGACAACTTTCGCGACATCGCCGGCATCACCACTGCCTACTCCACCGCCCACGACGGCGTTATGCGCAGCGGCGTGTTCTACCGCTCCAACGCATTGACGCCGTCGGCGGCGGATCTGGCGACACTCAATGGTCTCGGCATCAAAACCATTTACGACCTGCGCACTTCCAGTGAAATCGCCGCTACGCCCGACACGATGATCACGGGCGCGACCTATCGCAATATCGACATCATCGGCAGCACCACCTCGGGTGCGGACATCACCAATATCGCGTTCCACAGCGCCGCCGAAGCGGTGGCGATGATGGAGGACACCAACCGCGCTTTCGTCAGCGATGCCGGCATGCGCGGGCAGTTCGGCCAGTTGTTCAATGAGCTGGCCAGTGTCGACGCCGCGCAGCTGTTCCACTGCACCGCCGGCAAGGACCGCACTGGCTGGACCGCCGCCGTGTTGCAGAGCATCGCTGGCGTCGATGAGGCGACGATCATGGCCAATTATCTGGCGACCAACGACTACACCGCCGCCCGTGTCGCCGCGACCTTGAAAGCGCTGCCGCCGAGCATGGCCGCTGTCTACGAGCCGCTGCTCGGCGTGCAGGCCAGTTACTTGCAGGCCGGTCTCGACCAGGTCGCCGCCGAGTACGGCAGCATGGACAACTACCTCAAGCAGGGCCTCGGTCTGTCCCAGGAAACCATTTACGTACTGCGCGGCAAACTGGTCGAGTACAGCAGCTTGCCGGGGCAGGCCGGGCTGATCGGCAATGCCGCCGCTGGTGCCGAATTGCTGCGGCAGTTGCAGAACTCCGAGCTGTCCGGCACCTACAGCGCCTACAACTACTACCTGCAATCGGCGATCGACGCCGGCAGTCTGGGCGGTGTCGAATCTCAAGTCGGCGGTCAGGTTCACGCTGATGCGGCCAGCTACCTGCTGCGGCAGAACGCGATGATCGAACAAGCCGCCGCACCGTTCGCCAGCGGCAGCGATCTGAAGATCGGCCAATACCGCCTCTGGACCACCGCGCTTGCCGGCTACCTCGGCACGGACGGCTCGGCCCATGCCGAGAGCAGCAACGAACACAGCCAGGGCCTGATGCTCGGCATTACCCAGCGCTTCAGCGAACAACTCAGCGCACGCGGCGGCTTTGGCTACAGCAAGGGCAGCGTGGGCGGCGCGGGTGGCGAGGCCGATACTGACTTCACCTTCCTCAACCTCGGTGCGCGTTACGGCCTCACCAGCCTTGAGCGCGGCATGTTTGTCGATGCCAACGCCAGCGCCGGTTACGTCGACTACGACAGCAAACGCGAGCTCGGCGGTGGTCTCGGCACTGCCAAGGGCGACACTCACGGCAATCTCACTGGCGCGACCGTGGCGTTGGGCTATCGCCTGCCGCTGAGCAGCGTGATTGTCGAACCGAGCCTGGGCTTTCGCGTCAGTCATCTGGACTTGCAAGGTTTCAAAGAGAAGGGCAGTGAGCTGGCGCTCGACGTCGATGGCATCAAGCAGACCCGCCGCAGCGCGGTGGCCAATCTCGACGTGTCATTTGCCCCGATGGCCGTGGGTGCGTGGCAGTTGGTCCCGGGCGTTCGCGTGGGCTATGAACGTGCGCTCGGCGATCAGCAAGTCGACAGCGAAGGCCACCTGCTGGGGCTGGATATCGAGCAGCGCGCGGCGTTCGACAACCGCGATCAGTTCAGCGGCGGCGTCAACTTGATGGCCAACCTCGGCGCCCTGAGTGTGGGCGCTGAGGTCGGGGCCAACGGTGGCGGTGACAGCCATGGTTTCAATGGCGGACTGAAAGCCAGTTACGCGTTTTGAACACAGCGAGCCCGGCAGGTTGCCGGGCTCTTGCGCTCAAGCATGCTGCGCACGCGAAGGTTGCTGTGTGCGTGCCGGTGGCGCGGTGGGTTCGGGCAGCGAGGCGACATGCACGGTGCGCGCCGGGAAGGCGAACGTCGCGTCCAGCTCGGCCACCGCTTCCATGATTGCCAGATTGATGCGTTGCTGGACGTCCATGTAGACGTTGTAGCTGGCGTCCAGAACGATATATACCGTCTCGAATTCCAGCGCGCTTTCACCAAAACTGCGGAAATGGCAGCGGTCGAAGCGGGCCTGTTTTTCGTTCTTGATGATGCTTTCAACGCGTTGAGTGATCTGGCGGATCTGTTCGCTGGTGCACTCGTAAGTCAGACGAAACTCGAACACCACTCGACGCTCCTGCAAGCGTTTGTAGTTCTGAATGGTGCTGCCGATCATGTCGGCGTTGGCCATGACAATCTGCTCACCGCCGAGACTGCGGATGCGCGTGGTCTTCAGGCCGACGTGCTCGACCGTACCGGCCAGCGTGCCGACGACGATGAAATCACCCACCTCAAACGGCTTGTCGACGGCAATCGACAGCGAGGCGAACACGTCGCCGAGAATGTTCTGCACCGCCAGCGCCACCGCGATACCGCCGACACCGAGGCTGGCGACGAACGCAGTGATGTTGACGCCCAGATTCGACAGCATCGCCAGCAGAATCACCGCCCACAGCAACACCTTGACGCCCCACAGGCTTAAGGTCGCCAATGCGCTCGCCTGAAAAGAGCCGGTCGCGTTATGCCGCGAAAAATAGCGATGCAACCCCAGCGCCAGCGCGCGGTTGGTCCACAGGCCGACCTGCAACGCCGCCACCACAAACCATAAACTGCTGACCCGCCCGAGCCAGCGCTCCGGCAAGTCCAGCAAACCGATACCGACCAGAATCGACGCCAATAGCAGCAACGTGGTGCTGGTCGCCGCCAGCACTTCGCTGGCCATGTACGTCAGATGCCCATTGCCGGCAGTGGCCCGCGCCTGCACCTTGCGGAAAACGAAGCGGATCGCCGTGGTGGTCAGCAGATAACTGAGCGTTGCGGCGAGCAACGCCAAGACCCAGTTCGCCAATGAAATTCCTAAAATCGTGTGAGCCGTGAAAAAGCCGATGAAATCCTCGGTCATGGAAACCCCCTTGCGAAGCCTGCACCGACGCGCGCAGAAACGCACCGTCGGTCGCAGCCAGGTAAACGCCGCTTGAATCGGTGGTGCCGTCAAACGACCTGTCTGGGTTAGTCGCCCTGAGATTCCTGCTGTTCAATCAAATGCAGGTTTAACCGGACCGAATGGTCAACGCCTGGCCTTCAACTCCGCTGGGCTTACGCCGTAAGCGCTTTGAAAATACTGACAAAAGCGCCCGACATTACTGAAGCCAAAGCTCAACGCCACCTCCGTCACAGAGCTTGCATGCCCGCGCACCAACGCTTCATAGGCGCGCTGCAAACGCACCTGCCGCTGATACGCCACGATCGACATCCCGACAAAACGCCGAAAACCTTCCTGCAAGGCGCGCTGGCTGACATGGCTCAACCGCGCCAGGTCCACGCCACTGACCAACTGCTGCGGATGCGCCTGAATAAACTCCATCGCCACCTTCACATGTCGCGGCGCCACACACGGCGCCGGCCGCCGTAATGCCTCGGTGAAATTGTGCGGCCACGCCTCCAGCACCGCATCGATCAACATCTCGCGCAACCGTGACGGCATCAGCGTGCCGCTGTTGATCAAGGCATCGAACTCAGTGCCCGTGGCCAGATCGATCAACGCCTTGAGGCCCTGAAATGCCGGGGTATTCAGATCCACGCGTGGCTCAAACACGATCTTCTGCACGACCGGTTTCTCCAGCAGCGCCGACAACCGCTCGGTGAGCTGCTGACGATTGATCGAAATCCCGTGGTGCGCGTGATCATCAACAAAGCGCATCGAACGGATATCCGCCTTGTCGATCGCCAGACCGATGTGCGCCATGCCAATGGATTCAGTGACGTGGTTGAAAACGATCTTGCCGGCGGTGGGGATGACGAAAGTGATTTCGTTCTGCGGATCGGGGAGGGCGACGCTGAAGTCGCCGTGGTAATGCATGCGCCGGAAACTCACCCCGTCGTGCCGCCCGTAGACACCGCCGATGATGATGTTGGAGGGCGGCGGCGGAGTATCGGCGTAGCGGTTGCCAAAGAGTCTGGAGAACAGGGCGCCGAAGTCGGAAGAGGTGAGGTTGTCGGAGCGCAGGATGATCTTTTGGCGGGGTGGGCAGGTGGCGGTGATGGGCGGCATTTTGGAATGCGGGCTCTTGGGGCGACGGGAGGGATGAAGATTAGGAAATTGGCGTGACTGTCTGGTGACAAGGCTTTGGAGCATCGTTTGCTTTCGACTTCAGCGGTCATTTCTGATGGCTCGCTATGGGCGGAAATCGCCAATTGGGCGCCAGCACTACATAGTTAAGTTAAATAGTGTGAGTTCGCAAAATTGAATGGCGGCGACGCTACCGAACTAAATCGAATTGTGTCCGATTGCTTTACAGTTTGGGGGTGGATAGGTGGGAGTGCTATTGGCTTTATAGTAATCGAATATATTGTCGATCCGTTCCGTGTCTAATATAAGTCCGGTACTTCTATAGCGCTTCAATAAGCGAAAAGGTGATAGTTATGCAAAAGCTCCTTTTTTGTGCGGTTGCCATGCTATTTATGATTGGCTGCGCTTCGTCCGGTAATCAAGCTGCGCTCGACGCCCATGCGGACGCGCCGGCGACCGCAAAGCAGCTAACGGGCAGCGAAATAAAAACTACGGTCATAGGCCGAAAATATTCCAGCGTAACGTCCACTGGTTATCCTTTCTCTCAAGTATTAAACGCTGACGGAACTGCACAAATTCAGATCTCCAGCGAGTCCATGCAGTCAGGAAGTTGGGTGATTACGGGGGATGTGATCTGCGTTGCCTATCAAAAATACGGTAAGGAATGCAGCAGGGTTTTAACAGACGGGGGCTCGATTTGGTTCGTTGACAGTACGACGAATAAAACCCACAACAAATTTATCGCCAACTAGAGCGGACATCATTTTGAGAGCGGGTAGCGGCTGCTTCACGCCTGGTTCATATCAGGTATTGAAAGAACGACGCCACTGACTGGGCGTAACCTTTTCCACCTGCCGAAAGGCCCGATAGTAAGAGTTGACGTCGTCATAACCAAGAAGATACGCCACCTCTTTGAGCTCCAGGCTCTTATCAGCCAGCAGGTGCAACCCCACTTGACGCCTCGCCTCGTTGAGCAGTGCGTTGAAGGTCGTGCCCTCGGACGCCAAACGGCGCTGCAAGGTTCGCTCGCTCTGCAACAGTTCTCTGGCGAGGTGTTGCAAACTTGGCCGTCCGTTCGCCAGCGTGCGCTTGAATATTTCAATGACCTGCTCACAGAAGCCAACCGGCGCCTCGATTGCGCGTAATGCGGCATCGAGGCCGGGGCTCATCATGTGCAGCACCTGCGCATTGTGGTGCAGAAACGGCCGCTCAAGATCAGAGGCGCTCACGATCATCTCGTCATGGCTGGCGCCGTAGTTGATGGGACAGGCGAAATAATCCGAGTGAGTTTCCAGCGGTGGCTTTGGCCGCCGCAAGCTCAATGACATAGGCGTGATGTGTTTTCCGGTGCCTCGTCGACCGAGCTCCAGTACCAAGGCAAAACACGCCTCCACTGAAAGATAGGGCGCAGGCCCCGTGCCGGATGGCCACTGAATCGTGAATGACACAGTGTTCTGGTGCTCGACCATGGATAATTTGTCGGGACTGCACAGGCGCTGCAAGCGCGCCAACCGCGCAAGTCCGTCGCGATAATCAGCAGCATATAACGCCGTGATGAACGCCATTTTGTGCTTCGCACTGGGCGTGTCGCGAACCATTTTTATCGCCAAAGCGGGATCTGCCGAAAGCGCCTCAATGGCGTTCCAGACAGCGAACAACTGCTGTGTGCTGACAAAGGTCGATTCGTTCAGATAAAGGTCATGGGGCAGTTCAGCATGTTGCTCAATCAACGAGGGATCCAGTCCCAGCTGCGCTATTGATTCCCAGAATACCCTGGGTAATTTACACCGCTCGGCGCTGGTGTGAAGGTGCGGCATTTCCAGACTCCGAACTGCAGGATAGCGGTGATGCGTGATGCAATGCGCCGCCAATGGCGCGTTCTGCAAGTATTCTGGCGGAAGGCGCCCACAGGCTCATACCGCTTCGCTTTTACCATTGTCGTCAACACACCGAGCCAAAAGGAGCTCACGATGACAATGACTTTCTATACCAACCCCAATTCTCGCGGGCGCATGGTGCGCTGGATGCTCGAAGAAATCGGCTGCGCGTATGAGACGGTGATCATGGATTACCAGTCGAGCAGTCAGGCTGACCGTTGGGGCGGTGCTGCGCTGGCAGTGCCAACGATGGCCGATGCTGATGATCGGCGTGTCGGCTTTTTTCGCGACGTGAACCCGATGGGAAAGATCCCGGCCCTGGTGCATAACGGGCAAACCATAACAGAAACTTCCGCCATCTGTGCGTACCTGGCGGAGGCATTTCCCGAAGCCGGGCTGGTCCCGGTGGCAGCGGAGCGCGCCGCTTATTACCGGTGGATGTTTTTCGCTGCGGGGCCGCTGGAGCAGGCGGTCACCAACTACCGCGCCAGTTTCAACCCGACGCCGGATCAGGAGTTTTTCTTTGGCTACGGAAGCTATGAGCGCACGGTCGATCAGCTTGAGCGCGCGGTATTGGCGCATCCGTTTATCGCCGGGGAACGCTTCACCGCTGCAGACGTTTATGTTGGCTCCCACATTGGCTGGGGGTTAGGCTTGCAAACCTTGCCGCCCAGGCCTGCGTTTCTCGCCTATGTCCAGAAGTTGACCAGCCGCGACGCCTACAAACGTGCGGTGGCCAAGGATGAAGCGCTGTTGGGGGCCAGATGACTTATGCGCCTGCCATGATTTTTCAGAAAACTCAGGGAATTTGATAATGCCGCTCAACCGACTCGATTTCACCACACGCTTGCTGATCGATGCGGGCGTTAGTGAAGGGATGCGAATCCTGGACGTAGGTTGCGGTTCGGGTGATGTTTCGTTTTTGCTGTGTGATCTCGTGGGAAGAGGCGGGGAGATCATCGGCGTTGATCACGATGCCGCTGCCATTGCCGTTGCACGCCAGCGCACCGCAGGACATGCGCTGACCTTTCTTGAGGGAGACCTCTTGGAATTGCCAGACTCTATCGGCAGTTTTGACGCCATCGTCGGCAGGCGTGTCCTCATGTATCAACCGGATGCGGTGGCGACGATCCGAGCGCTGTCGAGATGTCTACGTCCCGGCGGGATCATGGTCTTCCAGGAACACGATACGACGATGGCGCCTGCCAGCGTCGAGCCTTTCCCTTTGCATGCAAGAGCGCAACGTTGGTTACAGCAAATGCTTGCTCGCGAAGGAGCGGATTTGCACATCGGGTTCAACCTGCACGGCATTTTCACTCAGGCAGGCTTGACCGTTGAAAGCGTGCGAGCCGAGTGCCTGGTACAAACGCCTGATACGCCGTACAGCCTTGGCGCCATCGTTCGAGCATGCTTGCCGCGAATCATTGCGTTAGGGGTGGCCAGTGCAGAGGAGGTCGACATTGAAACGTTGCAGACGCGTCTGGATCAGGAGCGATCAGCTTCTTCGGGTATCTACGTCGGTGATGTGATGTTTGGGAGTTGGGCTCGGAAAAATTGACGTTTTGGGAGGAGGATATACCGCGGATGCGGTGGGAAAGTGCGACGCTTGGAACGACCCACTGTGCCCGCTAGTCGTACCTGTCTACGAACATTTTTACAGGTACGGCGCAATGGATAAGACAATCACCGTGGATCAACTGGCAACCACTGATCTTGAATCAATCAACGAGATATGGCTCGGCGGGACTCATACCCAGTTATGCCTGTGGCGTGGAGAGCAAGTCTTCACCCACGAAATGCTCAGCGAGGGCACCCATGACCAAAATGTTCGCCGCCTGTGCTTGCAGTTGGTTGACCCTGACGATCGAGACGCAGTGGCCCGGGTTGAGGCGATAGCGCGCGAACGACTGGAAGAAATGGGCAAGCAGGGCGAGTTTTATCCGGCCGAGGAGGCGGACACTCGTCAATAGCCGCTCCGCATCTGATGAAAAGCTCTGCTGCTAAAGCAGCGCCTCAAGCGGGCTCCTCAACCCTGCGTACATCCCCCAACGAATCACGCTGCATCGACTGCAAATTCTTTTCAATGGTTTCGCACAGCGCTTCCATTTGAATCTGGTGTTCGCTGTGGCGGAACGGACTCTGCAGATCGGTGCCGATGCGCTCGATGGCCAGCAGCATGAACCCGACCACAGTCGACGCCAGCGGCGTGAACCAGCCGAGGGATTCCACCAGACCTATCGGGACGATCAGGCAGAACAGCGAAATGAACAGCCGTGGGAAATACACATAAGGGTAGGGCAGCGGGGTATTGGCGATCCGCTCCATGCCGCCTTGGCTGTTGGACAGATCCACTAGGGTCGACTCGAGCCGCGCCAGGCGAATACTGTCCAGATGCCCGGCCTTGTATTCGCGAGCGAGCAGAGTCGCCGAGCCGGTGAGGATATCGTTGGCAAAGTTATTGGTTGTGCCACTGCGGGCGAATTCTTCGGCGGGAATAAACGCGCGCACCTCGTCGGGACATGGCTGGCCCTGTAGGTGCGCGGCGAGGCAATTCACGTAGGCCACGTGGCGGCGCAACAGCGTGGATTTGACCGGGTTCACCTCGCCACCAGCGTCGTCCAGCAGCGTCAGCACCTGCCGGGCGAAGCTGCGGGAATTGTTGATCATCGACCCCCACAGCGTCCGCGCTTCCCACCAGCGGTTGTAAGCGCTGCTGTTGCGAAAACTGATCAACACGATCAACGCCGAACCGAGCAAGGTCAGCGGCATCAACGGCAGGTTCAGCTTGGCGTTGAGAAACAGCATGAAGTCGACGGTGACGGCGATGTCCCAGAGCAGCAACCAGAACAAAGACCAGCCCACGTAGCCGAGGGTCTTGATGATCAGACGGTATTTTTTGACGATGGCAGCTTTCAAACGGAAACCTCGTGGCGAGCAGTTTGCTTAAACGCTTAAGCTCGGACGATGCCATGCACCCGCAGTTCCCTGGTGGGGCGGTCAGCCGTCAGTCAGTCTGCAAAGTCTGGCCCTGTGCAGGGCAAATGCTTTCAAGAAAAATCCTCGTCTCTCGATTCGACCGCAGATGAACCACCCGGCAAACCGATGGCGCCGTTGACACGAATTGGCGCATTTTGGCTCGCGAGGTTTTTCTCGTCCGCCACATGAACTTTAGAAACTCCGGCAGATTCGCCAGCTGTTCGGGGCAGTTTTCCGGCAAGTCGGGGCGAGACTGACCGTGGTTGAGCAGCGTTCTACGCAGGACGCGCAAGAATCGAAGCGGTGGCGAACGATCGATCCAGATCAGCAGATCTGCACGGGCGACGCGATTTTCCCAAGTTGTCGAATGGCCACCTTCGAATATCCAGCGATCACGCGCCTCGACTTCCAGGCAGAGTCGGGTCTTCTCATCCGGGCTTCGCTCGATCCAGCCTGGCTGCCAATGGATCGTGTCGATATGCACGACCGGCAACCCCGTGCGCTCACCAAGCCTGCGCGCCAACGTACTTTTGCCAGACCCAGGCTGACCAACAATCATCACCCGTTGCATCGAAGCTCCTTCTCGCTCTGCAAGCTGATTTTTTGGGCGGGCGATTCTACGGCAATGCCTGTCTCAGTCAATGACCGTTGAACGCTACGCTGGGTTTTGCCGCGCTCCCGCCACACTGGCTCGGCGGTCCGCCCGCTCGCCGAGCCGCCATCCCAGCAGCCCCCACAGCAGTGCACACAACGCGCCGACCAGCGCTGCCATGCCTGCACCTTGGCTGAGGGCGTCCAGCGCGCTTTTCGCCCAGGCACTGATGGCATCGCCGGCGCGGTAGACCACGGTGTCGATGAAGTTCTTCGCCTTGTACTTGCTTTCGGCATCGAGCGGGGCAAACAGCATCTCTCGGCCTGGACGCACGAAGGCGTATTCACCGATGCGGCGCACGATCATCAGCGCGGCGATCAGGCCAAAGCTGGGCGCGAAGATCAGCCCGATAAACCCGGCACACATGACCAGCGGCACCATGGCCAACAGCACGCCGACGCCGAGCCTTTGCGCGAGGCGTCCAGTGATGAACAGCTGACAGAGCAGGGCGCCCGCCTGCACGACAAAGTCGATGATGCCGAACACGCGCACCTGCGCCTCGCGGTCCGGGAAGTGTTCGGCGACGATGCGTGCCTGCTCGAAGTAAAGGAAGGTGGAGACTG
This sequence comes from Pseudomonas siliginis, assembly GCF_019145195.1. Lineage (GTDB taxonomy): Bacteria > Pseudomonadota > Gammaproteobacteria > Pseudomonadales > Pseudomonadaceae > Aquipseudomonas > Aquipseudomonas siliginis. The sequence goes on from NZ_JAHSTW010000003.1 coordinate 210,876, forward strand.
TCGCCAGCAGCACCACAAAACCGCAGATGCCGAGCAGATAGGGTGATTTCAGAACGGCCGTCATACCGCTGAACGGATTGCCGGGCAACGGCCTGCGAGGGCTTTCGCTCGGCGCGGCATCGGGGCGTCCTGCGCCACCCCGTTCACGCCAGCGCATCAGCTGGCGTTTGAACCACATCGCAGCGGCCAGCAGAACAGCGGCCAGCAGCATCAGGCCGGACTCACCCAGCGGACCGATCAGCAAGGCGCTCAGCGCAGGGCCACTCAGGCCGCCGACGCTGGCGCCCGCCGCGATGAACGCGAACAGACGTTTGGCCTGGGCACTGTCGAATACATCGGCCATCAGGCTCCAGGCGACCGATACGACAAACAGGTTGTAGACCGATATCCACACGTAAAACACGCGCGCCAGCCACGGGCTTTCTTCGCCGAGGAACAAGGCGGCGAACAACAGTAGGTTGGTGCAGAAGAATCCGTACACCCAGTCCACGAAATGCAGGCGCGGCACGCGTGCGCTGAGCCAGGCGAACAGCGGCACGGCCGCCAGCATGACCAGGAAGGTCGCGGTGAACAGCCACTGCAAGTTCTCGACGCCGGCAGTGATGCCCATCGATTCGCGGATCGGGCGGAGCATGAAATAGCCGGCGAACAGGCAGACGAACAGCAGAAAGCCATTGAGCGCAGGGCGCAGCTCGTGAGCCTCTGCATTGATGATGGCGCCGGCGCGGTGGGCGAGAAGAGACATATCCATGTTGCGCTCCTGTGGGAGTGGCGGGGCAATGGCACGGAGCCTGCCCGTGCCGGGCGGTCAGCGGTAGGTGACGCCGGTCAGTCGCTCGGAGAGTTGCCACAGTGTGGCCGAATTCGAGCGATCGGCAGCGGCCGGCGGCATCTTGGCGAAGCCCAGCGGGCCGCGCTTTTCGTTATCACCGGTGGGGCCGTAGTAGGCGCCGCCAACCGCCTCAAGCGCCGTGGCTGCATACAGCGTGGGCAGCGCGCCCTGCGCTGCGGAATGATACAGGTCCCGCTCTACCGCCCATTGTTTGCCGAATTGACTGTCCAGGCCAGGCCCCCGGGCGATCAGCTCGGTCACGGCAACGCCGGGGTGCGCGGCGATGCTGCGTATCCCCCAACCGGCGGCATCGCTGCGCTGCTGCAGCTCGATACTCCACTTCAGAACCGCCAGTTTCGATTGGCTGTAGCTGGCGAAAGGGTCGTAACTGCGCTCAGCCTGCAGGTCATCGAAGTTCAGGCTTGCGCGCCCGGCGGCGATGCTCGACAGGCTGACCACCCGACCATCGTCGCTTTTGCGTAGCAGGGGCATCAGCAGGCCGGTCAAGGCGAAATGCCCCAGGTAATTGGTCGCCAGTTGCATCTCGTAGCCATCGGCGGAAACGCCTCGGACAGGCGGCGACATGATCGCGGCATTGTTGATCAGCACGTCGAGCCTCGGCAGGCGCCCTTGCAGACGGTTGGCGAGGTCGCGCACCGATTGCAGGTTGGCAAGGTCCAGCGTTTCGAATTGCACGCGCGCCTCGGGCACGGCTTGCTTGATCTTCGTGATCGCTTCGCGGCCGCGCTCGGCGTTGCGTGCGGCGATGATCACCTCGGCACCGGCGCGCGTCAGGGCCAGCGCGTCTTCATAGCCCATGCCGCTGGTTCCCCCGGTCACCAGCACAATGCGGCCTTTCTGGCTGGGCATGTCGTGGGTTGACCAGTCCGGCTTCGACTCCGTTCGGGAAGTCGCCTGCGCAGCCAGTGTGCCGGCCATCGCGGAAATGGCGAACAGCGTTCGGGCGGCCTTGAGAATGCGTTGGGTCGCGGTATTGCTCGGCGTAGCGGGTGAATGGCTCATCGGGGGATTCTCATTCGCGTGACAGGTTCCCGCTTGGCGGGGCGAGTGAGCAGTATCGGTGTACGAATGCGCGAGGATAAGTCGGGCATTGGTGGATGGCCCGTACGGCATGGCGTACAGTCAGCCGCTTGCGGAGGAAGCGTTCATGCGTAAACCAAACCTTACCGATGTGTCGATATTTGCTGCGGTGGTCGAGGCGGGGGGATTTCGTGCTGCCGCGCAAAAACGCGGTTTGTCCGCCTCGTCGCTGAGCGATTGCATGCGTCGGCTGGAAAGCGACCTGGGCGTGCGCCTGCTCAATCGAACCACGCGCAGCGTCACGCCGACGGCGGCCGGCGAACGATTGCTCGAGCGCCTGCGCCCGGCCTTGCAAGAAATCGACGCCGCTTTCAACGATCTCGACGACGACGCTCAGCGCCCGGTCGGCACGCTCAAGCTCAATGTGCCAGTGCCGGTGGCACGCTTTCTGTTGCCCGACCTGCTGGCGCGTTTTCTGCGCCTTTATCCAGGGGTCAGTGTCGAAGTCGTCATGGACAACACCTTTGTCGACGTCAACGCTGGCGGGTATGACGCCGGCGTGCGCTATGAAGAGAGCCTGGCCAAAGACATGATCGCCGTGCCCATCGGCCCGCGTCGCCAACGCTTCGTTGCAGCGGCCGCCCCGCGCTATCTGGCTGAACGCGGTACGCCCACTCACCCCGAAGAACTGCCGGGCCATGACCTGCTTGGCCATCGGTTCGAGAGTGGCAAAGTCGGCGTATTCGAGTTCCATCGAGACGGCCGTATCGTACGTATCCCGCCTCAGGGGCAACTGCTGACGTCGTCGCACGATCTGAAAATTCGCTCGGCCATCAACGGACTGGGCATCGTCTATACCTTCGAGGACTTCCTGCGCGAGGCGCTCTCCGATGGTCGACTGGTGCCGATTCTCGAGGACTGGTGGCAGGCCTTCGACGGTCCGTTTCTTTACTACCATGGCCGCCGTCATATGCCTTCGCCGCTGAGGGCGTTTGTGGATTTTTTGCGGGGGGAAGGGCAGCCGGCAGAGAACTCAGGCGTTGTCAGCGCCGTGTCGTAAGGCCTGCATCAATCGTTGGACGACGTGGGCTTCAACGGCACCTTCATTGGCTCCCATCTCGAAACCCGCGCAACAGGCTGATGCGTTGCCATCGCAGACTCGGTAAACGGCAATGACACTGCCGGGTCCGCAACCCGTGTGTCCGCTCAGGATCAATCCGCCCTCAATCGAACCCTGCATCAAACCGAGGCCGTACCCCGGAGCGATCCATGGACGTCCTGGAATCGGCCCGCCCAAGGGTTTTGCTGTCTGCATTGCCTGGAGCAACGTCGAGGGAAGGAGTTGGCCGGCGAGGAGTCGATCCAGCAATAGCGCTGCTTGCGAGAGGGGGCCAATCAGCAAGCCGTGATAGACCCAGGCGGGGTCGTAGTTCAACGTATTTCCACCTTGGCATTCCTTCAAATCGGCCCGCGTTTTAGCGAAGCGAACGCTCGAAAGACCTAATGGGGTCAAGACGCGTCGGCGGATGGACTCTTCAAGCGTCAGCTCAGTGAGCTGTTCAATAAGTCTCACGACGAAAAGGTAACCAACATTCGAGTAACGCCATCCGGTGCCGAGGCTGTATCGAAGTCGCGCACCCTCAAGACGTTGCATCATTTCAATCACCGGCCATGCGTCCTCATTGCCAGCGACGGCGGCGTGATATTCAGCCAGTTCGCCATAATCGGCAAGGCCTGCCTCATGCCGCAGCAACTGACGCAGCGTAAAAGGCTGGTTGAGAACTGGCTCGTCCAGTTCGATCAGACCGTCACGTACCAATGAAAGCGCGGTCGCTGCAAACACTGTTTTGGTAAAGCTCCACCATGGGGTTATGGGGTCTGAGTAGTCGAGCTGGTGAGCCTGGCCATTCAATACAAGTGAGCTGGGCATTGGCTTTCCTTGGTTTTGACGAAGCGAGGGCTCGACACAATAACTTGTCTGGACGGGTTACGGGGCTGTCAGGTTTTTGATCTGCCATGATCGTCGTCGTTGTTCATTTGCATCGTCTGCCAGCAAGATGCGCATTGCGACGGGCAGCAATCGGCCAAAAGCGGCCCTTGGACAACCTGATGGCGAAACAGTAGCTTATGCAGCGAGACTGACAAGAAACACTCGGCAGCGGGACTTACTTCCCATACCGTGTTTCACTTGAAGGATGTTAAGAAATGGGACCGAAAACCGAAGAACTGATCTGCGTTCTTGATCAGCTTGCAGCAATGCTTGAGAGCGATGGAGATACTCACTGGAGCCTGTGGATGCGTAAGGCAAGAGCACGCTTAATGGAGTCTGATTACTCCGGAATTGAGTACCTACAGTCAGCCTATGGCGGAATGGGCTCATTCAATGATCTCATTCTTGGTCAAAGCCATGACAATGGCGTTCTTTGCTGGAAGCCGGGCCATGTTGAGCTAAACGAAAGATTCGACGAATTACGCAATGAAGCCGCGAAGCTCTCCGATTTCATAAAGCGAAATATATAGAGGGGCGCGGCTATCAAACTACGTTATTCAAAGGGGTCAGGCCGGCCACCGGCGCATCTCACTTTGATCAGCTCCGTAGACTCAGTATCGGGCGATCTGGTGTTTGCCTACACGGAAGTCGGGGAGCACAGAGTGCATTACACATCACATGCCGAGCTGTTGTGCATGCTCAACATCCTTTTGCGTCAGCGCGTGCCCATTGCTGTCGGAGGCATGCTCCCGGGACCTGCCGACGAAGTCGAGATGTTAATAGCGAACGAAGTACTTGAAGGCCCCTACATAGAACTGTCCTGGTCCGGCCCCCAGCAATGCACTCTGCGCGAAATCGACTCCACCACTGCTGAATGGCTGCCAGTGCCTGATGCTCAAAGTCTGGCGAATGTGTCATTCGATCCGAAGTCCCTGGAACGCTCTGGCTGAATTGGCTAAGAAATTAATACAAGATCGGGCAGTTCTTCGCTACTGGCCGCAATCGCCTGCGGTCGCGACAGACAGCATTGGGTCGATGTCTGCCCTTCGCGACGGGCAGACATCGGCCATAAGCAGACTGTCAGCAATCGATTGCTAATGCTCATTGGCCGGTTCAGGCCTTTCTCGACCACAATAAAACGGCAAAAAAAGCCAATGCTTGATTATGAAGCAGTTAAATCCAGAACATTTACTAAAAGAAAATGTACATGAAGAAGCTGAGTAATGATTTCAGTGGAGCACTCCGAACGTTTGCGTACTACATGGCAAGTGGAAGCCACTACATGCTTGAAAACGTGGAGTACATCGACATTTATGGCTCTGAGCCGAGTGCAATTGAGATGGTCTTCGCGATATTCGCGAACGTCATAGAGATGGACGGTGAAGGCAACGTGCTCAATTTCACCTACGCCCAAAGGAGAGCGACTGACTACTTAAGGTCATACTGCGACCCATCTTTCAAAGTAAAACCGCCTCTTGAAGACTGGGAAACTGAGTTATATGGGCCGCCCTCACTCGGACGCTAAGACATTGTTTTAGCTCGCAGATACGAGGGCCGAATGGCAGCTATTGGCCGATTCTGTTGAAAAAGTCGGTTCGCCCAAATGGCCTGAATATTGGCCGGCGAAAACGCCTTTTTTACACGCTGCTACGTGATATCTGAGCCTGGAAGCCTCTGCCCAAAGTGAAGATTTCAATCTCAGGCGCTTACTTTTCTGCCGTGGTAACCGTGGCCGACTTTTTCAACAGAATCGGCCAAAAGCGGACGTTTTGGGCTACTCCTCGCTCCGGTAGACACCTGCATGAGACGCTTCGACCTCAGCAGACCTATTCCTGACGTGCGGCGTACCCCACTTGCAATAGACACGCTCAGTGCGAATCGAGTACTGTCTCAGACGAATTAGCTTAATCGTTATGCACAATTTGATTCCGGAAAATGAGTGAAGAAATTAGAAATTGGTATGTCTATATTTTGAAGCTTGAACTGAACTCATGATACGTGGGCACAGCTAAGGGGTTGAGATCAAGGCTGCGAAGCCATGGTAAGAAAAGCCGCTACTCTACATTAAAGAAAAAGGGCGCTGTCGGATATATGGAGAGCGGCCTCACGGGAAAGAGAAAAGCAACTCATTTACATGCGGCTTTTAGATCAATTGGCGATTGTTTCTGGGTTGCAGAGATTGAAAATACTATCACCGTAGCCTTGGGCAAAAGTATGGTTTCGATAAAGTTAGAGGTGGCCCTATAATTCAGTCTTGGAATTACGAGCTAAGCGATATTGAAGCAAAAAATCTAATTCGACAATTTAGTTGTAGTGATATTGGGTTTAAATACAAGCTAAACGAAATAAATTTAACTCAAGAAAAGCCATTTGTCTTCCCGGTTACTCGGCGAAGGAATGCATAGCAAGGCATTCAAGCACGCTCGACGGGACGCGCTTTCAGCGCGCCTCTTAATTGCGCGTCATGCATTACAGGGGAAATTCAATGTCTGAGCGACGTATCGAATTAAAATGTGAGTTTTGCACGTCTTCAAATCTAAGGGCATTCGTTCAGCATGGCAGTTATTTTTTGCGCTGCATCTCTTGCAGCCAATCGCATGTCGCCACAAGCTGGCTTGCGCTCTCTTCAGAAATCACAGAATCATTGCGAGCCACCGTCGTAAGCGAAGAATTTCAAGAAATAGAATTTCTTGCTGAGGGCGTTGGCCCTAATTTCATTTCAAAGGTTTCAAAAGCAGCATATGCAGGCCAGCTTGTAATGCTTACGTCGAGCAGCAAAAATGCATAACATGCCAATCAAGTTCGCGCCTTCGGCGCCGGACGTTGCTACGCAACGCCGTTTATTTCAACGTTAGAGCTTTTATCATGCCAATCTCGGCAGAGGTATTTCGCCACTAAATGGCGTCTACTGCGGCAATAGCCCGCTCATGGTTCGAAGATCGATCAGAGATTAAGACACACGAGCAATTTGAGTATCGAGGCCAACTGTAGTGGTCAACAATTCCCGGCCACTGAATCGCCCCGAGTTTCATAGATGCTTTCGAGCCTCAGGGATACCAGCCCAGTCCCAGTGAGACTGTCCGCTTCTGGCCGAAAGCCGACATTCGACGACATGTCCACCTGCGCAACATCTTGCAGCCTCCCGCAAGCAGATCCTTCAGCCGATCTTGGCAGGCTTATCTATTCCACATCGCCAGCTTCAAGCGGAATTCGCCTGATAACGTCGTCGTAAGGCACCAGATCGAGAAAGGCAATGACTTCAACTGCCTGGAGATTTCGCATGCGCATGATCCATACGTAGCTGTTGCGATAAGGCGCGCCATCGGCTGCGGTGGCGGTGCCGTCCCAGTGCACGACGACGTCATCGCCCTCAGCCCAGATATCCGTCACCGTCGGGCGGACGGGCGAGGCGAGCCGTTTTGCGAAGGGTTGGACTGCGCGTTTCAGGAAGTCGTCTCGGCCCCGATAAGTACCTGCCGAAGGGCTCGTCCCCTTGATTGTCCAGATCACATCGGCAGCCAGGACATCTGTGAAGAACGTCCGGCCGCCCTGAGCCCACTGGTTGAACGCTTGCGCAATGAATTGGCGGTTGCGTTCCGTAGTCGGTTCGCTGGCCACGGCGGGCGCCGGCCCTGCAATGAGAACGGTGAGGACTAGTGCTAGCGCTGTAGAGAGGCGTTGAACAAGCGTCATTTCCTGTGCTCCTTAATCTATCCGATGAGCCCCGTCGAGTTGGCTGGGCCGTTGTTGTTATCTGTAAGCCGCTAGTTGCGTTCCCTCACGCCGTTGCTCTATATGGGGCTTTGGCAAAGAATCGGCGCGGGTGTGGCCGGCAGTACCTCTGGGCTTCATCTGAAGTGTGACTTACGAGCGGAGGAGGGCTGTTGCAGGATCGTCCTGATTTCTTGCTTGATCATCCGATACCAGATGCCTATCCGCCGCATCGTCACGTTATGGAGTTGTGTTTGAATTCCCTTTCAAAGCTTGTCGATATCGTTGGTCGTCACGTCCTGGATGACGGCATTCACAGCACCGCGATCCCGGGTGTCAGCCTTATTCGCTCGGCTACGCCCACGATGCCTATGCCGGTGGTGTACGAGCCAACGCTCTGCCTTGTCGCTCAGGGACGTAAACAAGCGATGCTGGGTACTACCGCCTATGTTTACGATCCTGCCAAGTATCTGGTTGCATCGGTAGACCTTCCGGTGATGGGCTCGGTCATCGAGGCGAGTGAGGCTGTTCCCTATCTGTGCCTGGCGCTGGATCTCGATACCGCTGTGTTGAGTGAACTTGCGCTGCGCCATCCGCTAAGAGAAGAGAGCGTCAGTGCACCGCCGGCAGGCATTACGCTCAACGATACGACTCCAGAACTGCTGGATGCTGCGGTTCGACTCGCGGGGCTGCTCGACAGGCCACGGGATATCGAAGCGCTCGCTCCGCTGGTGATTCGCGAAATGCTTTATCGCCTTCTAACCGAAAACGGCAACAGCATCATCAGGCAGATGGCACAAGCAGACAGCCGCTTGAACCAGATCGCCAAGGTCATTGCCTGGCTGCGCAGCCACTACAACGAAGCGTGTCGAATAGATGAACTCGTCGAAATCGCCGGCATGAGCCGTTCTTCGTTTCACACGCATTTCAAGGCGATCACCTCGATGAGCCCGCTGGAATTTCGCAACCAGTTGCGGCTACAGGAAGCACGCCGGCTGATGGTCACCGACGCGGTCGATGCCGCAGAGGCGGGATATGCAGTCGGTTATGAAAGTCCCTCGCAGTTCAGCCGAGACTACGCCCGTCTGTTCGGCATGCCACCGGCGAAAGACGCCTGGCGGCTGCGCACGGACATTTGTGGAATTTGAATCCAGCACTTTTCTTCGCGCAGAAAAAAACGAGGCCGCATTTGCCGCCTCGTTTTCAATGTGTTCCGGACTACTGTTTGACGCTTAGGTAATCGCCGGTCGTATTCAGCGAGATGGTCACGTCCTTGTTGCTGCGGTTACGCCAGAACCAGCCATGGGTGCCGTCGAATAACGCGGTGAATTCGCCTTTATTGCTTTTGACCTGCTTGCCCTTGTTATAGCTGTGAAAGTAACCCTTTTCACCGTTGTAGGGCTCGCCGTGCGTGTCGTAGTTCACGAGCCCGCCAGTGGCTGTCCATTCGTAGCTGACAGTCTTGCCCTTCAGCATTTCCAGTTTGATTTCCGTACCTTCGCCAGGTTTGAGCGTTACGCTCATCTGATTGGACTTCGGGGCCGGGGAGGGTGCCGTTACTGGCTGAGCAACAGGCTTCTGAACGGGCTGGACTTGCGCAACTTGCTGCACCGGAGCTCGAGCAGAAGTTGCAGTCGGAGCTGGAGCGGTTGCTTGAGGCGCAGCGGCTTCCGCCAACGCTTCTTGAGCAAGGATGAGTTTCAGCTCGCCCATCTGGGTAAGCCCCAGTGTTCGGCCCACACCTGTAGGATCAATGGCGTATTCAGACGGCATGACAACGGTCACCAAAAGGCCGGCGGCGACCAGTATCGCGATGACGGTCGAGCGCAGCAGTTTGCGGGTGCTGGGCAGTTCATTAACAGTTGGAAGCGGAGTATTGAACATGGTCAGAATTCCTTAGGCGGAGACAAACAGGCCGGTGATCTGGAATCCCATCAGGAGGAAACCGGCACTCATCATGGCGACGTTGGCGGTATACGCGTGGCGCCAGAAACTGCCGGTGCGCCGCCAATACCCCATCAAAATGAGAATCGCGCTGAGGGCCAGCAATTGGCCGATCTCGACACCAACGTTGAAGGCGATCAGGTTCGGAATCAGGCCGTCTGGTGAGATCTCGTATTCCTGAATCTTGGTCGCCAAACCAAAACCGTGGAGCAGGCCGAAGATCAGCGTGGCCACTTTGGTATTGGGTTGGTAACCGAACCAGCGCTGGAATGCGCCGAGGTTATCGAGGGCTTTGTACACCACCGAAAAGCCGATAATGGCGTCGATGATGTAGGAGCTGATGCTGATTTCGGCCAGCACGCCAAGCAGCAGCGTGACCGAGTGGCCTACGGCGAACAGCGTGACGTAAAGGCCAACATCCTTCAGGCGGTAGAGGAAGAAGATCACCCCGAACAGAAACAGCAGGTGGTCGTAGCCGGTCATCATGTGCTTGGCGCCCATGTAGATGAACGGCAGCAACATGACGCCTGAGCTTTCCTGGATGAAACCTTTGTCGCCTTCCGCAACAGCGTGAGCCATCGCCTCGGGTGTCCCTAGTAAAAGTGCAGCGACAAGTAAAAACAACAGCGGTAGCGGGCGGTGCGAAGGCGCAGTAAATACGCCTGTGCCGCTCATCGAGTGCGAATGCATGGGTCAATCCTACGTTGCAATGATCGTGGGCCGCATTGCGGCCGTGGTCAGGATGCGAACGAAGGGCGAGGTGGGCGCTCGATCAAAAATATCGGCGGCAGAGGAACCGAGTGTCGAAGTGCATCGACCCGGATCGATGGCATCGGCGATGTCGCCAACATCAACGCGGCTGTGAGTTGCGGCGTTTCGTGCTGATGATCAGGGGTCAATGGCGAGTGATAGTGTTCTGAAAAGCTTGAGTGACTGGATGACGACTCTTCGCCGTGAGAATGATGGACGTCCTGAGCGATCTCCCAGGCTGGCTGCCCCGAGGTGACTGACAACGAATAGGTATGCCCGACCCAGGCCATGAACATGGCGAGAGCAAGCGCGATTACTACCGTCGTTGTCAGTGTTTTGCTGTACATGGCGTTAAAGGTTTCAACTCGTTGACCGGGCGCTCAAGCGATTTGCCTAATCCCCCCTGGGGGGATACGATGCCAGCGTAATTCATCGAGCCCTGAGACTCAACTCATGAGTGAACACGAACACGACCACAGCCATCCCCACACCCACCAAAGTCATGAGGCGATCATCAAACGCCTCAAACGGGCGGACGGGCATTTGCGCGGCATCATCACCATGATCGAAGAAGGGCGTCAGTGCGTGGATATCGCCCAGCAGCTTCATGCGGTCGAGAAAGCGATCTGCCAGGCCAAACGCACGCTCATCCAGGATCACATCGACCACTGCCTCGAAGATACCGTTTCGGCGCTAGGCAATGGCGAGCGCGCACCGCTGGAAGCCTTCAAACAAATCACCAAGTACCTTTAGGTCTGACATGCCCGATTTCGCTGAACTGTTGCAGCAAGGCGGGGCTCACGCCTGGCTGTATTTCCCGAGCGCGATTCTGCTCGGCGCCTTGCATGGCCTGGAGCCAGGTCATTCGAAAACCATGATGGCGGCCTTCATCGTGGCCATCCGTGGCTCGGTCAAACAGGCTGTTTTGTTGGGGTTGGCCGCAACGCTTTCGCACACCGCCGTGGTGTGGCTGGTCGCCATCGGCGGCATGTACCTGGGCAAAGGTCTGGACGCTGAAACCACTGAGCCGTATTTCCAGCTTGCTTCCTCTGCACTGATCATCGCGATTGCCCTGTGGATGCTCTGGCGTACCTGGCGCGGTGAGCAGATGTTCAAGTTCGAGCAAAGCGATGATCACCATCACGGCGAACACGACCATGGTCATCATGATGAAACGCACCGAATAGATACCGGCCATGGCCGTGTTGAACTGTCGATCTTCGAGGAAGGCATGCCACCGCACTGGCGCCTGAAGACCCTTAGCGGACACGCCTGGGCAGCCTCGGATGTTCGCCTGACCACGACGCGTCCGGACGGCAGCAGCCAATCGTTCGCGTTCGTCGAGCGTGAAGGTTTTCTGCAGTCGACGGTGGATATTCCGGAACCGCACGAGTTCAGCGCCCGCTTGAGTCTTGGACATGCCGGGCATTCGCATGATTACGACCTGACGTTCCAGGAGCATGATCACGGGCATGCGCATTCGGAATTGGAAGGCCTGGAGCTGTCGATTGATGGCTATCAGGATGCGCACGAACGTGCTCATGCCAACGACATCCGTAAACGCTTCACCAACCGCGAAGTGACCACGGGTCAGATCGTCATGTTCGGGCTGACTGGCGGCCTGATTCCCTGTCCGGCTGCCATCACTGTCCTGTTGCTGTGCCTGCAAGTCAAAGAAGTCGCGCTCGGCGGCATGCTCGTTCTGTGTTTCAGCATCGGCCTGGCGCTGACTTTGGTCACCGTCGGTGCCGCAGCAGCCATTGGCGCCAGACAGGCTTCCAATCGCTGGCCGTGGCTGGGAACCGTGGCGCGCCGCGCTCCTTATCTGTCCAGCGTGCTGATCATTGGCGTTGGCCTGTATGTCGGCTTCCATGGCTGGATCGGCCTGAGCGCATAAGGCGGGAGTGTTGGTGCTTTTCGTTGCGGCACTCAGTGCCGCCACCTGCCACCATAACCAGCCCGACAAACGACGCCGTGTGGCTGATGTTCGCGCCCAGTGACCCAGCCATCGCAAGCAATCGACCTTTGATCGAATCCTCGGAGAAGTCGCTTGCTCAATGAAGGCACCTGGCCATACGCTGCTCCGCGTGAGACATCTCACAAAGAATAACAACACGAGCATGGAGCAAGCCCTGATGAAACTGTCCGCCATTCTGATTGCCGCAATATTATCGATTACATCCGTTGCTGCCTTTGCGCACAGCGGTGGCACTGATTCAAAGGGTTGCCATCGCAACCATAAAACCAACGACTACCACTGCCACTAAACGGCAAGAGCCCAGCGCAAGGCTGGGCTTTTGAGACGAGCGCGATAGGGGGCGAAACATTAGCCCACGCCAACGCTCACCGCTGTTCTTCGAAACTTCGTATCTCACCAGCGACAGGACGTTTTCGTTTACTCCACCGGCACGACGTTATCCAACGCCTGATTAACCGCGAGCTCGCCGAGCATCACTACCTGCGCGATACCTTGCAGTGTCTTGCGCGCAGATCCTTCAACCATCCCGATCACATCACTCAACATCACCGAGGCCGAGCCCAGTGATTCGCTGGCGTTGACCAGCAGTTCTTCGGTGGCGATTTTCGGGTTGGCGAGGAACATGCTGCTGGTCTGGTAGGGCGTGGTTTTGAGGGTGTCGGTGGGTTTGAGGTAGTGGTCGAGGGCGCGGTCGGCGGCTTCGTGGAGTTTTTTTGAGTCGAGGGATTCGTAGGGGGAGGTTGCGTCTGACTGTGGCGGGTTTGGCGTGACTTTGAACATGATCTTTCTCCTCGTGCCGCTTTAAAAGGAGCCATCACCCGTTCGCTACCAAACGAAGGGTGGCGGCCATGCACAGGTTGGTAGACCGGGACACGAGGCAAAACCGGCGCGCTCGAAAGCGCCCTGCGCATAGCCACCATAGAAGCCAGGCGAAGACTTCGCCAAACGGTTTCATTGCGCACCTCGTATACCCGGGCTACCAAACCCGATCACTGTTTTCAGTGACCGGCCAACGATAGAACCCCGGCCCGAGGCGCACAAGCCGGCGGATTCTGGCGTAGTCGTAGGCAATGGCGCAAGGCGTTGTAGCTTGCTGGAATAGTCTTGATATCGGTTTTAAACGAGGTGTTTAGGGAAATGGTTTTGGCTGAGGTTTTGTGTTGAACGGGCTGGAGTCTTCGCGAGCAGGCTCGCTCCCACAGGTGTCGAGTTGGCGATGTTTATAGCGTCGTGCCGACAAGCCCCATCACAGATTTTGAACTTTGCTTTCGGCGCCATTTCCATTGTTTGAGGTGACAACCCTCCAGCTCCTACCCACCTGAACCAAGGAATGACCGTGACGGCTCCCACTCATAAACCTGCTCTGCGCCGGGCAATCACTTTTCCGATGCTGTTTCTGTTCATTCTCGGCGATGTACTCGGCGCGGGGGTTTACGCACTCGCCGGAACTATCGCGGGCGAGGTGGGCGGCGCGATTTGGGTGCCGCTGTTGATCGCATTGTTCTTCGCCATGTTGACGGCGGGTTCCTACGCAGAGCTGGTGACCAAATATCCCCACGCCGGCGCGGCTTCCGTGTTCGCGGAAAAGGCCTTCAAGTCACCGCTCATTTCCTTCCTGGTCGGTTTTTGCATGCTGGCGGCTGCGGTCACCAGTGCAGCGGGTTTGTCGCTGGCGTTTGCCGGTGATTACCTCAACGCCTTTGTCGACGTATCGCCGCAGATTGCCGCCCTGGTGTTTCTCCTGGCAATCGGCCTGCTCAATGCGCGGGGGATCAAGGAGTCGCTTGGGGCAAACCTGGTGATGACCGTGATTGAACTGTCCGGGTTGATTCTGGTGATCGTGGCTGCGGTCTGGTATTTCCGCACAGGCGATGCGGATCTGGGACGGACGCTCACGTTCAAGCCGGGCGTCAGTCCCATGCTGGCGGTGTTGGGGGCGGCATTGTTGGCGTTCTATTCCTTCGTCGGTTTCGAAACTTCGGCCAATCTGGCCGAGGAAATCAAGGACGTGCGCAAGGTTTATCCGCGTGCTTTGTTCGCGGCTTTGCTCACCGCTGGCGTGGTTTACATGGCGGTGGGTGTGGCGGCTTCTTCGGTGTTGCCTACCGAAAAGTTGGTGGCCACGTCGGCGCCTTTGCTCGAAGTTGTCCGCGCATCGACCCTCGCAATCCCGCCGGCGCTGTTCTCTTTTATTGCGCTGATTGCTGTGGCCAACGGTGCGTTGTTAACCATGATCATGGCCAGCCGATTGACCTATGGCATGGCGAATCTGGGGCTGTTGCCGGGTGTTTTGGGTGCGGTGTTGCCTCAACGAAAAACTCCATGGGCTGCCATTGTCGCAACGACCTTGGTCGCTATTGCCCTGACACTCACAGGCACGCTGGCAACGCTGGCAGAGACGGTGGTCTTGCTGTTGCTGTTCGTTTTTCTGAGTACCAATGTGGCTGTGCTGGTACTTCGGCGGGACAGGGTGGAGGAGGACCACTTTCGCGTGCCGACCTTCGTTCCGGTGCTTGCGATCGTTTCGTGTCTGGTGCTGCTCAGTCAGCAGGGTTGGGAAACGTGGTTGCGGGCGGGGGAGTTGATCATCGTCGGGATGTTGCTGCATGGCTTTTCTCGTATCAATTTTTCTGCGATCAGTAAGGCGGGGTAGTGCAGCAGCTTGGGGAATTGTTGTTGTTTGGGCGTGCGTATTCGCGAGCAGGCTCGCTCCCACAGTGGATGGGTGGTGTTTTTCAGAATGAGTCACACGTTGTCAGTCGGCGGGCGGGTGAGTAAGCTGCCGACATGAATCAGTCCTCAGTTTCCCCATCCTTCCCCGGCCCGCGTGGTCCCGTTGATCACGACATTCGTGATCAGATTGTCGCGGCTGCCAACGAGCATTTCAGCCAGTACGGCTACGCCAAGACCACGGTGTCCGATCTGGCCAAGGCCATCGGTTTCTCCAAGGCGTACATCTACAAATTCTTCGATTCCAAACAGGCGATTGGCGAAGCGATCTGCGCGAACTGTCTGGGGCAGATCGTTGCGGCGGTCGAGCAGGCGATAAACGAAGAAGACCTGACGCCCACCGAGCGTTTCCGCCGGCTGGTAAAAACCGTGATCGCCACGGGTGTGAATCTGTTCTTCAACGATCGCAAACTCTACGACATTGCCGCGTTTGCAGCGGGTGAGAACTGGCCAAGTGCGCAGCGTTACGATGCGCAGATCAAGCGCTTTATCACCGACATTGTCCGTGAAGGGCGCGAGGCCGGTGAGTTCGAGCGCAGGACGCCGCTGGACGAGACGGTCGAGTCGATCCACTTGGCGTTGCGGCCCTTCGTCAATCCACTGATGCTGCAACACAACCTCGACTTTATCGAAGTGGCGCCGACGCTGACTTCGAACCTCATCCTGCGCAGCTTGATGCCTTGACCCTCTGCTGATCCGAATACTCGGATCAGTCGCCCCCTGATCTCGCCTCGCCTGTACAGGGCGGACGATGAATAATTGCCCAAAGCGTGACTATTGACTGATATGGTCACTCGGATAACATGGCCGCCGCAGTTCAGGTATTCCAATTCCGAGTCACCCATAGAGTCCACACAATGAAAAAAACAATGCTCAAGCACCCGGTGGGGCTGGCTGTCGTTCTTGCGTCCTCAAATGTTCTGGCCGGCGGTTTCGCGCTCAATGAGCAAAGCGTCAGCGGCATGGGATCGGGTTTTGCCGGTCGCTCTTCGTCGGCGGAAGACGCCAGCACCGTTTTCGGCAACCCGGCGGGCATGGCGCGGCTCAAGCGCGAGCAGGCCAGCGTCGGGCAGGCGACGCTGTTTGCGAAGTCCGATATCAGCCAGACCCGCAGCACGTTCGGCGGCAAGGAAGACGGCGACATGGTGCCGACCACCACGGTACCGATGGGCTATTACGTCAAACCGATCGACGAGCATTGGGCGTTCGGCGTGGGGTTCTACGTACCGTTTGGTCTGATCACCGACTACGGCAGCGGTTTCGCCGGCCGTTACTACGCCAACAAAAGCGAAGTCACCACGCTGACGTTCCAGCCGACCATCAGCTATGCCTTCAACGACAAGGTGTCTATCGGCTTCGGCCCGACCATCAACCGCATCAGTGGCGAGCTGTCAGGGATGGTCGCCAATCCGCTGAGCCCCGGGCGCAACGACGGCAAAGTCAAAAGCACCGGCGACGACACCGCGCTGGGCTTTAACGCCGGGGTCATGGTCCAGGCCACCGAGCAGACCCGCCTGGGTCTGACCTATCACTCAAAAGTCAGTTACCACCTCGACGCGAAAAGCAAACTCAGCGATGGCATCTTCAACGTGCTTGGGGTCAGCGGTCGCAGCTATGACGCCTCGCTGGACGTCGACACCCCGGAGTCGGTGGACTTCTCGGTCACCCATCAACTGAACAACGACTGGACGCTGTATGCCGGCAGCACCTGGACGCGCTGGAGTCGCTTCAAAGAGCTGACCATCGAAAACAGTGGATTGCCGCCATTGCTAGCCGGCCAGTTGGGCACGATCAGCGAGGAGCAGAACTGGCACGACACCTGGGCTCACGCCATCGGCGCGGCGTACCGGTTGAACAACCAATGGGTGCTGCGTACCGGGTTCTCGGTTGATCAGTCTCCGGCGAACAACACCAATCGCGGGCCGCGTATTCCCACGGGTGATCGCAAAGTGTTCAGCCTTGGTGCCGGTTGGACTCCAGCGGAGAATGTCACCATCGACGTCGCCTATTCGTATCTCTGGGAAGAGAGCGTCGAGATCAACGACGCCTCGGCGGGCAAGGGGTCGTACAGCGCGAAATACAAGAACAGCGCCAGCGGGCTCGGTACTTCTGTCAGCTATCGCTTCTGATTCAGCGCTGAACATCGGGCCGGTAACTCTGTGACTATTGACGACATTGGTCACAAGACTGAGAATATGATGATCATCCTATTTTCAGTGAAGGAATTCCATGCGCCGGCTCCGACCTTTCCCCCTCGCGGTATGTTTGTTGCCCTTGGCCCTGACGGCGTGCGGGGAGTCCTCCAGCGCAAAAGATCCACGTACCTTGGCGCCGATTGTCAGATCGGCGGCGGTGCAACCGGCAGAAAATGGATCTCGATCATTCACCGGCGTCGTCGCCGCGCGCACCCAGGGCGATCTGGGCTTTCGCGTTTCGGGCAAGGTGCTCGAGCGTCTGGTTGATACCGGTCAGACGGTCAAGCGCGGCCAGCCACTGATGCGCCTCGACCCGATCGACCTCGGCCTGCAGGCGCGAGCCCAGCAAGAAGCGGTGAGCGCCGCTCGCGCCCGAGCCATACAGACTGCCGGTGACGAAGCGCGCAATCGCAAACTCGTCGCCGCCGGCGCTATTTCGGCATCGGCCTACGATCAGTTCAAAGCCGCCGCTGACACCGCCAGGGCGCAACTCAATGCCGCTGTGGCGCAAGCGGACGTAGCGCGCAACGCCTCGGGTTACGCGGTTTTGCTGGCGGACGCTGATGGCGTGGTGGTGGAAACCCTCGCCGAACCGGGGCAAGTCGTCAGCCCGGGACAACCGGTGGTGCGGCTGGCGCGGGCCGGTCAGCGGGAGGCCATCGTCCATCTGCCCGAGACCTTGCGCCCCGCGCCGGGCTCAACCGCTCAGGCAAAACTGTATGGCGATACGTCGGCTGCCGTGAGCGCAAAATTGCGTCTGCTTTCCGATTCGGCTGACAGCACAACTCGTACTTTTGAGGCGCGCTATGTGCTCGAAGGCAGTTTGGCCAATGCGCCAATCGGCTCGACGGTCACCGTCGAAATTGCTCAGGGTTCCTCGCCAGATCAGGCGCTGAAAGTGCCCGTCGCCGCGATCTACGACCCGGGCAAAGGCCCCGGCGTGTGGATCATCGCCGGCACACCGGCAACAGTGAGCTGGCGCCCGGTCGAGGTCCTGGGTTTGAGCGATGACTCGGCCCGTGTCGCTGGCCAGCTCAACGTCGGTGAACCGATTGTCGCGCTGGGCGCGCATCTGCTGCGTGATGGCGAAGAAGTGCGCCTGCTTGCCCGCGACGATGGCCAGATTGCCGGGAGTCGTCCATGAGCGAGGGCCGGTTCAACCTTTCTGCTATCGCCGTGCGCCAACGTGCGATCACGGTGTTTCTGATTTTTCTCATCGCCGTGGCCGGCGTCCTGTCGTTCTTCAAATTGGGTCGGGCGGAAGATCCGCCGTTCACGGTCAAGCAGCTGACCGTCATCACCGCGTGGCCGGGGGCGACCGCGCAAGAGATGCAGGATCAGGTCGCCGAACCCCTCGAAAAACGCTTGCAGGAACTGAAGTGGTACGACCGCTCGGAAACCTACACGCGCCCGGGACTGGCATTCACCATGGTCTCGTTGCTCGACAGCACACCGCCGTCGCAAGTGCAGGAAGAGTTCTACCAGGCACGCAAGAAGCTCGACGATGAAGCGGTCAAACTGCCGGCGGGTGTCATCGGGCCGATGGTCAACGACGAGTTCTCCGACGTGACCTTCGCGCTGTTCGCCTTGAAAGCCAAGGGCGAGCCGCAGCGCTTGCTGGTACGCGATGCGGAGACGTTACGCCAGCGTCTGTTGCATGTGCCTGGCGTGAAGAAGGTCAACATCATCGGCGAGCAGGCCGAGCGGATATTCGTTTCGTTTTCCCATGATCGGCTGGCGACGCTGGGCTTGTCGCCGCAGGACATCTTCGCCGCGCTGAACAATCAAAACGTGCTGACCCCCGCCGGATCGGTCGAAACCAAAGGGCCAGAGGTGTTTTTGCGCGTCGATGGCGCGTTCGACACGTTGCAGAAAATCCGTGACACGCCTGTTGTCGCCCAAGGCCGAACACTCAAGCTGTCTGACGTGGCCACGGTCGAGCGCGGCTACGAAGACCCGGCAACCTTCCTGGTGCGCAACAACGGCGAAGAAGCGTTATTGCTCGGCGTGATCATGCGCGAGGGCTGGAACGGTCTCGATCTGGGCAAGGCGCTGGATGCCGAGACAGTCAGGATCAACGAAGAAATGCCCTTGGGCATGACGCTCTCGAAAGTTACCGATCAGGCAGTGAATATCGACTCGGCCGTTGGCGAGTTCATGGTCAAGTTCTTTGTCGCGCTGCTGGTGGTCATGCTGGTGTGCTTTCTCAGCATGGGCTGGCGCGTCGGCGTGGTGGTCGCAGCGGCGGTGCCGTTGACCCTGGCGATCGTGTTTGTGGTGATGGCGGCGACCGGCAAGAACTTTGACCGGATCACCTTGGGTTCGCTGATTCTGGCGCTTGGCTTGCTGGTCGATGACGCGATCATCGCCATCGAAATGATGGTGGTGAAGATGGAGGAGGGCTACGACCGCATCAAGGCCTCGGCCTATGCCTGGAGTCATACGGCAGCGCCGATGCTGTCCGGCACACTGGTCACGGCGATTGGCTTTCTGCCCAACGGATTCGCGCAATCAACGGCAGGCGAATACACCAGCAACATGTTCTGGATTGTCGGCATCGCGCTCATTGCTTCGTGGGTCGTCGCCGTGGCTTTTACGCCGTACCTGGGCGTGAAGCTGTTGCCGGACATCAAGAAAGTCGAAGGCGGGCACGCGGCAATCTACGACACGCCGCGCTACAACCGTTTCCGGCGCGTTCTGGCGTGGGTGATCACGCGCAAATGGCTGGTGGCCGGTGCGGTGGTCGTGCTGTTTGCCGTTGCGATTCCGGGCATGGGGCTGGTTAAGAAGCAGTTCTTTCCGACCTCTGACCGCCCTGAAGTGATGATCGAAGTGCAGATGCCCTACGGCACGTCCATCGAGCAGACCAGCGCTGCGGCGGCCAAAGTCGAAGCCTGGCTGCACAAGCAGGATGAAGCAAAAATCGTCACCGCCTATATCGGCCAGGGTGCGCCACGGTTTTTCCTGGCAATGGCGCCGGAATTGCCGGACCCATCGTTCGCCAAAATCGTCGTGCTGACCGACAACCAGGACGCTCGCGAAACCCTCAAGTTGCGTTTGCGCGAAGCGGTCGCCGAAGGGCTTGCTCCAGAGGCGCGGGTTCGGGCGACGCAGATCGTATTCGGCCCGTATTCGCCATTTCCGGTGGCCTACCGGGTGATGGGGCCTGATCCGGCGAAATTGCGCGACATCGCCGAGCAGGTCCGGGCGGTGATGCAGGACAGCCCGATGATGAGAACCGTCAACACTGACTGGGGGCCGTTGACGCCCACGCTGCACTTCAACCTGGATCAGGATCGCTTGCAGGCGGTGGGGCTGACGTCCAGCGCGGTCGCCCAGCAGTTGCAGTTTTTGCTCAGCGGCGTGCCGATCACGGCGGTGCGCGAAAACATCCGTTCCGTGCAGGTCGTTGGCCGTGCGGCGGGCAATATCCGCCTTGATCCGGCGCAGATCGAGGGCTTCACCCTGGTCGGCGGGGCGGGGCAGCGCATCCCGTTGTCGCAGATCGGCGAGGTGGAAGTGCGCATGGAAGACCCGATCCTGCGCCGCCGCGATCGCACGCCGACCATCACCGTGCGTGGCGACATCGCCGAAGGTTTGCAGCCACCGGACGTTTCCGGCGCGATCATCCAGCAGTTGCAGCCGATCATCGAAAACCTGCCTTCCGGCTACCGGATTGAACAGGCGGGCGCCATCGAAGAATCCGGCAAGGCCGGCAAAGCGATTCTGCCGTTGCTGCCGATCATGATCGCCATGACGCTGCTCATCATCATCGTCCAGGTACGCTCGATCTCAGCGATGATCATGGTCTTCCTTACCTCGCCGTTAGGCTTGATCGGTGTGGTGCCGACGCTGCTGATCTTCAACCAGCCATTCGGTATCAATGCGCTGGTCGGGTTAATTGCGCTGTCGGGGATTCTGATGCGCAACACGCTGATTCTGATCGGGCAGATCCATCACAACGAGCAGGAAGGGCTGGCGCCGTTCCATGCCGTTGTCGAAGCGACAGTGCAACGGGCGCGGCCGGTGTTGTTGACCGCGCTGGCGGCGATTCTCGCGTTCATTCCGCTGACCCACTCGGTGTTCTGGGGCACGCTCGCGTACACGCTGATCGGTGGCACGTTTGTTGGCACCATCATCACGCTGGTGTTTCTGCCGGCGATGTATGCGATCTGGTTCAGGATTCGGCCTGAGCGCTGACATCGAGCACGATTTTTCCCCGGGTGTGTCCGGCCCAGCTTTGTTTAACCGCGTCGACAACTTCTGTCAGCGGTACCACTTGAGCCTCAAGGCTGAGCTTGCCGGATGTGAACAGCGCGGCAATCTCGGCCAATTGGCTGCCATCGGAGCGGGTGGCGAAATTTTTGCCACTCACACCGTGCTCGCTTGCCTTCTGTGCAGAGGGTGCGCTTACGGGGGAAACCAGAACGCCCCCGCGCTTGATCACACTCCATGAACGGTTCTGAGTTTCGCCGCCGACCAGATCAATGACCGCATCGAGGTCAGCAACGCTGTCTTCGAATTTAGCCGTGGTGTAGTCAATCACCTCATCGGCGCCAAGTGAACGCAGATAGTCGTGGTTCTTCGCAGAGCTGGTCGCGATCACATAAGCACCGGCAAGGCGGGCGAGCTGGATTGCGAAGCTGCCCACGCCACCTGAGCCGCCGTGAATGAGGACTTTTTGACCAGCCTGAATCCCGGCGTGTTCATGCAAGGCTTGCCAAGCAGTCAGTGCTGCCGCCGGCACGCCGCCGGCTTCTTGCAACGATAGTGTTGTCGGCGTGTGGGCCAGACGATCTGGCGTTGAGAGGGCCTGGGTCGCATATCCGCCGGTAATCCCGATAAACCCGAACACCTTGTCGCCAACGACAAAGTCTCTGACATTCCTGCCCACCGCGGCGACTGTGCCTGAGACTTCCACGCCAGGCGTGTAGGGCAGTGGCAGAGGAATGAATTGCTGCATGGCACCGGAGAGGATTTTCCAATCGATTGGATTGATCCCACTACCGGCAACATTGATTAACACCTGATCGTCATTGGGTTTCAGATCCGCAAGTTCTTTGAGCTCCAGCGCTTCTGCCTGGCCGTACTGCGCGACTTGGATCGCTTTCATGATTCTCTCCGTTGTGATGGTCAAGGCTCGTCGGAAGAAATGGACGCGCCGGCGATTCGATTAGTGGCGACGTGCGTCGAGGCTGAAACGCCCTGCGCCGAAAGAAACGATCTGCAAGAGCCCACCGGCCATGGCGATATTCTTGAAGAAGTGAATGAACTGATTCTGGTCCGCCAGGGCGTTATGGAAAATCAGTGCGGTCAGTACGCTGAAAATCGCCAACAGCGCTGCGGTGGTACGTGTGCGATAACCGGCGATCAACGCTACGCCGCCGAGAACCTCGACAGCAATCGCCACGCCCAACGCCAGTGCTGGAAAAGGCAACCCGACAGAGCCGATGTAGCCAATCATCATGGCCGGTGCCGCGATTTTCGACAGGCCCGAAAGAATGAAGATCGCGCTCAGAAGAATCCGCCCGATCAAGGAAACGCTGCTGTTGAGGTTGGAAGACGTTGAAGCAGTGACGCTGGAAATTGTGGCTGCGTGGGACATGACGTGGATTCCGCTGATTTCAGCGCTTCACCATGAAGCGCCGTTGTGGAGCAGATGATGTCACCGCGCAGCTTTGCGCAATAGCCGACAAGTTTCGATGATCAGGTTCGAAAAAATAGAAATGCAGCAGATATCGAAGGGGACCTTCCTCTGTGGTTAGCGACGTGTGTTGGTGAGCAGAATCAGGCAAATGTCGCGGACTAATCGGATAACAGCGGCGGGGCGGATTCGGTACGTTGGTCTCGAACGCGGTTCAGCCGAATCCTGAACCGCCGCTATCAAGAGGAGTACTGCAATGAACGAGACTAAGGTTTGGTTGGTTACAGGCTGTTCCACCGGGTTCGGTCGCCACATTGCCACGGCGCTGCTGAATGAGGGTGAGCGTGTGGTGGTCACGGCGCGCAACACACAGCAGATCGAGGATCTGGCCGCCCTCGGCGACGCTTTGATTCTGCCTCTGGACGTGACCGATCCGGCGCAGGCGATGCAGGTCGTACAGGCGGCCGAGCATCGCTTCGGGCGCGTGGACGTGCTGATCAATAACGCCGGCGTTGGCTATTTCTCATCGGTAGAAGACAGCGACGATGAAGCTGTTCGGCGGATGTTCGAGGTCAACTACTTCGGCACGGCCAATATGATTCGTGCGGTACTGCCAGGCATGCGCAAGCGGCGCACCGGCATGATCGTCAACCTCACATCGGTAGGCGGTCTGGTCGGGTTCGAAGCGGTCGGCCATTACTGCGCGACGAAGTTCGCCGTGGAGGGTCTGTCGGAAAGTCTGCGCGCCGAAGTTGCGCCACTGGGTATCGGCGTGATGACCGTTCAGCCCAGCGCCTTCAGAACCCAATGGGCGGGGTCTTCGGGCGCCGCGCAAACGGTGGCCGAGGATTACCAGGCAACCGCCGGCGCTGCGATGCGCGCATACCAGCAATCTGTTGGCAATCAAGCTGGCGACCCAGCCAGGGCGGCAGCGGCAATCTACGCCGCGGTTACCTGCGCAGCGCCGCCGGCGCGCCTGCTGTTGGGCAATGAAGCCTATGAGGCAGCGCAGGCGAAGCTTGCCGCCATGGGCCGCGAGTTCAGCGCATGGGAATCTACCGCCCGTGGCGCGGACTTCCCGACGGCCTGACAGGCGAAGCCCGCACTGATGGCATGGACGCTACAGAATCAGGCAAACACCTGAGAGAAGTGAGTTAACGGGGACGACGCGGTGCGGGAAAAACTGGGCGAGTGAGATGACTCGCCCAATTTTGAACGGCATTTACCGAGGAGTATTTGTATGAATTCGTCGTCCCCGTCCCGACCTTTCATGTGGCTTTGCGCATTCGCAGCGGGGTCCATGATCGCTAATCTCTATTATCTGCAGCCGATCCTGTCGTTGGTAACGGGGACATTTGATATTCCGCTCGCCACGTCCGGCCTGCTGGTGAGTTGCGCTCAACTTGGCTACACGCTGGGCATTGTGCTGGTCGTCCCGCTCGGTGACGTCCTCGAAAGAAGAGCGCTTCTGAGCCGGATGTTTACCATCAACGCACTAGCGCTGTTTGTGGCTGCGGCCAGCCCGAATTTCTTGTTGTTCTGCGCCGCAGTGGTGATCAGTGGAGTCACGGCATCCGCTGCCATGTTGATTGTGCCGTACGTAGCGTCCATCGCAGCCGAGCATCGGCGCGGTCAAGTGATCGGCGTGGTGATGACCGGGGCCTTGCTCGCGATACCGCTGTCGTGGCTGGTCTCCGGCGGTATCGGCAACGCGGCAGGGTGGCGCTTGGTGTACGCCAGCGCCGGGTGCGCGGCGCTGATCCTGCTCATGCTGCTCAGA
Source organism: Pseudomonas siliginis (assembly GCF_019145195.1). Classification (GTDB taxonomy): domain Bacteria; phylum Pseudomonadota; class Gammaproteobacteria; order Pseudomonadales; family Pseudomonadaceae; genus Aquipseudomonas; species Aquipseudomonas siliginis. The sequence continues at coordinate 235,471 of NZ_JAHSTW010000003.1, forward strand.
ATCACCTTGCCAACCGAGCCCGAGCGCCGAGGCCAGCCCGTGCGTTATGAGCAGTTGATGCGCTCGTTGTGGCAACTCATCCTCGAGTATCCAGCGCTTGCTCGCCGGGCGCTTTACGGTGCGCTGGGAATGGCCAGCTTCAGCATGTTGTGGACTGGATTACCAATACTGTTGTCGCAACCGCCGTTCAATTTTTCGACTTCGAGCATCGGACTGATCGGGCTCACGGGAGTGACTGGCGCGTTGATTCCCGGTGTGGTTGGCCGGCTCTGTGATCATGGCTACCGGCACGCGCTGGCATTCGGGTTGGCCTCGTTGATGATACTGGCCTGGGCAGTGCTGAGCTTTGCGGCGACAGGGCTCTGGATAATTATCGCTGCCGCAATGGCCTTGAACGTTGGCGTAATGGGCTTGCAGATCACCCATCAATCGGTCATCTACAAACTGGCCCCCGCAGCCAACTCACGGATTACCGCGGTGTTTATCAGTATCAACTTTGTTGGCGGCGCTATTGGCTCCGCAGTTGCAAGTTTCGGTATTCGGTATGTCGGCTGGGAAGGGCTGTGCCTACTGGGCGCTGCTTTGCCCGCGGCTCTTGTGCTGGCCTATGCATTGAAGGAACGGCCCTTTGCCCGCGTTGCGGTTCAATGAACATGCAAATGGGCGGCGAGGAAATCCATCAGGGCTCTTACGCGTGCGGGCAGATGTCCGCCTTGGCCGACGTAAATCGCATGAATCTCCGTGACGCTTGCAGGCACGAATGGTTGCAGGACGCAAACCAATCTTCCGGCAGCCAGGTCATCTGCAACCTGGCAGAACCCCAGCCTGGCTAGCCCTGCGCCCAGCACCGTCAATTCACGCAAGGCGTCGCCATCGCTGACGCGCAGATTGCCTTTTACCGGGTACATACGTTGCTCGCCGCTCTCGTCGAGCAAGGCCCACTCCATGGCGGGAGGCGAAAAGGTGAAACCCAGACAGTTGTGATCGGCAAGGTCTTGAGGCACCAGCGGAGTGCCCTTGGCCGCCAGGTAGTCAGGAGATCCTACGATCAGCCCTCTGGATTGCCCGAGTCGTTTCGCCACAAGGTTGGAGTTCTTGAGCGCTCCGGTGCGTATGGCGATATCCGCACGAGCTTCGATGAGATCGACCACCTCATCGGTGAGGAAAAGTTCGACGCTGACCCCAGGATGTTGATTCATGAACAAGTTGATGATGGGAAGAAAAAGCTGGCGGCCGATACCCACATTAGAGCTGATTCTGACCACGCCCTGCGGTGCAGAACTGGCAGATGCTTCGCGTTCCGCTTCGTCAAGATCGGCCAGTATGGCAACGCTGCGTTCGTAAAAAGCCATTCCTTCTGGCGTCAGCAGTTGCTTGCGCGTGGACCTGTTCAGCAAACGTGCGCCAAGACGGCTTTCCAGGCGCGTCATGAGCTTGCTCACGGCAGAGGGGGTTATCGCGCAAGCTCTTGCGGCCGCTGAATAACCTCCGCGTTCCACCACTTTAACGAACACGCTCATCTCGGCGAAGCAATTGATATCCAGTCGTCGCATGTGAACTCACGTCATAAATCGTGTGCCTGGGCACGGGCTGTTTATCTACCATTTCGCGCGCCTAATATTTTGCCAACGCGATATGGAACGGTTGCCGACTTTGCAAGCAAAGAAGTGGCCACTTCCAACCATCGCGCTCTTGCTGTCACGTTGTTTTCTCTAACCGTAGAACATTGCCAAGTTGATAGCTGCTCGGAGGCTGAAATGACTCACACACTGCAATTAGTACTGATCCATAACAGCAACCAGTCCAACGGCGTAGACACGGCGTTGGTGCAATGGATTACCGCCGTGGTGCAAGACCGCAGCGAATTTGCGTTGAGCGTGGTAGAGCCGTTTGACCTGAGATTTATAGACGATTTTTCGGAACAACCCGGTCGTCGAGTGTGCTTGAGAGCGCTAGCGGCAGCAGATGCCTATATCGTCTTGGTGCCCGCACGTCACCTTGGTTACCAGCATGGATTGAAAGTCTTGATGGCGCGCTGGCCTGAACACCTCCAGGGACGACCTTGTTCATTTGTTGGTTATGGCACCACGACCGGCGGGGAGGATGAGGTCGACGAGCTTGGATGCGAGTTGTTGAAGCTGCAGGCCATGCCTGTTGGTGGCTATGTGAAGTTCGCTGAGATTGCCGAGCGTCTCGAACAAGGCTTCGGACTGGAGCACTTTGCGCAAGCACGGGTTTCGATGGCGCAGTTGTTGATCCAGCTGGCCTGGTGGGCACGGGCGCTGAAAGATGCGCGGGCCTTCTCTCCTTTGCAGAAGTTCGCGTAGTCCGTCGCTTAGACGTTCTGCGAGCGCCTGGAGCATTGGGCAAAACCTGTGCAGGAATTGCATAACGGCACCGCGCCGCGACTTTTTACTCTTGCTTCAAGTCCTGCTGAACGGCAGGAAACTCTGATCTGAAAACAGGAGTTCTAAAATGTCCGATGTCGAAATTCGCGTAGCCCCTGATGCGCAAGAACACGCCACGGCAAATTCAGCCGGCGATCAGGGCAAGTACGTTGGCATGTGGGTGACAGCCGACGGTCATATTCGCCATGAGTTGCTGCCAGGAGGGCGATATGACGAGGCTCGCGGTCGGCAAAAAAGCGCTTATCAAGGGCGCTACTGGCTGGAAGGCGACCACATCGAGTATGTGGACGATACTGGCTTTACCGCAGACGGAGAGTTTCGAGATAACGTGCTGTACCACGCGGGCATGGTGTTATATCCGGAGCGCTGACGCATAAGCCGGAATGAACATTCCGGCTTTTTTATTGGTGTCGTATTACGGATTCTGTGGGCGGAATTGATCGCGCAAATCCAGGGTTTCGCCCGCCACCATAAATTTCCCCTGCCCGCGGTAATGCAGGGTTTTGGGGTTTTTCACCGACGTAGCCACATGCGCCTTGACCACTTCCCACACGAACAGACCGTACTCGCCGATAAGATTGGAGTCGAACAGCTTGCACTCGAAATTGGCGTAGCACTCTTTGATCAACGGGGCCTTTACCCGTTCTGCGGGGGCGGCTGTGAGGTCAAATTGGGCAAACTTGTCGATGGCGCCACCGCTGCTGTTGCCGACGGCAACAACCTCGTCCACCAATTCGACGGTGGGCACGTTGATGACGCACTGCTGGCTGTTGTGGATCAGCTCGTAGCTGTGGTTTGCACTCCAGATGTAGCAGCCAAACAGGGCGGGGGAGAACTGCATCATCATGTGCCAACCCATGGTCATTATGTTGGTTTCACCTTGCCAGGCGGAGGTCACCAGGACGATGGGGCCAGTTTCCAGATGCTGGCGAACCTCGCTCAAAGGGAAGTCGGATTTTCGAAATGCGGTCATGGCGCCTCCGTGGATCAAAAGAGGATAAACAGTTGTTGTCAGTCGCTTTCGACAATTCAACTTTCCTGCTTTTTGACATGCATCTCTCCGGCAGCCTTGCTCAGGCTGTCGGATTTTTGCTCTTTTCCCTGAATTGCTTACGTCGGCAAGAGCTGTTCGCCGAACCGCTTGATCAGCCACTGCCCAGCCGGACCGGGCGGCGAGTCGGTTCGATAAATCGCATCGAAGGCGTAGGTGCCGCCTTTACAGTCGGGCATATCCAGTTCGACCAGGCGTCCTTCGTCCAGGTCAGACTGAACCATGGGCACCGGCATATTCCCCCATCCGATGCCCTCTTTGAGAAGCATGTGTTTGGCGCCCAGATCCGCCAGTCGCCAAGTGCGAGTACTCACAACGGCAAAGTCCCTGTCACCCGTAAGCGTTGAACGATCCGATAGCACCAATTGAACAAACTCTCTGGCAGCGCCAGGGGATTTGGAACACTCGGTTGCAAGCGGGTGTGCAGGCGCTGCGACCGGTATCAATTGAACACTGCCCACGCCGATGCGCTCGATGCCGTCCAGGCCAATGTCCAGCGGACCGCTGATGCCGACTCCAGCTTTCTTCTCCATCACCAGTTGGGTCACTGCCCCCAAGGCTTCCATGTGCAAGTGCAGAGTGACTGTGGGAAATTCTTCCCTAAAGGTCCTCAACGCATCGACTACTCGCTCGGCAGGGAGCATTACATCGAGCGCGAGGTGAACTTCTGCTTCAAGCCCATGCAGCAAACCGGAGACTTTTGCGCGCAGCCCATTTACGCCGTTGGTAATAGTGCGTGCTTCAGCCAGGACGGTTCGACCTGCCTCCGTCAGTTGCGGTTTGCGCGTGGTTTTGCGGTCAAACAGTGAAACCCCGAGCTGCATCTCCAGATTGGAAATGGAGTAACTCACCACCGATGTCGCGCGATGCAGTTTTCTGGCCGCAGCGGCAAAACTGCCCACTTCTACAACCGTCAGAAATACTTTCAGTTGATCAAGCGTTGGTGTTCCTGGATCGGAGATCATTTCTACTGTCTCGAACGTTTGGGGAGTACTTGTCCTGATTTTGCAGACAGCAGCATATACGCAAGATTGAGCACTTGATCGGCTCTAACAATCAATTGACCGGTTTGTTTCTTCGGCAAGCCATTCGCTGCGCGTGATCTCCCACACCTCCACCGGCATCGGCCCCGACACAAACTGGCCGTCCCGCGTTTCAACCATCCGCATGCCTTCATCTTCGGAAATCTTGCGCGAGGCGTGGTTGGCGGCGGCCTTGGGCACCTGCATCAATGGGCGCATCAACGTATCGAACCAGTAGGCATTGATCACCTTGCAGGCCTCGCGCATGTAGCCGTTGCCCTGAAACTGAGGGGCGAGCCAGAAGCCTCGATGGTTACCCGGTTGATCAAACAGGCTGATACTGCCGATGCAGCTCTCGGGCTGAACGCGGGTGCGGATCATCCAGTGCCATTCCTTTGCGGCAGCCATCGCGGGCAGCGCGACATCGCGGACGTAAACAAGCGCGCCGTCGTCCGGATACGGCCACGGAACGCGGCTGTCGAGATAGCGCACGACCTCCCATTGCGGAAACAATTGTTGCACCGCCGCTGCATCACTCAGTTGCAGCGGCGTGAGGATCAAGCGGCGGGTGTAAAGCGTGGGGATGCAATCCATGGCAATCAATCCTTGCGAGCAGTGGCGGGCAGGACCGGTACTCTCTCAAACGAGCAGTTCAAGTGTCGAGCGACCTGTGCGCGGTCTCACTCAACTAGTTCGATCAGCTCCCCTCCGTCCTCCTTCAACCGCTGCAAAAACACCTGCGCCTCCAGCAATTGATACGGAAAATACAGCCCCGGCTTTACCTGCGCTTGCCCATCCAGCCCAACCAGCCGCTCCAGCAACATGGCCACACTGAGCCCGGTCAACGCCGCTGCGCCTTCGCGGTGAACCACGGCGTGGCGGGTGCGCAATGGCTGGCCATCGTGATCCGTGCCTTCGAGTTCCATGAGTATTTCCGTCGACATCGGCTGACCCTGACGCCGGGTCGAGCTAATACCGCTGGCGAGGTTGAACTCGACGTTCGGGGCGTCGGTGGCGGCGGCCAGGCCGGTGACGTCGATGGAGGAAAAGCCGGCGCCCTGCATGATTGTGCCGTCGACGGCGCGGAAGCTGACCTTGGCGTCGTCGCCTTCACGCCAGATGAATTTGCCGTCGCGGCGGGTCAGCGCGGCGGGCAGCATTTTGTTCAGGTGCTCGAAATCGACGGCTACGGTCGGGCCGCCGCCGTCCTGTTCGTCGACCAGCGCATGAATGCGGATGTCGTGCACGCGGGCGAATGCCTTGGCGATGTGCAGCGTCGCTACCGTGGTGGCGCCGACCATCCATTCGTAGCCGAGGACAATGGGAGACGCGTCGGGCGAGTGGATGAAACTGGCGATCTGCGGGGCGATTTCGAATACGCCGGAAGAGATGCTCAGGTGCGGCACCTTGCGCTTTTGCGCAAAGCGCAGCCCGGCGAGGGCGTGGTCCATGTAGAACAGGGCGATGGCGCTGATCGGGCGATCACCCAGTCCCAGATTTTCTGCGCGAGCATCGATGACCACACCCTGGGCATTGCCGATTTGCTCGGCGGTTTGCTCAGCCTTGGCGAGGTCGCGTCCGCCGATCAGCAAGGGGACGTCGGGATGCGCCGCGCGCAATGCGCGGGCTGTCTGGTGGCCGATGGCGCCGGAGCCGCCCATGAACAGAATGGGATGAAGTGGCATGAATCCTCCTCATTTTTCCTGGATTGAAACGTGCTTGGGCTAGACACCCTAGCACGCACTTTCCAGTTCGCCGGTGCGCTTGGTCTGCGCACCGACGAACGACCACTTGAGGAATCAGCCCAGATGATGGCGCTCTGCAAGGCGATAAACATCGGTGTCGAGGCCTTCGAAACGGGCTTTCAACTGCAACGCCAAATACAGCGAATAGTGCCGTGACTGATGCAGGTTGCCGCCGTGGAACCAGAGGTTTTGCTGCTGGGTCGGCTTCCACATGTTGCGCAGTTCACCTTCATACGGGCCGGGGTCGTTGGTGGTGCCGGAACCCAGGCCCCAGCAGCGCCCGACCTTGTCGGCGACTTGCTGGGAAATCAGCTTCGCGGCCCAGCCGTTCATCGAGCCATAACCTGTCGCATAAACGATGAGATCGGCCGGCAAGCGGCTGCCATCGGTGAGCACCACCGCATCCGCTTCGATGCGTTCGACACCGAGGCCCGGCGCGCTCTTGAGCTTGATCGTGCCGTTGGCGATCAGTTCCGAGGCGCCGACGTCGATGTAGTAACCCGAGCCACGGCGTACGTATTTCATGAACAAACCCGATTCGTCATCGCCGAAATCGAGCATGAAACCCGCCCGGCTCAGGCGTTCATAGAAGTCCTTGTCGCGCTCCTTGATCGCGTCGAAGATCGGCCGATGAAACTGTGGCATGACCTTGTACGGAATCGAGGCGAACAGCAGGTCGGCCTTGTCCGTGGTCAGCCCCGACTCGAGCGCCTCTTCGGAATAAAGCCCGCCGAAAACCAGTTCCATCAGGCTGTCCGAACGCACGATGTGCGTGCTCGAACGTTGCACCATGGTCACCTCGGTGCCGTTTTCCACCAGATCGGCGCAGATGTCGTGGGCTGAATTGTTCGCGCCGATGACCACTGCGCGCTTGCCTTTCCACGCATCGCCGCCGGGGTGACGGCTGGAGTGATGTTGCTGGCCCTGGAAGTTTTCGGCGCCTGGATACACCGGCACATTCGGTACGCCAGACATGCCGGTGGCGAGGATCAGTTGCGTCGGTTGCAGGGTGACGGGCTCGCCGTTGCGCAGGACCTCCACGGTCCAGCGGCCAGTCTCTTCGTCAAACGTAGCGCCGAGGCACTCAGTGCGCGGCCAATAGTTGAGTTCCATGACCTTGGTGTACATCTCCAGCCAGTCGCCGATCTGGTCTTTCGGGGTGAACACCGGCCAGTGGTCGGGGAAGGGCAGGTAGGGCATGTGGTCGTACCAGACCGGGTCGTGCAGGCACAGCGACTTGTAGCGGCCGCGCCATTGATCGCCGGGGCGTTCGGCTTTGTCGATGATCAGCGTCGGTACGCCCATGCGTTTGAGCCTTGCGCCGAGGCCGAGCCCGCCCTGACCGCCGCCGACGATCAGGCAGTACGGTTGCGTGGTGATGCCCAGCGCCGCTTCTTCATCGCGGCGGCGCTCCAGCCAGTTGCGCTTGTCAGCGTGGGCATGGCCGTGGCTCGCGCCCATCGGCCGGCGGCGGCCGCTGGGTTCTTCGAAGCCTTTGAGTTCGCGCATGGTGGTCAGCAGCGTCCAGCACAGACCGTCCTTCAGGCGCACGTAGCCTTTGCCGCGCGCCGAGTCGGTTTCCAGGCTCATCCAGCCTTCAAGCACGCCATCGCTAAGCGTGGCTTCACCTTCGAGTTGCCAGCGTTCGGGCCGGGTCTGCTCAAGGCGTGTTTCGAGCATGTCGCGAATCGCCGGTTTGCCTTCCAGGGTGACGAGGTTCCAGCTGAACAGCAGCAAGTCACGCCAGTGGCATTCTTCGGCAAACAGCTCCAGCGTGCCGTCCACATCTCGTTGCGCCAGACGTCCGCCGAGGCGTTCGACCCAAGCGGCGAGTTGCGCTGTTGGCGATTGCAAAGGGGTTTCAATAGCGATGTTCATGGGGCCACTCCCGATCTTGTTGTTTTGGTAAGCCATGGCATCAGAGCAAGGCTTGGGCCATCTCCTTGAAAGACGCGGGCCAGAGCGTTTGATGCAAAGGCCGACAAGGCTTTGGCACAGGCGACATGTCACAAATTCGAGATTCGCGGATGACACTGTGTCACTCGGCGCGAAATTCCCCCGCAACGAGCTTTTCATCTAAGCTGCGGACACACCCGTGTCTTCACCGAAGCGGAGAACAACAACAATGAAACCGGCCTCGATCAACGCCCACGCGCGCCAGGTACTGCAAGCCGTGCAGGGCTCTGTTGCCAGCCACAGCGCGGCGGCAGACCTGGCGATCACCCGTTCGTGGCGGCGTTGCCTGGATCAATACCAGCTCGATCCGGCCAGCCGCCGCGCGCCGGATGTGCTCGAACAGGCGCGTTTGCGCGAACACCGTGCGCCGCTGGAACACATCATTTCCGTTGCGCACTGGCAGATGAACAGCCTGCACCAGCAACTGGGACGTGACGGCAATGTCGTGCTGCTCACCGATGCGCGCGGCGTGGCGATCGACAGCGTGTTCAACGAAGCCGAACGCGGCGAGTTCCAGCGCTCCGGGCTGTGGCTCGGCTCGGTCTGGAGCGAGGAGCACGAGGGCACCAACGGCGTCGGCACCTGCCTGGTCGAGCGCCAGCACGTGACCATTCGCCGCGACGAGCATTTCCGTGGCCAGCACGTCGGCCTGACCTGTTCGGCCAGCCCGATATTCGACGCCAGCGGTGAGTTGCTCGCGGTGCTCAACCTGTCCTCCGTGCGCGAGGAAAGCAGCCTTGAGCAACGCTTCAAGGCCATGGCGCTGACCAATCTGTCGGCCAGGTTGATCGAGAGCTGTTTTTTCCTTGGCCACGATCCGCAGCGCTATTTGCTGCGGTTTCATCCCGACGCCGGGTTTGTCGGGCTGCTGGGTGAAGGCCTGCTCAGCTTCGACGAGAGTGCGCGGATCTGTTCGGTGAATGCGGCGGCGCTGGATCTGTTGGGCCTGAGCCGCGAGCAGATGGTCGGGCAGTCGTTGACGATGCTGCTGGAAACGCCGATGGAGCAGTTGCTCGAACAGGCCAGTGCTCAGGCGCACGTCTGCTGGCCGATGCGCCTGGCCGACGGGCGCTTGTTCTACGGCCAGTTGCGCGAACCGATCCGCTCCGCGCCGTTGACCCTTGCGCCTGTCCCGCCAATCAAGGATGAGCGCGTGTGCCTGGAAGACCCGCGCCTGCAACGCGGATTCGCTCGCGCGTTGCGTGTACTGGAGCGTGACGTGCCGGTGTTTCTGCAGGGTGAAACCGGCACCGGCAAGGAGGCTTTTGCGGCAGCGCTGCATCGCGCCAGCTCCCGCGCCGGCCAGCCGTTTGTCGCGATCAACTGCGCGGCGATCCCCGAGACGCTGATTGAAAGCGAGCTGTTCGGCTATCGCGGCGGCAGCTTCACCGGCGCGCGCAAGGACGGCATGGTCGGCAAGCTTGAGCAAGCCCATGGCGGCATTCTGTTTCTCGACGAAATCGGCGACATGCCCCTCGCGCTACAGACCCGTCTGCTGCGGGTGCTCGAAGAGCGCCAGGTTGTGCCGCTGGGCAGCGCAACGCCGCGACCGCTTGATGTACGCCTGATCAGCGCCAGTCACCAGAATCTGCCAGCCTGCGTGGCCGACGGACGCCTGCGCGAGGACCTGTTCTATCGCATTGGCGGTTTCGCCGTGGAACTGCCGCCGCTGCGCGAGCGTTCCGACAAGGGCCGTCTGCTCGACCTCCTGCTGCGCGAAGAAGCGGCGGGCGCCACTGTGCGGCTGCAAGCGGGAGTTCGAGAGCGCTTGCTGGCGCAGCCTTGGCCGGGCAACGTCCGGCAACTGCGCACCTGTTTGCGTACGTTGGTGGCGTTGGCAGTGGAAGGCCGGGTCACGCTGGAGGACGTGCACGAGTTACTGCCCGCAAGTGACGACCAACCTGTTGACGATCCACTGGGCGTATCCGAACGGCAAACTCTGCTCAGCATGATCGAAGCTGAACACTGGCATGTCGCGCGAGTTGCCCGTCGTCTGGGGATCAGCCGCAATACGCTGTACCGCAAGCTTCGTCAGCATGGGATCACCCGACCTGGTTGAAGACAATCGCGATCATTTGCGTTAATTCGCTGTTGATTGCGTGCATTGCCGGGAAATTGCTTGGATCCAATCATTAACTCACTATATCGCACGCCGACAAGCGGTAGGCTGAGCCTATTGCTTAAAGTGATGGCGCAATGACATATTGCAGCACCTTTCCTCACTTCAAGATGTACCGAAAATGCGCCCCCTCAAGTCACTTGTTGCAGCGTCGTTGCTGCTCAGCGGGTGCAATGGAATGCCAGTCGCTTTTGTTCAGGATCCTGTTTTAGACCAAGCCTTTGTCGTCCACTCCGGCGCGCCTTTGCCTTACCTGCTGATGGGTTCGGCTGTGCAATGGAACGAAGACTTCGCCGTAACGGTGAAGCACATTCCTTACTTGTCGGGCACGGTTTTCCAAGGGCAGGCAGACGTGCAGTTCTTCCGCCACAAGGCCAATAGCGTGCCGGCGTGGCGCGGCTACAAGCCGGGCGAGGAGCTGACTTCGGTGGGGTTCAATTCGCTGTACATGTCGGTCAAGGGCACCGGCCAGGCGCTGCCGGCGATGGTTCGCCTCGACGTCAAAGAGGGCAACGTGCTTTATGGCACCCATAATGGCGCACTGGCCAAAGGCATGTCCGGCGGGCCGGTGTTTTCTGCCGATGGCAAAGTGGTTGGCATCAACGTGGCGTTTCTCACCCGTGATGATGTCAGCCGCCTCAAGCGCAAGGACCTGCTCGATCAACCGCGCGTGAGCATTTTCCTGCCGTACGCGGAGATCAATCGCGAGTGGTCGCGCTATCAGGCCAGCATCACCCCCACAGCGCCACCAGCGACCAAACTGGCCAGCCGCTGATCAGCGTTCGCGCAACGCTTCGCGGGCGCGGTTGAGTGGTTTGATCAGGTAGTCGAGCACGGTTTTTTCGCCGGTACGGATGTCCACCGTGGCGATCATCCCGGGCACGATGGCGAAGCGTTTGCCGGCCTTGTTGCGCAGTTCATCCGAAACGGTACGGATGAACACGCGGTAATAGAAGATTTCCGGCTTGGCTTCGTCCTGGATGGTGTCCGGCGAGATCGTCACCACTTCGCCGTCGAGGCTGCCGTAGATCGAATAGTCATAGGCGGTGATTTTCACTTTCGCCGCCTGGCCCGGGTGAATGAAGGCGATGTCGCGCGGCGAGATACGCGTCTCGATCAGCAGTTGTTCATCGAGCGGTACGATCTGCATGACCTGGCCGTTGGGCGCAATGACGCCGCCAATCGTGCTGACCTCGATGTCCTTGACGATGCCGCGCACCGGCGAGCGCAGGGTCAGACGCGACAGTGAATCGGTGCGCCCACGGATCACCGCTTCGAGCATCTGCGCTTCGGCGTTGGCCTTGGCCAGGTCTTCGCGGGCGCGGACCATGTAATCGGAGCGGGCTTCGGTGGCCTTCAATTCCAGCTCCGAGCGCTGACGGGTCAGGCGCAGCACTTCGACCCGACTCGAGGCGCCGATCTTCGCCAGGTTTTCAGTGATCGCCAGTTCGCTGCGCACCAGTTTCAGCGAGCTCTGAATACCGTCGAGGGTTTCCGCCAGACCTTTGCGCCGGGTCTGATAGAGCTCGGTTTCGGCGCGGATCAGATCGGGAAATTCCTGCAGCGATGCGTCGAAGGTCAAGGGCTTTTCGCTGACTTCGGCCTGCAAGCGGTCGACGCTGGCCAGCGCCGCGCGGTACTTGGCCGCGCTTTCGCCTACGTTGGACTGGTTCTTCACCGGGTCTAGTTGCGCGAGGATCTGCCCGCGCTCGACCAAAGCACCTTCGCTGACATTGAGCTGCTCGAGAATGCCGCCCTCCATCGACTGAATCACCTGTTCGCGCGAGCTGGGCACCACTTTACCGGTACCGGTCGAGACCTCGACGATCTCGAACCACGCCGCCCAGGCAATGAAGCAGGCGAGCATCAGCGCGCACCCCCAGATCACCTTTGCGCCACCGGCAAGGGCGCGCTCATCGCGGCCGTCGAGGTAGGACATCGGGTCCGGCACGTCGGTCATCATCGGCTTCATACCGCCACTCCTTTGCCCGGTGCGCGCAGCCGCGCCAATGCCGCGTCGCGATGGTCATCGATGACGATCCGTCCGTTGTCGAGCACGATGATCCGCTCGACCAGTTGCAACACACTGACCCGGTGCGTGGCGACCACCAGCGTTCGGCCCTGGGTCCAGGTCGCGAGTTTTTCCAGCAGCAGCCGCTCGGTGACGTCATCGAGCGCGGCTGTCGGTTCGTCGAGCAGCAGCACTTGTGGCTGGCGGATCAACAAGCGCGACAGCAACAGGCTTTGACGCTGACCTCCGGACAAACCCAGGCCGCCCTCAAGCACCAGGTGATCCATGCCTTTGGGCAGCTGCCGAACAAAGTCCAGGGCACCGGTGACGGTCAGCGCGGCGATGATTTCCTGATCGCTGGCCTGACCGGCACCGAGGGTGATGTTGTCGCGCAAGGTGCCATGAAACAGTCGCGCCTGTTGCGACAGCAGGCCGACGTCGCGGCGCAGATCGGCCGGATCCAGATGCGCCAGGGCGATGCCGTCCAGAGTGGTTTCACCGCTGCTCAGATCCATCGCGCCGCCCAGTGCTTGCAGCAACGTCGACTTGCCAGCACCGTTGCGGCCGAGCAGGGCGATGCGCTCGCCGGGCCGAATGCTCAGGTCGATGTTGTTGAGCGCCGGGGTCGATTCCTCGCTGTAGCGAAAACTGGCCTGACGCATGTGGTAGTCGCCGCGAATCGCCGGCAGGTGCACGCGCTGACTGCCTTCGGGATGATCCACCGGCATCTGCATGATCCGGTTCAAGCCTTCGAGCGCGACCTTGGCCTGCTGCCATCGGGTGAGCACGTGGGTCAGTTGCGCCATCGGCCCCATCATCCGCGACGACAGAATCGACGCCGCGACCAGGCTGCCGGTGGTCAGGTCGCCGGCGATCACCATTGGCGCGCCGAACACAATGACCACCGCGAACACTCCGCCTTGCACGTTCTGCGTCCACGCCACCAGGCTGTTGGTCAGGGTGCGCAGGCGCAGGCTGCTGTCCGCCGAGGCGGCGTTGTACTGGTTCCATTGTTGCTGGAAACGCTGCTCGGCCTGCAATGCCTTGATGTCGTCGAGGCCCTGAATACTTTCCACCAGCATGGCGTTGCGCAGCGCCGCTTCACGCATCGAGGCATTGGCCAGTCGCGCCAGACGCGGTTGCGCGATGATCCCGGGCAGCAACATGAACACCAGCGCCACCAGTGGAATCAGCACCAGTGGCCCGCCGATCAAATAGAACACCAGCAGGAACAGCAGGAAAAACGGCATGTCCGCCAGTGCCGTGGCAGTGCTGGAGGTGATCAGATCGCGGATCTGCTCCAGCTCGCGCAACTGCGAAATGAACGAACCGCTGGACTTCGGCCGCGCGGAATTGCGCAGGCGCAAGGCGTGGCCAAAGACCAGATCGGAGACGCGCAAGTCGGCGCGTTTGCCCAGCACATCGGTGATGCGCAGACGCAGAATGCGCATGACGAAATCGAACAGCAGCGCCAGCATCACCCCACCGAACAACACGTACAGGGTCGGCAGCGACTCGGCCGGAATCACCCGGTCGTACACCTGCATGGAAAACAGTACCCCGGCCATGCCCAGCAGGTTGGCCACCAGCGAGGCGATCATCACTTGGCTGTAAGGCCGCAGATCGGTGAGGACGATGCGCCGGAACCAGTGCTCGTCGTAGGGCTTGATGTAATCGTTGGTGCGCACGTCGGCCACCGGTTGCGTCGGACGCAGAATCACCGTGCGCAATGCCTGCTCGGCGAGCGCGCCAGCCTCCATGCGACTCTGCAAACCTTGATCGCCACTGAAGCAGATGCCCAGCTCGCCGGTTTCGCCGATGCTTTCGAGCACGCCGACCTGGCCGTCGCGCAGTTGCACCACCAGCGGCGTGCGCCAGCGGCTCAGGCTCTTGTTGTCGAATACCGCGAATTTCACGCTCAAACCGGCCTGACGCGCCATGTGCCGAACCACTTCTTCGACGCGGCCTTCGCTGTGCACCGAGGCCAGGCGCACGCTTTCCGGCGAGACGTCGAGTCGGTAGTGGCGGGCGACCTTCAACACCGCTTCCAGCCATGGCGAATAATCTTCGCGAGCTTCGGCAGCAGCGGGTTCGGGAACAGTGATGCTGGCATCGGTCATGGCAGGATCTCGACATTCTGGATGGCGCTGTGGTCGATGCCGAAGACCCGGCGAATCGCACCGCTGTTGTAGAAGCAGTCGATCTGCAGGCGTTGCAGATCAGCCTGGGTGTTGACCAGATCGAAGCGCGACTGATGGATTTCCTGCTCGGCGTTGAGCAGGTCGAGCAGCGGCCGCGTGCCCAGTTCCAGGTACTGGCGGCCATACAACATGCGCGCCTCGGTGATGCTGGTCTGGCGAAATTCCAGCGAGCGCAGCCGCCGGTTCAGACCCGAGGTTTGCGCCTGGGCTTCGGCCAGACCCTGGCGCGCTTGCAGACGGGCGAAGTCTTCGGCCGAATCCGCTGCGGTCAGCGCATGCCCGGCGGCGCGGCTGCGCGCACTGATCGCACCGCCCTGGTAGATCGGCACTTCGAGGTTGAGGAAGATCCCCACCTGGGTGCGATCAGCGCGCGAGTTCTGATCGTCGTAGTGGTCGTCCAGGTATTGGTTGACCGACGGTTGCAGCGACAGGGTCGGGTAGGCCTCGGCTTTGGCCTGGGCCAGCTCGGCCTGGGCCTGGGTGCGTTGCGCGGCGGCTTGGAGAACGGCGGGCAGGGTGTCGGAAATCTTCGACGCGTCACAGGCCTGAGTCAGTGTCGGTGCGGCGGCGTCACTGACCGCCGGCGGCGTGCGCCGTCCGAGCAGACTGGTCAGGGTCGCTTGCCAGCGTGCGTATTGCGCCTTGAATTCCTGCAACGTCGCCGTCGCGCCTTCGGCCCGGGACTGCGCCTGAACCATATCGGAGCGGGTGCTGGCGCCCATGTCGCTGCGCTGTTTGGCCAGATCAACGATGCCGCCGATGCCCTGAATCTGCTCGCGCGCAACCTCGAGCAGACGCTGATAGCGCTGCACCTCGATGTAGGCCCTGGCGGTGTCGCGGGCGATGTCGTCGATCGCCAGCAGAATCCCGGCCTGACTGCGCGCCACCCGGGCGCGGGCGGCGTCGACCGAACTGGAAACCTTGCCGAAGTCATACAGCATCTGCTTGAGGGAAATGTTCACCGACTGGCTGCCGGCATCGCTGCCGTAACCGCTGGTGTAGCCACCCTTGATGCCGCCGGTGACCTGCGGGTAATAGCCGGATTCGGCGACGTTGACCCCTTCGCCTTGCTGGAACAGGGTGCCGATGGCTTCGCCGATGCGTGGGTGCCAGTCCACGGCGAGCCTGACCGCTTGTTCCAGCCCCAACGCGTCCGCATCGGCGGACGCTTTCAGAGCAGGGGCAGGGCGCTGACGGCTTTCATTGCCTGCCGGTTGTTGCTGTTGCGACGGGCTGATGCTGCGCAAGCTGCTGTCGAGATTGTCGTCGGCGCGAACGCCGGCGGTGAAAGCGGGGTAGAGGCCGATGGTCAACAGGACCACCGGCCATTTCTGGCGAAAAACTGACTCCACAGACTTCCCTTACTGTTGAGAGACCAACGTTCGATGTCTTGTTTCAAACCACTTGAATGCCGTTCTGTACCCACAAGTGGTGGCTCGGATCCTCCTGCGCCGTGTATTGAACATAGTCGATGCCGTCGGCCTGTTGCGTGCCATCGGCGACCCAGCCATCGGTCATGTGCACGCTGTCCCTGTCGTCACCCTTGATCAGCAGGGTGTTGTTGTCCGAGGACGTGATCGCCAGCAGATCGCTGAGATTCAGTGTCAGCGCAACCGCACTGGAATGGTTGAGGTCAAGGATTTCGACGTTGTGGATCTTGCTCTGCAGATCGCCGAGGTTGATCGACACATCACCACCGGCCCAGAGCAGGGTGTCGGTGCCGCTGCCGCCGTCCACCGAGGTGAATTGCTGATCGGCGATGATCAGCGTGTCGTCGCCACCGCCACCTTGCAGGGTCACGGCGCCACCGTGCGACCCGTCGAGGGTGTCGTTGCCCTCGGTGCCCTGGATCAAGTCGCTGCCAGTGGCATGGGCCAGACCGAGGTCATCACTGGCCAGGGCCGAGAAAGCGGTGCTGGCAAATGCGCCGGCCTTGTTCAGGTCGATGGTCAGCGTCGCGGTATCCACGGTGCCGTTGGGGTGGGTGAGTTGGTAGGTGAAGGTGTCTTCCTGGCCGATCACCGCATCGGTCAGCCCGGCCTTGAGCGTGTAGGTGTAGTTGCCGTTGGCTTGGACCACCAGGGTGCCGTAGTTACCGACCAGCGAGACGCCGTTGTAACCCGGCGCAACGTAACTGCCGGCGACCAGCACGCTGAGCAAGGTGTAGACCGAGCCCAACACATCGGCGCCGCCGCCAGCGGTGTCGGTGAGCAGATTGCCCGATACCGGCGTGTAGCTGCCGACCACGAACTGATTGTTGTAGGTCGCGACGTTGATCAGGCTGGTGTTGACGCTGGTCAGCAGGCCGAGGCCGCCCACTGCCACCCGCACCTGATAACTGCCGGCGGTCTGGTCGTCGAACTTGATCCCGTAGTTGCCGCCGCCGAGATTGACCAGCGCGTTGCCGCCGTAACTCTTGACCAGCACGTACTGGTTGGTGGCGGTGTTGAGCTTGTACAGGCCCACCGTCATCGAACCGAGCAGCGCCAACAGGTTGCTCGAATTGACCACCACGGTCAGGTCACTGACGGTATCGGCTGCGACCACGGTGTTGTAGTTACCGCTGCCGCCGCCCAGCAGCACATTGAACGTGCCAAGGGCAGAGTTGGTGGTGACTTCGCGGTTGATCAGGGTGACGTCGGTTGAGGCGATGTCCGCTGTGGCATCAACCACCAGTGCCGGGCTGCCGAGATTGGCGTCATTCCACACTTCGCTGGCTTGCGGGCTGTCGATGCGCACATACAGATTGGCGGTGTCGCTCAAGCCGTTCGGGTGCACCAGTTGATAGTTGAACACGTCGACTTTGCCGACGCTGCCGACACTGCCGTTCGGTTTGTAGCTGTAGTTGCCGTTGGCGTCGATGGTCAGCGTGCCGTACAACCCTTGCACCGTGGTGCCGGCCCCAGCGCTGACCCAGGCGCCGTTCTTGAAGATCTGCAACTGCGCGCCGTTGTCCGGGCCGGTCTGATCGGCCGTGCCATCGACGCCGACGTTGGTGATGACGTTGCCGGTCACCGCTGGCCCGGCAATGCCGTTGAACTGGGTCAGGCTGCTGACATCCAGTTGCAGCTGGGTATTGACCGTGGTCAGCACGCCTATACCGGTGCTTGAAACCGTCAGTCGATAATCGCCTGACAGCAGGTTACCGATGTCGACCCGCACGCCTTGGCCGGCGAGCGCGATCAGGTCGAGCAGGCCGCCGCTGCCGTTGACATCCAGAGTCACCCAGTTGCCGCTGGCATCCTTCACTTGCAGGGTGTAGACCACGCCATCGATCAGCGAAATCAGGCTGCTGGTGGTCAGCGTCAGGGTCGGATCAAGACGCGTGCCGCCGGCGACGGTGAAAGTGAAGGTTTTCGAGAATCCGGCCAGCAGCGTGGTGAACGAGTCGTTGAAGGTCTGCGAGGCGGTGACCGGGGCCAGCGTGACGGTGCCGACGGCGAGGTTATCGCTGGCGATCACTGGCGCGTTGACGTCGACGTCCGGCGCAATGACGTTGGCGGCCACCGAAACGTTGCCGCGTGCGTCGCTAAGGTTGATGGTGAGGTTTTCACCGTTGATCTGCGCGCTGTTCAGGGTGACGGTAAACACGCCGAGGTTGTTGACCGTGCCGGTTCCGAGAACGGCGCCGCTGGCCGACTTGATGGTGACGGTTGCGCCGACTTCGCCGGTACCGGTGACGGTCAGGCCGTCGGCGCCGACCAGCAGCGCCGTGGCGGCAGCGGGCGGTGTCAGGTCTGGCGCCGTCGCGGTCGCCGCAGCCGATACGTTGCCGCTCGGATCGGCCTGGGTGACGCTGAGCACCTGGCTGTTGATCTGCGCCGAGGCCAGTGCCACGGAGAAACTGCCGTTAGCGGCGACGGTGGCGGTGCCGAGCACCACGCCGCCGGCGCCAAGTACGCTGATGGTCGAACCGGGCACGCCGACGCCAGTGAGCACGGTGCCGCTGCCATTGACGCTGACGCCAGTCGGCGCGCCAGGGGCGGTAATGTCCGGCGCTGTCAGGCTGGCGTTGGGCGACAGATTGCCGGCCGGGTCGACCAGACGCACGGTCAACAGCTGCCCGTCGAGTTGTGCGGTGTTCAGGTTGAAGCTGAACGTGCCGCCACTGCCCACGGTGGTAGTGCCAATCAGCGCGCCGCCCGGGCCGTAGACGTTGACCGTCGCACCGGCTTCGCCCGTACCGCTCAAAGTCAGACCGTTGGCAGCGAGCGTCAGACCGCTGGCTGCAATCGGCGCCTGCACGTCAGGGGCCGTCAGATTGAAGACCTGCGACAGATTGCCCGTCGGGTCGGCCTGTTGGACGTTGAGCTGTTGGCCGTTCAGTTGCGCGCTGGACAGTTGCACGGTGAAGGTGCCCCCAGCATTGACCACGGCGGTGCCGAGGACGGTACCGGCTGCGTTGGTCACGCTGACGGTCGCGCCGGCTTCACCCGTGCCGCTGACGGCTAGTCCGGTGCCGTTCAGGCTGACATTGCTCAGCGGCGCCGGCGCGGTGGTATCGGCGACGCTGAGATTGGTAACCGTCGAAACGTTGCCCGCCGCATCGCTCTGCGTGACGCTCAGCTGCTGGCCGTTGAGTTGTGCGGAGGACAAGGTCACCGAGAACGAGCCATTGCCCGCCACCGTCGCCGTGCCCAGCACCGTGCCACCCGCACCGCGAACAGTGACGGTGGCGCCGGCTTCACCGAGCCCGCCGAGGACCAGACCGGCACCGCTAAGGACCAGCGCCGTCGGAGCGGCCGGGGGAGTGATGTCGGGCGCGGTTACGTTAAGCCCCGGCGAAGTGTTGAGTGCCGCATCGGTCTGAGTCGCATTGAGCACCTGACCGTTGACCTGCGGCGTATTGAGCTGTGCGCTGAAGGTGCCATTGGCGCCGACCGTCGCATTGCCCAACACCACGCCGCCAGCGCCGGTGATAGTCACCGACGCGCCGACTTCGCCGCGACCGGTAACGACTGTGCCGTTGGCATTGACCGCCAGATCGCTGAGTGGCGCCGGCGCCGAGGTGTCACCTGCGGTGATTTCAGTCGGCAGCGAGGCACCCCCCAACGCAGTGTTGGCGGTGACTTCGAGGCTTTCGCCGTTGGTTTGCGCAGGCGTCAGCACCACGCTGAACGTGCCATCCGGGCCAGTCACGCCGGTGCCGATCAGGCTGTTGTCCGGCGCGTAGACATTGATGGTGGTGCCGATCGCCGCCGTGCCGGTCAGCGTCACGCCGTCGGCTGTCAGCACAAGATTGTCCGGCGCAGCCGGGGCTGGCACTGCCGGAACAGTCAGGTCGGCGTCTGCGGACACGTTAGTCGCGACGTCTGTTTGATTCACTGTCAGCACCTGGCCGGCAGTGATGCCCGGATCCAGATCGATCAGGAATGTGCCGTTGGCCGCGACCGTGCCGGTGCCGACAACATTGCCCAGCGCATCGGTCACTTCGACACTCGCGCCGGCTTCGCCACGACCGGCGAGCTGGCTCAGATCGCCGCTGATGGTCAGACCGGTGACGGCATCCGGAGCCGTGGTATCTGCCGCCGGGTAGAGCAGCTCTGGCGATGCGTTTTGCGCCTCGTCCGTCGCGATCACTGACAACAACTGACCATTGGCCTGAGCCGGATTCAGCGTGACTGTATAGGTGCCGTCGCCCAATGCCACCGCTGTGCCGAGCACGGTGCCGGTGGCGGACAGCACAGTCACGGTGCTGCCGGCTTCGGCGGTCCCGGCGAGCAAGGTGCCGGCGCCGGTCAGCGATGTCACCGTTGGTGCGATCGGTGCAGTGCTGTCCGGCGCGTCGACCAGAACGGGCTCGGACTGGTTGGTTTGTGCGTCGGCCTGCACGACCGACAGTGCGCGGCCATCGAGTTGCGCAGCCGACAACGTGACGCTGAAACTGCCATCTGCCGCCACCGTCGCTGTGCCGAGCACCACCGCGCCGTCAAGCACGGTGACGGTTGCGCCGGGCTCGCCGGTACCGGTGACGGTCAAGCCGTCCTGGCTGACGTTGAGGTCGGCCACCTCCAGTGGATCGGTGATATCGCCCGCTTGCACGGGCGCTGTCGGCGATGTGTTGGATGCCAGATCGGTCTGATTGACGCTCAACAACTCACCGTTCACTTGCGGCGGGTTGAGGGTCACGCTGAACGAGCCATTGCCGGTCACGGTTGCCGAGCCCAGTACCGTGCCAGTCGCACTGAGCACGCGCACCGTGGCGCCGGCTTCACCGGTACCGGTCAATGTCACGCCGTCGGGCGCGAGAACGAGGCCGGTGGGCGCAGCGGGCAGGGTGATGTCCGGCGCAGTGACGGGCACGATCGGCGAAGGGTTGCCCGCCGCATCACGCTGGATCACCGACAAGGCTTCACCATTGAGCAGCGGCTGGTCGAGCGTCACGCTGAAACTGCCGTCGGCCTGCACCGTGCCAGTGCCGACGATGGTGCCCAGCGCATTGGTGACGACCACCTGCGAGCCAGCCGCACCGGAGCCGGTAATCAGGCTGCCGCTGGCGTCGATCTCGACATCCGTCAGCGCGGCAGGAGGCGTGCTGTCCGGTGCGGTCAGGGTGCCGGCAGGCGAGGCATTGCCGGCTGCATCCGCCAACACCACGAACAGCGCTTGGCCATTGGTCTGCACCGGGGTCACGGTGATCTGGAAACGACCATCGCTACCCACGGTGCCGGTGCCCAGTTCGGTGCCATCGGCCGACGTCACACGGACAGTGGCGCCGACTTCGCCGGTACCGGTGAGAAGACCGCCATCGGCATTCAGTTGCAGATCGGCCGGCGTCGCTGGCGGGGTCAGATCCGGGGCGGTGACCGTCACCGGGGCGCTGACGTTGCCGGGTGGATCAGCCTGTTGCACGCTGAGGATCTGTTCATTGATCTGCGGCGGATTGAGGGTGACGCTGAAGGTGCCGTCACCGAGTACCACACTTGTGCCGAGCAAAGTGCCGTTGGCATCGCGCACGGTCACGGTCGCGCCGGGTTCGCCAGTACCGATGACCAGCGCGCCGGACGAGTTGATATCGACGTTGTCCAGTGGATCAGGCGGGGTGAAGTCCGGCGTGGTCAGGTTCACTGCCGGCGAGTCGTTGCCCGCCGCGTCGGCCTGAACCACGGTGATCACTTCGGCATTGGTCAACGCCGGGTTCAGTGGCAGGGTGAAGGTACCGGTCGCGCTGACCACGGCGGTGCCAAGCACGTTGCCGTCGCTGTCGATGACCCGGACCAGCGCGCCCGGTTCGCCGCGCCCGGTCAGGCTTGCGCCGTCGCCGCCGATGCTCAGTTGCGAAACAGCGGCTGGCGGTGTGCTGTCGACCGAAGTGAACGGCGTGGCTGCCGAGGTGTTGCCCGCCGCATCCGTCAGTGACACGGTCAGCGCCTGACCGTTGGCTTGTGGCGTAGTCAGGGTTATCGCAAACGTGCCGTCGATGCTCACGGTGCCGGTCCCGACCAGCGCTCCGGCAGCGTTGTACACGTTGACCGTGGTGCCGGCCTCACCGGTACCCGACAGCAAGGTGCCGTCAGTGCTTGCCACCAGCGCCGCCGGCGCATTGGGCGCGAGCAGGTCCGGGGCGATCAGGTTGACGCTGTTGGATTCGTTGCCGGCGGTGTCGGCCTGGCTCAGGCTCAAAGTCTGACCAGAGGTCTGTGCCGGGCTGAGGGTGACGCTGAACGTGCCATTGGCCGCCACCACGGCGCTGCCGAGAACCACTCCGCCCGTGCCGAGCACGGTCACCGTGGCGCCGGCTTCACCGCGCCCGGTCAGAGCCGTGCCGTTCGGTGCCAGGCTCAGCTCGCTGAGCGGCGTTGGCGCGGCGATATCGGCAGCGGTGTAGTCGGTCGGGGATGAATTGATACCGGTGCTCGACGTCGCCACGGCAGACAGCTGTTCGCCGTTGAGTTGCGCGGCATTCAACGTGACGCTGAACGTGCCGTTGGCCGCCACCAGCGCGCTGCCGAGCAACACGCCCGAGGCATTGCGAATGCTCACGGTGCTGCCGGCGGTGGCCGAGCCGGTGAGGGTCAGACCGTCAGCGCTGAGGGCCAGATTTGTCGGTGCACTTTCCGCCAGATTGCCCGGCGCGGTCACCGGCGCCGCCGGTCCGGTGTTGCCGGCTGCATCGATCTGCACCACGGAAAGATTCGATCCAGCCACCGCCGCCGGGGACAACGTGACGCTGAAATTGCCATTGCTGGCAACGGTCGCAGTACCCAGCAAAGCACCGCCGGCATCGCGAACTTCCACGCTGGCGCCGACCTCACCAATGCCGGTCAGGGTGGCACCATTGGCGCTCACCGCCAGATCGCTGGTCGCCAAGGGGGCGGTGGTGTCGGTGGCGTTGACGATGCCCGGGGCCGACGGATTGCCCGCCGCGTCGGTGGCTGTCACGTTGAGTGCCTGGCCATTGGTTTGCGGGCTGTTGAGGGTAATCTGGAAAGTGCCGTTTGCGGCCGCCGTGGTGGTCCCGAGAAGATTGCCCTGGCTGTCGCGTACGGTCACCGTACTGCCGGCCTCGGCGTTGCCCGACAGTTGCACGCCGGCAGCATTGAGCGTCAATGCGCTCGGAATCGCCGGGGAGGTCAGATCCGCGGCGATGACTTCAACCGCCGTCGAAACGTTGCCCGGCGGATCTTCCTGAGTGACGGTCAGCACTTCGGCATTCAGTTGTGCTGCGTTGAGGGTGACAGTGAACGCGCCGCCACTGCCGACCTGCGCGGTGCCGAGCAAGGTGCCGTCGGCGCTGCGCACAGACACCGTGGCGCCCGGTTCGCCATGACCAGTGACGGTGACGCCGTCAGCATTCACCGCGACTTGGGTCAGTGCAGCTGGTGGGCTGATGTCGGGTGCGTTGACGCTGGTCGACGGCGAGACATTGCCGGCAGGGTCGGTCTGGCTGATCGCCAACGCCTCGCCGTTGGTCGGCGCTGGCGCCAGGGTCACGCTGAACGCGCCGTCTGCGCCAACCACGGCACTGCCGAGCAAGGTGCCGTTGGCGGTGGTGACATTGACCGTCGCGCCAGCTTCACCCGTGCCGCTGAGGGTGCTGCCATCGGCGCTGATCAGCGGATTCTGCACGGCGGCCGGCGGGGTGCCGTCGACGGTGACCACGCCAGTGGGAATCGAGGTGTTGCCGTTGGCGTCGGTCAGGGCGACCTGCAGGATTTCGCCGGTGTTCTGCGCGTTGGGCAAGGTGACCTGGAAATTGCCGCTCTGATCGACCACGCCGGTGGCCAGAACATTGCCGGCGGCATCGCGCACGGTCACGGTGCTGCCGGCTTCGCCCTGGCCTTTGACCACGGTGCCGACGTCATTGATGCTGACGCCAGTCGCTGCAGCTGGCGGTTGCAGATCGGTAGCGATGATGCCGGCGGGTTGCGACAGGTTGCCGGCGGCGTCGCTTTGGATCGCGGTAAGCGCCTGGCCATTGAGCTGCGCCGGCGTCAGCGTCAGGCTGAACGTGCCATTGCTGGCGACCAGTGCAGTACCGAGCACGGTACCTGTGGCGTCGGTGACAGTGACCGTCGCCCCGGCCTCTCCGCGTCCAGTGAGTGTCGTGCCGTTGTTATTCAGCGCCAGATTGGTCACAGCGTCCGGCGCCGTGCCATCGATCGCCGTCACCGTGCCCGGAATCGACACGTCACCGTCGGGACTGGTGGCCGTCACTTGGAGAACTTGCGCATTGATCTGTTTGCTGCTGAGCAACAGGGTGAAGCGGCCGAAGCTGTTGATCAGACCTGAGCCGAGCACCGTGCCGCTGCTGCTGGTCACCGTCACGGTGCAACCGGGCGTTCCGGCGCCGGTCAGGGTGAAACCATCGGCACTCAAGGCCAGATCGGTCGGGGTCGCGACCTGGCTACCGTCCAGTCCTGCCAGCGGCACGACGGGCGAATCATTACCGCCGCCATCCGTGCTGATGACTTCCAGATTGCCGCCAGGCTCGGCCGGTGGACTGAGGGTCACGACGAAGCGGCCGTCCTCACCCGCCGTTGCGGTACCCAGCACGAGACCGCCGCCAGCGATGCTGACGGTGACCGTCGTGCCCGGTTCGGCAAGTCCCGACACTTGCGTGCCGGCCGGGTTGAGCGCGAGATCGCTGACCGCTGCCGGCGGCGTACTGTCCGGCGCGGCAACGGTGCCTGGCAGCGAACTGTTGGCGCCGTCCGACACCACGACTTGCAAGGCTTCGCCATTGGTCTGCGCAGTATCGAGGTCGACCGTGAAGGCGCCCGTGCCGTCAGCGGTCGCAGTGCCGATGACGTTGCCGTCGGCATCCAGCACCTGCACCGTGTTATTGGGCTGCGTGATGCCGGTGACCGTGGCCCCTGCAGGATCGACGACCAGCCCGGTCGGTGCAGGCGGGGCGGTGATGTCCGGTGCGGTGACCGGCGTGGCCGGCGAGGGCAGGGCGCTCGCATCGGTCTGGACCACACTCAACACCTGACCGTCGAGCTGAGCCGGGCTCAGGTTGACGCTGAAACTGCCGTCGCTGGCAACTACCGTCGTACCGATTACCGTGCCGTCCGGTGCGCTGACCGTTACGGTGCTGCCGGCTTGCCCGGTACCGGTCAACGTCACGCCGTTGCTGGCGAGCACGACATTGTCAGGCGCTAGCGGCGCGGTGGTGTCCACTGCGGTCAGCGGCGTGTTGGGGGAAACGTTCACGCCATCCGATTGGCTCACTTGCAGTTGTTGGCCTTCGATCTGCGGGCTGTTCAGCGGCACTGTGAAGGCGCCGGTGCCGTCGACGATCGCGGTGCCCAGCACATTGCCGGCCGAATCCTTGACCGACACGGTGGCACCGGGTTCGCCGGTGCCGCTCAGTTCAGTGCCGCCTGCATTCAGCGACAGATTGGAAGGGGCAGTGGGGGCCTGGATATCCGGCGCTTCAACTGGAACTGCCGGGGAGCCAGTGGGCGAGCCATCGGTCTGCACAACGCTGAGGTTCTGGCCATCGGTTTGTGGCGACGACAGGGTGACTTCGAACCGGCCGTTGCTGCCGACCAAAGCTGTTCCCAGCACGGTCCCGTTGGTGTCAGTGACAGTAACGGTGGCGCCGATCTGACCCGCGCCGGAAACTATGGCGCCATTGGCGGAAATGCTTACATCGGTCACGGCTACCGGTGTGGTCAGATCGGGTGCGATTACGTTGACCGGCGCCGATGGATTGCCATCTGCGTCGGTCTGGATCACTTGCAGTTGTTGCGCATCGGTCTGTGGTGTGGAAAGTGGAACGGTAAAATTGCCATCGGCATCCACCGTGCCCGTGCCGATGATGTTGCCGGCCGGATCGCGCACAGTGACCGACGCACCCAACTCACCCTTACCGGTGAGCGTCTGCCCCTGAGCGTCGAGCGCGAGATCGGAGACGGCCGTCGGCCCTTGAGTGTCAGGCGTGACGTAGTTCAGTGGTGCGGAAGTGTTGCCAGCGGCGTCGCTGGCACTGATCTGCAGTGTTTCGCCATTGTTCTGCGGACTGCTCAGTTGCAGGCTGAACGTGCCGTCCGCGGCCACCACGGCCGTGCCGAGCAGATTGCCGTTGGCGTCGCGCACCGTCACGGTCGAACCGACCTGGCCGCGTCCACTCAACTGCGTGCCATCGATGCTGACCGCGATGTCACTTGGTTGGGTCAGTCCGTCGAGGTCAACCGCGATGATAGTCACTGCTGGCGAAGGGTTGCCCGCGGCGTCGGTGACCAGCACGCTCAGCGCCTCACCATCGATTTGCGCGGCGTTGAGTTGCACGGTGAACGAGCCATCGGCGGCGACCAGAGCTGTCCCCAGTAGCGTGCCTTGGGCATTGGTGACGCTGACTGTGCTGCCGGGTTCGCCACGGCCGGTGACCGAGAGGCCGTCGCTGCTCACCGCCAGATCCGTTGCAGCGGCGGGGCCGGTGATGTCCGGCGCATTGAAGGTGATGGCCGGCGATTGCGCACCGGCGCTGTTGACTGCCACGACACTGAAGGTTTCACCGTTGGCCTGCGCACGAACCAGCGTCAGCAGGAAAGTGCCGTCAGCAGCCACCGCCGCACGCCCGAGCAATTCGCCGTTGGCGGCACGGACTTCGATCGTGGTGCCGGCCCGGGCGGTGCCGGTCAGCTGGCTGCCGTCGCTGCTCAAACCGAGATTGCCTGGCGTCGTCGGTTCGACGATCTCCGGCGCGCTGACCGTTGCGCCGGTCGAGGTGTTGCCTGCGGCATCGGTGGCATTCACTGTCAGCGGCTGACCGCCGGTTTGCGCGGGGCTGAGGGCGACGCTGAA
Organism: Pseudomonas siliginis; assembly: GCF_019145195.1. Classification (GTDB taxonomy): domain Bacteria; phylum Pseudomonadota; class Gammaproteobacteria; order Pseudomonadales; family Pseudomonadaceae; genus Aquipseudomonas; species Aquipseudomonas siliginis. The sequence continues at coordinate 262,236 of NZ_JAHSTW010000003.1, forward strand.
GGTGCCGTCGGCCGCAACCACGGCGCTGCCGAGCAGGCTGCCATCGGCGGCGCGCACCTGGATGGTCGAGCCGACTTCACCGGTGCCGCCGAGTTGCGTGCCATCGGCGCTCACAGCGAGGTTGCCAGGCCCAGTGGGCGCGGTGGTATCCGGCGCAGTGACCGTACCCGGCGTCGAAACGTTGCCCGCAGGGTCGGTGAGCGTGACGTCGAGCGGCTGGCCATTGTTCTGTGGCGTACCCAGGTCGACCTGGAAACTGCCATCGGCGCCAACGGTACCGGAACCCAAAAGGTTGCCGGCTGCATCGCGTACCTGAACGACACTGCCAGCTTCGCCAAAACCACTCAGCACCCGGCCATCGGCCGACAAGGTTAATCCGGTCGCGGGCGCAGGAGGCGTCGCGTCTCCACCGCCACCGCCACCACCACCACCACCACCTCCGCCGCCCCCACTTCCGCCGGCAGCGGCTGCCGCACCACCCGCGCCCAACAGGCCAAGCCCGGCAATCGCCCAGGCCGGCGTCGCACCATCCACCACTCCGACGCCAGCGATCAGCTCGTCCAGCGAATTGATTTCGTCAAAGGTAAAGCCATTGAACGGCTCGGCGCTGTAGCGCGCCTGCCACAGCGTCGCGTCGTCACCCTGAAAGACAATGTCATTGGGCACGCCGTCAGGGCTGGTGACAAAGAAATTGGAGATTTTGATTTGCTCGCCAGACTTCAGATTGACGATCAAATCCTGACCGCTGCGACTGGTCGACGCCAATTGATCGGGCCGAACCGGCATTTGTACAACTGAAGGCTGACTGAGCTGAACATTGCCCCAGTTCTGGGCAGTGAGCTGAGAATTGGCTTTGTCGGCAATGACGATGTTGTCCATTACTACTCCCTGTAAATGGGTGGGGCGGACGTCCACGGGTGGTTTTAAAACCATAGATAGGGAGTGTCGGATGGGGCTGCCTGATTTTTGACGAGCGTATGGATGGGCCATTTGCCCACGTTTATCTATTTGAAAATCTGTTCTATTCAGGTCGTTACCGTTTGTCGGGACGTTGGATCCAAGCGGTTTTTGGGTGCAACAAAATGTGTCGGTTTCGACATTATCCAAAGAGACGCTGGAAAATATCCGGGCGGAATCGAGGAGAGCGATGGCTAAGCGATATTGAATTTCTCAAAGCGCAGGCCACCCTCCGCAGTTGCCTGTCTGCGAAGGTATTAATCAAAAAGCGTAGGAGGGGAGGAAGGCTTTGTATAAGAAATCCCGTTGTACCGTTTCAGCTGTTCTTTCTATCCCTCAGCAGTTAATGCGCTAGCTATCGATCGCCGAAGTGATCGGACGATATCCTGCGCAGACTGATCGCTAACACTGCCGGTGCACTGATCGAACATATGTGGCGCCCCAGGGTAGACATGCAGTTCGACGGCAACCCTGGCGCGGGACAGGCGCAGGGCAAATGCAACGTCCTCTTCCAGAAACAGATCCAGCGCGCCGACGGCCAAAAACGTCGGTGGCAAGTCACGCAGATCGTCTTGCAGGGCCGGCGAAAACCAGCCAATTGGCAGATCATCCAGCGCTTGGTCAGCGCGCAGGCACTCCCAACAAAACTGGTTGGCCTGCGCCGGCCAGCCAATCACGCCGGTCGTGCTGTTCTGCTGAGGCGAGGCCGCGCTGCCCGAACGGTGATCGAGCATCGGATAAACCAGCACCTGACTGGCGATGGAATACTCGCCGCGATCCCGCGCCGCAATGGCCAGCGCTGCTGCCAGCCCGGCGCCGGCACTGTGGCCCATGACGATTACTTTGTCGGCGTCAATATTGAGCGTTTGCCGGTGGGCGAAAACCCAGCCGAGGGCCGTGTAGCAATCCTCCAGAGGAACAGGGAAGGGGTGCTCTGGCGCGAGACGGTAATCGACGGCGACGATGATCGCTTGAAGTTTTTCGGCGAGGTCAGCCAGATAGTCATCGGCCATTTCGGGGCAACCGAGGACGAAACCTCCACCGTGGATGTACAGGATCACCGCAAAATTACCGTCCGCTGCTGCGGCGGCGGGCCGGTAAAGACACAGGCGCAAATTCTCACCGTCGTGGGCCTTGATCCATAGGTTTTCTCCGAGCGCTTGTTCTCGGGATTTGAATGTCGCGTGAACACGTTCCCTGATCGCGGGCAGCGTTTCCAACGTCCAGGCTTCTGCGCCGGGAGTTAAAAAGCTTTTGAAGTCGGGATCCAGCAGTTCATGTGCTTTCACGTTCTGCCTCCTGGTTGCGAATGAACGAGCGCCTCGGATGGAGGCGCCGCTCACGGTGGAGTTACAGCCAGGCTTTGATCTGCGCGCAAACGGCCGGCGTCGAAATGCCGTAGCGATCATGCAGCGTAGGCAGGGCGCCGGCGTCAAGGAACGCGTCGGGCAACGCGATCTGCCTGAAGGTGGGCGTCACGCCATTGCGCAACAACAACCCGGCAACCGCCTCACCCAAGCCGCCGATGATCGAGCTGTTCTCGGCGGTGACCACCAGACGCCCGGATTTACGCGCTTCGGCGAGAATGGTTTGTTCATCCAGCGGCTTGATGGTCGGCACGTGCAGCACGGCCACATCAATGCCGTCGGCCTGCAATTGCTTGGCCGCTTCCAGTGAGCGCATAGTCATCAGCCCGGTGGAGATGATCAGCACGTCGTTGCCCGTGCGCAGAGTCTTGGCCTTGCCGATCTCGAATTTATAACCGTACTCGTCCAGCACCAATGGCACATTGCCGCGCAGCAAACGCATATAGACCGGGCCTTGATGAGCGGCGATGGCCGGCACGGCCTGTTCGATTTCCAGCGCATCGCACGGGTCGACAATCATCAGATTGGGCATAGCGCGGAAAATAGCCAGATCATCGGTGGCCTGATGGCTCGGCCCGTAACCCGTGGTGAGGCCGGGCAGGCCGCAGACGATTTTGACGTTGAGGTTTTCCTCGGCGATGGCCATGCAGATGAAGTCGTAAGCGCGGCGCGAGGCGAACACCGCGTAGGTGGTGGCAAACGGCACGAAACCCTCACGCGCCATGCCCGCCGCAGCGCTCATCAGCAACTGTTCGGCCATGCCCATCTGATAGAAACGCTCCGGATGCGCCTTGGCGAAAATGTGCAGGTCGGTGTACTTGGACAGGTCCGCAGAGAGACCGACGATGTCCGCGCGCTGGTCTGCCAGCGCTGCGAGCGCATGGCCGAACGGTGCCGAGCGGGTCGCCTGGCCCTCGGAGGCAATCGAGGCAATCATCGCCGAGGTGGTCAGGCGCTTTTTCACCGGCGCGCCAGTAGCAGTCGAAGGCGCAGTGTTGGCGGCGTTGCTCATTGGTCTTTTCCTTCTTCAAGGTTGCTCAGTGCCAGGTCCCATTCGTGCTCTTCGACGCGAATGAAGTGGGTCTTCTCCCGGTTCTCCAGAAACGGCACGCCTTTGCCCATTTTCGTGTCGCAGATGATCACGCGCGGTTGCCCGCCGGGGTGATTGCGCGCGGCATCGAATGCAGCGATCAGGGCGTCGAGGTCATTGCCGTCGACGCGCTGGGTGAACCAGCCGAAGGCTTGCCAGCGATCGACAATGGGTTCGAACGAAAGAATCTCGCTGGAGTAACCGTCGGCCTGCTGGTTGTTGACGTCGACGATGGCGATCAGGTTGTCGAGCTGCCAGTGCGAAGCCGACATCACCGCTTCCCAGGTCGAGCCTTCATTGAGTTCGCCATCGGACAGCAGGTTGTAGACGAACGAGGCAGAGCCTTTGCGCTTGAGGCCCAGGCAGGCACCGACCGCGATACCCAGGCCCTGACCTAGCGAGCCGCCGGTGATTTCCATCCCCGGGGTGTAGGCGGCCATGCCCGACATCGGCAGGCGGCTGTCATCCGAGCCGTAGGTTTCCAGCTCGTCGAGCGGAATGATCTCGGCTTCGATCAGCGCTGCGTACAGCGCGATGGCGTAGTGGCCGATGGAGAGATAGAAGCGATCGCGTTGCTCCCATTCGGGATCTGTCGGGCGATGGTTCATCGCATGAAAGTAAGACACCGCCAGCAGGTCAGCCGCGCCGAGCGCCTGGCCCACATAGCCCTGGCCCTGAACCTGGCCCATGCGCAGTGCATGGCGGCGAATGTTGTGCGCGCGCTGGGTCAGGCTCAGCGATGCAGCGTGTGCAAGATTAGTCGTCATGATGAAACTCCGTTGACTCAACGATTGACCAAAGCGGCAGGAATACGCAGGACCAGGCTCGCGCCGAGGAACAGCACGCCGGTAATCAGGTACATGCCGATGGCGCTGGAACCGGTCAGGGTGGTGATCCAGCCGATCAGATAAGGCGAGCAGAACCCGGCGAGGTTGGCGAAGCTGTTGACCGCGGCGATGCCGGCGGCCGCAGACACCCCGCCAAGCAGCGTGGTGGGCAGCATCCAGAACAACGAGGTGGCGGAGAGAATGCCGGAGGCGGCCAGGCACAGGCTGAGGATCGACAAGGTCGGGTTGCCGCCCATCAGCGCTGCCAGGCTCAAACCGATCGCGCCGGCGATCATCGGCACGATCAGGTGCCAGCGGCGCTCGCGATGTTTGTCGCCACTACGGCCGACCAGGAGCATGGCGGCGATGGCGCACAGATAGGGCAGGCTGGTCAGGAAACCGATGTGCAGCGGGTCGGAAACACCTGCATTGCGCACCAGTGTCGGCAGCCAGAAGGTGATCGCATATTGGCCCATGACCACACAGAAGTAGATCGCCGCCAGCAGCCACAAGCGCCGGTCGCGAATGAACTCGCCGACCGAGGCATGGGTGACCTTTTGCTGGTCGTCTTCGGCCAGCTCGCGAGTGATCAGCGCTTTTTCCTCGTCATTGAGCCAGGTCGCCTGATGCACGCCGTCCTTCAGATAACTCAGCACCAGCAGGCCGACGATGACCGTGGGCACCGCTTCCAAAACGAACATCCACTGCCAGCCGGCCCAGCCGTGCACACCGGCAAAGTGGTTCATGATCCAGCCCGAAAGCGGGCCACCGACCATGCCTGACAGCGGAATGGCGATAAACCACAACACGGTCATGCGCGCCCGCCGATAGGACGGAAACCAGTAGGTGAGGTAGAGCAGCAGGCCCGGCGCCAGACCGGCTTCGGCAATCCCCAGGAGAAAGCGCAGGGCATAGAACTGCCAGGCGGTTTCAACGAAGGCGAACAGCGCCGAGACGATGCCCCAGGTGATCATGATCCGCGCAATCCACACTCGCGCGCCGACCTTGTGCAGGATGATGTTGCTGGGCACTTCGCAGAGGAAATAGCCGATGAAAAACACCCCCGCGCCCAGTCCGTAGACCGTTTCGCTGAGGGCCAGATCGTTCATCATTTGCAGCTTTGCGAAACCGACGTTGACCCGGTCCAAATAGGCGCACAGGTAGCACAGCATCAGGAACGGCATCAGCCGCCAGGCCGTTTTGCGATAGGCAGAAGAACGCACGGTCGAAACCGCTTCGAGCGACAGGGTAGTCATGATGGTCTGATCTCTTGTTTTTATTGACCGCCAGGCCATCAGGCCCGGCTGCGTCATCGATCCAGAACCGCACGGGCCACGCAGGCCCGCCCAGAGTTACTCAGTGAATCAGCATGCCGCCGTTCACATCGAGGGTGATGCCGGTCAGATAAGCGGACAGGTCGCTGGCCAGAAACAGCGCGGCGTTGGCGACGTCCTGCGCTTGACCCAGGCGCCCGAGCGGAATGCCTTCGATGATGGCGTGGCGGCGTTCATCCTGCATCAGGCCGCCGGTGATGTCGGTGTGAATCAGCCCCGGTGCGATGGAGTTGACGCGGATGTTGTCCGGCCCCAATTCCCGCGCCATGGCCTTGCCCAGCCCCAGCACACCGGCCTTGGCCGCGCTGTAATGCGGACCGCCGAAGATGCCGCCGCCGCGCTGGGCCGACACCGACGACATGCAGACGATACTGCCGGAAGACTGTTGGCGCATCAGCGGAATCACCGCCTGGGACATGAGCAAAGTGCCGCGCAGGCTGACGTCCAGCACTTTGTCGTAGTCCGAAGGACGAATATCCAGAGTCTTCAGTGGCTGGGTGATACCGGCGTTGTTGACGAGGATATCGATGCGCCCGAAGTGCTCGATGATGGCGGCGACGGCTTGCTGAACCTGCGCTTCGTCGGCCACGTTGGCCGCCAGGCCCAGATGACCTTCGCCCAGTGCTGCGGCGGCGTCACGTGCTGCGGATGCATCCAGATCGAGGATGACCACGCGAGCGCCGTGTTGCGCAAATGTACTGGCGGTAGCGCGGCCAATGCCACGGGCAGATGCGGCACCGGTAATGATTGCGACTTTGCCTTGAAGAAGCATGGAGGATTCCCTCGAATTGTTTTTATTGGGTCGGTGTGTAAGTAACCGATGACTCAGCTTGTCCTCCGGGGCGAGCGTGAGCAATAACGCGGAAGTCACTCAATGCTGAAAAAAATTCAGCACTCGTCAGGCCGTTTCGCAAATGCTTGAATGAAACCGGTCCGTACATCACAAGAAATCACCACGGAGTCCCCATGCGCTCAGACACTGAGGCATCGATCATCCTGCCACCGCTGAAAGCAATTCAGGCCTTCGAACAAACCGCGCGCTTCGGCAACGTCGCCAGAGCGGCGGAAGTGCTGGACCTGACACCCTCGGCAGTCAGCCATCAACTGGCGAAACTGGAAGGGATGATCGGCCGGCAATTATTCGTCCGTGCTGCCCGTGGCGTCTCGCTGACGCCGGTCGGCGAGCAATACCTCAAGGAAGTCTCCGGGATTCTGCACAGTCTCGCCGTTGCCACCGAGCGTGCGGCCAGCGATGTCAGCCTCGATTGCCTGCGCTTGCACTCATCGCCAAGCTTCGGCCTGCTCTGGCTGATGCCGCGCCTGGAAGCGTTTCGTGCGAGTCATCCGGACATACAGATCAATCTGTCGTGCTCCTATGAATCGCTGCACTTCAGTCGCGACAAGATCGACGTCGATATCCGCCATGGTCTGCCGAACTGGCCAAGCTATGAGGTGCGCACGGTCAGGAACGAGACGTTCGCGGTGCTGACTTCACCGAAACTGCTCGCGCAACGCCCGGTGCGCGGCGCGGCGGATCTGCTGGAGTGCGATCTGATTCTGTCGGAAGCCACCCTGCTCAAATGGCCGCAATGGTTTGCCCAACATGGCTTGGCGCGTCCGGAACGGCCTTACGCATTGAGCTTCGATCGTTCATACATGTCGCTGGAAGCCGCGAGTCACGGCCTGGGTTTCGCACTGGAAAGCACACTGCTGGCGCAGAAGTATCTGGCCGCGGGCACGCTGGTTGAAGTCGCGCCTGAATCACTGAGTGCTGCGGTGGCGGCGCACCATCTGGTATTCCCCAAAGCGCATTCCAGCTTCCCACGGGTCAGGCGTTTTCTGGCGTGGATGGAGAGCGAATTGGGGCATGAGTTCGCTTATTGAGTCGGGATCAATTCTTTCAAACTCTCTGAACCGCTCAAGGTCAATCCATTATCGGTCTTGATCATTCACGCAAGAACGCACTTTACCGCGCGCCGCCCGCGAAAAACCGAAGGTTGAGCCGCCTGTTCTGCTCTGTGTTCATCGTTTCTTCACGAGGGTCTGATTTATGGTCATTGCACGTCTGGGATGGGGATCACTGATCTGTAAGCCGGGGCAGCGATGAGCACCCGCAGCCAGGCGCAGATTGCCGCGATCTTTGATCAGCTATTGGCACTGCGAGAAAGCGTGGACATTCTTCAGCACGTGGAGGGCGATAGCGTCGAGTCGCTGCGTGGCCATCAGACCGTGGACGCTCCCGAGTCGCTGGATCTGGTGTTTCAAAAGCTGCATGAAGACATCGCCAGCATGGAGGAAACCTTGGCGACGATTGCCGAGGCTACCGGGGATGTGTCGAAGTTGTGAGGCGCGCGCGGGGTGGCATGCAGAGATGATTTGCCTGGGCTGGCGTCTTCGCGAGCAGGCTCGCTCCCACCTTGGATTTGTGAATCGATTGATTTTCGGGATCTGCCGCAAAACCCTGTGGGGGTGAGCCTGCTCACGAAAGCGCTGGGTCAGGCACTTATTCTATTGGATGTGCCGACGCTATCGCGAGCTGGCCCGCTCCTACAAAGGGGCTGGGTCTCTCACCACGCGCAACGCATCCACCACCAGTGAAAACGCCGGCGACGGTTGGCGGCGGCTTGGGTAGTACAGGTGGAAGCCGCCGAACGGTTCGCACCAGTCTTCCAGCACTCTGACCAAACGCCCTTCAGCCAGATGCGCACCGAACTCGTCTTCAGGCAGGTAGGCAATCCCTAACCCGTTCACAGCGGCGTCGGCGATGTGCACGGTGGAATTGAACACCAGTTGGCCGTCGACCCGTACTTTCAGCTTTTTGCCCTGACGCTCGAATTCCCAGGCATCGACGCCGTCGTAGGTCGGAAAGCGGATGTCGATGCAACGGTGCGCCGCCAGATCGCGCGGATGGTGCGGGGCGGGGTTCTGGGCGAAGTAGCCGGGCGACGCGACCACGGCCATGCGCAGCGGCGGGCCGATCGGTACGGCGATCATGTCTTGGGCGACGGTATCGCTGAAACGCACGCCGGCATCGAAGCGGTCGGCAACGATGTCGCGGAAACCGTAGTTGATATCGAACTCCAGTTTGATGTCCGGGTACTGCAGCAGCAGCGGTGTCAGCTTCGGCAGCAGAGTGGTCTTGATGATGTTGTCGCCGCAGGTGATGCGCACCGTGCCAGCGGGCTTGTCGCGCAACTCGGTCAGCGCGTCCAGCTCGGCTTCGATTTCATCGAAACGATGACCCACGGTGTGCAGCAAGCGTTCGCCGGCCGCGGTCAGTGACACGCTGCGCGTAGTGCGGGTCAGCAGGCGAATTTTCAGGCGCGCTTCCAGCGCCGAGACTACCTGGCTCACCGCCGATTGCGTCACGCCCAGTTGCACCGCCGCGCGGGTGAAACTGCCGCTGCGGGCAACGGTGACGAAGGCGAGCAGGTCGTTGAAATTGGGTTTGGCCATGGGTGCGCGCTCGGGTTTATTGATTAGCAGTGTTTATAACCGCATTAAGCACTCATTAGCTAATCAAAGCCTCGAGCCTGCGCAACAATACCTTCATCCCGGCCACGCCTGGCTTCTCGATCAAGGACGCCCCCATGAAACGACTGTTCATACTGCTCGGGTTTCTCCTGAGTTCATTCACTGCATTCGGAGCTGACATGTCCCACGGTGCCGACAATTTCTTCAAAAGTGACAAGGTGACCGTGCAGAAGGTCAGCTTCAAAAACCAATATCAACTCACCGTGGTCGGCAACCTGTTTGTCCCCAAAGGACTCGACCCGGCAGCGCGCAGCGCGGCGATTATCGTTGGCCATCCGATGGGCGCGGTAAAGGAGCAGAGCTCCAATCTGTATGCGCAGAAACTGGCGGAGCAGGGCTTTGTCACCCTGTCGCTGGATCTGTCGTTCTGGGGCGAAAGCGAGGGCGCGCCGCGCAATGCCGTGCTGCCGGACATGTATGCCGAAGACTTCAGCGCGGCCGTCGATTACCTCGGCACACGGCCATTCATCGACCGCGAGCGCATCGGCGTGTTGGGCATCTGCGGTAGCGGCAGCTTCGTGATCAGCGCGGCGAAAATCGACCCACGCATGAAAGCCATCGCCACGGTCAGCATGTACGACATGGGCGCGGCCAACCGTGATGGCCTCAAGCACTCGCAAAGCCTTGCGCAGCGCAAGCAGATCATTGCGCAAGCGGCCGAGCAGCGTTACGCCGAGTTTACTGGCGGCAAGGTCGAATACACCGGCGGCACGGTGCTGGAACTGAAGGCCGACACCCATCCGATCCAGCGTGAATTCTTCGATTTCTACCGCACCCCGCGCGGCGAATTCACCCCGGCCAGCTCGACGCCGCAACAGACCACGCGTCCGACGCTGAGCAGCAACACCAAGTTCATGAACTTCTATCCGTTCGTCGATATCGAGAGCATCTCGCCGCGCCCGATGTTGTTTATTGCCGGTGCCGACGCGCACTCCCGTGAGTTCAGCGAAGAGGCGTTCCGGTTGGCGGGGCAGCCGAAAGAACTGGTGATTGTGCCGAACGCAGGCCATGTCGATCTGTACGACCGGGTCGAGCTGATTCCTTTTGCCAAGCTGACGCAGTTCTTCAAGAGCAACCTGAAGTAACTTTCAACGCGACGGAGCAAAGCGATGCGGACTTTTGCCAACGGCTGGAAGGGATTCGTACTGATGGCATGGCTGCCCGTTGCTCTGTCTGCACCGACCGCTATGGAGGCCAGCAGGATGTGGATGACCGTCGGAGAACAGCGTTTTGCCATTGCACTGGATGACAACCCGAGTACGCGGCAATTGCTCACGCGATTGCCGCTAAGCCTGGAAATGACCGACCTGCACGGCAATGAAAAATACGCCACCGTGCAGCCGCCATTGCCCACCCAGTCCTACCGGCCGGGCACGATCCACAACGGCGATTTCCTTTTGTATGGCGACGATACGTTGGTGGTCTTCTACAAAACCTTCGATTCGTCCTACCGCTATTCGCGTCTTGGCCGCATCGAACGCCCGCAGGACTTGGCCGAAGTCTTGGGGCGCGGCGATGTGCGGGTGACGTTCACGCTGGATGAGTGAGGAGATTCATTGATGAAGCTGAAAACCCTGCATCAGCCGCGCCTTCTGCGCATCGCGGCCCTCGGCTGCGCGGTCCTTGCCAGTGCAGCCTGCGTGAATCCCCTCTGCGCCAATCCTTCCCGATCACCGGAGAAACCGATCATGCAAGAACAGCCTCTGACGCCTAAACAACTGGCGATCGCCCCGATTGCCGCCAACGCTGCAATCGGCGACATGCCGCGTCTGCACGACGCACTCAATCGTGGTCTCGATGCCGGGCTGAGCATCAGCGAGACCAAGGAAATTCTGGTGCAGCTGTACGCCTACGCCGGGTTCCCTCGCAGCCTCAACGCCTTGTCATTGCTGATGAAGGTTTTGCAGGAACGCGCTGCTCGGGGCATCGAAGACGTGCCGGGACGCGAGCCGGGTCCGGTTCCGTCGGGATATGCGCTCACCGAACTCGGCACCGACAATCAGACTCGTCTGGTCGGTGCGCCAGTGTCCGGCCCCCTGTTCGAATTCGCCCCGGCGATCGATCAGTTTTTGAAGGTGCACTTGTTCGGTGACATCTTCGCCCGTGACAACCTGGCATGGACGGATCGGGAACTGGCGACGGTTGGTGCGCTGGCGGCAATGGCTGGGGTGGAATCACAGCTGGAGTCGCATTTGAAGATCAGTCTGAATGTGGGATTGACGGTTGAGCAGTTGCGGCGAGTGGCGCAGGAGTTGGAGGCGCGTGGGGATTTGCAGGCTGCTGAGCGGGTGGGCGCGGGGCTGGGGAAATTGGGGGGCTGAAGTCCATAAGGTCAGTCATCTGGATTTTGCCTTTCAACAGCTCAGCGATTTTTGCGGGTTTGATGGTCCATCTGACATCCTTCGACAGATGTCCAAGTCGTAACGCCAGCTTACGTTTACTTCGCAGTCTGGAGTGCAGCTCTTTGCGAAATGCCGCCTCCCTGGACCTGGAAAAATCCACAGCTTTTTTGCTTATTGGGTTGTGCTGTTTGGTGTCCAGTGGGGGGCAGTCATAAAAGAAGATACGGTAAAGCTCTTTCCTGGCTCGTTGTCGTAGCTCTCGAATGGCGCCCGTTGGACGGGTCAAGGTTTTATTGAGGAGGTGGGCGGTTGCCCATCGATGGACCAGATCGGCCGCGCGTTCAGCGTTGAAGGCGTTTTGAGGTTCGATTCGTCGAAAGCGTTTGATGAAAAAGGCGCCATCGACCAACACCGCAGTGGGCATGTTTTTTACCTAAAAAAACGCCCAAGGGTTTGGCATGTTCTGGATGATTAGAACGGCGTACTGCCTTGGGCGGGATGGGAGCAGATTAGGTAGGAGTGACGGATACGTCAACAACACCTTTTTCGTCTGACCTGTTTGCACAAAGTCGAATGTGCCCAGCGCTTTCAACTCTCAGGTGGCGACGGGGAAACGATAAATTGCGGAGGGTAAGCCGGCAAGACAGCGACTTCCGTAAGATTTGTAGGCAAAAGCGCTGTGTCTCGTAGGCTCGGTTATCCGTGAGCGGGCGAGCGCGGTGTTGGGCAGAATCTGGGGGGGGGGGGCACATAATGAGAGCGGCTCTGTTACGGCGATTCTCGTCTTCAGCGCTGGCGCCGACTCGCTCCCGGTGAGCTTCCCGTTATCCGCTTGAACGCACGACTGAATGCCGCTTGGGAGGTGTAGCCCAAGCGCTGCGCCACTTCTTCGATTGGCAGTCTCTCCAGGGTCAGCCACTGACTGGCCAGGCGCATGCGCAGTTCGGTGGCGTAGCGCAGCGGCGGGGTGCCGAGGGTGGTCTGGAAGCGTTCGGCGAAGGCCGAACGTGAGGTGTTGCACAGCGTTGCCAGTTCGGCGACGCTCCAGTCGCGCCCCGGTTGTTGGTGCAGGGCCAGCAAGGCCTGCGCCAGGCGAGGGTCGCGCAGGGCGGCGACGAGACCGGAGGCATTGCCGCAAGCGCATTCGACCCAGCCGCGAACAATCATTGCCGCCACTACGTCGGCAAGGCGCGCGAGAATGCCGGCAAAGCCAATGCGCGCTGCGCTGACTTCGCGTTCCATGGTCGCGAGAATCGGCATGAGTCCCGGATAACGCTGGCCGCCGGCGTCGATCAGCATAAGACCCGGCATCAGCCGACCGAGGCCTTGCAGGCTGCCGAGTTCGAACTCCATACAGCCACTGAAGAGCAGGGCGTTATCGGGCGAATCGGCGCTGTGCCCGACCTGCATCGCGCAGACCGTATCGCCGAGTGGCGCGGCGACGGCGCTGTCAATGTCCTGCACTTCAGCTCCAGCGTGTGACAGCAACTGGTGCGCGGCACCATGAGCAATGAATACCGCATTGCCTGCTGACAACTCGTACAGGCTGCCGTCCTCCAGTCGCAATAACGTCGATCCAGCGGCGACGAAGTGGAAATACGCATGGCCCGATTTGTCGCTGAAACCCAGACCATACGGCGGACCGGCGTGGATCCGACGATATTGCACGCCACGCAGACGCATGCTGCGCAGCAACTCGGTGATGAGGTCTGAGGACACAGAGAAGGAATCAATGCTGCTCATATTCGGGGTTTCGATCAAAAGTTCAAGACTGCGCATCATAGATCATCCGGTTTGCCGCCAATAGACTGCCCTCTCGAAATGTCCGAGGGAGTCTTGAAATGAATGAACGTGTAGGTGATGGGCGAACTGACGGGGAGCCGCTGGTGCCTGCGTGGATGGCGGTGTTTTCACTGGCGATGGGTGTGTTTGGTCTGCTCACGGCGGAATATCTGCCGGCCAGCCTGCTGACGCCGATGGCGCTCGATCTTGGCGTCAGCGAAGCGCTGGCCGGGCAAGCGGTGACGGTGACCGCAGTGGTGGCGCTGTTCGCCGGATTGCTCGTACCTGGATTGACGCGCAGTCTTGATCGGCGCCTGGTCTTGCTCGGTTTCTCGGCACTGATGATCGCATCGAATCTGCTGGTCGCGTTGTCGTCCAGCCTCGCAGTGTTGCTGATCATGCGCATCCTTTTGGGCATAGCTCTGGGCGGATTCTGGAGCATGGCGGCGGCCGTGGCGATGCGCTTGGTGCCGGCGGCGCTGCTGCCGCGTGCGCTGTCGATCATCTTCAGCGGGATCGCCGTGGGGACCGTGGTCGCGGTGCCATTGGGCAGTTATCTCGGCGGTCAGTTTGGCTGGCGCAGTGCGTTTTTCGCAGCTGCGGCGGTTGGCGTGGTGACGCTGGTCTTCCAAATATTCACGCTACCCAGTCTGGCGCCGCATCGTCCGTCACGCCTGCGCACGGTGCTTGAGGTGTTGCTGCGACCGGGCATTACCATTGGCATGTTTGGCTGTGTATTGGTGCACACCGGTCACTTTGCGTTGTTCACCTACATCAGGCCATTTCTGGAAAGCACCACCGGCGTCGGCCCGCAGACGCTGGCACTGATGCTCCTTGGTTTCGGCGTGGCGAACTTTGCCGGCACGCTGTTCGCCGGCTGGCTGTTGCAGCGCAATCCACGCGCAACACTGGTGCTGATGCCGGTGTTGGTGGGTGTTGCCGCTCTGGCGTTGGTCGGGTTACCTGCCTCGCTCACCGGGCAGGCGTTGCTCTTGGCGCTGTGGGGGATGGCCTTCGGTGGCGTGCCGGTCGCATGGTCGAACTGGGTGGCGCGCTCGATACCCGATCAGGCCGAAAGCGCAGGCGGCATGGTCGTCGCATCGGTGCAGTCGGCGATTGCCGCAGGCGCCGCCGCCGGCGGTTCGGTGTTCAGTTTCAGCGGTATCCATGGTGTGTTTGTAGCGGCTGGAATTCTGATGTTGCTGGCCGCGCTGCTGATTGCACTGAAGGTCAATGTCGATGTGCCGGAGCCGGGTTCGGCGCCGGTGGCACCGGTGCATTTGTGATTTGATCAATCCGCCTTACGCGTGGCGGCAATGTCCCAGATTTGCATGACCTGAGTGATAGCAGCATCAATGTTATCCAGCGCGGTGTTGTCTCTGGCGAGGATGGATATGCCCTGCAGGAAACTGTCGAATACCGTCGCCATCGCCGCCGCACTTGTGCCGCTGGCCAGCTCGTCGGCATTCACAGCGCGTTCGACGCAGGCTTGAATGCCGGCACGGGTGCGCTGCCTTGAGTGGGTCAGGGCTTGCGCCACATGGGCGGTTTCCGGGCTCGGTGCGCTCATGACGCCGAGGGTAACCATGCAGCCCTTGGGGTGTGTGTCGTCGCACTGCATGCGTGCCGACTGGCGCAAAGCGGTCTCGATCGCCTGGCGTGGTGGCAGGCTGTCGTCCCACAGGCACTCGGTGACTTGCGCATAGGTGGTTAAATAACGCTGCACGCATTCATCGAACAACGCTTCCTTGGAACCGAACGCGGCGTAGAAGCTAGGTGCAGAGATACCGCCACCCAGGCCTGCCTTCAATTGGGCCAGCGATGTCGCGTCGTAGCCGTGTTGCCAGAACAGTTGCAAAGCCTGATCGACGGCGTCGTCGCGATCAAACTGACGGGGGCGACCGGTTCTCGCCATGACCTGACTCCTCATTGATTTAATATAAAGACTAGTCGATACAGAAATTGTTGACAACGCTGCGCATGCACCCTCAGGATCTAGATCGATCGGTATTTAAATCTGAGTCGGTTTTTTCGAGGAGCTTCCAGTGACACCTTCAATCACGTTAACGGCTACGCCAAAAGGTCTGCCCATCGGCGCTTTGCTGGCGCTGGCCATGACTGGCTTCATCTGCATCGTCACCGAAACCCTGCCGGCGGGCCTGTTGCCGTTGATCAGTGAAGGCCTGGCGATTTCGCCGTCCATGGCCGGGCAAATGGTTACCGCGTACGCATTGGGTTCCGTACTGGCGGTGATCCCGATGACCATCGCCACCCGGGGCTGGCGGCGCCGCAACGTGCTGCTGCTGACGATTGTCGGTTTCCTGCTGTTCAATTCGATTACCGCGCTGTCGTCGCATTACGGCGTGACGCTGGTCGCGCGGTTCTTCGCCGGGGTTGCGGCGGGTCTGGCATGGAGTCTGCTGGCCGGCTATGCGCGACGCATGGTTGAGCCCGAACAGCAGGGCAAGGCGTTGGCGCTGGCGATGGTCGGCACACCGATTGCGCTGTCGCTGGGCGTGCCTCTGGGTACGTGGCTCGGTGGGCTGGTCGGTTGGCGCACTACATTCGGTCTGATGTCGGCGCTGACCTTGGTACTGATCGTCTGGGTACTGGTGAAAGTGCCCGACTACCCGCCGCAGCCGGCCCATCAACGCCTATCGCTGAGCAAAGTCCTGACTACCCCGGGCGTGCGTCCTGTGCTAGAAGTGGTGATCAGTTGGATGCTGGCGCACAACATTCTCTACACCTATATCGCTCCGTTCGTGGCGCCGGCGGGCATGGCCGAGCGGGTGGATGTGGTGTTGTTGAGCTTCGGCATCGCCGCTCTGGTCGGGATATGGCTGACGGCGAAGCTGGTCGAGCCGCTGCTGCGTTCGACGGTTCTGCTGAGTTTGGCGACCTTTGCCGCCGTCTGCGTGGCGCTGGGATTTGGCGGAGGCAGCCCAGAGGTGATTTATCTCGGCGTGGCGGCATGGGGTTTAACCTTTGGCGGCGCGGCGACGCTGTTGCAAACGGCGCTGGCTGATGCGGCGGGCGACGGAGCGGATGTCGCCTTGTCGTTGAACGTAGTGGCGTGGAACAGCGCGATCGCTGGCAGCGGTGTCGTCGGCGGCGTGCTGCTCGATCAGTGGGGCGTTACCTCATTTCCGTGGGCCATGCTGGCACTGGTCGCTATCGCCTTCGCCATTGCCTGGGGTGCCCGGGCCCACGGTTTCAAGTCGGGCCCGCGCTCTGTAGAAGCTTCGGTGGTGGCGGGGCATTGAACCCCGCCAGCAGTTTCTTCAACCGCGCTTCGGCAGTTTCCAGTTAGGCCGGATGAAATGGCAGGTGTAGCCGTTCGGAATCCGCTCCAGGTAATCCTGATGCTCGGGTTCCGCTTCCCAGAACGGGCCGGCCGGTTCTATTTCCGTAACCACTCGGCCCGGCCACAACTTCGATGCGTCTACATCGGCGGCGGTGTCTTCAGCGACGGCACGCTGCTCGTCGTTGAGGTAGTAGATCGCCGAGCGGTAGCTCGGGCCAAGATCGTTGCCCTGACGGTTAGGCGTGCTCGGGTCGTGGATCTGGAAGAAGAACTCAAGGATCTGCCGGTAGCTGATCACGGCCGGATCAAACTCGATCTCGATGGCTTCGGCGTGGTTGCCGTGGTTGCGATAGGTCGCATTCGGCACATCGCCGCCGGTATAGCCGACGCGGGTTTTCAGCACACCCGGATAGCGGCGCAACAGATCCTGCATGCCCCAGAAGCAGCCGCCGGCGAGAATGGCAGTTTCGGTTTGAGTGGTCATGGTGTGTGCTTCCTCTCGAGACGATGGGGGGATACCCACTGTTATGAGGGCGGGTTGAGAGAATCCAAGGTCACGCTCATCAGAATCGACCACTGGCCTGCTGATCAAGCGACATGCAGGCGACTGCGATTTTCATCAGATCGTATTCAACCAAAGCCAAAGAACGAACGCAGCTTGCTTGGCGACTTGCGCTCGTAGAACGGTTTGGTCTCCCTGAGGAAGTAATCACTCAGCCCGGCTTGTCCCGTCAGCACGCGGCAAAAATCAACCGGCCCGCCATCAGGGGCTGTGTCCGCAGCGACATTGCCGGCTTCGCGCATGACCTGTTCGATATCGCCATCCGCTTCGATGCCGACGATCAAGTGCGGTTTTTCATCAACCGAGGGGTCGTGCATCAGCGCCAGGAACGCGCGTTTCACATTGGCGTGTTTGGCCAGCAGTTGCGAGAGCGAATGGACCATCGTCGATGGGTAGTCCGAAGGCTGTCCAAGCAAGACGTTGGTTTCTTTTTCAACGGTACGCTGCGTGGCGGGCCGGCCGATTTCGCCTGAGAGCAGGCGTTGCACTTCCTCCGGAAAGAATTCCTTGCCGTACGGCGACTTCGGATTGAGAAAGAGCAGCGCGCCCAGCGTGATTTCGAACAATGATCGGGCAGGGATTTCTACATAGCTCTGCTCGCTGTCGATGGATTGTTGCAGCGTTGGCAGTGAGGAGAAGAACGGAATGACTGGCGTGCCATCGGGCTTCTGCCAATGAGCGATGCTGATATTGCTGCCGGCTTCGAGATTGACATGGCCTTGCGCCGCACCGGCGGTGCCGAGGATGTAGACGGTCGAGTCCAGCAGGGTGTGATAGAACTCAGGGCGATGCGCGGGTTCGTCCGCGGCCAGCCGGAGTGATGTTTCCAATGGGTTTTCTTGGGAAGTATCCATGAGGTCAGTCCGTTATTTTCAGTGGAGAGCGATGATTACCTGACCGACTCGAAGATGCCTGCATTCACCAGCATTTCATCCAGCCTCTCGGGCCATATCTGATCGTCGGTGCCTCGTAGCGATTCAGCGGACCACCAACGATGATCGGCCATGACCTCGGTTTCTTCCTGAGTCCAGCCAGCTCTGGATAGCCGCTCGCTTGGCGTATGCACGACGAAATATTGTTCGACCGCGAGTACAGTTTCGCCGCTGGGTAATAGCATGGAAAAATCACGGTGAGCTACAGGTCCGTCAACCGTGAGGACCTCAATACCGGTTTCCTCACGCAACTCACGTATTGCAGCGTCATGGAATGTCTCACCGGCCTCAAGGCCGCCGCCTGGGGTTGCCCAGTAATTTCTGCCGGCCAAGGCGCCGTTCTCATGGATGAATCTGAAAAGCAGAACTTCTTGCGAGGGACTTATGACCAGTAATCGTGCTGCTTTGCGTTCGCGCATCTACATCTTCCTTGAAGGGCTTGCCACTGCTTGTTGCGTTTCGGATTCGTATTGCAAGAGGACGTCGGGCTGGCAAGAGCTCCTTATTGAACAGCCATTAAAGACCACCCAACCCGCTGAACCATGGAAAAACAACGCCAGATTCATGGCCTTTATATGCTGACCTCGCCCGCAATTGTCTGCGACAAAGAAGCCAGCTGATGATCGCCGGTATCGCCAATAGCGTCAGAAACCACTGGAAAGCATTGCTGGACTGAAGCGCGAGGGCCAGAAGCACATTGATCAGCAATGCCCCAAGAATCGCGACGTTGTACTTGATGTGCCGACGTTTGATCGCAACAAATTCTTCCCAGTCGTAAATCAACCAATCGTGGGAAAACTCTCCGCACTCAGGGCATTTATGCGTGGGCGGAAGGTTATCGGTGGTGAACCCACAATCAGGGCAGCAGACTGTCATTGAGCGAACCTTCCGCAAGCTGTCTCATATCGCTAGCCAGCGTAGTGCAGATTGGCTGGAGTTGTCCGTCTACAGCCAACAGGGCTCACAACAAACTCCACGAAACCCCAACATAAACCCCCATACCTTCACCCGGGGTCGACCGCGCGGCGTCCACTCCCTTGTCGTCATACCCCGACGTGACCGTTGCCGCATAACGCTTGCCGGTCAGGTTGCGCATGTCCACCCAACCTTGCCAGTCGCCCTTCGGCGCGTTGTAGCCCAGGGTGGCGCCGAACAGGGCGTAAGGGTCGGCGTAATAGCTGTTGGCGTAGTCAACGGCAACTTTGGAGACTAGTTGCGTGTTCACGGCGGCGAAGAAGCCCTGCGGCCAGTCGTAACGCAGTTCGCCCTGGTAATAATGCATCGGCAGGCCCGGCAGGCGGTTGTCGCCGAAGCGTTCGTCGTCGCGGTAGTGGAAGTCGCTGAAGGTGTAGGCCTGGCGCAAGCTCAGCTGGCGGCCGTCGGCGGCGGTCCAGAGTTTGCTGTTGAGGCTGGCCTCGATGCCCTGGTGCACGGTCGGGCTGGCGTTGAGTTCGTAGGGCGTGACGGCGTTGGCGTCCGGCAGCACCGAGAGCAGTTCGTGACGAACTTGGGCGAAGTACCAGGCCAGGCTCCATTCGCCCAAATGGCTGTCGCCACGGCCGCCGAGTTCCAGAGTGGTTGCAGTCTGGTTTTGCAGCTCGACCGGGTCGCGCTGGGTGCCGGTGGCGGCGCCGTTGCCGGCAGGGAAGCGCACGTTGGAGCTGTAGATCAGCGACCACGGGTGCGGTGCTTCGACGGAGCGGCTGAGGTTGCCGAACACTTGCACGTCGGGGGTGATCTGGTAGCGCAGGCCGATGCGCGGTGCATAGTCCCAGTCGCTGAGACTTGTTTTGCCGCCGACCTGCGGATAGGTCACGGCGCTTTCGCGGCGGGTGTAGATGGCGGCGAGGCCGGTGGTCAGCCAGAGGTCGTCGGCAATTTCCAGGTCGTTACCGAAATGCAGCACGGTGTCCGAACCCTGATAAGTGAAATTGCGCATCCGCGTGCCCGCGGCATAGCTGGCGGTGTTGCCACTCGGGATGCGCACGAACTCGCTGGCGCCATTGTTGGGCAGGTGCTTGGTCACGCGCAGGCCGACATTGCTGCGGCTTTCCATCCCGAACAAAGTGTCGCGGCGCTTGTAGTCGAATGTGCCGCTAACGTCGGTATAAGCCACCTTCAGCCGGTTCGGGCCTTCGCGCAAATCCATCGGGTAGTCGTGGTAGACGAGGCCGGTCTGGATGCTCGAATCGTCGTCGAGGTAGAACGTGGTCTTGTTGCCGATGAAGGTACTGCCGGGCTGCTTGCGGCTGTCATCGCGGGTCACATACGCCGGGTTGGCTGCCCGTGGGCTGTGTTCGATGGAATGCTTGGTCACGCGACCGGCGAGGTCGTTGTCGGTTTCGCGATAGCGAAAGTAGAAGCGGGTTTCCAGATTCGGGTTGAAGCGATAGCCGAAGTTGGCGATCAGGCCTTTGCTCTCGCTGGCGGTGTGGTCCTGATAGCCGTCGGCGTTGGCATCGGTCAGCGACACGTAATAATCGAAATCGCCCAGCACTTGCCCGGAGCTGACCTGGCGCTGCTGATAGCCATGGCTGCCAGTGGCGTAGCGCACTTGCAGCTTTGGCGCGGTGTAACCGGTGTGGCTGACGTAATCGATAGCGCCGCCCAGCGCCAGCGCGCCGCGATCGAAGCCATTGGCGCCGCGCAGCACTTCGACATGCTCGACCCACAGTGGCTCGAGCAATTCATACGGTGTGCCGCCGGGGCCGGTGAGGGGCAAGCCATCCAGCATCGTGTACAGCCCCGAGGCGTGGGCGCCGGGCGCGCGGTTGATGCCTGAACCACGGATGGAAATTTTCACGCCTTCGTTGCCCGCCGACTGCGCATACACCCCCGGCTGATAGGCGAGCACATCCTGATTGCTGGCAACGCGGCCCTGCAACGGCTGGCGCATGTCGACCACGTTGGTGCCGCCGGGAACCTCCTCAAGGCGTTGCCGCGCTTCTTCGACCGCTGCATCGCTGCCACTGCGCTGATCTGCCGAAATCAGCACTTGCCCCAGCTCCAGACCTTGGGTCTCGGCCATCGCCGGGCAGGCCAGGGCCAGACCGAGCAGGGCAGTGGGCAATGATTTGGACGACGGCATCGAAAAAACTCCAGCAAACAGGGGATCGGGCAATGAACAGTGCGACGTCGGAACAATCTCAGGAAACACATGGCGACAGGGCTTTTTTGCCCGGCAATGGCAAACAACCGGGCGTGAACTAACCTCACGGATCAGGCCCTTCGGGTCAATAAACAAATTCAGCGGGCTGTTGAAGCGCGAGGACAGGTTCATGGCGAAAGACAAGAAGAAACCTGCAAAGGCAATCGAACGTCCACGCTTGAAAAACAAGGACTATCTGGAACACCTGCGCAAGCTGCACATTGAACTGGTCAAGCTGCAGGAGTGGGTCATCGCCAAAGGTGTCAAGGTGTGTATTGTTTTCGAAGGGCGCGACGGTGCAGGCAAGGGCGGTGTGATCAAGGCGATCACCGAACGCGTCAGCCCACGGGTGTTCCGGGTGATGGCACTGCCGGCGCCAACCGATCGCGAAAAGAGCCAGATGCATGTGCAGCGCTACCTGCCGCATCTGCCGGCGGGCGGCGAGGTGGTGATTTTCGACCGCAGTTGGTACAACCGCGCCGGTGTCGAACGGGTCATGGGTTTTTGTACGGAGGAGCAGGCCGACAAGTTTCTCAAGTCGATTCCTTGGGTGGAGAACGCCATCGTTGATTCGGGGGTGATCCTGCTCAAGTACTGGCTTGAGGTCAGTCCGGAGGAACAGACCCGCCGGCTCGAAGCGCGAATCAATGACGGGCGCAAGACCTGGAAATTGACACCCATGGATCTGAAATCCTACAGCCGCTGGTATGACTACTCACGGGCGCGGGACGAGATGTTCAAGCATACGGACACCGATTGGGCGCCGTGGAGGGTTGCCGACTCCAATGACAAGCGTCGTGCACGGCTGAACATCATCACTGATCTGCTCAGTCGCATCCCCTATGAAGAGGTGAAGCGCGACAAGGTCGAGTTGCCGAAACGGCAGAAGCCGGGCAAGTATCGGGAGCCGGACTATCCGTATAAGCGGGTGGCGGAGCGGTTTTGACATTTGCGGGGTTTTTGGGGGCTTGGCGGCCTTTGGGCCGACCAGGCTCTTGGGGTTTTGGGTGTATATCCGTTTTTTCGGGTGTTGCGGCTGGCGGTTTCGCCCTTACGGCGAGTCACCTTTTCCAAACGCCGAAAAGGTAACCGAAAAGGCTTGCTCCTACGTTCGGCCCCTCGCGGGCTCGGGGTTCCTTCGCTGCGGGATCGATCCGGGCGCAGCGGCTCCGGTTTGCTTCGCTGCACCTCCTTCCGCTGTGTTCGACTTCGTCGAACGGTCGCTGCGCTCCCACGCCCGGATCACTCCCTCCACTCAGCCTTCCGACGTCGCCGGTGGATCAAAAGCCAGATCAAAAGCACTCGAGCTTGCGCTCATTGTTGAGTGGGGCGGCTTCGCCGCGGGCAGCTGCGCTGCTTTGCTTTTGCTTTTGCTTTTGTGGGAGTGAGCCTGCTCGCGATGACGGAGGCACATTCAAATGTTTTGAAAGATATATCGCTATCGCGAGCAGGCTCACTCCTACAAAAGAATTCCGCTTAAACCCTCCATCCGTCGTTTGCCCTGAACCTCTGTCGCGCTGTTTTTTCTACCGGGTAAGTCCCTCAGGAGATACCCGTATGTTCGATCAGAAAAAAAAGGCATCACTGGCGGCCTGGCGCAGGATGGCGGAGCAGGCCGAGGCCGATCTGGATCCGGAACAGCAATATGACGAGTTGCTCAAGGCTGCGGATCAGATGGAGGAGCAAGGCCTGATCACCAGTGCCGAATGGCGCCAGTTGGTGCGTGACGCCGGCAATGTTTTTACCCTGAACGAGGAACAGCCACAGCGCTGACAGCTGCCATCGGAGGACATCCCATGCTCAGTTATCTGTTTATCGGCGCCAACGATGTCGAGCGTTCGGCGGCTTTTTACAAGGCGATCCTGACGCCGCTTGGCTACCGGCATGATCGCGAAGAACACTACTGTTTCTACTTGCCCGATTGCGCCGACAAGTCCAACGGGCCCGGGAGTGTGCACATCTCGCAACCGTTCAATGGTGAGTCGGCGACACCCGGCAACGGCATGATGCCGGCGTTTCGCGCCGACTCGCGGCATAAGGTCGATCAGGTGCACAAGGCCGGGCTCGACCACGGCGGCAGCGACGAAGGCGCGCCTGGCACTCGCGAGGCCTATACGCCGGACTTTTACGTGGCCTATCTGCGCGATCCTGAAGGCAACAAGCTGGCTGTGTTCTACAGCGGCTGATGGATGGAGCCTGTTGATTCGGCCCTGATGGCCGCCCGCGCCCAGTTCGCGATCACGATCAGCTTCCACATCGTGCTGGCGGCGTTCAGCATCGGTCTGGCGAATTTCCTCATGGTGCTGGAAGCGTTGTGGTTTAGGACCGGGCGTCAGGTTTATCTGGATGTCTATCGCTACTGGCTCAAAGTGTTTGCGCTGAATGTCGCAGTGGGCACGGCGTCGGGATTGATTCTGGAGTATCAGTTCGGTCTCAACTGGTCGCGGCTGTCGGTGCAGGCCGGTGATGTCATCGGCCCGCTGATGTTCTATGAAGTGATGGCGGCGTTTTTCATTGAAGCCGGATTTCTCGGCATCATGCTGTTCGGCCTGAAGAAAGTCGGTCCGCGTCTGCACTTTTTTGCCACGTGTGCGGTGGCGGTGGGCTCGCTGATCAGCGCGTTCTGGATTCTTTCCGCCAACTCATGGATGCAAACCCCCGCCGGCTATTCGATTGGCGCGGACGGGCGTTTCCTCGCCGAGGACTGGTGGGCAATCATCTTCAATCCTTCGTTTCCCTATCGCTTGGCGCACATGCTGCTCGCCGTGTTCATCGGCAGCGCGACGCTGATTGCCGGGATCAGTGCCTGGCAATTGCGCAAGGCCCCGAAAAACCCGCGCGCTCGCCTGCAATTTTCCGTGGCACTGTGGGTGATAGCGCTGCTGATGCCGGTGCAGATTGTCGTCGGGGACCTGCATGGCCGGCACAGTTTGCACGCCCAGCCGCAGAAAGTGGCGGCGATCGAAGGCTCATGGACGCGCCCGGCCCAAGGGGCTGGGGAGCCACTGCGCCTGTTCGCATGGCCGGATATGCAAGAGCGCCGCAACCACTGGGAGGTGGCGATTCCGCGCATTGGTTCCCTCTACCTGCAGCATGACCTGACCAGCACCATCGCCGCGCTTGATGAATTTCCGGCTGAGGACATCCCGCCCGTGGCGCCGGTGTTTTTCGCATTTCGGCTGATGGTCGGACTGGGGCTGTTGATGCTTGGGCAGGGTGTGGTCAGCCTGATCCTGCGCCGACGTAATCGCCTGTACACGGCGCGGCGCTGGCTGGGCGCGTGCGTGCTGCTGGCACCGGCCGGATTTCTGGCGATGCTCAGCGGCTGGGTCGTCACCGAAGTGGGGCGACAGCCGTTTACGGTTTACGGATTGATGCGCACGGCGGACAGTCTGTCGTCGGTGTCCAGGGCTCAAGTCGTCGGGTCGACGTGGCTGATTCTGCTGTTTTATCTGCTGATCTTCGGCATCGGTCTGTGGGTGTTGCTGCGTCTGTTGCGCGAGCCGCCGCAGCAGGACCAACCCGGGCCGCAGCCCACCCTTGCCGACGAAACCGGGCACTGAGGAATCGCAGACATGGACACGGACTGGCTGACTCTGTTGTGCGCCGCCGCACTGGCGTTCTCGGTGATGAACTACGTGGTGCTCGACGGCACCGATCTGGGCGTCGGCATGCTCATGGGTCTCACGGCTTGCAGCAAGCAGCGCAGGGTGATGGCGGTGTCGATTCTGCCGGTGTGGGATGCGAACGAAACCTGGCTGGTGCTCGGCGGCGGAGGGCTGCTGGCGCTGTTTCCGCTGGCGTACGCGATCTTGCTGCCGGCCCTGTATGTGCCTTTTATCTTGATGTTCCTCGCCTTGATTGTGCGGGCCATGGCGCTGGAATTTCGCGATTACGCACCGAACGAGCGACGCAAGCGCATCGTCGACGGCGTGCTGGCCCTGGCTTCGCTGCTGACCGGGTTTGTCCAGGGCATGGTGCTCGGCACTCTCGTGCAAGGCGTTGCGCATCAGGGCGGTCAGTACATTGGCGATGGCCGCGACTGGCTGAATCCGTTCCCGGTGTTTTGCGGTTTGGTGCTGGTACTCGGTTACGTCTGGCTGGGGACGTGCTGGCTGTACTGGCGCACCCTTGATGAGTTGCAGCAGCACTCGGCCCGCCAGGCCCGCGTCTTGGCGCTGGTCGTCGTGGCGTTATTGCTGGTGCTGATCGCATGGACGGCGACGTTGCAGCCGCAATACGCCCGGCGGCATGCCGAAATTCGGCTGTGGTTGCCGGCAGGGGTCATCCTCTGTGCTCTGGGATGGGTATTCAGCAAAGGCTTTCACAGCCGCTTCGACTTCATCCCGCTGTTCGCCGCACTGGGCGTTTTCGTGCTGGCGTTCACGGTGATGCTGGTCGCGCTGTATCCATTCATCATCCCGCCGGATCTGACTTTGAGCGAAGCAGCCTCAAGCCCCACCAGCCAGATCTTGATGCTGGTCGGATTCGC
Organism: Pseudomonas siliginis; assembly: GCF_019145195.1. Classification (GTDB taxonomy): domain Bacteria; phylum Pseudomonadota; class Gammaproteobacteria; order Pseudomonadales; family Pseudomonadaceae; genus Aquipseudomonas; species Aquipseudomonas siliginis. The sequence goes on from NZ_JAHSTW010000003.1 coordinate 287,907, forward strand.
CGTGCTGATCCCCATCACCCTGGCCTACAACACGTTTGGTTTCCGCGTGTTCAGCGGCAAAGTGCGCGTTGCCAGCGATGGCTGATATTCACGTCACCCGACCTTTTTTGCTCACCAGCGACAGTCGCGAAGCCCGTAGCAGATCAGCAAAAGCCGCCTTGTCGATCGGTCGACTCATGAAATAACCCTGCACCTCGTTGCATTGATCCTTGCCGAGAATCGCCAGTTGCTCCTCGGTTTCGACGCCTTCGGCCGTCACCGTCAGCCCCATGGCTTTGCCCAGACCGATGATCGCTTGCACCACGGCACGGTCGTTGGTGCCGCTGCTGATTGAGGCGATGAAGCGTTTGTCGATCTTGATTCCGTCGAACGGATAGGCGCGCAGATAACCGAGCGACGAATAGCCGGTGCCGAAGTCGTCCATGTTCAGACGCACGCCCAGCTCCTTGAGCTGATTCATGGTGGTCAGCGCGCCGTCGGTGTCATTGAGCATCACGTTCTCGGTGATCTCCAGCTCCAGACGGCTGGCCGGGAAACGCGTTTCCACCAGCACTTCACGAACATCCTCGACGACATCGCTGAGGGCGAACTGCGCAGGCGAGAGGTTGACCGACAGCAGAATGTCATGGGGCCATTCCAGCGCGGTTTCGCAGGCTTCGCGCAGCACCCAGCGGCCCAGCGGTACGATCAGGTCGGTCTGTTCGGCCAGCGGAATGAATACGTCCGGCCCGAGCAAGCCCTCGGTCGGATGCTGCCAGCGCACCAGCGCCTCCACCGAAACGATGTGCTTGCCATCGACCTTGTAGCGCGGCTGATAGTGCAGGACGAATTCGTTGTGCTTGAGCGCATGGCGCAGGTCATCTTCCATTTGCCGGCGCGTCTGGATCTGGTCGCTCATGTGCGCTTCGAAGAAGCACCAGGTGTTCTTGCCGTCGGATTTGGCCTGATACAGCGCGATGTCGGCGTAGCGGATCAGATCGCTGGCGGCAAAACCGTGCCGGCGACTCAGGGCGATGCCGATGCTGGCGCCGATGTGCAGCGGATGCTGTTCGTAGAGGATCGGCTGATGCAGGCTGCCGATCAGCCGTGTGCAGAATTTGTCGATCTCGTTATGGCTGTCCATGCCGTTGAGCACCACGACGAATTCATCACCACCGAGACGGGCGACGATGTCGTGCTCGCGGGTGCATTCGCGCAGGCGCGTGGCGACTTCCTGGAGAACCGCGTCACCGGCAGGATGGCCGAGGGAATCATTGATCGGTTTGAAATTGTCCAGATCGATCATCAGCAGCGACAGCGGCGGCGCGTGTTCCTTCAATACCAGGACGTCGTCGAGATAACGCGCCAGTTTGTTGCGGTTGGGCAGGCCGGTCAGGGCGTCATGCATCGACAGGTGCTGGATCTGCGCATGGGCGGCGACTTCGTCGGTGATGTCGCTAGCAGTGCCGCGATAGCCGACGACGCTGTCCTTGTCGAAAATCGGCCGCGCCGAGAGCCGGCAGTGGCGTGGCTGCCCGGAGTGATCGCGATAAGTGCAGCGCAAATCGCCGGCGCTGTTTTCTTCGCTGAGTTTGCGCAGCCATAGCTCCAGTGGCGTGGTGTCGCAAGACAGTAATTCGCCGATGTCGTGGCCCAGCCACAGAGCTTGCGGGTAACCGGTGACTTCGCTGAAGCGCGCCGACAGATAGGTCAGCGACAACTGATCATCAACTTCCCAGATCCAGTCCGACGCCGCTTCGGCCACGGCGCGAAAGCGTTCTTCACTGGCTTCGAGCGCATGATTGGCTTTCTCGAGTGCCTGATTCGAGGCCTGCATGGCATGAATGCTGTTGTCGACGTATTGCGATGAGCGCAATGCATGGCGGAAAAAATAGGCGGTGAGCAGCATCAGTACCAGAAACGTCGCGCCGAGCGGTGGCACCAGCGTCCACAGCAATTGCTGACCGGGTCGCTGCAGGTCGGCAACCAGGCTGTAGCCGGTGCTGTCGAGGGGTACGCTTGGATGGCCTTTCTCAATGGTTTCATCCGGGACCAGGGTCAGGTTCGTCAGGCCATAACCGCTGCCGATCTTGCGCAGTTTGGTCGGGGTCAGCTTGTCGACGAACACTAGCACCGAGGTGTTTCTCAATTCATCCAGCGGGCGCTCGTCATTGGGAATGATCGCGGCAGCGGTGATCAGCGCCGGCCAGCCTTCGAACAATGAATAGCTACTGATCGGCTTGGTCAGATCAGGCTGACTCAGCACCTGCTCGACCAGCGCCGAGGCGGGCGCTTGCAGTACGCTGGATACGTCGGTTTCAACCATCTGCCCGCGAATCACCGCGTACTTGGTGCGATTGCGATCGAGGACGAACACGCCGTCGTAGCCGTCGCTGGTGAACAGGGTCTTGCCCATGTTCTGTTCGGTATAGGCCCAATTGACGTCGATCGGCCCGCTCAAGGCCTCATAGGCGCGGGTCCAGTAGGCATAACTGGTGATGTAGTTTTTCGACGCGGTGATGCGGTTTTCCACGGCGCGCACGGAATAGAACTGGTTCTGTTCCAGATCCTTCGCGTCAAGGGTATTGGCGATGCCAAGCAGGGTGCTGATCGCGGCAATAACGCCAGCGACGAACAGTGCGCCAACGGCGATGGCCAGGCGCCGGGTCACGGCGCGTTGCGGGGTGGGGATTGGCTGCGCAGGGAGAATAACGGCCATGTGCTCGTCCTTGATCCGGTGTCTTCTGAATCTAGAACAATGGCGAGCGCACAATGTTCAGATTGTTGTTATTGGTATCGCCTGGATTTTTTCAAAGTGTAGCGAATCCGTTGGAATTTCCAGCAGCGCCGGCCAGCGGCGAATCCCGAAAGGGCGAGACTTCCCGCACAAAAACCGGATAATGGCCGCCATTCGTTTAGCCGTATTCTGGTAATCCCGCATGGAAATCAAGGTCAACTTTCTCGACAACCTTCGACTTGAAGCCAAGTTCGACGACTTCACGGTGATCGCCGATCAGCCCATCCGCTACAAGGGCGATGGCTCGGCACCGGGGCCGTTCGACTACTTTCTGGCGTCGTCGGCCTTGTGCGCGGCTTACTTCGTCAAGCTGTACTGCGACACGCGCAATATTCCGACAGAGAACATTCGCCTGTCGCAGAACAACATCGTCGACCCGGAAAACCGCTACAACCAGATCTTCAAGATTCAGGTCGAATTGCCCGCCGACATCTCGGACAAGGATCGCCAGGGCATCCTGCGTTCCATCGACCGCTGCACCGTGAAGAAGGTGGTGCAGACCGGCCCCGAGTTCATCATCGAAGAAGTCGACAACCTCGACGCCGATGCCCAAGCCTTGTTGATGCCGCAGTCCGATTCCCAGGCGGGCACCTACATCGCCGGCAAGGACCTGCCGCTGGAACAGACCATCGCCAACATGTCGAAGATCCTTGCCGACCTCGGCATGAAGATCGAAATCGCTTCGTGGCGCAACATCGTGCCCAACGTCTGGTCGCTGCACATTCGCGATGCGCATTCGCCGATGTGCTTCACCAACGGCAAGGGCGCGACCAAGGAAGGCGCACTGGCGTCGGCGCTGGGCGAGTTCATCGAGCGCCTCAATTGCAACTTCTTCTATAACGACCAGTTCTGGGGCGAAGACATCGCCAACGCCGAATTCGTCCATTATCCGGACGAGAAGTGGTTCAAGCCGGGTCCAAAAGACGAATTGCCAAGCGAGATTCTCGACGACTACACCCTTGGCATTTACAACCGCGACGGCGAACTGCTCGGCTCGCACCTTTACGACACCAACTCCGGCAACACTCAGCGCGGCATCTGCTCGCTGCCGTTCGTGCGCCAGTCGGACGGTGAAGTGGTGTACTTCCCGTCGAACCTGATCGAAAACCTCTACCTGAGCAACGGCATGAGCGCCGGCAACACCTTGGCCGAAGCGCAGGTGCAGTGCCTGTCGGAAATTTTCGAGCGCGCGGTCAAACGCGAAATCCTCGAAGGCGAAATGGCCCTGCCGGATGTACCGCAAGAGGTACTGGAAAAATACCCGAGCATCCTCGCCGGCATCAAAGGCCTGGAAGAGCAGGGCTTCCCTGTGCTGGTCAAGGACGCCTCGCTGGGCGGTGAATTCCCGGTGATGTGCGTGACCCTGATGAATCCGCGCACCGGCGGCGTCTTCGCTTCCTTCGGCGCGCACCCGAGCCTGGAAGTCGCGCTGGAACGCAGCCTGACCGAACTGCTCCAGGGCCGCAGCTTCGAAGGGCTCAATGACTTGCCGCAGCCGACGTTCTCGGGGCAGGCAGTGACCGAACCGAACAACTTCGTCGAGCACTTCATCGATTCCAGCGGTGTGGTGTCGTGGCGCTTTTTCAGTGCCAAGCCAGACTTCGAATTCGTCGAATGGGACTTCTCAGGCCAAGGCGAAAACTCCAACGCCGAAGAAGCCGCGACCCTGTTCGGCATCCTCGAAGACATGGGCAAGGAAGTCTACATGGCGGTCTACGAGCACATCGGCGCCAAAGCCTGCCGCATCCTCGTGCCGGATTACTCGGAGATCTACCCGGTCGAAGACCTGATCTGGGACAACACCAACAAAGCCCTGCAATTTCGCGCCGACATCCTCAACCTGCACAACCTCAGCAAAGTCGGCCTGCGCAACCTCGTTCAGGGCCTGGAACGCAGCGAGCAGGACGATTACACCGATATCACCACGCTGATCGGCATCGAGTTCGATGACAACACGCCGTGGGGCAAGTTGACGATTCTGGAACTGCGCCTGCTGATCTACCTCGCGCTGCAGAAGTTTGACGAGGCCAAGGATCTGGTCGAGGCGTTCCTGCAATACAACGACAACACCGTTGAGCGCGGCTTGTTCTATCAGGCTGTGAATGTGGTGCTGGAGATGGAGCTGGACGAGGATCTCGAGCTGGAAGACTACGAGGCTAACTTCCGCCGGATGTTTGGTGACGAGCGTATGGATGCGGCGATTGGTTCGGTGAATGGCAGTGTGCGTTTTTACGGTTTGACGCCAACGAGCATGAAGCTGGAAGGGCTGGATCGGCATTTGCGCTTGATCGAGAGCTATAAAAAGCTGCATGCGGCGCGGGCGAAAGGGACAACCTTTTCGCGTTGAAAACCTATAAAAAAGCACCTTCGGGTGCTTTTTTATGCTCGTGACTTGCTCGCGATTCGTAGGAGCTAACTTCAGCGGCCATGCGCGGCGTTGGCCAACTGCCCCGTATCCACCCGCACAAACACCGAATCACCCACTGCCGTCAGCACTTCCCCTGCATACACTTCGCAAATCACCCGGGTCTTGCGCCCGACTTCACCTTCGACCCGTGCACGCAAGAGCAGCGGTACTCCCATCGGCGTTGGCTTGATGAACTTGATCCCAAGGTTACCGGTGACGCAGTCGATGCGCGGCAGGCTGCCGGCTTCGCGGTTTTCTGCGCGGTAGTGCCAGGCCATGGCGGTCCAGTTGGAGTGACAGTCGACGAGCATGGCGATCAGCCCGCCGTAAACCAGATCCGGCCAGCCGCAGTATTGGGCGTCGGGCAGATGCTCGGCGATGACGTGATTGCCGTCCTCATCCCACCGACTTTTCACGTGCAGGCCTTGCGGATTGCGGCCGCCGCAGCCGTAACAAACGCCTTCGGGGGCGGCGAGGTCTTGCAGCGGGGTGGCGTGGCTGGACATGGCTGGGGTCATCCTGGAGTGGCGAGGCCGGACAGGCGCAAGCGGTTGCGGCCGCCGCGTTTGGACTCATAGAGCGCGGCGTCGCCAAGTTCGATCAGCGCCGCGAGACTGGCCGGCGGTTTGTCGAACAGGGTGGCGCCGATGCTCAAAGTCACCGCAGCGGACGTGGGATAAGTGTGCGACGCCAAGGCCAGAAACTGTTCGCGCAAGGCATTGCCCAGTTCAAGGATAGCTTCGGCTGACGCGTTGTTGAGCAGCATCAGAAACTCGTCGCCACCCAGCCGCGCCGTCAGCGCATGGGGCGGCAGTTGGGCGCGGATCATCTCGCTCAGAGCAATCAGCAAGCGATCACCGGCGATATGCCCGTACTGGTCGTTGACCAGTTTGAAGTTGTCGATATCGATCAACAGCAGCGCACCCGGTCTTTGCGCGGAGACACCGGCCAACAGGCGGGGCGTGCGTTTTTCCAGCGCCCGGCGGTTGTACAGTGCGGTCAGTGGATCGCGCTCGGCGAGGCGGGCGATTTGCTTTTCCCGGCGATAACGCTCGGTGCCGGTCATCGACAGGGCGATCAACATGATCGCCATCGCGCCTTCGACCAGCGAGATCTGAATGATCTCGCCACGAAACGCCGCCAGATCGATTAGCGTGCCGGGGATCACCACGGTCAGGGCCTTGGCCACATAGAAGATGCCGTGGCCGAGCAGCACATAACGCAATTGCACCGCGCCAACGCTCAACGACTTGCCGTGTGGACGCAGCAGCGAACTGGCCTTCAGCGTGGGGATGGCTACCAGCAGCGAGTTGGCCACCAACATGGCCTTGGACCACAGCGGGCCGTCCGGCAACGTCAACGTGATCAGCCACGTCGCGAAAATCAGGTACCACGCCGGCGACAGTCGGGTCTGGGTGAAGCGCGCCACACCGAGCAGGAAAAAGAAATGCGCGGTCACCAGCAAGCCGTTGGCGAACCAAATGCCCAGCAGCAGAAAACCGCTGCTGCGCAGCAGAGCCAGGGTGGAACCGATGGTGATGGTGGCGAAACCGGCGCTCCAGAACAGTAGCGAAGGCTCACGGATGCTGCGCCACTCGACCGCCAGGTACAGCGCGGCAGCGGCTGCGAGGGCGATCGTGATGGTCAGCATCGTTGGCGGGTCGAGCGGCATTTCCGGGCAAGCCTGTCTGTATGGCAATAGGCCTGCGATTGTAAGCGTTTGGTCAGGTTTTTCGCAGGGGGCGCGTTGCCGGGCAGACCACTGGCGCTCCAGCGGTCACTCTTGCGGGCTTAGCCAGGTGTCTACCACGCGGCGATCGAGCTCTTCCCAATAGGCCATGCCCAGCACCCGCGTGGTGTTGAGCCCGCGCAGGTAACCGCGCAGTTGCTGGGCGGTATCGCGGATCAATTGCGCATCGCGGGTGTTTTTGTCCAGCAGGACGCTTTCGTACTGCACCAGATAGTCGGCCACGCGCTCGCGGAAATCGGGCAGCACGGCGTCACGGATCAGATCGAACGTTCTCAAGGCGAGACCCTCATCATTTTTCTTGGATGTATCCAGTGTGCATCAGTCTGCGCGACACGCAACTATTGCTGGAAGTAATAGTGACCATCAAGAAACGCAAGTTCTGCTTTGGCGGCGATCGGCGGAAAATCGCCTCCATCGAAGACGCAGCTCAAGGAAATTGCGCGATGAACATTCTGACTCGACTGGCATTGATCGCCCTGCTGATGGGCGGGGTAGTTACCGCACCGGCTTACGCAGACGAAGCCCGGTCGTGTCACCTGCAACCCATCGTCGCCAGCGCCTCGGCGTTGCAGCACACGCAGACCGTGGGTGTGTTGTTGAGCGAAAACACGTTGCAGAACCTGCAATACCTGGAGCGTTACCACGACATGGCGCTCAACGGCGCCAAAGACGCACTGGATTCGCAAATCCGCGACGCCTTTGTCGGCAGCTCCGACCCGGAACTGGCCCTCGACTGGCTGGTGAGTTCGCTGCAACAGCAGTTCGTCTCGGTGACCGTCTACGACAACCTCGATGCGCTGGTTCAGGCCCATCCGGACGTTGTGGTCAAGCTCGACACCTTCAACCGCTTGCTGACTCAGCGCAACAGTTTGGTCGAGGCGCGTTTTTCCGCACGGTTCTACGACGCCGATCTGCAGTACATCGGCAAGGCCGAGGGAGCGATCGAGCAAGAGTTGCCTTCGGTCTGGGTGCACAACCAGGCGGCGCCGCAGATCGCCGCGCAGATCAATCAGCAGCGTGACCTGCAACTCAATGCGCTGAAGCAATTCGATGTGTCGCTCAAGGCCCTGGTGGCGTCGAGCTGATTCTTAAAACGTAAATGGCAACGGCGGCGCCGTGAAGTCGAACCGTTGCCGGTTGAACCGAACCTTTATTTTCAGGATTTACTCCATGCGTCCTTTATTCGTGCCAGCCATGGCTTTTGTTTCCCTGTTGCTCGCCGGTTGCGCTTCGGCGCCGAACGATCCGACCCTGACCTTGCAGACCAGCAAGACGCCGGCGCAGTACGCCGATTGCGTGGTGCCGAAATTGCAGGGCAGTGCGTTGAATCCGACGGTTTCGCAGAGTCAGCGCAGTTATCGGATCGTGGTGCCGAGCAAGGTGTCGGCGGACAACGTGCTGGAGGCGTACAAGGCGGGGAAGGGCGGCAAGGTGTTCATTTATGAGCGGCATTTGCTGGCGTCGAATTTGTTGCCTTCAAGTTTTGAGCGGGCGGCTCAGGATTGCATTTGATCTGAGCGCTTGTGACGGGTTTTGACAGAGCTCCTTTGGTTGGCCGCAACCAACCAATTTTTTCGCCCCACACTGGTTTTCGGTTGTGGGGTTTTTTTTTGGACTTGGCGGCCTTTGGGCCGACCATGCTCTTCGGGTTTGGGTGTATATCCGTTTCTGCGGGTGTGGCTGATTACGGTTCCGCTCTTACAGCGGGTCACTTTTTCAAACGCCAAAAAGTAACCAAAAGGCTGCGCCCTGACGTTCGGCCCGCTCGCTGGGGCTCGGGGTTCCTTCGCTGCGGAATCGATCCGGGCGCAGCGGCTCCGGTTTGCTCCGCTGCACCTCCTTCCGCTGTGTACGACTGCGTCGTACGGTCGCTGCGCTCCCACGCCCGGATCAATCCCTCCGCTCAGCCTGCCGACGGGCTCCAGGATCAAAAGCTACTCGAGCTTGCGCTCATTGTATTGAGTGGTGAAAAGCGATGGGGTCTGCTTTTGCTTTTGCTTTTCTGTGGGAGCGAGCCTGCTCGCGATGGCGGCCTGACAGCCGACCGATTTCTCACTGAATGCACGCAATCAAACTGTAAGAGCTGCCGAAGGCTGCGATCTTTTGATCTGGCCTTCGCTTTGCTTTTCCGTTGAGAGCAAGCCTGCATTGGACGTTGGGTGTTGACCAATTCATGTCCACGCCACAAAAAACTGTGGGAGCTGGCTTGCCAGCGAAGGCAGCCTGACAGACGCCCCATTTCTCACTGAATGTACGCAATCAAACCTGTGGGAGCGAGCCTGCTCGCGAAGGCGGTGTGCGCCGCGATCACGAACAGCGCTCCGGAACCCATTCACCCCGTCACACACCCAACCGGCACTTTCCCCGCAAACGTATCAACCAGACTCGCCACCACCATTTCCCCCATCCGCGTGCGAGTCTGCAATGTTGCGCTGGCCCGATGCGGTTGCAGCACCACCTGTTCATTAGCAAACAACGCTTCAGGCACATTCGGTTCATCGACAAACACATCCAGCCCAGCCCCGGCAATCTCTCCCGCTGAAAGCGCGGCCACCAGATCCGCCTCATTCACCAGTTTGCCCCGGGCGACGTTGATCAGATAACCGTCCTTGCCCAGCGCTTGCAGCACTTGCGCGTCAATGATCGCTTCGCCCTTGTCCGCCGCGGCGGCGAGGATCAGGGCGTCGCTGTCGCGGGCCAGTTGTTTGAGGTCGGCGACGAAGGTGTGGGGGACGTCGCTCATCGGTTGCAGGTCGGTGTAGCTGATCGGGCAGCCGAAGGCGGCGGCGCGGGTGGCGATGGCGCGGCCGACGCGGCCCATGCCGACGATGCCGATGCGCATGCCGGAGACTTGTCGGGCCAAGGGCAGCGGGGCGAGTGGGGTTGGGCTTTGTGGCCATTGGCCGGAGCGCACGTAGCGGTCGCTGGTGCACAGGCCCCGGCAGACCGAGATGAGCAGGCCGATGGCGAGGTCGGCGACGTCTTCGGTGAGGGCGCCGATGGTGGCGGTGACGCGGATGCCGCGGTCGCGGGCGTAGGTCAGATCGACGGCATCGGTGCCGACGCCGTTGACCGCGATGACTTCCAGGTTCGGCAGTTGCGCCATCAGCGCCTGGCTGATGCCGGTGTGACCGCCGGTGATCACGCCACGGATGTTGGCGCCGTGTTCGTTTATGTAGGCGGGTTTGTCCGCTTGCTGGTAGTAGCGGCGTACGGTGAACAGTTCGTCCAGACGCGCGTTGATTGCCGGGATCAGGATCGGGCTCAGTTGCAGGATTTCTGGCTTCATGGCTACCTCGTTACGCAATAAAAAAGCCGGCTCAACCGCGGCCGGCAAACGGCATGGCGCTGGCCATGACGGTCATGTTCAGGACGTTGGCCGACAGCGGCAGAGCGGCGATGTAGCGCACCGCATCGGCGACGTGTTTGACGTCGACCATCGGCTCGACGGCGATGCTGCCGTTGGCCTGGCGTACGCCTTTGGTCATGCGCACCGACATTTCCGTCAGGGCATTGCCGATGTCGATCTGGCTGCAGGCAATGTTGAATTCGCGGCCGTCCAGCGCCAGGGATTTGGTCAGGCCGAGCACCGCGTGTTTGCTCGCGGTGTAGGCGCTGCTGAACGGGCGCGGGGTGTGTGCGGAAATCGAACCGTTATTGATGATTCGTCCGCCCTGCGGCTGTTGTTTGCGCATCAGCCCGAAGGCGCCGCGAGCGCAGAGAAAGACACCGTTGAGGTTGGTGTCGATCACGTTGCGCCACTGCTCGAAGGTCAGTTCATCCAGCGGCACGGCGGGGGCGTTGACGCCGGCGTTGTTGAAGACCACATCGAGGCGGCCGTAGACCTCGGCAATGGTCGCGAACAGTACGTCGACACTGGCCGGATCGCGCACGTCGGTGGGTACCGCCAGCGCTGGGTGACCCTGGCTCTGCGCCAGTTCGACCAGCGCTTGCAAGGGCTCGGGCCGGCGTCCGGCGAGTACAAGGGTGAAACCGTCAGCCATCAGGCCCAGCGCCACGGCGCGGCCAATGCCACTGCCGGCGCCGGTGACCAGCGCAACTTTCAAAGGGGTCGTCATAGTGTTGTTCTCCTTTTTTCTCAATCCGCTGGAATCAGGGCCGTGGGCCGACGCGCATTTCCAGGTGGCCGATGCCGTCTATGCCAGCGCTGATCACGTCGCCCGGTTGCAGGCTGTCAACGCCGGCGGGGCTGCCGGTCATGATCAGGTCGCCGGCGCGCAGGGCCACGGATTGCGAGATGCGCGCGATTACTTCACTGACCGACCAGATCTGGCTGTCGAGATTGTCGCGCTGGCGTTCTTCGCCGTTGACGTTCAGCCACAATTCGCCCTCGGGATGGCCGCTGCGGCTCACCGGGACGACGGCAGTCATCGGCGCGGCGCCGTCGAACACCTTGGCGCCTTCCCACGGCAAGCCGTTGCTCTTGGCTGCGCGTTGCACATCGCGGCGGGTCAGGTCGAGGCCGGCGGCGTAGCCCCACACGTAGGCGAGCGCTTGATCCTCGGGGATATTGGCGCCGCCTTCACCGATGGCGACGACCAGTTCGATTTCGTGAACGAAGTCCTCGCACACTGTTGGGAAGGCGATGTCGCCGACGGCATCGACCACGCAGCTCGGCGGTTTCATGAAAAACACCGGCGGCTGGCGCGACTGGCCTTGCGAGTCCGGCCATGGGTAGTTGCGGCCGACACAGAACACCCGGCCGACGGGGAAGCGCTGCTCGGTGCCGAGTACCGGCAAAGTCACGGGCAGATCCGGGGTAAAGACGTATTCAGTCATGTTCATCCTGCGGGTCATCCTGTTTGAAAGGGCAGCGTACGGCGGCTGGCGTCGGCGAAGTTGGACGAAAGCCGCCTGCGTTTGGACAAATCCGGGTTCTTGCCTCAGCGCACCTTCAGCTCGATGCGATACAGGCGTCCGAGCAGTAACGAATAGGAGAGGGTGCCGATCAGCGCGACGCCGCCAATAAACCAGAAGGCATAGGCGAAGGTGCCGGTGGCGTGGACGATGGCGCCGATCACGATCGGCGTGACGATGCCGCCGATATTCGCCGCCAGGCTGGTAATGCCGCCGGTGAGGCCGATCAGCTCTTTTGGCGCCACTTCCGACACCGCCGCCCACGATGAGGACGCGATGCCTTGGGCGAAGAACGCGATGGTCAACACGGCGATGCAGATCAGGTTGGAGTCAGTGAAATTCACCAGCACGATCGACATGCCCAGCATCGAACCGACCACCAGCGGCAACTTGCGCGCAAACGACATCGAGTAGCCGCGACGGATCAGCAAGTCGGAAACGATGCCGGCCAGCAGAATCCCCACCGTGGCACCGACGAAGGGCAGCACGGCGAAGATCCCGGCCTTGATCATGGTCAGTTTGCGTTCTTCGATCAGGTAGGTCGGGAACCAGGTGAGGAAGAAGTACAGCGCCGAGGTGCTGGCGAACTTGCCGATGCAGATCGCCCAGATCTGCCGATAGCTGAACAGCTCGGCAATCTGCCGCCAGTTGAAGCGGGTGCGCTCCTGGCTGCTCTTGACCAGACCGCCGCCGGTTTCGATGTACTTCAATTCTTCCTGGCTGACCTTCTTGCAGCTCAGCGGATCGCGATACAGGTACAGCCACAGCACACCGAAGACGATGCCGAGTGCGCCAGTGCTGTAAAACACGTGGCGCCAGTCAAAGGTGGTCGCCAGCCACAACAGCGCGCCGGTGAACAGCGCCGTGCCGAGGTACTGGCCGCACACGTAAATGCTGCTGGCCATCCCGCGTTCCCGCGCCGGGAACCACACCGTCACCGCGCGGCTGTTGGCCGGAAAAGCCGGGGCTTCCATGGCGCCGACCGCCAGGCGCAGGCCGAACAGCGAGGCAAACCCCGTGGCGAAACCCTGGCAAACGGTGACGGTCGACCAGCTGATCAGCGAAACGCCGTAGGTGAAGCGCGAGCCAAACCGGTCGGCAATGAAGCCGGCCGGCACCAGCGCCAAGGCATAGGTCCAGGCGAACGCGGAAAAGATCAGGCCCATCTCGATCTTGTCCAGGCCCAGGTCCTTGGCCATGAACGGCGCGGCGATCGAGATGTTCACCCGGTCGATGTAATTGATGATCGTCGCGATCAGCAGCAACGACAGCATGAACCAGCGCCGCCGGGTAGGCAGACGCTGCGCCGCAACGGCATCGCGTGCACCGGCAATCACCGGCGGCACCGTGGCACTGGAAGAATGGGAGTTGGACATGCGGAGACCTCGTTATTGTTAGAAGAGTCGAGATTTTTCGAGCAGCCGATGCCGTTGCCCGCAATGTGTGGGGCAAGGCAATCGAACGGGTTGCAGCCTGGGTTTCAGACGTTCAGGAACGTCTTTGTGCGATTGATTTCAAGGGGAGGTCGGGCGGGGCGGCGAGGGGAAATAGCAGGATCATGACGTGCGCACCTTTGATTGTTTTTGAAAGAGGTTGGGCTGCGTTGGTCATTACAGTGGTCGTACAACGGTTCTAAATCAACCGATGGGTTAGAACGTTTTTTCTTGAAAAAAGTGGATTTGGCGAACGTGTCCAAAAAGATAAATACGATTTGTCTTGAGAATAAAGATCAGAATTAAATCGCAAGCAACTGAAAAATAACGACTATCACTGTTTCTAAGCTAATTCGCTTTTTGGACAGGCTCATCGCGAGGCTTCTTTCAAAAAAGCCAATGTCATCGTATGACTCATTGCCGCCCACCGCCCAACCCTGCAAGATGACAGGCGCTACCTCACTGCCCGGAGGACCTTCTGCCCATGTCTTCACCCAGCCGTATCCCGACTTACGTCATGCAGCAACGCAGCGAATTGACCGATTTCTACATTCGCGACAAAAAGGGTCGTCGCGCCGAAACCGCGCCTCACCGGCACGAGTACTTCCAGATCCAGATCAACCTCGGTGGCGACACCGTGCAGCACATCGGCAGCGTGCAGCGGCCATTCCCGCGCAACACTCTGGCGTTCATCCTGCCGCACCGCGTGCACGTGATTCCGCATCCCGCAGACAGTAATTTCATCGTCATCAATTTTTCCCAGACGTTTCTCTTGCCGCATCTGCAATGCGACCCGATGGACCTGGAAGAGGTGTCGATCCTGCTCGCGCCGGAGCTGTCGCCGTTCCGCTTTCAGGAACATCTGGATTTCATTTTGGGCGATGAGGATTTCGCTCAGGTCTGCGGCCTGATCGAACAGATGCGCGCACTCGATGAGAACCGTCAGTTCGGCACGCGGGAAATGCTCAAGGGCTTGTTGCTGCAGATGATCGGTAGCGTGTGTTTTCTCTACGCCGAGCCGCTCAAGCGCCTGGCGGAAGAGAATGCCGCCGAGAACAGCCGTCGCGACGCCTTGAGCCGCATGTTCGAGTATTTGCGGAAGAACATCGCCGATCCTGACCTCAATCTGATCAAAGTCGCCGCTGCGACCTATCTGTCACCGACCTACTTGACGCACTGGCTGCGCAAAGAGATCGGCAAGACCTTCACCGAGCTGGTGCTGGAGCGGCGCATGCACGCGGCGCGCAACTTCCTCCTCAACAGTACGCGCTCGGTGGGCGAGGTGGCGCGGTTGTGCGGGTTCGCCGATGAGGCCTATTTCTCCCGGCGGTTTCGCCAGATTCATGGCCAGCCACCGGGGCAGTTCCGCCGCCGCCAGCTCAACCCGGACACGCCGCAGACGCCACTGAATACTTAGAGCGGCGCTCAGACCCACTTGAAGCGGGCAGGGAAGCGCGCGACAAAACAGGTGCCCGTTTCACGGTCGGATGTCACGCTCAAGGTGCCGTTGTGCGCATTGGCAATCTGCCCGGCGATGTACAAGCCCAGTCCCAACCCTTCATGACGCTGGCCTGCTTCGGAACGGGAAAACGGTTCGAACAGCAGCGGCATCAGCGCAGGCGGGATCGGCGTGCCCTGGTTGGTCAGCGAAATGACGATCTCGTCGCCCTCGGCAAAGGCTTTGAGCACGATCGGCTCGGCAATGGAACCGTGAGTTACGGCGTTGCCCAGCAGATTCGACAACAACTGGCTGATCCGCAGCGGGTCGCAATAGACCCCGGCCGGCACCTCCAGCGAATCAATAAACTTCGCCTGCGGGTACGCCACCTGGATTTCTTCAAGGGTCTGGCGCAGCGTTTGCTGCAAGTCATCGACCAGTTTGCGCTGCACCGGAATTCCACTGCCGAGCCGACCCCGGGCGAAGTCGAGGATGTTTTCGATCAGCACGCCCATGCGCACCGAGCTGGTGCGAATCGCCGACAGTAGCGTGCGCGAGCGCTTGTCCTCGACTTTGCTTTCCAGCAGATCTGCACTCATGCGGATGGCACTGAGTGGCGTGCGCAAGTCATGGCCCAGTACGGCGATGAACTGCTCGCGCAGACGGCCCATTTCGTTGGCATCGGCCAGCGCGGTTTTGGTCGCGTGCAAATGGCCCTGGGTATCCAGGCTCATTGCAATCAGCTGGGCGAAGAGGGTGAGGGTCTTTTCGATGGCCGGGTCGTCGAGGTTCGCCGGCACCGAATCAATGGCGCAGAGTGTGCCGAAAAACTCGCCATCGGCCTTGATGATCGGAATCGAAATGTAGCTTTCCAGACCATAGGTTTTCGGCGTGTGGTGCGTGGAGAAAACCGGGTGCTGGCTGGCATGGCCGAAGATCACCGGCTGATGGTGCTGACGGATCTCATGACAAATCGTCGATTCCAGTACCAGTTCGCCGCCGGGCAACAGGCCGAAGTCTATCGAGTCATCCACGGCGCAAGCGATCCACTTGCTCTCGGTGACCCGCGCTACAGCGGCGAAGCGCATGCCGGTCGTATGCTTGACCATGCTCAGGATCACCGGCACAGCGTCAATGCTGCCGATGGCCTGGAGGTCGGAGGAGAAATCTGTCTGGGGCATGGCCGGCGCTTCGCGAAAGTGTCGCCAGAGACTATCGGTAATTGCCGGCCATGCCTAATGAACCTGCAAAAAAGGGCACCGGGAAAAGTCCCGGCGCCCTGTGCGGTGCTTGCTGAGCGCTATCGCCTCAGAACTTGTACTTGGCCGTCATCATGTAGCTGCGCGGGGTGCCGTAGTTGTCGGTCGAGCCCCAGGTCACGTCGGTACCGATGGAGGAATAGTACTTGCGGTCAAAGATGTTGTTGGCATTGACCTGCAGGTCGAGGTGCTTGTTGACCTCATAACCGGCCATCAGGTCGGTGACCGCGTAACCGCCCTGTTCGAGACGATAGCTGCCGCCATTGGCCAGAGCGATGTCGTTGTACATGCGGCTCTGCCAGTAGACGTTGCCGCCCACGCGCAATTTTTCCAGCGGGCCTTTGAAGCGGTACACGGTCGAGACCTTGAACAGGTGCTCGGGCATGTCGGTGTCGAATTTCTGGTTATTGTTGGCCGGGTTTTCGTCCTTGATGTAGTGGGCGCGGGTGTAGGTGTAGCCGGCGCCGACTTGCCATTGCTCGGTCAGCGCACCTTGCAGTTCCATGTCCACGCCTTGGGCGCGAACCTTGCCGGAGGTTTCGTAGCAGGTCAGTTCCGGGCAGCCGAGCTGGGTCGCCGCTTGGGTGGCGCGGTTGGTCTGGTCCATCTGGAACACCGCCACGCTGCCGTTCAGCGCACCGTCGAAATATTCGCCCTTGATACCGACTTCGTAGTTTTCACCGACGATCGGCTCCAGCACTTTGCCGCCGAGATCTTTCTGGGTTTGCGGGGTAAAGATGTCGGTGTAGCTGGCGTAGACCGAGTGATGGTCGTCGAGTTTGTAGATCAGGCCGGCGTAACGGGTCAGGTTGCGGGTGACTTTGAAGTCGCCGTCGGCGCTGCGATCGTCGTAGTCATACCAGTCCAGACGACTGCCGAGGATCAACGTCAGCGGGTCGGCCAGGCTCAAGCGCGTGGTCAGGTAAACCGCGTCCTGAGTGGTGACGTTGCGCGATTTGCCGCTACGCACGAAGTCAGGTTTTGGCGCGGCGATCGGCAGGCCGGTGTCGTAAGGCGAGTATTCCTTGGTGGTGGCGTCGTACACGCGGTTGCTGGCGCCGACTACCAACTCGTGGGTACGGCCGAACGCTTCGAACGGGCCGCTGGCGAAACCATCGAAGGCGCGTTGCTTGTCGGTGTGGTGCGATTGGTAGGCGGTGGTTTCCAGCGGGCCGTCGTAACGCGACAGGTACGTGCCGGAGAATTCACCCTCGGTTGTCGAAGTCGAGCCGCCAACATGCAGTTTCCAGTCGTTGTCGAAACGGTGTTCCACTTCACCGAATACGGTGTCGACTTGCAGCTTGCGGTTCTCCCAATCGGTACCGGGATAGGTGGAGCGGGGCAGATCAAGGTGGTGGCCGTTTTCGCCGATCGGCAGGCCGCCCCAGAAATAGTTGGTCTGATCGTTCTGCCGGGAGAAACCGAGGGTCGCCGTGGTGCTGTCGCTCAGGTCGGCTTCACCGATGGCGTAGAACAGGCCGTGATCGTTTTCTTCCTTGTCGCGAAAACTGTCGGCGCCCTGATACGACGTCACCACCCGGCCACGCAGGGTGCCGCTGTCGTTCAGCGGGCTGGAGGCGTCGACCTCACCACGGTAGTCATCCCAGCTGCCGGCGGCGCCGGTGAGGGTCACGCGCTGATCGGCGGTCGGACGCTTGCGCACCATGTTGATCGCCGCCGACGGGTTGCCGGCACCGGTGACCAGGCCGGTCGCGCCACGGACGATTTCCACGCGATCAAACATCGCCAGGTTCGGTTGCACTGCCAGGGTGTACGGCGAATACGAGCTGGGCAGGCCGTCGTACATGATGTTGTCGATGTCGAAACCGCGCGCCTTGTAAGTCTGCCGGCCCGGGCCGCTGGCCTCGCTGAGGAACAGCCCCGGCGTGCCGCGCACCACGTCGTTGACGCTGGTCATGTTCTGGTCGTCCATGCGCTGGCGAGTGATCACCGTCACCGCCTGCGGCGTTTCGCGCATGGTCAGCGACAGCTTGGTCGCGGTCTGCATCGGGCCGGTGGTGTAGGACTGCGTGTCTTCGGTGGTGCTGCTCATCTGCGTGGCGCCGATTTCGGTCGCTTGCAGTTCCAGCGGGCCATTGGCGGGCGCAGTGGCGGCAGCTTCCTCCGCCAGCACAGGCGCGATGCTGGCCATGCCGATGGCGATTGCGAGGAGGTTAGGTGAAAGGTTCGAGCGACGGTGAATGGTGTGAAACGACATCTATCTGCTTCCCCAAGATTTACCCAAACGAAACTAATGCGAGTGCATGTAAGAATTATTCGCATTAGTATGTCGGAAGTTTCCGGGGGAATAAACCCGTACGAGTCAGTTAGTTAATGATTTTTTCACAATTGGATTCGATGGCCTTCTGACGCAAATGTGGGAGCGAGCCTGCTCGCGAAGGCGGTGAGTCATTCAACAGAGTCGTTGTCTGACACTCCGCTTTCGCGAGCAGGCTCGCTCCCACAGGGTTATGCGGTTTTTGCTATCAGTCCAGATCCTTCGCCTCATGCCGCTCCGGCACCTGACTGTCTTCATCACCCCAGGTGCGATTCACTCGCTGCCCACGGATGACCGCTGGCCGCTTGGCGATTTCTTCCGCCCAGCGCTGCACATGGGTGTACTCGTGCGCGGCGAGAAATTCCGCCGCCGAGTAAACGTTGTTGCGCACCAGTTGCCCATACCAGGGCCATACGGCGATATCGGCGATGGTGTAATCGTCGCCGGCCAGATAGGCGTTGTCGGCGAGACGGCGGTTGAGCACATCCAGCTGACGTTTGGCTTCCATGGTGAAGCGGTTGATCGGATATTCGAGCTTCTCCGGCGCATACGCGTAGAAGTGCCCGAAGCCGCCGCCCAGGTACGGCGCCGAGCCCATTTGCCAGAACAGCCAGTTGAGGGTTTCGGTGCGACCGGCCGGATCCTTGGGCAGCAAGGCGCCGAACTTTTCCGCGAGATACAGCAGGATCGAGCCGGATTCGAACACCCGGATCGGTGGCTCGACGCTGCGATCCAGCAGCGCCGGGATTTTCGAGTTCGGGTTGACCTCGACAAAACCGCTGGAGAACTGATCGCCTTCGCCAATGCGGATCAGCCACGCATCGTATTCGGCCTCGCTATGCCCGAGTGCGAGCAGCTCTTCGAGCATGATGGTGACCTTGACGCCGTTGGGCGTGGCCAGCGAATACAGCTGCAACGAATGCTTGCCGACCGGCAGCTCTTTGTCATGGGTCGGCCCGGCGATCGGCCGGTTGATGCTGGCGAAGTGGCCGCCGGAAGGGGCTTCGTGTTTCCAGACCTTGGGCGGAACGTAAGACGCATTGCTCATGAAACGGACCTCGTCGATGCTGGGAGAGAACAGGTAGACACCGTATCCCGAAAGGATTGAGAACACTACCTTGTGGGAGCTGGCTTGCCAGCGATGACGACGGCACATCCAGCATCAATATTGGCTGAGCCACCGCAATCGCTGGCAAGCCAGCTCCCACAGGTTCGGAGTCAGGCACAAATCTCCCGTGGGAGCGAGCCTGCTCGCGAAAGCGTCGGCAGGGTCGCCGCGCCTAACGGCTCCAATACCGCCCAACCGCACCCCCGAGTCCCTGCACCGGATCTGTCTCAGGAAACGCCAGCCCTGCAATCCGCGCCAACTGCGCATCACTCGGTGCGGCCCGGCAAATATCCGCCTGCTGCCCCGGCGGATAAGCACCCACCACCAGAAAATCCTCACTCGATCCCAGATTGCAGTGCCCGGTTCCCGCCGGCAGCAACAGCACATCCCCGGCACTGACGTCGACGACTTGCCCATCAGGCCCGCCTAACATCAACCGCGCCTGACCGGCCGCCACGCCAAGCACTTCGTGGCCTTCAGTGTGGTAGTGGTGATAGTCGTAGATCCCGTAGCGCCATTGCGCCGGCCAGCCATTGGCGCCGAAGATCTGCTCGAAGCGCGCCGCCGGATCGTCGCCTTCAACGGCAATCGCGCTGCGGTAGATCAGCACTGGCAGACGCGAATTGTTCGGCACCCAGTCATTGCGTTGAAGCAGCAGGGTTTGTACTTCAGTCATGGCCCATCCTCCTTCGATCATTTCTCAATCGACCACAGAGCAGGGCGCACGCCTCAAAAATCATTGCCGCGCAAACACGGCGCCGAAGTTGATGCCCGGAAAATCCAGCGAAACTTCATCGCGCAGCAGGCTGTCCAGACCCTTACATGTCCATGCAGCGGTAAATGGCGAGGGTCAAGATGACGATGACAGTAGGTGATTTTCTGATTGAGCGGCTCAGCGAATGGGGCGTGACGCGGATTTTTGGTTATCCGGGGGATGGCATCAACGGCGTGTTCGGCGCCATGAGCCGGGCCAAAGGCAAGATCGAATTTGTCCAGGCGCGGCACGAGGAAATGGCTGCGTTCATGGCCTCGGCCCACGCCAAGTTCACCGGCGAGCTGGGCGTGTGCATCGCCACCTCCGGCCCCGGCGCTTCGCATCTGATCACCGGGCTCTACGATGCACGGATGGACCACATGCCGGTGCTGGCCATTGTCGGTCAGCAGGCGCGCACTGCGCTGGGCAGTCACTACCAGCAGGAGCTGGATCTGGTGTCGATGTTCAAGGATGTCGCCGGTGCGTTTGTGCAGCAGGCTTCGGCGCCGTCGCAAGTGCGCCATCTGCTTGATCGCGCGGTGCGCACTGCGGTCGGCGAGCGCCGCGTCACCGCGCTGATTCTGCCCAATGACTTGCAGGACCTGCCTTACGAACAACCGGCGCGCGCCCATGGCACCGCGCATTCCGGCGTCGGCTACAGCAAGCCTAAAGTCGTTCCTTATGCCGCCGATCTGCAACGCGCCGCCGAGGTACTGAATAGCGGCGAGAAAGTCGCGATTCTGGTCGGTGCCGGCGCGCTGGAGGCGACCGACCTAGTCATCGCCGTGGCAGAAAAACTCGGTGCCGGTGTCGCTAAAGCCTTGCTGGGCAAAGCGGCACTCCCCGATGACTTGCAGTGGGTCACCGGCAGCATCGGCCTGCTCGGCACCGAGCCCAGCTACAAGCTGATGAGCGAGTGCGACACCTTGCTGATGATCGGTTCGGGCTTCCCGTATTCCGAGTTTCTGCCCAAGGAAGGCCAGGCGCGCGGTGTGCAGATCGACTTGCAGCCGGACATGCTCAGCCTGCGTTATCCGATGGAGGTCAATCTGGTCGGTGATTCAGCGGAAACTCTTGCCGCGTTGCTGCCATTGCTGGAACAGAAAACCTCGAACAAATGGCGCAAGAAGATCGAAGGCTGGCGCAGCAGCTGGGAGAAAACCCTGGAAAAACGCGCCATGGCCAAAGCCGATCCGGTCAACCCGCAACGAGTGGTCTACGAGTTGTCACCGCGCTTGCCTGAGCAGGCAATCATCACCAGCGATTCCGGCTCTTGCGCCAACTGGTTCGCCCGTGACCTGAAAATCCGCCGAGGCATGAAATGCTCGTTGTCCGGTGGTCTGGCCTCGATGGGCGCGGCGGTGCCCTATGCGATCGCGGCGAAATTTGCCTACCCGGAACGCCCGGTCATTGCCTTGGTCGGCGATGGCGCGATGCAGATGAACAACATGGCCGAGCTGATCACTGTCGCCAAATACTGGCGGCAATGGCAGAGCCCGAAATGGATCTGCGCGGTGTTCAACAACGAAGACCTCAACCAGGTCACTTGGGAGCAGCGGGTGATGGAGGGCGATCCCAAGTTCGAAGCGTCGCAAAGCATTCCCGACGTGCCGTATCACCTGTTCGCGATTTCCATCGGTCTGAAGGGCATTTTCGTTGATCGTGAGGAGGAGGTCGCAGCTGCGTGGGAGCAAGCGCTCGCCTCGGAAGTGCCGGTGCTGATCGAGTTCAAGACCGACCCGAACGTGCCGCCGTTGCCGCCGCACATCAAGCTTGAGCAAGCGAAGAAATTCGCCACGACCCTGCTCAAGGGCGATCCGGACGAAGCCGGGGTGATCGTGCAGACCGCCAAGCAGGTGTTGGGCGCCGTGTTGCCCGGGAAGAAATGACGGTGTGCGCTTGAACGAGTCAACCATCTACATCGGTTGCGCCGGCTGGAGTCTCGCTCGCGAGCACTGGCCGGCATTCCCCGCCGAAGGCACGCACCTGCAACGCTACGCCGCGCGCTTCAACTGTGTGGAAATCAACAGCTCGTTCTATCGCCCGCATCGCCGTCAGACCTATGAGCGCTGGGCCGACTCGGTAGCGCCGGACTTTCGCTTCGCCGTGAAAGTGCCGAAGCTCATCACCCATGAACAGCGGCTGGCAGACAGCGCGGCCGCGCTCGATGAGTTTCTCGGACAGTGCCAGGGCTTGGGTGATCGACTCGGCTGCCTGCTGGTGCAATTGCCACCGAAACTTGCCTTCAATGCGCCGGTGGCCGAGGCGTTTTTTCATGCCCTGCGCGAGCGGTTCAAGGGCAGGGTAGTGCTGGAGCCGCGACTCGAATCTTGGACTGAGGCTGAGGCAGTGCTGGTGGATCTGCAGATTGCCCAGGCGGTGGTCGATCCCTCGCGGATCAGCAGCGACACCGCGCCGGGTGGCTGGCAAGGCCTGCAGTATTGGCGCCTGCACGGCTCGCCACGGATTTATCACAGCGCTTATGAAGCGGCCTATCTGCAACAGCTTGCTCAGAATCTGCGGCGCGCGCAGGCCGAGGGCAGAGACATCTGGTGCATCTTCGACAACACCGCCAGCGGCGCCGCCACGGCCGATGCGCTGGCTTTGAGGGCGTTGATCGAAGGCGTTGAACGCTGAACGACGACACTCTCGCCACCCACACAAACGATCCGGCTACAGGTAAACTCCGCGCACTTTTTCAAGGAGTTCACATGAGTTACTACCAGCCGGGCATTCTCGCTACCCCTGTTCCTGCGCAAGCACGTCATCTGTTTTTCGCCCTGGCGTCGGTTGAAGCCTTGCCGCAAGCGATCGACAGCCTGCTGATGCTGGTGGATGGCAAGTCGGCGGTGGTTGGCTTTGGTGAGTCGTTGACCAAGGCGCTGAATGTCGAAATCG
Source organism: Pseudomonas siliginis (assembly GCF_019145195.1). Lineage (GTDB taxonomy): Bacteria > Pseudomonadota > Gammaproteobacteria > Pseudomonadales > Pseudomonadaceae > Aquipseudomonas > Aquipseudomonas siliginis. The sequence goes on from NZ_JAHSTW010000003.1 coordinate 310,886, forward strand.
CTGGCCTGCGCAGCTTCCCGGCGCTGACCGGCGTTGGCGTGAACAACCCGTCGACCCAGCATGCCCTGTGGATCTGGTTGCACGGTGTCGACCGTGGTGAGCTGCTCAACCGCTGCAACGCTATCGAAGCCGCGCTGGCCCCGGCCTTGCGTCTGGTCGAGATGCAGGAAGCCTTCCGCCACATGGAGGGCCACGACCTCACCGGTTACGAAGACGGCACGGAAAACCCCCACGATGACGCCGCTGTCGCCGCCGCACTGCTAAGCAGTGGCGCGGACGGGCTGGTCGGTGGCAGCTTCGCCGCGATCCAGCAATGGCAGCACGACCTCAAGGGCTTTCATCGCCTGTCTGCCGGTGCCACGGACGACATCATGGGGCGTCGCTTGAGCGATAACGAAGAAATCGACGACGCGCCGATCTCCGCCCACGTCAAACGCACCGCGCAAGAGAGCTTCGCGCCGGAAGCGTTCGTCGTGCGCCGTTCGATGCCGTGGATCGAAGGCGATCGCGCCGGTTTGATGTTCCTCGCTTTCGGTTTCTCGCTGGATGCCTTCGAAGCACAGCTGCGCCGTATGAGCGGTCTGGAGGACGGTATCGCCGATGGCTTGTATCAGATCAGCCGGCCAATCACCGGCGGCTACTACTGGTGCCCGCCGCTCAAGGACGGACGCCTTGATCTGCGCGCGCTGCGCATCGGCTGAGGACTGCATATGAACGTGGTGCGCTGGGGCATGATCGGTTGCGGCAGTGTCGCTGAACGCAAGAGCGGACCGGCCTTTTACAAGGCGCCCGGTTCGGCACTGGTCGCAGTGATGGGCCGACGCCTCGAAGCGGTGACCGACTACGCCGCGCGCCACGGTATCAGCCGCGTCTATACCGACGTCGATGCGCTGATCAACGATCCCGAAGTCGACGCGGTATACATCGCCACACCGCCCGACAGCCACCACGCCTACAGCCTGAAAGTCGCCGCCGCCGGCAAGCATTGCTGCGTGGAAAAGCCCATGGCACTCAACGCCGGGCAAAGCCGCGAGATGCAGCAAGCGTTTGCCGCTGCCGGTCTGCACTTGTTCGTCTCCTATTACCGCCGCTCGCTGCCGCGCTTCGCTCAGGTGCGGCAATGGCTGGAGGAGGGGCGCATTGGTGATGTCCGCCATCTGAGCTGGACACTGACCAAAACACCGTCGCCAGTTGATCTTGAGGGTCGCGATAATTGGCGCACCGACCCGGCGGTGGCGGGCGGCGGCTACTTTGCCGACTTGGCCAGCCATGGCCTGGACCTGTTCCAGTATCTGCTTGGCGACATCGTTGAAGTCGCCGGTTTCACCGCGCGTCAGGCGGGTCTGTACGCCGCCGAAGATGCAGTCAGCGCCACTTGGCGATTCGCCTCCGGGGCGCTGGGCATGGGCTGCTGGAACTTTGTTGCGGACCGCCGTGAGGATCGCGTCGAGATCATCGGCAGCAAAGGGCGGATCGGGTTTTCGGTGTTCGATGAACATCCGGTGCAGCTGTTTGCCGATGAGCAGATCAGCCTGGAGATTGCCCATCACGAGCATATTCAGTGGCATCACGTGCTGGGGATGAATGCGCATATTCGTGGTGATTCACAGCATCCCGCCGTGGCCGAGCAAGCCGTCAAGACCGATTGGGTCATGGACGAGATCCTCAAACGCTAAATAGCTCACGATCCCCTGTGGGAGCGAGCCTGCTCGCGAAAGCATCCTGTCAGTCAGTATTTTGGTGACTGACACGCCGCCTTCGCGAGCAGGCTCGCTCCCACAGGTGTCCCGGCGCAACACGCATCTAAGGTTATGCCCAAACAATATTTCTCAACCTCCTCATAACGTCTCTAAGATCACGTCATAACTCGTTATAACAAGTGATCCGACGATGACCGATAACGTTCTTTCCCTCAGCAGCGTTCCGCTGCACACCCAACTGCGCGACGTTCTGCGTGCGCGGATTCTCGACGGTGAATACCCGCAAGACAGTCAGATGCCTTCCGAAAGCGAACTGGGTGCGCTGTTCAAAGTCAGCCGCATCACCGTGCGCCAGGCCTTGGGCGATCTGCAGAAAGAAGGGCTGATCTTCAAGATCCATGGCAAGGGCACCTTCGTCGCCAAACCGAAAACCTTTCAGAACGTCAGCAGCCTGCAAGGCCTCGCCGAGTCGATGACCGGGCGCGGCTACGAGGTGATCAACCGCCTGCGCAGTTTCAAATTCATTCCGGCCGACAAGCGTGTCGCCGAGCGTCTGCAGGTGGCCGAAGGTGAGATCGTCGCGCAGATCAAACGCGTGCGCCTGATCAACCGCGAGCCGATCTCGCTGGAAATCACCTACCTGCCTAAGACGGTCGGCGAGCGACTGGAGAAGGCGGATCTGGTCACCCGCGACATCTTCCTGATCCTCGAAAACGACTGCGGCATCGCCCTCGGCCACGCCGATCTGGCCATCGATGCGGTGCTGGCCGACAGCGACCTGACCCAGGCACTCAGCGTCGAAGCGGGCTCGCCGATCATGCGCATCGAGCGCCTGACCCATGACGCCCAAGGCCAGCCGCTGGACTTCGAACACCTTTATTACCGTGGCGATGCGTTCCAGTACCGCCTGCGGATCGACCGGCAAAAAGGGGAGCAGGCATGACCCGCAACGTTCTAGAACAGGAATACGACATCGTCGTGATTGGCGGCGGTACGGCCGGGCCGATGGCAGCGATCAAGGCCAAGGAGAAGAACCGCGATTTGCGCGTGTTGCTGGTCGACAAGGCCAACGTCAAGCGCAGCGGCGCGATCAGCATGGGCATGGATGGCCTGAACAACGCGATCATTCCCGGGCATTCGACGCCAGAGCAGTACACCAAGGAAATCACCATCGCCAACGACGGCATCGTCAATCAGGCGGCGGTCTACGCCTATGCGACGCACAGTTTTGAAACCATCGAACAACTCGACCGCTGGGGCGTGAAGTTCGAGAAAGACGAAACCGGTGACTACGCGGTAAAAAAGGTCCACCACATGGGCGCCTATGTGCTGCCGATGCCGGAAGGGCACGACATCAAGAAGGTCCTGTATCGGCAGTTGAAGCGTGCGCGGGTAAGCATCACCAATCGCCTGGTCTGCACGCGTTTGCTGACCGACGAGGAGGGCGCGGTCAACGGAGTTATGGGCTTCGATTGCCGCACCGCCGACTTCCATGTGATCAAGGCCAAAGCAGTGATTCTCGCCTGCGGCGCGGCCGGACGCCTGGGTCTGCCATCGTCGGGCTACCTGATGGGCACCTACGAAAACCCGACCAATGCGGGTGACGGCTACGCGATGGCCTATCACGCCGGCGCCGAACTGGCCAATCTCGAGTGCTTTCAGATCAACCCGTTGATCAAGGATTACAACGGCCCGGCCTGTGCCTACGTCACCGGCCCGCTGGGGGGCTACACCGCCAACAACAAGGGCGAACGCTTCATCGAGTGCGACTACTGGAGCGGGCAGATGATGTGGGAATTTCACCAGGAACTGGAGAGCGGCAACGGTCCGGTGTTCCTTAAGCTCGATCACCTGGCCGAGGAAACCATCCAGAACATCGAGGAAATCCTGCACAGCAACGAGCGCCCGAGCCGTGGCCAGTTCCACGCCAATCGCGGCACCGACTACCGAACGCAGATGGTTGAAATGCACATTTCGGAAATCGGTTTTTGCAGCGGCCACTCGGCGTCCGGCGTGTGGGTCAACGAGCGTGCCGAGACTTCAGTCAAAGGCTTGTACTCGGCGGGCGACATGGCTGCGGTGCCGCACAATTACATGCTCGGCGCGTTCACTTACGGCTGGTTCGCCGGGCACAACGCGGCGGAGTTTGTCGCCGGCCGCGAGTTTTCCGCACTGGACAGCGAGCAGATCGCCAAGGAACAGGCCCGGGTCTACGCGCCGCTCGATCGCCAGGACGGTCTGCCGCCGGCGCAGGTTGAATACAAGCTGCGACGCTTCGTCAACGATTACCTGCAACCGCCGAAAGTGACCAAAAAAATGCAGATCGGCCTGCAACGCTTCAGCGACATCGAGCGCGATCTCGAGCAGATGAAGGCCAACAACGCTCACGAACTGATGCGAGCGATGGAAACCAGCGTGATCCGCGATTGCGCCGAAATGGCCGCCCGCGCTTCGTTGTTCCGCGCCGAAAGCCGCTGGGGCCTGTACCACTATCGCGTCGATCATCCGCAACGCAACGACGCCGAGTGGTTCTGCCATTGCCATCTGAAGAGGGGCGAGGACGGCAAGATGACCAGTTTCAAGAAAGCCGTCGAGCCTTACATCATCCCGCTCGATGCTGAGGAAATGCAGGCTTACGACCGCCTGCGGGTCGGCGCCTTCGCCGCTTGAGACATCATTTTTCAGAGAGTCCGAACCATGGCTTATCAAGCTCAGGAAATCTTCTTCCGCTCCAACGCGCCGGTCACCGTCGACGAGGACAAATGCATCGCCGAAAAGGGCTGCACGGTGTGCGTCGACGTCTGCCCGATGGACCTGCTGGCGATCAACCCGGCCACGCAAAAGGCCTACATGGCGTTCGATGAATGCTGGTACTGCATGCCGTGCGAGAAGGATTGCCCGACGGGGGCGGTGAAGGTCGAGATCCCGTATTTGTTGCGTTGACCCCACATCCATTGTGGGAGCGAGCCTGCTCGCGAAAGCAATCACTCATTCAACAATGATGGTGACTGACCCGCCGCCTTCGCGAGCAGGCTCGCTCCCACATTGCAATTGTGATTATCCAATAGCCATCCGGTGAACCCCGGACGCTGAAGTGCAAAACACCCCTCGTTTCCCACCGCGCCCCGATCGCGGCGGAGACGAACTTCAAACCAATGATTCGAGGGGAAACACTCATGTTGCGTGCAGCACTTGCCGGTCTGGTACTGGCTTCGTTCACCTTGTCGGCCTCGGCCGAAACCATCCGCATCGCCATCGGCACCCAGGACACCACCATCAACTGCGCCGCCGGTGGCCTGTTGATCCGTGAACTCGGTCTGCTGGAAAAATACCTGCCCCACGATGGCGCCTACAAAGATGCGAAGTACGACGTGCAGTGGAAAAACTTTACCAGTGGCGCACCGCTGACCAACGAGATGGTCGCCGGCAAGCTCGACTTTGGCGCCATGGCCGATTTCCCCGGTGCGTTCAATGGTGTGGCGTTCGAAACGGCGGGCAAGCACAGCCTGTTCATCAGCGTGCTGTCGGGCAGCATCAAGGGCAGCGGCAACGGCATCGTCGTGCCGAGCGCTTCGTCGGTGCAAAGCCTCAGCGAACTCAAGGGCAAGACCATTTCGGTGCCGTTCGCCTCGACGGCTCACGGCATGTTGCTGCGCGCCGTGGCAGAGCAGGGCTGGGACCCGCTCAAGGATGTCAACATCATCGCCCAGCCACCGGAAGTCGCCGGCTCGGCATTGCAGGCCGGCAAGATCGACGCCCACGCAGATTTCGTGCCCTTCGCCGAGCTGTTCCCGAGCCGTGGTTTCGCCCGCAAGATCTACGACGGCGCCCAGGCCAACGCGCCGACTTTCCATGGCGCACTGGTGGATCAGGCCTACGCCAAAAAGTACCCGGAAATCGTCGTCGCCTATCTGCGCGCGAGCATCGAAGCCAACCAACTGCTCGCCACCGAACCGGAGAAGTACAGCGAACTGATCGCCAAAGTCACCGGGGTCGATGCCGAGGTCAACTACCTGTTCCATGGCCCGTTGGGCGTGCAGACCCGCGACCTGAGCTGGAAGCCTGAATACCGCCAGGCCGTCGGAACCGCCATCGATACCCTGAAGCTGCTGAAGAAAGCCGATCGCGGGCTCGACCTGAACAGCTTCATCGACGACCAGTACATCCGCGCCGCCTTCAAGGCCTCAAATCTAGATTACACCGCGCAACTGGCCAACTACGCGCAGACGCCATTGCCGGGCGTGGATGCGGCGACGGGCAAAGCCATCACCGACGTCAGCCATGTCGCGGAAATCTGGGTGCGTGGCGAGGAAAAAGTCCGCCGTTACGGCTCGGCTGAAGCGGCGTTCACCGCGCTGGCGGGGTTGAAGCAGGAGGGCAAGAACATTCGTGCGGTGTATGCGCAGGCCAGTGACAGCGGGATCAAGTTGTTCGCCGAACAAGCGTGGTTTGCCAGCGATGCCAAGGGTCGCCTCAGCGCATTTCTGCTCAGGGGCCAGGCCCAGCAATACGCTGCGGCGCAGGGTGGCAAGGTGTTCGACTTCAGCGATGCCACTGCGCAGGTTGTCGCCAATCGTTAACTCAAACGTAGATCGTTCCCACGCTCTGCGTGGGAATGCCTCAATGGGCGCTCTGCGTCCGCTTTGGATGTGACGCGGAGCGTCACGGGATGCATTCCCACGCAGAGCGTGGGAACGATCAGAGGTGATATATGTTTCCACGCTGGATCCCCCGGGCCGCCTCACTGCTGCTCTGCCTGCTCTTCTGGCAACTCGCCGCCAGCCACCACTGGAACCTCGGCCTGGTCACCTTTGCCAACGTGCCGACGCCACTGGCGGTGATCGAAGCCGCGCTGGGCCTGGGCGACTCGGGCAAACTCTGGCAGCACCTGAGCAGCAGCCTCGGCCGCGTCTTCGCCGGTTACGTGGCGGCGTTGATCATCGGCATCGCCCTGGGCCTGGCCATCGGCCGGTCGAAATGGGCCGAAGACATTCTGCTGCCACCACTGGAGGTCCTGCGCCCGATCCCCGCCGTGGCGTGGATTCCGCTGGCGATCCTGATGTTTCCATCCTCGGAATTGTCGATGGTCTTTATCACCTTCACCGGCGCGCTGTTCCCGATCCTGCTCAATACCGTGCACGGCGTCGAAGGCGTCGATCCACGCCTGATCGCCTCGGCAAAAAGCCTCGGGGCAGGGCGTCGGGCGATTCTGCTGGAGGTGATTCTGCCAGGCGCTGCGCCGAGCATCATTACCGGCCTGGCGATCGGCATGGGCACTTCGTGGTTCTGCCTGGTGACGGCGGAAATGATCTCCGGGCAGTTCGGCATCGGTTACTACACCTGGGAGTCCTACACCATTCAGAACTACGCCGACATTGTCGTCGGCATGCTCCTGATCGGCGTGTTGGGCATGGGCAGCAGTTGGCTGATCAAACGCCTGGGCGGCTTGTTCACGCCTTGGCATCGACCGCGAGGCAAAGCCTGATGAGCGTGATGCAAACCCCGGCAGGGCGGATCGACATTCGCCAGTTGTCCATCGTCCTCGGCCAGGGCCGCGAGGCTTTCGAAGCGGTGCAGGGCCTCGATTGCCAGATCGAACCCGGCCAGTTCGTGTGCATCCTCGGCCCGTCCGGTTGCGGCAAGTCGACCTTGCTCGGCGCCCTGGCCGGACACTTGAGTGCCAGTACCGGCAGCTTGAAAGTCGACGGCAGCGCGGTGACCGGCCCGTCGCCGCAGCGCGGCATGGTGTTTCAGCACCACACGCTGTTCCCGTGGCGCACGGTGCGCGACAACGTCGCCTTCGGCCGGAAGATGCGCGGGGTCGGCAAGGCTGAGCGGCATCGCGCCGCTGACGACATTCTCAAACTGGTCGGCCTCGAAGGCTTTGCCGAGCGCTGGCCCGATCAGCTCTCCGGGGGCATGCAGCAACGAGTAGAAATCGCCCGGGTGCTGGTCAATCGCCCGCGCCTGTTGCTGATGGACGAACCGTTCGGCGCGCTGGATGCGCTGACCCGCTTGAACATGCAGGAACTGCTGCTGGACATCTGGACGCGCATCCGCACCACCGTGGTTTTCGTCACCCATGACATCGACGAGGCGCTGTTTATAGCCGATCGCCTGCTGGTAATGAGCGCGCGACCGGGGCGAATCATCGAAGACTTGCCTCTGGACTTTGCGCGCCCGCGTACCAGTGAACTGGTGACCAGCCCGGCATTCGCTCGCCTCAAGCGCCACTGCCTCGATCTGCTGCGCCACGACAACGACCGACCGCTGCCGCGCCTCAATCCGCTCGGCCTGCCTCCTGAAAACCCTTTGCCGCGATTTGCCCTATGACCTCTATTTTTGCTGTGACCGACAACGAAGACATCCTCGCCCTGCAACCGCGCCTGACGGCGGAAGATCCCGGCGTGCGGCGCATTGCCCTGATTGATCTGGCCGATCTGGAGGAGCCGGATGGTTTGCTCTGGCTGGTTGATCGACTCCGGCAGGATCCTGTCGAGGACGTTCGCGCTGAAGCCGCACGATTGCTCGAAGCGTGGGAGGATGAGGCGGTCGTGCAAGCCTTGTGCGAAGCGCTGACGGATCCGGCGCTCGCGGTGCAATCAGCGGCGGCGCAAAGTCTGAGCCTGCTCAAGACTGCAGCGGCGGGGCGGGTCATTCTGCCGTGGACCGAACATGCCGATGTCAGTGTGCGCATCGCCGCCTTTCGGGCGTTGCGAGAATTGCGCTTTGCCGAGGCCGCGCCGGCTGCCGTCGCCGCGTTGGAGGATGCCGATGCTCATGTTCGGCGCGAAGCGGTTGGCGTGCTCGGCTGGCTCAGGCAGCTCGACGCGCTGCCAGCCCTGGCGCGCCTGGCCAGCAAAGACCCGGACACCGAAGTGCGCCGCGCCGCGACCGGTGCGCTCGGTCTGGCCAGCGGCGCCGAAGTATTGCCGGCGTTGCGCCAGGCCTTGCAAGATCAGGCTTGGCAAGTGCGCGAAGAAGCCGCGACGACACTGGGCAAGGTTGGCCACAGCGACGCCGGCCCGGCCTTGGTCGAAGCGCTGAGCGATGATTACTGGCAAGTGCGCCTGCGCGCCACCCGAAGCCTCGGTCGCTTGCGCTTCGTCCCGGCGCTGGACGCGCTGATCGACACCCTCGGCCACCGCATCAGCAATCTGCGCAAGGAAGCCGCGCTGGCCCTCGGTGAATTGGACGATCGCGGCGCCGTGGCCGCGTTGCAGGCAGCGCAGGACGACGGCGACCCGGAAGTGCGCAAAGCCGTGCGCATCGCTCTGAGTCAATTGCAATGAATCCGCTGGCGGTGGGCAACTCGCAGAGTGCGCGCACGTTGCGCCTGAGCTGGCCGGACGGGCGCGAATCGCTGCTCAAGCATGCCGATCTGCGCCGGCAGTGCCCATGCTCGCAATGCCGCGCATTTCGCCTGCGCGGCGTGACGCCGCTGGTTGATGATCGCGTGCGCCTGATCGAGGTCAATCCGCAGGGGTATGGTGTGCAACTGGTGTTCAGCGATGGCCATCAACGCGGGATTTACCCGTGGGAGTATCTGGCGCAAATGGGTTCCTGACTTTTCCTGGCCCCTGTGGGAGCGAGCCTGCTCGCGAAAGCGTAGTGTCAGGCGACGATGATGTGAATGTGCCGACGCCTTCGCGAGCAGGCTCGCTCCCACAGGGACTGTGGTCACAGATTGATCCGATTGCAGCTCCCTGCGTCGGCTTGCGCCGACTGGCGGTTCTTGTCAGGCATTTCCCACAAGAGTACAAATGTACTCCATGACTAATCTGACTCCCCGCCGTACCGCCATTCTGACCTTTATCCGCGATCGCATCGCCGAACACGGTCAGCCCCCAAGCCTCGCTGAAATCAGCGAGGCTTTTGGTTTTGCCTCGCGCAGCGTGGCGCGCAAGCATGTGCTGGCGCTCACCGAAGCCGGTTTCATTGAGGTCAATCCGCATCAGGCCCGGGGCATTCGCCTGCTCGGTCAGCCGCCGCGTCCGGAATTGCTGGAGATCCCCGTACTTGGTCGTGTTGCCGCCGGCGCACCGATTGGCGCCGATGCCGATATCCATAACCGTTTGCTGTTCGACCCGGCGCTGTTCTCCCGCACCCCGGATTACATGCTGCGGGTGCAGGGCGACTCGATGATCGAAGACGGCATCCTCGATGGCGATCTGGTCGGTGTGCGGCGCAATCCTGAGGCGCTGAACGGCCAGATCGTCGTTGCGCGTCTGGACGGTGAAGTCACCATTAAACGTTTCGAGCGGGTCGGTGATGAGGTGCGTCTGTTGCCACGCAACCCGGCTTACAAGCCTATTGTCGTGCATGATGATCAGGATCTGGCCATCGAAGGCGTGTTCTGTGGTCTGGTGAGGCAAGGCTGATGGGCGCCGTCGTTGCGTTGGATACGCTGTTCAATGGCGGCCAGGTCTGGCGCGGCCGGCCTGCGCCACCGGCGGCGAGTCCGCAGCCGACCGGGCATGCGGGATTGGACGCGGCCCTGCCCAGCGGCGGCTGGCCGGAAGCGGCGCTGAGCGAAATCCTTCTCGCCGGCCCCGGTGTCGGCGAGCTGCAGCTGGTCTGGCCGACCCTGGCGCGATTGTCCGCGGCCGGTGAGCGCATCGTGCTGGTGGCGCCGCCGTTCGTGCCGTACCCGCAGGCCTGGGCCAATGCCGGAGTCGATCTGCGCCAGTTGTCGGTCATTCAGGCCAGCGAACGCGATGCCTTGTGGGCGGCGGAGCAATGCCTGCGCTCGGGCAGTTGCGGCGCGGTGCTGTGCTGGCCGAACAAGGCCGATGACCGAGCCTTGCGGCGTTTGCAGGTAGCGGCGGAAACCGGCCAGACCCTGGCCTTTGCCTGGCGCCCGTTGAGCGAAGCGGTCAACCCGTCACCGGCAGCGTTACGGATTGCCATCGATGCCAAACCGGCGCAGCTACGCGTACTCAAATGCCGTGGCGGCCTGGCGCGTGCTACGCCGATTGCCTTTGCCGTGGGGCACTGATCGCCATGCGCTGGGTATGTATTCTGTTTCCGCAATTGGCCCTCGACGCCGTGCTGCGTCAGCGGCCCGACCCTGAAGAGCCGCTGGTCCTGCTCAGCGGCCCGGCCCAACGCCGAGTGCTGCAAGCGGTAAATCCGGCGGCGCGCAAACTCGGCCTGCGCCCCGGCATGTCGATGACCGCCGCGCAAGCCATGAGCAAAGGCTTTGCCACCGCCGATTACGAGGTGGCCGAGGTCGAGCACTGGCAGCAGTTTCTCGCCGCGTGGGCCTATCGCTTCAGCGCGCAGGTCAGCGTGCATTACCCGCGTACCGTGGTCTTCGAGATCGAATCCAGCCTCGGACTGTTCGGTACCTGGCCGCAATTTGAAGCTCGCCTGCGCCAGGAATTGAAAGATCTGGGCTTTCGCCATCGAATCGTCGCCGCGCCGAACCCGGTGGCGGCGCGAGTGCTGGCCAATGCCTACGATGGCCTGGTGGTGCCGGACGGCGAGGCTCTGCAGCATCATCTCGGGCAATTGCCGGTCGACCGCGTCGGGCTGGAACCGAATGTCGCTACGGCGTTGTCGCGCATGGGCCTGCGCAATCTCAGCCAGGTGCAAAGCCTGCCACGCCAGGCACTGGCCCGGCGCTTCGAAGCGCAGATGCTCAAGCACCTCGACACGCTGTTCGGCGCACGCCCGCTGGCGCTGGCGTTCTATCTGCCGCCCGACCGTTTCGATATCCGCATCGAACTGAATTTCGACGTGCAATCCCATCAAGCCTTGCTGTTCCCGTTACGGCGCTTGACCGGCGATCTGTCGGCGTTCCTCTGCGGGCGCGACAGTGGCGTGCAGCGATTCGACCTGCATCTGGAACACGCCGGGCTGCCGGACACAGTGGTCAAGGTCGGCCTGCTCAGTGCCGAGCGTGACGCGGCAATGCTGTTTGAACTGGCCCGTGGCCGGCTGGAACAAGTCCAGGTCGAAGCACCGGTGCGTGGTTTTCGCCTGCGCGCCGAAGACCTGCCGAGTTTCATTCCGCAGTATCAGGAGCTGTTCGACGACCGCCCGCAGCAGACCTTGCCCTGGGAGCAATTGCGCGAACGTCTGCGCGCACGGCTGGGTGATGACGCGGTGCAGGGGCTGCGCTTTCAGGCCGATCATCGCCCTGAGTGCGCGTGGCAGAACACTGCCGATAAACAGCTTTGCACGGGGTTGCCCAGCGTGCAGCGTCCGGGCTGGCTGCTCAACGAACCGCAAAGCGTGCCGGAAGGTTCGGCGCGGATTCTCATGGGGCCGGAGCGCATCGAATCCGGTTGGTGGGACGGTGGCGACGTGCGGCGTGATTACTACCTCATCCAGAACCGCGCCGGTCAGCAGGGCTGGGCATGGCGGGCGGTGGGTGAGGGCGGTCCGCTGTGGCTGCAAGGCTGGTTCGCATGAGTGCCGATTACGCCGAACTGCATTGCCTGTCGAACTTCAGTTTCCAGCGCGGAGCCTCGAGCGCGCTGGAACTGTTTCAGCGGGCGAAAAAGCACGGCTATCAGGCGCTGGCGATCACCGACGAATGTACCCTGGCCGGAATCGTCCGTGCGTGGCAAGCGGCGAAGTCTGTGGAGTTGCCGCTGATCATCGGCAGCGAGGTGCGCATCGACAACGGCCCGAAACTGGTACTGCTGGTGGAAAACCTTGCCGGTTATCAGGCCCTGTGCGGCTTGATCACCCAGGCCCGGCGGCGTACGCAGAAAGGCCAGTATCAGGTGCTGCGCGAAGACTTCGCCGAAGCGCTGCCGGGTTTGCTGGTGTTGTGGGTGCCGGATTCAGTGGATGACCGGGAAGAAGGGCGCTGGCTGAAACAAACCTTCGGCGACCGCCTGTGGCTCACGGTGCAACTGCATCGCGGGCAGAACGATCAGCAGCGGCTCGCGGCATTGTTGGCTCTGGCGGCTGAGCTGCAGATTCCAGCCGTGACTAGCGGCGATGTGCACATGCATGCCCGGGGGCGACGTGCCTTGCAGGACACCATGACCGCGATCCGTCATCACGTCCCCGTGGCCGAAGCGGGTCTGCGCCTGCATCCCAATGGCGAGCGGCATTTGCGTTGCCTTGATGTGCTGCGCGAATTGTATCCGCCGGCCTTGCTCGAGGAATCGGTCAACCTGGCCCAGCGCTGCACCTTCGATCTGAGCGAGCTGCGCTATCAATATCCGAAAGAGCTGGTGCCCGAGGGCCACAGTGCAAGTTCCTGGTTGCGTCATTTGACCGAGGAGGGCATTGCCTGGCGCTGGCCGAAAGGGCCTCAGGCCAAGGTGCTCAAGCAGATCGATGACGAGCTGCAACTGATCGCTGAACTCGGCTACGAAAGCTACTTCCTCACCGTGCACGATGTGGTGCGCTTTGCCCGCACGCAGAACATCCTCTGTCAGGGCCGTGGTTCGGCCGCCAACTCGGCGGTGTGTTTTGCCTTGGGCATCACCGAGATCGATCCGGATCGCACTACGCTGCTGTTCGAACGCTTCATGTCCAAAGAGCGCAACGAGCCGCCGGACATCGATGTCGATTTCGAGCACGAGCGCCGCGAGGAAGTCCTGCAATACGTGTTCAACCGTTATGGCCGGCGGCGTGCGGCGCTGACCGCGGTGGTCAGCACCTATCACGCGACCGGTGCCGTGCGCGATGTGGCCAAGGCCCTCGGCCTGCCACCGGATCAGATCAACGCGCTGGCCGATTGTTGCGGGCGCTGGAGCGATGAGACGCCGCCGCTGGAACGCTTGCGTGAAGGCGGCTTCGACCCGGAGAGTCCGGTGCTGCGTCGGGTACTGAGCCTGACCGGGCAACTGATCGGCTTCCCCCGGCACCTGTCGCAGCATCCCGGTGGTTTCGTGATTTCCGAGCAACCGCTGGACACCTTGGTGCCGGTAGAAAACGCGGCGATGGCCGACCGCACCATCATTCAGTGGGACAAGGACGACCTTGATGCGGTCGGCCTGCTCAAGGTGGATATCCTCGCCTTGGGCATGCTCAGTGCGATTCGCCGCTGCTTCGACCTGCTGCGCCGGCATCGTGATCTGAACCTGACGCTCGCGACGATCCCCGCCGAAGACAAACCGACCTACGCAATGATCAGCCGCGCCGATACTGTCGGGGTGTTCCAGATCGAGTCGCGAGCGCAGATGTCGATGCTGCCACGCCTGAAACCGCAGACGTTCTACGATCTGGTGATTGAAGTGGCGATCGTCCGCCCGGGGCCGATTCAGGGCGGCATGGTTCATCCCTATCTGCGCCGACGTAACAAGGAAGAGGCGGAAACCTATCCGTCGCCAGCGCTCGAGGTCGTACTCAAAAGAACCCTGGGCGTGCCGCTGTTTCAGGAGCAGGTCATGCAGATCGCCATCGTCGCTGCCGACTACAGCCCCGGCGAGGCCGATCAACTGCGTCGTTCCATGGCCGCGTGGAAGCGCCATGGCGGACTGGAGCCGCACAAGGAACGTCTCGCCGCCGGGATGAAAAAGAACGGCTACACGCCGGAATTCGCTGCGCAGATCTTCGAGCAGATCAAGGGCTTCGGCAGTTACGGCTTCCCCGAATCCCACGCCGCCAGTTTCGCTTTGCTGACCTACGCCAGTTGCTGGCTGAAATGCCACGAGCCGGCGGCGTTTGCCTGCGCACTGATCAACAGTTGGCCGATGGGTTTCTACAGCCCTGACCAGATTCTGCAGGATGCGCGGCGGCACCAATTGCAGATCCGTCCGGTGGACGTGCGCGCCAGCGACTGGGATTGCAGCCTCGAACCGTTGAGTGCCGGGCAACCGGCGATTCGCATGGGCCTGCGCATGATCAAGGGATTTCGCGAAGAGGACGCACGGCGCATCGAAGCCGCGCGCCGACACGGGGCGCTTGCCGATGTCGCTGACCTGGGTGAGCGCGCCGCCCTCGACAGTCGTGCGCAGGCCTTGCTGGCAGACTCCGGCGCTTTGCGCGGTCTGGCCGGGCACCGTCATCGTGCGCGTTGGGAAGTAGCCGGGGTGCAGAAACAACTCGGCCTGTTCGCCGGCCTGCCCAACGAAGAAGAAGTCAAAATCGTCCTGCCCAAACCCAGCGTTGGCGAAGACCTGCATGCTGATTACGCGACCGTGGGGACGACGCTGGGGCCGCATCCACTGGCGTTGTTGCGTGGCGAGTTGCAGGCCCGGCGCTGCCGCAGCTCGCGCGAATTGATGGATATTGAACATGGCCGGCCGGTCAGCGTGGCCGGTCTGGTCACCGGCCGACAGCGCCCAGGTACGGCCAGTGGGGTAACGTTCGTGACCCTGGAAGACGAGTTCGGCAACGTCAACGTGGTGGTCTGGCGTGACCTGGCCGAGCGTCAGCGCCAAGTGCTGGTGGGGTCGCAATTGCTCAAGGTCGACGGCCGCTGGGAACGCGAAGGTGATGTGCGCCACCTGATCGCCGGGCGCATGAGCGACCTGAGCCCGCTGCTCAACGGCATTCATGTGCAGAGCCGGGATTTCCACTGAGCCTTTGGGAAAGAGCCTGCTCGCGAAATCGCAGTGTCAGGCGATGACGATGTTGACTGTGCCGACGCCTTCGCGAGCTGGCTCGCTCCCACAGGGACTTTGGTTGCTCTGGAGATGGTCGATCTGCCTCGTATCAGTGTGGGAGCAAGCCTGCTCGCGAAAGCGGACTGTCACGCGATGACGATGTTGAATGTGCCGCCGCCTTCGCGAGCAGGCTCGCTCCCACAGGGATTTTGGTTGCGATGAAGATGGTCGATCTGCCCCGTATCAGTGTGGGAGCGAGCCTGCTCGCGAAATCGCAGTGTCAGGCGATGACGATGTTGACTGTGCCGACGCCTTCGCGAGCAGGCTCGCTCCCACAGGGACTTTGGTTGCTCTGGAGATGGTCGATCTGCCCCGTATCAGTGTGGGAGCGAGCCTGCTCGCGAAAGCGCAGTCTCAGGCGATGACGATATTGAATGTGCCGCCGCCTTCGCGAGCAGGCTCGCTCCTTGTATGTTCCCCACACACCAGCATGAATGAGATCTAAGCTCGCTGGTGCGACATACGAAGATGTGTTTCTGGGGGAGACCGATCGCTCCTTAAGGCAGGACTTGCTCCTGACCTTGTCTGTAGAGAGGTCCCCCCGCCTCATTGCCCACCACGAAGAGTATCGAGAAGCCGACGAGTCGGACTTCGCATTACAAGGTTGCAGTGGCATGAAGTTCGAGGTCAGGGGAACCAGGAAGCATTTTTAACTCAGTTCTCTTGGAGTTGAAAGCATGAACATGCACGTCGGCTTGGATGTGGGATCTCGCACTACAGCGATGGGCTGGCGCAATGGCGGCCGCTTTGCAGGTCAGTGCAATATCGACCAGACACCGGCGGGGCGCAAAGCTGCTGTCGGCAAATTGCTTGAGCTCAAGCCTATGTCTGTGGTGATGGAAGCCACAGGAATCTACTACCTGGACTTGGCCATGGAGCTCGCTGCGGCAGGTTTGCCAGTCTCGGTTATCAATCCGAAGAGTTTTCACAACTTTGCAAAACTGATGCTGAAAAACAGCAAAACGGACGCAATCGATGCCCAGTTATTAGCTGAGTACGGCGAACGCATGAGCCCAAGGTTGTGGACGCCGCCCACTTCAATACAACTTGAGCTGCGCGCTATTGGTCGCCACCTCAATCGTTTGACGGGTCATCGCACCCGCGCCAAAAACGAGCTGCATGCACTAAAAGCCACTCAAACAACTCTTCTGATGCTGATTGAGGACGAAGAAGAAGCCATCAACGCCTTTGACAAACGAATCGAGCGTTTCCGACTAGCGGGTCGGGCATTGATCGACAACTGCCCAACGTTGAGCGCCCAGTTCGCCCACATGATCACCGCCCCTGGCATGGGTGAGATCTCAGTATTTGCGGCGCTGGCTGAACTGACGACCTTACCGGTAACGCTCAAGTCAGCGCAGGTCAGCCGCCATGCCGGACTCGATGTCCGACTCACGCAATCAGGCACCAGCATTGATAAACCCGGCCGGATAAGTAAGGGCGGCAATGCCTATTTGCGCTCAGCGATGTACATGCCTGCGCTGACCGCCATACGTTGCGACCCAAACGTGAAAGCGTTTTACGAAGCCTTGGTGGCTCGAGGAAAGAGGAAGATGCAGGCTATTGTCGCAATCATGCGCAAATACCTGACCGGACTATGGGCCTGCATGCGGGCAGGCGAAGACTTCAGTACAGCCAAGCTTTTTAGCGGTAAACACACCCAAAAAGCTTGACCGTGAACAGAGTATCTACAGGTTTTGGCTGTTTATCCAAAATCGAGATAAATCAAAAGGCTGCACCTTTGGGCCGAAGGCAGATATTCTGCGCTTCACACCGGTACGGGAACCCGATCAACTCCATGGCCAGCCACTGCCAGGATGAATTGCCCGACGCCAAAGGAGTGTTCGAATGAGCGAAAAGAAACTGGAAACCACGGTCGATCGCGTCTACCAAGGGGTTTACGCGGCGATCAGCAAGCGTTCGTTGCGCCCGGGCATGAAGCTGGGTGAGGCCTCGCTGGCCGAGTTGTTCAATGTCAGCCGCACGTCGGTGCGTGCTGCGCTCAAGCAGTTGGAAGCCGATGGTCTGGTCACCACTGAGCCCAACAAAGGTGCATCGGTGTCGCTGCCCAGTGACGCAGAGCTGCGTTCGCTGTTCGAAACCCGGCGGCTGATCGAAATAGGCATCGTCACCGAACTGTGCCGGCGCAAAGACAC
This sequence comes from Pseudomonas siliginis, assembly GCF_019145195.1. Lineage (GTDB taxonomy): Bacteria > Pseudomonadota > Gammaproteobacteria > Pseudomonadales > Pseudomonadaceae > Aquipseudomonas > Aquipseudomonas siliginis. The sequence goes on from NZ_JAHSTW010000003.1 coordinate 328,319, forward strand.
CGTTGCGATGCAGGATCTGCGTGAGCACTTGTTGCTGGAGGATGCCGCCCATGCGGCCGGCGACCATGAACGGCTGATCCATCTGCTCGGCGAATTCCACCTCAAACTTGCGCGCAGCCTGAACAATCCGGTGCTGCTCGACTGGTTCCAGAAGCTGATCTCGCGCGCTTCGCTGTATGCCGCCGCGCTCGATGACGACAGTCACCAGGCCTGCCGCGACGATGAACACCTGCGTTTGCTCGAGTACATCGAGGCCGGCAATCAGAGCGCCGCGATCGAGCTGACCTGCACGCACCTCAACGGAATCGAGAAGGCGATTCTCGACGTTGCTGCAAAAATGAAAACCGGCTATCACCCACTCAAACACTTGATTGGCGTCTGAATGGCTCTGCGTCGCTAATCGGCTATACCTGCAATGAAACCAATGCGCTTTCAGGGCCTCGAAACACACGGGCGTCGCGTCGTTGTAGCGTTGCGATAGATCGGAAAACCGCAAAAAAGGACACTGAGTCAGGCGATGCAGTTTTTATCCGAAAGCCACGGCTGTGAGGGCTGGAAAGGCGAAATGGCCGAACGCATCCGTGCGTTCGACTGGAGCCACACCGAACTGGGCGCGCTCGCCGAATGGCCGGCCAGCCTGTGTAGCACCGTGCAGCTGATGCTGGCTTCGCCGCTGCCGATGGTGATGCTCTGGGGCCACGCCGGCTACATGATCTACAACGACGCTTATTCCGAATTCGCCGGTGGCCGCCATCCCTATCTGCTTGGCGTGCCGGTAGAGCTGGGCTGGCCGGAAGTCGCCGAGTTCAACCGCCACGTCGTTGACACCTGCCTGGCCGGCGGCACCTTGTCCTATCGCAACAAAGAGTTGGTATTGCTGCGCGACGGCGTGCCCGAAGACGTCTGGATGGATTTGTATTACAGCCCGGTAGCCAACGACGAAGGCGTGCCCGGCGGCGTCATGGCGATGGTGGTCGAAACCACCGAACTGGTGCATTCCGAGCGCCTGCGCCAGGCGGCCGAAGATGCCTATCGCGCCGACAACGAGCGCGTGCGGCTGGCGCTGAATGCCGGCGCACTGCTTGGCTCGTTTGTCTGGGACATCAAGAACAATCGCTTCTCCGCTGACGAACGTTTCGCCCGCACCTTTTCCTATCCGCCGGATCAGGACCTGAGCGATCTGCAACAAGAGATCGCCGAATCACGCATTCATCCTGACGACCACCCATGGGTCCAGGAACGGGTCGCCCATTGCGTGCGCACTGGCGAGCCGTACAACGCTGAATACCGTGTGCAGCGCGGCGATGGCCAATATCTGTGGGTGCTGGCCAGTGGTGCTTGCGAGTTCGATGAAGACGGAAGGCCGTTTCGCTTCCCCGGGGTGCTGATCGATATTCATGAGCGCAAGAATGCTGAAGAGTCGCTGCTCAAATTCACCCGCAACCTCGAACAGCGCGTGGCCGCCGAGGTGAATGCGCGGCTCGCGGCCGAGGAACAACTTCGCCAATCGCAGAAGCTCGAAGCCATCGGCGGCCTGACCGGTGGTGTTGCCCATGACTTCAACAATCTGCTGCAAGTCATCGCCGGCAACCTGCATCTGCTAGCTCGGCATGAGCCCAACAATGCCAACGTGCAGCGCCGGGTCGGGGCTTCGCTGGCGGCGGTCGAGCGCGGGGCCAAACTGTCTTCGCAATTGCTGGCCTTTGCCCGGCGGCAACCGCTTTCACCCGCCGTGTGCAACCCCGAGCAGATTTTCGAAGGCGTTGGCGAGTTGCTGCAACGCGCCTTGGGCGAAACCATTCAGATCGACGTGCAGTTGCCGCCGCAGCCGTGGCATATCAATGTCGACCGCAACCAACTGGAAAACGCGATTCTCAATCTGGCCATCAACGCCCGCGACGCGATGAAAGGCGAGGGCGTCATCGGCCTCAGTGCCGCCAATGTCAGCCTGGACAGCGAATACTGCGCCGGCAAGGGCATAGCGGCCGGTGAGTATGTTCGCGTGGCGGTCACCGACACCGGCGTGGGTATTGCCCCACAAATGCTGGAACAGGTTTTCGAACCGTTCTTCACCACCAAGGCCGACGGCCAGGGCACCGGGCTCGGTTTGAGCATGGTCTTCGGCTTCGTCAAACAGAGTGGCGGTCACGTCGAGATCGACAGCAAGCTCGGCGAAGGCACGCGGGTGCAGTTGTATTTCCCGCGCAGTCTGCGCCCGGTTCGCGAAGAGACCGCCAGTGTCGGCGAACGCAAGAGCGGCGGCCACGAAACCATTCTGGTGGTGGAGGACAACGACGCGGTGCGCGCTTCGGCGGTGGAGTTGCTGCGCGAGGAAGGCTATCGGGTGATGACCGCGTGCAATGGCGACGTGGCCATGCAGATGTTGCTGGAAGGCATCGAGATCGATCTGATCTTCACCGACGTGGTCATGCCCGGCCTGATCAAGAGTTCGGATCTGGCCGCGTGGGCCAAGGTGCAGACGCCGCCGGTGCCGGTGCTGTTCACCTCCGGTCATACCCGCGACATCATTTCCCGCGACCACCAGCTCAGCCCCGATACGCATCTGCTCGGCAAACCGTACAGCCCGCAAGCGTTACTGCAGATGATTTGCGAGGTGCTCGGCACTTGATGCCGAGCGCTGCCCAGTTTTTCAATCAAGGCAGGCCGATGATTTCCAAGCGCAATTCCAAAGCACCCGCCGGCATGGTTCGCGTGCGCGGCGCCCGCGAACATAACCTGAAGAACGTTGATGTCGATATTCCGCGCGATGCGCTGGTGGTGTTCACCGGCGTCTCCGGTTCGGGCAAGTCGTCGCTGGCGTTTTCCACGCTGTATGCCGAGGCCCAGCGGCGGTATTTCGAATCGGTGGCGCCGTACGCGCGGCGGCTGATCGATCAGGTCGGCGTGCCGGATGTCGATTCCATCGAAGGACTGCCGCCCGCCGTCGCTTTGCAACAGCAGCGCGGCACGCCGAGCGCGCGTTCGTCGGTGGGCAGCGTGACGACGTTGTCGAGCCTGATCCGCATGCTCTATTCCCGCGCCGGCAGTTATCCGCCGGGGCAGCCGATGTTGTATGCCGAAGACTTTTCACCGAACACACCACAGGGCGCCTGCCCGGAGTGTCACGGACTTGGCCGCGTCTATGAAGTGACCGAAGCGCTGATGGTGCCGGACCCGAACCTGACCATCCGCCAGCGCGCCGTGGCGTCCTGGCCCTTGGCGTGGCAGGGGCAGAACCTACGCGACATCCTCGTGACCATGGGCATCGATGTCGATATTCCCTGGAAGAAACTGCCGAAAAAGCAACGCGACTGGATTCTCTTCACTGAAGAGACGCCGACGGTGCCGGTGTACGCCGGGCTGACCCCGGAAGAAACCCGCGTCGCCCTCAAGCGCAAGATGGAACCGAGTTATCAGGGCACCTTCACCGGCGCGCGGCGCTACATCCTGCACACCTTCACCCACTCGCAAAGTGCGCTGATGAAGAAGCGTGTTTCACAGTTCATGCGCGGTAGCCCGTGCCCATTGTGCGAGGGCAAACGGCTCAAGCGCGAGGCGTTGTCGGTGACCTTCGCCGGTTACGACATTGGTGAGTTGTCGCAGATGCCGTTGCTGCAAGTGGCCGAAGTGCTGCGGCCTGTAGCAGCGGCAAATTATCTGGAACAGGCCGAGGAGAGCGGCGACACCCTCAGCCATGCGCAAACCCGCGAGGCCCGTCAGCAGCGGGTCGCCCATGGCGCGAGCGGTCACGCCAGCGCGCCGGACGTGCGCCATACGCCGAACCTGTCGCTGGAAAAGCGTCTGGCGGCGCAGCGCATCGCTGAGGATTTGCTGGAGCGGGTCAGCACCCTGACCGATCTCGGCCTGGGTTATCTGGCGCTGGAACGCAGTACGCCGACGTTGTCGTCGGGCGAGTTGCAGCGTTTGCGCCTGGCCACGCAATTGGGTTCGCAGCTGTTCGGGGTGATTTATGTCCTGGACGAACCGTCTGCCGGCCTGCATCCGGCGGATGGCGAGGCGCTGTTCGAGGCTTTGCAGCGGTTGAAGGCGGACGGCAACACGCTGTTTGTAGTCGAGCACGATGTCGAAACCATGCGCCGCGCCGACTGGCTGATCGACGTCGGCCCGGCGGCGGGCGAGAAGGGCGGGCGCGTGCTGTACAGCGGTCCGCCTGCGGGACTCGCTGATGTTTCAGATTCGCAGACCCGCGCCTATCTGTTTGCCGAAAACCAACGCCCTGAGCGCGCCGCGCGCAAGCCAAGCGGATGGCTGAAGCTCGATGGCGTGACGCGCAATAACCTGAATAATCTCAGCGCCGAATTCCCCTTGGGCTGTTTCACCTCGGTGACCGGCGTATCGGGTTCTGGCAAATCGAGTCTGGTCAGTCAGGCCTTGCTGGAACTGGTCGGCGCGCAGTTGGGCCGTCCAGTGGCCGAGGCCGAGTCGGAAGAACCGAGTCTGGAAGATGACACGCCGCCGCCCAGCACTGGCCAGATCAGCGCCGGCCTGGAGTCGATCAAACGCCTGGTGCAGGTTGATCAGAAACCCATCGGACGCACGCCGCGCTCCAATCTGGCGACCTACACCGGGCTGTTCGACAACGTGCGCAAGCTATTCGCCGCGACTCCCGAGGCGCAAGCGGCCGGTTATGACGCCGGGCAGTTTTCCTTCAACGTCGCCAAGGGCCGTTGCGCTACTTGCGAGGGTGAGGGGTTCGTCAGTGTGGAATTGCTGTTCATGCCCAGCGTGTATGCGCCGTGCCCAACTTGCCACGGAGCGCGATATAACCCGCAGACATTGGCGATTCTCTGGCAGGGCTTGAGCATCGCCCAAGTCCTGCAACTGACAGTCGATGAAGCGGTAGCGGTGTTTGCCGAGCAGGCGGGGATTCGTCGTTCGCTGGAGGTGCTGCGCGATATCGGTCTGGGTTACTTGCGCCTCGGGCAACCGGCCACGGAGCTCTCCGGCGGTGAGGCGCAGCGGATCAAACTGGCAACCGAATTGCAGCGCAACCAGCGTGGCGCGACCTTGTATGTGCTGGATGAGCCGACCACGGGATTGCACCCGAGGGATGTCGATCGCTTGCTGGAACAACTCGATACGCTGGTAACGGCGGGGCACACGGTGATTGTGGTCGAACACGAAATGCGTGTCGTCGCGCAGAGCGACTGGGTGATCGACATCGGCCCCGGGGCCGGCGATCAGGGCGGCAGGATCGTCGCCACCGGCACACCGCAAAAAGTTGCGGCGAGCAAGAAGAGCAAGACTGCGCCGTTTCTGGCCCGGGCTTTGAGCCGATAACTGCAGCGCCTTGCTGGCCGCCATCGCTGGCAAGCCAGCTCCCACAGGAATTCAAGTTGTTGCCGAAAGTGTGCGCACACTGATGCCCCCTGTGGGAGCTGGCTTGCCAGCGATGGCGCCAGTTCAGGCGCCATCCAGCGTGCGGCGGACCTTGTCGAGCAGTTCGCTGATCTGGAACGGTTTGACCAGCATGTCCATGCCGGTGCCAAGGAAGACCTGGCGGTTGAGCGCGGTTTCGGCGTAGCCGGTCATGAACAGGATCGGCAGCCCTTCGTGCCAGCCACGGGCAACATCCGCCAGTTCACGGCCGCTCATGCGCGGCAGGCCGACGTCGGTCAGCAGCAGGTCGATCGACGGGTCATTCTGCAAGCGCTCCAGCGCCGATTCGATATCCGCCGCTTGCGTGCAGCGATAGCCGGCATCCTCCAGCACTTCGGTGACGAACAAGCGCACCGTGGCCATGTCCTCGACGATCAGCACATGCTCGCCACTGCCTTTCGCGTCAGGCACGGGCACAGGCGCGTCGGCCCCGGTCGGGTCGTTGGTGCCGGGCAGCATGATGGTCACTTCGGTGCCACGGCGGGCGACGCTGCGGATGTGCGCGTCACCGCCGGACTGACGGGCAAAACCGTAAATCGTCGACAGCCCGAGCCCGGTGCCCTGGCCCAAAGGCTTGGTGGTGAAGAACGGTTCGAACACCTTGTCGATCACATTGTGTTCAATGCCGGTGCCGTCGTCGCGTACCGACAGCGCCACGTACGCGCCATCGGCCAGATTCGGATCGCCGTGGGAATAAGCGGCGTAAGTATTGACCCAGATATTGCCGCCGGAGGGCAGGGCATCGCGGGCGTTGATCACCAGGTTGAGCACGGCGCTTTCCAGCTGCACCGGGTCGACCAGCGCAATCGCCGGTTTGTTGGTCAGTTCCAGCTTGAGGGTGATGCGCTCGCCGATGGTGCGCACCAGCAATTCTTCCAGCGAGCGGACATGCTCGTTGATGTCCACCGGCCTGGTATCGAGCGGCTGCTGACGGGCAAATGCCAGCAGACGATGGGTCAGCGAGGCCGCGCTCATCGCTGAGTTCAGCGCTGCTTCGGTGTAGAACTGCACCTTGTCCAGACGCTCATCGGCCACGCGTTTCTGGATCAGTTCCAGACTGGTGATGATCCCGGTCAGCAGGTTGTTGAAGTCGTGGGCGATACCGCCGGTGAGCTTGCCCAGTGCATCCATTTTCTGCACTTGCAGCAATTGCGCTTCGGCGTGCACGCGCTCGGCGACTTCCTTGGCCAGCTGCGTGGTGGTGTCATCCAGCCGCGCCAGATGCGAGCGCTCGCGGTGGCGGTGTTCGGTGACATCCTCGACGAACACCAGGCTGAGCTCAGGCGTGCGATACGGCGAAATCTGCCATTGCGTCTCGCGAATCTCGCCCTGCACGCGCATGTTCAGCGTGCCTTTCCAGCGCTCGCCGTCGACCAGACGCAGACGCAGTTCATCGAGGATCGAGCATTGATCTTCGGCGAAGCATTCACGCAGCGCCTGCGGATCGCGGTTATCGACGATCAGCTGGGCAAAGGCGCGATTGCATTCATGCACTTTCAGATTGGCATCGAGCACCGCGATCGGCGCCGAGACGTTAGCGAAGATCTCGCGGAAACGCGCCTCGCTTTCGCGCAGGGCATTTTCCGTGTCGCGCACCCGCAGCAGGGTACGCAGCGTCGCCAAGAGCACATCCGGGTCGACCGGGTGAATCAGATAGGCATCGGCGCCCGCGTTGAGGCCGGTGATGATGTCGCCGGTCTGGATCGACGCCGCTGACACATGGATCACCGGCAGCAGCGCAGTGCGCGGGTCGGCGCGCAACAGGCGGACGATGTCGAAACCGCTCATGTCCGGCAGGTTGACGTCGAGGATCAACGCATCGAGGGCTTCGCTCTCGATCAGGGCCAGGCCGTCGCTGCCGGTGCCGGCTTCGAGCACCGTGTAGCCATGGCGCTCCAGGCGTCGGCGCAGGGCGTAACGGGTGGCGACGTTGTCATCGACGATCAACAGGCGGATGTCACGATTCATCGACGTTCTCCAGAGCGATCGCCAGCGGGATGATGACAAAGAACGTCGAGCCGACGCCCGGCGTACTGTCTACCCCGACTTCGCCGCCCAGCAGCGCGGCGAAACGCTTGCACAGGGACAGACCCAGGCCAGTGCCGCGCAGGCGTTTCTGCAGCGGTGAATCGACCTGTGAAAAGTCTTCGAACAGCGTGTCATGCAGTTCGGCCGCGATGCCGATGCCGGTGTCGCTGACGGCAAAGCGCACTTTGTCTTCACCTTCCAGTCGCGCCGATACCCGCACTTCGCCACGGGTGGTGAATTTCAGTGAGTTGGAAATGAAGTTGCGCAGGATCTGCCCGAGTTTCTTGTCATCGGTATACAGGCGCGGCAGGCCCAGCGGTTCTTCGAAGATCAGATCCACCGCCGAAGCATCGACGATTGGCCGGAACATCCCGCGCAGGGCCGAAAACAGGTCGAACATGTCGAACCAGGCTGGCGAGATGCTGATTCGCCCGGCTTCGATCTTCGCCAGATCGAGCAGGTCATCAACCATGTCGCTGAGCTCGCGGGCAGCAGTGCTGACGAAGGCTACCTGCTTGTGCTGTTCAGGGCTGAGCGGGCCGTCCAGTTCGTCAGCGAGCAGACTGTTAATGCTCAGAATCGAACCCAGCGGTGTACGGAATTCATGGCTCATGTACGACAGGAAACGGCTCTTGAGATCCGATGCCTGACGCAGTTCTTCGGCCTGATTGTCGAGCTCGGCGTACAGCGCCAGAACACCCTGGTTGGTTTCATCGAGTTCTTCGCGCAGGGCAGTGGTTTCGCGCTGCAACTGAGCGATGAGCGCCGCCTGTTCAGCAGGGCTCAGGGTTGTCGATTCAGCCATGTGTGGCCTCCAGATCAACGACCAGCACCGTCACGTCATCGCGACCACGACAGAAGTCGCGGTGCAGGACGCTGGCTATCACGGACGGATGGCGATGCACCAGTCCGGGGTAGTCTTTGAGATTCCAACGGGACTGTAAGCCGTCGCTGTACATGATCAATAAATGTCCGTTCACGTGAGCATAGTCAAAGGGTTTGGCTTTACGGTACTGGCCGCCAACGATACCGGGATGCGAGGCCAGCCCGCGTGACTTTGCCGGGTCCAGCAAGCTGGCGCCAATGTTACCGACACCGGCGAACGTCAGGCCGTCGCGCTGGCTGTCAAACTGGGCGAACGCCACGGCGCCACCGCGGGTGCCGAGCATTTCCTGATGCAGGTCTTCCATCAATACCACAGGATCGGCAAACGGTGCCCGGGCGAATGCCCGGGCACCGGCCAGGCCGGCACGTTCGGCGTCTTCGCCATGACCGAGGCCATCGACCACCAGCGCGCTGATCCGCGAACCTTCATACGCCAGATGCCAGACATCGCCGCAGGCTGGGTCGGCATGCAGCGAATGCTGGCTGACCCCGAAGCGGATATCCGCCTGACGATCGTTGCGCGGAAAAATTCGCGCCAGCAACACCGCGCCACGGTGGTCGGCGTAGACATCGAACACATTGGTCTGCCGCGATACGGCGCCGAGGCCGATGCCCTGCGTACCGCCAGTGGAAAAGCCATCCGCCAGACAGGCATCCAGGTCAAAGCCCTGCGCCCGATCCACGGTCTGCATTTCGATGCCGAAGCCGTTATCCGGCCGAGCCAGTACACGCAGGTGAAATTCACCACGCTGGGCATGCTTGAGCACGTTGCTCGCCAGTTCGGTCGCGACCAGCGCCACGCGGCCGGCATCGTTTTCGTCGAAGCCATGCTGCTCGGCGAGTTTCTGCGCGGTGCGCCGGGCGTGGCCGATCTGGCTGCTGTCCTCGATCGGCAGAACCTGGGTCAACGACCCGGTGATATTCATGTCCATCTTGTGATCGTAATGCGCGTGCCTTTGCCGGGCTCAGTGTCGAGTTCGAATTCATTGACCAGACGCTTGGCGCCGGTGAGGCCAAGGCCCAGACCGCTACCGGAGGTCCAGCCGTCGGTCATCGCCAGCTTGATGTCGGGGATGCCAGGGCCTTCGTCGCGGAACGTGATACGCAAACCGACCCGGCCGTTTTCCTCGAGGATCTGCCAGTCCATGTCGCCGCCGCCGCCGTAGACCATGGTGTTACGCGCCAGCTCGCTGACAGCGGTCACCAGTTTGGTCAGGTCGATCAGGCGCATGCCGCATTCGGTGGCGAGTTTGCGCGTGGTCTGGCGGGCCAGCACTACGTCCTGTTCAATGAGAATGGGTTGAGTACCGCTGCTGCGCACGGTCATTGTGCGAATACTCGTTCCCGTAGCAGTTTCATCCCGCGTTCGACGTTCAGTGCGGTGCTGACGCCCGGCAATGTCATGCCCAGCTCAACGAGCGTGATCGCCACTGCCGGCTGCATGCCGACCAGCACGGTTTCGGCGTCCATGATTTTCGACAGCCCGGAAATCGTGCCGATCATGCGTCCGATGAACGAATCGACCATGTCCAGCGCCGAAATGTCGATCAACACACCGCGCGCCGAGGTCCGGCTGATGCGCTCGGCCAGATCGTCCTGCAGGGTCATCGCGAGCTGGTCGTGCATGTCGACCTGAATGGTCACCAGCAAGAACTCGCCCATTTGAAGAATCGGAATACGTTCCATGGTCAAGCCGTCTTGACGAGGCTGACACCTAAGCGGGTCAGGGCCAGTTTCAATGCGTCGGCCAGGTTGGCCTTTGTCACTACGCCTTGCAAATCCAGACCCAGGTGCACGATGGTTTGGGCAATCTGTGGACGCACGCCGCTGATGATGCAGTCAGCGCCCATCAGGCGGATCGCGGTCACGGTTTTCAGCAAGTGCTGGGCGACCAGAGTGTCGACGGTTGGCACGCCGGTGATGTCGATGATGGCGATTTCCGAACCGGTGTCGACGATGCGTTGCAGCAGTGATTCCATGACTACTTGGGTGCGCTGCGAATCGAGGGTGCCGATCATTGGCAGGGCGAGGACGCCATCCCACAGCTTGACCACCGGAGTCGACAGTTCCAGCAGCTCTTCCTGTTGACGCTTGATCACCGCTTCGCGGGATTTCTGGAAGGTGCCGATAGTGTGCATGCCGACCGTGTCGAGCAGTTCGGAAACTTCCAGCAGTTGCTCGGCGAGCAGTGCCGGCTGGTCCTGATAATGGTTTTGCAGCAGGGCGAACAGCGGACCTTTCAAGGCGAAGATGAAGTTGGCGGTTTGCTGGGAATCCTGGCCGAGCAGGGCGCGGCTCTGCGACAGCTTTTCAAGGAACTGACGGGTGTCTTCCCAGCCTGCGGCGGCAATCTTGCTGCCGTTGCCGTTTTCCAGACCGGCCAGCAGCAGGCCGAGCAAGTCGCGGGTTTGCTGCGCGAGGTCGTGTTCTTTGAGGTTGCGCGTGGCGCCGCTGGCTTCGAGGCGTTTGGTCCACTCGCTCAACAGCTGAGTCTGGTTGTTCTTGATTGCTTCAACTGTGCTGTTCTGCAGTGCTGCCATGTGCGTGTCGCTCCGTTACGTAATGGTGCCGGCTCAGCGAAATGACCGGCGCGAATTGACTGACATTTGCCGCTTGAAATAGTTGTTCGTCTGACGCTGGATTTTTCTGCCTGCCGCGTTGAACGCCCCGCTAACTCTAATCGGCGTAGCAACAGGTAACGATCTTTTGAACAAATCTACGGCGTCAGGCTTCGAATCTGCATGCCCGACGTTTTCCAGTCGTGCTGGAAGAAGGAGGCAGGACTATGAATGAGGTGGATATGAACGAGCAAGCGCCGCAACAGCAAAATCAGTCCTCAGAGTCAATTAACCGCAACGACCCGGCCATCGACCCGCAGACACCGGGACAAAATACCCCCGCGCCGGCTGAACAAGGGCAGGCGGACAGCGCGGCTGCCGAGGTCGATCAGAAGCAGCATCACAATGACAACAGCAACGACTTCAGCCCCGGCTTCAAGCCTGACCCTGACCGTCCTGAACCGGGCGAAAGCACCGACGCCGATATTGACACCGATGGCGGTTGATCGCTGAAACGCAAAAAGGCCGCATCGAAGGATGCGGCCTTTTTATTGCCGGCCGGTTACTTGCTCGGATGTTTGGCTTGCAGCTCTTTGGCGTGGGCCAGGTGTTTTTCCAGCGCCGGCAACATCTTCTGCGCAAACGCTTTCAGTTCAGTAGCGCCCTTGGCCTTGTCATCGGTCACGGTGTTCGCCTGTTTCTTGAACAGCTCGATGGTCTCTTCGTGAGCCTTGACCTGGTTGTTGGCGTAGGCCGCATCGAAGGATTCATCGCGCATGTCGAGAATCTTTTCCTTGGCCTGCTTGACCAGGGTGGTGTCGTCAGGGACTTCGATGTCATTGGTGGTCGCGATCTTCTTCAGCTCTTCATTGGCCTTGGTGTGATCAGCGATCATTTGGTTCGCGAAGGCTTTGATGTCGGCTGACTGGCTTTTTTCCAGTGCCAGCTTGCTGGTTTCGATTTCGGCGATGCCACCAGCGGCGGCATTGTCCACAAAGTCGTTGTCGGTCGCGGCAAAGGCGCTGCCCATGCCGGCAGACAGTGCAACAGCCAGAGCGAGATGACGCAGGTTGAATCCGTCCATTGGGTATCTCCACGCAGGTTTTTGTGAGCGTTATCCAATGGAGCGAGCGCAGACGCCAAAGGTTTTATCGCATTTACGACAGGGCGACGAACGGCAACCGCTGGTCTGACAGGGTGTCGACAGAAGCCATTGCGCAAGGCCATGCTGATAAAGAGTCAGCGCATCGGTCGCGCTGGTTGTCGATCAATTTGATGGAGGTGTTTCATGCCGGTTTCACATGATCTGTATCAGGACCTGGGCTGCAAGAAGGAAGAGATCGAGCAAAAACGCTCCGAGGATCCGAAGCTGGATTCGCTGCTCAACAAGTATTTCGACGTGGATAAAGCCGTGGTCGAAGCCGAGAACGCCCAGTCAGACGCCCCCACTGACGACGAATTGAAAAAGCTCAAAGAGAAGCGCGTGATCGTCAAGGAACAGATCGTTGCTCAACTCGCCGGGCAGCCGCTGACGGGACAGTAGTCCCCCGACCCGTGGTCATTTTCTGAAGGGAACGGCTACGGCCAATGGCACCTCCAATGTGCAGAGTCTGCAAACCATCGACTCGTTGCGAGGTGCCTTATGAACGACCCCAAATTCCCCAGTGAAGAGCAGGGTGGTTTCGACCCGATACCTACCCGTCCTGAACCGAACAGCCCGGCGCATACCACTGCGCATCCGGAAAAAACCGTGAAGGAACTGCCGGAGGATGAAGATCCGGAGAAGTTCGACCGGTCCAGCAACTGACAGACCGCCTTCGCGAGCAGGCTCGCTCCCACATTTGGATTTCGTTTCCCCTGTGGGAGCGAGCCTGCTCGCGAAGACGTCAGTCCATTACATGCAAATCCCGCTGGCTCACTTCAGCGCCGCATCCAACCCCATTCGCCCCATATGCATGGCCTTCAACGATCCGAAATACAGCCACTGCCCATACTCGCGCACCGTGGTAATCGGCGAATAATTGCCATCGCTCGCGTCCTGCAGATTGGCAATCACCTTGCCGTCCAGATCCAGTCCAAGTACAAAACCGCGCTTTTCGACAGGCTTGGGTAAAACCGTCAAAGCCCGCACGATCATCTTGCGCAAAAACGGATGTTCAGCCGTGCCGTCGAGCAAGGCATTGCGCGGCGCATACAGCGCTACCCAAAAGCGATTGCTGCCATTGAACGAGAGGTTGTCCGGAAGCCCTGGCAAGTTGTCGATGAACACATCATGGGTACCGGCCTTCGGCCCGCTCAGCCAGTAGCGGCTGATGCGATAAGCGCCGGTTTCATTGACCAGCACATAGGCTTCGTCGGGGCCAAGAGTGACGCCGTTGGCGAACTGCAACTTGTCGAGCAAGACGCTGGTCTTGCCGGTTTGAAAGTCGTAGCGCAGCAGACGTCCGTCGGCGCCGTGTTCAATGATCGCCTCACCGTCATGGCCATAGCCCCAGCGGCTCGAGGCATCGCTGAAGTAGGCGTAGTGGCCTGACTTGTCGACCGCCACATCATCGGTAAATCCAAATGGCACGCCGTTGGCCTCGGTGGTCAAGGGGATCACGCGGCCTTGTGCATCCAGCGACAGCAAACCCTTGATCGCATCGGCGATCACCAGCATGCCGTTCGGATGACGGGCCAGGCCCAATGGACGGCCACCGGTGTCGGCCAGGACCTTGCGCTGCGTGCCGTCGAGGCTACTACGGATGAGCCGGCCGTCATGCAATCCGGTGATGAGGAATTCGTCTTCCAGCAGCAACGCCTCAGGCCCTTCGATGTCGCTCGGCCCGACCTTCACCACAGCTTTGAGGCGCTGGTTGTCCGCGTAGATGCCTTCTTTCAGCGAGGGCGCCGGTGATGGTGTCCATGCTACCGGTTCGACTTTGGTTGGCAGCAACAACAAGAAGGCGATGACGAGAGTGATCAGCAGGCACAACACATAACGTAATTTCACGCGCTGGCCCTCGCCGCGCCGATGTACTGCGCGGTCGTGTCGCGCAGGGCAAGCATGGACGCGGCAGACTCGCGCTCAATGCGACGCTTGAGCAACAGGCGATTGGCCAGACGCATGAGCAAACGGTCAAAGCGATATTCCAGCGTGCGCACGAAACGCGTGCCGCCAGCCTCCGCCGAGGACTCGTAAGTCAAACGCAGGGACAGGCCCTGATCACTTTGCGCGCGTGCGCACCAGCGCCGGCCCGGCAGATATTCAGTAACCTCCCAGCGCAAGTGACCGGCACGTCCGCCGGCATGGATGTCCTCTTCGAAACGTGCACCGGCATGCAGTGGACCTTGCGGACCGTCAATCTTCAATGAGGAGGGATGCCAGTCCGGCCAATGACTGACGCTGGCGGCATAAGCCAGCACGGCGACCGGTTCGCCGGCGATATCGATCTGGTGCTGAATACGCGTCATGGGCATTTGCGAATTACTCAAAGTGGCGGGTTCCGGCTCGCGGTACAGCGTGCCGAACAGATAGTCCATCAAGGGCAGAACGATGTTGAAATTGCGCTCCTGCATGCGCTCGCGGCGGTGATGCAATTCGTGCAGACCGCGCATCTGGCGGATCCATGGCAAGCGGGTCAACGGATTTTGCGGTGGCAGATGTTCACAGGCATGGAATACCTCATAGAGCAGATAACCGAGCACCATGCACCCGGCAAAAAGCCCGGCGACATTGGCGTTGACCTGCGCGAGCAGCCACCACAGGGGCAGCGTGATCACCAGCGTATGAATGACGATCAGCCAGGCTGGAAACAGAATCACCCGCCAGTCCCGCGCGCTGTCGTAGGTCATATGGCCGGGGGTGAAGAAGCTGTGGTGGTCGCCGGCATGTCGTGCGTAGAACATCTTTGCGAAAGCTTTTTTGTGATGGCCCAGATGACGATGGACCATGTACACGCCGAAGTTGAACAACAACAGGCTCAGCGGCACGGTCAGCCATTCCAGCCAGCTCACTGAATGCACCGTGCGCCAGAACGCAGCGACGGCGAAAATGCCGAACAGCAACACGAACGCGCCATGCAACCACGGGTTGTATAAAGGATGAATGGCCGCACGGTAGCGGCTGCGGAATGCCTCGGTGGTCTGCCTCAACGCTTTCACCTGCGGGTATTGTTGTTATACCCGGCAGATTAGCCGATCCGCTGACTTGTGCAGGGCGAACCTTGCGGCCTTAAGCGCCATGCTCTGGACTGAGGCTGTCCGTTAGCTCAACGGATTCCAGCGTTGCGACCAGTCGTCATCGGTGCGGATCACTTCGCGCAACAGATCGAAGGCCTGTTGCAGCACTGCCGAGTCGCGATCGCGGGAGTACACCAAATAGGTCGGATAACCGAATTCCGGGGCTTTGGTGACGGCTTCCAGCGCGCCGGTCTCCAGATAAGTGCGCACGACCCGGGTGCGAAAATAGCCGCTGCCACCATGTTCGAGGATGTATTGCAGGGCCAGCGGGCCAAGGTTGAAGCTCAGCGCGGCTTTGGCTTTTTCCGGCAGGGCGGCGTCGTGCTGACGACGAAAGTCCGGTCCCCAATCGATGTAGACGTAAGGCTCCGGACGCTCGGGCGCGCGCACCAGAATCAGTTTTTCCTCCAGCACTTGCTCGACCTGCAATCCCGGCCAGTATTCCGGTTGATAAACCAGCGCCGCATCGAGCACACCGAGTTCGAGCTGACGCAAAAGATTTTCGCCGTCGCGAATTTCCATGCGCAGTGCGTGGCCGGGAATTTTCTCGCGCAGTTCCGCCGCCCAACTAAGCATCAACGGGTTGCACAGGCTGACCTCACCGCCAATGTGCAGAACGTTGTGATAACCCTCGGGCAGCGGCAAGTCGCGGCGCGCGGCTTCCCAGGTCTGTACCAGTTGATTGGCGTAGACCACGAACGCTTCGCCATTGGCCGTCAACTTCGCCCCGGCGCGATTGCGCACGAACAGCGTGCTGCCCAGTTGGCCCTCGAGTTTCTGCACCCGTGCGGTGATCGCCGTTTGCGTGACGAACAACTTCTGCGCGGCGGCGGCAAGACTGCCGTGGCGGACGATTTCGAGGAAAGTGCGGGCGAGGTCGATGTCCATGGGGCGGGGCCGATATCTGAAGGTGGGGCGCATTGTAAGTCAAAAGTCCCTCTCCCCAACTTGAAAGCAACAACGGATTGAACCGCTGAAAATTGCGTTTAAGTCCTACGGAAACAGGAACGTTTTGATCAGATGAGGGGATATTTCTGACGACTTTTTCAGGTTGGTCGTCGGACGCCGGATCTATAGGATCAGTCCTGACATTGAAGTCATCGAGCGCACAGATCGCTCTGGACCTGGACAAAGGATGGACTATGCGAATCCCACTGATTGAAAGCCATACACCTGCTTACTCGCCTCGCCATTACTGGCGCGACGACCGCGCGAGATGCCCCTCGGAGGACGTCGCCATGCCGACCGTCAAAGCGCCCCGGCTCACGGGCTTGAGGAAGCTCGAGGGCAAGCCTCTGGAACTGCTTTTGCGTGGGCAGGACACCGGCGACGACCCGATGCTCATCCTGCGCTGCACAAGCGAAGGATTTGAGCTGCTTGATGTGGTCAACATGATCGCAACCTCCGAGCTGTACCAACAGGGAGAGATGGTCAAACGTATCACCGGCAAATCCGTGAGAACCGTGCGACGTCTGCTCAAGGAAGGCGCGTCGGTGCGCCTGGACACGCCGCAGAGCGTCATCGCCTACCAATATGCCGCTGCGCTGGAACTGGCCATCGAGGTGTTCGGGCGTCAGGCCAAGGCCGAATCATGGCTGGAGCAACGCGCTACTTACTTCTACGGTTATGTGCCGCTTGATCTGGTTGGACATGCGCTGGGCTTCAGGATGGTGGAGGAGTATCTGAACCAGATCAAATACGGGGTTTATCAATGAATCCCTTGCCCTGGGATGATCGCTGGTACGCCTGGCGGCTGGATCGCGAGGTGTACAGCGAGACCTGGGACAGCGGCCTGGGGTCGAAACGGGACGGCGGTCGC
The DNA here is from genome assembly GCF_019145195.1 of Pseudomonas siliginis. Classification (GTDB taxonomy): domain Bacteria; phylum Pseudomonadota; class Gammaproteobacteria; order Pseudomonadales; family Pseudomonadaceae; genus Aquipseudomonas; species Aquipseudomonas siliginis. Next base: position 345,230 of record NZ_JAHSTW010000003.1, read on the forward strand.
TGGAATACGCCCGGCCGCAGAGTCGTTTATGCGTCGGTCGACCCCTCCACGGCGATACTGGAGGTGGCCGCCCATGGCAGCTTCGATGCGCTTGATCAGGAACCCTATGTGTTGACCTGTTTTGAAATCACCCACGACGCCAGCGTCAGAATCGTGCAACCGGAAGATGTGCCCAATCCGCATTGGCTCACCCCGATCAAAACCTCACCCAACCAGCGAAAGTTTGCCGATGCACTGTTGGCTGAACATCCATTTGTTCTGGTGCCGTCGGTGGCCACCCGACACTCGTGGAATTTGCTGGTGAGTTGCGATCTGGCGGAGGGTCAGTTCAGGATGGTTTCGCAAGAGCGGTTTGGGCTGGACACGCGGTTGTTGCAGGAGGGTTGATCGTACCTACGCGAACGGAGAGCGAAGCCGAGGCCTGCGCTGATCCCCTTGCATGAACGACAAATCCCGCCAGAAGGGCGGGATTTGTTTGAACCAGGCTGCTTCTTACGAAGGGAACAGCTCGGACAGCTTCATCGACAGCATCATGTCGCCTTCAACGCGCAGCTTGCCGCCCATGAAGGCCTGCATGCCGTCGGTTTCGCCGCTGACGATGTCTTTCAGGGTCTGGCTGTCCAGCACCAGCGTGCAGTTGGCGTCCGGGTTTTCACCTTCCTGGATGTCGCAGGTGCCGTCTTTGACGATCAGCGCGTATTGCTTGTCTTCGTCGGTGATGTTGAAACCGAAGACCAGGTCCAGACCGGCAGCGGCGGCTGGGTTGAACTTGGCTTGCATTGCTTTTACGGCATCAGCTACGGAGGTCATGGTTCGATCCTTTCTTGGTCATGGGAGCTGGGTGGTTACAGCCAGGGTCACAGTAAGCCGGACTCAGCGAAAAGTGATGAGTTCCGGGGCCTTCAGCAGTTGCAGGTGTGCGTGACTGTTGAAGGAAGCCAGGGCCACCTCGCGACCACGAAACTTCAGTTGGTTGAGCGAGGTGTTGACGATTTGCCAGTTCAATTCAAAGGCCTGTCTGGCAGGCATTTGCGTAATCAGATGGAGCAGGGCAGTGATGGTGCCGCCGGAGGTGAACACGGCGATTTTCTGGTTCTTTTCCGCCAGGTCTAGGATGCGGTGCAAACCGGCCTGAACCCGCTCGACGAAACCCAGCCAGCTTTCCAGTCCGGGTGTGTCGTAGGTGCCGGCGAGCCAGCGCTCGACGATCAGGGCGAAGATGCGCTGGAATTCACCGCGGTTCTGCGCGGCGTTGCGCAGGATGTCGAGGGCCTCTGGTTCTTCCGGCAGCATGGCCGGGAGCAGGGCGCGGATCACCGCATCGGCATCGAATTCGTTGAAAGCGGAATCGGTTTCAAGGACTGGAACCGGCAGGCCTCTGGCGCTGAATTGCTCCAGTGCACTGCTGGCGGTGTGCTGTTGGCGGCGCAGATCACCGGCAAGGCAACGATCGAAGCTGATACCAAGGTCGGCGAGGTGCTGACCGAGGATTTCTGCCTGACGCACGCCGGTCGGCGACAGCACGTCGTAATCGTCTGCACCAAAGGAGGCCTGGCCATGTCGTATCAAGTAGATGCTGCCCACGTCCGCGTCGTCCCGGTACGTTGAAGGTCAGGCGAGGTTATGAGGATGGCGTAAGGCTGTCAATGAAAAAACATACGCTTGTTTGAAATGCCCGTTACAGGCGTGTTGCCAGAGGTTTCACGGCTGGCCGACGAGCCGGCGCATGGGTATGCTGGAGCCATTCCGCGTGTAATACACCGTCACGCATTGCTTTAAGGAGTCTCTGTGGATTTTTTCACCGAATACGCCAGCTTTCTGGCCAAGACCGTCACACTGGTGATCGCGATTCTGGTGGTGCTCGCCAGTTTCGCCGCGTTGCGCAGCAAGGGCCGGCGCAAATCGGCAGGGCAGTTGCAGGTCAGCAAGCTCAACGATTTCTACAAGGGGCTGCGTGAACGCTTGGAGCAGACCCTGCTCGACAAGGATCAGCTCAAGGCATTGCGCAAGGGCGAAGCGAAAACGGAAAAAAGCGCGAAGAAACAGAAGAACAAGCCTGAGACCAAATCCCGGGTGTTCGTGCTCGACTTCGACGGCGATATCAAGGCTTCCGCCACCGAGAGCCTGCGCCACGAGATCACCGCACTGCTGACCCTGGCCACGCCGAAGGACGAAGTGGTTCTGCGTCTGGAAAGTGGCGGCGGCATGGTGCACAGCTACGGTCTGGCGTCGTCGCAGCTGGCGCGAATCCGTGATGCGGGCGTGCCACTGACAGTTTGTATCGACAAGGTCGCAGCCAGTGGCGGTTACATGATGGCCTGCATCGGCGACAAGATCATCAGTGCACCCTTCGCCATCCTCGGTTCGATCGGCGTGGTCGCGCAATTGCCTAACGTCAATCGCCTGCTGAAAAAGCACGACATCGACTTTGAAGTGCTGACCGCAGGTGAATATAAACGCACACTGACCGTGTTTGGCGAAAACACCGAAAAGGGCCGCGAGAAGTTCCAGGAAGACCTCGACATCACCCATCGCTTGTTCAAAAACTTCGTCGCCCGTTATCGCCCGCAACTGGCGATCGATGAGGTGGCGACCGGTGAGGTGTGGCTCGGTATCGCTGCGTTGGAAAACCAACTGGTGGACGAGCTCAAGACCAGCGACGAATACCTGGCGCAGAAAGCCAAACAGGCGGAGGTCTATCATCTGCACTACGCCGAGCGCAAAAGCCTGCAGGAACGCATCGGCATGGCCGCCAGCGGTTCGGTAGACCGCGTGCTGTTGAGCTGGTGGAGTCGCCTCACTCAGCAACGCTTCTGGTAAACACCAGGCATAAAAAAACGCCGGTCAATGACCGGCGTTTTTGTGTCCGCAATAAACCCGCTGGCTTAGCGCCGACGGAACAGCGGCAGCGGTTCGTCACTGGCGGCCTGGTAGGTCACCGAGAAGTCCTTCAGACCTTCCAGTGCTTCGTACGGGTCTTTATCCGCGCGAATGGCAAAAGCGTCGAAGCCACAGCGGTGCATGTAGAACAGCTGGTCCCGCAGCACGTCGCCAATCGCGCGCAGCTCGCCTTTGAAACCATAACGGTCACGCAGCAGACGGGCATTGGAGTAGTTACGGCCGTCGGTAAACGCCGGGAAGTTCAAGGCGATCACCTGAAACTTGGCGACGTCCTCACCGATTTCCTCGGCCTCTTCATCAGCATCCAGCCACACACCGAGGCCACCATCTCGGGCCAGGAGCATGCGGCTGTGCTCGCGCCACAGCTGCAGCGGCACGATCAGATCGTCGCAGTTGCTGATTTCATCGATATTGAAATCCTTCGGCAACAGGTGCCAGGTTTCGTCGACGACTTCGTTGTTCTTAATGATTCGCTGCATAGACGCGTTCCTTGAAGAGGTCGATGCCAATACGCTGATAAGTGTCGATGAAGCGCTCGTCTTCGGTACGTTGTTCAACGTACACGTCGATCAGCTTCGAGATCACGTCAGGCATGGCTTCCTGTGCGAAGGACGGGCCGAGGATCTTGCCCAGGCTCGCATCACGGCTGGCGCTGCCGCCGAGGGAGACCTGATAGAACTCTTCGCCTTTCTTGTCCACGCCGAGAATGCCGATGTGGCCAACGTGGTGGTGACCACAGGCGTTCATGCAACCGGAGATGTTCAGGTCCAGCTCGCCGATGTCGAACAGGTAGTCCAGATCGTCGAAGCGACGCTGGATCGATTCGGCAATCGGAATCGACTTGGCGTTGGCCAGCGAGCAGAAGTCACCACCGGGGCAGCAGATGATGTCAGTCAGCAGGCCGATGTTCGGCGTGGCAAAACCGCCTTCACGCAACTCGCCCCACAGGGTGAACAACTGGCTCTGCTCGACATCGGCAAGAATGATGTTCTGCTCGTGGGAGGTGCGCAGTTGACCGAAGCTGTAGCGGTCGGCCAGATCGGCGACGGCGTCGAGCTGCTTGTCGGTAATGTCGCCCGGGGCAACGCCGGTCGGCTTCAACGACAGCGTCACAGCCACATAGCCCGGTTTTTTGTGCGCCAGGGTGTTGCGGCTGCGCCAGCGGGCGAAACCGGGATGCTCTTGGTCCAGATCGGCCAGTTGCGTAGTCTGGTTGTCGAGGGTTTTGTAGTCCGGGTCGACGAAATGCTTGGCGACGCGATGCAGTTCGGCTTCGGTCAGCGTGGTCTGGCCACCGCGCAGGTGCTCCATCTCCGCGTCGACTTTCTGCGCGAACACTTCAGGCGTGAGCGCCTTGACGAGGATCTTGATCCGCGCCTTGTATTTGTTGTCGCGACGGCCGTAGCGGTTGTACACCCGCAGGATGGCGTCGAGATAGCTCAGCAGGTCTTGCCAAGGCAGGAATTCATTGATGAATGCGCCAACCACCGGGGTACGACCGAGGCCACCGCCGACCAGCACGCGGAAACCCAGCTCGCCAGCAGCGTTGTAGACAGGTTCCAGGCCGATGTCGTGGACTTCAATGGCTGCGCGGTCACTGGTCGAACCGTTGACGGCGATCTTGAATTTGCGCGGCAGGTAGGCGAATTCCGGGTGGAACGTGGTCCACTGACGGACGATTTCGCACCATGGGCGCGGGTCGATCACTTCATCGGCGGCGACGCCGGCAAACTGGTCGGTGGTGACGTTACGCAGGCAGTTGCCGCTGGTCTGGATGGCGTGCATCTGCACGGTCGCGAGTTCAGCGAGGATGTCCGGGATGTCTTCCACCGCCGGCCAGTTGAACTGCACGTTCTGCCGCGTACTGATGTGGGCATAGCCCTTGTCGTAGTCGCGGGCGATTTTGGCCATCATGCGCACCTGGCGCGAAGTGAGCTGGCCGTAAGGCACCGCCACGCGCAACATTGGCGCGAAACGCTGGATGTACAGGCCATTTTGCAGGCGCAGGGGGCGGAATTCTTCTTCGCTCAGCTCACCTGCCAGATAGCGTCGGGTCTGATCACGGAACTGCTTGACGCGGTCCTCGATGATCCGCTGATCGTACTCGTCGTATACGTACATATAAGTCCTGTTCTCAGGCTTGGGCTTCTCGGAAAACGCTGCGTTTTCGCTTGCTGGAGTCCGATATTGCCTCTGCAATTCTGCGCGCACGGCCGCGCACTCCGTCACGGAGCCGGGGCAATATACCCGTTTGCAGTTATGCGCAAAAGTGATGTTTGAGTATATGTAAAGAACCAAATCGCCTAACGCGAACGCCGATCATCTAATCCACATTTGTCGTGCGGACAATCATCGTCTTAACTGTGATCGAGTCTTTGTGCAATCACCGATAAAACCGACAAGAGGCGATGCAATGAGCAACCCGACCAAAGCCAGGAAAAGCGACAGTAGCGTCGACGCGTGGGCCATTTTGTTCCTGATCATTCTCGTTGTAGGAACAGCGGTCTTCTGGGTCAGCCACCAGTAACATCCGCGCTTCCGGGCCTTTCTCCCAAGGCCCGGATAACCTGCAGCAGATACCTGTTCAGTGCCATCACACCCCGGCCAGATACAACACCAGCTTGACGATGGCAAACAGCGTCAGGCCGAACACCGCCGTGAACAAAACGCCGAGAATCACAAAGTGACTGGGTTTGCCGTGGGTAAAATCCCTTTCCCGGTTCTTGCCGCTCTGCACCCCGAAAGCCGCCGCCATGACGCTGTGCAGCATCTGCCAGAAACTCGGCGGTTTGTTGTCGATTGGATCGTCCATAAATCCCTCTGCGAAAAGTCATCCTCCTCAAGCATAGCCAATCCGCTGGGTACGGGATGCCATCGAAGCAGCCCGGACAAGTTTGAGCGATACCCGGATAACGCAGAAGCGATAACGCGACATGGTTTGCTGACCGCTCCATGAAAAAGGAGTGACCATGAACGTTATCCCCCCCGAACCAGTGTCGACGCAGCCTGCGTCTACCGCTCAGCCGGCAGCCCCCAACCGGTCTGCAAAACTCATCGCAACACAAAGCCTGCACGGCGAGTTTCTCGAGGCCTCGGCCCCGCAATGGCTGACCAGCGCTTCGCCGCAACGGCGCGAAGCGCTCAAGGCGGTCCCGACCGCGTTGCCGGCCTGGTACCAGAATGCGACGCCGGCCCAGCGCAAAACCCTCGACGAGACTTTCAAGGCCAGCGTTATCGCCCAGAACAGTCTCGACAAAAGCATGGCGAAATTCGTGGATGTCGAAACATTCGCCAGGCCGTTGTTGATCAAAGCCTTGAAGGACCGATACGCGCTGGACATCGATGTAGACAAAACCCTGTTATGTCTGCGGCGCCCGGTCGAAATGGGTATTCAGAGAACCGTATTGGCCTCGTTCGAGGTTCTCAAGATCACGCTGCTGGAAGCCTCGCTGCACAACTTCGAAGCTGACGAATGCGAGGGGACCTATCATTCGAGCTCCGGTTTTGTTGTGGCGACGCCTGCTGCGGACACGTTCAATCACGTCGACACAGGCCTCACGGTCAGCCAGTTTTTGCGCCTTTGCCGCAATCTGGATATAGGCCAGCAATACCAGACATACCTGCAGGGATTTTTCTATCCGGGGGGCGCGGTGGCAGAGGCGGTGCTCAGCGAACGCTTCATTGCCAGCCAGAAGGCAGCGATGCGCGCCGCAGCCGAACAGGCGCTATTGCGCAATGACATCGAGGCGGCAGATCACGCGATGATCCTCTCGGTCATCGACGGCGAAATGCACCCGTGGATGGGTCGCAAGCAAGTCTGGTTCCAGGACCTCGGGCTGATGAAAAAAAGGCTGACCGGGTGCGTGGCTTTCGTCATCTGCGAAAAGTACCGATACACCGATGAACTGATCCTTTACATTCCCAACGACCCGGAACATCCGCTCAAGCGCTACACGTTCGAGCAAATGCGCGAAGAGCTCAAGCGCTTGCTCACCGCACGTGATGCGTCGCAACCGACAAGCGCAGAGCCCACCGCCTACCAGCGTTTTTTAAGCCAGTTCCTGCCCTATGATCAGCGCCCGTACTATTTCAGCCAGTTCAGGCAAAAGGCAGTCGACTCAGCGGGCGATGCTTGGGATCTGCTGCGCTCGCCATGGCTGTCGGTGCTTCAGGGCTTGGCCGGCGGTTCAGCCTTTACCCGGATTCAGCAGGTACCACCCGAACGCCAGGTCAAATGGGAGCCAGTGGCGGATCCTTACATCGCGCCGTCAACCGTTGGACGCAAGGGGCGAGGGCTTTGGGCGGCGAACGAGGACTTGTGGCAATACCTTTATGCGCAGAATCGCGCCAAGGTGTTGGCCGACGCGAAAAGTCACGCGGTACCCACTGCCGATGTCGATGCGAAAGCACGAGACGTCAAACTGGCCCATCTGATGCAGCTCGGCATGCTTGGTCTGAACATGGTTTCGATGTTCGTGCCTGTATTGGGTGAAGTGATGATGGTGGTGATGGCCGGGCAATTGCTCTCTGAAACGCTCGAGGGCGCAATTGAATGGGCCGAGGGCGACCGTCGTGCGGCCAAGGATCATTTGATCGATGTGGCAGAAAACCTGGCGCAGATTGCGCTGATGGCAGGTGTGGGCGCGGGAGTGCGGAAAATCGCCAGCGCCCAAGCCGTGCCGGTCATTGAAAGGCTGCATCCGGTGAAGTTGCCCAACGGCGAAACCCGACTGTGGAAACCCGACCTGAAGGCTTACGAGTCCGCTGTCGCGCTGCCAGTCAGTCCCGGTCCGAACAGTGCCGGCCAGCATGTGCTTGACGGCAAAACCTATATTCGCCAGAGCGGCAAGGTCTACGAGCAGTTTTTCGATGAATCGATCGGCAAATGGCGGCTCAGGCATCCGACCGACATCAACGCCTGGCAGCCGGTGCTCGACAGCAATGGGCGCGGTGCCTGGCGTCATTCGCTGGAGCGTCCGCAGGATTGGGATCGTCTGACCCTGCTGCGGCGTATCGGCCATGCAACCGAAGCCTTCTCCGATGAACAGCTGATCAAGGCTGCCGATATCAGCGGTGTCAGTGACGCCGCCCTGCGCAAGATGCACATCGATTCTGCGCTACCGACACCGGAACTGACCCAGGCCATGCGCATGATGCAAGCAGACGGCAACGCGGCACTGGTTGTCGAGCAGTTGCGCGGGACAAAACCGATCGATGAACTGTACCTCTACGCGTTGCCGCTGATCACCGAAATGCCGCGATGGCCGGAGAACCGGGTGCTGGAAGTCTTCGACGGCGAGCAATTGTCCGGCAAGTCCGTCAGGTATGGCTCCGCGCGGCGGTTTCGCGACGTCGGCGTCAAGCCACCCATTCAGATATCGCGGGCCGATATCTTCAGCGGCGAACTGCCAGCACGTATTCTCGCAGCGCTGGACGAGGCAGAAATCACTCGGCTTCTCGGCGAGCAGGGAGCACGCGTGGGCGATGCCCGACCTGCAGAGTTTGGCAAGCAGATCGCCGAATACGCAGACACCCGCCAGCCGGCGATTTACGACAGCATTTATCTGGGGACCGACCCCGTTGATCCGCAGGTTGTGCGTTTGCAGAAGGCCTGCCCCGGACTCAGTGAGCCGGCGGCGCAAACGGTGCTGGCCCATGGTCGCCCCGATGATCTTGAGCGGCTCGGCTCAGGGCAACGAGTACCGCTGCGCCTGCTGGAGGAAGCCCGCTGGTACGCGCATCAAAGTCGACAGGTAGCGGCCTATGCCGGTCTGCGCAGCGAAAACGTCGCTTCTGCGGACAGCCGGCGTCTGGCGTTGCACACGCTCGAGCAATTGGCGGGGTGGCCCGACAGTATTCGCATTGAGGTTCGCGAAGGCGATGGCGCCGGCATGCTGCTTGAGAGCATCGGCAGTGAAACAGCCGGCGAGAAAAAATACCTGATCAAAAAAGGCGTTCAGTTTCAAGCATTCAACGAACGCGGCGAGGCACTCAACAGCCTGCCTCGCAACGGCGACAACTTTTACTCGTCGATCATGCATGCCCTGCCTGATCACGCGCGCCGCAGCCTCGGTGTGCCTGAGGTCGGCCAGTCTACCGGGTTGCAAGCAAAGATCATCGATTACGCCGACCAGCACCAGGCGGACGCACCCGCGCTGCTGGCGCCGCAGGTCAAGTGGATAAAGCCGCCGGTGCGGGTGAACGCTACCTTGATCGGTTATCCCGCCAGTGGACGCGGCGCGGGATCGGCACCGAACCTGCTGGCTCATGTGCAGGATCTCTACCCGCAACTGAGCGACGAACTGGCTCACGGCTTCCTACTTGACCAATACCGGGCAGGAAAAGACAACCGCGCCATTTTCGAGCTGTTGCAATCACGTCGGCGTGAGTGGGAACAACTGAAGGCGACACTGGATGAATGGGCAGGCACAGCGGCTGCGGCGCCCTGGGAACGCTCCGGAACAAATTACAGGTTTCTCGCCGCGCAAGCGCTGAAAGCCTGCTGGCGCAACGCTTTGTCCACTGGGCTCGCGGGTGCCGATCAGCTGTCGATTCTCACCTACGATCCTCTACCAGAGCTGACCGCCGACTTTGCTCATGTGCGTGAACTTTCGATTGGTGGTGGGGGCCTGACCGACGCCAATGCTGACGCCTTCCTGGCGCGATTTGCCAACGTCGAAAAGTTATCGCTGGGAGAGCGAGGCAGTCTGTTTGGCGCGTACATGGAGCAGGAGCAGTCATTGACGACCTTGCCCCTGAGCGTGACGCGCATGTCTGGGTTGAAAAAGCTCAAGTTACGAACCCCAGCCAGGGTGATGGCTGCCGATCTGTCGACAAGATTGCGCAGCTTGACCGCCGTTGAGGAGCTTCATCTTGATTTTCCCGGCGGCGCAGGCAGCCCGCTTGACCTGGATCTGGCTCCCCTTGAACGACTGAAAAAACTCAAGATTGAAGCGCCGGGCCTGACGCAGTGGCCGGCTTATGTGGAACGACTGCCTGAGCTGGAACGTCTGGATCTGACGCAGACCGCCATCGCGTCCCTTCCACAGACCCTCTATGTCGGGCACGAGAAACTCTGGGCCGGTTTGTCCCTGGACTGGTCGAAGTTTTCCCATGAAGCGTTCAAACCTGCTTACGACTACGTGAAAAGCTACATGGGGGAGTGGGGGCATCTGGTTGATCTGGACTCGATGGTCCGCCGCTACTGCGCCGGGGAACTGCAGTTCCTCACAGGCGAGGCCGGCCGTCTCAATCCATTACCTCAGCGCATCATGAGCCTTTGGAATACTCCGGAAACCCGGCTCAAAGCCGTGGAGATTCTGCGAGTGGAGCACAGCGCAATTTTCCGCCAGTTCTACGAGGCCACCGCATCCGGAGGATTGCGTAATGCGACGCCGGCAGCACGCTGGCAGACGCCACCCAATGCCCGGGTGGTTCGTGCCCTGGAAAAAAACTGGCGCGCCGCCATACGCAGGCGTTATCGCTTGAATGACGATGTTCGTCCGTTCAATGCGATGGACTGGACATCCGGCAGCGGTCTCGACGACGCAAGTGTGTTTGAGCTGGTCGACACCGCTTGGGCGCAGGGCGCGGAGTCGGTCAGTGAGCTGCCGCAATTGCCGGCCGGTACGTTTGCTCATGTGCAAAACGTTCGGCTGGACCGGTTGAGTGTGCCGATCGAACAGATTCGCGGCTTTCTCCAGGCATTCAGTGGCGTTACAAGCCTGGAAATCACCTCCTGCGGATTGAGCGAAGTGCCGGTTCGGCCAGCCGATTTACCGCAGCTCACACAGCTGGACCTGTCTTTCAACCGTATTGTCGTGACCCCTGAGGTTCAAGGCCAATTCGACGCGCTGAGCAGTCTGGAACATCTCAATGCCCGGCTCAATCGGCTCGACACACTGGACGTTTCTCGCCTGACCGGGCTGAAGACACTGAATCTTAGCTCAGGCGGGCTCAATGAATGGCCCAAGGGGGCGGAGAACCTGGCGCATTTGCAGGCCCTGGATTTGCGTCATAACACCATCGGTTCGCTCCCCGAACACGTGCTGGCCAACGACGTGGTGCTGCTCAAGACCCGCCTGTTGAACAACCTCTTCAGTGGCAACGGCGAAGCGAGCTTAAGGGCGGCGCAGACACGTATTGAAAAGGCCCTGGGTTTGCCCGACGGCGCTTTGCAACGGTTCGAATCGCAATCGGCATCGTTACTCGCCAGTTCCAGCAGTGCCACGCCTGACACGGCACTGAATCGCGCCGCTCATCTATTGCCGCTGCCATCTGCCGCGGCCATTACGCAAGGCGCCGACATGACCCGTACCGTGGTGGAAATCTTTCCGTCACTTTCGCTTGAAAATGCCCAGGCCAGCGTTGAGCGTTTACGCAATGAGGGTCTGTCCACTGAGCAGATGGTGGGCAGACTGACCCAGTGGCGAGCGAGTAACGAGACGTTGACGCGTGAGTTGAACGGCTGGATCTTCAATCCGGCGCAAGGGTCTGGTGAAAGGACGTCGCCATCTGCAAGGTTCTTCGACGCGACCAGGATCCGCGCTTGCTGGCGGGACGGGCTTACTGGCCACACCGAATCCGCCGGGCGGACGCTGAGCCTTTCTGCGAGCGGCATGGGTGATTTGCCCGTGTTGTCAAACGTGTTTTCCCATGTGCTAACGCTGGACCTGACCGGGGCAAAATTTTCCGTCGAGAGTTTCAATCTCTTCTGCCCGGCGTTTCCGGAGTTGACCACTCTGATGCTCAATGGCAATGGACTGGTACATCTGCCGGAAGCTGTCGCCAGTCTGAACCGGCTCGAGCGGCTGGAATTGAGCGGTAATCGGCTGGCCGTGGCGCAAAGCGTGTATCAGCACGCGAGCGGGGCGCGGCTGCGCTGGCTCGACCTCAGCCACAATCAGCTGGAAGAGTTCAGCGCCAGAACCTTCAGCCGTCTGGAAACCCTCAACCTCGCCCAGAACGGTCTGGATTTCTGGCCTGAAGGCGTACTTGAACTGGCCCCTCTGCAAAGGCTGGACCTGTCGGGCAACAACATCATGGTCTTCCCGGACCGGCTGTTGGGCGGCAATCACGAGGCGCTTGTGGCGGGCACCGATCTGTCGGAAAACTCGCTGTCACTTAACGCATTTGAGCAGATCAGGGACTACAGCTTCGCGCATGGCGCAGGTGATGTGCTCGGCTACACGCCCGAGTCATTGCAGCGTTTGATCGCCGAGCGTATGAGCGACTCGGAAAGCGGTACCAGTTCCGAATCGGATTCGGACTCGGGCTCGGGCTCAGGCTCAGGCTCCGATAGCGACGACGGCGATGATCCGCGTGGCGGAGGTGGTGGGGCTAGCAGGTCCGTGGATGCGCATGCCGCTGTGGAAGCAGCGGAGGTGATTGCCAATCCGGCGCAGGATGTGGCGGCGCCGGCGATGGAAACCTGGATGACCTATACCCATGCAGATGCGCGTGCTGCGCGGCAAGCGCTATGGCTGCAATTGGCTCGACAGGCCAACCATGAGGCGTTCTTTCATTTGCTCTCGACCTTGCCCGACACCCTGGAATTCAGGTTTGCCGGTGCCGATCTGACCCACCGGGTCTGGCAAGTGATCCAGGCTGCCACGGAAAACGCTGAACTGCGCGAGCTGTTGTTTTTCAACGCCGAAACCCACGGCACGTGCCCTGATGGCCGGATCCTGTCGTTCAGCGAACTGGAGACCCGCGTCTATGAATACAACGCTCTGCGCGACATTCCCCGGCATCGTCAGCTGCAACGCGGCAGAGCGCTGCTTGATCTGACTCGACGGCTGTTTCGCCTGGAAAGGGTGGATCGACTGGCCGAAGCCGCCGCCAGGAACAAGGATCGCGCGGAAGTCCGCCTGCAATACCGCATCGCCATGACACGCGGCTGGCCGGACGACCTGGAGTTGCCGGCGCAACCCGAACACATGTTGTACGCCTCACCGATTCGCGGGCAGCGATTGCTCGACGCGCAAGCCTCGGTTCTCGCGGACGAGGCATCACCGCTGTTTCTGGAAGATCTGATTGCGCGGGACTACTGGATCCGCTATCTGCAGGATCGCCACGTCGCGGCGTTCGAGGCTCTCGAGCGCGACGCCACCCAGCGGCACGAAGCGGTCGAGGATGCCTACCCCGATAAAGAAAACAGCGATTATCTGGACGCGATGAGAGTGCTTGAAATCGAAAGGGCGGAGGCGCTTATCGAGAAGCTCAAGGCTTTGACTCGCACAGAACTGGAGAGCCTGGCGTCGCAGGATGCGGGACCGTCGCCATCGACCCCGTCTTCACCGAAACCCGGACCTTCGTGGCGCCGCGACTGATTGATCAAGCAGACCTGGGAGCAGGGCGCTCCCAGGTCTGCTCGACTCAGCTGTCGTAACCCAGATTCGGCGCCAGCCAACGCTCGGTCACGCTCAGATCCTGGCCTTTGCGGGCGGTGTAGCTCTGCACCTGATCCTTGTCGATCTTGCCGACGGCAAAGTATTGCGCCTGCGGATGGGCAAAGTACCAGCCGCTGACCGCAGCGGCGGGGAACATTGCATAGTGCTCGGTGAGGAACACGCCACTGCGCCCGGCGCGCATTTCGGCAGCCTCTGGATCAAGCAGGGTGAACAGCGCGGCTTTCTCGGTGTGATCAGGGCAGGCCGGGTAGCCGGGAGCGGGGCGGATGCCACGGTATTGCTCTTTGATCAGCGCATCGTTATCGAGGGTTTCATCCTTGGCATAACCCCAGTGCTCTTTACGCACTTGCTGGTGCAGCCATTCTGCGCAGGCTTCGGCCAAGCGGTCGGCGAGGGCCTTGACCATGATCGAGTTGTAGTCGTCGCCCGCGTCCTGATAAGCCTTGGCCACTTCTTCGGCGCCGATGCCAGCGGTGGTAATAAAGCCGCCGACATAGTCGGTGACTTCGCTGTCCTTCGGCGCAACGAAGTCGGCGAGGCAGAAGTTCGGTTTGCCATCAGTCTTGATGATCTGCTGGCGCAGGTGATGCAGCTTGGCCAATGGCTTGCCGTTATCGTCGTACAGCTCGATGTCGTCTTCGTTGACCTGATTGGCCGGCCAGAAACCGAACACCGCACGGGCACTGATCAGCTTTTCGTCGATCAGCTTGGTGAGCATTTCCCGGGCGTCCTTGTACAGCGCAGTGGCGGCCTCACCGACCACTTCGTCTTCGAGGATGCGCGGGAACTTGCCGGCCAGGTCCCAGGAAATGAAGAAAGGCGTCCAGTCGATGTACTCGGCCAGCACGTTCAAATCGATATTGTCGAGCACCTTGCTGCCGGTGAAGGTCGGTTTCACTGGCTGATAATTGGCCCAGTCGAATTGCGGCTTCTTGGCGATGGCGGCGGCGTAGCTCAGGCGTTCGGTACGGGCGCTGCGATTGGACGTACGCTCGCGCACGTCGATGTATTCCAGGCGGGTCTTCTCGACGAAACCGGCCTTGAGTTCCTTGGACAACAACTGTGTCGCCACGCCAACGGCGCGCGAGGCGTCGGTCACGTAGACCACGGCATCGTTGCTGTACTTCGGCTCGATCTTCACCGCGGTGTGCGCCTTGGAGGTGGTCGCGCCACCGATCATCAGTGGCAGGTGGAAGTCCTGACGCTGCATTTCGCGGGCAACGTGGACCATTTCATCCAGCGACGGAGTGATCAGGCCGGAGAGGCCGATGATGTCGCACTTTTCTTCTTTGGCGACCTGCAGGATTTTCTCGGCCGGGACCATCACGCCAAGGTCGACGATGTCATAGCCGTTGCAACCGAGCACCACGCCGACGATGTTCTTGCCGATGTCGTGCACGTCGCCCTTGACCGTAGCCATGAGGATCTTGCCCTTGGCTTCCGGCTTGTCGCCTTTCTCCAGTTCGATGAACGGGATCAAGTGCGCCACGGCCTGCTTCATCACGCGCGCGGATTTCACCACTTGCGGGAGGAACATTTTGCCGGCGCCGAACAGGTCGCCGACGATGTTCATACCAGACATCAGCGGGCCTTCGATCACTTCGATCGGCCGCGCAAACGACTGGCGGGATTCTTCGGTGTCTTCGACGATGTGCGTGGTGATGCCCTTGACCAGCGCGTGCTCCAGACGTTTGTTGACGTCCCAGTTGCGCCATTCTTCGGTCTCGGCTTCCTTGACGCTGCCGTCGCCCTTGTACTTGTCGGCAATGGCGAGGAGGGCGTCGGTGCCGTCCGGGGTGCGATTGAGGATCACGTCCTCGACGGCGTCGCGCAGCTCGACCGGGATCTGATCGTAGATCTCCAGCTGGCCGGCATTGACGATGCCCATGGTCAGCCCGGCGCGGATGGCGTAGAGCAGGAACACCGAGTGAATCGCCTCACGCACCGGGTTGTTGCCACGGAACGAGAACGACACGTTGGACACGCCGCCGGAGCTCAGCGCATACGGCAGCTCGTCGCGGATGTAGGCGCAGGCGTTGATGAAATCGACTGCGTAGTTGTTGTGTTCTTCGATGCCGGTGGCGACGGCGAAGATGTTCGGGTCGAAGATGATGTCTTCCGGCGGGAAGCCGACTTCGTTGACCAGAATGTCGTAGGAGCGTTTGCAGATTTCCTTTTTGCGCGCTTCGGTGTCGGCCTGGCCGGCTTCGTCGAAGGCCATCACCACCACCGCAGCGCCGTAGCGCTTGCACAGCTTGGCGTGATGGATGAACTGCTCGACGCCTTCTTTCATGCTGATCGAGTTGACGATGCCCTTGCCCTGAATGCACTTGAGGCCGGCTTCGATAACTTCCCATTTCGACGAGTCGATCATGATCGGCACGCGCGAGATATCCGGTTCGCCGGCGATCAGATTGAGGAAGGTGACCATGGCCTTCTTCGAATCGAGCATGCCCTCGTCCATGTTGATGTCGATGATCTGCGCGCCGGCCTCGACCTGCTGCAGCGCGACTTCAAGGGCTTCGGTGTAGTTGTCTTCACGGATCAGGCGGGCGAATTTTGCCGAACCGGTGATGTTGGTGCGCTCGCCGACGTTGACGAACAGCGAGCTGCGATCAATGGTGAACGGCTCCAGACCCGAAAGGCGGCAGGCCTTGGGAATGTCCGGAATCTGCCGCGGCGCGTAACCGGCCACGGCTTTGGCGATGGCTTCGATGTGCCCCGGTGTGGTACCGCAGCAACCGCCGACGATGTTGAGGAAACCGCTCTGGGCGAACTCTTCGATGACTTTCGCGGTTTGCGAGGGCAGTTCATCGTACTCCCCGAACTCGTTCGGCAGGCCGGCGTTGGGGTGCGCGGATACGTGGGTGCTGGCCTTGTTCGACAGCTCTTCCAGGTACGGGCGCAGTTCGCTGGCGCCGAGGGCGCAGTTCAAACCCACGGAAATCGGCTTGGCGTGCGCTACCGAGTTCCAGAACGCTTCGGTAGTCTGCCCCGACAGGGTTCGGCCGGAGGCGTCGGTGATGGTCCCGGAAATCATGATCGGCAATTCGAGGTGCAGCTCTTCGAACACACCTTGCACGGCAAAGATCGCCGCTTTGGCGTTGAGGGTGTCGAAAATGGTTTCGATCAGGATCAGGTCGGCGCCGCCCTCGATCAGGCCTTTGGTGGCTTCGGTGTAGTTTTCCACCAGCTCATCGAAGGTTACGTTGCGGTAGCCGGGGTTGTTGACGTCGGGCGACAGCGAGCAGGTGCGGCTGGTCGGGCCGAGCACGCCGGCAACGAAGCGCGGCTTGGCCGGGTTTTCGGCGGTCTTGGCGTCGGCAATCTTGCGCGCCAGACGTGCGCCTTCTACGTTTAACTCGTAAGCCAGCTCTTCCATGCCGTAATCAGCCATGGAAATGCGTGTGGCGTTGAAGGTGTTGGTTTCGAGAATGTCGGCGCCAGCGTCCAGATAGGCTTTTTCGATACCGCCGATCACGTCCGGACGGGTGATCACCAGCAGGTCGTTGTTGCCCTTGACGTCACTCGGCCAGTCCGCGAAGCGCTTGCCGCGATAATCCTGCTCTTCGAGCTTGTAGCTCTGGATCATCGTGCCCATCCCGCCGTCGAGAATCAGGATGCGCTCTTTGAGGGCTTGCTTGAGAGCTTGAAGGCGGACGCTGCGATCGGACATGTGGACTACTCGGAAAGACCATTACGAAGGAGCGCGATCATAGCAAACCTGTGCGCTTTTGGAGCATGTGCAGCTTTTGCATGAATATCGCTCATGTTGGTACGAGCGTCATAACGGTAGAATCGCAGCCTTTTTTTACCATCGAGATCAGCAGCATGCCGCACCGCTTCATCAGTTTATGGTTGCTGGTCCTGAGCGGGAGCGTTGCGGCGCAAGATCCCGCCATTTCTTCTTCCATCTCCTACACCCGGGATATCCAACCGATCTTCACCGAGAAGTGCGTAGCCTGCCATGCGTGCTATGACTCGGCCTGTCAGCTCAATCTCGGCAGTGGCGAAGGCGCCGCCCGTGGCGCGAGCAAGATGCCGGTGTACGACGGCGAACGCACCCAGGCCGCACCGACCACGCGCTTGTTTTACGACGCGTTCGGCAAGCGCGCCTGGCAGCAGAAAGACTTCTATTCGGTGCTCGATGCCCAGGGCAGTCAGGCCGCGCTGATGGCACGCATGCTTGAACTCGGCCACAAGACGCCGCTGACGCCCAACGCCAAACTGCCGGAAGAGATTGTTCTTGGGCTCAATCGCAACAATCTATGCGCAATGCCTGCGGAGTTCGACGGATATGCCGGCGCGCACCCGAAAGAGGGTATGCCGCTGGCGGTCACCGGGCTGACCGACCAGCAATATCAGACCTTGCAGCGCTGGCTGGCGTCTGGCGCGCCGATTGACGAGCAGAGCCTGGCGCCGAGTGCCAAAGAGGCCATGCAAATCCTGCAGTGGGAAAACCTGCTCAACGCCCCCGGCGCCCGGCAGAGTCTGGTCGGGCGCTGGCTGTTCGAGCACTGGTATCTGGCGCACATCTATTTCAAGGATGGTGAGCCGGGGCATTATTTCCAGTGGGTACGTTCGCGTACGCCGAGCGGCCAGCCGATCGACCTGATCGCCACGCGCCGCCCCAACGACGACCCGGGCACGCAGGTGTATTACCGCTTGTGGCCGGTGCAAGGGGTGATCGTGCACAAGACGCACATCACTTATCCGCTGAGCGCGGCGAAAATGGCGCGGATCAAAAGCCTGTTCTACAGCGGCAACTGGCAGGTCAATGCGCTGCCGGGTTACGGCCCGCAGAGCCGTGCTAATCCGTTTGCCACTTTCGAGGCGATTCCGGCGCAGGCGCGCTATCAGTTCATGCTCGATAACGCTGAATACTTCGTCCGCACCTTCATTCGCGGCCCGGTGTGCCGTGGGCAGATCGCGACCGACGTGATCCGCGACAACTTCTGGGCGCTGTTCCAGGCGCCGGAACATGATCTCTATATCACCGACCCGAACTACCGCGGCCAAGCCACGCCGCTGCTGGCGATGCCGGGGCAGAACGACGATGTCGGCAGCGTGCTGAGCCTGTGGCGCAACTATCGCGACAAGCGCAACGAATACGAGGCATTGCGCCGTGACAGCTATGCCGATCTGCCGGCGCCGAGCTGGTCGACGCTGTGGGCCGGCAACGACAACGCCTTGCTGAGCATTTTCCGCCACTTCGACAGTGCTTCGGTGACCAAGGGGCTGATCGGTGAGGTGCCGCAAACCATGTGGCTGTTCGATTATCCGCTGCTGGAGCGCACCTATTACCAGCTCGCGGTCAATTTCGACGTGTTCGGCAACGTTTCCCATCAGGCGCAGACCCGTCTGTATTTCGACCTGATCCGTAACGGCGCGGAACAGAACTTCCTGCGCCTTATGCCCGCCGACTCGCGCGAGGACTACCTCAACGATTGGTACCAGGACGGCGGTCAATTCAAGATGTGGCTCGATTACGAGGCCATCGATGACGACAAACCGACCGCGCTGAAGCTCGACGAAAAAGACCCGAAACATGATTTCGCCATGCAGCTGCTGGCGCGCTACGGTGATCTGAACGCGCGGCCGGACCCGATCAATCGCTGCGACGGCGCTTATTGCTCGCGACCGAATATCGATCCGGCCTTGCAGAATGCCGAGCAGGCCTTGAGCCGTCTGGCCTCGCGCCCGGCAGCGGGACTGAAAGTCATCGACCAGATGCCCGAAGCGACTTTGTTGCGTGTCGAAACCGCCAGCGGCAAGCGCGAGGTCTACAGCGTGCTGCGCAACCGCGCCCACAGCAACGTGGCGTTTCTGCTCGGTGAATCGCTGCGCTATCAGCCGGGGCTCGACACGTTGACTGTCTATCCGGGCGTACTCACCAGTTACCCGAATTTCATGTTCAACGTACCGGCCGAGCAGGTGCCGGCGTTTGTCGATGCGATGGAGAATGCCAAGGATGCCAATCGGTTCGAAAAGATCGTCGAGCGCTGGGGCATTCGCCGCAGTCATCCGCAGTTCTGGCTGTATTTCCACGATCTGAGCCAGTACATCCGCGAAACCGACCCGGTGGAAGAGGGCGTGCTGGATATGAACCGGTACGAGAACCTTTGATGATTCGCAGGCGTGTGACGAGATTCTTTCCTGACAAAAATACTAGGACTTTGTCAGCCGCGCCGATTGGCGTAAACTGCGCCCACGCCTGCGAGGAGTTTTTATGACCGCTATTACCATTACCGACGCCGCCCATGATTACCTGGCCGATCTGCTCTCCAAGCAGAACACCCCGGGCATCGGCATCCGCGTTTTCATCACCCAGCCTGGTACCCAGTACGCCGAAACCTGCATTGCCTACTGCAAGCCGGGCGAAGAGAAACCCGAAGATACCGCGCTGGGGCTGAAAAGCTTCACCGCCTACATCGATTCCTTCAGCGAAGCGTTTCTTGATGACGCGGTCGTTGATTACGCCACCGACCGCATGGGCGGCCAACTGACCATCAAGGCGCCAAATGCCAAAGTGCCGATGGTCAATGCCGACAGCCCGGTCAACGAGCGCATCAACTACTACCTGCAAACCGAGATCAACCCGGGGCTGGCCAGCCACGGTGGTCAGGTCAGCCTGATCGATGTGGTCGAGGACGGCATTGCCGTGTTGCAGTTCGGTGGCGGTTGCCAGGGCTGCGGCCAGGCTGACGTAACCTTGAAGGAAGGCATCGAGCGCACCCTGCTCGAGCGCATTCCGGAGCTCAAGGGCGTTCGCGACGTGACCGACCACACGCAGAAAGAAAACGCCTACTACTAAGGCGTTCGCTGCGAACATGAAAAACGGCGCCCCGTGAGCGCCGTTTTTTTATGGGCCAATTTCACCGCCCATTCGCGAGCAGGCTCGCTCCCACAATGAAATGCAATTTCTGGTGGGAGCGAGCCTGCTCGCGAAGGCGTCTTCAAGGCCGATAAAGATGCGCATGCCCGGCGCGATACAACGAAGACTCGCTGAACACCTCGCTGCCCAGCACCCGCCCGACCAGAATCAGCGCCGTGCGCCGAAAGCCTTTGGCCCCGACCTTTGCGGCAATGTCCGCCAGTGTACCGACGACCCAGTCCTGATCCGGCCATGTCGCGCGGTGAATCACGGCAATCGGGCAGTCCGCGCCGTAATGCGGCAGCAGTTCAACCAGTATCTTTTCCAGATGATTGACCCCCAGATGAATGGCCATGGTCGCGCCGTGCTGCGCCAGGCTCGCCAGTTCTTCGCCGGCGGGCATCGCGGTCTTGTCGGCGTAACGAGTCAGAATCACGCTTTGCGAGATGTCCGGCAGAGTGAGCTCTGCGCCCAGCAGCGCTGCGCATGCCGCTGTGGCGGTCACGCCCGGAATGATCTCGAAAGGAATGCTCAGTTCACGCAAGTATCGAATCTGCTCACCGATCGCGCCGTACAGACTTGGGTCTCCGGAATGCACACGGGCCACATCCTGGCCTTGGGCATGGGCAGTCCTGATCAGATCGATGATTTGTTCCAAGTGCAGTTCAGCGCTATTGACCACGATTTCGGCCTGATGACCTTCCAGCACCGCGGAGGGTACCAGCGAACCGGCGTAGATAATCACCGGGCAGCTGCGAATCAGCCGTTGGCCTTTGACGGTGATGAGTTCCGGGTCGCCGGGGCCGGCGCCGATGAAGTAGACGGTCATCGTTGAATCCTTGTAAAGAGGCGCAGGCACACTGCAGATGAAGCGTGCTCATGATCGATGGCGGGGATTATCGGGATTTTATGCAGCGCCGGCCAATGCCAGCGTGGCCTGCGCATATTTTTGGCGGTGGATCAGCAGTTTCGCCGGCGCCTGAATCAGTTGCTCGGCCAGCGCCAGCGCGGCGCTTTCCGCCACGCCGTAGCAGCCGGTGCGCTCAAAGGCGATCTGCGATTGATGACTGAGGCGCTGTTGATAGGGCGCCAGTTCGGCACTGTTGAAATACTGCAGCGGCAGGTTCAATTGTGTGGCCAGTTCCAGCAACCCCGGTTCGTCGCGCTTGAGGTCGATACTCGCCAGAGCCTTGACCGCTCGCAGCTCGATGCGGTGCGCCTGCAATGCTTGATCAAGTAACGCACGCAGCGTACTTGCGGGACAGCCGCGCTGGCAGCCGAGGCCGACCACGAAGGTCGGCGCTGCGCGGTCATCGGTCATGCCTGATAAGGGCCTGCGCTTTTGCGGCGGAACAACCATGCACTGATCAGGCCCAAGGCCAGCCAGAACGCGACGTTGGTCAGCTGCGAAGCGATTTTGAACTGGGTTTCCAGTGCCTCTGGGGCAAGCATCGAATGCACCTGCGGTTGCGGCGCGCCGATCACATGCGGCACGGCGAGAATCGCCACACCGAGAAGCTTCATCAGCCAGTGACGGCTGAAAGCGATCAGTGCCAGGCCGACGGCGGTCGAAGCAGCGGTGCCGATCCACCAGATCTGCCGCGATGCCAGATCGGCAGCCGCAGTGCCCGGCAATTCAGGTGGCAGGCCCAAGGTCGGCGCGAGAACGAACGTCGCGTAACCGGCCAGACCCCAGAGCAGCCCTTGCGAGGTTTTCGTTGGGGCTCGCAAGGTGTACAGGCCGGCGAGCATCAGGGCGAAACCCACCGCCACCACCAGATTACCGCCAGTGGTCGAGACCACGCGCTGCCAGCCGTCTTCCGGCTCCCAGGCTTCACCATCATGGCTGTGGGCGGCGGTGCCGACGGCGTGTTCGTGGACTTGCGCGACCGGTTCGGATTTCTCGAAGGTTTCGGCCTGCAGAATCAGTGGC
Organism: Pseudomonas siliginis; assembly: GCF_019145195.1. Lineage (GTDB taxonomy): Bacteria > Pseudomonadota > Gammaproteobacteria > Pseudomonadales > Pseudomonadaceae > Aquipseudomonas > Aquipseudomonas siliginis. The sequence continues at coordinate 367,350 of NZ_JAHSTW010000003.1, forward strand.
GATACCCAGAAACTCTGTAGCAAGGTCAGGAGCAGGGCGGCCAGCAAGCCGGTGAAGCCTGCGGTTTGCGCGATACGCTTGATCATCTCGGCAAGCCTCAGTGGCACGGGAACGCGGCGCTGTGGCGGGTATCGTGGGCGGCGTTGTGCACCGCTTCGATGTGCGAGAAACCGGCGAACCAGACCAGGCTGGCACCGAGGATCGAGGCGAAGAGGGCGGCAGCGACGCGTTGGCCGAGTGTGGTGCTGCTGGAGATGTGGTCAGTGTGGCTGACGGTGTTGCTGATGATCGACATAGCGCTTCCCTCTGAAATGTCAGCGGGTAAACAGAGCGCATGAAAATCCCTGCGAGCCGGGCACGCAGGGATTTCGAACAGCGCCCGCCCACCGCGGGTTTGTTTGTGGTCAGCGGCGCTTGCGCGCGCTGGGTGTTGCGGGCCGGTCTCCGGGCTCGCGAGGGGTTGACTGGTCGCCGACCTGCAAGCATCACCTTCCCATGCCGGGGCACAGTGGATCTGACGCTTCGCTCGCTTACCGTTGCGGGGGCAGCACCGGACTGACATGGCTTTGAGTAAAGCACATGATTCACCGGTTTCCCGTTTCACCCTGTGAAGGGCACCCGTAACAAGGTGTGCAGGAGAACATGGGTTTGGGTTTTTAGTCAATTTCCGGGGGCGGATCCGTTGCTGCGGGGGGGGCTTTTTTTCGGGTGTTTTTGTGTGTATATCCGTTGCTGCGGGTGTTGCTGATTACGGTTTCGCCCTTACGGCGAGGCACTTTTTCCAAACGCCGAAAAAGTACCCAAAAAGGCTTGCTCCTACGTTCGGCCCTCGCAGGCTCGGGTTCCTTCGCTCCGGGACTGATCCGGGCGCAGCGGCTCCGGTTTGCTTCGCTGCACCTCCTTCCGCTGTGTTCGACTGCGTCGAACGGTCGCTGCGCTCCCACGCCCGGATCAGTCCCTCCACTCAGCCTTCCGACGTCGCTGGTGGATCAAAAGCACTCGAGCTTGCGCTCATTGTTGAGTGGTGCGGCTGCGCCGCGGGCAGCTGCGCTGCTTTGCTTTTGTGGGAGCGAGCCTGCTCGCGAAGGCGGCCTGACAGCCGACCTGGTCTTGAAGCACGCGATCCAACTGTAGGAGCCGCCGAAGGCTGCGATCTTTTGATCTGGCTTTTGCTTTTGATCTTTTGCCACTTCGGCAGGCTTCGTTATGGGATCGCTCCGGGTGTGGCAGCGCAGCTACCGTACGACGCAGTCGTACATCTGGAAAGTTGAGTTGCTGGAGCGATACCGCCCGCCGCTGCACCCGCAGCAACGGATATGCCCTCGGTTCCGAGGCTCAACGCCCATTGACCCATCCCCACACCATGCGTAGCCTTGCGCTTTCGAGGTTCTTCGGCACTCGCCGAAGCTAAGAAGGGAACGCGGTCAAAGCCGCGGCTGCCCCCGCAACTGTGAACGGTGATGTTCGTTGCCACGCCACTGCCAGCTCAAACGATGAGCCAGCGGGAAGGCGCAATGGACGCCAGGCCCAACGCCTGAACGCCGTCAGCCAGGAGACCTGCCTCGTCACAGATTCTCACTACAACCGGGCGGGGTGATCCGGTGGCGAATGCTTCCGGCGTGCATGCGCGCTGCCGGTTCTCGTCCCGTATGCCCGCCGCTTGCCAAAGGGCATACCGATGAAAACACTGGCCAAACTCCCCGTCACCATCGTCACCGGTTTCCTCGGTTCGGGCAAAACCACGCTGCTGCGGCACATGCTCGACAACGCTCAGGGCCGGCGCATCGCGGTGATCGTCAATGAGTTTGGCGAGCTGGGCATCGACGGTGAAATCCTCAAGCAATGCACCATCGGCTGCACCGAAGAAGAGGCCAGCGGCCGCGTTTATGAGCTGGCCAACGGCTGCCTGTGCTGCACCGTGCAGGAAGAATTCTTCCCGGTGATGCGCGAGCTGGTCGCCCGTCGCGGCGATCTCGACCACATCCTTATTGAAACCTCGGGCCTGGCCCTGCCAAAACCGCTGGTGCAAGCCTTCCAGTGGCCGGAAATTCGCAGCGCCTGCACCGTCGATGCAGTCATTACCGTGGTCGACAGCCCGGCCGTCGCTGCTGGCACCTTCGCCGCGTTCCCGGATCAGGTCGATGCCCAGCGCAAACTCGATCCGAACCTTGATCACGAGTCGCCGCTGCATGAACTGTTCGCCGATCAACTGGCCAGCGCTGACCTGGTGATCCTCAACAAAGCCGACCAGACCAGCCCGCAAGACCTGGCTCGCGTACGCGCTGAAGTAGCCGAAGAGCTGCCGCCAGCGGTAAAAATCGTCGAAGCCAGCAATGGCCGCCTGCCGCTCGACGTGCTGATCGGTCTCGGTGCCGGCTCTGAAGAGCATATCGACAGCCGCCACAGCCACCACGATCACCACCATGACGGTGATGACGACGACCACGATCACGACGCCTTCGATTCGATCTCCATCGAATTGCCGCAAGCCGACGAAAGCCTGCTGCTCGACGCGCTGACGCAATTGGTGGTGCAGCACGGCATCCTGCGGGTCAAAGGCTTCGCGGCCATCCCGAACAAGCCGATGCGCCTGTTGATCCAGGGCGTGGGCACGCGTTTCGACAAGCATTTCGACCGCCAGTGGGGTGCCGACGAGGCGCGGGTGACACGTCTGGTGCTGATCGGTCAGGAGCTTGATGCGGCACAACTCGAAGCGCAATTGCGCGCTGCGCTCAGCGTTTAAGCCATGCACCTGCTCAGGACCCAGCCCGGCGGATTCGTCTCGGATGACAACATTGCCGATCTCGGACAAACCCCCGCCGAGCTGGTGATCCTGTGCAGCGGCGATTCCAGCCTGGCGCTGCTCGCCGAGGCTGCGCAGCAACTGCCGGATGACTACCCGAGCTTGCGCCTGGCCAATCCGATGCAGGTGCAGAATCATGCCTCGGTCGATCTGTATGTCGATGAAGTGCTGCGCCACGCCAAGGTCATTCTGATTTCGCTGCACGGCGGCATCGCCTATTGGCGCTACGGCGTCGAGCGGCTGGTCGAGCTGTCCGAACGCGGCGTGCAACTGATTCTGGTGCCCGGCGATGACCGTCCGGATCCCGAACTCAGCGACTTGAGCACGGTCAGCGCCGAAGTGCGCGATCGACTCTGGCAATTTCTGCGTCAGGGCGGCATGGGCAATGCGCTGGATTTCTTCCGTTGCCTGGGCAACCAATGGTTCGCCCGCGATTACCCGTGGAGCGAGCCGCAAACCCTGCCGCGCACGGCGATTTATCACCCACAGAAAAACAGCGCTGCCCTGAGTGACTGGCAAGCCGAATGGCTGCCCGGTCAACCGGTGGCGGCGCTGTTGTTTTATCGCTCGCATTTGCAGGCGGCGAACACGGCGTTCATCGATGTGTTCTGTCAGCGTTTGCAGGCAGCCGGACTCAATCCGCTGCCGATCGCGGTGGCCAGTCTGAAAGAACCCGGTTGCTTGTCGGTGGTCGAGGACTGGCTGGATGAAGTCGAGGCGGGGGTGATTCTCAACACCACCGGTTTTGCCCAATCGAGTCCCGAGGCGCCGCATCTGCGCCCGTTTCGCCGCAACATCCCGGTGATTCAAGCGATCTGCGCCCAGGACAATGAGCCCGGCTGGCGCGACAGCGAACAGGGCCTCGGGCCGCGCGATCTGGCGATGCACATTGCTTTGCCGGAACTTGACGGACGCATCATCAGCCGACCGATCAGCTTCAAGGATCTGGCCTGGCGCAGCGAGCGCAGTCAGTCCGATGTGGTCTGCTATCGCGCCCAGCCCGAACGCATGGATTTCGTCGCCGAACTGGCGCGGCGTTGGGTTGCTTTGGCACGCGTGCCGAACGGCGAAAAACGTATCGCGCTGATCCTCGCCAACTACCCGACTCGCGACGGCCGCATCGGCAATGGCGTCGGCCTCGATACCCCGGCGGCGGCGCTGAACATCCTGCGCGCATTGCGAGCGGAGGGTTATCCGGTCATCGCTGAATTGCCCGATAGCGGCACCGAGCTGATCCAGCAATTGCTCGGTGGTGTCAGCAACGACCTCGACAGTCTCGACCTGCGCCCGTGCCAGCAAAGCCTGGCGATGGACGATTACCTGGCAATGTTCAATGCGCTGCCGCAGGCGAATCGCGCGGCGGTAGTCGAGCGTTGGGGATCGCCACACAATGATCCGATGTGCCGCGACGGTCGCCTGATGATCGCCGGTCTGCGTTTCGGTCTGACCTTTGTCGGCATCCAGCCGGCCCGGGGTTATCAGGTCGATCCGAGCGCGGTGTATCACGACCCGGATCTGGTCCCGCCGCACGGTTATCTGGCGTTCTATTTCTGGTTGCGCAACACCTACGGCGCTCACGGCGTGATCCATGTCGGCAAGCACGGCAATCTCGAATGGTTGCCAGGTAAAGGCGTCGGCCTTTCGGAGAATTGCTGGCCTGACGCGCTGCTCGGGCCGCTGCCGAATATCTATCCGTTTATCGTCAACGATCCGGGCGAGGGCGCCCAGGCCAAGCGGCGCACGCAGGCGGTGATCATCGACCACCTGATGCCTCCGCTGACCCGCGCCGAAACCTACGGGCCGCTGCGCAATCTGGAGTTGCTGGCCGACGAATATTACGAGGCGCAACTGCTCGATCCGCGCCGCGCCCGTGAGTTACAGCGCGACATTCTGCAGCTGGTGCGGGACACGCAAATCGACCGCGAATTGCAACTGGATGCCGCGCTGGACAGCGATGCCGATGCGGCGATCTGGTTGCCGCGTCTGGACACTTATCTGTGCGATCTGAAGGAGTCGCAGATTCGCGATGGGTTGCACATTTTTGGTGAATCGCCGAGCGGGCGCTTGCGTATCGACACCTTGCTGGCGTTGCTGCGCATCCCGCGCGGTGACGGCAAGGGTGCGCAGTCGAGTGTGTTGCGAGCACTGGCCAAAGCGTTTGAACTGGGTTTTGATCCGCTGGATTGCGCCTTGGCCGATCCGTGGAGCGGCCCGCGTCCGCCCGAGTTGCAGGCCATCAGCGAAGAAGTCTGGCGCACCGCCGGCGACACCCGCGAACGCCTCGAACTCTTCGCCGCAGACCTGATCTTCCAAACACTGAATGTCCCCTTTGGGAGCGAGCCTGCTCGCGAAAGCGGTGTGTCAGTAAAAGACCAGTTGTCTGACCCGACGCCTTCGCGAGCAGGCTCGCTCCCACACGGGCCGGGGTGGACTGAGGTTAATTCGATACTCGAGCATCTGCGCGAAGTCGTCGCTCCGCGCCTCGACGCTTGTGGCCCGGCCGAAATGCGCGGTCTGCTCGACGCCCTCAGCGGTCGTTTCGTCCCCGCCGGCCCCAGCGGCGCGCCCAGCCGTGGCCGCCTCGACGTGTTGCCCACCGGGCGCAACTTTTACTCGGTCGACGTGCGCAATCTGCCCACGACTACCGCATGGCGCATCGGATTCCAGTCGGCAACGCTGATTCTCGAACGACACTTGCAGGATCACGGCGATCACTTGCGCCACCTTGGCTTGTCCGTGTGGGGCACTGCAACCATGCGCACTGGCGGCGATGACATTGCTCAGGCCATGGCGCTGATGGGCGTGCGTCCGGTCTGGGCCACGGGCAGTCAGCGCGTGGATGATTTCGAGATTCTGCCGCTGAGTCTGCTCGATCGTCCGCGAGTCGACGTGACGCTGCGGGTGTCGGGGTTTTTCCGTGATGCGTTTGCCAACCTCATCCGCCTGTTCGACGCCGCTGTGCAAGCGGTGGCCGCGCTGGACGAGCCGGACGACTTGAATCCGCTGGCCGCTAAAGTGCGCGCCGAACGCCAGGCGCTGTTGCAGTCGGGCGTCGATGAAGACACCGCGCGGCGTCAAGCCGGGTGGCGCATCTTCGGCGCGAAACCGGGGGCGTATGGCGCCGGAGTGCAAGGCGCTATCGACGGACGTCTATGGCAGTCGCGCGAAAATCTCGCTGAGGTCTACCTGAACTGGGGGGCCTATGCTTACGGCGGTGCCGACGAGGGCACGGCTGCCCGCGAGCAGTTCAGCCAGCGCCTAAGCCAGGTACAGGCAGTTCTGCAAAACCAGGACAACCGCGAGCATGACTTGCTCGATTCCAACGATTACTACCAGTTTCAGGGCGGCATGCTCGCGGCGGTGGAGACGCTGCGTGGCGAAGCGGCGGCCAGCTATCACGGCGATCACAGCCAGCCGGATCTGCCGAAGATTCGTACCTTGAAGGAAGAACTCAATCGCGTGGTGCGCTCGCGCGCGGCGAATCCGAAGTGGATCGACGGAATCAAGCGTCACGGCTACAAAGGCGCGTTCGAACTGGCGGCGACGGTTGATAATCTGTTCGCTTTCGATGCGACCACGCAGTTGATCGATGACCATCAGTACGCGTTGCTGGCGGAGGCATATTTGCTCGATCCGGCGACCCGGGACTTTGTTCGTGAGCACAATCCCCACGCGTTGCGCGACATGACCGAACGCATGCTCGAAGCGCAGCAGCGCGGGATGTGGCAGGAGCCTGGGGCTTATAAGGAAGCGCTTGAAAACCTCCTGCTGGACATTGAAGAAGACACCTGACAGAACGCGATCCCCTGTAGGAGTGAGCCTGCTCGCGATAGCGATAGTTCGGCAAACCCATAAGTTGACTGGTACACCGCCATCGCGAGTAGGCTCACTCCTGCAATTGAAAACCTTTCACCGACCATGAACGAGTACCCAAGATGACCGACACCCCGCATTTCCCGCTCTCCGCCGTGGTCGGCGCCGATGACTTGAAACTCGCCCTGTGCCTGAGCGCCATCGACCCGAAAATCGGCGGCGTACTCATCGAAGGTCCGCGCGGCATGGCCAAGTCGACCCTGGCCCGGGGCTTGGCGGATCTGCTCGCCAGCGGCCAATTCGTCACTTTGCCGTTGGGCGCTACCGAAGAGCGGCTGGTCGGCACCCTCGATCTCGACGCTGCCCTGAGCGACGGTCGCGCGCAGTTTTCGCCCGGTGTTCTGGCCAAGGCTGACGGTGGCGTGCTCTATGTCGATGAGGTCAATCTGCTGCCGGATCACTTGGTCGATCTGCTGCTCGATGTCGCCGCCAGCGGTATCAACCTGATCGAGCGTGACGGCATCTCCCATCGGCATTCGGCCAAATTCGTCCTGATCGGCACCATGAACCCGGAAGAGGGCGAACTGCGGCCGCAACTGCTTGACCGCTTCGGCTTGAACGTTGCCCTCAGCGGCCACACTGCGCCCGCCGAACGCGGACAAATCATTCGCCGGCGGCTGGATTTCGACAGCGATCCGCAAGGGTTCTGCGCGCAGTGGGCGAGCGAGCAACACATCCTGCGTTCGCGCTGTGAAAGCGCCCGCGAGCGCTTGGCAGCCATCCCGCTGGATGATGCGGCATTGGCGTTGATTACCGAGCGTTGTTTCGCCGCTGGCGTCGATGGCTTGCGCGCTGATCTGGTGTGGTTGCGCGCGGCTCGCGCCCATGCGGCATGGCGTGGGGCCGATGCGATTGCTGAAGAGGATATCGACGCGGTGGCCGAATTTGCCCTGCGCCATCGCCGCCGCGAACACCCTTCATCCAGCGCCCAATCACAAGCGCAATCTTCCTCAGGCACAGACAGCAAATCCGGCGAAGGCCAGGGCCAGTGGGGCGAGATGCCGGCAACGGCGCAAGCCACCGGTGCCCGCCGCGAAGTTCCGAGCTGGCCGCCACAGGCAAAAAAGCCCTAGGCATTCGCCCCCGATCCGACGCGGGGGCGAATGCCAGACCCCGTGCCGGACAACTCGACAATGGCCGCCAGGGCCGACGCCAGAGCGCCAGCAGCGGTTCGGTGAACTGGCCGGGCACGCTGCTCAATGGCCGCCCTCAGCGCCGCGCCGATTTGCTGTTTCAACAGCGCACCCGCTCACCCCATGAAATCTGGCTGGTGATCGTCGACGCGTCGGCCTCGACCCGTCGCCATCAGGCTTTGAGCGATGCCAAGGGCCTGCTCGCGCAGTTGTTCGACGACGCTTACCGCCAGCGGGCGCGGCTGGCGTTGCTGACTGCCAGTGGTTCTGCGCCGAAATGGCAATTGCAAGGCTTGAAGGCCTCAAGCGGCCTGCGCGTCTGGCTCGACGGTCTGGGCGCCGGTGGCGGCACGCCGTTGCTCGCGGCACTGGAACAGGCGCAGCAATGGCTGAAGGTTAGACGCAAGCGCTTTCCCGCCGAACAGCAACGCTGCCTGATCGTGACCGATGGTCGCTTGAAAGAACTTTCAGGGTTGCCAGTGCTGGCGTGTCCGGGATTGCTGATCGACATTGAGCGCGGGCCGATCAGACTGGGCCGGGCAAAGGATCTGGCGACCGCGCTGCAAGCGCAGTATCAGCATATCGATGAGCTGGGTTTACGCTGAAATCCGCCGCACCGCTCGCACCCTGTGGGAGCGAGCCTGCTCGCGAAGGCTTCTTCAGCAACGCTGAAAGTCTCCGATCAAGGTCATTCATACAGATTTTGAAATGATTTACCGCTGTGGAGCAGGCCGGTTAAACCTGTACGCTCCAAGGCCATTTTTCATTCAGGATTTACATGAACACCCTCTCGGAGCCTCCCAGTCAGCACTCTCCAGCGCAACGTTGCGCGGTCTTGATCCTTTCGCAGCACCCCGTCTTCCGACTCCCGACTATGGTTGATAACGCGGCTCTTGAGCCTTCGCGTTGCACTTCGCCGTGTCCGGCCGCCTGAATTCACTGAGAGAGATCGAGACGTTTTATGGAATGGTTAGCGGATCCCACGGCCTGGTTAGGCCTTTTGACTCTGATCGTGCTGGAACTGGTACTGGGTATCGACAACCTGGTGTTCATCGCAATTCTTGCCGACAAACTGCCGCCGCATCAGCGTGATCGCGCGCGGATCATCGGCCTGTCGTTGGCGTTGATCATGCGCCTGGGCCTGTTGGCGAGCATTTCCTGGCTGGTTACGCTCACGCAGCCGTTGTTCGAGGTGTTCGACAAGAGCTTCTCCGGGCGTGATCTGATCATGCTGTTCGGTGGCGTGTTCCTGTTGTTCAAGGCGACGATGGAGTTGCATGAGCGCCTCGAAGGCCACGTCGGCGAGCGCTCGACCAACACAACCTACGCGCTGTTCTGGCCGATCGTCGCGCAGATCGTGGTGCTCGACGCGGTGTTCTCCCTCGATGCGGTGATTACCGCTGTGGGCATGGTCGATGAACTGGCGGTGATGATGATCGCGGTGATCATTTCCATCGGCCTGATGATCGTCGCCAGCAAGCCGCTGACCCGCTTCGTCAACGCACATCCGACCGTGATCATGCTGTGTCTGGGCTTCCTGATGATGATCGGTTTTGCCTTGACCGCCGAAGGTCTGGGCTTCCATATCCCGAAAGGTTACCTGTACGCCGCCATCGGTTTCTCGATCCTCATCGAGGTGTTCAACCAGGTCGCCCGGGCGCGGCGCAAACGTTCGATGCAGGGCGTGCGGCCAATGCGTGAGCGCACGGCCCATGCAGTGATGCGTCTGCTCGGTGGCCGCAAGCTGGCGGCGGAGGAGGTTGGTGAGGAAATCTCCGACCTGCTGGACAACGGTGAAGCGCCGGTGGCCGAGCTGTTCGACCGTCGTGAGCGGGTGATGATCAGCGGCGTGCTGCAACTGGCAGAGCGGCCGATTCGTAACCTGATGACGGTGCGCGCCGACGTTGACCTGATCGACCTTGCCGATGACGCCGAAACCATTCGCACGAAGTTGATGCATTCGTCGTACTCACGCTTGCCGTTGATTCGCGATGGCGCGGTGGATGAGCCCTTGGGTTTCGTACACAAGAAGGAATTGCTCAAGGAGTATCTGGCCGGCAACGAGCCGAACCTGGAGCATCTGGCACGCAAGACCGTCAATCTGCTCGACAGTTACTCGATCCTCAATGCCCTGGAGCAGATGCGCGCGGCATCGACGCACATCGCTTTCGTGGTCAACGAGTTTGGCGATTTCGTCGGCGTATTGACCATGACCGACATCCTCGAATCGATCGCTGGCGAACTACCCGATGCCAGCGAAATCGAAGGCCCGGACGTGGTCGAGGAGCGCGGCGGGTTTCTGGTCAGCGGCGCGCTGCCCTTGGCTCGCGTTCGCCAGCGTACCGGCTTCGATGCCGAGCCGACCGAGGATTATCAGACCATGGCCGGGTTGGTGATGAGTCTGCTGGATCGGTTGCCGATGACCGGCGATCAACTGGAATACGAGGGCTGGCAATTGACTGTCAAAGCGGTGGAAGAGCGGCGGGTGACGCGGGTGTTGCTGGAGCGCGCTGCCGCGTAATCCTTGCGTTTTCTAAAAGCTGTGCTGGCCTTTTTGCGAGCGGGCTAGCTGCCACATTGCAACGCAGTTCAATGTGGCAGCTAGCCCGCTCGCGAAGGCAATTTGGCAGGCACTTCACAGCTCTGGGCTCGTTCAGAACATCCGGCGTAGGCGCCCATGTGGGACGGTACGCAAAGTACGAAGTGTCTGACGCAGCCAAGGCAGATCATGCTTCCGTTTACGCGCTGCAAAGGGGGCTTTGGTCTTGCCGATGTGCACGGTGAAATCCCGTGCGAGGGTTTCTTCAGTGCCGATACCTTTGAGCTTTTTCAGCAGCCTGCCGTTTTTATAGAACAGCACTGTTGGCGTGCCCGTGACATTCGGGTGCTTGGGCGATTGGCTGGTGTTGAGCATATAGATGTTGGCGCGCAGTCGGTAAGGCTCGGCAATCTGCCGAAAGATCGGCCCGGCCCATTCGCAGGCGGGGCAGTGATCATTGGCGAAATACAGAATGACCGGGCGCCAGGTTTTCAGGGCTTTGCGGTAAACCGGGGCCAGCGTGGAGGTTGTGTTTGTGGCGTTCATCGAAGGGTCCTTTTCAACGAGCGGGTAGGCTCCTTGACGTTAAAGGAGTAGGGGCGTCGCGGTCTACTGTCAGAAATTACAGGTGGGGTGCGTAACCACGAGATTAATCCCACAAGAACGCCAGATAGACCTGACAACCAATGCGGGAACCTCACAAGAAACCGCGTGGTAACCTCAATGCATTGCGCCGAGCATCACTTGGAGTGCTATTTTGAGCACTAATCAGAGCACTTCAAGAGGCACAGTTCATGACGCACATTGTTCTTTCTCACGTCGTAGCGAGTATTTCCGAATTGAAAAAAAACCCTATGGGTACAGTGGCAGCTGGTGGAGGCCGGTCTGTGGCGATCCTTAATCGAAACGAACCGGCCTTCTACTGTGTTCCTGCCAAGGAATATGAAGCAATGATGGAGCGCCTGGAGGATCTGGAACTGATCGCCCTTTGCAAGGAGCGAGAAAACGATCCGACCATCAAGGTATCCATTGATGACCTATGAACTGGAATTTTCTGAAAAGGCTTGGAAGGAGTGGCGAAAGCTTGGGTCGGAGCTCAGAGAGCAGTTCAAAGATAAACTTGTTGAAAGGCTGGCAAATCCCCACGTTCCGGCGGCTTGTCTGAAAGGATTGAGTAACGCCTATAAAATCAAGCTTCGAAGCGCTGGATATCGGTTGGTCTATCGGGTCAGGGACGAGGTACTGGTCGTGACGGTGATAGCCGTCGCGAGACGGCAGGGTGGTGATGTCTACAGGCAGGCGCTAAAGCGCTGATACCGGGTCTTGTTCAACTGTCACCCTGATTCGCACCACAACGGCGCGATCTGACCCAAGTTGGGAACGCATTACCCCTTTCCTGGCTTTGTCAGGTGTTGCCTTCGCTCCTGGTCGGGCCAAACCCTTTGGTCGACGAACCATATCTTGTTGATTCCAAAAGCGTTCAACGCAGTTACAGATTTCGCGAGATTCCTGTGGCACACTTTCTGCTGTCTATTCCGTAGTAACAAACCGTATTCCGGTATAGCGGAATAAACACAATTGTGGAGTGCTTGCCATGCGTCGCCATCCTTCGTTGTTCAAAGCGTGTGTTTTTGTCCTTGCGGCTTCTTCCTCGGTCATGGGTCTGGCCCAGGCGGCCGACAGCAAGCTCGACAGTGTTCTCGCCCGTGGCAAGTTGATCGTGGGCACCGGCAGCACCAACGCGCCGTGGCACTTTCAGGGCGCGGACGGCAAGTTGCAGGGTTTTGATATCGACATCGCCAGGATGGTGGCCAAGGGACTGTTCAACGACCCGAGCAAAGTCGAGTTCGTGGTGCAGTCCTCCGATGCGCGGATCCCCAACCTGCTGACCGACAAGGTCGACATGAGCTGCCAGTTCATCACCGTCACCGCCAGCCGCGCGCAGCAAGTGGCATTTACCTTGCCGTACTACCGCGAAGGCGTCGGCCTGCTGTTGCCGAACAACAGCAAATACAAGGAGATCGAAGACCTGCAAGCGGCGGGCGATGACGTCACCGTTGCGGTGCTGCAGAACGTCTACGCCGAAGAACTGGTGCATCAGGCATTGCCCAAGGCCAAGGTCGACCAGTACGACAGCGTCGACCTGATGTATCAGGCCGTGAACTCCGGCCGTGCCGATGCCGCCGCAACCGACCAGTCCTCGGTCAAATACCTGATGGTGCAGAACCCGGGCCGCTACCGCAGCCCGAGCTATGCCTGGAGCCCGCAGACTTACGCTTGCGCCGTCAAACGTGGCGATCAGGACTGGCTGAACTTCGTAAACACCGCGCTGCATGAAGCCATGACCGGGGTTGAGTTCCCGACCTACGCCGCCTCCTTCAAGCAATGGTTCGGTGTCGATCTGCCGTCGCCCGCGATCGGTTTTCCAGTCGAATTCAAATGATCCCGTGAGAGTGGGGCGATGACCGTCGCCCCGCTCAAGGTACTGCTGACCATGAACTATCAGTTGAACTTTGCCGCCGTGTGGCGCGATTTCGACACCTTGCTGGCAGGGCTCGGGCTGGGCTTGCAGCTGGCGCTGGTGTCGATCGCCATCGGCTGCGTGATCGGCCTGCTGATGGCGTTTGCCTTGCTCTCCAAACATCGCGCCTTGCGGGTGCTGGCCTCGGTGTACGTCACGGTGGTGCGCAACACGCCAATCCTGGTGTTGATTCTGTTGATCTACTTTGCGCTGCCCAGCCTTGGCATTCGTCTGGACAAGATTCCGTCGTTCATCATCACGCTGTCGCTGTATGCCGGCGCGTACCTGACCGAAGTTTTTCGTGGCGGCTTGCTGAGCATTCCCAAAGGCCAGCGCGAAGCGGGGCTGGCGATCGGTCTCGGGGAGTGGCAGGTGAAGGCTTACATCACCGTGCCGGTGATGTTGCGCAACGTACTGCCGGCGCTGTCGAACAACTTCATTTCGCTGTTCAAGGACACCTCGCTGGCGGCTGCGATTGCGGTACCGGAGCTGACCTATTACGCGCGCAAGATCAACGTCGAGAGCTACCGGGTGATCGAAACCTGGCTGGTGACCACGGCGTTGTATGTCGCGGCCTGTTACCTCATTACCATGCTGCTGCGTTACCTCGAGCAGCGTCTGGCGATCCGCCGATAGGAGGCTGCGATGTACCAATCTCCCAGTTGGTTGCATGAATTGTGGCTCGCCCGCGAGCCGTTGTGGCAGGGCTTTCTGACCAGCGTGCAGGTCTCGGCGCTGGCCATTGTGTTGGGCACCATGCTCGGCGTGGTTGCCGGCCTGGTCCTGACTTACGGCAGATTCTGGATGCGCGCGCCGTTTCGGCTGTACGTCGATCTGATTCGCGGCACGCCAGTGTTTGTATTGGTGCTGGCCTGCTTTTATATGGCGCCGGCGCTCGGTTGGCAGATCAGTGCGTTTCAGGCTGGAGCCCTGGGCCTGACGCTGTTTTGCGGCTCGCACGTCGCCGAGATTGTCCGTGGTGCGCTGCAAGCCTTGCCGCGCGGGCAGATGGAGGCGGGGAAAGCCATCGGCCTGACGTTCTACCAATCCCTCGGCTACGTGCTGTTGCCTCAGGCATTGCGGCAGATCCTGCCGACCTGGGTCAATTCGTCGACCGAAATCGTCAAGGCTTCGACCTTGCTCTCGGTGATCGGCGTCGCCGAATTGCTGCTCAGCACACAACAGATCATCGCCCGAAACTTCATGACCCTGGAGTTCTACCTGTTCGCCGGTTTTCTGTTCTTCGTCATCAACTACGGCATCGAATTACTCGGCCGGCACATTGAAAAGCGGGTGGCCTTGCCATGACTCAAGCTCAAGTTGCTTCACAGAATCAGGCGTTGCTGGATATTCGCGGCCTGCACAAACAGTACGGCGCGGTGGAAGTGCTCAAGGGTGTCGACCTGAGCATGCAGCGCGGTAACGTCGTTACGCTGATCGGCTCCAGTGGCTCGGGCAAGACCACGCTGCTGCGTTGCGTGAACATGCTTGAAGACTTTCAGGGCGGGCAGATTCTGCTCGACGGCGAGTCCATCGGCTACGACGAGGTCAACGGCAAACGCGTGCGCCATGCGGAAAAGGTCATTGCCCGGCATCGTGCGATGACCGGCATGGCCTTCCAGCAATTCAACTTGTTTCCGCACCTGACCGCGTTGCAGAACGTCACCTTGGGCCTGCTCAAGGTGAAGAAGATGCACAAGGACGAAGCCGTGGTGCTTGCCGAAAAATGGTTGGAGCGCGTCGGCCTGCTGGAGCGGCGCAATCACTTTCCCGGTCAGTTGTCCGGCGGCCAGCAACAGCGTGTGGCGATTGCCCGCGCGATTGCGATGAACCCGAGCCTGATGCTCTTTGACGAAGTCACTTCGGCCCTTGACCCTGAGCTGGTCGGTGAGGTGCTCAACGTGATCAAGGGGTTGGCCGAGGACGGCATGACCATGTTGCTGGTGACCCACGAAATGCGTTTCGCCTTTGAGGTCTCGGACAAGATCGTTTTCATGAATCAAGGGCGAATCGAAGAGCAGGGGCCTCCCAAGGAACTGTTCGAACGCCCGCAATCGCCGCGTCTGGCGGAATTTCTCAAAAGCACGCGGTTTTGAATCTGCACTTTTGCAATCAGGAGAAACACCCATGAGCATTACGCGTTACGGCACCGGCAGCACCGCCGCCGGCGGCCAGCCTCGTCCATTCGCCCGCGCAGTCGAAGCGGATGGCTGGCTGCATGTGTCCGGCCAGGTACCGGCGGTGGATGGCGAGATCATCGTTGGCGGCATCGTCGAACAGACCCACCAGACCATGAAAAACCTGATCGCCATTCTCGAAGAGGCTGGTTATGGTCTTGAAGACGTGGTCCGCGCCGGCGTCTGGCTGGACGATCCACGGGATTTCAGCAGTTTCAACAAGGTCTTCGCCGAGTATTTCAAACCCGAACACGCCCCGGCGCGGGCCTGTGTGCAGGCGAGCATGATGGTTGATTGCAAGGTTGAGATCGACTGCATTGCCTACAAGAAGAAGGCCTGAAACAAGTGCAGCCCTCTTCGCGAGCAGGCTCGCTCCCACATTTGGAATGCGTTTTCCTGTGGGAGCGAGCCTGCTCGCGAAAGCGATGTAACAGGCGACACTGGACTCTCGGTAAACTCCCGGCGAAATTGAATGGAAATTACTGAAATGACCGAAGACACCATCAAGCGCCGGGCACGTGGTCTGGACCGGGCGTTCGATATCCTCGATTTTCTCAAGGAAATCGGCCAGCCCCTGCGCCCCAACGACATCGCCAACGGCATCGGCGGCCCGAAATCCACGGTCTACGAACTGGTCGCATCCTTGCTGGAACGGCGGATTCTGGAACCGGTGGGCAAGGACGGCCACGTCTATCTCGGCCGCCAGTTGTACTTCCTCGGCCAAGCGCATCTGCGCCATTTCGACCTCAGCCGCGAGGCCGATCACGCCTTGCAGGAGATCGTCAGCCAGACCCGCGAAACCGCGCAGATGTGCCTGCTCAACGGGCGCAAATACACGGTGGCGTTGATGAAGGAGGGCGAGCGGCATTTCCGCATTTCCTCCGATATTGGCGAAAACGCGCCGATCCCGTGGACCGCCTCCGGGCGCCTGCTGCTCGCGCACTTGAGCGATCAACAGATCATCGACCTGATCGACGAAGACGACTACATCCTGCCCGACGGCGAACGCCTGCCGCTGGAACGCTTTCTGGCGGAGATTCGTCAGGCCGGCAGCGATGGCTTCTTCTCCTTCGACAGCGTCGCCGACACCTTCACCCATTGCTTCGCCGCGCCGGTCAAAGACCCGCAGGGCGTGGCCATTTGCACGTTGTGCATCGTCGCCCCGCGCGCCGATGCGAAAAACAATTACAGCGACTATCGCCGGGTGCTGATCGAGAGCGCCAACAGCCTCGCCCGGCGGATCAACGAATAACCGTGGCTGCCTGCGGCCGCGACTGTGAGGATTGGACCATGACCACTGCCATCAACTCTGCCGTAGAAAAAGGCGACGCCGTCATCGGTGCGCAATTGACCCGCGACGTCAGCCTGCCGGCGCTGGTGCTGCACCGCGAGGCGCTGGAGCACAACATTCGCTGGATGCAGAAATTCGTCAGCGACAGCGGCGCCGAACTGGCGCCCCACGGCAAAACCAGCATGACCCCGGCACTGTTCAAACGACAGCTTGACGCCGGCGCCTGGGGCATCACCCTCGCCAGCGCCACCCAAACCCGCGCGGCTTATGCCCACGGCGTGCGTCGCGTGTTGATGGCCAACCAGTTGGTCGGTAAGCCGAACATGGCGTTGATTGCCGATCTGCTCGCCGATCCGACGTTCGATTTCCATTGCATGGTCGATCACCCCGACAACGTCGCCGACCTCGGGAGTTACTTCGCTTCGCGGGGAGTGAAGCTCAACGTGATGATCGAATACGGCGTGGTTGGCGGCCGTTGCGGTTGCCGCAGCGAGCAGGAAGTCATCGAATTGGCCAAGGCCATCGATGCGCAACCGGCACTGGCTCTCACCGGTATTGAAGGTTACGAAGGCGTGATTCATGGCGATCATGCGGTCCGTGGCATTCGCGAATTCGCCGCGTCGCTGGTTCGCCTCGCGGTGCAGCTACAGGACAGCGGCGCCTTTGCCATCGCCAGACCGATCATCACTGCGTCGGGTTCGGCCTGGTACGACCTGATCGCTGAATCTTTCGAAACCCAGAACGCCGCTGGCCGCTTCCTCAGTGTGTTGCGCCCGGGCAGTTATGTCGCGCACGACCATGGCATCTACAAAGAGGCGCAGTGCTGCGTGCTCGACCGTCGCAGCGACCTGCACGAAGGCCTGCGCCCGGCGCTGGAAGTCTGGGCTCATGTGCAGTCGCTGCCGGAACCGGGTTTTGCGGTGATTGCTCTGGGCAAGCGCGACGTCGCCTTCGATGCCGGTTTGCCGGTGCCGTTGTTGCGCTACAAGGCCGGCGTGGTGCCGGCGGCGGGGGATGATGTCGGCGCGTGCAAGGTCACGGCGGTGATGGATCAGCATGCGTTCATGACCGTGGCGCCGGGTGTAGAACTGCGGGTCGGCGACATCATTTCCTTTGGTACTTCGCATCCGTGCCTGACGTTTGACAAATGGCGGGTGGGGTTGCTGGTGGATGAGCAGCTGGCGGTCATCGAGACCATGGAGACTTGCTTCTAAGGCTTGAGATTGCGTTGCGGCGGCTATTCGCGAGCAGGCTCGCTCCCACAGAGGACGCATTTGAATGTGGGAGCGAGCCTGCTCGCGAAGACGCCCGCTTAGCCACCACTGAACCACCCGAGATCCCACCCGATGAAAATCCTCCGCAACACCCCACGCATCGCCCTTATCGGCGAATGCATGATCGAACTGCAACAACGTGCCGACGGCAGTCTGCAGCAAAGCTTCGGTGGCGATACCCTCAATACGGCCGTTTACCTGTCTCGCGCGCTGGGCGACAAGGCGCAAGTCGACTACGTCACCGCGCTGGGCGATGACAGTTTCAGTGACGCAATGTGCCAGATCTGGCGCAGCGAAGGCATCGGCCTCAATCTGGTGCAGCGCTTGCCTGGTCGGCTTCCCGGTTTGTACTGCATCCAGACCGACGCGAACGGCGAGCGACGTTTCCTGTACTGGCGCAACGAAGCGGCGGTACGCGATTGCTTCACTACCCCTGCGGCCGAGCTGATTCTCGCGGCCTTGCCGGACTACGACGTGCTGTATTTCAGCGGGATCACCCTCGCCGTACTTGGCATGCAAGGCCGTGCCCGCCTGATCAAGACGTTGAGCGAAGCCCGGCAGCGTGATGCGCGCATCGTGTTTGACAATAACTACCGTCCACGCTTGTGGGCTTCTGTGGAAGAGGCGCGGGCGGCGTATCGCAGCGTCTTGCCTTATGTCGATCTGGCGTTGCTCACCGTGGATGACGAACAGGCGTTGTTCGGGTTTGCCGATTGCGCTGAGGTGTTTGCGACGTATGCGCAGATTGGCACGCCAGAAGTGGTGCTCAAGCGTGGCGCCGAGGCGTGCCTGATTCGTTGTCAGGGGGAGGCGTTTGAGGTGCCGGCGCAAAAGGTCGACAAGGTTGTCGACACCACGGCGGCGGGGGATTCGTTCAGTGCGGCGTATCTGGCCCGACGCCTGCTCGGCGGCAGCCCGGCAGAAGCGGCGCAAGCGGGACATGAATTGGCCAGTCGGGTGATACAGGTGCCAGGGGCGCTGATCCCCAGGTAGTCAGAGAATGGCCGCTTGCTGCGCAATCGGTTCGCGAGCAGGCTCGCTCCCACAATGAAAACCCGGTCGAAATGTGGGAGCGAGCCTGCTCGCGAAGAAGCCCGGCAGCCAGTCGATCAATCGCGATAAAACACCTGCACCAGGTGATACCCAAATTTGCTCTTGATCGGCCCATGCACGGTGCGCAGCGGTTTCTTGAAAATTACCGCATCAATCGCGCCGACCATCTGCCCCGGCCGCACTTCGCCCAGGTCGCCGCCGCGTTTGCCGGACGGGCAGGTGGAAAATTTCTTCGCCAGCACATCGAACGCTTCGCCCTTGGCAATGCGCTGTTTGAGTTGTTCGGCCTCTTCGGCGGTTTTCACCAGAATGTGGCGGGCTTGGGCTTTCATCGTGCAATACCTGATAACGGGGTGACAGCGGGGCGCGCGATTATGCCTCAAGTCGCGGGGTCGGGTTGCTCAACTTGCGAATCTTGCTCGCCAGCACTTCAAGGACAAAGGGCTTGGCGACCATGTCCATGCCCTCTTCAAGGAAGCCCTGACGCTCGGCAGCAATCTGCGCGTAACCGGTCATGAACAGCACTTTAAGCCCCGGACGATGCTGGCGAGCAATCTCCGCCAACTGCCGACCGTTCATGCCCGGCAGCCCGACATCAGTGACCAGCAGATCGACGCGTTGCACGCACTCGAGCACGGGCAGGGCGTTCGTGGCGTTTTCCGCTTCGAAGGTTGTGTAGCCCAGTTCCTTGAGCAGATCGAGCACCAGCATGCGCACTGCCGGATCATCCTCGACCACAATCGCGGTCTCGCCTGAAGATGAAGCGGCAATCGGTTCGGCTTTCTCCACAGACGAGGATTCGGGCGTCGGCTCAAGCAAACGCGGCAAGTACAGACGTACGCAAGTACCTTGCCCCGGCACACTGTCGAGGCTGACATGGCCGCCGGACTGCTGGGCGAAACCGTAGATCATCGACAGCCCCAGACCGGTACCCTGGCCGATCGGCTTGGTGGTAAAGAACGGATCGAACGCCTTGGAACGGATTGATGGGGTCATGCCGGTGCCGTTATCGCTGACCGCTAGCATCACGTATTCCCCGGCCTTCACCGGCTCGAGAATGGTGGTGTCGCTGCTGTCGAGATACACGTTCGCGGTCTGGATCAGCAACGTGCCGCCTTCGGGCATCGCATCGCGGGCATTGATCACCAGATTGAGCAGGGCATTTTCCAGCTGGCTGACGTCGGTACTCACCGGCCACAAATCCTCGGGCAGGCGCAGTTGCAGCTCGATGGCATCGCCCTTGGTGCGGCGGATCAGGTCTTCCAGTGAATGCACCAGTTCATTGACGTGCAGTTGCTTGCGGTCCAGCGACTGGCGCCGCGAGAACGCCAGCAAGCGATGCGTGAGCGCCGCCGCGCGATTGGCCGATGACACGGCCGCTTCGGTAAAACGGCCGATCTCGTCGGCACGACCATTGGCGATGTAGCGCTGCATCAAGTCCAGACTGCCGATAATGCCGGTGAGCATGTTGTTGAAGTCGTGGGCGATGCCCCCCGTGAGCTGGCCGACGGCTTCCATCTTCTGCGCATGGCGCAAGGCATCTTCGGCGCGCTCGCGTTCGAACATCTCGTTCTGCAAACGCTCGTTGGCCTGAGCCAGTTGCTCGGTGCGCGCGCTGACCCGCTCTTCGAGGGTCTCGTTGAGATTACGCAGGGCTTCTTCGGTTTTCTTGCGCTCGGTCTCGTCGATGACAAAGATGTAGAAGCCGTTCACTGCACCGTCTGCGCCATGTCGCGGCAGATAATTCATGAGGGCATGACGGGTGCTGCCATCGCGGTGCGGCGTGTAGAAACTGAAGGAACAGGCGCGCCCGGCCAGCGCTTCGGCGATGTACGGCGCACGCAGGAAATACGCCTCTTCGCCGATGACTTCGCGAATCGTGCGCCCGTACAACTCCTGCGGTGTGAGGCCGTACCAGTCGAGATACGCTGCGTTGTTCAAGCGAAAACGTTCTTCGGCGTCGACATAGCTGATCAGGATCGGCATGGCGTTGATGATCAACTGCAATTCGGTCTGGCTCTGACGCAGCGCCTGTTCGGTGTGTTTGCGTTCGGTCAGATCCAGCGCCGCGCCGAGAAAGCGCATCGGCCGACCATGATGATCCTTGTAGCAACGCCCCCGCGCGAACACCCAGCGCAGCGTGCCATCGGCCTGCAACAAGCGATATTCCTCAGCGTACTCGGTGCCGTGGGTGATGCAGTGCTTGATGCCGCGCGCAACCATTGCGCGGTCTTCGGGGTGCACCCCGTGCATATATTCGCTGATCGGCAACTGCCCGGCCTTGCTCGGATCAACGCCATGCAGTTCGGCAAAATGCGCATCGGCAATGAATCGGTCTTCGCCAATGTCCCAGTCCCACGTTCCGACGGCGTCGGCGGCGGCAAGGGCCAGTTGCAGACGCTCTTCGGACTGGCGCTGAGCCTTGAGGCTTTCCTCGGAACGGCGCTGCAATTCCAGGGCAATGCGGCGGCGCTCGTTGGTCTCAATGGCAGTGATCAGAATTCCGGCGACCTGTGCGGTCTCATCGCGAATCGGACTGTAGGTCAGATCCAGCCAGAAATCGGTTTTTTTGCCGTCGCGCTGCACGCTGAAACGTTGCTCGCTGAAGCTGCGCACCTGGCCCTGCAGCACCGCTTGGTATATCGGCTCGGCAAAATCCCGCACTTCCGGCCAGATCTCATGGGTTGGCTGCCCGAAGGCTTCGGGATGCTTGCTGCCGGCGAGCAGGGCAAAACCATTGTTGTAGATCTGCGTGAGTTGCGGGCCCCATAACAGCAGCATCGGCATCGGCGAATGAATCACGATGTCCACCGCTGTGCGCAGGCTCTGCGGCCAGGTGCCGGCGGCGCCCAGCGGGCTGCGGCTCCAGTCCGTGCGGGCGATCAGGGCCTGGGCGTCATCGGTGGTGGATACAGCATTCATGTTTCAATCCTGAGCGTGGTTCGGTGAGACGGGGTCTATCATTGTTGCAGGAGCCGCGCCAAGCGTCGGCCAAATTTGCTCATTCAATGCTTCGCGGGTGCTTTCAGCCATGGAAATCGATGCACTGTTGTCAACATTGTCGCAAAAAAACGGCTCGGATCTGTTCCTCTCTACCGGCGCAGCGCCGAGTGCGCGCATTGATGGCGTGCTGACGGCGCTGAGCGATCAGCCATTCAAACCCGGCGAAACCGCGGCCATCGCCACCTCCCTGATGGACGCCGAGCAGCGCCGGGAGTTCGACCGGGATCTGGAAATGAACCTGGCAATCTCCCGAACGGGCGTCGGCCGGTTCCGGGTGAACATTTTCAAGCAGCGCAACGACGTTTCGATCGTCATCCGCAACGTCAAGGTCGACATCCCGCGATTCGAAGACCTGAAGCTGCCGCCGGTGCTGCTGGAAACGGTGATGTTCAAACGTGGCCTGATTCTTTTTGTCGGCGCTACCAGTTCGGGTAAGTCGACCTCCCTGGCGGCGCTGATCGATCATCGCAACCGCCACAGTGCCGGGCACATCGTGACCATCGAAGACCCGATCGAATATATCCATCGGCACAAGCGCTCGATCATCAATCAGCGTGAGGTTGGCGTCGATACGCGCAGCTTTCATGCTGCACTGAAGAACACTCTGCGCCAGGCACCGGATGTAGTGTTGATTGGCGAAATACGCGATCGCGAAACCATGGAGCATGCGCTCTCGTTTGCTGATACAGGGCATCTGGTGTTGTCGACATTACATGCGACCAACGCCAATCAGGCGCTGGATCGCATCATCAATATGTTTCCCGAGGAGAAGCGCGAACAGCTTTTGCAGACATTGGGCAACAACCTGAAAGCATTTGTCTCTCAGCGTTTGGTGCGCACTGTCGACGGCCAGCGCAGGGCGGCCGTGGAAGTGTTATTAGGTACGCCGACTGTTGCTGATGCGCTCCGTCGCAATGAGTTGGCTGAGTTGAAAAGTATCATGGAGAAATCCGAAGACTCAGGCATGCAGACATTCGATGCTGCACTGTTACAGTTAGTCCTTGCGCGTGTTATTACAGTAGAAGAAGCTTTGAAAAACGCGGATTCGACAAACAACTTACGGTTAGGTATCAAGCTTAAACTTGATTCTCCAATCAACGAAAAAGCATCGACAGGGGATTGGGGGTTGGTGGAGTAAGTTGTCGTGCCTGTAGATGGCTGAGCGGTCAGGTGATAGATGTTTGAAATCTAGACTAATACTTGGTTAGTTGTGGTTTCGCCTGTTTTTATTAGATTTGCGATCTCGATAGCAAGTCCATGTAAATAAACAGGTCAATAAAATGAAAAATCGATGTGGTGCAGGTGCTCTTTCCAAATTGAGCGCTGCCGATAATGTGCGTTGTTCTGCCGCAGATGAATTAGAACGAATGGCACTTCTAGGCCAGTTGAAAAGATTTCTTGTTGAAGCTCCGGAAGACGTTGCACGGGATATTTCAAACGACGACCAAAAGATCATCTGGCTCTCGCCTGAATCCTCTTTTGGACGTTTACAGAAACCGGCCAGCGAGATGCTTCAGGATCTGATGAGCTTACTCGGTTCTGGCACCTACAGTAGGGTTACGTCTTCGGGTGAAATTCACATATACGTTACTCATGAAGGGTGGGTGGATGTATCGGATAACGTCAAGAGTAATCCCGACGCGAATGAGAAGTTCGAGAAGTTAGTCGCTATTGCAGAAGGTCTTGGTGGATTCGTTCACCTTGATAACGCAGTGCTGTTGTCGCAGTGGTTGCGTTTTCACGGGTTCAACGTGCCGGATGACAGAGAAAAACTAGAAAGCTTGATTGGCTTTTTGGAGTGGAAGTGGCCTGAAGGAGATAATTTTGGTAATTACTGGGGGCAGATAACTGGGCTAAATGATACGTCGATCACCTTGACACCACAGCAGTGTGCAGAGATTCGCGCGGTGACGAGTAAACTTTTCCCTGCGAATGAGAATCTACTTAACACAATCTTCAGAAGCGTCAGACCGTATAACGTTACTACCGTTAATTGGGACAGCGCTAACGAGGTCGTTGCAATGCTGGTTCGTCATCCAGCGTCGCAGAAAATTGCCAAGGAATACGTCATTGCACTGGACTGGTGGGGGGCGAAGGATTCCGAGGAAATCAGTAGTGACGATCTAGCTCAGGTATTGCTCACTGCAATAATTTTGCAGTTGGATTCATCCATAGGCGTTGCTGGTAAGCGCAACTGCATTGGAACCTTTGATATATACGATTCGAGCACCATGGCTGATAGGCCGTTATATGCCATACGTGAAAATTTTGAAGCTTACCTTGTAGCAAAGGGCCATTCGCACTCGATTATTCCTCTCGCTTCCCACCTGCTCCTGGCTCATATAGCGCCTTGTCTCTTGGTTAAAAATCTGCCCCAAGAGCTTTACGCTGGCTCGATCGGCTGGGTGACGTTTTGCCAGGCGGTGAGCTTTATCGAGATCAATTGTCGAGGCGTCTCTCGCTTCATGACATATGAACAAGTCATGAAGTTTGCAAGCATGGAAACGGTCAGCCCGGTACTGGGGGAGCTGCAAGGTATTACTGCGATCGACCCTATCATTGACTGGGCATTGGTGAATGAAGTCATCACTCATGAGCAGCTGAACATGTCTGCTCTTACAGCAGCTCAAGACGCTTTAAATGCGTATAAAACGCACGTGGATGATATTGTTTTGGGAATCAAGGCATTTGGGGCGGCTCCGCCCAATCGAAAACGACTGGCGATGACTGCATTGAAGCAGGCGGTTGCTGATTTTGATGTTATTGAACAACCTCTTTTGCGTCCTGAGACTTATTCTGCAATGAGAGTGTCGATGCTTGATCTTCATATCGAAGGGGTGCTGGCGTCCGGAACATGGGATTGGAATAAAGAGCCCGGCATTTTTGATAAGTGTCCGCAGCTTTTGGCCTTGCCTGCCATCAAACCAGCATTCGAAGCTGAGCTCGTTAGCTATCACTGCAATATTCATAAGGCGATGGCTTCAAACATAAAGCTGGCGATAGCAGGAATGCCTCGAGCCGATCGAGATGTCTTTGCCTCAAGCAAGATCACGTTTTTTACTGTACGTCCTTCGGTTGCAGAGGTTTACTATCCGTCATCGGCTAATTATAACTTGGTCGGCGCGGGTAATCAGCCACCCAAAAATATCGAAGTTCAGCTCAAGAAAGACCAGGCGGTGGGGCGGTTCGGCGTAATTATGATAGCTTCCTTCGGGAATAATCAGACTTTATGCTACGAAATGTTTACCTTGCTGGGGGAGTGCAGAAGAAACGATGAGCTAGGCAAATTGATTATTTATACCCAAAAAATGAACATGCCTGGAAGGGTTGAATATACATGGAAGCCCAATGATGCATTTTTCCCTTTGCCCCCCACGCATAACGTTCCAACTGATTTCGATAGCTACATTGTCGGAAAAAAGCCGTCGCCGAATGCCTCTGGGATTATGGTTATAGAGAAACTTGGCACTGTTATCGCTCCGACTTCTGCGTCGCGGGGCGTTCGTAATCATTATCAGTTTTTCGTAAATGAGCACATCGAAAATATTGCCCAATTTGTTGTGAAGAACAGACCATTGGGCAGCCTCCAGGATTTCAGGGAAGTCTTCACCGAATACACTGATAAAGAGCGTGCGGAGAACACTTATAACCAGGTGCTGACGTATATTATTGACCTGTGTGTCCCGTTCAAGAAATGTATCGAAGACTTGGCTTCCGGAAATAGAAATCAGGTGGTTGACGGAATTTACGCGTGCACGATGGATGCTATCGGTATTTTCTTCACTGTACTGGGTGCCCCGGCTAAAATTCTGCATATCGCAGCCAAAACAGTTTCGTTGACGGCAAAAATCGGTAGCCTCGTCAAGTTTGGCATTTCTCTGACAGTCTCGACTTTCAATCCGATTGATGGATTGCCAACTGCTGGATACCAAGCGTCGAAAGCGTTGTTCAAAAGCGTCATGCATTTGGGCGCGTCGGGCGCAAAAGTCGTGGAATCTGCCGTTGTCCAGATGAGCAGACTGACCGGTACGGCGCGGGAATTTCACAAGCTGGCGAATGCTAGCGATGTTGGTTTCGGGAGGTGGCGCCCGCTTGGAAGCACCGCGTCTTCTTTCAATGTCTGTGCCATCAAGAAAAGCAGTGAGTGGTACGCGGCCAATCGGCTAGGTAAGCCGTGGGGAAAACGACTCGTCAATTTCGACCTGCAAGAGAAGTTTAGTCTGCCATTACTGCAGAAACCGGTTCCGGGTGTTTTTACAGCTCACATTCTCGAGCGCAGTCTGCCACTGGCCCGTTTCAAAATAGACAGCGCAATTGAAATGCTGGGTTCGCCGGCGCTGAATTTCAAAACCGACCCCGCGATTGGATTGTTTTTTGGCAGTACCGCGGCGGCGCGTGACGAATTGTCCAATCTGCTAAGCGCCATCAGGCTGGATTTCGGCGGAACGTCCGCCAGTAATTTCCTGTTGGATAGCCTGAAACTAGATGATGGCGTCATTGAGGTAAATCCATTCGATTACAGTAAATGGAAGAGCGCAGGAGCTACAGATAAAAAGCGTGTTCAGTACATGACGGTCAATACACGTAACTTCAACCAGCGATTCAGCCTGACAGGTTACGGCGAAATCGCTGATGACCTCATCCACGAAATGATTCGGGTCAACCCCGCCAAGACCAGTCTGATCACTGCCGAGGGGGCGACCCGAGATGGTAAGGTCGGTTTGGACGTGGCGCCCTTGCTAAACTTGGCAAAGGGACGCTTGCCCCGGTCTGAGCCTATCACTCGCAGTTTTCACGAAAGTGCTCAAGCGCTCCTCAATGCAGACTCGCTGATGCTCGTTATTGCCTTGCTCAGTTTATTGAAAACAAACGAAGCGTTGTTTTCGCTGAATCTCAGCATCATGCGCGCAGCGATCGAAGCCAGTGGAGATCAGCCCCTCACCGGTGAAGTTGTAATACAGCTGAATTGAGGCTGCGCCAGACGAAATTCAGTGTTGAATAACTTCGGTCATGGCCAGTTCGCGCCGATCCCGAAACTGTTCCAGCGCTTCGGGATTGGCCAGTGCGTCGGTATTTTTCACTGGCCTCCCATGCACGACATCGCGCACCGCCAGCTCCACGACTTTGCCGCTGATGGTGCGCGGTATATCGGTTACTGCGACGATGCGTGCGGGGACATGCCTGGGTGTGGTGTTGGCGCGGATCACTTCGCGGATTCGCTGTTCAAGCCCTTTATCCAGCTCGACGCCGTCGTGCAAACGCACGAACAACACGACGCGCACATCCTCCTGCCATTGCTGACCGATGGCGACGCTGTCCAGCACTTCACTGATTTTCTCGACCTGCCGATAAATCTCCGCCGTGCCGATGCGCACGCCGCCCGGATTCAATACCGCATCCGAGCGGCCATGGATCATCATCGCGCCATGGGGCAACTGTTCGGCGTAATCACCTTGTGCCCAGACGCCGGGGAACAGGCTGAAGTAGGACTGGCGGAGTTTTGTGTCGTCGGGGTCATTCCACAACCCGATCGGCATCGCCGGGAAATGCCGCGTGCAGACCAGTTCACCTTTCTCACCGACAACCGGCTGGCCAGCGTCGTTCCACACCTCGACGGCCATGCCCAGGCTCTTGCCCATGATTTCTCCGCGCCGTACCGCTGACAGTGGGTTGCCATTGACGAAGCACGAAACGATGTCGGTACCCCCGGACATCGAGGCCAGACACACCTCGGTTTTGAAGTCGCGATAAACGAAATCGTAGCTTTGCGGTGACAAAGCCGAGCCTGTGCACAGCAGGGTTTTCAAACTGCTCAAGTCATGACTTTCGCAGGGCCTGGCGCCGCTGCTTTCCAGCGTCGCGAGGAATTTCGGACTGGTGCCAAACACATTGATGCGTTCGTCGTCGATCAGATCGAGCAAGCGCTGATGGTCCGGATGAAACGGCGAGCCGTCGTAGAGCACCACGGCGCTGCCA
This sequence comes from Pseudomonas siliginis, assembly GCF_019145195.1. GTDB lineage: Bacteria > Pseudomonadota > Gammaproteobacteria > Pseudomonadales > Pseudomonadaceae > Aquipseudomonas > Aquipseudomonas siliginis. Next base: position 394,993 of record NZ_JAHSTW010000003.1, read on the forward strand.
ACCGCGAGCGCCGAAACCAGCCAGTTCCACATCATCCAGCCGCAGGTCGTGTAGTAGAACAAGCGATCACCGGGACCGAGGTCGCAGTGCAAACCATGTTCCTTGACGTGTTGCAGCAGCACGCCGCCGGTGCTGTGGACGATGCATTTCGGCACGCCGGTGGTACCGCTGGAGTACAGCACGTAGAGCGGATGATTGAACGGCACCGGGGTGAAATCCGGTTCGCCGCCGGGTTTATAGAAGTCTTCCCAGAAGCAGACATCGGCTAGGGTTTGGTAATCCTCGATGCGCGCTTGCGGACGGGCGTACGGCACGATGATCAACTGCTGAAGTGACGGCAGTTGTGCAAGGATTTCGTTGAGCTTGGCGGTCTGATCCAGAGTTTTTCCGGCGTATTGATAACCGGCACAGGTGAGCAGCATTTTCGGTTCGATCTGGCCAAAGCGATCGATCACGCCGTGGGTGCCGAAGTCTGGCGACGAGCAGGACCAGATCGCGCCGAGGCTGGTGGTGGCCAGCATCGCCACCAGGGTTTGCCAGGTGTTGGGCATGCAAGCCGCCACGCGATCACCCCGACCGACGCCCGCAGCGCGCAGGCTCGCCTGAAACCCGGCGACCTGTTCGGCCAACTCGGCCCAGGTCAGTTGTTCGCGCTGACCATTCTCTGCAACTGCGATCACGGCCACGGCATCGTCGCGGCGGCGCAACAGGTGTTCGGCGAAGTTCAGCGTCGCGCCCGGGAACCACTCGGCGCTGGGCATTTCTGCACCTTCACGCAAGACGGCGTCCGGCTGAGTGTGGAAGCGGATGTCGAAGAAATCGACGACCGCCTGCCAGAACGCCGGGCGCTGATCGATGCTCCATTGGTGCAGGGCAGGGTAGCCGTCGAGATTGAGCGAATGCCGCTGATTGATATCGCGCCGGAAGGCATCCATACGCGAACGGGCGATACGCTGGGCGTCGGGTTGCCAGAGGATGTCGGACATGGGTTTGCCTCTTCTTATCTGATTCGTACAGGCCAGGGATATCATTCCCTGTGGGAGCGAGCCTGCTCGCGAAAGCGTTGTGTCAGTATCCCGGACTGTGTCTGATACACCGCATTCGCGAGCAGGCTCGCTCCCACAATGGCCAGGTGTTTATTGCGCCAACCACCCACCATCAATATTCCACGCCGCGCCGCGCACTTGGCTGCCGGCTTCGCTGCATAAGAACAGCACAAGCTCACCCAGATGCTGCGGTGTGACGAACTCCAGCGAAGGCTGTTTTTCCGCCAGCAGATCATGCTGCGCCTGCTGCGGATCGACACCCTTGGCCGCGCGATCGTCGATCTGCTTCTGCACCAGCGGCGTCAACACCCAGCCCGGACAGATCGCATTGCAGGTGACATTGCTGGTCGCGGTTTCCAGCCCGACCACTTTGGTCAGGCCGATCACGCCATGTTTGGCAGCAACGTACGCGGCTTTGCCGGTGGAGCCGACCTGGCCATGCACCGAGGCGATATTGATGATGCGCCCCCAGTTCTTGCGGCGCATGCCCGGCAGGCTCAACCGCGTGCTGTGGAATACCGATGACAGGTTGATCGCGATGATCGAATCCCAGCGCTCAACAGGAAACTCTTCTACGGCCGCAACGTGCTGAATGCCCGCGTTGTTGACCAGAATGTCGACGCCGCCGAACTCGCGCTCGGCGTAGGCGACCATGTCGGCAATCTGTGCCGGGTCGCTGACATCGGCGGGATGATGGCCGACCTTGCCGCCGAACTGAGCGACTTCGGCGATCACCTTCGAGGCATCGCCGAAGCCATTGAGAATCAGGTTGGCGCCAGCTTTCGCGAGAGTCAGCGCGATGCCCAGGCCGATACCGCTGGTGGAGCCGGTCACCAAGGCTGTCTTGCCGGAAAGAGTGGTCATGAATACCTCACACAATGCCAGTGGCGTAGAAAGTGCCGATCACCACGAAAACCGCGAGGGTCTTGATCAGCGTAATACAGAAAATGTCTTTGTAGGCTTCGCGGTGGGTCAATCCGGTCACCGCCAGCAGGGTGATCACCGCGCCGTTGTGCGGCAGGGTGTCCATGCCGCCGCTGGCCATCGCGGCCACGCGGTGCAGCACTTCCAGCGGGATATTGGCCGCGTGCGCCGCGCTGATGAACTGCTCGGACATCGCCGCCAGCGCAATGCTCATGCCGCCCGAGGCCGAACCGGTGATACCGGCCAGCAGCGTTACGGTGATCGCTTCGTTGACCAACGGATTGGGAATCTGCTTGAGCCAGTCGGCCAGCACCAAAAAGCCCGGCAGCGAAGCGATTACCGCACCAAAGCCGTATTCAGACGCTGTGTTCATGGCCGCGAGCAACGCACCGCTGACTGCGCTTTTGCTGCCTTCGGCGAGTTTGCTTTTGATCGCCTTGAAGCCGAACGCCAGGACCATGAGGATGCCGACCAGCAACGCCGCCTGCACCGCCCAGATCGCCGTGAGCTTGGCGATTTCGGTAGTGACCGGCGCGGCCATGCCCGGCAGCGCGAGGCTGTGCGTCTTGCCGTACCACTGCGGAATCCACTGGGTGAAGAGCAGGTTCATGATGCCCACGGCCAGCAATGGCGACAGGGCAATCCACGGGTTGGGCAGTTTCAGGTCTTCGGCAGTTTCCGGTTCGTTGCGCAGTTCAGTGCCGTAGCCTTCGCCGGCACGTTGCGCCTTGTTGCGTTGGCGCTGCAGAAACAGCATGCCGGCGCAGAACACGAAAATCGTGCCGATCACCCCCAGCCACGGCGCCGCCCATGCGGTGGTGTTGAAGAAGGTGCTGGGAATGATGTTCTGGATCTGCGGCGTGCCGGGCAGGGCGTCCATGGTGAACGAGAATGCACCGAGGGCAATGGTCGCCGGGATCAGGCGTTTGGGGATATTGCTCTGGCGGAACATCTCCGCTGCAAACGGATAAACGGCGAAGACAACGACGAACAACGACACGCCGCCGTAAGTCAGCAGGGCACAGACCAGCACGATCACCAGCATCGCTTGTTTGGTACCGAGCAGGCGAATCGCAGCGGCCACGATCGAGCGTGAGAAACCCGACAGCTCGATCAGCTTGCCGAACACCGCGCCGAGCAGGAATACCGGGAAATAGAGCTTGATGAAACCGACCATCTTGTCCATGAACACCCCGGTGAACGCAGGGGCAACGGCGGACGGATCGGTCAGCAGCACCGCGCCGAGAGCGGCGATCGGGGCGAAGAGGATGACGCTGTAGCCACGGTAAGCGGCGAGCATCAGCAGCGTCAGGGCTGCCAAGGCAATGATCACACTCATGGTGTGTCTCTCCAGGATTGTTATTTTTGTGGGTGGAACGGGTACGGAGAGTGGGTTAGCGAGATTTGTGCCAATCTTCTAACTGGTTGAAATATAAGGAAATTAGATCAGAGTCGCGTTCTGGGAGCTGTTTTTGTCTCTTAATTGAGATTTTCTTTGAATGGGTCGGCGCCTTCGCGAGCAGGCACGCTCCCACATTTGACATGGATTTCCCTGTGGGAGCGAGCCTGCTTGCGAAGCTTTTGTTTTGTCTTCATGCAGAGACTCGATATCTCTTTATGTAGACTCTGCGATCCCCAGCGCAGCCATTTTCTTGTACAGCGTCGACCGCCCCAGCCCCAGCCGAACCGCAGCCTCCGGTACATTCCCCGCGCATTGCGCCAGGGTCGACTCGATCAACTGCCGATCAAACCGTGCCCGCGCCTGTGCAAATGTCTCCCCAGCGGAGGCTTGCATGCTCGGCTCGGCCGTCCGCTCAACCGGAGTTAAGGTGCCAATCGCCCCGCGAATATCCTGCTCGGTCAGCATCAGATCATCACTGAGCAACGCCGCCCGCTCCAGCACGTTGCGCAACTCACGGATGTTGCCCGGCCAGGCATGCTGGCCGAGCAACGCCAGCGCATCGCGGTGCAGTTCATGCTGGCTGCGCAGTTCTTCGAGAATCGCCTCGCTCAGCGCCGGCAGATCATCGAGACGTTCACGCAGCGGCGGCACCTGGATCGGCAGGACATTGAGGCGGTAGTACAAATCGGCGCGAAACTCGCCGCGCTTGATCGCCGCCTGCAAATCCGTCGACGTCGCGGCGATAACCCGCACATCGCTCTGAATCACTTCATTGGAGCCGACCGGCTCGAACTCCTTTTCCTGCAACACGCGCAACAGTTTGCTTTGCAGCGGTAGCGGCATATCGCCGATCTCATCGAGAAACAGCGTGCCACCCTGAGCGATTTGTAATTTGCCGGTGCGGCCCTTGCGGTCAGCGCCGGTAAAGGCGCCGGGTGCCGTGCCAAAGAACTCGGCTTCCAGCAGCGCCTCGGGAATTGCCGCGCTGTTGATGCTGACGAAGGCTTTGTGCGCACGTGGCGAAGCGCTGTGAATGGCTTGGGCAAGCAACTCCTTGCCGGTGCCGGTTTCTCCCAGCAGCAACACGGGCGAATCAGCGCTGGCGCTTCGTCGCGCACGTCGTTTGACTTCGAGGCTGGCAGCGCTGGTACCGATGAAGTGGGCGAAGTTGTATTTGGTCTGCCGCGCACGCAGCAGCGAGCGGGTCGAGGCCAGTTCCTCCTGCATGCTCAGGTAACGCTTGAGCATCGGCGACAGCGTGCGCAACTCGTCGAACAGAGCGAAACCGATGGCGCCGATCACGCTGCCGGCGTCGTCGTGGATCGGCAGGCGCATCACCACCAGCGGCTCCTTTGGCGTGTCCTGCATGTCCAGCAGAATCGGCCGACCGGTGCGCACCACCTCGCGCAGCAGGCTGCCGGGGATCACGCTTTCGCAAGGCTTGCCGATAGCGCCTGCCGCCGATTCGAGACCAAAGCGCCGGGCATAGCGTTCGTTCATCCAGACGATGTTCGCATCGCGATCGACAATCACCGTGCCCTCACTGGATTGCTCGATGATCTCGAACAGCGAACGGATCGCCAGAGTGCGGACTCGTTGGTAGTCCTTGAGGCTTTCGGTGGTGTTCATCTGACGGCTGATCCGGAATTTGGGTTGTTGATGCGGGCCTCTTCGCTGGCAAGCCAGCTCCCACAGGGTTCTGGGTCGTTCACACTTGTTGTGTACACCGCAGCCCCCTGTGGGAGCTGGCTTGCCAGCGATGGCCGCAACTCGATTTCAAGTCGATCGGAAATTATGCCTACCCCGAATGCGCCGCCGCCAGCAGCTCTTTGGTGTAGGGATGCTGCGGGTTGTCAAACACGTCGTGACTGGCACCACGCTCGACCACCTGACCGTCCTTGATCACGATCATGTCATGCGCCAACGCGCGCACCACCGCCAGATCATGACTGATGAACAGGTAGGTCAAACCGTATTTCTCCTGCAGATCACGGAGCAGGGCGACCACTTGTTTCTGCACGGTGCGGTCGAGCGCAGAGGTCGGTTCGTCAAGCAAAATCAGCGCCGGTTTCAGCACCAGAGCCCGGGCAATGGCGATGCGTTGGCGCTGGCCACCGGAAAACTCATGGGGATAACGGTGGCGGCTCTCGGGGTCGAGGCCAACTTCCTTGAGCACGCGAATCACTTGCTCATCACATTCATTAGCGGTCGACTCGCAATGCACTTCCAGACCTTCGCTGATGATCTGTGCCACCGACATGCGCGGGCTGAGGCTGCCAAACGGATCCTGAAACACCACCTGCATCTGCCGCCGCCACGGCCGCAGCTGTTTTTGATTGAGGCCATCCAGCGCTTCGCCCTGAAAGCGAATGCTGCCCTCGGAGTCCAGCAAACGCAGGATCGCCTGACCCAGCGTCGACTTGCCCGAACCGGACTCGCCAACAATGCCCAAGGTCTTGCCGCGCTGAATATTCAGACTGATACCATCGACAGCGCGCAGATACTGCTTGCGCCTGAACAGTCCGCCGCTGACCTGGAAATCGACGCGCAGGTCAGCTACCTCCAGCACATTTTCACGTTCGTCACGGGGCAGGGCTTCACCTTCCGGCTCAGCGTTCAACAGCACGCAGCTGTAAGGGTGTTTGGGTTCGGTGAACAGGATTTCGCAGGGTGCCTGCTCGACGATCTCGCCAGACTTCATCACACACACCCGCTGCGCGATGCTGCGCACCAGATTGAGATCGTGACTGATCAGCAGCAGCGACATGCCCAGGCGCTGTTGCAGGGACTTGAGCAGCAAGAGAATCTTGCGTTGCACGGTGACATCCAGCGCCGTGGTCGGCTCGTCGGCAATCAACAACTCCGGTTCGCAGGCCAGGGCCATGGCGATCATCACCCGTTGCCGTTGCCCGCCAGAGAGCTGATGCGGATAGGCTTTCAGGCGTTCCTTGGGCTTTTGAATGCCGACCAGTCCGAGCAATTCGAGAATGCGCTGCTGCGCTTGCTTGCCGCCTAGGCCGCGGTGCAGCAACAGGGTCTCGCCGATCTGCTTTTCGATGGTGTGCAGCGGATTGAGCGAAGTCATCGGCTCCTGAAAGATCATGGCGATGCGATTGCCGCGCAGTTCTCGCAAGACCTTCGGATCAGCACCGAGCAACTCCTGCCCGCGATAGCGGATGCTGCCACGGGTTTGCGCCTCGCTCTCAGGCAGCAGTTGCAGGATCGAATGCGCGGTCACCGATTTCCCCGAGCCCGATTCGCCCACCAGTGCCAGGCACTCACCGGGGCGGATATCCAGGCACAGGTCACGCACCACAGTCTGACCATGGAAGGCGACATTGAGGTTGCGGATTTCAATCAGGTTTTCAGTCATGGTCACGCTTCAGGATCGAGGGTCAAAAGCGTCACGTAACGCTTCGCCGATGAATACCAACAAGGAGAGGATCAGCGCCAGGGTAAAGAACGCGGTCAACCCGAGCCACGGTGCTTGCAGGTTCTGCTTGCCCTGACCGATCAGTTCACCCAGCGAGGCACTGCCGGCCGGCATGCCAAAGCCGAGGAAATCCAGCGCGGTCAGCGTTGAAATGGCACCAGTCAGAATGAACGGCAGGTAGCTCAGCGTCGCGTTCATTGCGTTGGGCAGGATGTGCCGGAAGATTACTTTACGGTCAGTCAGGCCCAGGGCGCGTGCGGCTTTGACGTATTCCAGATTGCGCCCGCGCAGGAACTCGGCGCGCACCACGTCCACCAGCGCCAACCAGGAAAACAGCGCCATGATCCCCAGCAGCCACCAGAAATTCGGCTCGACGAACCCGGAAAGGATGATCAGCAGATACAACACCGGCAGCCCCGACCAGACTTCCAGCACGCGCTGACCAAGTAGATCGACCCAGCCGCCGTAATAGCCCTGCAACGCGCCGGCGGCGATACCGATCAGCGCGCTGACAAAGGTCAGCATCAAGGCAAACAGAATCGACACCCGAGCACCAAAGATGACCCGCGCCAGCACATCCCGCGCCTGATCGTCGGTGCCCAGCCAGTTGACCGATGTTGGTGGGCTCGGCGCCGGTTTGTTCAGGTCATAGTTGGGCGTGTCGTCGCTGAACGGAATCGGCGGGAACAGCATCCAGCCGCCGTCCTTGCGAATCAGATTCTGCACGTACTCGCTGCGGTAATCGGCCTGAAACGGCAGTTGCCCGCCGAACTCCTGTTCGGTGTGGCGCTTGAACACCGGGAAGTACCACTGGCCCTGATAACTGACCATCAATGGTTTGTCGTTGGCGATCAACTCGCCACCCAGCGTCAGGATGAACAGGCCGATGAACAGCCACAGCGACCACCAGCCACGACGGTTTTTCTTGAAACGTTCGAAACGGCGACGACCCAAAGGCGAGAGCTTGAACATCAGGCATTCCTCGCGGCGAAGTCGATACGCGGGTCGACCAGGGTGTAGCAGAGGTCGCCGATCAGTTTTATCAGCAGGCCGAACAGGGTGAAGATGAACAGTGAACCGAACACCACCGGATAATCCCGCGATACCGCTGCTTCGTAACTCATGCGTCCAAGGCCATCGAGGGAGAAGATCACTTCGATCAGCAGTGAGCCGGCGAAGAACACACTGATGAACGCCTGAGGTATCCCCGAGACCACCAACAGCATGGCGTTGCGAAACACGTGTCCGTACAGCACGCGGCGTTCGCTCAAGCCTTTGGCGCGGGCGGTTACTACGTACTGTCGGGTGATTTCATTGAGGAACGAGTTTTTTGTAAGGATCGTCAGCGTCGCGAATCCACCGATTACCAGCGCCGTGACCGGCAGCACCAGATGCCAGAAGTAATCGGCGATCTTGCCCAGTGTCGACAGCGATTCGAAGTTGTCCGACACCAGCCCGCGCACCGGAAACCAGTTGAGCGAAGTGCCGCCGGCGAATACGACGATCAGGAACATCGCGAACAGAAACGCCGGCATGGCGTAACCGATGATGATCGCCGTGCTGCTCCAGATATCGAAATGGCTGCCGTGGTGCACAGCCTTGCGGATGCCCAGCGGGATCGACACCAGATAGGTGATCAGCGTCGCCCACAGCCCGAGCGAAATGGTGACCGGCATCTTTTCCAGAATCAGGTCGGTGACTGTTGCGCCACGGAAGAAGCTCTTGCCGAAGTCCAGTTGCGCGTAATTCTTCAGCATCAGCCACAGACGCTCGTGGGCCGGTTTGTCGAAGCCGTACTGCTTTTCGATATCCTTGATCAGTTGCGGGTCGAGGCCACGACTGGCGCGCGAAGCGTTGCTCGAGGTCTCGCTGGCACCGCCGCCGACACTGGCTCCGCCAATGCCTTGCAGGTGGGCGATGGCTTGTTCCACCGGCCCGCCGGGCGCGGCTTGAATGATGACGAAATTGACCAGCAGGATGATCACCAGCGTCGGAATGATCAGCAGCAGGCGCCGCAGTATGTAACCCCACATCAGTGCGGCCCTCCGGGTCTGCCGCGACTGATTTTCTCAGCGGTCATTTGCTGATTGGTCAGCGGCGTCCGGCTGATTTCCCACCAGCTCTCGATGGCTTCGTCATTGCTCGCCTGCACCGTGGGAATGCCGAAGCGGTTCCACCACACGGTCGAAGTGCCCGGCGGGTAATAGTTGGGAATCCAGTAGTAGCTCCATTGCAGCACCCGGTCCAGCGCATGGGCGTAATGCAGCATGTCCGACTGAGTAGAGGCGCGGATCAGGCCGTTGATCAAAGTGTCGACTGCCGGATTTTTCAGCACCATGTAATTGTTCGCGCCCGGATCGTTGGCCGCTGCCGAGCCGAAGTAGTTGAGCAACTCGCCGCCCGGAGAAGTAGTAACGGGGTAGCCGGTGACGATCATGTCGTAGTCGCGACTCATCAGGCGATTGACGTATTGCGAGGCGTCGATGCGACGGATATTCAGCTCGATGCCGATCTGCTTCAGCGTGCGCTTGTATGGCAACAGCAGGCGGTCCATGCCGTTCTGGCTGACCAGAAAAGTGAAGCTCAGCGGCTCGCCGGCGCCGTTGACCAGTTGATCGCCATCCGGTTTCCAGCCGGCCTGCTCGAGCAGCTGCAGGGCTTGCAACTGCTTGTCACGGATGATGCCGCTGCCGTCGGTCTTCGGCGCCTCGAAGACTTTGCTGAACACTTCCTCAGGCACCTGACCGCGCAGCGGTTCAAGAATTTCCAACTCTTTCGCATCGGGCAACTGCCGGGCGGCGAGGTCGGTGTTGGAGAAGTAGCTCTGCTGGCGGATATAGACGTTGCGCATCATCTGCCGGTTGCTCCACTCGAAATCCCAGAGCATCGCCAGAGCCTGGCGCACGCGGCGGTCCTCGAACATCGGCTTTTGCAGGTTGAACACGAAACCCTGCGCCGACTGCGGCGATTCAGTGGCCAGGTGGGCCTTCTGCAAACGGCCATCGCTGAGGGCGGGACTGTCGTAGCCGATCGAGTAGCCGGTCGCGGAAAACTCGCGGTTGTAGTCGTAGGCGCCACCACGCAGCACCTGGCGGGCGACATCGGTATCGCCGAAATACTCGATACTGAAATGGTCGAAGTTGTACAGGCCGCGGCTGACCGGCAGGTCCTTGCCCCACCAGTCGCCATTGCGTTCGAACGTGATGCTGCGCCCGGAATCGACCTTGCCAACTCGATACGGCCCGCTGCCCAGCGGCGGTTCATAACCACCCCCGCTGGCGAAATCGCGGCTCTTCCACCAGTGTTCGGGGAATACCGGCAAGGTTGCGATGTCCAGCGGCAAAGTTCGGTTTTCGTTGCTTTTGAAGTCGAAGCGCACGGTCAGCGGTGCCTCGATTTCGACGCCTTTGACGTCGGCGAACTGGGTGCGATAACGCAGGCTGCCCTGGGTCATCAGCAGGTTGTAGGTGTAGCGCACGTCTTCGGCGGTAATCGGTTTGCCATCGGCAAAGCGCGCCTTCGGGTTGATGAAGAAACGTAGCGAAAGACCGTCGTCCGAACGTTCCATCTTCTGCGCGACCAGACCGTAGACGGTGTAAGGCTCGTCGAGCGAGCGCTGGGCCAGCGGCGAATACAGCAGGCCGTCGATCTGCGTCACGCCGATGCCTTTGTCTATATAAGGCAGCAAATGGTCGAAGTGGCCGATCTCGATGGCCGAGCGCCGCATCGTCCCGCCCTTCGGCGCTTGCGGATTGGTGTAGTCGAAATGGCTGAAACCGGCGGGGTATTTGGCCGGTTCGCCGTAAACGGTCAGTGCGTGTTGCGGGGCAGCGTTCACGCCAGCGGCGCCAATGAGAAAGGCGAGGGCGGTGAGCATCAGTGTGGGAAAAACCAGTCGCATCGTCAGCCTTGGAACGCAAAATCGATAAGCGCAAGTTGTACGCGAGCCACGCGCCACTCGCCAGCCATATGTGTAACTGAAACACAACGGCCCACCAGAAGGCGGGCCGTTGTCAGCAATCGGACGACGAATCAGTCCTGACGGCTGGTGACTTCCAACAGGTGATAACCGAACTGGGTCTTCACCGGGCCTTGCACGACGTTGATCGGCGCGCTGAATACCACGGTGTCGAATTCCTTGACCATCTGGCCTGGACCGAACGAGCCCAGATCGCCGCCCTGACGGCTGGACGGGCAGGTGGAGTTGGCTTTGGCGACTTCAGCAAAATCGGCGCCGGCTTCGATCTGAGCCTTGAGTTCGTTGCACTTGTCTTCGCTGGAAACCAGGATGTGGCGGGCAGTGGCTTTGGCCATGGGGAATTCTCCGAACTGTTTCAATAAAAGGTGGAGCGTACCGGAATCAGTCGGTGAATTCTCGGCAAAGTTCCATTCTGATTCCCTGACTCTACTCAAAGATCCGCCGCACGCAGGCGCTGGGCATGCTCGACGTACAGCTCGATAGGGTCCGGCGAAGACGCGTTTACGCCCGGGCTGCGCCGCAAACTAGCCAAGTGATCCATTGGATAATCAGAGCGGATCACTTGGCCGAGATGGCTACTGAAGCGTCCGACGAAACCGTCATTCTGCTGGGGTTCGGTGGTGAAATATTGCGACAGGACCCGGCAGGTTGCTTGAACCGGATCCAGCACTGGCAGCCTGGTTTGCGCAACAACCCCGCTCCACGAGTAATAGCGCACGCCGTTGACTTGCTCAGGACCTTGCCCGCCCCAGGTTTGCGGCAGCCCTTGGGGAAATTTGTCATTGAATTGACCGACGCCGACCGTGGTCAATGCGTTGAGTGCGGCTAACGCATTCTGCGGCAATGTCACGCTGCCGCTCAGTAGCGACAGCAAGTCAGCAAATTGCGTCGCCACGTTCTGTGCGACGGCTTCGGGAAGCTTGCCTGGAATCAGTGCCCTGCGCAGGAAGTCGGCGAGCTCCGAGCCATGGTTCGGGCCACTGACGGAGGTGACCGAAGCGACGACGTCTGGTGCAAGCGCCGCGGCATAGCGTGCAGCGAGTGCGCCTTGACTGTGTCCTATGAGGTTGACTTTCTTCGCGCCTGTGCCTCGCAGCACGCAAGCAATCTGTGACAGCAATTGCTCGCCCCGCTTTTCATTGTCGTGGGTGGCCGAAAGGTGTGGAACAAACAATCGACAGCCGGCTGTTTTAAGCGCGGACTTGACGTCATGGAACAGCTCGAAATGACCGATATGCTCGAACCCGAACAGACCGTGGACCAACAGGATGGGATAACGAGTTGTAGCATTCCGTTGCATGTTCTTACCTTTTTCGTAGAAGTTCATCGGGAAATCACCGGGCCACTCTAAAACACTCATCCCGTTGAAGAAGTACGAAGAGGCTTCACATTGCGTTTGAAAATGGACTACGAGGCGTACGAAATTTCGGAGAGCTGTGAAATCCGAATCGGAAGTTCAGTGGGTCGTTTGTCGGCATAACCGCGTGACCTCTGCTGTTGCCTACTTTGCGAGTAGCGGTTACGCCGTTGTCGCGGTGGATTCGGCTGACATCCGGAACGTTCAAAGAGGTCCTCAATGTAGATGTCAGTGTCGTCATTCGGGGCGGCACGTTTTCCAGGGAGTGGAAGCGAAAATGAATAGCCATGAAATCGAGTTTTGCTGGCGGATGCGCCAGCCGATGGTTGCCGAAGCGTCTATCGAACCTCTGGTCGCGCCAACGATTGACGGGCTCCAAGGGAGCGTGTTGGATCCTTCGCTGGCCAAGGCCGTCGTTCGCATTTTCCCTTATGCCAACATGAGCTGCGGCGATCAGTTGGTGCTGTACTGGGAGGGGCTGGATATCGAAGGCTTTGCCTATCAATACGAGAGCGTTCGATTCATCAGCCAGGCCCAGGTTGGCAAAGACGTCATCTTCGTCATCAAGGCGATGCATGTCGCTGCACTGGACGGGGGTTCGCTTGAGGTTTACTGGGCACTTCAAAGTGCGTCCGCACCCAAGGCAGTAGAATCTGCTCGCCTGCAACTGTCTGTCGGGGATGTTGGACCGCATCTGTTGGCGCCGCAGATAGACGGCGCTGTAAACGGAGCACTGGAGCCGTCGCGAGTGGCCGAGGGCACTCTGGTGACTCTGCAGCCTTACGCTCGAATGTCGGCGGGCGACCGGATCATGCTGTCGTGGCATGGAGATGCTTCGCCCGAAATATTCATCGACTCGTTGAAAGTCGAGGCCTACGCCGTCGCGCAAAGTCTGTCGTTCTGGGTGCCGGGCAGCTACATCGAGGCGCATCGCGGCGGCGAGGTGGTGGTCGCCTACCGTGTTGAACAATGCAGTGGAACGATCCGAACGTCGGAGCCTGCGACGATTTTCATTGGGCCGGCAGTGCGTGCTGAACTGGCCGCGCCAGATATTGTTGGGGCGATCGATGATGTGCTGTCGGTGAAGGACTCGATAGAGGGGGTTTCCATTCTGATTGAAGACCCGCTGGTGCAGGAAGACGAGTTGGTCTATCTCAAGTGCGATGGTGATTTTTTCAGTCATCGCGATGATCTTGAAATCACTCGGGAGACGGCCGGGCAACCGGTGAGTTTCATTGTTCCCCATCGGTTCTGGCGCGAGCACCACGGCACGACGGTGGAGATTGCCTACACCATCGAACGTCTGGACGATACCAGTCAGCAATCTGCCGTGAGGCGGATCAGCGTCGTTGCCTAGACCGGGGCGATGAGCCCTCCGCGCTCTTGATAGAGCGGGAGGGCAATCTGCGATCAGGCTCTGGCTTGTGCCAGGCGCGTAGCAGCGTCGGTCAGCAATTGTTCCGTTGCGCTGAAGCCGAGGCAGCCGTCGGTGATCGATACGCCGTAGCGCAGAGAGCTGCTCAGCGGCTGGCAGCCTTCGAACAGATGGGATTCGAGCATCATGCCAATCAGCGCATGGTTACCATGCAAGCGTTGTTCAAGCACATCGTTGAACACGGCTGGCTGACGCAGTGGATCCTTGCCGCTGTTGGCATGGCTGCAATCGACCATGATCCGGCTGGGGATCTTCAGGCGGCTGAGCTCGGCGCTGATGTTGGCTACGCTGGTTGCATCGTAGTTCGGCCCTTGATGGCCACCGCGCAGCACAATGTGGGTGTCAGCGTTGCCGGCTGTCTGCACGATCGCCGGATGTCCTTGGCTGTCCACGCCGAAGTGCCGATGCGGATGGGCTGCCGAGCGCATGGCGTCGACAGCAATGGCGGCGCCGCCGTCGGTGCCGTTCTTGAAGCCCACCGGCATGTTCAGGCCGCTGGCCATTTCGCGGTGGATTTGCGATTCGGTGGTGCGGGCACCAATGGCCACCCAGCTCAGCAGGTCATCAAAGTAGCTGGCGGCCATGGGTTGCAGGAGTTCGGTAGCGACCGGTAGTCCGAGCTGGATCATTTCCAGCATCAGTTCGCGCGACAGCGTCAGGCCGGTAGCCATGTCGTCAGTGCCGTCCAGATGCGGATCGTAGGCCAGACCTTTCCAGCCGACCGTCGTACGCGGCTTTTCGACGTAGGCGCGCATCACCAGCAGCATTTCACTGCTGACATCCTCGGCCAGACGAGCGAGTTTGCTGGCGTACTCAATCGCTGATTGCGGGTCATGGATAGAGCAGGGGCCAATGATGACCAGCAGGCGTGGGTCTTCACCGTTAAGGATGGCGCGCACCGCCTGGCGATGAGTGTTGACCTGTTGATGCAGGGAATGGCTGAGTGGCAATTGCTGTTTGAGCTGCAACGAGCTGGGCAGACGCAGGGTCAGCGCCTCGTTGGCAGAATCGATTGTGGACAGCGGCAAAGCGGAAACTGAAGAGTTCATGTTCGGTCTTCCTGGGCGGATGGCGGGTCTTTCCCGCGCAATCGGCCCTACTGGGGTGTTCGACAAATGGCCGTACTGACTAGGCATGTGTGTTTGCCACCTGTGGGTGACCGATCGGAGGCGGCAGGCTGTCCCGAGCGGAGGCTGGTAAATCGCCAGGCGCTGAAGCTGTCGTAACGGTAATAAGTGGCGTAGTTCATGGTGTATTCCTCAAAATGTGGTGTGTCGCTGAAAGTGATGGGCCTGAAAAAACAAAACCCCCGGTCGGGAGGCCGACCGGGGGTTGAGAAATCTCTGGTAGGCGACCCGTTATCATGGGCGCCGTTTGGGTATCAGGCGCGCCAGTGGCTAAACCAATACCCAAAATAAAAATTGTCTGGAGCGCAAGTGTGATTCACCCGGGCAGCCGCAACCGAGCGCAGGGCGCTGGTGGTGCAAGACTGTGGAAGGGTGTTGAACATGCGCTGTCTCCGTTGAATGCGCCGAGCTTACTCGACGCTGATACGCATCAGCAATCAGAAAATGCTATTGCCCGCCGCTCAAAACGCCTATCACTGGCAAACCATGCGGGTGAAGGGCAACTTTGCAGTCATGGAGAAAGCTGAATGAGTTATCGAATCCGGCATGCCACCCGTGATGATCTTGCTTTTGCGCGGGATCTGACCTGTCGCAACATGCTGCGCTATTACATTGACCACGACCTGTTGTGGCAGGACGAGGCGTTCGACGCAGGCTGGCAGTATCGTGACAACTGGATGATCCTTCAGGATGAACTGCTGATCGGCTTTGTCAGTCTGAGCCAGGATGCGCGAGCGCTGTACATACGCGAATTGCAGATTGATCATCCGTGGCAAGGGCAGGGCGCCGGTTCCTGGGCCATTGATCAGGTTATCCAGATGGCTCGTCAGGCAAGGCGACCGGCACTGCGGCTGACAGTGTTTGACAATAACCCGGCACAAGAACTGTATGCACGCAAAGGACTGCGCATGGTGGGCAGGGATGAGTGTTTCCTCAGGATGCAACTCGATTTGAGTACAGCTGTGCTCTGAAACCCACGGCCGGCAAGCCCTGAATGATGAATTGAAACTTTTTAAATGCGGCTTTCCGCTAGGTCTGTCTGGCACTTTTTGCTAAGGTGTCCGGCATCCCAATAAGACCATATCGCGAGGTGTCTGCTTGATTAGGGTGCTAGTGGTCGACGACCATGATCTCGTTCGCACAGGCATTACACGAATGCTGGCCGATATCGATGGCCTGCAAGTGGTGGGTCAGGCCGAGTCAGGTGAAGAGTCCCTGATCAAGGCCCGTGAATTGAAGCCTGACGTAGTGCTCATGGACGTCAAGATGCCCGGCATTGGCGGCCTCGAAGCCACGCGGAAGCTGCTGCGCAGCCACCCGGACATCAAGGTGGTTGCCGTTACGGTGTGCGAGGAAGACCCTTTCCCGACGCGTTTGCTGCAGGCCGGGGCGGCTGGTTATCTGACCAAGGGCGCGGGTCTGCCGGAAATGGTTCAGGCCATTCGTCTGGTCTTCGCCGGGCAGCGCTACATCAGTCCGCAGATCGCTCAGCAGTTGGCAATCAAATCATTCCAGCCCACCAATGATTCGCCGTTCGATGCGTTGTCCGAGCGGGAAATCCAGATTGCGTTGATGATTGTCGGTTGCCAGAAGGTCCAGATCATTTCCGACAAGTTGTGCCTGTCGCCGAAAACCGTGAATACCTACCGCTACCGCATTTTCGAGAAGCTTTCGATCAGCAGCGACGTCGAGTTGACACTGCTCGCGGTGCGTCACGGCATGGTGGATGCCAGCGCCTGACCATGACCGAGACATTTGATTCCAGTGCTTTCCTGTCGACCGTCAGCGGTCGGCCCGGCGTCTATCGCATGTTCGACAGCGAAGCGCGCCTGCTCTATGTCGGCAAAGCGAAAAACCTGAAGAAACGTCTGGCGAGCTACTTTCGCAAGACCGGGCTGGCGCCGAAGACGGCTGCACTGGTCGGCCGTATCGCTCAGGTCGAGACGACCATCACCGCCAACGAAACCGAAGCGCTGCTGCTGGAACAGACGCTGATCAAGGAGTGGCGTCCGCCGTACAACATCCTGCTGCGCGACGATAAATCCTATCCGTATGTGTTTCTCTCCGACGGACAGTTTCCGCGCCTGAGCATCCATCGCGGGGCAAAAAAGGCCAAGGGCAAGTATTTCGGCCCATATCCGAGTGCCGGTGCCATACGCGAAAGCCTGAGCATCCTGCAAAAAACCTTTTTCGTTCGCCAGTGCGAAGACAGCTATTACAGGAACCGTACCCGTCCGTGCCTGCAATACCAGATCAAACGCTGCAAGGCGCCGTGCGTGGGGTTGGTCGAGCCTGACGTCTACGCCGAAGACGTGCGCCACTCGGTGATGTTCCTCGAAGGTCGCAGCCATGCGCTGACCAACGAGCTGTCCACCGCGATGGAAGAGGCAGCGATCAATCTCGAATTTGAACGCGCGGCCGAATTGCGCGACCAGATCGCTTTGCTGCGCCGCGTGCAGGACCAGCAGAGCATGGAAGGCGGAACCGGCGATATCGACGTTATTGCCGCATTCGTCAACCCCGGCGGCGCCTGCGTCCACCTGATCAGCGTGCGCGGCGGGCGAGTGCTGGGCAGCAAGAATTTCTTCCCGCAGGTCGGCATCGAGGAAGATGTTTCCGAAGTCATGGCGGCGTTTCTCGGCCAGTACTACATCAGCAGCCCCGAGCGGGATTTGCCGAGCGAACTGATCGTCAACGTGGTTCATGAAGATTTCCCAGCGCTGATCGAAGGGATTCATACCTTGCGCGGCCGCGAATTGGCCATCAGTCACCGGGTGCGCGGTACCCGTGCGCGCTGGCAGCAACTGGCAGTGACCAACGCTGAGCAAGCCTTGGGCGCGCGTCTGGCCAACCGTCAGCACACCGCCGCGCGATTCGACGCGCTGGCCGAAGTGCTGAATCTGGATGAGCCGCCGCAACGCCTGGAATGCTATGACATCAGTCATTCCAGCGGCGAAGCCACTGTGGCCTCGTGCGTGGTGTTCGGGCCGGAAGGCGCGATCAAGTCGGATTACCGCCGCTACAACATCGAAGGCGTCACCGCCGGCGACGATTACGCGGCCATGCACCAGGCACTGACCCGCCGGTTCAGCAAACTCAAGGACGGCGAGGGCAAGTTGCCGGACATCCTGCTGGTCGACGGTGGCAAGGGTCAATTGTCGATGGCCCGTGATGTGCTCAACGAATTGGCCGTGCCGGATCTGATCCTGTTGGGCGTCGCCAAAGGCGCCACGCGCAAGGCCGGTTTCGAAACGTTGTATCTGAATGATGCAGCGCACGAGTTCACCTTGCGCGGCGATTCGCCCGCGTTGCACCTGATTCAGCAGATCCGCGATGAGGCGCACCGCTTCGCAATCACGGGCCATCGCGCCCGTCGCGGCAAGACCCGCCGAACCTCAACGCTGGAAGGCGTGGCAGGTGTAGGGCCGACCCGCCGCCGTGACCTGTTGAAACATTTTGGTGGATTGCAGGAGCTGTCTCGTGCAAGCATCGAAGAGATCGCCAAAGCCCCGGGGATCAGTAAAAAGCTCGCTGAGTCGATTTATGCGAACCTGCATAGTGAGTAGAATGCCCCTTCACCTCGTAGCCAGTTGTGCCGATGAATATCCCTAATCTGATTACCGTTCTACGCGTCCTGCTCATCCCGATCTTTATTTTGCTGTTCTATCTGCCCTACGAATGGAGTTACATGGCCTCCGCTTCGGTGTTCGCCTTCGCGGCCGCAACGGACTGGCTCGATGGTTATCTGGCGCGCCGACTGGAGCAAAGCACACCGTTCGGGGCCTTCCTCGATCCGGTCGCCGACAAGCTGATGGTCGCTGTTGCCCTGGTCTTGCTGGTACAGGAACACGGCAATCTCTGGCTCACGCTGCCAGCGGCGGTCATCATCGGTCGCGAGATCGTGATTTCGGCCCTGCGCGAATGGATGGCCGAACTCGGCGCACGAGCGCAGGTGGCCGTTTCCAATCTCGGCAAATGGAAAACCGCTGCGCAGATGCTCGCGCTGGTGATTCTGCTGGCTCATCCAAAGGCCTTCAGCTTCTGGGTTGTGCTCGGTTATACGCTGCTGATCGTATCGGCAGGGCTGACCCTGTGGTCGATGGTTCAGTACCTTCGCGCCGCCTGGCCGCACCTGAAGACCGATGTCGAAAAGAAATAAAAGTTTTTTGAATCAAGGGGTTGACGGGGCATCTTAATTCTATAGAATGCGCCACACCAAGCGGGAATAGCTCAGTTGGTAGAGCACGACCTTGCCAAGGTCGGGGTCGCGAGTTCGAGTCTCGTTTCCCGCTCCAATTTGTACAGTGTTTGTTGTTGCGCTACTGACAGCAAATACTTTGAGGCCGAGTAGCAAAATGGTTATGCAGTGGATTGCAAATCCACCTACGCCGGTTCGATTCCGACCTCGGCCTCCACTATCAAAAACCCCGTAGATCAATGATCTACGGGGTTTTTTGTTGCTTGTGGAAAAAGTGTGGTTTTCCGCATCGTTTGTGTAGGGTCACTCAGTCAGACACGCTCCGGTCTTGATATGGCTGGCGCCTTCCACCGTCAGATTCGAGAAAAAGATGCAGCCAATAAGGCGTGCGAATAACGTCAGTGTGTCCGCAAGATCCGGGTTATCAAACAGAACGGCCCTTGAATCCAGAGCACAGAGGGCACCCCAGAGTCTTCCGTCCGGCAGGAAAACAGGCGCGCCTGCGTAGCTTTCAATTGAATACTGCTTCACCACAGGACGTGACGAAAGTCGTCCATCCTTGCTGATTTGTGGAAGGAAGAGGGCTTGAGGATTTCGTCGAAACTCACTGCAGAGCGTAGTTTCCAGATCCAGCGTATCGCCTACGTTTATTCCCAGTTCAATCGGATCGTATGCCGAACAGACGATCCATTCCGTTTCCGTGAATTTTGCGATTCCGGCAAAGCGTGTACCGGTCAGACGGGTGACAAGCTGCAGGATATTGGTGGTCGCTTCGATCTCGGCGATCGCCGAGCGCTCCTCTTGGCTTAAAGACGCTTTTAGAACGGTGTCACTCATTTGCATGGAATCAAATCTCCTGATTGCTTGTACATCCCTGAGCTCTGCTCTGGTGACGTTCTGTGCGGCGTGATCGTGGTTGAAGGGGGGCGTGCTGATACCCTTTGATTATTGACTTCGGCGCCAACCTTTAGCGTAGACATCCCGTCCAGAATTGGGTTTCCTGCTCATAATCTCAATCGATGAAACATCTGTCACCCGTGCAGCTAAGGTGATAGTGAGCATCTGAATCTTTTGAGTTTATCGCCCCAATTTCCAGTCTGGTTGCTGCGATTTGCCACTAACCTCGGCCTCTACTTCAAGCAAACTCCGTAGCTCCCTGATTTCTGAGGCTTTTTGATTTTCCGCGGTCAGCAATATTTAGTTCTCAAATCGCGCACTCCAAACTTGCTTCACCGGGACGTGATGTATATATTCCCCGCTCGGCTTTTCAAGCGGTCATCCTGTCAGGATCCAACCGCAAGGCTGAACAGAGCAACACCGCGCTACCGCCCGAATGGCGAAACTGGTAGACGCATGGGACTTAAAATCCCCCGCTCGTAAGGGCGTGCCGGTTCGATTCCGGCTTCGGGCACCATCTTAAATCAAGGGTTTGCGAGCGAAAGCTGATGCAAACCCTTGTTTGTTTCTGGTCCGCTATTCTGGAGTTGGTCCGCAATTCACTTGGTAGGCATGACTTTTTTGCCTTTTCGATTGCGGATGTACTGCTCGGTCATAACCACCGTCGTATGCCCAAGTTGATCTCTGGCTTGCAAGATATCGCCACTGGATTCAGCCTTATCGGTACCCGCCTTGGCGCGCAAGTCGCGCATCTGAAATTCAGCTTTCGGCACGCCGGCCGATTCCCTGGCCAAGTCGAATCTCCTGCGCAACATCGCCACCGTCATCGGTGTGCCGTCCTCTGTAACGATCAGCCGCGTCGAGCGGACCTTGTGTTCTGACTTGCGGGACATGATTCGATCAATCAAAACCTTCAGCTCCCCCGTTATCTCGATCCGCCGCTTCGCCTTTGTCTTGCCCTGCAACACCCAAATCTGCCCGTCACGCACGTCGCGCTCATCCATCAGCCGGGTATCTGTTACCCGTTGCCCGGTCAGATAGGCGAGGTCCATTGCGTCTTGCAGGCCCACATCTGCCTTGTCGTGCACGCGTTTGAACAGCGCATCCTCGACATACGTATCCCGCCCGGTTTCCTTGTTTCCCTTGATGCCGGCGCATGGATTGGCAAGAGACGTATAACCCTTGTCCCGAGCGTAATTCCAGATGGCGCTGAGCAGCGCTTTCTCGCGGTTCGCGCGCACCGGCGCGGCCTTGCGCCATGTCAGGTACTGGCGTACGTGCAACGGCTCGATCGTTTCCAGCGGCGCTGGCGGGTCGTCGAAGAAAGCGATCAGATTCTTCAGCTCGCGCTTGTTGTCAGCCTGGGTCGCCGTGCCTTTGGTAGGGACGACGTCGACCATGTATTTTTCGGCGACGTAGCGGAACGTGATGACCTTGGCGACCAGATCGGTTGCGGTGCGATCACGCTCAAGCTTCGCGTACTCCATGATCGCCAAGCCGTAGTCGCTGCCCAGTGGAATTTCCTTTCTGTCTTTGCCGCCCGTGTCGTAGTAGTAGAACACCCGGCCGCTGGCTTTCTTGCGCTCCCGCAGCCTGGCGATCGAGCCGGGTTTACTTGGTCGTCTTCCCATGTCAGCTGGCCTTACGTGATTTCCATACGGGCTTTTCTGATTCAAATGCGCCGACGGCGGTGACCGCCATCGCGGTGACGCTCGGCCAGCCGTTCACTTTAATCGTATGGCGGACGCCGTTCTTTTTCAGGTTGAGGATCTGTCCTGCTTTGGTCCGCGCGCCGGTGAGCTCGCAAACCTCCTCGTGAGATAGAAACTGGATGGTCATGTGATGCTCCATGCCGCGCGTGGCGGCAGAAGGTGGTTATTCGGTTGGGTCGACAACGCTGTGCGAGATGGAAACCGTCTTGCGATCGGCGGCTCCGAGATAGATCTGGCTCATGACGTCGTCGTGCTGGACGGCCACTGTGTCGGTGGCGCATTCGTCATCGCCGAGTTCTGATAACGCTAATCGGCGAACCTGCAAGAGGTCGACCCCGTCAGGCACTTCAAAAACGGTCGCGACTGAGGTTGTGATCATGATCACGGGCATACGAATTCCTCGCCCGCCGTACACCGGCAGGTTGTTGAGTGGTTGGGGTTATTGCCGGATCAGCTCGGCGGGGACTTTCACCGCGGCGCCGCGCTTGGCGAATACCACGGCGCGGAACACTGCGATGGTTCTGGTTTCGCCGGGCTGGCGGTTGAACGGGTCGCTTGTCATGTCGGCCAGCACAAGGGTGCAGGTGGCCAGCGTCGACCCAGACGCCGTACTTCGTGATCAGTTGCTCGGCGTCGGGCAGGGCGAAGAGATCCAGCTGGCCGGCGACAGGCTGCTGATCACCCTCGATCGCGTTGATCGCCCAGTCCAGCGCCGGGCCGGTCAGTTCCTCGGTGCGGACGCTGACCATGCGGTTCATGGTGCCGGCCGCTTCATGAACGTGATCCAGTGCGTTTTTTCGCGCTTGCCTGACTTGTGGCCAAACAGCGGCTTTTCATCGGTAAGCGCAAGCAGCTCGCTGACCGTCACCTGGGTCTCGTTCCACTTAAATATCAGAACGCCTTCGGATTCCAGCACCCGGAAACACTCGGCGAAACCCTGTCGAATGTCCTCGCGCCAGTCGGCGGTCAGCATGCCGTACTTGGCCCGCATCCAGCTGTCGACCCCGGCGCGGGTCAGGTGCGGCGGGTCGAATACCACCAGGCGGAAGGTTGAGGCCTCGAAGGGCAATTTCCGGAAATCCATCAGCACATCCGGCTCAACTTTCAACACCCGACCATCGCAAAGCAGGTGCTGCTCGTCACGGATGTCGCCGAAAAGCGCGCGCTGGTCCTGCTTGTCAAACCACATCATTCGGCTGGCGCTGCACGGGTCGAGGACCTTCGCTGCTGCACTCATCACCGCGGCCCCTTGTAGCAGTACACGTAGGCGAACCAGGCGAGGGCGATCATGGCGTCACCTGCGCGCCGGGGAGTTTCGGCACCGGCAATGCCCGACGACCCCAAACGCAGACTGGTCCATCTTCGTGATCGTGGATCGACAGGATGAACCAGTCTGGCTCGTCCGGCCGCTGGATTTCCCACGCCGAGCAATCGCACTGGCCGTCATCCATGTACGCATCGAAAACCTCAAAAGGAACGTCGCTCTCCATGTAGGAGACTTTCGTTTCAATCTGGTGGCGCAGACACCATTCCTGAAACTGCGCCTCAGTGAGCTCGTCGTCGTACTCCGAGAGGTAATCTGGATGCGACCACCAGCCGTCCTCATCGCGCTCGACCGGTAGGGGCTGGATGAACGAAAACTTTTCTTCAGACATGACTTCGTCCTTGCCGATATAGCGGCTGACTTTGAAGGGGGAAGGGGTAGCGATACTTGATAGGTGATCGCAGCTAAAATACTTCTACAGGCGACTGGTATTTGTATAAGAACATGTCAAACTTCAGATAGGAGAATCGCGCTTCAAAACCAGCCTGCTGCGCCGTGCCCGCGTTTTCGAGAACCACCATGACTTCGAATGACGACTTCAGATTTCAATCGCACGCTCTTCTTGTAGAGCTCGACGCTGCGACAACCCAACTGATGATGCTGGTAGTAGCCGGCGAACTCTCAGGACGCGCTTGGGATGAAGCGTTCTCCCGGCAAAGCGCCGCTTACACCGCATGGTTGAAAGCGGCAACCGGAGTGACCGTTGACCCGATGCCGGTACTTGATGGGCGTCCACCTGATCGCGAGAACCCGACGGTAGAGTGTGGGGGTGGCTTTTTGCCTCGATAGGCGAAGCGGCCTATTTCGTTGAAAATCACCTTCTTGCCAACGGGTGCCTATAGGAAGAGGACATGTCCCACAGCCTGGATAGGCCGATCGCCCACGAATATCGAGGGCATCAAGTGATCATCAAATTCGACTGGGACAAGCCCAACGACGAAGCCCCTGTGAGTGCTCATGTCATTGAGGCCAGTGAGGTACCAGGTTTTGCCAACACTGTGGCCGATCTCTCTGGCCCGTGGGAGGACTATCAAAGCGCGCTGGCGGAGGCTCTTGCCACTGCTGAGCGATGGGTCGACAGTCAGTTGCCATGATTCAAGCTGCTAGCTGCTCCAGCGGTTGTTGACGCAGCGCAGCCTGTACCGCCTCAACCACCCGGCGCAGGTAGTTGAATTCGTGATTCTCCTCGACCGCCTTGTCGCCAACCGGGTAGTGCCACTCATCTCCAAACAGCTCAGTCAGTAGCCTGTCGTGATGCCAGCACTCGTTTGGCGACTCCACGCTTCGCAGAACCTCGATGTCGTGCCAGAGTTCACGAGCCTCGTCCTTGCTCAGCTCATCCAGCTCCCAGTCATGTCCGCCAGTCTGTTGCCGGCGGCGCTGGACGATGCATTTTTTTGCGAAGGCGTGAAGGGCATTCCCGCTGAACCGCGTGCTGCTGATACCGCGATCGAGGCAGTTCAGAACGTAGTGCCAGTCACAGTCGGCTACGAACTCGGCCACTGTGCGCGGGCCCATGCCACCCCAGTACGCGCTCCAGCTGTTGTTGCAGCAGTTGATCGTGATCTTGCCCTGGGCGGTCTGATAGCTCGGGTCGGATTCAGTAGGGCAGTCACGGCGGCCGAAGTCCTCTAGGAACACGGTGATCGGATCAAGCCGTGATGCGCCGGTGATCACCAGCGTCGTGACAGTCGAGCGCTCAACCTGCAGCGGCTCGGCCGTTTTGTTTTCTTTTGACATAGGGGTACCTGCTTTTATGGCACTGTGACATGATCAGCCAGTCCAGTATTAATTAAGACTTTGTCAAAGGATTGGAAATGAACGATTTGGCTCAAGAGAACCCTATTAATAATAATGAAGCGGAGCACGTAATCAGCGGCTCTGAAGTGGCTTCAGAAGTTGAAGAGGTCGAGGGCGGAATTGAGGTTGAGATTGAGGGGCCCCCTTTGCATCTTATTGCTAGTGCTTTGAGCAGGTTTGTTCATAAGGTCCATGATATCGAAGAGTCTGCTAAAAACTGTATCCCGCAGGCGAGAAAAGCTTATATAAGACGTGCAAAAGAACTGCAAAGCACCTTTTTGTCAGCTCAGGAGGTTCTAGATAGCGATTGCTCAGCTGAAGAGAAGTTGGTTGCTGCGCGTAATCTAAGAACAATGCTCAGACTTGCAAAAAGATTAAGTAATGATGCGACAATAGTAACTTTGGAAAGAAGTTTATTTATTGGGTTGTTCACGTGTTTTGATAAGTTTGTTGGTGAGCTGATGGAAGGTGTTTATTCTATTCGCTCAGACCTTTTTAAGGGGGTGGGGGCCCAATTCAGTGTTTGTGATGTATTAGAGTATCCGTCGCTTGACGAGTTTAAGTCAGCCGTTCTAGAGAAGGAAATCGAAACTGTCCGAAGAAAGAGCTATGGAGAGCAGTTTAAGGAGTTTGAAAGGAGATTTGGTTTTGAAACGTTAACAAAGTTTGACTCATGGCCCGCGTTTATTGAAGCGTCGCAGCGTCGAAATCTGTTTACGCACTGCGACGGAGTGATCAGTCAACAGTATCTTAAAGTTTGTATAGAGGCGGGATATAAGCCTGCTAAAGAAGATGTTGTAGGAAGTCAGTTGGAGATCGGCGCAAAATATTTTTATCAAACCTGCCACCTTGTTATGGAGGTGGGAGTAATGTTGGGTCATACAATCTGGCGTAAAATGCTGCCGGATGAACGTAGGCAAGCTGACTCAGAATTGAACTCCTTGATATATGACTACCTTCATCTGGGGCAGTACCATAAGGCAGCTGCGTTGTGTCGTTTTGCTCAGAAAATGCCGAAAATTTCTGAGGATTTAATGGATCGAATGTTTACATTGAATCATGCCATAGCTGTCCGACAGATGAATGGCGCAGCTGCTGCTAAAAAAATCCTGGAAAAAAAAGATTGGTCCGCAGTTATTTACGACTTCCGTCTAGCACGTGCTGTGCTCGTGGAAGATTATATATCAGCTAAAGAATATATGCTGAAGATTGGCAAGGCTGGAGAGATAGTGGTCGAAGAGGCGTATCACGATTGGCCATTATTCAAAGATTTTCGAGAAACTCCCGAATTTTTAGAAGGTTATGAAGAAGTTTTTGGATATAAATATCTTTCTAAGCTTTCGGAGATTGTTAGTGATGCTCAAGTTGTAGCAGAGCAGCAGGCGGCAGAAGAAGAACAAAAAGAAAAAGAAAAAGAAAAAGATAGTGCGCTTGAAGCGGAGCTAATTATGGATGCTGATTCCGGATTTGATGATAAAAGCTAGTTTTGTCGATCCTTAAATCTACTAATAATAAAAGCCACTTTCAAAAGTGGCTTTTATTTAGCACTATTTTAATATTCATCGATTACATTTCTTTCATTGCAGTTGTCCTTCTGCATGCCTATTTAGGAAATATAGCTTTATCATACACAACTGGCCACGTCAAGGTTGTTTCTTGCTTCCGCTCCTAATGGAGTGCCATTCTAGGCGCCCGTAATCTCTGACACGCTGATCCTCGCCGGCTGGCGTGATCCGTAGAAGTGGGGTATTTGCGTTCGGCCCGGCATGGAGCCGGATTATTCGTGAAGGTGTTCGCGCTTTCCGGTGTGTTGGTAGTGCAGGTCCTGAACCGCGAGCTGCTCCTCAATCGTAAATAGCGGGTTGCAGGGGTTGCAGTGCCCGGCGATCTTGATTGCCTGATAATCGATTGAGATCGACGGGTAATCTCGTCGGCACTGAGGGCAACTGATTCCGTCCGCATTGCAGCAGGACATCGCCTCTTCCGGTTCGTCATGATTTTCCGCGCACACCGGGCAGACATAGAGCGTGTACACGGCCGGCATACAGCATTCGCGGGCATCGTCCTCATCGTCATGGACCTCGCGGCACTCACCGCACCGGTACAGCTCTTTGATTTCTAATTTCAAGGCTGATACTCCAGTCAGGCGCCGCCCTCCGTGACCGGTGGTGGCAATTTGGTTTTGGTTGGGGTATTACGGGTGATCGGCACCCGGCCGAGACAAGGAGCGATTATGGAAAAAATTGACTTGGACGGCCTGGATCCTGATTTGGAACCGGTTGCCGAAAAGGCGCATCGCCTGGCTCGCATGGGGATCAGCGCACTACCAGTGGTCGGTGGTCCGTTAATGGAGATATTCAACTCTGTTCTTGAATCGCCTTTGAATAGGCGCCGAACGGAAACAATGATCCAGATAGGCGAGGTGATAAACGATCTGATCGAAAAACACGTATTGACTGAGGAAGATCTGCAGGACAACGAGGCCTTTATCAGTACGGTTTCTGAGGTGTGCGCCATTTCGCTGCGCAACCACCAATCTGAAAAACTTGAAGCATTACGCAACGCGGTAAAAAACTCTGCCCTGCCCAGTTGTCCGTCTGATGATCACCGTCAGATGTTCCTGAATTTCGTTGACGTGTGTACCGTTACCCATATCAAAATTTTGCACGTTTTCGATGATCCACAAGAGTGGATTAGCTCTCGAAATATGACGCCGCCTGGCTGGAGCATGGGTGCGATTTCCAGCGTATTGGAGTTCGCATTACCCGAATTGAAAGGTCATGCCGAAACTTACACCATTATCTGGAAAGATCTATTCCAGCGAGGATTGCTCACGACCGATGGTCTCAACACGACCATGAGTAGGGACGGTATGATCGCTGGAAGAACAACCAAACTCGGGGCGGAGCTCATCAAATTTTTGAGCTAGCGGCACAGTCTCCCGAGTGCCGAAGTTCTTGTTGTCGATAAGCCAGCTTCAATTTCCGCGACACGTTTTCTGGAATGACGTATTCGTGTCGCGGCGGGGTGAGCAGGGGAAGGGCACCGCGCGGGCCGAGGCCGTGCAGGTTGTGAATCATCAGCGTGATTGCCTCGCCCTGTTCCTCGATCCCGCTCCAAACCATCAGGTCAGCAAGTGCTTGGCGCGTACCGGGCAGGCAGTGCAGCCTGATTTCCTCTTCGCCGCGCTCCTTCCTCTTCGCCGCGGCTTTCGCTGAGCGATCTGCATTGCTCTTGGCCATGGCCTACCTCTTCAATTCCGCTGGCCGGCAAGTCCAGCCAGGTCTGTCGTTTGCGTTGTTGGGTGCGAAAACGTCTCACGCTGCTACCTTCACCTGATGCCAGGCGCGGGCGGCGTAGAACAGCTTCGCGGCTTGGGCTTCGTCCATCGAGATCTGGTCGGGAATGGCAATCCAGCCTGACGCAACCAGATGGTTCGGGTTCGCGCTGTTGCGCAGATCCAGGTAGTAATGCTCGATCGCAACAGTCAGGCGCTCGACCGTAGATGCCCTCGGGCGAGATCTCCACCGACTTGATGTACTCGGCGCCGCGCTCGTCTCGACACATGGCGGCGATGTAGATCGTCCAGCGGTAGGAGAAATCAAATATCGCGTTGGCGATCGCCAGACTGCGGATCTGCTTGCAGCTCTTCCAGTTCGCCATGATCTGGCTGCCGCTGGGATCGATGTTCACCACCGCGACGTGGTTGGTGCGCAGCAGCGCCCGGCAGCTGCGCTCAGCCCGGGCGAACCCGTTGTTGGGTTTGCGTTTCGACTTCATATCGAGTCCGCCATTTTGCGCAGCGCTTTGCGTTCGGCCGCCGATATCGGCTTCGGCCGGCGCTTGAGGACCGTTTCAGGGTCTATTTTCTTCGAGCGGGGCGGTGGCAGCGGATTGCGTGGCGGGCTTTTCAGTTGGTCGATCCGCCCGCCGGCGGCCAGGTACTGCGCGATTCGCTCAGCGATCGATTCGGCGTCCGGCCGGTGCTGCTCGACGAGGTTGAGGTGGTTGCTGATCATGCTGCCACCTTTACCAGCCTCACGCCGGCCATGCTGAATTTGTTGCCCTGATCGGCGACCAGTGCGTCGAGGTGTTCCCAGCTCACGGTCAGCACCGAGATAGGCGCTTGGCCGTAGGCAACTGCTTTGATCAGCTCTTCCAGATCGAACACTTCGGCCTGCAGGTTCGCCGGCGCCGCAGTTGCTGCTGCTGGCTTCGAGGCAGACTGAACAGGCGAGGCTGCTTTTACAGGTGCTGAACTGGTGACTGGTGCAGGCTCAACAGGGGCCTTGGCTTTCGCCTCAGCTTCAATCCGTTGCAGCTCCTGCTGTCGGATCTGCTCGCGCTGCGCCTCGGCTTTTTGCTCTTCAGCCTTCTGGTGCTCAGAGATTCGCACCTTGATCAGCGCGACCAGGTCGTCGTTGGCCTTCAGAACAAGCTGTTGGATGTCGTTGAACAAGAATGCATGGTCGGGCGCGAGCTCGGCCAAGCTGGTCAAATTCAAGCGAATTGCATCTGCTGACTGGCTCGCGGCGATTTTTGCTCGAGCCAGCTCGGTACCGACGGCGTCCTGCAGACTGGCAATGGTGCGTTTGTTCTTCATCGCGCCGGCGAAGTCGGTAGCAACCGCTGGCAGCGTTACCCGGCCCAGTGTTTTATTGATGGCCGCCACGTGATCCGCCAGCGCCTGCTCAGCCTTCTGCTTGATGCTGGTCTTCACCAGCAGCTCTTGAGCCTTAACGAGCTTGTCGACCTTCAAGCGCGTCTCTCGAGCATGTGCGCTGATTCGATCAAGAGACGAGAAAAGCTCGTCAATGCTTTGGGTTTGGGAGAGCGCTTGTTTCTTCGCTACCGCAACCGCTTCCTCGACATCGCCGCACCACTTGACCGCCTTCTTGGCGTCGGCAAAGTCTTGGTCGGTCTGCAGCGTGGTTTTCACAGAGTCGATGACAGCGAGAGCCGAATCCTCGAACACCTTGAGGTTGCTCGCGGTGACCATGCCGGTCAGTTCGATGCGTAGCGCTGGCAGCTCGTCCGGGGCCTTGCCGACGATAATCGACGGCGCCTCGGCCATTTCGAAGATGGCCAGGTCGGCCTCGAACTGTTTCCAGCCTTCGACCAACTGCGCGGCGCGGCCGGCGACAGGTCGGTATTCCATGTGCACAAAGTTTTCGGTGGTGCCGTCGGAGCAAACGAAAATCACGCGCTCGGCGCCGCTCACCAGCAGTTGCTGCTCAAGCTGCCAGTAGTAATGAGGATCCAGTTCGCCGGCCTTCACCTGGGCGACCAATGATTCGTTCCAAAGCTTGTGCTCGAAAAGGGTCTCTCCCAGCATCGTCGCGCCATCCATGGAAGCGAGCAGATTGCCTTCGGTGCCTACGACTGGATACAGCTCCTCGCCGATCATGACTTCAACCAGTGGCCGGGCAAGCGCTTCAGTTGCATGGCCTTTGTCGAAGATGTACTGCTGCGCCTGAGTGACGTCCGGCGTAATGCCGGTTTTCTTCATGGTCAGCAGGTCGGTGCGGGTCTGGTACTTCGAAGCACCCATCATTGCGGGTGCCTCGGAGGCGGTGAAATGCTGAGCGCGCAATGCGTGCCACTCGGCGGAGCCTTGAGCTACGTTGTGAATTTTCATGCTGCGTCTCCGTCGATGGCTTGGAGGTTCTGGATTTTTTCGATCTGGTCCGGGCTTAGCGTGTATTTGCTGCTGATGGTCGCGATCAGGTGTTCTGGGCTGGTGCGGTTGGCATCAACCAGTGGCTGCCATTTGGCGATGTTCTCTTTCAGAAGATCATCGGAGTAGGGCGGAAGAGCGTCGGGCTCAGGCTCTTGCTGCCTCTGCGGACTCACGTCGCGCGGCGCCTCTTCGAATGTTTTGCCTTCCATCTCGTCGGCCGTTGGCGCTGATCCGACCTCAGGGAATGCCTTGCGCAGCGCTTGAGCCTCGGCGCACTTGGCGAGCTGGGCGAAGGCGCGGCGCTTCCACATTGTGTTCGGGGCAATCGTGTCCTTGCCGGCCGTTGCGTAGTTCTCAAGCCAGCGCTCGTTCGCGGTGAACTCGGCAACGAGGCCGTTCGACATTTGGCGCTTGACGGTCACCCGGCACCACTCTGGATAGGTGACGTCCACGCCGCCCAGCTTTGCGGTGATTGGCGGCCCGTATTCAGGATCGCTGATCCCTGCGTACTGCCCAGTGCGCGCGGCCTGAATGCGATAGAGACCAATGCCGGGCATTACCGTGTCCTGCATCTTTTTCGCTTTGGTGTTCCAGATCGGCACGATGTGCACAGGCTTCAGCATTGGGTCCAGATGCGCGGCTTGGCAGTAAGCCAACACCATCACCACCGAATTTTTCTCTGCGCCCGGGTAGAGGCTGTTGCTCAGCACTTCAACAAGTGCCGCCTCAGACATCGCAGGCAATTGGTCTTCCTGCTTCATTACTGCGCTCACGGGAAATCCTTGCCGCGACATGCGCAGCGATTGAATGCTTGGGTTATTGAGTGATGCGATCGGCGAGGGCGCTGAGCAGCATCAGGAAGGTGAACATGCCGATAGCGGAGAACGATCCGCGCCGAATGAGGATGCGGCGGGCCATCTGCCGGCTGGTCATCGGAACACGTGATAGGTGGTGGAGCGCGGAACCTGGCAAGTGCCCGAGCCGTCTTTCACGATGCCGTAGGCGCCGGCACCGGCAATCAAGATCACAACGAGAAACCAGTACAAGAGATTCATGGCCGAGCCCTCACCGCGATGCGTCCGCCTTTCATTGTCACCGACAGGCGCTGCGGGAGGCTGTCGACCAGATCCTCGCGCTTGCGACCGATCACTTCGTTGAAGGGCAGGCCGAAGCCGAGGATCGCGATGCGGCGCTCGATATCGTCGAACTGCTCATCGACCAGCGATTTCACCAAAGGGGTTGTCATGCTGCAGCTCCTTGCGAGGCGGTGGCGTTGTAGGTGGCGTAGATCTGGTCGATGCGAGCGCGGTAGTGACGGTGCTCGCTGTCGTCGATGGCACGAAGCATGAAGGCCAGGGTGATGCAGGATGTCGCGGCGGCGCTGGCGTTGGGCTTGCCGAGGTCGCGGATCATGTTGCTGATCTCGCCTTCGATCCAGGTCACCGCTGTTTGATGGTCACGCTGCTGGATGTTCATTTGAGCCCCCAGAATTCGCCGTAGGCGACCACCGCTGCCGCGACTCGCTTGGCCCGCGCCTTGCGGTCGACGAGCTCTTGAGCTGCCATCAGCGCCTGACGCTGTGTGAGTTTTTGCGCCACGGCTTCGTAGTCGTGGAAGTCTTCAACCTGCGGCGCTTTCGGGCGCCCCCAGTCGTCGTAGCGCCTATCCCACTCTCGGGCCTGCGCACTGTCTGCATAGCTGGTTGCCATGGTCGCCTCCGTGGTGGCGGGTGTTGATCCAACAAAACTCGGATGCACTCATCCGCTCCGCTGGTTGCCGTTGGGCGCGGAGGGGAGTGCATTCGGGATTGGTCGGAGGGAGGGTGGCCCGGTCTCGCTGCTGGCGACAGACCGGGTTTGCAGCGTCAAGTTGTCTTCGTGCGCTGGGGTGGCCTACCTCATTCGGCCGATGCGCGGTGACATCGACGGCCTACTGTCCGCTGCCTGTTCATGGAGTCTCGAGCGAATACTGCAGGCTTTCTTCGCTACCCAAGTTGAAGCATTCGTCTATTTCATGGTGGTCATCCTCCAATGCGCGCCGTTGGCATCTTGGCGGGCGCTCGCCGGTCTCTGGTGTTACTGCATGCAGGTGGGCGGTTATAGGCCGCAGCTTCGTCCGCATCGGGGTGTGATCTGGCCGGGGCTCACCCGGCATTCGGCGGAAGGGGTGGCCCTATAGGCAACCGGTTGGCACATCCGCTGCCCGAGGCTTAGCTTCAGATCACACCCCGATGCGCTCTCATAGAGAGGATCGGGCAGTTAACGACAGGCTGTCGTGGCGCTGGTCGTCACGCGTCGTAAGGCGGCTTCTCGCCGATGCGCTTCAACTTTTCTTGCTGGAACGCCTCCGCGATATCGAAGGCCTTGCTTGGGATGAGTTCTGGTGACACACCGCCGAAGGACACAAGTCCAATCATTGCTGCAAGTGCGTAGCTTTCGATTTCTTCATGTTCATTGCGCGTCATCGTGATTCTCCGGTTGTTTTCCCAATGCACCCGTCACCAGGTGCATCAGTGAAAAATTCCGTGTTACTCCGCACCCGCTTACCAGGTCATTCACTCAGTTCGGTCAACACCTCGTCCGCCGTCGCAGTGGGCTGCGCGTGGGCAGGCTTTCGGGCCTGTCGGATCGCCGGTCGCCGGTAGAGGCAAGTACGGTTTTGTTCATCGGTTTACTGACCTCCCACCGATGGAGCCGGGAGTGACCTAACCGGACTGGCCGGGTAGTCGTTCATGGCATTGGTTGTTAAAGAGCGGCGGGTCTGTTGAGGCCCTTCGCAGTGGCTGTGCGTCGCTGCGATGGGTGTAAGTTAACCGGCGGTTTCTTTGTCGTCAATACCGGCGGTTAATTTACTTTGCGCAAGGATTGGGTATGCTTTGTCATAACTGGATGGATATACAGCTATCAGGAGTGAAATAGATGGCAGTGGCACAACAACAAAACCGGCTAGCAAGCGCTGGCATGACAGGCCTGGAGCGTCTTGAGCTACGCGTCTCGTCAATGATCAATCACCCAGTCGCGCAGATTCAGCGATGGGTGACGATCCATCGGCTCGACACGGACGGAGAGAGGGAGTGGGAGGAGGTGATGGGGTTGTTGTCAGAGACGGAGTGCATAGACATGACTTTCAATGATGATGAATCAGTGACGCTCAGGTGGGATGCGAATGTAAATGACGATCGTCCGGTGGAGGTGATGGAACGCGAGATCGAGTCTGCGCCGTTTTGACATGCACAAAAAAGCCCGCTACGAAGGCGGGCCTGTTCATGTTATTGGGTCGTTTCAGTTTGTAAGCTCTCCACTAACTCTTCTCTAGAGGAAGATGATAAGGAAGCACGCTGTGTTTTCAGTCGTTCCAGCAAGTATTCATTGCTGATATCGAACTCATCGAAAATAGTTGGCCAAGTCTTGATGTAGGTTTTTATTTTGTCGTCGCTTGTGATCAGCCCAGGCTCGCCATATACCTCTGAGGTTTTAAGCCTGCTATGGATCGAGTAAGCTTCTTTCGAAATATTTCGTCCCACCAAAATCAATTCAAATTTGGTGAGGTCGCTATTAAATTCAGGATAGTGACTCAGGATCGACGCGTATTCATCAAGCTGCTGCAGGTGCTTATTTTTGAGTGATACACCTGGTCTTTTTATCTCGACTATTACGCAGCGAAAGAATTTGCGTCCGCGGGCGTCAAGTTGTAGTTTTTTTCTAATCAGAAGTAAATCTACTTGTCGATTCGCGCCGTCAATTGTCACGTCGCTCGATAAGTCTTCAATCTCGATTTCATTTATGTTTTTTATTTTGGATCGTAGGTTTTTCGCTGTGGTAGTGAATGTTGCCTCTTCTGCTCCGAGGATTTCGTAAGCAGGACCGAAAAGCCATGTATTGTTTTCAATTATTTTTTGTAAGTCTGGAGTCTCTAAAACATCCTTGTAGTGAATGTTCATGATCTCCTTTAGTTGGCATATTGCAAGTTCCCGGTTCTGCAGTAACTCAATTGTTTGAATAATATTATCGAGCTTGGTCTTTTTTAATTGGCTTGCAAGTTGAGTCATGGCTGCGGCATCCAGATTAAGTACACTTTCGAGTACGTCAAATATGCCGCTATTTTCGTTTGAAACTGATAGTCTGTCTAATAATCTTATAATCAGTCGGCGCTGTGTTTTATTACCGCCAACAAATAGCTTAGGCTCTCTAACTAATACGGCTTTAACAATTTCTTTAACGTGGGACAATCGCCATTTGGATTCGGCGTGATCAAGACCTTCGTAATCTGGGAAATCACCGGCCTTTTCAAACGCATCTATTTGTTCCTGCGCCTTACTGACTAAAAAATCCGCGTAGCTATGCCTGAGAAATGCATTCAAGTCTCGTATTAGCATTCTGAAATCTTCAGTCGCCAAGAAAGAGGTAAATGGTTCGGATAGCATGCCGTCGTCTTTGACGTAGCGCTCGAGGAACGGTGACTTTATGAATACCGAGGTGTAATAGTCTCTTTTTTTGTTTAGACTGCTGTACTGTTTATAAATTGTCTTCAGCTTGCTTGAGATGAAGTATAAATAAGATTTCTCCGCCCCGGGCTTCTCGTCCCATTGGACTAAATCTACGTCAAATATCGCAGAGTTGGTTTTAATGGCTACGGAAGTCTTCGTGTGCGATAGTGGTAATATTTTGATGCCGTTAATGGTGATCGTTTTTTCCGGCATCAATACAAGGTGTGGGCCGAATTCTTTGCTGAATTCACTGATTAGAAAGCTATCGGTAGGAAGATTCTTATCAAAATTTGTTAAACTAACACATGTGCCCGATTCGGCCCGAGATAACAGAGTATGCTGCTCGTGTTGCTGAATTGTTTTACCATCTACTGCACTTAGGTTGCTGCTCAAAACTACAATTCGCGCATCGATACCTTCAAATCGAGTAAACCATTTCGCAGTATGGCAAATTTTGTGAAAAGCCAGCCTGCCGCGCCCTTGTGATCCATGAGAGTCAAACGAATCTTTTTTGAGGGAGTCGTTAAATCTACGGAAGTTTTCGTCAGGTTTCTCAATGTTGATGCCAGTTCCATTATCGAGAATGGTAACAGAAACAGTCCCCCCTGTTTCGGTGCTCTCTATCTCTATCTGAACGGTTGTTGCTCCAGCGTCAAGGCCGTTCCAGACCAACTCAGCAAGTGCATGCCAAGGCTCAACATTCTTAAAGTGCTTCGTGATGCCGCTGTGTGTAATGGTATTCGATCCAGAAAAGTCTCGAGCGACAAAGTCCATAGTCAATTCATCATCCTCAGCGTTTGCGCGCCCATCGCGCAGGTAGGTTACAGCATCATCTCTGCATTCAAACTAATTGAGCATTCCAGACCAATAATACTCTTGCCTGTATGAAAGTTTCATCCGATCTAATCGTTTGTGGCGGGTGACGATCGTTGTCGGAAATCATCTTGATCTGATCGCCGCCTATCCACTGAAGCCGCTTGATGTAGAGATGACCTTCCCACGAAAACATATAGATCCCATCGCCTACGAATTCTCGAATGCTGATGTCGACCAGCAACGGATCACGATGCTTGATCGTCGGTGCCATAGACTGGCCCCAACCGGTCACCATCTTCAGGTGGAAATGCTCTTTGAACTCGACTCCCATCTCCCGCAAATGCTTGGGGCTTACTCGAACATCCTGCAGCATCTCTGGATAGTCGTGCGGGATCTGGCCGCCGCCCATGGCTGCGCGGACGTCGTAGTGCGCGATCCATACCTCATCACCCATAACGCCTGGCCGGTAGTAGTCAATCTCGATAGCGCCGCCAGCATCGTCTGCTTCAGCGGCTGCCATCAATCTTTGTCTGGCTGTGTCAGTAAGCCCTTTGCCCTGGTTATCGAGCATCTGGCGGACCATATCAGCAGCGGAAAGCGTCGAAGTCGATGGCGCTTCGGCGACGCTCGTCAGCCCGCTGATCTCGCGCGCAAGTCGCTTACTGAAGCGCTCGACTGGAACGCCGAGCAGGCGCGATAGAACCGCCGCGAACTTGGCGTTCAGAGGATTCGTTCCGTTCAGGTACATCGCTACCGCAGCGGCCGATATATCAGCCTCCGCCGCAAGACTCGCCTGGGTCAATCCGAGTGCGTTCTTTTTGGACACGAAAAGCGCCTTGGCGGCGTCACACTCAGCTTTCAGTTCTGGGGACAGCTCTTTCTTTCTGCTCATCCGTGAAATTTAACCGTTGGTTAATTTTATTGCGGCAACCGCCGGTATTGCTTGAAAACTAACCGGCGGTTAATATTGGGTCTGACAAAGTTTGCTGAGGCAACGACATGAAGAAGACGCCACTGCCAGAACTGGTTGAGCGAATTGGTCAGTCCGCTGTCGCCAAGGGCCTTGGCGTCAGCGCTCCAGCCATTTCAAAAGCTTTGAAGGCGGCCAGGGAAATCCTAGTCATTGAACATGAGGACGGAAAGCTGACAGCGGAGGAGGTTCGTCCATTTCCGTGCCAGCTGCCGGTTCAGAAAACTGCCGCCTGACATCGAGTCCGCCGTTCCTAGAGCAAATGATCGCGCCGCTGGTGGCGCAAAGCCACGTAACAATTTTCGAGGTGTGACATGCAGGAGTTGATGAGAGCGATCTACGACGTGGTTGACGACCATGGCACCAAAAAAATCGCCGAGGGCGCGGACTTTAAATCTCGGACGCTTCTTTCCCAGAAGGCAAACCCGGACTACGACACCCACCGCATGAACGTGGAAGAGCTGCACCGGATCATGAAGTTTACCCAAGACTTCCGCCCGCTAAAGGCTTGGGCGGAGGCGTTCGGTTTCGACCTGGTCCCGAAGGAGCGGCCGGAAGGAATCAACCTAAACGCCGCTCTGCTGCGACTGCATGCCGATCTTGCTGACGTTACCCGGCTTGCGTTCGACGCACAGGCTGACGGTCGAGTCTGCTCGCTCGAGAAAACTAGCCTGCTCAAGGAGGCTGAGGAAGTGATCGTCAGCTTGGAATTGTTCAAGCAGTCCGTGAAGGCAGCCTGAATTTCAGACACAAAAAAGCCGACGTACGAGGTCGGCTTTTTCAATAGCGGTAAAACAAGTGGAGCTGATTATGCACGCACACTCACAACAGGACAATACCGGACATGTCGCGACACGTTTTGCAGATTCTGAAAACGTGTCGCGTACCGTTATGTCCTCTCGCGAAATCGCCAACGTCACCGGTAAACGGCACGACAATGTAAAACGCGACATCTTGGCAATGCTCAAAGACCTGAAAGTAGATGCACTCAATTTTGAGGACATCTACCTCGACGGACGCAACCGTGAGCAAGTCCAGTACATGCTTGATCGCGAGCACACCGATTGCCTGCTCACCGGTTACAGCGCCCCGATGCGCATGAAGGTGATTAGCCGGTGGCGCGAGCTTGAACAGCAGCAGGGCGCCCGCGAGCAGGTTCTGCTCAATGGCACCAAGGTCGTCGGCGAGATCGCCATTATGGAGTGCTACACGCGCCTGCTGAAGCCCGCGCCATCTTGCCAGATGGCCATGCTCACCAAGATCGCCCAGAACAACGGGCTCGATCCGATATTTCTCCCAAGCTACGCCGTCGACTCTGCACCTGATGCCGCCGGCGGCTCTTCGATGCCCACCAAGTCGGCCACGGCCTTGCTGAAAGACAACAGCATCCGCGTTGCGCCCGCAGCATTCAACCGCGCGCTGGCCGTCAAGGGCTTCCTCAAGCAACTCCAGCGCAAAAACTCCAAGCAGGAAATGGTCGACTTCTGGTCGGTGACCGAGAAGGGTCTAGCCTACGGCAAAAACCTCACCAGCCCTCAATCCCCACGCGAGACACAGCCTCACTGGTACGTGGACCGCTTCCTCGAACTGGCCAAATTGGTCGGGAAGGCCTGATATGCAATTCACCATCACGATCAATCAGGTGAAGGCGTTGGAGTGGGGGCTGAATTCTCAGCAGGCCCTGCTGTTTGCCTTCGTCTATGGCTGTCCGAGCTGGACAAAGCCAATCAAGACTGACGACGGGATCTTCTTCGCGCTGAGCAAGGCCAAGATCATCGAGGAGCTGCCGCTGCTCACTGACAAACCAGACACTGCTTACCGCATGTTGAAGGCCCTGGAAGAAGCCGGTCTTATTGAGCTTTCCAGCACTTCGAACATCACACTGTTCCGCCTGACCGAGAAGGCGATCGAGTGGAACCAGAAGCTCGACGGGTCGGAAAAATATCCGACCCCACCAAATAACGAAGGTCGGAAAAAAATCCGATCTACCTCGGAAAAAAATCCGAGCAAGGTCGGAGAAAAATCCGAACAAGGGTCGGAAAAATCTCCGACAAATCAGGATACCAATCATCAGGGTACCAATCAGGATACCAGTCAGGACTTGCAAGGCAGCCCGGACAAGCCGGCCCGCAATCTGGTTCTCGTGGTCGATCGCACCGATGCCCCGCGGGTTGAGATTCCCGCTGACATGCCTGGCCCAAAAGACCAGTCCTGCAAAACCTACAAGGTGTGGGCGAACTACGCCATGGCCTACCGCAAGCGCTACAGCACTTGGCCTGTGTGGAACGCCAAGGTAGGTGGCCAGCTCGGTCAACTTGTCGACCGCCTCGGCGCCGATGTCGCTCATCACGTCGCGGCTCACTTCCTGAAAACCAGCGATGCCGCTGTGCTCCGAAAGTGCCACAGCCTCAACGAGCTGCTGGCCAATGCCGAGAGCTACCACACCCAGTGGGTGACCGGGCAGCGCATCAACGGAACAACCGCGCGCCAGATGGAACGCACCGAAGCGAACGTTTCCGCCGCCGAGCAGGCCGCGCAAATGGTCTTGGCCAAGCGCCAAGCAGGGGAGCGCAATGAATACCTTTGAAATGAACGACCAGCAGGTTGCCGGGCTTGCTGCAGCGATCTGCGCCACCGCTGAGGCCATGGGTCAGGAAATGAACCCAGGCACCGCGGCGATCATGGCCGAAGATCTCTGTGCCTACCCAGTACCGGTTGTGAAGGCCGCTCTGAAGGCCTGTCGCTTTGAGGTGAAGGGCAAGTTGGCAATGGCTGACATTCTTCAGCGGGTTCAGATTGCCGACGGCCGGCCGGGAAAGGACGAGGCCTGGGCGATCGCGATGACCACCAACGATGAATTCGAAACCGTGGTGCTGACGGACGAAATTCAGCTCGCGCTGGCAGCCGCGAAACCTGTCCTCGATGCCGGCGACAAGGTCGGTGCGCGCATGGCATTCAACAGTGCTTACGAGCGTCTGGTGGGGCAGGCCCGGGAGGACAGCAAGGAAGTGAACTGGCATGTGTCGGTCGGCTTCGACGCCAACCGCCGCACACAGGCGATCGCCAAGGCCGTGCAGATGCAGCGAATCCCTCAGGAGCGCGCTCAGCAGTACCTGGCCGACTTGAGTGTCGTGCCGGTCACTGAAGACGGTCGGGCCGTCGTTGCGCTGCTCACCGGTGAGGTTGCAAGGCCGTCGCCAAAGCTACGCGAGAGGCTCGCCGCGGTGAAGGATTCGATGCTTTCCATGCGCCAAGCATCAGCCGAGGAAAAAACAGAAATGCGAATTCAGGCAGCCAATGAGCTGGCGGATCGCCGGGCGCTGCTCATTCAGCAGGCCGAACAATTGGAAGCAAGGAGTGCGGCTCAATGAGTATCGATAAACAAAAACTCCAGAAGCTGCTGTGGGCAGAAGCCGCGTCGTACCGTGCCGACTGTGCAGACTGGAAGCGCAACACCGAGGCTCTGCAGGACTTCCTCGGGGAAAAGACCGTGGAGGAGGTGGCGCTGGAGCTGCTGGCCGAGAACAACCGGCTTGGGCAAATCGAGTACGCATTTTCGGAGTGGATCGAGAAAACCGATTGGGTGCAGTCCACCGTGCAAGCGTCCGAACTTGGCCGCCATCGCGCGGATGTGCTGCGCACACGGATCGACCAGTTCAAGGCCGAGAACGAGGCGCTGCGCAAAGCCATCGCCGACGTCGACGGCGCGCTGGAGCGTGAATACTGGAGCGAGTACGCCGGGCTTGAAGAAGCTCGCTCCATCCTTGACGCGGCCATTGGCAAGGCGGCTCAGGCATGACTGACAAGATCAGCGTTAACTGCCAGGCCAAGCTCTCCGAAGCCATCACACGGCTCAGCGCCATGTTCCGCGACAAGAAGTTCGTCGTGGTATCGCTGCGCCCGGGCAAGGACCGCACGCTAGACCAGAACCGGCTGTGGTTCGCAATGTACAAGCGCATCGCGGAAATGACCCAGATCGGTGATGAGGCTGAAGCCCGGCGCTACTGCAAGCTGCACATCGGCGTGCAGATCCTTCTGAACGAGGATGCCGGGTTTCAGGCTGAGTGGTACCGGGTGATGCGTCATCTGCCATACGAAACGAAGCTGGACATGATGGGCGAGTGCCATTTGTTCGGGCCGGACGGCTTCCCGGTGACCAGTCTGTTCAATCGTTCCCAGGGCATTGCCTACACCGATCGCATTGTCGCGCGCTTCGCACCGCAGGGCGTGTACTTCGATGATTTGCTGAGCCAGGAGGCCGCATGACGATTGAACGGAAGCTGCCCAAACCGAAGAAGTGCCGAGTCGCTACTTGCAGGGCCTCATTCGTCCCGTCGCGGATGGGGCAGGCGGTTTGCAGTCCGGCCTGCGCGGCCATTGATGCACCGCGCCACATGGAGAAAGCACGGAAGGCCATCGCCCAGCGCGACCGCCGTGAGATCCAGGTGCGCAAGGACAAACTGAAGAGCAGGGCGGATCACCTGCGAGAAGCACAGGCCGCCGTGAACGAGTACGTCCGCCTACGTGACGCGCACCTGCCGTGCATCAGCTGCGACTCGATGCCGAACGACAACGACCTGATGACGGGCAGCCGCTGGGACGCCGGCCACTACCGATCCGTCGGCGCCTGTCCGGAGCTGCGCTTAGAGCCGCTGAAT
This sequence comes from Pseudomonas siliginis, assembly GCF_019145195.1. GTDB lineage: Bacteria > Pseudomonadota > Gammaproteobacteria > Pseudomonadales > Pseudomonadaceae > Aquipseudomonas > Aquipseudomonas siliginis. Next base: position 436,237 of record NZ_JAHSTW010000003.1, read on the forward strand.
ATTCACCGCCAGTGCGTGAAGTGCAACCGCGACCTGTCCGGTAACGCGGTCGAGTACCGCATCCGGTTGGTGCAGCGCATCGGCGCCGAAACCGTGGCATGGCTTGAAGGGCCTCATGAGCCCTGCAAGTACACCGTCGAAGAAATCAAAACCATCAAGGCCGAATACCGGGCCAAGACCCGCGAACTGAAGAGGGCTGCAGCATGATCTATCCAAGTGTTCTGAACGCAGTTGTCTCGGCCCTCGCGGCTGAGGCGATCGACAACACCAGCAAGCAGGCGTGGCAGAAGCTGTACAACTCGGCCGACGAGGATGAGGGCGGCGATCTGGCGACTCTGGTCCGTTCCCGTGGTGCCGACAGCATCGACCGCACTCAGGTTGATTGCTGGGTATCCGCGCGGCTGCACAGCGCACTCGAGCAGAAGCATTGGGATGCGCTGGTGGCGAAGTACAGCACCCACAAGGGACGCAAGGTGCAAGCCATTGCGGCAATGCAGGCACAGATCAACACGCCGGCGCCGAAGCTGTTCCTGTTCAAGGCGACCACTGCCTGGGCTATCCCGCAGCTGAAGGGCGCGCGACCGAAGGTGGCGACGTCCGTATCCGTCGAGATCCCGATCGATGCGCCAGAGTGGCGTCGTGAGGCTGTGGTGAAGGCTGCGCTGGCGGCCGGCCAGGCGAAGGTCAAGCGTGACAGCTCCCGATCGGCCGACATGATCGTGCTCAAGGACAGCTTTTACGACATGAACACCTGGGACAACGACGGCACGCCGGAGTCAACTCGCCGCCGATGGCGTCAGGATATCGGCAAGGCTGCTGATGACCTGGTGAACAAGGCTTTGGCACATGCCGCAGACATTCTCGGAGGCGAAGGTTTGCTGATCGAACAAGCGGCGTGATTGCCTGTTGACATCAGTGAGCGAATGAGCGAAATTAATCCCATTGTGTCATCCCTGCGCGTATCGAGGATTGACAAAATGGCTTCGGGGGGCGGACGGTTCGATTCCGGCAGCTCTACCAGCTACCCAGATGACATTGCTGTTTGTACTGGCGGTCTTCATGGCCGTGCTTTCCGTTACACCAGAAGTGCTGACCACGACAGTTTTTTCGTTCGTGGATGAGGGTAGTAAGATGACTGAGATCACCGACATCGCTGGAATGTTGTTCAAGCCTGTTGCAATTGTGATATCTGCCATCTGGTGTAGCTGCATCGCTGCTGGCGCAGTTCCCCACTCCATCTGAGGCTTCGGCCTCGACTAAACCCGGCCCTTGCGCCGGGTTTTTTTATGCCTCGAATTTCCCTGTAGCCAGGACAGCCCTCGGGAAGGCCTGGACGTCGATAGCCGGATAGTGCGACGCACGGATCAACGCCGGCAGCCCGCGCACTCTGACCTCACAATGCTTTCAGGGTGGCGCGAGACAGGAACAGCGAGATCGATGCAAAGGGGCGTCGACGCTGGGATGGTCTTTGGCCGACAGCTCGGAAAGACGAGCGCACCTATTCAGGGCCTCTGCATTCGCAGGGGCTTTTTTCGTTTTCGGCTCCCCACACCCATTGCCCCGAGCTGGGAGTGCAGCGGACGCCGGATTTATTCACTCCCCGAGGGGGAGGACAGTCGGATGTCCAAGATGCCTGAGAAAAATCCTGACTTCTGGGCGCAGGTCTGGCTCGTCCTCAGTACCCCGCTTTGGCAGGGTGCAATCATGGCGTCCACGGTCTCGCTATTGCGCGTTCTTTACGAAGGCAAAGAGGCCAACAAGTGGCGCGTGATTCTTGAGGCGATGATCTGCGGATCGTTGAGCCTTTCTGCCAGTAGCGTCATTGAGTGGATGGCCTGGCCATCAAGTCTTTCGGTTGCGGCCGGCGGCACTATCGGTTTCATCGGTGTTACCGCGATTCGGGAGCTGATCATCAAGTTCCTCGGACGCAAGGCGGACTCAGCATGAAAGCGATAGCTACAGCGTTCATCATCGCCTTGGTTGGCATCTTGTTGGTCGGCATTCAGCAGTACCGCGTCATCGCCCTGCGTGGCGAGGTGCAGGTTGAGACCAAGAGCAAGAATGAGGCTCTCGCCGCCAACCTCGAAAGCCAGGCCACGATCACCACCCTACGAGCCGAAGCCCAGCGCAACGCCGATTACCAGAAAGACCTGAACAAGCGGTTACAGGCCAGCCAAGCCAAAGCCAGAAAGGCGGAGAAGAACTTTGAAGAACTCAAACGCAACAGCAAGCCTGTTCGTGATTGGGCTGCTCAGCCTCTGCCTGACGGCCTGCGCGGGAAAGCCGCCACTGGTAACAAAGACAGCGGCGGTAAGAGTCGAGCCCCCTGAACTGGTGCCATGTGAGCGGGTAGCTGATGAAGACCTCGCCGACAACGGCCAGCTGTGGGAACTGAAGAACCAAGCCATCAACCTGCTCGACACTTGTGCAGACCAGGTCGACGCGCAGATCAAGCGCAGTCAGAGCAAGTAGGTCGCGACACGTTTCGCGGGAGTGCAAATTGTGTCGCGACACTGGAGAAGGGCATGACCGGAAAGATTCTCGAGTTCAAGCCGCAGGAGGCGCCGCATTCGGCCGGCGAGGCCATCTGCTCGAACTGTAAGCATGAGTGGGTAGCTGTAGCGCCCGCTGGATGTCGCAATCTCGAATGCCCGTCCTGCAGCTCTCACCGTGGAGTGTTCAAGCGGCCGTATGGCCCGAGCAAGGGAGAGGAGGGCTACCAGTGCAACTGTGGCTCCGACGACTTCTTCATCATGCGTCGTGGAACCCAAGCGAACGGCGCTGTGTTCTGCCGAGGCTGTGGCACAGAGGCCACTGGCTGGTTCCAATAATCAAGGATTCCCCATGACAACCAAGCAACCCGACTGGGAGGCGATAGAACGAGCCTACCGGGCGGGTTCGCTTTCCATCAGAACAATCGCTGAGCGCCAAGGCGTGAGCGATACCGCTATCAGGAAGAAGGCCAAAGCCCTTGGATGGGCGAGAGACCTTTCTGACCAGGTGCGCAAAGAGGTTCGCAGCAAGCTGGTTCGCGGAGAGGTTCGCAACGACCAAGGCGCGAACTGCGAACTGGACGCTGAGATCATCGAAGAGGCCGCTGAGGAAGGCGCCCGGGTGGTTCGCAGCCACCGGCGAGACATTCGCAAGGCGACGAATCTTGCGAACCTCCTGATGGACGATCTGCTGTCGACCATCCAGCGCCGCGAAGAGATCGAAGAAGACATCGAGGCCGAGACCTCCGAAGACAACAACGGTATGCGCCGAGCCTCAATGCTCGCCGCCGTCTCGCTGCCCAGCAATTCCAAAACACTGTTCCAGCTTTCCTCTGCAATGAAGAACCTGCAGGTTCTGGAGCGTCAGGCATACAGCCTGGACGAGAAGGAGAAGACGGACGAAGCCGACGAACTCTCGAAGATGATGGACGAACTATCGAAGGACGCCTGACATGAAGCCCGAGCACATGAAGCTGCTCCGGGATAAGCGTTGGCGGTTGAACAATCTCTACTTCATCACCGACAAGCAGGGCAAGAAAGTCCGCTTCCGGATGACGGACGAGCAGATTGAATACTTCGATGGGATGCACACCCGCAACATCATCCTGAAGGCCCGGCAGCTCGGCTTCACCACTGAATGCTGCATCATCCAGCTGGACGCCGCACTGTTCGAGTCGGCCAAGTGCGCGCTGATCGCCCACACCCTGAACGACGCCAAGCGCCTGTTCCGGGAGAAGGTCAAATATGCCTACGACAACCTGCCTAAAGAGATACGCGCCGCCAATCCTGCTTCTAACGATGCTGCTGGTGAGCTTGTGTTCAGCAAAGGCGGATCGCTCTACGTGTCCACGTCCTTCCGGGGCGGGACTCTACGGTATCTGCACGTATCCGAGTTCGGGAAGATCTGCGCCAAGTTTCCGCACAAGGCCAGAGAGATCGTCACCGGCGCCTTCGAGGCTGTCGCCATCGATTGCTTCGTCACGATTGAATCGACGGCGGAGGGGCGGGCGGGCTACTTCTTCGACTACTCGCAGAGCGCAGAGAAGCAACTCCTATCCGGCACGCCGCTCGGCAAGCTGGACTGGAAGTTCTTCTTCTTCAGCTGGTGGAAGAACAAGGCCTACTGGCTCGATCCGGCCGATGCGATCATCCCGCAGCGCCTGACCGACTACTTCAACGAACTGTTCGCCAAGCATGGCATCGACACGAACCCGGGACAGCGCGCCTGGTACGCCGCCAAGGAGAAGACCCTCGGCGACGACATGAAGCGGGAATACCCGTCGATTCCGGCCGAAGCATTCCAGCAGTCGATCGAGGGCGCCTACTACGCCCAGCAGTTCACCAAGCTGTATGCCGCTCAGCGAATCGGCTCGCTGCCAGACAACAGTCACCTGCCGGTGATGACCTTCTGGGACATCGGCGTCGGCGATTCCACGGCCATCTGGTTTGTGCGTCAGGTCGGCGAGCAATACCACGTCATCGATTACTACGAGAACTCAGGCGAAGGCCTGCGGCATTACATGAAGGTGCTCAAGGACAAGGGATACACCTACTCCGAGCATTGGGGCCCGCACGATATCGACAACCGCGAGTTTGGCAGCGATGCCAAGACCCGCCGCGAGCTGGCCCGTGAGGGCTACGACATCGACGGGCAGAAGTACTGCATGACGTTCCAGGTCGTTCCCAAGCTCGGCGTCAACGACGGCATTGAGCAGGCTCGCGAGATCCTGCCCAAGTGCGCCTTCGATGAGTCGAAATGCGAGGAAGGCATCGCGTGCCTTGAGAACTATCGCAAGGAGTGGGACGACAAGCGCGGCTGCTGGAAAGACAAGCCCCTGCACGACTGGACGTCTCACGGCTCCGACGCCCTCCGGTACTTCGCTGTCGCCAAGAGCGCAAGGAAGCCGGTCAAATCAATCAAAATGGGATTCGCACGCTAATGGCAGACGTCACCTATACCCGCCCGGAATACGACGCGGCACAGTCCCGTTGGCGGCTGGTGCGCGACGTGTGCAAGGGATCCGAGACTGTAAAGGCTCGCGGCGATGTGTATTTGCCGAAGCCCAACCATCACGACACCAGCCGTGAAAACGTCGAGCGGTACAAGTCCTACAAGCAGCGGGCAGTGTTCTACAACGCTACGGGGCGTACGAAACACAGCTTGGTCGGCGCGGTGTTCCGCACTTGGCCAACCCTCACTGTCCCCGGCGCACTCGATTACGTGTCTACGGATATCGACGGGCAGGGCGTAAGCGTTTACCAACAGTCTCAATCGGTCATTGGGCACCTGCTCGAAGTTGGCCGACACGGCTTGCTGGTGGACTACGCCGCGGTGCAGGCCGGTACCGTGAGCAAGGCGGACGAGCAGGCGGGTCGCGCTCGCGCGAGTGTTGCGAGCTACCCGGCTGAGTCGATCAGGAACTGGAAGACTCGTAAGGTCGGCGGTCAGCATCTGCTGAGCCTGGTTGTGCTGCAAGAATCCGTAGATGTCGACACCGATGACGGCTTCGGCAGCGAAAAGGTGACCCAATACCGAGTGCTGCGCCTGGACGAGGCCGGCGTTTACACCCAAGAGGTGTGGGAAGAGGGAGCAAGCCAGACGGCTATGATTATCCCGCCATTCACCCCCTTGAGTGGCGCGGGCCAGCCTTGGCGGATCATCCCGTTCCACTTCCTTGGCAGCGAAAACAACGACACCAGCATCGACGACGCCCCGCTGTACGACATGGCGGTGCTGAACATTGGTCACTACTGCAACAGCGCGGACTATGAGGACTCTGTCTGGTTCTCTGGTCAGCCGCAGTTCTGGATCTCCGGACTGGACGAAGCATGGCGCGACCATCTTGAAGCGAATGGCATCTATGTGGGGTCCAGGGCGCCGCTGACGCTTCCTGCCAATGGCTCATGCGGGTTTGCTCAGCCTGAGCCGAATACGCTTGTGAAGGAAGCCATGGACGCTAAGAAGCAGGACATGGTGTCGCTCGGCGCCCGACTGATCGAGCGAGGTAGCGCGGTGAAGACCGCCACCCAGGCCGACAACGATAGCGCCGCCGAACACAGCGTTCTGTCGCTGGTGGTCAGCAACGTCAGCGAGGCCTACAGCCAGTGCCTGGAATGGATGGCTGAATTCGTGAATGCATCCGGCGAAGTGGTCTACAAACTCAACCAAGACTTCAGCCAGATCACTCTGGACGCGACGATCTTGGCGGCGCTGTTCAACGCAGTGCAGGGCGGGAAACTGCCGGAGGGCGACTTCTGGCAGTACCTGCGGGATCGAGGCGTGATCAACCCAGAGAAGACGGACGATGAAATTCGGGGTGAACTCGAAGCACAAAGCACCGGGCCGGATCTGGATGACGACGACGAGGCAAATCTAAATGGCGGCAAACCAAGCGATCCTTGATGCCACGATTCGGCACGCCGTCTTCCTTGAGCAACTGAAGTCGGGGGAGGTGGCGAAGTTCGCCCCCTTCCTGAAGGAGATCGACCGCTCGATTCGTGAGCGGCTGACCCGGGCGGACCTGACGGACTACACCGTCGCCCGCTTGGAGCGGCTGCTGAGCGAGGTCGACAGCCTGCTGCTGGGCATCTTCGACCGGTACAGCGAAAAGCTGAACTTCGAGCTGGTGGATATCGCCAACTACGAGGCCGAGTTTGAGGCAACTAGCCTGACCCGGGCGGCACCGATTGGCGTCTCGTTCGATGCTGCGGTGCCAGGTGCTGCGGCAATCAGGGCAGCAATCCTGACAAGCCCACTCAGCGTGCGCGGTGCGGACGGCGGCAAGCTGCTCAAGTCGTTCATTGATGGCTTCACCGCCACGGAGCGGCAACGCCTCACAGGCGCAATCAGGCAGGGCTTCTTCGAAGGCCAAACCAACTTCCAGATCATCAAAAACATTCGCGGCACCAAGGCGCTGAAGTACAACGACGGCGTCCTGGCCACGACCAACCGGAATGCCGGTTCGATCGTGCGGACGGCGGTGCAGCACGTCGCTACCCAGGCGCGCATGGAGACGCTGAAAGCGAACTCTGATGTCGTGCCGTCGGTGGAGTGGGTCAGCACCCTGGATTCGAAGACTACCAGCCAGTGCCGGACGCTCGACAAGCGCCGTTTCAAGCTGACCGAAGGGCCGCGGCCGCCGATCCACATCAACTGCCGCTCGACGGTGGTGGCGGTGACTCGCTTCAGCGCGATGTTCGCCAAGGACGCCACTCGGGCATCCATCGGCGACGGCGGTGCCCAGCAGGTGAGGGCAGACCTCACCTACTACGACTGGCTCAAGCAACAACCGGCAGCGTTTCAGGACAAGGCCATCGGCCCGGTCCGCGCCAAGCTGTTCCGCGAAGGCGGCCTGAGCATCGAACGATTCTCCGAGCTGCAGCTTGATCGTAACTTTTCACCTCTGACCCTTTTGCAGATGAAGGTTCTTGAGCCGCTGGCGTTTGAGCGAGCTGGACTGAATTGAGTGTGCGAAATTAAAGGATCCCGAGATAGCGACGAAGCCCTATCCACATCTTGCTAACGCCGAGGCGTTCTTCTGCGTCTTTTGGATTTTTGTAGGTGTCGAGTGGGTCAACCTTATGTTCCGGCCAGCTTGCGAAGGCATGGATGATAATTGCAGTAACTTTTGGGATTTGGTCAAAAAACGTCGTTCTGTCGGACCCTGAATAAAACTCAGGCTGACACCTTTCAAGGGGCGCGAGCGCCAGATAAAACTGGTGCCTCCAGTGCTCCTCATGGCCTTCAAGTTCTTCAAGGGCCACTTTGTCACGGATGCGCAACTTTGCTCTTTTGTAATCCTCAATCAACCTCGCTGCTGTTAGCCATGCAAGTCGATTTGGTTTGGGTGGGATGTCGCGAGTATCGCCAACAAGGGATTCGTACGCACGTTCAAGTGTCTTGACTGCAAAGGGTAATAAGCGGTCATCGCGCCTTTCATTGACACTTTTCCGAATAGTCAAAAAAGCAAAACCAGCTGACATGGCGCCAGCAAATGCTGCCGCTACGTTTGCCCAATCTCCGATTGTCATTACTTCGTCCTCAACCCAAATCATCAAATAAGGCGGCTGCCATCGCGCAAGCGCTCATTTGACTACGGCGACCGTTCGGGCGTCGAGCATCTCTATCACTCGCAGGCAGGGCCTGCACCTACGTCTCTGGGAGACAACCAATGCTGAAATTCCAACTGGATACCCTGGAAGGGGTAGATGAAGCCGTGCGCGCTCTTTACACCGAGAAGGACGGCAAGTTCGTACTCGGCATTGAAGGTCTGCCGCAGCAAGAAGATGTATCCGGCCTGAAGGCCAAGGTTGATGAGCTGCTCGGCGAGAAGAAAGCCGCAGAGAAGAAGGCACGCGAAGCTGAAGATGCAGCGCGCCTTGAGCGTGAAGAAGCCGCTCGCAAGTCCGGCAACGTTGAAGAGCTCGAACGCTCCTGGACTGAAAAATTTACCCGCCGCGAAGCTGAGCTGAACGGCATGCTGGAGCAGGAGCGTGGAACGCTGAGCGGGCAGATCCGGGATCTGACTGTCGGTCGTACCGCTACTGACATCGCCTCTGCACTTGCAGTGCAAGGCAGTGCAAAAGCCCTGTTGCCGCACATCGAGCGCCGTCTGAGCGTCGAGCAGCGCGACGGGAAGCCTGTTGTGGTTGTCCTCGACGCACAGGGCAAGCTCTCGGCGGCAACGCTGGATGAGCTGAAAGCAGAAATCGCGAACGACGCGGCGTTCGCCCCGCTGATCGCGGGCAGTAAAGCATCGGGCGGCGGGGCCGGCGGTGCAGGTGGTGGGGGCGGGGCCCCGAAAGGAAAAATCGGCGGTACCAAAGAGGAACGCACGGCTGCAATCGCAAGCCGGTTCCCAGATCTCCCTCAATCGTAAGGAAATAACTCATGTCCCTGTCGCAAATGCAGGTTTTTAACGAGTACATCATGCCGGCGACTCTCGAGACGCTGGATCAATATCTCGCCGCGTTCAACGCTGCGAGCCGGGGCGCTATTGTGCTGTCCCCGGAAGGCTTCACTGGCGACTTCCTCCAAGAGTCGTTCTTCCAGACACTGGCTGCCGCCCAGCGCCGCGTTGACCGCTACAGCGCCAACGCCGCCGTTGCTGCCACTGACCTGACCGAGCTGAAGAACACTTCGGTGAAGGTCGCCGGCGGCTTCGGCCCGATCCGCTATGAGCCATCGCAGATGACCTGGCTGGAGCGCCCAACTGCGCAAGGTATCGAAGTCGCGAGCCGCGCGTTCGCTGAAATCCTGCTGAAGGACCAGTTGAACACTGCGATCGCGGCACTGGTTGCAGCGATCACCGCCCAAGCCGCCGCAGTCAACGATGTGTCGGCGACCGCAGGCATCACCCACGCCGGCCTGAACAACGCGCATGCGAAGTTCGGTGACGCCAGTCAGAACTTGGTCACCCAGGTGATGCAGGGCACCAGCTACCACAAGTTGGTCGGCCAGAACCTGGCGAATCAGCAGCAGCTTTTCCAAGCGGGCAACGTCCGCGTGGTGGACATCCTCGGCAAGATCTCCGTTGTGACGGATGCCCCGGCGCTGATGCAGGCCGGCACCCCGAACAAGGAAATCATCCTGTCCTTGGTGCAAGGCGCTGCGCTGGTCCACGACGGCCGCGACATCATCAGCAACGTCCAGACCACCAACGGCAAGGAGCGCATCGAAACCACGCTCCAAACCGATTACACCTTCGGCTTGGGCCTGAAGGGTTACACCTGGGACACCACCACCGGCGGCAAGTCTCCGACCGACGCCGAGCTGGCGACCGGTACCAACTGGGACAAGACCGCCACCAGCATCAAGCACACCGCCGGTGTTGCTCTGATCGGTGATGCCTCCAAGTAACCCCTGAATGTCGAGCCGTGCGGTGTGCCCGGCTCGACGAGGTAATGATCATGAGCAACAAAAACATCTGGTACTTGCCCGGTCCATTCCATCAGTACCAGGAAGATGTGAAGGCGCTGGCCAAGGAAAACGATCTGCGGATTGTCGACGCGAACGCTACCGATAGCCGCGATAATGAGGCTTACGATGTGCCGGAAGTGACGGTGCGGCAGGTTGATTCGGCACCGATGCTGTTGATCGCAGAAGGCGCAGGTTTTGACGGTACTGCGTTACAGGAGTTGATCGACAAGTTGAATGCGGAGCGTGACGGCATCGTGTTGCTGATCGACGCCGCTGAAGGTCTGACTGTACTGGAACACCCTGGCGCCGGCGAACTGCCGATTCGCTTGTTCGGTGCGCTGAAATCCATTCATGAAGGCTTTGAAGCGCTGACGGGTGAGCGTGATAACTTGGCGGGCGAGGTTGGATCGCTCCGCGCTGAAGTCGAACGTCTCAAGGCGGTAGCAGAGCCGGTCGACAATGCTGAGAAGATCGCAAGCCTCAAAGCCCAACTCGACGCGGCCAATGTGCCGTATCGAGCGAATGCTTCGGTAGAATCGCTGGAAAAGGCGGTAGCTGATCTGCAGCAGGCGTAACAGTCCGGGTGCCCGGTAACGTGGCATCCGATCCAAAACATCACAGCGAGCTGATTCATGACTCTCATCATTGAGGACGGTACCGGCAAGCCTGACGCCGAAAGCTACGCATCCGCCGAAGACCTGGCCATGTACGCCGTGAAGTTCGGCGTTACCATCCCGGCGGAGGTGCCAGCACAGGAAGCGCTGCTGCGCAGGGCCGCGCTGGCAATGGATGGCATGACGTGGAAAGGGCGAAAGTCCAACAGCGAGCAGGCCTTGTCCTGGCCGCGCCAAGGCGTTGAGCTGGACTACGAGATCAAGCCTGACAACTACCTGCCGGCGCGGATCCAGTACGGGCAAATGGCGCTGGCTGCCGAGATCCACACTGACGACGTCGACCCGATCGAGAAGCGCAAAGGCGCGGTGACGCTTGAGCGTGTCGAGGGCGCGGTAACCCGCGAATACGCGACCATCCCAAACACCAGTGGCCGACTGTTGCCGGCGGCGCCGGACCGGCCGAGCGCCACGCAGTTTGCTGACTATCTACAGAAGCGCGGTCTGTTCGCAGTGCGCGCATAGCTGAAACGGAGCCACCATGGCCTTCTACGACGAAATGGCCGTGATGGCTCTGGAGATGATCACAGAGTTCGGCCAGCCCGTGACCATCAGCAAGACGGAACCGGGCGAGTACGACCCGGATATCGGCGGCGAAGCGCCTGGCGCAACCGTCGAGCAAATCGCCCAGGGCGTCCTGCTCGACTTCACCGGTATCGAATTCCAGAACAACAGCCTCATCCGGCAGGGCGACAAGAAGCTCAAGATCGCCGCGCAGGGGCTGGAATGGGTTCCGGATCTGCTGAACAAAGTGATCATTCAGGGGCGCACCTGGTCAATTGTGCCGCCGTTGAAAGAGGTGAATCCCGCCGGGACGCCGATCCTGTATGAGTTGCAGGTGCGGTCATGACGAACAAGTACGCGAGCATGAATGGCAGCTTTGCCGAGAACATCCGCGACTTCGCCGAGCGCGCAAAGGGTGGTATTGACGCGACCATCCGAGAGATCGTCATCGAGATCGGCAGCAGTGTTATTCGCATGTCGCCGGTGGGTAACCCGGAAATATGGGCTGCCAACGTTGCACACCGCCAGGCGAACACTCGCGCGGCCGATGACTACGACTTCAAGGTCGCAGTGCGCAACACGATCATCAACCTCAACGAATCGAACTTCACGAAGGCCGGCAAGCTGCGGCGGGGCGTCAAGTATGCCAAGCCCCTGACAAAGACCGAGCGTGACCAGAATTTCAATGTGAATGGCCTGGTGGCGGGCAAGGATTACGTCGGCGGGCGGTTTCGTGGGAACTGGCAGTTTTCCATCGGCACACCCTCAGAGGGCACGCTTATTCAGGCCGATCCTGCTGGCGGTGTGACGCTGGCCAAGCTACGACTACAGGTCCAGGCTCTTACGGCTGGCGAGACAGCCTACATCGTGAATAATCTCCCGTACGGCATCCCGCTGGAGTATGGGCATTCGACCCAGGCACCCGGCGGCATGGTCCGAATCACCCTGGCCCGCTTCCAGCAGATCGTCGACGAAGCCACAAGGAACAACCTGGTATGAGCCACGCCATTATCGCGTCCATTTACGAGGCCAAGCTGATTGCCTGGAGCAAGGCCCGGACGGAGCCGATCAAGGTTGTGTTCGAAAACGTCCAGTACGAACCAGCCGATGGGGAGACCTACCTTCGTGCATTCGCGCTACCAGGCGATACAGCCAGCAGCACGCTCGCCGGCGACCATCGCGCTTTCATCGGCGTCTACCAGGTCAGCATTGTGGCTCCGGCCAATACCGGCAAAGCCAAGACGAACCCACTTGTGGCTGAGTTGAGCGCGCTGTTCCCGGTTTATGCGCGAGACACAAAGGCAGGTCTCACCGTCGTTACGATGTCGCCAGTCGATCCCGGCCCTGGCATTCCTGATCCGCCCACATACACCGTGCCGGTATCGTTCGAATACCGAGCTGATATCGCCACTTGATTCCGCCCGCTGGGCAAGCCCCGAAACCCGCCTCTGTGCGGGTTTTGTCATTTCTGAAAAGAGGAAACACCCATGCAAATGCCCAACGGCGCCACTCTTGAGATCGCGTCCATCTACGGCACGGCGATCCCATTCACCGCTCTGACCAACGCCAATCCAGCCGTCGCGACCGCTGCGGCGCACGGTCTGGCCGAGGGCGACATCATTGCCGTAAATTCTGGCTGGACCCGCCTCGATGGTCGCGGCGTTCGAGTTGGGACGATCGCCAGCGGCACCTTCGCGCTGGAGAACATCAATACGACCAGCATTCAACAGTATCCCGCTGGCTCGGGGATTGGTTCCGTTCGCGAGGTGACAGCATTCACCGAGATCTCGCAGATTACTGAGATGAACTCCAGTGGTGGTGATCAGCAGTTCCTGACCTTCGGCTTCCTGGCTGACGATGATGATCGCCAGATGCCGACCACAAAGAACCCGATCACGCTGACGTTCACCGTAGCCGATGATCCATCCAAGCCGTATGTGGCCGTCTGTGAGGCTGCGGACGATGATAAGCAGGCTCGCTTGCTTCGCCTGAACCTGCCGGGCGGCAGCAGCATCATCTACAACGGCTATGTGTCGATCACTTCGACCCCAACCATGTCTCGTAACAACCTGATGACCCGTGTTATCAGCCTGGCGCTCACCGGCCGCCCAGCCCGTTACGCGGCTGCGGTGTAACCCATGGCTAAGTTCAAGTTGATCCAAAAACCAACCTTCAAGGCACCGGTGATGATCCAGCGGGCTGGATACAGCGCCGAAAAGGTTGAGTTTGAGTTCAAGTACCTGGACCGCACGGCGCTTGCCGAGCTGTACACCGGCTGGAACGAACGGCACGACGAGCTGAGCAAGCTGGTCGGCGACATGGACCTCAAAGCTTTCACCGCCGCCCAGATCGCCCTGCAAGCAGATCAGTTGCTGGATGTGGTGGTCGGCTGGGATATCGAAGAGGAATTCACGCCTGAAAACGTGCGCATCCTCGTCAATTCGATCAACTCGGCGCCGAAGGCAGTACTGAACGCCTACGCCGAAGCCTTCAGCGAGGCCCGCCTGGGAAACTCCTAAGCGCCTCCCGCGCCCTGTATGAGCCTGGGCCATCAGATGCAGACCTGATGGCCTTCGGCTTATCGCGCCAGGATATTCCCGACAAGGAAGTCGGCATCTGGCCGGACAACTGGGAGGCCTTCAAAGTCTTCGAGGCCATGAGCACCCAGTGGCGCACAGGCGCGTGTGGCGCAACAGGCATGGACTACAGCGTTCTCTCCGGTGTGATTCGGATGTGTGGCGTACCGATCAGCCAGCGACAAACTATTTTCAGCGACTTCCGGCGGATGGAGGCTGAAGCCCTGCAGGTGATGGCGGAACAGAGAGAAAACAAATGAGCACCAATTTCGCTTCCCTGGGTATTGCGGTTGAGTCGTCGCAGGCCGCAAAGGCTGCTGATGATCTGGATAAGCTGGTCGATTCTGCTGAAGGCGCTCAGAAGGCCATTGATGACCTGGGCAAAACAGGCGAAGGCCTGTCCAACACCGGTAAAAAGATTTCCCAGGCAGAAGCGGACATTGCGCAAGGCATCGATAAATCTACGGCGGCAAGGTACCGTCAAGCCGGGGCAAGTCGCAAAGCAACTGACAGCGCAGTAGCGGAAATCTCCGTCATCAGTCAGCTCGACAAGGCGATGACGGGCAATATTTCGAGCATGGAATCGCTGGTTCAGGCCGAGGGATTGCTGGAGCGAGCCCGCAAGGGCGGCTTGGTCACCATCGAGGAGCAGGCGAAGTACCAGGATCAACTGGGGAAGGCCTACGACAAGATTGAAAAGGCGGAAGCCAAAGAGCTGGCCCAGAAGCAAAAGCTGATTGAGGCTGAGAATCGCCAGATTGATGCACTGAAGCGTACAGTCAACGGTATTGATCCAGTGACCGCCAAGTTGGCGAAGCTGGAGGCTCAGGAGAAGGCGCTAAACGACCTGCACAAAGCTGGGCAGATCGATGCCGAGCGCTATAACGAAGCCCTGGCCAAGATCGGCAAGGACCGAGCGGGCCTGACTGAAGCCGCGGGCGCATTCGACAAGCTAAAGCTCGGCACGCGCCAAGCTCAAGAAAACGTCATGCAACTCGCCAATGCCATTCAGGCGGGTGATCTGGGCAGTGGTGCGCGCGCGATCGCTCAGCTAGGCGCTGGCGCCGGTGAATCGGCGAAAAGCCTCGCAGGGATGCTGATCCCGGCTGGCCTTTTGGTTGCTGTAATCGGCAGTCTGGGGTACGCGTACTTCGATGCAATGAAGCAGGCGCGCGAGTTCAATGCTGCTATCAACGGCGGTACGAATGCTGCGGGGCAGACCATCGCCAGCCTGAAGGACATGGCCGACGGCGCTGGGCGCGTCACCGGCAACCTGTCCGGCGCGCGTGAGGCGGTTGTTTCGCTTGCATCCGGGGCAGCTACCAGTGGCACGCAGATGCGTAATCTGGCTGAAGCCGCAGCGGCCGTGAGTGAAGTAACCGGCCAGGGCGCTGCCGAACTCGCAAAGTCTTTCGCCACCGCTGGCGACACGGCAACAGAAGCAGCGGGCAAGATCAGCAGTCAGTATGGGTTGCTGACCCTCGAACAGTACCAGGTCATCAAAGGGCTCGATGACCAAGGCGAGAGCCAGCGCGCGCTTGACGTTCTCAGCGAAGATGTGAATCAGGCCGCGCTTAAGCGATTGGAAGCCTATCGCGGTTCCCTGTCAGATGTTGAGCGTGACTGGGACAAAATCAAATCAGCCATTAAAGGCGCGTACGCTGAGGTCCGTTCGGAAATATTCCCGGACTTGGCCAAGCAGATCGAGATCACTCAGCGCATTCTGGATACCCGCAAGGGTGGCGGAGTAGCGGGTGCAATCTCCAACGGTCTCAGCTCTCTGAACACGGCGCTGGGCCTGGGCACTGGCGCAAATGACGACTCAACAGAAGCTTTGGAACAAAAGCTCGCGAGCCTCAAAGCCAGGCAGACCGCCAGCACCAATTTGGCAATCGCCACTGGTGAAAATACTGACGCCAATCAGAAAGCCATCGAGGTTCAGAAAGCGCTTGATGCGCAGCTCGATGACATAAATCCGCTAAATAAGCGCAAGGCAGCGCTGGACAAGCTCAACCAGCAGTTCAAAACCCTTTACGAGAATGCGGAAAAAACAGGGCAGAAGTCGCCGCTGCTTGATGGTGTCAATTATGACGGGAGCAAGTTCTCTGGCGGCGCCTACGACACACTGAAGAAAGGGCTTGAAGATAAAAATAAAGATCCGAAATCGGCAGCTCCTCAGGTCGACCTGACAGGCTTCAATGATGCCAAAAACGCTTTGGCCGCCATCAGCGCTGACTATAAAAACGCTCAGAAGGAACTGGAGGCAGCGCAAAAGGCCGGGCTTGTTTCTCAGGCTGACTATGCCCTGAAGCGCGAAGCGCTGATCGGCAACGAGCGCGATGAAGTGACTGCGGCTTACGAGGCGGAGATTGCCGCGCTGGAAGTCGCGAAGGCGAAAAAGACCACGACCGCGGCGCAAAGCATCCAGCTCGACCAAAAGATCGCCGACGCACGCGCGGGTATGGTCAAGGCGCAGAAGGATGCGGACAGCCAGCTCGAGGTTCTGGCCACAACCGAGACCGGCCGCCTCGCCCGACAAGAGCGTTCGATCACTACCTACGTTCAGGCCCTGGCTCAACAGCAGCGAGCGCTGGAACTGGCAGGGCAGCGCGCTGTTCTCGGCGTCGGGCAGGGCGATCGCCAGAACGCGCTCAACAATGAGCTGAACAGCCAGCAGGATCGGTTAGCACAGCAGTCGCTGGAACTGGCAAATCAGAAGTCCGACCCGTCGCGGAATATGTCGGAGGAGGAGTTCGCCCGTAAGTCGCAGGCTCTCGCCGATGCGAACAAGGCCGCAACCGATCAGATCCGGCAGAACTACGCCGATGTCGAGAAAGCTCAAGGGGACTGGACCAAGGGCGCAACGTCGGCTTGGGCCAATTACCTGGACTCGGCGAGCAATATCGCCGGACAGACAAAGACCCTGTTCGGCAACGCCTTCAGCTCGATGGAAGACGCGGTCGTCAACTTCGCCATGACCGGGAAGCTGTCGTTTGCTGACTTCACCAAGTCGATTCTCGCGGACATGGCGCGGATCGCGACCCGTCAGGCCAGTTCGGCATTGCTGAGCAGTCTGGTGGGTGCCGCTACCAGTTACTTCACTGGAGGTGGTGGCGGTAATGGGCTGGCGGCTGGATCAGCGGGTGCGACGTCTTCGAATCTCGGCGCGTCCTCGGCAGGTTACTCCAGCACCTACTTCCCGCAGGCGCTCGGTGGTGCCTGGTCTTCGGGCGTGCAAATGTTCGCCAACGGCGGCGCCTTCACCAACAGCATCGTCAGCGCGCCGACCGCGTTCGGCATGGCCGGCGGCCGGGCGGGCGTCATGGGTGAGGCGGGGCCGGAGGCGATCATGCCGCTGACCCGGACTTCCAGCGGCAAGCTGGGTGTTATCGCTGCCGGCGGAGGCTCGGGCACTGCGATCAGCATCAATGCACCGGTCACGGTAGTGACCGAGGATCGCAGCTCCGAAGGCATGCAGATCGATCAGCAAGCCCTGTCGAGAAACCTACAGTCGCAGATGCAGGCGGTGGCCGAAAGAGCCGTCGCCGACTCTTGGCGCGCGGGCGGTACCAGCTTTCGAAATGCAAATGGGAGGGCCTGATGGCCATAGAGAAATTCACCTGGCCAACCGAGCGGGGGGAAACGCCCGATATCAATTATCGGGTGCGCACCTCGAAGTTCGGCAATGGCTATGCGCAGAACGTTGGCGACGGCCCGAACAACAAAGAGGACTCCTATCCCATCACCTACGCCGGTCAGAAGTCCAAGGTGCTGGAGATCATGGCGTTCCTCGACCGGCACGCCGGATCAAAGGCATTTCTCTGGACGACCCCGCTCGGCGAACTCGGGCTGTTCACTTGCAAAAATCCCGCTCCCACACCCATGGGCGGCGGGGTCTTCAAACTCACCGCCACTTTCGAGCGGGCATTCCAACCATAAGGGGCAATCATGCCGCTGATCAGTGACATCCAGGTGCTTGAACCTGGCAGCGAAGTGCTGCTCTTTGAATTGGACGGCACGGACTATGGCGCGGACGTTCTGCGCTTCCACGGGCACGCGATCCCGCACACGGCGGCCGAGTTGATCGCCGCCGGCGACAATGCAGACCAGCTGCCGGCGAAGGCTATCTACTGGCAGGGCAACGAGTACAGCGCCTGGCCCATGCAGATCGACGGCATTGAGGCGAACGGCGACGGCACTGCGGTTCGGCCCACTCTGTCAGTGGGTAACGTCAACGGGCGAATCACGGCGCTCTGTTTGGCCTTCGAGGATCTTCTGGAGTTCAAGCTGACGATGCGCCACACGCTGGGCACTTACCTCGACGCGGCGAACTTCCCGGCCGGCAATCCTACGGCAGATCCAACACAAGAGACGATCGAGGTCTGGTACATCGACCAGAAGACGAACGAGGACGGGGAAAACGTCAGTTGGGAGCTGGCCAGCCCGGGCGACGCCGGCAACGAGTCGATTGGGCGGCAGGCCACGACGCTTTGCCACTGGTGCCTCACTGGCGGCTATCGCGGGCCGAACTGCGGTTACACCGGTCCATACGTCACGAAGGATGGCGTGATCACCGACAACCCCGAACTGGACGAATGCGACGCCACGCTGGGCAAGGGTTGCATCCCGCGCTTCGGCGAAGGAAACCCGCTGCCATTTGGTGGCTTCCCGGCTGTATCCCTGATCGCACGGAGCTGACATGCGAAAGCACATCTTGAATGCGATCCAGGAGCATGCGGCGGCCGAGTACCCGAAAGAGTGCTGCGGGCTGTTGCTGGCGATCGGGCGCAAGCAACAATACTTTCCCTGCACCAACGTCTCTACCGAGCCCAACGAAGAGTTTCGAATCCACCCGAAGGAGTACGCGGCGGCCGAAGACGTTGGCGAAGTGATCGGCGTGGTTCATTCGCATCCAGACGCTACCAGCAGACCGTCACCGCGTGACCTCGCCATGTGCGAAGCGACCGCATTGCCTTGGCACATCCTGAGCTGGCCCGAGGGCGATCTTCGAACGGTCATACCGTCCGGCGAGGTGCCGCTACTGAAACGGCCTTTTGTGCACGGTGCCTGGGACTGCTGGCAGGTCTGCGCCGACTGGTACAAACGCGAGTGGGGTCTGGAGTTCGAGGTCTTCAAGCGCGCCGATGGCTGGTGGGAGAGCAAGGACAACACCAGCCTGTACGAAGCGAACTACAAGGCCGCCGGCTTCTACCGAGTCGATCAGCCGCAGCGCGGTGACATGATCGTGATGGAAGTTGGGCGCACCGTTTACCCGAACCATGCCGGGATATTCCTCGGCACTGATACAGCGCTGCCCGGCGAGGATGCCGCGACATTCGGCCCCGGGCCGTTCCTGCTGCACCACCTGTATGGCAGGCCATCAGAGGTGATTGTCTTCGGCGGACCGTGGCTCGACCGCACTCGCCTGTTCCTTAGACACAAACAAGCTACCTGACTATAACTAGTCGGGAGGAACCCGTGGCATTCTCGCGGTACGATACCGTGATATAGTGACTTTTTAATGGGTTGAGGCTGCCATGGCTGGTGCACCCCGAACAAATGCCATTGAGATTCTTGACCGAATCAACGCTATAGGGCGTAAGGTTTCGGAGCGAAATGAACTCAATCTTTTCGAATGGAACGGAATTCTCAAGGATCTCCAGAAGCTCGAGAATGTACCAGGATCAGGTGAAACTTCATTGCTTCACCAAGCGGTAATGTGGGGAATGAGGCTCGACAGGGATAAGATTAAATCGTTATTCAATCTGAGCGCTTCCAGATTTGGTAAAACTCCAAATTGGTACCTTATCAGAGCAAACTACGCGACGTTGTTCGGCGACCAGTCGATGATTGTTGACCTGCTAACTTCTGGTGCCGGCAAAGGCGGTGCAAGCCACCTTGCTAAGGTCATCCATATTCTCGTTGCTTCGGGTTTCTATATTGCTGCGTGGGAAAGCTTCGAAGAATTGATTAGAGTCGATGCTAAAGCCGCAGCTATAGTGGAAACCGACTATCCATTTTTGGGATTTACTGCGGACTATTTAGCAAGATGCGGATTAGACGATTTGGAAGTTTCGCAGCGAGTGCTGTTGTCTTCAAAATTGGTAGTGGATGCGGGCTTCAGACTTAGGAAGTTTTCTATCTCTGCTGGAAACTATGGAGTCTCTGTGGAACTTTCGGTGGCCGCTGAGTTAGAGCGGCTTGTAGATCTCAATTTTGCTATCTCGGATGCTATTGCCAGCTCTTTTGATGAGCTCATCTCTGAACATGTCACTACGGGAGTAGTACCATGGGAGGTACACGCCTGATATGTCAGTTAATCATGGAGATTTTTTCAGTTCGGCATTAGATTTAATTGGCGGGGATGGGAGTGCTGATACGGAGATCGGATTGCGCAATGCTGGGAGCAGAGCGTATTACGCTTTGTATCACAGGGCGAAGTGCTATCTTGAAAGTAAAGGAGAAATGTTGATCAGGGTTGAGTCTGCGGGAAGTCACGAAGCTTTGGCGTCTACTTTTGCGAAACGGGGAATTAAGTCTAAAAGTTTTGCCGAGAGCTTGGCGCGCCATAAACGCTTTAGACATGTTTGTGATTATAATCTGGGTATA
The DNA here is from genome assembly GCF_019145195.1 of Pseudomonas siliginis. GTDB lineage: Bacteria > Pseudomonadota > Gammaproteobacteria > Pseudomonadales > Pseudomonadaceae > Aquipseudomonas > Aquipseudomonas siliginis. Next base: position 456,509 of record NZ_JAHSTW010000003.1, read on the forward strand.
ACTATCACTCGATCAAAGTTAGAGCTGTATTTGGCTGAGACAAAACGTTTGATCGACATGGTTGATCGCTTAGATTGACGATCTGTTCGTTTTTTTTGCAATGCAGATCCACAGAGCGTGTTTAGTTTTTGGCACATTTGTTAAATATTACTAGGTTGGAGTGAATGCATGAAGCTAGTAATGAGTATGTCGATGGCAACGTTGTTGGTGGGGTGTGCATCTTCCGCGATACCAATTAGCCAAACTGAACCGGTACCGCGTGATGAGCTGTACGCGTTTCAGACCAAGCCGGCCGGCGAAAGCGGAAAGATCACCGTAATCCGTGACTCTGGGATGGTTGGATCTGGCTGCGACATAGTGGTTTACGTAGATGGGCGGAAAGTCGCGAAAGTCGGCACCGGACAGCGCGCCTCCTTTTACCTGCCGCCGGGCAATCCAAGTATCGGAGCGGGTCTCGCTGGCTCTGGGCTTTGTGGCGGGGCGGCCATTCGCACGATCTCTGCCAATGTGAAAAGCGGCAAAGAAAGCCTCTACCGAATCAGCGGGGATATGAGCGGTTTTTTTATTGGCCCGTACGTCGATTATCAGTGAGTAAATTTTCAATCTGCCGCCTTCGGGCGGTTTTTTTATGTCTGGAGAAAAGCATGCATGCCACCGTTGCTCACTATCAGCCAATGACTACGATCAGACTGTCAGGATCCTTGGCGGCAAAGTTTGGCAGGCTTCACCGTCGAGTGTTGGACTCCGGCCAAGCATGGGAGGCATTCAGAGCGCTGAAGGCAACGCTCGTAGGATTTAAGGAAGAAATTCAGCGCCTCGATCGGTTGGGCATGCGCTTCGCCGTGTTTCGCAATCGAAAAAACGTCGGCGAGGCGGAATTTGGATTAGGTGGAGCAACTGATATTCGGATTGTGCCGATCATCCAAGGAAGCAAAAAAGCCGGACTCATCCAGACCATTATTGGGGCGGTCTTGATCGTTGCAGGTACGTTCCTTTCCACCACTCCATTCGGCGCACCTCTGATTGGTGCTGGTATTGGCTTGGTTGCAGGCGGCGTGATTCAAATGCTCAGCCCGCAAGCCTCAGGCCTAAAGCACAGCGCATCCCCCGAAAACTCCCCTTCTTACGCCTTCGGCAGCGCCAAGAACACCACGGCCAGCGGAAACCCGGTACCGATCTGCATCGGCGAACGCCGGTGGGGCGGGATGATTATCTCGGCCTCGATCCTAGCTGAAGACAAAGTGTAATCAGGACAGCAGAACACCGACCGCCCGCGAGGCGGTTTTTTTATGCCTGGAGGAAAGCATGGGCGCACCAGCAAAGATCGACATCCACGGCGAGAAGGGCGGCAGCAGCAAGCCGAAGTCGCCGACCGAAGCCAGCGACAGCCTGCGCTCGACCAACCTGGCCAAGCTGCTGATTGCCGTGGGCGAGGGTGAATTCGACAGCGTCCCGACCGATTACGATATCTACCTGGATAACACACCGATCCGCGATGCCAGCGGCAACTACAACTTCCCGAACGTGAAGTGGGACTGGCGCCCGGGGTCGGTGGATCAGACGTACATTCCCGGCATTCCGTCCGTGGAGAACGAGACGTCGCTGAACATTGAACTGCGCAGCGATTCGCCGTGGGTGCGCTCGATCACCAATACCCAGCTTTCCGCCGTGCGCATGCGGTTGGCCTGGCCGGCGCTGCAACGCTCCGATGACCAGGGCAACGTCGGCGGGTACCGAATTGAGTACGCAATTGACGTGGCCACCGACGGCGGCGCCTATCAGCAGGTGCTGGTGGACGCCGTCGATGGCAAGACCACCACGCGCTACGAGCGCTCGCGCCGGATCGATCTGCCTGATGCAACCACCGGCTGGCAGATCCGTGTGCGCCGCCTGACGCCGAACCAGAACACCAACAAGATCGCCGACACCATGCTGGTGGCCGGATATACCGAAGTCATCGACGCCAAGCTGCGCTACCCGAATACCGCGCTGCTCTACATCGAGTTCGACGCCGAGCAGTTCACCAACATTCCGGCTGTAACCGTGAAGTGCAAGGCCCGCCGCTGGATGGTGCCGAGCAACTACGACCCTATCCTTCGCACCTACACCGGGACATGGGACGGCTCGATGAAATCGGCCTGGACCAATAACCCGGCGTGGATCACCTACGGCATCTGCACCGAAGATCGCTTCGGCCTGGGCAAGCGCATCAAACCGTTCATGGTCGACAAGTGGGAGTTGTACCGTATTGCCCAGTATTGCGATCAGCTGGTGCCGAACGGGCTGGGCGGGCAGGAACCACGCTTCCTCTGCGACATGAACCTGCAGGGCAAGGCGGATGCCTGGTCGCTGCTGCGCGATATCTCGGCGATCTACCGGGGCATGACGTACTGGGCGCAGGGCCAGCTGGTGATGCAGGCGGACATGCCGCGCGCGCAGGACTTCGACTATGTGTTCACTCGGTCGAACGTGATCGACGGCAAGTTCTCCTATGGCAGTGCATCTGCGAAGACCCGTTACACCCGGGCGCTGGTCAGCTACGACAACCCGGCGAACAACTACGACACCGACGTCATTCCCTTCGCTGACCTTGATCTTCAACGCCGCTATGGCGATCGTCCGACCGAGCTGAGCGCCATTGGCTGCACTCGTGCCTCCGAGGCCCAGCGCCGTGGCAAGTGGGCGATCCTCAGCAACAACCAAGACCGCACGGTTTCGTTCAAGACTGGCATGGAGGGTGTAATCCCGCTGCCCGGTCACATCATCCCAGTGGCGGATTCGCTGCTGGCGGGCCGTGAAGTGGGCGGACGGATCTCGGCGGTGGCGGGGCGGGTGATCACGCTCGATCGCGACACCCAAGCCAAGGCCGGCGACCGGCTGATTATCAACCTCCCGGGCGGCCGCGCCGAAGGCCGCACAGTGCAGAGCGTCAGCGGACGTGCCGTGACCGTCACAGTCGCCTACAGCGAACCGCCGGTTGCACAGTTGCAATGGGCGCTCGATGCCGATGATCTGGCGATCCCGCTGTATCGCGTGCTGCGCACCAAGCGCACCACCGAGGGCGATTACGAAATCAGCGCGCTCCAGTTCGAGCCGAGCAAGTTCGCTTTCATCGACACCGGTGCACGCCTGGAAGAACGCCCGATCAGCGTGATCCCGATCACCGTCGTCCCGGCGCCGTCCAGCGTTTCGCTGTCGTCGACTTCATCGGTGGTGCAGGGGCTGGCCGTGGCCACCATGACGATCAGTTGGCCAGCTGTCGATGGCGCGGTCGGCTACGACGTGGAATGGCGCAAGGACAGCGGCAACTGGATCAAGCTGCAGCGCACCGGCATGACCAACGTGGACGTCGTCGGGATCTACGCTGGCGCATATGTGGCACGGGTGCGCGCGGTGAGCGCGTTCGATTTCACGTCGCCGTGGCGCAACTCTATCCTGACCAACCTCAGCGGTAAGCAGGGGCTGCCGCCGGCGCTGGCGTTCCTGACTGCCACGCCGCTGCTGTTCGGCATTTACCTCAAGTGGGGATTCCCTGCTGGCGCCGAGGACAGCCAGCGCACGGAGATCTGGTACGGGCCGACGACTGAGCTGGATGCTGCGACCAAGCTGACAGACCTGGCCTATCCGCAGAGCGATTTCTCCATGCTCGGCCTGCGCGCTGGTGTGACCTTCTATTTCTGGGGGCGCATCGTCGACAAGATCGGCAACATCGGCCCGTGGTATCCGATTGGGCTTGGCGTGCAGGGGCAATCCAGTTCGGACGCAGCAGCCATTCTCGAGATGATCGCGGGCGAGATCGGCCGAACCGAGCTGGGGCAAGACATCCTCGACGAGATCGACAAGATCCCAGGCCTGCAGGCGCAGATCGATGCGCTCGACGGGCTGAAAGGCTACAACCCAGACGCCACCTACGAAGAGTACGACCTGGTGGTGCAGGGCAAGCGGATCTACCAAGCCACCGGCCCGGTACCGGTCGAAACTCCTCCGCCGAACCCGCTCTACTGGCTCGATGTTGGGCAGACTGTTGAGACTGCGAACGGACTCGCTCAGCAGGTCGCCACCAACACTGCCGAAATAACCGAACTCGATGGCGTGGTGACCGCGCAAGCGACAGCATTTCAGGCGCTACGGGCATCCTACCGAGACGACGATGGAGAGGGTGACGCTCAAGACGCGTTGCGCGGCTGGAATGCCACGACCAGCTTTGCCGAAGAGGTCAAGGTTCGGGCAACGCAGAACAGCGCGCTGACGCAGCGGGTCACAACGCTTGATGCGGAAGTGGGCGAGAACTCGGCCAACCTGACTGAGCTGGAACAGACGGTCGCCACAAACGAAGAAGCCACTGCCACCAAAATCACGCAACTGACCGCCACGGTCGGAGACAACACATCCGCCATTCAGGAAACCTCCGAAGCTTTTGCAGATCTCGACGGCAACCTGAAAACGATGTGGTCGGTAAAGATGTCGGTTACTGCGAATGGTCAGTACGTGGCTGCGGGCATCGGCCTTGGCATCGAGAACGTGAATGGTGTTTTCCAAAGCCAGTTCCTGGTTGCTGCTGATCGGTTCGCGATCGTCAACACGATTGCGGGCGGTGCGATCTCTGTACCGTTTGCGGTGCAGGGTGGCCAGGTGTTCATGAATTCGGCGTTCATCGCCGACGGTACGATCACCAACGCCAAGATCGGCAGTTACATCAGCTCGACCAACTACATTGCCGGCGTACAAGGCTGGATCCTCAACAAAGACGGAACGCTTGAAATCAACGGCATCGTGCCCGGTCAGGGGCGGCTGGTGATCAACTCGCTGAACGTCTCGGTCTACGACGCAAACAATGTACTGCGTGTCCGTCTTGGCTATCTGGGGTGAACTATGGCTTATGGAATGAGGATCTGGGGCGCTGATGGCGTACTTCAGGTCGATGAGAATTCATTCACCATTCGGGTGCTGTTCTCCACGCTGGTCACGTTCGCTCTTGGGGCCAGCAAAGGGAATCAAGATTTCTCGGTTCCTGGCATATCGCCGGGCAACGGGACGGCAATCGTGGTTCCCATCGGCGCATACCCAGATTCGCAAATGCAATTTGAAACTGAAGTCCTCGACGGCTTGGTGCGGGTTTACAACCACACGCGCACCTATGCCGCCAGCTTCACGTCGTCTGGCACTATGCGGTTGATCGTAATGAGGTGGGGTTGATGGCTTTTGGACTGCAATACACCAACAACACCAACACAGTGGTCATCGATTCTGAGTTCGCCAGGCTAATGGTGATCTCCACCGGCAGGTTTGCTCCCACGGAAGATGGAGGTCTTGGGTCGACGACTTATTTCGTTCGCCCCGTGACTTCGCAGGAGCCACCCTTGGTGTTCGTGCGACCCGACACTGTTGGCGGCGTTGCTGGCCTGTGCAGGATGCGGCTTATCGGTTCGGCGGGGAACTGGACCGGCTTTTATGTTCGGGCGTATGACGCAAATACCGCTCAACCGAACGGGCGCTACTTCGTTGCAGCTTTCGCTGCGCAGCCGGTGGCGCAATACGGCATGCGTCTCTGGGATGGTGCGGGGAAGTTGCTTTTTGATTCGGGCACACCCAACGCGACATTCAGCCGGGCTTTCCAGAACTGGAACTACGTCAAATATGACACCACCCCACAAGGGCTGACACGAATCTACTACTCGGTACCGTTCAACTTTCCGCAAAACGAATACATGCTGCTGAACAACTTCGGCATGCCGATGACTTCCGGCAGCGGTATTCCCCGAGAACTCTATTGCTGGTGGGACTTTACCAATAGCACGCTCTACGCAATCACCATTGCGGCTTCGAACCCGTCTGCGTTCTTCCTGCCCGCCGTCTTCGCAAAAATCGCTGCTTAAGCCCTCAAAGGAAAATATCCATGACCTGGTACAAATCAGGAACGGTCTCTGTTGCCCAAAATTCCAATGCGGTGATGGGTGTCGGCACGGCTTTCATCGCGAACTCACGTGTTGGTGATGCTTGGATCGGCCCAGATAGCGGGCTGTACGAGGTCACCAACATCGCGAGCGATACCGCTCTATCGATCTCGCCGCCGTACAAAGGGTCTACGGTCGCGGGCGGAACCTACGCCCTCGCACCGATGCAGGGCTATTTGAAAGCCACCGCCGACGCGCTCCGTCAGGCATCGCTTGAGGTGGGCGATGCGCTCGATGGATTGGAGGAGAGCGTGCAGTCGGCGGCTGAGTCGGCTGCGGCCGCGCTTTCTTCCAAAAACACGGCAGCTCAGTCGGCAGCCGCTGCTGGTCAATCCGAAACTGCATCGTTGGATTATAAAAATGCGGCGGGTCTTTCGGCAAACGCGGCGGCGCAGTCCGAAGCGGCATCGCTTAACTATAAGAATGCTGCCGGTACGTCCGCAACCAACGCCGGACAATCGGAACAGGCTGCCCTTGGTTACAAGGACGCTGCGGCAAACTCAGCACTCAGCGCCGCAGCTTCGGCCGGAGCAGCTGCAGCGCTCGGCGTTGGCCGGGGCTACATCGACGGACTAACGCTCGGCTGGGTGTCAGCTACGTCGATCAGCGTCGGCGCGGGCAGTGCGTACATCCCTTCGGTCAACAAGGTTGTCAGTTACGCAGGCGGCACTTTCACGCCATCGGGGGCGGCTAACAGCTTCATTCACGTTTACCTGACCGCTGCTGGTGACATTGAGCAGGCCGCGACCGTGCCGTTGCGCTACTACAACCAAGCACACCAGAAAACAGGGGACAACTCACGCCGTTACATCGGCTCGCTGCTGGTAGGGGCGGCGAGCAACATCTACAAATTTCACCACCATCCGCTCGATTCGTCGATGAGTTATACCTTCGGCAACCCATCCGTAGCACCATTCCGAATTCTCAATGGGGTAACAGGGATCGGCAGCGTCAGCACAGCGGCAAGCTGCCCGACGACAGCGCACACGTTGGCAGGTTCTTTCCAGACAAGCTCGGGCGGTATCGCGCAGTTCACGCCATCCGACGCTGGCACGGCGGCATCGGTAGGGTGGCAGGTGTTCGTTTCGGCGGGGACGGTGCAGAACGGAACCTGCCGTATCGCTGACGATAGGACCATCACCTATTGGACGTCTTCTTCGAACCTCGCCTACATCTACACGCTCGGCTACTACTTCGACAGGTGACGAATATGCCTTATGCAATTACAGCTACCGGCTGGAGAGCGATTAACCCCGACATGGAGTTGCAGGACGGGGAAACTTTCGCTGAGGAGATTCCGCAGTGGCTCATAAATGCGAGTGCCGCGGCGGATGCGCTGCGCGAGGCATCACGCATCGAGGAGGAATGGCGAGCTACCGAGATTTTGGAGATCAACGACCAGTTGATGGCGCTGGAGGAGGGGGCCGAAGCGCTCCCGGGCACGCGTGAGCAGTGGCTAGCCTATCGAACCCGAGTCAGGAACTGGAAGGAAGGGGCAGAGGGATTCCCCGAGCCAGCCAATAGACCGTGGCGCCCAGCCGCATCAACCAACCGCAACCCGCCATAGAGCGGGTATTTTTTTGCCTGGAGAAAACAGATGCCTATCACCCAACAGCAACTGCTGCAGATCCTCCCGAACGCCGGCGCAAGAGCCGGCGTTTTTGTTCCTGTCCTCAACACGGCGATGCAGCGCTACCAGGTCGTCGGTGCCAAACGGGTGGCTGCGTTCATTGCCCAGATCGGGCATGAGTCCGGCCAGTTGCGGTACGTCCGGGAGATTTGGGGGCCGACACCGGCCCAGGCACGGTACGAGGGGCGGGCAGACCTCGACAACACCAAGCAGGGCGACGGCCTCAAATACCGCGGCCGTGGCCTGATCCAGATCACCGGCCGGGCGAACTATGCCGCATGTGGCGAGGCGCTGGGCCTGGACCTGATCAATCAGCCGGAACTGCTGGAGCTACCGCAGCATGCTGCGATGTCGGCGGCATGGTGGTGGGCCACGCATGGGCTGAACACTCTGGCCGATGCCGGCGACAACTCGAACATCGGCAGCATCATCAACACTGGTCGGCGCGGGCGCACTCCAAACGGCGCAGATGAGCGCCAAGCTTTGTACGAGAAAGCTTTGAATGTTCTCGGCTGATCATGCCGTTTTTGGCATGTAACCAACAACATGGTAGTCGCTCCAACCTGCCTCACCTTTATCACTGGGTTTCACACCAGGTTCAGCCACAAGCACATACCCCCAGGCTGAAGCGTCGATATGCGGCCGGTAAATTCTCAGTGCGAATTGGTCGAGGCCTTCCTCGTTCAGGATGATGCTGATCCCCCGATTATCGATCCTGATATTGGTATTGCCGATGGTGAATTCAGCAGGCGCATGTTTGGCATCGGCACCGAGCGCCGCGCCGATCCCTGCGATTGTAATTTCCCTTTTGGTAGGCATTTCCAACTCCGTAGGTTATCGATTCCGGAACTCTTATATAGCAGAGGATTAGCGTGTGTTCAGTTACATGAAGCTTTTAGGCGTCATCGCAATGATCGGTATCGGCTTCGGGAGCGCCTGGCAGTTTCAAGATTGGCGCTACGGCAAGCAATTGGCCGAGCAGTCCCAGCTGCATACCGAGACCCTGAACCAGTTGACGAATGCCGCGGCAGCTGCGCAGCAGGTCGAGCAGGACAAGCGCATGGCGCTCGAGCAGCGGCTGGCGAGCAGTGAAAAAAAAACTTCGAGAAAATGACCGATGCCCAACGTGACCAAGATCGCTTGCGCGATCGCCTTGCCACTTCTGATCTGCGGTTGTCAGTCCTCCTCGACGCAACCGACGCTGCCAAAGGCTGTGGGATGCCAGCCACCGCCGGCGCCGGCGGCTTGGATCATGCAGCCGTACGAGCCCAACTTGACCCGGCGCATGCTCAACGAATTATCGCCATCACCGACACCGGCGACCGTGGGCTGATCGCGTTGCAGGCGTGCCAGGACTATGTGCGAAACTTGCAATATTGCTGGCCCTCCGCCACGCTTGCGGAGGCTCAACTCCTGAACCATCATTCCTTTTTGATGATGGCGTTATGTACGTGGACAAGCGACTTGCAGGGCTTTCGTTCTTGATGACCCTCGTTTGGGTTACGGTCGTCCTGGCAGTGATGTATTGGATGTCGCAGTGAATATAAAGGGTGAATCGCTGTGGAAGGCGTAGTGATGGGCGACAAAATGCAGCGAGAGGTCGATCGTCTCCTGGCGCAAATCGTCCGGACGGACTCGATGATCACAGCGGTGAAGGCGGGAGCGCGGGCGGAGGGCTTCGTCCTTGGGCTTGAAACTGCCGGCGCGTTGCGCTCCGGCGATGCTGAAAGGCTTCACATCATTTTCGAAGCCGCGCTAGTGGAGCACCTGAAAACCTTGTCGCAACGATGAATCATTCGGCCGACTCGATCAGTTCCGGCCCCCGATTGCGTACGTTACCCACGGCGCGGTCAACCTTGAACCACTCGAAAGCCTCGGATGGTTCGCCCTCATGCAACACCATCTGTTCAGCGCGTTCTTTAGGCGTGGCCGGGTCCAACCATTCCCGCGCGAGCTCTGGCGAGAGAACCACCGGCCGCCTGTCGTGAATGTCGACCATCCCGCCGGCGCTATCGGCAGTGATGATCACAAATCCGTCGTGCTCGCCAGGTTCGTGCTCCTCGTTCGGGTATTGGCCGATTGCGGCGCAAAGGATTGGGGATTGGTCGCGGTGCCGGATCAGGTAGGGCTGCTTTTTCGGCCCGCCTTCGTCTACCCATTCGAACCAGTTGTTGATCGCGATGACTGCCTGATGCGGCCAAATCGCGCGGAAGAACGGTCCGTGGGCGACTTTCTCCACGCGGGCGTTAATTGGCGCGGCGCGGTCTTTCGCCCAATGCGGGCGCCATCCCCAGCGAACCATGTCCGCGTGCAGAAACTCGCCTTCCTGGTGGAAGAGGGCCAATTGAGTGGTCGGCGCGGCGTTGTACCGCTCAAAGGGCTGCTCGCCGGTCGAGTTGATTAGCGCGTTCGGCATGCTGAGCGCTGCCACGAAGTCGTGGATTCCGCTGTACTGGGAAAGTCGTCCGCACATTGCGCCTTAACAATTCCACGACGCTTTCGAGTTCTGCAGGTTATTTAATTTCCAGTTCTGTTTTCTTTCCGCCAGGTTATCGGTCGAGTAGCGGTACCGGGCAATCTGGATCGAACCACTGGAATCTTTTCTGGGCTGGGTCCGGGATGTAGGTTTGGGTGGACGGATCGAACACCGGCACGATCCAATACACCGCCTCGGATGAGCGCATCAAGGAGGAAATCAATTACGTTCAAGACACCTCAGGCGACCTTTCGCTAGTCGAGTCCTTGAGGCCTGTTACTTACAGATTCTCACAGCGTGGGCCGGTTTCTCAGTCGAGCGTAAAACGAGGGTTCATCGCTCAGGACGTGATGCTTTCGGATTCTTCATTGGTAACGGGTGAGATCATCGAGGGCGAAACGAAGGATAACATTACGTCAATTCTCTCCCTTGATTCGCTCGGTCTCGTTTCTTACTTGGTTGGCGCGGTTCAAGAGCTTTCATCGAAAAACCATCAGCTCGAAAGCCGAATCAGGGCGCTTGAACAAGTCCAATAGATTACCGTTTTGATACGCCCGCCATTGACGAGCAGGTCGAAGTGATACGGGGATGGGCGGCAGCTTGAGTGGGTTATTAGCCCATATGTACCGCCGCCCCTCACTTGAAAATAGAAATGACAGCAAAATATTGGGCGAGTACCATCCACTGAATTTGAAATCAGGGATTGAGCATGGACACAAGAAGCAGACAATTTTCCGTAGGCTTAGATATAGCTCGAGTGGTAGCTTGCATACTGGTTGTAGTTGTACATATATCCGCAAATGATTTTTTTGTGTTCAGTGAAAAATGGTTTTCGGCCAATTTCTTTGATTCTCTGGCTAGGGCTTCTGTACCCATATTCTTCATGATTACAGGAGCATTGCTCGTATCGAGAGATGAGGGGGTATTTCCATTTTATAAGAGTCGGGTTGGTAGGGTTCTTCAACCATTGATATTCTGGTCAGTCATTTATGCTGCGGTATATTGGAAAGAATATCCAGGGATTTTCGGCAGCATTAAGTTGCTACTGACTGCGCCTTCGTATGGGCATCTTTGGTATTTTTACTCTCTTCTCGGCATTTACGTATTACTGCCTTTCTTGGGGAAGATATTTAGAAATTCAACTAATAATGAGCGGTTGATGTTTCTCGGTGCTTGGTTCCTGTGTAACTGTGTTTGGGGTACGTTAGGGCAGTTTGTAGTCCCCGGAGTCGATCCCATAAAGCTATATTCGCTGTTCAGCTTTACTGGGTATTTCGGTTTTGTCTTCCTCGGAGCCTATCTCTTTGACATAAACCAAAACAAAGGCGGCATGGGATGGCTGGCACTAAACCTCTTCCTAGCTTTTGTTGGGTCCGCAGGCACGTGCTATCTGACATATCTCGTTTCCGTACGAGCCGGTCACCCTTTGCAAACCTTCTATGTTTACCAGTCACCACTCATAGTCCTCGCGGCTTGCGCTGTTTTTAATATTGCTTTGATGATTCGATCGGTTCCTGCTTTCATTAGGCCGATCGTTTCTGCGATCTCTGCTTGTTCACTTGGGATATATGCATTTCACCCGCTCGTGATGGACGTCCTAATACGATATTTCGATCTCAACAATCCTGATGTTTCCGGATGGATAACGATCCCGGGATTGGTTTTCCTTACAATGGCAATTTCGCTTGTTATTGTGTGGGGGTTCCGAAAAATATCAGTTTTGAGAAGAGTCTTTTAACGACTGAATTAACGTTTGAGTACCCGCCATCGAGCGGGTATTTTTTTGCCCGGAGAAAAGTTATGCCAGTAACCGAGAAAGACCGCGACATCCTCGCCCGCACGATTTGGGGCGAGGCGCGAGGCGAAGGCACGGCCGGCCAGATCGCCGTGGCCTGGACGATCCGCAACCGCGTGTTCGACGGCAAGGAGAAGTCGTGGTGGGGCGAGGGCTACGCCGGCGTTTGCCAAAAGCCGTGGCAGTTCAGCTGCTGGAACAAGACCGACCCGAACTATCAGTTCCTGATCGGCGTGAAGCAGATCCCGTTCCGCGAGCTGGCGCAATGTCGAATCGCTGCTGACCAGGTGATCGACGGCAAGGTGCCGGACCCAACCGGCGGCGCCACGCACTATTATGCCACCAGCATCAAGGCTCCGGCCTGGGCGGCGAAGGCCAAGCAGACACTCAAGCTCGGGCACCACGTCTTCTTTAAGGATGTGCCGTAGCCCGAATCTGGCTCACTCTTCCTCCTCGCTCTCGCGAAGCTTCCTGAGCAGGCGCTGGTTTTCATTGAACAGATGGTTTCTGCTGTGCTCGACGTCGGCGAATCTTCGCCTTTCGCTCAGCAAATCCCCCTCGGCGTACTGAAGCTTGGCCTTGAGAGAATCCCTATCCTGCCTGAGCGCGTCATTGTCTCTGACCAGGCCTTCGATATTCGCCAACGCTCGATCGAGCTTGAGGGTCAGCGCTTCGAACTCGTTCTCGTACATCCTGAGCTGGTGTCGGCACGTTTCGAGCGGGGTCGGGTTGCCGAGCCAATCGTCGGTGTCTTCTATATAGAGGGGGTCCACGGGCACGCCTTACTGAATACTGTTTGCATATACAGTAATCGAGGCTGTGCCAGCGGGCGAGATTGAGGCGACGAACTGTCAGTCGGGCGTCATCAAAACAGCCAAGGTCATTCTGATGAATTCTTCATTCCGATCGAGCGCGGCCAGAGAGCTTCGGACATTTTCGGCGACATCGGCGGATCCGCGCTGCTCGACCCAAAGGGTGAGTTCCATGATGGCGGCTTCGAGCGCGAGTTGATTTTCGTTGATCTTGACGAGCAGGGAAGGGAGCAGATCAGAGTTTGGCATTGGTTTCCTCCTTGGACGCAACCAGAGTAGCAGGGGGATTCAATGTCAGCAGAACGCCGGAGAAGGACAAAGCGCTGGATTATGCAAAGTCGGCATAATGCCAGCTTCTTAGTGCCCGATAGGGTTTCAATTTTTACGTGAAATTAAGGCCCTTTTTTTGGGCCGCAATCATTTTTCGGTATGCGAAAACATTGGGGCGAATCTCAGTCTTTCGACTCTAATTGCGGCCCAAAAAATCGCATCAAAGCCGCAGCCCGCTTGATTGTGGCGCGGGACTTAAAATCCCCCGCTCGTAAGGGCGTGCCGGTTCGATTCCGGCTTCGGGCACCATGAATATCAAGGGCTTGCATGACATACCTCATGCAAGCCCTTAATTCTTTTTTCCGCAATCAAAAAATCTTTTCCGCAATTCGTGACCGGTAGTCACCTCGTAGGGGTGACCTTCATGCCCTTTCGCATACGGATGTACTGTTCTGTCATCCCTACGGTGGTGTGCCCAAGTTGGTCCCGAGCTTCTCTGATGCTCCCTGTTGACTCCTCTTTATCCGTGGCCGCTTTTGCTCGTAGGTCGCGCATCTGAAATTCTGCTTTTGGAATCCCGGCTGCTTCCCTGGCGTCATCGAACCTTTTTCTGAGCATGCTGGTCGTCATCGGCTGCCCAGAGTCGATTACTACCAGGCGTGTTGATCTGATTTTCTGTCCGGCCTTTCGCGCCATGATTCGATCGATTACGACTTTGAGCTCACCAATGATTTCGATCCTTCGTTTAGCCCCAGTTTTGCCTTGCTGGACGGAGAGCTTTCCGTCCTTTATGTCCCGCTCATCCATCTTCAATGTGTCAGCGACCCTCTGACCTGTTAGATAGAACAGGTCCAAAGCATCTCTTAATGGCTCATCGGCATGCTGGTAGGCTCGGGCTAGGACGTCGTCTTCAACATATATGTCGCGACCGGTTTCTTTATTGCCCTTCACGCCTGAGCAAGGATTTGCCAAGGATGTGTAGCCGTTCTCGCGAGCGAAGTTCCAAATGGAGCTAAGTAACGCTTTTTCCCGATTTGCACGAATAGGAGCTGCCTTACCGCGATGACGAAGGTACTGGCTGACATGTTTCGGTTCGATTGCTTCTAGAGGGGCCGGTGGGTCGTTGAAGAACAGGAGAAGATTTTTCAGTTCGCGCGCGTTGTCCTTCTGGGTGGCATGGGCTTTCGTGGGAACCACCTCATTCATATAAAGCTCGGCCACGTACGCAAAGGTAAGTACGGTTTGTGTCAGAGCTTGAGAAACGCGGCTTTTTTCGAGCTTTGCGTACTCCAAGATGGCTAGGCCGTAATCTGTACCCAGCGGGATTTCCTTGCGTGGTTTCCCGCCAGTGTCATAAAGGTAGTAGGTGGTGTTGCCGCGTTTTCTCTCGCGCAGGCGAGGAATGCTTCCCGGCTTTGTTGGTCTTCGTCCCATTTATCCCACCAAGCGTGGCTGCCACGTCGGAATTTCTGGCGCGTTTGTAGTTACCCCTGTTAGCGCCGAGGCAATCACGCAGGGCCAGCCATTGCGCTTGATGGTGTGACGAATGCCATTACGCTTCAGTACAGTAATCTGACCGGCTTTAGTTTTGGCTCCAGTCAACTCGCAGACCTGCTCATGGCTAAGAAATTGAATGTTCATGCTGCCTCCTTGCTAGGAAATACAGCGCACTTCGAATGCGCTTGCTGTGCGACTTTGCGGCCCTCGATTCCTGGTTGCAGCTGCGCAGCCATCGTAAGTGCCTGTTCACGCATAGATCGGGCATCACGCTCGAGCTTCTTGCCGGTACGAAAGGCGCTGAAGGTTTCGGCGGCGATCCGCAGCAACTCGCCGATGCCGACCAGCGTCTGGTGCTCGGCCGGGCCGAAGAGGGGGGCTGCTTCAAGTCGTTTGCAGGTTTGTGCCAAGCGAGTGTGATCGGCCCGGATGAACTGCAGGGAGGCCCGAAGCTCGCGGATGGTTTTGGCGCTTGCGGCGCGTTGCATGTCTTCACCCTCGCGAAGGCCGGTCTCCAGGCCATCGCTGCGGCCTATGATGTAACCGCCCCAGAGCAGCAGGGCGGCCAGAGCTATCAGGATGATCAGTGCACTGATTTGTATTGGGGTCATCATGTGGTGTGCTCCTAGGATTATCGTTGACTGGTGGTGACAGCCGTCAGTGGTGTGTGGGCCGTTTGGCGTTGGCCGTCCTGCTGTCGCTGCATATCTTCATCAGCCTTGTAGGCGCGGATGTCGATCAGCGAGGCAACATGGCGGATGTGCGCGTACTTCAGCGCCTTGCGGCTGGTGTCCAGCGTGGTTATGGGAAGCTGGATGCGGCCGCTGTTGATCTCCGTCACGAACGACTGCTCGTTGAGATTGCGAAAGTACTGCTCGCGGACTTTTTCTAGCGGGATCAGGACATCACCGAAGATTCGATAGAGCAGTTCGACGGTGGCCGATTCAGGCGCCGGATGCAGGCGAAGCGGGTTCTGTGCAACGTTACTCATGGACTTGTCGAGCCTCCTTGCGTTGTTGTCGTGCG
>NZ_JAHSTW010000030.1 GCF_019145195.1 Pseudomonas siliginis
GGCGCCGGCCATCGCGGTCAGGCAACCCAAAGCGCCCGCTGTCCAGATCGACAGGCCCGCACCGAACAGCAACATCATCGCTGACACGCCGCACACGATGCAGGCACCGGACCGAAGTGCGAGGCGGCGCAGTAACGCCCAGCCTCGCGCCCCGTCCTTGTCGGCGCGCCACATCTCGCCAGACACACCGCCAACCAGGGATAAGGCAATCACCAACCAGATCGGCATCTCTGCCAGTGCCTGTTGCTCGTTCGTCATGCCCTGCCCCTTAAACAAAAAGACCCGGCGCAATGGCCGGGTCAGGTGGTGGGTGGCATGCCGCGCTTTGCGGTCGCACCCATCGAAGATGGCCCCTTTTTACAGGTCGATTCTGGTGGCAGCAAGACCGGTTTAACGCCATCCGGTGAATGTGTGGGTGACGCCCGGTGAACGGCTGGCGAATGTCGGTGAATATCTATCCCGGCTGTCTTTTGCTTCTCTGGCGTCCCATGCGTCCCACCTCTCTAAAACAAGGTGGGACGTCTGAAAGCCCCGCAGATTGGGGCTTTGCCCCACCGTCCTACTTTTAACTCTCCTTTCTCGTGTATAGAGAGAATATTTAAAAACACGCGTGCGCGTGAACACGCGTACTTGTACCCGCTACGCACACACGGGCGGGAGGCATGAAAAAGGTGGGACGGTGGGACAACCCAACAACGACGCGGCCTGCGCCCGTCCCACCACCGCAAAAAGCAGTGGGACGGAGGCAGGCC
>NZ_JAHSTW010000031.1 GCF_019145195.1 Pseudomonas siliginis
ACCAGGGGCTGTCCTTGATCCGCAGGTACGCTTTGTCGCGCTTCGGGTCCGCCGGCAAGTTTCCCTTGAGCAAACCTTTTTCCCGCATGAGAGCGATCAATTTGGGGCGAGTGAGGCCGAGTTGTGCGGCTGCTTGGGCGAGGGTGCGTTCCATATCGTCCTCCTCATGCCGCGTGCGCAGCAGGAGTGGCCGCTGCAGCAAGGTGGCTGATGGACTCAAGGAGCCTTGCGTAGATCTCGGCATCGGGGTCGTACAAGGTAAAGCAGCGCGTATGCGGACTCTTGTTGCCGATGCTCAAGATCGCGGTGACGCCGCGGCGTGTATGAGTGCGATGCAGCGCCACATGCAGGGGAAGTTCAAAACCCATGTCGAGGCTCAGCACGCCGCCGGTGTGCACCAGTTCGAACACGCGCTGCTTGTCCTGGACTTCAAAGCGACCGTATTGACGATCGGCATGCGGGAGAGGCACCAGGTCGCTGGAGTTGCTCGCGTCGAACGGACCGTTGGCAATCTCTTCAATGAAATCGGCCAGTTTGAGGTGCATCTTCTTGTCGTTTGGCAGGGTTAGCGTGTGGCGTTCGCTGCCCAGTTCGACGACAAAAGTGCTTTCCACTGTGCCGCGCTCAGCCTTGAGACGGAATGCCAGGCATTCACGCTTCGGTGCTGTGCGCAGGACATGGTTGAAGGTCTCGGTCAGGTTGACCTGGGCGTTGAGCAACTGCAGGGTGCGGTTGTCGATCTTGTACTTGA
>NZ_JAHSTW010000032.1 GCF_019145195.1 Pseudomonas siliginis
CCAAATACAAGATCGACAACCGCACCCTGCAGTTGCTCAATGCCCAGGTCAACCTGACCGAAACCTTCAACCACGTTCTGCGCACAGCACCGAAGCGTGAATGCCTGGCATTCCGTCTCAAGGCTGAGCGCGGCACAGTGGAAAGCACTTTTGTCGTCGAACTGGGTAGCGAACGCCACACGCTAACCCTGCCAAACCACAAGAAGATGCACCTCAAACTGGCCGATTTCATTGAAGAGATTGCCAACGGTCCGTTCGACGCGAGCAACTCCAGCGACTTGGCGCATCTCCCGCATGCCGATCGTCAATACGGTCGCTTTGAAGCCCAGGACAAGCAGCGCGTGTTCGAACTGGTGCACACCGGCGGCATGCTGAGCCTCGACATGGGTTTTGAACTTCCCCTGCATGTGGCGCTGCATCGCACTTATACACGCCGCGGCGTCACCGCGATCTTGAGCATCGGCAACAAGAGTCCGCATACGCGCTGCTTCACCTTGTATGACTCCGATGCCGAGATCTACGCAAAGGTCATTGAGTCCATTAATCACCTTGCTGCAGCGGCCACTCCAGCTGCGCACGCAGCATAGGAGAGAGATATGGAACGCACCCTCGCTCAAGCCGCCGCACAACTCGGCCTCACTCGCCCCAAATTGATCGCTCTCATGCGGGAAAAAGGTTTGCTCAAGGGAAACCTGCCGGCGGACCCGAAGCGCGACAAAGCGTACCTGCGGATCAAGGACAGCCCCTGGC
>NZ_JAHSTW010000033.1 GCF_019145195.1 Pseudomonas siliginis
CGCGCCGGCCATCGCGGTCAGGCAACCCAGGGCGCCCGCCGTCCAGATCGACAGGCCTGCGCCGAACAACAACATCATCGCTGACACGCCGCAGACGATGCAGGCACCGGACCGAAGTGCTAGGCGGCGCAGCAACGCCCAGCCTCGCGCCCCATCCTTGTCGGCGCGCCACATCTCGCCGGAGACACCGCCAACCAGGGACAGGGCAATCACCAACCAGATCGGCATCTCTGCCAGTGCCTGTTGCTCGTTCGTCATTGCCCTGCCCCTTAAACAAAAAGACCCGGCGCAATTGCCGGGTCAGGTGGTGGGTGGCCTGCCGCGCTTTGCGGTCGCACCCATCGAAGATGGCCCCTTTTTACAGGTCGATTCTGGTGGCAGCAAGACCGTTTTAATGCCATCCGGTGAATGTTTGGGTGACGCCCGGTGAACGGCTGGCGAATGTCGGTGAATATCTATCCCGGCTGTCTTTTGCTTTTCAGGCGTCCCATGCGTCCCACCTCTCTAAAACTAGGTGGGACGTCCGAAAGCACCGTAGATAGGGGCTTTGCCCCACCGTCCTACTTTTAACTTTCCTTTCTCGTGTATAGAGAGAATATTTAAAAACACGCGTGCGCGTGAACACGCGCATTGATGCCCGCTACGCATACACGGGCGGGAGACATGAAAAAGGTA
>NZ_JAHSTW010000034.1 GCF_019145195.1 Pseudomonas siliginis
ACCTTTTTTGTCTTCGATGCGCAGCTCGTTGTAGCCGCCGCCACCCATGGAACTCAGGGTCTTGAAGGTGCTGCGGGTCTTGTTCGCCGGCAGTTCATAGGGGACGGTGTTTTCCTTGTGGTACAGGCAGCCGCTGATCAGCGGTTGATCGGGGTCGCCTTCAAGGAAGGTGACCAGCACTTCCATGCCGATGCGCGGGATGGCGATGCCGCCATACTGGGCGCCGGCCCAGGCGCTGGAGACGCGCAGCCAGCAGCTGGTTTTGTCGTCGGCCTGGCCTTCGCGGTCCCAATGGAACTGGACTTTGACCCGGCCGTATTCATCGCAGTGGATTTCTTCGCCTTTCGGGCCGGTGACTACTGCGCTCTGGCTGCCGAGGATGCGCGGTTTCGGATGGCGTAGCGGCGGGCGATTGGGCACGTCCCACGGCGTGGCCTGGAAGCGGTTGCGGTAGCCCTGGTGGAAATCGTCTTTCAATGCCGTAGTGTCGCTGGTCACCGACTCCTCA
>NZ_JAHSTW010000035.1 GCF_019145195.1 Pseudomonas siliginis
GCCTTTTTTGTCTTCGATGCGCAGTTCGTTGTAGCCGCCACCACCCATGGAACTCAGGGTCTTGAAAGTGCTGCGGGTCTTGTTCGCCGGCAGTGGATAGGGGACGGTGTTTTCCTTGTGGTACAGGCAGCCGCTGATCAGCGGTTGATCGGGGTCGCCTTCAAGGAACGTGACCAGCACTTCCATGCCGATGCGCGGGATGGCGATGCCGCCGTACTGGGCGCCGGCCCAGGCGGAGGAGACGCGCAGCCAGCAACTGGTCTTGTCGTCGGCCTGGCCTTCGCGGTCCCAATGGAACTGGACTTTGACCCGGCCGTATTCGTCGCAGTGGATTTCTTCGCCTTTCGGGCCGGTGACCACGGCGCTCTGGCTGCCGAGAATGCGTGGTTTCGGGTGGCGCAGCGGCGGGCGATTGGGCACGTCCCACGGCGTGGCCTGGAAGCGGTTGCGATAACCCTGATGGAAATCGTCTTTCAGCGCGGTGGTGTCGCTGGTCACCGACTCTTCG
>NZ_JAHSTW010000036.1 GCF_019145195.1 Pseudomonas siliginis
CAGACGGTCGCTGCGCTCCCACGCCCGGATCAATCCCTCCGCTCAGCCTTCCGACGTCGCCCGTAGATCAAGAGCACTCGAGCTTGCGCTCATTGTTGAGTGGTGCGGCTTCGCCGCGGGCAGCTGCGCTGCTTTTGCCTTTTTGTGGGAGCGAGCCTGCTCGCGAAGGCGGCCTGACAGCCGACCTGTTCTTGAAGTGGTACGCGATCTAACTGGAGCCGCCGAAGGCAGCGATCTTTTGATCTGGCTCTTGATCTGGCTTTTGCTTTGCTTCGGCTTTTGATCTTTTGCCCCTTCGGCAGGCTTCGTTACGGGATCGATCCGGGGGGGGGAGCGCAGCGACCGTACGACGCAGTCGTACACAGCGAGTGTAGGTGCAGCGAAGCCAACCGGAGCCGCTGCGCCCGGATCGGTCCCGTAACGAAGGTACCCCGAGCCCCAGCGAGCGGGCCGTACGCCGGGGCAAAGCCTT
>NZ_JAHSTW010000037.1 GCF_019145195.1 Pseudomonas siliginis
ACTCAGGTCAATCGACCAGTCGCCATCCTGACTCAATATTTTCGGATCGCCCAAGGGACGATCAAACTGTTTGTCGCGCAGTTGCAAAGTGGCGCCCACCATACCCATCGTGCCCTCGACCGTTACAGCACGACCGACTTCCGAGCCGTCCGGCGGCTGGGTAATCACTGGCGTGACCATCGCTCTCCTGACAACGAAGGTCGTGGACGTCGGCTGCGAAGTTTGCTGAGCGGCGACTTGGGTCACCGTGACGGTATGTGTGATATCCAGGGCAAACTCTTTGTCGCGCCTGAACTGCCACGTGTCAGCACTGACGATGCCCTTGTGCACAATGCCGGCTTCGTCGCTGTACTCAATGTTCACGGTTGCACCCGGCCAGCACGTGCCGCTGAACCTGGGCGAAAGTCCGTCATCTTCAGGCTCGTTCAAGCCAGGGGA
>NZ_JAHSTW010000038.1 GCF_019145195.1 Pseudomonas siliginis
GCTCAGGTCAATCGACCAGTCGCCATCCTGACTCAATATTTTCGGATCGCCCAAGGGCCGATCAAACTGCTTGTCGCGCAGTTGCAAAGTGGCGCCCACCATACCCATCGTGCCCTCGACCGTTACAGCACGACCGACTTCCGAGCCGTCCGGCGGCTGGGTAATCACTGGCGTGACCATTGCTCTCCTGACAACGAAGGTCGTGGACGTCGGCTGCGAAGTTTGCTGAGCGGCGACTTGGGTCACTGTGACGGTATGTGTGATATCCAGGGCAAACTCTTTGTCGCGCCTGAACTGCCACGCGTCTGAACTGACAATGCCCTTGTGCACAATGCCGGTTTCGTCGCTGTACTCAATGTTCACGGTTGCACCCGGCCAGCACGTGCCGCTGAACCTGGGCGAAAGTCCGTCATCTTCAGGCTCGTTCAAGCCAGGGGC
>NZ_JAHSTW010000039.1 GCF_019145195.1 Pseudomonas siliginis
AGTGGGACGGCGTGAGCCAGAGTAATGCCCACGATCAAGCCGCTTCCCCCAGGAGGAAGTGCTCAACCACGATGTGAGCGTCATGCAGGCGCTGGTAGTAGAGGTTGCGTGTGCAGCCACTCTCAGCCAGACGTGCAGTCAGAGGCGCATCAGGCTGGAAGTAATGCACCTGGACCACCGTCATCAACTCGGGATCAAGGCGTTTCTTCACGATGCGCTCAATGTCCAAGGAGGCCTCCAGCGGCACCCTGCTCCCGCGCCTTCCGCGCACAAGCTGGCCACCGCTCTCCATCATCATGGCGACCATGTTGCCGCCCGAGTAACCGGCAGCCACTTCATCGCTGTGCAGCTCCTGCGCCCATTGTTTGAGAGCCATATCGAT
>NZ_JAHSTW010000004.1 GCF_019145195.1 Pseudomonas siliginis
CACCTTTTTCATGTCTCCCGCCCGTGTATGCGTAGCGGGCATCAATGCGCGTGTTCACGCGCACGCGTGCTTTTAAATATTCTCTCTATACACGAGAAAGGAGAGTTAAAAGTAGGACGGTGGGGCAAAGCCCCAATCTGCGGGGCTTTCGGACGTCCCACCTAGTTTTAGAGAGGTGGGACGCACGGGACGCCAGAAAAGCAAAAGACAGCCGGGATAGATATTCACCGACATTCGCCAGCCGTTCGCCGGACGTAAGCCACACATTCACCGGATGGCATTAAAACGGTCTTGCTGCCACCAGAATCGACCTGTAAAAAGGGGCCATCTTCGATGGGTGCGACCGCAAAGCGCGGTAGGCCACCCACCACCTGACCCGGCCAATGCGCCGGGTCTTTTTGTTTAAGGGGCAGGGCAATGACGAACGAGCAACAGGCACTGGCAGAGATGCCGATCTGGTTGGTGATTGTGCTGTCATTGGTTGGCGGCGTGTCTGGCGAGATGTGGCGCGCTGACAAGGATGGGGCACGAGGTTGGGCCTTACTGCGCCGCCTTGCACTTCGGTCCGGTGCCTGCATCGTCTGCGGCGTGTCAGCGATGATGTTGCTGTTCGGTGCAGGCTTGTCGATCTGGACAGCGGGCGCCTTGGGTTGCCTGACCGCGATGGCCGGCGCGGATGTCGCCATCGGCTTGTACGAACGCTGGGTGGCCAAGCGCCTGGACCTGAGAGAGGCCGAGCCGAAGGCATGAGCCGGGCAGGCCCGGGAGGGCGCCGATTTTTACGGGTCCTCCCCAAGAGCCGCCCCCTACACGGGTTATCGAACTCGCGGAATCTCTCTAGCTGAAACCTTCGCAGGGATGTCCGTCTTTCCAAAGGGATGCGGGCAGGGCATGGCACTCGGATGCCGGCACGACTGACCGGACCGGGCAGAAAACCGCCGGGGACCCTGGGGACTTTCAAAGGGTACGGGGTCGGAAACCCGCGGGATCGTGTTAGTGGGAGGTCTGCCAGCTTACTGAAATTTCAATCCACTGAAATCTTGAAAGGATTCATTGAAAAGCCGCTGAAAAGGAGGGCTTATGAGCACAGCTACGTACCTGTCAAAGAGCGCCTTCGCTGCGCACATCGGACGGTCGCCGAGTTACATCACCTGGCTGAAGGAAAACGGTCGACTGGTCCTGTCCCCCAATGGCAAGCAGGTCGATGTGCAGGCCACCGAAGCGTTGAACCGCGATATCGCCGACCCGAGCAAGGCTGCCGTCGCTGCTCGCCACCAACAGGAGCGGCTTCAGCAGTCACGTTGCAGCTCAATCCGAGCCGACTAACATGGCTGCGCCGCCGCCCGCTGATCCTTCTCATGGGCAGACTCCAAATTTTCAGAAAGCACGAGCGCATCGCGAGCATTACCTGGCGCGCATGGGAGAAATGGAATTTCGCAAGGCGCAGGGAGAGCTGGTCGAGATCAGCTTTGTGCAAAAAGCCGTTTTTGGAACGGCGCGTTCGTTCAATCAATCGTTGATGAGCCTGTTGCCACAATTGGCACCGCAAATAGACGTCTTGTCGGACCCGTTGGGAATGGCGCGCCGACTGGCCGCAGCGCTGCGCTAACGGTCGAATGATGCTGCTCAGGTGTCCATCGACGACTTTAATTTTGGATTGCGCGATTGCTGACGGTATGCCGAGCTCATTCGGCTTGGCATCATTGTTCGGCATCGTCTGCTATCGGTCAGGAAGTGCCCGTCATGAAAGGCAGGTTCCTACCCGACGCTGCCGATGGTTCAGAATGAATCCAAACTTTGACGGCGGCTTATTAAGTTCGAATTCATACATATATAAATAATTAAGAGAAATTTAGTATTCAATGTCTGTTGATATGCCTGGCTGACTTTATAAGTATAGGGCTCGGAAATAAATGCAAAGCATTCCAAAATACTGTAGAATCGCCGCGCACGCAGGCTAGAGGTAAGTATGAATAACCCAATTGTTGAAAAAGTTACTCGCGAAGCACAGTTAAACTTAGATGCGTCGACAATATTTGAAGGCGATGCGGTAACAGTATTAAGACGCTTGCCAAGCAATAGCGTGCGCTGTGTTGTAACGTCCCCTCCATATTGGGGGCTTCGAGACTATGGTATCGACGATCAAATCGGTCTCGAACTGACTATGCCTCAATTCATCCAGAAATTAGTTGCAGTATTTTCTGAAGTAAGACGCGTGCTTACTGATGACGGAACACTATGGGTCAATATCGGTGACGGCTATACAAGCGGAAATCGCGGCTATCGTGCGACGGATAAGAAAAACCCGGCAAGGGCGATGACTGTTAGGCCGGACACTCCCGAAGGCCTCAAACCTAAAGATCTGATGGGCATTCCTTGGCGCTTGGCCTTCGCTCTTCAGGATGATGGTTGGTATCTACGAACTGACATTATTTGGAACAAGCCGAATGCCATGCCTGAAAGTGTAAAGGACCGGCCGACTCGCTCGCACGAGTTCCTATTCATGTTCAGCAAGTCGGAAAGGTATTTTTACAACTCAGATGCAGTTAAACAGGTTGCTGATGGCGGCGGTTTGCGAAATTTGAGAACCGTCTGGAGTGTGAACACTAAGCCATACGCAGGCGCTCACTTCGCGACATTTCCTCCTGAGTTGGTACGACCTTGCGTCAAGGCTTCGACCGAGCCGGGTGATTTCGTGCTAGACCCTTTCTTTGGCGCGGGCACAGTTGGTTTAGTTTGCAACGAAGAAGGCAGGAAGTACGCTGGTGTTGAGCTTAACCCTTCATACGTAGACCTCGCGGTAGAGCGGCTCGGAGGGATTTTCCATAACGTAGTAAGGATATCGGCTGCATGAAGAAGGAACTCGCTTTCCCCTTGCCTGAGCTTCAGGTCTCGTTCTCTCTGAAGCTTCAAGAATTTCGAAACGTCTGGCTTCAGGACGCTCTCTTGGAGACGGTATCCGAGTTAGCCGTTCCAACTATTGATGCAGAACTGTCCAAATACGTTCCGGCTAAAGACCTCAAAGCACTTGCCGCTAGGGGATTAAGGGGAGAGCTAGTCTTCGCAGTGCCAGCAATTCTGCAGGCGAACCCGCATCTGCTCGGCTACTACCGCCTTCTCCTCGGCTATAGCCAGAAAGAGTTTTATGGCTCTGAGTTCGGCGTGGCTTCCGTGAAGTGCATGGAGGTTAGTGGTCGCCTGAATCCGCGCTCTGGGGTGACAATAGAACAGCTCTGCGTCGCTCTTTGTCAGGCGGCCTCGCATCTTGTAGGCAACTTAAAAGCGAAAGATCTGAGCATTGGACTTCTTGATGACCTAACCTTGTTAACTGTTGGGCCGCAGATGCGGGGAGGTGTGAACAATAAACTTGGCCAGCAAGGCATCGTGGACGTCTTTGACGTTATTGAAGAGATTCTGAGGCCGGCGATTATCAACGCCACACGTGGGGCAATTGAAATCAAAAACACCAGCGGTCGGGATGTGTGGGTAGAGTTTGCAGCCGATCCGGACATCATCATTCGTGAAGTCATGCCTGATAAATCCTCACGAAGAATTTTAGCAATTGAAGTGAAGAGCGGTACGGACGTGTCGAACATTCATAACCGCATTGGCGAAGCTGAGAAAAGCCATCAGAAGGCAAAAAAAGAAGGCTATCGTGAGTGCTGGACTGTCGTTAATGTCTCAAAGTTGGATATTGATAAGGCAAAGTTAGAGTCACCTACCACTAACGTCTTCTACGCTCTAAAGGCTCTTCAGTTAAGGAGAGGAGCAGTCTATGAAGACTTTAAGCAAAACATAATCGCGATGGTAGGTATTTCCTCGTAGCGATTTACTTCCAATGGGATGGAATAGTCAGTTGATATTTTTTAGCAACCCTTTCCAGTCCCTGGAGAATTTGACCATGCTGTACCAGGTCAGAGTCTGCCCACTGCGATCTACGTTCAAGCAGATTTTTTAGATTCACCAAATTATACATTTTCAAACTATACAAGTTGGCCCATGTGGCTTCACCGAATACATTGTAGATAGTGGAAGTGTCATCCCTTTCGCTTGCTACGCGTACTAACCCTTTCAGAGCTGCAGCCGCATCGTCAGCGTCATCCTTGGTATCGTAAGTGTTTAGAAGGTGCATTAGAAACTCTGACGGTCAAGAAGACATAGGATTGTACATATTTTTCGGCGGAGAAGCCTCACCAGCGGGCTGCGCACCAACTGCGAGGCACATTGAGGTCGCCGAAGATTCGCGCAACACTCGACCTCAGCCGGGTTGGAGTCTCAGTCGTTTTGCATGCCGGGCGAGCTGTTGCAAGTGGCCTGGGAGCGCGAGGTGGACAGCATCGGAGGACACCGGAATGTCAACGTGATCCCGAGCACCTGTCGCGCTGGAGTTTTCCGACCGGGCGCTGCGCGTGGACAGCCTGATCAGCAACGAGCAGCATGAAACGTCAACTCCCTATGCAAGCCCGCGAAGGTAGGCCTGCTCCGGTAATACCGGGATTGATCTAGTGAGGAACCTTCGAAACCAAATGGCTGCTTTTGGCCGATTCTGTTGAAAAAATCGACCTTGGTTTCCACGACAGAAAAGTACGCGTCTGAGATTGAAATCCTTACTTTTGGCTGAGGCTGCCGGGCTCAGATGTCACGTAGCAACGTGCAAAAGTTGCATTTTCCCCGGTCAATATCCGGGCAGTTTGAGCGGAGCGACTTTTTCAACACAATCGGCCGAAAGCGGCTCGTTGTGAGAGGCGGCTTCCAGCCAAAAAGGTTATTGACCGAACCTAATGACGCGCTGGACGAAGTCGGTCGTTTGCAACCTCAGCACAGACATCATGCTGAAGTCGCTGTTGTATGACTTGGTCAGAATCGCCAGACTTTCTCATATGCCGCCTTCGCTAAAAGATCTGTCCGGGCAAGAGCCTGCTCAGGTGTCCACGTCACCAATCCAATTAGCTCAGTAGGGATTACATACCCGTTTGCACTCAATTTCGATAGCTTATCTTCTATTTTGTTAGTCTTCAGCTTCTCATTGAATTTTTGATCTAAGAAAATCAAGTTTCCAATTTGTCCGACATTCCACTCATCCCATCCACCCCCAACCATGGACTGTGGGTGCAAATGTTCAATAGTTAACTCATCCATGTCACATGGGTATTTATAACTGTAAAATTCAGATATTGCTCGGAGTATGTATCTGACAAGATTTTTTTGCTTGGAGTTTGCGTTTGTGTAAGAGATCTCACGAAAGGCAACCACGAACTCATCAATTGACGGTCGCTTGGCTCGAAGTTTGTCTATAAATTCGCTAATCTCATCTGCTGCTTCCTGCGAAGTTTCCGACTCAAAAAGTTTTCGCGCAAAAGCGGAATACATCGCCGAGATCCCACCAGAGGATCGAGAGGACGTAATAGCTGTAAAAACAAAATGAAACTTCTCTATCGCACTAAGTGCATCGCGGTATTTTCCATATTTTATCTTGCTATCTTTGTAGGCTCTAGTTAGAGAAAGAACCGCAGGAGTGGGTTGTGAAACCTTAAATAACTGAAGCCCACCGAGCGAGCGAGACGCATCAATTTCGTTTTTGGTCCACTCGTACGATGGCTCATGTATTGATCTATAAATTTTTGCGTCTGAGACTAAAGAATCCAAATATTCCCTTGAAACCTCTTTAGTGACTTTTTTCTTTATAACGGGAAAAAGCTTTTTAAGGGGAACAGCCTCATACCGCGAAGCCCAGTAATGATAGATAAACATATCAGTAGACAAGTCTGCAGCAGAATTATGGATTGTCTCCATAATGCTACTCCACTTTATTTTTGCCGTGTCTACTGTGCTTTTCGCTTTAAGATTCTTAGCGAAGTGATTTTTAACAAGATCACTGACCGAAAGGTCTTTACCTCGCGTATTCAATGTTTCAAAGATGAGGTACGCATCGTCTTCATTATCCAATACCACAAAAATCAAATTTAAGTTTAGGATGGTGTCACGGATACCTGTAAGCTTTTCAAACTTCTCTCTTATTTTAAACTCTTCCAGAATGGTTGCATCTTTATCTACCGCACTAATAGAATCGCTGACCAGCTTTTTAAAAAGCAGGTGCGCTCTGCGCAAGTTCACTTCTTCAGCAAGCAGCTTCTCATGAATTTCTGGCTCCCCAAATTTCTGGATGTGCTCTTGGAAATATGGAAAAGAAGTTTCGGTCTTGAGAACAAATTCGCTTCTGTTGTCCCTATCCTTTCGCTCGATAAGCTGGTGCAATCCCTCGGCTGAATCGACATATCCTAGGTCGTGGAATGCATCCCTCAGAACGCATAATAATATCGTTGTCGTTGTAAGTCGCTGCTGACCATCAACCACTCCAAACGATTGCTTGCTTCGCTTGTATACAACCATTGATCCTATAAAATAGTCATCTCCCTTGTTCGCAATTAAATCATTCCAGAAATCATTGATATTTTCATCGTCCCATGAATAAGGACGTTGGAATCGAGGAATGTGAAAGTAACTCCCATCAAGCAAACTCTCGATATCAGTATCTTTTGATTCGATCTTCATTAATTCACCAAGAGCAGAAGTCAATAAGGACAAGGCACTGGAGAGTAGCAGCAGTCTTGTTAATTTGAAAAGCACGGCTTAGATTTTTTTCTGACTGTCATGATCGGTTCAAAACATGAAAGCGAAACAGTTCAAAAGCAATCGCTACGAACCATGGCAATTCAACTGTCCCAATTCCTGCCATTGCGGTTCTGGATTTGATTGCTGCCTTCCCTATTGAACAAGCCGGTCACGAATGGTCCGGCACTAGCCAAAAACGTCCTCATGATTGGCTGCTTTTGGCCTATTTCAGCCTGTCGCGGCTGGATAAAAATGATCCGTGCTGTGTGAAACGCATGCGCCGTTTTGAAGTCCTCGTTGCTACGTAAAATCTGACAGCGTTTGCTTAGTCAGCAGACCTGGAATGTACGTACAAACGCGATTTTCGCTCCAGTCCTGACAGTCAAACCTACTCTAGAACATTTTCACACAGCCCTAATCCAAAGCGGACAACGACACAGCGGCTAGATCCTTACGTGCGGGTGCGGTCGGCGATCAAGACACCGGTTTCAGGTGAGCAGGAAGGGCTTTCACGAACTCTTCAGCCGTCGCCGCGGCTTGCGCTGGGTTGACGTTCTTAAGGCGATCTTGCCAGGCCAGAATCGTGGGCTTGTCGGCTTCTGGCAGGAGCCGCAGCAGGACCAGGTAGACCTTGAGCATCCGATTGGCGGCTACGTCTGGCAACGAGGATACGAGGAACCGAAACACCCGTTTTTTGCCCGCCTCGCCGCAGGCCAAACGAGCTGCGCTAGCGAGGTGCCGCAGAAGTTTTAGATTAGCGGCAAGCTGAACTACATCGAAATGCCGTTCCAAACGGTCCAACAAGCTACTGACTAAGGTCTCGTCTCGTACCCGAAATTCGATCGCTCCGCAGACAGCGTAGAGGAGTTCCCATGTCGCTGTGTTTGGAGGAGGCAATGGCATCGCGTCCAAAACAACCTTCAGGGTCTGTGCGAATTCGGCTTTCGTATCCGCCGGCAAGTTCGGGTTGCCGTTTACGATACAGTCGACCAGCTTAGTCGTTTCGGATGGGGGGAAGCCGGTGGCACGCAACCATTGTAGGTTGGCCGCGACAGCCTCCCGTTGCTGCGCTACGTGGCCTACGCCCTTGTCTATCACCCATCGCATGAAAGTGTTCCGACCGAAGCTGATACCGGGCTGCGCAAAGACACGTGCGACAACAGGGAACGCTGCTGTGTAGTCGTCTGCTTGGCTCATGAAGCGCACAGCGTCATGCCCGGTACGCACTCTATCGGGGCCCATCGCAGCGAGCAGCTTCGCGTGTGCACCGCCTAATTGGGTCATTCCGGCCCCGGTCAAAGCATCGAGCACCTCTAGCCCGCGCGCGAGATCGAGGTAATCGCCTTCGTTCGCGAGTGCATCCGCGAAAGACGTAAGTTCTACCCTGAAAGATGCCAATGCAGTCGTTTGCTCGTTGAGTCCGTTCTTAAGAAGGCCCAATCCAAAGCGTCGCTCGCGTGCGTCGGCAATGTCGACTTGCTGCAGAAGGCGCATCTTCAGTTCGATCGCGTTGACGCCTGTCCGTCGCAGGATTGCGGATGCGAGCGAAGCGTGTCCCGATCGAAACCGGTCGCCGACCTCGGCGAATATCAGGCCTTCGTCTTGGGCTCGCACCCATCGCTCGGGTTTCTCTATCATGCGCAGTAGAAGCTGTCTCGGGACGCCTTGATCGCGAACACCACAGGCACACAGACACAAGAACGCCAAATATAGGTCGGGGATCAACTGGTTGACTCGCACCAGCGTGCGATCGGCGATCTTGTCGAGGCTAGATCCGCGCAGCGAGAGAGAGAGAGCAAATATATCTCCGGCTCGCATAAGGGTGGAGAACTTGGCGGCACTCACATTTCTGTCAGTTAGACCCACCTCGCTCACAAGCTGATTGAATTCCTGCACTGACACCGCATCCAGCTTGTATGGAGAGACGTGGACCGGAAAGGGTCTTGGAATAACCTTTTCGTCCTTAGCGCTGGCCAGCACGATCACTTTTGCCTGAGGTTGCAGCCGCACCTGCTCAAGAACCACAGATTCAGCATCCAATTCATCGCATACGATGATCACCGGCTTACAAGCAATCTCCCCCAAGCGTACGACTTCGCTCCACGCTTCTACATTGAGGTTCTGAGGCTCAACAACTTCAAAGACGAGCGCTTGGCCTGTGCGATAGAGGTCCCACCCGATGCGTCGGACCACGGTGGATTTTCCGGAAGCCGAACTGCCAGTCACAAGGACGACCGCCGCTTTCCTACCCATGGCGGTCAGCGCACTACAGATGTCTTGGTAGCAATCACGCCGCGCGTCCAGACCGTAGTGGATTGCCGCCCAAGAAACACGCCCACTGTCCCGGAACTCGCGCTGAACGCCTTGGACGTCATGGAAGGAGTTTTCGCTGGGAAGAAAGCTGATCGGCGAGCGGCCACTAGCCGGATGGAAGTCTGGGAGCCCCATGAGCGCAAGAGCTGCATCGCTTGCAAACAAGTTGCGAGGTGGCGTCAGCAATCCCTTAAGGCTGTCCAGAGAGGCCTGAATGTGGGCTAGCGGAACGCCGAACATCGCCAGCTTGGCAAATGCGAGGATCTCTTGCTCATGTTGTTGGCCCTCTAACTGAGGGCTCAGTCGCACGCTCGTATTCCGGACGACGTACTTGGCGAACTCCAACGTGTCCCCGGATTTGGTCACTGGATTCTCAAGGTACTCGAAGTCCTTGACTAGCTCCGCAGCGAGGATCTGGCTGTAAGACCCGCGGATCAGGCGAAGCATCTCTGTACCTGTGACCACACCACTCGAAACCAGAAGAAACTTGAGCTGCATGCTCTTAAGAAGCCTTACATCGGGTGGCTCCCCACATGCATCGATAGCATCGCACATGAAGCCATGCAGGATGCTCCGGACACCTTCGAAGTCGTATTCCTTCTCGGGCGTGTCCTTGTACTGAATAAAAACCTGCCTTCCGTCTCCGTACATCGTGTCGATGTCCTGGGCGCCTTCGTAACGCACTTGGACAAGGCCGGCCTCGCAGAAAAGCAGTTGGGCGATAAGGTGCAAAGCATGTGATGCTTGGTATTCGAAACCTTTCAACGCGACACGCCCGCCTTGGCGCGCACGTGTGCGGAGGAACTTGCCTTCAACGGCCCAGGACTGCGGCTTTACCATCATGAATTCCGTTTCCTCTGAACTGAATGGCCGACGAGGCCGGACGGCCCCTAGAATAGCGGCCACCGCAATCGTCGTGCGAATAAATCCTTCAGCCAGAACGGCTGAGGTGGGCCAGCGCGCCAACGCGTCCCTTCCGTCTACCCGCTCGTGTCAGACTTGGCACCGAAATGCCCGTACCAAGTTCGCGATCCCTCAATTACAAGAAATCGAATCGGTGAGGCTGGCTCACTCCGGCCGACCTCCACAGTTCGTCAGATTGCAGCCTTAAAAGATGCTCGCCCTCAGAAAATAAAGCATGCCAGTGCTGTCTGTCATGAACGTCTGCTCGTTGCCGAGAGCGGCCAGCCCACCCGCCTGTTCGCTCGCTCGACATTAGGAGGTTCGTCTGGCATCTGGAAAGACGCCCGATTTGGAGTTCATTCCGCGTGGACTTCGTCTCTAGTTACGCGCTCGCGTAAGATGAATGCTAATCCACTGCGGGTTCTTAAGTTTTGACTTCGCATTGAGTCGACGAATGGGATCCGAGTGGAAAATAGAGCGTCTCGATGGTAGGAACGAAGTGAGGGCGTATTTTGCGAAGTGCGCAAGAAGTTGCGCAGTTGGTCATAATATTTTGCAGTCCAATTGCCCTGCAGGCCACGATTCACGTGGTCTGGAGCCAAGTGCGCAAAAAGTTGCGCAGTACTGCGCAAGAAGTTGCGCACTTTTTCAAAGATTTCCTCAGCTTGGCGCTCAGAAAATCGTGAAATCTCTCTCAACCTATTGAACTGTATGGGTTTCTGGAGAATTGGCACATTTTTTGATTGTTGGTGGCCACTCTGACAGGCAATGGTGCCTGCCAGTGTTATATCCAGAAGCAAGGAGAGCATCCCCATGGCAACACCAGCGTACATGTCCGTCACTGGCGAAAAACAAGGCCTGATCACTGCCGGCGCCTTCACCGCCGACTCCGTTGGCAACACCTACCAGGAAGGTCACGAAGACCAGGTCATGGTTCAGGCTTTCAGCCACGACGTGATCATCCCGCGTGACCCACAATCCGGTCAGCCAACCGGTCAGCGCGTTCACAAGCCAGTTGTGATCACCAAGGTCTACGACAAGGCTTCGCCTCTGCTGCAAGCCGCTCTGACTTCCGGCGAGCGCATGAGCGAAATCGTTATCCAGTGGTTCCGTACTTCGGCTCAAGGTACTCAAGAGCACTACTACACCACCAAACTGGAAGACGCGATCATCGTCGCCATCAACAACAAAATGCACAACTGCCAGGATCCAGGCAACTCGCACTTCACCCACCTGGAAGAAGTGCAGTTCACCTACCGCAAAATCACCTGGACCCACGAAGTATCCGGTACTTCGGGTTCCGATGACTGGCGTGCTCCAGTCGTTTAATTACGGCTGATGTTGTATTCGCCCCGGTCGGTATGGCTGATCGGGGTGGCTTGATCTAAAGAATTCTTGCGTGCATCACTTTTGTTGACTGATGCCCGACGCAGCATTGCGCGAGGAACAAGGGATGTTCTCACCGGCCAACCAGCCTCATTTCAATCTGACCATCGATGGCATCGACAGCGATTTTCAAGTGCTGTCATTCACTGGTCGGGAGGCACTCAACACACCCTTCGAGTTCGAACTGGAACTGGTCAGCGAAAAAGCATCGATCAACCTCGAAAGCGTGCTGCATAAGCTGGCGTTTCTTCAGTTGTCCCCGACCGGTACCGGCATTCATGGACTGGTCTACAGCATCGCTCAGGGCGAGGCCGGCAAACGCCTGACGCGCTACATGATCTCCCTGCGCCCGCAACTGGCGTACCTCGCGCACCGAGTCAATCAGCGGATCTTCCAGCAGATGACCGTGCAGCAGATCATCAGCAAGGTGCTGGAAGAACACGGCATCCTCGCCAGCGATTATCACTTCCAGCTCAGTGCGATTTATCCCGAGCGCATCTACTGCGTGCAGTACGACGAGTCGGATCTGCATTTCATACAGCGCCTGTGCGAGGAAGAGGGTATTCACTACCACTTCCAGCACACGTCCAGCGGCCACAAACTCACCTTCGGCGATGACCAGACGGTGTTTCCGAAACTCGCCCCCGTGGCCTATCAGCAGAACTCCGGGCTGGTCGCCGACACCCCGGTGGTCAAGCGCTTCGGTCTGCGCCTGGCTACCCGCACCAGCCGCACTACGCGGCGCGATTACGACTTCGTCAAACCGAAAATCGAGCTGGAAAGCGATGCCAAAAGCAGCGCTCAGCCGGACCTGGAAGATTACGATTATCCGGGCCGATTCGTTGACCGTGACCGCGGCAAACATCTGGCTAATCGCGCGCTGGAACGCCATCGCAGCGACTACCGTCTGGCCGAAGGTAACAGCGACCAGCCGATTCTTGTCAGCGGGCATTTTCTTGCCCTGACCGAACACGCCAACCCGACGTGGAACGACCTGTGGCTGCTCACTGAAATCTTCCACGAAGGCAAGCAGCCGCAAGTGCTGGAAGAGTCGGTGACTAGCGACACCACGGACAATAAGGACGATTTCCACCAGGGCTACCGCAACCGCTTCAGCGCGATCCCGTGGGATGTGCCGTACCGTCCGCCGCTCGATCACCCGAAACCGAAAGTCCTCGGCACCCAGAGTGCCGTGGTCTGCGGCCCGGAAGGCGAAGAGATCTACTGCGACCAGTACGGCCGGGTGAAGGTGCAGTTCTTCTGGGACCGCGAAGGCAAGCACGACGACATGACCAGTTGCTGGATGCGCGTCGCGTCGAGCTGGGCCGCCGAAACCTTCGGCTCGATCAACATTCCGCGCGTCGGCATGGAGGTCTTGATCACCTTCCTTGAGGGTGATCCTGATCAGCCGCT
Source organism: Pseudomonas siliginis (assembly GCF_019145195.1). Classification (GTDB taxonomy): domain Bacteria; phylum Pseudomonadota; class Gammaproteobacteria; order Pseudomonadales; family Pseudomonadaceae; genus Aquipseudomonas; species Aquipseudomonas siliginis. Next base: position 12,628 of record NZ_JAHSTW010000004.1, read on the forward strand.
GATCACCGGTTGTTTATACCACGGCGCCAATCTGCCGCCGTACAAACTGCCGGATTTCAAGACCCTTGCCACGGTCAAGAGCAAGGAATACAAGGGCAGCCGCGCCAACGAACTGAGGATCGACGACACCACCAGCGAGATCAGCATTGCGCTGCGCAGTGATCACGGTGCGAGCGCGATCAACCTCGGTTATCTGACCCATCCACGCCCAAGCGGTGGTCAGCCGCGTGGCGAGGGTTTCGAATTACGCACCGACCGCCACGGCGCAGTGCGTGCTGGTGCAGGCCTGCTGATCACCACCGAGCCACGTCCGAACGAATCGAAACATCACAAGGATCTGCCGGAAACCGCCGAACGACTCGCCACCGCGAGCGATCAGCAGGACGGTTTTGCGGTGCAGGCCAAAGAGCTACAAGCGCAGGAGGCCGGCGATCAGGACGACGTGGCCAAGGCCTTGCACGCACAGCATCAAGGCGTGCTTGGCAGTGGCCCGGCGAACATGACCGCTAATGAGTTCCCGGAATTCACGGAACCGCATCTGGTACTGGCCAGCCCGGCCGGCATCGCCCTGACCACACCGCGCTCCAGTCACATCGCTACCGGCGAACACTTGGCGCTGAGCAGCACCGGTCACACCAGTCTCTCCATCGGTAAACGTCTGCTGGCCAGCGCTAGTCGCGGCATGCGCCTGTTCGTTCAAAGCATGGGGTGGCGTCTGGTAGCCGCGTCCGGCGACATTGACGTGCGCGCGCTGAAGGACAGCATCAACCTGCTGGCCAAACTCAACATCACTGCCAATGCCGACCGCATCACCATCACCGCGAAAACCGAATTGGTGATCCAAGGGGGCGGCAGTGCCACGACTTACAACGCTGGTGGCATTACTCACGCTACCAGTGGCCCGTACACGGCGCATGCGGCGAACTTTGCCTATACCGGAGCGAAGAGTTTAGCAGGCGTGTTCCCTGAGCCGCCGAAACCTGGCAAGGGCAACCTTGAGCTGTTCAACCAGTACGCCGGACGCCAAGGCATCAAGGAAGGTGATTACGAAGTCATCGATGCGTTGGGCAAAAGCATCAAGGGCAAGCTCGACGGCAAGGGCTTTGCAAGCGTTTCTGGTGCTGCACCGGGACCGGCGCGCGTGCTGTTTGGCAAAGATCCGGCCGATACCTGGAGCGAAGGCAGCTATATCGGCAAGCCGGAGTGGCCATTGAATCCGCCGGGCGCGGACGAAGCTCCAAGTCAAGTGCAAGCAATGGTTGCTCAGGTGTTGCCAAGCAAGAGTTGGGATGTGCTGGAGAAGGGCAAGGATATGGCTCAGACAGGGATGAGTGCTGTACAGACGGCACAAGGCGCAATGCAATCGGCGCAACAGGTCAAAGGCGCTGTACAGGGCGGAGTGACTGGCTTGCCAAAACTGGCGAGTGCAGCGACACCGAGCGCGTCGACTATTCTTAGCGCAGCCAGCAAAGCGGGCAAGCTGCCAAGCCTTCCGGTCCCGTCCTTGCCCAAACCAGCGCTTAAGACAGCTGACCTGTTGAATGGGGAGGTGCTGTCATGACTGAAGCTGCCGTTGCCAAGAAGCGCGAGCCTCAGGTAGCCGTCGTTCCGCTCAACACGCTGGATGTGCAGGACGTGGGTCGTGGTGCCGCTCGGTTTGATGCCTGGCTGCGATCCATCAGCGGTGATGTGGTCACACTTGATCGAATCAAAGGGGTCGCCGGGTCACTGCCGGTTGTAGGCAACATCATGGCGCTGGTCGATGCGCTTGGCGACATCGTCACGCTTACCAAAAGCAAGCAGCGGGAGTTGCTAGATTGGGTCAGCCTGGGTATCAACCTGATCGGTGTTTTACCAGCCCCTCCGACCATGGCTGCTGCTCGTATGAGTTTGCGCCCGACCTTGTTTTTGGTACGTCAGGAGCTGCGTAACAGCGCCAAGATGCTGTTAGGCGACTCAATGATCGAAGTGCTGGTCGGGCACTTGAACGCCACCATCGTCGGCACGATCGATGACTTCGTAAAACAGGCCCAAGGCAAACTTTCGGGCATTCTCGCCGATGCTGGAAAACTGGGCGAGAGCGCAGTTACCGAAATCGCAAAGGGTCTCGAGGCCGTTGTAAACGGCAAGCTCGATTCTAAAGGCGATGCGCGTGCAGCGGGGCAGAAGATCACGGCGGCGGGCAATCAACTGCTTAGCGATCCCAAGGCGGCCATCAGCAATATCTTTGGGGCTGCATTCAGTGCCTATAAAGCTGTCGGTAAAGGGGTGGCCAACAGCGCGGCGAAGAACCTTCTGCCGGACCAGGCTAAAAAACTGGTGATGATGCACACCGGCACGTTGAGAGCGATGGGGCCGGAAATCAAAACCCAACTGAGTAAGTTGGGTGACCCGGGAACGCGGCACTCCATCGGTTGGTTGTTGCAAATGCTCAGCGGTGCCGTGGTGACCTGGCGTAAGCGCCGAGGGCATGGACAGAGCGCTAGCGTGAAACCCAATGCCACCAGTAAGGCGCAAAACAAAGCAGGTGAAGGCCGGCTCGAAGCCAGCAGCCGTCAGGCTCCTGCGAACGCTAACGCCAATGGCCAGAAAAATGGTGCATGCGCGGGTACTTGCAACAGTATTAGTTTCGCGTTGGGCTCCGAGTCGCTAAGCCATACCGATTTCAGCCTCCCAGGTCCATTTCCTATTGAATGGGTGCGTACCTATAGCTCCCGGTTCGATGCCTTTGACAATGGCGAACTGGGCGCTCGGTGGGTGACAGAGTTCACCACCCGATTCGACTGCAAGGGCGATGGTCTGGTTTTCTTTGGAGCCGACGGTCGTAGCATCGATTTTCCTCTGCCCAAGGTGGGCCTCTTTCACTATGACCCCGTAGAAAATCTCACGCTGGTTCGCTCCGGCGAGGATCAACTGCTGGTTTGCTTCGGTTTCGAGCGCAAAGAAACCTATGTCCGTCGTGGTCGTTCCTTCTGGCTGACGGATGTCAAAATGCGCAGTGGCGCGGGGCTGATGCTGCACTATGAGCATCGGCACGGGGACGCCCTGGTATTGTCTGACCTGATTACCTATCAAGGGGATATCACGCAGGTCCACTTGCACGTGGGAACCCTGCTTGATGATCAAGGACGGCTGGCCGGTCTTTGGGAAATCCGTGACGGCGCGCCTGTACGGCAACTCTGTAATTACCAATACAACGTCCACGGCGATCTGATCCAGGCTCAGGATGAAAACGGTGCTGACTGGAACTATCAGTATCAGCATCATCTGCTGACTCGATACACCGATCGCACCGGCCGCGGGTTGAATCTGGAGTGGGACGGCCACACCTCACACGCCAAGGCCGTGCGCGAGTGGGCGGATGACGGCAGTTTCGATACTCGTCTTGAATGGGACGAAAACATCCGCCTGACATATGTCACCGATGCCCATGGCAACGAGACTTGGCACTACTACGACATCAAGGGCTACACCTACCGGATTCGGTATCCCGATGAACGTTCAGAGTGGTTCTTTCGCGATGACGCAAAAAACATCATTCGTCACGTTCATACAGACGGGACCTCCGATCAATACAGCTATGACGAGCGCGGTAATTTGCTCGAGCACATCAGTCCCGACGGCAGTGTCGCTCACTACGCCTACGATGATCTCAATCAACTGATCAAGGTTAGTGATGCAGAAGGTGGGCAATGGCAGCGAGCTTACGATGATGCCGGCAATTTGGTGGAGTCGGTCGATCCGCTTGGAAACAAGACGGAGTATGCCTACGACAAAGCAGGTCAGTTGATCGCTATCAAGGACGCAATCGGCAACGAGAAAGCGCTTGAGTACAACGATGCTGGTCAGCTTCTGAAATATACCGATTGCTCTGGCAAGACCAGCGAATGGGAATACAACGATCGCGGTCAGATGATCTGTTTTACCGATGCAGCAGGACAAAGCACCGAGTATGAGTACAAGGCTGGACATATCGCCCTGATTACGCATCCAGATAAAACCCAGGAGCGATTCGAGCGTGATGCCGAAGGGCGTCTGCTTGCCCATATTGACGGTCTGGATCGCTGCACGACATGGAGCTATAACGCTGCCGGATTGATTGCCGAGCGCGTAGACGCCTGCGAGCAAACGCTTCGCTACCGTTGGGACCGGCTGGGTCGTCTTGTAGCGCTGGAAAACGAAAACGAGCAGCGCACCCAATTTCACTATGACCCTGTCGGAAGGTTGCTTGAGGAAAAAGGATTCGATGGCGTTGCTACGCGCTATCAGTACGATTCCGAGAGCGGGCGTTTGGCGAGAGCCATTACCGGTGAGCGTGTCATTTCGATGTCGTTTGACCCCATGGGACGGCTTGTCGAACGCCATGCGAGCTTGGGCAATACGTCTCAAAGTGAATCCTTTGCGTATGACGGTAACGGCAACATGGTTTTGGCCACGAATGACCAAAGCCGGCTGCTGTGGTTCTATGATTTGGCCGGTAATCTGATCAGAGAGCATCAGCATTATCAGAGCCTGGATGCACCGCTCGTTGCAATCTGGAGGCACGAGTACGACCCCCTCAACCAGTGCGTAGCTACGAACCGCCCGGATGGTCACCGGGTGAGCTGGCTGACGTACGGCAGTGGGCATTTGCTTGCGTTGAAACTCGATGATCACGAGCTGGTCGGTTATGAGCGAGATGACCTGCATCGTGAGGTAGTTCGTCATCAAGGCAATCGTCTGCGTCAGACTCAAAAATGGGACCCGGCAGGACGCCTGCAGGAGCAATTGCTAGGCCGAAGTGATGACAATTCCACTTTGCTCAAGCGCGAATACAAATACGATGCGGTCGGCCAGTTGACCGAGCTAAACGACACGCGTCGCGGACCGCTGTCCTATCGTTACGATCCAGTCGGAAGACTGATCAGTGCAGCAAGCCGCCTCGGGGTTGAGAAATTCGCTTTCGATCCAGCCAGTAACCTGCTCGACGAAAAGGTGACGGAAGTACGCCGGCCTCTTGATCAGGCCCCAATGCGTAGTCGGTTGGTAGACAATCTGCTACGGGAATACGTCGGCACCCATTACGAATATGACGATCGTGGCAATCAAACGCTGCGTTGGCACAATGGTCAACGCAGTCGACTGCAGTGGGATCTGTTCGATAGGTTGGTTCATTTCGAGGATGATCGTCTCTCGGTCAAATACGCCTACGACGCCTTGGGTCGCCGGCTGTATAAGCATTCAACCGCCCATTATACAAATCGTCCTGAAGCAGGTTCCCACTGGAATAAAAATGAGCAGGGACGCGTTCAGCGTTTGCTTGGCTGTGGCCTGACTTTGTACGGGTGGGACGGAGATAATCTTTCCTGGGAAAGCAGTCCTGCGCCTATTGATGGGGGGACTGGTCGCACAGTCCATTACGTATATGAACCCGGCACGTTTGTTCCGGTAGCTCAAGCGATCAGACACGCCTCGATTGATCTTCTAAGCCAGCCTGAATATGTCGGTGGCGAGAGTCTTGAAGATGACCCGCTTTGGAGACATGCACCCAAAGCACAACCGTTTGATGCCTTGGCTTGGTATCAGTGTGACCATTTAGGCACACCATTGGAGCTCACCGATCAGGACGGTCAGGTTGCCTGGAGCGCTCAATACAAGGCGTGGGGACAGGTAAAAGAACAGACATCAGCCTCAGCAGTACGGCATGGACTGAGCAATCCTATTCGTTTCCAAGGTCAGTACCACGATCACGAAACAGACTTGCACTACAACCGATACAGATACTACGACCCCCATGTAGGTCGCTTCATCTCAAAGGACCCGATAGGTCTGATGGGTGGCATAAACCTTCATCAATACGCACCTAACCCAACCCAATGGGTGGACCCTTTAGGGCTGGTGAAGAAACCGCCATCCAAACGCGCCCTAAAAGACGGCGCTGGAGCATCGCCTCAAGATATCGCTGCGAGTAAGGTCGGCGGAGGCAGTCGAAAAGGACAGGCGGCTTGTCGCAAGAAACTCATCGATAAAAGTAAGCCAGTGGGCGTCTACAAGTGCTGGCGGTGCGGACATACCTCTACCAATCCTGATGACATGCACCTGGGGCATAAGAATGTGGCCACCTCAAATGGGGGCAACCTTGCCGATGTCAACGTAGATCTTGAGGGCGCTTCGTGTAACCTGAGTGCGGGAAATAGCGGTTACGTGAAAGAAGGGATGTCGTGTGTCGAACGTGGAAGTTGTGGAGCGCCATATGGACGATAAAGAATTGCCTGTACTGATTCAGGTGTTTGTATCAGATGACGGTGACCCGGTATTCGAGGAGCTCCCTGCAATTGCGATGGGGCAGGATACCTATGAGCTGTTGTCTTCACCTGGTCTTGCGCTGAATTTGGCTCGAGGTGATGTCATCTCGATAAAAAACAAAAACACCCACGCCGAAGTCCTCAAGCGCGGCGGGAATTTTTGTATTCATATCTACGCCGATTTCATCCCCGAGGATGTCATTGCTCAGCTCGAAACTGATGTCGGCAATGAGCTGGGTGGAACACTTGATGGCGTTTTCGAAGGCAATCTTTCATTGGCTGTGCCGTCGAGCAACGGGATGGACAGAATCAATGAGTTTTTTGATCGTTTCCGCGAGAAAACCGGCCTCGAATGGTATTACGCCAACGTCTACAAGAACATAGATGATGAAGAGGATGAAACGCTGCTGAATTGGTGGCTGCAGAGCTGATTGATTCGAATAGCGATCACGCTGACAACAATCGAAGCTTGGCTAAGCAAGCTTGGGTAAACACAAATGTGTCGGCTAGATCTACGAAACGCAGTGTGAGCTCGAAGGGCGCGTGACAGGTCGGTAGTGACTGCAGCGCGCTTTATCGGCCAGCCAGATAGTATGAACGAGGGCGACCCTCTTTCGAACGTTTGCCTGGCCGATATGAATCCAGGATTTAGTCAAAGGAGTGACACCATGATAGATGTAATTCGCTTGGGCGACTCCACCACTCACGGTGGCAAGGTGCTCGAAGCCTTCTCCCAAACCGATCTCAACGGCAAGCCTATTGCTGGCGTCGGTCACAAGGTTAGCTGTCCGCTTTGCAAAGGGGTTTTCCCCATTGCAGAAGGCAGCAGCACCTACACCGTTGATGGCACGCCCATCGCTCTGGACGGTATGAAAACTGCCTGTGGCGCCGCGCTCATTGCGAGCGGTCCGAAAGGCGCAGTGATCAGCTGATCGACCTGACGACATCCTGGTTTCATTGCTAGCGAGCGGCGACGTGCAGTCGAAATCTCTCAATGGCGATGAGCCTCATGACATCCCTGAATTCCCGAGCCTGCTGGCTGGTAAGACGCTTCCATGACGACCAATACCGCTGTTGCAACCAAACGTGAACCACAAGTCGCCGTTGTTCCGCTGAACCTCATCATGGTGGAAGACGTGGGCCGCAGTGCGGCTCAATTCGATGCCTGGTTGCGAGAGATCAGTGGCGATCTGGTGACATTGGAGCGCATCAAGACGGTTGCCGGCGCGCTGCCTGTTGTCGGCAACATCATGGCGCTGGTCGATGCGCTGAATGATGTTGTGACACTCTCCAACAGCCCACGACAAGATCCTTTGAACTGGGTCAGTCTCGGGATCAACCTGATTGGTGTCTTGCCGATGCCGCCGAACATGGCGGCCGCACGGATGAGCTTGCGACCGACATTGTTCCTTGTCCGTCAGGAGGTCGCCAAGGTCGGCAAGCTGGTGTTGGGCGATGCGTTGATCAACGTCGTGGTCGGTCATTTGAATGCTGACATCGTCGGCGTGATCGATGATTTCGTTAAGCAGGCTCAAGCCAAACTCACGGAATTGCTCAGCGATGCAGGGGAGTTGGGTGAGAAGATCCTCAACGAAATTGCCGTCGGTTTGGAAAGGGTTGTAAACGGACAGCTCGATGCCAGAGGCAATCTGAAAGCGGCAGAGCAGATGGCCAGCGCTGCCAGCGATCAATTGCTCCATGATCCGATGAGCGCTATCAGCAACATCTTTGGCGCTGCGGCGAACGTTTACAAGGCAGCCGGTAAAGGCGTGGCTAACAGTGCCGCCGAACATCTCTTGCCGGAGCAGGCCAAGAAAAAAGTTCTGGCTCATACGAAATCGCTGCGCGCCATGGGACCTGAGCTGCGCACGCAGTTGAACAAGTTGAGTGATCCAGCGGTTCAAAGCTCCATCGGCGCGCTGCTGGTGGTGCTGGCCAGTGCCGTTGCAGCCTGGCGTATGCGCAATGCGCACGGGCAAGGCGGTAACGTCAAACCGGGCATGACCAGTCAATCCCGACGCGTTGCCAGCGACGGTAAGGTCGAAGTCAGCCGTGCTGAGTCGAAGCCGAAGACGCGCCCCAATGATGAAAAAAACGAAGTATGCCCTGCGACCTGCAAACGCATCAGCTTTGCCATGGGTACGGAGACGTTTGATCACTCAGATTTCAGCTTGCCCGGCGCTTTCCCCATTGATTGGACCCGCACGTATTGCTCGGACTTGAGCGCCTATGATTCGGGCATCTTGGGCGCGCGCTGGATCACTCCGTTCACGACTCGCATCGATGAGCAGGACGATGGTCTGGTGTTCCACGATGCAGACGGCCGAAGCCATAGCTATCCGTTACCTAAGATCGGCCAGTTTCATTACGACGCGATTGAAAACATCACTTTGCTGCATGTCAGCGAGGGACAGTTGCTGCTATGCCGGGGTTTCGAGCGCAAGGAAACCTACATCCGTCATGGGCTTTGCTACCTGCTAGTAGGTGTTGTATTGCGTAGTGGCGCCGGAATCATGCTGCACCATGAGCATCGTCATGGTGAGGCGCCCGTATTGTCCGACCTGATTACCTATCAGGAAAATGACATCACCAAGGTACATCGCCATCTCGGTACGTTAATTGATGGTCATGGCCGGTTGACCGGTATTTGGGAGATCAGTGACGGGGCGCCACAACGTCAGCTGTGTGCCTATGAATATGATGCGCACGGCGACCTGGTGCTCGCCCAAGATGAGAATGGGGCAGCTTGGTCGTATCAGTATGAGCATCATCTGATTACGCGCTACACGGACCGGACCGGGCGCGGGATGAACTTGCAATGGCAGGGCACGGGCGCCGATGCCAAGGCGGTGCGCGAGTGGGCCGATGACGGCAGTTTCGACACCCGTGTGGAGTGGGATGAGAACATTCGTCTGACGTACGTCACGGATGCTTACGGCAACGAAACATGGCACTACTACGACAGCCTGGGCTATACGTATCGCATTCGTCACGCCGATGGCTTGTCGGAGTGGTTGTTCCGTGATGACGCAAAAAACGTCGTCCGGCATGTGCATCCCGATGGGGCCACTGACCGCTATAGCTACGACGAGCGCGGCAATCGACTTGAGCATATTCGCGCCGACAATAGCGTGGTGCACTTCGCCTATGACGACCACGACCAACTCATCAAAATCATGGACGCGGAAGGCGGGCTATGGATGCGCGCCTATGATGACGCCGGCAACCTGGTTGAAACGGTCGATCCGCTCGGCAACAAGACTGAATACGCCTATGACAAAAAAGGTCTGCCGATTGCCATCAAGGATGCCAACGGTAACGAGAAGACCCTCGAATACAACGACGCGGGTCAATTACTCAAGTATGTAGATTGCTCGGGCAAGACCAGTACATGGGAGTATGACGATCGCGGCTTGATGATCTGCGCAACGGATGCAGCAGGGCAGAGCACCGAATACGAATACAAGGCTGGGCAGGTAGCGCTTATCCGGCATCCGGACAAAACAGAGGAGCGTTTTGAGCGCGATGCAGAGGGCAGGCTTCTGGCCCATGTCGACGGATTGGATCGCTGCACGACGTGGAGCTACACGGCAGCTGGTTTCGTCGAAGAACGCGTGGACGCTGCCGAACAGACTCTGCGGTATCGGTGGGATCGTTTGGGACGTTTGCAGGCTCTGGAGAACCAGAATGAACGCTCGGCGCAATTTCTCTACGACCCATTAGGACGCTTGTTGACCGAAACAGGCTTTGACGGACGTCTGACTCGCTACCAGTACGACATCGCTTCTGGACGCCTATCAAAGATCGCCACCGGTGACCGTGTTGTGACGGTAGCGTATGACGAGATGGGGCGTGTGACCGAGCGTCTTGCTTCGCTTGGCGATCAGTCACAGGGGGAGCGTTACGCCTATGACGGCAGGGGCAACATGATCCTCGCCAGTAACGCAGACAGCCAAGTGCAATGGTTCCATGACCTGGCCGGCAATATGGTGCGTGAGCATCAGCACTATCTTGGTTTGGACAAGCCACTGGTTGCTGTCTGGCAGCACGAGTACGACGTGCTCAACCAACGCGTGGCCACGATCCGTCCTGATGGGCATCGGGTCAGTTGGTTGACCTACGGCAGCGGTCATCTCTTGGCATTGCGCCTCAACGAGCATGAGTTGCTTGGCTATGAGCGCGACGACCTGCATCGCGAAGTGGCTCGGCATCAAGGCAATCGTCTTGTGCAGACGCAGAAGTGGGACCCAGCCGGGCGCCTGCAAGAGCAACTGTTGGGCCGTAGTGATGACAAGTCGGTTTTGCTTAAGCGTGAGTACGCCTACGACGCCGCAGGGCAACTGAACGAAATCAACGATACGCGCCGTGGCCAGTTGTCCTATCGCTATGATCCGGTGAGCCGGTTGTTGAGCGCAGTGAGTCGTTTGGGTATTGAAACCTTCGACTTTGATCCGGCGGGTAACCTGCTCGATGAGAAAGCGGCCGAGAGTCGGCGGCCTTTGGAGTTGACTCCCCCGCGCAGCAAGTTGGTCGATAACCTGCTGCGCGAGTATGCAGGGACTCACTACGAATACGATGAGCGTGGCAATCAGATCAAGCGTTGGCGCGACGGTGCTTACAGTCAGATGCGTTGGGACCTATTCGATCGGCTGGTGCATTTTGAGGACTCAAGGCTTTCGGTGGAGTTTGCCTACGACGCCCTTGGTCGACGTTTATCCAAGAATTCGAAGGTCCACTACAAGCAGCGGCCGGCGGCAGGCTCACTCTGGAATAGCGCTGAGCACACTCGATTGCAGCGAGAGCACGGCTGTGGTTTTACGCTCTACGGTTGGGATGGCGATAATCTGGCTTGGGAAAGTCGTGCTGCTCAGCAGGACGGGGAGGCGGGGCGTACCATTCATTACGTGTTTGAGCCCGGAACGTTCATTCCTGTCGCTCAGGCGATGTCGAATCATTCCATTAATCTTATGGGATTGCCTGACTACGACGAGGATTACAGCTTAGAGGATGATCCGCTCTGGAGTCGTTCCGTAGTATCGCCTCCTATTGATGTATTGACCTGGTATCAATGCGACCACTTGGGCACGCCTCTGGAGTTGACCGATCAGAATGGTGATGTGGTGTGGAGTGCTCAGTACAAGGCTTGGGGCGAGATACGGCAGGATCGGTCGCGATGGGCGAAGCAGCGGGGTATTGCTAACCCTATCCGATTCCAAGGGCAGTACCATGATCATGAAACGGGGCTGCATTACAACAGGTATCGCTACTACGACCCGTCAGTGGGACGTTTCATAAGTCAGGATCCTATTGGTTACGAAGGGGGGCTCAACCTTTACCAGTATGTTCCTAATCCTATTGGGTGGACTGACCCGCGCGGACTGGCTCGTCAAAAAGGAATTACGCCGAACAACAAAGGCACACGCACTACAATCGAGTCGGGTAATCTGCAAGCACCAGAAGTTGGATACAGCACGAAAGCAGGCGGGGAAGGTATTCAGCATCCTGTGGTTCAAGAACTCTATGAATCGATACCAGACGATCAACGTTCTCCTTTTATTCATGGGCACTGCGGAGAAGCGGATGCGCTGAGTAAGATTGCCAAGGCTAACGACGTCAAATCTGTCGAAGCTTTGAGGGATATTACGAGCGGCTCAACATCTACGACCGTAAGGAATGATGGTAAACAGTTGAAATTTTGCCGATCTTGCGCTCAAGTTATGGGTAAGCTCGGCGTATGTGATGGAGTTAAAGAATGAGCGATGAAAAAGAAATTGAAGAAGTCGAAAATCTTGAAGCGCGTCTCTTGGTCGCTGGCGTATCCATTAATCAATTAGTGCGGTGCTACGCGGATTTTTTGCTTCATCTGATTGAAGGCGAAGCTTTAAGTAATATTTCTTCTGCAAAACTCGAGCTTATGTTTAAATACCTGAGTAAGGCCGTAACTCCTGGAGTAATTGAGTCTAGTCAGGAGCAAAGGAAGGGGTTCTTTGTCGACCTTTGGCCAATTGAAAGGCAATATAGAGAATCGGATCCAGTATTCGCGAATTTTGTACGATGTGTAATCTGTTGCTTCGGAAATGAAGAAGACTGGGAGCAGGATGATACGGGGGAGGCCACTCCTTTATGGTATTTTCTTTTCTATATCAAGAAGGTTTGTCCCGAAATAAAAAACGAATTTTTACAGTATTTTGAAGGTGCTTTTAGTGAGCGTGGATTATCTGAAAGATAGGCTTTAGCTGCCGGCAATTATTTGCGCGACAGTGGAAACGTCCTTAGCACTGAAAACCCTGGTGAACTATTACCCCTCACGAACGGCAGTTTTCGGCCATTAGCTGCCATACCTGAAAGGTGGTAACCAATCCAAAGCCACCCCACGATATCACCTGCGAGATGCTACCCAATATGATCACCGGCGACTTTTTCAGCATTGAATTCTGAATTAATGACAAACCTTAAGACCATGCCTGCTATTGGTTTTTGTAACTCTCTCCTTCTGGTAATGCTGGGGATTTAATCTAGGCACAGAGCAGGTAAGTAATTTTAGAGTGGGTGCGGAACTGCCTTTTCAGAACGTTTTGCTTAGTGATTTTAATTTTAGAGGTGGAGAGTAGGTTTTATGGACAAGGCTAAGATAAAGGTTATAACTATTGGGCATATGCCTTTGCATTTAAACTTGAAGGTGGTGTCTTGTTGGTTGTCTGAGGTGTTTGAGTTGGTAGGAGAAATTGATAATTTTTCTCTGACCTGCGATTCTGATTATGGGGATTGGGGGTTTTCCGATAGTACGTTAAAGAAGCAGATTCCCGAATTTAATGGTGCCGACTTCACCGTTGCCCTAGTTAATATTCCCATTGAAGATAATTGGTACTCAAGGCGATTGGGTGATAATAAAATTGTTTTTACATACCATCAAATAAAAGAAATTTTAAGTCTGGACAATATTCCTCTTGAAAATGCGGTTTTGCGAGTTTTGTACAGCTATACACTGCTATATCGTCGCGCCGGAAATAAGATCCCTGAAATCGATGCGGTGGTAGGGTTTACTCATGATGAAACCCGAGGCTGTATTTTTGATATGAATGGCATCAAGTCGGATATCGTGGAGTCATGTAATAAGCCGATTATTTGTAGCGCGTGTGTAGAACGGTTGCGTAGCGAACGCGTCGCAACCCAAGTCTTAAACTCTGCGAAGAAAGAAATAAAAAAAATACGAAAACACCTTTATTTTCGGTTCTTCGATTTTGTCAAGGTTAGACCGGTCATTGCTTTGTTGATATCGAGCGTCTTCGCCGTGACCCTAGGTGTGACTGGTTCACTAATCGCTTCAACTATATATGATGCAGTTAAGGCTGGTGTGGATAAAAGTAGTGTGGAAGCTAAGAAATGAGCTGAGCAGCTTAGTGGCTTGATTTTTCTACTACTCTCAAGAGGTTGCTATTTTTGAGTTTTAACGTTGGTGGGCGTTTGAAGGATCAATGATATCTAGCAGGGGTAGGATATGCGGGTAGAACCAATGAAAAAAATAGACACGACTAAATTGCAGAAAGGGGATATTATTTTATCCACCTCGACTGATGACTTTAGTGAGGCCGTAAGGTCTGCGACGAGTAGTGATATATCTCATGCCATGATTTATGTGTCTGACGGGTCGGTGATGGACTCGACAGGGGAAGGGGTGCAAGCAAGAAATATACAGAAGATGTTGTACCCCCAAGAGTGCGCTTTATATGTTTACAGGTTGAAAATCGGACTATCTGAGTCTGATGCTAAAAGAGTTATTCATTACGTGCGCACTGAAACCGGCGCGCCATATGACAAAATTGGTGCGGGTCGAAGTATACATAATCCTAAGTCTCAAGGAGGTGATAATCAGTTTTGTTCGAGGCTTGTTGCAAGAGCCTATGAATTAATAGGTGTTAAGTTGACGGAAAATCCAGACTTTGCCACACCAGCTCAAATTAAACTTTCGCACTGCTTAGAGCCTGTAGAGGGTGCTGTGGTCAACGTGGGCGAATTCGAGGTTGGAGTTATGGGTCGCGACGTCGACACGACTGAAGAAATGAGAGTTATCACAAGTGATCTGCTTGAAGATGTCAGAGAGTGGTTGCCAAAAATACGAACTGTAAATGATATAACAATATCTCTGATCGCCAAGCCTGGTCTCGATAGAAAAGTTCTTTCCTCATTCAAGCGCTCTGGTTACCTGGATTTCTGGGAACTTGAAATTTCTAGGTTTCCTTGGCGGTATGACTATGATCTGATGATCAATGCTAAATGCCAATATGATCTCCAAGACTTAATTGAATACTGCAGGTCTACCGTTCGACAGAACGAGCAAGGGGACTATGATCATTGGAAAGCAAATGCTGACGAGTATAAAAAGCTCTATAGACATAAGCGGTTGAGGACATTCGAACAGTTGGCGATTCTTTATCACACTCTCAGTGAACATCAAAGTATCCGTCTGATAAACGCCAAGCGATTCTTGTTAGAGCACGCCGATGTAACTTCATAACGGCAGGACTGAAGCAGGCTGTAGTTTCGCAGCACGTCAGGCCGCTCAACCGTCGCTTGTTTGTAGGCATGTGGTCCAGGTTGTTTGCTGACCAGCTCCAGTGCCTGCATCAGGCCTCGCACCTTGAACCGCCCAATTTGCCCGCCGTCTTCCTGCATCATCGACACGATGCTGCGGCTACCGGCGGCGCTTCGACTTTGCGTAAACAGTTCGTTAACCCGGCTGCGCAACCGAAGCCGCTCAACGTCTGGAGTTCGGCGCCTGAGACGGTGGGCGTTGTAACACGAACGCGCGACATCAACGACTGCGCAAAGCCAATCAACCGGCTCTTGGGGGCTCAGTTGATCAATCAGCGCGTGCGCTCGTGTTCATCCGACATCAAGAGCGCGGTAGCCTTTTTTTAAATGGATTTCTCCCGCTCAAGTTGAGCGACTCGAGCTTCCAATTCCTGGATTTTCTGTTGCTCAGGCGTCAAAGCTTTGGTCTGCGGAGTAACGCCGTTGCGCTGTTGCTGGAGTTGCTTAACCCAGCGACGTAACGCGGACTCAACCACACCAAGCGAGCGGCTGGCTTCGATATGGCTATTGCCTGATCGAGCATGAGGCCTGCGGCCTCGCGTTTTAATTCAGCGGAAAAGGAACGACGTTGTTTGGTCATCAGACACCTCTATCTGGCGAGCATTCTCCTCTGAATGGGTGTCCGGTTTTCATTAGACCACTACACAACAGGCTTCGGTGGCCACTCGGAAAACCAACCTTCGGCGCGTTGGATTTCGGATTGAGGATTGGCTTTCCGTTGGCGTCGGTCACTAACGCCTTTGCCCTGATCTCAGATCACGACAGCGCAAAGTCATGCGAGCCAGCTCCAGGAACTGCTCGGCGTACTGCGGCACGTCGTACAATGGCGAGAGCTGACGCACTGTAGCCCCCATGATCCTCTCAGAACGCTTGCGAATCATTTCAAGCCACACAGGCTCCGGTATGGGCTCGACGCCGCCTGGAGCCTTGAGGTTCTTACGGGGGCCGCTGGTCATTATTGCGTGCCTCGGCGGTGGCGATGCCAATGCTCATGCCAACCACTGCGCATGTGGTCATGGTGTTCGCAAAGCAGATGCCTGCCACGCCGGCTGGCATGATTCGTCGAAGGTAACATATATCGGTTCGTATTTTTTTAGAAGGTTAGCGGGATTAAGTGGTAGAAAATAGAGTGAAAATATGAGAGGTTTCACGGCTGTCTTTCACGAGTAACTACGTATGCTTCTGAAATATTTTAATTGTGTAGTTGGGTTTGTGTCGAATTGGTTATTCAGTATCTTCGTTGTTGTGCTTGTGTTAGGTGCTTATTTTTTGTTTTTTGATTTTTTGACTTCGGAAATCCCAATCAAGAAATTGCCCGCGGCTGTTCGGGAGGGGACGTTTGGTGATAGCTTTGGAACGCTAAATGCTTTTTTTTCTGGCTTGGCTTTCTCGGGTGTTTTGTTGACATTGTTTTGGCAAAGAAAGGATCTTTCTGAAACTCAAAGGCAGATTAAAAGTCAGCAGGTTGAGTCTCAGTTTTACAATATGCTGACGCTTCAGCATAACGTTGTCCAGGGCTTTGATTTAAAAAGAAATGGCAGGGTTACCATGGTGGGTAGAGATTGCTTTAAAACATGGGTAAAGCAGCTTAGAGAGTCCTATTCTAACTCTGGAACCAGTCACCAAACTAGAATGGTGATTGCTTATGAGGCGATGTGGGCTCGGCATCAAGGTGATCTTAGTTTATATTTCAGAAGCCTATATTCGGTCTTTCGCTTTGCGTCAGAAAGTGAGCATGGCGATAGCAAGAAGTTCGGTGTTGTTGCTAGATCGTTTTTGTCAGATTTTGAACTCGTCGTCCTTTTCTATAACTGCTTAAGCGAGCGAGGATGCAAGTTTAAAAAATATGTTGATGAGTTTGCAATATTTAATAATCTAGATCCGCGAATGCTTTTGGATGTAGGGGATGTAACATTTTTAAACAGAGCCGCGTATGGGGACAGCGATGAAATATTGGCGATATATGATTCGCCCGCGACGGGTTCACCAAAAGTTTAAATCTCGAAGTTGAATCGCCACTGATTTTCTAGGCGAACTCGAGCGGCAGCTTTTGGCCGATTGCTGCCCTTGGCGAGAGGCGGAAAGCGGCAAAAGCAGTCATTGCGAGACGTCCGAACTTGTCCGAGGAGGTCAGTTCGCTATCGCAAGCGAAAGCGTTCGTCTGCCTTCTGTTGTATCAGCACACTGCAGCCGGTTATCCTTCGATCGCTTGTTTACGACAATCGAAGGAAATACCTTGCTCCGTTCCAGCTGGCTGCCTACGCCGCCTTAGCGCAACGCCCCCCTCGCAACACCTTGACCGCCCCTAGCTGCGGTCGCATTTTGCTGCGCCCAATATTTGGCTGTGGCTAACTCAAAAACCAACTGAATACAGAAGCACTTGCATGGCTCAGCGCCCGACGCTGCGCGTTATGCCGTGCCTGCTATGGGTGAATCAATGCTTGAAAAGATCAAAGCCGCTTGGCTATCGAATGTCCGGGCGGACGTCCTCGCAGGTCTCGTGGTTGCACTGGCTCTCATTCCTGAAGCCATCGCGTTCTCCATCATCGCCGGAGTTGACCCTAAGGTTGGACTTTATGCCTCCTTCTGTATCTGTACCGTGATTGCCTTCGTGGGCGGTCGCCCCGCGATGATCTCGGCAGCCACCGGCGCCATGGCGTTATTGATGGTGAATCTGGTCAAGGATCACGGCCTGCAATATTTGTTGGTCGCTACGCTGCTCTGCGGCGTACTGCAGATCATCGCTGGTTACCTGCGCCTAGGAGAGCTAATGCGCTTCGTTTCACGCTCTGTCGTGACCGGATTCGTCAACGCGCTCGCAATTCTCATTTTCATGGCACAACTGCCAGAACTCACTGGCGTCACTTGGCCGGTCTACGCGATGACTGCCGGAGGATTGGCAATCATCTATCTGTTTCCACACGTACCCATGGTGGGCAAGCTGCTGCCCTCGCCACTGGTTTGCATCTTGGTGCTCACCGCGATTTCGGTTTATATGGGGCTTCATATCCGTACCGTTGGGGATATGGGCTCACTGCCTGATAGCTTGCCTATCTTCATGTGGCCTGACGTGCCGCTGAACCTGAATACACTACTTATCGTGCTTCCGTACTCCGCTGCATTGGCAGTAGTGGGTTTATTGGAGTCGATGATGACTGCGACCATCGTAGATGACCTGACCGATACGTCTAGCGATAAAAGCCGCGAGTGCAGAGGCCAGGGCATCGCTAACATCGCGAGTGGCCTCATTGGCGGCATGGCGGGTTGTGCAATGATCGGTCAGTCGATGATCAACGTGAAGTCTGGTGGCCGAACTCGTCTGTCGACGCTAAGCGCAGGTATATTGCTATTGATCATGATGATCTTCCTTGGCGATTGGCTGGCCCGGATACCGATGGCAGCCCTGGTCGCGGTGATGATCATGGTGTCAATCAGTACCTTCAGTTGGGGTTCCATCCGCAACCTAAAAGAATATCCGCTCTCTACGAACATCGTGATGGTCGTGACGGTGGTCGTGGTCGTCGCTACGCACAACCTAGCCTATGGCGTAATCGCAGGCACCTTGCTAGCTGCCATGTTCTTCGCTAACAAAATTGCGCATTACCTGGACATCGCCTCGAAACATGATCCTGAACATAGTCATCGCACGTACTATGTGGTCGGGCAGGTGTTCTTCGGTTCAGCTGATCGATTCACCAACGCTTTCGATCTCAATGAAAAACTTGAAACCCTCACGATCGATCTTCGCGACGCTCACTTTTGGGACATTACGGCAGTCGCAGCGTTGGACAAGGTCGTTCTCAAGCTTCGTCGTGAGGGCGTTCAAGTCGATGTCATCGGAATGAATCGGGCAACCTCTACACTAGTGGATCGATTCGGGGTGCACGACAAGCCAGATGGTATCGATACGCTGTTGGGGCACTGACATAGCTGCTCCTCTCCGGCCGAAAGTGGCATCAATATGAATGTCCACTTTTGGCCGATTGCTGCCTGTCGCGAAGGGCTGAAAACGACCCAAAGCTGACATTTGTCGAGCGCAGGGGGCGACGAAAAGCGGATCTAGCTGCAAATAGTGGCAATAGGCCACTCTCGATCAGAGACAATGTTGAAGTTCATAATTGTCTTCCGAGACATAAAGCCCACCCAGTTGTATTTTCAAGGAGAGATATGAGTACCGCGAAGATTTCTGAGCCAATTTCAGGTGATAAGGCCTACCAAATTCGTGCGCGCGCCGCGCTTCCTCTGCTTGTCCGTCAAGCGCACGCGGGAGTCCCTATTTTTTATTCCGATCTTGCCGAGGAACTGGAGATGCCTAACCCGCGCAACCTTAATTATGTTCTTGGGAGTATTGGCCAATCATTAGAGCGGCTCTCAAAGATATGGAAAGTAAAGGTTCCACCTCTTCAGTGTCTCGTGATCAACAAACAAACCGGCCTGCCAGGAGAGGGCATTGGTTGGTTTCTCGTGAAAAAAGAGGACTTTTCAGCACTTCCCCTTCGCCAGAAGCGTGTCATTGTTGAGGCCGAACTTGCGCACGTCTTTTCCTTTTCTCGATGGGACGAAGTTCTCAAAGCGCTTTCGCTCGAGCCGGTAGCGTGCGACTTTTCATCTATCTTGAAAAGAGCCAGTGAGGGCTACGGCGCTGGAGAGAGCGAGGATCATAAGGCGCTGAAAGAATATGTTGCGTGTAACCCGCAGATCATTGGGCTCAGCCCTGGCATCCCAGCGGGAGTGACGGAGTACTCTTTACCATCCGGTGACAGCCTTGACGTCTCGTTCATTAACAAAACGGTTTGGGTAGCGGCAGAGGTGAAATCTGCAGTCTCCGGGGAATCTGACATTGTAAGGGGGCTATTCCAATGCGTGAAGTACGGAGCTGTCATGGACGCAGTGCTGCTGGCTGAAGCACGCCCCCAAGTCGCGAGAGTGATCCTGGTATTGGAATCCACATTTCCTCCATCGCTAATACCGCTGAGGAATCTCCTGGGCATTGAAGTTGTTGACGGCATCACACCGAAAACGAGCGATCGTAAGTTCGATATTGTCCATTCAGCTCAGAAAATGGAAAAAATCGAGCCCGTTAGTCTTATTTAGACTATGCATCAACCAACGGCTTTCATGGATGTTGCCGCACAGTTCGCTTTTGCCCGAAGGCTGCCACCGGCCAGAAGCTGCCACTCAATGCGACTCGATAATTCCCACCCGAGCGTGCATCATCGCACTCGCCACGATCCCGTCGTGGCATCGAAGCCATCAGTACAGAAGATGCCCGCCCGCAAAAAACAAGCCTTTTGAAATGGAAGTCATCTCATGTTCGAACGTAACAAACTGGTTCCGGAGTTAATGGTCACCAACCTGGATAGCAGCCTGACTTTTTGGGTTTCTCATCTGGGGTTCAAAGTAGCTTATCAACGCCCGGAAGATGGATTTGCATACCTTGATTTGAATGGTGCTCAAGTAATGCTTGAGCAGGTTGATTCGAACGGGGGTCAATGGGTGACTGCGCCGTTGACCAAGCCGCTTGGAAGAGGCATCAACCTGCAGATTGATGTTGAGGCTGTCGCACCCATCATCCAAAAACTTGATTCGGCTGGATGTCCACCCTATCGAGAATGCAAAGACACCTGGTATCGGGCTGACAATGTAGAAGTAGGTCAGCGCGAATTCATCGTACAGGATCCCGACGGTTATCTCGTAAGGTTGGTAGAGAGGTTGGGTGAGCGACCAGCTTGTTCAAGCTGAATCTGAATCTGAGCCAATCCGACCGTCAGCTTTGGGTCGAAAGCGGAACGAATCTGAGGGTCCGCTTTTGGCCGAAAGCTGCCGCTGGCGAATAGAGAGCAAAGGGCCAATTCCTAACCATCTTTATTGATTTTCGCTGCTCTTGGTTCGTTATTCGATCAAGTGGAAATCGTCTCGCTGTTTGGGATCGGTAGTCGCACCTCGGCAGTTCTCCCCTTTAGATGGGGGGTGACCTGGGATGAAAATTAGCCCTTCATTCTCGAATGCGTAAGCCAATGCCTGCATCGTTACCTGATTCAACTTCCTTGTACCGCTTTCAAGATCTTTTATGGCTTTCACAGAAACGGCGGAACGGAAGGCTAACGCCTCGATGCTCCAATCCAGCATTTCTCTCGCTACAGAGCAGTGACGTGCAGAAAAGGTGGGCGGCAGTCGTTGAAAAAAAGCCAACAGGGCAGCGTCCTCCGCCGCTTCGGATACGGATCTAGCTTTTGGGAAATTGACAATTTCAGCACTCATGAAAGATGTCCTTTTGCTGTATGGATGAACAGTATCTAGACTAGCGTCTCGGATTCTCTTTAGCTAGAGGGGGGCGGCAGCTGTAGAGATACGCAAGCTGCAAATCGGGAAATTAACTCGAAATTTTCCAGCAATCTTTAGGGCAAATTTAGGGCATATATTAGGCCTGTGCGGGCCGTTCTATACCAATTCAAATGATTCGAGGTCCGCGCTTTGAAGGTCTATAGCGGTATGGCAGGGGTGTGCCGCGGGTTCGAATCCCTATCTCTCCGCCATTATTGAACAAGACGAAGCCCCCGTAATCATTGCTGATTACGGGGGCTTTTTCGTTTCTGGCGTTTTGTTCGCAATGCTTTTCGGGTACAACCTGCCGACTGCATAAAAGGAACAGCTCGATGAGTGAAGTTCAGCCATTGGCGGGTGATGACGAGGTGAAGCCGCAGAGCGTGAGTTTGCGCGAGGCGTTCTGGTTCTGGTTGAAGCTGGGCTTTATCAGTTTCGGCGGGCCGGCCGGGCAGATTTCGATCATGCACCAGGAACTGGTCGAGCGCCGGCGCTGGATTTCCGAGCGGCGTTTTCTGCATGCCTTGAACTATTGCATGTTGCTGCCCGGGCCGGAGGCGCAGCAGCTGGCGACCTACATTGGCTGGCTGATGCATCGAAGCTGGGGCGGGATTGTGGCCGGGGCGTTGTTTGTGCTGCCTTCGCTGTTCATCCTGATTTTCCTGTCGTGGCTTTATATCGCCTTCGGTGAGGTGCCGGTAGTGGCCGGGCTGTTTTACGGGATCAAGCCTGCGGTGACGGCCATCGTCGTGCAGGCGGCCCATCGGATCGGTTCGCGGGCGCTGAAGAACAATTGGCTGTGGGCAATTGCGGCGGGATCGTTTACGGCGATTTTTGCGTTCAATGTGCCGTTTCCGCTGATCGTGCTGGGCGCGGCGGTGATTGGCTATTTCGGCGGTCGAATGGCGCCGGAGAAATTCAGGGCCGGTGGGCATAGCGCGGCGAAGAAGTCTTTCGGCGCGGCGTTGATCGATGACGACACGCCAACCCCGGCCCATGCCCGTTTCAGCTGGAAGAAACTGACCTTGATCGCCGTGATCGGTGCCGCGCTGTGGGCATTGCCGATGGGTGTATTGACCGCGCTATTCGGCTGGCAGGGCACGTTGACGCAAATGAGCTGGTTCTTCACCAAGGCAGCGCTGCTCACCTTCGGTGGAGCTTATGCGGTGCTGCCCTATGTCTATCAAGGTGCGGTCGGTCACTACGGCTGGCTGACCCCGACCCAGATGATCGACGGCCTGGCGCTGGGCGAAACCACACCGGGGCCGCTGATCATGGTCGTGGCGTTTGTCGGTTTTGTCGGGGCTTATGTGTCGCAGGTGTTCGGCGCCGATCAGGTATTCCTCGCCGGAGCGGTCGCCGCCGCGCTGGTGACGTGGTTTACCTTTCTGCCCTCATTCCTGTTCATCCTCGCCGGCGGCCCGCTGGTGGAGTCGACGCATGACGAACTCAAATTCACCGCGCCGCTGACCGCCATCACCGCCGCGGTGGTAGGGGTGATTCTCAACCTGGCGTGTTTCTTCGGCTACCACGTGCTCTGGCCGCAGGGTTTCAGCGGCAGCCTGGACTGGCCGTCGGCGTTCATTGCGCTTGCGGCGGCCATTGCGCTGTTTCGTTTCAAGCGCGGAGTGATTCAGGTGTTGCTGGGCTGTGCGTTGGTTGGGTTGGTGGTGCATTTGCTGCGTTAGTCTCGGCCGGCGTGCCATGAACGGCGGCGTATATCGACACCGTCGGTGAGCCTACCGCCGACATGCGCTCCAACATCGCAGCTGAAGCACGGGCGAAGATCGTCTATGAGCGCTTGATGGGGGGTGCGCCTGACATCAGGCGCGCCCCGGTTGATCACTGTGAGATCTTGGTGACTTCCAAAGATTTGCGCTCGATCGCTACGGGCTGCAAATGCCCCAAACGGTCGAGGTGATAGCGCTGCAGATCCCGCGCCAGAATCAGTTGGCCGTGATACAGCGCTGCCGCTTCGTTGCGCACATCCTCGATCGACGGGCTCACCGCCGGATTGGCCTGATAGCGCGCGCTGAAATGCGTCAACACCAGATTGCGCACCCCGGCTGATTCGGCAAATCCAGCGACAGCGGCGGCGCTGCTGTGGCCGTAACTGGCACGAGCGCGGTCGATTGCTGCCTGCACGAATGTCGCTTCGTGCACCAGCACATCCGCCGATTGCGCCACTTCGGCCAGCAGTGCCGGCCGATCGTTATCGCCGCAGACAATGATGCGTCGATCAGGTCGTGAACTCAGCAGATAGTCGCGAGCGTGCAGCATCCGCGCGTCAACCTCCACGTCCTGACCATGGGCCAACTGACCCCAGAGCGGGCCGCGTTCGATACCCTCGGCATCCAGGCGCTGCACGTCCAGACGCGGTTCCGGGTCGGACTCGGTGAACACATAACCATGACACGGCACACGGTGTGACAGCTCGACGGTCTGCACCTGAACGTTGAGGTTGCGCCACTCTGTAAGCGTTTCCACAGCATGCAGGTTGATCTCGAACGGCAGATACGATTGCGTCACCTCCAGACTCATTTTCAGCCAGGGATGCAGCGCTGTCGGCAGGATAATGTCCAGTGGCCGCGTGCGTCCGGACATGCCGGTGCTCGCCAGCAGACCCGGCAAGCCCAGGCAGTGATCGGCGTGTACATGAGTGATGAAAATCGCCCGCAACTCGCTCAGCGACAGCGGCGTGCGCAGCACCTGATGCTGAGTGCCTTCACCGCAATCGATCAGGTACCAGCCCTTGCCGGCAGAGGCGATCAGTGCAGTCGCGCTGACGTTGCGCTGGCGGGTCGGCACGCCGGCAGACGTGCCCAGAAACAACAAATCCACGGTGGTTCTCCCTGGCGGATCGGATTTCAGATATTGCGTGCAGTTCTCGGTGAGCTTTCGACAATCAGCGAGGCGATTCGGATCCATCGATGGACTGCGACAATTCATCGGACACCCGCGCTGTCGGCGGCTGGCCTCGGCACTTCGCTCGCTGATGATGGTCACAGCGAAACGGAGTCACTTAGCGGAGGTCAACTTGCCAAGAAAATCCAGGCCGATCGTCGACCGCGCCGATGCGGCGACCCTTTCGCAAGAACGCAAAGATGTGTTTTTCGCGGCGGTGCAGGTCAGCCGCATGGCCATGATTGTCACCGATCCAGCGCAGCCCGACGATCCCATCATTTTTGCCAACAATGCGTTTCTTGAACTCAGCGGCTACGAGCTGGAAGAAGTGCTCGGGCGTAACTGCAGGTTTCTGCAAGGCGAGCAGACTGATCGTGCGGTGTTGCAACGGGTCAAGCAAGCGCTGAAACATCAACACGAAACCTGCGTGGAGGTGCTCAACTATCGCAAGGACGGCTCGTCGTTCTGGAACGAGCTGTTTATCGCGCCACTATTCAACGAGCGCGGGCAACTGGTGTATTTCTTCGCTTCGCAAATGGACGTCAGCCGCCGACGCGACGCCGAGGACGGCCTGCGCTACAGCGAGAACATGGAAGCGCTGGGCCAGTTGACCGGTGGCATCGCCCACGATTTCAACAATTTGTTGCAAGTGATGATCGGCTACATCGAGCTGATCCAGCACACCGCCAAGCGGCCGAGCATTGATCCGCAACGCATCGTGGTAGGCGCCGGCCACGCTCGCGCGGCGGCGGAAAAAGCACGTTTGCTGACCCAGCATCTGCTGGCATTCTCCCGC
Source organism: Pseudomonas siliginis (assembly GCF_019145195.1). Classification (GTDB taxonomy): domain Bacteria; phylum Pseudomonadota; class Gammaproteobacteria; order Pseudomonadales; family Pseudomonadaceae; genus Aquipseudomonas; species Aquipseudomonas siliginis. The sequence goes on from NZ_JAHSTW010000004.1 coordinate 37,528, forward strand.
CGACAACGGCTCGAAGGCCGGGTGATCAATCTCAATGCCTTGCTTGAGCGCTCTGCGCTGCCGACGCATGAATCCGCCGATCTGGAACCGCGATTCGAACTGGCCGAGGACTTGTGGAACTGCCGGCTCGACCCGGCGCAGGCCGAGATGGCGCTGAATCATCTGCTGTCCAATGCCCGCGATGCGTTGGGGCAGCAGCAACAGCCAGTGATCACCGTGCAGACGCGCAACGTCGTTGTCCCGGATGCGACGGATCCGCATCAGGGCGGACTGGCGGCGGGGCGTTACGTCTGCATTGCGATCGCCGATAACGGCGTGGGCATTGCCGCCGACGATCTCGACAAGGTCATGGAGCCGTTCTACACCACGAAAGAGGAAGGTAGCGGCGCTGGCCTCGGGCTATCGATGGTCTACGGCTTCGTCAAGCAATCCGGCGGTGTGGTCAAAATCGAATCGACGCCGGGACTCGGCACCACGGTGCGCCTGTTCTTCCCGGCCGATGACAGTCAGCTATCGGCACCTGGCTCCGCTGAAGCCGCAGAAAATCTCAAGGGCACGGAGCGCATCCTGATCGTCGAGGATCGCGCCGAAGTCGCTGAACTGGCGCGCTTTGTATTGTCCGAACAGGGTTACCACACCGACCTCGCTGCAGATGCGAGCGAGGCACTGGCCGTCCTGCAGAGTAGCGACTATGAGCTGGTCTTCACCGATCTGGTCATGCCGGGTGAGATGAACGGGCTGGCACTGGCGCGGGAAATCAGCCAGCGCTATCCGGCCATTAAAATCCTGCTCACTACCGGGTACTGCGCGGACGAGTCGACGCCGGATGAGCTGGCTGACAATGAGTTCGAATTGATCGCCAAGCCCTACGCGCCGGTGGATCTGTTGCGCAAGCTGCGCTCGATGCTCGGCTGAAAAAACGAACTGACGGCGCACGTTCGGCGTCCATCCTAAAGAGCGCATTGAGCAACCAGTGAGGGACCCGATCCCCGAGGAGATGTTGGCAATGAGCGACAACTTGATGATCAATATCGGGCCGATTGACTGACCGCCGGGAGGGCGATCCATGCAGGAGCAACCGTTGGTAGTGATAACCGGTGCCAGTGCTGGCGTCGGGCGCGCGGTGGCTCATCGGTTTGCCGCTGGCGGCTATAGCATCGGACTGTTGGCGCGTGATCCGGCGGGCCTGGCCGCCACGCAGGAGGAGCTGCAAGCGTATGGCGTTCAGGTTGAAACCGTCAGCGTCGACGTCGCCGATGCGCTCGCCGTGCAGCAGGCCGCCCAGCAACTGGAAACCGCGCTAGGGCCGCTGGCGGTCTGGGTCAACGCGGCGATGGTCACGGTGCTTTCGCCGATAGAACAATTGTCTGCCGCCGAGATCGAACGGGTTACTCAGGTGACGTATCTCGGCACGGTTCATGGCACTTTGGCGGCGCTGTCGTTGATGCGTCCGCGCAACCAAGGGGTGATCATCCAGGTCGGCTCGGCGTTGGCCTATCGCGCCATTCCGTTGCAGGCCGCCTATTGCGGGGCGAAGTTCGCTGTACGCGGTTTTACTGATTCATTGCGCTGTGAGTTGCTGCATGAGCGCAGCCATATTCGCGTGTGCATGGTGCAATTGCCCGCGATCAATACCCCGCAGTTCGATTGGGCACGCAACAAATTGCCCAAGCGGCCCCAACCGGTGCCACCGATTCACGACCCCGACGTAGCGGCACGGGCGATTTTCAGTGTGGTAAAACATCCTCCGCGAGAGTTGTGGCTAGGGTGGTCGACGATCAAAGCGATTATTGGGCAGTCGGTCATGCCCGGTCTGCTCGACCGTTTGATGGCGCGAAGTGCATGGTCCGGTCAGCAGACCAATGAGCCTGAAGACAACGAGCACCCGGACAACCTGTTCGAAGCGCAGCCGGATCGGCATCAGATTCGCGGCCGTTTCGTCGGCCGTTCCAGGGATGCAGCGCTGGCCTTGACCTCGACGCAAGCGCTGGCGATATCGGCAGTGATTGCCATATTGGTCGGCGTGGTTCTATTACAGCTCTGATGCTTTCCCGGTTCGCTCCACTGTCGACGCATCTCTGCGTGCGCTGCTTGAGGCGCTGGGGTGCATGGAAGCAACAAATGCAGCACATGCACCTTTGATGAATGTGGTTTCGCTCAAATCTCCTTGATCGGCGTCTCGCCTTGAACGGCTTTGATCAGATTGATCACGTGCAGGCAATCAGCCTTGTTCACATACGATTCGCCACTGGCCACCGTCTCGTGGTTACGCGCACGCAGGCGCCAGCGCCATTGGCCTTTGCCAGTGCTCGGGGTGCCTCGGGTTTGTCGGTAGATTTCGAAATACATACGGTTCGCTCCCTGCGATCGATAGGCGCGCCCACCTGTGTGGCGCATCGACGCAAGCCTAGCGCAGCGGTTTTTTTTGGCTATCGGGGATTTGTTTCCAATCGTTCGTGGATGTTTCTGCAAAGGCCGCCGCAGAAACGTTTATGGACGGCATCCCCAAGGCCTTTCTACACTGCCGCTATTCCGGGAGCAGGGGCAATGGATGAACCGCAATGAACTACGCAAGGCCGACATCAACCTGATGGTGGTGTTCGAGACCCTGATGCTCGAACGCAACGTGACCCGCGCGGCGGAGAAACTGTTTCTCGGCCAGCCGACCATCAGTTCGGCACTCAACCGTTTGCGCACGATGCTCAACGATCCGCTGTTCATCCGCGTCGGCCATCGCATGGAGCCGACGGCCCGTGCCGAAGATATTTACCGCCATCTCAAACCGGCACTGGATTCACTCTCGGCGGCGCTGAGCCTGACCCGCGATTTCGATCCCGCGACGAGCACCATGACCTTTCGCATCGGCCTGTCCGACGACGTCGAATTCGGCCTGCTGCCGCCGCTGTTGCGCGCGTTGCGCCAAGAGGCGCCGAGCGTGGTGTTCGTGGTGCAACATGTCGATTACTGGCGCATTCCCGACCTGCTTGCTGCCGGCGATATCACCGTCGGCATCAGCCAGACCCGCGGTCTGCCGGCCAACGCCAAACGCAAACTGCTGCGGCACATCCAGCCGAGCATCCTGCGCGCCGATGCCTCTGCTACACCGCTGACTCTCGATGAATATTGCGCTCGTCCGCATGTGCTGGTGTCGCACACGGCCAATGTCAGCGGTTACGCCGATGAGTGGCTGGCGGAACTGGGGCGCACGCGGCAGGTGGTGTTGTCGGTGCCGCAGTACAGCGCACTGCCGGCTTTGCTGGCCGGCACCGACCTGATCGCCAGCCTGCCGGATTACACCGCAGCGGCAATGGCGGCGTCGGGGGCGCTGTTCCAGGAACCGTTTCCGTTCAAGACGCCGACACTGGACCTGTCGATGGTCTGGCTCAGCCACGTCGACAGCGACCCGGCCGAACGCTGGCTGCGCTCGCGGCTGGAAGCGTTCATGAGTGAACGACCGTTGATTCCGTCCTGACAAGCACCACACAACCCTGTGGGAGCGAGCCTGCTCGCGAAGCCGTTCGGCAGGCGCAGATGTGCAACCTGAAAGGACGCTTTCGCGAGCAGGCTCGCTCCCACAAATGACGCTGTGTGATTGTGGTATATGTACGCCCCCGCATCCGCCGACTGGAGATCCGCAATGCCACACCTGCACATGGAATACACCGCCAACCTGACGCAGTTGAACGCTGACATCGCCCTGATCCGGCTCAACAACACGCTGGTCGGTTCCGGTCAGTTCGGCGCGGAGTTCGATATCAAGAGCCGCGCGATCAAGATCGACAACTTCAAGGTCGGCACGGCGCAGGGCGAGCGTGCCTTCGTCCATGTGAAACTGGCCTTGCTCAGCGGGCGCTCGGCGGAGATCAAGAAGCAGCTCTCGCAAAGCCTGTTGGCGGTGTTGCAGGAACTCTGCGAATGGCCGGCCGGGCTCGAAGTCCAGCTGTGCGTCGAACTGCTCGACATCGATCGCGAGTCCTACAGCAAAGCCGCGATCGGCATCTGACGTTCAGGCGTTTTCCAGCTCGCTGCACACCTCAATCACCTGCTCGCGCAGCCAGACGTTGGCGCTGTCCTGATCGGCGTTCTGGCTCCACTGCATGTCGAGGGTGAAGCCCGGCAAGCCATTGGGCGCCTCGCAGTGGTTGAACACCGCGTCGTTGGTCAGCAGGCGTTGGATACGTCGGGGCAGGGTGAGGATGAAGTCGGTGCCGGTGATCATCTTCAATGCGGCGCTGTAGCTGTTCGATCGGGCCACTATCTGGCGCTTTTGCGCTTGCCGCGCCAGCCAGCCGTCGACCATGTTGGTGCTTGATGTCCATGGCGTCGGGAACACATGCCGACGTTCGGTGAATGCTTGCAGGCTCAGGCGCGGCTCCAGTGGGGTGGCGCGTTTGTCGAAGACGCAGACCAGGTCATCTTCAAGCAACATCCGTGATTTCAGATCCGCATGCTGGCGGTGAAAGTGCGGGCCGAAACTGATCACCAGATCGAGGCTGCCGTCACGCAGCTCTTCGGCCGGAACGTCGGTTTCAAACTTGTGCATGTTGACCATCACCGGCAAGTCATCGAAGTCGAAGCGCTTCAACAGTCGCGGCAGAATCAATTGCTCGAAGTATTCCGGGGCGCAGATGTTGAATGTCACCGCCTGCCGGCTCGGGTCGAAGGCCGGGGCACCGGCATGACAGAGGTTGATGCTTTCGAGGATCTTCTGCACGTGGCCGTACATGCTGCAGGCCTTGTAGGTCGGGCGCATGCCGGTGCGGGTGTTGATGAACAGTTCGTCTTCGAAACTGGTGCGCAGTTTCTTCAGGCAATAACTGACGGTGGACTGGCTGACGAACAGGGTTTCCGAGACATCGGTGACACTGCTCTGCTCGTACACGGCGACGAATACCATCAAGTCCTGCATGTCGAGCTTGCGAAGCAAATTACTGTTCAGCATGAGTTCCGTCTCGCTGTGCCCCTTGCGCAGAATTCGCGCAAACGTGTGCGTACGATCCTAACGGAACGATGGTGCCAGGAGAAACCCTTGTAGGACATTTCACGGACACATGTGGGACAGAAACTTTTAGCAACACGACGTTGCCAATCTCGTGCGCAAAAGATGGCCAGAGGCCTCTAGCCCGGGCAGGGCAAGTGACGTGTGTAGTTGCGAGGGTTGAAGCGCACAACCATCAGCAGCATGATCACCATCACCGCAGTCAGCGCCCACCACGCACCTTCGAAACTGCCCAGCCGATCGCGAATCATCCCTGCCAACAGCGGCGACAGGCCTGCGATCAGATAACCGATCCCCTGTACAAACGCGGTCAGGCCACCGGCGCGCTGCGGCTCGTCGCAGTGATCCAGCGCAATGATCAGGCTCATCGGAAACAGACCGCCAATCCCCAGCCCCAACAGACACGGCCATAACAGGGCCAGAGTTAGCGGGGCGAGAATCAGCCCGCAGAAACCGCCGATGATCAGCAACAGCAGAACCACCAATATCCCACGTCGATCACGGCTGCGATTGGCGATCGCCGGCACTGCCAGGCCGGAAATGACCTCCATCGCTGTAAGAAAACCCAACATCAACCCGGCGTTTTGTTCACTCCAGCCCTTTTCCATGTAGTACGGGGCGAGCCAGGCGAGGACGCAGGTGTAGGACGCCGTACCGAGGCCAAAGAAAATCGCCAGCAACCAGGCGCGACGGCGCGTGATGAAAGATTCCCGCTGGGTCACCTTTGATATGGCTTGCGCGGGCTGCAAGCACCAGACCAGCAACGCGACCAGTGCCAACGCCGCCCAGATGGCCAGCCCCACGCGCCAACTGCCGGCCTGTACCATCACCAGCGGCGCGAACGAGGCGGCAATCGCGGCGCCGCCCATGATCGAAGTCACGTAGATGCCCATGCACAACGCCACGTTGTCAGCAAAGCGCGATTTAATCAGCGCCGGAATCAATGCCTGAATCAGGGCTATGCCAATGCCGGCCAGTATCGCGCTGACGATCAGCTCGGTCGCCGAATCGATAAACAGCCGTGACAGGCTCGCCAGCCCGATGATCAACAGCGACAGCAGCACCGTGCGTCGTTCGCCCAGGCGCCGGCTGATGCTCAGGCCGAAAAACATCGCCAGCCCCATGGCCATCACCGGCAGCATCGTCAGCAAAGAGGCAAGCGTGTAGCTCAACGGTATATCGCCACGAATCGCCGACAGCAGCGGCCCGATGGCTGCCATTGAGGGGCGCAGATTAAGTGCGACAAGAATGATCGCGAGTATCAGCCAAGCGGCGGGGCGGGAGTGATTCATCAGCGGGCCTTTGAGTGCAGAGGCTGATGATTAGGCGTGGCGTCGCCGGCGTCGGCAAATCAGAAAACCCCGGGCCAGACCTAAAAACTCGATAACACCCCTGTCCCGATGTGGGAGCGAGCCTGCTCGCGAATGCGTTCCTCCAGACAAACAATTATTTGCTGACATTGCGCTTTCGCGAGCAGGCTCGCTCCCACAGAGGACATTGCGAAGTGCCTGAAACTGAATAAAACCTGAACCATTCTCAAATACTCGCAAACTTTCACGTTCGTACTCCGAGGCAACTAATCATTAGCATCTTTTTCACGAAAAATTGATCCATGGCTGCCTAAAGTTTGGCATGCCTCGGTGAATGAAATTTTCACAATCGACGAGGCTCTTCTTTCAGGAACAGTCACTCATCATGTTGAAGTTAAAAGCCGTGCGCCCGGAATGGGTGACGTTGTTTGCCAGCGCCTTTTTATTGCTCGGTTTCAATCTGGTGCTTTGGCAACATCTGTTCGAGATCACCGCCGCCGATGGCAAGGGCATCGCCATGCGCGTGGCGTTCGGCGTGATGATCTTTGCCGCGTTCAACATAGTCCTGACGTTATTCGCTTTCCGGCCACTGCTTAAACCACTGTTGACCCTGTTGTTTTTAGTCAGCGCCGGCGTGGCTTATTTCATGAGCCAATATGGCGTGATGATCGATGCCGGCATGTTGCGCAACTTTGCCGAGACCAACGTCACGGAAGTGCGCGATCTGCTCTCGTTGAAGTTGTTTGCTTATATTCTCTTGCTGGGTGTCCTGCCGTGTTTGTTGTTGTGGAAAGTTCCGGTCAGTTATCGGCGCTGGCATCGCGAGTTGTTCAGCAAAGTTATTGTCAGTGTTGCCTCGGCGGCGGTGATCGGTGTTGTCGCACTGGCCAACTACCAAGGCTTATCGTCACTGTTTCGCAATCACCACGAAATTCGCCTGATGCTGGTGCCGAGCAATTACATCGGTGCGTCCCTGGGCTACCTGCAAGAGCAAGTGGTCTCGGCGCAGCAGCCGTTCATCAAGATCGGCGAAGATGCCCAGCGCAATCCCGACCTGCAGCTACAACCCCGCAAATCTCTCACGGTGCTGGTGGTGGGGGAGAGTGCGCGGGCGCAGAACTTCGGCATTCTCGGTTATGACCGCGACACCACCCCGCAACTGGACAAGGAAGCGGGGCTGATCGCCTTCACCGATGTGCATTCCTGCGGTACGGAAACGGCGGTCTCGGTGCCATGCATGTTCTCCAACATGGGCCGCAAGGATTACAACGCCAGCAAGGCCAGGAATGAAGAGGGCTTGCTCGACGTACTCAAGCGCGCCGGCATTGATGTGATCTGGCGCGATAACCAGTCCGGCTGCAAAGGCACTTGCGACCGCGTCACGGTGCAGGATGTCAGCAAGTTGCAGGACCCGGCGCTGTGCGCCAACAGCGAATGTCGCGATGAAATCCTCCTGCAAGGTCTGCAAAGTTTCATCGATCATCTGGACAAGGACACCGTGCTGGTCCTGCACCAGATGGGCAGTCATGGCCCGGACTACTTCAAGCGTTATCCCAAGGAGTACGAACACTTCACTCCGGTCTGTGAAAGTAACGCGCTGAACAATTGCAGCCGCGAAAGTATCGTCAACGGTTACGACAACACCTTGGTCTACACCGATCATGTGCTGGCGAGCCTGATCGATGTGCTGCGCAGCAATCAGGACAAAGTCGACACCGCCATGCTCTATTTGTCGGACCACGGCGAATCGCTGGGCGAGTACAACCTGTTTCTGCACGGCACGCCATACATGCTGGCGCCCGAGCAACAAAAGCATGTAGCGATGCTGGCGTGGTTCTCCGACAGCTATCAGAAGGCCTATTCGGTCGACACCCATTGCCTGCAATTGAGCCGGGACAAGCCGCTGAGCCAGGACAATCTGTTCCACTCGATGCTCGGTCTGCTGGAAGTGCGCAGCAGCGTCTATCAGCCGGCGCTGGACATGTTTGCCGGTTGTCGCGGCGCGGTGATCGACGGCGTGTTGGCCAAGCAGTGAAGCGTTTCCTGCCCGTCGCGCCAATGCGACGGGCCTTTCTGTTTCTGCTGTCAGACTATTCTTGCTGACAGGCAAGACATTTCCTTACAGCTCTTGCCCTTCAAAGGCGCGTAAATCGTCGGTGGCGATATATACTGCGCGCCATTCTTCAAGGGAGAGCCGTGTGGCTATCGATATTCACTGGATTCGCGACAACGAAAGCCTCGCGCAGTTTTGCGCCGAGTGGCAGCAGCTGCCGTTCGTTGCCCTCGACACCGAATTCATGCGGGTCGACACCTTCTACCCGATTGCCGGCCTGTTGCAGATCGGCGACGGCAAACGCGCCTACCTGATCGACCCGCTGACCATCAACGCCTGGCAACCGCTGGCCGCGTTGCTGGAGAACCCGGCGGTGCTGAAAGTCCTGCACGCCTGCAGCGAAGACCTCGAAGTGCTGTTGCGCCTGACCGGCAGCCTGCCGGCGCCGTTGTTCGACACGCAACTGGCCGCCGCTTACCTGAACCTCGGCTTCTCGATGGGCTATTCGCGTCTGGTGCAGGAAGTGCTCGGCATCGACCTGCCCAAGGGCGAAACCCGCTCCGACTGGTTGCAGCGCCCGCTGTCCGAAACCCAGATCAGCTACGCCGCCGAAGACGCAGTGCATCTGGCCGAGGTGTTCGTCGAGTTACGCCCCAAGCTGTCCGCCGACAAGTTCGCCTGGGTGCTGGAGGATGGCGCCGAACTGGTCGCCAACCTGCGCCGCGAAACCGATCCGTACGAGGTCTATCGCGAGGCGAAACTGGCGTGGAAGCTGTCCCGTGCGCAACTGGCCGTGCTGCGTGAGCTGTGCGCCTGGCGCGAAAAAGAAGCCCGCGCCCGCGACCTGCCGCGCAACCGCATCGTCCGGGAACACTCGCTGTGGCCCCTGGCCCGCACCCAGCCGGATAACCTCGCGGCGCTGGGCAAGATCGAAGACATGCACCCGCGTACCGTACGTCAGGACGGTCAGTTTCTGCTTGATCTGATCAAACGCTCTGGCAGTGTGGGGCCAGATCAATGGCCGCCGGCAGTGCCGGAGCCGTTGCCGATCGAAGCCGCTGCGCTGATCAAGCAACTGCGCGCGCTGGGTCAGGCCGAGGCCGAACGCCTGGGTATTGCCCCGGAACTGATGCTGCGCAAGAAAACCCTCGAAGCCCTGGTCAAAAGCGGCTTCCCCGAGGGGCCTTACCAATTGCCCGATTCGCTGCGTGGCTGGCGCCGCGAATTGCTCGGCCAGAAGCTGCTCGACAGCCTGGCCACCGCCGGAGAACAGCCTTGAAACGTATTTGCTCCATCTACCAAAGCTCCAAGCGCAGCGGCATGTATCTCTACGTGCTCAAGAGTGATGCGCTCGAGCGCGTGCCGGAAGCGCTGATGACGGCTTTCGGCAAAGCGAAGCATTCCTTCGATCTGGTGCTGTCGCCGGAGCGCAAGCTGGCCAGCGAAGACATCACCGTGGTTCTGGAAAACCTCGACAAGCAGGGCTATCACCTGCAGATGCCACCGGCCGAGGACGAGTACATCGAACACTTGCCCGAAGAGTTGCTGCGACGCAACGACCCGGTCTGACCCGCGAGGCCCTGTCCTGGGCCTCGGTTAACCCTGGAACTGTTTTTACCGCGATGGCCGGCCCGAATCCGGCGGCTGTCTGCACGGTTTGCGAAAGGTTTGAAGATGCGCGTTCTGATTGCTGAACACGACCACGCGATATACGCCCGCCTGCTGCGTCAGGCACTGCCCGAGCTTGAAGTCCTGACCAGCGGCGACTCCGCCGAACTGGCGCGGCAGGCCGCCGATTGCCCGGTGTGGCTGGGCCAGCCGGATCTGCTCGCGACCCTGCTGCGCCAGGGCCATCAACCGCAATGGCTGCAATCGACCTGGGCCGGCATTACGCCGCTGCTGGTCGACGGCTTGCGCCGCGATTATCGCCTGACCCGCGCCGTGGGGATTTTCGGTCAGGTCATGGCCGAATACGTGCTGACCTACATCCTCGGCCACGAACGCGAAGTGCTGGCGCGGCTGGTCAGCCAGGTCGAGCGCAAGTGGGACAACCGCAGCGGCCAGAGTCTGGTAGGGCGCAAGGTGCTGATCGTCGGCACCGGTGACATCGGCCAGAGCGTTGCGCAGTTTCTGCGGCCGTTCGGCGTCGAGCTGTACGGCATCGCCAGCAGTGCCCGCGAACAGGCGCCGTTTGTCGAAGTCGGCGCGCTGGCCGATCTTCCGCGTCTGGTGGGCGAAGTGGATTACGTGGTCAATCTGCTGCCGAACACCGAACACACCCACGATATCTACGACGCGGCGCTGTTCAAGCAATTCAAGCCGACCGGATTGTTCATCAACGCCGGGCGTGGTGTCGCAGTGGTCGATGCCGATCTGGTAGAAGCCTTGAAGGAAGGGCATCTGGCCGGCGCGGTGATCGACGTCTGCCGTCAGGAACCATTGCCGCAACGCCATCCATTCTGGACCGCGTGGGGCTTGCTCCTGACCGGGCACAGCTCGGCACCGACCTCGCCGGCGCTGATGGTGGATTTGTTTGTGCAGAATCTGAAAGCGTATGAGGCAGGTGAAGCGTTGCGTGGCGAGGTAGATTTCACCCGCGGATATTGATCCAGCGCCGATCATCGTGGGAGCGAGCCCGCTCGCGAAGAGGGCGTGTCAGTCGACAACAGCGTGTCTGACACAGCGCTTTCACGAGCAGGCTCGCTGCCACATTGGTTTCAAGGCATAGCCGCCAGTTTGCTCAGCGGGCGACGCTGGCGCTGACAAGCGGATTTACCGACAGTCGCCAGCGCTTGGCCCCCGCACCCGCTGGCACTAGACTGGCGGCCTTTTCACCACCTTGATGTTGATGCTTGAGCCATGGCCGCCATAGTCGAACCGTTCTGGAAACGCAAAACCCTCGATCAACTCGATCACGAGGAATGGGAATCGCTGTGCGACGGCTGCGGTCTGTGCTGCCTGCAAAAGCTCGAGGACGAAGAAGACAACAGCGTCTATTACACGCGCATCGCCTGCAAACTGCTGGATCTGAAAACCTGCCAGTGCAGCGATTATCCGAACCGGATCAAGTTTGTCCCTGACTGCATTCAGCTCACGCCGGGTCAGGCGGAAGAATTCAAATGGCTACCGCCGACCTGTGGTTATCGTCTGGTCAGCGAGGGCAAGGATCTGCCGTTATGGCATCACCTGGTGTGTGGCGACCGCGACGCGGTGCACCATGAGCGGATTTCCCAGTCCGGGCGCATGCTCGCCGAAGGCAGCGTGCCGGAAGATGACTGGGAAGATCATCTGATCTTTCGCGCGGGCTGAAATTTTCTCGCTTCAGGTATATCGCAATCGCTGGCAAGCCAGCTCCCACAGGTTTTTCTGTGGGAGCTGGCTTGCCAGCGAAGAGGCCATCAGCGGCGCTGAAAATCCCGGATCAGACGCCGGCCTTCGGCGAGACCAGCGAATCATTGCCGGTGACGGTGGCTGTTTCAGTGGCCACTTCGGCATTGGTCTTCAACTTGCTCAGTTCTTCTCCGGCGCGTTCGATCTTCGCCCGCACGTTGTTCATGTCCTGACGACCTTTTTCCAACAGGCTTTTCGCCGAGCAGTGCCCGGTAATGCCACGGGCCACGGCCATGCCGCCGAGCGCCACTTGAATCAGGCCGAACACGCCGCCACGGCGCAGGCCCTTGCCGACCATCAGCACGCCGCCGGTCAACGAGCCGACGCGCTCCCAGCCATGCACATTCTTGTGCGAAGGCGACTGGAACGGGGTGGATTCGATGCGTTCTACGCGTTTGAGCTCGCTCATGGTCTATCTCCAGGCAGGGTGCGATTGATAGATAAGCTGACTGCCCGGGCGGTCAGCTTGTTCCATCGAATGTGCGACGCTTCAGCGGAATTTCGGCCCGGAGCGGGTGTTCAGGCCTTTGGCCATGCGGTCGTAGAGCACGACGTTGACCGTGGCGGCGAGGTTCATGCAGCCGGTGGTCGGGATGTACACGACGTCTTCGCACCAGTCGCGAATCTCTTTATCCAGCGAACCGTCCTCGGGGCCGAAGATGTACAGGGCGCGGTCGGGGTGGGTGTATTCCGGCAGCGGCCGGGCGCCTTCGACCAGTTCTACCGCGACGGGCACGCAGTTGAGCGGAAGGATTTTTTTCAGGTCGTCGATGCCGATCAACGGAATGTCGTAGTGCACGCGCTTGGTGTCGGTAACGAAATCGGCCGCGCGTTCATAACGCTTGCCGGTGTAGAACACCGACGCCACGCCGTAACAGCCCGCGGCGCGCATCACCGAACCGACGTTCTCGGGTGATTTGGGGTTATACAAACCAATGCAGCTGTACCGTTTGTCTGCCACGAGCGGGGTGCCTTCGGGAAAAAGAGGGCGATTATACGGGGATTGGGGGAGGGCGGGCAGATTCGAGATTTGTGGTGTCTGGCCGGCCGCCTTCGCGAGCAGGCTCGCTCCCACAGGGGAACGCATTCCAACTGTGGGAGCGAGCCTGCTCGCGAAAGGGCCAGCTCAGGCGATGAAGATCTTCAGTCTTCTTTTTTCATCAGGCCAGCCAGGGCCGCAAACGGGTTATGCGTGGCCTTGGCGATCTTCGGTGTGCTCAGCGAGCCGTCGCCGAAATACTGCTGATCGGTGTAACGCGAGTGTTCGTTGTCGTGGCAATACAGGCACAACAGCTCCCAGTTCGAGCCGTCCTGCGGGTTGTTGTCGTGGTTGTGGTCGCGGTGATGCACGGTCAGTTCGCTCAGGCGCTTGCCGGAAAACTCACGGGCGCAGCGGCCGCAAACGTGCGGGTACATCTTCAGGGCCTTGTCGCGGTAGCCCATTTCCTTGTCGCGCTGGTTGTCGGCGAGGATGCGGTCCAGCTTCGACGTGTTGGTGGGGGTGGACGAACTCATGGGTTCACCTTTGCAGAAAGACTGATGACGGTTATGCGCAGAGTTTAGCTCAGCCCTTGAGCTTCTCGGCAATCCAGATCGTGTGACGGGTGCCCTTGTTGCCGTGGGCGAAGACCTGGACTTCTTCGGCCTTGAAGCCGGCCTTCTTCAATTTGTCGGAAAACTGTCGGTCGGCGCTGGCCGACCACACCGCGAGCACGCCTTTGGGGCGCAGGGCCTTGGCGCAGGCATTCAGACCCGCGGCGGAGTACAGCCAGCTGTTGGCCTTCTGGGTCAGGCCTTCAGGGCCGTTGTCGACGTCGAGCATGATCGCATCGAAACCGTTCGGCTCGCTTTGCAGCACATTGGCCACATCTTCCTGACGGATCACCGTGCGCGGGTCGAGCAATGGCCGACCGGATTTCTCCCCGAGCGGGCCGCGATTCCACTCGACCACGCCGGGCACCAGCTCAGCCACTACCACTTCGGCGGACTTGCCCAGGTTCTTGAGTGCCGAGGCGAGGGTGAAACCCATGCCCAGGCCGCCGATCAACACCCGCGAATTCGGCCGGCCGGCGACCTTGCGGCAGGGAATCTCGGCCAGCGCATCTTCAGAACCGTGCATGCGCGTGTTCATCAACTGCCCGCCGTCGCCGCCCTGGATCTTGATGACGAAATCCTCGCCATACTCGAACAGGCACAGGGCACCGCCGTTTTCAGGGATCGGGGTGGTGTCGAGCAGAACGGAACGTTTCATGGAAATCTCTACAAGGGGGAAGGCAAGCAGGCGCGTTGGGAGTAGCCTGAGCAAAGACTAGAGGCCAAACGGAGCCCTTGATGAAGCGCACCATTCTAACGGTCATTACCCTGGCCGCGCTCGCGATTACTGCGGTGCAGGCCCAGCAGAGCGTTCCGGTCAGCCCGACGCCGCAACCCGGTTCGCCCGGCACCGCGACGCCGACGCCGTATCCGCAGATCACCCCGATCACCCTGCCCAAGTCGGGCGCCGGCAGCGGCAGCCCACCGCTGGTACCGATCGAAATGCCCAGCCCGCCGAGCAAGGATCAACCGGTGCCGGGCATCGAGCCGAACGGCAACAAGGTCAAATCCCCCGGCGGTTAAACCTGTTGCGCGGCGAGTTGGCCGTCGGCCATGCGCAGGCGTTTGGACAGCGAGACGGCGAGGGCGCGGATGATCTTTGCGGCGATTTTTGGTGCGTCGTTGAGCATTTTTTCCAGCGAGTCCTTGCCCAGGTTGAGCAACTGACAGTTGCTCGCCGCGATACACGTGGCCGAGCGGCGCTCGCCATCGAGCACGGCCATTTCACCGAAGGCGCGGCCGCTGCGCAGGGTGGCCATGGTGATCACCTGGCCGTCGGCGCCGGTTTTCTGCACGGCGACCTGGCCGGTGTGGATGATGCACATGAAACTGCCGGCATCACCCTCGCGAAAAATCGCCTCGCCCTCAGCCACGGTGCTGATGCTGAAGTAACCGGAAGCGGCCGCAAAGTCGGCCAGCTGCAATTGATCGAACAGGCCACAGTCCATCAGCCAGTCGCGGATTTCGTTGTTCAGAAAGGTCGGTTCGGACATGTCGGTGCGGTCTTTATTGTTTTCACATTTCAAGGCTATACACGGATCCCGTAGGAACGGGCTTTTGTGGCGAGGGGATTTATCCCCGCTCGGCTGCGCAGCAGTCGCAAGTCCTGCCAACTCGGTGCTTCAGAAATACTGAGTTTGCAGGTTTTGGGGCCGCTTCGCAGCCCAACGGGGATAAATCCCATCGCCACAATGGGTCTGGAATTAAGACCCAAGTGACCGACGGAGTTCCTCAGGCCAGGCCCAAAACCTTGAACACAAATGCATATTCGAGCGCTACGTCACGTAATCCCTGATAGCGCCCGCTCATGCCGCCATGCCCGGCGCCCAGTTCGGTCTTGAGCAGCAGCACATTGTCGTCGGTCTTGGTTGCGCGCAATTTCGCCACCCACTTGGCCGCTTCCCAGTACTGCACGCGGCTGTCGTTGTAGCCGGCGATCACCAGCAGCGGCGGATAAGCCTGCGCGGTGACGTTTTCGTACGGTGCGTAAGCCTTGATCCGATCATAGACGTCCGGTTCTTCCGGGTTGCCCCATTCGTCGTATTCGGTGACGGTCAGCGGCAGATCGGGGTCGAGCATGGTGTTGAGCACGTCGACGAACGGCACTTCGGCAATCGCCACGCCGAACAGGTCCGGGCGCTGGTTGAGCACCGCGCCGATCAGCAGGCCACCGGCGCTGCCGCCGCTGATCGCCAGTTTTTCTGCCGTGGTGATGCCGTTGAGGATCAGAAACTCGGCGCAGGCGATAAAGTCGCTGAAGGTGTTGTGTTTGTGTTCCTGCTTGCCGGCGCGATACCAGGCTTCGCCCAATTCACCACCACCGCGTACGTGAGCGATGGCGAAGGCCATGCCGCGATCGAGCAGGCTCAGGCGTGCATGGGAAAACCACGGATCGAGGCTGGAACCGTAAGCGCCGTAACCATACAGGTACAGCGGCACCGGTTTACCGACCATCTCGCGCTTCATCACCAGACTGATCGGCACCTGCGTGCCGTCCGGGGCGGTGGCCCATAGACGTTGGCTGACATAGGCGTCGGCATCAAATTGGCCGAGTACCGGGGTTTCCTTGAGCACCGTTTGCTCGCCGCTGGCAAGAATCAACTGGCGCACTTGGGCCGGGCGATTCAACGCTTCGTAGCGCAAGCGAATGCGGTCGCTCTCGAATTCCAGGCTGTTTTGCACGTGGAGGCTGTAGGCCGCATCGGGCAATTGCACGCGATACGGCGCCGAGCCCTGTGGGTGAACCTCGATGACCGGCAGGCCACCTTCGCGCAGACTCAAAGTCATCGCCTCGGTGTTGAGGCTGACACCGTCGAGCATCACTTCTTCGTTGTGCGGGATCAGGTTCTGCCAGTCGGCCTCGCTCGGCGGCACGCCAGTGTCCGGAGCCTGATACAGGGCGAAGTTGATGCCGTCGCGGTTG
Source organism: Pseudomonas siliginis (assembly GCF_019145195.1). Taxonomy (GTDB): domain Bacteria; phylum Pseudomonadota; class Gammaproteobacteria; order Pseudomonadales; family Pseudomonadaceae; genus Aquipseudomonas; species Aquipseudomonas siliginis. Next base: position 53,796 of record NZ_JAHSTW010000004.1, read on the forward strand.
GTACGGATAAACCAGGTCCAGACGCCATCGAGCAGGCCGTGGTCGACGTCGTATTCGTGATCTTCGACCCGTGGCGCCAGACAGCTGAACGGCAGGTGCGGTTGGTTGGCGTCCAGCGCCCACACTTCGCTGGTGGTCTTGCTGCCCAGCGACAGCAGCAATTGCTGTTCAGAGCTGGCGCGGTAGCAATGCAGGAAGAAACGCCCGTCCGGCTCGTGAAAAACCTCTTCGGCGGCAGTGCCATCAAGGCGATAGCGGAACAGTTTGTGCGGGCGGTGGGTGTCGTCGAGCACGCCGAAGAACAGGGTCAGGCTGTCGTTGGCCCAGGTCATGCTGCCGTCGCAGTCCTCGAATTCCAGTTCGCTGACCTTGTCATTGGACAGCTCCTTGACGAACAGCGTGTAGACCTCATCGCCCGAAGCATCGACGCTGTAGGCCAGGCGCTGGTGATCGGGGCTGATGCTGAAAGCACCGAGCGAGAAGAAGCCGCCATTGGCCAGCGCATTCGGGTCGAGCAGCAATTGTTCGCGGCTTTCATCGAGGGTCAGGCTGTCATCGGCAGGACGCGGGCAGCGGTAGTGCCGGGCGTATTCGTCACCGGCCGTGGTGCGCGTGTAATACAGGTAGGGTCCCCAAGGCGAGGGCAGTGACAGATCGGTCTCGAGAATCCGGCCCTTGATCTCGTTGAACAGGCTTTCACGCAGCTCGGCCTGATCGGCGGTTTGCGCTTCCTGATAAGTGTTTTCAGCGTTGAGGTAGTCGAGCACCGCGTCGGTGTCGCGCTCCTGCAGCCAGGCATACGGGTCGGCGCCGGGCGCCCGCTGGGCAATCGGGGCAGTCATGACATTGGCGGATTCGGGCATGGAAGGCTCTCGGACAGTATTCGGAATTGGGTTGTTCGCAGGGCTTGAAAGCGCCGCAGCCCTTGTGGGAGCGAGCCTGCTCGCGAAAGCGGTGTGTCAGACAACGCTGTTGCAACTGACAGTCCGTATTCGCGAGCAGGCTCGCTCCCACAGGGGCGGCTGCTGGCCGTCTGGTATTGGGACACGCCGCATGGGCGAAAAGTCGTTACTATAAGCGCCTATTTGCCTGCCTTGCCATGGACACCATGACCGAGAACGACTATCTGATCGCCTGGGGCCTTTACGCCTTTGCCGCCGTGGGCTGCCTGCTGGTATGGATGCGCCTGACCACCTGGATGTGGCGCTGGCTGCGCGAGCCGCTGCGTGTGCTGATGGCGGTGTTGCTGTTCAGCCCGACCATCGTCGATCCGGTGAAAGCCAAAGTTGCACCGGCCATCGCCATCACCGCCCTGGACATGCTGTTCAAGGTCGGCAACAACGCCTGGCGCGCGGTTTCCGATCTGTTCATGTACGGCATGATCGCCTTCGGGGTGTATCTGGTTTTCGTCTTGATCCGCCTGCCGCTCGAGCGCGCCTCGACAGCCCGGCGTGAACGCGCCGAGGCCGCCAAGGCCGCCGCCCGTGCCGAGGAGCGCGACGACGATCAGCCATTCGGTGGCGCCGGTGACGACCGCTACGGTCGCCCGCCAGTACCGAACAATCCGCAGCGCATGCGGGTCGAGCCGCGTCTGTAACCCGAGAGTCCGCACATGTGTGAATTACTGGGCATGAGTGCCAACGTGCCGACCGACATCGTGTTCAGCTTCACCGGCCTGATGCAGCGTGGCGGACGCACCGGCCCGCACCGCGACGGCTGGGGCATTGCCTTCTACGAAGGGCGGGGCCTGCGGCTGTTTCAGGACCCGGCAGCGAGCAGCGAGTCGGAAGTGGCCAACCTGGTGCAGCGTTATCCGATCAAGAGCGAAGTGGTCATCGGCCACATCCGCCAGGCCAACGTCGGCAAGGTCTGCCTGTCCAACACCCATCCGTTCGTCCGCGAATTGTGGGGGCGCAACTGGTGTTTCGCGCATAACGGCCAGCTCGCCGATTTCACTGCGATCAAGAGTTTCTACCGCCCGGTCGGCGATACCGACAGCGAAGCGGCATTCTGCGACCTGCTCAACCGTGTGCGCGCGGCGTTTCCGGAACCGGTCGATATCGAAGTGCTGCTGCCGGATCTGGTCGCCGCTTGCGCTGAATATCGCAGCAAGGGCGTGTTCAATTGCCTGCTCAGCGACGGTGACTGGCTGTTCTGTTACTGCTCGACCAAACTGGCTCAGATCACCCGCCGCGCCCCGTTCGGCCCGGCGCGGCTCAAGGATGTCGATGTGATCGTCGACTTCCAGGCCGAAACCACGCCCAACGACGTGGTCACGGTGATTGCCACCGAGCCTCTGACCGAAAACGAAACCTGGACCCGTTACGAACCGGGCCAATGGAGCCTGTGGCGACGCGGCGAATGCGTCAGCCAGGGCAAGACCGAATAAGGATTTGCACCCATGTTGCTCAGTTATCTACGGCTGGTGTTGTTTGCGGCGGGCCTGTTGATCGGTGTCCAGGTGCCGGGGTTCATCAACGATTACGCGCAACGTGTCGAAGCGCACCTGATCGAAGCGCAGACCGGTCTGCGTGGTTTCCAGGGCACGGCGGATCAGTTTTTCAAAGGCGATATGCAGGCGCTGGTCGCACATTACCGTGCCAGCGAAGACCCGATTTTTCGCAGCGATGCTGACAGCCTGAACACTTTGCTCACCCGCCAGGTCGCGCTGGATAAGCAGTTCCAGGCGATGCAAGGCCCGTGGTATGTGCGCTTCCTGCAAGTGGTGCTGGCCGCCGATCCGGATATTCGCAAGGAAACCTGGAACGGCTACAGCTACCAGATTTTGCTGACGCCAGAGGCGATGATCTGGGGCATGAGCGGCGCATTGCTGCTGTCGTTCGGTGTCGAATGCCTGTTCCGCCTGATCGACTGGGTCGTCCTCGGCGGCCGCCGCCTGCGCCAGAGCCGACCGATCGAAGATCGCGACGTGCGCGGTTTGTAAGACTTGCTCAATCCCCTCTGGCAAGAGAGGCTTTATGGCATGGGGGATTCTGTGGCGAGTGGGCTCTGTGGTGGGTGGGCTATGGGGGGAGTGGGCTCTGGGGTGAGTGGGTTTTGTGGTGAATGAGTTCTGTGGTGAGTGGGTTCTGTGGTGAATGAGTTCTGTGGCGAGGGGATTTATCCCCGTTGGGCTGCGCAGCAGCCCCAAAACCTGCACTGAAAGACCGCGTTGGCCGCAATCACGACTGCTGCGCAGCCGAGCGGGGATAAATCCCTTCGCCACTGATCATTCAGTGAGGGTGATGCAGTCCTTGCCCACCTTGTGCGCATACCCCGCTAGCACCTGCTGACACAACGTCACGATCTCCTCGACCCACTCAACCCCGACCCGCCACGACACCACCACCGGCAGATTCGCCGGCCGCTGCTCGATGTCGAGCAAGATCAATTCGCCCCGCGCCAGCTCCTCGGTCACCAGCACCGGCGGCAGCGCGCCGATACCGAAGCCGTCGCGCAACAACCGGGTGATCGCCGACACCGAGTTCACGCAATTCAAGCGTGGCGCCATGACGCCGCTGGCCTGCATCAGCGCGACGATATCCTGATGCGGTCGTGAGTTTTTCGAATAGGTGATGATCCGCTCCTGTGCCAGTTCGGCGAGGTCGGCGTAGTCACGGTTGTGGATCGAATTGCTGGCGACGATCCAGCCCAGCGGATGGCTGGCCAGCTCCAGGCTGCGCACGCTTTCGTGGCGGACCAGATCGGTTTGCAACACCAGATCGAGAAAACCTTTTTGCAGCTGATCGCAGAGGTTCAGCGCGGTATCTGCGACCAATTCGATTTCCACCCGTGGGTACAGATCGGTCATCTGCGCCACCAGCGGGCTCAGCCAGGTATGGATCACTGTGTCCATCACGCCGATACGCACCCGCCCGACCTTGCTCGAACGGGTCTCGATCGACTGCTTCAGCGCCGCCATGGTGTCGAGCATCTGCTCGGCATAGTCGAGCACTTTCAGGCCTTCCGGGGTCAGGCTGACGCCGCGTGAATCGCGCAAAAACAGCTTTACGCCCAGCTCGCCTTCGAGCACCGCAATGCGGCTGGAAATCGATGCCTGGGTGGTGAACAGCTTGTCAGCGGTCAGGCGAAAACTCTTCAGGCGCGCGACCCAGATAAAGGTCTCGAGAAACTTCAGATTCATGGACAAGGCTCGGCTGACAAATTTTTCTTATGCCTAAGGCGGGTTTTTATTCGTTGGACGGCGCAGGGCAGGGCGACGAAAAATCGGCGCATCCGGTTCCCACGATAGGCGTCGTCGGAGCTTCGAACAAGACCAATAAAAGCCCTGCGGAGATTTGCCATGAGTGCTCCCGACACCCTCCCTTTATCCAAGCCTGCGGCGCGCCCCGGGCCGTTCGACTGGTACCGCAACATCAACCAGCAGGAGCGCCGCACATTCTGGAGCTGCAAGATCGGCTACGGTCTGGACGGCATGGACACGCAGATGCTCAGCTTCGTCGTGCCGACGCTGATCGCGATGTGGGGCATCACCACGGGCGAAGCGGGGCTGATTCACACCAGCACCTTGATCGCCTCGGCGATCGGCGGTTGGGTCGCCGGGATCCTCTCCGACCGCATCGGCCGCGTGCGCACCCTGCAACTGACGGTGCTGTGGTTCGCCTTCTTCACCTTCCTCTGCGGCTTCGCGCAAAACTACGAACAATTGTTGATCGCGCGCACGTTGATGGGCTTCGGTTTCGGCGGTGAATGGACCGCTGGCGCAGTGTTGATCGGTGAAGTGATCCGCGCCAAGGATCGCGGCAAAGCGGTGGGCATGGTGCAATCCGGCTGGGCGCTGGGCTGGGGCCTGACGGCGATTTTGTATGCGCTGCTGTTCTCGGTATTGCCTGCGGAAGATGCCTGGCGGGCGCTGTTCATCCTTGGCATCGTGCCGGCGATATTCGTGATTTTTGTCCGTCGCCTGGTGAAAGATCCGGAGATATATCGCGAAGCCAAAGCCGCGCAAACTCCGGAAAACCCGGCGAAGTTCTACGAGATATTTGCCCCTGGCATGCTCTTCACCACCTTTCGCGCTTCCTTGCTGACCACCGGTGCGCTGGGCGGCTACTACGCGATTACCTCCTGGCTGCCGACTTTCCTCAAGAACGAGCGCGGTTTGAGCGTGCTCGGCACCGGTGGTTATCTGGCGATGGTGATCGTCGGTTCCTATGTCGGTTATGTGATCAGCGCCTATCTGACCGACCTGCTGGGGCGGAAAAAGAACTTCATTTTGTTTGCCGTCGGCTCGTTCACCATCGTTCTGCTCTACACGCAGATGCCGGTCAGCAATGGCGTGATGCTCTGGCTGGGCTTTCCGCTGGGCTTCTTCGCCTCGGGGATTTTCAGCGGCATGGGCGCGTTTCTGACTGAATTGTTCCCCACGCGGATTCGCGGCTCGGGCCAGGGTTTCTGCTACAACATCGGCCGCGCACTGGCGGCGTTGTTCCCGCTGTTGATCGGCCTGCTCAGCCAGAAAGTCCCGCTGAGCATGGGCATCGGTGCCTTCGCGGCGGTTTCTTACGGCGTGGTGATTCTCGCGGCGCTGAGCCTGCCGGAAACCCGTGGCAAGCAACTCGACGCGCAGTAACTGATACCCTGCGCAGAAGTCTCCTACAGATAAAAAGACCAGCAGCTACAGGAGTGTTCACCGTGAGCCGCCTGCTATTGAATTGCGACATTGGCGAGAGCTTCGGCAGCTGGACCATGGGTCTGGATGCCGAGGTCATGCCCTTCATCGATTGCGCCAACATCGCTTGCGGTTTCCATGCCGGCGACCCGAGCATCATGCGCAAAACCGTGGCGCTGGCCCTCGAACACGGCGTGCAGATTGGCGCGCACCCGGCCTATCAGGATCTGGTCGGATTCGGCCGGCGCTCCATGGCGTATTCCGCGCAAGAGCTGCAAGACATCCTGCATTACCAGATCGGCGCCCTCGACGGCATCTGCAAGGCGCAGGGCGGGCGTGTGAGTTACGTCAAACCCCACGGCGCGATGTACAACGACATGATGGCCAACCCGGCGCAGTTGCGCGCGGTGGTGCAGGCCGTGGCCGCGTATGACCGCAGCTTGCCGCTGATGTTGATGGCGACCAGAGAAAACGCTGCGGCGCAGCAAATTGGCGATGAATACGGCGTAACGCTGTGGTTTGAAGCGTTCGCCGACCGTGCCTACGACAGCGCCGGCCGGCTGGTCTCCCGGCAATTGCCCGGTGCCGTGCATCACGATCCCGAAAAAATCATCGAGCAAGCGCTGACCATCGCCAATGGCGGCGCGCTCACCGCTAGCGATGGCAGCGCTTTGAACCTGCGCGCCAACACCTTGTGCGTCCACGGCGACAACGCCAGTTCCGTGGCCGCCGTGCGGCGCATTCGCCAGGCCTTGCAGCAGTCGAGTGCGTCATGAATCCACGGGTTGAAGTGGTGGCGCTGGATTGCCTGATGCTGCGTCTGTTCGATGAAATCGCCGAAGCCAACATGCCGTGGATGCTCGCCGCCAGCGAGCGCTTGCGCACGGCGTTTGGTGCACAACTGATCGATCTGGTGCCGTCCTATACGACGTTGATGGTGCATTACGATCTGACGCTGTTGAGTCCGGCGCAGGCGCGCGAATTGATCGCCGAAGCGCTGGTCGATCTGACGCCGAATGCGCGAAGCGGTGGGCAGTGTCACGTCTTGCCGGTCTGGTACGACTTGAGTGTCGGCCCGGAACTGAGCCTGCTGGCTGAACGCAGCGGTCTCGCGGTGGAGGAGGTGATTCGTCGCCACAGCGCACGGGAATATCAGGTGTTCGCGTTGGGCTTTGCGCCGGGTTTTGCCTTCATGGGCCTGGTCGAAGAAATGCTCGCCGCGCCACGCTTGAGCACACCGCGCAAGAAAGTCGCCGCCGGCAGCGTCGGTATCGCTGAGCGGCAGACCGCTGCCTATCCGGTGGTCTCGCCCGGTGGCTGGAACCTGATCGGGCGCACCCCGGCGCAACTGTTTGATCGCCATCGCGACGGCTACAGCCTGATGCAACCGGGCGACACGGTGCGCTTCGAAGCCGTCGATCACGCCGAATTCATACGCTTGGGCGGCGATGACACCCCACTGGAGGCGCTGGCATGAGTCGATTGATGATCGAGGCCAGCACGCCGCTGTGCCTGTTGCAGGACGCCGGGCGGTTTGGCGTGCGGCATCTGGGCGTGACCCAGGGCGGCGCGACGGATTGGTGTTCGATGAGCTGGGCCAATTGGCTGCTCGGCAATGAGCTGGATGCAGCAGTGGTTGAAATCACCCTCGGCGGCTTTGCCGTGGTGGCTGAAGAGGATTGCCTGCTGGCGCTGGCGGGAGCGGATCTCGGCGCGCAGATCGACGGCCAACCGCTGGCGCCGTGGCGCAGTTTCCGGTTGGCGAAAGGGCAGACATTGCGGTTCACGCAGCCTTTGCTCGGCGCCCGGGCATATCTGGCCGCGCCCGTTGGGTTTACTGCGCCCAAGGTACTGGGCAGCAGTGCCACGGTGGTACGCGAAGAATTGGGCGGGCTTGATGGCATGGGCCTTCCGCTCGCCAAAGGGGCGGTGCTCGGTTACAGCGGCGAAGCGTTGGCAGTACGGGAAATGCCTTCGGCGCTTCGGCCGGATTTCAAAACGCACGCGCCTTTGGACTTGGTGCTCGGCGCACAGATCGGCCAGTTCAGCGGGCAGAGCCTGTTCGATGTCTTCAACAGCGCCTGGACCATCGACAGTCGCGCCGACCGCATGGGCATCCGCCTGTTGGGCGCGGCGCTGCAATATCAGGGCGCGCCGATGATTTCAGAGGGCATTCCCTTGGGCGCTGTGCAGGTACCGCCGGACGGACAGCCGATTGTGTTGCTCAATGATCGGCAGACCATTGGCGGCTATCCGCGCCTGGGCGCGTTGACGCCGCTGTCGTTGGCGCGGTTGGCGCAATGCCTGCCGGGAGCGAAGGTGAAATTGAGGCCGGTAGTGCAGGACGTCGCGCACCGCGAGCATGTCGAGTATTTGCAGCGCTTTAAAGATCGCTAAAACCTTCGCGAGCAGACTCGCTCCCACAGGTAAAAGCATTCCAATGTGGGAGCGAGCCTGCTCGCGAAGGCGTTCGTCGTGTTAACGATTACTTGGAAAGAAACCGCATCCCTTCTTCAAGCCCGCGCAACGTCAGCGGATACATCTGATCCTCGATCAGATCGCGGACGATGTTGGTCGACGAGGTATAGCCCCAGGTATCTTTCGGATACGGATTGATCCAGATGAGCTTCTTGTATTTTTCCATGAAGCGCTGCATCCACACGTAACCCGGCTCTTCGTTCCAGTGCTCGACGCTGCCACCGGCCTGGGTGATTTCGTACGGCGCCATGGCGGCGTCACCAATGAAGATCACTTTGTAGTCGGCGCCGTATTTATGCAGCAGATCCTGGGTCGAGGTGCGCTCGGAAGTGCGGCGCATGTTGTTCTTCCACACTGATTCATAAATGAAGTTGTGGAAGTAGAAGTACTCGAGGTGCTTGAACTCGGTCTTGCAGGCCGAGAACAATTCCTCACAGATCTTCACGTGCGCGTCCATCGAGCCGCCGATGTCGAACAATAGCAACAGCTTCACCGTGTTGCGCCGTTCCGGGCGCATCTGGATATTCAGCAGGCCGGCGTCCTTGGCGGTGTGGTCGATGGTGCCGTCGATGTCGAGTTCTTCTGCGGCACCTTGGCGGGCGAACTTGCGCAAACGACGCAGAGCGACCTTGATATTGCGCGTGCCCAATTCCACCGAATCGTCGAGGTTCTTGTACTCGCGCTGATCCCAGACCTTGACCGCTTTGCCCTGACGCTTGCCGGCGTCGCCAACCCGGATGCCTTCAGGGTTGAAACCGCCGGAGCCGAACGGGCTGGTGCCGCCGGTGCCAATCCACTTGTTGCCGCCGGCGTGGCGTTCTTTCTGTTCTTCCAGACGCTTCTTGAATTCCTCAATGAGTTTGTCTAGCCCGCCAAGGGACTGGATCTGCGCGCGTTCTTCGTCGCTCAGCGAGCGCTCGAATTCCTTACGCAGCCAGTCTTCGGGTATCAGCGCCTGCAAGTGATCGTCGAGTTTCTCCAGGCCATTGAAATAGGCGCCGAACGCGCGGTCGAACTTGTCGAAATGCCGCTCGTCCTTCACCAGAATCGCCCGCGACAAGTAATAGAACTCGTCCATGTCGGCGAAGGTCACGCGCTGTTTCAGCGCGTTGATCAGGTCGAGCAACTCGCGCACCGACACCGGTACCTTGGCTGCACGCATTTCGTTGAACAGGTTGAGCAACATGGCAGCAGCCTCTTAGCGGGTGCCGCGCCGGCTCATGAACGCCAGGCGCTCAAGCAGTTGCACGTCCTGTTCGTTCTTCACAAGCGCGCCTGCCAGTGGCGGGATGGCTTTGGTCGGATCGCGCTCGCGCAGCACCGCTTCGCCGATATTGTCGGCCATCAGCAGTTTCAGCCAGTCGACCAGCTCGGACGTGGATGGTTTTTTCTTCAGGCCCGGTACCTTGCGCACGTCGAAGAATACGTCGAGCGCTTCGCTGACCAAGTCCTTTTTGATGTCCGGGTAGTGCACGTCGACGATTTTCTGCAGGGTGCTGCGGTCGGGGAAGGCGATGTAGTGGAAGAAGCAACGGCGCAGAAAGGCGTCCGGCAGTTCTTTTTCGTTGTTGGAAGTAATGATGATGATCGGGCGCTTTTTCGCCTTGATGGTCTCGTCGATTTCGTAAACGTAGAACTCCATCTTGTCGAGTTCTTGCAACAGGTCGTTGGGGAACTCGATGTCGGCCTTGTCGATTTCGTCGATCAGCAGAATCACCCGCTCCTCGGACTCGAAGGCTTCCCAGAGCTTGCCTTTCTTCAAGTAGTTGCGCACGTCGTGGACTTTTTCATTGCCCAGCTGCGAATCGCGCAAACGGCTGACCGCGTCGTACTCGTACAGACCCTGATGGGCCTTGGTGGTGGACTTGATGTGCCAGGTGATCAGCTTGGCACCGAACGATTCGGCCAGTTGCTCGGCGAGCATGGTCTTGCCGGTGCCCGGCTCACCCTTGACCAGCAGCGGCCGCTCCAGGGTGATGGCGGCGTTGACCGCCAGCTTCAGGTCATCGGTGGCGACATAGGCCTGGGTGCCTTCGAACTTCATCTGCAAATCCTCGAACGGTAACGCTGACCTTGCGGGCAGGGCGGGGCGAAATAATCGGATGCTCGACTATAACGCGCACGCCGGTCGACTGTGAACGCAGACGGCTTATTCAGTCTCTGAATGGAGCGTCACATGTTGACTCAGTCTCGGCGGATGGCCAGTATTTTGGTATCGCCGATTTGGCGATAGCCTTTCTTACTCGGTTAGTAAAAAGGCAGAAAATCGATGTTACCCATGAAACGGCCGCGTCTGCGATCTGCGCACGTCCTGTCAGATTTCAGGTTGGCGCTGACATTTATCAATGGTCAGGAACTGACAGTTGATTTGGGGATGGATATTCATACTTATCCAGGTCTGCGGCCACTGCTTGATCGCGAAGTCTTTGCGACTGCCGCAGTCGGGGACGAGGGTTGGATCGTTGAATGGATTGAACCCGACGTTCAGATCGGTGCAGACACCTTGTATATGGATGCGCTAGCGCAAAATGCCCAAGATGAGAACACGCGCATTTTTATCGATTGGCGCGCCCGTACCGGACTTTCTCTCAATGATGCGGCCGAAGCGCTCGGTGTGAGCGCTCGCAGCATCAGCCGTTACAGCAATGGGCGTGAAGCAGTGCCACGTTCTTTGGCCTTGGCCTGTCTGGGCTGGGATTCGCTGCAACAGCGTTCATCGATAGCGGCCGAAGACACAGGTCGATATGTCGTCAACCGCAAAACTTAACCCTCATCTGGCTTCGGCCGTTCGTACCGCGCATTGAATGCCTGGATGAAGCCATTGCGCAAAATCTGCAAAAACGCTTCGAAGGCGTTGACGTTCTGCTGGTGAACATTGCCGCTGAGTTCGACGCGAGTGGCGAACTGGTTTTTGTTCTGGTTTTTCAGCACGGTCTCGGTGCCGCCGACCAGCGCTTCCCAGATTGAGCGGAACAGGCCTTTGTTCTTGTTCTCGACGTCCTGCTGCCAGTTGAATACGTCGACGTCGCGCAGCAGAGGTTTGATGTAGCCGGTGAGCCGGGCTTTCTCTGCCTTCGCTTCGATAACCACGTCGCCGTGACCGGCGTTGAAGTCGAACTTGCCGTAGGCGGCGGCGAAGTCGTTCATGCGTTTGAGCTCGATGTCACGGGCGCGCAGACGGAATTCAAAGTCTTCGAAGTTGCTCAGCGGATCGAAGGTGGCGGTGGTTTCCAATGGCGCGTGGCCCAGCAGCAAAGCCTTGCCTTCAAAGCGGGCGTCGCGTTTGCCTTCCTTGTCGACCACATTGGTCAGGTTGTAGATGCTGGCGTTGACGTTGCTGGCATTCATGTTCACCGGCGGCTTGGAATTGAAGTTGCGGAAGGTGATACGGCCGTCGTTGATCTGCACTTCATCGAGGGTGATCGGCAGCAGCTTGCCCAACTGCTCACGCCAGTCGGTGCCCTGACCGGTCTGCGAGTTCTGCTTGTTGGGGCCACCGTCGACGAAGTTGATTTCGGGATTGAGGAATTGCACCTGCGCGACCACGGCATGGTCGTACCACAGTGAATGCCAGCTCACCGACAGATCGATCAACGGCGCATCGACGAACGGCACCGGTACCTTGCCATCGACCTTGACGATCTTCAGACCGTTGATTTTGTATGCGCCGCGCCACAGCGCGAGGTCGACATCGGTGATCTGGCCTCGGTAATCGCCCATGTCCGCGAGCTTGTCATTGAGGTAGTCGCGTACCAGATAGGGCAGGGCGAAATGCAGGGCGACCAGCAGCACCACGACACCCGCCAGGGTCCAGAGCGGCCAGCTGTAACGACGTTTCATGCCATTGTTCCTTCAAGAGTGTGGCTTGACGATTCAAAGCGATTGACTCCGCGCGTTTGCAGACGTTCGACCCGACTGGACTGTGATCGGCAACGGGCTTACCTTGGAAGGCTGAATTCAACGCTGCATAAGGACCCAGCCATGAGCCGTATTTACGCTGACAACGCCCATTCCATCGGTAATACGCCGCTGGTCCAGATCAACCGCATCGCGCCGCGCGGGGTCACGATCCTGGCCAAGATCGAGGGGCGCAACCCCGGTTACTCGGTCAAATGCCGAATCGGCGCCAACATGATCTGGGACGCCGAAAGCAACGGCAAACTCAAGCCGGGCATGACCATTGTCGAGCCGACTTCCGGTAACACCGGTATCGGTCTGGCCTTCGTTGCCGCTGCGCGTGGCTACAAGTTGATGCTGACCATGCCGGCATCGATGAGCATCGAGCGCCGCAAGGTTCTTAAAGCCTTGGGCGCGGAACTGGTGTTGACCGAGCCGGCCAAGGGCATGAAGGGCGCCATCGAGAAAGCTGCGGAAATCGTCGCCAGCGATGCCGACAAATACTTCATGCCGGCGCAGTTCGATAACCCGGCCAACCCGGCGATTCACGAAAAGACCACCGGCCCGGAAATCTGGAACGACACCGACGGCGCCGTGGATGTGCTGGTGGCTGGCGTAGGTACCGGCGGAACCATTACTGGTGTCTCGCGGTATATCAAGAACACCGCCGGTAAACCGATTCTGTCGGTGGCTGTCGAGCCGGCGTCTTCGCCCGTCATCACCCAGGCTCTGGCCGGTGCCGAAATCAAGCCGAGCCCACACAAGATTCAGGGCATTGGCGCCGGTTTTGTACCGAAGAATCTTGATCTGTCGATGGTCGATCGCGTCGAGCAGGTGACCGATGAAGAATCCAAGGCCATGGCTCTGCGCCTGATGCAGGAAGAGGGGATTTTGTGCGGTATTTCCTGCGGTGCCGCCATGGCGGTGGCGGTGCGTCTGGCGGAGAAACCAGAGATGCAGGGTAAAACCATCGTCGTGGTGCTGCCGGATTCGGGCGAGCGTTATCTGTCGAGCATGCTGTTCAGTGACCTGTTTACCGAGCAGGAGAACCAGCAGTAAGCCTGTTGATTCAAGTCAGCCAGGGTTCAGGCGCTGCATGTTAATAAAGGCTTTGTTGCGTAATGCTTAACACTGAATCTTGTGTCAGGCGGGTTTTTCCGCAGGCCGGTAGTGTTTATCATGGCCGGCTGCCATGCCGGGTAAAGGGCATTGCGCAGCGTTGTCTTTATTCAAGGAGTTGTTGATGACCGTTTCGTTTGCCGCCAAGGCGTTTGTGCTGTTGCTGTTTCTGGGCAGCACGCTCTATGTGCATTTGCGCGGCAAGGCGCGTTTGCCGGTATTGCGCCAGTTCGTCAACCACTCCGCACTGTTCGCGCCCTACAACGCTTTGATGTACCTGTTCTCCGCAGTGCCATCCAGACCGTATCTGGATCGCAGCAAGTTTCCGGAACTGGATGTACTGCGCGACAACTGGGAAACCATCCGCGACGAAGCCATGCACCTGTTTGACGAGGGCTACATTCGCGCCGCCGAGAAGAACAACGATGCAGGTTTCGGTTCGTTCTTCAAAAAAGGCTGGAAGCGTTTCTATCTGAAGTGGTACGACAAACCCCTGCCATCGGCCGAAGCCCTGTGCCCGAAAACCGTGGCGCTGGTCAATGCCATACCCAACGTCAAGGGCGCGATGTTTGCGCTGCTGCCGGGCGGCAGTCACCTCAACCCGCACCGCGATCCGTTCGCCGGCTCGCTGCGCTATCACCTCGGTTTGTCGACGCCCAACTCCGATGATTGCCGGATCTTCGTCGACGGTCAGGTTTACGCCTGGCGCGACGGCGATGACGTGATGTTCGACGAAACCTACGTGCACTGGGTCAAGAATGAAACCGCTCAGACTCGAGTGATTCTGTTCTGTGACATCGAACGTCCGCTGAGCAACCGCTTGATGACCCGGATCAACCGCTTCATCAGCGGCTGGCTCGGCCGCGCCACCGCGCCGCAGAATCTTGATGACGAACGCGTTGGCGGCATCAACCAGGCTTATGCCTGGAGCAAGAACTTCAGCGACCGTTTTAGCGGCGTGGTCAAGCAGTGGAAGCGCCGCCATCCCAAGGCCTACCGCGTAATGCGCCCGGTGCTGGCGGTGCTGGTGCTGACGTTGCTGGGGTATTGGTTGTTTGGTTGAGGCTGGCTCAGAAATAAAAAACCGCTCCTGAGGAGCGGTTTTTTCACAATCGGCCAGCGGCCAGCACCGAGGGCTCATCTTCGATACCGGTGATCAGCAGTTGCAACAGACGCCGTTGATTAGCGGTCAATTCATGATCAGCCAGTCTTTTGGTTTTCAGCGATCTGACCAGTGCTTCGGGAGGTCTATGTTTCGCTTTTTTCATGCTGCCTCCCGGTTTGATCAGTAATTGATTGGCTTTCACAGTACTGGATTCTCCAAGGTTTTGACAAGGCGGCCTTCGATGTCGTAGCTGAAACCCAGCTTCTGATAAACGGGTATCGCACCGTCCAGCGGCTCTTGTATTTCGATAACATCGCAGCCAACGAAATGCGCGTATTGTTCAATAATTATCATCGCTAGCAGTCCTATCCTGTTTTTCAAAGGATGGGTTCCGCCAGGGCGCCCTTCCAATCTCACAACTCGTAATCTTCGTCGACTATTGTTCGGGTTCGCAAAACACAGGCCGCAGAGCTGCCCGTCGAACCAGATAGAGATGTCCAGTGCGCGTGGTTCACGTGATTTCCACGCGATGACTTCATGCCAGAAAAAGCAGGGTTCTTCCCATAGCTCAAAAGCATGAAGCGCATGCTTGTTTATCGGTTCGAATCGAATCAGGGATACATCCATAATCGAAGCGTCGGCCGCCTTGAGTTGGCCTTGTAAGCCGGCAATGTGCGAAGCGGCCCGCTTCCTCGCCTCTGACCGATAAACCTGATACCGCAAATACGTCCGTTCCCTTGGCATGTGATCTCTTGCATTCCATGTCTCCTGACAACCCGTTGCCACCGCCATTTACCCTAATCACCCGACGCCGCACTGTCGCTACCGGCCCATTGCCCAAGTCATTGCAATCTGTGTCCCGGGCTGGTTATAGTCAGCCCCCGCGAGCCGCCTGGCTCGCGAGTTCATTTCCTCAATAAAGATCAGCATTCATGCCTGCATCCCTCATCAACGCGGTAGTCGATTCAGCGGTCAGCGCTGGCGTCGTGCCGTGCGGGAATCGGCAGCCTGTGCAGATCAGTCATTACCCTCCACCTGTCAGTAGCACGCCGGTGTGCGCAGTCGTTTCGCCGCCGGGCGTTGGTGTTCGGGGCTGATCGGCAGTTTCTGCTGCCCCCGCGCCCGCCAGAAAAACCTACTGAATTTCAGCTTCGGCTGAGTTGGCTTCTTGCCTGACTACAGGTGGTATTCATGTTTGTCCTTTCGAAACAATCCGCGCTCGCGGCGACGTCCACGAGCCTGTTCGTTCTGCTGTGGAGCAGCGGGGCAATTTTCTCCAAATGGGGCTTGGCCCATGCTTCGCCCTTTGCCTTTCTGCTGATTCGCTTCGCCATCGCCCTGTGCGGGCTGGTGTTGCTGGCGCCGCTGCTCAAACTCAAGTTGCCCAAGGGTGGCAAGCCGATGCTGTTTGCGATCGCCACCGGCGTGGTGCTGTTGGGCGCCTATCAGATCTTTTATCTGCTGGCGCTGGACTGCAAAGTCACGCCGGGGGTGATGGCCACTCTGATGGGCGTTCAGCCGATTCTCACCGTGGTGCTGATGGAGCGCCAGCGTTCGGCGAGCCGCCTGTTCGGCCTGACGCTGGGCCTGGCCGGGCTGATCATGGTGGTTTATCAAGGGATCGGTCTGGCTGGAATGTCCTGGGCCGGCATGCTGTTCGGTTTGCTGGCGCTGGCGAGCATGACGCTCGGCTCGATCATGCAAAAACGCATCACCGACAATCCGCTCGGTACGCTGCCAGTGCAGTACCTGGCCGGCCTGTTGCTGTGCGCGGTGTTCGTACCGTTCCAGCCGTTTCACTTCGAGCACAGCGCAGGCTTTATTCTCCCGGTGTTATGGATGGGCCTGGTGGTGTCGGTGCTGGCGACGCTGTTGCTTTATCGACTGATCGCGCGGGGCAATCTGGTGAATGTCACCAGCCTGTTCTATCTCGTGCCGGCGGTGACGGCAGTGATGGATTACCTGATTTTCGGTAATCGTCTGGCGGCGTTGAGCGTGTTGGGAATGCTGCTGATTATTGTCGGGTTGGTGTTTGTGTTCCGAAAAAGCAGTTAGCAGAAAACAGGCGGTGGTTGATCCATCGCCTTCGCGAGCAGGCTCGCTCCCACATTGGAATGTATTTTTCTGTGGGAGCGAGCCTGCTCGCGAATATCTGCGGCAGAAAATTTAACGGACTGACGAGTTTGCAGGCTTCACCACCGCCGGCTTCAACACCAGCCACAACGCCGCCGCAATCAGCACCCCGCCATAAATGTGCGCCATCGACAATGGCTCATCCAGCAGCAACGCCCCCCACAACACGCCGAACGGCGGGATCATGAAGGTCACGGTCATCGATTTCACCGGGCCGATCGAGCTGAGCAGGCGGAAATAGATGATGTAGGCAAACGCCGTGCAACCCAGGCCCAGGCCGAGCAGCGACAGCCAGACCTGCCAGCCGCCCCAGCTGACCGGCGGCGCGGTGATGGTGCTGTAGGCGAACAACGGCAGCAAAAACAACGTCGCCCCGAGCATGCTGCCCAGTGCCGACAAACGGCTGTCTAGCCCACCGGCCTGATCCAGCCAGCGCCGTGCAAGGAATCCGGCAAAGCCGTAGCAAGTGGTCGCCAGCAGGCACGCGACCGCGCCCATCAGCAGTTGCAGGTCGAAGGCCACGGGACCGGCGCGTGTCAGCACGCCGACGCCGAACAGGCCGAGGAACACACCGCCCAGCTTGGCAATCGTCAGTTTCTCGCTGAAGAACAAACCGCCAATCAACACGCCCATCAGCGGCGTGGTTGCATTGAAGATCGCCGAATAGCCGGCCGGCAATACTTGCGCCGCCACCGAATACAGCGTCGCCGGAATCCCCGAGTTGATTACGCCCAGCAGCATCACGGTCTTCAGCTTGCCCTTGAAATCCCAGCTGATGCGCATCAGCCCAAGGATCACCAGCAGCCCGGCAGCCGCGATCGACACGCGAAAGAACCCGGTCGGGATCGTGCCGATCACCGGGGCAATGATGCGCATGAACAGAAAACTCGCGCCCCATATAGCGGCTAGCGACAACATGCGGAAAATATCGACAGGGCTCACGGCGGGCTCCTTCCTTGATCGGGACGAGAGTGTTGCCGAGCGTCCGGATCATGGCAACCGCTATTCGGGCTTTTAATTCTGCCTTGGGATTAACCTGCGCGAGAAACCCCGTCAACGGTCAGCGCTGTATCGGTTTTGGCAGAAATTGCGCTTTTCCTGCGAGCGTTTCCGTGACTAAGCTCAGACCAACCGAATTTCCGCCGAGGTTTCATTTATGTCGCAGCAATGGCCAGCCACCGAGATCGCGCGGATGATCCTCGCCGGCTTCGACGATTACCGCGAACATTTTCGCCGCATCACCGATGGTGCGCGGGAGCGCTTCGAACAGGCGCGCTGGCAGGAGGCGCAGGCCGCCTCGGCGGCGCGGATCAATCTGTACGAAGAAAAGGTCGGCGAAACCGTTGCTCGCCTGCGCGAGTATTTCGATGACGAAACCCTGATGAACGTCAGCTGCTGGCCGCTGGTGAAAAGCGCCTACATCAGTGTGATTGACCTGCGCTTCGACGATGAGCTGTCCGAAACCTGGTACAACTCGATTTTTTGCGGGCTGTTCAGCCACGACCTGATCAGCGACGGCTGCATGTTCATCCACACCACGCGCCCGAGCCTGCGCCGCGCCCGCGCCGCGCAAACCCGTACGTACAAGCCGCAGGGCCAGCTGTCCGGGATGCTCGCCAGCATCTTCGCCGACTACCGCTTCAGCGAAGATTACGCCGATCTGCCTGGCGATCTGCTGCGGCTCGAAGCACAACTGCGCGAGAACCTGCCGGACTGGGTGTGCAAGGACCCGGAGCTGAGCGTCGAGCTATTTTCCTCGGTGCTCTACCGCAACAAGGGCGCGTATCTGGTCGGACGCATCTACACCCGCGACGAGCAATGGCCGCTGGTGATTCCGTTGTTGCACCGCGAAGGTCGGGGCATTCAGATCGATGCGTTGATCACCGACGAAGCCGATGTGTCGATCATCTTCTCGTTTACCCGTTCGTATTTCATGGTCGATGTCCCGGTGCCGGCAGAGTTCATCGGTTTTCTGCGGCGCATCCTGCCGGGCAAGCACATCGCCGAGCTGTACACCTCGATCGGCTTCTACAAGCACGGCAAGTCGGAGTTCTACCGCGCGCTGATCAATCACCTGGCCAATACCGACGACCAGTTCATCATGGCCCCGGGCGTGCGCGGCATGGTCATGAGCGTGTTTACCCTGCCGGGTTTCAATACTGTGTTCAAAATCATCAAGGACCGCTTTTCGCCGTCGAAAAACGTCGACCGGGCCACGGTGATCGAAAAGTATCGTCTGGTGAAAAGCGTCGATCGGGTCGGGCGTATGGCCGATACCCAGGAGTTTGCTGATTTTCGCTTTCCGCTGAGCAAGTTCGATCCGGCGTGTCTCGAAGAGCTGCTTGAAGTGGCGCCGTCGACGGTTTCGGTCGAAGGCGAGACCGTGCTGATCCGCCACTGCTGGACCGAGCGGCGGATGACTCCGCTCAACCTGTATCTGGAAAACGCCAACGACGCCCAGGTACGTGAAGCGCTGGAAGATTACGGTCTGGCGATCAAGCAATTGGCGGCGGCAAATATCTTTCCCGGCGACATGCTGTTGAAAAACTTCGGCGTCACCCGTCACGGGCGCGTGGTGTTTTACGATTACGACGAAATCTGTTTCCTGACCGAAGCCAACTTCCGCCACATCCCGCAAGCGCGCACGCCGGAGGACGAAATGGCCTCCGAGCCGTGGTACTCGATCGGACCGCTGGACGTGTTTCCCGAAGAGTTTCCGCCGTTCCTGTTTGCCGATTCGGGCCAGCGGAAATTGTTCGATCAATTGCACGGCGAGTTGTACAACGCCGATTACTGGAAGGGCTTGCAGGAGGCGATTCGGGCGGGGAAGGTCATCGACGTCTTCCCATACCGGCGCAAGGGCCTCGACAACGAATAACAAGACGCAGCTGCAAGTGGCAAGCTTCAAGCTGCAAGTTGAAAGCCGCAGTGACTTGCGGCTTGTAGCTTGGCGCTTGCAGCTGCTTTTCTGCCACAATCCGCCCCCTGCATAAATAGACGACCGAATTGCCTACCCGATGACCGACGAATCGCCCTCCATCGACAAACTGCTGAAAAACCTCGATCACGCCATGCTCGCCGACCGTCACCGGCTGCGGCGGCAGTTGCTTGAGCTGCGCAAGAAACCCGACGAGGCCAAACTGGCCCAGTGGGTGACGCGCATGCAGGCGTCCTGTGATCAGGTACTGGCGCGTCGCGCGAGCCTGCCGGTGATTCGTTACGACGACAGTTTGCCGATCGCAGCCAAGCGCGACGAGATCAAAAAGGCCCTCGAACAACATCAGGTGCTGATCATCGCTGGCGAAACCGGCTCGGGTAAAACCACCCAGTTGCCGAAGATCTGCCTGGAAATCGGGCGCGGCCAGCACGGTCTGATCGGCCATACCCAGCCGCGTCGGATCGCCGCGCGCAGTGTCGCCAGCCGTGTCGCCGAAGAGCTCGGCACGCCGCTCGGTGCGCTGGTCGGCTATCAGGTGCGCTTCGAGGATCAGAGCGATGCCAACACCCTGATCAAGCTGATGACCGACGGCATTCTGCTGGCGGAAACCCAGAACGATCGTTATCTGGAACGCTACGACACGATCATCGTCGACGAAGCCCACGAACGCAGCCTCAACATCGATTTCCTCCTCGGCTACCTGAAAACCCTGCTGCCACGCCGTCCCGACCTGAAGGTCATCATTACTTCGGCGACCATCGATCTGGAGCGCTTCTCCAAGCACTTCGATGACGCGCCGATCGTCGAAGTATCGGGCCGTACCTTCCCGGTGGAAACTTGGTATCGACCGCTGACGCTGGAGCAGGACGAAGAGGGCAACCGGGTCGAGGACGACCTCACCGTCGATCAGGCGATCCTCGCCACCCTCGACGAAATCGCCGCCTACGAGCGCAGCGAACGGCGCAGCCCCGGCGATGTGCTGGTGTTCCTGCCCGGCGAGCGGGAGATTCGCGACGCCGCCGATATGCTGCGCAAGGCCCAGCTCAAGCACACCGAAATCCTGCCGCTGTACGCGCGCCTGTCGCCGGCTGAACAGCAGCGGATTTTCCAGTCGCATCCGGGCCGCCGCGTGGTGCTGGCGACCAACGTCGCCGAAACCTCGCTGACCGTACCGGGCATTCGCTATGTGATCGACAGCGGCACCGCGCGCATCAGCCGCTACAGCTATCGGGCCAAGGTGCAGCGCTTGCCGATCGAAGCGATTTCCCAGGCCAGCGCCAATCAGCGTAAAGGTCGTTGCGGCCGGGTCGAGCCGGGTATCTGCGTGCGTTTGTACAGCGAAGAGGACTTCCTTGGGCGCCCGGAATTTACCGATCCGGAAATTCTGCGCACCAACCTCGCCGCCGTTATTTTGCAGATGCTCCATCTGCGCCTCGGTGAAATCACCGCGTTCCCGTTTATCGAGCCACCGGACGGCAAGGCAATCAGCGACGGTTTCAACCTGCTGCAAGAGCTGTCGGCGGTGGATCGCAACAGTCAGCTGACGCCGCTCGGTCGACAATTGGCGCGCTTGCCGGTCGACCCGCGCATGGGCCGCATGCTCCTGGAAGCGGCCAGGCTCGGCAGCTTGCAGGAAGTGCTGATCGTCGCCAGTGCGATGTCGATTCAGGACCCGCGCGAGCGTCCACCGGAGCGTCAGCAAGCGGCGGATCAGGCCCATGCGCAATGGAAGGATCCGGATTCGGATTTCGCCGGCCTGGTCAATCTGTGGCGTGGTTTTGAAGAACAGCGCCAGGCGCTGACCGCCAATCCGCTGCGCAATTGGTGCCGGAAGAATTTCCTCAATTACCTGCGCTTGCGCGAGTGGCGTGATTCTCACCGTCAGTTGAGCCTGATCTGCCGCGACATGCAGTTGAGCCTGAACAAAGAGCCGGCGGATTATCCGAAGCTGCACAAAGCGGTGCTGGTCGGCTTGCTCAGCCAGATTGGCCAGAAAACCGAAGACGGCGATTACCTCGGCGCGCGGCAACGGCGCTTCTGGATTCATCCGTCGTCGGGCATCGGCAAGAAGCGTCCGCAGTGGCTGATGACTGCTGAGCTGGTCGAAACCACCAAACTCTACGCGCGCATGGTCGCCAAGATCGATGCCGACTGGATCGAGCCGCTGGCCGGGCACCTGATCAAGAAAAACCATTTCGAGCCGCATTGGGAGAAGAAGCGCGGCCAGGTCGTAGCCTATGAGCAGATCACCCTGTTCGGCCTGATCGTGGTCGGTCGCCGCCCGGTGCATTACGGCCCGGTCGATCCGGTGGTATCGCGTGAGCTGTTTATCCGCGAAGGTCTGGTGCGCGGCGAGATTCAGTCGCGGGCCAAATGCCTGAGCGCCAATCAGAAACTGCTGGAGCAGCTCGACGAACTGGAGGCCAAGGCTCGCCGTCGCGACATTCTCGCCGACGAAGAAACCTTGTACGCCTTCTACGATGCGCGTCTACCGGCGGAGATCCACCAGACCGCGACCTTCGACAGTTGGTACAAGGTCAACAGCCAGAAAGACCCGCAGCTGCTGATCATGCGCGAAGAAGACGTGCTGGCCCGCGAGGCCAGCGAAGTCACCGCCCGCGATTACCCGGACACCCTGCACATCGGCGATCTGGAATTGGCCCTGACTTACCACTTCGAACCCAATCACCCGCGCGACGGCGTGACCTTGCGCGTGCCGGCGCCGCTGCTGCCGATGCTGCCGCCGGAGCGTCTGGAATGGCTGGTACCGGGCCTGATCGAGGCCAAGTGCATTGCCCTGGTGCGCAACCTGCCGAAAGCCCTGCGCAAGAACTTCGTGCCAGTGCCGGACTTCATCAAGGCCGCGTTGCAGCGCATGACTTTCGCCGAAGGTTCGCTGCCGCAAGCACTCGGTCGCGAGCTGCTGCGCATGACCGGCGCGCGGGTCAGTGATGAGGCGTGGGCGGAAGCGGCGCAGCAGGTTGAAAGCCATCTGCGCATGAACCTGGAAATCGTCGACGGCGAGGGCAAGTTCCTCGGTGAAGGCCGCGATCTGGCCGAGCTGACCGCACGCTTCGCCGAAGCCAGCCAGGCCGCGCTGGCGGTGCCGCAGAGTGCGAAAAGTCAGCAACCGGTGGAGGCAAAAGTCTTCGCGCCAGTGGCGGAAAAGACCCAGCAGAAGATCGCCGGGCTGTCGATGACGGTGTACCCGGCGCTGGTGGAAGAGGGCGGCGCGGTCAAGGAAGGGCGCTTCTCGACCCCGGCCGAAGCCGAGTTCCAGCATCGTCGGGCCTTGCAGCGTTTGTTGATGCAGCAACTGGCCGAGCCGGCCAAGTTCCTGCGCGGCAAGTTGCCCGGGCAGACTGAACTGGGCTTGCTTTATCGTGAACTGGGCCGGGTCGATGCGCTGGTCGAAGACATTCTGCTGGCCAGCCTCGACAGCTGCATTCTCGAAGGGGGGGACCCGTTGCCCCGTGATGGCGCCGGGTTGGCGGCATTGGCCGAGCGCAAGCGTGGCAGCTGGACTGAGCACGCCGAGCGGGTCGCGCGGCTGACGCTGGAAATCCTCAAGATCTGGCACGGTCTGCAAAAACGCTTCAAGGGCAAGATCGATCTGGCGCAAGCGGTGGCGTTGAACGACATCAAGCAGCAGATCGGCAATCTGGTTTATCCAGGCTTCGTCCGCGAGACGCCGATGCAGTGGCTCAAAGAGTTGCCGCGTTACCTGAAAGCGGTCGAGCAGCGTTTCGAGAAACTCGGCGCACAGGTGCAGAAGGATCGCGTCTGGAGTGGCGAACTCGCTGGCCTGTGGGCGCAATACCAGACCCGCGCGGCCAAGCATGCGCAGGAAGGCAAGCGCGATCCGCAGCTGGAGTTGTACCGCTGGTGGCTGGAGGAATACCGCGTGTCGTTGTTCGCGCAACAGTTGGGGACGAAAGTGCCGATCTCCGACAAGCGCCTGAACAAACAGTGGAGCCAGGTCGAGCCCTGACCTGCAGCCATACACAGTCCCCCTGTGGAAGCGGTCTTTGTGGCGAGGGGATTTATCCCCGCTGGGTGGCGAAGCCGCCCCAAAACCTACGACCTCGGTTCATCAGCTATACCGAGCGTGGTGGGTTGGCGACTGCTTCGCAGTCGAACGGGGATAAATCCCCCTCGCCACAGAGTTGAGTTCATATGGTGAATGGCAGTTGTGCTTGAGAACGGCGCCAAAACCTCGGGTTTATGGCAAACTTCGCCACCATAACCCGCCGTTTCGCGACCCAGAGCCTTCGGCCGTGTCGCGCTGCGGAATAAAACGATGCCAGGTTTGCGTCCCCCGGATGGGAATAGACCCTTTGCGTGTTGGTACGACGGTTCCAGCACTTTCTGCCTGAACAGATTAGAGAAACGACCATGCATAACGTCGTCATCAGCGGCACCGGCCTGTACACACCGGCCAACAGCATCTCCAACGAAGAGCTGGTGCAGTCTTTCAATACCTACGTCGCCCAGTTCAACGCCGATAACGCCGAGGCCATTGCCAGCGGTGAAGTCCAGGCCCTGACCGAATCCAGCGCCGCGTTCATCGAAAAAGCCTCTGGCATCAAGAGCCGCTTTGTCATGGACAAGGACGGCATCCTCGATCCACAACGCATGGCCCCGCGCCTGCCCGAGCGTTCCAACGATGAATGGTCGGTGCTCTGCCAGATGGCCGTTGGCGCTGCCGAACAAGCCCTGCAACGAGCCGGCAAAACCGCAGCCGACATCGACGGCGTGATCGTCGCCTGTTCGAATCTGCAACGCGCCTACCCGGCCATCGCCATCGAAGTCCAGGAAGCGCTGGGCATTGAAGGTTTCGGTTTCGACATGAACGTGGCGTGTTCTTCCGCCACCTTCGGCATCCAGGCCGCCGCCAACAGCGTGCAACTGGGCCAGGCGCGGGCGATCCTGATGGTCAACCCGGAGGTCTGCACCGGGCACTTGAACTTTCGTGATCGCGACAGCCATTTCATCTTCGGCGATGCCGCGACTGCGGTGATCATCGAACGTGCGGATCTGGCGACCTCCCCGTACCAGTTCGACGTGGTCAGCACCAAATTGCTGACCAAGTTCTCCAACAACATCCGCAATAACTTCGGCTTCCTCAACCGAGCGGCGGAAGAGGGCATCGGTGCCCGCGACAAGCTGTTCGTGCAGGAAGGCCGCAAGGTGTTCAAGGATGTCTGCCCGATGGTCGCCGAGCTGATTGGCGAGCACCTGGAAGAGAACCAGCTCAACGTCGGCGACGTGAAGCGTTTCTGGCTGCACCAGGCCAACCTGAGTATGAACCACCTGATCGTGCGCAAGCTGCTCGGCCGCGAAGCTACCGAAGAAGAAGCCCCGGTGATTCTCGACAGCTACGCCAACACCAGCTCGGCCGGTTCGGTCATTGCCTTCCACAAATACCAGGATGATCTGGCCTCGGGTTCGCTGGCGGTGCTCAGTTCGTTTGGTGCCGGTTATTCGATCGGTAGCGTGTTGCTGCGCAAGCGCTGAAACAGGTTAATTTCCCCTTAATCGCGTCGATCTTTCCTACATCCGAAGCGATTGAAACGCTGTAATTTTTCGGACGTCGCGGCAGGTGCACACCTGCCGCGTTCATTTTCGAAGTCCGGACAAGGGGATTGATGGATGGCGGCTGACGACACCCAACTGCTCACGCGCTTGCTGGCGGGGGAGCAAAAGGCTTTCAAGGAACTGGTCACCACATATCAGAGCGCCATGCGCGCCGTGGCTTACGCGATTGTCGGCCAGCGTCATGTCGAGGAAGTGGTGCAAGATGCCTGGCTGTCGGTGGTGCGTCATCTGGCCAGCTTCGAAGGCCGCTCCAGCCTCAAGACCTGGTTGCTGACCATCACCGCCAATTCGGCCAAGAGTCGCTACAAGCTCAATCGCCGGGAGGTCTTGCTCGACGACCTGCCATCGCCCCACGGCACCATCGGTGACGATCGCTTCTCTTCCAGCGATGGTCACTGGCTGGTCGCGCCGTTCGCCTGGCACCAGGACACCCCCGAAGCGCTACTCACCGAAAACGAACTGCGCGAATGCCTCGAACACACCTTGCTGAGTCTGTCCGAGTTGCAGAGCAGTGTCCTGCTGTTGCGCGAACGCCAGGGCCTGGAGCTGGAAGAGATCTGTAATCTTCTGGAGATTTCGCTATCCAATGTCCGCGTGCTGCTGCACCGGGCACGTTTGAAGGTCTTTGCGACCGTGGAACATTTTGAGGAGACAGGAGAATGTTGACCTGCAAGGAGCAAGTGGCACGATCCAGCGATTATCTCGATGGCCAACTGAGCTTTCGCGAGACGCTGATGGTGCGTCATCACCTGTTGTTCTGCCGCAACTGCCGGCGCTTCATGCGGCAGATGCGCGTGATGCAGGCAACCCTGAAGGCGCTGCCGGAACAACCGGAAGAGGGAGTGGATGCTTTGGCTGAGCGTCTGGCGACGCAGAGGCGCGACGACAGTCCTTGAAAGAGTCAGCCCGGGGCAGCGTCAGCGAACGGATGATGGGGATCGCTGGCATTGCACCGGGCTGCAGGACATCAGCTTCGAACGACAAGTCGCAAGGGGAGCGGTGACTTGCAGCTTGTCGCTCGAAGCTTGTAGCTGTTTTCTTAGAACTTCGCTTCAGCATCCAGCTGCAGGGTGTTGGCATCTGCATCGCGCTGGCTGCGGCTGGCGAAGTCGGCCTTGGTCAGGAAGTACGTGGCGCCGACGGCGAAGTTCTTGTCGATGTCGTAACCGACCTTGAACTTGTGCCCGCGCGAACCGGTGGTGCCGTTGGCGAAGTCGGAGTCGGTGAAGGCGCCGACCACGGCGTTGCGCTGCACGTCGCGATAGTTGTAGTCGAGGTTGAAGCCGAACACTTTCGACTTGGCGCCGAGCAACCATGCGGTGTCCTGATCGGTCACGGCATCGTTGTTCTTCACGTACTGGCCGTAGAACGACAGTGGCATTGGCAGGCCGCCGATGTCGATCTGGCTGAACCCTTCATACAGACGGAATTCGTTGTCGGCCGAGTTGCCGTTGACCGCCAGCGCGCACGGCGTCGAGGTGCCGGTGCAGCGGCTGTCTTCGTCGTTCTGGTAGGCGTAGACGCTGCCGCCGACGGTCATTTTCAGGTTGTCGGTGATGTTGAAGCGGCTGCCCAACTGGCCAGCGGTCAGGCGCAGGTCGTGGCGGAATTGCACGCCGTCGCCGTCAACGTTGTCCTTGAGGTTGTAGTTACCCAGGCTGCCGAACAGTTCGGCGCTGCCGCCCAGTGGGTATTTGTAAGTAACGGCCAGACCTTCCGGGTTGATATCGCTGTCCCAGATCACGTCGCCCATGCTCACCCACGGTTGCAGCATCTTGCCGCCGATCACGTGCAGATTCTTGATCTGATCAGGGTGATAGTCGATGTAGCCGAGGTCGAGCCAGATCTGCTTCTTGTCGAAGTAGTTGTCCTGATCCTGGTTGGTCGAACGCGCGTCGTCACCGCCGCCGGTGGCGATGCGGATGCCGGTGTCGACTTGCGGGTTGATCTCGGTGTAGGCGCCCAGACGCGCACGGATGCGCTGGCGATCCTTGTCGCGGCCGCCGTTGTTCGGCTCGCCGTCGATCTTGATGGTTTCCTGACGGATGCGTACGTCGCCCTTGAATTGGGTCTTGGCCGCCCAGGCCAGTTTCTGATCGAACAGGCTCTGTTCGTTGGTCTTCTTCGCGACCGCCGCCACTTGTTCGTTGGTTTCCTGCTGCGCCTGTTGGGCGATTTGCTGAGCCTTCTGATCCTTGGCCAGTTCTGTTTGCAGCTCGATGTACTGCGCCTGGGAAATCGACCCGTTGGCCTTGAGCATGTCGAGCAGTTTGGCGTCGACTGCAGCACTGGCCGGAACGCTCATGGCCAGCAACAAGCCGCCGCACAGGGCCGCTGCAGTTTTCGTGGAAGCAAGACGCATAGCAATCTCCGAAGATGAAGGGGATGGCTGAACCATCCTGGGCACAACCGGCCTGAAGGCCGGAAAACTGTGTCCGGGTTAGAACCCGGCGCTCTAAAAACAGGCGCCAGTATCGCGATGGTTTATGACAGAGCGGTGGCACAGTGATGGCAGGTTGATGACGATGCGTATCAGGCGTGAACTATCGAGTTAGAGCGCTGTCGGCCGATTGAGCGTGTGCAACGGGGTCGCGATCAGCGATACTCGCCGGGCTTTGTCGCCAAGCTGTGGAGTGCCAGTGAATGCCGTTGCAACGCCTGCAAAACCTGTCAGAAATCGCCCCGGCAAGCTGGGATGCGCTGGTGCCGGACAACCAGCCGTTCCTGCGCCACGCCTTCCTCAGCGCGCTGGAAGACAGCGGCAGTGTCGGCCCGCATTCAGGCTGGCAGCCCGAACATTTACTGCACATCGAAGATGATCGACTGATCGCCGCACTGCCCAGTTATCGCAAGTGGCATTCCTACGGCGAGTACGTCTTCGATCACGGTTGGGCCGACGCCTGCGCGCGTGCCGGCATCGATTACTACCCCAAACTCCTGACCGCAGTGCCCTTCAGTCCGGTCAGCGGTCCGCGCTTGCTGGCGGCAACAGTGGAGGACGGTTTCGAACTGCTGAAAAGCCTGCCGGGCTATCTGCAGATCGAAGAACTCTCCAGCGCGCACATCAATTTCACCGATCCGTTTACTGATGCGGCGATGGCCGAGCAACCGGGCTGGCTGCAGCGCATCGGCTGTCAATATCACTGGCAGAACCGTGGTTACCGCGACTTTCAGGACTTCCTCGACGCCCTCAGCTCTCGCAAGCGCAAGCAGATGCGCAAGGAACGCGAGCAGGTGGCGGGGCAGGGCTTTGAGTTCGAGTGGCTGGAGGGGCGAGAGCTGGGCGAGGCGCAGTGGGATTTCGTGTACGCCTGCTATGCCAACACTTATGCGGTGCGGCGTCAGACGCCGTACCTTACGCGCGAGTTCTTCAGTCTGCTGGCTGAACGCATGCCCGAAGCGATTCGCGTGGTCCTGGCCAAACAGGGCTCACGGCCGGTGGCGATGGCGTTCAGTCTGGTCGGTGGCGACAGTTTCTACGGGCGTTATTGGGGCTGCCTGGCCGAGTTTGATCGGCTGCATTTCGAGACGTGTTTTTATCAGGGCATGGACTACGCGATTGCCCATGGCATCCAGCGTTTCGACGCCGGGGCGCAGGGCGAGCACAAGTTGATTCGCGGCTTTGAACCGGTGATCACCCATTCCTGGCATTACCTGCGGCATCCGGGGTTGAAAGCGGCGGTGAAGGATTTCCTGCAACAGGAACGCGCCGGCATCCTCGCCTATGCCGAAGAAGCGAAAACCGCCTTGCCCTATCGCCAAGCATAGATCCCTGTGGGAGCGAGCCTGCTCGCGAAAGCGTCGGGTCAGTTGACGAATTTGTCGCTGATCCACCGCATTCGCGAGCAGGCTCGCTCCCACAGTTTTTTCACCGCACCGCCAGGCATCAGTCGATGCCGACAAACCCGCCGGTCTGGTGCGCCCACAACCGTGCATACAAGCCACGATGGGCGAGCAGTTCGGCGTGGGTGCCGCTCTCGGCGATCTTGCCGTTTTCCAGCACCACCAGACGGTCCATGCGCGCGATGGTCGAGAGACGGTGGGCGATGGCGATCACGGTTTTGCCCTGCATCAAGGTCTCGAGGCTTTCCTGAATCGCCGCTTCAACCTCCGAGTCCAGCGCCGAAGTGGCTTCGTCCATGATCAGGATCGGCGCGTCCTTGAGCAGTACCCGCGCAATCGCGATGCGCTGGCGCTGACCGCCCGACAGTTTCACCCCGCGCTCGCCGACATGCGCATCGAAACCGGTGCGGCCTTCAGCGTCGGACAGCAGTGGAATGAACTCATCGGCGCGAGCCTTGTGCACCGCCTCCCACAGTTCGGCGTCGGTGGCGTCGGGTTTGCCGTAAAGCAAGTTGTCGCGGATCGATCGGTGCAACAGCGAGGTGTCCTGAGTGATCATGCCGATCCGCGCACGCAGGCTTTCCTGGCCGACGTCGGCGATGTTCTGCCCATCGATCAGGATGCGCCCGCCCTCGACGTCGTATAGGCGCAGCAACAGGTTGACCAGGGTTGATTTGCCGGCGCCGGACGGGCCGATCAAACCGATTTTTTCCCCCGGTTTGATGTTCAGGTTGAGGTCGCCGATGATCCCGCGCTTCTTGCCGTAGTGAAAATCCACGTGCTCGAAACGCACTTCGCCCGAGGCCACGGCCAGCGGTTTGGCCTGCTCGCGGTCGGTGACGCTGACCGGTTGCGAAATGGTGCGCAGACCGTCCTGGACCATGCCGATGTTTTCGAAAATGCCGGTGACCACCCACATGATCCAGCCGGACATGTTGACGATACGAATCACCAGGCCGGTGGCCAGGGCAATCGCGCCGACGGTGATCAGCGACTGCGTCCACAGCCACAATGCCAGCGCCGTGGTGCCTACGATCAGCAGGCCGTTCATCGCGGTAATCGCCACGTCCATGCTGGTCACCACGCGACCGGCCATCTGCGCTTTGACGGTCTGTTCTTCGATGGCTTCCTTGGCGTAGTGCTGTTCGAAGTTGGTGTGGGCGAACAGTTTCAGCGTGGCGATGTTGGTGTAGCCGTCGACGATACGGCCCATCAATTTCGAGCGCGCGTCAGAGGCTTCCACCGAACGCTCTTTCACGCGCGGCACGAAGTAATACAGCGCGCCGATGTAGGCAACGATCCAGGTCAGCAACGGGATCATCAGGCGCCAGTCGGCTTCGGCGAACAGCACCAGCGAGCTGATCGCATAGATCACCACGTGCCACAGAGCATCCACCGCTTGCACGGCGGAATCGCGCAGCGAGTTGCCGGTCTGCATGATGCGCTGGGCGATGCGCCCGGCGAAGTCGTTCTGGAAGAAATTCAGGCTCTGCTTGAGCACGTAACTGTGGTTCTGCCAGCGGATCATGCTGGTCATGCCGGGGCTCAGGGTCTGATGCACCAGCAGATCGTGCAGGCCGAAGAAAATCGGTCGCAACACCAGGGCGACCACCAGCATCCAGGTCAATTCGAGGGCGTGGTCGCTGAAGAAATTCGGGTTGGGCGTGCCTTGGGCCAGATCGATGATGCGGCTCAGGTAACTGAACAGCGCTACTTCGATCAACGCGGCGAACAGGCCAACCACGAGCAGGGCGGCGAAGCTCGGCCAGACCTGCTTCAGGTAATAGGTATAGAAGGGCCAGACGCGGTCCGGCGGAGACGCCGTCGGGGCGTCGCGGAAGATATCGATCAGTTGTTCGAAACGGCGATAGAGCATCAGATAACCGCCCGGAATCCGGGCTCTCCTTTTATCAGTGCGAGCGGCGCAGGCTCAGCCCCACGCCGCTCGATATGCCCGGCGAAACTCAGTCGATGCGCTTGGCAGACTTGATGATCACAGGGTCGACAGGCACGTTTTGCATGCCGCTTTTGGTGGTGGTCTGCGAGTTGACGATGATGTCCACGACATCCATGCCCTTGACCACTTTGGCGAACACCGCGTAACCAGCGTCACGGCCCGGATCGAGGAATGCGTTGTCGGCAACGTTGATGAAGAACTGGCTGGTCGCCGAATCAGGGTTGGAAGTACGCGCCATCGACAGGGTCCCACGAACGTTGTGCAGGCCATTGCTGGCCTCGTTCTTGATCGGCGCCTTGGTTTCTTTCTGTTGCATCTGCTGGGTGAAGCCGCCGCCCTGAGCCATGAAGCCCGGGATCACGCGGTGGAAAATGGTGTTGTTGTAGAAACCGCTGTCGACGTATTCAAGGAAGTTCTTCGTGCTGATCGGTGCCTTGACCGGGTCCAGTTCGATTTCGATCTGGCCGTTGGTGGTGTCCAGCAGCACGTGGGGCGCCTTGGCCGGGGTAGCAGCCATCAGGTTGGCGGCAAACAGTACGGAGCCGGCGGCGAGGGCGAGTTTTTTCAGCATGGGTCAGTGATCCTGAGAGTGAAGGTCGGCTGTGGCGAGAAAATCCAGCAGCGTTTGATTGAAGCGTTCGGGTTGATCGAGCGGGGTGGCATGGCGCGAGTCGGCGATGACCACCAGCCGCGCATCCGGCAACAGTTTTACATAGGTTTCTTTTAACGCCACCGGTGTGTAGTCACGGTCGGCGCTGATGACGAGCGTTGGACAGGACACCCGGGAAAGTCGTTCCTGAACGCCCCAGCCCACGATCGCATCGAAGCTGGCGAGATAAGCACGTTTGTCGTTTTTTGCCCAGCGTTCGGCCATTTTCCGTCGCAGATCGGCCTGTTCCGGCTTGGGGAAAAGTTTGCTGCCGAGGGCTTTGCCGATGGTTTCCAGGCTGAGCAGGCGCATCAGGCTCCAGCGTTTGAACCACTGCCAGTAGTCGTCGCGGGTGCGCAATTTGACTTGTGGCGCGCTGTTGACGATGGTCAGGCTCTTGAGCGCCTGAGGCTGATCGACGGCCAGTTGAAAGCCGATCATCCCGCCCATCGACAGCCCGACGTAGTGCACCGGGCCGAGGCGCAGGTGCTCGATCAAGGCCAGCAGGTCGGCGCTGAACCCGGCAATGCTGTAGCGCTCGCGGGGTTTGTCCGAGCGCCCGTGGCCGCGAATGTCCGGGACGATTACCCGGTAGTGCGCGGCCAGCGCCGGGATCTGCATTTCCCAGTCCAGGGTGCTCGAGCCGAGCCCGTGAACCAGCAGCAACGGCGCACCGTGGCCATATTCCTCGTAGTGCAGGTTGCAACCTTCGTGCTCGAAATACGCCATCGGTGAACTCCGTGTCAGGCTTGTTCAGGTGCGGCGAACGGTGCGTCCAGCGGCAAGGTGTCGAAGGTGCGCAGCAGTTCAATGAGGATTTGCGTGGCCGGGCCCAGGGGTTTGTCCTTGTTCGAATACAGATAGAAGCTCGAATTGCGGCTGCCGCCTCGATCCAACGGTAGCAGCTTGAGCGAACCATCCTTCAATTCGCGGTCGATCATGTGCCGCGGTAGCCAGGCAAATCCCAGGCCGCTGCTGACAAAGGTCGCGGCGGTGGCGAGGCTGCCGACGGTCCAGCGCTGCTCGGCGCCGAGCCAGCCGACATCGCGCGGTTGCTGGCGACCGGAGTCGCGGATCACCACTTGCATCTGGGTTTCCAGATCCTGAAAGCTCAGCTCGCGGTTGAGCCGATGCAGAGGGTGATCAGGATGGGCAACGGCGACGAACTCGACATCACTCAATTCCGCACCCAGGTAGCCGGGAATGCTCAGTCCGGTGATTGCCAGGTCCGCCACGCCTTCGAGCAGCACTTCCTCGACGCCCGACAACACTTCCTCGCGCAGACGCACGCGGCAGCCGCGACTCTGCGGCATGAACGCGGTCAGGGCACGGACGATCCGCGCGCTCGGGTAGGCCGCATCGACCACCAGCCGCACTTCCGCTTCCCAGCCTTGCTCCATGTGATGGGCGAGGTCTTCGAGTTGGCTGGCCTGTTTGACCAATTGCCGCGAACGGCGCAGCAATACGCCGCCGGCCTCGGTGAGCACGGCTTTGCGCCCGTCGATGCGCAGCAACGGCACACCGAGCTGATCCTGCATGCGGGCGACGGTGTAGCTCACCGACGATTGCGAACGGTGCAGGGCCTCGGCGGCCTGGGCGAATCCGCCGTGGTCGACCACGGCCTGCAACGTTCGCCATTGATCAAGGGTCACGCGGGGCGCTTTCATCAATAGCTCCTCTTGTCCTAAGCTGGCCGTCCCTCATGGAGACTGCCGAATGAAAAAATTCTGTTGTGTGGTGCTGGCGCTGCTGCCGTTGACCGCGTTTGCCTATCCGATCGATGTGCAAAAGGATCTCAACGGCATGAAGATCGACTACGAGACTTACGACACGGACAACGACATCGGCTCGATCCGCGTGGCCAACTACGGTGATGTCGACGCGACCTGCCGTGCGGTGTTCAGCAACGGCCCGGAAGCACCACGCACGCGCAGCATCGATGTGCCGGCCGGCAAGCATAAAAACGCCACGGCGAAGTTCACCCGCGAGATCATCAAGCTGCGCATCAAACTGACCTGCACCCCGAAATAACGCTATTTCCCTGTGGGAGCGAGCCTGCTCGCGAGGACGGAGTGTCATCCAGAGATGATGTGACTGACATTCCGCTTTCGCGAGCAGGCTCGCTCCCACAGGGGATATGGGTCTAGCTTATAAACGAATTTATCGATGGGTTACAGCGGATATTTGCGCTTTTTCATCGATTCAGCTCTGTTTAACCTTCACTCCATCGACTTACAACATATTCGGATGGAGGCTACACACCATGTCCCGCGTTCTGATCATCGAAAGCAGTGCCCGCCAGCAAGACTCGGTTTCCCGTCAATTGAGCCAGACCTTCATCGCTCAGTGGAAAGCCGCACACCCTGCCGATCAGATCACCGTGCGTGACCTCGCCGCGAACCCGGTGCCGCATCTGGACGCCAACTTGCTGGGCGGCTGGATGAAGCCCGCCGAGCAGCGCAACGACAGCGAACAGGCGTCGCTGGACCGCTCCAACCAATTGACTGATGAACTGCTTGCCGCCGACGTGCTGGTGCTGGCTGCACCGATGTACAACTTTGCGATCCCGAGCACGCTCAAGGCCTGGCTTGACCATGTGCTGCGTGCCGGGGTGACCTTCAAGTACACCGAAACCGGCCCGCAAGGTCTGCTCAGCGGCAAGCGCGCCTTTGTCCTGACCGCTCGCGGTGGTGTGTATGCCGGTGGTCCTGCGGATCATCAGGAACCGTACTTGCGGCAGGTGATGGGTTTCATCGGGATCAACGACGTGACTTTTATCCATGCTGAGGGCATGAACCTGGGCGGTGACTTCCAGGAGAAGGGCCTGAATCAGGCCAACGCCAAACTGTCTCAGGTCGCTTGATCGGTTAATCGCCAGATAATCGCCGATTGTTTAAGTGACCTGGCGCAACCCCTTCAAGGTTCCACGCGCATCGAACCTCCCTTTGCACTTTTGCTCCTGAGTGCTGTAGCCCGATTGAACGCTTTAGCGAGATCGGGCTTTTTTTTGTCTGCGATTTGACGAAAACACATAGCTCGTTGTGGGAGCGAGCCTGCTCGCGAAAGCGGTGTCTCAGAAAAGTATCTGCCGTCTGACTCGCTGCCTTCGCGAGGAGCCGCGCTCCTACCGGTTATTTGTGTTTCCGGCTATTCGCAGTGAGCGGCAAAACCCGCTATCGTCGCCGCCATTCGATTTTCGAGGCGAGCATGGGCTATCTACTTTTTGTCACGCTGATCCAGGCGTTTTCCTTCAGTCTGATCGGCGAATACCTGGCCGGGCATGTCGACAGTTACTTCGCGGTGCTGGTGCGTGTGGTGCTGGCCGGGCTGGTGTTTATTCCGCTGACGCGCTGGCGTTCGGTGGAGCCGGCGTTCATGCGTGGCATGTTGCTGATCGGTGCGTTGCAGTTCGGGGTCACTTACGTCTGCCTGTACCTGAGCTTCCGCGTGCTGACGGTGCCGGAGGTGTTGCTGTTCACCATTCTCACGCCGCTGCACGTGACGTTGATCGAAGACGCGCTGAACCGCCGCTTCAACCCGTGGGCATTGATTGCTGCGCTGGTGGCAGTCGGCGGTGCGGCGGTGATTCGCTTCGACAGCATCAGTCCCGACTTCTTCATGGGCTTCCTGCTGCTGCAACTGGCCAACTTCACTTATGCCGCCGGGCAGGTCCTGTACAAGCATCTGGTGGCGAAGCATCCGAGTGATCTGCCGCATTACCGCCGCTTCGGTTATTTCTACCTCGGTGCATTGGCGGTTGTGCTGCCAGCGTTCCTGTTGTTCGGCAAGTCGAACTTTCTCCCGGAAGCGCCGTTGCAATGGGGCGTGTTGCTGTTTCTCGGACTGGTCTCGACTGCGTTGGGTCTGTACTGGTGGAACAAGGGCGCGTGCATGGTCAACGGCGGAACACTGGCGGTGATGAACAACCTGCACGTGCCGGTGGGATTGCTGTTGAATCTGCTGATCTGGAATCAGCATGAGGAACTGGGGCGGTTGTTCCTTGGCGGGGGTGTGATTCTGGCAGCGGTGTGGATCAGCCGGTTGGGCATCCGCAGATCCCCGGCCGCCGCATAACCCCTGTGGGAGCGAGCCTGCTCGCGAAGGCGTTGGGTCAGATAAGTATGGGTCGACTGACACATTGCATTCGCGAGCAGGCTCGCTCCCACATTGGATCTTTGGGTTACATCAGGTGTTTTTCCGGCTCGGGAATACTCGCCGAGCCCAGCACCGCCGGCAGCAAGCCTGCGCGCAAATCCCCGCCACTCGGCTGTTGATACAGACTCAAGCCAAACTCCGGCAACACCGCCAGCAGGTAATCGAAAATATCCCCCTGAATCCGCTCGTAATCGGCCCACACCGTGGTGCGGGTGAAGCAGTAGATTTCCAGCGGAATGCCCTGCGCGGTGGTTTGCATCTGCCGGACCATGCAGGTCATGTTCGGCTGAATCTCCGGGTGACTCTTCAGATACGCCAGCGCATAGGCGCGGAAGGTGCCGATATTGGTCATGCGCCGGCGGTTGGCCGACATCGCCGCGACATTGCCCTGGGCCTCATTCCAGGCCTTGAGCTCGGCTTTCTTGCGGCCCATGTAGTCGGTCAGCAGGTGCACCTGCGAGAGCTTTTCTTCCTCGTCGTCGCGGATGAAGCGCACGCCGCTGGCATCGATGAACAGGCTGCGCTTGATCCGCCGACCGCCGGACTGCTGCATGCCGCGCCAGTTCTTGAACGACTCGGACATCAGCCGCCAGGTCGGGATCGAGACGATCGTCTTGTCGAAGTTCTGCACTTTGACCGTGTGCAACGTGATGTCGACCACGTCGCCATCGGCGCCGACTTGTGGCATTTCGATCCAGTCGCCGACCCGCAGCATGTCGTTGCTGGTCAGCTGCACGCTGGCGACGAATGACAGCAGGGTGTCCTTGTAGACCAATAGAATCACCGCCGACATCGCACCCAGCCCCGACAGCAGCAACAGCGGCGAGCGGTCGATCAGGGTGGCGACGATGATGATCGCGCCGAACACGTACAAAACCATTTTCGCCAGTTGCACGTAGCCTTTGATCGAGCGCGTGCGGGCGTGCTCGGTGCGGGCATAGATGTCGAGCAGGGCGTTGAGCAGGGCGCTGACCGCCAGCAGCAGGAACAGAATGGTGAAGGCCAGCGCGACGTTGCCGAGGAAATTCATCGCGGTTTTGCTCAGCTCCGGCACCAGGTGCAGGCCGAACTGGATCACCAGCGACGGCGTCATCTGCGCCAGTCGTTGAAACACCTTGTTGTGGCGAAAGTCGTTGATCCAGTGCAGCGCCGGCTGGCGGCCGAGCATGCGGCTGGCGTGCAGGATCAGGTAACGCGCCACCCGTCCGAGCACCAGCGCGATGACCAGCAGCACCAGCAGCGCCAGTCCCGATTGCAGAAGTGGGTGCTCTTCGAGCGTGCCCCAGAGGCCTTGGGCTTTGAGCCAGAGCTGTTTGATATCCATGAGCGAAACGTTTCTTCTGTAAGACGCGAGGGCCGATTAGAGCATTTAAGACGCTGTGTATTGCAGCGAGTGACAAATCGGGCAACAAAAAAACCACTGATTGTCGCCGTTTGCACAAAGAAACTCGGCCTGAGCGCTCGAAACCGGTAACCTATGCAGCTGTTTTTTTGCATATCTTCGAGGTAGCACCCGTGTTTTCCCAATTCGCCCTGCACGAACGCCTGCTCAAAGCCGTGGCCGAGCTGAAATTTGTCGAGCCAACGCCAGTGCAAGCCGCGGCCATCCCGCTGGCGCTCCAGGGGCGTGATCTGCGGGTGACGGCGCAAACCGGTAGCGGCAAAACCGCCGCTTTCGTCTTGCCGATCCTCAATCGCCTGATCGGCCCGGCGAAGATCCGCGTCAGCATCAAGACGCTGATCCTGCTGCCGACCCGTGAACTGGCCCAGCAGACCTTGAAGGAAGTCGAACGCTTCTCGCAGTTCACTTTCATCAAGTCCGGCCTGATCACTGGCGGCGAAGACTTCAAGGTGCAGGCGGCCATGCTGCGCAAAGTGCCGGACATCCTCATCGGCACCCCGGGGCGGATGATCGAGCAGCTCAACGCCGGCAACCTCGACCTGAAAGAAGTCGAAGTGCTGGTGCTCGACGAAGCCGACCGCATGCTCGACATGGGCTTCGCCGAAGACGTGCAGCGTCTGGTCGATGAGTGCCCGAACCGTCAGCAGACCATGCTGTTCTCCGCGACCACCGGCGGTTCAGGTCTGCGCGAGATGATCGCCAAGGTCCTGAACAACCCTGAGCACCTGCAGCTCAACGCCGTCAGCCAGCTCAACTCGACGACTCGCCAGCAAATCATCACCGCCGACCACAATCAGCACAAAGAGCAGATTGTGAACTGGCTGCTGGCCAACGAGACCTACCAGAAGGCCATCGTCTTCACCAATACCCGCGCCATGGCCGACCGCATTTACGGCCGTCTCGTGGCCCAGGAATACAAGGCGTTCGTGCTGCACGGCGAGAAAGACCAGAAGGATCGCAAACTGGCGATCGATCGTCTGAAGCAGGGCGGCGTGAAGATCCTCGTCGCCACTGACGTTGCGGCCCGTGGTCTGGACGTCGACGGTCTGGATCTGGTGATCAACTTCGACATGCCACGCAGCGGCGACGAATACGTGCACCGCATCGGTCGTACCGGCCGCGCCGGCAACGATGGCCTGGCGATCTCGCTGATCTGCCACGGCGACTGGAACCTGATGTCGAGCATCGAGCGCTACCTCAAGCAGAGCTTCGAGCGCCGCACCATCAAGGAAGTCAAAGGCACCTACGGCGGGCCGAAAAAGGTCAAGGCTTCGGGCAAAGCCGTCGGCGTGAAGAAGAAAAAGACCGACGCCAAGGGCGACAAGAAGAAAACCGCCGCCAAGACGCCGACCAAGCGCAAGAGCGTCAACCGTCCAAAGCCGGATTCTCTGGTGAGCAGCGACGGCATGGCCCCGCTCAAGCGTCGTAAGCCAGCCGAGCCTGCGGCTGAGTAAGCTTTAGCAGCGCATATAAAAAACCGGACATTGTCCGGTTTTTTTTCGCCTCAACTGTCGGCTTTTTTCTCTGCCGACCCCAGTTCCTTCAGACGCTGATCGATCAACTGGCATTTGTCCGGCAGATCGGCGCTGGCCGTGCCCAGATCCATTTTCTGCAGCTCGGCGTTAATCTCCTTGGCTTTTTCCGGATTCTGCTCGGTGAGCTTGGAGACTTCCTTGGCCAGTTGTTCGCGTTTGATCGTCGCCTCTTCCGGCGTGCAGGCCCAGACGGGCAGGGCGCAGGCAAGGGTGGCGGCGAGGGACAGCTTGATCAGGGTTTTCATGGGCAGGCCTCAGTTCCGGTTAAGGCGGGTTAACCGGTTGAGGGCTGAAGCCTGGTAAAAGTTCAGAAACTGTGGGGGCAGGGTTGCGCTCAATCGGCATGGCAGCAGCCCGACTTCGGCGCACCGTCATACCGATCATGATGCCGCACCCATTCCATGATCTCGTCCTCGTTCCTGCCTTTGGGCGTCAGATCAAGGTAGTGGTAAGCGCCAACCAGCATGTCCAGACCGCGCGCGTATGTGGAATAGGTGTGGAAAATCTCGCCTTCGTCATTGCGATAGAACACGCTCAGCCCCGGCATTTCTTCCTCGGCGCTGTCGGTTTTTTCGTAGTTGTAGGTAGCCTTGCCCTCGGCGACGTCCTCAGCGCGGGCGCAGACGCCGAAGTCGTAATTGAAATCGCAACCTTCTGACGAGACCCAGTCGAACTTCCAGCCCATCCGCTTTTTGAAGTCCTGAAACTCGTTGAATGGCGCA
This sequence comes from Pseudomonas siliginis, assembly GCF_019145195.1. Lineage (GTDB taxonomy): Bacteria > Pseudomonadota > Gammaproteobacteria > Pseudomonadales > Pseudomonadaceae > Aquipseudomonas > Aquipseudomonas siliginis. The sequence continues at coordinate 92,956 of NZ_JAHSTW010000004.1, forward strand.
TGGGAAACTGCAACCACCGCGACGTCGTGATGGGCCAGGTGCTGGTTGGCGCCATCAATGTGGTCACTGAGGAACGAGCAGCCCTGACAGCCCTGCTCCCAGCCTTTGGCAAACATGAAATGGTAGATGATCAACTGGCTGTTGTTGCCAAACAGATCGTTGAGCTTCAGTTCGCCGTTCGGACCTTGGAAGTGATAGTCCTTGTCGACTTTCACCCACGGCAGGGCGCGGCGCTCGGCGCTTAGGCGATCACGTTCCCGGGTGAAGGCTTTTTCGCGGGCCAGATGCTGCTGGCGGGCGGCGAGCCATTCTTCGCGTGATACCACCGGATGGTTTGTAACGTTCATGACGATGTCTCCTGCGGGTTGAACCGGCTGTTTCAGCCTAGTCGTTCATCGTGCGAGGGAATCGACAGCCGCCGGTCGGTCGGGTCCGGAAATACTGCTGAACGGCTGCGCAGCGCTTCGGTCACAACCTTGAAAGCGGCACAAAATCACCCGCACCGGAGGTTGGATCAGGATGACGACTTATAACTGGGATTTGATTGAACGTTTGCTGCATGAAGTGCAGAACAGCGCTGGCCACAGCTTCGCTCCCCGCGCTTATGCCGAAGACCATGCGGCCGAGAAAGCCAGCGCCGGCGAGCCGATCGACAATCTCGATCACTTGAAAACCCTGGCCTGTGATTATGAAAAGCTTTTGCTGGAGCGCGGATTCATCGAGCCACGGCCGGACCACGAGGGCAGTACTGGCAACAACTTCATTCTGACCCCGCGCGGCTCCAGCCTGCTGAGCCTGATCGACAGCAGCATCCCCGGCAACGACCATCCGCGTCAGGTGCTGGATGAGCAGGAGGATGCGCTGAATGAGGTGACGTTTGATGAAGTCGCCTCAAAGGCTCAAATCGCCTGAGCCAGTGAAATCCGCCCTGTGGGAGCGAGCCTGCTCGCGAAAACGGTCTGTCAGTGACATTTGAACTGTCTGACACTCCGCCTTCGCGAGCAGGCTCGCTCCCACAATGGGCCATTGGTTTATTCAAGGTTTTTGCGCGGCCTTCAGGCACTTGAGGTCATTGAAGTCCTTGCGCACGCCCTCGATTTTCTTCAGCAAGCGCTCACGCTGCTGCGGCGTGCTCTCGGCCATCAAGTCGACAAACAGCGAGCGCGCCTGGGCTTCGGTGTTGGCGTAGGCCTTGCGGTAATCCGCTGTCCACAACCGCTCGCGATTGACCAGAAGTGTCTCGATGCGTTGTGGGAATTCCGCGCTTTGGCGTTGCGCAACGGCGGCGCTGAACTGTTGCTGCCAGTGCGCGCGGTTGGCGATCCATTGGGTGTTCTGGTCGCCCAAGGCGTTGGTCCAGGCCACGACGCGTTGTTTCTGCGTGTCACTGAGCGGGCCTAGCCAATCGTTCAAGCGTTTTTCCATGCGCTCGCCGCGTTCCTTGATCTGTTCCGCTAACGGCGGTTTCACGTATTCCTGCTGGCGTTTGCGCAAATCCTTGGCAAACGCGTCGTTCATTTCCGCGACCTGTTTATCGTCCAGGCCTTGCAGCAGCTCGATGGCCGAAGGGGTGATTTCCCGGGCGGTGTCGGCGATGGCCTGCTTGGCTTCGGCGGTGCGTTCCTGCAGGGCGGCGTCGGTGACCTGATTGCTTTCGACCATGGCCTGTAAACGGTCCAGCCAATCGAGGTAGCCCGGTAATTGCGTGGTGCAGTGCCAGCTCAGGTGTTCCTTGAGGCGTTCGTTGAACCAGTCTTTCTGCTCGCCGTTCATGTCCACGTAATCGCTCAGCGACCACGGGATAATCACGTCGAGGTTGCGGTAGGCCAGGCCCACGCGGCTGCAAGCGCCGAGGGCGAGGGTGAAGATCAGCAGGGCGGCAATCTGTTTGAACCAGCGAGACATGGGCAAATCCTTGCGAGAGCCTGGCGTCGGAAATCTGATTCTTATGTGATGCAGGATGCGCGCGGCAGTTCAGCCGATCAATAGAACGTGCGTACAGCCTTGAGGGTGACGAGGCCGTCGCACTCGCTGTTGTGCCCGGAATAGGCCGAGCAATCACTGCCGCTGAGGCTGGAGTCGCTGTAGATCAGGTCAAGATCGACGCCCATGAACGGCCGCGACAGTTTCACCGACCAATCAGTGAAACTGCTGATATAGCCACCGTCCACCGCCGCCGGTGTATTCAACTGGTGCGTGGTGTATTTCATGCTCACGCCAATGCCGAACGGCTGATTGCCAGTGAGGTCGGCAAACAAGGTGTTGTTCTGTTTATCCGGGTCGTTGCTCAGGGCAATGCCGAAGCGACTGCCGAGCAGAGTCAGGCCACCAAACAGCTCCTGGCTGTCGAGGGTGTCCACGCGGGGATAGCTGTAATGGATCATCCCGACTTCATAGCCGAGCACCTGATCGAACGGCTGCTTGAAGCCGACGTAGGAATCGATCTCGAGGTTCTTGCCCGGGCTGATGCCCATGCTCGGCGCGTACTGGCCGAAATACACGCCGCTGTCGTGGCTCAGATCAAGGCCGCCGTGAAACGAGCCGACCGCCGCCGGCTTGACCAGTCCCTGGGCCATGCTGCGGCTGGGTGTGGTGCCTAGCTTGAGATCGAAATCACCCAGTTCACCCTGAAAAACCTGCGCGTGCGCGGTCGCGCCTGACAGCAGGCTGACGAACAATAAACAGGGAAATGGGCGCATGCGTCACTCCATGAACCGCGAGCGCAGGGCGAAGGCCTGCTGAAACGCTTGATCTAGACGCGTGCAAGGATACCGGCGAATGCCCGGCATTGATGGCCGTTCGTCGATTTTTGAGGATTTTTGTTTAAAGCGAAGGGGTGTTGCGCGGTGCCAGTCCAGGCGCTTCGAAGCTCAAAGCGCCTCTGGACGGGGTAAAACCGGTGTTACTTCTTGCCCAGGCTGATCTGCTTGGACGGGCCGAATGTCTGGCCACTGACGCCTTTGGCAATTTGCTGGATCTCGCCGCCGGACTTGAGGAATGCTGCGATCTGATCGTTGATCGATTCGCTGGTTTCAACGGCTGGAGCTGGCTTTGCTTTGCTGGTGGATGCTTTTACACGCATGGCGGCCATTAACCTTTAGAAAAGTAACTCGGCCAGGCATCGTACAGGAATAGCTTGACAATAGCTTGGTAAATATCCCCCGGAATAACCAAGCCCAGCGCTGCATTATTACCGGTTCGATACTTTAAATATGCCGCTAAGCTGCTGTTTTAAATAAGATCATGTGTGTGCAGCGTGGCAATCGGGCGCAGTCGCAAGCCGCTTGGGCGGACTGACGAGCGGCACCCCGTAGGGCAGTGATCAAGCAAAATCAACAGGTTGACGCAGATTTTCCGCTGCGAGGATCTGTCGCCCGACGTTGGCGGCAAAAACGGGTAGAATGCCGCCCACGTATTGAGGGTTTCGGAAATGGCTTTAGTCGGGCGTTACAATAGTTTGCAAGTGGTTAAACACACTAACTTCGGTTTATATCTGGACGGCGGTGCCGACGGCGAAATTCTTTTGCCTAACCGTTATATCCCTAAAGATATTCCCAGCGAAGATGAAGACTGGCTCAACGTATTCATCTATCTGGACAGCGAAGACAAACTTCTCGCCACCACGGAAAAACCCAAAGTTCAGGTCGGCGAGTTTGCCAGCCTGAAAGTGGTTGAAGTCAACAGCATCGGCGTGTTCCTCGACTGGGGCTTGCCGAAGGATCTGTTGCTGCCGTACTCGGAAGAAAAGCGCCAGATGACTGCTGGCGAATACTGCGTGGTGCACGTCTACCTCGACAAACACACGCGCCGCATCACCGCCACCGCGCGCCTCGATCGTTACCTGGACAAGACCCCGGCCACCTACAGCCCGGGCCAGGAAGTTGATCTGCTGGTGGCCGAAGCCACCGACATGGGCTTCAAGGCGATCATCAACAACAAGCACTGGGGCCTGATCCACAAGAACGAGATCTTCAAGTTCATGCGTTCGGGCATGCGCGAGAAAGGCTTCATCAAGGAAGTGCGCGCCGACGGCAAGATCAGCCTGAGCCTGCAACCGGTTGGTCAGGAAGCGGCCAGCAGCCTGAGTTCGAAGATCCTCGGCAAGTTGCGCGAAAACGACGGCACCCTGGCGGTCAGTGACAAGAGTGATCCGGCGTTGATCAGCAGCCTGTTCGGCGTCAGCAAGGGCAACTTCAAGAAAGCCATCGGTTCGCTGTACAAGGAAGGCAAGATCGTCATTCACGCCGATCGCATTGAACTAACCTGAGCCTTGAGTGGCCCATGTTGCAGGCCACACAAGAGGTTGGATCGATGAAAAAGGCGCTGATCGCTTACGTCGCTACGTTGCTGACGTTTCTGCTGCTCGATGGCATCTGGCTCGGGCTGCTGATGGCGCCGACCTATCGCGAACTGCTCGGTCCGCTGATGCTGGAAAAACCGCTGCTGTTGCCCGCAGCGGTTTTTTATTGCCTGTACGTTATTGGCTGCGTGGTGTTCGTGGTGTTGCCGGCGGTGAGCTGGCAGAGGGCGGCGAAGCTGGGTGCGCTATTGGGGCTGGTGGCGTACGGTACTTATGACCTGACAAATTGGGCGACATTGCGCGACTGGTCGGTGCAGGTGAGTTTGATGGATTGGGCGTGGGGGACAGTGGCGACGGCGGTTGCTTGCACGGTGGGTTATTTGGTGGCGAAGCGGTTTGCCTGAGCTGCTCCGGCAGTTGTGTTGGCAATGCTGCCTCTTCGCGAGCAGGCTCGCTCCCACATGTTCACCGAACCCTCCGTGGGAGCGAGCCTGCCCGCCAATGACGGCGCAGCCGTCAACCATTCAGCGCTGACGCCACTGACCAAATAAAGGTCTTTTCCAGACGGCTTTTTCCGCGCGACTGATTGATAATCCCCGACACTGTTTTCTGACCATTGGATGGCCTGCCATGTTGTGTGTGTTCGAGGTGATGCGGTGAGTGCCGAGCGGCGCAATGCCGACGGTTTTGCACTGCAAGTGATGATCGGCCTGTGCCTGATCTGGGGTGTGCAGCAAGTCCTGATCAAATGGGCGGCGACTGACATCGCGCCGGTGATGCAAGCGGCAGGGCGTTCAGGAATCTCGGCTTTGCTTGTCGGTTTGCTGATCTGCTGGAAGGGCGGTTGGGATCAGGTCGGCAGCACCTGGCGCGGCGGTTTGCTGGCCGGTGCGCTGTTTGGTCTGGAATTCCTGTTTATCGCCGAAGGCCTGCAATTGACCACCGCCGCGCACATGTCGGTGTTCTTGTATACCGCGCCGATCTTCACCGCACTCGGCGTGCATTTCCTGCTGGCCAGCGAGCGGTTGCGCCCGTTGCAATGGCTGGGGATTCTGCTGGCGTTCATCGGCATCGCGATTGCCTTCGCCGGCGGTGTGTCGTGGGACAACCTTGATCGGCGCATGCTGCTGGGCGATGCCTTCGGCGTATTGGCCGGCGCCTGTTGGGGCGCGACCACCGTGGTGGTGCGGGCCTCGCGACTGTCGGAAGCGCCGGTGACATTGACCCTGTTTTATCAGTTGCTGGTCGGTTTCATCGGCCTGCTGTTGATCGCGTTGTTCAGCGGCCAGATCACCCACGTCAGCCTGACCACCGTGGCGGTGGCCAGTGTGCTGTTCCAGGGCCTGGTGGTGTCGTTCTTCAGTTACCTGGTGTGGTTCTGGCTGCTGCGCCGTTATCTGGCGGCCAACCTTGCGGTGTTCTCGTTCATGACGCCATTGTTTGGCGTGACCTTCGGCGTGCTGCTGCTCGGCGAACAGTTGAGCCTGAACTTTGTCATCGGCGCCGTGCTGGTGCTGCTCGGCATCACTTTCGTCAGCGCCGAACAGTGGCTGCGTCGGCGTTTGCGCAAGGCGCTGGGCCAGTAGCCTTGGCCTGCATCGCCAGCGCGCCGGCCAGCAACAGGCCGGCACCGGCGATCAGCAGCGCCGGCTGCAAGCCGCCGCTGAAATGGCTGCTCAGCGCCGCCAGCAGCGGGCCGCTCAGCTGGCCGACAGCGAAGCACGCCGTGAGCATCCCGGCGTTGCGCTGAGTGGCGTGGGGCGCCAGCTCTCGCGAACGCTGCATGACCAGTTGCATGCAGGCCAGAAACGGCGTGCCGCAGAGGATCACCCCCAGCGCCAGGCCGACGCCGCTGCCCAGCAGACAGGCGAACACTCCGGCCGCTTGCAGCCACAACGTCGCCATCAGCCAGTGCCGCGTGGTCTCGGGATCATGTCGGCGCAGACTCACCAACCACACACCGATCGCCGCGCCGAGGCCAAAGCACGGCCAGAACAGATCCGCCTGCCACTGGCCGTGAAACTGCGCGTTGGCCATCTGCGACAGGAACGTTGCCGGAATGATGTAGCCGATGCCGTACAGCGCATACACCAGTGCCAGTCGGCCAATGCCTCGATTCGCTGTTTTCACATGCATTGTCGCTGGTCTCGCTGCCGCCGTGGGCTGCGGCAACAACCGCCAGACGCCGAGCATCATCAGCAACGCGGCGGCCGCGTAAATCAGCCACAGAGTTGCCGATGTCTGCTGCAAGCGATGTGAGACCAGCGCCAACAACCCTGTGAGAAAAATCCCCAGACCCGGTCCGGCAAAAACCAGAGCACCCCAGCGCGGGCGACCCGCTGCCGCCGCCAGCGGCTGACTGAGCGAAGTGATCATCACCAGCACCCAGGCACTCGCCACCCCGGTGCCAAAGCGCAATAGCAGGTGCGACCAGAAACCGTTGGCCCAGAACGACGCCAGGGTCAGCAGCACGCACAGCCACAGCCCGCCATGCAGGCGACGCTGCACCTGCTGCGGCCGCTGGGCGAACATCGCATCCACGGCACCGAGCAGATAGCCGAAGTAGTTGGCCGCCGCGATCAGCCCGGCAGCGGTGAGGTCGATCTGCCCTTCGCTGAGCAGGTGCGGCATCTGAGGTGTCAGGGCGAAACGGCCAATGCCCATGGCCATCATCAGGGCAACGAAACAGGCGGATAAACGTATCAGCGGCGACATGGTCGGGCTTCCTTCAAGGCAGCAATGACCGTTAGGCTAGGATCGATTGACTTTCTTTAAAATTGAATAATAGTGAGTAACTTGTTCTGTTAAGGAGAAAGCAGTGGAATTCAGCCAACTGCGGATATTCCAGGCGGTCGCCGAGGAAGGCTCGATCACCCGCGCCGCCGAGCGCCTGCATCGCGTGCCATCAAATCTGTCGACGCGGCTGAAACAGCTCGAAGAGCAGTTGGGTGTCGAACTGTTCGTCCGCGAACGGCAGCGCTTGCAGCTGTCGCCGGCGGGCAAGGTCCTGCTCGACTACACCGGCAAACTTTTCGCTCTGCGCGATCAAGCCAGTGCGGCGGTGATGGGCGGGCAACCGGCCGGGGATTTCGTGCTGGGCACCATGTACAGCACGGCGGCGATCCATCTGCCGGCGTTGCTGGCGCGTTATCACAAGCAATACCCGATGGTGAATTTGCAGGTGCAATCGGCACCGACCGGGGAATTGCTCGAAGGGTTGCTCACCGGTCGCCTCGACGCGGCATTGGTCGACGGACCGCTGGAACTGGCCGGGCTCGATGGCGTGCCGTTGTGCGAGGAGCGGCTGGTGCTGATTACTGAAATCGACCATCCACCGGTGCACAGCGCGCGGGATGTCGAGGGGCGCTCGGTATTCACCTTCCGTCAGGGCTGTTCATATCGCATGCGTCTGGAAGCGTGGTTCTCTCATTACCACGCGGCGATGGGCCGGCCGATGGAGATCGAGTCGTATCAGGGCATGCTCGCCTGTGTGATTGCCGGCAGTGGTGTGGCGTTGATGGCCGAGTCGATGTTGGCCAGCTTGCCAGGTCGCGAAAGCGTCGCCGTGCATCCGTTGGCCGAGCCGTTCGCGGGTGCGACAACGTGGCTCATGTGGCGCAAGGGTATGGCCGGGGCCAACCTGAATGCCTGGATCGACGTGCAGCAAGCGGTCTATCCCGTGGCTTTGCATGAAGTCCGTGAAACAGCGTGAACCAATCGCAACAGATTCTGTTCAATTCAGTAACAGATCATTGCGGATTTGGCCGAGCATTGCGTAGGACTTCGGACTATTATCAGTGCGAAGCGGCCTCAGAATTCCGGCCGCTCAGCACCACCCTGAAGGGGGCATGACGATGAAAGAGAAAATCCAGAACTGGCTGCACGATTTGGGAGTTGCCCTCGGTTTGATCGAACCGCCTCTGCAACCGGTACCGATTCGCACGGACGACGAACAGCGCCGACGCCAGCCACGTCGCCGTTAATACCTGCGATCAGAGATTTCAAGATCGCAGCCGTCGGCAGTTTCTACAAATGGTAGGAGCTGCCGAAGGCTGCGATCTTTTGCTTTTCGCCAAGCGAAAAAAACGGGTGTGGCCACCGACGCCACACCCGCTGAAGAAAACATCACCTCGTTACTGTCGATTCACACCGCAGTGGCCACGGTCGCCGGGCGCGGCGAGAACAGGCTGACCAGTACGAAGCTCACCAGGCTGACACCCAGGCTGTAATAGATTGGCGAGTTCGCGTCCATGCCGTCCTTGACCATGAACACCAGCGCCGTGATAAAGCCCAGCGTCATCGCGCTGATCGCCCCGGCAGTGGTCGCACGCTTCCAGAAAATCGCGCCCATCAGCGGAATCAGCATGCCGCCGACCAAAAGGTTGTAAGCCAGGGTCAACGCGCTGATCACGTCATTGACGACCAGAGCAATGCCCAACACCGCGATCCCGGTCAGCAGCGTAAACAGACGGCTGACCGCGACGTTGGACTGTTTGCCGCCGCGCAGTTTCGGCAGCAGGTCTTCGGTAAGCGTGGTGGACGCGGCGAGCAGGCCGGCGCTGGCGGTGGACATCATCGCCGCCAGTGCGGCAGCGATCACCAGGCCACGGATGCCGTCGGGCAGCGAGACTTTGACGATGGCGGCGAACGCGTTGTTGACGTTGTCCAGATCCGGAATCAGCACATGCGCAGCCATGCCGATCAAGGCGCAGACCAGGCCGTAAATGATGCAGTAGATCCCGGCCGAGGTGCCGGCGTACTTGGCGACCTTTTCGCTTTTGGCGGTGAACACCCGCTGCCAGATGTCCTGGCCGATCAGGATGCCGAAGAAGTAGATCATGAAGTAGGTAATGATCGTGTCCCAGCCGATGCTGGTGAAGTTGAAGCTGGCCGCCGGCAGTTGCGCGACCAGTTGGTCCCAGCCGCCTACGCGGTACAGGCAGATCGGCAACAACACGAACATCAGGCCCACCGTCTGGATGCCGAACTGGACGATGTCCGTCAGGGTCAGCGACCACATGCCGCCGATCGTTGAATAAGTCACCACGATACCGCCGCCCAGCAGTACGGAAATCCAGAAGGGCAGGCCGAACAACACTTGCAGCACGGTGCCGATCGCCAGAATCGAGGTCACGCCGATCATCAGCGCGTAAGCGAGCATGATGGTCGCACTGGCGGTACGCGCCATCGGGTTGTAGCGCTTCTCCAGGACCTGGGTAACGGTGAATACCTTGAGTTTCAGCAAGGGCTTGGCGAGGAACAGGTTCAGCGCGACGATGCCGCAGCCCAGTGCCGCGCACAGCCAAAAACCGGAAATGCCGTGCACGTAGCCCAGACGGACCGTGCCGACGGTGGACGCGCCGCCGAGTACGGTTGCTGCCATGGTGCCCATGTACAGCGATGGTCCAAGATTACGCCCGGCAACCAGATAGTCTTCGTGGGTCTTGGCCTTGCGCATGCCGTAGTAGCCGAGAATCAGCATCGCAGCGGCATAAATGAGTACGACGAATAAATCCAAAGCCATGATGGCGTGTCTCCGATTGTCTTTTTTATGGTCAAGCAAATGGGGTCTGCAAGGCTTCCTGTGGGAGCGAGCCTGCTCGCGAAGGCGGTCTGTCAGTCACACCAATGTTGGATGTGCTGAAGTCTTCGCGAGCAGGCTCGCTCCCACAGGGGATTCGTGTCAGGCGGCCTGACGTAGTTCGGGTTTTATGGCGGCTTCACTGCGCACATCCGTTGGCCCAAACACTTCCCGAGGTTCGGGGAACAGGCGCAGCAGCGTCAGATACACCACCGACGCCAGGCCCAATGTCACCGGCAAGCTGATGTCGATGCCACCGGCCAATTCGCCCAGCGGGCCGACGAACTGCCCCGGCAGGTTGACGAAGCACAGGCCGACCAGCGCACTCGGAATCCATGCACCGAGACCGCGCCAGTTCCAGCCGTGGTTGAACCAGTAGCGTCCGCCCTGTTCGCCGCGAGTGAACACTTGCAGGTCATCCGGGCAGTAGAAGCCGCGCCGCACCAGCAGACCGATGATCATGATCACCATCCACGGGGTGGTGCAGGTGATGATCAGCACGGCGAAGGTCGACACGCTCTGCACCAGGTTCGCCGCGAAACGGCCGATGAAGATGAAGGCGATCGACAGCACGCCGATCAGCAAGGTCGCCTTGACCCGGGACAGCACGCGCGGGAACACGCTGGACATGTCCAGCCCGGTGCCATACAGCGACGTGGTGCCGGTGGACATGCCGCCGATCACCGCAATTAGGCACACCGGCAGGAAGAACCAGCTCGGCGACACGGCCAGCAAGCCGCCGACATAGTTGTTCGCGGCGATGTAGTCCGGCGCCTTGATCGCGACGATGGTGGCGGTGGCAAGGCCGAACAGGAATGGGATCAACGTCGCCAGTTGCGCGGCGATCACCGCCAGCATGATCCGGCCCTTCGGCGTCTCACGCGGGATGTAGCGCGACCAGTCGCCGAGGAACGCACCGAAGGAAATCGGGTTGCTCATCGCCACCAGTGCAGCGCCGATGAATGCCGCCCAGAACCCGGCCTGACCCAGCGCCACGCTGCCGGCGTACTGGCTGTCGAAAGCGGGGGCGAAGGCGAAGATGCCGAGCAGGAACAACAGGCTCGCGGCCCATACCGCGATGCGGTTGACCCACAGCATGATGCGGAAACCGTAGATGCACACGGTCAGCACCAGCAGCGCGAACAGACCGTAGGCCAGGCCCAGGGTCAGGTCGGTTTCCGGCAAATCGACGAGGCGTTTGGCACCGCCGACCAGCGCATCACCCGAGCTCCACACTGACAGCGAGAAGAACGCGATTGCCGTCAGCAACGACAGGAACGACCCGACAATCCGCCCGTGCACGCCGAAGTGCGCACCGGAAGACACGGCGTTGTTGGTGCCGTTGAGCGGGCCGAACAGGCCCATCGGCGCGAGGATCAGCGCACCGACCACCACACCCAGCACAATCGCCCAGACACCGGCCTGAAACGACAGGCCGAACAGCACCGGGAAACTGCCGAGCACAGCGGTGGCAAACGTATTGGCGCCGCCGAAGATCAAGCGAAACAGGTCGCTGGGTCGGGCGTCGCGCTCATGATCCGGGATCTGTTCGACCCCGTTTGTTTCGATGCTGCTAAGGCTTTTTTCGTTGTTGTTGTTATTCATGATCTGCTCCGATCATCAGGCGCGCTCATCGTGCGTGAGCGTCACCATTGGCTAAGGGGGTGGCAGCCCTTCCGGCATTGCGGACAAATGTTCGTGACAGGCCAGCCATAGGCCTTGTTGTTCTAGGCTCGACGCTTGTCTTCTGAAAACAATCGTCTCGCGCTCCTGGCTGAAGTGTTGCTCCCCTTGCATGCGCAGCTCGGTGGCCACGTCATGGATGAAAATCGCCACGTCACCCTGCAGGCTGACAAAGGCGTTGCTCGAGGTGCACGACAGCACCTCGAATCCATCCTCGGCACGCCAGCGGTCCCACAACGCCTGATAGGCATCGCGCGACAGCAATGGCTGGTCGAGGGTGTAGAAAACGAAGCTGGCATCGGCGCTGAACGCCCCGAAGTAAGCTTCGCGATCGTTACGGGCAAACGCGGCGACCAACTCGGCGGCCGCGTGCAGAACCTGATCACGTGCGTGCATGACCCGACCCTCAGCGATGAACCACGCCGGGCAGTACGCAGAGCATTTCGTACAGCAGGTTGGCGGCCAGCAGCGAGGTGTTGCCGGTGGTGTCGTAAGCGGGCGAGACTTCTACCAGATCGCAACCGATCAGGTCGAGGCCCTGACAGCCACGGACGATTTCGATCGCCTGAATGGTGGTCAGGCCGCCGATTTCCGGGGTGCCGGTGCCGGGCGCCCAGGCCGGGTCGATGCCATCGATATCGAAACTCAGATACACCGGACCGCCACCGACCTTCTCGCGCACTTCCGCCATCAGCGGCGCCAGCGACTTGTGCCAGCACTCTTCGGCCTGCACCACGCGGAAACCCTGGTCGCGGCTCCAGTTGAAGTCGTCGGCGGTGTAGCCCTGTGCACGCAAACCGATCTGCACCACGCGATCGCAATCGAGCAGACCTTCTTCGACGGCACGACGGAACGTGGTGCCGTGGGCGATCTTCTCGCCGAACATGTGATCGTTGACGTCAGCGTGCGCATCGATGTGCACCAGGCCAACCTTGCCGTGCTTTTTATGAATCGCGCGCAGGATCGGCAGGGTGATGGTGTGGTCGCCACCCAGCGTCATCGGGATGACGTTGTGCTCGAGGATGTTGTCGTAGGCTTCTTCGATGATGCGCACGGCGTCGAGCAGGTTGAAGGTGTTGATCGCCACGTCACCGATGTCGGCCACCGACAGCGAGTCGAACGGTGCGGCGCCGGTGGCCATGTTGTACGGGCGGATCATCACCGATTCGGTGCGGATATCGCGCGGCCCGAAGCGGGTGCCGGGGCGCAGCGAAGTGCCGATGTCCAGCGGCACGCCAACGAAGGCAGCGTCTAGGCCGGCAGCGGTCGGTACATGGGGAAGTCGGAGCATGGTGGCGATGCCGCCGAAGCGCGGCATTTCATTGCCGCCCAGTGGTTGGTGAAGAATCTTGTCCACGGGTAGGGCCTCATCGTCTTTGTTTTATTTATGCCGGCGCGCCGTGGAGCACAGGTTCGGACGCCGCTGTGGGGCCGATCATGCGAAATGTAGTGGCGGGGAAGAATCGCTACGGGCAAAAACTTAGTTCAGATTTTTCTAAACTAATGCCAGCCAGCGACTTAGACTTCGCACCACTGGAATCTCTGAAGATCTCACTCTGTGGGAGCGAGCCTGCTCGCGAAGAGGGCGTGACAGTCAACTTCGATGGCGACTGACCCGACGCCTTCGCGAGCAGGCTCGCTCCCACAATGATCTCCATCGGACTGTGTATTCGCGCGTTACCTCGTGACCGGAGCAGAAATGGCCAACGCCTTACCCGACCTGAAACTCCTGCGCATCTTCGTCAGCATCGTGCGTCATCAGGGTTTTGCCAATGCGCAGCAGGAACTCAACCTGTCGACCTCGGCGATCAGCACTTATATGAGCCAGCTCGAAGCCGCGCTCGGTCTGGTGCTGTGCCATCGCGGGCGCGGTGGCTTCAGCCTGACCAGCAAGGGCGAGCTGTTCCATCAGGAAACCCTGCGCCTGCTAGCCGAGCTTGAAGGCTTCGAGCAATACGCCGCCGCGCTCAAGGGCGAACTGCGCGGCACGCTCAACCTTGGCGTGATCGATTCCACGGTCAGCGACAAGGCCCTGCCGTTTGCCGAAGCCATCGGCGCCTACAGTCAGGAACACCCGGCGGTGCATTTGCACCTGTCGGTGATGAGCCCTTACGAATTGCAGCTCGGCGTGCAGGACAATCGCCTCGATCTGGCCATCGGTGCGTTTTCCACGCGCATGAGCGGTCTGGTCTACATGCCGCTGTACCGCGAGCAGCACTGGCTGTATTGCAGCAGTCGCCATCCACTGTTCAACGAACGGCGCATCCCCGAGCAGGTCATCACTCAGCAACGGATGGTCGGGCGCGGTTACTGGAGTCAGGCGGAACTGGCCCGGCACGGTTTCAAACACAGCGCCGCGACCGTGGAAAGTATGGAAGCGCAGCTGATTCTGGTGCTCTCCGGCGCCTACATCGGTTACCTGCCGGAGCACTACGCGCAGGCCTGGGCCGACAAGGGTGATCTGCGTGTTCTGCTGCCGGCGACCTTCGGTTATCAGGCGCCGTTTTCGATGATCATGCGCAGGGGCCGCAGCCGCGAGCCGCTGATCCAGACCTTCCGCGATTTGCTCAAAGCGCAATTGAATCAGGCGTAACCCATCATGTCCCGAGCCCAATGCCCACGCTGCCTGCGCCCCCAGACCCATTGTCTATGTCCATTGATTCCACACATCGATAGCCGCACCCGAGTATTGGTGCTGCAGCATCCGAGCGAGGTCAGTCACGCGCTGAATACCGCGCGGCTGGCGGCGCTGGGGCTGAGCAATGCCGAGCTGATTGTCGGCGAGGTATTCGAGGATTTGCCGAAACTGTTGAACCGGCCGGGCTATCAGGCGCGCTTGTTGTTCCCGGCTGAGGATGCGCAGCCGTTGCAGGTCTACGCGCCAAATGATCAGCCGATGTTGCTGGTCGTCCCGGACGGCACCTGGCGCAAAGCGCGCAAGATGCTGCACCTCAATCCGCTGCTGGCAGCACTGCCACGGGTGACGCTGGCCGAGGGCGGCGTGTCGCGCTATCGCTTGCGCAAGGCACCGGGGCCGGGGGCGCTGTCGACGATCGAGGCAATCGTGCAGGCGCTGGAAACCCTCGAAGCGCCGACGACATTTGCGCCGTTGCTCAAGCCGTTTGAAGCGCTGATCGAAGGGCAGATTGCGGCGATGGGGGAGGAGACCTTTCAGCGTAACCATGGCGACAGATGATCATTGTCTGTGCAGGCCTCTTCGCGAGCAGGCTCGCTCCCACAGGGGAATGCATTCCAATTGTGGGAGCGAGCCTGCTCGCGAAAGCGCCAGATCAATCACCGCAATTCAAAGATCACTAGCGCTCACGCATCGCCTCGGTCCGCGCTTTCAGCACCGGTTTGAGCAGGTAATCCAAAACGCTTTTCTCGCCGGTAATGATGTCCACCGTCGCCACCATCCCCGGGATGATCAGCAGCGGTTTGACATCGCCGCCCAGGTGATTCTTGTCGGTGCGCACTTGAATCAGATAGAAGCTGTTGCCCTTGTCATCGGTAATCGTATCGGCGCCGATCAGCTCGAGTTTGGCGCTCAGCCCGCCGTAAATCGTGTAGTCGTAGGCGCTGAACTTGACCATGGCTTTCTGGCCCGGATGCAGGAACGCGACATCCTGCGGGCGGACTTTTGCTTCGATCAGCAGGTTGTCTTCCAGCGGCACGATTTCGACCATGTCGCTGCCCGGCTGGACCACGCCGCCGATGGTGTTGACCTTCATCTGCTTGATCACCCCGCGTACCGGTGAAGTCACCGTGGTACGGCTGACGCGGTCATCGATGGCGATGCTCGAAGCGGTGATTTTCGACAGGTCGGTGCGTTTCTCATTCAGCTCTTTGGCGGCCTCGGAACGGAAGGTCTGCTCGGATTCGTCGATCTTGCTGCGGATCTCGGCGATGGCCGATTCGGCGCGGGGAATCGCCAGCGTGGTGGCGTTCAGCGAACCGCGAATTTCCACGGCACTGCGCCTGAGGCGGAGGATTTCCACCGGTGAAACGGCGCCGGTTTTGACCAGCGGTTCCGACATGTTCATCTCTTGCTGCAACAACGCGAGGCTGGAGCTGAACTGGCCTTGCTTGGAGCGAAACTCCGCCAGTTCCTGGGTCTTCTGCCGCAGCTGTTCGCTGAGGGTGCGCTGTTCGCTGGCCAAGCGGCGTTGGCGTTGCTCGTACAGCGAGCGCTCGTCCTCGGCGACTTGCGGCGCTTTGGCGATGACTTCAGCGGAGAGTTTGAAGGGGCGCCCCTCGGCCTCCGCTGACAAGCGTTCAACCTGTGCGGTCAGCGCGTAACGGTCGGCCTCGCTTTCGCCCTTGTTCGAGCGAAAGCGCGTGTCATCCAGACGCAGCAGGGTGTCGCCCTTGCCGACCATCTGGCCTTCGCGAACGAATATCTCGGTGACAATGCCGCCCTCAAGGTTCTGGATCACCTGGACTTTGCTCGACGGAATCGCTTTGCCTTCGCCCATGGTCACTTCTTCGAGCACGGCGAATTTGGCCCAGACCAGGGCGGCGATCAGCAGCGCTGCCGCCAGCCACACGGTGATCCGCGATTTGCGCGGCGAATCCTGCAACGCCGCGCCGGCGGTTTCCGGCATGAACTCGGCTTCGGCACTTTTGCCGAAGCTGTCGAAGTAGCCGCGCTTGTTGCTATCGGAAGAAGCAGGCATGGCGTAACTCCTAGACCGCCGCCGAGCCGACACGGCCCTTGCGCAGCGCTTCGATGACTGCTTCCTTCGGGCCGTCAGCGACGACCCGGCCGTTATCCAGCACCAGCAACCGGTCCACCAGGCTCAGCATCGAGGTGCGGTGTGTGACCAGCAGCAGGGTTTTGCCTTGCACCCAGCCATGCAGTTTCTGCCGCAGTGCATCTTCGCTGCTGTTGTCCATGGCGCTGGTGGGTTCGTCGAGCAGCATGATCGGTGGATCGAGCAGTAATGCCCGCGCCAGCAACACCGCTTGGCGTTGGCCGCCGGAAAGCAATTGCCCGCGTTCGCCCACCGGTCGGTCGAAGCCTTGCGGGTGTTGTCGGGCCAGTTCGGTGACGCCAGTCAGTTCGGCGACTTCGAGCATGCGTGAATCGCTGATGTAGCGCGCGCCCAGGGTCAGGTTGTCGCGCAGGCTGCCGGCCAGCAGCGGCAAGTCGTGGGCGACATAACCGATCTGCTGGCGCAGGTCAGCCACGTCCAGTTGGCGCAAGTCGAGGCCGTCGAGCAGCAACTGGCCTTGTTCCGCCTCGTAGAAGCCCATCACCAGCCGTGCCAACGTGCTTTTGCCCGAGCCGCTGCGGCCGATGATGCCGACCCGCTCGCCGGGTTTCAGGCTGAAGCTGACCTCGCTCAGCGCCGGCGCATTCTGGCCGTTGTAGTGAAACGTCACGCCGCTGACGTCGAGGGCGCCTTGCAGCTGCGTACGTTCCAGTGGCCGTTGTTTGCCGTCGCGTTCCTGCGGCAGGGCCATCAGCGCGTCGGTGCTTTTCATGGTCAGTTGCGCTTGCTGGTAGCGGGTGATCAGCCCGGCGATCTGGCCGAGCGGGGCGAGCACACGACTGCCAAGCATGTAAGTGGCGACCAGCGCGCCGACACTGAGGTTGCCGGCGATGATGCTGTAGACCCCGGCCACAATCGTCGCCATCCCGGAAAACTGCTGGATGAACAGCGTGCCGTTGGTGGCCAGCGCCGACAGGTTGCGCGCGTGGCTGTCGAGGCGGGTGAGGGCGCCGTGGGTGCTTTCCCATTTGTGCTGGCGCTCGCTTTCGGCGCCGCAGGCCTTGAGGGTTTCCAGGCCGCCGAGGGTTTCGATCAGCACCGCCTGACGCTCGGCGCCGAGGCTCAGGCTTTTCTGCACGGTGTCACGCAGGCGCACCTGAATCGCCATGGCGAAAATGATGGTGATCGGAAACGCCAGCAGCGGAATCACCACCAGCCAGCCACCGAGCAGGCCGATCACTACCAGCATCAACACCACGAAGGGCAAGTCGATCAGACTCGTCAGGGTCACGGCAGTGAGAAATTCACGCAGGCCCTGGAAGTCGTGAATGCTCTGGGCAAAGCCGCCAATGGTTGCTGGCCGCGCCTTCATCGACATGCCGGTGATGCGCTCGAACAACGTTGCCGAGAGGATCACATCGGTTTTCTTGCCGGCGGTGTCGAGCAGATGCGCACGCACCACGCGCAGCACCAGTTCAAAACCGGTGCCGATCAACAGGCCGACCGACAGCACCCACAAAGTCGAGGTCGCCTGATTGGGCACCACGCGATCGTAGGTCTGCATGACGAACAGCGGCACCATCAGGCCCAGCAGGTTGATCAGGAAACTGGCGAGGATCGCATCGCTGTACAGCCATTTCGACAGTTTGAGAGTGTCGCGAAACCACGCGTTTACCCGTGGCACCAACGGCGCGCGCAGGTCTTCGAGTTCGTGGCGCGGACGGGCGAACAAGGCCTGGCCGCTGTAGTGTTCGCTGAGCTCTTCGCGACTGACCCATTGCTCGCCGCCGTCGGCTTCGCTGGGCAGCAGCAGGGCTTTGCCGTCCTCGCCGAAGCGCCGCAGCACGGCAGTGCGGCCGTCGTTGAGCAGCAGCAGGATCGGCAGGTTCAGCGGCGAAATGTCTTTCAGGTCACGGCGCAACAAGCGCGCCTGCAATCCGGCCCGCGCGGCTGCACGGGGCAGCAGATCGAGGCTCAGGCGTTGTTTGTTCAGAGGCAGCCCGGCACTCAGGCTGGCACGACTGACCGTGGCGCCGTGCAGTTTGCAGAGGATCAGCAGACCGTCGAGTAACGGATCGTCGAAGCTCAGGCGCGGATCGACCCCGGTGGCGCCGGGTTCCATGCTGGTCATAGTGATTGCCTCTGTTGAACGGGCTCGGTTATCGGATCGTTCCCACGCTCTGCGTGGGAATGCAGCCCGTGACGCTCCGCGTCACTGGACGCGGAGCGTCCCTTGAGGCATTCCCACGCAGAGCGTGGGAACGATCAGGGCAAAGTCAGTTCCTGCACCGTTTATTTCAGTTCCGGCAGGCGCGCCTGGTTTTTCACTTCGGTCGTGGCAATCGCATCAGCCGGCAGCACCACGCGTTGCTTGCTCAGCAACTGGCCCATGTTCGCCAGCACGCGGTACATCGAGTATTCCTCGGTGTAGCGGATTTCGGTGTAGCGACGGTTGGCGTTGTACAGCTCGTTTTCGCTGTCGAGCAGGTCGAGCAGGGTGCGTTGGCCGAGGCCGAACTGGTCCTGATAAGCGGCGCGCACGCGTTTGGTGGTTTCTGCGTATTCGCGAGCGGTCGGCGTCTGCTTCTTGGCATTTTCCATGGCGTTCCAGGCCAAGCGAATGTTCTCGTTGAGCTGACGCAAAGCATTGTTGCGGATGTCCATGGCCTGATTGATGTCGTGGGCATTCGCGGCCAGACGTGCCTTGTCGCTGCCGCCACGGAACAGGTTGTAGTTCATCACCACACCGACACGCCATTCGTTGTCGTGGCCTTCGTCGCCCTGCACGTTGTTGTTCGCGCCCACTGCCGCTTCCGCGTCGAAGCGCGGGTAGAACGGCGACTTGGCCACTTCGTACTGGCTCTCGGCGGACTGCACGTCAGCCTGGGCCGATTTCAGGTAAGGGTTGTTGTCGACCATGCTCTGCTGCGCTTCACGCAGGTCCGGCGGCATCTCACCGCGAGTCGAGGCCGGGGTTTCCAGCTCATCGGGCATGCGTCCGACCACACTGTAGAAATTCGATTCGGCGTCGGCCAGATCGACTTCGGCGGTGTCGAGGTTGTTCTGCGCCAGTGCACGACGGGCAACCGATTGATCGGAGTCTGCAGTGCTGCCGATGCCGCGCTCGGTGCGCAGGCCGATCTGATCGTTGACGCGCAAGTGCGCCTGCAAATTGTTCTTCGCCAGCGTCACCAGTTCACGCCGCTTGAGCACTTCGAGGTAGACCTCGATCGTGCGCAGGGCCAGATCCTGCGCGGTGCCCTGCGCGTAGTAGGCGCGCGAGTTGGACACGCCCTTGGTGCGCTCGACCTCGTTGGCGGTGTTGAAACCGTCAAAGATCATCTGCCGCAAGCGCAGCTCCGACTGGGTGTAATTGAGGATTTCGGTGTTGTGGTTACCGAAAGCGCGGGTATTGGTATTGTCGCTGTAACCGCGACCGTAGGCAGCGTTCAGATCGACCGACGGATAAAACCCGCCCTTGGCCACTTTCACCTGTTCATCCGCTGACAAGCGGGCGTCCACGCGCGAAGCCAGCTCCGGGTGGGTGGCGATGGTGCTCTGAATCGCCTCGGTGAGGTTCATCGCCTGGGCTTGGGAAGTGCAAGCCATGGCCAGCAAAACCGCGCTGCAGAGGGGGGTTAAAACGCGCATGGGTGCATCTCCCTGGATCTCAATGTTGTGTTACCGTCGCCAAATATTTGACGTAAATTTTGGGTGTAAGCGTTTCACTCTTGTAACAACAGAGCTAAGAACATCCTAGAGCGTAGCTAAGAAAAAATTTTCATAAGGTTTATTCCAAAAAAAACTTATGCGGTTTTTCAAAAGCAGCACATTGTTCAGCTCGAAAGCCTTTGTTTTATGCGCTTTAGGGAGCTCGAAAAGGCTTGAGGAAAGTTCCATTCACTTTGCGAGACACTGCGAAGTACTGCTGAAGGGGAGGGACGCGTAACGGCGAATGAGCGACAGATTTTTGTCACTCAGGTGATTCACCACCGTTACGTAGCGCTAGTGGGTCGGCGGATTGAACAGGGTTGGCAAGTGCTTGATAGCGCTGACAATTCACCTCAAACCGGGCCTGCGAAACGAACTGTCGAGGGTGCGAGCGTCGCCCCCGGCAACCCGATTGAGCCATGGGCTGCTTCGCGAACCTGTGCCGACGGTGGTCGGCAGCGGAGGATTTCACATGGCAGCGCTCATCGGTACGGTCACAAAAGTCATTGGTCAGGTGTTCGCCCAGGCGAGCGACGGCATCAAGCGTCCGCTGTTCGAAGGCGATCGTTTGTACGCTGGCGATCAACTGATCACCGGCGCGGAAGGCGCGGTGGCAATGAAACTGCAAAACGGCGAGGAATTGACCCTCGGCCGCGGCAGCAGCATCACCATGACCGGGCAATTGCTGGCCGACCAGGCTGTGCCGGTGAACGTCGACGAAGCCCAGACCCCGAGCCAGGCGCAACTGACCGATGTCGAGCAAATCCAGCAAGCCATCGCCGCCGGTGAAGACCCAAGCAAAACTGCCGAAGCCACTGCGGCCGGCCCCAACGCGCCCACCGGCAACACCGGTGAACTGGGCGGCGGGCACAGTTTCGTTCTGCTGACCGAAGTCGGCGGCCGAGTCGATCCGATCATTGGTTTCCCTACCGCCGGCTTCAACGGCATTCCCGAATTTCCCGAGTATCGTCGCGACGCGGACATCGACAATGGCGACGACACGCCAGCGCCGGTCGTGGTGCCACCGCCACCAGTGAACAACCCGGTCATCCTCAACGGCCTCAATGGGGCGGATGGCGAGCTGAACCTCAATGAAGCCAATCTGCCTGACGGTACAGCGGCCAATCCAGGCGCGCTGACGCAAAGTGGCAGCTTCACGGTCTCGGCAGCGGATGGTTTGAACAGCCTGAGCATCGGCGGCATCAACGTGATTGTTGGCGGCGTGCCGATCGGCTTTCCCCAGTCGATCACCACGCAACTGGGCAACACCCTGACCATCACCGGTTATAACGCGGCCACTGGCACGGTAAGCTACAGCTACACCCTCAACGGCAACGAAACCCACGCGGCCGGCGACGGCGTGAACAACCTCAGCGAACCGTTCACCGTGATCGCCACCGACAGTAATGGCGACAGCGCCACTGGCACGCTGGACGTGAACATCACCGACGACGTGCCAAAAGCGTTTGACGACGCCAACGGCATTGCCTCGGAAACCTTGCTGACCCTGACCGGAAACGTCCTCACCAACGACGTGCAAGGCGCCGACCGCGTACCCACCGGTCCAGTCACGCCCGGTACATTCACCGGTACCTACGGCACCTTGGTTCTGAACGCCGACGGCACCTACACCTATACCCTGAACACCAGCGATGCCGATTTCAAAGCCTTGACCGGCGGCGGTAACGGCACTGAAACCTTCGCCTACACCATCACCGATGCCGACGGCGATAGCAGCAGCGCCAATCTGGTTCTGCAGATCCACAACAACGACGATCCAGTCACCATCGACGGCCTGAACGTCGCTGGCGGCGAGCTCACGGTTTACGAAAAAAACCTCAGCGACGGCAGCGCTCCGGATACTGGCGCGCTGACGCAAAACGGCACGTTCACCATCACTGCACTGGACGGCGTCACCACGCTGACTGTTGGTGGAATTGCCGTGGTGACCAATGGCGTTGCCGCAGGCTTCCCGCAATCGATCACCACGCCACTGGGCAGCACGCTGACGATTACTGGTTTCAACGCTGCAACCGGTGTAGTGAGTTACAGCTACACCCTGGCCGACAACGAAGCGCATCCGAACGCCAACGGCGCGAATAATCTGCCTGAGCAGTTCGCAGTCACGGTGGTCGATGACAACGGCACCACCGCCACCGGTACCCTCGACGTCAACATCGTCGACGACCTGCCGAAAGCCAACGACGACAGCAACGGTACCGCCTCGGAAAGCCAACTGACCCTGACCGGCAACGTCCTTACCAACGACGTGCAAGGTGCCGACCGCGTACCTACCGGCCCGGTTACGCCGGGCACTTTCACTGGTACTTTCGGTACATTGGTTCTGAACGCCGACGGCACTTACACCTACACCCTGAATACCAGCGATGCCGACTTCAAAGCCTTGACCGGCGGCGGCAACGGCACGGAAACCTTTGCCTATACCATTACCGATGCCGACGGCGATTCCAGCACTGCCAATCTGGTTCTGCAGATCCACAACAACGACGATCCGGTAATCATCGACGGCCTGAACGTCGCCGGTGGCGAGCTGACGATCTACGAAAAAAACCTCAGCGACGGCAGCGCCCCGGACACTGGCGCACTGACGCAAAACGGCACGTTCACCATCACCGCACTGGACGGCGTCACCACGCTGACTGTTGGTGGAATTGCCGTGGTGACCAATGGCGTCGCCGCAGGCTTCCCGCAATCGATCACCACGCCGCTGGGCAGCACGCTGACGATTACTGGTTTCAACGCTGCAACCGGTGTGGTCAGTTACAGCTACACCCTGGCCGACAACGAAGCGCATCCGAACGCCAACGGTGCGAACAATCTGCCTGAGCAGTTCGCAGTCACGGTAGTCGATGACAACGGCACCACCGCCACCGGCACGCTGGACGTGAACATCGTCGACGACCTGCCGAAAGCCAACGATGACAGCAACGGCACCGCCTCGGAAAGCCAACTGACCCTGACCGGCAACGTCCTGACCAACGACGTGCAAGGCGCCGACCGCGTGCCCACTGGTCCAGTCACGGCCGGTACATTCACTGGTACTTACGGCACCTTGGTTCTGAACGCCAACGGCACTTACACCTACACCCTGAATACCAGCGATGCTGATTTCAAAGCCTTGACCGGCGGCGGCAACGGCACGGAGACCTTCGCCTACACCATCACTGATGCCGATGGCGACACCAGCACTGCCAATCTCGTATTGGACATCCACAACAACGACGACCCGGTGCTGCTCAACGGCCTCGACGTCAACGGTGGCGAACTCACCGTCTACGAAAAAAACCTCAGCGACGGCACCAGCCCCAACACCCCGGCGCTGACCCAGAACGGCACTTTCACCGTCAGCGCTCTCGATGGTCTGCAGACCCTCACAGTCGGCGGCATCGCCGTGATCACCAATGGCGTGGCCGCAGGTTTCCCGCAATCGGTGATCACACCGCTGGGCAGCACCTTGACCATCAGCGGTTATGATCCGGCGACCGGCGTGGTCAGCTACAGCTACACCCTGGCCGACAACGAAGCCCATCCAACCGCCAACGGCGCCAACAGCCTCACCGAGAACTTCGACGTCGTCGCGACGGACACCGATGGCAGTACCGCCAGCGGCCAGATCAACGTCAATATCGTCGATGATTTGCCGACCGCGCATGCGGACGCGGCTTCGGTGGCGGAGGGCGGTACCGTCAGCGGCAACGTACTCAACAACGATGTCGGCGGCGCGGATGGCCCGGCGGTTACCGGCGCAGTGGTCGGCGTGCGTGTCGGTGCCGACACTTCGACCTCGGCCATCGGCGGACTCAATACGCAGATCAACGGCACCTACGGCTACCTCACCCTGGATGCCAACGGCAACGCGGTTTATCACAGCAATCCCAACACGGTGAACGGCCCGGGCGCGGTGGATGTGTTCACCTACACCGTGCGCGATGCCGACGGCGACGAAAGCACCACGACGATCACCATCGACGTCTACAACAGCTGCCTGAAAGCGGTCAGTGACACTGACGTCACCGTCTACGAAAAAGCTCTCGACCTGACCAGGGACGGCCAGGATCTGGCAGCGGGCAGTGTGGTCGGCAGCGATCCGAACAGCACTGGCGAAACCGCTTCCGGCACCCTGGTCGGCTCGGTCACCGGTGCAGTCGGTGCGATCAGCTATGCACTGGTCGGCAGCGCTACCGGCAACTACGGGCAGATCGTTCTCAATGCCAATGGCACTTACACCTACACCCTGACTTCGCCAGCGACCACTACGCCGCACGCTGACGACGGCGCCAACGGCCTGAGCGAAACCTTCACCTATCAGGCCACCGATTCGCTGGGCAATGTCGTCACCAGCACGATCGTTGTGAGCATCGTCGATGACGTGCCGAAGGCGCTGAATGACAGCAATGCCGACAGCGCAACAGAAGCCCAGGTGACCCTGACCGGCAACGTCCTCGACAACGACGTGCAGGGCGCCGACCGCGTCTCCAGCGGCCCGGTAACCGCCGGTACTTTCACCGGCACTTACGGCACGCTGGTGCTCAACGCCAACGGCACTTACACCTACACGCTGGACGCCAACGACGCCGACTTCAAAAACCTCCATGGCGGCGGCAACGGCACGGAAACCTTCGCCTACACCATCACCGACGCGGACGGCGACACCAGCACCGCCAACCTGGTGCTGAACATTCATAACAACGACGATCCGGTGTGCCTCGACGGCCTCGATGTGAAGGGCGGCGAAATCACCGTCTACGAGAAAAACCTCAGCGACGGCAGCAGCCCCAACACCTCGGCGCTGACCCAAAGCGGCAGCTTCACCGTCACTGCGCTTGATGGCCTGCAAACCCTCACGGTCGGCGGCATTGCGGTGATCAGCAATGGCGTCGCCGCCGGTTTGCCGCAATCGGTGGTCTCGCCATTGGGCAGTACGTTCACCATCACCGGTTACGATCCGGCCACCGGCGTGGTCAGTTACAGCTACACCCTGGTCGACAACGAAGCTCATCCGAACGCCAACGGCGCCAACAGCCTCAGCGAGAGCTTTGACGTGGTCGCCACTGATACCGATGGCAGTACCGCCAGCGGTCAGATCAACGTCAACATCGTCGACGATTTGCCGACTGCCAACGCCGATACCGGCTCGGTAGCGGAGGGCGGCACGGTCAATGTCAGTGTGCTCGGCAATGACCTCAGCGGCGCCGATGGTGCCGCCACGGTGGTCGGCGTGCGCGCCGGCAGCAACACCGCGACGTCGGCCAGCGGCGGGCTCAACAGCAACAGCAACATCAACGGCAACTACGGCTACCTGACCCTCGACGCGGCGGGCAATGCGGTTTACCACAGCAACCCGAACTCGGTGAGCCCGCCGGGCGCGACCGACACGTTCACCTACACCATCCGTGACAGCGATGGCGATGAAAGCACCACGACGCTGACCATCAATGTCGCCGACAGCAAACTGGTCGCCTCGGTCGATCAGGATGTGACGGTCTACGAAAAAGCCCTCGACCTGAGCAAGGATGGCGCCGACCTGGCTCCCGGCACGGTCACCGGCAGCGAACCGGGCAACACCGGCGAAACCGCCAGCGGCACGCTGGTCGGTTCGGTCAGTGGTGGCAGCGGCGCGATCACGTACACCCTGGTCGGTAACGCCACCGGCAGCTACGGGCAACTGCAGCTCAACGCTGACGGCACCTACACCTACACGCTGACCTCGGCGCCGAAAACCGCGCCGAGCGCCAACGACGGGCCGAACACGCTCAGCGAAACGTTCACCTACAAAGCCACCGATGCGCTGGGCAACAGCACCAACAGCACCCTCGTGGTCAACATCGTCGACGACATACCGAAAGCCGTTGCCTCGGATCGCTCGGTTACCGCAGTGGAGATCGATTCCAACATTCTCATCGTCCTCGACATCTCCGGCAGCATGGCCGATCCCTCTGGCGTGCCGGGCCTGTCGCGGCTGGCACTGGCCAAGCAGGCCATTGGCGCCTTGCTCGACAAGTACGATGATCTGGGCGATGTGAAAGTGCAGTTGGTGACGTTCAGCAGCAGTGCCGCCGACCGCACCACGGTGTGGGTCGATGTCGCTACTGCCAAGACATTGCTCGCCGGCCTCAACGCCGGCGGCGGCACGAACTACGACGCCGCCGTGGCGGTGATGCAGACCGCTTTCAACACCTCCGGCAAACTCACCGGGGCACAGAACGTCGGCTACTTCTTCTCCGACGGCAAGCCCAACGAGGGCGACATCGGCACGGCTGACGAAGCCGCGCTGAAAAACTTCCTCGACGCCAACAACATCAAGAACTATGCAATCGGTCTGGGCAGTGGCGTGAGCAACGCCAACCTCGATCCGCTGGCCTACGACGGCATCAACCACACCAACACCAATGCGGTGGTGGTCACCGATCTCAACCAGCTCAACTCGGTGCTCTCCGGCACCGTGCAGGGCGCGCCGGTCACCGGTTCGCTGCTGGGCGAGGGCGGTTCGTTCGGCGCCGATGGCGGTTTCATCAAGTCGATCGTGGTCGACGGCACCACCTACACCTACGACCCGAAAGCCCTCAGTGGCCAGGGTTCGTTGACCGCGAGCGGTGGCGCCAACCACGGCACTTTCAATACCGCCAACAACACCGTCAGTATCGCCACCAACAACAGCGGCACGCTGGTGGTCAACCTCGATACCGGCGAATACAGCTACACCTCGCAGAAAACCACCGCCGTGGTGATCACCGAAAACATCGGCTTCACCGTCAGCGACAACGACGGCGATCTGGCCAGCTCCTCCCTGACGGTGAAAGTGATCCCCAACGCGCCACCGGTGGCGATGGACGATCACGTCATCACCAACGTGCTGTCAGGCAACATCGTGGTGCCGGGCGAGCTGTTGCTGGCCAATGACACCGATCCGAACGGCGACAACCTCAACGCCACACCCACCAGTTTCAATACCGGTTGGGTGTCCAAAGCGGCGGACTTCACCGGCACCGGCCTGATCGGTTTCACTGGGCAGAACAACAATGCGGCCAATCAGAATCTGGCCAATGTGCGCAGCGCCTTCAGCGCCAATGCCGCGACCATGACCGCCGTGCTGGTGGTCAGCGGTTATCTGGGCATGGTGAGCAACAGCAATGCCAACGATGAAGACCGCATAACCGTCAATCTGCGTCAGGGCGAAACCCTCAATCTGGATCACAATCTGGGTGCCGGTAAGATCAGCATGGAGTATTCGCTCAACGGCGGTGCCTGGATGGCGCTGGCGGACGGCCAGACCCTCAGCGCCTCGGCGGACGGCGTCTACCAGATCCACATCACCAACATTGGTAATGGTGGCGGCAACCCGAACGCGGCGGAGAACTACCAGCTGACCATGACCCTCAACTACGCCGCGGCCCACGACATCACGCCGGACTACCACGGCACTTACGCCGCCAACGACAACCACGGCGGCAGCGACACGGCCAACGTCAGCATCAGCTATCAGGACGGCCACACCCTGACCGGCACTGCTGGCGACGATGTGTTGGTGGCGGGAAGCGGCAACAACGTGATCAATGCCGGCGACGGCAACGACGTACTCACGGCAGGCTCCGGCAATAACGAAATGCACGGCGACGCTGGCAACGACTTGCTCTACAGCGGTGCCGGCAATGACCTGCTCGACGGCGGCACTGGCAGCGACACCGCCAGCTACGCCCACGCCACAGCCGCCGTCACCGTCAATCTCGGCCTGCTCGGTGCGCAGAACACCCTCGGCGCCGGTACTGACACGTTGACCGGTATCGAAAACCTGATCGGCTCGAACTTCAACGACAGCCTCACCGGCGACGGCAACAACAACGTGATCAACGGTGGCCTCGGCAACGACTTCCTCAATGGCGGCGCTGGCGATGACTTGCTGATCGGTGGCATGGGCAACAATACGCTGACGGGCGGGGCAGGGGCCGACACCTTCCAGTGGCTCAAGGGCAACAGCGGCCATGACCTGATTACCGATTTCACCCCCGGTACCGACAGGCTCGATCTGTCGCAACTGCTGCAAGGCGAAAACGCCAGTACCGCGTCGCTGGACGACTATCTGCACTTCACCGTCAGCGGCAGCGGCGCCTCGGTGATGACCAGCATCGACGTCAGCGCCATGGCCGGCGCCGCGCCGAGCCAGACCATCGACCTGGCCGGCGTCAACCTCGCCAGCCATTACGGCGTGACACCAGGGGCGGGCGGCATGATTGCCAGCGGTCACGACACAGCGACGATCATCAGCGGCATGCTCAATGATCATTCGTTGAAGGTGGATACGGTCTGAGCTGACGTCTGAAACAACAAAACCCGCCGCCCCGGTTGATTCGGGACGGTGGGTTTTGTCTGTCTGTAGAGACGTGTTGTCTTTAAGTCAGCCTTCGCGAGCAGGCTCGCTCCCACAGGGGAGAGCGGTGAAACTGTGGGAGCGAGCCTGCTCGCGAAGAGGCCGGTTTATCCGTAAATGGGATAGATACACCATGGAGCCCATCGGGCGTTCAGGTCCGAATGGCAATAAATTCCGCCGTTGGCATGTCCATATATCGCTCGCAGGTTGCCGGGACAACCGCTTTCATCACACATCCTGTAGATCCCTCCAGCGGCTATTGGCCAATAAGGGTCGGGACCATATACAACTTGCATGGCGTGCAGTGCTCTGCTCATTGGTACTGCGCCCGAAATGCTGTATCGCCAGTTGAGCGCCTCTTGGTGTGTCATGCCGTAGCCGCCGATAGCCAACTGATAAACATTCGTCACACTGACGTAATAAGAAAATGAGCTGAATCGGTCCTGTACGGTAATGTACGTATTGCCGTTACGTATGCCCGTGACTTTCCCGTTGCCGTCGACATATGCCACGTTCGGATTACTGCTTCTGTAGGTGATCGGGTGGACGCCTGTAGACGGGACGGCGGCGCGGATTTGGGTATTGTTTGGAAAATCTGCACTGTGAGTGTGGGGCCATGCATAAACCCTCAGTCCTGACAGGGCCATGGCATTGTTGTTGACTTGTAGCGCTCGGCGCAGCGTGAACGAGCGTAAAGGCGAGAGAAGACCGTCGCCATAGAGTGCTCGAATCTGCACGACTGTCAGTACATCGACAACGAGCCCCTTCAATAGTGTTGAAAATTTCCCGTCCTTGTCTGTGGTCAACGTCTCCACCGACTCGCCATTCACCAGAACTTCAACCTGCTGTTCTACGCTTGCAGTTCCCTCGACCGTGACATTCGGATCAACCGTCAGGTCGGTATGCGGAATCTCCCTGTTCTGCGAGTCCTTAATCAGTGTGATGACCGGCTGCAGCTCAACCAGAGATTCGATCTGATAGGTCTGGTGGGGAAATTCCACTGGATTGCCGCGCAACCCCAGGCGCACGGAAAATATCAATGTCGCCGTACTGCCGCTTTTGAGATTTTTCAACACTTCCAGCGTCGGCGTTGACAGTTCCCGTATCAGCCCGGCGCTGGTGACGCTCGCCTCCGCGTTGATGATGACGTGGCGAACAGGGTTGTCTTTGCTGTCGATGCCGATCAGCACCAGCGTCATGCTCTGGCCCGGCCGTTGTCCGTGCCAGAGGTTGACCGCCAATTTGTCTGCGCTGGTCAGTTTTTTTACGTCCAGGATTGCGTTATCAATGCCAATGATTCGCGGTCTCGGAAACCTGGGATCCTGATCAGCGATCAGTTTGAAAGAAACCTCAGTTTCCGGAGAAGATCCGATTTTCTTGCCGTCCTGATTCAGGTTGAATTTGAATCGCACGGTTTCACCGTGAAGCGCCACGATCAGGCGCCTGTCGAACGGAAAGCGGGCTTGTTTGGCCGAATCAAGCTCTACCAGCGGGAAGCGATCAAATCCCAAGGGCAGTGGTGTGCACACCAGACGGACCTTCTCGGTCTTGGCATCGAGATATTCCACCAGCATGCTCGGCAGCGCTGCCAAGGGATCAAGCGGATTAGTGAAAGGCGATACCAGTGAGGGCGGCGTGAGGACAAGCTCCTTGGGATCGCCGATCTTCAACTGCGCGATATCGGAAAAGACTTCACTTTCGCCGGGATTGGTGATGGTGGCCTGCACGGCCAGTCTCGCGCTGGCGTAGGGCTTGATGTACTCGTTCTCGGCCTCGAAAACAATGGGCTTCGAAGGATCGGTTACAAGCTGTCCCCAAGTGAACCGTACCAACTTGCCGTTGATGTCTGTGGTCTGCCAATGCAGCTTGACCTCTGCCCCTTGTTTCAAGGGCCAGAAACTGGCGACATTTATAAAGGCTTTGGCAGTGTCGACTGCCAGCTCACCTTCCACCAGTGGGGTGACCTCCGGTGCTCCCAGTGGCAAGGATTTACCCGCAACGGTGACGTCAGCAGGTTTGGAAAGTTTGGACTGACCTGCTCTGGTCAGGATATAAGTTGCCCGTAAACTTCCACCTATCACATTTTGAATGCGGAAATTTTCCACGGGAAAGTTCAGTGTCTTGCTGTCTACGGTCACCGTTAAAGAATAGGTATGAGTGACTGGCACGTTGTTTCGGGTGAATCCTTCCAGTGTCAGGGCGATCACATCGTTGATCGCAAAACTGCCCGTCAGGAGAATGTTCGTCGGGCCGCCTGCAAGCCAGTCATGGTGTATTACGTCGTCGGCATCGGACTGCTCGAAAATCGGCGCGGTCAGCAGAGTTATTATGGGCTTGAACGGCAGAATGAGCGGTTCCGAAAAACCACTGGAGTTCTCGACAACGTCATAAACGCTCCAGCGCACCACCAGATTGCTGGTTTGTTGCAATTTGCCGAGCAAGTCAGGCGTCAGATTGAAAACGATGTCGGCCGAGTCGTCGGTCACGACGAAGTCCAGCCGAAGCGAACCAAATGTCAGCACGACCGTATCGCCGATCTGCTGATTGAAGTAATGCTTGACCGTGACTTCCATGCCATCTTTGATGACGTTCTGATCGACGATACTTTCCGATGCGATTGGCAGCTTGAGGCCCTGATTGGAAGGCTTGCCGCCGTCAATGTCCGCTTCGCCCGGAGCGGGATGTTTGAACCAGAGTTGTGAGTGTGGCGATTCCCCTGGGTTGCCGCTCAGTCTCGTGACTCTAATCCAGCAATCCAGCCTGACGTCGGTAAACGGCAGGAATTTCTCCTCGAGGGTTTCAGCTGTAATGTAAAAAAGTACGGTTTTAGGGGTCTTTCCATCGGCCTCAAAATCGTCCTCTGTAAGGGCGAAATCAATCACGGACGAAGGGTTGGTGACATCGGGTCTATCGAGGAAGACTTCGATACGGTCACCGAGGGCTTGAGACAGATACGCCGGGAGACTGAAGCCCAATCCGTTAATGTTCTGAGCAACCATGGCGATGTTGATACCGTAGCTCTTGTCAGTTTGCAGCTTGTGCAGGAGTGGTTGCGGCGGATAGAGGGCCAGCACACCGATACCGGAACGCGGCGCAGGAGGGAATATCAGGTATTGTGAGCTGGTCATGAATTTTCGCCTTCCACACGGGGCGCTTACCTGGGCTGTCAGCGCCGATACGGAAGAATTAAGCATGCGACGTTAAAGCGCGCACCTGTCAACTCTGACAGGTGCGGACGGATATCGGATGAACGGTTGTGCCGCCGAAGGTGGGGCAATCAGCGTTTTTTCAAGGTCTTCTGCCGCACTATGTAAACCGTCACCAGCACCGCACTGGTCAGCATGAATCCACGCGCCCAAACCAGCGGCACCAGATAACACGAGAACAGAATGCTCACCCACATCAGGCCGATCGCGTAGACCTTGCCTTTGAGCGGGATGCCGTTGCCTTCGAGGTAGTCGCGAATCCATGGCCCCAGCCGTGGATGTTCGACCAGCCAGCGATAGAAGCGCGGAGAGCTGCGCGCGAAGCAGGCCGCGGCGAGCAGAAGGAAGGGGGTGGTGGGCAGGACCGGCAGGAAGATACCGATCACCCCCAATGCGACGCTGAGCCAGCCGATGGCCAGCAGGACGTAGCGCAACATCAGGGGGCGGTTGCCTATGGGGTTGTCCATAGGCCGGGTCTTAGTGATGACGAGGCTTGAGGATCGCCGGTTTTTCGTCGGGGGCCTGGCACAGCAGGTACAGCGCGGTCAGGGCTTCCGGAATCTGAACGATCATGTCGTCCATCAGGTTGGCGTCCTTGGCGATGTCTTCGAACTCAGGCTGCTCGTCGAACAGGCCGGAACCGACCATGATCGGCAGGAGCATTTCGCTGACTTCTTCTTCGGCGGTTTCGAACCAGGCCGCTTCGCGCAGGAACACGCCCTCCATGAAACCGATGCACCAGCCGCGCAGTTCGGAATCGTCCGGCTCTTCGCCCAGATCCAGTTCGCACGGCAATTCGAATTCTTCATCCGAGGCCAGTTGGCGAGCGATGTGCGCTTTGAGGCCGATCAGTGTGGCTTCGATTTCGGCACGCTGGGCTTCGTCGGCGTAATGCGGTTCTTCGGCGAACAGCGCGTCGATCCACTCGCGCTCCGGAACGTCTTCGGAGCAGATAGACAGCGCGGTCAGGTAGCCGTGGGCGGCGACGTAATCCAGCGCCTCGTCGTGCAGCTCGTCGGCATCGAGGAAGACTTGCAGGCGGGTCAGTTGCTCAGCGAAGGACATTACGGGGCTACCTTGGGGAATAAACAATGCGGGAATTCTAGGCTTTCTTGCGCGCTCTAGCCAGCCGCTTGGCAGATTTGCCCGAATTACCGGGCTTACTGGAAAGTTCAATAACGCTGTGGGAGCGAGCCTGCTCGCGAAGGCGGTATATCAGGCACTTTTCTATCGACTGACAGGTCGCTTTCGCGAGCAGGCTCGCTCCCACAGGGTTTTGTGTGTGGCAGGTTTATCAGTGTCTTCTCAGCGGCACCCTGTGCGGCGAAGGCCTCGGGTATACTGCCGCGTTTTGCGATCCCTGCCGGCGCTGCGCTGGTCATGCAATGTGTTCTTACGTTTTGTTTAAGCAGCCGAGGCTGCTCTGAACCAGCCTGAGCAGGGATGTATCGGTAGATTTTTGGAGTTTTTATGCTCGAACAGGCTCAACGCGTCCTCAAGGACATCTTCGGCTACGACAGTTTCCGTGGCCGTCAGGGTGCGATCATTGAGCGCGTGGCCAGCGGCGGTGATGCGCTGGTGCTGATGCCTACCGGTGGCGGCAAGTCGTTGTGCTTCCAGGTGCCGGCACTGTTGCGCGAGGGCCTGGCGGTGGTCGTTTCGCCGTTGATCGCGCTGATGGACGATCAGGTCGCCACCCTTGAAGAACTGGGCGTGGCCGCCGCTGCGCTGAACTCCACGCTGAGTGCCGAGCAGCAGCGCGATCTCGCTCTGCGGATCAAACGCGGCGAAGTGAAAATGCTCTATCTGGCGCCCGAGCGCTTGGTTCAGCCGCGCATGCTGGCATTCCTGCAAAGCCTGGAAATCGCCCTGTTCGCCATCGACGAAGCGCATTGCGTGTCGCAATGGGGCCACGATTTCCGCCGCGAATACCTGCAACTTGGCCAATTGGCAGAGCTGTTCCCCAACGTTCCGCGCATCGCCCTCACCGCGACCGCCGACAAGCGTACCCGCGAAGAAATTGTCGATCGCCTGCACCTGCAGAACGCCGAGCGCTTTCTGTCGAGTTTCGACCGCCCGAACATCTTCTATCGCATCGTCCCGAAGGAGCAGCCGCGCAAACAGTTGCTGGCGTTCCTCGCCGAGCGGCGCAGCGATGCCGGCATCGTTTACTGCCTGTCGCGCAAGAAGGTCGAAGAAGTTGCGGCGTTTCTCAGCGAGCAGGGCTTCCCGGCGCTGCCGTATCACGCCGGTCTGCCCAACGATCTGCGCGCTTATCACCAGAAGCGCTTCCTCAACGAGGAAGGCCTGATCATGGTCGCCACCGTGGCGTTCGGCATGGGCATCGACAAGCCCAACGTACGCTTTGTCGCGCACCTCGATCTGCCGAAATCTCTCGAGGCGTATTACCAGGAAACCGGGCGCGGCGGCCGTGACGGGCTGCCGGCGGATGCGTGGATGGCCTACGGTCTGCAAGACGTGGTGATGCTCAAGCAGATGCTGCAGAACTCCGAAGGCGACGAGCGGCACAAGCGTCTGGAGCAGCACAAGCTCGACGCCATGCTCTCGCTGTGCGAAGAAACCCGCTGCCGCCGCCAGGCGTTGCTGGCCTATTTCGATGAAGACATGCCAGAACCGTGCGGGCACTGCGACAACTGTGTCGACGGCGTGCAGACCTGGGACGCCACCGAACCTGCTCGTCAGGCCTTGTCGGCGATTTTCCGCACCGGCCAGCGCTATGGCGTCGGTCATCTGGTCGACGTGTTGCTGGGCAAGGACAACGAAAAGGTTCGCAGCTTTGGCCACCAGCATTTGTCGGTGTTTGGTGTGGGCAAGGCGTTGAGCGAGAGCGAGTGGCGCTCGCTGTTTCGCCAGTTGGTGGCACGTGGGTTGGCCGATGTCGATCACGAGGGTTATGGCGGTCTGCGTCTTAATGACAGTTGCCGGCCGCTGCTCAAAGGCGAAGTGAAGCTGGAACTGCGCCGCGACCTGAAACCGCAAGTCACCGCCAAAACCGGCAGCAAGAGCCAGGCCAGCCAGCTGGTGCGCGGCGAGGAACGCGAACAGTGGGAAGCCTTGCGTGCATTGCGCCGCAAGCTCGCCGAAGAACACGGCGTGCCGCCGTACGTCATCTTCCCCGACTCGACGTTGTTGGAAATGCTCCGCAGCCAGCCGACCTCGCTGGCGGAAATGGCCCGGGTCAGCGGCGTCGGCGCACGCAAGCTGGAACGTTATGGCGAAGCCTTCCTGGAAGTGCTCGGCGGCGAGGCGGAGGCGCCGAAGGTGGTCGCCGATGTCCGTCACGAGCTGATCACCCTGGCCCGCGCCGGCATGACCCCGCTGCAGATCGCCGGGCAGTTGCAGTGCTCGGAGAAGAACGTCTACGCCATGCTCGCCGAAGCCATCGGCAAGCAGCAGTTGTCGCTGGAGCAAGCGCTGGATTTGCCTGAGGAATTGATGGGCGAAGTGCAGGACGCGTTTCTCGATGGCGAGGGTGAGTTGCCGTCCGTCGCCGAAGTCGCCGAGCTGTTCGCCGGGCGTGTGCCGGAAGGCGTGCTGTACTGCGTGCGGGCGGCGTTGCAGTCTGAATTCGAGATGTGAAACGACGTATGCGCCAAGCCCCGTGCAGTTGTAACGATTCAGTACAGAGCGACTCTTGCCTATAACTGCCGCCCATGCTTAGCTGACTAATAATTAGATTTTCCGTATTTTCAGTCTAACCGTGAGTGTTTTATGCCGTTAACCGATCAACATCGCTTTGGTATGCAACTGGCCCAGATGTCCCGTGGCTGGCGTGCCGAACTGGATCGTCGCCTCGCCGGGCTGGGCCTGTCGCAGGCGCGCTGGCTGGTACTGCTGCATCTGGCGCGTTTTGAAGAGGCGCCGACCCAACGCGAACTGGCGCAGAGTGTCGGCGTCGAAGGCCCGACCCTGGCGCGCTTGCTCGATAGTCTTGAGAACCAGGGACTGGTGCAACGCCAGTCCGTAATGGAAGACCGTCGGGCGAAAAAAATCGTGCTCTGCGCACCTGCGCTGCCCCTGATCGAACAGATCGAGACCATTGCCACGCAGCTGCGCCACGAATTATTCGAGGGCGTCGATGAGGCAGATCTGAAGGTGTGCATGCGCGTGCACGGGCACATTCTGGCCAACCTGGAAAAATCTTGAGGCACATCCCGGCAGCGATTTTTTGAGAGATCGCGCTGAGCCGACTATAAGAACTACTGGGCAATATCGTGTTCGTACCGGATGTGCGAACGCATAGAAACCGGTTTTGCTTATTTAAGGGATGCTCATGCTCGCAAGTCGGCACGTGCTGCGCGGGGGCGCCAAATGGCTGCTGCTCGCTGGCGTATTCAGCTATTCGACCTGGTCGATGGCGTTGGGGTTGGGCGAAATCACTGTTCACTCGGCCCTCAATCAGCCGTTCAAGGCCGACATCGCGCTGGTCGATGTCGGCACGTTGACGCAAAACGATCTCTCGGCCAGCCTGGCTTCGGCGGATGAGTTCGGCCGGGCGGGCGTCGAGCGGGTGTTCTTTCTCAATGACCTCAAGTTCACTCCGATCCTGCGCGGCAGCCGCCAGATGATCCGGGTGACGTCCGGCAAACCGGTCAACGAACCTTTCCTGAATTTCCTCGTGCAGCTCGATCAGCCCAACGGCCGTCTGCTGCGCGAGTACACGGTGTTGATCGACCCGCCGGGTTCGCCGGGCATCGTGCCCGCCACCGACGAGTCGGATCCGCGCCCGCAATCCTCCGAATTTCCAACCGTCGAACCGGTTACCGCGCCGCCCCAAGCGGCCCAAGGCAAACGCCCTGCGGCGCCTGTGCCGCCAACGCCGGCGCAGCCTGCCAACGATGCGCAGGCCGAGCAACTGGCCGCCAGCGTGCTGCTCACCCAGCAACTGCAAAAGACCCTCGACGAGCAGAACCTCAGGCTGCAAGAGCAGCAAGTGCAAATAGCCGACGGCAAGAAGCAGATTGAAGATTTGCAAACCCGCTTGGCCGAAGTGCAGAAAGCGCCGCCGCCACCCGTTGTCGCGCCGGCTCCGGCCGCTGTTTCAGCCCCGGTCGAGGCGGCAGACGATGGCGTGAACTGGCCTCTGCTTGGCGGACTGATATTGCTGCTGGGCGTGCTGGCAGCGTTGCTCATACGCCGTCGTCAGCAACGTTTGACAGCAGATGGCACGCCGATGCCGCTATTGCCTGTTAGCGCCGAAGACGACGTTGATGAGCCCGAGCTTGAACAATCTGTCGGTGCGCAAACGGCCGCCGATCATCGCGACGAACCCGGTGCCGGCGACGTGCTGGAGGCTGTGGGCATCTATCTGGCCTACGGCCGCCTCAGCGAAGCGGCCGGGCTGCTGCGAGATGCCTTGCACAAGGAACCTGAACGCACCGATCTCGGTTTGCAGTTGCTGGAGGTTCTTGGGCGCCAGGGTGACAGCGCCGCTTACGAACAGCAGGAGAACCGCCTGCGTGCGCTTGGCGTCGATGAGCGCGAACTGATTGAAACCCGCGCTCGCCATCCCAAACTGGCAGGCGCCGCACCGGCGGTATTTGCGGCAACGCCAAAACCGCCCGAACTGCCCGTGGCCTTGGCAGCGACCGCAGCCGCGCCGCTCGCATCGTCGCCCAGCGCTCTCGAGGATGATTTCGAATTGAATCTGGGTGAGCTGTCGATGGATGCAAATTGGGATCTGAACGACAGTCGCACCGATTCCGCCGCACCGCCGATCGATGATCCGGCACTGGGCACCAGCCTGTCAGTGCTCCCCGTCGATTTCGAACTGCCACAGGCTGCATCTGCCGAAGAAGCTGAACTTGAATGGATCCCCGAACCCGACGCCCAGCCGCTCGACGATGACTTCCTCAATGAGTTCGGCGATCCCGAGTCGTCACTGGCGCTGCAACCTCTGGATCTGCAATTGCCCGAGTCCACCGAGACCGACACCGAGGCCGCCGGCAAGCTCGAACAGGCACAGACCTGCATCGACGACGGCGACATCGACAGTGCGATCGCCTTGCTCAATGAATTGCTCAGGGAAGGGGATGAGCCGTTGAAGCAGACAGCAAGGACGTTGTTGGCGGGGATTCGCTGAGCGCCGACGTATTTCGTGTTCATCCGAGACCGCTTTCGCGAGCAGGCTCGCTCCCACAATGGAATGTGCTTTCCCTGTGGGAGCGAGCCTGCTCGCGAAGGCGTCAGAACGTCTGCCCCAGATTCAGGTAAACCGCCTGCTCATCCGCATCATTCAACCCATACGTGAAGTTCAACGGCCCCAGTGGCGTGTCGAAGCCGATAAACACACTCGCGGCATTGATGTAGCCGCTGTCGAATTCATTGTCGTTGTTCCACGCCCGACCGCGCTCCAGCGAGGCGCCGGCGTACAGCGGGAAGTCCAGCGGCAGGTACGAGCGCGGCGTCAGGCGGCGGTAGTACACAGCGCGCATCAGGCTGACATTCTGCCCGGACAGCGCATCCTCACGGAATCCTGACAACTGCCGCGCGCCGCCGAGCAGGAAGCTTGAGGTGACCACATTGGCATCGTCCAGCGTGCGGCCGTACCGTCCGCCGAGAATCAGCGTATCCGGCCCGTGGCTCATGGCCTTGTCGAAATTCAGTTCCCACTGGCGATAGCGCGTGTCCGAGCTCAGCCCCGGTTCGAACTGGGTGAAGGTCAGGCTGACGTCCTTGCCCTCGTGCGGAAAGTAGACGTTGTCCAGCGAGTCGTAGGAATACTTCACGGTATAGAAGCCTTCGTTGAAACTCTCGCTCGGCAGATCCTGATCACCGATGCGCACGTCAGCCTTGCCCCAGGCCTGGCCGACGCCGAGTCGCACTTCACCATTATTGCCGATCTGCCGCCCGAGGTTGAGGCCGAAGCCGTAACGCTCGACGCGATACTGGGCGATCGGATCGTTATCCAGCACCGAGTCAACGTTCTGCGCCTCGAACGACCCGTAGGGTGCGACGAAGTAACGCGAGCCGACGTCCAGCGGCTGATAGAACTCGCTGTACAGCTCCTGCTTGTCGCCGATCTGCGCGCGGGTCAGCCATTCCGCACCGAGGCGGTTGATGCCGTTGACGCGATAGCTCGCACCAAGGTTGAAAGCACTGTCGCCGCGCATGTCGTCCGACAGATTGAGGCCGACCCGCAAATAATCGGTGCCGCTGCGCTTGCCGCTGGCACTGATGACCAAGGTGTGATCCTGGCCTTTGTGCACCACGCGGTAACGCACTTGATCGAAGTAATCGAGGCCGTACAGCGTGCCCATGTCCGAATGCAGGCGGCCCAGGTCGAGCGGCGCGCCGATCGGTTGGCGGATGTAATAGCGAATCACGTCATCGTCGACTTTCGAGTCATTTTCGATGCGGATCCCGGTAATGATCGGCGTGCGTTGCCCAGGCTGGCGGGCGGCGTTCAATTCCGCGTCCTGGGTTTGAGTCGGCTTCAGCTGCGCCAGCCGCGCATCGAGGATCCGCGTGGCGCGATAACCGGCGTCGATCATCTCTTGAGCCTTGCCGAAATCGGTCACGCCGAACGCGGCCAGCGCAGGCTGGATCAACACGTCATTGGCATGCAGAGTCGCCAGTTGTTCTTCGGAGTTGCGCCGGGTCATCAGGGTGATCGACTGATTGAGCACATCGACCACCGTGGTCAGTTGCTTGCGATTGCGCAGAGGTGTGCCGATATCGACGACGATGGCGATGTCGACACCCATTTCCCGCGCGACATCCAGCGGGATGTTGTCAGTCATGCCGCCGTCCACCAACAACCGGCCATCGAGCTCGACCGGGGCGAACACCGCCGGGATCGACATGCTCGCGCGGATCACTTGCGGCAGGTGGCCTTTGCGAAACACCACTTTTTCGCCATTGGCGATGTCGGTGGTCACGGCGCGAAACGGGATCGGCAGTTTGTCGAAGTCGCGGGTGTCGCTGGTGTGGGCCAACAGGCTTTCCAGCAGCAGTGCGAGGTTCTGGCCCTGAATCACCCCCAATGGCAGGCCGAGGCTGCCGTCGTCGCGGAAGCTGAGTTTCTGCTTCACCAGAAAATCGCGGTCGTCCTGTTTGCGGCGAAATGGCACGTCCTCACGCGGCGGCGCGTCGGAAAGCGCCGCTTGCCAGTCGATGCTCAGGGCGAGTTTTTCCAGTTCGTCGATCTTGTAGCCCGAGGCGTACAGGCCGCCGACTACCGCGCCCATGCTGGTGCCGGCAATCGCGTCGATCCTGATGCCTTGTTCTTCCAGCGCCTTGAGCACGCCGATGTGCGCCAGCCCGCGCGCAGCGCCGCCGGACAGCACCAGGCCGACTTTCGGTCGTGGCGCTTCACTGGCGTGAACCAGCAGGGGAAGGAAACCAAGCAGCAGGCAGAGCAGCAAACGGCGCATTGTGAGTCTCGGGGCAAGCGGTAAAGCCGGCTATTATAGCGGCGCCCTCTGTCTCAGGAGTTTCAGCGATCATGACCGTCGCCAAAGCCGAAGTTGTCATTACTTATTGCACCCAATGCCAGTGGCTGCTGCGCGCGGCGTGGCTGGCCCAGGAACTGCTCAGCACCTTTGCTGACGACCTGGGCAAAGTGTCGTTGGTGCCGGGCACCGGCGGGGTGTTTCACATCACTTGTGCGGGTGTGCAGATCTGGGAGCGCAAGACCGACGGTGGTTTCCCTGAGGCCAAGGTATTGAAGCAGCGTGTGCGCGATCAGATCGATCCTGACCGCGACCTCGGCCACAACGACCGCACTCAGTGAGAGGCGGCCTCGGCGGCGACGGTTGTCTTGTCGCTGCCGCCTGACATCCGCGCCGACACCACAATCGCGACGATGATCAACGCGCCACCGATGAGCATCCGCAGGGTCGGGGTTTCACTGAACAGCAGCCAGGCGAGGGTGATGCCGTAGACCGGCTCCATGGCGAACACCACTGCCGCCGTGCGTGCCTTGATCACCGCCAGACTGGCGACGAACAGGCTGTGCGCCACGCCCGTGCAGAACACCCCGAGCAGGGCGATCCACAACCAGTCCAACGCTTGAACCTGACTCAACTGCGGCGCCGCGACCGGCAACAGACACAATGCCACGACGACGTTCTGGCACAACGCCGCCTGCACCGCCGGGATGCGCCCGGAGCTGGCGCGGTTGGTCAGCGACAGCAGGGAAAACAGCAGGCCGGACAACACTGCCCAAAGCAAGCCGACGGTCGCGCCGCTGCCCAGATCGAATGCGGGCGTGACGAGCACCAGACCGATGCTGACCAATACCACCAGGACGATTTCATTGGCACGGATGCGTTCGCGGAAAATCAGTCCTTCGAGAATCACCGTGAACGCCGGGAAACTGGCAAAGCCCAAGGTGGCGATGGCCACCCCGGCGATCTTCACGGATATGAAGAAACTCACCCAGTGCCCGGCCAGCAACACGCCGCTGAGGGCGAGGCGCCGCCAGTCCACGGCCTGAAGTTTCTGCCAACCATGCTGGCTGGCGAAACGGGCGAAAAATGCCAGGGCGAGCACGGCGAAAGCTGCACGTCCAAATACGATCACAGCAGGGGATGCGGCAGCGAGTTTGCCGAACACACCGGTCAGGCCAAACATCAAAGCGCCGATATGCAGAGCGCCGAGGGCGGTACGCGGAGTCATTGCATTCCTTTTTTCAGGTTCAACTTCATGGGGCCATTGAACCGCGTCTCGGCCTACAAGTCTGTCGGCAGGCTATCGTCTTTTGTCGTAGGAATCGCGCCGGAGATGTCCGGGCGACGAGCCGAACTCACGTAGGACTGCGGCCGAGAACGCACTTTGCGAGCTGTAACCGACGCGACTGGCTACTTCACCAATCGGTAATGCAGTGTCGCGCAGCAGTTGCACCGCGAGATGCAGGCGTCGACTGCGGATGTAATCCATCGGCGTCTGTCCGCATTCGGCCATGAACCGAGCGTGCAGGCGCGCACTGGACAACCCGGCCACGCGCGCCAGGTCGGCCACTTGCAGCGGATAGCCGGCGTATTGCTCGATGTGCGCATCCAGCGCGGCGTAGGGCAGGCGACGCGCGCCGAGTTCGGCAGGTTGCGCGTGATTGAGACTGGCCAGCAGCAACACTGCGCCTTGCTGCGCTATCAACGGATCGCTGACCGGACTGTTCGCCAGCCAGTTGACCAATTGGCTCTGCCCCGAGTCCAGCGACAGCCGCCCCGGATGATCGAGCAAGCGGCGACTGGCCTCGGCATGCGCGCCCAGCGACTCCTGCACCCATTGCCCTTCAGGGATGTCGAGCACCAGGCAGCTGCTGCCTTGGGGACTGTCGCAGGCATGATGAGCGCCGGACGGAACCACCACAACACTCTGCTGACGCACTTGGCTGCCACAGCCCTCGACCTCGAAATCCAGCGCACCGGACAGCCCGAACACCAACTGCGCGTGCTCGTGGCTGTGCACAATCAGGTCATGGGTGTACTGGCGCAGGGTGAGGATCGGTCGCATGGCAGGTTGTCTCCGAAGTGGCCATCAGTCTACACCGCCGTACGCCGGATGCGCTGTCACACGACTGACTCACGCTTGTCACGGTCGATTAACCGGGCGCGCGCAAGCTGGCGAAAACATCGCAGAGGGTTGCCCATGACCAGCGCCGAGCTCGCCCGACCCAGCCGCAAACAACGGGTGCGAACCCTGTGGATCTCCGATGTGCACCTGGGCACCCGGGATTGCCAGGCCGAGCACTTGTCGCAATTTCTCAAGGGCTACC
Source organism: Pseudomonas siliginis (assembly GCF_019145195.1). GTDB lineage: Bacteria > Pseudomonadota > Gammaproteobacteria > Pseudomonadales > Pseudomonadaceae > Aquipseudomonas > Aquipseudomonas siliginis. Next base: position 135,279 of record NZ_JAHSTW010000004.1, read on the forward strand.
ACGCCGACAAGGTCTATCTGGTCGGCGACATCATCGACGGCTGGAAACTGCGCAGCGGCATGTACTGGCCGCAAGCCCACACCAACGTCATCCGCCGCCTGCTGACCATGAGCAAGCGCGGCACCGAGGTGATTTACGTCACCGGCAACCACGACGAATTCCTGCGGCGCTATTCGAAACTGATTCTGGGCAATATCCAGTTGGTCGACGAAGCGGTGCACGTTACCGCGGATGGCCGGCATTTGCTGGTGATTCACGGCGATCAGTTCGATGTGATCACCCGCTATCACCGCTGGCTGGCGTTTCTCGGCGACTCGGCCTACGAATTCACCCTGACCCTCAACCGCTGGCTCAATCACTGGCGTGCCCGTTATGGCTACGGTTACTGGTCGCTGTCGGCGTACCTGAAACACAAGGTCAAGACCGCCGTCAGTTTCATCAGCGACTTTGAAGAAGCCATCGCCCACGAGTGTGTGAAGCGCGAACTGCATGGCGTGGTTTGCGGGCATATTCACCATGCCGAGATTCGCAAAGTGGGGGAGGTGGACTACCTTAATTGCGGCGATTGGGTCGAGTCGTGCACGGCGCTGATCGAGCATTGGGACGGCACGATCGAGTTGTACCGGCTGGCGGATGCCCAGGCGCGGGAGGCGGAGCTCAGGGCTGCCAAGGTTGCCGAGATCGCTTAGTTCTCGGGTGTTTGAAAGGTCCTCATCGCTGGCAAGCCAGCTCCCACAGGTTTTGTTAACGGCACAGAACCCTGTGGGAGCTGGCTTGCCAGCGATGAGGGCAGAACAAACAACATCAAGCGGGGCTGTGTTCTTGCATCGCGGCTTTGTAGATCGAGTTCTTCGGTTGCGCAAATAGCCTTTCCATCATCGGCTCGAAGAAACTCAGCGGCAGCGTGTCGTACGCCGGATCAAACGCCGCCGCGTCGTATTTGGCGCAGAACTCGGCAGTGGCGTGGAACTGCGGATGATCCTTGAATTGCTCGCGCAAGTGCCGGTCCATGCCCAGGTGATGAAAGAAGTAATAGCCCTGAAAGATGCCGTGCTTCTCCACCATCCACAGATTTTCCGCACTCACGAACGGCTTGAGAATCGCCGCGGCGATGTCCGGATGATTGTAGGAACCGAGGGTGTCGCCAATGTCATGCAACAGCGCGCAGACCACGTACTCCTCGTCTCGCCCGTCGCGAAAGGCGCGGGTTGCGGTTTGCAGTGAGTGGGTCAGGCGATCCACGGGGAAACCGCCAAAGTCGCCCTCAAGCAGCTTCAAATGCGCGAGGATCCGCGACGGTAGCTGTCTGGCATAGGCACTGAAGTCCGCGGCGATGATCGCCCAGTCTTCCTCGGTGCCGTCTTTCATGTGGGTGAAGCGAGCATGGGCACTCATCGGCAGACCCTCATTCAGAACGCCACGCGACCGAGAATCATGTCGCGGTACATGACGAAATCGCCGAGCAGGCTGTACAGCGGATGCTGAAACGTCGCCGGGCGGTTTTTCTCGAAAAAGAAATGGCCGATCCAGGCAAAGCTGTAGCCGGCCAGAGGTAGCGCGAGCAACAGCAGCCAGGCGCCTTTGGCGATGCTCAGGGCGAGAATGAAGATGACCAGAGAGGTGCCGATGAAATGCAGACGACGGCAGGTGCTGTTGCTGTGTTCGGCGAGGTAATACGGATAGAACTCGGCGAAGCTGTTGAACTGCTTGATGTTTTCCACGACCGGGCTCTCTGTGGTGATTGTTCTGGCGACAAGTTGTTCGGCGGGGAGCTTATTTGAGTCTAGAGTGATCATTGGCGTGGGCCAGTGACAATCGGCGCCACTTTAGTATCCTTCGCAAATAGGGCGGTTATCTGCAGCCCGTCATGTAAAAGAATAACAACCATGAGCGAACGAACGACTTCTGCAAGCTGGGCGATGGGGATTGTCAAAGCACTGGAGATGGACGGCCTGGATTGCCGGGTTCTGTTCAGACAACTGGGGCTGGATTTCAGTGCCCTGGAAGATCCGGATGCGCGCTTCCCGCAGGATTCCATGACCCGGCTCTGGCAGCGCGCGGTCGAGGTGTCCGGCAACCCGGCGATCGGCCTGAACATGGGCAAAGTGGTGCGCCCGGCCTCGTTTCACGTCGCCGGCTATGCGCTGATGTCGAGCAATACCCTGGCTGAAGGCTTCCAGCGTCTGGTGCGCTATCAACGCATCATTGCCGAAAGCGCTGACCTGAGCTTTCGCCTGCTCGACGAAGGTTATGCGCTGATTCTCACCGTGCACGGCGATCATTTGCCGCCGACCCGGCAGAGCGCCGAAGCGTCACTGGCCTGCGCGTTGGCGCTGTGCGGCTGGCTGACCGGGCGTCCGCTGCACCCGGTCAAAGTGTTGGTTCAGGGCGATCAGCCGACAAATCTGCAACCTTATAAAGAAGCCTTTCACGCACCGCTGGTGTTCAACGCGCCATACGACGCGTTGATCTTCGAACGGGCCGACATGGAGGCGCCGCTGCCGACAGCCAACGAAGCCATGGCGCTGTTGCATGATCGCTTTGCCGGGGAATATCTGGCACGGTTCTCCGAAAGTCGCGTGACGCACCGGGCACGCCAGGTGCTGTGTCGTTTGCTGCCCCAGGGCGAGCCCAAGCGCGACACCGTGGCGCAGACGCTGCACCTGTCGCAACGCACCTTGCAGCGGCGCTTGCAGGAGGAGGGCACCAGTTTTCAGCAGTTGCTCGACGACACTCGGCGTGAACTGGCCGAACAATATCTGGCGCAACCGAGCATGACCTTGCTGGAAATCGCCTACCTGCTGGGCTTTGCCGACCCGAGCAACTTCTTCCGCGCGTTTCGCCGCTGGTTCGACACCACGCCCGGCGAGTACCGCTTGCGCCTGGCGCAGGTGCCAGATGCGGTCAATGACGCCAGAACGCCGGAATACACAGCACAAACACCGTAATGATCTCCAGTCGGCCGAGCAGCATGCCGAACGACAGAATCCATTTCGCCGCATCCGGCAGGGTCGCGAAGTTGCCGGCCGGGCCGATGGTTTCGCCCAGACCCGGGCCGACGCCGGACACGGTGCTGGCGGCGCCGGTCAGTGCGGTCATCCAGTCGACTCCGAGCAGCGACAGCAGCAGGGCGATCACGCAGATGGTGATGGCGAAGAAGAACGAGAAGGTCAGGATCGAACGGACAATTTCTTCGTCGAGGCGGTGACCGTTGTACTTCTGCTTGATCACCGCGCGCGGGTGGATCAGCTGATTGAGGTTGGCCTTGAGCAGGATATAGGCGACCTGGAAACGGAAAATCTTGATCCCGCCCGCCGTCGATCCTGAGCAGCCGCCGACAAAACCCAGATAGAAAAACAGCATCAGCGAGAAGTTGCCCCACAGGCTGTAGTCACCGAGGGCGAAACCGGTGGTAGTGACTACCGAGGTCACGTTCAGCGCCACATGCCGCAATGCTTCCAGCCAATGCAGCTTGGTGGTCCACCAATACCAGGTGCCGAGCACCAGCCAGGTCACCAGCAACATTGCCAGCAAACCCTGCACCTGTTGATCCCTGATCAACGCACGGCGGTTGCCGCGCAGCGTCGCCACGTAGAGGGTGAACGGCAGGCTGCCGAGGATCATGATGACAATCGCCACCCAATGAACTGCCGGTTGCGTCCACTTGGCCAGCGACTGGTCGGAGGTCGAGAAACCACCGGTGGAAATCGCCGACATCGCGTGGTTGATCGCATCGAACGGGCTCATTCCCGCCCACCAGAACGCCAGGCTGCCGAGAATGGTGATACCGACGTAGGCCGCCACAATCAACCGCGCCACCATGTGCGAACGCGGCATGACCTTTTCCGAACGGTCCGAGGATTCGGTCTGGAACAGGCGCATGCCACCGATGCGCAGCAGCGGCAGAATCGCCACCGCCATGCCGATGAAGCCGATGCCGCCGATCCAGTGCAGCAGCGAACGCCACATCAAAATCCCCGGCGACATGTTGTCCAGGCCGTTGAGCACGGTGGAGCCGGTGGCCGTGATGCCGGACATGCTTTCGAAGAACGAGTCGGTGTAGCTGATGTGCTGGGTCAGCAGAAACGGCAGCGCGGCGAAAATGCACACCACCAGCCAACTGCTGACTGTCAGCAGGTACATGTCGCGCGGGCGCAGGTGAATGTGTTCCGGTCTGCCGGGGATCACCAGAGCGAGGCCGGCGACAAAGGTGATCATGCTCGCCCAGAGGAACGACGGCAGGTCGCTGGTGCGCTCGAAAATCACCAGCGTGGCCATCGGCACGACCATGGCCACAGCCAGCGTGATCAGGAAGATGCCGATGATAAAACCAATGATCCGTAAGGTCGGCAACGCCATGAAATCCGCTCGGGCTGGTGGGAGAAGGGCGCCATTCTACCTGCGGGGCAAGGCATGTAAACCGGCAGGCGCTGCGCAGTTGCAGCTAGAATAGCTGCACATTTTTCAAAGGAGGTGGCCGATGCAGGCTCTCGACGCGTTGCTCAACCGTGTTTCCGTTCCCCGCCTGGTCGAACCGGCCCCTACTGCCGAGCAGCGCGAAGCCCTGTTCGGCGCGGCCTTGCGTGCCCCGGATCACGGGCATTTGCAGCCGTACCGCTTTTTGACCGTCGAAGGCGCGGCGCGTGAGCAAATGGGCGAGTTGCTGGCCGAGGCGGCCCGCCAGCAGGGCGGCGAAGTCACCGACGCGATGATCGACAAGGCGCGCAACGGCCCGTTGCGGGCACCGCTGGTGGTTGTAGTGATCGCGAAATTGCAGGAGCACGTGAAATACCCGAAGGCCGAGCAACTGCTCACTGCCGGCTGTGCGGCCCACGGGATTTTGCTCGCGGCGTATGCGCAGGGGATTGGCGCGGTGTGGCGCACCGGGGATCTGGCGTACTCGAAGCATGTGGCCGAAGGTCTGGGACTGGTGGAAGGCGAGGAGGTGATCGCGTTCCTCTATCTCGGCACGCCGCAGAAAGAGCCGCGGGTGGCGGAGAAGGTTGATCTGGCTGAGTTCGTCAGCGCTTGGCCCGGTAAAGCCTGACCCGATTTCAAACTGTGGGAGCGAGCCTGCTCGCGAAGACGGAGTGTCAGTGGTCATATTGGTTGACTGACACACCGCTTTCGCGAGCAGGCTCGCTCCCACATTTTTTGCTTCAGGGCTGGACCACGACTCCCGGTACCAAAGGCAATTCCAGACTCGCCACAAAGCCACCCTGCGGATGATTGGCCAGCGTTAGCGTGCCGCCATGCCGTTCCGCCGCGCGTTTGGCAATCGCCAGCCCCAGGCCATGCCCGGCAGCGGTCTGCCCCGGCGCCCGGTAGAACGGCTCGCCCAACTGACTCAGATGTTCGGTCTGCACCCCCGGCCCGTGGTCGCGCACGCTGATGACAATCCGCTCTCCCTGCCGCGCAGCCTGCAATTCGATCGGCTGATCGCTCGGGTTGAAGCGCTGGGCGTTGCGCAGCAAATTGTCCACGGCGCGCTCGATCATCGTCGGCCAGCCTTTGAGATTCAGCTGCGGCTCGGCTTGCAGGCGTACGGTCTGCTCGGGGGAGCTGAGCTGCGCATCCTTTTGCAGCGTGGCGAGCAACGCATTCAGGTCCACTTCTTCAGCGCTGGCGTTGTCGGCATCGACTCGCGCCAGCACCAGAATTTCACTGATCAACGCCTCCAGCCGATCGCATTCGCGGGTCAGGCGTGGCCACAGTTTTTCGCGCTCTTCAGGGTTGGCGCGCTCGGCCAAAGCCAACGCGATGCGCAGGCGCGCCAGTGGTGAGCGCAGTTCATGGGAGACATCGCGCAGCAACTGGCGCTGACTGCCGATCAGGCTTTGCAAGCGCGCACCCATGCGGTTGAAATCGGTGGCCAGCACGCCGAATTCGTCGCGGCGGTTGGCCAGTTTCGCCAAGCTGTTCTGCTGATATGTGGTCTGCCCCAGATCATGCACCGCGCCGCGCAAGCGACTCAGTGGGCGGGTGATGGAGAAAGTCACGAGCAAACTGAACAGGGTCAGCACCACCAGCGCGATGCCCAGCGCGCTCAGCGGCCAGAGCAGACTTTCGCGGTGCCAGGCGTCGAGTTCCGGGTGCGGGATGCGGTAGATGAACAGGTAGGTATCACCGGTTTTTTCACTGGTGATCTCGTCGGTCAGACGCCGCCATGGCAGGCGGCGGTCATCGTTGTTCTGCCGCGCTTCGAATGCTGCGGCGCGGCGCGGGAAGGTGCCACGCACCACCGGATCGCCGGTTTCGTTGAGCACTTGAACGTCGATGTGATACTGACGTTTGCGTTGTTCGAGAATGTCCTGCGCGGCTTCTTCGCCTTGGGTTTCGTAAGTCTGCGTCCATTCTGCCGCCAGCGTGTTGAGGCCGGGATGGCGGCTGAGAATCCACGCGTCCTGATTGAGCATGTGCCCGAGCAGAATCGACAGCCCGGCTACCAGAGCGATGGCCAGCCAGAAGCTCGCAAGAATCCGCCAGAACAGTGAACGCACAGAAACTCCTCGAAAATCACACCGTTCAAATGTGGGAGCGAGCCTGCTCGCGAAGGCGTAGTGTCAGTCAATTCATCGCTGGCTGATACACCGCCTTCGCGAGCAGGCTCGCTCCCACATTCGATTTGAATGGAACAGGCCCGACGAGGTGAGTCGTCGGGCCCAGGGTCAAGCCATTATTGCGCCTTTTGCGCCTGCTGCGCTTTCCAGGCCTTGAACTCGGCCCATTCGGCGCGGCGTTCGGCGCGTTTCTTCTGGATCTCGTCGAACTGCTTCTGTTGCTCGGGCTTAAGCAGTGCGCGGACATCGGACTCGGCTTTCTTGTGGTTGGCCGCGATCTCGTCCTTCATGGCTTTCTGGTCGGCCGGCGAGAGTTTTTCCAGGTACTTGTCGACCACCTGCTTACGCTCCTGCATCTGCTCGCCCATGATCTTGCGAATCTGCTCGCGCTGTTCGCGGGTCAGGTCGAGCTGGCTGTACGGGCCTTTGCCGTGCATGCCGCCGTGCATCTGACCACCGTGGCGCGGGCCATCCAGCGGACCACCGAGCGGACCGCCATCTTGCGGCATGGCCATGGCCACGGTTGGCAGAGCGGCAGCGAACATCAGAGCGATAAGAGTCTTGCGCATGGTGTATCTCCTTGTCTCGTTCCCGGTACGTTCCGGATGAGTTCAGATTACGCAGATCAAGGTCAGCGGCGGTCAGCGCAGCGTAAAGCTTCGGTAAAGACGCTTCGTGCCCGGCCTTACACATATCCAGTGCAGGAGGTGCTGAAGGCTGCGATCTTTTGGATAATGCACGGGCCCAGGCTGTGATCCTCATTTAGACGACATTGTCGCTCAGCGAAAGAACAACGGCTGCGTGCCTTAACAAAGCGAATACCGAGCTTCCCTATGACTAATAAAACGTTTACCAGGCAACTCGGCCCATGGCTGATGGCAGCTTTATCGGTCAATGCGATTTTTTTGGCATTCCTGATTTTTGATCAGGGTTCGCAGGGGCACGATAAGAAGATGATCAAAACTAAAGAACCGTTGCTGATCGAGGGTCCAAACGGCGACGAGAATTACTACGTGCTGCCGCAGGGTACTACGCTATATCACGATAAAAGCTTTCCTGAAGGGCATGATCGTTATGTGGTGTATCTCAACCATAAGGGTACGATTGCCCACGAAGAAGTACCGATGAAGCCTGAGTACGGCGGTTCTTTCATTGATCCGCTCTGGCTGGCAAATGTTGATGCGAATACTTTGCAAGAAATTTTCAAGCGTTTTCCACTTTCCAAAAAAGACATTGCCGCTGCCATTAAGGCCAACGAGATAACCAAGGACGATTTGGCCGACATTATTCGTTCGATGCCCGATTAACCGGTTAAGAGGCACCGAAGGCAGCGATCTTCAGGCTGTGGTACGCGAAACTTCCCAGGCCGCATTCCTTTGCTGCGCGTGGGAACGATCAGACACCACAGATCCAAAGCCAACCACCCGCTCCTAACCACTCAACAATGAGCGTTAGCTCGAGTGCCCTTGATCTTGCCTAACCGGCGACATCGGAAGGCTGAGTGGAGGGATTGATCCGGGCGTGGGAGCGTAGCGACCGTCTGGCGCAGCCAGACACAGCGGAAGTAGGTGCAGCGAAGCAAACCGGAGCCGCTGCGCCCGGATCGATCCCGCAGCGAAGGAACCCGAGCCTGCGAGGGCCGAACGTAGGAGCAAGCCTTTTGGGTTACCTTTTTGGCGTTTGAAAAAGGTGACCCGCTGTAAGAGCGGAACCTTAAGTAGCCGTTACCGCAGCAACGGATATACACGCAAAAAACCCGACCAAACAAACACCATCGCCAGCCGGCCCGCACAGGATAAGTGCGCTGGTTCAGAGGCTGTAGTAGTAACCACGGCTACGCAGAGCAACGATGCGTGGGCGGCCGTCGGGGTGGGGGCCGATTTTTTTGCGCAGGTTGCTGACGTGCATGTCGAGGCTGCGGTCGTACAGGGTCAGCTTGCGGCCGAGGGCCAGTTGCGCCAGTTCCTGTTTGTCCAGCGGCTCGCCGGGCTGCTTGAGCAGGGCTTCGAGCAGGCGGCTTTCGGAGACGGTCAGGGTCAGTTCTTTTTCGTCGATGCTGACCACGCCGCGCACCGGGCTGAAACTCAGATCACCCAGCTCAAGTTGCGTTGACACAGCGGCGGGATGGCTGCGGCGCAACACGGCGCGCAGGCGCGCGGTCAGTTCGCGGGGGTCGCAGGGTTTGGCCAGATAATCGTCGGCGCCCAGTTCGAGGCCGAGGATGCGGTCCAGCGGTTCGCCACGCGCTGACAGCATCAGCACCGGCAGGTCGGCGTGGTCGTTGCGCAATTGCTTGAGCAGTTCCAGACCGCTGCCGTCGGGCAGCATCACGTCCAGCACTACCGCCGCCGGGGCGGTTTCGGCCAACGCCTTGCGGGCGCTCTGGCCGTCGTGGCAGGCGCGCACCTGGAAGCCTTCCTGGCTCAACCAGCTACTCAGGAGTTCGCACAACTCCTGGTCATCATCAATCAATAACAGCTCGCTCATGACTCACTCAATTTAGCCATTGCCGACGTTTTCGGCTTGCACCACTGGCAAAGATACCGCAGAGCAGCGCCAATAGCGCTACCCCGGCGCCAGTGACGAACCACTGCTGTTGATCGGTCAGCAAACGCGGCAGCGGGCTGGCCTGGGCTTCCTTGAGTTGCAGCTTCAGACGCTGGTTCTCCTGGCGCAGCCGGGCGAGCTGGGCGCTTTCGCGAGTGTTGTCGGCATTTTGCAGTTGTTTGTTCAGTTCTTCGCGCTGCTGCTCACTGGCCTTGAGCCGCTGTTGCAGCTCGGTGATCTGGCTGCCGGCGCTCAATGACAATGGCGTCGAGCTGCCGCCTTCGGTGGTTTCCTCACCATGGGCGGGGGCCATGATCGACAACGTGAGCAACATCAGACACAACGGACCCTTGCGCATCGCGACACCTGTTTCCAAATGGATATTGGGCAGGTTGTCGGCAGGCAAACGAGAATAATGAGCGATTGAGATGGGTGAGAAGCGAGAAGGTTCAGTGCGCAGGACGTGATGTTGGTGGCTGACAAATAATTCGTGGCTGATGAATATTCTGTGGCGAGGGGATTTAGCGAAACGTCGCACCGCCCCGTTGGGCTGCGTAGCAGTCCTGAAATGGGAGCATGCGGTGTGTCAGACACACCGCGTTGGATGGGTATTGGGGCGGCTTCGCCACCCAGCGGGGATGAATCCCCTCGCCACATAAAACCCGTCGGCATTTCAATAGCGGGATTACGGCAGGACTTGCTTGAACGGCTTGACGATCACATTGGCGTAGACGCCGGCGGCAATGTACGGATCGGCATCGGCCCAGGCCTGGGCGGCGCTGAGGGAGTCGAACTCGGCGACGATCAGGCTGCCGGTGAAACCCGCTGCGCCCGGATCATTGCTGTCGACGGCCGGGTGCGGGCCGGCCAGCACGATGCGGCCTTCGCCCTTGAGCGCTTGCAGGCGTTCCAGATGCGCCGGTCGCGCGGACAGGCGAGCTTCCAGCGAGTTGGCAACGTCGGTGGCAATGATGGCGTAGAGCATGTCAGTCCTCGGTTTTTGGCGTTGTGGTATCGGTGTCATGCAGATGGCGCGACAGGTAAACGCCCTGTGCGACCAGGAACAGTACGGTCATGCCCAGGCTGCCGAACACCTTGAAGTCGACCCAGATGCTCTGGAAGGTGAAGGCGACGAACAGGTTGGCCGCGCCGCAAAACAGGAAGAAGCCGATCCAGGCGATGTTCAGGCGCGTCCAGACCGGATCTGGCAGGGTCAGCGCGTGGCCCATGATGCGTTTGATCAGCAGGCGATCGCCGATGAAGTGGCTACCGATGAACGCCGCAGCGAACAGCCAGTTGACCACCGGCGCTTTCCATTTCAGGAAGGTTTCGCTGTGGAAGGCCAGCGTCAGGCTGCCGAACACCAGACAGGCGATCAGCGTCAGCCACTGGCTCTTTTCCAGCTTGCGCTGCTTGATGAACAGCGCGCCGTACACCACCAGGGAGCTGATGATCAGCATCGCCGTGGCGCTGTAGATACCGCCTACGGTCACTTGCTGGCCGGCAATGTCGACGACCCGTGGATCAAGTTTGTAAACGATGAAGAACAGCAGAAGCGGGATGAAATCGATGAATTGTTTCACAGTGAGAGCCAGAAGCTGGATGTGGCGGCATAATAACAAACATATGGGCGCGCGATAGCGCCAGCTGATTTGAGGTTACAACTCCCCGTGAATGTTGATTTGCACTGCCACAGCACGGCCTCCGATGGCGCCCTGGCGCCTGCGGTTCTGGTTGCGCGAGCGTTCGAAAACGGCGTGCGAGTCCTGGCGTTGACCGACCACGACACTCTTGAGGGGCTCGCCGAGGCGCGTACTGCCGCCACCGAGTTAGGCATGCAACTGGTCAACGGCGTCGAATTGTCCTGCACCTGGGGCGGGGCGACCATTCATGTGCTGGGCTACGGCTTCGACGTCAACGCCGCGCCGTTGGTCGAAGCGATCGCGAAATTGCACGATGGCCGCTGGCTGCGGTCGGAAGAAATAAGCCGCAAGCTCGCTCTCAAGGGCATGCCCGGTGCCCTCGACGGCGCCCGGCAGATCCAGCAGGAGCTGGGCGACAGCGGCAACGCGCCGGCCCGGCCGCATTTCGCTGACTGGATGGTGCGTGAAGGTTATGTAAAGGATCGCGCCGAGGCGTTTCGCAAATGGCTCGGCGCCGGCAAGCTCGGCGACGTCAAGCTGCACTGGCCGACCCTGGAAGACACCGTCGCCACCCTGCGCGCCGCCGGTGCCTGGGTCAGCCTGGCGCATCCATGGCACTACGATTTCACCCGTAGCAAGCGCCGAAAGCTGATTGCCGACTATATTCAAGCAGGCGGGCATGCTATCGAGGTGGTCAATGGCCATCAGCCCGCAGAACAGGTGGGCAGCCTGGCGATCCTTGCCCGTGAGTTCGGTCTGCTGGTCAGCGCCGGCAGTGACTTCCATGGCCCTGGCGGCTGGTCCGAGATCGGCCAGTACCGGCCGGTTCCCGAGGACCTTCCACCCCTGTGGTGTCGGTTCAAACATGACACAGATATTGCCGCCGTCTGAACAGGTAGAGAATGTGAGTCAATTTTTCCAGATACATCCGGAAAACCCGCAAGCGCGCCTGATCAAACAGGCGGTCGAGATCATCCGCAAAGGCGGGGTGGTGATTTATCCCACGGACTCGTCCTACGCCATTGGTTGCCAGATCGGCGACAAGACTGCCATCGAGCGTGTGCGACGGCTGCGTCAGCTCGATGAAAAGCACAACTTCGCGCTGATCTGCAGCGACCTGTCGCAACTGGGCAATTACGCCAAGATCGACACCGGCACCTTCCGCATTCTCAAGGCGCACCTGCCGGGGCCTTACACCTTTATTCTCAATGCCACCCGCGAAGTGCCGCGCCTGTTGCTGCATCCGAAGAAGCGCACCATCGGCCTGCGCGTGCCGAGCCATCCGATTGCGCTGGCGCTGCTGGCCGAACTCGGCGAGCCGCTGATGAGCGTGACGCTGATCATGCCCGGCGATGAAGACCCACTCACCGATCCCTACGAAATGCGCCAGTTGCTCGAGCACCAGGTCGATCTGATCATCGACGGCGGCTTTGGCGGCATCAAAGCCTCGACGGTGATTGACCTGACCGGCGACGACCCGGAAGTGGTCCGCGTCGGTTGCGGCGATCCGACGCCGTTCATGGTCGAGGCCTGAATGTCCGCAGTGGAAACCGTGGTCGATCCCCAGGCTGGCGCCCAGCAGGAACTGCCGTTCGCGATGGTCTATGGTCAGGCGGTCATGGAAATGCCGCTGGACCTGTACATCCCGCCGGATGCGCTGGAAGTCTTTCTTGAGGCCTTCGAAGGCCCGCTCGACCTGCTGCTGTACCTGATTCGCAAACAGAACATCAATATCCTCGACATTCCGGTGGCGGAAATCACTCGCCAGTACATGGGCTACGTCGAGTTGATGCAATCGGTGCGTCTGGAGCTGGCCGCCGAATATCTGGTGATGGCGGCGATGCTTGCCGAGATCAAATCGCGCATGCTTCTGCCGCGCGCCGAAACCGTTGAAGATGAAGAAGACGACCCGCGCGCTGAACTGATCCGCCGCTTGCAGGAATACGAGCGCTTCAAGGCTGCCGCTGAAGGCATCGACGGTCTGAGCCGGGTCGGCCGCGATGTGATCGTGCCCAAGCTCGACGCCCCGGAAGCGCGGGCGCGCAAGCTGTTGCCCGACGTCGCGCTGGAAGAGATTCTGATGTGCATGGCCGACGTCCTGCGCCGTGGCGACATGTTCGAAAGCCACCAGGTCAGCCGTGAAGCGCTGTCCACCCGCGAGCGCATGAGCGATGTGCTGGAACGGCTCAAGGGCGGCGGCTTCGTGCCGTTTGTCGAGCTGTTCACCGCCGAAGAAGGCCGCCTGGGTGTGGTGGTGACCTTCATGGCGATCCTTGAACTGGTCAAGGAATCCTTGGTCGAGCTGGTGCAGAATGAGCCGTTCGCCGCGATCCACGTGCGAGCCCGAGCCGAATAACGAGTCCCTGTATGAACCTGACTGAACCCCGCGAGCTGGCGTCCCTGCTTGAAGCCTTTCTGTTGGCCTCGGGAAAGCCGCAATCCCTTGAGCGCCTGTATGAACTGTTTGAAGAAGGCGAGCGGCCCGAGCCGGCGGTCTTCAAGAAAGCCCTGACCCTGCTCGGCAAGTCCTGCGAGGGCCGCGCCTTCGAGCTCAAGGAAGTCTCGTCGGGCTATCGCTTGCAGATCCGCGAGAAGTTCTCGCCGTGGGTCGGCCGTCTCTGGGAAGAACGCCCGCAGCGCTATTCCCGTGCGTTGCTGGAGACCATCGCGCTGATCGCCTATCGCCAGCCGATCACCCGTGGCGAGATCGAAGACGTGCGTGGCGTGGCGGTCAACAGCAACATCGTCAAGACCTTGCTCGAGCGTGAGTGGATCCGCGTCGTCGGCTATCGCGACGTGCCGGGCAAACCGGCGATGTTCGCCACGACCAAGGCGTTTCTCGACCACTTCAACCTGAAAAACCTTGAAGACCTGCCGCCGCTGGCCGAACTGCGCGAGATGGAAGCCGAACCGGTGCTCGACTTCGATGACGCGCCGGTGCCGCAGAGTCTGCAGGAACTGGCCGACGCCAGCGCCGAGCCGGAGGAGGAGAAGGAAGAAACCAGTTTCCATTCCCTGCTGCTGGAGCTGGACAGCATGGAAGAGGGCATCAAAACCGATTTCGACGATTTGCTGCGCGATGCGGTGGATGGCGAAGCGCCGGTGCCCGAGCCTGAGATTATCGAGCCGGTTGTTGAAGCTGAAGTTGAACTTGAAGCGGCGCCTGACGCCGAACCGGAAGAGGACGTCCTGGGTGTCGCCGAGGCCCGCGAGAAACTCCTGGCCGCTGTCGCCGCCCTCGAACAGCCTGAACCAGACCTCAGCGAAGAAGAAGCCGAAGCCCGCGCACTGGCCGAGGCGATCGAAGCCGAACGGCGCGAGTTCCACGATTGATCCGGATCCTTGTGGGAGCGGGCTTGCCCGCGATTGCGGTGGGTCAGATCCAATGATGTTGACTGACACTCCGCTATCGCGGGCAAGCCCGCTCCCACAGGGTTTGATGTGTTTCTGGAGAGGATGATGAGCTCAACCAAAGACCCCTGCATCAGCCTCTGCAAATTCTCCGACGACATCTGCCTGGGTTGCGGTCGCAGCAAGCGCGAGATCAAGGCCTGGAAGAAGCTCGACAAGGACGACAAACGCACGGTGCTGGCCGAAGCCGCGCTGCGCCTGATCAAACTCGGTGGTGCCGGTCGGCGGAAAAAGAAATAACCGGCAATCGATCAGCTAGTCTCTGATGCGCGACGGCGCACATCCGCGTATGATTCGCGACCCTCCGCCGATCCCTTCGGCCTGGACCCAGTTTTCAATACTTCAGGCGCCGCCTGAACAGACCACACCGGGAGGTGCCCAGATGAGTGACATCAATCAGAAAGACGACCAGGAAATCGGCCCAGCAGGCGAAAAGCTGCAGAAAGTCCTCGCCCGTATCGGCGTCGGCTCGCGCCGTGACGTGGAATCCTGGATCAGCCAGGGCCGGATCAAGGTCAATGGCAAAGACGCCACCCTCGGCCTGCGCGTCGACATGCACGACGCCATTACCATCGATGGCAAAGTGATCAAGCGCGAAGAGGCCGCCGAATCGGTGCGCCGCGTGATCATGTACAACAAGCCCGACGGCGAAATCTGCACCCGTGACGACCCGGAAGGCCGTCCGACCGTGTTCGACAAGCTGCCGCGTCCGAAAGAAGGCCGCTGGATCAACATCGGCCGTCTCGACATCAACACCACCGGTCTGCTGATGTTCACCACCGACGGTGAGCTGGCCAACCGTCTGATGCACCCGTCCTACGAGATGGACCGCGAGTACGCCGTGCGTGTACGCGGTGAAGTCGACGACGAGATGATCGAACGCCTCAAGGCTGGCGTGGTGCTGGAAGACGGTCCGGCGCGTTTCACCGACATTCAACAGGCGCCGGGCGGTGAAGGTTTCAACCACTGGTACCACTGCGTGGTCATGGAAGGGCGCAACCGTGAAGTGCGTCGTCTGTGGGAATCTCAAGGTCTGGTGGTCAGCCGTCTGAAGCGTGTGCGTTTCGGTCCGGTGTTCCTCAACTCCGACCTGCCGATGGGCCGCTGGCGCGAAATGAGCCAGTACGAAGTCGACGTGCTCAGCGCCGAAGTGGGCCTGACGCCGGTGGCAATGCCGCAGCTGAACGCCAAGAGCAAGGACAAGCTCGAACGCATGCAGCGCAAATCGTCGCGGCCGATGGCCAAGACCGAGCGCGTGCGCACCCTGCGTCCAGCCGCCGGCGCGCCGACCGCACCGCGCCCGAGCCGTGAGCCGCAGATCGAAGGCGAGCGTCCAGGTCGCAAGCCAGTCGCCCGTGACGGCGAGCGCGCACCGCGTCCGGCCAATGGCCGTACCGAGCGTGGCGAAGGTCGTGCACCGGCCGGTCGCGGTACGCCAGTGGCGGATCGTCCAGCCGACACCACCAACAAGCGCCCGGCCAAACCGGCGCCGAAGCGTCCGGGGATCAAACTGGTCGACGGCGACAAGCCCTCCGGCAAGCGTCGCGGCGCACCGGCCGGTTCCGGTCAGCGCCCGGGTTTCGGACGCAAGAAGCCGGAATGAGGCAGCTGTGAGTTACTAGCTGCAAGCTGTAAGTTGAAGCAAAAACGCCAACCTCAGGGTTGGCGTTTTTTTTGTCTGGACGAAAGTCTGTGCTGACACCGATCGTTCCCACGCTCTGCGTGGGAATGCATCAACGGACGCTCCGCGTTCGGCTTTGGAAGGGACGCGGAGCGTCCCGGGCTGCATTCCCACGCGGAGCGTGGGAACGATCATCTGCGGCTTACATAAATCCCCTGTGGGAGCGGGCTTGCCCGCGATGAGGCCTGAAGCTGCACCGTCAATTCCAGCCTTAAAACACAAATCGCCCATCGAAAACCGGCTTGTCATCCAGCGCCAATACCCCACCCGAAAAGATCAGGTCCAGGTGATGGCTGCCCTTGGCACCACCGCCCAATCCGAGATGCAGCCCACAGTGCCGCTCCTCAAACCCGGCATTGCGCGCATACAGATCCTTCACGCCTTCGTTTGTGCCAATCCCCAACTCCTCAATCCGCCGGTTCGACGGGTTGGCATCCAGGTACTTGTTGAAATCATGCTCCAGCCCCGGCACGTCGGTGGCGATGCGGCTGATGGTCGAGTTCTCGATCCACAGCTCCAGCGGCGACTCCAGCACGCCGTACTTGCGCGCGAAGGGGATGGTGCTGAGGAAGGTGCCCTTGAACTTCACATGGCCGTTGATGGCTTCGCTGTGGGTGGCGATTTCGCCGGGGGCGAGGTCGAAGTTGCCGACGCCGTTGATGTCGGTCCACTTTTTGATGCTGCTCATCGGTGTTTCGAACCATGAGCCGTGATCGTCCTTGAAACTCAGCGTGGTCGCCTGGGACATGCGCTGGATCAGGTGACTGTTGAGCCCGGCGATGCGCTGCGGGGTGATGCTGAAAGTGTCGTAGAAGTAGTCGCCGTAATCCTTGAACAGCAGCGACTTCTTCCAGTTTTCCGCCATGACCGCTTGCAGTGCGCGGACGAACTCCGGGCCATCGGGACGCGGGTTGGGCAGGGTGGAAGAGTCGTAGAAGAAAATGTACAGATCGCTGTCGGCAATCGCCGCGGACAGCGCTGCGGTGCTTTCCAGGTCAAGGCGCCGGGCGCTGAACTGAAAGCGCGGATGCTCGCCGGCCTGTTCGGCAATGGCGCCGGTCAGGGCTTCGTAATCGGCGGTGTGGCCAAGCATGACCTTCGCCGAGTCGAGGCCGGCGAGGGCAGGGTGATGTTCGAGGTAGTAAAGGAAATGCGAGATGGCGCGGGGCTTGTCCATGAATCCTCCCTGACTGACCGGGGAATGAAGCGGCAGGCACGACCGGCCGGACCGTGCCTGCCCGGGATGTCTTACAGAGGCCACATCGCCGTGCCGAACGGAACCACCGCGTCGGCTTGCATCATTTCCACAGCGGCCTCATGGGTTGGCGCTTCAAACCATTCGTCCAGTTGCAGTTCGGTATCCAAGTCTTTTTCCAGTGCTTGCATGGTCGATCTCCTAGAGAATTTCACGGTTTATGACTGACCGGTCGAGGTGGCCGGTGAGACGTGAAGAACCTAGTTGAGCGTTTTTGTGAATGCAAAATTTTATCCATTTAATTTTTAAATAGACTTTTTGTTCTGTTTTTCGGGATGAATTTTCTTATTTGAAAACAAAAAACTAGGTCGGTGAAATTGATAGCAAGCTAGCTACCGTCAATATGCAGACGTCCTTCGGAAATTTCTGATTCGGAAAATATTCGTTACGCCTTGTAAAGAAAACCTGACGATATTGGCCCGCCAACGCGGTGATTTCCCGTCTCGCCATCCGTTGTAAGGAAAAGCTTCCGTAACCCGACGGAGCGTGCGCCACGCAGGGCTCTGGCGCGCTTGTTTCCAGCCTTCAGGCAGGGTGTGATGCGCCCCACGCCTGTCGTGCAGGCGAATAACAAGAAGGAGGCGCAATGTACGCCGCGACTGATTTCCACTTCTCCCCGTGGGACGGTTTTTTCCTCGTCCCCGTCGATGGCCTGCAAAGGCCTGACTCATATTTTGCAGCCGCTCGGCACTGTCGAGGCGGACACGTGCAATCCCGGCAACCGACACGCTGATCAGGCGGGTCTGGCAGCAGGGGGTTAGCGGTGTACAATGCGCCGCGTTTTAACTGTGACCCTCTGCGTAATCGCAAAAATCTCGAGGCTATCCGCCTTGTTCACTCCGCCGCGCCACAAGCGTGCCGGGTTCGATTTCGTCACAGATAAAAACAAACAGGTGACGCATGACCGTTGTAAATGAGCTGAACTCCTGGTGCCTGCGCTGGGGTTTGATCGGGGCTGCCTGAAATCGCAACCTTGCAGCAACGTCTACTGAACATCATCAAACCTTGCGTGAGACCTTTTTCATGAGTGGACAACCCTCGCAATCAGGCGAGCTAAAGCGCGGCCTGAAAAATCGGCATATTCAACTGATCGCCCTCGGTGGCGCGATCGGTACCGGATTGTTCCTCGGTTCTGCCGGGGTACTGAAATCCGCCGGCCCGTCGATGATCCTCGGCTACGCCATTTGCGGCTTCATCGCCTTCATGATCATGCGCCAGCTCGGCGAAATGATCGTCGAAGAGCCGGTGGCCGGCTCCTTCAGCCATTTCGCGCACAAATACTGGGGCGGTTTCGCCGGTTTCCTTTCGGGCTGGAACTGCTGGATTCTGTACATTCTGGTGGGCATGTCGGAGCTGACAGCGGTCGGCAAGTACATCCATTACTGGGCGCCGGACATCCCGACCTGGGTCTCCGCTGCTGCATTCTTCGTGCTGATCAACGCGATCAACCTGGCCAACGTCAAAGTCTTCGGTGAAGCCGAATTCTGGTTTGCGATCATCAAGGTTGTGGCCATCGTTGGCATGATCGCACTGGGCAGCTACCTGTTGGTCAGCGGCCATGGCGGCCCGCAAGCCTCGGTGAGCAACCTGTGGTCCCACGGCGGTTTCTTCCCCAATGGTGTGAGCGGTCTGGTGATGGCCATGGCGATCATCATGTTCTCCTTCGGCGGTCTGGAAATGCTCGGTTTCACCGCCGCTGAAGCCGACAAGCCAAAAACCGTGATCCCGAAAGCGATCAATCAGGTGATCTACCGCATCCTGATTTTCTACATCGGTGCACTGGTGATCCTGCTGTCGCTGACTCCTTGGGACAGCCTGCTGGAAACCCTCAATGCGTCGGGCGATTCGTACAGCGGCAGTCCGTTCGTGCAGGTGTTCTCGATGCTCGGCAGCAACACCGCCGCGCACATCCTCAACTTCGTCGTGCTGACCGCCGCGCTGTCGGTGTACAACAGCGGCACCTACTGCAATAGCCGTATGCTGCTGGGGATGGCCGAGCAGGGTGACGCGCCGAAAGCTCTGGCGAAGATCGACAAGCGCGGCGTGCCGGTGCGTTCGATTCTGGCGTCGGCGGCAGTGACGCTGGTCGCCGTGTTGCTCAACTACCTGATCCCGCAGCACGCGCTGGAACTGCTGATGTCGCTGGTGGTTGCGACGCTGGTGATCAACTGGGCGATGATCAGCTACTCGCACTTCAAGTTCCGCCAGCACATGAATCGGACTAAACAGACGCCGCTGTTCAAGGCGCTGTGGTACCCGTACGGCAACTTCGTCTGCCTGGCGTTCGTGGTGTTCATCCTCGGCGTGATGCTGCTGATCCCGGGGATTCAGATCTCGGTGTACGCGATTCCGGTGTGGGTGGTGTTCATGTGGGTCTGCTACCTGATCAAGAACAAGCGCAGTGCCCAGCAGGCGCTGCCAGTGATCGCCAAGTAACCGCTCAAGCGGAAACAGCAAACCCGGCCAAGTGCCGGGTTTGTTGTTTTGAAATGGAAAAATCTGGCATCACACCGAACCCTGTGGGAGCGAGCCTGCTCCCGAAAGCGGTCCATCAGAAACATCTGCATCGACTGACACACCGCCTTCGCGAGCAGGCTCGCTCCCACAGAGGTTGAGTGAATCAGGTTATCCTGCACGCTCTGATTACGGACGCTTTTCCATGCTGGTGATTTCCAACAATGTGCATCTGCCGGATGCCGAGATCGAATTGACCGCCATCCGCGCGCAAGGCGCCGGTGGGCAGAACGTCAACAAGGTCTCCAGCGCCATGCACTTGCGCTTCGACATTCCCAACTCGTCATTGCCGGAGTTCTACAAGGAACGCCTGCTGGCGCTGCGTGACAGCCGTATCACCAGCGATGGCGTGCTGATCATCAAGGCGCAGCAATATCGCACCCAGGAAGCCAACCGCGCCGACGCGCTGGAGCGGCTGGTCGAGCTGATTCTCAGCGCCACCAAAGTGGAAAAGAAACGCCGCCCGACCAAGCCGACCCTCGGTTCGAAGAAGCGTCGGCTGGAGTCGAAAACCAAGCGTGGCAGTATCAAGGCCGGGCGCGGCAAAGTGGATTTTTAAACCTCGCGGTATTTCGCCGTGTGCTTGTACAGATAGACACTCAAGCCAAGGCCGCTCAACGCCGCGAAGGCTGCGAACAGAAAGATCGAAGCAAAACCGAACCCCGCCGCAATCGCCCCGGCCAGCGGCCCGGTGATCCCCAGCGACAAATCAATGAACAGTGAATAGGCACCGACCGCCGCGCCACGGCTCGAGGCCGGCACCAGATTCACCGCCTCCACGCCCAGTGCCGGGAACACCAGCGAGAAGCCGAAACCGCTCAGCGCCGCGCCCGCCAGTGCCCAATGCGCATCCGGCGCAATCCACAGCAACAACAAACCCAACGTTTCCACCGACAGGCAGGCAATCGCCACGCGGAAGCCGCCGAGGCGGTTGATCAGGTTGCCGAACAGCAGCCGCGCGCCGATGAAGCTGGCGCCGAACAGGCTCAGGCACAGCACCGCGTTATCCCAGTGCTGGGTCGCGTAGTACAGGGTGATGAAAGTGGCGATGGTGCCGAAGCCGATCGAGCCCAGCGCGAGCCCGCAACCGTGGGGGAAGACTTTGCCCAGCACATGCATGAACGGCAGGCGTTCGCCGGCAACGATCGGCGCGGCGGTCTTCGGCCATGCCAGCGCCAGGCCGAGCAGGGCGAGGAGGATGATGCTCACGCCCATGCTCCACAGCCCCAACCTGCTTACCAGCCACACACCGAACGGCGCGCCGATCGCCAGGGCGCCGTAACTGGCGATGCCGTTCCAGGAAATCACTTTCGCCGTATTCGCCGCGCCGACCCGGCCGATGCCCCAGCCAATCGAACCGGAACCGACCAGGCTTTCCGCGCTGCCCAACACCAGACGGCCAATCAACAGACTGATCAGGCTCACCAGCGGCAGGTTCGGCGTCCACGCGGAAATCAGCATGAACACACCGCTCAAGCCGCAACCAGCGAGGCCAATCATCACTGCGCGTTTACTGCCCTGGTTGTCGATGATCTTGCCGGCATATGGACGGCTGAGCAGGGTGGCGAGGTATTGCACGCTGATCACCAGCCCGGCGATCACGGCGCCGAAACCAAGGTCACTGTGGACATAGCCCGGCAACACGGCGAGCGGGATGCCGATGTTCAGGTAACCGATGAAGGTGAAGAGGACGATGGAGACTACTTGCAGCGTAACCGCCAGCGGACGCTGGGGCTCGGATATAGACGACATGGGTAACGATCCACGGGAGCAGCAGATTAGATAGGCTGCTCATGATACCGGCGTGAACCGTTCAGGGGCGGGGAAAAGTAAAACTATTTGCCGGGCGGCGCTTTCAGGATTTCGCCGGGGCGACCAGTTGCGTGGTGACGAGGGCGGCGAGGGCGTTTTCTTCGCTGCCGAAACGTTCGAGCAGGGCAGCTTGCTTCTCGGGCGAGAGGCGATTCCAGATCTCGATCATTTTCTCGGTGGCGCCGATCAGCACGGCAGCTTGGCTTTCGGAGAATTCGTCGGTCATGGCGGGCTCGGGTTTCAGGCAGTGTGGAAAGCGCATGTTAGCGCTTTCCACACGGTCTGTACGGCGGGTCTTACTCTTCGCTGTCGGCTTTGCGGCTGTCAGCGGCTTCTTGCGGCTCGGGCTTTTCAGCGCCGGCGTGTTGCGGGGTCGTCTGCTCAGGTACGTGCAGGCTTGGGAAGGGGAGATTGGGAATCTCGTGCATGGGTGCGCTCCTCGCTAAGTCTGTTGATAGATCAGGTGCTCCGCGCTTTACAAAGCCTGCGCAGGATACAGCAGGAAAAATGACAATCAGACTTTTAATTCAAATTAATGCGACAGATGGCCGCAGGGCGCGAGATCAACCGAAAACTAAATGTGGGAACGGGCCCTGTGGTGAGGGGATTTATCCCCGCTGGGCTGCGAAGCGGCCCCAGACCCTGCATACGCGGAATGTCTGACACTCCGCGAGCAACGGTGTACGACTGCTGCGCAGCCGGGCGGGGATAAATCCCCTCACCACAGGGCTCGCTCCGACCGGGTTGCGTACTGCAAAAACTATTTGCAGGCGTCGGCGATGGCGTCCGCGAGCAAGGCGAGGCGGGTGGCGTCGATGCCGGCGACGTTGGCCCGGCCCGAGCTGACCATGTACACGCTGTGCCGCTCGCGCAGGGTTTTCACCTGTTCCGGCGACAGGCCCGTGTAGGAGAACATCCCGCGTTGCACACCGATGTGCGCGAAACGCTCGCGCAAACCGTGCGGTTCCAGCGCCTCGACCAAGCCGCTGCGCAACTGCGCGATCCGCAAGCGCATCGCTTCCACTTCATCGGCCCAGCGTGCTTTCAGCTCTGGGTCGGCGAGGATGGTCGCGACCACCGCCGCGCCGTGATCCGGCGGCGTCGACCACAGGTTGCGGGCGATATTGGCCAGTTGGCTGCGGATGTCGATGAGCTTGTCAGCGCTGGTCGCGCAGACGATCAGCGCACCGGTACGGTCGCGATACAGGCCGAAGTTCTTCGAGCAGGAACTGGTGATCAGCAGCTCCGGCACTTGCGCCGCGAACAACCGGGTCGACCACGCGTCCTGTTCCAGTCCATCACCAAAACCCTGATAAGCGAAGTCGATCAGCGGCAGCAGATCGCGGCTGCGCACCACTTCAAGCACGCGCTTCCAGTCGTCATGGCTCAGGTCGAAACCGGTCGGGTTGTGGCAGCACGCATGCAGCAGCACCACGTCGCCCTTCGGCACTTCCCTGAGCACGGCGAGCATCGCTTCGACGTCGAGGCGATTGTCACTGCCGACGTACGGGTAGTGGCTGACCTTGACCTTGGCGGCGGCGAAAATGGTTTCGTGGATCGGCCAGGTCGGATTGCTCAACCACACGCCTTTGCCCGGCAGGCATTGGGCGATGAAGTCGGCAGCCAGACGCAGGGCACCGGTGCCACCCGGGGTCTGGGTGGCGCCGGCGCGTTGTTCGGTGATCAGTTGCGAGTCGGCACCGAGTACCAGCTCATTGATGACCTTGCCGAACAGCGGATTGCCGTGGCCACCGATGTAGGTCTTAGTGTCCTGGCTTTCGACCAGTCGCGCTTCAGCGATTTTCACCGCTTCCGGGATCGGCGTCAGGCCCTGGGCATCCTTGTAGACGCCAACGCCGAGGTCGAACTTGCGCGGATTGGCATCCTGCGCATAGGCCTCCATCAAACCGAGAATCGGGTCGCCGGGAACCCGGCCGATGGCGTCGAAGTGCATTACTTGCGTCCTTCTGCGGTCTTGGCCACTTCGTCAGTGCGCGCGGCCATGATGAAGTCGTTGCGGTGCAGGCCTTTGATCGAATGGCTCCACCAGGTCACGGTGACTTTGCCCCACTCGGTCAGCAGGCCCGGGTGGTGACCTTCGGCCTCGGAAATCTCGCCGACGGCGTTGGTGAACGCCAGCGCGTGCTTGAAGTTCTTGAACAGGAAAACTTTTTCCAGCTGCATGATGCCGTCGCGTACTTCGATGTTCCAGTCAGGGATCTGCTTGATCAGGATCGGCAGTTCTTCATCGCTGACTTGTGGCGCATCGGCGCGGCAGGCTTCGCAGTGGGCTTGGTTCAAAGTCGACATGGTGGATTCCTGAAAACGAGTGTGTTTTTTATTAAAGCGCGTGTGCCGCCAATGCCGTCACGCTAAAGCAAAGTGGTGGCGACGGACAGACGCAATTGTCAGCAAAAGTCGCGGTTCAGGCGGCTTTGGGTTTCGGCGGAAATTTCGGCGCGTGCAAGCCCAGCTGCATGCCCTGACGAACCATGGCCATGATGTCTTCATGGGCCACATCGAACAGGCGCTTGAGATTGGGCAGGACGAAGTACAGCGGTTGCAGGATGTCGATGCGATACGGCGTGCGCATGGCTTCCAGCGGATCGAAGAGCTGATGCTCGGGCTCGTCCGACAGGCAGTAAACGGTTTCTTTGGGCGAAGACAGAATTCCGCCACCGTAAATGCGCTTGCCCTGCGGGGTGTCGACCAGGCCGAATTCGATGGTCATCCAGTACAGCCGCGCCAGGTACACGCGCTCTTCCTTGGTCGCCTGCAGGCCGAGCTTGCCGTAGGTGTGGGTGAATTCAGCAAAGTAGGGGTTGGTCAGTAGCGGGCAGTGGCCGAAGATCTCGTGAAAAATGTCCGGCTCTTGCAGATAGTCGAGTTCTTCGCGGGTACGTATGAAGGTGGCGACGGGGAATTGCTTGCTGGCAAGCAACTCGAAGAAGGTCTGGAAAGGAATCAGCGCCGGCACCCGGGCAACTTGCCAGCCGGTGGTCTCGCCGAGGACTTTGTTGATCTCGGCCAGTTGCGGGATGCGGTCGTGGGGCAGACCGAGTTTTTCGATACCGTCCAGATATTCCTGGCACGCGCGACCTTCAATCACCTTCAACTGGCGAGTGATCAGCGTGTTCCACACCGCATGTTCTTCGGCGGGGTAGTCGATAAAACCTTGCGCATCGGGCTCGCGAGCCACGTATTGCGTCTGCTTCATGCTGCTCTCCTGCTAGGAAATTCGTTTTTGTTATGTCCAGCGATGGCTAAAGGAATACCCCAGAGTGACAGGTCGTGCAGCATGTTGACCGGTGTGTGCGTAGGAAAATTCTGCGTATTTCGTAAAGTTATCGTTACGCTTTGTCGGGTAATGCGCATTTACGGTGAATGGCGGGTTTGAAAAGGGCAGGGGCTGTCACATAATCTTGACAACTATCTGCGTGCCTCGACAGAAAACTCTGCCTCGGGCGCGCCACAAGATCCTGTGGGAGCGAGCCTGCTCGCGAAAGCGGTCTGTCTGACACATTGATACTGGATGTGATGGCGCCTTCGCGAGCAGGCTCGCTCCCACAAGGACATGTGTTTACCTTTCAAACCTGTCGGGCCTTTTTCTATGCGCATCAAAGTCCACTGCCAGAACCGCATCGGCATCCTGCGCGACATTCTCAATCTGCTGGTGGCGTACGGGATCAACGTCGCCCGCGGTGAAGTTGGCGGTGAGCATGGCAATGCGATCTACCTGCACTGCCCGAACCTGATCAACATCCAGTTCCAGGCGTTGCGCCCCAAGTTCGAGGCAATCGGCGGGGTGTTCGGGGTCAAGCGCGTCGGGCTGATGCCCAGCGAGCGCCGGCACATGGAACTGAATGCGTTGCTCGGCGCGCTGGAGTTTCCGGTGTTGTCGATCGACATGGGCGGCTCGATCGTTGCGGCCAACCGCGCGGCGGCGCAGTTGCTCGGGGTGCGCGTCGATGAAGTGCCGGGGATTCCGCTGTCGCGCTACGCCGAGGATTTCGATTTGCCGGAATTGGTGCGCGCCAACAAATCGCGGATCAACGGCATGCGGGTCAAGGTCAAGGGCGACATCTTTCTCGCCGACATCGCGCCGCTGCAATCGGAGCACGATGACAGCGAGGCCATGGCCGGCGCCGTACTGACGCTGCACCGCGCCGACCGCGTCGGCGAGCGTATCTACAATGTGCGCAAGCAAGAGCTGCGCGGTTTCGACAGTATTTTCCAGAGTTCGAAAGTCATGGCCGCTGTGGTCCGCGAAGCGCGACGCATGGCGCCGCTGGATGCGCCGCTATTAATAGAAGGCGAAACCGGCACTGGCAAGGAACTGCTGGCGCGCGCCTGCCACCTCGCCAGCCCGCGCGGACAGTCACCGTTGATGGCGCTCAACTGCGCCGGACTGCCGGAGTCGATGGCCGAGACCGAACTGTTCGGCTACGGCCCCGGTGCCTTCGAAGGCGCGCGGGCCGAAGGCAAGCTTGGCCTACTCGAATTGACCGCTGGCGGCACGCTGTTTCTCGATGGCGTCGGCGAGATGAGTCCGCGTTTGCAGGTCAAATTGCTGCGCTTTCTTCAGGACGGTTGCTTCCGTCGCGTCGGCAGTGATGAAGAGGTGTATCTGGACGTGCGGGTGATCTGCGCGACGCAGGTGGACTTGTCCGAATTGTGCGCGCGCGGTGAGTTTCGTCAGGATCTCTATCACCGCTTGAACGTGCTGTCGCTGCACATCCCGCCGCTGCGCGAGTGCCTCGACGGTCTGACGCCGCTGGTTGAACACTTTCTCGACCAGGCCAGTCGGCAGATCGGCTGTTCGCTGCCGAAACTGGCTCCGGCGGCGATGGATCGCCTCAGCCATTACCACTGGCCGGGCAACGTGCGGCAGCTGGAGAACGTACTGTTCCAGGCGGTTTCCCTGTGCGACGGCGGCACGGTCAAGGCCGAACATATTCGCCTGCCGGATTACGGCGTGCGTCAGCCGCTTGGCGATTTTTCCCTCGACGGAAATCTCGACGAGATCGTCGGGCGTTTCGAAAAAGCGGTGCTGGAACGCTTGTATTCCGAGCATCCAAGCAGTCGGCAGTTGGGCAAGCGGCTCGGTGTTTCGCACACGACGATTGCCAACAAGTTGCGTGAGTATGAAGTTGGCAAAACCTCCGAAAGCTAAATAGAGCCTTTGTGGCGAGGGGATTTATCCCCGATGGGCGGCGAAGCCGCCCCGCTTTTTCTTCCCCGCGACCTCATTTGCAGGCTTGGCGACTGCTGCGCAGCCGAACGGGGATAAATCCCCTCGCCAGAGGATCTCCATCCCCCGCCGAACTCAGGATTGCCACTAACCGGCATGACACCGCCGGTTTTTCGTCTTCGACCCATTTCAGATTCCCCCTCCGATCCCCTCAAGTCCCCTGTTTACCGGGCCTTCGCCCGCCAATAAAAAGTTGGTCTGCAAATTGCTTATGGCTGAGCAGTACAGCGGTGGGCGGCAAACGTCCGGCATGCAGAGGAAACACTGTGGACAAGTACCTTTATGTGGCAATGACCGGCGCCAGCCAGAACGCACTGGCGCAACGGGCGCATGCCAACAACCTGGCGAACATCTCCACCAACGGCTTTCAGCGCGATCTCGAGCAGGCGCGTTCGATGCCGGTGTTCGGTGACAGCTTTCCGGCGCGCGCGTTTGCCATGAGCGAACGTCCTGCCACCGACTTCACGCCGGGCTCGCTGGTGCAGACCGGTCGTGAACTCGACGTCGCGGTATCCGGCAACGGTTTCATCGCCGTGCAAAACCCCAGCGGTGGTGAAAGCTACGTGCGTACCGGCAGCCTCAACATCGACGCCCTCGGCGTATTGCGCGCCGGCAACGGCATGCCGGTGATCGGTAATGGCGGCCCGATCGCCGTGCCGCCCGAGCAGCAGGTCGAAGTCGGCGAAGACGGCACCATCAGCATTCGCGCGATGGGCGAAGGCCCGCGCGTCATGGCCGAAGTCGACCGGATAAAACTGGTCAACCCGGACATCAAGAACATGAACAAAGGCCTCGACGGTTCGATTTACACCAAGGACGGCCAGCCGGCGCAAGCCGACGCCAACGTCAAACTGGTCTCGGGTTTCCTCGAGTCGAGCAACGTCAATGCCGTGGAAGAAATGACTTCGGTGCTGGCCCTGGCCAAGCAGTTCGAGTTGCACGTCAAGATGATGAACACCGCCAAAGACGACGACCAGGCCATGGCTCGGGTCTTGCAGATCAGCTAATTATCAGAACGTCGCGCCGTAAAACAGGCGCACGAGGAGAATCGAATGCTTCCGGCTCTATGGGTTGCCAAAACCGGTCTGTCCGCCCAGGACACCAACCTGACCACCATTTCCAACAACCTGGCGAACGTCTCGACCACGGGTTTCAAACGTGACCGTGCCGAGTTCCAGGACTTGCTCTATCAGATCAAGCGTCAGCCAGGCGCCCAGTCGACCCAGGACAGCGAACTGCCGTCGGGTCTGCAAGTGGGTACCGGTGTGCGCATTGTCGGCACCCAGAAAAACTTCACCGCCGGCAGCCTGCAAACCACCGAGCAGCCGCTGGACATGGCCATCGACGGTCGCGGTTTCTTCCAGATCCTGCAGCCGGACGGCACCACGTCCTACACCCGTGACGGTACTTTCCACCTCGACTCCAATGGCCAGATCGTCAACGCCAGCGGTTTCGCCCTGGAGCCGGCGATCATCATTCCGAACGATGCGCAGACCTTCACTGTCGGCCGTGACGGCACCGTGTCCATCACCATCGCCGGCAACCCGGCCTCGCAAGTGATCGGCAACCTGCAGACCGCCGACTTCATCAACCCGGCCGGCCTGCAAGCGGTGGGCAACAACCTGTTCCTGGAAACCGCTGCTTCCGGCGCGCCGCAGATCGGCACCCCGGGCCTCAACGGTTTCGGTACCACGCTGCAGAACACCCTGGAAACCTCGAACGTCAGCACCGTTGAAGAGATGGTCAACATGATCACCACTCAACGCGCCTACGAGATGAACTCCAAGGTGATCTCCACCGCCGACCAGATGCTCTCGTTCGTAACGCAGAATCTGTAATCCAGTCTTTGAGGCGGCCTGAGGTCGCCAGCAACACCGTGAGGTAGGGTCATGAAGCGCTTTGTATCTGTTCTGGCATTGAGTGGGGTCGTCTCGCTCGCGGGCTGCGTCGCCCCGACGCCCAAGCCCAATGACCCTTACTACGCCCCGGTGTTGCCGCGCACACCGTTGCCGGCGGCTGCCAATAACGGCTCGATCTATCAGGCCGGCTTTGAGCAGAACCTGTACAGCGACCGCAAGGCGTTCCGCGTCGGTGACATCATCACCATCACCCTGAACGAGCGCACCCAGGCGAGCAAGAACGCCAACTCGCAGATGGACAAGAACAGCGATAACTCGATTGGTCTGACCTCGTTGTTCGGTTCCAGCCTGACCACCAACAACCCGATTGGTGGCGGTGACCTGAGCCTGAACGCTGGCTACAGCGCCGACCGTTCGACCAAGGGCGACGCCAAGTCCGGGCAGAGCAACAGCCTGACCGGTTCGATCACCGTGACCGTGGCCGACGTGCTGCCCAACGGCATCATCGCCGTGCGTGGCGAGAAGTGGCTGACGCTCAACACTGGTGACGAACTGGTGCGCATCGCCGGTATGGTCCGCGCCGATGACATCGCGACCGACAACACCGTGTCGTCGACCCGTGTCGCCGATGCGCGCATCACCTACTCGGGTACCGGCGCGTTTGCCGATACGAGTCAGCCAGGCTGGTTCGACCGTTTCTTCCTCAGCCCGCTGTTCCCTTTCTAGGTGGCTACGTTGAATCTGAAAAGCCTTATGGTGGCCGCGTTGTTGATGTCTGCGGCGTTCACCGCACACGCCGAGCGGCTGAAAGACATCGCCAGCATTTCCGGCGTGCGCTCCAACCAGTTGATCGGTTACGGCCTGGTGGTCGGGCTTAACGGCACCGGTGACCAGACGACGCAGACCCCGTTCACCCTGCAGACCTTCAACAACATGCTCTCGCAGTTCGGCATCAAGGTGCCGCCGGGATCGGGCAACGTGCAGTTGAAGAACGTCGCGGCGGTGTCGGTGAGTGCCGATCTGCCAGCGTTTGCCAAACCGGGTCAGCAGGTCGACATCACCGTGTCCTCGATCGGTAACTCCAAGAGCCTGCGCGGCGGCACCTTGCTGCTGACGCCGCTCAAGGGTATCGACGGTAACGTCTATGCGATCGCTCAGGGCAACCTCGTGGTTGGCGGTTTCGACGCTGAAGGCCGTGATGGTTCGAAGATTACCGTCAACGTTCCGTCGGCCGGTCGCATCCCTGGCGGTGCGTCGGTGGAACGTGCGGTGCCGAGCGGTTTCAACCAGGGCAACAGCCTGACGCTGAACCTCAACCGTTCCGACTTCACCACCGCCAAGCGCATCGTCGACAAGGTCAATGACATGCTCGGCCCTGGCGTCGCCCAAGCCATCGACGGCGGATCGGTGCGCGTGACTGCACCACTGGATCCGAGCCAGCGCGTCGACTACCTGTCGATTCTGGAAAACCTCGAAATCGATCCGGGTCAGGCGGTGGCAAAAGTCATCATCAACTCGCGTACCGGCACCATCGTCATCGGCCAGAACGTGAAAGTGTCGCCAGCCGCCGTGACCCACGGCAGCCTGACCGTGACCATCACCGAAGACCCGATCGTCAGCCAGCCTGGCCCGCTGTCCAACGGCCAGACCGCCGTCGTACCGCGATCGCGAGTGAATGCCGAACAGGAGGCCAAACCGATGTTCAAGTTCGGCCCGGGCACCACCCTCGACGAGATCGTCCGTGCGGTAAACCAGGTCGGCGCAGCACCGGGTGACCTGATGGCAATTCTCGAAGCTCTGAAGCAGGCCGGCGCATTGCAAGCCGACCTGATCGTGATCTGAGGCCGGCCACCATGGATATGCGCAAAAGCGGTCTGGTCAGCAGCAGCGATTCGGGTTCCTACTCCGACCTCAATCGTCTGAACCAGCTCAAGGTCGGCGACAAGAACAGCGACGAAAACATGCGCAAGGTGGCGCAGGAATTCGAGTCGCTGTTCCTCGGCGAAATGCTCAAGTCGATGCGTTCGGCCACCGAAGCGCTCGGCCAGGACAACCCGCTGAACACGCCGGCGGCCAAGCAGTATCAGGAAATGTACGACCAGCAACTGGCGGTTTCCATGTCCCGCGAGGGCGGTGGTATTGGCCTGGCCGACGTGCTGATCCGGCAGATGTCGAAGAACAAACCGATGGCGCCGGGCGAGGCTGCGGCTGCGTCCGCCGCCAAGCAGCAGGAAGCGCTGGCCAAGGCCGCCGCCGTGCCGACGCCGATTGCCGCTGGCACCGTCGCCACCGGGCCGCTGTCCCGCGTCAATGGCGAGCGTCCGTTGTGGGCATCGCGCTCGGTGCATGCGCCGAACAACACCGATATTTCCCATCGCAACGACATGGCGCTGATCAACCAGCGGCGACTGGCATTGCCGCCGAAACTGGCCGATCGCTTGCTCGCCGGTCTGGTGCCGTCGGCGCCGAGCGTGGCCACTGCGACCACTGCAGCAGTGACCAATGCCTTGCCGCAACGGGCTGCGACTACCGCCGTCACAGGCTCCGGCGCGTTGTACAACGGCGACTGGCTGGCCCGTGCCGAAGAGCAGAAAGCCGCTGGCGGGCAGATGCAGGTCTACGGCCGCGCCATGGCGCAGATTCCGCTGGCACCGGCGAAGAAGGCCTTCAGTTCTGCCGACGAATTCGTCAACACCATGCTGCCGATGGCCAAGGAAGCCGCCGACCGCATCGGCGTCGATCCGCGTTATCTGGTGGCGCAAGCGGCACTGGAAACCGGTTGGGGCAAATCGGTCATGCGCGCCCAGGATGGCAGCAGCAGCCACAACCTGTTCGGCATCAAAGCGAGCAGTAACTGGAAGGGCGATTCGGCCCGCGCGATCACCAGCGAGTTCCGCAATGGCGCGATGGTCAAGGAGACGGCCGAGTTCCGTTCCTACGCCTCGTACAAGGACAGCTTCCACGATCTGGTGACGTTGCTGCAGAGCAACAATCGCTATCAAGAAGTGCTGAAGTCGGCCGATAACCCAGAACAGTTTGTACGCGAGTTGCAGAAGGCCGGTTACGCCACCGACCCGAACTACGCGACGAAGATTTCGCAAATTGCCAAGCAGATGAACAGTTTTGAAAACTACGCTGCGGCGGGTGTCTCCACCACGCCTTTATAAGGCACCAGGTAATAAGGTCTGAACCATGAGTTTGCTCAATATCGGGATGTCGGGACTGTCGGCCAGCCAGTCCTCTCTGGCTACGACAGGCAACAACATTGCCAACGTCGACACCGCCGGTTATTCACGTCAGCAAACCGTGCAGGGCACCAAGTCCTCGCAGCAGTACGGCAGCGTTTTCATCGGCACGGGCACAACCCTGGCCGACGTGCGCCGGGTGTACAACTCGTACCTGGAATCGCAGCTGCACACCGCGAC
This sequence comes from Pseudomonas siliginis, assembly GCF_019145195.1. Taxonomy (GTDB): domain Bacteria; phylum Pseudomonadota; class Gammaproteobacteria; order Pseudomonadales; family Pseudomonadaceae; genus Aquipseudomonas; species Aquipseudomonas siliginis. The sequence continues at coordinate 167,237 of NZ_JAHSTW010000004.1, forward strand.
TTCGCTGGACAGCGAATCGGCCGCGTTCCTCAAGCAGGCGACGCCGCTGGACGCCATGCTGTCGGACACCAACACGGGCCTGACCGGTGTGCTGCAGAAATTCTTCACCTCGATGCAGGGCGTATCGACGTCGGCCACCGATGACACTTCGCGTCAGTCGGTGCTGACCGGCGCGCAGGCGCTGACCAGCCGTTTCAATACCCTCGCCAAGCAGCTCAACGATCAGAACACCACGATCAACGGCAGCCTCGGCGACATGACTGCCCAGGTGAACAAACTCGCCACGGCGATCGCCAATCTCAACCAGAAGATCGGCGAAATCTCCACCAGTGGCGGGGCACCGAACGACCTGCTCGACAGCCGTAACGAAGCCGTGCGTCAACTCTCCGAGCTGACCGGTGCGCAAGTCGTCGAGCGCGGCACCAGCTTCGACATTTATGTCGGCAGCGGCCAGCCGCTGGTCATCGGCAACACCACCAACAGCCTGAGCATGGTCGCGAGCAAGACCGACCCGTCGCGCATGTCGATCCAGATGGATCGCGGTTCGAGCACCATCGACATCACTTCGGTGATCAGCGGTGGCGAAATCGGCGGTCTGCTGACCTATCGCAAGGAAGTCCTCGACCCATCGCTCAACGAGCTCGGTCGCGTGGCCCTGGTGATTGCCGATCAGATCAACAGCCAGCAAGCCCAGGGCATCGACAAGAACGGTGACTTCGGCGCGGCGATTTTCAACAACATCAACAGTGCCGCCCTGATCAGTCAGCGCAGCATTGCGAAGGATGGCAACAGCGCCGGTTCGGGCAACCTCGATGTGACCATCAAGGACACCGGCAAGCTGACCACCAGCGATTATCAGGTGACCTTCACCAGCGCTACCGATTACACCGTCAAACGTTCCGACGGCACCGATCTGGGTGCATTCAGCACCACGACCAATCCGCCGCCAGTGATCGACGGCTTCACCCTGGCCTTGAACGGCGGCGCGCTGAGCGCGGGTGACTCGTTCAAGATCACGCCAACCCGCAACGCGGCGGCGAGCATTCAGACGGTCCTGACCGATCCGAAGAAAATCGCTGCGGCAGGTCCGCTGACCGGCGTCGCCAGCGCCAACGGTCTGGGCACTTACACCCAGCCGACGCTCAGCGACAAGATCGATATCTACAACCCGACCGCCCAGGCCGACATGCAGGCGGCGCTGAAGAATTCAACGCCGGTCAAACTGGTATTCGGTGCAGCCAGCGGTGGCAGCCAGTCGTACAACCTGGTCGACGCCAAGGGCGCGACCATCGGCACCGGCACCATCGTGCCTGGCCAGTCGAACACGCTGAACCTGAAAGTCGGCATCGTCGATGCCAGCGGCAACCCGGTGATGGACACTACCGTCACGCCGAACGTACAGAAGACCTTCACCGTGCAGACCACCGTGGGCGGCACGCCGAAAACCGGCGAGACCTTCACCATGAACCTGACCGGCGCGGCGTCTTCGGACAACCGCAACGCCCAGGCACTGGTCGCATTGCAAACCAAACAGACCGTGGACACCGGTTCGGCTAGCAAGGGCATCAGCCTGACTGACGCCTATAACACCCTGGTGACCAACGTCGGTACCAAGACCGCCCAAGGCAAGTCCGACAGCGCCGCAACCACGGCGATTCTGGAGAACGCCAAGGGTGCCCGCGATTCGCTTTCCGGGGTCAACCTGGACGAAGAAACCGGCAACCTGGTCAAGTACCAGCAGTACTACACAGCGTCTTCGCAGATCATCAAAGCTGCGCAGGAAACTTTCGCCACGCTGATCAACAGCCTCTAAGGAGTCGTAATTCATGCGCATTTCCACCGCCCAGTATTACGGAACGCAAGCTTCGGATTATCAGCGTAACTTCAACAAGGCCGTTGCCACCGCGAGCGAGGCGAGCAGCCTGCAGCGCATCAACACCGCCGCCGATGATCCGATCGGTGCCGGGCGCTTGCTGCAATTGGGCCAGCAGGCGGCGATGCTCGATCAGTACAAGACCAACGTCAACACCACCAAAAGTGCCTTGACCGTGCAGGAGTCCACGCTGGAGTCGATCACCACGGCGTTGGCGCGAGCCAAGGAACTTGCGCTGGCCGCGAACAACGGCACGATCACCGACAAGGACCGCCAGGCATACGCCTCGGAACTGGGTGAGATCCAGCAACAAGTGCTGGGCCTGATGAACGCCAAAGACGCCAACGGTAATTACCTGTTCTCCGGTTCGAAAACCGACACCGCGCCGTATTCGAAGAATTCTGACGGCACATTCAGCTACAACGGCGACCAGACCACCATCGATCTGGGCATCGGCGACGGCATGACCGTGGGTACCAACACCACCGGTTGGGACGCGTTCCAGCAGACCATCAACACCGGCCGCACCAACACCAAAATGACTGCGCCAGCTGTGGATGACGGCCGTGTCGTGCTGTCCAACGGCACCGTCGGCACTGTTGCCACCTACGATGCCAAGTTCACTGCCGGGCAGCCGTACACCGTCGATTTCGTCAGCAGCACCCAGCTGAAGATCACCGATGCGCTGGGCAACGATGTGACTGCCGAGGCCAGCCAGAATGGCCTGATCAGCAACAGCAGCGGCGCCAACCAGACTGTCAGCTTCCGTGGCGTCGACCTCAAGCTGAACGTCAACCTGAAGGCCGGCGATACCAATCCGGACGCCGTTATCGCAGGGCACAGCTTCCAGCTGTCGGCCTCGCCGGACTCGTTCACCACCACGCGTAATCCGGGTAACCCGTCGACCAGCGTGATCACCGGTTCGACCATCACCGATCAGGCAGCCTACACCGCAGCGTTTCCGCAGGGCGGCGCAGTGCTCAAGTTCACCAGCGCCACCGATTTCGATCTGTATGCCGCGCCAGTGACGGCCGACAGCAAGCCGGTTTCTTCGGGCACGGTTGCCGGCGGTAACGCCACCGCTGCCGGTGTGACATTCGCGCTGGGCAACACGCCGGCCGCTGGCGATCAGTTCTCGATCCAGCCGAACAATCACCAGACCCAGAACGTGCTCGACACTCTGGGCCAGATGATCACCGCGCTGAATACGCCAGTCGATGGTGACCCGGTTGCCAAGCAGAAATTGCAGGGCGCGATGGAGGCAGGCCTCGGCAACATCGATGCCGCTTCCAACCAGATCGGCACCGCAGTCACCACCATTGGTGCGCGCGGCCAGGCGCTGGACATGCAGACCATCACCAACGACAGCCTGACCACGGCGAACAGCACCACCCAGGGTTCGATCCGTGATTCCGATCCGGCTGAAGTCATGACCCGTCTGACGCTGCAACAGACCATGCTGCAAGCCGCGCAACTGGCGTTCAGCAAGATCAGTCAGTTGGGTCTGTTCAACAAGATCTGATGGTTGGCGGGCGTGCGCGCCCGCCAACGTTGTCCCTCTGTTAATGATTTTTTGCGGTATCAAGGGCTCGTTTTTGCGAGCGGGCTCGTACCGCCTGTGAGCCCGCCGTGAATTCACTCCCCCTCGTCAGCATTGCCATCCCTGCGTTCAATCCGCGCTTTTTCGAGCGGGCATTGAACAGCGCCGTCAGCCAGACATACGCGCCTCTTGAGATCATTGTCTGCGACGACAGTCGTGGTCATGAGATCGAAGGGATTGTCAGTGCTGTGGCCGAGCGCTCGGGTGTTGCCGTGCGCTATGTGCGCAACCCGCGCACACTGGGCCTGGTCGGCAATCTCAAGGCGTGCCTTGATCAGGCGCAGGGTGAATTCGTCAAGTTCATGTGTGACGACGACCATCTCTATGCCGCCTGCATCGAGCAGCAGGCGCACGAGATGTTGCGTGAGGAAGTCAGCCTGGTGCTGGCTCAGCGGCTGTTCTGGGACGCCGACGACATCATTCTGCCGGCGCGCCTGGAAAACACTTCGCTGTCACCGGCCAGCGGTCTGTTCAAGGGTGACGACCTGCTGGGCATCTTCGAAAAATTTCCGGTCAATGTGCTGGGCGGTTTCTCCAGCGCCTTGTTTCGTCGTTCGGACCTCGTCGACTTGTTGCCGGCGCTGACTCAGGACGGTCACTGCTTTGTCGCCACCCTGGATTTCGCCTTGTACGTATGCCTGCTGCGGCGCGGCAATCTGGCGATGTCGAACACCGTGCTCAGTGCCGAGCGGCTGTATCCGGAGCGCTTGAGTGCTCAGCAGCCGATGAAAGACGCGGTCGAGGTTGAGCGCGAGTGGATTCTGCAAATGCTCAAGGCGCGCAGCGGCGAGTCGGCGCCAGCGCCGGGTTGGGTGCGCTATGTCCCGCTGACCAAGGCTGACGCAATGCCGCGCGTCTGGGAAGAGCTGCCCCTGAGCCGAACGCTGGGTACCAAGCAGAGTCGCCAGGAGTGGTGCGTCGGCATCGATAGCTGGAGCTTCGCCGAACTCTACGCGCACTGGCTGCAGTGCCGCAGTCTCACTGAAGGGCAGCGCAAGTTACTGCCGGAAACTCTGGCCGCCTGGCCACAACAGCCGCGAATAGTGCCGATCGTCATTGATGCCCAGGGCAGTCGCGATGGAGTCGAGCGCACGCTTGAGGCGCTTGCTCGGCAGGACTATGCCCCTGAACTGATTCTGGTGCTGTCCGCTTCCTGCAACGAGGCGACGCTGGATGGGCGCGTGTTCCACATGCCACTGGAAGGTGACGGGCTGGGTCAGATCAACGCGTTGTTGCCCCAACTGGAGGGCGCCGACTGGTTTTACCTGTTGCAGGCCGGTGACCGGCTGATGGTGCCGGCCTTGCTGGTCATGGCTGACCGGATTGCGCACTCGCCATCGCTCGGTTGCGTGTACAGCGATGAAGGCGGTCTGCGCGATGGTGAGTCCGTGGAACCCGCCTTCAAACCCGATTTCAACCTTGATCTGATGCGCAGCTACCCGTATGTCGGGCGCGCCTTGGCGTTCAAGCGCGAACGCTTTCTGGCGCTGGGTGGTTTTGACACGACGTTCACCGAACTGGCTCCTCACGACATGCTGTGGCGCATGGTCGAAAGCGACGGCACCCAGGTGATCGGGCATGTCGCCGAAGTTCTGCTGGAGTCGCCATTCGATCTGTCGCGGTGGTTGGCCGAGCCAGGCGTCATCGAACAGAACCCTCGTGTGCTCGAAGCGCATCTGCAACGCATTGGCGTTGCCCATGAAATCCGCCGTGGCAGTTGCCAATTGCTCAATCGTGTCGACTATCGGCACGCGCGCCGTCCGCTTGTGTCGATCATCATCGTCACCCGGGATCAGACCGCTGCCTTGCAGCGGTGTGTCGAGACCGTGCTGGAAAAAACCGCCTACGCCGAATACGAACTGCTGCTGGTCGACAACGGCAGCGAAACCGCTGAGGCCAGAGCATGGCTGGACGGCATTGCGCAATTGGGTGGCGACCGGATCCGCGTGCTGACGTACCCGCAGCCGGACAACATGGCTGCCCTGCACAATTTTGCCGTGGCCAAGGCTCGTGGCGAATATGTGCTGCTGCTCAATACCTTCGCGGTGATTACCCACGCCGACTGGCTGGACGAACTGCTCAATCATGCGCAGCGCCCGGAAGTCGGCGTGGTCGGCGCCAAGTTGTTCAACCCGGATGGTTATGTGCTGCATGCCGGCATGATTCTGGGGATGCAGGGCGCGGTCGGGTTGCCATTTTATGGACAGTCGCTGCAGTCGGACGGTTATATGTTCCGGCTGCAGGCCGCCCACGATCTGAGTGCAGTCGGCGGTGATTGCCTGATGGTGCGCAAGGCGGTTTTCGAGGCGGTGGGAGGGCTTGATGAAGAGGATTTGAAGCAGGCGCTGAACGTGGTGGATCTGTGCCTGCGCATCGGCCAGGAAGGCTACCTGGTAGTGTGGACGCCTTATGCCTTGCTGGCTCAGGGCGTGCGCCCGACAGTCGAGTCGACAGCTGAGCAAGGCCAGCAACATTTGCACGAGCAGGAGATCTTCTACAAGCGCTGGCTGCCGCGCATTGCCCGCGATCCGGCCTTCAATGTCAACCTGTCGTTGCAGGGCGTCGGCGCGACGAGTTTCAGCCTTGAGCCGGGCCTGCGTACGGGGTGGACTGCTTTTTCCAGGCCGCAATTGCCCAACGTACTCGCTGTGCCGATCAATGCCTCAGCCATTGGCCATTACCGCATGAGTCAGCCGCTGATAGAGCTGGAAGCGGCGAACCGGGCCGAAGGGTGTATTCGTTACGGCTTGCCTTCGATCATTGAAATCGAGCGTCAGTCGCCGGATGTCATCGTCCTGCAAGGGCGCTATTCCCAGGGCGCGATCGATGAAATCCCGCCGCTGAAAAAGTTCTGCCATGCCCGGCGCATCTTCGAGCTGGATGACTATGTGATTGATGTTCCGCATCGCAATGCGCATATCCGCAACATGCCCAGCAAGCAGGAAATGGAGCGGATGGTGCGCCAGGCGATCAGCCTGTGCGACCGCGTGGTGGTGTCGACTCAACCACTGGCCAATGCGCTGTCGGACATGCACCACGACATTCGCGTAGTCCCCAACATGCTTGCGCAAAACCTCTGGACCGGTTTGCGGGGTCAGCGCCGCACCTCGAAAAAACCTCGCGTGGGTTGGGGTGGAGGCACCAGCCACCATGGCGATCTGGCGGTGATTGCCGATGTCGTGCGTGAGCTGGCCAACGAAGTCGACTGGGTATTCTTTGGCATGTGCCCGGATGACCTGCGTCCGTACATGCACGAGTTCCACGGTGTGATTCCTCTGGACGTCTATCCGGCCAAGCTGGCCAGTCTGAACCTCGACCTGGCCCTGGCACCGCTGGAGTTTCACATTTTCAATGACTGCAAGAGCAATCTGCGTTTGCTGGAATACGGCGCCTGTGGTTACCCGGTCATCTGCACTGATACCGAAGCCTATCAGGGCTATCTGCCGTGCACGCGGGTGAAGACCAACAGCACTGATGAATGGCTGCAGGCGATTCGCATGCATCTGGCCGACCCTGACGCCAGTTATCGCATGGGTGACGAGCTGCACGAGGTGGTCATGCGCGATTATGTGTTGCGTGGTGACAATCTGCGGTATTGGGAGAATGGCTGGCTGGCGGATTGATCGTTTATATAGGCGGCTTTTTGGGGTTGCCTTTTTTTGGGCCTTGGCGGCCTTTGGGCCGACCAGGCTGTTGGGGTTTTGGGTGAATATCCGTTGCTTCGGGTGTGGCGGCTGGCGGTTTCGCCCTTACGGCGAGTCACCTTTTTCAAACGCCAAAAAGGTAACCCAAAAGGCTTGCTCCTACGTTCGGCCCTCGCAGGCTCGGGTTCCTTCGCTCCGGGACTGATCCGGGCGCAGCGGCTCCGGTTTGCTTCGCTGCACCTCCTTCCGCTGTGTCTGGCTGCGCCAGACGGTCGCTGCGCTCCCACGCCCGGATCAATCCCTCCACTCAGCCTTCCGACGTCGCCGGTGGATCAAGATCAAGAGCACTCGAGCTTGTGCTCATTGTTGAGTGGGGCGGCTTCGCCGCGGGCAGCTGCGCTGCTTTGCTTTTCTGTGGGAGCGAGCCTGCTCGCGAAGGCGGCCTGACAGCCGACCCATTTCTTGCTGGACGCACGCGATCCAACTGGAGCTGCCGAAGGCCGCGATCGGACGATCTTTGCTCTGGCTTTCGATCTCTTGCCCCTTCACGCCCTCAGCCTGCCCATCAGCCTGTTGCCACTTCCACCGAAGCCTCTATCAGCTATCTCCCAAAACCCGGCTACGAGCTGGCGCGTTTCCTGCAAGTGCCCCGCAAATCGCCATAAAACGAGCGCTCGCGGTGTTTCCTCCTGCGCCCGTAGCGGCAGAAGGTTTGGCCAGAAGGCCTGCGACGCTCAAAAAAGCAGTGCGCAGCCCGGTGACGTACGAGAGGGGAGACGATGAAGGCAGTAATTTTGGCGGGTGGCCTCGGCACGCGCATCAGTGAAGAGTCGCACCTCAAGCCCAAGCCGATGATCGAGATTGGCGGCAAGCCAATTCTCTGGCACATCATGAAGCAGTATTCCGCCCACGGGATCCACGACTTCGTCATTTGCCTGGGCTACAAGGGCTACGCGATCAAGGACTTCTTCGCCAACTACTTCCTGCATACATCCGACGTCACTTTCGACATGCGCAACAACCGCATGGACGTCCATCAGAACTACAGCGAGCCGTGGAGTGTGACCCTCATCGATACCGGCGAGGAAACCATGACCGGTGGCCGCCTGTTGCGTGCCGCGCGTTATCTCAAGGATGAAGAGGCGTTCTGCTTCACCTATGGCGATGGCGTTTCCGACATCAATATTGCTGAGCTGGTCGACTATCACAAGGCTCACGGCCGCCTGGCGACCGTCACTGCGGTGCAGCCGCCAGGTCGTTACGGCGCGCTTGAACGCCAAGGTGACCAGGTGCTGGGTTTCACTGAAAAACCCCGTGGTGACGGTGGCTGGATCAATGGCGGTTTCTTCGTGCTTTCGCCCAAAGTGCTGCCGTACATCAGCGATGACGCCACCACCTGGGAAGCCGAGCCGTTGGCCCGTCTGGCTCAGGACGAACAACTGAAAGCCTTCGAGCACGAAGGTTTCTGGCATCCGATGGACACCCTGCGCGACAAGAACCATCTCGAAGCGCTGTGGCAGAGCGGGGAGGCCCCATGGAAGCAATGGGCCTGAGTGCGGAGTTCTGGCGTGGCAAGCGTGTTCTCGTCACCGGACACACCGGTTTCAAAGGCAGTTGGCTGACCCTTTGGCTGCAAAGCCTTGGTGCGCAAGTCAGCGGTTTTTCGCTGGATCCGTCGACTGAGCCAAGCCTGTTCGAACTGGCGCGCGTACACGAAGACATCAATGATCAACGCGGCGATTTGCGTGACCTCGGCGCCTTGCTGGAAATCATTGCCGAGACCGAACCGGAGATCGTTCTGCATCTGGCGGCGCAGCCCTTGGTGCGCGAGGGCTATCGCGATCCGCTCGGCACCTATTCAAGCAATGTCATGGGCACGCTGAATCTGCTCGAAGCGATTCGTCAGGTCGGCGGCGTGCGCGCCTGTGTGCTGGTGACCACCGACAAGGTCTACGCCAACAAGGAATGGCTGTGGCCATACCGCGAAGACGAAGCCCTTGGTGGACACGATCCTTACAGCAGCAGCAAGGCCTGCTGCGAATTGCTCGCGCAGTCGTACGCCGCGTCGTTCTTCCCGGCGGACAAACATGCCGAACACGGTCTGGCCTTGGCTACCGCACGCGCTGGCAATGTACTGGGCGGTGGTGATTTTGCGCCGGAGCGACTGATTCCCGACGTATTGAAAGCATGGACCGCCGACGAGCCGGTAACCCTGCGTTACCCGCAAGCGGTGCGCCCGTGGCAGCACGCGCTGGAGCCGCTGGCCGGTTATCTGCAATTGGCTGCTGCGCTCTACGAATACGGCCCGGAATATGCTGGCGCGTGGAACTTCGGCCCGGGCGAGGCAGACATGTGCAGCGTCGGTGAAGTGGTCGAGCTGCTCGCCAATCGCTGGCCGCAGGCCCGTGGTCTGCGTATCGAGCCCAGTGAACTGCACGAAGCCGGTCTGCTGCGTCTGGACAGCAGTCGCGCGCGGCAGGTGCTCAGCTGGCAGCCGCGCTGGTCGTTGCAGGCGTGCCTGGCGCAGACGCTGGATTGGCACCTGGCCTGGCAGAACGGCGATGACATGCGCGCCGTAACTCTGGGCCAATTGAATCTGTACCGAGGCGCGCTGTGAGCGAGTTTTCCCTGCAAGCGTTGCCATTGGCCGGCCTGTTCAGCGTTCAGCACAAACGTTTCGAAGACCAGCGCGGGCACTTCGCCCGGTTGTTCTGCGAGGGCAGCCTGAGTGCGTTCGGCAATGAATTTCATATCCGCCAGATCAACCATTCCTGTACCCGCGAGAAGGGCAGTGTGCGTGGCCTGCATTATCAGAATGCCAACGCCCCGGAAGCCAAACTGATTACGTGTCTGCGCGGTGAAGTCTGGGATGTTGCGGTGGATCTGCGCCCGGGTTCGGAGACGTTTCTGCACTGGCATGCCGAGCACTTGAAGGCGGGTGATGGCCGCAGCCTGTTGATTCCGGCCGGTTTCGCTCATGGCTTTCAGACGCTCACCGACGACGCCGAATTGCTCTATCTGCACAGCGCCGATTACGCGCCGGAGCACGAGGGCGGCTTGTCGGTGAACGATCCTCGGCTGGCAATTGCCTGGCCGTTGCCTGTCAATAATTTGTCAGCGCGCGATTCCAGCCATCCTGCGCTCGATCAACACTTTGCTGGAGTGCGTCTATGAATTGCCGTGGGTGCGCCGCACCGCTGAATCTGCCGCTGATCGACCTCGGCACTTCGCCGCCGTCAAACGCCTACGTGCATGTCGATCGCCTGGAGCAGGCCGAGCAATGGGTGCCGCTCAAAGTCGCGGTGTGCCAGCAATGCTGGCTGGTGCAGACCGAGGATTACACCAGTGCCGACAGCCTGTTCGATGCCGAGTACGCCTACTTCAGTTCGTTCTCCAGCACTTGGCTGAATCACGCCGAGCGTTATGTCGCCGAGATGAGTGAGCGCTTCGGGCTTAACGCCGACAGTCGTGTGGTCGAAGTCGCCGCCAACGATGGTTACCTGCTGCAATACGTCGCCGCGCGCGGCATCCCATGCCTGGGCGTCGAGCCGACTCGCAGCACCGCACAGGCTGCACGCGAGAAAGGCCTGGAAATTCGCGAGCTGTTCTTCGGCTGCGACACCGCCACGCAATTGCGCAACGAAGGCTGGAGCGCCGACCTGATGGCGGCCAACAACGTGCTCGCGCACGTGCCGGACATCAACGATTTCCTCGCCGGCTTCGCGACGTTGCTCAAGCCGACCGGCGTCGCCACTTTCGAGTTTCCGCAACTGCTGACGCTGATGGCTGGCGCGCAGTTCGACACGCTGTATCACGAACATTATTCCTACCTGTCGCTGACCGCCGTGCAGACCCTGTGCGAGCGCAACGGCCTGGAAGTGTTCGATGTCAGCCAGTTGAGCACTCACGGCGGCTCGCTGCGCGTATTCGTGCAGCGCAAGGACGGCCAGCACCGCCCTGTTCTCCCGGCAGTTCAGCAACAATTGCAGGCCGAACTCGCTGCCGGGGTAAAAACCCCTGAGTACTACGCGACCCTCGCGCCTGCTGCCGAACGCATCAAACATGACCTGCTGCGCTTCCTGTTGCAGGCCAAAGCCGACGGCAAACGTGTGGTCGGTTACGGCGCGGCGGCCAAGGGCAATACCTTGCTCAACTACGCCGGAGTCAAAGCGGATCTGCTGTCCTGGGTGGCCGATGCCAACCCGCACAAACAGGGCAAGTTCTTGCCGGGCAGTCGCATCCCGATTGTTGCGCCAGCGCAGATCGACATTGAGAAACCGGACTACGTGCTGGTGCTGCCCTGGAACCTGCTGCACGAAGTCAGTCAGCAACTGGCGCAGGTGCGTCAGTGGGACGGGCGCTTCGTCATCGCCGTGCCTGAGTTGAAAGTGCTGTGAAAGTTCTGGTCACTGGCGCCACGGGCTTTGTCGGTCGGCATCTGGTTGCTGCATTGCTTGCGCGCGGCTGTGAAGTCCGCGCGGTGGCGCGCAACGCAGAAACGGCGCAGGGCATGCCATGGATCAACCACGTCGAATTCGTCGCGGCAGATATTCACGCTGCCGACCTGAATGTTGTCGCGCTGACCGAAGGCATCGACGCACTTGCGCATCTGGCCTGGCCTGGGCTGCCGAACTATCGGGCGCTGTTTCATTTTGAGCACAACCTGATGGCCGATTACCGCTTTATCAAGAGCGCGGTAGAGGCGGGCGTGTCGCAGGTGCTGGTGACCGGCACCTGCTTCGAATACGGCATGCAGAGCGGTCCGCTCAGCGAGTCAACCGAGCCACGGCCGAGCAATCCCTACGGTCTGGCCAAACATACGCTGCACCTGTTTCTGCAGAATCTGCAGCAGGAGCAACCGTTCACATTGCAGTGGGCGCGCTTGTTCTATCTGCATGGTCAAGGGCAGAACCCCAACAGCCTGTTGGCCGCGCTGGACCGGGCAATCGATGCTGGTGAGGCGTCGTTCAACATGTCGGCCGGTGAGCAGTTGCGCGATTTCCTCGCGATTGAAACCGCCGCGAGTCATCTCGCCGCGATCCTCCATCAGCGCGACTTCGATGGCGTGGTCAACTGCGCCAGCGGTCAACCGGTGTCGGTGCGTGCGCTGGTCGAACAGCGCTTGCGTGAGCGTGGCGCAACACTGGATCTGAACCTCGGCCACTACCCGTATCCGACCCACGAACCGCTGGCGTTCTGGGCTGTCACCGAGCGCTTGCAACAGTTATTGGGAGAGTCGCCATGAGGCACGAGTTGTACCGGGCCACCGGCCTGCCGGTATTGCAGAACCGCACTTTCGCCGATGCCGAATCGGCGCGGGCCTCGGCCAGCGCCGACATGGTCCTGGTTCAGGACGAGCGCAGCGGTCTGGTCTTCAACGCCGCGTTCGATGCCGACAAGCTCAGTTATGACGCCGACTATCAGAACGAGCAGGCGCACTCCGGTCAGTTCCAGCAACACCTGCGCGATGTCGAAGGCATCATCGCCAAGCACTTCAAGGGCCAGGAACTGATCGAAGTCGGCTGCGGCAAGGGCTACTTTCTCGAGTTGCTCAAAGGCCTGGGCTATTCGATCACCGGCATCGACCCGGCTTATGAAGGCGAAAACCCCGAGGTGATCAAGGCGCCGTTCACGCGCGGCCTCGGCCTGGCGGCAGACGCCATTGTGCTGCGTCACGTGCTGGAGCACATCGAAGACCCGGTTAGCTTTCTGGCCGTGATCGCCGAGGCCAATCAGGGTGGGCAGATCTATATCGAAGTGCCGTGCCTGGACTGGATCCTCGAGCACAAGGCCTGGTTCGACCTGTTCTACGAACACGTCAATTATTTCCGCCTCGATGACCTGCGCCGGATGTTCGGCACGGTGCACGAGGCCGGGCATCTGTTCGGCGGCCAATATCTGTACATCGTCGCTGATCTGTCGACGTTGCGCCTGATACCCGAACAACCGGTGCCGCGCCTGACTCTGCCTGAAGATTTCAGCGCCAGTCTCGACCGCGCTGTGCAGATCATCCGCTCGGCGCCTGCGCAGAGTTCGGCGATCTGGGGTGCCTCGTCCAAAGGCGTGATCTATTCGCTGTACCTGCAACGCGCCGGCGTTGCGGTCGATTGCGTAGTCGATATCAACCCGGCCAAGCAGGGGCGTTATCTGCCGCTGAGCGGCGCGCGCGTGTCCTCGCCGCAAGAGGCCATGGATGCGCTGCCGGAAGGCGCGCACCTGTTTGTGATGAATTCCAATTACCTCGAAGAGATCAAGCGGATGACCGGTGGACGCTACGTCTATCACGCCGTCGACAGCGCTTCGTTTCAGTGACCCTTGAGATGACCAACATGACCGATAACAGCATCAACCAAGCCTTCGAAGCCGAGTGCCGCGAGCAGATCGCCCAGCAAGGTGACGACCCCAAACTGACCGGCCTGGCCCGCGATTTCTTCAACGAATCGGCCAAGCACAAATACAGCTACCACTTCTCGTGGATGGGCCGCCCGATCATCCAGCTGCCGCAAGACATGATGGCCATGCAGGAGATCATCTGGCAGGTCAAGCCGGACCTGGTTATCGAGTGCGGCATTGCCCACGGCGGTTCGATCATCTACTACGCCTCGCTGCTCGAGCTGCAGGGCCACGGCGAAGTGCTCGGCATCGACCTCGACATTCGTCCGCACAACCGTGAAGCCATCGAAAGCCATCCGATGGCCAAGCGCATCAAAATGATCGAAGGTTCGAGCATCGACCCGGCCATTGCCGCTCAGGTGCAGGCCGCAGCCAAAGGCAAGAAAGTCATTCTGGTCCTCGACTCCAACCACACCCACGATCACGTGCTCGAAGAGCTGCGCCTCTACGCGCCGCTGGTGTCGGTCGACAGCTATTGCGTGGTCATGGACACCGTGGTTGAAGACATGCCGGCCGATTTCTTCCCGGATCGTCCATGGGGCCCGGGCGACAACCCGAAAACCGCCGTGTGGAAGTACCTGGAAGAGAACCAGGACTTCGAAATCGACCAGCAATTGCAGAACAAACTGCTGATCACCGTGGCGCCGGACGGCTACCTGCGTCGCGTTCGTTAATTCGCAACATTTACCCAGAGTTGTTTCGGCGAGTCGCCGGTTGTGGAGAGAAGTTATGCAAGGCAAGTACAGTTCTGAACTGACGCTACCGCTTGATGAGCTGTTGACGGTGGTGCTGATTACCCACAACCGACCGGCGTTCCTGCGTCGGGCTGTGAAGTATTACAGCGACTTGCCCTGCAAGATCATGGTGCTCGACTCCTCGCCGGAACGTCCGGAAGGCGATTTTTCCGCCGTCGATTACCATCATGTGCCGCAATTCGCGTACTGGGGGATGCAGGCCAAACTGGCCTATGGTGTCGAGCAACTGACCACGCCGTACATGGTGCTGGCGGCCGATGACGACTTCATCCTGCATGATTCATTGGCCGAATCCATGGGTTTCCTGCAGGCCAATCCGGATTACGGCATGTGCCACGGCTACTGCCTGATGTACCTGACGCTGGCCGGTGGCGTCAGCTACTACCGCCGCGACAAAAAGGTCCAGGAAGACTACTGCTCCGAACAGGCTCAGGAGCGGGTCATCGATTACATGAGCCAGTACATCCCGCCGTTCTATGCGGTGACCCGTACTGATCTGATGAAGACCTGGCACTCGGCATTGCCACCTGGCACCAGCTTCCAGTGGCAGGAAATCGGCCATGTCTATTTCCTGCTGGCCAGTGCCAAAGCACGGATTCTGCCGATCCCTTATGTGGTTCGGGAGATCAACTACGGTGCCTCCGAACACAGCACCGAGGTGTATCACTCGCTGACCTACGTCGATGCCAAATCGGTGGCCGAGCGTGAAGCCTTTGCCGAGTTCCTTGCCGCGCTGCCAACCCAGCTCAAAGGGCTGGACGCCGAGCAGGGCAAAGCGCTTGCCCTGCAAAGCTTCGAGGCAATGGTCGACAGCCTGCAATCGAATCGAGCGCTGACCGGGGAACTGATCATCCAGTCCACTTGGAATCAGGAGCTCAAGTACCCGGATCGCCGTTTCGGGCCTTTGCAGTACGTGGAAATGCCGTTCTACAACGAGGCGTTTTTCGACCGCCTGGCGCAGTTCGAATTCATGCTGCACGCCATGCCGGCGGGGCGCATCCAACTTGAAGGCCTGGAGGGCGTCTGGACCCGTCAGGCGCACTTGCTGCAAGCACGCAACAACGACACCCCGGAAAGCGTTCTCGACCGGTTGTGGCAGGCTCACGATCTCAATGCGTTCAATCGCACCGTGATCAAGCGGCTGGCGGCTCAGCTGACTGCGATGGGCCAAGCCGAAGAAGCGCAAGCGATGCAGGCCTGGATCGAGCGTCTCGAAGCGTTGACCGTCGATGACCATCATGCGGTCATGGACAAGATGCAGTCCGGTCGCCTGCTCAACTGGCTGGCCGCACGTGCGCCCGGCGCTCACCTTGAGGCAATCGGCCAACATCTGGCGGTGAATGGCGGTGGGCCGCAGTTCGGCATTTTCCTGCTGGATCTGGACGACGACATCGACAAGCTTCAGGTGTCTCTCGACAGCTTGCTGGAAGGACAGTGCAAGGCCTTCCGCATTGTCGTGTTCACCACCGGCGAAGCGCCCGCCGCGACCACGGCACAGAACACCCTGCATTTTGTCCGAGTGACCGCGGGCAATCTGATCGACAAGCTCAATCAAAGCGCTCGTCAATCGCCGTGTGACTGGCTGCTGTTGGCTGAAGCCGGTGATGAGTTCACTGCCAGCGGATTGTTGCGCGCCAGCCTGGAGTTGATGAACGCCGGCGATTGCCGCGCGGTATCCACCGACGAAATCCAGCGTCAGGAAAACGGTGCCCTGACCGACGTGTTCCGGCCGGGCTTCAACCTTGATCTGCTGCTGAGCCTGCCAACGCTGATGGCGCGGCACTGGCTGGTACGGCGCGATGCGCTGGTCGAAATCGGCGGCTATCGCGCTGATTTCAGTCAGGCACTGGAGCTCGATGTGCTGCTGCGTCTTATCGAAGAATACGGCCTCAACAGCCTGGCTCACCTCGACGAGCCGCTGTTGATCAGCCAGGCAGCAGAGCTGGTCGAGAATGCTGACGAGCGCCTGGCACTGCTGCGCCATCTGGGCAATCGCGGCTACAAGGCCAAAGTGACGTCAGCGGTCCCGGGGGTTTACCAGATCGACTACCACCACAGTGATCGTCCGCTGGTGTCGATCATTATTCCGGCGGGCAGCGATCTGGCGGTGCTGCAACGTTGCCTTGAAGGTGTGTTGCTGCGTACCCGTTACCATCACTATGAAGTGCTGATCGCCACCACTGCGGATCAGACGGCTGAGATCAATGACTGGCTCGGCACTTACAAGCACTCCAGAGTGCAGGTGCTGCGTACTGATCGGACGTTGAGCGAAGCAGGATTGTTCAACGCGGCCAGTCGTCAGGCGCGGGGCGAGTACCTGGTGCTGCTCGCCGCCGATGCGGAAGTGGTCAATCCGAACTGGCTCGACTCTTTGCTCAACCATGCTCTGCGCCCAGAGGTTGGCGTGGTCGGGCCGAAACTGATCGACCGTGATCGCAAGATCAGCCAGGCGGGATTGATCCTGGGCCTGAACGGCGGGGTCGATTCGCCCTTCGTTGGTGAAGATCACGATGCCGACGGTTACCTGCACCGCTTGGCGGTGGAACAAAACTACTCGGCGGTATCGAGCGTGTGCCTGATGGTCCGCAAAGAGCTGTACGAGGCGCTCGGCGGTCTGGACGAAAGCACATTTGCCGAAGGCTTCGGTGATGTCGATCTGTGCCTGAGCGCCGGGCAGGCCGGTTATCTGACGGTATGGACTCCGGCGGTGCAAGTCATCCATCAGGGCGGTATGCCTGACGCCCCGCAAGCGCTGCTGGCCCTGCGCGAAAAATGGCCGGCGGCATTCGTTCAGGATCAGGCCTACAACGCGAACCTGAGCCTGAAGGGCAAAGGCTTCGTGCTCGATGACAATGCTTCACTGGACTGGGCACAGTTGCTCGCTTAAGCCTGGCGACAGGGACGGAATTGACAAAATGTTCAACGGTAAATCGATCTTCATCTCCGGCGGCACCGGCTCGTTCGGGCGCAACTTCATCCGTCGCTTGCTGGAGCAATACCAGCCCAAGCGTGTGGTGGTGTTCTCCCGCGACGAGCTGAAACAGTACGAGATGCAGCAGACCTTCAACGCGCCGTGCATGCGTTATTTCATCGGTGACGTGCGTGACGCCGAGCGCTTGCGGCAGGCGATGCGCGGCATCGATTACGTCGTGCATGCCGCCGCGTTAAAGCAGGTGCCGGCGGCGGAGTACAACCCGACCGAATGCATCCGCACCAACGTCAACGGCGCGGAAAACATCATCGCCGCTGCGATCGATAACGGCGTGAAAAAAGTCGTCGCGCTGTCCACCGACAAGGCGGCCAGCCCGATCAATCTGTACGGCGCGACCAAGTTGCTTTCGGACAAATTGTTCGTCGCCGCCAACAACATTGCCGGCGAGCAGCAGACCCGTTTCGCCGTGGTGCGCTACGGCAACGTCGCTGGCTCGCGCGGCTCGGTGGTGCCGTTCTTCAGCAAGCTGATCGCTGACGGCGCGCAAGAATTGCCGATCACCGACGAGCGCATGACGCGGTTCTGGATCACCCTCGATCACGGCGTTCAGTTCGTCATTGATAGTTTCGCGCGGATGCATGGCGGCGAAGTGTTCGTGCCGAAAATTCCGTCGATCCGCATCGTCGATCTGGCGCGCGGTATGGCCGAGCATCTGCCACACAAGAACGTCGGCATTCGTCCCGGTGAGAAGCTGCACGAACTGATGGTGCCGCTGGACGATGCGCGCATGACCCTTGAGTTTGAAGACCATTACACGATTCAGCCGTCGATTCGTTTTACCAGCGTCGACGTCGATTTCGCCGTCGATAGACTCGGTGAACGTGGCCGTGCCGTGGACGAGGATTTCGAGTATCGCTCGGACACCAACCCACATTTCCTTTCGGTGGGGCAGATCGCCGATCTGCACGCGAAGCTGTCGGTATGATTCCTTACGGTCGGCAGAGCCTCGATCAGGCGGACATCGATGCGGTGGTCGAGGTGCTGCAATCGGACTGGCTGACCCAGGGGCCGACCATCGAACGCTTCGAACAGGCCATGGCCGCGCGTTGCCAGGCCGATTTTTCCGTGGCGGTGTGCAATGCCACGGCGGCGCTGCACATTGCTTGTCTGGCCGCTGACCTGGGGCCGGGCGATCGCTTGTGGACCTCGCCGAATACGTTTCTGGCTTCGGCCAATTGCGGGCGTTATTGCGGCGCTGACGTTGATTTCGTCGACATCGATCCGCTGACCTGGAACCTCGATGCCTTTGCCCTTGAAGCCAAGCTCGAACAGGCCGAACGCGACGGCACGCTGCCGAAAGTCCTGGTCGCCGTCGCGTTCTCCGGGCAGAGCTGCGATATGCGCAAGATTGCCGACCTGGCGGTGCGCTACAACTTCACCGTGATCGAAGACGCCTCGCACGCCGTGGGCGCCAGCTACGCCGGGCGCCCGGTTGGTTGTGGCGAATTCGCGGCGATGACGGTGTTCAGTTTCCACCCGGTGAAAATCATCACCAGCGCCGAGGGCGGCATGGTCCTGACCAATCGCCCGGCGCTGGCCGAACGTCTGCGACGCCTGCGCAGCCACGGCATGACCCGCGATCCGCAACACATGACCGAGCCCAGCCACGGGCCGTGGTATTACCAGCAGATCGAGTTGGGTTTCAATTATCGGATCACCGATCTGCAGGCGGCGCTGGGTCTGTCGCAACTGCGCAAACTGGATGAGTTTGTCGCAAGTCGGCGCGAACTGGCGGCACGTTACGATCAGTTGCTTGCTTACCTGCCGCTGACCTTGCCGAGCGCGCAGCCGGAAGCCGATTCGGCGTGGCACCTGTATGTGGTGCGCGTGCAGACCGAGCGCTGCAACCTCAGTCATCGCCAGGTGTTCGAAGGTTTGCGCAGCGCTGGCATCGGCGTCAATCTGCACTACATTCCCGTGCACTTGCAGCCTTACTATCGAGAGCTGGGCTTTGCCGAGGGCGATTTCCCCGAGGCCGAGCGCTATTACGCCGAAGCGATCAGCTTGCCGCTGTTCCCTTTGCTCAGTGAGGCACAACAGGATCAGGTGGTCGAGCAACTGCGTCGGCTGCTGCTTGAGGAGTAAAGCATCGTGAGCTGCGTCGCGATCATCCCCGCCCGTGGTGGCAGCAAGCGCATTCCGCGCAAGAATCTCAAACCGTTCGACGGCGTATCGATGATTGTCCGCTCGATTCGCACGGCGCTGGAGTCAGGGCTGTTCGAGAGCGTTGTGGTCAGCACCGACGATGACGAAATCGCCGACGTCGCACGAGCACATGGCGCTGAAGTGCCGTTCATGCGACCGGCCGATCTGGCCGATGATTTCACCGGTACCGCTGCGGTGATCGTGCATGCCTTGCAGCAATTGCCGACGTTCGATTACGCCTGCTGCGTGTACGCGACCGCGCCGTTGTTGCAGGCGCGTTATCTGCGTCAGGGTCTGGATTTGCTCAAGCAGCATCCGCACAAGTCGTTTGCCTTTTCGGTGTGCGGCTTCGGTTTCCCGGTGCAGCGCGCACTGACCCTCGACGAGGAGGGCGCGTTGACGTCTTTGTACCCCGAATTTCGTACCACCCGTTCGCAGGATCTGCCCGAAGCATTTCAGGATGCCGGGCAGTTTTACTGGGGGCGCAGCGAAGCGTGGTTGCGTGGCGAGACGCTGTTCTCGCCAGCGAGCCTGCCGGTGATCCTGCCGCGTCATCTGGTCCAGGACATCGACACGCCCGAAGACTGGCAGCGCGCCGAATATCTGTACGCCGCACTCAGAGCCGGCGGAGAACTGCAATGAGAGTGCTGATCCGCGCCGACGCGTCGCCAACCATCGGCAGCGGCCACATCGCCCGTTGCCTGACCCTGGCGCGGATGCTGCGCGGGCAGGGCAGTCATGTTGCATTTGCCTGTCGGCGGTTGCCGGGGCATCGACTCGAAGCCTTGAATGCCGAAGGCTTCGAGACCTTTGCACTGCCCGAGCGCTATCGCGACGAAGACCCGCTGCAGGCCATCGAATCGATGTTGCCGTGGCAGTTCGATATTGATGCACTGGGCCTGCTGCTGGATGGGCAGGCACCGTTCGACTGGATCATCGTCGACCATTACGGCCTCGATCATCACTGGCAAACCGCGGCCCGGCGCTGGACGCATCGAATCGCCGCCGTGGATGATCTGGCCACGCGGCGCTACAGCGTCGATCTGCTGCTCAATCAGAACCTGTCCGGTCTTAGCGAAAACTACGCGCCGCTGCTGCCGCCAGGCTGTCGCACCTTGCTCGGCCCGCGCTACGCCATGCTGCGCGAAGAATTCAACTGCGATGCCATCGAGATCAAACCGAACGCCCGCCGCGTGCTGGTGAATTTCGGCGGTTTCGACGCGGCGAGGCAGACTCACCACGCGATGCTGGCGCTGGCTGATTTCGCTGAGTTGCAGGTGGATTTCGTCGCTGGCGCCGACAACCCGGCGTGGACGCAGATGCAAGCGTTGGCCGAGACGCGACCGAACTGGCGCCTGCACAGTTTCGTCAGCGATTTCCATCAACGCATGGCTGAAGCGGATCTGTTTATCGGCGCCGGCGGTGGCACCAGTTGGGAGCGCGCGGCGCTGGGTTTGCCGACCATCTGCATCGCTGTGGCGAACAATCAGCAGGCCAATGGCGAAGTCATGGCCGCTGCCGGTGCGCATGTGTTCATGGGCGCCCGCGAGCAGGTCAGCGTCGAGCAGTTGCGTGATGCGGTCGGCTTCGTCGTGAACAATCATTTTTTGCGCCGCAGCCTCGCCGAGCGCTCGCGGCAACTGGTCGACGGACGCGGTGCCGCACGCGTGGCGGCGGCGCTGGCCGGGGCGGTGCTGAAACTGCGTCCGGCGACGCTGGACGATGCGCAGTTGCTGTTCGATGGGCGCAATGCCGAAGCGGTACGGCGCTGGTCGCTGGAAACCGGTGTGATCGATTGGACTCAGCATCTGAACTGGCTGACAGCGACCCTGCGCAACCCGCAACGGTTGCTGCTGATCGCCGAGGCGGATGATGGTCCGGTCGGGGTGCTGCGCTACGACTTGCGAGGATTCGAAGCCGAAGTGTCGATCTATCTGCTGGAGGGGCGTTTCGGCCTCGGTTGGGGCAGGGCAGTGCTCAGCCGTGGCGAAGCGTTTATCGCTGCGCACTGGCCGCAATTGACGCGCATCACTGCGCGGGTCATGCCCGCCAATCAGTCTTCATTGAAAGTCTTCCGCGACGCCGGGTTCATCCAGGAAACCTGTGCGTTCAGCCGTGTTTTGAAGGATCACCCGCATGTCTAGTTTCAAGATTGGCCACCACACCATCGGTGCTGATGCTCCGCCGTTCATCATTGCTGAGATGAGCGGCAACCATAACCAGTCTCTCGACGTCGCTCTGCAAATCGTCGAGGCGGCGGCCAAGGCCGGGGCGCATGCCTTGAAGCTGCAAACCTACACCGCCGAAACCATGACCCTGGATCTGGCTGAAGGTGAATTCTTCATCAAGGATCCGGGCAGTCTGTGGGCCGGCACGTCGCTCTACGATCTCTACGAAAAAGCTCACACACCGTGGGAGTGGCACGCGCCGATTTTTGCTCGGGCCAAGGAGTTGGGGATGCTCGCGTTCTCGACGCCGTTCGATGACAGCGCGGTGGATTTTCTCGAAAGCCTTGAAGTGCCAGCGTACAAGATTGCCAGTTTTGAAAACACCGATCTGCCGTTGATCCGTCGAGTGGCAGCGACCGGCAAACCACTGATCATCTCCACCGGCATGGCGAGTATTGCTGAGCTGGATGAAACCGTGCGTGCCGCACGCGAGGCCGGGTGCAAGAATCTGGTGTTGCTCAAGTGCACCAGCACTTATCCGGCCACGCCACTCAACAGCAATGTGCGCACGATCCCGCATCTGCGTGAGTTGTTTGGTTGCGAGGTCGGGCTGTCAGATCATTCGATGGGCGTTGGCGTGTCGGTGGCAGCGGTGGCGCTGGGGGCGACGGTGGTGGAGAAACACTTCACCCTTGATCGTTCGGCCGGTGGCGTGGACGCGAGTTTCTCCCTGGAGCCTGCGGAGCTGGCCAGTCTGGTCGTCGAAACCGAGCGTGCCTGGCAGGCCATGGGGCATGTTCAGTACGGTCCGACCGAGGCCGAGCGCAAGTCGCTGGTCTATCGCCGCTCGCTGTATGTCACCGCTGACATGGCCGCCGGTGAAGCCTTTACTGGCGACAATCTGCGCGCCATTCGTCCCGGTCTCGGTCTGCCGCCCAAGCACACCGATGCCGTCCTCGGATGCCGCGCGCGCACCGCAATCAAGCGCGGTACGCCGCTGGACTGGTCGCTGGTCGAATAGGCCAATCTGCCATCGATTCGGCAAAATAGCGTGACCTGCGAGTCATAACGCGCATCTTCACTGTATTGTATTGACCGGGGAGATGGCGCCTGGCCCGTTTTGCGGTTCCAGTGATAGCCCTTTGCGCTTCCCGTGGCTGCCCGTTGTGGCGGCCGTTTTCTGTTTGTCGGCGCCCCTCGAATCCTTGCGAGCGGTGGTTTTGGGCTGTTTTTTATTGGGAAGCCGTAATGATTGGCATAAAAAGCATTGCGAGCTACGTTCCTGTAGCCGGCGTGGACAATTACGCACAAGGTGCAAAATTCGAAAAGGATGAAGAGTTCATCCTTGGCAAGATCGGTTCGGCGTTCCTGCCGCGCAAAGACGCTGAACAGGAAACTTCCGATCTGTGCGTGGAAGCGGCCAATGCGCTGTTTGCCAGCAATCCTGAACTCAAGCGTGAATCGATCGACGCGTTGATTGTCGTCACCCAGAATGGTGATGAAGAAGGCCTGCCGCACACCGCTGCAATCGTGCAGGACAAACTCGGTCTGCCAACCAATGTGGCAGCGTTTGACATTTCCCTGGGCTGCTCCGGTTACGTCTACGGCATCTACGCGATCAAGGGCTTCATGGAAGCCGCCGGCCTGAAGAATGGCCTGCTGATCACCGCTGACCCGTACTCGAAAATCGTTGACCCGGAAGACCGCAACACCACCATGCTGTTTGGCGA
Source organism: Pseudomonas siliginis (assembly GCF_019145195.1). Lineage (GTDB taxonomy): Bacteria > Pseudomonadota > Gammaproteobacteria > Pseudomonadales > Pseudomonadaceae > Aquipseudomonas > Aquipseudomonas siliginis. Next base: position 190,537 of record NZ_JAHSTW010000004.1, read on the forward strand.
TGCCGCCACCGCCACCTGGATGGGCGAAAACCCGACCTGGGCGCTGGGCAAGGCCAAGTTCGGCACCGACGGTTCCGGCGCACCGCACCTGAAAGTCAGCAACGGCGTGTTCTTCATGAACGGTCGTCAGGTGTTCAACTTCGCATTGCTGAAAGTCCCGGCGCACTTGCACGAGCTGCTCGACGATTCCAATCTCAAGGCCGATGACATCGACGCATTCTGCATTCACCAGGGCAGCGCGGCGATCGTCGATGCCGTGGCGCGACGCTTTGAAGGCGAACCGGAGAAGTTCATCAAGGACATGGTCGAAACCGGCAACACCGTGTCGTCGAGCATTCCATTGCTATTGGAAAAACACGTGCTTGATTCCGACTGGCAGCGCGTTGCGCTGAGCGGTTTTGGTGTCGGTCTGTCGTGGGGCTCGGCGATCATCTATCGTCCGTAAGCCCGAGCAAAAAGCACTGATACAAAAATAGCGTTCAAGGTTAACCTTGAACGCTATTTTTTTGCCCGAGAAGGAGCGCGAGGCGCCATGAGCGAGTTTTTCCAAGCCAATGCCGAGGTGTTGCAACGGCGCTGGCCGGCGCTGTTCGAGCGATTGATGGCTGAAGACAGCGCGTCCGTGCAGGCCGAACTCGTGCAAGGGCTGGGCTCGACGCTGAGCGTCGACGGCATTCAGCTCACCAGTCGCCATGATCGTCTGCATGAGGCGCAGATCCAGGCGGCGAGCCTGCCGGAAAAACCGCAACTTCACGTTTATGGCACTGGCCTGGGCGACTTGCCAGGCGTGCTGCTCGAGCGCGCAGGCCTGGAAAAACTGTACGTACACATTCTCAATGGCGCGCTCTTTGCGCTGGTGCTGCAGTTGCTCGATCAGCGCCAGTGGCTGCAGGATCCTCGGGTTGAACTGTTTTACGCGGGTGATCACCCGGACCTTTTTACCCCGTTCTTTGCCCTGCCGGCGGAGATGTTATTGGCCGATGACTTCAACGCGAAGATCCGCGACCGGCTGATCAATGAAGTGCACCTGACATTCAATAACCGCGATTTCGATCCGCAGTCGCCAGAAATCCAGCAACGCGTGCAGGAATGTCTGCCGGTGTTGCTTGGCGATGACGATGTCGCGCAGCTGTTCGGCAGTTGCGCTGGACGTGAAATCTACGTGATCGCCACCGGACCGACGCTGGAGCAGCATTTCGAGCGTCTGGCGGCGATTCGTCAGCGTGCCGAGCGGCCGTTGTTCATCTGCGTTGATACGGCCTATCGGCCATTGCGTGAGCACGGCATCGTGCCTGATCTGGTGGTGAGCATCGATCAGCGCATCGGCTTTCGGCATCTGCCCTTCGAGACGTCTGACGGCATTACGCTGGTGTACCTGCCGATGAGCGATCCGCAGGTATTGAAGGCATGGAAGGGCAAGCGCTATGGCGGCTATTCGGCCAGCCCGATCTATGCCGAGCTGAAGGAACAGTATCCACGCGGCGAGCTGCACGTCGGCGGTAGCGTGATCCATCCGGCGGTGGATCTCGCGGTAAAAATGGGCGCGAGTCGAATCACTCTGTTTGGCGCCGACTTCGCCTTCCCGATGAACAAGACCCACGCCGGTTGGGACGACGGCGATTTAGGCCCGCCGCTGGCCCAGGCGCGGCACTGGGTGCGCGATGGTCATGGTCAGCGCGTCAGCACTCAGCTGAATTTTCGCGGCTATCTATGTGTGCTTGAGCGTTATATCGCCGCGCATCCGCAGGTCGAGTTTCTCAACAGCAGCCGCGCCGGTGCATCGATTGCCGGGACCGCTTTCAATCCGGAGTTCGTGCAATGAGTGCGCTGAACCAGAGTCAGCATCAGTGCCGCCAGTGCGCGGCTTTGTTTCGCCTGGGGCGTGATGTCGAGGCGGCGTTGACCATGGTCGATGTGTTCGAACAGGCCCAGCAATGTCTGTCGTCTGCCTCAGTGGATATCCAGCAGGCGTGGGCGCAGGTGCTCATGCAAATGCTCGATTCCCAGGAGCGCCAGGACTGGTTGGGCCTCGCCGACTATATGGAATACGAACTGGTTGAATTGCTGGAAAGTGCCAGGCGCTGAACCGCTGCGCAGCGCTGGCCCGCGGCTTTGCGTTACAGGCGGTTTTATGACGTCATTTTTTCGCGCTGGATGTGCTGCTAAGTCTTTGTTTTCTCGGGGGTGGCGTGGTGATGGCAAAATTTTTTCAAAAAGCCCTCAAGCAACCTGCAAACCCGACGATAACTATTACGAAGGTTCTCTAGGCCATACCCGGCGGTTGCCAGGGCCGGAAGCCGCAGTACCCAACCAACGAGGAATTCGTCATGGCTTTAACAGTAAACACCAACACCACATCGTTGAACGTTCAGAAAAACCTGAACCGCGCTTCCGACGCTCTGTCCACCTCGATGCAGCGCCTGTCTTCCGGCCTGAAAATCAACAGCGCCAAAGACGACGCCGCTGGCCTGCAGATCTCCAACCGTATGTCCTCGCAGATCCGCGGTAACACCCAGGCCATCCAGAACGCCAACGACGGTATCTCCGTTGCCCAGACCGCTGAAGGCGCTCTGCAAGCTTCGACCGACATCCTGCAGCGTATGCGTGAACTGGCTGTTAAAGCTCGTAACGGTACCAACGGCACTGCTGACCAGACCGCTACCAACGCTGAATTCGCTCAGATGTCTGACGAAATCACCCGTATCTCGGCTGCTACCAACCTGAACGGCAAAAACCTGCTGGACGGTTCGGCTGGTACTGTGACCCTGCAAGTTGGCGCAAACACCGGTTCGGCTAACCACATCGACCTGGTACTGAGCTCCAAGTTCGACGCCGTCAGCCTGTCGGTAGGTAGCGGTACTGTAGTTCTGACCGGTACTTCGGGTACTGGTGCTGGTTCTGCTTCGCAGAACATCGACAACGCGATCACTGCAATCGACGCCGCTATCGCTGCAATCGGTGCAACCCGTGCCAGCCTGGGTGCTTCGCAAAACCGTCTGACCAGCACCATCTCCAACCTGCAGAACATCACTGAAAACACCACCGCTGCTCAGGGTCGTGTACAGGACACCGACTTCGCCGCAGAAACTGCTAACCTGACCAAGCAGCAGACTCTGCAGCAAGCTTCGACCTCCGTACTGGCTCAAGCCAACCAACTGCCTTCCGCTGTACTGAAGCTGCTTCAGTAATCCGGAACAAGTTTAAGCGGGGGAGTGCGCTTGTCGTGCTCTCTCGCTTTTTTACGTTAAGAGGTGATGGGCATGGACATGAGCGTAAAGCTTAACGTGTCTTATCCGGCTCCCAAGCCAGTAACGCCGGTCGCTGACAAGCCGTCAGCAACGCCTGAAGTTGCCAAGACTGAAGCGCCGGTCGCTGCCAAGAGACAGGATACGGACGACGCCAAGTTGAAACTGGCGGTGCAAGAGATAGAAAAGTTCGTACAGTCGATCAAGCGTAATCTGGAGTTCTCGATCGACGAGCATTCCGGCAAGGTCATCGTCAAGGTGATCGCAAGCGAGACGGGTGAGGTCGTTCGACAGATTCCCTCCGCCGAAGCCCTTAAGCTCGCAGACAGCCTGGCCAATGCAAGCCACGTGTTGTTCGACGCCAAAGTCTGATAGCTGGCATGAATAGTGTTTGCCCATTCTCAGGACGCGTGTAACGGTCAAAAGAATGGCAACAATCTGAAGGGAGATGTACATGGCAAGTCCAATTCTACCGGGTTCCGGACTGGGTTCCGGCCTGGACATCGGCGCGATCGTGACCGCGCTGGTCAACGCCGACAAGTCTGCCAAGCAGACGCAGATCGATACTGCTACCAAGACCAACAGCCTGAAGATTTCCGGTGTCGGTTCGTTGAAGAGTGCGCTGACCGCATTCCAGACGGCGATGACCAACCTGAGCAGCAAGACCAACCCTGCGTTTGCCGGCTTTGCGGCGACGTCGGGCAATACCGATATTCTCAGTGCCACCTCCGATAGCACCGCGGTTGCGGGCAAATACAATGTGGTGGTGAACAAGCTGGCCACGGGCTCGAAAATCGCCAGTGCTTCCTTTGCCGGCGGCGCCGCCAGTGCCATTCCGAGTGGTACCCTGAAAATCAGTCAGAATGGCACTGATTACAACGTCGACATCCCCGCCAATGCCACCTTGCAGACCACCCGTGACGCCATCAACAAGGCTCAGGGCGCCAACGGCATTTCCGCCAACATCGTCACCGACAGCTCTGGTTCCTCGCGCCTCGTTATCAGCTCAAGCAAGACCGGCGCAGGTTCCGATCTGACCGTTAGCGGTATTGCCGGTCTGGAAATCGATGGTACCCAGCTGATGGGAACCAGCCCGGCCGCTGGTGCTTCGGGCGCGGTCAACGGCATTGCGCAAAATGCCGAGCTGACCATCGACGGTCTGACGGTAACCAGCAAGAGCAACACGGTAAGCGGCGCGATCAGTGGCCTGACCTTGAATCTGACCACGGCAACGCCGCTCAATGGCACGCCGACCGTCATCAGCGTCGATGCCAATACCAAGGGGTTGCAGACTTCGATTCAGACGTTTGTCGACGCTTACAATGCGCTGAAGAATACCGTTGACACGCTGTCCAAGGCGACGCCGGACGCAGACGGCAAACTGACTGTGCAGGCAGCCTTCACCGGTGACTCGCTGCCACGTTCGTTGATTGCCGATATCCGTGAGCAGTTGACGGCAGTGGGCGCTGGCGGACCGCTGGCGGTGTTGTCGCAGTTGGGTGTGATGACCGACCGCAACACCGGTAACCTGACGTTTGATACCGCTGCGTTCAACAAAACCATGGATCAGCCGGGCATGACTGGCCAGGTTCAGCAACTGTTCACCGGGACCGACGATACCAACGGTCTGTTGGCGCGCATGAAGGCGGCGGTTGATCCGTACCTCAAAGCTCCAGCGGGTAGCAAGGTTACCAGCGGCTTGCTCGACCAGCGTCTGACCATCCTGAACAACAACACACGCAATCTAACCAACCAGCAGCTGGCGCTGGATTTGCGTGTCGCCAACCTGACCAAGACGTTGACCGCCAAGTACAACGCCATGGACTTGCTGGTAGGGCAGATGAAAGCAACGGCGAGCAACATCACGTCGTTCTTCAGCTCGCTGAACGCTCAGCAGTCCGCGAAGTAACAGTCAGTAACGACAAAAACCCGGCTACGCTTTATCGGCGTGCGCCGGGTTTTTGTCTTTTGATCTAAAGTTTTCGGACCGGTTGGCGATACACTGGTTATACGAGTCAACGTGGCAATGAGGTAGAACATGAACCCGATGTTAGCCCTTCGGCAGTACCAGAAAGTCGGCGCTCATGCGCAGACGTCCGAAGCGAGCCCGCACCGTTTGGTGCAAATGTTGATGGAAGGTGGCCTGGCCCGGATTGCGCAGGCCAAGGGCGCCATCGAGCGCAAGGATATTCCCGGCAAGTGCACGGCGATCAGCAAGGCCATCGGCATTGTCAGTGGCCTGCGCGAAGGTCTCGATCTTGAAAACAATGCAGAGGCGCTGGCTGATCTGGATGGCCTGTACATCTACATGATGAAGCGCCTCGCCGAGGCGAACATCAGCAGCGATCCCCGTGTACTTGACGAAGTCGCCGGCCTGCTGACCACGGTCAAAGAAGGTTGGGACGCCATCGCGCCCGTGCCGGCTCCGCAGTTCTGAAGGAGATCACCATGAGTCTTGTATTGCAGCGAATAGCCGATACCCGCGAAGCGTTGGTCGGTGCTCTGGCCGAACGAAACTGGGAAGCCATTGGTGAGCTGGATCTGGCTTGCCGTTCCTGCATGGAAGACGTCATGGCGGAAGCTTCGCTGGACGAAGTTGCGTTGCGCGATAACCTTGAAGAGCTGCTATTCGTCTACAAAGAGCTTCTCGAGGTGGCAATGGGCGAGCGGCAGGCGATAGCCAACGAGATGTCGCAGATCACCCAAGCGCAAAAGGCTGCAAAGGTTTACCATCTGTTTGGTTGATTAACCGTCAGTTAAACCAGACATGTGCGCCATAAATTTGACTGTGCACGGTTTTTTGACTTAACTAGTGGCTATTATCAGGTTTAGGGCGTCTACAGGCACATGGTGTCCTGCAAGCGTCTCGCTTGCCTTATTTTTCGGGCATTGAGTTGACTAGGGAAGTTGCTATTGCATGTGGCGTGAAACCAAAATTCTGCTGATCGATGACGATAGCGTCCGCCGCCGCGACCTGGCGGTGATTCTAAATTTTCTTGGCGAAGAAAATTTACCCTGCGGCAGCCATGACTGGCAGCAGGCAGTCGGCTCTTTGTCGTCTAGTCGTGAGGTCATTTGCGTACTGATCGGGACGGTTAATGCTCCTGGCGCGCTTTTGGGCTTGCTAAAGACACTCGCAACCTGGGATGAGTTCCTTCCGGTTTTGTTAATGGGCGATAATTCTTCCGTTGACCTGCCTGAAGACCAGCGTCGCCGCGTGCTGTCGACCCTGGAAATGCCGCCCAGCTACAGCAAATTGCTCGATTCGCTGCACCGCGCCCAGGTCTATCGCGAAATGTACGACCAGGCCCGCGAACGCGGCCGTCATCGCGAACCCAATCTTTTCCGCAGTCTTGTCGGCACCAGCCGTGCGATTCAGCACGTCCGGCAGATGATGCAGCAAGTGGCCGACACCGACGCCAGCGTGCTGATCCTCGGCGAGTCCGGCACCGGCAAGGAAGTGGTCGCGCGCAACCTGCACTATCACTCCAAACGCCGCGACGCGCCGTTCGTACCAGTCAACTGCGGGGCGATCCCCGCAGAGCTGCTCGAAAGCGAACTGTTCGGCCACGAGAAGGGCGCCTTCACTGGCGCGATCACCAGCCGTGCCGGGCGCTTTGAGCTGGCCAACGGCGGCACGCTGTTCCTCGACGAAATCGGCGATATGCCGCTGCCGATGCAGGTCAAGCTGCTGCGCGTATTGCAAGAGCGCACCTTCGAACGCGTGGGCAGCAACAAGACCCAGAGCGTCGACGTGCGCATCATTGCCGCGACCCACAAAAATCTCGAAAGCATGATCGAGATCGGCTCGTTCCGCGAAGACCTCTACTATCGCCTGAACGTGTTCCCGATCGAAATGGCGCCACTGCGTGAGCGCGTCGAAGATATTCCGCTGCTGATGAACGAACTGATCTCGCGCATGGAGCACGAGAAGCGCGGTTCGATCCGTTTCAACTCGGCGGCGATCATGTCGCTGTGCCGTCACGGCTGGCCGGGCAACGTCCGCGAACTCGCCAACCTGGTCGAGCGCATGGCGATCATGCATCCGTACGGGGTGATTGGCGTGGTCGAGTTGCCGAAGAAATTCCGCTACGTCGACGACGAAGACGAGCAGATGGTCGACAGCCTGCGCAGCGATCTGGAAGAGCGCGTGGCCATCAACGGCCATACGCCGGACTTCAGCGCCAACGCGTTGCTGCCGCCGGAAGGTCTCGACCTCAAAGACTACCTCGGTGGTCTGGAGCAGGGCCTGATTCAGCAAGCGCTGGACGATGCCAATGGCATTGTTGCCCGCGCCGCTGAGCGTCTGCGCATCCGTCGCACCACCTTGGTCGAGAAGATGCGCAAGTACGGCATGAGCCGGGCTGGAGGAGATGAACAGGCGGATGATTGACGCCTGTTTTTCAAGCGCTTCATTTATAAGCGGTTTTTTTTAGGCACGGGTATTGCTATAGCCCTCGCAACGTTCCGTTTCACTGACGGTCAGCCAAGCGAGAGAGCCCAATGCCCCAAGCCGCCCAGATCTCTTCTGCCTCCAATATCGTGGGGCAACCCTCGTCCGTAGAGCAGGCAAGTCGTCAGGGACTTGAGCAGGCCTTCCAGCTGTTCAACCAGATGTCGAGCCAGCTGACCGACTCCTACAGCCTGCTCGAAGCGCGGGTCACCGAGCTCAAAGGTGAGCTGGCCGTGGTCAGCGCCCAGCGCATGCAGGAACTGGCGGAAAAAGAACGCCTGGCCAATCGCCTGCAAAACCTTCTCGACCTGTTGCCCGGCGGCGTCATCGTCATTGACGGCCACGGTCTGGTGCGCGAAGCCAATCCTGCCGCCATCGATCTGCTTGGCTCGCCACTCGAGGGCGAACTCTGGCGCCATGTGATCGCACGCTGCTTCGCTCCCCGTGAAGACGACGGTCACGAAATCTCCTTGAAAAACGGTCGACGTCTGTCGATTTCCACCCGCTCGCTGGATGCCGAGCCGGGGCAGTTGGTGCTGCTCAACGACTTGACGGAAACCCGGCATCTTCAGGATCAACTGGCACGGCATGAGCGTTTGTCGTCGCTGGGGCGCATGGTTGCCTCGCTGGCCCATCAGATTCGCACGCCGCTGTCCGCCGCTTTGCTCTACGCCAGTCATTTGACTGAGCAGCAATTGCCGGTGGAAACCCAGCAACGCTTTGCCGGCCGCCTGAAAGAGCGTCTGCACGAACTCGAACATCAGGTGCGCGACATGCTGGTGTTCGCTCGCGGTGAATTGCCGCTGACCGACCGCATTACGCCCAATGCCTTGATGCAATCGCTGCAGGCAGCGGCGTTGACCCATGTGCAGGATCTGCCAATTCGCTGGCAGTGCGACAGCCATGCCGGTGAGCTGCTGTGCAACCGCGACACACTGGTCGGGGCATTGCTGAATCTGATTGAAAACGCCATTCAGGCCAGCGCCGGCGAAGCGCGTTTGAAAGTGCATTGCTACACCAGAGGCAACACCCTGCGTCTGTGTGTCAGCGACAGCGGCAGCGGCATTGAGCCGACAGTTTTGGCGCGCCTCGGCGAGCCTTTTTTTACTACCAAAGTCACCGGCACCGGCCTCGGCCTGACCGTGGTCAAAGCGGTGGCGCGTGCGCATCAGGGAGAATTGACCCTGCGTTCGCGAGTCGGGCGCGGCACTTGCGTGCAGGTCAGTCTGCCGCTGTTTTCCGCTGCACAAGGAGTTGAATAAACGTCATGGGCATCAAGGTGTTGCTGGTCGAGGATGACCGTTCGTTGCGCGAAGCGCTGGCCGATACGCTGCTCCTCGCCGGCCACGACTATCAAGCCGTCGGCAGCGCCGAAGAAGCGCTGACGGCTGTCGCGCAGCAAGCTTTCAGCCTGGTGGTCAGCGACGTCAACATGCCGGGCATGGACGGCCACCAATTGCTCGCGTTGCTGCGCGCGCGCCAACCGCAATTGCCGGTGCTATTGATGACCGCCCACGGCGCCGTCGAGCGTGCGGTCGATGCGATGCGCCAGGGTGCGGCGGATTATCTGGTCAAGCCGTTCGAACCCAAAGCATTGCTCGATCTGGTGGCGCGGCATGCGCTGGGCTGCATTGATGCTGGCGAAGCGGAAGGCCCCGTCGCCGTTGAACCGGCCAGTGCGCAGTTGCTTGAGTTGGCCGCACGGGTTGCGCGCAGTGATTCGACTGTCCTGATTTCTGGCGAGTCTGGCACCGGTAAAGAAGTGCTGGCGCGCTACATTCACCAGCAATCGCGACGGGCGAGCCAGCCGTTTATTGCGATCAACTGCGCGGCGATTCCCGACAACATGCTCGAAGCAACACTGTTCGGCCATGAGAAGGGCTCGTTCACCGGCGCCATCGCCTCGCAGGCCGGCAAGTTCGAGCAGGCGGACGGCGGCACCATTCTGCTCGATGAAATCTCCGAAATGCCCCTGGGCCTGCAAGCCAAGTTGCTGCGCGTCCTGCAAGAGCGGGAAGTGGAGCGAGTGGGCGCGCGCAAGCCGATCAGTCTGGATATCCGCGTGGTCGCCACGACCAACCGTGATCTGGCCGGCGAAGTGGCGGCGGGGCGTTTCCGCGAAGACCTGTTTTACCGCTTGTCGGTTTTCCCCCTGGCTTGGCGTCCACTTCGCGAGCGCACTGCCGATATCTTGCCGCTGGCGGAAAAGTTGTTGGCCAAACACGTCAATAAAATGAAGCACGCAGCAGCGAAGCTGTCCCCCGAAGCTCAAGCATGTCTGACCGCGTACCCGTGGCCGGGCAATGTGCGTGAACTGGACAACGCCATTCAGCGCGCGCTGATCCTGCAGCAAGGCGGTTTGATTCAGCCGCAGGATTTTTGCCTGAGCGGTGCGGTGACATTTGCGTCGCTGCCGGTCACGGCACCGGTGATTCGCGAGGTGGAAATCGAGGCGGATTCTTCCGGCGCGCTGGGCGATGACCTGCGCCGCCGGGAGTTTCAGATGATCATCGACACCCTGCGCGCCGAGCGTGGCCGCCGTAAGGAAGCCGCCGAAAAACTCGGCATCAGCCCGCGCACCCTGCGCTACAAACTGGCGCAAATGCGCGATGCCGGGATGGACGTCGAAGGCTATCTGTTCGCCACCTGATCGATGCTGCAAAACATTCCAGATGCTTTTCTCAGAAGGGTGCCCACTAGCTGGCACCCTTGTTGCTAATACCTGTGTACCCGCCGAGTGAGTGTCAAAAAATTGCGGGCCGCCCAAGAGAGTAGACCATGAGCCAAGGTATTGAATTTAATCGGTTGATGATGGACATGCAGGCCATGAAAGTGGATGCCATGTCTGCGCGTAAATCGACTGCCGCTGTCCCTGAAATCGCGGGCAGCAGCTTTTCCGACATGCTCGGTCAGGCGATCAATAAAGTCAGCGATACCCAGCAGGCGTCGACTCAACTGGCCAACGCGTTCGAGATCGGCAAGAGCGGTGTCGACCTGACTGACGTCATGATTGCGTCGCAAAAAGCCAGCGTGTCGTTCCAGGCTCTGACCCAGGTGCGCAACAAGCTGGTCCAGGCTTACCAAGACATCATGCAGATGCCGGTTTAAGGGCGAAATAAGTCATGGCAGAAGCAGTCGCTGATAACGTTCCGGCCAAGGCCACCCCGATCGACGGCAAACCGCCGCTGTTCGGCCTGTCCTTTCTGGAAAACCTTTCCCAGATGACCGTGCTGCGTCAGGTCGGCCTGTTGGTCGGTCTGGCTGCAAGCGTGGCGATTGGCTTTGCCGTGGTGCTGTGGTCGCAGCAGCCGGATTACCGTCCACTGTACGGCAGCCTTGCCGGTATGGACGCCAAGCAGGTCATGGAAACCCTGGCCGCCGCTGACATTCCTTACAACGTAGAACCCAATTCCGGCGCCTTGCTGGTCAAGGCCGACGACCTGTCCCGTGCGCGGATGAAACTCGCTGCCGCTGGTGTCACTCCCAGCGACGGCAACATCGGTTTCGAAATCCTCGACAAGGAACAGGGTCTGGGCACCAGCCAGTTCATGGAAGCGACCCGTTATCGTCGCGGCCTCGAAGGCGAACTGGCGCGGACCATCTCCAGCCTGAACAACGTCAAGGGTGCCCGCGTGCACCTGGCCATTCCGAAGAGTTCGGTGTTCGTCCGTGACGAGCGCAAGCCGAGCGCTTCGGTACTGGTCGAGCTGTACAGCGGGCGTTCGCTGGAGCCGGGTCAGGTGGTGGCGATCATCAACCTGGTCGCGACTTCCGTGCCCGAGTTGAGCAAATCGCAGATCACCGTCGTCGATCAGAAGGGCAACCTGCTCTCCGATCAGGCGGAGAACTCGGAAATGACCATGGCCGGCAAGCAGTTCGATTACAGCCGCCGCATGGAAAGCATGCTCACCCAGCGCGTGCACAACATTCTGCAACCGGTACTGGGCAACGATCGCTACAAGGCTGAAGTTTCGGCCGACGTCGATTTCAGTGCCGTCGAATCGACTGCCGAGCAATTCAACCCGGACCAACCGGCGTTGCGCAGCGAGCAGTCGGTCAACGAACAACGCACCGCCAGCAATGGTCCGCAAGGTGTGCCGGGTGCCCTGAGCAACCAGCCGCCGTCGCCTGCCTCGGCGCCGCAGACCACCGGTGGCACCGCCGCACCGGCCGGGATGATCCAGCCGGGTCAGCCACTGGTTGACGCCAACGGCCAGCAGATCATGGACCCGGCCACCGGCCAGCCGATGCTCGCGCCGTACCCGGCGGACAAGCGTCAACAATCGACCAAGAACTTCGAGCTCGACCGTTCGATCAGCCACACCAAGCAGCAACAGGGCCGTCTCAATCGCCTGTCGGTGTCGGTGGTGGTCGACGATCAGGTCAAGGTCAACCCGGCCAACGGTGAAACCAGCCGTGCGCCGTGGAGCGCCGACGAATTGGCGCGCTTCACCCGTCTGGTGCAGGACGCCGTCGGTTTTGACGCCAGCCGTGGCGACAGCGTCAGCGTGATCAACATGCCGTTCTCCGCCGAACGCGGCGAAGTGATTGCCGATATTCCGTTCTACTCCCAGCCATGGTTCTGGGACATCGTCAAACAAGTGCTGGGTGTGCTGTTCATCCTTGTGCTGGTGTTTGGTGTGCTGCGTCCGGTGCTCAACAACATCACCGGCGGTGGCAAAGGCAAGGAGCTGGCCGGTCTGGGCAGCGACGTGGAACTCGGTGGCATGGGCGGCCTGGACGGCGAACTGGCCAACGACCGCGTGAGCCTCGGTGGTCCGCAGAGCATTCTGTTGCCGAGCCCGAGCGAGGGTTATGACGCGCAGCTGAATGCAATCAAGAGTCTGGTAGCTGAAGACCCGGGTCGCGTGGCTCAGGTCGTGAAAGAGTGGATTAACGCAGATGAGTGATAACCGAGCCGCCACCGTCAAACTGACCAAGGTCGACAAAGCCGCGATTCTGCTGCTGTCCCTGGGTTCGACCGATGCTGCGCAAGTGCTGCGCCACATGGGCCCCAAAGAGGTTCAGCGCGTCGGCGTGGCCATGGCGCAGATGGGCAACGTCCATCGCGAACAGGTCGAGCAGGTGATGAGCGAGTTCGTCGACATCGTCGGCGATCAGACCAGCCTCGGCGTCGGATCCGACGACTACGTACGCAAGATGCTCACTCAGGCCCTGGGCGAAGACAAGGCCAACGGCCTGATCGACCGCATCCTGCTCGGCGGCAACACCAGTGGCCTCGACAGCCTGAAATGGATGGAGCCGCGCGCAGTCGCTGACGTCATCCGTTACGAACACCCGCAGATCCAGGCAATCGTGGTCGCGTACCTCGACCCGGATCAGGCCGGTGAAGTGCTCGGCAACTTCGACCATAAAGTGCGTCTGGACATCATCCTGCGCGTTTCGTCGTTGAACACCGTGCAACCGGCCGCCTTGAAAGAACTCAACCAGATTCTCGAGAAACAGTTCTCCGGCAACTCGAACGCCTCGCGCACCACCCTGGGTGGCATCAAGCGTGCGGCCGACATCATGAACTTCCTCGACAGCTCGATCGAAGGCCAGCTCATGGACTCGATCCGCGAAGTCGACGAAGACCTGTCCGGTCAGATCGAAGACCTCATGTTCGTCTTCAACAACCTTGCCGACGTCGACGACCGTGGCATCCAGGCGCTGTTGCGCGAAGTGTCTTCGGACGTGCTGGTACTGGCCCTCAAGGGTTCGGACGAAGGCGTCAAGGAAAAGATCTTCAAGAACATGTCCAAGCGTGCTGCCGAACTGTTGCGCGACGACCTCGAGGCGAAAGGCCCGGTGCGCGTCAGCGATGTCGAAACCGCGCAGAAGGAAATCCTCACCATTGCCCGTCGTATGGCCGAAGCAGGCGAGATCGTGCTCGGTGGCAAGGGCGGCGAGGAAATGATCTAAGCCCATGGATAAGCCTGACGAGTCTGTGACGGATCTGATCCGCGCCCGCGATGTTCGTGGTTTCGAATCCTGGGCGCTGCCCAGCTTCGACCCGCCGAAACCGGAACCCGAGCCGGAACCGGAGCCCGAACCGCCGGAAATGGAAGAAGTGCCGCTGGAAGAAGTCCAGCCACTGACTCTGGAAGAACTCGAAAGCATCCGTCAGGAGGCTTACAACGAGGGCTTCGCCATCGGCGAAAAAGAAGGTTTTCACAGCACCACGCTGAAGGTGCGTCAGGAAGCCGAAACAGCGCTCGCGGCGAAAATTGCCAGCCTTGAGCTGCTGATGGCCAACCTGTTCGAACCGATCGCCGAGCAAGACACCCAGATTGAAAAGTCGCTGGTCGACCTCGTGCAGCACATCACCAAACAAGTGATCAAGCGCGAACTGGCCATCGACTCGACGCAGATCGAACACGTCATGCGCGATGCTCTCAAGCTGTTGCCGCTGGGCGTGGAAAACGTGCGCCTGTACGTCAATCCGCAGGATTTCGCCCAGGTCAAAGCCCTGCGCGAACGCCACGAAGAAAGCTGGCGCATCGTCGAGGACGAGTCGCTGTTGCCGGGCGGCTGCCGGGTTGAAACCGAGCACAGCCGCATCGACGCCAGCGTCGAATCGCGGGTGACCCAGGTTATGGCCAAGCTGTTCGACCAATTGCATGAGCAGGCTCTGCATCCGGCAGCGCCTGACTTGAGTCTGGACATTCCCGAAGACACCCCAGTGGCTGTCGACTCTGACGAGCCGCGCGCGGACGCCAGCGATGCGCCTTGAACGGACCAGTTTCGCCAAGCGCCTGAGCACCTATGCCGAGGCCACCGAGATTGCCGGCGCGCCGATCCTTGAAGGTCGGCTGCTGCGCATGGTTGGCCTGACCCTCGAAGCCGAAGGCCTGCGCGCCGCCATGGGCACCCGCTGCATGGTGATCAATGACGACAGCTACCACCCGTCCCAGGTGGAAGCGGAAGTCATGGGTTTTTCCGGCAGCAAAGTCTTTCTGATGCCGGTCGGCAGCGTCGCCGGGATTGCCCCGGGCGCCCGCGTGGTGCCGCTGGCCGACACCGGTCGTTTGCCGATGGGCATGAGCATGCTCGGCCGTGTCCTCGACGGCGCCGGTCGCGCGCTGGACGGCAAGGGCGGCATGAAGGCCGAAGACTGGGTGCCGATGGATGGCCCGACAATCAACCCGCTCAACCGTGATCCGATCAGCGTACCGCTGGACGTCGGCATCCGTTGCATCAACGGTTTGCTGACGGTTGGCCGTGGCCAGCGTCTGGGTCTGTTCGCCGGTACCGGTGTCGGTAAATCGGTGCTGTTGGGCATGATGACCCGCTTCACCGAGGCCGACATCATCGTCGTCGGCCTGATCGGTGAGCGTGGTCGCGAAGTTAAAGAATTCATCGAACACATTCTCGGTGAAGAAGGCCTCAAACGTTCGGTAGTGGTCGCCTCGCCAGCGGACGACGCACCGCTGATGCGTATGCGCGCGGCAATGTATTGCACGCGCATCGCCGAGTATTTCCGCGACAAAGGCAAGAACGTTCTGCTGCTGATGGACTCGCTGACCCGTTTCGCCCAGGCCCAGCGGGAAATCGCTCTGGCCATCGGCGAACCGCCAGCAACCAAGGGCTATCCGCCCTCGGTGTTCGCCAAACTGCCGAAACTGGTGGAGCGCGCCGGTAACGCGGAGAAGGGCGGTGGCTCGATCACGGCGTTCTACACCGTACTGTCCGAAGGCGACGACCAGCAGGACCCGATTGCCGACTCGGCGCGTGGCGTGCTCGACGGCCACATCGTCCTTTCGCGGCGCTTGGCCGAGGAAGGCCACTATCCGGCGATCGACATCGAAGCCTCGATCAGCCGGGTGATGCCGGCGGTGGTTTCGCCGGATCACATGCAGCGCGCGCAGTACTTCAAGCAGTTGTGGTCACGCTATCAGCAGAGCCGCGATCTGATCAGCGTCGGTGCCTATGTGGCCGGTGGTGATCGCGAGACCGATCTGGCGATTTCCCTGCAACCGCAGTTGGTCAGGTATCAGCGCCAGGGCCTCAACGACAAAATCAATCTGGGTGAAAGCCAGGCCTATCTGGAAACCCTGTTCGCCCCTGCGGCGGGCGGGTAACCGGCCATGGCCGTCAGCCGCGCTGCGCGCCTGGCACCGGTGGTGGACATGGCCGAGAAGGCCGAGAAAGCCGCCGTGCAGCGTCTCGCCTACTTTCAGGGCCAGGTCAAAGTTGCCGAAAGCAAACTGGCCGACCTCAATGCCTTTCGTCTGGATTACTCGCAGCAATGGATCGTGCGCGGCAGCACCGGCGTGACCGGGCAATGGCTGCTGGGCTTTCAGGGTTTCCTGGCGCAACTCGACACCGCCGTCGACCAGCAACGGCAGAGCCTGGTCTGGCACCAGAACAAGCTCGACAAGGCGCGTGAAGAGTGGCAACAGGCATTCGCCCGCGTCGAGGGCTTGCGCAAACTGGTGCAGCGCTATCGTGATGAAGCGCAACGCCTGGAAGACAAGCGCGAGCAGAAGCTGCTGGATGAACTGTCGCAGCGGTTGCCAAGGCGTGATGCCTTCTAAACCTCACCGCCAAACCCCTGTGGGAGCGAGCCTGCTCGCGAAAGCGCCGTGTCAGTCAATCCTGTAGTCAACTGACAGAATGCCTTCGCAAGCAGGCTCGCTCCCACACTTGTTCCACTGTTGCGCCTTGCCCCAACCCTATCCAGGTGCTAAACCTTGTACAGGTTCGTCAATGACAAGGAAGCCAGTCAATGTCAGTCGTTACAGAAGTCTCTCCAGACCAGAAAAAGCTCACGATCGCCGTCAAAGGCCGGTTCGATTTCGGTCGCCATCAGGAGTTTCGCGAGTCGTATGAGCGGCTCCCACACAAACCCGAATCCATCGTGGTCGATCTCAAAGAGGCTACTTACCTCGACAGCTCCGCGCTGGGCATGCTGCTTCTGCTGCGTGATCACGCCGGTGGCGACGAGTCGGATATCCGCGTCGTCAACAGCAGCTCCGATGTGAAGAAAATCCTCGCGATTTCCAACTTCGACAAACTCTTCGACATCAGTTGACGCCCATGCAGGCGCAAGAGCCGCTGACTATTCTTATCGCCGAAGACAGTGCCGCCGACCGGCTGCTGCTGTCGACCATTGTCCGCCGTCAAGGTCATCAGGTGCTGACGGCGGCCAATGGTGCCGAGGCGGTCGAAACGTTCAAAGAACAGCAGCCTGATCTGGTATTGATGGACGCGCTGATGCCGGTGATGGACGGCTTCGAAGCGGCGCGGCAGATCAAGGCGCTGGCGGGTGAAGCGTTGGTGCCGATCATCTTCCTCACCTCGCTGACCGAGAGTGAAGCGCTGGCTCGGTGTCTGGAGGCCGGCGGCGACGACTTTCTGGCGAAGCCGTACAACCAAGTGATACTCGCCGCCAAAATCAAGGCGATGGATCGCTTGCGTCGCCTTCAGGCAACGGTCCTGCAGCAGCGCGATCTGATCGCCAAACATCACGACTATCTGCTCAACGAACAACGCGTGGCCAAAGCGGTGTTCGACAAGGTCGCGCATTCCGGTTGCCTGAGCGCGCCGAACATCCGATACCTGCAATCGCCCTACGCGCTGTTCAATGGTGATCTGTTGCTCGCGGCGTACACGCCGGCCGGTGACATGCACGTCATGCTCGGCGATTTCACCGGGCATGGCTTGCCGGCAGCGGTGGGGGCGATGCCGCTGGCCGAAGTGTTTTATGGGATGACCGCCAAGGGCTACGGCCTGGCCGAAACCCTGCGCGAGATGAACGCCAAGCTCAAGCGCATCCTGCCGGTGGACATGTTCTGCTGCGCCACGTTGCTCTGTCTGAGTTTCCAGAGCCGTTCGGTGGAGGTGTGGAACGGCGGCATGCCCGACGGTTACTTGCATCGCATGGCCAGTGGCGAGCGCGTGCCCTTGCCGGCGCGGCATTTGCCCTTGGGGATTCTCAGCGCTCAAGCCTTCGATGAGCGTACGGATGTGTATCCGATGGCCGTCGATGATCGGGTGTTTCTGTTATCGGACGGGGTGATCGATACCTGCGATGCCAATGACCAGTTGTTCGGCGTCGAACGCTTGCAGCAGGTTTTTGCGGCGAACCGTGAGCCGGATCGGTTGTTCGAGGATATCGAACAAGCGTTGCGCGATTTTCGTGGGCAGGCCCGTGATGATGTGAGCATGGTCGAAGTCAGTCTGCTCGAGTCGGCGCAGGCACACGGCGCAGCGCCGGTGTATTCCGACAGCGGCCAGTCGTGCCCGCTGGACTGGTCGGCCAGTTTCGAGTTTCGCGGCGCCACGCTCAGGCGGTTCAATCCGTTGCCGTTCCTCTTGCAGTTGCTGCTTGAGGTGCATGGCCTGCGCGCGCAAAGCGGGGCGCTGTACAGTGTGCTCGCCGAGTTGTATTCCAATGCGCTGGAGCATGGCGTGCTCGGGCTGGACTCGAGCCTCAAACGCGATGCGGCAGGTTTCGCCCGCTACTATGAAATGCGCGCGGCGCGGTTGGAGGCGCTGGAGGATGGTTATGTGCGAGTGCATTTGCAGGTGCAACCGCAGGGCGAGGGCGGGCGCCTTGTCATTCGCGTCGAGGACAGCGGCAAGGGGTTTGATGTGGCGCGGGTCATGGAACGGCCCGTGGATAACGTCCGCTTGTCGGGTCGCGGCATCAGCCTGGTCCGGCAACTGGGGCGCAACGCCAGTTGGTCGGACCAAGGTCGTAGTGCCAGCGTGGAGTTTTTCTGGGAGATTGAGGCATAATCCGCCCATTCTTGATCAAGGAGTGAGCAAGTGACAGACCCACATGTAGATCGCGAAGTCCTCGATACTTTGCGCGAGGTGATGGAGGACGGCTATACGGAATTGCTGGAGACTTTTCTGGCAGATTCGCAAAGCCGCCTGCACGAGTTGCAGGACAGCACCAGCGCCAAAGCGCTTTCCGATGTAGCGCATAGCTTCAAGGGCAGCGCCAGCAACATGGGCGCGGTTCGACTGGCCGAGTTGTGCCAGGACCTGGAGTCGAACGCGAAGGACAAAAGCCCGGAAGCGCTCGCTCAGCTAGTCGCCGATATCCATTCTGAATTCGCCGAAGTACGTCCAGTGTACGAAAGCGAAAAGCGCCACGCCCACATCCACTGAAGCTGCCGTCCGGCGCTTTTCGCAAGTGTCTGGCCAAACTGGCCCGGCACTTGCAGTCAACTTGCTCAACTGTACCTACGATCCCAGTGCAGCGGAGACCGTGTCATGCCTGCGACCCCCAACATTCTTCTTCAGACCGCCGCTCAGGCCAAGGCGCAAGCCGCCTCTGCCAAATCGTCGGCAATGGCCGCAGACGCCGGGGACAAGGCCTCCAGCTTCGCCAAAGTGTTCGCCGATCAGGCGCCGGTCAAGCCCGCCGTGAGCGCTGACAATTCAGTCAAGCCGGCACGCGATAAGGTCGCAGACAGCAGCGGCAAAAAGGATATCGGCAAAGATCAGTCTGCCGCGCCCGAGCCAGCAGTTGCCGATAGCGGCAAAGCGTTGCCTGCCGACAAAGCGGCGGCGAGCGACGACGCGACTGCCACTGCCGATGACACCGCTGAAACTGTGCAAACCCCTGTGGCGGATGCCGCGCCTGTAGACCCGACGCTTGATCCGGCCTTGGCGCAAGTCGTTCAGCCGTTGGTGGCAGCGCCTGTGGTGCAAGCACCAACAGTCACCACGCCAGCCCAGCCGGAAACCGAAACGCCTGCACTGGCGGTCGTGTCGGGCATGGTCAAAGATCCGGCGGCCACCGACAGCGAATTTGATCCGACAGCCGACCCGCTCGATTCGCTGCCGGCCGTGCGCATGGCGATGGAGCAGGGCGGGCATATTTCCGCCGCCAGTCAGGCGCAACCGAAAGCCACGCCTGCTCAAGCTCAGGCTGACGGCGAATTGACCGCCGCGCAGAACTTTGCCGCCGGCATGGCCAGCATGCTCGACGTGCAGGCCGACAAGGACAGCACCAGCCAAGGCGGCGAACAAGCTTTCAGCGGGCTGATCGACGATGGCCTGAAGGATCTGAAGTCCGCCACCAGCGACACCCGTGTCGACGACTTCGCCAACCGTCTGGCGGCACTGACCCAGGCCGCTACGCCGAAAACCGCCAATGCGCTGCCGGTGAATCAGCCGATCGCCATGCACCAGAGCGGCTGGACCGAAGAAGTGGTCAACCGCGTCATGTACCTGTCCAGCGTCAACCTGAAGGCCGCCGACATTCAGTTGCAGCCGGCAGAGCTTGGGCGTCTGGATATCCGCGTGAACATGGTTCCCGATCAGCAGACCCAGGTCACCTTCATGAGCGCGCACCCGAGCGTGCGTGAAGCGCTCGACAGCCAGATGCACCGCCTGCGCGACATGTTCAACCAGCAGGGCATGGGCCAGGTCGACGTCAACGTTGCCGACCAGAACCGTGGCTGGCAGGGGCAGCAAGGCCAGGAACAGGCGCAGCAGGGCCGCAGTGGCCGGACCAGCGCTGCTGGCGGACGCCTGGATTCGGTGGATGAGGAATTGGCACCGGCTACTGTCGCTGAAGTGGCGGCGCAGACTACCAGCGTAATTGGCAGCAGCGCGGTCGACTACTACGCCTGACGCAACGCAATACCAATGTGGGAGCGAGCCTGCTCGCGAATACGGTGTGACATTCAGCCTATATGTTGACTGACACATTGCTTTCGCGAGCAGGCTCGCTCCCACATTTGTTTATGGCGCCGTTCAGATGACGCGCTGACACTTCTGGCATAACACTTGCTCTTGCCTTGCCGTGCGACTGTGAAACCCCCGATTAGTGACGGATTATTGGCATGGCGAAGAGCGAAGCTGCAGCAGTAAAAGACCCCGCAACCAAAGGCAAACTCAAGCTGATCATCGTGATCGTGCTAGCGTTGCTGGTGGCCATTGGTGCATCCGTCGGGGCGACCTGGTTCTTCATGCACGGCGCGCAAAGCAAGCCTGCCGAGGCCGCTGAAGCAGCGCCGGTCGGCAAGCAGGCGGCGATTTTCGAGCCGATGGCGCCGGCCTTCGTTGCCAACTACAACCAGAACGGCCGTCAGCGCTACATGCAGGTGAGCATCACCATGCTGGCGCGGAATCAGGCCGATCTGGACGCGCTCAAAGTGCACATGCCGGTTATCCGCAACAACCTGGTAATGCTCTTCTCCGGTCAGGATTTCGCCACACTGGCGACACCGGTCGGCCAAGAGATGTTGCGCCAGAAGGCCACCGCCAGCGTCCAGGAAGTGGCGCAGAAAGAACTGGGCAAAGTGGTCATCGAACAGTTGCTTTTCACTAATTTCGTACTGCAGTAGGAACACGACATGGCCGTGCAGGATCTGCTGTCCCAGGATGAAATCGATGCGCTGCTGCATGGCGTCGATGATGGTCTGGTACAGACCGATAATGCTGCCGAACCCGGCAGTGTCAAAAGCTACGACCTGACCAGCCAGGATCGCATCGTCCGTGGACGCATGCCGACGCTGGAAATGATCAACGAGCGCTTTGCCCGCTACACCCGCATCAGCATGTTCAACATGCTGCGCCGCTCGGCGGACGTGGCTGTCGGTGGCGTGCAGGTGATGAAGTTCGGCGAATACGTGCACTCGCTGTACGTGCCGACCAGCCTCAACCTGGTCAAGATCAAACCGCTGCGCGGCACCGCGCTGTTCATCCTCGACGCCAAACTGGTGTTCAAGCTGGTGGACAACTTCTTCGGTGGTGACGGCCGTCACGCCAAGATCGAAGGGCGGGAATTCACCCCGACCGAACTGCGCGTGGTGCGCATGGTGCTCGAGCAGGCTTTCGTCGATCTGAAAGAAGCCTGGCAGGCGATCATGGAAGTCAATTTCGAGTACATCAACTCGGAAGTGAACCCGGCCATGGCCAACATCGTCGGCCCGAGCGAAGCGATTGTGGTCTCCACCTTCCACATCGAACTCGATGGCGGTGGCGGCGATCTGCACGTGACCATGCCGTACTCGATGATCGAGCCGGTGCGCGAGATGCTCGACGCCGGTTTCCAGTCCGACCTCGACGATCAGGACGAGCGCTGGGTCAACGCCCTGCGCCAGGACGTACTCGATGTCGACGTGCCGATCGGCGCCACCGTGGCCCGCCGCCAGTTGAAGCTGCGCGACATCCTGCACATGCAACCGGGCGATGTGATCCCGGTCGAGATGCCGGAAGACATGATCATGCGCGCCAACGGCGTGCCGGCCTTCAAGGTCAAGATGGGCTCGCACAAAGGCAACCTCGCGTTGCAGGTGATCGAGCCGATCGAGCGTCGCTGAGGCGGCGCTTTTCACCCCCGTATTTAACCGAATTGTTGCCCGCCGAGGACACATGATGAACGACGATATGAACGCCCAAGACGACCAGGCACTGGCCGATGAATGGGCTGCGGCCCTGGAAGAAACCGGTGATGCCGGCCAGGCTGACATCGATGCACTGCTGGCTGCCGACGCAGGCACTTCCAGCTCCAACCGTCTGCCGATGGAAGAGTTCGGCAGCGTGCCGAAGAACAACGATCCGGTGACCCTCGACGGTCCGAACCTGGACGTGATCCTCGACATTCCAGTGTCGATCTCGATGGAAGTCGGCAGTACCGACATCAACATCCGCAACCTGCTGCAACTCAACCAGGGTTCGGTGATCGAGCTTGATCGTCTGGCCGGTGAGCCGCTCGACGTGCTGGTCAACGGCACCTTGATCGCCCACGGCGAAGTAGTGGTGGTCAACGAGAAGTTCGGCATCCGCCTGACCGACGTGATCAGCCCAAGCGAACGCATCAAGAAGCTGCGCTGAGTGAAAAGGTTTCTCTGGGTGCTGCTGGCATGGCCGTTGAGCGTGCTGGCTGCCGAGCCGAGCGCAACCACTGCCGCGCCTGCCGCCACCGCGCCAATGGTCAACAGCGGCGTGGCCGGTCAGTTGACGCAACTGGTGTTCGGTTTGCTGCTGGTGCTGGGCTTGATCTTCTTCCTCGCCTGGCTGTTGCGCCGCGTGCAGCAGGCGGGGCCAGCGGGCAAGGGCCAGGTAATCGAGCTGATCGGCTCACGCGCGCTCGGCCCGCGTGACCGCTTGATGCTGGTGCAGGTCGGCAACGAGCAGATTCTGCTCGGCCTCAGCCCCGGCACCATCACCGCGCTGCACGTGCTCAAAGAGCCGGTCGAAGTGCCCACTGCCAGCGAAAAAGCGACGCCGGAATTTGCTCAGCATCTGCTGAAGATTCTTGGCAAGGACCAAAAGGATACGAAGTAATGGGTGCGCTCCGCATCGTCTTGACGCTGGTCCTGTTGCTGGCCGCGCCGCTGGCGTTCGCCGCCGATCCGTTGTCGATCCCGGCGATCACGCTGGGCACCAATGCCGACGGCGCGCAGGAATATTCGGTCAGTCTGCAGATCCTGCTGATCATGACCGCGCTGAGCTTTATTCCGGCGGCGGTCATCCTGATGACCAGCTTCACGCGGATCATCATCGTCTTCTCGATCCTGCGTCAGGCCCTCGGCCTGCAACAGACGCCGTCGAACCAGATCCTCACCGGCATGGCGCTGTTCCTGACGCTGTTCATCATGGCGCCGGTGTTCGACCGGGTGAACAACGACGCGCTGCAACCGTATCTGGCGGAAACCCTCACCGCCCAGCAAGCGGTGGAAAAGGCCCAGGTGCCGATCAAGGACTTCATGCTCGCGCAGACTCGTACCAGCGATCTGGAGCTGTTCATGCGCCTGTCCAAGCGCACCGACATTGCCAGCCCGGATCAGGCGCCGTTGACCATTCTGGTGCCGGCGTTCGTGACCTCCGAGCTTAAGACCGCCTTCCAGATCGGCTTCATGATCTTCATTCCGTTCCTGATCATCGACCTCGTTGTCGCGAGCGTGCTGATGGCCATGGGTATGATGATGCTCTCGCCGCTGATCATTTCATTGCCGTTCAAGATCATGCTGTTCGTGCTGGTCGATGGCTGGGCGCTGATCATCGGTACTCTGGCCAGCAGTTTTGGAGGTGTTTCGCCATGACGCCGGAAGTCGCGGTCGATATCTTTCGTGAAGCCCTGTGGCTGACCACCATGATGGTCGCCATCCTGGTGGTGCCGAGCCTCCTGGTCGGCCTGCTGGTGTCGATGTTCCAGGCCGCCACGCAGATCAACGAACAGACCCTGAGCTTCCTGCCGCGTCTGCTGGTGATGCTGGTGACCCTGATCATCGGCGGTCCGTGGATCGTGCAGACGTTCATGGAATACATCATCCAGCTGTACAAAAACATTCCGATGGTCATCGGCTAAGCCATGCAGTCGCTGCTTCAGCTGACCGACACCCAGATCAGCACCTGGGTGGCGTCGTTCATGTTGCCGCTGTTTCGCGTGGCGTCGATGCTGATGGTCATGCCGGTGTTCGGCACCACCCTGATCCCGCGCCGCGTGCGCCTGTATTTCGCCGTGGCGATCACCGTGGTCATCACCCCGGCGCTGCCGCCGATGCCCGCCGTCAGCCCACTCGATATCAGCGGCCTGCTGCTGATCGGCGAGCAGATTCTGGTCGGCGCCGTGCTCGGCTTTTCCCTGCAACTGTTCTTTCAGGCGTTTGCCGTGGCCGGGCAGATCGTCGCGGTGCAGATGGGCATGGGCTTCGCCTCGATGATCGACCCTACCAACGGCGTTTCGGTGGCGGTGATCGGGCAGTTCTTCACCATGCTGGTGACGTTGCTGTTCCTGTCGATGAACGGCCATCTGGTGGTGTTCGAAGTCCTCACTGAAAGTTTCACCACGCT
The DNA here is from genome assembly GCF_019145195.1 of Pseudomonas siliginis. Lineage (GTDB taxonomy): Bacteria > Pseudomonadota > Gammaproteobacteria > Pseudomonadales > Pseudomonadaceae > Aquipseudomonas > Aquipseudomonas siliginis. Next base: position 214,999 of record NZ_JAHSTW010000004.1, read on the forward strand.
GCCGGTCGGCGGCGGTCTGATGGTTGCGCATTACTGGGAACTGGCCGGCAAACTCGGCTGGGTCCTCGGCGCCGCATTGCTGCTGGTGTTGCCGGCCGTCACCGCACTGTTGGTGGTCAACATCGCCTTCGGCGTGATGACCCGCGCCGCGCCGCAACTGAACATCTTCTCGATCGGTTTTCCGCTGACCCTGGTGCTCGGCCTGTTCATCGTCTGGGTGGGCCTGGCGGACATTCTCAACCAGTATCAACCGCTGGCCAGCGAGGCCTTGCAGTTGCTACGTGAACTGGCACGGGCGCGCTGAGTCATGGCAGAGAGCGAAAGCGGTCAGGACAAAACGGAAGACCCCACGGAGAAGCGCAAAAAGGACTCCCGTGAGAAGGGTGAGATCGCCCGTTCCAAAGAGCTCAACACCCTCGCCGTGATGATGGCCGGCGCCTCTGCGCTGCTGATTTTCGGCGGCATGCTTGCGCAAGAAATGATGGACGTGATGCGCCTGAACTTCACCCTGTCCCGCGAAGTGGTCATGGATCAGGGCGCCATGGGCCGTTTTCTGTTGGAGTCAGGGTTGATCGCCTTGCTGGCGATTCAGCCGGTGATGATAACCCTGTTGCTCGCCGCCATCATCGGGCCAATCTCCCTGGGTGGCTGGCTGTTCGCGGCAAGTTCGCTGGCACCCAAATTCAGCCGGATGAACCCGGCCGCCGGCCTCAAACGGATGTTCTCGTTCAAGGCTGTGGTCGAACTGCTCAAAGCCCTGGCGAAGTTTTTGATTACTTTGGGTGTGGCACTGTTGGTGCTGTCCGCCGACGTCGATGATCTTCTGCGCATCGCCCACGAACCACTGGACATGGCGATCATCCACAGCGTGTTGCTGGTGGGCTGGAGCACGCTGTGGCTGGCCTGCGGCCTGATCATCATCGCCGCCGTCGACGTGCCGGTGCAGATCTGGGAGAGCATGAAGAAGCTCAAGATGACCAAGCAGGAAGTGCGCGACGAGCACAAGGACCAGGAAGGCCGCCCGGAGGTCAAACAACGCATCCGCCAGACCCAGCGCGAAATGTCCCAGCGGCGCATGATGGCAGCGATTCCCGAAGCCGACGTGGTCATCACCAACCCGACCCACTACGCGGTCGCGCTCAAATACGACTCGGAGAAGGGCGGCGCGCCGGTGCTGCTGGCCAAGGGCAGCGACTTCATCGCCCTGAAAATCCGCGAGATTGCCGTGGCCAACAACGTCATGCTGCTCGAGTCGCCTGCGCTGGCGCGCTCGATCTATTACTCAACTGAGCTTGAGCAGGAAATTCCTGGCGGGCTGTATCTGGCAGTGGCGCAGGTATTGGCCTACGTCTACCAGATCCGCCAACACCAGGCGGGCAAGGGCAAGCGGCCGGACCCGCTCAAGGATGATCTGCCGATTCCGCCGGACTTGCGTCGGGATTCCTGACCGAACTGTACGAAACAAAAAAAGCCGTCCCGATTGTATGGGGCGGCGGATTTTTTGCCTGAAGATGCATTGTCTCTGTTTATATCCGCCGTACATGGATGTAGTCGATGTGGAAGTCATTTCCACCGTTTGCTCCGCCGTATCCTCCACGATCTTCATGATTGGATATATAAATCGTGTATGGCCCGCTTACCGGTACTCTGAAAGAAGCGGTTTGCTCGTAATAGGCGCCATTGCGGGGAACAACAAACAGTCCCAAAATCGCCAGGCCGCTGGAGGTACTGACGCTGATCCTCGGTGGTTGGTTATCGGGCTGGGGGCTGACATTGGCTATTCGATAGCTAAAGCTGTAAGTTCTTGCTGCATCGAATTGAAACGTCTGGCTCAGTAAAACCCCTGAGTTGCCCGCGACGTCATAAGTGTAGTTTTCATAATAACCGTTGAGAATTCGGGCTGTTCTTGAGGCTGATCCAAGCGCCCAGTTTCCGGCATTGCCATTGAAATCGGTAATCGAATCTCTCCAGGTATCAACAGCTACAGTCACAGTCCATGTGGCTGATTCAGTTTCCTGTCCATATAAAGCCCTGACTTTGAAGACATGTGCACCCAGGCCCAGCCCTGATACAAGCCCCTGCCAGACGCCGGTCGTCTCATCGGCGGTGGGTTGGCCTTTGGGCGTAATACCATCCAGTATTTCAACTTTTTGGCCAGCTGCTGCTGCACCGCTCAACGTTACGGAAGTCTCGAAAGTGGACCCATTGTTGGCAATTGCAGTCCCGCTTGGAAAGCCTCTAGCGGAGGTGAGTGTGGGCGCAGGGGCTGTTACCGCTGTCAGATTGCGGACGTTTGAATAAATCGGTGTAGGGTGGTACAGCGATTTAGCATACAAGCGGTGACCGCCGACTGTGATGGTGATGGTGTGCTGCCAAGCTCCATCGATTGAACTCGCGGTTACTTTGCCTTTCGACACTGCGCTCGGACCGCTACCATCGAAAATCTCGACTTCCCTGCCTTTGCTGGCGGTGCCGTTGAGGGTTAAATTGGTGCTGATAGTGCTAGCACCTTCAGGCACTTCGTTATTGTTGGAGTCTAATACGTTGGTGAGGGTCGGGGCCGGCAGATTTTCCTCTTTAAGACGAATGTTCAGCGTCTCATTCGGCGATTCGCCAAAGTTCCCCAATTGGTCCGTCACCTCGAAATTGGCATTGATCATGCCGTCAATAAAATTTTCAAAGTCATCGGTATATAGCGTTACGCTCACTGGCGCCGAGGGATCTGTGACCTCCATCATGAATGTTGCATTGCCTAGCTGTAATTGCACTTGATCGAAGGGTTCTTTAGTGGTGTAGCTCATTTCGAACGTTACGCCCCTCTTGGCCAGCTCAGCGGTAACACCATAAGCGATTACCTCCGATGGAATAATCAGCTTGAAGTTGGCGTGGGGGTGCAGATGGTAGAGCACGTGCAAGATATCCGATGACTCCTCATTGCCGCTTAACCGTTTAACTACGTAATGCAGTTTGTTAATGCCGTTTATGAACTTGGCTTTCGGAGCGTACAGCGCGACTCGCTTATTTTCCTCGCCGGGCTCGATAACGGCGCTGCATACGGGGGTTTTCCCAGCATTAATAAATAATTCGACTGATTCATATTCAGCTAGCGTCGCCACGCCTCGGTTTAGCAATAAAGTCCACGGATCGACCACGCACCGCACATTTTCCGGTGTCCCGGAGAATAGACGTCTCGGAATGCCGCCATGAGCAAGGCCTGAGGGTTTCACCGGGGTCACCCAGCCAGGTATGAATACCGGGACCAGTTTTAAAACTTCAATCAACTCGTCGGATTGGATGTCGATAGTTGATTCATTGTCCATGACGCGCTCCTGGCCCTTGAGAGGCAGGCAAATGGGTGAAGCGCTATCACATACTCGTCAGTGAATTTTGGCCACTGTCATATCTGACAGGTAAATGCATGTTTCAGACAAACGGTTGGAGCTTCGTCGCCGGATGAGACACGAAGCGTCTCGGACTGCTGGCGCAAGGGCAGCGAATTCATCGCCTTGAAAGTCCGCGAAATCGCTTTGGCCAAGAATGTCATGCTGCTTGAGATGCCGGATTTGCCTCGGGATTCTTGATGCTGCTGCGCAGCCATTGGTCTGAGACCTCCCTTTACTGTCAACTCTGACAGGTGTGCTCGTCGTGATTTTGCAGTTTGATGCAAGGTGCTGCCGCGCACTGGCGCGGTCAGTCGAGCGAGTGCAAGGGAGCGTGACCATGAAAGGTATTTTCAGCAGCTACGATGAAAAAACCGGAAGGGGCACCATTAAACCAAAGCAATCGGGACGATCCCTTTCCTTTGCCGAAGCCACGGGTTTTTTTCTGACGGCCAAAGAGTACCGGTTCAGCATTCCAGTGCCTGATGCCCTGCATGCGAAGGTCAAAGTGGGCGGCGAAGTCGAGTTCGAATTGCCCAGGACCAAGAATGGAAAAGTGAAAATCCTTCGGTATTGAGCAACCGATCGCAAAGCCCCGAAACGAAAAAAAGCCGCCCTTATTCAACGATGCGGCGTTTTTTCTGATCGTTCCCACGCTCTGCGTGGGAATGCAGCCCGGGACGCTCCGCGTCCCTTCCGAAGCTGAACGCGGAGCGTCCGTTGAGGCGTTCCCACGCAGAGCGTGGGAACGAGCATCAGGGGAGGCGCTACTGCGGCAAATCCAGATTATCCAGCACCCGATTCACCGCCAATTCGCCGAGCATGATCAGTTGCGCAATCCCCATCAGCGTCCGGCGCTGCGACGGTTTCACCAGCCCGGCGAATTCCTGGGCGATGGTTTTGGCCGAGGCGAGAGTTTCGCAGGCGTTGGCCAGCAGGTCTTCGTTTTTGGTGTCGGCGGTGACGGCGTACATGGCGCGGGGGCTCAATCCTTGATTAAATAAATTTGGTTAAATAAAGCCGTCCCCTTTGTGTTTGTTTTTTTTTGCGAACTCCGGAGCTTGGATTAAACTTTTTTATTGATTCAGGTGCGGGGCGGCTTATCGTACACATCTAAAATTGTCGATGGCGATCGCGTCATTATTTGTGATTATTTCCACTCGAGCAACATCAGTGCCTCTAAATTCGATAAGTTGCGCGGGATCTTTTACTGTGGGAGTCAGAAGTTGATATCCTAGGAAAGATCCTTTTGAATCATAATAGTTTGCCCTGTTTGTTACGTTTCCCCAGGCTTGATAAAAGCTGATGTATGTGAATGCATGTTTAAAGTTAAAGTGTATTTGGCAGGTTCCCAGTGATGTAAAAACTACTTGCCTCTCAATGTTTTGTAATGGGGGGTCACCGCTGCCACTTGCCGGCGATATTGATATGGGGTGCGACGAAGATATATTAGTGATAGTGACATACTGCGTTTCGAGTGACTCCCCGGTGTACAGTGATCGAGACGGCTCATTATCAAAGTTTATGATTATCTCGTTTGGAATTATAATGAGAGTGAGGATTAACGTCGGAAGCATTATGGTCGGAATGCCGTTGCTTGAGGCAAATTCTACCCATGCTTTAATTTGAATCTCTTCGTTGTCCTTAAGTTTATTGAGCTCGCTTCTTGATAGGCTCTCTATAAAACCGTGTTCGATATTTTCCGCAGTGATTTGATGGTTGGTCAGAAGCTCGATTGTATGGGGGGTGCCAGAGTTGTCGACTCCAATGCACTGTAGATTAATAATCTGATCCGTCGAAATGCCAGTCCAGTGATCTAATGTCACTTCCGCATCGCCCGTGAAGCTGTTTAAGTTTAACGTTTTATTATCCTGTGCCTGGGTCACGTTCGGCGTTGGCAAGCGGGGATCTGCATCAGCGATAATCCTGACATCAAAGCCGGCTATTGCTGATGCCCCGGCCGGTTGTCCAGCGCGAATCAAATCCCACCGAAACTCAATCGCCTTGCCATGCCAAGCCGCCAGAAACGCAGCGCTCAATGAAATCTCTGCAATCCCACCAACAAAATCCACCACCGGAAACGGCGGCGCGCCGGCCGGCGCGTTCACCTGGACGAATTGAGCTTTATCGTCTTTCTCTGCTGCGAAGCCTGTTATCTGAAGCTTCACTCCATCCGGATTAGCCAAAACGTCAATCGGCACAGTGGGCGGGGTCAAGGTTGGGGGTGGCAGGACAAATTGCAGGCCAATGACGGTATACACCTGATAAGGAAACCGCGTGGCGCTAGCGAAGTCATTGCTCTTGTCCTCCGATACCCAGAATTCCAGTTTCAACAGCGATCCTTCTTTCAATTCTTTCAGAAAAGCTATGAGCAGCGGTTTATCCCAGAACCCCTGACTGACCCAGGTCGCATTCACCTTGTGGGTGTCACCATTCCAGAATTGCAGGACGTGCGCCGAGCCGTCGGGTTTCTGGCCGGTGAGCTTCAGCCACACCTGCTGACCGACCTGGATTCCCGTCCAGTTGCGTGCTCGCAGCGTGGCGTCCTGGCCCCTCAGTGCGGCCACGTCGAGCATGCCGTCCACGGCCTCAGCGATTATCGGCGAGTTGTACACCTTCTGATTGGCGGTGATAGTGATCGGGGTCGTCGCCGACTCATTGTTGTTGGTCAATTGATCGCGCACCCTGGCGAAGACCGAATGGGTGCCGTCGCCAATCAACTGCAATTCGGCAGCCGTCAGGGTATGGTTGATCGGGCTTGTGGGGTTGGGAAATGTGATGCTCCAGGTGCCTATGGTGAGCGTGACCGTGTCGTGAGGCCGTGAGTAACCGACGGTGATCGTGATGACTGCCGTCTGCCCCGGTGCGACGCTGGGTGGATGGCTGACGGTGACGGTAGGCGCCGGGTTGTTGTAGAGCAGCTTAAGTGTGGGTGAGTCAGCGTCGTTACCGCTGGCTCGGGTCACTCTGTAGCGGACATCGTTGACACCGTTTGTGAACCAGCTCGCCGGCACGTGCAAAAGAATGCGTTCCTGCTCCTCACCGGGATAGATGGTTTTGCTGATGCCGGTGTTGACTCCGTTGACAAAAATAGTCACGACGTCATAAGCCGCCATGACCCAATTCCGCAAGCCGGTTATGGGGTCGATGACAAGTTCTACCCCAGATGGAGTGAATGCCGAGAGAGGAAGGCCACCATCGGCAGTACCTGGAGGCAGCACCGGTGTTATCCATTGCGGGGGGTACACGGGATACAAGGCCAGGGCAGCGTTGGCTTCGGTTGAATGGACTTGAACGCTCATTCTGTTCTCCAGGAACAATGGCAGGCAAGGTTCATCACAACGCAGAACGAGGCGCCCGTCACCTGTCAGATCTGACAGGTGGGGACGGTTTTCCGACCAATGGTATCGCTGAAGGAGTGGGCGCTCCTGCGCCGCCGAGAGGCCTAGCTCGCGCAAGCTGCACTCGACAGGATCTTCAGCCGCTGCAAGATTTGCATCCAAGAAGATCAAAATGTGGGAGCGCGCTTGCTCGCCAAAAGGCCGGCTCTCTCACTCGAATCACTCAGCCGAACCGCATCATCCAGGCAACTCCAGATTATCCAGCACCCGATTTACCGCCAGTTCCCCGAGCATGATCAGTTGCGCAATCCCCATCAGCGTTCGGCGCTGCGATGGTTTGACCAGCCCGGCGAATTCCTGGGCGATGGTTTTGGCCGAGGCGAGGGTTTCGCAGGCGTTGGCCAGCAGGTCTTCGTTTTTTGTGTCGGCGGTGACGGCGTACATGGCGCGGGGGCTGAAGGGTGGTGGGGTCGAGCCGGGTGGGCAGAGGTAGTGGTCGAGGGCGCGATCGGCGGCTTCGTGGAGTTTTTTTGAATCGAGGGATTCGTAGGGGGAGGTCGGGTCGGATTCGGGCGGGTTGGGTGTTGGTTTGATCATGGTGAAGCTCCTTTGAAATGGAGCCGCGACAACCTGTCGCTAAACAGGGAGGGTGGCGGCTGTACGCGGGTTAGCGAACCGGTCAAAGGCACCCGGCAGACCCGAAGGTCTCCCGCATACAGCCACCATGACGAAATCGCGAAAATACAGATCCGCAACGAAGCCTGGAACGCTGATGCACCTTTGACTTGAGTTCGAGTCGCTAAACCCGATCGCTGATTCGTCAGCGACCGGACCACAATAGAATCCGACCCCCAGGTGCACAAGCCGGCGGATTCTGGCTTGGCTGTAGGCAATGGCGCAAGGATTTGTAGCCTTGAGACCGTGTCTGCTGGTGTCTTGTAAACAGCTTCGTTTAAATCGAAAAAAATGCGCCGCATTCGAAGGCCTCTTCGCGAGCAGGCTCGCTCCCACAGGGGCCGTATTCCAAATGTCCGATTGGGAATGCATGTCAAACTGTGGGAGCGAGCCTGCTCGCGAAGGGGCCAGCCCAATCAGCCGATAAATCCCAAGTAAAACCGCTCTATTTCATTCCCCGGCAAAAGTTGGAAAGCTTCTTGCAATAGCCGCCCTGCGCCCGTTCGGGGCGTCAAAAGTTTGCTTTAAAGGAACGGGGAAAACCGGTGGATCGCACTCAGTTATTCAATACAGCACGCACCAACGTTGCCGACCTCAGTCGAGGCAATCTGGGCGTGCCGTTGTTGCTGCTGGTCATGCTGGCGATGATGATGTTGCCGGTGCCGCCGTTCCTGCTCGACGTCTTCTTTACCTTCAACATTGCCCTGTCCATCGTCGTCCTGCTGGTCTGCGTGTATGCGCTGCGGCCGCTGGATTTCGCCGTGTTCCCGACCATTCTGCTGGTGGCGACGCTGCTGCGGCTGGCCTTGAACGTGGCCTCGACGCGGGTGGTGATGCTCCACGGTCAGGACGGCCATGCCGCGGCTGGTAAGGTGATTCAGGCCTTTGGTGAGGTGGTGATCGGCGGTAACTACGTGGTCGGTATCGTGGTCTTCGCTATCCTCATGATCATCAACTTCGTCGTGGTGACCAAGGGTGCCGGGCGGATTTCCGAGGTGAGCGCGCGCTTCACCCTCGATGCGATGCCCGGCAAACAAATGGCGATCGACGCCGACCTCAACGCCGGCCTGATCGACCAGAACCAGGCCAAGTCGCGCCGTCAGGAAGTCGCCCAAGAGGCCGAGTTCTACGGTTCGATGGACGGTGCCAGCAAGTTCGTCCGCGGTGACGCCATCGCCGGCCTGCTGATTCTGTTCATCAACCTCATTGGCGGCATGGCGGTTGGTATCTTCCAGCACGGCATGAGCTTCGGCGACGCGGGCAAGGTTTACGCTTTGCTGACCATCGGTGACGGTTTAGTGGCGCAATTGCCATCACTGTTGTTATCTACAGCAGCGGCGATCATGGTGACCCGTGCTTCCGGCTCGGAAGACATGGGCAAGCAGATCAACCGCCAGATGTTCGCCTCGCCGAAAGCGCTGGCCGTGGCCGCTGGTTTGATGGCGGTGATGGGTCTGGTGCCGGGCATGCCGCACTTCTCCTTCCTGAGCATGGCCGCGCTGGCCGCAGGCGGCGCGTACCTGTTCTGGAAGAAGCAGAACGTCGCCAAGGTCGTGGCGCTGGAAGAGGTCAAGCGTCAGCAGGAACTGCTGCCGTCGCCGGCCCGCGCCATGGAAACCAAAGAGCTGGGCTGGGACGACGTTACGCCGATCGACATGATCGGCCTGGAAGTCGGCTATCGCCTGATCCCGCTGGTAGACCGCAATCAGGGTGGGCAATTGCTCGCGCGGATCAAGGGCGTGCGCAAGAAGCTCTCGCAGGATCTGGGCTTCCTGATGCCGACCGTGCACATCCGCGACAACCTCGATCTGGCGCCGAGCGCGTATCGCCTGACCCTGATGGGCGTGATCCTCGCCGAGGCCGAGATTTATCCGGATCGCGAACTGGCGATCAACCCGGGGCAGGTGTACGGCTCGCTCAACGGGATCAACGCCAAAGATCCGGCTTTCGGCCTGGAAGCGGTGTGGATCGAAATCAGCCAGCGTGCGCAGGCGCAATCGCTCGGCTACACCGTGGTCGACGCCAGCACCGTGGTCGCCACCCACTTGAACCAGATTCTGTACAAGCACTCCAGTGAGCTGATCGGCCACGAGGAAGTGCAGCAACTCATGCAATTGCTGGCCAAGAGCTCGCCGAAACTGGCGGAAGAGCTGGTGCCGGGCGTGGTTTCGCTGTCGCAGTTGCTCAAAGTTCTGCAAGCGCTGCTCGCCGAGCACGTGCCGGTGCGCGACATCCGCAGCATCGCCGAAGCGATCGCGAACAACGCCGCGAAGAGTCAAGATACCGCCGCGCTGGTCGCCGCTGTGCGGGTCGGCGTATCCCGTGCAATCGTCCAAAGCATTGTAGGCACTGAGTCCGAGCTGCCTGTAATCACATTGGAACCAAGGTTGGAACAGATATTGCTCAATAGTCTGCAGAAGGCAGGACAAGGCTCGGAAGAGGGCGTTCTGCTGGAGCCGAGCATGGCCGAGAAGCTGCAACGTTCGTTGATCGAAGCGGCCCAGCGTCAGGAAATGCAAGGCCAACCGGTGATCCTGCTGGTAGCAGGCCCGATTCGCGCGATGCTCTCGCGTTTCGGCCGCCTCGCAGTGCCAGGGCTGCATGTACTGGCCTACCAGGAAGTACCGGACAACAAGCAAGTGACCATCGTTGCGACAGTAGGGCCCAACGGCTGAGGTAGTGGTTTATGCAAGTTAAGCGTTTTTTCGCCGCCGATATGCGTCAGGCCATGAAGCTGGTTCGCGATGAGCTGGGCGCTGATGCCGCCATCATCGGCAACCGCCGCATCGCCGGCGGCGTCGAGTTGACGGCGGCTCTGGATTACAAATTGTCGGCGCTGGCGCCACGGGTTCCGAACATGGAGCTCGAAGACGAGCTGCGCAAGACCCAGTCGCGCATCGTCACCGCCCAGGCCGAACTGAGCCTGCGTGGCGAAGCCGACGGCAACACCAATCAGCAATTGTTTGCCGGGCTGCCATTGACCGCAGGCCTGCCGCTGACCGCTGCCGAGCCGCTGAGCGAGCCGACCTACGCCGCACCGACGCGTCCGGCCGCAGCACCTGCGCAGGCCTCCGCGGGTGTCGATCCGCGTGCACTGGATTCGATGCGTTTTGAATTGAACAGCCTCCGCGAGCTGATGGAAGTGCAGCTCGGCACCCTGGCCTGGAATCAGCTGCAAGGCAGCCGTCCGGCCCAGGCCAATCTGTATCGCCGTCTGCAGCGCATCGGCCTGTCCGGCCCGCTGTCGCGCGACCTGTTGGCGATGATCACCGATATCGAAGAACCCCGTCAGGCCTGGCGCATGCTGCTGGCGCACTTGGCGCGGATGATTGCCGTACCGGAAGTCGAGCCGCTGGAAGAGGGCGGTGTGATTGCCATGGTCGGCCCCGCCGGCATGGGCAAGACCACCACGCTGGCCAAGCTCGCCGCGCGTTACGTGCTCAAGTACGGCGCGCAGAACGTCGCGCTGGTGAGCATGGACAGCTTCCGCATCGGCGCGCAGGAACAACTGAAAACCCTCGGGCGCATCCTCAACGTGCCGGTAACGCACGTCGATCCGGGTCAGTCGCTGGTGCAGGCATTGGATCCACTGCTACGCAAACGCGTGGTTTTGATCGATACTGCCGGGCTGCAAGCCAGTGATCCGGCGTTGCGCATGCAGCTTGAGAGCCTGGCCGGGCGTGGCATTCGCTCAAAAAATTATCTGGTCCTGGCAACCACCAGCCAGAAACAGGTTCTAACCGCCGCTTACCACAGTTACAAGCGTTGCGGGCTGGCCGGCTGCATCCTGACTAAACTGGATGAAACGGCCAGTCTCGGCGAAGTGTTGAGCCTGGCGATCAGTCATGAATTGCCGGTCGCGTACCTGACCGATGGCCCACGGATTCCGGATGATCTGCATCTGCCGCGTCGTCATCAACTGGTCAGCCGCGCCGTCAGCGTGCAAATGCAGGAAGAACCCAGCGAAGAAGCCATGGCTGACATGTTCGCTGATATCTATCACAGCCCGACCAAGCAGGTTGGCTGAGGTAATCATGAACAGTTTTTGTACCTACATCGATGGTCTGCCACGCATTGTTCCGATCAGGAACGCGCAGCCAGTAATGTGGCCTCCGTCTATGCAAGACAAGGTAAAGAAATAACATGGGCAGCATGCATCCCGTACAGGTGATCGCGGTGACCGGCGGCAAAGGTGGCGTCGGCAAGACTAACGTGTCAGTGAACTTGTCGCTGGCGCTGGCAGAGCTTGGCCGTCGGGTCATGCTGCTGGACGCCGACCTGGGCCTGGCGAACGTCGACGTTCTGCTGGGGCTGACACCCAAGCGCACACTGGCCGACGTTATCGAAGGCCGTTGCGAACTGCGCGACGTGCTGTTGCAAGGCCCGGGCGGGATTCGCATCGTGCCGGCGGCCTCCGGCACGCAGAGCATGGTGCACCTGAGCCCGGCGCAGCACGCCGGCCTGATCCAGGCGTTCAGCGACATCGGCGACAATCTCGACGTGCTGGTGATCGACACCGCTGCGGGTATTGGTGACTCGGTAGTCAGTTTCGTTCGTGCCGCCCAGGAAGTGTTGCTGGTGGTCTGCGACGAGCCGACTTCGATCACCGACGCTTACGCGCTGATCAAGTTGCTCAACCGCGACTACGGCATGAACCGCTTCCGCGTGCTGGCCAACATGGCGCAGAGCCCGCAGGAAGGGCGCAACCTGTTCGCCAAGTTGACCAAGGTCACGGATCGCTTCCTCGACGTCGCCCTACAATACGTCGGCGCCGTGCCCTACGACGAAAGCGTGCGCAAAGCGGTGCAGAAGCAGCGCGCCGTCTACGAAGCCTTTCCCCGTTCCAAGTGCGCGCTGGCCTTCAAGGCCATCGCCCAGAAGGTCGACACCTGGCCGCTGCCCGCCAACCCGCGCGGGCATCTGGAATTTTTCGTCGAGCGTCTCGTGCAGCAAACCGCAGGGCCTGTGATATGACCGCCAGTGGCATGAATCTTTACAAAAAGTCGGCGCGTGACGCGCAATACGAATTGATCGAGCGCTACGCGCCGCTGGTCAAGCGCATTGCCTATCACTTGCTGGCGCGCCTGCCGGCCAGCGTGCAGGTCGAAGACCTGATCCAGGCCGGGATGATCGGTTTGCTCGAAGTCTCGACCAAATACGACGCCAGCAAAGGCGCCAGTTTCGAAACGTACGCGGGCATTCGAATCCGCGGCGCGATGCTCGATGAAGTGCGCAAAGGGGATTGGGCGCCACGCTCGGTTCACCGTAATACCAGGATGGTCAGCGACGCGATTCGCTCGATTGAAGCTAAAACCGGCCGTGACGCTAAAGATCACGAGGTTGCGGCCGAACTCCAATTGAGTCTCGACGATTACTACGGGATTCTGAATGACACCTTGGGCAGTCGCCTGTTCAGTTTCGACGACCTGTTGCAGGACGGCGAACACGAAGGGCTGCACGAGGATGGCGCCAGTGCTCACATGGAGCCGTCACGCGATCTGGAAGACGAACGCTTCCAGGCGGCGCTGGCGGACGCGATTGCCAATTTGCCGGAGCGTGAGCGACTGGTGTTGGCGCTGTACTACGACGAAGAGCTGAACCTCAAGGAAATCGGTGAAGTCCTTGGCGTCAGTGAATCGCGGGTCAGCCAGTTACACAGCCAGTGCGCGGCCCGTCTGCGGGGGCGTTTGGGGGAGTGGCGAGCGCGCTGAAGGCAGTGTGGGGACACTGCGAAACGAGGCTGGTGCGGTGATGAACGGCGCCGGTCTCGATCCGTTGTGCTCCAGACAAACTTCGAGTGCTATGCCGATTGATTGAAGTGGCGCGTCCAGGTGCTGGGCGCGTTTAAGACTGCTTGGAGGTCGAATTGAACAAAGACATGAAAATCCTCATCGTTGATGACTTCTCAACGATGCGGCGGATCATCAAGAACCTGCTGCGCGATCTTGGGTTCACCAACACCGTCGAGGCCGACGATGGCGTAACCGCCATTCCGGTGCTCAACAGCGGCAGCATCGACTTTCTGGTAACGGACTGGAACATGCCGGGCATGACCGGTATCGACCTGCTGCGTCACGTGCGCGCCGATGAAAAACTCAAGCACCTCCCGGTGTTGATGGTGACTGCTGAAGCCAAGCGCGAGCAGATCATCGAGGCCGCTCAGGCCGGTGTGAACGGTTACGTAGTCAAACCTTTCACGGCTCAAGCGTTGAAAGACAAAATCGAGAAGATTTTCGAACGCATCGGCTGATGAATGCGCGGGGGAGCTATGGAGCATAACGAATCATCACAGGGCGATTTCGAATCGACCCTGAAAAAACACGCGGTCGAACTGGTCGAGAGCCTTGAAAAAGGCAAGTTCGGCGACGCGGTGCAACTGATCCATGAGCTCAATCAGACCCGTGACCGCGGCCTGTATCAGGAAGTGGGCAAGCTCACACGTGAACTGCACAGTGCGATCGTCAATTTCCAGATCGATCCGCACATGCCGCAGGCCGAGGAAGTGTCGCAAATCACCGACGCCACCGAACGCCTGGGCTATGTGGTCAAGCTGACGGAAGCCGCGGCCAACCGCACCATGGATCTGGTGGAAAGCGCCACGCCGGTGGTCAACAGTCTGGCTGATGAAGCGCAGACGTTGAGCGCCGATTGGGGCCGCTTCATGCGTCGCGAGGTCGGGGCTGAAGAGTTCCGCGAACTGGCGCGCCGGGTCGACGGTTTTCTGTCACGCAGCAGCACGGACAACCGTGCGGTGTCGAGCAACCTCAACGACATCCTGCTGGCTCAGGATTACCAGGACCTCACAGGTCAAGTGATCAAGCGTGTGACCCAACTGGTCACCGAAGTCGAAAGCAATCTGCTCAAACTCGTGCTCATGGCCAGTCAGGTCGACCGCTTTGCGGGCATCGAACATGACCGCGCCGCAATGCTTGCTGAAAAAGATCCACAAAAACATCTCTCGCAGGGTGAAGGTCCGCAGATTCATGCCGATAAACGAGAAGACGTTGTGTCCGGTCAGGACGATGTGGACGATTTGTTATCCAGCCTTGGATTCTAGAGTTTCGGAATTCGGGTTTTTTGGGTTTTTAGACCTGTAGGAGCACCCCATTAATGAGCTTCGGCGCCGATGAAGAGATCCTTCAGGATTTCCTGGTTGAGGCCGGCGAAATTCTTGAGCAACTGTCCGAACAACTGGTCGAGCTGGAAAGCCGCCCGGATGATGCAGATCTGCTCAATGCAATTTTTCGCGGTTTCCACACTGTAAAAGGGGGCGCCGGCTTCCTTCAGCTCAATGAGCTGGTGGAGTGCTGTCACATCGCCGAAAACGTGTTCGACATCCTGCGCAAGGGTGAGCGTCGCGTTGATGCAGAACTGATGGACGTGGTGCTCGAAGCACTGGACGCGGTGAACAGCATGTTCAGCGAAGTCCGTGAGCGTGCACCGATCACCGCTGCCACGCCGGAGCTGCTGGCCGCGCTGGCGCGTCTGGCCGAACCGCAATCGGCGGATGAAGCCCCGGCTTCGCCGGTTGCCGAGATGATCGAAGAACTGGTCGTTGAAAGCGACTCCTCGGACGACATCACCGATAACGAATTCGAACAACTGCTGGACTCGCTGAACGCCGTCAAGGCCCAGGCTGAGGCCCCGGCCGCTGCTGTGGCGCCCGCGCCGGTTGCCGACACGGCGGCCAGCGATGAAATCACCGACGCCGAGTTTGAATCGCTGCTCGATCAACTGCATGGCAAAGGCCAGTTTGCTGTCGATGCGGTCGCTCCGGCGGCACCAGCAGCGCCGGCTGCTCCGGCCGCGCCTGCTGCGGGTGACAGCTCGGACATTACCGACGACGAATTCGAAGCCTTGCTCGATCAGTTGCACGGCAAGGGCAACTTCGCCGTTGACGCGCTGGAATCGGCCATCGCTTCCGCCCCGTCAGCACCTGCTGCACCGGCAGCCGCTGCGGCCGGCAGTGACCTGATCAGCGATCACGAATTCGAATCGCTGCTCGACGAATTGCACGGCAAAGGCAAGTTTGACGCCAGCGCTGCGACTGCCGGCTCCGCGTCGAGCGTCGCCACGCCAGCGGCGAAAGCTCCGGCTGCCGCCGCTGCGCCGAAGCCTGCCGCCAAGCCTGAACCGAAAGCCGAGGCGCCGAAACCGGCCGCCGCTGCTGCACCGGCTCCGGCCCGCGCGCCAGCTGCTGCCCCGGCAGAAAAACCGGCCAGCGAAGCGGAAACCACCGTGCGCGTCGACACCGCGCGGCTCGACGAGATCATGAACATGGTCGGCGAGCTGGTGCTGGTGCGTAACCGTCTGGTGCGTCTGGGCCTCAACAGCGGCGACGAAGCCATGTCCAAGGCTGTGTCGAACCTCGACGTGGTCACCGCTGACCTGCAGACCGCCGTGATGAAAACGCGGATGCAGCCGATCAAGAAGGTCTTCGGGCGCTTCCCGCGTCTGGTTCGCGACCTCGCACGTCAGCTCAAGAAAGAGATCAACCTGGAACTGGTGGGCGAAGAAACCGACCTCGACAAAAACCTTGTCGAGGCTCTGGCCGACCCGCTGGTCCACTTGGTGCGCAACGCCGTCGACCACGGCATCGAGTCGCCGGAAGAACGCGAAGCATCGGGCAAGGCCCGTGGCGGTCGCGTGGTGCTGGCGGCCGAGCAGGAAGGCGACCATATCCTGTTGTCGATCTCCGACGACGGCAAAGGCATGGACCCGAATGTCCTGCGTTCGATCGCGGTAAAACGCGGTGTGATGGACAAGGACGCCGCCGATCGCTTGAGCGATACCGAGTGCTACAACCTGATTTTCGCTCCGGGTTTCTCGACCAAGACCGAGATCTCCGACGTGTCCGGCCGTGGTGTCGGCATGGACGTGGTGAAGACCAAGATTTCCCAGCTCAACGGTTCGATCAACATCTACTCGACCAAGGGCCAGGGTTCGAAGATCGTCATCAAGGTGCCGCTGACCCTGGCGATCATGCCGACGCTGATGGTCATGCTCGGCAATCAGGCGTTCGCGTTCCCGCTGGTCAACGTCAACGAAATCTTCCACCTCGACCTGTCGACCACCAACGTCGTCGACGGTCAGGAAGTGGTGATCGTACGCGACAAGGCGCTGCCATTGTTCTACCTCAAGCGCTGGCTGGTCAGCTCCGCCGCTCACGAAGAGCAGCGCGAAGGCCATGTGGTGATTCTTTCGGTGGGCACTCAGCGGATCGGCTTCGTCGTCGATCAGCTGGTCGGCCAGGAAGAAGTGGTCATCAAGCCATTGGGCAAAATGCTCCAGGGAACTCCGGGCATGTCCGGCGCCACCATCACCGGTGACGGCCGCATTGCGCTGATTCTCGATGTTCCAAGCATGCTCAAGCGTTACGCCACAAAGCGTATTTGAATCCGGGGCGGCGGCGCGATGACGCGCCGCTGCACCTAATGGAGTGTTTATGGCAGTCAAAGTCCTGGTGGTGGACGATTCGGGTTTTTTCCGCCGCCGCGTCTCGGAAATTCTTTCGGCGGATCCGAGCATCCAGGTGGTCGGCACGGCCACCAACGGTAAAGAGGCGATCGATCAGGCCATGGCTCTCAAGCCTGACGTGATCACCATGGACTACGAGATGCCAATGATGGACGGCATCACGGCAGTGCGGCACATCATGCAACGCTGCCCGACCCCGGTGTTGATGTTCTCCTCGCTTACGCATGAAGGCGCGCGGGTAACCCTCGATGCGCTGGACGCCGGCGCGGTGGATTTCCTGCCGAAGAATTTCGAAGACATCTCGCGCAACCCCGAGAAGGTCAAGCAACTGCTGTGCGAGAAAGTCCACAGCATCTCGCGCAGCAATCGTCGTTTCAGTGCCTACAGCGCGCCGGCTCCCGCCGCTGCGCCAGCGCCAACGCCTGCTCCGGCAGCGTCGAGCTACGGCAGCCACACGAGCCACAGCAGCCCTGTCCCGGCACGTCCGGCACCTGCGCCAGCGCCTGCCCGTGCAACCGCTGCCAGCGCTTCGTCGCCGGCACCGAAACGCAAACCCTACAAACTGGTTGCCATCGGCACCTCGACGGGCGGCCCGGTCGCGCTGCAACGTGTACTGACGCAGTTGCCGGCGAACTTCCCGGCGCCGATCGTGCTGATCCAGCATATGCCGGCGGCGTTCACCAAAGCGTTTGCCGAACGTCTCGACAAGCTCTGCCGTATCAGCGTCAAGGAAGCCGAGGATGGCGACATCCTGCGTCCGGGCCTGGCGCTGCTGGCGCCGGGTGGCAAGCAGATGATGATCGACGGCCGTGGCGCGGTGAAGATTTTGCCAGGTGACGAGCGTCTGAATTACAAGCCGTGCGTGGATATCACTTTCGGTTCTGCAGCCAAGTCCTACGGCGACAAAGTTCTGGCAGTGGTGCTGACCGGCATGGGCGCCGACGGCCGCGAAGGCGCGCGTCTGCTCAAGCAGGGCGGCAGTTCGGTGTGGGCGCAGGACGAAGCAAGCTGCGTGATCTACGGCATGCCCATGGCCATCGTCAAAGCCGATCTGGCTGACGCGGTGTACGGTCTGGACGACATCGGCAAGCACATCGTCGAGGCGTGTATCTGATGGATGTTCTCAGCCTAATCGGCCTCATCATGGCGTTCGTCGCCATCATCGGCGGCAACTACCTTGAAGGCGGTCACCTCGGCGCGCTGGCCAACGGCCCGGCGGCGTTGATCGTACTGGGCGGCACGGTCGGTGCTGCGCTGCTGCAATCGCCGATGAGTGCGTTCAAGCGCGCCATGCAGATTCTCGGCTGGATCTTCTTTCCGCCGCGTGTCGACCTGGCCGGCGGCATCGACCGTGTGGTCAATTGGAGCCTGACGGCGCGCAAGGAGGGCTTGCTCGGCCTCGAAGGCGTGGCCGACGCCGAGCCTGACAGCTATTCGCGCAAGGGTCTGCAATTGCTGGTCGACGGCGCCGAGCCGGAAGCCATTCGCAGCATTCTCGAAGTGGATTTCTACACTCAGGAATCCCGTGATATCGAAGCGGCCAAGGTGTTCGAAAGCATGGGCGGCTACGCACCGACCATTGGCATCATCGGTGCGGTGATGGGCCTGATTCACGTGATGGGCAACCTCGCCGATCCGTCGCAGTTGGGTAACGGGATTGCCGTGGCGTTCGTCGCGACCATCTATGGCGTGGCCAGTGCCAACCTGATCCTCTTGCCGGTCGCGGCCAAGCTCAAGTCCATCGCGTTGCGGCAGTCGCGTTATCGCGAAATGTTGCTGGAAGGAATTCTGTCGATCGCCGAAGGTGAAAACCCTCGTTCCATTGAGTTGAAGCTGCAAGGCTTCATGGACTAAGGGAATAACCTCATGGCTCGTCGTCGCCACCAGGAAGAACACGTCAATCACGAGCGCTGGCTCGTGTCCTACGCGGATTTCATCACTTTGCTGTTCGCGTTTTTCGTGGTGATGTACTCGATCTCGTCGATCAACGAAGGCAAATACAAAGTCATTTCCGAAGCGCTGATCGGCGTGTTTACCGACTCCGACCGCTCGCTCAAACCGATTCCGATCGGCGACGAACGACCGAAAACCGTGACCCCGGCCAAGCCGCTGGTCAAGGATGCCGAACAGGTCGACGCCGGTATATCCGGGGCCAGCGATCCGCTGAAAAGCATCGCCGATGACATCAGTGCCGCCTTCGGTGATTTGATCAGCTCCAACCAGATGACCGTGCGCGGTAACGAGTTGTGGGTCGAGATCGAGCTCAATTCCAGCCTGTTGTTTGGCAGCGGCGACGCCATGCCGAGCGACATCGCGTTCAACATCATCGACAAGGTCGCGGCGATCCTCAAACCGTTCGACAACCCGATCCACGTCGAAGGCTTCACCGACGATCAACCGATCCGCACCGCGCAGTACCCGACCAACTGGGAACTGTCCTCGGCGCGCTCGGCGAGCATCGTGCGGATGCTCGCCATGCAGGGCGTAAACCCTGGGCGACTGGCGTCGGTGGGCTACGGCGAATTTCAGCCAGTGGCGAACAACGCCACGGTGGAAGGTCGGGCAAAGAACCGCCGCGTGGTACTGGTGGTGTCGCGCAATCTTGATGTGCGCCGCAGCCTGACGGGCACCGGAACCGCCAATGCGCAACCGGATGCGGCGTTGAAGCGCGCTGGCACACAAACTGCACCGACCCCGGTCAAGACGCCGGGACGCGAGAGTGCCGTCAATTCTCCGTCGCCCGCATTAACACGCTGAAGCATGTCTCGGCCAGCCGATCTGGCCGGGAGGAACGAACTGAATGAGAGTCTGGGCAGTCGCCAATCAAAAGGGTGGTGTCGGTAAAACCACATCCTCCATCGCTCTAGCCGGGTTGCTGGCCGAGGCGGGCAAGCGCGTGGTTGTGGTCGATCTCGACCCGCACGGCTCGATGACCAGCTATTTCGGCTACGACCCCGACAGCCTGGAGCACAGCAACTACGATCTGTTTCTGCACAAGGGCAGCGTGCCGCAAGGCCTGCCGGGGCAGTTGCTGTTGTCGACCAGCGACGAGCGCATTTCCCTGCTGCCATCGAGCACCGCACTGGCCACCCTTGAGCGGCAGTCGCCGGGGCAGAGTGGCTTGGGCCTGGTGATCGCCAAGAGTCTGGCGCAATTGTGGCAGGACTTCGATTACGCAATTATCGACAGCCCGCCATTGCTCGGTGTGCTGATGGTCAACGCCCTCGCGGCGAGCCAGCAATTGGTGATCCCGGTGCAGACCGAGCACTTGGCGGTGAAAGGTCTGGAGCGCATGGTCAACACCCTGGCGATGATCAATCGCTCGCGCAAACAGCCGTTGCCGTTCAGCATCGTGCCGACTTTGTTCGACCGTCGCACGCAGGCGTCGATGGGCACCTTGCGTGTGCTGCGTGACAAATTTCCCGACGACATCTGGCACGGCTACATCCCGGTCGATACCCGTCTGCGCGACGCCAGCCGGGCGGGCGTCACGCCTTCGCAATTCGACGGCAAGAGCCGTGGCGTGCTGGCCTACCGCGCGCTGCTCAAGCACCTGCTCGCGCAGCAACTTGTTCCGCAGGTGGCCTGAGATGATTTCGATCTGCTTGCCCGAACCTTGTGGGAGCGAGCCTGCTCGCGAAGCAGACAACGCGGTTTCCCTGTCAGGCGCTGATCACCGATGAACCGCCCAGTGAAACTCACGTCACGTCCGCAACAGGCCTTGCAGTCCTATCTGGAAGACCTGCTGCTCGACCTGCCCGAGGACTTGCCTGCGCCGGTCGAAGCGCTGCCGCCAGTCGTCGAACCGGCGCAGCCTGAAGTGGTGGAAAGCACCGAGGCCATGGACGAGTTCCAGGCAGCGGTGCTGGAAGAGCAGGCCCGTGACGCGCAGAAATCCGTCGCTCCGATTGCCACGCCTGCTGCTGCCCCCGTGGCCAAAGCACCGGTGGCGCTGATCGACGAACCGCGCGCGCCGCTGTCGACACTGGCGCCGCTGCTGCAAACGCAATTATTGACCGTGCCGGAACCCGAGCCGGAGCCTGAACACGCGCCGCCAGTGGCGGAACCGCAGGTGCTGGTCCCGCCGCTGGTCGAAGTGCACCTGCCGCCGAACAACCCGCCGCCACCGGTCGAACCCAATGGCCGTCCGGCCTGGGCTGCCGAAGCCTTCGAATGCTTGCTGTTCGACGTTGCCGGGCTGACCCTGGCGGTGCCGCTGGTGTGCCTCGGCTCGATCTATTCGCTGGCCGGCCACGAGCTGACGCCGCTGTTTGGCCAGCCGGAGTGGTTCCTCGGGATTCTGCCGAGCCAGGCTGGCAACCTGAAAGTTCTGGACACCGCGCGCTGGGTCATGCCGGATCGCTATCGCGATGACTTCCGTCAGGGCCTGCAATACGTGATTTCGGTTCAAGGTTACGAGTGGGGGCTGGCGGTGCATCAGGTCAGCCGCTCGTTGCGCCTGGACCCGAATGAAATCAAATGGAGAAGTCACCGGGGTCAGCGGCCATGGCTCGCCGGCACCGTGATCGAGCACATGTGTGCATTGCTTGACGTATCCGCACTGGCCGAGTTGATCGCCAGCGGCGGGGCAAAGCACTTGAGTGGCAACAAGCCGCTACATAAACCGACATAGCAGCCGACATAACAATCAGGCGATGGCATTTTCCAATGCCACCACACAGAACACACACCGCCCGGGGCGGTTTTTTCGAGGGGTCAGGGTATGAGTAGTCAGGCGTCGAATGCAAAAGGTTCTGAAGATCCGATCCTGCAATGGGTGACCTTCAAACTGGATAACGAAACCTACGGCATCAACGTGATGCGCGTGCAGGAAGTGCTGCGCTACACCGAGATCGCGCCGGTGCCGGGTGCACCGAGCTACGTACTGGGCATCATCAACCTGCGCGGCAACGTGGTCACCGTGATCGACACCCGTCAGCGCTTCGGCCTGCACAGCGGCGAGATCAGCGACAACACCCGTATCGTCATCATCGAAGCTGACAAGCAAGTCGTCGGCATCATGGTCGACAGCGTGGCCGAAGTGGTTTACCTGCGTCAGTCGGAAATCGAAACCGCACCGAACGTCGGTAACGAAGAATCGGCCAAGTTCATTCAGGGCGTGTGCAACAAGAACAACGAGCTGCTGATTCTGGTCGAGCTGGACAAGATGATGAGCGAAGAAGAATGGTCGGAACTGGAGAGCATCTGATTTGATTCTCGAGGTTGCGGTAATTGTTCTGTTCCTGTTCTGGGCCGGCACGCTGGCGATGTTCGTCTCGTACATCAAGGCGCAGCGAGTAATCGCTGCGCAGCAGGCCCAGGGCGATGCGCTGCGTGATCAGCGCATCAAGGAACTGGCCAAACGCGTCGACGACTACCAGAACGGCAACGTGCGCATGGGCGAAGCCCTGCACGAGTTGCGCGCGGTGGTGAGCCCGTTGCCGGACAAGATCGTTGCACTGGAACAACGCGACCCGTCGAGCCTGTCATTCGCCCAGGCGGCGAAACTGGTGGGAATGGGCGCCAGCGTCGATGAACTGACTCAGTCGTGCGGCTTGACCCAGGCTGAGGCAGAGTTGATGCGCAAGTTGCACAAGGGCAGCTAGGAGCTTCAGGCTTCAAGCAGCAAGCAAGATCAAAAGCGCTATTCGCGAGCAGGCTCGCTGCCACATTTGATCACGGTCGAATGTGGGAGCGAGCCTGCTCGCGAAGGCGTCTTCGAAACCTCAATAATCATCCCCGCGTGCGGTGATGTCCTTCTCGACCATCGGCGCGTTCGGGTCCTGTCCCTCGGGGAATTTGCCTTTCAGGTTCCAGGCAAACGCGATGATCTCGGCGATGGTGCGATAGAGCTCTTCGGGGATGCTGTCGCCCAGTTCCATCCGCGCCAGCAGGCGCACCAGTTCAGGGTTCTCGTAGATCGGCACTTCGTAATCGCGAGCGATACGCAGGATTTCTTCGGCCAGTTCTTCGTCGCCCTTGGCGGTGAGGGTCGGGGCGTGGTTGCCGTCATATTTGAGGGCGATGGCCTGGCGTGGGGCAGTGGAATCGTTCATGCGGTTTCGTCGACCCAGCGGTGTTCGAGGCGGGTTTGGTTGCCTTGCGGCGGGGTGCCGTGGTGGCAGTCGAGGTCGCCGACGTTGAGCCCGGAATCGAGCAAGCGCTGGCGCAAGGCAAACAGATTGTTTTCGATCAGGTCAGCGGTGTACGGACGCTCGGCCCACAGCTGACTGGACAGGCTGCCGGCGATCAATTGCGCCTGAATCTGCATTGGCCCGAGCGGTTCCAGATCGAAGGCCAGATCGACGCGCCACAGTTGCTGTTTGGCTTCGCGCTCATCGCGGCGCTCGTGGGGCTGCGGCTCGCGCTCCGGCGCTTCTTCACGCTGGAATTTGACCTGCAACGGCACGATGTCTTGCAGGTTGCGCATGGGGATTTCCAGCTGCCAGGTGCTGAGCAGGCGGCCATCGTCGGTGACGCCGGTCTGTTCCAGGCTCGACAACTGATGGCTTTGCAGACGCGACACCGCAGCGGCGGCGAGGCGCAGCAGTTGTTCGAGATCGCCGTCGCCTTCGAGTTTCGCCAGCAGTCGTTCGGGCAACGGGAAGCTGCTGGGCACCGGTTTGGCGCTGACCTGGCCGAGGGTGCCGAGGGCGTTCCGGACGAAACTCGGCAGCGCTTGCGCCAGGGTATTGGCGGCGATGATCGCATTGAAATTGGTGTTGCTCGGCAGGCCCGGAGTCAGTTGCGCGATCAGCTTGAGCAGGTCGGCTTTCATGTCCGGGGCGAGAGTCGGGTTTTGTCCGCCGAGCAATTTCGCTTCGAGGAACGCGCCGCTGTTGGCCAAGGCCAGCGCCACGCCTTTGGCGGTGCTCATTTGCTGCAGGTCCGGCAGGCTGGCAAGCAACTTGTCGACCACCGCGCGCAGATCGGCCGAGGTCTGGTCAGTGGCCGGCGGCAGATTTTGCAACATCTTCAGCAGACCATCGAGCGAGCCCTGGCGACTTTGCTGACCGAGCAATTGCTGACTGACCGCCAGTTGTTCCTGACGGTTGCTCAGCGGCACGAATTTAAGGGTCTGCGCGTCCTGCACCTGCGCCGACAACAACGTGCCGATGCGCAGCGGCTGCGGGCTGTCGACGGTCAAGGTGCTGCCGCTCAATGCGGTGTTGACCAGGGTGACCATCGAGCGAAATACCGCCGCTTGCCCCGGCGTCTGCGGCAGGGCTTGCGAGGTCACGACTTTGCCTTGCAGCAAGGTGCCGGCGGGCAATTGCGCGGTATCGATGCGGGTCAGGGTGGCGACGCTGCTGGCGATCGCTTGCTGTACGGTGATCGCCAGATTGCCGGCCGATGGCTGAGTGATCGCCAGGTTGGTGCCCTGTGGCAACGGCAGGTTGCTGCTGGCCTGCACGGTGGTCTGACGGCCGCTGTCGAGGGTCACCTTGAGCAGCAATTCAAAGGTCTGATCAGCCTGCTTGAGCGACAACACCTCGGCCTTGGCGCTTTGCCCCGCGCCGATCAAGCCTTCGACCGGCGTCAGCAGCTTGAGCAGTTCACCCGTCTGCGGGCGAGCGCTCGCCGGCACGGTGGGCGGCAGCGGGAGGATGTTCATTTCGCCTGTCATACGCGGACACAACCTGAGGAAATTGCGCTCTTGAGAGTAAGGCACGGCATGTATAATGCCGCGCGTCGTGCGCTTCGTTCAAAAAACCTGGCAATTGTTTGATCCAGCTCGCCAGATCGAGCGATCAAAGCATCTATGCTGCATCTCTTTAACGGCCGCTCCAGAGCCGACTTGAACCGTATAAGGCCCGTGATCCCTTGACCAGTCCTGTCATGCAAACCGTTGCCCTGGCGTGTGAACGCGATCTCAGGCTGCTTTTCGAAAACCTCGAATTGCGTCTGGCCAGTGGCGACATGGTGCAGATCAGCGGCCCCAACGGCAGCGGCAAGACCAGTCTTTTACGTCTGCTCGCCGGTTTGATGCAACCCACCGATGGCCAGGTGCTGCTCAACGGTCAGCCGCTGACCGAGCAACGCAGCGAACTGGCGCGAAACCTGTTGTGGATCGGCCACGCCGCCGGGATCAAGGATCTGCTCACTCCCGAAGAAAACCTGTCGTGGCTGTGCGCCCTGCATCATCCCGCCGAACGCGAGGCGATCTGGCAGGCGCTGGCAGCGGTAGGATTGCGCGGTTTCGAAGACGTTCCCTGCCACAGTCTTTCCGCCGGCCAACAGCGCCGTGTGGCACTGGCGCGGTTGTATCTGGACAGCCCGCCGTTGTGGATACTCGACGAACCTTTCACCGCGCTGGACAAGCAGGGTGTCGGTCAGTTGGAAGAGCATCTGGCCGGCCACTGCGAACGCGGCGGTCTGGTGGTGCTGACCACCCACCACACCCTGAGCCGCATGCCGGCCGGTTATCGCGACATCGATCTGGGGAAATGGGCGGTATGAGTGTCTTCGGCCTGCTGCTTGCCCGCGAATCGCGACTGCTGTTCCGCCGCCCGGCGGAGCTGGCCAATCCGCTGATTTTCTTTGCCATCGTCATTGCCCTTTTCCCGCTGGCCGTCGGCCCGGAAACTCAAGTCTTGCAAAACCTGTCCCCGGGGTTAGTCTGGGTGGCGGCGCTGTTGTCGGTCCTGCTTTCGCTGGACGGATTGTTTCGCAGTGATTTTGAAGATGGCTCGCTGGAGCAGTGGGTCCTTTCGTCGCACCCGCTGCCGCTTCTGGTCCTGGCCAAGGTGCTGGCACACTGGCTGTTCTCCGGTCTGGCACTGGTGCTGCTGTCGCCGTTGCTGGCGTTGATGCTCGGCTTGCCCGCTGCGTGTCTGCCGGTGCTGCTGCTGTCGTTGCTGCTGGGAACGCCGGTGTTGAGTCTGCTCGGTGCAGTCGGCGCAGCGCTGACCGTCGGTCTAAAGCGCGGCGGCCTGTTGCTGGCGCTGCTGATTCTGCCGTTGTACATCCCGGTGTTGATCCTTGGCAGCGGCGCGTTGCAAGCGGCGCTGCAAGGCATGCCGGCGACCGGATACCTGTTGTGGATGGCCAGCCTCACAGCGCTGGCGATCACCCTGACACCCTTTGCAATAGCCGCTGGCCTGAAGATCAGCGTCGGCGAATAATAATGAGGCCTGGTCAAAAATTGACCACTTCTATCAGAAGAAAGGCATGACCCTCTGCCAGCTCGCGATGATGAGCGGCAACCGTGATGGAAACAGTATGAACTGGACCTGGTTTCACAAGCTCGGCTCGCCCAAGTGGTTCTACGGCATCAGCGGCAAGTTCCTGCCGTGGTTGAGCATTGCAGCGTTGCTGCTGATCGGCGTTGGCGTGATCTGGGGCCTGGCGTTCGCGCCGCCGGATTACCAGCAAGGCAACAGCTTTCGCATCATCTATATCCACGTGCCAGCGGCGATGCTCGCCCAGTCGATCTACGTGATGCTCGCGGTGTGCGGCGTGGTCGGGCTGGTGTGGAAAATGAAGCTGGCCGACGTTGCCCTGCAATGCGCCGCACCGATAGGTGCGTGGATGACTGCCGTGGCGCTGGTCACCGGGGCCATCTGGGGCAAGCCGACCTGGGGCTCGTGGTGGGTTTGGGATGCGCGCCTGACCTCGATGCTGATTCTGCTGTTTCTGTATTTCGGCGTGATCGCGCTGGGCAATGCCATCAGCAACCGCGACAGCGCCGCCAAGGCCTGCGGGGTGCTGGCAATTGTTGGTGTGATCAACATTCCGATTATCAAATACTCGGTGGAGTGGTGGAACACCCTGCATCAGGGCGCGACTTTCACCCTCACGGAAAAACCGGCGATGCCCGCGGAAATGTGGCTGCCGCTGCTGCTGACGGTGCTGGGTTTCTACTGCTTCTTCGGCGCCGTGCTGTTGCTGCGCATGCGTCTGGAAGTACTCAAGCGCGAAGCCCGCGCCAGTTGGGTGAAGACCGAAGTGCAGCAGAGTCTGGAGGCGGCGCGATGAGTTTTGCTTCATTCGGCGATTTTCTCGCCATGGGCCATCACGGCCTGTATGTCTGGTCGGCCTACGGCATCTGCCTGGCGGTGCTGGCCCTCAACGTGGTGGCGCCGATTGCGGCGCGCAAGCGTTATCTGCAACAAGAGGCGCGTCGTCTGCGCCGGGAGAACGGCAAGTGAATGCGCTGCGCAAAAAACGTCTGATCATCATTCTGGCGATTCTGGTCGGAGTGGGCGCTGCTGTCGGCCTGGCCCTGAGCGCGTTGCAGGAAAACATCAATCTGTTTTACACACCGACGCAGATCGCCAACGGCGAAGCGCCGCAGGACACGCGCATCCGCGCCGGCGGCATGGTCGAGGCCGGTTCGCTGCAACGCTCCAAGGATTCGCTGGACGTCAAATTCGTCGTCACCGACTTCAACAAATCCGTGACCATCGCCTATCGCGGCATCCTCCCGGATCTGTTCCGCGAAGGGCAGGGCATCGTCGCCCTCGGCAAGCTCAACGCCGATGGCGTGGTGGTCGCCGATGAAGTGCTGGCCAAGCATGACGAGAAATACATGCCGCCGGAAGTGACCAAAGCGCTGAAGGACAGCGGTCAATCCGCGCCGACGCCTGTGAAGGAGGGTTGATCGATGGCCGCCGCACTGTTTATTCCTGAGCTGGGCCATCTGGCGATGATCCTCGCGCTGTGTTTTGCACTCGTCCAAGCGCTGGTGCCGATGCTCGGCGCGTGGCGCGGCGACCGCTTGTGGATGAGCCTGGCGCAACCAGCGGCGTGGGGCCAGTTTGCCTTTCTGCTGTTTGCCTTTGGCTGCCTGACCTATGCGTTCATGACCGACGATTTCTCGGTCGGCTACGTGGCGATGAACTCCAACAGCGCGCTGCCGTGGTACTACAAATTCAGCGCGGTGTGGGGCGCCCACGAAGGTTCCCTGCTGCTGTGGGCGTTGATCCTCGGCGGCTGGACCTTCGCCGTTTCGGTGTTCTCCCGGCAGTTGCCGCAAGTCATGCTCGCCCGCGTCCTGGCGGTGATGGGCATGATCAGCACCGGTTTCCTGCTGTTCCTGATTCTTACCTCGAACCCGTTTTCGCGGATCCTGCCGCAGATTCCCGCCGACGGTCGCGACCTCAACCCGTTGCTGCAAGACATCGGCCTGATCGTGCATCCGCCAATGCTGTACATGGGTTACGTCGGTTTCTCGGTAGCGTTCGCGTTCGCTATCGCCGCGCTGCTCGGCGGGCGTCTCGATGCGGCGTGGGCGCGCTGGTCGCGGCCATGGACCATCGTCGCCTGGGCCTTCCTCGGTATCGGCATCACCCTCGGGTCGTGGTGGGCGTATTACGAACTCGGCTGGGGCGGCTGGTGGTTCTGGGACCCGGTGGAAAACGCCTCGTTCATGCCGTGGCTGGTCGGCACCGCGTTGATTCACTCGCTGGCCGTTACCGAAAAGCGTGGCGTGTTCAAGAGCTGGACGGTGTTGCTGGCGATCGCCGCGTTCTCGTTGAGCCTGCTCGGCACCTTCCTCGTACGCTCGGGCGTGCTGACGTCGGTGCACGCGTTCGCCTCGGATCCTGAGCGCGGCGTGTTCATCCTGATTTTCCTGCTGTTCGTGGTGGGCGGTTCGCTGACGCTGTTTGCGCTGCGTGCACCGGTGGTGAAAAGCCAGGTCGGGTTCAATCTTTGGTCACGGGAAACCTTGCTGCTGGGCAACAACCTGGTGCTGGTTGTCGCTGCATCGATGATCCTCCTTGGCACCTTGTATCCGCTGATTCTTGATGCCATCAGTGGCGCCAAGCTGTCGGTCGGCCCGCCTTACTTCAATGCGTTGTTCATTCCGTTGATGGCGTTGCTGATGCTGGTCATGGCGATCGGCGTGATCGTGCGCTGGAAGGACACGCCAGTGAAATGGCTGGCGAGCATGCTCACTCCGGTGCTGCTCGGCAGCGTCGCATTGGCCGTGGTGGCCGGCGTGGCTTATGGCGATTTCAACTGGGCAGTGATCGCGACGTTCCTGCTGGCGGCGTGGGTGTTGCTCGCCGGCGTGCGCGATCTGTTCGACAAGACTCGCCACAAAGGCCTGATCAAAGGTTTGCCGACGCTGACCCGCAGCTATTGGGGCATGCAGATCGCTCACCTGGGCATCGCCGTGTGCGCGCTGGGCGTAGTGTTGTCGAGCCAGAACAGTGCCGAGCGCGACCTGCGTCTGGCGCCGGGCGAGTCGATGGACCTGGCGGGCTATCAGTTCGTCTTCGAAGGCGCCAAGCATTTCGAAGGGCCGAATTTCACCTCGGACAAAGGCACCATCCGCGTCATTCGTGACGGCGAGGAAATCAGCGTGCTGCACCCGGAAAAGCGTCTGTACACCGTACAGAACTCGGTGATGACCGAAGCCGGCATCGATGCCGGTTTCACCCGCGATCTCTACGTCGCCCTCGGTGAACCGCTGGATAACGGCGCCTGGGCCGTGCGCGTACACGTCAAACCGTTCGTGCGCTGGATCTGGTTCGGCGGCTTGCTCACCGGATTGGGTGGTTTGCTGGCGGCGCTGGATCGGCGTTATCGGGTCAAGGTGAAAAGCAAAGTGCGCGAAGCGCTGGGCATGACGGGAGCGGCGGCATGAGGCGTTGGTTGATGTTGTTGCCGTTGGCGATTTTTCTGCTGGTGGCAGTGTTTCTTTATCGCGGGCTGTATCTGGATCCGGCGGAGCTTCCGTCGGCGATGATCGACAAGCCGTTCCCGGAGTTTTCCCTGCCGAGTGTGCAGGGTGACAAGACGCTGACCAAGGCCGACATCCTCGGCAAACCGGCGCTGGTCAATGTCTGGGGCACCTGGTGCATTTCTTGCCGCGTAGAGCATCCGGTGCTGAACAAACTCGCCGAGCGCGGCGTGGTGATCTACGGCATCAACTACAAGGACACCAACGCTGATGCCTTGAAGTGGCTGGCGGAATTCCACAATCCATATGCGCTGGATATTCGTGACGACGAGGGTTCGCTGGGCTTGAATCTTGGTGTCTACGGCGCGCCGGAAACCTTCTTTATCGACGCCAAAGGCATCATCCGCGACAAGTTCGTCGGGGTGATCGACGAGCAGGTCTGGCGCGAAAAACTCGCGGCCAAGTATCAGGCGCTGGTCGATGAGGCCAAGCCATGAAGCGTTTTCTCGCAGCGGTGGTGCTGGGTTTGAGCATGGCAGGTGTCGCCCACGCGGCCATCGACACCTACGAATTTGCCAACGAGGGCGACCGCGAGCGTTTCCGCGAACTGACCAAGGAACTGCGCTGCCCCAAATGCCAGAACCAGGACATCGCCGACTCCAACGCACCGATTGCCGCCGACCTGCGCAAAGAGATTTTCCGCATGCTCGGCGAGGGCAAGGACAATCAGCAGATCATCGACTTCATGGTCGATCGCTACGGTGATTTCGTCCGCTACAAACCGGCGCTCAATGCCAAGACCGCGCTGCTGTGGTTCGGCCCGGCCGGGCTGCTGCTCGGTGGATTC
Source organism: Pseudomonas siliginis (assembly GCF_019145195.1). Lineage (GTDB taxonomy): Bacteria > Pseudomonadota > Gammaproteobacteria > Pseudomonadales > Pseudomonadaceae > Aquipseudomonas > Aquipseudomonas siliginis. The sequence continues at coordinate 245,350 of NZ_JAHSTW010000004.1, forward strand.
GTGGTGATCGCGCTGATCGTGCGCAGGCGTCGCGGGCAACGCGCCGAAACGCCGTCATCGCTGTCTGCCGAAGAACGTCAGCGCCTCGACCAACTGTTGGATAAAAACCAAGAATGATTGATTTCTGGCTCGCCGCAGGGCTGTTGCTTCTGGTCGCCCTGAGTTTTCTGCTGATCCCGGTACTGCGCGAACGCCGCGCCCAGCGGGAAGAAGATCGCACCGCGTTGAACGTCGCGCTGTACCAGGAACGGGTGGCCGAGCTGCAAGCGCAGCAGGCCGAGGGCGTGCTCGACGCCGCGCAACTGGACAGCGGCCGCGCGGAAGCTGCGCGTGAACTGCTCGCCGACACCGAAGGCGCCGCCGCGCCGCGTGTTTCGCGTCTGGGTAAACCGTTGCCGCTGCTGGCCTCCGTGCTGGTACCGGTGCTGGGCCTCGGTCTGTACCTGCATTTCGGCGCCGCCGACAAGGTCGAACTGACCCGCGAATTCGCTCAGGCACCGCAGTCGATGGAAGAGATGACCCAGCGTCTGGAACGTGCGGTGGCCGCACAACCGGATTCCGCTGAAGGTCTGTATTTCCTCGGCCGTACCTACATGGCTCAGGACCGCCCGGCAGACGCGGCGAAGATGTTCGAGCGCGCCGCCAACCTCGCCGGTCGCCAGCCGGAACTGCTCGGCCAGTGGGCGCAGGCGCAGTATTTTGCTGACGGTAAAAAGTGGTCGGAGAAGATTCAGGCACTGACCGACGAAGCGCTGAAGGCCGATCCGAAGGAAGTCACCAGCCTCGGCCTGCTCGGCATCGCTGCGTTCGAAGGCGAGCGTTATCAGGAGGCCATCGACTACTGGAATCGCCTGCTCGCGCAACTGCCGCCGGATGACAACTCTCGCGCTGCGCTGCAAGGCGGCATCGAGCGTGCCGCCGAACGGCTGAAGGCAAGCGGTGGCCAGATTGCTCAGGCGCCGGCGCCGAAAGCTGCGTTACTGAAAGTCAGCGTGGATCTGGCCAGCGAACTCAAAGGCAAGGTGCAACCGGGCGACAGCGTGTTCATCTTCGCCCGCGCCACTTCTGGCCCACCGGCGCCGCTGGCGGCCAAACGCCTGACCGTGGCTGACCTGCCGGTGACCGTCGAACTGGGCGATGCCGACGCAATGATGCCGCAGTTGAAACTGTCCAACTTCCCTGAAGTCCAACTGGTTGCGCGCATCTCACGAGCCGGTCAACCGACCTCCGGTGAGTGGATCGGTCGCAGCGGCCCAGTGGCCAGCAGCACCACCGCGCCACAAAAACTGACTATCGACAGCCCGGACAAATAACCGGACCCAACAGGAAAGCACCGCCATGCACACCATCGCCCGCATCACAGTCCTCACACTGGCCCTGGGCTTGAGTGCATGTGCGGTACAACGCCCGGAACCGACCACCAGCCTGCCGCCGATCCCGCCCTCGCAACCGAGCCCAACCCCGTCGACCTCGCCGACCCCCGGCAAAAGCATCCCGGCCAAACCCGCCAAGCCCGTGCCCCGCACCTCGGCCAGCTTCGCCCCGCCACCGGGCGGCAACAGCCACTGGGACCAGAAGCTCGGCGTCTACGTGCTCGACGGCCAGACCAACACCTTCTACCGCCAGCGCACCTACTACCGCTGGAACAACGGCTGGAGCCGCTCGGTCAGCCCCAACGGCCCGTGGGAAGACACCAACATCCACGGCGTCCCGCCGGGGTTGGGCAAGAAGTTCGGGCAGTAAGAGAAACGGCGATCTTGGGATCGCCGTTTTTTTTGCGTCTGATTTTCAGAGAATCGCACGATAGTTACCTAACGCCTTTACCGACTCGACCAGTCCTTGCCGTTGGAGAAAGCCAAGATATTTGTCCACCTCCACATTGGGCGTTTTCAATTGCCGTCGCTGGCTTTGAGCCGCAGCGACGACGGCAGCCGAATCAAGATGGAAAAGGTTTTCCACAAACTCATCCGGGTGCTGAGCTTCAATGCCGTATGGCGCGAGGTGACGGGTGGGGAAATCTTTCAGGTTGAACGTCACTATTACATCGGCACCGCATCGGATTGCGGCCGCTAGAGCATGGCGATCGTTCTCATCAGGCAGTGTCAGGCCTGACACCAAGTCTTCATAGCCATCGATACACGCGTCTGGAATGGCCAGGTCCATCAATTGCGATGTGCGATCGAGTTGTTCGAGGGTCAGGTCGGACCTGTTCTTCAATAAGTTACGCTTCCATTCGTGGTGTATTTCCTGAGTCCAGCGAGCCCGATACAGCCCTGACAACGCGAGCCACATCAGGAAATCTCTTAAAGGGGCCGGATATAAAACGCATGCATCGTATACAGCAGTGAAAGAGGAATGCCTCACTCGTATCCTGTCCTTAGCGCCTGTGCCTGCTCCGCGAGAAGCATCATTGCCTGCTCGCTGGCGGTGTCTCGCCGGGTTTTATATTCCATCAGATCGGCAAAACGCACACGTCGGTGCTTGCCTGTTTTATGGTAGGAAATCTCACCGCGCTCCAGCAGTTTGATCATGTGCGGACGTGAGACGTTGAGCAGATCGGCAGCTTCCTGCGTGGTCAGCTCCGCGTGGATCGGTACCACCTTCACAGCGTTGCCCTGCGCCAGCGCCGCGAGGATATCGCTCAGCAAGCGCAACGCCGATGTTGGCAGCTCGACGCTGTGGGCTTCGTTCTGTTCATCAAAAATCTGGATTCGCTGAGTTTCAAAACCGCTTGCGAGAAATGCGGTCAGGGCGCGCTGGCCTTCAATCGCGGCTTTGACCTCACGTTCGACGGGCAGATTGATGGCGGATGGAGTAGCGGTGGTCATAAGACAGTTCCAGCATTGTAAGGAAGATCCGCGGACGTTATTCGAATCAAACGAAATTCGCAATAAACGAAACTGGTTCAGGAATACTTTGTAAAACTACCAACCATCACCCCGTCCCATTCTGTGCTTGAGTAAAGATAACTCTAGAGTTACTTTTAATGGGCCAAGCCAAGGAGGCGGTTGGTGCAGAGCAGGCTATTGATGAAGGAGCTGGAGGAGGCTGGCTGGACGCTGGATCGGGTTGCGGGCAGTCATCACATCTTCACTCATCGTTACAACCCGAACACGATTGCCGTCCCGCATCCGAAAAAGGATTTACCGCTGGGGACAGTCAAAAGCATTCGGCGGCGCGCGGGGTTATTCAGCCCGCCAACCCGTCATGAAGGAGATCCGTAATGCAATATCCCATCTGCATAGAGTGGGGTGACGAGAACACTGCCATCGGTATTCAGATCCCCGATATTCCCGGCGCAGTCACGGCCGGGGACAGCTTCGAGGAGGCCTACAACGCGGCCGTGGAAGTGGCTCACCTCATGCTGCAGGAGATCGCGGCGGCCGGTCAGGCGATTCCGATGCCGACCTCGGCAGCGGCGCATCGCAATCATCCGGATTTTGCCGAGATGGGCTGGGGCATGCTGGAGCTGGATATCTCGCCGTACCTGGGCAAGACCGAAAAGGTCAACGTTACGCTGCCCGGCTATGTGATTCAGCGTATTGATCGCTATGTACGCGAGCATAACGTCAAAAGCCGCTCTTCGTTTCTGGCGGATGCGGCGATGGAGAAACTGGTTCGGTATTGAGGGTCTGCGCAATTGTGGGAGCGAGCCTGCTCGCGAAGGCGTCAGGTCAGGCACTCATCTGTGGCTGACACACCGCCTTCGCGAGCAGGCTCGCTCCCACTATGACATCGCGTCAGGACGCGACTTTTCGCTGCGCCAGCGCAGCGTTTTGCGATGCACTCAAAAACCGCAACAACGCCAGCAACGGAAAGACGCTGCCGACAATCACGATCCACAACCAGCCGCCATGCTCGTACACCGCACTGGCCACCGAGGAGCCGAAGGCGCCGCCGATGAAGATGCTGGTCATGTACAGCGCGTTCAAACGGCCACGACTTTTCGCGTCCAGCGAGTACACCGCGCGTTGGCCGAGGACCATGTTCATCTGCACGCAGAAGTCCAGCACCACGCCGGTCACGGCCAGGCCGATGACGCTGTAGGCCGGGTGAATGAAGGCGGGGAGAAAGCTCAGGCTGGCGAACAGCATGGCCAGCAGCGAGGCGATGCGTGTGTGACCGGCATCAGCGAGGCGGCCGCTGATTGGCGCGGCGATGGCACCGATGGCGCCCACCAGAGCGAAGATCGCGATCTCGCTTTGCGACAGGCCATGGTTGCGTGCCAGCTCCAGCGGCACGGCGGTCCAGAACAGGCTGAACGTGGCAAACATGCAGCCCTGGTAAAACGCCCGCTGACGCAGCACCGGTTGCTGGCGCAGCAGTGTCCATAGCGAACCGATCAACTGGCCATAAGTAGCGCTGTGATCCGGCTGGCGCTTGGGTACGGTCAGTGCCAGCACCACGCTGATTGCCGCCATCAATGCTGCGGCGATCATGAACATGGCGCGCCAGCCGAGGTGATCGGCGACCACGCTCGACACCGGTCGCGCCAACAGAATGCCCAGCAGCAAACCGCCCATGATCCCGCCCACCACGCGACCACGGGACTCTTCCGGCGCCAGATGCGCGGCCAGCGGAATCAGGATCTGCACCGACACCGAGCTGAAACCGACCAGCAGCGAGATCAGCAGAAATATGTTCGGCTGTTCAGTGAACGCGGCGCCAAGCAGACTGGCGATCGCCACGACCGTGGTGATGATCATCAGCCGACGGTTCTCCAGCAGATCCCCCAGCGGCACCAGAAAGAACAGGCCCAACGCATAGCCGATCTGCGTCAGCGAGACGATGAAACTGGCCATGGTGTCGGAGAGGCCGATGTCCGGCGCGATCAGGCCAATAATCGGTTGTGCATAGTAGATGTTGGCAACAATGGCGCCGCAGCAGAACGCGAACAGCAGGACCATGCCTCGGCTCATTGCGTGAGGAGTGGTGGTCATAGGGGATCTCGGGTCGGGCACAGGAAAGCGCTGAGGCTAATGGACAACGTGGACTGGCAGAAGACGTTTTCGGATGATAACTGTTATTACGCAGTGTAATGAGCGGTATTGCCGCGCAACAAAAAGGCGACCCGGTGGGTCGCCTTTTGATTTTTTCAGATCAAGACTTACTGCCCGCTATAAATCTGATCGAACACGCCACCATCATTGAAGTGGGTTTTCTGCACCGTGCGCCAGTCACCAAAGGTCTTCTCCACCGAAAGGAAGTCGACTTTCGGGAAACGGTCGGTGTACTTCGCCAGCACCGCCGGGTCACGCGGACGCAGGTAGTTGGCCGCCGCAATTTCCTGACCTTCCGGCGACCACAGGTACTTCAGATACTCATCAGCCGCGGCGCGCGAGCCTTTCTTGTCGACGACTTTATCGACCACCGAAACCGGTGGCTCGGCTTCTGCGGAGACGGTCGGGTAGATGACTTCGAACTGATCGCGACCGAACTCGCGAGCGATCATTTCCGCTTCGTTTTCAAAGGTCACCAGCACGTCGCCGATCTGGTTGGTCATGAACGTGGTGGTGGCCGCGCGGCCACCGGTGTCGAGCACCGGCGCCTGCTTGAACAGCTTGCCGACGAAATCCTTGGCCTTGTTCTCGTCACCACCGTTTTTCAGTACATAGCCCCAGGCCGACAGGTAGGTGTAGCGGCCATTACCCGAGGTTTTTGGGTTCGGCACGATCACCTGTACGCCGTCCTTGAGCAGATCGGGCCAGTCTTTCAAAGCTTTCGGGTTGCCCTTGCGGACGATGAACACCGTGGCCGAGGTAAACGGCGCGCTGTTGTTCGGCAGGCGCGTGACCCAGTTGTCCGGGACCAGTTTGCCGTTGTCGGCGAGGGCGTTGATGTCGGTGGCCATGTTCATGGTGATGACGTCAGCCGGCAGGCCGTCGATCACCGAACGCGCCTGCTTGCTCGAGCCGCCAAAGGACATCTGCACGGTGATGTTTTCGTTGTGCTCGGCTTGCCAGTGCTTCTGGAACGCAGTGTTGTAGTCCTTGTAGAAATCGCGCATCACGTCGTAGGAAACGTTGAGCAGCGTCGGTGCTGCCTGGGCGATGTTGGCCAAGGCCAGGCCGGCGGCGAGAAGTGAGGCGCCAAAGAGTTTTTTCACTGCGCATTCCTTGTTCTGTGGGGGTGTTGTGTAAAAAGTGAGGCCATTTGCCAGCGACTATAGCGGGCCTCGCATAGTCGCTTAAAGATTAAAAAGCTCTGTGCTTATTCCACTTTCTTGAACAGCTGACTGCCGCAGCGCGAACAGAACGCTGCGCTCTGTTCATGGCTCTTTTTCTGGCAGCCCGGGCAGTCATGTTGCAGCTGTTCGCCGCGCATGGCGTTGGCCAGCTCAGCGGTGAAAATCCCTGTGGGCACGGCGATGATCGAGTAACCGGTGATCATCACCAGCGAGGAAATCACCTGGCCCAGCGGCGTCTTCGGCACGATGTCGCCGAAGCCCACAGTGGTCAAGGTCACGATCGCCCAATAGATGCCTTTGGGAATGCTGGTGAAGCCATGTTCCGGGCCTTCGATCACGTACATCAGCGTGCCGAACACTGTCACCAGCGTGCACACGCTGACCAGAAACACGACGATTTTCTGCTTGCTGCCACGCAGCGCCGACATCAGATAGTTGGCTTGCTTGAGATACGGGCTGAGCTTGAGTACGCGGAAAATCCGCAGCATCCGAATGATGCGGATGATCAGCAGATACTGCGCATCGCTGTAATACAGCGCGAGGATGCCCGGCACGATCGCCAGCAGATCCACCAGGCCATAAAAGCTGAAGGCATAGCGCAGCGGCTTGGGTGAGCAGTACAGACGCAGGATGTATTCGCCGAGGAAAATCGCCGTGAAGCCCCACTCGATATAGGCCAGAACATCGGCGTAATTACGGTGAATGCTGTCGATACTGTCGAGCATCACGATCACCAGACTGGCGAGGATGATCACCAGCAGGATGCCGTCGAAGCGACGCCCGGCCGGAGTGTCGCTCTGGAAAATCATGACGTAGAGCCGTTCGCGCCAATTGTTGCTGCTGTCCATGGATAACGCCTGAATCGAAGATCAGCGCAGCCTAGGGTGATTCTCCTCGTGAGCGCAAGACTCATGCGCAAGCGACGCTTTGCCAAGCATTTGAATACCGGCACGAATCAACCAGCAGGCGAGGATGAACGGCGCGGTCAGCGTCGCCAATCCAAGGGCGGCAAACAGCGGCGTCACCAGCAGCGCCAGAACAATTGCGAGCAGCGGCAGCCACGGATGTTGCCGTTGCGAGCTGAAGGCGAGGGCGGCGAGTACAGCGTTGTAGCCACCGAGCCCGAGCAGTGCGGCGGACGTGTCGTGGTGCAGCAGACTCGAGCCGAGGCCGATCGCCGACGCCAGCAGCGCCCAGCAGAACGCGCGGCGATCGGCGAGCAGCAAACCGCTGGCGATCAACGCCCCGGCCAATGGATGGTCGAGAAACATCACCTGGCCGAATCCGCGCAGTTCAGCGGCCAGCAGATTTGTCGTGTTCAGGTCGACCGATGCCGCCGGCGCGGACGGCTCGGCGAACATCAGCAGCACCCAGCTGAGCGCCACGAACGGCGAGGTATACGCCGGTATGGCGCGACTGCGGTACACGTGTTTGAGCCATTGCTGCGTGAGCATCGCGCTCAAGCCGCCTGCTGCAAGAATCAACGGCGGCAGCAGTGGCGACCATGGGAAATACAGGCTCAGCAGCAGGCCGAGCAGCACGCCGTTGTAGCTGAACAGACCGGCCTGGCGATCGGCCTTGGCGTAGTTGCGCCGTTGCGCGGTGAGCAGACCGGCGACGCCACCGAGCAGCGCCCCGGCGAAGAGTACCGGCGCCGTCAGCAGAATCGCCAACAGACACAGCAGGCCGCACAGCGGATGGCGCTGGAAGAAAATCTGACTGAAACCGTTGAGCAAAGCCTCGGCCCAGTCGGGGCAGTGGGTGTTGAAGTGATTGGCAGGCATGTTGAGAAAATCTGGGCAGTTGGAACATCAAAAGGTCTTGCAAGTCCCTGTGGCGAGGGGATTTATCCCCGTTCGGCTGCGCAGCAGTCGTCGCTTTTGAGGGTGTGACGGTTTCCACAGAGAAACCGCATTCTCCGATGGGGGGCCGCTTCGCAGCCCAACGGGGATAAATCCCCTCGCCACAAGGTTATGCACCCACTTTTAGGGTGGGTTAAATCAACGTCTCGATGCGCAGCGAATTGGTCGACCCCGGCTGCCCGAACGGCACGCCGGCGGTGATCAGCAGCGTGTCGCCACGCTCGGCCATGCCTTGCGCCTGAGCAATCTCCAGCGCGGTCGAGCAGACTTCGTCGACCTGACGCAGGCGATCGTTGACCACCGAATGAATGCCCCACGCCACGCTCAAGCGCCGCGCGGTTTGCAGGTTCGGCGTCAGATTGAGGATCGGTGCTTTCGGCCGTTCCCGCGATGCGCGCAACGTCGAGGCGCCCGACTCGCTGTAATTGACCAGCACCGCCACAGGCAGCACGTTGCTGATCCGGCGGATCGCACAGCTGATCGCATCGGAAACCGTCGCCTCGGCTTTCGGGCGGCTGACGTCGAGCTGGGTCTGATAATCCGGGCCGTTCTCAACCTGACGGATGATCTTGCTCATCATCTGCACGGCTTCCAGCGGGTATTCGCCGGACGCGGTTTCCGCCGAGAGCATCACCGCATCGGCGCCTTCGGCCACGGCATTGGCGACGTCAGTCACCTCGGCACGGGTTGGGGCAGGGGAGAAACGCATCGACTCGAGCATCTGCGTCGCCACCACCACCGGTTTGCCCAGCGCACGGCAAGTGGTGATGATGTTTTTCTGAATCTGCGGCACGCTTTCCGCCGGCACTTCCACACCAAGATCACCGCGAGCGACCATGATCGCGTCGCTCAACTCAGCAATCTCACGCAGTTGCTCGACCGCCGAAGGCTTCTCGATTTTCGCCATCAGAAATGCCTTGTCGCCGATCAGTGCGCGGGCTTCGACAATGTCCTGCGGGCGCTGTACGAACGACAGCGCGACCCAGTCCACACCCAGTTCCAGACCGAAGCTCAGATCGCGGCGATCCTTGGCGGTCAGCGGGCTGAGGTCGAGCACCGCTTGCGGCACATTCACGCCTTTGCGATCGGACAGTTCGCCGCCGTTGAGCACGCTGGTGTCGATTGCATCGGCGTATTTGGTGACCACGCGCAGGCGCAGCTTGCCGTCGTCGAGCAGCAGATCCATACCGGCTTCCAGCGCAGCAATGATCTCCGGATGCGGCAGGTTGACCCGGCGCTCATCGCCCGGTGTCGTATCGAGATCGAGGCGGAACGCCTGACCGCGATGCAACTGCACCTTGCCGTCAGCGAACTTGCCCACACGCAGTTTCGGCCCCTGCAGATCCATCAGAATGCCCAGCGGGTAGTTGAGCTGACGCTCGACTTCGCGGATCCACTGATAGCGCTTGGCGTGGTCGGCGTGATCGCCGTGGCTGAAGTTCAGGCGGAAGATGTTGACCCCGGCCTCGACCAGCTCGCGGATGTCGTCGATACCGTCGACCGCAGGGCCGAGGGTGGCGAGAATTTTGACCTTCTTATCAGGCGTCATGATTTGCAGTTCTCAAGGATCAGAATGGCGCGGAAGTCGTTGACATTGGTGCGGGTCGGCTCGGTGACGATCAGCGCATCGAGCGCCTGGAAGTAGCCGTAGCCGTTGTTGTTATCCAGCTCGTCGCTGGCGCTCAGACCCAGTGCGGCGGCGCGGGCGTAGCTGTCCGGGGTCATGATCGCGCCGGCGTTGTCTTCCGAGCCGTCGATGCCATCGGTGTCGCCGGCCAGCGCGTAGACGCCGGGCTGGCCCTTGAGGCTGTCGGTCAGGCTGAGGAGGAATTCGGCGTTACGCCCGCCACGGCCATTGCCGCGCACGGTTACCGTGGTTTCACCGCCGGAGAGAATCACGCAGGGCGCCGCCAGTGGCTGGCCGTGGTTGATGATCTGTCGGGCGATGCCGGCGTGAACTTTCGCCACTTCACGGGATTCGCCTTCGAGGTCGCCGAGAATCAAGGTGCTGAAACCGGCCTGACGGCATTTCACCGCCGCCGCGTCCAGCGACTGCTGCGGGCGGGCGATCAACTGGAAGTGGCTGCGCGCCAGGCTTGGGTCGCCGGGTTTGACCGTCTCCGATTCCGGACTTTGCAGCCAAGTACGCACGGAGGCGGGAATGTCGATGCCGTAGCGCTTGATGATCGCCAGCGCCTCGGCCGAAGTGCTCGGATCGGCCACGGTCGGGCCGGAGGCAATGACGGTGGCGAGGTCGCCCGGCACATCGGAAATCGCGTAGGTATAAACCGTCGCCGGCCAGCAGGCCTTGCCCAAACGCCCACCCTTGATCGCCGAGAGGTGCTTGCGCACGCAGTTCATCTCGCCGATGGTCGCGCCGGATTTGAGCAGGGCTTTGTTGATCGACTGCTTATCGGCAAGGGTGATGCCTTCGGCTGGCAGGGCGAGCAGGGCAGAGCCGCCGCCGGAGAGCAGGAAGATCACGCGGTCGTCTTCAGTCAGGTTGCTGACCAGTTCCAGCACACGTTTGGCCACGGCCAGACCCGCCGCATCCGGCACCGGGTGTGCGGCTTCGACCACTTCGATTTTTTCGCACGGAGCGCCGTGGCCGTAGCGGGTCACCACCAGGCCGGTGACTTCACCCTGCCAGCAGCGCTCGACCACTTGCGCCATGGCAGCAGCGGCTTTGCCGGCGCCGATGACGATCACCCGACCGCTGCGATCGGCAGGCAAATGGGCTTCGAGGACTTGGTTCGGATGAGCCGCGTCGATGGCTGTGGCAAACAGCTCGCGCAGCAGTTGTTGCGGATCGACCGACATGGCGGGCTCCCGGAATTCTTGTTATTCGAAAGGGCAACTCGGAACCCTTGTGGGAGCGAGCCTGCTCGCGAACGCGGTATGTCAGCCAACATGGATGTTGAATGTGAAGCCGCTTTCGCGAGCAGGCTCGCTCCCACAGGGTTTTGTGCAGACTTTATTTTTTGTCGCGAATCGAGAAATTGGCCATGTGCTCAAGGCCCTTGATCAGCGCCGAGTGGTCCCAGTTGCTGCCACCGATGGCCGCGCAGGTGCTGAATACCTGCTGGGCATTGGCGGTGTTCGGCAGGTTGATGTTCAGCTCCTTGGCGCCTTGCAGGGCCAGGTTCAGGTCCTTCTGGTGCAGGCTGATGCGGAAGCCCGGGTCGAAGGTGCCTTTGATCATGCGCTCGCCGTGCACTTCGAGAATCTTCGAAGAAGCGAAACCGCCCATCAGCGCTTCACGCACCTTGGCCGGATCGGCACCGTTTTTCGAGGCGAACAGCAGGGCTTCGGCAACGGCCTGGATGTTCAGCGCAACGATGATCTGGTTCGCCACTTTGGCGGTCTGACCATCGCCATTGCCACCAACCAGGGTGATGTTCTTGCCCATGGCCTGGAACAGCGGCAGGGCGCGTTCGAAGGCATCGGCGTCGCCACCGACCATGATGCTCAGGGTCGCGGCCTTGGCGCCGACTTCACCGCCGGACACTGGCGCGTCAAGGTATTGCGCGCCTTTCTCATTGATCTTGGCGGCGAAGGCTTTGGTCGCGGTCGGCGAAATCGAGCTCATGTCGATGACCACTTTGCCTTTGCCGATACCGGCGGCAACACCGTCGGCGCGGAACAGCACGTCATCGACCTGCGGGGTATCCGGAACCATGACGATGATGAATTCGGCTTCCTGCGCCACTTCACGCGGGTTGGCCAGGGCGACGGCGCCAGCGGCGACCAGATCGGCCGGGGCCGCGTCGTGGTGTTGCGACAGGAACAGGCTGTGACCGGCTTTCTGCAGGTTCGCCGCCATTGGGTGGCCCATGATGCCGGTGCCGATGAATCCGATTTTAGCCATGAGAAAATCCTCTTGTTTTTGTCGTGCCCCCAACCCATGGCTGGTGAGCTTTTGTGGCGAGGGGATTTATCCCCGTTGGGCAGCGCAGCTGCCCCAGATTTTTTGCAATGCGTGGTCAATCAGATTGCGTTGTGTGATTTCAACCAACCCAGGCCCGCTTCGGTGGTGGTCAGCGGTTTGTACTCGCAACCAACCCAACCCTGATAACCGATGCGATCAAGGTGTTCGAACAGGAAGCGGTAGTTGATCTCACCAGTGCCCGGCTCGTTGCGCCCCGGGTTGTCCGCGAGCTGCACATGGTTGATCTCGCCCAGGTGCGATTGCAGGGTGCGGGCCAGATCGCCTTCCATGATTTGCATGTGGTAGATGTCGTATTGCAGGAACAGATTGGCGCTGCCGACCTGCTCGCGAATCGACAGGGCCTGCGCCGTGTTGTTCAGGTAGAAGCCGGGAATGTCGCGGGTGTTGATCGCTTCCATCACCAGTTTGATGCCCACCGCTTGCAGCTTGTCGGCGGCATATTTGAGGTTGGCGACGAAGGTCTTTTCCACTGTGGCATCGTCAACGCCTTGCGGGCGGATACCGGCCAGGCAGTTGACCTGAGTGTTGCCCAGCACTTGCGCGTAGGCGATCGCCAGATCGACCCCGGCGCGGAATTCTTCGACCCGATCCGGCAGGCAGGCAATACCGCGCTCGCCCTTGGCCCAGTCACCGGCCGGCAGGTTGAACAGCACTTGGGTCAGCCCGTTGGCCTCGAGTTTTGCCTTGATTTCAGCCGAGCTGAAGTCGTACGGGAACAGGTATTCCACGCCACTGAAACCGGCCTTGGCGGCGGCGTCGAAACGGGCAAGGAAATCCTGTTCGGTGAACAGCATGGACAGGTTGGCTGCGAAACGCGGCATGGTGGTCTCCCGTAAATCTTGTGAGGATCCCCTGGGGGAGCGAGCTGTGGCGAGGGGATTTATCCCCGTTCGGCTGCGAAGCAGTCGTAAACCATTGTATGCGGTGTACCTGATACGCCGCGGTTTCAGGTTTTGAGGCCGCTTCGCGCCCTAACGGGGATAAATCCCCTCACCACACAGGCTCGCTCCCGCAGGGAGAGCGGTCAGCAGTTAATCAAGCAGCGAAATCGCCGTCGGCGCGTCATTGCCGACCAGTGCCAGGTCTTCGAACTCGTTGACCGCGTTGATCTCGGTACCCATGGAGATGTTGGTCACACGCTCCAGAATGATCTCGACGATCACCGGCACCTTGAACTCTTCGATCATCTGTTCGGCCTTGCGCAGGGCTGGGGCGATTTCCGACGGTTCGAACACACGCAGCGCCTTGCAGCCGAGGCCCTCGGCGACTGCGATGTGGTCAACCCCGTAACCGTTGAGTTCCGGCGCATTCAGGTTATCGAAGGACAGCTGCACGCAGTAGTCCATTTCGAACCCGCGCTGGGCCTGACGGATCAGGCCCAGGTACGAGTTGTTCACCACGACGTGGATGTACGGCAGTTTGAACTGAGCGCCGACCGCCAGTTCTTCGATCATGAACTGGAAATCATAGTCCCCCGACAGGGCCACGACTTTGCGGTTCGGATCGGCCTTCACCACGCCCAGCGCCGCCGGAATGGTCCAGCCCAACGGGCCGGCCTGACCGCAGTTGATCCAGTGACGCGGCTTGTAGACGTGCAGGAACTGCGCGCCGGCAATCTGCGACAGACCAATGGTGCTGACGTAGCAGGTGTCCTTGCCGAACACTTGGTTCATTTCTTCGTAAACGCGCTGCGGCTTGACCGGCACGTTGTCGAAGTGGGTCTTGCGATGCAGGCTGGCCTTGCGCTGCTGGCAATCCTGCAGCCAAGCGCTGCGGTTCTTCAGCTTGCCGGCGGCTTGCCATTCACGGGCGACTTCGATGAACACAGTCAGCGCTGCGGCGGCGTCGGAAACGATGCCCAGATCCGGGGTGAACACACGACCGATCTGCGTGCCTTCGATGTCGACGTGAATGAACTTGCGACCTTCGGTGTAGACATCCACCGAACCGGTGTGGCGGTTGGCCCAGCGGTTACCAATGCCCAGCACTACGTCGGATTTCAGCATCGTCGCGTTGCCGTAACGGTGCGAAGTCTGCAGACCGACCATGCCGACCATCAGCGGGTGATCGTCAGGGATGGTGCCCCAGCCCATCAGGGTAGGGATGACCGGAATGCCGGTCAGCTCGGCGAACTCGACCAGCAGGTCGCTGGCGTCGGCGTTGATGATGCCGCCGCCGGCCACCAGCAATGGACGCTCGGCCTGATCCAGCAGCGCCAGCGCCTTCTCGACCTGCACGCGGGTTGCGGTCGGTTTGGCCAATGGCAGCGGTTGGTAAGCGTCGATGTCGAATTCGATCTCGGCCATCTGCACGTCGAACGGCAGGTCGATCAGTACAGGGCCTGGACGGCCGGAGCGCATTTCATAAAAGGCTTTCTGGAACGCGTAAGGCACCTGGCCCGGCTCCAGAACCGTGGTTGCCCACTTGGTCACTGGCTTGACGATGCTGGTGATGTCGACAGCCTGGAAATCTTCCTTGTGCATCCGGGCGCGGGGTGCTTGCCCGGTGATGCAGAGGATTGGAATCGAGTCGGCCGAGGCGCTGTAGAGCCCGGTGACCATGTCGGTACCGGCAGGGCCGGAAGTACCGATGCACACGCCGATGTTGCCGGCCTTGGTGCGGGTGTAGCCCTCGGCCATGTGCGAGGCGCCTTCAACGTGGCGAGCAAGGACGTGATCGATGCCACCAACCTTCTGCAAGGCGGAGTACAGCGGGTTGATCGCTGCGCCCGGGATGCCAAAAGCGGTATCAACCCCTTCGCGGCGCATCACCAGAACGGCGGCTTCGATTGCTCTCATTTTGCTCATGGTTTTGTGCCTCTTTACGTTTTGTAATTGTATACAAGTGGCTTTGCGCAGAGTGTATTCACGGCGGACGGCGCAGGTCAATCCATTTTCTCAAGCGCCTGTTTCATTCGTCGGAAGCCCGCTGTGCTGTGGCTTTTCGTCGCATGTGGCGCTTTTCGATAATTATTGTATACAAAAAAATAACTCATTGTGTTCTATTTGTGTCATCGGACTGCGGCACGAACGCGCAGTCCCACGACTTTCCCTATAACAAAATGAGGACGGCACCATGAGCGCTTTAACCTTGAAAGTCGCAGTCAACCTGGTCAGCGAAGCCATCAACGCAGGACGCGGTATCAACGCCGCACCGCTGACCATCGCGGTACTCGATAACGGCGGCCACCTGATCGCCCTGCAACGCGAAGACGGCGCCAGCCTGCTGCGCCCCGACATCGCCATCGGCAAAGCCTGGGGCGCCATCGCCTTGGGTAAAGGCTCACGCCTGCTCGCCCAGGACGCCCAACAACGCCCGGCGTTTTTTTCTTCGTTGAACAGCATGGGGCAGGGCAGCGTTGTGCCGGCACCGGGTGGGGTGTTGATTCGCAACCAGGCCGGTGAAGTGCTGGGCGCGATCGGGATCAGTGGGGATTTGTCGGATGTGGATGAGCAGGTGGCGATCAGAGCGGTGGAAGCGCTGGATTTGAGGGCGGATGGTGGGGTGGCTGTTTGAATGTCAGTGTCTGAATAACCGCTTTCGCGAGCAGGCTCGCTCCCCCATTGGATCAGGGTTGGACACAAAATGTCTGAACACCTGAAGCCCCCTGTGGGAGCGAGCCTGCTCGCGAATAGGATCTGCGCTACACATCTTGCTAAAAGTCTGGCGCTCCCTTTGCCATCTCCACGGCTAGCCTTCTCATGATCAACATATGAGAAGGCAACGGAATGCCGGGTTTATCTGCTTCACATCGCTTGCGCATCGGACGCTATTCAGAACACAACCGCATTTACATTCTGACCGCCAATACCGCCGGGAGAGAACCTGTATTCAGCGATTTCTTCCTCGGCAGATTGCTTGTAAACCAATTTCGGGCAGCTGAGGAAACGGGATTGGCCAATTCTCTGGCTTGGGTCGTAATGCCAGATCATTTTCACTGGCTGATTGAATTGAAGAGTGGCTCGCTCGGCGAATTGATGCAGCGAACTAAATCCCTCAGCACCAAAGCGGTAAAGCTTTCGACCGGTAGAAAGTCCAGCCTTTGGCAACCTGGCTTCCATGACCGGGCACTGCGTAAAGAGGAGAATCTGGTGAAGATGGCTCGGTATGTCATTGCCAACCCATTGCGGGCAGGGCTGGTCAAAAGCCTTGGCGACTATCCGTTGTGGGATTCGATCTGGTTATGAGTTGAGATCTGCGGTGCGGCCATTCGCGAGCAGGCTCGCTCCCACAGGGGAATGCATTCCAAATACGGGAGCGAGCCTGCTCGCGAAGCGGTTCCCCCGATCTCACCGATCCGGCTCACACCCCTTCAACACCAACCGGATAATCGTCTGCGCCGCCGCTTCATAATCGGCTTCATCAAGTTTGTCCTTCCCGGTCACTGCGGAAATCTGCCAGTCGAAGTCGGCGTAGGTCTGGGTCGCGGCCCAGATGCTGAACATCAGGTGGTTGGGGTCGATCGGGGCGATCTGGCCGCGGTCGATCCAGCTCTGGATGCAGGCGATGTTGTGCTTGGCCTGGGCATTTAGCTGCTCGACCAGGTCGGCGCTCAGGTGCGGGGCGCCGTGCATGATTTCGCTGGCGAACACCTTGGAGGCGTAGGGCAGGTCGCGGGAGATGCGGATCTTCGAGCGGATGTAGCCGCTCAGCACTTCGCTCGGCACACCGTCCGGGTTGAACGGGGTCGAGGCCTGCAGAATCGGCTCGATGATGCTTTCCAGCACCTCGCGATAGAGGTTTTCCTTGGATTTGAAGTAGTAATAGACGTTGGGCTTGGGCAATCCCGCCTTGGCGGCGATGTCGCTGGTTTTGGTCGCCGCGAAGCCCTTGTCGGCAAACTCTTCGCTGGCGGCGCGCAGGATCAGTTCTTTGTTACGCTCGCGGATTGTGCTCATAAACCCGGTGGTTCCTTGCCTGTTCTGGCGGTGGCGCATGGTAGCACCGGCCTTGAGCGGCGCTCAACAATGCAGCCTGTGGCCGGCGGTCGCGTTATGCTTGGCAACATTCATACACAGAAGGAAACAGGATTCATGGCAGGAAGCAGTTTGCTGGTGCTGATCGATGACATCGCCACCGTTCTGGATGACGTTGCGTTGATGACCAAGATGGCCGCGAAGAAGACCGCCGGGGTGCTCGGTGATGATCTGGCGCTCAATGCCCAGCAGGTTTCGGGCGTGCGCGCCGAGCGGGAAATTCCCGTGGTCTGGGCGGTGGCCAAGGGCTCGTTCGTCAACAAACTGATCCTCGTGCCGTCGGCATTGGCGATCAGCGCTTTCGTACCGTGGCTGGTGACGCCGCTGTTGATGGTCGGCGGCGCGTACTTGTGTTTCGAGGGTTTTGAAAAACTCGCGCACAAGTTTCTGCACAGCAAAGAGGAAGACGAGGCAGAACACGCACAGTTGACCGAAGCAGTGGCCGATCCGGCGACCGATCTGGTGGCGTTCGAGAAGGACAAGATCAAAGGCGCGATCCGCACTGACTTCATTCTCTCGGCAGAAATCATTGCGATCACCCTCGGCACCGTGGCTGATGCCTCGCTGACTCAGCAAGTGGTCGTCATGTCCGGCATCGCCATTGTCATGACCGTGGGCGTTTACGGTTTGGTGGCGGGCATCGTCAAACTCGACGACCTGGGGCTGTGGCTGACGCAGAAACCCGGGCAGATGGCGAAAAAGATCGGCGGCGGCATTCTCAGTGCCGCGCCGTACATGATGAAAACCCTGTCGGTGGTCGGTACGGCGGCGATGTTCCTGGTCGGCGGTGGCATCCTGACCCACGGCGTGCCGGTGCTGCATCACTGGATCGAAGGTGTCGGCGCAGCGGCAGGGAGCGCCGGGTTCGCCGTGCCGATGCTGCTCAATGGTGTCGCGGGGATTATTGCCGGGGCTGTGGTGTTGGCGGTGGTTTCGGTCGTAGGCAAGCTCTGGAAAGCGCTGAAGGGTTAATCAGCAACACATAACAAATGTGGGAGCGAGCCTGCTCGCGAATGCGGTAGTCCAGTCAATAATTGATAAAGACTGATACTCCGCGTTCGCGAGCAGGCTCGCTCCCACAGTGTTTTGCGGCAGCCGATTTACTCGGCGATCTGCAACTTGCGCGCCTCGGTGTAGACGTACCGCACTTTCTCGTACTCGAACGGCGAGTTCATCTGGCCGTAGCGGAAGCTGGTCTGGTAGCGCTTGTCGATTGCACGCAAGGCCCAGACTTCCGGGTGGTTGGAGCTGACTTCCGCGACGTTGAGGAAGTTGATCGCGGTGTCGGCGGTGTAATCCACGGCCAGACCTGCGGTGTCGCGGATGTTCGACGGGCCGAAGATCGGCAGTACGAAGTAGGCACCGCCCGGTACGCCGTAGAAGCCCAGGGTCTGACCGAAGTCTTCGTTCTGGCGCGGCAGGCCCATGGCGGTGGCCGGGTCCCACAGGCCGGCGATGCCGATCGTGGTGTTGAGCAGCAGGCGCGCGGTGGTTTCCATCGAGCGCTGGCCCTTGAACTGCAACAGGCTGTTGACCAGGTTCGGCACGTCGCCAATGTTGTTGAAGAAGTTGCTCACCCCGGTACGCACGAAGCTTGGCGTGA
This sequence comes from Pseudomonas siliginis, assembly GCF_019145195.1. GTDB lineage: Bacteria > Pseudomonadota > Gammaproteobacteria > Pseudomonadales > Pseudomonadaceae > Aquipseudomonas > Aquipseudomonas siliginis. The sequence goes on from NZ_JAHSTW010000004.1 coordinate 263,927, forward strand.
TGTAGCGATAGCCATCGACCACTGGAAGGAACACCCACTGGTCGAAGCGGTAGTTGAAGTGGTAGACCCGGCGGTTCCACGATTCCAGCGGGTCATAGACGTTCAGCGCATTGAGCGTGGAGCGTTCGAATTCGCGCTGATCCAGGCCCGGGTTGAACTTGAGTTTGGTCAGCGGCTGCTTGAAGCCGTCGCTGTCGACCACCACCGGTGCATCGGCTTTACTGTTGTCGGCCTGGGCCACGCCTGCACAGAGGAACGCTGCAATCAGCAGGAGATATTTAGCCACGGAAGAACTCCAGCATGGCGTCGCTGTTGACGCGATAGTTAAGGTTGCCGCAGTGGCCGCCCAGTGGATAAACGGTCAGGCGATCACCGAAGGTTTTACGCAGGAAGCCCAGGTCGCCAGGGCCGAGGATCACGTCGTCGGCGTTGTGCATGACGGCGATTTTCGGGCTGTCGTGCAAGTAATCCTTGAGCGCATACAGGCTGACCTGGTCGATCAGTTGCAGCAGGCTGCCGCCGTCGGTGCGCGCGCGCCACATCGGAATGACCTGTTCGGTGATGTAGCAGTCGAAATCGCATTGCAGCGCACGCTTGAGGAACGGCGTGAGGCTGGTGCCTTCGGTGATCGGGAATTTCGGCGGGGTGATCAGGCCGCGACGGTTGACCAGGTCCGAGGTGTAGGCAATGTCGGCTGCCGAAAAGCGGAACGACGTGCCGATGAGCATGGCCATCTGTTCGTTGGTCAAGTGTTGCTTGGATTGTTGAAAGTCATACAGCAGCGCATCGTTGAGATCGATGTAGCCTTTCTGCTGGAAGTAGCGGGTCAGCTTGGTCAGTACCAGTTCATAGAACGTGGTGCTGTTGTTGATGCCCTTGACCTCGGTCTGTACCAGCTTGTCGAGGTTGGTCACCGAGGTGTAGAGGTTGACCGGCGGGTTGAGCAGCAGGACTTTCTTGAAGTTGAAGCTGCGGCGCGTTTCGTCCAGATGCGCGACGAACGCGGCATCGAGGGCGCCGAGGCTGTAACCGGTCAGGTAATACTCGGTGACCGGCAGTTTCGGGTTCTGCGCCCGCACGGCCTGCATCACCCGGTACATGTCTTCGGCATCTTCCTTGGTCACGCCCGGCGTGGCGAAACGCGAGGCGGCGCTGATGAAGTCGAAGCTGGTCGGCGACGACAACTGCACGACGTGGTAGCCGGCCTTGTAATACAACTTCTTCAGGTATTCGTTGAGCGTGCTGTCAAAGCGCGCACCGGTGCCGGCGATCAGGAAGATCAGCGGCGCCGGTTTGTCCTGCGTGGCGATGCGGTAAGTGAGCTTCTTCACTGCCCAGAAATTGTCCGGCAGCTGGAATTCACGCTCCGGGCGCAGGGTGAGGCTGCGGTCCGTTTGATTGATGTCGTCGTCCAGCGGCAGCTCCGGACGCAGGTCCGGTGGTGTCGTGGCGATCGTCGCCTCGAACGGGTTGGTCAGCGGGTAGCCATAGCTGGCGGCGTCGATATCCACCGCCAGCGCGGACGCACTCAAGATAAGGCCGCTGAACAGCGCGGCGAAGCGCAAGGAACGGAGCATGACTAGATCCCTTAGAGGAAGGTGCCGATTGAAGTTCGCAGGCTATGACCACCGGCCGTGCGCCAAAGTGCCATGCTGCGGCACCAAACAGGCGGAATTCGGGGTAATAGTAGCTGGACGATACACGTTGCAAGGGCTCGCTGAACAGTTAACAGTTGTTAGTGCTTGCGAATGCCGGTCGGCAGATTAAGCTGGCCGCCGATTTCCGCAGATTGGAGTGCTCCATGTCCCGCCGCTTGCCCGTGATTGTGCTGCTTGTTTTGTTGCCGCTGTGGCTGGCCGCCAGTTATGCCGCGCGCTATGGCTTCATGGAAGACGGGCAGTGGGTGGGCATCTGTGTCGACGAGGCCAGTCGTTGGGAATGCCTGGTGCGGTCGAACCTCGGGCTGATGATTCATTTCAAGGTGCTGGGCTGGGCGGCGGTGGGCGCGGCGGTATTGGCGTTTGTATTGCCGGGACGGACAGGGTGGTGGCTGGCGGTGCTGGCGCTGGTGTTCGGCCTGCCGGCGCTGGCGTTGTACAACACCACGTTAGCGGTATTTGCGGTGGTGATTGCCGGGTTGCGCCTGGTCCGCGAGTCCCGCAGCGCCTGACAATCAGTCATCGCGAGCAGGCTCGCTCCACAGGGGATTTGTGAACGCCACAGATCCAATGTGGGAGCGAGCCTGCTCGCGAAGAGGCCTGAACCGCTCTGATGATCAGAGGTTGCGAACCCGCAGGCAGCGCCACAACGCCATCACCATCAAACCACTGACCAGCGCCCAGCCCCACGCCTGCTGATTCAGCATCCCTTCCTGATACAACTGCGGTGCAATCCCCGCGCCGACGATAAAGGTCAGCAGAGCAATCTCCCGACGCGGCACGCTCACCGGGCGGCACAGGTAGACCAACGCCGGCAGCACGAACGCCATGCTGGCGAAACTGCGATAGCGCGAATCGAAGACCATTTCCAGCATCATCACCGCCGCGGCAAAACCAGCCGCCGCGACCAGCCAGCCGGCGCGGCGCTCGAGGAAATCGAATGCTCGCGCGCGCCAACCGCTACGCGCGCTTAGTGTCAGTGCGGCATGCGCGAGGACCAATAGATTCAACCCGGTCAGCAAGCCAGCCCACAGCCATTCACCGGCAAATCGTGTGGTCAATCGAGCCAGATCGCCCCAGGCGCCAATCGAGCACGCTGCGACCGCGCCCAGCAGTGGCAGCAAAAGCGCCGAACGTGTGCTGCGCACGCGTCCACCAAGGATCAGCGTGCCGAGGAAAATCAAAGCACCGACTGCCAGCCATTCTTTCCAGTACGGCACATTGCTCACCGGTCCGGCGAGCACGCCTTTGTCCTGCCGATCCGCATCGAACAACCCCCAGTAGCCGCCGACCGCGCCTTCACTGCCGCGCTTCCACGGTTGGTCGAAGGCTTCGATCAGGTTGTAACGCCAGCCTTCCTGCTCGGCCATCGCCACGAATCCACGAATGAATTTCGCCTCGTTGACCCGGCTCGGCACGGCGGTTTCGCGCTGGCGGCCTTCGCTGGGCCAGCCGGTTTCGCCGATCATCACGTCCTTGGGCGCGAACTTGTTGCCGAACACCTGACGCACATCCGCCACATGCCGCAGCGCCACGTCGATGTTCGATGGATCGTCTTCCCAGTACGGCAGCAGGTGAATGGTCAGAAAGTCCACAGCCGGGGCGATTTCCGGATGCTTGAGCCAGAATTCCCAGACGTCGGCGTAGGTCACCGGTTGCTTGACCTGGCTTTTGACCTTGTTGATCAACCGGGCCAGTTGCGCGCCAGTGACCTCTTTGCGCAGCAGCGCTTCGTTGCCGACGATCACCGCCGTGACCACGTCGGGGTTGGCATTGGCCGATTTGATCAGCAGGTCGACTTCCTGCTCGGTGTCGACCGGGTTGCTGTTGACCCAGGCGCCGATCATCAACTTCAGACCGTGCTTGCGCGCCAGATCGGGCAGGGCGTCGAGGCCGGTCATCGAGTAGGTGCGGATGCATTCAAAGCGCGTCGCCAGCAGTGCGAGGTCGGCATCCATGCGCGCCGGGCGCAACTTGAACGGCACGTCGAACGGTGACTGGTCTTTGTCGAACGGCGTGTAGGAGGCGCATTGCAGCTTGTGCGTCGGGGTTGCAGCGTCCGGCAGGATCACCGGTTGGCCGAGGCCATACCAGAAACCGCCAAGGGCCAGGAGCCCGAGCAGGCAGGTGAACAGATAAGGCAGAAAAGGAAATCGGTACGTCGCGGACATGGTCAGGCCGAGTGGCTGCAAAGCGACGCATGTTACCTGCATTTATAGAAGGGCAGGTGGCTCGCAGGCGTTGTACATGCAAAGTTCGGGCGGATTGTCTGGCGTCAATTAATCTCGCTTGATTAATGGCTTTCTGATGTCGTTTCTCGCTGCCTTGAGGTCGCTGACAGAGCAGGTCGCCGGCCGCTTGAGGTTGATGATCAAACCATCAGTACCCTTTTTGAAAAATCGGCTGATGTTCGGTGTGTGAGGTCCGGCGTGATGGGGGCGCTGTGCACCATAACAATACGTTGACGATGCCCGGCATCCGTCGGGCGCAGCATTTCGGGGAAGTAAACGATGAAGATGCGACGACTTTTAGGCGCAGGTGCCGCTTTGGCGCTTGCGATGAGTTCCACTTTCGCCAACGCTGAAAAACAGACCCTGAACATCGGTTACGTTGACGGCTGGTCCGACAGCGTCGCGACCACCCACGTGGCGGCCGAAGTGATCAAACAGAAGCTCGGTTATGACGTGAAGCTGCAGGCCGTCGCCACCGGGATCATGTGGCAGGGCGTGGCCACCGGCAAACTCGACGCCATGCTCTCGGCCTGGCTGCCCGTGACCCACGGTGACTATTGGACGAAAAACAAGGATCAGGTCGTCGATTACGGCCCGAACTTCAAGGACGCGAAAATCGGCCTGATCGTGCCGGAGTACGTCAAAGCCAAATCGATCGAAGACCTGAAAACCGACGACACCTTCAAAAACCGTATTGTCGGCATCGACGCCGGTTCAGGCGTAATGCTCAAGACCGATCAGGCGATCAAGGATTACGGTCTGGACAAGTACAGCCTCAAGGCCAGTTCCGGCGCCGGCATGATTGCCGAGCTGACCCGCGCCGAGAAGAAAAACGAATCCATCGCTGTCACCGGTTGGGTGCCGCACTGGATGTTCGCCAAGTGGAAACTGCGCTTCCTCGACGACCCGAAAGGCGTGTATGGCCAGGCTGAAACCGTGAACAGCATCGGCAGCAAAGGCCTGGACGCCAAGGCGCCGGAAGTGGCCAAGTTCCTGAAAAACTTCCAGTGGGCGTCGAAAGACGAAATCGGCGAGGTCATGCTGGCGATTCAGGACGGCGCCAAGCCTGATGCAGCGGCCAAGGACTGGGTGGCCAAACACCCGGATCGTGTAGCTGACTGGACCAAATAATTTCAACACCGCCACACCCCTGTGGGAGCGAGCCTGCTCGCGAATGCGATCTGTCAGTTGATGCGATATCGATCGATAGGACGCCTTCGCGAGCAGGCTCGCTCCCACAGTTGTTTTTATATGTGCTTGAAAATGGCCAGAACATCATGGCCATCTACTACTAAGGTCGTCTGGAACCTCTCTCGCAGCCGCATACATTAGCTACGTTCCAACAATAATTTGTGCTGCGAGGATAAAAACAATGAACGACAGCATTTACCTCTCGATTCAAAACAGTCCCCGATTCAAGGAGCTGGTTCAGAAACGGGAACGATTCGCCTGGATTCTCTCGGCAATCATGCTTGGGCTGTACTCCGCATTCATCCTGCTGATCGCATACGGGCCGCACGTGCTCGGGGCGAAACTCAGTCCTGAATCCTCGATCACCTGGGGCATCCCGATCGGTGTCGGCCTGATCATTTCAGCCTTCGTCCTGACCGGCATCTACGTGCGCCGCGCCAATGGCGAGTTCGACGACCTGAACAATGCGATTCTCAAGGAGGCTCAGCAATGATCCGGCGTCTACTGGCTCTATTGAGTGTTGCGGCTTTCGCGCCGAGTGTCTGGGCGGCTGACGCATTGACGGGGGAGGTGGCCAAACAGCCGCTGAACATTCCGGCGATCCTGATGTTCGTGGCCTTCGTCGGCGCGACGTTGTACATCACCTACTGGGCTTCGAAGAAAAACAATTCGGCCGCCGATTATTATGCGGCGGGCGGCAAGATCACCGGTTTCCAGAACGGCCTGGCGATCGCTGGCGACTACATGTCGGCGGCGTCCTTCCTGGGTATTTCCGCGCTGGTGTTCACCTCCGGCTACGACGGCCTGATCTACTCGATCGGCTTCCTGGTGGGCTGGCCGATCATTCTGTTCCTGATCGCCGAGCGTCTGCGTAACCTGGGTAAATACACCTTTGCCGACGTGGCGTCCTACCGCCTCGGGCAAACCCAGATCCGCACTCTGTCCGCCTGCGGTTCGCTGGTGGTGGTGGCGTTCTACCTGATCGCGCAAATGGTCGGTGCCGGCAAGCTGATCCAGCTGCTGTTCGGCCTCGATTACCACGTTGCGGTGATTCTGGTCGGCGTGCTGATGTGCATGTACGTGCTGTTTGGCGGCATGCTCGCGACCACTTGGGTGCAGATCATCAAGGCAGTGTTGCTGCTGTCCGGTGCCTCGTTCATGGCGCTGATGGTGATGAAGCACGTGGGCTTCGACTTCAACACACTGTTCTCCGAAGCGATCAAGGTTCACGCCAAGGGCGAAGCGATCATGAGCCCTGGCGGTCTGGTCAAGGATCCGATCTCGGCGTTCTCGCTGGGTCTGGCACTGATGTTCGGTACCGCTGGCCTGCCACACATTCTGATGCGCTTCTTCACCGTGAGTGACGCAAAAGAAGCGCGCAAGAGCGTGCTGTACGCTACCGGTTTCATTGGCTACTTCTACATCCTGACCTTCATCATCGGCTTCGGCGCGATCCTGCTGGTCAGCACCAACCCGGCCTTCAAAGATGCAGCGGGCGCCTTGCTCGGCGGCAACAACATGGCGGCGGTGCACCTGGCCAACGCGGTGGGCGGCAGCATCTTCCTAGGCTTCATCTCGGCAGTGGCGTTCGCAACCATTCTGGCTGTGGTAGCCGGTCTGACGCTGGCGGGTGCTTCGGCGGTTTCTCACGACCTGTACGCCAGTGTGATCAAGAAGGGCAAGGCCAACGAGAAGGATGAGATTCGCGTGTCGAAGATCACCACTATCGCCCTGGCGGTGCTGGCGATTGGTCTGGGCATTCTGTTCGAAAGCCAGAACATTGCGTTCATGGTCGGCCTGGCGTTCTCCATCGCGGCGAGCTGCAACTTCCCGGTACTGCTGCTTTCGATGTACTGGAAGAAGCTGACCACTCGCGGCGCGATGATCGGCGGCTGGCTGGGTCTGGTCAGTGCTGTTGGTCTGATGATCCTCGGCCCGACCATCTGGGTGCAGATTCTGCATCACGAGAAGGCGATCTTCCCTTACGAATATCCGGCGCTGTTCTCGATGATGATTGCGTTCATCGGGATCTGGTTCTTCTCGATCACTGACAAGTCGGCGGCTGCGGATAACGAGCGGGCGCTGTTCTTCCCGCAGTTTGTGCGTTCGCAGACCGGGTTGGGGGCGAGTGGGGCGGTTTCGCACTAAGAGATCAGCTGCAAGCTTCAAGCTTCAAGCTTCAAGAAAACGCCCTGATTGAGAGATTGGGGCGTTTTTTTTGTGGGCGGTTATTGGTTGGTTTGGTGTGTATATCCGTTTTTTGCAGTGCTGCGGCTGGCGGTTTCGCCCTTACGGCGACTTACTTTTTTACAAGCGCCTAAAAAAGTAAGCAAAAAACGCTAGCTCCTACGTTCGGCCCGCTCGCTGGGGCTCGGGGTTCCTTCGCTCCGGGACTGATCCGGGCGCAGCGGCTCCGGTTTGCTTCGCTGCACCTCCTTCCGCTGTGTCTGGCTGCGCCAGACGGTCGCTGCGCTCCCACGCCCGGATCAATCCCTCCGCTCAGCCTTCCGACGTCGCCCGTGGATCAAGATCAAAAGCACTCGAGCTAACGCTCATTGTTGAGTGGTTAGAAGCGTCGCACGGCTTGAGATTTTCGGTGGATTCGCCCCTCACCCCAGCCCTCTCCCGAGGGAGAGGGAGCCGATTTGTGTGGTGTTCAAAACCTGCATTCGACTCGGTATCGCAAGTCGGCGTGTTTCGCCCAAACACCTCGGTCAGTCCCCTCTCCCTCTGGGAGAGGGCTAGGGTGAGGGGCTCTTGATCTGGCTTTGGCTTTTGCTTTTGATCTTTTGCCCCTTCGGCAGGCTTCGTTACGGGATCGATCCGGGGGTGGGAGCGCAGCGACCGTACGACGCAGTCGTACACAGCGAGTGTAGGTGCAGCGAAGCCAACCGGAGCCGCTGCGCCCGGATCGGTCCCGTAACGAAGGAACCCCGAGCTTTAGCGAGCGGGCCGTACGCCGGGGCAAAGCCTTTTGGGTTACCTTTTTGGCGTCTGAAAAAGGTGACTCGCTGTAAGAGCGAAACCGCCAGCGGCAGCACCCGCAGCAACGGATATGCCCCCAGAATCCAAGAACCAGTCGGCCCGAAGGCCGCTGAGACCACAAACAAAAACGGCCTCTATATAAGAGGCCGTTCCTGACACACCACTAACCCATCACAAAAAGAAAAAACCTTATTTGCGATCTTCCAGCTTGGTAATGTCACGCGACTCGTAACCGGTGTACAGCTGGCGCGGACGGCCAATCTTGTACGGGCTCGAAAGCATTTCTTTCCAGTGCGAAATCCAGCCGACAGTACGTGCCAGGGCGAAAATCACGGTGAACATGCTGGTTGGAATGCCGATCGCCTTGAGGATGATCCCCGAGTAGAAGTCGACGTTCGGGTACAGCGAGCGCTCGATGAAGTACGGGTCGGTCAGCGCGATCTCTTCCAGGCGCATGGCCAGTTCGAGTTGCGGATCGTTGTTGATGCCCAGTTCCTTCAGCACTTCGTCGCAGGTCTGCTTCATGACAGTCGCGCGAGGGTCGCGGTTTTTGTAGACGCGGTGACCGAAGCCCATCAACTTGAACGGATCGTTCTTGTCCTTGGCCTTGGCGATGAACTTGTCGATGTTCGACACATCGCCAATCTCGTCGAGCATGGTCAGCACGGCTTCGTTCGCACCGCCGTGGGCAGGGCCCCACAGTGCGGCGATACCGGCGGCGATGCAGGCGAACGGGTTGGCACCCGAAGAGCCGGCCAGACGCACGGTGGAGGTCGAAGCGTTCTGCTCGTGGTCGGCGTGGAGGATGAAGATCCGGTCCATGGCCTTGGCGAGTACCGGGCTGATCGGTTTGATCTCGCACGGGGTGTTGAACATCATGTGCAGGAAGTTTTCCGCGTAAGTCAGATCGTTGCGCGGGTACATCATGGGTTGGCCCATGGAGTACTTGTAAACCATCGCTGCCAGGGTCGGCATCTTCGCAACCAGACGGATCGCGGAAATTTCGCGATGCTGCGGGTTATTGATGTCCAGGGAGTCGTGGTAGAAGGCCGAGAGGGCGCCGACTACACCGCACATGACGGCCATCGGGTGGGCGTCGCGACGGAAACCGTTGAAGAAGGTTTTCAGCTGCTCGTGAACCATGGTGTGGTTCTTCACGGTGCTGACGAACTGGGCCTTCTGTTCTGCGGTCGGCAATTCGCCGTTGAGCAGCAGGTAGCAGGTTTCCAGGTAGTCCGACTTTTCAGCCAGCTGTTCGATCGGGTAGCCGCGGTGCAACAAAATGCCGTTGTCGCCGTCGATATAGGTAATTTTCGATTCGCACGAAGCGGTCGACATGAAACCCGGGTCGAAAGTGAAGCGGCCCGTGGCCGTCAGGCCCCGAACATCGATTACATCGGGACCAACGGTGCCGGTTAAAATGGGCAGCTCGACGGGGGCTGCGCCCTCGATGATCAACTGCGCTTTTTTGTCAGCCATGTGGCCTCCTATTTATGCTTGAACCATCAGACAGACCCCCCACGCAGGGCCCGCACCACTATAGTGAGATAAATTCGAATGTCAATTTGCCTAAAGTCTTGCTCCAGAAGGCTTTAAGCCGACTTTTTCCTCGAAATTGCCTGCCATTTACGCCTTTTATGCAACTTGTGCAATCCGCTATTGGGGGTAGGTGAACGCGTTGTCATTAGTAGCCTAACTGTCTATACTCGGCCACCGACCGCCAAGGGCTTTTGGGCTTGCTTTCATTGGGGGTCGCATCCCTGGGTGGTGGTTACCTGACCAGTGCACTCCCCAACAACTTTGCCCTGATTGTTAGGGGCTCTTCAGTGTGAAAAAAAAGCCGTGAAAAGCCAACGACCTGTAAACCTAGACCTAAGGACCATCAAACTCCCAGTCACTGCTTACACGTCCATTCTTCACCGTATCTCCGGTGTCATCCTCTTCGTGTGCCTTGCCATCATGCTTTACGCATTGGACAAGTCGCTGAGCTCCGAGGAAGGCTTCGGTCAGGTGAAAGCGTGTCTGACCAGTCCGCTAGCCAAGCTAGTGATTTGGGGCATCCTGTCCGCTCTGCTGTATCACCTGGTAGCCGGTGTGCGCCACTTGATCATGGACATGGGCATCGGTGAGACGCTGGAAGGCGGCAAACTGGGCTCGAAAATCGTTATCGCCGTTTCCGTGGTGGTAATCGTTCTGGCAGGAGTCTGGATATGGTAACTAACGTCACTAACCTGTCGCGTTCGGGCCTCTATGACTGGATGGCACAGCGTGTGTCTGCGGTCGTTCTCGCGGCTTACTTCATCTTTCTGATCGGATACATCGTCGCCAACCCTGGCCTCGAGTATGCCCAGTGGCATGAACTGTTCGCTCACAACGGAATGCGTATTTTCAGCCTGCTGGCCCTTGTTGCTCTGGGTGCTCACGCCTGGGTCGGCATGTGGACCATTGCGACCGACTACCTGACGCCAATGGCGTTCGGCAAGTCCGCAACGGCGATACGTTTCCTTTTCCAGGCAGTATGCGGCGTTGCGATGTTCGCTTACTTCGTCTGGGGTGTGCAGATTCTCTGGGGTATCTGATTCATGGCTAACATTCCAACGATTTCTTTCGACGCCATCATTATTGGTGGTGGCGGTGCCGGCATGCGCGCTGCGCTGCAGCTGGCACAGGGCGGCCACAAGACTGCGGTGATCACCAAGGTTTTCCCGACCCGTTCGCACACTGTGTCCGCACAGGGCGGCATCACGTGCGCCATCGCTTCCGCCGACCCGAACGATGACTGGCGCTGGCACATGTACGATACCGTCAAGGGTTCCGACTACATCGGTGACCAGGACGCTATCGAATACATGTGTCAGGAAGGCCCGGCTGCCGTGTTCGAGCTGGACCACATGGGTCTGCCGTTCTCGCGTACCGAGCAAGGCCGCATCTACCAGCGTCCGTTCGGTGGTCAGTCCAAGGACTACGGCAAGGGCGGTCAGGCTGCACGTACTTGCGCTGCGTCCGACCGTACCGGTCACGCGCTGCTGCACACGCTTTATCAGGGCAACCTGAAAGCCGGCACCACGTTCCTCAACGAGTACTACGCTGTTGATCTGGTGAAAAACCAGGAAGGCGAATTCGTTGGTGTGATCGCGATCTGCATCGAAACCGGCGAAACCTCCTACATCCGTGCCAAGGCCACCGTTCTGGCCACTGGCGGTGCGGGCCGTATCTACGCGTCCACCACCAACGCCCTGATCAACACCGGTGACGGCGTCGGCATGGCTCTGCGTGCTGGCGTGCCGGTACAAGACATCGAAATGTGGCAGTTCCACCCGACCGGCATCGCCGGCGCCGGTGTACTGGTTACCGAAGGTTGCCGTGGTGAAGGTGGTTACCTGATCAACAAGCACGGCGAGCGTTTCATGGAGCGTTATGCTCCGAACGCGAAAGACCTTGCAGGTCGTGACGTGGTTGCCCGTTCGATGGTCAAGGAAATCATCGCCGGCAACGGTTGCGGTCCGAATGGCGACCACGTAATGCTCAAACTCGACCACCTGGGCGAGGAAGTGCTGCACAGCCGTCTGCCAGGCATCTGCGAACTGTCGAAGACCTTCGCCCACGTTGACCCGGTCGTTGCTCCGGTTCCGGTTGTGCCGACCTGCCACTACATGATGGGCGGCGTTGCCACCAACATTCATGGCCAGGCGATCACCCAGAACGCCGAAGGTCAGGACCAGATCATCCCTGGCCTGTTCGCGGTAGGCGAAGTGGCTTGCGTATCGGTACACGGTGCGAACCGTCTGGGCGGCAACTCGCTGCTCGACCTGGTGGTATTCGGTCGCGCTGCCGGCCTGCACCTGGAAAAGGCGTTGACCGATGGCATCGAATACGACGACGCTACCGAGTCCGACATCGAAGCTGCACTGTCGCGTCTGAACGCGCTGAACAACCGTACCGACGGTGAAGACGTTGCCACCCTGCGTCGCGAGCTGCAAAGCTGCATGCAGAACTACTTCGGTGTATTCCGTACCGGCGAATACATGCAGAAGGGCATCGCTCAGCTGGCCGATCTGCGCAAGCGTATCGCCAACGTGAAGATCAACGACAAGTCGCAAGCGTTCAACACTGCACGTATCGAAGCGCTGGAACTGCAGAACCTGCTGGAAGTGGCTGAAGCTACCGCCATCGCGGCCGAAGTACGTAAAGAGTCCCGCGGCGCTCACGCCCGTGAAGACTTCGAAGACCGTGATGACGAAAACTGGCTGTGCCACACCCTGTACTTCCCGGGTGACAAGCGCGTCACCAAGCGTGCCGTGAACTTCTCGCCGAAGACTGTTCCGACTTTCGAACCTAAAGTCCGGACTTATTAAGGGTGACCGCCATGTTGCAAGTCAGTGTTTATCGCTACAACCCTGATCAGGACGCTGCGCCGTTCATGCAGGATTTCCAGGTCGATACCGGTGGTAAAGACCTGATGGTGCTGGACGTGCTGGCCCTGATCAAAGAGCAGGACGAAGGTTTCTCCTATCGTCGCTCCTGCCGTGAAGGCGTCTGCGGCTCCGACGGCATGAACATCAACGGCAAGAACGGTCTGGCCTGCATCACACCGCTGTCTGCCGTTGTAAAAGGCAACAAGCTGATCGTTCGTCCGCTGCCAGGTTTGCCGGTTATCCGTGACCTGGTCGTCGATATGAGCATCTTCTACAAGCAATACGAGAAGGTGAAGCCTTACCTGCAGAACGACACGCCGGCTCCGGCCATCGAGCGTCTGCAGTCGCCAGAAGAGCGCGAAAAGCTCGACGGTCTGTACGAGTGCATCCTGTGCGCCTGCTGCTCGACCTCTTGCCCGTCCTTCTGGTGGAACCCGGACAAGTTCCTGGGTCCTGCTGCGCTGCTGCAAGCCTACCGCTTCCTGGCAGACAGCCGCGACACCAAGACCAGCGAACGTCTGGCTTCACTTGACGACCCGTTCAGCGTTTTCCGCTGCCGGGGCATCATGAACTGCGTCAACGTATGTCCGAAAGGCCTGAACCCGACTAAGGCCATCGGTCACATCCGTAACATGCTGCTTTCGAGCGGCGTGTGATTCAGCTGCTGTAACCGTTGTACCGTAGAGGCTGTGGCGCGGGCTTCAACCCGCGTCATGGCTATAACCAGAGCCGTAGCCATAAGCTGCAGCTCTTCTTTTGAAGAAATGAGACAAGCAGGGGCATCCGGGCTGGTACCCGGACTATCAGTGTGATCCTAGGTGGCTTGTTTTAGTCGCTGCATTCGGACTTCTGCAAGTTTGCTCGGTGTCGACACCGATGGTGTTCCCCTAACCGAGGGTGACCAAGCATGCAAGAAAGCGTGATGCAGCGCATGTGGAACAGCGCCTACCTTTCAGGTGGAAACGCTGCCTATGTGGAAGAGCTTTATGAGCTCTACCTGCACGACCCTAACGCTGTGCCAGAAGAGTGGCGCACCTACTTTCAGAAGTTGCCAGCCGACGGCAACTCTGCCACTGATGTTTCGCACTCGACGATTCGCGATCATTTCGTGCTGCTGGCAAAGAACCAGCGCCGCGCCCAACCGGTTTCCGCCGGCAGCGTGAGCAGTGAGCACGAGAAGAAGCAAGTTGAAGTGCTGCGATTGATCCAGGCCTACCGTATGCGTGGCCACCAGGCAGCCCAGCTTGACCCGCTGGGGCTGTGGCAGCGTCCTGCACCTGCAGACCTGTCGATCAATCATTACGGCTTGACCAATGCCGATCTTGATACGACCTTCCGTGCCGGCGACCTGTTCATCGGCAAAGAGGAAGCGAGCCTACGCGAAATTCACGAAGCGTTGCAGCAGACATATTGCCGCACCATCGGCGCTGAATTCACGCACATCACCGATTCCGAGCAGCGCCAGTGGTTCCAGCAGCGTCTGGAAAGCGTGCGTGGCCGTCCGACGTACTCCGCCGACATCAAGAGCCACCTGCTTGAGCGCGTGACTGCCGGTGAAGGCCTGGAAAAATACCTCGGCACCAAATACCCGGGCACCAAGCGTTTCGGTCTGGAAGGCGGCGAAAGCCTGATTCCGATGCTCGACGAACTGATCCAGCGTTCCGGCTCGTACGGCACCAAGGAAGTCGTCATCGGCATGGCCCACCGTGGCCGTCTGAACGTACTGGTCAACACCTTCGGCAAGAACCCGCGCGAGCTGTTCGACGAGTTCGAAGGCAAGAAGAAGGTCGAACTGGGTTCCGGTGACGTTAAATACCACCAGGGCTTCTCGTCCAACGTGATGACCACCGGCGGTGAAGTTCACCTCGCCATGGCGTTCAACCCGTCCCACCTGGAAATCGTTTCCCCGGTGGTTGAAGGTTCGGTGCGCGCCCGTCAGGACCGTCGCAACGACCTGACCGGTGAGAAAGTTCTGCCGATCTCCATCCACGGTGACGCGGCATTCGCCGGTCAGGGCGTGGTCATGGAAACCTTCCAGATGTCGCAGACCCGCGGTTTCAAGACCGGCGGTACCGTGCACATCGTGATCAACAACCAGGTCGGTTTCACCATCAGCAACCCGCTGGACTCGCGCTCCACCGAGTACGCCACCGACGTTGCCAAGATGATCCAGGCGCCGATCCTCCATGTGAATGGTGATGATCCGGAAGCCGTGCTGTTCGTGACCCAACTGGCCATCGACTACCGCATGCAGTTCAAGCGTGACGTGGTGATCGATCTGGTCTGCTACCGTCGTCGCGGCCACAACGAGGCCGACGAGCCAAGCGGCACCCAGCCACTGATGTATCAGCAGATCACCAAGCAGCGCACCACCCGTGAGCTGTACGCTGATCGCCTGACTCAGGCCGGTGTGCTTGACGCTGAACGCGTTCAGGCCAAGGTCGACGAATACCGCAACGCGCTGGACAACGGTCTGCACGTAGTGAAATCGCTGGTCAAAGAGCCGAACAAAGAGCTGTTCGTCGACTGGCGTCCGTACCTGGGCCACGCCTGGACTGCGCGTCACGACACGCGTTTCGATCTCAAGACCCTGCAAGAACTGTCCGCCAAGCTGCTGGAAATTCCGGAAGGCTTCGTGGTTCAGCGTCAGGTCGCGAAGATCTACGAAGACCGTCAGAAGATGCAAGCCGGCGGCCTGCCGATCAACTGGGGTTACGCCGAAACCATGGCGTACGCGACCCTGGCGTTCGAAGGTCACCCGATTCGCATGACTGGTCAGGACATCGGCCGCGGTACGTTCTCGCACCGTCACGCTGTGTTGCACAACCAGAAAGACGCGGGCACCTACATTCCGCTGCAGAACCTGTACGAAGGTCAGCCACGTTTCGACCTGTACGACTCGTTCCTCTCGGAAGAAGCGGTACTGGCATTCGAATACGGTTACTCGACCACCACGCCAAACGCGCTGGTGATCTGGGAAGCCCAGTTCGGCGACTTCGCCAACGGTGCTCAGGTCGTGATCGACCAGTTCATCACCAGCGGCGAGCACAAGTGGGGCCGTCTCTGCGGTCTGACCATGCTGCTGCCACACGGTTACGAAGGCCAAGGCCCTGAGCACAGCTCGGCTCGTCTTGAGCGTTACCTGCAGCTGTGCGCCGAGCACAACATTCAGGTGTGCATGCCGACCACGCCAGCACAGATCTACCACTTGCTGCGTCGTCAGGTGATCCGTCCGCTGCGCAAGCCGCTGGTCGTGCTGACGCCGAAGTCGCTGCTGCGCCACAAGCTGGCCATCTCGACGCTGGAAGATCTGGCCGAAGGTTCGTTCCAGACCGTGATCCCGGAAATCGACGCACTGGACCCGAAAAAGGTCGAGCGCGTGGTTCTGTGCAGCGGCAAGGTCTACTACGACCTGCTGGAAAAACGCCGTGCCGAAGGCCGCGAAGATATCGCCATCGTGCGTATCGAGCAGCTGTATCCGTTCCCTGAGGACGACTTGAAAGAAGTCCTGGCTCCATACACCAACGTCAAACACGCCGTTTGGTGTCAGGAAGAGCCGATGAACCAGGGTGCCTGGTACTGCAGCCAGCATCACTTGCGTCGCAGCATCGCCAACCTCGACAAGACTCTCGTACTTGAGTACGCGGGCCGTGAGGCTTCGGCTGCGCCAGCTTGTGGTTACGCATCGATGCACGCCGAGCAGCAGGAAAAACTGCTGCAAGATGCTTTCACTGTTTAACGCCTTCGCGCTGACTGAAACCGAATTTTAAGGACCCACAGATAATGGCTATCGAAATCAAAGCCCCGTCATTCCCGGAATCGGTTGCCGATGGCACCGTTGCCACCTGGCACAAGAAACCAGGTGAGGCCGTCAAGCGTGACGACCTGATCGTCGACATCGAAACCGACAAAGTCGTGCTCGAAGTGTTGGCTGAGGCAGACGGCGTGCTGGGCGCAATCGTTGCCGAAGAGGGCGCTACCGTTCTGTCGAACCAGGTCCTGGGCTCAATCGAAGAGGGCGGCGCTGCTGCTGCCGCTCCTGCCGCCGCTGCTGCTCCGGCTGCTACTGCAGCTGCCGCACCGGCTGCTGCCGATGGCGAAGATGACCCGATTGCAGCTCCTGCCGCTCGCAAGCTGGCTGAAGAGAACGGCATCAACATCGCTTCCGTTGCCGGCACCGGCAAGGGCGGTCGTGTGACCAAGGAAGACGTGGTAGCAGCGGTTGCTGCCAAGAAAGCCGCTCCGGCCGCCGCACCTGCCAAGGCTGCTGCTCCTTCGGCTGCTGCGCCTATGTTCGCTGCCGGCGACCGCATCGAGAAGCGCGTACCGATGACTCGCGTACGTGCCACCGTGGCCAAGCGTCTGGTTGAAGCCCAGTCGAACATGGCGATGCTGACCACGTTCAACGAAGTCGACATGACCGAAGTCATGGCCCTGCGTTCGAAGTACAAGGACCTGTTCGAGAAGTCCCACAACGGCGTACGCCTGGGCTTCATGTCGTTCTTCGTGAAAGCGGCCACCGAAGCGCTGAAACGCTTCCCGGCTGTCAACGCGTCGATCGACGGCGGCGACATCGTTTACCACGGCTATGCGGACATCGGCGTTGCCGTTTCCAGCGACCGTGGTCTGGTGGTACCGGTTCTGCGTAACGCCGAGCTGATGAGCCTGGCTGAAATCGAAGGCGGCATCGCAACATTTGGCAAGAAAGCCCGTGACGGCAAACTGTCGATGGACGAGATGACCGGTGGTACCTTCACCATCACCAACGGTGGTACCTTCGGTTCGATGATGTCGACGCCGATCGTCAACCCGCCGCAGGCAGCGATTCTGGGCATGCACAACATCATCCAGCGTCCGATGGCCATCAACGGTCAGGTCGTGATCCGTCCGATGATGTACCTGGCTCTGTCCTACGATCACCGCCTGATCGATGGCAAAGAAGCTGTGACCTTCCTGGTGACCATCAAGAACCTGCTGGAAGATCCGGCTCGTCTGTTGCTGGATATCTAAAAAGCAGCTGCAAGCTTTCAGCTACAAGCCTCAAGCTCAAGGCGAGCGGGTGGGCTTGCAGCTTGAAGCTTGCGGCTTGTAGCTTTATTGCTAAAGAGGATTTTTTGAATGTCGCAGAAATTTGACGTAGTAGTGATCGGTGCCGGCCCTGGTGGCTATGTAGCGGCCATCAAGGCTGCTCAGTTGGGCCTGACCACTGCCTGCATCGAGAAGTACACCGACGCAGAGGGCAAGCAAGCCCTGGGCGGTACCTGCCTGAACGTGGGTTGCATTCCTTCCAAGGCGCTGCTCGACAGCTCGTGGAAATACAAGGAAGCCAAAGAGAGCTTCAACGTTCACGGTATCTCGACCGGCGAAGTCAAAATGGACGTCGCTGCGATGGTTGGCCGCAAGGCTGGCATCGTCAAGAACCTGACTGGCGGCGTTGCCACCCTGTTCAAGGCCAACGGCGTTACTTCGATCCAGGGGCACGGCAAGCTGCTGGCCGGCAAGAAAGTCGAAGTCACCAAGCCGGACGGTTCGGTTGAAGTCATCGAAGCGGAAAACGTAATCCTCGCGCCAGGCTCGCGTCCGATCGACATTCCACCGGCCCCGGTTGACCAGAAAGTCATCGTCGATTCGACTGGCGCTCTGGAATTCCAGTCCGTACCTAAACGTCTGGGCGTGATCGGCGCTGGCGTGATCGGTCTGGAGCTGGGTTCGGTATGGTCGCGTCTGGGTGCAGAAGTGACTGTTCTCGAAGCGCTGGACACTTTCCTGATGGCAGCGGACACCGCTGTTTCCAAGGAAGCGCTGAAAACCCTGACCAAACAGGGTCTGGACATCAAGCTGGGCGCTCGCGTTACCGGTTCGAAAGTCAACGGCGAAGAAGTCGTCGTCAACTACACCGATGCCAACGGCGAACAGACCATCACTTTCGACAAGCTGATCGTTGCCGTTGGTCGCCGTCCGGTGACCACTGATCTGCTGTCTGCCGACTGCGGCGTGGAAATCGACGAGCGCGGTTTCATCGCGGTCGATGACCATTGCGTCACAGCTGTACCGGGCGTCTTCGCCATCGGTGACGTGGTTCGCGGCATGATGCTGGCCCACAAGGCTTCGGAAGAAGGCATCATGGTTGTCGAGCGCATCAAGGGCCACAAGGCTCAGATGAACTATGATTTGATCCCTTCGGTTATTTATACTCACCCGGAAATCGCGTGGGTTGGCAAAACCGAGCAGGCGCTGAAGGCCGAAGGCGTTGAAGTCAACGTCGGCACCTTCCCGTTCGCCGCTTCCGGCCGTGCCATGGCTGCCAACGATACCGGTGGTTTCGTCAAGGTCATCGCCGATGCCAAGACCGACCGCGTATTGGGCGTGCACGTGATTGGCCCGAGCGCTGCAGAACTGGTTCAGCAGGGCGCGATCGGTATGGAATTCGGCACCAGCGCTGAAGACCTGGGCATGATGGTTTTCTCCCATCCGACCCTGTCCGAAGCCTTGCACGAAGCTGCTCTGGCAGTGAATGGCGGCGCCATTCACATTGCCAACCGCAAGAAGCGTTAAGACATAATAAGAAACCACGGCGGCAACGGCCCGTCGTGAGCCTTGCGAGCAAGACTCACCGCGGAATGTCCGCCGGACGCAGTCTTGCGTAGCCCAGCTACGCAAGCAGCAGTCACAGGTGGCGCGGCACTCAAACGAGCGCAGCGCCGAATGCGCAGTACCTAACGAAGACGGTAAAAAGCATGAATCTTCACGAGTATCAGGGTAAGCAGCTGTTCGCTGAATACGGCCTGCCAGTTTCCACTGGTTATGCAGTAGACACCCCGGAAGCAGCAGCAGAAGCTTGCGACAAAATCGGTGGCAACGAGTGGGTCGTCAAAGCCCAGGTTCACGCCGGTGGTCGCGGTAAAGCGGGCGGCGTAAAGCTGGTTCGCAGCAAAGAAGACGCCAAAGCCTTCGCACAGCAGTGGCTGGGCAAGCGTCTGGTGACTTACCAGACTGACGCCAATGGCCAGCCAGTCACCAAGATCCTGGTTGAATCGTGCACTGATATCGCTAAAGAGCTGTACCTGGGCGCTGTCGTTGACCGTTCGAGCCGTCGCATCGTGTTCATGGCTTCCACCGAAGGTGGCGTGGACATCGAGAAAATCGCTCACGACACTCCAGAAAAAATTCTCAAGGCCACTATCGATCCACTGGTTGGCGCTCAGCCATCCCAGGGTCGCGAGCTGGCATTCCAGCTGGGTCTGGAAGGCAAGCAGGTCACTCAGTTCGCCAAGATCTTCGTAGGTCTGGCCAAGCTGTTCAAAGACCACGACCTGGCTCTGCTGGAAGTGAACCCGCTGGTGATCAAGGCTGACGGCGATCTGCACTGCCTCGACGCGAAGATCAACATCGACGCCAACGCCATGTACCGTCAGCCTAAGCTGAAGGCTTTCCACGATCCGTCGCAGGACGATCCGCGCGAAGCGCACGCTGCCAAGTTCGAACTGAACTACGTAGCCCTGGAAGGCAACATCGGCTGCATGGTCAACGGTGCCGGTCTGGCCATGGGTACCATGGACATCGTCAACCTGCATGGCGGCAAGCCAGCCAACTTCCTCGACGTAGGTGGTGGCGCTACCAAGGAACGCGTTACTGAAGCGTTCAAGATCATCCTGTCCGACCAGAACGTCGCGGCAGTACTGGTCAACATCTTCGGCGGCATCGTTCGCTGCGACATGATTGCCGAAGGCATCATCGGCGCCGTGAAAGAAGTCGGCGTGAAAATCCCGGTTGTTGTTCGCCTTGAAGGCAACAACGCTGAGCTGGGCGCTAAAGTACTTGCAGAAAGCGGTTTGAACATCATCGCTGCTACCAGCCTGACCGACGCTGCTCAACAAGTTGTCAAAGCTGCGGAGGGCAAATAATGAGCGTCCTGATCAACAAAGACACCAAAGTTATCTGCCAGGGTATTACCGGTTCGCAAGGTAGTTTCCACACCCAGCAAGCCATCGAATACGGCACCAAGATGGTTGGTGGCGTAACTCCAGGCAAAGGCGGCACCGAGCACCTGGGTCTGCCAGTGTTCAACACCGTAAAAGACGCAGTAGCTGCCACTGGCGCTACCGCCAGCGTGATCTACGTTCCGGCTCCGTTCTGCAAGGACTCGATCCTGGAAGCGGCATTCGGCGGCATCAAGCTGATCGTCTGCATCACCGAAGGCATTCCTACCCTGGACATGCTGGACGCCAAGGTCAAGTGCGACGAGCTGGGCGTAGTCCTGATCGGCCCTAACTGCCCAGGCGTGATCACCCCAGGCGAATGCAAGATCGGCATCATGCCAGGTCACATTCACTTGCCAGGCAAGGTCGGTATCGTTTCGCGTTCCGGCACCCTGACCTACGAAGCTGTGAAGCAGACCACTGACGCCGGTTTCGGTCAGTCGACTTGCGTCGGCATCGGCGGTGACCCGATCCCGGGTTCGAACTTCATCGACATCCTGAAGCTGTTCCAGGAAGACCCGAAGACCGAGGCGATCGTGATGATCGGCGAGATCGGCGGTTCGGCTGAAGAAGAAGCGGCTGCCTACATCAAGGCTAACGTGACCAAGCCGGTTGTTTCCTACATCGCTGGTGTGACTGCTCCTCCGGGCAAGCGCATGGGCCATGCTGGCGCAATCATCTCTGGCGGCAAAGGCACTGCAGACGAGAAATTCGCTGCGCTGCAAGACGCAGGCGTAAAAACCGTGCGTTCGCTGGCAGACATCGGCAAGGCCCTGGCCGAGCTGACTGGCTGGGAAGTGAAGAAGTAAGCTTCGGCTGACTTTTTAGCTCCAGCAACAAAGGCCACCTTCGGGTGGCCTTTGTCGTTCCTGGCGTATGAGAATTTTGAGAGCTGTAGTGACGAGGGGATTTATCCCCGCTGGGCTGCGAAGCGGCCCCCATGCTAGCGACCATGATCAGTCAGGCAGTTCCAGCTCGGATTCTTTGGGACTGCTGCGCAGTCCAACGGGGATAAATCCCCTCGCCACAGGTTTGCTGTGATGAATACAGGTTCTCTGTATGAAAAATAGATATGTAAACGCGACACTGAAACGTCGCGTATCGGATAGTTCGCCCTCCAACAGTGCGTTTGTCAGCCAAATTCGTTAGGCTGGCCGCCATTTTTGCGTCCGCCGCCCACAAGGCAGCTACGCGCTTTAAGGGTCAGTCCCATACGGATCGACAGCATTTCCCTAATCCAACAGGGCAATCCCCCTCTAAATTCCGATTTCAGTAGTGTGGTATTACCTTAATGAAAGTTTTGAAAGGTCAGGACATCCTGGCACTTGGTTTTATGACGTTTGCCCTGTTTGTCGGGGCCGGTAACATCATTTTCCCGCCGATCGTCGGCTTGCAGGCCGGGCCTCACGTCTGGATGGCCGCACTGGGCTTCCTGATTACCGCCGTTGGTTTGCCGGTGGTCACCGTGGTGGCGCTGGCCAAGGTCGGCGGTGCGATGGATGCGCTGAGCAGCCCGATCGGCAAGATCGCCGGCGGTATCCTCGCGGCGGCATGCTACTTGGCCGTGGGTCCGCTGTTCGCCACCCCGCGTACCGCGACCGTATCCTTCGAGGTAGGTCTGGCGCCATTGACCGGTGAAAGCCCGCTGGCGCTGTTCCTCTACAGCTCGGTGTACTTCCTGCTGGTGTTCTTCATTTCGCTCTACCCTGGGCGGTTGCTGGATACCGTGGGCCGTTTCCTCGCGCCGCTGAAAATCATTGCACTGGCAGTACTGGGCATCGCCGCGTTCGCCTTGCCGGCGGGTGACATCGGTCACGGCACACCGGAATATGTGGCGGCACCGTTCTCTCAGGGCTTCATCAATGGTTACCTGACCATGGATACCCTCGGCGCACTGGTATTCGGCATCGTTATCGTCAACGCGATCCGCTCCCGTGGCGTCGAGTCGCCGGCGCTGATCACCCGTTACGCGATCATTGCCGGGCTGATTGCCGGCGTGGGTCTGGCACTGGTCTACGTCAGCCTGTTCCGCCTCGGGTCCGGCAGCCATGAAGTCGCAGTCGGCGCCACCAACGGCGCGGCGGTGTTGCATGCTTACGTGCAGCACACCTTCGGTTCGCTGGGCAGTGGTTTCCTTGCGGTGCTGATCTCGCTGGCGTGTCTGGTCACGGCGGTCGGTCTGACCTGTGCCTGTGCTGAATACTTCAGCCGTGTGCTGCCGCTGTCCTACAAGACGCTGGTGATTATCCTCGCAGCGTTTTCGCTGCTGGTCTCCAACCTCGGTCTGACCAAACTGATCGCCTTCTCGATTCCGGTACTCACCGCGATCTACCCGCCGTGCATCGTTCTGGTCGCACTGAGCTTCTGCAAGGATTTCTGGCATGAGCACGGGCGCATTCTTGGGCCGGTGATGCTGGTTTCCTTCGTTTTCGGCACCATCGACGCCCTGAAAGGCGCTGGTCTGGCCGACTGGATGCCAACTCAGCTGACCCATCTGCCGCTGAGCGAGCAAGGGCTGGCATGGCTGGTGCCATGCGTGATGACCCTGGTGGTCGCCGTGGTCTGTGATCGCCTGCTGGGCAAGCGCAGCGAAGTGACTGCCTGACGTGATGTGACCCGCCACAAGCGGGTCAGGCACGGTTAAACAGAAATGCCCCGTATCAATCGATACGGGGCATTTTTTATGCGCGTGAGGCAGTGTCTTTTTCCCTGAACTAACGTCGAAGGGTTGCCGAAATCGTTACGTGGGAGCGAGCCTGCTCGCGAATGCGTTGTGTCAGCCGCCATGAATGTTGCGTGGTACGCCGCTTTCGCGAGCAGGCTCGCTCCCACAGGTCATTCATACCGTGATCACATTTCACAAGGAATTGCATGTCGTTCATCCAAGCCAATCTGAGCCACTTGCTCGCCGCCGTCTGGTTCGTCGTCTGCTGGGGCGGTTACACCCGTTATGCCACCTGGAAGGCCCGTGATACGGCGTGTCTGGCCAGTGTGTTGCACCTTTACCGCGAAGACTGGATGCGCCGCATGCTGCTGCGTGACAACCGCATCGCCGATGCCAGCGTGATCGGCAATCTGGAGCGCAACGCGTCGTTCTTCGCCTCCAGCACGCTGATCATCCTTGCCGGTATCCTCACCGTGCTCGGTGCGTCCGACCGAGCCGTGTCGTTGTTGGCGGATATTCCGATGGTGCAGCAGGCGTCGCAGGGCATGTCGGAGATCAAGTTGCTGTGCCTGGCACTGGTGTTCGTCTATGCGTTCTTCACGTTCAGCTGGTGCATGCGTCAGTACAACTTCGCGGCGATTCTGGTCGGTTCAGCGCCGATGATCGGCGAGCGCCAAGTGACCGAGCAGGAACGCAAAGCCTTCGCTTCACGGGCGGCGCGGGTGATTTCGATGGCGGCCAACCAGTTCAACTTCGGCCTGCGTTCTTATTACTTCGGCATGAGCATGCTGGCGTGGTTCGTCAGCCCGTGGCTGTTCATGATCATGAGCGCGGGAGTCGTGGTGGTTTTGTATCGCCGCGAGTTTCATTCCGACGTTCTCGATGTCATGGTCTATACCCCTACAGAGGCGCCCGTCCCTGAGGCGAACAAAGAGGCTGTTTGATGAGTATTCCGTTCTGGTGTGTGTTTATCAGTGCTTTATTGATCTACGTGGCGCGTATGCCGGTGGCCAAGGCCATGAAAGAGCAGGGCGGGTATGACAATCACTTGCCGCGGCAGCAGCAGGCGCAGTTGACCGGCTTCGGTGCGAGGGCGCTGGCGGCCCATCAGAACAGCATCGAAGCCTTCATCCTCTTCGCCGTCGGCGTGCTGATGGCGCATACCACGCAAACCGCGGGTTGGCTGATCGATGCGCTGGCGATCATCTTCGTGATCTCGCGGATTTTCTATCTGTGGTTCTATCTGGCCGATCTGGCGAAGTTGCGCAGCCTGATGTGGCTAGTTGGCTTCATCTGTTCGCTGTTGCTGATGATTAGTCCGACTTTTAGAACCGTGTTGCTCTAATCGGTAAATCGCAGGCAAAAGAAAACCCGCACTTGGCGGGTTTTCTTTCACACCACAAAGCTTATTGCTTTTTGGCGGCTTCTTCTTGAGCAGCGGCGTTCGATTCAGCCTGAGCTTTGGCAGCTTCGGCGTTTTCTTTTGCTGCGTCGTTCACTTTATCCTGAGCTTTGTTCATGTCTTGCTGAGCTTGCTCAGCATGTTGGTTTGCATCTTGAGCTTTGTCCTCGGATTTTTTATCGCAGGCAGCGAGACCGAGGGAAGCGGTCAACATCAAGGCAATAGCTAAAGTCTTACGCATGGGGTGTATCTCCTTATGGAAAATAACTACTGGCCTTAAGAACTCGGCGCTACGGGTTAAGTTCCTCAATTGTTTCAGATATATAAGTTTGTTTTATCACGGAACTTTTGCCGCTTTTCTCACTACTGGCACAAGGCCCAAACGCGAGTAATTATCACATGGCCGAAAACCCCGTTTTTGAGCGCGCGACGCGCTTTTTATCGGCATTGCGCCACTGTCAGGTCCTCGGTCTGCAGGTGCACAGTGCCTCCAGCGAAGGGCTGACGGTGATCCTGCCGTACAGCGAAAAAATCGTCGGCAATCCCGAAACCGGAGTCATTCATGGCGGCGCCATCACTTCGCTGATGGACACCGCCTGCGGCATGTCGACACTGTGCGTGCTGCCGGAGTTCGAAGTCTGTCCGACCCTCGATCTGCGCATCGACTACATGCACGCCGCTGAACCGAACAAAGCCGTGTACGGATTTGCCCAGTGCTACCGCGTCACCACCGACGTGATCTTTGCCCGTGGTTTTGCCTACCAGGACGATCCCGAGCAACCGATTGCCCACGTCGTCGGCACATTCATGCGCATGGGCATCGGCCTGAAGGGCAGCAAAGGTTTCGCGGGCGCGATCAAGGGAGCGAGCCAATGAGCAACGATCTCAGGGAGCAGCTGCAACAGGCCCACGCGCAGGGCGATTACACGCCGCTGCTGGCGTTGATTCCTTATGCCGGGCTGATCGGTATCGAGTGCTCGCGAGTCGGCGATGAGTTGCTGTTCAAGCTGCCGGCGAACAAGGACAACATTGGTAACCCTTTATTGCCGGCGATCCACGGCGGGGTGATTGCCGGCTTCATGGAGCTGGCCGCAGCCCTGCATCTGCTGATTTTCACCGGCACGCCGGGTGTGCCGAAGATCATCGATTTTTCCCTCGATTACCTGCGCGCCGGGCAGTTTCGCGACACTTGGGCCAGGTGTCAGGTCTGCCGTCAGGGCCGTCGCGTCGCTAACGTAGCGGTAACTGCCTGGCAGAGTACCGAGGGCGAACCGATCGCCACCGCCCGCGCGCACTTCAAAATTGATGAGCCCTTGAAATCCTGAGCAGCGCCCCCAACTCAGATGACAACCCGCCGCAGACCATTTCGGGTCGCGGCCACTGCCATCTGATTGGAGTTTGATGACCATGAGTGTGGAAACTCAAAAGGAAACCCTGGGCTTCCAGACCGAGGTAAAGCAGCTGCTGCACCTCATGATCCATTCGCTGTATTCGAATAAGGAAATTTTCCTTCGCGAATTGATCTCGAACGCCTCTGACGCTGTCGACAAGCTGCGCTTCGAAGCCCTGGCCAAGCCTGAGTTGCTCGAAGGTGGTGCTGACCTGAAAATCCGTGTGAGCTTCGACAAGGACGCCAAGACCGTCACTCTCGAAGACAACGGTATCGGCATGAACCGTGACGATGTGATCACCCACCTGGGTACCATCGCCAAATCCGGCACCGCCGATTTCATGAAAAACCTGTCCGGCGATCAGAAGAAAGATTCGCACCTGATTGGCCAGTTCGGTGTCGGCTTCTACTCGGCCTTCATCGTTGCCGACAAGGTTGACGTTTACAGCCGTCGCGCCGGCACCGATGCCAGCGAAGGCGTGCACTGGTCGTCGAAAGGCGAGGGCGAGTTCGAAGTCGCCACCATCGACAAGCCAGAGCGCGGCACCCGCATCGTCCTGCACCTGAAATCCGGCGAAGACGAATTCGCGGATGGCTGGCGTCTGCGCAACATCATCAAGAAGTACTCCGACCACATTGCTTTGCCGATCGAACTGCCGAAGGAAGTCACTCCGGCCGAAGGCGAAGAGGCTCCAGCCGTTGAATGGGAAACCGTCAACCGCGCCAGCGCCCTGTGGACCCGTCCGCGCACTGAAGTCAAGGACGAGGAATACCAGGAGTTCTACAAACACATCGCTCACGACTTCGAGAATCCGCTGTCGTGGAGCCACAACAAGGTTGAAGGCAAGCTCGAGTACAGCTCGCTGCTGTACGTGCCGGCCCGCGCACCGTTCGACCTGTACCAGCGTGAAGCGCCGAAAGGCCTGAAGCTGTACGTGCAGCGTGTGTTTGTGATGGATCAGGCCGAGTCGTTCCTGCCGCTGTACCTGCGCTTCATCAAAGGCGTGGTCGATTCCAACGACCTGTCGCTGAACGTGTCGCGTGAGATCCTGCAGAAAGACCCGATCATAGACTCGATGAAAACCGCGCTGACCAAGCGTGTGCTCGACATGCTGGAAAAACTGGCGAAGAACGAGCCTGAGCAATACAAGGGCTTCTGGAAGAACTTCGGTCAGGTCATGAAAGAAGGCCCGGCAGAAGATTTCGCCAACAAAGAGAAGATTGCCGGTCTGCTGCGTTTCGCATCGACCCAGGGCGACGACGGCGAGCAGGTTGTCGGTCTGGCTGACTACCTGGCCCGCGCCAAGGAAGGTCAGGACAAGATCTACTACCTCACCGGCGAAACCTACGCGCAGGTCAAGAACAGCCCGCACCTGGAAGTCTTCCGCAAGAAAGGCATCGAAGTGCTGCTGCTGACCGATCGCATCGACGAGTGGCTGATGAGCTACCTCAGCGAATTCGACGGCAAGACGTTTGTCGACGTGGCGCGCGGTGACCTCGATCTGGGCAACCTGGACTCGGAAGAGGACAAGAAAGCCGCTGAAGAAGTCGCCAAGTCCAAAGAGGGTCTGGTCGAGCGCCTGAAAACTGCGCTGGGTGATTCCGTGGCTGAAGTCCGCGTATCTCATCGTCTGACCGATTCGCCGGCCATTCTGGCCATCGGCGAACAGGATCTGGGTCTGCAAATGCGCCAGATTCTCGAAGCCAGCGGGCAGAAAGTCCCGGATTCGAAGCCGATCTTCGAATTCAACCCGAGCCACCCGCTGATCGAGAAACTCGATGGCGAGCAGAGCGAAGAGCGTTTTGGCGATCTGTCGCACATCCTCTTCGATCAGGCCGCCCTGGCGGCGGGCGACAGCTTGAAGGATCCGGCCGCTTATGTGCGCCGGCTGAACAAGCTGCTGGTTGAACTGTCGGTTTGATCACGTTGTAGGAAAAACCCGCTTCGGCGGGTTTTTTCGTTCTGGTGTTTACTCAATCAGGAGTCAGAAATGAGCCAAGTCACTGTACGTTCCGTGGTCTATCAGATTGACGGCCAGGCCTATGAAGGTCGCCTGGCGTTCGACGCCGAGCACAAGGCTGCGCGCCCGGGTTTGCTGATGGCGCCGAACTGGATGGGCGTCAGCGCCGGTGCCGAAGACATCGCCAAAGCGGTAGCGGCAAAGGGTTACGTGGTGCTGATCGCGGATGTCTACGGCCAGAGCGTACGTCCGCAGAACGCAGACGAGGCGCTGGCAGCAATGATGCCGCTCAAGGACGACCGCGCGCTGCTGCGCAAACGTCTGCAAGTGGCTTTCGAGCAATTGCAGAGCCAGGGCGAAGCCACGGTGGATACTTCGAAACTGGCGGTGTTCGGTTTCTGCTTCGGCGGTTGCTGTGCGCTGGATCTGGCGCGCACCGGCGCGCCGGTAAAAGCGGCGGTGTCGTTCCACGGCACGCTGGATTCGCCGAACCCGGCGGATGCGCAGAACATCAAGGGCTCGGTGCTGGTGCTGCATGGCGCGTCCGATCCGCTAGTGCCGAAGGAGCAACTGCCAGCGTTCGAAGATGAAATGAACGCGGCGAAGGTCGACTGGCAACTGCTCAGCTATGGCGGTGCGGTGCACTCGTTTACCGATCCGCATGCCAACGTACCGGGCAAGATGATGTACGACGAAAAGACCGCCAAGCGCGCGTTCAAGTCGATGCATGATTTGCTGGATGAAGTGTTCAACGGCTGAGTCAGTTTTCAGGCGCTGACTTGATCGGTGTCTGATCTGGCCTCTTCGCGAGCAGGCTCGCTCCCACAGGGAATGCATCACTAACCACTGTGGGAGCGAGCCTGCTCGCGAAGACTGACTGAGGCCCTCTACAAATCTCAGGGTAGTTCGATCCGCTCGACTTCCCCCGGCACCGTCGGCCAATCCCCGGCCGCCCACTTGCGCCGTGCCTCATCAATCGCCGCCGGATCGCTTGCAACAAAATTCCAGTTGATCCGCCTCGGACCGTCCAGCGCCGCGCCGCCGAACACCACTGCGTGCACATCGCTTTCGGCAAACAGGCTCGTCTCTTCGCCGGCTGGCAACACCACCAGCGCATGCGGCTCGATCGCCTCGCCATTCAACTGCGCATCACCGCTCAACACATACACCGCGCGTTCTTCATGCTCGGTGGGAATCAGCAATGTGGTCGCGGTCTGCATCTTCACTTCGGCATACAGCGTAGGAGAAAGCACCGGGACCGGCGATTCCAGGCAAAAGCCTGACCCGGCAATCATGCGAATCTGCACGCCGAGGTTATCGCTGACCGGCAACGTCGCTGCCGGATGATGACTGTAATGCCCAGGGCCTTCTTCGTGTGCCTTGGGCGAGGCCAGCCAGACTTGCAGGCCGTGCAAAGTGAAGGTCTCGGCGAGCAGTGGCCCAGGCGTACGCTCGACGTGGGCGATGGCGCTGCCAGCGGTCATCCAGCTGACATCGCCGGCGCCGACCACCTGATCGGAGCCCAGGCTGTCCTTGTGCTGCAATTGCCCTTCGAACAGATAGGTAAGCGTCGACAGACCAATGTGCGGATGCTGTCGGATATCCATGCCTTTACCCGTCGGATAAATCGTCTCGAGCATGTGGTCGAAAAACACGAAAGGCCCGACGTTGCGGCATTTGGCTGACGGCAGCGGGCGCAGAATCGGCTGGCCTTCGACGTCTTCGGCGCGCGGGCGGATGATCAGGAGTGGCGTGTCCATGGTGCATTCCAGGCTGAGCGGGTGATGCCAGAAGCATAACCCGCCGCTGGCATCAGGAGGATTATTGGCTGTCGAAGCCTTGTGGTGCGTGGGTTTCGATGCTGACTTCGCTGGTGGTCATCAATTTGTGAATCGGGCAGCGATCGGCCACACGCAGCAGTTCCTCGCGCTGGGCGTCAGTCAGCACGCCTTTGAGCGTCAGGGTGACATGCAGGGCGTATTTGCCTTTCTGTTCCTGGCTGTTGTCGCGCTTCACTTCGACTCCCACGCCGGTCAGCGGGATGTCTTTTTTCTTCGCATACATTTTCACGGTCAGCGCTTTGCAGGCGCCCAGCGCAGCGTCGAAGTAATCGTGTGGCTCTGGCGCGGTGCCTTCACCCCCGGCGGTTTTCGGTACATCGGCAAACAATTCGTGGTCGTCGATCTGGACGGTGTGACGAAAACCTTCGGCAGAGACGGTATTGACGGTAACAGTCATGGAAACCTCACAGGCGGCAGGAAAAATCGTTCGATCAAAGCAGACCTTGCAGTTATAGAGCATTCCCGGCAGTGGGCGTTCCGCTTTTCGGCAGGGATGAACCCTTGTCGTTCGGGCGCGGTCTAGGCTATGCCCATCTGCCGGAGATTACTTGTGTCCTTGTCTCGTCTGAGTCTTGCCTGTCTGCTGCTGTTCGCTGGCAGCGCCAGTGCCCGCGAATACACCTACAGCGATGCGCACCTGCATTACGTGGATTTTTTCCAGGAAAGCGCCGGCATGCAGAAATTGCTCACGGCCATGAAGGACAATTCCATCGAGCACGTGATGATTTCCGGCATTCCCGTGGCGAAGAAATGGCACGAAGACGAACCCAAGCGTCCGCGCTACTACGCCGGCGATGACGCCGATGCCTATTGGTACAGCGCCACTGACGTGATCGTTGCCGACGCGGTGGAAAAGCTTGCGCCGGAGCAGCGCCAGTACTTTCATCCGTTCCTGTCCGGCTTCAATCCCAATGACAAGAATTCCGCCGCGCACATCCAGCGCATGCTCGACCTGTATCCGGGGTTGTGGCAGGGCATCGGCGAGGTGTTCACCCGGCACGATGACCTGACCGCGCTGACCTCCGGCGACACGCCTCGAGCGAACAACGAGGCAATGACCAAGATCTATCACCTCGCTGCGGAAAACGATCTGCCGGTGATGCTGCATTCCAACATCACTTCCAAGCGTGAGAAAAATCCGCTGTACCTGAAGGAAGTTGAAGAGCCGCTGCGCAACCATCCGCACACGCGATTCATCTGGGCGCATGCCGGCACCAGCGCCGAGATCCATCGGCATCAGACCCAGTTGCCGTTTCTCCTGCCAACCCTGACGCGCATGCTTGAGGCTTATCCGAATCTGTTTATCGACCTGTCGTGGAGCATGCTCACGCCGTATCTGCTGGACGAGCAGGGCAAGCCGCGCGCCGAATGGCTGGCGCTGGTGGAAAAGTACCCAGAGCGCTTCATGCTCGGCTCTGACGTGGTAGGACGGTTCAATAAGCTCGGTCAGGAAATGCACAGCTACAAGCCGTTTCTCGATGCTTTGCCGGAAGGGGTGGCGCGCAAAGTCGCGCGGGATAACTTCCTGGCGATATTGCCGCGCAACACAGAAAAACCCGCTGCTCCGCGCTGAAACGTCACAGCCAAGGGTTCGGACTAGCCGCTCGTCCGCCTATCGCCTTTTCGTCTTACGCAATTTCAGGGCAATGCCGATACCTTCTAAAGCAACCCGCTGCAGGCTGATGCAGCGCTTTTGGAAGGAGCCAGAGTGATGAATATCCGTAGTCTCAATATTGCCCCGCGCGCCGGTCTCGGTTTCGGCCTGCTGGCCTTGATGGTGTTTGCCCTCGGGGCGTTCGCCTTGCTGCAAATGTCGAACATGCGTGCGCAGTCCGATGAAGTCGACAACAACTGGCTGCCAAGCGTGATGGCGGTCGGTGAAATGAGTCAGGACATGCTGCGCCTGCGTGCCTTGACCATGCGCCTGTTACTCAACCGTGACCCCAAGGCACTGGAGCAGAATATCGCCAAGCTCGACGAGCTGCGCAGTGGCTTGAGCGAAGCGCAGCAGCGTTATGACGGTCTGATCGTGCTGCCTGAAGAGCGCGTATTGTTCGAACGCTTCAAGGGCACCGAGCACAAATACCTTGAGCTTCAGGCACAAGTCCTACAGCTGTCGGCGCAGAATCGGGTCGCTGAGGCTGCGACGATTCTCAATGATCAGATGAGCCCGCTGGCCGATGAAATCGCCGCTACTCTGCGTGAGCTGGTCGAGTTGAATAAACAGAATGCCGGTCTGGCCACTGAGGCCGCGCGGCTGGTGTTCAAACAATCGCGACTGTGGGTCGGAGTAATGATCGCCATGGCTGCGCTGATTACCATTGGCCTGGCATTGCTGCTGACGCGCAGCATTGTCGTGCCATTGTCGCAATCACTCAGCGTGGCTGAAGTGGTGGCCGGTGGGGATTTGACCGGTGACATTCACATCACTGGCAAAGACGAGCCAGCGCGCCTGCTGCAAGCGCTGAAAAGCATGCAGCACAATCTGCGCGACACGATCCGGCGCATCTCCGAGTCGTCCACCCAGTTGGCCTCGGCTGCCGAAGAACTCAGCAGCGTCACCGAAGACGCCACTCGCGGCTTGCATCAGCAGAGTCAGGAAATCGAGCAGGCCGCCACAGCGGTCAACCAGATGACAGCAGCGGTGGAGGAGGTGGCGAACAACGCCGTGGCCACCTCCGAAGCTTCCCGCGAATCCGACCGTATCGCCCGGCAAGGGCGCGAGCAAGTGCAGCAGACGGTGACGTCGATCGAGTTTCTCGCCGGCGATGTCACCAACAATGCCGCGCAAGTCGAGGCGCTGGCGCAAAAGGTTCATGGCATCAGCAAAGTGCTGGATGTGATTCGCTCGATTGCCGAACAGACCAATCTGCTCGCACTCAACGCTGCGATCGAAGCTGCGCGCGCCGGTGATGCCGGGCGTGGTTTTGCGGTAGTGGCAGATGAAGTGCGGGCTTTGGCGCATCGCACTCAACAGTCGACCCAGGAAATCGAGCAGATGATCGGCGGGATCCAGCAGGGCACCGATTCGGCGGTCAGCTCGATGCAGCAGAGCAATTCTCGGGCACGCTCGACCCTTGAGCTGGCGAAGAGCGCAGGCTCGGCCCTGGAGGAAATTGCCTCGGCGTTTACCTTGATCAACGAGCGCAATCTGGTCATCGCCAGCGCCTCGGAAGAGCAGGCAGCAGTGGCGCGCGAGGTGGATCGCAATCTGATGAATATTCGTGATCTGGCGATGCAGACATCGGCGGGCGCCAATCAGACCAGTGCGGCGAGTCAGGAATTGTCGAAGTTGGCGGTGGATCTGAACGGGATGGTGGCGCGGTTTTCTGTCTGACCGCGCAATCGACTGCAATTAAAACCTGTGGGAGCGAGCCTGCTCGCGAAAGCGCAGTGTTGGGCACTGAAAAGGTTGGCTGAGCAGACGTCTTCGCGAGCAGGCTCGCTCCCACAGGGATTGGTGTGTTTGCGAAAACTGCGGACATTAAAAAGCCCCGCATTCGCGGGGCTCTTTTTTGTTGCGGTCGATCAGCTGCCTTTGACGGTCTTGCCGTTGACCGTACCGTCCTGGAGCATGATGTTGTACTCCTTGCCGTCAGTCTCGACCTGTTGCAGGCGCACCAGCAGGTAGTCCCAATCCTTGGCGAACCACAGCACGGTGATGCGCTTGCTTTGCGTCGGGTCGCGCACGCGCTCGACCTTGATAGCGTCGATCTGGCCGGCCTTGGTGTCGACCTTTTCCGAACCCAGCACGCGGAAGTCATAGGTATCGACTTCGCCATCATCAACCACCTGATAGCTCATGCTTTTCTTGCCGGCGGCAACGTCGTGCTGCAGCGCCAGTTGATAGGTCGACTTGTCGACCATGCCGCGGTTCAGCGGGATCTTCACCGCGTCGCCACGGTCGGTGCCGGTCACCAGTTTATTGGCCCAGTCGAAGTCCAGATCAGCTTTTTTCGCTTTGCCCAGACCACCACGTTCAAAGTGGTAGGACTGCGGCAGCAGGGTGTCCTTGTCCAGCTTCAGGGTGCTTTCTTCCGTCAGGCTGGCGATCATCATCGAGGCCTTGAAGCTGAGCTTCCAGACGCCGTCGGCTTCCTTGGTCAGGCTGCGTTCGGCGGTGCCGCTCATGGGCAGCTGCTTCCAGTCGGCGGTGTAGCTGGCGGAGAACGGTTGAAGGTCCGCTGCCTGCGCGAAGGGCAGGGCGAGCAGAGCGCAAGCGAAGAGCAGGGCGCGACGCATAATATCTCCTAGTGTCGAATCAAGTGGCCGCTGGCGGCGAGTAACTGGCCGTCGAGTAAAGCGCCCTGGTCACCGAGTGTCAGCCTGCCTTCGGCAAACCAGCGTACTGCCATCGGGTAGATCAGGTGTTCCTGAGCGTGGACTCGTTGCGCCAGACTCTGCGGCGTGTCGTGCAACTCTACCGGTAATACTGCTTGTACGACCAGTGGTCCGCCATCGAGTTCCTCGGTGACGAAGTGCACGGAGCAGCCATGTTCCGTATCGCCGGCCTCCAGCGCGCGCTGATGAGTGTGTAACCCTTTGTATTTGGGCAGCAGCGACGGGTGGATGTTGAGCAGGCGACCCTGATAGTGGCGCACGAAATCAGCGCTGAGAATGCGCATGAAGCCGGCCAGCACCACGAGTTCGGGGTTGAATTGGTCGATCAGTTCGATCAGCGCGGCATCGAAGGCCTCGCGGCCCTCGAATGCCTTGTGATCCAGCGAGCGGGTGGCGATACCCGCGTCGCGGGCGCGTTGCAGGCCGTAGGCGTCGGCGCGGTTGGAAATCACCGCAGCGATGCGGACCGGGCTGTCGCCGGTCCGCGTGCTGTCGATCAGAGCCTGCAAGTTACTGCCGGTGCCGGACAACAGCACCACGACATCACAGGACTTTGGCATCAGTGAGCCTTGAGGTTCTTCAGCTCGACCTGCGCAGCGCCCTCGGCGGCCACGGCGATCTGACCGATGACCCAAGGCTGCTCGCCAGCGTCACGCAGAGTGTTCAGGGCCACTTCGACGTGCTCCTGAGCCACGCAGATGACCATGCCAACGCCGCAGTTGAGCACGCGGTGCATTTCGGTTTCATCAACGTTGCCTTTCTCTTGCAGCCAGTCGAACACTGCCGGGCGAGTCCAGCTGGCCACATCAACTACAGCCTGAGCGCCTTTTGGCAGTACGCGCGGAATGTTGTCGAGCAGACCGCCACCGGTGATGTGGGCCATGGCCTTCACAGCGCCAGTGTCCTTGATCAGCTTGAGCAGTGGCTTGACGTAGATGCGGGTCGGGGCCATCAGTAGGTCGGTCAGCGGTTTGCCGTCGAGCTGGGTGTTTTCGATGTCGGCGCCGGAGACTTCGATGATCTTGCGGATCAGCGAGTAGCCGTTGGAGTGCGGGCCGGACGATGGCAGGGCGATCAGGGCGTCACCGGTGGCGACTTTCGAGCCGTCGATGATTTCCGCTTTTTCCACCACGCCGACGCAGAAGCCGGCCAGGTCGTAGTCTTCGCCTTCGTACATGCCTGGCATTTCAGCGGTTTCGCCGCCAACCAGCGAGCAACCCGACAGTTCGCAGCCAGCGCCGATGCCGGTAACCACTTGGGCAGCGGTGTCGACATTCAGTTTGCCGGTGGCGTAGTAGTCGAGGAAGAACAGCGGCTCGGCGCCGCACACCACCAGATCGTTGACGCACATGGCGACCAGGTCGATGCCGATGCTGTCGTGCTTGTTCAGGTTCAGCGCCAGACGCAGCTTGGTGCCGACGCCGTCGGTGCCGGAGACCAGCACTGGCTGCTTGTAGCCGGCCGGGATTTCGCAGAGGGCGCCGAAACCGCCCAGGCCGCCCATGACTTCCGGGCGCGCAGTGCGCTTGGCGACGCTCTTGATGCGTTCGACCAATGCTTCACCGGCGTCGATGTCTACACCGGCGTCCTTGTAGCTCAGGGAGGGTTGCTTGCTCATGATCCAGGCCTTTAGGGGAGGGGATTCAGGGGGTAACGACCGAGTTCAGCGGGAACATCGAACTCGATGGGCGATCGCCTCACGCGAGTTTCGAGGGGCCCGGCTGTTGCCGGTCTGCGAAGGCGCGCGATTTTATCAGGCTTGAGGGGCAGCGGCCATCCTCGCACCGACGGGCAGGGCCATATCGGCGGAAATTTTTTGCAATCGCAGGGTATGACTGCCTGTATAAGGTGTGGCGATTAACCGTCTATCGTTAGGACTGTGCAAAAACTTACCGCCACCGTGTGAATGTTTTGCAAGAGGTGGGGGTCACAGCCTTGCTCAACCGGTTCACGCGGCGTGTTCCAGCCGCTCCTGTCGACGGGAATTTTCCATGCGTTTTTGTAAATTGTTATTTGTAGGCTGCCTGACGCTGGTCAGCCTGGCGAGCCATGCCGAAAACCTCAAAGGCCTGTATCAGGTGCGTCAGCCGGTCAACGGCCAGGCGCCGGAAGAGCGCGATCGCGCCACGCAGGCAGCGCTCGATACCCTGGTGCTGCGCCTGACCGGCGACCCGAAAGCCGCGCAGAACCCGGGGCTGGCGCCGATCCGCAAGGACCCGCAGCAGATCATCAGCCAGTTCGGTTTCGATGCCGGGCCACCGGAAGTGCTGAAAGTCGATTTCGATCCGGCAACCACCGAGCAGGCCTTGCGTCGGGCCGGGTTGCCGGTGTGGGGCGCCAGTCGGCCGTCGATCCTCGGCTGGTGGCTGAACGATTCAACTGAAGGTGCGAGCTTGGTCGGTGATGGTCAGGCCGCAGCCGCGATGTTGCGCACGGCCGCGCAACATCGCGGTTTGCCCCTGCGCTTGCCCCTGGCTGATCTCAGCGAGCAACTGGTCGCCACCGCACCTGCGCTGGAAAGCGCTGATCCCGCGCCCCTGCGCAGTGCTTCGGAACGCTACAGCGCCGACGCCTTGCTGGCGGTGCATGCCCGCGAAGTGGGCGGGCAGTGGCAGGCAAAATGGCGCTTGTGGCTCGGTGATCAGAAAGAGGCCGGCAGCGTGCAGGGCGCCGATCAGGCAGCTGTTGCCGATGCGGTGATGCTGGCGGTAGCCGAGCGTCTGGCGCCGCGATTTGTCGCCAAGCCCGGCGCGTCGGGTCAGCAGACGCTGGAAGTGCAGGGCATGAATCTGGAGCACTATGCGGCGCTGCTGCGGTTACTC
The DNA here is from genome assembly GCF_019145195.1 of Pseudomonas siliginis. Taxonomy (GTDB): domain Bacteria; phylum Pseudomonadota; class Gammaproteobacteria; order Pseudomonadales; family Pseudomonadaceae; genus Aquipseudomonas; species Aquipseudomonas siliginis. The sequence continues at coordinate 300,808 of NZ_JAHSTW010000004.1, forward strand.
GAACCGTTCGGCGTGCGTCTGCAAAGCGTGCAGGGTGATCGCATCGTCTACCGGGTCAATGGCAGCGTCGATCAATTGCGCGCGCAATTGTCGCTGGCGAAGTTGCAGGAACTGCCGGTCGAAGCGCCGGCCCCGGTGGCGCCTGCCCAGCCAGCGGCGGATGGTGCGCCTGCGGTGGCAGCGCCAACCCCGGCAGCGGCGGCACCGTCGTTGCGGTTTCGCTGGTAAGTCTTTCCTTATATAGAAGCATCAGGAGTGGTAAATGGCCGATACGCGGCGTTGGTTCTGGCTCGGTGGGGTAGTCCTGCTTTGCGCGTTTGTATGGTTGCTGCATCCGATCCTCACGCCGTTTCTGGTCGCGTTGTTGCTGGCTTATCTGTTCGATCCGCTGGTGGATCGTCTGGAGCGGCTCGGGTTGTCGCGAACCTGGGGCGTGATTGCCGTGTTTGCCTTGTTCACCTTGATCGTCACGGCGTTGATGCTGGTGCTGGTACCGATGCTCGCCAAGCAGTTGCTGCGTTTGTACGAGCTGGCGCCGCAGATGCTCGACTGGTTGCAGCACACCGCTGTACCGTGGGCGCAAGCGAAACTGGGGCTGTCGGACGGCTTCTGGAAGTTCGATAAAGTCAAAGCTGCGATCAGCGAGCACATGGGCCAGACCACCGACATCGTCGGTGTGGTGCTGAGTCAGGCGACGGCGTCGAGCCTGGCGCTGATCGGCTGGCTGGCGAATCTGGTGCTGATTCCGGTGGTGAGCTTCTATCTGTTGCGCGACTGGGACGTGATGATGGGCAAGATCCGCAGCCTGTTGCCCCGTGATCGCGAAGAGCGCGTGGTTTCGCTGGCGGGCGAGTGCCACGAAGTGCTCGGCGCGTTTGTGCGCGGGCAGTTGCTGGTGATGGTTGCGTTGGGGGTGATTTACGCGGCTGGCCTGATGATCGTCGGTCTGGAGCTGGGGCTGTTGATCGGCCTGATTGCCGGTCTCGCGGCGATCGTGCCGTACATGGGTTTTGTCATCGGCATTGGTGCGGCGCTGATCGCCGGATTGTTCCAGTTCGGTGGCGATCTGTACCCGATGGTCGGGATCGTCGCGGTGTTCATGGTCGGTCAGGCACTGGAAGGCATGGTCTTGACGCCGCTCCTGGTCGGGGATCGCATCGGCCTGCACCCGGTGGCGGTGATCTTCGCGATCCTCGCGGGTGGCGAGCTGTTCGGTTTCACCGGCGTGCTGCTGGCGTTGCCAGTGGCGGCGGTGATCATGGTGCTGGTGCGTCATGTCCACGACTTGTATAAGGATTCCGGGATCTATAGCGGCGTTGACGAACCTGAGCTGTGATGGCGCGGGCGGCCCGGCGCTTGGCCGGGCTGGCCCGTTTCGTGCGAGCGAGGGCGCCAGAGAGTCTGTCATCAAACCGCTGCGTCAACGCAAACCTTTGATTTTGCTTGGGGTCTGTCGCATTGTGCGCTCAGCCTCACGGGTATAAACTTCGCCAACTTTACACAGAGGCCACTAACGGTTCCTTTGAGAACTGTTCAGTCAGCATGAAACCGATTCAGCTGCCCCTAGGTGTGCGTCTGCGTGACGACGCCACCTTCATCAACTACTACCCAGGCGCCAATGCCGCTGCACTCGGCTATGTCGAGCGTCTCTGCGAAGCCGACGCCGGGTGGACGGAGAGCCTGATCTATCTGTGGGGCAAGCACGGCGTCGGGCGCACGCATCTGTTGCAGGCCGCGTGCCTGCGCTTCGAGCAGATGGGCGAACCGGCGGTGTATCTGCCGCTGGCCGAGTTGATGGATCGCGGCGTGGAAATCCTCGACAACCTCGAACAGTACGAACTCGTCTGCCTGGATGACTTGCAGGTAATTGCCGGCAAGGCGGACTGGGAAGAGGCAATGTTCCATCTATTCAATCGTCTGCGTGACAGCGGTCGGCGCCTGCTGATCGCCGCGTCCACTTCGCCGCGCGAATTGCCAGTGAAGCTCGCCGACCTTAAATCGCGCCTGACCCTGGCGCTGATCTTCCAGATGCGCCCCCTCTCCGATGAAGACAAATTGCGTGCGCTGCAATTGCGCGCGTCACGTCGTGGGTTGCACCTGACCGATGAAGTCGGGCACTTCATTCTCACTCGCGGCACGCGCAGCATGAGCGCGCTGTTCGATCTGCTCGAGCAGCTTGATCAGGCTTCATTGCAGGCGCAACGCAAGCTGACCATTCCCTTTCTCAAGGAAACTCTGGGCTGGTAGTAGTGGGCTTTTGCCAGCTTTCAGGCGCCAGAAAACCCGCTTATTTGCGGCGATCCACCGGCCAGGCGAATTACGCGCTTAGATGTAAACGCGAAACCGGGAAGTCACATAAAGTTCGATTGAATTTGCAAATGAGGACGATAGCGGGCATAGTCTCGGCTTCTTTACAACTATCAGCCACGGTCGTGCCCATGCTAAAGCGCTTCGCACCCCTCGTGCCTCTCGCACTCGTTACCCTGTTATTCGGTTGTGCTGCTCATTCTCCGGTTCAAGAGCCGCCGCAACAGGTCAAGAATTCTGCTACCGCCCAGTCCTCCGTTATTTATCAGGAAGAGCTGGACACCGAAAAAGAACTCAACCAGTTCAACGGCAGCAAGCCTTATCAGCTTCCTGTACTGGCTGACAGCATCCTCGAACGCGGCATGTCCCTGATCGGTACCCGTTACCGTTTCGGCGGTACCTCTGAAGCCGGCTTCGATTGCAGCGGTTTCATCGGTTACCTGTTCCGCGAAGAGGCGGGCATGAACCTGCCGCGCTCCACTCGCGAAATGATCAACGTTGATGCGCCGCTGGTTTCGCGCAGCAACCTTGAGCCGGGTGATCTGCTGTTCTTCGCCACCAATGGTCGTCGCGGTCGTGTCAGTCACGCCGGCATCTACCTGGGTGACAACCAGTTCATTCACTCCAGCAGTCGTCGCAGCGGCGGTGTGCGCATCGACAGCCTGGGTGACAGCTACTGGAGCAAGACTTTCATCGAAGCCAAGCGTGCACTCGCCATGGCGCCGACCGTGGTCACCGCTCGCAAGTAACCTGCATGTCGCTGCGTTCGCGGCGACAAAACGGCACGGCAACGGAGTAGACCTAAACTTTACAAGGTGAAGTTAAAGTCTTACTTGAAGTTTGCCGCGTAGCCGCTAGAATCCTGAATCTATATTGATGGCAAACCGCCTGCGTGATGACGCAGGCGGTTTTGTTTCTGTCCATTCGGCAGAGAAAGCCGCAGCCAGATCAGGATGTTCTGCTTATGACGATGTCGGCCCGCCTCACCTTGATCCTTTGCGCCGCGCTGCTCAGCGCCTGCGCCAGCCGCACACCGCCGCCAGCCCCCGTGGTTCGCGCGCCGATCGTGTTCGCTCCCTCCCAGGCTTTTTCCCCCGTTGCTGAAGACGTACTGTTCCGTGCCCTCGGCCTGGTCGGCACGCCGTATCGCTGGGGCGGCAACACGCCAGATTCCGGTTTCGATTGCAGTGGTCTGATCGGTTTCGTCTACCGCGACGCGGCGGGAATTTCGCTGCCACGCTCGACCCGCGAGATGATCGTCATGCAGGCGCCGAATGTCGGCAAGGAAGGCTTGCAGACCGGCGACCTGATTTTCTTCGCCACCAATGGCGGCTCGCAGGTCAGTCACGCGGGGATTTATGTCGGTGAGGGGCGCTTCGTGCATGCGCCGGCCACTGGCGGCACGGTCAAGCTCGATAGCTTGTCGAAGGCCTATTGGCAGAAGGCGTATCTGAGCGCCAAGCGGGTGTTGCAACCGGGGCAGCTGGCGCATAACCCCTAGCGCGTATGCATAACTAATTGTGGGAGCGAGCCTGCTCGCGAAGGCGGAGTGTCAGTCGACAATAATCTGATTGATAAACCGCTTTCGCGAGCAGGCTCGCTCCCACATTTTTTGCTTCGCGCTTAACTTACTTGCTGGCAGAAACGCGCCACACCTTGTTCCCCACATCATCCGCCACCAGCAAGCCACCTTGCTGATCAATCACCACGCCCACAGGGCGGCCCAGCGCATTCTCGTCCTTGTCGAGGAAACCGGTCAGCACATCCACCGGCTGCCCGGTCGGTTTGCCGCCAGTGAACGGCACGAAAATCACCTTGTAGCCGCTGTGCGGTTTGCGGTTCCACGAGCCGTGCTGGCCAATGAATGCGCCTTCCTTGAATTGCGCCGGCAGGCTGTTGCCCTCGGCGAAGGTCAGGCCCAGCGAAGCGGTGTGCGGACCGACCGCGTAATCCGGAGCGATGGCCTTGGCCACCAGATCAGGATTCTGCGGTTTGACCCGCACATCGACGTGTTGCCCGTAATAGCTGAATGGCCAGCCATAGAAGCCGCCGTCCTTGACCGAGGTTATGTAGTCCGGCACCAGATCGCTGCCGATTTCGTCACGCTCGTTGACCGCTGTCCACAATGCGCCGCTGGTAGGTTCCCAGGCGAGGCCGTTGGGGTTGCGAATGCCCGAAGCGAAGATCCGATGATTGCCGGTCGCGCGATCGACTTCCCAGATCGCCGCGCGGCCTTCTTCCTGATCCAGACCGTTTTCGCCGACGTTACTGTTCGAGCCGACGGTGACGTAGAGCTTGTTGCCGTCCTTGCTGGCGATGACGTTTTTGGTCCAGTGGTGATTCAGCGTGCCGCCGGGCAAGTCGACGACTTTGATCGGTTGGGTCTTGATCTCGGTGGCGCCCGGCTCGTAGTTGAAGCGCAGCAGGCGGTCGGTGTCGGCTACGTACAAATCGTTGCCAACCAGCGTCATGCCGAATGGCGAGTTGAGGTTCTGCAGAAATACCGTGCGGGTTTCTGCGACGCCATCGTGGTCGGCATCACGCAACAGGGTGATGCGGTTGGGGCTGGGTACGCCGGCACCGGCCTTGCCCATGACTTTCTTCATCACCCAGCCACGAATGCCTTTGCTGTCATCGGGCTTGGGCGGCGCATTGGTTTCCGCCACCAGCACATCGCCGTTGGGCAGCACGTAGAGCCAACGCGGGTGATCGAGGCCTTCGGCAAACGCGGCGACCTGGGTGCCGGCCGCTGCGGTCGGTTTCGTGCCTTCCGGCCAGCCCACCGCCGGAGCGATGTTCACTGTCGGGATCAGCGTCTTGTTCGGTTCGGGCAGTTTCGGTGACGGACCGGTGCCGTCGGAGACTTGCAGGCTGGAGGTTTCACCGCAGGCGGCGAGCCCGCCAGCGACGGCGATGATAAGAGCGAGTTGGGCCTTGCGCATTGCTGATCTTCCCTATGAATGCATTCCTAAACATAGAGGAGGGCGCAGGCCCGATGGTTCAACTGCTCAACCGCGGGCTTCCTTGAACAGCACGGCGATGCCCGGATGATAGTTGCCCGTGTCGCTGTGCAATTTGCGATAGGCGTAGGGGAAATACCAGGCCACGGCGCAGGTGTGTTCCTTTTGCAGGTCGTCGACCATGTCCTGCAGTTCTTCAGGGCTGGCGCTGTGCTGGGCTTTTTGCGGAGCAACAAAGAGGCAGCCGAGCTTGAGATCGCTGGCGTAACTGATGCGCTTGGCATCAGCGGTGACGTCGAGCAGTGCCTGGGTCAGGTTGAGGTTGTTGACTCGTGGCCAGCGTTGCGTGGCCTGAATGAACGCGCGGTCTTCGGCGCCGGCAATCAGCAGATCTGCGCGAGCATTGCGTTCGCCTTCTTCGTTCTGTTTGCGCGTGGCCGTGTCGTTCAGCGTGACCATTTCAGCCATCCACGCCGCTGCCGCGAGCAGGCCGAGATTGGCTTTCTCGTCGTGCCAATATGGCGTGTCGTTGTCGCCGCGAACGGTGTTGTAGCGATCGATACAGTCAAACCAGCGTTCCAGCACCGGGCGCAGAAATTCCAGGCGCGGGTTGCTGATAATCATGCCTTGCATCGTCGTCATCCTTATTGTTGTAGTGGGCTTTCGAAAAGAGCATGGCTCTTTGATATCACTTGTCGCAGTCTGGCACAAGATTGCCGCTGCACAATGGATCAGCGGCAGTTATTCGCGCGCAAAGCGCCTCTTCAATTGACGCTCCACCCCCAACCCTCTAACCTTCGCCGCTTGTTTCAGGTGCTCTGTGGCCCCGCGTCGACAGAGTGAAACAGGGAAGCCGGTGAGGGTGGTCTTCAAGCGAAGCCACGACGATCCCGGCGCTGCCCCCGCAACGGTAAATGAGTGAAAACTGCGCCTTGAGCCACTGCCTCGAAAGAAGCGGGAAGGCGCGCAGTCCGGCGAAACGCCGCTCATGAGCCCGGAGACCGGCCTGATCCATCTCAGCGGCATCACGGTGGGCGATGCCAGGCTTTTTGCCGTCTATTCTTGTGCCTGCCCGCCGTTATCCAGCCTCAACGGAGAGCTCCCCCATGACTGATTCCCCCGAGCGTGACGAACGCCATCTGGCGCGCATGCAGCGCAAGAAAGCCGTGATCGACGAACGCATCGCCAACTCTCCCGACGAGTGCGGCCTGGTGCTGGTGCTGACCGGCAACGGCAAAGGCAAGAGCAGCTCGGCGTTCGGCATGCTCGCCCGCGCGATGGGCCACGGCATGCAGTGCGGCGTGGTGCAGTTCATCAAGGGCCGCAACAGCACTGGCGAAGAATTGTTTTTCCGCCGCTTCCCCGAGCAGGTGCGTTTCCACGTCATGGGCGAAGGCTTCACCTGGGAAACCCAGGATCGTCAGCGCGACATCGCCGCTGCGACCGCCGCTTGGGAAGTCTCGCGCGAGTTGTTGCGCGACCCTTTGATCGGTCTGGTGGTGCTCGATGAATTGAACATCGCCCTCAAGCACGGCTACCTCGATCTCGATCAGGTGCTCAGCGATTTGCAAGCGCGCCCGCCGATGCAACACGTGGTGGTCACCGGTCGCGGCGCGAAGCCGGAAATGATCGAGATGGGCGACACGGTCACCGAGATGGGCATGCTCAAGCACGCCTTCCAGGCCGGGATCAAAGCGCAGAAAGGCGTCGAACTTTGAAGCCACCACGTCACTGCCCGGCGGTGTTGATCGCCGCTCCGGCCTCCGGTCAGGGCAAGACCACCGTCACCGCTGCACTCGCCCGTTTGCATCGCAATCAGGGGCGCAAGGTGCGCGTGTTCAAGTGCGGGCCGGACTTTCTCGACCCGATGATCCTCGAGCGCGCCAGCGGTGCGCCGGTGTATCAACTGGACATGTGGATGGTCGGCGAGCAGGAAAGTCGCCGCCTGTTGTGGGAAGCCGCCGCCGAAGCCGATCTGATTCTGATCGAGGGCGTGATGGGCCTGTTCGACGGCGCGCCGTCCAGCGCTGATCTGGCGCGCCACTTCGGTGTGCCGGTGCTCGGCGTGATCGACGGCACCGCCATGGCGCAGACCTTTGGCGCCTTGGCGCTGGGCCTGGCGAAGTATCAGCCGGACTTGCCGTTCGCTGGCGTGCTGGCCAACCGCGTCGGCACCTTGCGCCATGCGCAATTGCTCGAAGGCAGCCTCACCGAAGGTCTGCGCTGGTACGGTGCGCTGTCCCGCGAGACCGGCATCGAATTGCCGAGCCGCCACCTCGGCCTGGTTCAGGCCAGCGAATTGAATGATCTGGATCTGCGCCTCGACGCGGCCGCCGATGCGCTCGCCAGCAGTTGCCAGGTCGCGCTGCCACCGGCCGTTGAATTCGCCGCGCCTGACCTCATCGCCGCCGAGCCTCTATTAAAAGGTGTGCGCATCGCCATCGCCCGCGATGAAGCCTTTGCCTTCACCTATGGCGCCAGTCTCGATCTGCTGCGGGCGATGGGCGCCGAACTGCAGTTTTTCTCGCCGATCCGCGACACGCAATTGCCCGAGGCGGACAGCCTGTATCTGCCGGGCGGCTATCCAGAGTTGCATCACGTCGCGCTGGCGCAAAACGCCTCAATGCTGGCGGCGATCCGCGCGCACCACGCGGCGGGCAAGCCGTTGCTCGCTGAATGTGGCGGCATGCTTTATCTGCTTGATTCGCTGACTGACGTGGAAGGCACCCGTGCTGAGCTGGTCGGTTTGCTCAAGGGCGATGCAGTGATGCAGAAGCGTCTCGCGGCGCTGGCGTTGCAGGCGGTTGAATTGCCGGAAGGGGAGTTGCGTGGGCATACCTATCATCATTCCCTGACCACCACAGAGCTGACGCCGATTGCCCGTGGGCTGAGTCCCAATGGCGGGCGTGGGGCCGAGGCGGTTTATCGCGAGGGGCGGATGACGGCGTCATATGTGCACTTTTATTTCCCGTCGAATCCGGCTGCGATTGCCGCATTGTTTGCGCCAGATAGTGAGGCCGCCTTGGCGAGCAGGTTCGCTCCCACAATGGATGACCTGAACTCTGTGGGAGCGAGCCTGCTCGCGAAAGGGCCATGACCGACAACACCTTCTCCGAAGCCGAACGCGCAGCGGTCTACAAGGCCATCGCCGAGCGCCGCGACATGCGCCACTTCACCGGCGGCAGCGTCGAGCCGCAGTTGCTGCGTCGTCTGCTTGAAGCCGCTCACCAGGCCCCAAGCGTCGGCCTGATGCAGCCGTGGCGCTTCATCCGCATCAGCGATCGTGCGCTGCGCGGGCAGATCCGCGATCTGGTGGAAGAAGAGCGCATCCGCACCGCCGAAGCCCTTGGCGAGCGCAGCGACGAGTTCATGCAACTCAAGGTCGAAGGCATCAATGACTGTGCTGAAGTGCTGGTTGCGGCGCTGATGGACGATCGCGAAAAACACATCTTCGGTCGGCGCACGTTGCCGGAAATGGACATGGCCTCGTTGTCCTGCGCGATCCAGAATCTGTGGCTGGCCTCCCGTGCCGAGGGCTTGGGCATGGGCTGGGTCTCGCTGTTCGAACCGCAGGCACTGGCGGATTTGCTCAAGTTGCCGGCCGGTGCGAAACCGCTGGCGGTGTTGTGTCTGGGGCCGGTCAAGGAGTTCTATCCGGCGCCGATGCTGGTGCTCGAAGGCTGGGCGCAGGCGCGGCCGCTGAACGAGTTGCTGTACGAAAATTATTGGGGAGTGAATCAATGAGTGTGGCGTTGCTGAGTGTCGCCGCGGTAGCGCTGGATGCGCTGCTCGGTGAACCGAAACGCTGGCATCCGCTGGTGGCGTTCGGCAATTTTGCCGGGCGCATCGAGCAACGCTTCAACGCCGGCGGTCGTGGCTGGCGCAGCCATGGCGTGACCGCGTGGGTGCTCGCGGTACTGCCGCTGACTCTGCTCGCCACAGCATTCTCCTGGGCGCCCTATGTCGGCTGGATTGTCGAGATTCTCGCGTTGTATTGCGCCCTCGGCATGCGCAGCCTCGGCGAACATGTCGCACCGGTCGCGGCTGCGTTGCGCGCCGATGATCTGGACGAGGCACGCAAGCGCGTCGGTTATCTGGTCAGCCGCCAGACCAATGAACTGGACAGCAACGCCGTGGCCCGTGCCGCCACCGAATCGGTATTGGAGAACGGCAGCGATGCAGTGTTCGCTGCGCTGTTCTGGTTTGTCGTTGCCGGAGCGCCGGGCGTGGTCCTGTATCGCTTGAGCAATACCCTCGATGCGATGTGGGGTTATCGCAACGAACGCTTCGAGCGTTTCGGCTGGGCGGCGGCGAAAATCGACGACGTGTTGAACTATATTCCTGCGCGTCTGGTGGCGTTGACCTACGCGCTGCTCGGCAAAACCCGCCTCGCGCTCAAATGCTGGCGCACCCAGGCGCCGCAGTGGGACAGCCCCAACGCCGGCCCGGTGATGGCGGCTGGTGCCGGTGCGCTGGGCGTCGAGTTGGGTGGCCCGGCGATCTATCACGGCGAACTGCATGAGCGCCCGCAACTGGGCGAAGGTGCGCCGGCGGATGCCGATTCCATTGACCGTGGCTGGCAATTGGTCCAGCGCGGCGTATGGTTATGGCTGCTGATGCTTTGCTTGGGGGCGGAATTTTATGCTTGAGCACGGTGGCCGGTTGCGCAAGGCTGCACTCGATTACGGGATTGCCGAGGCCGACTGGCTCGACCTGTCCAGCGGCCTCGCGCCGTGGCCGTTCCCGATCCCGGAGATCCCGCTGCGCGCCTGGGCGCGCTTGCCGGAAACCGACGACGGTCTGGAACAGGCCGCCTGCGATTACTACGGCGCCGCGCAGGTGTTACCGGTGGCCGGCTCGCAAATGGCCATCCAGTTGCTGCCGCGTCTGCGCCGGGCCGGCAAGGTCGGCGTGTTGTCGCCGTGCTATGCCGAGCATGCCGAAGCCTGGCGGCGCAGCGGTTACATCGTCCGTGAAGTGCTCGAGCAGGAGGTCGAATTCTTTCTCGACAGTCTCGATGTGCTGGTGGTAGTCAATCCGAACAATCCGACCGGCCTCAGCCTGACCCCGGCACGCCTGCTCGACTGGCATGCGCGGCTGGCGCAACGCGGCGGCTGGCTGGTGGTCGATGAAGCGTTCATGGACAACACGCCGCAACTGAGCCTCGCGCCCTATGCGCATCAGGTCGGGCTGGTGGTGTTGCGTTCGTTCGGCAAGTTTTTCGGCCTGGCCGGGGTGCGCCTCGGTTTCGTTCTGGCCGAACGCAAGTTGCTCAAACTGCTCGCCGAACAGGTCGGGCCGTGGGCGGTGAGCGGGCCGACGCGGGTACTCGGTACGGCGTGCCTGCAAGACACCGAGGGCCATACCCGTCAGCGGATTCGCAGCGATGAAGCGAGCGAACGGCTGGCGGCGCTGCTGACCCGTTGCGGTTTTGCACCGCAGGGTGGCTGCGCGCTGTTTCAGTGGCTGATCACCGAGCACGCCGAAGCGCTGCACGAATTCCTCGCCCGGCGCGGCATCCTCCTGCGCCTGTTCAGCCACAACAGCAGTGTGCGTTTCGGCCTGCCGGCCGATGCCGCGCAAGAGCTGCGTCTCGAACAAGCTTTGCAAGCTTTCACCAAGGACCACCCATGACCACTCTGATGGTGCAAGGCACCACGTCCGATGCCGGCAAAAGCACGCTGGTGACGGCGTTGTGCCGCTGGGCCACCCGCCAGGGCGTGGCGGTGGTGCCGTTCAAGCCGCAGAACATGGCGCTCAACAGCGCAGTCACCGCTGACGGCGGCGAGATCGGCCGCGCGCAGGCAGTGCAGGCGCAAGCGGCCTTTCTCGAACCCCACACCGACATGAACCCGGTGCTGCTCAAGCCCAACAGCGACACCGGCGCGCAGGTGATCATTCATGGCCGCGCGGTGACGACGATGAACGCCGTCGCCTATCACGATTACAAGGCCATCGCGATGCAAGCGGTGCTCGCCTCGCACGAGCGACTCAGCGCTGCGTATCCGCTGGTAATGGTCGAAGGCGCCGGTTCGCCGGCGGAGATCAATCTGCGCGCCGGCGACATTGCCAACATGGGCTTTGCCGAGGCGGTGGATTGCCCGGTTTTGCTGATCGCCGACATCAATCGCGGCGGCGTGTTTGCGCATTTGGTCGGTACCCTGGAATTGCTCTCGCCGAGCGAACAGGCGCGGGTCAAAGGCTTCATCATCAACCGCTTTCGCGGCGATATCGCCTTGTTGCAACCGGGCCTCGACTGGCTGGAGCAGCGCACTGGCAAACCGGTGGTCGGCGTGTTGCCGTACGTGATGGATCTGCACCTTGAAGCCGAGGACGGCATCGACCAACGCCAGACCGACAAGGCCGAGCAGGTGTTGAAAGTTGTGGTGCCGGTGCTGCCGCGCATCAGCAATCACACCGACTTTGACCCGCTGCGTCTGCATCCGCAGGTGGATCTGCAATTTGTTGGCCCGGGCCAGGCAATTCCCGCCGCCGATCTGATCATCCTGCCGGGCTCGAAAAGCGTGCGCAGTGATCTGGCTTATCTGCGCGCCAATGGTTGGGACGCGGCAATCAATCGGCATCTGCGCTACGGCGGCAAGGTGCTGGGGATTTGCGGCGGTCTGCAGATGCTGGGTGAGCAGGTGCACGATCCGCTTGGGCTGGAAGGCGCTGCCGGCTCCAGCGCCGGTCTGGGGCTGCTGGCGTTCGAAACGCAACTCGAAGCCGAGAAGCAATTGCGCAACGTGCGCGGGCGGCTGGCGTTGGAAAACGCCGCAGTCAGCGGTTACGAAATACATGCTGGCGTAACCAGCGGGGCGGCGCTGGAAAACCCGGCGGTGCATCTGGACGACGGTCGATGCGATGGTGCGCAAAGTGCCGATGGCCAGGTGTTCGGCACCTATCTCCACGGCTTGTTCGAATCCCCCGAGGCGAGTGCGGCGTTGTTGCGCTGGGCGGGCTTGAGTGATGTGCAAGAGGTCGATTACCACGGCTTGCGCGAGCGGGATATCGAACGATTAGCGGATCTGGTGGAGAAGCATCTGGATACCGATTTGTTGCGTCAGCTCTGTGGGATTTGAGTTGTCCGGGCTGGCCTCTTCGCGAGCAGGCTCGCTCCCACAGGGAAATGCGATCAACGGTGGGAGCGAGCCTGCTCGCGAAGGGGCCGGTTGTCTCACCACACATTTTTGGATGAACCCATGCTCCAACTGATCCTCGGCGGCGCCCGCTCCGGCAAGAGTCGTCTAGCGGAAAAACTCGCCAGCGACAGCCATCTGGCGGTCACCTACATCGCCACCAGCCAACCGCTGGACGGCGAAATGAATCAACGCGTCGCCCATCACCGCGCACGCCGCCCGGCGCAATGGGCGTTGATCGAAGAGCCACTGGAGCTGGCCCGCGTGCTGCGCGAATCCGCTGGCGCCGAGCGCTGCCTGCTGGTCGATTGCCTGACGCTGTGGCTGACCAATCTGCTGATGCTCGACGACGCCGAACGTCTCGCCGCCGAGCGTGAAGCCTTGCTCGATTGCCTGGCGTCGTTGCCGGGCGAAATCATTTTTGTCAGCAACGAGACCGGAATGGGTGTCGTGCCGCTGGGCGAATTGACCCGCCGCTATGTCGATGAAGCCGGTTGGCTGCATCAAGCTCTGGCCGAGCGCTGTCAGCGAGTTGTCCTGACCGTCGCCGGCCTGCCCCTGACTTTGAAAGGACCTGCGTTATGAGCCCGACCTGGTGGCTGAACCCGTGCAAAACCGTGAACTCGGACATCATCGCGCAAGCGACCGAGCGCCAGCAGCAACTGACCAAACCGGCCGGTTCGCTGGGGCGCCTTGAATCGGTGGCCGTGCAACTGGCCGGTCTGCAAGGTCAGCTCAAGCCAACGCTGGATCAAGTCTGGATCGCGATTTTCGCTGGCGACCATGGCGTGGTAGCCGAGGGTGTATCGGCTTATCCGCAGGAAGTCACCGGGCAGATGCTGCTCAACTTTGTCAGCGGCGGCGCGGCGATCAGCGTGCTGGCGCGTCAGCTCGGCGCGCAGCTGGAAGTGGTCGATCTGGGCACGGTGAATCCGGCGCTGAATCTGCCCGGCGTGCGCCATCTGAACATCGGCGCGGGAACGGCGAACTTCGCTCAGGGCGCAGCGATGACTCAGGCGCAGGGCGAATCGGCTTTGCAGGCCGGTCGCGACAGTGTCTTGCGCGCGAAAGCCGCCGGCACCCAGTTGTTCATCGGCGGCGAGATGGGCATCGGCAATACCACGGCGGCCAGTGCGCTGGCCTGTGCCTTGCTCGATTGCCCGGTGGCGCACCTGACCGGTCCCGGCACCGGGCTGAATGCCGCTGGCGTCAGCCACAAGGCGCACGTCATCGAACGCGCTCTGGCGCTGCATGCCGCACAGCGTGGCGATGCCTTGCAGACGCTGTTCAATCTCGGCGGGTTCGAGGTTGCCGCGTTGGTCGGCGCTTATCTGGCCTGCGCGCAGGAAGGCATTGCGGTGCTGGTTGACGGCTTTATCTGCACGGTCGCCGCGCTGGTCGCAGTGCGCTTGAATCCGGCCTGTCGCGAGTGGCTGTTGTTCGGCCATCGCGGTGCCGAGCCGGGCCATCGTCATGTGCTGGAAACCTTGAGCGCCGAGCCGCTGCTCGAGCTCGGCCTGCGTCTGGGCGAGGGCAGTGGCGCAGCGTTGGCGGTGCCGTTGTTGCGTCTGGCCTGTGACCTGCACGGGCAAATGGCGACGTTCGCCGAAGCGGCTGTCGCGGATCGCCCGGCATGAGTCTGCGTCTGGATCTGCTGCGTCACGGCGAAACGGAACTCGGCGGCGGCTTGCGCGGCAGCCTCGACGATGCGCTGACCGCAAACGGCTGGACGCAGATGCGTGCTGCGGTGGTCGAAGGCGGGCCGTGGGATCGCATTGTCAGTTCGCCATTGCAGCGCTGCGCGCGCTTCGCCGCCGAACTCGGTGAGCAATTGAACCTGTCCGTGCATCTGGACAAGGATCTGCAAGAGCTGCATTTCGGCGCGTGGGAAGGGCAGAGCGCGGCGGCGTTGATGGAAACGGACGCCGAAGCGCTGGGGCTGTTCTGGGCTGATCCCTATGGCTTCACGCCACCGCAAGGCGAGCCGGTCAGCGCGTTTTCCTCACGGGTGTTGGCGGCGGTCGCGCGGTTGCAGGCGGCTTACGCCGGCGAACGGATTCTGTTGGTCAGCCACGGCGGGGTGATGCGCTTGTTGCTCGCGCAGGCACGAGGTCTGCCGCGTGAACAATTGCTCAATGTCGAAGTCGCCCACGGCGCGCTGTTTGCGCTGACGGTCGCGGCGAGCGGCGCGCTCAAGGAAGGTCACTGAGATGTTTCCGCTGTGGATCGCCTTGCAGTTTCTCAGCAGCCTGCCGATTCGCCTGCCGGGCATGCCTGAGCCGCAACAGCTTGGCCGTTCGCTGCTGTTTTATCCGCTGGTGGGATTGCTGTTCGGGTTGATCCTCTATGCGTTGAATCTGTTGTTGGCCAGCGCGCCGATGTTGCTGCATGCGGCGCTGTTGCTGACCGTGTGGGTATTGCTCAGCGGCGCGCTGCATCTCGATGGCCTGGCCGACAGCGCTGATGCCTGGCTCGGCGGTTTTGGTGATCGTGAACGTACGCTGACGATCATGAAAGATCCGCGCAGCGGGCCGATCGCGGTCGTCACGCTGGTGCTGGTGTTGTTGCTGAAATTCGCCGCGCTGCTGGCGCTGATCGAGCAAGGGCATACCCTGGCGCTGATCATCGTTCCGGTGCTCGGGCGAGCGGCGCTGTTGGGGTTGTTTCTGACTACGCCTTATGTGCGTGCGGGCGGCTTGGGTCAGGCGCTGGCCGATCATCTGCCGCGCAAGGCCGGGTGGTGGGTGCTGGGGGTGAGTGCGCTGGGCTGCGTGTTGATCGCGGGTATCGGCGCGGTGCTGATTTCGCTGGTCGGGTTTGTCTTGCTGCGGCGATTGATGATGCGGCGGTTGGGTGGGACTACCGGGGACACGGCGGGAGCGCTGCTGGAATTGCTGGAGATGGGGGTGTTGGTGGGGCTCGCTTTGATCTGAAGGATTTGCGTAGATGATGCCGGCCCCTTCGCGAGCAGGCTCGCTCCCACCTTCGG
Source organism: Pseudomonas siliginis (assembly GCF_019145195.1). GTDB lineage: Bacteria > Pseudomonadota > Gammaproteobacteria > Pseudomonadales > Pseudomonadaceae > Aquipseudomonas > Aquipseudomonas siliginis. The sequence continues at coordinate 316,203 of NZ_JAHSTW010000004.1, forward strand.
AATGCAATCCCCTGTGGGAGCGAGCTTGCTCGCGAAGGCGGCCTCACCGGCAGCAATGATGTTCAGAGTAAACTCATCTGTAACTTGATTTAACACACTCGCGGGTATATACACGCATCATGCTTCCTTCTCAGTGTTTGTGCACCAACCTGCGTCGCGCCGCGCGTGGCGTCAGCAGGCATTACGACGGCGCTCTCGACGGCTTCGGGATCAACGTTGCCCAGTATTCTCTGCTGTGCAATCTGCAGCGGCTGGAGCAACCGAGCATTTCCGAACTGGCCGAGGCCATGGGCCTGGATCGCAGCACCTTGGGGCGTAATTTGCGTGTGCTGGAGGGCGAAGGTCTGGTGGCGCTTGCCGAAGGCGAGGACATGCGCAACCGTATCGTGCGCCTCACCGAAACCGGCGTGCAGCGCTTGGCAGCAGCATTGCCGGCGTGGGAAGCGGCGCAACAGCGACTGATCGACCGTCTCGGTGCCGAGAAGCGCGAAACCTTGCTCAAACTGCTCGACGAACTGGCCTGACGGCGGTTTTTTCGCGCTCAAGCGGGTATATACCCGCGACTGGAGAATAACAATGACATCGATGTGGCGTACGTGCGGTTGGGTGTTGCTGGGGAGTGCGCTGATCCTGGCGGTGTCATTGGGCGTGCGCCACGGGTTCGGTCTGTTCCTGTCGCCGATGAGCGCGCAGTTCGGCTGGGGGCGCGAGGTGTTTGCCTTCGCCATCGCCCTGCAGAACCTGATCTGGGGCCTGGCGCAGCCGTTCACCGGCGCGCTGGCTGACCGCTTCGGCGCGGCGAAAGTGGTGCTGGTCGGTGGGATCCTCTACGCGGCGGGCCTGGTGTGCATGGGCCTGTCTGATTCGGCAGTGACTCTGTCACTGAGTGCCGGCCTGCTGATCGGTATCGGTCTTTCGGGCACTTCGTTTTCGGTCATTCTTGGTGTTGTGGGTCGCGCTGTGCCGCCAGAGAAACGCAGCATGGGCATGGGGATCGCCAGCGCCGCCGGTTCGTTCGGCCAGTTTGCGATGTTGCCGGGCACGCTCGGTTTGATCGGCTGGCTCGGCTGGTCGGCGGCGCTGTTGGTGTTGGGCCTGTTGGTGGCGATGATTGTGCCGCTGGTGAGCATGCTCAAGGACAAGCCGCTGCCGGTGCTTGGCCATGAACAGACTCTTTCCGAAGCGCTGCGTGAGGCGTGCTCGCACTCCGGTTTCTGGCTGCTGGCGTTCGGCTTTTTTGTCTGCGGGTTTCAGGTGGTGTTCATCGGTGTGCACTTGCCAGCGTATCTGGTCGATCAGCATCTGCCCGCCAGTGTCGGCACTACGGTGCTGGCGTTGATCGGATTGTTCAATATCTTCGGCACTTACACCGCCGGCTGGCTCGGTGGCCGCATGTCCAAACCGCGTCTGTTGACTGCGCTGTATCTGTTGCGCGCAGTGGTGATCGTGCTGTTCCTGTGGTTGCCGGTGACGACCACCACGGCGTATCTGTTCGGCATGGCCATGGGCTTCCTGTGGCTGTCGACGGTGCCGTTGACCAACGGTACGGTGGCGACCTTGTTCGGCGTGCGCAATTTGTCCATGCTCGGTGGCATCGTCTTTCTGTTCCATCAGCTCGGCTCGTTCCTTGGCGGCTGGCTGGGCGGGGTGGTGTACGACCGAACCGGGAGTTATGACTTGATCTGGCAAGTGGCGGTTCTCTTGAGCCTGCTCGCGGCGGCGCTGAACTGGCCGGTGCGCGAGCGTCCGGTGGCGCGCCTGCAAGCTGCGACGAGTGCAGCATGAGCCGGATCTTCACGCGATTCGCCGTGACCGCACTGGCTGCTGCGCTGTTGGCGCTGGTGTGGTGGGGCTGGCAACGCGGCGGTCTGGCGCTGATGCAGTTGGGCATGAGCATTTGCTAGATGGCAGCGTGGCGAGTAACGTCGAAGCCTGATGACTGCCCAAGGAAATTCGACATGTTGATGCGCTGGTGTGCTGTTCCCGCGTTGCTGATGGCGTTGACTGGCCTGGCCCAGGCCGCCGATTGTCCTGAGCTGCTGCAAGGCTCGCTGCCCAAGTTGCGCGCCAAGGAATCCATCGATCTGTGCAAGCAGTACGCCGACAAACCGCTGGTGGTGGTCAATACCGCCAGCTTCTGCGGTTTCGCCCCGCAGTTCGAAGGTCTTGAGGCGCTCAACAAGCGCTATAAGGATCAGGGGCTGGAAATGCTCGGCGTGCCGTCGAATGACTTCAAGCAGGAGTCCAAGGACAGCGCGGAAACCGCCAAGGTCTGCTACGCCAATTATGGCGTGACCTTCAACATGACCGAGCCGCAGAAGGTTCGCGGCGACGACGCCACGCATCTGTTCCAGGTGCTGGCCGCGCAGAGCAATGCGCCGAAGTGGAATTTCTACAAGTATGTGGTCGACCGGCGGGGCAAGGTCGTGGCGAGTTTTTCCAGTTTGACCAAACCGGATGATCCGGAATTTATTGCGGCGATCGAAAAGGCCATTGCCTCCAAGCCGCTTAAGCCCTGATTCATGCTGTTCCCTGTGGGAGCGAGCCTGCTCGCGAAGCGGTGTGTCAGTCAGCAAATCAACATCTGACATACCGCCTTCGCGAGCAGGCTCGCTCCCACAATGGTGATTTTGTCGTTCCAGTGAAAAATTGCAGACATGAAAAAGCCCCGCCTCTGTAAAGAGAGCGGGGCTTTTTCGTGGGCGAGGGGTTAGCCTCGCCACGGTGCATCAGAAGCGGTAAGTCGCGCCGACACCGAAGCCGTTTGCCGAGTTTTCATACTTGGCATCGTAGGTCTGGCCACGCGCGTTTTCGTTGCGGATGTTGACCGACTCTTCTTTCAGGTACGAGTACGCGACGTCGATGGTCAGGTCGTCGGTCGGGCTCCAGCCGGCACCGATACTGAAGATGGTGCGGTCGCCAGTCGGGATACGTGGCGAGCGGTCTTCGTTATTGGTTGGCGACTGGTCGAAGGTCAGACCGGTACGCAGGACCCATTCCTTGTTCAACTGGTACGAGGTACCCACGGCGTACGCCCAGGAGTCATGCCAGTTCTGGTCTTCGTTGATCGAACCGAACTGACCGGCCAGCAGAGGCTGCACGCCGGAGTTCTTCACGGTGATCTTTTCCAGTTGGCTCCAGCGGGTCCAGGTGGTACCAGCGTAGACATTCCAGCGATCGTTGATTGCCTGGGTGACCGACAGGTCCACGGATTCCGGCGTGGTGATCTTCAACGAAGCGTCATATTTCTGATTGGCGCCCAGACCCGTCAGGCCCAGCACGTTGTAGTTGACCTTGGTGTTGCCTTCGAGCTTGTAATCGACCTTGGAGTGATAGGTCAGGCCCACACGGGTAGTGTCGGTGGCCTGGACCAGCAAGCCGACGTTGTAACCCAGCGCGGTGTCGTCACCCTTGATCTTGACCTTGCCATCCGGGAAAGCCTGAGAGATCGACAGGTTGGATTCCAGCGAGCCATCGATGCGGTTGATGGTCGGGCCGAAACCGATCGACACCTTGTCGTTGAAGGCGTAGCTGACGGTTGGCTGGAAAGTGATGACTTGCACTTCGGACTTGCTGCCGAAGTAACGACCGGCGAAGCCGTTTTCGTAATCCGTGATCAGGCCGAACGGCACGTACACACCGAGGCCGAATGCCCAGTGATCATCGATCGGTTTTACATAGAAGCCCATCGGTACGGCAGTGAGGGGCACCATGTCACCCTTGTTGCTGCCGCCATTAGGGCTGGAGCTGGTATCGCTGATATCGGTATGCGCGTCGACCAGGGCGACGCCGCCGGTGACTTGTTCGCGCTTGATGCGCGCCATGCCGGCCGGGTTGCCATAAACAGTGCTTGCGTCGTCGGCAGAAGAAGATCGCCCGGCAAAACCAGTCCCCATCCCACTGATGCTTTGTTCGTTGAGGGCAAAACCTGCCGCGAAGATTTGTGTAGAGGCAAGGGTAACGGCGAGGCTAAGGGTGGTTTTGAGCATGACTTTTTTCATTATTAGAACTCCTGGTGATCACCGGGGCGAAAATTACCAACATTTTCGTCCCAGCGCTATAGCCTGTATGCCTTGAGTTAGAGCGGTTTTGTAGGACAATCCGACCAAAATGGCGACCTGATGCGAGAACTTGTGAAACCGCCCGGTCAGCAAGCGACCTGATTCAGCGGTGAAACACAGGTTTGCCAGGCATAGGTAAAGTCGCGCAAACGGCCTTGCGGTTGAAAGGTCTGGCGCCAAATACGTGCCATGCCGAGCAGGTCGGTCGGAGCGGGGAGGGTGGGATTCTGTTCTTCCACCAGCAGCCAGGCGATGGCCGTGGCGTAACGCAGGTTGACGGTCAGTTCCAGATGCGGGCCGCTGAGGAACGCATGCTGACTGGCCAGGCCGCGCACCAGGCTGGCGCGCTCCGGATCGAGCGCCAGATAATCATCCCAGAGGGCCTGATGGCGATGCTCGGCAATCCGGTAGAGGCCGTGGCCACGGCGGTCATGCAGGGCAGACCCGAGGGCGGACTGGCTGGCGGCGATACCCAGCAGCAGGGATTCGGCAGTTGCGCAGTGGCGTCCCAGATAAATCAGTGTGGGACGGATCACATAGCGGCACAGTTCGCTGGCAGCGATACCCATAACACCCTCGGTTCTTGTTGTTGAGGGCGAGTCCTGAAGGGGCCTTGGCAGCAGTGGATCGACTCAGGCTCGCCGCAAGCGGGTCAAGCCGCTTGAGTTGAAATGTAGTGTCATATTCAGCGTGTAAAGGCCTGTTTTTAAAATATTTCCGTCATCGCATCCCGGGCGTTAGATCGGAACATGCTTAGAAGCGCAGCGCTAAAAGTGAAATATCAGGCAATAAAAAGCCCCGCTTTTCAGCAGGGCTTTGCTTTTGCAGCCTGTCCGGCTTTCAGGCAACCAGTGCCTGGCGGGTACGCTCGATCACGGCCTGCAGCGGTTCGGCGCTGGAGTATTGATCGGGGTACAAACGCTCGCTGTGACGAGCGATGCCGTGTTCATTGACCACGGTGAAGCTGAAGCAGCCTTTGCGAGCGGCCATGATCAGGCAGTTCATTGGAGCAAAAGCGTTGGTTAGGGTGCGAATGGCATCCTGAGTCTGGATTTGAGTAGACATAGTTATTAGGTGTTCCTACAAATGACACGGATAAGAACCGTGCAACGTTAAAACGTTCCAGTAACGTTGATCACCATTGATCGAACGAAGAACCCGACTGGAACAAAGCAGCCAGTTTGAAGCGCTGATAAGTGAGCGCGCTTGGGCTGGCAGGTAGGTACTTAGGAGGACAGGCATCACAGCGAGGGCAAAGGTTCTGGGCCCGGGGTGAAGATCCTGATCAATTTGCAGGTTGGTTCGGTCAGAGTAAGTGTTCTTCGCAACGCCCTTTGTTTTCTTTCAAAGGCAGCGTCGTCGCAAGATTTACCTGGAAACCATCGAGGGGTCGTTCCCGCTTTTTTCGGCAGTGTCTTCCTGTTGGAAGTTGACCGTGGGGAGATGTTCGACCGGAATTGACTTTCAGCTTGGTACTAACGCCGCGGATAGTAACGGATCCGTTCGGGCGAAGCAAACCCCATGACCAAAAAAAGGATCACAGGGAAAGGTCGTGTCGCACCGTCCGTCGGCGTGCAGGCTTTTCGCAGAGCCTTTCAGTCGCTCGCAGCTGCGCAAAATGACCCGAAAAAGCGCACGCATATAACCGGCTCACAGGTACTTGTGCACATTAGTTGCGCAGAGCGCAACGCAACTGTCACATCGATCCTGACTCCAGCCGCTGCCTGTATCAAAAGTTTAAGTCAATGAAAAATATCGTCTTTTTTTGTTGGTGAAAAAATCGTCAGTTTGACTGCGAGCCCCATTCCATAAGGCTTTGCGGGGATCGTAGAGCGGTTGTCCACTGACTTATCCACAGCTTCTGTGGATTGTCCCTAGCGCTTGCTCTAGGACGGGCGTGCCGGGTTTTTTTCGACTTTACCTGTAAGAAAAAGAGAGTAAAGTGGCGCGCCTTCCGATCTGTCCCGCAGTGCTTTATGAAGTTTCGCTCAGTATCAGACTCTGTTACCTCCAATCCGACCTCTGCTACCGCTCCCAAGCGTTTTTCCGTGCGTGTGGCTGAGTGGCTGCTCGATGCGCCGCGCCTGAGCGACAGCCCCAGCGCCAAACACCTCGCGGGCCGCCTGCTCAAGCAACCGGCCCGTGAAGGTGTGGTCGCTGCACAAAGTCGTCTCGGCCAATTGATCTGCCGTGAGTGCGGCAATGCCCGTGACCGGCGTATCGGTCAGGAGCTGCTGCGTCAGGCCGCCCGCGCCGGCGACCGTCGCGCACAGCAGGAACTCGGTCTGATCGAAGACTGAGCTGTCCAAGCCCAGACACCTTGGTTAACCTTCAGGCTTTATCCGATTGGCAGGAGTCGCTATGGCTATGGACTTGACCAGCATATTGCTCGGTCTTGCGGCAGCAGGAGTGCCGCTGCTGGCGCTGGCTTGGCAACTGCAACGCCGGGCCAGCAATGCCCAGGCCGATCTGGCCTTGCTTGAGGAGCGCCTGGCGATGGCGCAACTGGCCCAGGACGGCCTCACCGCGCAGCTTGAAGCGAGCCGCGATGAAATCGCCGATCTTGGCCAGGCCAACGCCGCCAAACAGGCAGACCTCGCCGCGCTGCGCCGCGAAGTCGAATTGCTGCAGATCGAACGCGATGACGCCCGCGACGCCTCTCACGCCTGGAACCTCGAACGCGCCAACAAGGATGCTGAGTTACGCCGCCTCGACGCCCACGCGGCCTCGCTGAGTGCCGAACTTCGCGAACAACAGGAAAGCCATCAACAACGTCTCAACGACCTGCAAGGCTCGCGCGATGAGTTGCGTGCGCAATTCGCCGAGCTGGCCGGCAAGATCTTCGATGAGCGTGAGCAGCGCTTTGCCGAAACCAGCCAGCAGCGGCTCGGGCAGTTGCTTGATCCGTTGAAAGAACGCATCCAGTCCTTTGAAAAACGCGTGGAAGAAAGCTATCAGGCCGAAGCCCGCGAGCGCTTCTCGCTGGCCAAGGAGCTGGAGCGTTTGCAGGCATTGAATCTGCGTTTGAGCGACGAAGCGACCAACTTGACTCGCGCGCTCAAGGGCCAGAAAACCCAGGGCAATTGGGGCGAACTGATCCTCGAGCGCGTTCTTGAACACGCAGGTCTGGAGAAGGGCCGCGAATACCAGACCCAGGTCAATCTCAAAGGCCCGGACGGTGAACGCTTCCAGCCCGATGTGATCATTTACCTGCCCGGCGACAAGCAAGTCGTGGTCGACTCGAAAGTCAGCCTCACGGCCTATCAACAATATGTTGCGGCTGATGACGACACGTTGGGGCAGATCGCGATCAAGCAGCACGTGTTGTCGCTGCGCAATCATGTCAAAGGTTTGGCCGGCAAGGATTACAAGCGCCTGGAAGGCCTGCACAGCCTCGATTTCGTCTTGCTGTTCGTGCCGATCGAAGCGGCATTTTCTGCGGCCTTGCAGGCTGAGCCTTCGCTGTTTCAGGATGCTTTCGACCGCAATATCGTGATCGTCAGTCCGACTACGCTGTTGGCTACGCTGCGGGTGATCGACAGTTTGTGGAAGCAGGAGCGCCAGAGCCAGAACGCCCGGGAAATCGCCGAGCGGGCGGGTTGGCTGTACGACAAGTTCGTGTTGTTTATTCAGGATCTGGACGAAGTGGGCAATCGTCTGCAGCAACTGGACAAGGCTTACAGCTCAGCGCGCAACAAGCTGACAGAGGGGCGCGGTAATCTGGTCAGCCGCAGTGAGCAGTTGAAGTTGCTCGGTGCGCGGGCGAGCAAGAGCTTGCCGGCGGATTTGCTGGAGCGGGCGATGACGGATGTTGATGGGTTGGTTGAGTTGCCTGAGTAGGCGTCGTTTTTTGGGCTGATTTTGGGGGCATATCCGTTGCTGCGGTGATGGCGGCTGGCGGTTTCGCCCTTACGGCGACTCACTTTTTTTACAAACGCCTAAAAAAAGTAAGCAAAAAAACGCTTGCTCCTACGTTCGGCCCTCGCAAGCTCGGGTCCCTTCGCTCCGGGATCGATCCCTCCGCTCAGCCTTCCGACGTCGCCGGTGAATCAAGATCAAAAGCACTCGAGCTTGCGCTCATTGTTGAGTGGGGCAGCTTCGCTGCTTTGCTTTTCTGTGGGAGCGAGCCTGCTCGCGAAGGCGTCTGCAAGGTCACCTTCTACAACGGCAAATACCGACTCAAAAGCGCCCGCAACGCTGCCGGCTTCACCGGTTTGGCCAGATAATCCAGGCCTGCCGCATGCACTTGCGCTACGGTCTCCGGGCGTCCATCCGCGCTGATGACCACGCCGGGTACCGGCTCGCCCAGGCGCGTGCGCAACCACGCCATCAGCTCTGTGCCGGTATCGCCGTGGTCGAGGTGATAGTCGACCAGCGCCAGTTGCGGCCGCACACCTTCATTCAATATCGCTGCGCATTCTTCGCGATTGCGCGCCGTCCACACTTGGCAGCCCCAGCGGCTCAGCAGGCTGTTCATGCCGATCAGGATGCTGTCTTCGTTATCGATGCACAGCACCTGCGCGCCGCTGAGCAGTTTTCCGTTCAGTTCCACCATGGCGCTAACTGGAGGGGTTTGCGTGCGGGCGATCGGCACTGTCACGCTGAACACACTGCCGCGCCCCGGCCAAGAACGAACGCGCAAGGTATGCCCGAGCACGCGGCACAAGCCGTCGGCGATCGCCAGACCCAGGCCCAGACCTTTTTCGGCGCGGGTCTGGTGGCTGTCGAGGCGTTTGAATTCTTCGAAAATCACTTGCTGCTTGTCTTCCGGAATCCCCGGGCCGCGATCCCAGACTTCCAGACATAACTCGCCACCGCGCCGACGCACGCCCAGCAGCACCGGGCCTTTGGCATAGCGGAAAGCGTTGGTGAGGAAGTTTTGCAGGATTCGCCGCAGCAGTTTGATGTCGCTGTCGATGCGCAATTGACTGCCGCGCACCCGGAACGTGAGCTTTTGCTCTTGAGCCAGCGCCTTGAATTCCGCGCCGAGGGTGTCGAACAGTTCATTGACGGCGAACGCTTTGCGGTCCGGGTTGATCTTGCCGTTCTCCAGGCGCGAGATGTCCAGCAGATCGCTGATCAGGTCTTCCGCCGAACGCAGCGAGCTGTCGAGGTGTTGCACCAGCTGCTGCGCCTCTGCGCTCAAGCCTTCGTTCTGGTGGGAGAGGGCGGCGGAGAACAGCCGTGCGGCGTTCAGCGGTTGCATCAAGTCGTGGCTGACGGCGGCGAGGAAGCGGGTTTTCGACTGGTTGGCCGCCTCGGCATTGCCCTTGGCTTCGGTGAGCGCGACATTGAGTTGCGACAGTTCCTGGGTACGTTCGCTGACCCGTTGCTCCAGCCCTTCGTTCGCCTCGGTCAGCGCCTGTTCGGCTTCGCGGAACGCGGTAATGTCGGTGAAGCTCATGACAAATCCGCCGCCGGGCATCGGGTTGCCGATCAGCTCGATCACCCGGCCATTGGGGAACAGCCGTTCGGAAGTGTGCGCGCGGCCCTGACGCATCCAGTGCAAGCGTCGCGCGACGTGCACTTCCGCTTCGCCGGGGCCGCACAAACCGCGTTCGGCGTTGTAGCGAATGATGTCGGCAATCGGCCGGCCGACGCTGATCAGGCCGTCGGGGTAGTTGAACAGCTCCAGATAACGCCGGTTCCATGCCACCAGTTTCAACGACTGGTCGACCACGCTGATGCCCTGGGTGATGTTCTCGATCGCGCCTTGTAGCAGCGCGCGGTTGAACTGCAGCACTTCCGAGGCTTCGTCAGCGATTCGGACTACGTCCTCCAGCTGCATTTCCCGACCTTCGATGGCGGCTTTTACTACAGCGCGCGTCGAAGAAGCGCCGAGGACACCGGCCAGCAAACGTTCGGTATGGGCGATCCATTCACTGTCGGCGTTCTGGTTGGGGTTGAAACCCTTGCCCTGACGGTAGGCGAAGCGAATGAAGCTCTGCCGCGCGCGTTCTTCGCCGACGAAACGCGCCGCCAGTTGCAGCAGATCGTCGATCTGCACCGCCAGCATTGAACGAGCATTAGGCCGCGCGCTGATTTCCTGACCGATGAAGCGCCCGGCCTGCCAGTGCTCGGAAACCCGCGTGCGCGACAGCACCGAGACCCAGGCGAACAGGGTGAAGTTACCGGCCAGCGACAGCACCACGCCTTGAGTCAGCGGCGTAATCGGCAGGTTCAGCGGATTACTGTGCAGCCACGCCAAGCCGGGGAAGCTCGCCAGTGACCAGCCGAGACTGTGCGCGGCAATCGGCAGCACCAGCGTGTAGAACCAGAGGAACGTGCCGGTGGCGAGGCCGGCGAACACGCCCCGGCGGTTGGCCTGTTTCCAGTACAGCGCGCCGAGCATGGCCGGCGCCAGTTGCGTCACAGCGGCGAAGGCGATCTGGCCGATGGTCGCCAGGCTCGCGGTCGAGCCGAGCAAGCGATAACTGACGTAGGCCAGCAGCAGAATCACCACAATACTCACGCGGCGCACCGAGAGCATCCACTGGCGGAACACCTCGAACGGGCGCTCGGCATTGTTACGGCGCAACAGCCACGGCAACAGCATGTCGTTGGAAACCATGGTCGACAGGGCGACGCTGGCGACAATCACCATGCCGGTCGCTGCCGATGCGCCACCGATAAACGCCAGCATCGCCAGCGCCGGATGGGCCTGGGCCAGCGGCAGGCTGATCACGAACGAGTCGGGCAGCACGTGGCTGGGCAGCATCATCTGACCGGCAAGGGCGATCGGGACCACAAACAGTGCGGCCAATGCCAGATAGGCGGGGAACACCCATTTCGCCAGACGCAGATCCTGCGGGTCGATGTTCTCCACCACGGTGACGTGAAATTGCCGCGGCAGGCAGATGATCGCCATCATCGCCACGCCGGTCTGCACCACCATCGATGGCCAGTTGATGGTTTCCTTCCAATACGCCTCAAGGCGCGGGGCGAGCATCGCCTGATTGAACAGGTCGTCGAAACCGTCATACAGGCCGTACGTGACGAAGGCGCCGACGGCGAGAAAGGCGAACAGCTTGACCAGCGACTCGAACGCGATCGCCAGCACCATGCCACGGTGGTGTTCGGTGGCGTCGAGGTTGCGCGTGCCGAAAACGATGGTGAACAACGCCAGCACCAGCGACACGATCAGCGCCGTGTCCTGGGCGCGGGTGCCCATGGCATCGGCGCCGGCGCCGATCAGCAGGTTCACGCCAAGGACAATGCCTTTGAGTTGCAGGGCAATATAAGGCAAGACGCCGACCAGGCAGATCAGCGCCACCACCACCGCCAGCGATTGTGACTTGCCGTAGCGCGCGGCGATGAAGTCGGCGATGGAGGTGATGTTCTCCTGTTTGCTGATCATCACCATTTTCTGCAGGACCCACGGCGCGCCGACCAGCAGCAGGATCGGCCCGAGGTAGATCGGCAGGAATGACCACAGTTGTTCCGCCGCCTGACCGACCGCGCCGAAGAACGTCCAGCTGGTGCAGTAGACCGCCAGCGACAGGCTGTACACCCAGGCACGCACACGTGGCGGCAACGGCGTGCTGCGACGGTCGCCGTAGAAGGCGATGGCGAACATGATGGCCATGTAGGCCAGGGCAACGACGGCGATCAGCCCGGTGGACAACGACATGCAGCACTCCCGACAAAAGACTCCCCGGCACTCCTGCCCGGGCGGACAGTCTCGCACGCGCGCGGCGGTTAGTCAGTGTCGACCAAGGTCGTGGCGTGGCGGGGTGTCGCAGGCGGGGTACCGGGTGGTTTTTGTGGTGACTGGGCGGACCTCTTCGCGAGCAGGCTCGCTCCCACGTTCTGGAATGCATTCCCTTGTGGGAGCGAGCCTGCTCGCGAAGGCGTCAGTCCTGCCGCAATGCAATATCGATCAACCGATGCAACTCATCCACCTCCAGCGCCGTGGCCGAAAACAGAATCCGGAACACCACCGGCGCCACCACCAGATTGATCAAGCGATCGACACTCGGCGCCTTCTCATGCGGATAGCGATCGACAATGGTCTGCAACTGCGCACCAATGATCGCCACGCAATTGCCCGGCGTAGCGCTGGCCTGCACGTCGCGCATCATGTTGCGCCCGACCTCCGAGCTCATCTCGTCGAGATATTGCTCGGCCCACGCACGGATATCGCCGCGCAGGCTGCCAGTGTTCGCCGGCTCGCTGTCCGGGCGCATGCGGGCGAGGGCGACGTCCGCCAGCAACGCCGCCAGATCACCCCAGCGGCGGTAGATCGTCGACGGCGTAACCCCCGCGCGGGCGGCAATCTGCGGGACGGTCACGGTGGAACGTTCCTGCTCTTGCAGCAGCGCATTGACCGCCGAATGAATCGACTCCTGCACCCGGGCACTGCGGCCACCGGGGCGTAAACCTTCTTTAATAGCCATGCGGCAGACCTTAACACAAAGAATTTGCTTTAAGCGCTGGGCGGTAGCACACTGCGCAAAAGCAAAAAATTAGCTTTTGCGGAGTATGCCCATGACCAGCCCCTTGAATAGTGTCGCTTCCCACCGGTCGAGCTTGTGGTTTCTGGCGATCACCTTACTCAGTTTTCTCGCCGCTTCCACCGCGCCGACGCCGTTGTATCACTTGTATCAGGATCAACTGCATTTCTCGGCAGCGATGTTGACGCTGATCTTCGCCGTTTACGCTTTCAGTCTGTTGGCGGCGTTGCTGACGGTTGGTTCGCTTTCCGACCATCTCGGACGCAAACCGGTGATCTTCAGTGCCGTGCTGCTCAATGCGCTGGCGATGCTGCTGTTCATTTATGCCGACAGCGTGTCGTGGTTGATCGGCGCGCGGGTGCTGCAGGGTTTCGCCACCGGCATGGCCACCGCCGTTTTGAGCGCAACGCTGCTCGACACCGACCGGCAGCAGGGGCCGCTGATCAACAGTGTCGCACCGTTACTCGGGATGGCTTTGGGCGGTTTGGGCTGTGGCTTGCTGGCAGAATTCGCACCGGCGCCGTTGCAGCTGACCTATTGGTTGCTGTTGGCGTTGTTCGTGTTGCAAGGCATGTATGTCTGGCGCCTGCCGGAAAGTGTCTCGCGGCAAGGTGGGGCGCTGGCGTCGTTGCGACCGACCCTGCACGTGCCGGTGCAAGCGCGTTCAACGTTGTGGCGCGTGCTGCCACTGAACACCGCGACCTGGGCGCTCGGAGGTTTTTATGCCTCGCTGGCACCGTCGTTGGTGCGCACGGCCACTGGCTCTACCTCCAATCTGATCGGCGGTGCGACGGTCGCGGCGCTCACCGTGACCGGTGCGTTGATGATTTTTACGATGCGCAATCGTCCGGCCGCTCAGGCGTTGCGGCTGGGCGCGAGCTTGCTGCCAATCGGGCTGGTCCTGATCCTGCTCGGTGTGCATGGCGCCAGTCTGTCGTTGTTTTTCTTTGGCACCCTGGTCGCCGGTTGCGGCTTCGGTTCAGGTTTCCTCGGTGCGGTGCGCAGTCTGGTGTCGATGGCCGCGCCACACGAGCGAGCCGGGTTGATGTCGGCGTATTACGTGCTCAGTTATCTGGCGTTCTGTTTGCCGGCGTTGCTGGCCGGGCACCTGGCTCGCAGTTTCGGGTTGCTGGTGACCACCGACGGTTACGGCGTTGTATCGATCGTGCTGGCCGTGGCTGCGCTGCTGCTCAGTCTGCGTCCGCAGACGGGCAGAGTTTGCAGCGCTCCTTAGCGCGTGTAGACGCTTATCTGCAAAACAGATAACAGTTAGAGATATTACCCGTTATATCGATATTCGATTCGGATCTACCATGGACTCAACCTCACCAGAGGACAGGAGTTCATGATGATTTGCCCCAACAGTGTCACCCCTGGCTACAAACCTTTCAGCCAGCTTCAGCATCCGCGCGAAGTGATCCGCCAGTTCACGCCGAACTGGTTCGCCGCGACCATGGGCACCGGTGTGCTGGCATTGGCGCTGGCCCAGTTGCCGCTGGCCATTCCCGGATTGCGCGCTGTGGCCGAAGGGCTGTGGTTGTTCAACATTCTGTTATTCACGCTGTTTACCGTTGCCTACGCCGCGCGGTGGATTTTGTTCTTTGATGAGGCGCGGCGGATTTTCGGCCATTCGACTGTATCGATGTTCTTCGGCACCATTCCCATGGGCCTGGCGACGATCATCAACGGCTTTCTGTTGTTCGGGCTGCCGCGCTGGGGCGACGGTGTTATGCAACTTGTTGAAGTGTTGTGGTGGATCGATGTGGCGATGTCGCTGGCCTGTGGTGTGTTGATTCCGTACATGATGTTTACCCGTCAGGAACACAGCATCGATCAGATGACCGCGGTCTGGTTGCTGCCGGTGGTGGCGGCGGAAGTGGCAGCGGCCAGCGGCGGCCTGCTCGCCCCGCATCTGACCGATGCCCATGGGCAATTGATCGTACTGACTACCAGTTATGTGCTTTGGGCATTCTCGCTGCCTGTGGCGTTCAGCATTCTGACCATCCTGTTGTTGCGTATGGCTTTGCACAAACTGCCCCACGAAAACATGGCCGCTTCGAGCTGGCTCGCTCTCGGTCCGATCGGCACCGGTGCCCTGGGCATGTTGCTGTTGGGCGGTGAGGCGCCAGCGATTTTTGCCGCGAATGGTCTGCCCGGCGTCGGTGAAATCGCCTCGGGCCTGGGTCTGGTCGCTGGGATCACGCTGTGGGGTTTTGGTCTGTGGTGGATGTTGATGGCATTGTTGATCACCGTACGTTATCTACGCGACGGCATTCCGTTCAACCTCGGCTGGTGGGGTTTTACGTTCCCGTTGGGCGTGTATTCGCTGGCGACTCTGAAACTGGCAAGCATCCTCAACCTGACGTTTTTCAGTGTATTCGGTACCGCGCTGGTGATTTTGTTGGCGGCAATGTGGCTGATCGTCGGCAAGCGCACCGTGCAGGGCGCATGGCGTGGCGAGCTGTTTGTCTCGCCGTGTATTGCAGGTTTGAAGAAATAATCCGAAAAGTTTAGGTAAGGTGTGGCCTGGATCGTGGTGCGGGATTCCAATAACAAGCACCCAGGCCTCACTACCTAACATCAGGAAACACGGAAGATGAGTCACCCCTCACAGTTCAACCTGCTGCGCACCCGGCGCTTTTTGCCCTTCTTTATTACCCAGTCGCTCGGCGCGTTCAACGACAACGTGTTCAAGCAGTCGTTGATCCTCGCCATCCTCTATCGGTTGACCATCGAGGGCGATCGCTCGATCTGGGTCAACCTTTGCGCGCTGCTGTTTATCCTGCCGTTTTTCCTGTTCTCGGCGCTGGCCGGGCAGTTCGGGGAAAAATTCGCCAAGGACGCGCTGATCCGTCTGATCAAACTCGCGGAAATCGCCATCATGGCCGTAGGATCGATCGGCTTCCTCTTCGATCATCTGTCGCTGATGCTGGTGGCACTGTTCGCCATGGGCACTCACTCGGCGTTGTTCGGCCCGGTGAAGTATTCGATCCTGCCGCAGGCCTTGCGCGACGATGAACTGGTCGGCGGCAACGGTCTGGTGGAAATGGGCACGTTTCTGGCGATTCTCGCCGGCACCATCGGCGCCGGGATCATGATGTCGTCCGAGCACTACGCGCCGGTAGTCTCCGCAGCGATCGTCGGCATTGCCGTGCTGGGTTATCTGGCCAGCCGCAGCATTCCGCGCGCGGCGGCCTCGTCGCCGGAAATGCGCCTGAACTGGAATATCTTCAGCCAGTCCTGGGCGACGTTGAAACTCGGTCTGGGCCAGACGCCTGCGGTGTCGCGCTCGATTGTCGGCAACTCGTGGTTCTGGTTCGTCGGGGCGATCTACCTGACGCAGATCCCGGCCTACGCCAAGGAATGGATGCACGGTGACGAAACCGTGGTCACGCTGATCCTGACCGTGTTCTCGGTGGGCATCGCGCTGGGTTCGATGCTCTGCGAAAAGCTCTCCGGGCGCAAAGTCGAGATCGGACTGGTGCCGTTTGGCTCGTTTGGCCTGACCGTGTTCGGCCTGTTGCTGTGGTGGCATTCCGGTGGGATCCCGGACAGCGTCACCGGCCATAGCTGGATTGCGGTGCTGGGCTTCGTTCACACCTGGGCGGTGTTGATCGACATCCTTGGCCTGGGCATTTTCGGTGGCTTCTATATTGTCCCGCTGTACGCGCTGATCCAGTCGCGTACGGCTGAAAACGAACGGGCGCGGGTGATTGCCGCCAACAACATTCTCAACGCGTTGTTTATGGTGGTGTCGGCGATTGTTTCGATCGTCTTGTTGAGCGTCGCCAAGCTGTCGATCCCGCAACTGTTCCTGGTGGTGTCGCTGCTGAACATCGGCGTCAACGCCTACATCTTCAAGATCGTTCCGGAATTCAGCATGCGTTTCATGATCTGGCTGCTCAGCCATTCCATGTACCGCGTCGAGCACCGCAACCTTGAAGCGATCCCGGACGAGGGCGCGGCGCTGTTGGTGTGCAACCACGTGTCGTTCGTTGACGCCTTGCTCATCGGCGGGGCGGTGCGTAGGCCGATTCGCTTTGTCATGTACTACAAGATCTACAACCTGCCGGTGCTGAACTTTATCTTCCGCACGGCGGGCGCTATTCCGATTGCCGGACGCCAGGAAGATATCCAGATCTACGAAAAAGCCTTCACCCGCATCGCTCAGTATCTGAAGGACGGTGAGCTGGTGTGTATTTTCCCGGAAGGCAAATTGACCGCCGATGGCGAGATCAACGAGTTTCGTGGCGGCGTGACGCGCATTCTGGAGGAGACGCCGGTGCCGGTGATTCCGCTGGCGCTGCAAGGATTGTGGGGGAGTTTCTTCAGTCGCGATCCGAACAAGGGCTTGTTCCATCGCTTGTGGTCGCGGGTGACGCTGGTGGCGGGGCCGGCGATTACCGAAGGGACCGAGCCGGCGAAGTTGCAGGTGTTGGTGGGGGAATTGCGCGGGGCTGTCAGATAGTCGGTATATCAAAAGGCCCCTTCGCGAGCAGGCTCGCTCCCACAGTTGACCCTGTTCCAATGACGGAACGCGGTTGAATGTGGGAGCGAGCCTGCTCGCGAAGACGCTAGTGGCTTAAGCGCTGACTTTAAGGCCTATCAAACCCGTGACGATCAACGCCACACTGGCCAGCCGAATCAATGCCATCGATTCACCAAACAGAATGATCCCGGCGATCACCGTACCCACGGCACCGACACCGGTCCAGATCGCATAGGCCGTACCCAACGGCAATTCCTTCATTGCCAGACCGAGCAAACCAAGGCTGATGGCCATGGCGGCAACGGTGAGGGCGGTGGGGAGCGGGCGGGTGAAGCCGTCGGTGTATTTCAGGCCGACGGCCCAGCCGACTTCGAACAGGCCGGCGCAAAACAGAATGATCCAGGACATGCAGGACCTCCATCGATTGACGGGGTCGTCCCCAGATTAATGACTCGAGCGAGCCGCAGGGTCGTCCCCGCGTTGCGCAATATACTGACGAGCATTAACCCGGGGATCAAGTTTTCAGCCTCAATCGGCAGCCCGTTGCGCGAGGTTGTCGCGGTCTTCCTTTTCGCTCATGCGCCGGAAGTACGTCGACAGCAGTGCTCCGGAAATATTGTGCCAAACGCTGAACAGCGCGCTCGGCACCGCCGCCAGTGGCGAAAAGTGCGCACTGGCCAATGCCGCGCCCAAGCCAGAATTCTGCATGCCGACTTCCAGTGCCAGCGACTTGCGCTGAGCCAGCGGCAGGCCGAACAGGCGCCCGGTGAAGTAGCCGAGCAGATAACCGAAGCTGTTGTGCAGCATCACCACGGCCATGATCAACAGGCCGGACTCGGCGATTTTCGCCTGACTCGCCGCGACCACGGCGGTGACGATAATCACGATGCTGACCACCGACACCAGCGGCAACACATCCACCGCATGCCGCACCTTGTCGCCGAGCAGACGCTGCGCGACCACGCCGAGAACGATCGGCAGCAGCACCACTTGCAGGATCGACCAGAACAGCTCCATGAACGATACCGGCAACCATGCCGAGGCCAGCAGCCAGATCAGTGCCGGGGTGAGCAGCGGGGCGAGGAGGGTAGTGACCGCGGCAATCGCCACGGAAAGCGCCAGATCACCGCGTGCCAGCCAGGTCATCACGTTTGAAGAGGTGCCGCTCGGGCAGCAACCGACCAGAATCACGCCGACGGCGATTTCCGGCGGCAGGTGAAACACCTGGCAGAGCAACCACGCCACACCGGGCATGATCACGAAATGCGCAACCACGCCCAGCGCCACCCGCCACGGATGGCGAGCGACGGCAGCGAAGTCGTCGAGTTTGAGGGTCAGGCCCATGCCGAACATCACCAGACCCAGCAGCGGTACGATCGCGCTTTTCAGGCCGATGAACCACGCCGGTTGCAGAAAGGCCACGACGGCAAAAATCAGAACCCAGTAAGCGAAGGTATTGCCGACAAAGCGGCTGAGTGCAGCCAGTGCGCGCATGGCTTGATCCTTATTTTTGGTTACACCACAAAACATTGTGGGAGCGAGCCTGCTCGCGAAAGCGGTGAGCCAGACACATTAATGTTGCTGGCACACCGCATTCGCGAGCAGGCTCGCTCCCACAGGTTAGATACTCGTCAGAGTCAGATCCCCTGCGGCATCTCTTCCCCACCCAACGCTTCAACCAGTGCCGGCAGGAAGTCGCCGAAGGTCAGCATCATCAGGGTGAAGCTGGCATCCAGTTGGCCCAGGGCTTCGTCGCCACCGTCCTGTTCCGCCTGATCCTGCAGCAGATCCTCGAATTTCAGGCGCTTGACGGTCATCTTGTCGTCGAGCATGAACGACAGTTTGTCCTGCCAGGCCAGCGACAGCTGAGTGACGACTTTGCCGGTGCTCAGATGCAGCTGGATTTCTTCACTGGTCAGGTCCTGACGCTTGCAACGGACGATGCCGCCGTCTTCGTGGGTGTCGCGCAGTTCGCACTCGTCCAGTACATAAAAATCGTCGGCGGCTTTCTGCGTGGTGACCCACTCGGTCATCACCGCTGTTGGCGCCATTTTCACGGTCAGCGGACGCACGGGCAGGGTGCCGATCACTTCGCGCAGGGTCGACAGCAGGTCTTCGGCGCGTTTCGGGCTGGCCGAGTTGACCAGGATCAGGCCCTGTTTCGGCGCGATCGCGGCGAAGGTCGAGGAACGACGAATGAATGCGCGCGGCAGGAACGCCTGGATGATTTCATCCTTGATCTGGTCGCGTTCCTTCTTATAGACCTTGCGCATCTGCTCGGCTTCGATCTCTTCGACCTTTTCCTTGACCGCGTCACGCACGACGCTGCCCGGCAGAATACGTTCTTCCTTGCGCGCAGAGATCAGCAGGAAATCGCCGCTGACGTGCACCAGCGGCGCATCTTCGCCCTTGCCGAACGGTGCGACGAAACCGTAAGTGGTCAGCTCCTGGCTTGCACACGGCCGCGCCAGTTTGGTCGCCAGTGCAGTTTCCAGCGCCTCGGCATCGACAGGCAGGTCTTGGGTCAGGCGATAGATCAGCAGGTTCTTGAACCACATGGGGCGAGTCACTCCTTTATACAAAGGGGGGCATTATTGTCTTCGCCGGGGCATAGGCCAACCCTTCTCTAAGCCTTTGGAAGACCTCGGAAAATTATTTAAAAAAGTGCTTGCCAGAGGTTGGGGTGCTCCGTAGAATGCGCGCCACACCGAAGCGAAGGGTGATTAGCTCAGCTGGGAGAGCGTCTGCCTTACAAGCAGAATGTCGGCGGTTCGATCCCGTCATCACCCACCATTCGTTTCAAGTGTTTAGCGCAGCGGTAGTTCAGTCGGTTAGAATACCGGCCTGTCACGCCGGGGGTCGCGGGTTCGAGTCCCGTCCGCTGCGCCATATTCGGTAACCTGGACCACTGAACGCCAGGTCGCCACGGAAAAACCCGCTGATGCGGGTTTTTTTCTGTCTCAAGGTTGTACCCGCGGGATGTATCGTTTCACCGGTTTTCAGATTTTTTTGAAAAATATTCAATTAAATCAACACCTTACGAAAACTTGTGGCATAATGCGCCCCGTAACGAAGCGAAGGGTGATTAGCTCAGCTGGGAGAGCGTCTGCCTTACAAGCAGAATGTCGGCGGTTCGATCCCGTCATCACCCACCATTCGTTTCAAGCGTTTCGCGCAGCGGTAGTTCAGTCGGTTAGAATACCGGCCTGTCACGCCGGGGGTCGCGGGTTCGAGTCCCGTCCGCTGCGCCATATTCGGTATCTGGAACTGAACGCCAGACACCACGGAAAGCCCGCCTAGTGCGGGCTTTTTGCTGTCTGCGATTTATGAAATCGCCGCGCTACTGCGCCGCATTGCGGGCATGCCGATAATCGCTCACTGCCTCATACACCGCCCTGCGCAAGCGATTGATCCCGCCAATCGGCCGATGCGCCTCAATGCCGAACCACGGATTGAACGACAGGTTGTCGCATTGCAGATTCAACGCCGGCGTATCGAAGTCCTGCGCGGGCAGGGTGATCCGCGCCACCGTTGCAAACGGCGCATCCTGCTCACGCCACTCAATGCTGGTGTCCTCGATCGGCATGTACTTGTTCGCGTCCTGGCGCTGGATCTGCAGGGCAAAACACGCCGGCACCCGATCCGTGGACAACTGTTGATTCAGTGCACTGCGCAGAAAATTCGGCAAGTCGTGATTCTGTTTGGGCAAGGTATACGCCGGGCAACGCTCCGGATCCGGCACGACGCGGAATTTCGCATTGGCCTCACCGAACTTGTAGGGCGATACCGAGAAATATGTGGTCTCGGTCGGACTGTCCGGCGGCGCTGACAGGGTTGCCAACGCGATGAATAGATGACGGACCTGCCAGGTGCGCGGATCCCACGTCGGAAAAAACGCCATGACCTTCTTGCCGTCAGCCTGCGCCGCTACATTCTGACGATACTCGGCGACATCGCTGACAAAGAAATTCGGATGGCTGAACATCACGAAATCCTGTTCATGCTGGTCCTGGCGGTTGCCGAGCAGTTGCGTGCCAGGAACCTCAAGCAACTTGATCGCCATTCCGCGCGCGTCGCGAATGCTGTCGAATTGCGGATAGGCATTGCCGTTGGACAACCGGATCAGCGCCTGCCAGGTCTTGCCCGGCTCGCTGAACACACCCCGTCGCAGCGATTGCGCCAGTTCCGGTAACACCTGCACTTGCGCCTTCACGCAGCCATGCGCTTTGGCGTGGGCATCGCGCAGATAACGCGTGGGTTCGCGGTGCTGGTCGACGATGCGCACTGCGGTTTGAATGATGTCCTGGGTCATCGCCGCTTCGCCCGCTGGAATCTGTTCCTGCGCCGACACCGGCCCACGATGCTGCCAGGCGAACCACGCGGTGGCGATGGCCCAGCCGAGCAGGGCGATGACCAGCAGGATCAGCAGCGTCTTGCCAAGCAAACGCCCCAACCACAGCCAGAAGCGAGCCAGTGGCGGCAGTTCTTTTTTGAATGTCGGCATGATCATGGCAACTGCGCCTCCAGTGGTCCGCCCAGTACTTTCAGATATTCGAGCAGCGCCCAGCGCTCCTCGGGTTGCAGGAGGCGGCCGATCACCCCGTTGCCGCGAGCGCCGGCGCGGAATTCGTGGCCGCTGTTATGGTTGCCGCTGATGCGCGTGTCGAACAGAAAACCGTTGGTGAAAGGCTCGGTGCGATAGCCGAGGTGGCGCGGGTCGTATTCGAGCGTGCCTTTATAGAAGGTGGTGGCGCGCTCATCCTGCGGTGACAGCAACTGATAGATGCTTGGCACCGAACCGTTGTGCAGAAACGGCGCAGTCGCCCACACGCCAGCCAGCGGCCGGGCCTTGTAAGCGACTTTCTCGCGCACGCCGATCGGCAGGCCGAAACCATCCATGCGCAGTTTTTCTTCCGGCGTGATCTGCGCGTCGCGATAGGCACGGTTTTCCACGAATGCGGTGACGTAAGCCAAGCCCTTGGCCACCGACAATTGGCTCAGATCAAGCGGCTCCTTGGATTCGGGGTGCAGTTTGACGTCCATCTTTTTCAGCTCATTGACATCCCATTGCAGTGCGCTCAGGTCGAAACGGTGGCTGGCAATGTTGTTGGCCGCATTGGGATCGGTACCGATCACGTCTACCGGCAGCATGTGCAAGTGCTGCACCCAGCGTTCGCCTTCCTGCGATTGGCGCGGGACATGGCAGCTGGCGCAGTTTTCCGCGAACAGCGCGCGGCCTCTGGCGGCCAGCGGCTTGTCGATCGCACCGAACAGATCTTCCGGCCAGGTCGGCGGCTTCAGCTGCTGCAAGGTTTCTTCGATAACGTGCAGATCGCGCACGCGCACGCTGGAGGGATAGCGCGCAGCGCCTTGCAGCGGCTGACCGTTGGCGTCGAAGAAATTCAGCGTGGCACCGACGCCGAGCGCCTCGCCGATATTGCGCGCCATTGGCTGTTGAGCCGAGCCGTTCCACTGCACCCAGTCGAACGTCCACATGTCCCAGAGCTGCGGGTAATCCACCGGGGCATCGGCCACGCGGTAGTTGGCAGGGGAAATCGCATCGCCAAACGTCGCGTTGGCAATCCGGCCGAACGCATCGGTGCGCCCCGGGCCTTCCTCGGTGGGGTACAGGCCGCGATGGGTGTCGTTCCAGGCCACTTTGACGAAGGTGTTCAGCGAGGCCTTGAACTCGCTGCGCAATTGTTCGCGGCGCGCTTCGTAATCATCTCCGAGCACCTGGCGGGCGAAGCGCTCAAACTTCCATGGGTTGTAGTAAGTCGAGGTGAGACTGGCGACCAAGGCCTGTCCGAAACTGCCACCGCGCAATGTAGGAACGCTGGAAGGCAACACGTGCTGTGCGCTGCCGCCATCGATACGCACGGCCTGGTCTTTGAAGCGCAACTCGCCGGTGTGGCAAGCAGCGCAGGTGATGTCCAGATAATGCTCGGAGGCGTTGCCGGGATTCTGGTGCCGGGCAAAACCGACGGGGAGGTTGCCGGGGTTGTTCGGGCTAGATTTCTGCTGCGGGTCGACCAGGAAGCCGAAACGGGCGAGATATTCAGGGGAGGCGAAGCGCTGCTCGGAGAAGGGCAATTCCAATGCCTGGAACCACTCGTAACGCAGGCCTTTGACTTGCGTACCTTGGGGCGTGAAGTAGTAGGTCTGCCGTTGCTCTTCGCTCCATTGATCCAGGTAACGTACCTGTTGCGGCGGGGTGTAGAAGGGCAATTTCGGGTTGGCGACGTAATAGACAATCACCGCAACGGCGATTATCGCCAGCACGATCACCAGAGTGAGAACGCGGAATAGAGGGCGCAAGTTAAACATCCTTGTCGAATTGTTGCGCTGTTATGCCTGAGCGGCGCTGGCTGGGCAAGTGGCCATTACGCCAGATACTGAGTCAGGAGCCGACGAGCCTTGTCGTCCGTGAATGACAGAAGCTTCATCCAGCCGTCGTCCAAATGCGTTTTAATCCCTGAACTTATCGGAAGATTCCTGCTCTCATGCCGGTAGCCATTGGTCGTGGCGGCCTGATAAGCTCGCGGCTTTACTCGATTGCCCATTCGGCGCATGAACAAGGAAATAGCATGAAACAGCATCGGTTGGCGGCGGCGGTAGCCCTGGTTAGCCTGGTACTCGCGGGTTGTGACTCGCAGACCAGCGTAGAGCTGAAAACCCCGGCGCAAAAAGCTTCCTACGGCATCGGCCTGAACATGGGCAAAAGCCTTGCCCAGGAAGGCATGGATGATCTGGACTCCAAAGCGGTAGCCCAGGGCATCGAAGATGCCGTTGGCAAGAAAGAACAGAAGCTGAAAGATGAAGAACTGGTCGAAGCCTTCGCCTCGCTGCAAAAGCGTGCTGAAGAGCGTATGGCCAAGATGAGCGAAGAGTCGGCAGCCGCCGGCAAGAAATTCCTCGAAGAAAACGGCAAGAAAGCCGGTGTAACCACCACCGCTTCCGGCCTGCAGTACGAAGTAGTGAAGAAAGCCGATGGCCCACAGCCTAAGCCGACCGACGTCGTAACTGTTCACTACACCGGCAAGCTGACCAACGGCACCGTGTTCGACAGCTCCGTCGAGCGCGGCAGCCCGATCGATCTGCCAGTCAGTGGCGTGATCCCTGGTTGGGTTGAAGGTCTGCAACTGATGCACGTTGGCGAGAAGTACAAACTGTACATCCCTAGCGATCTGGCTTACGGCGCTCAGTCGCCAAGCCCGGCAATCCCGGCCAACTCGGTTCTGGTTTTCGACCTGGAACTGCTGGCCATCAAGGATCCAGCCAAAGAAGAAGCCGCTGCCAAGTAACACGCAACGGTATCGCCAACAACGCCTCGCTTATGCGGGGCGTTGTTGCATCTGCAGGTCAGGAAAGGTAAACAGAGCGAACTGACAGCGATCAGCACAGTCATAGCTTTGAGGCTGCCCGCGCTAGACGCCCTGAGCTGCCAAGTCAATGAAATATTGGGCTTTTTTATGTGAGTAAAAAACGCCCGATCTGAGCGCAGCCCTTATGAAACGGGGCTCTCAGCGCTGAAATGCAGCTCTGTTCACAAGGTTATCCACAATTTGTGTGGATAACATTTCAACGGGAAGAATAGATGAAAGCTCCGTGGAATTTCGCTCGATTCCTGCCGTTGGCCGGTCGCCTGCTGGCCCGTGGACGCCTGCCGACCCTGTTGTTTGCCGTGGCCAGCAAAGGCGCCGCGCAAGGCAATCGCTTGGGCAAACTCAAGGATGATCTGCGCTTGCTGCAGTCGCTGTGCCTGGCCTACTGGCGTGGCGAGTATCGTGCGATCAGTGCCAAGTCGCTGATCTCTGTCGTAGCTGGCCTGATGTATTTCCTCAGCCCGGTGGATGCCATTCCGGATTTCATTCCCATGTTCGGCATGCTCGATGACATCGCTGTCCTCGCCTGGTTGATGAAAACCCTCGATGACGAACTCAACGCCTTCCGCCTGTGGCGCAAACGCCAGCAGCCCGAAAAGCTGGCGGTGGTTGAACGCCTCCCTGATACCCCTGAACAATTGCAGCTGCAAGGCCCGAAAAAGCCCTGACTGATCAAGACTGCCTACAGATAGATACCACTCGCGACCTTAGCCGCTGTTAGGATTACACTTCTAGGGAAAAGTGCCGACTCGCTAAGTGGTGTTGTCCTACGGGGTAGTCATGGATATTCAGATAATTGCACGCGATGGCGAACCCGAATACGCGGTTCTGCCGTGGGCTCAATATCAGGCTCTACTGAAAGCAGCAGGGACCAACGCAACACCGGCGCAGCAGCCAGCAGCGCCGCTCGCCACCTCGCCGGAGCCGATTCTTCCGGGTCTGGATCAATTACGCAGTTTGCGCGAAGGGAAGGGCATCGCCATCGAGGCGCTGGCCCGCACGGTAGGCATCAGCCCGTCTTACCTGGCCATGATCGAAAGTGGTGAGCGTCAGCCCGACGCCGCGATTCGCCGCAGCCTGGCCTGGGAACTGACGGTGCCGGGTTGGAGGGATGAATCGTGAGCGTACGCATCAGCCGTCAACATTGGGACGGATTGCTGGGGGAATTGGACCAGGCGCGCCGTCAGCGCCATCTTCTGACCTATCGAGCCTTGCTTGAGCGTTTGCAGCTGCCGACACCGGCGATGCAGACACTGACGGCTGCGCTGGAGCATCTGGCCGCACTGGATGCCAAAGCCGAGCAGCCGTTGCGCAGTTCGCTGGTCATCAGTCAGGGCGCCAGTCGTTTGCCGCGTACCGGGTTCTTTGAATGTGTCGAGCGTCTGGGGCGCTTTTCCGGGCCGTCGGATGGCGTTGCGGCGGCGTCCTGGCATGCGTCGGAAGTGGTGCGCGTCTTCGAATACGAATACCCGGAATCGGCGGAGGCCTGAGTGTTTCTGCGCCTCAAGGCGCGGGCCGGTTATTGGCTGGCCCGCAGGCTGTTTCGTTGGTCGTGGTTCGTTCGCCAGCCGCGTGGCTGGCGCTGGCTTGAAGGCCAGTTTGCGCGCATGGCCAACCTCGGCGATGTCGATGCTCAAAGCTTTTATGGGCACATTCTGACTTTTCGCGGCGTCGGGTTGGGCGCGCGTGAAGAAGGCGTGCGTATGCTGCGTCTGGCGGCGTTGGCCGGCGACGGTAAAGCCGCTTATCAAGTCGGCGTGATCAGCCTCGCCGGTACGCCGAGCAAGGCGCCGGATCCCGTTGAGGCCGCTCGTTGGTGGAGCATGGCCGCCAAGGCGGGCCACCCGTTGGCCGAGCTGAAGCTGCAACAGCTGAAGGCTGGTGATTCAACGCAGTAATTCCATGTATGTCTTCTAAGTAAACGCGGCGTGAGGTTTTCCTCACGCCGCGTTTACGTTTCTGCCTGCACGTTTTTCGATTGACGCTGGATTGCAGATTAGTCCTACATCCTTTGCCTACTCGCCTGACTTCTTTCCTCTTTGATCCCCCGCACAGTTCCCGCGACTAATTTCTTGCGCGAGGGACCGCTCATGCTTCAGCCCGTTTTTCAGTCCACCTTGTTTGCTCGCGTGTGTTGATGGAAGCCATCGCGCGCATCGAGCAGGAACTCGACAGCTTTCCGCAAACCCTCAGCCTCTACCGCAAACAGCTTGATCATTGGCTCAGTCGCAGGGCGGACCAGATCAGCGAGGCAACAGACCTGCCATCGCTGGTGGGTATGGAGCGGATCATCCGCTTCGGCGATCGCAGCACGGCGGTCAGCAGCAGCGACGACGGCTTTTCCTCCAGCGTCGTCCAGTGCCCGCAGGGCGGGCTGATGCAAATCGAGAGCAAATTCGAATCGGTCTACGACATCCCGCTGGGCAACATTTCCGTCGATGTGGTCGACGTGGATAGCGGCAAGACCACGCCGGTCACCCTTGATCAGCAGGGCAAGGCTGAATTCAGAGGCGAAGAGGGCAAGTTCTACCGCGTGCATGTTCATGGCGCGGTCACCTCCAATCAAGTCGCCGAGCTGTTCGATTCCTATGACGGCTTGACCGGCGAACTGGAACGTTGGCTGCGTAGCGAGTGGCAAGGTTTCAAGCCGCAGTGGTCACAGTCGGTGGCGATAGCGGCCAGCAACGGCATGCTCGCCGGCAGTTGGGCCGCCATCGAAGGGGTATGGGACAGCCTCGGTCTGCTCTCGGAAATTCTTCAGGACCCCGGCAAGTTTGCCGAGCGTTTGGGCAGTGGCGCGGCTGAGCTGATCGAGCTGGCACAGACTGCGCCGGACCTCATGGAAAAGCTGCAGCTGCTGGTCAGTGACGAAGCGGCGATGTGCTTGCTGCTGCGGTCGGCAAGCCTGTGGCTGGACATGCTGCCGCCCAGCGAGATTGCCGGCAAATCTGCTGAAGTGGCGTCGATGATGATCGTGCAACTGATCATCGATGTGCTGATCAGCGTGGTGCTGACGTTTGTCGGAGCGGGGGCGGGGATCGCTTATCTGACGCTGCGTCTGGCTGACCGCGCAACGCAGCTGTTCAACGTCGCCAAGCGTCTGGTCAAGGCGCTGTTCAGCATCGTCAACGCCTTTATTGAATACGTCGACCGCTACAAAGCCGTTGCCGCGCGCGGCATCGCCGCCGGGGTGAAAAAGGGCCGGATGCAATTGCGCTGGGATGCCAAGCGCAACGCCATGTTGAAGAAAGACGAGCCCCACGACGACGCCCCCGACCAGGCGAAAAACCCCAACGGCGATGCCGCCGACTGCGTCCCCAATACCTGCAAAAACGGCTGCCCGGTGTCGATGGTCACCGGCGAAGAACTGCTGACCCTGACCGACGCGGTGCTCGACGGCGTGCTGCCCTTCGAGTTCACCCGCTTGTACCGCAGCAGCGCGGTCGAGATCGACATCGGCCTGGGTTTCGGCTGGAGCCATACGCTCGCGCATCGCCTGTCCTTCGACGGCGATGGCGTGATCTGGATCGACCACGAGAACCGCCGCACTCGTTTTCCCCTGCCCAACGTCGCGCGCCCAGCGATTCACAACAGCCTGTCGCGGGCGGCGATCTTTCTCGGTGATGAGCCGGAAGAGTTGATTCTGGCTCTGGCCGGCGACAGCGCGCGGTTCTATCACTTTCGCGCCGGCCGGCTGACGGCGATCAGCGATGTCTACGGCAATCGTCTGACCCTGCAACGCGATCGCTCCGACCGCATTCAGCGTCTGGACAACGGCGCCGGCCGCGCCTTGCTGTTGCGCTATGACCGCGCGCAGCTGGTGGCGATCGATTATCAGGTGTTCGTTCAAGGCGAGTGGACCACCGAGCAAAATCTTGCCACCTACAGCTTCGATGCCCGGCAACGCCTGCTGGTCGCGACCAACGCGGTCGGCGACAGCGAGCGCTACGACTACGACGACCACCACGTCATCCTCCAGCGCCAGTTGACCGGCGGCGCGAGCTTCTTCTGGGAGTGGCAGCGCGAGGGCAAAGCGGCGCGCTGCGTGCGCCACTGGGCGTCGTTCTCCCAGATGAACACCCGTTACGTCTGGAACGATGACGACACCAGCGTGACCGTGCATTACGTCGACGGCACCGAAGAAGTCTACGTCCACGACGAGCGCGCGCGGCTGGTGCGCCAGGTTGCGGCCGATGGTGGTGAGCAGCTCAAGGCCTATGACCAGCAGGGCCGGTTGATCGCCGAGCAGGATGCGTTGGGCGCGGTTACCGAATACCGCTACGACGAGGTCGGACGGCTGATCGCGCTGATTCCGCCGGACGATGCACCAACGTCCTACGAGTACCGCAACGGTTTTCTCTACAAGCGTTGCCGTGGTGATGCGGTGTGGATCTACCGGCGCAACGCTGAAGGCGCCGTCACCGAAGCGGTCGATCCCGGCGGCCAGGTCACCCATTACTACTACAACCTGCGCGGGCAGTTGTTGTCGCTGCGTTATCCGGACGGCAGCCGCCACCGCTGGGTGTGGAACGAGCTGGGTCAGCTCATCGAAGAAACCCTGCCCGATGGCGGCGTGCGGCGCTTTTCCTACGATGCGCTGGGACGGCGGATTACCACCCAGGACGAATTTGGTGTCGTCAGTCGTCAGCAGTGGGACGCCGCCGGCCGACTGATCCTGACGACTTCTCCTACGGGCAGCACGCGCGCCTACAGCTACGGCGCCTACGGCCAGATCACCGCCGAACGCGATGAACTGGGGCGCATTACCCGCTACGAATATGACGACGACCTGCACCTGGTCTCGCGGCGGATCAATCCTGACGGCACCCGCGTGCAGTATCGCTATGACCATGCGCGGCTGTTGCTGACCGAGATTGAAAATGAATCGGGCGAAAAATACCGACTGGATTACACGCCGACCGGATTGATCCGACAGGAAATCGGGTTTGATGGACGCCGGACTGCCTATGCCTATGATCTCAATGGGCATCTGCTGGAAAAGACCGAGTTCGGCGAGCAGGGTTTATCGCTGGTCACCCGGTACGAGCGCGACGCGGCTGGAAGGTTGCGAATCAAAACCCTGCCCGATGGCGCCAAGATCCGCTACGACTACGACCGCTTCGGGCGCTTGGTTGCCGTTGATGACGGGCAGAACCATCCACTGGCCTTCGAGTACGACCGTCAGGACCGGCTGATCACCGAGCATCAGGGCTGGGGCACTCTGCGTTACGCCTATGACGCCTGCGGCCAGCTCAAACGCCTGCGCCTGCCGGATAACAGCAAGCTCGATTATCACTACGCCAAGGGCGGTGCGCTGTCAGCCATCGACCTCAATGGCACGCCACTCACGCGCCACGTCTACCAGTCCGGTCGCGAACAGCAACGCCAGCAAGGCTTGCTGCTCAGCGAATACTCCTACGACGATCAGGGCCGCTTGCTTGCCCACGCTGTAGGTCATCGCCACGCTTCGCTGTACCGCCGCGATTATGCCTACAGCGCCAACGGCAATCTCGAGCACATTGCCGACAGCCGCCACGGCCAGCGCACCTATGGCTACGACGCCCTCGACCGGTTGATCCGCGTACGTCACTCACGCGACGAACTGCCCGAATCCTTCGCCCACGACCCGGCCGGCAACCTGCTGATGCAGGACCGCCCCGGCCCTGCGCAGATCAAGGGCAATCGCCTGCTGATGCAGGGTGACCGCCATTACGACTACGACGCCTTCGGCAACCTGATCCGCGAACGCCGTGGCCACGGCCAGACCCTGGTCACCGAATACCGCTACGACTGCCAGCACCGCCTGATCGGCCTGACCCGCCCGGACGGCCAGACCGCCACTTATCAATACGACGCCTTCGGCCGGCGCATCCGCAAAACCGTCGACGGCGCCGTCACTGAATTCTTCTGGCAAGGCGAACACCTCGTCGCCGAAAGCAGCGCCAGCCAATACCGCAGCTTCCTTTACGAACCCGGCACCTTCCGCCCACTGGCGATGCTCGACGGCAAAGGCCCGAAAAAAGCCTGCCCGTTCTACTACCAACTCGACCACCTCGGCACCCCGCAGGAACTCACCGACTACAGCGGCGAAATCGTCTGGTCCGCGCAATACGACGCCTACGGCAAAGTCGCCGCTGTGACCTTGGCCGGCGAAGACTACCTCGACCAACCGCTGCGGTTTCAGGGGCAGTATTTCGATGTTGAAAGTGGGCTGCACTACAACCGCCATCGGTATTACGACCCGAGGCTAGGGCGGTATCTGACGCCGGACCCGGTGAAGCTCGCGGGTGGGTTGAATCAGTACCAGTACGTGCCGAATCCGACGGGGTGGGTGGATCCGTTGGGGTTGAGTTGCATTTGTCCACCGTCAGCGCCGCGACGTCCTATGCGGTACGAGGCTGGTCGCGTGGTCGTCGAAGAGGGAGCGCCCCCGCTGCCAAAGATGACGGCGCAGGAACGACGGGCGAGGATTGATGAAGTGGCTGAGGAGAATGCGAAACGGCGTGTGAGTGAGTATGAAGAACTTTATGACATGCACACTGTGAAAAAACATAGTTCGGAAATTCCCGATCGGGCACTAAAACAGCGAGCTATCAACGGCGCTGATCCTCACACAGGTGTCGTTCCGAGGCCTCCCAGAGGAAATCCAAGTTCACAATTTCACAACTGGCGAATGCATTTGGGGGCATTAAACAAGGCGATGACAAGGAATAAAAATGGCTTGATCATGCATACGGGTGACGATCAGCATGATACTCCGATAGTTAGGTTGGAATTGCCTGGAGCAGGGCGAGGGTACAAACCGAATAGGCGGGATTCGCAAAATCCGGTTTTGAATGAAGACATGAACTGGTTTGAAGTTAAGTTTGATAAGACAAATACGCAAGAACCATTTACGGGCTTTCCTTCGGAGAAAAAATAATGTTGAAACATCCGTATTTAGATAGGCCTTTCAATCCAAGATTTAGCTGGTTTATTGGCGTATTTGATGTTTATGATCAAGAAGAGACCCGAGGTCTAGAACTCGGCGTATATAATCCGAATATACCTACTGACAGGGAAAATCTTATACGGAGGTATTGTCTAAAACTGCCGTATCTTTCGTATAGGCATAAGTTGGTTCTATTTGAAGCCTTAGAGTCAGCGTTAGATGATTCAAGCTACGATTTCAGTAGCTTATTTGATATTGATGAGTGCGAAACTTCCAGTTGGCCTAGGGGGGAGTGGTATTCGTTAAATAGTCCGCGTAGCTTTTTTGAAGAAGTTTATCGCTTGGCGAAAGAGGTCTGGAGGGAAGACCTTGAGAAGGCTGCTGGTGAGGATAGATCTACATGGTGAGGACGATATCTCAATAAAATGATCATTATTTTCTTTGCTAGTTGAACTGATATTAAAGCCAGCAATTAGTTGCGTCGGCTTGCCTTCGTTGCAGCCCTGCTCCCACAGGGATCTTGTCGATATTCAGCGTTGTTCAATTAGATGCGGCAAATGGAGGTCGGGCGCGATGAGGCTATCAATCAAATAAACACTAAACCCCACAACCCCCTTCGCATGATGCTTAGCCTGCGAAGCCATCTCCGCAAGCTGGCTGGCATCAAGCGTTGCACAAGCTTCAGGTCGCAAATGCACCACCCCGATCGATAACGACAACAACGCAAACTCCTGCCGCACACCCTGGCGATTCGGCGCAATAAAACACCCCGCCTCAAGGTGTTCAGGCCGATAGAAGCGGCGGCATTGGCTTTGGAAATCGTCGAGCAGTTGGTTGAGGCGTTTGCGCCAGTCTTCGGGGCCGAGGACGAGGAGGAAGTCGTCGCCGCCGATGTGGCCGACGAAGTCGCGGGTGGGGTCGATGCGTTCGTTGAGGCATTGGGCGAGACAGAGCAGGACTTCGTCGCCTCGGCCGTAGCCGTAGATGTCGTTGAAGGGTTTGAAGCTGTCGATGTCGACGTAGCAGATGATCGACTCGCGGGCCTGTTGCAGCAGGCGCGTGAGGCATTGCTGGATCGGTACGTTGCCCGGTAGCAGGGTGAGGGGATTGGCGTAGCGCGCCTGCTGGATTTTCAGTTCGGTGATCAGTTTCAGCACGTCGATGACCCGGCCGAGGCCGAGGTAACTGCCGTTGAGGGTGATGATGAAGTCTTCTTCGATGCGCTGGCGGGCGCGGCTGGTGATCAGGCGGCTGACTTGCTGCAGTGACTGGCTGATTTCCACGGCGAGGAAATCATCGTTCATCAGGCGGCTGATCGGTTTGCGCGCGAACAGATCGGTGGCAAACGGTTTGAGCAGTGCGTCCGACAGCGAGTGGCGATGGACGATGCCGCAGGGCTGGCCTTGTTCGTCGAGCACCGCGAGCGAATTGAGGTTGGCCTGGCGGCGAAAGGCTTCCAGTACCGTCGCGGTGGGCGTATCGCGTTGCACGGCGGGCTGGTCGTTGAGCAGGGCGCTGAGGTCGCTGCCTTCTTCATTCAGCGCGACGGCGCTGCTGTCGTGTTTGGGCATCAACGCGCGAGCGTCGCGGGACGGATGTTCCTGAGGGCGGCCGAGCAGGTAGCCTTGCACCAGGTCGACGCCCATTTCAGTCAGCACCGCGAGTTCTTCCGGTAGCTCGATGCCCTCGGCGATGACTTGCGCGCGCGAGGCTTTGGCGATTTGCAGAATCGAACCGACAAACTCTCTTTTCAACGCATCCTGATGAATGCCATCAATGAAGTGCCGGTCGATCTTCACGTAATCCGGACGCAATTCCGACCACAGGCGCAGGCTCGAATACCCCGCGCCCAAGTCGTCCAGCGCAATGGAAAAACCCATCGCCCGGTAGTGATGCAGGGCGGTTTGCAGCAACTGGAAGTCATCGATCGGCGTCTGCTCGGTGAGCTCGATCACCACTTGGCTCGGCGCAATGCCCAAGTCCTGCAGCAGTTGCAACGTACGCCCGGGTTGGTGCGCGGCTTCGAGCAAGGATTCTGGAGACACGTTAAGGAACAGCTTGCCCGGCAGTTGCTGTTCGTTGAAGCGGCGGCAGGCGCTTTGTCGGCAGGCGATTTCCAGTTCACTCAATCGACCAGCCTGTCGCGCTACGGCGAACAGGGCAATCGGCGAGTGAAGAGGGCTGTTGGACGGCCCACGGGTCAGGGCTTCGTAGCCGAGAATGCGGCGTTCGGAGAGACAGATGATCGGCTGGAACAGGCTGTGTAAACCGCTTTGAGTCAGGATCGAGCTCAAGGCGCTCAGCTGTTCGGTCGTGGTCATGGCAGTCTCTGGCGATAAAAAAAGGACCGGGAGCGCTTGCTCCCGGTCCTTTATTGCACGACAGAATGATGACTGTTTGATGACGATCCGGGGATCGTCAGCACTAAATTGCCATCACTTACTTCTTGGCCACCTGATTGCTCAGTTTCAGGTAATCCAGCAGCACGCGCCCGGTTTCGCTCAGGTAGGCATCGTCTTCTGGTTTGACCTTGTCCGGCTCGGCAGCGGCCAGTGCGTCTTCGTCTTCTTTCTTCAGCTCTTTGAGCGGTTCTTCGCCTTTGGCCTTGCGACGGATGTTCTCCATCGCCAGCTGCTTGGCGTCGATGTCGGCGTGCTGGGCACGACGATCGGCTTCGTTGAGGCTGACGGTTTTTTCTTCCATCAGTTTCTGCGCCAGGGCCAGCTTGTCGCGGATGAACACGAACTCGGCATCCTTGTTGGTGCGCGAGTCATGTTCGGACTTCAACTGGGCGAGGAACGGCTTGAACGGATCGGCCGCCGGCTTGATCGCTGCGCGAATGGTGTCCCACGGCATGGCTTCCGGCAGGGCGCTTTCACCGATTTCCTTGGTGTCGATCAGCGACGGGTAGTCGATGTCCGGCAGCACGCCCTGATGCTGGGTGCTCTGCCCAGAGACACGATAAAACTTGGCCAGGGTCAGTTTCAGTTCGCCATGGTTCAGCGGCTGAATGGTCTGCACAGTGCCTTTGCCGAAAGTCTGGCCGCCGATGATCAATGCACGATGGTAGTCCTGCATGGCGCCGGCGAAGATCTCCGAGGCCGAGGCGGACAGGCGGTTGACCAGCAGCGCCATCGGGCCTTTGTAGAACGCGCCCGGGTTTTCATCTTCGAGGACGTCGACACGGCCATCTGCATTACGCACCAGCACGGTCGGACCTTTGTCGATAAACAGGCTGGTCAGTTCGGTGGCTTCCTGCAGGGAGCCGCCGCCGTTGTTGCGCAGGTCGATGACCACGCCGTCGACTTTGTCCTTCTGCAGCTCGGTGAGCAGCTTCTTGACGTCGCGGGTGGTGCTCTTGTAATCCGGGTCACCGGCACGGAAGGCCTTGAAGTCGAGGTAGAAGGCCGGGATCTCGATCACGCCGAGTTTGTAGTCCTTGCCGTCCTGTTTCAGGCTGAGAATCGACTTCTTCACGGCCTGGTCTTCGAGCTTCACCGCTTCACGGGTGATCGGCACGATCTTGGTGGTCTGGTCGTTCGGCGCATTGCTCGCCGGAATGACTTCCAGGCGCACCACGGTGCCTTTCGGACCGCGAATCAATTTGACCACTTCGTCCAGACGCCAGCCGACCACGTCGACCATTTCCTTGTTGCCTTGGGCAACGCCGATGATCTTGTCCGCCGGAGCGACCTGCTTGGTCTTGTCCGCGGGGCCTGCCGGCACCAGACGCACGACTTTCACTTGATCGTTGTCGCTCTGCAATACGGCGCCAATGCCCTCGAGGGACAGGCTCATGTTGATGTCGAAGTTTTCCGCGTTATCCGGCGACAGATAGTTGGTGTGCGGGTCGTAGGACATGGCGAAGGTGTTGATGTACGCCTGGAAAATGTCTTCGGCGCGGGTCTGGTCGAGGCGCGCCAGCTGATTCTTGTAGCGCTTGGTCAGGGTTTCCTGGATCTGCTTCGGGTCTTTGCCGGCGATCTTCTGGCGCAGCACTTCGTCCTTGACGCGTTTGCGCCACAGGTCGTCGAGTTCCGCGGTGGACTTGAGCCAAGGCGCGTCCTTGCGATCGATCAGCAAGGTCTCCTTGGTGTTGAAGTCCATCTTGTCGACGCCTTTGTTCAGCTCGGCAAGGGCGAAGTCCAGACGCGCCTTGACGCGGTCCAGATAGCGCTTGTAGATGGTGAACCCGGCGTTGAGGTCGCCGCTTTTGAGGAAGTCGTCGAACTGCGTCTTCCACTTGTCGAATTCGGCGATATCGCTGGCCATGAAATAGCTGCGCGACGGGTCGAGCAGCTTGATGTAGCTGTCGTAGATGATCACCGAGCGCGCATCATCGAGCGGCGGCTTGCTGTAGTGGTGACGCTTGAGCAACTCGACGACGTTCAGGCTGGCGATGACTTCATCGCGATCAGGCTGCAACTTGTCCCAGCTGTTGGCTGCGAATGTGGTGCCCGACACCGGCAACAGACCGATACCGATGAAAAGAGCGAGGGCGGTGCTGGGGAGCAGATGCTTCATGCTGATTCGACGCGGGGACAATTGATAACGCATATTAGGCCGTCTTTGAAGTCGCCGGTTCTTTGAGAGCCGGTCGCATAATGCAAAAAGCCCGGCGCTACAGCTTCGGGCTCAGTCCAGACTCACTATGGAGGCAGTGTGAAGGCATTGCAAGGCGTTGAAGGTCAAGTGGCATGGGTTGAAGAGCCGAGTCCGACGTGCGATGTAGGACAAGTCCGCATCCGGGTGGCGGCAGCCGGCCTCAATCGCGCCGATTTATTACAGAAAGCAGGGCTTTATCCGCCGCCACCCGGGGCCAGCCAAGTGCTCGGTCTTGAGTGCTCCGGGGTGATCAGCGAAGTCGGTGCGGGTTCGTCCTGGCAGGTCGGCGACCGGGTCTGCGCCTTGCTGGCCGGGGGCGGCATGGCTGAAGAGGTGGTCGTCGACGGACGGCACGTGCTGCCGGTGCCTGAAGGTGTTTCGCTGATCGAGGCGGCGGCATTGCCCGAGGTGTACGCCACCGTTTGGCTGAATGTGTTTCAACTTGCAGCGCTGAAACCCGGTGAGAAAATTCTCCTGCACGCCGGCGCAAGTGGAATCGGTTCAGCCGCCATTCAGCTGTGCAAGGCCTTCGGTAACCCTTGCTGGGTCAGCGTCGGTTCCGCCGAACGCCTGGCTTACTGCGAAGCATTGGGTGCGCAGGGCGGCGTGGTGCGCACCGATGAAATTGAAAGCCTGCGCGACTTCGGGCCGTTCGATGTGATTCTCGACCCGGTGGGCGGCAATTATGCGGCGCTGAACCTCAAGCTGATGGCGCTGGACGGACGTTGGGTGCTGATCGGTCTGATGGGCGGGCGCGACGCGACACTGGATCTGGCGCAGGTGTTGGCCAAGCGTGTGCAACTGCTCGGTTCGACGTTGCGCAGCCGTAGCGATCAATTCAAGGCCGATCTGCTCAGTGATCTGGGCCAGCATGTGTGGCCGCTGTTTGCCGAGGGCCGCTTGCGTCCGCAATTGGCCAGAGCGTTTGCGGTGAAGGATGCCGAAGCAGCGTTTGCCGAACTGGCGAGCAATACGGTGGCGGGCAAGTTGGTGTTGGTGATTGACGACAGTCTTAGCTGACAACAGGTTCCTGTAGGAGTGAGCCTGCTCGCGATGCGGCGTGTCAGCCAACATCAATGTTGACTGGAACACCGCCATCGCGAGCAGGCTCACTCCTACATTAGATCTTCGTCATTTCCAGAGGTGGATCGGCCAGCCGGCTTTTTCTGCGTGCTCTAGCAGCACAGGATCCGGATTGACCACATGCGGGAAGTCCACCTTAAGCAACAACGGCAAATCGTTGCGCGAATCGGAATAAAAACTCGCGCCCTCGAGGTTTTCTTCTTCGGCATCCAGCCATTCCAGCAGGCGGGTGATCTTGCCTTCGCGGTAAGTCAGGGTGCCGACGGTGTTGCCGCTGTACACGCCATGGGCGACTTCCAGTTCGATGGCCAATATCTCGTCGATGCCCAGACGATCGGCGATCGGGCGAACCAGGTGCGCACCGGATGCCGAGATCACCAGAATCCGGTCACCGGCCTTGCGGTGGGCGGCGATGGTTTTGGTCGCGTCGCTGAAGATGATCGGCTCGATGAAATCTTCCACCCACGGGCCAACCAAGTGCTCGATTTCCTCAGGGGTGCGGCCTATCAATGGTTCGAGACTGAAGGCCATATAGTCTTCCATCGCCAGATGTCCGCGGCCGTAGGCATCCATCAGTTCCTTGTCGCGCTGCATGAACGACTCGCCATCGACCCAGCCAAGGCGGACCATCTGCTCACTCCATAGCGAGGAGCAGTCGCCATGGATCAACGTTTCGTCCAGATCAAAAATTGCCAAAGCCATCGGGTTCTCTCCGAGAACAGCTGCAAGCTACGAGCTAATAGCTGCAAGAATTAAAATCAGGTGCACCGCAGTCTACAACTTGAAGCTTGTAGCTCGAAGCTTGCAGCTGCTTTTATGCTACTTCGCACAGGGCGGTCGGATCGATGGAAAGTGCCAGGCGTTGTCCGTCGGGATGCAGATCGGCGGCGGAGCGGTTGAGTACGTCGACCACCAGTTCCACCCCGCGCGCTTCGACGCGATAGCGAATGACGTTGCCGAGCAGGCTGTGACTGCGGATCTGCGCATCGAGTTCGCCGTCAAGGCTCAGTTCGATGGCCTCCGGGCGGATGGCGATGCGGTGGTTGACCGGCCGTTGCAACAGCTTTGAGGCGGCATCGGCATCGAGCAGGTTGTAGTTGCCGATGAAGCCGGCGGCGAATACATCGACCGGCGCGGTGTAGAGGGTTTCGGCGTCGCCGCTCTGGACGATCTTGCCCTGATTCATCAGGAAAATCCGGTCCGACATGGTCAGCGCTTCTTCCTGATCGTGAGTGACGAAGATCGTGGTCAGGCCGAGTTCGCGCTGGATCTGACGGATCTGCTCGCGCAGGTGTTTGCGAATCCGTGCGTCGAGCGCCGACAGCGGCTCATCGAGCAGCAACAAGCGCGGGCGGGTCACTAGCGACCGGGCGAGGGCGACACGCTGGCACTGACCACCGGACAGTTGATGCGGATAGCGGCTGGCGAAGTCGTGCAGTTCAACCAGCTTCAACACTTCAGAGACGCGCTTGTGGCTGTCATCGGCGTTGACCTTTTGCATGCGCAGGCCGAAGGCGACGTTCTGTTCGACGGTCATGTTGGGGAACAGCGCGTAGCTCTGAAAGACCATGCCGATACCGCGTTTCTGCGGACTCAACGGCACGATGTCGACGCCATCGAGCAAAATCTTGCCGCCATCCACCGGGGTCAGCCCGGCGATGCAACGCAGCAAAGTCGACTTGCCGCACCCGGACGGGCCGAGCAGGGTGACGAACTCACCTTTGTTGATCTCGCAATCGATGTCGCTGAATACCGTGGTGCCGGCATAACTCTTCTGCAGGTGTTGGACGCTGACGTAGCTCATTCGCTTTTGTCCTTGTTCAAGATGTTGGCGATCCAGGTCAGGACCAGCACGAAAAAGAAATACGAAATGACCAGCGCACTGGTGAAGTGGCCGCTGCTGTTGCGCATGTTGTTCAGGTACACCTGCAGGGTTTCGTAGCGGGTGCCGACGAGGATGTTGGCGAACACGAATTCACCGAAGAGGAACGAGAACGACAGTAGCAGCGCCACCATCAGGCCTTTGCGCAGATTCGGCAGCACCACCAGAAACGCCGCTTGAAAAGTGCTGGCGCCAAGCAGTTGCGCGGCGTCCATCAGGTCGCGCAGGTTGATCGCTTGCAGGTTGTTGGTGATCGCGCGGTACATGAACGGCAGCGCCACGGTGAAGTAGCAGCCGATCAGAATCCATGGCGTACCGACCATCGCCATCGGCCCGGAACCGTATAGCTGCAGCAGCCCCACCGAGGACACCACCGGCGGCACCGCGAAGGGCAGCAGGATGAGGATGTTCATCAGCGCATCGAGTTTCGGAAAGTAGTAATGCACGACAAACAGCAGCGGCAGGATCAGCACCACCGATAACACCAGCGCGCCGACACAGACGATCAGCGACTGACCGAATGCATGCAGAAAGCGCGGATCGCTCCACAGCTGGATGTACCACTTGAAGGTGAAGCCGCTGGGCAGAATCGTTGCCGACCAACTGCTGGCGATCGAATAGACCAGCGTGCCCAGCAGCGGCAACAGCAGAATGGCGAACAGCAGATAAACCACGACGCGGTGGTAGAGGCCGGCCGGGCCGGATTCAGCGCGAGACATGGTAGCTCCTCTTCAACAGCAATTGATGCACGACGGTGACAATGGTCATCAGCGCCACGAGCACCACGGCCAGGGCGCTGGCCAGGTTCGGGTCAAGGGAAATGTCGCCGGAGACCATCGCCGCAATACGGATCGGCAGAACGTTGAAGTTGCCGGTGGTCAGCGCATAAACCGTGGCGTAGGCGCCGAGGGCGTTGGCCAGCAGGATGACGAAAGTACCGAGCAACGCCGGGGTCAATACTGGCAGGCCGATGTGCCGCCAGAACTGCCAGCCGTTGGCGCCGAGCAGTGCGGCGGACTCGCGCCAGTCTTCCCGCAGAGCGTCGAAAGCCGGGTAGAGCAGGAGCACGCCGAGGGGAATCTGGAAGTAGGTGTAGAGGATGATCAGGCCGGTTTTCGAATACAGGTTGAAGTCCTGAATGATCCCTGACTGCTTGAGCATGATGGTGATGCTGCCGTTGAAACCGAGCAGGATGATGAACGCGAACGCCAGCGGCACGCCGGCAAAATTGCTGGTCATGTTGGCGAAGGCATTCACGAAGTTGCGCAGCTTCGAATCGACGCGGCGTAGTGAATACGCACCAAGCACGGCGATGATGATGCCGAATACGCTCGACCAGAAACTGATCTCCAGGCTGTACTGGATTGCCTGCCGATAGAACTTCGAACCGAAGATCTTGCTGAAGTTGGCCAGGCCCCAGCCAGACTCTTCCGATTGCAGGCTGTTGATCATCACCCAGACCAGTGGGGCGATTTCGAAGACGATAAAGAACAGCGCGAAAGGCACCAGACACAGCGCCGCGAGCCATTTGCCGCGATTCATGGCATTCACTTGAGCAGCTCCCGGCACACAGGTTTGTCGTGGGGTACGCCGAGCAGTTCGCAGACCGTGCCGCAGATCTCGGTCTGCGTTGGTGTGGCGTCAGGGTTGAGGCTGAACGCCTCGCCGAGGACGAACAGCGGCACCTGACGTTCTTCCGCCAGCAGGCCGTTGTGCGAACGATCGTTGTTCATGCCGTGGTCGGCGGTCACCAGCACCTGGTAACCAGCGTCGAGCCAGCTCTGCAGATAGTCGGCGAGGATGACGTCAGCCGAGCGCGCGCTGTTGCGGTATTGCGCGCTGTCGAGGCCGTGCTTGTGCCCGGCGTCGTCGATATTCATCGGGTGGATCAGGAGGAAATCCGGCGCATGACGCAGGCGCAGGTTCTCCGCGTCGGCGAACAGGTGCGAATCCGGATAATGGTCGTTCCAGTAGAAATGCCCGTGCTGGATCGGCAATGTCGGATCGTCGGTGTGGCGGTCGCGCGCAGCCACGAACGGTGAGCGGTTATACAACTCGCTGACCCAGTGATACGCCGCAGCGGCGGTTTTCAATCCGGCATCACGGGCGTAGTGATAGATGCTGCGCTGGTTGGACAAGCGCGAGACATTGTTGTGAACGATGCCGCTGTCGATCGGTGGCACGCCGGTGAGAATGCATTCGTAAAGTGGTCGGGACAGGGCGGGCAATTCGCACTCCAGTTGATAGAGCGCCGCGCGTCCTGCGCCAACATAAGCCTGCAGATGCCCCATGGCGTGGCACGCAACCTCGTAGTTGAGGCCGTCGAGCACGACAAGGATGACGTTGTGCTTCATAGGGGCAAGAACTCCGCGAAACAGGAAATTTCAGATCCAGCCGAGATCCCCTTGTAGGAGTGAGCCTGCTCGCGATAACGGTGGATCAACCAACATCGTCGTTGAATGTTCGACCGCTATCGCGAGCAGGCTCGCTCCCACATTCGGATCTTCAGCGGATCCCGAACAGGGGGATCACAGGATTACTTCATCTCTACGATGACTTCCTCGTTCCACTGCTGCGGCAGGGCTTTGGAGGTCTTTTCCCACGCGTCGGCGTCCTTGACTGGCGTAACGTTTTTGTATTGCTCGTTCGGCAGCAGCTTGGCCTTCACGTCTTCCGGCAGTTGCAGGTGTTCGGCGCGGATCGGCCGGGCGTTGCCGCGGGCGAGGTTGGTCTGGCCGGCGTCGCTGAAGATGTATTCGCGGGTCAGCTTGGCGGCGTTGGGGTTTTTCGCGTACTTGTTGATGATCGTGGTGTAGCCGGAAATCACCGAGCCGTCGGATGGAATCAGCACTACGTAATCATCCGGGTTGGCCATCTTGGCTTTGTAGCTGAGGCCATTGAAGTCCCAGACCACGCCGACTTCGATCTCGCCTTTTTCCATGGTGGCGATAGTCGGGTTGGCCATCGACAGACGACCCTGTTTGGCGAGGTCGGCGAATAACAGCAGCGCAGGCTTGATGTTTTTCTCGTCACCGCCATTGGCCAGAGCCGCGGCGAGAACACCGTTGGCGGCCTGAGCAGCGGTGCTCACGTCACCGATGGAAACCTTGTATTTGCCGGTTTTCAGGTCAGCCCATTTGGTCGGTACGTCGGAGCCGTGCAGCAGCTTCTTGTTGACGATGAAGGCGATGGTGCCGGTGTAGGCCAGTGCCCAGTTGCCGTCCTTGTCCTTGGCCCAGTCCGGCACCTGATCCCAGGTGCTTGGCTTGTAGGGTTGCACCACGCCTTGCTTGACCGCGATCGGGCCGAAGGCGGCACCGACGTCGCCGATGTCGGCGGTGGCGTTGTCTTTTTCAGCAGCGAATTTGGCGATTTCCTGGGCCGAGCTCATGTCGGTGTCGATGTGTTTCAGGCCGTATTTCTTGGCCAGGTCTTCCCAGGTGCCTTTCCAGTTGGCCCAGTCATCGGGCATACCGACGCTGTTGACGGCGCCTTCCGCTTTCGCAGCGGCTTCGAGGGTTTTCAGATCGGTGTCGGCAGCCATGGCGGCGCTGCACATAGCGATGGTCGAGCCTAACAGTGTTGCCAGGAAAAGCTGTTTCATTCCGAAGCTCCTTGGTCGTGTTCAACGCTGCGATTGCGGTTGGTG
Source organism: Pseudomonas siliginis (assembly GCF_019145195.1). Taxonomy (GTDB): domain Bacteria; phylum Pseudomonadota; class Gammaproteobacteria; order Pseudomonadales; family Pseudomonadaceae; genus Aquipseudomonas; species Aquipseudomonas siliginis. The sequence continues at coordinate 358,741 of NZ_JAHSTW010000004.1, forward strand.
TTGGTCTAGGTCAGCAATACCTGAGCCAATTTAGGTCGGCTGGATGACATTTTGATGTCGATGGCCGCGTGGCTGATCTTTTATCAACCATTGTCAGGAAGGTGCCAGATCAGCGTAGACCATACCCAAAGGCCCGTAGGGCAGGGGACTTGGCCGATGTATTGCAAGCCGTGAAAGCGACCGTTCGGTAGTTTTGTCATCTGTCGGTCATCTGCACTGCCTAGGCTTGCAACATACGAAGGCGCTTTGATCGGCGTTCGGATTTGCCCCGAAACAGTGCTGGTCTAGTCCAGATAGGTAACGTTGATGCGCGATGAGGCAACGAAAGCGGTGACAGCGATTGGCCAGGTGCTGCAGGAGCAAATCGATCACGGTTTGCTGGCGGCCGGGAGCAAGTTGCCCGCTGAACGCAAGCTGAGCGAGTTGTTCGGGACGACGCGGATCACTGTGCGTGAAGCGCTGTTGCAGCTTGAGGCGCAGGGGCAGATTTACCGTGAGGAGCGGCGCGGCTGGTTCGTGTCGCCGCCGCGTCTGGCGTACAACCTGATGCAGCGCAGTCACTTTCACGCCATGGTCAGTGCGCAGGGGCGGGAACCTTCGACCGAGGTGATTTCGGCGCGGTTACAGCCGGCTTCGGCGGCGGTGTGTGCGTGGTTGCAGTTGCCGGCGTTGTCGAGCGTGATCCAGATTTGCCGCTCGCGGCGCATTGATGGGCGACTGGTGTTGTATGTGGAGCACTATCTGAATCCGCAGTTTTTTCCGGGGATCCTCGAGTTTGATTTGAATCAGTCGATCACTGAGTTGTATGCGCGGCATTTCGATTTGCACTATGGGCGGGTGCGGTTTGAGATCGTGCCTACGTCCTTATCTGTCGATGCGGCGGCGGCTTTACGGGTGTCGGTGGGGAGTCCGGGATTGAGGATTGCTCGGGTCAATTATGATCAGCATGGGCGGTTGATCGATTGTGATCTGGAGTTTTGGCGGCATGATGCGATTCATGTAGGGGTTGATGTGGTTTGACCTTCTGGTCGCTGCGCTCCCACCCTCGGATAAATACCTGCGCTCAGCCTGCCGACGGGCTCCAGGATCAAAAGCGGAACTTGAGCTAACGCTCATCGTGTGTGAGCTGCCGAAGGCTCGGGCCGCGATCGGACGATCTTTTGATTTTGATTTTGCTGTTCTGTGGGAGCGAGCCTGCTCGCGAAAGCGCCCCCACAGTCAACCCCTCTCTACTTGCCCACCCTCGCATTCCCATACAGATAATCCGTCGCCAACGACGCCAGTGTCCTCACCCCAACCACCAGCGCCGACTCATCCACAAAGAACCCCGGATTGTGATTCGGCGCGGCTTTGCTCATGTCCTGGTCCCTCGGGGTCACTCCAAGAAACACAAACAGTCCCGGCGCTTCCTTGGCGAAGAACGAGAAATCTTCCGCCCCACCCACCAGCGGTCCCTGCACCACGTCATCCTTGGCCGCCCACTTCAACGTCGGCAGCATTTTCTCGGTCAGTGCCGGGTTGTTAATGGTCGGGTCGTATTTTTCGATGATGGTGACGTCGGCTTTGGCGCCGCCGCTTTCGGCGATTTTCTCGACTGTCTGGCGCACGTCGCTGTGCAGTTTCTGGCGGATGCCGTAGTCGTAGGAGCGGATAGTGCCGGTCATGTCGAGCGATTCGGGGATGATGTTGTAGCGGGTGCCGCCGTTGATGGTGCCGATGCTGACCACTGATGGGTAAGAGGAAATGTCGGTGCGGCGGCTGACCACGGTTTGCAGGCCGACGATGGTTTGCGCGCCGACGGTGATCGGGTCGATGCCGTCCCAGGGGCGGCCGGCGTGAGTTTGTTTGCCATGGATCTTGATGCGCAGGTCGTCGGAGCTGGCCAGGGTCGGGCCGGGGCGGTAGGCGATCTGGCCGGCGGGGACGCCGGCCCAGACGTGCAGCCCGAACACCGCGTCTGGTTTCGGCGATTTCATTACGCCTTCCTCGACCATCATCTTCGCGCCCCAGGTGTTTTTGCCGTCGGGAATGAAGTCGCTCGGGCCTTCTTCGGCGGGCTGGAAGTAGAAGACGACGGTGCCGGGCAGGGTGTCGCGCATGCCCGTCAGAATTTTCGCTGCGCTGAGCAGGATGGCGGTGTGGGCGTCGTGGCCGCAGGCGTGCATGACGTCGACTTCCTTGTCCAGATACGTGCCTTTGGCTTTCGAAGCGAACGGCAAGTCGGAGACTTCCTTGACCGGCAGCGCGTCCATGTCGGCGCGCAGGGCCACGGTCGGGCCGGGCAGGGCGCCTTTGAGAATGGCGACCACGCCGGTGCGCGCGACGCCGGTTTTCACTTCCAGGCCCATGGCTCGCAACTGTTTGGCGACCAGTTCAGCGGTGCGTTTTTCAGTGTTGCCAAGTTCTGGATGAGCGTGAAGGTCGCGGCGGGTTTCCAGCAGCTCCGGTTCGAGCTTCTGCGCCTGCTCGGCGATGCGCGTGCGGGCGCTGTCCATCGTCGCGGCACTGCCGTGGCTGGCGACCAGGGTGAGCAAAAGGGTCTGGGCAATACGCGTCAGTTGCATGGGCTTCTCCTTGATTATTGTTGTTGGCTTCCTTGCCTGTGACAAAGGCTTTGCACGCAAGTGCGATCGAGTCAGGAAAGCGCTATGCGCTCCGACAGATTTACGTTTGAGCATAAGTTATCAGCGAAAACTCCTACCGCTTTATCAGTTCCGTCCGGCGTGACAGATAAAAGGCCGGCGATAACTATGTACCGCACCGCACAACATTCACTTCCATAAATTTCTCCAGGTGCCGGTCGCTTTATTGGCTGTTTGAGGGTAACGGGTCAGTGCGACAAAAATTATTGTCCATGGAGGACTTATAAATGCAGCGTAATGGAATAACGCTTCCGCCGATTGTTGTGCGTCCGGATAAACAAGATGAATATTTACATTATTTAGGTGCAGGGGACGGTTCGGGACCAGGCATTAACTTTGCGCCATTGGGTGAAATACTCGATATGGAAAGTATCTACAAAGATACTTCCAGAAATATTGCTCAAGTCATCGAACATGAATTGGCAGAAGTGCGGGCAGCAGGCGATCAAAGTGTATTGCCGCCTTTGGATGCGCTGGCGCGGGAGATGCGATTCAGGGATTCCCTGATCGCCAGGAAGTTTGGTGCGCTTTTGGTGGCCAAGGACGTGGCCATCGAACGTTTCGGCCACATGAACGCTTTCTGCTCAGCCTCCCACTGGCAGATCTGCTGCCCGGTCAACTGCCTGATCTGGGCAAGCTGGCAAGCGAAAGAGCACGACTGAATCTGCCGGTGCGTTTGAGCGCCCGGCCGCTGACGGGCTCTCTCGCCGAACTGCTTGTCGTTCCGGTAGCGGGGACAAAACGGCCTTCCGGCGTTCGCGTGGTTGCAGCTGGTTTCAACGCAGGGAACAACACTTACAGCGCGACCCTCACTGACATCCCGCCGACAACCGCGGTCTGGACACCCACAGTAACGCCGGCAGACAGTTCAACGCTATTCCCCATCGAGAATCCGTCCCCACCGCGATATATCGGCGGCAATCTCGTGCCGATTGACGGACGGATCGACGCTCACCCAGGGCGGGGCAGCATTCGTTTCGACGACTTCATTCTGGTCTTCCCGTCGGAATCGGGCCTGCCACCGCAGTACGTCATGTTCCGGGATCGACGCAATGATCCAGGGGTGGCCAGTGGTCATGGAGCGCCGGTTGACGGTGGATGGCTGGAGGCGGCTGCGCAAGGTGAGGGGGCGGCAATTCCCTCAAAAATTGCAGATCAATTGCGAGGCAAGAATTTCAAGGATTTCAGGGCATTCAGGGAGACTTTCTGGAAAGCGGTGGCCGCTGATGCGGAACTGGCGATGTCGTTTGATCCAGGTAGTCTCAGTGCAATGAGCAAAGGCCGATCACCGTATGTGAAAGCGGGCGATCGGGTTGGTAAACGAGTGAAGTTTGAGTTGCACCACGTCTCATCGTTATCGGATGGTGGGCAGTTGTACGATATTGACAACCTGCGGTTGCTAACTCCGAAACAGCATTTGGCAGTTCATAAGGGAGGCGAGTAATGAAAAAATTAATGATCAATGATATGTCCGAAGAGCAATTCTTGCATTTTGTACAAAAGATATACCAATCGGATTACGCGACTGAGAAGGGGCAAACCTCAGCTGTAATGGAGTTTGAACGACTGAGCGAACATCCAGCGGGTTCCGATTTGATCTACTACCCAGAATCGGGGAAAAGCGGTCCGGAAAATATTGTGGCGGAAGTCAAAAGGTGGCGGGCCGCCGAAGGAAAACCTGGTTTCAAAGCCCGATAAAACTAGCCCCCTATTGGTATTACCTGCCAATAGGGGGCCATCTCTGTTCAGCTTTCCTTTTTGATTTCCACCCCAGGCGTAATCACCTGCACACTCATCCTTGGCGTCGCCAGATCCAGCCCCGCCTCATCCAGTTGCCGCTTCAGCGACAAATTGAACGCCCGGGAAACCTCCCACTGTTTGATCGGCGCCGTCTTGAACCGTGCGCGGAGGATCGCGCTGCCGGACTCGAAACTTTCCACACCCTGAATCTCCAGCGGCGACCAAATATTGCGGCGCTGCAACGGATCGCTGCGCATCTTCTGGCCGACGTCGCGCATCAGTTTGATCGCGTCGTCGATTTCCATGTTGTACGGCACGGCGACGCGGAAGATCGCGTAGCCGAATTCCCGCGAGTAGTTCTTGATGCTTTTGATTTCGCTGAACGGGATGGTGTGGACGATGCCGTCGATGTCGCGCAGGCGCACGGTGCGGATGGTCAGACCTTCGACAGTGCCGAGGTGGCCGCCAACGTCGACGTAGTCGTCGATGGCCAGCGAGTCTTCGATGATGATGAACAGGCCGGTGATCAAGTCAGCGACGAGCGACTGCGCACCAAAGCCGATGGCCAGACCGATCACGCCGGCACCGGCTAGCAGCGGCGTGACGTTCATGCCCATGTTGGCCAACGCGACGATCAGCGCGATGATGAAAATCGCCACGAACAGCACGTTGCGGATCAGCGGCATCATCGTCTGCGCCCGTGCATTCGCCAGGCCTTTGCGCGAGCGGGTGAGGGCGTGGTGCACGGCGGTGTCGGCGAGGATCCAGATCAGCCAGGAGAAAATCAGCGTGCCGATCAGGCTGAACAGTTTGACGCTGATGTCATGGCCATCGCCTTCGGCGAACGCGATCAGCGAATGGCCCCACACGCGCAGGCCAAGCTCGATGAAGATCAGCCATACCAGCAAATGCGTCAGGGTATAGAAGAAGTTTTTCAGGCGCTCCGAGTACAGCGCATGGCGTTTCGGCCCGCGTTGCGGTTTCAGCGAATGGCGGCGCACGAGGCCGTTGATCACCATGCACAACACCAGCAGCACCGTGCAGATCAGCGACTGCCGCAGGGCGGTGCTGGTGTCGCCGGCGGAGACGAAGGTGGCGAACAGCGAGATGCCGACCAGCACCAGTGCCGGCACGTACCAGAAAGTGCCGAGGATTTCGATGGTATCGCTGAGGGCGCGGCGGGTCAGGCGCCGCGACAGCGGTTGGTTGCGGATCAGGTGCGCAATCGGTCGGCGGAATCGCAGAATGAACAGGCCGGTCGACAGCGCCGCGAGCACATTGGCCGTGGTCGCGGCGGTGTGCGCCAGATGTACGCCCAGGCTCTCGACCAGGCGCGGATCGCTCAGCGCTTCACCGAACGCGGCGAAGCTGCCGATCAGCCACAGCGGCCGAAACGCCTGATGGCGCAGGATGTACAGCGCGCGATGGCGATGCGGGCCGTCGAGCAGGGAGAAGGCGATCACGCAGATCGCCGAGAAACAGGTGCCGACCACCAAGGCATAGGCCAGCACCATCGCAAGGATTTTGCCCAGCGAAGACGGCAGCACGTAGCTCGTGTACACCGTCATCACCAACGCGATCAGCCACGGCCCGAGCTTGCGCAGGGCAAAGCGCAGCATGTCGAGGGCCTTGGGGTGTTGCGGCAGTTCTTCGGTGAGGCCGAAGCGCAGACGCACGCGGTGGCTGAGCCAGATCAGCGCGGCGGCGAGCAGGCTCCAGACCATCAGGATCACCGCGAAACCGAAGATGATCGGCAGCCATTCATTGGCCGGCAGCAGCTTGCTGGTCAGTTCGTCCTTGGCCAGATCGAATTCGTTGGACCAGCGGGTGAGCGGGCTGTCGGCGCCGGAAAACTGTTTTTCGAAGCTGGCGAGGGTGCCGCCGATCAGGCCCAGCACGCCTTCTTCCGGGGTGGCTTGAGCTTTCTTCGTAGCGTCGCGCAGCTTCTTCAGATCGCTGAGCAACTGCGCGCGTTGCTTGTCGTTTTCCAGCGACTTGATCACTTCGTCCAGTGACTGACCGAGGGGTTCCACGGCTTCAGGCTGCGGCTTGGAAGTGTTGAGCAGGCCGGGCAGACCGACCGCTTGGGCGGGCGCCAGCGGCAGCAGCGTCATCAGGCAGACAAGCAGCAGACCGGGCAAAGCAAAAAGACGAGCAAACACCAGGGGACAACCTCGGAATAGGCGAATGCGCTGGAGTGTACGAGGCCCTCTGGCGCAATGCGAGCCGGGCTCGGTCATTCGTTCAGTTTGGCGAGGATCTTGTAGACCACCGTGGCGAGGATCATCAGCATACCGATCCACATGGCGAACACCCCGGCGTTCTTGTCGCGGAAGTTGAAGCCGATGGCCAGCAGGATCATTCCGCTGAGGATGGGAATGAGCATGGCGTGGAAGGAGGACATCGAGATCATGGAGACTGCCTTGTCTATGGGGGATGCTTGCAGTCTAGGCGGGTTTTCGAGGCGGGGTGTGATGTGGCTCAGGAATGCATCAGGCCGGGAGGATTCTGCTGTCTGCACAGGCGCTTTCGCGAGCAGGCTCGCTCCCACAGGTTGATTTGCATTCCAAGGGGAGATGACTGGCTCCCACAATAAAATGCAGTTCAATTGTGGGAGCGAGCCTGCTCGCGAAGTTTGTCAGCCGTTACGGCAATTCACGGCTGGCATAGAACGCACTGAGCACTTTGACCAGATGCGCCAGGTCATGGCTGCCGCACAGTTCGCGAATCGAGTGCATGGCAAAGGTCGGCAGGCCGATGTCGACGGTGCGCACGCCCAGATGGCTGGCGGTGATCGGGCCGATGGTCGAGCCGCAGCCCATGTCGCTGCGCACCACGAAGCTTTGCACCGGGACTTCTTCGGCCATGCACAGATGGCGGAAGAAACCGGCAGTTTCGCTATTGGTGGCGTAGCGCTGGTTGCTGTTGACCTTGATCACCGGGCCGGCGTTGAGTTTCGGGCCGTGATTGGCGTCGTGCTTGTCTGCATAGTTGGGATGCACGCCGTGGGCGTTGTCGGCGGAGACCAGCAGGGATTTCTGAATCGTGCGGACGAACTCGTCGCCTTCCGGCAGCAGGCGGCGCAGAGTCTGTTCAAGCATCGGGCCATCGGCACCGCACGCCGAGCACGAGCCGACTTCTTCGTGGTCGTTACAGACCAGCACGCAGGTCTCGTCGGTTTCGGCGGTGAGCAACGCTTGCAGGCCGGCGTAGCACGACAGCAGGTTGTCCAGACGCGCACCGGCAATGAAGTCGCCGTTCAGGCCGATCACCGCCGCGCTTTGCGTGTCGTAGAAACTCAGCTCGTAATCCAGCACCACATCGGCGTTCAAACCGTGTTCGCGGGCCAGTTGGTCGGTGAGCACGGCGCGGAAATCGACGCGCTCGTCACCGGCAAATTGCGCCAGGATCGGCGGCAGTTCGGTCTGCGCGTTGATCGCCCAGCCCTGGTTGGCTTCACGGTTGAGGTGAATGGCCAGATTGGGAATGATCGCGATGGGTGCCTTGAAGTCGATCAACTGACTCTCGACCTTGCCGTCACGGCGGAAGGTCACGCGGCCGGCGAGCGACAGATCGCGGTCGAACCACGGCGCCAGCAGCGCGCCGCCGTAGACTTCGACGCCCAGTTGCCAGAAGCCCTGACGTTGCAGTTCCGGTTGCGGCTTGACCCGCAGACACGGGCTGTCGGTGTGAGCGCCGACCAGACGGATACCGTCATGCAGTGGCGAGTTGCGGCCCATTTTGATCGCGACGATCGAGGAGTCGTTACGGGTGACGTAATAGCGGCCGTTGGCCTCGGTGGACCATGGCTCGCGCTCGTCGAGGCGTACATAACCGGCGGCCTCCAGACGCTGAACGAGGCTGGCGGTGGCGTGGAACGGGGTAGGGGAGGCCTTGAGAAAGTCGATCAGGCCCTGGTTCAACTCTGCGCGCATAAGAAACTCCAGACAGCAATGGGCGGCAGTTTAACGCATCACTCGGCGCCATTGGGCAAGTGGTTTGCGCAAGCACGCTCAGGAGTGCTGATCGATGCGCTTGCGCAGGTAGGCGATGATGGCTTGTTGATCATCCTTTCTGGCGGGTTTCGGCAGGTGCTTCGGCCAGCCCTTGCCGCTGCCGAAGAAGGCCTTTTGCGTGACGCTGTCCCAACGCAGGATTTCCCGTGACGCCGATTCCCACCATTCGTGACGGCAGATCTCGTAATACGGATGGGCAGGTGCAGCACTGCCGAACAGCAATGCCCGACCGACTTTCTTCATGCCGCCGCGCTTTTTGCGCAGTTTCCACTTGATGCGCAGACGGTCCCAGGTCGAGGGGACGGGTTTGCTGCGCGGAACCTCGGTGCACAGCGCTGGCAATTCGGGGTGGAAGGCTTCGCCGTAGCGGGCGAAAAAATGTTTTTGCATGGCGTGGAAGAAGTTTTTGTCGGCGAAGTAGTGATAGACGAATTTCTTCGCTTCCTGGATCGGCTGGTCGCGCATGGCAAACGACAGTGCAATCTGTTCGATCGTATGGATGTCGAACGGGTCCTGCGTCCACTCATCGATCAGCCGGATCGACTTGTCCAGCAGCGCTGAATCGCCATCGGTGATGCCGCACAAGCCGCTGTTGTAGAGCTTGAAGCTGTTCGTCGACGAGATCCCGTGGACTTGCAGGCAGCGCGCGAGTTTTTCGTAGTCCGCCCGGTTACAGACGTAACTCCAGTCATATTCGAAGCGGTCCATCACGTAACGGCCGGGCGTGATCATGCTGAACAGCCGGTGCGGCGAATCGAGAAACAGCGTGTCGGTATCGACGAACAGGGTTTTTTCGGCGAGTGTCAGGCCCAGCGCAATGGCGCACGCTTTGCGGCGGTGGTGGTAGCCGTTCTCGCCCTGCCACTGGATCAGGGTCTGCTCGCTCAAAGGGACGGCATCGACCGGCCAGCCGGCATAGTCCTGCGGACGATCGGTCAGCACTCGTATGCACAATGATTCACCTGGCTGCAGCTGTGCCAGGGCGGTGAGGATGCTGAATTTCGCCTCGCGCCGATAAACGTCTTTGTCGCCATAGATCAGGTAGAGCAGCTGGTGCGGTACTTTTTCCATGGGGGGGAAGGCTTCGCGCATAAGCGGCTCCATACGGCGGGGGGCGCGAGTTTACCGTATTGCTCCGCTGATTTGCAGGCCGGGCACTTGCTTCAAAGTGTTGCCGGGGTGGGCGTCAACCGGTGATCAATCTGCCAGAGAGGAAGACTTCACGGCGTTGCTTGCGACCGACGTATTCATGTTTGCTCAACTGATAGACAGCCTCGAACCTGTCTCTCGATAAGCCAGGCAGTGCACTGAGGTATTGATCTACCAGGCGATCGTAGGCGGCTTCGGTGATGAATTTGTAGATATCCCGACGATAGAAGAAGCCGAGTTGAAAACCGAGTGTTTCACTTGCGTGCGCGGTCGGGCCTGCGAAGCAGTTTTCAAAGTCGATGGCTTTGAGCGGCCTTTGCGTTTGCTCGGGCACCATGATGTTGCCCACCCAGAAATCCATGTGAGTGATGTTCTTGCTGGCGAGCGAGCTGAGCAGTTGAAACGCGTCGAGGATAAAGGCTTCGATGTTTTCGGGATTGCGTCTGATGCACTCGGCCCCATCAATATGGCCTTCGAGCAGGTGAGTCAGCAGGAAGAACTCCTCGGTCAGGCCGAGTCTGCTGCGGGTATAGCCATAGCCCTTCAGTGGAGGCATCTCCACGCCCCGGCGCTGAGCTTCGAGGGAATTCATCAGCTCTTCGAGAGGCCAGTCGAAGCGCCCGTTGCGTTGCGGTTTGTTCAGGCTCACCCGCACCTTTGCCTTGAACGTGTCCAATGGCTGGACCTTGGCAAATAGTGGTGTTTCACAGGACGATAACGGTGCGCTGGCCCGGGTCAGTTTGTGCGCGCGGCGTTTTTTAATGAGCTGCTCCAGGGCTTGGCGTGCCTGGATGCTGGGTGCTTCGCTCAGGTGCAGGGTCGTGTTACCGAATGCGCACACGATGGGGTATTCGGATTGAAGTGTTTTGCTGCAGAACACGGAAGAGGCCTCCTGCCTGATATCGAAGTGCCATGATTTTATATTTGATTACAATTTTATGACAGTTCTTTACGTCAATCTATTGCCGGTGGAATTCTGGCAGGACAAAAAAAGCCCTTCGCAAGGAAGGGCTTTCAAAGTATTCACGCATTTCAGAATGGCGCCGGGCACTCGAAGCGCAGGCGTTCGCCGGTTTGCGGATGAGTGAAGCTGAGCATGCTCGCGTGCAGGCACAGACGCGGCCAGGCCGCCAGCGCTTGCTCGTGGGCGTAGAGTCCGTCACCGAGCAACGGATGGCCGATCGACAACATGTGTACGCGCAGTTGATGGGAGCGACCGGTAATCGGTGTCAGTTCGACGCGGCACCATTCTCCGCAACGCTCAAGCACCTTCCAGAAGGTCAGCGCATGCTTGCCGAATTCGTGATCGACCACGTGTCGCGGCTTCGTCGGCGGATCGTAGCGCAGGGGCAGATCGATGCTGCCGCTGTCCAGCTCCGGTTGACCCCAAGCCAAAGCGGTGTAGGCCTTTTCGGTTTCGCGGTCGTGAAACTGCCGCGACAGTTCGCGATGAGTGTCGGCGTCACGGGCCAGCAGGATGATCCCGGAGGTTTCCCAGTCCAGGCGATGAACGATGCGCGCTTCCGGGTAGCCGTTTTCCTGCAGGCGGGTGATCAGACAATCCTTGTTGTCGTCTGCGCGGCCGGGCACCGAGAGCAGCAGGGTCGGTTTGTCGACCACCAGTACGGCGGCGTCCTGATGGATGATGCGGATGTTGGACAGCGGCATTAAAACAGCCTCGTAACAAATGCCAACGGCGGTTCAGGACCATTCCACCGGGGAATGGCCCTGAACCGCCGTCATACCTTCCGGATCGACTCAGCGATCGGGCAGGGTGATGTTGAGTTCCAGAATCGAGCAACTGCCCTGGCTTTCCAGTGCAACATGTACGTCGTCGTTGCCGATGTTGACGTACTTGCGGATCACGTCGACCAGTTCCTTCTGCAAGGCTGGCAGGTAATCCGGCGTGCTGCGCTGGCCGCGCTCATGCGCCACGATGATCTGTAGACGCTCTTTCGCTACCGAGGCGGTACTTGGCTTTTTGTTGGCACGAAAGAAGTCAAAAAGGTTCATTACCTACCTCCAAACAGGCGCTCGAAGAATCCCTTCTTCTCGACATCGAGGAATCGGTGGGCTTTTTCTTTGCCCAGCAGGCGGTCGACGGTATCGCTGTAAGCCTGACCGGCATCGCTCTGGTCGTCGAGAATCACCGGCACGCCCTGGTTGGAAGCCTTGAGCACCGCCTGGGATTCCGGGATGACGCCGAGCAGGGTCACCGAGAGGATCTCCTTGACGTCTTCAACGCCAAGCATCTCGCCCTTCTCGACACGCTCCGGGTGGTAGCGGGTGATCAGCAGGTGTTCCTTGATCGGGTCTTCGCCACGTTCGGCGCGGCGCGATTTGCTCGCCAGCAGGCCGAGCATGCGGTCCGAGTCACGTACCGAGGAGACTTCCGGGTTGGTCACGACGATCGCTTCGTCAGCGAAGTACATGGCCAGGTGCGCACCTTTCTCGATGCCCGCCGGGGAATCGCAGACGACGAACTCGAATTGTTCCTTGAGCTCCATCAGGACTTTTTCCACGCCTTCGACGGTCAGCGCGTCTTTGTCGCGGGTCTGGCTGGCCGCCAGTACGTAGAGGTTTTCCAGGCGCTTGTCTTTGATCAGTGCCTGTTGCAGGTTGGCTTCGCCGTTTACCACGTTGACGAAGTCATACACTACGCGGCGCTCGCAACCCATGATCAGGTCGAGGTTACGCAAGCCCACGTCGAAGTCGACGATCACTGTTTTGTGGCCGCGCAGAGCGAGACCGGTACCGATAGCGGCGCTGGTGGTGGTCTTACCCACACCACCCTTGCCGGATGTAACCACGAGAATCTTGGCCAAGGTGTTTCACCCCTAAGGAAGAAGGACTGTTCAGCCCCTGAAAAACATCTCTTGAAAACTACTGCAGTCGGACAGCCTTGGCTGGAATTTGGCTTTGGGCCTTTTTCCTACTTCGTTTGAGCCGTTTTCGCTACGTTTTAGAGATGCTTGGAAAATGCGGCAGTATCCGTTAAAGCCGAATGATGTTCAACACGTCGCCTGACAGGCTGACCTGGACGCCCGAGCCCCACATCGGATCACGACGCAAATCCTCGGAGACCTTGTAATGACCGGCGATGGAGATCAGTTCAGCGCTCAATTGCTGACAGAAAATCCGTGCCTTGGTGTCACCTTTGACGCCGGCCAGCGCACGGCCGCGCATCGGGCCGTATACATGGATGTTGCCATCGGCGAGAAGTTCCGCCCCCGGACTGACCGAAGAGACCACGACCAGATCGCCACCCTGGGCATATATCTGTTGGCCACCACGTACTGGCGTGGTGATTACGCGGGTCGGTTTGACGGTCGGCTCAGGCGGCTTTTCCGGCTTCTTTTTGACTTCGGCTTCCGGCGTCTCCAGCGGACGCTCGCGGGCACCGGAGGGCGGTAGCACGGGGATGTCGATGGCGATGGCGGCGGCGATGTCTTCGATGCGGCTGGCGCGAATGGCCAGGGTACGCAGGCCGTGCTGACGGCAGACGCGCATCAGCCCCGGCAGGTCAACCGCGCCCTGGTTCGGCGGCAGTTTGTCCAGCGCCAGGACCAGCGGTGCATTGCTGAAAAAATTCGGCGCTTGGGCGACTTTGGCGGCCAATTGCCGATCGAGGCTTTCGAGGTCGTTACGGGCCAGTTCCAGCACAGTGATGGCCAGCATGCTGCCCTTGAGCTGGAATACGGGATCTTGGTCTAACGGGTCGGTTTGGCTCATGTCGGCATACAACGGCTTGTCACTAAAAGTGCCGAGACTTATAACGAGAACGCCCGCGAGCCGCAAGCCGGGTCGAACGATGTAGAATGCGCGGCCACTGTATTTACGGAAGCTTTAATGGATCGCCCGCGTTTTCGAAAAGCATATCTTGCTCCGCGCTTCTGGCCGCTCTGGTGCGGCCTGGGGCTTTTGTGGCTGATCGTGCAGTTGCCGTATCCGGCGCTGCTGACCATCGGTCGAGTTTTGGGCGCGTTGATGTATCGCGTCGCCAGCGACCGGCGAACCATCGCCCGGCGCAATCTGGAATTGTGCTTCCCGGAAAAATCCGCCGCCGAGCGCAAACGCCTGCTCAAAGAAAACTTCGCCTCCACCGGCATCGCCTTCTTCGAAATGGCGATGAGCTGGTGGTGGTCGCGCGAGCGTCTGGCGAAACTGGCCCACGTCGAAGGCCTTGAACATCTGCAGAAGGCCCAGCGCGAAGGCAAAGGCGTGATTCTCATGGCCGCGCATTTCACCACCCTGGAAATCGGCGCGGCGCTGCTCGGCCAGCAGCACACCATCGACGGCATGTACCGCGAACACAAAAATCCCTTGTTCGACTTCGTCCAGCGCCGTGGCCGCGAGCGGCACAATCTGGATTCGCTGGCGGTGGAGCGCGATGACGTACGCGGCATGCTCAAACTGCTGCGCTCGGGCCGGGCGATCTGGTATGCGCCGGATCAGGATTACGGCGCCAAGCAGAGCATCTTCGTGCCGCTGTTCGGCATTCAGGCCGCCACCGTCACTGCGACGACCAAGTTTGCACGGCTGGGCAAAGCGCTGGTGGTGCCGTTCACTCAGGAACGTCTGGCCGACGGCAGTGGTTACCGCTTGGTGATTCATCCGCCGCTGGAAGATTTCCCCGGCGAGACCGAGGAGGCCGATTGCATCCGCATCAATCAGTGGGTCGAGAGTGCTTTGCGTGCCTGCCCCGAGCAGTATCTGTGGGCGCATCGGCGCTTCAAGAGTCGCCCACCGGGCGAGCCGAAGCTTTATCCCAAGCGTCGTTGATTAGCCGATCTGACAAGCACCGTGGAGTGTTGCGATGAGTCCTGCTGAACCGGTTACAGGTTTGATTCTTTCCGGCGGCGGGGCTCGGGCGGCTTATCAGGTCGGGGTGCTGGCGGCGATTGCCGAGTTGCTGCCGGTGGGCGCGGACAATCCGTTTCCGGTGATCGTCGGCACCTCGGCCGGGGCGATCAATGCGGTCAGCCTGGCCAGTGGCGCCACGGACTTTCGCGCCGCCATCGAACGCCTGACCCAGTTCTGGCAGGGCTTTCGCAGCCACCGCGTGCTGCGCAGCGACTGGCCGGGCGTGATCCATCAAGCCAGCCGCTTCGTCAGCCACAGCCTGCTCGGCCTCGGTCGGCAGATGCCGGTGGCGCTGCTCAACAGTTCGCCGCTGCGCGAACTGCTCGAGGAAAAACTGCACTTGCCCGGCATCGTCGAATCCATCGCGCGCAAGCAATTGCATGCGGTGGCGGTGACCGCGTTCGGCTACGAATCGGGGCAAGCGGTGACGTTCTATCAGGGCGGCGGCACCATCGACGCCTGGCTGCGGCACCGCCGCATTGGCGTGCCGACGCAGTTGTCGGTCGATCACCTGTTGGCCAGTTCGGCGATTCCACTGCTGTTCGCGCCGGTGAAAATCGGTGAGGAATATTTCGGTGATGGCGCAGTGCGCCAGTCGGCGCCGATCAGCCCGGCGCTGCATCTGGGTGCCAGTCGCGTGCTGGTGGTGGGCGTCAGCGGCAACCCGCGCGGCGTCGATCCGCAGCAGCCGCTGGAGCGCGCTTACAGCGGCCAGCAACCGACGCTGGCGCAGATCGGCGGGCACATGCTCAACAGCACGTTTATCGACAGTCTGGAGAGCGATATCGAGCTGCTGCAGCGTCTGAATCAGTTCAGTCATTTGCTCCCGGCCGGCACGCCGACCCGCGCGCTGGGTGTGGCGCCGGTGGAGGTGCTGGTGATTGCGCCGAGTCAGCCGATCGACGAAATCGCCGCGCGGCATCGCCAGGAGTTACCGGCGGCGTTGCGCCTGTTTCTGCGCGGGCCGGGGGCGACGAAGACGAGCGGGGCGGGGGTGCTCAGTTATCTGCTGTTCGAGGCGGGGTATTGCAGCGAGTTGATCGAGTTGGGGCGGCGGGATGCGTTGGCCAAGCGCGAGGAGCTTTGCCGGTTTTTGCGGATATCTGAAGCAGTAGCTCCCGCCTGAAATCTGCGGTGAGGCCTTCGCGAGCAGGCTCGCTCCCACATTTGAACTCGGTCTGAATGTGGGAGCGAGCCTGCTCGCGAAGCTTTCAGGGTCAGAAGTGGAACTTGACCAGGAAGCTCGTGGTGCTCTGATCGGTCTTGAAGTACTGGCTGTCCTTGATCCCGTACTTGTCCGACCAGTAGTCGTACTCCACACCGACATACAACTGCTTCTCGCCGAAATTCAGCGCCTTGCCCAAGTCGTATTTGACCTGCGGGTTGAAGTGCAGGTTGGCGTGGTAGTCGCCCTTGGAATTGGAGTCGTTGTCGACCACCCAGTCCATGAAGCCGTCGATGAGGATGTTCGATTTGCCCACCGGGATGGTGTAGGACCAGACCGGGGTGATCTGCCAGACATTGTCACCGGCGCGTGCGCCCTGGGTGTGACGCTGGTAGAAGTTCAGCTGGAAGTAGTCGAAGCCTGGAATCGCCAGGTCGAAGCCCGGACCGATCAGGTACGACTCGGTATCGCCTTCACCGAACTCGTAGGTCATGGCCAGCAACACGTCAGTCACCGGGCCGAAGGCCAGTTTCTGATCGAAGATCTTGCCGAATGACAGGCGCGGGCTGAGCTCGCCGTAGTAGGTGTTGGAGCCGACGCCGCCATCATCCTTGCCGTTGTAGAAGATCTTGTCGATGAACAGGAAGTTGTCCCCATACTTCCAGGCATCGGCGTGCTCGAAGGTCACGGTCTGCTGAATGCGCGGGTTGACCTGGAAGTCCTTGCCATACAGGTAGGTCAGGCTGTTGTTCTGCCACTGCAGCAGGCCTTCGGCCATTGCCTGGCCGCCGGCGAACATCGATCCGGCCAGCATCAGGCTGGTGCACATACGTTTCATTCGGTTGCTCCCAAAGTAGGTGTTCCACGTTATTTTTTTAAGATCGGCGCTCTGATGTGGCGCCTTTTTTCGTACCGCAAATTTCATCCGATCGGTCAGCTTTGAATGCTGGTAGCAAAAGCTGCGCCAAGGCTTTTGAAAAACCAAAAAACGCCCGTTCGGCTGCTGAAAAACAGTCGACGAGCGTGTTTTCGGGATGCCTCAGGACTGACCGCAGCCGGGATAAGTTGGCTTTTCGGTCAGAAATTGAATTCAGGCTTTTTTTTAGAGCGAATTCGGAAGGCCGCGGAGAATACTGACTCCTCGGCCAACGCTCAAGTGCCCCGCAACAGAGCACCGTCGGCAAGCATGGCGCACGGTTGCGGGCCATTTCAGAAGTGCACCTTCAGCAGCAGGCTGGCAGTGTTCTGGTTGGTATCGAACGAATGGCTGTTTTCAATGCCGTATTTGTTCTTCCAGTAGCTGTACTCGGTGCCGACGTACACCTGCTTCTGGCTCCAGCCCAAGGCTTTGCCGAGGTCGTATTTGATCTGCGGATTGATGTGCAGGTTGGCGTGGTAGGTGCCGCGTGAGTTTTCGTCGTTGTCGACGACCCAGTCGAGGTAGCCGTCGATCAGCACATCGGAATTGCCCAGCGGGAAGCTGTAGGACCACGCGGGGGTGATTTGCCAGACACCATCGCCGGGGCGCGGGCCTTCGGTCTGGCGGCGGAAAATGTTCAGGGTGACGTAGTTGAAACCGGGCACTTTCAGGTCGAAGCCGGGGCCGATCAGATAGGCCTCGCTTTCGCCTTCGCCGTACTCGTAGGTCATCGCCAACAGCACATCCTTGATCGGGCCGAACTCGATCTTGCGGTCGAGGATCTTGCCGAAGGAAAAGCGCGGGGTGAACTCGCCGTAGAAGGTGTGCGGACCTTTGTTCGGGTCCTCCTTGCCGTTGTAGAAGATCTTGTCGACGAACAGAAAGTTGTCGCCGTACTTCCACTTGTCGGCGTGCTCGAAGGTGACCGTCTGCTGATAGGACGGGTTGATCGCGAAGTTCTTGCCGTACAGATAGCTGAGGCTGTTGCTCTGCCACAGCAGCAGATCGCCGGCCATGGCCTGACTCGCGGCCAGCAGGCCGCCACTCAACAGAACGTTGCTTTGCGTGCGGATCATCTGTTGCTCCCTGTTGTTTTTATTGTTTGAGGCACAAGCAGTTGCGTAGTCCCTGTGGGAGCGAGCCTGCTCGCGAAGCGGTTGTGTCAGTCGCCATCAATGTTGAATGACACAGCGTTTTCGCGAGCAGGCTCGCTCCCACAGGTGGCGTGGTGGTTTCAATCAGTGCGCATGGCAATCATTGATCGCCGCACGCTCCTTGCCGCCGAGGATGTTGAACAGCAGGTTCAGCGTCAGCGCGCTGAGGGTGGCCATGGCGATGCCGCTGTGGGTGATCGGGCTCATCCACATCGGCAGGTGGGCGAAGAATTCCGGACGTACCACCGGGATCAGGCCCATACCGATGCTCACCGCGACCAGCAACTGATTGCGGCGGTCACCGATGTCCGCCTCCTGGAGGATCTTGATGCCAGTCGCGGCGACCATGCCGAACATCGCAATCGCCGCGCCGCCCAGCACCGCCGGTGGAATCGATGCCACCAGAAACGCCGCTTTCGGCAACAGGCTGAGGACGATCAGCAGACCGCCAGCAACGATGGTCACCGAACGGCAGCGCACGCCGGTCATCTGCACCAGGCCGATGTTCTGCGCGAACGAGGAGTGGGTGAAGGTGTTGAAGAAACCGGCGAAAAACGACGCGCCGGCATCGCACAACAAGCCACGACGGAGCATGCGCGGGCAGACTTCCTGGCCGGTGATCTTGCCCAACGCTAGGAACATCCCGGTGGACTCGACGAAGATGATCACCACCACCAGACACATCGACAGAATCGGTGCCAGCTCGAATTTCGGCATGCCGAAATGCAGCGGGGTGACGAACTGAATCCACGGTGCGCTGGCCATGCCGCTGAGGTCGACCATGCCGATCACGCCGCACAGTACATAGCCCAGGCACATGCCGATCAGTACCGAAATATTGACCCAGAATCCGCGCATGAAGCGATGAACCAACAGAATGGTCGCCAGCACCAGCGCAGCGATGGCCAGATAAATCGGCGAACCGAATTGCGCGGCGTCGACACCGCCACCGGCCCAGTTCACGGCCACGGGGAACAGCGATAAACCGATCGAGGTGATGACGGTGCCGGTCACCAGCGGCGGGAAGAAACGCACGACCTTGGACATGAACGGCGCGATCAGCATGCCGAAGAAACCGGCGGCGATCGTTGCACCGAAGATGCCTTGCAGACCGATGCCGGGCATCCCGGCCATGGCCACCATGCTGCCGACCGCAGCGAAACTGGCACCCATCATCACCGGCATGCGAATGCCCATTGGGCCGATGCCGAGCGACTGCACGATAGTGGCGATGCCGGCGACGAGCAGGTCGGCGTTGATCAGGAAGGCGATTTCTTCACGACTCAGGCCAGCGGCCTGTCCGATGATCAGCGGCACCGCGATGGCACCGCCGTACATCAGCAGAACATGTTGCAGACCGACCAGGATCAGTTGCAAAAGGGGCAAACGCTGAATGGCGGGTGCGTCGGGGATGCGCGCTTTGGACAGCTCGGACATGCAACACCTCGGATCTTTTTTATTCTTGTGATTAACAGCTGCCGGGTTGCTTGCAGCTGTTTCTTTGCATCAGGCAGACCGCGGAGCGGCCATTCGCGGGCAAGCCCGCTCCCACACAGGCTATGCAAAACCCTGTGGGAGCTGGCTTGCCAGCGATGCTTTTAACGATTAATTGGTTTGCGCTCCCTGGGCAATCCAGGCACCGATCAGGTCACGTTCCTGCTGGGTCATCTGGGTGATGTTGCCCAGTGGCATGATCTGCGTGGTGATGGCTTGCGCCTGAATGCGCGCGGCGTTCTGGCGGATCTGCTCGGGGGTGTCGAACATCACACCGGCCGGGGCTGCGCTGAACAACGGGCTGGTCGGCTTGGACGAGTGGCACACCGTGCAACGCTCTTGAATCACGTTGTGCACCTTGTCGAAACCGGGGCCGGCATTCGAGGCTTGCGCGGGTGCCGCCGCAGGAGCAGCGGGTGCCGCAGGTTGCGCCGCTTCGGCCGGCTTCGCGCCACCGCCCAGTGCCGTTTCCGGCAGCGGTTGGTACTCGATTTTCGCCGGTGCCTTGGCCACTTCAGGTGCAGTCGACATCGGCGTCGGACCAGTGACGTAGGCCAGGCAGATCATGCCCACCGCTGCCACCGGCAGGGTCCAGGCAAACTTGTGGCTGTCGTGACGGGTGTTGAAGTAGTGACGCACCAATACCGCCAACACCGCGATCCCGGCGAGGATCAACCAGTTGTACTGGCTGCCGTAAGTGCTCGGGAAGTGGTTGCTGATCATGATGAACAGCACTGGCAGGGTGAAGTAGTTGTTGTGACGCGAACGCAGCAGACCCTTGGCCGGCAGGGCCGGATCAGGCGTACGGTTCTCGGCGATCGCCGCGACCAGTGCCCGTTGCGCCGGCATGATGATGCGGAACACGTTGCCGACCATGATGGTGCCGATGATCGCGCCGACGTGCAGGTACGCACCCCGACCGCTGAACACTTTGCTGAAGCCATAGGCCGCGGCAATGATCAGGACGAACAGGATGAAGCCGAGCAGGGCGGGTTTCTTGCCCAGGGCCGAATCGCAGAGGAAGTCGTAGACGAACCAGCCGACGATCAGCGAGCCGATACCGATGGCCACGCCTTCAGGACCGCTGAGGCCGCTGCCGGGTGCCACGAGGTAGAGCACCGGATTGGAGTAGAACACCACGCACAGCAGCGCGATCCCCGACATCCAGGTGAAGTAGGCTTCCCACTTGAACCAGTGCAGATTGTCCGGCATGGACGGTGGGGCCAGTTTGTATTTTTCCAGGTGGTAGATGCCGCCGCCGTGGATCGCCCACAGATCACCGGCCAGACCGGTTTTCGGGTTGACGCGGTTGAGGTTGTTCTCCAGCCAGACGAAGTAGAACGACGCGCCGATCCAGGCCACGCCAGTGATCATGTGAACCCAGCGCACGCTCAGGTTCAGCCATTCCAACAGATGTGCTTCCACAGTCTTTACCTCTCGCCCGTCACTCTTGTTGTCGAGTGATCGGACCTTCTCTTATTGGTGGGGGGCGAGGATCAACCGCTCATCCTCTTTGAAAAAATGCTCATCGCAGTTATTGCCTGTGCCACTGCGATCAACCACCAGGAAGTCATCCCGCTTTTCGATCGTCAGCACCGGGTGGTGCCAGACGCCGCGATGGTAATTGATGCCCTGCCTGCCGTTGGTGACGAAGGCGCGGACCAAGCCTGATACAGGTTCATCGCCAACTGGCGCGACCACGATCAGAAAGGGGTTGCCGAGCAGCGGAATGAAAGCCTGGCTGCCCAGCGGATGGCGTTCCAGCATGCAAACGGTCAGCGGCATGTCCTGCGCGTCGGCGCGGAAAATGCTGATGATCGCGTTGTCCTCAGGCTGAGCGGTTTCGACCGTCGCCAGTTTGTGGAAGCGCATGGTCGAACCGTTGTTGATCATGAAGTGATCGCTGCCGTCGGTTTCGATCACGTCACCGAAAGGGGCGAAGGCTTCTTTGGTCAGCGGTTCAATCGTCAATGTGCGCATGCTGTTCTTCTTATCCGGATTCTGTGTTGTTAGATCTATCGCCATCGCGGGCAAGCCCGCTCCCACAGTGGACTGTGGCGTTCACAAAACCTGTGGGAGCTGGCTTGCCAGCGATTGGGTTCAACCTTGTTTAGCGACCTTGCCCAATACACGCAGGCGACTCACGCCACCATCCGGGAACACGTTCAGGCGGATGTGGGTGATCGGGCCGAGTGCCTTGATCTGCTCGACGAAGGTGTGTTCGGCGTGCATTTCCAGCTTCTGGCTTGGCAGCAGTTCGCGCCAGAACAGCGACTGGGTTTCGATCTGGCTGTCGGTGCCGCCCTTGACGAACGCGCCCTGGATCGAGCAGGTGTCCGGGTAGTTGCCTTTGAAGTGCAGGGTGTCGACGACGATTTTTTCGATCTCGCCCGGATGACCCAGCGCGACGATTACCCAGTCATTGCCCGGCGTGCGACGGCGCGCGGTTTCCCAGCCGTCGCCCATGTTGATGCCACGGCCCGGGTTGAGGATGTTGCTCATGCGGCCGAAGTGTTCGTCGGAGCAGGCAAGGGCGCGGCCACCGTTGAGGGCTGCTGCCAAGTCCACTTGCTCGTTGTCGCCCACAGCGGACCAGTCGCGGAACGGAATGCCGTATACGCGCAGACGGGCAACACCACCGTCCGGGTAGATGTTGAAGCGCAGGTGGCTGAACGCCTGGTCGTTGCTGATTTCGTGGTAGTGGTGGCTGTTGCCCTGCAGCTCGACGGCCGACAGCACTTCGGTCCACTGGGTGTTTTCATCCGGCTCGCCCGAGGCCAGGAAGCACGCTTCCAGCGAGGCCGATGGCGGGTAGTTGCCGGTGAAGAATGAAGTGTCGATGTCCACGCCTTTGATCGAGCCCGGTACGCCCAGACGGATCACCGCGCTGTCGAAACCTTCGAAGCGCTTGCGGCGCGACTCCCAGCCGTCCATCCACTTGCCGTTGTCATCGAACACGCCCTCCTTCCATACGGCCGGGGTCGGTTGGAACAGACGATTGGCGTCTGCGAACCAGTCATCGGTGACCGAAATGATCTTGGTGCCCAGACGGGCGTCGGCCAGGTTGACGTATTTTTCGAAAGGTACGGCGTAAGCTTTCATTCTTCTTGTCTGCCTTTGATAAGTTGGCTGGGGATGCTCGCAGGGCCCTGGGCGTTTGCGCGTTCATTCACGCTCGGGCCAGGCTTGCTAAAGAGTCAGTAAACGGAACAGGGCAATCTTGTTGATCTCCGCCAGCGCGCATTTGAACTCGGCTTCCACCGAATTGTTGATGCGCGTTTCGAACGCCGCGAGGATCTGATGCCGGTTGCTGCCTTTTACCGCCATGATGAAGGGAAAATTGAACTTGGCTTTGTAGGCGTCGTTCAGCTCGGTGAAGCGCTGGAACTCTTCGGCCGTGCATTGGTGAATACCGGCGCCAGCCTGTTCATTGGTGCTGGCTTCGGTCAGTTGGCCCTGGACGGCAGCTTTGCCGGCCAGGTCCGGGTGAGCGTTGATCAGGGCCAGCTGGCTGGCATGATCGGCGCTCAACAGGATATCGCTCATGCGCTGATGCAGGGTTTCGATCTCGTCGATCGAAGCGTCCGCACCGAGGTCGTAGGCCTTTTCGGCCACCCATGGCGAATGTTCGTAGATGTCGGCGAAGGCTTTGACGAAAGCGTCGCGGCTCAGGGTCGACGGTTGCAGGGTTTGAAAGCGGCTCATTTTGCAGTCCCTTGGTACGGGTGGGTTTCTTGCCAGTGACGCGCGATGTCGACGCGACGGCTGAACCACACCTGTTCATGACTTTTGGCGTATTCGATAAAGCGCTTGAGCGAAGCGAGGCGACCAGGACGGCCGATCAGGCGGCAGTGCAGACCGATCGAAAGCATTTTCGGCGCCTCGGCACCCTCGGCGTAGAGCACGTCGAACGCGTCTTTGAGGTATTCGAAGAAATCGTCACCCTTGTTGAAACCCTGCACTTGCGTGAAGCGCATGTCGTTGGTGTCGAGGGTGTAGGGGATCACCAGATGTGGCTTGCCGGTCGGGTTGTTCGGTTCCCAGTAGGGCAGGTCGTCGTCGTAGGTGTCGCAGTCGTAGAGGAAACCGCCTTCTTCCATGACCAGCCGGCGGGTGTTCGGCCCGGTGCGGCCGGTGTACCAGCCCAGCGGACGTTCGCCGGTCAGTTCGGTGAGGATGCGGATCGCTTCGAGCATGTGCTCGCGTTCCTGCGCTTCATCCATGTACTGATAGTCGATCCAGCGGTAGCCATGGCTGCAGATTTCGTGGCCGGCCTCGACCATCGCACGGATCACGTCCGGGTGACGCTGGGCGGCCATGGCCACGGCGAAGATGGTCAGCGGAATGTCGAATTCCTTGAACAGCTTCAGAATCCGCCAGACGCCGGCACGGCTGCCATACTCGTAAAGCGATTCCATGCTCATGTTGCGCGCGCCTTGCAGCGGCTGAGCGGCGACCATTTCGGAGAGGAAGGCTTCGGATTCCTTGTCGCCGTGCAGAATATTGCGCTCGCCACCTTCTTCGTAATTGAGTACGAAGGACAGGGCGATCCGGGCATTGCCCGGCCAGTGTGGGTGAGGAGGGTTACTGCCGTAACCGATCAGGTCGCGTGGGTAGTCAGCGCTCACTGCAGTCTTCCTTCTTGTACGTTGACAGATTGGTGTGGCGGCCTGGCAGGCTGGCGTCACAGCGATGGGCTGATTGTATACAACTTTATTTACATTTTGTAAGCCTGAATTTTCGCATTTTTCACCGGCTGTCATCTTTTGCTGTTAATGGTTCCGGCCTGCAAGAAACCTGCCTGACCAGTCAGCTAATGAATAGAAGGTTCAATGATCAGGCGCTTTGGCTAAAGATTGGCGATAAAGGCCCGGATGGCGGGGGTGAGGCGAAAAATGTCGTTTTTATTGTGTACAATTTTTTTGAAAAGTGTCTTAATCAGTCACTCGCCGCAGCGTTTCGTGCTCCGAAACGGTGCGGTCTCCTTTTCAACTGACTTCGGGAGGCGCGAGGTCTGACCGCTTGTTGCGGCCAGGCGCGCAGAATCAATGGGACGTTTGACAACACACGTTTTGGACGCTGCACACGGTTGCCCGGGCAGCTCGATCAAGGTCGAGCTGTACCGCGTTGAAGGGTCGCACCTGGAATTGGTCGCCAGTGCGACAACCAACAGCGATGGCCGGGTCGATGCGCCGTTGCTGCAAGGCGACGATTACCGCACTGGCGTCTATCAGGTCCAGTTCCACGCTGGCGATTACTACCGCGCCCGCGGTGTGCAACTGCCCGAGCCGGCATTTCTGGACGTGGTGGTGTTGCGTTTCGGCATCTCCGCCGAGCAGGAGCACTACCACGTGCCCCTGCTGATTTCGCCTTACAGCTATTCCACGTATCGGGGCAGCTGACCCCCAAGCAGCTGCCCCCACCGGGAAGCGACTGCGCATATAGCTTCTTTGGTCTTTCGCCCGCTCACACTGCGGGCTTTTTTTATGCCCGTTTGCGGCGCAGCTGCCGGTGCAGGCGGGTAGCGGCTCAGCGCTCGCGAATAATGAACACCGAATCTGGCGTGGACGCGACCTTCAATACGCCCCCGATCAGCCATACCACTTTGTTCTGCGCCGCTGCATCGGTCAGTGCCTTGAAGGCATCCTGACCGATTCTGGCGGGCAAGCCCGGTTCCGTCAGTTCGTTGCCAGGAACGTGGGTCAGGCCGGCCTGACTGATCGCTCCCAGTTTCAAGAAGAAGATCTGATCGTGACCGGCTCGTTTGAAGACCAGCGTCGGCATTCTGTGCTCATAAGTCAGTGGAAACAGCTCGTAACCACAGCCGACCAGCAACGCGCCGAGCAATCGCCGCAGATTCAGATCCGAGGGATAGGTCTTGTAATGATTCCAGGCGGAGGGGAAATGCTGCGGATCGAAGCTCAGTCGTTGCAATTCACTGTCGGTCTGGGAAGGCATCGGAATAAGCCGTTTGCTTCCCAGGTCGATGTCCGGCGCAACGGCCAGCATGTTCAGCGGGTCGGCAAAATCGGCAGCTGTGGAAAACGGCAGTTGTTTCCACTGATGCAGAACGGCCTGGACATTGATCAATCCGGTGCCGGTAATCGTCTCGGAGTGATCGGCGAGTTCGAACAACCTGCGGGCGACGGCCCTTGCTGTTGCTTCAGAGAAATCGGGGAACGCGCGAGCGACGGACGTTGATATCGGCTCTTCAAAAAAGCGTTTGCCCGGATGGACCTCACCCGGATCACTGCCGATGCGAAAAGTCGCTACCGGCTGTCGCTCGGGCATGTTTATCAGCATGCTTTCGAAAGTATTGAAATCTGTCGGGACAAACTCGGGATGACATACGAAATACACTTTGGGTGTCGTGTTCGAGCCGACAGGGACGATTGGATAATGCAGCCAGCCAAGCTGTACCGATTCGATGTGCACAGGTTTGTTCAGGTGCCCCCACGGAAGCCAGAAATACGGGGTCAGCTCCTCAGACGGAGTCGTGGCTTGCGACGCGGTTAGCGTTTCTGTGGCCTCGACAAGTCGTGGACGCTTGCTCGGGCCGGGGACTGCGTTGTCGGACTGGCTGGCTTCGGGCTTGGTACCAGATGGCTTCGTCCCGGGTGTTTTTCGCCGCCAGAAAACGGTGCCGGGGATTTGCTCGAAGAAAACGTCGGGTGCATTGGTCGTTGAGGCAAACGCTTGTTGATATTCACCGTCCTGGTTTTTGCGCACCATGACGGTGCCGTCTACCGTGGTTACGAAGGTCTGCCTGAGTCTGTTGTAACGAAGGCCTTCTGTCGCCATTTCCGGCTTGGTCAACGTCATGGCGTCGGCCGGCGAGATGTATGAGGGCAAGTGTGGCGTGGCGGACGCAGGCCGGTTGGAGGGCCTCTCGGGCCGCTGGATCTGCCAGATCGCCTGACCCTCGATTCGCGTCAGAGGCAGGCCGGGCACGCCGGGCGCGAAGGTCAGTGGTACATGGTAGTTGCCTTGCCCGTCCTGCTCGACGACAAACTGGCCTTCATTGGCGATTTGAGCGTAGGTGCGCTGATCCGGTCCAGTGAACAAGCCATCGTTCTGCGTCACCGGCACCAATTCGTGGAAACGCTCTTGCGGCCAGGCGATTGCGTTCCGAGTGGCGCTGAAATCATGCGCTGCATCTGGCAACACATGAAGGCTGACCGTGGGCACTGCGTTGGCTGCGGCAGAGGTGGCTGGCGCTTGGCTGATCGCCGGCGAATCGATGCCCAGGAGCAGGGCGTCAGGCATGTCCAGGCCCACATTTCTGACGAGGGGCGGTGATCCGGGATGTGTGGCATCGGGCGAATCGGGCGATTTTATGGTCGGGATTTTTTTGGGTGATTTGGCCATGGGAAATACTCGGAAAAAGAGCGCGCAGACGCGTGCGGGTGCCGCGTAGACAGTACGCTGATAAAAAAGGGTGTTTGTTGACGGGTTACCGCGAATTACGCGGGAGGCACTTTCATCAGCGAAACAGGGCGGAAAATGTTGGTCTGGTGACTGCAGCGATTCACTACTCTTAACGCAGACTTTTCGATGCGGGATTTGTCGGCACGCAATACCCAGCCATGGGCGGCCAGGTTGTAGCCCACGCGCGCGGTTTCGTCGTTGACGCAGATAACGTTCCAGACTTTGACTTCGTCGTTGGCCAATGCGGCAAGATATGGCGGGAGCGCTTTTGAGGCGTCGGGCTCTTCGAAAAAACGTGCATCAAGCCCATCCAGATAAATGCGATCAAAGACCAGATCGACCGTGTGCACAACTCCACCGGTGGTAATAACGCGGATTTGATCTATCAGATCTTCGCTTCCATAGACCGGCAGATAAAAAGTGGTTGTGCCGATGGAGAGCCGGTTTTCTTCCAGCCTTATTTCGACCTTGCCGAGTTGCGTTGCATCAAGTTCCCAAGTGGATGAATAGGGCAGGCGAACTTTGGCATCGGCAAGTGCGCCGGGAGTCGAGAGTTTGATGGTCATGTCCGGGAGTACGTGGATGAGATAACTCGAACCTTCTCCTTCGTAGTTGTCCATGTCGGTTTGCACGGCCAGTCGAATCGGCGTTGCGCAAACTCTTGTACGGCCCATCGGTTCAGCTGCTTTTTCAGCCAGATTGTGAAAGTAGCGCTGAGAGCGAACCTCGAGCGGCAGTTTCATTTGGGTCACCCAATCCCGCGATACCGTGAAATCCGTAAAGGCAGGTGCGATTTCGGTTTGCGCTGTAAGCTCGGCATCCGCAACAACGCCATCCTTGAAGATCAACACGTAACGGCTGAACGGACGAACAGCCATGGTGCGCAGGATCTTCGTAATATTGTCGTGATCGTCTTCGTTACGCGCAGCGGAGTAATAATTGAGCTTGATGCTTTTCGCGCCGAAGTGATAGACGAGATGGCAACCAACAGTCAGGTGATATGACTTGGGTCTGTCCGAGAAAAAATGCGCCTTCGCTTTTGTCAGCTCATCGCTGCGGAAATCCAGATATATACGGGTAATGACATCAGAACGTAAAACTGCGTAAAAAGTGGTTGTCTTGCCGGTTCTCGGGACGTAATAGGCAGCGGGTTTGCGGTGGCGGATCCAGCATTCCGCTGCATAAATAATGATCGGGTTTACCGGTTTGCCACGTTTGAGGAAGATTTCGGTTATTTCTACGGTTTGGCCGTCCGGGATGGTGTCTGGCAGCTCAAGTCTGAAATGGAAATCATCGCTGGTTACGAAAACCAGGTTTTTGTTCTGAAGCTTTCTAGTGTGTTCGGTGTTCGTATAAACATCATGAATGGTCAACACGTTTTTGAGGTGGTCAGACGTTTCGAAACCTGAGCGGATGACCAGGTCGTTACCCTCGATATACCAGGATTCAATCAACTCCTTGCGCCAGTTCATGACGATGTAGCTGGTCTGTTCACCATCATCGACAATGGAAAAACGGCCGGCCACATGCGCGATGTAATATTGATCGGTGCCGGCGCCTCCCGACGCTTTTGCTCTTTCGTGGGAGAGAAATATCTGGTCGTCCCCGGCGCCAGCTTCAATGACGTCGCTGCCCCGGGATTTGATGATGTTGTTTTGCGCGGAGCCCGTTACCACGCTTGCCGCGCGATGGACTGTCTCAACGTTTTCGATGCCGTCCAGCAAACTGTGCAGGATAGATATCCGGTTATTGTCGGCATCGACATCGCTCGTGATGATCTGCAATGCTCCAGCCAGCAGATCTACGTCATAGCCAGTTCTGTTGGTATTTCGGGAGGAGTAGCTGCCGCCGAGTACCAGTGTGTCATTTCCTGCGCCGCCGCTCAGCGTCGAATGATCTGCGACATGGCGACCCCTTTCAAGGAAGTCCGCTGCGTTCTCAAACAGGAACTGGTCATTTTCTTCGCCGCCGGAAAGTTGTTTTTTTCCTGACTTGTAATGGAAGGTGTTGGGTTTTTTTTCGACCCCTCTGATCGAGTCGTTGCCCTCGCTGATAAACCAGAGAACGTTCTTGCCCTCGGCGGCGACCCCCAACTCCGCGCCAGGTGTATCTTTTGTAACCCCCGCGCGTGCATCAATGATGTCATCAGTGCCTACCACTTCAGGGACATTGACCGATTCCCACGCATCCTGTTTGGTCCACCAGTTTCGCTTCCACACCCGCGTTGGTTTCAGACGCACATCGAATTTGCCGTTGACGATGGCTTCAGTAGTCTCTTTCAAGGGGCCATCGAGCAGCGTTCTAGCGGTCTTTTTCAGTTGCAGAGAGTGCTGCAACAGCGTCTTTGCCTTGATATAGCGGTTTTGAACGTTTTGATCGACCTCCATCATGCAGAACGAAAACCAACCGCTACGCCACCGTTCATCGACAGTCAATTCAATGTAGTCATCTATATCGTCAACGATACGCACCGCACCGTAGACCTGTGAGCCGATGGCGAGAATCGCGCCGGCTGCAAGTCCGACAGGGCCGGCAAACGAGAACCCGGCCATCGCGGCGGACCCGAGGATGACAGTCATGGCTGCACTGGTAATGCTCAGGCCAGCGCTGACGTAATGATCCATCGCTTCTTTGCCGGTGGCATTCTGAGCGGCGTTCATCGACCTCACGGCGGTAAAGATGTCGAAGGGCAGCGTCAGCATGCCGCCGACCAGTCCTCCCGATCGACCCAATCTGAGTGCAAAGCGGGTTTTGGCGAAGTCCCGATAAGCACTTTGCCCGGCTGTGAGCATCTGCGTGGCTATCTTGCTCACCGCGACATCGGCCGCGATGGAGCCCAGCTCCGATACAATGCCTGCGCTGTTTATCGCTATTTCAGCAGTGTTTTCGGCTTTGATCGCATCGACAACGCCGCGAATACCCATGAAGATGCCGAAGCCCTGGATACCCACGCTGGAGCCCAGCGTCGCGTAGCTTTTGGTCAATGCCGCCCAGCGGGGATGATGTTTGGGGACGTGCACGTGTTGCAGATCAAGCGACTGTGCGGCACTCAGAAGTTTGACAAGTTTGTCGCGGTAATTGCCGGATACAGTCTCTGCGGCATTCTCCCTCAAGAGCCGGGGAGCAGTGAGCGGGCGCTGGCTGGCTATTTCAAACAGGAGCGTGGGCAACAAGTAGCTATCGCTGCCCGTTGAAGTTTTCAGATAGTGCTCAACTTTATTGGCATCGAACTGCAGGGCATTGATAAAAGAACGTTTTGGTCGGCGAAAGAAACTGTTCTCGCCATTCAATGGCTGACCATCAATGGTCGCGCCTAATCCGTCGAGTGCAGTACGGGTAATCGAAATGTCGCCAATTTCAAAAGGGCCGAACACTTCGTCCACCATTTGCAACTGACTCGATTTTTCGTTAGTTCGGCTCTGATCGATGGTTGAGGGCTTGTATTCGTTGGCTTCATAGCCCAGATCCATGATTATTACGGTATCGGAAACAGGTTGCAGATCCGCATGTATTGAAGGGTCGGTTTGTGCTGTCGCTTCGCTTATCAGTGTGGCCATTAGAACTTCCTTGTTCCGGCAATTGTCGTTAAGGCGAAGAATATTACGTTGGCTTTTCCAGAGCTGTATATCGGTGGGTTGTTGCTATCTATTGCGTATCAAAGTTTGAATGTTGTTCGAATTGAATTGATTCAAAACAACACATCATCCCGCCCGAGATCCGTTCCGGCAGGATGATCAATAGTGGCGCTTTTCAGTGGCTGCCAAGCAACGACGCGGCACCAGCACCGCCAAACAGTCCGGCACTGACCCGATTGAACCAACTCTGGCCCTTGCCGCTGCGCAGATAACGTGCGGCGCCGTGGGCTCCCAGGCCGTAGGCAAGTTTGCAGCACAGATCGAGCACTACCCAGGTCGCGATCATGATCAGCAATTGCGGCAGAAAAGGTTGCTCAGCGCGGAGGAACTGCGGCAGAAACGCGGCGAAAAACAGGATGTCCTTCGGATTGCTCGCTCCCAGTACAAAAGCGCGCCCGAACAATGTGCGAAAGCGCGGCACCGGTGCAGACTCAGGTACTTCTGCGCCCGTCGATGGCTGCCGCGATTGCTGCCAGCTCTGCCAGGCGAGGTAGAACAGGTACAGCGCACCGACTATTTTCAGCGCGCTGAACAACTGCTCCGAAGCCATTAGCAATGCGCCGAGGCCAAGTGCCGACGCGCTGAGCAGGCAGATCGAGGCGATCACGCCACCCAGGAACGCGGGGTACGACCGGCGCAAGCCGTAATTCAGACTGTTGCTGATCATCAGCAATGACAGCGGTCCCGGGATCAGGATCACCACCAGCGCAGCGCCACTGAACAGCAGCCAGGTTTCCAGACTCATCGTATTGCTCCTTTGTTGTTATCGGGATGTGCAAAAGCCCCACCGGTGAGGGTGAGGCTGGTTTGAAGCCTGAACCGCGCAGCGTTTACAGGAAGATGAACTTGGCGATGAAGATCGCGCAGAGCACCCACAGGCTGACGGAAATTTCCTTGTACTTGCCGGTGCCGGCCTTCAACGCGACGTAAGTGATGAAGCCCAGTGCGATACCGTCGGCGACCGAAAAGGTCAGCGGCATCATGATCGCCGTGACGATCGCCGGAATGGCGTCGGTCGCTTCGTCCCATTCGATGTGGGCCATACCGCCCATCATCAGCATCGCCACGTAGATCAGTGCACCGGCCGTGGCATAAGCGGGAATCATGCCAGCCAGCGGTGCGAAAAACATGGCTGCTATAAATAGCACACCCACGGTAACTGCGGTAAGACCAGTCCGACCACCAGCGGCGACGCCAGCGGCACTTTCCACGTAACTTGTCACGGGTGGAACCCCCACCACGGCGCCGAATACGCTGGATGCGCTGTCAGCCTTCATCGCCCGCGAGAGGTTTTCGATACGACCGTCAGCCGCCACCAGGTTGGCGCGCTGGGCCACGCCCATCAGCGTACCGGCGGTGTCGAACATGTGCACGAAGAGGAAGGCGAGTACCACGCTGATCATGCTGACGTTGAACACGCCGGCGACGTTCATTGCCATCCAGGTCGGCGCCAGGCTCGGTGGCGCGGACATGATGCCCTCGTAGTGCACCAGACCCAGGCCCCAACCGGCGAGGGTGACGGTGATGATGCTGATCAGGATCGCACCGAACACGCGGTGGTAACTGAGGATCGCGATCATCAGGAAGCAGATCGCGGCGAGCAGCGGACCGGGTTCACGAAGCGAACCCAGCTTGATCAGCGTCGCCGGGCTGTCGACAACGATACCGGCCGTCTTCAGACCGATCAGGCCCAGAAACAGACCGACACCGGCGCCCATCGCGAACCGCAGGCTGACCGGGATACTGTTGAGCAGCCACTCGCGAATCCGCGAAAAGGTCAGGAACATGAACAGCACGCCCGAGACAAACACCGCGCCGAGGGCGGTTTCCCAGTTGTAGCCCATGGTGCCGACCACGGTGTAGGTGAAGAAAGCGTTGAGGCCCATGCCCGGCGCCAGGCCGACCGGCCAGTTGGCGTACAGCCCCATCAACAGGCAGCCCAATGCGGCGGCGATACAGGTGGCAACGAAGGCTGCACCGTGATCGATGCCGGCATCGGCCATGATGTTCGGGTTGACGAAGATGATGTAAGCCATGGTGATGAAGGTTGTCAGACCGGCAATCAGCTCGGTCTTCACCGTGGTGCCATGCAAGCTGAGTTTGAACAGACGCTCCAGCAGGCCATTGCGTAATGGCGGCGTGAGCTCGAGCGGCGGTGCTTCGGATTTGCGGCTTTCCACAGCGAGTACTCCTCAAGAGTTTTATTGTTATTTCCAGGGCCGGACCCATGAGGGGTGGCAGCGGCCCTTTGAGGCATACGCGAATTTGTTGACCGTATAGTCAGGAACTCGCACGCAGTGGATTATGCTTTTGTGTACAAATAAAGCAAATATTGTTTTTTGTTTTGTCGGCGATTTTTTTGCCGATAGGGATATATGGCTATCAGGATGGCTTCGCGAGCAGGCTCGCTGCCTCCTTTGTAATGCGCTTCCCTGTGGGAGCGAGCCTGCTCGCGAAGAGGGCGGTCTTATCACTCGAGATACGTCTGACTGCCCCCAAGCGCCAGATTCACCGCCAACCACCCATTCACCGCCGCTTCCCCAGCCTCGGCAAACACCCGCTCGAGCAATTTCACCTGCTCACGGCGCAGCGCTTGCTCGAACTTCGCACCTTCGGCCGTCAACTCAAGCAGGCGCTTACGCTTGTCCGTCTGCGAAGCGACGCTGTCGACCAGATGCATATCCTGCAACTGGCGCAGGGGCATGTTTAGCGCCTGTTTGCTCACTCCCAGCAGGGCCAGCAACTCTTTCACGCTGAGGTTCGGATAGCGCGCGATGAAAAACACGATGCGTTGATGCACTCGCGAGAGGCCGCGGCGCTCGAGCATTTCATCAGCCTTGGCAGTGAATGCCTGATAGCCGAAGAAAAACGCTTCCATGGCCTGTTGCTGAGTGGAGGGGTTCTTAAGGTCAAGCATGTTGACGTACTCGCTCAAGCTGTCGTAATTTCAGTCAACCAGTTTGACTCATTTCCTGCATGCCTTGCTACGGTGACCTCCATGGCTTTTTCCGAACGTGTCTCGCGCCTGAAAAGTTCTTTGATCCGAGAAATCCTCGCCGCCGCCCAGCGTCCAGAGGTGATGTCGTTTGCCGGCGGTCTGCCCGCTGAGGCGATGTTGCCGAAGGTGGAATGGGCCGAGATGCCGCTGTCGCTGGGGCAGTACGGCATGAGCGAAGGCGAGCCGGCCTTGCGCGAGGCGCTGGCGGCAGAGGCGAGGGCGCTGGGCCTTGAATGCGAGGCGAGTCAGGTGCTGGTGGTCAGTGGTTCCCAGCAAACTCTGGATCTGGCGGCAAAACTGTATATCGACAAGGGCACGGAAATCTTGCTGGAGGCGCCGACTTATCTGGCCGCGCTGCAAATCTTCCAGCTGTTCGGCGCCGACTGCCTGACCGTGCCGCAAGAAGCCGACGGACCCAACCTGGCGCAACTGCGCAAACGTCTGGAACAACACCGCCCGGCGTTTATCTACCTGATCCCGACGTTCCAGAATCCTTCCGCCGTGCGCTACAGCGAGGCCAAGCGCGCAGCGGTCGCCGCGTTGCTTGATGAATTCGGCGTCACGCTCATTGAAGACGAGCCATACCGCGAACTGACTTTCGATGGTGGCAGTGCCAAACCTATTGCGGCGCGCCTGAAAAAAGCTAGCTGGATCTACACCGGTACCGTGTCGAAAACCTTGCTCCCGGGTCTACGTGTCGGTTACTTGATCGCCAGTGCGGATCTGTTCCCCCACCTGCTCAAACTCAAGCAATCGGCGGATCTGCACACCAATCGCATCGGTCAGTGGCAGGCGCTGCAATGGATCGGCTCAGAGAAGTATCACCAGCATTTAAGTGAGTTGCGGGATTTCTACCGGCAGCGGCGAGATGCGTTTCAGTTGGCGCTGGAAGAGCATTTTGCAGATCTGGCTGAGTGGAACATGCCCCAAGGCGGGCTGTTCTTCTGGCTGACGCTGAAGCAACCGCTGGATACGCGCACTTTGCTCAATGAGGCGTTGGCCAATGATGTGGCATTCATGCCCGGTGAACCGTTCTTTCCCGAGCCGGACAAGCATCATGGGCATTTGCGCCTGAATTTCAGCCACATCGATCCGGCGCGGCTGGATGAGGGGTTGAAGCGGTTGGCGGCGGTGGTGCGGCGGGCGCAGATGGAAAGGGCGGCCTAGCAAAAACGCCGGCTCAAGGGCCGGCGTTGTCGGTGCGGGCCTCTTCGCGAGCAGGCTCGCTCCCACAGAATTGAATGCGTTTCAAGGGTGGGAGCGAGCCCGCTCGCGAAGGCGGCTATCGCTCCAACCCGTTAACATCAGACCGCCGCAAACCGCTTATCCAGATAATCGATAATCACCTTGGATTCATACATCCAGGTTGTCTGCCCGTTCTCTTCAATTCGCAGGCAAGGCACTTTGATTCGGCCGCCCTGTTCCAGCAGGGTCTGGCGATCCTGCTCGTTGTTCTTCGCGTCTTTCAGCGCCACCGGCACATTCAGGCGATGCAGGGCGCGGCGGGTTTTCACGCAGAACGGGCAGGCGTGAAACTGATACAGCGTCAGATCTTTCGCGGCAGCGTCGACTTGCGCCTGAGCAGCAGCGGGGCGTTTGGTCTTGCCCGGGCGGGTGATGAAATCGATGAAGATAACCAGTTGGCCGAGGCCGACACGAAGCGCTTTGACGAACACGTTGAAAGCCTCACGGTGCAAATGAAGAAAGGCGCGCAGCTTACCCGATTTTTCACGGGCGAAAAAAAACCGGCGATCAACGCCGGCTCTTTTCTGTTGCGAATTACTTGATGAGGCTGAGGAATTCGCTACGGGTTGCCGCGTTTTCACGGAATTCACCGAGCATCACCGAAGTGATCATCGACGAATTCTGCTTTTCGACGCCGCGCATCATCATGCACATGTGCTTGGCTTCGATCACCACGGCCACGCCCAGCGCGCCGGTGACTTGCATTACCGCGTCGGCGATCTGGCGGCTGAGGTTTTCCTGAATCTGCAGGCGACGGGCGTACATATCGACGATCCGCGCGACCTTCGACAGGCCCAGCACTTTGCCGCTCGGGATATAGGCGACGTGCGCCTTGCCGATGAACGGCAGCAGGTGGTGTTCGCACAACGAATACAGCTCGATGTCCTTGACCAGCACCATTTCGCTGTTGTCGGAGCTGAACAGGGCACCGTTGGTGACCTCTTCGAGCGTCTGTGCATAACCGCGGCAGAGGTACTGCATGGCTTTGGCGGCACGCTTTGGCGTGTCGAGCAGGCCCTCGCGGGAGACGTCCTCGCCCAGTTGGCCGAGAATCGCGGTGTAGTTCTGTTCCAGTGTCACAGGGGCTGATTCCATAAGGGTTTCAGAGGGGTACTGTTTCTGCCTGTACCAATTTTGTACCAATCAAGCTGTATTCAAGCTTCCCGAGCTCACCCCAGTCGGTGCTGGAGTTTATCCATCGGGCGTATGTCGATAGCAACATCTGAACGCTATGACCGAGCTGAGTGGCAATAAACGCAGGGTTCATACCCGCCATAAGGCACATGGTAGCGTATGTGTGTCGGCAGTTGTATTGCCGGCGGGCGCGAATGCCCAATTCAGTCAGTGCAGCCTGGAAGTGTTTGTCGGTCACGCTCGATTGTTGGATGAACTCGAAGTTCTTGGTGGGCGGGAACACATACGTCGATTCGGTGCGTTTGCGCCGGCTTGGCAAAGCACGTTGCTTCGCCAACAGTTCGGCCTGCTCGATGGCGTGCAGTGCTCGGCTGTTGAGCATGACCTGGCGTCCGTTGCGGGTTTTGGTTCGTTCCTCGATCTTGTAGTCCGCAACGATCCGACACACGTTCACCAGCCGCTTTTCCTTGTCGACCTCTTCCCAGCGCAGCGCCGCGATCTCGCTGGGGCGCATGCCGGTGTAGAAGGCGAACTCGAAGTAGGCCGCGTAGATCCGCATCGAATGGTTCAGCGTCTTATATAAGTGCTCGATAATTTGGTTGGCGTCACCCACCGTGAACGGATCGATGGGTTTCTTGGCTTTCACCGGCAGCTCAATTGACTCAACCGGGTTACGGTTGATCAGGCCGTCTTTCACTGCGGTGCCAAACACGGTAGTCAGGCGCTGGATCGCCGCGCGCTTTACACCCGGCGTCGGCCATTCTGTATTGGCTACTACCTTGCGCAGCATCACCGACGTGATGCTGTCCATGGGTAGCATCGCCAGATAGGGCATCCAGTACAGATTGAGCGAGCCAAGGTAGTTCTTTCGAGTCCCGGCCACGATCTCCCGACTGTTGAGCCACTCCTGGGCGTACTCCCCGAAACGGGGAGTCGCCGAGTAGTTGGAATAGGTGGAGTTGGGGAACAGTTCGGCGTATCGCTGATCATCCAGCACGCCGTGCTTGATCAGGCTGGTTACGTTAGCGCGTAGGTCGGCGGCAGCCTTAATCCCCTTCGGCGTTTGGGGATAGGGGAGGGTTTCGCAACGGCGTTGCCCGTTCCAGGTGAAGCGAATGCGGACGGACTGTCCAGCAAATTCAACTCCGGTGGGCAATCCCATTGGCTCTCGAGCCATGCTTCGTATCTCCTTAGACTGTAATAAATGCGGCTATCGATGCTGTTCCAAACCCCTTTGGGAATGACGCCTCGGGCGCGCTTGCCTTGCAATGCCCGGCGCGTGGTACCGACCAGTTCCGCCATCTTGTCTTCTGGAATCTTGTCGAGGTGATAGGTCGGCAGCGATGGTTCTGCCGCCTCATCACACTGCGTATACCCCTCGGCAAGCTGTGCGGGCGAGCGTTTCTGAGCGTTCAGCGTTGCATTGGGAGGCGCTGCCCGGCGCAGCTTTTGGTGTGGGGTAGATGCCTCGGTAGCGGCTTGAGGAAAAGCATTGATGCCTGCTGCTGCGCAGCAGAGGCTTTTAATTTCGTGGGTATCGACTCGCGTGTCGTCGAAGAGCAAAGCGGTCGACATTCGTGCTCGCAGGCGAGATTGTTCGCCGCATTGCTCTGAGATCCGATAATGAGTTGGTCCGAAGTAGGAGAGCGTGCCGTTCATGCTGCTTCTCCTTCACTTTCTGCGTGCAGAGAGCAGGCCATGGCGAGAGCTAGTTGGCGCAAGGCTCTGGTTTCGCGTTCCAGTTTTTTTTTCCTGGTACGGAGTGCGGCGAATGTCTCGGCTGCGATCTTGAGCTTCTCGGCGATATCCAGCAGTGTTGGACGCTCTAATTCGCCGAGGCGCGGATCCTTATCCCGTTGCTTGCATCGCTGTACCAGGCGCTGATGGTCTGGCTGGAAGAAGTCGAGCTTTGCTTGTAGTTTACGAATGGGCTTGACGCTTTCGGCGCGCTGAATTTCGTCTCTTTCTTTTAGTCCCGCAGATTTTCCGTCGATGTGGCCCATCTTGTAACCAGCCCAAATGAGTAGTCCGGCGAAAGCGATCAGGGTGATGAGTGCGCAAATTTGAATTGCTGTCATGTTATGTGCTCCTCGTAAGTCATTGGCTGGTGGTGACAACCGTCAATGGTGTGGGTGCCGTTTGGCGTTGGCCGTCCTGCTGCCGCTGCATATCTTCATCAGCCTTGTAGGCGCGGATGTCGATCAGCGAGGCAACGTGGCGTATGTGCGCGTACTTCAGCGCCTTGCGGCTGGTGTCCAGCGTGGTGATCGGGAGCTGGATCCGGCCGCTGTTGATTTCTGTCACGAACGACTGCTCGTTGAGATTGCGAAAGTACTGCTCGCGGATTTTTTCCAGCGGGATCAGGACGTCACCGAAGATTCGATACAGCAGTTCGACGGTGGCCGATTCGGGCGCCGGATGCAGGCGAAGCGGATTCTGTGCAGCGTTACTCATGGGCTTGTCGAGCCTCCTTGCATTGTTGTCGTGCC
>NZ_JAHSTW010000040.1 GCF_019145195.1 Pseudomonas siliginis
TTTGGATGTGGGATCTCGCACTACAGCGATGGGCTGGCGCAATGGCGGCCGCTTTGCAGGTCAGTGCAATATCGACCAGACACCGGCGGGTCGCAAAGCTGCTGTCAGCAAGTTACTTGAGCTCAAGCCTATGTCTGTGGTGATGGAAGCCACCGGAATCTACTACCTGGACTTGGCCATGGAGCTCGCTGCGGCGGGTTTGCCAGTCTCGGTTATCAATCCGAAGAGTTTTCACAACTTTGCAAAGCTGATGCTGAAAAACAGCAAAACGGACGCAATCGATGCCCAGTTACTAGCTGAGTACGGCGAACGCATGAGCCCAAGGTTGTGGACGCCGCCCACTTCAATACAGCTTGAACTGCGTGCTATCGGCCGCCACA
>NZ_JAHSTW010000041.1 GCF_019145195.1 Pseudomonas siliginis
GTGGGTCCAGGTGATTTTGCGGTAGGTGAACTGCACTTCTTCCAAGTGGGTGAAGTGCGCGTTGCCTGGATCCTGGCAGTTGTGCATTTTGTTGTTGATGGCGACGATGATCGCATCTTCCAGTTTGGTGGTGTAGTAGTGCTCTTGGGTGCCTTGAGCCGAAGTGCGGTACCACTGGATAACGATTTCGCTCATGCGCTCGCCGGAAGTCAGAGCTGCTTGCAGCAGTGGCGAAGCCTTGTCGTAGACCTTGGTGATCACAACTGGCTTGTGAACGCGCTGACCGGTTGGCTGACCGGATTGCGGGTCACGCGGGATGATCACGTCGTGGGTGAAAGCCTGAACCATA
>NZ_JAHSTW010000042.1 GCF_019145195.1 Pseudomonas siliginis
TTTAAGCTCCAAGCTGATAGCTCTGAGCTAACAGTTACAAGCTCGAAATTGGGTCTGTAGCTCAGTTGGTTAGAGCGCACCCCTGATAAGGGTGAGGTCGGCAGTTCGAATCTGCCCAGACCCACCAATTTTGTTATGGGGCCATAGCTCAGCTGGGAGAGCGCCTGCCTTGCACGCAGGAGGTCAGCGGTTCGATCCCGCTTGGCTCCACCATAAACTGCTTCGAAGTTTGAGAGTTTAGAAATGAATATTCGCACTGAATATTGATTTCTAGTCTTTTGATTAGATCGTTCTTTAAAAATTTGGGTATGTGATAGAAAGATAGACTGAACGTTACTTTCACTGGTAA
>NZ_JAHSTW010000043.1 GCF_019145195.1 Pseudomonas siliginis
ATGGGTCCAGGTGATTTTGCGGTAGGTGAACTGCACTTCTTCCAGGTGGGTGAAGTGCGCGTTGCCTGGATCCTGGCAGTTGTGCATTTTGTTGTTGATGGCGACGATGATCGCGTCTTCCAGTTTGGTGGTGTAGTAGTGCTCTTGGGTGCCTTGGGCCGAAGTGCGGTACCACTGGATAACGATTTCGCTCATGCGCTCGCCGGAAGTCAGTGCTGCTTGCAGCAGTGGCGAAGCCTTGTCGTAGACCTTGGTGATCACAACTGGCTTGTGTACGCGCTGACCGGTTGGCTGACCGGATTGCGGGTCACGCGGGATGATCACGTCGTGGGTGAAAGCCTGAACCATG
>NZ_JAHSTW010000044.1 GCF_019145195.1 Pseudomonas siliginis
CCGAAATTGGGTCTGTAGCTCAGTTGGTTAGAGCGCACCCCTGATAAGGGTGAGGTCGGCAGTTCGAATCTGCCCAGACCCACCAATTTTGTGTGGGAAACGCCTGTAGAAATACGGGGCCATAGCTCAGCTGGGAGAGCGCCTGCCTTGCACGCAGGAGGTCAGCGGTTCGATCCCGCTTGGCTCCACCACTACTGCTTCTGAAGTTTGAAAGCTTAGAAATGAGCATTCCACCGGTTCGGTGATGAATGTTGATTTCTAGTCTTTGACTAGATCGTTCTTTAAAAATTTGGGTATGTGATAGAAAGATAGACTGAACGTTACTTTCACTGGTAG
>NZ_JAHSTW010000045.1 GCF_019145195.1 Pseudomonas siliginis
CTCGAGCAATTCAGGCTCTACACCTTTGACGCCCAGCAGACACTGGACGGTCGACCGTCGCTACACAGTGACGAGCATGAATTGACGGTGGTGCTGCTGCCGCCAGAATTTCTCCAGCCGATACAACACGGCAAGTTGCCACGAACCGCATTGCTCAAGGGTACGGGCATGAGGGGCGGGGTTGTCGACGTCTGTCTGCAAGGGCTTGCCGAACCTCTGCTCAGTGATGTCATTGTGGATTGGGCGGGCAATTGGCAAGCCGAAGTGACGTTGCCGGTGGGCAGCAAAACGATCTGGGCCCGGCAAAGTTTCATGGATGAAAGCGGCAAACT
>NZ_JAHSTW010000046.1 GCF_019145195.1 Pseudomonas siliginis
GACAACGCCAGCGGCTGGATCGACTCGCTGCCGCTGACTTTCGAAGTAAAAAATATCCTCCCCGATGTCAGTGATGTGCAATTCACCAACGACTACCAACCGACCTTCAGCGGCAAAGGCTTCAACGGCGCCACGGTGAATCCACGCAGGCCCAATAGCGGGGATCTCGAAGCGCCAGCAGTGGAGGTTGCTGGCGGGCGGTGGTCTACCAAGGCTTCAACGGTCTGGGGACCCTCGTTTGAGCGTCAGGTTCACATCAAGCAATATCTCGACGGTCACCAGTCGCCAAACTGGTTTGTCCTCAAAGTCACCATCCCGCCGCAG
>NZ_JAHSTW010000047.1 GCF_019145195.1 Pseudomonas siliginis
CATCCTGACCTGGCTCGAAGAGTCGCAGATCGGCGAGACCACCACCGGCAGCGAGGTGATGAGTCAGGCGCTCAAGCTTGATCCCGGTCACTGGGGCAAACCGGAGCAGATGCGCGTGGGTGCGATTCTGCATCGACTGGGCTGGCGACGGTTCCGTTTGGGCGCCTTGAGCAAGAGCGGTCAGCGGCCTTGGGCGTACAAGAAACCGGAGGGTTGGGGCAGGGCGCCTGCGCTGGAACAACCTGAGTTCGAGGAGCCGTGCTTCGATGATTAAGGCA
>NZ_JAHSTW010000048.1 GCF_019145195.1 Pseudomonas siliginis
AATTCTGACCTGGCTCGAAGAGTCGCAGATCGGCGAGACCACCACCGGCAGTGAGGTGATGAGTCAGGCGCTCAAGCTCGATCCCGGCCACTGGGGCAAACCGGAGCAGATGCGCGTGGGTGCGATCCTGCATAGATTGGGCTGGCGACGGTTCCGTTTGGGCGCCCTGAGCAAGAGCGGCCAGCGGCCGTGGGCGTACAAAAAGCCGGAGGGTTGGGGCAGGGCGCCTGCGCTGGAACAACCGGAGTTTGAGGAGCCGTGCTTCGATGATTAAAGCG
>NZ_JAHSTW010000049.1 GCF_019145195.1 Pseudomonas siliginis
GCTCGGGTGGGTCGGCGACAGTTTGTGCTGCAGCGTAGTCGGGTTGCGGCCCGTCGTAGCGGCAATGGCAGCAGCACCGCCCGGGTATTCGCGAGCGGCGTGATACAGCGCTAAATCGAGCGGCAGGATTTCCCGCTGCGCCCGTTCCAGAGAACTCAGAGCAATTCGGCTCATGGCATTAATCCTAAAAGTTGCCAGTGCCGCGCGACAGAAGTTGGTGATACATTTGCCGCGTGGTCTGGAGAGGCCCAAAC
>NZ_JAHSTW010000005.1 GCF_019145195.1 Pseudomonas siliginis
AGAAACCCGCGCCAACGACCACCTCACCGTGGGCGTGAATCAGCACATCAAGATCGGCACGGGCCAGTTCATCGACGCAGGGCAAGAAATCCACCTGAGCAGCGGCATGAAAGTGGTGATGGAAGCTGGTGCGGAGCTGACCCTGGTGGGTGGCGGCAGCTTCATCAAGATTGACGCCGGCGGCGTGACCCTGAGCGGGCCGGTGATCAACATGAACTCCGGTGGTAGCCCGGGCAGTGGGACCGGTGCTGCGCCGTTGATGCCGGGGCCTTTAAAACAGGCTGATGCGGATAAGGCGGGGCAGGTAACAGTGCCACCTATGGCGAACCCGTTTGTACGAAAAAGCATTCAAGGCCTTCCCCTTGTTCCGATTTGTGGAAAGCAAGCTAATGGCGCTTGCTCGCGTGAGGTTTGCCCATGTCTGAATGGCTAAGTCATTTCCTGGAAAAAACCGTGGCCACGACGCCATTGGGCACCACTGGAAACCGCACCCTGTACGGCATCATCGACAGCGTTCGCCAGCCTCGGGCTCTGGAAAAGCTTTACCAACAGTCCGGGTTGACGGGTGTTGAAAAGTTGTTTCAGGACACGC
Source organism: Pseudomonas siliginis (assembly GCF_019145195.1). GTDB lineage: Bacteria > Pseudomonadota > Gammaproteobacteria > Pseudomonadales > Pseudomonadaceae > Aquipseudomonas > Aquipseudomonas siliginis. The sequence continues at coordinate 593 of NZ_JAHSTW010000005.1, forward strand.
CGTTTGCCGAAATGAATGATGTCAGTCCGATCTGGATACAGCTGATAGCGGGAAGTCCTGCCGCCGCCCAAGCCCTTGAGCTATGCCGCGACAACCGCGCCGGTATTCTGCTCACATCGTGTGAAAAACCGGAGACCGCGCTCTTGCATGCTCGTCGCCTCCTGCGCATGAACGACCCGGCTCATGGTGACTCGCTAGCTCGCTACTACGACCCGGCGTTCTGGAGCGCGCTGGCGCTGACGGTACCCGCCCGACCTCTGTTCGGCCCTTGGGACATCGTATATACCCCGCCCGCCCACAGCGATGATCAACAATGGCGTGTTTGGGAACAAAGAGAAAAAGTTGATGCCTCTAATGGCGAACAAAAATATCCGTTGCAACTAAAGATCAACACGCTGATAGCGTTCGATGAAATCCGCTGGTGGTATTGGATTCGGCTGCGGAACGCCGAGTCCGCTGTAGGCTTATCGGACTCGCAGCTGTCTGGCGTGGCCGATAATTTGCAACTGCTGGTGGACCACGGCATTGCAGAAGGACGTCATCTTGAGCGCCTGCTGCCGAATCTAAACCAAGGTCCGTTGCAGGCGCGCACTGACGTCATGAACTTGCTGAGCAGCGACATGCCAGCATTCGAGAAAGTACAACGAATGGAAGTCTGAGATGACAGGTACGTCCGAACAAACATCCCTATCCGAACAGCCGCCTGTCGTCATTCCGGCCGATCCGCCAAAAAAGACTGCCGATGCGGAAACGTTCTGCAAAGACAAGAAGCCGGGCTGCAGCAGCAGCTATGAAGACATCATCTACGTTACCGGTCAGCGCCGTTTCTGGCTGTTGCCCAAGCGCACGTCCGAGAAACTCAAGGAAAGCGTCAGCCTGCTCAAGCAGAAGACCGTAGACACGGATAAAGCCGCGCGCATGAGCAACATCGCCGATGCAGGGTTGATGGACTACTTCCTCACTCCGGGTCCGGAAGCTTTTCTAGAAGGTGAGCAACACACCAGTTATGTGGAGTCGAAAGCGGCAATCCCCGAGGACACTGCAAAAAAAGCACAGTGCCGCAAGGATTGGGAAGCGGCGAAGGCCAAAGGTGATAGCGACGCGGTAATGCATGCCGAACGTGAGATGTTCCATGCCGGAAAACGCATCGAGACAAATCAGCAGAACATGCAAACCTTGGAAAAAGTTTCCGATGCGAAAGCAAAGACACTGGGGTACAAACGGGAAAACGGCGTTCTTTACACCCCGCGTGCCTTGAAGGCGCGTGATGCAATTGACAAATACATTGAAGAACGCGACAAGGCGAAAGCCCACGGCTACAAAATGTTTGACCCTGGCACCGGCAAGATCGCTTCGGCTTGGGAACACCTGAAAGAGTACAAGGCGCTTCACAAAAAGCTGATCGAAACCGGCGAGATCGACGAAAAAAAACTAAGGGGTGTTCAGCTCAACATCCTGGCGTTGAAAGACCTGATGTCCAAGTACATCAATGCGATCGTGGAGCTTGCCGAGTGCGGGATTGCAGTTCCCGAGTTTGCGCTAAGTCCCGATGACCAGTACGCCGGTACCGAGGATTTTCAGGCGTTTATCGAGCTGACCAACAAACGCGATGAGCTCGAGAAAAAAATCGAGGAGCGTTACTCTCAATGGGTGTCGGCCACTGGCGGCAAATCCGCACCGCCCGGCGTTCTGTTCGTCAATTTGCAAAAGCAGTGGTACGACCTGAATAACGAGGCAGAGCGAATCCAGATCACTGCAGAGGCGCGTGTACGTGGGCTCAAGCCACCCCGCCTGTTCCTGTGGGAACCGGAAAGCTACAAGCCAAAGCCGATCGAACGTCTGGCCAAAACCAACATACCTCTGCGCGAACTCAGTAGCGCCTCGTCAACAACGATACTCAACCACATCAGCCTGAAACATCTGGCACAAATCAGTGGTAACGCATTCCAAGGCCAGCTCAAGGAGCTTGCGACCAGCCTGCCAAAATCGATTGCCAAAGAGGCCGATGACGATCGGGTATTCAGCGATTGGCTGGAACAGGAAGGCGCGCTCCAATTCGATGAAAAGGGACCATGGTTCGATGAAAATGGACTGTTTGTGCCTGATAAGTTCTTCGCGGCGCTGGAAGCCAAAGGCTACAAAGTCGAAAGCCTGAAAGCCGAAGCCAAACGCCAAACCTGGGGCGAAAATCTGAAAGCCATGGTTTTCGAAGATAAACAGCTGCGCAATCTCATGCTGTTCGACAACAGCCCCCAGGCCCAACTCGTTCGATGCTTACTTCCGGAAAGCGCCAACTTGCTGTCCGAAGTCAAAATGGAAGGCCCCACTCTTAAAAGTGGTTCCCCTCAGATTGCCAACGTAGAAGTTGCACTGGATGTCACAGCGTGGCGAGGCGAAGTCAGCTTGCTCAAAGTCGAGCTTCCTAAACGGGCAAAGGCTGATCCTTGGATCGCAAAATACCAGGCTCATGACGGCAGCGTGCGCAGCGTCAACTTCGGCAAACTGTCTCTGGATCTGGAAGCCAAGGCTTGGGGATTCGCTGGCGCAAGCCTCATGCTGTCGCGCGATTTGACCCTGGATCAAAAAACCGGCTACACCAGCCTCGTCGGCGTCGACATGGCCGAAAAATCTGGCGAACTGGCGAAGTTTGAAGTCTTCGCCGGTGCCCAGGCCGGGTGCAAGGTAACCGGCAAACTGTTCTGGTGCCCTCCCCCAAGCGTCCTCCCTCCTGCTCCCGTGCCAAATCGTATTTCAGCCAACCAGTGGCGCCCTTTGGCCAAACTGGAAGTTGAAGCGGCCGTAGCCATCGGCGCCGGCTACAACGGCGACATGCACCTGCGGATGCAAAACGGCCTACTGCTGTTATCGATCAAGGGCGCGCTGGTCTGGGGCGCAGGCGTCAAAGGGTATTTGACCTTTGAAGTCGGCTACGACAGCATCGTGGCCTTGACGGAACTGGTGCGACAGGAAATGGCCGCGAACCAATACAAGGATCTTGAGTGGGTCGATGGGGAAGCCATGGACTATCTGCAAAAGCTGAGCTTCCTAGGCGCCACTGGTATCGATGTGGCGTTTGCCTATGTGCGTGGATATGCCATTGTTAAAGGGATATTTGATGCGCTGACTGAGGGGGGGCGTGGGGGATTGATTGCTTACTCAATCGTCACCGACAAAAAACAGAAAGAGATGCAGGAATGGGTGTGTAACTTGCAGCCACAGGCACTTGGACCGTTGCTATTGACCCTTAGCTCATCTCCTGAATCTTTTTCAATAGAAGAAGACCAAGACAATAAAAGCGTCAAGGAAGACGAGGCATATCAACTACAGCAGAGAGCGATCGAACGGTGTTTAGGGTGGATATCATCCAACCCTAACGCTACTCTGCAGTTCGAAGAGGCAATTATACGTATGAATCGGGATGGATTGCGATCACCGCAAGCCGGGCTTACATATTGTAAAAACAAATTCAAGCTCGATTCATTTATGGCTGAACGAGTTAAGGCTCTGGATAAGACCAGTAACGAATCAAGAAGAATTTATCGCGAGCATGTAGCAAGATTGGGCGCCCGACTAACTGGACACTGTGAGTACAACACCATCTATAAGGGCCCGGCTTTCGCTCCAATCCAAGATACAAAAGCAAGCTATAAGGGACCTAACATTGATTAAAATCGTATTATGCTTATTTCTATTCGTCCTTTTTCCCTACTCAGCTTCTGCACAACTAACACAAGAACAGCAGTCGAAAAAAGAGAGAGGACTAATTTTGTATCAGCAAAGCGACTGGTACGACTCTCAACCTTTACTGGAAAGTGCTGCTATTGCGGGTGACGAGACAGCCCAATATTACTTGGCAGAGGCGATTCGGCTGAGCAACCGATACACAACTGATGAAGCAAGAAAATGGTATGAAGCAGCTGCGCAACAGGGCAACCTTTACGCAATGCTAAGACTAAGCAGTAAGAGTGATATCTGTAATGAAATGAAAAGCTGCGGTGGTAAGAGTGCAGACGAATGGCGAGAACAAGCAATACAACTAGCTCAGGAACGAGCTAAAAACAATGACACTGAAGCAATGACCGTTTTATTCATAACCAAACAAGGATTCAGTTGGTTAGAAATGGCAGCGGAGGCAGGTGATCATCTAGCACAGAATACACTCGCAGGAATCTACGAAGATGGGGAAGGATGGTTCATCGTTCCGGGTAGCCGCGAAAAAACCATTCAAAAGTGGTACAAAGCGTCAGCTGAAGGTGGATACCCCAAAGCAATGTATTTTTATGCCAACTATTTATTTGAACATGGAGGTAGGAAAGAAGAAGTTGCTTATTGGTTAAAAAAATCGGCCGAAGGCGGATACGTCAGCGCGGTTGGTAATTACGCCCTCAGCGTAGCCCATATACCAAACGATCTAGACTACCCAAAAAACTTGATTGAGGCTTATGGACTAGCCTATCTGTTGTCTAAATTCGAGGGTGGCGGGACAGCAGCTGAAGACGGCGAAAGAATGCTCCCAAAAATCACTGAAAAAATGACCAAAGAAGACATCAAGCAAGGTCTTCTATTTGCGGAAGAATGGAAGAAAACACGCCCACCACTTTCTTATTTTGTTCCCGTTTATGGTTATTGAGTTCTCACATGGCATCATGTCTCAACTCTAGTTCAACATAGTCAAAACTTGTTTAAAAAGTTATAAGGACTGAAGATCGCCGACCTTAAAACTTGCAGAAAGTCGAGTTCCCTTAACGGGCAACGGCTGATCCCTGGATAGCGAAATACAAGGCCCACGACGGCAGCGTACGCAGTGTCAACTTCGGCAAAATGTCATTGGATCTTCAAGCCAAGGCTTGGGGCTTCGCTGGCGCAAGCCTCATGCTGTCGCGCGATTTGACCCTGGATCAAAAAACCGGCTACACCAGCCTGGTCGGCGTCGACATGGCCGAAAAATCCGGCGAACTGGCGAAGTTTGAAGTCTTCGCCGGTGCCCAGGCCGGGTGCAAGGTAACCGTCCGGGCAACACACCTTCCTGATGCCATCGCTTAAGGCGATGGTGTCCACCTAAATTTAAGTGGACACCATTTTTAGCCTTTTTAAGCGGACGCCCATGCCACAAGAACGCCGTTCCTATTCCAAGTCATTTAAGCCCCAGGTCATCGCCGAGTGTGCGCAGGCTGACACCTCAATTGCCAATGTCGCCTTGACCCACAACCTCAATGCCAACCTCGTCCATAAATGGAATGACGGTGCTGTGCCCATCGATAACAATTGGTGCGAGAATCAGATTCGGCCGTGGGCTCTTGGCCGCTCGAATTGGTGGTTCGCAGGCTCGCTACGCAGTGGTAAACGTGCCGCAGCGATCATGAGTTTGATCCAGTCTGCGCGGTTCAATGGGCATGATCCGTATGCATACCTCAAGGATGTTCTTACACGCCTGCCGACGCAACGGGCGAGTGAGATCGCCGAGCTTCTGCCGCATAAGTGGAATCCTATCGAAGCGACTATTTCCCAAGCGTCTAATTTTTAGAAGAGAACCATAAAGGCGTTATCAATTGTACGGCCCAGTGGAGGCCGAATCGCTTCTGGCGAGAAAATCCTCGAAGTCCGTCGTTGGCATCCAGACTTAAATCCTCCCGAGGATCTCGTGATTGTGGAAAACGGGCGTTTTCTCCATAACGATGGGGACGAAGACGATAACGGTACTGCCGTCGCAATTGTGCGCGTGAAAACCGTGCGCCCTTTCATCCTCGCTGACATGCAAGCGGCCTGTGCAAGCTATTTTGAGGATGGCTGGCTCGCATGGGAGTTGAGTGACGTAAGGCCAGTCACACACCCTGTGACCATCCGTGCGGCACGGGGTATCTACGAGGTAGATTTCCTACTCCCAGACAGACGCTGAACATTGAGCAAGATGTGTTGGGCAGACGCTTACATTGGTAGGGGAAGGCCTTTACAACTATTTTAATCTGGACGACTTGCAAAAATGGATGGAGACCAGCGTCTGGGGGAACAAAACTAAGAATCGCAGCATGCAGGACGAATGGAACGAACTGGCAAAGGTCGTGCAAAAACCTACTTGTGAAATGATTCGTGATGCCAAGCAGACCTATCTGAAGCTTATAATTCCAGGCGTTAGCACGCAGGAAATGGATACTCGAAAATTGCAATTGAAAGCGTACCAGCAATATCGCGATGTTCCAAAGAAAGGGGGTTACGCGCCCGGCCCATTTCCCTTGAGATGGCGGGAGTGCACGACAACTTGGATTAGTCGATTAGTCGTAGCCAGTAAAGGCAGCGAAGCGTTGACAATTCATTTGCCGATCAGTGACTCATTGCAGACCACAGATTTTTCCTTGGCATTGACCATCGCTTATCAATTGGAAGCTGAACGTGACGTAATGCACGAAACCTGCTTTGTGCTCCGTGACCTGCATATTATTAGCTCACCTTATAGGCGCGATCCAACGCGCGGTGTCTTTAAGCTTGATTCTGCTGACTCGTTGCCGATTGGCATAAGTAAATCCCAATTCATATTGTTCAAAAAAGAAGATTTGGGGACCATCGATGCTTAAAAGCCTTTTCAAGCGCGGCGCTAAATTCACTACTTCTGAAGCCGCAGCGGACATCCGTAGCGAGAGGCCAAGGGCTGGAGAAGTCCGCGTCCGTGGAATGAATGAAACTTTGTTTCTATCGCCATTACCGGTCTATACAGGACAAACTCAATCCTCTCGCCGGAATTTTTCAGGGATGAACGAAGTATTCCTGGAACTCGGTGGAAGTAATTGGGGAATGGTTGAACAAGGAAAAATACTTGCCGCTGGAATTTGGATGGCATTGACGACAGCATTCATTGCTCCGGTGCTTATCTGTGCTTGGCTCGCACTTTTCAGCCCTCACGGAATAGATCGAAGGTTCGTCGACCTAATTGGTGACTCGTTACTGGTTTTTGCTAGTGGCTCTCTACTGTTTATTCTCCCTCTTGGTGCGTACTTATACGGAATGCTCTCCGGCGTCTTTAAAGCAGCAAAAACCTACCCCGTCCGCTTCAACCGCCAACGCCGCGAAGTCTGCTACGTCGACAGCAAAACCCGCCACGTCCTCATCGTACCTTGGGAAAGCGTCGTCGCTTGGGTCTCCAGCACTCAGGGCGTCACCAGTTATGGCGCTACTCGCCAGTACACGTTCGGCATGGGTCTGGAGGATGAGGAGCAGGACAAAGTGCAATTCCTCCTGCTATCACAACCCAGCGATGCACATGCTTTAGGGATGTGGACTTCAATTCGTAATTACATGGAAGACGGTCAGTTGGTAGATGCTCCAAACCCGATGCTCAAGGCACTGGGTTTGACTCCATCCGGTGATCGGCTCAAACCGTACGAAGGCCTACACACTTTTGAAATCGAACGCGAAGACGCACGCGCGATGGGGTCGCTGGACGAGGGTGGCGACGAACTGACGCCCGAGCAGCGCGAGCATTACGGTTACTCGAAAAAATCCCATTGGCCACTGCGCCGCTGGTACATGTGGCGCGTGCTGAGCTTCTGGAAGATGCCTTACATGCTAGCCGAATGGGCGCATCGCAAAGGGCGGCCTACCCTTCCGGAGCAAGTGCAGACATGGTCTGAGGCGTTGCCACCAGAGCAATGGGCCAAGCCCACCGCTGCATTGGTGAAAGCCAATCAAATGGTCAAGACTGCCATGGACAAAAAAGGCGCCACGTTCGTCGAAGCGTGCAAAGCGGCGGGTTTGCATGGATGAAATGTGAGCAACCAAGGTCGTCTATTTCTTTGGATTTTTAACATCTGTTAAAACGTAAAGCCGATTTTTTTCGGTTTATCCGACACCATAAGTCGGAAATCTCGAGTCTGAAAAGCCAATGAATACCCGTCAGATAACGCTTGCCAATCGATGGACCGCAACCTTTCAAAACAACGGCGAGTTTCGCATGGGCGTCGAGGGCTGGAGCTTGCTTCTACAGGGTCCGGATAACCAGACGATCAAATACTTCGCAGACCAGATTGTTCTAGCGAACGACGAGGACGGCCGCCAAGCCAACACCTGCATCCTGCTCTCGGGCGATGGTGTTTACGGCTATTTGCGTACGGCCATAGACGGCGACTGGGTAATCGATTTTGCGCGAGAGATGATTGCCCCTCATCGAGTAACGATTCGCCACCATCACGACGCTTACGACGAAAGCCTTTCAGTATACGAACAGCCGGCCTTCAAACGTGCGCGCCAGTACGTCAGTGTTGTCGGAAAACACATCTATCTGACCTTTCCGCTAACCAGAGATGAGGATTTTCCCAATTTGTGGGAGGAATACTTGGCAATCCGCAAGCGCCAACTGGATGAGCTTTACTTCGCAACCTGATGAACGCATGGCTACATCCGGTACGCATCCCAACCGTTTTACGTCCTCACATTTCTCCAGTGTCCGACCCTGCCAAATTAAGCTTCACCTAAGCTTCCCCCGCTAGCATCCCGGCTCATCAACCTGTCGTCTTGAGCCGTGGATGAGTCCCTCCGACATGAAAGCTTTTGATCTACCTACCCGACCGCATCCCAACTTCAGTCTTGTTTTGGTCAATTACAAAACCCCGGACATCACCCGCATGTGTCTGGAACTGTTGCGCGAGCATGTCCAGGCGCAGGGCATTCCAGTGTGGGTGGTGGATAACGATTCGGCGGATGCCAGCCTTGATTATTTGCGTTCGCTGGACTGGATCAATTTGATCGAGCGGCCGTCGCCGGGCAAGGAAATGGGGCATATTGCCCATGGCAAGGCGCTGGATCTGGCCTTGGCGAAAGTTGAGACTGACTACTTGTTTCTGCTGCACACCGACACCTTTGTCTACGACATGGAAGTGTTTGCGATGATGATGCGCGAATGCACGAAAAGTGCGGACATGGCGGCGGTCGGTTGTGTCGAGCAACTTGATCGTGGGTTGCTACGTGATACCTGGCGTTTAACTTCGCGGTTCTGCAAACATCATGTTCGCCGGCTAAAAGTTCATCTCGGGCTGCATTCGAAACCACCACGCCCGTATAGAGAAACGCATCTGAAAAGTTTCTGTACGCTGTGGAATGCGCGTTTGATCAAGTCGCTGGGTTTGCACTTCTGCATGGATGAGGAGGTGCCTGGTTACACGCTTCAGGATCGAATGGTCGGGTTGGGCTATGGCGTCAGGTTTCTCTCGCCGCGGAAGATCTTCCGCTACCTTGATCACATCCAGGCCGGCACCGTCGCTGCGGCAGGCACGTATGGCAAGGATCATCGCCGGACAAAAATGTACCAGCAGACCCTCAAACGCTTGCAGGGGCAGCATGGCAAAACCGGTATGCAAGCTTCGACTTGATCGAAAACAATAAAAAAGGGCGACTGCAAAGTCGCCCTTTTTGTTTGCAGATTCTGTATACAACTTTCGCCAGTAGTGGAGTTCGCCCAGTGTTACGGCCTGGCAATCCTTGCACCGGTAAAGAGCCCTGACACTGGGCGAACGCCGAGGATTTTAATTCAAACAAGTGGACCTGTCGTCATGGGCAAACATGAAATTTTTGCACTGAAAAGTTAAAAACTGTGTTTTGCCGATTTATCCCGGGAATTGTCTTACAAAAAAACTTTATATGATTGCTCTCATACATAAAGTTGTACAAGAGCAATAAACTTGTAGAGTTAATACTCAACTATCGTGCTGACTGGTCACTTTCAGGATATCGGTATAAGTGACAATAACGCTCTGCCCTACTTTCAGATCTTTCAACTTGGCCTGAATCTCCGGCTTCTTCACATCGAGCGTCTTCGATTGTCCGGACGGATCTTGGAGGGTGACCTGATTGGTCTTCAAATCAATTTTGCTGATTTTCAGCTGCACCTGAACCTGACGATAGGCCTCGCCGCCCGGGTTATCGCTGCCCGGGGCCTTGCGCAGTTCGCCAGTGCGCTCGGTGGTGCCTGGCAGACCTTTATCTACATCGGTGTCGAGATAAGCGGCGACAGACCGCTGCACTTCGATCTTCACCAGGTCCCCTACTTTGAGATTGGCGAGATTTTTCGCTTTGTCGCTGAGCTGAACGTGGACCTGACGTCCCTCGGGGCCTTCCAGCACGACCTGGTGATTGGCCGGGTCGACGGCGAGCACTTTGGTGGTGACGGAATCGGCCTCAACAACGGCAGATAACGGAATGTCGGCAGCCATAGCGCCGAAACTCGTGACAGAAAGCAGCGTTGCGAGGGTGATGGCCTTGGCCAGAGCGTCGAGCTTCATATGCATTACTTTCCCTGTGATGAAATGGCGACACCCGCCACCGAAAACACTTCAGCGGCGGGCGTGCCAGTGAGCATAGACGCTGTTCAGGGCTTGACTTGGGTTTGTGGCCCTCGGGTGTGTGGCTTGGCAGTCTCTTGCGCGGTGGATTCGCCACTCGGCGTGCCCTTGCCGCTGTCCTGCCGCTGCTTGGGATCGGTCGGGCGCAGCGCATCGTTATCGCGTTCGGTTTCGCCGGCCGGGCGTGGTTCGTCGGGGTTGTCGTTCTGGTTGCTGGTGGTATTCATGGCAGAAGTCCTCAGGCTTCGGGATCGTCGAGTTCGCGGGCGACGTTGACCTCGGGTGACTGCTTGTGCAGATCGTCGGCTTTGGCGCGTAGCAACTGCCATTGCTCAAGGTCGATCGCGCCTTGGCCGAGCAGGTCATCGGCGATGCGCTGCAGATCGAAATAGTGAGTGTCGGGCGATTGCTGCCAAAGAGTCTGATCGTCGAACTGGCGTTGCCAGGTGTTGAGGTCTGGGGGTTGCAGGTCGTCGCTCATGGGTGAGTCCGAAAATGGCGGGTTTCTGGGTAGAGCGTATTGGCGAAGGGAGAGTTCCGAGCGGTTTGATTAGTGGTGATCTTGCTGACGCCATCGCTGGCAAGCCAGCTCCCACAGGGATTGGGGTTAAGCTGTAATTCATCGGTGTTTTTGAGATAGCTATCGCGAGCAGGCTCACTCCTACAAGAGCAAGAGCAAGAGCAAAAGCAAAAGATCGCAGCCTTCGGCAGCTCCTACAGTCCCACGTTCACCTATAGGCCGAGTGTCAGCTCGCCTGCTCTTGATCTTGATCTTGATCCACCGGCGACGTCGGAAGGCTGAGTGGAGGGATTGATCCGGGCGTGGGAGCGCAGCGACCGTCTGGCGAAGCCAGACACAGCGGAAGGAGGTGCAGCGAAGCAAACCGTAGCCGCTGCGCCCGGATCGATCCCGCAGCGAAGGAACCCGAGCCTGCGAGGGCCGAACGTAGGAGCTAGCGTTTTTTGCTTACTTTTTTTGGCGCTTGTAAAAAAGTAAGTCGCCGTAAGGGCGAAACCCTAAGCAGCCGTTACCGCAGCAACGGATATGTACCCGGTCAAGCAGAACAAATCATCGCTCGACAAAAAGCCTTCGCGAGCAAGCTCGCTCCCACAGGGAAACTGCACCTACCGTTAATACCCGGTCATTTCCAGATAACCCTGGCCAGGATGGCTGCCATTGATTTTCACCGGCCCTTCCCAGTACGGAATACGCAAATCCATCCAGGCATTGCGGTTGATCGCGTCAACGCTGATATCGAGTTTCTTGTCTGGAATGCGGATCGACCATTTCACCGGCATCGGTCGATCAGCAACCTTGGCCGTATCCTGCGGCACAAGGCTGATCTGCTCGCTGCGCAACGTCTGAATCTGCCCGTCAGCGGCGATCCAGGTGCCGGTCAGATAAGGCGCGCCGGTCTTCTGCCGCATGCGATAAAGCATCACGTGTTCGCCGCTGTCCAGATGCAGGGAGAACCAGTCCCAGCCAGTCTGGTTGGCAGTCAGCGGTTGGCTGCTCCACTCGCGATCGAGCCACGCCGGGCCGCTGACGGTGTAGGTCTGGCCGTCGATCTGCAGCGTGCCGCTGGCCTGGAAAAATGGCTGGCTGTAGTAATACGACGCCTGGCCTTCTTCGGATTTTTGGCTGAAACCGTTGTCGCCCTGCAGCACCAGCGGTCGGCTGGAGGTAAGGCGCAGTTGATAAGCGAAATTCTTGTCACGAGCACTGAGTTGCATATCGCGCAACGGATCCTGCGCCTGGCTGGCAAACATCCAGTCGTCGATCCACGCCTCGAACGGTGCCAGGCGCACGCCGGCTTGGCCTACTCCGCCCCGGGCGTAGCGCTCGGCGGCATGATGCACCGAGCGCGAAGTGACTGCCGCATGGCCCAGCCAGATCGTTTGGTTGCCCCAACCGGCTTGCTCGGCAACCGGTTTCAGGGCGCTGCGAAACAGCGTCCATTGCACGCCGAAGTCATTGCCCTGCTGATCCTTGAGGTTGGCGGTGACGTACCACCACTCAATGCGAAAACCATCATGCGCGCCATGATCGGCCGGGAAGCTGAATACCCGACCGGGCACCACCGGGGTGAAGGATTGCGCCTGATCGCCCATGCCGGCAAAACCCTTTTCCTCGGGTGCAGACTGATCGCAGCCACCGAGCAGCAGCGCAATCATCAGCACGAGCCATTTAGTCCTCATGGGCAAACGTCCTCAGCAAGTCCGCCGGTTGTGTGCGGTACAGCGAATACAGCGGCCATGCCGAAGCCAACAGAGTCGCCAGCAAGGCCAGGCCCATTAGTTGCAGCAACTGCAACGGGAACACCCGCAACGGCAAGCGCCAGCCGAACGCCTGCACGTTGATCACCGCATCGAGGCACCACGCCAAAGCAATGCCCAACGGCAGCGCCAACAGCAACGTCAATACGGCGAGCAGCCAGGTCTGGCCGAGGTTGAGCAGCATCAATTGTTTGCGCGTCACGCCCAGCGCCCACAGCGGTGCGAGTTGACTGAGGCGACTCTGGCTCTGGGTCAGCAGACTGATGAACAGCGCCACGCCAGCCACGGCCAAGGTCAGGCTGTTCAACGCCGCCGTCGCGGCAAAGGTGCGTTCGAAGACCTGCACCGACCAGCCCTTGAGCCGCGCCTGATCGACGATGCGGTTGTCATCCAGCGCAAAGCGCGCCTGCAAGGCGTTGAGCAGCGCCGGAATCTGCGCTGGGTCGATACGCAAATTGAAGCGGTTCGGCGTGAGTTGCGGCCAGCCGCGCAGCAGGTGCTCACTGCTGATCAGCACGTGACCCTTCGGATTGCCGTAGTCGGCGTAGATGCCGACGATGCGCGGCGACCATGTGCCGTTCGGCGTGGGAACGTTCAGATGCTCGCCCGGCTTCACTTTCAGGCGTCGCGCCAGTTGTTCGCTGAGCATCACCGCATCATCCGTGGCCAGTTTGCCCCACGGATCGCTGCCACTGCTGTCGAGCAACGGCCAGTGCTGGCGATAGTAGGAGTGGTCGATGATGCCGTAGACATCGGCCGGCCAGCCTTGCAGCGTCACCGAAACCTGCCAGTTGGGCAGCACAGCGGTCACGTTGGGCTGCTGCCTGAGCCAACTGTGCATCTCGCGGGCCTGCGCCGGATTGGCCGGATTGATGTACAGCTCGGCGCTCAGGCGTTGTTCGAGCCAGTCGTTGAAGGTCTGGCGAAAACCGGCGGTCATGCTGCCGGCGCCGATGTTGGCGGCGAGCGCCAACAGCAGCGCCATCAGCGCCAGACTCAGGGCTGGCAATTGCTGGCGGCAGTCGGCGAGAAACCATTGGCCGAGCACCGACCGACTGCGCCCGAGCAACGGGTTCAACAACGCGCTGAGCAACACCGGCAAGGCCAGCGCGGCACCGAGCAACAGCCCGGCCATCAGCACGAAACCGCTGCTCAGGCTGTCGCCCCAGATCAGCGCCGCCAGCGCAATTGTCAGCAGCGCTGTCGCCAGCCAACCCTGTCGGCGCAACCAGCGCGAATACTGTTGATGCCAGGCCTGCGGATCGGCCACCGCCAGCAACGGCAGGCGCGCCGCCCGCAGCAGACTGTTGGCCCCGGCCAGCAACGCGCCGAGCAGACTCAGACCGATGCCGCTGAACCACCACCAGGGACTCAAACGCAACTGCCCCGCCACTTCCGCGCCATATAAACCGCGCAGGCTGGCGGCGACGTCCGGCAGCAGCACGCTGGCCAGCCAATAGCCGCTGATCACACCGAATAATCCGCCGATCAGCGCCAGCACACCCAGTTCAACCACCAGACATGCGATCAGCATTCGTGCACTGACGCCACAGGCACGCAACGTGCGCAGCAAGCCTCGGCGCTGTTCCAGAGCGAGGCCGATGGCGGCGTGGACGATAAACAAGCCGACGAGAAACGATAGAAATCCAAGGGCATCGAGATTGAGGTGAAAGCTCTCGGTCAGCCGCTCCAGATTGTTTTCTTCGCCGCTGCTTTTGAGCTGCAAGCGGTCGTTGAAACTCGCTGGTAATTCTTGATGAAAGTCCTTGGGCAGCAGCAATCGCGACAGTTGCTCGGGTTGTTCGAGCAGGCGCTGCGCTACGCCGATGTCGACCAGTAACAGGCCCGGCGCCATGTCCTTCTGCGCGAGCAGCGGCGGCAGGGTTTGGCCGTTCACGGTTCGCGGTGTATCGCCTTCGCGCAAGCCGAGCATTTGCATCGTGTCCAGGGAAATCCAGGTGCTGCCCGGCGGGCTGAAAAATTCGACGATGCGCTCGATCGGCATCGCCTGCCCGGCTACCGCGGAATCAGACGGCAGCGACACCGGCTCGATGCCCATCACCTGAATGCGTTGATCTTCCTGGCCCTTGAGCGTCAGCCGGCCCTGCAACACCGGCGACACCGGCCAGCCCTGACGGCGCAATTCGATAAACCAGCGCTGGGGGAACAGTGCCCCATTTGGCGTGCTCAGGCTGGCCTGTGGTTCACCGCCGATCATCTGGCTGGCCCGCGCGTAGCTGTCGCGCGCCTGACTGTTCAGCGCCTCGACGCCAGTGAGCAGACTAGTGGCCAACCACAGCCCGGTCAGCACACTGAAAAACTGCACGGGATGGCGCCGCCAGTGGCTGAGCAGAGCGCGCAGGGTTTGCCGCCAGATCATCAGGCGACCCGCCCGTTCGACAACACCACGCGCTGAGCCAGACGCGCCGCAACGCGCTGACTGTGAGTGACCATCAACAAAGTCGTCGGCGTGTCATCGAGCAATTCCAGCAACAGCCGCAGCACTTCATCGCTGGTCGCTTCATCGAGGCTGCCGGTGGGTTCATCGGCCAACAGCAATTTCGGCTGCGAGGCCAATGCGCGGCCCAATGCGACTCGTTGCTGCTGACCGCCGGAGAGTTGCTCGGGATAACGCGAGAGCAGATCGCCCAGACCCAGACGCTGCACCAGATGCGCTTGCCAGCGCGGCTCATGGCGCCCGGCGAGGCGCGCCTGAAAGGCCAGATTGTCTTCCACGCGCAGACTGCCGATCAGGTTGAACTGCTGAAACACCAGACCGATTTCCGTACGTCGCCAGTTGGCCAGTTGCGCTTCGCTCATGGCTTCCAGACGATGTTCACCGCTGCGGATGCTGCCGCTGTCGACCTTGTCCAGCCCCGCCACCAGATGCAGCAGCGTGCTTTTGCCACTGCCCGATTCGCCCATCAGCGCCAGGCTGCCACCGGCCTCCAGCGTCAGGTCGACGCCTTGCAGCACCGGCAACAATCCCTGTGGCGTGGCATAGCTTTTGAAAACGTCGCGAACCTCAAGCATGGGCAAACCCGATCAGTGAACCTGGGCCTAGGATAGCGGCCCTGAATGGTTTTTGTCCGCTGATGATCATCGTCAACCTAGCGCCGCGCCTTAAGCTGCTGGCTGTTCGGCCATAACGATAATAAAACCGGAGACACCCATGCCCCGTTTCAACCTGAGCCCGCGCGGCCTGCTGACCTGCCTGATCACCGCTTGCCTGAGCCAACCGTTGCTCGCTGCTGACGGTCCGGTGGCGCCGAGCATGCAAACCGCTGCAAGCAACGCTGCCGTCCTGCAAACCCTGCCTTTCAGCGACCGCACCGATTTCGAATCCGTCAGCAAAGGCTTGATCGCACCGTTCAAGGGCCAGATCAAGGATGCCGCCGGCAAAGTCATCTGGAACGTCAATGCCTATGATTTCCTCGCCAAAGACAAGGCGCCGGAATCGGTCAATCCGAGCCTGTGGCGGCTGGCCCAGCTCAATGCCCACGCCGGTCTGTTCGAGGTCAGCCCCAAGCTCTATCAGGTGCGCGGCCTCGACCTTTCCAACATGACCATCATCGAAGGTGACGACGGGCTGATCATCATCGATCCGCTGACCATGGCCGAAACCGCCAGGACGGCGCTGGATCTGTACTACGCCCATCGCCCGCGCAAACCGGTCGTCGCGGTGATCTACAGCCACACCCATGTCGATCATTTCGGCGGCGTGCGCGGGGTGATCGACGAGGCCGATGTCAAGTCCGGCAAGGTCAAGGTCTACGCGCCGGTCGGTTTCATGGAACACGTGATGAGCGAAAACGTCATGGCCGGCAACGCCATGAGCCGCCGCGCGCAGTACCAGTTCGGCAGCCTGTTGCCGCGCAGTGAAAAAGGTCAGATCGACGCTGGCCTCGGCAAGAGCGCGCCCAGCGGTGGCACGGTCACACTAATCGCGCCTACCGATCTGATTGCCGAGCCGTTGGAAACCCGCACCATCGCTGGCCTGCAAGTCGAATTCCAGCTGACCCCAGGCACCGAAGCGCCCGCGGAAATGAACCTTTATCTACCGCAGCTGAAAGCCTTGTGCATGGCCGAAAACGCCACGCAGATGATGCACAACATCCTCACCCCGCGCGGTGCGCAAGTGCGTGATGCCAAAGCCTGGTCGCAATACCTCGACGACAGCCTCATGCGCTACGGTGACAAGGCCGACGTGCTGTTCGCCCAACACAACTGGCCGACCTGGGGTGGCGAGCGGATTCGTACTTTGCTCGCCGATCAGCGTGACATGTACGCCTTCATCAATGACCGCACTCTGCACTTGCTCAACCAGGGCCTGACGCCGTTGGAAATCGCTGATGCGATCAAGAAGCTGCCCGGCTCGCTCGATCAGAAGTGGTACACCCGTGGTTATTACGGTTCGCTGAGTTTCAATACGCGCGCGGTGTATCAGCGCTACATGGGTTTCTACGACGGCAACCCGGCCAACCTCAACCCGCTGCCCCCGGTCGATGCGGCTAAACGCTCGGTCGAGGCCATGGGCGGTACCGCGTCGGTGCTGGAGAAAATGCGCAGTGCGATGGCCAGCGCTGACTACCGATGGGCCGCGCAGTTGGGCAACCAGTTGCTGTTCGCCGATCCGGACAACGCGGATGCACGCAATGCTCAAGCCGAGACGCTGGAGCAGTTGGGTTATCAAAGCGAGAACGCCACCTGGCGCAACATGTACCTGACCGGTGCGATGGAACTGCGCAACGGCGTACCACCGCAGTCTGCCAATACCGTATCGGTGGACATGGTCCGGGCGATGAGTCCGGAAATGTTCTTCGACTACCTCGCGGTACGCCTGGACAGCGACAAAGCCGTGGCCCATGACCTGACGCTGAACTGGACGTTCGACGATGTGCAAAAGGATTTCACCCTGACCTTGCGCAATGGCGTGCTGACTCACCGCGCCGGCTTGAATCCGGCGGCGGATGCAAGCGTCAGTCTGAGCCGCGATACGCTGGAGAAGATCAGCCTGAAACAATTGGACTTCCCGACGGCGATGCAAAAAGGACTGGTGAAGTTGCAGGGCAATGGTCAGAAATTCGGATTATTGATGGGCAGCCTGGATACGTTCGGGCCGCAGTTCAATATCGTCACGCCTTAGGCCAAACGCCCCTCATGCCTGACCGGGATTCAATCTGAATTGCTTCGGCGTAATCCCGAACTGTTTGCGAAACGCGCGGATAAAGTTGCTCGGCTGGCGATAACCCAGCCGCTCAGCGATCCGCTCGATCGGTTGATCGCCCGCCGTCAGCCAGTGCCGCGCCATCGTCAGATTGTCCTCACGCGCAGGCGCGCAAGTTGCTGCGTGCCAGTGGCGCAGCATGCTCTGATGCAGAAACGGGTTGGCGCCCAGCAAGGCCTGATCGAGCCTGGAGCGCGGCAAGGTCAGGCACAGATGCTCGCCCTGCTCCACCGCGATACCCACTCCACGCAGCCAGCCACCGGCCATTTGCGCCGGGCGCAGGCTGACACTCACAAACGAATCTCCAGGCGCCCCGCCCAATCGACGGGCAATGTTGCGCACCAGCGTTATCACTGCCGCATCCAGAGCGAAATGATGCAACTGCCCCTGCTGCGAACGCAGGCGCAAATGAGCGAAATCGCCCGCCTCGACCAGTTCCACCGCAACGTAATTGATCACCCTTGGCAAGCAGTCGATGAAGCACTTCAGACTGGCCCGCAAGGTCGCGGACGAGTCGAGCAGAATATTCAGTCCTTGCAGGCAATCGGTCGCCATCCCGTCGGCCAGTTCACAGCCAAACGTCGGCGCTACCCCGGCCCATTCACACTCACGCCACAACCGTTCAAGCGCTTGTGCGGCGATCAATTGAGGCTGCCCGGCGAGCACAGACGGGCAGATCCCGACGCGCGCCATCAAGCGTTGCGGGCACAGTCCGGACTGGCGAGCATGCGCGAGAATCGTGCGGGTAAACGCACTGGAGGCGAACAGAGACTGAGACATGAAGGCGTGCCATCGAAGAACAGGCGTGTACTTATGCCAGCGGACGTGCTATCGATCCAATGCATTAAAAGTATTAACAAAATGCAGGAGACGCATGATGGATCTTCGCCAGCTTCGCCATTTGGTCGCCCTCGCTGATTACCGCAACTTCGGTCGCGCCGCCGAGGCGATCAACCTCAGCCAACCGGCGTTCAGCCGCAGCATCCAGACTCTGGAACGGGATCTCGGCTGCGAACTGGTCGAGCGCAGCAGCCGTGAGTTTCGCCTGACCGGGCAAGGCGAACTGGTGCTGCAGCACGCGCGGCGCCTGCTCGCTGGCAGTCAGGCATTGCACAACGAATTGACTCAATACAACGGCCTCACCGGCGGCGAACTGCAATTCGGTTGCGGTCCGTATCCGGCGCAGGTGCTAGTGCCGGAAGCGCTGGCCGACTTCATTGATGCGCATCCGGCGATTCGCACGCGGTTTCATCAGGGCGACTGGCAGCAATTGTCGCTGTGGTTGCGCGAGCAGCAGATCGAGTTTTTCGTCGCCGATGCGCGGCACTTCGTCAGCGATCCGCAGTATCAGGTGCATCTGCTGCGCACGCGGCCGGGACGGTTTTTCTGTCGCGCTGGCCATCCGCTTGCCGCGCAACGAGACCTGCGATTGCGCGCCCTGCTCGATTACCCGATCGTCGGCACGCGCATTCCACCGATGATCCGCAAGGTGCTCGCCGATATCCTCGGTGAGCAGGACTTCACCCCGAGCGTCGAGTGCGCACAATTTGACGCGATCCAGCGCGTAGTGCTGCGCTCCGACGCGGTGGGGCTGGCCACGCTTGAGGCCTTGCGTGAACAACTTGATCGCGGCTTGATCGAGCTGCTCGACTTTGTCGACGTCCCCCATGACGAGCCGGCGCTGCAACTGGGTTATGGCATCGTCAGCCGCGCCGGTTTTACCCTGACGCCAGCAGCGCGGGCGATGATCGAGGCGATCCTCAGCGTCGATCAGCGTTTGCTGGCGGCTAACGGAGCGACGGGAGACGCGCGCACAACATGAGCAAAATCCATCCGCAACCCGCCAACGCTTTTTACGCGCCGACCCTGCTGCCGGCCATTGAAGAATTGCTCGCGCGCGGCATTACCCAAGGCGCAATCGAAGCACAACTGCGCCGCAGCCTGTTCGATCTGCGCACGCCGTTCACGCGCATGCCGCTGCTGATGTCGCGGCGCTTCTGGGCGTTTGCCGTGGAACAGAGCGGGGATCCACTGATCGGTCTGGCGGCGGGTGAACGCTTCGTTTCGACGACCACCAATGGACTGACCTATCTGTTCGATGTCGCCGTGTCGCTGGAACGTGCCTGTGAGTTTTTCGCCGAGTACTTCGCGTTTTTCAACGGACATTTCCGTGTGCAAATCCTGCGTGAAGATGGCGGCGTAACACTGCGTCTGGTCGAAGCCGGCAGTCTTGGTCCTCCGGCGGCGCTGACCGACTACCTACTCGTCAGCCTGTGCAGCCTGGTGCGACGCAAATTGCTCGCCAGCGGCGTGAATCGTGATCCGGTGCTGGGCGTGGCTCTGGTGTCGGCCAGCCGCGAGGAACATGAATCGGCGTTGCGCACCCCGGTGAGCGCAGAGCAGTCATGCGCGGCGATTTATCTGGATCCTCAGCTGTTCGTGATGCCGTTGACACCGGGCAATCCGGCATTGGAAACAACGCTTGTCGATCTGCTGGAGCAGACCCGACGTCTCAGTGAATCGACCTTGCTCGGACAGCTCAGCGATTATCTGATCGAAGATCTGGCGACAGCGGATTGGCAGCAGTTCTGTGCTACACAGCATGTGCTCGAGCGCACGGCGGCAAGGCGCTTGAAGGCGTTGGGCTGGACTTTCAGCGAACTGCTTGATGAGCATCGCCGCTATCGTGCCGAGGACCTGCTGCAATCCGGGGCGCTGGAACTGGTCGAAGTGGCGGATCGGTTGGGTTACAGCGATGTGCAGGGATTCAACCGGGCTTTCGCGCGCTGGCTGGGGTGCGCGCCTGGGGAGTATCGCGCGCGGTGGCTGAAGCTTTGAATTGGCTGGTGTCAGTGCTGGCCCCATCGCTGGCAAGCCAGCTCCCACAGAGGCCAGTGCTGACACAGGATTTGTGAACAACCTCGAACCCTGTGGGAGCTGGCTTGCCAGCGAAGAGGCCCGCCCGAGCAACCCAAAACTCACTGCCCCGAAGCCACACTCGCCGGCGCCCGCTCGGGCGTAACAATGCTGCCCAGATCGATATGCTTCCATTCAGGCTTGGCCCCCAACCGCGCATTGAAGCGGTAGTTGAAAGTGAACTCATCCGCCGTCGGCACGCTCAGCGGTTTGCCATATACCGCTTCAATCCCCGCAAGGTCATAACCCATCACCTGCAACAGCGTCGGGAAGATGTTGTAGTGGCTGGAGCGGTCCTTGTTTGCCGGCAGATTCGCCGCCCAGTCCGGCGTCCTGAGGCCACTACCCTGAATCACCACCAGCGGCACCAGCCCCTCCTCTTCCACCGGGTCGCCGCCGCAGTGGGTATTCAAGCCCGGGTTGCCGCGCTCATGCAGATCCTGGCCATGATCGGAGGTGTAGATCAGCAGCGCATTGTCCAGATTGGCCTGGGCGAAAACCCGGGCGAAGAACTCGCCGACGTTCCACAACAGCGTGTTCTTGTAGGCGTTGCGATACAGCACCCAGTCATCCGGCTGGCCATTGAAACCGGGGCGTTCACCAGTGTCGGCGACTTCGGTGAACTGCCCGCGCGGCAGCGTCGGCCGGTAGGCCATGAACGCGTCCGGGTATTTGTCATGCACCGGAAAATGCGCGCCGACCTTATTGATCACGATCAGCTCGGGGCGATCGTCATTGACCAATTCGATCAGCTTCGCCGCTGCCGCCATATCGCGGTCGCGCACGCTGGTCTGGTCGAATTGCACGAAACTGTCGATGTCGTTTTTCTCGGCGGCGGTCATCAGGTTCTGCAGGTTGCCGGCGGTGCGCTGGGCGTCGATGTAGACCGTGCCGAGCCCGGCCTTCTTCGCGTACTGCCAGATCGACGGCAACGTGCTGTTGATGCGCCTGTAATCGGCGCGGGTGCCGCCGTAGCGCAAGGTGACGTTGGTGTCGGCGCTGCAGTTGGCAATGGACGCGGCATAACCGAAGTTGAAGACATCGACCCCGGCCGGCGCTTGCTTGAGGTTGCTGTGCACGCCGAACGGCGCGTTGATGTCGAGGTAATTGCCGGAAATGCTTTCATCGATGATCAGCACGATGTCGTGGCTGATGGCAGACGTGGCGCGCGCAAGCGTCACCGATTCACGCGGGCCGACGGTGTCATGCAACGCTTCATAGGCAAACAGGTTCAGGTAGGCCAGCGGCGTGTACATGATCGGCAGACCACGCGCGCCCTCACCCGCACGTAAAAACAGCAAAGCGCTGAGCATCAACACGCCGATGACCGGAGCCGCTACTCGCAACGTATTGGATATAAACAGCGCATGACGCGGCTTGAGTCCGATGCCGAACAACAGCAGCAAGCCGCTGAGCACCGCGCGCAGGATCGCATCGCGATACTGATACGCGGCTTCCTGAATGAAGCCGCCGGAGTACACCAGCGAGACAAAATCGCTGTACCTCAGGTAATCCGCGGTGACACGAGTGTAAACATCAAAAAAAACTGCTGCGGCAAACATCGTTAATGCGAATGCATGTCGAACGAGAGCCTGACGTATATAGGCAGTTAGATATAACGCAAAAGTAAGCGCCAAAAACATCGCGCCAAAAACAAGTATATTCAAACCCCACCCGATAGCATTTATCCGATCCAGGTAATAGTCGGAAAAGAGCAATAGATAGGCAACTAAAAGCAGTTCCTTGGCGTATTTGAACATGGCGATACCGGCCGTCCGAAATGGGAGGTTGTCAAAGCTTTGTCGGTCAGAACCTGACACTAGCACCCGGCCATCAAAGCGCAAGAAATGACTGATAGCCGGGTAAAGCGTCAAAAAAACGGTGACTCAAATCTGACACACCTGTAGCGATTAAAGCCTTTAATTTCGGGGACTTAAACCGTCTGTCGGTTAAATTAAATCTGAACAAATCTGCAAGAAAACAACAAATTCAATCGCAGCAATGACTTGATGGCCAATCGCCAAAAACGCCTCAAGTGTTATACCCGTGCAACATGTCATTTTGCTGACACGCTTTTCAAACCCTGCGCTATACCCCTTTAACAATCTCATTCCGTAGTTAACTTTTCTGGTTTTATTGAGGTGCGCAGATGGACGTGAGCGTATTTGGCACTGGCTATGTCGGACTTATACAAGCCGCTGCACTTGCCGATGTCGGTCATCGGGTTTTATGCATTGATATTGATCCGAACAAGATCAAACAACTGCAACAAGCGGTACCGCCCATCAGTGAGCCAGGCCTGTCCGCAACACTTGAAGAAAACATCAAGGCCGGGCGCTTGTTGTTCAGCACCCAGGCCAGTGATGCGGTGACTCACGCCGAGCTGATTTTCATCGCCGTCGGCACCCCGGCGGACGAAGACGGCTCAGCCGACCTCAGCCATGTGCTCAACGTCGCCCGGCAGATTGCCAGCCTGATGGAGGCTGATCGCACGCTGATCATCAAATCCACGGTGCCGGTCGGGACTGCCGATCAAGTCCTGGCCACGGCCAACAGCGAATTGCTTTTGCGCGGCAAAACCGAGCTGCAGGTGCGCGTGGTTTCCAATCCGGAATTTCTCAAGGAAGGCAGCGCCCTCGCCGACTGCATGCGCCCGGACCGGATCATCATCGGCACCCGCGACGACGCTGCCCGCGAGCAGATGAGCGAGCTCTACGCGCCGTTCTGCCGCAACCACGAAAAACTGATGTTCATGGACAACCGCAGCGCCGAGCTGACCAAGTACGCGGCCAACGCGATGCTCGCCACCCGCATCAGTTTCATGAACGAACTGGCCAATCTCACCGAGCTGCTCGGCGCCGACATCGAAGCGGTGCGCAAAGGCATCGGCTCCGATCCGCGCATCGGCTACCACTTCATTTATCCGGGCTGCGGCTTCGGTGGCTCGTGCTTTCCCAAGGATCTGCGTGCCCTGCTGCACACCGCCGAACACAACGGCATGCCGTTGAAACTGCTGCGCAGCGTCACCGACGTCAATGACAGCCAACGGCACATCCTGTTCAGCAAATTGCGCGCGCAGTTTCCGCAAGGCCTGGCCGGCAAATCCATCGCCGTCTGGGGCCTGGCGTTCAAACCGAACACCGACGACATGCGCGAAGCCCCCAGCCGTTACCTGATGGACGCGTTGTGGGCCGAAGGCGCCAGCGTGCAGGCTTATGATCCGGAAGCCATGTCCGAGTGCCGGCGCATCTACGGTTATCGCAACGACCTGCACTTGTGCGCGACCCGCGACGACACCCTTGAAGACGCCGACGCGCTGGTGATCTGCACCGAGTGGAAAAACTTCCGCGTAGTCGATTTCGAACTGCTCGCCGAGAAGCTGCGTTCGAAGGTGATCATCGACGGGCGCAACCTGTACAACCCGGAACAGGTTGCCGCCGCCGGCCTGCATTACAGCGGCATCGGCCTGCGCCACATCGCCCCTGAAGGGCTACGCCCATGAAAATTCTGGTGACCGGTGCCGCCGGTTTCATTGGTGCCCATTGCGTCCTGCGCTTGCTGCGCGACGGGCATTCGGTGGTCGGCCTGGACAATTTCAATCACTACTACGACCCGCAGCTCAAGCACGATCGCGTGCAGTGGGTGCGCGAGCAGGTCGGCGATTTTCCGCTGGCGACGGTGGATCTGGCCCACGCTTCAGCGATCGACGCGTTGTTTGCCCGCGAGCAGCCACAAGTGGTGATCCATCTGGCCGCGCAGGCCGGGGTGCGTTATTCGCTGGACAATCCACGGGCGTATCTGGACAGCAACCTCAACGGTTTCCTGAACATTCTCGAGAGCTGCCGCCACCACCCGGTCGAACACCTGATCTACGCCTCGTCCAGTTCGGTGTACGGCGCCAATCAACACACGCCTTACTCGGTCAAGGATGGCGTCAACCATCCGCTGTCGCTGTACGCCGCGACCAAAAAAGCCAATGAACTGATGGCGCACAGCTACAGCCATCTGTTCGGCATTCCCTGCACCGGCTTGCGATTTTTCACCGTGTACGGGCCTTGGGGGCGGCCGGACATGTCGCCGATCCAGTTCGCCCGGGCGATCAGCGAAGGCGAGCCGCTGAAGCTGTTCAATTACGGCGAGCACCAGCGCGACTTCACCTACATCGACGACATCATCGAAAGCATCGCCCGCCTCATCGATCAGCCACCGCAAGCCAATCCGCAGTGGGATCGCGAGCAGCCCGACCCGGCCAGCAGCATGGCGCCGTGGCGTCTGTTCAACATTGGCGGGCAGCAGCCGGTTGCACTGAAAGCCTACCTCGCGCTGATGGAAAAACATCTCGATCGGCAAGCCATTGTCGAGCTGCTGCCGCTGCAACCGGGCGACGTGCTCAACACCTGCGCCGAGGCCAGCGATCTGGCCCAGGCCACCGGATTCCAGCCCCGGATAGAACTGGATGAAGGACTGGGCCGCTTCATCGCCTGGTTCCGCGACTACTACCCCACTGCCCGTGCGCCGCTTGCGGCTGATTGAATGCGGAGGACGCCATGACTGGACATGAAAGAAGTGTGTCGATTGCACAGATGCGCCCTGACAAGCGCGTCGACCCGGAACATCGCATGCGCCTCGACGCAGCGATCCACCGTCAGGGTCGCGGCTGGCTCAGCGGCCGCGATGGTGGCCGCCCATGGCAGCTGTCGCGGACCAACCGGGTGGTCGCCTGCCTCGGCGCGCTGACGATTCTCGTGCTGATCTCGCCAGTGCTGCTGGGCCTGGCCCTGGCCATCAAGTTCACCAGCCCGGGGCCGGTGCTGTTCGTGCAGAAACGCACCGGTTATCGCGGGCGCAAGTTCGGCATGTTCAAGTTCCGCACCATGGTCAGCAACGCCGAAGAACTCAAAGAGTCGCTGCGCCACCTGAACAAGCACGGGGCAGACGCCATCGACTTCAAGATCGACAAGGACCCGCGCGTCACCGGCATCGGCAGTTTTCTGCGGCGCACCAGCCTCGACGAGCTGCCCAACCTGATCAACGTGGTGACCGGCGACATGCGCCTGGTCGGCCCTCGTCCGACCTCGTTCAACGCTTACCGCTACAAGGACAATCACCTCGCGCGTCTGGCGATCTACCCCGGCATGACCGGTCTGTGGCAGATCTCCGGACGCAGCAACATCGACTTCGACCAGCGCGTTGAGTTGGACCTCAGCTACATCGCCGAGCAGAGCCTTCTGCTTGATCTGAAGATTCTGTTGAAAACCCCCTTCAAAGTATTCAGCGGCCACGGAGCAAGCTAATGGACGGTTCAACCAATAAAAGCCTGAGCATCGCCAGCCCCAGCGAATCGAATCTGACTTCGACCGTGCTGGATCTCGATCTGCGCATTCTGTTCCTGACCGCCGCCAATCCCGGCGCCGGCACCACCACCAGCGCGCTGGCACTGGCCAGTCAGCTGGCGCAGATGAGCAGCGGCCAGGTGCTGCTGGTCGATGCCAGCCAGTCGGCGAACAACCTCACCCAGCAGATGAACCTCGGCAAGGAGCGCGGCCTGCGCGACCTGCTGTTCAACCCGGGCAACCCGCCGCTGTTGCAGGACTGCGTGGTGCAGGTCTCGAGCCTGCCCTTCCATGTGCTGCCCAACGGCCGGCCGATCCGCACGCTGGAACACCTGACCGCCGAGCGCCTGAGCCCGTTGCTCGACCAGTTGGGCAGCCAGTACCGCTTTGTGGTGATCGACGGCGACGCGGTGTATTCCGCCGCCGACACCCTGGTCATCAGCACTCAGGTCGACGGCGTGGTGTTTGTCGTACGCGCCGAAGACACCCGCTGGGAAGTCGCCCAGGCCGCTGTGCAACGCCTGACTCAGGCCGGTGCGAAAGTGGTCGGCAGCGTGTTCAACCGGCGTAAGTACTACATGCCCAAATGGCTTTACAAAAACCTGTAAGCGAACGCAAAGGATGACGCCATGAACGCCAGAATGCTTGTCCTGCTGTTGCTGCCGCTTGCGGGCTGCACCAGCACTTCCGAGACCCGCAACATGCCGGTGAATATTCTCACCGCCACACCGGCCAACGCCCAGGCCACCGACATGCCGCGGGTCGAACAGACCCTGCGCCCGAAAGACGTGCTGGATGTGATCTTTCACATCAGCACCAGCGGTTCGGACGCTTACCGCGTGCAATCAGGTGACCAGATCGGCCTGAATTTCACCGCCGCCAGTCAGCTCAACGGCACGCAACTGGTGCTGCCCGACGGCACTATCGAACTGCCGGGCGCCAACACCTCGGTGAAAATCGCCGGGCTGACCAGCGAAGAAGCCCGTCAGGAAATCCAGCGTGCGTATCAGCGTAAGCAATTGTTCCAACCCAACCGCAATCAGCTCTCGGTACAGATTCTCAGCCCGCTGAGCAACGAGCAGAACCTTAAAAGTGCGCTGAACCATCCGGCCACCGGCATGAGCCGCGAGATCACCGTCGGCACTGATGGCTACGCGAGTTTTCCGGAAATCGGCGCGGTGCCGCTGCAAGGCATGACCGTCAATCAGCTGGAAACCTTCCTCAATCAGAGATACGCGCAACTGCCGGGCCGCATGACTGTGGATGTGCTGCTCAAGTCCACCGCCGGCAACGAGATCTACGTGCTCGGCGAAGTCGCACAACCGGGCTCCTACCCGATCCGCCGGCCGGTGTCAGTGCTTGAGGCGCTGACTCTGGCGCGCGGCACCAACGTCAAGGCGCGGCTGGATTCGGTAGTGATCATGCGGCGCAACGGCAATCAGGTGCAGGCGATGAACTACGACGTCGAGAAAGCACTGTCCGGTGACGCGCCACAAATCGCCTATCTGCAGCCGGATGACATGCTCTACGTGCCAAAAACCAAACTGGCCAGCGCCGGCGAACTCGCCCGCCAACTGGCTGATGTGGTGCTGTTCCAGGGCGTCGGTTTCAGCTTCGGCTACCGCGTCGACAACAAAGGCAGTGACAACTGACTCTCAGGTGACCGACATGAACCCAAAAGAAAATTACCTGCACGAGTTCTTCAGGATTTTCTTCGCCAACAAGCAAACGGTGAAGCGCATCTTCCTGACCTTTGCAGTGATCGCCCTGCTCCTGCCGTTGCTGCTCAAACAGAGCTTCGATATCACCGCGCAGGTCATCGTGCAGTCGAAAAAGCTGTCTCAGGGCGATGCGACCACCTCGCTGACCCAGGACAGCGCCACCTTCATTCCGCCATCGCTGGCGGACATGGAAACCGAAAGCAATATCCTCCGTTCGCCGGCGCTGATCCGTCAGACCATCAGCGAACTGCGCGACATGGGTCAGTACAACCCGCCGCCGGGGATGCTCAGCAAGCTGGCGGGCGAGCCGTTCAAGCGTTACGTCAGCACGCCGCTGCGCGAATACGTGATCAATCCGCTGCGTGATGCGCTGGGCATGCAAACCGATCCGGTGCGCGACACGGCACTGGACGGTTTGACCCAGGACGCCATCGACAACCTGAAGATAGAAACCCTGCCGGGTTCCAATGTGATCTCGATCGTCTACAGCTTTCCCGATCCGGCCCAGGGCACAACGTTTGTTGCCGCGTTGCTGCAGAACTATCTGGTCGATCGTCAAGCGTTGCAGTCGATCGAGCTGCCGCATTCGTTCTACGAAACCAAGAAGCATCAGTATCAGGTGCGGCTCGATGGTCTAGAAGGCGCGCGGCTGAGCCTGCTGGAAAGCGTCGGTTCTTCCGACCCGAAAGAGGAAATCACCTTTCGCCTCAACGCGATCAACACCGAAGAGCAGGCACTCAACCTGTATCGCGATCGCTTGCTGCAAAGTCAGCGCTGGCTCGATTATCTGAAAACCAGCCTGGCCGCCGCCAACACCAACAAACTCAACGACTACACCTTCCCGTTCACCTTCACCACGACGGTGGACAACATTGCCTTCGAGGACCGCGAGATCAGGCAGATGGGCGAGGCGCTTACCACTCAGGTCAGCCGCTATATGAATGACCTGGCGGTATTCCAGCCTGGCAGCGAGCCGATGTTGCTGGCCCGCGAGCAAATTGCCCGCACCCGCCAACAGTTCCTCAAAGTGGTCAACAACCGCATCCAGGAACGCACGATCGACCTGTCGGTGGTGAGCCAGGTCATCGAGCAGAAAACCGCGCGCATTGCCGAGTTCAAGAATCGCATCCATCAGTTGCAGCAGACCCAAAGCAAGCTGCGCCAGATGGACACCGAGATCGGCGCGTTGCACGCCGCGTTTTCTACCTATGCGCAACGCTTTGCCGAGAGCAGTACGACACGCGCGCTGGACAACGACCTGTCCAACGCCCGGGTATTGAGTCCACCGTTCGAGCCGACCGAGGCGGCTTTTCCCAAGCCGATGCTGATCATTCCGTTCGGGCTGTTCACCGGGCTGCTGCTGGCAATCGCGTTCGTCTACGTGCGTGAGTTCTTCGACCATCGGTTCAAGCATCCGGCGCAAATAAGCCATGAACTGGGCGTGCCAGTGTTGTTGGTGCTCAACGAAGAAACGTCGCAGCCGGGCAATCCGCACAAGAACTGGACCATGCCGAGCCTGGTGCACTGGGTGCGCAATTGAACGCGGTGTCCACCCCAATCGTCGCCCTGCCGATCATTCATTTGCTCAGCAGCGGCGGCTTCTACGGGGCCGAGCGGATGTTGCTGGATCATTGCCTGGCCACGCCGGGGCAGCACCAGGTGCTGTTCCTCGACGCGCCGCCAGAACTGATCGCGCGCTTTCGTGAAGCCGGGGTGGACGCTCGCGCTTGTGCCGGGCTCGGCGAATTGCTGCGGCACTTGCGTCAGCGCCGTGGCGACCAACCGTTGCTCAACACCCACAACTTCAAAGGTCTGCTGTTCGGCTGGGTTGGCGCCACGCTGTTGCGCGTGCCGCTGGTGATCACCCAGCACGGCTTCACGCCGCGCAGTCGCAAGCAGAAGTTCTACACCTGGCTGAGCCTGCAACTGTGCCGCACGGCGTCGGTGAAACGGGTGGTTTGCGTGGCGCACAGCATCGCCACGCTGCATCTGAAGGCCAGCGTGAGCGCGGAGAAGTTGCAGGTGATTCCCAACGGTTTGCCAGCGGCACCGGCAATGCAGCCGGTGGCAGATCGGCAACGCTGGCTGGCCGGTTACGTCGGGCGGTTGAGCAGTGAAAAAGGCCCGGACCTGTTTCTCAATGCGCTGATTGCGTTGTGTCACCAGCATCCGCAACTGGACGCGGTGATGCTCGGCGACGGCCCGGAACGCGAGGCCTTGCAGGCGCGTATCGATGCTGCCGGGTTGCAGCAGCGGATTCGCTTG
The DNA here is from genome assembly GCF_019145195.1 of Pseudomonas siliginis. GTDB lineage: Bacteria > Pseudomonadota > Gammaproteobacteria > Pseudomonadales > Pseudomonadaceae > Aquipseudomonas > Aquipseudomonas siliginis. The sequence goes on from NZ_JAHSTW010000005.1 coordinate 30,657, forward strand.
CCGGGCTACCAGACGGCGATGCAAGGCTGGTGGCAGCAACTCGATGCGCTGGTGATCAGCTCGCGCACCGAGGGCACGCCGATGATTCTGCTCGAAGCGATGCAGGCCGGCGTGCCGGTGGTGGCGTTCGCGGTCGGCGGTATTCCGGATGTCTTGCAGGATCGTCACAACGGCCTGCTCGCGGCGCCGACGGATACCGCCGCCCTCGCCCGCCAGCTCGACACCTTGCTGGCCGAACCGAAGCTGGCCGCGCAGTTGCGCGACAACGCCAGACGCACCCAACAGGAGCGCTACGACCTCAAGGCATTGGCCGAACGCTGGTCGCAGCTGTACATCCAAACGGCACGGGAGACACGCGCATGATTTTCCCGCTCTCGATCGTCAGTCTGTTCGCCCTGGTCAGCCTCGGTCTGCTGGCCAGCCCCTGGCCGTATCTGGCACCGGGGGCGGTTATTGGGCTGGTCGGTTTCACCGTTCTGTACCGCAAGCCGACCTGGGGCCTGCTCGGCATTGCCGCGCTGGTGCCGTTCGAAGGTTTCTTCAAGGACAGCTCGGTATCGGGCAGCAAATTGATCGGTGCCTCGCTGGCAGTGATCGTGATGCTGCAACTGGCGCTGCACCAGATCCCGTCGCAACGCCTGCGCAGCAATCTGTGGCGTTACCTGATCGGTTTCATGGCGCTGTACCTGCTGAGCCTGTTCGCCAGCGACAATCTGGGCATGTCGCAGACTCATCTGCGTGAACTGAGCGTGGGCCTGGTCTTGTTCGTGATCACCCTGTTGATCGGCCGTGAGTTGAATCTGGATCTGTTCGCCCGACTGGTCACCCTCAGCGTCAGCACGACCTGCGCGATGGCGATGTTTTCCAGCCGATTCCAGGACAAGGGCCGCGCCGCCGGCCTGCTCGAAGACCCGAATGCCTTTGCCCTGCTGATCGCTTTCGCCGTGCCGCTGGGCCTGCTGCTGGTGATTCGCAGCCCGAACCTGCTGCACCGTTTGTTCTGGGCTGGTTGCTGTCTGTTGCTGCTCGGCGGCATGACCAAAACCGAGTCGCGCTCAGGGCTGGTCGTACTGGCGTTGAGTCTGGCAATCGGGATCTGGCACTACCGCCAGCAGTTGACCCGCATTCGTCCACGGCATTTCGGCTTCGCCATGCTCGGTGCTGCGATCATCCTGCCCTTGGCGATCTATGCGATGCCGGCCGGTTATCTGGCACGCATTCAATCGCTGAGCATCCTCAGCGCCGGGGCCAAGGCCCAGGACGAATCCCTCGGCCGTCGCGCCTCCTACATTGTCGTTGGCAGCCAGATCATTCGCGAGCATCCGCTGCTCGGCTCCGGCCCTGGCACCTTCCCGCTGCACTACGCGACCACCGGTTATGCCAAGGCGTTCTCGGCCAACCGCAAGATCGGCGACCTGTATCGCCGGGCGCATAACACTTATCTGGAGATCTTCAGCGAACTGGGGATTCCCGCCGGCCTGCTGTTTGTCGGCATGCTGGTGCAGGGTTTCTATAACCTGATCCGTGCACGACGCACGTGGCTGGAACGGCGCGAGTGGCAGCACGCAGGCATGGTTACCCATCTGGGCATGAGCTTTCTGTCATTGACGCTGTTCCTGATGTTCCTCAGTGCGCCGAACCTGAAATACCTGTGGATCATGCTGGCGCTGACCTGGGTGCTGCGCCTGAAAGCCGAGCAGGCAGCGCTGACGGAGGCCAAAGCATGAGCCGGATCAGCATTGTCATTCCGATGTTCAACGAAGCCCGGCATATCGGCCGAACGCTGCTGGCCGCCAGCAAGGCCGCGCACGCAGCCGACATCGACTGTGAATTGATAGTCGTCGACAACGGCTCCACCGACGAAGGGCCGCAGATTGCCCGCGCATTCGGCGCGCAGGTTCTGCTGCTGCCCGGCCTGCTGATCGGCGCCTTGCGCAATCGTGGCGCAACGGTTGCCCGTGGTGAATGGCTGGCGTTCATTGATGCCGATATCGAGATGCCGGAAGACTGGCTGAAGCAGATGTTGGCTTTGGCTGCGGGCGACCAGGGCGACGTCTTCGGCCTCGACCTGCACACCCCTGCTGCCGCGCCATGGTTCGCCGCCGCGTGGCAGCGCCGCTCTTTGCGCCCGTCGGGTGGCGCCACGCGCACTGTGCAATGGCTGCCCAGTGCCAACCTGCTGATGCGCAAGCAGTGGTTCGACAACGTCGGCGGATTCAACGAAACCCTGCGCACCGGCGAGGACAAGGAATACACCCTGCGTCTGCACAGACACGGTGCTCGTCTGCTGTCGGTCAATACCAGCGTCGCTCTGCATTGGGGCTACGAAATGACCTGGCGCGAATGGGTCGGCAAGGAACTGTGGCGTCAGGGCAGTCATCTGCAATTGGTCCGGGCCCACGGCATGAGCTTGCGTCTGCTGCGGTTTCCGCTGCTCTCGTTACTGGTGTGGCTGCTTGATGCTCTGGCGATTCTTGCGTTGCTGGGCGGCTACGCGCAGCAGGCGTTACTGCTGCTGATGGCAGGCCTGCTGCCCAGTCTGCTGCTCAGCCTGCGGCAAAGCATTCGCCAGCATAACCTCAGCCTGACCTTGCAGCTCTGGGGCCTGCACTGGGTGCGCCTGCACTTGGCAAGCGCAGCATTGATTCTCGGTCTGTGTCATTGGAATGCAAGGAGGCCTGCCCGTGGCTGAACTCATTTTTTGCCTGTGCCTGTTGTTGCCAGCGTACGCCTACATCGGCTATCCGCTGCTGCTCACCTTGCTCGCGCCACTGTTCCCGGCCTGGCGACATGCCCCCGCACCGCCGCTGAACGTCAGCATCGTGATTGCCGCGCACAACGAGGCACGCCATATCGAGCACAAGCTGCGCACGCTGCTGGCTCAGGACTATCAGCCGGCCGCGTTGCAGATCATTCTGGCCAGCGACGGTTCGACCGATGACACCGTGGCTTGCGCGCACAAAGTGATTGATCCGCGCATCACCGTGCTCGACCTGCCGCGCCAGGGCAAAGCCGCCACGCTGAATGCCGGCGCCGCCCTGAGCAGCGGCGACATTCTGGTGTTCACCGATGCCGACAACCAGTGGTCGCGCGACACCCTCGGCCACTTGCTCGCGCCGTTGAGCGATCCACAGGTAGGCGCCTGCGCGGGGCACATGGTGATCCCGGTTACCGGTGGCGGCCTGAGCATCGGCGACAGCCTGTATCGGCATTACGAAGGCTGGTTGCGCCGGGTCGAGAATCGCACCGGCTGCATGGTCTCCGCCGACGGCGCCCTGCTCGCCTTGCGTCGCGAGCTGTTCCAGACCGTGCCGGCCGAGGTCAACGATGATTTCTTCATCAGTACCTGCGCACCGGTGGCGCATAAACGCATCGTCTACGTGCCCGAGGCGCAGGTGATCGATCAGGGCGTCGACGAAGCGGACAAGCAATGGCGTCGCCGCCAGCGGGTCACCGTCGGTGGCCTGCAGAGCCTGGCGCAACGCCGTGAACTGCTCAATCCCTTCAAGCACGGCCTGTATTCGATCGCGTTGATCAGCCACAAACTGATTCGTCGACTGGCGCCGGTGCTGTTGTTGCCGCTGCTGCTGAGCAATTTCTGGCTGTGGAACCAGCACGGTTTCTATCGCCTGAGCCTGGTCGCGCAATTGCTCGGCTACTCGATTGCCATCGCCGGCCTGCTGGATTCGCAACACCGTTTACCGAAACCGTTCCGCCTCGCGGCCTTCCTGCTGGTGACGCTGGCAGGCATGAGCGTCGGCCTGTGGCAGTTCCTGCGCGGGCAACGGTACGCACAGTGGAATCCTGACCAGAATCGTTGAGAGGGCGCATGCCATGGCTATCAAACAACTGATAAAACGCACCAGCGGCTGGCTCTATCTCAACTCGTCCGTGGGGCGCAGCCAGCTGCACGGGGCCGGAGTCATCCTGATGCTCCACCGAGTGCTGGCCAACGACCGTGCCGCCAACCTGCCGCACCGCAATGAACTGTGTGTCGGCCCGCAGGCGTTCGAACACTTGCTGATATGGCTGCGCAAGCATTTCGATTGCGTGCCGCTAATGGAGCTGTTGCAGCCCAACGCCCTGCGCACCGAGCGCCCGCGCGTGGCGCTGACCTTCGATGACGGCTGGCGTGACAACGCGGTCAATGCCTATCCGCTGCTGCAAAAATATCAGGTGCCGGCGAGCATTTTTCTTTCCACTGATTTCATTGGCAGTCGGCAACGGTTCTGGTGGGAAAGCGTCGGTGAAACGCTGTGGGGCAGCCATGGCGAAAAGGCGCGCATGCACCTGATCGAGCACCTGCGCATCACCGGTCATCCGCTGCCGGTGCTGCTCGACGATATCGATGTCGACCGGCGCAGCCTGGCACTGCTGCATTACCTGCAAGGGCTGAAGAGCCTCGATCCGCAGGAACTCGAACGTCTGACCAATGAGTGTCCGCCGGATTCTCTGCCACAAGCGCTGGACTGGCATCAGGTGCGCGCCATGGAAGCGTCCGGTCTGGTGCGCTTCGGCCCCCACGGCGCCAGTCATGCGATCCTCACTGGCCTGGATGACATGCGTCTACACGAAGAAATCAGCCGCAGCCGCGACGCCCTGCACAACGGCTGCAATCGGCCACTGCCGGTGTATTGCTACCCCAACGGCGACAACGATGAGCGCGTGCGCGAGCAGGTCGCCAATCACGATTATCCGTTTGCGCTTGGCACGTCCACCGGACTCTATCGCGGCGCCGGCGACCCGCTGAACCTGCCGCGCTTCGGCGTCAGCCAACGTACCGCGCGCAATCCGGAGCTGCTGTCGCTACGGATCTTTCGCGGGGCACGGCCATGAGTCGCGGCAGCTACATCAAGCACCTCGCCCTGAGCATGGGCACCAAACTGGCGATGATCGCCCTGCGCCTGCTGCGCAATGTGTTGCTGGCGCGGATTCTCGGGCCGAGCGAACGCGGTCTGTTCGCGCTGCTCAGCACCCTGCCGGATCTGATCAGTGCGGCGACCAGCGGCGGCCTGAATTCAGCGGTCGGTTATCAAGCGGCTAACCAGCGGCCGATGGGGCTGTTGCTCGCCCAGGTGCTGGTGTTCGGTTGTTTGCTGGCCGGGCTGCTGACGTTGCTGGTGGTGGCGCTGGCGCGAGAATTCGGCAGCGAACTCGACGTCACGATGCAGCTCGGTCTGCTGGCGTGGCTGTTACTGCTGGCGGTACCGCTGACCGTGCTCAAAAGCGGCCTGCTGACCTTGCACAACGCGTCGGGTGGCGTGGTCGCCTTCAATGTCCTGCGCCTGATCGAATCGCTGGCACCGCTGCTGCTTTTTGTCGCGCTGTTCTGGATGTGGAAAGAGGCGGCACTCGAAGCGGCGCTCATCAGTTGGCTGGCCGGTATCAGCCTGGTGGTGCTGGTGGGCTGGATGTGGCTCAAACGCGCACAGCCGCTGCAACTGCAATGGGATCGTGCAAGCCAGAAGGAGCTGCTGAAATTCAGTGCACGCAGCCATCCGGACCTGCTGTTCCAACAGGTGATCCTGCGCTCAGATTACTTGTTCATCGGCGCCCTGCTCGGTAGCAGCGCGCTCGGCCATTACGCCATGGCCAGCGCCGCTGCTGAACTGTTGCTGATCGTTCCGGAAGCAGTCACCACACCGCTGATGAAGCGTCTGCTGCAACAGGACAAGGGCATGGACAAGGTCACGCCGCTGGCGCTGCGCCTGACCGCGACGGTAATGCTCTGCGCCTGCGTCACGATGGCGCTGATCGGCGAATGGCTGATCATCATCCTGTTCGGCGTCGCCTACCAACCCGCGTATCCGGCGCTGCTGGCTTTGCTGCCGGGGCTGTTGGGCCTGTGCTACGCAAGCATTCTGCGCCTGGACCTGATCGGCAAGAATCGCCCTGCCACCGTCTCGCTGATGATGGGGGTGGGCGCGTTGCTGAATCTGGGCCTGAATCTGCTGCTGATCCCGAGCTACGGCATCGTCGGCGCAGCGGCGGCGTCCTCGATTGCCTATCTGGCAGTGACCCTGGCGATGCTGGTGCTTTATTGCAGGCTGAGCGGCGTACCGTTCTGGCACACGCTGTTCATTCTGCCCGGCGATCTCAGCCCGATGTGGCTGATGCTGCACCGCAGGAAAGCCGCATGAAGCGCCTGGCCCTGCTGTTCGGACTCGGCATGACGCTGAATGCCTTCGCTGCGCCCATGCAGTGGGGCGACATCCGCGATGGCAGCCTGTATCTGCAAGCCGACCGCCCGGATACAGTCACCGTGCGCTGGGTTCCGGCGTGGCAGGCCGAGGCCAATGAAGAGCATATCTACCTGCTTGACGGCCATGGCCGCTTGCAAGGTGATCGCTTCATCAAGGCCAGTGAGGTTCGCGGTTCGCAAAGCTGGCCGCTGGTGCCGGGAGCTGCCGGTTATCGCCTGGAGATTCCCGGCTACAGCTTCCGTAGTTACCGCGTCGAGCATGACGCAACCACCGTGGCGCTGTTCAGTCCGGCCAAAGTGCATTTCAGCGTCGAAACCCGCAATGGTACTGAGCTGTTTTTCCAGGTCGCACCGGGAGAGCATGCGGTGCTGAACGGCAAATACCATGGCGGCGTCAACGCGCTGCAAGCACAGCGGGTGGACGATGGACAACAGCTGTCGCTGGCCCTCAAGCCCCACCGCGCCTATTGGCAATTCGATCAAGTGGCCTTGCCGGTCAGTGACCGCCCTCAGGTCTGGCGCTTGCGCCTGCAGGGCAGCGGCAAAGCGGCGTTCTGGCTCGACGGCACGGCCAACCTGTTTGCGCAGAATCCGCAGCAGCTGCAGCCAGTGCATGAAGAATCGGGTGAGGTCCGCCTGACCCTGCACGCCATGGTGCTCGGGCGCACTCCGGATCTGGGCATCGCGCTGCCCAATCTGATGCCGCCCGCGAGCAGTCATGCCGCATTGGATGCGTTGAAGCCGAGTGCGGCGAGCTACTACAGCTACGTTGACATAACGTCGAAAAGTGCCCGCTTCGAAGACCCGGTTCGTCAGCTTTATCAGACGCGCTTCGGCATCCGCCAGGACATCACCCTGCTCGCCGGCACCGGGCGTCAGGCCAATCTGCGCGCCGATGTGCAAAGCAGCAACGGCCTTGAGACGTGGCTCGCCGGCACTCGTGCCTTGGGTGGTCAAGGCACGCATTACATCGGCTTCGCCGACGAGCCGAACCTCAACTATTCGAGCTACGACGAATACCGCTCGATTTTTGTCAGCATGGCCCGCCAGGTGCGCAGCGATCCCGCCAACGCCAGGGCCGGCGTGCGCATCGCCATGCCGGCCAGTTCGCGCCTGGTCAACGGCCCGTTCGCCAATAACGCCGCAGACAAACGCGGGATCGATTGGGCACGGCGTCTGCTCAGTGAAGCGCCCGATCAGATTGACGCGTTGGCCTGGCACGAATGGATGATCCGCGACCTGCTCGCCACTCGCGTCTACCGCGACAGCGTGCGCCGCGCCGCGCAACTGGTCGGCCTCGACGCAAAGGGTCAGCCGCGCAAAGCCTTGCTGCTCGATCAGACCAATCTGTCCAGTGGCTCGAGCCTGAGCCCGTACGACCAGGAAACTCATTACGCCGCGCTGTGGTGGGCATCGGTGGTCATCAATGCTTCTCAGGACGGTTTGCTGAGCATGCTCAACTGGTTTCAGGCGGCCGACGAACCGCCCTACGCCAAGGGCATGGTGCGCGTGTTGGCCGGCGATCGCTTCGAGCTGAAACCGGTGGGCCTGGCCCAGCAATTCATCGCCCGGCATTGGCTGCCGCACGTGCTGCAACTGGATAACGACGCCTTCGAAGTGGACGTACTGGCGATGGCCGGCGACGAGCAGCGCACGTTGCTCGGGGTGAACAAAGGCACGCGCCTGCAACGCGTTGCTCTGAGCGGTGCCAAGTGCCCGCTCAACCAAGACGCCCTGCATTTCTTCGGCGCTGACAATCGCGCCCGCGACGCACCATTTGCCTGCGAACACGGGCGCGTGCGTTTCGAATTACCCGGGCAAACCCTGTTTGCCCTGAACTGGAACGCTTCATGAACCGCCCCTCCGCCCTGCGAGCGTGATGCTGCGCGCGGCACTTTCATCAGGAGAAGAGACCATGGAAATCTTGCAAAAACTCAGCGGACATATCCGTCGCAAAGGTCTGCGAGCGACCTTGGCGAAGATCCGCAGAATGTACATTTTTGCCCATCAGCAACTGCTGTGGATGGAACGTGATCTGGTCAGCCCCGTGCCGCCGCATAGCCTCAAACCCTACCCGCCGCTGCGCGTAATGGAGATCACCGCAGACAACGCCAGCGCCTTCACCCGTTACTTCGGCGACCGTGTCGGCGTCATGGCCGAGCTGGCCAGTGAGGGTCATACCGGGCATATGCATGTCGACGAGCAAGGTGATGCCGTTGCGTTCATCTGGGGTACGCCGCGCGACTATTTTGATCGGCATTACTACGGTTGCCGGTTCCCGGTGAAACCTGGCGAGTTCTTCGAATTCGGTGGCGAAATGACCCGTGCCTACTGGGGCAGCGAATTGTCAGTCGATGTGCAAGTGCGCCTGTGGCAAGCCATGGCTGAGAAAGGCTGCCGCAAAGTGGTCGATGTCTGTGACTCGAGCAACATCCCGGCGCTCAAGCTGCACCTGCGCATGGGCTATACCGAGCAACAGCGGATCATGAATATCTACACGCTGTTCGGTCGCTGGCGCTTTTATCGCGAAACCCGCTACAGCGGCTCGCGCCTGGAGGCACTGCGGAAAAATTCTCGTCCACCTGTCCCAGCAACGGCGGTCTGAACCTATGGTGATGCGATTTGAATGGCGCACCTCCCTGTGCGCTGCCGACTTCCCGGCAACCGCGTATGAAACGCTGCGCCTTCACGTAGCCGATCACACGCCGTTCAACCACCTCGGCTGGTTGTGCGCAGCAGAGCAGGCGTTGGAAGAGAATCAGTGCCTGCACGTTCTGCTCGGCTGGGAAGCAGAGGCTTTGCGCCTGTGCCTGCCCCTGGTGTCCAGCCGCGAACGCTTCGCGGGCGTGCCATTTCGCGTCTTGCGCCACTTGGGTTATCCGCTGGCCGATCGGTTGGCCCTGCTGTCGTTGCTCGGCGCAGAGGATATGCGCGATGCGCTGATGCTGATCCGTCAGCGCCTGCCCCATGCGCTGCTGCAACTCAACGAACTGTCGGAACCTGCCGGGGAAGAAAGTGCCGTCACCGATTGGATGGCGCGTAGCTCCACCGCTGAACGGCGCCTGAGTTGCCGGGTGCCGGTGCATCTGATCAGCGACGCCGACCAGCAGGAAGTTTCCGGCGACCCGCGCTACAAACTGCGTCGTGCGCGCAAACGGATTGCCGCGTGCGGCGCTCAAGTACGGCGAATCACCCCCGATGCGCTGTCGATGCCTCCGGTTTTACAGGCGTTGCAAGAAGTCGAGTCGGTCAGTTGGAAAGGCGACGAGGGCGTCGGCATTTTCGCAACTGACCACAGTCGTCAATGGATACAGAACGCCTTCACCGCCCTCGCCGCTCAAGGGCTGGTGCGAGTGGTGATACTGGAGCTGGACGGCCGCTGCATCAGTTATCGGCTGGGCCTGCTCGAGCAGGGCCGCCTCTACGACTACAACCTGGCGTTCCTGCCGCAACATGCCGATCTGGGCAGTGGTCGAGTGCTGCTGGAGGAATGGATTCGCTGGGGCCTGGACGAGCAATGGCACTGGATCGATGCCTCGCGGGTCAGCCTGGAAAACTCCAGTCATCAACTGCACGAGCGCATGACCGGACAACTGGAACACTGGCGCTGGAGCTTCTACTCATGGCGCCCCAGTGGCTTGCTGCTGGGCCTGGGCCTGCGTCTTTGGTACTGCGTCAAACCGGCCCTGCAAAAATGGCGCGCACAGCGTGCCGGCAAACCGAAAGCGGCAAATACCTGCGCAACTCAACCGGCAACATCATCCACCACACCAGGGCTAGCGCCTCGGAGAGCATCATGAACGTCATCGACAAACTGCTTCTGCGCATCAAACAAAAAGGCCTGCGCCGCACCCTTGGCGCTTTCGGCAAACGTTATGTCTTCGCTCACCGTGAATTGCTGTGGATGGAGCGCGATCTGGTCACGCCGATCGCGCCGAACAAACTGCGCCCCTGTGAAGGTTTACATAGAGTCGACATCACCGAGGACAACGCCAAGGCTTTCGGCAAGTACTTTGGTGACCGTGTGCAGACCATGGCCGAATTGGCCGCTGAAGGGCACACGGGGCACATGTACCTGGACCAGGAAGGCCACACCGTCGGGTTCGTCTGGGCCAGTACCCGCGACTATTACGATCGGCACTTCTACCGCTACACGTTCACGATCCAGCCCGGTGAGTACTTCCAGTTCGGTGCCGAAATTGCCCGGCCCTATTTCGGCAGCACCTTGACCGTCGACGCACAGACCGCACTTTGGCAAGTCATGGACGCCGGGGGGTATAAAAAGGTGGTGGATATCTGTGACAACGCCAATATCCAGGCCCTGAAGATGCATGTGCGCCTGGGCTATAAGGAACAAGGGCGGATCACGCATGTTTACGACCTGTTCGGCCACTGGCGCTTCTTCCGCGAAACGCGCTACAGCGAGTCGAGGCTGGAGGCGCTGCGCAAGCCGGAAAGACCAGTAGTAAGTACGCCCGCGCAGGCTTGATTCAGGCTGAATATTTGCGGCGGTTTTGATACCGCCATCGCGAGCAGCCTCGCTCCTGCACTGGAATGCATTTCCCTGTGGGAGCGAGCCTGCTCGCGAAGAGGCCAGTAGCTGCACCCGCAGCTCTCACAAGCGATTGGCTGGTTGCCTACAAACTGTGACGACACTTCCAACATCCAGTAAAGACTTGGCCGACTGTTTTTCCGTATCCACTTGGATACAGTCGAGCAATGACTTATCTTATCCAGCAAACCGCAATATTCCAGGCTTGGCACCGTTCGATTAGAGACTTGCGCGCCAAAGTGGCTATCGCCCGGCGTATTGATCGGGCGTCAACAGGCAATCTCGGCGACGCCAAATCGGTGGGCGATGAAGTCTCTGAGATGCGTCTGGATGTTGGCGCGGGCTACCGGGTGTATTTCACAATTCGCAATGGCGCAGTAATCATTCTGCTGGCCGGAGGCGACAAATCCTCACAAAGCGCAGACATCCGACGCGCACAAAAAATGGCAAAGGAGGTTTAACCATGAGCCAGACTTTGACGAATTTCGACATGGTCGCGCTGCTCGACAGTGATGAAGCCATCAGTGAGTACCTGTCACAGGTGCTTGCAGACGGAGACAGCGAAGAATTCCTTCGCGCAATCGGCTACGTGTTAAAGGCGCGAGGAATGACGCAGATCGCCAAGGATTCAGGCATGGGTCGTGAAAGTTTGTACAAAGCTTTTGCTCCCGGAGCGAAGCCGCGCTTTGACACAGTGTTGAAGGTGATTCATGCGCTGGGCATTGATCTTTATGCGCAGCCGGGGCACGCAGTCAATCACGCCGTTCCCTGAATTTTCTGGCGGTCACAAGGCCGCCATCGCGAGCAGGCTCGCTCCCACACTGGAATGCGTTTCCCTGTGGGAGCGAGCCTGCTCGCGAAGAGGCCTGTCATCGCAATAAAGGTTCTCAGGCCTTGCTTGCCACCAGGCTAAAGCACATCGGCAGCTGCGCCTGCTGGTTCAGGTAGCAGTCATACACCTCTTCCCGGTTCGAATGCGCATATTCCTGAAAATCCACAATGCTCAGCCCCGCGCCAATGGCGCCGCTGAAGATCGCGCCCAGCGTATGCACGAACCAGTACGACTTTGCCGCCGGCTGCTCGACTTTACCTACGTAAACGATCGGCTCTTCCTGCACAAACGGCTCGGCACGGAAATACGAACTGGCGAGGCGGTAGGGATCTTCAGCCTGCGGATCAACCATTTCCAGAAACGGATGGGTTTCGTAGATCACCAGCTTGCCGCCCGGCTTCAGCACCTGCGCGACATGGCGGAAGAATTCGCCGATGTCAGGCATCCAGTTGAGTACCCCGATGGTGATCAGGGCGACGTCGAAGCGGTTATGCAGCGTTGCAGGCAGATGGTGGATATCGCTCTCGACGAATTCGGCATTGTGCGGCGAGCGGCTGTTCAGCTCGCGGGCCTGCTCAAGAAACGCTGCGGATTGATCGACGCCGACGACACTGCGCGCACCCAGCGCAAACAGCGACAGGCTCTCCCGACCGTTATTGCAGCCCAGTTGAATCACGTCTTTGCCGTCGACTTCCAGCAAGCCGCGCAAGGTGTCATCAAGGCAGCAAAACTCTGCCTGCGCGACATCGCTGAGCAATGCCTGCCAGTCCGGCGAATCCTGATGATGACGGGCGGAATCGTTCCACGCCTGTCGATTGCTTTCGATGGCGTTTTTGGGGTTGGGCACTTCCATGGCGCTACTCCGGGTGAGGCTCGTGATTGAGCGGCGTGAGTCTAGAACAGACCCGGAGTTGGGGTTGTTGCGATGTTGTAAGCGCGATTCTGGCGATGAATTATCGTTCTTCGCGAGTGTGCCAAAGGCGCAGCAGGTAGATAGTCGAATCGACAATTTCGTAGCGCATTTCGTAGTGCCCGACCAGAATCCTTCGAACATCTCGCGGTTCAAATTCTTCCAGACGTTCACCCAAGCGCGGATTGGCTAGCAGCATTATCGGAGCGGCGGTCAGCTGTTGCACAGTGCGCGCAGCGGCAGGTTGATTAACTGCTGCCAAAAACTCATAAAGCCTGGTCAGGTCGGAAAGCCCTTTGCTGGTCCACTTCAACTCCATATCAAAGTGGAGCCTTGAGAGGCGTATCGGAACTCAAGCTGTCCGCCCATGCCTGCACTGATTGATGATCGATAACGCGCCCGGCGTCCACATCAGCCAAGGCTTCGCGCGTCAAACGGCTGCGCTCTTCCTCTTGATCAATCCAGGCGCTCAGGGCCTGTTTCACAATCCAGTTACGCGAGCGTTCCAGACGCTCAGCCATCAGATCGACCTTTTCGGCCAATTGCACGGGTACATGGGCAGTCACGGATCGGGTTTTCATTGGCGCGGCCATGTCAGTTGACTCCTTGAGATTGCGGGCAGCGGGGGTTCACCGTTGATCAGAGTAGTCCTGCCCCCTTGTGTTCGCTCAGCTTTGATACAAATTGAATCAAAGTTAATCATAACTGCCCATGCACCGCTATTTGGCCCGACAGAACGCGATACTCGACGGTAAATAAAATCAAAGATTCACATGACTCTGGTTAAGCCGCTCACGCAAAAACTCCACCAGCGCCTGCACCGGCCGCGAAGCCTGGCGATGCTGCGGATAAACTGCCGACAGGGTCAGCGGCTCCGGGCGTAAATCATCCAGCACCGGTACCAGCCGCCCGTCCTTCAGCGCCGCACCGACGATGAAGGTCGGCAGATAAGTAATGCCCATCCCCTGCACCGCGGCGTCTCGCAGCAGTTCGCCATTGTTGACGCGCATGCGGCCGGCGACGTTGATCAGCAGCGGTTTGCCCGGCGCTTCGTTGAAACGCCATTGCACCGAGCGCCCGTGGCCGTAAGGCAGACAGTCGTGGCTGTGCAGGTCTTCAGGCTTTAGCGGTGTGCCGCGTTCGGCGAGGTAGGCCGGGCTGGCGCAATAGACCCGTTCGATGCTGGCGATGCGTCGGGCGATCAGAGTCGAGTCTTCCAGTACGCCGATGCGCAGGGCCAGGTCGTAGCCCTCGCCGAGCAGGTCCACCGGGCGATCGCTCAGATCCACCTCAACGGTGACTTCGCGATAACGCTGCAGGAACAACGGTAGCAGACAACCCAGATGCGCCACGGCAAACGACAACGGCGCGCTGAGGCGAATCGTGCCGCGCGGCTCGGCGGTTTCGCCGGCGATGCCCTGCTCGACCTGCTCTACCTCACCCAACAAGCGCAACGCCGATTCGTAATAGCTCTGCCCCAGCGGGGTGACGTCGAGGCGGCGGGTCGAGCGATTCAACAAGCGCACACCGAGGCGCTCTTCCAGTTGCATCAAACGGCGGCTGACGAACTGCTTCGACAGTCCCAACTGATCGGCCGCGGCGGTAAAGCTGCCGGAGTCCATCACCTGGCAAAAAATACGCATGTCTTCGAACGGGTTCATTGTCACTCTCTGGTGGACAGTTAAACGCTTTATAGCCGCTTTTTCGCTTTTCAGCAGCCCATTAATCTGTGCTCACGGTGTTGCTGAGGCCGCAAACCCAGTGCCACAGCAGCCCGCAATTCAGGCAAACAATCAAAATCATTCAAAAGGATTTCCACCCATGAACATCGTCAAGAAAACCCTCACCGCGTCCCTCCTCGCCCTGTCCGTCAGCAGCGCTTTCGCCGCTGGCAGTCCAGGCGTCGAACACAACACCCAAGCGTTCCTCGATGCCCTCGCCGCTGGCGGTGGTCGTCCGCTGGAGCAACTGAGCCCGAAGGACGCCCGTGCAGTGCTGACTGGTGCACAGGCTTCGGTAAAGGTTGATCTGTCCGGCGTGGAAGTCAGCGACAAGGCGATCAAGGTCGACGGCCAGACCATCAACCTAAAAGTGGTGCGCCCGGCCAAGGTCAAAGGCGAGTTGCCGGTGTTCATGTTTTTCCACGGTGGCGGCTGGGTGCTGGGTGACTTCCCGACGCACCAGCGCCTGATCCGTGATCTGGTGGTCGGCTCTGGCGCTGTTGCGGTGTATGTCGATTACACGCCATCGCCGGAAGCGCAGTACCCGACCGCGATCAATCAGGCGTACGCCGCGACGAAATGGGTGGCCGAGCACGGCAAGGACATCGGTGTCGATGGCAAACGTCTGGCGGTGGCCGGCAACAGCGTCGGCGGCAACATGGCGGCGGTCGTGGCGTTGATGGCCAAGGAACAGAAAGCCCCTGCCCTGCGCTTTCAGCTGTTGATGTGGCCGGTAACCAATGCGCAATTCGATGACGGTTCGTACCAGCAATTTGCCGAGGGCCACTTCCTTACCAAGGGCATGATGCAGTGGTTCTGGGACAACTACACCACCAACCCGGCCGAGCGTGCGCAGATCCATGCCTCGCCGCTTAACGCCAGCGCCGAACAGCTCAAGGGCCTGCCCGCTGCGCTGGTGCAGACCGCCGAGTTCGACGTGCTGCGTGATGAAGGCGAAGGCTATGCGCGGCATCTGGATGCGGCCGGCGTGCCGGTGACCTCGGTGCGCTACAACGGGATGATTCATGACTTTGGCCTGCTCAATCCGCTGAGCCAGATTCCGGAAGTCAAAGCAGCGGTGCGTCAAGCGGCGGCTGAACTGAAGACTCATCTGAATCCATAAAAGCGAAAGATCGCAGCCTGCGGCAGCGCCTACCCTGGAATACGATTCCCTGTAGGAACTGCCGCAGGCTGCGATCTTTTTTCTCACTAGCGTCGCGGAGTACCGGTCATGACTCTTTTCTACGCCCACCTGCTGTCCTGGAGCGCCGTCCTGCTCCTGCTCGACGCCGCACTCTGGCACTTCTCGCCCTTCAGCCATCGCGCGCCGCGAGTCGGCGTACGTCTGGCGTTGTTTCTGGCATTCAGCGCGCTGGTGATCAACGCCGGTGTCAGCCCCTTGCAGGCGCCGCTGTTCGCTGATGATCGCGTGGCGCAGCTGGGTGCGACGGCGCTGGGGATTCTCTGGTGGTTGTACGCAGCACGGGTGCTGACCGAAGTGATCGGCCTGGCGCTGATGCGCCGCATCGGTCACAGCGGTCGCTTGCTGCAGGACGTCATCGGTGCGCTGGTGTTTCTGGTCGCGATTGTCGCGGCGGCCGGTTACGTGCTGGAACTGCCGGTCAAAGGTCTGCTCGCCACCTCCGGGGTGGTCGCCATCGTGGTCGGTCTGGCGCTGCAAAGCACCCTCGCCGATGTGTTTTCCGGCATCGTCCTCAACACCACCAAGCCGTATCAGGTGGACGATCTGGTGATGATCGACGGCGTCGAAGGCAAGGTCTTCGATATCGACTGGCGCGCCACGCACCTGCTGACCAGCGCCGGCACCATGGCCGTAGTACCGAACTCGGTGGCGGCCAAGGCGAAAATCGTCAATCTCAGCCGGCCGAGCAACATGCACGGTGTCTCGATCAGTATCAAAGTGCCGAACCACATTCGTCCGCGTCGGGTATTGGATGCCCTTGATCGCACTCTGCAGGGCAGCAGTTCGCTGTTGCTCAGCCCGGCGCCGAAAGCCGTGCTCAAAGAAGCCGGCGAAACCATGTCGGAATACGTTGCCAGCGGTTTCATCGCTGAGCTGGGGAAGAAGAGCGAAGTGCGCAATCAACTGTTCGACCTCGCCCACCGCCATCTCGAAGCGGCGGGTATTTCCCGGCATCCCGACGGCGTGATCGAACCGTCGAGCCGTGCTCGTGCGCTGCTGGATGAGGTGAAGATTTTCCGCTCGCTGAGCAGCGAGGAACGTGATCGACTGGCTGAGTCGATGGTCGCGCAACAGTACACGGCGGGTCAGGTGGTGCTGGATCTGGACGAGGTGCCGGACAGCCTGTTCGTGATTGCCACGGGCGTGGTCAGCGCGACGGTGCCGGACGGCAACGGCCAGACCGAGGCCGGGCGCATGGGGCCGAGCGAAGTCATGGGTGAGCAGAGCATTCTTGCCGATACACCGTCGCAGGCGACGTTCACGGCGCTGACGTCGAGCATCATCTATCGTCTCGACAAACAGTTGACCCGTGAGTGCATGGACAAGCGCAGCGAAGTCGGCCGGGCCTTGAACAAGTTGCAGGCGGTGCGTCAGCAGAACAGTCGCCTCGCGTTGATGGCCAAACCGGTGGCGGTGAAAAAAGGTGGTTTTTTGGGGTGGTTGCAGAAGCGTTGAAAGCAAAAGATCGCAGCCTGCAGCAGGCTGCGATCTTTTCGTCTTACTTGGCAGTGAACTTGGTGTAGCTGTTGATCAGGTTGCGATAGTTAGGCAGACGCTCGGACAGCAGATGCGCCAGGCCTTCCATGTCGTTGCGCCAGTCGCCCTGCAGCTCGCAGGCCACAGCGAACCAGTTCATCAGGTGTGCACCGGCGGCCGACATCCGCGCCCATGCCGCTTGTTGCACGGTGGTGTTGAAAGTACCCGACGAGTCGGTGACGACGAACACTTCGAAGCCTTCAGCAATCGCCGACAGGGTCGGGAAAGCTACGCAAACGTCGGTCACTACACCGGCGATGATCAGTTGCTTGCGGCCGGTGGCCTTGATCGCTTTGACGAAGTCTTCGTTGTCCCAGGCGTTGATCTGGCCTGGACGCTGAATGAACGGCGCGTCAGGGAATTGCTCGAGCAGCTCAGGCACGATCGGGCCGTTTGGACCTGCGTCGAAGCTGGTGGTCAGAATGGTCGGCAGCTTGAAGAACTTGGCGATGTCGCCCAGTGCCAGAACGTTGTTCTTGAACTCGTTCGGCGAGAAATCCTGCACCAGCGAGATCAGACCGGTCTGGTGGTCGACCAGCAGGACGACGGCATCATCTTTGTTCAGTCGCTTGTAAGGAACGCTCATGGCAAAACTCCTGGATGGATGGTTGTTGCGGGAAGCGCCGGCCCTGATGACCGGCGCTTTTTTCAAACTCAGAACGCGAAGCAGGAACAGCCGAATGCGCCCCAGAAACCGGCGAAATCGCTGACCGGCGCATTCGACATCCGCGCTTTTTCATGACTGTGGGTGTGCACGGCGCACGGCCCGCTGCACTGGTGCACCTGCGCCTGCAGTGGCGAGTTCGGGCGCCAGTGGCCCGGTACTTTGACCACGGGCGACCAGTCCGGCAGTACCGGAATCGAACGCGGGCCGAGGTCTTCGAAATCGCCGGCGGCGTAGACAATCTTGCCGCCGACCACGGTCATGACCGACTCGATCCACTTGATCGCTTCTTCTTCAACGCTGAAGAAGTCCGCGCTCAGTGCCGCCAGGTCTGCCAGTTGGCCGACACGGATCTGGCCCTTCTTGCCCTGCTCCGAGGAGAACCAGGCGCTGCCGTGGGTGAACAGCTCCAGCGCGGTGCTACGTGGCAAACCTTCTTCGTACAACGCCAGACCGCCAACGGTGCGGCCGCTGACCATCCAGTACAGCGAGGTCCACGGGTTGTAACTGGACACTCGGGTGGCGTCGGTGCCAGCGCCAACCGGTACGCCCTCGGCGAGCATGCGCTTGATCGGCGGCGTGGCTTCGGCCGCTTGCTTGCCGTAGCGATCGACAAAGTATTCGCCCTGGAACGCCATGCGATCCTGAATCGCGATACCGCCGCCCAGCGCTTTCACACGCTCGATGTTCTGCGGGGTGATGGTTTCGGCATGGTCGAAGAACCACGGCAGACCGTTGAACGGAATGTCGCGATTGACCTTCTCGAACACGTCGAGCATGCGGCTGATCGATTCGTTGTACGTGGCGTGCAGACGGAACGGCCAGCGCTGTTCGACGAGGTGGCGTACGACCGGCTCCAGCTCCTGTTCCATGGTCTGCGGCAGGTCTGGACGCGGTTCGAGGAAGTCTTCGAAGTCGGCGGCGGAGAACACCAGCATTTCGCCGGCGCCGTTGTGGCGCAGATAGTCGTCGCCCTGATGCAACTTGACGCTGCCGGTCCAGTTCTGGAAATCGGTCAGCTCTTCTTTCGGCTTCTGGGTGAACAGGTTGTAAGCGATGCGTACGGTCAACTGGTCGTCTTTGGCCAGTTGTTCGATCACTTGGTAATCGTCCGGGTAATTCTGGAAACCACCACCGGCGTCGATTGCACTGGTCAGGCCCAGGCGATTGAGCTCGCGCATGAACTGGCGGGTCGAGTTGACCTGATATTCCAGCGGCAGCTTCGGTCCCTTGGCCAGTGTCGAGTAGAGGATCATCGCGTTCGGCCGCGCGACCAGCATGCCGGTCGGGTTGCCGTTGCTGTCGCGCACGATTTCGCCACCCGGCGGGTTTGGCGTGTCGCGGGTGTAACCGGCCACGCGCAGGGCGGCGCGGTTGAGCAGCGCACGGTCGTAGAGGTGCAGGATGAACACCGGGGTGTCCGGCGCGGCCTGGTTGATTTCTTCCAGGGTCGGCATGCGTTTTTCGGCGAACTGGAACTCGTTCCAGCCGCCGACCACGCGCACCCACTGTGGAGTGGGCGTGCGATCGGCCTGATCCTTGAGCATGCGCAGCGCGTCGGCGAGCGATGGCACGCCTTCCCAACGCAGTTCGAGGTTGTAGTTCAGACCGCCGCGAATCAGGTGCAAGTGCGAGTCGTTGAGGCCAGGGATGACGCAGCGGCCCTTCATGTCGACCACTTGTGTGGCGCTGCCCTTGAGGGCCATGGCCTCGGCATCGTTACCGACGGCGACGAAACGGCCATCCTTGATCGCCACCGCACTGGCCAGTGGTTTTTCCCGGTCTACGGTATGAAATTGGCCATTGAATAAAATCAGATCGGCGCTCATCGCAGTTCCTCAAGCGAAAGTGAAAAGAAGCAAACCCCGCTCAACGCGGCGAGGTTTCTTGGGAATCGAGGTGTTCATGGGCCTGACTGGCTTCCAGCCACGGGGTAAACAAACGGGTGACCGGCGGCATCACCACGTAGACCACCGAGAGGACAATGGTCAGGGTAATCAGGAACGTGGCGACCACGTAGTTGGACAGAAACGGATGCAGCGCCAGCAACGGCCCCCAGATCAGCGGCACCAGCAGGGTGTGCGGCAGAATCACTAACAGGGTGACGACAGCCTGCTTCCAGCGCGGCGGTGGCGAGCCGGCTTCGGCCAGCGGTGTGAACCAGAACTCGTTGACTGGGGCGACTTCGGTCTGATCACCGTCGGCCAGCATCGGTGCGGCTTCAGCCACCAGCGCCTGACGCTCGGAGGACTCCAGCCAGCCCTGCATCGCTTCGGTGGAGCTGAAGCGCAATACGCAAGTGTAGAAATCCAGACGCCCGCGCTTGCCGCGCACCACGTCGACACCCAAATGCCCTTCGCGCTGCCCGGCGACGCGCACGATATTGCGCAGCCATGCTTCATAGGCCGATTCGAAACCGGTTTTGACCGAGTGTTTGATGATCAACGTGACGGTCTCATCGGCCCCCGGTGCTTGTGAATTGAGGACTTCAGGCATAACGCAGCACTCCGGGCAAACGAACAGGAATCGCCAGCCGTCCCGGCCCGGCGATCAAGACGGTGGTGAAAAGAATCAATAGCAACCAGCCAAACTGCCCCTCAGCCACACTCCATTGCGGATGCACGACCAGCAACGCCACGAGCAGTACAAAGAGAATAGGCAAACAAGCCAATCGCGCCAGCACACCGGCGACGATCAGCAACGGGCAGAGGACTTCGGCGAAAATCGCCAGGATCAGGGTCAGGTGGGCGCCGAGATGGAACGGGTCTTCGATCAGTTGCAGCTGCGCGGTGAAGTCCAGCAACTTCGGCAAGCCGTGCACCCACAACAGAAACAACCCGCCGCTGACCCGCAGAAACAGCAACCCGATGTCGCGCGCCTGTTCATCCCTCGTAGCAATCATGACCCGACCCTTTGAATGTCATTGACGGGAATCATGCCAAGGCCGGCGCGGGAGAAATTGGATGGGTGTGCTTAGTTGCTTTTCAGGTCTTTGATGTTCTGCCGCCAGCCACAAAACAATGCGGGAGCGAGCCTGCTCGCGGAGGCGTCAGGTCAGTCACATCCGCACTGACTGACACACCGCTTTCGCGAGCAGGCTCGCTCCCACAGGGATTGGCGGCATGCATTCAATTTGCAGACCGCCACAAAAACAATGTGGGAGTGAGCCTGCTCGCGATTGCGTCAGGTCAGTCATATATACGTTGATTGACACACCGCTTTCGCGAGCAAGCTCGCTCCCGCAGGGATTGGCGGCGTGCATTCAATTTGCAGACCGCCACAAAAACAATGTGGGAGTGAGCCTGCTCGCGAAGGCGTCAGGTCAGTCACATCCGCACTAACTGACACACCGCTTTCGCGAGCAGGCTCGCTCCCGCAGGCATTGGCGGCGTGCATTCAATTTGCAGACCGCCACGAAAACAATGTGGGAGTGAGCCTGCTCGCGAAGGCGTCAGGTCAGTCACATCCGCACTGACTGACACACCGCAATCGCGAGCAGGCTCGCTCCCACAGGGATTGGCGGCATGCATTCAATTTGCAGACCGCCACAAAAACAATGTGGGAGCGAGCTTGCTCGCGAAGGCGTCAGGCCAGTCACATCCGCACTGACTGACACACCGCTTTCGCGAACAGGCTCGCTGCCACAGGGATTGGCGGCATGCATTCAATTTGCAGACCGCCACAAAAACAATGTGGGAGTGAGCCTGCTCGCGAAGGCGTCAGGTCAGTCACATCCGCACTGACTGACACACCGCTTTCGCGTACAGGCTCGCTCCCGCAGGAGAACTGCTTGTGTAATCGAGGGCGCTTAAAGCGCCGGAATATCCAGCGGCGCCGCCATGAACTGGCTGATGCGCGAGCGTAGCCACTTCTCCGCCGGGTCATTGTCATGCACCCCGCTCCACGCCATCGACAATTGCGCGGCATCGATCGGGAATGGCGGATCTTCGGCACGCAGGGCGCAGCCTTCAACCAAGGCACAGGCGGCGTAGTCCGGCACCGTCGCGATCATCTCGGTACCGGCGAGCAAGGCGCGCAAGCCGCTGAACTGCGGTACGCCGAGAACGACTCGGCGGCAACGGCCGATCTTGGCCAGATCCAGGTCGATATTGCCGCTCAGGTCACCGGAGAACGACACCATCGCGTGCGGACGCTCGCAATATTCGTCCAGGGTCAACGGCCCCGGACGGTCGTCGCCTCGCAGTACTTTGCAGGGAATATCACGCAACTTCTTGCGCTTGGCATTGGCCGGCAGATCCGTGGTGTAGCTGACGCCCACGGAAATTTCTCCAGAGGCCAACAACGCCGGCATCAACAGATAGTTGGCGCGGCGCACCACCACGACAATCCCCGGCGCCTCCTGCTGAAGCTGGCGTAACAGCGGCGGAAACAGACCGAACTCGGCGTCGTCCGACAGACCGATGCGAAACACGTCGCAACTGCTGGCCGGTTCGAACTCCTTGGCGCGGCTGACTGCGCCGGAAATCACGTCCATTGCCGGTTGCAATTCCTTGAGGATCGCCAGCGCCCGCGCTGTCGGCTCCATGCCGCGACCGTTGCGCAGCAGCAACGGATCGTCGAACAGATCACGCAAGCGCCCCAGCGCAGCACTGACCGCCGGCTGGCCCATGAACAGTTTTTCCGCCACACGGGTCAGATTCTTTTCGAACATCAGCGCTTCGAAAATCACCAGCAGGTTCATGTCGACGCGGCGCAGATCGTTACGGTTCATGAGTGTGGTTTCCTTATCGGTGTCAGACGCTTTTTGCCACAGGCGTTGGGCACTTTACTCGATCAATGGCACTTTCGCCGCGCGTTTGTAGGGGCCGTACTCCACCGGCACCCATTGGAAGTGTTTGCCCTCGGCGGTGATGTGGCCGATGCCCGGGAACGGCAGATGCGCTGCCGTCACCCAGGTCTTGCTCGCCGCCGCAGCACTGAACACTGCCTGACGACTGCTGATCGCTTGCTGACTGTTGACGTCGAAACCGATCGACACTTCCGGGTGCAAAAACTGCACTGCCAGGTTATGCACCAGATCGCCCATGAACACGATGCTCTGCTGCTGCGAATTGAAGCGATATGTGGTGCTGCCCGGCGTGTGGCCGGCTTCGAGGGTTGCTTCGACCAGTCCCGGCAGTGGCGACTGCCCGGCGGCAAACGTCTTGAAGCGACCGGCGGCAACATAGGGCGCCGTAGAGTTCTGCGCTATCTTGAAAAACTCTTTTGCGCCCGCCGGGGCCTTGGCCAGCGCTGCCGGATCGAGCCAGTAGTCGGCCTCGGCTTTGGCTGCAAACACGGTGGCGTTGGCGAACACCGGTTTCTTTTCGGCGTCGACCAGACCGCAGACGTGATCGAGGTGCAGGTGCGTCAGCAGAATCGTGTCGACCTGTTCAGGCTTGTAACCGGCGGCCTGCATGTTGGCCGAGAGTTGGCCTGCGGTGGCGCCGATGCACTGTCCTGCGCCCGTGTCGACCAAAATCAGTTGTTTGCCAGTGTTGACCAGAAAGGCATTGAACGCCGTCTGCACGCCAGGGGTTTCAATCGAACGGCGCGCAAGCAGCGCGCGAATCTGACTCTGGCTCATGCCCTGCAACAACTTCGGCGACAAATCGTTGTAACCGTCGAACAGCGCGGTGACTTCGTAATCGCCGACAGCCAGCCGGAAATAACCCGGCGCCTGAGTGCCAACCTGCGGTGCCTGCGCCAAGGCGCCGGACATTGCCAGCACGACCGCCAGCGTCGTTGCCGCTTTCACCAAGCTTTTCATTGCATTCCCCTTTGAACCTGGCCAACGGCGGCCGTGCTTTGTCGACATGGTCGCGCAAAGCGCCGCGCGCTGACTTGCAAGGATGTGCTGAGTTCCAGCCTGAGCGAGGAAATTAACAACGATTAACTCGTCAGTCTCAAGGCATCGCCCAACAATGAAGCCCTCTGCGCAGCGTTGCTTTTTTGACCTGAGGGAATGCGCCGACCGTGCCTTCCCCACCGACACGGACCTTGGCCATGGCTTATCCACAGCAAACCGTCGCCCTCGCCCCTGCCAGCGAACCGCGTAAAAACACGACTGGCGGACTCAGTCCGCAGCGCGAACGCCAGATCAAACAGTTGATCCTGGATCGCTTGGGCGAAAGCCTCGAAGTAGCTGAGCTGGCCCGGGCATGTGCACTGTCACGCAGTCATTTCTCCCGCGCATTCAAGTGCAGCACCGGCCTGTCGCCACAGGACTGGATCCGCGCCCAGCGCCTGGCTCGAGCCAAGTTGCTGATCCAGCACACCGACCTGAGCCTGACGCAAATCAGCCTGGAATGCGGCTTCTGCGATCAGGCGCATTTCTGCCACATGTTCACCCGCAGCGAGGGCATCAATCCCTTCGCCTGGCGCTGTCGAGTCATGGACAAACCGAAAAACACCGCAGCGCAGCCTGCGGTGTTTTGACTGCTGCCGTTACGCCACCCGTTGCACTGATGCTCAAACCTGAGGATTATGCCCGGACACCCCGGATCAGACGGCCTGCGCTTGCGCCAGGCACTGATTCGCCCTGTCCGCCGCATCACCGCAGGAGCGCGCTGTTGAGTTTTTCCCCGAATCAGGCCATTGCGTTTGGCCCCTATCGGATTCATCCCGGGCAACGATTGCTACTTGAAGGCCAACAGCCTCTGCGCCTGGGACGGCGGGCGATGGACATCCTCCTGATTTTGCTGGCCCATGCCGGTGAATTGGTGAGCAAACAGCAATTGATGGCCGGGGTCTGGCCAGACAGTGTCGTTGAAGACATCAATTTGCGCGTGCACATGGCGGCGCTGCGCAAAGCGCTTGGCGACGGGCAGAACGGCCAGCGCTACATCGTCACCGTGGCGCAGCGCGGCTACAGCTTTGTCGCACCGTTCGTGCTCGACAGCATCGAAGCAACGCCTGCGGTCGCCGCGCCCCGGCACAACCTGCCGCTGCGTCGTACGCGGATGATCGGTCGCCAACCCCTGATCGATCACTTGATTACGCAACTGCCGCGCCGACGCTGCATCACTCTGGTCGGCCCCGGCGGCATTGGCAAGACCACCGTCGCCCTGCGCGTCGCCGAACAATTGCTCGACCAGTATCGCGACGGCATCCGCCTGGTGGATCTGGCGCCCATCGCCGATCCCGGGCTGATCGGATCGCATCTGGCGACGCTGCTTGATCTGTCCGCATCTGAAGGCGATGCGCAGGCTGGTCTGGTCGACGGCCTGCGAGAACAGCAAATGTTGTTGGTGATCGACAACTGCGAACACTTGATTGATGCGGTCGCCGCGCTCAGCGAGCAGATTCTGCGGGGGGCACCAAAGGTGCATATCCTGGCGACCAGCCGCGAGAGCCTGCGCGCTGAGGGTGAGTTCGTGCAGCGTCTGGAATCGCTCGAATGCCCGTCCATGTCGCCCCCGATGGAGCCGGCCCAGGCGCTGGGCTTTGCTGCGATGCAGTTGTTTGTCGAGCGCGCCACCGCAGCCAGGGAAAACTTCCGACTGAGCCACGCCGAGCTGCCGCAGGCGATCGAAATCTGCCAGCGCCTGGACGGCATTCCGCTGGCACTGGAACTGGCCGCCGCGCAGGTCAGCGAATTGGGCATGGACGGATTGCTCAAGCAATTGCGCGAGGGTTTGCCGCCATTGTCGGCCGGACACCACAGCAGCGCCGAACGCCACCTGACCCTGCGCGCGACGATGGACTGGAGCTTTAACCTGCTCAACGCCTGCGAACAAACCTGTCTGCGGCGACTGGGGATTTTCCGCGGCAGCTTCACCCTCGCCTCGGCGGCAGCGGTGATCATCGGCCAACAGATCGACCCCGGCGCGGTGTTCACCGCAGTCACGCAATTGGTGGCCAAATCCCTGCTGAGCGTCGAAGTGGGCGACGAAGATGTTTTCTACCGGTTGCTCGACACCACGCGCCACTACGCACGGGAAAAACTCGAACAGGCCAACGAACTCAGCGCAACCCGCCAACGCCACGCCGAGCGCTGCCTGACACTGATGCAGCAGGCGCAGGCGGATTGGGACAATACTCCGACTGTATTGTGGATGGAGCGCTATGCCCGGGGTCTGGAGGATTTGCGCGCGGCTTTGGACTGGAGCCTCAACGGCCCGGGACCGGATGAGCTGGGGGTGCAACTGGCAGCCGCCTCGGCGCCTTTATGGCAGGAGCTGTCGTTGCTGCGCGATTACAGCCGCTATGTGCGCCGGGCACTGAGTCTGCTGGAGGCTTCGCCAGCAGACTCGCTGCTACCGCCCTGCCCACGCCTGCAGATCGCGCTGAAACTGGCGCTCGGCAGCGCCAGCTATCACACCTGGGGCGGCACGCCACAAACCATTCAGGCCTTCGTCGACGCCTGCCAATTGGCCGAGGAACACGGCGATCTGGCCGGGCAACTGCGTGCGATATCGGGGCATATGGCGGTCAATCTGAGTTGCGGGCATTACCGCATGGCTTTGGCCCAGAGTGAGCAATTCGACCGCATCGGCCTGCACGGCGAACCGCTGCTGTCACTGAGCACTCATCGCTTGCGGGTGTTGGCCCTGCATTATGCCGGCGACCAGCCGCAGGCACGCGTACATGCCGAGCAGGTGCTGCAACGCATGGCCCACAGCGGCCATCTCAATCGTTTCACCCATGGTTTTGGCGTGCAGTACGATCAGAGCGTCGCTTCGCTGACAGTACTGGCCCGAGTGCTGTGGTTGCAGGGTCTGCCCGAGCAAGCCTGGCGCGCCGCACGGCAGGCGCTGGACATCGCCGTGCAGATCAATCACGGCACATCGATCTGTTACACCCTGGCGCTGGCCAGTTGTCTGATCGCTCATTACAACGGCGACCATGTAAACGCCCGCGCGCTGCTGCAGTTGCTGCTGGAACAATCGCAGAAGCACTCGGTGCTGCTGTTCAATAACTGGGGCCGACAGTATGCGCAGGTGATCGATCCGGATAATGCCGTGCCCGTACCAGCACAGAGCAGCGGTCTGATTCGGGAAGTGATGGTTACGCTGGATGAGCGCTTTGTCGATGAGGCACTGGTGCAGCGCGCGCGCACCGGGGATGCGGGTTGGAGTGCAGCGGAGATACTGCGGGCGCGGGCGGCGGCATTGTTGAAGGGGTCATCCTGTGGGAGCGAGCCTGCTCGCGAATCGGCCCGCTCAGACACCGCTGAAACCCGAGAAGCCGAACAAATCCTGCAACAAGCCCTGAGTGTCGCCAGAGACCAAGGCGCCCTGGCTTGGGAACTGCGCAGCGCCACGGACCTCGCCCAATTATGGCAGCGCCAGTCCCGCCATCACGAAGCATGGGATTTGCTCAGCCCCATTTACCAGCGCTTCACCGAAGGCTACGCCACGCCGGACTTGCGCAAGGTCCGCCTGCTACTCGACAGCCTCCACGAGCAGTGCCCGGCCTGAAGCGTTGCGCGTTCTGCTGAGATAGCGCGCATGGCGCTGTTTCAATTCGAACTTGTCGTCACTGCGCTCGAACTGATCACGAGCATAGCGGCGCACGGTGTTGAGCATCCAATAGCGCGCCGTCGCACGGTTGGGTTCTCGAACAAGCAACGATTTGCGCGCCAACCCTTCGATTATCGCGGACAGTCTGGAACCCGCCAGATCCGCGCTGCTGATCACACTCAGTGCGGCCTCCAGGGTAAAGCCCGCGCTGAATACCGACAGCCGCAGCAGCACACGCTGTTCCATTTCCGTCAGGTACTGGAAGCTCCAATCGATCGCAGCGGCCATCGACTGATGGCGCGGTTCCGCGGTGCGCCGGCCTTGGCCAAGTAACTGCAGGCCGTTTTCAACCTGTGTCTGCAAGCCGATCAAGCCCAGCGCGTCGATCTGCGCAGCGGCGAGCTCGATCGCCAGCGGCAGACCGTCCAGTTGACGGCAGATCTCGCGCACACCTGGCAAATCCTGCTCACGCAAACAGAAGCCATGCTGCCGTGCCCGCGCGCGATTGACGAACAACTGCACCGCCGGATAGCCCATGGCTTCTTCGACGGTGTTCAATGTCGAGCGCTTGGGAATCGCCAACAGCGGCACGTAATGAACGGTCTCCTGAGCGACTTGCAGAGCTTGGCGGCTGGTGGCCAGAATCGACAGACGAGGCGCAGCATGCAACAGCGTTTCCACCAGTGCCGCACAGCTGTCGCGCTGGTGGTCGCAGTTATCCAGTATCAACAAGGCGTGCCGGCCGGTCAGTGTGAAAAAGTCTGTGTTCAGGGTGTGCAACAGGCGCTCGAGCAATGGAATGTCATCTTCGAGGCTGGCAAGGTCGACCCACCAGGCGCCATCGCGAAAGTATTGCAACAGCAATTCCGCCACGCGCAGTGCCACAGTGGTTTTGCCAACGCCCGGTGCACCGGTAATCGTCATCAAGCGGCATACCGGCATTTGTCGAACCAGACCACCGATCAAGGCGTCGCGCCCACTGACTGGCGTCAGTCGTGCCGGAAGATTGTGCAGGGGCGTGAGCGCGGCAGCGGGCATAGTCAGCGCATCACTGGTTCCCTGCTCCACCGGGGCGACAAAACTGTAGCCGCAGTGCGCCACGTGAATGATGAAACGCTGCCCGTTTACGCCGTCACCCAGTGCGCGGCGCAACGCCGCAATGTGCACCCGCAGGTTGATCTCTTCGACGACCGAGGTCGGCCATACTCGAGCAATCAACTGCTCTTTGCTGACCACCTCACCCGCGTGTTCGAGCAGCGCCTGAAGGATGTCCATGGCGCGCCCGCCCATGCGCAGCGGCTGCGCCCCTTCAAGGACCAGACGTTGGCGCACATGAAAGGCGTAGGGGCCGAAACGCAGCACTGAACCGTGGCTTGTGTCGTTGTGATTATTCATGCCAAACATCTTGGCACTCTCGCGTGACGATACAACCGCCAGAGCCGACGCAGCACGGACATCCCGCTGCGTCAGACGGACAGAACCGCTCTAGCTGAACTGTTCGCGGTATTGTAACGGCGTAAGACCGAGCTTTTCGGCGAACAACGAGCGCATGTGCCGGACACTGCCAAAGCCGCTTTTGTAGGCGATGGTCTTGAGCGGCAGATCGCTGGTTTCCAACAGGTTTCGCGCGCAGTCAATGCGGGCATTCTGCAAAAACTCCATCGGCGTCATATTGACGTCACGGGCGAACAGGCGAGCAAAGTGCCGTGCGCTCATGTTCGCCAATCCAGCCATGCGCTCGACGGTGAACGCTTCATCCAGATGTTCAAGGACGTAATTCTGTGCGCGGGTGATGGGCGTTTCTTGCGGTGAGACTGCCGCCATCAACGGGCTGAACTGCGCTTGCCCGCCTTGGCGCTTCATGACCACCAACAAGACCTTGGCAACGTCCTGGGCGATTTTCTTGCCGTGATCTTTGGCCACCACCGCCAGCGCCAGGTCGATGCCGGCCGTAACGCCACCGGAGGTGATGAGATTACGATCCTCGACGTAGATCTGATCGGTGGTCACCGTGGTTTTCGGGAAAGCCTTGATCAGCCGTTCGGTGTAGTTCCAATGCGTGGTGACGCGATAACCATCAAGCAGGCAAGCGTGGCCGAGGATGAATGCGCCAGTGCAAATCGAACCGTAACGCTCCGCGCGCGGCACGGCTTTTTTCAACCAGCCAAACAGCTCGGGAAATCTCTGGTTATAGGCGCCGGGGCCGCCGGGCACCAATAACAGGTCATAGCGCTCGGCCGCTTCGTCGATGTGCAAGTCAGCCTGAACCTGTACGCCGTTGGACGCCCTCAGCAAGCCGCGCTCTGTGCCGAGAGTCGTCAATTGATAGTGCAGATCAGGTTTCAGATAACGGTTGGCGACTGAAAACACCTCCAGCGGCCCCGCCATGTCGAGCATCAGAAAGTCAGGGAACAGCACCATTGCCACGGTTTTCATGGGAGGTTTCACACATATTCAAGGGTCAATACGCACGCTTCAGCCAAGGCATTATGGCGGACCGAGTGTTCAGGAGCGTGATCGAATGGGTGAACCATAACGCAAAACTGTCAACCTGAGCCGGACAGTCTTTCAATTTCCATCTACTTATTGCCTCACCGGGTAACCAGTAACCTTCTCCTCACTCGGACGAATTCACGTCCCGCCAGGAGATTTCATCATGCTGACTCTTCGCAAAGCCTCCGATCGCGGCCTCGCCAATCACGGCTGGTTGAAGTCGTTTCACACCTTTTCTTTCGCCAGCTACCGCAACCCGCGTGAACAGGGTTTCTCCGATCTGCTGGTGATCAACGATGACCGGGTCGCCGCCGGCAAAGGCTTTGGCCAGCACCCGCACCGCGACATGGAGATCTTTTCCTATGTGCTCGAAGGCGCGCTGGAACACAAGGACACCCTCGGTACTGGCTCGGTGATCCGCCCCGGGGACGTGCAATTGATGAGTGCCGGCAGCGGCGTGGCGCACAGTGAGTTCAACCACTCGGCCACCAAGCCCGTGCACTTTCTGCAAATCTGGATCGTGCCGGATGTCAGTGGCGCCAAGCCGCGCTATCAACAGGAACACTTCAGCGCGCAGAAAAAACGTGGTCGCCTGCAACTGATCATCTCGCCGGACGGTAGCAACGGTTCTCTGAAAGTCCGTCAGGATGCGCGGGTCTATGCCGGATTATTCGACGGCGACGAGAGTGCCAAGCTGAAATTGCCGGCCAATCGTTACGCCTACGTCCACGTTGCGCGTGGCAGCGTCGAACTCAATGGCCAAGCCTTGCAGGAAGGCGACGGCGTGCGGGTTCGTGAAGAACAGCTGCTCACTTTGAGCAACGGTATCGATGCCGAAGTGCTGGTGTTCGACTTGCGCCCTCAGGAGTTGCCGGAAATGCCATGATCTGGCGCGATGCAGAACGGCCTTCCACAGAAGGCCGTTTTTTATTGTGGCGGCACTGGTGAGGGTTGTACGACAGGTTTGGGTGACGATACCTCTTTGCCAATCTGAATCGCTGCCAGCGTGGTTTGTATGGTGGTCAACACCGCCGCCTGATTGGCGAAATGTGCGCCAACGAGCAAGGAAGCCACGCCGAGGAAATGCACAGCGGTGGCAGCCCAGTAATTGGCCTTTACCGTCGATGCCTGTCTGATCGCTTCCCGCGATTCGTCGGCAATTTTCTGCACGCCCATCCACATCAGGTCATAACGCTTGTCCCGTTCCTGTAGTGCCTTGTCCCGCTCTGCCTGAGCAGCCAGGAACCCGCGAATGTCGGCGCGCATTTCTGCCACGCGGCCATCCATCCTCGTCTCGATGGTTTCTATCCTGGCATCGAATTCTTCGCGACTTATGCTGCTCATGATTTGCCTGTCCCGCCCCGCGTCCGATCTGTCCGTGACTGCATATTGATTCACTTCCCTGATTTTCAATTCGACACCTTTCTGCGGCTACGCGGCCTTCCCTGGCTCTTCGTTTCGATGCGTCACCGAGGTCTGCATCGAGCTGCAGTGACAATAGAACTCATCACGGACTACAACAAGCCGGCCCATTCTGTCTCGGACGTAGGCTGTTTCGTCAGCAGTTGTAGCCTCGGCAAAACCCTGAACCACTTATTCGTTTTCCAGCGCAAAAGCCTCAACGATCTGCTCGATGACCGCCCGTACCCGCGCGGTGTGACGCAGGTCGGCGTGGGTGACCAGCCACACTTCATACGGCAGCGGCCGGGTCCGCTCCGGCCAAAGTCTGACGAGGCCATCGCGTTCGCCCATGTATACCGGTATCTCGCCAATCCCGAGGCCTGCGGCAAGGGCTCGACGCACCAAAAGGCTGGAGCTGAGCGTGGCGACGATGCGTCCGCGGGTCAACGGTTCAGAGACCAGCGTTAGGTCTTTTTTGCTCTGTAAGTACGGCTGATACACCACCAGATCATGGCCCTCGAAAGCGTTGCCGGGCTGCGGTTCTCCATGGCGCTCGACATAGGCCTGTGCTGCGAAAAGTCCTACAGGCCAACGGGCGATTCGCCGAGCGATGAGATCCGGGTTATCCGGCCGAGTATTGCGCACCGCGATATCGGCTTCGCGCTTGGCCAGACTGAGAATTTGCGTCGACGCATCCAGCTGAATCTGCACGTCGGGGTGCTGGTCATGCAGGCGCGCCATCGCCGGGATGATGAAGTCGATGGCCATCGAGTCGGTGGTGCTGACCCGAACATTACCGGTCAGACGATCGTCCAGCCCGTGGATGTGCCGCTCCAGTTCCAGTGCCGAATGCTCCATTTTTTCCACACTTTTACGCGCCGCTTCACCAACACTGGTCAGCGCGTAGCCATCGGAGGTGCGCAGGAACAGCGTCGCGCTCAATGACTTTTCCAGCGCGGTAATACGCCGCCCGACAGTGGCCTGGTCCACGCCCAGAACCCGTGCAGCACCGCGCAAGGTGGACTCGCGACAGACCGCCAGAAAAACCCGCGCATCGTCCCAATTCATGCTGATCCTCGTCGAAGCATTTTTGCATCACTCTGCCGCTTAATCGCTGCATATGCGCAGCCAAGATAGCCGATAAGCTGAGCGCCATACACCTCTTGTGAGATCGCTATCATGCGTACTGCAAATTCCTCCGGCATCTGGCTGCCGATCTTCGCCGGGCTTTGCGCCAGCCTGGTCAGCATTGGCCTGGCGCGTTTCGC
Source organism: Pseudomonas siliginis (assembly GCF_019145195.1). Taxonomy (GTDB): domain Bacteria; phylum Pseudomonadota; class Gammaproteobacteria; order Pseudomonadales; family Pseudomonadaceae; genus Aquipseudomonas; species Aquipseudomonas siliginis. The sequence continues at coordinate 62,904 of NZ_JAHSTW010000005.1, forward strand.
CTACACGCCGCTGATCCCTTCGCTGATTCAGGCGCAGTGGTTTTCCGCCAATGATGTCGTCTATCTCGGCGCGGCCAATCTGGTCGGCTACTTGATCGGCGCCCTGCTCGGTCGGCCCATGGCCCATCGACTGGGTAACCGCAACGCCTTGCGCCTGATGATGCTGGCGGTCACGGGAGCTTTTTTTGCCTGTGCTTATCCGCTGTCGGTGAGCTGGTTCTTCGGCTGGCGTTTGCTGTCCGGCATTGCCGGTGGCGCGATCATGGTGCTGGTGGCGGCAACCGTGCTGCCTCACGTTCCGGCGGCGCGCAGAGGTTTGGCCAGTGGCGCAATCTTCCTGGGCATCGGCCTCGGAATCGCCGGCTCCGGGACCATCGTGCCGCCGCTGCTGAGCCTCGGCTTGCAGGCGACCTGGCTGGGACTGGGCGTACTGGCGTTGTTGCTGACCGCGTTGAGCTGGTTCGGCTGGCCTGCGGATACCGCGCACCCTGTGGCTGCGCACGCAACGTCGGCTGATGAGCCGACACCGCCGGGCGTCTACCTGTTGTTTGCTCAATACGCGTTCATGGCCGCCGGGCTGGTGCCTGCCATGGTGTTTCTGGTGGATTACGTGGCTCGCGGACTGGGCGCCGGGGCGCATATCGGCGCAATGGTCTGGGTGATGTATGGCCTGGGAGCGATTGTCGGGCCGGTGACTTACGGCTTCCTGGCCGACCAGCTTGGCGCCCGCACTGGTATTCGACTGGTGTTGGTAGTGCAAGCCATCGCCCTCGGTTTGCTCGCCGTCTCCCATTCATTTCTGGCGCTGGCTTTACTGGCGGTGATTCTCGGCTCGTTCCCGCCGGGCATCGTTCCGCTGGCCTTGGCCCGGGTGCATGAGCTGGTGCCGTCGCATCACCGTCAGCAGATCGCCTGGAGCCGTGCCACCGTGTCGTTCGCCACCTTTCAGGCGCTGGCGGGGTTTGCCTACTCGGCGCTGTTCAACGCTTCAGGTGGTCAGCACACACTGCTTTTTGTAATCGCCGCTGGCGCGATCGTCGTCGCTCTACTGCTGGAGCAAGCCATGCGCTGGCTGCCCTCTACAACTGAAACCCGTTGCGCGGCGAACTGAAGGGAATCATTGCGCGCTGCCAGCGCTCCCATCTACACGACCTTTTTCACAGGAATCGACAATGTCACTGCCCAACGAAATGACCCGTATTGAAATCACCGAACCCGGCGGCCCTGAAGTATTGCAAGCCAAGCGTGTGCCTCTGCCAACCGTCGGCGAAGGCCAAGTGCTTATCCGCGTTCACGCTGCCGGCATCAATCGCCCGGATGCCTTGCAGCGCGCCGGCAAGTACCCGATGAAACCCGGCATGGACCCGATCCCCGGTCTGGAAGTGGCTGGTGAAGTGGTCGCGGTTGGCGCCGGAGTAACGCGTTTCGCGGTCGGCGATCGGGTCTGCGCGCTGACCAATGGCGGTGGCTACGCCGAGTATTGCGCGGTTCCGGCCGGTCAGACTTTGCCTGTGCCGGATGGAGTCGATTGGGTCCAGGCCGCCGCAGTTCCAGAAACCTTTTTCACCGTCTGGGCCAACCTGTTCGGCCTCGGCGGTGCCAAGGCCGGCCAGCGCGTGCTGATTCACGGCGGCACCAGCGGTATCGGTACCACCGCGCTGATGCTCTGTCGTGAATTTGGCATCGAGGCGTTTGCTACCGCAGGCAGTGCTGAAAAATGCGACGCGATCCGTCAGCTTGGCGGGCAACCGATCAACTATCGTGAGGAAGATTTCGCCAAGGTCATTGCCCAGAAAACCGCAGATCAAGGCGTGAACGTGATTCTCGACATCATGGGTGGCTCGTATCTGAACGGCAACATCAGCGCACTGGCAATGGATGGCCGGCTGGTGATGCTCGGCTTTCTCGGCGGCGCCCGCGCCAACGACATCGATCTGCTGGCGATCCTCGGCAAACGCGCGGTGGTCACCGGTTCGCTGCTACGCGCGCGTACCGCTGCGGAGAAAGCCGCCATCGCCGATCAACTGCAAGAACACGTTTGGCCTGCCCTCAGCGCCGGGCGCTGCCTGCCGATCATCGACAAGGTTTACCCGCTGGCTGACGCGGCTCAGGCCCATGCCCGCATGGAGGGCGGCGATCATATCGGCAAGATTGTGCTGCAAGTGGCGTGATCGATTGCAGCATCTTGTAATCGTTGGGCGTGCACGGTGGTCGAAAAACAGTCACGCGCAGACCGAGGCATCTGGTAAAAAGCGTTCTTTGTCTGCGCTGTGGTGAAACGATTAATGTTCCTGTCCTTGCTGACCCGTCTGCGACGCCGCCGCCTGGCGTTCGCCATGATGGCCGCGCTGATCATTGGCGTTCCGACGAGTTGTGCAGTGCTGGAACACACCGAGCGCAAACTGTTGTTTCGCATCGAGCCGGGCACCGCCGGCTGGTATCGCGGTCTGCCCGGCAGCGTTCAGGAACTCGATCTGCAACCGAAGAGTTTCAAGGCCGGGCAGAACATCCATGCCTGGTGGTGGCCGGCGGAACGTGCCAATGCCCCGGCAATCCTTTACTTGCATGGTGTGCGCTGGAACCTCACCGGACAGTTGTTCCGCATAGAGCAACTACGCGCGGCGGGCTATTCGGTGCTGGCCATCGATTATCGAGGGTTCGGACAAAGCAAGGGTGATCTACCATCCGAAAGCAGCGTTTATGAAGATGCCCGCGTGGCCTGGGAGCGCTTCCAGTTGCTGCAACCGGACCCGAACAAGCGCCTGATCTACGGCCACTCTCTCGGTGGCGCGGTGGCGATTGATCTGGCGGCCGAACTCGGACAGAACGCGGCGCGCAACCACACACCTCTGCCGGTACGCGGTCTGGTCATTGAATCAACCTTCACTTCCCTGGCCGATGTCGCCGCCGCCGTGGCCAACACCTCGCTCCCGGTGCGCTGGTTGCTGTCGCAGAAATTCGATTCCATCGACAAGATCGCCGACATTCACATGCCACTGCTGGTGGTGCATGGCCTGGCTGATGCCTTCGTGCCGCCGCGCTTCAGCGAGCAGCTATTCAATGCCGCAGAGCAGCCCAAACGCCTGCTGCTGGTGCCCGGGGCGACGCACAACAACAGCATGGCGCTAGGCGGTCAGGGTTATCGCAAGGCTCTGGATGCACTGATGCAGACCAAAGCGGCGCCGCGGGTTGCCGGGCCGGCAGTCGCCAAGGGCTCTCGCGATTCCTGAGCTGTGTAAATCAGTCCTGAGAAACCGGCATCAGCGCCGAGCCAACTCATGGCGTACGCATTGTTCGTAATAGGTCTGCTTGACCGCTGCCGGTTTGAGCTTCGAACTGCTGTTGTAGGTCTGCTCGGTAATCCCCATCGCTGTCATGCGCATCCAGGGTTGCTGGAATCGGCGAACCTGCAATTGCTTGCGCGCGCCATACAGCGAAACCCCGGACAGTTTTGATCGCTGCGCACCGGCAGCAATATCCGAGCCCCAGGTGCAGGCAAAGCGATGGCCCTTGCTCAACTCTTTTGCCTGCACTCCCGAGGCGATCAAAGCCAGGGAAAGCGTCACAACGGTGATGACAATCGTGCGCATACAGCCAACCTAACCTTTTGAAAAAAGGCGATTTTGCCGGTGCGAAATACCTATGGGGGCCAGCAATTTGCCTGCTGTTGCGAGATTTTTGATCCGGCTGAATACAATCAGGCTTCGCCGCTCGTCCAGTACCGCGCACCTTTGCCAGACAGGCCTATCCAACGCTATACATCCCACCGCGTAGAAGGCCCACGTGATGAACAAGAAAATCTTCGCAATGTCGTTTTTCAGTCTGTGCTTGATTGGCCCGCTCCACGCTTGGGCAGCCGAAACGACAGCGGGCGCTGCCACCCCCGCCACCGCCCTGCCCGGTGTCAATCATGCACAAAGCTCTAGTGACCATGATGAGAAGGCCAACAAGAAAGGTGAAGAGTCTTCAGGCGCCAATGCGGGCTCAGAACCGCACGAGACGGAGAAGGATGCGGCGACGTCGAGCGACTCCGAAGATCTTGAGAAAAAACCCGCTCAGTAACGACGGACTTTGCTATTCATAACGAAATACCGACGCCGAACTAGCGCAATACAGGGTGATATCAATATGATGTGCCCACTGGCCACCATAGAAGGTGGCCAGAGGAAAATACATCCAAGGAATGCAAATGAAAGATTTCGTCATCGGCGTCAACAACATCGTTCTCTACATCGCACTGGCGGTCATCTTGATCGTTTCCCTCTTCATGATGAGCCAGAGCTTTCTTTCGGGTCTCGGCATGTTCGTAGGCGGCACCCTGGGCTGGTGCATCGTCTCCGGCTTCTGGTTCGTGCAATCGGCGACCTACGAAGAACTGCGCAAGCTGAACTCGAAAACCAGCTGATCTGCGCCGAGTATTCGTTAAAGAAAAAGGCCAATGTCATCGACATTGGCCTTTTTATTTCAGCTTCGAAAGGATTGATTAGTCATTGCTTGGTGCACTGAGCGCCCAGTCCCATGCCCATGGAACCAAGAGCAACCATCGGGCCGCTCGGCAGTTCGCACGTATATTCGCCACTTTCGGTTTGAGCGGTGTAGAAGGTTGTATTGAAGTCGCTGCGGATGTTGGAAACCTTGATTACGGGTTTGCCGATGGTGGTCTGTGCGCGATTCTTGAGATCACTCTCTCCCGGTTTGACGGTCTGGCATCCAGTAACTGCGAGCGCCATTGTTGCGAATAAAGCGAGAACCGGGATAGTCCTTGATGAGTTCATTGCAGATCGACCTTTTTGATTTTCATACCGGAGAAATACTGGCAATAACCTGCCAAGCGAAAGGACTTTAAGGTCGAGCCAGAACGGGGGCAATTAGGTCGGATGTGCTAATGGCTGAAGGCTAGCCTCCCCTGCGATGAGGTTGTGCAGCTGCTTTCCGGTTGCCGGCTGCTGTTAATCGGTTTGGAAAACGTCTACCCGCAAGCGATCGCCGCCCTCCTCTCGGCAATCGATACGGACCGGCAAAAACAGGTGAATGACTTCGATGTTGCTGCGCAGATGATCAGTCATGCGCGGCGTGGTGAACGATCCGCCACCGGCCAGCGCCATCGGCAACAGCAACTGATCGGCCAGATGCTCAGCGACCGCAGCATCACTGCGCAACCAGTCGACGGCCTGATTGATTGCGGCATCGGCCACCTTCTCGGCGCGTAACGACACTTGGCCAAATGCGCTGAACACCTCAGTGACATGCTCGAAAACATACTCCAGCAATAACACATTGCCCGGGCCGCGTGCCGGATCAAGCGCCACAGATTGCAGCGCCTCCACTGGCCAGTTCAAACGTTTGGCCACCTGACTCAGCTCTCGCTGAGCGACAGCAGGTGCGAGACCTGCGGTCAGCGCCAATGCGCGTCGTGAGACTGCCTCGCCGCGCTCACACAGGTCCAAGCGCGTGAGGCGCGAGGGCTGCACCTTCACCGCAATTTCGCCACCGCCAGCCGGTACGAAACCATGACGCAGCAACTCCGACTCGACATCGCCGCCCATGCGCCGCAGCAGCGGCAACCAACTGCGCGACAGGAAATCCGTCGGCGGTGCCAGCGGATTATGCGTGCCACCGGAGATCGTCACCCGACTGGCCTTCGATGCCCGCAACAAGGCTGGCAGCAACGTCTGCAGCACCAGCGTGCAACTGCCGGCCGTGCCGATAGCGAACTGAAAGTCGCCGCCGCGAATTTCGCCCGGTTCGAAGCTCAGGGCCTGCGACCCCAGATACGCACCAGATATCTCTGCACCACAAACCTCGCCCGCCGCCATCACTGCTATCAGGTGCTGACGCAGCAATCCCGGACGACTGCGTCTGGCGCGAATCTGTTTAATGCGAAACGCCCGACCTGTCACCATCGACAGGCTCAACGCACTGCGCAACACCTGGCCGCCACCGATGGCGCCGTCCAGTTCAATTACATCCTTTTTCATAGCAATTCCTTACGAGTACAGCCCGACGGTGTCCCTGAGGTAGCGATCCAGCCGCCGCGAGTCTTCCTGAGTTCTGGGTAATTTTGGCGCTTCGCGCTCAAGCTCAGCCGCGATGAACCGGTGCAGCGCCGGACGCAGAATTCTCGCCAGCGCTGTAGTTCCTTAGCCTTTGACGCACACCACCTGACGCAGGGTGTGCAGCACTTCCACCAGCTCACGCTGGGCGTGCATGACTTTGTCGATGTCCTTGTAGGCCATCGGAATTTCGTCAATCACCGCTTCGTCCTTGCGGCACTCCACATGGGCAGTGGCGCGGATCTGATCGGCGACGGTGAAGGTATTCTTGGCCTTCGTGCGGCTCATGGTGCGCCCGGCGCCATGACTGCAGGAACTGAACGACTCTTCGTTGCCCAGACCGCGCACAATGAAACTCTTGGCGCCCATCGAGCCCGGAATAATCCCCAGTTCGCCCTTCTTCGCTGACACCGCGCCTTTGCGGGTAATCAGCACGTCCTCACCGAAATGCCGTTCCTTCTGCACGTAATTGTGGTGGCAGTTGACCGCCTCCAGCGCCACTTCGAACGGCTTGCGGATGATCTGCCGCGTGGCCTGAACCACCGCGCGCATCATCAGTTCACGGTTCTGTCTGGCGAAGTCCTGCGCCCAGCCAACCGCCTCCACGTAATCTTCAAAATGCTGGCTGCCCTCTTCGAAATAGGCCAGGTCACGGTCCGGCAGGTTGGCAATGTGCTGACGCATATCGGCTTGGGCCATCTGGATGAACAGGTTGCCGATAGCGTTGCCGACGCCACGCGAACCGCTGTGCAACATGAACCAGACACGGTTGGCTTCATCCAGGCACACTTCGACGAAGTGGTTGCCACTGCCGAGCGTCCCCAAGTGCCCACGGTTGTTGGTGTTGGCCAGTTTCGGATACTTGTCGGTGATCAGTTTGAAGCGCGGCTGTAACCCCGCCCAGGCCTGATCGGCTTGCTGCGGAACCTCGTCCCAGGCGCCTTTGTCTCGCCGCGAACGATTCGAACTGCGGCCGTGCGGCACCGCTTGTTCGATTGCAGCACGCAATCCATGCAGGTTGTCTGGCAGATCTGCAGCCGTCAGCGACGTACGCGCAGCGATCATGCCGCAACCGATGTCGACGCCCACCGCTGCGGGAATGATCGCGCCGACCGTTGGAATCACGCTGCCAATTGTCGAGCCCTTCCCCAAGTGCACATCGGGCATGACCGCCAGATGCTTGAAGATGAACGGCATTTTTGCCGTGTTCATCAACTGTGCGCGGGCTTCGTTTTCAACCGGGACACCTTCGGTCCAGAGTTTGATGGGCTTGCCGTTGGCGACTTCGAGAAGCTGGTAGGTTTGGTCTTTCATATCTTGGTGTCCATGTTCGTTTCCATCAGCATTGCAGCCGCTGTGCCAGCTTCGGATGCGGCCATGGTTGTTTCTGCTATGTTTTTGATTTTAATAACTTTTATCTCTGATTTGACGAGGCTCGATAATCTATGGAAGACAAATCCGACCAGCAAAATTATCATTGCATATCGTCATTTATCCTATGAGATAAGCATGCCCAACAAACGCACGGTCGCCATCGGATTTATCGGAGCCACCCTGGATCGTGTCGGCAAAGGTGCCAGCCGGTGGAATTATTGGCGACCAAGCGTAGGCCTGTGCCAACAAACAGACCTCCCTATCCACCGACTTGAATTGATTCATGGCCTCGACGCGCGCGACGTCAGCCTCGCCGAGCGTGCCCGAGCGGACATCCAGCAGATTTCTCCTAGCACCGAAGTGCGCCTGCATCCAATGTCGCTGCGCAACCCTTGGGATTTCGAGGAGGTGTACGGCGCCCTGCACGACTTCACCACTGCGTACAATTTTGACACCGAGCACGAGGATTACCTCGTCCACATCACCACCGGCACCCACGTCGCACAGATCTGCTGGTTCCTGCTGACCGAGGCGCGCTATCTGCCAGCCCGGCTGATTCAGACCTCCCCCGCCAAGCGCAAGAACGAAAACGAGCCCGCCTGCGGCACTCACGCGCTGATCGATCTCGATCTGTCGCGCTATGATCGCATTGCCTCACGTTTCGCCAGCAAACGCCTCGAAGGCCTGGAATTTCTCAAGTCCGGCATCGCCACGCGCAACCCGGCCTTCAACCGCTCCATTGAACAAATCGAGCGCGTTGCGCTGCGCTCGAAAGCCCCCATGCTGCTGATCGGCCCGACCGGCGCCGGCAAATCCTTCCTGGCGCGGCGCATCTACGAACTCAAACGTAACCGTCATCAAATGCAGGGACGCTTTGTCGAAGTCAACTGTGCAACCTTGCGTGGCGACGGCGCGATGTCGGCCTTGTTCGGCCACGTCAAAGGCGCCTTCACCGGCGCGCAAAACGCTCGCGATGGCCTGCTGCGCGCCGCCGACGGTGGCATGTTGTTTCTCGATGAAATCGGCGAGCTCGGCGCAGACGAACAAGCGATGCTGTTAAAAGCAATAGAAGAGAAACGCTTCTTCCCGCTGGGCTCGGACAAGGAAGTCGAGAGTGATTTTCTGATAATCGCCGGCACCCACCGCGACCTGCGCAGCCGGGTCGCCGAAGGCCTTTTTCGCGAGGACCTGTACGCAAGGATCAACCTCTGGACATTCGACCTGCCCGGCCTCGCCGGCCGCCGCGAGGACATCGAGCCAAACATCGATTTCGAACTGGAACGCCACGCGCGCGAACATGGGCAACGCGCGCGTTTCAATCTCGAAGCACGCCGACGCTACCTGGCCTTCGCCAGCTCACGTGAAGCAGCGTGGCTGGGTAACTTTCGCGAACTCTCCGCATCGATTACACGGATGGCGACTCTGGCCGATAGCGGGCGCATCGATGAAGCGCAGGTAGACGATGAGATCGATCGATTGCGATATGCGTGGGGGTTGGCGCAACCCACTGCTGTATCAACCGAGTTGCCGGGAGATAGCGAGAGCATGGACTTGTTCGATCGCTTACAGCTGAAGGCGGTTATTGAGGTATGCCGGCAGGCCGACAGCCTGTCCGATGCCGGCCGACAGCTGTTCGGTATTTCCCGGCAGGCCAAGGCGCAGCCTAATGATGCCGATCGCTTGAGGAAGTACCTGGCGCGGTTCGGACTTGAATGGGGCAAGTTAGTGGACACGAAGTGAAGCACAGCGCACTTGATCACACTACTTCAATGATGACTGTAGAAAAAATGAATTAGCCGCCTGATCTCTCGGTCAAGAATTATGAACGCAGTAAATCTGACGAGGTGACAGCAATGACTATCCAGGCAGAGACACTCGTACAACTGACCGAAGCGCTCCAAGAGCGAGGCATGAAAATGGTCTCAGACGTCCATTTCACCCGCGCACCCTATCGATACAACCATCGCTGGATCTGCATCGTAGAGTGAACATGCTTGTTGCCGGCGCCTGGATCGAAGCGTCCAGCCGCCGGCGCCCTCGGCTTCGCCCACCCAAGCCCAAATAACCGTCTGCGCCCGGGGATGTCGATAGAGGATTGGGCGGCAATAAAAACCCGGCGCGATGGCCGGGTCTCGTGAACGATAACAATTGATCGGGCTTACTTAGCGCCGCCATTATCTCGGCCCGTCTGGGCGTCTTGATCAGAGCCAGGATTGCCGGGTGGCGGATTCCAGTCCTCTGGTCGTTCGTCGGTACCCTGCTTCGGCTCAGAATCAGCCTGCTCCAGGCCGGAATCATGACCCTCGCCAGAATCAGGGGTTTGTTCGTCTGGTCCCGGATATGGAGCTTCAGGGCCGTTGTTGTCGTCGATCATCATTCTCTCCCGTCAGTGGCGCAGGGGCTGCGCTTAATAAGTAAGAGAAGATCGGCGCACAGAGAGTGCTATTTGCTCGACGAGCGGACTTTCTTACTAATCCAAACACTTGGTGCGAGTCGCAGGCGTGATCGAGTAGCCCCGCAAATCTCACGCGCATGAAAAAGGCCAATGTTTTGGACATTGGCCTAGATCATTGAAAAATATGGTCGGGACGGAGTGATTCGAACACTCGACCCCTAGCACCCCATGCTAGTGCGCTACCGGACTGCGCTACGCCCCGACTGATGTTGCGTTTCGTTCTTCACCTCGAAGAACGCTCAAGAATATATCGCAAGCTTTTGAAAACTGGAAGTATTCAAACGCAGCTTTTTATTTCTTGAGTACCACCAGCACATCTTCCAATTCGGCAATCATCTGCCGAATCATCTGTTTGTACTGTGTGGTGTCATCTTTGGCTTCGTCGCCGGACAGACGCAGACGTGCGCCGCCGATGGTGAAACCCTGATCGTAAAGGAGCGCGCGGATCTGCCGGATCATCAGCACGTCCTGGCGCTGATAATACCGGCGGTTCCCGCGGCGTTTGACGGGGTTGAGCTGAGGAAACTCCTGCTCCCAGTAGCGCAGCACGTGTGGCTTTACGGCACACAGCTCGCTGACTTCACCAATGGTGAAGTAGCGTTTGCCCGGGATGACGGGTAGTTCGTCGTTATGACTTGGTTCCAGCATAAGCCTCAACTCGGGCCTTCAACTTCTGCCCTGGACGAAAGGTGACCACACGGCGAGCCGTGATCGGGATTTCTTCCCCCGTTTTCGGGTTGCGGCCAGGCCGCTGGCGTTTGTCCCGAAGGTCGAAATTGCCGAAACCGGACAATTTGACCTGCTCGTTGTCTTCAAGAGCGTGCCTGATTTCCTCGAAAAACAGTTCGACCAATTCCTTGGCTTCCCGCTTGTTCAGGCCCAGCTCTTCATACAGACGTTCCGCCATCTCAGCTTTCGTCAAAGCCCCCATACGTCACTTCCTTAACGTGGCGTTCAACCTTTGTTCGAGCGAGGTGAGGATATTTTGCGTCGTCGAATTCACCTCATCGTCATTAAGAGTGCGCGATGGATGCTGCCAGGTCAAGCCGACTGCAAGGCTTTTTCTATCAGGATCAATACCTTTACCCTGATACACGTCAAACAGCCTGAGCTCTGTGAGCCATTCGCCTGCATTTTCACGGATTACGTCCAGCACAGCCGAGGCCGCGACGTCTTTGTGCGCGATCAGTGCAAGGTCACGACGCACTTCAGGAAAGCGCGACAACTCGTGGAATTTCGGCATTTTACCGAGCGCCACTTCCGCCAGAACCAGCTCGAAGACGAACACCGGACGATCCAGCCCCAGCGCCTTTGACAACTCAGGGTGGATTGCACCGATATAGCCTACCTCGCGACCTTCACGCTCGATGCGCGCGGTCTGACCCGGATGCAGCGCCGGGTGCTTGCCCGGAGCAAAGGTGAACGAATCCAGGGCACCGGCGAAACCCAGTAGCGCTTCCACGTCAGCCTTTACGTCGAAGAAGTCGACGGTATCCCGACCCTGCGCCCAGCCTTCCGGCAAGCGACTCCCGCAAACAACCCCGGACAGCATAGGCTCTTGCTTCAAGCCCTCAAGCTGACCAACGAAGCGCAGGCCGCTCTCGAACAGACGCACGCGATCCTGCTGACGGTTGAGGTTGTGCTGCAACGCCTTGACCAGACCTGGCCACAACGACGAGCGCATGGCGGCCATATCGTTGGAGATCGGGTTGGCCAGCAACAGCGGCTCGACGCCTGGATTGAACAGTTCGAACTGACGCGGATCGATGAAGCTGTAAGTAATCGCTTCCTGATAACCACGAGCAACCAGCAGACGACGCAGCTCAGGCAGATCACTACGCGCTTCGGCCTTGGCTTGCGGAGCCAGACGCGCTTGCGGGTAGCGAACCGGCAGACGGTTGTAACCGTACAGACGAGCCAGCTCTTCGATAAGGTCGACTTCCAGGCTGATATCGAAGCGGTGGCTTGGCACTTCAACGCGCCATTGCCCTTCGCCGTCAGCGGCAATGTTCAGGCCCAGGGCGCCGAGCAGACGCTCGACCTGTGCCGAATCCATCTCCATGCCGAGCATTTGCGTGATGCGCTGCGCACGCAGAGTGATCGGTGCAATCGATGGCAGATGTTGCTCGCTGACGGTCTCGATGATCGGGCCAGCTTCGCCACCAGTGATCTCCAGCAGCAGGCCAGTGGCGCGCTCCATGGCTTCACGTGCCAGCTGCCAGTCAACGCCACGCTCGTAGCGATGCGAAGCGTCGGTGTGCAAGCCGTAAGAACGTGCCTTGCCGGCAACAGCGATCTGATCGAAGAACGCAGATTCGAGGAACACATCGCGCGTGGTCGCGGAAACACCGCTGTGCTCGCCACCCATGACGCCGGCGATCGCCAGTGCACGAGTGTGGTCAGCGATGACCAGCGTATCGCTACGCAGGCTGACTTCCTGACCATCAAGCAGAACCAGCTTCTCGCCCTCTTCAGCCATGCGCACACGAATGCCGCCATTGATTTCGGCGAGATCGAAAGCGTGCAGCGGTTGGCCGAGCTCGAGCATCACGTAGTTGGTGATGTCGACGGCAGCGTCGATGCTGCGCACGTCGGCGCGACGCAGACGCTCAACCATCCACAGCGGGGTTGGCTTGGACAGGTCGACGTTACGGATGACCCGACCCAGGTAACGTGGGCAGGCAGCCGGGGCCAGCACCTCGACCGAACGGACTTCGTCGTGTACCGCTGCAACCGCAGGCACCACAGGACGGGTTACCGGCACGGCGTACAGCGCGCCGACTTCACGGGCTAGACCGGCCAGGGACAGGCAGTCGCCACGGTTCGGGGTCAGGTCGACCTCGATGCTGGCGTCTTCCAGATCCAGATACACACGGAAATCTTCGCCCACCGGCGCATCGGCCGGCAGCTCCATCAGACCGTCGTTGCCCTCACCGACCTGCAGCTCTGCCTGCGAGCACAGCATGCCGTTGGACTCGACGCCACGCAGCTTGGCCTTCTTGATCTTGAAGTCGCCCGGCAGCTCTGCGCCAATCATGGCGAACGGAATCTTCAGGCCCGGGCGCACGTTTGGCGCTCCGCATACGACCTGGAAGGTTTCCGCGCCATTGCTGACCTGGCATACGCGCAACTTGTCGGCGTCCGGATGCTGCTCGGTGCTCAGCACCTCACCCACCACCACACCACTGAATACGCCGGCGGCCGGAGTAACGCTATCGACCTCAAGACCGGCCATCGACAGACGGGCAACCAGCTCGTCGCGATCTACCTGCGGGCTGACCCAGCCACGCAGCCATTGTTCACTGAATTTCATCCTGCTCTCCTAAGAATTCGTTACGACTAGCGAAATTGCGCAAGGAACCGCAAGTCGTTGTCGAAGAACAGACGCAAGTCGTTCACGCCGTAACGGAGCATGGCCAGACGCTCGACACCCATGCCGAAGGCAAATCCGGAGAACTCTTCCGGATCGATGCCGGACATGCGCAGCACGTTCGGGTGAACCATGCCGCAGCCCATCACTTCCAGCCAGCCGGTCTGCTTGCAGACGCGGCAGCCTTTGCCGCTGCACATCACGCATTCCATATCGACTTCAGCGGATGGCTCGGTGAACGGGAAGTACGAAGGACGGAAACGCACGGCCAGTTCTTTCTCGAAGAACACCCGCAGGAATTCTTCGATGGTGCCTTTGAGATCGGCAAAATTGATATCGCGATCGACCAGCAGGCCTTCGACTTGGTGGAACATCGGCGAATGGGTGATATCGGAGTCGCTGCGATAGACGCGGCCCGGGCAGACGATGCGGATCGGCGGCTGCTTGGATTCCATGGTGCGGACCTGTACCGGCGAGGTATGGGTGCGCAGCAACATGTTGGCATTGAAATAGAAGGTGTCATGCATCGACCGGGCCGGGTGATGGCCTGGGATGTTGAGCGCTTCAAAGTTGTGGTAGTCGTCTTCGACCTCAGGGCCTTCGGCGATGCCGTAGCCAATGCGGGTGAAGAACTGCTCGACGCGCTCCAGAGTCCGGGTGACCGGATGCAGACCGCCAGAGGTCTGGCCACGGCCTGGCAACGTCACGTCGATGGATTCGGCAGACAGTTTGGCAGCCAGTTCGGCTTCTTCAAACAATGCCATGCGCGCATTGAGAACGCCTGTAACACGTTCCTTGGCAACGTTGATCAGCGCACCGACTTGCGGACGCTCTTCGGCCGGCAGATTCCCCAGGGTCTTCATCACCTGAGTCAATTCGCCCTTCTTGCCAAGGTATTGAACCCGGATTTGCTCCAGGGCATTGATATCTTCAGCGCTTTGCACAGCCTCTAGTGCTTGAGAGACCAGCGCATCCAGGTTTTCCATGTACAGACTCCAGATACAAAATAGGGGAAGAGCTTGAAGGCTCTTCCCCTATTTATGACGTTTAACACCTGGCCCCACAGAGGTGAGGCCGGGTGACTGTCGGGGGTACTTAAGCCAAGGTGGCTTTAGCTTTCTCGACAATCGCAGCAAACGCCGCTTTTTCGTTCACTGCCAGATCAGCCAGAACCTTACGGTCGATCTCGATGGACGCTTTTTTCAGGCCAGCGATGAAACGGCTGTAGGACAGACCGTTAACACGAGCACCAGCGTTGATACGAGCGATCCACAGAGCGCGGAACTGACGTTTTTTCTGACGACGGTCACGGTAGGCGTATTGGCCTGCCTTGATTACCGCTTGCTTGGCAACACGGAATACGCGGGAGCGTGCGCCGTAGTAGCCTTTAGCAAGTTTCAGAATTTTTTTGTGACGCTTACGGGCAATGACGCCACGCTTTACACGAGCCATGAGTTACTTCCTCTATTCTTGACTAAATTAACGAAGGCGCAGCATGCGCTCGACTTTTGCCACGTCAGACGGATGCAGCAAGCTGCTACCGCGCAGTTGACGCTTACGCTTGGTCGACATTTTAGTCAGGATGTGGCTCTTGAAAGCGTGCTTGTGCTTGATGCCGTTAGCAGTTTTCAGAAACCGCTTGGCAGCACCACTTTTGGTTTTCATTTTTGGCATGTTCGGATACTCCGCATTCAGTTGATAAACATAATCAGAAGGCCTGCCGTGCCCTGTTGATTACTTCTTCTTTTTCGGGGCGATGACCATGATCAGCTGGCGTCCTTCCATCTTAGGATGCTGTTCGACCGAACCGTACTCGAGCAGGTCTTGTTCAACCCGCTTGAGGAGTTCCATCCCCAGCTCCTGGTGGGCCATCTCACGGCCGCGGAATCGCAAGGATACCTTGGCCCTGTCCCCGTCACTCAGGAAACGTACCAGGTTGCGCAGTTTTACCTGGTAATCCCCTTCCTCCGTCCCTGGACGAAACTTGATTTCTTTAACCTGAATCTGCTTCTGGTTTTTCTTCGCCGCGGCAATCTGCTTCTTCTTCTCGAAAATCGATTTGCCGTAGTCCATCACCCGGCAAACAGGCGGGACTGCATCTGCGGAAATTTCCACCAGATCAAGCTTTGCTTCTTCAGCGATACGAAGCGCTTCATCAATCGAGACGATGCCAATCTGCTCGCCATCAGCGCCAATTAACCGAACCTCGCGTGCCGAGATATTCTCGTTGATCGGGGCTTTCGGTGCAGCTCGTTTATCTTGTCTCATTTCACGCTTAATAATAATTACTCCGAATCTGGGCGACCACGCCGGGAAACCGCTTGCGCGAGAAACTCAGCGAACTGGGCGACGGGCATCGAGCCCAGGTCAGCACCTTCACGAGTACGCACAGCGACAGTCTGCATCTCGACTTCCTTATCTCCGATAACCAAAAGATAGGGAACCTTGAGCAAAGTATGCTCGCGGATTTTAAAGCCGATCTTTTCATTTCTCAAGTCGGACTTGGCACGAAATCCGCTTTCGTTGAGAGTTTTTTCAACCTCTGCAACAAAATCTGCCTGTTTATCAGTGATATTCATGATCACCGCCTGGGTCGGCGCGAGCCACGCAGGGAAAGCACCTTCGTAGTGCTCGATCAGAATCCCGACGAAACGCTCGAACGAACCGAGGATCGCGCGGTGCAACATCACCGGGTGTTTGCGGCTGTTGTCTTCAGAGACGTATTCAGCGCCCAAACGGACAGGCAGGTTAAAATCGAGCTGCAAGGTACCACACTGCCAGACTCGACCGAGACAATCTTTCAGCGAGAACTCGATCTTCGGCCCGTAGAAAGCACCCTCGCCCGGCTGCAGATCGTACGGCAGGCCAGCAGAATCAAGGGCTGCAGCCAATGCTGCTTCAGCGCGATCCCACAGCTCATCGGAGCCGACGCGTTTTTCCGGACGAGTGGAGAGTTTCATCTCGACTTCGGTAAAGCCGAAATCGCGATAGACGTCCATGGTCAGCTTGATGAACGCAGCGGACTCGGCCTGCATCTGCTCTTCTGTGCAGAAGATGTGCGCGTCGTCCTGAGTGAACGCTCGCACGCGCATGATGCCGTGCAACGCACCCGACGGCTCGTTACGGTGGCAAGCACCGAACTCGGCCAGACGCATCGGCAACTCGCGGTAGCTTTTCAGGCCCTGATTGAACACCTGCACGTGGCATGGGCAGTTCATCGGCTTGATGGCGTAGTCGCGGTTTTCCGACTGAGTGGTGAACATGTTGTCGGCGTAGTTGGCCCAGTGCCCGGATTTCTCCCACAGGCTGCGGTCGACGACTTGAGGAGTCTTGATCTCAAGGTAGCCGTTGTCGCGCTGGATCTTGCGCATGTACTGCTCGAGCACCTGGTACAGAGTCCAGCCGTTCGGGTGCCAGAACACCATGCCCGGCGACTCTTCCTGAGTGTGGAACAGGCCCAGGCGCTTGCCGATCTTGCGGTGATCGCGCTTCTCGGCTTCTTCGATGCGCTGGATGTACGCCGCCAGCTGTTTCTTGTCCGCCCAGGCGGTGCCGTAGACGCGCTGCAATTGCTCGTTCTTGGCGTCGCCACGCCAGTAGGCGCCCGACAGCTTGGTCAGCTTGAAGGATTTCAGGAAACGCGTGTTCGGCACGTGCGGACCGCGGCACATGTCGACGTATTCTTCGTGATAGTACAGACCCATGGCCTGCTCGTTCGGCATGTCTTCGACCAGACGCAGCTTGTAATCTTCGCCGCGGGCCTTGAACACTTCGATCACTTCTGCGCGCGGAGTGACTTTCTTGATGACGTCATAATCCTTCTCGATCAGCTGCTGCATGCGCTGTTCGATGGCCGCCATGTCTTCCGGCGTGAAAGGACGCTCGTAGGCGATGTCGTAATAAAAGCCTTCGTCGATGACCGGGCCGATGACCATCTTCGCGGTCGGGTACAGCTGTTTGACCGCGTGGCCAACCAGGTGCGCGCAAGAGTGGCGAATGATCTCCAGCCCCTCTTCATCCTTTGGCGTAATGATTTGCAGGGTCGCGTCGCTGCTGATGATGTCGCTGGCGTCGACCAGTTGGCCATTGACCTTGCCCGCGAGCGTGGCTTTGGCCAGACCTGCACCAATGGATGCGGCGACCTCGGCTACGGAAACCGGGTGATCGAATGAACGTTGACTGCCGTCGGGAAGAGTAATAGTTGGCATGGCGCCTCCTCTCCTAGTGGTGACCCCTACCAAAGGTCACGTGGGTTGGGATGAGCCAGTACAAGATCCGATCCAGGCCATTCAATGACGAACGCCTGCCTTACAGCGGCAGGAGCCTTGCGGCCAACCGGAAAACCGAACCAGAGTGACTGGGATTCAAATCGGAAAAATTCGCACGCCGACCGCTTCGGGACTGAAGGTCATCCGAAGCCTGAGAACGCTTGAGCCCGGCATGCTAGCACAGATGAGCGGTCGCTTACGTCCTGATTTGGCAGAAGGCCAAATGTCCGTTTTTATGCCAGAGTGCTGAACTTGAGAGGCCCTTGCGCCCTCAGATAACAAGACATTGACCCACAAGGAGCATCCTCGCATGCGTCTGAAAAGCTTATTCGCCCTCGTCGCCCCCGTCGTTCTGCTGCTGCCACTGAGCGCCCATGCCGACTGGCCGAAAGGCGAGCGCGAGAAGTACATGGCCCAGTGCACTCAGGCTGCAACCCAGCAAATCGGTGCTGCCGCGGCGAAATCCCACTGCGCTTGCGGAGCTGACGCCATCAAGTCCTATCCGGCCAGTGACATTCAGGCGCTGATGGACAACAAGGCGACTCCCGAATTGCAACAGAAAGCCCTTGGCCAGATCGCCAAATGCAAGGCAAATAGCGCCCCGAAAAAATAAGAACACCGGGCATTAACATCGGCTGAAAGGCGGAAAAAAGTGCTGGAAATGAGCCTTTTCAGACGATTTATGCAGGTTTTACAGGTTTTTTTATTGTCTTTACGTTTCGCTGAAAGCCTTTCAAACCGGGGCTTTCAGCAGAAACGGGTGGTAAAGAAAACACGACTGATTGGCAAACAGCACGTCCGGGGGGCTCCCAAAGCGAACATTTCGACTATGATACCCGGGTGTGCCCAGTTGGCCTGAGCAGCACAGCACTACTGAAAATATATGTTTCTTGGAGATACACCATGTCTAATCGCCAAACCGGCACCGTTAAATGGTTCAACGATGAAAAAGGCTTCGGCTTCATCACTCCTCAAGGTGGCGGTGACGACCTGTTCGTACACTTCAAAGCTATCGAATCCGACGGTTTCAAAAGCCTGAAAGAAGGCCAGACCGTCTCTTTCGTGGCTGAGAAAGGCCAAAAGGGTATGCAAGCTGCACAGGTTCGCCCAGAGTAATTTCTCGGCGCACTAAAAAAACCCCGTCCTGGTGACGGGGTTTTTTATGCCTGACACAAATGGACTCAGCCGCAGTTGACGCGAGTAACTACCAGGTTGTTGTCGGTGTTCAGGTTCAGGCGATCGGAGCGGTATTCCAGGGTGATCATGTCGTTCGGCTTGAGGAAACGCGCATTTTGCGCGCCAGACTTGGCACGCGCCTGATCCAGCAACTCAGGGGACGCCTTCTTGCCGATGGCAAATTGCGCTGCCGATGCTTCGCAGCGGCTATTTCCTGATTCAGCCGTCACGGGCTCCTTTGCCGACTCGCTGGAGGTTGTGCTGCAACCAGCCAACAGAGCAGCGGCCATCAGTGCACCCAGTGTCGCGAACTTCAAAGGCATGAAGCCTCCTTGTTTTCAAATGTTTAAGCAGAGATCGTGCGACCGCCAATGCAGCGTTTGGTTTCAAGGCTCAAGCCATGCCCTGCCCCACGAGCGGAAAAATGCCGAGTGTGCCTGAGCCGCCCTGTCCGGCTCATCAAACATTCGTGACTGAATATTAACAACCTCAATAAACGTCGATGTAGTCGTAGGGCGGATTCGGCCAGTTGTCTTTGAGTGCGTTGAAAATCTGCATCACCCAGACTTCATCGCTGGCTGCGACGTTACCCACATAGCCCGACCCCTTAGCCCAGGTTTCCAGGCGAAACAACAGACCCTCGATATCCTGCCCACCGGTCACCGTAGACAGATAGGCAATGCCATCTTTGGTCACGCGCAATTGGTTGTGCGCGTCGTCACTGGCCGAGGCAAGCAATTGGCGCACTGCTTCGAGTGTCAGGCCGTCAGGGGTATTCAGATCAATCTGCACAGCGGGGTCCTTTGCAAGCCGGAAAAGACCAAGTGTCGCATAGCGCTCCGCTCATGCCTAAGTCGCAGTGCCAAATGCCGCACAAAATGGTTAACTCGAAAACAGACATCCTGACCTTTCGAGCCTCCCATGACCAGTGTAAGCATCGACGCCGCCATCAACGCCAAATGGGCCGAAGGACACAGCTCTTACAGCCCCGGCACGACGGAAGAATTGGCGCTGATCGGCATTGATTTACTGGTCAAGGAGTTGGGGATAGAAGCGGCGCAGCATTTTATCAATCAGGTATTCGAACGCTATCCGATCGGTCAGGCCGAACAGCCGCAGTGAAAACCCGCAGGCAACCGCCTGCGGGTTGACGACTTATTTCAGGCGTTTCAGGCGCTCGGTCAGCAGATCAAAGAATCCCTGGGCGTCGCCATTTTCGACCCAGAATGCATTCTTCGGTGCTTTCAGGCCGTCATACCAGTCAACAATGGTCTGGCCGAATGTCGGTCCTTCACGGCTATCCACCACGACGTTGACCGCCCGACCGGTAAACAACTCAGGCTTGAGCAGATACGCCACAACCGTCGCGTCATGCACCGGGCCACCGGGAATGCCGTAGTGCTCCATATCGCCCTTGATGTATTCGTTGAGAATGTCGCCGACGATCTTGCTCGCATTGTTGTTCAGCGCCGCAATCTGCTTCAGACGTGCATCGCTGGTCAGGATCTTGTGGGTCACGTCCAGCGGCAGATAGGTGAGCTTCACCCCGCTCTTGAGCACCACCTCGGCAGCCTGCGGATCGGCGAACAAGTTGAACTCAGCCACAGGGGTGATGTTGCCACCGTTGAAATGCGCCCCGCCCATGATCACCACTTCCTTGATGCCCTGAACGATTTCCGGCTCTTGGATCAATGCTAGAGCCAGGTTGGTCTGCGGACCGAGCATGGCAATGGTGATGCTGTGCGGTTTGGCCGATTTAAGAGTGTCGATCAGATAATTGACCGCATTGCCTTTCGCCAGGCCTTTCTTCGGTTCGTGAACCGTGACGCCTGACAAGCCTTCCTTGCCATGAATGTTCTCGGCGTAGATCGGCGTGCGCATCAGCGGCTTCGGTGCGCCAGCGTAAACCGGCACGTCTTCGCGCCCGGCCCATTCGCGAGCCAGCCGCGCGTTGCGCGAAGTCTTGTCCAGGCGCACGTTGCCGGCCACGGTAGTCAGCGCGCGAATATTCAGTTCATCCGGCGACGCAAGCGCGAAGAGCAAAGCGACAACGTCGTCAGCGCCTGGATCGGTGTCGATGATCAAATCGATTTTTTCAGCGGCCTGAACGCCGGTCGCAGTTATCACAGACAAAAGCAGCAGGCTCCGGACCAGTTGATGAAGTTTTGCAGCATAGCGTTGCATAGCGCATTCCTTGTGCAGATGATATCGGAAATCAGAATGTAACCCCGGCGACCAGAACGATGTTGCAGTACGGCTGACATTCTCCTGTACGAATGATCGCCCTGGCTTGTCGGCTAAGCACCTTGAACTGCTCGTGGGTGAGCAGATCCCTACGGCCCAGCGCGCCCTCTTCGTTCAACGCGTCCAGATCGGCCAGTGCCGTGGGTTGTTTGTCGAAGATCTCTTTGGCCAGCACATGGCTTTCTACCTGCATCTCGCTGAGTACAACTTTCAGCGTGCTGACGAAATCAGGGATGCCATGGGTCAGCGCCAGATCAATCAACTCGACACCCGGTGGCACGGGCAAACCGGCATCGCCAATCACGACCATGTCACCGTGGCCAAGAGAAGCGATCAGTCGCGACAGCGCGACATTAAGCAAAGGAGTCTTTTTCATGCGGGTTTGAACGCCTGTACTTCGGATATGGTTGGAATCGACGGTTGCGCACCGGCGCGGGTAACCGACAGTGCAGCGGCGATCTGACCGTAGCGAATCGCCTCGGCCTCAGATTTGCCATCGGCCAGCGCTGCGGCGAAACCGCCGACAAAAGTGTCGCCCGCCGCCGTGGTATCGACCGCCTTCACGGCCGGCGCGGGGAAATGTTCGAAGCCGTTGCCGTTGGCGAACAATGAGCCTTGCGCGCCTAACGTGACGATGACTTTGCCCGCGCCCATGGCAATCAACTGAGTGGCAGCCGTTTCTGCCGACTGCAGCGAGTCGACAGCGAGCCCGCTCAATGCGGCGGCTTCGCTTTCGTTGGGAATCAGATAGTCGATGGCGGTAAACCAGTCTGCCGGCAAAGGACGGCTGGCCGGCGCCGGGTTGAGGATGACGGTTTTGCCCAGTTCACGCGCACGCTTGAGCGCATGTCCGACCGTCGCATCGGGAATCTCGAGCTGACAGATCACTACATCGGCGGCCTGTAAAACCGCATCAAAGCGGTCGATCACTGCCGGCGTCATCGCGCCGTTGGCACCGGCGACAATCACGATGGCGTTCTGGCTGTTGTCATCCACCACAATCAGCGCTACGCCACTGGAATCCTCTACGACACTGACAGCCTGGCAGTCGATGTGCTCGGCGAGCAAGGCATCGCGCAATCGCACACCATAGTCGTCATTTCCGACGCAACCGATCATTGCCACCTTAGCGCCCAAGCGCGCAGCAGCAACCGCCTGATTGGCGCCCTTGCCGCCAGACACCGTGGCAAAGGAATGACCAATCAGCGTTTCACCGCCGCGTGGCAGCCGTGGCGCCCGGGTGACCAGGTCCATGTTCAGGCTGCCTATTACCACTACATTTGCTGGCATACATCACTACTCATCAATTCGGTTTCAGCGATATTCGGTGAACACGCCGGACAGCGGCGCGGTCGATTCGCGCAGGACAATGCTCGGGGTCACGATGCGTTGATCGGTGCCCGAATCGGGCGCAGCAATTCTGCGCAACAGCACTTCGGCGGCCATCTCGCCCAGTTGCAGGATCGACTGGCCGACCGTGGTCAGCGCCGGATAGACATAACGGCTCATCTGAATGTCATCGAAGCCGATCACCGACAGCTCGGCCGGCACCCGGACATTACGTTCAGCCGCCGCACGCAGCACACCGATGCCAATCATGTCGTTACCGGCAAAAATCGCGCTCGGGGGATTGCTTTCGAGCAGCCGGGCAGCGGCGTTGTAACCGCCGGTGCTGGTGAAGTCGCTTTCGAGCATACGCTCCTCGCGCACCTCGATTCCCGCTTCTCGCAGCGCTCGGCAATAACCGGCCTGACGCATTTGCGCCACGCTGGTACTGGCCGGACCGCCGATGGTGGCGATGTCGCGATGCCCCAACTCGAGCAGGTGACGGGTTGCCAGATAAGCGCCGTATTCATGATCGATACGCACCAGATCGGCATTTACACCTTCCAGGCCCCGGTCAACGATAACCATCGGCGTCTTCACGCCTGCCAGCCCTTGCGCCAGACCAGTGTCACCGCCGGCGGAGGCGACGATCAAACCGTCGATGCGTTTTTCCAGCAACACGCGCAGATAACTGCGCTGCTTGTCCGGATTGTCGTCGGAGTTACAGAGGATCACGCAGTAACCGTTGCGCTCGCAGTAATCCTCGATTCCGCGCGCCAATTCAGCGAAGTACGGGTTGAGGCTGTTAGGCACCAGCAGGCCGATGGTCGCCGTGGTTTTGGCTTTCAGCGAGCGCGCCACGGCACTGGGAACGTAGTCGAGGCTCTTGATCGCCGCCTCGACTTTGCGCCGCACTTCCTGACTCACCGGGCGGGTGTTGTTCACCACGTGCGACACGGTCGTGTAGGAAATACCCGCAAGCGCCGCTACATCCTTGATCGTTGCCATGGTTCAGCCTCGGCGACTGGCGCGTTGACTGCGATAGGTGTCGAGCACCACGGCGATAACAATTACCGCTCCGGTGATGATGCGCTTGGTCGGCTCCGTCGCACCAATCTGTGCGAGACCGGCCGCGAGCACGGAAATGATCAGCACGCCAAAGAAAGTACTGATTACCGAACCGCGTCCACCCATCAGGCTGGTACCACCGATAACCACCGCCGCGATCACTTGCAGTTCCAGACCCGAACCTGCGTTCGGGTCAGCCGCCTCCAGACGCGAAATCTGAAACAGAGCGGCAATGCCCGCCAGCAGGCCCATAAGGCTGAACACCAGAATTTTGTAGGGCTTGGGATTGATCCCGGCCAGCCGCACGGCTTCTTCGTTGGTGCCGATGCCGATCAGGTAGCGGCCGAAAACAGTGCGAGTCAAAACTGCCTGCGCGATGAAGATCACCAGCAAAGCGATGATGAACGAGGGTGAAATACCGAACGCGATCGGATTCGACAGCCAGGCGAACGCATCGCCGATGTACGCAGTCCGCGACCCGGTCATCTGATACGCCACACCGCGGGCCATTTCCAGCACGCCGAGGGAGACGATGAACGACGGAATCCGCCAGGCCACGGTGATCGAGCCAGTGATGGTCCCGGCCAGCGCCGCCACCGCCATGCCGAGCAGCGCCGCTGGCAAAACGCTCCAGCCCCAGCCGAGAATCGCAACGCTGACCGTCGATGCGGCCAGCGCGAGGACCGAGCCGACGGACAGGTCGATGCCGCCGATGATCAGCACAAAGGTCATGCCCACGGCCAGCACCATCAGGTCGGGAATCTGGTTGGCCAGGGTGCTGAAGGTGTTGTACGAGAGGAAATGGCTGCTCAGGACCGAGAACAGCGCAATCATCGCCAGCAAGGCACCGGCCAGGCCCAGATAAGTACCCAGGCCAAAGAAATTGCCACTACGTTTACTGGCAGAAGATGCAGTTTTCATGGGAGATCCCTAGGCGCTGCTTCATTGAGCAACGCATCACGTTTCTGGTAGCCGGCGAAAGCGGCGGCAAGCAAATCATCCTGGGTCCAGCTGTCGCGCTCGAAGGTGTCGATCAGACGTCCCGCCGAGAGCACGCCGATCCGGTCGCAGATCAGCATCAACTCACGCAAGTCACTGGACACCACGACCAATGCCTTGCCCTGGCGGGTCAACTCACCGAGCAGACCGTAAATATCGAACTTGGCACCGACATCGATTCCACGAGTAGGCTCGTCGAACAGCAGCACCGAACAGTCGCGCTCCAGCCAGCGACCGATCACGACCTTCTGCTGATTGCCGCCGGACAGTTCCGAAACCAACTGCGTCGGGCTCGAACTGCGGATGCGCATGGCCTCGATCTGACGTTGCGCCAGGCAAGTTTCGTCGCCGTTGTTGACGAAACCGCCACTGGAGATTTCCGGCATGTTGCCCAAGGCGATGTTGGCGCTGATCGACTGACTGAGCAGCAGCCCTTCGCCCTTGCGATCCTCGGTGATCAACGCGATGCCATTGCGTACGGCATCGACTGGCGAGCGAACACTCACGACCTTGGCCGGGGAGCCGAGCGCGATGGTGCCGCTGTCGGCAGCATCGGCACCGAATATCAGCCGCAGCAGTTCCGTGCGCCCAGCTCCGATCAATCCGGAAATGCCGAAGATCTCCCCGGCACGCACCTCGAAAGAGACGTCGCGGACTTTGTCAGAACGGGTCAGGCCTTTGACCGTCAACGCCGGAGCGCCGATCTTGCGCGGCCCCATGTCGATGTGTTCGCCCAGTTCGCGACCGACCATCAAGGTGACCAGTTGCTCGCTGTTGTAGTTGGCCATCGGCTCGACGCAGACCAGATTGCCGTCACGCAGCACGGCAATACGCTGGGCCACCCGCGCCAGTTCTTCGAGACGATGAGAGATATAGATGATGGAAACGCCGCGAGCCTGCAATCGGCTGATCTGCTCGAAGAGCATTTCGACTTCGCGCGCCGTGAGCATCGCGGTCGGCTCATCAAGGATCAGCACGTGGCAATCGCCAATCAGGTTGCGCGCGATTTCGACCATCTGTTGATGACCGATACCCAACTCGCCAACCAGCGTGTCCGGGTCGATCGCATCGAGGCCGACCTGCGCCATGGCTTCGATGGCCGCCTTGCGCAATTGCTTGCGGCTGATCCAACCCGCGCTGCTCGGCAGATTATCCAGAAACAGGTTTTCCGCCACCGACAGCGTCGGCAACAGATTGAGTTCTTGCATGACCATGCGCACGCCAAGCTCTTCAGCCTGGGTACGGCTGCCCGGACGGTAGTCCTTGCCGTGGAATTGCATGTGGCCGGTAGTGGGTGTGACCAGACCACCAATGATCTTCGACAGGGTACTTTTGCCGGCACCATTTTCGCCGGTCAGCGCCAGTACTTCACCGCGCATCAGCGTCAGATCGATGCCGGTGAGCACCGGTTGCGCATAGGTCTTGCCGATACCGCTGACCGAGAGGACAGCGTTCGGGGCGGAAACTGACATAGAAATCTCCATGCGCTCGCCCGGACGGACGAGCGCCGTTGTGTCGCCAGATGACTTACTGGGTGACCAGCTCGACCGGTGTTTCGATCACGCCGTTGGCACCGCTGTCGACTTTCTCGCCTTTGATGATCTTCAGCGCGGTTTCGATGCCGAACACGGCCTGCTTGGCTGCAAACTGGTCAGCCGTCGCCAGCACGCGGCCGTCCTTGAGCATTGGCTTGATCGCGTTGATATTGTCGTAACCGACGACTTTCACCTGCCCTGCCTTACCAGCGGCACGGACTGCGGAAACGGCACCGACCGCCATGCTGTCGTTACCGGCCAGCAGCGCTTTGACATCCGGGTATTCACTGAGGATCGAAGCCGCAACCTTGTTGCCCTTGTCGATTTCCCAGTCACCGGACTGCAGCGAGACCACTTTGATCTGCGCGGCTTCCATCGCGTCCTTGAAACCGGCCGTGCGCGCCTGCGCGTTGGTGGTGGTGGACACGCCTTCGATGATGCCGACCTCGTCGCCCGCCTTCAGTTGCTTGGCCAGATATTCGCCAACCAGACGTGCACCCTTGCGGTTGTCCGGACCTACGAACGGCACGTTGATGTTCTTGCTTTTGACCACGGCGGGATCGAGCTGGTTGTCGATGTTGATCACCGTGATACCGGCGTCTACGGCCTTCTTGATCACCGGCACCATGGCCTTGGAGTCAGAAGGCGCGATCACCAGTGCATTCACCTTGGCCAAGATCATCTGTTCGACGATGCGAGTCTGCCCGGCAGTGTCGGTTTCGTCCTTGATACCGTTGGAGATCAGATCGAAATCGGCGGAGTGTTCTTTCTGGTAGGCCTTGGCGCCGTCTTCCATGGTCAAGAAGAATTCGTTGGCCAAGGATTTCATGACCAGGGCGACTTTGGGCTTTTCTGCAGATTCGGCGAACGCCGAGGAGACAGGTAGTGCGGCGGCTGTGGCAGCCAGCATAGCGACAGCAAGAAGACGTGCGGCGAATGGCAGCTTCATGGGTTCACTCCGATCTTATGATTATTGTGAGCAACGTTTGCGCTGACGTAAGCTACGTCACGGCTCCGGGAGCAGATGCCCTTCCAAGCCGCGCAAACGTTTGCGTAGACCGAACTATGAGAATCCCGCCGACATTTGTCAACAATCAGAAATCGTCTTTTGTTGTAGGCCGAATCGCTGAGTCGGCCATCTGACGCTTCAGGCGGTCGTGTTGACCAGGCCACCGCTGGTAGCGCTTTTCGACATCTCCTTGACCAACGCACCCGCCACCTCTGCCAGTGCGGCGCTGGTTTGCGCGATCTGGCCCTGAATCGACATCACTGCCTGGGACTTCGCTTCGGGAGTCGGATAGCTTGCAGCCTGAGCCGCAGCCAGTTGCTGTTGCTGCTCCTGAAGTTGCTTCTGCAATTCCTTCATCCGCTTGAGCAACGTCTTGACGGTGATGCTGAGATTGCTGTCAGCCTCGGTTTCACTGTTTTCCTGCACAGGCCCGCCACCGGTTCTGACCTGATTCTTCTCAGTCTTTTCGGTACCCAGGGCCTGCGCCGAAGTCTCATTGGTCGCATCGTTCAGGCTGTTGATCGTCGCTGCAGTTTTACCGCCAATGGTGACCGCAGCGGGATTGGCAAAACCGACCGTCAGTGACATGTGAACTCCTAAGATTTGGTTTCCTTGAGGACGCATCGGCCTGAGAGCACATTTCTTTAGCGGGGATTTGTCACCCGCCTGGCTTTTCAGAGATTGCCTATCGGCGAGCCGAACACGAATCCTCCTGTCGTTCGGAATCCCGGATGGATGAATCCTCAACGATGCTCCAGCCCTCGACAAATATTGATTTAAATCATTGGGTTAAACATTTTCCGCCAGCACATTACGCATGGTATGAATCCTGCTCCCGTCCTTGCACCCCGAGCATTCAGATCGGCTTGGGGCGCATCTAGATGAACCTGCATCAGCACCGTCTCACGACTAGAGAGAAAAATAATGAAATCTGCTTTCAATACTTTGATTCCGGGCGCATTGGCCCTCCTCCTGCTCCTGCCTGCTGCCCTTCAGGCAAAAGAAGCCGAAACCCAGACGAAACTGGCCAACATCGTCGTCCTCGCCACAGGCGGAACCATCGCTGGCGCCGGCGCCAGTGCTGCCAACAGCGCCACTTATCAGGCAGCAAAAGTCGGCATCGAACAACTGATTGCCGGCATTCCCGAGTTGAGCAAACTGGCTAACGTGCGTGGCGAACAAGTCATGCAGATCGCTTCGGAAAGCATCACCAACGACAACCTGTTGCAATTGGGTCGTCGCGTTTCCGAACTGGCTGACAGCAAGGACGTCGACGGCATCGTTATCACCCACGGTACCGACACCCTCGAAGAAACCGCTTACTTCCTGAACCTGGTCGAGAAGACCGACAAGCCGATCATCGTCGTTGGTTCGATGCGTCCGGGCACTGCCATGTCGGCAGACGGCATGCTCAACCTGTACAACGCCGTCGCCGTGGCGAGCAGCAAAGAAGCACGCGGCAAAGGTGTGCTGGTGACCATGAACGACGAGATCCAGTCCGGTCGCGACGTCAGCAAAATGATCAACATCAAGACCGAAGCATTCAAAAGCGCTTGGGGTCCGCTGGGCATGGTGGTCGAAGGCAAATCCTACTGGTTCCGCCTGCCGGCCAAGCGTCACACCATGGATTCGGAATTCGACATCAAGGACATCAAGAGCCTGCCTGACGTAGAAATTGCCTATTCCTACGGCAACGTCAGCGATACCGCCTACAAGGCACTGGCGCAAGCCGGCGCCAAAGCCATCATCCACGCCGGCACTGGCAACGGTTCGGTATCCTCTCGCGTGGTTCCATCCCTGCAAGCGCTGCGCAAGGATGGCGTGCAGATCATTCGCTCGTCCCACGTCAACGCCGGCGGCTTTGTCCTGCGTAACGCCGAACAGCCTGACGACAAATACGACTGGGTTGTCGCTCACGATCTGAACCCGCAAAAAGCCCGCATCCTGGCGATGGTCGCGCTGACCAAGACCAACGACAGCAAAGAGCTGCAACGGATGTTCTGGGAATACTGATTGAACATCGCCTGATCACTTCTCGATCAGGCAATTGCGCATCACCTGTCAGCTTGGCAGGTGGTGCCCCGCTTACACCCTTCCAATACTTTTCCCACAAAAATCTCGACAAGCCCTACACCAAAACCGGAAACCCGCTGTCAGAGGATTTTCTTGAATTTTAAGCAGTTGCGAAATCGCTTACAGTTAAATACTGTATGCACGTACAGCTTAATAAGGATAACCTCGTGGCCACCTCTCCTGCTGCTCCTGACGCTTACGAACGCATGGGTATGCGCGTTCAGAAAATCATCAATTCCCCCACCGCACAAAAAGCCAAAGCCGCACTGATTTTCCGTCTGCCGGATGAGCCGATGGACGACTGGGAGCGCTTGCTTGAGGAAATCGACGAGAACGATAACGTCACCCTCGCCTATCGCGATGACGGTGGCGTGCAGATTTTTTGGGTTGTGCCGAAGGAAGATTGATTCAATGAGTGTCCGCAGTGTTGCTTTGCTGTTGTTGTTTTTCGCCGTGGGCGCCCAGGCTGGCGCCCCACGTACATTTTCCGAAGCCAAGAAAGCCGCGTGGAAACTCTACGCGCCGCAGTCCACGGAGTTTTACTGCGGCTGCAAGTACACCGGCAACCGCGTCGATCTCAAAGCTTGCGGCTATGTGCCGCGCAAGAACGCCAAGCGTGCATCGAGAATCGAGTGGGAGCACATCGTGCCAGCCTGGCAGATCGGACATCAGCGGCAGTGCTGGCAGCAAGGCGGACGCAAAAATTGCACGCGTTACGATCCGGTTTATCAAAAGGCCGAAGCTGACCTGCACAACCTGGTGCCGAGCATCGGTGAGGTCAACGGTGATCGCAGCAACTTCAGCTACGGCTGGTTGCCGGTGCAGTCCGGTCAGTATGGATCCTGCCTGACCCAGGTCGACTTCAAAGCGAAGAAAGTCATGCCCCGCCCTTCGATTCGCGGCATGATCGCCCGCACGTATTTTTATATGAGCAAACAATACGGACTGCGCCTGTCGAAGCAGGATCGGCAGTTGTACGAGGCGTGGGACAAGACCTATCCAGTGCAGGACTGGGAACGTCAGCGCAACCAGAGCGTGGCGTGCGTGATGGGGCGTGGCAACGAGTTTGTCGGCTCGGTAAATCTGAAAGCCTGCGGCTGATCGCAGCACAAATAAAAAGGCCTCGAGCGTTATGCTCGAGGCCTTTTTCATGTCTGGCGTTCAATCTGTTTGAAGGCGCTACGCTTATGGCGTGAGCGGATGCTCAATCACCACCGATTCGATATTTTGTTTCTTGGCTTTAACCAGCGCTGCATCGACCTGCACCTTTCGCGCCTCGGCGTCAGCCTGGGAATTGAACGGACCGATCAGAATTCGTGTTTTACCGCTGCCGTCCTTGACGACTGTCGGAACGAAAGCATGCTCGATCAACCAGCCGCTCAGGTCACTGACGGCCTGAGGGGTCTCGCCACGCACTTCCAGATCCCACTGTGGCGCGGCGGCCGCCGGCGCTGCCGCGACCTTTGTCTCAGGCTTGGGCGCATCTACACTCTTGCCTTCACCGCAGCCTGCCAATGCCAGTGCCGCTACCAGCCAAACCAATTTGCGCACAACGCTTTCCTCGGAATTCGTAAAGCCGCGATCTTATCATTCAAAAATACTTAGCGAGCCCCGCAAAATGGGCACAAAACAACGAGAATGATGATTGCAGCCTCTGTATAGTTACGCCCTGGGAATTAATGCCGCATCTGCGCGTCAGAAAGAGGCACCCAAACCGTGAGACTTCGCACTAATCTATAGATACCACCGACCTCTGCACTGTCTGAATCAGGTGCCCTACAAAGCAATCAAGGAGAAGACCATGCTGATACTCACCCGCAAAGTCGGTGAAAGCATAAACATTGGTGATGACATCACGATCACCATCCTCGGAGTCAGCGGCCAACAAGTCCGCATCGGCATCAACGCTCCGAAAAACGTGGCAGTGCACCGTGAAGAAATTTACCAACGCATCCAGGCCGGCCTGACCGCTCCGGACAAGCCGCAAACGCCCTGAGCCACTTTGCATTACGTAGCCAGTCCTATTGCCGTCGCGCAAGACTGGCTAAAGATTCACGCGCCGTTTAGCCATCCGCATTTCACCCCGCTGGGCACGGCGCCTGAAGCACACTGACTCCTTTCACTTGTCACTCCCTCCTTTCTTGCGCCGATATTACCTTTCACTCCTGGAGCTGGCTGTCGGACGTTTCCGATAGAGCACGGAGAATTTCGCCTTCTAAGCGAATATCACCCCACGCGCCATGCCTGTCGCCGCGACCATCATCAGGATCAGCAGCAGCGCTTCAACATGACTGATTCGCGCGTACAACTTCGCACGTCTGCTACCAAGCGCCACCCCGCGCGACGATGCGATGCGCCATTTGATCAGTGTGATCATGGGTGCAAGCTCCATGAGAAGGATCAGCACGAACAGCGTCATCTTCAGATGAAACAGTGGTTGATGCAGGTAATAGTCAGAGCCTTTCTCGTAACCACCAAACGCGCGCATCGCTCCGGTAATAAGCAGCGTCAAAGCTGAAAGCCCCCACAAGTTATCCGCGAGCAGCACGCGCTTGACCTCTCCCGTGCCCGCCGAGAGCTGGCTGAACGCTGTGCCGCGCGTCAGCACTGCCCAGAAAGCCAAGGCAAACGCGAATAGATGAACAGCCGCAAGGACCCACTGACTCAGCATCGACGCACTCCCTTACAAAGAGTTGAAAATCGGCCAGTCAGTAGTAGACGAAAAAACGGCGCCTCGCCTGGAGGTGAAGGTGAGATAGATGCCCAACGCCAAATCGCAGGCAAAAAAAATCCCAAGCAGCTGATGGAAGCTTGGGATTTAAAAATGCATAAACCGTGGTGGTGAACGCAGGTCGGATGTTACTTAAATTCCCAACATGCAACAAGGCTTTTTCGATAACCGGTTAGAGAAAAAGAGCTGTAAGCCTTTGGATATTCAGGTGTTTTCAACAACGAAATGGAAGAAGAATGCACCAAAATGGCGCTTGATCATTTTGCGCAAACAGTAATGAATGGAGAGCTGATCAGAGCGAAGCGGAAAGGACCGGGAACAAGCGTTGCGCAAATCGCAGACAACAAAAAAGGGCCCACCTTTCGGTGAGCCCTTCTAGACCGCCCAGCAGAGCGGATTTTGTTTGGTAGGCGCGATTGGACTCGAACCAACGACCCCCACCATGTCAAGGTGGTGCTCTAACCAACTGAGCTACGTGCCTGCTGTGAGGCGGCATTCTACGGAATTCCGGAGGGGTGTCAACACCTTTTTTTCACCTAACCCTATGAATATGCAAAATATTTAATTTCGCCTCAGCGAAGAAGATTTTCCGCTGGCTGGCGGAGGTTTTTCAACTCGGGTAGGATCGGCACACTCGTAAAATATATTAAACAGAGGCGGCAGGATGGCGAACACCCAATACCCAGAGTCTTATTACGCTGCGTCGGCCAATGCCGTACCACCACGCCCTGTGCTGCAGGATGATGTGGAGACGGACGTCTGTGTGATCGGCGCCGGGTATACCGGGCTGTCGTCCGCCCTGTTCCTGCTGGAGAACGGGTTTCGCGTAGCCGTGCTGGAAGCGGCGAAAGTCGGTTTTGGCGCCTCGGGCCGCAACGGTGGGCAGATCGTCAACAGCTACAGCCGCGACATCGACGTCATTGAACGCACGGTCGGCCCCAAGCAGGCGCAACTGCTCGGCGAAATGGCCTTTGAAGGCGGCCGGATCATTCGCGAGCGCGTGGCCAGATACAACATCCAGTGCGACCTGAAAGACGGCGGTGTATTCGCCGCCCTTTCCGCCAAACAAATGGGCCACCTGGAATCGCAAAAGCGCCTGTGGGAACGCTTCGGCCACACCCAGCTGGAATTGATGGATCAACGCCGCATCCGTGAAGTGGTGGGTTGCGATCAATACGTCGGTGGCATGCTAGATATGAGCGGCGGCCACATCCATCCGCTGAATCTGGCGCTCGGTGAAGCGGCGGCAGTCGAGTCTCTCGGCGGCACCATCTATGAGCAATCACCTGCCGTGCACATCGAGCGCGGGGCCAATCCGGTTGTGCATACGCCGCAAGGCAAGGTCAGGGCCAGGTTCATCATCGTTGCCGGCAACGCCTACCTCGGTAATCTGGTGCCGGAACTGGCGGCCAAATCGATGCCGTGTGGCACTCAGGTGATCACCACCGAGCCACTGGGCGATGAGTTGGCCAAGGCGCTATTGCCGCAGGACTACTGCGTGGAAGACTGCAACTATCTGCTCGACTACTATCGCCTGACCGCCGACAAGCGCTTGATCTTCGGTGGCGGCGTGGTTTACGGCGCTCGCGATCCGGCGAACATCGAAGCGATCATCCGCCCGAAGATGCTCAAGGCTTTCCCGCAACTCAAGGACGTGAAGATCGACTACGCCTGGACCGGCAACTTCCTGCTGACCCTGTCGCGCTTGCCACAGGTCGGGCGCCTGGGCGACAACATCTATTATTCGCAGGGTTGCAGCGGTCACGGCGTCACCTACACGCACCTGGCTGGCAAAGTCCTCGCCGAAGCGTTGCGCGGTCAGGCCGAGCGTTTCGATGCCTTTGCCGACCTGCCGCACTACCCCTTCCCCGGCGGGCAATTGCTACGCACACCGTTTGCCGCGCTGGGCGCCTGGTATTACGGGCTGCGCGATAAGTACGGCCTATAAACACCATTGTGGCGAGGAGATTTATCCCCGTTGGGGGTGCGAAGCGCCCCCTCTTGAGCAGGAGGGGACTGCTGCGCAGTCCAACGGGGATAAATCCTCTCGCCACAGTAGATTCAGCAAGGCTTAGGATCAGAGCTGATCCCGAGCGATCCCGCTGCGAATCCGCAGGATATCCGCCAGCACCGCCAGCGCAATTTCCGCCGGTGTGTTGCTGCCGAGGTTGAGGCCGATCGGCGCATGAATCCGCGCCAGCTCCGCCTCACCCAGACCGCCAATGCGGCGCAAGCGCTCGAAGCGTTTTTGCGATGTCTGAAGCGACCCCATCACACCAATGTAAAACGCCTCGGTGCGCACCGCTTCCATCATCGCCAGATCGTCGATGCGCGGATCATGGGTCAGCGCCACCACTGCCGTGTCGCGATGACAACCACCGTCAGCAATAAATACCGAAGGCAACTGCCGACGGATTTCCACGCCATTGAGCACCACCCCTTCCAGCACCTCATCGCGCGGATCGCAGAGAATCACTTCGAAGCCAAGTCCTACCGCGAACTCGGCACAGGCCTGCGCCACACTGGAGTAGCCGGCGAGCAACAAACGCTGTGCTGCACCAATACGGATGCGCACCCGATCGATCTCACGCTCGATCCGCGCACCCTGCTCGCGATCAGCAAACAGAGCGCGCGCACCGCTGGCCAGATCGACTTCGCGAAGCAGACGACGCTGACCCAGCAGCGCTGATTCCAGTTCACGCAGATGCGCCTGCACCGCGCAGTCGGCGTCAAGTTTCTCCACCAACACATCGAGAATGCCACCGCAAGGCAGACTGACCCGCGAGCGCGGATCATCGCCTTCGCCGTAACGCACGACGCTTACTGCTTCGAGAAACGCACCTTCGGCGACGCGCTCAAGGAAATCCTCCTCGACGCAACCGCCCGATAGCGAGCCGATCCACTGCCCGCTTTCGTTCACCGCCAGCAGCGAACCCGGCGCGCGCGGTGCCGAGCCGTAAGTGGTCAGCACCGTGCACAGCCAGATTCGCTGCCCGGCCACCGACCATTCCAGCGCCCTACGCACCACTTGCAGATCGAGATGCTGCATATCAGTGGGCCTTGTGCTCGACGCTCGGCGCGTCGGCTTGCAGCTTCTGCACTTCGCTCACCGCCAGTTCAGCGCCCTGCCCGCCCCAACCCTGACGCAGGTAGTTGAGCAGATCGGTCAATTGCTCAGGACTGAGCTTTTCAGCAAAACCCGGCATCGGCTGCATGTGCTCGAACCCGGAAAACTTCTGTTCGCCGATGCCATCCTCGATCACTCGCAACAAGTTGCGCGGATCTTCCAGACGCAACGTGGTGTTGCCGCGCATGGCCACTGCGATGTGCGGCTTGCCTTCACCGCCAGCCGCGTGGCAACCGGCGCAGACGTTCAGATATTCCTGACGGCCGCGCTGGGCACTCGCGTTGAGCTTGTCCAGCGGTACTTCGACGAGCTCTTTGGCTGGTGGCGGTTGCTCGCCAAGGAGGAACGTCGCCATTGCCGCCAGGTCAGCATCGCTCAGACCTTGAGTGCTGTTGTGAAACACCGGGAACATTTCGTTGAACATCGTTCCTTGCGCGCTCATGCCGTGCTTGAGAAACGTGCTCAGATCCTGCTGATTCCAGCCGCGCGCGGCCAGGTCGGTGGCCAGCAGGCTCGGCGCGAGATAACCATTGAGAATGCCGCCGGCCATGCGCTTGTCCATTTGCATCGCACCCGGCAGGCCGCGTGGCGTATGGCATTCGCCGCAATGACCAAGG
The DNA here is from genome assembly GCF_019145195.1 of Pseudomonas siliginis. Classification (GTDB taxonomy): domain Bacteria; phylum Pseudomonadota; class Gammaproteobacteria; order Pseudomonadales; family Pseudomonadaceae; genus Aquipseudomonas; species Aquipseudomonas siliginis. The sequence goes on from NZ_JAHSTW010000005.1 coordinate 98,329, forward strand.
ACGTCGACCATATACTGGCCGCGCTTCCACGCTTCACTTTTGCCCTCGACCGGTTCCAGCTTGACGTCTTTGCCGTAGAGCATGTTCCAGCCGGTCAGGCCCAGACGCACGTTGAACGGAAAGCTCAGGCTGGTCACCGGCGCGGCGCGTTCGATCGGCTCGATGGTTTTCAGATACGCGTGAATCGCATCGGAATCGGCGCGCGGCATCAGGTGATACGAGGTGTACGGCATCGCTGGATACAGATTCGCACCGTCGCGCCGCTTGCCTTCGGTCAACGCAGCGAAGAACTCATCATCGCTGTACAGACCGATGCCGTGCTCTTTGCTCGGGGTGATGTTGGTGCCGTAGATCGTGCCGAATGGCGAGACGATCGGCAGCCCCCCGGCATAGGGCGCACCACCCGGCGCGGTGTGGCAGGCCATGCAGTCGGCGGCGCGGGCGAGGTATTCGCCGCGCTTGACCTGTTCATCGGCGTGGACCGCCAAAAGCGGCGCAGCCAGTCCGACCGCGAGGGCCAGGCGGGTCAGTAAACGCTTCATGCTCAACCCTCCTTGACCAGACCAAGATCGGTCAGCACGTTGCGCGTGGCGTTGTAATAACGCACGTACCCGGTGCAGCGGCAGACGTGATGGCCGAGGCTGTCCTCGATCACCTGTTCCAGCTTGCTGTGTACGGTTGGTTGACGCTGCAGCTTCTCCACCAGCACGGTGGCAGCGTTGACGAAGCCTGGCGCGCAGTAGCTGCACTGGAAAGCGAACTCGTCGACAAAGCGCTGCTGGATCGGATTGAGCTCGGTGACCTGGCCCTGCTCGTCGCGAGTGGCGTGGCCTTCGATGGTGCGGACTTTCTTGCCCTCGAAGTAGTGCGCGCCGGTGATGCAGGTGCGCACTTCTTCGCTGGTACCGTCGGGGTTATCGACGATCACCACGCAGGCGTGGCAGATCCCCTGACCGCAGCCCAGCCGCGAGCCGGTGAGGTTTTTGTATTCGTGCAGATAGTCGATCATCGGCAGGTCATCAGGGATGTCCACCGGGCCGACGGATTGACCATTGAGGGTCAGTTGAAGCGGACGGTTAGCCATTGAGGGCCTCCTTGATGCGCGCAGCGGTGATAGGCAAGTCACGAACACGTTTACCGATGGCGTGCGCCACGGCGTTACCGATGGCACCGACAATCGGGATCATCACCACTTCGGCGATGCCCTTGGACGGATCGCTCGGCGACAGCGGCGGCAGGATCTCCGCAGTCTGCTTCCACACCGCAACATGACGGGCCATCGGCAGACGATAACGGTTGAAGTTCCAGTCACCCTCCCCCGGCCCGCCTTCGTACAACGGCATCTCTTCCATCAGCGCATGACCAATACCCATCGCGATACCGCCTTCGAGCTGGCCCTTGACCAACTCTTCAACCAGCACCCGACCACACTCGATCCACGAATGGTGGTTGAGCACCTGAACCTCCGCCGAGCCTTTGTTGACCTTCAGCTCGACCAACGTGGCGACCGGGCTGTAATAGGTCACGGCAGCGTTGTTCAACTGCACTACCGGGTAGTTGACGTTCTGCCGATCAAGCAAGTGGAAGCCGGCGCTGTTCATCTGCGCTTTCTTCGCTTGCGGCGCGCCATCGCCGTATTTCACCGCCAGACCGTCGAGCGGCAGGCGCTCGCGCACGCCGTCGATGCTGTACTCGGCCTCGGCCCAGCTCCAACGGTTGAAACCGTGCACCGTGGCACCCGTCACCAGACCGCGTTCGTGGGCGCGTTTGGCCAGTTCTTCGAAACTCAGCGGCTGCATGCCGTTGGCGGTCAGCTTGCCGTCGATCCAATGCGCATCTTCGCGACGCACCACGTAAGGGTTTGCCTGGCCGCCGTACGGACCCTGACGCCAGATCTCCAGTGCCGCCGGCCACAACCCGTGGTTGAACAGCACACGCGCCGCTTCACGGGTTGCATGGCTGAAGTAATAGGCGGAGTTGGTCGCCGAAGACGCCGACGCCAGCTTGCCGACCCAGCGCGGGTTGCGCAGCAGATTGTCCTGTTCGGCCTGACTCATGATGTACGGGTTGCCGCTGGTGATCAGCTGCATTTCCTGCCACTCGGTTTCGCCGGTCTTCACATCATGCGCCGGGCTGCCGAGGAAATCGGCGACGACCAAGGCTTGCGAAGTGGACATGCCGGTACCGATTTCGATACCGATATGGCGCAGGGTGATGCGCCCGTCAGCGGTGAATTCGATGCTGGCCATCGGCGCTTCGGAGCCGGTGCCGAAGTCTTTCTGGCAGATGGCGAAACCGACGCCGTACCAGTTATCCGGATCCGCCGCTTCACGTTGTTGCTTGATCGTGTCGCGGTTTTTCCAGACTTCGTGCACCGAGGCCTTGTCGAGAATTTCGTGCAGGCGCAGTGCACCGGCCGGGATTGCGCCCTGGGTGTTTTTCATGCCAGAACGCAGGGCATTCCTGCGGCGCAAATCGATGGCGTCGACACCCAGACGATTGGCGATCTCGTCGACCATCATTTCGGTGGCCGCCATGCTTTGCAGAGTGCCGTAACCGCGCATCGAACCCGCCTCGACCGCGCGCGAGTGATACGCGGTGACTTGCAGGTCGTTCTGCGGCATGTAGTAGATCGACTGCGCTGCGGTGGCGCCAACCGCCGCCACCGATGGGCTGTAGTTGACCCGACCGCCGCCGTCGACGCTCATTTCCGCGCGGAAAATCTTGAAGGTGTAGTCATTCTTGTCCACGGCCAACTGGTAGCGGATGTCGAACGGGTGACGCTTGATGCCGCTCTGGAATTGCTCATAGCGGTCGTTGGCCAGACGCACCGGCACACCGGCGCCGTACAGCGCGGCCAAGGCTGCGTAGTAGACGAAAATGTTGTGGTCTTTGGAGCCATACCCGACGGTGTAGCCCGGGTGCATGTTCAGATTGGCCAGGCCGAAACTCGACGGCCCGATCATCTTCGCGGTCTCGGTCGCAACTTCCAGTGGGCATTGCGTCGCCACGACGAAATGCAGGGTTTTGGTTTTCGGGTCGTACCAGCCGTTGCCGTTGTCCGGCTCGAGGGCGGCCGGCTCGATCGACGGCGTCTTGTAGCGCTCATCGAACACCAGCCAGTTGTCTGGCGGCGTGTCGATCTCCTGTTTCATGCGATCGGCGTAGAACAGGCCGCGCTCGGTGAGGTTGCCATGCAGGTTCGGCGATGCATTCCACACTGGACGGCGGTTCTTCAGCATCGGGAACAGGATCGAATCCTTGAGGCTGGCGAACTCGTCTTCGTCCGCCGAAGTCGCGCCGCCGACGCGCACGTAGCGGAAGCTGCCGTAGGGATCGCCTTCGTAGAACGGCACCTTGGCGCCGTAACGAATCGCTTTGTCATTGAATTTGAGTTGATTCTTGGCCTGACGGAAACGCTCGAAATCGTTCCAGATCAGGATCGCCACCGGGTGACCGATGAACATCGGCACCTTGCCTTCGGGCAGCAAAGGATCAGGCGCGTGCTCTTCGGGGAAGACGATACCGTCCTTGTCCAGATCGACAGCGGTAACGATGCGGTCCGGTTGCAGATCGGCGCCGAGCCACGACAGGTCGTAACCTGCGTAGATATGGTCGGCCTTGATGGTTTTCAGCAGCATGGCGTGGCCCTGTTGCTCAGGCCAGCCGGGCATGTCCTTGGCGCGGATGTCGCGGGCAAACACCTTGCTGCCGCAGACCTTGGACAAGGCATCGTTGCGTTGACGGGCCTTGCCGTTATTGCCGAGCCATTTCTCGGACGGCACGGTGACGCTGTTTTCCATCAAGGCAGCCAGCGCCTGACTGCTGAGCGGCGTGAGCGTAACGCTCACACCCGCCACCAGCCCGCCCTGGAGGAACGAGCGCCGGGATATTTCACGGTTGGACATGGATCATCCTCTGGGCGGTTATAGGTCCGCCCTTGTGGTTATCTACTGGGGATCTCGAGTCGTGCAGAAGCTCTTTCTGGCGAAGCAAAGAGCTGTGTTGACAGTGCAAAGCTGACCGAAAGGTTAACTTTAAAGGTTTCTGCGCCCACAGCAAACAACCAGTTACAAAAACCTGACTAAATAATCAAAATAATCAATGCGACGTAGCACCGCATCCGATCTGCCGAGACAACAGAGCGTGCCTATGTGGGAGCGAGCCTGCTCGCGAAAACGTTTTTCCAGGCAATACAGATTTTGAACGTGCCGGCGCTTTCGCGAGCAGGCTCGCTCCCACAGGGATTCGCATGGACTTAAGGAGAGAGGAATGAGGAATAACCAAATTTCAGACACAAAAAACCCCGGCCTTTCGACCAGGGTCTTTGCTATCGATCCGATTCAGCCAATGGCTTATCTCGGCGCTTCAAGGCGTTCAGCGGTCCTTGAAACAGATATGGCGCAGCGGACGGGACTCGAACCCGCGACCCCCGGCGTGACAGGCCGGTATTCTAACCGACTGAACTACCGCTGCGTATCGCTTTGAGCTTGCGCTCAAGTAACTCGTTTTGATTGCCGGCTTCGGTGCCTTGCAATCGCGAACCAGATGAATCTGACTCGTAAAATATGGCGCAGCGGACGGGACTCGAACCCGCGACCCCCGGCGTGACAGGCCGGTATTCTAACCGACTGAACTACCGCTGCGCGTCGGTGCAGGCACTTTCAGCCTACTCTCTTGCTTGCGCAAGCTTCTCGGGAGTGGTGGGTGATGACGGGATCGAACCGCCGACATTCTGCTTGTAAGGCAGACGCTCTCCCAGCTGAGCTAATCACCCGTTTGCATCTCCGAGGCCGCGAAATTTACGCAGGTGGCGAAGCTAAGTCAATAGCAGGATTGGAGTTTTTTTCAAAAACGGGTTTTAGCTGCAAGCTCCAAGCTCCAAGAAAAAGCAGGATCACCTAAAGCAGGCACACCAGCGTCTTGCTTTAGCTTGCACCTTGAAGCTTGAAGCTGCCTTTCACTGCTCGTAGATCATTTTCTTGGTCATGCCGCCATCGACGACAAATTCCTGCCCGGTGACAAATCCCGCATTGCGCGACAGCAACCACGCCACCATCGCCGCCACGTCTTCGACCGTCCCCACCCTGCCCGCCGGATGCTGGGCGTGATCGGCATCGGCCAAAGGTTCGGCGCGGCGCACCGAGGGATCACGAGTATCGATCCAGCCCGGACTGACCGCATTCACGCGGATTTCCGGCCCAAGGCTGATTGCCAGCGCATGGGTCAGCGCCAACAGCCCCCCCTTGCTCGCCGCATACGCCTCCGAGTCCGCCTCCGACTGTCGCGCACGGGTCGAGGCCAAATTGACGATCGAACCGTTGTGCGCACGCAGATAAGGCGCACAGTGCTTGGCCAGTAACATCGGCCCGCTCAGATTCACCGCCAGCACCCGATTCCAGTACGCCAGATCGAGGCTTTCCAGAGTGATGTTGTGCGGATCTGCCACCGCCGCGTTGCAGACAAGCGCATCAAGGCGACCAAACTGTCCCAGCACCTCGGCCACGCCCAGTGCGACCTGATTTTCCTCGGCGACGTCCATGGCGATGAACCAGGCATTCTCGCCGAGCACCTTCGCCACTTTCGAACCACGCGCCCGATCGAGATCGGTCAGCACCACTTGCCAGCCTTCGCTGATCAGCCAGGCGGCAATTCCGAGGCCGATACCGCGTGCAGCGCCAGTGACCAGCGCCACGCGGCCATGGGTATTGGCCGCCGGTGTGGACAACTCGATCACAATGCCGCCAGACCGCGCGCCAGGTCAGCCTGCAGGTCAGCCACATCTTCCAGACCAACCGCGACGCGAATAAGGCTGTCGCGAATCCCCGCCGCTTCACGCTCCTGCGGCGCCAGACGGCCGTGGGAGGTGGTGCTTGGATGGGTGATCGTGGTTTTGCTGTCGCCGAGGTTGGCGGTGATCGAAATCAACCGAGTAGCATCGATAAAGCGCCAGGCGCCCTCTTTGCCGCCTTTGACCTCGAAGCTGACCACCGCACCAAAACCCTTCTGCTGGTGCTGAGCCAACTCGTGCTGCGGATGGCTCTTCAGACCGGCGTAATGGACCTTCTCGATGCCGTCCTGCTGCTCCAGCCATTCGGCCAGCGCCTGAGCGTTGGCGCAATGCGCTTTCATGCGCAGGTTGAGGGTCTCGAGGCCTTTGAGGAAGATCCACGCGTTGAACGGGCTGAGGGTCGGGCCGGCGGTCCGCAGGAAACCCACCACTTCTTTCATCTGTTCACCGCGACCGGCGACAACGCCGCCCATGCAGCGACCCTGACCGTCGATGAACTTGGTCGCCGAGTGCACGACAATGTCCGCGCCGAGCTTCAGCGGCTGCTGCAACGCCGGGGTGCAGAAGCAGTTGTCGACCACCAGCTGCGCGCCTTTGGCATGCGCGATTTCTGCCAGCGCGGCGATATCCACCAGTTCGGCCAACGGATTGGACGGCGACTCGACAAAAAGCAGCTTGGTGTTGGACTTGATCGCCGCGTCCCAGGCCGACAGATCGGCCAGCGGGACGTAATCGACTTCGACGCCGAAGCGTTTGAAGTACTTCTCGAAGAGGCTGATGGTCGAGCCGAACACGCTGCGCGACACCAGCACATGATCGCCAGCACTGCACAGACTCATCACCACCGCCATGATCGCGGCCATGCCGGTTGCCGTGGCGACGGCTTGCTCGGCGCCCTCCAGCGCGGCAATGCGTTCTTCGAACGCACGCACGGTCGGGTTGGTGTAGCGCGAATAGACGTTGCCCGGCACTTCGCCGGCAAACCGCGCCGCTGCATCGGCAGCGGTGCGGAACACGTAACTGGAGGTGAAGAACATCGGGTCACCGTGTTCGCCTTCCGGCGTGCGGTGCTGACCGGCACGGACGGCCAGGGTATCGAACGCTACGCCTTCGAGGTCGCTGTCCAGCCGACCGGCATCCCATTCCTGACTCATGCTGTCTCTCCTTGCTGTTCTCGAACAATAAATATCAGATACAAAACCGGCCCCTCAGGGCCGGTGGAAACTCAGTTGTTGTACAGATCGATGATCGCACTGACTGCCTGGGTCTTGACCTTCGAGGCATCGTTGCGCGCCTGTTCGATCTTGTTCAGGTAAGCCTCGTCGACGTCACCGGTCACGTACTTGCCGTCGAACACTGCGCAATCGAAGTGTTCGATCTTGATCTTGCCGCCGCCGACCGCTTCGATCAAGTCAGGCAGGTCCTGATAGATCAGCCAGTCTGCACCGATCAGGTCGGCCACGTCCTGAGTCGAACGGTTGTGCGCGATCAGTTCGTGAGCGCTCGGCATATCGATACCGTAGACGTTCGGGAAGCGCACCGCAGGTGCCGCCGAGCAGAAGTAGACGTTTTTCGCGCCGGCTTCGCGGGCCATCTGGATGATCTGCTTGCAAGTGGTGCCGCGCACGATCGAGTCATCGACCAGCATCACGTTCTTGCCACGGAATTCCAGCTCGATGGCGTTGAGCTTTTGACGTACCGACTTCTTGCGCGCAGCCTGGCCCGGCATGATGAATGTGCGACCGATGTAACGGTTCTTGACGAAGCCTTCGCGGAATTTCACGCCCAGGTGATTGGCCAGTTCCAGCGCAGCGGTACGGCTGGTGTCGGGGATCGGGATGACCACGTCGATGTCGTGCTCAGGACGCTCACGCAGGATTTTCTCGGCGAGCTTCTCGCCCATGCGCAGACGCGCCTTGTACACCGACACGCCGTCGATGATCGAGTCCGGACGCGCCAGGTAGACGTGTTCGAAAATGCACGGGGTCAGCGACGGGTTGGTTGCGCACTGACGGGTGTGCAGCTTGCCATCTTCGGTGATGTACACCGCTTCGCCTGGCGCGAGATCGCGGATCAGGGTGAAACCGAGCACGTCCAGGGAAACGCTTTCCGAGGCAATCATGTACTCGACGCCTTCGTCGGTGTGACGCTGGCCAAACACGATCGGGCGGATGCCGTGCGGATCGCGGAAACCGACGATGCCGTAACCGGTGACCATCGCCACAACGGCGTAACCACCAACGCAACGGTTGTGCACGTCGGTCACGGCGGCGAACACGTCTTCTTCGGTAGGCTGCAGCTTGCCGCGCTGGGCCAGCTCGTGGGCGAACACGTTGAGCAGCACTTCCGAGTCGGAACTGGTGTTGACGTGACGCAGATCGGATTCGTAGATCTCTTTGGCCAACTGTTCAACGTTGGTCAGGTTACCGTTGTGCGCCAGGGTGATGCCGTACGGCGAGTTGACGTAGAACGGCTGGGCTTCGGCCGACGTCGAGCTGCCGGCAGTCGGGTAACGGACGTGGCCGATACCCATGTGGCCGACCAGACGCTGCATGTGACGCTGCTGGAACACGTCACGCACCAGGCCATTATCCTTGCGCAGGAACAACCGGCCATCATGGCTGGTCACGATACCGGCAGCGTCCTGGCCGCGGTGCTGGAGCACGGTTAGCGCGTCATACAGCGCCTGATTGACGTTCGACTTACCGACGATACCGACGATGCCACACATGCGACGCAACCCCTACTTAATGGATCTGAACTGAACAACACTCACTGAGGCGTTTTCGCCGTCGGCAAGAGCTGCTCCTTGAACGGAATCTCAGCGGGTACGCTGATTCCGCTGGCAAGCCACTGACTGCTCCACCCCAGTATCAGGTTTTTGGACCAGTCGGCGACCAATAGAAACTTGGGCACGAGCTGTGATTCTTTCCACCACCCGTCCTGCTGTACCGGCCCCAGGCTCAACAGCCCGACCGCCACGACCACCAGCAACACGCCACGCGCTGCGCCGAAGGCCATGCCGAGGAATCGGTCGGTCCCGGACAACCCGGTGACGCGAACCAACTCGCCGATAAGATAATTGATCATTGCGCCCACGATCAGTGTGGCGACAAACATGATGGCACAGCCCGCGATCACGCGAGCCGATGGGGTTTCGATGTATCCGGCGAGGTACTCGGACAGTGAGCCACCAAACATCCAGGCAACCGCTCCTGCGATGATCCAGGTCAGCAGCGATAAAGCTTCCTTTACGAAGCCGCGGCTCAGACTGATCAAAGCGGAGATGGCGATGATTGCAACGATCGCCCAGTCAACCCAGGTAAATGGCACAGTGCAGCCTACAGACGGATAAGGCGGCGCATTTTAGCAGAGCGCATGGCTGTCGGTAAGCTGCGATTGTCAGTGCTTTTCAATCGAGGTGATAGATTTCAGCCACGTTCAGGCTGAAAACGGACAACGAAGCCCTTGAGGTTCTGCTGACGGCTCAGCAGATCGCGCAGACGATCGGCTTCGGCACGTTCGATCAGCGGACCGACGAATACCCGATTCTTACCATCGGCCGAGCGAATGTAAGCGTTGTAACCCTGGCTGCGCAGGTTCTTCTGCAGGCTCTCGGCGCTGGCGCGGCTCGACAGGCTGGCAAGTTGCACTGACCAGCTCACCGACAGCCCGTTGGCATCGACGCGGCTCTGCGTGGTGTCAGGCTTGCTGGTTGCGGAGGTGATTGGCTGAGCCGGCGCCGGAATCGGCTTGACCACTGGTGGCGGCGTTGCCGGGCGGGCAATCTGCGCCGGGATGGTCGGTGCCGGGGCGGCCGGGGTGGCCGGTGCAGCGGGCGCAGCTTCTTCAGCGACTTCTTCGTCAGTCGGCACAGGCTCTTGCGGCAAGGCTTGCGGCTCGGGCACGGCGACCGGGTCCATTTGCACTTGCGGCATGGCCGAAGGCTGAGGCGCAGCCGGGGCCTCGACGGTCACCTGACGCTGCTCGTCCTGACGGGAAAACAGCATCGGCAGGAAGATCACCGCCAGCGCCACCAGCACCAGCGCGCCAACCATGCGCTGCTTGTACGCTTTATCCAGCAAAGCCATTTGCCGCTTCCTCCGTGGAGCGCCGGGCCAGCCATTCAAGGGCCTCGGCGACACAATAAAATGATCCGAACAAGAGAATCTCGTCGTCACTGGTTGCTACCGCACACTGCCCTTCCAGAGCCGCCGCGACGCTGTCGTAAGACGTAACAGAAGCGCCAAGGTTCTCCAGCGCTGCCTCAAGTTCAGCCACCGGACGCGCGCGCGGCGAATCCAGCGGCGCGACAGCCCAATGCGCGACACTAGCATTCAATTCGCCAACAACACCATCCAGATCCTTGTCGGCCAGCAATCCGAACACCGCCAGACGCTTGCCAACCGGCGGCCGCGCGGCCAGACGCCGGGCGAGATACTCAGCGGCGTGCGAGTTGTGACCAACATCAAGCAAAACGTTCAGGCGCTTGCCATTCCATTCGAATGACCGACGATCGAGGCGTCCGACCACGCGCGTCGCCTGCAATGCAGGGACAATCTGTTCGGCATTCCACGGCAAACCTGTCAGCAGATAGGCTTGCAGCGCCAGCGCGGCGTTTTCCATCGGCAGATCGAGCAGCGGCAAGTCGCGCAACTCGACCACTTGGCCCAGGGCATCGGTGCCGCGCCATTGCCAGTGTTGGTCAGTGATGCCGAGATCGAAATCGCGTCCACGCAGAAAGAATGGGCAAGCCAGTTCGTGCGCCTTGTCGAGCAGTGGTTGCGGAGGATTCAGATCGCCACACAAGGCCGGTTTGCCCTGACGGAAGATACCGGCCTTCTCGAAGGCGACGGATTCGCGGGTATCGCCCAGATAATCGGCGTGATCGACGCCAATGCTGGTGACCAGCGCAATATCGGCATCGACCACATTGACGGTATCCAGACGCCCGCCCAACCCCACTTCAAGCACCACAGCGTCAAGCGCCGCCTGCTGGAACAGCCAGAACGCTGCCAGAGTGCCCATTTCGAAGTAAGTCAGGGAAGTCTCGCCGCGGCCCGCCTCGACCGCAGCAAAGGCTTCGCAGAGCTGCGCGTCAGTGGCTTCGACGCCGTTGAGCTGCACCCGCTCGTTGTAACGCAGCAGGTGCGGAGAATTGTAGACACCAACGCTCAGGCCCTGGGCACGCAGCAACGAAGCCACGAACGCGCAGGTCGAACCCTTGCCGTTGGTGCCGGTGACCGTGATCACCCGAGGCGCCAGCTGGCCTAGCCCCATTCGGGACGCTACCTGTTGCGAACGCTCCAGGCCCATGTCGATGGCCGACGGATGCAACTGCTCAAGGTAGGCGAGCCATTCACCAAGGGTGCGCTGGGTCATACGTTGGCAGGCACCGGTGGCACCACGATCGGCTCGATCGGCGCGGCGACGAATTTCGGCGTCGGCTTGCCGGTCATCTGTGCCAGCAGGTTACCCAGACGCGGACGCAGTTCCTGACGGTGGATGATCATGTCGATCGCGCCGTGCTCCAGCAGGAATTCACTGCGCTGGAAGCCTTCCGGCAGTTTCTCGCGCACGGTCTGCTCGATCACACGCGGGCCGGCGAAGCCGATCAGGGCTTTCGGTTCGCCGACGATGACGTCGCCAAGCATCGCCAGACTGGCGGAAACGCCGCCGTAAACCGGGTCGGTCAGTACGGAGATGAACGGAATACCTTCTTCACGCAGGCGCGCCAGCACGGCCGAGGTCTTGGCCATCTGCATCAGCGAGATCAGCGCTTCCTGCATGCGTGCGCCACCGGAAGCGGCGAAGCAGATCATCGGGCAGCGGTTTTCCAGTGCGTAGTTGGCAGCGCGAACGAAGCGCTCACCGACGATGGCGCCCATGGAACCGCCCATGAAGTTGAATTCGAATGCGGAAACCACTACCGGCATGCCCAGCAAGGTACCGCTGACCGAGATCAGCGCATCTTTCTCGCCGGTCTGCTTCTGCGCAGCGACCAGGCGGTCCTTGTACTTCTTGCCGTCGCGGAATTTCAGACGGTCAACCGGCTCCAGGTCAGCACCCAGCTCATTGCGGCCTTCCGGGTCGAGGAAGATGTCGATGCGCGCACGTGCGCCGATGCGCATGTGGTGGTTGCACTTGGGGCAAACGTCCAGGGTCTTTTCCAGCTCCGGACGGTACAACACCGCCTCGCAGGATGGGCATTTGTGCCACAGACCTTCAGGCACCGAGCTCTTCTTGACCTCCGAGCGCATGATCGAAGGGATCAGTTTGTCTACTAACCAGTTGCTCATGCTTTCTTTCTCCAGTACCGGCGGCCCGAACGCTCTGGTTCGAAGCCCCGCGTATGCCCTTGAGCTAAATTCATGTGTGTGGCGATGGTTGATGAAGAGTCGCGGTCAGCGCGGAACATGACCTGCGTACGATTCAGCAACCCTCAGCCGCGCCTGCTTTGTGCAAGTGCATTGATGGACGGCGGCAGACTGCCAGCCGTCACATCGACAATGTATTGCCGCGCACCGCGTTGATGAATGCGCGAATCTTGTGGTGATCCTTGATGCCTTTGCTCGCTTCTACCCCGCCGCTGACATCCACCGCGTAGGGCTTGACCCGCGCTACCGCATCAGCAACGTTCTCCGGCGTCAGGCCACCGGCCAGAATCAGCGGCTTGCTCAGGTGTTGCGGAATCAGTGACCAGTCAAACGCCTCGCCGGTTCCGCCAGGCACCCCTTCGACATACGTGTCGAGCAGTACGCCACTGGCGCCGGGGAAGGCATCGCAGGCAGCGGCAATGTCATCGCCAGCCTTGACCCGCAGCGCCTTGATGTAAGGACGATGCCAGCCTTCGCACTCCTCCGCGCTTTCGTCGCCATGGAATTGCAGCAGATCAAGCGGCACCGCATCGAGGATTTCTCCCAGCTCGCACCGACTGGCATTGACGAACAGCCCCACGGTGGTGACGAACGGCGGCAACGCCTTGATGATCGCCCTTGCCTGCTGCACATTCACTGCACGTGGGCTCTTGGCGTAAAACACCAGACCGATCGCATCGGCGCCGGCTTCGACGGCGGCCAGCGCATCTTCGATGCGGGTAATGCCGCAGATCTTGCTGCGAACAGCTGACATGTCAGGAAAACCTCAAGGCAAAATCCGAAAACGTCCCGGATGGTAACAAAAGCGTCCGAGGGCGTCAGCCGTCAAGTTCGGAGAAACCCGTAAGGAAATGTGGCCCGATAAAGCGCTCGGGTAACGGGAATTCGTCGTGGTACTCGACCTGCACCAGATAGAGCCCATATGGATGCGCCGTCACCCCGCCGGAGCGGCGCTCGCGACTCTCCAGCACTTCTTTCATCCACTCCACCGGGCGCTCCCCGGCACCGATGGTCATCAGCACACCGGCAATATTGCGCACCATGTGATGCAGGAACGCGTTGGCACGAATGTCGAGCACGATCATCTTGCCGTGTCGGGTCACGCGCAGGTGATGCATCTTTTTGATCGGCGACTTGGCCTGGCACTGACCGGCCCGGAACGCGCTGAAATCGTGGGTACCGATCAGGTACTGCGCGGCCTCGGCCATGCGCTCGGCGTCGAGCGGGCGGTGATTCCAGGTGATTTCTTCGTTGAGGTGCGCCGGGCGAATCTGATCGTTGTAGATCACATAGCGATAACGCCGGGCGATGGCCTTGAAGCGCGCATGAAAATGCGCCGGCATGACCCTGGCCCAACTGACGCTAATGTCGTGGGGCAGATTGATATTGGCGCCCATGACCCAGGCTTTCAGCGAGCGATCAACCTGGGTGTCAAAGTGCACCACTTGGCCGCAGGCATGCACGCCGGCATCGGTACGCCCGGCGCATTGCAGGGAAACCGGCGAATTGGCGACTTTCGACAGGGCTTTTTCAAGCTCTTCCTGCACAGTCGCCACTCCGGTCAGCTGCCGTTGCCAGCCGCTGTAACGCGAGCCTTTGTACTCAACGCCCAGCGCGACGCGGTAAAAGCCGTCGAGCGCCATTTCGGCGACCGGGTTATCTATGTTTGCCAAGGTGGGACAGCCTGCTGATTTGCAAAGGCGGGCATTATAAGGCGGTGGGCTGGGGATGCCAGAGTTCTCTATCGCATGATCTGCCGCCATCGCTGGCAAGCCAGCTCCCACATTGATTTGCGGCGTGCACCCAACCTGTGGGAGCTGGCTTGCCAGCGATGACGACGGCACTCACAACCCTTCATCCGGCACAAACAAAAACGGCAGCCCCACCGGGCTGCCGCTTGTTGTTTACCGCTGAACTTACGCCAGGTTGGAAAGCATTTCCTTGGCCTCGCCCCGCTGCTTCTCGTCACCCTCGGTCAACACTTCGTTGAGGATGTCACGGGCACCGTCAGCGTCGCCCATGTCGATGTAGGCCTGGGCCAGATCGAGTTTGGTCGCTGCTTCGTCAGTGCCGGCGAGGAAGTCGAAATCGTCTTCTCCCAAATCATCACCCATCGCCGCGTCCGCTTCGGTGAAGCTCGGTTCGGCCATGCTTTGCGACAGGCGATCCAGCTCGGCATTGACGTCGTCCAGCTCGGCCGCGAAGGCATCCGGCTCAGCAGCCGGGTTGCTGTCCATTTCGTCAGCCAGCGACAGGTCGAAATCAGCCGGGAGCTCCAGGTCGTCCTGCGGCACGTCAGCGACAACCGGCGTCTCGACCGGCGGCAAGTCCTTCACGCCGTCGTCCAGATCCAGCAGGAAGTCATCTTCAGCCAACGTGGCCGGCGATGGTTCGGCGCCGAGATCCATATCCAGATCGAAGTCCGACAGATCGTCGAGATTGTCTTTCATCTCGGTTTGTTCTTGCAGCACTGAAGCGAAGCTCAGGTCGTCTTCGGCCGGAAACGCGTCGAGCTCGACAGGCGCTTCTGGCTCGACCGCTGGCGCAGGATCGACCGGGGTGATGTTGTCGAGGTCGTCCAGACTCAAATCGAACGCAGTGTCGAGATCGTCAGTGGCAGCCTCAGGTGATTGCGGCTCGTCCTGCAACAGTTCCTTGACGTACTGCGCGTCCAGCTCGGCAGCGACGGCGGCAGCCGCCAGCCCGCCGGCAGCAACCACGGCCATGGCCGGGAAGCGGCTCTTAAGTGCTTCGACCTTGGCGAAGTTATCGCCATTGGCCACCAGTTGACGCTCTTGCGCAACGAACGCATCGCGATCGCCCTGCTGACCGTAGACTTCCATCAGCTTCAGGCGCAGATCGCTGCGTTCCGGCTCAAGGCTGACGCCCTCTTCCAGCAGCGCGGCGGCTTGATTGAGGCGACCGGCATTGATGTGCGATTGCGCTTTGTCGAGCACATCATCAGAGCGTTCGCCGGCCGGGGCCACCAGTGGTGCGGCAATCGGCGCAGCCATCACCACCGGAGTGACGACCGGCGCTGGAGTTGGCGCAGGTGCCGGAGCTGGCGTATTGAGTTTGACGCTGGCTGCCGGGGTTTCCAGGCCAGAGAAGCTGCTTTCCGGCAGATCCTGCTCAGCGGAGAACTCTTGCTCTTCAGCCAGAGCGCGGGCCATGCGCAGGTGCTTTTCGGCCTCCTGCTGGGCTTTGCGACGGCGCGCCAGCAGCAACAGCAGAAGCAGCAGAACCACCGCACCGCCGCCGATCAGGCCGAGCAGGATCGGATTGGTCAGCAGCTCATTGAAGGCTTTGTCGTCATCGGCGGCAGCAGGCGGCGTAGTTTCGACCACCGGCTCGACGACCGGCTCAACCGGGGTTTCCGCTGGCGGCGCGATGGCCGACTCTGGAGTCGGTGAAGCCGCTGCGGCGTCGGCCGGAGTGGCTGGCGGTGTTGCGGCCAGTTCGGCAGTGATAGCCGGCACCGGCGGTACAGCAGCAGTGGCGCCAGGCGCAGCGCCGGCGCCGTCGGCTTGCATCTTCGCCAGTTGATTGTTCTTCAGCTCGATGAGCTTTTGCAGCTTGTCCAACTGGCTCTGCAGATCAGCCATGCGGCTTTTCAGTTCCTCGTTGTCACGACGGGTCGTGTCGAGGTTTTCCTGAGTGATTGCCAGTTTGTTGCTCAGCGCCTTGGCGTCGCCGGCCGGGCCTTTTGCGCCGGGCTTGGCGCTTTCCGCCGAGACGAGGCTCAGATTGTCCTGGGTGTTGGCCGCTGCACCGGTATTGCCACGGCCACGATTGGTCGCATCCAGCTGCTGCTGACCGGTGCCAGGCTTGCCTACATAACGACGGCCCTGACGCCAGGCTTCGTTCTGCGCCGCCACTTCAGCGATGGCAGCCGACTGCGGCAGCGCTGTGCTTTGTACCGGGTCCGGCAGACGCAGCACCTGGCCGGTTTTCAGACGGTTGATGTTGCCGTCGATAAAGGCATTCGGATTGAGCGCCTGAATCGCCAGCATGGTCTGCTGCACCGAGCCGCCGTTGCGCGCCTTCGCGGCGATTTCCCACAGGGTGTCGCGCGGCGTGGTGGTGTACTGATTGCGATGGGTGGCGCCAGTGGTTGGCGCAGTGATGGTCTGCGACGGCGCCGGTTGCGCGGCGGCGTCTGCGGTCTGCGGCGAGAACTTCGACGGATCGAGCAGCACGCTGTAATCACGCAGCAGGCGGCCATTGGGCCACATCACCTGCACGAGGAACTTCACCATCGGTTCCGACAGCGGTTGGCTCGAGGTCACGCGCAACACGCTTTTGCCGCTGGCGTTGAGTACCGGGGTGAACGTCAGGTCATTGAGAAAAGCCTGACGATCAACGCCAGCCTTGGCGAAATCTTCAGGGGAAGCCAGGCTCGGCACCACCTCGGCGGCGGTGAGATCCTTGACGTCGAGCAGCTCGATTTCAGCCACCAACGGCTGGTTCAGGGTCGACTTCAGGGTCAGCTCCCCGAGCCCGAGGGCATGCGCCATACCGGAGGACAGCGCCGAGGCGGCCGCTATTGCTAACACCAGTTTGCGAACTTGAACCATAGCCTCATCCTTTGTTTGAACGTTCCTCGGCCAGCGAGAAGCTTTTGAATACCGCTGCCGTAAGGCATTGCGCGCGACGACGGGGGTCGCCGCGCGCGATCATTTCTGTGCTGCCCCGGAAAGTCCCGGAGGGTGACTCGTCATCGACGCGCTTCGGGCAAGCATAGCGCTCACCTAGAATCAGTCGACAAATTGTTGCCAAGTATCTTTTACAGCAGGTCTTTTATCAACAACTCAGCCAGTTGCACGGCATTGAGCGCCGCGCCTTTGCGTACGTTATCTGACGTCAGCCAAAGATTTAGTTCCGCCGGGTCGTCGACACCACTGCGCACGCGGCCGACATAGACCACGTCCTGCCCCACCGCATCGCCGACCGCGGTCGGATAATCGCCGGCCTCGACCAGCTCGATGCCCGGTGCTGCCTCGAGCGCGGCGTTGACCTTTTCCAGGTCAACAGCGCTGCCTGACTGCAAGGTCACGCTAAAGCTATCGCCAAAAAACACCGGGGCTTGAACGCAAGTGGCAGAAATCTTCAATAAAGGTTTTGCCAGCACCTGGCGCAACTCGCGCACCAGACGCTTTTCCAGCAGCGTATGGCCTTGCGCATCAGGCGTACCGACTTGCGCCAGCAGGTTGAACGCCATCTGCCGATCAAAGAAGGTCGGCTCCAGCGGGCGCATGTTCAGCAGCTCGGCAGTCTGCCGCGCGAGCTCGGTGACCGCTTCGCGACCTTGCGCAGAAACGGCCAGGTTGGCGGTGACGTTGACGTATTGCAGATCGAGCAGATCGAGCAACGGCGCCAGCACCACGGCAAGCGTCGTCGCAGACGGGCTTGGGCTGCTGACCTGGAATGGGCTTTTCAGACTGGCGAGAATATCGGCATTGGCCTCGGGCACCACTTGTGGCGCCTGATCGGCGGGCAAGGCGCCAGACAGGTCGATCAACGAGCAACCGGCAGCATGGGCGCGAGCGGCGTAGCTCAGCGACACCGCAGCGCCGGCGGCGAAGAACACCAGTCTGACCTTGCTGAAATCGAACTCGTCGACCTCGCGCACGCGGACGTTTTTGTTGCGGAACAGCACCGAGCTGCCGGCCGATTCGCTGCTGGCCAGCAGGTGCAGGTTGCCGACCGGGAAGTCGCGTTCTTCGAGAATCTGTACGAGGGTTTCGCCGACAGTACCGGTGGCGCCGATAACGGCGATATCGAAAGTCTGGGTCATGGAGCTACCTCTGGCAAAACGGGGGGAGCGGCACTTTACCGGGTGGGTGGCGCACAGGCAATTTCTGCAGGATTTGCGGCGGCTGGACCGGCCCTTTCGCGAGCAGGCTCGCTCCCACAGGGACCGCATTTCAATGTGGGAGCGAGCCTGCTCGCGAAAAAGGCAGTACAGACACCGGAGAAATCCTTGGCATAAAAAAACCCGCACCTCTCACAAGGCACGGGCTTCTTCATTGCTTCAAGCGATCAACGCTCCAGCAGGATCCGCAGCATGCGGCGCAGCGGTTCGGCCGCGCCCCACAGCAGTTGGTCGCCGACGGTGAAGGCGCCGACGAATTGCGAACCCATGTTCAGCTTGCGCAGACGACCGACCGGTACATTCAGGGTGCCGGTGACCTTGGTCGGGCTCAGCTCCTGCATGCTGATCTCGCGGTTGTTCGGCACCAGCTTGACCCAAGGGTTGTGCTGGCTGATCAGCCCTTCGATATCGGCGATCGGTACGTCTTTGTTCAGCTTGATGGTCAGCGCCTGGCTGTGGCAGCGCATGGCGCCGATGCGCACGCAGATGCCGTCGACCGGGATCGGGCTCTTGAAGCGACCGAGGATCTTGTTGGTCTCGGCCTGGGCCTTCCACT
This sequence comes from Pseudomonas siliginis, assembly GCF_019145195.1. GTDB lineage: Bacteria > Pseudomonadota > Gammaproteobacteria > Pseudomonadales > Pseudomonadaceae > Aquipseudomonas > Aquipseudomonas siliginis. The sequence continues at coordinate 116,928 of NZ_JAHSTW010000005.1, forward strand.
CTTCGCGGCTCTGGCCGTTCGGCAGCTCCTTGTCGATCCATGGGATCAGGCTGCCGGCCAGCGGTACACCGAAGTTTTCGGTCGGGTACGCGTCGCTGCGCATGGCTTCGGCCACGCGACGGTCGATGTCGAGGATCGCGCTGGCCGGATCGGCCAGTTGATCGGCGACAGCGGCGTGGGTCGCGCCCATCTGCTTGATCAGTTCACGCATGTTCTGCGCACCGGCACCGGAGGCCGCCTGATAGGTCATGGCGCTCATCCACTCGACCAGACCGGCCTCGAACAGACCGCCCAGGCCCATCAGCATCAGGCTGACGGTGCAGTTGCCGCCGATGTAGTTCTTGGTTCCCGCGTCCAGTTGCTGGTCAATGACCTTGCGGTTGACCGGGTCGAGAATGATCACCGCGTCATCGTTCATGCGCAGGCTCGACGCCGCGTCGATCCAGTAACCCTGCCAGCCGGCTTCGCGCAGCTTGGGGAATACTTCGCTGGTGTAGTCGCCGCCCTGGCAGGTCAGGATCACGTCGAGGGTCTTCAGCTCGTCAATGCTGTAAGCGTCCTTGAGCGGAGCAATGTCCTTGCCCACGGACGGGCCTTGGCCACCGACATTGGACGTGGTGAAAAACACCGGCTCGATAAGATCGAAATCCTGCTCTTCCAGCATCCGCTGCATGAGCACGGAACCGACCATCCCGCGCCAACCGATCAGACCTACACGTTTCATCGCAACTACACCTTCTTGAAAAGTGGGCCGCTGCTTTGTATTGAATTTCGCAGCGGGCCCGAGAGATTACAGATTCCGCAGCGCGGCGACTACTGCGTCGCCCATTTCCTGCGTACCGACTTTGGTACAACCGGCCGAGTGGATGTCGCCGGTGCGCAAGCCCTGATCGAGCACGACACTGACGGCTTTTTCGATGGCATCGGCAGCGTCGTGCAGATTGAAGCTGTAACGCAGCATCATCGATACCGACAGGATCGTCGCCAGCGGGTTGGCAATGCCTTTACCGGCAATGTCCGGGGCCGAACCGTGGCACGGCTCGTACATGCCCTTGTTATTGGAGTCCAGGGAGGCCGAAGGCAGCATGCCGATCGAACCGGTGAGCATCGACGCTTCGTCGGAGAGGATGTCGCCGAACATGTTGTCGGTGACGATCACGTCGAACTGCTTGGGTGCGCGCACCAACTGCATGGCGGCGTTATCGACGTACATGTGGCTCAGCTCGACTTCCGGGTAATCCTTGGCCACTTGCTCGACCACTTCGCGCCACAACTGGCTGGATGCCAGGACGTTGGCCTTGTCCACCGAGCAGAGCTTCTTGCCACGCACCATGGCCATGTCGAAACCGACACGGGCGATGCGGCGGATTTCGCTTTCGCTGTACGGCAGGGTGTCGTAGGACTGACGCTCGCCATTGTCCAGCGTACGGGTACCACGCGGCGCGCCGAAGTAAATGCCGCCGGTCAGCTCACGGACGATGAGGATGTCCAGACCGGCAACGATTTCCGGTTTCAGGCTCGACGCGTCGGCCAGTTGCGGATAGAGGATCGCCGGGCGCAGGTTGCCGAACAGGCCCAGTTGCGCGCGGATTTTCAGCAGACCGCGCTCAGGGCGGATGTCACGCTCGATGGTGTCCCATTTCGGGCCACCGACCGCGCCCAGCAGCACGGCATCGGCGGCGCGGGCGCGATCGAGGGTTTCGTCGGCCAGCGGCACGCCATGCTTGTCGATGGCCGCGCCACCGATCACGTCGTGGCTCAGCTCGAAGCCCAGGCTGTACTTGTCATTGGCCAATTCCAGCACCTTGACCGCTTCGGCCATGATTTCCGGACCAATACCGTCACCCGGGAGAATCAGAATCTGCTTGCTCATGCTTTCCTCGTGTCTTCAAGCGGTGCGCCAGTGAACGGCGCGCCGGGAAAAATTCCTATCGCTCGGCCATCAGTACGATGACATCGGTACTGAACGAGCCGTCGGCATCTATCTCAAAATACTCACGCACTTCGTTGCCCATCGACTGCTGCAACTGGCGGATCGCCGCGCGCATCACGTCAGGTGTGCGCATGCGCTCGACCCAACTGCTGTACTCCAGACGCAGACGCTGCCGGGTGGTGCTGCGCACATGCAGACCGGCCTCGCTGACCTGGCGCAGCCACTCGGCGGCGGAGTAGTCGCGGACATGACTGGTGTCGCGCAGCACTTCAACGCTTTGCAGGTAAGTGTCGAACAACGGACTGCCCGGTGACAACACATCAACGAACGCTGCCACCCCGCCCGGCTTCAGCACCCGACGTACTTCGCGCAACGCCAGGCCAAGGTCGCTCCAGTGATGCGCCGAATAGCGGCTGAACACAAAATCGAACTCGCCATCGGCGAACGGCAAGCGCTCGGCAGCACCATTGACGGTAATGATGTTGCTCAAGCCGCGATCGACGGCAGCGCCGGCAACCACATCAAGCATTTGCTGCGACAAGTCGTAAGCCACCACTTCCTTGACCAAGGGAGCGACGTGGAAACTGACATGGCCTGCGCCGCAACCCAAGTCCAGCACACGAGCCTCGCCGTGCCCAGCCAGCTCAGCCTGCAGCAGTGCGAATTCACTGCCCTGGGCATGAACCGCGCTGCTCAGGTAAGCGGCGGCCTGTTCGCCGAATTGCTTCTGGACGACCTGAGTGTGTTGGGCGGTGCTGGTCATGGGTCACGTCCTGTAAGCAGTGTTGTTTGAAATACATTCCCTGTGGGAGCGAGCCTGCTCGCGAAGAGGCCAGCCCTGACTACATCAATCTCGAATCACACGTCGCGAAACAACCACGGCTGGCTAACCCGATGTTTCGCCTCAAACGTCGCGATCGCATCGCCGTCCTGCAAGGTCAGGCCGATATCGTCCAGACCATTGAGCAGGCAGTGCTTGCGGAACGCATCGATCTCGAAGCTGTACACCTTGCCATCCGGGCGGGTCACAGTCTGCGCCTGCAAGTCGATCTGCAATTGATAACCCGGCTCGGCTTCAACCTGCTTAAACAGTTCATCAACTTCTGCATCGCTGAGGATGATCGGCAGCAGGCCGTTCTTGAAACTGTTGTTGAAGAAGATGTCGGCGTAACTCGGCGCGATAATGCTGCGGAAACCGTACTCTTCCAGCGCCCACGGCGCGTGTTCGCGGCTCGAGCCGCAGCCGAAGTTCTCGCGGGCGAGCAATACGCTGGCACCCTGATAACGCTCGGCGTTGAGGACGAAATCCTTGTTCAGCGGGCGCTTGGAGTTGTCCTGATACGGCTGGCCCACATCCAGATAACGCCACTCGTCGAACAGGTTCGGACCGAAACCGGTGCGCTTGATCGACTTCAAGAACTGCTTGGGAATGATCTGATCGGTGTCGACATTGGCACGATCCAGAGGCGCGACAAGACCAGTGTGCTGAGTAAATGCCTTCATCTTTACTGTGCTCCTTGGAACAATTCACGAACGTCGATGAAACGGCCGTTCACTGCTGCTGCCGCAGCCATGGCCGGGCTGACCAGGTGGGTACGGCCACCGGCGCCCTGACGGCCTTCGAAGTTACGGTTGGAAGTCGAGGCGCAATGCTCGCCGGACTCCAAACGGTCCGGGTTCATCGCCAGGCACATCGAGCAGCCTGGCTCGCGCCATTCGAAACCGGCCTCGAGGAAAATCTTGTCCAGCCCTTCGGCTTCAGCCTGCGCCTTGACCAGACCCGAGCCCGGCACGACGATCGCCTGCTTGATGGTGGAGGCGACCTTGCGGCCCTTGGCGATCACCGCAGCGGCGCGCAAGTCTTCAATGCGCGAGTTGGTGCAGGAACCGATGAACACGCGATCAAGCTGAATGTCGGTGATCGCCTGATTGGCGGTCAAACCCATGTATTTCAAGGCGCGGACGATCGAGTCGCGCTTGACCAGATCCATTTCCTTGGCCGGGTCCGGGACGTTCTGATCCACGGCCAAAACCATTTCCGGGGACGTGCCCCAGCTGACTTGCGGCTTGATCTGCGCGGCGTCGAGCTCGACCACGGTGTCGAATTTGGCATCGGCATCGGAAACCAGATCTTTCCAGGCTTCGACGGCCATGTCCCACTGCTCGCCCTTCGGCGCGAATGGACGACCTTTGACGTAGTCGATGGTCTTCTGATCCGCCGCCACCAGGCCGACGCGGGCGCCGGCTTCGATGGACATGTTGCAGATGGTCATGCGGCCTTCAACGGACAGATCGCGGATCGCGCTGCCGGCAAATTCGATGGCGTGGCCGTTACCGCCGGCGGTGCCGATCTTGCCGATCACCGCAAGGACGATGTCCTTGGCGGTCACGCCGAACGGCAATTGGCCTTCGACGCGCACCAGCATGTTTTTCATTTTCTTGGCCACCAGGCACTGCGTGGCGAGGACGTGCTCGACCTCGGAGGTGCCGATACCGTGAGCCAACGCGCCGAACGCGCCGTGGGTCGAGGTGTGCGAGTCGCCGCAGACCACGGTCATGCCTGGCAAGGTCGCGCCCTGCTCCGGGCTGATGACGTGGACGATGCCCTGGCGAACGTCGTTCATCTTGAACTCGACGATGCCGTATTCATCGCAGTTGTCATCGAGGGTCTGAACCTGCAAACGCGAGACCTGATCGGCAATGGCTTCGATGCCGCCCTTGCGCTCCGGGGTGGTCGGTACGTTGTGGTCCGGGGTCGCGATGTTGGCATCGATGCGCCAAGGCTTGCGCCCGGCCAGACGCAAGCCTTCGAAAGCTTGCGGCGAAGTCACTTCGTGGATGATGTGACGATCGATATAGATCAGCGCCGAGCCATCATCGCGCTGCTTGACCAAATGCGAATCCCAGAGCTTGTCGTAGAGCGTTTTGCCGGCCATCAGACGGTTCCTCATCAGCTTGTTTCTATGCCCTGGGCTTATCAATAACCCTTTGGCTTGTGAGGCCGATCCTATGGGGTTAGATTAAATAACTCAAATTCATATTTTTTATGCTTTGGATAACCAACTGGAATGCGACATGGACTTGGCTAACCTCAACGCTTTTATTGCCATCGCCGAGACCGGCAGCTTCTCCGGCGCCGGCGAACGCCTTCATCTGACCCAACCGGCGATCAGCAAGCGCATCGCCGGTCTTGAGCAGCAATTGAAGGTGCGCCTGTTCGACCGACTGGGCCGCGAAGTCGGCCTGACCGAGGCCGGTCGCGCCCTGCTGCCACGGGCTTATCAGATTCTCAACGTGCTCGACGACACCCGCCGCGCCCTGACCAACCTGACCGGCGAGGTCAGCGGTCGCCTGACGCTGGCCACCAGTCACCACATCGGCCTGCACCGCTTGCCGCCTCTATTAAGGGAGTTCACCCGCCGCTACCCACAGGTTGCGCTGGATATTCAGTTCCTTGATTCGGAAGTGGCCTACGAGGAAATTCTCCACGGCCGCGCAGAACTGGCGGTCATCACCCTGGCGCCAGAGCCGCACACCCTGGTCAAAGCCACGCCGGTGTGGGACGACCCGCTGGATTTTGTCGTCGCCCCGGAGCATTCGCTGATCAACAACGGCGCCGTCAGTCTGGCGGACATCGCCGGCCATCCGGCGGTTTTTCCCGGCGGAAACACGTTTACCCACCACATCGTCCAGCGTTTGTTCGAAGCCCAGGGCCTGACGCCGAACATCGCCATGAGCACCAACTATCTGGAAACCATAAAGATGATGGTCTCCATTGGCCTGGCCTGGAGCGTGCTGCCGCGCACCATGCTCGACGAACAAGTGGCAAGCATCGCATTGCCGGGCATACAGCTCACTCGCCAGCTAGGCTATATCTTGCACACCGAACGGACGCTATCGAATGCAGCACGCGCCTTCATGGCCCTGCTGGATGCACAAATCGATCGGCCAGGGATCCCGGCCTGACTTGTGCTACTCCTATAGAGCCGCTCCTGTGCCTAACGCCACTCAGCTCAAGGCCCGCTGACAATGCCGAAATCTGTTGACCGAACTCCGCCGATGCCGCGAATCCAGGCCGTTGATCCGCGCCATTCCGAGCAGAGCTGGGAAAGCGCGCCGCAATTGCTCGCCGCGCTCAACGGCGCGCGGCTCGGTGCCTGGTATTGGGACATCGAGCGCGGGCAGATCAGCTGGTCGCGGGGCACTCAGGCATTGTTCGGTTTCGATCCACGGCAGCCGTTACCCGCCGACCTGGAATACCTCGACCTGTTGCCGCCGGAGGACCGCGCGAAAACCGTGCGTGCTTTCCACGCGGTGATTGCCGGCGCGCCGCTGGAACAGGCGATGCATCACCGTATTCGCTGGCCCGACGGCAGCCTGCACTGGCTGGAGATCAGCGGCAGCCTGCTGCCAGACAAGAACGGCCGGCCCCGAATGATCGGGGTGATTCGCGAAATCACCCACCAACGCCAGCGCGAGCAGGCCTTGAGCAGCTCGGAGAAACGTTTCGCGACACTTTTCCACCTATGCCCGAACATGGTTCTGCTGACCCGTCAGGATGACGGTCTGATCAGCGAGGCCAACCAGTATTTCGAAAGCCTGTTCGGCTGGCCGGTGCAAAGCGCGATCGGCCGCACCACCCTGGAACTGGGCTTGTGGGTGCACCCCGAGCAACGCGCCGAACTGGTGAAGAAAACCAAAGCCAAGGGCGAGCTGATCAGCATGGAAGTGCAGTTTCGCGCCAGCAATGGCCAAGTGCACGACGGCATCCTCAGCGCGCAGAAGGTCGAGCTCGAAGGTCAGCCCTATCTGCTCAGCACGTTCCTCGACACCACCGAACGCAAAGCCGCCGAACTGGCCTTGAAGGACAGCCAGGAGCGCCTCGACCTGGCGCTGGACTCGGCGCAACTCGGCACCTGGGACTGGCACATCCCCAGCGGCATGCTTTACGGATCGGCGCGCGCTGCGCAATTGCACGGGCTGGAGCCGATTCCATTCCATGAATCATTCGAGGAGTTTTTCGAAGGCGTGCCGGGCGAGGAACGCGACAGCATGCGCGATGCCTACCGCAGCCTGCGCGAAGGTCCGGCCGGCAATTATCAACTGACCTACCGCGTGCAATTGCCCGACGGCAGCTCGCGCTATCTGGAAAGCCGCGCGCGTCTCTATCGCGACGACAACGGCGCGCCGCTGCGCATGGCCGGCACGTTGCTGGACATCACCGATCAGGTCGAGCGCGAGCAGCGGCTGGTCGCCTCGGAAGAGAAATTCGCCACGCTGTTTCAGGTCAGCCCCGATCCGATCTGCGTCACGCGCCAGGAAACCGGGGAATTCATCGAAATCAATTCGAGCTTCAGCCAGACCTTTGGCTGGAGCGCCGCCGATGTGATTGGCCACACCGCCGAAGAAATCGGCCTGTGGGACGCCTCGGCAAAGAGCCTGCAACGCATCGAACGGGTGATTCGCGAACAAGGCCTGAGCAACGTGGCCATTCTCGTCCAGCACAAGGACGGCCAGTCGCTGACCTGCGTGATTTCCAGCCGGCAGATCAGCGTCGGCGATCAGCCGTGCATCGTCACCACCCTGCGCGACATCACCCAGCAACAGCGCTCGGAAGCGGCGCTGAAGGCCAGCGAAGAAAAATTTGCCAAGGCGTTTCACTCCAGCCCCGACGCCATCACCATCACCGAACGCGACACCGGGCGTTATCTGGAGGTCAACGACGGCTTCTGTCGCCTCACCGGCTACCGCGCCGACGAAGTGGTGGGCAAAACCGTCTATCAGGTGGGGATCTGGGCCGAAGAGAAACAACGCTCGACCTTACTCGCCGAGTTGCAGATCAAGGGCCGCGTGCATCATCAGGAAATGCTCGGGCGCAACAAGCGCGGCGAGTTGCTCACGGTGGAAGTCTCGGTCGAGCCGATCACCCTCAATGAAACCGCCTGCCTGCTGCTGACCGCGCGCGACGTCAGCCTGTTGAAGAACGCCGAAGCGCAGATTCGTCACCTGGCCTATCACGACCCGCTGACCAACCTGCCCAACCGCGCCCTGCTGATGGATCGCCTGAGTCAGCAGATCGCCCTGCTCAAGCGCCACAATCTGCGCGGCGCCTTGCTGTTTCTCGACCTCGACCACTTCAAGCACATCAACGATTCCCTCGGTCACCCGGTCGGCGACACCGTGCTGAAAATCATCACCGCGCGGCTCGAAGCCAGCGTGCGCATGGAAGACACGGTAGCGCGCCTCGGTGGCGATGAGTTTGTGGTGTTGCTCAGCGGCCTCGAAGGTTCGCGCAGTGAAGTCAGCGAGCAAGTGCGCGCGCTGGCCGACACCATTCGCGAATTGCTTTCGGAGCCGATGTTCCTCGATGGCCAGCGCCTGCAAGTGACGCCGAGCATTGGCGTGGCGCTGATTCCCGATCACGGCTCGACCCCGACCGACCTGCTCAAACGCGCCGACATCGCCCTGTACCGGGCCAAGGATTCCGGGCGCAACACCACGCAGATGTATCACAACACCATGCAGAAAGCGGCCAGCGAACGCCTGCGTATGGAGACCGACCTGCGCCTGGCGCTGTCGCGCGGCGAGTTCAACGTGCACTTTCAGCCACAGGTCGATGCCCGCGACAACCGCATCATCGGCGCCGAAGCCTTGGTGCGCTGGAACCATCCCGAACTGGGTGCGCAGTCGCCCACCGAGTTCATCAAGGTACTGGAAGATAGCGGCCTGATTCTCGAAGTCGGCACCTGGATCCTCGATGAAGCCTGCAACGCCTTCAAACAACTGATCGCGTTGAAACTGGTCGACCCGCTGAACTTCAGCTTGTGCGTGAACATCAGCCCGAGACAGTTCCGCCAGAACGATTTCGTCGAACGCATCGAACACAGCATGACCAGCCACGGCCTGCCCTGCTCGCTGCTGAAACTGGAAATCACCGAAGGCATCGTCATCCAGAATCTGGAAGACACCATCAGCAAAATGCGCCGCCTGAAAAAGCTCGGCGTGAGCTTCGCCATGGACGATTTCGGCACCGGTTATTCATCGCTGACGTATTTGAAGAGGCTACCGGTAGACACCCTGAAGATCGACCAGTCGTTCATCCGCGATGCAACCACTGACTCCAATGTTGCCGAGATCATTCGCGCAATTGTCGCGATGGCCCGCAGCCTTGAGCTGGAGGTCATTGCCGAGGGCGTGGAGACGCCAGCGCAACTGGCGTTTTTGCAGGGTCTGGAATGCCATTTGTATCAGGGCTATCTGCACAGCCGACCGGTGGGGTTGGAGGATCTGAAAAAACTGCTGCCCTGAATCGGCGGTCGCACAGACTGGCAACAGAGCAACAATTGCCACGCTTTGCCTCAGCCTGTAGGGTCGCGTTTTTTGCGCCGCTTCGAGATCAACCATGCAGGATGCATCCCTTCCCCGCCCGGCCCTGCTGGGCATCGACCTTGGCACCACCAACAGCCTGATCGCCGTCTGGCGTGAAGGCCGCGCCGAACTGATCCGCAACGCCCTCGGCGATGTGCTGACACCGTCGGTGGTCAGCCTTGATGAAGACGACACGATTCTGGTCGGCAAAGCCGCCCGCGCCCGCCTGACCACGCACCCGGAACGCACTGCCGCCGCGTTCAAGCGCTTCATGGGCAGCGACAGGCAAATCCAGCTCGGCTCTCGCCAGTTCAGCCCGGAAGAGTTGTCGGCGCTGGTACTTGGCTCACTCAAGCAAGACGCGGAAGCCTTTCTCGGCCAGGCGGTCACAGAAGCGGTCATTTCCGTACCGGCATATTTCAGTGACGAGCAGCGCAAGCGCACCTTGTTCGCCGCCGAACTGGCCGGGCTGTCCGTGACGCGCCTGATCAATGAGCCGACCGCTGCCGCCATGGCGTACGGCCTGCACGAACAGAAGTTCGAACGCACGCTGATATTCGATCTCGGCGGCGGCACGTTCGACGTCACCGTGCTCGAATACGCATTGCCGCTGATCGAAGTGCACGCCTCCACTGGCGACAACTTTCTTGGCGGCGAAGACTTCACCGCCGCCCTGTTGCAGGCCTGCCTGAAACACTGGCAACTCACCCCCTCAACGATCGATGCACAAGCCATGGCCAGCCTCGGTGATGCGCTCGAACAGCTGAAATGCAAACTCGGCGAAGGCGCGCAGCACTTGAGCTGGCGGTATGCCGAGCAGACATTCGAATGGGAACTGGATGAAGCCGCTGCGGTGAAAATCTGGGAGCCGTTGCTGGCCCGCTTGCGCGCGCCAATCGAACAGGCTCTGCGCGATGCCCGACTGAAACCGCGTGACCTCGACAGCCTGGTGCTGGTCGGTGGCGCCACGCGCATGCCGGCGGTACAGCAAATGGTTGCCACGTTGTTTGGACGCCTGCCTTATCGGCATCTTGATCCGGATACTATCGTGGCGCTGGGCGCAGCGACGCAGGCGGCATGCAAGGCGCGGGACGGTGCGGTTGAGGAATTGATTCTGACGGATGTCTGTCCGTATACGCTGGGGATTTCGACCAATCGTGGCGAAGGCGTCAGTGGCGCGTTCTCGCCGATCATCGAGCGTAACACGGTGATTCCAACGTCACGGGTGCAGCGTTACTCGACGACGTTTGCGCAACAGACTGAAATCCGTATCGCGGTTTACCAAGGGGAACGCCCGTGGGTACGCGACAATATTTTCATCGATTCTTTCGACATCCAGTTCACCCCTAGTGAGCAGCTGCAGAGCCTCGATGTGCGTTTCAGTTATGACATCAACGGCCTGCTGGAAGTAGACGTCACGCTTCTGGAAACCGGCGAACGTTACGGCCACAGCATCGACCGCAGCCCGACCGGACTGGATGAACAGGCGCGCAGAGACAGCCATGCCCGGCTCGCGACGCTCAAAGTCCACCCTCGCGACGCCCTGCCCAACCGCACCCTGCTCGCACGAGTGGAGCGAGCATGGATGCAAACTCTGGGCGACGAGCGTGCGCGTATTGCCGAGTGGATGGACACCTTCAACACCGTGCTTGCCGGCCAGCAAGCCAGCGAAATCGCCAGCCACCGCTCAGCGCTGAATGATGCGCTGGATCAGATGCGTCTTTAACCGTTCAGTTGCCGTAAAGCAGCCTGCAACCCGCCGGACAACATATCTGCCCCACTGTCCGGCGGCACGCCATAGCGGTTAGGCAGTTTGTCTCCCGGAAAGCCGAACAAAACCAGCGGCAGGAATGGCAGAAACGGCGACAATCCAAGAAATATCAGCAGTGTCGGTATGCCCCGGCCCATATCGTGCAACCGCCGTAGAACTGCCGCGAACAACAGCAGCACGCCAAGCAAAAAGATGACCATCCCGCCAATCGTCGTGCCCGTTATCAGCCCGGCTATTGGGGTTACCACTACGCATCCCAGGACCTGAGCGATAAAAGCCTTGCGCCCCAGCCGTGATCCGAGGCGCCAGAAAGCTTTCGCTGGTACTGGCTGGACATCACTGTTGGCTAACAGCAACCGCTCCGACCACGACAGCAACGCGCACAGTGCCAAGCGCAAACCGACGCTGTTCTGCACGTCATCCTTACCCTGCTGCAGTTGCCGCAATACTCGCGTTTTCGGCACACCGGCAGCGCCGTAGCGAATCAAGCTTTTGAGCGCATCCAGCGCCTCATAGGCCAATAGTTTGTCGACACCGAAATCCGTCAACACCTTGCGCGGTGGCCACACCGGTTCGCCCTTGATCAGACCGTCGCGAAAGCCTTCGAACCAGTCATCCTCGCAACTGAGCGCTTCAATCGACTGCAACAACGCCCGGTGCTGCTCGGCGCTCAGGCTTGGATCGTGGTAGAGCACGCCCCAGAACATCAACAAGCCCAGCAGGTCATCGCCGCACGCCGCACGGTCACTTTCGACGCAGGTGTAAAGCAGGGTATTGGCGGGCAGCCTGGCGCTGTCGAGAGCCTGCTCGACACTGAACAACTGTTGCACCAGCAAACCGTGCACAGGATCGTCACCCTGCAGCCAGCCGAGCAAACCGGCGCCATTGCCCTGCTCACGCAGCAAGCGCCGCAATAGCGGCTGCAGTCGGCTCAAAGGATGCGCAGGATTGAACGGCAAACGCTCCAGACACTGCGCATCAATCAATTGCAACCAGCGCTCGGGTTGTTCCAGCAATGCCAGCAAAAATACGGTTTGAGCGTGCCAATCCCAGATGGCCGCTCCCAAACCGATCGGCGGCAAACCTGTCGCGCGCCGACTCAACTGGAGCATGAGATCAAGCTCCGAGAGGTCATTGCCGTCTTTGACCGCACTCAGCTCGAACGCGTCGGCAATGCGTGCAAGCGCCGTGTCGCTATAGGGCCGCAAGCGCCGCAACCACAGACGACAAACCTTGTGCAGCGCACCTTCGGACAACGCGAGCGGCAATTGCGGTGAAAGTGTTTGCGAGTCAGTGAAAGCGCTCATGGCCTGCGCAACAGGCGCCTTGGCCAGCCAATGCAGATGTTGCCTGGCCTGATACTTCAGGCCGCTCAAAACCAGGCATTCCAGCGCGTCCACCGGCGGCGGTTCGTCGACAATCTGCTGCAACAAGGCCGAATCACCACGATGCAGCGCCCAAGCGTGCCGGTACAGACACAGCAAACGGCTGTCGTGGTTTTCGCCGATCAACTGCGCGAGCAATGGCAGCTCGTCGCCCGCCATGCGCCAATCAACAAAGCTCTGCGCCAGCGCATCAAGTTTGAGCCGTCCGACACCCAACCAACGGGTCAACGTCTCGGGCCGTTGTGACGGACTGCCATACACCTGGCACTCAGCACCCAGTTCGTCCGGCCAAACGGCGCAGTCCTCCAGACGATCGAACGCCTGAATCAGCAACGGCAGAAAGGTCGGCTGACGCTTGGCACACAGCTCCAGCAAGCGACTCTCTGCCGCGGGATGGCGATGTTCGCTCCAGAGCCGAATCCAGTATGGAAACGCTTGATCGTCGTGCCCCAACAGACTGTACTGACACGCCAGCAGGTACAGCCAGTCGACGTTATCCGGCGCGGCATCGTGCTGTTCGGCACAGCATTGCAGGAACGTCGGCGCGCCCATCCCCGCTTGGGTGAACTGCACCAGCAACCGCTTGAGGTACGCGGCATCGTTGGGTAACGGCAAGCACGTGTGCCGACTGGCGAACTCGGCGAACTCGTGAAGAGGACGCTGAGTAAAGATGAAATCGAGGCTACGGGCATACCACAGCGACTCGGTCTGTGCCGGCTCTGACCAGGCGCTCATCAGATCCGTGTCGAACGGGTCGGGCGCCTTGATGCGCTGCAAAAAGCTTTCTACCGCTTGCGCATCGTCGAATGCCAGATCGAGCAATTGCTGGTCCCAGGCCATGCGTTGCGCCAACAGATTCGCACAACGGTAGGACAACGGACCGGCGCCGGACAGTCGGTGGTACAAGCCCCAGTTGAGGTCATCGAAAACCTCCAGTGACAACTCATCCAGCGTCCGGACGAATGCCTGCCACGCCCCGTGATTGAAGCGTCGCGCGGGATCATCCAGCAGCGCACAGAAATCCAGGAAAGCTTGAGGCGCCCGAACGACATTGGCTTGTGCAGCGTCGATCTCGTCTTCAGCCTCTGCCTCCTCTTCACGGGCCAGACGCAGGGCACTCTCGTAGGCCATGCGTAGCGCTTGAAAACCTTCCGGATCGGTTTCCGGATGATGCGCCGGCAAACGGGCGCGATAGGCGCTGCGAATCAGGGTTTCGTCAGTAGTCGGCTCAATGCCCAGTCGAATCCAGCAACTCATGACCAGTCGAACTCCCCAAGCGATGCCGGACGAGACGGCGGATCAATGTCCATGTGCCAAGGCAGATCAGCGAGAAAGTGTGGAATGTTTTGCGCAAGGCCTCGGGCAATCCTGGTGTTGAAAGCGCTGGTGCCCTCACGACTCATCTCGACCGCCAGTTCATCATCGCTTTTGCTCATGCAGCACCAAAAGGTTCGTCCCACCAGAAAGCCGTTGAAATAAGCCATCCAACTGCCGTAATGAAACTGCGCCCGCAACGCCAGACGACTGTGCAACCAGTTGCTCTCGGCCAGATCGATCCATTGATTACGCACGGCGCAGCGCAACAGAAAGCCCATCCGGCCGTAATCCCAGGACAAGATGCCGCCGGGACCACAGCTGCCGAAGGTACGGCTGGCAAATTCATGCAGGACGCGCTCGCGCGGGCTCAGATCATTGAGCAACGACTGCCATTCACTCGGCAGGCATCGCTGCCACGCCAGATAGGCCCCGCTAAGATGCTTGGCATGGCCGTCGTCGGTCATCCATCCGAGCATGTCGAACAACTGTTGCCGATCATCGATACCCCAACTTTCCTTGAGGTTGATGTAACGATCGTTGCAGAACGCCGGGTCGTCATACCCGGCGCCGGTGTTGAGCGCGGCCATTGGTGCGGACAACGCGCACAGCCAGCGCTGTTGAATCTCGTCCATGAAAAAAGGCTCCAGGCCGACCGCTGGGAAATGGGGGTCGGCAAAACTGCGCAGATTGTAAAGAGCCCCGACAACAGCGGCAAACCCTGCATCGCTTTGACTGCGCGCACAAAAAAGGCCCCGACGTATCGGGGCCTTTCGTTCAGCGGCTTATCGCCGGTTCGGGCGATTGTGTGTCAGCACATGAATCAATGCTGCAACGCCGGCTGCTGCGCTCCATTGATCGGGATGCGCTTGGCTTTCGCTTCTTCCGGGATCACACGGAGCAGGTCGATGCTCAGCAGGCCGTTGCGCAGCGCAGCGTCCTTGATCTCGATGTGATCGGCCAGACGGAACGACAGCTTGAAGGCTCGCTGGGCGATGCCTTGATGCAAGAACGTGACGCTTTCGTCAGTGTCACGCTTGCCGCCACTGATGGTCAGCACACCCTTCTCGACTTGCAGGTCCAGGTCTTCTTCCTGGAAACCGGCGGCCGCAACGACGATACGGTATTGGTCATCACCGTGTTTTTCGACGTTGTAAGGTGGGTAGCTGCTGCCTGGCTCGTTGCGCAGGGCGGTTTCGAACAGGTCGTTGAAACGGTCGAAACCTACCGAGGAACGGAACAGTGGTGCGAGAGAAAATGCAGTACTCATGATTCAAATCTCCTGAAAACAATCAGCAAGGTTTTGTGTCTCCGCGACCCGAATTCGGCATCGCGTAACCCTTAGATAGGGACCGCTGTTTTGATTTCAAGAGAATATTTTGAGATTTTTTATGCGGCTTCGACGAGCGGCAATCCGAGCAGACGCGAGACTTGATCCGGCTCGGTTTCACGGCGCAGAACGGTGAAAAGCTCGGCGGCTTCCGGGTAGTTGCGCGTCAGCATGGCCAGCCATTGCTTGAGGCGACCGGGCGATTGGCGCGCGGTCATCTGCGCCTTGGCCTGCAGCCAGAAGTCCTGAATCAGCGGCATCAGCTCGGCCCAGGTCATCTCGACGACCTCTTCACCAGCGCGAGCGGCGGCGATCTGCCGGGCAAGATCCGGGCGGGAGACCAGCCCCCGACCGAGCATGATGTCTTCGACACCACTGATTTCGCGACAACGGCGCCAGTCTTCGACGCTCCAGATATCGCCGTTGGCGAACACCGGCACCTTGACCACATCCTGCACACGCGGGATCCACTCCCAATGCGCCGGCGGTTTGTAGCCGTCCATTTTCGTCCGCGCATGTACGACGATGTGCTCTGCCCCGCCTTCGGCCAGTGCCGTGGCGCAGACCAGCGAGCCGTCAGGACTGTCGAAACCCAGGCGCATTTTCGCGGTGACCGGGATGTGCGCCGGTACGGCGCGACGGACATGCTCGACGATCTGATTGAGCAGCTCCGGCTCCTTCAGCAGCACGGCGCCGCCGCGGGATTTGTTGACGGTCTTGGCCGGGCAGCCGAAGTTGAGGTCGATCACTTCAGAACCGAGTTCGCAGGCCAGCGCAGCGTTTTCCGCCAGGCACACCGGATCGGAACCGAGCAACTGCACGCGCAGCGGCACACCGGACGCGGTGCGAGCACCGTTGAGCAGCTCGGGGCCGAACTTGTGAAAGTACGCCGGAGTGAGCAACTGGTCATTGACCCGAATGAATTCGGTCACGCACCAGTCGATGCCGCCGACGCGGGTCAGCACGTCGCGCAGGATGTCGTCGACCAACCCCTCCATGGGCGCCAGAGCAATTTGCATGGGGAAACACTACTTGAAGAAAAAACGTGCAGCAGTTTACTGGATATCGCACAAATCCGCAGAACAACACATATCTCTGTGGGAGCGAGCCTGCTCGCGAAGGCGGTCTGTCAGTTGACGCATGCGTAACTGACCCGATGCTTTCGCGAGCAGGCTCGCTCCCACAGGGTGAGATTTATATTGCCTCTGCAATCTGGATCGCCGGGCCATAGCCGTCGATAAATTCAGCCGGCATACGCTTGGGCTTGCCGGTCGACAGTTCGATGCAGACAAATGTGGTCTGCGCGCGCAACAGGGTGGCGTTGTCGCTGGGGCGTTTGAGCTGGAAATGCCGGGTCATTTTCAAGCGCTGATCCCAGTCGACGATCCAGGTCGCCAGTTGCAGTTCATCACCTTCATAGGCGGCGGCCAGGTAATCGATTTCGTGGCGGACAACCGCCATCGCCCGATCCAGCCGCCGGTATTCGACCAGATCCAGGCCGAGGCGCTGCGAATGGCGCCAGGCGCAGCGCTCGAGCCAGGTCACGTAAACGGCGTTGTTGGCGTGCCCGAGCCCGTCGATGTCTTCGGCGCCTACTTGCAGATCAATGGTAAACGGCGTTGCCCGATCCCAGCCCATGCCCCACTCCCGGTCAAAGTATTCAACCGGGGCAGTGTAACGGAGCTCAGGCTGATTGGCGCGCCTGAAGGCTGCGACCGGCAAGCAGTGATAACACACCATCAATCACTCGAGGGTCGGCCAGCACGCGTTGATGGCCGCCGCTTTCCAGGCGCAGCAGGCGACTGTCGAACCAGGCTTCGTGAATCAATTGCGATTCTTTGACCGAGACGAAGTTGTCGTCCTCGGCGTGCACGATCAGGCCGGGCATATCAAGTTGATAGTGGGCCACGTCCAGCGTTGCGGCGCGCATGCCGACGTCCTGCTCGACCTGACGAATGAACGCCGAACGCGCGCGCGGCGGCATGCCCACCATTCGCGCGAAACCGCGCAGCACGCCGAGAATCCGCGACGGTGCGGCGATGCTGACCAGGGTTTCGGTGCGCAGACCCAACTGCACGGCGAGCATCGCGCTGGCGCCGCCCATGGAATGGCCGATAACCGCTTGCAGCGGCGGCAATTCGGCAGCGGCTTCGAGCATGGCGCGGGCGAACAGCACTACATTGGCTTCTCGCCCAGGGGAGCGACCGTGGGCCGGGCCATCGAGCGCGACGACGGTGTAGCCGGCATCGACCAGAGCATTGATCAACGAGGCGAATTGCGTTGGCCTCCCTTCCCAGCCATGCATCAGCAACACTGTAGGACCTTGGCCCCAGCGCAGCGCCGACAGGCCGAAGCGCAATGTGATGCGTTCGGAGCTGGCCAACAGCGGCAGCTCCCAATCGCGCAGCGGTAGCGCGCGGGGCGTCATGAACGCCAGACGCATTTTGCTTGCCACCAGTCTCGGTGCAAACCAGCCCAAGGTACCGTTAACGCCACGAACCCACTTCAACGCGTTCATCGCACTCTCCTCAGGCTTGTTGCCTTCAGGTCAACGCACCGCCGACTTGGCGGCGCGCAGCAATCGATCGGATAACTCTCCCGGACCCAGCGCTCTGGCCAAGGCCAGACCACCAACCATCAACGCGACATCGGCCAAAGCCTTGTCGGTGTCTTCAGGGCTGGCCGCCAGCTGCGCGACCATCAATTCCAAATGCTCGTTCAGCGCTATGCGGAACGACTCCGGCAAACGCCCCAGCTCGCCAATCGAGGCCGGAATCGGGCATGCGGCTTCGCTGGAATCACGGTGTTTGCGTGACAGGTAGAACGCAGCCACCAAAGCGCGACGCTCTTCGCCGGTCAGATCGGCGTCCATGTCGGCAATCAGGTCGCGACGCCGGCCCAGCAGTTGCTTGAACGCTTCGAGCATCATCGCGTCCTTGCTTTCGAAGTGTGCGTAGAAGCCGCCGACGGTCAGGCCGGCTGCGCCCATCACTTCGCCCACGCTCGGGTCAGCCGGGCCGCGCTGAATCAGTGCGGCGCTGGCAGCCTTGAGGATGCGTTCGCGGGTTTGAGCTTTTTTATCGTTCATCGTTGCCTCCGAATATTACGACTAGAATATTATTCGCATAATAATATTCCGCAAGTCATGAATATGACCGCTGGTCTGAAGCACAGTGTAAGGAAAAAGGAGAGTTGGCCAAACGCCGGACAAACAAAAGGGCCATTCAATAATTGAATGACCCTTATAAATCCCGCAGAGCGGGTAATCGTGGCGTCCCCTAGGGGACTCGAACCCCTGTTACCGCCGTGAAAGGGCGGTGTCCTAGGCCACTAGACGAAGGGGACACAAACCCTTCTATACAACTGATCAGTGCTGAGAGCTGATCGATTCAAGGCCGGTGTGGCCAGACCTTGAACTGTAAAATTGGTGGAGCTAAGCGGGATCGAACCGCTGACCTCCTGCATGCCATGCAGGCGCTCTCCCAGCTGAGCTATAGCCCCGGATTTTTCGCCTCGCGGCGGAGTGATCTCTTGCAACATCACTTCTGTAAAACTGGCGTCCCCTAGGGGACTCGAACCCCTGTTACCGCCGTGAAAGGGCGGTGTCCTAGGCCACTAGACGAAGGGGACGCAAACCCTTCTATACAACTGATCAACGCTGAGTGTTGATCGCTTCAAGGCCGGTGTGGCCAGACCTCGAAGTGTAAATTGGTGGAGCTAGACGGGATCGAACCGTCGACCTCTTGCATGCCATGCAAGCGCTCTCCCAGCTGAGCTATAGCCCCTCATCGCTGAGGACGGGGCGAATCTTAAGGGCGTATCGAAAGCCTGTCAAACTTATTTTTGAAAAATTTCAAAATTTTTTGCCGGGATAACAATCACTTACCGCCCTCCCCCGTAAATTCGGGAGAAACGCCGAAGGCAGGATCAAAAGATCACAGCCTTCGGCAGTCCTGCAGAGAAGCAAAAGCAATCAGGCGATGGCGCCCAAGAGCTTTTCCCACTCCTTGTTTTCTTTCTTCGACACGCCGCCCAGCAGGTCAATCGCCTGGCGCAGACGGAAACGGGTCAGGTCCGGGCCGAGGATTTCCATCGCATCGAGCACCGACACCGAACTGGCCTGCCCAGTGATCGCAGCAAACATCAGCGGCATCGCGTCGCGCAGTTTCAGCTCCAGAGATTCGACCACCGCCTGGATCGTCGCGGTGATGCTGTCCTTCTCCCACTGCCGCAGGCTTTCCAGTTTCCACAGGATCAATTGCATCAACTGGCGAACCTGATCGCCGGAGAGCTTTTTCGACTCAAACAGCTTGGCATCCGGATTCACGCCGCCGGCAAAGAAGAACCCCGCCAGCGGTGCGACCTGGCTGAACGTTTCAACACGGCCCTGAACGTGCGGCGCGATCTTCATCATGTAGTCGGAATTGAACGCCCACTTCTGCACGCGGGCGGCAAACTCTTCCACCGGCAGATCGCGCAGCCACTGGCCGTTGAGCCACGACAGCTTCTCGATGTCGAAAATCGGCCCGCCGAGGGAGACACGCTTGAGGTCGAAGTTGTCGACCATTTCCTGCAGCGAGAACTTCTCGCGCTCGTCCGGCATCGACCAACCCATGCGCCCGAGGTAGTTGAGCATCGCTTCCGGCATGAAGCCCATGCGCTCGTAGAAGGTCACCGAGGTCGGGTTCTTGCGCTTGGACAGCTTGCTCTTGTCCGGGTTACGCAGCAGCGGCATGTAGCACAGCTCCGGCTGTTCCCAGCCGAAGTATTCGTACAGCAAAATCAGTTTCGGTGCCGATGGCAGCCATTCTTCGCCACGCAGCACGTGGGTGATGCCCATCAGGTGATCGTCGACCACGTTGGCGAGGAAGTACGTCGGCAGGCCGTCGGTCTTCATCAGCACTTGCATGTCCATGCGATCCCACGGGATCTCGACGTCGCCACGCAACATGTCCGGCACCACGCAGACGCCTTCGCTCGGCACCTTCATGCGGATCACGTGCGGTTCGCCAGCGGCCAGGCGCGCCGCGACTTCTTCCTTCGACAGCAGCAGTGCGCGGCCGTCGTAACGTGGAGTTTCGCCGCGAGCCATTTGCTCGGCGCGCATCTGATCGAGTTCTTCAGCAGTGCAGAAGCACGGGAACGCATGGCCCATGTCGACCAGTTGCTGGCAGTACTTCTGATAGATGTCGCCGCGCTCGCTCTGCCGATACGGGCCGTGCGGGCCGCCGACGTCCGGGCCTTCGCTCCAGTCGATGCCGAGCCAGCGCAGGGCGTCGAAGATCTGCTGTTCGGACTCGCGGGTCGAACGCAACTGATCGGTGTCTTCGATGCGCAGGATGAACTCACCGCCGTGCTGCTTGGCAAAGCAGTAGTTGAACAATGCGATGTAAGCGGTACCTACGTGGGGGTCCCCGGTAGGCGATGGCGCGATGCGAGTGCGGACGGTGGTCATGGCTTGTCTCGAAAAAATGAAGAGCAGAACAATCAAGCGGCGAATGGTAACAGGCGACACCCGCCCCGCTCCAGCGGGCAGGGTATTTAAGCCGGATGCGCTAGGCCGTCCGATTTGTGTGAAGGCCATTCGCGAGCAGGCTCGCTCCCACAGGGAAACACAATGATCGTTCCCACGCTCTGCGTGGGAACGATCCCTTATACCGTAAGCAATCGTTCGCGCAGTTTGGCAATCTCGTCGCGCATCTGCGCCGCCGCTTCAAACTCCAGATCCCGCGCCAATTGGTACATCTTCTCTTCCAGCGCGCGGATGCGTTTGGTGATTTCGCTTGGCGAGCGCAGTTCGGCTTCGTACTTGGCGTTCTCTTCGGCGGCCTTGGCCATGCCTTTGCGCTTCTTGCTGCGCGAACCGGGCACGGTGGCGCCTTCCATGATGTCGGCGACGTCCTTGATCACACCTTTCGGGGTGATGCCGTTCTCAAGGTTGAAGGCGATCTGCTTCTCGCGACGGCGCTCGGTCTCGCCAATCGCCCGCTCCATCGAACCGGTCATGCGATCGGCGTAGAGAATCGCCCGGCCATTGAGGTTACGCGCCGCGCGGCCGATGGTCTGGATCAGTGAGCGCTCGGAACGCAAGAAGCCTTCCTTGTCGGCATCGAGAATCGCCACCAGCGACACTTCCGGCATGTCGAGGCCTTCACGCAGCAGGTTGATCCCGACCAGCACATCGAACACGCCGAGGCGCAAATCGCGGATGATCTCGACGCGCTCGACGGTATCGATGTCCGAGTGCAGATAACGCACGCGCACGCCGTGGTCGGCGAGGTAATCGGTCAGGTCTTCGGCCATGCGCTTGGTCAGCGTGGTGACCAGCACACGCTCTTCGATCGCCACGCGCTTGGTGATTTCCGAGAGCAAGTCATCGACCTGAGTCAGCGCCGGCCGCACTTCAACCTGCGGGTCGACCAGGCCGGTCGGCCGCACCACCTGCTCAACCACCCGCCCGGCGTGCTCGGCTTCGTAATTGCCGGGCGTTGCCGAAACGAAAATGGTCTGCGGGCTGACCCCTTCCCACTCGTCGAAACGCATGGGCCGGTTGTCCAGCGCCGAAGGCAGGCGGAAGCCGTACTCAACGAGGGTTTCCTTGCGCGAACGGTCGCCCTTATACATCGCGCCGACCTGCGGCACGCTGACGTGGGATTCGTCGATCACCAGCAAGGCGTCGGCCGGCAGATAGTCGTAAAGCGTGGGTGGCGCCGCGCCGGATGGACGCCCGGAAAGGTAGCGCGAGTAGTTTTCGATGCCGTTGCAGTAACCCAGCTCGAGGATCATCTCGAGGTCGAAACGGGTGCGCTGCTCCAGGCGCTGGGCCTCCACCAGTTTGTTGTTACTGCGCAGGTATTCGAGGCGCTCCTGCAATTCGACCTTGATGCCTTCGATGGCGTCGAGCAGGGTTTCCCGAGGCGTCACGTAGTGGCTCTTCGGATAGAAAGTGAAGCGCGGCATCTTGCGGATGACTTCGCCGGTCAGCGGGTCGAAGGCGGAAATGCTCTCGACCTCGTCGTCGAAAAGCTCGATGCGGATCGCTTCCAGATCGGATTCCGCCGGGAAGATGTCGATCACATCACCGCGCACGCGGAACGTCGCCCGGGCAAAATCCATGTCGTTGCGGGTGTATTGCAGGTCAGCCAGGCGCCGCAGAAGCGCGCGCTGATCGAGCTTGTCGCCGCGATCCACGTGCAAGACCATTTTCAGATAGGTTTCCGGGCTGCCCAGACCATAGATGCACGACACCGTGGTGACGATGATCGCGTCCTTGCGCTCCAGCAACGCTTTCGTCGCGGACAGTCGCATCTGCTCGATGTGGTCGTTGATCGACGCGTCCTTCTCGATGAAGGTGTCGGACGACGGCACATACGCTTCGGGCTGGTAGTAGTCGTAGTAGGAAACGAAGTATTCAACGGCGTTGTTGGGGAAGAACGCCTTGAACTCCCCGTACAACTGCGCGGCCAGGGTCTTGTTCGGCGCCAGTACGAGCGTCGGCCGCTGGACCTGGGAGATGACGTTGGCAATGCTGAAGGTCTTGCCCGAACCGGTCACACCGAGCAGTGTCTGGTGCGCCAGCCCGGCGTCAATGCCCTCAACCAACTGGCGAATGGCTTCCGGCTGATCGCCGGCAGGCTCGAAGCGGGTGACTAGCTGGAATTCCGACATACACACCTCTGGAATCGCGGCGTTCCGCGTCAGGCGGAGCACCACGAGGACGACCGCAAACGACCGATGTCGCGCAAGAAAAAACCTGGATTGTGCTGAATGTGGTGGCGATTGCCTAACCTTTCAAGGCAAACGTCCTACATCCGGTAAAGAGTCTGACAAAGTCAATCGACTAACGGTCCAGAAATAATCGGAAAAACTTACCCCAAAAGCCGATTCGCCTGTCGCCATTGCGCGGTGATGGCCTCTATACTAGCTCCCCGTTTGTGCACCGCTCTAGTGCATTCGGCTGGAGCGCTACACGTCCCTCCACTCTCCATTCAGAGCCGCCGTAATAATGAGCCTGTTCTCCGCTGTCGAAATGGCACCCCGCGATCCAATCCTGGGCCTCAACGAAGCATTCAACGCCGATACCCGGACCACCAAGGTCAACCTGGGCGTGGGCGTGTACTGCAACGAAGAGGGGCGAATTCCACTGCTGCGCGCGGTGATCGAAGCCGAGACGATTCGCGTCGCGCAACACGCTTCGCGCGGTTATCTGCCGATCGATGGCATCGCTGCCTACGACCAGGCCGTGCAGAAACTGTTGTTCGGCAACGACTCGCCGCTGATCAGCGCCGGTCGCGTCATCACCACTCAGGCGGTCGGCGGGACTGGCGCACTGAAAATCGGTGCCGACTTCCTCAAGCAACTGCTGCCGAACGCTGTCGTGGCGATCAGCGACCCGAGCTGGGAAAACCACCGCGCGCTGTTCGAAACCGCCGGTTTCCCGGTGCAGAACTACCGTTACTACGACGCTGCCACCCACGACGTGAACCGTGCCGGCATGCTCGACGACCTCAACGCCCTGCCGAACGGCTCGATCGTTGTCCTGCATGCTTGCTGCCACAACCCGACCGGCGTCGACCTGACCCCGGCGGACTGGAACAAGGTGCTGGAAGTGGTCAAGGCCAAAGGTCACGTGCCGTTCCTCGACATGGCTTACCAGGGTTTCGGCGACGGCATCGATGAAGACGCCGCCGCTGTGCGCCTGTTCGCCGAATCCGGCCTGACCTTTTTCGTCTCAAGCTCGTTCTCCAAATCGTTCTCGCTATACGGCGAACGCGTTGGCGCACTGTCGATCATCAGCGAATCGAAAGAAGAAAGCGCGCGCGTGCTGTCGCAGGTCAAGCGCGTGATCCGCACCAACTACTCCAACCCGCCGACCCACGGCGCCAGCATCGTTGCTGCGGTGCTGAACAGCCCGGAACTGCGCGCGCAGTGGGAAGCCGAACTGGCCGAAATGCGTCTGCGTATTCGCGGCATGCGCGAGCAGATGGTTGCCCTGCTGGCGGAAAAAGCGCCGGGCCGCGATTTCAGCTTCGTCGGTCGTCAGCGCGGCATGTTCTCCTACTCCGGCCTGACCACTGAACAAGTGCATCGCCTGCGCAACGAGTTCGGCATCTACGCCCTGGACACCGGCCGCATCTGCGTGGCTGCCTTGAACCAGAGCAACATCAAGGCTGTGACGGACGCGATCGTTCAGGTCATCTGATTTCGGCGAGTGATGAAAAAACGGGAAGCCTTGAACGGCTTCCCGTTTTTATTTGTCTCAGAAAACGCCTTGCAACCTCTAGACTGGACTGCACACAAATCCAACCTGTGGGAGCGAGCCTGCTCGCGAATGCGGTCGGCCAGTCGATGCTATGTCAGCTGACAAGACGCTTTCGCGAGCAGGCTCGCTCCCACAGGACATGAGCCGAACCCGGAACCTTGCGAGAACCCACATGAAAAACGACAACCTGCGCGCCGACCGTGACGACCTGGATGATTTCATCCCGCGCGCTCCGGCCAAGCGTGAAAAGAGCCTGGTGCTGCAAGTCGCCACCGGGGTATTCCTCGGTGGCCTAGCCCTGTGGCTGGTGCAACTGGCGGCGACGGCGGTCTATGCCAAGCTGATGCTCGGCACGATTACTTTCGGCAGTTAAGCCAGTTCAGCCGAGCGCTGGGTGGCGGCATCGTCGTAAATCACATACAGCGATTCGGCGACCTGGCTTTTGATGGCCTTGCTGCTTTCGAGACCGAGGACGAAACCTTCGGCCTTGCCGCCGGCGCGGTTCAATTCTTCGGCGGTACTTGCCCCGGTGATTGCATCGAAAAGTTTTTCGGCGTGCGGGCCGATCCCTTTGGGCAGGCTGATCTGTGCAGTGCTCATGCGAGCACCTCGGTGTTGCGGGTGATTTGAGTCATGGCGCGTACCTTTGCGGCGAATGGCCGGTAGCGCGTGTGACCACTTCCGGGCTGCCATGGTAGACCTCTGAAGTCATTCTGGTAACCGCCAATCGCTGACAAAATGCCGTCCGTCCCGACGAATCGCAAAAGTTGCCAGGCGATGCTTGACTTCTCTTTTTGAATCAGTAACATACGCACCAATTCCGCAATAGCTCAGTTGGTAGAGCAAGTGACTGTTAATCACTGGGTCCCTGGTTCGAGTCCAGGTTGTGGAGCCAAATAGCAAAGCCCCTGAATCGCAAGGTTCAGGGGCTTTTTTGTGAGCGCATTAAAAATACCAAAAGGCCGATCTGTTTGGGCAGATCGGCCTTTTCCGTTTCAGACGCAGCGGTCAGACATGTTCGCTGCTTTTCACCTGCACCTTCGGCGCGCCGTGGCCATGATCATGGTCATCCGGCTCGATCACTGGCACTTCCTTGCCATCGCAATCATGCAGCTTGCCGTCGCTGAAGTAATCGCCTTCACGCAGCGCGGCGAGATCGCGATAACGCAGAGTGCGCTCTTCGGCTGCGGCGAACACCGACTGTTGATCCGAGTTGCCGGTCGTGAAGTGGTTGAACGCCAGGTTGAGCAGGATCGCCATGATTGCCGACGAACTGATGCCCGAATGGAAAATCGTCGCGAACCAGCTCGGGAAGTGATCGTAGAAGTTCGGCGCGGCGATCGGGATCATGCCGAAACCGATCGAAGTGGCAACGATGATCAGGTTGACGTTGTTGCGGTAGTCCACCTTCGACAACGTGCGGATGCCGCTCGCAGCCACAGTACCGAACAGCACGATCCCGGCGCCGCCGAGTACCGAAGTCGGCACGGCAGCAATCACCCGGCCCATGAACGGCAGCAGGCCGAGCACCACCAGGAACAGGCCGCCGGTGGCGACCACGAATCGGCTCTTGATCCCGGTCACCGCCACCAGCCCGACGTTCTGCGCGAAAGCACTTTGCGTAAACGAACCGAAGATCGGCGCAAACATGCTCGACAGCATGTCGGCGCGCAGGCCGTTGCCCAAGCGTTTGGAATCTACCTTGGTGTCAATGATCTCGCCCACGGCGAGGATGTCCGCCGAGGTTTCCACCAGCGTCACCATGACCACAATGCACATCGACAGAATCGCGGCGAAGTGGAAGGTCGGCATGCCGAAGTGGAACGGTGTCGGGAAGCCGAACATGGGGCCGGTGGTGACACTGGAGAAATCCGCCATGCCGAGGAACACCGCCAGCACCGTGCCGATGACCATGGCCAGCAGAATCGACAGCCGAGAAATGGTCGCGCTGCCAACCTTGCTCAGCAGCAACACCAGCACCAGCGTGACCGCCGCCAGACCGATGTTCTGCATGCTGCCGAAGTCCGGCGCGTGGCTGTTGCCGCCCATCGCCCAGCGTGCGGCCACCGGCATCAGCGTCAGGCCGATGGTGGTGATCACAATGCCGGTGACCAGCGGCGGAAAGAACTTGGTGATGCGTGAGAACACCGGCGTGATCAGCAAGCCGATCAACGAGGCGGCAATCACCGCGCCCAGCACCGACTGGAAACCGCCCTCCCCGCCACTGCTGACGATCGCGACCATGGTCGCCACGCCGGAGAACGATACGCCCTGGACCAGCGGCAGCTGACAGCCAAAAAACGGCAGACCCAGGGTTTGCAGCAACGTCGCCAGCCCCCCCGCAAACAATGAAGCAGCAATCAACAGACCAATGTCCGCCGGCGACAGACCGGCCGCCTGGCCAATGATCAGTGGCACCGCAACGATACCGCCGTACATGGTCAGAACATGTTGCAGGCCGTAAGCCATATTCGCGCCGACCCCGAGGTTTTCGTCCTCGGGCCGTTGGTGTGAAACATGGGGCGTTTTCATGGTGGGGGGTTCCCTGGTTTTTGTTATGCGCACACTGTATTCAATACTCAGGACAAATGTCCATAGAGTTGTATACAACTTGTCAGTCACATAATGGTTAGGTAGCCATCCAACCTTCTAGCCTGCGCTTCTTGCCCCAACAAATTCGGCAACACATCCCCGCTGCGCTCGCGCCAGTGCCCACTAGGCTGAAGTGTTCACGGCGACCGACGGTGTAGTCGCGCTCTTTTTTATACATATAAAGTATGCATAATGAAGTCATTCAAGATTCAGTACGACAAAAGCAAAAACCCAGCCAACAAACTCAAGCACAAGGGCATCAGCCTCGCCGAAGCCGAACCGGTTTTCCATGACGAACGCGCACTGACACTTGAGGACAACGACCATGACGAACAACGCTGGATCACCCTCGGCCTCGATGCCAAAGGTCGTGTGCTTGCCGTTGCTTACAGCTATCGCGAAGCCAATGTTGTTCGAATCATTTCCGCACGTCTCGCCACACCCAGCGAACGACGCGCGTATTTTCAGGAGGCTTGACCGATGAAAGACGAATATGACTTTTCCGCAGGTAAACGCGGCGCAGTAGCGCCGAGCAAGGGCAAGACCCGCATCACTATCATGCTTGATGACGCGGTGATCGAAGCGGCGCGTACCGCCGCGGAAACCGAGGGCTTTGGCTACCAGACTGTGATCAACAACACCCTGCGCCATGCTCTGCTTGATGGCCCACGCCAGCAGGGAAGCGCTGACGATTCAGGTCTGACGGGGCAATTCAAGAAAGGCATCACCGCCACCGATCTCAAGAGTCTCGAGCGAAAGCTGTCAGCGGCCATCGGCGAAATCCGTCGCGTATTGGAGCCTGATGTAAAGCCTTAGATGGAGGCTGGCGCGATGACCCGAGCCAGCGCTTGTCGCACACGCGGTGAATCAGGCACCTGAAGATCGAACTCGCGCCGCAGCAATTTCATCAGCTCGTCGACGTCTGCCACCTCGCGCCGCTCACTGTCCGCGCCCATGTGATGAATGGCAAAACTGCCGTTGTTCAGGGTTTTGCGCCAGCCAGCGCCGGTGCGCGCCACCATCAGGCGCTGGGCGAACGGTGACTCGGGATGCGTCGAGACGTACCAGTTGCCAACGGTGTAATCGATGTCTTCCTGGCGTTGCAAATCGAACAGGTACATCGGCCGCCATTCGCCTGCGACTTTGGCGCGCAGCAGGTAGCCATCAGCTTGCTTGTCGATACGGTAGGGTTCGTGTGGGGTGGGTTGCTCATCTTCACTGTCGAGCAACAGCGGCGCGGTGGGCACCATGCCGCCAAAGCCGACGTCGGTGATGTAACGCACTTCGTCGATGGTCACCAGACTCAAACGATGGGTGCGCGCCGTCCAGCTGCCTTCCGGTTGATTCATCACCACGCGCCCGCTGATCGCCCGCGCGTCGAAGCCCAATTCAAGCAGCAGCGCATAAAACAAATGATTGAGCTCATAGCAGTAGCCGCCCCGCCCCTGCTGCAATACCTTGTCTTCGATGGAGACCAAGTCGATCAACACCGGCTCTGCACTGATCGTTGCCAGATTTTCGAAAACAAACCGAGCGGTGTGGCGGGACTGCAACTGGCGCAACGTATCCAGCGTCGGTGCCGGCGGCGCATCGAAACCCAAACGTTGCAGGTACAGATTGGTACTGGTCAGCCGTGGCGCACTCATTGCTCGATCCTTATGCATGGGCCGCAGAACACTGCGTGGATGTTGCCCTGTATACGGGATCAGGCACAGTTTTCGACAATTGATTTCGCCAATCGCCCGTTCAGCGTTTTTTCCGCGAGCCGATGCGAATCCAAGTCGGCGCATGGTCGCTGGCGTGCGGTTCGTTGCGCACCCAGGCGTCAACACCGGCGTCGTGCAGATACGGGCTCAATGCCGGGTTGAGCAGCAGGTGGTCGATGCGCAGGCCGGAGTTGGTTTGCCAATGATTGCGGAAGTAATCCCAGAAGGTGTAGAGGCGTTCTTCGGGATACACGTGGCGCAGGGAATCGGTCCAGCCCTGATCCAGCAGCCGCTGGTAGCACTCGCGGCTTTCGGGTTGCAACAAAGCGTCCTTGAGCCAGGATCGGGTGTTGTAGATGTCCATGTCGGTGGGCACGACATTGAAGTCACCGGCGAGCACCACGGGGTGATCGCTGCTTTGCAGGTCTTTGGCGTAATTGATCAGACGCTCGAACCAGGCCAGTTTGTAATCGAATTTCGGCCCCGGCTGCGGGTTGCCGTTGGGCAGATACAGGCAACCGACCAGCACACCGTGGACCGCCGCTTCGATATAGCGGCTGTGCGTGTCATCGGGATCGCCGGGCAAACCGCGTCGACTCTCCAGCGGCTGTGCATCGCGCGCCAGAATCGCCACGCCATTCCATGACGCCTGGCCCTGCCAGATTGCGCCGTAACCGGCGGCCTCCAGTTCGGCGGCGGGAAATGCGCTGTCCACTGACTTGAGCTCTTGCAGGCAGACGATGTCCGGTTGCTCGCGCTTGAGCCATTCCAGCAGATTCGGCAGCCGCGCGCGCATGCCGTTGACGTTGAAGGTGGCGATTCGCAGGTTTTTCATCGTCTGCAACTCCTGCCCGGTGGGATTGCAAATTGTGACCCTGAGAACGCCGCGCAGGTTGCATCGAATCACAAAGCGACAGCTCAGACGCGATTACGCAGCCATTGCAGAAAGCCTCTTTTCGGCGCGACCACGGGCGTTTCCTCGGTCAGCGACTGCGCCTTGTGCAGACGGAAATCGAGCAACGCCTGCATCGCATCGTGGATGTCATGGCGCGCGTCCAGGCACGGTTTCAGGTAGGACCTCTCGATGCGATACAGGGCGCAGAAAGTCTTCGCGGAAAAATCCGCCGGCAAGGCGGTGTCGGAAAGAATCCCGGCCTCGCCGATCACCTCACCCGGCCCCATGCGCCCGGATTCCAGTGGTGCACCATGGCGCTTGAGCGTCACCGAAACCACGCCGGACTCAATGATGAACAAGTGATCGCTGACCTCCCCGCCCGCCAGGATCGTCTCGCCGGCGCGGAAAGTTTGCAGGGTCATGTTCTGGCTGAAGGTGTCTTTTTCTTCTTCACGCAGAGTCGAGAAGATCGGTGAGCTTTCCAGCAGCGCCCGTGGCCGCGACAACTGCGGTGCGGCGCTGGTCTCGTTGCTCGACAGCAGATTGACGCCGGAGGCCTGCAAATGCCGGTAAGCGAGGTCGAACAACTGATTGCGCACCACGCGCTTCTCGCCCATCGAGGCGACAAATCCACTGATTTCGTACTCCGCGCCGCCGCTGGCAGAACTCTTCAACGACACGCTGGGCGCCGGTGTGTCGAGCAATTGCCGACAACCCTGCATTGCCCGCTCCAGCGCCTCGATTACCGAACTGGGCCGGGCATGGGGGCTGACGGGCACGCTGACGGAAACGCCGAACATATTGCTCGGTCGGCTGAAGTTGATGATTTTGGCTTTCGCCGCCAGCGAGTTGGGAATCACGGCCATGCTGCCCTGGCTGGTTTGCAGACGCGTGGCGCGCCAGTCGATGTCGGTGACGCGGCCCTCGGTACCGTCGATGGAGATCCAGTCATCAAGTTGATAGGGCTTGGTGGTGTTGAGGACGATGCCGGAGAACACATCGCTCAACGTGCTCTGCAAGGCCAGACCGACGATGATCGCCAACGCGCCGGACGTCGCCAGCACGCCTTTGACCGGCAGATCGAGCACGTACGCCAGCGCCGCAATGATCGCGATGAGGAAAATCACCGCGCCGAGCAAGTCCTGCAACAGCCGGCCGGTGTGGCCGACCCGCTGCATCATCGCCGCGCCGATCAACACCGTCAGGGTGCGCGCACCAAACAGCCACCAGCCGATCTGCAACCCGGTCGCCGCCAGATGCAGCGGCACGTTGTCGGCCCACGGTGCCGGTTCCATCGGGTTGAGGCCTTCGTTGAACAGCACAATGCTGAACAGGGCGAAAATCAGTACCCGCACCAGCAGCTTCCATTCGCTGCCGCGAGAGCTGATCAGCCGCCACAGGCCAAGATCGAGCAGGATCAGGATCAACGCGCTAAACAACGGGTGTTCGGTCAGCAGAGACAGCATCAAACAACTCCGACAAAGGCCAATCGCGAGAAGATCGCACAGATTGGCACAGTGTAGGAGCAATTGATTTCGGCGGATGAACAGCGTCTCGAAAACGCTGAAAAACCTGTGGGAGCGAGCCTGCTCGCGAAGGCGTCCTGTCAGTCACTACCTCTTCGACTGAATCAGAGCATTCGCGAGCAGGCTCGCTCCCACAGGGAATTTCAGTTGCCAGTAAAGCTTCGGTTCAGGCGTGCATCTGGCCAAAGCGCCCGGACTGGAAGTCGGCGAAGGCCTGGTGGATTTCCTGCTCGGTGTTCATCACGAACGGGCCGTGGCCAACGATCGGTTCGTCGATCGGCTCGCCGCTGAGCAGCAATACCACCGCGTCTTCGCTGGCCTGGAGAGTGAGTCGATCACCGTCGCGTTCGAACAGCGCCAACTGCCCTACCCCAACCGACTCCGCACCGTTGACTTGCACTGAGCCTTTCAGCACCACCAGTGCGGTATTGCGTCCTTCGTGCAGATCAAGCGTCAGCAACTTGCCAGCATTGAGGCGCAGATCCCAGACGTCGATCGGCGTGAAGGTGCGCGAAGGTCCGGTGTGCCCGTCGAATTCACCGGCGATCAGACGCAGACTGCCGGCGTCGTCCTTGAGCGCGACGCTCGGAATGTCGCGGTCGAGAATGGTCTGGTAACCCGGCGCGGCCATTTTGTCCTTGGCCGGCAGGTTGACCCACAGCTGGACCATTTCCAGCTTGCCGCCGGTTCTGGCGAAGTTCTCCGAATGAAACTCTTCATGGAGGATGCCGGACGCTGCGGTCATCCACTGCACGTCGCCCGGGCCGATGGTGCCGCCGCTGCCGGTGGAGTCGCGGTGTTGCACTTCGCCGTCGTAAACGATGGTCACGGTTTCGAAACCACGGTGCGGGTGCTGGCCGACGCCACGCTGTTCAGTGGTCGGGGTGAATTCGGCGGGACCAGCGTGATCGAGCAGCAGAAACGGGCTGATGTGCTTGCCCAGGTTGTCGTAAGAGAAAAGTGTGCGCACCGGGAAACCATCGCCGACCCAATGGCCGCGCGGGCTGGTGTAAATGCCGATGATGTTTTTCATGGGGTCTCCAATGGGTAAATGCATTGGATTAAGCCTAAAGGCATATCGAATATTCGACTAGAGGGTGCATATCGGCCTGAGTGTTCCATAGGCAGAACAATTGATTTGGTGATGCGCTATTCGCGAGCAGGCTCGCTCCCACAGGAGACTGCGTTGGCTCAGAGACAGCGCGCGAGGCCGTGCATGGTTTCGCGCAACTTGCCGATGGCACGGTCGATGACAGCGTTGTCACAGTCTCGGCACGCCGTGTCCAGATCTGCGCACGCCGCAACAACCCGCGCAGCCCCAACCATTTGCGCACCGCCCCTGATGCGATGGGCCAGCTCACGCAGGCCGTTGCGGTCGCCGACGTGGGTCTGATCCAAAGCCTGCAGATCGTCGCGCAAGCTATTGCCGACTTCCTTGCGCAAACGCTCGATCAACGAGTGATCGGTCCCGGCCATCTGCTCCAGGGCACTCAGGTCAATCTCGACCGACTCGGCGCCAGGCAGTTCATCCTCGTGAAGCTCGCAACGGCGGGCGCCGTTCATGGCTTCAGCCAGATCGTGCAAGCGAATCGGTTTGAACAGGCAGCCGTCCATACCGGCATCCAGACAACGCAGGCGCTCTTCGATCTGCGCGTTGGCCGTAAAACCGAGGATCAGACAGGGCCTGCGGTCGCTGGCGGCTTCTTCGTTGCGAATCGCCTGTGCCAGCTCATAGCCATTGCGGCGCGGCATGTTGCAGTCGGTGATCACCACATCGAAGGCCTGGGTTCGCCAGCGGTCCAGCCCCTGTTCTCCGTCGCCCACGTCTACCGTGCGATGCCCCAATTCACTCAGTTGCCAGCACATCAGCAAGCGATTGACCGGGTGATCGTCGACCACCAACACGCTTAATACACAGGTCGCGGCTGCCGCCTCGGGCGTTGCCAGTGTGGTCGTCACCAACGTCAGCAGCGGCAACTGGATATTGATTTTTACTCGCGTGCCTTGCCCGAGATCACTATCGAGACCCAGCGTGCCGCCCATCATTTCGCAGAGGTTACGGCTGATCACCAGCCCCAGGCCGGAACCGCTGCGCGCCGCTTGAAGGCTATTGCTCGCTTGAACGAACGGGCTGAACAGGCGCTTTTGATCTTCAGCACTTATACCGATGCCGCTGTCTTCGATCAGCACTTGCACACTCACTTGCTCGTGCGATATCGCAACGATCTGCAGTCGCAGGCAGACGTCACCTGACTGGGTAAATTTGATCGCATTGCTCAACAGGTTGGAAAGCACTTGTTTGAAGCGCGTCGGATCGATCAACACATCCACGTCGGCGCGCGGATCAAGCTCGATGCGCCACAACAAGCGTTTCTGCCGCGCCAGCCCTTCGAACACTCGGCATACCGATAACACCGTCTCGCGTAAATTAGCTCGCTCGGGCGCGAGGGACAAATGCCCGGACTCGATACGAGCGATATCGAGAATGTCGCCAATCAACGCCAATAATTGCTGGCCGGCATTCGACGCCACCTGAATGGCGAGTCGATCAGTCACGCCCTCCTCTGCGCGCTTGAGGGCCAGTTCGAGCATGCCGATCAGGGCGTTCATCGGCGTGCGGATCTCGTGGCTCATGGTCGCCAGAAAAGTACTCTTGGCCCGACTGGCTTCGTCCGCCGCGTCCTTGGCCTGTTGCAGTTGCAGCAACCATTGCTGACGCTGGTGGATCTGCCGGCGCTGCCAGCCAATCCACAGCAGTGCCAACAGAAGCAAGGCAGCTGCGCTGGCGAAACCCAGCAGAATCTCCTGACGGTGGCGCAGCCAGTAGCTGTTCTCGACCACTACATCGTGGCTCCAGCGCTCGACCAGTTCATCCATTTGCTGCGGCGCAATGCTCAGTAACGCCTTGTTCAGGATCGAGTGCAGCAATGCCGATTGCGGTGCCGTGGCCAATGCGATGCGCGCCGGCTGATCGCCAACGGTGCCGGTAATTCGCAGGCGATCGCGGTACTGCCGGGCAATCAGAAAACGCGCCACCAGCAACGAGCTCACCGTTACGTCGACCTGTCCTCGGGCAATCAGCGCCATGCCTTCGGCAGGGCTTTTGACTTCGACCAGACGTAGTCCGGGCACGCGTTGCAGCAGGTATTCGCGCAACGGGTGGCCGCGATAGATGGCCAGGCGTTTGCCCGCCAGGTCGTCGAGTGGCAATGGATGTTGGCCGTTCGCCGCACTGACCAGCACGAACGGATTGTTCAGATAGGCGCGGGTGAATTGCAGCTGCGCTTCCCGCTCGGTGCTCGGCGTCACCACCGGCAGGACATCAAGTTCACCCGCCTGGAGCTGCTCGAACTGATCGTTCAACGAGGTGCCACGCACGATCTCGAAATTCAGCCCGCTGCGCTGGGCGATGAGGCTCAACAACTGCGCTGCCAGGCCGTTGAAGCGTCCCTCGGCATCGAAAAACGCCAACGGTGCGAAGTCTTCGACCGCGCCCACCCGCACCACCGGGTGCTGATCCAGCCACTGCTGCTCTGCGGCGCTGAGCTGTACCCGGGACTGCTCGGCCATCTCGGCGAGGCCGACACTCCAGCGCTGTTCGATCAGATGCCGACGTTCCATGGGCACGGCCAGCAAGGCCTTGTCGACGATGCGTTTGAGCACCACATCGCTGTGCAATAACGCAAAGGCGAACGGATTGGCATCAAGCCCCGACGGCCCGGCCAATTGCAGGTCGTTGCGATAGTTGGTGTTGATCAGATAATTGGCGCTGATGAAGTCGCCCAGGTACACGTCGTCGGCACCGAAGGCGACCGCGCCGAGTGCATCCATGGCCGAAGCATAAAGCTGCACGTGGGCGCCGGGGTAGAACGCCTGAACATGGGCCAGTGGCAGGTAATCCTCGACCATGGCGATGCGATTGGCCGTCAGGTCGGCGGGCAGCTTCTCGTCGTGGCGCGTGACCAGCATCGGCTGATCTTCAGCATAAGGCCGCGACAGAATGAAGGCCGGATCCGCCGCTTCGAAACTGTTCGAGGTGCCCAAGAGATCAACGTCGGCGCGCTTGAGTGCGGCCATCAGTGCCGGCCGATCGGCGAAACGCCGCACTTCGATCCTGATGCCGAGCAGTTGCGCCAGCAGATCGGCGTAATCGGCGGTCAGCCCTTCCAGCTCATGCTGTTGGCGGGTGATTTCGAAGGGCGGGTAATCCGGGCCGGAGATGCCCATGCGCAAGACTGGATGCTCACGCAGCCACTGGCGTTCCCTATCATCGAGGCGGACCTGGATACCCCCCGGTTCGAGGCGCGCCAGCACCTCCAGCGTCTGCGGCTGATCATTCGCCCAGACCAAGGCCACAAGCCCCAGCCAAATACCTAAAACCCGCAGTCCCTGCGTCATGTCGAGGTACTCAGATCAAGTGATTGCGCTTGGCGAACTCACGCAGAAGCACCAGCGAACCCAGGCCAAGTTTCGCCATCATGCGGGTCTTGTAGGTGCTGACGGTCTTGTGACTCAGGTGCATCTCCTGGGCGATGGCTTTGTTTGGTTTGCCCAACGCCAGGTTCACGAAAATGCATAACTCTCGATCGGACAGCTGAGCGATCAGCTCCTGTTCAGTGCGTTGCACCGCGTTGTACAGACCGCTGGTATTGGGCAACGCGGAGAAATAGGTGTGGCCGGACATCAGCGCCTTGATAGCGTCGTGCAGCAGCGTCAGATGATTGCTCTTGGTCACGTAACCCCGCGCGCCCGCGCGCAGACAGCGCTCCTGGTAATGCGTGGGCTCATGCATGCTGAACACCAGGATCCGGCAGCGTGCCGTCGGCGCTTTGATCTGGATTCGCGCCAGCACTTCCAGCCCGTCCATGGACCCCAACCCGAGATCGAGCACGACCAGGTGCGGATCATGCGCGCAAATCAACGGCACGACTTCATTGCCATTGGACGCTTCATGAATCTGCGTGAAGCCTTGAGCCTGCAGGACAATGCGAATGGCCGCGCGCACGACTGGGTGATCATCGACGATCAGCGCTGACTTCATTGGTACTCCTGCAAAATCGAAGACACCGCAACAGTCTGTCCCGGAGTCGGTGGCTGCGCCGGCACTGTTACATGGATGAGCAAGAGAATCACCTGTCAGGTCTGACAGTTGTGCAGAGTGGTTTTTTATGCATTGGCATGGCGCAACGACGCGTGAGAGTCGGGCGGTGCCTGGCGTTCGTCGCAAGCTTCGACTCTCGCCATCACCTGCCCGATGAGCTGTGAATTGGGCAATGGCGTCGGGCTGATCTGCGCGTTTTCCTGAGCAAACCCCGCAACCGCCAGCAAGGGCGCCGACGGTTCGTTGTAGATCAGAGCGTGGCGAACCTGTGGGTGATCGAGCAGAAAGCCCGACAGATCCAGGGAGCCTGCCGCCAGCTCGGCATTGATCACCAATACATCGAACGGCTCGCAGCCGTAGTCGACCAGGGTCAATAATTCGCCGAGATTCTGCACCGGGGCGACGCGGTAGTAGCCGAGCGAGTTGAACAGGCGCTCGATTTTCATGCGATGAAAATGCTGCGGGTCGGCGATCAGGATGCGCAACGCTTTGTTGCTCATGGTCATTCTCCCGGTGAGGTTTGGGGAGGGCAAGACTACGCAAGCGTCGGGGATAGCTCTGTAGGACTTTTCCTAAAAATCCGCTCATTCATCCGGCGGCCCTGACGCATCAATATCCCCTGTGGGAGCGAGCAGGCTCGCTCCCACAGGGGAAAGCATTCCATGGCTGCTATTGCCAGCCGAATCGACGGATGTAGAAGCCTTTCACCGCTTGAGTCAAAGCCATGTACGCCAGCAGAATCATTGGCAGAAACACGAAATACAGCGACGGCAATGCCTGCAACTTGAAGTAATGCGCCAGCGGGCCCATGGGCAGGAAGATGCCGACTGCCATGATGATCGCCGTCATCACCATCAGCGGCATGGCTGCACGGCTTTGCAGGAACGGAATCTTCGGCGTGCGGATCATGTGCACGATCAGCGTCTGGGTCAGCAACCCGACCACGAACCAGCCGGACTGGAACAGTGTCTGGTGATCCGGGGTATTGGCGTCGAACACGTACCACATCAAGGCGAATGTCGTGATGTCGAATATCGAACTGATCGGGCCGAAAAACAGCATGAAGCGCCCGACGTCAGCCGGCTGCCAGCGCTGCGGCTGTTTCAGCATCGCTTCGTCGACGTTATCGAACGGAATGGCGATCTGCGAAATATCGTAGAGCAGGTTCTGCACCAACAGGTGCATCGGCAGCATCGGCAGGAACGGGATGAACGCGCTGGCGACCAGCACCGAGAACACATTGCCGAAGTTGGAACTGGCAGTCATCTTGATGTACTTGAGCATGTTGGCGAAGGTACGCCGCCCTTCGAGCACGCCCTCCTCCAGCACCATCAGGCTTTTTTCCAAGAGAATGATGTCCGCCGCTTCCTTGGCGATGTCCACCGCGCTGTCCACGGAAATGCCGATGTCGGCGGTGCGCAGCGCCGGCGCGTCGTTGATGCCATCGCCCATGAACCCGACCACATGGCCGTTGCCCTTGAGCACACGGACGATGCGCTCCTTGTGCGACGGCGTGAGTCTGGCGAAGACGTTGGTCGTCTCGACCGCCATGGCCAGCTCAGCATCGCTCATGCGCTCAATGTCATTGCCCAGCAGCAAACCCTGTTGCGCGAGGCCGACCTCACGGCAGATTTTCGCCGTCACCAGCTCGTTGTCGCCGGTCAGCACCTTGACCGCCACGCCATGCTCGGCCAAGGCCTTGAGCGCTGGCGCGGTGCTTTCCTTCGGCGGATCGAGGAACGCCACGTAACCGATCAGCGTCAGTTCCTGTTCATCAGCCAGGCTGTAAGTCTCGCGCCCTTCTGCCATTGAGCGAGCCGCGACCGCCACCACGCGCAGACCTTCAGCGTTGAGGGCGCCGGTGACCTGGCGAATCCGCGCCAGCAATTCATCGCTCAATGCCTCATCAACTTCGCCGTGACGCACCCGGCTGCACACCGCCAGCACTTCTTCCACCGCGCCTTTGCAGATCAATTGATGGGGCTGACCGCGGCGCTCCACGACCACCGACATGCGCCGGCGATTGAAGTCGAACGGGATTTCATCGACCTTGCGAAACGCACTGCCGACCTTGAGTTCACGATGGACTTCCACGTGTTCCAGCACCGCCACATCCAGCAGGTTTTTCAGGCCGGTCTGGTAGTAGCTGTTGAGGTAGGCAAGTTCCAGCACAGCGTCAGAATCCTCACCCCAGACGTCGACATTACGCGCCAGAAAGATCTTGTCCTGAGTCAGGGTGCCGGTCTTGTCGGTGCATAGCACGTCCATGGCGCCGAAGTTCTGGATCGCGTCGAGGCGTTTGACGATGACTTTTTTGCGCGACAGGAACACGGCGCCTTTGGCCAGGGTCGAGGTGACGATCATCGGCAGCATTTCCGGGGTCAGGCCGACGGCAATCGACAGCGCGAACAGTAGCGCTTCGCTCCAGTCGCCCTTGGTGAAACCGTTGATGAACAGCACCAGTGGCGCCATGACGAACATAAAGCGGATCAGCAGCCAGCTGACCTTGTTGACGCCCTGCTGGAACGAGGTCACCGCCCGGTCCGTCGCGCCGACCCTTTGCGCCAGCGCACCGAAGTAGGTGCTGTTGCCGGTGGTGAGAATCAGCGCAATCGCGCTGCCGGACACGACGTTGGTGCCCATGAACAGAATGTTGTCCAGCTCCAGCGGGTTACGCGTGTCGCGATCGGTGTGCCGGGTGAATTTCTCCACCGGCATCGATTCACCGGTCATCGCTGCCTGGCTGACGAACAGGTCCTTGGCGCTGAGCACGCGGCAATCGGCGGGAATCATGTCGCCGGCCGAGAGCACGATCAGATCGCCGGGCACCAGTTGCTTGATCGGCAGCTCCCGGCGTGGGCCATTCCGGCGCAGCACAGTGGCGGTGTTGCTGACCATGGCTTTGAGCGCATCGGCGGCCTGATTGGATTTGCTCTCTTGCCAGAAGCGCAGCAGCGTCGACAGCACCACCATGGAGAAAATCACCACGGCCGCCTTGAGGTCTTCGGTCAGCCAGGAGATCACCGCAAGCAAGGTCAGCAGCAGGTTGAACGGATTTTTGTAGCAGTGCCACAGATGAGTCCACCACGGCAGCGGTTGCTCGTGCTCGACCTCGTTGAGGCCATGTTGCGCACGCAGTGCATCGGCCTCTACCTCGGTAAGCCCCTCGCCGTGCGTGCCCAACGACGACAGCAACGCGGCGCTGTCGGCATGGGCGGCAGCCACCAGCGTATTGGCCAGCGTCGGCGGCACTTCACGGTTGACCTTGGTGTCGTTGATCGAATCCAGCAACGCGAGGCGACGGAAGTGCCGGGCGATGTGACGGCTGCGCAGAAAGCCTGCGAAAAATTCCTTGAGCGTGAGTTTCATGGCTGTGTCCCCTGTGGTCAGCCGGGAAACCGTCGAGCAGGTACCGCCGCGCCCTGGCACCGCGAAAACCGGCACGGCAAGGCGTGGCACGCCGGTCGGGTATGACAGGCGTGTCGATAGGCTGCGATGACGACTGAGGTCGCCATCACGCCTGGTTCAGCGTCGATGAGAAGGACGTCGAGACACGACCCAAAACCGGCCGTGCACGGGATGCCGCTGCTCGCTGTTACGGCGAGACAACGGCAGGGAAAGACTGCGCGTTATCTTGCCGAGAATCTGCCGGTGATCGAGACCGGCCGACAACTGTCACTCGAACAAGTACCCACTGTGGGTCTCCGCAATTGATGAAAACGCGCGCAGCTTACGCCCGCAGCGAAACAGCTGGAAGAGGTGTTTTCGGGGAATGTGGGGGGTGTTCAGGAAGGGTTCAGATTCAGGATCTGTGGGGCTTTCCATGGCCCCTTCGCGAGCAGGCTCGCTCCCACATTCTGGCCTGCGTTCACAGAACCATTGTGGGAGCGAGCCTGCTCGCGAAAGCGGTATGTCAGGCAATGCAGATTCAGCTGGCAGTGGCCAGCAACAACTCCGCCACCGAGCGGCTGTGCCCGCGCTGCTTGCCATGCTCGTACAGCGAGCCGGCGATTTCATCGGCGCGAATCGGCAGCACCGACAGCAGCGTATCGCTCAGGCCATGGCTGGCCTGGCAGAAGCCCTGCATATATATGCCGGCCTTGCAGCGCTCGTCGGTGATCAGTTTGTAGTTGCGATCGACCTCGAACTCACCGAGGTATTCCTCCAGCGGCGCAAGCAACTTGCGGTGCATCTGGCGCTCGTAACCGGTGGCCAGCACCACGGCGTCATAGATTCGCACCGTTACTTCGCCGGTGGCGTTATTGCGCACGGCCAATTCGATACCGTTTGCCGTGGCATTGGCGCTCTCGACGGTGGTCAGGGTGCGGAACGCATGGCGGGCAATCCCGGAAACCTTCTGCCGATAGAAGATGCCGTAGATGCGTTCGATCAGGTCGATGTCGACCACCGAATAGTTGGTGTTGTGGTACTCGTTGACCAGACGCTCGCGCTCGACGCTGTTCTGCTGGAACACCAGATCAGTGAATTCCGGCGAGAACACCTCGTTGACGAACGGGCTGTCATCCGCAGGCTTCAACGCCGAACCACGCAGGATCATGTCGACCTGCACCGACGGGAATGAATCGTTCAGATCGATAAAGGCTTCCGCCGCGCTCTGCCCGCCTCCGATGATCGCGATGCTCATCGGTTGATTGTTCACGCATGGCTGTCTGGCCATTTGCGACAGATACTGCGAATGGTGGAACACCCGATGATCGCCCTTCAGCGCCTTGAACGCCTCTGGAATGCGCGGTGTGCCGCCAGCGCTGACCACCACCGAACGTGTGGTACGCACGAATTGCTGGCCGTCGCTGCCCCGGGAAATCACCCGCAATGCCTCGACCTGCTGGTTGTGCAAAACCGGTTCGATGAACTGCACTTCTTCGCCATAACGGCTCTGCTCGGTGAACTGCCCGGCCACCCAGCGCAGGTAGTCGTTGTACTCCATGCGGCATGGATAAAAAGTGCCGAGGTTGATGAAGTCGACCAGACGCCCGTGGTGCTTGAGGTAATTGACGAACGAGTACGGGCTGGTCGGATTGCGCAGGGTCACCAGATCCTTGAGGAAGGAAATCTGCAACTCGCTCTGCGTCGACAAGGTGTTGCCGTGCCAGCTGTAAGTGGCCTGCTTGTCGAGGAACAGCACATCCAGTTCGCCCTGGATCCGGCCGCGCTCTTGCAGGGCGATGGCGAGTGCCAGGTTCGAAGGGCCGAAACCGACGCCGATCAGGTCGTGAACGATGGGCGATGCAATTGCCTGTGTCATTTCCAGTGTCCTCTGGATGAACCCCTCAACGCGGGGAAATAAAGCCTGGGTGGCCTGACCGGCCTGAATCAGGTCAGCAGGTCGTCTGTTGAGTAGGAACGAGGACGATGAAAGGAAATTTAACCGGTGCGGATCACTGGCCATCCCATTGCTGGATGCGCAAGCGGCAATGTTTCATGGCGTTGACGATGTGTTTTTCCACCAGCGCCCGGGAGATGCCGAGGGTCTGGGCGATTTCCGGATGGGACATTCCTTCGATCTTGCGCAGCAGAAAACTGTCACGGCACAGCGGCGGCAGCTCGGCCAATGCGCGCTGGAGCATTTCCAGGCGCTGGCCGTGATCGAGGGTGCCGTGGGGAGACGGAGTGAAATAGCGCTCTTCGTTATCCAGCACGTCCAGCGATTCGACCTGACGCAGCGCGTTGCGACGGTGATCGTCGATGACCAGGTTCAATGCGGTGCGATAGAGGAAGGCCCGGGGTTGTTCGATCGGTACCTCGCTGGAGCGTTCCAGCACCCGTACATAGGCGTCATGCACCACATCCTCGGCGACCTGACGGTTGCCCAGTCTGGCGTTGAGGAAACACACCAGCTCACGATAGTAGTTTTCCAACATGACTCCCGACCGCATCGATGCCGTTTCTGTCCTTGAGCGCACTGATCAGACCTGCGGATCACGCAGTAGCAAGATAGTGGCAACTTGAGGTGCGTAATTTATAGTAATTCTCATATAGATTTAAAGAGTTGATTCCATATCCCGGACAAATAGTCGTGGCCCGGCGTCCGGTAACTCGATGTGTCTGCGGCTAAATTCCGTCGCCCATGCCTCGTTTACAGGACAGCCCCTGTGTCTGTCGTGCCTTGCGACGGGCCGCAACCACTGGCCGGAACCCTGCATGAATCGTCCCCGCCCCGCCCGTCGCGCGCTGTTTGTCGCCCTCTGTCTGATTCCCGTGATCGCCGTAGCTGCCTGGCAAGTCTTGCCACCCGGTCGCGACGCCGTTGCCACTGTGCAGGTCAGCCGCGGCGATATCGAAAATAGCGTGACAGCGCTCGGCACCTTGCAGCCGCGCCGCTATGTGGATGTCGGCGCACAGGCTTCGGGGCAGATTCAGAAGATTCACGTCGAGGCCGGCGATACGGTCAAGGAAGGCCAGTTGCTGGTGGAAATCGACCCGTCGACACAGAAAGCCAAGCTCGATGCCGGGCGCTTTTCCATCGAGAACCTCAAGGCGCAGCTGCAGGAGCAACGTGCCCAGCACGATCTGGCGCAGCAGAAATACCAGCGCCAGCAGAAACTCGCCGCCGGTGGCGCCACCCGCGAAGAAGACGTGCAGACCGCGCGCGCCGAGGTTCGCGCAACGCAGGCGCGCATCGACATGTTCCAGGCGCAGATCCGTCAGGCCCAGGCCAGCCTGCGCAGCGACGAGGCGGAACTCGGTTACACGCGCATCTATGCGCCGATGAGCGGCACCGTGGTCGCCGTCGGTGCGCGCGAAGGCCAGACCCTCAACGCGCAGCAACAGACCCCGCTGATCCTGCGCATCGCCCGGCTGTCGCCGATGACGGTGTGGGCCGAGGTTTCAGAGGCCGACATCGGCCACGTCAAACCCGGCATGACCGCCTACTTCACCACCCTCAGCGGTGGCACTCGGCGCTGGAGCAGCACCGTGCGGCAGATCCTGCCGGTGCCGCCACGTCCGCTTGAACAGAATCAGGGCGGCAGCCCTACCAGTGGTCGCAGCGGCAGCGAACGCGTGGTTCTTTATACCGTGCTACTCGACGTCGACAACGCCGATCACAGCCTGATGACCGACATGACCGCCCAGGTGTTCTTTGTCGCGCAACAGGCGCAAGACACCCTGACCGTGCCGACTGCCGCCCTGCAACCGGGCT
Organism: Pseudomonas siliginis; assembly: GCF_019145195.1. GTDB lineage: Bacteria > Pseudomonadota > Gammaproteobacteria > Pseudomonadales > Pseudomonadaceae > Aquipseudomonas > Aquipseudomonas siliginis. The sequence goes on from NZ_JAHSTW010000005.1 coordinate 160,273, forward strand.
CGCGTCCGCAGTGGCAGCGAGCGCAGATCGTCGCTGCCAACGGTGATATTCAGGCGCGCGAAGTACGCACCGGCATCAGCGATCGCCTGCGCACCCAAGTGCTGGAAGGTCTGGCCGAGGGCGAGCATGTTCTCAGCGCACCGGCCACTGGTCATGGAGGCTGAATGCACACGCCCCTGATCGACCTGCGGCAGATCCGCAAAGCCTACGGCGGTGATGACAGCCCGCTGGTGGAAGTGCTGCGCGGGATCGATCTGTCGATCCACGCCGGCGAGTTCGTTGCCATCGTCGGCGCCTCCGGTTCGGGCAAATCGACGCTGATGAATATCCTCGGTTGCCTCGACCGTCCCACCAGCGGCGAGTATCTGTTCGCCGGGGAAAACGTCGCGCATCTGGACAGTGATGAACTGGCCTGGCTGCGCCGCGAAGCGTTCGGTTTTGTCTTTCAGGGCTATCACCTGATCCCGTCCGGCTCGGCCCAGGAAAACGTCGAGATGCCAGCGATCTATGCCGGCACCCCGGCCGCCGAGCGGCATGCCCGAGCTCACGCGCTGCTGCAACGTCTCGGCCTCGGCACTCGCACTGGCAATCGTCCGCATCAGCTTTCCGGCGGCCAGCAACAGCGGGTGTCGATCGCCCGTGCGCTGATGAATGGCGGCCATATCATCCTCGCCGACGAGCCGACTGGCGCCCTCGACAGCCACAGCGGCGCCGAGGTCATGACCCTGCTCGACGAACTCGCCGATCAGGGTCATGTGGTGATCCTCATCACCCACGACCGCGAAGTGGCGCAACGGGCCAAACGCATTATCGAAATCCGTGACGGCCTGATCATCAGTGACAGCGACGAGCACGCGTGCGCGCCGCCTGCGGCCAATCCCGGGGCGTTGCAAGCGGTCGACCTGCGCCAGCGCCTGAGCAACGGCAGCAACCAGACCGGCGCCTGGAAAGGTGAACTGGTCGACGCTGTACAAGCGGCGTGGCGAGTGATGTGGATCAACCGCTTTCGCACGGCGCTGACCCTGCTGGGCATCGTCATTGGCGTGGCCTCGGTGGTGGTCATGCTCGCCGTCGGCGAAGGCAGCAAGCGTCAGGTCATGGCACAAATGGGCGCGTTCGGCTCGAACATCATTTACCTCAGCGGTTCGGCGCCGAACCCGCGTACACCGGAGGGCATCATCACCCTCGACGACGTCGCCGAACTGTCCACCCTGCCCCAGGTGGAACGGATCATGCCGGTCAACGGCTCGACCGCCGGGGTGCGCTTTGGCAACGCCGACCACAGCAGTTACGTCGGCGGCAATGACACCAACTTTCCGCAGATTTTCAACTGGCCGGTGATCCAGGGCAGTTACTTCACCCAGGCCGACGAGGACAGCGCCGCCGCCGTCGCGGTGATCGGCACCAAGGTCCGCGACAAATTGCTCAAGGATGTCGCCGACCCCATCGGTCAATACATCCTCATCGAAAACGTGCCGTTCCAGATCCTCGGCGTGCTTGCGGAAAAAGGCGCCAGCTCCGGCGACTCCGATAGCGACAACCGCATCGCCGTTCCCTACTCGGCGGCGAGCACGCGCCTGTTCGGCAGCCGCAATCCACAATACGTGGTGATTGCCGCCAAGGACGCGCGCAAGGTCAAGGACGCCGAACAGGCCATCGAACAGGCGATGTTGCGTCGGCACCACGGCAAGAAGGATTTCGAGCTGACCAACAATGCCGCGATGATCCAGGCCGAAGCGCGCACGCAAGGCACGCTGTCGCTGATGCTGGGGGCGATTGCGGCGATTTCCCTGCTGGTCGGCGGTATCGGCGTGATGAACATCATGCTCATGACCGTGCGCGAACGTACCCGCGAGATCGGTATTCGCATGGCCACCGGCGCCCGTCAGCGCGACATCCTCCGTCAGTTTCTCACTGAAGCCTTGATGCTCTCGGTAGTCGGCGGTATCGCCGGAATTGGCATGGCGCTGCTGGTCGGCGGCGTGTTGTTGCTCAGTGGCGTGGCGATCGCCTTTCAAGGGCTGGCGGTGATCGGTGCGTTTGCCTGTGCGCTGGTCACCGGCGTCATTTTCGGCTTCATGCCGGCCCGCAAAGCTGCCCGGCTTGACCCGGTCACGGCCCTTACCAGTGAATGATCGACCTATGAAAGTGCGACTGACCTTCCTCGCCGCCAGCCTGTTGCTGGCGGCCTGCAGCGGCCCGGCGCCGCGCCTCGACAGCGGCGTGCAGCCACCGAGCGCGTGGCAGTCCGCCGACACCCCCGGCGCGCTGCAGAGCAATCGGCAATGGTGGACGCAATTCGGCAGCCCCGAGCTGGAGCGGCTGGTGGAACAGGCGCGGCTGGGCAGCTACGACCTCGCCGCCGCCGTGGCGCGAGTCAGACAGGCCGAGGCCAGCGCAACCATCGCCGGCGCCCCGCTGTTGCCCGAACTCAAGGCCGGGCTGAATGCCAATCGGCAGAAACTGATCCACGGCAAGGGCTACAGCCAATTGGATGTCAGCCCGGAGAATCGCTCGCTGGATTATTACGACGCCGAGCTCAGCGCCAGTTACGAAATCGATTTCTGGGGCGGAAATCGAGCAGCGCGTGACAGTGCGGTGTTCGGTGTGCAGGCCAGCGAGTTCGACCGCGCTACTGTTGAACTGACCTTGCTCAGCGGCGTCGCCAACAGTTACACCCAGGCTCTGGCCTTGCGTGAGCAGGCGCGCATTGCCGAACTCAATCTGAAAAATGCGCAGAATGTGCTGCAGCTGGTGCAGACCCGTTTTGACGCCGGCAGCGCCACTGCGCTGGAACTGGCCCAGCAGAAAAGCCTGGTGGCCGAACAACAGCGTCGCCTGCCGCTGGTGCAACAACAGGCCCGCGAAGCACTGATCAGCCTCGCCGCCCTGCTCGGCCAACCGGTGCAAGCGTTGCCGTTGCCCGAGCAATCCTTCGCCCAATTGCACTGGCCGGACATCGCCAGTGGCGTGCCGAGCGACTTGCTCAGTCGCCGCCCGGACATTGCCAGCGCCGAGGCCAGACTGGCGGCGGCGCAGGCTGATGTCACCGTCGCCCGCGCCGCGATGCTGCCGAAAATCACCCTGACCGCCAGCCTCGGCAGCGGCGCCGATCTGGCCGCCGATTTGCTGCGCACGACGTTCTACAACCTGTCCTCGGGGCTGACCGCGCCGATCTTCAACAACGGCCGCCTCAGCGCCGAACGCGACAAGGCCAAGGCCCGACAGGATGAACTGCTGGAGACCTATCGCGGGGCAATCATCAACGGCTTCGCCGACGTCGAAAAAGCCCTCAGCAGCATTCGTGGCCTCGACGAACAACGGCAATGGCAAAGCGAAGAACTGAGCCAGGCACAAACCGCCTTCGACATCGCCCAGAGTCGCTACCAGGCCGGCGCCGAAGACCTGCTCACCGTCCTGCAAACCCAGCGCACGCTTTATGCCGCGCAAGACCTCAACGTGCAGCTGCGCCTGTCGCGATTGCAGGCGAGCATTGCCTTGTACAAAGCGTTGGGGGGCGGCTGGGGGGGTGATCTGACAGAGATGCGTCGAATGGACTGACGCCTTCGCGAGCAGGCTCGCTCCCACAAATGGAATTCGGTTTGGACCGAAATCTCCGCCACGAACAAGGCACCATGTGGGAGCGAGCCTGCTCGCGAAGAGGTCCTGTCAGGCACTGATCCACCTGAATGACACAACGCATTCGCGAGCAGGCTCGCTCCCACAAATGGAATTCGGTTTGGACCGAAATCTCCGCCACGAACAAGGCCGATGTGGGAGCGAGCCTGCTCGCGAAGAGGTCGTGTCAGGCACTGATGCATCTGAATGACACACCGCCTTCGCGAGCAGGCTCGCTCCCACAAATGGAATTCGGTTTGGACCTGAATCTCCGCCACGAACAAGGCCCATGTGGGAGCGAGCCTGCTCGCGAAGAGGTGCTGTCAGGCACTGATGCATCTGAATGACACTCCGCATTCGCGAGAAGGCTCACTCCCACAAATGGAATTCGGTTTGGACCGAGATCTTCGGCACGACCAAGGCCCCATATGGGAGCGAGCCTGCTCGGGAAGAGGCCTTGTCAGGCACTGATGCATCTGGATGACACACCGCATTCGCGAGCAGGCTCGCTCCCGCAAGGGGATTGCGAACTATTCTGCGTGTGTGTGTTGAACCAATCTAGAGCTGTCGGCCCTTGACCTTCAGGTGCCGCGCATACCAAGGGCGCTGTGGCACTTTGCGGAACAGCTCGGTCATGTTGTCTTCATCGCCGAAGGTGATACGCAGCGCCAGCTTCATGGTCTCCGGGTCCATCTCCACTGAGCGTCCGACTTGCAGCCCGGGCACGGTGCTGCAGCCGTGGGTGTCGGGGCCGAGCCAGGGGTCGGCGACTTCCACCCAGCGTCCCGGTGCAAACCACGGCACGCCGTTGACTTCCAAACGACTCACTTCGCCCGGGTGAAAACGTTCATGGGCGCGGAACCAGTCTTCCAGGCGATCATCAATCCAGCCATGGAAACGCCAGAAAACCGGATTCACATGGGAGGAAAACGGATCACCGAGAAAGTCGTTTTCCGGCGCATACCAGCGCGCAGCGAAGTCCGCCTGATCGCGCGCCATCGGCACTGGAATGTCATTGGATGGGTCACGCGCCACCGAAGCCCAGCGCATGTGCAGCCAGTCGTGCAGGCCCAGTTCGACTTCCGAGCCGAACTGGCCAAGGGTCAATTTCGACAAATAACGCGGATCACGATACTGCGATTCCCAAACCAGAAAATTGCTATGAAAAGTCTCCGCCGCTTTGATGTCGCTGACCCACTTGGTGTACTCGTCATCGCCCTCGGCCAGCCAGGTCGGCGGCAGCGAATTGCCGTCATGATTGTCGAAGTAACGGGCGAAACCCTGGCGGTCCCGCTCCAGCTCAGGCTGCGGCTGCGGGAACGCCGGCCAGGAAGGCAAATCCTGCATCGAGCGGGCGATGCCTAGCATGTGCCGATGCATAAAGAAAAAATCCACGCCCGAGCCATTGCGATCCTTGCTTGGCCCACGGGCGTCGCGCTCCTTGTCACGCGGCCCGGGCTGCCAGCCGATGCCGCGCAGCGCTTCGCGTTTTTTCTCCGGGAGCTTGTGCCACTTGTCGCGGGTGGCGTGCCAGAGCTGGTGGAACAACCGATGCTCGGGCGCCACCAGCCAGGCCAACAGTTGCGGATTAAGCCCGGTGCGTTCACGGGCCTCGGGAAAACGCCGCTTGATAGCGATGAACTGATTGTCCAGCTCGGGCAAGGCCAACGGCCGGTCCAGGCGCAGCACTTGCCCGGTGAACGTGGCGCTGCCGGCATTGCCGAACGCCGCCCAGACTTCATCCAGTTTGACTTTGAATTCATACACCGGTGGCGCCAGCGGCGCATCGGTGCGCAGCAGGCGCCAATACATCTCGGCGCCGTTGCCCGGCGCCAGATCGCCAACCACTTGATAACGCACAGGCCCTTCGGCACGCAGATTCGCTCCGGTGTCGAGATAACCGCGCAGGCCGCGCCCACGATGAGCGATGTCGAGAAACAGCTCCAGGCCTTGCGCCGGCAAACCATCAAGCCCCGCCGCCGCACCGGTAAAGCGAATGTCCCAGACCCCACGCAAATTGTCCGCCAGCTGTTGCCCGGCGGTGTCCGCCAGATCGACCGTGGCCTCGCCCGGGGTGATCGGAAACTCCTCGCGGGTCAATTCACGATGTGCATAAAAAGCGGCAGGCAGCGCGGCGCCCGTGAGTGCCATGCCCGCCATGAACCAGCGTCGAGAGATCGTCATTGCCCTACCTGTGTCAGCCATGAAGCAGGCTTTATCCAAGCTAGAACGTTTGCTCGGCGCGGAAATTTACGCCGCCGGCAATCACCACCCGCGCCGCTGCCGGGCATTTGTAACGCACACCTAAATTAGCCGTGCAGCCACTCGTTCTTCCCAGATAGCAAAGGCCCCTGCGCCTGTACCTCGACGGCGAACCTGAATGAGATGGCAATGACAAAACCGCGTTGGAAAAAGGCTCTATTCATCGGCCTGCCGCTGGCCCTGGCGATCAGTGCCGGCGCAGGATTTCTGGCCTGGGATTACTGGAACAACCCCGGCTATCCGGTGAAGGTGATGAAACAGGCGAGCGAGTTGCAGGATCGCCTGCTGTCGTTCGACAGCCACATCACCGTGCCGCTGAGTTTCGGCAGCCACGACCACGAAGCCGACAAGGATGGCTCGGGCCAGTTCGACCTGGTCAAGGCCAATCGTGGGCGCTTGTCCGGCGCAGCATTGACGGTGTTTGGCTGGCCGGAAATGTGGAACGGCCCGAATGCCCCGCACCGTCCGACCGAGGGTTTTGTCGAAGAAGCGCGCAATCAGCAGGAGGTGCGTTACAAGATCATTTCCGGGATTGTCCGCGACTTCCCCAATCAGGCCGGCATCGCCTACACGCCGGATGATTTCCGCCGCCTGCACGGCGAAGGCAAGTTTGCGATTTTCATCAGCATGCTCAACGCCTACCCGCTGGGCAATGACCTGAGCAAACTCGACCTGTGGGCCGGGCGCGGCATGCGCATGTTCGGTTTCAGTTACATCGGCAACAACAGCTGGGCCGACTCGTCGCGGCCGCTACCGTTTTTCAATGATTCGCCCGACGCCCTCGATGGCCTGTCGGACATCGGTAAACAAGCGGTGCAGCGCTTGAACGATCTGGGCGTGATCATCGACGTTTCGCAGATGTCGACCAAGGCCCTCGAGCAAGTCGCCGAACTGAGCCGCACACCGCTGGTGGCCTCGCACTCGGCGCCACGGGCGGCGGTAGATATCCCGCGCAACCTCAGCGACAAAGAGCTGCAACTGATCAAGAACAGTGGCGGCGTGTTGCAGGTCGTCGCCTTCTCGCAGTACCTGAAACCGCTGACCCAGGGCACGCAGGACAAACTCAATGCGTTGCGTGCGCGCTTCGATCTGCCGCCACTGCCCAACCTGGCGATGGCGCTGATGCCTGGCGATCCGATCATCACCGCCTGGTCGGAACAGAAGCTCGGCCAGTACGCCAGCGGCCTCTACGCGATCCTCGAAGAGGAACCGAAAGCCACCCTCAAGGACTTCGGCGACGCCATCGATTACACGGTGCGCAAGATCGGTATCGACCACGTCGGCATTGCTTCGGATTTCAACGATGGTGGCGGCATCAAGGGCTGGGAAAACGTCGGCGAGATCCGCAACGTCACCGCCGAACTGCTACAGCGCGGCTACTCCGAAGCGGACATTGCCAAGCTCTGGGGCGGCAACTTCATGCGCGTTTGGGATCAGGTGCAAAAAGCCGCGAAACCGGCGCTGGCGTCACGCCAGGAGGTGGCCCGGCCATGACCGATCGTCGCACTTTTCTCAAGCAGGCCGGCCTGCTCGCCGCCGCCCTGCCCCTGGGCGCCAGCCTGAGTGCTCCGGCGGCCATCGCTGCCGTGCCGACCGCGTCGCGAGACAAATGGGCGCAGTTGCGTCAAATGTTCGATCAGGATCCCCAAGCGATTCACTTCGCCAATTTCCTCGTCACCTCGCATCCCAAACCGGTGCGCGAAGCGATCGAACGCCATCGCGCGGCGCTGGATCTGAATCCGGGTCTGGCGATGGATTGGGATCTGGGCGTCACCGAGAAGCGCGAAGAAAACGTGCGCCATTGGGCCGGCCAATACCTGCAAGCCAAACCGGCGCAGATCGCCCTGACCGGCAGCACCACCGAAGGCCTGGCGATGATCTACGGCAGCGTGCAGGTGCGCGCGGATCAGGAAATTCTCACCACGGTTCACGAGCACTACTCGACGCGCAACATTCTCGATTTCCGCAGCCGTCGTGACGGTACGCGCGTGCGCAAACTCAAGCTGTTCGAAACCCCGCAGAGCATTTCTCTGGATCAGGTACTCGACACGATCAATCGCAATATCCGCCCCGAGACCCGCGTGCTGGGCATGACCTGGGTGCATTCCGGCAGCGGTGTGAAGCTGCCGATCAGCGACATCTCGCGGCTGGTCGACGAGCACAACCGTCAGCGCGACGACCAGGACCGGCTGATCTACGTGGTCGATGGCGTGCACGGTTTCGGCGTCGACGACTTGAGTTTCCCGCAGATGAACTGCGACTTTTTCATCGCCGGCACGCACAAGTGGATGTTCGGCCCGCGCGGCACCGGCATCGTCTGCAGCCGCACCGAAGAACTGAAATACGTCAGCCCCAGCGTGCCGACCTTCTCCGAGGCCACGGCTTTCTCGACCATCATGACCCCGGGCGGCTACCACGCCTTCGAGCATCGCTGGGCGCTGGACGAAGCCTTCAAGTTGCACCTGCAACTGGGCAAGGCCGAGGTGCAGACGCGCATTCATCAGCTCAACAGTTACCTCAAGCAACGCTTGCAGGAGCACCGCAACATCGAGTTGGTGACCCCGCTCGCCTCGCAGTTCTCCGCCGGTTTCACCTTCTTCCGGATCAAGGGCCAGGACAGCGATGAAGTAGCTGCCTGGCTGATGCAGAACCGGGTGATCTGCGACGCGGTCAGCCGCGACGTCGGGCCGGTGATTCGCACCGCGCCGGGCTTGCTCAACAACGAAGCCGAAGTGGATCGCTTCATGGACATCCTCGGCAAAAAGCTGCGTGCCTGACCCTCGACTGCCGTTTTCCTTTCAAAGAGACGACCCATGAAAAAGCCTCACGCGTCACTCCTCTCCAAAGCCCTGCCCGCACTGGCGCTAAGCGCCCTCTGCGCTGCGCTGTTGCCCGGCAGCGCGCAGGCGTCGACCGCGCCCGCTGCGGGCAAAGTGTTCAAGGACTGCAAGGACTGCCCGGAAATGGTCGTGCTGCCAACCGGCAGCTACACCATGGGCACGCCGGACGATGAAGTCGGCCGCCAACCCGACGAAGGCCCGCTGCACACCGTGACGTTCAGCAAACCGTTCGCTATCAGCCGCTCGCAGGTGCTGGTGGGCGAATGGGACGCCTACGTGCGCGAGACCGGCAACAAACCTTACGACTTCGATGACCGCCCGGGCCGTCGTTGCACCGCCGGCAAACCGGAATTCAAACAGACGCCACGCGACCCGGCCGTGTGCATGAACGTCGCCGAAGCCCAGGGCTACATCGAATGGCTGTCGAAAAAGACCGGCCACGCCTATCGCCTGCAAAGCGAATCGATCCGCGAATACGCCGCCCGTGGCGGCAGCACCGGGCCTTTCCCCTTCCCGTTCGATGAGGGCAAGGATTACCAGATCTCCAAACACGCCAACACTTACGGCGCGGCCGACGGCTACAACTTCACCTCGCCGGCCGGCACCTTCCCGGCCAATGCGTTTGGCGTGTTCGACGCCCACGGCAACGTCTACGAATGGACCGCCGATTGCTATCACCCGGACTACTCCGGCGTGCCCGCCGACGGTCGCCCATGGACCCAGGAAAACTGCGAACGCCAGGTCATGCGCGGCAACGACTGGGGCGAAGCGCCGATCTTCTCGCGCTCGGGCAACCGCAACAGCAGCTGGCCGACCAGCAAGGGCGACTGGCTGGGCTTTCGCGTAGTACGCGACCTCTGATCCCGCCCTCGACGAGCGCAGCCACGCCTGCGCTCGTTTAAAGAAACTCCGCGACCATTCGTTTTCCTTAAGTACCGGCACTCCCTCCGCATCGAAGCAGGAATCCTCCATGACCAAGCCTACGCGTGGGGCGATCAACGAATTGTTCGCCCTGCTCAAGCCCTTCCGCCTGATCGTCTCGGCGTCCATCGTGCTCGGCATGCTCGGCGGCCTGAGCGTCACCGTGCTGCTGGCGACCATCAACAACGCCCTGCATTCCGATGACGGCCTGACCCGCACGGTGGTGATGATCTTCGCCGGCCTCTGTGCCCTGGCCCTGCTGACCACGATCCTGTCGGACATCGGCACCAACTACGTCGGCCAGCACATCATCGCCAAACTGCGCAAAGAGCTGGGGGAGAAAGTCCTGTCGGCGCCGATCGACCAGATCGAACGCTATCGCAGCCATCGCCTGATTCCGGTGCTGACCCACGACGTCGACACCATCAGCGACTTCGCCTTTGCCTTCGCGCCCCTGGCGATCTCCATGACCGTGACCCTTGGTTGTCTCGGCTATCTGGCCATGCTGTCGTGGCCGATGTTCCTGATGATGCTGGTGGCCATCGCCATCGGCACCACCATCCAGGCGATTGCGCGGGCCAAGGGCATGCGCGGTTTCTACGCCGCCCGCGATTCCGAAGACGAACTGCAAAAGCACTACAACGCGATCGCCGAAGGCGCCAAGGAACTGCGCATTCACCGCCCGCGCCGCCAGCGCATGTTCGTCGCCGGCATTCAGAAAACCGCCGAGAAAATCTGCGACACCCAGATCAGATCGATCAACACCTTCGTCATCGCCAAGTCGTTTGGCTCGATGCTGTTCTTCGTGGTCATCGGCATGGCCCTGGCCCTGCAATCGCTGTGGCCGAGTGCCGACAAAGCGGTGATGAGCGGTTTCGTTCTGGTGCTGCTGTACATGAAGGGGCCGCTGGAACACTTGATCAGCACCCTGCCGATCATCAGCCGCGCGCAGATTGCCTTCCGCCGCATTGCCGAACTCAGCGAACAGTTCTCATCACCGGAACCGCACCTGTTGCTGCAGGATCAGGGCAGCAAGCCAGCCGCCGTCAACAGCCTGGAACTGCGCAACGTGCGCTACGCCTTCCCGGCGGTGGAAGGCAGCGAGCCGTTCCGCCTCGGGCCGGTGAACCTGCGCATCGAACAGGGCGACATTGTGTTTATCGTCGGTGAGAACGGCTGCGGCAAGACCACGCTGATCAAATTGCTGCTGGGGTTGTATGCGCCGACCGAGGGCGAAATCCGCGTTAACGACAAGCCGATAACCGCCGTCAACCGCGATGATTACCGGCAGAACTTCACCACGATCTTCGCCGATTACTACCTGTTCGATGACTTGATCCAGGGCGATCGTGAAGTGCCGCAGGATGCCACCCGCTACCTGGAACGTCTGGAGATCGCGCACAAGGTCAGCGTGCGCGACGGCGCCTTCAGCACTACCGACCTGTCCACCGGTCAGCGCAAACGCCTGGCACTGGTCAACGCCTGGCTCGAAGAGCGCCCGGTGCTGGTGTTCGATGAATGGGCAGCGGATCAGGATCCGACCTTCCGGCGCATCTTCTATACCGAGTTGCTCCCCGACCTCAAACGTCTGGGCAAAACCATCATCGTGATTTCCCACGACGACCGTTACTTCGACGTCGCCGACCAACTGGTGCGCATGGAGGCCGGCAAGGTCAGAAGCGAACTACAAACCGCTTGATCGAGGCAGCCGCGACCGGGCCGGAGAAAAAACTTTTCCGGTTTGCCGCGGCTTCCTCGTCTTAATGAGATGAATAAGAACCATTAACAACTATACCTGCCAAGGTCTTAACCTCATGTCCGCATCCCGTTTCATGCTTCGCCCTCTGACTCGAGCCCTGCTGATGCACGGCGCGACCCGCACACGCCTGGCCGGTAGCGGCCTGGGTCTGGCACTGACCCTCGCGGCAGCGCCGTATGTCCAGGCCCAGGAATGGACCCTGAACATCCCGGCCCAACCGCTGGCCCAGGCCCTGCAAACCCTCGGTCAGCAGACCAGCCTGCAAATCGTCTACAGCCCGGAAAGCCTGCAAGGCCTGCGCTCCAGCGCCCTCAACGGCCGCTATCAGGATGACGAGTCGCTCAAGGCCATGCTCAGCGGCACCGGCATTCGCTATCAGCGTGACGGCAACACCGTCACCGTGCTCGGCCCGGCCACTGGCGGCAGCGCGATGGAGCTGGCGCCGACCAACGTCAACGCCAACCGCCTCGGCGCCACCACCGAAGGCAGCAACTCGTACACCACCGGCGGCGTGACCATCGGCAAAGGCGTGCACTCGCTGAAGGAAACGCCGCAGTCGGTCACGGTGATGACCCGCAAGATGCTCGATGACCAGAACCTCAACACCATCGAACAGGTGATGGAGAAGACCCCGGGCATCACCGTCTACGACTCGCCAATGGGCGGCAAGTATTTCTACTCCCGCGGTTTCCGCATGACCGGCCAGTACCAGTACGACGGCGTGCCGCTGGACATCGGCAGCAGCTACGTGCAGGCGGACAGCTTCAACAGTGACATGGCCATCTACGACCGCGTGGAAATCCTCCGCGGCGCGGCCGGCATGATGAAGGGCGCGGGCGGCACCGCCGGCGGCGTCAACTTCGTGCGCAAGCGCGGCCAGGACACCCCGCACACACAGCTGTCTCTGTCGGCCGGAACCTGGGACAACTATCGCGGCCAGGTCGACACCGGCGGCCCGCTGAACGACGCCGGCACTGTCCGTGGCCGCGCCGTGGTGACCCAGCAGACCCGTAAGTATTTCTACGACGTGGCCGAACGCCGTGATCAGATCTACTACGGCGCCCTGGACTTCGACCTCAGCCCCGACACCACCCTCGGTCTGGGCATGGCCTATGAAGACGTCGACGCCACCCCGTGCTGGGGCGGCCTGCCGCGCTACGCCGACGGCTCCGACCTGCACCTGAAACGCTCCACCTGCCTGAACACCTCGTGGAACAACCAGCGCAGCAAACGCGCCACCTACTTCGCCGACGTCAAACACCAGTTCAGCGATGACTGGTCGCTGAAAGTCGCCGGTGTCTACTCGCGCAACACTCAGGACATGGAATATTCCTTCCCGAGCGGCACAGTGCCGTTGGGCGCCACCGCCACCAACACGCTGATGCTCGGCAGTACCTATGACTACGATCAGCGCGACTACGGTTTCGATGCTTACGTCGACGGCAAATTCGACGCCTTCGGCCAGCAGCACGAACTGATCGTCGGCGCCAACGCCAGCCGTTCGCACAAGGACGACTTCTACGCGGTGGCGGCATTGCCACAGCGTCAGAACGTGTTCAACCCGAACCACAACATCCCGCAGCCGGATGAAAGCTACTACTTGGCCAACGCCTCCCGTGGCGGCCCGGTGGACATGCACATCAAGCAATACGGCGCTTACTCGATCGCCCGCCTGAAACTCGCCGACCCGATGACCCTGGTACTCGGCAGCCGGGTCAGCTGGTACAAATCCGACACCGATTCGGTGCAGTACTTCCGTGGCGAAGGCACCGAGGTCAACACCCAGTCCACCGAAACCGGCCAGGTCACGCCGTTCGCCGGCCTGCTCTACGACCTCAACGACAACCTGACCGCCTACGCCAGCTACACCGACATCTTTACCCCGCAAGGCTCGTACAAAACCATCGACGGCAGCACGCTCAAGCCGCTGATTGGCCAGAGCTACGAATTGGGGATCAAGGGTGAGTGGTACGACGGTCGTCTGAACACCACGTTCAACCTGTTCCGCACCATCCAGAAAGACGCGGCCCAGGATGACCTGCGGTGCGAAGACAGCTCCTGCCAGATCAACTCGGGCAAGGTCCGCGCCCAGGGCTTTGAAGCTGAAGTCAGCGGTGAAGTGATCGACCGCCTGCAATTGCTGGCCGGTTATACCTACACCCAGACCAAAGTGCTGGAAGACGCCGATGCTACTCAGGATGGCGCGGTCTACAACTCCTACGTGCCGCGTCACCTGTTGCGCGTCTGGGGTGATTACGCCCTGAGCGGGCCGCTGGATCGTGTGACGATTGGTGCGGGTGTCAATGCGCAGACAGGCACCTACCGCGTTTCGCCTCTGGGCGGGGACAATGTCGACGGCGCGGGTTATGCGGTCTGGAACGGTCGCATTGGTTATCGGATTGATGACACCTGGTCGGTGGCGTTGAACGGCAATAACCTGTTCGACAAGCGTTATTACGCGACCATTGGTACCGAGGGGTTCGGTAACTTCTACGGGGATCCGCGCAATTTTGTGATGTCGGTGAAGGCTGATTTCTGATTTTTTGATTTGAGCTGTGAGAGAGCCCCGCATTGTGAGATGCGGGGCTTTTTGGTTTTTGGGATTGGGGGGCATATCCGTTGCTGCGGTGAAGGCCACTTAGGGTTCCGCCCTTACGGCGGGTCACTTTTTCCAAACGCCGGAATGCCGGCCCCGCGAAAAGTAACCAAAAAGGCTTTGCCCCGGCGTACGGCCCGCTCGCTGGGGCTCGGGGTACCTTCGTTACGGGACCGATCCGGGCGCAGCCTGCCGAAGGGGCAAAAGATCAAGAGCCGGATCAAAAGCCAAAGCCAAAGCCAAAGCCAGATCAAAAGATCGCAGCCTTCGGCGGCTCCTACAGTTGGATCGCGTGAATTCGATAGGAATTGGTTACCTCGCAGATCGCCATCGCGAGCAGGCTCGCTCCTACAATTGGATTGAGTACATCAGAGGGAAACAGGTCGGCTGTCAGGACGCCTTCGCGAGCAGGCTCGCTCCCACAAAAGCAAAAGCAAGGCAGCGCAGCTGCCCGCGGCGAAGCCGCCCCACTCAACAATGAGCGTTAGCTCGAGTGCTTTTGATCTTGCTTTTGATCCACCGGCGACGTCGGGAGGCTGAGCGGAGGGATTGATCCGGGTGTGGGAGCGCAGCGACCGTCTGGCGCAGCCAGATACAGCGGAAGGAGGTGCAGCGAAGCAAACCGGAGCCGCTGCGCCCGGATCAGTCCCGGAGCGAAGGAACCCGAGCCTGCGAGGGCCGAACGTAGGAGCAAGCCTTTTGGGTTACCTTTTTGGCGTTTGAAAAAGGTGACCCGCCGTAAGGGCGGAACCGTAATCAGCAGCACCCGCAGAAACGGATATGCGCACTAAACCAGAGCCCGCGCAAGCGCCCCACCCACTCGCAAATAAACCTCCAGAACCCCAGGCACCACCGCCCCCAACCGCAACAAATCATGAGTCAACCCGGCACAAACCTCGACCTCGACCTCAACCCCCTGCCCACGCAGCCTGTCGACATAAGCCTGCCCCTCATCCAGCAATGGATCAAACCCGGCGAGCAGCACAATGGCCGGCGCAACCCCACGCAGATCCTCCGCCAGCAACGGCGAAAAGCGCCAATCCAGATAATCCTCCGACCCACGCGCGTAGTGCTGATAAAACCACTCCAGCGTGTCGTTCTCGAGCAAATACCCCTCGCCAAACAACAGCCGCGAATCATGCACCCGCGAAGCATCGGTCACCGGATAACACAACAACTGCGCCTTGGGCGCGATCGCCACCGTGTGCGGCTGCCGCACCGCCTGAATCGCCAGCACCGTCGCCAACGTGGCGCCCGCGCTGTCGCCACCAAACGCAACGCGCGAACCATCCAGGCCGAGGCTCACAGCCTGTTCGGCCAGCCAGGCCAAAGCGTCCTCGCCATCCTCCAGCGCCGTCGGAAAGCGATGCTCCGGCGCCAGTCGATAACCGACCGAGAGCACCGCACACGGCGTGCGCTGGCAAAACTCGCGGCAGACACCGTCGTGGGAATCCAGACTGCCAACCACAAACCCGCCACCGTGGAAATACACCAGCACCGGCAGCGGCGATTCAACACCGTTGGGCCGATACAAACGCAACGCCAGCGCCGCGCCATCCCGGGCCAGTGTCTCAATTTCGGTGACTTCAACATCCTGCGGCGCCGGCCAGCGCAGTTGCGCGGTGGTCTGCTCGAAGGTGGCGCGGGCCTCGCTCGGGGTCAGTTGGTGCATGGCCGGCAGACCGGCGTCCTGGCTGTCTTGAGCGAGGTCGAGGAAAGCTTCCAGATCAGGGTGTAACGACATCGATAAAAATCCTTGTATCCGCAATAAGACGGGCGCGCCTGCGCAGCGCCCGCGCAAAAGACCGGGCGATCAACCCGCCCGCGCCATGCAGTGTTCGATCAACGCTTCAAGCTCACGCTGGTAATCGCTCATCAGCGCATCCATGGTGCCGGCGCGGTAACGCTGGCTGCTGTAGATGCAGCGCAAGGCCAATTGCCCGTCATAGACCTGGCCGACGATTTCCAGCCAGTTGCCCAGGTTCGCCTTGAGGCTGTAGTTGTCGCCGGTCTCTTCCAGTGCCGGCACCAGCAACGCCTGTTCATCGAAGCTCTGGTCGAACTGCCCGAGGTAGTTGAACGTCACCCGTGCCTGCGGCAATGCAGCCAGTTGCGCCGAGATTTCCGGCCCGGCCAGATGACGCAGCACGCCATAGCCGATGCCCTTCTGCGGTACGCCCGCCAGTTGCGCCTGCACATCGATGATCGACTGGCCGATGTCATCGCTGTCCGGACGCAAACGCACCGGGAACATGCTGGTGAACCAGCCGAGGCTGCGGCTCAGGTCGATCGATTCGAAGAGGTCTTCGCGCCCGTGCCCTTCGAGCAGAATCAGCGCCGACGATTGCTGGCTCCAGCGGCACAGGGCACGGCTGAGCGCTGACAGCAGCAGGTCGTTGATCTGCGTGCCGTACACCGCCGGGGCCCGTTTGAGCAGTTGTTCGGTGTGCTCACGGGACAGCTTGAGCCGCGCCTGCGCCTGTTGCCGCACAAGGTTCTTGCCGCGCGGGTTGTCGCACGGCAGATCAACGCCGGGCTGATCCAGTTGCTCCAGCCAATAGCTCAATTCCTGCTCGGCAATCACCGGCGCCTGCGCCTGCAACGCCTCGGCAAACGAACGATAACTGCTGGTGCGAATCGGCAGCTGCGGCGCCAGCCCCTGCACGCACGCCTCATAAGCGACTTTCAGATCGTCGAGCAGAATCCGCCACGACACGGTGTCGACCACCAGGTGATGAATCACCACCAGCAACCGCGCCTGACCATCCGGCAACGCCACATGCATGACCCGCCAGACCGGCCCGTCATTGAGTTTGAGGCTGCGCTGCGCGAGGTTGGCCAAGGCTTCGACCTCTTCGCTGCTTTGCGCTTCACGGCGCCACAGCACAGCCTCGTCGGACACGCTGGTGCTATAGCGCTGCAACCAGCGCCCGCCGTCGTTGGAAAACCGCAAACGCAGCGAATCGTGATGCTGTTCGATCAAGCTCAGGGCCTGTTCCAGGGCATCGAGATCCAGCGGCTGACGTGCACTGAGCAGCAACGACTGGTTGTAGTGATGCGCCTCGGCCATGCCTTCGGCGAAGAACCACTCCTGGATCGGCAGCAGATTGAACGCGCCCTCTGCGGCAACCTGAGTCAGGTCCGGCAACGCTTGCCCGGCGCCCTCCTTCGCCACTTGCTGCTCGACGATGCCGGCGATGGTTTGATAGCGCATCAGATCGCGCAGCTTCAGTTCCATTTGCAGCGTCGGGTGGTTTCGCACCCGCGAGATCACTTGCAGGCTGAGGATCGAATCGCCGCCCAGTTCAAAGAAGTTATCGCTGATACCCACCTGCTCGACCTGCAACACCTGCGCCCAGATTTCCGCCAGCAGGCGTTCCTGCTCGGTGCGCGGGGCAACATATTCGTCGCTTTTGAACTCCGGCTCCGGCAAGGCCTTGCGATCGAGTTTGCCGTTGGGCGTAACCGGGAACGCGCTGAGGCAGACGATCTGCGCCGGCACCATGTATTCCGGCAGCGAAGCACGCAGCCCGGCCTTGAGTTCATCGCCGATATCATCACCCGTGGCGGTGACCACATAACCGATCAGTTGCTTGCCGGAGGCATTGTCGCGGGCAATCACCAGCGCATCGCTGACCGCCGGCAACTGACGCAGGCTGGCCTCGACTTCGCCCAGCTCGATGCGGAAGCCGCGCACCTTGACCTGATGGTCGATGCGCCCGACGTAATCGACCACGCCGTCCGCGCGACGGCGCACCAGATCGCCGCTGCGGTACAGGCGTTCGCCCGGGGCAAACGGGTTGGGCACGAAGCGCTCGCCGGTCAGATCGGGGCGCCCGTAATAACCGCGAGCGACGCCGTAACCGCCGATGTACAACTCACCGGCAAAACCCGGCGGCAGCGGATTCAGATCGTCGTCGAGCACGTACAGCGAACGCGCACCGACCGCGCGGCCGATCGGCGCATACGCCGCTTCGCAATGCTGGCTGATGGCGACTTTCCAGAGCATCGGCGTGACCACAGTTTCGGTCGGACCATAACCGTTGGTGAAGAACTGCGGACGCAACGCCGCTTTCACCTGTTCGAAGGTCTGCTCCGGCACCGCATCGCCACCGAAGCAGTAGATGCGCACTGGCGGCGGCGCAATGCCGCTGGCGGCCGCGTACTCGGCCAGTTGTTTGAGATAGGCCGGCGGGAAGCAGGCAATGGTCACGCCGTAATCATGCAGGGCCTGATAGGTCTGCTCCGGCGTCCACAGACAACCGTCGCGAATCACCAGACGACCGCCGCTGTACAAGGTACTCAGCCAGCGTTCATGGGCACCGTCGAAAGCGAAGGACATGAAGTGCAGCTCGCAACTGCTGGCGTCCATTTCGTACAACTCGGCGATCGCCTGGCAGTGCATGCTCAGCGGGCCTTGAGTAACGGCCACGCCTTTCGGCCGCCCGGTGGAACCGGAGGTGTAAACCAGATAGGCCAGGCTCTGCTCGTGAACATCGCAGACCGGGGCAGCATCGCTGTAAAGACTGCGATCGAGTTGATCGATTTCCAGACGCCGCACGCCGTTAGGCGCCGGCAACGTCGCACGCAGGCTGGTTTGCGTCAGCAGCAGGGCCATGCGCGAATCCTCGATCATGTACGCCAAGCGCTCCGGCGGGTAATCGATGTCCAGCGGTACGTACGCCGCACCGCTCTTGAGCACGGCGAGGAAGCTCACCAGCATTTCCAGCGAGCGCGGCAACGCCACGCCGATCACCACTTCCGGCCCGGCACCGTGGGCGATCAGGCACTGCGCGAGTCGATTAGCCTGCCGCTCCAGCTCTGCGTAGGTCAGGCTTTCGCCGGCGCATTGCACCGCGATCGCGTCGGGCTGCTGTTGCGCATGACGGCTGATCAGCTCCGGCAACAGCCGCGGTTCATGGCGGTGCGCAGGCTCGGCACTCCAGGTCTGCGCCGCTTGCCATTGTTCGGCGGACAGACGCTGCAAGTTGCCCAGCCGCTCATACGGCGCGGCCATCATCGCCGCGAGGGTGTTTTCCAGGGTCAGGCGAATGCCTTGCACCGCCTCGGCGCTGAAGTGGCTGCGCAGGTACAGGTACTCGATCGACAACTCGTCGCCGAGCATCACCGCAAGGTCCATCGGCACGTTGGTCACGCCATGGCCGATGGATTTGCCGAAGGTCAGCTCGGTGTCGGTTTCTTCCTGCAAGCGCTCGTCGATCGGGAAGTTCTCGAACACCACGATGCTGTCGAACAGCGCCTGACCACCGAGATTCGACCAACGCTGCACATCGGCCAGCGGTGCCTGGGAGTAATCGCGAATGTCGAGGTTGTAGGCCTGCACTTCACCCAGCCAGTCGGCCAGACGCTGATCGGCCTGCGGGGTCTGAATGATCGGCAAGGTGTTGATGAACAGGCCAAGCATGTTGCCGACGTTCGGCAGGCTTTCCGGACGCCCTGATACGGTGGCGCCGAAGGTCACCGTTTGCTGGCCGGTGTAGCGTTGCAACAGCAGCAGCCACGCGCCCTGGATCAGCGTGTTGGGGGTGATGCGCAAATCGCGGCAGAACTCCAGCAGGCGCGCGGTTTGCGCTTTGTCCCAGTTCGAATAGAGCGCATCGTGACCGGTAACGTCGGCGCTGTGACGCGGGTGCATCGCCTGACTCAGCGCGGTCGGTTCGTTGACCACCGCCAGACGCGCCTTCCAGAACAGCTCCTGGGCATCCTGATCTTGCGCCTGCAACCAGGCAATGAAGTCGCGATAGCGGCCGTTTTCGCCAGTCACCTCGCCCGTGGAGTAGTACTGCAAGACCTCACCGAACAGCCGCGAACTGCTCCAGCCGTCCATCAGAATGTGGTGGCTGGTCCAGATCATCTGGTACTGCTCGTCGCCCAGCTGCAGCAGGGTCACCCGCTGCAAACGCGCTTCGGCCAAGTCGAAGCCCAGCGCGCGATCGGCGCTGGCGAACTCGGCAATCGCCGCCTCGCTGCAGTCCTGCCCACGCCAATCGAGCACCTGCATCTGCAGCGGCGCCTGGCGATGGACGACCTGCAGCGGCTTGGCCAGCCCATCCTGCCAATGGAAACTGGTGCGCAGGATCGCCTGCCGCACAATGATGAATTCCCAAGCCCGGCGGAAACGCTCAACGTCGAGGCCCTTGATCGGCAGGCTGACCTGTTGCACGTAAAGGCTGCTGCCGTTATCCGACAGGGTGTGGAAGAGCATGCCTTCCTGCATCGGCGACAGCGGGTAGACGTCTTCGATCAGCTCCGCCAGCACCGGCAAGGCATCGAGCTGCGCCTGATCCAGCTGCGCCAAGGGATAGTCGGCGGCGCTGGCTGATTGCGCGCCTGCAAGCGAAACCACTGCGGCCAGTTTCTGCACGGTCTGCTGCTGGAACAGGTCTTTGGGCGTGAAGCAAATGCCCTGCTGCCGCGCGCGGCTGACCAGTTGAATCGAGATGATCGAATCACCGCCGAGGGCGAAGAAATTGTCGGTCACGCCGACCTGCTCGATCTTCAGAATGTCCTGCCAGACCTCGGCCAGCTGTTGCTCCAGCGCCGTCGACGGCGCCACGTAATCGCGTTGCGCCTGGCTGGCATCCGGTGCCGGCAAGGCTTTGCGATCGAGTTTGCCGTTGGGTGTCAGCGGCAATTGTTCGAGGAACATCCACTGCGCCGGCACCATGTAGTCCGGCAGATGCGCCTTGAGCGCGGCTTGCAACTCAGCACCCAGCGCATCCAGTTGCGCGGGGCTTTGATCGGCCTCGGCCGGTACCACATAAGCCACCAGTTGCTGGCCGCCAACGCCGTCCAACGCCAGCACCACGCCTTCGCGCACGCTGGCCTGGGCCAGCAGACGCGCTTCGATTTCGCCCAGTTCAATACGGAAGCCACGCACCTTGACCTGATGATCGATGCGGCCGACGTATTCGATACGGCCGTCGTCCATGAAACGCGTCAGGTCGCCGGTGCGGTACATGCGCTCGCCGTTGCTCGCCAACGGGTTGGGCACGAAACGTTCGGCGGTCAGGCCCGGGCGCAACAGATAGCCACGGGTGATGCCGTCACCGGTCAGATACAGCTCCGCTGCGATGCCGACCGGCGCTTGCTGCAATTGCTCATCGAGTAGGTACGCAGTGGTATTGCGTAATGGCCGGCCGATATTGGCCTGGCCGCCGAGTTCGCGGCGGGTCCAGGTCGAATACGTGGTGTCTTCGGAAGGCCCGTACAGATCGTAAACGTGGGCGACCGAAGTCTCGCGGTACAAGGTGTCGACCAGCGCCTGCTTGAGCGGCTCGCCGGCCAGATTGATGATGCGCACGCCCGGCGGGATCTGGCCGATGCGTTGCAACGCGGCAATCGCCGACGGCACGGTGTTGATCAGGCGCACCTGATCACGCTCGGGCAAGTCCGCCAGCTCCAGGGCATTGCGCGCCATGACCATGGACCCGCCGCGCGCCAGGGTGACGAAAATCTCCCACACCGACAGGTCGAAGCACACCGACGTCGAGGCCAGCACGCCCTGCAGATCGTCCTCGCTGTAGACCTCGGCGGACCAGTGAATCAGCGCCTGCACGTTGCGATGGGCGATGGCCACGCCTTTCGGTTTGCCGGTGGAACCGGAGGTGTAGATCACGTAGGCGAGATTGCTCGAGTCGGCGCGCGCCGGCAGGTTGTCCGGCGCTTGCGCGGCGAACGCCTCACCGCCGGCCTCGACCAGCACCACCTGCGCTTCGCTGGACGGCAGTTGCGCCAGCAACGCTTGCTGGGTCAGGAGGACTTTCGCCTGGCTGTCATCGAGCATGTAGGCCACGCGGTCGGCCGGGTAGTCCGGGTCCAGCGGCACGTAGGTACCGCCGGCCTTGAGCACCGCCATCAGGGCGATCACCAGTTCCGCCGAACGCGGCAGCGCCACGCCGACGCGCACTTCGGCGGTGACACCCAGCGTCACCAGATGCCGGGCCAACTGGTTTGCGCGCCGGTTCAGTTCGCCGTAACTCAGGGCCACGCCGGCATGACTCAACGCCAGTGCCTGCGGATGCGCCGCCACCCGTGCTTCAAAGCTCTGCGAGATCAACCGCTCAGCCGGATAAGCCGCGTGATTGTCGTTCCACTGCGCCAGCGTCTGACGCTCGGCCAGCGGCAGCAGACCGATCTCGCCGAGTGCCCGTTGCGGCGCTGCGATAAATTGCTCAAGCACTTCACGCAAATGCGCGGCCAGAGCAAGCACGCTGCGCTCGGCAAAGTGTTCGGTGAGGTAGTTGAAATCGAGGTTGAGCACTTCGCTGGCGCCGGCAATCAGGGTCAGGCCGTAGTTGGTCTGTTCACGATGCTCCAGACCGGAAAAACGCAGCCCGCCCGGATTGGCGTCCAGCGCTTCGGACACCGGGTAGTTCTCGAACACCAGCAAGGTGTCGAACAGCGCTTCGCCACTCAATGCGGCCAGACGTTGAATGTCCTGCAACGGCGTCTGTTCGTAGTCACGCAGCAACAGGTTCTTGTCCTGCACGCTGCGCACCCAATCGCCGACGCTGAGGCTGGCCTGCGGACTGGCGATCACCGGCAGAGTGTTGATGAACAGCCCTAACTGTTCTTCGATGCCCGGCAAATCCACCGGCCGCCCGGAAACCGTAGCGCCGAACGCCACCGTGGCCTGCCCGGTGTAGCGCTGCAACACCAGCAGCCATGCCGCCTGCACCAGGCTGTTGAGGGTCACCTGTTGCTGACGAGAGAAGCTGTTCAGACGCTGGGTCAACGCTTCGTCGAAATGCAAACGATGCATCTGTTTGCCCGACCCGGACACGGTGCGTCCGTGGCAGGCCGAGGCCAGTCGGGTCGGCTCGTCGAGTTCGGCCAGTTGTCCGCGCCAGAATTCCTGTGCCCCAGCCTTGTCCTGGCCTTGCAGCCAGACCAGAAAATCGCGGTAGCGGCCCTGTGCGCTCGGCACCGGCTGGCCGGCGTAATCCTGCAGCACTTCGCCGAACATCCGCGAGTTGCTCCAGCCATCCATGAGGATGTGGTGACAAGTGAAAATCAGTCGATGGCGGTCGTCGGCAGTGCGCAGCAGGCACAGACGCAACAGCGGCGGATTCTGCAGATCGAAGCCGCGCTCGCGGTCGGCCTGCGCCCGCGCCTCAAGCACCGCCGGCAGATCAGCGGCATCGCGTACATCAACTTCCGGCATTTCCAGGGTCAGTTGGCGATTGATCACCTGCAACGGTGCATCGAGGCCATCGCGGCCCCAGATGAAACCGGCGCGCAGCACTTCATGGCGGTCGACCACGCGCTGCCAGGCTTGCTGGAACCGCGCGACGTCGAGGCCGTCGATGTCCAGCAGCATCTGATAGACGTAGGCGCTGGCGTCCGCGTCGTACAGGCTGTGGAACAGAATGCCCTGCTGCATCGGCGCCAGCGGATAGATGTCCTCGATGCGCTGGGCGGCGATCGGCAGGCTGTCCAGATGCGCCTGGGACAAACCGGCCAGCGGCACGTCGGACGGCGTGAGGCCGCCCGCATGGCTGAGGCAGTGGTCGATCAATTCGTTCAGTGCCACTTCGTAGGCGCGGGCCAGAGCGGCGATGGTCACCTCCTCGAAGACGTCGCTGCTGTAGGTCCAGGTCAGGCTCAACTGGCCCTGATAAACCCGGCCATCGATGGTCAGCCAGTTGGCCATCGGCGCGTTTGCGTCCTGACCGGCGCCCTTGTCTTCGGTGGCCGGCCGCCACAAGGCGTCTTCGTCGAAATTGTTATCGAACTGGCCGAGGTAGTTGAACGTCACCTGCGGTTGCGCCAGTTCACGCAGCGCCGCTTGTGCTTCGGCGGTACCGAGATAACGCAGCAAGCCGAAGCCGATGCCCTTGTTGGGGATCGCGCGCAGTTGCTCCTTGATGCCTTTGATCGAGGTTTCCAGGCTGGCGTTTGGCGTCAGGCGCACCGGGAACATGCTGGTGAACCAGCCCACGGTGCGGCTCAGGTCGATGTCATCGAAGAGGTCTTCGCGGCCATGGCCTTCGAGCTGCACCAGCGCACTGTCGCTGGCGGTCCACTCACACAACACCCGCGCCAGTGCGGTCAGCAGCAGGTCGTTGACTTGAGTGCGGTAGGCCGCCGGGGCCTGTTGCAGCAGCTGGCGAGTGCGTTCGGCGTCCAGCCGCGTGTCGACGCTGCGTTCGAAGCGGTTGTTCAACTGGCCCTGCGGATGGTCCAGCGGCAAACCGAGCGGCGCGTCGCGCAACTGCTCGCGCCAGTAGCTCAGTTCGCTGCCCAGCGCCGCGCTTCGCGCATGTTCTTGCAGGCGCACGCCCCAGTCCTTGAACGCGCTGGTCTTGGCCGGCAGATGCACGCTCTGTCCGCGGCTGATCTGCTGATAGGCGCTTTGCAGGTCTTCGAGCAGGATTCGCCACGACACGCCATCGACCACCAGGTGATGAATCACCAGCAACAGACGCTGACTGGCGTCCGGCAAATCGATCAGCGCCGCGCGGATCAGCGGGCCGTTGTGCAGGTCGAGGCTGCGTTGCAGGTCCAGGCAAAGCGCTGGCAATGCCGCGCTGTCGTCCAGCGTGAAAGTGCGCAACAACGCTTGTGGCTGATCCGCCGCGCCGTAACTTTGCTGCCAGCTTTGCTCGGTTTGGCGATAACGCAGACGCAAGGCGTCATGCTGCTTTTGCACCTGCGCCAGGGCCTGTTGCAGCGCCGCGGCTTGCAGGGTTTTCGCCGGGGTCAGCAGGATCGACTGGTTCCAGTGATGCCGCGCCGGGATGTCGCTGTGGAAAAAATACTGCTGGATCGGCGTCAGCGGCGCTTCGCCAAGCACTTCGCCCTGCTCCGTCTGCACGGCGTCGCTCTGCTGCGCCACGGTGGCCAAGCGCTGCACGGTCTGATGCTGAAAAATGTCCTTGGGCGTAAAGCGAATGCCGGCCTGCCGCGCGCGGCTGACCACTTGAATCGAGATGATCGAATCGCCGCCCAGCTCGAAGAAATTATCGTGAAGCCCGACCCGCTCGACCTTGAGCACGTCCTGCCAAATCTCCGCCAGACGCTGTTCCAGTTCGCTGCGCGGCGCCGCGTATGCTTCTTGCACCTGCGCAACGTCCGGCTGCGGCAGCTGCTTGCGATCGAGCTTGCCGTTGGCGGTCAGCGGCAGCCGGTCGAGGAACGCCCAACTGACCGGAACCATATAATCCGGCAGGGTTTCGCGCAGGTGCACCTTGATCGAATCACGCAGCGCGCCCTGCTCGTCCGCGTCCAGCATCTCGTTGGGTACGACCCAGGTCGCCAGTTGCTGACCGCTGAGACCGTCCACCGCCAGCACCACCGCTTCGCGCACCTGTGGATGCTTGAGCAGTTGCGCTTCGATTTCGCCGAGCTCGATGCGGAAACCACGGATCTTCACTTGGTGGTCGATACGACCGATGTACTCGATCACCCCGTCGCCGCGCAGCCGTGCGAGGTCGCCGGTACGGTACAGACGCTGGCCGGCCTTGCGGTTGAACGGGTCCGGCACGAAGCGGGTAGCGGTCATACCGGCCTGATTCAGATAACCACGAGCGAGACCGGCGCCAGCGATGTACAACTCACCGATGCAGCCTTGCGGCACCAGGTTGAGCGAGCTGTCGAGCAAGTACCACGACAGGTCGACAATCGGTGCGCCGATCGGGCTGCTGTGATTGCTCTGCAGATCCGCCAGCGACAACGGCCGGTAAGTGACGTGCACGGTGGTTTCGGTAATGCCGTACATGTTGATCAGCGTCGGCGCGCGGTCGCCAAAACGTTCGAACCACGGACGCAGATTCTGTACTTCCAGCGCCTCGCCGCCGAACACCACGTAACGCAGGGCGTTGCTGCGGCTCGACTCGCAGGCGACCTGCATCAACGGCTTGAACGCCGACGGCGTCTGGTTCAGCACCGTGACGTTTTCATCGCACAGCAGCGTGTAGAAATCCTCCGGCGAACGGCTGACATCGTGGGGCACCACCACCAGTTTGCCGCCGTACAGCAGCGCGCCGAAGATCTCCCAAACCGAAAAATCGAACGCGTAGGAATGGAACAGCGTCCAGCTGTCCTGCGCGCCGAACTCGAACCAGTGCGCGGTTGCGCTGAACAGGCGCATCACGTTGCCGTGCGGCAGCAAGGCGCCCTTGGGTTTGCCGGTGGAACCGGAGGTGTAGATGACGTAGGCCAGATTGTCCGGCGTGGTCAGGCATGGCGGGTTACTTGAGATGCCGTGCTCCGGCGTGTGATCCAGATCGAGGCAGATCAGCCCCGGCGGCAGCGGCAATTGCCCGAGCAAATGCCCCTGGGTCAACAGCAATTGAATACCGCTGTCGTCGATCATGTAGCTCAAGCGGTCATCCGGGTAGCTCGGGTCCAGCGGCACATAGGCGCCGCCCGCTTTCAGCACCGCGAGAATGGCGACGATCATGTCCAGCGAACGCTCCACCGCCACGCCGACGCGCACGTCCGGGCCAACGCCCTGCTCGATCAGCGCATGCGCCCACAGGTTGGCGCGGCGATTGAGCTCGGCGTAAGTCAGGCGTTGCCCGGCACAGCTCACCGCCACCGCATCGGCATGCCGCTCGGCCTGGGCCTCGATGGCTTGCTGGAGGCACTGAGTCAGCGGTTGTTCAATCAGCGGCGGATTCCATTGCGCCAACAGCTGTTGCTGCTGGGCTGCATCGAGCATTGGCAACTGGCCGATGCGCCGGGTCGGCTCGGCGACGATCGCTTGCAACAACGCAGTCCAGTGCTGCGCCAGGCGCTCGATGGTCGCTGCGTCGAACAGGTCAGTGGCGTACTTGAGCACCGCTTCGATGCCATGGGCCTGTTCGGTGGTGTTGAGGGTCAGGTCGAATTGCGCAGTCTGGCTCTGCCACTCCAGCGGTTCGATGTTCAGGCCGTTCAGGCGCGTGGCGACGCTCGCACGGCGCTCGGCCTGGTGGTTGAACATCACCTGGAACAGCGGACTGTGGCTGAGGCTGCGGCCCGGCTCCAGCGCCTCGACCAGTTGCTCGAAGGGCAAGTCCTGATGCGCCTGCGCCTCCTGCGCGGTCTGTTTGACCTGACGCAGCAGCTCGACAAATGGCAGCTCTGCGTCGACATCCGCCTTGAGCACCTGGGTGTTGACGAAGAAGCCGATCAGGCGCTCGATTTCCACCCGCCCACGGTTGGCCACCGGCACCCCGACCCGGATGTCGCTTTGCCCGCTGTAGCGATGCAGCAAGGCCTGAAACGAAGCCAGCAGCAACACGAACAGGGTGACGTTTTCCTGCCGGGCAAAGGCCTTGAGGGCATGGCTCAGCTCCGGGTCGAGAATCAGGTTGTGGCTGGCGCCGGCGAAGCTCTGCTCCACCGCGCGCGGGCGATCCAGCGGCAACTCCAGCACCGGTTGTTCGCCGCCAAGTTTTTCCTGCCAGTAGGCCAGTTGCCGCTCCTGCTCACCGGCCTCCATCCACTGGCGCTGCCACAAGGCGTAATCGGCGTATTGAATCGGCAGCGCCGGCAGACCGGCATCGTGACCGAGGTTGAAACCGGCATAGAGCTGCACCAGTTCCTCGATCATCACTTGCAGCGACCAGCCATCGGAAACGATGTGGTGCAGGGTCAGCACCAGCACATGCTCAGCGGGGTCGACCTGCAGCAGCGCGGCACGCAGCAACGGGCCGTGCTGCAGGTCGAAAGTCTTCTGGCTCTGGGTCTGGACGAAAGCCTCGATCGAGTGCTCCGGGTCATTCGCCAGATCAGCGCTCAGGTGATGAATCTCCAACGCAAAAGGTCCTGCGGGCAGGACCACTTGCAAGGGTTGCGCGCTGTCTTGAGAGAACACCGTGCGCAAGGTTTCGTGGCGCTCGATCAGCGCCTCGACGCTGCGTTCCAGTGCCGGCACATCCAGCGGCCCCTGCAAGCGCAGGGCCGTCGGAATGTTGTAGGCCGCGCTGTGCGGTGCCCACTGCCAGAGGAACCACTGGCGCTGCTGAGCGTAGGACAGCAGCAACGGCTCTTCAGCCGTGCGCTTGAAAACCGGGGCAATGTCAAAGAGGTTGACGCCTTTCTGCTTGAGCAGAACCGCCAGAGCCTTTCTTTGCTTAGCCGAAAGTTGTCCTACCGACTCGATTAACTCTTGCACGCGTTTTTCCCTCTCAAGAAATCAGTTTTTCCAGATCATCGAGGGATAGACGTTTGAGGGCCTCCAGTGATTTAGCCAATTCATCCTGAACGGGCGACATTTCGACGCGCAGCGCTTCGATCCGCGCGCAGAAATCCTTGAGCGTGTCGGTCTCGAACAGCGCCTTGAGCGGCACCTTGTCGCCGAGGCGCTCCTGCACCCGGGTCACCACCAGCGTCGCCAGTAACGAATGGCCGCCGAGCTGGAAGAAGTTGTCCGCCAGCCCTACCCGCTCGACTTCCAGCACCTCCTGCCAGATCGTCGCGACCTCCCATTGCAGATCGCTTTGCGGCGCCTGGTATTGCTCTTGCGTCGGGCTCTCGCCCAACGCCATCAGCGCCTTGCGATCGAGCTTGCCGTTGGGCGTCAGCGGGATCGCGTCAATCAGGTGCAGATGCCCCGGCACCATGTGCGCCGGCAAGCGACTGGCCAAGGCATTGCGCACCCGCTCGGCCAGCGTCGACCGCTCGCTGTCCGGCGCGGCGACGAGGTAGGCATGCAGGTGTTTGCCAGCGGCGCCGTCCTGCGCCAGTACCACCGCCTCAAGGATATCGTCGAGCTGCAGCAGGCGCGCTTCGATCTCGCTGAGCTCGATGCGGAAGCCGCGAATCTTCACTTGATGGTCGGCGCGACCGATGTACTCGATGTTGCCATCGTCGCCTTGGCGCACCAGATCGCCGGTGCGGTACAGGCGTTCGCCGTTGCTCGCGTAAGGATTCGGCACAAAGCGTTCGGCGGTCAGCGCGGCGCGGCGCAGATAGCCGCGCGTCACCCCGGCGCCCGCCAGATACAGCTCGGCCGCCACGCCCTCGGGCAGCGCCTGCAACTGACTGTCGAGCAGGTACGCCACGGTGTTATCCAGCGGCCGGCCAATGTTCGCCCGGCCCTGCGGCGTACGCAGGGTGAAGGTTGAATAAGTAGTGTCCTCCGACGGCCCGTAGAGGTCGTAGACCTGCTGCACCTGGGTGCTGGCATAGAGGCTGTCAACCAGACTCTGCTTGAGCGGTTCGCCGGCCAGATTGATGGTGCCGACCGACGACGGAATCTGCCCGGCCCGTTGCAACGCGGCAATCGCCGACGGTACGGTGTTGATCAGCGTGACCTGATCGCGCGCCGGCAAATCCGCCAACGCCAGGGCGTTGTCCGCCAATACCAGGCAGCCACCGCAGGCCAGCGTGACAAAGATTTCCCACACCGACAGGTCGAAGCAGATCGACGTCGAAGCGAGCACGCCGCGCAATTGTTCTTCACGATAGACACCCGCTGACCACTGAATCAGCGCCGACAGATTGCCGTGGCTGATCGCTACGCCTTTCGGTTTGCCGGTGGAACCGGAGGTGTAGATCACGTACGCCAGATTGTCTGCCGCGAGATTAACCAGTGGCGCAGTGGCCGGGTATTCGCTGGCGACGTTCTCGTCCACCAGCAGCACCTGCGCACTCAAGGTTTCGGGCAGCATCGCCAAGGCCGCTGGCTCAGTGAGCAAAACAGCGGCGCGGCTGTCGTCGAGCATGTGCAGCAAGCGTTCCTGCGGGTAATCCGGGTCGAGCGGTACGTAGGCGCCACCGGCCTTGAGGATCGCCAGCAAGCCGACCAGCATCTGCGGCGTGCGGCGCATGCACACGCCTACGCGCACTTCCGGCCCGACGCCCATGCCTTGCAGCTTGTGCGCCAGACGATTGGCTCGGGCATCGAGGTTTCGGTAAGCGATGGATTGCTCAGCGAACAGCACCGCGTTCGCCTGTGGCTGTCGCTGCACCTGCGCGGCGATGTGCGCCAGCACCGTGCGTTGATCCGGCGTGGTAACCGGCGCCTTGCCCCACTCGATCGCTTGTTGCCGTCGTGGCTCGGCGAGCAGTTCCAGCGCGCCCAGCGGCTGCGCGGCGTCGGCGAGGAACTGCTCGAGCAGGCCTTGCAACTGCGCACTCAACACGCGGATCGCTTGAGCGTCGAAGCTGGCCTGATCGTAACTTACGCCCAGACTCATCTCGCGGCCGGTGACCGCCACCAGCGTCAGCGGATAGTTGGTCTGCTCCTGCCGGCGGATTGCCGAGAACTTCAGGCCCGTCTCAGAGCCCTGCGCCAACGCCTCGGCCATCGGGTAGTTTTCGAACACCAGAATGCTGTCGAACAACGCCCCGGCGCCCGTACCGGCCCAGCGCTGAATGTCATACAGCGGCGTGTGTTCGTGCTCGCGCAAGGCCAGGTTGAGGTCTTGCACCTGTTGCAGCCATTGGCTGACGCCGATCTCCGGCGATGGCGCCGCCACCACCGGCAAGGTGTTGATGAACAGACCGATCTGCTGCTCGACGCCCGGCAAATCGGTTGGCCGTCCGGCGACCGTCGCGCCGAACGCCACGTGATCGTGCCCGGTGTAGCGCTGCAACAGCAGCAGCCACGCCGCTTGTACCAGCGTGTTGAGGGTGACTTTCTGCTCGCGGGCGAAGCGGTTCAGTTCGGCGGTCAGCGGTTCGCTGAACACATGCTCGTGATCGGCATAGCCGCTGGCCGCGTGCCTGACCGGTATGGCGCTGGCCAGTCGGGTCGGCTGTTCAAGGTCCGCCAGCGCCGCACTCCAGAACTGTCGACTGGCCTGCTGATCACGCTGGCCGAGCCATTCGATGTAATCGCGATAACGCCCCTGCCCTGCGCTCGGCGCGATGCCGGCGTAACGTTGCAGCACTTCGCCGAACAACTGCGAAGTGCTCCAGCCGTCCATCAGGATGTGATGGCAGGTGTAGATCAGGTGATGAGTGTGCTCATCGGTGCGCACCAACGTCACGCGCAACAGCGGTGCGTCGAGCAGATCGAAGCCGTTATGCAGGTCTTCAGTGGCCAGATGATCAAGTGCTGAATCAAGGCCAGCGCGACCGCGCCAGTCCTGCACTTGCCACGGCATCTGCACGCGGCTGCGCACCACTTGCACCGGCGCGGCGGCATCCTGCGGCCAGACGAACGCCGTGCGCAAAATGTCGTGGGCATTGAGGGTCTGCTGCCAAGCCTGGCGGAAGCGCTCGGCGTCGAGCTGCTCGACGTCGACGCGCAGCTGATTGGTGTAAGCCGGACTGTCCGGCTCGTTGCGGCTGTGGAACAGAATGCCTTGCTGCATCGGCGACAGCGGGTACAGATCGACGATGTCACGCGGCGCCATCGGCAGCGCCGACAGCTGCGCTTGCGTGAGATGGGCGAGGTTGAAGTCCGAGGGTGTCACGCCACCGGTCGCGCTGTCGCAGCAATGTTCGATCAGGCGTTGCAGTTCGCGGCGATAGGCCTCGGCCAGCGCCTCGATGGTCTCGGCGCGATACATGCCGGTGCCGAAGGTCCAGGTCAGTTCCAGCTCACCGCCGAGAACCTGTCCGTCGACGCTCAGCCAATTGCCCAGCGGCGCTTGCCCATCCTGATTGGCGCCGGTGCTGTCAGCGCTTGGCAGGAACAACGCGCCTTGCTCAGCGCTGAACGCGCCGTCGAACTGGCCGAGATAATTGAAGGTTACCCGTGGTTGCGCCAGCGTCTGCAACTCAGCTGCACGCGTGAGGTAACGCAGCACGCCATAACCGATGCCTTTGCCCGGCACGGCGCGCAGTTGCTCCTTGATTGCGCATAGCGACGCAGCGGGATTGGCCTGCGGGGTCAGGCGCACCGGGAACAGGCTGCTGAACCAGCCGACCGTGCGGCTCAGGTCGATGTCGTCGAACAGGTCTTCACGACCATGGCCTTCGAGCTGGATCAACACCGACGGCTGCTCGCTCCAGTCACACAGCACCCGCGCCAAAGCCGTCAGCAACAGGTCGTTGATTTGCGTGCGGTAAGCCGCCGGGGCGACTTTCAGCAGCTTGTCGGTCAATGTCTGGCTCAGGCGCGTACTGGCGCGGGCGGCCTGGGCGCGAGTCTGGCTGTCCACGGCGAAATCTTGTGGCAGTGCCGCCTCTTCCGCCGCCAGAGTCTGGCGCCAATAATCGCGTTCGCCGGCAAGCGCTTCACTCTGCGCATAACGATGCAACTGCTCGGCCCAGTTGTGCAGCGAACTGCTCTGGCCCGGCAACACCGGCGCCATCCCCGCCGCCAATGCCTGGTAAGCCTGCTGCAAGTCCTCAAGCAGAACGCGCCACGACACGCCGTCGACCACCAGATGATGAATCACCAGCAACAAGCGCTGCTCGGCGTTCGGCAGGTTGACCAGCACCGCGCGCAGCAACTGCCCGCGTTGCAGATCAAGGCTGCGCTGCGCCGCGTCGGCCACGGCCGGCAAGGCATCGAGACTGTCCAGTTCGCGCAGCCAAAGCAGTTCGGCATCGCGCTGAGCCTGCGGCAACGCCTGCCAGCTATCGCCCGACTGCACGAAACTCAGGGCCAGCGCTTCGTGCTGCTCGACCAGCGCCGCCAGCGCCTCACGCAAATGTACGACGTCCAACGCCAGGGTCGGTTGCAACATCACCGCCTGGTTCCAGTGCTGGCGCTGGGCAATCGGCGTATCGAAGAAACGCACCTGAATCGGCAGCAACGGCAACGGCCCGCGTGCCACTGGTGCCGCGACGGCAGCCGGTTTGGCTTCGATCAGTTTGGCCACAGCAGCCAGTTGGCCGATGGTCTGTTTTTCGAACAACTGCTTGGGGCTGAGCTTGATGCCCTGGCGCTTGGCCCGGGCGATGATCTGCAAGCTGAGGATCGAGTCGCCACCCAGTTCAAAGAAGTTATCGCTGCTGCCGACTGTTTCGAGCTTGAGCACCTCGGCCCAGATCGCGGCGAGTTTTTCCTCGATCTCACCGACCGGCGCGACGAACTGCTGGCTGACCACGCCGGGCACTGGCAAGGCACGCTTGTCGAGCTTGCCGTTGGCGGTCAGCGGCAGCTTTTCCAACAACAGCAACTGTGCCGGCACCATGTAATCCGGCAGCCGCGCCTGCAATTGCTCGCGCAGTTCCTGCGCCTGCACCTTCGCGCCCACTGCCGGCATGCACCACGCCAGCAGTTGCAGGCGCGCCGGATCGTCATCCAGTGGCAGCGCGAGCACGGCGGCTTCGCTGACACCGTCGAGGCTGAGCAACACCCGCGCGACTTCCGCAGGCTCCACACGGTAGCCGCGCACTTTGACCTGATCGTCGGCACGACCGATGAACTCCAGCGCCTGCTCGCGATTGCGCCGGACCCGGTCGCCGCTGCGGTAGACCCGCGCGCCCGGTGTGCCGAACGGGTCGGGCAGGAAGCGTTCGGCGGTCAGCGCCGGCTGGTTCAGGTAGCCAAGGGCAACGCTGTCGCCACCGATGTACAACTCACCGGCAACCTGATCGGCCACCGGGTTGAGCACATCGTCGAGCACATAGACATGGGCACCGGCCAGCGCTGTGCCGATTGGAACACTGCGCGCCAGCGCGGCGAGCTCTTCGACCTCGTGGGTGAGCACGCCCACGGTGGTTTCGCTCGGCCCGTAGTGGTTGATCAGACGACAGCCCGGCTTCAGTTGCTGCACGCGCTCGACCAGCGCCGGCGAACAGGCTTCGCCGCCGACGATCAGTGCGTGTTCCGGCAGCACATCGGCAGGCTTGGCCGCCTGCAACAGTGCGGCGAGATGCCCGGGGACGATTTTCAACATGCCAACGCGATGGCGGGCCATGTATTCGGCAAAACGATCCGGGTCGAAGCCGAGTTCTTCTGGCAGCACATGTAGCAAACGACCGGAGCACAACGCGCCGAACAGCACCGTGAAGCCAAGGTCGGCGGCGATGGTCGAGACCAGCGCCATGCTCGCCTCCGGCGCCGGCGCCAAACGTTCGAGTACGCCGCGCACGTAACTGCCCAGTGCGCCGTGGCTGACCAGTACACCCTTGGGTTGCCCGGTGGAACCGGAGGTGTGAATCACGTAGGCGGGCGACTGCGCATACAGCGTCAGCTCAGGCGCGGACGTCGGCAGCGAGTGCCATTGCCCCGGCGCAAACTCCAGACCCTGACAGCCCTCAGCCGCCAGTTCGCTGAGCCGTGCGTCGCCTTCAGCACCGATCAGCGCCCTCGCCTGCGCAGCACCGAGCATCTGTTGCAGGCGCGCGCTTGGCGCCTTGACGTCGAGCGGCATGTACACCGCGCCAGCCTTGAGAATCGCCAATACGCAAGTCAGCCAGTCCAGCGAACGTTCCAGCAGCACCGCCACCGGGTCGCCGACATCGACGCCCTGCGCACGCAAATAATGGGCGAGACGATTGGCCTCCTGATCCAGCGCCTGGAAAGTCACCGTTTGCTTGAGATCCCGAGCGGCCAACGCCTGCGGCTGCCGGGCCACTTCACGCGCCCAGTGCTGCAACACCGTCAACGCCGGTTCGCGTTGGCTGGCAAGCGCAGCAGGCCGTGGTGTGGCAACCGTGTGCAATGGCGCCTGCGGCGAGTCGAGCAACTGGGTAAACAGATCCAGCAACATCGGCACAAAACCGGCGACCGTTTCCGCCCGATAGAGATCGCTGGCATAGGTCATCTGACCGTGGATCAGTGTGCCGTCGTCGGTGATGTCCAAGGCCAGATCGAAGTGCGTGCCGTCCTTGGCCAGCGGGTATTCGCTGACGGTCAGGCCGGGCAAGGCCATCGAGCGCTGTTTCTGCATGCCGACGTTCTGGTTGAACTTGGCCTGGAACAGCGGGTTGTGGCCCAGGGAGCGTTCGGCGACCAATTCGTCGACGAGTTGCTCGAACGGCAACTCCTGATGTGCCTGTGCGCCGAATGCCGCTTCACGCACCTGCGCGAGCAAATCAGTGAAACTGCCGCGCTCATCGATCTGGCAACGCAGCACCTGGGTGTTGACGAAGAAACCGATCAGCCCTTCGACTTCGGCGCGGCCACGGTTGGCATTCGGCACGCCGACACGAATGTCGCGCTCGCCGGCCAGACGCGAAAGGAACAGCGAGAACCCGGCCAGCACCAGCATGAACAGGCTGATGCCCTGGCTGCGCGCAAAAACGTTGAGCTGTTGCGACAGGTCGGTGCCGAAATCAAAGCTCAGGGTCTGTCCTGCAAAGCTTTGCGTCAGCGGTCGGGCAAAGTCCGGCGCCACTTCCAGCAGCGGATGTTCGTCGCCCAATTGCTGACGCCAGTAGTCGAGCTGGCGTTCACCCTCGCCGGCCTCCAGCCAGCGCCGCTGCCAGATCGCATAGTCGGCGTACTGCAACGGCAGCGCCGGCAATTGCGGCTCGCGCTGCAGGCTGAACGCCTGATAGCACTGCACGAATTCCTTGACCATGACGTCCATCGACCAGCCATCGGAGACGATGTGATGCATGCTCACCACCAGCACGAACTCATCGTCGGCCAGGGCAAACAGGCTCGCGCGCAACAGCGGGCCATGGCGCAGATCGAACGGTTGCGCGGTGACGTCTTGCACGTGTTGCGCGAGCAGTTCTTCGCGCTCTTGCGCGGCGGTGCCGGTCAGATCGAAGCGTTCCAGCGCAATACTTTGTTGCTCGAGAATCAGCTGATGCGCTTGATCGCCGTCGGTGTGAAACACCGTGCGCAACACTTCATGGCGCGCCAGCAAATGATCGAACGAGCGGCTCAGGGCTGACTCATTCAGCGAACCTTTGAGACGCAAGCCAGCGGCCATGTTGTATGCGCCGCTATGCGGTTCCAGTTGCCACAGGAACAGCAGACGCTGCTGCGCAAACGACAGGGGAATCTGCGCACAGTCGTGGCAGCTGACCGGCAGCGGCAACAGGCTGAAATCCTTGCCCTCCTCGCGCAATTTGGCCAGAAACAGCCGACGCTGTTCCAGCGGCAGGCCGACGAACCTTTTTGCAATACGTTCCGCCATCGTGCCGCTCATACTTCTTCTCCTTGCAAAGCATTCATGAACTGATCCATGTCGGACCAGTCGTCGTCGCCGCTCGCCTCGGCCAGTTGCCCGAGCACCTCGGCGAGATCCGCCAGCAGCGGTTTTTCGAACAGGCTGCGCAGCGGCAGCACCACGCCCATCTGCTCCTTGACCCGGGCAATCACCTGCGCGGCCAGCAACGAATGGCCGCCCAGTTCAAAAAAGTGATCGTCCAGGCCCACACGCGGCACGTGCAGCACCTCGGCCCAGACTTGCGCCAGACACTGCTCGGCTGGCGATTGCGGGGCGCGGTAATCGCCCTGCAACTGCGCCGGATCCGGCGTCGGCAAAGCCTTGCGGTCGAGCTTGCCGCTCGGCGTCAGCGGCAGGTTCGCCAGCAACAGCAGATGCCCCGGCACCATGTAATCCGGCAGGCTGGCTTGCAGCGCAGCGCGGGTCTGCTGACGGAATGCCGCTTGCGTCGCCGCGCTGGCGAGCACCGCAGGTTCTGTCACAACGTAGGCGACCAGTTGCGCACCGCCGGCGAATGGCACCGCCAGCACCACCGCTTCGCGAACGCCCGGACATTGCTGCAGGCGCGATTCGATCTCGCCCAGTTCGATGCGAAAGCCACGAATCTTCACTTGATGATCGACCCGGCCGACATACTCCAGCGCGCCATCGCCGCGCAGCCGCGCACGGTCGCCAGTGCGATACAGGCGCTGGCCGTCGGCAAACGGGTCGGCAATGAAACGCTCGGCGCTGAGGCTCGGTTGGCGGTGATAACCGCGCGCCAGACCCGGTCCACCGATGTACAACTCGCCCACCGCGCCTTGCGGCAGCAGGTTCAGATCATCGTCGAGCACGTACAGACGCCGCGCTGCCAGTGCGTGGCCGATCGGCATGCCGCGCCACGACACGTCTTGGGCGGTCAGCGCGGTGCAGTCATGAATCGTCGAGACCACCGTGGCCTCGGTCGGGCCGTAGGTGTTGAGCAGGCGCACATGGCCGAGCCCGGCCTGCTGCCACAGGCGCAAGCCGTCCACCGCCATGGCTTCGCCGCCGACGTGAATCTGCCGCAGCGCACCGAAACTGGCCGGCGGTTTCGCCGCGTATTCCTGCACCAGCCAATACCAATAAGCCGCCGGCAGGTCGGCCAGAGTGATGCCCTGATCGATGATCACCTGATGCAGCGTCGCGCTGTCCCACAACGGCGCATCGCGCATGACCACGCTAGCGCCATGGCACAGCGGCGGGAAAAACTGCTCGACGAAGCCATCAAAACTGCTCGTGGCGAATTGCAGAACCCGGTCGCCTTCGCGCAGATCGCTGTAGTCGATGGCGCGGGCAATGAACTCGCTCAGCGCGCCATGACTGACCGCCACACCTTTCGGCCGCCCGGTGGAGCCAGAGGTGTAGATCACATAAGCGAGGTTGTCGGCTTCGACCGTGACCGGCAGGTTGTCGCTCTGCTCGCTGGCGGGCAACTGCTCCAGACACAGGCATTCGATGCCGTCGAGCGGCGGTAGGCTGGCGAGGCTTTGCCGGTCGCTGAGCAACAGGTTCAAACCGCTGTCAGCGAGCACATGGCGCAAGCGTTCGGCCGGGGTCTGCGGATCCAGCGGCACATAGGCACCACCGGCCTTGAGCACCGCCAGCAGCGCTACCGCCAATTCCAGAGAGCGCCCCAGCGCGACACCGACCAGCACGTCCGGGCCGACACCCTGTGCGCGCAACTGATGGGCCAAGCGATTGCTTCGAACGTTTAGTTCGTCGTAGCTGAATACCGGTGCAGGGGCAGTGGCCAACAGCACCGCCGGCGCTTGCGCAGTCCGTGCGACTTGCGCTTCGAACAGGCTTTGCACGCTAGTGAAACGAGGCGCTGGCGCGGTGGCCTGGATCAACCCGTGGCGTTCGCTGTCGGCGAGCATCGCCACTTCGCCGATCAACTGCTGCGGATCGCGGCACACCGACTGGAGAATGTTGCGCCAATGCCCGGCCAGCGCGGCGATGGTTGAAGCATCAAAAATATCCGTGGCGTAAGTGAAGGCAGCAAACAGTTGCTCGCCCTCCTCGCGGGTGTCGAGCATCAGATCACTGGTGGCCGCGTGTTGCCGAGCGCTGCCGGCCAGTTGCTCTTCGCTCAGATAACCCACGCGCAAGCCTGAAGCGAGTTGCGCCTGATGCAAATCGGTAACCAGCGGCTGGTGGTTGAACATCACCTGAAACAGCGGATTGTGGCTTTGGCTGCGCGCCGGTTGCAGGGCTTCGATCAAGGCGTCGAACGGCAGATCCTGATGGGCCTGGGCGCCCAGTGCAGCCTGGCGCAGGTTCTGCAGCAACTCAGTGAAGGGCGTTTGTGCGGTGACCACGCTGCGCAGGATCTGCGTGTTGACGAAGAAGCCGATCAGGCCTTCGGTTTCACTGCGGGTGCGGTTGGCGATCAGCCCGCCGACACGAATATCGGTCTGGCCGCTGTAGCGATGCAACAGGGTCTTGAACGCCGCCAGCAGCACCACGAACAACGTCACGCCCTGACGCTGGGCAAGGTTTTTCAGTTCTTCGCGCAGGGCCGCGTCGATCACCGTTTCCAGGCGTGCGCCTTGATGGCTGGCTTGCGCCGGATAGGCGCGGTCGGTGGGCAATTCCAGCACGGGATGTTCGTCGCCCAGTTGCGTGCGCCAGTAGTCCAGTTGCCGCTCGCGCTCACCGGCCTCCAGCCAGCTGCGTTGCCACAGTGCGTAGTCGCGGTAATGCACGCTCAACGCCGCCAGCGTCGGTTCACGCCCGGCCACCAGCGCGTCGTAAGTGCGCATGAATTCGTCGATCAGAATGTTCATCGACCAGCCGTCGGCGATGATGTGATGCAGGGTCAGCAGCAGCACGTGTTCCTGCGCGGCCAAGCGCAACAGACGCAGACTCAGCAGCGGGCCGTTTTGCAGGTCGAAGGCCTGGGTCGCCTCGGCCATCATGTGCTGCTGCGCCAGCGGCCAGCGCTGAGCTTGGGGCAACTCGCTCAGGTCAGTCACGGGCAACTTCAGTGGCTTTGGTTCGGCCACACGCTGGAAGGCCCGCTCGCCGTCCTGGCCGAAGGTGGTGCGCAAACATTCGTGGCGCGCCGCCAGACGGCTGAAGGCCTGCTCCAGTGCCTCGACTTGCAACTCACCATCCAGACGCACAGCCATCGGCAGGTTGTAGGCGGCGCTGGACGGCTCCAGTTGCCAGAGAAACCACATGCGCTGCTGCGCGTAAGACAGGCCGTCACGCTCGGCGATGCCATCGCAGGCGGTCATGGGCAGCTGCGCAAAATCGATGCCCTCGCGGGCCATGCCGGCGAGGAACAGACGGCGTTTGTCCTGGGGCAATTCGATAAAGCGGCGGGCTAGTTTCTGTGCGTCTGCGGCATTCATGCGTGGAGTCCTTGCTGATCGGCGGCGTGACCTGGAGACCCGGTCGTATCAACAAGAACGAATGGCCCGCGCAATGATTTAGCGCGCCAGCGGCAATCACGGCCCGACGGTACAAAGGCCAGACAGACAAATGCCGAAGCCGGTACAGGCCCGGATTCGGCATTTGAGTTGAAGGGTTGCGAACAGGTCAGCGCACGTCCTGCGAATGCCCCTCGGCCATCGCCACGATGACTTTGCGCGGCCCTTCGAACGGTGAGCGCGCGTGAGCCGAGAGCATATTGTCGAGCATCAGCACATCGCCCTCCTGCCAGGGGAAACTGATCGCACAGTCGTCGAGCACCGCGCGAATCTGCGCCAGCACTTCGTCTTCGATCGGCGAGCCGTCGCCGTAGTAGACATTACGCGGCAGGTCTTCTTCGTCAACGATATCGAGCAGACTTTCGCGCACGTCCGCTGGCAGGTTGGAGATGTGAAACAGGTGCGCCTGATTGAACCAGACGTGGTCGCCGGTCACCGGGTGCACCGCCACCGCCTGACAGGTCTGCCGCGTGCGCAGCTCACCGTCGTCCTTCCATTCGCAGACAATGCCGTGGGCCTTGCAGTAGACCT
Source organism: Pseudomonas siliginis (assembly GCF_019145195.1). Classification (GTDB taxonomy): domain Bacteria; phylum Pseudomonadota; class Gammaproteobacteria; order Pseudomonadales; family Pseudomonadaceae; genus Aquipseudomonas; species Aquipseudomonas siliginis. The sequence continues at coordinate 200,241 of NZ_JAHSTW010000005.1, forward strand.
CGACGACTTCACGGTCTTCGGTGTTGAACACGTCTTCCCACGCCACGTCGAGGCCGTTGCCGAAGTTGCGCACATACATCAGGCCTTTACTGACGAAACGCTCGCGGATCGCCACGGGGATGCGCCGGTACACTTCGCGACTGTCGGCAATCGGCGTCTCGCCGCCGGACTTGGCGGCGATCATGCTGTAGAACCAGATTTTCATCGGCCAGTCGCGGGAATAGGCCTGTTCGTTGTGCAACGGAATGCTCTGGTGCGCCGGGTATTCGGTGGAGGTGTACACGCCTTGAGTGACGTTGGTGCGCGGCGTCGAGCCGAACTCGTAGTTGAGCAATGGATGGCCGAAACTCGCGGCAAACTGGCGAAACTGCTCGGCACCGTCGAGGCGGAAGCCGCGAAACAGCACGCCACCGTCGCGCAGCAGGTGCTCGTCAACCAAGGCCTTCAATTCATCGAATACCGCCAGCAGATCGGTGTCGGCATCGCTCGCCTCGACCAGCAGCGGCAAGCGCCCGCGCTGCGGCAGCAGTGGCCGCACGGAAAATCCCAGAGCAACAGCCATGACTGGCCTCCTGAAAATGATAGATGAGGCGCGTCTCAGAACGCCGGTTGCACGGCCTGCGCAAGGCGTCGGTGATGCACTTCCAGATGGGTCTTGATCGTGCGAATGACCCGCGCCTCGTGCTCATGAATGAAGAAATGCCCGCCGGTCATCATGTCCACCGAGAAACTGCCCAGGGTCTCCTTGCTCCAGCCGATCAGTTGTTCGGTGGTGGCGCGGTCTTCCTTGCCACCGAGCACGTGCACCGGGCAATTGAGCAAGGGCCGCTCGGCAGGCGTAAAGCGGCCGCACATCATGAAATCGGCGCGCAGCACCGGCAGGGTCAGGCTCATCAGCTCTTTATTGGCGAGGATTTCTTCGCTGGTGCCCTGAAAGGTGCGCAACTGTTCGATGAGTTCTTCATCACTGCGCGGTTCGGCAAAGCCGCGGTCGTAATCGCTGCGCATGGACGGCGCGGCGGTGCCGGAGGCGAACAGCGCCAGCGGCTCCGGCACACCCAATTCGCGAAAGGCATGGGCCATTTCGCAGGCCAGCAACGCACCGAGGCTATGCCCGAACAACGCATACGGGCCTTGCAGCCCCGCTTTGTGCTCGCGCGCCAGTTGCCGCGCCAGTGCGCGCATGTCGGTTTGCAGCGGTTCATCGAACCGCGCGCCACGCCCCGGCAGTTCCACCGGTTGCAATTGCAGCCACGTCGGCAGTTGACGCCGCCAGCGGCTGTAAACCATGGCGCTGGCGCCCGAATAGGGCAGGCACAGCAATGTCAGCTTGGTCACCGCGCTTTCCTTGAAAAATGTGTCTGCAAGAAAGACGGATCACTGGCCGGACAAATTAGTCGCCCGGCCGCTAAATTCCGCCGCCAGCCGCTCGTTGCCTGTTCAGGAAAAAAACAACAATCGCGAGGGAATCACCGTGGACCTGCAGAGCATTCTGGGCAAGTTGTTCGCCAACGCCGGCGCGGTCGGCATCGAGGGGGTTTTCCAGTTCATCTTCAGTGGGCAACAGGCGTACTGGTATGACATCAAGTCCAGCCGGCGCACGGAAGCCGGGCGCCACCCGAGCCCGGACGTGACCATCGAAGTCGCGGAAAAAGATTTTCTCGGGATCATGGCCGGCGTGGTCAATGTAGAGGAACTGTTCGCCAGCGGGCGCCTGAAGATCGGCGGCAACATGGGCCTGGCGACGATGTTGCCGCAGATCATCGACCACGCCCGCCAGGGTGGCGGCACGGTGGCAAAGGTCGACATGAACAAGCGCTACCCGACGCCGCCACGCTTCAGCGAAAAGCTCACTGCCGCGCTGCCTCGCCAGACCAGCGTCGAACGTCGTGCGCGCGCCGAGTTGAGCCGGCACGAATTCGAAACTCGTTATTTGCCCAACGGCATTCCGTTGGTGATCAGCAATGCCCTGCACGACTGGCCATTGTTCAGCCTGAGCCGCGAGGAATCGCTGGTGCATTTCGCCGAGCTGCAAGGCATCACCCGCCATGGCGATTACGTGAAGAAGACCTTTTCCACCGAGCGTGATTTCCGCTCGACCTCAATGGCCGAGTTCATCGCCTCGCTGGACAGCCCGGCGGTCAAGGGCGCGGACGGCGAGCCGCCGGCGTACATGGGCAACAACATCCTGCCGGCGCAATTGTTGGAGCAGATCCAGTACCCGCCCTACTTCGACACGTCGCTGTTCATCCCGCCACGCATCTGGATCGGCCCCAAGGGCACGCTGACGCCGTTGCACCGCGATGACACCGACAACCTCTTCGCGCAGGTCTGGGGACAGAAGAAATTCACCCTTGCCGCGCCGCATCACCGCGAGGCACTGGGCACTTGGTCGACCGCGCCCAAGGGAGGCCTGGATGGCTGCGATTTCAACCCGGACGCGCCGGACTATGAACGTTTCCCGGCAGCGCGGGAGGTGACGTTTCTGCGGGTGACGCTGGAGGCTGGGGATCTGCTGTTTTTGCCAGAGGGCTGGTTCCATCAGGTGGAGTCGGTGTCGACTTCGCTGTCAGTCAACTTCTGGGTCGACTCAGGCCGCGGCTGGTAACACCGCAAAATAACTGTCGGAGCGAGCCTGCTCGCGAATGCGTCGTATCAGGTATGAAGATATTTACTGACACACCGCCTTCGCGAGCAGGCTCGCTCCCACAGTGGAATTTCATTTCAAGTGACGGAAACTTTGGAACGCTGAAATCAGCACCACCGCCCCCGCCGCAATCGCCAGCCAGAAGCCGCTGCGCGCGCCGAACGCATCCACCAGCGCGCCGGAACCAGCGGCGCCGATCGCCACGCCGATGCTCAGTCCGGTCACCAGCCAGGTCAGGCCTTCGGTCAGTTTGGCTGGTGGCACGATGCGTTCGATCAACGCCATCGCAACAATCAACGTCGGCGAAAAGAACAGCCCGGCGATAAATACCGCGATCGACAAGCCGAGGATGTTGCTCGCCAAAAGCAGCGGCAGCGTGGTCACTGCCGTCGCCACACCGCCGTAGAGAAACAGGCGCGGCAACGGCAGTTTCGAACGCATCGCACCGAAGGCGATGCCGGCCAAGCATGAACCGATCGCGTATACCGACAAGACAATACTGGCCGCTGCCGGCTGGCCCTGGTGCTGGGCGAAGGCGACGCTGACCACGTCGATCACCCCGACGATCACGCCCATCGCCAACATCAACGCCAGCAGCCATTGCACGTCGGTCGAGCGAATGATCGAGCCCTGATGCTGCGACTCCTGCGCGTGCACGGGCGGCTCGGTGCTGCGCTGGGCGACAAACGCCGTCACGCCGATGGCCAGGGCCAACAGCGCCGCCAGCGGCCCGGCCTCGGGAAACACCGCGACCGACAGGCCCACCGACAGCGGCGGCCCGACGATAAAACACACTTCGTCGAGCACCGACTCCAGGGCATACGCCGTCTGCAATTGCGGCTGGCCACGGTAGATCTCGGTCCAGCGCGCCCGCACCATCGCCGACATGCTCGGCATGCACCCGGCCAGCGCGGCGAAGACGAACAACGTCCAATCCGGCGCCTGCACACGCGTGCACAGCAGCAACATCAATAACCCGCCGCCACCGGTCAGCGCTGCGATCGGCAGCACCCGCCCCTGCCCATAACGGTCCACCAACCGCGATACCTGCGGCGCGCAAAACGCCGTGGCCAAAGCAAACGTCGCCGCCACCGCACCCGCCAGCGCATAACCGCCGTTCAACTGCGCGAGCATGGTGATCAGGCCGATGCCGGTCATGGAAATCGGCATGCGCGCCAGCATCCCGGCCAGCACAAACGCACGGGCACCGGGGGCGGTGAACAATTCGCGATAGGGGTTTGCCATTGATTGCAGCCTCATCAGGGGCGGCCAAGTTGCCATAGCCTTGAATGCCGTGGAAGCGCGCAATTGTTAGCGGTCTGTGAAGGCCCCTTCGCTCGCACATTCGAAATGCCGTCCCCCGGTGGGAGCGAGCCTGCTCGCGAAGGGGCCGGCGCAATCACCGCATCCAGCAAATGAACTCTCAGCGTCTGCCATCAGTCAGCTACTTAAGTCTCTGGAACCAAGGCGCGAATCGTCATGCAGTTTTCCCTCGCTCATCAGGTGGCGCTTGTCACCGGTGCCAGCTCCGGCATCGGCCATGCCGCCGCCAAAGCACTCGCTGCGGCCGGTGCTGCGGTCGTGATCAACTACAACAGCAGCGCCGAACCTGCCGAAGAACTGGCCGCGCAAATCAACGCTGAGGGCGGCAAGGCCCTCGCTATCGGCGCCGATGTCTCGAAAGAAGAAGAGGTCGAAAGGCTGTTCAAAGAGACCGTCGAAGCCTTCGGCTCGCTGGACATTCTGGTGGCCAACTCCGGCCTGCAAAAAGACGCCGCTGCCGTGGACATGACGCTCGACGACTGGAACACGGTGATCGGCGTCAACCTCACCGGGCAGTTCCTCTGCGCGCGGGAGGCGTTGCGGATTTTCCAGCGTCAGGGCGTGCGCGAAGGCGTGTCGCGCGCGGCGGGCAAGATCATTCACATGAGTTCGGTGCACCAGCGCATTCCATGGGCCGGGCATGTCAATTACGCGGCGTCCAAGGGCGGCGTCGATCAGTTGATGCAGAGCCTCGCCCAGGAAGTCAGCCACCAGCGCATCCGCATCAACAGCATTGCGCCCGGTGCGATCAGCACCGCGATCAACGCTGACGCCACCGCAGGCGAAGCCGGCGAAAAACTCCTCGAACTGATTCCCTACGGGCGCATTGGCGATGTCGAGGATGTTGCCAACGCGGTGGTTTTCCTCGCTTCCGATCTGTCCGATTACATCGTCGGCACCACCCTGTTCATCGATGGCGGGATGAGCCTCTATCCGGAGTTTCGCGGCAATGGCTGAGCCTGAAATGGAACAACAAAGTCCCATCGGTGCCCACGGCATCATCGGCGACATGCGCAGCGCCGCACTGGTCAACGACAAGGGCAGCGTGGATTTTTTCTGCTGGCCGGAGTTCGACAGCCCGACGATCTTCTGCTCGCTGCTCGACACCCCTGAAGCAGGGATTTTCCAGCTCGCGCCAGACTTGCCGGACGCGCGCCGAGAACAGATTTATCTGCCCGACACCAACGTCTTGCAGACCCGTTGGCTGAGCGAACACGCGGTGGTGGAAATCACCGATCTGTTGCCCATCGGTGACGATGTCGACGCACTGCCGGTACTGATGCGCCGGGTGCGCGTGGTCAGCGGCTCGGCGACGTTCAATCTGCGTTGCGCGGTGCGCCACGACTACGGCCGCGCCGACACCCGGGCAGAAATGGACGAAAAAGACGTAACGTTCCACGCCGCTGGCCAGCCGTCGATACGCCTGGCTTCAGATCAGGCACTGCAAATCGATGCGCAAGCGGCCGTCGCGCAGTTCACCCTCAAGCACAATGAAACCGCCGCGTTCATGCTCGGCGGCAGCGACGATCCGCGTTTTGCCGAAGGCGCCGGCGAGTTGTGCATGGAGCGCACCCTCAAATACTGGCGTGGCTGGATCGGCCAATCCAACTATCGCGGGCGCTGGCGGGAAATCGTCAATCGCTCCGCCCTCGCCCTGAAACTGCTGACCTCACGCCGCCACGGTGCGATCCTCGCCGCCGCCACCTTCGGCCTGCCGGAAACACCCGGCGGCAGACGCAACTGGGATTACCGCTACACGTGGATCCGCGACGCTTCGTTCACCGTGTATGCGTTCATGCGCCTGGGCTTCGTCGATGAGGCCAACCATTACATGCAGTGGCTGCGTGGTCGGGTCAGCGATTGCTGCGGCAAACCGATGAAACTCAACATCCTCTATGCCATCGACGGCCAGCAGGAGTTGCCGGAAACCGAACTCACGTACCTGTCCGGCCACGGCGGCGCGCAACCGGTGCGGATCGGCAATGGTGCCTACGATCAGGTCCAACTGGACATATTCGGCGAGCTGATGGACGCGGTGTATCTGGTCAACAAGTACGGTGATGCGATTTCCCACGAAGGCTGGCGGCACGTCGGCGAAGTGGTCGATCAGGTCTGCGAAAACTGGCAGAGCGAAGATGTTGGCATTTGGGAAATGCGCGGTGAAACCCATCATTTCCTGCACTCGCGGCTGATGTGCTGGGTGGCGCTGGACCGTGCGATCCGTCTGGCTTCCAAGCGTTCGCTGCCGGCGCCGTTCGCCCGTTGGGATAACACCCGGCAAGCGATCTACACCGACATCTGGGACAACTTCTGGAACGAAGAACGCGGGCATTTCGTTCAGTACAAGGGTGGTACCGCACTGGATGGCTCGATGCTGCTGATGCCGCTGGTGCGCTTCGTCAGCGCCAAGGATCCGCGCTGGCTGTCGACCCTCGAAGCGATCGAAAAAACCCTGGTGCGCGACGGCATGGTCTATCGCTATCGCAACGAAGACGCCAACATCGATGGCCTCAGCGGCACCGAAGGCGCGTTCGCCGCGTGTTCGTTCTGGTACGTCGAATGCCTGGCCCGCGCCGGCCAGGTGGAAAAAGCCCACCTGGAGTTCGAGCAATTGCTGCGATATGCCAATCCGCTTGGGCTATACGCCGAAGAGTTCGACAGCCATGGGCGGCACCTGGGCAACACGCCGCAAGCGCTGACGCATCTGGCGTTGATCAGTGCAGCGAGCTTTCTTGATCGCAAGTTGAGTGGCGAGAAGAGTTCCTGGCAGCCATAGCGGTGAGCGCTTTTTCGCCAGCGCTTGTCAGACCGATCTCTGGTCGACAGGTATTTTTTCCACAATGGGCCTGCATGCCAGACAACTGGCTCAGGCCCGTATCCGCTGTTAAACCCGTACGCCGGTTACGTCTGGCGACAGTCTGTGTAAAAACCGCACCTGCAAAAACCACTCACGTCACGTTGAAACGCCTCACGCAACGTACGCTTACACGCCGAAATACCTTGTTGCCAGCCGTTACATCCACACCTACCATCCAAAGCAACGGGCACAGCGGAGCTGTCCAACCACACCCGAATTCAAGGAAGCGGAATGCCTCATCACGTCCAGCGCACCATCGACTCCCCTCTTCGCACCGGGCTGAGCCGCACCCAGCTATGGGAAGCCGCCGACCAAGGCCTGATCAAATGCTGGGAAATCGGCCGCCAGCGCGCCGAACGCTTTCCCGAAGTGGCCCAGCGCTGCCTGGCCGATGAATTGCCGGTGCTTGGCTGGAAGGGTGGCGTCAGTCGCAGCCTGAAAAAAAACGAGAAGTACGGCTCACTGAAATATCTTGCGCAGTGGCAGGGACTGCGTGGCGAAGATCTGGATATCGATCTGGCGCAGGAGCGTTCGCTGACGTGCTCGCGGACGAAGATGAAGGTGACGTTTACACCGGATCGGACGAAATATTTCAATCAGGTCGCGGAGCTTGAGGCTTAGCCGTGCGGAAGTCCGGGCGGTAGCAATCCGGGTACAGGGCACAGACGCCGTACTGGGCGTCCAGATCGGCCATGTGCTGGTAGAACTGCTCGATTTCCCAAAACGTTTCATCCGCAACGGTCATCAGGTAGAAGTAACTGAGCTGATGATCATTGGGCAGCACCAATGGAAACTCTGCCAGCGCGTCCATCCTCGGCGCATTGGCCAGCGCCGCGAGCATTGGCGTCGGTGCCAGGGACAATTGCTCGAAGTACTTTTGCTTGTATGTCGCCAGACCTATGGCTTCACCTTTTGCTCTGGCATCGATAAGTTGCGCGAGGTTTGCACGGCGCTGCTCCCAGTACGCCGCCGGCAGGTCTACATTCATTTGTTGCTTATGGCTGGCCAATGCCTCATCGGCGCTGAGCTGGCGTTGCGGTTCGCCCGGCACAGCGGCGGACCGTGCGTCCAACTCCTTGAAGGACAGCATGATCGTCGACTTGGCAAACATGCGTTCCATCAGTTCACGGCGCTGCGGGGTGTCCGGCAATGCCGGTGGCGGCGATGCGCAACCGGTCAGCATCACGACAAGTCCCGACATAACAAGCAGCGTTTTGAGTGACATGTATCGTCCTTGAAGCCAGTCGACAGAATGAGCTGCGCAGTCTATCCGATGGTCTAGGGTTTGGAAGACGTTTGCACGGAGTTGACAGTCATGATTCAGTCAGTCCTTACGCCTTTTCTGACCATTGCCTACGAACAGCACGGTCCGAACAACGGCGCCCCGGTGATTCTGCTCCACGGCTTCCCCTATTCCCCGCGCACCTTCGACGAAGTCGCCCCGGCGCTGGCCGCGCGAGACTACCGCGTCATCGTGCCGTACTTGCGCGGTTACGGGCCGACCCGGTTCAACAGTGCGCAAACCCTGCGCTCCGGTCAGCAAGCTGCGATGGCGCAGGACTTGCTCGATCTGATGGATGCGCTGGGCATCGAACAGGCCACGCTTTGCGGTTATGACTGGGGCGGTCGGGCAGCGTGTGTTGTCGCGGCGTTGTTTCCGGCGCGAGTGCGCGGGCTGGTCAGCGGCGACGGCTACCTCGTGCAGGACATCGCCCATGCGAAACAGCCGTTGGACCCCGAAGACGAGCATCGGCTCTGGTATCAGTACTACTTCCACACGCCGCGTGGCGTCGAGGGCCTTAAGCAGAATCGCCGGGAGTTGTGTCAGTTGCTTTGGCGGCTGTGGTCGCCGACATGGGCGCGAAAGGATGAACGCTACCCGCTGACCGCTGGCGCTTTTGATAATCCTGACTTTGTCGACGTGGTGATTCATTCCTATCGGCATCGCTTCGGCTACGCCCCGGGCGATCCAGCCCTGGAGTGGATGGAAGAAGCGCTGGCCACACAGCCGGTGATCAGCGTGCCGAGCATTTCGCTGTGCGGCGCCGATGATGGCGTCGGCCCGCCTTCGCTGATTGATGAAGATGCCGAACATTTCAGCGGCTTCTATGAGCGGCGCGTGCTGGCGGGTGTCGGCCACAACATTCCTGAAGAAGCGCCGCAGGAAACCCTCAAGGCGATACTGGATCTGCTGCAACGCTGACCGAAAACCGCTCTCGATAAGCCTGCGGTGTCACGCCAATCGCTCGCAGAAAACTGCGCCGCAACGTCTCTTCGCTGCCAAAGCCGCAATTGGCGGCGATGCGTTTCACCGGCAAGCCGGTATCGCTGAGCAGTCGGCGGGCGGTTTCGACGCGGATCAATTCGATCGCCCGCGCCGGGGTCTGGCCGGTGTCGGCGCGGTAGTGGCGGATAAAACTGCGCTCGCTCATGCCGGCCTGTTCGGCAAGGGTCGGGATGCCGAGGTCGCAGGTCAGGTTTTCGGCGATCCAGGCGTGCAGTTCATCGAAGCGGTTGCCCTGTTGTTGCAGCGCCAGCGTCACGCTGAATTGCGACTGCCCGCCCGGGCGTTTCAGGAAGACGACCAAATGCCGGGCGACGTCGAGGGCGATGTCGCGGCCGAGGTCTTCTTCGACCATGGCCAACGCCAGATCGATGCCTGCCGTGACACCGGCGGAAGTCCACACCGGGCCGTCGTTGATGAAAATCGGATTGGCTTCCACGTGCAGATTCGGATGCTGCGCGGCCAGTTGCTCGCAGCGCGTCCAGTGGGTGACCACGCGGCGGCCATCGAGCCAGCCGCTGGCCGCGAGTAGAAAGGCCCCGGTGCATACCGAAGCCACGCGCCGGCAATGAGTGCCGTGCTCGCGCACCCAGTCGACCAGTTGCGAGTCTTCGGCGGCGGGATAAATGCCCCAGCCACCGGCGATGATCAAGGTGTCGCTGGGCGTTTGTGGCAACGGTTCGGCGAGCACCGCCAACCCCGCCGATGACATCACCGCCCCGCCACCGCTGGCAATCACGCTCGGCGCATAGGGCGTCGGCATGCCGCGCTGGCGAGCCAGATCGTTGGCCGAGGCGAACACCTGCAACGGCCCGGTGACATCAAGAATCTGCATGTTGGCAAACGCGAGAACGTGAATGGCTTTGGGCATTTGGCGTAATTCGTGGGGTGATTGGCGTATGCGCCAGAACCTACGCGCCTACAGTGCAGTCGTCCACTTCTTTCAACGGAGCAAGAACGATGACGCTGCAGATCGGTTTTCTGTTATTCCCACAGGTTCAGCAACTCGACCTCACCGGCCCTTACGACGTCCTCGCCTCGTTGCCCGGCGTGCAGGTCCACCTGATCTGGAAGGATCTGATGCCAGTGACATCCAGCACCGGGCTGCTGCTGAAACCGACTACGACCTTTGAGGATTGCCCGGATCTGGATGTGATCTGCGTGCCCGGCGGCAGTGGTGTCGGGCCGCTGATGGAAGATCAGCAGACGCTGGATTTCATCAAGCGCCAGGCCGCGCAGGCACGTTACGTGACCTCGGTGTGCACCGGCTCGCTGGTGCTCGGCGCGGTGGGTCTGTTGCAGGGCAAGCGCGCGACCACGCATTGGGCATATCACCAGTTGCTGCCGACCCTGGGCGCGGTTGCGGTGAAGGATCGGGTGGTACGCGACGGCAATCTGTTTACCGGTGGCGGAATCACCGCTGGCATCGATTTCGCCTTGGTGCTGGCAGCGGAACTGGTCGATGCCGATACGGCGCAACTGGTGCAGTTGCAATTGGAATATGCCCCGGCACCGCCGTTCAACGCTGGGAGCCCGGACGTGGCGCCGAGCGCGGTGGTCGATGAGGCGCGGTTGCGCGCGGCGCCTTCGTTGAAATTGCGTACGGAGATTACCGAGCGCGCGGCGGCCAAACTGGGCCTGCGCTGATCTTCAGCCGAATGCAAAACCTGTGGGAGCGAGCCTGCTCGCGAAAGCGGAGTGTCAGTCGCCAGTGACGTCATCTGGAAGACCGCATTCGCGAGCAGGCTCGCTCCCACATTTGATTTGTGTCTGGCATCACTGCCACACCTTCACTTGTCCCACCTCCCTCGCCCGTGTAGAAAGCCCCTTCCAGAAATCTCGCACAAGGACTTTCGATGAAGGCGCTGCCCTGGCTCTATCTCGCGCTGCTCGGCCTCGGTTATGGATTGGCCCTGAGTTACGGCCAGCTCGGTTGGCTGGCATTGATCTCCGTGGGGCTTTTGCTGTTCGCCGCATTCGCCGTGCGCCAGCAGCAAGTGCCAGTCGCGCGCTGGCTCGGCCATGGCCTGTTCATCGTTTTGGCGGTGGCACTGGCGATGCACTGGCTGCCGGGCTTCGCCAACGGCCGCGTGATCAATCCGCAACGTTTCACTGACAACGCCGTGCCGTTCGCGATGTACTTCAATCTCGACAAACCGCTGGTGGGCTTCTGGTTGCTGCTGGTGTGCCCGTGGATCGTCGCGCGGCGTTCGTTGCGCCTGACGGTCTATGCCACTGCCCTCGCCCTGACGCTGTGCGCGATTCTCGCCCTTGGCGGCGCATTGTTGCTCGGCGTAATCGCTTGGGCGCCGAAGTGGCCGGATCAGGCCTGGCTGTGGGTGCTGAACAACCTGCTGCTGGTGACGCTGGTCGAGGAAGCGCTGTTTCGCGGCTATATACAGGGCGGGCTGAGCCGTCGCTTCAAGCACCTGCCCTACGGCGACAACCTCGCGCTGCTGTTGGCCTCGCTGTTGTTTGGTCTGGTGCATGCCGGCGCTGGCTGGACCTGGGTGTTGCTGGCGGGACTGGCCGGGGTCGGCTATGGTCTGGCCTACCGTTTTGGCGGACTGGGCGCGGCGATCGCCACCCATTTCGGCCTGAACCTGCTGCACTTCGGCCTGTTCACCTATCCGATGCTGGCCAGTTGACGCAAGCGCGGTTTTGCGACGCCGTACTTAAATCTGAAAAAAAACTTCAATAAAAACCTGTCGGCGCCGACAACCATTCAAAGCCTTGCGGATTGAAAAACCATGCGTAACAACCAGCCCATTACACAACGCGAGCGGACCTTTCCAGCTCAGCAACGGTTGATTTCCACCACCGATGCCAAGGGCGTGATCACCTACTGCAACGACGACTTTGTCGAGATCAGCGGGTTTTCGCGGGAGGAATTGATCCGGGCGCCGCACAATCTGGTCCGTCACCCTGACGTGCCGTCGGCGGTGTTCTCGCACATGTGGGGCACACTGAAACAAGGCTTGCCATGGATGGGCATCGTCAAGAATCGCTGCAAGTCCGGTGACCACTATTGGGTTAACGCCTATGTAACACCGGTGTTCGACGGCAATCAGGTGATCGGTTACGAGTCGGTGCGCGTCAAGCCCACCGCCGAACAGATCCGCCGCGCCGAAGCGCTCTACCAACGCATCAACCAGGGCAAGTCGGCGATTCCTTCGACGGACAAATGGCTGCCGCTCCTGCAGGACTGGCTGCCGTTCATTCTGGTCAGCTAGCTGAGCTTCATGATTGGCGCGACGCTCAACTCGCAGTGGGGCTTCGCTCTCGCCGCCGGTTTGTCGGTGCCGCTGGGCCTGATGGGCCTGCAATGGCAGCAACGCGGGCTCAAGCGCCTGCTGCGCCTGGCCGAACAGACCACCTCCGACCCGCTGATCGCGCAGATGTACACCGACAGCCGTGGCGCCCAGGCGCGTCTGGAAATGTCGATCCTCAGCCAGGAAGCACGCCTGAAAACCTGCCTGACCCGCTTGCAGGACACCGCCGAGCACTTGACCGAACAGGCCAAGCAGTCCGACGCCCTGGCACACAACAGCTCAACCGGCCTGGAACGCCAGCGCGTGGAAACCGAACAGGTCGCCACCGCCGTCAACCAGATGGCCGCCACCACCCAGGAAGTCGCCAGCCACGTACAGCGCACCGCTGACGCCACCCAGGAAGCCAACCGCCTGACCGGCCGTGGCCGCGACATTGCCGGGGAAACCCGCGAAGCGATTCAGCGCCTGTCGGTGGTCGTCGGCGAAACCGGCCTGACCGTGACGCAACTGGCCAAGGACAGCGACGAAATCGGCGGTGTGGTCGACGTGATCAAAGGCATCGCCGACCAGACCAACCTGCTCGCCCTCAATGCTGCGATTGAAGCGGCGCGTGCCGGTGAAATGGGCCGTGGTTTTGCGGTCGTGGCTGACGAAGTCCGTCAACTGGCGCAACGCACCAGCGAATCCACCGGGCAGATCCATGCCCTGATCGCCAAGTTGCAACAGACCGCCTCCAGCGCCGTGCAGACCATGGAAGCCGGCCATCGCCAGGCTGAAGAAGGCGTGGCACGGGTACTGGAAGCGGATCAGGCACTGGTCGGCATCAGCGAAGCGGTGGCCAACATCACCGACATGACAACGCAGATTGCTGCTGCGACGGAAGAGCAAAGTGCCGTGGCTGAGGAGATCAGCCGCAACATCAGCAATATTTCGGAACTGGCCGATCAGACCTCGGAACAAGCGCACAACTCGGCGTTGCTCAGTGAAGAACTGACGAAGACGGCCAACACGCAGTATTCGTTGGTGGCGCGGTTTAACCGCTGATTGAACTGGCGAAAACAAAAAACCCGGAAAGCGAGAGCCTCCGGGTTTTTGTTGCTTGTCTGAAAGTGATGATACTTGGCAGACCGCTTTCGCGAACTAGCTCGCTCACATATTGGAACTGCTTGGGACCACAGTTTTGTGTCCGACGACAATCCCCTGTGGGAGCGAGCCTGCTCGCGAAGAGGCCTTCTATGCCGACGTCGATCTCACTCAAGCAAAACAGATACTGCCTACAACTGCGCCAGAACGAGCCGACTGGTGCGCGCTGAGGCTAGGTTCTATCGTTTGCCGGTCAAAACTTATTCACATAAGCTGGTCAGCATGAATACACATCCTTCGGAGGCTCCGATGGCCACCACTCGAAAAACCGACAAACCCAGCAAAAAGGAAGTTCGTGAAGAACTGACATTCCTCGATGTTCGGCAAGCCGCGCGTGATGGGCAGAAAGTGTTCGATAAATTTGTGATCACTGGCAGGCTACCGATCACAAAGTAGGCCTGAATGCCAGCAATCAAAATCTCTGCACTTTTTGAACGAATCAATAACTGGCAAAACTTCGCTGCACACTTCTACAACTACAAAATCTGCGATGAATTACCTGCCATTTTCGGACGGGATGAACGACTCGATCTGAACGACATGCACCATATCCACCTTGCCAGTACACAGGCACTGCAGGCTCGATGGGCAAAAATCAATCGTCAGTATTACCGGACAGCATTGGTAAATGATGCTGACAATGACTTTTGGCTGATTTATGCCTATGACTCTTTTCGGGATGAGTACTTGCTACTGACGATCACCGGCCCGGATGCCCATAACCGAAGCGAGTGGGGGTCATTTTTGCGTACCCTGCATTGTGAAATCGTTGAACCCTGGGCACTAGGCAGGATTTTCTTTCCCGATCTGGATGATTTGTGATTCAAAGAGCTGATCGAGATCAGCAACAAGCGAAAGATCGCTACCTGCGCACCGTCCATACCGATCATCCGTAAGAGCTGTGGCAGGCTGCGATCATCTGAGCCTGCAAAACCGGGTAAAAGCTTCCAGTTTTTTTATTAACTGTCTGAAATTGATAGTGCTCGGCAAACCACCCTCGCGAGCAGGGCTCGCTCCCACTTCGGAACGTAGTGGGATCACAGATTTGTGTCCGACGACAATCCCCTGTGAGAGCGAGCCTGCTCGCGAAGAGGCCATAAAAACCAACGAAATTATTGAGGCAACTTCAGCTTATCCAGCAGTCGATTGACCAACAGTTCATTGAGCATGATCACCTGTTGCAGCGCCAGCAGTGGTTTGCGTTCCGGGCCGCCTATCGAGTTGGCGATGTTACCGGCCATGGCATGCGCGTATGAAAGCGACTCGCAGGCCTCGACCAACAGGGTTTCGTCATCCAGCGTGGGGTCCACGACATAGATCGGGCGATATTTTGGAGAGCTTGGTGGAGCGGCCAGATCTTCGGGTTTGAGGTAGTAATCGAGGGCGCGGTCGGTGGCTTCCTGGATTTTTTGCGGGTCTAGTGCGCGGTCGTGGGAGGGTGGCGGGTTGGGGGTTACTTTGAACATAGATGAAGCTCCTACTTAGAAAATAAGGAGTCATCACTCTCGCTACCAAACGAGGGTGGCGACCATACGCAGGTTGGTAGACCGGTCTAAGCAGGAAACCCGGCGCTCCCGAAGGAGCCCCACGCATGGCCACCATAAATCGAGTCTCTACAGAGACTGCATATGGCGTCATGACGCTTAGAGACGGGCTACCAAACCCGATCACTGCTTTTTGTCAGTGACCTAGAAACGATATAGCCAACCTCATAGCGCGTAAGCCGGCGGATTCTGGCGTAGGCGTAGGCAATGGCGCAAGGAGTTGTAGCCGGGATGGCGTAACGGATCGTGTAGTTTAAACGTGGCTATTTGATGATGTTTAAGTGCAGGGATTGCCTCTGACAGGCAGGTGGTTTGATGTCGTCTGGAAGGGAGCTTTCGCGAGCAGGCTCGCTCCCACATTTGGATCGGGTACATCAGTGGGGGATTGGTCGACTTGGAGGCTGCCATCGCTGGCAAGCCAGCTCCCACAGGGATTGAGTCCGGTCGGTAGATAGTGGCCGGTTGTCAGGGCGTCATCGCGAGCAGGCTCACTCCTACAGTTGGACTGGGTACAACCACAAGAATCAGGTCGGCTGTCAGGCCGCCTTCGCAAGCAGGCTCGCTCCCACAAAAAGCAGAAAAGCAAAGCAGCGCAGCTGCCCGCGGCGAAGCCGCCCCACTCAACAATGAGCGCAAGCTCGAGTGCTTTTGATCTTGATCCACCGGCGACGTCGGAAGGCTGAGCGGAGGGATTGATCCGGGCGTGGGAGCGCAGCGACCGTTCGACGAAGTCGAACACAACGGAAGGAGGTGCAGCGAAGCAAACCGTAGCCGCTGCGCCCGGATCAGTCCCGCAGCGAAGGAACCCGAGCCTGCGAGGGCCGAACGTAGGAGCAAGCCTTTTGGGTTACCTTTTTGGCGTTTGAAAAAGGTGACCCGCCGTAAGGGCGGAACCCTAAGCAGCCGTTACCGCAGCAACGGATATGCCCCCAAAATGTTAACGCCTGACCAAAACCACACCCCATAACCGAGGTAATCCCGACATAAGCCGGGCCACCCTGGCACAAACCGGGACACCTCCTGCAATTCCCTTGCACCCACTGCAATGAAAAACGCCCCGTCAGTCCTCGACCGACGGGGCGAACATATCCACTTGGCGGCGCGCCACCTCATCCTTCCTGACCGCCTTCACGATCTTGTAGATCCACTGCAGCGACACCGCATACTTCCTCGCCAGATCACTATGATTCGTCCCAGTGAACTCCTCGAAGATCTGCCGATCGCGCCGGCTCAACTTACCCGCCAGCCCCATCGGGAAATACACATTCTGCCCACCCCAGTGCGCCGCCATCCGATCGGCCACTTCCTGAGCCACATGCCGCGCCGCGTCACCCTCCATCGACACCAACTCAACCAACGACGCCGCCACATGCTCAGTCAGATCGACCAACAACTCCGGCCCCTTACTGCGCAACTCACCCATACCGCACCGCCGCATCCTCAAGGCCGCGCATCACTGCTGCTCCCGGATCGAAGAGAGCCAAACCACATCCACCCCGCGCACAGTCACCGAATTACGAGTGAACCGCCCCGCAGACGAGTAGCGAACACCCCTGAACCGATCACCAAACCGCTCCACAAACAAATCCGCGCTGACCGCCTCAATCTCCACCTGATTATCCAAAAGCAGCTGCTCCCTGACCTCGACCCCAGCGCCGCGCAACTCCCGCACCAGCTCATTGAAAGCCGAAAGCATGACCGGAAACCCCTCAGCCAAAATACTCAGCGGCTCACGCTTCAAACCACCTGACAGATTCAAAGTCCCCACATCACACCCCCTTGACCACATCGGCGGACACCTTCGGCACACCCAACTGCACCGCCAGATTCATCGCCGCAATCAACAGATTGCCGATGGCCAAGGGATACAGCAGCGAAACAGACCCATCGCGCCCACCATGCCGAGTCGGCTGAGACAGCCGCGCCACGATCGCATCCACAGCGCCGTCATCCATCACATCGGCCAGCGCCTTGCCCACCCGTTCAAACCGAAACGTCAGAAACTCCTTCAACCGCGACCGATCCACCGGCGCCAGCGTCACCCGCTCACAGCGCTGCACCACCTCACGCACATCCGCATTGCGCTCGCTCAACTTCACCCCCAACTCCGGCTGGCCGATCATGATGATGCTCACCAACTTCGTGAACCCCACCTCCAACTCCAGAATCCGCTTCAAGTGCTTGAGCGTCGGCACCGGCAAACTGTGCGCCTCCTCAATCACCAGACAATGGCGATACCCGGCCGCATGCGACTCTTTCAGCGCCCGATGCAACTGAGCGAACCGCGCCTCGGGACTGCTCTTCGGTTTCGCCAGCGGTGCCACCGCCGCCATCATCGACTCGGCGATATGCGTACTCTTCAGTGACTTGCCCTTCGTATCGTTATCCTCGGACGCCAACACATACGGCTCAATGACCAACACCGCATCATTTTTCTGCGCAAGGCGATTCACCAGATCGCGGCGAAGCGTACTTTTACCGGCCCCCGATTCCCCCTCAATCGCCAAAAAGCCACCGTGGCGCGCCGTCTGATACATCGCCTCACGCACATACCGAATATCCGGGCTTACCCACATATCCTCCGCGCTCTGCAACTCATCGAACGGGTCACGAAACAAACCGAACGCCTTGCGCGTCGCGGGTTGGAGCGTTTGCTTGGGCAACAACATCGAATCGTCCTCCTTGGACACAACATTCACACAGGGCTTGGCAACAGGCTTCAGAACAGGCGCATCCGCCTCATCAAACGCGGCAGCAATCGCGGCATCGTTAACACCAGAGGCCGATAAAAAAGCACGAATCCGGCCACGCAACACCTCACCCTCCAAACGGCGAGGCCACAAATTGTGATTCACCAACTGCGCCACCGCCGCACTGCTCACGCCCAACGACTGCGCCAACGCCGCCTGCGGCTGGCCCACACCCTGCAAAATCCCTTTCAACTTCAACATCACACACCCCCAACCGAACTGAACGGCCTGCACCTGACCTCGACAGGCCGTCTCAACTCAGCCTCAACTGCCTCAAGCTCATCCTCCGGCACCCCCTCAGGAAAGCGCTCCAACAACCAGCCGTAAGACTGCGGCGACCACAACTGGCCCAACTTCGGCCGAAGCCGTTTCGCCGCCTCGACCACACTCAAAGGCACCACCTCAACCGTCGGCGCATCCACATGCAACGTCGAACCACGGCGTGGCAGATAAGCCGGCAGCACCGTGTCACTCACATACTTGTGCGGATCGATCCGCCCACCGAACGGCACAGCCTTCGCCTTGCGCGCCGCCTGCGCATCCGCCTCGCAACTCGTCTCGGTCGCCAGCTGCTCCAACACCTTGCGCGACACCTGCGCAGGCGTATCCGCGTGGCGCTTGAACTGCTGGCCGATCACCGCCGACGAATCAGCGAAGCCAAACGCATCCACGCCAATTCGTTCGATCACATGGAAATGCTCACGGCCGTCATCACCCACCAACACCGCAATCGCCGAATCCTTATCCCGCCAACAATTGCGCGTAATCAGCAGCGTCTCTCCAACCATCACATCCGGCACCGAACTCACATCAAACGACGCGCCACGGAACGACACCCGCAGCAAATTACTCACCTTGCGACGCTCCGGCGTGCACACCGCCAACTCACGGCACACCTCAACACTCGGCGCCAAGCGCAACTGCTCTGGCGTAATCAGCTGCCAAACGCCATAGCGACTGCGCCGCGTGCGGGTATGGATCGACGTCGAATTAAAGAACTGCATCCACCGCGACGCCCACGTATTGATTTGCTCCAGCGTCTTGGCCGGCTGAAACTTCAATGCACTCTCAAACTCGCGCTCCACCAAATTGTGAGCCTGCTCAACCTGGCCCTTGGCGCGGGCATTGCCGACCCGATTGATCACCAAATCAATCGAAAGCACCCGGCACAGATTGCGGAAAATGCCGCTCGTCATCGCGGCGCCAGGGTCCGTCATCAGGATCCACGGCACACCGTGGAAAGGGTCCGTCGCGCCGCGCTTCTGCATGGCATTGATCAACACATTGCACAAATTCTCCGCCGACTCGGCGCCCAACACATACTCCACATACAGCGTCCCGCTCGTATGATCGGTCACCACATAACGCCACAAACGCTGGCGCTCGATCCGCTTCAAATTCGCCGGCTTGCCGTCGTAAAACTCAGCCTTGTGCATCACCTGCGCGCCGTCATCAGCCAAATAGAACTGCGTCGAAATCGACGCATCCACCTGCCACACATGATTGGGATGCAAACTCGCCAACGACACCGCTGGTGCGTCCTGCAACAACTGCGAGGGGTGCAACTTATAAGTGTGCAACGCCCGGCAAATCGAACTGCGGCTCAGCGGTTGAAACACACCCGTCACCTCATCCACGCGACCGGCCTTGATCAAGCCATTACTACGCAAGCGTTCGACCGCTCGCATAATCGTCGACAACTGCTTGTTATTGGCCCGGATCGACTCCAACAACAGCGCCGAAATCAGTCGGGCTTCCTCAATAGGTAAAACGCTGCTACCCGCATCCTCTCGGCGTTTGCGCGGCTTCGTCACACGCACCGACCGCAACTGCCGTTGCAGCGTCGAAAGCGACACCCCCAACGCAGCCGCGCCGGCCTCATAAATAGCCGTACGCTCGCCATGCACCGCCGCATCCAACCGACGGGCAATTTCCAACAACTGCTGCACCTGTACAGGATTCATCATTCAAGCCTCCGCAGCCGTCAGCCAAGCCGCGTTGCCGTTAGCCGCACTCAGCAAATTGAACTCACTGCGAACCGTGCCCAGCGTCACTTCCAACTGTCCAACCAATCCCGCCTGAAAAGCCCGATGATCCTCACCGTCAGCCGCCAGCGCCGCCAACTTCGCAAACCCCTCACGCAGCGGGCCCAACACAAAGGCCTCCACCTCAAAACCGATTGCCGTCACCTCAGCCCGCAACGCCTTCGCCACCTCATCGGCCGGCATCGCCTGCACCTGCTGGCGCGAGCGCTCCAGCGCCTGGCGTGCGTCATCCAGCTCCGAAGACTTCTTTGCCATCAACTCGCTTTGCGCTGAATAATCCGCCGTCGTCTCTTCAAGGCGTCGGCCCAAGGCCGTTTTCTCTTGCGCATGCCGGGCAATAATTTCTTCAGCCAACTCAACAAACGCCTCCTTGTCGCCGGCCTTGGCCACCTCAACCAGCGCCGCCTGCTGGTCCTGCGGCAACTGGCGGTACTGACGCAACTCGCGATAACCAATCCCCATGCGCGACATCGACTCAAGCGCCTCCTCACCGAAGGCCCGCACATTCGCAATATCGCGGTCCACCTGATCCACCGAGCGGCCCAACAACCCGCAAAAGTCCTCCCACGTGCCGCTCAACACCTGCGCACCGTGCGGACTTTTAGTGCCCGCCAACGCCCGGTACAGCTTGTTTTCCTTCACAAACGCCAACTTCGAAATCCGCACCGTGCGGGAAAACGCCTCCAGCGCACCCGCCATCTGCGACTGGCCCAACAACTGATTCACCACATCACGCTCAGCGCCGTGCATTGCCTGCAACGACGCCATCGCATTCTGATCCGCCGTCAGCCGCTCACCATCCAGCGCCGGCAACTCCAGCGCCTGCGCGCAATTACCCTTGCTCCGTGCCATACAACCTCCTTAAATCCTCGATCCAGCGGCAATACGCTGATTGATTTCCTGCATCCGTCCTGTCAACCGCGCCATGTGCTCGGCATGCGCCTGCGCGATCTGCAACACACCCACCGAATGAGCAAAACGGCCGTTATCCAGCTTCAGCGCCAACCCTTCCTCAATCAGCGTCTGCATCGCCCGCGTAATATTGCTCGGACTGTCCTGGGTTAAAGCCGCCAACTCCGAGTTACTCAGCCCGGTCACCGTGTGGCCCTTCAGTGCCTTCAACACGCGCAACACCCGAACCGACGCCGACATCGGCCGGCTCACGATCGCACCCACGAACCCGCGCCGATCTGCACCGACACAAATCGCACAACAAAAAAGGATAAATTGGCGCCGCTTAAAACAAGGCCTCGCAGCGTCCGCCCATTGAGCCTGCGAGCGGGTGGGCGCAAAAAAGTGGCAAATAGTGTGATTTTTGTAGGAAAGTTCTTTTTTTCGTCCGCACGCAGTCTCAACAAATGTTTAAAAGCGGTAGATTCCACACAACCGAAATGCGCAGTCATCCAGCACCTCACGCCACGAAACGCGAGGACTCAAGAGCCGCCGCCGGGTCGACACAAATCTCACCGGCCTTAAGGCCCAACTTGATAGCAATCTCATGCGCCTGACCGCGCACACACTTCTTGCGCCCACCCAACACCTCGAACACAAGGTTGGGCGAAAAGCGATTCGCGATCGCCCACTGAGTAATCGAAATACCCTTAGCCTTAAGCTCAGCTCTGGCCTCATCAGCAGTACGTAGCGTCATAAAATCCCTCCGGGGTAACGGCACCCGCCTTGGTGCCGACTAAGTAGCCGTTCGTCGTTGGACGGTGTGGTTTAATGATGGAACCGAACGGTTTCCAAGTAAAAGGATTTAGGTAACCGAATGGTTTCCTTTTGTGAGCGGCTACGCGCCGAGCGGACACGACTAGGCCTCAACCAGACCGACTTCGCAGCCCTGGCCGGCGTCACCAAAAAAACCCAAATGCTCTACGAAGCAGGCGAACGCGTGCCCGACACCAACTACATGGCCGCCATCGGCCAAGCCGGCGCCGACCTGTACTTCATCATCACCGGGCAAAAAATCCTCGTGCCCAACCCCGCGGCAACGGCCTGGGCGCCCATCGACGGGGAAAAACTGGGGCGCATCATCGAAATGCTCGAAGCCGCCGCCAAACAGGCCGGCCGGCGCTGGCCCGCCAAAAAGCTGGCCGAAGTGGCCGCCGAGATCTACAACGCCCTCGGCCAAGAACAACAATTCGACCAACCGCGCGTCGAACGCATCCTCAAGTTGGTCATCAATCGCTGAAATAGAAAAAGGAACGCTATGCCAAGCGAGGACGAAGACCTGGTCAGCAAACTGTCAGCCAGGCTTTCAGAACAAATACAACACCTCCCCACGGACGGAAAAGATCATCAACTCACCATCAAAATCAAAGGCAACCGAGGCCACATCCACCTCGGCCACCCCAGCCTCGACAGCCACACCCCCAAACACCCACCGCCACCCAGCGAATGCGCCCAGCCTACCCACTGCATCAACTGCGATCAGCTCGCCGCCCAACAAACAGCGCTTATCCACCAATACCACCACAACCGACGCCTGCTAAAAACCGGCATCGCCTGCATCAGTATCGCCGCCATTACCTTCTCGATGAAAGATCACCTGCCAGAAGCCCTAAAAACATATGCGTTGATCGCGACCGGTGCGTTCGGTTGTCTCGCGCTCATGCTCGTCGCAGCGGAATGAGCATCAAAAACTCGTTTCGGCCTCAGGAAATAGATACATATTTCCTGGCGATCACCTACAGTCAAACTCGCCTCAACACTAAACCAAGAAAGGAGTCATCCAGTGAGCAAGGAAAAGAGTGGCATTCATGACAAACCTAAAGATCAGGGTCGTGGCAACACCAACAAGTCAGATGAAAGCGGGTCGAGTCGAAGCTCCGATGACAAAAGAAGAAGGGGAAATTCTGACGTGGTAGACACACTCACTCCGCCAAAGCGCCCCGGTAGGGGAAAGTGACGATGGAGACGACAACGGAAGCCTTAGCCGACCGTTGGTATGCAGCGCTTTTTAGCGTGCGTTGCTCCATCCGATATCACCAGCGACGCCGTTCATTTTTTGACCGGTTAGATAAAATTTCTAACATGCTGTCATTGATTTTTGGCTCCGTTGCGGTTTATGGCACGCTCCAAGAGAATTCAAAGGAGATTGCGCTCATTGCCTCTGGCCTTGTAACCGTTTTTGCTTCCATAAATTTGGTGCTTAGCAGCGCTTCCCGCGCGAGGGACCACACAGACTTTATGCGCAAATATGTGGAGTTAGAAAAGCTAATGCTCGGTGCGGAATCGGAAGAGCGTTTGCTTGACGTCGCAGGCAGACGGTTGTCCATCGAAGCAGAAGAGCCTCCCGTCCTCCACGTCTTGAATGCCATCTGCCACAACGAAACCATGCGAGCGATGGGGTTTACTAAGGAGGAATTACCTAAAATCGGCCCAATTCAAACTCTCGTAGCTCAGTTCTTTGATTTCTGCGAAAGCGACATACAAAACCCGAAAGCCAACAATACGTCGCCAACCGCTCCCTAACCCCATTTAAAAGCCCTCCAAACCCACGCCGCCCACCATAGCGGCGTGTGTATTTCTGGCCCCCCGCAAACCCCGGGGCGCCGCGACCGGAGGCAACCTCATGCACCCCCAAACCCCGCGCAACACCCCCAACATCCGCCGGGTCATCCCATGACCCTCGACGACCTCAACACCCTCGGCCAAATCGTCCAGTGGCTGGTCCTCACCGTCCTCAGCCTCTACACCTGGATCGCCAAACGCCAAGCCGCCAGCGCCCAACAACTGCACGACCTGCGCACCCGCATCGTCGCCCTCGAAGAACACGTACGCCACCTCCCAGACCAAAGCGCCATCGCCGACCTGCTCGGTGACATGAAAGCCATCCGCGCCGAACTCACCGGCGTCAAAGACGCCCTCAGCCCATTGGCCCGCGCCCTGGACCGCATCAACGACTACCTGCTGCGAGAAAAGCCATGACTGCCTACACCGACTACCTGCGCCACGACATCCGTCTCGTCATCCTGCGCCTGCTCGCCGACATGCCCGGCTACCGCGCCAACAGCTCCGTCCTCAACACCGCCCTGGACCACTACGGCCACAGCACCAGCCGCGACCAGACCAAAACCGAACTGCAATGGCTCGCCGAACAAAACGCCGTCAGCCTCAGCGAAGTCGGCCCCGTCCTCGTCGCCACCCTCACCGAACGCGGCCAAGACATCGCCGCCGGCCGCGCCCGCGTGCCCGGCATCCAACGGCCCGGAGCCTGACCATGGCCGGCAAATCCACCATCAACCGCCTGCCGGCCGACGTCAAAGCCTACCTGCACAAACTGCTGCGCGAAGACCGCCTCACCCTCGACGCCATGCTCGCCGACATCCAGGCTCGCTACCCCAGCCAAAAGCCTCCCAGCCGCAGCGCCCTGGGGCGCTTCAAAGTCGGCTTCGACCAACTCACCGACAAAGCCCGCCAACAACGCGAAATGGCCGAAGCCTTCGTCGGTGCCTTTGGCGAAGACGCCACCGACAAAACCGGCGTACTGCTCGTCGAAGCCATCTCGACCCTGACCTACCAAGCCGCCATCGGCGCCCACGAAAAAGACGACGTCACCATCGCCGAAATCTCCGCCTTGGCCCGCGCCGCCAAAGCCACCATGGAAGCGCGCACCCTCAGCGTCAAAGAGCGCCAAACCCTCGAAACCGCCGCCCGCGAACGCCTGCTGCAAGAACAAGCCGCCGCCCTCGACCATGCCGTCAAAACCCAAGGCATGAGCGAAGACCAGGCCCAGTACTGGCGCCAAACCTTCCTCGGCGTCAAAGCATGAAACCGGCCGCCAGCACTTTGCGCGTCATCGAATGGGACGAACTGCCGCCCAGCGTTCGGCAGATCCCCGCCGACTATCATCCGCAAGCCGAAGGCCTGCTCATGGCCCACCAAAGCCAATGGCTGGCCATCGACGCGCAAATCAAACTGTGTGAAAAAGGCCGGCGCACCGGCATCACCTTCGCCGAAGCCCTCGACAGCGTCATCACCGCCGCCTCACAAAAAACCGCCGGCGGCATGGACTGCTTCTACATCGGCGACACCAAAGAAAAGGGCCTCGAATTCATCGGCTACTGCGCCAAATTCAGCCGCGTCATGGCCCAGGCCCAAGCGTCCGGCGTCAGCCACATCGAAGAATTTTTATTCGAAGATCAGGACGACAGCGGCAACACGCGGCACATCAACGCCTACCGCATCCGCTACGCCTCAGGCTTCAAAATCGTCGCGCTCTCCAGCAACCCCGCCGGCGTGCGAGGCCTGCAAGGTAAAGTCATCATTGATGAAGCCGCCTTCCACCGTAACGTCTCCGCCGTGCTCGACGCCGCCACCGCGCTGCTCATCTGGGGCGGGCGCATCGTCATCATCAGCACCCACAACGGCAAAGCCAACGCCTTCAACCAAATGGTCAGCGACATCCGCGACCAGCGCTACGGCGATAGCGCCAAGGTCTACCGCGCCACCTTCGACGACGCCGTCGCCAATGGCCTCTATGAGCGCGTCTGCTACATGGCGGGGGAGCAACCCACGGCCGAAGGCAAAGAGGCCTGGTACAAAAAAATCCGCCACGCCTACGGCCCGCGCAAAGCGCAAATGCGCGAAGAACTCGACGCCATACCGCGCGACGGCAACGGCGTGTGCATCCCCGGGGTGTGGATCGACGAAGCCATGCGCGCGGGTCGCAGCGTCCTGCGCTTGGCCCTCGACGACGCCTTCAGCCAACAACCCGTGCATCGCCGTGAGGCCTACGTCACCGACTGGATAGAACGCCATCTGGTGCCGGTCATGCGCCAGACCCATGCGCCAGAACTACGCCACTTTCTCGGCATGGATTACGCGCGACACCGCGATTTTTCCATCATCTGCCCGATGTCCGTCGACCAGCGCCGGCACCGCGACGTGCCCTTTGTCGTCGAACTGCACAAAGTGCCCACCCGCCAGCAAAAACAGATTCTCTTTCACATCCTGCGCGGCCTGCCGCGTTTCATTGGCGCCGCACTCGATGCCACCGGCAATGGCGAAACTCTCGCCGAAGACACCGCCGACGCCTTCGGCCACAACCGCATCCACCAAGTCAAAATCAGCCGTGCCTGGTACGGCGCCTGGATGCCCAAATTCGTTCAACTCTTCGAAGACGCCAGCGTCACGCTGCCGCGTGACGACTCGCTGCACCAAGACATCCGCGCGATAGAAACCGTCGACGGCATCCCCATGATCGCCAAAGCACGGCAACAAGACCTCAAAGACCCTGACCTCTACCGCCACGGCGACTTCGCCGGCGCCGGTGCCTTGGCCCACTTCGCCACACTCGAAGTCAGCGCCGGCCCCGTCAGCGTCAAATCCCGCCGCCCACGTCAGGGCCAACACATCACCCAAGGGTACGCATGAACAGCCCAGGCCTGTGGGTCAGCCCCACTGAATTCGTCAACTTCACCGACACCCAACGCCGTCCCGCGCTCAACCGCCACATCGCCACGCGCGGGCGTATCGAACCCGGTGGCTTCAGCCGCCACCTGCCAAACCCTGACCCCATCCTCAAAGCCCAAGGCCAAGACATTCAGATCTACCGTGACCTACGTAGCAGCGCGTTGGTCGGCGGCAACATCCGCCGCCGCAAAGCCGCCGTCCTTTCACTGGAACGCGGGCTGAAGCGCGCGGACGCACCAGCAAAAGTCGAGCGCTTCGTCTGCGACTGGCTTGCCGACCTCGACCTCGATCGCATCCTGCGCGAACTGCTCGACGCGCCGTTGTATGGCTACCAACCAGTCGAATTGCTGTGGCAGCCCGTGGGCCAATACCTGGTGCCGCAAGACCTGCTCGGCAAACCGGCCGAATGGTTTTTCTACGATCCAGACAACGCGCTACGCTTTCGCGCCAAAGACGCAGGCAACGATGGCGAAGCCTGCGACCCGCAACGCTTCATTGTTGCCCGCCAAGACGCCACCTACGCCAACCCCTATGGCTTCCCGGACCTGAGCATGTGCTTCTGGCCGGCGACCTTCATGCGCGGCGGCCTGAAATTCTGGGTTCAATTCACCGAGAAATACGGCAGCCCCTGGGTCATCGGCAAACATCCGCGCGGCGCCAACGACCACGAAACCGACCTACTACTCGACAGCCTCGAAGCCATGGTCCAGGACGCCGTCGCTGCGATCCCGGATGATGCCAGCGTGCAAATCATCGAAGCCGCCGGCAAAGCTGGTAGCGCCGACGTCTACCGCCAACTGCTCGAGTACTGCCGCAGCGAAATCAACGTCGCCATGCTCGGCCAAAACCAGACCACCGAAAAAGACAGCAACCGCGCCAGCGCCACCGCCGGCGCCGAAGTCACCCACGACATCCGCGACGGCGACGCCGGCATCGTCGCCGCCGCACTCAACGCCTGTATTCGCCACGTCGTCGACCTCAACTTCGGCCCCCACGTCGCCGCTCCGAACTATCAGCTGTGGCAACAAGAAGAAATCGACAAAAGCCTTGCCCAACGCGACAAAGCCCTCACCGAATCCGGCGTCCAATTCACCAACGCCTACTGGCAACGCACCTACAACCTGCAAGAAGGCGACCTGCGAAAAACGCCGACCGTCACCGGCTCGCCCGCATTCAGCGAGTACCAAAGTCATTCCGCACTCGACCAGCACGCCCTCGACCAAGCCATCAATGGTCTACCAGCCAACGTCCTCCACCAACACAGCCAACACGCCATTGCGCCGTTGATCGCTGCGCTTGAGCACAGCCCGACCGACGCCGACGCGCTCGGACGGCTAGCCGCGGCCAACCCCCACATGGACACCCAAGCGTTGGAACAACACCTGGCCCAGCTCATCTTCATCGCCAACACCTGGGGCCACCTCAGCGCCACCGCCGACCGGGAAGACTGACATGGCCAAACACACCCTCGACTCCAGCCACCTGCAAGCCATCTTCGGCCTCGAACCCGCCAACGCCATCGCCTACCTGCACGCCAAGGGCTACGCCATCACCTGGCATTGGCAAGACATGCTCGACCAGGCCCACCACCAAGCCTTCACGGTCGCCAAAGCCATGCGCCTGGACCTGCTCTCCGACATCCGCGCCGCCCTGGAAACAGCCCTGCAACAAGGCCAGAACCTCAAACAATTCACCGCCAACCTCACACCCACGCTGCAAGCCCAAGGCTGGTGGGGCAAACAAATCATCGTCGCCGCAGACGGCACTGCCCAACCCGTCCAACTCGGCAGCCCGCGCCGCCTCAAAACCATCTACCAAACCAACCTGCAAAGCGCCTACATGGCCGGCCGCAAAACCAGCATGCAAGCTGCCACTGCCACCCACCCGTACTGGATGCTCGTCTCCATCCTCGACAGCAAAACCCGCCCCAGCCACCGAGCCATGCACGGCCAGGTCTTCCGCCACGACGACCCCATCTGGCAAACCATCTACCCACCCAACGGCTTCAACTGCCGCTGCCGCGTCATCGCCCTGACCGCAGCCGCCGTCCAACGCCGAGGCCTCACCATCCAGACCAGCCACGGCAAAACCGTCACCCAAACCTTGGAAACTGGCATCGATAAACACACCGGCGAAACCCGAACCGCCACCGTCACCGGCATCCGCTTGACCAACGCCCAAGGCCATGAATTTACATTCCACCCAGACCCAGGCTTTAACCACGGCCCAGATTAGTCCGACGTCCAAATTCACCCACCGCAACCCCATATAGGAGTGAGTCTGCTCGCGATAGCGGACCACCAAACACCACAACGTCCAAGCCGGACCGGTCCCCTGTAGGAGCTGGCGAAGCCTGCGATCTTTTGATCTTGGCAAACCAAAGCCCACCGACAAACCCACTTCCCAAAACACAGGCCCCCATGCTCACCATCGAACTAACCAGCCAACACCTACAACAAACCCTCCACCATATCGAAGACGCCATCGGCGACCTGACCCCGCTGATGCAATCCATCGCCGCCGAACTCGCCAGCCAAACCGAAGAAAACTTCGAACACGAAGGGCGTCCCGAATGGCCCGAACTCTCCGATGTCACCACTGAGAAACGTGCGAAGCACGGCCACTGGCCGGGGCAAATGCTGCAGGCCAGTGCTGCTGGTTTGGCGGCATCGATAACCACGCACGCGACCGAGAGTTCGGCCATGGTTGGCAGCAACAAACCGTATGCGGCGATGATGCAGTTTGGTGGGACTCAGGAAAATTTTCCGCACTTATGGGGAGACATACCGCAACGGCCGTATCTACCGGCAAATAGTCATGGGTCTCTTCAACACGAAGCGGAGGAGGCCATCTTGGCAATTTCGCTTGATTTTTTAATGCGATTATCGTGTATTTGATCGATACGGTAGTTCATGTCGAAATGGCTTAAGCATGGGCAGATCAGTTATTTAGACCTCGACTGCATTTGTTGGCGGGTCCGACTTTACATAGATGCCCGTGCAATATTGATTTTGCAGGCCCACGAGGATAGAGATAGTCGAAATACTTTCCAGCATGTTGGCCGAGAAATATAATTTTAGACGGATCAAAAAACAATGAATACAGAAGATAAAATTGTTTTTCCATTATCTGCTCCACTAACCATGGAATGGGAGAAAGATAAAATTGCTATTACAGAAGCTGCCCAGCAGCCTACAACAGCAGACAAGTATTATTTTCATGCAGCTTCAATTCAGAGCTTATTCAACATCTTGACGTTTGGAACTCGATCAGCACCAAAGCATCCTCAGCGATCAGGACTTCTTCGCAAGGTTCATGACGAGCTGTTTCCTATCGCCAATTTTGCAAAGCTATATTTTTCTGAGTCAAAGGAGGTTTTGATCCAGTGGGTTGACGGGAATCAAAATTACGACGCGACTGTCGAGTATCTGGCTGAAAATTTGGGCTTTCCGGACATACGTTATCTGGAAGTCACGACCCTGCAGGGCTCGGAAGATGCAAAGCAACTTGAGGAGTTGTCAGAAGGGAATAATATCACGACTATTAGTGAATCAGATCACGAAACTCATGTGCGTAAAATCAACTTATTCGAAACAGCCCTGAAGAAAAAGAGTGGGAAAACTTACCCCTCCAAAACGGCGCTCCTGGTTTACACGGATGAAGAAAGATTTCTCAAGTGTTACTTTGGATTGCAGCCACCAAAGATTGATAAGCCAAAAGACTACTCCGCCGTGCTCGAAAAACTTTCAGATTCGCTCAGGGGATTTTCTCAAATTATTGTATATAGCAAAAGCGATATATACTGCATGTGGACACCACAGTCGATAGCAGAAGAGTAGAGTAAGCGGCTGATCGCAGGTCCTTCTAAGACCTGCGATTGCCGGGACTTATTAGTCAAATATTGACTGTCATATTTCTATGACCAAAAAGTGCTTAACAACATGTTTGTCTATCTTCAATGCTAGGGAGCGCAAAAAGCTATTCGCCGCATTCGCCTCGTTAAAATCTATTGTTAAAGTTTGTCCATGCGCAACACTGTTTCTTAGGTTTCTATAGGAGGAAAAGCTTTCAACCTCTGACTCAGTGAGATCCACGCCGAAGCAGAGTTGCGCGACATGCGGTATCTGTGAAGCCTTCAAATCACTATAATTAGTGCCAAGCTCGAATATCCCAAAAGCCGCGAAGAGTTCAGATGGGAACCGAAAGTCTGTATGCTCGATCTTATTAGTGTATTTAATGTACTTAAAGCTCTTACTTGGCTTTGCATACTCTCTTAGTTTATTTGCAGATTTTTTTGTATCTGTGCCTTCTGCGAAAACCAAGTGTTGGTGTTGCCTTTTTTTTGCACGATCAACAAACGCATCTTTGCCCCCGTGAAACTCAAGCACCTCTGCAATCAGAGATTTAAAATACGCCTCAAAATAGCTGAAGGAATTAATAAACATCAACTTTCCGAGATTTTTTCTGTACTCTGGAATGTATCCTTTGAGTTGGTCAAAGTTAGGGTCACCTTTGAAGTGGTCTGCGTCAGGCAATTTCGGCGCGGAGCCTTTTTCAACAGCTTTTATATATGCTTTTAGTGCGGGGACTGCTTGACAACACAAAACAGAAAAGTCAATTGAGGACTGAATTTGCTGCTTGAGAATAAAAAAAGCGTTTGTATTAGTAATCATGCTCTGCTATAGTCCTTTACGCAAACATTGGTGTAATTGGTAACATACCCCGAGAAATTCTTAATAACCTTTGTTTCAGAGTTTATTTGGAAGGAGGAGTTCCTGGTTCGAAACCAGGGTGTTTGCACCATTTTAACGCATCTCTCGAACCGACACCCCCATTGTCGCAATGACATATTTTGGGTGAGCTTATTGAGGCTTCGAATTCCTCCCATAAGCAAATTCAATTGATGCCGAATTCGAGCATCAATGACTCCGCCTTTCATAGTTTTTTCAGATTTCTTTTGAACGGCTCTTAGCATTTCATGATATGCACACTGTATCTCGATGCAGATTGAACTCTTTTGAATTACCTTCTCGTCATTATCCCAACTCGCTGGTCGTCGACCATTTCAACTGAAATTACTATTTGCTCAATTCCCGAACTTGTTCAGGTAGTCCGGATAAATTTTTCATTTGATGCGCTCGAAAAGTTGCCTGATGAAAGCTCTTCCAGCAGCCTGCCAAACAGTCGTCCCAAGTTATTTTGCAACTATTTAAGTAAGCATCGAAACTTCCGAGATCCTCCAAGCAGGAATCAGTCTCCGAGGAGAGAGTGTATACACGAGTCAATAGGCACTTTGTGCAATGTCTATAAGACTCAGCTTAAGTAGGAAAGCTATGTCAGCTTGCTGAAAATCAGAAAGGACCAGTTGACCGTAGTTTCTTACAACGCTGGCGTCAAGGGCTTTGATAAATTTTATTGATCGTATGACACCTTTGGTGTCTGCGCCTTTCCACTGCGCTCCAACGTTTCCTAAAATGAACATAATTGGCACGTAGGGGACGCTTACGCTGATCGCGAAATGACGTAATATCTTCAGAAAGAAAGCCAGTGAAGCGGTCGAACTAAAATAAAATGGCGCCTGAAAACGGGTGCAGTTAATCACTATCCATTTCGATTTTTTACCATGAATCCAGATTTTTATCTTCCGCGCAGACTCGTCAATCAAGACAGTACTTTCACTGAGGAGGCGCTACTGGCCGCCTCAAATTACGTCGTTGTCTTAGCCGAGCCAGGCGGCGGGAAAACTGAGCTCATGGGAAGCCTAGCCCGACAGCTAGGCATTTCTACCGTCACCGCAAACAAATTCAAACACGTAGGCACCGACGTTGAGCATTCACCGCTTGTCATCGATGCGTTTGATGAGTTGGCCAAACTGGATCAATCGGGGATACATGGCCTTCTGGCTAACGCCAGTAAAGCAAAGCCAACCCACGTCATCATTTCGAGCCGGTCCAGCGAATGGAGCAGCGCGGCCACGAGTGCATTCGGGGAGTACCTCGGATGCTCACCACTTGTGGTCAGACTGGTCGAGTTTGACGAAGAAGAACAGCGGGCTATTTTCCATCATCATGTTCAAGGTGAGGATTTCGCGACGTTCCAAGCGGAAGTAGCCCGATTCGACTTAGGAGCGCTACTCCCTAATCCCCAGTTTTTGAAGATGTTCGCAGATGCCTTCATCGAAAGCGGCCGACGCTTCACGGACAAACGAAATATATTCTCCCAAGCCGTCGAGCGTCTTGCGAAGGAGGCTAACACTACTGTAGCGAAGACCGGCCAGCCCCTCTCGATCGCACAAAAGGTGGATCTGTCTTCCGAGGTATTTGCCAAGCTTTTGCTTTCAGGTGCAGAAGGCATAGGAACGAGTGAAGCAACCGCAGACCGGATCTATCCTTTGCTAGCGTCACTGTTTGACACGCCCACGGTCGCTGACAGCATTTTGGCAACTCGACTTTTTAAGCCAGGGGACAGTGCGGATCAGCATCGGCCGGTGCACAAGATCGTTGCTGAATACTGTGCGGCGGACTACTTGGCCAAACGAATAGCTGACCCAGCGGACCATCTGACGATCCAGAAATGTCTACCTATCATCGCTCCGAACGCCACTGTACGGGACGAATTGCGGGGGCTATTAGGTTGGTTGGCCGCGTTAGGCAACAAGTCCATTCAGGAGTCAGCAATCGAGCTTGATCCCTATGCAGTACTAGCGAACGGTGATCCGTCTCAACTTGAACACTCCTCTAAACGCCTACTGATACTGCGTTTGAAAGACGTGGAAAGCAAAGATCCCTATTTCCGGCGAGGAGATTCTTGGAGGAGATTTAGTGCTGCAGGGTTCTTCACGGAAGATGTCATGAAGGAAATAAAACCCCTACTTACTTCCGGAAATGATGGGCATTTGCGTGACCTGATTCTTGAGCTTCTGACGGGTTCACCGGCGATTGCGCATTTGACAGATGAATTGCTTAGGCTCCTTTGCGAACCAAGCCAAAGCGAACACACTCGATTGCTCGCCAGCAGATGCCTACTCGATCTTACCAGACATGATCATCGTGCCGATTTAGCGGTTCTGGTTGATGAAGCCAGCAATATCTCGCTCAAGATTGCAATAAATATCATAACAGCCTTGGGCCCAGAAACATTTGGCCCGGTTTACCTGTCGGATATTTTTCTCACTTGTTCGAAGCTTTATCCTGCACCAAAAGAACCTTATGAACGGACAGTAGGAACGCGCTATTTTATAAAGAAGTTTGTCGGCAATTTAGACTTGAACTTAATTGAACCACTTCTAGATGAATTGTCTTGGCATACGGTATGCAACTGCGGTAAGAAATGCTACGAATGTAACTGTCGAAATGGTATCAGCAAGATCATTGGCTTAATGCTGGATAGATATTTTGAGTTGAGCTCGGGTCCTTTTGATTTTAAACGCGTTTGGCAGTGGCTCGAAAATTTAAACTTTCATCATCAAAAAGAAGCGAGTTATAGCACCGCAGTTGAAACGCTTAAGAATGACGACATATTACGCCAAGGAATTATTGCGCACGTTTTCGGAACGCTGACTGATGCCGATAAAATATTCAAAACAAAAGTGGAGAAATTTGAATTTTACGCGCACTCAGGCCTGCAATTTCAAGCGCACGATTACGAATTTATAGTGAACTTGGCATTTGAGTTAGACAACTCTGCGCTGTGGGAAAATTTTATTGCCCTACACCAGCGGTATCACCATAAAACACAACCAGGAACAAATCCTCTAAGACGCCACATGCGGGAACAGGCATTAGCAAAGCCCCAATTCATGATCGCGTGGGCCAGATCAAATAAAGCATATAGACGAGTGGCGAAAAGCACTCAAATGCCACGATTGAATCGCAAAGCGAAGCGCCGTCAACGGCAACGGGACGACGTACGCGCTGCGAATATCCTGCATTACCAGAACAACCGAGTAATAATCGAGAGTGGTAGAGACTGGCAAAGTCTTGTCCATTTTGCCGAATTGTCCCTCATGAGACCTGATCGAATTGAGGAGAGTGTTGGTGACGCATCATTAGTTTGTGCGGCCCTCAGAAATTGTCTAGATTTCATAGATTCGTCGATCCCCGAATTAGCAAAATTTTCTGAGTTACACTGTTCAGGAAAATTTTTGTACTCAGAGTGGATTTTACTAGCGGCTTGCCTTGAAATCATGCGTGTCGACGGTAGCTTGGAGAGCGTAAACTTACGTTTATTGACCGCACTACGGACCAGTATTGATCGCCATTATAGCTCGGCTATCGAAGAGGAACGTAACACATTAAAGTCTGAAATTGATCGACTCGTTTTTGCAGAGCCATCAAGTGCCGAGAATTACCTCCGACAGTATCTAGAGCCTCAACTGTCACGGAAGGCCTGTAAGAACCCAGATATGTGGCTTTTACGCGGCGATGAAATTTTTAGTCATTTACGAGCAAACCTATCCGTAGAGTGGCTTCGTTGCTTCCCTGAGTTAGCTATTGATCCGCTGGAAACGCTTTTTGAGATTGCTACTCAATTTGGCGATCGTAGTGCTCTCCAAGAGATAATTGCGCAGCGTTGTGCAAGCTTTATGACAGACTGGCCATCACCCACAACGGATGAGGATCTTGAACAAAAACGCATATTCTGGTTCGTGCGGGCGTTTTACTTTATAGAAGAAACCCCTAATGCATACTGGAATTGGCTCAAATCAGACAAGAATACAGTATTCTCACTTAATGCTCGCTCCGGCCGTTTCAATCACGGCGAGAATACCTACTGGCCCATACTTACAGCAAAAAAAGTAGAGGCAATCCTCGATGCCTTTATTGACAAATGGCCTAAGGTTTACCTACCAAGTCATTGGGGGACGGAGAGCCCTGAAGAAGAGGTCGCGTATCGATTTCTTACTGACATAGTCGGTTTAATATATTCGGAACAATCTGACGAGGCTATTGGTGTGCTAAATCGCCTTCTTGCTGATGCGCGTTATATAGAAATGCATAACGACCTTAAGAGCATGCTTGCTGGTAAAGTTAGACAAAAAGCGCTGAGAGATTTTGAACCGCCGACTCCCCAAGACATCGTCAGTCGACTTGATCGCGATACCGTTGTGAACGTGGAGGGGTTGCGCCAACTCGTCCTCCAAGAACTTCAAGATTTTCAGAAAGCTATAGATGGTGGAGAATTCGACACCGCAAGTCGCTTTTACGAGAAAGGTGAGCGACTTGGTGAGGTCCCAGCGACTTTAATCATTGCAGAGCGTCTCAATCTAAGACTTGAGCCTCAAGGCATCGCGATCACGCCAGAGCATCAGCTAAAAAGTGCAAACCGCAGCGATTTCACTGCGACCAAATTCATCGGTGGCAAAAGACGGCTGCTTGTGACGGAAGTAAAAGGTCAGTGGCATAAAGAGCTATACACGGCTGCATCCGCGCAACTCTATGATCGCTACTCCATCCACCCAGATGCAGAACAGCAGGGCATTTATCTTGCAATCTGGTTCGGCCCTGGTGAAAAGGTCGCAGGCCTCAAAAATACGACTATAAAGACTGCCCAAGAACTGAAAGAGAGTATTCAGCAGACGCTACCACCAGAACTAGTTGGGCTGATCGATGTTTTCGTTTTGGATGTTTCGACGCCCTAAACCGGCAACTGAAACATGGGAACGAAGGCTATACACAAAGGCCTAGCAGGCACAGAACACCGTGCTCCCCGCAACCGCTCAAGGTTGCGCGGGGCATCAGCGGTAAATGCTTTATAAACAAGCAGGCCGCCATACGCGTACGTAGTTTCCGCCACATCATCAGCAATCCACGCAGTCCACCCTTTAAATCCGATTAAAAGCCCAAACCCATCATCAAGCCCAAGCTCTGCATATCTCCCCAACGCAGCGCTAAACCATGAACCCCCTCCACATCTTCAAACCCGGCCTCCACACCGCATCCTGCGGCACCACCCTAAACTTCACCGCCTCCGACCTATCCGCCACCGTAACCGCCTACAATCCAACCCTCCACGAAGCACCCTTAGTCATCGGCCACCCCCAACACGACGCCCCCGCAGCCGGCTGGGTCCAGTCCCTCAGCGCCACCGCCGAAGGCCTGATCGCCACCCCGCAACAAATCGATCCGGCCTTCGCCGAGCAACTGGCGGCCGGCAGCTACAAAAAGATCTCCGCGTCCTTCTACCACCCAACCGCGCCCAACAATCCGGTACCCGGCGTCTACTACCTGCGCCACGTTGGCTTCCTCGGTGCCCAGCCGCCAGCCGTCAAAGGCTTGCGCCCGATCGAGCTCGTCGAAGCAGAGCCCGGCGTCATCCACTTCAGCGAAGGCGCGCCAGCCGCCCCAGCACCGGCACCGGCACCGGCACCGGCACCTCAGCCTGCGCCGCAAACGCCGCCGATCACCGCACCCGACACCGACACCCTCCAGGCCGAGAACCTGCGCCTAAAAAACGAACTCGCCCAACGCGACCAGTCCTCACGTGTTGCTGTGCAGCAGGCTGTCCACACCGCCAGCGTCGCTTACGCCGAGCAACTCGTTGCCGCCGGCATGAAGCCGCTGCACGCGCCGGTGGTCATCGCCACCCTTGATGCTGCGCAGCTCAGTGCAACGCCGTTGCACTTTGGTGAGGGCGAGCAGCGTCAGCCGTTGAGCGATGGCCTCAAAAGCCTGTTCAAAGACCTCACCGGCGCCATCAGCTTCAGCGAGGTCGCCACCTTGCAGCGCGCCGGCCAAACCGTCGCGCAAAGCACCAACCCGTTGCTGGCCGATGCCGAAGCCCGCACCCAGCGGGGGCAATGACCATGGCCACTTTCAACCAGCCCAAAGACCTCGGCGACTTGCTGCTGGCGCAAGTCAGCCCCGGGTGGAGCAAAGACCGCGTCACGCTGCTGGGCGGCAGTGATTACGCCCTGGGCCAAGTGCTCGCCAAGGTTGCCTACAAGTACCAGGTCCTTGACCCCAGCGGTGCGGGGCCGGCGAAAAAAGCCGTGGCTGTCTTGGCCGAACGCGTCGACGCGAGCGCTGGCGATGCGCCCGCCGTGGTCATCGCCCGGGGTGCTGTCGTGGCGCTGGCAGAACTGGTCTGGCCGGCCGGCATCACCGAGCCGCAACAAACCGCTGCCCTCGACGAGCTCAACGCCCTCGGCATCGTCGCCCGTGCCACCCTTTAACGGAGCCACCCCATGAACCTGCAAGACCTCTTCACCGTCGCCAACCTGACCGCCGCCGTTAACAAACTCCCGGCCATTCCCGGCAAGGTCGGCGCCATGGGCCTGTTCGATGAAAAAGGTGTCACCAGCACCAGCGTCATCATCGATGAGCGCGAGGGCCGTTTGGTCCTGGTGCCGAACACCTCACGCAACGACGATCCCGCGCCGGTCAAAGGCAACAAACGCAAGCGCCGCACCTTCGAAACCTTGCACCTGCCCATCAGCCGGCCACTGCTGCCCAGCCAATTGCAGGGCATCGCCGCCTTCGGTCAGGAGAGCGCCACCGCGCCCATGGCCACCGTCATCAACGACCACCTGCAAGACCTCAAAAACAGCATCGAAACCACGCGCGAATTTCAGCGCGTCGGCGCACTGCGCGGCAAACTGCTCGACGCCGATGGCTCGGTGCTGTTCGACCTGTTCGATGAGTTTGCCGTCGAGCAAAAGAGCGTCACCGTCGCCCTCAGCAGCGCCGGCACCAACGTGCGCAAAGCCTGCCTCGACGCCAAGCGTCACGCCGAGTCCAAACTCGGCGGCGTCATGGTCACCGGCTTTCGCTCGTTCTGTGGGCCGGACTGGTTCGACGCCTTCACCGACCACGCCAAAGTCAAAGAAGCCTTCGCCCACTATCAAGAAGCGCAAGATCGGCTCGGTGGCGACCTGCGCTCAGGCTTCACCTTCGGCGGCATTGAGTTCATCGAATACGACGTCACCGTCAGCGGCCAGCGCTTTATCCCGGCCGACGTCGCCCAGGTCTTTCCGGTTGCGCGCGGTGTCTTCCGTCTGTTCAACGCGCCGGCCAACTACAACGAAACCGTCAACACCCTCGGCCAGCCTTTCTATAGCAAGGCCGAGCCGCGCAAAATGGGCAAAGGCTGGGACCTCGAAGCCCAGGCCAACCCGCTGGCCCTGTGCTTGTTTCCCGAAGCACTGGTCGAATTGAAGGCGGGTTGAGCCATGCGCTATTGCACCCGCGAAGACCTCGGCAACGCCATTCCCTTGATGACACTGACGCAGCTGTCCAACGACGACCCGGGCGCGCGCCAGCCCGACGAACACGTCATCGCCAGCAGCGTGCGCCAGGCCGAAGAACTGGTCGACGGCTACCTGCGTGGCCGCTACCACCTGCCACTCGATCCGGTGCCCACTGTCCTGCGCGATGCCGTCATCTACCTAGCGCGCCACTGGCTCTACCAGCGCCGCCCCGAAGGCGCCTTGCCCGACGCGGTCATCAGCGCACGCAAAGACACGCTCAAACTGCTCGAAAGCATCCGCGACGGCGTCATCACCCTCGGCCTGCCCACGGGACACGCCGTGCCGGAGCCCGGTGAGATCCGCGTGCGCGCACGTCCGCCGCACTTCAGCGCCCAGCTCTGGGCGGGTTACCGATGAGCGCGTCAACCAACAGCCAAACCGAACAACTGATGGACGCCATGCTCGATCGCCTGCAAGCCAGTTTTGGCCAACAGCTGCTGGTCGAGCGCTTCCCTGAGAATCCGCAGCTCTACCGCCTCAACCACCCACGCGGCGCCGTGTTGCTGGCCTACGGCAAATCCACGTTCGGCCACAGCGAGAGCATGGGGGCGGTCTTCCAGGCGCGTCAGCTGGTGCTGCGCCTGACGTTGATCTTTCGTCAGCTCAACGGCGCCGATGGCGTGATCAGCTACCTCGACCGCCTGCGCACCAGCCTCACCGGGTGGTGTCCGCCACACGCCGACCAGGCCTGCCGTCCGCTGGCCGAGCATTTCATCGGCCACAGCAACGGCGTCTGGCAATACGCCCAGGACTACGCCACCCGCGCCACCCAACTGCAAGCCTACGAGGGCTGCCCATGAACCTGTCCCGCTACCTCTACACCGGGCCGCCCAGCGGCGTGACCCTGCGCCTGAATGAACACCGTGAAACGCTGGACGTGCAACTGCACCCCGGCCAACCGGTCGAGCTGCCCGCTGCCCACGACTACACCCGCGTGCTGTTGGCGCTCAAACATCTGCAACCATTGCCCACCCCAACCAGACCGGCCGGCAAGACGCCGAAGCCGCTATCACTCGCCAAGGACTGACGCCCATGCCCGCCAACTACCTGCACGGCATTGAAACCACCGAAGTCGAACGCGGCCCGCGCCCCATACGCGTCGTCAAATCGGCCGTCATCGCCCTGGTCGGCACAGCGCCCACCGGGCCGATCAACGAACTGACCCTGTGCCTGAACGACACCCACGCCGCCCAGTTCGGCCCGCACACGGCCGGCTACAGCATCCCCGAAGCCCTGCAGGGCATCTATGACTTTGGCACCGGCACCGTGCTGGTCGTCAACGTGCTTGACCCGGCTATTCACCACAGCACCGTCACCGAATCGCTCAAATCGTTCGCCGACAACAACACGCTGCAACTGCAACACGGCGACCTGCAAAGCCTGAAACTCACCCCCGTCGATGGCGCAGCAACCTACCAGGCCGGCATTGATTACACCGTGTCGCTGCACAGCGGCCAGGTCACACGGCTGCCCACCGGCAGCATTCCGCTTGATGCCCATATCAACGCCGAATACCGCTACACCGACCCGGGCAAAGTCACCCCGGCCGACATTATCGGTGCCCTCAACCCAGCGGGGCGGCGCACGGGACTCAGCGCCTTTCAAGACAGCTACAACCAGTTGGGCTTCTTCCCGAAAATATTCATCGCCCCGGGCTTCAGCACCCTGGGCGGGGTTACGGCGGCCCTGGCCGTTGCGGCCGGCCAGGTCGGTGGCGTCGCTTACGTCGATGCACCGATCGGCGCCACCGTCCAGCAAGTGCTCGCCGGGCGCGGGCCGGCAGGCCATATCAACTTCAACACCAGCAGCGATCGCGTGCGCCTGTGCTACCCGCACGTCAGGGTCTACGACGCGCCCACCAATGGCGAACGCTTGCAGCCGTTATCCATCCGCGCCGCCGGCCTGCGCGCCAAAGTCGACCATGATCTGGGTTATTGGTGGAGCAGCTCCAACCAGCCGCTGCTCGGCGTCATCGGTTTGGAGCGGCCACTGACCGCGCGCATCGACGACGCCAACAGCGAAGTCAACTTGCTCAACGAAAACGGCATTACCACCGTCTTCAACGCCTTCGGCACCGGCCTGCGCCTGTGGGGCAACCGCACCGCCGCATGGCCCAGCGTCACCCACCTGCGCAACTTCGAAAACGTGCGCCGCACCAAAGACGTCGTCGACGAATCCATCCGCTACAGCGCACTGCAATTTGTTGACCAGCCGATCACCACCGCACTGATCACCAGCGTCACCGAAAGCGTCAACCTGTTCCTGCGCAAACTCATCGGCGACGGCGCCTTGCTCGGCGGCGAATGCTGGTACGACCCGGCGCGCAACCTCAGCGCCCAACTGGCGCAGGGTCACGCACTGTTCAACTACAAACTCAGCGTGCCGCCACCGTTCGAACGCGGCACCTTTGAAACCGAAATCACCGGCGACTACCTCGTCAACCTGGGGGCTCTGTAAATGGCAGGCTTTAGCGCACACCGCATCTCCAACGCCAACCTCTACCTGGACGGCGCCAGCTTCTTCGGCAAATGCGAAGAGATCGACCTGGGCACGATCAAAACCGTCATGAGCGACTTTCAGGGGCTGGGCATGGTCGGGCTGATCGAATTGCCGGATGGCATCGACAAACTGGAAGGGAAGATTACTTGGAACAGCCTATACGTCGAAGCAGCGCGAAAGCTCGTCACCCCGTTCAAGAGCGTGCAGTTGCAGTGCCGCTCGAACGTGCAGGTGTTCAATAACGGCGGGCTGGTCAATGAAGTGCCGTTGGTGACGACCATGACCATCACGGGTAAGGAGTACCAGTTGGGCACGCATAAACCACGGGATCCGACGAAGTATGAGACGCCGTTTTCTGCCACCTATGTAAGGCAGATGCTCAATGGTGAAGAAGTGGTGTTGCTGGATTATTTGGCGAATATTTTTCGAGTGGGGGGTGAGGATCAGTTGAGTAATTTTAGCAAGAATGTGGGCATTTCCTGAAATCTTAGAAACGGCCAAACGGTTGTTGCCCCGTTAAACTCCCAAAGCAAAATACTGAGGCTGCTGGTACGATGCCACTATTACGATTTGAGGGCGACTTTCGTGATACCTGAGAGAAAAGATAACCATCTGCATTGGATCTGGATAAGCATGGGAGCGATCCTGGCAATTCTAGGATGTATATTGTTCACTTTGTATGGCCATTCTCTTGGCGCCCTTTCACATGAGCATGCCGCTTGGAGCAGTTTCGGTTCTCTGCTCGCCGGCTTTTTTACCCTCACTGGAACTGTAGCTACAATCGCCACACTCCTTTTCTTGAATAAACAAAATCAGGAACAACAGAAAGTTATCTCCGCACAAATTAGCGCCATAACATTCGAACAGTATATAAATCATCGCAAGCTGTTTATGGAACGACTTGAAGCACTCCAAATAAATTTCGAAAGTCAATTAGAATTTTCAAATAAAGAAACGCTTTACAATGAAGTTTTCCAAAATAACCGACCGACAAATGTGGAGTTTATCGTTAAGCCTCGGCAAGCTGAGTCTGACGAAAACCTGATCGGACGTCTTGGCAGTCAACTAACCCAACTAGATCAGATGCTTAACATGAATCAATGGAGCGACGAAGATATTATTCGCGCCGTTACGCTCCTGATAAGATTATTTGGAGATCTTCACTGCAAATGGGTGGGTAGCCCATTTGATGGAGACGTCTTTTACTTGGGGAAAAACAGTGGGATAAACATCTATTCGATTGAGGAGTCCCTAAATCGAATAAAAGCCATCTATAACTCCTTGCTTTTTTATACCGGTAATGATGCTTATGAAAACCTAGATAAAGGTTGCTCTCGCTATATGCGAGAAGCTTTTATTAAGTTCTTTAATGGTGAACATTATTTACGAGATGGAATCTCTGTTAGAAAAACCATCCCGGGGCTTGAGATAATAGAAAGGCTTCTGTTCTCTACTGACCTGCTTCGGGGCATGGATGACATGTGGATAATGCCTAACACTTATAGAAGGCTCGAGGGTGTATTGAGAAGTAGAGAGTCACTTGAGCAAATACGCAGCCGAGAATTTGTGACGAGCTTAGTGAATTTGGGATATCAAGAAGGCAGTGCAGGCTTTCAAAAAACGGGAGAAAATAAAACCCTTCGCTCCAATCTTACGAATTGCATCAATGAAATAACGATGCTACATAAGCTAACGCAGTCTTGATCAGTGGGGCGCCGTTCGATTCAGGTCGCCAACACATCATAACCTAAATACCTTAAAGCCTTAGCCATGCGACCATTGATCGGTGGTACCTGCTCAGGCTTTATAGTTCCAACTAACTCCAGCGCACAAAATCGACCGAAACCACCAATTTTGCACCTCTGATCATAGAGCACTGAGCAGATGCGCTCGGCAAAGTCGTCGTCCCCATGTACCAAATTGATCAATGAACTTTTAACACGCAGTAGATTTCCATGATTGAGTTCCCAGAACTTTTCAGGCAGTGCTTCCTCTCCACCCAAGGTAAACCGCAACTGTTGTTTGAACGCGTGCACGCAAATTAAAGCATGAGCTAATTGCTCC
The DNA here is from genome assembly GCF_019145195.1 of Pseudomonas siliginis. Lineage (GTDB taxonomy): Bacteria > Pseudomonadota > Gammaproteobacteria > Pseudomonadales > Pseudomonadaceae > Aquipseudomonas > Aquipseudomonas siliginis. The sequence goes on from NZ_JAHSTW010000005.1 coordinate 243,333, forward strand.
TGGCTGCTCGCACTTATACTTTCGGGCTTCCCCATAACGCGTTGTAATTGCGCGAGCATCTGAAAATAGTCCTCCGGGATGTGGGGCGTAGTGGTACTGATCCAATGCTCGACAAAACTCCCAACTAAATGTCGTCGATCTTTCTCAGACCGCAGGGGTGCGTCTTGCCAAGACGCATCTCCGACAGCGTGTTCAAGACGCACCCAGTTCAGAAAGCGATTCGTCTCGAAAGCTGGATCAAAACCGACAAATTCAGCTCGCTGTGACCCTCGATTATGGAGCATCTCAGAAACTTCGGCGAAAGCCGGGCGGTATTGCTCATAAATCGACTTTTGTAAATTACTAAGGAAATATTGCCGGGCGGATTTTTTCTCGCTACCCGCGAGCACCGAGGGCGGCTCTACGTCACGCAGTACTTGGAATGGAGCATCTGGACTTCCCAAGCGGGAAGCTTTATCCCACGCATCCCTAAACTGCTTGAAAACTTGTTGCGTTAGCACTTCGGCGCTTTCCCAAACTTGGGCGAAGAAAATTTCCAAACTGAGCATACGTTCCTCGTCACCAAGCTGATCAAACACGACAACCGCCTCCCGGTTGCTCGATATTCCGCCTTCAGTAAGATTGGCCGATCCAAGCATGGCTACGTCATCAAAAAGAAAAATTTTCGCATGAAAACCATCAGTAAAATATCGTACTGAGCAATTTGGCGTATCGAGAACGCGACGGAGCGCTGAAGGATTTGTAATCCTATTAAGCCCAACTAGTAATTCAATGCTTGCGCCACGAGCCGCAGCTTGCATAATTTCAAGTTCGCGGGTGAAGTACGGAACCGCAATCCTAATTCTCGACGCCCTAGCCATATAAGCTGTATAGGGTTTCTGTACCTGATCTTGGCCTGAACTATTCGTGTAAATGATGGAGCTGCCCATTAACGATTTCCTATACGAATGAAGTGATAAGCCTTATCCTGCGAGCCGATCAACACGCTTCGTAGCGTAGCACTTGGCCAGTTCACGGCTGCGCTTCCTGAAGCGGCATTGAAAATTGATCGCTCTATACAGAAGCGAGTGACAAAACTGCGCTTAATTTGGCATCAAAACTAACAAGGAGTAGTTACCGGTGACTGGAAGAAAACTTCAGCGGGCCTTTGCTAGAGAATCGAAAGGGGCTCGTGGTGAAATTCAGCTGTTCAGAGCATTCATTCGAGCCTTCCGCGCCCTTGGCCCGGATGCATTGGCTCTGGAGTATCACGGCAGTCGTTATCAAGTAACGTTTAACCAGGGGCGTGGCGCTGGTCGACCATTTCCCCGCTGCGAGCTATGCGATGTGCTGATTGTGCACTACCAGGAAGGTAGCCCGAGCGCTGCACGGATGACGTTCAATCAAGCTAAAGTTACCACAAATTCACTCGGGTGCTCTGCTCCATTAAAAGCACCCGGCCATCAAAGTTTTAAGGCAAACATGGAACAATGGGACCTGCTTTCCAACTGTCCGCCAATACGCCCAGCCACAAAAACATTTCATCCACCAGGAGACCTGCTATCCAGTGCCGTTCTTCCATCAGTAGGCACATTTGGTGTCTTTTACCCGGTTCACAATAGATACGACTTTGCTTATTTCGTCGCAAGCGAACTATCTCCGATAGCTGTGAGCCCTAGCCGGCAGGGAACACTCCAGTGGAAGCACGCCCTGAATGCAATACGCACGATCGCCGGGCACGAGGAGATAACAGGTACCTGTTGTCTTCACACCTTTGGAGGTGCTTTGGAGAAAAATCTTATTGGAACGCCGATCCGACCGCTTTTAACCGGCTCTACAGGAATTCCAATGCGCGGCTGGTTGGCTAAGGTCCTCGTGTCACTGCGCGACGCCTATCCCGACTCAGATCTGCCGCGCGAACTGCTCATGGGCCTCGAGCTTGGAATAGATGCGGAGGGACAAAACCCAATGCGGTATATAGGTGATGCCGCCCCCCCTAAAGCAGTAGTGTTGATCAGGACGAAACGGGAGGAGAACCGTGAAACAATGCGATCATAGAGCGCGTCCGGTTCTCTGCCGAAATGCGAGATAAACCGGACCTAGCTCTAAGCTCACTCAGCCTCACCATTCCCAAACGACAATTCGCCAACCTCTTTCCAGCTCGATGAATACCCTTCAAGCCAGTTATCAGGATCTTTTCCATCGAACAGCATGGTTAACCAGTTGGCCGGAGTGGCTGCGCGGAGGTAGTAGAGAGGATGGTGGCTACCTGGCTCCGTAGTCATTTCGGCTTCTTCATATGCGTAGCATTTGAATGAGCGATCTCCGCAGTTAGTTTTCAGGAAGCGGATAAACCGATTGAGGTTACCGTGGCCTCCTGACCCCATGCCAGCCTTCAAATGAAAGTTGGAATACATTTGTCCACAGGCATAGGTCTGCTTATCACTATCGTGCCGAATGCATAAAATCATCCCATCCAATCGCCCGCCGCAGACGCGTAGCAGGTGGAAGGTAATGTTGCGGTTTTGCCGATCATGCAAAAAGAAGTCTCGATAGTGGCTGCCCAAGCTTTCCACGGGAAATACCGTTCCTACGCCGCTGACCAGCCATTCGTATGATCCGGCAGACCACGCCACTACGCGATCAAGCATCTCAAATGAAGGCGACGCGATCCCTTCCATACAATCGAGCAAGTGCGCTGGGGTATCCTCGCCGATAGTTCGCGCGATTCCCACCAAGCTCTGACGATCACCGTAACCAAAGACCTGATCTCTTCGCACACAGGCAAAGAGCTGGTCCAGTCGCTGTCCGACGCCTTTTTGCCAACTCTGGCGGAGCGTCTCAATCGGTGCGGGCTTTTCTTCTAAGCTGGCAACATAAGCCTGCAGAATCGAGCGAACTTCGCCTTCAGTTGAGCGATTGTTCCTTTCCGCCGAGTCACTGATGGCTTTGTGAATGTGCTCCGGGAGCTCCCGAATGTTAATCCTACCCATTTGTGACGACCCACCTTGCAATCCAATAAGTCATTTAGACGCCAAAATGACGTCAAGATATCGAAAAAATGCCCTACTATTGAGGGCATATAGACGCACTATTCATGATTAAACGTTCGAGTGCAAGCCGCGCCGCGACGTCACTGTGGTTTGTTCACTCGCGATACTACTCATATCGATGCAATTGCCTACAGAAAAGGCCGAATCCCCCGGCAGCGCATCTGTCAGCTCACCGGTATCGTATGTCCTGTCACCGCCCATGTGACCAGGCAGGGCAATCTGGGGCAATTAAAGTCGATTTCCCGAGAAAAACAGGTTGTTCCTGCCTGACCTTTATGGCGATTGCGGGCCGGCGTGAAGGCTTCTGGATTGAGCAGATCCGAGGTTTGATCGTTGGTTTGCAGTCGTCTCTTTTCGGTCACTTCCGTGTTTGGTGGCTGTGCGCAGGGCGCTTTCGGGCGCGCCGGTCTCCCTAATTCCTGCCGGCCTACTAATCTGTGCACAGCTGCCGCCTTTCATAGTCGGTCAACAAACGGCCAACTCATCAAGCCCCGCGGGCATTCAGCTCCCGTTTTCTTGGCCGAACGGCGAACTTTTTTGCTCATCCCCTGCGTTCATACGCGCCCGCAACAACGCGACTCGACAGCCGCAAGATCTGGAATCTGCTACATCCCAAAGAGATGAGATGAGTCAGGCGCGTGCAGGGCATAAACGCGATTTGGCAATCACGTTTAAATTACACCAACTGTTACTCCAAAAAGCCTACAACGCCTTGCGCCGCTGCCTACGGGTACTTCAGAATCCGCCGGCTTACACGGCTATCGGTTGGGCTATATCGTTTCCCTGTCACTGCAAAACAGTGATCGGGTTTGGTAGCCCGCTCCGATATCGCCGCAAGGCGCCACCTTATTCAGCCCCATTTTTGTGGCTGAGCTTTATATGGTGGGCATGCGTGGGGCTCATTCGTGAGCGCCGGGTTGCGTATCGACCGGTCTACCAACCCGCGCATGGCCGCCACCCATCGTTTGGTAGCGTGGGTGATGGCTCCTTATCTACTTCGATACGAGATTCATCTATGTTCAAAGTAACGCCAAACCCGCCAGCCGACGATTCAATTCCGTACGACCCCGCGCTCGAACCTCAGCGGATAAAAGATGCGGCCGCTCGCGCCATCAACTTTTACCTCGACCCTCAGACGCTCAAAACCACCATTCCCAAGCGCCAGCCGGGCAGGATCTTTCTCATCGATCCCACGGTGGACGAGGAAACGTTGCTCGTCGAAGCCTGTGAATCGCTGGCAGCCGCCAATGACATGGCCCGCGAAATCGGCGGCGTGATTGACCACCCACAGCGTCGATCGCTGCTGATGTTGCAGCAGGTGATCATGTTGAGTGAGCTCATCGTCAATCGCGTGCTCGACAGCCGACGCGTGTCGAACTAGCCGGCAACCCAGGCAGGAGGGGGCGTGCTCCCTCACTGCCAGCGGACGCGCCACAGCCGTGGCGCGGCATCCTCTTATCCAGACGCTCAAGCGGCGCTCATCGGAGTTTCAGCTGATGTCACAGACACCGTCCCATCCGCCGGTCACCGAATCGGTATCGCCTTATGAATCCTTCCATTCTAAAAAACTGCACGACGCCGCCGAGCGCGCGCTCGACCATTACCTCGCGCCGGCCAAGATCAACGCCACGCCTTACAGTCCCAACACGCTGTTTATGGTCAACCCGGAATCCGACACCGAATCCTTGCTGGTCAACGCTTGCGAATCTTTGGCATCGGCCACGGTGATGCTCGGTGATTTCGCCGGGATGCTGGAGGGCTCTCGGCGCAATACTTTGCTGGGCATTGCGCAGGTAGTGATGTTGGGGGAGTTGGCCGTGAACAAAGCGTTGGATAACGTTGTGCCCACGTCCTAGAGCCAATGCGAACGCAAAAGCAGTCAGTCTGGCGACTGACTGCTTTCCTTAGTTGGTGAGCGCGTTAGGAACGGAGCCGTAAAGTTTTAAGGTTTGGAACGTCGCAACGTAATAGCCTCGGTTGGACTCACCTCGGATATAGCCCTCGTCGACTAGCCATTGAAGCGTATCGGTCAGGAATTGCTCCTGTGGCGACGCGTTGTAGAACACTCCAATGATGCCACTTGGTGTGTCGTAAGAGCCGGCTTCGAGGTTGAAGGTCTCGGCATCCAGTTTGACCTGTGCAGGGCACGCCTCTGCCAGCATCCTTAAAATCTTACCCACCAGCACATTAAATTCTGCTTTGTTATCAACGCTCATGCTGCCTTCTCCTTTTGGGCGCAGAGTTGCGCCTTGGCGGGATGATCATAGCCAAGATTTCCGCCTATCACGGGCTCTATAAATCCAATTAAAAGCCTGTGCCTCAATACCGCTCCAAGATCACGTCTTCACGGATTAAAGCCGTAGTGACCCCGGAGCCATGACGATGACCGACACCCACACTTTCACCCTCAAATTCCCCTTCACCAGCGCCAGCGGCGAGCTCCTGTCGTCGCTGCCCATCAGACGCCTCAAACGCAAAGACATCAGCGCCGCGCAAGCGGTCACCAAAGACGAAGGCGCCATGGAAGACCTGCTGGTCGCCAAGCTGTTGGGCATCACCCTTGAAGATCTGGGTGAGCTCGACATTGCCGACTCAACGCTCGCCACCGAGGTGTTGCGGGAAATGGCAGCCGGCCGAGACCTTGCTCCAGTCTTGGGACGAAGCGCTGCTGCTGGTGCTGAGGTTGCCGCCGTCTGAGATCGAACGGCTCGACATGGTCGAGTACTGGCGATGGGTCGAGGTCTGTCAGCGCGAGATCAATCGCCGGCTCGAACACGCCGAGCCAGCGCGCCGCTGACCACTGCCAGCAAACCGACTGCCACGCCCGCCACCAGCGCACCGCCCGCCGCCAAAGGGACGGCGGCCATGGCCAGTACGGGCAAGCCCACACAGAACGCCGCCATTGCCGCCCACCACGGCAAATGCACCAGGCACACCCAGGCAAGGCCGATCACACCGGCACCAATGGCCAGTGCATAGAGGGTGTGGGCAGTGCGTAACGCGGTTTTTTCAAACATGACCAAAGCGTAGCAACGATGGCCAACGAAGTCCTCATCGGTTTAAAAATCGGCGCCGTCGTCTCCGGCAGCCTCAACGCTGCGTTTGGTTCGGCGCAATCCACCGTGCGCCACTTGGGCCGCGCCGTCGATGGGCTCACGCTCAAGCAGCAACAGCTGGGCCACGAGTTGGCGGCGTCATTGGCCCGTGGCGGCGCCGGCATCGGCCAGTTGCGTCGCCAGTACGACGCGGTCGGCCATACCCTTGATCAATTGCATCTAAAACAACAGCAGCTCAACGCCAGTTTGGCGCGCGGTCATGCGCTCAGAAGTCAGCGCAGCCAGTTGCGCGGCCAAGCCATGGAGACGATTGGCACCGGCGCGGCGTTGGGCGCGCCCATTGTGCAGTCGATAAAAACCGCCATTAATTTTCAGGATCAGACCCGCGACATCGCCATTGGCGGCGGTTTCGACCCGGCGCAAGAGCAACGCTTGAGCATGGCCATGCGCGGCGCCGCGCTGGCCTGGAATCAGACCCAAACCGACGTCGCCAACGGCACCGCCGTGTTGGTCGCCGGCGGCATCGACAACCTCCAGGCGCTCACGGACTACGCGCCGGTGCTGGCCAAAACCGCCACCGCGACGCGCGCCAGCATGGAGCACCTCGGCGCGGTGGCCATCGCCCTGAACGACAACCTGAACATCGGCGCGGCAGGCTTTGAGCGCTCGATGAACATGTTGGCCTTTGCCGGTAAAAGCGGGCAATTCGAGCTGGCCGACATGGCCAAGTGGCTGCCGCAATTAACGCCGCAGTTCGCCGCACTCGGCATCACCGGCGAGCGCGCGGTGGCGCAGATCGGCGCGTCATTGCAGATCGCCCGGCGCGGTGCCGGCAGCAATGACGAGGCCGCCAACAACTTCAAAAACTTCCTCTCCAAGCTCACGTCGCCCGACACCCTCAAGGCCTTCGAGAAGGCAGGCATCGACCTTAAAGGCAGCCTGCACAATCTGGTCAGCGAAGGTTTGTCGCCAGCGCAAGCCATGCTCAGCATCCTCACCCAGCATTTGGGCAAAGACGCTCCCGACGCCGCCGCGCAGTACGGCAAGGCGCTGGCCATCAACGACCAGCAGGAGCGGCAAACGGCGCTGGCGCGCTTGGATCAGGCCTACAAGTTAGGTGAGCTGTTTGCCGATCAGCAGGTCTTGTCGTTCATCCGGCCGGCACTGGCCAATCAGCACGACATGGCCGGCATTGAGCAAGGCAGCCGCAATGCCGCCGACCAGGGCGTGCTCGATGACGACTGGATCAAACGCATGGGCAGCACCAAGGAGCAATTGAAAGCGCTGCGCATCAACCTGGCCGACATCGGTATTTCTGTCGGCAACGCGTTGCTGCCAGCGATCGTCGAGATCAGCCAAGCGCTGGTGCCGCTGATGCGGGGGTTTTCGGCATGGGCCGGTGAGCACCCGGCGTTGATCAAAGGCGTCGTCGGTTTGGTCGGCGGTCTGCTGCTTGGCAAGTTGGCGTTTATCGGCCTGGCGTACGGCGCCAATCTGGTCGTCGCGCCGTTGGTGGCGATGTCTACGACGGTGACGGCGCTGTCGGCGCGTTTCACCTTGCTGCGCAGTGCGTGGCAGATGGGCAGATTTGCGCCGTTGATGTCGGGGCTCAAGCGACTGGGTACGGGCCTGCTAGCAGTGGGAAGGTACGCCGGGCTGTTCACGCGCGGCCTGCTCATGGCGCTGGCCAGCCCGCTCAAACTGATGGCGCACGGTGCCTTGTTATTGGGCAAGGTGTTGGGCGGTACGTTGCTGTTTGGCCTGAAGCTGGCAGGCCAAGCCGTTCTTTGGCTGGGCCGAGCCTTGATGATGAACCCCATCGGTCTGTTGATCACCGGGATCGCGATGGCGGCGTATTTGATTTACCGACACTGGCAGCCGATCAAAGCGTTTTTCACCGGGTTGTGGTCGGAGGTCAAAACCGGTTTTGACGGCGGGCTGACGGGCATCTTGGCGCTGCTGATCAACTTCTCGCCGTTGGGTTTGATCTACCGTGCGTTTGCCGGGGTGATGAATTACTTGGGCGTCGAGTTGCCGGGCACGTTCACGGAGTTCGGTGGCATGCTCATCAGCGGCTTGGTCGATGGCCTGCGTAACAGCCTCGGCGCGGTGAAAGACAGCGTGGTCGGCATCGGCTCGGCCATCAAAGGCTGGTTCACTGAAACCCTGGGCATCGAGTCGCCCAGCCGCGTGTTCATCGGTTACGGTGCCAACATCAGCCAGGGCGCGGCGTTGGGCATTGCTGCCCATGCGGGGCTGGTCAAGCAGGCCGCGCTGGGCATGGCCGAGCAGAGCCGCGTCGACATCGCGCCGCCGGACCTTCAGCAGGTGTCCAGGGCCAGCCGCATGGGCGGCGACAGCGCTTCGGCCACCAGCGCGGCGACCAGCATGACCTTCCATTTTTCGCCGCAGATCAACGTGCCCGCTGGCGCCGGGGCTGAAGCTATCAACCAAGGGCTGCAAGCCGCGTACGGTGAGTGGACGCGCATGATGGAACGCTACCTTCATGATGCTCGCCGTCGCAGCTACGGGCCGTCAGCCCAAGGTGGATTCTGATGTTTGCCATTCTCGGCGACATCGAATTCACCGTGGCCGGCGGCGTCAGTGCCATTGAACACAGCGGCGCCGCCGACTGGGCCGAGCACCCGCGTATGCAGGGCAAACCGTTGCTGGAGTGGGTCGGCGAAGGGCTCGATGAGTGCCAACTGACGCTCGAGTTGCACCCGCTATTGGGCGAACCGGAGCAGCGCTTGCGCGCGCTGCGTCTGGCCAAAACTCAACACCAGCCGTTGGCGTGGGTGATGGGCAGCGGTGAATACCTGGGCCCGTACGTCATCACCCATTTGAGCAACGTCATCCGCCGCACCTCGGCCACTGGGCAGTTGCTGGCCGCCACGTTGCAGATCAGCCTGCGCGAGTACACCGGCGCGTTTATTCGCAAGGTTCACGCGCCCGGTTTGCTCGATCCCACAGCCCGCGACAGCGCGCCGGCCATGGATTCACCCGGCGTCATCTCGCGCCAAGCGGCGGCGCCCAGTACGGCACAGAACGTCATTCGCCACGCCAAAACCGCCGGCACCGTCTTGCGCCAAGGCCAAACCCTTTACCACGCCGCCAGGAGCGGTAACCCAGCGGCCATTCTCGGCCAGGTCCCGCAGTTGCTCGGCGTCACCGCGCAGGCCATCGAGCCACTGCGAGGTCTCGCCGGCGCTGCCGGGTTGCTGCGTGACGGCGCTGACCTGTCCCGGTTGGGCGAAGACGTGCTGGGCAGTGTCATGGGTGCCCGCGATTGCCTGAATCCCGTCGACCTTGCCAGCATCATCAATCGCTTCGGCGCATCACAAGCATCCCTCGATGAAGCCGTCACGGTACTGGACGGCGCCAGCGATCGCTTGGCCGGGCTGGCCGCCGACATTCTGACCCGGAGGCGTTGATGTTCATCTTGCACCTGACCACCGAAGGCGAGCGCTGGGATCAGTTGGCCTGGCGTTATTACGGCGACGCTCACCGCTACTTTCCAATCGTCGAAGCCAACCCGAACGTCCCGCTGAGCGCTACGTTGCCTTCGGGCCTGACCTTGGCCATTCCACTACTCGAAGCATTGCCCACCGCTCAGGACGTCCCGCCATGGATGCGCTAAACCCGCAACACGTTTTGCAGGCGCGCTTTGTGCTGACCTATCAGCAGCGCAACATCACCCGCGATGTCAGCGAGCATTTGCTGTCACTGACCTACACCGACCACCTGACCGGCAACGCCGACAGTCTGGAGGTCGAACTCGAAGACACCCAAGGCCGCTGGCGCGATGCCTGGTACCCTGGCCACGGCGATACGCTGACCTTGGCGATCGGCTGGCAAGGCGCGCCGTTGCGAACCCTCGGCCGACTGGAAATTGACGAGGTCGAACTCAACGGCCCACCCTCGACCATCACCATTCATGCCTTGGCCACCGGCATCAACGGCCCGTTGCGCACCGTCGAACACCGCGCCTACGAAGACCTCACACTGGCCGCCATCGCTCAACAGATCGCCACCCGCCAAGGCCTCACTCTGGTCGGCCACATCGAGCCCATTCCACTCGACCGCCTGACCCAGCAAGACACCGACCTGACGTTCCTGCGCAACCTCGCCGCCACCTACGACTACGCCTTCAAAATCACCGGCCGGCAACTGGTCTTCCACGCCATCCAACGATTGGCGCAGGCCGCGCCCGTCGCCACGCATCGCCTTACAGACCTGGCCAATATCAACTTGCGCGACCAAATCAAAACGGTACCCAAGGCCATCGAAATCAAACACAAAGACCCGGCCAAAAAACAGCTCATCACCTACACGCTGGTCAACAACCAAACCGTCGCCGCCCCCAGCAGCGCCAGCCAAACCACCACCAGTGCCGACACCCACAAAAGCCGCCAGCGCAGCGCCACCACCGAACAGGCCCAGGCCAAAGCGAAAGCCGAACTCGCCCAAGCCAACCGCCAACGCACCACCGGCCAATGGACCACTCAAGGCCAACCGCACCTCACCAGCGGCAACGTCATCCGGCTCCTCACCACCGGCCAACTCAACGGCCGCTACCTCATCACCTCATCCGCCCACCGCATCACCCGCCAATCCGGCTACACCACGACCCAACAGGTCGCCCGCATCTCAAACCATTAACCATTCACTGAAGGCAGAACCCATGCCCACCCAACTCGAATACGGCGAAGTCACCGCCCTGGACCACCAAACCTGCCGCCTGCGCGTACGCCTCGACGACCGTGACGGCGTCCAGACTTATTGGCTCAACATCCCCCAACGCAACACCCAAGGCACACAACGCCGACGACTGATGCCTGAGATCGGCGAACAGGTGGCGGTGCTGCTGGATGGGGATGGCGTGGGCGGGGTTTGTTTGGGCGGGATTTATTCGACGGCGGAGCCACCACCGGTGGTGGATGAGGACACGGAGTTTGTGCGCTATAGCGATGGGACGGTGGTGGCGTATGACCGGGTGGCGGGGGTGATGAGGTTGGAGTGTGTTGGGGAGGTGGTACTGAAATGCGGTGGGGGCATGAAAATTGAAGCAACTGAACCGATTACTGTGAAGGCGCCAGCTACTACGCTGGATATACCGCAGCTCACGATCAATGGTGATCTGCGGATCAATGGAGATATCAACGCTACAGGTGCTGTCCTCGATTTGAACGGAAACTCAAACCATCATAGTCACTGACGGGAGGCTCGCTCCAATCAAATTCCCCGTTCTCATCTCTGGGAAAATTCGCAGGTACAATCTCTTTAATGACGGTCAATTTTTCGTCGTTTTTCTTGAGTCTGTAAGCAAAGCCAAGCTCACCATTTATCCTTCTAATTATCAGGTCCTGAATCAGGATGCCGTTCCTTGCCTCAAACGTAAGAGTGAAATGACGAGATTCGGTTTGCCCAACATGGCTCCAGTCAAAATGTCGCGCAACTTTGCAAGGGATATCTCCGAGCACCACGTCTTTTGAGTCCATATGGATTGCGCCTGGTAAGAAGATCTCTCTTGAGCTCAAGTCATCTATTCTCACCGCAACTTGATACATCGGATAATCGCCCGCGTTTCTCACCATCCATTGAATAGGGTAATACGTTGGCCGAGACAACTGTGGTTCGGCGTAACAGTAGCTGTCGCCTCCGGTGATGTGGTCAATGGTCGCCAGTGCCTTGCCCTGAAATTCCTCGATCATTTCTCCCATACGCGATTGCAACTGATTGAAGCTCTTTTCAACTCCAGCCTGCTTACGGACCCTGATGAGCTGTCCGCTCAGCCAGCTGAACATAAAGAATGACGGCCCCAACGTAGAAAACACAGTTTTAACCGTGATTTCTTGTCCCAAGACTGAGTACGCCGTCCATCCGCAGGCCAAAACGAACGGAATCCAAAAATCCCGGATGACTTGAAGTACTGTTTCCTTTGATATTCCAGACATTGACGCGACTCCTTTCGATATTTCCATGATTTTGCCTCATTCCTAATGACTACCGCAGCCTTAAACCTGTTTAAAAGCGCCGATTGCTGACCTCGCTCACCATCGGGCCCATGACGAACTCCATCCCCCACACCCACATCACCGCAGCCCACTGGCAACCCGCACTCGGCACCACCGGCGAGATCGTCGAAGGCCTGCGTGATATCGACCAATCTCTGCGCATCATCCTCACCACACCGAAAGGCAGCGACCCGCACCGTCCCGAGTTCGGCAGCAACCTCCACCGTTACCTTGACTGGCCCACCGATCGCGTCACGCCGCACTTGGTGCGCGAAGCCTTCGACGCCGTGCGCCAGTGGGAGCCGCGCGTCTCGGTCGATCTAGTCCACATCCAGATCAGCGCCCACCACATCACGGCCCGCGTGCAATGGCGCATCACCGGCCAGCGCCAGCAGCTCACCGAGGTGCCGTATGCGCGCGTTGCCTAAACCCCAATTCATCAAGATCGACCCCGCCGCGCTGGAGGCGGATCTGATCGCCCGCTACGAAAAAGCATCCGGCAAAACCCTGTACCCGGCACAGATCGAACGGCTCTACATCGATCAAATCGCCTACGCCGTGTCCCGCTTGCAGATGAGCATTCAACACGCTGGCGAACAACTGCTGGTGCGCTTCGCCCGCGGCCCGATCCTCGATTATCTGGGCGAACTGGTTGCCACGCCGCGTCTGCTGGCCAAAGCCGCCCGGTGCACCCTGCGTTTCAGCCTGCCTACCGCGACCGCTCAAGCGTTACTCATCCCGGTAGGCACACGCGTCAGCACCCAAGACGCCAAAGTGGTCTTCACCACCGACCGCGATGTAACGCTGCCTGCCGATCAGGCCGAAGTGTCCGTCACCGCCACGTGCCAGACGGTGGGCGAGCAAGGCAACGGCTGGACCCTCGGCCAGATCAGCGCGCTCATCAACCCGCCAGACCCAAGCCTCACGGCCAGCAACACAACCAACACGGCCAACGGTGCCGAAGACGAAAACGACGATCGCTACCGCGAGCGCATCATCCTGGCGCCCGAGGCCTTCAGCAACGCCGGCAGCCGCGCCGCGTACCGCTATCACACGCTGGCCGTGCACCAATCCATCATCGATGTCGCCGTCCACGGCCCCGACGAAGGCCAACCCGACGGTCACGTTGCGCTCTATCCGCTGACCGCCGACGGCCTGCCGACGCCGCAACTGCTGGAAGACATCACAGAGCAAATCAGCGGTGAAAAATTGCGCCCGCTGTGCGACACCGTAATCGCGGCCGCTCCCATAGAGGTCCGCTACCAGATCACTGCCAACCTCACGTTGTATGCAAACGCCGACCGCAGCGCCGTGATGGCGGCAGCAAAAGCCGCCGCAACACGCTATGCCCAAAGATGCAGCGCCGCGCTGGGGCACGATCTCGTCCCGGAACAACTCACCGCCGCGCTGCAAGTGCCCGGCGTTTACCGCGCGGACGTAAGGAAACCGGTCAACCTGCGTGAGCTTCAAAGCAACCAATGGGCACATTGCAGCGCCATCAAGCTGACTGACGCCGGCGTCGCCGATGGCTGACCCGCTAACCCCTGCGCTGGCCGGCGACGCGCGCTTCACGCTGTTGTGCGAACTGCTCGACCAGTCACTTGCCGACCTCGACCTCAACGCCATGCTCGTCTACCTGATCGACCTGGTAAAACCCAGGCTGCTGCCACATCTGGCCGACCAGTTCTCACTGCTGGACGAAGCCGCGTGGCAGTTGGCCGAGTCCGAGCAAGCCAAGCGCAACCTCATCAAAAACGCCATCGAACTGCACCGTTTCAAGGGCACCCCGTGGGCGATCCGCGAAGTCATCTACTTGCTCGGTTTCGGCGAAGTCACCCTGCAAGAAGGGCCGCAAACAAAAGCCGACAACCAGCCAAGCCCGCCAACCCTGTGGCCGCTATACCGCGTCATCCTCAAACGCAGCATCACCAACGATCAAGCGGTGCTCCTGCGCCGCGTCCTCCTGTCCGTCGCCCCGGCGCGCTGCCGGCTGGTCTCACTCGACTACCAAGCTGTCGCCATCCGCTACAACGCAGTCGCCCGTTACGACGGCCAATACAACCACGGAAGCAGCTAATGGCCGACCTACCCGAAACCAACCAATGGACGCCCGGCGTCTACCAGATCGAGACCTCCGACCCCGTCGTCGGCGGCCCCGAGGGCGTGACCAATTTGCCCATCAAACAACTAACCAACCGCACGGTGTGGCTCAAAGGCAAATTCGAATCACTGAAAACCATCGCCGACAAAGTCGTTCAGGCCACCGAAAAAGCCGCCGGGATAGCGCGCATCGCAACCCAGGCAGCGGTCAAAGCGGGTACCGAAACCGGTACAACCGTGACGCCCAAACACCTCGCCAGCTTGTTCCCGTTCCGCGGTTGCGCGGTCTTTTCTGAACCCGAGATATATACCTGGAAGGTCCCTTCAGGCGTAACCCAGGCCTGGGTTGTCGTTATTGGAGCCGGCGGCGGTGGCGCGCGATCGATCACTTTACCTGGCCCCTCTGGCGGCTCGGGTGGCGGCATTGCTAGAAAACTCGTCGACCTACGAGGCGTGACCACGGTGGAAATAACCGTTGGGGCCGGCGGTAAAGGGGCCACTGAATTGGACACTACCGGAGGCGCGGGCGGCGCGTCTTTTTTCGGGAACTTTGTGTACGCCACGGCAGGACTAGGTGGGCGGCTCGACGGTAAGGCGCCTCATGGCGGCATTGGTCATGGCGGGGACGAAAATGAGTGTATCGGCACAGCAGGCCACCCGGTTGGCGGCTCTAAAAACACTGGATTCATAGGTGGCGCTGGCGGAGGCGGTGAGTCGGGCGCCTCATGGGACGATCCGCGCAAACCCGTGACGCCAGGACACGGCGGCGGAGGCCGCGGCGCAAGTGCAGCACCAGATGGCGCGGACGGACGCGTAACCATTCAGTGGTGATAAGCGGGAGTGGGTCATCAGCGCCCCCAAGATTAATGACCAGCGTCGGCGCACAGCCAGAGGGATATAAACGTATGCAAGACATCCGCTGTGGCCAATGCCACCGCAAACTCGCCGCCGCCCAAAGCTTCACCGAACTGCAAATCAAGTGCCCGCGCTGCCGGACACTCAATCACCTGAAGGCCCCGAGCCTCCTATCCGAATGCCCTGAGCATCTGCCCACAAGAGCGCAGACGTGCCCCAGCCCACCATTGGAAGCCTGTTCGCAGGCATAGGAGGTTTTGATGAAGGATTCGAAAAAGCAGGCTACCGCACCGCCTGGCAAGTGGAGCTCAACCCCACCAACCGGGCTGTCCTTGCCGACCGATTTCCGCACGCCATCCAACACGAAGACGTGCGCCACTGCGGCGCACACAACCTGCAATCCGTTGACATCATCACCGCAGGCTTTCCCTGCCAAGACATCAGCAACGCCGGCAGCCGCCCCGGCAACCAACACACCCGAGGCCTGCAAGGCCAGCGCAGCGGCCTGTTTTGGGAAGTCATACGCATCCTCAAAGAAACACAACCTCGCTGGGTGGTCCTTGAGAACGTCGTTAACTTGCTCGCTATCAACGATAGCCGAGACTTTCAAACAGTCATCCGGGCCCTTGCGGACAGCGGGTATGTGGGATGCTGGCGAGTGCTTAATGCTCAATATTTCGGAGTCCCCCAGCAACGTCGCCGAATATTCCTGGTCGCCGGTCATCACCGAATGCCCCCCATCGAGCTGCTGGCTGACGCCGCGCCAGTGGACGCAATACCTCCAGCGTCTCAATCGCAACCCTGGCCACGGCCCGCGGATGCATGGGCTGCCAATACTCTATTGGCAAACAAAGCCGGCTCCCAGATCGCTATGGGCTGTACCACTTTCGTCGCTCACCCGAACGGATGGCATCAGATGGTTGAGCGGCAGCGAACGTCTGACGATGATGGGCTTTGCCTCGGACTGGATGCGTCCAACCTTGCAGAAGCTTTCGCTGCCGGAAACGCCGTCGTCCCGCAAATCGCGCAATGGATCGCCGAAAAACTAATCAAAACCCACTAACCCCACAGCGGGAATCAAAATCCCGCTACCATCCTGCAATTCCTTTGCACCCCGTGCAAAAGAACCAAACCCCAAATACCGCGCGCAATGGTCATGGTTTTATGCGCGCGGCATCACCAAAAGCAAGATCAACAGCTACCCCCTCACCCCAACCCTCTCCCCCAAGGGGGCGAGTGGGAAAGGGAGCCGATCTTCATGGAAAACAGAATCTCGGTTAACCCTTGAGAAACTCGGATACTTTCTGCGCGGCGCTGGCCAAATGCTGTTCATGCGTAAACCCAGAAACCTTCAACGGCTTCAAATCATGATCCCCCGCCACCAACCAAAACACCTCAATCCCCGGCGCTAACGAATACCCCTCAACCGCCTCGCGATTCCCCAGAGCATCCCGCTCCCCCTGCACAATCAACGTCCGAGTCTTCAAACCAGCCAAATGCTCAACCCGAGGCTTCTCCGGCTTCCCCACCGCATAAAACGGATACCCCAGACACACCAACGCATCCACCCCCAACTCATCCGCCACCAGACTCGCCATCCGCCCCCCCATCGACTTACCGCCAATCGCCAACGGCCCAGCGACATGACGCCGCACAACCGCAAACACCTCCCGCCAACATTCCTGCAACTTGCCAGCAGGATTCGGCGGCCGCTTCACCCCATCCACCCGCCGCTGCGCCATATACGGAAACTCAAAGCGCAACACGTTGACCCCAAGCCCGGCAAGGCGCCCAGCCATGTCGTTCATCCAGTCGCTATCCATCGGCGCCCCCGCCCCGTGGGCCAGAATCAGCGTTGCCGAAGCCTCACCAACAGCGGCATCCCAAAGCCACCCATGATCGAGCACACACTGCGCCCATTGATCCCCGTCAATACTGGCCTTGTGCTGTTTGTCCATGCTTGCCTCGCTTTTAGTCTGCCTATAACTCCAGGCGAAGGATTCGCGCCGTTTGCGCGCTCACTTCGGCTGAACCGTGGATGGGGAACCATGAACACTTCTATCAGTACCGCCTACAACTACAAGGTGGTCCGCCAATTCGCCATTATGACGGTGGTGTGGGGCATCGTCGGCATGGGCCTCGGGGTTTTTCTCGCGGCGCAATTGGTCTGGCCGGAACTCAACTTCAATTTGCCCTGGACCAGTTTCGGCCGTCTGCGCCCGCTGCACACCAACGCGGTGATCTTCGCCTTTGGTGGCTGCGCGCTGTTCGCCAGCTCCTTCTACTCGGTGCAACGCACCTGCCAGACGCAATTGTTCGCGCCGCAAATCGCCGCGTTCTGCTTCTGGGGCTGGCAACTGGTGATCCTGTTGGCGGCGATCAGCCTTCCGCTGGGTTACACCAGCTCCAAGGAATACGCCGAACTGGAATGGCCGATCGACATCCTGATCACCATCGTCTGGGTCGCCTACGCGATCGTGTTCTTCGGCACGATCATGCAGCGCAAGACCAAGCACATCTATGTGGGCAACTGGTTCTTCGGCGCGTTCATCATCACCGTGGCGATTCTGCACATCGTCAACAACCTCGAGTTGCCGGTGAGTTTCACCAAGTCCTACTCGGTGTACGCCGGTGCAACCGACGCGATGGTGCAATGGTGGTATGGCCACAACGCCGTAGGCTTTTTCCTCACCGCCGGCTTCCTCGGCATGATGTATTACTTCGTGCCGAAACAGGCCGAGCGTCCGGTGTACTCGTATCGCCTGTCGATCGTGCACTTCTGGGCCTTGATCACCCTGTACATCTGGGCCGGCCCGCACCACTTGCACTACACCGCGCTACCGGACTGGGCGCAATCGCTGGGCATGGTGATGTCGCTGATTCTGCTGGCACCGAGCTGGGGCGGCATGATCAACGGCATGATGACCCTCTCGGGCGCGTGGCATAAGTTGCGCAGCGACCCGATCCTGCGCTTCCTCGTGGTGTCGCTGGCGTTCTACGGCATGTCGACCTTCGAAGGTCCGATGATGGCGATCAAGACCGTCAACGCCCTCTCCCACTACACCGACTGGACCATCGGCCACGTTCACGCTGGCGCCCTCGGCTGGGTGGCGATGATCTCGATCGGCGCGCTGTACCACATGATCCCGAAAATCTTCGGCAAAGCGCAGATGCACAGCGTCGGTTTGATCAACGCGCACTTCTGGCTGGCAACCATCGGCACCGTGCTCTACATCGCCTCGATGTGGGTCAACGGCATCGCCCAAGGCCTGATGTGGCGCGCAGTCAACGAGGACGGCACGCTGACTTATTCCTTCGTCGAAACCCTGGTGGCCAGCCATCCGGGCTTTGTCGTGCGACTGATCGGCGGGGCGATTTTCTTAAGCGGCATGTTCCTGATGGCTTACAACACCTGGCGCACCGTGCGGGCCTCGCAGCCTGCCGACGTCGTCGCTGCCGCGCAGATGGCCTGAGGAGTCCGCCATGAAACACGAAACGATTGAAAAGAACGTCGGCCTGCTGATGCTGCTGATGGTGTTCGCCGTGAGCATCGGCGGCCTGACCCAGATCGTCCCGCTGTTCTTCCAGGACGTCACCAACAAACCGGTGGAGGGTATGAAGCCCTATACCGCGCTGCAACTGGAAGGTCGCGACATCTACATCCGCGAAGGCTGCGTCGGTTGCCATTCGCAGATGATCCGCCCGTTCCGCGCCGAAACCGAACGCTACGGGCACTACTCGGTGGCCGGTGAAAGCGTCTGGGATCACCCGTTCCTGTGGGGTTCAAAACGTACCGGTCCGGATCTGGCCCGGGTCGGCGCGCGTTACTCTGATGACTGGCACCGCGCGCACTTGTACAACCCGCGCAACGTCGTGCCGGAGTCGAAGATGCCGGCCTACCCGTGGCTGGTCACCCAAGCGGTCGACAGCAGCCACACCGAAACCAAGCTCAAGACCATGCGCACCCTCGGCGTGCCTTACACCGACGACGACATCAGCGGCGCGGTCGCCAGCCTCAAGGGCAAGACCGAAATGGACGCCCTCGTTTCCTATCTGCAAGTGCTCGGCACTGCAATCAAGAGCAAGAGGTGAACCATGGTCATTGAAATGAGTGCTGGCCTGATTCGCGGCCTCGGCACGGTCGTGGTGTTCGTCGCCTTCGTCGGCCTGACCTTGTGGGTGTTCAACCGCAAGCGCACCCCGGAATTCGCCGAAGCACGCCTGCTGCCATTCGCCGACGAGCCACTACCCGAAACAATTTCAGCCCCTGAAACAAGGAGTACCCGGCCATGACCACCTTCTGGAGTACGTGGATCTGCGTACTGACCATTGGCAGCCTGATCGGCCTGACCTGGCTGCTGATCGGCACCCGTCGGGGCGAGACCAAGGGCAGCGTCGACCAGACCATGGGCCACAGCTTCGACGGCATCGAGGAATACGACAATCCGCTGCCGCAGTGGTGGTTCATGCTGTTCGCCGGCACGCTGGTGTTCTCGGTGGGTTATCTGATTCTCTATCCGGGCCTGGGCAACTGGAAAGGCATCCTGCCCGGCTATGAGGATGGCTGGACCGGCGTGCACGAATGGGAAAAGGAAATGAACAAGGCCGACGCACGGTTCGGGCCGATCTTCGCCAAATTCGCGGCGATGCCGCTGGAAGAAGTGGCCAAGGATCCGCAGGCGCTGAAAATGGGCGGTCGTCTGTTCGCCTCCAATTGCTCGGTGTGCCACGGCTCGGATGCCAAGGGCGCGTTTGGCTTCCCTAACCTTGCTGACAGCGACTGGCGCTGGGGCGGCGATGCCGAGACGATCAAGACCACCATCATGGGCGGCCGCATGGCGGCGATGCCGGCCTGGGGCGAAGTGCTCGGTGAGGCCGGGGTGAAAAACGTTGCCGCGTATGTGCGCCACGAACTGGCGGGCCTGCCGCTACCTGCCGACAGCAAAGCAGATCTGCAAGCCGGGCAGCAAGCGTTCAGTACCACTTGCGTGGCTTGCCACGGCGCAACTGGCCAAGGCACCCCTGCCATGGGCGCACCGAATCTTACCCACCCGGCCGGCTTCATTTATGGCACCAGCCTGACCCAACTGGAACAGACCATCCGCCATGGTCGTCAGGGGCATATGCCAGCGCAGAACGAGTTGCTGGGCAACGATAAAGTGCAATTGCTTGCCGCTTATGTGTACAGCCTGAGCCACGGATTGAACACAGAAAAACTGATAACTGAAGACAACAAGAAATAGCAATTGCGCACACCACTGCCGCAGCTTTCTCGCTGCGGCAGTTTCCCGCCCCTTTGCGACGCATTGTCGCACCCCTTGGATCCTCTCCTTTCGGAACCCCGGATTCGGGTCTACGCTTCATCGAAGCGGACCGGCTGAAGTCGGTTTCCCGATCAATCCCGAACGATGCGCGCCGTGAACCGGCTGATGGATTCGCCGCAAACGCAGGTAGATAACGGCTGTTGCGCCGATTGCCCGCAATTTCCCGATCACGACCTGTGAACGGGCACCGTTGACGGCGATCCGGATTGCGAGCTTTTTACGCGCACTGCGACATTTTGTCAGAGGCCATTTTTGACCCTACGCGGCGCATGGAAAGGCCGCAGAATCAGCGTTGGAAAGCATTGACCCAGGTCATGGCGCGTTGCAATGACCCCCTGCTTTATACATACTTGCGGCCGATTTTATCCCTATAAAAATACCCAAACCGTGGAACCTTAGAATGAGCACAGCAATCAGTCCGACTGCTTATAACTATAAGGTAGTCCGCCAGTTCGCCATCATGACGGTGGTCTGGGGGATCCTTGGCATGGGGCTCGGTGTCTTCATCGCCTCGCAACTGGTCTGGCCGGAACTGAACTTCGGTCTGCCGTGGACGAGCTTTGGACGCTTGCGCCCGTTGCACACAAACCTGGTGATTTTCGCCTTCGGCGGTTGTGCACTGTTTGCCACTTCCTACTATGTCGTGCAGCGAACCTGCCAGACGCGACTGATTTCCGACAGCCTCGCGGCCTTCACCTTCTGGGGCTGGCAAGCGGTCATCGTCGGCGCAATCATTACCTTGCCGCTGGGTTACACCACCACCAAGGAATACGCCGAGCTGGAATGGCCGATCGCCATTTTGCTGGCCATTGTCTGGGTCACCTACGGTCTGGTGTTCTTCGGCACCATCACCAAGCGCAAAACCAAGCACATCTATGTCGGCAACTGGTTCTACGGCGCGTTCATCGTGGTCACCGCGATGCTGCACATCGTCAACCACATGTCGCTGCCGGTCAGCCTGTTCAAGTCGTACTCGGCCTACTCCGGCGCCACTGACGCGATGATCCAGTGGTGGTATGGCCACAACGCGGTGGGCTTCTTTCTGACCACCGGTTTCCTCGGGATGATGTACTACTTCGTGCCGAAACAGGCCGAACGCCCGATCTACTCCTATCGTCTGTCGATCGTGCACTTCTGGGCGCTGATCACCCTGTACATCTGGGCCGGCCCGCACCACCTGCACTACACCGCCCTGCCGGACTGGGCACAATCGCTGGGCATGGCGATGTCGATAATTCTGCTGGCGCCAAGCTGGGGCGGCATGATCAACGGCATGATGACCCTGTCGGGCGCCTGGCATAAGTTGCGCACCGACCCGATCCTGCGCTTCCTCGTGGTGTCGCTGGCGTTCTACGGCATGTCGACCTTCGAAGGGCCGATGATGGCGATCAAGACCGTCAACTCGCTCTCGCACTACACCGACTGGACCATCGGCCACGTACACGCCGGCGCCCTCGGTTGGGTAGCGATGATCTCGATCGGCGCGATCTACCACATGATCCCGAAACTGTTCGGCCGGGCGCAGATGCACAGCACCGGGCTGATCAATGCGCACTTCTGGCTTGCCACTATCGGCACCGTGCTTTACATCGCCTCGATGTGGGTCAACGGCATCACCCAGGGCCTGATGTGGCGTGCAATCAACGATGACGGCACCCTCACCTACTCGTTCGTCGAAGCGCTGCAGGCCAGCCACCCGGGCTTCATCGTCCGTGCGCTGGGCGGTGCTTTCTTTGCCAGCGGCATGTTGCTGATGGCTTACAACGTGTACCGCACCGTCCGTGCGTCGGATCCGGTTGAAGCCGAAGCCGCCGCCAAGATTGCCGTCGTTGGAGCTCACTGATGAAGCATGAAGCTGTCGAGAAGAATATTGGCCTGCTGGCCTTCTTCATGGTCATCGCCGTCAGCGTCGGTGGCCTGACCCAAATCGTTCCGCTGTTCTTCCAGGACGTCACCAACAAGCCGGTCGAGGGCATGAAGCCACGTTCGGCGCTGGAACTGGAAGGCCGCGACGTGTACATCGCCAACGGTTGTGTCGGCTGCCACTCGCAGATGATCCGCCCGTTCCGCGCTGAAACCGAACGCTATGGCCACTATTCGGTTGCCGGTGAAAGCGTCTGGGACCACCCGTTCCTGTGGGGCTCCAAACGTACCGGCCCGGATCTGGCCCGTGTGGGCGGTCGTTACTCCGATGACTGGCAGCGTGCGCACTTGTACAACCCGCGCAACGTGGTCCCCGAGTCGAAAATGCCGGCTTATCCGTTCCTCGTGGAAAACAAGCTCGACGGCAAGGAAACCGCGAAAAAAATGGAAGTCTTGCGCACCCTCGGCGTGCCGTACACCGACGAAGACATCGCCGGTGCACAGGATGCCGTGAAGGGCAAAACCGAAATGGACGCGCTGGTGGCCTATCTGCAAGGCCTGGGCACCATCATCAAAAGCAAACGGTGAATCTGATGGATATCGGGATGATTCGAGGCCTGGGCACCGTGGTCGTGATGGTGGCCTTCATCGGTCTGGCCTTGTGGGTGTTCAGCCCCAAGCGCAAGTCGGAGTTCGACGACGCGACCATGCTGCCTTTTGCCGATGATCCCGAAGCCATCAAGCACGTCGAGCAAGCTTCTAGGAGTAACAAAGAATGACTACATTCTGGAGTCTGTACGTCACAGTCCTCAGTCTCGGTACGATCTTCGCCCTGACCTGGCTGCTGCTGTCGACCCGCAAGGGCCAGCGCAGCGAACAGACGGACGAGACGGTCGGCCACTCCTTCGACGGGATCGAGGAGTACGACAACCCGCTGCCGAAATGGTGGTTCATGCTGTTCGTCGGCACCATCATTTTTGCCCTGGGTTATCTGGTGCTGTACCCGGGCCTGGGCAACTGGAAAGGTCTGCTGCCGGGCTACAACTATCTGGATACCGAGAAGCAGACCGCGTTCGCCAACGGCCAGACCGGCTGGACCGGCGTCCACGAGTGGGAAAAGGAAATGGCCCGTTCGGACGCGCGCTTCGGTCCGATTTTCGCCAAGTTCGCGGCGATGCCGATCGAAGAAGTCGCCAAGGATCCGCAAGCACTGAAGATGGGCGGCCGTCTGTTCGCGTCCAACTGCTCGGTGTGCCACGGTTCCGACGCCAAGGGTGCCTATGGCTTCCCCAACCTGACCGACGCCGACTGGCGCTGGGGCGGTGAGCCGGAAACCATCAAGACCACCATCATGGGCGGCCGCCACGCGGTGATGCCGGCATGGGCTGAAGTGATCGGTGAGCAAGGCGTGGCCGATGTGGCTGCTTACGTGGTGACCAACCTCGATGGCCGTAAATTGCCGGAAGGCACCAAGGCCGACCCGGCCAACGGCCAGAAACTCTTCGCCGCCAACTGCGTGGCTTGCCACGGCCCTGCCGGTAAAGGCACGCCGGCCATGGGTGCGCCTGACCTGACCCATCCGGGCGCATTCATCTACGGCTCGAGCTTCGCGCAACTGCAGCAGACCATCCGTTACGGCCGTCAGGGCCAGATGCCTGCGCAGGAACAACTGCAGGGTAACGACAAGGTGCACCTGCTGGCGGCGTATGTTTACAGCTTGTCCCATGGTGAAAAAGCGCCGGAGGCGAAGGCTGAGTAAGGCCAACGCTTGAAGCAAAAAAGGCCCCGCCAATGAGAATTGGCGGGGCCTTTTTGCATGCTCGCATTCATGATTCGAAACGCTTGCTCAATGGACCTGAGCTGCGATGCACGGTAGGTTTTTTCGCCCGATAAGCCTATCGGGTCCACTTCAAGGATGAAGCCCCAATGTCGAAAGATCACCAAAGCACACTGCAAAATCAGCCTCAACCCGGCTCTACCCACAGGGCAGGGTTCGAACGAACACCTGTGAAACCGTTACTCAAGGTATCGCAGCAAACCATGAACAGCCCCGGCCACGGTGGCGGACTCGACGGCCTCGGCGGCGGTAGATTGCTCTGACAAGGGCAGCAAGAACACCGAATTTACGCCCTATATCCAGCGCCTCGCGCCTTGGCGAGAGGCGCCTTCGCCGGTGCCCTTATGAAATTGACAAACCGATCGTCCCCGACCTGCCTTTCCGATTGCGGGGAAAATCTCAAAATAGTAACGTTCCTACATCAGAATTTCTGGAGGCCAAACATGATGGCCATCACCACTATTTCCAGCCGCGAGTTCAATCAGGACACCAGTGCAGCCAAAAAAGCCACGCGTCAAGGTCCAGTAATCATTACTGACCGAGGCAGGCCTGCCCACGTATTGCTCAGCATCGAGGAGTACCAGAAACTGACCGGTTGCGAGACCAGCATCGTTGAGCTGCTGGCGATGCCGAATGCGCTTGAAATCGAATTCGAACCCGAGCGCGCTGTCATCAATCCTCGCAGCGTGGACCTTTCCTGATGTTTCTACTGGATACTAATGTAGTTTCCGAGCTGCGGAAAAACCAAGCCGACAAGCATGTGGTGAAATGGGCAAACAGCGTTTCCCCAGCCAGCCTGTATCTATCCGCAATCACTGTGCTGGAACTGGAAACGGGCGTCCTGCGTATCGAACGTCGTGCCCCTTCACAAGGCCAGCTGCTGCGCAACTGGCTGGAACACCACGTCAAACCGGCGTTCTCTGGAAGAATCCTGCCGGTCGATACCAACGTCGCCACCCGGTGCGCACGATTGCATGTTCCCGACCGCAGCAGTGAATGCGACGCCTTGATCGCCGCCACCGCGCTTGTGCACGGGCTTACGCTGGTAACTCGCAACATTGCGGACTTTCAACTCAGCGGCGTCAATCTGATCAACCCATGGATCGCTGCCAGTAACTGAGTGCTGAACACCCCGCCTTATCACCAGCGGGGCTTTTTTCATGGGCGTTGGGCAAAGATTGAATGCACAACCGTAGTATCGATCAGCGTCCGCTCACGCCACTGGTTGTTCTTCACCAGATAGACCTGCAACTGCTTGCGATCCTCGGTGAAATTCGCAGTCAGGTAGGTTTGCTGAGAGGTGCTTCCGCTGAGATACATGGGGACGCTGCCCTCCCAGTAGGAACTTCCTCCCTCGGTATGCAGGTGGCCGGCGAAAATGGCCGTCACCTGGTACTTGTTGACCATGTCATGGAAACGCTTCTTTTGCTCGGGGCTGCCTTGATGCCGCAAGGGTTTATGCATATTGATAATGATGGCGTAGCCCGACGCTCGCGCCAGTCGCAGATCGGTCTCGAGCCAGTCCAGTGCGTCGTTGATTTCGAACGTCGTCGGGTTCAACGGATGAGCAATCCGGGTAGTGTAGGTCGGCTCGTTATTGAGCTGAACCATATGCACTTCGCCGATATTTTTCGAATAGGCGAGACTACCGGCATACGTCTTGCTCAAAAAACCGTCCGTGATTTTCAGATCAAAGTTATCTACTTTACCCTCATGATGTTCTTTGAACTCGACAATACTTCCTGCAGCACAGTTATTGGTAAAGCAATCATCAACATTGTTTTCATAGTCGTGATTGCCCAAGCCGTAAAGATATTCACCCTTGAAGTGCCTGTTCAGCGAATCCTTCATGAACGAGCGCTGCCAGCCATGACCAAAAGCGGTTATATCGCCATTGATCATCAAAGGAACCTGCGCTTGAGAGCCGTGTTGATTTCTGAATTCGGCAATGCTCGCAAGTTGGGTTTCAATCAGCCATTTCGAGCGCGCCGTGAATTCTGAATCCGATTCGGGTTCGCGGATATCGGTCTTGTCTGTCCACGGATATTGAGTATCCGAAGCAAAGACCATATGTTTCGGCATGCCAGTTGTAGCCTGAGCGGTAATAGCCGAAGCTACCAGACAAGCACCCATAAAGGTGCTCATGAATTTATTCAAAGCCATGCTTGAAATTCCATTTCAATTAATTTTCGGTACGCAAAAGAAGTTTCGCGCGAACAGAACTTATTCGAATACAGCGAAAACTTCAAAGCCTTCACCTACAACAATCGAGTGAATATATTTCAGACCCAACAACTTACAACATACGAATCAATAAAAACCCGTAACGTCCGGCCTGACTTGTCGCCTGGACGAAAACAATCACGGGTGTTATTCAACTTGCGAAATCAACGGTAGCGGCGTGAACAAACAATTGAAAGGATGAACTAGCCACTTCGGCAAAAGCGTCCATACTCAACAAGTCAATTGATCTGCGTCAGGCTTTTGCGCAATCGCTACACCATCCGCATTTTTTACCCAACGCGACCAAAGGTCGCACCCTTGAGCCAGAGCGGCAGGCGTATCATCGCGCTACTGCAACAGCCTTTTTGACCTCGGTTGGCACGTATCGACCGAGGCATTTTTCCACTGCCGTGGGATGCAATGATGAGCAATCAGATTCCGGTACACGACGTCACGCCGCCGAGCAAGAACGCGAACAACAGCGTCGACCTTTATGCCTCACGAGAAAAAATCTACACCCGCGCCTTCACCGGCCTGTTCCGCAATCTGCGGATGCTCGGCGGTGCGGCGTTGTTTCTGCTGTATTTCGGCACGGTGTGGCTGAACTGGGGCGGTCACCAGGCGGTGTGGTGGAACCTGCCGGAGCGCAAGTTCTTCATCTTCGGCGCGACTTTCTGGCCACAGGATTTCATCCTGCTCTCGGGGCTGTTGATCATTGCCGCGTTCGGCCTGTTCTTCATCACTGTCTACGCCGGGCGCGTCTGGTGCGGGTATACCTGCCCGCAAAGCGTGTGGACGTGGATTTTCATGTGGTGCGAGAAGGTCACCGAAGGCGACCGCAACCAGCGCATCAAGCTCGACAAGGCGCCGATGAGCGCCAACAAATTCCTGCGCAAGCTGGCCAAACATTCGCTGTGGCTGTTGATCGGTTTTGTCACCGGCATGACCTTTGTCGGCTACTTCTCGCCGATCCGCGAACTGGTCATCGAGTTCTTCACCGGCCAGGCTGATGGCTGGTCGTATTTCTGGGTCGGTTTTTTCACCCTCGCCACGTACGGCAATGCCGGTTGGTTGCGTGAGCAGGTGTGCATCTACATGTGCCCGTATGCGCGCTTCCAGAGCGTGATGTTCGACAAGGACACGCTGATCGTTTCCTACGATCCACGCCGTGGCGAAAGCCGTGGGCCGCGCAAGAAAGGCATCGACTACAAGGCGCTGGGGCTGGGTGACTGCATCGACTGCACGATGTGCGTGCAGGTCTGCCCGACCGGCATCGACATCCGCGATGGCCTGCAGATCGAGTGCATCGGCTGCGCTGCGTGCATCGACGCTTGCGACAGCATCATGGACAAGATGGATTACCCGCGCGGGCTGATCAGCTACACCACCGAACACAACCTCTCCGGGCAGAAAACCCATAAACTGCGACCGCGCCTGATCGGTTACGCCGTGGTGCTGCTGGCGATGATCAGCCTGTTGGTCGCTGCGTTCTTCATGCGTTCACTGGTCGGCTTCGACGTCAGCAAAGACCGCGTGCTGTACCGCGAAAACGCCGAAGGCCGGATCGAGAACGTCTACAGCCTGAAGATCATGAACAAGGATCAGCGCGACCACACTTACCTGCTGCAAGCCGAGGGCCTGCCGGACCTGCGCCTGCAAGGCAAGCGAGAGATCAAGGTTGCCGCCGGCGATATCGTCAGCATGCCGGTCGAGTTGTCCAGCGCACCGGAACAACTGCCATCGAGCACCAACGAGGTGAAATTCATCCTCAAGGACGCCGATGACAACAGCGTCCACGTTGAAGCCAAGAGCCGATTCATCGGCCCACAAATCCGTTGAGAGAATTTTGAACATGCCCGCTGCAAACGCCGCAAGTCCCTGGTACAAGCACCTCTGGCCGTGGATCATCATCGCGATTCTGGCCTGCTCGGTGGCCTTGACCCTGTCCATGGTTACCATCGCGGTGAACAACCCGGACAATCTGGTCAACGACAACTATTACGAGGCGGGCAAAGGCATCAACCGTTCACTGGATCGCGAGCTGCTGGCACAAACCCTGAAACTGCGTGCAGTGGTGCATCTGGATGACGTAACCGGGGAAGTCGATTTGCGCTTGAACGGTGACAGCCAGCCGCAAACGCTGGAACTGAACCTGATCTCGCCGACCCAGCCGGAGAAGGATCGCAAGATCGTGCTGACCCGCAGTGCAAGCGAAAGCGGGCGCTACATCGGCCAGTTGAGCGACAAGGTCGAAGGGCGGCGCTTTGTCGAGTTGCTCGGCAGCCAGGATGAGCACGTGTGGCGCATGTTCGAAGAAGAGCTGGTCAGTCATGACAAGGAACTGCTGCTGGGTGATGAGCCATTGCAGGGTGCGGAAGACCTGAAAAACTAAGCCTTACTCTGATCGTTCCCACGCTCTCCGTGGGAACGCAGCCAGGGACGCTCCGCGTCCCAGCCGAAGCGGACGCGGAGCGTCCGGGGAGGCATTCCCGCGCGGAGCGTGGGAACGATCATCGGAACACGCACCATGACCAGTCCAATCCCCTGCTACCACTGCGCCCTGCCCGTCCCGTCCGGCAGCCGCTTCACCGCCGTCGTCCTCGGGCAGGCCCGCGAGTTCTGCTGCCCGGGCTGTCAGGCGGTGGCCGAAGCTATTGTCGCCGGGGGGCTGGAAAGTTATTACCAGCATCGCAGCGAAGCGTCGGCCAATCCCGAAGCGCTGCCGGTGCAACTGACTGATGAACTGGCGCTGTACGACCGCGCCGACGTGCAGCAACCCTTCGTGCGCCATGAAGGCGATCTGGCCGAAACCACCTTGTTGATGGAAGGCATCAGTTGCGCCGCCTGCGGCTGGCTGATCGAGAAACACCTGCGCACCCTGCCCGCCGTCGCCGAAGCGCGGTTGAACCTCTCCAACCATCGCCTGCACGTGCGTTGGGCCGACGCACAATTGCCGCTGAGCCAGATCCTCGCCGAGCTGCGCCACATCGGTTACGCCGCCCACCCGTACCAGGCCGACCGTGCCAGCGAACAACTGGCCAGCGAGAATCGCCTGGCCCTGCGCCAGCTCGGCGTCGCCGGGTTGCTGTGGTTTCAGGCGATGATGGCGACCATGGCCACCTGGCCGGAATTCAACATCGACCTCAGTCCCGAGCTGCACACGATCCTGCGCTGGGTCGCGCTGTTTCTGACCACACCCATCGTGTTCTACAGCTGCGCGCCGTTCTTCAAAGGCGCGATGCGCGATTTGCGCACCCGCCACCTGACCATGGACGTTTCAGTTTCACTGGCGATCGGCAGCGCTTATATGGCCGGGATCTGGACATCGATCACCGGGGTCGGCGAGCTGTACTTCGATGCGGTCGGCATGTTCGCGCTGTTTCTGCTCGCCGGGCGTTATCTGGAACGCCGCGCCCGCGAACGCACCGCTGCTGCCACCGCGCAACTGGTCAATCTGTTACCGGCCTCGTGCCTGCGCCTGGATAGTGATGGCCAGAGTGAACGCATCCTGCTCAGCGAGTTGCGTGTGGGCGAGCGGATTCTGGTGCAGCCGGGCTCGATTCTGCCGGCTGACGGCAAGATCATCGACGGTCAGTCGAGCATCGACGAATCGCTGCTGACTGGCGAATACCTGCCACAGCCACGCACGCTCGGCGATGCAGTAACTGCGGGCACGCTCAATGTCGAAGGCGCATTGACCGTCGAAGTGCAGGCGCTGGGACAGGACACGCGCCTCTCCGCGATCGTGCGCCTGCTTGATCGCGCTCAGGCGGAGAAACCGCGTCTGGCTGAAATCGCCGACCGCGCCGCGCAATGGTTCCTGCTGCTGTCGCTGATTGCCGCAGCAATGATCGGCGTGCTGTGGTGGCAACTGGACTCAGCGCGGGCGTTCTGGATCGTCCTTGCCATGCTGGTGGCGACCTGCCCGTGCGCGCTGTCACTGGCGACGCCGACCGCCCTCACCGCCGCCACCGGCACCCTGCACAAACTCGGCCTGCTGCTGACACGCGGCCATGTGCTGGAAGGCTTGAACCAGATCGACACGGTGATTTTCGACAAGACCGGCACGCTCACCGAAGGCCGCTTGGTGCTGCGCTCGATCCGCCCGCTCGGCGCGCTCGACAGCGAGCAATGCCTGAGCCTTGCCGCTGCGCTGGAAAACCGTTCGGAACACCCGATCGCCCGCGCTTTCGGCCGTGCGCCGCTGGCCGCCGAGGACGTGCACAGCACACCCGGTCTGGGCCTGGAAGGCGTGGTCGGTGAGCAACGCTTGCGCATCGGTCAGGCGCCGTTCGCCTGTGCCCTGAGCGGCGCGGCACTGCCGTCAATGCCTGATGAGGCCGGACAATGGTTGCTGCTCGCCGACACTCAGGGGCCGCTGGCATGGTTCGTCCTCGACGATCGCCTGCGTGACGATGCCCCCGCCCTGCTCGCGGCCTGCAAGGCGCGGGGCTGGCGCACCTTGTTGTTGTCCGGCGACAGTTCGCCGATGGTCGCCAGTGTCGCCGCCGAACTGGGCATCGACGAGGCCCGTGGCGGCTTGCGCCCCGATGACAAACTGCAAGTGCTGCAACAACTGCACAAGGAAGGGCGCAAGGTGCTGATGCTCGGCGACGGCGTCAACGACGTGCCGGTGCTGGCTGCGGCCGATATCAGCGTGGCCATGGGCTCGGCCACCGACCTGGCGAAAACCAGCGCCGATGCAGTGTTGCTGTCCAATCGCCTCGACGCTCTGGTGCAAGCTTTCACGCTGGCGCGACGCACGCGCCGGGTAATCATCGAAAACCTGCTGTGGGCAGCGCTGTACAATGGCCTCATGTTGCCGTTCGCCGCCCTCGGCTGGATCACTCCGGTGTGGGCGGCGGTCGGCATGTCGATCAGTTCGCTGACCGTGGTGCTCAACGCCCTGCGCCTGACTCGTCTGCCGAGCGCGCCGGCCGCCAGCAGCCCGACCCAAACCCGCCCGCTGCCGGCCTGAGCCGCGCGGGCCTGGAGTTACCGATGCCAGCTCTCTATGTGATGATTCCCGCTGCCTTGCTCATCGTCGCCATCGCCGTGTACATCTTCTTCTGGGCGGTGGACAGCGGTCAGTACGACGACCTCGACGGCCCGGCGCACAGCATCCTTTTTGACGATCAGGATCCCAACCACACCGCTGCGGTGGACGAAGCCAACGCCGGCAAACCGGACGACAAGGCGCCGCCCCATGCTTGAAATGGCGCCCCTGCTGGTCTCGGCGCTGATCCTCGGCCTGCTCGGTGGCGGCCACTGCCTGGGCATGTGCGGCGGCCTGATGGGCGCGCTGACCCTGGCGATCCCCAAGGAGCAGCGCAGCCGGCGCTTTCGCCTGTTACTGGCGTACAACCTGGGGCGGATTCTCAGTTATGCCACGGCGGGACTGCTCATCGGTCTGGCCGGCTGGGCAGTCGCCAACAGCCCGGCGGCGCTGTTCATGCGTGTGCTGGCCGGGTTGCTGCTGATCGCCATGGGTTTGTACCTGGCCGGTTGGTGGAGCGTGCTCACCCGTATCGAAGCGCTCGGGCGTGGCTTGTGGCGTTTTATTCAACCCGTGGCGAATCGCTTGCTGCCGGTTTCCAGCCTGCCGCGTGCTTTGCTGCTCGGTGCGCTGTGGGGGTGGCTGCCGTGCGGGCTGGTTTACAGCACCTTGCTGTGGAGCGCGAGTCAGGGCAATGCGCTGGACAGTGCGTTGCTGATGCTCGCTTTCGGCCTCGGCACCTGGCCGGTGCTGCTCGCCACCGGGCTGGCGGCTGAACGGGTCACGGCGATCCTGCGCAAACGCAGCGTGCGCATGGCGGGTGGCTTGCTGGTGATTGTGTTTGGCCTGTGGACCTTGCCCGGGCCGCATCAGCATTGGCTCATGGGCCATTAAATGTGTGGGGAGGCCTTCGCGAGCAGGCTCGCTCCCACAGGTCTTGAGTACGCTGCAAATCCAATGTGGGAGCGAGCCTGCTCGCGAAGACGCCCGCACGAACAACACAAATCCTCGCCGTTGATGCAAATCAAGATGCCCTGTAACGCCCTCCCCTAGACTCGCCACACTGCCAGCCTATCCGGGGGAATGCCCGCATGCTCGACGCCATTCGTTGGGACTCTGATCTGATCCGCCGCTACGATCTGGCGGGGCCACGCTACACCTCGTACCCGACCGCCGTGCAATTTCACGGTCAGGTCGGCACTTTCGACCTGTTCCATGCCCTGCGCGACAGCCGCAAGGCGCAGCGGCCGTTGTCGCTGTACGTGCATGTGCCGTTCTGCGCGAACATTTGCTACTACTGCGCCTGCAACAAGGTCATCACCAAGGATCGCGGCCGTGCGCAACCGTATCTGCAACGGCTCGAGCAGGAAATCCAGTTGATTGCCTGCCACCTCGACCCGGCGCAAACCGTCGAGCAACTGCATTTCGGTGGCGGCACACCGACCTTTCTCAGCCACGACGAGTTGCGTCAGTTGATGGCGCACCTGCGCAAGCATTTCAATCTGCTCAACGATGACTCGGGCGATTACGGCATCGAAATCGACCCGCGCGAGGCCGACTGGTCGACCATGGGCCTGCTGCGCGAACTGGGTTTCAATCGGGTCAGCATTGGCCTGCAAGACCTTGACCCGGCGGTGCAGCGTGCGGTCAATCGCCTGCAAAGTCTGGAAGAAACCCGCGCGGTGATCGATGCGGCGCGAACCCTGCAATTTCGCTCGATCAACATCGATCTGATCTACGGCCTGCCAAAGCAGACGCCCGACAATTTCGCCCGCACCGTCGAAGAAGTGATCAGCCTGCAACCGGATCGCCTGTCGGTGTTCAACTATGCGCACCTGCCGGAACGCTTCATGCCGCAACGGCGAATAAACAGCGGCGACTTGCCGAGCCCTGCGCACAAACTGGAGATGCTCCAGCGCACCATCGAGCAACTGACCGCTGCCGGCTACCGCTACATCGGCATGGATCACTTCGCCCTGCCCGATGACGAGTTGGCGATCGCTCAGGAAGAACACACCCTGCAACGCAACTTTCAGGGTTACACCACCCACGGCCATTGCGACCTGATTGGTCTGGGCGTGTCGGCGATCAGCCAGATCGGCGATTTGTACTGCCAGAACAGCAGCGACCTCACTGCCTATCAGAACAGCCTGGCCAGCGCGCAGCTGGCGACCAGTCGCGGCCTGGTGTGCAACGCCGACGACCGTTTGCGCCGCGCGGTGATTCAGCAGCTGATCTGCAATTTCAAACTCGAATTCGCCGAGATCGAGCAGCAGTTCAACATCGATTTCCAAGGCTATTTCGGCGCGCTGTGGCCGCAGTTGCAAGGTATGGCCGAGGATGGCCTGATCAGGCTCGAGCGCGAGCGCATCGAGGTGCTGCCGGCGGGCCGATTGCTGGTGCGCTCGGTGTGCATGGTGTTCGATGCGTACCTGGAGCAGCAGAACCGCCAGCGTTTCTCCCGAGTGATTTAAGGCTTGGTCAGCAACGAGCCGACCTTGAGGTTCTGATCAGGGTTGAGCGCCGACTGGTTCATGACTTTCGACAAGGAAAGGTTGGCGGTGATCAGGCCGCTGTTGAGGGCGGCGATGGCGCCACGTAATGCGGCGAGCTTGTTGATCTTTTCCTCGTTGGAGAGGGTTCTGTCTGACATGACCGCCGCCATGCGGGCTTTTTTCTCGATGATTTCTTTTTGGATCTTGCGAATCATCTTCAGCAACTGCTGGATGTTCTCCGGCAAGCCACTGTTGTCGATGTCACTGTTTTCGCCACCGACAGCGGCGGATTTGGCGATGGCCGCGCCGGACAGCGACACTTTGACGCCCTCGACCAAGGTCGGGGTTGCCGTGTGCGACAAGTCTTCATCGCGATCGATTGCAGCGTCGGTGCTGGCCATCTCCGGCGAAGCAGCAATGCCGCTGCTACCGGGGCTTAGCGTGCCAATGGCGGTCATCGGGGCCTTCCTTGGATGAGTACTGATAGTGGGTTATCGGCCGGCGGTGCTGCGGCTTTATGTCTGTAGGACAACGCCGCCGCGTGCTGGCCTGAATGTCCTTCCGTGGGTTACCCTTACGGCTTATGTGTGTTTTCCCACAAGGATTGAAGAAATGTCCGAGCCAGTCAAACTGCGCGCTCACAACCAGGCCCACTGCAAGGATTGCAGCCTGGCCCCGCTCTGCCTGCCACTTTCTCTGAATCTGGAAGACATGGATGCGCTCGACGAAATCGTTAAACGCGGCCGCCCGCTGAAGAAAGGTGAGTTCCTGTTCCGCCAAGGCGACACCTTTGATTCCGTTTATGCAGTCCGCTCTGGTGCCCTGAAGACTTTCAGCCTGAGCGATGCCGGCGAAGAACAGCTGACCGGCTTCCACCTGCCGAGCGAACTGGTCGGACTGTCGGGCATGGACACCGAAAAACACCCGGTCTCGGCCCAAGCGCTGGAAACCACTTCGGTCTGCGAAATCCCTTTCGAGCGCCTCGACGAACTCGCGCTGCAATTGCCACAACTGCGCCGCCAGTTGATGCGGGTGATGAGCCGCGAGATTCGTGACGACCAGCAAATGATGCTGCTGCTGTCGAAGAAGACCGCTGACGAGCGCATCGCTACTTTCCTGGTCAACCTGTCGGCACGCTTCCGTGCTCGCGGCTTCTCGGCCAACCAGTTCCGCCTGAGCATGTCGCGCAATGAAATCGGCAATTACCTGGGCCTGGCGGTGGAAACCGTATCGCGGGTGTTCACCCGTTTTCAGCAGAACGAATTGATCGCCGCCGAGGGCAAAGAGATTCACATCCTCGACCCGATCCAGCTGTGTGCGTTGGCCGGCGGTTCGATCGAAGGCTGATCACGACCCGCGGTTGAGCGAATCGTTTCAGCCGCGGGTATACTGCGCCGTTTGCAGCCCTGCCAGGACACCCCGATGGTCTTCGACTCCTTCGACATCAAATCCCTGATCCGCCCCGTGATCGACTTCCCGAAACCGGGCGTGATCTTTCGCGACATCACCCCGCTGTTCCAGTCGCCGACGGCCCTGCGCCTGGTGATGGACAGCTTCGCCCATCGCTACGTCGAAGCCGACTTTACCCACATCGGCGCCATGGATGCCCGTGGTTTTCTGATCGGTTCGGTACTGGCCTATCAGTTGAACAAGCCGCTGGTGCTGTTCCGCAAGCAAGGCAAACTGCCGGCGGACGTACTGGCCGAAGGTTACGCCACCGAGTACGGCGAAGCGTTTCTGGAAGTGCACGCCGACAGCCTGTGTGAAGGCGATTCGGTGGTGATGTTCGATGACCTGATCGCTACCGGCGGCACGCTGATCGCAGCAGCCAACCTGATTCGCCGCATGGGCGCGCGGGTACATGAAGCGGCAGCGATCATTGATCTGCCGGAGCTGCAAGGTTCGCAGCGTCTTGAGGACATGGGCATTCCTACCTTTTGCCTGACGCAGTTTGCTTTGACCGATAAATAAGCAGCGTCTGACAGGCCGCTTTCGCGAGCAGGCTCGCTCCCACAGGGCAATGCATTACAACTGTGGGAGCGAGCCTGCTCGCAAAGGGGCCTTCAGCTACACCGCAAGATTTAAAGCCCCATCTGCTTGCTGATGATTTCGTTCATCACTTCCCGCGTCCCGCCGCCAATCGACAGAATGCGGTTATCCCGATACAGCCGCTCCACCAGGCTTTCACGCATGTAACCGAGCCCGCCAAGAATCTGCACGGCTTCGGTGGTGATGCGGTCCGAGGTGTCGGTGGCGAAGTTCTTCGCCATGGAAATCTCCTTGATCACGCTGTGCCCCGCCGCCATTTTTGCAGCTTGCCGATATGTGAACTCGCGCGACACTTCCAGCGCCGTGGCCATTTCGGCGAGGCGATGTTTGATCACCTGAAACTTGCCGATGGGTTTGCCGAACGCCTCACGCTCGCGCGCCCACTTCAGGCTCTCCTCCAGCGCCAATTGCGCAGTCATGTTGGCCATCAGCGCCAGGGCCAGCCGTTCACTCTGAAAATTGCCCATGATGCAGGCGAAGCCCATGTTCTCGGCGCCGATCAGGTTGCCTGCCGGCACGCGGCAATCGTCGAAGAACAACTCAGCGGTGTCCGACGCCCACCAGCCCATTTTCTTCAACTGCCGACCGACACTGAAACCCGGCGTGCCCTTCTCGATCAGCAACAAGCTGATGCCGCCAAACCCCGGCGCACCGGTACGCACCGCGACCGTGTAGAAATCGGCGCGCACACCGCTGGTGATGAAGGTTTTGCTGCCACTGACCCGGAAGCAGTCGCCGTCACGCACGGCGCGGGTTTGCAGGTTGGCGACGTCGGAGCCGCCGCCGGGCTCGGTCACCGCCAGGGCGCTGATCTTTTCGCCGCTGAGCACTTGGGGGACGACCCGCTCTCGCACCTCAGGCCGCGCCCATTTGACGATCGGTGGCAGACCGATATCCAGCGAACCCAACCCCGCCACCAGCCCGCCTGAGCCACAGCGCATCAACTCTTCACTGGCAGCGACCTTGGCGAACAGATCGCCTTCATGGCTGCCGCCGAGCGCTTCGGGATAGCCGATACCGAGAATGCCCGCCGCACCGGACTTGAGGTACAGCTCACGGGGAAAGCTTTCGGCTTCTTCCCACTGATCGATGTCCGGCAGGATCTCGCGTTCGACGAAACGTCTGACGCTGTCACGGACCAATTGGTGGCTGAGGTCGAAGTATTCCTGAAAGGCAGGCATGGGCGAGCTCCACGGAAGGGTTCGCCGACGTTAACCGAGCGCTTGCTTGGTTACCAATGAAATTGTGTGAATCAGATGGACCGCGGCGCGGCCATCGCTGGCAAGCCAGCTCCCACAGGGTTCGGTGTGGACACATATGCTGTGGGTCACATCCAACACTGTGGGAGCTGGCTTGCCAGCGATGTGGCCCGAAAGGGCGATAGAGACTTACAGGGAGATAGGTTTACGCCCGGCAAACGAATGCGCCAGCGTGCCGCCGTCGACCAGCTCCAGCTCACCGCCCAGCGGCACGCCGTGGGCAATCCGCGAGGCGACCAGGCCTTTGTTGTTGAGCAACTGCGCGATGTAGTGCGCGGTCGCCTCGCCTTCCACGGTCGGGTTGGTGGCGAGGATGACTTCAGTGAAGGTCCCCGCCTCTTCTATCCGCGCCATCAGTTGCGGAATCCCGATCGCTTCAGGCCCCAGGCCATCCAGCGGCGACAAGTGCCCCTTGAGCACGAAATAGCGGCCACGGAAGCCGGTCTGCTCCACCGCATAAACGTCCATCGGCCCTTCGACCACGCAGAGCAGCGTGTCATCGCGGCGCGGGTCGGCGCATTGCGGGCAGAGGTCGTCTTCGGTCAGCGTGCGGCACTGGCGGCAATGGCCGACGCCTTCCATGGCCTGGCTCAAGGCCTGGGCCAGACGAGTGCCGCCGCTGCGATCACGTTCGAGCAACTGCAACGCCATGCGCTGAGCGGTTTTCTGACCCACGCCTGGCAAGGTGCGCAAGGCGTCGATCAGTTGGCGAATCAAAGGGCTGAAGCTCATGGGTAAACAGTCCGACTAAACAACGAGACGCGGTTTATACCCGCGCCTCTGGCCAGCGTCAAATCCTCAGTCCTGGGCGACCCGGACCACCAGTTTGCCGAAGTTGCGCCCTTCCAGCAGACCGATGAACGCCTCAGGCGCCTGCTCCAGGCCTTCGACCACGTCCTCGCGGAATTTCACCTTACCGTCGCGTACCCACGGCACCATGTGGCTGATGAATTCCGGCTGACGATCACCGTAATCGTCGAAGACGATGAAGCCCTGAATACGCACACGCTTGGTGAGCAAAGTGCGTTGCAGCATCGGCAGGCGATCCGGGCCGGTCGGCGCCTCGGCGGCGTTGTAGCCGGCGATCAGGCCGCACAACGGGATGCGCGCCTTGGGGTTGAGCAACGGCACGACGGCATCGAAGACATGGCCGCCGACGTTCTCGTAGTAAATGTCGATGCCGTTGGGACAGGCCTTGGCCAGTTGCTCGGCAAAGTCATCGGCCTTGTGGTCGATGCAGGCATCAAAACCCAGCTCCTCGACCACGTATTTGCACTTCTCGGCCCCACCGGCCACGCCGACCGCACGCAGACCTTTGATCTTCGCCACTTGCCCGACCACCGAGCCGACGGCGCCGGACGCCGCAGCCACTACCAGGGTTTCACCCTCTTTCGGCTGGCCGATGTCCATCAGGCCCATGTACGCGGTCATGCCCGGCATACCCAGCACCCCGAGGGCCATCGACGGGCTCGGCAGGCCGGCCGGGATCGGCATGATGTTGCGGCCGTCGCTGATGCTGTGGCTCTGCCAACCGGTGGCGCCAACCACCAGATCACCTACGTGGAATTTCGGATGATTGGACTGCTCGACCCGGCTGACCGCACCACCGGTCATGACTTCGCCGATTTGCACTGGCGCAGTGTAGGACGGAGCGTCGCTCATACGCCCGCGCATGTACGGGTCGAGCGACAGGTACAGGGTTTTCAGCAGCACCTGACCGTCCTGCAGATCCGGCAGCGCCTCGCGCTCGAGACGAAAGTTCTCCGGAGTCGGCGCGCCGGTCGGGCGCGAGGCGAGGACGAAGCGTTGATTGAGGGTGAGAGGGTCGGACATGTCAGCGTCTCCTGTGAATGGGGGAATTCGGTGTATAGGGAGCAGACCTTGGTAGCGGTGGTGTGTTCGATGTTTCTGCAGTTTTGACCGAGGCGCCGCCTTCGCGAGCAGGCTCGCTCCCACAGGGATTGCATTTCCACGTGTGGGAGCGAGCCTGCTCGCGAAGGCGTCAGTCTGCGGCACATGCCCATCAGGCAGAAACAAAAATGCCAGGCGCAATGCCTGGCATTTTGTGTAGCTCATCTGCCGCCCAAAGGCGAATCAGAATGGCAGTTTCATACCCGCTGGCAGGTTCATGCCAGCGGTCATGCTGCCCATTTTTTCCTGGCTGTTGGCTTCGATCTTGCGCACGGCGTCGTTGACGGCGGCGGCGACCACGGCTTCCAGCATCTCTTTGTCGTCTTCGCTCAGGCCTTCGACCAGGCTTGGGTCGATGCTCACGCTCTTGACGTCGTGACGACCGGTCATCACCACGGTGACCATGTCGCCGCCGGCCTTGCCGGTGACTTCGGCGTTGGCCAGTTCTTCCTGCATCTTGGCCATTTTTTCCTGCATCTGCTGCGCCTGCTTCATCAGGCCGGCCATGCCACCTTTCATCATGGGAATCACCTCAAACGTACTTGGATAAAACAGCGCCCGGCCATCTTGGCCGAGCACCTTCAGTTATTAGCCTTGGGTGACCAAGGCGTCGACAGGTTCAATAGTATCGCTTCGCACCACCGCGCCGAACTGCTGAACCATCTGCTGGATGAACGGATCACCGTGGATCGATTCCTCCGCCTCACGCTGGCGATTGGCGCGGCGGCGGGAGGCGGCCTGGGCCGGGGTTTCCTGCTCGGGCTTGATCAGCTCGATGGTCAGCGTCAGCGTGCGCCCGTGGAACTGGTTCAACGCGTCGTTGAGACGACGCTGTTGCGTGGCGTTGAACAGTGCGCTGTGGGCCGGATCGAGGTGCATCAGCCAGTGATCGCCATCGACCGCAATCAATGTGCAGTTGGCGGCGATGCTGCCGGTCATGCCGGAAATCGGCAGCTTCGGGAACAGCTCCAGCCATTGCAGGGCCAGACCGGTGGCCGGCGCGGCGGCAGGTTCCGGCTCGGGCTCAGGCTCGGGATCGGCGGCGTGTTCGCTGGCCAGTTCGTCGAGGTAGCTGTAGGCCGAATCCATGTCCGGCTCGATGTAGTCTTCATCCAGCGGCGGTTCGTCGTCCATGTCCATGCCCGGCGTAGCGGCATCGACGTCGGCGACGGACGGCTCGGGAATTGGCGCAGCGGCCCACTCCGGCGCATCCGGGACCACGCTGTCCGGGGTTGGCAGCGGCATCGGCGGCAATTCAGGCTGCTCGCCAGCAGTTTCCAGCACCGGTTCGACGGCGGGTTGCTGTACTGGTGCCGGCTCGGGCTCGGCTTCCACCGGGTCGTTCCATGGCAAGTCGACCACGGTTTCGACGGCGACTGGCTCAGGCTCCGGTTGCGCTTCGACAACCGGCGCCACAGGTTCTGGCTCGGCAGCCGGCGCTGCTACCGGTGCGGGCGCGGGTGCTGGCGCAGCAGCCGCAGCCGCAGCGACCACCGGCGCAGGCTTCGGCGCGGCAGCCACTGAGTTTGCGGAATCAACTGTGGCCTGGCTGATCCCCACTGGCTTTAGCGGTTGCCTCGGCGCGTCCGCCGTATCCGCCGGGCGGAACGCGAGCATCCGCAGCAAGACCATCTCGAAACCGCCACGCGGGTCCGGCGCGAGCGGCAAGTCACGGCGCCCAATCAGACCCATCTGGTAATAGAACTGCACGTCTTCGGCCGGCAGCGCCTGGGCCAGGGCCAATACGCGATCACGGTCGCCGTGGCCATTGTCGACGCCTTCCGGCAGCGCCTGAGCGATGGCCACGCGGTGCAGCACGTTGAGAATTTCCGAGAGCACGCCGTTCCAGTCCGGGCCTTGCTCGGCCAAGTGACGCACGGCTTCGAGCAGCGCCTTGGCATCGCCCTCGATCAGCGCATGCAGCACGTCATAGACCTGACCGTGATCCAGTGTGCCGAGCATGGCCCGCACGTCGGTCGCGAGGACCTTGCCTTCACCGAACGCGATGGCCTGATCGGTCAGGCTCATGGCGTCGCGCATCGAACCGTCAGCAGCGCGACCAAGCAGCCACAGTGCGTCGTCTTCGAACGGTACGTTTTCTGCGGTCAGGACGTGGGTCAAATGCTCGACCACACGCTCGGGCGTCATGTTCTTCAGGGAGAATTGCAGGCAGCGCGAAAGAATCGTTGCCGGAAGTTTCTGCGGATCGGTGGT
The DNA here is from genome assembly GCF_019145195.1 of Pseudomonas siliginis. Taxonomy (GTDB): domain Bacteria; phylum Pseudomonadota; class Gammaproteobacteria; order Pseudomonadales; family Pseudomonadaceae; genus Aquipseudomonas; species Aquipseudomonas siliginis. Next base: position 284,564 of record NZ_JAHSTW010000005.1, read on the forward strand.
CGCCAGGATGAACTTGACATAGGGCGGCGGCTCTTCAAGGGTTTTCAACAGCGCATTGAAGGAATGGCTGGAAAGCATGTGCACTTCGTCGATCAGGTAGACCTTGAAGCGCCCACGGCTTGGCGCGTACTGCACGTTATCGAGCAGTTCGCGGGTGTCTTCGACCTTGGTGCGGCTGGCGGCGTCGATCTCGATCAGGTCGACAAAACGGCCTTCATCGATCTCGCGGCATACCGAACACTCGCCGCAGGGGCTGGAGGTGATACCTGTCTCGCAGTTCAGGCACTTGGCAATGATCCGCGCGATGGTGGTCTTGCCGACCCCGCGCGTCCCGGTGAACAGGTAGGCGTGGTGCAGCCGTTGGCTGTCCAAGGCATTGATCAGAGCCTTGAGCACATGGGTCTGGCCGACCATTTCGCGGAACGAGCGTGGACGCCATTTACGTGCAAGAACCTGATAACTCATCGAAAACCGTCGCAGCGAAGGAAGCAGAAGCGGCTAATGCTAGCGGAGCAAGGGCAAAATTGCATCCGGTGTCCTCGTCTAATATGGCTAAGCTGCATCAGCAGAGGCTTTTATCAGCTCGGGACGAGGAATTACCGGAGCGTCTATGCGGTGGGCCGTGGCGGCATTGCTGGGTATCAGCCTCAACGCGATGGCAGCGCAAGCGCCGTTGCGCTTCGCCGTGCCGGACAGTTGGGCGATGCCGATGGTGCAACTGCAAGGCGGCAGACCGACCCAGGGCATCCTGCACGACGCCCTGCTCAGCCTGGCGACCCAGGTTGGTGCGCCAGCGCAATTCGTCGTCCTGCCGCGCGCGCGGGTACAGAGCGCCATGGAACACGGCGACATCGATGTGCGCTGCTATGCCGCACAGTCGTGGTTGCCGAATCAGTCCGGCGATTACATCTGGAGCGTGCCGTTGTGGTTTCAGCGCGACCTGCTGGTCAGCCGCAAGGAGCAACCGGCGCAGATCGATCCCGCCCGGCTGCCGCGCCAGGCCATCGGCACCGTCCTCGGTTACAGCTACCCTACCCTGCAACCGCTGTTCGACGCTGACCAGTTGCAACGCGAAGACGCGCGCAATCAGGAACAGGTACTGGAAAAGCTGCTGGCCGGGCGATACCGCTATGCGGTGAGCAATCAGTGGACACTGGACTGGATCAATCAGCGCCTGCTGCCGGAGCAGCAGCTGCAAGGGGTCGCGGTGCTGCAGGAACAGAATATCGGCTGCTACGTGAGGAACGACCCGAACGTGCCGGTGCAGCGGATCCTGCGCACGTTGCTGCGGATGAAAATGTCCGGCGAGATCGACGACATTATCCGCCTGTATACCGGCGCCTCTTCAACCACACCCTAGCTCCCACAGGGTTGGCCGGGTCAATAACCGTGCGATTCGCGGAATTTCGGCTCGCGGCTGTGGTGATAATCGATCCACTCGACCACGTCGTAAGGCAGATAAAGCTGCTGCCGGGCACGGGACACGGCGATGTACACGGCACAGATGCGCTGATCGAACTCGTAGGCATCCTTGAATTTCTCGTTACTGAGCAACGTCCGGGTCAACAGCACGCGCTTGAACTCCATGCCGCCGGCCCGCTCGGCCATCATCAACAGGCAGGCTTTGCCCGGCTCGATGATCTTTTGGCTCAGTCGCGTCAGGTCGGCAATCATGAAGCCGTTTTGCAGTTGCGCTTCGATCCACAAAAAAGCTTCATCGAAACGGTTGGCCTCACGCACTTGCCGCCAATCGGCCATGTCGCTGAAATACGGATGCGGCCCCTTTTCGCTGGACCCGGCGTTGTAGAAATCGCGGCGGAACAGTTCGATGGCGGTGGTCATGAAATGCTTGATGTCGTCCTGCGCTTCCCGGTCGGGAAAACTGAAGGCGCAACTGGAGTCGTGCAGATGGATGGCCCACATCATCGTGTCCCACGGTGACGCGGTCAGCACCACGCAACCTTCGGGCGGTACGAAGGATTGCGGGTAGTACTCGATATCGACGTCAGCGTGTCGAGCGCCTTCAAACGGCACTTTGCTCTTCTGCGTGTGGCGCGAGATCAGCGGATTGACCAGGCGCTCGACATTGCGCCCCGAACGCACCGAATAGCAGATATCGCTCTGACGGACTTCACGCTTGCGCTTGGGCGCCTCGCCCGTGGCCTGCTGATATTCATCGCCGAGGGTGATCAGCACCTGCTGCCCGCGCTCGATGATTTGCAGCAGCGACGCCGGCACGTCCTGGCTTTCGTCGATGATCACATGGGTGTAGCGCGGCGGGACGCGGCAACCGGCGAGACTGGCGCGCTTGATCATGAGCAACGTCGGAAAACCGCTCTGGCTGGCCCAGGCCGGGTTGGCCTCCAGATACACCCACAGGCGACTGGAGTATTCCAGCAGCGCTTGCGAGTCTGCGCCGGTCAATGGCTGCTGGAAGTGCGGCAGATGCCTAGCGGACAGCGTGTGGTCTCTGGAGGCGCAATACAGCTCCAGCACGCGCAGGCAAACTTCGAGGGTGCCTGGCCCGTCGTGGTGACGAAAGCCGAAGATATTCAACTCCTGCGCCAGCGCCGGCTTGCTCGGAATCCGCGCGGGCGCCTTGGCCATATGAAAGCGGGGGCCAAGCAGCTGGGCCTGGGCAAAGTCGAAAAACGTCTGACCGATCTCAGTGTTGTGTACTTGGGCGATGTGCTTGCGCAACGTCGCCAGTTTCGCCGGGGTGCGCGCCAGTACCAGGGTGCGTTTCGAGCGCAGGCATTCGATCAGCGCGCTGAGCATGTAGCTCTTGCCGATGCCCGCATAACCCTGCACGTGCAGGTCTTCGTCGAGGTTGGCACGGAAGGTTCGCAGCAGTTTGTCCTGCGCCGCGCTCAACCAGTGCTCGCGCTCGCGTGGCGTAACCATTTGCTGGCGAAACGGGTTGTTCTGTTGCTGGTGGCGGACTTTGTAGTCCACATCCCATTGCCCGCCGGGTAACAGGTATTCCTGCGCTGTGACTTCATCGGCCATGAGAAAGCGCAGGTTCAGACCTTTGAGCGCATTGAGGCCGAAATACAGTTTGCGCGAATCGAACAGACGCCGCGCCTCTGCAAGCAGTCCCGCCGATCCGGAGCGCCGGGAGGTGACAGACCAGTCAATGAGTCTGGCGAGAATTTTCTCCGCTGCGCTGGCGCTCAGGTCCTGTTCCGTGGCCTGGGCGAGGTTCTGGATGACCAGCACCGCCGCCAGTTCCGAGTCGCTCAGGTTGGCGAGTGTCGCGTCACCCTCGGGCTGCAACAGCGCCGTACACACATCATGGGTGATGGGCAGAAATACCGGGGTGGCCAAATCAAAATGTTCCGGGTGCATACAACCTCGCCGCCTGGGCCTTAATACAACACCAGATCAGTCCTGGTCATTCTCGTCGTGCATTTCATGGGACTGCGGCAAGTTTCCCTCACGGCTGGCCTCCGGGCTGATCCGCAGCTCGAAGGAGTAACCGCCGAGCGTGCCGGACATGCCGCGTCGATCTGCTCCACTAGCCAGCGGGCCTGCATCGATTTGCGCCTGCACTTCGTAGAGCGCCATTTCCAGCAGTTTGCGCAGGTGTTCAGGGTTTTGAGCGGTGGCTTGCAGCTGCAGGTCGTACTGGCCGGCCACCGATTCAGTGATGACGGGCTGGTCCTGCACCGCGAGCGGCTGCGCAGTTTCTTCAGCCGCGTTGAACACGGTCGAAGCCGCCAGAATCGCGGCGTGCTCCTCATCCATCAGGTCGAGCACTCGCGACAACTCCAGCGTGCGCTCGGGCTGATCCTGCATCTGCGTTTTGACTTCCAGACGCCGCATCTGCCATTCGCGCAGTTTTTCACGAGTCAGATCGTCGATTTCACCCACTTGCCTTACCTCTCAATGCCAGGCGAGGGAGTATGCCACTGTTCGCGGTCGACAGCCGCACGGGCACCGGGACGCTGCGCTGCTGATCCGCGCGTTTCTGATGGCGGATCAACGCCACTAGCCAAATCGCAGGCATAAAAAAACCGCAGTGGGCGAAACCCATGCAGTTCTCTTTGAATTCTCGGTAGGTTCGTTAAGGTGGTGCCCCCACCAGCCACACCCCGGCACACAATGTTCCCGCTGTGGCTGCTTCCTTCCGGATCTGACCAGGTTCACGGGTAATCGTTGCGGGGGGACCGATGGGGTCACCATAACGACGCTTGCCTGTCGGCGAGCCGCGCCATTGTACCTGTCTGAGATGAACTTACAACCGTTGGTTGCAGATAAAAAACCTGAACGGCTTCAAGGACATAAACATCACGGCCTGCGACACCTACAAGGCCAGCACCTCATCCGCCCTGCCGCCCGCCTGCTGGATCACCAGATGAATGAAGTGCAACTTGGCGATCGCCGCCGCCGGCAGTACGAACGGGTAGAAATCCGGTTGGCCCATGCTGCGCGACAGTTCGTTGAGCATGCCGGCCAGTTCGATCCACGCATTGACGAATGACAGGAAAGCGCCACCGCCGGGATGCTCGGGGTCGTACAGGGTGCTGGTGGGAAATGGCTGATAGTCGAAGTCCATTTCCCGCGCGCTCATGCCAAAGCCCAGCGCGGTATCCACGGCGTCCATCATGTGCAGGTAGTGCGCCCAGGTTTCCGCCCAGTCTTCCCACGGGTGCATGGTCGCGTAGGCACTGACGTAGTGCTGCGGCCAGTCCAGCGGTGCGCCTTGCTGGTAATGCCGGTCCAGCGCCTCGGCGTAACTCGCGCGCTCGTCGCCGAACAGATTGCGGAACGCGTCCAGCCAAGGGCCATTGGCGATGAGGCGATCCCAGTAGTAGTGGCCGACCTCATGGCGAAAGTGCCCGAGCAGCGTGCGGTAAGGTTCGTGCATCGCCGCCCTGACCTGCTCACGGTGAGCGTCGTCGGCCTCTTTGATGTCGAGGGTGATCAGGCCATTGGCGTGGCCGGTCATCGGCTCGTTGCCTTCGAGGTCGACACCGATGAAGTCGAAAGCCAATCCGGTTTCTTCGTCGACGGTTTTCGGGATGACCGGCAAGCCGAGGGTGATCAGTTGCGCGACCAGTCGACGCTTGGCGATTTCAACTTTGCGCCAGCGTTCGGGATTTTCCGCGACGGACAGGTCGGGAATGGTGCGGTTGAGGCTGCAAGCGATGCACAAGGTGTCGTGATCGGTGGCCGGCAGCAGCCAATTGCACGCGGCGGGCATGTCGAGGTTGGCGCAGCGGCGGAACAGTCCGGCGTCGGGATCGGCGTCGAGCGTCCAGGTGCCCTCTTCCGGCCCCGGCTGCAGCGAGGTAAGGCGACTTTCTTCAGGTTGATAGCCAAGCAAGGCGTTACAGGCCAGGCACTGACTGTTGCGAAAGAACAGCGACTGGCCGCAACGGCACGGCCAGACTTTGCTGTTGCGCGAGGATCCGGCCACGAACGGCGCGATGATGCGGGAACTGAGCTGCTCGAAAAAGCGGTGCATGGCGATCTCTCCCTGGGACTGGCCAAGACTAGATCATCCGGAAGACAACATCGTTCCCGAATATAGCCCGCTCCTGAGTGACACCGCCGTTGTGGCGAGGGGATTTATCCCCGCTCGACTGCGCAGCAGTCGCAAAAAACCGTACACGCGATACAGATAAAATGATCGGTCGCAGGGTTTTGGGGTCGCTGCGCAACCCAGCGGGGATAAATCCCCTCGCCACAGGTGTCCATCCGGACGGGGATAAATCCCCTCGCCACAGGGGTTCATCCGGTCAGACAGCGACGCCGTGGGTTTTGAGGAAGGCGATAAACGCTTCCTCGTCCATGACCTTCACCCCCAGTTCGTTGGCCTTGGTCAGTTTCGAGCCGGCCCCCGGGCCTGCGACCACGCAATGGGTTTTCGCCGACACCGAACCGGCGACCTTGGCACCCAGGCTTTCCAGATGATCCTTGGCCACATCCCGGCTCATCAATTCGACCTTGCCGGTCAGCACCCAGGTTTCGCCGGACAGCGGCAGACCTTCGACGACTTTTTTCTCGCTCTGCCAATGCATGCCGAAATCGCGCAATTGCTGCTCGGCCTGCTCGGCCAGTTGCCGATGCTCAGCCGAGGCGAAGAACTCGCGCACGGAGTTGGCCTGCTTCTCCGGCAATGCCTGACGCATGTCCAGCCAGTCAGCGTTCATCACTGCATCCAGCGAGCCAAACCGATCGGCCAGTTTCTGCGCACCACCGGGGCCGACGAAGGGAATGTGCAGTTTGTCGAGCAAGCCGCCCAGCGTGGTACTGGCGGCGAATTCGGCGCCCAGTTCGCCCTGATCCTGAATCTGCAAACCATGGCCGAGCAATTCGCTGATGACCTGCCGGTTGTGCGCATCCTCAAAGAAACTGTGGATCTCGTGCGCCACTTCCAGGCCGACATCCGGCAGGTAGGTCAGCACATGCGGCAAGGCCTGTTGCACGCGCTCCAGCGAACCCAGCGAGCGCGCCAGCACCTTGGCCGTTTCTTCACCGACATCGGGAATGCCGAGGGCGTAGATGAAACGTGCCAGGCTCGGTTGCTTGCTGTCCTCGATGGCTTTGAGAAGCTTGTTGCTCGATACCTCGGCGAAGCCTTCCAGATCGACGATGTCGTCGAATTTCAGCGCATACAGATCGGCCGGGGAACTGACCAGACCTTCGTCGACCAGTTGCTCGACGCTCTTGTCGCCCAAGCCTTCGATGTCCATGGCCCGGCGCGAGACGAAGTGAATGATCGCCTGTTTCAGTTGCGCACCACAGGCCAGTCGGCCGACGCAGCGATACACCGCGCCTTCGCTGAAGGTTTCCTTGCCCTTGCTGCGCTTGACCAGTTGCGTGCGTTCAACGTGCGAGCCGCACACCGGGCAGCTTTGAGGAATGGCAACCGGGCGCGCGTCATCGGGGCGACGCTCGGTGATCACTTGCACCACTTGCGGAATCACATCACCGGCGCGGCGGATGATCACCGTGTCGCCGATCATCAGGCCCAGCCGCGCGACTTCGTCCATGTTGTGCAACGTGGCGTTGGCCACGGTGACGCCGGCGACCTTCACCGGTTTCAGACGCGCCACCGGAGTCACCGCACCGGTGCGGCCGACCTGGAATTCCACGTCGAGCAGCTCGGTAAGTTCTTCCATCGCCGGGAATTTGTGCGCGATCGCCCAGCGCGGCTCGCGGGCGCGGAAGCCCAGTTCACGCTGGTCGGCAATGCTGTTGACCTTGAACACCACGCCATCGATTTCATAGGCCAGCGAGTTACGGCGCTCGCCGATGTCGCGGTAATACTCCAGGCACTCATCGATGCCCTTGGCCAGCTTCAGTTCGTGACTGATCGGCATGCCCCACTTTTGCAACTGCTTGAGGTTACCGATGTGGGTGTCGGCGATATCGTGAGACACCTGACCGATGCCATAGCAGCAGAATTCCAGCGGCCGGTTGGCGGTGATCTTCGAGTCGAGCTGGCGCAGGCTGCCTGCTGCCGCGTTGCGCGGGTTGGCGAAGGTCTTGCCGCCGATTTCCAATTGCGAAGCATTGAGGCGCTCGAAACCGGCCTTGGACATGAACACTTCACCGCGCACTTCCAGCGTCGCCGGCCAGCCTTCGCCGTGCAGCTTCAGCGGAATATTGCGCACGGTACGCACGTTGACGCTGATGTCCTCGCCGGTGGTGCCATCGCCACGGGTGGCGCCGCGCACCAACAGACCGTCCTGATACAGCAGGCTGACCGCCAGGCCATCGAGCTTCGGCTCGCAGCTGTATTCCACCGCCGCGCCGCCACCGAACAGATCGCCGGCCGGCACGTCGAGGCCTTCGTTGACGCGGCGATCGAACTCGCGCATGTCGGACTCTTCGAAGGCGTTGCCGAGGCTGAGCATCGGGATTTCGTGACGCACCTGAGTGAACGCAGTCAACGCCATGCTGCCGACGCGCTGGGTCGGCGAGTCGCTGGTGATCAGTTCCGGGTTGGCCGCTTCCAGTGCCTTGAGCTCGTGGAACAAGCGATCGTACTCGGCATCGGGAATGCTCGGCTCGTCGAGAACGTGATAGCGATAGTTGTGCTGATCCAGCTCAGCGCGCAGCTCTAGAATGCGGGTTTTGGCGGCGGTCATGGGTGTTCTCTCATAAAGCAAAAGAGCAGCCGAGGCTGCTCAATTATTTTGCCGATCGTCTTGTTAAACAGGAACGACCTTTTGTATCAACGCTTCTGGGTCAATGCGCGGCGTTCGAATTCAACAATGCGCTGACGGTAGTGTTCGATCGTCTGCGCGGTCAGTACGCTGCGCTGATCGTCTTTCAGCTCGCCGTTCAGTTCCTGGGACAGCTTGCGGGCTGCCGCGACCATCACGTCGAAAGCCTGCTTCGGATGACGCGGGCCTGGCAGACCGAGGAAGAAGCTCACCGCCGGGGTGCTGAAGTGGTCGATGTCGTCCAGATCAAAGATACCCGGCTTGACCGCGTTGGCCATGGAGAACAGCACTTCGCCGTTGCCGGCCATGCTTTCGTGGCGGTGGAAAATGTCCATCTCGCCGAAACGCAGGCCGCTTTCGAGAATATTCTGCAGCAGCGCAGGGCCTTTGAAGCCGGCCGGGTCGCGGCAAATCACGCTGATCACCAGGACTTCTTCGGCTTGCGGCTGATCTTTTTCCGCCACGGCCGCTGCAGGCTTGCTGTCTTCGGCGAAGTCATCATCGCGACTGCTGAAGCTCGGGCCGCCGTCCAGGTCGAGGTCGAGGTTCAAGTCGCCCTGCGCCGGGCCGTTGCTGCCGCGCTTGCCACGTTTCGAACCGGATTCACGCGGCTCGCGGGCTTCGCGGTTGGGCATGCTCACCGACGGCAGATCGTGCTCGTCCAGTTGCGGCTCTTTGTGCGTGTCCAGGACGCGGGCCGGGCCCAACAGCTCGGCGCTGGTGTCCTCGTCCGGCAGATTGGACAGGCTCCGGTCGAGACGGAATTTCAGCTTTCCCTTGCCGCCACGCATACGGCGCCAGCCATCGAAAAGAATACCGGCTATCACAATGATGCCGATGACGATCAGCCACTCGCGCAGACCGATTTCCATGTAATCCCGTGCCTCTATAAAAAATGCTGAAAAATAAGGGGTTTACACTGCGTAAACCGCTTTAAAACGTGGCGCCAACTCTATGTTCTGACAGGCGTTTTGCCCACGTATACGAAAAATTGACATTAAACTAGCACGATCAAAGGCTTCGCAGCTACAAGCTTTAAGCTCCAAGCCACAAGCCGTCCACTTGCAGCTTGGAGCTTGTAACCCGCAGCTGCGCCGCTAGGCGTCCACCATCGCCATCGCCTCCTCGACATCCACCGCCACCAGTCGCGAGCAGCCCGGCTCATGCATCGTCACGCCCATCAACTGCTCGGCCATTTCCATGGCGATCTTGTTGTGGGTGATGTAGATGAACTGCACGGTCTGCGACATCTCTTTGACCAGGCGTGCGTAGCGTCCAACGTTAGCGTCATCCAGTGGCGCGTCAACCTCATCGAGCATGCAGAACGGCGCCGGGTTCAACTTGAAGATGGCAAAAACCAGGGCCAGTGCAGTCAGGGCTTTTTCGCCGCCGGAGAGCAAATGGATGGTGCTGTTCTTCTTCCCGGGCGGCTGCGCCATGATCGTCACCCCTGTATCGAGTAGATCTTCGCCCGTCAGTTCCAAATACGCGCGCCCGCCACCGAAAACTTTCGGGAAAAGTGCCTGCAAACCACCGTTGATCTGATCAAAGGTATCTTTGAAACGGTTGCGGGTTTCCTTATCGATTTTGCGGATGACGTTTTCCAGGGTCTCCAGCGCTTCGACCAGATCGGCGTCCTGCGCATCCAGATAACGTTTACGCTCCGATTGTTGCGTGTATTCATCGATGGCCGCGAGGTTGATTGCACCCAGGCGCTGAATCCGCGCATTGATGCGTTCGAGTTCTTCTTCGGCCTCGCGTTCACTGGCTTGTGCGGTCAATGTGGCGAGCACGCCGTTGAGATCGTAGCCATCTTCGAGCAATTGATCCTGCAAAGCCTTGCGCCGTACGGTCAGCGCCTGCCATTCCATGCGTTGCTGTTCGAGCTGGCCGCGAATCAACTGCGATTGCTGCTCGGCCTGGGTGCGGCGTTTTTCCGCGTCGCGCAACTCACGATCGGCGTCTTCCAGGGCGATCTGCGCGGTCTTGAGTTCTTCATCGACGGTCATGCGCTTGTCGAGCAACTCTTCGAGTTTCAGACGCAGCTCTTCCAGCGGCGCCTCGCCCTCCTCCAGATTCAGGCTCAACTGCTCGCGCTTTTCAGTCAGGCGCTCGGCCTGCATTTCCAGACGCTCCAGCGCCTGCCGGGTGGAATCGTGCTGGGCACGCAGCGAGCCGAGACGCACGGCCAATTGATGGGCGTGATCCTTGTGCTGCCGGGCTTCCTGACGCACGCGATCAAGGCGCTCGCGCAGGCTGTCGCGCTGGGCCAGCAGCAACTCGCGCTGCTCGGTGTCGAGCGCCATGGAATCCAGCGCTTCCTGCAAATTCATGCGCGCTTCGCCGACCTGCTCGTGCTCAAGCTCGCGCTGTTCGGCGAGCTCGACCAGTTCTTCATCGAGACGGGTGCGGCGCAATGTCAGCTGTTCGGCTTTGGCCTTACCGGCGGACAACTGCGCTTTCAGTTCGCCTTGCTGGCGCGCTTCGTCCTGCAGCAAGCGGCGCAGATGTTCGCGGCCGTTTTCCTGCTGGCGCTGTTGCGCGCGCAGGGTTTGCAGGCGGGTCTCCATGGCCTCGACCGTGGCTTCACGCTCCTCGCGCTCAAGCTGCAAGTCTTCGATTTCCTGGCCCCGGGCGAGCATGCCGCTTTCCGCTTCGCTGGCGCGACGTACGCGTAAAAAGTGTCGACCGACCCAGTAGCCATCGCGACTGATCAGGCTCTGCCCGGCGCTCAACTGGCCGCGCAAGGCCAGCGCCTGTTCAAGGCTGTCGACCGGTTTGACCTGGCCGAGCCACGGCGACAGATCGATCTGCGCCTCGACTTTGTCCAGCAGGCTGCCCGCCACCCGCACGCCATCGCTGGCCGGGCTGAGCAGGCGCAAATCGCCTTGAGTGAAACCGGACAGATCGAAGCCGCTGAAATCGTCGACCAGCACCGCTTGCAGATCGGCGCCGAGCACGGTTTCCACCGCCAGTTCCCAACCGGCCTCGACCTTAAGGCCTTCGGCCAGGCGCGGACGCTCGGCGAGGTTGTGTTCCTTTAACCATTCGGCGGTGCCGGTGCCCGGATCGAGCGCCGCTTGCTGCAAGGCTTCCAGCGACGCCAGACGCCCATTGAGCCGCTGCAGATCGCCCTGCGCCTGCTGCTGCGCGGTCAACGCCTGATGTAATTCCTGACGCAGTTGTTCGAGCTTTTCGACCTGCGCTTCTTCGCTGGTCTGTAAATCTTCCAGGGTCGCTTCAGACTCGGCGAGCTGCTCGTTGAGCGCCATGATCGCCGCGTCTTCCGGGTCGGCGGACAGCAACGCGCGCTCTTCAGCGAGGCGCTTCTGTCGGTCAGCCAGACGCTCCATGCTGCTTTCCAGCTGCTGGATTCGCGATTGCTGGACTTCAGCCTGACGCCGCGGTTCGGCAGCGGTCAGGTTGAAAGCATCCCACTGCTCCTGCCAGCCGTGCATGGTGGTTTCGGCTTCTTCGAGGGCCGCAGCGGCTTCCTCGGCGGCGGCGCTGGTGACTTCCTGCTCGGGGGTGAGCATGTCCAGTTCTTCGCCGAGGGTCAGCAGCAACGTGCGGTCGTGGCCCAGATGCGACTCGGTTTCCAGACGCGCGCGCTCGGCTTCTTTCAGATCGTCCTGTAACTGGCGCAACCGCTGCTGGCCGTGCTGGATGCTCTGCTCGACCCGGGCGATGTCGCCGCCGACCGAATAGAAGCGGCCCTGCACCAGATTGAAGCGCTCGGACAGATCATGGTGACCGTCGCGCAGGCGTTCGATGGCCGCATCAGCGTTACGCTGTTCAGCGACCAGCGCTTCGAAACTGACCTCCTGATTGCCAATGATCGACTCGCGCTGACCGACCTGCTCATTGAGATCCTGCCAGCGCAGGGCCGACAGTTGCGCCTTGAGCTGACGCTCTTCGGCCTTGAGTTCCTGATACTTTTTCGCCGCCTCGGCCTGACGGTGCAGGCGCTCGAGCTGGCGCTCCAGCTCTTCGCGCAGGTCGGTCAGGCGGGCGAGGTTTTCGTGGGTGCGACGGATGCGGTTCTCGGTCTCGCGGCGGCGCTCTTTATATTTCGAGATGCCGGCGGCTTCTTCGATGAAGTTACGCAGGTCTTCGGGCTTGGATTCGATCAGCTTGGAGATCATCCCCTGTTCGATGATCGAGTAGCTGCGCGGACCGAGGCCGGTGCCGAGGAAAATATCGGTGATGTCGCGCCGACGGCATTTGGTGCCGTTGAGGTAATAGGTGGTCTGGCTGTCGCGGGTGACTTTGCGGCGGATGGAAATTTCCGCATAGGCCGCGTATTCGCCGAGCAGCGTGCCGTCTGAGTTGTCGAAGACCAGTTCGATACTGGCCTGGCTCACCGGTTTGCGGCTGGTCGAGCCATTGAAGATGACGTCGGTCATCGACTCGCCACGGAGGTTCTTCGCCGAACTTTCGCCCATCACCCAGCGCACGGCGTCGATGATGTTCGACTTGCCGCAACCGTTCGGCCCGACGACCGCCGCCATGTTACTGGGGAAGTTCACCGTGGTCGGGTCGACGAAGGATTTGAACCCCGCCAGTTTGATGCACTTCAGCCGCACGCTCAGGCAACCGTCAGCGCAGACACCACCAGATCGCAGCTGCGCTGGGCATACGCCGTGAGCACGATGCGGATCTGCGGCAAATCACGGGCGAGTACGGCGGCGAGCAAGCGTTCGAACAGTTCGAGGAATTCGCTCATTTCCGCCTTGCGCTGTTCGAGGGCGAGGAAATACGCGCGGCTCATCGCCGGCTGGAGGTTCTCGACGGTTTCTTGCAGGTACGGATTGTTGGCAAACGGATAGGCGGCGCGCATCACCGCGAAGCTGTCATCGACGAAGCTGCGGATATCGCCGCGTTCGTAATTGGCGGTCAGGCGCTGCTGGATCTGCACGAACGGCGCCATGTCCGACTGCACTTGCCAGCCATTGGCCACCGAATTGCCGAGCAGGATGTACAACTCGCTCATCAGCGTGCACAGGCTCTGCACCTTGTGCGGCGTCAGCTCGGTAACGTGGGCGCCACGACGCGGCAGGATCGCGATCAGGTGACGGCGCTCGAGGATCAGCAAGGCTTCGCGGACCGAACCGCGGCTGACGTTGAGCGCCAGCGTGACCTTCTGTTCCTGGATGCGCTCTCCCGGCTTCATTTCGCCACGAATGATGCGTTCGGCGAGGTGGTGAGCGATTTGCTCGGCGAGGCTGTCCGGCGCCTTGAACGTCATGGTTGTCCTTCAAACTCTATCGATCTGCACAAGCGGCGCAGTGTAGCGCAAATGCACGGTCATGGCGGAGTGCCCACTCAGCGGTTTTTGGCACGAATCCCGCAAAAAAGCGCGGTGACCGATGAAGGTCAATACTGAATAGACACGCTGTTGATCGACGAGACGGATTTTCCTGACCTTTAAGTCAGAACACCATTGACCGAAAAGTCAGACCTGCTAAATTCGGTTCACGTCGGTTAACAACAATAATGAGTCTGCGAGGCCTTCCGTGATCCAGTTTTTACTTAACCAGGAACTCCGTAGCGAGCACGCCCTGGACCCGAATCTGACTGTGCTCAATTACCTGCGTGAACATGTGGGCAAGCCCGGCACCAAAGAAGGTTGCGCCAGCGGCGACTGCGGCGCCTGCACCGTGGTGGTTGGCGAGTTGCAGACCGATGACAGCGGGCGTGAGCACATTCGCTATCGCAGCCTCAACTCGTGCCTGACCTTCGTTTCGTCATTGCACGGCAAGCAACTGATCAGCGTTGAAGACCTCAAGCACAAGGGCGAACTGCACAGCGTGCAGAAAGCCATGGTCGAGTGCCACGGTTCGCAGTGCGGCTTCTGCACCCCCGGTTTCGTCATGTCGTTGTTCGCCCTGCAAAAGAACAGCGACGCGCCGGATCAGGCCAAGGCTCACGAAGCGCTGGCCGGCAACCTCTGCCGCTGCACCGGCTACCGCCCTATTCTGGCCGCTGCCGAACAATCCTGCTGCGCCAAGCCTGCGGATCAGTTCGACGCCCGCGAAGCCGAGACCATTGCCCGCCTCAAGGCCATCGCGCCGACCGATATCGGCGAACTCAACAGCGGCGACAAGCGCTGCCTGGTGCCGCTGACCGTCGCTGACCTGGCCGATCTCTACGACGCTTATCCACAAGCGCGGCTGCTCGCCGGCGGCACCGATCTGGCGCTGGAAGTCACCCAGTTCCACCGCACTCTGCCGGTGATGATCTACGTCGGCAACGTCGCCGAGATGAAGCGCATCGAAACCTTCGATGACCGCATCGAAATCGGCGCCGCCACTGCCCTCTCCGACTGCTACGAGGCGTTGAATGCCGAGTACCCGGACTTCGGCGAATTACTGCATCGCTTCGCCTCGTTGCAGATCCGCAATCAAGGCACCCTCGGCGGCAACATCGGCAACGCCTCGCCGATCGGTGACTCGCCACCGCTGCTGATCGCCCTTGGCGCGCAGATCGTGCTGTGCAAAGGCGAAACCCGCCGCACCTTGAACCTGGAAGATTACTTCATCGACTACCGCGTCACCGCGCGCCAGGAAAGCGAATTCATCGAAAAAATCATCGTGCCGCGCGCCAGCGCCGAGCAGTTGTTTCGCGCCTATAAAGTGTCGAAGCGCCTGGACGACGACATCTCCGCCGTCTGCGCTGCCTTCAATCTGCGTGTGGAAAATGGCGTGATCGCCGACGCCCGGGTGGCCTTCGGCGGTATGGCGGCAATCCCCAAACGCGCCGCGCATTGCGAAGCCGTGCTGCAAGGTGCGCCGTTCAACAACGCCGTGATCGAACGTGCCTGCGCCGCGCTGGCCGAGGATTTCACACCGCTCTCGGACTTCCGCGCCAGCAAGGAATATCGCCTGCTCAGCGCGCAAAACCTGCTGCGCAAATACTTCATCGAACTGCAAACACCGCACATCGAGACTCGGGTGACCGCTTATGTCTAACCATCACGCCGTAGAGAAGACCCAGGCTGAACTGGCCGAACTGTTTGCCCAGGACCTGACCACCGGTGTCGGCCGCAGCGTCAAGCACGACAGCGCCGCCAAGCATGTGTCCGGTGAAGCGCAGTACATCGACGATCGCCTGGAATTCCCCAACCAGTTGCATCTGTATGCGCGCCTGTCGGACCGCGCCCACGCGAAAATCCTCAGCATCGACACGTCGCCGTGCTACGCCTTCGAAGGCGTGCGCATTGTCATTACCCACGAAGACGTGCCGGGCCTGAAAGACATCGGCCCGCTGATGCCGGGCGATCCGCTGCTGGCCATCGATGATGTGCAGTTCGTCGGCCAGCCGGTGCTGGCAGTCGCGGCGAAAGATCTGGAAACCGCGCGCAAGGCAGCGATGGCAGCGATCATCGAATACGAAGACCTGGAACCGGTGCTCGACGTCGTCGAAGCCCTGCGCAAGCGCCATTTCGTGCTCGACAGCCACACCCACCAGCGCGGCGACTCGGCCTCTGCACTGGCCACGGCTGAACACCGCATTCAGGGCACGCTGCACATCGGCGGCCAGGAGCACTTCTATCTGGAGACACAAATCTCCTCGGTGATGCCCACCGAAGACGGCGGCATGATCGTCTACTGCTCGACGCAGAACCCGACCGAAGTGCAAAAACTGGTCGCCGAAGTGCTCGACGTGTCGATGAACAAGATCGTCGTCGACATGCGCCGCATGGGCGGTGGTTTTGGTGGCAAGGAAACCCAGGCCGCGAGTCCGGCGTGCCTGTGCGCAGTGGTCGCGCACCTCACCGGCCAACCGACCAAGATGCGCCTGCCGCGTGTCGAAGACATGCTGATGACCGGCAAGCGCCACCCGTTCTACGTTGAATACGACGTCGGCTTCGACAGCAGCGGCCGTCTGCACGGGATCAACATGGAGCTGGCCGGCAACTGCGGCTGCTCGCCGGACTTGTCCGCCTCGATCGTTGACCGGGCGATGTTCCACTCGGACAACTCCTACTATCTCGGCGATGCGACCATCAACGGTCACCGCTGCAAGACCAACACCGCGTCGAACACCGCTTATCGTGGCTTCGGTGGCCCGCAAGGCATGGTCGCCATCGAGGAAGTGATGGACGCGATTGCCCGGCACCTGAAGCTCGACCCGCTGGCGGTGCGCAAGGCCAACTACTACGGCAAGACCGAGCGCAACGTCACCCACTACTACCAGACCGTCGAGCACAACATGCTCGAAGAGATGACCGCCGAGCTGGAAGAAAGCAGCCAGTACGCCGAGCGCCGCGAAGCGATCCGCCGCTACAACGCCAACAGCCCGATCCTGAAAAAAGGCCTGGCGCTGACCCCGGTGAAATTCGGTATTTCCTTCACCGCCAGTTTCCTCAATCAGGCCGGTGCGCTGATCCACATCTACACCGACGGCAGCATCCACTTGAACCACGGCGGGACGGAAATGGGTCAGGGCCTGAATACCAAAGTCGCGCAGGTCGTGGCGGAAGTGTTCCAGGTGGAAATCGACCGTGTGCAGATCACTGCGACCAACACCGACAAAGTACCGAACACCTCTCCGACCGCTGCTTCCAGCGGCGCCGACCTGAACGGCAAAGCCGCGCAGAACGCAGCACAGACCATCAAGCAACGCCTGGTCGAATTCGCCGCGCGGCACTACAAAGTCAGCGAAGAAGACGTCGAATTCCGCAACGGCCACGTGCGGGTGCGCGAGCAGATCCTGACCTTCGAAGCGCTGATCCAGCAGGCGTATTTCAATCAGGTCTCGCTGTCGAGCACTGGCTTCTACAAGACCCCGAAAATCTACTACGACCGCAGTCAGGCCCGTGGGCGTCCGTTCTATTACTTCGCTTTCGGCGCAGCCTGCTGCGAAGTGATCGTCGACACCCTGACCGGCGAGTACAAGATGCTGCGCACCGACATCCTGCACGACGTCGGCGCCTCGCTGAACCCGTCGATCGACATCGGTCAGGTCGAGGGCGGTTTCGTCCAGGGCATGGGCTGGCTGACCATGGAAGAGCTGGTCTGGAACAACAAGGGCAAGCTGATGACCAACGGCCCGGCCAGCTACAAGATCCCGGCGGTGGCGGACATGCCGCTGGATCTGCGGGTGAAACTGGTGGAAAACCGCAAGAACCCGGAAGACACGGTGTTCCATTCCAAAGCCGTCGGTGAACCGCCGTTCATGCTCGGCATCGCCGCTTGGTGCGCGATCAAGGACGCGGTGGCGAGCCTCGGTGATTATCAGCATCAGCCGAAGATCGATGCGCCGGCCACGCCGGAGCGGGTGTTGTGGGGCTGTGAGCAGATGCGCCAGCTCAAAGCGGTGAAGGCTGTCGAAGCTGAAACCGAGCTGGCTCCGCTCTAGGACCGAGGCGCGGCCATTCGCGAGCAGGCTCGCTCCCACATTTGGAATGCATTGCCAATGTGGGAGCGAGCCTGCTCGCGAAGAGGCCGGCACAGACAACGAAGATGTCGAGGTGAACATGTACAACTGGATCGACGCCCTCGCCGACCTGCAGAATCAGGGCGAGCCCTGTGTGCTGGTGACGATCATCGAAGAACTCGGCTCGACGCCACGCAACGCCGGCTCGAAAATGGTCGTCAGTGCCGACCGGATGTTCGACACCATCGGTGGTGGGCATCTGGAATTCAAAGCCATGCAGATCGCCCGCGAGATGCTCGCCAGCGGTAAGCAGGACACCCATCTGGAGCGCTTCAGCCTCGGCGCCAGTCTCGGCCAGTGCTGCGGTGGCGCTACGGTGTTGCTGTTCGAACCGATGGGCCAGGTGCAGGCGCAGATTGCCGTGTTCGGTGCCGGCCATGTCGGTCGCGCCCTCGTGCCGCTGCTGGCCAGTCTGCCCTGCCGGGTGCGCTGGATCGATTCGCGCGAGGCCGAGTTTCCTGAACACATCCCCCACGGCGTGCGTAAAATCGTCAGCGAAGAGCCAGTGGACGAAGTCGATGATCTGCCCGCCGGCAGCTACTGCATCGTCATGACCCACAACCATCAGCTCGATCTGGAGCTGACCGCCGCAATTCTCAAGCGCAACGATTTCACCTGGTTCGGCCTGATCGGCTCGAAAACCAAACGCGCCAAATTCGAACACCGCCTGCGTGATCGTGGTTTCGACCCGAGCGTGGTGCAGCGCATGCGCTGCCCGATGGGCATCGGCGAAGTCAAAGGCAAACTGCCTGTGGAAATCGCCATTTCCATCGCCGGCGAAATCATCGCCACCTACAACGCCAATTTCGGCCAGCACAGCGCCCGCGCCGAACCGATTGCCCGACTGCTGCCCGCTTCGCGCCGCAGTCAGGCCGCCAAACTCAAAGCCTCAAACTGATTAGAGAACCCTCATGCCTCTGACTCGCAAAGCCTACCGCGCCGCCATTCTGCACAGCATTGCCGACCCTGCCGAAGTCGGCATCGAAGCCTCCTATGAATATTTCGAGGACGGCCTGCTGGTGATCGACGATGGCAAGATCAGCGCCCTCGGCCACGCCAGCGAACTGCTGCCAACCCTGCCGGCAGATATCGAGATCAACCATTATCAGGATGCGCTGATCACACCGGGCTTTATCGACACACACATTCACCTGCCGCAAACCGGCATGGTCGGTTCCTATGGCGAGCAACTGCTCGACTGGCTGAACACCTACACCTTCCCCTGCGAAAGCCAGTTTGGCGACAAGGCCCACGCCGACGAAGTGGCCGATATTTTCATCAAGGAACTGCTGCGCAACGGCACCACCACGGCGCTGGTGTTCGGCAGCGTGCACCCGCAATCGGTGAATTCGTTTTTCGAAGCGGCGGAAAAGCTTGATCTGCGCATGATCGCCGGCAAGGTAATGATGGACCGCAACGCCCCGGACTATCTGGCCGATACCGCCGAATCCAGCTACGTCGACAGCAAGGCGCTGATCGAGCGCTGGCACGGCAAGGGTCGCTTGCACTATGCGGTGACGCCGCGCTTCGCCCCCACCAGCACCCCGGAACAACTGACCCTGGCCGGGCAATTGCTGACGGAATATCCGGATCTGTACATGCAGACCCACATCAGCGAAAACCTCAAGGAAATCGAGTGGGTCAAAGAGCTGTTCCCGGAGCGCAAGGGTTACCTCGACGTCTACGATCACTACCAGTTGCTTGGCGAACGCTCGGTATTCGCCCACGGCGTGCACCTGTGTGACGAAGAATGCGCGCGACTGGCGGAAACCGGCTCGGCAATCTCGTTCTGCCCGACCTCGAACCTGTTCCTCGGCAGCGGCCTGTTCAACCTGCCGATGGCGGAAAAGCACAAGCTCAATGTCGGCCTCGGCACCGACGTCGGCGGCGGTACCAGTTTCTCCCTGCTGCAGACGCTGAACGAAGCGTACAAAGTGATGCAACTGCAAGGCGCGCGGTTGAGCCCGTTCAAGTCGCTGTACCTGGCAACCCTCGGGGGTGCGCGGGCGCTGCGCCTGGAAGACAAGATCGGCAACCTGCAACCGGGCTCCGATGCCGACTTCCTGGTGCTGGATTACAACGCCACGCCGCTGCTGAGCTATCGCTTGAAGCAGTCCAATAACATTGCCGAGACGCTGTTTGTGTTGATGACCTTGGGCGATGACCGGACGGTGCAGCAGACTTACGCTGCGGGGACGCTGGTTCATCAGCGCTAACCTCTTCGCACTGATCGTTCCCACGCTCTGCGTGGGAATGCAGCCCGTGACGCTCCGCGTCACTGGACGCGGAGCGTCCCTAGAGGCGTTCCCACGCAGAGCGTGGGAACGATCATCCCCGGTGGTGTTTACCACGGAGGATTTTTGTTGCCGGTCAGATTGTCTTCGCGAGCAGGCTCGCTCCCACCTTTGAAATGCATTCCCCGGTGGGAGCGAGCCTGCTCGCGAAAGCCGCGACTCGGTTTCAGATCAGAGCTTGGCCGCTGGACGCCCCGGCTTCTTGGTCTGCAACAAATGCGAGAACACCGCATGCAGATCATCCGACGCGCCTTCCTCGTCGAGGTTGAGCTTGCTGTCGATGTGATCCATGTGATGCATCATCAGGTTCACCGCCAGTTCGCCGTCGCGCTTTTCGATGGCGTCGATCAGCTGCGTGTGTTCATCGTACGAGCAGTGCGAGCGGTTGCCGCTTTCATACTGGGCGATGATCAGCGAGGTCTGCGACACCAGGCTGCGCTGGAAGCTGATCAACGGAGCGTTCATCGCCGCTTCGGCAAGTTTCAAGTGGAATTCGCCCGACAGGCGGATACCAGCACCGCGATCGCCACGGGAGAAGCTGTCGCGCTCGTCGTTGACCATCTGCCGCAATTCGGCGATCTGCTCGGCGGTGGCGTGTTGCACGGCCAGCTCTGTGATCGCGCGTTCGACCAGACGCCGGGCGAGGAACACTTGACGCGCTTCTTCAACACTCGGGCTGGCGACAACGGCGCCACGATTCGGCCGCAACAGCACCACGCCTTCATGGGCCAGACGCGACAGCGCGCGGCGAATGATGGTGCGGCTGACCCCGAAGATTTCCCCCAGCGCTTCTTCGCTCAACTTGGTGCCGGGCGCCAGGCGCTGTTCGAGGATGGCCTCGAAGATATGCGCGTAGACAATATCGTCCTGGGTTCCGCTGCGGCCGGCTTTGCCTGCTCGCGGTTGTTTCTTGAGGGGTTGCAACTGTTCGTTCATGGGCACTCGAGTCGGGAAAACTGCGGCGAATAGACCGTGACTGTAATACGGCACAGTAGGTCGCTGGCAAGTATCGCGTAAAAAACAGCGCGATTGTACACAATGAATGGTGGCAACACGACTGTACGGCTGTTTGCGCCTGCGGCTGTATTGCAACGGTTTGTCAGGTTTGAGTTTAGGCTTGATCGCAGAATCCGCTGCATGACCGCAATCCTCCCACAGAGGTTCTGTGTTGTGGCGGACATCTCCATTGCTATAAGGAACACCGCCGTCATGACCGACGCCACCCACGCTCGCCTGCGCCCTCTGGCCGACACCTCGCCTTCCGCCATTGTCGCCGGTTTCATCGCGATGATGACCGGCTACACCAGTTCGCTGGTGCTGATGTTCCAGGCCGGGCAAGCCGCCGGCCTGAGCAGCGGGCAGATTTCCTCGTGGATCTGGGCGATTTCTATCGGCATGGCGGTGTGTTCGATTGGCCTGTCGCTGCGCTATCGCACACCGATCACCATCGCCTGGTCGACACCCGGCGCGGCATTGCTGATCACCAGCCTGGGCGGCGTCAGTTACGGCGAGGCGATCGGCGCCTACATCACGTGCGCGGTACTGGTGACGATCTGCGGCCTGACCGGCAGCTTTGAACGGCTGGTGAAAAAGATCCCGGCCTCTCTGGCGGCGGCCTTACTGGCAGGGATCCTGTTCAAGATCGGCAGCGAAATCTTCGTCGCCGCGCAACACCGTACCGGTCTGGTGCTGGGGATGTTCTTCACTTATCTGCTGGTCAAGCGCCTGTCACCACGCTATGCGGTGCTCGCGGCGCTGCTGATCGGCACCGCGCTGTCGGGCTTCATGGGGCTGCTGGATTTCAGCGGCTTTCACCTGGAAGTGGCCACCCCGGTCTGGACCACGCCGCACTTCTCCCTGGCCGCTACCATCAGCATCGGCATTCCGCTGTTCGTGGTGGCGATGACCTCGCAGAACATGCCCGGCATCGCCGTGCTGCGCGCCGATGGCTACAACGTCCCGGCCTCGCCACTGATCACCACCACCGGCATCGCCTCACTGCTGCTGGCGCCGTTCGGCTCCCACGGCATCAACCTCGCAGCAATCAGCGCGGCAATCTGCACCGGGCCACACGCCCATGAAGATCGCAACAAGCGTTACACCGCAGCGGTCTGGTGCGGGGTGTTCTACGGGATTGCCGGGGTGTTCGGTGCCACGTTGGCGGCGTTGTTTGCCGCGTTGCCGAAAGAACTGGTGCTGTCGATTGCCGCGCTGGCGCTGTTCGGCTCGATCATCAATGGCTTGAGCATCGCCATGAGCGAGGTGAAGGAGCGTGAGGCGGCGTTGATCACGTTTATGGTCACGGCGTCGGGGCTGACGCTGTTTTCCATTGGTTCGGCGTTTTGGGGGATCGTGGCGGGGGTAGTGACGCTGGTGATTTTGAACTGGAACAAGCGTTGACGGTATAAAAGCTTCGCGAGCAGGCTCGCTCCCACAGGTAAGTCGAGTCGCTCAGGTGAATCGTGTGGGAGCGAGCCTGCTCGCGAATGCGTCCTGCAGGACGACAACCCTGGCAGGCAGGCATAAAAAAAACGGCGACCCTCAGGTCGCCGTTTTTTTCAGTATCACTTGGCCGCGTTGATCGGCTTTTCCGGATACCACACGTCCAGCAGCGGGCTGACTTCGTACTTGGTCAGCTCGGAGCGGTTTTTCAGCCAGGCTTCAACGGCAGCGCGCTGCTCTTCGTTGACCGAGCCACGCTTCTGCAGGCACACCAGACCGAAGTCGTCGCCGCCAACATAACCCAGACCGTTGGCTTCCATGGCTTCTTTGATGAATGCTTCGAGGAAAGCGTCAATGGCTTCTTCGGACAAGTCTTCTTTGAAGTCCAGGTTCAGTTCGAAACCCAGCTCTTGAAATTCATCAACGCACAGTTTTTTGCGCAGACGCTGGGAACGGTTAGTCGCCATTGGAACAATCCTCTTAAGTAATAACGGCCGGCACTTTACCAGTTTAAGCCGGCGATTGCCCGACTCTCTGGTCGCTGCGGCCGACCGCCTGTAAAAAAATAAGCAATTGGCCGGGCCTGACACGGCACAAGCTGTTACAGCTTGGGGCATAATGCCGACACTTTCATGACCACTGAGGGCCTTTTCATCCATGTCCTCGTCTTTTTCCCCCTCTTTTGCAGGGTTTTATTGCATATGATCAAATCGTTGCGTCCACTGTTTCTCGCCGGCCTTCTTCTGCCTCTGGCCCTGCCTGTCTCCGCTGCCACCATCAACACTTCCCTCACCCCGAACGTCGAAAAAGCCCTCAAGGCCAGCAAGCTGCAGCCCACTGCGCTGTCGCTGGTGATGGTGCCGCTCGACGGTCCGGGTACGCCGACGGTGTTCAACGCCGACGTCTCGGTCAATCCGGCCTCGACGATGAAACTGGTCACCACCTACGCGGCGCTGGAAATGCTCGGCCCCAACCATCAGTGGAAAACCGAGTTCTACACCGATGGCACCCTGAGCGGCGGCATTCTCAACGGCAACCTTTACCTCAAGGGCGGCGGTGACCCGAAGCTGAACATGGAGAAACTCTGGCTGTTGATGCGCGACCTGCGCGCCAACGGCGTCACGCAGATCACCGGCGACCTGATCCTCGACCGCAACTTCTTCGTGCAGCCGCAATTGCCGGAATTCAACGATGACGGCAACGACGACAACAAGCCGTTCCTGGTCAAACCCGACTCATTGCTGGTCAACCTCAAGGCCCTGCGCTTTGTTGCGCGCAATGACGGTGGCCGCGTACTGATTTCGGTTGAGCCGCCGATTGCCAGCATCCGCATCGAAAACACCGTCAAGGCGCTGCCGTCCAAGCAATGCACCGGCGGCGTGCGCTACAACCCGGTGCCGCAAGCCGATGGCAGCGTGACCGTAACCGTCGGCGGTCAGTTGGGCGAAGGCTGCAGCTCGCAGACTTACCTGTCGCTGCTCGACCACGCGACCTACACGGCTGGCGCCGTGCGGGCGATCTGGAAGGAACTGGGTGGCAGCATCCAGGGCAAGGATCGTCTGGCACCGACGCCGAGCAGCGCCAAACTGCTCGCCCGCGCGTACTCGCCGGATCTGGCCGAGATCATCCGCGACATAAATAAATACAGTAACAACACCATGGCCCAGCAGCTGTTCCTCAGCCTTGGCCAGCGTTTCCGCAACGATGCCGACGGTGACGACGCCCGGGCTGCGCAGCGCGTAGTGCGGCAGTGGCTGGCGAAGAAAGGCATCACCGCGCCGCATCTGGTGATGGAGAATGGCTCTGGTTTGTCGCGGGCCGAGCGGGTCAGCGCGCGTGAGATGGCCAACATGCTGCAGGCCGCCTGGCACAGCCCGTACGCCGCCGAGTACATCAGCTCGCTGCCGATTGCCGGTACCGACGGCACCATGCGCAAACGTCTGAAAACCACGGCGATGCGCGGCGAAGCCCACGTCAAGACCGGTACCCTGAACACCGTGCGCGCGATTGCCGGTTTCAGCCGTGATGTGAATGGCAATACCTGGGCGGTGGTGGCAATCCTCAACGACAAGGCCCCGTTCGGCGCCTCGTCGGTGCTCGATCAGGTGCTGCTGGATCTGTACAAACAGCCGAAACTGCCGCAGACCGCTTCGATGCTGTAAGCGCGGCAGATTCATTTGTGGGAGCGAGCCTGCTCGCGAAGGCGTCGGTTTAGTCAGCATGTTCAGTGACTGTCACACCGCTTTCGCGAGCAGGCTCGCTCCCACAGAAAATCAGCGCCAGGTCCCCTCTGCCCCACAGGTTCAGGTGTCAGGTTCGAATCAGCTCATCTCCCGCTCAACCCGGTCCCGGCCATTCTGCTTCGCTGCATAAACCCCTGAGTCAGCACGCAGCAACAGCGCATCCGCGCCCTCGCCCGGGCGCCAACTGGCGATGCCGAAACTGGCGGTGACTACGCCGACCACGTCCACCGGCGCGCCGCGCAAACCTTCCCACAATTCCCTCGCCAGCATGTAGGCGTGTTCGCCGTCGATGTCCGGGCACAGCACCATGAACTCTTCGCCGCCCAGACGGCAGAACACGTCGGTGCGGCGCAAGCGATGGCCGATCCGTTCGCAAACTGCTTGCAGCACGCGGTCGCCGACGGCGTGGCCGAACTGATCGTTGATGCGTTTGAAGTGGTCGATGTCGAGCATGATCACCGACAACTCACCCCCGCCACGCTCGACCCGGGCCATTTCGGTGGTCAGGCGTTCCTGGAAATAGCGGCGGTTGTGAATGCCGGTCAGCGAGTCGGTGATCGACAACGCGCGCAATTCTTCTTCCACGCGCTTGAGATCGGAGATATCCGAGATATAACCGTGCCACAGCACTCCGCCGCCCGGCAGCTCTTCCGGTGTCGCCTCGCCGCGCACCCAGCGCAGACCGCGCTCGGGCAGTTGCACGCGGTACTCCTCGCGCCAAGGACTGAGGTTTTCCGCCGATTCGCGGATCGAGCTGCGCACGCGAATCGCATCCTGCGGGTGGATACGACTGAAGATCGCCTCGGAGTCGAGCAGCAGCACATCCGGCTCCAGCTCGTAGATTTCGCGGATGCCATCGCTGGCGTAGATCACGCTGAAGCGTCCGTCGAATTCCATCTTGAATTGGTAGATGCCACCGGGAACATGGGCGCTGAGCTTCTTCAGCAATGTGTCGCGTGCTGCCAGCACCTCGTGCACGCGTTTGCGTTCGGTGATATCGATGCAGATCGCCAGATGACCGACCCACAGGCCTTGCTCGTCAAGCACCGGGGTGGCGAGCATGTTCACCGGCAGATGACTGCCATCGCTGCGCACCAGCGTCCATTCGCGTGCTTCATGACCGCCGACTTCGCCGCCCTCGACCAGCATCGCGTGGCAAGTCGGAATGTTTTTGCCGTAGCGCGCACTCAACTCGGCCGAACGCGCCGCCAGTTCCCGTGGCAAATGCAGGTTCTCCAGGGTCATGCGCCCGACCACTTCGGCGCTGCTGTAGCCGAGCATTTGCTCGGCGCCGGGATTGAACGTGTTGATCACCCCGCGCAGGTCGGTGGCAATGATCGCGACCTGAGTGGCGGCATTCAGCACGCCGCGCAACTGACCATGGGTGCCGCGCAACTCCTGCTCGCGCTCATGCAGTTCCTGGGTGCGCACCTCGACCAGGCGCACCGCGCGCTGACGCTGGCTGACCAGTACGTAAAGCAAGGCGCTGAGCAGTGCGCTGAGCAAGCCGCCCAGAATGATCACGCTGCCCACCGACGAATGGTTGGCCTGCATGAAGGCGTAGCTTGGCAGGATATCGACCTGATAGTCGTGATCGGCCATGCGTAGCAAGCGCGTCGCCGCCAGATCGCCGGGCACCGCTTCGTTGGTCGATTCGAACAGCGCCTCGTGCTGACCTTGGGTCGAAAGGTCGAGAATGCGCACCGACAGATAATCGTGCAGGGCATCGGGCAGTCCGTCGGCGAGCAACTGGCGCATGCTGATCACCGCCATCACATAGCCGAACGGCTGCGATTCTCCGGCGCGACTGACCGGCGCCAGCAGCAACACCCCACGCGCGTAGGACGGCTCAATCCCGACCAGATGCATCGGTTGCGACACCGCCATGCTGCCGAGCTGGTCGGCGCGTTGCAGGGTCTCGCGGCGCATGGGTTGGGCGAGCAAGTCATAACCCAGTGGTGGCGCCAATCGGCTTTGGGTCTGGGTGTACAGCACCGGCACGTATTCCTCGCGCGGCGCCGCCAGTTGCAGCTCGCCCTTGGCGTCCAGTTCGCGAATGGTGAAATTGCTCAGGCCCTCATCACGCACCTGCTGTTCGAACGCGGCCCGCTCGGCACCACTGACTCTCGGGGCATAGGTATAGGCTTGGGTGCGCAGCAATAAAGGGCGGGAGTAGCCGTCGAATTCGGCGCGGGACACAGATTCGGAGTTGGCGAAGAACCGCCGCAGACCATCGAGACGTTGCTCCTGATCCTGAAAACGTTCGGCGATGCGGCTGTAGCGTTCGTTGGCCAGCAGTTGGAAACGCTGACGCGATTGTTGCTGAAACTGGTTGAAGGTGCCCCATGCGAGCAGCCCGGTGAGAATCCCGCCGGCAAGCAACACCAGCAAAGCGACCAGCCAGGCTGAGACGTCTTCACTGATGAAACCGAGGATTTTCGGGCGCACGGGGTGCAACGGCATAAGCACGACTCACTCCGCCAGATTTGCGGGAAAACCCCATTGGCGGTGTGTGAGTTATAGCTATTAGCCACTAATTTAGCTAGCACCGCTGGATCCACCGAGCCGTTAAAAATCAAGGCTCTGTGGATCCAACCAGTTAAAGCGTCAACGAGCCGTGATTTTCCAGGCGCGGTGGATCTTGGTATTGCGGGCGAAATCCGGATCAATGGTCTGCGCACTGATTTCCTCGACCGCATAACGCTCGGCGAGGTTTTCCTCCAACTGGAACTTGCGGAAGTTGTTGGAGAAATACAGCACGCCACCCGGTGCCAGCCGCGCCATCGCCAAGTCGATCAACTGCACCTGATCGCGCTGCACATCGAAGATGCCTTCCATGCGCTTGGAGTTGGAGAAGGTCGGCGGGTCGATGAAGATCAGGTCGTATTCGTCGCGGCTGCTTTCCAGCCACGCCATCACATCGCCCTGCTCCAGACGATTCTTGTCCGAGAAGCCGTTCAGCGACAGGTTACGCCGCGCCCAGTCCAGATAGGTTTTCGACAGATCGACGCTGGTGGTGCTGCGCGCGCCGCCCTTGGCCGCGTGCACGCTGGCGGTCGCGGTGTAGCAGAACAGATTGAGGAAGCGCTTGCCGGCCGCCTCTTTCTGAATGCGCATGCGCATCGGACGGTGATCGAGGAACAGGCCGGTGTCGAGATAGTCGGTGAGGTTGACCAGCAACTTCACGCCACCCTCATTGACCTCGACGAACTTGCCCTGCGCAGCCTGACGCTCGTACTGCTTGGTGCCGCTCTGCCGCTCGCGGCGCTTGACGACGACACGGTTCTTGTCGACATTCAACGCCTGTGGGATTGCCGCCAAGGCGTCGAACATACGCGCCGAAGCCTTTTCCGGGTCGATGGATTTCGGCGCGGCGTATTCCTGAACGTGCACCCAGTCGTGGTACAGGTCGATGGCCATCGCGTATTCCGGCATGTCGGCATCGTAGACGCGGTAGCAATCGATACCTTCACGCTTGACCCACTTGCCCATCGCCTTGAGATTTTTCTGCAAGCGATTGGCAAACATCTGCCCGCCTTCGCTCAGGCGCGGTTGTTCGATCACTGGCGCCGGTGCCGGCGTCGGCTTGATCGGGTTGCCGTTCTTGTTGAACTTGCGCTCTTGCGGCTCGTCCGGGGTCTGATCGTAAGCCGCTTGCTCGCGCTCGGCCTGACGCTGTTCCGGAGTGCGACGTTCGCCAGTGACGAACTGATCGGGCAGAACCTTGATCAGCAGCAGTTTGCACGGCAGCGCGCCGTTCCAGAACGAATACTGTTTGTGGCTGCGGATACCCATGCGCTTGCCCAGATCCGGCGCGCCGGTGAACACCGCCGCTTCCCAGTTCAGGCAGGCCTGACGCAGACGCTCGCCCAGATTCTGGTAGAGATACAGCAGGCTCGCTTCGTCACCGAGACGCTCGCCGTACGGCGGGTTACAGATCACCAGACCTTTCTGGTTCTGATCCGGACGCGGCTCGAATGTCGCCACTTCGCCCTGGTAGATCTTGATCCATTCGCTCAGGCCGGCACGTTCAACGTTGTTGCGGCCTGGCTGAATCAGACGTGGGTCGGCTTCATAACCACGAATCCACAGCGGTGGCTTGGCCAGACCGGCGGCGGCACGTTCAACGGCTTCTTCATGGAGTTTTTTCCACAGCGCCGGCACGTGACCGAGCCACGCGGTAAAGCCCCATTGCTCGCGACGCAGGTTCGGCGCCATGTCGGCGGCGATCATCGCCGCTTCAACGAGAAACGTACCGACACCGCACATCGGGTCAGCCAGCGCGCCGCCCTCGGCGGCAATACGCGGCCAGCCGGAACGAATCAGGATGGCGGCGGCGAGGTTTTCCTTCAGCGGCGCCGCGCCCTGCTGCAGGCGGTAGCCGCGCTGGTGCAGGCTGTGGCCGGAGAGGTCGAGGGACAGAATCGCTTCGCCGCGATCCAGACGCAGGTGAATGCGCAGGTCCGGGTTGAGTTTGTCGATGGATGGACGATCGCCCTGCGGCGTGCGCAGTTTGTCGACGATGGCGTCTTTGACTTTCAGCGCGCCGAAGTGGGTGTTGTCGATGCCCGAGCCGTGGCCGCTGAATTCGACGGCCAGGGTGCCGTCGCTGAGCATGTGATCCTGCCAGTCGATGTCGAGCACGCCGTGGTAAAGGTCTTCGGCGTCCTTCATCGGGAAACGCTTGAGCACCAGCAACACGCGGTTGGCCAGACGCGACCAGAGGCACAGGCGATAGGCGGTTTCCATGGTCGCCATGCCACGCACGGCGGAGGTGTGCTCGCGCGCTTCTTCAAGGCCAAGCCCGACGGCTTCCTCGATGAGCAGGCCTTCAAGGCCTTTGGGGCAAGTGAGGAAGAGTTCGAAACGATCGGACATGGTAATTCCAGAGCCTTTGGCTAGTGGGCCGACAACGCATTGCCGACCCGGTTTTCAATCAGGCGCTTTTCTGAAAGAGCGCCCGCGTGGCACGAAGGTGTGCCGTTCCATCCCCGCTGCTCGGGTTAAAAGAGCTTAGATGCCGGGACAGATAAAAAAGTTGGTGCAACAAAAAGACTGAAAGCGACCCTTCGTCGAATATTACCCAAGCGCAAACGTGGGTCATTCTCACTAAAGGATTAACCCCCTGAGTCAGCGGGGCGCCGATCATACCGGGGTTTGCGCATTGAACGTTGAATAAATACGCGGTTACTTATCGCCATAGCATCCTTTACGTTACGTGCTTATGACAAAACGATCATTCCCTCGGTGTGACTCATTGGTTAGAACTGAGCACAGGTTGACGTCGCAACGGCGTCAACACCTTGGCTCGCCACGCCGGCAGCGAGCCGCACGATGGCAGGTTTTTTCTGCCAGACCTCAATTGAGGTCAACGCGACACTACAGTCAACAAGTGAGGGAAACACCCTATGAGAAGACTTAAGCGTGATCCGTTGGAAAGAGCATTTTTGCGCGGATATCAATATGGCGTTGGTGGCAAATCCCGTGAGCTTTGCCCATTTACTCTACCGTCGGTACGTCAAGCCTGGATCAACGGCTGGCGAGAAGGACGCGGCGACAACTGGGACGGTATGACCGGCACTGCGGGAATCCACAGACTCAACGAACTTCACGCCGTCGGCTGACACAGGGCATTTATTCCGACACGACAATCTGAATTTGCAATGAATTAACCACGCACGTCCTTCCCGGACGGCGGGCTACGGCCCAGGGGCTCCTTCGAGGAGCCCTTTTTATTGCCTGCAAAAAGGGTTAACCGGGTTCCACGTGGCGAGGGGATTTATCCCCGCTCGGCTGCGCAGCAGTCGCGAAGTCCGAACTTCAATCTACCTGGCATATCACTGTGCAAGGTTTGGGACTGCTGGGCAGCCCAGCGGGGATAAATCCCCTCGCCACAAAGGCTCCCACAAGGCTTCGGCAATCCTCAGCGCAACGCGGCGATGGCGTCTACCGATTCACGAATCAGCACCGGGCCTTTGTAGATGAAGCCCGAATAGATCTGCACCAGGCTCGCGCCAGCAGTGATTTTCTCCGCCGCGTGTTTGCCCTCGGTAATCCCGCCCGCAGCAATGATCGGCAAGCGTCCGGCCAATTCGCCCGCCAGCACTTTCACGGTATGGGTGCTCTTCTCACGCACCGGCGCACCCGACAGACCACCCGCCTCGTCGCCATGCTCCATGCCTTCGACACCGACACGGCTCAAAGTCGTATTGGTGGCGATGACCGCGTCCATGCCGGTTTCGATCAACGCCTGGGCAACCTGCGCAGTTTCTTCGTCGGTCATGTCCGGCGCAATCTTGATCGCCAGCGGCACATGTTTGCCGTGACGCAGGGCCAGTTCTGCGCGACGGGTGGCCAGATCAGCGAGCAATTGCTTGAGCGAATCACCGAACTGCAGGCTGCGCAGGCCCGGGGTGTTTGGCGAGCTGACGTTGACGGTGACGTAGCTGGCGTGGGCGTAAACCTTGTCCAGGCAGATCAGGTAATCGTCGACCGCACGCTCGACCGGGGTATCGAAGTTCTTGCCGATATTGATGCCCAGCACGCCCTGGTATTTTGCCGCAGCGACCCGCGCCAGCAAGTTATCGACACCGAGGTTGTTGAAGCCCATGCGGTTGATGATCGCCTCGGCTTCCGGCAGGCGGAAGATCCGTGGTTTCGGGTTACCCGGCTGCGGACGCGGGGTAACGGTGCCGATTTCGACAAAACCGAAACCCAGTTGCGCAAAGCCGTCGATGGCCGCGCCGTTCTTGTCCAGACCTGCCGCCAGCCCCACCGGGTTCGGGAACTCCAGCCCCATGACGGTCACCGGCATTTTCGCCGGCGCCTTGCACAGCAAGCCGTTGAGGCCCAAACGTCCACCCGCGCCGATCAGATCCAGCGACAGATCGTGGGAGGTTTCCGGGGAAAGTTTGAACAACAGCTGACGGGCCAGGGTGTACATGGGCGGCAATGACTCGGGCGGCGAAAAGAGGCGGCGATTATAGCCGGGCATCGTCCCCCGGCGCGAGGCGCCTGGACAAAACAAGCCGCTGGCATATGCCTTGCACCACCCCGCTCATCAGTCTGCCGACCAATGACGGCGCGCAGGCCAGGACAATGGCGTCGTCCCCGGGTTTTGCCTGCGCAGAATCCGGGACGACGTTTTTTTTGAGGTAGCGTATGAACGAAACGTCCTTGGGGCCTCTGGCCTGGGTCAATGGCAGCGATGCGCCGGAAAAGAGCGCGATCAATCTCGGCTTCATGGCGCTGAGCGACTGCGCCTCGGTGGTGGTCGCCGCCACTCAGGGCTTCGCCCAGCCCTACGGCCTGACCCTGAACCTCAAGCGTCAGGCGTCATGGGCCAACTTGCGCGACAAACTGGTCAGCGGCGAACTGGATGCCGCGCACAGCCTGTACGGGCTGATTTATGCGGTGCACCTGGGCATCGGCGGCGTCGCCCCGACCGACATGGCGGTGCTGATGGGCCTGAACCAGAATGGCCAGAGCCTGAACCTGTCCCATGGTTTGCAACAGGCTGGCGTGAACAGTCCTGAAGCGCTCGATCGGCATGTGCACCAAAGCCGCGCAAAACTGACCTTCGCCCAGACCTTTCCCACCGGCACTCACGCGATGTGGCTGTATTACTGGCTGGCAAGCCAGGGCATTCATCCGTTGCAGGACGTCGACAGTGTGGTGGTGCCGCCGCCGCAAATGGTCGCGCACCTGCAAGCCGGGCGCATCGACGGTTTTTGCGTCGGCGAACCGTGGGCGGCCAGCGCCGTGCAGCAGAATCTCGGTTTCACCCTGGCGACCAGCCAGAGCATCTGGCCCGATCACCCGGAAAAAGTCCTCGGCTGCACCCGGGAATTCGTCGAGCAATATCCCAACACCGCGCGGGCGCTGGTCATGGCCATTCTTGAGGCCAGTCGCTTCATCGAAGAAAGCCCGGAAAACCGCCGCAGCACCGCGCAATTGCTCAGCGCCGCCGAATACCTCGACACCCCCGCCCCGTGCATCGAGCCGCGTTTCATGGGCGACTACGCCGACGGCCTCGGCAATCGCTGGCAGGACCCGCATGCGCTGCGTTTTCACGGCGGTGGCGAGGTCAATCTGCCGTACCTCTCCGACGGCATGTGGTTCATGACCCAGTTTCGTCGCTGGGGTCTGTTGCGCGAGGATCCGGATTATCTGGCCGTCGCCCGTCAGGTTCAGCGTCTGGATCTGTATCGCGAGGCTGCCAGCGCGGTCGGCGTTGCGACTTCGTACGCAGACCTGCGCAGCAGCCAGTTGCTCGACGGCAAGGTCTGGGACGGCAGCGACCCGGCGGGTTATGCGCGCAGTTTCAAACTGCACGCGTTGAACGACGATGCACCTCTTCTCGCCCAGCGCTGACAGGAGACCGCGAACATGTTGCGCATTCTGCTGATCAACGACACCGCGAAAAAAGTCGGACGCCTGAAAGCGGCACTGACCGAGGCCGGCTTCGAAGTGATCGACGAGTCCGGCCTGACCATCGACCTCCCCGCGCGCGTCGAAACGGTGCGCCCGGACGTGATCCTGATCGATACCGAGTCACCGAGCCGCGATGTCATGGAGCAAGTGGTGCTGGTCAGCCGCGACCAGCCCCGGCCGATCGTGATGTTTACCGACGAACATGACCCGGGGGTGATGCGTCAGGCGATCAAGTCCGGCGTCAGTGCCTACATCGTCGAAGGCATTCACGCACAACGGTTGCAGCCGATTCTCGACGTGGCGATGGCGCGCTTCGAGAGTGACCAGGCCCTGCGCGCGCAATTGCAGGCCCGTGACCAGCAACTGGCCGAGCGCAAGCGCATTGAACTGGCCAAGGGTTTGCTGATGAAGATGAAGGACTGCAACGAGGAAGAGGCCTATACGCTGATGCGCCGCCAGGCCATGAGCCGCCAGCAGAAGCTGATTCAAGTGGCGGAGCAGATCATTGCCATGAGTGAGTTGCTGGGCTGAAATTTTGTGTTGTCAGTGCGGGCCTCTTCGCGAGCAGGCTCGCTCCCACAGGTGGCATACATTCCAATGTGGGAGCGAGCCTGCTCGCGAATGGCCGCACCTCGGTCACGAACTCTTGGCACAAATCTCGCTAAGTAAACCGCACAGGTAACCAACGGCGGTTGCCCCACCTACGACAAAGACGTCGCTCACCCCGTTCGCCCCTCGGCGAATCAGGTAGCGGCGTTTTTGCGTTTTGGCCCCACAGAACGGGGCCGGTGGTGCGGCCGTGAGGCGCTCCACCTGCTGTGCATGACTCCTTTCGAGACTCTTTTCAGCCGAGGTGCGCGATGAATTCAAGCTTCTGGAAATCCGGCCATACCCCGACCCTGTTCGCGGCCTTCCTGTATTTCGACCTGAGCTTCATGGTCTGGTACCTGCTCGGCCCGCTGGCGGTGCAGATTGCCGCCGACCTGCACCTGACCACCCAGCAACGCGGCCTCGTCGTCGCCACGCCGATTCTCGCCGGCGCGGTGTTGCGCTTCGCCATGGGCATGCTCGCCGATCGCTTGTCGCCGAAGACCGCCGGACTGATCGGCCAGGTCATCGTCATCTGCGCGCTGTTCGGTGCGTGGAAACTCGGCATCCACAGTTATGAACAGGCGCTGATCCTCGGCCTGTTCCTCGGCATGGCCGGCGCGTCGTTTGCTGTGGCCCTGCCGCTGGCCTCGCAGTGGTATCCACCAGAGCATCAGGGCAAAGCCATGGGCATCGCCGGTGCGGGCAACTCCGGCACCGTGTTCGCCGCGCTGCTGGCGCCAGTGATTGCCGCCGCGTTCGGCTGGAGCAATGTCTTCGGTTTCGCCCTGATCCCGCTGGTTTTGACCTTGGTGCTGTTCGCCCTGTTGGCAAAAAACGCCCCGCAGCGGCCAAAACCGAAAGCGATGGCCGACTACTTCAAGGCCCTCGGTGATCGCGACAGCTGGTGGTTCATGTTTTTCTACAGCGTCACCTTCGGCGGCTTCATCGGCCTGGCCAGCGCCCTGCCCGGTTACTTCAACGATCAATACGGTCTGAGCCCGGTGACCGCCGGCTATTACACCGCTGCCTGCGTGTTCGGCGGCAGCCTGATGCGGCCGCTGGGTGGCGCGCTGGCCGATCGCTTCGGCGGCATCCGCACCTTGCTGGCGATGTACACCGTCGCTGCGATCTGCATCGCAGCGGTGGGCTTCAATCTGCCAAGTTCCTACGCGGCGCTGGCGCTTTTCGTCTGCACCATGCTCGGCTTGGGCGCCGGCAACGGTGCGGTTTTCCAATTGGTGCCGCAGCGTTTTCGTCTGGAAATCGGCGTGATGACCGGGCTGATCGGCATGGCCGGCGGTATCGGCGGCTTCGCCCTCGCCGCCGGTATGGGCGCGATCAAGCAAAGCACCGGCAGCTATCAATTGGCGCTGTGGTTGTTCGCCAGCCTCGGTGTGTTGGCGTGGTTTGGCCTGCACGGCGTCAAGCGTCGCTGGAGAACTACCTGGGGCTCGGCGGCAGTAACGGCGGCGCGGGTCTGAGGCCTCAATGGCCCTGCAGCTGAGTTTCGCCGAAGCCAGCGCCACCGGCCCGCGCGCGGAGAATCAGGACGCCCTGCGTTCAGTGACACCGGCGCCGGCACTGGCGGTGAGCAAGGGTTATCTGTTCGCCATCGCCGACGGCGTCAGCCAATGCGCCGATGGCGGCCTCGCCGCGCGTTCGACCTTGCAGGCGCTGGCGCTGGACTACTACGCGACGCCGGAAACCTGGAGCGTGGCCCAGGCGCTGGATCGCCTGCTGCTCGCACAAAATCGCTGGCTGCAGGCCAACGGCGGCGGGCAACCGTTGCTGACCACGGTCAGCGCGCTGGTGATGCGCGGTCGACGCTTCACCCTCGCCCACGTCGGCGATTGCCGGGTCTATCGCTGGCACGCCGAGCGCTTGCAGCGCATCAGCGAGGATCACGTCTGGGAGCAACCGGGCATGCAACACGTGCTCAAACGTGCGCTCGGGCTCGATCAGCATCTGGTCCTGGATTTCCTCGACGGCGAACTGCGTGAGGGCGAAAGCTTCGTTTTACTCAGCGACGGCGTCTGGTCGACCTTGGGCGATACCGCGATCGCGGCGATTCTGCGTGATCAAGCGGATCTGCACAGCGCGGCGCAAACCTTGGTCAACGCCGCGCATCTGGCCGGCAGTCAGGACAACGCCAGTGCCCTGCTGGTGCGCGTCGATGCGCTGGGCGAAGCGAGCATCGGCGATGCGCTGGTGCAATTGCAGCAATGGCCACTGCCGCCGGCGCTGAAACCCGGGCGAGCGTTTGAAGGCTGGCAGGTGCAAGACATCATCGGCCAGAGCCAGCAATCATTGCTGTATCGCGTGCTCGATAGTCAGGGCCAGCCTTGGCTGTTGAAGACCTTGCCGACGCGGCTCGCCGACGATCCGCAAGCCGGGCAGGCGCTGCTGTCGGAAGAATGGTTCCTAAAGCGCGTGGCCGGCCGGCATTTTCCGCAAATCCATGCCTGCACTCAGCGTCAACATTTGTATTACGTGATGCGCGAATACGCCGGGACGACGCTGGCCGACGTGTTTCAACACAGCGGCCCGTTGCCTTTGGCGCAGTGGCAGGACATCGCCGAGCGGCTGTTGCGCGCGGTCGGGTTGCTGCATCGACGGCAGATTCTGCACCGCGACATCAAACCGGAAAACCTGCTGCTGGGGGATGACGGCGAACTGCGCCTGCTGGATTTCGGCCTGGCTTATTGCCCGGGATTGTCGGAGGACGCGCCGTCGACCCTGCCGGGAACGCCTAGTTTCATCGCCCCGGAAGCGTTTCGCGGCGAGTCGCCAAGTGCGCAGCAGGATTTGTATTCTGTCGGCGTCACTCTCTATTACCTGCTCACCGGGCATTTTCCCTACGGCGAAATAGAAGCATTCCAGCGGCCCCGATTCGGCGTGCCGGTGAGTGCCAGTCGCTATCGCCCGGACTTGCCGGAATGGCTGGCGCAAAGTCTGGAACGTGGCGTTGCCGCCGATCCGCAGCAACGCTTCGAAACCGCTGAAGAGTGGCTGCTGGTGCTGGAACAGGGTGAGCGGCAAAGTTTGAGTGTGCGGCCCCGGCCTTTGTTGGAACGGGAGCCGTTGAAGGTCTGGCGGACGATGGCGCTTCTGGCATTGCTCGGGAATGTGGTGCTGCTGGTTTTGTTGTTTCACAGTTGAACCGCACCGCGCCATTCGCGAGCAGGCTCGCTCCCACAGGGAATTTGTGTCGTTCGCAGACACCTTGTGGGAGCGAGCCTGCTCGCGAAGGCATTCGGCTTCACACCGCATAACCCCAAGAATTAACGCGCCACGAACGAGCAACACGCCTCGATTCGGTGCAAAAAAATCTCTTGTCACAACCCCAATCCCCAATAAATCCGCGTCCCCCCGAGTTGGCACAACCACTGCATTACCCTTTTCACCATACATACAGCCCAACCTTCAACGACGAAGGCTGCGCTTCCCGAGAGAACGGGACCAGGACAAAGGCGTCCTCGCTAGGCAACTAGCGGGACGCCTTTTTTTGTTTGCGCAAAATTTGTCGAGCAAGGCCCGACGGCCCACCAGAGGCCAGCCGCAGCTCCCGGAGAACCTGATGAAAAAACTCAAACTGGTGATGATCGGCAATGGCATGGCCGGGGTGCGTACCCTGGAAGAACTGCTCAAGCTGAGCGACGAGCTCTACGACATCACCGTCTTCGGCGCCGAACCGCACACCAACTACAACCGCATCCTGCTGTCGCCGGTGCTGGCCGGCGAGCAGACGTTCGAAGAGATCGTCCTCAACGACCTCGACTGGTACCTGGAAAACAACATCAAGTTGCTGCTCAACCGCAAAGTGGTGGAGATCGACCGGGTCAAACGCCGAGTGATTGCCGAGGACGGCACCGAAGCCGAGTACGATCGCCTGCTGATCGCCACCGGCTCGACTCCGTTCATCCTGCCAATCCCCGGCAACACTTTGCAGGGCGTGATCGGTTATCGCGACATCGCCGACACCCAGGCCATGATCGACACCGCCAGGACCCACAAGCACGCCGTGGTCATCGGCGGCGGCCTGCTCGGCCTCGAAGCGGCCAACGGCCTGATGCTGCGCGGCATGCACGTCACCGTGGTGCACCTCGGCGAATGGCTGCTGGAGCGCCAACTGGACAAGACCAGCGGCCAGCTTCTGCAATCGGCGCTGGAATCCCGTGGCCTGCATTTTCGCCTGTGCGAACAGACCCAAGCCTTGCACGACGCCGGCAATGGCCGGGTCGGCTCGGTGCAGTTCAAGAACGGCGACATCATTCCTGCCGATCTGGTGGTGATGGCCGCCGGCATCCGCCCCAACACCGAACTGGCAGAAAAGGCCGGCATTCCGTGCAATCGCGGGATTCTGGTCAACGACACCCTGCAAACCTACGACCCGCGCATCTACGCAATCGGCGAATGCGCCAGCCATCGCGGCATCGCCTACGGCCTCGTTGCGCCGCTGTTCGAACAAGCCAAGGTCTGCGCCAATCACCTCGCGCAACTGGGTTTCGCTCGCTATCAGGGTTCAGTGACCTCGACCAAATTGAAAGTCACCGGCATCGACCTGTTCTCCGCCGGCGACTTCATGGGCGGCGAAGGTACCGAGACTATCACCCTCTCCGACCCGATTGGCGGCGTGTACAAAAAACTGGTGATCAAGGATGACGTGCTGGTCGGCGCCTGTCTGTACGGCGATACGGCAGATGGCGGTTGGTATTTCCGGCAGATTCGTGAGAATCACGCCATCGGCGAGATCCGCGATCACCTCATGTTCGGCGAAAACGCCCTAGGCGACGTAGGACATCAGGGCCAGGACAAAGCCATGGTCATGGCCGACAGCGCCGAAGTCTGCGGCTGCAACGGTGTGTGCAAGGGCACCATCGTCAAGGCCATTCAGGAACATGGTCTGTTCAGCGTCGATGAAGTGAAGAAACACACCAAGGCTGCCAGCTCCTGCGGTTCCTGCGCCGGCCTTGTTGAACAGATCCTGATCAATACGGTGGGTGGCGCGGCCGACGTCAAACCGAAAAGCGAAAAAGCCATCTGCGGTTGCAGCGACCTCAACCACGGGCAGATTCGTCAGGCGATCCGTCAGGAACACCTGCTGACCATCGCCGAGACCATGAGTTACCTGAACTGGCGCACACCCAATGGCTGCGCGACCTGTCGCCCGGCGCTCAACTACTACCTGATTTCCACCTGGCCGGGCGAGGCCAAGGACGATCCGCAATCGCGCCTGATCAACGAACGCGCCCACGCCAACATCCAGAAGGACGGCACCTATTCGGTGGTGCCGCGCATGTGGGGCGGCGTGACCAATCCATCGGAACTGCGGCGGATCGCCGATGTGGCCGACAAGTACAACGTGCCGATGGTCAAGGTCACCGGCGGTCAGCGCATCGACTTGCTGGGGATCAAGAAACAGGACCTGCCCGGCGTGTGGAAAGACCTCGACATGCCGTCCGGCCACGCCTACGGCAAATCCATCCGCACCGTGAAAACCTGCGTCGGCAGCGAGTTCTGCCGCTTCGGCACGCAGAACTCGACGCAACTGGGCATCGAACTCGAGCACGACCTGTTCAACATGTGGTCGCCGCACAAAGTGAAGCTGGCAGTGTCCGGTTGCCCACGCAACTGCTCGGAAGCGGGCATCAAGGACGTAGGAATTATCGGCGTCGACTCCGGCTGGGAGATGTACATCGGTGGCAACGGCGGGATCAAGACCGAAGTCGCCGAGTTCTTCGTCAAACTGAAAACTGCCGAGGAAGTCCGCGAATACAACGGCGCGTTCCTGCAGCTCTACCGCGAGGAAGCCTTCTACCTCGAACGCACCGTGCATTACCTGCAACGGGTCGGCATGGAGCACATCAAGAAGAACGTGCTCGAAGACGCCGAGCGGCGCAAGGCCCTGAATGAGCGCCTGCAATTCTCCCTGTCGTTCGAACAGGACCCGTGGAAGGAGCGCCTGGCGCAGCCGCAACTGAAGAAAGAATTCGACGTGATCCCCGTGAAAAACCTGGAGGTGCCGGCATGAACTGGCTCGATATCTGTGCGCTGGAAGAGATCAACGCCCTCGGCTCGCGGATCATTGCCGGGCCGAAAGGTGACATCGCGATTTTTCGTACAAGCGACGACGAGGTTTTCGCCCTCGATGATCGCTGCCCGCACAAGGGCGGCCCGCTGTCGCAGGGTCTGATCTATGGCAAACGCGTCGCCTGCCCGCTGCACAACTGGCAGATCGACCTCGAAACCGGCGAAGCCCAGGCGCCGGACATCGGCTGCGCCCATCACCATCCGGCGCGAGTCGAGAATGGCCGGGTGCAACTGGCCCTGCGGGACGCCATCTGATGAACCGCCAGACGACCGCCTCGACCTGCTGCTACTGCGGGGTCGGCTGCGGCGTACTGATCGAGCATGACGGCGAGCGCATCCTCGGCGTCAGCGGCGATCCGGCGCACCCGGCCAACTTCGGCAAACTGTGCAGCAAAGGCTCGACGCTGCACCTGACCGGCGACCTCGCCGCCCGCGCCTTGTACCCGGAACTGCGCCTGGGCAAAGGCCTGGCGCGCAGCCGTACTGACTGGGATACGGCACTGGAACACGCCGCCAACGTGTTTGCCGAAACCATCGCCGAACACGGCCCGGACAGCGTGGCGTTCTACATCTCCGGGCAGTTGCTCACCGAGGACTACTACGCCTTCAACAAACTGGCGCGGGCGCTGGTCGGCACCAACAACATCGACAGTAATTCGCGGCTGTGCATGTCCTCGGCGGTGGTCGGCTACAAACGCAGCCTCGGCGCAGATGCCCCGCCGTGCAGTTATGAGGATCTGGAGTTCAGCGACTGCGTGATGATCGTCGGCAGTAACATGGCCTACGCACATCCGGTACTTTTCCGTCGACTGGAGGAAGCCAAATCCCGTCGCCCGCAGATGAAAGTCATCGTTATCGACCCACGTCGCACCGACACCTGCGATTTGGCTGACCTGCATCTGGCGATTCTTCCGGGTACCGATGTCGCCTTGTTCCATGGGATTTTGCATCTGCTGCTGTGGGAAGACTGGGTCGATCGCGATTTCATCAAGGCGCACACCGAAGGCCTCGCCGAACTCAAAACCCTGGTGCGCGATTACACCCCGCAAATGGTTTCGCAACTGTGCGGCATCAGCATCGAGCAACTGCAGCAATGCGCAGAATGGGTCGGCACTGC
The DNA here is from genome assembly GCF_019145195.1 of Pseudomonas siliginis. Lineage (GTDB taxonomy): Bacteria > Pseudomonadota > Gammaproteobacteria > Pseudomonadales > Pseudomonadaceae > Aquipseudomonas > Aquipseudomonas siliginis. The sequence continues at coordinate 325,395 of NZ_JAHSTW010000005.1, forward strand.
GCCGAGCTTCCTGTCGCTGTGGTGCATGGGCCTGAATCAGTCCAGCGCCGGCAGCGCGAAAAACAGCGCGCTGATCAATCTGCACCTGGCCACCGGGCAAATTGGCCGGCCCGGTGCAGGACCTTTCTCCCTGACGGGTCAGCCAAACGCCATGGGCGGACGGGAAACCGGCAGTCTGTCCAATCTGCTACCCGGCCATCGTGATGCCGGCAATGCGGAACATCGCGCCGAGGTGGCAGCGTACTGGGGCGTCGAGAGCTTGCCCGAGGCGCCGGGCCTGAGCGCCATCGAACTGTTCGAAAACCTGCGCAGCGGAAAAATCAAAGCACTGTGGATTGCCTGTACCAACCCGGCGCAATCGATGCCCGATCAGAGCGCAATCCGCGCAGCGCTTGAGGCCTGCCCTTTTGTGGTATTGCAAGAAGCCTTTCGCACCACCGAAACCGCTGCATTTGCCGACCTGCTGTTACCCGCCGCCAGTTGGGGCGAGAAAGAAGGTTCGGTGACCAACTCCGAGCGGCGCATTTCCCACGTGCGCAAAGCGGTTGTCGCACCGGGCGAAGCGCGGCCGGACTGGGCGATCACGGTGGATTTCGCACAGCGTCTGGAGAAACGTCTGCGCCCCAGGCAGCCGAGCCTGTTCGCTTTCGATCAACCTGCGCAGTTGTTTGATGAATTCAAAGCGCTGACCCGTGGGCGAGACCTGGATCTGTCCGGAATCAGTCACGCCTTGATCGACGAGATCGGTCCGCAGCAATGGCCCTTCCCTGCCGGCGCCCGCCAAGGCACGCCACGCTTGTACAGCGACGGCATTTTTCCTACAGCCAATGGCCGCGCGCAGTTCATTGCCGATCCGTACCGCGCCGCCAAGGAACAACGCGACGCGCGCTTCCCGCTGACTTTGATCACCGGTCGCCTGCGTGACCAGTGGCACGGCATGAGCCGCACCGGCACCGCCGCGCAATTGTTCGGCCACGTCAGCGAAGCCGTGCTGAGCCTGCACCCTGACGAAATGCGTCGGCACCGCTTGCAGCCCGGTGATCTGGTCAATCTGAAAAGCCGCCGTGGCGCGGTGATTGTTGCGGTCGGCAGCGACGACAGCGTGCGTCCGGGCCAGGCGTTCCTGCCGATGCACTGGGGCGATCGCTATCTCAAGGGCGGCGTCAACACGCTGACCTTGCCGGCGTTTGATCCGCTGTCCAGGCAACCGGAGCTCAAGCACAGCGGCGTGCGTCTGGAGGCAGTCAACCTGCCGTGGCAACTGTTCGCTTTGATCGAGGGTGATGTTCAGCGGCATTTCGAGACGCTACGACCGCTGTGCGAGGCGTTTTCCTACGTCAGCCTCAGCCTTGTCGGGCGTGAGCGACCAGCGTTGCTGATACGCGCTGCACACGTCCAGGCGCCGGATCCACAGCTGCTGGGCGAGATCGACCAATGCCTGTCACTGCTGGATGGCCCGGTTCTGGCCTATGACGATCCGCGTCGTGCCATTGGCAAGCGGGTGCGCATCGAAAACGGCCGTATTACTGCGATTCGCCTGGCCGGCGAAACCCTTGCGCAACACTGGTTGCAGAGCTTGTGGCTGGAGGGCCGCGCCGACCAACAACTGCGGCGCTGGCTGCTCGCGCCGATGAGCGCGCCGCCCGGCACTGTCGGAGCGATCGCCACCGACAAGACCTTGTGCAATTGCGAAAACGTCAGCCTCAACGCAGTCTGCGCCGGCATTCGCCAGGGCCTGGATCTGCAAGGCCTGAAAAAAACTCTCCGATGCGGTACGCAATGCGGTTCCTGCGTGCCGGAAATCAAGCGTCTGCTGGCTGCCGAAGCGCGGCCGGTCGCGGTCATTTAACGAGGACAACACCATGAATGCGAAAGTCTGGCTGGTGGGCGCAGGCCCTGGCGATCCGGAGTTGCTGACGCTCAAAGCGGTGCGCGCGTTGCGCGAGGCCGATGTGGTGATGATCGATGATCTGGTCAACGACGCGGTGCTGGAACACTGCCCGACTGCGCGGGTTATCCCCGTCGGCAAACGCGGCGGCTGCCGTTCGACGCCACAGGCGTTTATCCATCGGCTGATGCTGCGTTATGCGCGCCAGGGCAAATGCGTGGTGCGCCTGAAGGGCGGCGATCCGTGCATTTTCGGCCGCGGTGGCGAAGAAGCGCAGTGGTTGCGCGAGCGCGGGGTTGAAGTGGAACTGGTCAATGGCATCACTGCCGGGCTGGCCGGGGCGACGCAATGCGATATTCCGCTGACGTTGCGGGGCGTGGCGCGCGGGGTGACGCTGGTCACTGCGCACACGCAGGATGACAGCCAGTTGAACTGGCAGGCGTTGGCGCAAGGCGGGACGACGCTGGTGGTTTACATGGGCGTGGCCAAGCTGGGCGAGATTCGTGATCAGCTGCTCGCCGGAGGGATGGCGGCGCATACGCCAGTGGCGATGATCGAAAACGCCTCTTTGGCGCATCAGCGTGAATGTCGCAGTGATCTGACTGCGATGGCTGAGGATGCCTCGGCGTTTGAATTGAAAAGCCCGGCGATTCTGGTGATTGGTGCGGTGGCGGCTGTTGCTCAAGAGCAAAAGATCGCAGCCTTCGGCAGCTCCGGGACGGCGTACAACGTGCAGGCGCTTTAAGCGTCAAAGCCAAATCGCAGACAAAGAAAAGCCCGGCCTGAGCCGGGCTTTTCCATCAGCGGCAGCTAATTACTTAGCTTGAGCTTCAACCTGCGCTTCTACGCGACGGTTTACAGCGCGGCCAGCGTCAGTTTTGTTGTCAGCAACTGGGCGGGATTCGCCGTAGCCAACAGACTGAACGCGGGACGATTCAACACCGTACTGGTTGGTCAGAACTTGCTTAACGGCGTTTGCACGACGCTCGGACAGTTTCTGGTTGTAAGCGTCAGGACCGACGGAGTCAGTGTGACCTTCAACAGTAGTGGTGGTGGATGGGTACTGCTTCATGAAGTCAGCCAGGTTCTTGATGTCGCCGTAGCTGTTTGGCTTGACTACCGACTTGTCGAAGTCGAATTTCACGTCCAGCTCAACACGAACAACTTCAGCAACTGCTGGGCAGCCATCAGCGTCAACGGTTACGTTGGCTGGGGTGTCCGGGCACTTGTCAACGTTGTCGCAAACGCCATCGTTGTCGCTGTCGGAGCAGACTTCAGCAGGTGCTGGAACTGGAGCAGCAGCTGGCTTGGAGCCGCCACCGAAGTTCACACCGATACCGACGCTAGGAGCCCACTCGGTGTCGCCCTGGTCGATGTTGTACTGAGCTTCAACGCCGGCACGGGCGTAGAAGTTCTCGGTGAAGTACAGCTTGGCACCGCCGCCAACGTTGGCGAAGGTGGAACGGTTACGACCGTTCGAACCGTTCTGGTCGATGCTCTGGTCAGAGAAACCGGCCGAAACGTATGGACGAATCATGTCGCCTGGGTTGTTGAAGTGGTACAGAGCGTCCAGAGCGGTGTTAGCGCCTTTGACGTTCTTGCCATCGTCGGCACGTACGTTGTGCACTTCGTCGTAGCCCAGACGCAGTTCAACGTCGTCGGTCAGGAAGTAACCGATCGAACCGCCGAACAGGTTGCCGTTGTTCTTGAAGTTACGAGCGCTGTCGAATTGTTCTTTCTTAGCGAAGCCTTCGATTTCAACTGCGCCTTGGCCTTGTGCCAGAGCGCCGAACGAAGTGGCGGCAATCAGAGAACCAATGGCCAAGCCCAAGGTGTTTTTCAGTTTCATCCGTTAAATCCCCATCTGGTGATTGTGAAGCAGTCCCGCAAACCGGGGGACAACTCGGCGGCAAGTCTATCAGAACTTGCCTACACGTAAGAGATATTTGCGCTGAACTAAGTTTCAGCAATGCCTGCAAATTTCTCACGCAATTTATCTAGAGCGCGTTTGTAACGCATTTTTGTCGCACTCAAACCCATGTGCATGATGTCTGCGATCTCCTGAAACTCCAGCTCTGCGACAAATCGTAGCACCAGAATTTCGCGGTCAATCGGATTCACATACACCAGCCAGCGATCAAGCCCACCCTTCTCCTCCGGCTTCGGCGCCTTTTCTTCAGACGCTTCTTCAAGAGGGTCCAGACTGAGAGCGTCCATCAAGCGACGCTTACGCCGTTCCTTCCGATACTGCGTGATGCATTCGTTGTAAGTGATGCTGTAAAGCCAGGTTTTGAACTTCGATTTCCCCTCGAAGTTCTTCAGGCCGTACAGCACCTTCAGCATCACTTCCTGACAGACATCGTCTGCGTCGCGATCGTTCCCAAGATATCTCGCGCAGACGTTAAATAATGTTCGCTGGTAACGCCGCATCAACTCTTCGTAGGCGCGCGTTACGTGAAACAGCTCGGTATGCGAGCGCGCGACCAACTCCTCATCAGAGAGCTCGCGGGGGTCGTAGCGCGTGGATAGCGGTTGGGCTTTATTCAAAACAAGTCGTGCCGACAGTCAGGTCAATGTCCGCCACAACCAGCCTCGGCTGGCATTTTGCGGCGGCATACATTAGCAGGGTTTGCCGGTTTAGCGGCTACTCACATGCTGTTCCAGCAGGATCCGATTGGAGAGAGAGACTAGCTCACCCTCATCGGTCAGCAATGTGGTTTTAACCGTGCCGATCTCTTCGATCTGGCCTTCGACCTCGCCAACACGCACTTGTTGCCCAACCTCATACAGCTCACGCACATAGATTCCCGCAAGAATCTGACCGGCGATTTCCCGGCTTCCCAAACCCATGGCCAGCGCAACTGCCAGACCAACGGTAATCAATACGATGACAATCACATGGTTCAGCAGGTCGGTCTTGACCTCGAGCTGGCTGATCGCAACCGAGATGCTGATGATGATCACCAGCCCCTGCGCGATCCGTCCCAACCCGGAAGCGTAGTCCAGCCCTACGCCTTCTGCTGCGCCGCGCACCAGCCCGTTGGCCAGTTGCGCCAGCAGGACACCGACCAGCAGCACCAGCGCGGCGCCGAATACTTTCGGCAGATACAACGCCAGCATGTCCAGCGTAGCTGAAACTCGCTCAAGGCCAAGGGATTCTGCCGCGGAAACCAGAAAAATCAGCAGAACGAACCAGTAGACGATTTTACCGATCAGCGTCGAGATCGGCACCTGCAGCCCGGCCCGCGACATCAGCTTGGTCAGCCCGGTGCCGCCCATCAGACGATCAAGGCCGAGTTTGGCGAGCAATTTGGAGAGCAAGGTGTCGAGCAGCTTGGCCACGACGAAACCCAACAGCAGCACAACCAGTGCGCCGAACAGGTTCGGAATGAAATTAGCGACTTTGGTCCACAACGCAGTCATTGCAGTGACGAGGCTCTGAGTCCAGAGATCAAGTTCCATATTCAATCAGCCTTATCAGCAGTGCGAGCAGTAGTTTTACGAAGACGGGAAACCGGCGAGACATGCGCCGAGCCATTGTTCAGGGCGATCATCAGCGCGGGCAGCCAGCGGCCCAGCAGGCTGAACAGATCACCGGCGCCGACCTGGCGGTTGGCGGTTTTGAGTACGCGGCCCAGGCACGCATCGTCGTCGCGGCTGGACGGCGAAGCGTTGAGCATGTCGCGCAAAGACTGTTCAAACGGATCGTGCATACGCACCTCTCGTGATGTCTGTGAAAGACGCGGGCAGATTTACTCGGGTCACATGCGCCATGTTCACACCCAGCGCAATCGACGGAACAACCACCACTGACCGAACGCCAGGGCGAGTACCGTCAAGCAGGCAATCAGGAAACCATACGGGCTTTCAGCAAACGGAATACCACCGACATTGATGCCGAGCAGACCGGTGATGAAACTCATCGGCAAGAAGATGCAGGTAATAATGCCGAAGCGGTACATGGTCCGATTCATGTGCACGCTCAAACGCCGGTCTTCGGCCTCCAGCACAAGCCCCACGCGCTCTCGGGTCAATTCGAGCTCTTCCAGATAACGGGTCAGGCTGTTGTTCAATTCGTTCCAGTAGTCGGCGTCGTCTTCGACGAACCACGGCAGTTTGATCCGCGTCAGCTGTCCGAAAATATCCCGCTGTGGGGCGAGAAAACGCTTCAGCCCAGCGGCTCTGCGGCGGATGTGCAAAATGGCCCCATGCTCGGGGGTATACCGTTCGTCGGCGTCGAGTTTTTCTTCCTCTTCATCCACCACTTCCGACAGGCACGTGACCAGATCCTGCACTTTATTGGTGAGGAACTGCGCCAGATACAGCATCAATTCCGAGGAAGTTTTCGGCCCTTTGCCCTCACCCAGCAGCGCCAGCAACTCATCCGTAGCCCGCAACGGGCGCAAACGCAGGGAAATCACCCGCTGAGCCGAGGCGAAAATCCGCACCGAGACCATGTCTTCCGGCTCGGCGCCCGGGTTGAGATTGACCCCGCGCAGAAACAGCAACAGCTCGGAATCGGGCAATGGCAACAGACGCGGGCGGGTATTCTCTTCCAGCAGCAGATCGCAGGTGAATTCGTTGAGCCCGCTGGACTTGCGCAACCAGGTACGGGTCTGCGGATGGCTGCGATCCCAATGCAGCCACAGGCTTTCATGGGCCTGCAGCTGCAAATCGTCGAGCTCAGTCCGGGCTATCGAACGCGCACCGCCCTTGCCGTCCAGCACCAGGGCATGCACCAGCCCCCATTGCGCGTTTTCTTCCTCGAACATCCGCATCCCTTGTCGAAAATCTTATTCAGGCATTTTCAGCGGAGTCGGCGAAACGATCACGCCGTTGTTGTCCGCATAAATGTACTGGCCTGGGTGAAACGTCACGCCGGCGAAAGTCACCGGGACGTTGAGGTCGCCAATGCCGCGCTTGTCGGTTTTCATCGGATGGCTGGCCAGCGCCTGCACGCCGAGATCGGTCTGCGCAATGACGTCGACGTCACGGATGCAACCGTAGATCACCAGCCCTTCCCAACCGTTCTGCGCGGCCTTGGCGGCGATCATGTCGCCCAGCAGGGCGCGGCGCAGCGAACCGCCGCCATCAACCACCAGCACTTTGCCTTTGCCGTTGAGTTCGGCCTGCTCCTTGACCAGCGAATTGTCTTCGAAGCACTTGATGGTCACGATTTCGCCGCCGAAGGAATCCCGGCCGCCGAAATTGCTGAACATCGGTTCCAGCACCTGCACCAGCTCCGGGTAGGCGTCGCACAGGTCAGGCGTAAGGTAATGTTCCATCGAAAAACTCCTGTAACAAGGAAGACGATCAAGGGATGCCGCATTCTGATGAGACGAGTTCCGGCGGTCGCTGTTTACCTTAGTCCATGCCATGGTCGCTGAGCGAACCTGAACCGCGGCTGAAACGTTATCGCTAAATAGTCACGAAATATGACCAGAACCGCACAATGCGTCATATCTTAGCCGCAAGCCAGGCTGAACGGAACGCCCCTCACACCGCAGCGGCCAGATCCGTCGTCTGCGCCAGCAACGGCGTCTGCTGATCGTTCAACCAGCGCGCCACCAGCGGCCACACTTCAGCCTGCGCTGCTTTGCTCACCAACATTTCGACATGGCCGAAATTGTCCGAGAAACCCTGCTCGCGGCCCAGGTTGATGAACTGCTTGCACTTTGAGCCGATCTGCTCGAACAGCTTACGGCAGGCCCACGCTGGATCCTGATGATCCCCCGCTGCGGTCACCGCCAGCACCGGCACCTGCACCTCGGCAAGTCCGGCCCACCAGTCCTTATACTTGTCGCCGAAGCGGCCAAACAAGCCGTACCAGCGCATGCTTTCGATGGCCAGGCCGATCGGTTCGTCTTCCGGACCGCGTTTGAGGCGTGAGCCAGACAACTGCGCGAAACGCTTGAGAATGAAGCGCCCGCCCCACTCCACCGGTGGGATTTTCAACGGCCAGTAGGTGCGGCTGACCTGGGTGCCGAAAAACGCCGCCGAGGCCACGGCCGGTTCGCCGAGATATTCGCCACCGAGCGCCGCCGCCAGGGTGATGCCGCCGAGCGAATGGCCGATCCAGTGCGGGATCTGTCCACTTTGCTCACGCACGAACGCGGCAATCGCCGGCAGATCGTAACGGGCATAATCGGCCACGCGGTTGCGCCGATAGTCTTCGTTGCGCTGGGAGAGGCCGTGACCGCGCATTTCCGGAATCCACACGTCGAAGCCCAGCCGGGTCAGATACGCGCCGAGCCCGAGGCCTTTGGGGGAAAACCAGAAGCGCCGATTGGAAAAGCTGCCGTGCAACAGAATCACCGGCACGCCGCGTGGCGCCGTGTCATCGGCCATGCCCAAACGGGTGACGGCGATCTCCACGGACCAGTCCGGGCTGTTGCCGGGTTTCAATCGATAGACGTCTTCGCTCAGATCGCCGCGCCGCTCGGCGCTGATCAGCGCGACAGGAAACAGGTTGCTGCTGCTTTGCATAATGCTCTTGCACAAAAAAGGGCGGCTTCCGATGGAGCCCGCCCTACTTCAATCTCAAGGCCCGGCCCATGTGAGAGCGAGCCTGCTCGCGAAAGCGGTGTATCAGTCAACATCCATGGTGAATGTTGCTGCGTCTTCGCGAGCAGGCCCGCTCCCACATGGGGTGCGGGCCAATTACATACTGATCAAGCCTGACCTTCGGCGAGGAAGAACCAGGTTTCCAGCACGGTGTCCGGGTTCAGCGACACGCTTTCGATGCCCTGTTCCATCAGCCACTTGGCCAGATCCGGGTGGTCGGAAGGACCCTGACCGCAGATGCCGATGTACTTGCCGGCCTTGTTGCAGGCCTGAATGGCGTTGGCCAACAGCTTCTTCACCGCTGGATTCCGCTCGTCGAACAAGTGCGCGATGATCCCGGAGTCACGGTCCAGACCCAAAGTGAGCTGGGTCAGGTCGTTGGAGCCGATCGAGAAGCCGTCGAAGAATTCGAGGAATTCCTCAGCCAGAATCGCGTTGGATGGCAGTTCGCACATCATGATCACGCGCAGACCGTTCTCGCCGCGCTTCAAGCCGTTCTCGGCGAGCAGATCGACCACCTGGCTGGCTTCGCCGAGCGTACGGACGAACGGCACCATGATTTCCACGTTGGTCAGGCCCATCTCGTTGCGCACACGTTTCAGCGCGCGGCATTCGAGTTCGAAGCAGTCGCGGAACGATTCGCTGATGTAACGCGAAGCGCCACGGAAGCCCAGCATCGGGTTTTCTTCTTCCGGCTCGTAGAGCTTGCCGCCGATCAGGTTGGCGTATTCGTTGGACTTGAAGTCCGACAGACGCACGATGACTTTTTTCGGCGTGAACGCTGCAGCCAGGGTGCTGATGCCTTCCACCAGTTTGTCGACGTAAAAGTCGACAGGGTCGCTGTAACCGGCAATACGCTTGTCGACGCTGTCCTTGATTTCCTGCGGCAGGCCGTCGTAGTTCAACAGCGCTTTCGGGTGCACGCCGATCATGCGGTTGATGATGAATTCCAGACGCGCCAGACCAACGCCGGCGTTCGGCAATTGCGCGAAGTCGAAGGCGCGGTCCGGGTTGCCGACGTTCATCATGATCTTGAACGGCAGCTCCGGCATGGCGTCGACGGAGTTCTTCTTGATGTCGAAGCCCAGTTCGCCTTCGAAGATGTAACCGGTGTCGCCTTCGGCGCAGGATACGGTCACGCCCTGGCCATCCTTCAGCAGCTGGGTGGCGTTGCCGCAACCGACCACCGCCGGGATACCCAGCTCACGGGCGATGATCGCCGCGTGGCAGGTACGCCCGCCACGGTTGGTGACGATGGCGCTGGCGCGCTTCATCACTGGTTCCCAGTCCGGGTCGGTCATGTCGGAAACCAGCACGTCGCCCGGCTGGACTTTGTCCATTTCCGAGACGTCTTTGATGATGCGTACTTTGCCGGCGCCGATGCGCTGGCCGATCGCCCGACCTTCCACCAGCACGGTGCCGGTCTCTTTCAGCAGGTAACGTTCCATGACGTTGGCCTGGGTGCGGCTTTTCACGGTTTCCGGACGCGCCTGAACGATGTACAGCTTGCCGTCGTCACCGTCCTTGGCCCACTCGATGTCCATCGGGCAGCCGTAGTGCTTCTCGATGATCATCGCCTGCTTGGCCAGCTCACTGACTTCGGCGTCGGTCAGGCAGAAACGCGCGCGCTCGGCCTTGTCGACATCGACAGTCTTGACCGAACGACCGGCCTTGGCCTCGTCGCCGTAGATCATCTTGATGGCTTTGCTGCCCAGGTTGCGACGCAGGATCGCCGGACGACCGGCCTCCAGCGTGCCTTTGTGTACGTAGAACTCATCCGGGTTGACCGCGCCTTGTACGACGGTTTCACCCAGGCCGTAAGCGCCGGTGATGAACACCACGTCACGGAAACCCGATTCGGTATCGAGGGTGAACATCACGCCGGCGGTGCCGGTTTCCGAACGCACCATGCGCTGCACGCCAGCCGACAGGGCGACCAGTTTGTGGTCGAAGCCCTGGTGCACGCGGTAGGAAATCGCACGGTCGTTGAACAGCGAAGCGAACACCTCTTTGGCGGCGCGGATTACGTTTTCCACACCACGGATGTTCAGGAAGGTTTCCTGCTGACCGGCGAACGAGGCGTCCGGCAGGTCTTCGGCGGTGGCGGAAGAACGCACGGCCACGGCCACGTCAGGGTTGCCGGCGGACAGCGCGGCGAACGCGGTGCGGATCTCGGTGTTGAGCTTTTCAGGGAATTCGGCGTCCATGATCCATTGGCGGATCTGCGCGCCGGTCTTGGCCAGCGCATTGACGTCGTCGACGTCGAGCGCGTCGAGGGCCTTGTGGATCTGCTCGTTCAGGCCGCTCAGTTCGAGGAAGTCACGATAGGCCTGAGCCGTCGTGGCGAAGCCGCCGGGGACCGAAACACCGGCGCCTGCCAGGTTACTGATCATCTCGCCCAGGGATGCGTTCTTGCCCCCCACATGCTCAACATCGTGTTTGCCGAGCTTATCGAGGGAAACTACGTACTCTACCAAGGTGATCTCTCCACTAACTGTGTTGGAAAAGCTCAGAAACCGGCGGCCCGGGGGAGCCTTGGCCGGTTGTATGGCCTGGACCTGGAAAATAAGTGAGAATGCGGGCCAATGGCGGCCGGCAAATCGCGCCTATCATATCCAAGATTCGTTACTAGCTTAAGGCCCAAGGTGCAAATGAAACGATCTGCTTTCTTCATCTCCGATGGCACCGGCATTACCGCCGAAACCCTGGGTCAAAGCCTGTTGGCGCAGTTCGAAAACATTACCTTCAGCAAATTCACGCGGCCCTACATCGACAGCGTGGAAAAAGCGCGGGCCATGGTACAACAAATCAACAAAGCCGCTGAAACCGACGGCTTTCGGCCGATCATCTTCGACACCATCGTCAATCAGGACATCCGTGAGATTCTCGCAACGTCCAATGGTTTCATGATCGACATTTTCTCGACCTTCCTCGCGCCGCTCGAACAGGAGCTTACCGAGCATTCTTCCTACACCGTCGGCAAATCCCATTCCATCGGACACAACTCCAATTACATGGAGCGCATCGAGGCGGTGAACTTCGCCCTCGACAACGATGACGGCGCGCGCACTCACTATTACGACAAAGCCGATCTGATACTAGTGGGCGTGTCGCGATGCGGCAAAACGCCGACGTGTCTGTACATGGCCATGCAGTTCGGCATCCGCGCGGCCAACTATCCGCTGACCGAAGACGACATGGAGCGCCTGACCCTGCCGACGGCCCTGCGCGCTCATCAGCACAAGCTGTTCGGCCTGACCATCGACCCCGACCGCCTCACTGCGATCCGCAACGAGCGCAAGCCCAACAGCCGCTACTCGAGCTACGCCCAGTGCGAATTCGAAGTGCGCGAAGTGGAAAACCTGTTCCGCCGCGAGAACATTCCGCACATCAATTCCACGCATTTTTCGGTCGAGGAGATTTCGGCGAAGATCCTGGTGGAAAAAGGGGTTGAGCGGCGGTTCAAGTAGGTTTGCGGTGCCTGATCTGACGCTATCGCGGGCAAGCCCGCTCCCACAGGTTCTGAAGGCGTTCACAATTTCTGTGTTCATCACCATTCCCTGTGGGAGCGGGCTTGCCCGCGAAGAACGATAACGCGGTCCGTCAGATCACAAACAGGTCGATGAATCGATTCACCGCTGTGGCTTCCAGCCGCGCCTGATCCTCGCACAGCGCAAAAATCTCCGCGCAACGCTGCCCGGCAAACCGCGTGGCCAGATTGGCCTTGAACTTGTCCTCCAGCAACGGAATACCTTCGGCGCGGCGGCGGCGATGGCCGATCGGGTACTCCACCAGCACGTTGTCGGTGCTGCTGCCATCCTTGAAAAACACCTGCACGGCGTTGGCAATCGAGCGTTTGTCAGGCTCAAGGTATTCGCGGGTGAAGCGCGGTTCTTCAACGATGAGCATTTTTTCGCACAGCACATCGATGATCGGATGCGCCTTGTGGAAGTCGTCTTCGTAGTGCTCCGCCACCAGATTGCCGAATGCCAGCGGCACGGCGGTCATGTACTGCAGGCAGTGGTCGCGGTCGGCGGCATTGGCCAGCGGGCCGACCTTGGAAATGATGCGGATCGCCGATTCATGGGTGGTGATGACGATGCGGTCGATCTCGTGCAGGCGATTGCGCACCTGCGGATGCAAGGTCACCGCCGCCTCGCACGCCGTCTGCGCATGGAATTCGGCGGGGAAACTGATCTTGAACAGCACGTTTTCCATCACGTAACTGCCGAACGGCCGGGAAAAGCTGAAAGCGCGTTTGTCCGCGGGTTTCAGCGCCAGATCGTTGTTGGTGTGGCTGAACGAAACGTCATAGAAGCCCCACTGCTTCGCGCTCAAAACGCCGGGAATGCCCATCTCACCGCGCATGGCGATGTCGGCCAGGCGCACGCCGCGACTCGCCGCATCCCCTGCCGCCCAAGATTTGCGCGAGCCAGCGTTCGGCGCATGGCGATAGGTACGCAGCGCCTGACCGTCGGCGAAGGCATGGGACAGCGCCGACAGCATCTGCTCGCGATTGGCGCCCATCAGTCTGGCGCTGACGGCGGTCGAGGCGACTTTCACCAGAATGACGTGGTCGAGTCCAACCCGGTTGAAGGAGTTTTCCAGAGCGATCACGCCTTGAATCTCGTGGGCCATGATCATTGCTTCCAGCACATCACGAACCGTCAGCGGCGCCTCACCGTGGGCGACGCGTTTCTGTGACAGGTGATCGGCAACGGCGAGGATGGCGCCGAGGTTGTCCGATGGATGGCCCCATTCGGCGGCAAGCCAGGTGTCGTTGTAATCGAGCCAACGGACGATACAGCCGATGTCCCACGCGGCCTTGACCGGATCGAGGCGGTAACGGGTGCCCGGCACTCGTGCGCCGAACGGCACCGCCGTGCCCTCTACGATCGGGCCGAGGTGTTTCGTGCATTCGGGGAAACGCAGGGCCAGCAGACCGCAGCCCAGCGTGTCGATCAGGCAGTTGCGCGCGGTGTTCAGCGCCTCGGCGGATTCAGGCTTGAAGGTGAGGACGTAGTCGGCGATGTCCTGCAGGACTGCGTCGTAATCGGGACGGTTGTTCAGGTCGACGTTGGCGCTCATGTTCGATTCACTCGTAAAGTGGTTCGTTGATGGGACCTCGGTTCAGGGCTAACGATTTCTTATGATTGAAATGCAATCCACTGTGGGAGCGAGCCTGCTCGCGAAGGCTGAGCGTCAGTCAACATTTGCATGTCTGATGCATCGCTTTCGCGAGCAGGCTCGCTCCCACAAGGATATTGCTGTTGCTTAAAAGCAATCGCCGGGCACGCGGACATAGCCTTCCATGAGCACCCGCGCACTGCGGCTCATGATGGCTTTCTTCACCACCCATTCGCCGTTCTCCAGTGTCGCTTCAGCGCCCACGCGCAACGTCCCGGACGGATGTCCAAAGCGCACGGCATTGCGCTCGACGCCGCCGGCAGCAAGATTCACCAACGTGCCGGAAATAGCCGCCGCCGTGCCGATCGCCACTGCTGCCGTGCCCATCATCGCGTGGTGCAGTTTGCCCATCGACAACGCGCGCACCAGCAGATCGACGTCACTGGCCGCAATCGCTTTACCACTCGACGCTACGTAATCCGCTGGCTTGGCGACGAATGCGACTTTCGGCGTGTGCTGCCGCTTGGCGGCTTCTTCCAGATTGGCGATCAGGCCCATGCGCAACGCACCGTAAGCACGAATCGTCTCGAACATCAGCAGCGCTTTTGGATCGCCGTTGATCGCGCCCTGGAGTTCGGTGCCGGTGTAACCGATGTCTTCGGCGTTGACGAAAATCGTCGGGATCCCGGCATTGATCATGGTCGCCTTGAACGTGCCGACACCCGGGACCTCAAGCTCATCGACCAGATTGCCGGTGGGGAACATCGAGCCACCGCCGCCCTCTTCTTCCGCCGCCGGATCCATGAATTCGACCTGCACTTCGGCCGCCGGAAAGGTCACGCCGTCGAGTTCGAAATCACCGGTTTCCTGCACTTCGCCGTTGGTGATCGGCACGTGGGCGATGATGGTCTTGCCGATGTTGGCCTGCCACACGCGCACCACCGCCACGCCGTTGTGCGGAATGCGGCTGGCGTCGACCAGACCGTTGCTGATGGCGAACGAACCGACCGCCGCCGAGAGGTTGCCGCAGTTGCCGCTCCAGTCGACGAACGGCTTGTCGATCGACACCTGGCCGAACAGGTAATCGACGTCGTGATCGGCGCGGGCGCTTTTCGACAGGATCACGGTTTTGCTGGTGCTCGACGTTGCGCCGCCCATGCCGTCGATCTGCTTGTCGTAGGGATCGGGGCTGCCGATCACTCGCAGCAACAAAGCGTCGCGCGCCGGGCCTGGAACCTGCGCTGCTTGGGGCAGATCGGTGAGGCTGAAGAACACGCCTTTGCTGGTGCCGCCGCGCATGTAGGTGGCAGCGATTCTGATTTGTGGTGCGTGAGCCATGGTGCTCCTTACCGAAGGCATGGGACTTGAAATCCCATGCCCACACGTTGATTTAAACGGCGACCGCCGATCCTTCGAGGAAGTCCTGAGCAAAGCGCTGCAACACGCCGCCGGCCTCGTAGATCGACACTTCTTCAGCGGTATCGAGACGGCAGGTCACCGGCACTTCGACGCGCTCGCCATTCTTGCGATGAATCACCAGCGTCAGATCCGCACGCGGCTTGCGTTCGCCGATCACGTCGTAGGTTTCGCTGCCATCAATGGCCAGGGTGTGGCGGTTGGTGCCGGGTTTGAATTCCAGCGGCAACACGCCCATGCCCACCAGGTTGGTGCGGTGAATGCGCTCGAACCCTTCAGCGGCAATCGCCTCGACGCCGGCCAGGCGCACGCCTTTCGCCGCCCAGTCGCGGGACGAACCCTGACCGTAGTCAGCGCCAGCGATGATGATCAGCGGCTGCTTGCGCTGCATGTAGGTTTCGATGGCTTCCCACATGCGCATGACCTGGCCTTCCGGCTCGACACGCGCCAGCGAACCCTGCTTGACCTTGCCGTTTTCCACGACCATTTCGTTGAACAGCTTCGGGTTGGCGAAGGTCGCGCGCTGGGCAGTCAGGTGGTCGCCACGGTGGGTGGCGTAGGAGTTGAAGTCCTCTTCCGGCAGGCCCATTTTTGCCAGGTATTCGCCGGCGGCGCTGTCGAGCATGATTGCGTTCGACGGCGACAGGTGATCAGTAGTGATGTTGTCCGGCAGCACCGCCAATGGGCGCATGCCCTTCAGCGGACGAGCGCCGGCCAGCGCGCCTTCCCAGTACGGCGGACGGCGGATGTAGGTGCTCATCTCGCGCCAGTCGTACAACGGCGCGACTTTCGGCCCGGTGTCTTCATGCACGGCGAACATCGGAATGTAGACCTGACGGAACTGCTCAGGCTTGACCGAGGACTTCACCACCGCATCGATTTCTTCGTCGCTCGGCCAGATGTCCTTGAGGCGGATTTCTCGGCCATCGACCACGCCCAGCACATCCTTCTCGATATCGAAACGGATGGTCCCGGCGATCGCATAGGCAACCACCAGCGGCGGCGAAGCAAGGAATGCCTGTTTGGCATACGGGTGAATGCGGCCGTCGAAGTTGCGGTTGCCGGACAGCACGGCGGTCGCATAAAGATCGCGGTCGATGATCTCATGCTGGATCAGCGGATCGAGGGCGCCGGACATGCCGTTGCAAGTGGTGCAGGCAAACGCCACGACGCCGAAACCGAGCTGTTCAAGTTCAGTGGTCAGCCCCGCCTCATCGAGGTACAGCGCCACGGTTTTCGAGCCCGGCGCCAGCGAGGATTTGACCCATGGCTTGCGCGTCAGGCCGAGCTTGTTGGCATTGCGCGCCAACAGGCCAGCGGCGATGACGTTGCGCGGGTTGCTGGTGTTGGTGCAACTGGTGATGGCGGCGATGATCACCGCGCCGTCGGGCATTTGCCCCGGCACGTCATCCCACTGGCCGGAGATGCCTTTGGCTGCCAGATCGGACACCGCGACGCGGGCGTGCGGGTTGCTCGGGCCGGCCATGTTGCGCACCACCGAGGACAAATCGAAGGTCAGGCCGCGCTCGTACTGCGCGCCTTTCAGGCTGTCAGCCCACAGGCCGGTCAACTTGGCGTATTGCTCGACCAGTTGCACTTGCTGATCTTCACGACCGGTCAGTTTCAGGTAATCGATGGTCTGCTGATCGATGTAGAACATCGCCGCCGTGGCGCCGTATTCCGGGGCCATGTTGGAAATGGTCGCGCGGTCGCCGAGGGTCAGCGCTGCTGCACCTTCACCGAAGAATTCCAGCCACGCGCCGACGACTTTCTGTTTACGCAGGTACTCGGTCAAAGCCAGGACCATGTCGGTAGCGGTGATGCCCGGTTGCAGCTTGCCGGTCAGTTCGACGCCAACGCTTTCCGGCAGACGCATCCACGACGCACGGCCGAGCATCACGCTCTCGGCTTCGAGACCGCCGACGCCGATGGCAATCACACCGAGCGCATCGACGTGCGGCGTGTGGCTGTCGGTGCCGACGCAAGTGTCGGGGAACGCCACGCCTTCGCGCACCTGAATCACCGGGGACATTTTCTCTAGGTTGATCTGGTGCATGATGCCGTTGCCCGGCGGGATCACATCGACGTTCTTGAAGGCCTTTTTGGTCCAGTTGATGAAGTGGAAACGGTCTTCGTTGCGGCGGTCTTCGATGGCGCGGTTCTTTTCGAAGGCCTGGGCATCGAAACCGCCCGCCTCGACGGCCAGCGAGTGGTCGACGATCAATTGCGTCGGCACCACCGGATTGACCTGCGCCGGGTCGCCGCCCTGCAAAGCGATGGCATCGCGCAGGCCAGCGAGGTCGACCAGCGCGGTCTGGCCGAGGATGTCATGGCACACCACCCGCGCCGGGAACCACGGAAAATCGAGGTCGCGCTTGCGTTCGATCAGTTGCTTGAGCGAGTCGGTCAGCGTGGCCGGGTCGCAGCGACGCACAAGGTTTTCCGCCAGCACGCGGGAGGTGTACGGCAGGGTGTCGTAGCTGCCAGGCGCAATCGCCTCGACCGCCGCGCGGGTGTCGAAGTAATCCAGCGGCGTGCCGGGCAGGTTCTTGCGGAATTCTGTGTTCATCGGGTCAGGACTCGGGTCACGGTGGTTTCAAAGGGTGGGCCAGAAACCTGAGTTACACACCGTCCACTGTGGGAGCGAGCCTGCTCGCGAAAGCGGTATATCAGTCGACATCAATGTTGAATGTCAGTCCGTCTTCGCGAGCAGGCTCGCTCCCACAGGGTCTAGCGGTGTTCTCTGGTTCCGGGTCAGCCCACCATTTCAGCGACGTTCGATTGGCACGAACTTGCGCTGTTCGACGCCGGTGTATTCGGCGCTTGGGCGGATGATGCGGTTGTTGGCGCGTTGTTCGAACACGTGCGCGGCCCAGCCGGTCAGGCGCGAGCAGACGAAGATCGGCGTGAACAGCTTGGTCGGGATGCCCATGAAGTGGTAAGCCGAGGCGTGATAGAAGTCGGCATTCGGGAACAGTTTCTTCTGCTCCCACATGGTCTTGTCGATGGCCTCGGAAACCGGGAACAGCACCTTGTCGCCGACCTCGTCCGCGAGTTTTTTCGCCCAGCCCTTGATCACCTCGTTGCGCGGGTCGCTGTCCTTATAGATCGCGTGGCCGAAGCCCATGATCTTGTCCTTGCGCTCGAGCATGCCGAGGGTGCCTTTGATCGCCTCTTCCGGCGACGAGAAGCGCTCGATCATTTCCATCGCCGCTTCGTTGGCGCCGCCGTGCAACGGGCCACGCAGCGAGCCGATCGCCGCCGTCACGCACGAGTACAGATCCGACAAGGTCGAAGCGCAAACCCGTGCGGTGAAGGTCGAGGCATTGAATTCGTGTTCGGCGTAGAGGATCAGCGACACGTTCATGACTTTGACGTGCAGTTCGCTCGGTTTCTTGCCGTGCAGCAAATGCAGGAAGTGGCCGCCAATGGTCGGCTCGTCGCTGACGCAGTCGATGCGCTTGCCGTCGTGGCTGAAGCGATACCAGTAGCACATGATCGCCGGGAACGCGGCGAGCAGACGGTCGGTCTTGTCGCGCTGTTCGGAGAAGTCTTTCTCCGGTTCGATGTTGCCGAGGAATGAGCAACCGGTACGCATGACGTCCATCGGATGCGCGTCAGCCGGGATGCGCTCAAGCACTTCCTTGAGCGCTTGCGGCAGGTCGCGCAGCTTGCTCAGTTTGCTTTGATAGTCGGCCAGTTGCGCTTTGGTCGGCAGTTCGCCGTACAGCAGCAGATAGGCGACTTCTTCAAATTGCGCGTCGGCGGCCAGTTCACGCACGTCGTAGCCGCGATAGGTCAGCCCGGCACCGGCCTGGCCCACGGTGGACAGTGCGGTTTGCCCGGCTACCTGGCCACGGAGCCCGGCGCCACTGAGTACTTTTGCTTCGGCCATTGTGTTCTCCAATCTTCTTGAATTTGTATGGGGAAACTTGTGGGGTTTTGTTCAGCCTTTCTTCTGTGCAAACAACGCATCGAGCTTCTGCTCGAACGTGTGGTAATCGATACGATCGTAGAGCTCCATGCGAGTCTGCATGGTGTCGATGACATTCTGTTGCGTGCCATCGCGGCGGATCGCCGTGTAGACGTTTTCCGCCGCCTTATTCATCGCGCGGAATGCCGACAGCGGATACAGCACCAGCGAGACGTCGGCGCCGGCCAGTTGTTCGGTGGTGTACAGCGGCGTTGCGCCGAACTCGGTGATGTTGGCCAGGATCGGTGCTTTCACACGATTGGCGAACAGCTTGTACATGTCCAGTTCGGTAATCGCTTCCGGGAAGATCATGTCAGCGCCGGCTTCGATGCACGCTGCCGCGCGATCAAGTGCCGATTCCAGACCTTCCACCGCCAGTGCGTCGGTACGCGCCATGATCACGAAGCTGTCATCGGTACGGGCATCGACCGCGGCTTTGATGCGATCGACCATTTCCTGCTGACTGACGATTTCTTTATTCGGGCGATGGCCGCAGCGCTTGGCGCCAACCTGGTCCTCGATGTGAATCGCCGCCGCGCCGAACTTGATCATCGACTTGACGGTGCGCGCGACGTTGAAGGCCGACGAGCCGAACCCGGTATCCACGTCCACCAGCAGCGGCAGGTCGCAGACATCGGTGATGCGGCGTACGTCGGTGAGCACGTCGTCCAGCCCGGTGATGCCCAGGTCCGGCACGCCCAGAGAACCTGCGGCTACACCGCCACCGGACAGGTAGATCGCCTTGAAACCGGCGCGCTTGGCCAGCAGCGCGTGGTTGGCGTTGATCGCGCCGACCACTTGCAAAGGATGCTCGCTGGCGACCGCATCGCGGAAGCGCTGGCCCGGCGTGTTCAGGTTGGAAGTCATGCATCACCTCGTTCAGTGGCTGTCTTGTTGTGGGCGCCGTCCTCGTAGTGACGGGCGATGTTGCGTTTCGAGGCGCCGATGTGGCGGCGCATCAACAATTCCGCGAGCTCGCCGTCACGGTCGGCGATGGCATCGAGAATGCGGTGGTGTTCGGCGAAGGCCTGGTGCGGGCGATTCGGAGTGGTGGAAAACTGGATGCGGTACATGCGCACCAGTTGATACAGCTCGCCGCAGAGCATCTGCGTCAGCGTGCGATTGCCGCTGCCCTGGATGATCCGGTAATGAAAGTCGAAATCGCCTTCCTGCTGGTAATAACCGACGCCGGCCTGAAACGCCGCATCGCGCTCGTGGGTTTCCAGCACCCGGCGCAGTTCGTCGATTTCCTCGACGCTCATGCGCTCGGCAGCGAGGCGGCAGGCCATGCCTTCGAGAGATTCACGGATTTCGTAGAGTTCGATCAATTCGGCATGGCTGAGCGAGACCACTCGCGCACCGACGTGCGGCACACGCACCAGCAGGCGCTGCCCTTCCAGACGATGGATCGCCTCACGCAGCGGACCCCGACTGATGCCATAAGTACGCGCCAGTTCCGGCTCGGAGATCTTGCTGCCCGGGGCGATCTCGCCTTTGACGATAGCCGCCTGGATGCGGCGGAAGACGTTTTCCGACAGCGTCTCGGAGTCGTCACCACTGATGACCGGGGGATCGAGTTGATCCAGCATGATTGTCGACACCTTAAAATCCAATGCGGCAAAAACTAGCCAATAAGACCGCATCAGTCAAAGGATAAATAGGTATTGTCGACAATCGTCTAATAAGCGCAGCCAATCGATCATCTATTAATGTGGGAGCGAGCCTGCCCGCGAAGGCGGCACATCCGCCGGCTTCTGCATCGAATGACACAGCGCTTTCGCGAGCAGGCTCGCTCCCACAAGAGTGGCATCCCTTGCAGCTCATGGGTCGGCGCAAGCGCTGGCGCCATAAAACCACCGTGCTAGAATGCCGCCCGCATTTGCGGGTCTTTGTACGGCTTGCCATAAAAAGCTGCCAGGCACACGCGGGGGCTTGCGCACGGTTGTGCGGGCACCTGAACCGATAACGGAACGCTGCGCACCAGGATTTATGAGACTCAAGCCTTTCCCCACCTTTTTTGCTCTGTTTTGCCTGCCCGGCCTCGCCGCCGCGGGGGAAAAAACCGTGTACGGCCTCAACGAATACGCTTCGCTTGACGGCATCAATCTCGAAGTTGCGGCCAAACTCGATACCGGGGCGAAAACCGCCTCGCTGAGTGCCCGCGACATCAAACGCTTCAAACGCAACGGTGAATCCTGGGTACGCTTCTACCTGGCCATCGACACCGCGCATTCGCACCCCATCGAACGGCCGCTGGCGCGGGTCAGCAAGATCAAGCGCCGCGCCGGCGACTACGATCCGGAAGAAGGCAAGCAGTACACCGCCCGTCCGGTGATCGAGCTGGATATCTGCATGGGTTCGGCATTGCGCAGCATCGAAGTGAACCTCACCGACCGAAGTGCGTTCCAATACCCGCTTTTGATCGGCTCCGAGGCGCTGAAACGCTTCGACGCGCTGGTCGACCCCAGTCTTAAATACGCTGCCGGCAAACCTGCCTGCACCATCGCCGCTCATACCGCCGAGTAATTTCCATGCGTTCTCTAACCTTCCACCTGAAAATCCTGATCGCCGTGCTGGTGCTGCTGGGCGTTTCGGTTACGGCCTATCAGATTTTCGTGCTCGGCATCCCGGTGACCGAAGACGCCACCGACGACCTGTGGAACATCGACGCCAAGGTCGAGTTCGTCGCCAGCACCAAAGATCCGGTGAAGATCCAGATGTTCGTGCCGCCGTTGAGCCGCGATTACGTGAGCCTCAACGAAAGCTTCATCTCCAATAACTACGGCGTCGCGGTGAACCGCATCGACGGCAACCGCAAGGTGACCTGGTCGGCCCGTCGCGCCAAGGGTAACCAGACGCTGTATTACCGTCTGGTGCTTACCAAGCGCTACACCGCGGAAAAATCCAAGGTCAAAGGCCCGACCTTCCGTGACAGCATGGTCATCGAAGGCCCGGAAAAAATCGCCGCCGAAGCCCTGCTCGCGCCGATCCGCCAACATTCGGCCGACGTCGAAACCTTTATTGGCGAGGCGATCAAGCGCGTCAACAACGTGAATGACGACAACGTCAAATTGCTGCTGGCCGGCGATCCGTCGACTTCGCACAAAGCCAAGATCGTCGAACTGCTGCTGTCGATTGCCCACGTTCCGGTAGAAAAAGTCCACACCATCCGCCTCGTCGCCGATCAGCCTCAGACTCCCGAACTGTGGCTGCGCAGCTTCAACGGCAACGACTGGCTGTACTTCAACCCGGAAACCGGTGAGCAAGGCCTGCCGACCGACCGCCTGCTGTGGTGGACCGGTGACGAAAACCTGATCACCGTCGACGGCGGCAAGAAAGCCAACGTGACTTTCAGCCTGAACAACAGCGAGATGAACGCGATTCGTCTGGCCAAGCTGACCGACGAAAACACTGACGCCAACTTCCTCGATTACTCGCTGTACGGCTTGCCGCTGCAGACCCAGCAGACCTTCATGATCATGGTGATGATCCCGATCGGCGTGCTGGTGATCCTGATCCTGCGCAACCTGGTCGGCCTGCAGACCCTGGGCACATTCACCCCGGTGCTGATCGCCCTCGCCTTCCGCGAAACGCAGCTGGGCTTCGGCATCCTGCTGTTCACAGTGATCACCGCGCTGGGCCTGTCGCTGCGCTCGTATCTCGAACATCTGAAGCTGCAAATGCTGCCGCGCCTGTCGGTGGTGCTGACGTTCGTGGTGGTGTTGATTGCGGCGATCAGTCTGTTCAGCCACAAGCTGGGGCTTGAGCGTGGCTTGTCGGTGGCGCTGTTCCCGATGGTGATTCTGACCATGACCATCGAACGTCTGTCGATCACCTGGGAAGAACGCGGCGCCAACCATGCGCTGAAAGTCGCGATCGGCACGCTGTTCGCTGCCTCCCTCGCGCACCTGATCATGACCGTGCCGGAGCTGGTGTACTTCGTGTTTACCTTCCCGGCGATCCTGCTGATTCTGGTCGGTTTCATGCTGGCGATGGGTCGCTATCGCGGCTACCGCCTGACCGAACTGGTACGTTTCAAGGCCTTCCTGAAGAAGGCTGACGTCTGATGTTCGGTTTCTGGAAGACGTGGAAGGCCCTCGAGGCGCGCGGCATCATGGGCATCAACCGCCGAAACGCGGACTACGTGCTCAAGTACAACAAGCGCAGCCTGTACCCGATCGTCGATGACAAGATCCTCACCAAGGAACGCGCCATCGCCGCCGGCATTCACGTGCCGGAGCTGTACGGGGTGATCTCCACCGAGAAGGAAATCGACAAGCTCGACGAGATCATCGGCGGGCGCAGCGACTTCGTGATCAAACCGGCACAGGGCGCGGGTGGCGACGGCATCATCGTCATCGCCGACCGTTTCGAAGGCCGCTATCGCACGGTGTCGGGCAAGATCCTCGCCCACGAGGAGCTGGAACATCACATCTCCAGCATTCTCACCGGCCTGTATTCGCTGGGCGGCCACCGCGACCGCGCACTGATCGAATACCGCGTGACCCCGGATCAGATCTTCAAAAGCATCAGCTACGAAGGCGTGCCGGACATCCGCATCATCGTGCTGATGGGTTACCCGGTGATGGCGATGTTGCGTCTGCCGACCCGTCAGTCCGGCGGCAAGGCCAACCTGCACCAGGGCGCCATTGGCGTCGGCGTCGATCTCGCCACCGGCCTTACGTTGCGCGGCACCTGGCTGAACAACATCATCACCAAACACCCCGACACCACCAACGCGGTGGACGGCGTGCAACTGCCCTACTGGGACGGTTTCATGAAACTCGCCGCCGGCTGCTATGAACTGTGCGGGCTGGGTTATATCGGCGTGGACATGGTGCTCGATCAGGAAAAAGGCCCGCTGATCCTCGAGCTGAATGCGCGGCCGGGGCTGAACATTCAGATTGCCAACGATTGCGGCCTGACCTTGCGTACCCACGCGGTTGAAGCGCGGCTGGAAGAGCTGAAGGCGCGGGGCGTAAAGGAATCGGTTGAAGAGCGGGTGGCGTTTACCCAGGAGATGTTTGGGCATATTCCTGCGGTCGAGGGCTGATCCAGAATCGAGTCGCGGCCTTCGCGAGCAGGCTCGCTCCCACATTGGAATGCAATCCCCTGTGGGAGCGAGCCTGCTCGCGAAAGCGGACTTGCTGCCAACACGAGCCTCAAGCCTGCCGCCCATCTGCCAATCGCCGACATCCCCTCTAGGAGCAATTCCCGCAGAGGACTACAATCCCCACCCCGCCTCAACGGCCGATCTGCCCCGCCCATGCTGACCTGCTCCGTACACCCACTACCCTACCGCGCCAATCCGGCCGACTATTTCGCGGCCATTCGCAACGCACCCGGCGCCGTGCTGCTCGACAGCGGCCGGCCGAGCGCTGAACGCGGCCGTTATGACTTGCTCAGCGCTTGGCCGCTGGAACAACTGGCGGTGTTGCCGGACGAGAGCGGCGCGCATTTCCTCCAGCGCCTGCGTGACAACCTCAGCCGCTTGGGCGGAGCGCAGTTGCCTGCCGGATCCGAATTGCCGTTCGCCGGCGGACTGATCGGTTATTTGAGCTACGACTTCGGCCGGCATCTGGAAAACCTGCCGAGTCAGGCACTGGATGACCTGCAACTGCCCGATGCGCGTTTTGGCTTGTACGACTGGGCGCTGATCAGCGATCACCACGGGCAAACCAGCCAACTGGTCTTTCATCCTTCGCTTGTCGACAGTGAACGGCAGCGATTGGTCGCGCTGTTCACTCAGCCGCAAGTTGACGCGCTGGCTCCCTTCAAACTGAGTGCCCCGATGGCCGCTGATATTTCGGCCGACGATTACCGTCGGGCGTTCGAACGCATTCAGGACTATATCCAGGCCGGCGACTGCTATCAGGTCAACTTTGCGCAACGTTTTCGTGCTGAGTGCCAGGGCGATCCGTGGCTGGCTTACTGCGCATTGCGCCAAGCCTGCCCGACGCCGTTCTCAGGGTTCCAGAGCCTGCCCGACGGCGGCGCGGTGCTGAGCCTGTCACCGGAACGTTTCGTCAGAGTCAGCCAGCGCCAAGTCGAAACCAGACCGATCAAAGGCACTCGCCCACGCGGCCTGACTCCAGCCGAAGACGCTGCCAACGCCGCCGAACTGCTGGCCAGCCCCAAGGATCGCGCGGAAAACCTGATGATCGTCGACCTGCTGCGCAACGACCTCGGGCGCACCTGCCGCATCGGCTCGGTGCGGGTGCCGGAGCTATTCAGTCTGGAGAGCTATCCGAATGTGCATCATCTGGTCAGCAGCGTGACCGGTGAACTGGCGGCGGATCGTGATGCGCTGGACCTGATCGCCGGCAGTTTCCCCGGCGGCTCGATCACCGGCGCACCGAAGATACGGGCGATGCAGATCATCGACGAGCTGGAGCCGACCCGGCGCGGTTTGTATTGCGGATCGTTGCTGTACCTGGACGTGCGCGGTGAGATGGACAGCTCCATCGCTATTCGCAGTCTGTTGGTCAAGGATGGCCAGGTGTGCTGCTGGGGCGGCGGCGGGATCGTCGCCGATTCGGACTGGCAGGCGGAATATCAGGAGTCGATGACCAAAGTGCGGATCCTGCTCGATACCCTGCAAAACCTCTAAAAACTTAAAAGCTTCGCGAGCAGGCTCGCTCCCACAGGGAAATGCATTCCAAATGTGGGAGCGAGCCTGCTCGCGAAGGCATCCTTTCAGACAACTACAAACTCAACTCTCTATTAGAGGCCTTGAGAAATTCCTGCTTCAGCTCTTCAAACGTATGCACCGCCGGAAACTGCGGAAACTCGCGAATCACGTTGTCCGGCGCATGAAACAGAATCCCCGCGTCCGCCTCGCCGAGCATGGTCGTGTCGTTGTATGAATCACCCGCCGCGATCACCCGGTAGTACAGGCTCTTGAACGCCAGCACCGACTGACGCTTGGGATCTTTCTGGCGCAGTTGATAGCCCGTCACCCGCCCGCTTTCGTCAGTGATCAAGCGATGGCAAAGCAGAGTCGGGAAGCCCAGCTGGCGCATCAGTGGCTGTGAAAACTCATAAAAGGTGTCCGAGAGAATCACCACCTGAAAGCGCTCGCGCAGCCAGTTGACGAACTCCACCGCGCCGTCCAGCGGTTTGAGCGTGGCGATCACTTCCTGAATATCCGAGAGCTTGAGGCCGTGCTCGTCGAGGATGCGCAAACGCTGCTTCATCAATACGTCGTAATCGGGAATGTCCCGGGTGGTGGCCTTGAGGGAGTCGATTCCGGTTTTTTCGGCGAAGGCGATCCAGATTTCCGGTACGAGTACCCCTTCAAGATCCAGGCAAGCAATTTCCACAAGACACTCCCGTTTGTAGTGATTATTGAGTCGAGCGAGGCCGAACTCTAGCGTCTGCACCAGACGCGCGCAACGCAGAGGACGCCCCGGGCGCGGCAGCTTTTTGTTACCATCGGCCCCCTATAGAGCGCCCGAGCGCCATTGACCTGTAGGAAGCCGCCCTGATGAGCCCAACGTTCGACGTCGTGGAACTCGCCACGACCTATGCCAACAAATCCGCCCAGGACATCCTCAAGCTCGCCTTCGCCGAGTTCGGCGATGACTTGTGGATATCTTTCAGCGGCGCCGAGGACGTGGTGTTGGTGGACATGGCGTGGAAGCTGAACAAGAGCGTCAAAGTGTTCAGCCTCGACACCGGCCGCCTGCATCCGGAGACCTACCGTTTCATCGAGCAGGTGCGCGAGCATTACAAGATCGATATTGAAATTGTCTCGCCGGACTACACGAAACTCGAACCGTTCGTGAAGGAAAAAGGCCTGTTCAGCTTCTATAAAGATGGCCACGGCGAATGCTGCGGCATCCGCAAGATCGAGCCGCTGCGCCGTAAGCTGTCCGACGTCAAAGCCTGGGCCACCGGCCAGCGCCGCGATCAGAGCCCGGGCACCCGCAGCGCTGTGGCGGTGCTGGAAATCGACACAGCTTTCTCGACACCGGAACGCACCCTGTACAAGTTCAACCCGCTGGCGCAGATGACCAGCGAGGAGATCTGGGGCTACATCCGCATGCTCGAACTGCCGTACAACAGCCTGCACGAGCGCGGTTTCATCAGCATCGGCTGCGAACCCTGCACCCGCCCGGTGCTGCCGAACCAGCACGAGCGCGAAGGCCGCTGGTGGTGGGAAGAAGCCACGCAGAAAGAATGCGGGCTGCATGCCGGGAATATCATCAGCAAAAGCAAGGTTTGATCATTTGCTGAAATGAGTTCCCCTGTGGGAGCGAGCCTGCTCGCGAAAGCGCAGTTCCAGTCAACGTTTCAGTTGCCTGATCCACCGCATTCGCGAGCAGGCTCGCTCCCACATTGATATGTGCCAGCCACACAAAAGGTGTACACAAGGTTGTCACCATCAGTGCCATTTATGTGTGCACTTTCAGTTCTGACGCCCTGAAAAGTTACACTCCCCAGCAGAATCCCCATCTGCTTGCCCCTCTGCAAAATCCCTCCCCTGAAAAAAATTCCTGTCCAATCGATCAATTTATATCGCCGGTTTTTCAGCGACTTATGCTGCATCGATAACTATTCGAAATGAGCGTGGCTGCCCATAGATTCATATCTGGCACAAATCTGGCTTTATCGCATACATGTTTTGTATACAAAACTGCAAAACATGCACACTTTCGATCCGCAAGCCTGAAGCGCCCTATCCCGTACAGGCTGCAGATGCCCCGTAACCAGTGATGTTTTCACCGTCGCGACGAAGATTTGTCGAGCCTGAGCGCTCATGCACAGTCATCGCGGTGGCGAACGTCAGGAGCCTGCCGGAATGCGTACAAGTCTTTCGAATAACATCGCGCTGAATCTGCCCTCCTCCACGCTCGATCAACCGTTGCCAGATGACGGGCTGAGCGAGCCGCTGCAACTGAGCCCGCGTCTGCACAACAGCGATCTGGCGCCGACCAAAGCCGAAGGCCGGCGTTGGGGCCAGTACAGCATCTTCGCCCTGTGGACGAACGACGTGCACAACATCGCCAACTACTCGTTCGCCATCGGCCTGTATGCGTTGGGCCTAGGCGGCTGGCAGATTCTGTTGTCGCTGGGGATTGGCGCGGCGCTGGTGTACTTCTTCATGAACCTGTCCGGGTACATGGGGCAGAAAACCGGGGTGCCGTTTCCGGTGATCAGCCGGATCAGTTTCGGCATCCACGGTGCGCAAATCCCTGCATTGATCAGGGCGGTTATCGCCATCGCCTGGTTCGGTATTCAGACGTATCTCGCCTCAGTGGTATTCCGCGTCTTGCTGACTGCCGTGCATCCGGGATTCGCTGAATACGATCACAACTCGATTCTCGGCCTGTCGACTCTGGGCTGGGTGTGCTTCGTTGCCATCTGGCTGGTACAACTGGCGATCCTTGCCTACGGCATGGAGATGGTGCGCCGTTACGAGGCATTTGCCGGGCCGGTGATTCTGCTGACCGTAGCCGCGCTCGCCGGGTGGATGTACTTCCAGGCCAACGCGACCATTGCCTGGTCGATCCGCGAGCCGCTGACCGGTGGCGAGATGTGGCGCAACATCTTTGCCGGCGGCGCGTTGTGGCTGGCGATTTACGGCACGCTGATCCTCAACTTCTGCGATTTCGCCCGTTCTTCGCCGTGCCGCAAAACCATCAAGGTGGGAAATTTCTGGGGCTTGCCGGTGAACATTCTGGTATTCGCCGCGATTACCGTGTTGCTGTGTGGCGCGCAGTTCCAGATCAACGGGCGAATCATCGAAAGCCCGACCGAAATCATCGCTTCGATCCCCAACACGTTCTTCCTGGTGCTCGGCTGCCTGGCTTTTCTGATCGTCACCGTCGCGGTGAACATCATGGCCAACTTCGTCGCCCCGGCGTTCGTCCTCAGCAACCTGGCGCCGAAGTACCTGACCTTCCGCCGCGCCGGGTTGATCAGCGCGACCATCGCTGTACTGATCCTGCCGTGGAACCTCTACAACAGCCCGCTGGTGATCGTGTATTTCCTGTCGGGCCTCGGCGCCCTGCTCGGCCCGCTGTACGGGGTGATCATGGTCGACTACTGGCTGATCCGCAAAGGCCGGATCAACGTGCCGCAGCTCTACAGCGAAGACCCCAACGGCGCTTATTACTACAGCCGTGGCATCAATTTCCGCGCGGTGGCGGCGTTTATTCCTGCAGCGCTGATCGCCATTGTCCTTGCGCTGGTGCCCGGCTTCCACAGCGTTTCGCCGTTCTCCTGGCTGATCGGTGCCGGCATCGCCGGCATGCTTTACCTGATCATCGCCAAGCGCCAGACCCATTACGCCGACGTCAGCGGCGAATGCATCGCTGTGGATAACGTCAGCCACTGATCCCTTCGCGGCCCGGTTTTCGGGCCGCACCACTGCCCGCAATAAGGATTTTTCCATGCGTATTCTCGTGGTCAACGTCAACACCACCGAATCCATCACCGACGCCATCGCCCGCTCGGCGCAGGCCGTCGCTTCACCCGGTACCGAAATCGTCGGCCTGACGCCGTACTTCGGTGCCGAATCGATTGAAGGCAATTTCGAAAGCTACCTGGCCGCCATCGCCGTGATGGACCGAGTGATGGCCTACGACCAACCATTCGATGCGGTGATCCAGGCCGGCTACGGCGAACATGGCCGCGAAGGCTTGCAGGAATTGCTCAACGTGCCAGTGGTGGACATCACCGATGCGGCGGCCAGCACCGCGATGTTCCTCGGCCATGCCTACTCGGTGGTGACCACGCTGGATCGCACCGTGCCGCTGATCGAGGATCGACTGAAATTGTCCGGTCTGTGGGATCGCTGTGCCTCAGTGCGCGCCAGTGGTCTGGCGGTTCTGGAGCTGGAACACGAACCGCAGCGCGCACTGGAAGCGATCGTGCAGCAGGCCGAACTGGCGGTGACCCAGGACAAGGCCGAGGTGATTTGCCTGGGCTGCGGCGGCATGGCCGGGCTGGACGAGCAGATCCGCCGGCGCACCGGCGTGCCGGTGGTGGATGGCGTGACAGCGGCGGTGACGATTGCCGAGTCGCTGGTGCGTTTGAAGTTGTCGACGTCGAAGGTGCGCACGTATGCCACGCCACGGCCGAAGAATATTGTTGGTTGGGCGGAGCGCTTTGCTCGCTGAGTTACCCATTCGAAACCGAGTTGCCCTTTTCGCGAGCAGGCTCGCTCCCACATTTGCACCGCGTCTCCCTGTGGGAGCGAGCCTGCTCGCGAATGAAAACGACTCGGTCCCAAGCCCTACTCAAATAGCACTGAACCGACGCCCCAGTGCCCGCTCAGCAAACTGTTCAATCACGAAATCCACAAACGCCCGGGTCTTGCCCGGCAACAATTTGTGCTCGGCGTAATAGATCGAAATGTTGCCGTCATCGACAAACCAGTCCGGCAGCACTCGCTGCAGTGTCCCCGCCTGAAGATACGGCTCCGCAAACGGCATGCTCACCAATGCGATCCCCAGACCTTGCATCGCGGTTGCACAGGCAGCCTCGGAATCACTCATGGTCATCCGCGCCCGCAACGTCAGCGGACTGTGTTGCTGATCGCGGTGAGTCAGTTGCCAGGAACGCACGCGCCCGGTCTGCGGTGAGCGAATCAGAATGCCGTCGTGTTGCCTGAGGTCATCGGGATGGCTGATCGGCGCACGTTTTTGCAGATAATCCTGCGATGCCACGAGTACCCGGTGCGCCGGTGCCAGCCTGCGCGCAACCACGCCTTGCGGCAGTTCAAAGCCGCCGCCAATCGCCGCGTCGAAGCCCTGCCCGATCAGATCGACTTGGCGGTTATCGAAATGCCAGTCCGGGTTGATCGCCGGATAACGCCGCAGAAACTCACCGAGCAGCGGCACGATATATAGACGGCCGAACACCGTACCCATGCTGACTTTCAGCGTGCCGGCGGGTTGTCCTCCGGCACTGGCCAGATTGGCCACGGCATTCTGGATGGTGGTCAGGCTGGCGCTGACTTCACTCAAAAACAGCTGCCCCGCTTCGGTCAGGGTCAGGCTGCGTGTACTACGCTGGAACAGCCGCACGCCGAGCCGCGCCTCCAGTTTCGCCACGCTCTTGCCGACCGCCGCCGGGGTCAGGCTCAAACGTCGCGCGGCTTCGGCAAAGCTGCCAACTTCGGCGCTGCGCACAAAGCATTCGATACTGCTGAACGTTTCCATGATCGCCACTATAAACTTCTGGTTTACACAGACTATAGCAATCATGGTCTACCCGGTTGTCGATGCCACGCCGATACTCGGTACCAACACCAAGGCATTCCGCCTTGAACACTTGGAGATCGAACATGACCACTCAACACCTCAGCGGCAAAGTCGCTCTGATTCAAGGCGGTTCGCGCGGCATCGGCGCAGCCATCGTCAAACGTCTGGCCGCTGAAGGCGCCGCTGTCGCTTTCACCTACGTCAGCTCCGCCGCCAAAGCTGAAGAACTGCAGAACAGCATCACTGGCAACGGCGGCAAAGCCCTGGCGATCAAGGCTGACAGCGCCGATGCCAGCGCGATTCGCCACGCCGTCAGCGCCACCGTCGAAGCGTTTGGCCGGCTGGACATTCTGGTCAACAACGCCGGCGTGCTGGCTATCGCGCCGCTGGAAGATTTCAAACTCGAAGATTTCGATCAGACTTTGGCCATCAACGTGCGCAGCGTGTTCATTGCTTCGCAGGAAGCGGCGAAACACATGGGCGAAGGCTCGCGGATCATCAACATCGGCAGCACCAACGCCGACCGCATGCCCTTCGGCGGTGGCGGCGTGTACGCGATGAGCAAGTCGGCACTGGTCGGCCTGACCAAAGGCCTGGCCCGCGACCTCGGCCCACGCGGTATCACCATCAACAACGTGCAACCTGGCCCGGTCGACACCGACATGAACCCGGCCCATGGCGAATTCGCCGACAGCCTGATCCCGCTGATGGCCGTGGGTCGTTACGGCACCGCCGATGAAATCGCCAGCTTCGTCGCCTACCTGGCCGGGCCGGAAGCTGGTTACATCACCGGTGCCAGCCTGACCATCGACGGTGGTTTCGGCGCCTGACAGACCGGCAAGAAAAAACGCCGCCCTTCTTTATAGCAAGGGCGGCGTTTTCGTGTGAACGGTCAAGCCAGTTCCAGCGTCGGCAGGCCAAAGGCGCTGGGCATAAATGCTTTCAGCGAACGAATAATGCCGTCAGCGTGGGCATATTTCTCATCGGCCATCGCCGCGTCGGGGATGGCGATTGCGGTCATGCCTGCCGCTTTCGCGGCGGTGACGCCGAACGGCGAATCCTCGAACACCAGACAATCCCCGGGTGCGACGCCCAGACGCCTGGCAGCGGTGAGGAAAATATCCGGCGCCGGTTTGGCCGCGCCGACTTCCGGATCGTCCGCCGTGACGATGAAATCGAACAGCGCAAACCAGTCGCGATGCAAAGTGGTTTTCTGCCCGAACGACTGGCGCGATGAACTGGTGCCCACCGCAATCGGGATGTTGTGCGCCTTGAGGTGACGCACCAGCGCTTCGGCCCCCGGCATCGCTTGCGCCTTGGGGAAACGCTCGCGCATCAGCGGCTCGCGGATCTGCAGAAATTCTTCCGGAGTGATCGGTAGTTCCAGCGCCTGCACCACGTAGTTGGCCAGATCATTGGCACCGCGACCAATGATGTTCTGCTTGACGCTCCAGTCGAAGGTTTTCCCGTAGCGCCCGGCAATCAGCGAGGTGACCTCGGTGTAAATGCCCTCGGTGTCGAGCAGCAAACCGTCCATATCGAAAATCACGGCCTTGATCGGGCCGAACGTCTTCAGCGGTGCATTCATCATCGGATCCGTTAACAAAGACATCCCGGGCGACAGGCAACGTGCCGCAACGCGGATCTGATTAATGGGTTCAGCAGCATAGCGAGGCCGATGGACATTGAGCAACGGGCAATGCCATCGACGCCTTTGCGCATTTAGCGAAAACTCCTACAGACACTGCCTACTTCCCCGACTTCTTTCCTTTTTGATCCCCCGCAAAGTCCGCGCTCCCGTTTCTTCATATGCGCGAGCGACTGCGAATGTTTCAACCCGATCAGCTCCTGGCCCTGAACAACAGCATCGGACTGCTGGTGGTGGCCGCCCTGAATCCGAAGCAGCCAGATTTTGAAGCGCTGATCGACGAGTTCCGCCTGTGCCTGAACAACTACGACGCCTGGGCCGAGCAGTTCTGGACCGGGACCGCGCTGGACATCGAGCAGGTGTTCAAGGTTGGCAATGACTTACAGCTGAGCGCGCCGATCACCTCGCGCGCACCTGTCAGCTCATCGGTAGTCATGTGTCCGGCCAACGGGCCGCTGACCCTGGTGCATCTGTTTGAAGCAGCGCGATTCGTGCCGATCGGCGACACCCCGGTGACCCTCGAACCGCTGCTCAGCGACGTCGACGGCGTGCTGACCTTCGGCGAACCAAAGCGCTACACCATTGGCCCGAGCGGGATCCTCGAGGTGACCGATTGCATGCGCGACCAGCGCTATCGCGTCACCTTCTTTCCCTACGTTTCCTCCGCCCATGTCCGCGCCCTGTATGCCTCTTATGAAGGAGTCATCGCCGGTCTTGAAGGTTGGCTGCGCGCCGAGTGGACAGGCTTTCAGCCGCAATGGACGGAGTTTTCCAGCGCCGGTTTTCTCGATCGTTACGGGCAGTTGCAGCGGGCCGATTGGCGCGGTCTGGAAAAAGCCCTGAATGGCGTCTGGGATGACATTCAACAGCTGTTTGCCCTCCTCGCCGACCTGCAGGAGCACAGCGCAAAGCTCCTCGAATATCTGAGCGAAGTCGAACTCGAGGCGCTGCTTGCCGCTTCAAACGAAGCGATCGCCAACGCCTTGTTGATGCTCAGCGACGAGCCGTTGTTGTTCATTCATCTGGCCGCGTTCACCAGTTGGCTGAAGATGCTGCCGCCGCAATACCTCGCCGAGGTGGTGGCCGAAGTTCGCACCGAGTTGCTGATCAGCTTCCTGTTGATGCGCGTGGCGGGCGGTGCCGGCGTATCGCTGCGTTTGAGCAGCAAGGTCCTGGCGAAAGTCAAGTCGCCACGGGCGCGAGAGTGGCTGGCCGCCTCAGCCTTGCGTCTGGCTGAGCTGACTTCAACACCGGAACTCAAACAGCACGCGAGCACGCTGAAGCCGCTGATGTTTCATGCGCGCGAGGTGGAGCTGAAGCCGACGCCATCGATTCCGCTGAACATTCGCCAGGCCGACGCGGTGGTATTGAGCGTGCCGAATCCGGCGCCGCTCGCGCGGGAAAAATCCCAGGGCATGGCCCGCCTTGAGCGCCACGAGCCCCACGACGACGCGCCCGACCAAGCAAAGAACCCCAACGGCGACGCCGCCGATTGCGTGCCCAATACCTGCAAAAACGGCTGCCCGGTGTCGATGGTCACCGGCGAAGAACTGCTGACCCTGACCGACGCCGTGCTCGATGGCGTGTTGCCCTTCGAGTTCACCCGCTTGTACCGCAGCAGCGCGGTCGAGATCGACATCGGCCTGGGTTTCGGCTGGAGCCATACGCTGGCCCATCGCCTGTCCTTCGACGGCGATGGCGTGATCTGGATCGACCACGAGAACCGCCGCACTCGGTTTCCCCTGCCCAACGTCGCGCGTCCAGCGATTCACAACAGCCTGTCGCGGGCGGCGATCTTTCTCGGTGATGAGCCGGAAGAGTTGATTCTGGCTCTGGCCGGCGACAGCGCGCGGTTCTATCACTTTCGCGCCGGCCGGCTGACGGCGATCAGCGATGTCTACGGCAATCGTCTGACCCTGCAACGGGATCGCTCCGACCGCATTCAGCGTCTGGACAACGGCGCCGGCCGCTCATTGCTGTTGCGTTATGACCGCGCGCAACTGGTGGCGGTCGAGTATCAGGTGTTCGTTCAGGGCGAGTGGACCACCGAGCAGAACCTCGCCACCTACAGCTTCGACGCCCGGCAACGCCTGCTGGTCGCGACCAATGCGGTCGGCGACAGCGAGCGCTACGACTACGACGACCACCACGTCATCCTCCAGCGCCAGCTGACTGGCGGCGCGAGCTTCTTCTGGGAGTGGCAGCGCGAGGGCAAAGCCGCCCGCTGCGTGCGCCACTGGGCGTCGTTCTCGCAGATGAACACCCGTTACGTCTGGAACGATGACGACGCCAGCGTGACCGTGCATTACGTCGACGGCACCGAAGAAGTCTACGTCCACGACGAGCGCGCACGGCTGGTGCGCCAGGTCGCGGCCGATGGCGGCGAGCAGCTCAAGGCCTATGACCAGCAGGGGCGCTTGATCGCCGAGCAGGATGCGTTGGGCGCGGTTACTGAATACCGCTACGACGAACTCGGACGGCTGATCGCGCTGATTCCGCCGGACGATGCACCAACGTCCTACGAGTACCGCAACGGTTTTCTCTACAAGCGTTGCCGTGGTGATGCGGTGTGGATCTATCGGCGCAACGCTGAAGGCGCCGTCACCGAAGCGGTCGATCCCGACGGCCAGGTCACCCATTACTACTACAACCTGCGCGGGCAGTTGTTGTCGCTGCGTTATCCGGACAGCAGCCGCCACCGCTGGGTGTGGAACGAGCTGGGCCAGCTCATCGAAGAAACCCTGCCCGATGGCGGCGTGCGGCGCTTTTCCTACGATGCGCTGGGACGGCGGATTACCACCCAGGACGAATTTGGTGTCGTCAGCCGTCAGCAGTGGGACGCGGCCGGCCGACTGATCCTGACGACTTCTCCTACGGGCAGCACGCGCGCCTACAGCTACGGCGCTTACGGCCAAATCACCGCTGAGCGCGACGAACTGGGGCGCATCACCCGCTACGAATATGACGACGACCTGCACCTGGTCTCGCGGCGGATCAATCCTGACGGCACCCGCGTGCAGTATCGCTATGACCATGCGCGGCTGTTGCTGACCGAGATTGAAAACGAATCGGGCGAAAAATACCGACTGGATTACACGCCGACCGGATTGATCCGACAGGAAACCGGGTTTGATGGGCGGCGCACGGCTTATGCCTACGACCTTAATGGTCATTTGCTGGAGAAGACCGAGTTTGGTGATTTCGGCCCCAGTCTGGTCACCCACTATGAGCGCGACAAGGCCGGGCGTTTGCTGGTCAAAACTCTGCCAGATGGGCTCAAAGCTCGCTACGACTACGACCGCCTCGGGCGCTTGGTTGCCGTTGATGACGGGCAAAACCATCCGCTGGCCTTCGAGTACGACCGTCAGGACCGGCTGATCACCGAGCATCAGGGCTGGGGCACCTTGCGCTACGCCTATGACGCCTGCGGTCAGCTCAAACGCCTGCGCCTGCCGGACAACAGCAAGCTCGATTATCACTACGCCAAGGGCGGTGCGCTGAGCGCCATCGACCTTAACGGCACGCCGCTCACGCGCCACGTCTACCAGTCCGGTCGCGAACAGCAACGCCAGCAAGGCTTGCTGCTCAGCGAATACTCCTACGACGATCAGGGCCGCTTGCTCGCCCACGCTGTAGGCCATCGCCACGCCTCGCTGTACCGCCGCGATTATGCCTACAGCGCCAACGGCAATCTTGAGCACATTGCTGACAGCCGCCACGGCCAGCGCACCTACGGCTACGACGCCCTCGACCGGTTGATCCGCGTCCGTCACTCGCGCGACGAACTGCCCGAATCCTTCGCCCACGACCTGGCGGGCAACCTGCTGATGCAGGACCGCCCCGGTCCTGCGCAGATCAAGGGCAACCGCCTGCTGATGCAAGGCGACCGCCATTACGACTACGACGCCTTCGGCAACCTGATCCGCGAACGCCGAGGCCACGGCCAGACCCTGGTCACCGAATACCGCTACGACTGCCAGCACCGCCTGATCGGCCTGACCCGCCCCGACGGCCAGACCGCCACTTATCAATACGACGCCTTCGGTCGCCGCATCCGCAAAACAATCGACGGCGCCGTCACCGAATTCTTCTGGCAAGGCGAACACCTCGTCGCCGAAAGCAGCGCCACGCAATACCGCAGCTTCCTCTACGAACCCGGCACCTTCCGCCCGTTGGCGATGCTCGACGGCAAAGGCCCGAAAAAAGCCTGCCCGTTCTACTACCAACTCGACCACCTCGGCACCCCGCAGGAACTCACCGACTACAGCGGCGAAATCGTCTGGTCCGCGCAATACGACGCCTACGGCAAAGTCGCCGCAGTCACCCTCGCTGGCGAAGACTACCTCGACCAACCGCTGCGTTTTCAGGGGCAGTACTTCGATGTTGAAAGTGGCCTGCATTACAACCGACATCGGTATTACGACCCGAGGCTTGGGCGGTATTTAACGCCGGACCCGGTGAAGCTGGCGGGTGGGTTGAATCAGTACCAGTACGTGCCGAATCCGACGGGGTGGGTGGATCCGTTGGGGTTGACGTCCAATTGCCCACCGCCGAAGAAGCCTGGGTGTGAGGTTCCGGGGGCGAGTGATAGGGTTAAGGTTGATGAGGGGGAGCCTGATGCACCAGCGCCTAAGAAAAAGCAGGAATATCTGTACCGAGGAGATTCAAGAGACCCGTCCGATGTTTTTGTGAACGGATTCAAAAGCAAGGGAGACAGCGAGGACTTATTCCTCCACTCCATTGATAGCGATTTTCCTCCAAGCGGCTTTATCAGCACCTCCCCCTCTCGAGACGTGGGAAAAGAGTTTGCTACCAGCTTTTTTACAAAAACCGGGTTTCTTTATACTTTGAAGAGAGTCAATGGCTATGATTTGAAGCAAGAATTAGGAAACCGATACAAATTTTCCCGAGAACAGGAATACGCCGTCCCAAAAATCATCAAAAACGAAGATATTCTAGGCGCCACGATAATTATTGATGATGGGCGTGACTTTGGTTACTCCATCCCGAATCCATATAGGAAAATTGACAAATGATTTCGGAATTCACAATTATCGTAGAAAAAGAATATGCAATCAAAGATGTAGTTCTGATTTGCGACAGCGAGAAAATAAGCATAACTCTAAACCTGGACGGTTTATCGCCAAAAACATACGCC
This sequence comes from Pseudomonas siliginis, assembly GCF_019145195.1. Taxonomy (GTDB): domain Bacteria; phylum Pseudomonadota; class Gammaproteobacteria; order Pseudomonadales; family Pseudomonadaceae; genus Aquipseudomonas; species Aquipseudomonas siliginis. The sequence goes on from NZ_JAHSTW010000005.1 coordinate 363,381, forward strand.
GGCAAAAATTTTTATCATTGTTTCGGTTTGATCCGAAAGGACAACCCTCTAGTAACTTTTTTTTGCAAAGGCTCAAAGCTAAATGTTCACCCCTCGAGCTTATCATCACAAATGTCTCTTGGATTAAAAGCTTATGAATTGACAAATGGAGCAGAACCATCACTAAAAGACGTAGTGTCGATATTTGACTACGAAAATGAAAACCTAACAAACTCGCCAGAATTACAGAGGGAATTTTTCTTACAGTGGATAGGGACTTAGGGGAAGAACGACATATCTCGTGACGACAGAATGGACAAATGGCGCCCATGTGAATATTTAGAAAAACGCAGGCCGAGCATTAACCAACACTACATGAAGACGCTTTCTAGAAATAGATCGACAGAGTAAAAGAAACACATGAAATACTGGAATGAGATAAATGGCAGCAAATTCTTCAATATGGTCTTCAGCCGAAATATACCTATCGGAGAGATTAAACTCTTCACTCTAAACATAGACAATAATCTTTCAACACTGACTCTGGCATTTGACATCAGAGAAATTCCAGACACGCCTCCGAAGACGTGGGAATCCATAGAATACAATGCTTGCCGCATAGGGATGACGTGCAGTGAAGTTACAAGCTTGACGACATCCAATCTCCCCACACGGGAAAAATTTCAATTATCCATTCAAACTATTGAGAGCAGGCACTTAGTTTGCGTTGCATCAGAGACTTCCGAGATAAAATTCATTACATCATCATTGAGATTAAGAGAACCTAGCATCTACTTAACAGAGTCACTTTTCTAAACATCACGCATCAAACACTCCTCGCGCATCGCCTGCAAGACCAAAAGCAATATCACCAAGGCTGAAAATCACTACCACCCCAAAGAGCACTCAGCAATTTTTAAACAATAAAAATGCAATCCAGCCAGCCAAATCATTGGACTAGATATTTCGCAAAACCGGAGAAAAAAATGAGTGACCAAGATCAAACTTTGGATACCCTGATACATGACTTTACTTCTATGGTAGAGACAAGCACGCTTATATTTGAAAAAAAATTTGGCACTCGGGACATTCGAAGGCTTTGGCATACTAGGGCAATAAAGCGTCGCGGGAGAGTCACTCGAGGCGTTAAATATGAACTGCACGGCATTGGCTGCCGCATTAATCTATCGACAGGAACTGTAGATTTTGACTATGGGCCTAATGGTGAAATCAATGGGTTTGACATTCGCCGCTTATACTTCTTTGCTTGTGAAAGACCATCTAAATATAGAAAATACTGCGACAAAAAAATAATCGAAAAAGAATTCGCCGAATACATAGATCTAAAAAAAATCAAGAAAATTTCCTTAATTAGCAACTTGTATATATGGACCAACTGAAAAAAACGAATAGACCGAAACACATAAAATCCCCCTGACTTCCGCACCTGCTTGTGAGACAAACACCAAAATTCACAACGTAAAAATCATTAGAAATATTTGGGAAACCATTTTTGAGACAAGAGTGAATGAAACATGTCAGCCTAAAAAGACTCGATATCGATCGACTGGATGACAATAGAAAAACATGAGTAACAATATGATGCATCTCGAAGACTTGATCAAAGGCTTCCTCAGCAAAGTTGAAGAAGGAACAACGCTATTACAAGAAAAATTTGGCACTCGAAACATCCTAAGACTTTGGGGAGCGGCAAAATAGAAAGTTGCGGAGAAGTCATCGATGGCGTTGAATATGAACTACACGGCATAGGCTGTGCTATTCATTTTCCCACTGAATCAGTGGATTTCGATTACGGTTCGAATAACAGGATCGATGGTTTTGATGAGTGGCGCCTTTAAATGTACGCCACCGACAGACCTGAAGAGTACAAAAAATACACTGACATAAATTTTCTTGAGAGCGAGTTCAAGTCTTATATAGGCTCAGGCAGAATCAAAAAAATATCGCCCTCCGATGACCTCTATGAATTAATCGACCCGCCGGAAAACCTCTGAAAACGAGACTTAAGCGCCTGCTGACTCAGGCCATAATGGCAAAGTCCAACTCATAAAAAACTTCACTGATCACCTCAATCCTCTGAAAGAAAACGAGAGCATGGCTCGCAGATGACTAAGAAATATCCCGCGCATATTGTAGAGATCGACCCAATCATCGAAGAAATGGTCCTACTCAGCATCAACGGTGTGACTGTGAGATGCTTCGCAGGCCACTGCCCGTCAGTAATCGAAGTAGGTGAGACCTACTCAGCCGAGTTCGAAATGGTGCTGCCGGACGAAATAGACATCTCAAAATGTGATGGCAGCGAAACACGTGTCAAGATGATTGACAATGGTTTCTCATGCGAGATCCAGGGGCGCTTAGAAGGCGATACGCTCAAGTCATTCGTCGAATTTGCGGATCAAGATATCCACTTCGATTTTCCGCACCTCAATGGTCAGTTTGTAAAAATCAGAGCACAAAGAATCGACGTATCATTCTGAGGAACAGATTTTCTGTAGGGCCTGCTGAGCCAGGCCCTTAAACCATCATTCAAAACCTCAACCCCACCTCACTGCTCATCCCCATCCTCCTCATACTCCATATCCGCCTCATCCGCATCATTCAACGGCACCGTCGCATCATCCATCAGCGACCCGGGATCTTCATTCCCCGGATCATTGATAAATGGCAATCCACTCGGGCCCTTCTCTTCTTTGCCTTCGGTTTCAGGAGTCATGGCGCACCTCTTGCTCGTGTGGGATATATGACGTTCGAAAAGCCCTATCGCCAATCGTTCCTCCGCCTGACGGCCAGACACGAAAAACCCGGCGCCAGGCCGGGTTTTCGTTGATCAATCAGCGATGTTTATTTTTGTGTTTGTTCTTGTGCTTGTGACCGCCGGAATGAGATCCGCCGTCGTCGTCGCCAAGATTGTTACCTACCGCGCCGCCTGCTGCGCCGCCCAGGCCCGCGCCAATGGCGGAGCCGGTGGAGCCGCCGAGGCTGTTGCCGACGACCGAGCCGCCTGCCGCGCCAAGGCCGCCGCCAATCGCGGCTTCGGTGCGGTTACGTTTGTTCGCGCCGACGGCACTGCCGGCCGCGCCGCCAACACCTGCGCCGACCGCTGCGCCCGTGCTGCCGCCAAGTTGTCCGCCAACCACATTACCCAGCGCACCGCCGAGACCACCGCCTACGGCAGCGGTGCCGTCTCCGGCCGCCATCGCGCCCTGCGCCACGACCAAGCCAAAAAACAGTGCAGATAATGACAATCGCATATGAACCTCGCAGTTCCCGAATCGGGACAGTCCGCCCAAGCGGGGCGTATGCAGATTGGAGATGATTTCGCACGAAACGTTCAGCCATGAAAAAGCCCGACATCGAGTCGGGCTTTTTCTGACAGGCCGTCAGCCTCAGTGGCGCTTGTGACCTTTGCCCAGGTTGCTGCCGACGGCACCGCCGGCCGCGCCGCCCAGACCTGCACCGATGGTGGCGCCGTTGCGGCCGCCCAGGCTGTTGCCGATCACCGAGCCACCGGCTGCACCGACACCGCCGCCGATCGCCGCTTTGGTGCGGCTGCCCTTGCGTGCGGCGACTGCGCTGCCCGCTGCGCCCGCGACGCCAGCGCCAATGGCGGCACCGGTGCTGCCGCCCATTTTCTGACCGACCACGTTACCCAGCGCGCCACCCAAGCCACCGCCCAGCGCCGCGGTGCCATCACCGGCAGCCATCGCACCTTGAGCAACCAGAAGGCCAAGAACCAGAGCAGGCAGTGTTAAACGCATGACGAAAACCTCAAATAAACGGGATGACGAGAAGGAGCGGGATTTAATGCGCTCGGCGCAGGAAAGTCCAGACGCGGGCGGCAGCGTCGTTTGGACCGCAATCAGGGAAAAGGTTTTATGCCGGGCAAAAAAAAGCCCGCTGGGGAGACGGGCTGGAGACTTGCTTTCTAACGGATGGCTTCACACTACGTTGGCCAACGTGAAAAGTTTGTGAAAAAAAACCGACATTAATGTCAACGCCCGCCCCCTCATTCTTGCGCACATAAAAAACCCCGTTCAGTGACGGGGTACGGGATGAAATCACTTTCTGGTCCTTGCCGTGACCTTCGGCAGGAATTTCGCTTTCGGCCCTTTGGGGGCCGTGGATTTGATTTTGCCGATGCTGACCGGATCCTCGCCAAACCCCGACTGATACTCCGACTGACCGCAGCGCACACAGTTGTTGAATGAAAACTCAGCGCCATCATCTTCGATAAATGGACCTGACATAGACTCTCCCCTACGCAACCGGGCCGACACCGGCAAAACAGTTTTGCCTGAAAAATATCGTCCCTCAGCGCTTTTGAGACTAGCCGGTCACTACTGGACTTGCTGTTCAGAAAGGCTGATCACCGACGAATGGAAAAAAGTGTCGCGAGCGATCATTCGCTAAAGATTTCCATCGAACGGCCGCTGCCCTTATTCCTACCAATGAATCTCAAGGAGAGATCATGCAGATCAATGGATTCCCGAACATGCCAGTCGTAAAACTCACGGACGAGCAGATCGCTGCCGGCAAGGCCGGTGCGGAAAAACTCAAGGAAAAGATCGCCTCGGGTGAAATCACCATCAAATACCCGGACAAACCGCTTCTGCAGCCGGGCGTCGTCTACCATCCCAGCGAGCCCGCACCATCGGCGCAGCCTGACGGGACACCGCCCCTCGTTGCCATCGATACACCGCTGACCTATGACTCAAGAGGCGCTGTGTTGCTCAAGCCTCGAGGCTGATAGACGCGAAAAAAGCCCATTCCTCGTGCGAGTGGGCTTTGCCTTCAACGCAATGATCAACGCAGCTTCACCGCCGTTCCGGTGACAAACACCACGACCATGCCACCCTTGCCTGCCGGCATGCTGATCTCGAAGTCCACGCCGACCACCGCGTCAGCCTGCAATGCCCGCGCTCGATCTTTCAGTTCGTCGGTTGCCTGAATGCGTGCTTCTTTAAGAGCCCGCTCCAACGTCTGCGAGCGCCCGCCAAAGAAGTCGCGCATGCCGGCGAACATATCGCGGATCACGTTGACCCCTTGCACAGACTCGGCGCTGACAATGTCCAGATAGGCCGTGATCTGCCGCCCCTCGACGGAATGAGTGGTGGAAATGATCATGAAAGTCGTCCTTTTACTGCAAAAGTGAAGGCGGCGATTGTAGCGCGGCACCAGACCTGGCACCTGTGGATTCAATTACATTTAACGACCCACAATTGATCCAGCTTCGTCGTAAAACTCGAACTCATCATCTCCCGCCGCATGCCCCAGGCCGGATCCGCCGGCACACTCCCCGCTCGCAACGTTCCATGCCCCCAGCGTCGATTAATCTGGTCCAGCACCCCCATCACCTTCTCCGCTGTCTGCGGTTGCGACTGAGCAAACAAGTCTTCGGTAAACTCTCCGGGCTGCCGAAGATCCATCAATAACACTTCAGCCTTGCTGTACTTGAATCCCGGCCGGAACAATCGATCGATCGCTTCGCTCGCAACCTTGCTCAGCAATCGCACATCATTGGTCGGATAAGGCAACTCGATCAGCGCGCCATTGGCGTACTTCGCCTCTTCCGGATTGAACATGCCGGTGCGGATACTCACGCGGATCTTTTTGCACAGCGAATTCTGCGCGCGCAGCTTTTCCGCCGCTCGATGCACATAAGTAGCAACGGCTTCCTTGATCGGCTCGATGGTAGTCAAACGGTTGCCAAACATGCGGCTGCTGCAGATTTCCTGCTTCGGCGGTTCTGTTTCCGACAGTTCCAGACAGGATGTGCCACCCAGTTCGCGCGCGGTCTTCTCGATCACCACGCTGAACTTGCGCCGCAGTGTCCATGGATCGGCCCTCGCCAGGTCCATCGCGCTGCTGATCTGCATGCTTTCCAGATGAGCTTTCATCCGCCGCCCGACGCCCCACACTTCACCGACATCGGTATTGCGCAGCACCCAGTCGCGTTTGGACGGATCGCAGATGTCGACCACGCCGCCGGTGTGCGCCTGTAGGCGCTTCGCAGTGTGGTTGGCGAGCTTGGCCAGCGTTTTCGTCGGGGCGATGCCGACGCCGACCGGGATGCCGGTGCGTTTATAAACGGCGGAGCGGATGGTTCGGCCAAAACCTGTCAGGTCCCCAGGAATGCCGCTGAGATCGGCGAACGCCTCATCAATGCTATAAACCTCGACCGCCGGCACCATGGATTCGATGATCGTCATCACCCGTTCGCTCATGTCGCCGTACAACGCGTAATTACTGCTGAACACCTGAATGCCGTGGCGGCGCAGATCATCACGAATCTGAAAGTACGGCGCGCCCATTTTCACAAAAGGTTTGGCATCGTAGCTGCGCGCGATCACGCAGCCATCGTTATTGCTCAGCACGACAATCGGCGTCTTCGCCAGATCGGGCCGGAAAACTCGCTCACAGCTGGCATAGAAGCTGTTGCAATCGATCAGCGCGAAAATCTGCTCACGATTTGCCATGGTCGCGCACGCTGTAAGTCACCACACCCCAGATCACCAGCTCATCCCCTTCCATCACGTAGCGAGGCGGGTATTTACTGTTGGCCGAAAGAAGGATGACGGTGTTGTCGCGCATGTGCAGGCGCTTGCAGATGGGTTCGGAGTTGAGACCGGCGATGACAATATCGCCGTGCTCGGCATTCAAGCTGCGATCAACAATCACCAGATCACCGCAAAATATCCCGGCGTCCTGCATGCTCTCGCCTTCGATCTTCGCCAGATAAACGTGCGGTGCACGAATATCAAAAACCTCGTCCAGAGAGATGTGCTTTTCAATGTGATCAGCCGCAGGCGAAGGAAAACCGGCGGGAATCCGAAACGAATACAGCGCAAGCTGTTCGCCCGCGCCTGACAAAGGGCCGAGGATGGTGACGCTCATGATACGAACCTGATAGTGAATTTACTGTATACGCATACAGTAAACTCGGGACGGTTCGGAGGGTCAATGAGGCGTGTAGGAGATTTCGACGGGTGACAGGGTTTTGTATAGCTTTGGAGAGAGAATGATCACCAAAACACATTTCATGGATGCCGAGCACCAACGGTCCCATATGACCATTTTCCAGACACCAAAAACCACAAACCCCCGATTTTCTCTAGGAAAATCAGGGGTTTGCGTTTACTGAATGTGGCGGTGAAGGAGAGATTCGAACTCTCGATACAGTTTCCTGTATACACACTTTCCAGGCGTGCTCCTTAAGCCACTCGGACACTTCACCGTATCTCTGCAGACATGTTCTGTCTGTCGAGGCGCGCTAATGTAGTCGAAAGCTTTTCCGATGGCAAACTTTTTTTCAGAATTTTCATGCGCTTAAGAGAGGCCGTTGCGTTCAGCCAGAGCGGACGATGGCAAACCCGCCAATCTCGGGTAAGCCGTGCGCTTCCTTTATAGAAGGCAACACGCGCGCAGCGCTGGCCGAAGCGCAAAACAGTGACTGGCAGGTCAGTCACGGCGCTTTACCTGGCCTGCGGCGGTGGGTAACGTCTGCCCATCTTTCTAATAAGGAATAGCGTCATGAGCGAGTTGATTGCCTACCACCTCGAAGACGGTATCGCGACCCTGACCCTGAACAATGGCAAGGTCAACGCGATTTCTCCGGATGTGATTGCGGCGTTTAATGCGGCGCTGGATCAGGCGGTGGCGGATCGCGCCGTGGTGATCATTACCGGGCAGCCGGGGATTCTCTCCGGTGGTTATGACCTGAAGGTGATGACGGCCGGTCCGAAAGAGGCCGTTGCGCTGGTGACAGCCGGTTCGACCCTGGCCCGCCGCCTGCTCTCTCACCCCTTCCCGGTGATCGTCGCTTGCCCGGGGCACGCCGTGGCCAAGGGTGCTTTCCTGCTGTTGTCTGCCGATTACCGCATCGGTGTCGACGGCCCGTTCAGCATCGGTCTCAACGAAGTGCAGATCGGCATGACCATGCACCACGCCGGTATTGAGCTGGCACGCGACCGCTTGCGGCGTTCGGCTTTCCATCGCTCGGTGATCAATGGCGAGATGTTCGATCCGCAAAGTGCCGTTGATGCAGGCTTCCTCGACAAAGTCGTCACTGCCGAAGAATTGCAGGGCGCCGCGCTGGCTGCCGCGCGGCAGTTGAAGAAGATCAACATGCTCGCGCACAAGAACACCAAGCTGAAAGTGCGCAAGCAACTGCTGGAAACTCTTGACGACGCCATCCTGCAGGATCAGCAACATCTGGGCTGACTCGTCCAGGATCTGCCGGTAAGTGAATAGCCCGACCCTCGTGTCGGGCTTTTTCTTACGTCATACGTCGAAGATTCGCGGAAAGCTCTAGGACGCGCCTGACAGGCAATACTGAAACATGCGCTTAAACATCGGCCATCTCCGGACTCTATAGCGGCAATTGCCGAAAACAGTGCACATCCGTACACTGCGCCACCTTTTGTCCCGGTGGGCCTGCAAAAATGCTGTTTGTGTTTCGTATGTTGTTGATGGGCCTGCACTTTATTCTGGCCGGCGTGCTCGGCGTGATCCTTGGACTGTGCCGCCCGTTCAACCCGGACAACAGCCGACTATGCGCCCGCCTCTACGCTTTGCCGGCGATGTGTATCTTGCGTTTGCGGGTCAAGTCCGAGGTCAACGGCTTGATGAACAAGCCCGACAGTTGCGTGATCATCGCCAACCATCAGTCCAACTACGATCTGTTCGTGTTCGGCAATGTCGTCCCTCGTCGCACCGTTTGTATCGGCAAGAAGAGCCTGAAGTGGGTGCCGTTGTTCGGCCAGTTGTTCTGGCTGGCCGGCAATGTGTTGATCGACCGTGGCAATGCGCACAAGGCGCGGCAGTCGATGCTGACGACGACCCACACCTTGCAGAACGAAGACACCTCGATCTGGGTGTTTCCGGAAGGCACCCGCAACCTCGGTGAAGATTTGTTGCCGTTCAAGAAAGGCGCGTTCCAGATGGCGATTGCCGCCGGCGTGCCGATCGTTCCGGTGTGCGTGAGCAGCTATATAAAGCACATGCGCCTGAATCGCTGGCGCAGTGGCAACGTTCTCATACGTTCCTTGCCGGCGATTCCTACAGTCGGATTGACCATGGACGACATGCCCATGCTGATCGAGCGATGCCGCGAGCAGATGCGCGAGTGCATCGAATCGATGGATCGGCAACTGCAAGCCGCTTGAAACAAGACCCGCCCTGCGCGGGTTTTCTTTTGCCGGGTGAACTGTAGAAGTTTCACTGACTCTCAAGCAGCGACACGGCTAAGCTGAAGCCTAGTTTCCCTGCCATCTGCCAAGAAGAAGTGAATCACCACCATGGGTCGAGTTGTTGCTGCTGCGGTGTACAGCGAGGGTAAGAAAGTCACCAATATTTCGCTGGACGAAGGTGCTGCGTGGGCTGCCAAACCCGGGCACTTCGTGTGGATCGGTCTGGAAGAACCGGACGCACAGGAATTATCCAACCTGCAACGACAGTTCAACCTGCATGAGCTGGCCATCGAAGACGCGCTGGAAAAACACAGCCGACCAAAACTGGAAACCTTTGGTGATGCTCTGTTTATCGTCACCTACTCACCGGTTCGCGAAAACGGCGTTTTGCAATTCATCGAAACGCATATCTTCGCCGGCAGGGGTTACATCATTACCGCACGCAACGGCCACTCCGCGTCGTACGCCCATGTGCGTCAACGCTGTGAAGCGCGTCCGCTGTTGCTCGAGCACGGGGAGGATTTCGTCCTGTATGCGCTGCTCGATTTCGTCATCGAGAACTATCAGCCGGTGGGCGAAGCGATCCACGCCGAGATCGATGAGCTGGAGCGCAACGTGCTGTGCAGCGCCCTCAACGAGCGCGACATCCAGAAGCTGCACGGTCTGCGCCGCGATGTGGTGCGCTTGCGTCGGTACGCGGCACCGATGGTGGAGATCGGCGAGGAGCTGCAAAAGCTCAGTTTCCCGTTCATCGACAAGAACATGCGTCCGTACTTTCGCGATGTGCAGATTCACGTGACGCGGCAAATGGAAGATCTGAGCACGCTGGCGGACATTGCCAGCCAGACCATCGAGATCGGGGTGTTGCTCGAGGCATCACGGCAGAGCGTGGTGCAACGCAAGTTTGCAGCGTGGGCGGCGATTCTGGCGTTCCCGACAGCCGTGGCGGGGATCTACGGGATGAATTTCCAGAACATGCCCGAGTTGACCTGGCACTACGGTTATTTTGCAGTGCTGGGGTTTATTGCGGTGGGGTGTGTGAGTTTGTGGGCGAGCTTCAAGCGGTCCGGGTGGCTGTAGCCGGGACCGCGTTGCCCCGGAGATTCGCGAGCATGCTCGCTCTCACAGGGATTGTGGGAGCAGGCCCTTTTAGCGATGAGCCGTTTCTGGTTTGTGCGCCACGAAGCGCATCATCCACTCCGCAACCGTAGCGCCATGATGCTCCTGCTCTAGGCTCGCGACCCCCTTGCTGTAGATCTGCGAGCCCAGCGCTTCCTGGCGCAGATCGAGCAGCGCGCGCGAATAATCGTGAATGAATTCCGGGTGACCCTGGAAGCACAGCACTTGATCGTTGATGTGATAAGCCGCGAACGGGCAAAAATCGCTGGAGGCGATGACCGTGGCGTTTTCCGGTAGCTCGGTTACCTGATCCTGGTGACTGATCAGCAGTGTCAGCTCTTCGCGCACCGGGCTCATCCACGGCGCCTTGGCTGCCAGCTGGTAGCTGTGAGTGCCGACACCCCAGCCTTGGGATGCACGCTCGCTCTTGCCACCAAGCAGTAGCGCCAGCAATTGATGACCGAAGCACACGCCGAGCAATTTGTCGCCGCGTTCGTAGCGATTCAGAAGATAGGTCTTGAGGGTCTCGATCCACGGATCCGTACCGAACGAATCGGCTTTGCTGCCGGTGACCAAGTACGCATCGAAAATCTCGTCGTCGCTTGGATACTCACCCTTCACCACGTTATAGACAGTGAACTCAGCGGCGATCGGTTGTTGCGAGAACAGCCGCTGAAACATGTGCCCATAGCCCTGATATTGGTCAATCAATTCGGGCCGCAGGATGTCGGTTTCGAGAATGCAGATGCGCAGCGACATAAAAAATACCTGACACGTGATGGGAATAATGAACACCCCAGAGCCTGCCTTGAAACACGTGGCCAAGGCAAGCCCCGAAATGCTCGCTGGCCCTAGAACATTTCACCTTTCGCCGCTTTGTCCAGCAGCAGCGCTGGCGGGGTAAAGCGCTCACCGTATTGCTCGGCCAGGTACTGCGCACGGGCGATGAAATCCTTCAGGCCGTACTGGTTGATGAACTGCAGCGCACCGCCGGTCCACGCGGCGAAACCGATGCCGAAGATCGAGCCGACGTTGGCGTCCGCTGTCGAGGTCAGCACGCCCTCCTCCACGCAACGCACGGTTTCGATGGCCTGCACAAACAACAGCCGATCACGCACATCCTTCGCAGAGATCTGTCCGTCGGCCTTCTCGAAGCGCGTTTTCAGCTCCGGCCATAAATGCTTTTGGGCACCCGCTGGATACTCATAGAAACCGCCTCCGGCAGCTTTGCCCGCTCGCTTGAATTCATTGAGCATCAAGTCAATCACGGCAAAGGCCGGGTGCTCAATCAGTGATTTCCCCTCTGCTTGTAAGTCCTTGGCCGTCTGTTGACGGATATGGCTCATCAGGCTGAGGGAAACTTCGTCGGAGATTGCCAGAGGCCCGACCGGCATCCCGGCCTTGCGCGCTTCGGTCTCGATCATCGGCGCACTGACGCCCTCGCCAAGCATGGCAATGCCTTCGTTGGTGAACGTGCCGAACACCCGCGAGGTAAAGAAGCCGCGACTGTCGTTGACCACGATCGGGGTTTTCTTGATTTGCAGAACGAAATCGAAACCGCGAGCGAGAGTTTCGGCGCTGGTCTGCGCGCCCTTGATGATTTCCACCAGCGGCATTTTTTCTACCGGACTGAAGAAATGCAGGCCGATGAATTTGCTTTGATCGGGCACCGCCGTCGCCAGACCGGTGATCGGCAGCGTCGACGTATTGGAAGCAATGACCGCTTCGCCGCCCACGACCTGTTGCGCGGCGGCGGACACCCTGGCTTTGAGTTGGCGATCCTCGAACACCGCTTCGATGATCAGATCGCAACCGGCCAGGTCGGCATCGCTTTCGCTCGCAACGATTCGCGCCAGCACCGCTTCGCGCTGTTCGGCAGTCATTTGGCCACGGGCAACTTTCTTGTCCAGCAGCGCCGCGCAATGCGCTTTGCCCTTTTCGGCAGCGGCAAGGTTGATGTCCTTGAGGACGACGTCGATACCGGCCGAGGCGCTGACGAACGCGATGCCTGCGCCCATCATTCCGGCGCCGAGCACACCGACTTTGCGGGTTTTATAGGGCGCAAAACCTTGCGGCCTGGAACCGCCGGCGTTGATCTCGTTCAGTTGAAACCAGAACGTACCGATCAGATTTTTCGAGATTTGCCCGGTCGTCAGCTCGGTGAAGTAGCGGGTTTCGATCAGGTGCGCGGTGTCGAAATCGACCTGAGCGCCCTCCACCGCCGCGCATAGAATCTTCTCCGGCGCCGGCAGGGTGCCGTGGGTTTTCGCGCGCAGGATCGACGGCGCAATCGCCAGCATCTGCGCCACTTTCGGGTTCGATGGCGTGCCGCCAGGAATCTGGTAACCCTTGACGTCCCAGCGCTGCACTGGCGCCGGATTGTCGAGAATCCAGGCGCGCGCCTTGGCCAACAGCTCATCGCGATCCGCTGCCAGGTCATCAATCAGCCCGGCCTGCAACGCCTGTTGCGGGCGCACCTTCTTGCCTTCAAGCAAGTACGGCAGGGCTTTTTCGATGCCGAGCATGCGCACCATGCGCACCACCCCGCCGCCGCCCGGCAAAAGGCCCAGGGTCACTTCCGGAAGACCGAGTTGCACCGAGGCGTCATTAACAGCAATGCGGTGGTGACAGGCCAGACAGATCTCCCAGCCGCCGCCCAGCGCAGCACCGTTGATCGCCGCGACCACCGGTTTGCCGAGGGTTTCCAGGCTGCGCAATTGCGCCTTGAGGGTCAGCACCATGTCGTAGAAGGCTTTGGCTTCGGGCTTGCCGACCTTGATCAATTCATTGAGGTCGCCGCCGGCAAAAAAGGTTTTCTTCGCGGAGGTGATGATCACTCCGGCGATACTGTCTTTCTCCGCTGACAAACGAGCAACGCAAGCGGCCATGGCCTCGCGGTACACGGCGTTCATGGTGTTGGCGCTCTGGCCCGGCATGTCCATGGTCAGCACGACGATACCGTCCTGGCCTTTTTCGTAACGAATGGCTTCGCTCATAACAGGGTTCCTTGAAGTCGGGGCTCAGAGGCGTTCGATGATGGTGGCAATGCCCATGCCGCCGCCGACACACAGCGTCGCCAGGCCGTAGCGCAAGTTGCGCGCTTCCAGTTCATCAAGCAGGGTGCCGAGGATCGCGCAACCGGTGGCGCCCAGCGGGTGGCCCATGGCGATCGAGCCGCCGTTGACGTTGACCTTGCCCGGGTCGACGGCCATGTCCTTGATGAATTTCAACACCACCGAAGCAAACGCTTCGTTGACCTCGAACAGATCGATGTCCTCCACGCGCAGTCCGGCCTTCGCCAAGGCTTTGCGGGTCGCCGGCGCTGGGCCGGTGAGCATGATGGTCGGATCTGTGCTGGTGACGGCCGTGGCGACGATACGCGCGCGTGGCTGCAGCCCCAGCGCGCGGCCCTTGGCTTCGGAGCCGATGAGCATCAGCGCCGCACCGTCGACAATCCCGGAACTGTTGCCCGGCGTGTGCACGTGGTTGATCCGCTCGACATGGCTGTAGACCCGCAACGCCGTGGCGTCAAAGCCCATTTGCCCGATCATTTCGAAACTCGGCTTGAGCTTGCCCAGGCCCTCGAGGGTAGACTCGGCGCGGATGAACTCATCGTGGTCAAGCAGGATGATGCCGTTCTGATCCTGCACCGGCACCAGCGACTTGTTGAACGAGCCGTCGGACCGTGCTCGCGCGGCTTTTTGCTGGGAGTGCAGTGCGTAGGCATCGACATCCTGCCGGCTAAAGCCTTCGAGGGTGGCGATCAGATCGGCGCCGACGCCTTGCGGGGTGAAATGGCTGTGCAGGTTGGTCTGCGGGTCCAGTGCCCAGGCGCCGCCATCGCTGCCCATTGGCACCCGCGACATCGACTCGACGCCGCCAACCACCACCAGATCCTCGAAACCCGAGCGCACTTTCATCGCGCCAAGATTCACGGCTTCCAGACCCGAAGCGCAGAAACGGTTGATCTGCACACCGGCGACGCTGACGTCCCAGTCGGCCACTTGCACCGCCGTCTTGGCGATGTCCGAACCTTGATCGCCGATCGGCGTGACGCAGCCGAGGACGACATCATCGACCTGACTGGTATCCAGCGCGGTGCGCGCCTGCAAGGCGCTCAGCAGACCCGCCACCAGGTTGACCGGCTTCACGCTGTGCAGCGCGCCATCGGCCTTGCCTTTGCCACGCGGAGTGCGTAACGCATCGAAAATCAAAGCTTCAGTCATGACGTCCTCGAACCTGATTTATTGTCACTTCACTTTCGCCCTGCGCCGACTGGCAAGCAATGACCACATTGCTCAAAGCGCTTGACGCACACGCTCAGACGGACGGTCATCGGACCTCAGGTGAACCGGTTCAGGTCGTCGAGTTGTCTAGCCAGCGGGCGGCAAAGAAGCTGGCAATACGCCTCATGCCGTTTTAAAAGCTTTTTTCAAGATCACCATGTGAAATGGGTCTAAGCGAAGGCTGACGTGGGCTCTAAGGTGAAGATGTACGCCATCGTCGTCGGGTTTTGCCGAGACGGGCGTCCTTTAACAGGAAGTGCACCGCGTGCCGTCAGGGATATGCAGTCAGGCATGCATCAGGAAATAACAATAAAGGCGGTCAAGCCATGTTCAAACAACCGAAAGTACGTCAAGCAGGACTCATTCTTTTCGCCACGACGCTGTTGTTGATCTTACCGAATCTGACCAAAGTCATCGGCTGATTCAGACGTCGCGTGCTGTAATATCGCCACTGAAAATGTGACTGGCCCGCTACCCGGGCCAGCGTGGTTGTGCCAACCTTTGCGCACTCCCACGACATGGACGGCGATCATTTGAAAACGCTCATTGCGCTCGGTGCCTTGCTGCTGAGCTTGCCCCTGTCTGCCGCACAACTGGATTTACAGTTGGGCGCAAACAGCCGCACCTGGCAGACCGAAGAGCTGCTCAAGCATCCTCAGCTGCAAACTCTCACGATCAACAATGATGTTTCCTACAAGAAGGACATGACCTATCAGGCCGTGCCGCTGGCCGCATTGCTGACGGGGGTCAAGCCGGAGGATCACTTGCAGGCGGTGGCGCTGGATGGCTTTGCCGCAGAGTTGGCCGCCGCGCCCTTGCTGAACAAGGACGGCGCACGAGCATGGCTGGCAATCGAGGACCCGGCGCGGCCGTGGCCACCGCTGTCAGCCGGCAAGCACAGCGCCGGGCCGTTCTATCTGGTCTGGACCGATCCGCAGGCCGGCAATATCAGCCCCGAACAGTGGCCTTTCGAAGTCGCCAGTATCAAGCTGATGGCGCCAGTGGCCCAACGCTTCCCTGCCCTGCTGCCCGATCCTGCCTTGAAGGCCGATGATCCGGTGAACAAGGGTTTTGCCCTGTTTCAGAAAAACTGCCTGGCCTGTCACCGGTTGAATGGTGCCGGAGACGCGCAGTTCGGTCCGGATCTGAATATTCCGTATAGCCCGACCGAGTATTTTGGGGCGGATTTCTTGAAGCGCTACATCCGCGATCCCCAGAGTTTGCGTCAGTGGCCGCAGGCGAAGATGCCGGGGTTTTCGGCTGAGGTATTGCCGGATACAGATCTTGAAATGCTGGTGGGCTATCTCAAGCACATGGCCGGGCGCAAAGCCAAGCCTTGATGCAGTCCCCTGGTGGGAGCGAGCCTGCTCGCGAAGGCGGAGTGTCCGTCGCTGATGGCTGGCTGATGAACCGCTTTCGCGAGCAGGCTCGCTCCCACAGGGCTTTGCGTGCGTCGAGCTATTGTTGCTGCACGGAAATAACCGGCGTCGGCGAGACGAATACCTTGGCGTGCATCTGCTCGCAGCCGCCGCCCCGGCGCATGCCGCGGACCGGGCAGGCATCGAGATAATCCAGGCCCACCGCCAGCTTCAAGTGTCGCTCCGGGCGCGCCAGTTGGTTGGTCACGTCGAAGCTGTACCACGCGTCATCCAGCCACGCTTCTGCCCAGGCATGACTGGCCAGATGCTCGCAATCTTCGCTGTACAGATAACCCGACACGTAACGCGACGGCACCCCGAGACTGCGCGCGCAGGCGAGAAACGCGTGCGCATGATCCTGACAGACCCCGGCCCGACCGGCGAAAGCTTCGGCGGCGCTGGTGTCGACTTCGGTGGAGCCCGGCGTGTAGGTCATGTGCTGATTCAGACCGTGCATCAAGTCGATCAGCGCGGTGCGATCTCGCCGTTGCTTGCAGTTCTTAGCGGCAAACTCGCGCAAGGCTTCGTCGGCTTCGGTCAGGCGCGTGAAGCGCAGGAACGGCAGCGCCGACTGGCTCTCATGTTCGGCCTCGCGCAATTCATCGATATCGACCTGCCCCCGGGCGCCAATGATGATCGCTTCGTGGGGCTCGTCCATGGTCAGCACATGCAGGATGTTGCCGAACGGATCGAGCTGCGCACGCACCGGACGCGGCAAGTCGAGTTGCCAACTGAGGACATGCTGACGCTCGCTGTCATGGGGCGTCAGGCGCAGGTACTGGATGCTCGCGCGCACCTGATCTTCGTAGTGATAGGTGGTCTCGTGGCTTATGGAAAGTCTCATGCAGCCTCCAGGTAGGAACTGTGAATGGCGTTGCCCAACTGGCGCACCAGCGGGATGAATTCGGTCAGCCAGGCGTGCAGGCCTTCTTCGAGGATTTCGTTGATGCCGGTGTAGCGCAGGCGCGCGTCCATTTCCGCCGCCAGGCGTTGTGCCGGTCGGCCGTTGGCGCCTGGCAGTTGCGCGAGGATCTGGTCGATTTCTTCGGTACAGGCACGCAGCGAACGCGGCACGTCGGCGCGCAACAGCAGCAGTTCGGCGACATGCCGGGCGCCGGGCGCGTCGCGGTAGATTTCGGTGTAGGCCTCGAATGAGGACAAGGCGCGCAGCAGCGCACTCCACTGGTAATAGGCGTGCGCCGTGCCATCGCTGACTGCTTCGGCCTGATCGCCGGCCATCTCGTAACGGGCATCGAGCAGGCGCAGTGTGTTGTCCGCGCGCTCGATAAACGTGCCCAGACGAATAAAGCGAAACGCGTCGTTGCGCATGATCGTGCCGTAAGAGGCGCCGCGAAACAGGTGCGAACGCTCCTTGATCCATTCGCAGAAACGGCTCATGCCGTAGCGGCTCAGGCCCTGTTCGGCGATGCCGCGAATCTCCAGCCAAGTCGCATTGATGTTTTCCCACATGTCGGCAGTGATACGCCCGCGCACGGCATGGGCACTGGCTCGCGCTGCGCCAAGGCAGCTGTAGATACTGGCCGGGTTGGCCGCATCCAGTGCGAAGAAATGCAGCAAGCGTTCAGCGTGCAGGTCACCGTGGCGTTCAAGGTAATCGTCCAGGGTGCCGGTGATCAGCAACGGCATGGCGAGTTCGTGCAAACCGTCGCCGCGCCCGTCCTGCGGCATAAGCGACAGCGAATAACTGATGTCGAGCATGCGCGCGAGATTCTCCGCACGCTCTAGGTAACGCGACATCCAGTACAGATCCGAGGCAGTTCTACTTAACATGGCAAGCTTCCTTCAATCCTCGACTACCCAGGTGTCCTTGGTCCCGCCGCCCTGGGAGGAATTCACCACCAGGGAGCCTTCACGCAACGCAACACGGGTCAAACCCCCAGGCACCACACGGGTTTCGCGGCCGGACAGCACGAACGGGCGCAAGTCGATATGGCGCGGCGCGATGCCGTTTTCGACAAAGGTCGGACAGGTCGACAGCGACAGCGTCGGCTGCGCGATGTAGGCATGGGGTTTGGCTTTGATGCGCTCACGAAAGGCATCGATTTCCGCTGTCGTCGCGGCTGGCCCAACGAGCATCCCGTAACCGCCGGAGCCTTGGGTCTCCTTGACCACCAGTTCCGGAAGATTGGCCAGCACGTGGGATAGCTCGGACGGGTTGCGGCACTGCCAGGTCGGCACGTTTTTCAGAATCGGCTCTTCGTCGAGGTAGAAACGGATCATGTCGGTGACAAACGGGTACACCGATTTATCGTCCGCCACTCCGGTGCCGATGGCATTCGCCAGCACCACATTGCCGGAGCGATAGGACGACAGCAGCCCAGGCACGCCGAGCATCGAGTCCGGATTGAACGCCAGCGGATCGAGGAATGCGTCGTCGAGGCGACGATAGATCACGTCGACCGCTTTCGGGCCATCGGTGGTGCGCATGAACACCTTGTCGTCGCGCACGAACAGATCCGCGCCTTCCACCAGTTCAACGCCCATCTCCCGCGCCAGAAAGGCATGTTCGAAGAACGCGCTGTTGAAGCGTCCCGGCGTCAACACCACCACGCTCGGGTTGTCGATCGGGCTTGAGCTTTTCAGGGTGTCGAGCAGCAGATTGGGATAGTGATCGATCGGGGCGATGCGCTGGGCGGAGAACAGTTCGGGGAACAGACGCATCATCATCTTGCGGTCTTCGAGCATGTAGCTGACGCCGCTGGGGGTGCGCAGGTTGTCTTCGAGGACGTAATAAGTGCCATCGCCGTCGCGCACCAGATCGACGCCGGAGATGTGCGAGTAGATGTCGCGGTGCAGATCCAGGCCTTGCATCGCCAACTGGTATTGCTCGTTGGCCAGCACCTGTTCGGCGGGAATGATCCCGGCCTTGATGATGCGCTGCTCGTGGTAGAGGTCGGCGAGAAACATGTTCAACGCTTTGACCCGCTGGATGCAGCCGCGCTCGACAATCCGCCATTCACTGGCGGGAATGCTGCGGGGAATGGTGTCGAACGGAATCAGGCGCTCGGTGCCCTGCTCGTCGCCATAGAGCGTGAAGGTGATCCCGGCACGGTGGAACAGCAGATCGGCCTCGCGGCGGCGCTGCGCGAGCAGCTCGTCGGGCGTCTCGGCCAGCCAGCGGGCAAATTCCCGGTAATGCGGGCGGACCAGGCCGCCGGCATCGTACATCTCGTCAAAATAGGTGCGGATCATGCCGTACTCCTTGTCACTCCGGACATACAGGCCTTCGCAAGGCCCGTGCCATCGGCATAAACGCTTTGATTTCAATCGGTTGTAGATCCACGCCGAAGGCTGCGCACCATTCCTGTGCGGCAAATGCCCCGACCCGATTGCCCCCGCTTCATTGCGACGCACTGCATCGCCTATCACCAGCATAGTCAGAGTTGATTTCATTGCCCGGCCACGACTGCGGATAATCCGCGCATTCGCTGCAAAACTTCCCCGGCAAGCCGCCGCGAAGTAGACAGCTCAACTGATCTGTACTGCCTTGGCAGCCCCGTACCGACAGGACTTTACTGCACACCCGTCTTCCCTTTTAGCCACCCTCTCCGGTGGCTTTTTTTT
>NZ_JAHSTW010000050.1 GCF_019145195.1 Pseudomonas siliginis
GGGCCGTGGCGGCCTTTGGGCCGACCAGGCTGTTGGGGTTTTGGGTGTATATCCGTTTCTGCGGGTGTTGCGGATTACGGTTCCGCCCTTACGGCGGGTCACCTTTTTCAAACGCCAAAAAGGTAACCCAAAAGGCTTGCTCCTGCGTTCGGCCCTCGCAGGCTCGGGTTCCTTCACTGCGGGATCGATCCGGGCGCAGCGGCTCCGGTTTGCTTCGCTGCACCTCCTTCCGCTGTGTCTGGCTGCGC
>NZ_JAHSTW010000051.1 GCF_019145195.1 Pseudomonas siliginis
CCGACGTGCATGTTCATGCTTTCAACTCCAAGAGAACTGAGTTAAAAATGCTTCCTGGTTCCCCTGACCTCGAACTTCATGCCACTGCAACCTTGTAATGCGAAGTCCGACTCGTCGGCTTCTCGATACTCTTCGTGGTGGGCAATGAGGCGGGGGGACCTCTCTACAGACAAGGTCAGGAGCAAGTCCTGCCTTAAGGAGCGATCGGTCTCCCCCAGAAACACATCTTCGTAT
>NZ_JAHSTW010000006.1 GCF_019145195.1 Pseudomonas siliginis
ACAGCGTCATGACGAAATCGAGGTAACTGGCGATGTCGGTCATCATTTCCACGCCGGCCGGGGTGGCAGCGGCGAAGAATTTGAAGATCAACGGAAAGACGAAGTAATAGGCGAACGCCATGCCGATGTAGAAGAGCAGGATGCTGGAGATCAGCAACGGCACCGCGACGCGTTTTTCATGCTTGTACAGGCCTGGCGCGATAAAGCCCCAGATCTGATGCAGGATCACCGGAATCGCGAGGAATAGCGAAACCATCATCGTCAGTTTCAGCGGCGTCAGGAACGGCGACGACACGTCTGTGGCGATCATCGTCGCGCCGACCGGCAGGTACTGGCGCAGCGGCGTCGAGACGAAGGTGTAGATCTGCTGGGTAAACGCGAACAGCCCGGCAAAAATAATGAAGATCGCCGCCACGCAACGCAGCAGGCGGGTGCGCAACTCGGTGAGGTGCGATACCAGCGGCATGTGCTGGTCGTTTTCCGGAAGATCGCTCATGGGGCTCGCGGCGGCAAAGTGGTGTCGTGAGGCGCAGGTGTGATCGGCGCGGTATTCGAGGCTACGTGTTCAACCGACGTTTCTGCGGGAGCGGATTGTGTCGGCGCGACAACAGGCGCAGGCGCCGTCGGCGCATGAATCGTCGGCTCAGCGGGCGGCTGCGCCGGCGACGGCTCCTGCTGGTTCGGATTGAAGATCTTCCGCGCCTCTTGCTCCAGCGACAGAATATGTTCGTTGTGCAGTTGCCGACGGATCTCGTCGGCACCGATTTCACGTTCAACTTCCTGTTTGATCGCGTTGAAGCTGCGCTTCAGGCGGCCGACCCACAGACCGGCGGTGCGCGCCGCGCCCGGCAGACGCTCGGGGCCGAGCACCAGCAGGGCGACGAGGCCGACGAGCAGCAGTTCAGAGAAGCTGATACCAAACATTAGTCAGTGCTCACACGTCTTTGCGGATCGGCTCTTCGACTTTCTGCGCCTGCACGTCGATGGTGTGCGGCGGGTTGGCCTGAGCGGTGGTTTGCGGCTGCACCGGTGGCACAGGCTGGGCCGGCGGGGTCACGCTCGGCTCGGCCGGTTTTTCGTCGTCGTTCATGGCTTTGCGAAAGCCCTTGATTGATTCGCCAACGTCGGTGCCGAGGTTTTTCAGTTTCTTGGTACCGAATACCAGCACCACGACAATCAGAATGACGACCCAGTGTTTCCAGTCAAAAATGCCCATGTGGCGATTCCTCTCTAAAAGTTGTTCAGGCGGACGGACGCGAGGCTTTCTCGACGTGTCCGGACAGGCCGAAGCGACGGTCCAGTTCATCCAGCACGGCCTGCGGATGCTGCCCCAGTTGGGCGAGCATGACCATGCTGTGGAACCACAGGTCGGCGGTCTCGTAGATCACATCACTGCAATCGCCGCTGATGGCGGCATCCTTGGCGGCAATAATGGTTTCGACCGACTCTTCGCCGACTTTCTCCAGAATCTTGTTCAGCCCCTTGTGATACAGGCTGGCGACATACGAACTGTCGGCGGCTGCGCCTTTGCGCTCTTCAAGTACCTGAGCGAGGCGGGTCAGGGTGTCACTCATGTGTGTGTCCTGCGGAATAGATAGCGTGCGGGTCTTTCAGCACCGGGTCGACCGTTTTCCAGTCGCCGTTTTCGAAGACCCGGTAAAAGCAGCTTTGACGGCCGGTGTGGCAGGCGATGTCGCCGATCTGTTCAACCATCAGGATGATCACGTCGGCGTCACAGTCCAGGCGCATTTCATGCAGGGTCTGCACATGGCCGGACTCTTCGCCCTTGCGCCACAGCTTGCCACGGGAACGTGACCAGTAGATTGCACGATTCTCCGCAGCGGTCAGTTCGAGCGCTTCGCGGTTCATCCAGGCCATCATCAATACGCGCCCGGTCTTGTGATCCTGGGCAATCGCCGGCACCAGGCCGTCAGCGTCCCACTTGATCTCGTCCAGCCAGTTTTTCATCGTCAAATCTCGAAAAGCAGCAGCAAGCCATGAGCTTCGAGCTGCAAGTAAACGCACGTTGCGGCGTGCCTGTAGCGTCAAGCTTGAAGCTGGCAGCTTATAACTTGCAGCTGATTCGTGCTATCGGCGAACGACCAGATACAAACCGACCGCGATCATGATTCCGGCGGGCCAGTGCGCCCACTCGGTCAACGGACCACCCGCAGCGAGGATCGCGCCGCCGGCCAGATGCGCGCAGCCGAGCAGGCGCAGGAACCAATCGTCCTTGCGTTTGCGCCACGGCGGCGGCGGGTCTTTGGCGTGGGGTTGCGACATGCGTTCGAGCAGATCGCGGGCCATGTTCGACAGGTGCGGAATCTGCTCCAGCTGGCTCTGCACGTTGCCCAGCACGGCTTTCGGGCTGACGCGTTCGCGCATCCAGCGCTCGAGAAACGGCTGCGCGGTGTTCCACAGATCCAGGTCCGGATACAACTGACGACCGAGGCCTTCGATGTTCAGCAAAGTTTTCTGCAACAGCACCAGTTGCGGCTGCACTTCCATGTTGAAACGGCGAGCGGTCTGGAACAGGCGCATCAGCACCTGGCCAAATGAAATATCTTTTAACGGTTTTTCGAAGATCGGTTCGCACACCGTACGAATCGCCGCTTCGAATTCGTTGAGTTTGGTTTCCGCCGGCACCCAGCCCGAATCGATGTGCAACTGCGCCACACGGCGGTAGTCACGCTTGAAGAAAGCGAACAGGTTGCGAGCCAGATAATCCTGGTCTTCCGGGGTCAGGCTGCCGACGATGCCGCAGTCGATCGCGATGTATTGCGGGCTCCACGGATTGACGGTGCTGACGAAAATGTTGCCCGGGTGCATGTCGGCGTGGAAGAAGCTGTCGCGGAACACTTGAGTGAAGAAGATCTCCACGCCACGCTCGGCGAGCATTTTCATGTCGGTGCGCTGGTCGGCGAGGGTCGCCAGGTCGGTGACCTGAATGCCGTAGATGCGCTCCATCACCAGCACTTTCGGCCGGCACCAGTCCCAATAGACTTGCGGTACATAAAGCAACTGCGAGCCTTCGAAGTTGCGGCGCAACTGGCTGGCGTTGGCCGCCTCGCGCAACAGATCGAGCTCGTCGTAAATGGTCTTTTCGTAATCCTGCACCACGTCGACCGGGTGCAGCAGGCGCGCGTCAGCGGAGAATTTTTCCGCCGCGCGGGCGAGGATGAACAGCCATGCCAGATCCTGCGCGATGATCGGTTTCAGGCCCGGGCGAATCACCTTGACCACGACTTCTTCGCCGCTTTTGAGCTGCGCCGCATGCACCTGCGCTACCGATGCCGAGGCCAGCGGGGCAACGTCGAAACGGCTGAACACTTCGCTGATTTTCTTGCCCAGCTGTTCTTCGATCAGCTTGATCGACACTTGCGAATCGAACGGCGGCACGCGGTCCTGCAGCAGCATCAGCTCATCGGCGATGTCTTCCGGCAACAGGTCGCGGCGGGTCGAAAGAATCTGCCCGAACTTGATGAAGATCGGCCCCAGATCCTGCAACGCCAGACGCAAGCGCGCACCACGATTGAGTTCCAGCGGCTTGCGCGGCAGCCAGCGCCACGGCAGCAAAAAGCGCACGGCCAGAAGGAACCAGGGCAGTGGCAGATCGAACAGCAGGTCATCGAGGCGGTAGCGGATCACGACGCGCTGGATGCGCAACAGACGGCGGACGGCAAGCAGCTTCATGCGTTATCGCTTGGGTCGAGGGATCGGGAAAGGCGCTCGAAACGCGCCTCGAGTCGTTCCAGATCAAGTTTGATCCGGTCCAGTTCGCTGAACCGCGCTTCCGCTTCGCGTTGCCCGACGAGGGTGCGCGATTCTTCAGCGAGGTATTCGGCAAGATTCTGGTTGAGGCTGGCAAATCCTTGTTGATACCAGCGCGCGCGGCTGCGCAGATGGCCGCCGAGCAATTGCGTGGCGACCGGCCCGAGCCAGCGCGAGAGTTCGTACTCCCAGTCCAGCTCAAGATCCTGAAGCACGCCGGCCAGCTCCAGCAACACACCGCTGTCGCCATCGAGCTCGACTTCCGGTGCATGCAGCACGGCGGTCTTGTCTTTGCTCAGGGCCAGTTTCACCAGGCTTGAAGCCGGAGCACGCAACGTGCAATCGACATCCGCTGCCCACTGCGCAGCGAGCATCAGGCCTTCGTCGCTGGGCAGAATGAACAGTTGCAGCGCCGGGTTGCGGCAGTCGACGGCAATCACCTTGCCGGTCAAATGCGCCAGGCGCGGCAGCGCCGTGCTGTCGAGACGCAGCACCCGGTTGAGGCCGAGTTCGACGCTGGCGAGCAGCCCGGTGAGCAACATCAGGGTTTGATGCCGCGGTGCAGGGCGACGATGCCTGCGGTCATGTTGTGATAGGTCACGCGGTCGAAACCGGCCTCGACCATCATCGACTTCAGGGTTTCCTGATTCGGGTGCATGCGGATCGATTCGGCCAGGTAGCGATAGCTTTCCGAGTCATTGGTGATCAGCTTGCCCATCAGCGGCATGAAGGCGAACGAGTAGGCGTCGTAGGCTTTGGACATCAGCGCGTTGGTCGGCTTGGAGAATTCCAGCACCAGCAGGCGGCCGCCGGGCTTGAGCACGCGCAGCATCGAACGCAACGCGTCCTCTTTGTGCGTGACGTTGCGCAGGCCGAAGGCGATGGTCACGCAGTCGAAATGGTTGTCCGGGAACGGCAGTTTTTCCGCGTCGGCCTGGACGAATTCGACGTTGCCGGCAACGCCCAGATCGAGCAGACGATCACGGCCGACCTTGAGCATCGACTCGTTGATGTCGGCCAGCACGACCTGGCCGGTCGGGCCGACGAGGTTCGAGAACTTGCGGGTCAGGTCGCCGGTGCCACCAGCGATGTCGAGTACGCGGTTGCCGCTGCGCACGCCGGAAAGCTCGATCGCGAAACGCTTCCACAGACGGTGCATGCCGCCCGACAGAAGGTCGTTCATGAGGTCGTATTTAGCGGCTACGGAATGGAAAACCTCAGCGACTTTTTCCGCTTTCTGGCTTTCCGGAACGTTTTTGAAGCCGAAGTGAGTGGTGGGTTCGGCATCGCTGCCTTTGCGCTGATCAGTCATATCGCTGTCACCAAAAGAGAATGCGCGACATTCTAATCCCCAAGCCATGCTTTGTCTTGGAATGGCTAAAGGTAAGATGGGCAACCTTCGGGACGATTTGCCGCAGATGCGGTCAAGATTCAACGTCAGCCATTCAATCATCAGGAGTCATTCCATGGCCAAAATCAGTGTTGAGCGCGCCCACACCCTGGGTAAGGAAGCCGCCCGCGAAAAGGCCGACAAACTGGCCAAAAAGCTCAACGAACAATACGGCCTGGAGCCGCAGTGGTCGGGCGACACCCTGAACCTCAAGCGCTCCGGCGTGAAAGGCGAAGTGCATGTGGCGGACGATTCGATCAGGGTCGACGTCGAACTGGGCCTGATGATGTCGGCCATGAGCGGCATGATCAAAGCCGAGATCGAGAAAGCCCTCGACAAAGCCCTGGCCTGATTTCCAGATTGAAATCCAGTCCCCTGTGGGAGCGAGCCTGCTCGCGAAAGCGGTGTATCAGTTGACTGAAATGTTGGCTGATATGACGCATTCGCGAGCAGGCTCGCTCCCACATTTGTTTTGTGATGCTCCCGCTGGTTAGGGTGCCCTTTCTAATTTTTCTCCCTACTTTGTGCCTGAGCCCGACACTCGTCCGGCAGTTCCTCAAACCTTCTGCGCGTGAGGTGCACCATGGCCAAAGTCATTTTGAAGAAAAAAATCGACGCTCCGACTTCCACTCTGAGCGACGTCAAATCCTATGCCCGCAAGATCTGGCTGGCAGGCCTGGGCGCCTACACCAAGGTCGGCCAAGAGGGCAGCGAGTACTTTCAAGAACTCGTAGCCGCCGGTCAAACTGTTGAAAAGAAAGGCAAAAAAGCCGTCAGCGAAAAACTCCATGCGGCCAACGCCGAGATCGATGACGCGGCCACTCAGGTCAGCTCGTTCAAGGGTCGCGTTGAAGTTCAGCTCGACAAGGTCGAGAAGGCCTTCGACAACCGTGTGGCCAGCGCCTTGAATCGGATCGGCATTCCGTCTAAACATGACGTTGAGGCACTCTCTGCTAAGCTCGATGAGCTGACGGCATTGCTCGAACGCGTCGCGCGAAAATCTTAAGGAGAACGGGATGGCTGGCAAAAAGAACACCGATAAAGAAAGCAGCTCGTGGGTCGGGAAGGTCGAGTCCTACTCCCGCAAAATCTGGCTGGCTGGTTTAGGCGTGTACTCGAAGATCGACACTGACGGCAGCAAACTCTTCGATGCATTGGTCAAAGACGGCGAGAAAGCCGAGAAGCTCACCAAGACTGCCGTCGGCAAGAAAGTCGAGGACTCGACCTCCTCGGCCAAGTCGCGTATCAGCGGCGTGAAAGATCGCGCACTGGGCAAGTGGGACGAGCTGGAAGGGGCTTTCGACAAGCGCCTGAACAGCGCGATTTCGCGCCTGGGTGTGCCGAGCCGCAATGAGGTCAAGGCGCTCAACGCCAAGGTCGATACGCTGACAAAGCAGATCGAAAAACTCACCGGTCTGAAAGCGCAGCCTGTGGCGGCAAAAACCGCTGCGGCGAAACCTGCCAGTAAAACTGCAGCTGCCAAACCTGCGGCGAAAACCGCAGCCAAGCCACTGACCAAAGCGGCAGCAAAACCGGCTGCGAAAGCTGCGACCAAAACTGCGGCCGCCAAGCCCGCGGCCAAAGCGGCAGCCAAACCGGTTGCCGCCAAGGCCGCTGCCAAACCGGCAACCAAAGCGGCAGCAAAACCTGCGGCTAAAGCTGCAGCGAAACCAGCGGCCAAGCCAGCAGCGAAAACTGCTGCCGCCAAACCCGCTGCGAAGCCTGCGGCCAAACCGGCTGCGGCGAAAAAGCCAGCAGTGAAAAAACCGGCCGCGCCGAAAGCCGCTGCGCCGAAACCGGCTGAGGCGCCATCGACTGCGCCAACAGCTCTGGCCAACGCGGCAAACTCCGCTGCGGCACCCACGGCAGCAGCTACTCCGACTGCGGCATCGACACCGTCGACGCCATCCAGTCAGTCCTGATTTCAGGGCAAATCAAAAACGCCCGGCCTGTGAAGGTCGGGCGTTTTTGTTTGTGGAGATTATCTCGATCACTGCAAGCCCTGTGGGAGCGAGCCTGCTCGCGAAAGCGGTGGATCAGTTGCACAGGCATCAGCTGAAAGTGTGCATTCGCGAGCAGGCTCGCTCCCACATTGGATTGTGAGTAGGCGCAGCGCTCGGGTCAGTCGTGATCCTCAAGGTATTGCAAGGCCATCCGCTCTGTCGCCACCTTCACTGGCGGCAGCAAATGCGGCGCCACCAGCATCATGATCTGATAAACCACCAACCGAACCTCTCCCTCACGATCAAGAATCCGCTGGTAATCCAGCGAGAACAGCAACGTCATGGTCACCTGCTCCACCAGTTGCCCCAATGCCTGGGTATCGCTGACCAGTTGCCCCGAAGCCTTCAATCGCGCCAGCAACGACGCCAGCGTCCGCTTCAGCGCATTGAGCAGATTGCGAATCCCCTTGGCCAGTTTCGGCAAGCGCCCGGCGAGGTTCGACAGGTCCTGGAACAGGAACCGGTATTGCGCCAGGCGCTCGACGATCAAATGCAGAAACAGCCAGTAATCCTCCGGCGCCAGTTCAACGTCCGGCGGTGGGTCGAGCAGGGGCGCGAGCTCGTGCTGGAAGCGTTCGAACAGGCCGAGAATCAGCGGTTCCTTGCCGTGGAAGTGGTAGTAGAGATTGCCCGGGCTGATCCCCATTTCGTTGGCCACCTCCATGGTGGAAACGTTCGGTTCACCCTTTTCGTTGAACAGTTGCAGCGCACATTCGAGGATCCGGTCGCGGGTTTTCATCCAGTCTTCTTAGAAAATTTCGGTTGAGCGTCAGCGCACATGCACATAGGTGCCAGGTGCTGCTTCCATCGGTGGATAGTTCGGATTGCCGAGGGTGGTGCGAGTCTCATTCAGGGCGCCGGAGCGCTGGGCGACCCATTCCAGCCACTGCGGCCACCAGCTGCCGTCGACGTGTCTGGCATCGTAGTACCAGGCACGCGGGTCGCTGCTCAGTTTGGCGTTCTCGACGTAGGCAGCTTTCGGGTTGCTCGGCGGGTTGAGGATGCTCTGCACGTGGCCGCTGTTGGACAGCACGAAACGTCGTTCGCCACCGAGCAGCAGGGTCGAACGATACACCGCGTCCCACGGCGTGATGTGGTCGTTCATGCCGGCGACGCTGAAGCTGTCGACATTGACCTTCTGCAGGTCGATCGGCGTACCGCACACCTCGAGACCGCCCGCGTGGATCAGCGGGTTGTGCTTGAAGAAGTCCAGCAGATCGCCGTGCAGCGCCGCCGGCAGGCGCGTGTTGTCGTTGTTCCAGTAGAGGATGTCGAAGGCTGGCGGCTCCTTGCCCAGCAAGTAGTTGTTGACGAAATAGCTCCAGATCAAATCGTTGGGGCGCATCCAGGCGAAGACCTTGGCCATGTCGCGACCGTCGAGCACGCCTCGCTGGTACGAGCGACGCTTGGCCGCTTCCAGTGTTTGTTCATCGGCAAACAACGTCGCCGGAGTTTCGATCTGGCTGTCGAGCAGACTGACCAGATAGGTCGCGCTGGCGACCCGGCGCAGTTGCCGTTTGGCCTGCAAATGCCCTTGCAGGGCGGCAATGGTCAGGCCGCCGGCGCAGGCGCCCATCAGGTTCACTTCGCGGGCGCCGGTAATCGCCCGGCAGATGTTCATCGCTTCTTCGACCGCTTCGACGTAACTCGACAGGCCCCACTCGCGATGGCGCACATCAGGGTTGCGCCAGCTGATCATGAAGGTCTGCAGGCTGTTTTTCAGGGCGTACTGGACGAAACTGTTCTGCGGGCTCAGATCGAAGATGTAGTACTTGTTGATTTGCGGCGGCACCACCAGCAAGGGCTTGGCGTACTGCTTTTCGCTCATCGATTTGTACTGGATCAACTCGAACATTTCATTGCGAAACACCACAGCCCCAGTGGTGGTCGCTACGGTTTTGCCGACCTCGAACGCCTGCTTGGTCACTTGCCGTGGCAGGCCGTCGTTGTGCAACAGATCATCGAACAGATGGCTCAGGCCACGCACCAGACTCTGCCCGCCGGAATTGAACAGCTCCTTGACCGCCAGCGGATTGAGCAGGGTGTTGGAGGGCGCTACGGCGTCATTGAGCAGAGTGAAAGCGAAGTGCGCACGGGCACGATCTTCAGGGCTCATGTCGCCTTCATCGATCCAGCTTTTGACCTGTTTTTGCCAGGCCAGATACGCCTGCAGGCTGCGCCGGTAGAACGGGTTGAGGCTCCACGCCGGATCGGCGAAGCGGCTGTCTTGCGGATTGGTCGGGTGTAGGGTTTCGCCGAGCAGCACGCGGCCCAGCTGTCCGCCAAGCTTCAGCGCATGCTTTGCGCTGTGCAACGGATTGCGCAAGCCGTGGGCGGCGACGCTGCGCAGTGTCGACAGCAGATCCCTGCCACGCAGACCGGCGATCGCACTTTGGGCGTTGATAAACACGGCGGGGCTGGGCACCACGCCCGTCGCTGGTTTTTCGCGCATGACTCAACACTCCTTCGTCTTCAGGGCAAAAACACACTCACCGAACCAGAACACCATAGACGCTGTTACCGGTTGCTGCCTGCGCGGCGTCCTGCCGCGCGCTTGATTTGGAAAGTGCTGCATAAAGCAGGCCGCCGCGATCAGCCGCCGAGCGGGGTCGGATGCGGGTGCATGACTGCGCGCAGACGCTCCTCTTCGAGAAACTTCATGATGATCGGCGCCACCGCTTCGGCGCGAGTGATCAGGAACAGATGGCCGTCATCGATGATGTGCAACTGGGCGTTGGGAATGCGCCAGGCGAGCATGCGCATGTTGATCAGCGGAATCAGCGGATCGTCATCGCCGGCCAGCACCAGCGTCGGCTGATGGATCTTGTGCAGCCAGTGGATGCTGGTCCAGCCGAGGCCGGCGAACAGTTGCCAGTAGTAACCGAGCTTGCCCGCCGAGCGCACTTTCGCCGCATGGCTGGCAGCCAGCGTCGGGTCGCGACGGAACGAGCCGCCGTAGATCATCGGCGCGATGCGGATCACATGGGATGGCTGAATGTAGCGGCGCGGGCTGGCCATCATCCATAGCACTTTCGGTTTGCCCGGCACCATCACCGCACCGGCCGCAGTGGCCGCCAGTACCAGTTTCTTGCAGCGCTCGGGATAGTCGTAGGCAAACTGCTGCGCCAGAGCTCCGCCCCACGACACGCCGATCACATTGACCTGACCGTAGTCGAGATAGTCGAGCATCCGCGCCGTCAGTTTGGCCAGGCCGGGAAAGCGATACGGCCGGTTGGGCGTCGAGGAGCCGCCGACCCCGGGCACGTCGAAGGCGATCACTTCCAGATCCGGGTCGAGCGCCGCGACAAACGGGAACACCAGCTCCAGGTTGGCGCCGATGCCGTTGAAAATCAGCAGAGGCGTCAAATGAGGCTTGCCGGGACGCACCGCCGTGCGGAGGGTCTGGCCATCCAGATCGACGGTGCGGAATATGAACGGTTGCGGCATGCGTGAGGCCCTGTAGATTTCAAGTCCACCCGTATTCCTGTAGGAGCGGACCTTGTGGTGAGGGGATTTATCCCCGTTCGGCTGCGAAGCAGTCGTGAATCGAGTAGCCGCGGTGCGTCTGACAAATCACGGTTTCAGGATTCGGGGTCGCTTCGCAACCCAACGGGGATAAATCCCCTCGCCACAAGGCCCTCTCCCACAATGGGTGGTGTCAGTTACCGCTCGTGAACATAAGTGCCCGGCGAAGCCTCGCCTGCCGGGTACGCTTTGTTGCCCAGTTTCGTCGGGGCCTTTTTCAGGTTGCCCGAGCGCTCGGCCAGCCATGCCTGCCAGTACAGCCACCAGGAATCGGTGTGCTTGGTCGAGTTTTCCTGCCAGTCATCGGCAGTCGCCGCCATCTCTTCGCTGGTCATGTAACGCGATTTCGGGTTGCCCGGCGGGTTGAGGATGCTCTGGATATGGCCGCTGCTCGATAGCACGAATTCAACTTTGCCGCCGAACAGTTGCGCCGACTTGTAGCAGGACTTCCACGGCGTGATGTGATCGTTGGTGCCGGCCAGCGAGAAGATGTCGGCGGTGACCTGCTTGAGGTCGATCGGCGTGCCGCACACTTCCAGTGCATTGGGGCGGATCAGTGGATTGTTTTTGAACATCTCGATCAGGTCGCCGTGGAACGCAGCGGGCAGGCGGGTGGTGTCGTTGTTCCAGAACAGAATGTCGAACACCGGCGGCTCGTTGCCGAGCAGGTAGTTGTTGACCCAGTAGTTCCAGATCAGATCGTTGGGGCGCATCCAGGCGAAAACCTTGGCCATGTCTTTGCCTTCGAGCACGCCGGCCTGGTAGGAGTGGCGCTTGGCGGTCTCCAGGGTCTGCTCATCGACGAACAGGGCGACGTCGCTGTCCAGGGTGGTGTCGAGCACGCTGACCAGCAGGGTGAGGGCGTTGACCTTGTTCTCGCCGAGCGCGGCGTAGTGGCCGAGCAGGGCGGTGCAGGTGATGCCGCCGGAGCAGGCGCCGAGCATGTTGACGTCTTTGCTGCCGGTGATCGCGGTGACTACGTCGACCGCCTCCTTCAGCGCTTCGATATACGTCGACAGACCCCACTCGCGCTGGGCCTTGGTCGGGTTGCGCCAACTGATGATGAAGGTCGGCACGTTGTTGCGCAGGCAGAAGCGCGCCAGACTCTTGTCCGGGCTCAAGTCGAAGACGTAGAACTTGTTGATCTGCGGCGGCACTACCAGCAGTGGGCGTTCGTGGACCTGCTCGGTGATCGGCCGGTACTGGATCAGCTCCAGCACATCATTGCGGAACACCACAGCACCTTCGGTGACGCCCAGGCTCTTGCCGACCTCGAACGCGCCCATGTTGACCTGGCTCGGCATGCCGCCGTTGTGCACCAGATCCTTGGCCAGATGCGAGAGGCCATCGAGCAGGCTTTTGCCGCCGGTTTCGAAGAAGCGTTTGACCGCCGCCGGGTTGGCCGCCGTGTTGGTCGGCGCCATGGCTTCGGTCATCAGGTTGATGACGAAATGCCCGCGAGCGATGTCCTTGGGGGACAGGCTGCTGTCATCGATCCAGGCATGCAGTTCCTTGCGCCAGGCCAGATAGGTTTGCAGATAACGTTTGTACAGCGGGTTCTGGCTCCACGCCGGGTCGGCGAAACGGCGGTCGTCACCGGCCGGTTGCAGCGCGGATTTACCCAGCAGCACGTTCTTCAGCTCGAGGCCGAAATGGGTCACGTGCCTGACGCTGTGAATCGGTTGTCTGATGGCCTGTTTCAGCACCATTCGAGCAGAGGCCAGCAGATCCTTTCCGCGCAGCCCGACGACGGGGTTAAGCCCCAGAGTGTTTTCCGAGGCTTGGTACTTCAGGTCATCGTTATTCTTGTCACTCATCTACGACGCTCCATTGTCCTGAGACGAGTACCCGGTTTCACGCTGTCGCTTCCACAGCCAATGCCGGGTACTACTGCTCGGGTGACCGTTGATTCTGCATAGCTGCTTTACAGTCGTAGAGCACTGCAGGGAACTTGCCAGCTCCATTGGTTACCCGAGTTTAATTTTTTTCGCAAGCGGCCGATCCGGGGCCATATGCGCGGAGCATTCAAACAGATGAAGTTAGAAAATGCCCTCTAAAGAGCGAGAGCCACGGCCTAGAGCATCAGCTTGACGAACGACTCGTTCGGATCGCGGGATTTTCCGGCAGCGCGCAGCTCGGCAAGATAATCGTCCCAGAGTTCGTTCTGGCGCTTGCCGAGTTCGTAGAGGTATTCCCAGGTGAACAGGCCGCTGTCATGACCGTCGTCGAAGGTCAGTTTCAGTGCATAGTTGCCAGCCGGTTCCAGCTTGCTCAGACCCACGTTGAGCTTGCCGAATTGCAGGATCGGTTTGCCGTGGCCCTGGACCTCGGCGGAGGGGGAGTGCACGCGCAGAAACTCGGCGGGCAGAGTGTATTCCTCGCCGGACGCGTAAGTGAGCGTCAGGGTTTTCGAGGCTTTGTGCAGTTTGATGTCGGTGGGAATCATGAAAAACAGCCTTTAGCTGCAAGCTACAAGTTGCAAGCTTAACTCAGCTTGCCGCTTGTAGCTTGTAGCTTGCCGCTCTACAGAATGTAGCGGGACAGATCTTCGTTCTGCGCCAATTCGCCGAGGTGGCTGTTGACGTATTCGGCGTCGATCAGAATCGCCTTGTCATCGTGGGCGCTGGCGAGGTCGCCGGCGCTGAACGACACCTCTTCGAGCAGACGCTCAAGCAGGGTGTGCAGGCGACGGGCACCGATGTTCTCGGTTTTCTCGTTGACCTGCCAGGCGATCTCCGCCAGACGCTTGATGCCCTCGGGCTGGAACTGGATGTTCAGGCCTTCGGTCTTCAGCAGCGCGCAGTATTGCTCGGTGAGCGAGGCGTGCGGTTCGCTGAGGATGCGTTCGAAGTCTTCCGGGCTCAGCGCCTTGAGCTCGACGCGGATCGGCAGACGACCTTGCAGCTCCGGCACCAGATCACTCGGCTTGCTCAGGTGGAACGCACCGGAGGCGATGAACAGGATGTGGTCAGTCTTGACCATGCCCAGTTTGGTATTGACGGTGCAGCCTTCGATCAGCGGCAGCAGGTCGCGCTGTACGCCTTCGCGGGAGACATCGGCGCCGCCGACATTGCCGCGCTTGGCGACCTTGTCGATCTCGTCGATGAAGACGATACCGTGCTGCTCGACCGCTTCCAGCGCCTTTGCCTTCAGCTCTTCTTCGTTGACCAGACGCCCGGCTTCTTCATCACGCACCAGTTTCAGCGCTTCCTTGACCTTGAGCTTGCGCGACTTCTTCTTGCCCTTGCCCATGTTGGCAAACAGCGATTGCAGCTGGTTGGTCATCTCTTCCATGCCCGGCGGCGTGGCGATTTCGATGCCGGAGACTTCGGCGACTTCGATCTCGATTTCCTTGTCGTCCAGCTGACCTTCGCGCAGGCGCTTGCGGAACAGCTGACGCGTATTGGAATCGGAGCTCGGCGCTTCTTCGTCGCTGAAGCCCATGCGTGCCGGCGGCAGCAAGGCGTCGAGGATGCGGTCCTCGGCAGCGTCTTCGGCGCGGTGGCGTACGCGGGTCATTTCCTGTTCGCGGAGCATCTTGATCGCGGCATCGGCCAGATCACGGATGATCGACTCGACGTCACGGCCGACATAACCGACTTCGGTGAATTTGGTCGCTTCGACCTTGATGAACGGCGCATTGGCCAGTTTCGCCAGACGACGGGCGATCTCGGTTTTACCGACACCGGTCGGGCCGATCATCAGGATGTTCTTCGGGGTCACCTCAACGCGCAGCTCTTCAGGCAGCTGCATGCGGCGCCAGCGGTTGCGCAGGGCAATCGCGACGGCGCGCTTGGCATCGTCCTGGCCGATGATGTGGCGGTTGAGTTCGTGGACGATTTCGCGGGGAGTCATGGACATAGTAATTGACGGTCCTCAAGCAGAAACAAGCCGTGGCACACGGGCCGCAACAGGCTTACTCAGCGAGATCCTGCTCCTCAATGGTCTGGGTGTGGTTGGTGAATACGCAGATGTCGCCAGCGATGCCGAGAGCGGTTTCGACGATCTCGCGCGCTGACAAATCGGTCTTTTTCAGCAGGGCGCTGGCGGCGGCTTGCGCGTAGGCGCCGCCGGAACCCATGGCGATCAGGCCATCTTCGGGTTCGACCACGTCACCGTTGCCGGTGATGATCAGCGAGGCATCCTTGTTGGCAACCGCGAGCATCGCCTCGAGGCGGCTCAGGGAGCGGTCGGTGCGCCATTCCTTGGCGAGTTCGACGGCGGCGCGGATCAGGTGGCCCTGATGTTTTTCGAGCTGGCCTTCGAAACGTTCGAACAGGGTGAAGGCGTCGGCGGTGGCACCGGCAAAACCGGCGATGACCTGGCCGTGGTACAGGCGACGGACTTTTTTGGCGTTGCCTTTCATCACGGTGTTGCCGAGAGAAACCTGGCCGTCGCCGCCCATGACGACTTTGCCGTGGCGGCGGACTGAAACGATGGTGGTCAAGGGAAGAGTCTCCACGCAGCGGGGCGAAAATGCCTTATGCCCATTCATATGGGGGTGCTGGAGGGGATTTCAACCGGCAGGGACGATGGGAGACGAATGGTGTGTGTGATGACTGTGGCGAGGGGATTTATCCCCGTTCGGCTGCGGAGCAGTCGCGAAACCATCATTTGCGGTATGCCTGCTGCACCGCAATGGCTGGTTTCAGGGCTGCTCCGCAGCCAAACGGGGATAAATCCCCTCGCCACAAAGTTTGAAGGTCACCTGCAAGTTGCAGCTGACCTCTGAGAGCCTTAGCGGCTCTGGCGTTGTTGTAACAACAGGTTGCTGAAGCCGGCGCCGGCCAGTTGTTTCTGCGCCGTGGTCAGTTGTTCACGGTTGCTGAACGGGCCGACCAAGACGCGGTACCAGGTTTCATCCTTGACCGTACCGGACTCCACCGCGACGGCTTGGCCGAGCAGAATGATTTGCGCGCGAACCTTGTCGGCATCGGTTTCCTTGCGGAACGAACCAGCCTGGAGGAAGAACTTGGTCACTGGCGCGGCCTTGCTCACTGGCGGCGCTGGCGGCGGCGTGATCCCCGCCAGGGCCGCTTGAGCCCGTGCGGTGTCGATCTTCGCCGCTTCGGCCGGGGTTACCGGCGTGGTCGGGATGGCCGGCACTTGCGGCGTCGGCAGGGTCTTCTCCGGTACCGCGTCCGGCGGCACGATCACTTCCGATTCCGGCAGCAGGGTGTAGAAGTCGTACTTCGGTTTCACCGGTTGCGTCGGGCTCGGCGGGGTCTTGTTGGCCTCGGCGATCTTCGACGCTTTCTGCTGCTGTTCGACTTTCTCGCGCTTGACTGTGTCGCTGCCCTTGCCCGGTTCCAGTTTCATCAGAAACACGATGAACGCGCCGACGGTCAGGCCGATAGCCATCCACAGCCAGCCCGGAATCGGTTGTTTCGCCGGGGCCTGATAGCGGCTGGCGCCGCGTTTGGGTGCAGGTTTTTTCTTGGCAGCCAACTTACATACGCTCCAGAGTTTCCAGACCCAACAGCTCCAGGCCTTGCTTGAGGGTGCGACCGGTCAGTGCGGCCAGACGCAGACGGCTCTGCATCTGCGCCGGGGTGTCGGCGGCGAGGATCGGGCAGTTCTCGTAGAAGCTGGAGAACAGGCCGGCGACGTCGTACAGGTAGGTGCAGAGAATGTGCGGCGTGCCTTTTTCAGCCACGTTGTTCAACACTTCGCCGAACTGCGCCAGCTTCGCCGCCAGCTCTTGCTCGTGCGCCGCTTCGAGGACGATCTGGCCGTCGACTTCGCTGAAGTCCTTGCCCAGTTTGCGGAACACACCGGCCACGCGGGTGTAGGCGTACAGCAGATACGGCGCGGTGTTGCCTTCGAAGTTGAGCATCAGGTCGAAGTTGAAGCTGTAGTCGCTGGTGCGATGCTTGGACAGGTCGGCGTATTTCACCGCGCCGATGCCGACGACCTTGGCGATGTTGCGTAACTCGTCTTCGGCCAGGGTCGGGTTCTTCTCTTTCACCAGGTTGTAGGCACGTTCCTGGGCTTCGGTGAGCAGGTCGATCAGCTTCACGGTGCCGCCATCACGGGTCTTGAACGGACGGCCATCGGCGCCGTTCATGGTGCCGAAACCCATGTGTTCCATTTCCATCGGATGGGTGACGAAACCTGCCTTGCGCGCCACCGCGAAGACCTGCTGAAAGTGCAGGGCCTGACGCTGGTCGACGAAATACAGCGCGCGATCAGCCTTGAGCTTGCCGCTGCGGTAGCGCACGGCGGCGAGGTCAGTGGTGGCGTACAGGTAACCGCCATCGGCCTTGACGATGATCACCGGCAGCGGGTCGCCATCGGCGTTCTTGAACTCGTCGAGGAACACGCACTGGGCGCCGTTGCTCTCGACCAGCATGCCCGCTGCTTTCAGGTCGTTGACCACATTGATAAGGTCGTCGTTGTAGGCGCTTTCGCCCATGACATCGGCCATGGTCAGTTTGACGTTGAGCAGTTCGTAGATCTTCTGGCAGTGCGACAGCGAGATGTCCTTGAACTTGGTCCACAGCGCCAGGCATTCGGCATCGCCAGCCTGCAACTTGACCACCAGGCCACGGGCGCGGTCGGCGAATTCTTCGGACTCGTCGAAACGCTGCTTGGCCGCACGGTAGAAGTTTTCCAGGTCGGACAGCTCGTCGCTGGTGATCGGATTTTCCTGCAGATAAGCCATCAGCATGCCGAACTGAGTGCCCCAGTCGCCGACGTGATTCTGGCGGATCACTTCGTCGCCGAGGAACTCAAGCACGCGGGCCACGCCGTCGCCGATGATGGTCGAGCGCAAGTGGCCGACGTGCATCTCTTTGGCCAGGTTCGGCGCCGACAGGTCGACCACGGTGCGTTGCGCCGGGCCGGCCTTGCGCACGCCGACATGGGCGTCGGCCAGTGCGGCGTCGAGGCGCGAGGCCAGGGCCTGGGTGTTCTGGAAGAAATTGATGAAGCCCGGGCCGGCGATTTCGGCCTTGGTGACGTTCTCGTCAGCGGGCAGGGCGGCGATGATTTTCTCCGCCAGATCGCGTGGCTTCATGCCGGCCGGCTTGGCCAGCATCATGGCGATGTTGCTGGCGAAGTCGCCGTGGGTCTTGTCGCGGGCGTTCTCCACCTGGATCGCCGGCGTCAGGCCTTCAGGCAACACACCTTCGTTGACGAGTTGGGTGAGGGCTTGCTGGATCAGCTGGCGAATGGTGTCTTTCATGGTCTTCTCTTTCGACCGCAAGCGCGGCGGGCGCATCGATGCGCGGGTGGAAAAACTGGGCATTATCCGTTGCGAAGACGGGCTTGCCAACCTTAGCAGGCAGGATGTGGATATGTGGTGACAAAAAGTCCGCTTTCGAGAGCAGGCTCGCTCCCACAAGGT
Source organism: Pseudomonas siliginis (assembly GCF_019145195.1). Classification (GTDB taxonomy): domain Bacteria; phylum Pseudomonadota; class Gammaproteobacteria; order Pseudomonadales; family Pseudomonadaceae; genus Aquipseudomonas; species Aquipseudomonas siliginis. The sequence continues at coordinate 18,038 of NZ_JAHSTW010000006.1, forward strand.
TTTGCGCAGGACACACAAGGTATGTACGGCGCTGATCCACTGTGGGAGCGAGCCTGCTCGCGAAAGCGATCTTCAGCTCAATACAGATCCACCGGATCAACATCCAGCGACCAGCGCACCGCCCGCCCACTCGGCATCTGCTCCAGCGCCAGCATCCAGCTCGCCAGCAAGCGATGCAACGGCGCCCGGGCGGTCGCCTGCAACAACAGTTGCGCGCGATAACGCCCGGCGCGGCGCTCCATCGGTGCCGGCACCGGCCCGAGCAGCTCGATGCCGCTCAGATTCAATTCGGCCAGCAAGCGTTCGGCCTCGCTGCACGCTTCATCGAGAAAGCCTTCGGCCTGCCCCGGCTTGTGCGCTTCGGCACGCAACAGCGCCAGATGGGCGAACGGCGGCAACCCGGCGGCGCGGCGTTCGCTCAAGGCTTGTTCGGCGAAGGCGAAATAACCCTGCTCGGTCAGTTGCACCAATAAAGGGTGGTCAGCCAAATGCGTCTGGATGATCACCTTGCCCGGCTCTTCAGCCCGCCCGGCACGCCCGGCGACCTGGACGATCAGTTGCGCCATGCGCTCGCTGGCGCGGAAGTCGCCGGAGAACAGGCCGCCGTCGGCATCCAGAATCGACACCAGCGTCACCCGTGGGAAGTGGTGCCCCTTGGCCAACATTTGCGTGCCGACCAGAATGCACGGCTGACCCTTTTGAATCGTCGCAAACAACTGATTCATCGCGTCCTTGCGCGAGGTGCTGTCGCGATCGACGCGCAGTACCGGGTAATCCGGGAACAGAATCGCCAAGCGTTCTTCGGCGCGTTCGGTACCAGCACCGACCGGGCGCAGATCGACCTTGCTGCACTTCGGGCACTGGCGCGGCGTGCGCTCGACGTTGCCGCAGTGGTGGCAGCGCAACTCGCCGTAACGTTGATGCACGGTCATGCGCGCATCGCAGCGCGAGCACTCGGACATCCAGCCGCAATCGTGGCAGAGCAGGGTCGGGGCAAAGCCGCGACGGTTGAGGAACACCAGCACCTGCTGGCCGTTGGCGAGGGTCTGGCCGATGGCTTGCTGCATCGGTCCGGAAATACCGCTGTCGAGCGGACGGCTTTTCACGTCCAGACGCAGGAAGCGCGGTTGCTTGGCGCCGCCGGCGCGCTCGTTCAGGCGCAGCAGGCCGTAGCGACCGGTGTAAGCGTTGTGCAGACTTTCCAGCGACGGCGTGGCGGAGCCGAGCACGATCGGGATGTTTTCCTGCCGCGCGCGTACCAGCGCCAGATCGCGAGCGTGGTAGCGCAGACCTTCCTGCTGTTTATAGGAACCGTCGTGCTCTTCATCAATGATGATCAGCCCGGGATTTTTCATTGGCGTGAACAGCGCCGAACGGGTGCCGATAATAATGTCGGCCTCGCCATCACGGGCGGCGAGCCAGGCTTCCAGGCGTTCGCGATCATTTACCGCCGAGTGCAGCAGGGCGATCCGCGCATTGAAGCGCTGTTCGAAACGCGCCAGGGTCTGCGGGCCGAGGTTGATTTCCGGGATCAGCACCAGTGCCTGTTTGCCGGCTTCGAGGGTCTCGCGAATCAGTTGCAGATAGACTTCGGTCTTGCCGCTGCCGGTGACGCCGGCCAACAGAAACGCGTGATAACTGTCGAAACCGGCGCGAATCGCTTCATACGCCGCGCGCTGTTCGCTGTTGAGCGGCAGCTCCGGTTGCGCCAGCCAATGTTCATGGCGAACGCCTGGGGCGTGGCGGCGGATTTCGACCTGCACCAGCCCCTTGGCCAGCAGCAGATCGAGGCTGTCCTTGCTCAGCATCAGTTTGCTCAGCAATTGATGGGCGACGCCGTGGGGGTGCTGGGCCAGCGTGGTCAGCGCCTCGCGCTGGCGTGGCGCACGGGCCACTCGCGGGTCGTCAACGCTGGCGCCGGGGGCAATCGACCAGAAGCGTTCCTGCCGGGCCTCGGCCAGCTCGCCCTGACGCAGCAGCACCGGCAAGGCCCAGTTCAAGGTGTCGCCGAGGCTGTGCTGATAATACTGCGCCGTCCACAGGCACAGCTTGAACAGCGCCGGCGGCAGCGGTGAAGTCGAGTCGAGGAGGGCCAGTGCCGGTTTGAGTTTTTCTGCCGGCACCTCGCTGGTGTCGGTGACCTCGACCAGAATCCCGATCATCTCGCGCCGACCGAACGGCACCCGCAAGCGCATGCCCGGCTGCAATTGCTCACGCCGCACCCCGGCCGGCGCCCGGTAATCGAACAGGCGGCGCAGAGGCGAAGGCAGGGCAAGGCGCAGAATGGCGTCGGGCACGCGGGGGGATCTCGATACGCAAAATGATCGGATATGCATGACCTGTGGGAGCGAGCCTGCTCGCGAAGGCGGTGGGACAGGCAACACATGTGTCGACTGCCATGGCGCCTTCGCGAGCAGGCTCGCTCCCACAGGGAAGTGCGTTCAAGGCCGGGAGCCTAGCAGACGGTCGGTCTCGGTGACAGCTTGCGCGATTGAAAAGGTCTGGTAGAATCCGCGGCCTAATTACGTGCGGTATTCAACAATAGTGTTGGGTGGCGGCACGCTAGCCTGAGGAAGACACCATGAAAGCCGATATCCATCCGAACTACCCGGAAATTGCTGTTACCTGCAGCTGCGGTAACAAGTTCGAAACTCGTTCGACCTACGGCAAAGCCCTGGCGATCGACGTTTGCAACGAATGCCACCCGTTCTACACCGGTAAGCAGAAGACTCTGGACACCGGCGGCCGTGTGCAGAAGTTCGCAGACCGTTTCGCTACTTTCGGCGTCGGCAAAAAAGCCTGAGGCTGATCATTTTGGAAGGTCGCTTCGACTGCTCCAGACTGATGAAAAAGGCGTCCCTTGCGGGCGCCTTTTTTGTGTCTGCGATTTGGCTGTCCGCCGCCCAGGCGTTCTGCCCGGCACCCGCAGGGCTGACCAGCGTTTCCGTGCAGCGGGTGGTCGATGGCGACACCCTGCGCCTGAGCGACGGCCGCAGCGTGCGCATGATCGGCCTCAATACGCCGGAGCTGGGCAAGCAGGGCCGCAGCGACGAACCCTTCGCCGTGGCGGCGCGTAAACGCCTGCAAGCGCTGGTGGATGACAGCGCCGGCCGAGTCGGTCTGCGGCCCGGCAAGCAGGCGAAAGACCATTACGGGCGTACGCTTGCGCATGTTTACAGCGTCAGCGGAGTGAATCTCGAAGCGCAGATGCTTGCCGATGGCCTGGGTTTTCACGTTGCGGTCGCGCCGAATGTCGACCTGGTCGCCTGCCAGCAGGCCGCCGAACGCAGCGCGCGACAGGCCGGGCTTGGGCTCTGGCGGCAATCGCCGGTGCAGAAAGCGCAGGAGATCCAGCGTTCGGGCTTTGCCGTACTCAGCGGTCGGGTGAGCAAGGTGCAGCGCAATCGCGGCGGAATCTGGATCGAGTTGCAGGACAGGCTTGTATTGCGGGTTGCACCCAATCTGGTCGGACAATTTGACAGTGCTGGTTTGCAAGCATTGAAAGGCAGGCAGATCGAGGCGCGTGGCTGGGTGGTTGACCGATCCCGGCGCGGTGGTCTGCAAAAAGGTCAGGCGCGCTGGTTGCTGCCGTTGACCGATCCTTCGATGCTGCAAGTATTGCGCTGAAGAAAAATTGTAGACATTTTTACGGCTGATTGTGAACAGTCCAGCCCTTGTGCGCCGTGGCTCTTGGCCCAAAGTCGTAGGGCAGGGCGCTTGACAGCGGTGACTGCCCAGTCTTGTGGGGACTTTGCGAGGCGCGTATCCTCGCTGACCAGTCTGTCCAACAGTAAAAAAGCGGAATGCCAAAATGTCTGATCTGAAAACTGCCGCTCTCGAATACCACGCCAATCCTCGTCCGGGGAAGCTGAGTGTCGAGCTCACCAAGGCCACTGCTACCGCCCGCGACCTGTCGCTGGCCTACAGCCCCGGCGTAGCTGAACCAGTGCGCGAGATCGCTCGCGATCCTGAACTGGCCTACAAATACACCGGCAAGGGCAACCTGGTGGCAGTCATTTCCGACGGCACCGCGATTCTCGGCCTGGGCAACCTCGGCCCACTGGCTTCCAAGCCTGTAATGGAAGGCAAAGGCGTGCTGTTCAAGCGTTTCGCCGGCATCGACGTATTCGACATCGAAGTCGACTCCGAAAGCCCGCAGGCCTTCATCGACACCGTCAAGCGCATCTCCATCACCTTCGGTGGCATCAACCTGGAAGACATCAAGGCGCCTGAGTGCTTTGAGATCGAACGCGCTCTGATCGAGCAGTGCGATATTCCGGTGTTCCACGATGACCAGCACGGCACCGCGATCGTGACCGCTGCCGGTATGATCAACGCCCTGGAAATCGCGGGCAAAACCCTGCCGGAAGCGAAGATTGTCTGCCTCGGCGCCGGTGCTGCCGCCATCTCCTGCATGAAACTGCTGGTGAGCATGGGCGCTCGCATCGAAAACATCTTCATGGTTGACCGTACCGGCGTGATCCACTCCGGCCGTGACGACCTGAACCAGTACAAAGCCGTGTTCGCCCACGCTACCGAGAAGCGCACCCTGGCAGACGCACTGGCAGGCGCTGACGTATTCGTCGGTCTGTCCGGTCCGAACCTGCTGAGCGCCGAAGGCCTGCTGTCGATGGCGGCCAACCCGATCGTCTTCGCCTGCTCCAACCCGGATCCGGAAATCTCCCCGGAACTGGCGCACGCAACCCGTAGCGACGTGATCATGGCTACCGGCCGTTCGGACTACCCGAACCAGGTCAACAACGTACTCGGCTTCCCGTTCATCTTCCGTGGTGCCCTGGACGTTCGCGCCAAGCGCATCAACGAAGAAATGAAAGTCGCTGCTGCCAACGCCCTGCGCGAACTGGCCAAACTGCCTGTTCCACAGGACGTGTGCGATGCCTACGGCGGTGCTCCGCTGGAATTCGGCCGTGAGTACATCATTCCGAAACCAATGGACAAGCGCCTGATCACCCTGATCTCCGACGCCGTGGCCAAGGCTGCGATCGAGACCGGCGTGGCCACCCTGCCGTATCCGAAGAACTACCCGCTGAAAAGCGTGGATGACGTGTTCAACGGTTAAAAGCAGCCGCCCATAAAAAAACCCAGCCTGGTGCTGGGTTTTTTTATGGGCTGCAAGCTACAAGCTACAAGCGTGCATCGTTCGCGCTTTTGCTTTCCGCTTGTAGCTTGGCGCTTGCAGCTGCTCCCCTAGAACAGATCGATCGGCGCCTGCTCATCCGCCGGCAGCGGGCTGCCTGGCACGGCGCCGTTGCCCAGCTCGTTCACCGATGGCGGCGTGTCTTCGGCCTTGAACAGTTCGAAGTACGCACCCGGTGTGCTCGGTGTTGCTGCACGGCCGCTGACCGGGTCTACCCGCAGGCTGAGCAAGCCTTCTGGCTCAGGCTGCACATGCGGCGGCTTGTCTTTCAGCGCGGCCGACATGTAATTCATCCAGATCGGCAGCGCCACAGTACCGCCAAACTCACGGCGCCCGAGGCTTTCCGGCTGGTCGAAACCGGTCCACACCGTGGTTACGTAATCAGCGTTGTAGCCGGAGAACCAGGCATCTTTCGATTCGTTGGTGGTACCGGTCTTGCCGGCGATGTCGCTGCGGCCCATGGCCAGTGCACGGCGGCCGGTACCGAGTTTGATTACGTCCTGCAGCATGCTGTTGAGGATGTAGGTGGTACGTCCATCGACAATCCGCTCGGCCACGGCCGGCGCTTGCGGCACTGCCGGATTGCCGGGCGCTTCACCGGCAACTGGTGTGGCGTTGACCGTGAACGACTCGGTGGCTGGCGCAGCGATACCGTCGGTCGCGGAACCACCCTGTGGCACGGTCGGCGGGTTGGCGACGAACAGCGTGTCGCCGTTACGGCTTTCGATCTTGTCGATGATATACGGGGTGATCTTGTAGCCGCCGTTGGCAAAGGTGCTCCAGCCAGTGGCGATTTCCATTGGTGTCAGCGTTGCGGTGCCGAGTGCCAGCGACAGGTTCGGCGGCAGGTCCTGCTTGTTGAAGCCGAAGCGAGTGATGTAATCGATGGTCTTGCCCACGCCCATGGCCTGCAACAGGCGGATCGACACCAGGTTGCGCGACTTGTACAGCGCTTCACGCAGGCGGATCGGGCCGAGGAAGGTGTTGGTGTCGTTCTTCGGTCGCCAGACCTTGTCCAGGTACTCGTCGACGAACACGATCGGCGCATCGTTGACCAGGCTGGCAGCGGTGTAGCCGTTATCCAGCGCGGCGCTGTAAACGAATGGCTTGAAGCTCGAACCCGGCTGACGCTTGGCCTGCATGGCGCGGTTGTAGTTGCTCTGCTCGAAAGCGAAGCCACCCACCAGCGAACGGATCGCACCATTCTGCGGATCCAGCGACACCAGTGCGCCCTGAGCCTGGGGAATCTGGCTGAATTTCAGCGAATTGTCGGTCTGGCGCTGTACGCGGATCAGATCACCGACCTGCGCGACATCCGACGGCTGGCGCGGGTTGGCGCCCATGCTGTTGGTGTTGAGGAACGGTCGCGCCCATTTCATCGTGTCCCAGGCTACGTGCTCTTCACCGGTGCGGGTCAACACCTGCAAGCCGGTTTTATCGACCTGGGTGACGATGGCAGGTTCCAGGCTGCTGATGGTGCGCTGCTTGGTCAGTTCGCTGGCCCAGGCTTCGCGGGTCTTGCCCGGCAAGCGCGACTCGGGGCCACGGTAGCCGTGGCGCTGATCGTAAGTCATCAAGCCTTCGTGCAGCGCGGTGTTGGCCATTTCCTGCAGATTGCTCGGCACTGTGGTGGTGACGCGGAAACCTTCGGTGTAGGCGTCGCTGCCATAACGGCCGACCATTTCGGCACGGGCCATTTCGGCGATGTACGGTGCGTTCACTTCCGGGGTCGGTACGTGATAGCTGGCGTTCAATGGCTCGTTGATCGCCGCGGTGTAGTCGGCTTCGCTGATCTTGCCCAGCTTGTACATGCGCCCGAGGATCCAGTCGCGGCGTTCTTTACTGCGCGCCGGGTTGGCCAGCGGGTTGAAGCGCGACGGAGCTTTTGGCAGGCCGGCGATCATCGCCATTTGCGCGAGGCTGATGTCACGGATCGATTTGCCGTAATACACCTGCGCCGCCGCCTCGATGCCGTAGGCGCGGTTGCCCAGGTAAATCTTGTTGACGTACAGCTCCAGGATCTCGTCCTTGGTCAGTTGCCGTTCGATCTGCAGGGCGAGCAGGATTTCCGTGGTTTTACGCGAGAAGCTGCGCTCGCTGGTAAGGAAGAAGTTCTTCGCCACCTGCATGGTGATGGTGCTGCCACCGGACTGAATGTGTCCGCTCTTGACCAGTTGCGTTGCCGCGCGCATCAGGCTGCTCGGATCGACGCCATAGTGATTGGCAAAATTGTCGTCTTCAGCACTTAGTAACGCATTGATGAAGTTGGGCGGAATGTCGGCGAAACGGATCGGTGTACGGCGCATTTCGCCAAATTCTGCGATCAACTTGTTGTCGCTGCTGTAGACGCGCAGAGGAATCTGCAACTGAATGCTTCTCAGCGCCTCCACAGACGGCAAACCCGGACTAAGGTAAAGAAAGGCGCCGCTGAGACCTAAGAGCAGTCCGCAGAAAACGGCGACGATGGACCAACCGAAAAATTTCAGCAGACGAATCAAGGCTTTTGGACATCCAGGGCAAAGAATGAATTTGGCACGGGGCTGCGGTTACACACAGAGCCATCCGCGCGGGCAGTAAAAAGCGGAAAAAATCGCTGGGCATTATAAGCACTTTTCCGTCGGAGGCGTCATTGGCGCTTCTGTCAAGACGGGGGTGAAGGAACGCAATGCGTATTACAGAGTCCGTAACTCACGGAAAGTCATAGGGAATTGGTAGTGCTGGGACTCTTCAATAAAAAGACCAATGCGTTACTGGGGATCGACATCAGCTCCACGTCGGTGAAGCTGCTGGAACTGAGCCGTCAGGGCGAGCGCTACCGGGTCGAGGCCTACGCGGTGGAGCCGTTGCCGGCGAACGCTGTGGTCGAAAAGAACATCGCCGAACTCGAGGGCGTTGGCCAGGCACTGAGCCGCCTGCTGGTCAAGGCGCGTACCGGGGTCAAGAGCGTGGCGGTGGCAGTGGCGGGTTCGGCGGTGATCACCAAGGTCATCGAGATGGACGCCGGGCTGTCCGACGACGAACTGGAAAACCAGCTCAAGATCGAGGCCGACCAATACATTCCCTATCCGCTGGATGAAGTCGCCATCGACTTTGAAGTCCAGGGCGTCTCGCCGCGCAACCCGGATCGGGTCAACGTGCTGCTTGCTGCCTGTCGCAAGGAAAACGTCGAGGTGCGTGAAGCGGCGCTGGCGCTCGCCGGCCTGACCGCGCGGGTGGTGGACGTCGAGGCCTACGCCCTCGAGCGCTCGTTCGGTCTGCTGGCGACGCATCTGGCGGCCTCCCAGGAGCGCCTGACCGTGGCAGTGGTCGACATCGGCGCGACCATGACCACTCTCAGCGTCCTGCACAACGGCAAGATCATCTATACCCGCGAGCAATTGTTCGGCGGACGCCAGCTCACCGAGGAGATCCAGCGCCGCTACGGCCTCACGGTCGAACAGGCGGGCCTGGCGAAAAAGCAGGGCGGGCTGCCTGACGATTACGTCAGCGAGGTCTTGCAGCCATTTCGCGAGGCGCTGGTGCAGCAAGTCTCGCGTTCGCTGCAGTTCTTCTTCGCCTCCGGCCAGTACAACGCGGTCGACCATATCCTGCTGGCCGGCGGCACCGCCTCGGTGCCCGGCCTGGACCGTCTGATCGAACAGCGGCTGGACACGCCGACGCAGGTCGCCAACCCCTTCGCCGACATGGCCTTGGGCAGTAAGGTCAACGCAGGAGCGCTGGCCAGCGACGCGCCAGCCTTGATGATTGCCTGCGGGCTCGCGCTCAGGAGTTTCGACTGATGGCGCGGATCAACCTTCTCCCCTGGCGCGAGGAGCGCCGCGAAGAACGGCGCAAGCGCTTTCTGCTGGTCCTGATCGGCGTGCTGGCCGGCTCGATCGGCGCGGTGCTGATTGCTGACCAGATCATCACTGCGGCCATCGAGCGGCAAATGGCGCGCAACGATTACATCGGCAAACAGATTGCCGTGGTCGACGAACGCATCAAGCAGATCAGCGAGCTCAAGGCGCGCCGCCAGCAATTGGTCGAGCGCATGCGCATCATCCAGGACCTGCAGGGCAACCGGCAGATCAGCGGGCGAATCTTCGATCAGTTGGCACGCACGTTGCCGGACGGCGTGTATTTCACCGATGTGAAAATGGCCGGCAAGACCCTGTCCATCAGTGGCGCGGCGGAGTCGAACAACCGGGTCTCCGAGCTGATGCGCAATCTCGACGCGTCCGACTGGTTCGACGCGCCGAGCCTGAATGAGGTCAAGGCCACCAGCGCCGATCAGGTCGAACAGGCCAACGTCTTCCAGCTGACCGTTCGTCAGACCCAGCCCAAGGTTGTGGAGGACGAGCAATGAACGCCTCCGAGTGGCTGCAAAGCCTGCGCAACATCGATTTCAATGACCTCGACACCAGCAACATCGGCTCCTGGCCGCCGGCCGTGAAAACCCTGTGCGGTGTGCTGGTGATGGTGTTGATCCTCGCGCTTGGCTATTACTTCTTCATCAGCGACATGGAAAATCAGCTCGACCTCAAGCGCGAAGAAGAAATCACCCTCAAGGAACAATTCGCCAGCAAGGCGCGGCTGTCGGCGAACCTTGAGCTCTATACCCAGCAAATGAAGGAAATGGAAAACACCTTCGGCGTGCTGCTGCGGCAATTGCCCAGCGACACTGAAGTGCCGGGCCTGCTCGAAGACATCACCCGTACTGGTCTGGGCAGCGGCCTGGAATTCGAGGAAATCAAGCTGCTGCCGGAAGTGACCCAGCCGTTCTACATCGAACTGCCGATCCAGATCACCGTGACCGGTGCCTATCACGACCTCGCGACCTTCGTCAGCGGCGTCGCCGGCCTGCCGCGAATTGTCACTCTGCACGATTTCGAACTGGCGCCGGCCAATCCCGAGGGCGGGACGAAGCTGCGCATGAGCATTCTTGCCAAGACGTACCGCTATAACGACAAGGGGCTGGAAAAATGACCCCGATTCGTTATCTCGTCCTGCCCATGATGCTGGTGCTGGCGTTGAGCGGTTGCGGTGGTGGTGATGACTTCAGCGACCTCGACGCTTACCTCAACGAAGTGCGCCTGCGTCCGGCGGGCAAGATTGAACCAACGCCGACATTCCGGTCTTACCCCACATTCACTTACAGCGCCGCCAACCTGCGCAGCCCGTTTTCGCGGCAGGCGCGGGTCGATCTGGCCGGGCAGAAGCACGGCTCGCGCAACGTCAAACCCGACCCTAACCGGGTCAAGCAATATCTTGAAGGGTTCAACATCGAGCAGTTCGAAATGGTCGGCACGATCGCCAATGCCTCGGGCTCGTTCGCGCTGCTGCGCGGCGCAGGCGGGGTGCATCGTCTCAAGGTTGGCGACTACCTGGGCCGCAACGACGGCCGCATCGTCGCCATCAGCCCTACCCAGGTCGATGTCGTGGAGATCGTGCCCGACGGCGCCGGCGCCTGGCTGGAGCGGCCGCGCACCATTCCTTTGAAAGAGCACTCATAGTGGAAGTCGAACAATGAACAGGATTTTCTCCACCCTCGGTTTTTCGCTATGGATAGCGCTGGTGTCACCGATGGTAATGGCGGCCAGTCTGAAAGCGCTGGATGTTGCCGCGCTGCCGGGTGACCGCGTCGAACTGAAGCTGTCATTCGACGGCCCGCCACCACAGCCCAAGGGCTACACAACCGAGTCACCGGCACGCATTGCACTGGATCTGCCGGGCGTGACCAGCCAGTTGGCCAACAGAAATCTTGATCTAGGCAGCGGCAACGCGCGTACCGCAACGGTGGCCGAAGCCAAGGATCGAACCCGGCTGATTGTCAGCCTGACGCAATTGGCGCCGTACAGCACGCGGGTCGAGGGCAATAATCTGTTTGTGGTGGTCGGTCAGGGCGCTTCCGCGACTGCGCCGCGCCCGGCCGCCGTCGCACCGCGTGCCACCACGGCCGCTGCGGCACCGGCCAGACCAGCCGCGCAACGCAGCCGGGCGATTCGCGGCGTCGATTTCCAGCGCGGCACCGAGGGCGAGGGCAACGTGGTCATCGACCTCTCTGATCCGACCATCGCCCCGGATATCCAGGAGCACGATGGCAAGATCATCCTCAGCTTCGCCCGCACGCAATTGCCGGAAAAACTGCGTGTGCGCCTGGACGTCAAGGACTTCGCCACGCCGGTGCAGTTCGTCAACGCAGCGCTCACCGGCGATCGCACCGTGATCAGTGTCGAGCCCAGCGGCACCTTCGATTACTCCACGTTTCAGACCGACAACAAGCTCACCGTGAGCGTGCGGCCGATGAGCATCGACGACCTGCAAAAGCGCAACGCCGACCGTCAGGCCTATGTCGGCGACAAGCTCTCGCTGAATTTTCAGGACATCGACGTGCGCTCGGTGCTGCAACTGATCGCGGACTTCACCAATCTCAATCTGGTGGCGAGCGATACGGTGCAGGGCGGTATCACTTTGCGCCTGCAGAACGTGCCGTGGGATCAGGCGCTGGATCTGGTGCTGAAAACCAAGGGGCTGGACAAGCGCAAGATCGGCAACGTGCTGCTGGTCGCGCCTGCCGATGAAATTGCCGCTCGCGAGCGTCAGGAACTGGAATCGCAGAAGCAGATCGCCGAGCTGGCGCCCCTGCGTCGTGAGCTGCTGCAAGTCAATTACGCCAAGGCGGCGGACATCGCCAAGCTGTTCCAGTCCGTGACCAGTGCCGAGGCCAAGGTCGACGAGCGCGGTTCGATTACCGTCGATGAGCGAACCAACAACATCATTGCCTACCAGACCCAGGATCGCCTCGACGAACTCCGGCGGATCGTCGCGCAGCTGGATATTCCGGTGCGCCAGGTGATGATCGAGGCGCGCATCGTTGAGGCCAACGTCGATTATGACAAGAGCCTGGGCGTGCGCTGGGGCGGTTCGGTGCAGAACAAGGGCAACTGGAACGCCTCCGGTGTCAACGGTTCATCGAGCACCATCGGTACGCCAGGCAGCACGAGTACAAACTCGCCGTTCGTCGACATGGGCACGGTCAATAACACTTCGGGGATCGGCATCGCATTCATCACCGACAACGTGCTGCTGGATCTCGAACTGACGGCGATGGAAAAGACCGGCAACGGCGAAATCGTCTCGCAGCCGAAGGTGGTCACCTCGGACAAGGAAACCGCGAAGATCCTCAAAGGCACCGAGATTCCCTATCAGGAGGCCAGCTCCAGCGGCGCGACCTCGGTGTCGTTCAAGGAGGCCTCGCTGTCGCTGGAAGTGACCCCGCAGATCACTCCGGACAACCGCATTATCATGGAGGTCAAGGTCACCAAGGATGAGCCCGACTACCTGAACAAAGTGCAGGATGTGCCGCCGATCAAGAAAAACGAGGTCAACGCCAAAGTGCTGGTAAATGACGGCGAGACCATCGTAATCGGCGGTGTTTTTTCAAATACTCAGAGCAAGGTCGTAGATAAGGTGCCATTTCTTGGCGATGTGCCGTATCTTGGCCGCCTTTTCCGGCGTGATGTGGTTTCGGAGAAAAAATCCGAGCTGCTGGTATTTCTCACTCCGCGTATCATGAATAACCAGGCGATTGCTGTGAGTCGTTGATTCTGTGCGAAATTTGATACTTGTAGGACCGATGGGTGCTGGCAAAAGCACCATCGGCCGATTGCTGGCCAAAGAGCTGCGCCTGCCGTTCAAGGATTCCGACAAGGAAATTGAGCTGCGCACGGGTGCCAATATCCCATGGATCTTCGACAAGGAAGGCGAGCCCGGCTTTCGTGACCGCGAGCAGGCGATGATCGCCGAGCTCTGCGCGTTCGATGGTGTGGTGCTGGCGACCGGCGGCGGCGCGGTGATGCGTGATGCCAATCGCAAGGCCCTGCATGAAGGCGGGCGCGTGGTGTATCTGCACGCCTCCGTCGAGCAGCAGGTCGGCCGCACCTCCCGCGATCGCAATCGGCCGCTGCTGCGTACCGCCGATCCGGCGAAAACCCTGCGCGACCTGCTCGAGATCCGTGATCCGCTTTATCGGGAAATTGCCGATCTGGTGGTGGAAACCGACGAGCGGCCGCCACGCATGGTGGTGCTCGACATTCTCGACCGTCTCGCGCAGTTGCCACCCCGTTAAAGCATCGCCCGAAATGCGCTATCCTCGGCGTCCTGTCAGCGCCCGCCGAGGGTGTGGCGGATGCCGGGCGAGCGGCGTCATACCGCTACAGGCCGCAGAACACCAATAATTTCAGGGCAGGACGCCTGCTTCCATCTTCACTGTGGGGACACATGCAGACACTCAAGGTCGATCTAGGCGAGCGCAGCTACCCGATTCATATTGGCGAAGGTCTGTTGGATCAGCCGGAACTGCTGGCGCCGCATATCCACGGGCGGCAGGTGGCAATCATCTCCAACGAAACCGTCGCGCCGCTCTATCTCGAACGTCTGACCCGCAGCCTTGCGCAGTTCTCGGTGATCTCGGTGGTGTTGCCTGATGGCGAAGCCTTCAAGAACTGGGAAACCCTGCAACTGATTTTCGATGGTTTGCTGACCGCCCGTCATGACCGCCGCACCACCGTGATCGCCTTGGGCGGCGGGGTGATCGGCGACATGGCCGGTTTCGCCGCCGCCTGTTATCAGCGCGGTGTCGATTTCATCCAGATTCCGACCACGCTGTTGTCGCAGGTCGATTCCTCGGTCGGCGGCAAGACCGGCATCAACCATCCGCTGGGCAAGAACATGGTCGGCGCGTTCTATCAGCCGAACGTGGTGCTGATCGATACCGCATCGCTGAAAACCCTGCCGCAGCGCGAGCTGTCGGCGGGCCTGGCGGAAGTCATCAAGTACGGCCTGATCTGCGACGAACCATTCCTGACCTGGCTCGAAGAAAACGTCGACGCCCTGCGCGCGCTGGATCAAACCGCGCTGACCTATGCGATCGAGCGTTCCTGCGCGGCCAAGGCTGCGGTGGTCGGCGCCGATGAAAAGGAGACCGGCGTCCGCGCTACGCTCAACCTCGGCCACACCTTCGGCCACGCCATCGAAACCCACATGGGCTATGGTGTCTGGCTGCATGGCGAGGCGGTCGCGGCGGGCACGGTGATGGCGCTGGAAATGTCCGCGCGCCTGGGCTGGATCAGCGAGCAGGAGCGTGATCGCGGCATTCGTCTGTTCCAGCGGGCCGGCCTGCCGGTCATTCCGCCTGAAGAGATGAGCGAAGCCGATTTTCTCCAACACATGGCAATTGATAAAAAAGTGATCGACGGTCGTCTGCGCCTGGTGCTGCTGCGCCGGATGGGCGAAGCGGTAGTGACCGACGATTATCCGAAAGAGGTTCTACAGGCCACGCTGGGAGCGGATTACCGCGCCCTGGCTCAGCTTAAAGGTTAAAACGATTCCGATGACTAGTTTGCATGCCGACGAGGCGTTTCTCGGCCATTTCCAGTTAAGTCACGACCCGTTCGCGCCACGGGTGCCGGGCTTCAAATTCTTCCCGGCTCAGCGCAAACCGGTGCTGGGTCAACTGCATCACCTGGCGCGTTATAGCCAGTTGCTGCTGGTGGTCACCGGCCCGCAAGGCAGCGGCAAGACCCTGCTGCGGCAGGCGCTGGTGGCCAGCACCAATAAGCAATCGGTGCAGAGCGTGGTGGTTTCCGCCCGTGGCGCCGGTGATGCGGCCGGCGTGCTGCGCCAGGTGGCGCAGGCGCTGGATGTCGCGCAGGCCGAAGTCGGCGCGATTCTCGAGCAGGTGGTGCAACTGGGTCTGACCGGGCAGGAAGTCTATCTGCTGGTGGACGATGCCGAGCAGCTCGACGAGTCCGCGCTGGAAGCGTTGATGGCGCTCGGCGCCGGCACGCCGGAAGGTCGTCCGCATGTGTTCCTGTTCGGCGAGTCGTCGCTGATCGCTCAGCTTGAGGCGTTGCAGCTCGAAGAAGAGCGTTTCCACGTCATCGAATTGCAGCCGTACACCGAAGAAGAGACCCGCGAATATCTCGACCAGCGGCTGGAAGGCGCGGGCCGGGGTGTCGAACTTTTCACCGCAGATCAGATCTCTGATATTCACGAAAGCTCCGAGGGCTGGCCGGGCAACATCAACCAGGTCGCTCGCGATGCACTGATCGAAGTCATGATTGCCAGCCGCTCCGCGGTCAAGCGTCCAAGAATGGGGTTCAACATGCCGAAGAAACACGTATTGGCGATTTCCGCCGTCGTTGTGGTCGCGGTTGCCGCCGCCTGGCTGATGCCGGGTCGCAGCAAGGCACCGACCACCGGTGCTCCGGCCAACGAACAGGCGCAACTGCCATTGGGTCAGGGCGCAGCGAACGGCGCCAACCCGTCCGTCGAATTCGCCGGCAACACCCAGCCGATGCCGCTGCCATTGGTCGGCAACTCGCAGCCGGTCATGCGTGGCCCGCTGGCCGAGGCCGCCGGTGGCATTACCGAAGGCGACGACGGCGTGCCACTGGAAGGCTCCAGCGATACGCCGCCGACCGTAACCACCTCCGCACCGCCTGCGGGCGTTCCGGCCGGTCCCGCGCCGACACCGGCTCCGACTCCTGCCGCCAAACCGGCACCAACCCCGGCACCGACGCAGATCGCCACGGCCAAGCCCGCTCCGGCCACGCCAGCGCCAGCCGCGAAACCGGCTCCTGCTCCGGCCAAGCCTGCCGACAAGCCGGTCACAGTTGCCAAAGCCGCCGGTGGCAGCTGGTACGCCGGTCAGCCGACCAGCAACTATGTCGTGCAGATCCTCGGCACCAGCTCGGAAACCGCTGCGCAGAACTTCGTCAAGGAGCAGGGCGGCGAGTACCGTTATTTCAAGAAAGTCCTCAACGGCAAGCCGCTTTACGTGATCACCTATGGCAACTTTGCCAATCGTGATGCGGCCGTTTCTGCCATCAAGGCCTTGCCAGCGAAGGTTCAGGCTGGTAAACCTTGGCCTCGCACTGTCGCCAGCGTCCAACAGGAACTGGCAACAACTCGCTGAAGATTCGGCGGCCTTACCCAGGCCGCCTCTCCAAGCACCTCAAAATTTCTACGAGTGCGCGCCGCCTCTAGGGACGGTTGGCGCTTGCTGACGACCGCGACGCCGCCCCATTTTTTGCTGGGCAAGGCGCGAGGAACGCAGTTTGGTTTTTCCAAATAAGTTCCGAGCAACGCTGCCCAGCGAAAAATGGGGCGCGTCCCTTCGGGTTGCGCGCCAACGTGTGCGAGGCTGCGTTGCGGGATTTGCCAAGGGAACAACCATTGGCAGCATCCCGCGCCTTGCCTCGCACACGTTGGCGTGCAACGCGGTTCGCCAGCAAGCGCCAACCGTCCCTGCGGTCGCGTGCCTTGTGGTGTCTGCGTCACAGTAGTCTTTGAGTCGTTGCGGTCAAAATTAAAAAAGTTTTGACTAGCACAGCAGATCGCTTTAAACCTTTCACAAATGCGACATGAATTTGCGACAGTTCGTCGTCAAATTTGTGAGCCTTTGTGTCGCTGTGTACAATGACCACCCTTTTGCCCCCGCTAAGCCGGCGTACGTTCGGCGCGGAACGCAAGTGGTTGAATTGAAAAGAAATTTGCCTCGAATAGAGGCAGCCTGGTGAGAAAGTGTCTATGAAAGCAGGTCTGTACCAACCAGATGAATTCAAGGATAACTGCGGTTTCGGCCTGATAGCTCATATGCAGGGCGAGCCCAGTCATACCCTTTTGCAAACGGCCATTGAGGCCCTGACCTGCATGACCCACCGCGGTGGGATTAATGCCGACGGCAAGACCGGTGACGGTTGCGGTCTGCTGATTCAAAAACCCGACGCCTTCCTGCGAGCCATTGCCCAGGAAAGCTTCGGCGTCGAAATGCCCAAGCAATATGCCGTGGGCATGGTGTTCTTCAATCAGGATCCGGCCAAGGCCGAAGCCGCTCGCGAGAACATGAACCGCGAGATCCTCGCCGAAGGCCTGCAACTGATCGGCTGGCGCAAAGTGCCGATCGACACCAGCGTACTCGGCCGCCTGGCCCTTGAGCGCCTGCCGCAGATCGAGCAGGTCTACATCGGCGGCGAAGGCCTGAGCGATCAGGACATGGCGGTGAAGCTGTTCAGCGCCCGTCGCCGTTCGTCGGTGGCCAACGCCGCTGACACCGACCACTACATCTGCAGCTTTTCGCACAAGACCATCATCTATAAAGGCCTGATGATGCCGGCCGACCTGGCCGCGTTCTATCCGGACCTGAGTGACGAGCGCCTGCAAACCGCGATCTGCGTGTTCCACCAGCGCTTCTCCACCAACACCCTGCCGAAATGGCCGCTGGCGCAGCCATTCCGCTTCCTCGCCCACAACGGCGAAATCAACACCATCACCGGTAACCGCAACTGGGCGCAGGCCCGTCGGACCAAGTTCACCAATGATCTGATGGATCTGGAAGAGCTCGGCCCGCTGGTCAACCGCGTCGGTTCCGACTCCTCGAGCATGGACAACATGCTCGAACTGATGGTCACCGGTGGCATCGACCTGTTCCGTGGCGTGCGGATGATCATTCCGCCAGCGTGGCAGAACGTCGAAACCATGGACCCGGATCTGCGTGCGTTCTACGAGTACAACTCGATGCACATGGAACCGTGGGACGGCCCGGCCGGCGTGGTGATGACCGATGGTCGCTACGCGGTGTGCCTGCTCGACCGTAACGGTCTGCGTCCGGCGCGCTGGGTGACCACCAAGAATGGTTTCATCACCCTCGCCTCGGAAATCGGCGTGTGGAACTACCAGCCTGAAGACGTGCTCGCCAAGGGTCGCGTCGGCCCGGGCCAGATCTTCGCCGTGGATACCGAAACCGGGCAGATCCTCGATACCGATGCGATCGACAACCGTTTGAAATCCCGTCATCCGTACAAGCAATGGCTGCGCAAGAATGCCCTGCGCATTCAGGCGACCATGGAAGACAACGACCACGGTTCGGCTTTCTACGACGTCGACCAGCTCAAGCAGTACATGAAGATGTATCAGGTCACGTTCGAAGAGCGTGATCAGGTGCTGCGTCCGCTCGGTGAGCAAGGTTACGAAGCCGTGGGCTCGATGGGCGACGACACGCCGATGGCCGTGCTGTCCCAGCGTGTGCGCACGCCGTACGACTATTTCCGCCAGCAGTTCGCGCAGGTCACCAACCCGCCGATCGACCCGCTGCGTGAAGCGATCGTGATGTCGCTGGAAATCTGCCTCGGTGCCGAGCGCAACATTTTCCAGGAGTCGCCGGAACACGCCTCGCGCGTGATCCTCAGCTCGCCAGTGATCTCTCCGGCCAAGTGGCGCTCGCTGATGAACCTCGACCGTCCGGGTTTCGAACGGGCGATCATCGACCTCAACTACGACGAAAGCCTCGGCCTCGAAGCGGCGATCCGCAACGTTGCCGATCAGGCTGAAGAAGCCGTGCGCGCCGGGCGTACTCAGATCGTCCTGAGCGACCGCCATATCGCCCCGGGCAAGCTGCCGATCCACGCTTCGCTGGCGACCGGTGCGGTGCACCACCGTCTGACCGAGAAGGGCCTGCGTTGCGATTCCAACATCCTCGTTGAAACCGCGACCGCCCGTGACCCGCATCACTTCGCGGTGCTGATCGGTTTCGGTGCCTCGGCGGTTTATCCGTTCCTGGCCTACGAAGTGCTGGGCGACCTGATCCGTACCGGTGAAGTCCTGGGCGACCTCTACGAGGTGTTCAAGAACTACCGCAAAGGCATCACCAAAGGTCTGCTGAAGATCCTGTCGAAGATGGGTATCTCGACCATCGCTTCGTATCGCGGTGCGCAGCTGTTCGAGGCCATTGGCCTGTCCGAAGAAGTCTGCGAGCTGAGCTTCCGTGGCGTGCCAAGCCGGATCAAGGGTGCGCGTTTCGTCGACATCGAAGCCGAGCAGAAAGCCCTCGCCGTCGAAGCCTGGAGCCCGCGCAAGCCGATCCAGCAGGGCGGTCTGCTGAAGTTCGTCCACGGTGGCGAATATCACGCCTACAACCCGGACGTGGTCAACACCCTGCAAGCCGCCGTGCAGCAGGGCGACTACGCCAAGTTCAAGGAATACACCTCACTGGTGGACAACCGTCCGGTGTCGATGATTCGCGACCTGTTCAAGGTCAAGACCCTCGACACGCCGCTGGATATCAGTGAAGTCGAGCCGCTGGAGTCGGTGCTCAAGCGCTTCGACTCCGCCGGTATCTCGCTGGGGGCACTGTCGCCGGAAGCTCACGAAGCCCTGGCCGAAGCCATGAACCGCCTCGGCGCGCGTTCCAACTCCGGCGAAGGCGGTGAAGATCCGGCGCGTTACGGCACCATCAAGAGCTCGAAAATCAAGCAGGTTGCCACCGGCCGTTTCGGTGTAACTCCGGAATACCTGGTCAATGCCGAAGTGCTGCAGATCAAGGTCGCCCAAGGCGCCAAGCCGGGCGAGGGCGGGCAACTGCCGGGCGGCAAGGTCAACGGGCTGATCGCCAAGCTGCGTTACGCAGTGCCGGGCGTGACCCTGATTTCGCCACCGCCGCACCACGACATCTATTCGATCGAAGATTTGTCGCAGTTGATCTTTGACCTCAAGCAGGTCAACCCGCAGGCGCTGGTTTCGGTGAAACTCGTAGCAGAAGCGGGCGTCGGCACCATCGCCGCCGGTGTGGCCAAGGCCTATGCCGACCTGATCACCATTTCCGGCTACGACGGCGGTACCGGCGCTTCGCCGCTGACTTCGATCAAATACGCCGGCGCACCTTGGGAACTCGGCCTCGCTGAAACCCACCAGACCCTGCGCGGCAACGACCTGCGCGGCAAAGTCCGGGTGCAGACCGACGGCGGCCTGAAAACCGGCCTCGACGTAATCAAAGCGGCAATCCTCGGCGCCGAGAGCTTCGGCTTCGGCACCGCGCCGATGATTGCACTGGGCTGCAAATACCTGCGCATCTGCCACCTGAACAACTGCGCCACTGGCGTCGCGACGCAGAACGAGAAGCTGCGCAAGGATCACTACATCGGCACCGTCGACATGGTGGTGAATTTCTTCACCTACGTCGCCGAAGAAACACGTGAGTGGCTGGCCAAGCTTGGTGTGCGCTCCCTCGAAGAACTGATCGGTCGCACTGATCTGCTGGAAATCCTCGAAGGCCAGACCGCCAAGCAACATCACCTGGACCTGACCCCGCTGTTGGGCAGCGATCACATCCCGGCGGACAAACCGCAGTTCTGCGGCGTTGAGCGCAACCCGCCGTTCGACAAAGGTCTGCTCGCGGAGAAGATGGTCGAGCTGGCCGCGTCGGCGATCAACGACCTCAGCGGTGCCGAGTTTGAGCTGGATATCTGCAACTGCGACCGTTCGATCGGCGCCCGGATCTCCGGCGAAATCGCGCGCAAGCACGGCAACCAGGGCATGGCCAAGGCGCCGATCACCTTCCGTTTCAAAGGCACGGCCGGGCAGAGCTTCGGTGTGTGGAACGCCGGCGGTCTGAACATGTACCTGGAAGGCGACGCCAACGACTACGTCGGCAAAGGCATGACCGGCGGCAAGCTGGTCATCGTGCCGCCGAAGGGCAGCGTTTATAAAACTCAGGAAAGCGCCATTATCGGCAACACCTGCCTGTACGGTGCCACTGGCGGCAAGTTGTTCGCCGCCGGCACCGCAGGCGAGCGTTTCGCCGTGCGTAACTCCGGTGCCCACACCGTCGTGGAAGGCACTGGCGATCACTGCTGCGAGTACATGACCGGTGGTTTCGTCTGCGTGCTGGGCAAGACCGGTTACAACTTCGGCTCTGGCATGACCGGTGGTTTCGCCTACGTGCTTGATCAGGACAACACCTTCGTTGACCGGGTCAATCACGAGCTGGTGGAAATCCAGCGGATCAGCGGCGAGGCGATGGAAGCCTATCGCAGCCACCTGCAGAACGTGCTGAACGAGTACGTCGCCGAAACCGACAGCGAGTGGGGTCGTGAACTCGCCGAGAACCTCGACGATTACTTGCGGCGTTTCTGGTTGGTCAAGCCCAAGGCTGCCAGCTTGAAAACCCTGCTTTCCAGCACTCGTGCCAACCCGCAGTGATATGCGCCTGAAGAGTTTGATGAGGTTTTAACAATGGCTGAACGTCTGAATAACGACTTCCAGTTCATCGATGTCGGGCGCAAGGATCCGAAGAAGAAACTGTTGCGTCAACGCAAGAAAGAGTTCGTTGAAATCTACGAACCGTTCAAACCCCAGCAGTCGGCCGATCAGGCCCACCGCTGCCTGGGTTGCGGCAACCCGTATTGCGAATGGAAGTGCCCGGTGCACAACTTCATTCCCAACTGGCTCAAATTGGTCGCCGAGGGCAACATCCTCCAGGCCGCCGAGTTGTCGCACCAGACCAATACCCTGCCGGAAGTCTGCGGCCGGGTGTGCCCGCAGGATCGTCTGTGCGAGGGTGCCTGCACCCTCAACGACGGCTTCGGCGCGGTGACCATCGGTTCGGTCGAGAAGTACATCACCGACACCGCGTTCGCCATGGGCTGGCGCCCGGACATGTCCAAGGTCAAGCCGACCGGCAAACGTGTCGCGATCATCGGCGCAGGCCCGGCGGGTCTGGGTTGCGCCGACGTGCTGGTGCGTGGCGGTGTAACTCCGGTGGTGTTCGACAAGAACCCGGAAATCGGTGGCCTGCTGACCTTCGGCATCCCCGAGTTCAAGCTGGAAAAGACCGTGCTGAGCAATCGTCGCGAAGTCTTCACCGGCATGGGCATCGAGTTCCGTCTCAACACCGAAGTCGGTAAAGACGTGACCATGGAACAACTGCTCGCCGAATACGACGCGGTGTTCATGGGCATGGGCACCTACACCTACATGAAGGGCGGTTTTGCCGGGGAGGATCTGCCGGGCGTTTATGACGCGCTGGATTTCCTCATCGCCAACGTCAACCGCAACCTGGGCTTTGAAAAGTCGCCGGAAGATTTCGTCGACATGAAAGGCAAGAAGGTCGTGGTACTCGGCGGCGGCGACACGGCGATGGACTGCAACCGCACCTCGATCCGTCAGGGCGCCAAGTCGGTGACCTGCGCTTATCGTCGTGACGAAGCGAACATGCCCGGCTCGCGCAAAGAGGTGAAGAACGCCAAGGAAGAAGGCGTGAAATTCCTCTACAACCGCCAGCCGATCGCCATCGTCGGTGAAGACAAGGTCGAAGGCGTGAAGGTGGTCGAGACCCGTCTCGGCGAACCGGATGCCCGTGGCCGTCGCAGCCCCGAGCCGATCCCGGGTTCCGAAGAGATCATCCCGGCCGATGCCGTGGTCATCGCCTTCGGCTTCCGCCCGAGCCCGGCGCCGTGGTTCGAACAGTTCGAGATCCAGACCGATAGCCAGGGCCGCGTTGTTGCGCCCGAGCAAGGTCAGTACAAGCACCAGACCAGCAACCCGAAAATCTTCGCCGGTGGCGACATGGTGCGCGGTTCCGACCTGGTGGTGACGGCGATCTTTGAAGGGCGCAATGCGGCTGAAGGGATCCTCGATTACCTGGGTGTCTGATCACTTTCCAAAATTGGAATGGGATTAATTGTGGGAGCGAGCCTGCTCGCGAAAGCGGTGGATCAGTCAACAGAGATGTTGAATGTGAAGCCCTCTTCGCGAGCAGGCTCGCTCCCACAGTTGTTTCTCGGTGTTGCTGATAGCGCATTCCAGCGCAATAAATTGACCCGATAGACAAAAGGCTGACCCACATCCGTGCCTTTTGCCTCGCGCTCTGAGAAAATGCCCGCACTTTTTTTCCGGATGCCGACATGACTGCCCTGAAGAACGACCGTTTCCTCCGCGCCCTGCTCAAGCAACCCGTTGACGTCACCCCTGTGTGGATGATGCGCCAGGCCGGTCGCTACCTGCCGGAGTACCGCGCCAGCCGCGCGCATGCCGGCGACTTCATGAGCCTGTGCATGAATCCGCAATTCGCCTGCGAAGTCACCCTGCAACCGCTCGACCGCTACCCGCAACTGGACGCGGCGATCCTGTTTTCCGACATCCTCACCATTCCCGATGCCATGGGCCAGGGCCTGTACTTCGAGACCGGTGAAGGTCCGCGCTTCAAGAAAGTCGTCAGTACCCTAGCCGATATCGAAGCCCTGCCGATCCCGGATCCGCACAAAGACCTCGGTTACGTCATGGACGCGGTCAGCACCATCCGTCGCGAACTCAACGGTCGCGTGCCGTTGATCGGTTTCTCCGGCAGTCCGTGGACCCTCGCGACTTACATGGTTGAAGGCGGCTCGTCGAAAGACTTCCGCAAGACCAAGGCGATGCTCTACGACAACCCGCAAGCCATGCACCTGCTGCTCGACAAACTGGCGCAGTCGGTGACGTCGTACCTCAACGGCCAGATCATGGCGGGTGCGCAAGCGGTACAGATCTTCGATACCTGGGGCGGCAACCTGTCGGCAGCCGCGTATCAGGAATTCTCCCTGGCCTACATGAAGAAAATCGTCAGCGGCCTGATCCGCGAGAACGACGGACGCAAAGTGCCGGTGATTCTGTTCACCAAGAACGGCGGCCTGTGGCTGGAAAGCATCGCCGAAGCCGGCGCCGACGCCCTCGGCCTGGACTGGACCTGCGACATCGGCAACGCCCGTGCCCGTGTCGGCGACAAGGTCGCGCTGCAAGGCAACATGGACCCGACCGTGCTCTACGCCAAACCGGAAGCGATCCGCACTGAAGTCGGGCGCATCCTGGCCAGCTACGGCAAGGGCAGCGGCCACGTGTTCAACCTTGGCCACGGCATTACGCCGGAAGTCGATCCGGAACATGCCGGCGCGTTCCTGCGTGCGGTGCATGAGCTGTCGGCGCAGTATCACGAGTGATCAGCGCACAATAAACAACGCCCGGCCAATGCCGGGCGTTTTTGTTTGCACGATCCAATGTCGGACACAGATCAACTGTGGGAGCGAGCCTGCTCGCGAAAGCGGTGTGTCATTCAACACTGATGTTGCCTGACACAGTGCATTCGCGAGCAGGCTCGCTCCCACAGGGTTTTATTTCAGGCTTTGACACCCTGCAACGGCGGCAACTTCGCCAGCTTCAACGCCACCAGAAGGGCAATCAGCAACAGCGCACCAATAAACAAGCCGATGCCGTTCCACCCGCCCAGATGCCAGAACACCCCGCCCGCCGTCCCGGCAATGCTCGACCCGGCGTAATAACTGAACAGATACAGCGACGACGCCTGACCCTTGGCCGTCAACGCGCGCCGGCCGATCCAGCTGCTCGCCACCGAGTGCGCGGCGAAGAAGCCGAAGGTGAACACCAGCATGCCGATGATGACCAGCAACAGCGGCGTGAACATCGTCAGCGCGAGCCCGGCGAACATCAGCGCAATCGTCGCCCAGAGCACTTTGCGCCGCCCCAGTTTGTCCGCCAGCGAACCGATCTTCGCCGAGCTGTAGATCCCCGACAGGTAGACCACCGAGAGCAATCCGACAAATACCTGATCGAGGTTGTACGGCGCAGCCAGCAAGCGGTAGCCGATGTAGTTGAACAGCGTGACAAACGCGCCCATCAGCACGAACGCTTCAAGAAACAGCAGCGGCAGACCGGCGTCGCGAAAGTGCATGGTGAAGCCGTCGAGCAGGCTGCGCGGGTGCAGCGAGCGGGCGCGGAAGTTGCGCGATTCCGGGAGGATCTTCCAGAACACCGCCGCTGCGACCAGCGCCAGACCGCCTATCACCAGCATCGCCGTGTGCCAGCTGACGAAGTCGATCAGCACGCCGGTGATCAAGCGCCCGCTCATCCCGCCGATCGCGTTGCCGCCGATGTACAAACCCATCGCCAGGCCGATGTGCTGTGGATGGATTTCTTCGCTCAGATAGGTCATCGCCACCGCTGCCAGACCGCTCAATGACAGGCCGATCAATGCGCGCATGATCAGCACGCCGTGCCAGCTCGGCATCATCGAACTGGCGATGGTGCATAGCGCGGCAGCGAACAATGCCGCGACCATCACCGGTTTACGGCCGATGCGGTCGGAGATCGGCCCGGTGATCAGCAGGCCGAAGGCCAACATGCCGGTTGCCACCGAGAGGATCAGACTGCTCTGCGCCGCGTTGATCCCGTATTCGTGGGACAGCAGCGGCATCATCGGTTGCACGCAATAGAGCAGCGCGAACGTCGCAAAGCCGCCACAGAAAAGCGCCAGCACCGTGCGCATGAACGCCGGCGTGCCTTTTTCGATGTAGATCTCCTGCAGCTCGGCGAGGGCATCGTCGTCGGCTGCGGGCGGGATTTCGTGGGCAAGGGGCGCGACAGCAGTTTTCACTTCAGACCTCGGAAAGCACAGCCGGGCAGGCAATGAAAAAATCATATAGCTGGCTAATGTTTCTATCCAATATATTGTTCGACCTGTTTGATAGCTTTTGCGACCCAATGGAAATCCTATGGAATTGCGTCATCTGCGTTACTTCATCGCCGTCGCCGAAGAACTGCATTTTGGCCGCGCCGCACAGGTGCTGGGCATCTCCCAGCCACCGCTGAGCCAGCAAATTCAGGCGCTGGAGCAACAGCTCGGCGCGCGCTTGTTCGAGCGCACCAATCGTCGGGTCGAGTTGAGCGAAGCGGGCAGGCTGTTTCTGCAGGAGGCGCGGCTGGTGCTGGCGCAGGTCGACAAGGCCGCGGATGTTGCCCGGCGTGCGCAACTTGGTGAGCTGGGTGAGTTGAAGATTGGTTTCACCTCGTCGGCGCCGTTCAACTCGACGATTCCGCAGGCGATTTTTTCCTTTCGTCAGCGCTTTCCGGCGGTGCATCTGAATTTGCGCGAAATGAGCAGCACCATGGTCGCCGACGCTCTGGTGGACGAGTCGATCGAAGTCGGCATCATGCGCCCGCTCGGATTGCCGGATTCACTGAGTGTTGTGGAGTTGATGCGCGAGCCATTGGTGGCGGTGCTCAGTTCCAAGCATCCACTGGCCCAAAGTAGCGATGAAGGCCTGTTTCTATCGGCGCTGGCGCTGGAGCCCTTCGTGTTTTTCCCGCGCAGCTATGGCAGCGGGCTCTATGCGCAACTGCTAAACCTGGCCCGTGACGCCGGCTTCAGCCCGCACTTCGCTCAAGAGGCTGGTGAGGCGATGACCATTATTGGTCTGGTGGCGGCGGGCTTGGGTGTATCGGTGCTGCCAGCGTCCTACCAACGCATGCGCATCGACGGCGTGGTCTACCGTCCGCTGCTCGATCCCGAAGCGATTTCGGCGGTGTGGCTGGTGCAGCGCAAAGACCAGAAATCGCCGATGGCCAAGGCATTTGTCGAACTGCTGACGCGCAAGGTTGAACCGCTGACGGTGTGAAGGCGGCTGGCGCTTTCGCGAGCAGGCTCGCTCCCACAGGGAAACGCATTCCAAGGTGGGAGCGAGCCTGCTCGCGAAGGCGTCGGCCCAAACATCACAGATTTCAGGGCAACCGCACCAAATCCCCCTTCAAAGCCACCCGGGTAACAAAAACTCCCGCCCGGCACTCGTAGGTATTCAAATCCTTGCGTACACGCTGGTCGTAGTAACTGACGATATTGACCACCGCATTCGCCCCGACCCGCTTGGCATCAGCCTGCAATTTGATCAGATTCGACTGCAACACCCATTCACACGAAGCCTGATCGCTCTTGTTGAAGCCGTTGGTTTTCAAATCACTGACCACCCCTTGGCGCAGCAACTGCTGAGTGCCCTGCGGCCCGTTGCCGATCAGGTAGAACTTCACACTGCCGTCCAGTCGCCCGGCGCGAATCGCGTCCGACAGCACGGTTTCGAAAGGCATGTACATGAGGTTGGTGGCATGGCTGGCACTTGGCAGCAGGGCGATAAGCGCAGCGGCCATCAGGGCTTTCACTTGCATGGTCATCTCCTTTGACGGTGAAAGAGACTGCGAGGGCAGGTTACGGTGCTGCGACCTGCATCAGCGAGTGTAGATGCTGTTCAATCAGCGCAAAAAAAGGGCGCCAAACGGCGCCCTTTGTCATTTCTGGCGCTTACTGAACCTTCGCCAGATCACCCTTCAGCGCAACGCCCGCCATGATCGCGCCGGCGTGGCATTCGTAGGTTTGCGCGTCCTTGCGCTCGTTGCGCTTGTAGAAGCTGACGATGTTGGTCACGGCGTTGGCGCCGGCGTTTTTCGCGGCCTGGTGCAGGCTGATGATTGCCGATTGGGCGACCCACTCGCAGGCGACTTCATCGGATTTGTTGAAGGCGTTGGTTTTCTTGTTGGTCACGGCGTCGGGGCTGACGACGGTGACTTTGCCGGCCGGGGTGTTGCCGGCCAGATAGAATTTCACGCTGCCATCGATCTTGCCGGAGCGGGTGGCTTCGGCGACGGCTTTGTCGAATGGCAGGTAGACCGCCGTGTCGCGGGCCTGGCTGACCGCTGGCAGGGCGCAGAGCAGCAGGGTAACGGCGGCGAATTTCTTGAAGTGCATGTAGGTCTCCTTGACCTGGATTGATTCGGTTATGCCCAGCGGCGGAAGATCAACGAAGTGTTGACGCCACCGAAAGCGAAGTTGTTGTTCATCACGTAATCGTGGTGCATCTGACGAAACTCGCCGCGCAGGTAATCGAGCTTGCCGCAGTGCGGGTCGACCTCGTCGAGGTTGAAGGTGTGCACGTAACGGTCGCTGTTGAGCATCTCGATGCTGAACCATGACTCCAGCGCACCGCAGGCACCGAGGGTATGGCCGAGAAAGCTCTTTTGCGAGCTGATCGGCATGTGTTCGCCGAACAAGCTGCTGGTGGCCAACGTTTCGGCGATGTCGCCCTGCTCGGTCGCGGTGCCGTGGCCGTTCACATAGCCAATGGCGTCCGGACTGAGGCCGGCATCTTCCAAGGCCAGCTCCATGGCGCGGCGCATGGTGACCTGTTCCGGGCGGGTCGTGTGCTGGCCGTCGGCGTTACTGCCGAAACCGACGATTTCCGCGTGAATGTGCGCGCCACGGGCGAGGGCGTGTTCCAGCTCTTCAAGCACCAGCATGCCGCCGCCTTCGCCGATCACCAGACCGTCGCGGCCCTTGTCGTACGGGCGTGGGCTGGTCTGTGGTGCATCGTTTTTCAGGCTGGTGGCGTAGAGCGCGTCAAACACCATGGCTTCGGTCGGGCACAGTTCTTCGGCACCGCCGGCGAGCATCAACGGCAAGCGGCCGAACTTGATTGCCTCGTAGGCGTAGCCGATGCCCTGGCTGCCGCTGGTGCAGGCGCTGGAGGTCGGGATCAGGCGCCCGGTGAGGCCGAAGAAAATGCTGATATTGGCGGCGGTGGTGTGCGGCATCATCCGCACATAGGAGTTGGCGTTGAGCCCCTCGGCCACCGAGTTGAGCAGCATGTTGCCGAAGGCTTTGATCTCGTCAGTGCTACCGGTAGATGAACCACAAGCGACGCCCATGCGCCCGTCCTTGATCGATTCGTCACCGAGCAGGCCAGCATCGGCCAGAGCCTTTTCTGCTGCGCCGACCGCCAGTCGCGAAACCCGGCCCATGCTGCGCAACTGCTTGCGGGTCCAGTGCGACGGTACGAGAAAATCATCGATAGGCCCGGCCAGACGTGTGTTGAGTTCAGTGAAGCGATCCCACTCGTCCATCCGGCGAATGCCGCTGCGATTGGCCGCGAAATTGCCGGCAATGGTCGGCCAGTCGCTGCCCAGAGAGGTGATGCCGGCCATGCCGGTGACGACGACGCGTTTCATCAGCACAGGCCTCCGTTGACCGCCAGCACCTGGCGGGTGATGTACGAGGCTTCCGCCGACATCAGGAAATTCACCGCAGCAGCCACTTCCTCAGGGGTGCCCATGCGTTGCGCGGGGATCATTTTCATCAGTTCCTCCACCGGCACGTTTTCGTCGAGCATGGCCGTGTCGATCAGACCAGGGGCGACGCAGTTAACCGTAATTTTGCGCTTGCCCAGCTCGATCGCCAACGCCTTTGCCGCACCGATTACGCCGGCCTTCGAGGCGCTGTAATTGACCTGGCCACGGTTGCCGATCAGGCCCGACACCGAGGTGATGCAGACGATGCGCCCGGCGGCGCGACGACGGATCATCGGCATCATCACCGGGTGCAGAACGTTGTAGAAACCGTCGAGGTTGGTGCGCAGGACCACGTCCCAATCGTCATCGCTCAGCGCCGGAAACGCGCCGTCGCGGGTCAGCCCGGCGTTGAGTACCACGCCGTAATAGGCGCCATGGTTTTCGACGTCGGCCTCGAGAATGCTTTTGCAGGTTTCACGGTCGGCGACGTCGAATTGCAGGATGCGTGCGCGGCGACCCAATGCTTCGATTTCGGCCTGCACCGCTTGGGCTTCGGTCATGCCGCTGCGGCAATGCAGGACGATGTCGTGCCCGGCTTGCGCCAGACGCAAGGCAATGGCGCGGCCGATGCCACGGCTGGAGCCGGTGACCAGTACGGATTCAGTCATCGTGCGACTCCTTTGTCTGTTGCAGATATTGGTTGGCATGCGGCGGACGGAACACGTTCAGCCGGGCGCTGGCATGTATGCCGTCGCCGTGGATATGGCATTCGAATACGCCCATGCCGTTGTCGTCTTCCAGTGAGCGCAGGCCGTGGATGGTCAGCTCGCTGCCGGCCGCAAAGGCTGCGACGTTGCACTCGAATTTGCGCGTACCGAGGAGAAAGCCCAGCTCCGGCGGATTGCCTTTTTGCCGGGCGTGGCAACCGGCGAAAGCGGCGACGCTCTGCGCCATCAGCTCGACGCCGACCCACGCCGGCAGGCTGCCGTCGGGCAGGTTGAACAGGCCGTCGGGCTTGACCGTGAGGCGGGTGAAAATCTGCTCATCGTCGAAGCGCTCGATCGCGTCGATCAGAATCATGTCGCCGGCATGCGGCAGCAGTTCGGCGAGCGGCCAGTGGCTCATGGGGCGTCTCCGATAATCAGGCTGACGTTGTTGCCGCCGAAGGCAAACGAGTTGCTCATCAGGTAGCGCGGTGCAATGGACGTCAGGCGTTCGCTCGCGGTCACCCACTTGAGCGGCGGCAGCGCGGGATCGGCCTGGCCGTCCCAGATATGCGGCGGTAACGCCTGCTCAGGGTTGTCGGCACTCAGGCTCAGCCAGCAGAACGCCGCTTCCAGCGCGCCAGCCGCGCCGAGGGTGTGGCCGGTCAGCGGCTTGGTTGACGAGCAGGCGACGCCTTGGGGAAACAGCGCCGCGACCGCCAGACTTTCCATCGCGTCGTTGTGCTGGGTGGCGGTGCCGTGCAGGTTCAGGTAGTTGATTTGCCCGGCTTGCAGATGCGCGCGACCAAGGGCTTTTTGCATGGCTTGCAGGGCGCCGCGACCGCTCGGCTCCGGCGCGGAGATATGGTGCGCATCCGAGCTGGCGCCCGCACCCAGCAGGGCGATGCCCGGGCCTTCGTCGCGCTGTTTGCTCATCACGAACAGCACCGCTGCCTCGCCGATATTGATGCCGTTGCGGTTGGCGGAGAACGGATTGCAGCGCTCATCTGAAACGGCTTCCAGCGAAGAGAAACCGTTCAGCGTGAGCTTGCACAGACTGTCGACGCCGCCGCACAGTACCGCGTCGCACAAGCCCAGATCGAGCAGGCGCTGAGCACTCATCAGCGCGCGGGCGCTGGAGGTACAGGCGGTGGAAATCACGTAGGCCGGGCCGCTCAGTTGCAGCCATTCGGCGAGAAAATTCGCCGGGGCGCCGAGTTCCTGTTGGCGATAGTCGTACTCGCGGGGAAATTGCTGTTCGCGGATGTAATGCGCCAGACCCCGGCTGGCCTCGTCGATGCCCGAGGTGCTGGTGCCTAGCACCACGCCTATGCGCTCGCGGCCGAAGGTCTGGATCGCACGATCGATGTCGTCTCGAATCTGCAGCGCGGCTTCCAGCAGCAGCTGATTGTTGCGACTGCTGTGCTCGACCAGGTCCGCAGGGATCGCCGCCAATTCACCGTGTACGCCAGCCACAGGCAGTTCACGTTCGGCGACCCAGCCGGACTCGCGGCGCATCCCCGAACAGTCGCCGGCGAACAGATTGCGCGCGACTTCAGACTTGTCGCGGCCCAGGGCGCAGATCACGCCGAGGGCATTCAGGTAAGCGGTCATGGCGTCGATTCACCTAACTGGGAAACGCGATAGTGCGGGCCTTGGGGCAGATTCAATTGGAAGCTCAACGGTTGTGAATAGCGGACGTTCCAGCGCGCCGGCAGTGAACGCTGATCGGCCTGTTGGCGGGCGTCGGGATAGTTGCGCAGCAGCTCGGCAGGAGGCGTCAAGGCGAACAGCAGTGCGGCGAACAACTCCCGCGCTTCCGGGTTCGGCGGCAGCAGACCGTCGGCCTGCCAGTGCCCGTCGATCAGTTGCTGGCGGGCCTGGGGAATGCCCAGCGGATCCATCATCGACCAACGCGTGCCGGCGCCTTCGCGCTGGATCACCAGCAGCCAGTCCTGACGCTGCCCGGCTTGCTCGCGCTCAATGTGCAGTTGCAGCGGCAGAGGCAGCGTCGGGTTGGCCGCTGGTAGCGGTGGCTGGCTGGCGCAGGCACTGAGCAGCAGGGCTGACAAAACGATCACCAGCCATGCAGCAAACCCTGTGGGAGCGAGCCTGCTCGCGAATGCAATCTGACATTCGCCACTTTGGCTGACTGATACACCGCTTTCGCGAGCAGGCTCGCTCCCACAGGGTTTCAGGTGTTCAGATCGATAGCCGTACATCAGACAGATTCCTGCAATGGCTTGCGCGCGACGACATTCACCAGCGTCTCTTCGCGCTCACCGAATGGCTTGGGTTTGCTCAACCCCAACCGCTCCAGCAAACCAAAATCCTTCGACCGGCTCCACCACAGATACGGGTAGGACACATTGCGCTCGGCAAACTCGAAGCCCTGCTCGCGGATCATCTGCAGGTAGCCGGCGGCGCTCTTCTGCACATGCATCGGATGGCGGAACAGCCAGCGAATCACCCAGGTATCAATGTAAGCCTCGGTGGATTCGGCGAACAGCAGATAGCCGCCTGGCTTGAGCACGCGATAGAACTCGGCCAAGGCCTTTTCCTGCTCGACCAGATGATGGAAGGTCTGGTGGCAGAACAGCAGGTCGACGCTGGCATCGGCGACGTTGAGCGTGGCGCAATCGCTGCCGATCAACTCGACTGGCATGCCCAGGCGGGTGGCCTCTTCGGCGCTGAGTTGCAAACTGTGCGGGTCGGCGTCGACGCCGATCAGTCGCTGCGGGGCGAAGGTCTGACGCAGGTGGCCGAAGGACTTGCCCTGACCGCAACCGGCGTCGAGCAGCACCGGGTGTTCCGGCAGCGGCTCACTGAATAATCCACGCAAATCGTTGATCGCCACGCGCAGCACATGGTGCTGCCAGGTGTGGCTGCGCAAGAACCAGAGACCGAAGCGGGTTTCCTCTACGTAACTGTCGCTCAAGTAATTCATGAGGCGTCCTGCGCGCAGAGTTGGGAAATCATCTTCAGCCGGCGCCGCGCTTCGCTGACAAACGGGTTGCGCTCGTCCCAGGCATAACCGGCGAGGATCGAGCAGATCATCCGGCGAATCTCCGCCTGGCTGTCCTCATAGAAAATCACGTCCTG
The DNA here is from genome assembly GCF_019145195.1 of Pseudomonas siliginis. GTDB lineage: Bacteria > Pseudomonadota > Gammaproteobacteria > Pseudomonadales > Pseudomonadaceae > Aquipseudomonas > Aquipseudomonas siliginis. The sequence continues at coordinate 50,696 of NZ_JAHSTW010000006.1, forward strand.
GAAGGTGCCGGCGTACCAGCCTTCGACGTAGCAACGGAAGGTATCGACGCCGCGTTTCAACGGTTCGGCAAATTCGCTTTGCCAGTCCACCGTTTCACCCTGCAACTGACGGTGCAGCAAGCCGGCAGCCATGCTCGCCGAACGCATGGCGATGGTCACGCCGGAGGAGAACACCGGGTCGAGGAATTCTGCGGCGTTGCCCAGCAGCGCAAAGCCCGGGCCGTGCAGGGTTTTCACGTTGGCCGCATAGCCGCCGAGGGTGCGCGCCGGGGTGTCCCAGACCGCGTTGTTCAGAACCGCGGCGAGGCTTGGCGTCTCGGCGATAAAACTGCGCAGGCAGGCATCGAGGTCGCTGTCGCGGCCCTGGAAATGTTCCTCAGCCGCGACCACGCCCACCGAGCAGCGGCCGTTGCTGAAGGGGATGGTCCAGAACCACACATCGCGATGCTCGGGATGGGTGGTGACGAGGATCTTTTCACGGTCGAACGCCGGGTTGTCGATGTGATCTTCGACATGGGTGAACACGGCCTGACGCACCGGGAAATTCGAAGGTGCTTCGAGGTCAAGCAAGCGCGACAGCACGCGGCCGTAGCCGCTGGCGTCCAGGACGAAATCGGCTTCGACGCGGTACTCGCTGCCATCTTCGCGGCGCACATCGAGTTGTGGTTTCGCCTGATCGAAATCGACGCTGACAATCGCATCGCCATAACGGATTTCCGCACCTTGCAATGCTGCTTGATCGGCCAGCAACTTGTCGAAATCGGCGCGCTGCACCTGGAACGTGGTCGGCTTGCCGGCGGTGAAGGTGTCGCCAAAATCGAAAGCGCTGTAGCGCTCGCCCCAGGCAAACGCCGCGCCGGTCTTGCGCTGGAACCCGGCGGCGTTGACGGCGTCGAGCATACCGGCTTCTTCGACGAAATCCAGGCAGTGGCTGAGCAGGCTCTCGCCGATGGAGAAGCGTGGGAAGTGCTGGCGCTCGAGCACCAGCACATCGTGGCCCTTGCGTTTGAGCAGGGCTGCGGCGATAGCACCGGACGGGCCGGCACCGATGATCACGACCTGACGGGATTCCATTTCAACGATTGGCACGTGAGCTCCGGGGCAAGGGACTGTTCAGATTCAGGGGCGCGCGATGCAGACCGATAAGGGCCGGCAGCAGCGTCGCGATCAGACCCATCAGCATCAGCGCGAAATACAGCGCGGGGGTGATGAGTTGTTGTTGCAATAGCAGGTTGAGAAAGACGATTTCGCTCAGGCCGCGAATGTTCAGCAGCACGCTTTCGCGCCAGCGGCTGGCGCCAGCGAACGAGGCGCCCGCCCAACCGAGGCCGAGCCAGTTGCCGAGCAGTTTACTGGCAATCGGCAACAGCAGCAGCGCCGCCCATTGCCCGGCGTCGAGGCTGGCGAGGGCGCTGTGCACGTCGATCTGAACGATGCCGAACGTGAGGATCAGCGGGATCGCGATCCATGTCTGCAAACGGCTCATCCAGCGCGCCGGCAACGGCAGCACCAACGGCACTTTCAGCAGCGCCATGCACAGCAGATAGCCGATGCCGAAAATCAGCGCGTTGAGTTTGTAATGCTCGGCCATGACCAGCAACGCGAAGAAGCCGAGGCTGTAAGTCAGCGGGCGACGCACGCGCAGCAGGTGCAAAAGCAGCGGCACGCCGGCCATGGCCACAGGCAGCAACAGGCTGCTCAGGTGCAGGCTGCCCTGGGCGAGGCCGAACAGCGTCCAGCAGGTCAGATCGATAAGGATCGCGGTTTGCACCAGCCGCCGCGTGGCAGCGGGCGGGTAATCGATATGACGCAGATACAGGTACAACACCGGGATCGCGGTAATCGCGAAGACCAGTCCGATGGCCAATGCGTTGAACCACGGCTGCGACGGCAGCAACCAGTACGCAACCGCCAGCCCGCAAGCGAACGGCACAGCGAAACTCGGCACAGCGATTTTTACGCTCTGGCGATCCAGACGCAGATCGATGACATCGCTGAGGATGTGCCCGAGCAGCAAGGCGAAGCTCAGGCTGTAGAGATCTTTCAGCCAGTCCGGGGCGATCAGTTGTGCGCCGCTGAGCTGCCAGCCCGGCTCGATCCAGAAATACATCAGCAACGGCAAACCGAAGCTCGCCAGCAGCAACTGACTGACGATCGGAATCAGGCCGAAGTGACGGCCGACACGAGTCGCCAGCGCAAACAGCGCCAAGGCCAGCAACCAGAAGCCGAAGACCATCATGCCGCTGGCTCCGCAACCGGTTCATGGCGCCCGGCCCACGGCGCGAGCATGAAGCTGAACGCCAGGCCGAGGCTCACCGACAGGCCGAAATTGCTCACCGCCGGGGTGCTGGACACCGCTAGCAGCCCGAACGACAGCCACGTCGTCACTGCTGCGAGCAAGGTGCCGAGCAGGCTCACCGCCGCGCCGCCGACCTGTTCGCGCATGAGGATTGCATAGTCGACACTGATCGCCGTCACCAGCAACAGGCCGAACAGGCTGAACAGGGTCAGTGGCTGACCGAGCCAGCCAAGGCTGGCCAGACTGCACAGCGCCGCCAGCAGCGGCAGGGCGACGATACGCAGGGCGCCGGTCAGGCCGAACGGCAGCATCAGCACCAGCACGATCAACACGCAGGAGGCCAGTTTCAGCTCGGCAGCGCTGATCTGCGTGGCGGCGAACACCTTGTTCAGATCACCGAGGCGATCGACCAGCACCACCCCCGGCAAATCGAGTGCTTGCACGCGCAACAACGACGGATTGTTCAAGCCCTGCAGGCTGGTGATTGCCGCAACGCCGTCTTCAGTCGGGCCAAGCCATAGCGTGCGATACGGCTCGCCGAGCGGGCCGGCCAGCGCGGCGTCGATGTCTTCGGCGGGCAGGGTCTGCAACTGCTGCAATTCATTTTGCAACGCAGCCACCGGCACGCCGAGATCGAGCAGCGGTTGCCAGACCGACGGCAGCCTGTTCAGTGATTCGCGCACTTGCTGTTGCTGGCTCGGCGCGCTGACCAGTTGATCAAGGGCCAGATAGCCTTGCAGTTTGTCGAGGTTGACCAGTTGCTGCAGCCGTTCGCTCAGCGCTGCCTGGCGCTCAAGCAATTGCTCCTGATTGGCAGCGCGGATCAGGAAGAACTGGCTGGTCGGTTGAAAACCGGTGATGCGCGCGATGGTCTGCGCTTCGTCGGTCAGATGCTGCGGCGCGCCAACCCATTGGCGAATGTCGTTTTTGCTCTGCAACTGCATCAGTCCGCCGACGCAGAAGGCGATCAGCAGGGCCAGCAGCGCGGGCGTGCGTATGCAACCGAGCAACGCCTCACGCAGATGAATCAGGCGCTCGGCCAGACGCAGCGGCCATTGCGCCGGGCGCAGTTCGACATTTTTCAGCAGCGCCGGCAGCAGGCAGACCGCCGACAGATAGGCGCCGAGCAAACCGGCCGCAGAGAACACCGCGATCTGCGTCAATGCCGGGAACGGAGTCCAGGCCAAGGCCAGATAACCGATAACGCTGGTGATCAGGCTCAGGGTCAGCCCCGGCAACGTCAGGCGCAGGGCCGGCCAACTGCGCCACGGCTTGAGGCTCCAGCTCTTGGACAGATAGTGCAGCGGGTAATCGACGGCGACGCCGATCAGACTCGAACCGAGCACCAGCGTCATCACATGCATGTGGCCGAACAGCGCCACGCAGGCCACCGCGCCGAACAGCATGCCGACCAGCACCGGAACAAATGCCAGCAGCACGCCCCAGCGGCGAAACGCCAACAGCAGCAACAGCAGAATGCCGACCGTCGCACCACCGCCGACCCAGGTCATTTCGCGGGTGGCTTGTTGCTGGCCGTTGGCGGCGTAGAGCAGGCCACTGGCGGCGAGCAACTGCACGTCGCCTTTCGCCGCCTGTTCGCGGCTGTGCTGGAGCAGATCCGCAACTTGCAGCGGCAGGTTCATATCGAAGGCATTGCCGGTGGTGCGCGCACGCAACATCACCCAGCTCTTGCCGTCGGCATCGGCGACCAGTGCGCCGCTGCCAATGTCCAGTTGCACTGCGCCATGTTTCGGCTGGCTGTTCTGGATGCGTCCGGTCAGGCCCAGCCAATCGTCCTGGCTCGGCACCAGAGTAAAGCCGTTGAACGGATCGAACAGCGCCTGTACTCGCTGCTGGATGAACGCGTCGGGGTGCTTGCTGAGTAGCTGCCGATCATCCGCCGAGAGCATCGCAAGGCGTCCTTGCAGCAATTGCTTGCGCAGCGCCGGCAAGTCGGCTTGCAGGTTCCACTGCACGGTTTCGAACAGACCGCTGGCCTGCCATTGTTCGCCCAGTTGTTGGGCCATGGTCAGCGCTTGCTGGCGATCGGCGTGGCCGACCAGCACCAGCATTTCGCGATTGAGCGGTTCTTGCATGCGCTGTTCGGCGCGCAACTCCAGCGCGTCTGGATTGGTCCCGGGTACCAGCTCCATGAGATTGGCCGACAGCGGCGCACCGTCGCGCCACTGCCAGGCAGCCAGCACGACAACGGCCAGCAGCAGGCTCAGAAACAGCCAGGGCAGCTTGCGTTCACTCGGCAAAGTCATGTTGCTCCGCTTCGCTCAAGGGTTGCTCGGCCGTGCTGTCCTGCATGCGCAGCAGGGTGCTGTCGCCTTGGGTTTCCAGCAGCTCGATGGTTTGCACAAGGGCGCCGCCATCGATATTGATCTGCTGGAACACTTGCTTGAGCAGCATCGAACGCGGCGTCAGGGTCAGTTGCCACTGCTGCGCCGTGCCGCTCAGGGCCAGTTCGAAATCGCGCTGCAAACCGCTGCTGTCACCTTGCAGTACGGCGAGAAACAGCCGGTTCTGCTCGGCGCCGGCGCTCTTGTTCGGCAGCAGTTGCCAGCCGTTGGCGTCACGACGGGCGATGCCGTTGGCGGTGATGCGGTAATCCTGTTGCAGCGGGGTTTTCAACAGCCACAGCAGGCCATGATTTTTCGCGAGGACGAAGCTGCCCTTGCTGATCAGCGGCTGCGGCAGGGCGCGCAGGTGTTTTTCCTGAGTGAACTGGCCGTGGATAACATCCGGTTTCGCCAGTTGTTCACTGAGTTGTTGCAGGTCGAAGGCATTGGCCCATGACGACACGGCCAGCAGCGTCAACGCACCGAGGCTTTTGAACAACACATTCATCGCAGCATCCTTTCCACGGCATCGGTGAAGACTTTGGGTGAGGCCAGTTGCATCTCGCGGCTGCTGACTTCGACGGCGACCTGCACGGAGCTTGCGCGGGTCAGGCGTTCGCCGGTCTGCAGGTCGGTGATCAGGTAATTGATCTTCAGACGGTTTTCCCACTCGATCAGGCTGGCGCGCACGTTCAGCCGTTGGCCGAACACTGCGCTGCGCACGTAGCGCAGTTGCAGGTCGATGATCGGCCAGGCGTAACCCGACTCGACCATGTGTGTGTAGTTGTGACCGATCTTGTCCAGCAGCGCACAGCGCGCCACTTCGAGGTATTTGACGTAATGGCCGTGCCAGACCACGTGCATGGTGTCGACGTCGAAAAACGGCACGAGAATTTCGGTATCGGCGTGAAGCACTCCGGCACTACGCATGCAGCCTCCAGTGTTGCGCGGCGATGCGTTGCAGGCACAGGCGCAGTTCGCTTTCCAGCGCACGGTCTTCGATGACCGGCGGGAAGTCTTTGCCGAGTTCTTCGTGCATCGCCGCCAGTGCCGGCGGCAGCGGACGCGCATCGGCGGCTTGAGCGCGCAGCCACACGCCCTGGTTGGCGGCGAGCAGGGTGGCGGCGGCGACCTGTTCGGTCAGCTCCAGCACGCGAATCGCATCACGGGCGGCGATGGTGCCCATGCTCACCTTGTCCTGGTTGTGGCACTCGGTGGAGCGCGAGAACACGCTGGCCGGCATGGTGTTTTTCAGCGCTTCGGCGGTCCAGGCACTGGTGCCGATCTGCACCGCTTTGAAGCCGTGGTTGATCATCGCCCGATCGGCGGGTGCGCCGGAGAGGTTGCTCGGCAAGCCGTGGTTGTAGCGCTCGTCGACCAGCAACGCCAATTGCCGATCGAGCAGATCGGCGACGTTGGCCACGAGGTTTTTCAGGCTGTCCATGGCAAAGGCAATGTGCCCGCCGTAGAAGTGCCCGCCATGCAGAACACGCTCGGCTTCGGCGTCGATGATCGGGTTGTCGTTGGCGCTGTTCAGCTCGGTTTCGATGAAGCCGCGCAGCCAGTTCAGGCTGTCGGCCAGCACGCCGAGCACATGCGGCGCGCAACGCAGCGAATAACGATCCTGCAGACGATGCAGTGGCGCGGTCGGCGCGTCGATCGCCAGATCCTTGCGCAGCCACGCGGCGACCTGCATCTGTCCCGGATGCGGCTTGGCGGCGAACAGGCGTTCGTCGAAGTGCTCCGGGTTGCCTTGCAGCGCGACGACGTTGAGCGCGGTGATGCGCGTGGCCAGTTGCAGCAGGTAATCGGCGCGGGCGAAAGCCAGGCAGGCGAGGCCGGTCATCACCGCTGTGCCGTTCATCAGCGCCAGCGCCTCTTTCGGGCGCAGCACCAGCGGCGTCCAGCCGAGCTCGCGATGTACATCGGCAGCCTGACGACGTTCGCCACGGAACAGCACTTCGCGCTCGCCGGACAGGGTTGCGGCGACATAGGACAGCGGCGTCAGATCGCCGCTGGCACCCACCGAACCTTCTTCGGGAATCAGTGGCAGGATGTCGTATTCGAGAAACGCATGCAGACGCTCCAGCAGTTCGACTCGGACCCCGGAAACGCCGTGACACAACGACTGCAAGCGCGCCGCCAGCACTGCGCGGGTCGCCTGCGCGTCGAGCAGTTTGCCCAGGCCGCAGCCGTGAAAAGTGTAGAGATGACGCGGCAGCGCCTCGACGTGATGCAGCGGCACCGCGACCACGCAGGAATCGCCGTAGCCGGTGGTGACGCCGTAGATCACGCCTTCCTTGTCCAGCAGCGAATCGAGAAACCGCGCGCCCTTGGCGATGCGCTCGCGATAGTCGGCGTCAGCCTGCAACTGCACGGGCGCCTGACGGTTGGCCAGGGCCAGCACGTCTTCGATGCGCAAAGGGCGTTCGCCGAAGGTTACCGGCTCATGGGTTGGCGTCGTCATCGGTCTTCCAGAAAGGGTAAAAGTTGAACCATTGCTGCGGGGCTTCGAGGCAATAGTGACTCAGGCGCTGCGCGTAGCGAGTGGCCCACTGATGAATGACCTGCTCGCGCTCGCGGCGTGTCCACACCACCGCGTCGGCGAACGGTTCGAGGGTCAGGCGATAGTGGCCGTCGGGTTGCTTGAGACACATCAGCAGGTTGACCGGGCACTTGAGCAGGCCGGCCAGCAACCACGGGCCTTGCGGAAATGGCGCCGGATGGCCGAGAAAATCCACCGTGACGCTGCGCCCGCCATGCAGCGGCACGCGGTCACCTGCAATCGCCAGCCACTCGCCGCGTTCCAGTCGTTCATGCAGTTGCAGCATGATCACCGGGTCGAGTTCGCTGACCTGAATCAGGCGCAGATTGGTCGCCCCGGCCTCGCCGAGCAGGCGGTTGAACTGTTCGGCGTGCTTGGTGTGCACCAGCACGTTCATGGTGACCTTTTCGCCGATCTCCGCCAGCGCGCGGCAGACTTCGAGATTGCCCAGATGCGCGCCGACCAGCAGTTGCCCGCGACTGCCGCGCAACTGCTTGCGCAGCAGCGCCGGGTCGATGATTTCGATCTGCTCGATGCTCAGCTTGCCGTTCCACACGTCGAGCTTGTCGAGCAGCGAATCGGCAAAGGTCATGAACTGGCTGAACACCCGCCAGTGACTCGGGCGCAGATCGTCGCGCCGGCTCCACTCGGCCAGCCGCTGCTGGTACTGCCAGGCACTGCGCCGGGCGATCCGGCCGAACAAAAAGAAATACAGGACGATGCCGTACAGCAACGGACTGAGCAGGCGCCGGCCGAGGACTTTGGCGGCGAATGCAGTGAATTTCATCAGCAGGAAACTGCCGCGCTCTTCGCGGTCGGCCCAGTGCTTCTTGTCGACTTCTTCGCTCATGGTTTCCACCGCCGCCAGAGGATCACCGGCCAACGCAGCAACATGCCGAAGAACAGCCGCGTGTGCATGCTGGAAATCAGCGCGTTGTCGTGGAACAGGCGAAAGTGCGACACGCCGTCCAGCGGGTAATGCACGCTGGTCTGCAGCCAGCGCATCGGCTGATTGCGCCAGGCCAGCCGCACGAGAATGTCCGAGTCGAAATCCATGCGTTTGCCGACTTTGGCCGAGTCGATCACGGCCAGAGTTGGCGCCAGCGGGTAGACGCGGAAGCCGCACATCGAATCGCGAATCTGCAACGACAGGGTGTTGATCCAGACCATCACGTGGGTCAGGTAGCGCGCGTACAAACGCCCTTTCGGCACGCTCTCGTCGAACAGCGGATAGCCGCAGATCATCGCCTCGGGATGGCCGCGGGATTCGCCGACGAAGCGCGCGACGTCGTGCAAATCGTGCTGGCCGTCGGCATCGACCTGCAAAGCATGGCTGTAGCCCAGACGCGAGGCCTCACGCAGACCGGTCATCACCGCGCCGCCCTTGCCCTGATTGGCCGTCAGGCGCACCAGGAAAACCCTGTCGCGCTCGGCCAGGGCGTCGAGCACCCGCGCGCAGGACGGCTCGCTGGCATCGTCCACCAGAATGCACGGCAGACCTTGTGCGAGCAGGGCATCGACCACGGTGGTGATCGCGGTTTCGTGGTTGTACACCGGGATTACGGCGCAGGGGTTATGCATGGGCAGGCCCCAGGAGAATGCGTCCGCTGGAACACGTCGCCGTGTCATTGCGATAAGCAAAATACAACTTGCCGCGCTCGGCATCGAAACGCAGATGCAGCTGGATTTCATCACCCGGGCGCACCAGTTGCTGGAATTTCAGCACTTCCATTCCGGCAACCGCGCCGTCCAGATTCAGCAACTGCCGACCCAGATTCAGCGCCCATTCCACCTGCACCACACCGGGCAACACCGGTGCCTTGGGAAAGTGTCCGCTGAAGTAGGCCAAATCCGGCGGCACGCTGAGTTGCAGGCTCCATTCGCCGGCGCTTGCGCTCTGCTCCAGCACTTCGGGGGCTTTCGGCCGTGCGGCCAGCAGCAGCGCTTCGACGTCGGCTTGCGCCAGTTTGCCCTGGCTGTTCAACGGCATTTGCCGCAGCAGGCGCCAGCGTCGGGGCAGGGCGAGGGCTTCGCAATGTTGGCTCAGATGTTTGCGCAGGGTCTCGGTCAGACCACGGCGGCCGTGCTCGCGCAGGGCGAACAGGCCCGATTCGCTGAGCACCAGCAGCGCACCGAGCGAAGCGCGGTTTTCCTGAACCACACCGAGGCGCGCCTCGGCGACCCAGTCATGGGCTGCCAAGGCCTGCTCAAGCATCGGCAGCGAGATGCGTTTTTCTTCCAGTTTGACGATGCGGTCCAGACGCCCCAGCAGCTCGAAGCGACCATCGGCGGCGATGCGCGCGGCGTCGGCGCTGTGTTCGACATGGCCGGCAGGCAGATAAGGCGAAGAAATAAGCAGGGCGCCGTCGCTGTCCTGGCTCAGTTCGACGCCAGCAAACGGTTGCCACAACGACTCGCCCTGACGCCAGGCAATGCCGCCGGTTTCCGAGCTGCCGAGGATTTCCGTCGGCCATTGCTGTAAGCGCTGGTGCAGGCTTTGCGCCGCTTCCGGCGGCAACGCGCCCCCGGAGGAAAACACCCGGCGCACCGCGCTCATGGCCGGCCAGTCGAGGTTGTCGCCCATGCGCTTGAGCAGCGCCGGGCTGGCGACCCAGGCGAAGGCCGGGTATTCGCGGCTGGCGCGCTGCAAGTCTTCGGAGAACGCCAGTTGCCGGCGCACGAACGGGCGCCCGGCGCACAATGGCCACAACACACGAAACAGCAGGCCATAGATGTGTTGCGTGGCGACACTGCCGATGATGCAGGCTTCGCCGAGGTCTGCGCCCCACAACAGCTCCAGCGCTTCGACCTCGTTGGCCAATTGGCGCAGGGTCTTGTCGATGCGCTTGGGTTCGCCGCTGGAACCGGAAGTGCACAGGCTCAGGCGGCATTGATCGAGATCCAGTTGTGCACCGGCCAGGCCGGGCTGAGTGAATTCGTCCAACTGTGCATCGCCCGGCTGATCGGTCAGCCATAGATCGACTTCCTGCGACCAGCGCTGACGCGTCTGCGCTTGCAGATCCGCCGGCAGCAACACGCTGACGCCGGCACGCCACGCGCCAAGCAGGGCGATGGCGAGGTCGGCGGCATCTTCCAGATGCACGGCCAGCCTTTTCACGCCTCGGCTTTGCAGACCCGCGGCGACGCTCAAGGCCTGCGCTCGCAGTTGCGTGTGATCGAGTGCCGGCGCCTGGCAGATCGCCCGTGCCGGCAGTGCCTTGAGCAAAAGCTGCTCAAGTTTTATCCAATTCATGTACGGCCTCTTACCCGTTGTCGTATCAGCCATTCAATGGCAAACATCAGGCCAATCAATCCATAGGAGATCAGGCCGGTGTACAACATCCACCAATCCAGCGGCGCCCACAGGGTGAGGAGGGCGGCGCACAAACCGTTGCAGAAGAAAAACACGCTCCAGGCCAGCGTGACCTTGCGCGTGTAGCGAATGGCAACCTGCGGCAGCTCCGGCTCGCGCAAGCGCGCCAGACGCTCGACCATCGGCGGGCCGAATTTCAGGCTGGCGCCGAACAGCACCAGCATGAATGCGCTGATCAGCACCGGGTACCAGCGCAGCAGCTGCGGGCTGTCGAACACCGCCAGCAGCAGGCAGAACACCATCGCCACGCACGCCATCCACAGGCTGCCGGGCTTGCGTTCGCCGGTCAGGGCGCGCGCCAGCCACAGGCTGCCCAGCAGCAGTGCAAATTGCCACGGGGCGAAATGCTCCATGCCGAAATACACCGCAAAGGGGTACAGCAGACCGGCCAGCAGCAGGCCCAGGCCGATCAGTCGGCTCATGCGGCCGGTTGAACCAGACGGAACACCGCCTCGACCACGTCACCGACGGTGCGCACCGATTTGAACTCTTCGGCGGCGATTTTCTTGCCGGTCTGGCGTTTGATGTGATCGATCAGGTCAACCGCATCGATGCTGTCGATTTCCAGATCCTGATACAGATTGGCGTCCATGCTTACGCGGGCCGGATCCAGCTCGAACAGCTCGACCAGGGCATCGCGCAGGGTGTTGAAGATATCGTCACGAGTTTGCATGGTCCGGTCTCAAGCTGCCTGTTTTGCCGTGACGAATGCCGCAAGGCTGGCCACGTTGGTGAAATGGTTGCGGGTGTCTTTGGCATCGGCGTCGATCTTGATGCCGTATTTTTTCTGGATCGCCAGGCCCAGTTCGAGCGCGTCCACGGAGTCCAGGCCGAGGCCTTCGCCGAACAATGTCTGCTCGTCGCCGATGTCCTCGGGGCTGATGTCTTCGAGGCCCAAGGCGTCGATGATCAGCAGTTTGATGTCACGCATCAGGCTAGCGGTGTTCTGATCGCTCATCTGCGGCGAGCTCCTTAATGAAATAGTCATGCAAATAATCGTTGAGCTTGCGCGAGGCCTGCGGTGCGGGGCCTTGCGCGGCGAAGGTCTGTGGGTCTATATCGGCCCCCACGCGAAAACTGAAGTGCACGCGGCGATGGGGGATGCGATACCACGGCTCGGCTTTGGTCAGGGTGGTCGGGCTGACCTTGATGATCACCGGGGTAACGATTTTCGCACCGCGCAGGGCAATTGCCGCCGCCCCCCGATGAAAGGCCGGCGCCTGCCCCGGCTGGGTGCGCGTACCTTCGGGGAAAATGATCAGGGTCTGGCCGTCCTGCAATGACTGCGCGGCGGCGTCGAGCATGTCCATGCTGCCGTCGTTGCTGATGTACTCGGTGCGGCGCAGCGGGCCACGGGTGAACGGGTTTTCCCAGAGGGTTTTTTTCACCACGCAATTGGCGTGGCGCACCAGACCGATGAGAAATACCACATCGATCAGCGACGGGTGGTTGGCAATGATCATCTGCCCCGGTCGACCGAGGCGCTCGGCACCCTCGATGTTGTAAGTGAGCACGCCGGTGCGGGCCATGAATCGCACGAAAAACCAGAACAAGCGACTGACCGTACGCCGCGCGCGCAGGCGATGGACCCGCGCGTCACCGGGCAGGCAGGCGAGCAGCGGAAATACCAGCAGGCGCAGACACAGCCCGCCGAGCCCGAACAAGGCGAAGCTCGCAGCAGTGGCCAGCAGGCGCCAGTAGTAGGCGTCGCGGTGTTTGGCGGTCACGGGTTGCGATGCCAGGTCCATACACGATTTTTCCACGCATGTTGGCAGTCAGGTTGCTGGCCGAGCAGGGTTCGCAGCAGGTTGAGCGCGTGCGGCCAGTGCGCCTTGGACCGGGTTTCGGTGCTGCTGTTCAGGGTCAGCCGCCAGTCGGTACCGGGCGTGAGCAATAAACCCAGCGCGTAAGGGAACGGCACGTCATCGACCCACTGCGAGTAGGCCTCGGGCGGTTGCTCTTCGGTGATCACCAGCAGCACGGCCGGGGCGCCTTCATCAAGCAATGCGGCCGCTTCGAGCATGCCATGTTCCAGGCCATCGCCAGCGGCGGCGAGGGCGGTCATTTCGCTGGTTTCACCGCGCATGATCGACCACAAACCGATGATCGCGTTGTGCACCGACAGGCTGAATTGGGTCGGCGACAGGAGCTGTTCGGTGGCCAGATCGCGGAGGATTTCAAATGTGCGTGGGGTTTCGCCGTGCCGCGAGACGAACACCAGCGGCAGGTTGTCCCGGCCGTCGGCCAGCGGCCAGCCAACGCTGAAGGCCATCCGCGCCAGGCGGCTGAGGCGGCGGCGTTGCATGGCCGGCAGAAACGACACATCGGGCGCGGCATCACTGCTCTGCAGCACGACCGGTTGTCGGCTCCAGGCCTGCCAGGCGTCCACGCTGTCGAGCCCCGGGGCCCACGCGCGCCATTGGGCGATGTTGAAGTTGATCACGGACATTCATCCCGCCCCTGCGGGCTTTCGTTGACGCGTTGAGTCGCCAGCGCCGCAGCAGGCTTGGCTTGGCGCAGGGCGCCGGGTGGCGCGCATTATCCCGGTGCGACGGGTGTGTAGCAAATGTTGGTTACATTTTGCCCAACAAAATGTACCGAGCGGTTCGCTGCATGGCTATCACTTGGCCATTATCCAGATTTGACGCGGCGTGTCTGTCAGGTGTCTCTGCGATGGCTGGCGGTTTTTTCCATGCCTGGGCGTCGGTTTTTACACCTGACTGCGTAGTCCATGTCCGTGAAGGTAGCGAAGCGCGGTCACCGCCAACTACACTCGGTCATTCTTTGATACACGGAGGTTTGGTCATGCGGCGCGTGGTGTTCAATCAGAAAGGTGGCGTGGGCAAATCCAGCATCGCCTGCAATCTGGCGGCGGTCAGCGCCAGCGAGGGTTATCGCACGTTGTTGGTCGACCTCGATGCCCAGGCCAATTCCACTCAGTATCTGACCGGGCTCACCGGCGATGACATTCCGATGGGCATCGCCGATTTCTTCAAACAGACCCTGTCCTCCGGGCCGTTCTCGAAAAAGAATCAGGCGGACATCTATGAAACGCCGTTCGACAACCTGCACATCATTACCGCCACCGCCGAGTTGGCCGACCTGCAGCCCAAGCTCGAGGCGAAACACAAGATCAACAAGCTGCGCAAGTTGCTGGACGAATTGTCCGAGGACTACGACCGGATCTATCTGGATACCCCGCCAGCACTGAATTTCTACGCGGTATCGGCGCTGATTGCCGCGGATCGCGTGTTGATCCCCTTTGACTGCGACAGCTTTTCACGTCAGGCCCTGTACGGCCTGATCGCCGAGATCGAAGAGTTGAAGGATGACCACAACGAAGGGTTGGAAGTCGAAGGCATCGTGGTCAATCAGTTTCAGGCGCGGGCCAGCCTGCCGCAGCAGATGCTCGATGAGTTGATCGCCGAAGGCTTGCCGGTACTGCCGGTGTACCTGAGCAGTTCGGTGCGCATGCGCGAGTCGCACCAGGCCAGCATGCCGCTGATCCACCTCGACCCACGGCACAAGCTGACGCAGCAGTTTGTGGAACTGCACAATCTGCTGGAAGACCACTGATTCCCCGACTCACACGCAAATCCTGTGGGAGCGAGCCTGCCCGCGAAGAGGCCGGCACATTCAACATCGGCGCTGAATGATCGACCGCCTTCGCGAGCAGGCTCGCTCCCACAGGGTGGTCTGTGTTGGGTCAGATGCCTTGGCTACGCAGCCACGCCATCAACTGCGGCAATGGCAACCCACCGCTCTGCCGCGCCACTTCCCTGCCGTTTTTAAACAGAATCAGACTCGGAATCGAGCGAATCCCCAACTGCGCCGACAACTGCTGGTTCGCTTCGCTGTCGAGCTTGGCCAGCCGGCACTTGCCTGCCAGCTGCGCCGCAGCCTGTTCGAACACCGGCGCAAACGACTTGCACGGCCCGCACCAGTCCGCCCAGACATCCACCAGTAACGGCAGATCGCCCTTGATCTGACTGGCGTAATCGCCTTGCTTGAGTTCGAAAGGCTTGCTCAGCAGTACCGCAGATTTGCAGCGTCCGCACTTGGGTTGATCGGCGAGACGCTCGGCTGGAATGCGGTTGACGCCGTTGCAGGAGGGGCAGGGGATGAGGATTGGGGTGGTCATGATTGGTTCTCTGATAGGCAGTCTATAGAACTGATTTGGAGTCGATCTGCCAACTTATCAATGTCGCAACTGCTCACATTTTTCTCAAAACAGTTACGGGATCGATGGCTAGTCTGAAGACCAATTCGGCGTTTTACGCTTGTCGTGAGGAGATCGCTTTGTCTTTATCTGCGTGCTACTTTTGTTGCACTAATCCAGGAATCGATGATTCCTATGCATCAAATCGGAGCGACATGATGTCCGTAACTTCCAAGATACGCCGCCAAGGCGGCGCTGCCGTCATTACGATTCCGCCCACGCTTTTAAAGTTGTTGCATCTGGAGGTTGGCGCACAGCTAGAGCTGAATGTGGTCGATGGCGAACTGATTGCTCGTCCAGCCGTAGCCGCTACGCGTAAGCGTTATAGTTTGTCAGAGCTACTCGAAGGCGCAGAAGAATTGCAGAAACTTAACGCCCAGACTAGCGAGACCCTTGAAGGTGATTCTGTCGGCCGGGAGCTGGGTTGATGGTGCGCCGACAGCCCCCTCAGCGGGGTGACGTTTACTGGATTGATCCAAACCCAGTGGCGGGGCGGGAGATGATGAACAGACATCGCTTTGTGGTGATCACGCCCAGAGAGATCAACGCATTGGGCGTGAGCATGACGGTGCCTGTTACTAGCGGTGGGAATTTCAGCCGGAATATGGGTTTGGCGGTCGCCATTACTGGCCACGAAACCAATGGTGTAGCGGTGTGTAATCAGGTTCGCAGTTTTGACATAGAACAACGGGTACGAGACGGCACGGCCAAATTCATCGAGCGACTGGATGACGTGACAATGTCTGACATCGTCGACCGTGTAATCAGTGCAATCGACCCGCTAAGCTGAAGCGCCTACGAAGAACAACTGATCTCCAAATGCTTGCCCCACTCCGGCGGTCGCTCGGCGTAACGTTCCATCCCCGGCTGCTCATCGAACGGTTTGCTCAACACCGCATGCAATCGGCGCACCTCGGAATAATCGCCTTGCTCGGCCGCATCGATGGCTTTTTGCGCAAGGTAATTGCGCAGGATGTACAGCGGATTGACCGCATGCATCCGTGCGCGGCGTTGTTCCTGATCGGCATTGCCGTCGCGGCCGACCCGGGCAACGTAGCGTTCGCCCCAGGCATCGAAACCTTTGATATCGACAAAATCGTCGCGCAGGCGGGCGATGGCCTGTTCGGCTGACTCTTCACCGAGGCGGCGGAAGAACAGCGTGTAGTCGACGCCGCTGTTCTGCATCAGTTGCAGCAGGTTTTCCAGCAGTTGCTGATCGTCGTCCTCGGCGGTGGTGAAGCCGAAGCGGCGGCGCATCATGTCGAGGTAGTGCGCCTGGAACAGCGGCAGGTACAAGCCGAGGGTTTCACGCAGGGCCTCGACGCTGATGAACGGCGTCAGTGCCTGGGCGAGGGCGCTGAGGTTCCACTGGCCCACCGGCACCTGATTGCTGAACGAGTAGCGACCCTGATCATCGGAGTGATTGCAGATGAAATGCGCGTCGAAGTCATCAAGGAAGGCGAACGGGCCGAAGTCGAAGGTGATGCCGAGGATCGACATGTTGTCGGTGTTCATCACGCCGTGGCAGAAGCCGTAAGCCTGCCACTTGGCGATCAGTTCGGCGTTGCGCTCGACGATCTCGCGAAACATCGCCAGATACGGTTCCGGTTGTTCGAGGCATTCGGGGAAGTGCATCGCCAGCACGTGCTCGCCGAGCTGTTTCTGCTGCTCGGGGCGCTTGGTGTAGTAGAAATATTCGAAGTGGCCGAAGCGGATGTGGCTCGGCGCCAGACGCAGCACCATCGCCGCGCGTTCCTGCTTTTCCCGCCAGACCGGCGTGTCGGAGCCGATCACGCAGGCGGCGCGCGAGGAGGGAATGTTCAGCGCTTGCAGCGCTTCGGAGGCGAGAAACTCGCGAATCGATGAGCGCAGCACCGCGCGGCCATCGCCCATGCGTGAAAACGGCGTCTGCCCGGCGCCTTTGAGGTGCAAGTCCCAATGCTCGCCAGCGTTGTTGTACACCTCGCCCAGCAGCAGCCCGCGCCCGTCACCCAGTTGCGGGGTATAACCGCCGAACTGATGGCCGGAATACACCATCGCCCGTGGCTCGGCATCGGCCCACAGCTTGTGGCCGCCAAACAGTTGCGCGAATTCTTCGGTTTCGGCGCTGGCCGGATCAAGATCCAGCAGAGCCAAGGCGGCCGGGCTGGCGACCACCAGACGCGGATTGTCGATCGGTTCGGGCAGCACGTGCGCGGAGAACGCGTCGCCCAGGCGGGCAAAGCGGTTGTCGAAAGTCAGTTCGTCGAGGGCTTTCACGGGCCGGCTCCAGCAGAATGTCCGAGCATTCTGCTGGGACCATGTCGGTTAGTCGAGTTTGCTCGGTGGCGGTTCCGGCAACGGTTTCTGCCCGTCGACGACCGGCACGATGGTTTTGTTCTCGGGTTCCACAGGCACCATCTTGTATTCCTGACCGTGGAGGTTCTTCAGATAAACCTCCATCTGCCGGAACGAGATGTTGATGTGCTGCTTCTTGAACTCGCGATTGATGAAGCGGTTGACCTCATCCAGCACCGGGTTGCGGTCACCGAGATCGCGCACATGCATGCGCAGTTCGTGGTCGAGGGTGCTTTCGCCGAAGTTGAGGAAGTACACGTGTGGCTCCGGTTCTTTGAGCACACGCGGGTTCTCCCGGGCCGCTTTGAGCAGCAGTTCCTTGACCAGATCCAGATCCGAGCCGTAGTCGACGCCCAGTTTCAGCGTGACGCGGGTGATGGTGTCGGTCAGCGACCAGTTGATCAGTTGCCCGGTGATGAACGTCTTGTTCGGGACAATGATGTCCTTGCGGTCAAAATCCGTGATGGTCGTGGCGCGGATGCGGATCTTGCTCACCGTACCCGAGAGGTTGCCGATGGTGATGGTGTCACCGATCCGCACCGGGCGTTCGAAGAGGATCATGATGCCGGAGATGAAGTTGGCGAAGATCTCCTGCATACCGAAACCGAGGCCCACCGACAGCGCCGCCACCAGCCACTGCAACTTGTCCCAACTGACGCCGAGGGTCGACAGGGTGGTGACAAAACCAACGCCGGCAATCACGTAGGACAGCAGCGTGGTTGTCGCATAAGCACTGCCCTGGGCCAGATTGAGTTTGGACAGCACGAACACTTCGAGCAGGCCGGGCAAGTTGCGCGCCAGCGCGAAGGTGATGCCGATGATGATCAGCGCGCCGAGCATGTCGCCGATGCTGATCGGCACCATGCTCATGTTGGCGCCGGTGCCGCTGGTGTATTCGTAAAGGGTGATGTTGTCCAGATACGAGAACACCGAAATCAGGTCCGACCAGACCCAGTACAGCGCCGCGATGAAACCGCCGAGCAGGGCCAGGCGGATCAGGCGCAGGGACTGTTCGTTGACCTTTTCGATGTCCAGGGTCGGCTCTTCGATCACCGCTTCGCCGTCGCCGGCCTCTTTTGCCGCCTGCCGTTTGGCCAGCGCGCGCTGGTAAGCCAGGCGCCGCGCGGCAACGCTCAGGCCCCGTACGAAAGTGGCCTCGATCACCAGCCAGAACATCAGCAGGTACAGGGTGTTGATCAAGCGGTCGCTGAGTTTCAGTGCGGTGTAGTAGTAGCCGAAGCACACCGCGACAAACAGGGCGATCGGCAGCAGGGTGAACATCACTCCGACGGCTTTGCGGAACAGCGAGGCATTCTGGTGCGTCGGGCTGCTGATCAGCAGGCGACTGAGCAGCCATGCCATCAAGGCGTAGCAGGTCAGCACCACCGGCATGCCGAGCACGTCATCGGCCAGCGCCGCTGGTTGCAACTCGGCGACGGCCACCACGGCCACCAGCGCCATAACCACAAGGCCCAATCGACGCACCCAGCCCTGAAGGAACTCGACCTGCGGTTTTTCCCAGCGGAAGTGCAATTCCGCCACGCCACCAGGCGCGAGGATCCGGTACGCGGTGTAGAACACCAGCCAGGCCTGGCCCATCTGCAACAGCGCCGCGCCCATGTTGGCGTTCTGCCCGCGCGCGTCGATCTGCAGGGCCAGGCCGCACAGCGCCAGACCCAGCGCCACTGGCATCGCCAACAGGATGTTGATCAGAATCGCCTGCGGCGTGTGCCACTGGCTGTCGCGCTTGAAGTGGCCGATGTCCTGGTGAACCTTGTTGAGTCGTCCGTACAGCGCCTTGCGTCGCCACAACAGGGCGCCGATCAGCAGCGCCAATGGCAGGAACAGCAATGGCCGCTGGGTCAGGCCGTCAGCCAGTTCGCTCAGGCTCGATGCCCATGGCAAGGTATTGACCTGCCGCTCCAGGCGCTCGGGCACACCGCGCATCCATTCCACGTCCAGCGGCTTGTTGCTGGGGATCCAGAACATCTGTTCGTCGAGGGTCGCGCGCAGGCTTTGCGCGGTGCTCAGCAATTGTTTCTGGTTGAGCTGCAGGGTGATCGATTCGTTGAGCATCGCGCTCAACTCGCGGTTCAGCCGCTCGAGCAGATCAGCGCGGGTGTTGGCCAGATCGAGCAGGCTCTTGCGCAACTGCGGCGTGACCTGCTCCGGCGGCTGGGTGGCCAGCAGATTGTCGACATAGGTCGCCGGGTTGCTCAGCAGCTCCCGCTGCTGGCTGACATCGAACTGATACAGGCGAATATCGGCAATCTGGTCGGCGAGGTCGCGGTCGACCTTCAAGTGCGGCAGCGCCTGCTTCTGTTTGTAGAGGATTTTCGACAGCAGCAGGCTGCCCTTGAGCACATTGATTTGCTCGTCCAGTGCCGAATCGCTCTGGGTCAGGGTGTCGAGTTGCTGTTTGGTCTGCAGGTTCTGCTGCGTGACTTCGTTGAGACGGTCGGTGCTCTTGAGCAAATAGTCGGAAAGCTTGAGGTTGGTCGCGCTCTCGCTCGCCAGCAGGCTGCTGCCGCCGGCCTTCTGCGCCTCGATCGATTGCTGGGTAACGGTTTCCTGCGACTGCGCCAGACGCTTCTGGTTGATCAGGGTTTGCAGTTCCTGGATCTCGCGGTCGAGGCGATCGGATTTCTCCGAAAGCAAGTCGTGCTGGGCATTGCCGAGATCCTGCAACTGGGTGTTGCCGGCCAGTTCCTGGCGGCGCAGCGGAATCAGTGCATTGAGTGCGGCGAGTTCGGCGTTCAACTGGTCGCGCTGTTCGGCGGTGACCGTTTTGCCCGTGTCCTTGCCGGATTTGAGGATGGTGTTGATCTGCTGGATGCGCGTCTGGCTGGCGGAAATCTCCGCCTGCGCACGCTCGGGGCGAGTCTGCGCGGTGATGATCAGGCTGTTGGCGTCGGCCAGGGCTTTTTGCAGATCGCTCTGCTGGGTCGAGCGATCGGTAAGGATCTGCTCCAGTTGCTGGATCGACTCTTTCGGAAAACGCTGCGCGACCGGCACTGGCGCGGTGGCCTTGAGGCGGCTGAGTTCGCGGGTGTTTTCAATCGTCTGCTTCGGCGCGTTGGCCAGCTGACGCTTGAGATCGATCAGTTTCTGCTCATAATCACGCTGGTTGTTCAGCTGGTTGAGGGTGTTCTGCAGGACGGTCTGCAGGGTCTTCTTGTCGGCGTCCGGCAGTTTGCTGTCGGCCAGCTTGTCGAGGCTGGCCTGCACGGCATCGCTGGACGGTGGTTCGGCAGCATGCAGCGGGCCGACGACAAGACTGAGGCCCAGCAGGGCCGCGGCGAAAAAGGAGCGCAGGGTAGGCATAGAGACCGGTCAAGCAAGTGAGAGTGGAAGCAGTTTAGAGGAAGAGTCCGGGGCCCGGGCGACTTCCTTCGGGGAATCTGACGCCCACTTTGCCGATCTTGTTCCCGTCCATGACCGCAACCGTCCAGTGGGTGTTGTTCCACTCCACCTGGTCACCGACGACGGGTGCACCACCGACTTTCTGGGCGATGAACGCGCCCAGGGTCATGTCCGGATCGATGCCTTCGGCCGGCAAGCCATACAGCGCTGCAACCGCTTTAAGCTGGGCATCTCCTTCGAGTACGAAGTCGCCGAAGAAGCGCAGATCGAGGCCACGTTGCGGCGCCTGGCTGAACAGTTTGCCGAGGGCCGACAAGTTGTGTTCATGGCCAATAACACACAGCAAATCATCGACTTCCAGCACCGTACTACCCGACGGATGGAGCAGTTGCTGGCCACGAAACAGCGCCGCGATGCGTGTGCCTTCGGGCATTTTCAGCTCGCGCAGCGGCGAGCCGATGCACCATTTCTCCGCGCCGAGCTTGTAAACGAACAGTTCCCACTCGCTGGTGACGTGCACTTCCAGTGCCGCCCGGGATATCGGCGCGGGTTCTGGCGGAACGGTCACCTTGAGCAATTTGGCCACCCACGGCAGGCTCGTGCCTTGCACTAGCAGCGACACCAGTACGATGAAGAAGGCCAGGTTGAAATACAGCTGCGCTTGCGGCAGCCCGGCCATCAGCGGGAACACCGCGAGAATGATCGGCACCGCGCCGCGCAGGCCGACCCAGGAAATAAAGGCTTTTTCACGACCATGGAAAGCCTTGAACGGCAGCAGGCCGACCATCACCGACAGCGGCCGCGCGAACAGGATCATCCACAGCGCCAGACCGAGGGCGGGCAGGGCGATCGGCAGCAGATCGTGGGGCGTGACCAGCAGGCCCAGCACGAGGAACATGCCGATCTGCGCCAGCCAGGCCATGCCGTCGAGCATGTGCAGAATGCCGTGGCGGCTACGCACCGGGCGGTTGCCGATCACCAGACCGCACAGGTACACGGCGAGGAAACCACTGCCATGCAAGGCGTTGGTCAGCGCGAACACCACCAGACCGCCAGCGATGATCAGAATCGGATAGAGCCCGGCGGCGAGATTGATGCGATTGACCAGTTGCAGCATCACCCAGCCACCGCCCAGACCGATCACACCACCGATGCCGAACTCGCGGATCAGGTGGGTCAGCAGGCTCCAGTGCAGGCCGGTTTCGCCGCTGGCGAGCATGTCGATCAGGGTGACGGTGAGAAACACCGCCATCGGGTCGTTGCTGCCGGATTCGATTTCCAGACTGGCGCTGACCCGTTCGTTGAGGCCTTTACCGCCGAGCAGCGAGAACACCGCAGCGGCGTCGGTCGAACCGACGATGGCGCCGATCAGCAGGCCCTGAATCAGATTGAGGTCGAACAGCCACGCAGCGGCCATGCCGGTCAGCCCGGTGGTGATCAACACCCCGACCGTGGCCAGCGACAGCGCCGGCCATAACGCCACGCGGAAACTCGACACCCGCGTACGCAAGCCGCCGTCGAGCAGGATCACTGCCAGGGCGAGGTTGCCGACCAGATAGGCCGTCGGGTAGTTATCGAAAATGATCCCGCCACCATCGACCCCGGCAGCCATGCCGACCGCGAGAATGATGACCAGAATCGGAATGCCGAGACGTGAAGAAAGAGAACTGACAAGAATGCTTGCGCCTACCAGCAACGCGCCGATCAAGAACAGGCTGTTGATGGTCGTCGCATTCAAAGGCAGTACTCCAGAAGCGTAAAGACGGGGGCACAAACTGACCATGCAGTCTGCGTGCCAGCGATTCTAACCTGTTGAAATGTGATGCTGTCAAAAAGGTTTTCAGGGTGCATCAGGTTTTGCGGCAGGCGGAGGATTGCGGCCCTCACCCTAGCCCTCTCCCGGAGGGAGAGGGGACTGACCGAGGTGTTTGTGCAGGTTACACCGACTTGCAATATCGAGCCGAACTCAAAATCTGAAAGGCCCTCAATCTGCTCCCTTTCCCCCTCGCCCCCTTTGGGGAGAGGGCTGGGGTGAGGGGGTAGCCTTTGATCTTAGAGGCTGAACCGCCCAACCATGTTGTTCAGATCCAGCGCCAGGCGCGACAGCTCATTGCTCGCCGCGCTGGTCTGATTGGCGCCGGTCGCCGATTGCACCGACAGATCGCGGATGTTGACCAGATTGCGATCGACTTCCCGCGCTACCTGCGCCTGCTCTTCGGCAGCGCTGGCGATGACCAGGTTGCGCTCGTTGATTTCGACGATGGCGCTGTTGATCGTGTCCAGCGACATCCCGGCGCCACGGGCAATATTCAAGGTCGATTCGGCGCGCTCGGTGCTGTTGCGCATCGAATCCACGGCGTGTTCGGTGCCGCTCTGGATGCTGCCGATCATCCGCTCGATTTCGCTGGTCGACTGCTGGGTGCGATGGGCCAGTGCGCGCACTTCGTCCGCCACCACGGCGAAACCACGACCGGCCTCACCGGCACGGGCCGCTTCGATCGCTGCGTTCAATGCCAGCAGGTTGGTCTGGTCGGCGAGGCCACGGATCACGTCGAGCACCTTGCCGATGTCGCGGGATTCATTGGCCAGGTCGCCGATCAGCGAAGCGGTGCTCTGCACATCGGCGCTCATGCGTTCGATGGCGCTGACGGTTTCCTGCACCAGATCACGACCGTCGCCCGCCGAAGTGGTGGCGTTTTTCGAGGCTTCCGAAGTGCTGACTGCGTTGCGCGCGACTTCTTCGACGGCGCTGGTCATCTCGTTCACGGCAGTGGCCGCCTGCTCGATTTCGTTGTTCTGCTGGGTCAGGCCGCGAGCACTTTCATCGGTGACGCTGTTCAGCTCTTCTGCGGCAGACGCAAGCTGTGTGGCCGAACCGGAGATGCGCTGCAGGGTATCGCGCAGCTTCGATTGCATCTTCGCCATCGCCGCCAGCAAGCGCCCGGCTTCATCTTCGCCATCGACATGGATCGGCTGGGTCAGGTTGCCTTCGGCGATGGTTTCCGCCGCCTCCAGTGCCTTGGAAATCGGCTTGGTAATGCTCACGGTCAGCAACCAGGCGAACAGCAGGGTCAGGCCGCTGGCGATCACCAGCAAGGTCACCACCAGATTGAACGACATCGAATACTGATCCTTCGCGCCCTGGTCGGTTTCGGCGATCTGCTGGGTGTTGATCTCCAGCAAGCGCGCCAGCGCGGTATTCACCGCTTCCGAATTGCTCAGCAAATCGCTGTTGAGCATCTGCCGCAACTCGTCGATCTGATTGTTGCGCGACAGGGTTTTCATCCGCTCTTCGAGCTGACGGTACTGCGCCAGCAATTGCACGTACTGATCGTACGCCGCACGTTCCTGCGGGCCTTCGATCAGTGGCTCGTATGCGCGTTGCGCATCGGCGATCTGGCGATTGCGCAGGTCGAACAGTTCGATGGTTTTCTGCTGCACGTCGGGTTCGCGGTTGATCAGCAAACGATAGGAGAGCACGCGCAGGCGCAGGGTCAGTTGGGTGAATTCGTCCAGAGCCTTGATCGACGGCACGCTGGCGGTGGCGATGTCTTCGCCGGCCGCGCGGATCTTGCTCATCTGGTTCAGCGCAAACACGCCGAGGATCAACATCAGGCCGCCGATCAGGGCGAAGCCGGTGAACGCCCGTGGGGCGATGTTCATATTGCGAAGGGACATGGGCGGATACCGAAAAGGGCCGCATCCATGCGGGCTGAGACTGCTGTATGGGTGACTTATCGGTCATACGACTAAAGTCTTGAGGTGGTGTGCGTATTTGTCGCAGACAGGCTTGAGCGACGAAGTGCAGGAACCAGATCGACCAATCACAGTCTTTTAAACTCGCGAGAAGCTTCGCCACCCAGGAAAATCAAGGCCTTGCGCCGGTTTAACCCTGGCATCCGTGGTGACTTTTCTTTATCGTACGCGCCCTTTGAAAAACGCTTGGAAGATCAAAATGTTGGAAGCATCCCTCAGCCAATTGGAACAGCTCGTCAGCGACCTGGTGCAACAGAACCAGACCCTGCTGCAGACCAACCAGACCCTGTCCACGGAACTGGCCCAGGCCAAGGATGAAAACGAAAACCTGCAACTGAACCTGATGGAGCAGGAAGAAAAACACGGCGCCACCGCCGCGCGCATCCAGGCGCTGGTTGATCGCGTCAATGCCGGTCCTGTCAGCGCATGAACCACGGCACAGCAGGGGTAAAAGTCATCTCCATTCTCGGCGAGGACTATTCGATCAAGGCACCGGCCGGGGAAGAACAGACCCTGCTGGACGCGGCGATGATGCTCAAGGCAGCGCTGGAAGACACCAAGCGCAAATACCCGACGCTGATCGGCGACCGTTTGCTGGTGCTGGCGGCGATGAATCTGTGCTCGCAGCAGATCGAAATGAAGAAGCAGCACAAAGAAGAACTCGAGCGTTATCAAGAGCAAGTCAGCGCCACGGTCGAGACGATTGCCAAGACCATCAGTCAGGGCTGATGGGGTTGCGCACAACCAGGGAATAGATTGTCGGTTGGTTTGTATACAATCGGCACGGCCGTTGCAGTGTTTCGGCCACTTATTCCTTGGGGGTGCTCCATGCAGTGGTGGCGACGCAGTATTCAGTGGCAGTTGATTCTCGGCATGGGCACGGCCCTGCTGATCAGCATCGTGATCGTGGTTGGCATTTATACCCTGGTGGTCAACCGCCTCGCCCAGAGCTATCTGGTCGAACAGGCGCTGCCGTCGAGCATTGAAGCGACGCGCAACGATATCGAACGCATCCTCGTACAACCGCTCACCGCCGCCAAGGACATCGCCAGCAACAGCATGGTGCGTGACTGGCTGGCGACAGGCGAGGACAGCAGCAAAACTGCTCTCTTCGCGCAGTATCTGGAAGGCATCCGCGCTGAACACAAAGCTTTCACCGCGCTGATCATCGGCACCGAATCCAACCACTACATCACCGAAAAAGGCCTCGATCGCACCCTCAGTCGCGCGAAACCGGCCGACGCCTGGTTCTATTCCTTTCTCGACAGCAATCAGCCGCGCACCCTCAATATCGACAACGACGGCGCCACTGGCGAGCTGGCCCTGTTCATCGATCTGAAGGTCAAGCAGGCCGGCAAAGTTGTCGGTGTCGCCGGGCTCGGGCTGAGCATGAAAGAGCTGTCGGAGCTGATTCACAACTTCAGTTTCGGCGAGCGCGGCAAGGTCTATCTCGTGCGCTCCGACGGTTTGATTCAGGTCCATCCTGAGGCGCAGTTCAGCGGCAAGCGCACCTTGACCGAGCAGATCGGTGCCAACGCGGCGCAAGCGCTGATGGGGCACAAATCCGCAGTGAACAGCAGCTTCCAGCGCGAGGGTGAAGACTTCCTCGCTTTCAGCCTGCCCCTGCGCGATCTCGGCTGGACGCTGGTGGCCGAAGTGCCGCAGTCGCAGATCTACGCCGAAGCACGGAAAGCGATGTGGATGAGCGGCGGCATCGGTCTGGTGGTGGCGCTGGTCTGCCTGGCGTTGGTGGTGTGGCTGGCGCAGGGGCTGGTGCGACCGATTCGACAAGTAACACGGGCGCTGGTGGCCATCGGTAGCGGTGGTGGAGATTTGACCCACCGGTTAGATTCCAGCCGTGCCGATGAGTTGGGTGACCTCGCGCGCGGCTTCAACCGTTTCCTCGACAGCCAGCGCGCAATGATCGGTGAAGTGCTGACCACCAGCGAGCGCCTGCGCACAGCCGTAGGGCAAGTGGCTACGGTGGTGGACAACACCGCCGAGCGTTCCGGCCGGCAGCAGGAAATGACCGACATGGTAGCCACCGCCGTCCACGAAATGGGCCTGACCGTGCAGGAAATCGCGCAGAACGCTGGCAACGCCGCGCTTGCCTCGCAAACCGCGCGCGATGAGGCGTTGCAGGCACGGGAAGTGGTCGGTGGCTCGATCCGTCATATCGAAAGCATGTCCGATGAGATCGGCTTAGCGGCGGGCGCAGTGGGTGAGCTGGCGCAGCAAGTGGCGTCGATCGATTCGGTGCTGGCGGTGATTCGTGGCGTTTCCGAACAGACCAATCTGCTCGCACTCAACGCCGCCATCGAAGCTGCCCGCGCCGGCGATATGGGCCGTGGCTTCGCGGTGGTCGCCGATGAAGTGCGCACCCTCGCGCGCAGGACCCAGGCCTCGACCGACGAAATTCAATTGATGATCGGCAGCCTCAAGCAAGGCGCGGAAAACGCCGTGTCATCGATGCGCACCGGCCAGGCCGCTACCGGCACCGGGGTTGAATCGAGCCAGCGCACCGGCGCGTCGCTGACGGCGATCACCGGCCAGGTCGAGCGCATCAGCGATATGAACCATCAGGTGGCGACGGCAACCGAAGAGCAGTCCGCGGTGACTGAAGAGATCAACCGCAACGTGCAGGGGATTTCCGATCTGGCACGGGCGACGGCGGGGGAGGTTCGTGCGTGTCGTGAGGATTGTCAGATGTTGCAGCGGCTGGCGGATGATCTGGCGCGGCAGATGGGTGGGTTCAAACTGAGTTGAGTATCAGACCTGAAAAGCCCCTCACCCTAGCCCTCTCCCGGAGGGAGAGGGGACTGACCGAGGCGTCTATCGCTATACGTCGACCTGAAAACACCAGTCGATTATGGATCCGGCAAGGCCCTTTCAGGTCGGCGTACTTCTTGAATATTCCCCATTCGGCCCCCTCTCCCTCCGGGAGAGGGCTGGGGTGAGGGTAGCGTTTCAGAACCACGCATCCCGCATCCCCAGACACGTATCATCCCGCGCCTCCAGCAAGTCCAGCTCATGCTGGCAACCCGGCACTTCCCATGTCAGGAAATACCGCGCCGCCTGCAACTTGCCCTTATAGAAGTCGACATCCGCCGCATTTCCTTTGGCCAGGCCTTCCTCGGCGCGGATCGCCTGCTCCAGCCAGCGCCAGCCGATCACTGCGTGGCCGAACACTTTCAGGTACAGCGCCGAGTTCGCCAGGCTGCTGTTGACCTTGCCTTGGGCCAGATCGGTGAGCAGGCCGATGGTCACGGTTTGCAGGCGGGCAACGAGTTTTTCCAGCGGTTCGCGCAGGGTGGTCAACGAATCGTATTCAGTGGCACGTTCGGCCGTGTTGGCGATCAATCGAATCAGCTGCTTGAGACCGGCGCCACCGTTCTGCGCCAGTTTGCGCCCGAGCAAATCCAGCGACTGGATGCCGTGGGTGCCTTCGTGGATCGGATTCAAGCGGTTGTCGCGATAGTACTGCTCCACCGGGTACTCACGGGTGTAGCCGTGGCCGCCAAGAATCTGGATCGCCAGTTCGTTGGCCTTCAGGCAAAACTCCGAAGGCCAGGATTTGACGATCGGTGTCAGCAAGTCCAACAGTTCATGAGCCTGTTTGCGTTCGGCTTCGGTTTCCAGCGTGGTGGTGTCATCGAACAACCGCGCGGCATACAGGCCGAGGTCAAATGCCCCTTCGACGTAGGATTTCTGCGTCAGCAGCATGCGTCTGACGTCCGCGTGCTGAATGATCGCCACCGGCGCCGTGGTCGGATCCTTGCTGTCCGGCACCCGACCCTGCGGCCGCTCACGCGCATATTCCAGTGAATACAGGTAACCGGCATAACCGAGCATGACCGCGCCCATGCCGACGCCGATCCGCGCTTCGTTCATCATCTGGAACATGTAGCTCAAACCATGGTGCGGTTTGCCCACCAGATAGCCGACACACTCGCCGTTATCGCCGAAGTTCAGCGCCGTCGATGTGGTGCCGCGCCAGCCCATCTTGTGGAACAGGCCGGCGAGCAGCACGTCGTTGCGCTGGCCGAGGCTGCCGTCGTCGTTGACCAGAAACTTCGGCACGATAAACAGCGAAATACCTTTCACCCCCGGCGGTGCGTCCGGCAGTTTGGCCAGGACCATGTGCACGATGTTTTCCGACAGCGGATGATCGCCGCCGGAAATGAAGATCTTGTTACCCTTCAGGCGATAGGTGCCGTCGGACGCAGGCTCGGCGCGGGTACGAATGTCCGACAGCGATGAACCGGCATGGGGCTCGGTCAGGGCCATGGTGCCGAAGAAACGTCCGTCGATCATCGGTTGCAGGAAGCGCTGTTTCTGCTCTTCGCTGCCAAAGCTCTCGATCAGGTTGGCCGCGCCCATGGTCAGGAACGGGTAGGACGTCGAAGCTGCATTGGCGGACTGGAAATGCGCGAAGCAGGCTTGCGACAGCAGGGTCGGCAATTGCATACCGCCGGCCTCGAAACTGCGCGCTGCGTTAAGGAATCCGGCCTCAAGGAAGGCATCCACCGCCGGTTTCACTTCAGGAATCAGGATCGCCTTACCATCCTCGTAGCGCGGCTCGTTCTCGTCGCCCTTGCGGTTGTGCGGGGCGAAATACTTCTCGGCGATATTGCGCGCGGTGCCGATGGCGGCGTCGAAGGTCTCGCGATTGTGCTCGGCAAAGCGCTCACGCCGGGTCAGGCCCTCGGCATCGAGGACTTCGTACAGCTCGAAAGCCAGATTGCGGGAACTGAGCAGCGTCTCGGACATGGCGGCCTACCTGGAAATTGGGG
The DNA here is from genome assembly GCF_019145195.1 of Pseudomonas siliginis. Classification (GTDB taxonomy): domain Bacteria; phylum Pseudomonadota; class Gammaproteobacteria; order Pseudomonadales; family Pseudomonadaceae; genus Aquipseudomonas; species Aquipseudomonas siliginis. The sequence goes on from NZ_JAHSTW010000006.1 coordinate 79,726, forward strand.
TTGGGCCGAGTCTAAGGCGGTGGAATAGAGGCTGGATAGGATGATTGATGAGAGTGATGCAGAAGCAAAAGATCGCAGCCTTCGGCAGCTCCTACATTTGGAATGCGTTTCCCTGTAGGAGCTGCCGAAGGCTGCGATCTTTTGATCTTCTGTGGAAGCGAGCCTGCTCGCGAAAGCGGTGGTTCAGGCAACATTGATGTCGACTGAAACGCCGTCTTCGCGAGCAGGCTCGCTGCCGGAGGGTATTGCTTACCAGGCAACCATTGCAGTCGCCTGGACTTACAGCGGTTTAACCGATCGTCATCAGACTGGCATTGCCTCCAGCAGCAGCCGTGTTAACGCTCAATGCCCGCTCGATCACCAGGCGCTCCAGGGCAATGTTGGTCTCGCCCTGGGACAGTCCCTGAACGCCAACGATCGCGCCGCCACGCTGGGCGATCTGCTGGCAGACGCCGCGCAACTGGTCGGAGTGGCCGTGATGCAGCACGGCATCGAAGACCACTTCGTCCTTGTTCCAGTCGGCAACGCGTTTGATCCGCGCCTGGACTTCCTTCGGCAGACGGGCGAGCAACGCCTTGGTCAGCTCGGTTTCCGGCCACACCGCCGAACCGCCCACTGCCAGCACCGCCGCCAGTTGCGTCAGCAGATCACCTTCAACTTCCGCCAGGCACAGCACGTGCTCGCGCGGCAGGATGGCGTAGCTGTTTTTCTCGCCGGTCGGGCCAGCCAGCACGCGGGTGATGCCGCTCTGCGATTGTGCTGCGTATTGCACGCACAGGGTGCTCAGATCGGCGAACTTGTTGTTGTCGGCCCAGGCTTTCAGAGCGTTCAACGATTGGCTCATGGCATCGCGCAAGCGCACGTCCGGGGCGACGATGGCGTCACCGCGAGCGAAGGATTGCTCGATGGCGTCGCTAGGACGCGTCGACAGCAAACGGTACAGATACAGCGGGCCGCCGGCTTTCGGGCCAGTACCCGACAAGCCTTCGCCGCCGAATGGCTGCACGCCGACCACGGCACCGACGATGTTGCGGTTGACGTAGACGTTACCGGCGTTGACGTTGTCGATCACCTTGGCGATGGTCTCGTCGATGCGCGTGTGCACGCCCAGCGTCAGGCCGTAACCGGAGGCGTTGATCTGACCGATCAGTTGATCCAGCTCTTTGCGCTTGTAGCGCACCACGTGCAGTACCGGGCCGAAGATCTCGCGTTGCAGTTCGTCGAAGCTTTCCAGCTCGATCAGGGTCGGCATGACGAAGGTGCCGCGCTTGATCTCTTCGCTGTCGGCAATCGCAACCTGGTAAACATTGCGACCTTTGTCGCGCATGCCCTGGATGTGCTTGTCGATGCCGGCCTTGGCTTCGGCGTCGATCACCGGACCGATGTCCACGGACAGACGCTCGGGGTTGCCGAGACGGCTTTCGGCCATGGCACCCTTGAGCATTTCGATGACGCGATCGGCGGAATCTTCCTGCAGGCACAGCACGCGCAACGCCGAGCAGCGCTGACCGGCGCTGTCGAAGGCCGACGACACTACGTCGATCACGACTTGTTCAGTCAAAGCCGAGGAATCGACGATCATCGCGTTCTGGCCACCGGTTTCGGCGATCAGCGGAATCGGACGGCCCTGGCTGTCGAGACGGCCAGCGATGTTGCGTTGCAGCAAGCGCGCGACTTCGGTGGAACCGGTGAACATCACGCCTTTGACGCGCTCGTCACCGACCAGACCGGCGCCGACGGTTTCACCGCGCCCCGGCAGCAGTTGCAGCACGCCTTCCGGGATGCCGGCTTCGAGCATCAGGCGCACAGCCTGAGCCGCTACCAGCGGAGTCTGCTCGGCCGGTTTGGCCAGTACCGGATTACCGGCAGCCAATGCCGCAGCGACCTGGCCGCTGAAGATTGCCAGCGGGAAGTTCCACGGGCTGATGCACACCACCGGGCCCAGTGGGCGGTGGGCGTCGTTGCTGAAATCGTTGCGCGCCTGCACCGCGTAATAACGCAGGAAGTCGACGGCTTCGCGGACTTCGGCGATGGCGTTGGCGTAGGTCTTGCCGGCTTCGCGAGCCAGCAGGCCCATCAGCGGCTGGATCTCGCCTTCCATCAGGTCAGCGGCACGTTCCAGGATCGCCGCACGTTCGGCCGGCGGGGTGGCCTGCCAGATCGGCGCGGCGTTCAGCGCGCATTGAATGGCGCTGTCGACATCTTCAACGGTAGCTTCTTGAACATGACCGACCACATCGCGGTGATCGGACGGGTTCAGCACGGCGACCGGCGTTTCGTTGCTGGACGCGCAACCGAGCATCGGCGCGGCTTTCCAGTCGTTGTGCGCGGTGGCGAGCAGGGCGCAGGACAGCGAGGCCAGACGATGTTCGTTGGCCATGTCGATGCCGCTCGAGTTGGCGCGCTCGGCACCGTACAGGTCACGCGGCAGCGGAATGCGCGGGTGCGGCAGGCCGAAACCACCTTCCACGGTGGCCATCTGCTCGATCTGCGCCACCGGATCGGCCACCAGTTCCTGAATCGAAATCGACTGGTCGGCGATACGGTTGACGAACGAAGTGTTGGCGCCGTTTTCCAGCAGACGACGCACCAGGTACGCCAGCAGGGTTTCGTGGGTGCCGACCGGTGCGTACACGCGGCACGGACGGTTCAGCTTGCCCTCGGAAACCTTGCCTACAACCTGTTCGTAGAGCGGTTCGCCCATGCCGTGCAGGCACTGGAACTCGTACTGGCCCGGGTAATAGTTCTGACCGGCGATGTGGTAGATCGCCGACAGGGTGTGGGCGTTGTGGGTGGCGAATTGCGGGTAGATGACTTCCGGCACCGACAGCAGTTTGCGTGCGCAAGCAATGTAGGAAACGTCGGTGTACACCTTGCGGGTGTAGACCGGATAGCCTTCCAGGCCTTCAACCTGGGCGCGCTTGATTTCGCTGTCCCAGTACGCGCCTTTTACCAGGCGGATCATCAGGCGATGGCGGCTGCGGCGGGCCAGATCGATCACGTAGTCGATCACGTACGGGCAACGCTTCTGGTAAGCCTGGATGACGAAACCGATGCCGTTCCAGCCAGTCAGCTGCGGCTCGAAGCACAGGCGCTCAAGCAGATCCAACGACAGCTCGAGGCGGTCGGCTTCTTCGGCGTCGATGTTCAGGCCGATGTCGTATTGCTTGGCCAGCAGGGTCAGCGACAGCAGGCGCGGATACAGCTCGTCCATCACGCGCTCGTACTGCGCACGGCTGTAGCGCGGGTGCAGCGCCGAGAGCTTGATGGAGATGCCCGGGCCTTCATAAATTCCACGACCGTGGGACGCTTTGCCGATCGAGTGGATCGCTTGTTCGTACGAGGCCAGGTATTTTTGCGCGTCGACTTCAGTGAGTGCCGCTTCACCGAGCATGTCGTAGGAGTAACGGAAGCCTTTGGCTTCGAACTTGCTCGCATTGGCCAGTGCTTCGGCGATGGTTTCGCCGGTAACGAACTGCTCGCCCATCAGGCGCATGGCCATGTCGACGCCCTTGCGGATCATCGGCTCGCCGCTCTTGCCGATGATGCGGCTCAGCGACGAAGTCAGGCCGGCTTCGTTGTGGGTGGAGACCAGTTTGCCAGTCAGCAGCAGACCCCAGGTCGCAGCGTTGACGAACAGCGAAGGGCTGTTGCCCAGGTGCGGATGCCAGTTGCCGGTGCTGATCTTGTCGCGGATCAGCGCATCGCGGGTGCCTTTGTCCGGGATGCGCAGCAGCGCTTCGGCCAGGCACATCAGCGCCACGCCTTCCTGGGACGACAGGGAGAATTCCTGCAGCAGGCCCTGAACAATACCGGCACGACCACCGGCACTCTTCTGGTTGCGCAGTTTTTCTGCGATGGTCGCCGCGAGCTTGTTGGTGGCTTCGGCCATCGGGGCCGGCAGGCGCGCCTGCTCGATCAGCATTGGCACCACTTCCGGCTCAGGACGGCGGTAAGCAGCGGTGATCGAAGCGCGCAGTACCGATTGCGGGAGGATGCTTTCAGCGAATTCGAGGAAGCATTGGTGAGCGTGATCGGTCTGCACTTCGCCCGCGTCATCGGCGTCTTTGGCGGTCAAACCGTTCAACTCGGTCAGGGTTGCACCACCCTCGAGTTTTTCCAGGTAATTGAAAATTGCCTGCTTGATCAGCCAGTGCGGCGTGCGATCAATCGAGGTTGCGGCAGCCTTCAGGCGCTCGCGGGTCGGGTCATCGAGTTTGACCCCAAGGGTGGTGGTAGCCATATTTTTATCCTCATGGTTGCCACAGTTGCGTGGCATCAGCTGGCCGCAAGATTAGCCGTGCGCTGAATGAGGTGCAACCGGGTGCAACCCTTTTTTTGCCGGAATAATACGCAGCTCGTCAGGAAATAATTTCTGGTACGAAAGTGCTGCTCCTGCTTGGTGCTTTTGCTTCTAGCAAAGAGGCGTGACTGCCACAAAAGGGAGCAAAAACGGGGTGATCGTCGATTAATCCGACTGGGTGCAACTAATTCTCGCGAAACTGGTTGCACCTTATTTGCTTTGTTGCATAGCATTCGCCGCCAAGGTGCAACCGGGAATAACCCGGTGTACCGGCTGATGGCTTTCCTGGGGAAACATCAGTCTTAAATGCGCGGGATCCCGGATCGTCTGCCAAACGTCGTCGTTTGCGAGCGGTTCACTACCGCCGCTACATAAAAACAAAGCCAGGGCGTAACTCAATGAGCGTAAGCAATCCAACCCTGATCACATTCGTGATCTACATCGCAGCAATGGTGCTGATCGGCTTGATGGCCTATCGCTCCACCAACAACCTTTCTGACTATATTCTCGGTGGTCGCAGCCTCGGCAGCGTCGTCACCGCGCTGTCTGCCGGTGCCTCCGACATGAGCGGCTGGTTGCTGATGGGCCTGCCGGGCGCCATCTACATGTCCGGTCTGTCCGAAAGCTGGATCGCCATCGGCCTGATCGTCGGTGCCTACCTGAACTGGCTGTTCGTCGCCGGCCGTCTGCGGGTGCAGACCGAGCACAACGGCGATGCACTGACTCTGCCGGACTACTTCTCCAGCCGTTTCGAAGATAAAAGCGGCTTGCTGCGGATTATCTCGGCGGTGGTGATTCTGGTGTTCTTCACCATCTACTGCGCCTCCGGCATCGTCGCCGGTGCGCGTCTGTTCGAAAGCACCTTTGGCATGTCCTACGAGACGGCGCTGTGGGCCGGTGCTGCGGCGACCATTGCTTACACCTTCGTCGGCGGTTTTCTCGCGGTGAGCTGGACCGACACCGTACAAGCGACCCTGATGATCTTCGCGCTGATCCTTACGCCGATCATCGTCCTGCTGGCCACCGGCGGCGTCGATACCACGTTCCTGGCCATCGAAGCGCAGGATCCGAGCAACTTCGACATGCTCAAAGGCACCACCTTCATCGGCATCATCTCGCTGATGGGTTGGGGTCTGGGCTACTTCGGCCAGCCGCACATCCTCGCGCGTTTCATGGCGGCGGATTCGGTGAAGTCGATCGCCAAGGCGCGTCGCATTTCCATGGCCTGGATGATCCTGTGCCTGGGCGGCACCGTGGCGGTGGGCTTCTTCGGTATCGCTTACTTCTCGGCGCACCCGGAAGTGGCCGGTCCGGTCACCGAGAACCCGGAGCGCGTGTTCATCGAACTGGCGAAAATCCTCTTCAACCCATGGGTTGCCGGTGTGCTGCTGTCGGCCATTCTGGCTGCGGTAATGAGCACCCTGAGCTGCCAGTTGCTGGTGTGCTCAAGCGCCCTGACCGAAGACTTCTACAAGACCTTTCTGCGCAAGTCCGCTTCGCAACTGGAACTGGTCTGGGTCGGTCGTGCCATGGTGCTGCTGGTAGCCCTGATCGCTATCGCGCTGGCTGCCAACCCGGAAAACCGCGTACTGGGCCTGGTGTCCTACGCCTGGGCCGGTTTCGGTGCTGCGTTCGGACCGGTGGTGCTGATCTCGGTCGTCTGGAAAGACATGACCCGCAACGGCGCACTGGCCGGCATTCTGGTCGGCGCGATCACCGTGGTGGTCTGGAAGCATTTCGAACTGCTGGGTCTGTACGAAATCATTCCTGGCTTCATCTTCGCCAGCCTGGCCATCTACTTTGTCAGCAAGGCGGGTGAACCGACTCGCGGCATGGTTGAGCGTTTCGAGGCAGCGGAAAAAGATTTCCATCTGAACAAGTGATGGACTGAGCTTCGGCTCAAATGAAAACGGCTCGTTTCCTACCGGAGGCGGGCCGTTTTTTGTTGCCTGTGATTCTTCAACAACACTGGAGAACCCTGTGGGAGCTGGCTTGCCAGCGATGACGGTGTGTCAGTCAGCGATAAGTTGAATGTGCCGACCTCATCGCTGGCAAGCCAGCTCCCACAGGGACACTGACCGGCTTGAAGGAATGTCTGTAGTCAAAGTGCTAATTTCTAAAGGTCCTTTCAGCAAACCACGTAGGGCAAATCTGAATTTCCCGTCACCTGCTCATCACCCCTTGCCCCTCATGCAGAATCGCCCGCCCTCACACTGCAGAGAGACATCGGATGTTCGCGCCTGCCAATCAACCGCGTTTCACGTTGACCCTCGAAGGCGCCCAGCATGACCTCAAGGTCCTTGAGTTCACGGGCAGGGAAGCCATCAGCCAACCCTTTCGCTTCGAGCTGGAACTGGTCAGCGAGCGGCCGGACCTGGATCTGGAAAGCCTGCTGCATGGTCAGGCGTTTCTGAGTTTCGATGCTCAGGGTTGCGGTATTCATGGTCAGATTTATCAGGTCGGGCAGGGCGATTCCGGGAAACGTCTGACACGCTATCACCTCAGCCTTGTCCCGCGTCTGACGTATCTGGGGCATCGCATCAACCAGCGGATTTTTCAGCATCAGAACGTGCCGCAAATTGTCACGCAGATCCTCAAGGACCATTCGATCCTGCGCGATGCCTTTGAATTTCGCCTGGGCAGCGAATACCCGGAGCGCGAATACTGCGTGCAATACGCCGAAAGCGATCTGGCCTTCATCCAGCGTCTGTGTGCCGAAGTCGGCATTCATTACCACTTTCAACACAGCCCCGAAGGCCATTTGCTGGTATTCGGCGACGACCAGACCGTGTTCCCCAAGCTGCCCGCGCCAACGTTGTATCTGCCGGGCAGCGGCATGTCGGCGGGCGCGCCGGCGATTCAACGGTTCAACGTGCGCGTGGAAACCCGCACCAGCGTCGTCACCCGGCGCGACTACAACTTCGAAAAACCACGCCTGTCGCTGGAAAGTCGCAGTGACGGCGAGCAGCGTCCGGTGCTGGAGGACTACCTCTTTCCGGGCCAATTCAACGATCGCGAAACCGGCAGACACCTGACGCGCCGTGCGCTTGAACGGCACGTTGCCGATTACCGTCAGGCCGAGGGCAGCAGCGACGAATCCTCACTGGTCTGCGGGCATTTTCTGCAACTCACCGAGCATCCGCGCAGCGACTGGAATGATCTGTGGTTGCTCACCTGTGTCGAGCATCGCGGCCGCCAGCCGCAGGTGCTTGAGGAATCGGTGACCAGCGATGGCGAATCCTTCCAGGGCTACCGCAATACTTTCGTCGCCACGCCGTGGGACGTGGTCTTTCGTCCGGCGCTGTGCCCGGAAAAACCGCGCATGTCGGGCTACCAACCTGCCGTGGTCACCGGCCCGAAAGATCTGGAAATCCATTGCGACGAATACGGCCGGGTCAAAGTGCAACTGGCCTGGGACCGCGAAGGCGAATTGAACGAGCACTCCAGTTGCTGGCTGCGCGTTGCGACCGGTTGGGCTCATGATCACTACGGTAGCGTATTGATTCCGCGAGTCGGCATGGAAGTGCTCGTCGGCTTCATGGATGGCGATGCCGACAAGCCGCTGGTCATGGGTTGTCTGCCCAATGCGGCGACCCCGGTGCCGCTGGATCTGCCGGCAGACAAGACCCGCAGTATCTTCCGCAGCCAGAGCAGCCCAGGCGGTGGCGGTTATAACGAACTGCGCATCGAGGACAAAAAAGGCGCCGAGGAAATCTACCTGCGTGCCCAGCGTAACTGGACCCAGCATGTGCTCAACGACCAGCAGCTGCAGGTCGATAATCAGCGCAGTGTGGTGGTCACCGGCACCGCCCGCCATGAACTCAAGGCCGACGAGCAACGCATCACCCACGGCCAGCGCCAGACCGAAGTCAGGCAGGATGATCATTTGTCCGTGCTCGGCGATCAGCAGGTTCGGGTGAACAGCCAGGCCACCAGCGCCTCGGCGCAGATCCATATCAGCGCAGGCCAGCAAGTGGTCATTGATGGCGGCGCGAGCGCGACGATTCAGGCCGGGGGACAGTGGATCAACATTGGTCCCGGCGGAATTTTCAGCAGCGTGCCAATTGTTGTGGGCGGCGCGCCGATGGCGGCAACGAGTGCGGCACCGGTGGTGCCGGGCTTGCCAGAGAAACTGGTCGCTGCGCCGGCGGCGATTCTCACCGCTGCACAGATCATGAGTCTCAAAGGTGATGCGCCTTTCTGCGAAGAGTGTGAGCGTTGTAAGGATGGTGTTTGTGCAGCGTGAGGAATTGACACCCGAACAATGGCTGGCACGGCAGCCGCTGCATGCGTCGGAGCAACTGTTCGCCATTTTCAGCCGCGCCAGCGACGCCAATGCATTCAAAGCTTGGCAGGGCACAGCGAATCCAGTCTGGGCCGAGACCATTTATGCCGAGTGGGACGCGGTGATGCCCTATGTGGGAATTGTCGCTGCAGACAGTGAGTTTTTACGTTGGGTGGCGGAAACAGAATCCCGGGATTGGGGATGGTTGGCGGTGTCTTCGGCAGATCTGGAAGTGCTGGTCGAACATTTCCGCAGCCTGACTCAAGTGCTGATGCCGGACGGTAAAGCGGTGTTTTTCCGCTTTTGGGATGGTCGGTTTTTGCTGCCTCTTTTGCAGTCTGACGAGGTCATTCCCGCGCAATGGCTGCCAGTCGTTTCACGAGCCTTGATCAATGGCCAAACCATTGAAATCGGGGGGCGTGCGCTGGTTTCGGGGCGAGTCTTTCCGTGGTGGAGCGTGCCGCAATCGCTGTTGGCGCAGACTGATGCAAGCGTACGCATCGCCAATGCTTTGCAATGGCTGAGCGAGGAGCAACCGGCGGTGTTCGAGGCGTTTCCCGAGGCGGTCCTGCGCTGCAAGGTCGGGCAGTTTTTCAAATTATCGATGTCGGAAGATTCGTCACGATCGGCGCTTCTGGAGTTTTTGCTGGCAGAGGCAGAGTGAAATTTCGGGGCAAACGCTTCGGACGTTTCCTTCGAATCACGGCGGTTTTCATGAACTGGTGCGTGGTGAGTTGCAGGGATAGTCTTTTCGTTGTCGCCGCGAGAGCGGTGGCAGGGTGAAGGATCCCCGCATTCATGACGTTACAGTTCGTTGGCTTTTTGCGGCACTTGGTTCAAGTCCGTAAGATCGTTCGCGGCGGCTGTGCGTGGGGCACGCTTCGGCGTGGCCGAGGTCCATGATTGCTCGGTTCCTACTCCTGCGCACAGCTGCCACCCTAACCCGTAGGAAGGTGTGATGGCGGCTCACGTTTATCAATCATGGGACCCGGAAAATGACCAATATGCATACTGATCCACCCTACGAAAAAATCACGCCTCACCCCGACAACCGCTTCATGGCCCTCACCGGCAATTGCAGCGACATGCCCAGCCTGTTCGTCGACACCCACGTGCCCCTCGACATCCTCATGGATGCCGCCAACTATCGCATCCGCGCCGTGGTCCAGGTCCTGGAAAACATGTGCATGCGCGGCTCGATCGAATGCGACTCCGTGATCCTCAGCGACTTCGCCCTGCTGTGCGCCATCCCATTGCGCGATGGCTGTGATGTGCTCGATGTCATCGGCAGACGCTTGCGCAGCATGCCCGCCTGAAAAAGATCAAAAGATCGTTAATAGATATCAACGCGTCGGTCGGAAATGTACGCATCCTGAGTTTTGATAAAAATGTTGAACGCCTCGGAGTTGTAGACATGCAGGCACCCAAGAAACACTACTTTTTCATTCGAGTATTTGCTGTTTGAAGGTGTCTGCTCGTAAGCCGCCAACACGTAGTTTCGGGTTTCTTTATAGGGATCGTGCAGCACCTGCAGCGTGTCTTCATTTTGCAGGATGGTATGCATGCTTTTGCCCATGAACGAATAGGCATTGGCGGACAGTGCAATGTCTTTTTCCAGCGCTGAGCGTTCGTTGAATGGCTTCAGGATGCAGTGGCTCAGCCCGTAGTTCTTTAGTGTCTGGCGTGCCTGTTCAATGTGGGTTTCGTCGGCAAGGGCGAGGTATGGACTAAGAAGGCCGAGTAAACAGATGATCAGATATCGCATGAATTTTTGACTTCCTGTCGTTGATGGTTAGCCAGTTTAACGCCATAAAAGCAAAGCCCCTCACCCTAGCCCTCTCCCAGAGGGAGAGGGGACTGACCGAGTTGTCTTGGTGTTGTACGCCGACCTGCGACTTCAGCGGTGAACTTCGTTTGGCCAAGCCTGAGATCACGTCGATCATTCAGGTCGATGTAACTCGCAAGATCGCCACCGTAAGTCCCCTCTCCCTTCGGGAGAGGGTTAGGGTGAGGGACAGGCGTTTGTCCACTCGGCTGCGAACCCCTGACTTGCCGCCCGGTAAAAGGTAAACTTTGCGCCCTTCGCAGGAGCAGCCATGAATTATCGTCACGCCTTCCATGCCGGCAATCACGCCGATGTGTTCAAACACCTGACCTTGACCCGCCTCATCGCTCTGATGTCGCGCAAGGAGCAGCCGTTTGCCTATCTCGACACGCACGCCGGCATCGGTCTGTATGACTTGCAGGGCGATCAGGCCAATCGTACCGGCGAGTATCTGGAAGGCATTGCGCGGTTGTGGGATCAGCCGGACCTGCCGGCGCTGACCGCTGATTACATGAAGGTGCTGCACGAGATGAACCCGGATGGCCAGTTGCGCTATTACCCGGGTTCGCCCGAGCTGGCGCGGCGCCTGACGCGGCCGCAGGATCGGGTGATGCTCAATGAGAAGCACCCGGAAGATGGCGTGCTGCTCAAGGACAATATGGCTGGCGATCGTCGGGTGAAGGTCCATTTGGGCGAGGGCTGGCACGTGGCGCGGGCGATGTTGCCGGTGCAGGAGAAGCGCGCGGTGATGCTGATCGATCCGCCGTTCGAGCAATTGGACGAGATGCAGCGCTGCGCGGCGTCGATGAAAGAAGCCATCGGCCGCATGCGCCAGACCGTGGCTGCGATCTGGTATCCGGTGAAGGATCAGCGTGCACTGCGGCGTTTCTATCAGGACCTGGCAGGCACGGGTGCACCGAAGTTGCTGCGTGTGGAGCTGCTGGTGCATCCGCTGGATACGCCGAACTGCCTGAACGGTTCCGGGCTGGCGATCGCCAATCCGCCGTGGGGGCTGGAGGAAGAACTGCGTGAGCTGCTGCCGTGGTTGTCGAAGAAGCTTGGGCAGACCCAGGGTGGCTGGCAGATGGATTGGTTGATTGCCGAGAGCTGATCGCCGAGCGATCGTTCCCACGCTCCGCGTGGGAATGCCTCAATGGACGCTCTGCGTCCGCTGTCAGGACGCGGAGCGTCCCAGGCTGCATTCCCACGCAGAGCGTGGGAACGATCAGGCGGGGTTAGTTGCCCGCCAGGCTCGCAGGCATGCACACACCGGTGCCGCCAATCCCGCAGTAACCTTCAGGATTCTTCGCCAGATACTGCTGGTGATAGGCCTCGGCAAAGTACACGGTCGGGGCCTGGTCGATCTCGGTGCTGATTTCACCCAGACCGGCCTTGGCCAGTTCCGCCTGATACACGTCTTTGCTTTTCAGTGCCGCATCCAGTTGCTCCGGGGTGGTGGCGTAGATCACTGAGCGGTACTGAGTGCCGATGTCGTTGCCCTGACGCATGCCCTGAGTCGGGTTGTGCAGTTCCCAGAACATCGCCAGCAGTTCTTCGTAACTGACTTGGGCCTTGTCATACACCACCAATACCACTTCGGCGTGGCCGGTCAGGCCCGAGCAGACTTCTTCGTACGTCGGGTTCGGCGTGAAGCCGCCGGCGTAACCAACCACGGTGCTGACCACGCCTTCGCGCTGCCAGAAGCGCCGCTCCGCGCCCCAGAAGCAACCGAGACCGAAAATCGCGAAGTCGACGTCCTGAAAGAATGGACCGAGCAGCGGGGTGTCTTCGAAGACGAAGTGTTTTTCCGGCAGGGTCATCGCGGTTTCGCGGCCGGGCAGGGCTTGTTCTTTGGTTGGAAGCACGTTTTTGTTCACCAGAATTTCCGAGCGCAGAACCATGAGCGTTCCTCTCAGTCAGGTTGGAGGTAAAAAGTCAGACCGCCAGTGTGCCGAATGATGCCGGAATTCGCACTATCAAAACTGTGGGAGCGAGCCTGCTCGCGAAAGCGGGGTGTCAGGCGACGAAGATGTCGACGGTTTTATCGCCTTCGCGAGCAGGCTCGCTCCCACAAGGGATCTTCATAGAAGCCGAGGTTAGAGGCAGAGCGGGCCGCGCGGATAGCGCTTGAGCGCTTTGATCAGCTCATCACCCGGAATCGGTCGGTCGAACAGGTAACCCTGGCCGACGTCGCAACGATGCCGGCGCAGGAAGGCCAGTTGCTCGGCAGTTTCGATGCCTTCAGCCACAACCTTGAGTTTCAGGTTGTGAGCCATGGCGATCACCGCCGAGGTGATTTCCATGTCGTCCTGGTTGTCGGGGATTTCGTGGATGAAGCTGCGATCGATCTTGATGATGTCGATCGGGAATTTCTTCAGATAGCTCAGCGACGAGTACCCGGTGCCGAAGTCATCCATGGCCAGGGTCAGGCCCAAGCGTTTGAGCTGGTCGAGCTGCAAATGCGTGTCTTCGGTGGCTTCCAGCAACAAGCCTTCGGTCAGCTCCAGTTCGAGCAGACTGGCCGGCAGCGCTTCTTCCCTGAGGATGTTGGCGATCGAGGCGACCAGATCCGGATCGGAGAACTGTTTCGGTGACAGATTGATTGCCACTTGCAGGTTGCCCAGGCCGGCAGCGGTCAGGGATTTGCTCATGCGGCAGGCCTGACGAGCAATCCACTTGCCGATCGGAATGATCAGGCCGGTTTCCTCGGCGACGCTGATGAACTGGTCCGGGCGGATCATGCCGCGCTCCGGGTGGTTCCAGCGCAACAGCGCTTCCATGCCCAGCAGGCGACCGCTGCGCAGGCACAGCTTGGGCTGGTAGAACACGTCCAGCTCGTTCTGCGTGAGGGCGCGGCGCAGGTTGTTCTCGACGAACAGTTTGTAACTGGCTTCGGCGTTCAGCGCCTCAGTGAACACCTGCAACTGGTGTTTGCCGTTGGCCTTGGCCTTGTGCAGCGCCAGGCCGGCGTTGCGCATCAGGGTCTGCGGGTCGCGGCCGTGCAGCGGCGCACAGGCCAGGCCTACGGAGCCGGTGACGCTGATCAACTGATTGTCGACGAACATCGGCTTGTCGAGGGTCATCAGCAATTGACTGGCGATCTGCTGCCCGGCTTCAAGATCGGTGTCGTCGAGCAACACGGCGAACTCGTTACTGGCAAAACGCGCCAGGCTGCCACTCGGGCTGAGGCTGTTGCGCAGGCGCCGGGCGAGGCTGATCAACAGTTTGTCGCCGGTCTGGTGACCGAGGCTGTCGTTGATCCGCTTGAAGTTGTCGATGTCCACCAGCAACAGGCTGATCGGCGTATCGCTGTCGCGGGCGAAACGCTCATCGAGATTGCGGATGAAGGCCGGACGGTTGCCGAGGTTGGTCAGGTTGTCGGTATAGGCCAGGCGCTCGATACGTTGCTGCGCGAGTTTGGTCTGGGTGATGTCTTCGTAGATGCCGATGTAATGCGTCAGCTCACGGTTATCGCCATAGACCTTGGAAATCGACAGCTGGCCCCAGTACGGTTCGAGGTTCTTGCGGCGGCTCTTGAACTCGCCCTGCCAGCTGTTGCTCTGGGCCAGCGCCGAAGGTGCGTCGAACAGCAGTTCGCTGAGATTTTCCAGCGCCGGCAATTCCGACAGGCGCTGACCGTGGACTTCCTCGGTGGTGTACTGGGTGATCGCGGTGAAGCTCGGGTTGACGTACTCGACCACGCCGTCGCAGTTGACCAGCAAGAAGGCGTTGGCGCTTTGCTCGACCGCGCGTTGAAACAGGTGCAGGGCGCTGGTGGCAGTGCGTCGGTTGTGGTTGTTGATCACCTGCGCGAACTGGTCGGCCAGTTCGCCGGCAAAGGCGATTTCGTCGGACTGCCAGGCGCGGGTCACGCCGGTCTGTTCCAGGCACAACACGCCGACTACCTGGCCGTCGACGCGGATGCTGGCGTCGAGCATGGCGTTGACGTCACGCGGACGCATCGCCTCGGCCATCTCGCGGGTGCGCGGGTCGTGCATGGCGTTATGGGCATCGATGGCGCGGCTGCTGTGCAGGGCTTCCATGTAGTCGGGGAAGCCGCTGATATCGATCGGCTCCGGCAGGATGTATTCCTGGGTCGCGCGATGGTAAGCGGAGATCGGCAGCAAGCGTTGGCCTTCGAGGTTCCACAGGCTGGCGCAGTCGATCTCGTAGATATCGCAGGCGCAGCGGGTGATCAGTTCGGCGGCTTCCTGCAGCGAGTTGTGCGTGCTGTAGCGCTGGCGTGCGAGCAGCAGAATCAGATCCTGCTGGGCACGCACGCGCTCCAGATGCTGCAGTTGTTCCTGCTGGGCACGCTGGTTCAGCTCAAGGGCGATTTGCAGGCGCGAGTTCTGGGTTTCCAGATCCACCGAAGGCAGCGCCTGGGCTTCGTCGAACACCTCGTCGACCGCCAGCAGGTAGCCGCGCAGCAAATGCCGGTTGTGCTGTTTGTAGGCTTCGCCCAGCTCGAGGATGTTCAACGCGCCGGCGGCGGTGTGCAGGGTGTAGCGCACCACGTAATGTGCGCTTTTGCTCAACTGCTGCTGAATCGCATCGTGCAGTTGATAGCGCGCCTCGGGCTCCATCAGGCTGGCGTAGGGCGAGCCGACCAGCGCGCAGAGCTCGACGGCCGGCTGGCCGAACTGGCGTTCGCAGTTGGGATCGAGGAACAGCATTGCCCAACTGGCTTCATTCAGGCGCTCGAAACGCAGCATGCCGAGCCGCGAGGGCACAGGCAACTGCGTCACTACCTCGGCCGCCATACGGCTGGCGGCATCGGGCTGGCTCTTCATGAAGGAAACTCGCTTGGAAATATGCTGAATGCGCCGGGCTCTCGCCCTCTTGTCTGTTGGCTGCGGCAAGGTTGCATCATTGCGGCACCGACTGACAAGAGAGATGAAGGCCAAGTGCTATAAGAATATGTCGGCTGCAGTGAACATTTCTCCAGTGCACAACTGAAATGAGCAGAAGATCGCAGCCTTGAACAACTCTTGCAGGCGCCGCGTAGCCATACAGGAGGTGCCGAAGGCTGCGATCTTTTGGTGTTTCAACGCAATTTCATACTGATCGACTGCAACTTCTTGCCATCGCGGTCATGGTAATTGACCAATATCTGATCAGCCTCAACGGCCACATGCGCAAAATTGTCCTGACTCACCACCGCACTGGTGAGCTCGTGCCGATAATCCCCGGCTGCCGTGCGCACCAGCGGTTGATCGAGGATGAACGTCGAGGCCTTGGCATACGGCAGCAATTTGCTGTTGTGCAGTGGCGAGGACACGATGGTGTGCACTTCGAAATCGGTGTCCTCGCTGTGACTCAAGCGACTGGTCAGCGAGCCATGGACGTCGCCGGAGACGAACACCACGTTCTTGATCCGGTGAGTGCGGATGGTTTCCAGCAGGCGCAGACGCTGCTCGGGAAAAGCTTTCCAGGCATCGTCACCGTTGAACTTGCGATCGGGATAGAACATCACGCTGGTCACCACGAATTTCACCCGTGCCGGGCTATGAATCAGCCATTGCAGCAGGGCCTGTTCCTGCTCGATGTCGAGAATGCGCCGGTCATCCTCAGACAAGTTGCGTCGGGTGCGGCTGTCGGTGACGAACCAGGCGATATCGCTGTCGCCAAACTGATACCAGTAATGCTTCAACGTATCCCGGTCTATCTGACCCTTCTCATTACATGCATAAACCGGGCTGTGGCTGGCTTGATAAAGTTCATAAGCGGCCATGGCGTTGCGATATAAGTCCTCGTCCGCTGCGGTGGCATTGGCAGGCCAGTTATCTTCTATTTCATGATCGTCGAGCATCATGTAAGTCGATGTATTGGACATCAGTCGCTGAATATTCGGTTGCGAAAATGCCGTTCGATATTTCTTCAGGATGTCTTTGGCTTCGCGATCCGGAGCAATGACATTCAAATCATCTACATACACTTGATCTCCGGTCATGATCACCGCGCTGACGGGTAGATGACTGTTCTCGACCAGTCGATTGATCGAGCCAAAGATTCGGTCGCCCAGTTGCGGCAAGGAAGCGACGCCAGCGGTAATCCGCAGATAACGGCACGAACCGACGACAAAGCCCCGAGGCTGGCTGGCTTTCGCGGTGCGGGTGCGAAAGCGGTAGAGCTGTCGCGGCCATTGCAATGGAAACTCAATGACCGTGTCGATGGTATGCACCGGATTCATCGGACTTAACCAGCCGGCTTGATATTCGTATTCACAATCAGCTTCGAGATCCTGCAATACCAGTACACCCGACATGTCATTGGCCGGGTTCAAAAGTGCAAATACGCTGTTGGACCATTTTTCCGTGCCGGCCTGGCGAGCGCGAACTCCGGCAAATACACGTTTTTTGTCCTGTTGTTCGCCGCGCATGAAAATGCGCACTTCGTTAGTTGTGGTGTGGCCCACGATGGGGCCGATAGTCGGTTTGAACATGATCGATTCCGTTCGAGATTTTAATAAACAAGAATTAAATAAGCGGAGCGCGTTGAAGCAACTTTCCTGAGCAGAGGTTAGTTGGCCAGCGGCGGAAAATATTGGCGTTAAGTGGACCAGACCTGTGGCCGATGTCAGCGCAGGTTGTAGGAAAGAGGCGCGATCCGGTTTATTTCAGGCAAAAAAAGCCCCGTCAATTGACGGGGTTGAGGTACGAGCGTGTGGCGCTCGAAAGGGTGCAGCAAGCGGCCCTCCGTCGCCGGAGGGCCGTTTGAGTTACAGCAGGATGGTGCGGATGTCGCCCAACAGACTGCCCAGACGCTGAGTGAAGCGTGCCGCTGCGGCGCCGTTGATCACGCGGTGATCGTAGGACAGCGACAGTGGCAGCATCAGCTTCGGCTGGAAGGCTTTGCCGTCCCAGACTGGCTGGATGGTTGCCTTGGAAACACCGAGGATCGCCACTTCCGGCGCGTTGACGATCGGCGTGAAGCCGGTGCCGCCAATATGGCCGAGGCTGGAAATGGTGAAGCAGGCGCCTTGCATCTCGTCCGACGACAGCTTCTTGGTGCGGGCTTTTTCAGCCAGCGAAGCCGCTTCAGCAGCCAGTTGCAGCAGGCTCTTCTGGTCGACGTTCTTGATCACCGGCACCAGCAGGCCATCCGGAGTGTCGACGGCGAAGCCGATGTTCACGTATTTCTTGCGGATGATCGCCTTGCCGCTTGGCGCCAGCGAACTGTTGAAGTCCGGCAGCTCCTTGAGCAAGTGCGCGCAGGTCTTGAGTAGCAGCGGCAGGATGGTCAGCTTGACGCCAGCCTTCTCGGCCACGGCTTTTTGCGCAACACGGAAGGCTTCCAGCTCGGTGATGTCCGCCGAGTCGAATTGCGTGACGTGTGGCACGTTGAGCCAGCTGCGGTGCAGGTTGGCAGCGCCGACCTGCATCAGGCGGGTCATCGGCACTTCTTCGATTTCGCCGAAACGGCTGAAATCGACCACCGGGATCGGCGGAATGCCCGCGCCACCGGTAGCGCCGCCAGCAGCGGCCGGGGCTTCCTTGGCCTTCTGCATCATCGCCTTGACGTAAACCTGCACGTCTTCCTTGAGGATGCGACCGTGCGGACCGCTGGCGCCAACGGCGCTCAGCTCGACGCCGAACTCACGAGCCAGTTGACGCACGGCAGGGCCGGCGTGAACTTTCGCGCCCGGCTTGGCCGGTGCGGCGGCAGGAGCGCCAGCAGCAGGTGCAGCGGCAGCCGGAGCAGCAGCGGCAGGTGCCGGAGCGCTAGGAGCTGCGGCAGCTGGAGCCGGGGTAGCAGCAGGAGCCGCGCCTTTGACTTTCAGCTTGAGGATCAGGTCGCCGGTACCGACTTCGTCATCCAGCTTGATCGAAACGCTTTCGACCACGCCAGCGGCAGGCGATGGGATTTCCATGCTCGCCTTGTCGGATTCCAGGGTGATCAGCGACTGGTCGGCTTCAACGGTATCGCCCGCCTTGACCAACACTTCGATGATCTTGGCTTTGCCAGCCGAGCCGATGTCCGGAACGTGGATGTCCTGAACGCTGTCGGCAACCGGTGCTGCTGGCGCGGCTGCCGGAGCAGGCGCAGCGGCAGCGGCCGGTGCATCAGCCTGGGCCGGAGCGGCAGCCGCTGGGGCCGCAGCACCCGCCACTTCCAGATCCAGAATCAGATCGCCAGTGCCGACTTCGTCGTTGAGCTTGACGCTGATGGCCTTGACCACGCCAGCGGCAGGCGACGGGATTTCCATGCTCGCTTTGTCGGATTCCAGGGTGATCAGCGATTGATCAGCTTCGACGCTGTCGCCGACCTTGACCTGGATCTCGATGATCTGTGCCTTGCCCGACGAACCGATGTCCGGCACGTGCACTTGCTGTACCGAAGCGGCAGCAGGAGCAGCGGCAGGCGCGGCAGCAGCAGGTGCCGCAGCCGGTTTCTCTTCGGCTTTGGCAGGAGCAGCGGCAGGAGCAGGGGCCGCTTCAGCAGCGCCCTCGACTTCCAGCTCAAGCAGTTCGTCGCCTTCTTTCAGACGATCGCCCAGCTTCACTTTCAGGCTCTTGATGACGCCGGCTTTCGGGGCCGGCACTTCCATGCTGGCCTTGTCCGATTCCAGGGTCAGGATGCTCTGGTCGGCTTCGATGCGGTCGCCGACCTTCACAAACAGTTCAATTACTTCACCTTCACCGCTGCCGATGTCAGGTACGCGAATGAGTTCGCTCACAAAATGTCTCCTCAGCAGTCCAGTGGGTTGCGTTTTTCCGGGTCGATGCCGAACTTGACGATGGCCTCGGCCACGACTTTAGGTTCGATATCACCACGGTCAGCCAGTGCTTCCAGGGCTGCCAACACCACGAAATGACGGTCGACTTCGAAGAAATGACGCAGTTTCTTGCGGCTGTCGCTGCGGCCGAAACCGTCGGTGCCCAGGACTTTGAATTCCTTGGACGGTACCCACTGACGGATCTGCTCGGCGAACAGCTTCATGTAGTCGGTAGAGGCAATGACCGGACCTTTACGGCCGTTCAGGCACTCTTCGACGTAGCTCAGCTTAGGCTTCTGGCCAGGCTTGAGACGGTTGCTGCGCTCTACGGCGAGGCCGTCGCGACGCAGTTCGTTGAAGCTGGTAACGCTCCACACGTCAGCGCCGATGTTGAACTCTTCACGCAGGATCTTCGCCGCTTCACGCACTTCACGCAGGATGGTGCCGGAGCCCATCAGCTGAACGTGGTGCGCCGCATCGCGGGTGTCTTCCTCGAGCAGGTACATGCCTTTCTTGATGCCTTCTTCGGCACCGGCCGGCATGGCTGGCTGCTGGTACGACTCGTTCATCACGGTGATGTAGTAGAAGATGTCCTGTTGCTCTTCGGTCATCTTCTTCATGCCGTCCTGAATGATCACCGCCAGCTCGTAGCCGTAGGTCGGATCGTAGGTGCGGCAGTTCGGGATGGTCGCGGCCAGCAGGTGGCTGTGACCATCTTCGTGCTGCAGACCTTCACCGTTCAGGGTGGTACGCCCGGCGGTGCCGCCGATCAGGAAGCCACGGGTACGGCTGTCACCAGCGGCCCAGGCCAGGTCGCCGATACGCTGGAAGCCGAACATCGAGTAGAAGATGTAGAACGGCAGCATTGGCTGGTTGTGGCTGGAGTACGAAGTACCGGCAGCGATGAACGAGCTCATGGCGCCCGCTTCGTTGATGCCTTCTTCAAGGATCTGACCTTTCTGGTCTTCCTTGTAGAACATCACCTGGTCTTTATCGACTGGCTCGTAGAGCTGGCCGACGGAGGAGTAGATGCCCAACTGACGGAACATGCCTTCCATACCGAAGGTACGGGCTTCGTCCGGGATGATCGGGACGATGCGCGGGCCGATTTCCTTGTCCTTGACCAGTTGCGCGAGGATCCGCACGAAAGCCATGGTGGTGGAAATTTCACGGTCGCCCGAGCCATCGAGGATGGCTTTCAGAGTGTCCAGATCCGGAGTCGGTACGCTGAAGCTCTGCGCGCGGCGCTGTGGCACGAAACCGCCCAGTGCGGCACGGCGCTCGGCCAGATAACGCGCTTCGGCGCTGTTTGGCTCCGGCTTGAAGAACGGCAGGTTCTCCAGCTCCTCGTCCTTGACCGGGATGTCGAAGCGGTCGCGGAACAGCTTCAGGCTGTCGACGTCGACTTTCTTGGTGTTGTGCGCAGTGTTTTTCGCTTCGCCGGCACCGGTGCCATAACCCTTGATGGTCTTGGCGAGGATGACGGTCGGTTGTTCCTTGTGGTTGACCGCTTCGTGGTACGCCGCGTAGACCTTGTACGGGTCGTGGCCGCCACGGTTGAGTTTCCAGATCTCGTCGTCGGACAGATCGGCAACCATCGCCTTGAGTTCAGGCGTGTTGAAGAAGTGCTCGCGAACGAACGCGCCGTCTTTGGCTTTGTAGTTCTGGTACTCGCCGTCGATGACTTCGTCCATGCGGCGTTGCAGGATACCGTCGACGTCTTTGGCCAGCAGCGGGTCCCAGAAACGGCCCCAGATGACTTTGGTCACGTTCCACTGTGCACCACGGAACACGCCTTCGAGTTCCTGGATGATCTTGCCGTTGCCGCGAACCGGGCCGTCGAGGCGCTGCAGGTTGCAGTTGATGACGAAGATCAGGTTGTCCAGCTTCTCGCGGCCGGCCAGGGAGATCGCGCCCAGGGATTCCGGCTCGTCGCACTCGCCGTCGCCCAGGAAGCACCAGACTTTCTGTTTGCCCGGCTGGATGAAACCGCGGTGCTCCAGGTACTTCATGAAGCGCGCCTGGTAGATCGCCTGGATTGGACCCAGACCCATCGATACGGTCGGGAACTGCCAGAAGTCAGGCATCAGCCAAGGGTGCGGGTAGGACGACAGGCCTTGACCATCGACTTCCTGACGGAAGTTGTTCATCTGGTCTTCGGTGATGCGGCCTTCCATGAATGCGCGGGCGTAAACGCCTGGCGAGGTGTGGCCCTGGAAGTAGATCAGGTCGCCGCCGTGTTCGTCGGTCGGGGCCTGGAAGAAATAGTTGAAGCCGATGTCATACAGGGTCGCACTGGAAGCGAAGCTGGAGATGTGACCACCCAGGTCCGAATCTCGCAGGTTCGTGCGCATTACCATGGCCATCGCGTTCCAGCGTACCAGCGAGCGAATGCGGCGTTCCATGAACAGGTCGCCAGGCATGCGTGCTTCGTGGGTAACGGGGATCGTGTTGCGGTAAGGCGTGGTGATCGCGTAAGGGAGCTGCGAGCCGCTGCGGGTCGCGAGTTCGCCCATACGGGTCATCAGATAGTGAGCACGGTCTTCGCCTTCTTTGTCGAGAACCGATTCCAGGGCGTCCAGCCATTCCTGGGTTTCGACGGGATCGAGGTCTTGCATGGCTTGCTCCAGGGCGGAAAGGCTTCCAGAATCGGTTGCCTGAGTTTGCGACTGGCCTTGTGGGCAGACGATTTAAAATTCTTGGATTGCCGACAGGTTGTTCCGGCGGCGTGTAGTTTTACTACAAATCTTCCGGCATTTCAGCCTTTCGAATGTATAGACGAGTAGTAAAACTACAGATGAAAGGCTTGTGGCCTCCGACTGCGTTGTGAGAATAATCGTTAAGGCGGGTCGATTTCCATCCGAATAAGGTGAAAGTTTGATGCTGGATGCCAAAGAAGAAGAAATTTCAGCTATTTCTAACTTTTGTTCGACAGTCCTTCACGTAGCGGGTTTTCATCATTCACTACAAGCGGCCCTCAATACGCCGATCAAGGATAGACCATGACCCTGCCCGTGCTTGCCGAACTGCCCGCCATTCTCCTGCCGTTGGTCAGCCGATCCGAGCAGTCGTTCCGTACGTCCGTCGCCGCCCTTGAAGACGATCACGGCCTGTCGAACTGGACGCCGGAGCGCTGGGCGCAATTCGCCCGCGTCAGCGCCGCCAGCGAATTTGTCATTGAACAGAGCATTCGTGACCCTTTGATGTTGCTGTCGCTGGTGGCGTCCGGCGAACTTGATCGAGCATTTGCGCCCGGCGAGCTGTGCGCACAGATTGCCGCCGCTGCGAACAGCGCGCAGAGCGAAGACGAACTCGGCCGCGCCTTGCGCCGCCAGCGCGCACGCCATCAGGTGCGGATCATCTGGCGCGACCTGACCCGCCAGGCCGATCTGGTGCAGACCTGCCGCGACCTCTCGGACATGGCCGACGCCACCATCGATCAGGCTTATCAATGGCTGTACAGCCGCCACTGCGAGCAGTTCGGCACGCCGACCGGCCGGCGCAGTGGTGAGCCGCAGCAGATGGTCATCCTCGGCATGGGCAAACTCGGCGCGGTCGAGCTGAATCTGTCTTCCGACATCGACCTGATCTTCGCCTACCCCGAAGGCGGCGAAACCGTCGGCGTGAAACGCTCGCTGGACAATCAGGAATTCTTCATCCGCCTCGGCCAGCGTCTGATCAAGGCGCTCGATCCGATGACCGTCGACGGCTTCGTCTTCCGCGTCGACATGCGCCTGCGTCCATACGGATCGTCTGGTGCGCTGGTGCTCAGCTTCAACGCGCTGGAGCAGTATTACCAGGATCAGGGCCGCGACTGGGAACGCTACGCGATGATCAAGGCGCGGGTGGTGGCTGGCGATCAGGTTGCCGGCGCGCAGTTGCTCGACATGCTGCGGCCGTTCGTTTATCGGCGCTATCTGGACTTCTCGGCGATCGAAGCGCTGCGCACCATGAAGCAGTTGATCCAGCAGGAAGTGCGGCGCAAGGGCATGGCCGACAACATCAAGCTCGGCTCCGGCGGCATTCGTGAAGTCGAGTTCATCGCTCAGGCCTTTCAACTGATCCACGGTGGCCGCGACCTGAGCCTGCAACGGCGTCCTCTATTAAAGGTGCTGAGCACGCTGGAAGGGCAGGGCTATCTGCCGCCGGCGGTGGTCAGCGAATTGCGCGAGGGTTACGAGTTTCTGCGTTACACCGAACATGCCATTCAAGCGATTGCCGACCGTCAGACGCAAATGCTGCCGGACAGCGCTCAGGATCAGGCGCGGATCGCCTTCATGCTGGGTTTCGCCGATTGGTCGGCGTTCCACGAACAGCTGATGTACTGGCGCGGGCGCGTGGCCTGGCATTTCGCTCAGGTGATCGCCGATCCCGATGAGGAAGAGGGCAGCGAAAGCGAAGTGGTGGTCGGTGGCGAATGGCTGCCGCTGTGGGAGGAAGAACAGGACGAGGAGGCCGCGTGCCGGCAGTTGCAGGAAGGCGGTTTCGCCGATGCCGGCAAAGCCCTGAAGGCGCTGGCCGGTTTGCGCGGCAGTCCGCAACTGCGCGCGATGCAGCGGTTGGGACGTGAACGTCTGGATGCCTTTATTCCGCGACTGCTCGCGCAAGCGGTGGAGCATGACAATCCCGATCTGGTACTCGAGCGCGTGCTGCCGCTGGTGGAAGCGGTGGCGCGGCGTTCGGCGTATCTGGTGTTGCTCACGGAAAACCCCGGTGCGCTGCGCCGCCTGCTGACCTTGTGTGCGGCGAGCCCGTGGATTGCCGAGCAGATCACGCGCTTCCCGCTGCTGCTCGACGAATTGCTCAACGAAGGTCGGCTGTTCAAGCCGCCGCTGGCGCCGGAACTGGCGGCCGAGTTGCGCGAACGCCTGACGCGAATTCCCGAGGACGACCTCGAGCAGCAAATGGAAGCCCTGCGCCATTTCAAACTGGCGCACCGCTTGCGCGTCGCCGCCTCGGAAATCGCCGGCAGCCTGCCGTTGATGAAAGTCAGCGATTACCTGACCTGGCTGGCAGAAGCGATTCTCGAACAGGTGCTGGCCCTGGCCTGGCGGCAGACTGTGGCCAAGTACGGCACGCCGCTGCGCACCGACGGCACGCTGTGTGATCCCGGCTTCATCATTGTCGGTTATGGCAAAGTCGGCGGTATCGAATTGGGGCATGGTTCCGATCTGGATCTGGTGTTCATCCATGACGGCGATCCGCAGGCGGAAACCGACGGGCCGAAATCCATCGACGGCGCGCAGTTCTTCACGCGCCTGGGGCAGCGGATCATCCACCTGCTCACAGCGCAGACCAACTCCGGCCAGCTGTATGAAGTGGACATGCGCCTGCGGCCGTCCGGCGCTTCCGGGCTGCTGGTGAGTTCCCTCGGCGCGTTCGCGCGCTATCAGCAAAACGAAGCATGGACCTGGGAGCATCAAGCCTTGGTGCGCGCGCGGGTGCTGGTGGGCAGTCAGGATGTTGGCCACGCTTTTGAAAAAGTCCGCGCGCAGGTGTTGGGCAAACCACGGGATCTGGCCAAACTGCAACAGGAAGTCAGCGAGATGCGCGCCAAGATGCGCGACAACCTTGGTACCCGCAGCACCGCAGCCGGCACGGCGGCGAACGCTTTCGATGCGGGCGTGCCGTTTGACCTCAAGCAGGACGCCGGAGGTATCGTCGATATTGAATTTATGGTGCAATACGCGGCCCTGGCGTGGTCGCACAGCCATCCGCCGCTGCTGCGCTGGACCGATAACATCCGCATTCTGGAAGAGCTGGAACACGAACGGCTGATGCCCGCCGAAGATGCCAGTCTGTTGCGCGAGGCTTACAAGGCCTACCGCTCCGCCGCCCACCGGCAGGCCTTGCAGAAGGACGCCGGGGTGATACCGGGCGACCAGTTTGCCGACGAACGCCGGCAGGTTTTGCGGATTTGGAAAGAGATGGGGCTAAGCTGAAAGCGGTTTATGCAGCACCCACAGTAATCTGCGCTGAAATGCAGATGTTGAAACAGATGCAAAACCCTGTGGGAGCTGGCTTGCCAGCGATAGCGGAGTATCAGACGACAATAATGTTGAATGTGAAGACCCCATCGCGGGCAAGCCCGCTCCCACAGTAGATCTACAGTGTTTGTAGAATTATCGAGGCGGGGAGGCGTAAATGCCTCCCCGGTTCGTTTTTGGAAACCACATGAATATTCTGATCGTTGGGCCCAGTTGGGTCGGTGACATGGTGATGGCGCAGACACTGTTTCAGTGTCTCAAACAGCGCCACCCGCAATGCGCAATCGACGTGCTGGCGCCCGAATGGAGCCGGCCGATCCTTGAGCGCATGCCCGAAGTGCGCAAGGCCTTGAGCTTCCCGCTCGGCCACGGCGCGCTGGAACTGGCGACGCGCCGGCGCATCGGCAAATCCCTGCGCGGTCAGTACGATCAGGCGATCCTGCTGCCCAACTCGCTGAAATCGGCACTGGTGCCGTTTTTTGCCGGCATCCCGAAACGCACTGGCTGGCGCGGCGAGTTCCGCTATGGCCTGCTCAACGACGTGCGCACTCTCGACAAGCAACGCTACCCGCTGATGATCGAGCGTTTCATGGCGCTGGCCTATGAAGCGAACGCCGAGCTGCCGAAGCCGTACCCGCGCCCGAGTCTGCAAATCGACCCGGTGACCCGCGAAGCGGCACTGGCCAAATTCGGCCTGAGCCTTGATCGCCCGGTCCTGGCCCTGTGCCCCGGGGCCGAGTTCGGCGAATCCAAGCGCTGGCCGTCCGAGCATTACGCCAAGGTCGCCGAAGCGCGCATCCGCGAAGGCTGGCAGGTGTGGCTGTTCGGCTCGAAAAACGATCACGCGGTCGGCGAAGACATTCGCGCCCGGCTGATCCCGGGCCTGCGTGAAGAATCGGTCAACCTCAGCGGCGGCACCTCGCTGGCCGAGGCCATTGACCTGCTCTCATGCGCCGATTCCGTTGTGTCCAATGACTCCGGCCTGATGCACGTCGCTGCGGCATTGAATCGTCCGCTGGTCGCGGTGTACGGCTCGACCTCGCCGGGCTTCACCCCGCCGCTGGCCGAGCAGGTCGAGATCGTGCGCCTGGGCATCGAATGCAGCCCGTGCTTCGATCGAACTTGCCGGTTCGGCCATTACAACTGCCTGCGCCAGCTGATGCCGGACGCGGTCAACGATGCCTTGCAGAAGTTGCAGGGCTCCGTGGTCGAGGTTCATTAACTTGCGGGTATTGCTGATCAAGACTTCATCGCTGGGCGACGTGATTCACGCGTTGCCAGCGCTGACCGACGCCGCCCGGGCCATTCCCGGAATCAAGTTCGACTGGGTGGTGGAAGAGGGCTTCGCCGAGATTCCGAGCTGGCACCCGGCGGTCGATAAAGTGATTCCGGTGGCGATCCGCCGCTGGCGCAAGAATTTGTGGAAAACCATCACCAGCGGCGAGTGGAAACGCTTCAAGCAAAGCGTGCGCGCCAATAAATACGATCTGGTGATCGACGCTCAAGGCCTGCTGAAAAGTGCCTGGCTGACCCGCTACGTCAAAGCCCCGGTCGCCGGCCTCGATAAAACCTCCGCGCGCGAGCCGGTGGCTGCGCGCTTCTACAATCGCAAACTCGCTGTCGCGCGAGGCCAGCACGCCGTCGAGCGCGTACGCCAGTTATTCGCCATCGCTCTGGGTTACGACTTGCCCAAAGGCCTCGGCGATTACGGCCTCAACGTCGAGCGACTGGTCGAGTTGCCACGCAAGAACGCTTACGTGGTGTTCCTCCACGGCACCACTTGGGACACCAAGCACTGGCCGGAACTCTACTGGCGCGAGCTGACCGAGCGGGTCGGCTACCTCGGCGTTGGCGTGAAGCTGCCGTGGGGCAACCCACAGGAAAAGGCCCGCGCCGAACGCATCGCCGCCGGCTTCAAGCACGCTGAGGTGCTGCCGAAACTCAATCTGGCTGGCGTTGGCAAAGTGCTCGCCGGCGCGCAGGCTTGCGTGGCGGTGGACACCGGGCTCGGCCATCTGGCCGCTGCGCTGGATGTGCCGACCATCTCGTTGTTCGGCCCGACCAACCCGGGCCTGACCGGCGCTTACGGCAAGCTGCAGATTCATCTGGCCAGCGACTTCCCGTGCGCGCCCTGCATGCAGAAAAAATGTACCTATCAACCGACCGCGCAGGATGCCCGTCAGTTTGACCTGAAACGCGAGCAGCCTTTGTGCTTCACGCGTGTGAACCCCGAGCGTGTCGCCAGCCGACTGAGCACGTTGTTAATGGCTGAGGAGCTGCGCTGATGCAATTGGCATTTGTCCTGTACAAATATTTCCCCTTCGGTGGCTTGCAGCGCGACTTCATGCGCATCGCCCTCGAATGCCAGAAACGCGGCCATCAGATTCGCGTCTACACGCTGATCTGGGAAGGCGACGTGCCCCCGGGTTTCGAGGTGCTGGTGGCGCCGGTCAAAGCGTTCTTCAACCACCGTCGCAACGAAAAGCTCAGCGCGTGGATGGCAGCGGATCTGGCCAAGCGTCCGGTCGATCGCTTGATCGGCTTCAACAAGATGCCGGGCCTGGACGTCTACTACGCCGCCGACGGCTGCTTCGAAGACAAGGCGCAGAACCTGCGCAACTCGCTGTACCGCCGTTGGGGCCGCTATCGCCACTTCGCCGATTATGAGCGCGCCGTGTTCGCCAAGGACGCGAAGACCGAAGTGCTGATGATTTCCGAAGTGCAGCAGCCGCTGTTCATCAAGTATTACGACACGCCGCTCGAGCGCTTCCACCTGCTGCCGCCGGGCATTGCCCAGGATCGTCGGCGGCCGGCGAATGCCGATGAGATTCGCGCCGGTTTCCGCGCTGAATTCAATCTCAAGGACGACGAGTTGCTGCTGGTGCAGATCGGCTCCGGCTTCAAGACCAAGGGTGTCGATCGCAGCCTCAAGGCGCTGGCCGCCCTGCCGCCCGAGTTGAGAAAACGCACCCGGCTGTTTGTAATCGGCCAGGATGACCCCAAATTGTTCCAGATGCAGAGTGCGACGCTGGGCCTGGGCGACAATGTGACCTTCCTTAAAGGGCGCAGCGATATCCCGCGCTTCCTGCTCGGCGCTGATCTGTTGATCCACCCGGCCTACAACGAAAACACCGGCACCGTGCTGCTTGAAGCGCTGGTGGCCGGGTTGCCGGTGCTGGTCAGTGCGGTCTGCGGTTACGCCCATTACATCGCCGAAGCCGATGCCGGGCGAGTGCTGGACGAGCCGTTCGAGCAGGCGCAACTGACCCGATACCTGACCGAGATGTTGAGCGACGACGCTGCACGGGCGGCCTGGAGCCGTAACGGTCTGGCCTTCGCCGAGACGGCCGACCTCTACAGCATGCCGCAGCACGCGGCGGATGTGATTCTGGCGGAGCACGCTTAATGAAGTTGATGCTGGCTGAACCGTTCAAAAGCCTCTGGGCCGGACGCGACCCGTTCGCTGAAGTCGAGGGCTTGCAGGGCGAGGTGTACCGCGAGCTGGAAGCGCGCCGGACATTGCGCACGGAAGTCGACGGCAACGGGTTTTTTGTGAAAATTCACCGTGGCATCGGCTGGGGCGAGATCTTCAAGAACCTGCTCACCGCCAAGCTGCCGGTGCTCGGCGCGGGTCAGGAGTGGAAAGCCATTCAGCGTCTGCAGGAAGCCGGCGTGCCGACCATGACCGCCGTCGCCTACGGCGAGAAGGGCAGCAATCCGGCGGATCAGCATTCGTTCATCGTCACCGAAGAGCTGGCGCCGACCATCAGCCTCGAAGACTTCAGCATTGACTGGGTCAAGCAGCCGCCGGAGCCAACACTCAAGCGCGCATTGATTGCCGAAGTCGCGCGGATGACCGGGATGATGCACCGCGCCGGGGTCAATCACCGCGACTGCTATATCTGCCATTTTCTGCTGCACACCGACAAACCGGTCACACCGCAGGATTTCAAACTGTCGGTGATTGATCTGCACCGAGCCCAGACCCGCCCGGCGATCACCCAGCGCTGGCGCAACAAGGATCTGGCGGCGCTGTACTTCTCGGCGCTGGACATCGGCCTGACGCGCCGCGACAAACTGCGTTTTCTCAAAGGCTATTTCCAGCAACCGCTGCGTCAGATTCTGGCGGAAGAAGCGCCATTGCTGAGCTGGCTGCAAGGCAAGGCCGACAAGCTCTACGCGCGCAAACAGCGTTACGGGGATGCGCTCTGATGGCGGGCTGGACACTTGAGCCGCAGTACGGCGAACTCGCCGAAGATTTCGGCAGCCTCGAAGCCGTATTTGCCTTGCAGGGCGAACGCCTGACCCGCGATCCGCTGTCGGAAGTGGTCCGGGTACAGCGCGACGGCGTCAATTATTACGTCAAACGCTACGTCGGCGCCGGTAAGGGCCTGCGCCGTTACCTCGGCAAGCCGCGCGTAAAAATGGAATGGCAGAACCTCAAGCGCTTCGCCAAGTGGGGCATCCCCACGGCCGAGGTGGTGGCCTGGGGGCTGGAGCGGCGGGGCGCGGCCTACGATCGGGGCGCGATGATCACCCGTGAACTGCCCAATACCGAAGACCTTTCGGCACTGGCCGAGCGCAAGGATCCCAGGCTCAAGGATCGCGCCTGGGTCGACGGTGTCAGCCAGCAATTGGCCGGTTACACCCGGACCATGCACGACCATCGGTTTACGCATAACGATTTGAAATGGCGCAACCTGCTGATCGACGATCAGGCGCGCATCTTCCTCATCGACTGCCCCAACGGCGAATTCTGGCGCGGCTTCTGGCTCAAGTACCGGATCACCAAGGACCTCGCCTGTCTCGACAAACTGGCCAAATATCACCTGTCCAACACCCAGCGCCTGCGCTTCTACAAGCAGTATCGCCAGTGTGATCGGCTCGATGTCGCCGACAAGAAACGGATTCGCCACGTGGTGAGATTTTTTGAGGGGCGCGAATGACTGATTTTCTTGCCGAACAGGACCGCGCACTGCTGGAGCGCCACGGTCTCGGCAATTTCGACGCACTGTGGGCCAAACAGCTTGAAGCTGTGGACGAGCCCAACACTGCCGGTGGCGGCTGGAGCAGCGTGTTCCGTCTCGATCTTGAAGGTCAGGGCTATTACCTCAAGCGCCAGAGCAATTATCTGACCCGCACCTTGCAGGCGCCGTTTGGCGAGCCAAGCTTTGCCCGCGAATTTCGCAACATCAGCCGTTACCGCAAGTTGGGCATTCCGGCGTTGCAGGCGGCGTTTTTCGGTGAGCGCAAGGTCGCTGGGGAAGTACGCGCCATTCTGCTTACGCGCGCCCTGGATGGCTGGAGCGACCTGGATTCGTTGCTGACGCGCTGGGCGCAGCTCAGTGCCGCGCAGCATTCGGCCATTCTCAAGGCTTGCGGGCTGTTGGCGCGGCGGCTGCACGGCGCGCGTCAGGTGCATGGCTGTTTCTATCCCAAACATATTTTCCTGCGCGCAACCGGCGACGGCTATGAGGCGCAGCTGATCGATCTGGAGAAAACCCGGCCTCTACTGTTCGGCATGCGTGATCGGGTCAAGGATCTGGAACCGTTGCAACGCCGAGCGCCGCAATGGAGCGAGGCAGACTTGCGCCAGTTGCTCGCGGCTTATCTCGATCAGCCGACTGACAGCTCGCTGCTCGACAGCTGGCTGAGCCGACTGACAGCGCGGCGCAGCCACAAGGAGACCCGCTGATGCAATTGTCCGAGCTGGCCCGCTCCGGGCGTACCCCCTCACTGCCGCTGACCGTTACCCTGGCGGACGCCGCCGGTGTTGCGGATTTGCAGTTGCTGAGCCTGCTGCGGGTATTGCCCGGGCAGCGCTATGTTGGCGCCGGCGTCTGGCGCGGTCGGCCGGTATTGGCCAAATTGCTGGTAGGCAGCAAGGCCGCCCGGCATTTTCAGCGTGAGCTGGACGGTGTGCGCCTGCTCGCGGCACAAGGCCTGACCACGCCGCTGCTGTTGGCCGATGGACTGAAAGACGGTGAGGGTGGCTGGCTGCTCTTCGAATTCCTCGAAGGCGCCGAGAGCCTCGGTGATGCCTGGGCCAAGGTCGAGTCTCTGCCGGCGCTGGCCGACGAGCAAACCGCCGTTCTGGCCGAAGCGCTGGATGCGATCGGTCGGATGCATGGCAAAGGACTCTGGCAGGAAGATCTGCACCTGGACAATCTGCTGCGTCACGGCGGTCAGTTGTATCTTATCGATGGCGCCGGAGTTCGTGCGGAAGCGCCGGGGCAGCCATTGTCCCGACAAAAAGTGCTGGAAAACCTCGGGGTGTTTTTCGCCCAGCTACCGAAGTCGCTTGAGCCGTTCACCGAAGAACTGCTGGTGTATTACCTGCTGAGCAACAGCGAGCATGCGTTGCCGCTGGAGGCGTTGCAAAAACAGATCGACAAGGTGCGCAACTGGCGACTCAGGGATTACCTGATCAAGGTTGGCCGCGACTGCACGTTGTTCGCCGTGGAGCGCGGCGCATTTGCCCTGCGCGCCGTTCGCCGTGAAGAAGCAGCGGCCATGCTGCCGGTGCTTGATCAGGCCGACGCCTTGCTTGATCAGGGGCATCTGTACAAAACCGGCGGCGCGGCCAGCGTCGGCAGAGTCGAGGTGGCCGGGCGAGCTCTGGTTATCAAGCGCTACAACATCAAGAATTTCGCCCATTGGCTCAAGCGCTTCTGGCGCCCGAGCCGGGCCTGGCATTCGTGGCGTGAAGGCAATCGCCTGGCGTTCCTTGGCATTGCCACGCCGAAACCGCTGGCGGTACTGGAAAAGCGTTTTTTGTGGCTGCGCCGCAGTGCCTATCTGGTCACCGAATACCTGCCCGGGCCGGACATCATCGAGCGCTTTGCGCCGTACGTGGAAAATGGCCAGGCGCCGGAAGCCGAGTTGCTGGCGCTTGATCAACTGTTTGCCCGATTGATCGCCGAGCGCATCAGTCATGGCGACTTCAAGGGCCACAACTTGTTCTGGCAGACGGATCGCTGGGCGCTGATCGACCTCGACTCGATGCGTCAGCACGCATCGGTCGCCAGCTTCGCCCCGGCCTACGCCCGCGATCGCGCGCGGTTCATGCGCAACTGGCCTGAAAGCAGCGCGTTGTACCGAGTCATTGATCAGCGGTTGCCGAAAGAAGTCTCCACCGCAGGGTGAGTTCTTCTCACGAGCAAGCTCGTTCTTGCAATGGACCGGGTCCACTGCGAAATGGAGTCTGTGGGCAGTAACGGACAAAATACAGCGATCTGTCCTACAACTTCTCCAGAAGCCATGAACTGTGCCCTGCGCGGGCTCGATGCTAATTTGCCTGACGATCTCGGAGGGCGAATCTTGAGCATGAAAAAAATTCTGATGCTGGGCGTAATTTCTGTGGTGCTCTCAGGCTGTGGCAGTGTCTCGACCGTTTTACAGGGCGACGCCGATGCTGCCCGTGACCTGCGCAAAAAGAAGACCTACTGCCAATCGATTCCGCGCATCTACAGTGGTCTGGCCTTCGATTTTTGCACGCTGAATGCGCCCCCTGATCCTACGGGCATGCTGGCGCCCTTTGTGTTGCTTGATCTGCCGCTGTCCGCCGTGTTCGATACGCTTTCGTTGCCTTACACGGTCTATCGGCAGATTACCGATTCAAATCTGAGTATTTACTGGCGCAGAGACGGCTATTGAGTCGTTGGACTCGTTGAATCGGACCAATCGCGCAGGTGGCAATTCGTACGAGGTAATTCCCGTCATGTTTACGCTATAATCCCGCCCTTTAGCTGCCGCTCGCCCTGTGCGAGGGCACATCAATTTTCAAGGCGCATCGCGCCTGCATGCAGACTAAAGAGGCTAGACCCCTGTGGCATTGACGATTCTTGGCCTGTCCGGCGCCCTTAGCCATGATCCTTCCGCAGCCTTGTACATCGACGGCAAGCTGGTCGCGGCGGCTGAGGAAGAGCGCTTCGTACGCGATAAACATGCAAAGAACCGCATGCCCTACGAATCGGCGAAATTCTGCCTCGAGCAAGCCGGCATCAAGCCCTCCGACGTAGACGTGGTGGCGATTCCATTCGCTCCGATCAGCCTGTTCGGCAAGGCCCGCTGGCACTACGCCAAGCGCTACTGGTACGCCCCGGATCGTGCTCTTGATGCGATCCTGATGGGTAACCGTCGCTACAAGCGCTACCGCAACAAGATCGTCTGGTGCCTCGAGCAACTGGGCTTTGATCCGAAGAAAATCAAGATCGAGCCGGTCGAGCATCACCTGGCACACGCCTCCAGCGCCTATCACTGCTCGGGTTTCAAAGAGAAAACCGCGATCCTCGGCATCGACGGTAAAGGTGAATACGCCACGACCTTTTTCGGTTATGGCGAAAACGGCAAGATCCACAAGATCAAGGAATTCTTCGACCCGGATTCCCTCGGTGGTTTGTACGGTGCGATCACTGAATTCCTCGGTTTCGAGATGCTCGACGGCGAATTCAAGGTCATGGGCATGGCGCCATACGGCGATGCCAGCAAGTACGATTTCTCGCGTCTGGCCTCGTTCGAAAATGGCGAGCTGGTGATCAATACCGACTACGCCAACGTGATCGGCCTGCGTCGCTATAAAGAGAAGGGCAAGGGTTTCTACTTCTCGCCGAAGCTGATCGAGTGGCTGGGTCCGAAGCGCGAAGGCGACATCGCCGACGAGCCGTACATCCACTACGCCGCGAGCATGCAAGCGCTGTTCGAGAAGCTCGCGTTGCAGATGATCGACTACTACCTGGGCGACGTGCTCAAGGAAACCGGCAAACTGGCTTTCGCCGGCGGCTGTGCGTTGAACGTCAAGCTGAACCAGAAAATCATCGCTCGCGACGACATCAAAGAGCTGTTCGTACAGCCTGCGTCCGGCGATGCCGGCACCGCAGTCGGCGCTGCCGCTTACGTGTCGCACGCCCGTGGCGTACCGGTCGAGAAGATGGAACACGTCTACCTCGGCCCGTCGTACAGCAACGAGGACGTGATTGCCGCCTGCGCCCGTCACGAGAGCAAGCCGACCTGGCGCAAGCTCGACAACATGCCGGAGCAGATCGCCCAAATCATGGTCGACGGCAACCCGGTCGCCTGGTTCCAGGGCCGTATGGAGTTCGGCCCGCGCGCGTTGGGTGGCCGTTCGATCATCGGTTGCCCGAGCGTGGCCGGTGTCGCCGACCGCATCAACCATCAGATCAAGTTCCGCGAGCGCTGGAGGCCTTTCTGCCCGTCGATGCTCGACACCGTCGCTCCACAGATGATCAAGATCGATCACCCGGCGCCGTTCATGACCTTCACCTTCGAAGTCGCCGAAGAATGGAAAACCCGCGTGCCGGAAGTCGTCCATGAGGACGGTACTTCCCGTGCCCAGGTGCTCAAGCGCGAATACAACCCG
This sequence comes from Pseudomonas siliginis, assembly GCF_019145195.1. GTDB lineage: Bacteria > Pseudomonadota > Gammaproteobacteria > Pseudomonadales > Pseudomonadaceae > Aquipseudomonas > Aquipseudomonas siliginis. The sequence continues at coordinate 114,224 of NZ_JAHSTW010000006.1, forward strand.
CGCTACTACGACATGATGAAGGCACTGGAAAACCTCACCGGTAACGGCGTGTCGCTGAACACTTCGCTCAACCGTCGCGGCGAACCGATGATCTGCTCGCCGACCGACGCGCTGAACATGTTTTTCGGCTCGGATCTGCAGTACCTGATCATGGAAGACATTCTGGTGGTCAAAGAGGGCGCCAACGCTTATGACTCGCTCGGCTGAACGCCATGTGCTGCAGTTCTGTCACGGCTATGACGGGCCGTTCCTGGACTGCGCGCGGCAGTACGCCAGCCTGTTTGCCGGCACCGGCTATCGGGTGACCACGGTGTTTCTCACCGGGGCCGCCGATAGCGAGGTGGCCGCAGCGTGTGCTTCCGATGAAGTGTTGTTCATGGAGTACAGCTCCAAGGCCATTCGGGGCCTGAAACTGGGGGCTATCGGCGATCTGCGCAAGATCGTCGCCTCACGCAATTTCAGTCTTTGCATCGCCCATCGCTTCAAGCCGATCTATATCGCCTTGCTCGGCACATCGCTGCCGGTCATTGGTGTGCACCACGCGTTCGGCGATTACCAGCGTGGGACGCGCAAGTTGTTCGCGCATATTTTCCGCCAGCGCCTGAGCCTTCTCGGCGTGTCGGATGCAGTGCGTGACGACATGCGACGCTGCCTGCCGAAATGGCCGGCAAGCCGAATCCAGACGTTGTACAACCGCATCGATGTGCCTGCACTGCAAGCCCGTCAGGTACCTTCCGAAGAAGCGCGGCAGATCCTCGGGCTGTCGCCGGATGCCTGGATTGTCGGCAACGTCGGCCGCCTGCACCCGGACAAGGATCAGGCCACGTTGCTGCGCGGGTTTGCCCAAGCGCTGCCAGGCCTGCCGGACAACAGTCAGCTGGCCATTCTCGGCAGCGGTCGCCTGGAGCAGGATCTCAAGGCGCTGGCCCGTGAGCTGGGCATTGCCGACCGAGTGCTGTTTCTCGGTCAGGTGCCCGATGCGCGCAATTATTTCCGCGCCTTCGATGTGTTCGCCTTGAGCTCCGATCATGAACCGTTCGGCATGGTCTTGCTGGAGGCTATGGCCGCCGGCTTACCGTTGCTGGCCACCGCGTGCGGCGGGGCGAAGGAAGTGGTGGAGGGTGTGGGCATCCTGTTTCCATTGGGCGATGCCGAGCATCTGGCTCAGGGGCTGCAACATCTCGCCGCGATGGATGCGCAGCAGCGTCGTCAATGTGCGCAGATGATGCTCGAGCGACTGCATGAGCATTTCTCCGACCGTGCAGTGCGCGAGACCTTCTGGCGCCTGCCGCCAGTTACCGATCTGGCAACGAGGGGCTGATGCTCAACCGATTTCAAGGCTGGCGCGAACGTGGCTGGTCGCCCGTTGACGCCTCGACCTACGCCACTGCCTGGCAACGTTATGGCGGCAGTGTGGCGACGCATCCGCTGGTCATCGAGCGCCTGGCGGACCTGGCCGGGATCCCGGTGCGTTATCTGGCCTGGCAGCAGCAGGGCGATGTCAAAGCCGCTATTGCTACCTGGGGGCGCGACCTGGCTCTGTCCAAGGACGTACTCAAACGCAACGGCAAGAAAGGCCTGTTCGACCTCGGCAATGCCGAGCTGATCCTGCCAGCCGCCGTCGATGCCCAGGCACCGCTGCGGCATCGGGCGCGCTATCTGTCGGCACTCAACGAAGGCCGTTTCAGTGGCCTGAAGTTGCAGACTGAGCAACTGGCCATGGCCCGCACGCCGGAAGAATTGTCGAAAAAGTTTCGCTATAACCAGCGTCGAGAGCTGCGTCTGCTGGAAGAAGCGGGCGGTGTGGTGCGAGCGGTCAGCGAGTTTTCCAGCGTTGAGCTGGCCGCGATGTACTGCGATCTGTTTCAGCGCCGCTGGGGCTTTCCGGCGACCGGCGCGGCGCGCATGGCCGAGGTCATCGAGTTGCTGCGCGAGTTGCTGATCGGCTCGGTCATTTTCCTCAACGATGCGCCGATTGCGATTCAATTGGTCTACCGCGTTGAGGCGGCAGAATGGATCAGTGTCGAATACGTGAATGGCGGCGTGGATCCCGAAACTCGCGAGTTCAGCCCTGGCAGCGTGCTGAGTTTTCTCAATACGCAAAGCGCCTGGGAACATGCACGGGCACTCGGCAAGCCGCTGCGTTTTTCATTCGGGCGCGCTGACCGTGAGTACAAGGACCGCTGGTGCAACCCTGTGCCGGTGTTCACCGTATGAGTCAGACCATGAGCCGCAAACAGCAATTGCTCAAGCGCCATCGACGCAACAAGCGCGTGGCGGTGCTGGTCGCGCTGCTCGCCATCGTGGCGCTGAGCGTGCTGGTCGCCTGGTGGCTGGCCCCGGTGTTGCTGGTTGGCGGCTGGATCGCCCATGAGGCGTGGTTTGCCGATCATCTGTTCTACGCGCCCGGTGACGATTACCAATACACCTTCCCGCCCTATACGCCGCAGCCGAAGATTCATCTGCACGGCGAGCAACTGCGTCTGGACGAAGGTGTGATGCTGGCCGACGACGCTACGCTGATCCTGGCGGTGCGGGTCAAAAGCACCTGGCTGGGACGTTTTCTTGATCCTTTCATCGAGTTGTCGGGTGGCGCCAATCCTGACGTACAGACTTTTGAGCGCGGTGTCGGCGGCCTGCGCTATCTGAACCTGAGCGGTCAGGCGCAAGCGTTGTCCGAAGGAGTATTGCGTCTGCGCGGCCGTTTCTGTCGAGTGTCGGGCGAGCCGGTACTGTGGGCGCTGGAACACGCCGATTACCGTCGTCAGCGGGTCATGGTCATTGCTCCTCACGCCGACGATGCGGAGCTGGCGGCGTTCGGCTTGTACAGTCAGGCCGATGAAGCCTGGATCGTTACCCTGACTGCTGGTGAAATCGAGGCCGAACATTACCAACAGATGGGCATGAGCAAGGTCGACGCCGCGCGGCTGAAGGGACGTTTGCGCGCCTGGGACAGCCTCACCGTGCCGCAATGGGCCGGTGTCCCCCAGGAACGCTGCGTGCAGTTGGGCTATTTCTGCCTGCAACTGGCCGCGATGCGGGACAAGCCGGAGCAACCGGTGGGTTCGCGCGAAGCGGATTTGAGCGATACCCGTCTGTTCCGTCAATTCAATCGGTTTGTTCTGCCAAGTGACGTCGATGGCGCGCCGACCTGGAACAATCTGCTGGCTGATCTGCGCGAAACAATGCTGCGCGCGCGTCCGGACGTCATCGTGCTGCCGCATCCGACGCTGGACCCGCACCCCGACCACATCTGTGCGCAGCAGGCTGTGCTTGAAGTGTTGGAGGGGCTGGACTGGCAGCCGACGCTGCTCGGTTATGCCAACCATCTGCACGATAACGACCGGTGGCCGATGGGCAATAGTGGCGATGGCGTGGTGCTGCCGCCAGCCTTTGATGCTGGCGTGCCGGTGCAGCCGGTTTGCCTGGTATTGTCTCTGCAACAGCAGCGTGACAAGGCCATGGCCCTGGGCATGATGCACGACCTGCAGCCGCCCGCGCCGTTCAAGCGCCGCTTGCGCCGCAGCTTGCAGCGATTGCTGGCTGGGCGCTCCGGTTCGCCTTATGGCGAAAACGAATTTTTCCGCAAGGCGGTTCGGCGACATGAACTGTTCTGGCGTTTGTAGCGACACAGGCGCCCGCGCAAGACTTTCTTGTGGGCGGGCATGTTCAGGTTTGCTCGGGTTGCTGTTGCGGCAAGGAAGACAATGAAAGTTCTATTTCTGGTGCAGAAAGATCAACGGGCCATTCTCGATCGTTTGTACGAGGGTGTCGCCGCCCATTGTGAGTGCGATCTGCGCTGGTTGAGCGGTGACGAGCAGCGCAATCTGCGGCGATATTTCCGCCGCGAAGTCGATGTTACCCGCTATGACCGCATCGTGTTTTTCCTGCGCTTCAAGCAGGAGATCCGGCAGGTCGGGTTTATCCGCACCATCCCCAATCTGGTGATTCTGGAGCACGATGCCTATCAGAATTACATCCCCTGCAAGTACACCGGCAAGTTCAGTGCGCACTATCGGCGTTTGCCGTGGGCACGGGTGATCAGTTCCGGTTTCGTGGTGGCCGAGCGCTTGCGCTCGGAGGGCTTCGACGCCGTGTTTGTGCCCAAGGGCTACGATCAGACGCAATTGCAGGACCTGGGGCGCGAGCGGGATATCGAACTTGCCTTCGTCGGCAGTACCAACAGTGTGGCCTACAGCGGTCGCAAGGCACTGCTGGATGAATTGGGCCAGGTCGAGCCGCTGCTGGTGACGCGGACCAAGTCCGGGGCTGAATACCTGGAAACGCTCAACCGTATCCGCTTTTTTGTCAGCGCGGACGTGGGCATGGGCGAGTTCATGATCAAGAACTTCGAAGCCATGGCTTGCGGCTGCGTCCTGCTGGCCTATGATCAAGGCGCCGCCGAAGCTGCGGCGCTGGGTTTGCAGGACATGCACAACGTGGTGTTCTATCAGACGATCGCGCAGTTGCAGGAAAAACTGGCCACGCTGCGCGAGGATCCGCAACTGGCGCAACGCATCGCTGACAACGGTCGCGAACTGGCGGTGGAGCAGTTCAGCTTCGCGCGGATCGGTCAGCGCATCGTTGAAGAGCTTGAGCCACCGCTGCGTGAGCGGGCGCCGCTGAGTCTGCTGGAAAAAATCCGCCTGAAAGTGGGCATTTGACAAGTGTCATATAGCCAGTGATATTGCTGGCGACTTCTGATTAACGAGATTTCGGTGCAATTTTCCAAAGAAAGCCAGATTACATTGGTGGTTACCAGCTGCGGTCGACTCGATCTGCTCAAGGCCACTCTCGATAGCTTCGACCGGTACAACACGGCACCCATTCGTGAAGTGTTCATCACCGAAGATGCCGGCGACGAAGGCGTTGCCGGGATTCTGCCTGCCCACTGGAAAGAGCATTGCACGGTCTTCGTCAATCGTCCGAAGCTGGGCCAGTTGGCATCGATCGACCTGGCCTACGGACACGTCAGCACCCCCTACATTTTTCATTGCGAAGATGATTGGGAGTTTTATCGTCCGGGGTTCGTCGAAGACTCGATGACCATTCTGCAAGCGCGGCCGGAAATTCTGCAGATCTGGTTGCGCAGCTATAATCACGATCTGCGGGTTCACAGCCCATACATCCACTTGGGCGCGCGCGAGATTGTCGATGGCGTCGCCTGTTATCCGCTGATTTCCGACAAGCCGGAGTGGCAAGGGTTCTCGCTGAACCCGGGGTTGCGCCGACTCGAGGATTATCGGTTGTGTGCGCCTTTCGCCGGACACGGTGGCGAGAAGGCCTTGTCACAGCGCTACTCGCAACTGAACAGGGAGGCCTTGATACTCGAGGCAGACGCGGTTATGCACACCGGTTTTGGTTTGCATGTGCAAACGGATGTCGAGCGTGAACGCAAAGCGCGCCGCAATCGCCGCGAGCAGATTAAATTTGCCTTGTTTCTGTTGCTGGGAGTCTGCATTGGCTGGTTCATCAACTGAGTTCGAGTACGCCGCAGCTTGTCCCCGCAAATCCGTGCAACGGCTTTCTGCCCTATGAATATTCTCAATATCATGTGGGCCGGTGGCGCTCCGTTCGCATCAATTCACAAAGTGCACCAGCAAATACTCTCTCAGGCTGCGCCGTCGGCGGTGGTCAAAACCTGGCTCCTCCAGGGGCAGGGAGCCGAGTGCGGCGTGGATGTCGGTGAGGTCCGGGAGTGGCAGTTATCGTCAGCGCGCCTGAAGGGCCGGCATTTCTGGCGTTTTGCCAAACCCGTGATGCGGGCGAGGTTTCGCCAGGCGCTCGTGGACAGTGACGCTCGATTGCTGCTGCTGGACGGCATGGGCGTTGCCCGTACGTTATTGCCGGTCCTCAAGAAGCTGCCGCATATCCGCGCGGTAGTTATTTTCCACGGTTCGGCGCGATTGAATGCCGGCGACCAGGCTCTATTCCAGGCAATCCCTGCGTCCCGGCTGAAACTGATTGCCGTTTCCAGCACTCTCGCCGATTCACTGGCCCGCGATCTGCAGATGCCTGTCACCGCGCTGCGAAGTGCGTTCGATCCTGAGGCTTTTCGCGCTGACCTGCTCACTCGCGAGCAAGCCCGGACACGGTTGGGATTGCCGCAAGGCGATACGCCGGTATTGGGCGCGGTAGGGCGGCTGGTCTCGGAAAAAGGTTTCGGTTACCTGCTTGATGCCTTTGCCGCAGCACTCGACACCCGTCCGGACTTGCGCCTGGTCATTGTTGGCGAAGGCTCCAAGCGCGCGGCGCTGGAGCAGCGCATCGACGCGCTTGGCTTGCACGACAAGGTCTTGCTGACCGGGCATCTGAACGAAGCAGCGCAGCTTTATCGTGCGTTCGACTGGGTTGCCATCCCTTCGCTGGAAGAGGGCTTGGGTCTGGTGATGCAGGAGGCGGTGATGGCCGGCGTACCGGTGCTGTGCAGCGATCTGGAGGTGTTCAGCGAACAGCTGGGCAGCGCCGGCTGGTATGCGCCGGTCAATGACACGAAAGCCTGGGCCGAGGCCATCGACCGCGCCTTCAGTGCCTCATCTCAAGCGATCAATGCCGAGCAGTACAGGATGCTCGCTCCGGACGAGGCCTGGTCGAGCTTCAGCCAGGCTGCCCGCGCATTGTTTTCATGACGACAAGACCGCGCGCTCCAGTGCCTGCATCGGAAAGCTGTCGTTCAGCTTTTCGCGCGCAATATAGCGGGCGAAATGTTGCAGGTTGCGTTTGATCAAGCGCTTTGGCAGCGGTCCGCGAGTAAAGCGCATGTCGGCAACATCGATCAGGCCCATGCGGTTGTCTGGTGTGACGACGATGTTGCCAAGATGCAGGGAGCGGAAATAGATGCCCGAGCGGTGCAGGCTGCGTATCAGTTCGGCCAGATCCGGCAATGCCTGAGTCCAGTTGAAACCTTGTTTTGCGGCGATCTGGCGCAGCGTTTGCCCTGGCAGAGGCTCATACAGCACGGCGGTCATGCCTGGTTTCTCAAGGCGAAAGAACTGGAGGATCTGCAGCGTCGGTACGCCGAGTTTGTGCAGCTCGACGGCGTTGTCGATGAATCGCTTCGAGTAGGGGCGAAACAAGGCGGATGAAAAAAACCTTTTGCGACGAAACAGTTTGAGAATTTTCCCATCCTGCAGCAGGTAGACTTTCGGCCCATAGCTGTCCGCTTCCAGAACTTTGGCGGCGTCGATCATTTGGTCTAGAGCGGCTTGTGAGAGCCGGGAGCATCGCATCGTAGGAAGCCTTGTCGAAAGTGCGGGGTGTAGTAGCGGGCAATGATGCCGAAAAGTTTCGATTTTAACCATGCCGCGTCGCATGGGCGAACCCTTGTCAGGAGCAGATTGATGCAGGAAACACGCTGGGCGCAACTATGGATGGCGATGGGGCTCTTGTGGTTTTTACTGGCTATTGCCGTAGCGCCCACCAACAAGGTCTACCAACAGGGGCTGGTGGCTCTCGTCTGGTTGCCGGCGCTAGTGCTGGGCTGGTCTGCGCGGCACCGCGTCAGGGAAGTGCTTTACGAGCAACGCTGGATCTACCTGCCGTTCCTCGGATTGCTGGTCTGGTCGCTGATCAGTCTGGCATGGACAAACGCACCGGAAACGGGGCGCGAGGCCAAGCGTCTGTTGTATATCGTGGTGTTCCTGCTGTTTTTTCCGGTGTTCGCCAGCGGACGTCCCGAGCGATTGATTCGTCTCATGCAGTGGGGCGGGCTGGGATTGGCAGTAACTGCGCTGGTGGCCATCGTCAGGTTTTACGTCATCGAAGGTAACGCCTGGTCTGCCCGGGTAGAGGGGCTGGGTGAGCTGGCGCATCCGATCCTCGGCGGCTATGTCATCGGCCTGGCGGCGGTGTGGCTGGCCCTGTGGGCGCCGCGTGATTTGATGCGGCAAGGGATCTGGGCGCTGGCGTTGACGGTGCTGGTTGTTTTTGTCCTGATGAGTCAGAGCCGCGGTGCGGCGTTGGCGCTGTTTCTGACCATCCTGGCCATGCCGATCTGGTGCCGTGACCGCCACAGCCGAATCGTCGCAGCCGTGGCACTGGTGGTGGCGATTGCGGCGCTGTGGCTGTTCGAGCCGTTGGTGCTGGCGCGCGGGGTCTCGTATCGTCCGCAGATTCTGATGGCTTCTCTGGATATGATCGCCAAGCACCCCTGGGGCGGTCTGGGTCTGGGTGGGGACTATCGGGTGCTCTGGTCTGGAATGACCTTCGATCACGCCCACAACCTGTTCACCCATGTCGCGATCGTGCTGGGTCTGCCGGGACTGCTGTTATGGTCTGCCGTCTGGTTCGGCGTGATTTTCCAGGCGTGGAAAGTTCGGGAAACGCTGTATGCCCGCGGTGTTATCGGTATCTGGCTGTTCTCGACACTGGCGATGCAGTTCGACGCTGCCAGCCTCACCGGCACCCCGCGCGCCGAGTGGTTCATCAGCTGGCTGCCGTTGGGGCTTGCCAGCGTTTTGGTATGGGCGCGGGCCAATGGCGGCGCTTGTGATAAAATTTCGCGTTCTTCTTAACCAGTGAGCTCTACGATGACTGACGCACCGCCCAAAGCGGAACAGGAATCCAGCCTGAAAATCTACTTTCGGCTGTTGGGGTACGTAAAACCCTATATCGGTCTTTTCCTGCTGAGTATCGTGGGCTTCGTGATCTTTGCTTCCACGCAACCAATGCTGGCCGGGATTCTCAAGTATTTTGTCGATGGCCTGAGCAACCCTGAAGCGGTGCTCTTCCCCAACGTTCCCTATCTGCGAGACGTGCAATTGCTGATGGCTGTGCCGTTGCTGATCATCCTGATCGCAGCGTGGCAAGGCCTCGGCTCGTTTCTCGGCAACTATTACCTGGCGAGGGTTTCGTTGGGGCTGGTGCATGACCTGCGTATCGAACTGTTCAACAAGCTGTTGGTACTGCCCAATCGCTATTTCGATACCCATAACTCGGGTCATCTGATCTCGCGCATCACCTTCAACGTGACCATGGTCACCGGCGCCGCCACGGATGCCATCAAAGTGGTGATCCGCGAAGGCCTGACCGTGGTTTTCCTGTTCGCCTATCTGCTGTGGATGAACTGGAAGCTGACTCTGGTGATGCTGGCAATTCTGCCCGTGATCGCGTTCATGGTCGGCAACACCAGCAAGAAATTCCGCAAGCAGAGCAAGAAGATTCAAGTGGCAATGGGCGATGTCACCCATGTCGCCTCCGAAACCATTCAAGGCTATCGGGTCGTGCGCAGTTTTGGTGGCGAGGCTTATGAGCAGCAGCGTTTTGCGGCGGCCAGCCAGAGCAACACCGACAAACAGTTGCGCATGACCAAGACCGGCGCGGTGTATACGCCGATGCTGCAGCTGGTGATCTACACCGCCATGGCGGTGTTGATGTTCCTGGTGTTGTTCCTGCGCGGTGATGCAACGGCCGGTGATCTGGTCGCGTACATTACGGCTGCCGGTTTGCTGCCCAAACCGATCCGGCAATTGTCCGAAGTCAGCTCGACCATTCAGAAAGGTGTGGCCGGTGCTGAAAGCATTTTCGAGCAACTCGACGTTGAACCGGAAATCGATACCGGCACGATCGAGCGTGATCGGGTCAGTGGCCATCTGGCGGTGAACAACCTCAGCTTCACTTACCCGGGCACTGAACGGGAAGTGCTGAAAAACATCAGCTTCACCGCGTCGCCAGGTCAGATGATCGCCCTGGTCGGGCGTTCCGGCAGCGGCAAATCGACGCTGGCCAGTCTCATTCCGCGCTTCTATCACCACGAGACCGGCGAAATCCTGCTCGATGATGTCGAAATCGAGGACTATCGTCTGCGCAATCTGCGCCGCCATGTAGCGCAAGTGACCCAGCACGTGACGCTGTTCAACGACACGATCGCCAACAACATCGCTTACGGCGATCTGGCAGGCGCGCCTCGCGAAGATATCGAGAAAGCCGCCAGGGATGCATTTGCCATGGACTTCATCGCGCAGATGCCTCAAGGCCTGGATACCCAGGTCGGCGAGAACGGTGTGCTGTTGTCTGGCGGACAGCGTCAGCGTCTGGCGATTGCCCGAGCCTTGCTGAAAAACGCCCCGCTGTTGATCCTCGACGAAGCGACTTCGGCCCTTGATACCGAGTCCGAGCGGCACATTCAGGCGGCACTCGACCATGTCATGAAAGGCCGCACCACGCTGGTGATTGCCCACCGTTTGTCGACCATCGAGAAGGCCGATCTGATCCTCGTCATGGATCAGGGCGAGATCGTCGAACGCGGCACTCATGCCCAACTGCTTGCTCATAATGGCTATTACGCGCGTCTGCACGCGATGGGGCTGGATGCCCCGGCTGAAGACATTGCCTGATCTGCAGATGAGGGTGGGCCAGCCTCACCCTCGTGTATTCCCGGCGCGCGCGATCCTGTTAATATCGCGCCCCTGTTCATTTTGTATGTGGGTTGCTCCATGAAATTGTCGATGCCGCGATTCGATCAAGCCCCTGTCTTGGTGGTCGGCGATGTCATGCTCGACCGTTACTGGCATGGCGGAACCTCACGGATTTCTCCTGAAGCGCCGGTGCCGGTGGTCAAGGTCGAGCAGATCGAGGATCGCCCGGGCGGTGCCGCCAACGTTGCGCTCAACATCGCCGCGCTGGGCGCGCCGGCGTCGCTGGTGGGCGTGACCGGCGATGACGAAGCCGCCGACAGCCTGAGCAACAGTCTCAAGGGCGCCGGCGTGCGCGCCTTGTTTCAGCGCATCGCGCACCAGCCGACTATCGTCAAGCTGCGGGTCATGAGCCGGCACCAGCAACTGTTGCGTATCGATTTCGAAGAAGTGTTCGCCACCGATGCGCTGGCACTGGCCGCGCAGGTTGACGGGTTGCTTGAAGGCATCAAGGTGCTGGTGTTGTCGGATTACGGTAAAGGCGCACTGAAAAATCACCAGGCCCTCATCCAGGCCGCCCGTGCCAAAGGTATACCGGTATTGGCTGATCCGAAGGGCAAGGACTTTTCGATCTACCGCGGTGCCAGCCTGATCACACCGAATCTCAGCGAGTTCGAAACCATCGTCGGTGGTTGCGCCGATGAGCACGAACTGGTGAGCAAGGGCGCCGTACTGATGCAGGAGCTCGACCTCGGCGCGCTGCTGGTGACCCGTGGTGAACACGGCATGACCTTGCTGCGTCCGGATCATCCGGCGTTGCATCTGCCGGCCCGCGCCCGCGAAGTGTTCGACGTGACCGGTGCCGGCGATACGGTGATTTCGACCCTGGCCGCGGCCATTGCCGCAGGCGAAGAACTGCCGCACGCCGTGGCGCTGGCCAATCTGGCAGCAGGCATCGTCGTCGGCAAGTTGGGTACCGCAGCGATCAGCGCCCCGGAACTGCGCCGCGCCATTCAGCGCGAAGAAGGTTCGGAGCGAGGCGTGCTGGGACTTGAGCAGCTGCTGCTGGCGGTTGACGATGCCCGTGCGCACAACGAGCGGATTGTTTTCACCAATGGCTGCTTCGATATCCTGCATGCCGGCCACGTGACCTATCTGGAACAGGCCCGCGCTCAGGGCGACCGTCTGATCGTGGCGGTCAACGATGACGCCTCGGTCAGCCGCCTGAAAGGCCCGGGCCGGCCGATCAATAGCGTGGATCGCCGCATGGCGGTACTCGCCGGTCTCGGCGCGGTGGACTGGGTGATCAGTTTCTCTGAAGGCACACCGGAAAACCTGCTGCGCGAGGTCAAGCCGGACGTGCTGGTCAAGGGCGGCGATTACGGAATTGATCAGGTGGTCGGCGCGGATATCGTCACCGCCTACGGCGGCACCGTGAAAGTGCTGGGGCTGGTGGAAAACAGCTCGACGACAGCGATCGTGGAAAAGATCCGCGGCCAATAAGCTCAAAAGATCGCAGCCTGCGCCAGCGCCTGCACAATTCTGTTCAGGCGCTGGCGCAGGCTGCGATCTTTTTGCTTTTCAGGAATTCACTTTCTTGCGCGGTACGATTTTCTTCAGCAGCTGCCTGGCCTTGCCGCGCAGGCGTGCCAGTCCAGTAGCCTTCTCGGGTGGCGTCAGACCCTGTTGGCGCAACCAGTCCTTCCAGCGAATCCGCTCATCGCGCACCAGCCAGCCATCCTGTCGTGCGAAGCTTTCGGCCAGATACAGACCGCGCGTACTCGCCGGATACAGTTGATCCTTTTTCAGGGTGTACAACTCGGGCAGCGGCTGGCCGTCGTGCAATGGCATCAAGTACAGGTCTGGCCGTTTGCGATCGAGCCGCGCCACCAGTTGATCGCCTTCCAGACGCTCGTCGACATGAAACAGGCTCAAGGACTTCGCCTCCTTGGGCACGTCCAGGCGCAAGTCATAGATCAATTGCAGGGACGCCGTCGGCAGATGCACGTACGCCCTTGGTCGCTCCAGCAATTGCAGGTTGGCGCAGCGCACCGGACGCGCCGAACCGGACAACGGCGTCAGGCGAAACGGCAACGCCTCACGGTAATGCAGCGCAGCGGAGTAGGGCGCCGGCAGCCAAGTCTCGTTGAAACGCCCGCCGAGCCAGCCTTCCGGGGTTTCCAGCAGGCACTCTTCGGCAATTTCCTGAATCGCCGTGTGCAGCGGAATATTCAGCTCATGGGCCGGCACGTAGCCGGAAATCAGCTTCAGTACCACGTCGCCGCGATCCTGCCGACGCTGGCGCACCAGCACCCAGTAATCACGGTTCTGCCAATGCAGGGTCAGGCGCACGGACACGCCGAGGTTGGCCAGTTCCAGGGCGAAGCGCTCGCTGTCGGCGACGCTGACCGGTTTACGCCGTTGCAGGGTCTGGGCGAAGTTCAGCGGCATGCCGACGCTCTGATAGCTCAGGCCTTCGGGCGTGGCTTCGACGAACAGCGGCAGCGTCTTGAAGTTGCTCGGGTTCTTGCGGATGAGCGTGCGCGGCATATCGGCTCCTGGCTTAAGGCCGCGGGGCGGCGTCAGTGACTACGCAGGACCTGGGCAACGGTCGCAACGTTATGGGCGAGGTGCAGCGGATTGATCGTGCCGACAATAGCACTGGCAACGCCGGGATGAGTGAACAGCAACTCGAAGCTGGCGCGCACCGGATCGACTCCCGGACTCAGACAGACATGACCGCTGGCCAGGGCTTTTTTCACCAGAATGGCTTTGCCGTGGGCAGCAGCATAGTCAATGACCGCCTTTTCGTTTTGTTCGTTCAGATTGTAGGTGACCATCGCGCAGTCGCCTTGCTCCAGCGCTTTCAAGCCGCCTTCGACGGTTTTCCCGGAAAACCCGAAGCCGCGAATCTTGCCCTCGGCCTTCAGGGCCGCGAGGGTGGCGTAGACCTCTTCGCGCTCGAGGATGGCCATGTCGTTGCCGTCCGAGTGCACGAGGACCAGATCGATAAAATCCGTTTCCAGACGTTGCAGGCTGCGCTCGACCGACATTCGCGTGTGCGCAGCGCTGAAGTCGTGGCGCGACAGGCCGTCGGCAAACTCCTCGCCGACCTTGCTGACAATCACCCAATCCTGTCGCTGGCCGCGTAGCAGCGGGCCGAGGCGTTCTTCGCTGAGCCCATAGGCCGGTGCGGTGTCGATCAGGTTGATGCCCAGATCGCGCGCCTGGCGCAGCAGCATGCGCGCTTCGTCATCGCCGGGAATCTGAAAGCCGTTGGGGTATTTCACCCCTTGATCGCGGCCGAGTTTGACCGTGCCCAGGCCCAGCGGCGAAACCGTCAGGCCGGTGCTACCCAGTGGGCGATGCAGGTCGTGCAGAGTGGCAATGCTCATGGCAGCAGTTGCTCCCATGCGGGGACGCCGAGCGGCGGTTTCGGCAGCGGCGGCAGCGGCTCGGTCGCCTGCGGCTGGATGCCGTCGCGTTGCAGCGAGGCGATAACGCGGTCGGCGAAGTCTGGCGCTAGTGCCAGTTTGGTCGGCCAGCCGACGAGCAAGCGACCTTCTTCGGCGAGGAACGCGTTGTCCGGGCGGGTCAGGCCGGTTTGCAGCGGCTCGGCGCGATCGACGCGCAGGGTGGCCCATTGCGTGGTGCTGAGGTCGATCCACGGCAGCAGTTGAGCGATTTCCTTTTGCGCGGTGGCGATCTGTTCGGCCGGCTCGCGGGCCACGCCTTCGCTTTCGGCGATGTCGCCGCCCATGTACCAGACCCACTGGCCGTCAGCGGCCGGATGCGTGGTCACGGTAATGCGCGGCTTGGTGCCGCCGCCCAGGCAGTGCGCGTACAACGGTTTCAAGCCGGGACCTTTGGCGAGGATCATGTGCAGGGGGCGGCGCTGCATGGCCGGACGGCTCAGGCCCAAGGCTTCAAGCAATTCGGCTGTGCCGGCGCCGGCGCTGAGGACGATGCGCTGGGCGCGGATCTCACGGCCGTCGACTTTCAGGCCGACCAGCACGCCGGCTTCCAGCAGCGGCTCGATGACCTGCCCGGCGAGCAGACCGTCACCGGCCAGCTCGGCCAGACGCTGGATCAGGCTCGGGACATCCACTACCAGTTCGGCGAGGCGATAGACCTTGCCCTTGAAACGCTTGTCCTGCAGGGCCAGCGGCAGTTCATCGCCCTTGACCTGATCGACCCGGCCACGCACGGCTTTACTGGCGAAGAAACTGGTCAGATTGCCGGCCAAAGTGCCTGGCGACCACAGGTAATGGGCTTCGGACAGCAGGCGCACGCCGGACAGATCCAGCTCACCATTACCGGCCAGCGCCTCGCGCCAGCGGCGCGGCATGTCGGCGATGGCTTCCGAGGCCCCGGTCAGCGCGCCGTGCAGCGCGTACTTGGCACCGCCGTGGATGATGCCCTGGGACTTCACGCTCTGCCCGCCACCGAGGCTGGCGCTTTCCACCAGCACGGTCGAAAAACCCTGACCGCGCAGGCGCGCATTCAGCCAGAGGCCGGCGACACCAGCGCCGACAATCAGAACGTCGGTGGAAATAACGGATGGCATGCAGCGACCTCGGAGCTTGAAGAAGCCGCAAGTTTCAAGCTTCAAGCTGCAAGCTGCAACCCGGACCAGCAAATCAGCAATGCTTGCGGCTTGCCGCTTGAAGCTTGCTGCTGCTTTTTAATGCCCGGCGGTTTTCGAAAACAGCTGAATCACGACGACCCCCAGCACGATCAACGCCATCCCCAGCATCGCCGGTACGTCGAGCTTCTGCCCGTAAATGAACAGAGCGGCGACGCTGACCATGACAATGCCCATCCCCGCCCAGACCGCGTAGGCAACGCCCACCGGTACGGTGCGCACCACCAGCGTCAGCATCCAGAATGCGATCCCGTAGCCGACAATCACCAGAATCAGCGGCAGCGGCGTGCTGAAGCCCTTGACCGCTTTCATCGAAACGGTGGCGATCACTTCGGCGCAGATGGCGATGGCCAGATAGACGTAGGCGTTCATGGTTTGATCCTCAAATAAATCATTGCTTGCTGGAGTGACATTCTAGGGATTGCTCAGATGGGGTAAAGTCATTACCTATCTGTTCTGGAGATGGGTTGAGAGCGCGCATGCAATGGAATCTTGAGCAGCTACGCATATTTGTCGACGTCGCCGAACAGCGTTCGTTCTCCGCCGTGGCACGTCGACAACGCAAGGCGCAATCGGCGATCAGCAGTGCTGTCGCGATGCTCGAAGAGGATTTGGGCGTGAGCCTGTTCGAACGTAGCAGCGGTCGGCAGCCGATGCTCACCGAGGCGGGCGCGGCGTTACTGGAGGAAGCGCGGGAAGTGTTGCGCCAGTGCGAGCGCCTCAACGGCAGGGCCATGGCGATGCTGCGCGGTCAGGAGGCGCAGTTGCGGGTGGCTCAGGACGAGGCGATGCCGTATCAGGCGCTGGTGGAAAGTTTCGGTGAACTGGCCGAGCAGTTTCCCAGCCTGGAAGTGCAACTGACCAGCGCCGCCCAAGGCGAAGTCGCACGCAAACTGGTCGAACGTCGCGCCGACCTCGGCCTGCTGTTCTATCACGATGAAATCCCCGAAGCCCTTGAGCGGCGCGTGCTTGGCCGCGTCGAAATGCTCACGGTCTGCGGCGTCAATCATCCGCTGGCGCAGCAGGCTTACGTGACCTGCCAGCAACTGGCGCAACACCGGCAACTGCTGATGTCGACGCAGACCAGCGTCTATCCCGGCAATGAGCCGGCCAGCCCGCAGGTGTGGCGCGCCGACAGCTTTTACGTGATGTCCGAATGGCTGGTGCGCGATCTCGGCTGGGCGTGGTTGCCGCGCCACGTTGTGCAGTACTCGGCGTATCAGGGCCAAATGATTGAGCTCGACAGTGAATGGACGCCGCCGGCGCTGGTGGTGGAACTGGTCTGGCGCCGCGACGAACCGCTCGGCCCGGCCGCGCGCTGGCTGGCGGAACGTTTTGCCGTGCACTTGCGGGCGATCGGCGACAAAAGCCGATAAACTCCGCCGCCATGAATAGAACTCTCTACACCGCGCTGTTTTACCTGGGGCTGCCATTGGTGGCGATTCGGCTGTGGCTGCGCGCACGCAAGGCGCCGGCGTATGCCAAACGGATTGGCGAGCGCTTTACTCTTGGCATGCCGACCTTGCAGCCCGGCGGCATTTGGGTGCACGCGGTATCGGTGGGCGAAAGCATTGCCGCCGCGCCGATGATCCGCGCGCTGCTGGAACGCTATCCGGCGCTGCCGATCACCGTGACCTGCATGACCCCGACCGGTTCGGAGCGGATTCAGGCACTGTTCGCCAACGAAACGCGCATTCAACACTGCTATCTGCCGTATGACTTGCCTTGTGCGGCGGCGCGTTTTCTTGATCGCGTGCAGCCGAAACTTGCGGTGATCATGGAAACCGAGCTGTGGCCCAACCACATTCATCAGTGTGCCAAGCGCGGAATTCCGGTGGCGCTGGCCAATGGACGGTTGTCGCAGCGTTCCGCCAAAGGCTATGGCCGCTTCAGCAAACTCACCGCGCCGATGCTTGCCGAGATGAGCCTGTTGGCTGTGCAGACCGAAGCCGAGGCCCAGCGCTTCCGCGATCTCGGCGCGCGGCCTGGATCTGTCGAGGTCACCGGTTCGATCAAGTTCGACCTGACCATCGATCCGCAACTGTTGCAGCGTGCAGCCGATCTGCGTAGCCAATGGCAGGCGCAGGATCGTCCCGTGTGGATCGCCGCGAGCACTCACGAAGGCGAAGATGAAGTGGTGCTCGACGCCCATCGTCGCCTGTTGGCCAATCATCCGGATGCATTATTGATTCTGGTGCCGCGTCATCCGGAGCGCTTCAATTCGGTGTTCGACCTATGCCAGCGCGAAGGTTTCGCCACGGTACGTCGCTCGACCGGGGCCAATGTCGATGCGCAGACGAGCGTGCTGCTCGGCGACACCATGGGCGAGTTGCTGTTTCTCTATGCCCTGGCCGACAGCGCATTTGTCGGCGGCAGTCTGGTGCCGAATGGCGGGCACAACCTGCTCGAACCCGCCGCGCTGGCGAAACCGGTACTCAGCGGCCCGCACTTGTTCAACTTCCTCGACATCGCCGCGCAATTGCGCGAAGCCGGGGCGTTGGCCGAAGTGGATGATGCCGAAGGCCTAGCAGTCGAGGTGCAGCGCTTGTTCGAACTGCCGCGTGATGCGCAGCGCATGGCCGAGGCCGGGCTGGCGGTGATGCGCCGCAATCAGGGCGCATTGCAGCGGCTGCTGGATGGCTTGGCGCGGCTGATCCAATAGTCGCCTGGAATATCAGGGTGGCGAGGGGATTCATCCCCGCTGGGTTGCGAAGCGGCCCAAAAACCATTCAGCGCGGTCATTCAGTCAGATCTGACAAGCAGGATTCACGACTGCTGCGCAGCCGGACGGGGATAAATCCCCTCACCACAGGGATTCATCCCCGCTGGGTTGCGAAGCAGCCACAAGACCATTCAACGCGGTGATTCAGTCAGATCTGGCAAGCAGGATTCACGACTGCTGCGCAGCCGGACGGGGATAAATCCCCTCGCCACAGGGATTCATCCCCGCTGGGTTGCGAAGCAGCCCCAAAACCATTCAGCGCGGTGATTCAGTCAAATCTGGCAAGCAGGATTTACGACTGCTGCGCAGCCGGACGGGGATAAATCCCCTCGCCACAGGGATTCATTCCCGCTGGGTTGCGAAGCAGCCCCAAAACCATTCAGCGCGGTGATTCAGTCAGATCTGGCAAGCAGGATTTACGACTGCTGCGCAGCCGGACGGGGATAAATCCCCTCACCACAGGGATTCATCCCCGCTGGGTTGCGAAGCGGCCCCAAAACCATTCAACGCGGTGATTCAGTCAAATCTGGCAAGCAGGATTTACGACTGCTGCGCAGCCGGACGGGGATAAATCCCCTCACCACAGGGGTTTCATTCCAGATTGTTTATGGCCGGGCCTTTGGCTGGATGGCTTGGCGCGGCTGATCCAATAGTCGCCTGGAATATTACTGTGGTGAGGGGATTTATCCCCGCTGGGTTGCGGAGCAGCCCCAAAACCATTCAGCGCGGTGATTCGGTCAGATCTGGCAAGCAGGATTTACGACTGCTGCGCAGCCGGACGGGGATAAATCCCCTCGCCACAGGGGATGCATTCCAGATTGCTTATGGCCGGGCCTTGAGCTGCGCTTCAGCCGCCGACGCCAGATCCGGCGGCAGGAAATCTTTGTCCGGGTTGTAGTCGGCTTTCAGATAGCGCCGCAGATCTTCCAGATCACCAGGGTTCAGCGTCCCCGCCGCCTGCTTCAGGCGCAGGTTGTCGAGGATGTAGTCGTAGCGGGTGTTGTTGTAGTTGCGCACCGAGGTGTACAGCTGGCGCTGCGCATCGAGCACGTCGACGATGTTGCGTGTGCCGACCTGATAACCGATTTCCGTGGCTTCCACCGCGCTCTGGTTGGAGATGATCGACTGGCGGCGCGCCTGCACCTGCTCGACGTCGGTGTTTACCGCGCGGTGCAGATTGCGGGTGTTTTCCACCACTTGCCGGCGCAGCGATTCGCGCTGCTGTTCGCTCTGATCCAGTTGCGCATAGGACTGACGCACTTGCGAACTGGTCAGGCCGCCGCTGTAGATCGGGATGTTCAGTTGCAGGCCCAGCGTGCTCTGCTCGACGTTGCCGCCATAGGGCGCGCCGAACGAGTTGGGGTTGGCGAAGCCGAGGGCGTCGTTGTCACCTTTCTCGTATTTCGCCACGGCGTCGAGGGTCGGCAGGTGGCCGGCCTTGCGCTGCTTGAGCGTCTGTTCGGCGGAGCTGACCGCGTAGTTGCTGGCGAGCAGATTGAGGTTCTGCCGCGCCGCTGTGTCGACCCAGGATTTCGCGTCGTTGGGCGAAGGCGGCAGGATCGGCAGCGTGTGGACGATGCCCTGAATCGAGTTGTACTGACGGTTGGTCAGGGTGATCAACGCCTGGAACGCGTCATCGACCTGACGCTGGGCGACGATGCGGTTGGCTCGCGCGGTGTCGTAACTGGCTTGCGATTGCAGCACGTCGGTCTTGTCCGAGAGGCCGACATCGAAGCGCTCGTTGGACTGATCGAGCTGACGTTTGAACGCCGCTTCTTCAGCCTTGGTCGAGGCCAGGTTGTCCTGGCTGCGCAGCACGTTGAAGTAGCTTTCGGCCGATTGCAGGATCAGGTTCTGTTCGGTCGCCGACAGTTGCAGCGCGGCCTGTTCGTTGACGTCTTTGGCTGCTTGATACTGGAACCAGCGATCGGCGCGGAACAGCGGCTGCGCGAGTGTCGCCTGGTAGGAATGCGCGCTGCGGTTGGCGATGGCCGAAGGCTGGTCGATCGAGGTGCGCACGTCGGCGACTTCGGCGCCACCGGACAGGTTCGGCAGCAGACCGGCGCGAGCCTGCGGCACCACTTCTTTCTGCGCGCCATACTGGGCGCGGGCCGCCGCGAGGTCGGCGTTGTTGTCGACCGCTTCCTGATAGACGCTGACCAGATCGGTTTTGGTCGACAAGGGTGCTTCCGCTGCCCAGGCCATTGTGTTGGACGCACAGGACACGGCAACAGCCAATGAAAGTTTGCGCAGCATGAGGCGATCCCTAGCATGAATATTATGGAAGTAATCCGGGCGCCAAAGGTAAGGCGCAGCCCGCACAGCGTCAAGGCTGAGCAGGCCAAGCGAGTGTAGTTGCGCATTGCTCCGGCAACAATCGGCCAACCTGGGTATTTACGCCATTCATCATGGCGTTCGCTGCGGTGTTGGCGTTCCTCGGTGGTTGTGTCTAGACTGGCCGGGTTCTTGTCGGGGTGCCTTGCTATGAGGCTGAGATCGAATAATTTCGGATCCCGTTGAACCTGATCAGGTTAGCGCCTGCGTAGGGAACAAGATTTCTCGTCACCCGGCGAGTCCTCTTGTGCTTCGTCCGGGATATTGTTCGACAATCGAACGCCATGACGAATGCACAGCACCGGTCCTGGTGCGTCCGTGCCTTTCAGGTTCTGCTCCGACAATCCACTGCTGGATGCTGTCTGGAGAGCCCGTGATGACAACAAAAGAAAAAAACGCGATCAACCTGAGTGACTCGGCCAAGGTCGACGAGCAATCGGTCAAGCCGTTCACCCGTTCGCAAAAAATCTACGTTCAGGGCTCGCGCCCGGACATCCGCGTGCCGATGCGCGAAATCAGCCTCGATGTAACCCCGACCGATTTCGGCGGCGAGATCAATGCGCCGGTCACGGTCTACGACACCTCCGGCCCGTACACCGATCCGAACGTGGTCATCGATGTGCGCAAAGGTCTGGCCGATGTGCGTTCAGCGTGGATCGATGACCGTGGCGATACCGAGCGCCTGCCGGGCCTGAGCTCGAACTTCGGCCAGCAGCGTCTGGCCGATGCCGAGCTGACCAAACTGCGCTTCGCCCACGTCAACAACCCGCGCCGCGCCAAGGCCGGGGCCAACGTCAGCCAGATGCACTACGCGCGCAAAGGCATCATCACCGCCGAGATGGAATACGTCGCCATCCGCGAAAACATGAAGCTGCAAGAAGCGCGCGCGGCCGGCCTGCTCAAGCAGCAGCATGCCGGCCACAGCTTCGGTGCAAGCATTCCGCAAGAAATCACCCCTGAATTCGTCCGCGAAGAAATCGCTCGCGGTCGCGCGATCATTCCCGCCAACATCAACCACGTCGAACTGGAACCGATGATCATCGGCCGTAACTTCCTGGTGAAGATCAACGGCAACATCGGCAACAGCGCCCTGGGTTCTTCGATCGAAGAAGAAGTGGCGAAACTGACCTGGGGCATTCGCTGGGGCTCGGACACGGTGATGGACCTGTCCACCGGCAAACACATTCACGAAACCCGTGAGTGGATCATCCGTAACTCGCCGGTGCCGATCGGTACCGTGCCGATCTATCAGGCGCTGGAGAAGGTCAACGGCGTCGCTGAAGACCTGACCTGGGAGCTGTTCCGCGACACCCTGATCGAACAGGCCGAGCAGGGCGTCGACTACTTCACCATTCACGCCGGCGTGCTCCTGCGTTACGTGCCGCTGACCGCCAAACGCGTCACCGGCATCGTCTCCCGTGGTGGTTCGATCATGGCCAAGTGGTGCCTGGCGCACCACAAAGAGAACTTCCTCTACACCCACTTCGACGAAATCTGCGAAATCATGAAGGCCTACGACGTCAGCTTCTCGCTGGGCGATGGCCTGCGTCCGGGCTCGATTGCCGACGCCAACGACGAAGCGCAATTCGGCGAACTGGAAACCCTCGGCGAGCTGACCAAAATCGCCTGGAAACATGACGTGCAATGCATGATCGAAGGTCCGGGCCACGTGCCTATGCAGTTGATCAAAGAGAACATGGACAAGCAGCTCGAATGCTGCGACGAGGCGCCGTTCTACACCCTCGGCCCGCTGACTACCGACATCGCTCCGGGCTACGACCACATCACCTCGGGTATCGGCGCGGCGATGATCGGCTGGTTCGGTTGCGCGATGCTCTGCTACGTGACGCCGAAGGAGCACTTGGGCCTGCCGAACAAGGATGACGTGAAAACCGGGATCATCACTTACAAGATCGCCGCGCACGCAGCGGACTTGGCCAAGGGGCACCCGGGCGCGCAGATCCGCGATAACGCACTGAGCAAGGCGCGTTTCGAATTCCGCTGGGAAGACCAGTTCAACCTCGGCCTGGATCCGGACACCGCGCGCTCCTATCACGACGAAACCCTGCCGAAGGACTCGGCCAAGGTCGCGCACTTCTGTTCGATGTGCGGGCCGAAATTCTGCTCGATGAAAATCACCCAGGAAGTCCGTGAATACGCGGCCAACCAGCGCATCGACGCGGTCGATGTGGACGTCGCCAAAGGTCTGGCGGAACAGGCCGAGCGGTTCAAGAAGGAAGGCAGTCAGCTGTACAAGAAAGTCTAGTTACAAGCGGCAAGCGGCAAGCTGCAAGATTAGAAGCGGTCCGCGTACCGCTTTTAACTTGCGGCTTGCCGCTTGCAGCTTTTTCCTGCTCCTCTTTGAGATAACACCCTTGAGCATTCAACCCGGCACTTATTCCCCCGACCTCGCCGTGCCCGCTGAAAAGCGTGTGTTCGGCGGTCGCGATCTGTTTTCCCTGTGGTTCTCCCTCGGCATCGGCCTGATGGTTTTGCAGACCGGCGCATTGCTCGCGCCGGGCCTGGGCCTGTCCGGTTCTTTGCTGGCGATCTTCCTCGGCACGCTGGTCGGCGTGCTGTTACTGGCCGCCGTCGGCGTGATCGGCAGCGACACCGGCCTGTCGTCGATGGCGGCGCTGAAGCTCAGCCTTGGCAGCAAAGGCGCGAGCCTGCCGGCGCTGCTCAATCTGCTGCAACTGATCGGCTGGGGCTCGTTCGAAATCATCGTCATGCGCGATGCCGCCAGCCTGCTCGGCACCCGCGCCTTCAGCGAAGGTTCGCTGTGGGCCAGTCCGATGCTGTGGACGCTGTTCTTCGGTGCGCTTGCGACCTTGCTCGCGGTGAGTGGGCCGTTGACGTTCGTGCGGCAGATTCTGCGCAAATGGGGCATCTGGCTGTTGCTCGCCGCGTGCCTCTGGCTGACCTGGAACCTGTTCGCCAAAGCCGACCTCGCGGCGTTGTGGGCACGCGCCGGTGACGGTTCGATGCCATTCGCGGTGGGCTTCGACATTGCCATCGCCATGCCGCTGTCGTGGCTGCCGCTGATTGCCGACTACTCGCGTTTCGGCAAACGCGCAAAGAATGTTTTCGGTGGCACGGCTGTGGGTTTTTTCATCGGTAACTTCTGGCTGATGAGCCTTGGCGTGGCCTACACCCTGGCGTTCGCGCCGAGCGGCGAAGTCAATGCGCTGCTGCTGGCCTTGGCAGGCGCCGGTCTGGGCATTCCGCTGTTGCTGATTCTGCTCGACGAGTCGGAAAACGCTTTTGCCGACATTCACTCGGCGGCGGTATCGAGCGGGATTCTGTTGCGTCTGAAAGTCGAGCATCTGGCCTTGGCCATCGGCGTGATCTGCACGCTGATCGCACTGCTGGCGCCATTGGCGCAGTACCAGAATTTCCTGTTGCTGATCGGCTCGGTGTTTGCGCCGTTGTTCGGCGTGGTGCTGGTGGATCACTTCATCCTGCGCAAACGCAGTGCTCAGGTCGCCTCAGCCGCATTGCGCTGGCCGGCGTTGCTGGCGTGGCTGGGTGGAGTCAGCACCTACCACTTGCTGGCGAATCTGTATCCGGATGTCGGCGCAACCCTGCCGGCGCTGGTGCTGGCAGGGCTGTTGCAGTTAGTGCTGGGCCGGGCCTTCAGTTACGGCCGGGAAACAGCTCAGGCTTGAGAATGCCGTTCAGGCGCGGGTAAGGAATCTTCAGTTCGACGTGGCCCAGCGCATAAGGCGCGATGGTGGTCACGTCGTACTTGAGGATCACGCCGCCGTAGGTCAGCGCCACGTGCGGGGTTTTCACGAACGGCCAGTTCGCGACGAATTCCGCCTCCTGATCGAGCTTGGTACTGATCAGCCAACTGTTGTGCGCCACTTGTGCGGCTTTCCAGAATGCCTCTTCCTGACCCGGCAGCAACATGTCGGACAGGTTCAGCACCTTGTGCTGCTGGCGCGAATAGTTGATGAAACCGCGACCCGGAGTGCCGTGGGCGCCGCCGGTATCGAGGTAGCTCGACAGCTCGATGATCACCAGTCCGTCATGCTGCTCGCGTACTTTCGCTTGCAGATAGCTGCTGTTGCGCGGGCCGGCGCTGGCGAGGAACTGCTCGCGGTAGGCGGCCAGGGTTGGCGCTACCGGCGCGTTCTTCTCGGTGCGGGTCATTTGCAGCAAACGTTTTTCGATGATGCCATCCAGCGCCGGCTCATCCGGGAAGCGCAGGGTGTCGATGTTCACCAGCGGACAATCGGGATTGGAACAGCCGGGTTTGAGTTGTTCCGAGGCGTCGCGGGTGGTTTCCAGCGGCGTGCGATAGTTGGGCTGGAACAGGCTGGCACAAGCGCCCAGAGTCAGGGCAATAGCGGCCACAGAGGCAATTTTGAAAAGCGACATGGGCGTCCTTTCGAAAGCAGGGGAAGGCAAAAAGATACCGCTTCGACTCTCAACGGAGCAGTCAGTTCGCCACTAAGCTGATTAGAGTGTGTTTCAGCTTCACCGTCCATCCCGCTGACGGTAAAGGGGCTGCATCAAACGGTACGGGCGCGTTAGGATGGCGCGAAGTCGAGGTTGCCGGTTGTACACAGCACCCTCGTAATGGATGTGCAGTAAAGAGGAAGATTATGACTGACTTTGCCAACGCCATACCGACCGCCGTCGATATCGTGCGGCGCGAAAAATGCTACGAGGGCTTTTACAAGCTTGACCGTGTGCATCTGCGCCATGAGTTGTTCGCCGGTGGCATGAGCCGCGAGATCAATCGTGAAATCTTCGTGCGCCACGATGCCGTGTGCGTCCTGCCTTACGATCCGCAGCGCGATGAAGTGGTGTTGATCGAGCAGTTTCGTGTCGGCGCCATGGGCAAGGCCGACAACCCGTGGCTGGTCGAACTGGTCGCCGGTCTGATCGACAAGGATGAGCAACCGGAAGAAGTTGCTCACCGCGAGGCGCAGGAGGAAGCTGGGCTGGACATCAAGGCGTTGTGGCCGATGACCAAGTATTTCCCCTCGCCGGGTGGCAGCAACGAATTCGTGCATTTGTATCTGGGGCGTTGCAGCACCGACGGTGTCGGCGGGCTGCACGGGCTGGAAGAAGAGGCCGAAGACATTCGCGTGACGGTGTGGGCCTTTGAAGATGCCTTGCAAGCCGTGCGTGACGGACGTATTGCCAACGCGGCGAGCATCATCGCCTTGCAGTGGCTGGCGCTGAACCGCGCCGAAGTGAGGGGGCTATGGTCGTAAACAAGCTGCGCGATCGTTATCGGGTTGACCTCGTTGGGCTGCAAGCCGCCTGCGAGGCCAACTACGCGCGCCTGATGCGACTGCTGCCGGACATGCGCAACGAACCCGAGGCGCGGCGTATCGCTGTGACCCAGGGCGAGCAGATGCTCGGCGTGCTCGCCCTCGAAGTGCTGCAGACCTGCCCGTACACCACGACCTTGCAGGTGCGCCAGGAGCACAGCCTGCCGTGGTTGCCGGTGCCGCAACTGGAAGTGCAGGTCTATCACGACGCGCGCATGGCCGAAGTGGTCAGCGCCGAACATGCACGACGCTTTCGCGGCATCTATCCTTATCCGAACGCCGCCATGCACCAGCCCGATGAAAAGGCCCAGCTCAATGTGTTTCTGGGCGAATGGCTGAGTCATTGCCTGGCGTTGGGGCACGAGTACGAAGTCGTTCGCTAGTTGTGAACTGTGTCCGCTTCGGCGGTTTCCCCTTTGTGTCATCCCCCAGCATAATTGCCGCACCCATCCATTGCGTGCCTAGCCCCGGGAGAGCGCTTTGCCCAGCGTATCGACAATTACCAGCGCCGACCCGGCGCTGCTGGTGCAGTTGTCCGACAGCCACCTGTTCGCTGAAGCGCACAGCAAGCTGTTGGGCATGAAGACCCGCGAGAGCCTGCAACAGGTCATCGACCTGGTGTTGGCGCAACAGGCGCAGATCGATCTGCTGCTGGCGACCGGAGATATTTCCCAGGACGGCACGCTGGAGTCGTATCAGGCCTTCCGCCAGATGAGCGCGCAGATCAATGCCCCGGCGCGCTGGATTCCCGGCAATCACGACGAGCCGATGGTCATGGCCGAGGCGGCGGTGCAAAGCACGCTGCTGGAGCCGGTGGTCGATATTGGCAATTGGCGGGTGACGATGCTGGATTCGGCGGTGCCGGGTTCGGTGCCGGGCTATCTGCAGGATGATCAGTTGCAGCTGCTGGCCCGCGCGCTGAGCGAAGCGCCGGAGCGCCATCATCTGGTGTGCCTGCATCATCACCCGGTGTCGATCGGCTGCGCATGGATGGAGCCGATCGGCCTGCGCAACCCGGAAGCGTTCTTCGAAGTGCTGGATCGCTTCCCGCAGGTTCGCGCGGTGTTGTGGGGGCATGTGCATCAGCAAATCGATCGCGAACGCAATGGCGTGCGCTTGATGGCTTCGCCTTCGACGTGCATCCAGTTCGAGCCGGGGAGTGCGGACTTCAAAGTGGGCGAGCAGGCGCCGGGGTATCGCTGGCTGCGGTTGTTGCCGGATGGGCGTTTGGAAACCGGGGTTGAGCGCGTGACTGGATTCGATTTTCAGGTTGATTACGGTTCCAACGGTTACTGAGACCATACGGGCCTCTTCGCGAGCAGGCTCGCTCACACATTGAAACGCGATTCCCTGTTGGAGCGAGGCTGCTCGCGAAGGCGGCCGCACAAACACCCACGATTGCTCTGACTCCCTGTAAACTCCGCTATCTTTCGCCGACAGCCAGGGAGCTCAAATGTCCGGTTCGATCCTCTATATCCACGGTTTCAACAGCGCGCCGGCCTCGAAGAAGGCCTGTCAGCTGGTCGCGGTCATGGAGCGGCTGGGATTGAGCGAGCAATTGCGCGTGCCGGCGCTGCATCACCATCCGCGTGAAGCCATCGGTCAGCTCGAGCAGGCAATCGCCGAGCTGGGCCGGCCGTTGCTGGTGGGAAGTTCGCTCGGCGGCTACTATGCGACTCACCTGGCCGAGCGCCATGGCCTGAAAGCCCTGCTGGTCAACCCGGCGGTCAGCCCGCACCGGATGTTCGATGGTTATCTGGGCACGCAGCAGAACCTCTACACCGATGAAACCTGGGAACTGACCCACGACCACGTCACGGCGCTGGCCGAACTGGAAGTGCCACCACCGCAGGATCCGCAGCGTTATCAGGTCTGGTTGCAAACCGGCGACGAAACGCTGGATTATCGCCTCGCCCAACAGTATTACCGCGCCTGTGCCTTGCGCATCCAGGCTGGCGGCGACCACAGTTTCCAGGGTTTTGCCGGGCAATTACCGGCGTTGCTGAGTTTTGCCGGCATGGCTGCCGATATGTATCAGGCAATCGATTTCACCACGCTGTGAAGTCTTGCCCCTCTTTCATGAATGACTGACGACGAGACCTTATGGCCACTCCCAGCGCTAGTTCTTATAACGCCGACGCCATCGAAGTCCTCTCGGGCCTCGACCCGGTGCGCAAACGCCCCGGCATGTACACCGACACCAGTCGGCCGAACCACCTCGCCCAGGAAGTCATCGACAACAGCGTCGACGAAGCCCTGGCCGGCCACGCCAAATCGGTGCAGGTCATCCTGCACGCCGACCATTCGCTGGAAGTCAGCGACGACGGCCGTGGCATGCCGGTCGACATTCACCCGGAAGAGGGTGTGTCCGGCGTCGAACTGATCCTCACCAAGCTGCATGCGGGCGGCAAGTTCTCCAACAAGAACTACCAGTTCTCCGGCGGCTTGCACGGTGTGGGTATTTCCGTGGTGAACGCGCTGTCGACCGAAGTGCGCGTACGGGTCAAACGTGACGGCAACGAATACCAGATGACCTTCAAGGACGGCTTCAAGGCCTCCGAGCTGGAAATCGTCGGCACCGTCGGCAAGCGCAACACCGGCACCAGCGTGTACTTCGCGCCGGACCCGAAATACTTCGATTCTCCCAAATTCTCCATCAGCCGCCTCAAGCACGTGCTCAAGGCCAAGGCTGTGCTGTGCCCGGGCTTGCTGGTCAGCTTCGAAGACAAAGGCACCGGCGAGAAAGTCGAGTGGCATTACGAAGACGGCCTGCGCTCTTATCTGGTCGATGCGGTCAGCGAGTTCGAACGTCTGCCGAACGAGCCGTTCTGCGGCGCTTTCGCCGGTAATAAAGAAGCGGTCGATTGGGCACTGTTGTGGCTGCCGGAAGGCGGCGACGCGGTGCAGGAAAGCTACGTCAACCTGATCCCGACCGCGCAGGGCGGCACGCACGTCAACGGTCTGCGTCAGGGCCTGCTCGACGCGATGCGCGAGTTCTGCGAGTTCCGCAGCCTGCTGCCGCGCGGCGTGAAGCTGGCGCCGGAAGACGTCTGGGAGCGCATCGCGTTCGTCCTGTCGATGAAGATGCAGGAACCGCAATTCTCCGGCCAGACCAAAGAGCGTCTGTCTTCCCGTGAAGCAGCGGCGTTCGTCTCCGGTGTGGTGAAAGACGCTTTCAGCCTGTGGCTCAACGCCAACCCGGAAACCGGTCTGGCCCTGGCCGAATTGGCGATCAACAACGCCGGCCGCCGTCTCAAGGCGAGCAAGAAAGTCGAGCGCAAACGCGTCACCCAAGGTCCGGCGCTGCCGGGCAAACTGGCTGACTGCGCCGGGCAGGACCCGATGCGTTCCGAGCTGTTCCTGGTCGAGGGTGACTCCGCCGGCGGTTCGGCCAAACAGGCGCGGGACAAGGAGTTCCAGGCGATCCTGCCGTTGCGCGGCAAGATCCTCAACACCTGGGAAGTCGACGGCAGCGAAGTGCTCGCCAGCCAGGAAGTGCACAACATCGCCGTGGCCATCGGCGTCGATCCGGGCGCGGCGGACATGAGCCAGCTGCGCTACGGCAAGATCTGCATCCTCGCCGACGCCGACTCCGACGGTCTGCACATTGCCACTTTGTTGTGTGCGCTGTTCGTCCAGCATTTCCGCCCGTTGGTGGATGCCGGTCACGTCTATGTGGCGATGCCGCCGCTGTACCGTATCGACCTCGGCAAAGAGATCTACTACGCCCTCGACGAGGCCGAGCGCGACGGTATTCTCGATCGCCTGGTCGCCGAAAAGAAACGCGGCAAGCCGCAGGTCACCCGATTCAAGGGTCTGGGCGAAATGAACCCGCCGCAGTTGCGTGAAACCACCATGGACCCGAACACTCGGCGTCTGGTGCAGTTGACGCTGGGCGAAGACTTCGCCGAAACCTCGGAAATGATGGACATGCTGCTGGCGAAGAAACGCGCCGGTGACCGCAAATCCTGGCTGGAATCCAAAGGCAACCTCGCCGAGGTGCTGGCCTGATGCAGTTTGGCTGGGCCTTGGCGGGTGCGTTGCTGCTGAGTGCGCTGAGCGTGTCGGCCGAGCCGCTGCAACAATTGCGGCTGCTTTCCGAACACCCGGTCGAAGGCATGCGCGGCGGTAACCTGTCAGGTCTGGCCATGTGCGGCAACGAGCTGTGGACCGTTTCCGATCGCGATGACGAGCAGATTTATCGGCTCGATACCCGCGATCCGGTCTGGCAGGCGCAAACCGTGCACATCGACGTGCCGCCCGTGCCGGAGAGCGGCTTGCCGTGGGGTTTGAGTTCGCGCACTTGGGCGGCGTCGTTCATTCGCGGGGGCGAACTGGATTTCGAAGGCATCAGTTGCGACAGCGTAGGCAATCGCTACATCGTCAGTGAGGCCCATGCGGCGGTATTGCAGGTGCCGGTCAGTGGTCCGGCGAACTGGCTGAAAATCTCGCCGCTGCTGGTTCGCGAAGCGAGGGCGAGCGGCCTGCTGCTCAAGTTCAACTCGATCTTCGAGGGCCTGGCGATCAACCCGGCCGGTGATCAGATATGGCTGGCCGCCGAACGGCAAAAGCGCGGTTTGCTGCTGATCAAGCGCCAGCAGACGGTGTGGGATTGTGACGGTCGCTGCGTGCTGCTCAGTGAGGGCGGCAAGGAGATGCAGCCGCCACAGTTTCCCAAGGCGAAAGCGGTTCATCGCGACTTTTCCGACATTTCCTTGTTCAACGGCAAGCTTTTTACCCTTGAACGCAACGCTTTCGAGATTTGCCGTCGCGATGCACAGACGGCCAAGGTCGAGCAGTGCTGGTCATATGCCGGCGAACTGTTGCAGGAAAATCGCCGTTACTCGCAGAACTACGGACTGGAAGAAGCGCTGATCATTGATGCTGAAGGTGCGTGGATCGGGGTCGACAACAATTTTGGCCCGCGTGCCGACGGTGAGGTCCGCCCGGTGGTCTGGCGCTTCGCCGCGCCGGACGGTGGCTGGAGCGCCAGGCCGTGAGTCAGCAGCCACCGGGCAAGCGTGCCGGTCGGGTGCTAATGGTCCTCGCCTGGTGCGCGGCACTTTTTCTCGCGACGCGGTTTTTCGGTCAGTGGGAGCAGCGCCAGCAGAATCCGAACATCGTGGTCACGTCGGAGCAGGGCGAAGGTTTTATCGAAGTGAAACTGGCGAGCAATGCCCAAGGGCATTTTGTCGCCAGCGGCCAGATCAACGGTGAGCCGGTGGAGTTCATGCTCGACACCGGCGCCACCGATGTCGCGATCCCGGCGGATCTGGCCAAGCGTTTGAAGCTGCAAGAAGGTTTCGGCGTGACCCTGAGCACGGCCAATGGCCTGAGCCAGGGCTATCGAACGAAAATTGCCCGCCTGCAACTGGGCGACATCGTCCTGCGTGATGTCCGCGCACTGGTGGCGCCGGGGCTGCATGGCGACCAGGTGCTGCTCGGCATGAGCGCCCTGAACAGACTTGAATTTACCCAGCGCGGTGGCACCATGCTGCTGCGCCAGACAACGAACCGATGAGGCCCGCATGAGCGACTCCCTTGATCTCAGCCTGGACGGTGTAGAACGCCGCTCGCTGGCTGACTTCACCGAAAATGCCTACCTCAACTACTCCATGTACGTGATCATGGACCGCGCCTTGCCGCATATCGGCGACGGCCTGAAACCGGTACAACGGCGTATCGTCTACGCCATGAGCGAGCTGGGGCTGGACGCCGATTCCAAGCACAAGAAATCGGCGCGTACCGTCGGTGACGTGCTCGGCAAGTTCCATCCCCACGGCGACTCGGCGTGCTACGAAGCGATGGTGCTGATGGCGCAGCCGTTCAGCTATCGCTACACGCTGGTCGACGGCCAGGGCAACTGGGGTGCGCCGGACGATCCGAAGTCCTTCGCGGCCATGCGTTACACCGAAGCGCGGCTGTCGCGCTATTCCGAAGTACTGCTCAGCGAACTGGGCCAAGGCACCGCGGACTGGGGGCCGAACTTCGACGGCACCCTGCAGGAGCCGCTGGTGTTGCCGGCGCGCCTGCCAAACATTCTGCTCAACGGCACCACCGGTATCGCCGTGGGCATGGCCACCGACGTACCGCCGCACAACCTGCGCGAAGTCGCAACCGCCTGCGTACGCTTGCTGGATGAGCCGAAAGCCACGGTCGAACAGCTCTGCGAACACATCCAGGGTCCGGATTATCCGACCGAAGCGGAAATCATCACGCCGCGTGCCGACCTGCTGAAGATGTACGAAACCGGCAAGGGCTCGGTGCGTATGCGCGCCGTGTACCACGTCGAGGACGGCGACATCATCGTCACCGCGCTGCCGCATCAGGTCTCCGGCGCCAAGGTGCTGGAGCAGATCGCCGCGCTGATGCAGGCCAAACCGTCGAAAGCGCCGCAGATCGCCGATTTGCGTGACGAATCCGACCACGAAAACCCGTGCCGCATCGTGATCATCCCGGTCAACAGCCGCGTCGATCACGAAGCGCTGATGCAGCACCTGTTCGCCAGCACCGAGCTGGAGTCGACCTACCGGGTCAACGTCAACATCATCGGCCTGGACGGCAAGCCACAGCTGAAAAACCTCCGTGCGCTGCTGGTCGAATGGCTGGAGTTCCGCGTGCTGACCGTGCGTCGCCGTCTGCAATTCCGCCTCGACAAGGTCGAACGTCGCCTGCACCTGTTGGACGGTTTGCTGATCGCCTACCTCAACCTGGATGAAGTGATTCACATCATCCGTACCGAGGAGCATCCGAAAGCCAAGCTGATCGAGCGTTTCGCCCTCAGCGAGATTCAGGCCGACTACATCCTCGACACCCGCTTGCGTCAGTTGGCGCGACTGGAAGAGATGAAGCTGCGTGACGAGCAGGACGAACTGCTCAAGGAACAGGCCAAGCTGCAAGCCCTGCTGGGCAGCGAAGCGAAGCTGAAGAGACTGGTGCGCACCGAGCTGCTCAAAGACGCCGAAACCTACGGCGACGACCGCCGCTCGCCAATCGTCGAGCGCGCCGAAGCCAAGGCGCTGAGCGAGCACGATCTGCTGCCGAACGAGAAAGTCACCGTCGTACTGTCGGAAAAAGGCTGGGTGCGTTCGGCCAAGGGCCACGACATCGACGCTACCGGTTTGTCGTACAAGGCCGGCGATGGCTTCAAGACCTCGGCGGCGGGGCGCTCCAACCAGTTTGCCGTGTTCATCGATTCCACCGGTCGCAGCTACTCGGTCGCCGCGCATACCTTGCCGTCGGCCCGTGGTCAGGGCGAACCGTTGACCGGCCGTCTGACGCCGCCACCGGGCGCCTCGTTCGAATGCGTGCTGATGCCCGAAGACGATGCGCTGTACGTGATTGCCTCCGATGCCGGTTACGGCTTCGTGGTCAAAGGTGAAGACCTGCAAGCGAAGAACAAGGCCGGCAAAGCCCTGTTGAGCCTGCCGAACAACGCCAAGGTCATCGCACCGCGCCCTGTGGCCGATCGTGAGCAGAACTGGCTGGCCTCGGTCACGACCGAAGGTCGCCTGCTGATCTTCAAAATCAGTGATCTGCCACAATTAGGTAAGGGCAAAGGCAACAAGATCATCGGTATTTCCGGTGAGCGTGTGGCCAGTCGCGAAGAATATGTCACGGACATCGCCGTCCTGCCGGAAGGCGCCACCCTGGTGTTGCAGGCTGGCAAAAGGACCCTGTCGCTGAAAGCCGACGACCTCGAGCACTACAAAGGTGAGCGTGGACGGCGCGGAAACAAACTTCCGCGGGGCTTCCAACGGGTCGATGCGCTGCTCGTCGAAAACCTCAATTAGGCGAGAACGCCTTCCTAGAGCGTTCGATCTGCGATTAAACGCGTAGATCGACGCTTTGGCGCTGGAGTCGGAACGCATATTCACGGATGATATGGCCTTTCAAGCGCCGGCGTGGCCGAGCGTTCTTCATATTTATTGAGTATTTTCACTGTGGTCAGCCTTGTGGCGGCCACCTGGACGGGATGATGACTGCTCTACGCCCCCTTATTTTGTTGCTCGCCGGCGTTCTTGGCCTGGCGGGTTGCAGCGTTCACCAGCCGGTGTCGCTGTACCAACTGGACAGCGGAAGTCCGGTTCAGCCTGCGCAAAGCGCGGGCATGGCGGTTTTGCTGGGGCCGGTAGTTGTTGCCGATTACCTGCAACGCGAAACCCTGCTGCAACGTCAACCCGACGGCAGCCTGCAAGCGGCGACCGACGGTCGTTGGGCTGGCAGCCTTTCGTCGGATATCGATCAGTTGCTGATGCGTCAGGTCGCCGGTCACCTGGACAGCCAGCGTGTGGTGCTGGCGCCTGCTACCGCCGGGTTCACGCCGGATGTGCAGGTTTTGCTGACCATCACCCGTCTGGATTCCGGGGCGAAACAACCGGCGATTCTCGATGCGCAGTGGCGTTTGATCGATCGTCGCGGCAAGGTACGCGATAACCGCATCATTCACCTGCAGGAAACGCACGCTGGCAGCACCGCTTCCCAGGTGCAGGCACAAGGGGTTCTGTTGCAGCGTCTGGCCGAGCAGCTGTCGGTGGCGCTCAAGCCATTGGCCAACCAGCCGCCAGTGGCCGAGGCACCGCGTAAAGCCGCGCCGAAACCCGCAGCGCCGGCAGCGGAGGCCGAGAAACAGCCGAAGATTCCGATGGCCTCGCCGATTCGTACCGATATGGAAGTGTTTCGCTTCTGAGGCTGGAACGAGCCAGAACAGAGCCCGCCTTGTGCGGGCTTTGTTGTATCTGGGGGGCAGAGATTATTCGTCTTCAACGCTGGCCACTTCGCGAGCAGGCTCGCTCCCACATTTGATCGGCGGCGAGCAGACCTGGTGGGAGCGAGCCTGCTCGCGAAGGGGCCAGCGCAGGCAACAAAAAGCCCGCAGACAATCACTCGTCTGCGGGCTTTTGCGTATCTGGCCTAGACCTTACGCCCGACGCTCATGCATCCGCGCCAGTTGCCGCTCCAGCATCGATGGATAAGGCTCCATCAACCGCTCCACACAGCACGCGCCTTCAGGGCTGGCGATCGGCCGGATCCGCGCACGCTGGCGGATCAACGTGTCATCGCTGATCTTGCGCTCGACCAGCAGCAGATTGCGGCTGTGTTGCGACAAGGCCAGTGCATCCTGGGCCGAATCGGTCAGCAGCAGATCAATCTGGCTCAGGCCGAACAATTCATCGCCCAGGGTCAGGCCCAGCTGCAATTGCAGGGTGATGCCGCTGTCTGCGACCTCGATCTGCAATTGGTGGCCGAGTGCACGCAGCAATTCGCCGCAGCAGATGGCATTGGTCAGGTAGTCGTCGCCGCAATCTTCGGTATGGAACAGCAGCAGCGTGCTGCCATCGTTGAGGGTTTCGATTTCGCCCTGATACAGCGACGCTGCCTGCTCGAGGCAGTCGCGATAGCGATCCTGCAGTTCTTCCAGGCGTGCGCGAGGCAAGCGACGCAGTTGTTCCTGCGATCCCAATTGCACGGCCAGTACGGCGGTGTGCTGTGGCACGTCAGGGCTCGGTTTGCGCGTGAGCGGTTGGGCGGCGCCGTTGAGCGATTCGTCGCGCAGTTCGGCGAAGG
This sequence comes from Pseudomonas siliginis, assembly GCF_019145195.1. Lineage (GTDB taxonomy): Bacteria > Pseudomonadota > Gammaproteobacteria > Pseudomonadales > Pseudomonadaceae > Aquipseudomonas > Aquipseudomonas siliginis. Next base: position 149,132 of record NZ_JAHSTW010000006.1, read on the forward strand.
CGTCATCGTCATCATCGTCTTCGACGGTGCTGACCAGGTGACGCGGCGCCGGTTTCTTCGCGGCCAGCGGGCGGCTTTCGTCGAAACTTGGATCGCGCAGGTTACGCACCTCGAATTCCGGCTCGTCTTCTTCCTCGGCGAATTCCGGCTCGGGTTCAGGTTCAGGCTCCGGTTCCGGGGCGTAGCTGGCGTGCAGCTGGCGCGCCAGATCGCCGATTTCATCCTGGCGATCGATGCCCGGTGTATGCGCGTCGATGCGGCGCAGCCACACACGCAATTGCAGCAGTGGCGTCGACAGATAACGGCCCATGCGCAGGCTCAGAGCCAGCGACAGTGCCAGCAGAATCGCACTCAGAATGCCCATGCTTTGCAGGCTGATGGTCATTGGCTGCTGGAACTGATCCATGTCCAGGCTGATGCGCAGTTGCCCGGCAGTCACGTCCTGGAAAGTGATCTTGCTCTCATACATGCCCTCGGCTTCGCCCAGCAGGCTGTGCTTGGGACGCTGACCGGACTCGGCGAGGATGCGGTTGTCCACGCTGTAGATCGCCGCGTGGGCGACCAGTTTGTTCTTGGTCAGGTTGTTGAGCAGCACGTTGAGGCTGAGGATGTCGTTGGACACCAGCAGCTCGGTGGCGGAAGTGGCGGTCTGCGTCGTCAGGCTTTCGCCCAGCGCATCGGCCTGCTCGTGCATGGCCTGCTTGAATTGCAGACCCATCACCCCGGCATAGATCACCAGGGCCAGAGCGACCAGGATCACGTTGTGGCTGGCAATGCGCAATGCAATCGGTACACGGCGATGGCGCAGTGCACGGAAGATCAGCAGGAAGAAGTTATCGGTTTTGACTGGCGTGGGCCGGTTCACTTGAGCTCGGCTCTTTGTCCGTGAAGTTGACGCGCAGTATAGCGACAGGCCCCAGACCGGCAAAGCGCTCGCGGTGCCCGATGGTCACTGAAAGTGGGTAGAATGCGGTTTTTTTCCAGTTGCGGGGGTGCGCGTTGCGCGAAATCGTCCTGATTAACATCACGGGAGTCGACCGTCCGGGTCTGACGGCGGCCATCACCGGTGTTCTGGCACAAGGTGGTGTGAACATTCTCGACATCGGTCAGGCGGTGATCCACGACACCCTGTCGTTCGGCATCCTGGTTGAAATTCCCGATTCCGAACAGGGCAAGTCGGTGCTCAAGGACATCCTGTTCAAGGGCTACGAACTGGATCAGCAAGTGCGTTTCACCCCGGTGTCCGAAGAGGATTACCAGCAGTGGGTGGGCAATCAGGGCAAGAAGCGCCACATCGTTACCCTGCTGACGCGCAAAGTCACCGCCGGCCAGTTGCAGGCGGTCAGCGCGATCACCGCCAAATATGGCCTGAACATCGACCATATCGACCGTCTGTCGGGGCGCATGCCGCTGGACACACCAGCCGACAAGGGCAAGGGCTGCATCGAGTTTTCCGTGCGCGGTGAAGCGGCCGATCCGCAGGCCTTGCGCGCCGAATTCCTCAGCGTTGCCCAGGAATTGAACGTCGATATCGCCTTCCAGGAAGATTCGCTGTTCCGTCGCAACCGGCGTCTGGCCGTGTTCGACATGGACTCGACGCTGATCGAAGCGGAAGTCATCGATGAGCTGGCCAAGGCAGCCGGCGTGGGTGATCGAGTGTCCGAAATCACCGAGCGCGCCATGGCGGGTGAACTGGATTTCCGTGCCAGCTTCAAGGAGCGTCTGGCGCTGCTCAAGGGCCTCGACGTCAGCGTGCTCGACTCGATCGGCGCCTCGCTGCGCCTGACCGAAGGCGCTGAAACCCTGTTCGCCGAACTCAAGCGCCTTGGCTACAAAACCGCCATCCTGTCCGGCGGCTTCACTTATTTCGCCAAGCAGCTGCAAGCCAAGCTTGGCATCGACTACGTGTTCGCCAACGAGCTGGAAGTGGTCGACGGCAAGTGCACCGGCGTGGCGATCGAGCCGATTGTCGATGCGCAGCGCAAGGCTGACTTGCTCAAGGAACTGGCGCACAAGGAAGGTCTGCGTCTGGAGCAGACCATTGCCGTCGGCGACGGCGCCAACGACTTGCCGATGCTGGCGATTGCCGGGCTGGGCGTGGCGTTCCGCGCCAAACCGCTGGTCAAGCAGTCGGCGAAGCAGGCGATTTCAACGCTGGGGCTGGATGGTGTGTTGTATCTGTTGGGCTTCCGCGATCGCGACGGGCAGCTCTGAGATCTCGATAAGCTGATCTGGCCTCTTCGCGAGCAGGCTCGCTCCCACGGGAAACCTCATTCCAGTGTGGGAGCGAGCCTGCTCGCGAAGGCCGCGCCTCGATCTAGAGTGAATTCCACAACGAATCAAAATCCTCCTCACCTCCGCCATTCTGCGCAGGATCCAGCGAGCGATAGGCGAACTGATTGAAACTGTGCGTACTCGCCACCCGCCGATCCAGCCCGGCGCGGTGTTCTTCGCCTTGAGTGTTGATCAACACCTTGTTGCCTTCCTGAAACGGCAGGCGCGGCGCAAGCACGGTGGCCGGCACATCGATCGCACTGATCTCCGGCAACAGCAAACCGCGCAGATAATGGCTGTGATCGTCCTTGGAACGAACCAGTTGCAGCCCGCACGGCTGCGCGTGTGGCGCGACCAGTTCAATGCCCATCTGCGTGCCGCTGCCGCGCACCTGGCGGATCCAGCGAATCACCGCAATGCTCCAGCCTTTGCCCTCGCTGTCCTGAATGCCGAGCATTTCCCCGGCCTGCAATTCGGCCGGCACCTCGCTCGGCCAGGCCAGGCAATAGCCGCCAGGGCTATGGTTGATCACGGGCAAGGCGTAAGTCGGATAGTTCGGCGCGTTGCCGGGGCCTTCATCCTCGCTCAGCTGGTCGTACTGGATTTCCTCGTACGGCAACAGCTCATCGTTACTTTGCGGGGCAGCGTCGAACGCCTGACTCCAGCTGTCCTTTTCGCCGTTGGCCACGATGCTGCTGAAATTTGCCGCGCGGGCACCGGGATGTTTGAGCAACTCGCTGAAGGTGCGCTCGCCGCCGAGGTAGAAGTGCAGGGCGCTCATGCCGACGCACACAGTCAATGAGCCTTGGCCGGCGATCCGCTGAAAGCTGCGTTCCGCCGCTTGGCCCCAAGTGGCATGGAGATGTTGCAGGGTATCGATGCTGAGCCCGGCAGAGACAGGCAAAGGTGTCGAAGTCGGCTGGTGCAACAAGTGCATTTCGAGCTGTTTGACCAGCGGTTGCGGGTCGAAGCCCAGCAGTCCGCTCTGTTGTTCGCTGCGAAACATCTTGCGGTATCGGGGGCCGACATCGAGTTCCGGACTGACCGCAAACAAGCCCTCGTCGGCGCTGCCGGGATGCAGCTTGAGCAGGGCGCTCCACGGCTCGATCACCTCGGCCAGCCGGGCAATCTGGCTTTGACGCAATTGATTGCAACGGGCGCTGCCCAATAGCAGTGCGGCGATGTAGGTCTGTTCGACGCTCAGTTCGCTGGTCAAAAACGCCAGATCATCGCGCAGCCGCCGTTGTTGCAGCTGTAATTGCGCAGCGCTGCGATACAGATGATGCAATTCCAACCACACGTGTTCCGGCGGTGGACTGTACAGCTGCGTGGCGCGCACCAGTTGCGCCTTGAGGGCATGCGCCGCGCGTTGCAATGCGGTGCTGACCAACGTTGCTCGATCCTTGCTATATTTGGGCAGGATGCGCAGAACGATCTGTTTATAGCCGATGGCCAATTGGCCTTGCAGCGCCTGGCACAGGTTGCTGACTTTGCGCGAACGCTCGTCGAGCATGATCGCCTGATGCAGAAAGTGCCGTTCCAGATGCTGGCAGACGAAATACACCTCGGGCCGCAGCAGTTCCAGGAGTTGCAGGCGATTGTCGCTGGGAGTGAGCAACAGGTTCAGTTCGCCGAGGCCTTGATAGAGCAGGCGGGCGGTTTCGCCGATGTTGGCCTTGGGCAGGCTGGCGATCCAGCGCTTGAGGTCGCGCGGGCTGGCGTCGCAGAACGACAGGCGCGTTTGCGTGGGAGTCGGAGCGCGCAGCTTGGGAGAAAAGTTGGTCTGGCTCATGAGCAAAACCATAGCAGCAAATGCCGCGGTTTGCGGAAGCAGCCTCGGCTGCTTCCGCGAACAGGGTCACGCTTTTGGCAGTGCCAGGCCTTGGCCCATCTGCACGGGTGAACCGGCCACCAGCTCTTCGGCCCACTTCACTTGATCCGGGCCAAACAGCACGATCGCCGTCGAACCGAGCTTGAAGCGTCCCAGTTCCGCGCCTTTTTCCAGATGAATCGGTGCGCGTGCGGCTTCGTCGTAGCGGAAGGTTTTCAGCTCGCGCTTCGGTGGCGTGACCAGACCGGCCCACACGGTTTCGATCGAAGCGACAATCATCGCACCGACCAGCACCACGGCCATCGGCCCGCGTTCTGTATCGAATATGCACGCCACGCGCTCGTTGCGGGCGAACAGCTCCGGGACGTTTTCGGCAGTGGTCTGGTTCACCGAAAAAATGCGGCCCGGGATGTAGACCATTTCGCGCAGGGTGCCGGCCAGCGGCATGTGCACGCGGTGGTAGTCCTTAGGCGACAGGTAAATGGTAGCGAAGTCGCCGCCCATGAACGGCGCTGCGTTGGCCGCATCCCCGCCGAGCAACTCCAACACGCTGAAGCTGTGGCCCTTGGCCTGGAACACACGACCGTGTTCGATCGGGCCGAGCTGGCTGACCGCACCGTCGGCCGGGCTGAGGATCGCGCCCGGGGTTTCGTCCAGTGGACGCGCGCCGTCTTTCAACGCACGCGTGAAGAATGCGTTGAAGTGCTCGTAAGCGGTCAGGTCTTCGACAAGTGCTTGCGACATGTCCACTTGATAACGCTTGGCGAACCATCGGGTGAAGGCATTCTTGAACCAGCGCACGCGGCATTCGGCGATGCAGCCGGCCAGACGCGACAGCAGGTGATGCGGCAGCAGGTACTGGCTGAGGATAAACAGACGCTCTTTCATTAGTTGTCCTTAAAAACCTTAAATCTCGACTGGCGTGTCAGGGTGGTTGCCCCATTCGCCCCAGGAACCGGCGTAGCCCTTGACCCGCGGATAACCGAGGGCTTTGGCCACCAGATAAGTGAAGCCCGACCGGTGATGGGTCTGGCAGTGGGTAATGATTTCCTTGTCCTTGGTGATCCCGAGGTTTTCGAGGATCTGCGGCATGTCGCTGCGGATGCGCAACTGACGCGTCTGGTCCATGCCGGCGGTCCATTCGAAATTGACCGCGCCGGGGATGTGGCCACCCTTGGCGGCGAGGACTTTCTCGCCGGAATATTCCAGCGGCCCGCGCGCGTCCCAGATCGCCAGATCGGCGGCGCCGAGACGGCTTTGCAGGTATTCGCGGGTGGCGGTCGGTTCATCGTGCAGGGTCAGCGAGACCGGGCCACCGACGGCGGCCGGCACCTGAATCGACATCGGCATACCGTCCGCCAGCCAGGCCGGCAGACCACCGTCTATATAGTGGTACTTGTCGTGGCCAATGACATCGAGCAGCCAGATAAAGCGCCCGGCCCAGCCGCCGCCTTCATCGTCATACACGACGTAGACCGCATCTTTGCGATGACCGAGCTCACCAAACAACGCTTCCAGATCGGCCTTCGCCGGCATCAGCCCGGGCGCCGGTGGCTGGCCGAGCTGGGTGCGTTTCGGGTCGACAAAACGTGCACCGGGCAAGTGACCTTCGGCATACCGGGCAGGGCTGGTCAGGTCCACCAGGATCAGTTCCGGGGACTCCAGACGCGGCAGCAGGTCGCTCGGCTCGATGACAAGCGGCAAGCCAGAGAAGTCAGACATGTGAGGTCTCCAGAGCACAAAGGGGAGGATTGTAGCGCAGGCTCATTGGCCACGGCTGCTAAAGCTGTGCAGGGCTTTTTCGATGCACTGCGCAGTTTTGCCGAAGGCCTGCACAGTGATGTCGGCGAACGGCCCGCCACCCTGATCGGCAACGACGATCATGATCACCCGGCCGTTGTTGACCAGCGAACGCAGGAACAGATGCTCACCGCGAAACAGCGTGCGCAGGCTCGCTGGCAATAAGGCCGAGAATTGCCCGTTGTTCTCCGGCGTGATCCGCACCTGCGCCTGCTGAGCGAGCAGGCGCTGCAGGACTTTGCTTTGGCCGACGGCAAAACTCAGCGCCGCTGCATCCTTCGGCAAACCGGCGGTCTGGTGCACGCGCAGGGTCGTGTGTGTGCGGTCGGCCATCAGAATCATCACCCGACGCATGCCGCTGGCCACCAGTGCCTCGCGGGCGGCGACGGTCAGGCTCATGGCATTGGTGAAGCGGCTGGGCTCGGCGAGCAGTTCGGCGCATTGCCGACGCCATTGGCCCAGATCATCCGCATTCGGCGCTGCGGCCGGGAGCATGCCGGCCGGCAAGCGACGAGTGCCCCACGGCCAGATCAGCGAAACCGCCGGGTGCCACAAATCAGGCATCGCATGCTGACGCGCGCTGTTCGCCGCTTGCTGGTGCAACTGTTGCTGCACTTCATCCATGGAAATCTGCAGATACAGGCTAGTCAGGTACTGCCAGCGCTTGCTGTGCGGACTGTCCCAGGCCTGTTGCGCCGACAGCGCCAGCCCATTGGCCAGCAGCACGGAATTCGCCGGCTGGTTAAGCCAGCGGCGCAATGTCGGGTCATCGTCGAGGCGATTCTGCTGGCGCAGCGGGTGCTCGCTGTCGCGGGCGATGCGCAGCACTTTGACCAGTTCGCGTTGTTCGCTGAGCAGCAATTTGTAGCCTTGCTCGACCCAGATCGGCAGATGCCAGGCCTGGACCAGTGCCTCGGCAATCTTCAACAGGCGCACGCCGAACAATTGCTTTTCGACCACACGTGCCGACTCGCCCTTGTGGATCACCCGCAGTTCCCACTCCTCTAGTAACTGCGGATAGGTCAGTGCCAAGGGCCACAGCGGCGACAAAAACAGCAAGCTGCCCCAATGGATGTCCTGCCACAGCCGCGCCAGACGACTGGCAAAAAAGCCGTTGGCCTGCTGTGTCGCGTGTTGGCTGATCAACTGCAACTGACGCAAGGCCTTGGGGATCTGTCGGTGCGGTTCGGCGGGCAGGCGCGCGAGCAATTCTTCGGTGCGCGCAAGGCCCAGGCGATTGATTGCCACCTCGAGATTTTCCGCTGGCGCGGCCATGGTGCCGTGGGTGTGACGATTCGCCTCACGGATGACGCTCAAGGCCAGCGCCGGGCTGTCCTGCATCAGATCGGCGATGTCGCGCAGCGAGCTGCGATTGTCGCGGATCGCCCGGCAGACTTTGTCGTGAGCCTCTTGTGGTACGGGCAGGCGGACGCTGTCGAGCAGCTTGACCCAAGCCTCAAGGGTGCTCGGTTTTACCGATGGAATGTTCGTTTCATTAGCCATGTCTGGACGAGATCTTCACTGACTGTAGACGCGCCCGGCATGGGCTAAATTGGCTTTTCGCCTGAACTGGCTATAGTCTGGCGCAGTTTTGCCGATAAGTAGAAGAAGAGATTTTTTAACTTCCGAATATGACCTTGAACCCGACTTAAACAAGTACCTTCTACCTATGGCTAAAATTATCGGCATCATCGTCGTATTCGCGAGCGTGCTCGGCGGATACGTGCTCTCCCACGGCAAGATTGCCGCCCTGATCCAGCCCTTCGAGGTGTTGATCATCGGTGGTGCGGCCCTTGGCGCGTTCCTCCAGGCCAACCCCGGTTACATGACGATGCACGTGCTCAAGAAATCCCTGAGCATGTTCGGTTCGCGTTTCACCCACACCTTCTATCTGGAAGTGCTCGGGCTGATCTACGAGATCCTCAACAAGAGCCGCCGCGAAGGCATGATGGCGATCGAAGGCGACATCGAAGATGCCGCCGCGAGCCCGATCTTCGCCAAGTACCCGGCGGTGCTCAAGGATGAACGCATGACCGCGTTTGTCTGCGATTACCTGCGCATCATGTCCTCCGGCAACATGGCTCCGCACGAACTGGAAGGCCTGTTCGACATGGAGCTGTACAGCCTCAAGGAAGACCTCGAGCACCCATCCCACGCCGTCAACGGCATCGCCGACGGCATGCCCGGTTTCGGTATCGTTGCGGCGGTACTCGGTATCGTGGTGACCATGGCTTCGTTGGGCGAGGGCGACCAGGCGTCGATCGGTCTGCACGTGGGTGCGGCACTGGTCGGTACCTTCTTCGGTATTCTCGCGGCGTACGGTTTCTTCGGTCCGCTGGCACATTCCCTGGCCCACGATGCCAAGGAAGAGCTCAACGTCTACGAAGCCATCAAGGCCTCGCTGGTGGCTTCGGCGTCCGGCATGCCGCCGTCGCTGGCGGTCGAGTTCGGGCGCAAGGTTCTGTACCCGGCGCACCGTCCAAGCTTCGCCGAGCTGGAACAAGCGGTTCGCGGTCGCTAAGTCATGGAAAATAATCAGCCGATCATCGTCAAGCGCGTCAAGCGCATTGCCGCCGGGCACCACGGCGGGGCGTGGAAAATCGCCTTCGCCGACTTTGCCACGGCGATGATGGCGTTCTTCCTCGTGCTGTGGCTGCTGTCCACCGCTACGCCGGAACAGAAGATCGCCATCGCCGGTTATTTCAAGGACCCGGTCGGCTTCTCCGAAAGCGGCACGCCGTACATCATCGACCTCGGCGGTACACCGACCCTGGCGCCGGAAAACACCCTCAACCCGGAAGTGAAGTCGCAGCCGCAACCGGACAAGGTCACGGTCGACACCGATCAGGTTGAAGGCATGGCCGAGCAGGTCGAGAAGGAGCGTCTCGAACTGCTGCTGCAAGAACTGCAGAACAAGGTCGACGAGAACCCGCAACTGCAGAAGTTCAAGGATCAGATCCTTTTCGAGATCACGCCGAACGGCTTGCGCATCCAGATCATGGATGCCGAGAATCGGCCGATGTTCGACTCCGGTTCCGCACGCCTGAAACCGTACTTCGAAGACATCCTGCTGGCCATGGCCGACACCATCAAAGCGGTGCCGAACAAGATCAGTATCAGCGGCCACACCGACGCCAAGCCGTACATTGGCACTGGCGACTACGGCAACTGGGAGCTCTCGGCCAACCGCGCCAACGCGGCTCGCCGTGCCTTGGTCGCGGGCAGCTATCCGGATGCGCAGGTGGCGCGGGTGGTCGGTTATGCCTCGTCGGCATTGTTTGATCGGGAAAATCCGTTCAACCCGGTCAACCGCCGGATCGACATTGTCGTACTGACCAAAAAGGCCCAGGCCGCCATTGAAGGTGCGCAGGGTCCCGAGGCAGCGAAACCGGCGGATCAGGGGCAGAACGGTGCTGCTCCGGCAGCCCCGGTTGATCCGAATGCGCTGCCGGCGGACAAACAGCCAGTGCCGGCTCACGAGTTGCGCGAGCGGTTGAATCTGTTTGACGATGCGGCGCCGAAACCGGCCGAGCCGGGTGGGGCGGCGCCTGCGCCTGCGCCGAAGCAGTAAGTGAAAAAAAGCCGACAGTGATGTCGGCTTTTTTTTGGCTATCACAGGCCGGCACAGTCTCAGAATCCCCGACGAATCCGGTTCTTCAGCTGTTCATGAAACATCTCTGCATCGCGCTTGTACGCCCCTTTCACCGATTCGCTGATCGACTCCAGCGCCATCGACCGCTTGTTCGACACCTCATCCCGATACGCATCGATAAAGAAATCCAGGTCGCTGGCCGTGCTCAGCTTCGGCCATTTGTCCAGATAGATCGGCAGTTGCGCCGGTCCGGTCTTGAACGTACAGATCCGCCGGTTGCTGATCGTCGCCTCGCCAATCTCGAACGGCACCCACCACGACAGTGCAGTTGTCTCCGACACCACCGCCAGCAAATGCGTGCACTCGGTGATGTTGCGGGTAATGACCCCGGTGATGTCGTCCGTGGTCTGCGATTCCGGATCGAGGACATCGAGATATGTCCTGATCTTCGCTTGGGTCAGACGGGTATTGATGGCGATCGCATGGGCGCGATCCATGTGGCGATAGCTGATAAAGACTGGCATCAGAAATGTCCTTTGAGGGCGAGTTCGCGGTAATAGGCGCCGAGTGCCGTCAGGCGGCAGCCGGTCGAGTGAATGGCGGCGTAGTACATGTGCTCGGCATCGACCGGCTCGATCAGGCTGTGGCGGTTGCACTTCTGCAACTGGGCGAAGACCTCGCCGTGCTCAGGCACGAACGCCTTTTCGGTGGGTTCGTAGCTGGGGTCGAGCGGGAAGACCGATTCGGCTTCGGCAAACCAGTCGGGCAATTTGCGCAGGATCTCCTTGGGGATCAGCGGCGAGACTTCGCGCAGGGAAATGAACTGCGACACATTGGTCTTGAACACCGGACGCTGTTCCCAGGCACCGAGGGCGTTGTCGACGAAGGAATACAGGCTGCCGGGGGTGATTTTGCCGAGGATATTCGCCGCGCCGCCATGCAGCGCTTGCAGGAGCAGGCCGGTGAACACGCCGTGCTGCGCGCCCTCCAGCGCCGGCTCGGCTTTTTTGCAGGCGGTGAGGATGGTCATGCCTTCGCTGACCATGCTGCTCTCGCTGCGCAGGGCGCGCACTTCTCCGGCTGAACCGCTTTCGCAGCAGTCGAGAATGATCATTTTGTTTTTGATCCGCGTGGCTTTGTCCGCCCAGTTGAGAATGTCGCTGATGCGGATGCCGTCCTTGGCGTTGCGGTAGTCCTGCGGGATCAACATGCCTTCGTCTGTGTCGGCATCGAAACCGCCATGACCGGCGAAATACAGCAGGGCGACGTTGCAGTCACCGGAAAACAGCTCGCGGATCTGGTCTTCGAGTTTTTCCCGGCTCAGGTAATCCTCGGCAGACGTTAGTACAACATTTTTGAAGTTGGGGTCGCCGTTGGCGTTGCTTTTCATTACCGAAGCCATGGCCATGGCGTCGTTGCAGCAACCGCTCAGCCCGTCGATATGCGTGTAATCGTTGATGCCGATGAACAATCCCTTGCGCATGGTCATACCGCCGTGTGCAGGCGGATCGCGCAGACGATTCCGTGGGTATTGCACGGGCGGGCGTCGCGAGACGAATGGCTGATGAATAAAACACAGGTTTGCATGGCTTTCCTCGATGGTCGCTGTGAGCGAAGGAGGAAAGAAATGTAGGCCGCTGGCTCAGGCCTACAAGGTCTGCGCTGCAAAACAGAAACGTCCTGCAAGCAGGCGCGCAAAAGCCTACAGACAAGGCTGATGTTTAAGAGGGAGAGGCGTGCGTCAGATGCAGTCCGACAACCGGCAGCCCATCGCGCAGGGCTGCCGGCGCGGCTGTTTAATAGCCGTTTTCGGGCAGGCTGGCGATGATCGAGCGATAGCTGTTCATCCGTTGCTGCTGGATGCGGCCATCTTCCAGCGCCTTGAGCAGAGCGCAACCCGGTTCGCGGTCGTGCTTGCAGTCGCGGAAACGGCAAGTGCCGAGCAGGTCGTCGAACTCGATGAAGCCGGCTTCGACGTCGGCGCGGCTGACGTGGCCCAGGCCGAATTCGCGGATGCCCGGGGAGTCGATCAGTTCACCGCCACCGGGGAAGTGGAACAGCCGCGCAGTGGTGGTGGTATGCGTGCCCTGACCGGACAGCTCGGACAACGGCCCGACGCGGGTTTCGACTTCCGGCAGCAGGCTGTTGACCAGCGACGACTTGCCGACGCCGGACTGGCCGACGAATACGCTGATGCGCCCGTCGAGCTGCTTTTGCAGCTGTTCCATGCCGTTGCCGTGATGCGCCGAGACTTCCAGCACCGGGTAACCCAGCGTGCGGTACACCGCCAGCAACGCGTTCAGCGCCGGGGCGTTCTGCTCGTCGATCAGATCGAATTTGTTCAGCAGCAGAAGCGGGCGGATGCCGGCATGTTCGGCAGCGACCAGATAGCGGTCGATCAGGTTGGCGTGAGGCTCGGGCAGCGGCGCGAACACGATGACAATCATGTCGACGTTGGCGGCAACCGGCTTGAGCTGACCACGGCTGTCGGGGCGGCACAGCTCGGTGCTGCGCGGCAGTTGCGCGACGATCACGCCAATGCCCTGGTTGCCGGCGCGCCAGACGACTTTGTCGCCGGTGACCAGCGCTGGCAGGTTGGCGCGCAAGTGGCAGCGGAACACTTGGCCGGCGAGTTCGCCGTCAACGGCTTCGACTTCGACCTGCACGCCGAAGTGGGCGATCACCAGGCCGTGCTGCTCAGGGCCAAGGTCGCCGCCCTCGAGGGCCTCGACCGCCGAGGACTCGCGTTTGGCGGCGCGTGCGGCGCGCTCGCCCTGAATCTTTTCGATGCGCCAGTTTTGACGACGATTGAGTTGGCGTTTGGCCATGGGTGTTCCGTCTGAAGAATGCAGCGATTAGGTAAAACGGCCGCGAGTTTAGCACGCCCGGCCACCGGCCTAAGCTAAACTGCGCAGCATTGCCTAGGAGCCCGAATATGCAAAACCCGCAGAACCTGATCTGGATCGACCTGGAAATGACCGGTCTGGACCCGGACAACGACGTCATCATCGAAATGGCCACCATCGTCACCGACAGTGAGCTGAATACATTGGCCGAAGGCCCGGTGATCGCCATCCATCACAGCGACGAAGTGCTCGCGCGCATGGACGAATGGAACACCCGCACTCACGGTAATTCCGGCCTGACCCAGCGTGTACGTGAAAGCCGCATCAGCATGGCTGAGGCAGAAGCTGAGACCATTGCCTTCCTGGAAAAGTGGGTGCCGAAGGGCAAATCGCCGATCTGCGGCAACAGCATCTGCCAGGACCGTCGCTTCCTTTATACCCACATGAAAGCGCTGGAAAGCTACTTCCACTATCGCAACCTCGACGTCTCCACGCTCAAGGAACTGGCCGCGCGCTGGGCGCCGGATGTGCGCGACAGCTTCAAGAAGGGCAGCACCCACCTGGCTTTGGATGACATCCGCGAATCGATCGCCGAGCTGCAGCACTACCGCAAGCACTTCATCAAGTTCTGAGGCAGCGGCATCAGCCCTGACTCTTTCGCGAGCAGGCTCGCTCCCACATGGAATGCGGCTTATGTGGACGCGAGCCGGCCGCGAGAGGCGCGCCCTCTTCTGGTGCGGCGCCGAAATGGCTAGACTGCGCGCCTTCCTGCCTGGACTGCCATCATGTTGCTGATGCTCTATCTGATCGCCATTACCGCCGAAGCCATGACTGGCGCGCTGTCCGCCGGACGACGTGGCATGGACTGGTTCGGCGTGGTGCTGATCGCCTGCATCACCGCGCTCGGTGGCGGTTCGGTGCGCGACGTGTTGCTCGGGCACTACCCGCTGACCTGGGTCAAACATCCGGAATATCTGGTGCTGACCTCGGTGGCGGCGATGTTCACCGTATTCGCTGCGCGCTGGATGCGCCACCTGCGCTCGCTGTTTCTGGTGCTCGACGCGGTGGGGCTGGTGGCGTTCACCTTGATCGGCTGCATGACCGCGCTGGAAATGGGTCACGGCATGCTGGTGGCATCGGTCAGCGGCGTTATCACTGGTGTGTTCGGCGGCATCCTGCGCGACATTTTCTGCAATGACATTCCGCTGATATTTCGCCGCGAACTTTATGCCAGTGTTTCATTCGCTGCGGCATGGTGCTACATGTTTTGTCTTTATATAAATGTGCCGGGCGAACAAGCCATCCTGATCACTTTGTTTGGCGGGTTCCTGTTACGTCTGCTGGCCATCCGTTTCCATTGGGAAATGCCGAAGTTCGTCTATAACGACGAACATTGATCATTCTTGCGTAGGTGTATCGGGGGCTGGTTTAAAGGTGTATGAGTTGCTGGCTGCTGATGCGCGCATATTTCTTACACTTTTCACTTTGATATTTTCTTGGTGGGTATGTAACTTTTTTACTGGCATGTTTTCGATGTCACTATCAAGTTATATTCTCACAGAGGAACTGTATTATGAGTGAAAGCATGGACGCTACAGGTAATCAACAAAACACTTCGCCCGTTCTTGTGGGGTTGTCCAGTCTGAAGGTCAAGTTTGACGCCAGTGATAACACTCAAAGCAGGGCACTTTTTGCTAATGGCCGGATGCAAGTCAAAGTTCAGGTGCTCGTTGCCGGAGTAGACGCCGACGGCAACGCTGTACATGTACCGGAAGATGTAATGGAAAGCATCCAGCTTATTCATTACGCGACCGGCAAGACCTTGCGCGATGGTTGGGTCGCGAGCGCAGTCCAAGGGCGGTTTACGCGTGAGGCACGGCCTGCACCGGATGCCTTGGACAGGCACGATGATGATCTTGAGAATGACAGCGTTCACCCACAGGTGCGTACGTTCTGGGTTTCCTCATCGAGCGCGGGAACGACTGAAGTTGGTGCGCGCCTGTCTCTCAACGGGGAGAGGATTTTGAGCAACGGAACCACCCCTGCCAGTGTTCATTACAGCAGCGTGACTCTAGAGGCTGAAAAGCCCGCGACATATGGAGTCTTTCAGTTGTATCAGAACAGGATTGGTAATGAGTCGCCTGGTAATCGTATCTGCAAGTACCATCTGGGGCTGTACCCGGACGGGAAGCAGATCCGCCTGGTCGATTGGGTGGTCGAGGGGGCAGAAGAGGGCGAAAACCTCGATTTTGCCGGTGGGAACAGGCTTAACGAAATAAAAACAAATTATATGAAGTGCATTTTCGTCCGCCCCGAAAAAACCAGTGTGACCGTCACCTTGCCTGATAGGGGTGATCCGTTCGTATATGCTTTCACCGGCGATGCGCAAACATGGAATCACAAGCATTACAAAGTAAATACTCAAAGCGACGGGGAACTCACTATTGTGCAGGCGTTATCCGAATACTCGGAAAATACCGGTGCGCAAAAATATGGAAGTATCCTCTACTTTATTGCTATCGATGAATATGGTACCGGGCATAAGTTGGCGATTCGCGTGAATTTTTACGAGCGCAATTTGTCTCTTCAGCGAGGCTGAGTTTCATCATCCAGTGATGCAATGTCTTTGGATGTAGTAGCTGTATATGCGTTTGGCATCGCGGCCGCAGATAAGCTGCCATGTTCGCTGATCAGGCATATGCACGAAAGTGCTTTATCTGATGTTTTGCGCTGGCCCCGCAGCGATGTGTGGCCAGCGTCACCACTCCTCAAGGATGAGCATTCATGACTGGCAAACCGCCGAAAATCAAACCTGTATCTGCCCCAACCAGACCCATCGAGTCCAGCGGGGATGGCCTGCCCCGGGCTCTGAACCCGTCTTCGACAATGCCGCATTTGACTGGTGCACATCATCAGGGACCCTTGCCTTCGCCATCTTCTTCAGATTCGCTTGCAGTGATGCCTGTCATCAGTGTGAGCACGAGGCCGAAATATTCCACGATTGACGAGTTCGCCAGTGTGTCCGCAAGGAATTCGCTGGAGAACTACTGGATACCCACGCAAGAGCGTCTCGACGAGACCGATGCATGGGGCATCGCAATCATGAAGCAGCGTCAGTATGTTGCCGTCGCTGACAATCACATCGTACAAGTGGTCCGAGACGCCGAGAGCGGCCTGTTTCGCGCCACACATGCCAGAGAACTGCATCCTTCCGGTCCGCTGTTGCGGCCTGACAGCGAGGGCCGTTTGTGGCATCCGCTGGATGATCCTGAGTCGGCCAATCCAGTTGCAACTGTCTTTACCGGACAAAATCGCACGACAGAGCTTCCCGGCACGGAGTATTCAATAAAAGATTTCCCTCCACTGATGACCCAACGCATATTTGCCGTGAGCGGCGTCGACGCGATGAAGGCGCACAGGTCCGACATTCATCCCGCTTCGCTGGCATTGCTGCAGGACACAGTGAGGCGCTTCGCCCTCGATCAAAAGATCCGCCAGTTCATCACCCAAGTGCAACATTCCGATCCGACCGTGCGTGCGCAGGCCGATTCACAACTGCAGGCTTTGTTAACGCTACAGGCAACTGATCTGAGCGAGCGCATTATCGAACAGTCCCGCGCTTTGCTCTTTGAGCAGAGCGAGCGGGCGTTCGAACTCGATTGCGATGACAACACATTGCAGATGCGACGGATTTTTCCTCATCTGCCCAAGACGATTGCTCAGGCGTTGTGGCGAGAGACCAGTGCCGCCGACCATATGCATTTGCGCCTGCGGCCGGGAATGCCGAGGCATATGGCAGAAAAGACGCTGGTGGCGCTACGCGAGGTGCGTCTCGCCAGGGCGTGCGAAGGAATCTATCTGGATGCGGTAGCCAGTCTGGACAGTGACCAACTGGCTTTGCAGATGCTCGGGCAGCTTGATCAGTGGCCGCGACAGATTCGTATCGAGATTCGTCTGCAAGCGTCAGAGGGTGAGTCATTGAGTGCTATTGGCGATGCTCGATCGCCAGTGCGTCACATATTGATTCGTCAGCATGAAGGCTACGTTATCCAACGCAGCGGCATCGCGTCCCCCCAGGATCGGATGGATCTGTATGCCGCCGTCTGGCGCCTTTTACTGCCCGGGCAGCGCCAGTTGCTCGGTGTAGCGCAGGGCGGTGGTGCGGCTCTGCGGCAACTGGTACGCGCACAGCCATTGCCGTCGCGCCAACGCGTGAGCGAATGGCTGGGACTCGCACCGGTGCAGGTAACGGCTGTTCCGGCCAGCGCCCAATACGCGCAAGCGGGGCTGCGAGGCGGCGGCGATGTCAACCCGATGTTGACAGGATCCGTTGTGGAACGTGTCCGTAGTCTCTATCCGCAGCTTGCTGACAAGGAGTTGGCCGCGTTCATTTCCGAGCGCCTGGGATCTGAGCCGTCCAGAGTTTTAGCGCGCCTGGAGACAGACCTCGCAAAATTGCGCAATGAATTGGCGACCTGGAGTGCGGAAGGATTATCGACCCAAGCGGACTCTTCGCAGGACGCAATGCAGATCGCAGAACAGCGCCAGGCTCGCGAGCAATTTAGCGCAAAACTGCAAGATATCTGGCAACGCAAGTCGGTTTCGAGGTGGGGGTACGGTGACTATCATTTTTCCCATCATGTCGATTTTACTGCTGAGTTACCAAAATTATCCGCAAGGTTCGACTATGTAACAGAGTTGATATTGACTGTGGAAACGCCTGGCGCACGCATCGGCGCTTTTTTTGACAGTTTTCCCAATGTTCAATATTTGATGGTCACTGGCATAAAAATGGAGGATTTCCCGTCTGGAATATTCCAAATGCGCCAGTTGCGCCAACTGGTACTGGACGATTGCTCGCTTGAATTATCTGAAGCGACGGCTGAAGGTGTGTCCAGGATCGAGACGCTCACTTTGTTGAATCTGGCCAACAACCCTCTGACAGTTGCTCCGCATGTAGGCTTCATGACAGGTTTGACCGAGTTGATGCTATATAACGCCAATCTCTCCAGCCTGCCTTCCGGTATAGACAGGCTTGGAGATCTTCGGGTCATGGCGTTACAGGATAATAATATCTCAGACGTAGGAGGCGATTTGTTCGATATTCCGGATACTCAAGATCTATATGTTGGTTTATTGAACAATCCGCTGAGTGACGAGTCGATGCGGCGGATTAATCAATATCTTGAAAATTCCAGTATGGACCGGAAGGTAGAAATCCAAACGGAAGAAGCAGTTTCAGACGTTGATTCCGAGAGTGAGTCATCGGAGAGCGGATTTTCGACAGGTTCAGATAGCGACTGAGTGTTGTCGAAAGTAACGGATCGATCACGCTGCCAACATGATTTGGCAAACATAAGCTACTCGCTGACTCCCTTTCCGGTTCGGGTTGATTGAATTCGGAAGGGGGGACAGGCCATCGTGGGCCAGAATCAAAGGGGCGAATGGCTTAGTGTTGAATCTCGTAACATGCAGATCGCATTTTTAGAAGTTATTAGCATCTGTGTGAATTATTAAAGATGATGTTGAAAGTTTGCTTTTTCACAAAATGTCAAATGTCGCGGCTGTTTATATTTAAATTCGACGTTAATACTTTGCCGAGCCCTTGAGGGGTGAAATATATTAATCGGCTGAGGTGTTATCAGATGTTTGATGAGCAAGTTGGTATTTCCCGTATCGAGGTAAAACTCGACGCCACAAATCATGGCCAGCACAAAGTGCTTTATGCCAACGGTCGCATGCAGGTGCGTGTATTGGTGCTTCTGCACGGCATCGATAACAGTGGGGACGGCGTATCGCTGCATGGACATCCTGCATTGCAGTCATTGCGGCTGATTGCCTACAACGGTGCTCGGCCTCTGGAGGGAGACTGGAGTGTTTCGATTCAGGAAAATCGTTACGCTCACGAAATGTCGGGTGGGGCAACGCGCCTGACAGAAGTCCCGCGGGTCAGTGACAACCAGATAAGCAACGCCGCAGATCCGGTACAGATTTTCCAGTTCTGGGTCTCGGCTTCCCGACCTGGAATTATGGAAGTGGCTGCCGAGATCTCCTTGAATGGCGTGGTATTGCGAAGTAATGGGGTTGGTTTCGACAGCAGTGTCACGCTGGAGGCGATTCCTCCGAAAAAATACAATCAGAACAGTTTCTCTCTTTATAAGTACGGTACTTTCAGCGAAAGAGTGTACGAGGAGCGCATTCAGTATTTTCATCTCGGGCTTCACGCTGACGGTCGCCAGATCAACGTTCTTGACTGGTATAGCACCGATATAAGACTTAATCCGTATGATGCTGAAGACGCGGTAATGGTGTACTCGTCAGGCACGATAAACCACTACAGTGGTGGCGGCAGGAGTTTTTATGGCTATCTGGCGCCGATCTATGGGCGATCGGCTTCGGTCAATACGCCTCTGGGTTTTATTACTTTCCCGATTAACGATGTGCCTGGTGTATTGACGCTGGTACAGCGCACGACTCTACAGACGGAGGAGAAGCCGGCGACGAGAGGTGCGTTCGAATTCGCCGTGATTGATGAGTTCGGTACGGAGCACTGGCTTGCTATCAAAGGTGATACAGAACAGCGAACTTTTATTCTGGATGAGTCGAAACGGTCAACAAAACAATTTGCCTGATTTCATTTGCGTGATTCAGCGAATTTTCGTTGGCCAGCTTGACCTGTTTAAATTTGCACCTGGAATAAAGGATATTTTGCTATGGAAAGTAACTCATCTTCCGCTGTTCACTCCAACGCTTTCAACTTTGGTGAATTTGTTTCAGGGGGCGTTGATCCCCGCACGGGCATGTACACCTGCGCATTTTCGCTTGGCAAGTTGCACTCGTCGGATCTCAATGGTCCGGAGCTTGCACTTTCAGTGGGCTTTAATCCGCTCAATCAGGCGGATAGTGGTTTCGGCGTTGGCTGGTCTTTGACACTGACCAATTATGACTTGCGCAGCAAAGTGATGACCTTGTCCAACGGTGAGCGCTACAAGGCTGTCGAGACGTCTACCGGTCTGAAGTTCAAGGAAATGAAACTGCAGACGGCGAAAGTGGCAGTCGCTGGAGCAGGGCGCTATGAAGTTCGATACAAGGATGGGCGGCGTGAACTGCTCAAAGTCCTGGCCGGCACTCAGGTCGCCGTCGTGGAAAAAATAATCGCGGCGAATGGTGTGAGCATTACGCTGAAGCATGAGTTGTTCAACCAGTTTCCCCGATTGGCCGAAGTCCGTGATGGCAAGCGCTGCCTGTTGAAAATCACCCGCGCGGCAGGTCAGGTGACGCTGTCCCGGCATCCCGACACTACTTCCAGTTCCAACTACAAGCTGATCTTGAAGAACTCTCGAGTGACGGCCATCGAGTTGCCGGTTGGTAAGGGTTGGGACCTTGAGTATGAAGTCATCGCTGGAGCCAGCTATGTTCATCGCATCGTCAATCCGCTGCGCGGGGTCGAAATCATTCGCTACAAGCGGCACGGCCACCGCTTCATCAGCGGTGTGGAACAGACACTGCCGTTTGTTATCGCTCACGATGTCTACCCTGGGCGCGGTCAGCCCCGACTGTGCAAGACCTACACGTACTCCGACCATAACTTCTTTGGACAGGGCCTCCTTCCTGCCAAGGATAGTGACCTGGATCCTCTCTATCTGGCGCCCGGCCACTACGTCTACACCTCGGACGAGCACTTGCTGGTCAGCGGCAAAGTACATACCCGCATCAAACGCACCTACAACAAATTCCATCTGTTGGTGGCTGAGGTTACAACCTGCGGTGACGCCCAGATCGCCACCACCACGGAATATCACTGTTCCGTTACCAAGCCATTCAGTGAGCAGGTGGCTCAGTTCCGCATGCCTAAAGTCCACACGGTGACGTACCTTGATCGGCGTACTCAACAGCAGCGTGTGGAAACCACCGTCACGGAGTTCGATGACGAAGGTAACTTGCTCAAGCAGGTCGAACCCACTGGGGTGACGACGACCACGGAATTTTATCCGGCCAGTGGTGGAGATAACTGCCCAGAGGATCCGCTGGGCTTTTCCAGATTCCCGAAAAAAAGGACGGTGACTGCTGCCGCATCCGATGGTGCTTCGACAGTCACCTACTACGACTACGCGCTCCATCCGGCGCTGGACGGTGCGGAACTGGCATCCGTGTTACCGGTCGAGGAGCGTTTTTGTGAAGTGTTGGAAGGCGTTGAGGTATTGCGTTCGAAAACCGCACGCAGTTATTTGAATACGCCCGGGGATCCACTCAAGCATGGAGCCACGAAAGAGCAAAGTGTCGTTCTGAATGATAAAAAAACCGCTATCGAATTTTCCTATGAACTTGAGGGTGACAGGTTGCGAGTCAGGTCCAGCACGCGCGGATTTGACGGCACGCTGCAGACCAGTGAGAAAGTGCTGTCGACGCTGACCGGATTACAGGTCTCTGAAGTCGGTGTCGATGGCGAGCACATCGGGCATGAGTACGACGCAATCGGTCGGGCAGTGGGCAAAACGGTTGCTGCCGGCACCCCATATGTGGCCGTTACCCGGTGGACCTATCTGGCTGCCAGCAAACAGCATCCGGCGACAATGGTGACCACGGATCCTGCTGGCGGCGAGCAAAAAGTGACTTATGACGGGATGGAACGGGTGATCACCGTTCAGGAAAAGGACTGCGACCATCCCGACAAGGACGGTCTGATTCAGACACGCACGCTTTATTCTGCGCTGCATGATTCGGTCGGCCACAAGGTGAAAGTGACACTGACTGATTGGCGTGATGGCAAGCCTTATCCGGTCAGCACCGGCTACGAATTCGATTCCTGGGGCCAGGTCAGCAAGACGCTGCACGATGATGGACGTATCGAACACAGCGAGGCGGACCCGGTTCTTCGCCGGCAGACCCATTGGCTCCAGGGGATGGGCAAGACGATCACCCTCGTCAATGATTTCGGTAAACCGCTGAGTGTCGAGAGCTTCAATCTGAAGAACAAAAGTCTCGGCAAAACTGTGTACACCTATGACGGCTACGGGCGCACAACCAGTCAGACAGACCCTGTCGGCAATACCAGCCGATATGAGTACGACGTTTTTGACCGGATAACCCGCAGTGTCCTGCCCGACGCCACTGCGGTCGTGACCGACTACGCCGGGCACAGTGATGAAGGTCTGCCGATCAACATCAAGGTCGCTGACAAAGTGTTGGGGCAGCAAACTTATGACGGTCTGGGTCGCTTGATCCAGAGTACCGTGGGCGGACGTAAGACCGAGACTGGTTATGAAGCGGGCTTTAGCCAGCCGCAGTGGTACAAGAGTGCTGATGGCAAAAAGACCGAATTCACTTATTTGCGGGAACTGGGCGGCCTGCTGACTGAGCGCAAGGCAGGGGATCTGGTCACGACCATGACGTATGACCCCCTCAGTGGCAATCCCTTGACCTGTACCGAAAACGGCAGACAGCGCAGTTTCACCTATCACCCCTCCGGGCGTGTGAAAACCGAAACGACGACCCTCGGCGCTATCACCAAAGCAACCTCCAGTACCTGGTCCCTGCAGGGGCGACCGATCGCCCATGTCAATGTACTCGGAGCTGAAAGCACATCCGAATACGATAAGCACGGCCGCCTGCTATCCACCTCCCAGGGCTCGCTTAAAACCGAATTCCACTACAACGCGCAGACGGGGATGCTGGACTGGACGAAAACCGAAGAAACCTCAATCAAGCGTCAAATGCTCACCCGGTTTGCCTATGACGATATCGGGCGTGAAACCCGCCGTACATTCGAGATTCAGGGTCAGCCAGACCAGACCCTGGAATCGACTTACACGCTGGCTGGCAAACTGGCGCAGAAAGTGTCCAGACGTGGCACTCAACTTTTACGTGATGAACAGTTCACCTACGATGTGCGCGGGCGCTTGATCCAGTACGACTGTGCCGGCACGCAAAAGCCGCGCGATCCGTATGGCAAGGAAATTGTCCGCCAGACATTCACCTTCGATGCATTGGATAACATCCTCACCGTGCAGACGAAGTTCCCGCTGGGGGTGAATCTGACCACCTTCAGTTACGACAACCCTGATCCTGCACAGCTCAGCGCCGTCAAACATTCCCACGTCGACTACCCCTCGGCAGTGACGCTGGAGTACGACGCCAACGGCAGGATGATCAAGGACGACCAGGCGCGAACGCTGGCCTATGACGCGTTCGGACGTCTCGAGCAGTTGTCCAGCGCAGGGGGATCAGTGATTCGTGGCTACCATTACGACGGTTTCGACGATCTGGTTGAGCTGTCGCAACCCGAAAAAGCAATTGTGCAGCGTTACTACTACGCAGGCCGGGTTGCCAACGAGGTGAGTGGTGATAGTTCAACCAGTGTTGTGCGTCACGGTGGAGCGCTCGTGGGGCAACAGCAATCGGGGTTGAACCCCGACGCGCAGCTATACGGCACTGATCAGCAGCAAAGTGTGCTGGCAACGCTGGGCAAGGAGCAGCTCACCGATTGCGCCTACAGCCCTTATGGGCATCGTCCCGCCGAAGGTGGATTGTTCAGCGTGGCAGGGTTCAACGGCGAACAGCTGGATCCGGTTACCGGGCTGTATCTGCTGGGCAACGGTTACAGGGCTTATAGTCCGACACTGATGCGCTTTCTCGCCCCCGACAGCATGAGTCCGTTCGGCGCGGGCGGATTGAATGCCTACAGTTACTGCCTGGGCGACCCCGTCAATCGTGTCGACCCTACCGGGCATATCTCCTGGCAATCGATCCTGGGCATCGGCCTCAGTGTTCTCGGAATTGTTGCCAGCGTGGTGACGATGGGCGCGGCGACGCCATGGGCAGTGGCGGCATTGGGGCTGGCGGTTGCTTCAGGCCTGGCGGGTATTGCCAGCGAGGTGGTCAATGAACTCGCACCGGGTTCTCAAGCGGGCGAGATATTGGGCTGGATCAGTTTTGGTCTTGGGCTGGCTTCGGTGGGCGCAGGGCTGGCAGCGGGTGCCAAAGCGGGCATCAATGCTGGCAGGAAACTGGCTGGCGCCTTCAAGCAGGGCCTGAGTAGTAAAGGCTCCAAAGCAGCGGGTCAAGAGATGGCCCGAGGCATGATCAAGGGTAAGGGAAACAAGGCGGCGGCCAAGGCGAAGGCGAAGGCCAGCGCGGCCGTTCAGGAAGAGGCCGAGAAACCATGGTCACTCGTCAGGGTCGACCCCAAAAAGAACATCCTTGAGAAAGAGGGCCTTACCGGCTTGCTTGAAAAGGCCGAAACCTTCATGCAGCACATTGAGGCGGGTAACTCCCCGACGTCTTCTGCAGCGCTGATTCATGCCAAATACACGCCCATGCATGGTCCATCCGGCTCAGCATCAAAGCCGATGCATCTCTATCTGTCGCAAGGAGACCGAATATATATGACCGAAAACGCCAAGGAGCGGATCGCGGTCATCAACCAGCTGGGTGGTCATTTAAAGGAAAAAAAGTAAGTCGGAGCACGCAACGAAACGATACAAGGCGAAAGCAGGAGCACTCAAGGTCCGGCTACGATTTGAACAGTGCGCTTGCCGGTTTTGCGAGCGCGCGGTGGGCGTGCTGTTCCAGTGCCCACTCGACATGTTCCCTGACCAACTCTGACGGATAATCACGTCGCGCCTTCAACGCTTCCAGCACAGGAATCGATGAAGGCGCATTTCCCAGTCCCACCGCCAGATTGCGTAACCAGCGCTCGTACCCGGCACGCCGCAACGGTGAACCTTCGGTGCTGCTCAAGAACTTTTCTTCATCCCACATGAACAGTTCAGCCAGCTCGGCATTATCGAGATTGTGCCGTGGCTTGAAATCGCTTTCTCCAGTCGGCCGGGCGAAGCGGTTCCATGGGCAGACGATCTGGCAGTCATCGCAGCCAAATACCCGATTGCCTATCAACGCCCGCAATTCTTCGGGAATCGCGGTTTTCAGTTCTATGGTCAGATAGGAAATGCAGCGCCGAGCGTCCAGCACGTATGGGCCGACAAAGGCGTTGGTCGGGCAGATATCCAGGCATGCGGTGCAACGCCCGCAATGTTCGCTGCTGTGCGGTTCGTCCACCGGTAGCGGCAGGTCGACGAACAGTTCGCTCAGGAAAAAATAACTCCCGGCCTTGCGGTTCAATACCAAGGTATTTTTACCGATCCAGCCCAATCCAGCCTGTTCGGCGATGGCTTTTTCCAGCACCGGTGCGCTGTCGACAAACGCACGAAAGCCGAACGGGCCGATCTGCGCCTGAATCCTGTCGGCCAATTGTTGAACACGTTTACGGATCAATTTGTGGTAATCGCGGCCCAAGGCATAACGCGACACGTAAGCCTTCTCCGGCTCAGCCAGGCGTTTGGCCATTTCCGTATCGCCTGGCAAGTAGTCCATGCGCAGGGAAACCACGCGCAACGTGCCCGGCACCAGCTCTTCCGGGTGCGAACGTTTGCTGCCATGGGCGCCCATGTAATCCATGTCGCCGTGGTAGCCGGCCTCGAGCCAGCGCTGCAGATGCTGCTCGTGTTCGGCCAGGTCCAGACCGCTGATGCCGACTTGCTGGAAGCCCAGCTCGCGGCCCCAATCCTTGATCGATTGGGCGAGGGCGGGCAGGTCTGTGGTGATGGCGGACATGAGGCGAGAGAAACCGGAGCTGAGGTGCGTATAATTCTGCCAGACATCGGAGCCCGAAGACGCATGCCGCAGACGAAAGATGAATTACCCGACGCGCTGTACCGCGCCGCGCAGGTGCGCGAAGTCGACGCGCGGCTGATCGCCGCCGGCACGCCGGGCTTCGAATTGATGCAACGTGCCGCCCGTGCGACATGGCGTGCACTGGTGCGCAAATGGCCGGGCGCGAACGAGCTGACCGTGCTCGCCGGCCATGGCAACAATGCCGGCGACGGTTATCTGGTGGCCGGGTTGGCGCTGCGGGCCGGCTGGACCGTGCGCGTTCTCGCCGTCGGCGAACCGCAGCGTTTGCAGGGCGATGCCGCACTGGCCCATGCCGAATCGGTGGCTGCTGGTGTTGTGGTGCAAGGCTGGCAGGCGCAAAGCGAGCTGCGTGGTGTCGTCCTCGATGCGTTGCTCGGCACTGGCCTGAGCGGCGAAGTGCGTGAGCCCTATGCATCGGCGATCAAGGCGATCAACGCCGGCGGTTTGCCGGTAGCAGCGGTCGATATTCCTTCCGGGCTGTGTGCCGATACCGGGTGTGAACTGGGTGTCGCGGTATGCGCCGATCTAACGGTGACCTTCATTGCTATGAAGGTCGGGCTGTTGACCGGTGATGCTGCGGATCATATCGGTGAGCTGGTCTTCAGCGACCTGCAAGCCCTCGACGAAATTTTCAGTGACATTCCTGTCTGCGCTCAGCGTCTGAGCGCCGCTAATCTTCCAGCACTTGCACCGCGTGCGCCGACCTCGCACAAGGGCCGCTTTGGCCATGTGTTGCTGATCGGCGGCGATCACGGTTTCGGCGGAGCGATTCTGCTCAGCACTGAAATGGCCTTGCGCGGCGGCGCAGGCATGGTTTCGCTGGCGACTCGCCCAGAGCATATGCCGGCAGCGCTGACTCGGGTGCCGGAGGCGATGGCGCTCGGCACCTCGTCAGCCAATCAACTGATGGGTCTGCTGGAAAAGGTTTCGGTATTGGTGGTCGGGCCGGGCCTCGGTCAGGCCAGTTGGGGTCGTGCCCTGTTGTCGGCGGCCGCCAATGCTGCGTTGCCGCAAGTGTGGGACGCTGATGCGTTGAACCTGCTGGCCAGCGATTTTGTCCAGTTGCCCAATGATTGCGTGATCACCCCGCATCCGGGTGAAGCGGCGCGCTTGCTTGGCATCAGTACCGCCGAAGTGCAGGCCGATCGCCCGGCCGCTGCTCTGGCGTTGAGCAAAAAGTATTCAGCGGTAGTGGTTCTGAAAGGGGCCGGCAGTCTGATCGCCCATCCAGACGGGCGTCTGGCCCTGTGTCATCAGGGCCATCCGGCGATGGCCACGGGCGGTTTGGGGGATGTGCTGGCCGGTCTCACCGGCGCATTGCTGGCCCAGGACATGGACGCGTTCGATGCGGCATGCCTGGCCGTCTGGCTGCACGCCAACGCGGGTATGCAACAAGGCAAATTCGGCCGTGGGCTGGCGGCCAGTGATCTGATTCCAGCCATTCGTCAGTTGTTGGAGGAGCAAGCACCGTGTCTGAAGTAACCCTGTACCTGGCCGATGAACAGGCAATGAGCGACTTTGGCGCACGGATCGCCCGCGTCACCCAGGGCCATGGCCTGATTTTTCTTGAAGGTAATCTGGGTATGGGCAAAACCACCCTGTCACGGGGCATCATTCGCGGTTTGGGCCATGTTGGCGCGGTAAAAAGTCCCACCTTCACTCTGGTCGAGCCCTACGAGATCGGTGACATACGTGCCTTCCACTTCGACCTCTATCGTCTGGTCGATCCCGAGGAGCTGGAGTTTCTCGGCATCCGCGACTACTTCGAAGACGATGCCCTGTGCCTGATCGAGTGGCCCGATAAAGGTGCAGGCTTTTTGCCAAAGCCTGACCTGACCATTACCATTAGCCCGCAAGACAGCGGGCGTTCGCTGAAAATTTTAGCCCAGGGCTCGCGTGGCGAGGCCTGGTGTGCCGCTTTGGCATTGGAATCCAATTAAATGATGGGGTTTGGTATGCGCTTTCGCGCGTTGGTGGCTGCCGCTGGACTGATGTTGATGGCAGTAACCGTCAACGCTGTGGCCGATTCAAAGGTCAACAGCGTGCGCCTGTGGCGGGCGCCGGACAACACGCGACTGGTCTTTGACCTCAGCGGCCCGGTGCAGCACAGCGTTTTCACCCTGACAGCCCCTGATCGGCTGGTGATCGACATCAACGGCGCCACCCTCGGCGCGCCGTTGAACGTGCAGACCGCGAACACGCCGATCACTGCGATGCGCTCGGCCCAGCGCACCCCGACCGACCTGCGGGTGGTCATCGACCTGAAAAAAGCCGTCACTCCGAAAAGCTTCTCGCTGGCGCCGAACGCGCAATACGGCAACCGTCTGGTGGTCGATCTGTTCGACAACCCGGCCGATGCCGCGCCGCCGCCAGCCCCGACGCCATCGGTGGCGACCGTGCCGGCGGTGCCGGTGACTCCGACTGAACCGGCGATCAAGTTGCCGCCAGCCCCGGCCGGCAAGCGCGACATTATCGTTGTCATCGACGCCGGCCACGGTGGCGAAGATCCGGGCGCGTCAGGCTCGCGCGGCCAGCGTGAAAAAGACGTGGTGCTGCAGATCGCCCGCGAATTGCAGCGTCAGGTCAACGGCATGAAAGGCTTCCGCGCCGAGCTGACCCGTACCGGCGACTACTTCATTCCATTGCGCGGGCGTACCGAAATCGCCCGCAAGAAGGGCGCCGACCTGTTCGTCTCGATCCACGCCGACGCTGCGCCGTCCGCGGCCGCTTTCGGTGCGTCGGTGTTCGCCCTGTCCGATCGTGGCGCTACGTCCGAGACCGCCCGTTGGCTGGCCGATAGTGAAAACCGATCCGACCTGATCGGTGGTGCCGGCAACGTCAGCCTCGACGACAAGGACCGCATGCTCGCCGGCGTGTTGCTCGACCTGTCGATGACCGCGTCGCTGACCTCCAGCCTCAACGTCGGGCAAAAGGTGCTGACCAACATCGGTCGCGTTACGCCGCTGCACAAACAGCGTGTGGAACAAGCCGGGTTCATGGTGCTGAAGTCGCCGGACATCCCGTCGATCTTGGTCGAAACCGGCTTTATCTCCAACGCCAACGAAGCGAACAAGCTGTCCGCATCGAGCCACCAGCAAGCGCTGGCCCGTTCGATCAGCAGCGGCGTGCGCCAGTTCTTCCAGCAGAATCCGCCGCCGGGCACCTACATCGCCTGGCTGCGTGACTCCGGCAAGATTGCCCAAGGCCCGCGCGACCACCGTGTCGGCCCGGGGGAAACCCTGGCGATGATCGGCGTGCGCTATCAGGTTTCGCCGGCCACCTTGCGCGCCGCCAACAATCTGAAAAGCGATGAGCTGAAAGTCGGTCAGCACCTGACCATTCCAGGCACCGAACTGGCGTCGAAAGAATGAGCCAGGTAATGAACACGGCGCGCATCGAGCTGCTCAGTCCACGGCTGGCGAACCAGATCGCTGCCGGTGAGGTGGTCGAGCGCCCGGCTTCGGTGATCAAGGAGTTGCTGGAAAACAGTCTCGACTCTGGCGCCAAGCGTATTGACGTCGATGTCGAGCAGGGCGGCGTCAAGTTGCTGCGCGTGCGCGATGACGGCAGCGGTATTTCCGCCGATGACCTGCCGCTCGCCCTGGCCCGTCACGCCACCAGCAAGATTCGCAATCTTGAGGATCTCGAACAGGTGATGAGCCTGGGTTTCCGTGGCGAGGCGCTGGCGTCGATCAGCTCCGTGGCGCGTCTGACCCTGACCTCGCGCACCCGCGATGCCGATCAGGCCTGGCAGGTCGAGACCGAAGGCCGGGACATGGCGCCGCGCGTGCAGCCGGCGGCGCATCCGGTCGGCACTTCGGTGGAAGTCCGCGACCTGTTCTTCAACACCCCGGCCCGGCGCAAATTTCTCAAGACCGAAAAAACCGAATTCGATCACCTGCAGGAAGTGATCAAGCGTCTGGCGCTGGCGCGCTTCGACGTGGCTTTTCATCTGCGCCACAACGGCAAGACCATCCTCAGCCTGCACGAGGCCCACGATGATGCGGCCCGTGCGCGGCGTGTGGCGGCGATTTGCGGTTCGGGTTTCCTTGAGCAGGCGTTGCCGATCGAGATCGAACGCAATGGCTTGCACCTGTGGGGCTGGGTCGGTTTGCCGACCTTCAACCGCAGTCAGGCGGATTTGCAGTATTTCTTCGTAAACGGCCGTGCGGTGCGCGACAAACTGGTGGCCCACGCGGTACGCCAGGCTTATCGCGACGTACTGTTCAACGGTCGGCACCCGACCTTCGCGCTGTTTTTCGAGGTCGATCCTGCAGCGGTAGATGTCAACGTGCACCCGACCAAGCACGAAGTGCGCTTCCGTGACGGGCGCATGGTCCACGATTTCCTGTACGGCACGCTGCACCGTGCGCTGGGCGATGTGCGTCCGGAAGATCAATTGGCCGGCTCGGTCACCACGGCGATCGTTCGGCCGAGCGGGATCGAGGCGGGCGAATTCGGCCCGCAAGGCGAGATGCGTCTGGCCGCCAATGCGCTGCTGGAGCAGCCGCAGGCGCAACCGGCGTTCAACAAGTCATCCGGGGCCAGCGCTGGCGGCGCTTATCAGTATCAATACACGCCGCGTCCGCAATCGGCGCTGCCTGCTGCCGAGGCGCAAGCCGCATACAAGGAATTTTTCGCGCCGCTGCCTGAAGCCAATGCCAGCGCACTGCCGACCGGTCAGGAAGATATTCCGCCGCTCGGCTATGCACTGGCGCAGCTAAAAGGCATCTATATCTTGTCCGAAAACGCCCATGGCCTGGTGCTGGTGGACATGCATGCCGCCCACGAGCGAATCATGTACGAGCGCCTGAAGATCGCCATGGCCAGCGAAGGTCTCAGTGGCCAGCCGTTGCTGGTGCCGGAGTCGCTGGCGGTCAGTCAGCGCGAGGCCGATTGTGCTGAAGAACACGCCGCTTGGTTTCAGCGTCTTGGTTTTGAATTGCAGCGGCTGGGGCCGGAAACCCTGGCGATCCGGCAGATTCCCGCTTTGCTCAAGCAGGCCGAAGCCAATCGACTGGTCGGCGACGTGCTTTCGGATTTGATGGAGTACGGCACCACCGACCGTATCCAGGCGCACCTCAACGAACTGCTCGGCACCATGGCCTGCCACGGCGCGATCCGCGCCAACCGGCGCTTGGCCCTGCCGGAAATGAACGGTCTGCTGCGCGACATGGAAAACACCGAGCGCAGCGGTCAATGCAACCATGGCCGACCGACCTGGACCCAATTGGGCCTGGACGATCTGGACAAACTGTTCCTGCGCGGTCGCTGATGAGCCAGCTTCCTCCAGCGATTTTCCTGATGGGCCCGACCGCTGCGGGCAAGACCGATCTGGCCATCGAGCTGACCAAGGTGCTGCCGTGCGAATTGATCAGTGTCGATTCGGCGCTGGTCTACCGCGGCATGGACATCGGCACGGCCAAACCTTCGAAAGAACTGCTCGCCGAATATCCGCACCGGCTGATCGACATTCTCGATCCTGCCGAAGCGTATTCCGCTGCTGATTTTCGTCGCGACGCGTTGCAGGCCATGGCCGAAATCACTGGGCGAGGAAAGATCCCGCTGCTGGTCGGCGGCACCATGCTCTATTACAAGGCTCTGGTCGAAGGTCTGGCGGACATGCCGGCGGCCGATCCCGAGGTGCGTGCGCAGATCGAGGAAGAAGCTGCACGCCTCGGCTGGCAAGCCCTGCACGATCAACTGGCGCAAATCGATCCGGTGTCGGCGGCGCGCATTCATCCCAATGATCCGCAGCGCTTGAGTCGGGCACTGGAAGTATATCGAGTCAGCGGGCAGAGCATGACCGCCCTGCGCGAGCAACAATCTGCGCTAAGTACTGAAGCAGCCGCTTCGGGACGCCAACAATTGCCCTATACTGTCGCGAACCTGGCCATTGCTCCGGCGAATCGTCAGGTTCTGCACCAGCGAATTGAACAAAGATTCACAAATATGTTGGAACAGGGATTCATCGACGAGGTCGTAGCCCTGCGTAAAAGAAGTGACCTGCATTCCGGGTTGCCGTCTATACGTGCGGTAGGCTACCGCCAAGTCTGGGATTACCTGGACGGCAAGCTGACATTGGCCCATATGCAGGAGCGGGGCATCATCGCCACGCGCCAATTGGCCAAACGCCAGTTTACCTGGCTGCGCAGCTGGGACGATTTGCACTGGCTGGACAGTCTTGATTGCGACAATCTGCCACGCGCCTTGAAATACCTTGGGACCATCTCCATATTGAGCTGAGTCCTTGCAATTGCCGTCTATCCTTGGGGGTGTGACGGCCGAAGCCATCTGAATTTACCTGTTTTTATTATTGAATCCTTAAAGGAGTGCGGCACATGTCAAAAGGGCATTCGCTACAAGACCCTTACCTGAACACTTTACGTAAAGAGAAAGTCGGGGTTTCCATCTATCTGGTCAACGGTATCAAGCTGCAAGGG
The DNA here is from genome assembly GCF_019145195.1 of Pseudomonas siliginis. Lineage (GTDB taxonomy): Bacteria > Pseudomonadota > Gammaproteobacteria > Pseudomonadales > Pseudomonadaceae > Aquipseudomonas > Aquipseudomonas siliginis. The sequence goes on from NZ_JAHSTW010000006.1 coordinate 180,611, forward strand.
ACGATCGAGTCGTTCGACCAGTTCGTGATCCTGCTGAAAAACACCGTAAGCCAGATGGTCTACAAACACGCTATCTCGACCGTCGTGCCGGTTCGTCCAATTCGTCTGCCTAGCGCAACCGAAAACGAACAGGGCGATGCCGATGCAGCGCCGGGTAACGCCTGATAGGAGTCTCCTTTGTTCTTTGAGCGCCACGGTGGTGGTGAGCGAGTCATCCTCGTTCACTTGGATGGACAGGACCCTGAGGCGCGCGAAGATCCGCAGGAGTTTCAGGAGTTGGCAAATTCGGCTGGCGCCGAGACCGTCGCGTTTTTTAACGTGCCGCGTCATCGGCCAACCGCCAAATATCTGATCGGCAGCGGCAAGGTCGAGGAGCTGCGCGACCTGGTCAAGGCTGAAGAAGCCGATCTGGTGATTTTCAATCACATCCTCACGCCCAGTCAGGAACGCAACCTCGAACGTGTCTTCGAGTGTCGCGTGATCGACCGCACCGGGCTGATTCTCGATATTTTCGCCCAACGCGCACGCACCCATGAGGGCAAGCTGCAGGTCGAACTGGCCCAGCTTGACCACATGAGCACGCGGCTGGTTCGCGGCTGGACTCACCTTGAGCGTCAGGGTGGCGGTATCGGTATGCGCGGCCCGGGTGAAACCCAGCTGGAAACCGACCGCCGTCTGCTGCGGGTTCGCCTGCGCCAGATCAAGGGGCGGCTGGAGAAGGTGCGCAGTCAGCGCGAGCAGTCGCGCCGTGGCCGATCCCGTGCGGACATCCCTACCGTTTCGCTGGTGGGATACACCAACGCCGGCAAATCGACACTCTTCAACAACGTGACGAAGTCCGAGGTGTACGCGGCCGATCAGTTGTTCGCCACGCTCGACCCGACCCTGCGCCGGCTGGAGCTTGACGATCTCGGTCCGATTGTCCTAGCCGATACCGTGGGCTTCATTCGTCACCTGCCACACAAGCTGGTCGAGGCATTTCGGTCTACGCTCGAAGAGTCGAGCAATTCCGACCTGCTGTTGCACGTGATCGATGCGGCCGAACCGGATCGCATGTTGCAGATTGAGCAGGTGATGGTGGTGCTGGGCGAGATTGGTGCCCAGGACTTGCCGATCCTCGAGGTCTATAACAAACTCGATTTGCTCGAAGGCGTCGAGCCGCAGATCCAGCGCGATGCCGATGGCAAGCCGCAACGGGTCTGGCTCTCGGCGCGTGATGGCAGCGGTCTGGAATTGCTTGAACAGGCCATCGCCGAGTTGCTCGGCAGTGATCTGTTCGTCGGTACCTTGCGCTTGCCGCAACGCTTCGCTCGGCTGCGTGCGCAGTTCTTCGAACTCGGGGCGGTGCAGAAAGAAGAATACGATGATGAAGGTGTCAGCCTGCTGGCCGTTCGTTTGCCCCGGATCGAGCTGAATCGATTGGTAAGCCGCGAAGGATTGCAGCCGATGGAATTCATCGAGCAACACACTTTGCAATAAAAGCCTGACAAAGCGGTTGTGCCGCAACGGCAGGCATTCTGTAGCATTGGTCGGCGCGCCGTGGGTGCGTCTTTGCTTTATCAGATGGAGAGCGCTATGGCTTGGAATGAGCCGGGTGGCAACTCGAATAATCAGGATCCCTGGGGTGGCAAGCGCCGCAATAACGGCGACCGCAAGGGACCACCGGATCTCGACGAGGCCTTCCGAAAGCTGCAGGAAAGCCTGAACGGGTTGTTCGGTGGTGGTAAGAAACGCGGTGATGACGGCGGCGGGTCGGGGCGCAGCAGTGGCGGCTTCGGCGGTCTGCTCGGCATCGGCCTGGTCGTGCTGGCGGCTGTCTGGCTGTACAGCGCGGTCTACGTGGTGGACGAGCAGGAGCAAGCCGTGGTGCTGCGCTTCGGCAAGTACTACGAGACTGTCGGCCCGGGTCTGAACATCTACTTCCCGCCGATCGACAAGAAGTACATGGAGAACGTGACGCGTGAGCGTGCGTACACCAAGCAGGGCCAGATGCTGACTGAAGACGAGAACATCGTCGAAGTGCCGCTGACCGTGCAGTACAAGATCAGCAACCTGCAGGACTTCGTGCTGAACGTCGATCAGCCGGAAATCAGTCTGCAGCACGCGACCGAAAGTGCACTGCGTCACGTGGTCGGTTCCACCGCCATGGACCAGGTGCTGACCGAAGGTCGTGAATTGATGGCCAGCGAAATCAAGGAGCGTCTGCAACGTTTCCTCGATACCTATCGCACCGGTATCACCGTGACTCAGGTCAACGTACAGAGCGCAGCGGCACCGCGTGAAGTGCAGGAAGCCTTCGATGACGTGATCCGCGCCCGTGAAGACGAGCAGCGTTCGCGCAACCAGGCTGAAACATACGCCAACGGCGTTGTGCCGGAAGCCCGTGGTCAGGCCCAGCGCATCATCGAAGATGCCAACGGTTACCGCGACGAGACCATCTCGCGCGCCAAGGGTGAGGCCGATCGTTTCACCAAGCTGGTCGCCGAGTATCGCAAGGCACCTGAAGTCACCCGCGAGCGTCTGTACCTGGACACCATGCAGGAAGTCTTCAGCAATACCAGCAAGGTACTCGTGACCGGCAACAAGAACGGCCAGAGCAATCTGCTTTACCTGCCGTTGGACAAAATGATCCAGAACAGCTCGGGCAACGCACCGGTGACCGGTTCGGCCGCCAGCAACAACACGGACGTCACGCCGCATGTCACTGACGTGCCGCAGACGCGTACAAGGGAGACCCGCTGATGAGCAATAAATCGCTGATCGCCCTGATCGTTGGCGTCGTTGTGGTACTGGTGGGCTGGAATTGCTTCTACATCGTCGCTCAGACCGAGCGCGCGGTGCTGCTGCAATTCGGTCGCGTGGTTCAGGCCGATGTCCAGCCGGGTCTGCATGTGAAAGTGCCTTACGTCAACCAGGTGCGCAAATTCGACGCGCGTCTGCTGACGCTGGATGCACCGACGCAGCGCTTCCTGACCCTGGAAAAGAAAGCCGTGATGGTCGATGCCTACGCCAAGTGGCGGGTGAAAGATGCCGAGCGCTTCTACACCGCGACTTCGGGTCTGAAGCAGATTGCCGACGAACGTCTGTCCCGTCGTCTCGAATCGGGCCTGCGTGACCAGTTCGGCAAGCGCACCCTGCACGAAGTGGTGTCGGGTGAGCGTGATGCGCTGATGGCTGACATCACTGCATCGCTGAACAAAATGGCGGAAAAAGAGCTGGGTATCGAAGTGGTCGATGTCCGGGTCAAGGCCATCGATCTGCCGAAAGAAGTGAACCGCAGCGTGTTCGAGCGTATGAGCACCGAGCGTGAGCGTGAAGCTCGCGAGCACCGCGCCAAGGGTAACGAGCTGGCCGAAGGCATCCGTGCCGACGCCGATCGTCAACGCCGCGTGCTGCTGGCCGAAGCCTATCGTGAATCCGAAGAGGTTCGCGGTGACGGTGACGCCCAGGCTGCTGCGATCTACTCCAAGGCCTACGGTCAGGATCAGGAGTTCTACGGTTTCTACCGTAGCCTGCGTGCCTACCGTGAAAGCTTCGCGAACAAATCCGACGTCCTGGTCCTCGACCCAAGCAGCGACTTCTTCCGTTACCTGGAAAAAGCCAAACCTTGATACGACGTTGACCTGAATCATTCCGCCCGGCGGCTAAAACCTCGGGCGGGGTGATCCTTTCGGAAAACGTGTGTATGATGCGGCAGCCGGGAAATTCCCGGCTTTTTTGCGTCTGCACGTTTGATTGCTGTTTTTGTTGCAGGCATCGGGTTTGAATAGCCCGAGCGTTTTTCGAGGAAAGTGATGGGCGAAGCCGCCAGCCGGCCTTTCGCTGCGTCGTTCATGCGCGTGCGTTTTGAACGACCCGGTCATTTTCTGCTTCACTCAAGGCTCGCCCTCGTGCTGGCCGCCCGGATCAAAGGGGAATGGCGTAATGGCAACGGTAGACCGCTGGCTGCTGCCAGATGGCATCGAAGAAGTACTGCCACCGGAGGCGGCGCGCATTGAAGTCGCGCGTCGTCAGGTGTTGGATCTGTTCCAGAGCTGGGGTTACGAGTTCGTCGTGACTCCCCATATCGAGTACCTGGAATCCCTGCTGACCGGCGCGGGCCAGGACCTGGATCTGCGTACCTTCAAGGTCATCGACCCGCAATCGGGCCGGCAGATGGGTTTCCGTGCCGACATCACGCCGCAGGTCGCGCGCATCGATGCGCACACCCTGCGTCGCGAAGGCCCGAGCCGTCTGTGCTACGCCGGCAGCGTTCTGCACGCTCAGCCGCGTGCATTGTCGTCCTCGCGCAGCCCGATCCAGCTGGGCGCCGAGCTGTACGGCGACGCCAGCCCGAGCAGCGACGTCGAAGTCATCAGCCTGATGCTGGCCATGCTGCAACTGGCCGATGTGCCGGACGTGCACATGGACCTCGGCCATGTCGGCATCTATCGTGGTCTGGCTCGCGCCGCCGGTCTGTCCGGTGAAGTCGAACAGCAGTTGTTCGATGCCCTGCAGCGCAAGGCCATCGATGAAGTGATTACCCTCACCGAAGGCCTGCCGGCCGATCTGTCGGGCATGCTCCGCGCACTGGTTGATCTGTGCGGCGGCCGTGAAGTGTTGAGCGCTGCCCGCGAGCGTCTGGCCAATGCGCCGGCGCCGGTGCTGGCGGCGCTGGAAGACCTGCTGGCGATCGCCGAGCGTCTTTCCGTGCGCTTCCCGCAGCTGCCGCTGTATTTCGACCTCGGCGAGTTGCGCGGCTACCACTACCACACCGGTGTAGTGTTCGCGGTGTTCGTACCGGGCGTTGGCCAGTCCATCGCTCAGGGCGGTCGTTACGATGACATCGGCGCTGACTTCGGCCGCGCGCGTCCGGCGACCGGTTTCTCTACCGATTTGAAAACCCTGGTGACCCTGGGGCGTGCTGAGATCGAGCTACCGTCTGGCGGTATCTGGATGCCTGACAGTACGGATGCGGCACTCTGGCAGCAGGTTTGCCAGTTGCGCAGTGAGGGTCAGCGTGTCGTTCAGGCCTTGCCTGGACAACCTTTGGCCGCCGCCCGTGATGCGGACTGCGACCGGCAATTGATTCAGCAGAACGGGCTTTGGCAAGTATCGCCACTGGCTTCTTGAGTTTTCCTGCCGGCCATCGCCGGCACCAAGTTTGCGCGAATGAGGACAAGTGTTATGGGTAAGAATGTCGTAGTCCTGGGCACCCAGTGGGGTGATGAGGGCAAAGGCAAGATCGTTGATCTGCTGACCGAACATGCTGCCGCCGTAGTGCGCTACCAGGGTGGCCACAACGCGGGTCACACGCTGGTGATCGACGGCGAGAAAACCGTCTTGCACCTGATTCCGTCGGGCGTGCTGCGCGAAGGCGTGCAATGCCTGATCGGCAACGGCGTGGTGGTTGCACCTGACGCCCTGCTGCGCGAGATCACCAAGCTGGAAGAGAAAGGCGTACCAGTGCGCGAGCGCCTGCGTATCAGCCCGTCCTGCCCGCTGATCCTGTCCTTCCACGTTGCGCTGGACCAGGCCCGTGAAAAGGCCCGTGGCGAGCTGAAGATCGGCACCACCGGTCGCGGCATCGGCCCGGCTTACGAAGACAAGGTTGCCCGTCGTGGCTTGCGTGTCGGCGATCTGCTGAACATGCCGCGCTTCGAAGACAAGCTGCGTGAACTGGTGGATTACCACAACTTCATGCTGGTCGGTTACTACAAAGAGCCAGCCATCGAATTCGAAAAGACCCTGGCCGAGTGCAAGGAATACGCTGAGCTGCTCAAGCCGCTGATGCTCGACGTGACTGCCGAGCTGCACGATCTGCGTCGTGCCGGCAAGGACATCATGTTCGAAGGCGCGCAAGGTTCGTTGCTCGACATCGACCACGGCACCTACCCGTACGTGACCAGCTCCAACACCACCGCAGGTGGCGTGGCGACCGGTTCGGGCGTTGGTCCGATGTTCCTCGACTACATCCTGGGCATCACCAAGGCCTACACCACTCGCGTCGGTTCCGGCCCGTTCCCGACCGAGCTGTTTGACGAAGTCGGTGCGCACCTGGCCAAGCAAGGTCACGAGTTCGGCGCTACCACTGGCCGCGCCCGTCGTTGCGGCTGGTTCGACGCCGTCATCCTGCGTCGCGCTATCGATGTGAACAGCATCTCGGGCATCTGCCTGACCAAGCTGGACGTACTCGATGGTCTGGAAACCATCAACATCTGCGTCGGCTACAAAGACGCGCAAGGCAATGCCGTTGCCCCGACCGATGCTGACAGCTACGTCGGCCTGCAGCCGGTGTACGAAGAAGTGCCGGGCTGGAGCGAATCGACCGTGGGTGCCAAGACCCTGGAAGAGCTGCCGGCCAATGCTCGTGCCTACATCAAACGCGTTGAAGAGTTGATCGGCGCGCCGATCGACATTATTTCGACGGGCCCGGACCGCAACGAAACCATCGTTCTGCGTCATCCGTTCGCTTGATAAGTCGTTGATGTAAAAAACAAAGGCCCCTTAATCGGGGCCTTTGTCGTTTATGCCTGTTGGACGGCATGACCTTTGCTGTGAATCTGTCTACAAGAGTGCCATCAAATTAATGGCGTCAGAAGTAGAGGGATTTAAAGTGTCAGCCGTTCTCTCACTGTTACAAAGCCGTTTGTTGCGGCCGGTGTTCGTTACCCTTGGTATCGCCCTTTTGGTGCAGGTGTTGGTGGCGGTTGCCCTGACGCGGAGCACGGTCACGGCGCTGGAAGCCGATCTGGCCGTGCGCCTGGGTGCCGACAGCCAGAAACTCTCCGGTGAACTGGAGCAGGCCGGGCGTGAAGTCACTTCAAGTCTTGATGCGTTATCGGCCAGCACTCGTCAGCGCCTGACGGTCGGCCTGTCCGCGCGTCTGAAAGAAGAGCAGGCGCAGCTGCGAGCGACGCTGGAAAAGGACCTGAAGGATTCGGCCAACGACATGGCGCAGTTGCTTGCATCCGTAGCGCCGCGTGCGATGTGGGACAGCGACGTGCCGACGCTGTCGGAGTTCGCCCGCCGCGCCCAGCGCAATCCCAACGTGCTGTTCGTGGTGTATGACGACGCCACTGGCCAGCATCTGACCCGTTATCTCAACCGTGAAAACCCGATCAACAAGGCCTTGCTCGAAAAAGGTCAGGGTGAGCGTGCGCTGGATAAAGTGCTGGATGCGGCGAAGAACGATCCCTCAGTCTATTACCTCGAAGCCTCGATCAATCCCAATGGCGTGGAGATCGGCAAAGTGCTGATGGGCGTTTCCACAGCCTCGGTGGAAACCGATCTGGCCGAGCTCGACAAGCGCTTCCTGGCGCTGATTGCCAGCAGCGATCAATTGGTCGGTGACAGCCTCAAAGGCGCAGCGGCGGACAGTGCCAAAGCGATGCAGGCGCGTCTGCAATCGGCGCAGGGCACCGCTGGCGAAATGAAAGCCAACACCGCACAAACCGTTCAAGATGCTGCCGCGACACTGCGCTGGCGTATCGGCCTTGGCCTGGCACTGGTTGGTTGCGGCGTGCTGCTGTTGCTGGCCGTGGTGCTCGGTCATCGTGTGGTCAATCGTCTGAAAATGCTCAATGCGGCAATGGACGATCTGGCAGCGGGCGAGGGCGATCTGACCAAGCGTGTGCAGATCAACAGCAAGGATGAAATCGGCGACATGGCCTCGGCGGTCAATCGCTTTGTGGATAAATTGCAGCCGATCGTGCGCGAGGCGGGCGATGTCGCGCAGCGCACTGGTGTGGAAATCGGCGCGATGACTTTGCGCAACGCTGGCGCCGATGCGGCTGCCGGAATGCAGCGCGATGAAGTTGCAGAAAGCCTGCGCGCGCTGTCGCAAATGGCAGACGAGGCGCAGTCGGAAAGTCAGGCGATGCAGGCGGCGCTGAAGCAGGTTGTCGATATTCGTCAGGCCACCGATGAGAACACCCGGACTTCGGCGAAGGTTGGCAGCCTGATCGAAGCGCTGGCCGGGCAGGTCGATACCGGGGCGAAGGTTATCGAGCGACTGGCGCAGCAGAGCGAGCAGATCGAGGTGGTGCTGACGGTGATTCATGGCATCGCCGAACAGACCAACCTGCTGGCGTTGAACGCTGCGATCGAGGCGGCGCGGGCCGGTGAAACCGGGCGTGGGTTTGCCGTGGTGGCGGATGAAGTGCGTGCACTGGCGAGCAAAACGCAGAGCTCGACGGGTGATATCCAAGCGCACATCGTCGCTCTGCAGCAGGGCGCACGTGAGGCAGTCGAGGCGATTGGCCAGGCCGGACGGCAGGCCAGCGAAGGTTTGCTGGTCTTGCGCGACAGTGCGCGCTTGCAGCAATCAGTGCAGGCTTCGGTCGAGCAGGTGCATGCGGCGATAGGTCTGGCGACGCAAGCAGCAGCACATCAGGCGCAGGGTGCGCAGGCAGTGCGTGGGCGCGTCGAGACGATTCATGCACAGGCCGAGAAAGCGGCGCAGGCAGTGGTGGAAACCACGGCCAGTGGCAAGGTGCTGGATGGTCTGGCGGCGCAATTGAAAGCTAGCCTGGGGCAGTTCCGCGCTTAGTGGTATCCGGGCTGGCCTCTTCGCGAGCAGGCTCGCTCCCACAGGGAAACTCAATCCATCGTGGGAGCGAGCCTGCTCGCGAAAACGGTATCAGCGGCTCAGATACATCCGTGTCGTCAGCAAGTACACAGGCAGCCCGGACACTACAATCAACAACGCCGCATAAGGTGCCGCCGCCGCAAACTCGACATTCGCTGTATGCGCCCAGACCTCGGTCGCTAATGTATTGAGTCCGGTAGGGCTGAGCAGCAACGTTGCCGTCAGTTCCTTCATCGCATCAAGAAACACCAGCGCAAACGCCGCGCCCAGTGCCGGGAAAATGATCGGTAATGTCACCCGGCAAAACGCCGTGAACGACGATGCGCCCAAGGTCCGCGCCGCTTCTTCCAGCTGCGGTGCAGCCTTGTTCAGCGCCGTACGGATCGGCGCCTGCGCCAGTGGCAGAAACAGCAGCGCATAGGCGATCAGCAGCAAGCCCGACGTCTGATACAGCACCGGCACGTAATGCAGGGCGAAATACACCAGCGTCAACGCAATCACCAGCCCCGGCAGCGCGTGCAGCAGATAAGGCAGGCGTTCGGCCCAGATTGCCAATTGGCCTTTATAGCGCACTACCAGCAGTCCGACCGGGACGGCCAGCACCAGACACAGCGCCGCGCCGCCCAACGACAGTGCCAGCGAAGACAGCAGCGCCTCAGTGATCGCAGCTATCGGGAACGCCGCCGATGAGCCGACCGCCAGCCAGTAGGCCAACATGCCCAGCGGAACGCCGCTGCCGATAATCGCCAGCAACAGGCAATACAACTGACCGAGCGCCGCCCACGGTCCAAGCTTTACCTGTTCAGCCTGTCGCGCTGCACCCTGTCCGGTGCGCACATGCCGGCCCTTGCCACGCACCCGCAGTTCCAGCCACAACAGCAGCAGACACAGCGCCAGCAACACCGCCGAAAGCATCGCTGCGTTAGCGTTACTGAATTCCAGTTCGAATTGCTGGTAGATCGCCGTGGTAAAGGTCTGCAGGCCGATGATCGACAGCGCGCCGAATTCCACCAGCATGTGCAGGGCAATCAGCAGCGAACCGGCCAGCAGCGATGGCCACAGCAGCGGCAGGGTGACGCGGAAAAACACGCCCCAGCGATTCTGTCCCAGCGTGCGGGCGGATTCTTCGAGAGAGGGATCGAGATTGCGCAGGGTCGCCGCGACTGGCAGGAAGATCAGCGGATACTTCGACAGGCTCATCACCAGAATCGCTCCGCCGAGACCTTCGAACTGCGCACTCAGCGAGACCCAGGTGAAGCTGCTGACAAACGCCGGCACCGCAAACGGCAGGCACAGGATCACGCCCCACAGGCGTCGCCCCGGCAGATTGCTGCGCTCCAGCAGCCATGCCAGCGACAGACCGATCACGGCGCAGGTGATCGTCACGCCGACCATCAGTGCCAAGGTGTTGCGCAACAGGCCAAACACATACGGGCGCCACAGCAAATGCAGCGCCTCGGCCCAGCCGGCCTGCCAGGCTTTCAGTCCGACATAGGCCAGTGGCAGCAGGCTCAGTACCACCAGTAGCAATACCGGCAGCACCAGCCAGATTGACGGCCGTTTGCGTCTTGGTACGTAACCCCCGCGCGCGGCGGGGGCCGATAACGATGCTGCCATCAGTTCAGGCCAACTTCGCGTTCCAGTTCCAGCGCTTCTTCAGCGTTGCCCAGATCCGCCGGGGTGACGTTCGGCGCTTCCAGTTCGCTGAACGGCTTGAGGCCGCGATCCGATTCCATGCCTTTGTGCAGCGGGTATTCAGCGGTGGTCTGAGTGATCACGCGCTGACCTTCTTCGCTGGCCATGAAGGCGAGGAATTGCTGGGCTTCTTTTGGATGTTTGCTGGATTTCAGCACGGCAGCGCTGGACACGGTGATCAAGCCGCCAGCGTCGCCGCCGGTGAAGTAATGCAGTTTGGAATCGAGCTTGCCTTTCTCGCGTTGCAGGGCGAACCAGTAGTAGTTGTTCACCAGCACGGTAGCGACTTCGCCGTTTTCCACCGCTTTGAGCGCGACCATGTTGTTGCTGTAGGTCTTGCCGAACGCGCGCAGGCCGGTCAGCCATTCTTCGGCGGCGTCACGACCGTGCAGCTTGATGATCGCTACGGCCTGCTCCTGGAAGGCGCCGCTGGTCGGAACGAAGCCGACCTTGCCCTGCCACTGCGGCTCGGAGAATTCCATCACCGATTTCGGCAGGTCTTTTTCATCGATCAGTTTCGGATTGAACGCGACCACGCGGACGCGGGCGGTAACGCCGATCCAGGTGCCATTGGCGGCGACGTATTTTTCCGGCAGAACTGCCAGCGTGGCGTCATCGGCCTTGGCCAGCAGACCCTGTTCGCCGAGGTTATTCAGCGGCGGCGACTCTTCGGTGTAGATCACATCGGCGGGCGAGCGGTCGCCCTCTTCGATGATCTGGCTGGCGAGCTGGTTGCTGCTGCCTTTGCGCACGTTGACGTGGATGCCGGTCTTGGCTTCGAAAGCCTTGGCAATCGCGTCGCCGACTTCCTTGTGCTGGCCGTTGTAGAGAGTCAGGGAAACCGCATCGGCAGCCTGGGTGAGGGGAGTGGCGAGTGCCAGGCCGAGGAGGGTAAAGGTCAGGCCTCGGCGCAGGGTATTTCGAAACGTCATTCGCAGGGTTCCTCACTGTCGCATTGCAAAAACTTGCAACAATGATAAACGATATTGTTTCTCAAGTGCGCCTTGTGGGGCGACTGGCGATCCTGTAGGGATGGCGAAATTCAGGAAGCCAGAAACGCAAAAACCCGCTTTCGCGGGTTTTTGGGAAATCCAAGGCCTGAACCTTGAATTTGAATTGGTGCCCAGAAGAAGACTCGAACTTCCACGACCGTAAGGTCACCAGCACCTGAAGCTGGCGTGTCTACCAATTTCACCATCTGGGCAATCATCGCAAGCGTTGCCGCTGTTGATGTGGCGCACTATACGGAGGCCTTTTTGATCTGTAAACCCCTGATTTGGTTTTAATAAATCAGTGTGAGCAAAAGCTTTCCTGCAAACGCAAAAAACCCGCTTTCGCGGGTTTTGTGTGAGTCTTGAAACTGATCTAGTCTCAAACTCGAAATTGGTGCCCAGGAGAAGACTCGAACTTCCACGACCGTAAGGTCACCAGCACCTGAAGCTGGCGTGTCTACCAATTTCACCACCTGGGCATCATCGAAAGCGCTTGTGCGTCGTCGATGGCGCGCACTATACGGAGCGTCTTTTTAACTGTAAACCCCTGCCGCAGAAAAAACTGAATTTTTTTACCAGTGGCGTTCAAAACGGTATCGGAGCGTCGATACAGGGCCTTGTCAGGCCCTTATAGAGTCGGAAATTTCCCGTTTCCCGGCGCCTATGCCAAACTAACCCGCATATAGACAAGGTGAAAACTCTCTAATGGCCGATTGGCAGTCCCTCGATCCCGAGGCCGCTCGTGAAGCGGAAAAATACGAAAACCCTATTCCCAGCCGCGAACTGATCCTGGCGCACCTCGCCGATCGGGGTTCGCCTGCTGCCCGCGAGCAACTGGTCGAAGAGTTTGGTCTGACCACAGAAGACCAGATCGAGGCCCTGCGCCGCCGCTTGCGCGCCATGGAGCGCGACGCTCAACTGATCTACACCCGCCGTGGCACTTACGCGCCGGTAGACAAGCTCGACCTGATCCTCGGCCGCATCAGCGGTCACCGTGACGGTTTCGGCTTCCTGGTGCCGGACGACGGCAGCGACGACCTGTTCATGAGCCCGGCGCAAATGCGTCTGGTGTTCGACGGTGACCGTGCGCTGGCCCGGGTTTCCGGGCTCGACCGTCGTGGTCGCCGTGAAGGCGTGATCGTCGAAGTGGTTTCCCGCGCTCACGAAACCATCGTCGGCCGCTACTTCGAAGAAGGCGGCATCGGTTTCGTCGTTGCCGACAATCCGAAGATCCAGCAGGAAGTGCTGGTCACCCCGGGCCGCAACGCCAATGCGCAGATCGGTCAGTTCGTCGAGGTGAAAATCACCCACTGGCCAACGCCGCGCTTCCAGCCGCAAGGCGATGTGGTCGAAGTGGTCGGCAACTATATGGCGCCGGGCATGGAAATCGACGTTGCCCTGCGCACGTACGATATTCCGCACGTCTGGCCTGAGGCGGTTGTGAAAGAAGCCGCCAAGCTCAAGCCGGAAGTTGAAGAAAAAGACAAAGAAAAGCGCATCGACCTGCGTCATCTGCCGTTCGTCACCATCGACGGCGAAGACGCCCGCGACTTCGACGATGCGGTCTACTGCGAAGCCAAACCGGGCAAGCTGCGTCTGTTCTCCGGTGGCTGGAAGTTGTATGTGGCGATTGCCGACGTTTCCAGTTACGTGAAGATCGGCTCGGCGCTGGACAACGAAGCTCAGGTTCGCGGCAACTCGGTGTACTTCCCCGAGCGCGTGATTCCGATGCTGCCGGAGCAACTGTCCAACGGCCTGTGCTCGCTGAACCCGCAAGTCGATCGTCTGGCCATGGTTTGCGAGATGACCATCTCCAAGTCCGGCGAAATGACCGACTACTGCTTCTATGAGGCGGTGATCCATTCCCACGCTCGTCTGACCTATAACAAGGTCAGCGCGATGCTGGAAACGCCGAAGGCTACCGAAGCGCGCAAATTGCGCGGCGAGTACACCGACGTCGTGCCGCACCTCAAGCAGCTCTACGCGTTGTACAAGGTATTGCTGGCCGCCCGTCACGTGCGTGGCGCGATCGATTTCGAAACCCAGGAAACCCGGATCATCTTCGGCTCCGAGCGCAAGATCGCCGAAATCCGTCCGACGGTGCGCAACGATGCGCACAAGCTGATCGAAGAGTGCATGCTGGCGGCCAACGTGGCCACTGCCGAATTCCTCAAGAAGCACGAAATCCCTGCGCTGTATCGCGTTCACGCTGGTCCGCCGCCAGAGCGTCTGGAAAAACTGCGCGCGTTCCTCGGTGAGCTCGGCCTGTCCCTGCACAAAGGCAAGGACGGTCCGTCGCCGAAGGATTATCAGGCTTTGCTCGCGAGCATCAAGGATCGTCCGGATTTCCACCTGATCCAGACTGTGATGCTACGTTCGTTGAGTCAGGCGGTGTACAGCGCTGAAAACGATGGCCACTTCGGCCTGAATTACGAAGCCTATACCCACTTCACTTCGCCGATCCGTCGTTATCCGGACCTGCTCACGCACCGCGCGATCCGCAGCGTGATCCATTCGAAACAGGACACCCCGCACGTTCGTCGTGCCGGTGCGATGACCATTCCGAAAGCGCGCATCTATCCGTACGACGAGGCGGCGCTGGAGCAGCTTGGCGAGCAGTGCTCGATGAGCGAGCGTCGTGCCGACGAAGCGACCCGTGACGTGGTGAACTGGCTCAAGTGCGAGTTCATGAAGGATCGCGTCGGCGAATCGTTCCCGGGCGTGATTACCGCCGTTACCGGCTTTGGTCTGTTCGTCGAACTGACCGATATCTACGTCGAAGGCCTGGTGCATGTCACCGCGCTGCCGGGCGATTACTATCACTTCGATCCTGTGCATCACCGCTTGGCGGGCGAGCGCACCGGTCGCAGTTTCCGTCTTGGCGACACCGTTGAAGTGCGGGTCATGCGCGTCGACCTCGATGAGCGCAAGATCGACTTCGAGATGGCCGAGAAAACCATCAGCGCGCCGATCGGTCGCAAGAAACGTGGCGCCGAACCCGCTGCGCCTGCTGCCAAAGCTGCGGAAGAAAAGGCTCCAGCGAAAACCGCCAGCCGTCGTCCGGCCAAGGAAAAGGTCGCCGAAGCCTATCGCCCGAGCGATGCCGTGGCGAAAAACGCCGAGCTGCGCAAAAGCCGTGAATTGAAGAAGGCCTTGCTGGCCGATGCGAAAAACGGTGGTAAAGCGGCGTCCGGGGGAAAGACCGGACGGTCGGCGCCTGACAGGGCGACCGACGGCAAGCCAGCCAAGCCGAGCAAACACCGTAAGGGCCCGCCAAAAGCGGGTTCCGCTCCAGCCAAAAGTGGCGGGGCGCGTAAACCGAAGGCGAAGTCATGAGTCAGTTGGAAAAGATCTACGGCGTTCACGCGGTAGAAGCGTTGCTGCGTCACCACCCCAAGCGCGTCAAACAGATCTGGCTGGCGGAAAGCCGCAACGATCCGCGCGTGCAGACGCTGGTCGAGCTGGCCAACGAAAACCGTGTTCAGGTCGGCCAGGCCGAGCGTCGCGAAATGGACGCCTGGGTTGAAGGCGTGCATCAGGGCGTTGTCGCTGAAGTCAGCCCGAGTCAGGTCTGGGGCGAGGCAATGCTCGACGAGTTGCTCGATCGCACCGAAGGCGCGCCGCTGTTGCTGGTGCTCGACGGCGTGACCGATCCGCACAACCTCGGCGCCTGCCTGCGTTCGGCCGATGCGGCCGGTGCGCTGGCGGTGATCGTGCCGAAAGACAAGTCGGCCACGCTGACCCCGGTGGTGCGTAAAGTCGCCTGCGGCGCGGCGGAAGTGATTCCGCTTGTGGCCGTGACCAACCTGGCGCGCACGTTGGAAAAACTCCAGCAGCGCGGTTTGTGGGTAGTCGGCACCGCTGGTGAAGCCGAGGTCAGCATCTATGACCAGGACCTGACCGGCCCGACCATCCTGATCATGGGCGCCGAAGGCAAAGGCATGCGCCGCCTGACCCGCGAGCATTGCGACTATCTGGTGAACCTGCCGATGGCCGGCAGCGTCAGCAGCCTCAACGTATCGGTTGCCACTGGCGTGTGTCTGTTCGAAGCCCAGCGCCAGCGCGGTGCAAAAGCCAAGGCTGCCGCGAAGAAATAAGCTTCACGCAATCAACTGTGGGAGCGAGCCTGCTCGCGAAGAGGGAGTGTCAGTCGACGTCATTGTTGGCTGGCAGGCCGCATTCGCGAGCAGGCTCGCTCCCACATTCGTTTACGGTGTCTTGAAGATCGGTGATTGTTCAAATATTCACCAATTGCCTTGCGCGCCCGCAGTCCCTTCTCTACAATTGCGCCCCTTGCTGTGACGGCAGGCACGCATGTGCCCCGCGCCAGCAAGTCCATAAGTGTCATTCACTCCTTGTCTGACCGTTTTTGAGCGGCAGGCTACAACCCGTAAGGAGCATTCATGCGTCATTACGAAATCATCTTTCTGGTCCACCCGGATCAGAGCGAGCAAGTCGGCGGCATGGTTGAGCGTTACACCAAGCTGATCGAAGAAGACGGCGGCAAAATCCACCGTCTGGAAGACTGGGGCCGTCGTCAACTGGCCTACGCAATCAACAATGTTCACAAGGCTCACTACGTGATGCTGAACGTTGAGTGCACTGGCAAGGCCCTGGCCGAGCTGGAAGACAACTTCCGCTACAACGATGCAGTGATCCGTAACCTGGTCATCCGTCGCGACGAAGCCGTTACCGGCCAGTCCGAGATGCTCAAGGCTGAAGAAAACCGCAGTGAGCGCCGTGAGCGTCGCGACCGTCCTGAGCACGAAGGCGCCGAAGGCACCGACAGTGATGACAGCGACAACAGCGATAACGCTGACGAGTAATCCACGGACCTTATTAAGGAGCCTATCAAATGGCACGTTTCTTCCGTCGTCGTAAATTCTGCCGCTTCACCGCTGAAGACGTGAAAGAGATCGATTACAAAGATCTCAACACTCTGAAAGCCTACGTATCCGAGACCGGCAAAATCGTTCCAAGCCGCATCACCGGTACCAAAGCTCGTTATCAGCGTCAGCTGGCCACCGCTATCAAGCGCGCCCGCTTCCTGGCCCTGCTGGCCTACACCGACAGCCACGGCCGCTGAGACCGGGCAGTCGACAAGTAGCAAAGGATTGAATGCATGCGCGCCTTAGCTGAGTTCATCATGCGAGGCCGAATGCAGGCCACTCTCGTGGTGGCCGGATGTGCAACATTGCCGTTGTTGTATTGGTTGGGTGCTGCCGCCGGGAGCCTTGTGCTGCTGCGGCGCGGATTGACGGACGCCCTTGGCGTTCTGTCGCTGGGACTGCTGCCGGCCTTGATCTGGTGGCTGTATGCCGACGACCCACGGGCACTTCTGGTGCTGCTGGGGTCTTCGGGGCTCGCGTTGGTTTTGCGCGCAAGCGAATCCTGGGTCCGCACGCTGCTGGTCAGCGTAGTGATCGGAGTGGTGTTTTCAGTGGTGCTCGGGGTCGCGTTTGCGGCCCAGATCGAGATGCTTGCACAGGCCCTTATAAAGGTCATGCCGGCACTTCTCGGTGAGACCTACAAGCAATTGTCGGTCGATGAGCAAGCGCGTTTCGCGTCCCTGATTGCACCGGTCCTGACCGGACTGATTGCGGCCTTGTTGCAGATCGTCAGCGTGCTGAGCCTGATTGTCGGGCGGCATTGGCAGGCGTTGTTGTACAACCCGGGTGGTTTCGGTCGCGAGTTTCGCGCCATCCGCATCCCGCTGGGGCCGGCGATGTTACTGCTGGCGTTGATGCTTCTGGGCCCGAATCTCGGTGCACAGATGGCCATGTTGACGCCGTTGTGCAGTGTACCGCTGGTGTTCGCCGGGCTGGCCCTGATTCACGGGCTGGTCGGGCAGAAGCGACTGGCCGGTTTCTGGCTGGTGGGGTTGTACGTCACGCTGCTGTTGTTCATGCAGCTGATCTATCCGTTGCTCGTGGTTCTGGCCATTGTCGACAGCCTGATTGATTTTCGCGGTCGTCACGTGTCGAAAGACACCGACAGCGCGAACGGTGAAGGTTAAAAGTTAGAGGATTTTCACATGCAACTGATCCTTCTGGAAAAAATCGCCAACCTGGGCAACCTGGGCGACAAAGTAAACGTTAAGGCCGGTTACGGCCGTAACTACCTGCTGCCTTTCGGCAAGGCTACCGCTGCGACCGCTGCCAACCTGGCTGCGTTCGAAGAGCGTCGCGCCGAGCTGGAAAAAGCCGCCGCAGACCGTAAGGCATCGGCTGAAAGCCGTGCTGCCCAACTGGCCGAGCTGGAAGTGACCATCACTGCCACCGCTGGCGACGAAGGCAAGCTGTTCGGTTCGATCGGTACTCACGACATCGCTGACGCACTGACCGCCTCCGGCGTTGAAGTGCAGAAGAGCGAAGTTCGTCTGCCGAACGGCACCATCCGCAACGTGGGTGAATTCGACGTGGCCGTGCACCTGCACGCCGAAGTTGAAGCCACCGTACGCGTTGTCGTGGTAGCAGCTTAAGCAACACGGATCGGCTGGCGGCTTGTCCGTCAGACGGTTAACATCGGGCACGATCCTGTTTACAGGTCGTGCCCTTTGTCTTTCTGAATTCCCTGCTTTTCACTAATACTCAAGTGGCCATGAACGATATCTCCGCTCCCGAGCAATACGATCTGCAAACCGCTGCCCTGAAGGTGCCGCCGCATTCCATCGAGGCTGAACAGGCTGTACTCGGTGGTCTGATGCTGGACAACAACGCCTGGGAACGCGTGCTCGATCAAGTCTCCGATGGCGATTTCTATCGACATGACCACCGTCTGATCTTCCGAGCGATCGCCAAACTGGCCGATCAGAACTCGCCGATCGACGTCGTGACCCTTGCCGAACAGCTGGACAAGGAAGGTCAGACGTCGCAAGTCGGCGGCCTCGGCTATCTTGGCGAACTGGCGAAAAACACCCCGTCCGTCGCCAACATCAAGGCCTATGCGCAGATCGTCCGCCAGCGTGCGACGTTGCGCCAACTGATCGGCATCAGCACCGAGATCGCCGACAGCGCCTTCAACCCCGAAGGCCGCACCGCCGAAGAGATCCTCGATGAAGCTGAACGGCAGATCTTCCAGATCGCCGAAGCGCGGCCGAAGACCGGCGGCCCGGTCGGCGTCAACGAGCTGCTGACCAAGGCCATCGACCGGATCGATACCTTGTTCAACACCGCCGACGCCATCACCGGCCTGTCTACGGGTTACACCGACCTCGACGAGAAGACCAGCGGCTTGCAGCCGTCCGACCTGATTATCGTCGCCGGCCGTCCGTCGATGGGTAAAACCACCTTCGCGATGAACCTGGTGGAAAACGCCGTGTTGCGCAGCGAGAAGGCTGTTCTGGTTTACTCGCTTGAGATGCCAGGCGAATCGCTGATCATGCGTATGCTTTCTTCGCTCGGCCGAATCGACCAGACCAAGGTGCGTTCCGGCCAGCTCGAAGATGACGACTGGCCGCGCCTGACGTCAGCGGTCAACCTGCTCAATGATCGCAAACTGTTCATCGATGACACCGCCGGTATCAGCCCTTCGGAAATGCGCGCGCGGACCCGGCGTCTGGTGCGTGAGCACGGCGATGTAGGCTTGATCATGATCGACTACCTGCAACTGATGCAGATCCCCGGTTCCAGCGGTGACAACCGCACCAACGAGATTTCCGAGATCTCGCGATCGCTGAAAGCGCTGGCCAAGGAATTCAACTGCCCGGTAGTCGCCCTGTCGCAGCTCAACCGTTCCCTTGAACAACGCCCGAACAAACGCCCGGTCAACTCCGACTTGCGCGAATCCGGAGCGATCGAGCAGGACGCCGACGTGATCATGTTCGTTTATCGCGACGAGGTGTATCACCCGGAAACCGAGCACAAGGGCATCGCCGAAATCATCATCGGCAAGCAGCGTAACGGCCCGATCGGGTTTATTCGGCTGGCGTTCATCGGCAAGTACACGCGCTTCGAAAACCTCGCGCCGGGCAGTTACAACTTCGACGACGACGAGTAACAGCAGACCGGATCATCCGGCCTGCTGTCGTGGTCGGCTTCAATCGGCCAAAACTGCCGTCTCGCTGCTTGCGGTTGTTTCGACTCCGTCACCGGGGCGAATTTCCTCGCGGGTCAGTGCCTGGATCAGCGTCGCTTCGCTGATGGCCAGCTGTGCTGTGACGTCATTGGTTTGCGCCTCATATTCGATTTGGGTCAGGGCTTTTGTCGCAGACTGCGCGTCCAGTGCGGCCTGTTGCTGTTGATAGGGCTGACGTGCGACGTCGAACCGGGACGAGTATTTGTGCGTGATGAAGTCCTGCCAGAAGTCCATCGATACCAGAGCCTGAAACTCTTCAGGGGAGTCGTTCAAGGCGATGACCTTTCGGTAGGCCACTTCCAGCATCGGCGATGTAACTCTGGCCATGCCGATAAAGGACAGTGTCTGCGGCTGAAACGGTAACTGCAGCCGATCCTTGAGCCCAAAGCGGTAGGCCATCGTCATCTCGTGCGGGTCGCGCAAGCGCAGCTGATGGATATTGCGCTCGCTCGCTGAAGTTTGCGGATCGTCGACGATTGCCCTGCTCGCAGCGATTTCGGCTGCGGCCAGATCATCGACCTGTCTGAGTCTGAACAGGCTTCTGGACAGGTCCACCAATCGAGCACCATCGCCGTCTTGCCTCGCCTGCATGCGCGCCTTGTGCGTCATGGTCAGTACTTGCATGTCTGTAAACGTGGCTGCGGCAAGGTCAGTGCAGCCAGCCTCGCAGGCGCGATCAAAAACGTCTCTGCGCAGAGCGCGTGTCTGCACGCTGTTCTCGCTGATCGCATCGACCACGTCCCAGATCTGTCGGCGGAAATCGGCATGGTGGGCGAGCTTGGAAATGATGTTGAAAAAGCCATCTGAGCCCTCCTGTGCTTTAAGCCTGTTCAATTGCTCGGCGCGGATCATCGCCTCGTTTGCCGTCATGCCGACGGTCAACTGCGGATAGACCGAAACAGAGTTCGTTACCACTGCTTGCGGGCGGGCTGCCGAAACAGAAGTCGTCAGCAGGTTCAATGGATTGTAGAGCGATGCGGAGGAGCGGTTCAGCCATTCACCATAGACGGCCAGGCGTTCTCGTGTGTATGCGCTCAGGGGATTACCGCTTATCTGAGTGCCACTGTTGACCTGGATCGAATGCGTCAGGCGATCCGCTGCCGGTGCGACGACGAAGTCGGGCAGGCTGGTGATCCGGTTGTTGTTCAGATGGATCTTGCCCAGCAGAGGCTGATCGAACAGTCCGGTTGGCCAGCTTTCGATGCCGGTATTGGACATGTCGACCTCGCGCATGTCAGTGATCGCACTGAAATCCGGACTCACGCTCAAGTGCGGGTTGTCGTGAATCCACAAGGCCCTCAGAGTGGTTCTCCCGGCCAGTATCTGCGCGGTCTCGGCGGTGAGTTCCAGTTGATTACCCTGCAGGAACAACCGCGTCATCCCGTGCATCTCGCCGATCGCCGGAGGGAGATCCCTGAGTCGATTGTTCGCCATGTTCAGCCAGCGCAAATGCCGGAAGCGGGTCAGGAAACCTTCCGGGGATTCGGTGAGATTCATGTTGTTGAGTCTGAGTGAGCCGACATGGCTGAAGTCGCTGCTCAGATCCGGCAGGGTTGGCAGTGTCAAACCGCTCAAATCCAGTTCAAGACCTATCGGCGTGCCGTCGAAGGCGTGTTGCTCGGGCGTTTCACGTCGCCAGCAACTGATGATCCGGTCCCGTGCCTCGATGCGCTCATTGCGGGTTTGAGTGTTGGCGTGCAATTGATTGACGCGGATATAGCGCAGGCGATTGCTGCCTCCGGAAAATACCCAGTCATCCAACTGGTTTTTCAGCACGGCGAAATCCTGCTCGAGCACCAACAGCCTGGTCGCGACAGTGCCCTTGTCATGGCTCCAGATAAAATCCCGGCAGGCCTTGATGCTTTTGCCGGGAAACAGTCTTCGGTAGCGTTGCGCTCGCGAGTTCTCAGTATCGAATACGGCGGGGTGGGCTGGAGTCATCAACTCGGGATGCAGTTCATTGAGTCTTCGCCAGTAGCCATCGAACTTTCTCCAGTAAGGCGAAGGGAAGTCGTTGCCCTCAATCAGCGTGCGGTTGTTGATCCGCGCGACCACGGCCAATTGATCGGCAGGCGGGTTGATATGCGCGTCGGGGACGTTGCGCAGTTTATTGTTGCTGAGGTCGACGCCGGTCAAGTTGGTCTTGTCAGCCAGCCCGAGGGGCCATTCGCTGATTCCGGTGTTCCTCAGCTCCAGTGTCTGCAGCCCGGACATTGCGCTGAAATCGGGCGGTATCTGCAGTGGGTTGTCAGACAGTTTGACGGTAACCAGCTGATGCAATGCACTCAATGCACCAGCGCTGTGCTCATCGAGTTTTATCTGGTTTTCAGTCAGATTGAGGTGGGCGAGCCGGCTCATCCCGCTGATGGCTGCGGGCAATTTTTTCAGGCCGGAGCGGGTGATCGTCAGAATGTCCAGATCAGGCAACCGCGACAGGAACGTGTCGGCAGTGTCGGACCAGACGACGTTATTGAGGATGAGCATTTTCAACCGACTGAAGTCGGCAGTCAGTGACGGTAGCGGTCCGTTCACTGCTGGCAGCATGAGCGACGTCGATTCCTGGAGCCAGCAGTCCTTGATAGTCCGGGCAATGTTTTCTGCCCGAAGCTTTTCCTGGCCGGCGGCGCTGGATGCTGCCGACGTGCTGTCGGCGACGTAAGCCTGCAGCTGTGCGTCGAGCACTTTGAACTCCTCGAAACGCTGGCTGACCGTGGCTTGCGCACCATCCCCCAGACCGATCAGGTATTCCCGGGTAGTTTGCGGGGTTCTCTCTGGATGCATCTGCAGCAGCATGGCGACTTCTGGAATGTCGCCATCAATCCGGAATGCATCCGTGCGTGCGCCGGTATTCAGTGCCGGGTATTCGGCCGTAACCCGCTGCCAATAGACTTCCAGCCGCCGCCAATAATCGCTGGCGAAGGGATTGCCTTCGATCAGGGTGACGCGGTTGATATTGGCGATGGCGAGCAACTGATCACTCGCCGGATTGATGATCGCCTGCGGAATTTCGCGCAATCGGTTGTCGCGCAGATCGATTGACTCTATCGCTAGCTGATCTCGCAGCCCCGTTGGCCATTCATCCAGCCCGGTGTTGCGCAGATTCACGGTCTTGAGCTGGAGCATGCCGCTGAAGTCCAGGGTCTTGCCCAGCGGGTTGTCCGACAGATCAAGGTTTTCCAGTTGGCTGAGCGAAGCCAGCTCGCCGGCGGTTTGCTCGCTCAGTTCAATGCGGTTCGCTCGCAGGTTCAATTCCTTGAGGCCGGGCATCTGCGTGAGGTTCGCCGGCGGTGTATCGAGCGCCGAAGCGTTGATTTTCAAGCGCTCAAGGGCTGTGAACCGCTTGAGAAAAGTTTCGCACCCCGCCGACCATGCCACTGCCTGCAAGTGCAGCGTACGTACATGGCTGAAATCTGCCGAGAGCGCAGCGATGCCAGCGCCGCCAAGATCCAGCTGCAGCGTTGTTCCCGTCTGCCGTTTCCAGCAACGCTTGATCTCTTGCGCGGCGCGCTCCACCGAGGGATGGGCCGCCCCGCCGGCCAGCGTACTGGTCTTCAGCCACGTCGCGAGTTCCAGCTTCAAGGTCTTGTATTCAGTCTCGACACGGGTCAAGAAGCCTTGTACATCGTCGCTGTGGGGGCTCAGCAGCGTGCGGATCTGCTCGCTGTCCAGAGAGGGATAAAGTTTTCGCAGTCGCGATTGTGGCGTGCGCAGTCGGTTGATCGCGGTGTTGAGTCGTTCCCGCAGCCCCGGTGAAGCCGGTTGGTCGGGACTGCCACGCTGCATTCCGCCGGCTCCGCCGACTACGATGCCTTGCCAGCCCTGACGGGCATCGAACACCACAGGCTCTGATCTGCCAGGGCGCGTAGCGCTGTAGATGTTGTCGACGTCGGCGGCGACAGGATCTTGCGGGCGAACGATGCGCATCACGTCGGCCAGAGGCGTCGATGCATCGGAATCGTACAGGACCTGATAGCCGTGATTATCGATCACTGCATAGAGCTTGCCGTCATGGCGGTGCAGCCCGTCGCTGTCGGGTGAGCTGGTGCTGAAGTCGAGCGGCGTACGAAACGCCTGCAGACGCGCCCCCGATAAAGCGAAGGTGCTTGGTTGCGAAAACTCCAGCGCATGCCATCGCCCATTCTCGGGGTCGTGCAGCATCAGCGGTCCGGAGGGTGTCGATTCACTGGCCAGCCTGGCGCGCCAGAGGCCGCTCTGCGCATCCTTGCCCACCTGCACGAAGCCACCATCGGTCATTTCCACGTAATGGCGGCCCTTGAATGTTCTCAGGCCTTCAGCGTCGGCATCGGGCAAGCCGATCGTTGCACTGAGCCGGTAATGCTCAGGCGGATGGCCCACATGAGCGAAGGCGTCATGCATTGAAGCAATCGCCTGCACCGTGACATTGGGAGCAGGAACGATCGCATCAGGATCGATACCGTCTGTGAGCCTGTTCGCGCGGATTGACGGGCCGTTCAACGTGGTCGGATCCAGGCCGGGGCGCGGGGTCAGGTTGAGGCGTGGCGGGGGCGTATCCATGGATGTGTCCGGTCGAATATGTGAATGACCGGGAAGCGTCACTTTCGACGGCGGTTTGCTTGGCATGTCTTACATTCCTTGTAGTCGTTGCACGGTAGCTTCTTCAGCGGAAGCTGCCGGCCTGTTCGGCGTCATTGCCTGAGGCTGTGTCATCGGGTGAGCGGAGGCGGCGGCCAGGTCGAAGATTTTCTGCGCTGTGCGTCCATCGAGATATTCGCGCCAGACAGGTTGATGCGGCCGCTGCGCCAGTTCTTCCCTGCGCTGCGATTGAATACCCCTGCTGCTTTGTTCAAGGGTTTTCAGATGCGCGCCGCGCACGTTGAAATTCAAGTCCGGGGAATCCTGTCTCGCATAATGAAAATGTGCGTGCCAGAGGGGATCGTGGGTATGTGCATCGGTGACTAGATAGATGTCGAGATATTGCCGGTCCGAACCCTTGCCACGTTTCAATCGGCTCTCGATTTTCCGGGCATTCACGTGGCCCTTGTCGATCAGGTACAGCAGTCGGTCGACGTTCAGAACATGCTTGTCCTTATAGATTCGCAGGCGGATGTTTTCGCCCTCATTGCGCAGACGTTCACTGGCGTCCTGCAGGCGCCGAATCAGCGCGGCGTTCTCATCATGGGCCAGTTCCGCCCGCTGCAACTGCAATACGGTGTCATCCATTGCCCCGGCGCTGCTTTCGAGCATCTCGACAATGTTGTCCGGATGGTTTCTTTGTCGTTCTTCGTGGAGGGCAGCGCGGACATGCGCGTCGACACGGTCAAGGTGCCGAGTGGCTTCGGCAACCAATGACGGCAAGCTCCTCTGCGGCGTTGTCCGCGGCGAACGCCATTCACCGCGTCCTCGGTCATAGGTCTGTGACGGCTGCCTGGGATTGTGGAGGTTGCGAACCTCAATCACCTCTTCGTTTTGCGCGGTGCGTCGAGACTCGCCGACATTGAGCTTGTAGACGCCGTTTTTCTTTGCCCGAAAGATGAGCTTGGGCGGCGGTTGGAGACCGCTTCTGTCCTGGGCCGGAATGAACTCGAAATCAATGTTCTGCTGGTCGAACGTCAGCACCGGACGGTCAGCCTGATGGAGGAGCTGGTTCAAGCGGCCTACCAGCGTCTGCTCGAATATTTCGATTTCCGCAGTGATCTCCCTGCGTGAAGTGGCGTGCTGCTCCCCCGGTGCCAGATCAAGGCGTTCGAACCAGTGGCGGATGGCTGTGCATTCCTGGAACAGGTTATTCAATACGGCAGGGTGGGAAACCTCGGGAACTGCGCCAAGCGCTCCGTAAACAAAGGTCAACTGACCAAAGCGGGTGGCCAGTTCCGATGCCAGAGGGGCGTTGCCGGCCGATTGTGGGTTATCCAGCATCAGACTTTTGGTCAGGACCCAGGAGGCAACAACGTTATGGGTGTCCATTGGTGAAAGAACATCCGCGCTGAACTCGTCTGGAGAGACCCGCCATTTGTTCACCAGATTGTCGGCGATTTGCTGGCGCTCTTTCAGATGACTCAGCATCCTGCCCAGAACGTTGACTGTTCGCGGAAGCCGCTCCGGGTCGAGGTCGATCATCGGACCCTCCAGGGCGTGGCGCGTCAAGCCGCATTCGATCAGTTGCTGATAGGCGAGCATCTGTTTTTTTTGCAGCCTGATTATGTTTTCCAGATAAGCGTCCTGCTTCATGAAGCGCTTGATCGAGGATTTTTGCTCCTCGTAGTATTTCAGCGCCTTTCCAAGGTGTTTCAGTTCTTTGTGGCAGTGAACCTCGCGATCAAGCAGCGCAATTGTTTCGCGTCGAACGGTTTGCGCATGCTCTCCCTGCGCGTTACTCGCCTCCAGCCAAGCGTTTATCAGCTGTTCACGTTTATCCTGATCCTGCTTGATCCGCTTGTTGATACCCTCGAGTGCGACTGTCACCTCCAGGTGCAGCCATAAGTCTGAGGGTCGCGCCGCTGCGCCTCTCGGCATTCCGGCTACACCTGTCAAGGAGGTTCCGCGCCAGCCGGATTGAGCATTGAAAGTAATCGCTTCCGACCTGCCGGGACGTGATGCGACGTAAACGTTTGTCGCATCGGCAGCGATCGGATCTTCAGGACGAACGATGCGCATCACCGCTCTGTGCGGTGTCGAGGCGTCGAGATCATGCAGAACCTGATAGGCGTAGCTCTCGATCTGCACATAGAGTTTGCCGTTGAAGCGCAACAGGCCATCGCCGTCCGGCTCGACCGTGCTGAAATCCAGATCGGTGCGAAACGCCTCCAGCCGGGTCGTGGACAAGGGGTAGGTGGAGGGCGCCGAGGTGTCGATGGGCTGCCAGAGACGGCTGTCGGTATCGAAGCGCAATAGCGGTCCCGACGCGTGCAATTCGCTGGGCAATTTTGCCCGGTAGAAACCGCTGGCCGAGTCCAGACTCACCTGTACGGTGCCACCCTCCGGTACCTGGACATACTGGCGTCCATTGAGCGTCGACATGCCTTCGGCATCGGCCGCCGGCAGCACAACCAGCGAAGTGATCCAGTAATCCTTCAAAGGGCGGTCGTGCACAAATGCAACAGATTGCGCTACCGCCGCCGTTCTGACCGCCGCCCGCGCAGGCATGGGGATAATGTGGTTGAGCACGTGATCGATCGCTGTTGCGATCGTTGTCGTCGGGCGCGTGGGAATCCTGAGCCCCGACGTGCCATCGAAGGACAGGGGGAAACCAGGCCGGGTTAGCGAATAATCGGGTCGCGGATTATGGACCGAGACGGTAGTGATGCCTCTGATTGGCGGTTTGGGTGACATTGCCTGTCTTCCTTTACGTTGAATGCCCCGCTACTCCCGAGGGAGTGCTGCGGGCGGGCGGCTTCCTTGCCGTTTTGGTGCGTCGTACGCTCAGCGAAAACGCGTGATGTGTCGCGGGCTGGCTGCGCGAGACCAGCTCGCAGAGAAACCGACCACCGTCGTCGGAATTGGTCAAAATTTGTGCTATATTCCGCGCCCGCGATTTTTCACTTCAACACCGGTCGTCGACATGCAAGCAGCCAAGCCGTTATTTGACTATCCAAAATATTGGGCCGAATGTTTCGGGCCAGCGCCATTCCTGCCGATGAGCAGGGAGGAGATGGATCAGCTCGGCTGGGATTCTTGCGACATCATCATTGTTACCGGTGATGCCTACGTCGATCATCCGTCGTTCGGCATGGCGATCATCGGCCGGCTGCTGGAGTCGCAAGGCTTCCGCGTCGGGATCATCGCGCAGCCGAACTGGCAGTCCAAAGACGACTTCATGAAGCTCGGCGAGCCGAACCTGTTCTTCGGCGTCGCGGCGGGCAACATGGACTCGATGATCAATCGTTACACCGCGGACAAGAAAATCCGTTCCGATGACGCGTACACCCCCGGCGGCATGGCCGGCAAGCGTCCGGATCGCGCCAGCCTGGTTTACAGCCAGCGCTGCAAGGAAGCCTACAAGCACGTGCCGATCGTGCTCGGCGGCATCGAAGCCTCGCTGCGCCGCATCGCCCACTATGACTATTGGCAGGATCGTGTGCGCAACTCGATCCTGATCGACGCCAGCGCCGACATTCTGCTGTACGGCAACGCCGAGCGCGCGATTGTCGAAGTTGCCCAGCGCCTGTCGTGGGGCCACAAGATCGAAGACATCACCGATGTGCGCGGCACCGCGTTCATCCGTCGCGACACGCCACAGGGCTGGTACGAAGTCGACTCCACGCGCATCGACCGTCCGGGCAAGGTCGACAAAATCATCAACCCGTACGTGAATACCCAAGACACCCAGGCCTGCGCCATCGAGCAGGAAAAAGGCCCGGTCGAAGATCCGCAGGAAGCCAAGGTCGTGCAGATCCTGGCCAGCCCGCGCATGACCCGTGACAAGACCGTGATTCGTCTGCCGTCGATGGAGAAGGTGCGAAACGACCCGGTTCTGTACGCCCACGCCAACCGCGTGTTGCACCTTGAAACCAACCCGGGCAACGCCCGTGCGCTGGTGCAGAAGCATGGCGAGCTCGATGTCTGGTTCAACCCGCCGCCGATTCCGATGACCACCGAAGAAATGGACTACGTCTTCGGCATGCCTTACGCCCGTGTGCCGCACCCGGCGTACGGCAAGGAGAAGATCCCGGCGTACGACATGATCCGTTTCTCGGTGAACATCATGCGTGGCTGTTTTGGTGGCTGCACCTTCTGCTCGATCACCGAGCACGAAGGCCGCATCATCCAGAACCGTTCCGAAGAGTCGATCATTCGTGAAATCGAAGAGATCCGCGACAAGGTGCCGGGCTTCACCGGGGTCATTTCCGACCTCGGCGGCCCGACTGCGAACATGTACCGCATCGCCTGCAAGAGCCCGGAAATCGAATCCGCCTGCCGCAAGCCGTCGTGCGTGTTCCCCGGTATCTGCCCGAACCTGAACACCGACCACTCGTCGCTGATCCAGCTGTATCGCAGCGCCCGTGCCCTGCCGGGTGTGAAGAAGATTCTGATCGCTTCCGGCCTGCGTTACGACCTCGCCGTCGAGTCGCCGGAATACGTCAAGGAGCTGGTGACTCACCACGTCGGCGGTTATCTGAAGATCGCCCCGGAGCACACCGAGGAAGGTCCGCTCAACCAGATGATGAAGCCGGGCATCGGCAGCTATGATAAGTTCAAGCGCATGTTCGAGAAGTACACCAAGGAAGCGGGCAAGGAGCAGTACCTGATTCCGTACTTCATCGCCGCCCACCCGGGCACCACCGACGAAGACATGATGAACCTTGCTCTGTGGCTCAAGGGCAATGGCTTCCGCGCCGACCAGGTGCAGGCGTTCTACCCGTCGCCAATGGCCACCGCCACGGCGATGTACCATTCGGGCAAGAACCCGCTGCGCAAGGTGACGTACAAGAGCGACGGCGTGACCATCGTCAAGAGCGAAGATCAGCGTCGTCTGCACAAGGCGTTCTTGCGTTATCACGACCCGAAAGGCTGGCCGATGCTGCGTGAAGCGCTGATCCGCATGGGCCGCGCCGATCTGATCGGCCCGGGCAAGGATCAACTGATCCCGGCGCATCAGCCGGCCACCGACAGCTACCAGAGCGCCCGTCGCAAGAACTCGACGCCGGCCGGCAGCCACAAGGTCGCCAAAGAGAAAACCACCAAGATTCTCACCCAGCACACCGGTCTGCCGCCGCGTGCCAGTGATGGCGGTAATCCGTGGGACAAGCGTGAACAGGCCAAGGCTGCGGCATTCGCCCGCAACCAGCAGGCGGCCAAGGAGCGCAAGGATGCGGCGAAAGGCAAAGGGCCGAAGCCGACACGCAAGCCGGTCGTGCCGCGCTAAACACTGCTTGAGCTGAACAGAACGCCAACCTTCGGGTTGGCGTTTTGCTGATCGTTCCCACGCTCCGCGTGGGAATGCCTCTCGGGACGCTCCGCGTTCCAGCCGTTACTCGCAGTATTGTCGAACATGGTCGTGACGCGGAGCGTCACGGGCTGCATTCCCACGCAGAGCGTGGGAACGATCAAGTTGCTGCCGCTGGCCTCTTCGCGAGCAGGCTCGCTTCCACAGGGGGAACGCATTCCAAATGTGGGAGCGAGCCTGCTCGCGAAAGCATCCGATCAAACACAGCAAGAATCAGCGTCCGCAACATTTGCGTGCAACTGAGCCAAACCATTTCCTCGCATCGCCCGGTTTTGGTGCTGTACTGCCTTGAGCATTTCGCGAAAGCGCGCAAGCCTGTGCATGGCATAAGTCTTGCGCGCTTTCCCATACGCCCAAGGCTCGCAGGAGGCACGCCGTGTCGATTCATGTCGCATTGCATCACGTCACGCATTATCGCTACGACCGCGCTGTCGAACTCGGCCCGCAGATCGTCCGCCTGCGCCCGGCGCCCCACAGCCGCACGCGAATTCTTTCCTATGCGCTGAAAGTCTCGCCCGAGCAGCATTTCATCAACTGGCAGCAAGACCCCCAGGGCAATTACCTGGCACGTCTGGTGTTCCCGGAAAAAACCGCAGAGCTGCGCATCGAAGTCGATCTGGTCGCGGAAATGGCGGTGTTCAATCCGTTCGACTTCTTCCTCGAACCGTACGCCGAGAGAATTCCGTTCAGCTACGCCGCCGATGAACGCAAGGAGCTGGCGCCGTACCTCGAAACCCTGCCGCTGACGCCAACGTTCAAGGCTTACCTGGACAGCATCGACCGCACGCCGCTGCCTGCGGTGGATTTTCTGGTGGCGCTCAACCAGCGCCTCAGCGAAGACATCGGCTACCTGATCCGCATGGAGCCCGGCGTGCAGACTCCGGAGCACACACTGCAACACGCCTCCGGTTCTTGCCGTGATTCGGCATGGTTGCTGGTGCAGCTGTTGCGCAATCTCGGTCTGGCGGCGCGGTTTGTTTCCGGTTACCTGATTCAACTGACCGCCGACGTGAAAAGCCTCGACGGCCCGTCCGGCACCGAAGTCGACTTCACCGACCTGCATGCCTGGTGCGAGGTGTATTTGCCGGGTGCCGGCTGGATCGGCCTTGATGCCACGTCCGGGTTGTTCGCCGGGGAAGGGCATATCCCGCTGGCGTGCAGTCCCGATCCGTCCTCGGCGGCGCCGATCAGTGGTCTGGTCGAACCTTGCGAGACACAGTTCAGCCACGAAATGTCGGTCGAGCGAATCTGGGAAGCGCCACGTGTCACCAAGCCCTACAGCGATGAACAGTGGCGGGCGATCCAGGCGCTGGGCCGACAGATCGATGCCGACCTGCTCGAAGGCGATGTGCGCCTGACCATGGGCGGCGAACCGACCTTCGTGTCCATCGACGATCCCGATGGCGCCGAATGGAACACCGCCGCGCTGGGGCCGGACAAGCGCCGGCTGTCCGCCGAACTGTTTCAGCGCATGCGCAAGCAATACGCACCACAGGGGCTGGTGCATTTCGGCCAGGGCAAGTGGTATCCCGGCGAGCAGTTGCCGCGCTGGTCGCTCAATTGTTACTGGCGCCGCGACGGTCAGCCGATCTGGCACAACGACGCATTGATCGCCGACGAACAGCAGGACTATGGCGCCGACGGCGAACTGGCCGGACGCTTTCTCGCCAGCGTCGCCGAGCGCCTGAAGTTGCCGGCACGCTTCGTCTTCCCGGCTTACGAGGATCATCTCTATTACCTCTGGCGCGAGGGTGCGTTGCCCGGCAACGTCAGCGCCGAAGATTCGCGCCTGGAAGATCCGCTGGAGCGCGCGCGGTTGCGCACGGTCTTCAGTCAGGGCCTGAACAAGGTGGTCGGCCAGGTGCTGCCGCTGGCGCGCACGGCCAAGGGAGATCAATGGCAGAGCGGGCGCTGGTATCTGCGCGATGAGCTCTGTCGCTTGGTGCCCGGGGATTCGCCGCTGGGTTATCGCTTGCCGCTGGCGTCGCAGCCGTGGGTGAAAGCGGCGGAATATCCGTTCATCCATCCCAACGATCCGAATCAGGACTTCGCTGAACTGCCGGATCCTGCGCAGCTTGGTGTTCACGGCGAACCTGCTGCGCTGGATGAGCGGGTGCCGAAAATCGATGAGTCCGCCGACTGGCTGACCCGCACCGCATTCTGCGCCGAGGCCCGCGAAGGGCGGCTGTATCTGTTCATGCCGCCGCTGGAGCGGGTCGAGGATTATCTGGAACTGGTTTCGGCCATTGAGGCCACCGCTGAAGAACTGCATTGCCCGGTGCTGCTGGAAGGCTATGAACCACCAAGTGATCCGCGCCTGAGCAACTTCCGTGTCACTCCGGACCCCGGCGTGATCGAGGTCAACGTGCAGCCATCGGCAAGCTGGGACGAGTTGGTCGAGCGCACCGAGTTTCTCTATGAACAGGCACGGCAAACCCGCCTGACCACCGAAAAGTTCATGATCGACGGGCGCCACACCGGCACCGGCGGCGGCAACCATTTCGTCCTCGGCGGCGCGACACCGGCGGACTCACCGTTTCTGCGGCGGCCGGATCTGCTGCGCAGTCTGATCAGCTACTGGCACAACCATCCTTCGCTGTCGTACCTGTTTTCCGGGTTGTTCATTGGCCCTACTTCCCAGGCTCCACGGGTTGACGAGGCGCGCAATGACGCCTTGTATGAACTGGAAATCGCCTTTGCGCAAATGCCGGAACCGGGCGAGGAATGTGCACCGTGGCTGGTCGATCGACTGCTGCGCAATTTGCTGATCGATGTCACCGGCAATACTCATCGCGCCGAATTCTGCATCGACAAACTGTACTCACCGGACGGCGCCACCGGGCGTCTTGGCTTGCTGGAACTGCGCGCTTTTGAAATGCCGCCCCATGCGCGCATGAGTCTGGCTCAGCAGTTGTTGCTGCGGGCGCTGGTCGCGCGGTTCTGGCGCGAGCCTTACGCGCCGGCGAAACTGGCACGCTGGGGCACCGAGCTGCACGACCGCTTTCTGCTGCCGCACTTTATCGAGCAGGATGTCGCCGACGTTATCGTCGAACTCAACAACGCCGGCTACCCGTTGCGCGCGGAGTGGTTCGCGGCGCATCTGGAGTTTCGTTTTCCCAAGGTCGGCGACTACGCCGTCAATGGCATCGAGCTGGAACTGCGCCAAGCCCTCGAGCCCTGGCATGTGCTGGGCGAGGAGGGCTCGGCGGGCGGCACGGTGCGCTACGTCGATTCTTCGCTGGAGCGCTTGCAGGTCAAGCTCAACGGCCTGCCGCCACAGCGCTATCTGCTGACTTGCAATGGCGTCGCGGTACCGTTGCACTCGACCGGGCGGGTGGGTGAGTTTGTCGCCGGGGTGCGCTTTCGGGCCTGGCAACCAGCCAACTGTCTGCATCCGACCATAGCGGTGCACGCACCATTGGTATTCGACCTGCTCGATACCTGGATGGGGCGTTCGCTGGGCGGTTGCCAGTATCACGTGGCCCATCCCGGCGGGCGCAATTACGAGACCTTGCCGGTCAATGCCAATGAAGCGGAGAGCCGGCGCATGGCGCGGTTTTTCCGCCTCGGACACACGCCGGGGAAACTTCCCGTACCCAAAGTAGAAATCAATGACGAGCTACCGATGACCATCGATCTGCGCCGTTTCTAGAGCCTACGCAACACGCGGATTTTTCGTATATCCGCGTGTCATGTGCCTGCGTTAGTCTGACCGTTCCCTGCTGTCTGCCGAGCTTTCCATGCCTGACCTGCTAGACCGCTACCCGCTGACCGCGGGCACCTATCACGAACTGCTCGACGACAGCGGCGCGGTGCGCCCGCATTGGCAGCGCCTGTTCGATCAGTTGCAGCGCAGCAGTCCAGCGCAACTGGTGCAGCGCCAAGCCTTGCTGGCGCGGCAGATTCAGGAAAACGGCGTCACCTACAACGTCTATGCCGATCCCAAGGGCGCTGACCGGCCGTGGGAGCTGGATCTGCTGCCCCATGTGATCGCGGCAGATGAATGGCAGCAATTGTCCGCAGGCATCGCTCAGCGTGCGCGCTTGCTCAACGCAGTGCTGGCGGATCTGTACGGTCCGCAGCGGTTGATCAGCGAGGGCCTGCTACCCGCCGAGCTGGTATTCGGACACAACAATTTTCTCTGGCCCTGTCAGGGCATTGCCCCGCCCGAGTCAGCCTTTTTGCATTTGTATGCCGTGGATCTGGCGCGCACACCGGATGGTCGCTGGTGGGTCACTGCCGATCGCACCCAGGCGCCGTCCGGGGCCGGCTATGCGCTGGAAAACCGCACCATCGTCTCCCGCGCCTTTCCCGATTTGTACCGGGATCTTAAGGTCCAGCATCTGGCCGGTTTCTTCCGCACCTTGCAGGAAACTTTGGCCCGTCAGGCACCGGAGGGCGATGACGCACCGCTGGTGGTGCTGCTGACACCGGGGCGGTTCAATGAAAGTTATTTCGAGCACCTGTATCTGGCGCGCCAGCTCGGCTATCCGCTGGTCGAGGGCGGCGATCTGACGGTGCGCAATGCCACCGTTTACCTGAAAACCCTCAGTGGCCTGCGCCGGGTGCACGCGATTATGCGCCGCCTCGACGATGATTTCTGCGACCCGCTGGAACTGCGTACCGACTCGGCGCTTGGCGTCCCCGGTCTGCTTGAGGCGGTGCGGCAGGGGCGGGTGCTGGTCGCCAATGCGCTCGGCAGCGGCGTGCTGGAATCGCCGGGCCTGCTGGGGTTTCTGCCGAAGATCAATCAGTACCTGTTCGGCGAAGAACTGATCCTGCCGTCGATCGCCACCTGGTGGTGCGGTGAGGCGCCGGTGCTGGCGCAGGCGCTGGAAAAACTCCCGGAGCTGTTGATCAAACCGGCGTTCCCGTCGCAAAGCTTCGCCCCGGTGTTCGGCCGTGACTTGAATGAAAGCCAGCGCCTGGAACTGGCGCAGCGTATGCAGGCACGGCCTTATGCCTACGTCGCGCAAGAGCTTGCGCAATTGTCGCAGGCGCCGGTCTGGCAAGCCGAAGACGGTCATCTGCAACCCCGCGCGATCGGCATGCGCATGTATGCGGTGGCCAGCCACGATGGCTACCGCGTGTTGCCGGGTGGTCTGACCCGAGTGGCGGCCGACGCCGATGCCGAGGTGGTGTCGATGCAGCGTGGCGGGGCGAGCAAGGACACCTGGGTGCTCAGCGATCGTGCGCCAAGTGGCGAGCAGTGGAAGGCGCAACGCAGTGTCGGCGTGCACGATCTGGTCCGCCGCGATCCATATCTGCCGTCGCGGGTGGTGGAAAATCTGTTCTGGTTCGGTCGCTACTGCGAGCGCTGTGACGACAGCGCGCGGCTGCTGCGCATCATGCTCACGCGTTACGTCGATGGCGATGATCCGCAGGCGTTGCAGGCGGCGGTCGATCTCGGCGAGCGGCTGGCGCTGTTGCCGGATGAGGGCGAACTGCCGGAGCGCCTGCTCGCTGCGTTGCTGGGCGAGGATTGGTCGTTCAGCCTGCGCTCCAACTTGCAACGCCTGCAATGGGCCGCCTCGCAAGTGCGCGGCAAGCTGTCCCGGGAAAACTGGCAGGCGCTGGTCGAATTGCAGCGCGAGGCGCTGGAGCTGGAAGTCGATGAACCGGACTTCGGCGAACTGCTGGATTTCCTCAACCGTCTGGTGATGTCGCTGGCAGCGCTGTCGGGGTTTGCCCTGGATGACATGACCCGCGACGAAGGCTGGCGTTTTCTGATGATTGGCCGGCGCATCGAACGCCTGCAATTTCTCAGCAGCAGTCTGGCGGCGTTTCTGCGCGGCGCGGGTGCGTTCGATCAGGCGGGGCTGGAGTGGTTGCTGGAGTTGGGTAACAGCAGTATCACCTACCGCTCGCGCTATCTGGCGGTGGCGCAATTGATTCCGGTGCTGGATTTGCTGCTGCTGGATGAGCAGAACCCCCACGCGGTGCTGTTTCAGCTGAAACTGGTCACCCGCACGCTGAAACGTCTGAACGACGATTTCGCCGCGCCTCGGGAAACCGCGCTGCCGCAACTGGTCGAACGCCTGTCGCGGTTTGATCTCGGTTGTCTGGAAAATCCGTTGTTCGGCAAATCCAGCGTACGTGCCGCGCTGGATGGTCTGGCCGATCTGTTGCAGGAAATCGCCGAGGCCAGCGGCCAGGTATCGGATCGTCTGGCCCTGCGCCATTTCGCCCATGTCGATGATGTCAGCCAGCGAACGGTGTCCGTGTGATGAGCGCTCAATATCAGATCTTCCACGACACCTGTTATCACTACGACAGCCCGGTCTCCCTCGCGCAGCAACTGGCGCACTTGTGGCCGCGCGAATGCAGCTGGCAGCGCTGCACCGAGCAGCAGTTGCTGATCAGCCCCGAGCCGACCATGCGCCGTGATGAACTGGACGTATTCGGCAATCCGTTGACGCGTCTGGCATTTGAACGGCCCCATGACCAATTGCAGGTCAACGCCCGGCTGACGGTCGAGGTGCTGGCGCGGCCGGCGCTGGATTTCAACCAGTCGCCAGCGTGGGAGCAGACCCGCGATGCGCTGACCTACAGCAGTCAGCCGTTGTCCGCCGACTTGCTCGAAGCCTGTCGCTACCGGTTCCAGTCACCTTATGTGCATTTGAAGCGCAGCTTCGTCGAGTTCTCGCAAAGCTGTTTTCCGCCAGGGCGACCGTTGCTGCTCGGGGTGCAGGCGCTGATGCAGAAGATCTTCAGCGAATTCACCTTCGATGCCGAAGCCACCCAGGTGGCGACGCCGCTGGTGGAAGTGCTGGAGCGTCGACGCGGCGTGTGTCAGGACTTCGCTCATCTGATGCTGGCCTGTGTGCGCTCGCGCGGTCTGGCGGCGCGTTATGTCAGCGGCTACCTGCTGACCCAGCCGCCGCCGGGGCAGCCACGCCTGATTGGCGCCGACGCCTCGCACGCGTGGGTATCGGTGTTCTGTCCGGTATCGGGCTGGGTGGATTTCGATCCGACCAACAATGTGCAGCCGGCGCTGGAACACATCACGCTGGCGTGGGGAAGGGATTTCTCCGATGTGTCGCCGCTGCGTGGGGTGATTCTCGGTGGCGGTAATCACGACCCTGAAGTGCGGGTTACGGTGATGCCTCAGAATTGATGAGTCTTCAAATGTGGGAGCGAGCCTGCTCGCGAAAGCGTCAGGTCAGCCAATAGATTTGTAACAGATATATCGCATTCGCGAGCAGGCTCGCTCCCACAAGGGATTTTGGTGTGTCAGAGAAAGCAGGGCTGTGAGGGCCGGCAGCAAAACCGCCAGCCCCGTCACAAATCCGCAGGGTCTGATTCGATCATCAAACCCGGTGGGGCTCAGGCGTCGGGCGTCTGATCTTTCGGTGCATCGGATGCATCAACATCATCATCGGTCGCCACTTCACCGTCAGGGTTCAGTGCCGCTTCTTCAGCGGTTTGCTTCTTGCGCTGAAGCTTTTCCTCTTTCTTCTGTTCCTTTGCCAGGTCTCGTTGACGTTTGGCGAAGGAGTAATTGGGTTTGGCCATGGGCGATCCTCTGGGGTCGAAGGTGAGGTTGAGCGGCGCGTATTCTGCCCTGTATCGGTGTCCGGGGGTTAACCGGGTTTTTGGTCGACCCACTTGGGCGTGACGGTCGGCTGCCACTGATCGAGGGCGTCGAGCAGGGAATCTGGCGATTCGCTCACTTGCAGCATGTCACGGTGTGGCGCGCGAACGAAGCCTTCGCCGACGATATGATCGAGAAAAGCCGTGAGTTTGCTGTAGAAACCGTTCACTTCCAGCAGGCCCAAAGGCTTGCCGTGATAGCCGAGCTGGCCCCAGGTCCAGACTTCGAACAGCTCTTCCAGCGTGCCAAGGCCGCCGGGCAGGGCGATGAACGCGTCGCTTAGCTCAGCCATCCGCGCCTTGCGCGCATGCATGCCGTCGACCACTTCCAGGCGCGTCAGGCTCT
The DNA here is from genome assembly GCF_019145195.1 of Pseudomonas siliginis. Classification (GTDB taxonomy): domain Bacteria; phylum Pseudomonadota; class Gammaproteobacteria; order Pseudomonadales; family Pseudomonadaceae; genus Aquipseudomonas; species Aquipseudomonas siliginis. The sequence goes on from NZ_JAHSTW010000006.1 coordinate 217,807, forward strand.
TGTGGCCGATCTCCTTGTCCATCAGGCTTTGCGGAATGATGCCGATCACTTCGCCGCCAGCGGCCAGCGCGGCATCAGCCACAATCCCCATCAAGCCGACCGCGCCGCCGCCGTAGACCAGCGTCAGATTTCGCTCGGCCAATGCCCGGCCAAGGGCCACGGCAGCTTCAGTGTAGGCCGGCACGGTACCGGCGTTGGCACCGCAAAACACACAAACGGATTTCAGCGACATGCGTTACTCCTGAGTCGATCAGTCGCACAGGGTAACGGCTGGCACGCTGCGCTCCAAGGACTAGACTTCGCGTTCGGGTGATTCAAAAGTACCGCTGGCGCCACAGGCGTAGGCGGCGAGCAAGCTGCACAACAGACCGTTAAAGAACATGACTGGCACTCCGTTTCAGTAGGTGGGCCGATCATAGGGTTGGCCGTACAAAATGGCCGTTAGATTGTGTCGATGAGTGTCATAGCCTGAAAGTTGTATACAATTTTTGACTCAAGTCATATGAACTTGCGATGATTTCAGGCAGTCTTTCCACCACTAGTGTTTTTGTTAACCCTGCCTTGGAGATTCACCATGTTTTCCAAAGTTGTTGCGGTATCCCTGCTGGCGCTGGCCAGCAGCCAATTGATGGCTGCCGAGTGCAAAACCACCGTTGATTCCACCGATCAGATGACCTTCAACACCAAGGAAATCGTGATCGACAAGAGCTGCAAGACCTTCACCGTCGAACTGACCCACTCCGGCAGCCTGCCGAAGAACGTCATGGGCCATAACCTGGTGATCAGCAAAGAAGCTGACATGCAGCCGATCGCTACCGACGGCCTGGCGGCCGGTATCGACAAGAACTACCTGAAGGACGGCGACGCCCGCATCATCGCCCACACCAAGATCATCGGCGCCAAGGAAACCGATTCGGTAACCTTTGACGTTGCCAAGGTGGCTGACGGTGGCTACGGCTTCTTCTGCTCGTTCCCTGGCCACATCTCGATGATGAAAGGCACTATCGTCGTCAAGTAATCAGGGCCAATGTGGGAGCGAGCCTGCTCGCGAAGAGGCCATCTGCTTCACCGAAAGACTGATGGCCAAAGAAAAAGCCCGCTGAGGATCACTCCTCAGCGGGCTTTTTCATGCCTTTGAAAAATCAAGGCGCAAACGGCATGACCCGCTTGTGATGAGTCTTGTTGTACGTATCGACAATGATCTTCGCCGCCTCGTCCCGCACCGTTTCACCGTGCAGGAACGCATCGATCTCGGCATAGGTCACGCCGTGCGCCGCTTCGTCCGGCTTGCCCGGCGACAAGTCTTCCAGGTCTGCCGTCGGCACTTTCTCGACCAGCGATTCCGGCGCACCAAAGCTGCGGGCAATCGCACGCACCTGATTTTTCACCAGGCCACTGAGCGGGGCGAGGTCGCAGGCGCCATCGCCGAATTTGGTGAAGAAACCCATCACCGCTTCTGCCGCATGGTCGGTGCCAATCACCAGACCGCTTGCCACCCCGGCAATCGTGTACTGCGCCACCATGCGCATCCGCGCCTTGGTATTGCCCAGCACGAAATCCACCGACGCAGCCGGTTTGCCTTCGAACGCCGACACCTGAGCTGCCAGCGCCTTGACCGCCGGGCCGATGTTCACGGTGTGGATTTCGTCAGGGGCGATGCAGTCGAGCGAGGCCTTGGCGTCGTGCTCGTCGAACTGGGTTTCGTAGGGCAGGCGCACGGCGATGAATTTGTAGCGGTCGTCACCGGTTTTTTCGCGCAGTTCACGTACCGCGCGCTGGGCCAGGAGGCCGGCGGTCAGTGAATCGACGCCGCCGCTGATGCCCAACACCAGGGTCTTGAGCCCGGAATTGACCAGACAATCCTGAATGAACGTCAGGCGCCGGGCGACTTCGGCCTGCAGGGCCTGATCGTCGGCGAACGGTGGTTGCACCTTGAGCTGCTCAGCAATCTCACGCTGTACGGCTTGCATGAATTCACTCCTTGCTAGATAGACTGGATTCGGCAGGAACCTTGAACACATGTCGCAAATAGGCGACGAAATTCGGATCTTTGCAGTGGGTCTTGCCAGGCTCGTCGGAGATCTTCGCCACCGGCTGGCCGTTGCAGGCGGTCATTTTAAGCACGATGCTCATCGGTTCGACACCCGGGATATCACAAGTGAGGTTGGTACCGATGCCGAAGCTCACATTGATGCGACCGTGCAGCGCGCGGAAAATCTCCAGCGATTTGGGCAGGGTCAGACTGTCGGAAAACACCAGGGTCTTGCTCATCGGGTCGATGCCGAGCTTGTGATAGTGCGCGATGCACTTTTCACCCCACGCCACCGGGTCCCCGGAATCGTGGCGCAGGCCATCGAAGAGTTTGGCGAAGAACAGATCGAAATCGCCAAGAAACGCATCGGTGGTGATGCAATCGGTGAGGGCAATGCCGAGCAGGCCACGGTACTCGCGAACCCAGCAATCGAGCGCGGCGATCTGGCTGTCGATCAGGCGCGGGCCGAGTTGCTGATGGGCCATGATCCACTCGTGGGCCATGGTGCCCAGCGGTTTCATGTCCAGCTCGCGGGACAGGTGCACATTGCTGGTACCGACGAAACGACCCGGGAAGTCGTGCTTGAGCACGTTGACCACTTCGGCCTGCACGCCAAAGGAAAAGCGCCGGCGCGTGCCGAAATCGGCAACCTGCAATTGCGACAGCTCATCGGCCGAGGCATTGGCGGTCAGCCAGTCGAACTTGCGATACAGCTGTTCGCGTGCCTGCTCCAGCGAAGTCTCCCGGTAGCGATAGCGATTGCGCACTTCACTGACGATCGCCAGCAGCGGCACTTCGTAGAGGATTACGTGCAGCCAGGGTCCGCGCAGGCGGATAAACAACTCGCCGTTTTCGATGCCGGTGTGCAGGTAGCGCAGATTGAAGCGAAACAGGCCGAGGAAGCGCAGAAAATCCGGTTTCAGGAAGGTGATGCGCTCGAGAAAACTCAACTGATCGGCACTCAGGCTCAGCTCGGCCAGACGTTCGATCTGATGGCGGATTTCGGCCAGATAGGGACGCAGATCCTCGGCATTGCGGCAGCGGAACTCCCATTCGACTTCGACGTTGGGGTAGTTGTGCAGCACCGCCTGCATCATCGTCAGCTTGTAGAAGTCGGTGTCGAGCAGGTTCTGCACGATGCGATCGGCAAACACACTCTCGCTCATAAACGGGTCTCCAGTTGCGCCGCGCCTGGCGCGGTCTATATCGATGGCGCTAGTGGCGCATATCGGCGGTGGGGATTGCCAGCATTTTTTCAGAGCGCCGCAGATCCACTGTGGGAGCGAGCCTGCTCGCGAATGCGGTGTGTGTCAGTTAAAGATGATGTGGCTGACCCGACGCTTTCGCGAGCAGGCTCGCTCCCACAGGGATCCCGGTTGACCTCACACCGGACTATCGATTTGTTCAAGCATCCATTTGACAAAATCCCGCACCTTCGGCACTTCCGCCGCGTGCTCCGGGTAGGCCAGGTAATAGGCATCGCTGCTGGGCATCGCATGCTGCCAGGGTATGACCAGTTTGCCTTCGGCCAATTCCTCTTCCACCAGAAACCGCGGCAGCAGCGCCACGCCACAACCGACCTGGGCGGCGCGGATGCACATGTAAAAGGTTTCGAAACGCGGCCCGTGGTAGCTGTGTTCGGTGTGGTAGCCCTGGCTGTCGAACCAGTCGTGCCAGGCTTGCGGTCGCGAGGCATTTTGCAGCAGCACCAGGTCGGTGAGTTGCGTCGGGTCAGTGAATGGCGTGTCCGGCAGGCTGCCCGGGGCGCACACCGGCACCAGTTGTTCGCCGAACAATTTCAGGCATTCGGTGCCCGGTCGCGAAGCCTGGCCGAAATAGAAGGCTAGATCGCTGCGCCCCTGCAACAGATCGTCGGCCTCCTGCTCGTTGCACAGATCCAGATGAATCGACGGATGGCGCAGGCGCCAGCCTTTCAGGCGCGGCACCAGCCAACGGGCGCCGAAAGTCGAAGGGGTGGAGACACGCAGGACTTCGGTCTCGCCGCCGTAGGAACGCAGGTAATGCGTCGACATCTCCACTTGGCTGAGGATTTTTCTGACCTCGACCAGATACAAATCCCCGGCCGGCGTCATCTGCAAGCGCCGACGCACGCGGCGGAACAGCAAGTGCTGCAACAGCTCTTCAAGCTGTGCGACCTGTTTGCTCACTGCGCTCTGGGTCAGGTTCAGCTCTTCGGCGGCGCGGGTAAAACTCAGGTGCCGGGTCACGGCCTCGAAGCATTGCAGCGCGGTGATCGAGGGCAAGTGGCGTTTGTTCAGCATGGCCAGTCCTTTTTCTTGTCTTTCTCAAGGCAGCATGAATAAACGGAATGATATCTGGCGTAAAGGTCGTTTGTTGCATCGCCGCAGTGAGGCTACAACTAAAGGCCTGCCCGGCCATGCAAAGGATGGCCGCACACATTCTGTTTTTGCTTGAGGAGAGACCGATGGTAGCCGCATTGCTTGATCGTCTGGGAGTCAACCCGACCCTGTACCAGAACGGCAAAGTGCCGGTGCATTCGCCCATCGATGGCAGCGTAATTGCCTCGGTGAACTGGGAAGGCGCGGCCGAAGTCGAGCAGCACATCAGTCGCGCAGATCATGCATTCGAGCACTGGCGCAAGGTGCCGGCGCCGCGTCGCGGCGAACTGGTGCGCCAGTTCGGCGAAGTGTTGCGCGAGTACAAGGCCGACCTCGGCGAGCTGGTGTCGTGGGAGGCTGGCAAGATCACTCAGGAAGGTCTGGGTGAAGTGCAGGAGATGATCGACATCTGCGACTTCGCCGTCGGCCTGTCGCGCCAGTTGTACGGTCTGACCATCGCCTCCGAGCGCCCGGGCCACCATATGCGTGAAACCTGGCATCCGCTTGGCGTGGTCGGGGTGATCAGCGCGTTCAACTTCCCGGTCGCGGTGTGGGCGTGGAACACCACCCTGGCGCTGGTCTGCGGCAACCCGGTGGTGTGGAAGCCGTCGGAGAAAACCCCGTTGACTGCGCTGGCCTGTCAGGCGCTGTTTGATCGCGTAGTGAAAAATTTCAGTGATGCCCCACCGAGCCTGTGCCAGGTTGTGATCGGCGGTCGCGATGCCGGCGAAGCGCTGGTCGATGACCCGCGTGTTGCGCTGATCAGCGCCACCGGCAGCACGCGGATGGGGCGCGAAGTGGCGCCGAAAGTCGCCGCGCGTTTCGCCCGCAGCATTCTTGAGCTGGGCGGCAACAACGCGATGATCCTCGGCCCGAGCGCCGATCTGGACATGGCGGTGCGCGCGATTCTGTTCAGCGCCGTCGGCACCGCCGGGCAACGCTGCACGACTTTACGCCGTCTGATCGCCCATGAATCGGTCAAGGAAGAAATCGTCACTCGCCTCAAGGCTGCCTATTCGAAAGTACGCATCGGCCATCCGCTTGAAGGCAATCTGGTCGGCCCGCTGATCGACAAGCACAGCTTCGAAAACATGCAGGATGCGCTGGAACAGGCACTGAGCGAAGGCGGCCGGGTGTTCGGTGGCAAGCGCCAACTGGAAGAGCAATTCCCCAACGCCTACTACGTGTCGCCGGCCATCGTGGAAATGCCCGAGCAGAGCGACGTGGTCTGCAGCGAAACCTTCGCGCCGATTCTCTACGTGGTCGGCTACAGCGATTTCGAGGAAGCGCTGCGCCTGAACAATGCCGTGCCGCAAGGCCTGTCATCGTGCATCTTCACCACCGACGTGCGCGAGGCCGAGCGGTTCATGTCGGCGGTCGGCAGTGACTGCGGCATCGCCAACGTCAACATCGGCCCGAGCGGCGCGGAAATCGGCGGCGCGTTTGGTGGCGAGAAAGAAACCGGCGGCGGCCGTGAGTCCGGCTCCGATGCCTGGCGCGCGTACATGCGTCGGCAGACCAACACCGTCAACTACTCGCTGGAATTGCCGTTGGCGCAGGGCATTACATTCGATTAAGCAGCTACAAGCTTCAAGCTACAAGCGTCAAGCAGACCGGCTTGCAGCTTGTAGCTTGTGGCTTGCGGCTGCTCCGACAGGAGCTTGGCAATGCCGTTACGCGAAGAATGTCTGTGGGAAACGCTCACGCCACAACGCCCGGATAACGCCGCGCTCAGTGGCGAGGTCAAGGTCGATGTCTGTGTGATCGGCGCCGGGTTCACCGGGTTGTCAGCGGCGTTGCATCTGTTGGAAAAAGGCAAAAGCGTCTGCGTGCTGGAAGCGCATCGCGCAGGGCACGGTGGCTCCGGGCGCAATGTCGGGCTGGTCAACGCCGGCATGTGGATTCCTCCGGACGAGATCGAAGCCGGGTTCGGCGAGGCGGTCGGCAGTCAGCTCAACCGCATGCTTGGTGCAGCGCCGGCGCTGGTGTTCAGGCTTGTGGATAAATACAACATCGATTGCCAGTTGCGCCGCGAAGGCACTTTGCACATGGCCCATAACGCCAAGGGCGAGGCGGATTTGCGCAGTCGCGAGCAGCAATGGAAACGTCGTGGCGCGCCGGTCGAACTGCTGACAGGCAAGGCCTGCGAGCAAGCCACCGGCACGCAGAAAATCGCCGCCGCGTTGCTGGACCGCCGCGCCGGCACGCTCAATCCGATGGCCTATGTCACCGGGCTGGCCAATGCCGTGCGCGGGCTCGGCGGGCAGATGTTCGATCATTCGCCAGTGGCTCGCCTCGAGCGCATCGGGCAGAACTGGTCGGTGCAAACCGCCCAGGGTTCGGTACTCGCCGAACAAGTGGTCATCGCCTCCAACGCCTATACCGAAGGCGACTGGACCGAGCTCAAGCGCAATTTCTTTCCCGGTTATTACTACCAGGTCGCCTCGGTGCCACTTACCGAAGACGCTGCGCAAGAAATTCTCCCGGGCGGGCAGGGCTCGTGGGACACCCGTCAGGTATTGAGCAGCATCCGCCGTGACAAGGACGGGCGCCTGTTGCTCGGCAGCCTCGGCAATGGCAACCAGAAACCGACTTGGTTTCTCAAAGCCTGGGCTGATCGGGTGCAGCAGCATTACTTCCCCAATCTGAAGCCGGTCGAGTGGGAATGCACCTGGACCGGGCGCATCGCGTTTACCCCTGATCACCTGATGCGCCTGTTCGAACCGGCGCCGGGACTGGTGGCCGTCACCGGTTATAACGGTCGCGGCGTCACCACCGGCACGGTGGTCGGCAAAGCCTTTGCCGATTACCTGTGCAACGGCGATCCGCAGGCACTGCCGATTCCCTTCGCACCGATGCAGCCCCTGGCCGGTGTGGGCTTGCGCAGTTGCCTGTACGAGGCCGGATTTTCTCTGTATCACGCGGGCCAGTGCCTGCGCATCGTCATTTGAGTGTTGAAATTTGTTGCCGCAAGCGGCGCTTTTGCATCCAGCGACTAGCCTGTAATGGTGCGGGTTGTAGCAGTCCCGCACCAGCAGTGTGCAGTTCGGTGACGCGGGCTGTTACAGGCTGGTTGCACGTCGTTTGTCGCTGCGGTTGCAATGATGGCGCGTGCGGGTTGCGCCTGAAAAAACAAATGGTTTCACCTTCCGCGGTTTAGACGGTTGCACGCCCAATGAAAATGGGACCGAAACAGTCGAAATAACAACAACGCAGCGACTTTTTGAAGAATAAAAAACCGATGGCACGGGCCTTGCTCTGAGCTTTGAGTGAAGTGAAGTCGCAGTGCCAACTAAAAAAAACCTTGGAGCACCACCTCATGTCCCAGACGTTTTACAAGAAAGGCTTTCTGGCCCTCGCAGTCGCTACTGCGCTGGGTGTTTCTGCGTTTGCTCAAGCTGATATCAAGATCGGTGTAGCGGGTCCTATGACCGGTGCCAACGCGGCATTCGGCGAGCAGTACATGAAGGGTGCACAGGCGGCGGCCGATGCGGTCAACGCGGCGGGTGGCGTCAACGGGGAAAAAATCGTCCTGGTCAAAGGCGACGACGCCTGCGAACCGAAGCAGGCAGTGACGGTCGCCAAGGACCTCACCAACCAGAAAGTCGCCGGCGTGGTCGGTCACTTCTGCTCCTCGTCGACCATTCCAGCCTCGGAAATCTACGACGAAGCCGGGATCATCGCGATCACTCCGGGCTCGACCAACCCGCAAGTTACCGAACGCGGTCTCAGCGCCATGTTCCGTATGTGCGGACGTGACGACCAGCAAGGCATCGTTGCCGGCGACTACATCGTCGACATGCTCAAGGGCAAGAAAGTCGTCGTGCTGCACGACAAGGACACCTACGGCCAAGGCCTGGCGGACGCCACCAAGGCTCAGCTGGAAAAACGCGGCGTCAAGCCTGTGCTGTACGAAGGCCTGACCCGTGGCGAGAAAGACTTCAGCACCATCGTCACCAAGATCCGTGGCGCCGGCGCCGATGTCGTCTACTTCGGCGGCCTGCATCCGGAAGCCGGTCCACTGGTTCGCCAGCTGCGTGAACAAGGCCTGAAAGACGTCAAGTTCATGTCCGACGACGGCATCGTGACAGACGAGCTGGTGACCACCGCTGGCGGCCCACAATTCACTGACGGCGTGCTGATGACTTTCGGCGCCGACCCGCGCCTGTTGCCTGAAAGCAAGACCGTAGTGGACGCGTTCCGCAAGGCCGGCACCGAGCCTGAAGGCTACACCCTGTACGCCTACGCCTCGGTTCAGACCCTGGCGGCAGCGTTCAACGGTGCGAAGAAAAACGACGGCGAAGCCGCTGCCAAGTGGCTGAAAGCCAACCCGGTGAAAACCGTGATGGGCGAGAAGACCTGGGACGCCAAAGGCGACCTGAAAGTCTCCGACTACGTGGTTTACCAGTGGGACAAGGACGGCAAATACCACCAGCTGGAAAAGCAGAAGTAAGGGCTGAAGCGATCACTCGGCTCACTTGAAACCCTGTGGGAGCGGGCTTGCCCGCGATGGCGTCAGGTCAATCGACACACGAGTTGGCTGATCCACCGCTATCGCTGGCAAGCCAGCTCCCACAGGATTCAGTGGCGATCGGGCTGATCACGCTCCGACATTGCTCCGACGTACATCTGTATTTTTCCTAGAAGAACCGCGCGTCATGGGCGCGCAGGTTCTCACTGCGTGAGATTGCGTTATGGATGGTATTTTCCTGCAGCAACTGGTCAATGGCCTGACCCTCGGGTCGGTCTATGGCCTGATCGCCATCGGCTACACAATGGTCTACGGCATCATCGGCATGATCAACTTCGCCCACGGCGAGGTTTACATGATTTCCGCTTACCTGGCGGCAATCAGTCTGGCTCTGCTGGCTTACTTCGGTATCGAATCCTTCCCGCTGCTGATGCTCGGTACGCTGATCTTCACCATCGTCGTCACGGCGGTGTATGGCTGGGTCATCGAGCGTGTCGCCTACAAACCCCTGCGTAACTCGACCCGCCTGGCGCCGCTGATCAGCGCCATCGGTATTTCGCTGATTCTGCAGAACTACGCACAGATCGCTCAGGGCGCCAAACAACAGGGCGTGCCTACGCTGCTGACCGGTGCCTGGCGTGTTGAAGTCGGCACCGGCTTCGTGCAACTGACCTACACCAAAGTCTTCATCCTGATCGCCGCGTTTGTCGGCATGGGGCTGCTGACCTACATCATCAAATACACCAAGCTCGGCCGCATGTGCCGTGCGACCCAGCAAGACCGCAAGATGGCCTCGATCCTGGGGATCAACACCGACCGGGTGATTTCCTACGTGTTCATCATCGGTGCAGCCATGGCGGCACTGGCCGGTGTGCTGATCACCATGAACTACGGCACGTTCGACTTCTATGCCGGCTTCATCATCGGCATCAAGGCGTTCACCGCAGCGGTTCTGGGCGGCATCGGTTCACTGCCCGGCGCGATGCTCGGCGGGATCATCCTCGGCATCTCCGAGTCGCTGTTCTCCGGTCTGGTCAACTCCGACTACAAAGACGTGTTCAGTTTCTCGCTGCTCGTCCTCGTACTGGTCTTCCGGCCGCAGGGCCTGTTGGGCCGTCCTCTTGTGTCGAAGGTGTAAGCGATGTCTGCAACCACTGAAAAATCCATCGATATCAAAAAAAGTCTGGTCGAGGCGATTCTTGCCGGCCTGATCGCGCTGATCGTGTTCGGGCCGATTGTCGGCGTGGTCCTCGACGGCTACAGCTTCAACCTCGAAGCAACCCGCGTGGCGTGGATCATTGCCATCGTCATGGCCGGGCGCTTTGCCCTCAGCCTGTTCCTGCAAACACCCAAAGGCCTGAAGATCCTCGACGGGTTCGAGAGCAGCGGTTCCGGCGTGCACGTGCTGCCGGCGGACCACAAATCACGGCTGCGCTGGATCATCCCGCTGATTATCGTGCTGGCGATCATCGTGCCGTTTGTTTCCAACTCCTATCTGCTGGGCGTGGTCATCCTCGGTTTGATCTACGTGCTGCTGGGGCTGGGGCTGAACATTGTGGTCGGTCTGGCCGGGCTGCTCGATCTCGGTTACGTGGCGTTTTACGCCATCGGCGCCTACGGTCTGGCACTGGGTTATCAATATCTGGGTCTGGGTTTCTGGACCGTGCTGCCGCTGGCGGCGATCACCGCAGGCCTGGCTGGCTGCATTCTCGGTTTCCCGGTGTTGCGTCTGCACGGTGACTATCTGGCGATCGTGACCCTGGGCTTCGGCGAAATCATTCGTCTGGTGCTCAACAACTGGCTGTCGCTGACTGGCGGCCCGAACGGCATGCCGGCGCCACTGCCGACGTTCTTCGGTCTGGAGTTCGGCAAGCGGGCGAAGGATGGCGGGGTGCCGTTTCACGAGTTCTTCGGCCTGACCTACAACCCGGACGTGAAGTATTACTTCATCTACGCGGTGCTGTTCCTGGTGGTGCTGGCGGTGCTGTACGTCAAGCATCGGCTGGTGAAGATGCCGGTCGGTCGCGCCTGGGAAGCCCTGCGTGAAGATGAAATCGCCTGCCGTTCGATGGGCCTCAACCACGTACTGGTCAAGCTCTCGGCGTTCACCATCGGTGCGTCGACGGCGGGTCTGGCCGGGGTGTTCTTCGCCACCTATCAAGGCTTCGTCAACCCGACCTCGTTCACCTTCTTCGAATCGGCGCTGATCCTCGCCATCGTCGTGCTCGGCGGCATGGGCTCGACCATCGGCGTGGTCATCGCCGCATTCGTGCTCACCGTCGCCCCGGAACTGCTGCGTGGCTTCGCTGAATACCGCGTGCTGCTGTTCGGCATCCTGATGGTGTTGATGATGATCTGGCGACCACGCGGGCTGATCCGCATCAGCCGCACTGGGGTCAAACCACGCAAAGGTGCCATTCACTACGAGAGGACTGCGCCATGAGTGAAGTCGTACTCTCTGTTGAAAAACTGATGATGCATTTCGGTGGCATCAAGGCTTTGAGCGATGTCAGCCTGAAGGTCAAACGCAATTCGATCTTCGCCCTGATCGGCCCCAACGGTGCTGGCAAGACCACGGTGTTCAACTGCCTGACCGGTTTCTACAAGGCCACGGGCGGCAAGATCGAACTCAATGTGCGTGGCCAGCAGACGAACGTCATCCAGTTGCTGGGCGAGTCATTCAAACCGACCGATTTCGTCTCGCCGAAATCCTTCCTCAGCCGCATGTACTACAAAATGTTCGGCGGTACTCATCTGGTGAACCGTGCCGGTCTCGCCCGGACGTTCCAGAACATTCGCCTGTTCAAGGAAATGTCGGTGCTGGAAAACCTGCTGGTGGCGCAGCACATGTGGGTCAACCGCAACATGCTCGCCGGCATTCTCAACACCAAGGGCTATCGCAAGGCCGAGAGCGATGCGTTGGATGTCGCGTTCTACTGGCTGGAAGTGGTCGATCTGGTCGACTGCGCCAACCGTCTGGCCGGTGAACTCTCGTACGGCCAACAACGCCGTCTGGAGATCGCTCGGGCCATGTGCACGCGGCCGCAGATCATCTGCCTCGACGAACCGGCCGCCGGCCTCAATCCTCAGGAAACCGAAGCGCTCAGCGCGATGATCCGGCTGCTGCGTGACGAGCACGATCTGACCGTGGTGCTGATCGAACACGACATGGGCATGGTCATGAGCATTTCCGATCACATCGTGGTTCTCGACCACGGCATCGTCATCGCCGAAGGCGGGCCGGAAGCGATCCGCAACGATCCGAAAGTGATCGCGGCCTATCTGGGCGCCGACGAAGAGGAGCTGGTATGAGTCAACCGATCCTCGAACTACGCAATCTGGACGTGTTCTACGGCCCCATCCAGGCGCTCAAAGGCGTATCCCTGCAGATCAACGAAGGCGAGACCGTCAGCCTGATCGGCTCCAACGGCGCCGGCAAGTCGACCTTGCTGATGTCGATCTTCGGCCAGCCGAGAGCGGCGGGCGGGCAGATTCTCTATCAGGGCGTCGACATCACGCAGAAGTCCTCGCACTACATCGCCTCCAACGGCATCGCGCAGTCGCCGGAAGGGCGGCGGGTGTTCCCCGACATGACCGTCGAGGAGAACCTGCTGATGGGCACCATCCCGATTGGCGACAAGTACGCCAAAGAGGACATGCAGCGCATGTTCGAATTGTTCCCACGGCTTGAAGAGCGGCGCAATCAACGGGCGATGACCATGTCTGGCGGTGAACAGCAGATGCTCGCCATCGCCCGTGCGCTGATGAGCCGGCCGAAGCTGTTGCTGCTCGATGAGCCGAGCCTGGGTCTGGCACCGATCGTGGTGAAGCAGATTTTCGCCACGCTGCGCGAGCTGGCGAAAACCGGGATGACGATTTTCCTCGTCGAGCAGAACGCCAACCATGCGCTGAAGCTGTCGGACCGGGCGTATGTGATGGTCAACGGCGAAATCCGTCTGACCGGCACCGGTAAAGAGCTTTTGGTGAATGAGGAGGTGCGTAACGCCTATCTGGGCGGGCACTGATTCTTCTCGCGGTTGTACACAGCCCCGGCGACGAGAGTCCCGGGGCTTTTTTATTTTTTGGAATCCACCACAGGTAAGTTGGCTAATTCCCAAAATTGTGGAAAACAAATTCCCCAAGCTGCCAAAGCGCGACATATAGACGCTGCAAATGGCTGTTTTTCCACAGTTTTGACTTGTCCCCGGTTACTGTGGAGCTGGCTGTGAATAACGTGGGTGTATATGGTTGCAGGCCTTGTAAAACGTGGCCTCCAGGCTTGTGATTATTTTTTGATCAGTCAATTTCAGGCAGGCGTGAGGCGCCATTGTCAACCTTTTTATAGCGAATCCAGGTCGGGTAGTTTCTTGTGTAAAAGCCTGTGGATAAGTCTGTGACTAAACTCTGGAAAGACCTCGCGGAGCGCCGTAATTGCTGGCCTCGCGCAATCACCCGGTGACACCGCCCGTCGTGCAAAATGCCCTGTCCCGCACATCCCCCGCATCACGGTCAAGCAAAAAACTTTCCATTTCGCCCGCAAAGCCTTGTGTGGCGCGGCTTTGCGCGTTTGCACTTGCCCCCGGAAACTGTGGAGCAGACTGTGGATAACATGCGTGCACATGGCTACAGGCCACGCTGGCTGTGGTCTTGGCAGGTCTGGTTGTTTTTTGTACAGCTGGCAAGTGTTGCCCGTATTCGCGAGGGCGGGCATGCTGCCTGCTGATTTTCTATTCCAAGGGCTGCCGTGGCGGCCGAAGCAAGGAGAACACGATGTCCGACACCCTGTTTATCACCGGCGCGACGTCCGGTTTTGGTGAAGCCTGTGCCCGTCGTTTTGCCGAGGCTGGCTGGAAGCTGGTCCTGACCGGCCGTCGTGAAGAACGCCTCAATGCCCTGTGCGCTGAACTGTCGAAGCAGACCGAAGTGCATGGTCTGGTCCTCGATGTGCGCGATCGCAAAGCGATGGAGGAGGCGATCGCCAACCTGCCGCCGTCGTTCGCCAAACTCCGTGGCCTGATCAACAACGCTGGCCTGGCGCTCGGCGTCGACCCGGCGCCGAAGTGCGATCTGGATGACTGGGACACCATGGTCGACACCAACGTCAAAGGCCTGATGTACGCCACCCGCCTGCTGCTGCCACGGCTGATTGCTCACGGCCGTGGCGCCGGTATCGTCAACCTCGGTTCCATCGCCGGTAACTACCCGTACCCGGGCAGCCACGTGTACGGCGCGAGCAAAGCCTTCGTCAAACAGTTCTCGCTGAACCTGCGTTGCGACCTGCAGGGTACTGGCGTGCGGGTCAGCAACATCGAACCCGGCCTGTGCGAAAGCGAATTCTCGCTAGTACGTTTCGCCGGTGATCAGGAACGCTACAACGCCACTTACGCCGGCGCCGAGCCGATCCAGCCGCAGGACATCGCCGAGACCATTTTCTGGGTGATGAACACCCCGGCGCACATCAACATCAACAGCCTGGAACTGATGCCGGTGAGCCAGACCTGGGCTGGGTTTGCCATCGAGCGAAACAAGGCTTGATACCGCGCTGAGGCCATTCGCGAGCAGGCAAAACAGGACGATAAGCTAAACTCCGCACTCAACCAGCCCACTGCATTCGGCGGTGTGCAAGGTCTCATGAGGAGTTCAAGTGAGTAACCGAGGTGAGCAGGCACTGCTCAAACAGTCGACGCTGCTGATGCTGGCGGTGTCGATTGCCGGGATCGTCACCGGTTTTGTTTCAGGTTCGCAATCCATCCTGTTCGATGGCTTTTTTTCGCTGATCGCGACATTCATCAAAATTCTGATGCTGATCACCGCCCGGCTGATTGCCAAGCAAAGCAATCAGCGTTTCCAGTTCGGCTTCTGGCATCTGGAGCCGATGGTGCTGCTGATCGAAGGCAGCTTCCTGCTGTTGATCGCGATCTATGCGTTTCTCAACGGTGTGTTCGGCATCATCAATGGTGGCCGTGATATCGAGTTGGGTCTGGTGATCGTCTACGCGGCGGTATTCACCGTCGTCGAGTTCGCCTACTTCTTCTACGTGCGTCAGCGTAATCGCACGCTCAAATCCAGCCTGATCCAGTTCGACAACATCAGTTGGCTGGTCGACGCGATGCTCTCGGTGGGGTTGTTGATCAGTTTCCTCGCCGCGCTGCTGCTCAAGTCCCAGGGCTATGGCGAGTGGGCGGTGTATGTCGACCCGCTGATCCTGATCGTGCTGGCGCTGACCATGCTGCCCCCGGCGTTGAAGATCCTCGGCCCGGCATTGCGTGATGTGCTGGGAATCGCCCCGGATACTCTGGATGAGCAGGTCAGGCAGGTCATGGAGGTGGCGAAGGTCGAGCATGGTTTCGACGATTACGTGTCCTACGTGCAAAAGCACGGTCGGGCGCGGTTCATCGAAATTCATGTGGTGTTGCCGGCGGATTATCCGCTGCGCAATGTCGCGCAGCTGGACGCGCTACGTGAGCAGATATCGGCGCAGTTGGGCGAGCCGGATGCGGCGCGCTGGTTGACGATCAGCTTCACCGGGGACAAAAAGTGGATTGCCTGATGACCGCGTAACGGCCATTCGCGAGCAGGCTCGCTCCCACAGGAGAATGCATTCCAAAATGTGGGAGCGAGCCTGCTCGCGAAAGCAATTGTTCGGTCAACGCAGATATTCAGCCAAACCGTGATAACAAGTCGCCAAATGATAAGGCGTGGTCGAAGGCATGTCCTTGCGACTGACCTCTCCATTCTCATCGCGACACTCATGCCAGCCGCCGGCATGCAGAAACCGCTGCTGCAACGCCTGCAACTGGCGCAGTACTACCGCTTCGCTGTCCGCCCGCAAGGTCAGCGCGCGCAGGTATTCGGCCTGAGCCCAGATCCGTTGGGTGGAATCCCTGGGCCGACCATTACTTTCCAGATCAAGCATCGCCCGCACCGCGCCGCAGGACTCCAGCACGCCATACTGCTCGGTAAAAGCAAACGCCCGATCCAGCGCCCGGTGCAGTTTCGAATCGCGCAACAGCGCCGACGATTCGAGCAGGAAATACCATTCGAACTGGTGTCCCGGCTCGTACCAGTTATCCACAGCACCCAGCGGCTTCTCCATCAACACGCCGTATTGCGGATCGACGAACTGCTTGTGCATGGCTGTGCATAACTCAAGCAGGGCCTTCTGCGTTTGCGGGTCTTCACGCACGGCGAGGGTCGCCAGAAAAGCTTCGGCCAGATGCATCAGCGGATTTTGCAGTGGCCCGGTTTGCAGGGTGAGCCAATCACGCTCAAGGCAGGCTTCGTACAAACCGTCGCCGGTGGCGAATCGGCGGCCAATGATTTCCAGCGCGGCGTTCAATGTCGACTCGGCCAGCGAATCCCGGGACTTGTCCCAGTAATGCGCGCAGGCGAACAGGATGAAGGCGTGGGTGTAGAGATCCTTGCGCTGGTCCAGCGGCTTGCCTTGCGCATCGATGCTGTAAAACCAGCCGCCGTGCTCGGCATCATGGAAATGCCGTTGCAGCGAACGGAACAACGCGGCGGCGCGGACTTCGGCGTTATCCACAACCCCGATCAGGCTGGAGAACAGATACAGCTGCCGTGCGCAGGCCATCGCCCGATAGCGCTGCACTGGCAACGGCTGGTGTGTAGCGTCCAGCGCCTCATAGGGCAACGCCATGTCGGCATTCCAGCCCGGGCCTTGCCACAGCGGCACGATCACGTCGAGGAAGTGCTGCTGCACTTGGCCAAACAGGGCGGTCAATTCGGGCAGGGCGGTGGAGCGGGAAGCGTGGGGCATGGGCGGGCGTCACGGGCTGGGGCGATTGCGCGACATGGTAGCAGAGAGCACTGCTTGAGAGAGGCGGTGTCTGTCAGGCCGTCCTTCGCGAGCAGGCTCGCTCCCACAGTGGATTTGCAGCGTACACAAAACCTGTGGGAGCGAGCCTGCTCGCGAAGAGGCCAGTTCAGGCAATAAAAAATCAGCCTGCGAGCAACCACACCCCGGTCGCCGCCGAAGCCGCACCCGCCAACCGCACCAGCGGCGCCGCTGCCTGCGGAAGAACTCGCACCACGCCATAACCGAGTGCATGCAACACCGCCGTCGCGGCCACAAACCCGGCCGCATACGCCCACGGGCTGCTCATGTCCGGCAGCTCCAGTCCATGCGCCACGCCATGGAACAGCGCAAACAGCGCCGTCGCTGCCACCGCCATCACCAGCGGCGGGCGCACCGCCAGTGCCACGGCCAGGCCCAGCGCCAAGACCGAGGCGGCAATCCCGCTTTCCAGCGCCGGCAACTCCAGCCCTTCAAAACCGAGCAGGCCGCCCAGCAGCATGGTGCCGACAAACGTGCACGGCAGCGCCCAGCGCGCCACGCCTTGTTGCTGCGCCGCCCACAAACCAACGGCGAGCATTGCCAGCAAGTGGTCGAGCCCGCCGATCGGGTGGCTGATGCCCGCGACGAGGCCGCTGTCGCCATGCCCAGGGTGCGCGAAGGCCAGTGCCGGTGTCAGCAGCAGCGCCACGGCGCCAAGAATGCGTTTGAGTGTCATGGATAAGCTTCCTTGTTGATAAGTGGTTCAGGCGGCGCTCAGCAGGCCCTGGCGTTCGATGAAGGCGATGATTTCTTCAAGGCCCTGACCGGTTTTCTGGTTGCTGAAAACGAACGGCTTGCCGTTGCGCATGCGTTTGGTGTCGCTGTCCATCATTTCCAGCGAGGCGCCCACCAGTGGCGCGAGGTCGATCTTGTTGATCACCAGCAGGTCGGACTTGCAGATCCCCGGGCCGCCCTTGCGCGGCAGCTTGTCGCCGGCGGAGACGTCGATCACGTAGATGGTCAGATCCGACAGCTCCGGGCTGAAGGTCGCCGAGAGGTTGTCGCCGCCGGACTCCACCAGAATCAGATCCAGCCCGGGAAAGCGCCGGTTCAGTTGATCGACCGCTTCGAGGTTGATCGAGGCGTCTTCACGGATCGCCGTGTGCGGGCAGCCGCCGGTTTCCACGCCGATGATCCGCTCCGGCGCGAGGGCTTCGTTGCGTACCAGGAAATCGGCGTCTTCGCGGGTGTAGATATCGTTGGTGACCACGGCGAGGTTGTAACGCTCACGCAGGGCCAAGCACAGGGCCAGGGTCAACGCGGTCTTGCCGGACCCGACCGGGCCGCCGATGCCGACGCGCAGAGGTTGTGTATCCATTTCATTCTCCAAAATAAACAGCCCTAAGAGCGGAAGAGACGGCTGTACTGGCGCTCGTGGGCCATGCACGCCAGGGACAGGCCAAAGGCGGCGCTGCCGATGTGTTCGGGATTTATGCGGGTTGCATCGTGCTGCGCCTGTTGCAGCAGCGGCAGCAGTTCGCTGGTCAGGCGCTGGGCGGCTTGCTGGCCCAGCGGCAGGGTTTTCATCAACACGGCGAGCTGGTTTTCCAGCCAGCTCCACAGCCACGCGGCAAGAGCGTCCTGCGGGCTGATGCCCCAGGCGCGTGCCGCCAGTGCCCAGCACAGGGCGAGATGCGGTTCTGTGGTCTGTTCAAGAAAGTCGCGGGCGGGCGCATCGAGTTCCGGCAAACCGTTCAACAACTGCTGCAGGGAGTAGCCCATCTGCCGGCTCTCCAGATGCAGCTCACGGGTTTCGCGACTGGCGCGGTGGCTCTCGCAGAGTTGTCGTAATTCGGCCCAGTTTTCATTTGCTGCGGCTTGGCAATGCGCCAACAGCAGCGGCGCTTCGAAGCGGGCGAGATTGAGCAGCAGTTGATCGCTGATCCAGCGGCGGGCGGCGTCAGGGTTGTGGACCCGGCCGTTATCCACCGCCATTTCCAGACCCTGGGAATAGCTGTAGCCGCCAATCGGCAGTTGCGGACTGGCCAGACGCAGCAGCGCCCAGGCCGGATTCACAGGCGCACGCCGAACTGATGGAGTTTCGGCGCGTAGTTGAAGTCTTCGTCACCGTGCCGGGAATGATGATGGCCGCTGCCGTAGGCGCCGTGTTCCGGCTGAAACGGCGCTTCAATTGCTTCGACTTGTGCGCCGAGCTGTTCGAGCATGGCCTTGAGTACGTAATCGTCGAGCAGGCGCAGCCAGCCATCGCCGACTTGCAGGGCGACATGGCGGTTGCCGAGGTGATAGGCCGCGCGCGTCAGTTCGAACGCATTGGCGCACGTGACGTGGAGCAGTTGTTCGGGGCGGGCGCAGACGCGCACGACACGGCCGTCTTCGGCCTGCAGACATTCGCCGTCATACAGCGGTGGCTGGCCGCGCTCCAAAAACAACCCGACGTCTTCGCCTTCGGCACTGAAACAGCGCAAACGGCTTTTGCTGCGCGCTTCGAAGGTCAGGTGCAGCTCGGCGGCCCAGACGGGTTGAGGGTCGATTCTGCGATGAATCACCAGCATCGGAAAGCTTCCAGCAATGAACGTTGAATGGGCTAGAGCAAGCGCCGCGCCAATCGGGCGATCTGTAGGAAATAGCTGTCGGCGCGTGCCTGATCTTTCAACAGGCGCGGCGATTCTGGAAGGTTTTGGTGCATGAAGGATTTGTCATGCACCAAAGCGAGGCTGTGGCGGATGTTCAATGTGGGAGCGAGCCTGCTCGCGAATGCGCCGTGTCAGACAGATGTATTCAGCTGACCCAGCGCTTTCGCGAGCAGGCTCGCTCCCACAGGGGCTTTGCGCTGTGTCAGATGGAGAAGGGATTACTCAGTACTGCCCAGCCCTTGCCAGTGCTTGAGACCGATGAAGATGAAGCGCAGTTGCTGGGTGATCTTCGCCTGTGGGGTCAGATGCTCCGGCAAGGCTTCGGCGGGCGGGTCGATGATGTCGGGGAGGGTGGCGAACACCGATTTGACGATCAGGTCGGCGATCACGCTCAGACCGGCGATGTCCAGATGTTGCAGCTTGGGCATCAGCGCCAGGTCCGCCGCGAGGTCGGCGCTGATGTTCTCCCGCAGGCGTCCGATTGCCTGACGCACCGGCAGCGAGCCGCCATATTGTTCGCGGGCGAGAAACAGGAATTGCGAGCGGTTGGCGTTGACCACATCAAGGAAGATGCGCACCGAGGCGTCGATGATGCCGCCCATGACGAATTCATTGTGCCGCACCAGGCGGATGGTTTCGCGGAAGGTCTGGCCGACTTCGCTGACCAGCACCAGCCCCAACTCGTCCATATCGGCGAAGTGCCGGTAGAAACCGGTGGGCACGATGCCGGCGGTCTTGCTCACTTCGCGCAGGCTCAGGCTGCCGAATCCTCGGCCGCTTTCCATCAGGTGGCGGGCAGCGTCCATCAGGGCGTTGCGGGTCTGTTGTTTCTGTTCGGCGCGGGGCAGCATCGCAGGGTGTGTTCTTCGGCAGGACAAGCGCCGCACTCTAGCAAATCGGCTTTGTCGGCGTCGAACGGGGAGTCATGCAGCGAGGGATTCACAGAAGCTGAAAAGTCAAAAGCCCAATCCGCTGATTGGGCTTTTTCGCTGGGCCGTCATAGGCTCAGCTCACGGCGCTGTTGCGTTCGATCACACGATCACCACCACCTTCGGCGAGGGCTTGACCTTGGGGAGTCTTGTCGTAGCCGTCTTCCACCAGACCTTTTTCTTCAAGACGATTGCGGCCGTTTTCAGCCAGGGTCTGGCCCTGTGGGGTTTTGTCATAGCCATCTTCAGCCAGAGTCTGACCTTGAGGGGTTTTGTCATAGCCGTCTTCAGCCAGAGTCTGGCCTTGTGGGGTTTTGTCGTAGCCGTCTTCAGCGAGCGTCTGGCTGAACACCGAGTGGCTGTCTTTGACTTGCGGAGTGGCCTGATCGGCAGCGGGCAGGGCGAAAGCAGTGCTGGCTAGCATCGACAGGGTAAGGCTGAGCAGTAATTGGCGTTTCATGATAGTGGCTCCTTGGGAGGGCGATAAAGTGGGTACGAGGGCAATGCTACTCTCGATAAGTCGATATAAAAGTTCATAAACGCAATGGTAATAATCAACAGAATTGATTGTTCAGCGCGAAGGCTCTAGATCGGGCCTTTGCGGGCGACGGTTTTGCACCGTCGTGGGTATTTTCGACTCACTCGTGCCTCGCAAAAGTGCGGGTCGCGGTAACACTGCTCGACCGATCGGTCAGTTTTGCCGGGCTTTTTATGGCTTAAACTGCCTTTCGATTAAACCTGCGGGCCTTTCGCCAGTCACAGACTGCATAGGGGCCGCTTAGGTCTGCCGTTTCAGCTGTGCGTCGGGTAATCGGCGTGCGGTCGTGATCAGGAGCTTTGTGCATGACGCGCACTGGAAAAATCTTCAGCTGGACCTTCGCCATCCTCGCGCTGCTGCTGGCAGCCTTGATTCTGATCATCGTGTTCTTCGACTGGAACCGGATCAAACCCACGATCAACGCCAAAGTTTCGGAAGAATTGCACCGGGCGTTTGCCATCAATGGCAACCTCGCGGTGATCTGGCAGCGCGAGCCGGAAGAAGGCGGCTGGCGCTCTTGGGTGCCGTGGCCGCACGTGGTCGCCGAGGATCTGAGCCTGGGCAACCCGGACTGGTCGAAGCAGCCGCAGATGGTCACCCTCAAACGCGTCGAGCTGCGCATTTCGCCGCTGGCCCTGCTGGCCCAGCGCGTGGTGATTCCGCGCATCGACCTGACCGAGCCGAATGCCGAGCTGCAACGTCTGGCCGATGGCCGCGCCAACTGGACGTTCAAATTCGATCCCAAGGACCCGAACGCCGAGCCGTCGAGCTGGGTGGTCGATATCGGCTCGATCGGTTTCGACAAGGGCCACGTGACCCTCGACGACCAGACCCTGAAGACCAACCTCGATGTGTTGATCGACCCGCTCGGCAAGCCGATTCCCTTCAGCGAGATTGTCGGCGACAAAGCGGCGAAAACCGCTCAGGACAAGGGCGGCGCACCGCAGGACTATGCCTTTGCACTCAAGGTCAAAGGCCAGTACCACGCGCAGAACCTCACCGGGCAGGGCAAGATCGGCGGGCTGCTGGCCTTGCAGGACGCGAGCAAGCCGTTCCCGTTGCAGGCCCAGGCGAAGATCGGCGACACCCGTATCGAACTGGCCGGCACCCTGACTGACCCGCTGAATCTCGGCGCCCTGGACCTGCGCTTGAAGCTCGCTGGCGACAGCCTCGGCAATCTTTACCCGCTGACCGGCGTGACCCTGCCGGACACCCCACCGTATTCCACCGACGGCCACCTGATCGCCAAGCTGCATGACGAGGCCGGGGCGAAATTCACTTATGAAAAATTCAACGGCAAGATCGGCGACAGCGACATCCACGGCGACCTGACCTACGTGGCCAGTCAGCCACGGCCGAAACTCACGGGTGCGTTGCTCTCCAATCAACTGCTGTTCGCCGACCTTGCACCGTTGATCGGGGCTGATTCCAACACCGAGCAAAAGGCCCGTGGCGGCGCGAGCAAGCAGCCGGCCGATAAAGTCCTGCCGGTCGAAGAATTCAAGACTGATCGCTGGCGCGCCATGGACGCCGATGTCGAGTTCACCGGCAAGCGCATCGTCCATAGCGAGAAGCTGCCGTTCAACGACCTCTATACCCATCTGAAACTCAACGACGGCGAACTCAGCCTGGAACCGCTGCGCTTTGGCGTCGCCGGCGGCACCCTGGATGCGCTGATCCGCCTGAATGGCCGCACCGAGCCGCTGGAAGGCCGGGCGCGTTTGACCGCACGCAAATTCAAACTCAAAGAGCTGTTCCCGACCTTCGAACCGATGAAAACCAGTTTCGGTGAGCTCAATGGCGATGCCGACATCAGTGGCCGAGGCAACTCCGTGGCCAAGCTCCTCGGTGGCGCCAACGGCAATCTGAAGATGCTGATCAACGACGGTGCGATCAGCCGCGAGCTGATGGAACTGGCCGGGCTCAACGTCGGCAACTACGTGGTCGGCAAGATCTTTGGCGACAAGGAAGTGAAGATCAATTGCGCGGCGGCGGACTTCGACATCAAGACCGGCCTGGCCACGACACGGCTGTTTGTCTTCGATACCGAGAACGCAATCATCTACATCGATGGCACGGCGAACATGGCCACCGAGCAACTCGATCTGACCGTGACCCCGGAATCCAAAGGCTGGCGTCTGATCTCCCTGCGCTCGCCGCTATATGTGCGCGGCAAGTTCATCAAACCGGATGCCGGCGTCAAAGCCGTACCGTTGATGCTGCGCGGGGCGGGAATGGTTGCGCTGGGCGTGATAGCCGCACCGGCGGCGGGATTGCTGGCGCTGGTGGCGCCCAGCGGTGGCGAGCCGAATCAGTGCGCGCCGTTGTTGGAGCAGATGAAGCAGGGCAAGGCACCGGTGACCGTTAAACCCAGCAAGTAATGCGGCGTCTCTGAGGGCGCCTTCGCGAGCTGGCTCGCTCCCACATCCGAACGCATTCCTTCAATTGAAATGCGATCCGGTGGGAGCGAGCCTGCTCGCGAATGCGGCCTGACTGTGATTACAGGTCGTTGAGGATATCCGCCATGTCGTCGGCGTGTTCTTCTTCCTGGGCGAGGATGTCTTCGAAGATGCGGCGAGTGGTCGGGTCTTTGTCACCGATGTACTGGATGATTTCGCGGTAGCTGTCGATGGCGATGCGCTCGGCCACCAGATCTTCGTAAACCATTTCCTTGAGCGTATTGCCGGCCACGTATTGCGCGTGGGACATCTTGCTCAGCAGGTCGGGGTTGAATTCGGGCTCACCGCCCAGTTGCACGATGCGTTCGGCGAGGCGATCGGCGTGCTCGGCTTCCTGGTTGGCGTGCTCGAGAAATTCGTCGGCGGCGACGTTGGCTTTCAAGCCGTTGGCCATGAAGTAGTGGCGCTTGTAGCGCAAGGTGCACACCAGCTCGGTGGCCAGCGACTCATTGAGCAAACGCAGTATTTCCTCACGGTTGGCGTTGTAGCCCTCGGTGACCGCGCCGTTTTCCACGTGTTGCCGCGCGCGTTCGCGCAGGGTTTGAACATCAGACAAATGCACGTCACTCATTTCATTCTCCTGGAGGCTAATCCGATAGGCGCCACGTTCTGAAGACGCGGTCGCTACCCAGGTTGTGAGTCTTGAGCGAAGCGAAAAGTTTTATGCGATTTACGCCGGACGCGCTGCAGGAACTGCTGAAGACTGCGATGTCGGGAGAGTCAGACCGGTTCGGTGGAGCGGGTGCTGGCGGACTGGAATAGGCTTATCGTTGAGTTGTCATCGCCGAGGTGGATGCTTGGCGGGCGTCTTGCAGGTCTGGCATCCACTCACGCGCACAAGGAAGTAACCCATGTCGACACGTTATCCATTGCTGCTGGTGCCGGGCATGCTCGGCTTTATCCGGCTGGTGCTTTACCCGTATTGGTTCGGCATCATCAAGGCCTTGCGCCGTGGTGGTGCGACGGTGGTCGCGGTGCAGGTTTCGCCACTCAATTCCACGGAAGTGCGCGGCGAGCAATTGCTGGTGCGGATCGACGAAATTCTCCGCGAGACGGGGGCGCAGAAGGTCAACCTGTTCGGTCACAGCCAAGGCGCTTTGACCGCGCGGTATGCGGCGGCGAAGCGCCCGGATCTGGTCGCCTCGGTAACATCGGTGGCCGGGCCGAATCACGGCTCCGAACTGGCCGATTATCTGGAAAAGCACTATCCCGCCAACAGCGCCAAGGGGCGCTCGCTCGAAGCGTTGCTGCGCTTGATCGGCTGGGTCATGGCATTGCTCGACACGGGTTATCACGGGCCGAAACTGCCGGTGGATATCCACGCTTCCCACCAATCGCTGACGACGGCGGGCGTCGCATTATTCAATCAGCGTTATCCACAAGGGCTGCCGGAAGTCTGGGGCGGCCAAGGGCCGGAAGAGGTCAACGGTGTGCGCTATTACTCCTGGTCAGGGACGCTGCAACCGGGCAAGACTGATCGTGGCGGCAACCTTTTCGACGGCACCAATCGCAGTTGTCGCCTGTTCGCCAAGACCTTCGTCCGTGAGCCGGGGCAGTGCGATGGCATGGTCGGCCGTTACAGCTCGCATCTGGGCACGGTGATCGGTGATGACTATCCGCTGGATCATTTCGACATCGTCAATCAGTCGCTGGGACTGGTGGGCAAGGGCGCGGATCCGGTAAGGCTGTTTGTCGAGCATGCGGCGCGGCTGGAGGCTGCAGGGTTATAGCCAAACAGACCGCGTCATCGTTCTTCGCGAGCAGGCTCGCTCCCACAGGTGTCTGCATTTCAATGTGGGAGCGAGCCTGCTCGCGAAGGGGTCTTATCAGGCAACGCTGACCCGGCGGCCCAAAACGGTGGTCCAGCGCTCCGACAAAACCACCCCACCCAAGGTCAGCAAACCGCCCACCAGGTGATACATCGCCAACTGTTCCTTCAGCACCAGCGCTGCGATCAACGCGGTAATCAGCGGCAGCAGATTGAAGAACAACGTCGTCCGGCTCGGTCCCAGCCGCTGCACCGCTTGCATCCACGCCAGCGGCGCGACCATCGAAGCCAGCAGGCATGCATAGAGCACCAGCGGCACGTTCTGCGGATTCAAACCGGTCTTCGGCGAAACAGCGAACAACGGAAACAACACCACAATCGCCACCAGCACCTGCAAGTACAGCAGCACCAGCGGCGGCAGGCGCAGTTGCCACTTTTTCAGCAGCGTGCTGTAAACCGCATAAGCCAGCGTCGCGACCAGCATCATCGCATCGCCCAGATTGACCCCGTGTTGCAGCAGCGCACCGAGGCTGCCGGATGACACCACCACCAGCACGCCAGCGAACGACAGCACCGCACCGACCAGCGCACCAGCCGTCAGGCGCTGGCCGAGGCTGATGATCGCCATGGCCAGCGACATCAATGGCATCAACGACAGGATGATGCCCATGTTGGTCGCGGTGGTCAGTGTTGCAGCGAAATAGGCGAGGCTCTGATACACCGCCATGCCGAGTACGCCGAGGATGAAAATCCGCCCCAGGTTCGGCCGAATCTGCGGCCAGTGCGCGATCACTTTCGTAAGCATGAATGGCGTGAACAGCACGCCGGCGAGCAGCCAGCGATAGAAACCGATCTCGGCGGGGAAGATCGCGCCGACCGCCAGTTTGTTGATCACGGTGTTGCCGGCCCAGATGAAAATCGCCAGCAGGGGAAACGCGTATTGCATGGGACAAAACCAGAACGTTGATGAAGGGCGATTATCGCCTGTCTGGATGCAGGCCTATACTGCGAACCGGACAACCTGCCTCTGCATCCGGACAGCATGAACAGCAAACACATCGATCTGCTCGATTTCAGCGAACTGCCGTCAGCGGTGTATTTCCGCTACGCCGATTTCAATGCCCACGAATATGCCGCGCCGCATCGCCATCCGTGGGGCACGCTCGAGTATGCCGCCCATGGCGTGTTGCACATGGATGTCGACGGCAGCCGCTTCATGTCGCCGCCGCAGTACGCGGTGTGGGTGCCGCCCGAGGTCGAGCACAGTTTCTACAGCCATCAGCCGGTCAACTATCGCGCGGTGTGTCTTGATCCAAGTGTTTGCACACGGTTGCCGGCGCGGGCCTGCACCTTGGCGATCAGTGACATTCTCAAGGCGATTCTCAAGGACTTCGCCGCCCGCGATGTGAAGATTCCGGAGCATGAGGCCGATCAGCGTCTGGCCCAGGTATTGGTCGATCAACTGCAACAGGCACCGGTGCAGGAATGTTATCTGCCGTACGCAAGCAGCCCGGGCTTGCTGACGATTCTCGACGCCTTGCAGGCCGCGCCGGGCGACAACCAACCGTTGGCGCATTGGGCCGCGCAAGTGCATGTCAGCGAGCGCACTCTGGCGCGGCAGTTCGTTCGTGAGCTGGGCATGAGCTTTGGCGAGTGGCGTCAGCGCTTGCGTTATCTGGCGGCGATCGAGGCGCTGGAAACCTCGCGTTCGGTGCAGGAAATCGCTTTCGACCTCGGCTACAGCAGCGGCTCGGCCTTCATCGCCATGTTCGCCCGCCAGGCCGGGTGCACGCCGGAGCAGTATCGGCGCAGCCACCTCGAGGGCAGGAAGGTGTAACAAGCTTTGACTACACTGCGACAGAGGCCGCATCCATCGGTGCGGCAACAAGGAGAAAACTCCATGAAGATGTTGCGTGTGCCGTTGTTGATGATCGGGCTGCTTGTGTGTTCCCAGGGTTTCGCCGCCACGGCGCAACAGAACAAGATGACCACCTGCAATGCCGATGCGACCGCCAAAAGCCTGAAGGGCGACGAGCGCAAGGCGTTCATGAGCACCTGCCTGAAAGCGGCACCAGCGGCCAACGATGGCAAGGAGCTGACCCCGCAGCAGCAGAAGATGACCACCTGCAATGCCGATGCGAAAACCAAGGCGCTGACCGGCGATGCGCGCAAGGCGTTCATGAGTGAGTGTCTGAAGAAAAAGTGAAACGGTAAATAATGTGGTGAGCTTGCCGGCCTCTTCGCGAGCAGGCTCGCTCCCACATTTGAAATGCTTCCCCTGTGGGAGCGAGCCTGCTCGCGAAAGCGTCGCTGAATGCACCGCCATTCCCATGCCCCGCATATCCCTAGTGCTAACCCCGGATCGCTGGCAGACTGCCCGTCCTTTCACGCCGTTCGTTTTGAGGCTGTATGCCAACGTTTTCTCAGCGTCATGTTGTGTTCTGGGTCAGTTGCATCATCATTTTTGGCGGTTTGCTGTTGGTGCTGCCGCTGCGCCTGTTGCCGAGCCTGCTGGCCGGGTTGCTGGTGTTCGAGCTGGTCAACATGCTCACCCCGCAACTGCAACGGCTGATCGAAGGGCGGCGTGCGCGCTGGTTGGCGGTGGCGCTGCTCGGCACGCTGGTAGTAAGTGCGCTGGCGCTGATCTTCGCTGGCGCCATCAGTTTCCTCCTGCATGAAGCGGAAAACCCCGGCGCCTCGCTCGATAAATTCATGGGTGTGGTCGATCGCGCGCGCGGGCAGTTGCCGCCGTTCATCGATGCCTACCTGCCGGCGAGTGCGGCGGAATTTCGCGTGGCGATCGGCGAGTGGGCGAGCAAGCATCTGGCCGACCTGCAACTGGTCGGCAAGGACGCCGCGCACATGTTCGTCACCCTGCTGATTGGCATGGTGCTTGGCGCGATCATCGCCCTGCAGCGCATTCCCGACGTGACCAAGCGCAAGCCGCTGGCCGCCGCTTTGTTCGACCGTTTGCATCTGCTGGTGCAGGCGTTTCGCAATATCGTCTTCGCGCAGATCAAGATTTCCCTGCTCAACACCGTGTTCACCGGGATCTTCCTCGCGGTGATCCTGCCGATGTTCGGCATCAAGCTGCCGCTGACCAAAACCCTGATCGTGCTGACCTTCCTGCTCGGGCTGCTGCCGGTGATCGGCAACCTGATGTCGAACACGCTGATAACCATCGTCGGCCTGTCGCTGTCGATCTGGGTGGCGATCGCCGCGCTGGGCTATCTGATCGTTATCCACAAGCTCGAATACTTCCTCAACGCGCGCATCGTCGGCGGGCAGATCAGTGCCAAGTCGTGGGAGTTGCTCCTGGCGATGCTGGTGTTCGAAGCCGCGTTCGGCCTGCCGGGGGTGGTGGCGGGGCCGATTTATTACGCGTATCTGAAGAGTGAGTTGAAGCTGGGCGGGATGGTCTAAGGCCAGGCAACTAAATTGAATGCATCTGTGGCGAGGGGATTTATCCCCGTTGGCCTGCGCAGCAGGCCCCTGCTTTCATAAGGCGGGGGCCGCTTCGCGACCCAACGGGGATAAATCCCCTCGCCACAAAGGCTCTTCGCCACAGAGATTGTGATCAGGCCATCGAACCGTAACGCTTCATCGCTTCAATCGCCAAACCGCTACCAATGCTGCCGAAGATGTTCCCTTCCACATGCCGCGCGTTCGGCAGCATCGCCGAGACGCTGTTGCGCAGGGCCGGGATGCCGCTCGATCCACCAGTGAAGAACACCGTGTCGACCTGATCGACCGCCACGCCGGCGTCATTCAACAACTGCGTAACACTGCCACGCACGCGCTCGAGCAAGGCTTCGATCGCCGATTCGAACAGCGCGCGGCTCAGCTCGACGCTCAGCCCGGCTTCGATGCGGTCCAGCGGCACGTGGCGGCTGTCGGCGTGGGTCAGCTGGATCTTGGTTTCTTCCACTTCCATCGCCAGCCAGTGCCCGGCGCGCTGTTCGATCAGCTTGAACAGGCGATCGATGCCGCCGGTGTCTTCAATGTCGTAACGCATGCTGCCCAGCGCCAGCGTGGATTTCTGCGAGTACACCGAGTTGATCGTGTGCCAGGTCGCCAGGTTCATGTGGTGGCTGGTTGGCATGTAGGCGCCGCTCTTCATGCGGCTGCCGTAGCCGAACAGCGGCATCAGGCCTTGCAGACTCAGCTGTTTGTCGAAGTCGGTACCACCGATGTGCACACCGCCGGTGGCGAGGATGTCATCGTGACGGTTGTCGACACCGCGACGCTCGGGCGACAGGCGCACCAGCGAGAAGTCGGAGGTACCACCGCCGATGTCGACGATCAGTACCAGCTCTTCTTTCTCGATGGTCGACTCGTAGTCGAACGCTGCCGCGATCGGTTCGTACTGGAACGACACGTCCTTGAAACCGATTTTGCGCGCCACTTCGACCAGCGTGTCTTCGGCCTCCTGGTCGGCGAGCGGATCGTCGTCGACGAAGAACACCGGACGGCCCAGCACCACTTGCTCGAATTCCCGACCGGCGGCGGTTTCGGCGCGGCTCTTGAGCTGGCCGATGAACAGCCCGAGCAGGTCCTTGAACGGCATCGCCGTGCCGAGGACGCTGGTATCGTGTTTGATCAGCTTGGAGCCGAGCAGGCTTTTCAACGAGCGCATCAGCCGGCCTTCGTAGCCTTCCAGATACTCGTGCAGGGCCAGGCGACCGTAGACCGGGCGACGTTCCTCGATGTTGAAGAAGACCACCGACGGCAGGGTGATCTTGTCGTCTTCCAGCGCGATCATGGTGTCCATGCCGGGGCGCAGCCAGCCGACGGTGGAGTTGGACGTGCCGAAGTCGATGCCGCAGGCACGGGCTGGAGAGGCGTCTTTCATGTCTTTCGGTTTCCGGTCAAAAAAACGGCCGCGCAGTGTATGTCAGTGCGCGGCAGATTCGAAGGCCGGTCATCCGCTATTTCGCCCCCAGACAGTTGAAAACCACCGCATCGCCCCAAACTTGCTGGCATGGGCCGGCAGACACACCGGCGGTCGCAAGAACCGCCGTCCACTGCCGATAAACTTCTGCGGCGCCACCCGGTCACAAACTTGAGATCGGTCAACCCGGCACGTGCCAATCGGCGCATGCTGGTCTCGGCGCGAAATCGATAACGGATGGTGATCCTTCCATGGACTTCAAAGACTATTACAAGATACTCGGCGTGGAGCCGACAGCCGACGACAAGGCCATCAAGGCGGCCTATCGCAAGCTGGCGCGCAAATACCACCCCGATGTCAGCAAGGAAAAAGACGCCGAGGCCAAGTTCAAGGACGCCTCGGAAGCCTATGAAGCACTGAAAAGTGCCGACAAGCGCGCCGAATATGACGAACTGCGCCGTTATGGCCAGCACGGTCAGCCGTTCCAGGGCCCACCGGGCTGGCAGAGCCGTGGCGGCTTCGGTGGCGGCGGTGGCGACACAGGCGACTTCTCGGACTTCTTCAGTTCGATCTTCGGCAATCGCGGCCCCGGTTTCGGTGGCGCCGAGAGCCGCCAATCACGCGGACGCCGAGGGCAAGACGTGGAAATGGAACTGCCGGTCTTCCTCGAAGAAACCCTGTCGAACGAATCGAAAAAAGTCACCTTTCAGGTGCCGCAATACAACGCGCACGGCCAACACGTCAGCAACACCAGCAAGAGCCTGAACGTGAAGATTCCGGCCGGCGTGACCGATGGCGAGCGAATTCGCTTGAAGGGCCAGGGCGCACCGGGCATCGGTGGCGGGGCGAATGGCGACCTGTACCTGACCATTCGTTTTGCGCCGCACCCGAAATTCGATGTCGAAGGCGAAAACCTGATCATCACCTTGCCCCTGGCTCCGTGGGAATTGGCATTGGGCACTGAAGTGGCCGTGCCGACCCTGACCGGCAAGATCAACCTCAAGGTGCCGGCCGGCAGCCAGAATGGCCAGCGCATGCGCGCCAAGGGCCATGGCCTGCTGAACAAGGCCGGCGAACGCGGTTACCTGTTCGTGCAGCTCAAGGCCGTGATGCCCAAAGCGTCCGACGATGAGGTCAAGGCGCTGTGGCAGGAACTGGCGAAGAAAGCCGCCTTCAATCCGCGAGAGAACTTCTGAACCCGACGACGGAGTAGCCCATCATGAGCAGCCCCCTGATCGTTCAACTGGACCTGGCAGAATTCTGTGAGGCGGCCGACTTGTCGGACGTCTACGTGATCGAAATCGTCGAG
The DNA here is from genome assembly GCF_019145195.1 of Pseudomonas siliginis. Lineage (GTDB taxonomy): Bacteria > Pseudomonadota > Gammaproteobacteria > Pseudomonadales > Pseudomonadaceae > Aquipseudomonas > Aquipseudomonas siliginis. The sequence goes on from NZ_JAHSTW010000006.1 coordinate 249,016, forward strand.
CACGGCATCCTCGAACCTCAGGGCGCGCAGCCCCGGGAATGGCGTTTCACCGACTACGAATTGGCCTTGGCCAAGCGTGCGGCGAAGCTGCGCCGTGATCTGGAACTGGAGTGGGAAGGCGTGGCGCTGGCGCTGGATCTGCTGGATGAGGTGAAGCAGTTGCGCGCCGAGAACCGCATGTTGCGCCAGCGGTTGGGGCGGTTGGTGGTCGAATAAGTTGTTTGAGGCGATGAGGTCTGATCCGGCCTCATCGCGAGTCGGCCCGCTTGTGCCGGTTTAGTGTTTGCGAGTGTTTCACCCGGTATGAACCGGCAGGATGGTCTGATAGTTTTCCGGGCACATGTTGGCAATGGATGCCGACGGTCGTAGCGCCAGCCAGGCCGGCCAGCGCTGCGCAATCTTTGCAAGGAAGCCTGTCAATGCCAGTCAGACCCAAGCCGCCCAAGCCGGGCGCAGTCGATATCGCCACCCCTGGGCGCACATCCCGGGATTCCGCCACGCACGGTATCGAATCACCGCACCTGACCCCCGGTCCGTTCATTCGCAAGACCCCGCCCGATACCAGCGAACCCGGCAATAGCACGCAGCAAATGGAAACTGCAGTTGCCCCGCACAGCGTGCACGTCGACCCGACGCCGTCTACATCTGGTCCCGTCCCGAAGCTTAAAACCTCGGCTCTGGAGCGTTACCTGATTGCCTCGACAGCCCCTCTACCGCAAGCGGACATTGACGGGTTTCGCGTATTCAAAGGACGCCAATACGCGGACCTGCAGGGTGGTGGTACGGTGCTGATCGGCGTCGATGCCGAGACCGGTCTGCATCGGGCCAGATTGTCCAGCGAGCTGCAGCCGTCCGGCCCTGTGCTTGCCTACGATCCGTTGAACAAGCACTGGTACGCGCTTGAAGAGTCCAGCGCGTCGCCGGACGCTGCCGCTGTCCCGGGCAAAAGCCGCAGGGTGGCGCGCCAGAGCGATGAAGACTACGAGTCTGCCGTTGAAGAGCTGTCCGACGATGTCGGTGCGGCGCAGGAACATTTTTATCTGGCGTCCGAGTCGATGCCCGTCAAACCCTTCACCGCTGACGAATTGCGTGCGATGCGCAGCGAAACGCGGTTTTCGTTCCTTGCCAATCGGCCCGGGGTCTACGACCGTGCCAATAACGGCAAATACCCATTCCGGGACATGGCCGGCCGGCCTGTCAGGATAAAGAAGCTCCAGACCCTGGCGCGTTTCGAAGACGGCAGCCGTTATACCTCCGAGCAGATCAAGCCTTACATCAAGTTTGGCGCCTACGAGCATGTCGCGCGGTTGTATGAAGAAAAGCTGCAATGGCGATTGTTCACCGAGGCCGACATGACGGTGCCCGGAGAGCGGGCCCTGGTCGGCCAGTCAATGGTGGTCGCCAACCGGCGCATCACCCGAGGCGAGGTGGTCGGTGTCTATGCTGGCGCGATCATGCCGGGACGCCTTGTGCCGCTGCCCCAGCAGTCATACACCATGAAGGTCGGCGTCCGTTATCAGCCGGGACCTGGATATTTGATCCCCTACGAATTCGCGCTGGTCGGTGACACGATTATTTCCCGGATCAACACGCGCTTTTGGTATGACGCAACGGGCAAGCCGGTTCGTCAGGCTACGGAGGGTTACAACGTCGAGTTCGTACCGTTCGATGTCGAAGCGCAACAGTGGATAGGCAAGGAACTGGTCACCCGCGACTTCATTCTCAACGCCATCTTCGCTACTGAAGACATTCCGGCGGGAACCGAGTTACGCATCGATTACAACTACAGCGATGCGGACATCGCGAAACTGTTCCCGTGATTGCCTGAGCGATCGCGACTGAATACGGACCTGCGCGTCCGTATTCAGCGCACGCCTTCATCAGAACAGAAAATAGCGCTGCGCCATCGGCAGCGTTTCCGCCGGTTCGCACCACAGCAACACGCCATCGGCTTTGACCTGATAGGTCTGTGGATCGACATCGATGTTCGGCAGATAGTCGTTGTGGATCAGGTCGGTTTTCTGCACGTCGCGGCAGCCCTTCACCACAGCGATCTGCTTCTTCAATCCCAAGGCTTCTGGCAATCCGGCCTCCTGCGCCGCCTGGCTGATAAAGGTCAGGCTGGTGGCGTGCAGCGAGCCGCCGTAGCTGGCAAACATCGGGCGGTAATGCACCGGTTGCGGTGTTGGAATCGAAGCGTTGGCGTCGCCCATCAGGCTGGCGGCAATCGCGCCGCCCTTGAGAATCAGCGTCGGCTTGACACCAAAGAACGCCGGGCGCCAGAGCACCAGATCGGCCCACTTGCCGACTTCGATCGAGCCGACTTCATGGCTGATGCCATGGGTGATCGCCGGGTTGATGGTGTACTTGGCGATGTAGCGTTTGGCGCGGAAGTTATCGTTGCCTGCGCCGTCCTGTGGCAGCGGGCCGCGCTGTTTTTTCATCTTGTCGGCGGTCTGCCAGGTGCGCGTGATGACTTCGCCGACGCGGCCCATGGCCTGACTGTCGGAGCTGATCATCGAGAACGCGCCGAGGTCGTGGAGGATGTCTTCGGCGGCTATGGTTTCGCGGCGGATGCGGCTTTCGGCGAAGGCGACGTCTTCGGCAATGCTCGGGTCGAGGTGGTGGCAGACCATCAGCATGTCGAGGTGTTCGTCGATGGTGTTGCGGGTGAACGGCCGGGTCGGGTTGGTCGAACTCGGCAGCACGTTGGGGAAACCGCAGGCCTTGATGATGTCCGGCGCGTGGCCGCCACCGGCACCTTCGGTGTGATAGGTGTGGATGGTGCGGCCCTTGAACGCGCCGAGGGTGGTTTCGACGAAACCGGATTCGTTGAGGGTGTCGGTGTGGATCGCCACCTGCACATCGTACTGGTCGGCGACGTTGAGGCAGTTGTCGATGCTCGCCGGAGTGGTGCCCCAGTCCTCGTGCAGTTTGAGGCCGATGGCACCGGCCTTGACCTGTTCGATCAACGGCTCCGGCAGGCTGGCGTTGCCCTTGCCGGTCAGACCGATGTTCATCGGGAAAGCATCGGCGGCCTGGAGCATGCGCGCCAGATGCCACGGGCCGGAGGTGCAGGTGGTGGCGTTGGTGCCGGTGGCCGGCCCGGTGCCGCCGCCGATCATGGTGGTGACGCCGCTCATCAGCGCTTCTTCGATCTGCTGCGGGCAGATGAAGTGGATATGCGTGTCGATGCCGCCAGCGGTGAGGATCATGCCTTCACCGGCAATCACTTCGGTGCCGGCGCCGATGGCGATGGTCACATTGGGCTGCACGTCAGGGTTGCCGGCCTTGCCGATCGCGGCGATGCGCCCGTCCTTGAGGCCGACGTCGGCCTTGACGATGCCCCAGTGGTCGATGATCAGTGCGTTGGTGATCAGCGTGTCGACCACTTCGGCGGCGAGCAATTGGCTCTGGCCCTGGCCGTCGCGGATGACTTTGCCGCCACCGAATTTCACTTCCTCGCCGTAGGTGGTGAAGTCCTTCTCGACTTCGATCCACAGCTCGGTATCGGCCAGGCGCACCTTGTCGCCGACGGTGGGGCCGAACATGTCGGCGTAGGCTTGTCTGGAGATTTTCATGGGCATGCCTTGAGATTCAATTGGGTCTGAAATCGCTCGCATTACTCGCTTTCGCGAGCAGGCTCGCTCCCACATTTGATCGCGTTCTCATGTGGGAGCGAGCCTGCTCGCGAAGGGGCCAGAGCGGGCACCGTGTTGTTTAGAGATCACCCATGATGCGGCCGGCAAAGCCGAACACCCGGCGATGCCCGGCGTAATCGACCAGCTCGACTTCACGGCTTTGCCCTGGCTCGAAGCGCACCGCCGTGCCCGCCGGAATATTCAGGCGCATACCGCGACTGGCGGCGCGATCGAAGGTCAGCGCGTCGTTGGTTTCAAAAAAGTGGAAATGCGAGCCGACCTGAATCGGCCGGTCGCCGCTGTTGGCGACTTTCAGGCTGACGGTGCGACGGCCGACGTTGAGTTCGATGTCGCCGGGCTGGATCTGGTATTGGCCAGGAATCATCGCTGGGCTCCTTGCAGGACTTTGTAATAGAGAGCGGTCGGGCGATAGGTGCCGTTGGGATCGCAGGCGTAATCAGGGATTTCGCCGGCGCGCACGTAGCCCAGCGCCTTGTAGAAATCTTCCGCCGGCGAGCCGGCCTCGGTGTCGAGATAGAGCATGCCGCGCTTGTGCTTGGGCGCTTCGAGTTCCAGCGCCTGCATCAGTTGCTGACCGAGACCGCGCCGACGCGCGTGTTCGCGCACCAGCAGTTTCTGCACTTCGGCGCGGTTCAGACCATTGGCCTTCTGGCACAGGCCCAGTTGCACGCTGGCCAGCACCTGCTCGTCCTTCACCACCACCCAGAGCAGCGTGCTGCCCTTGTTGATGTTGTCCTGCACCTCATCGAAATACGCGCGCGCCTGCGCGGCATCGAGGTCGGCCATAAAACCGACGCTGGCGCCGTAACCGACGGCGTCGAGCAGCAGATCGATCAGGCCCTGGCGATAGTGGGCAAAGCTCTCAGCGTTGACGCGGCGCAACTGGGCGGCGTTCATCGACATCACTCCTTGTGGGCACCCGGCGGCTGTGCGCCGGGATTGAGGGTCAACTGCATGAAGGTCAGATCGAGCCAGCGGCCGAACTTGGTGCCCACTTGCGGCATCTGCCCGGTGACGCTGAAACCGGCGCGCTCGTGCAGGCCGATCGACGCGGCGTTGCCACTCTCGATGGCAGCGACCATGACGTGTTTACCGCAGGCGCGGGCGCGTTCGATCAACGCGGTCATCAGTTGCGGGCCGAGGCCGTTGCCGCGTTGATCGCTGCGCACGTACACCGAGTGCTCGACGGTGTGGCGGAAACCGTCGAACGGCCGCCAGTCGCCGAACGAGGCGTAACCCAGCACCGCGTTGTGGCTGTCGACGATCACCAGAATCGGATACGCCTGCAACTGACGCGCGTCGAACCATGCCTGGCGATTGCCGAGGTCGACCGCTTGTTCGTTCCAGATCGCCGTGGTGTTGAGCACGGCGTCGTTGTAGATGTCGCGGATCGCCGGCAGGTCGGCCCGGCTCGCATCGCGAATGCTGTAAGTCATGGCGCGGCCTCAGACGATCGGCTGGTGAACGGTGACCAGTTTGGTGCCGTCGGGGAACGTCGCCTCGACCTGGATCTCCGGGATCATTTCCGGGATGCCTTCCATCACTTGTTCGCGGCTGAGCAGGGTGGTGCCGTAATGCATCAGCTCGGCCACGGTCTGGCCGTCGCGGGCACCCTCCAGCAGCGCGGCGGAGATGTAGGCCATGGCTTCCGGGTAGTTGAGTTTCACGCCACGGGCCAGCCGCCGCTCGGCGACGAGGCCGGCGGTGAAGATCAGCAGCTTGTCTTTTTCGCGTGGGGTCAGGTCCATGGTTCGGGTTCCATCAGGGCAGATTGAAAAATTATCTGATTGCGCACATCCCCTGTGGGAGCGAGCCTGCTCGCGAATACGGTTTCATATTCAGCGTATGGGGTGGCTGACATGACGCTTTCGCGAGCAGGCTCGCTCCCACAGTTGGAATGCATTTCAGGTGTTCCAGATTCGGGGGGGCATAGCTTCGCGGCCCAGCATCACAGGTCTTAGCAGTCGCCATAAATCAATCAACCAGGCGCGCGCGAGCAACGCCTCGCTGGCCAGGCACCGCGCCACCAGCAACCCCGGCAACTGGGTCAAATCCCCACGTACCTCATGCCCCAGCGAGCGGCAACGCTCCAGCAACTCGGCATCTATCTCACCGGTCACCAGCATCGTCGCAAACACCGGTTGCCCGTCCAGGCCGATCGGCGAATCGAGTAAACCGTCCGCACCGACAATGCGCTGCCGTTCGTGCCAGAGCAACCGACCGTCGCGGCGGATGTCCAGGTGCGCCTGAAAATGCCCGAGGTCAAAACGCTCGCCGCTGGCCGGGCGGCCCAGCGCCACCACGTCCCAGTAGAACAGCCGCGCATCGCCTTCAAGCTCGATCGTTGTGGTCAACTCGGCTTGCGCGGCGCTGTAGACGATGGTTTCCTGCGGCAGCCATTCCAGAGTCGCGCCGGCAGCGACTTGCAAGTCGAGCTGTTGATACGCCGGCCCACCCGCGCGATACCACTTGGCGGCGCCGGGGCTGGTGATTTGCGCCCAGGCGTTGTGTTCGACGCGGGCGCTGATATCGAGCCGATCACCACCGGCAATTCCGCCCGGCGGATGGACGATGATGTGCTGGCAGACTTGCGGGCCTTCGGCGTACAGATGCTTTTGCACGCGCAGCGGGCCGAGGTGACGGCGCATGACCGGACGCGTGCAATCGCCGAAACGCGCGTACGCCAGTTCCAGCTCGGCGTGCCAGCTCGGGGTAAACAGGGCAGGTGCAACAATCGAATTCATGGTTTGTGATTATCGTTAGGAAGCTACAGATTAGACCGGCGCGTTAGATCGTGACCAGCCCGCGTACACCCTCGGCCTCCATATTTTCACCGCGACCCTGCTGAACGATCTCGCCCCGCGACATCACCAGGTATTGATCGGCCAGTTCTGCAGCAAAGTCGTAGAACTGCTCGACCAGCAGAATCGCCATGTCACCGCGCGCCGCGAGCTGCTTGATCACCGCGCCGATTTCCTTGATCACCGACGGTTGAATGCCTTCGGTGGGCTCATCAAGAATCAGCAGGCGCGGGCGGCTGGCCAATGCCCGGCCGATCGCCAGTTGCTGTTGCTGACCACCGGACAGATCGCCGCCACGGCGCTGCTTCATTTGTAGCAGCACCGGGAACAATTCGTAGATGAAACCTGGAACTTCCTTGGCTTCTGAGCCTGGAAAGCGCGACAGGCCCATCAGCAGATTTTCTTCTACCGTCAGGCGCCCGAAGATCTCACGGCCCTGCGGCACGTAGGCGATACCGGCATGCACACGCTGATGCGGTTTGAACGTGGTGATCGGTTTGCCTTCCCAGTTCACCGCGCCTTCCTTGGCCGGCAGCAGGCCCATCAGACATTTGAGCAGAGTGGTCTTGCCCACGCCGTTACGCCCGAGCAGGCACGTGACTTCGCCGACTTTCACCTCGAAGCTGAGGCCGCGCAGGATGTGGCTACCGCCGTAGTACTGATGCAGCTTGTCGACTTGCAGCATGTTCGAATTCTCCCCCGGTGATCGTTCCCACGCTCTGCGTGGGAACGCATCCCGTGACGCTCCGCGTCACATAACGGCGGACGCAGAGCGTCCATGGCGGCATTCCCACGCAGAGCGTGGGAACGATCTAGGTCTTCAGCGGCCGAGGTAGACCTCGATCACCCGCTCGTTGTCCTGCACTTGCTCAAGCGAGCCCTCGGCCAGCACGCTGCCCTGGTGCAGCACGGTGACGTGGTCGGCAATCGAGCCGACAAAGCCCATGTCGTGCTCGACCACCATCAACGAATGCTTGCCCGCCAGCGATTTGAACAGCTCGGCAGTGAACTCGGTTTCGGCGTCGGTCATGCCCGCCACCGGTTCGTCGAGCAGGAGCAGTTGTGGGTCCTGCATCAGCAGCATGCCGATCTCGAGGAACTGCTTCTGGCCGTGGGACAGTAGGCCGGCCTGGCGATTGACCGAGGTGGTCAGGCGAATCGTCTCGAGCACTTCGCTGATGCGGTCCTTCTGTTCGCCGCTCAGGCGTGCACGCAAACTGGCCCACACCGACTTGTCGGTCTTCTGCGCCAGCTCAAGGTTTTCGAACACGCTCAAGGCTTCGAACACCGTTGGCTTCTGAAACTTGCGGCCGATGCCGGACTGGGCAATCTGCACTTCGCTCATCTGCGTCAGGTCCAGGGTTTCGCCGAACCAGGCCTTGCCGTGGCTGGGCCGGGTCTTGCCGGTGATCACGTCCATCAGCGTGGTCTTGCCCGCGCCGTTGGGGCCGATGATGCAGCGCAGTTCGCCGACGCCGATGTACAGGTTGAGATTGTTCAGCGCACGGAAGCCGTCGAAGCTGACGCTGATGTCTTCCAAAGTCAGGATCGTGCCGTGACGCGTATCGAGGCCCGGGCCGACGCGCTGGCCGAGGCCGATCGAGTCGCGGCTGGTGCCTTCGTCCTTGTTCGGTTCCACGGGGAAAAACGCCGGCTCCAGCATGAATTCAGCACTCGCTGTGACTCTCATTGTTCACCTCGTTTCTTCAGCAGACCGATCACGCCCTTGGGCAGGTACAACGTCACGACGATGAACAGCGCGCCGAGGAAGAACAGCCAGTATTCCGGGAAGGCCACGGTGAACCAGCTCTTCATGCCGTTGACCACGCCGGCACCGAGCAGCGGCCCGATCAGCGTGCCGCGCCCGCCAAGGGCGACCCACACCGCCGCTTCGATCGAGTTGGTCGGCGACATTTCGCTGGGGTTGATGATGCCGACCTGCGGCACATAAAGCGCTCCGGCCAGACCGCACAGCACCGCACTCAGCACCCAGACGAACAGCTTGAAACCGCGCGGGTCGTAGCCGCAAAACATCAAACGGTTTTCCGCATCGCGCAACGCCGTCAGCACCCGACCGAACTTGCTTTGCGCCAGGCGCCAGCCGATGAACAGGCTCGCCACCAGCAGCAACACCGTGGCCAGAAACAGCACCGCGCGGGTGCCCGGTTCGGTGATGCCGAAGCCGAGGATCGTGCGGAAATTGGTGAAGCCGTTGTTGCCACCGAAACCGGTCTCGTTGCGGAAAAACAGGAGCATGCCGGCGAAGGTCAGGGCCTGAGTCATGATCGAGAAATACACGCCCTTGATCCGCGAACGGAAGGCGAAGAAGCCGAACACCAGCGCCAGCAATCCCGGCGCCAGCACCACCAGACACATGGCCCAGAGGAAGCTGCTGGTGCCGGTCCAGTACCACGGCAATTCGCTCCACGACAGGAAAGTCATGAACGCTGGCAAGCCATCGCCGGCCGCCTGGCGCATCAGGTACATGCCCATCGCGTACCCGCCGAGGGCGAAGAACAGGCCGTGGCCCAGCGACAGCAGGCCGGCATAGCCCCAAACCAGATCCAGCGCCAGGGCGACGATGGCGTAGCAGAGGATTTTGCCGACCAGGGTCAGCGTGTAGGCCGAGACGTGCAGGGCATTGTCTGGCGACAACAACGAGAGCAGCGGCAGAACGATCAGCAGCGCGAGGATCACCCCGCCGACCGCGAGCGTGACTTTTGGCCCGGCCTTTTGTGTGGCCGTGACTAACAGAGGCTGGTTCATCAGTCGATCACCCGTCCTTTCAGTGCGAAGAGGCCTTGCGGACGTTTCTGAATGAACAGAATGATCAGCGCGAGGATCAGGATCTTGCCGAGCACCGCACCGATCTGCGGTTCGAGAATCTTGTTGGCGATGCCTAAGCCAAATGCGGCGAGCACGCTACCGGCCAGTTGGCCGACGCCGCCGAGCACCACCACCAGGAACGAGTCGATGATGTAGCTCTGGCCAAGGTCGGGACCGACGTTGCCGATCTGGCTCAGCGCCACGCCGCCCAAGCCGGCGATGCCCGAACCGAGGCCGAAGGCGAGCATGTCGACGCGCCCGGTCGGCACGCCGCAGCAGGCGGCCATGTTGCGGTTCTGAGTGACGGCGCGGACGTTGAGGCCGAGGCGGGTCTTGTTCAGCAGCAGCCAGGTCAGCACCACCACGAACAATGCGAAAGCGATGATGACGATGCGGTTGTACGGCAGCACCAGATTGGGCAGCACTTGGATGCCGCCGGACAGCCACGCCGGGTTGGCCACTTCAACGTTCTGCGCGCCGAACACCAGACGAACAAGCTGAATCAGCATCAGGCTGATGCCCCAGGTCGCGAGCAGGGTTTCCAGCGGCCGCCCATAGAGATGGCGGATGACCGTACGCTCCAGCGCCATGCCGATGGCGGCAGTGACGAAAAACGCCACTGGCAGCGCAATCAGCGGATAGAACTCGATGGCCTGCGGCGCGTAGCGCTGGAACATCAACTGCACGACGTAGGTCGAGTAGGCACCGAGCATCAGCATCTCGCCGTGGGCCATGTTGATCACCCCGAGCAGGCCGAAGGTGATCGCCAGACCGAGGGCGGCGAGCAGCAGAATCGAGCCCAGCGACATGCCGCTGAACGCCTGGCCGAGCACTTCGCCGATCAGCAGTTTGCGTTTGACCTGAGCGAGGCTGGTTTCGGCGGCGGTGCGCACCCCGGCATCGCTTTCCACGCCCGGTTCGAGCAGACCTTCAAGGCGCGTGCGTGCCAGCGGGTCGCCGGTTTCACCGAGCAACCGCACCGCTGCAAGGCGCACCGCCGGGTCGCTGTCGACCAGTTGCAGATTGGCCAGCGCCAGGCTCAGGGCGGCATGCACGCTTTGATCTTTTTCCCCAGCGAGTTGCCGGTCGAGAAATTTCAGCTGCGCGGGTTTCGCGCTTTTCTGCAATTGCTGCGCGGCGCTCAGACGGATCTTGCTGTCAGCGGCGAGCAATTGATGGCTGGCCATTGCGGTGTCGATCAGACCCCGCAGGCGATTGTTCAGGCGCAGGGTTTTCACTTGGCCGTCGATCGTCAGCTCGCCTTGTTGCAAGGCGTTGAGCAATTCAATACGCGCCGGATCGGGCTGCGCGGCCCAGGCTTCCAGCAGTTTGGCCTGTTGCATCGGGTTGGCCGCGACAAAGTCTTCGGCGTCGCCGGCGTGGGCCAGGAGTGGCAAAAGCAGTGCAATGGCACAGATAAATCGGTAAAGGGCAGTGGGCATAGTCAGTCGCCTTGACGCGGACATTGTGGGAGCGAGCCTTTGTGGCGAGGGGATTTATCCCCGTTCGGCTGCGAAGCAGTCGTGATATCGGTCGACGCGATCGATCTGATACACCGCGACTGATGGCTTTGGGGCTGCTTCGCAACCCATCGGGGATAAATCCCCTCACCACAAAGGCTCGCTCCCACAGGGAATTGCATCAGCCTCACGCCAGGCGCGAGACTGACATCCGGTGACTCAGTTGCTCTTCACCGCATAATCCGGCTTCTTGTCGTTGCCCTGAATGTACGGGCTCCACGGTTGCGCGCGGATCGGGCCTTCGGTCTGCCACACGACGTTGAACTGCCCGTCGCTCTGGATTTCGCCGATCATCACTGGCTTGTGCAGGTGGTGATTGGTCTTGTCCATGGTCAGGGTGTAGCCCGATGGCGCAGCAAACGTCTGCCCGGCCAGCGCTTCACGCACCTTGTCGACGTCAGTTGATTTGGCTTTCTCGACCGCCTGCGCCCACATGTGGATACCGACGTAGGTGGCTTCCATCGGGTCGTTGGTCACGGCTTTATCGGCGCCCGGCAGGTTGTGTTTCTTCGCGTAGGCTTTCCAGTCCGCGACGAATTTCTTGTTCGCAGGGTTCTCCACCGACTCGAAGTAGTTCCACGCCGCGAGGTTGCCCACCAGCGGTTTGGTGTCGATGCCGCGCAGTTCTTCTTCGCCGACCGAGAACGCCACCACCGGTACATCGGTAGCCTTCAGGCCCTGGTTGGCCAGCTCTTTGTAGAACGGCACGTTGGAGTCGCCGTTGACGGTGGAGATGACGGCAGTCTTGCCACCGGCGGAGAATTTTTTGATGTTGGCAACGATGGTCTGGTAATCGCTGTGCCCGAACGGCGTGTAGACCTCTTCGATGTCCTTGTCGGCCACGCCTTTGGAGTGCAGGAACGCGCGCAGGATCTTGTTGGTGGTGCGCGGGTAGACGTAGTCGGTGCCGAGCAGGAAGTAGCGCTTGGCGCTGCCGCCTTCTTCGCTCATCAGGTATTCAACGGCGGGGATCGCTTGCTGGTTCGGCGCGGCGCCGGTGTAGAAGACGTTCGGCGACATCTCTTCGCCCTCGTACTGCACCGGGTAGAACAGCAGACCGTTGAGCTCTTCGAACACCGGCAATACCGATTTACGCGATACCGAGGTCCAGCAGCCGAACACCACCGCGACCTTGTCCTGGGTCAGCAGCTGCCGGCCTTTTTCGGCGAACAGCGGCCAGTTCGATGCAGGGTCAACGACGACAGGTTCAAGCATCTTGCCGTTCACGCCGCCCTTGGCGTTGATTTCGTCGATGGTCATCAGCGCCATGTCCTTGAGCGACGTTTCGGAGATCGCCATGGTCCCGGACAACGAATGCAGAATCCCGACCTTGATGGTCTCGGCGGCCTGGACAGTCCAGGTCATGCCCATCGCGGCAATGGATGCCGTGAGTGTGAAAGCCTTGATCAAACTGCGACGCTTCATTGTGCGATCTCCATGAACATTCGATTTTTTCTGGTTGGCAGATGCGGACGACTGAAGGTGTGTTTTGCAAAGGCTGTGCCCGGTCGCGTTCAGGCAAGAAAATGTCGTGCCAGAGCGCTTGCGCGCTGAATGCGTGCACCAGGAGGGGACGGCAGGTGGGCGATGGTGCGTGGAGTTGCGCCAGATTGGGGCGCCCGCTGGCGCTCAGATGCGGATACAAAAGCGATAACCCTGTACCACAGCTCGAGAAAACCGAAGGGCCACACTCAGTTGCTCATCCGATTCTCAGCGCAGGTTTTTATGAGTCATGTCTCAGGCCGATCCGGTCGTACCGCCAGTTCTTCAGCAACGTTCAAGCTGCCCCCACTGAGCCCGGCTTTTCTGACTGAAGAAGACGCCGCCTATTGGGTGCACACACGAATTCCACTCAACCCGGACAAAGAGTACGGCAGCGTGGTCCTGCTGCGACCGGACGGGAAATTCCTCGCCACCTCTCCCATCGCAGGTGAAGCCACCCACTTCGACTTCGGCACGATTGTGCAGACCGATGCCCTTGGCGGCATGCTCCATCCCTTGGGCTACCGATGTATCGCCAGCGTACACAGCCATCCGCCGATACATGACCAGTTCCGCAATGGCAATCGGCGTCAGGATGAAACCCTGCTCAGGCTGTTCATGAGCTTCTATTCAGGCGGCGACTTCATTGGCGATGTGTCGGCGCGGGATTTTTTCCGCAGCGCTTACCTTTCAGGCCCGGATGGCAGCTTGCTCAAATACGTCTCGAGCGGCTCGCCCGAGGAACGCGACTACTTCCTCTGGCAGCAGTCCGGCGGGCCGTCGGGCCATCCGGCTGGGGCCTATGACGTGATGGCGGTGATCAACAGGCTGGCGACCGTGGGTGAGCTCAAAGTCATTGTTTCGAATGCCGACTGGGGCTACTCGGTGGGGCGCGTACCCGCGGACTGGAAGGTCGGCGCGTCGTTCTCCGCGGGTGCGGTCACCGAACTGCCGCTGATGACCCGTGTATGCGTCAATGCCGAACGCGCCGTGCTTGCCGCCTTGAAATCAAGAGGCGCGCAGACGACAGGCCTGATCTTGAAAAAACTGACCGGCGAGGAGTATGTCGCCACCCATGCGCGCCCGGCCGGACTGGCGGCATGGGATCCTGAGCGACTATTTCCGGTTGATGCCCAGGGGCAATTGCAGCTGCCCAGGGGTTATTTGCTGGAGGGCTTTTACTTCGCCTCGCGGCCCGACCCTGCACAGTTTCCGCCCGCTCAGCCGTGGCTCTACGAGAACTTCTTCACGCCCCGAGAGATCGCCGTCGCTATCGAAGCGAATGCCCGCAGCAAACATCTGGCGAAAGCGGGACATGCGTTGTCGCTGTACATGCGGGCGCAGGATCATGCGATGTTGAAGTACCGCTTCAGCGGCGATTCGATCGAAGCGGCACTGAGCGTTACGCAGTCGGACGGCACGGTCGGTGACAATGGAGTGCAGGCAAGGCTGTTGGCCGGCACACTGGATACCCGCGCATTTGTCTCGATGCTGGTACTGGCTGGCACCCTGGAGGTCGTGCGCGGCAGTGCGCTGTGGGCGCATCTGGGGCCGGTGGATCTGCAATGGCAACCCTTCGCGAACTTCCCCTGGCCGCGATTGAGCGGCGCTTTTCTGTGCGCCGATGATGCCGCTCGTCATGCCCATGAACTCGCCGGCCTGCGCCGTGACAAACCGTACGCCGGGTATGTTTTTCAGCGCAGCGACAAGCGTTTCGTGGTGACCGAACCGTTGCCGGGAGATATCGACACGCTCAGTCAGGGCAGGCTTTATCCGATGGACAATCATGGGCGTCCGGTCTTTCCCGACGACCATGCGCTGCACGCCCGTTACGTCTCACACACGGCGCTGTCACAACTTTTGCCGGTGGATGCAGAGCTTTTTGGCTGGGCGTATCAGGAAGCGGCTGTGAGCTTGCAGATGTTGAGTGTGGCGGAGGTCAGGCAAGTCCTGCTCGACGAGATTGCCTTGTATGTCAGCGCGGCGCCGGACAGTCTCGTCAGGTATGAGGTCAACGGATCTGCGGGCTCCGCGGAATTGGCCCGGCGCCTGGGCACGCGCCAGCATCCTGGCACCCTGGCGCTGGAGTTGGACAGCGGCCGTAAACGCCCGCAGGACTTCATTCGTGAACAGGCAGCGGCCGGACGTTTAACGGTTCTGATCGATAATGAATTGTGGGGCTATCGCGGGCGGGTGCCGCCCGCCTGGTCGCTGCGCACCACGCCCGCGCCTTTGCCCGTGCCGCAGTTGCCGGTGGTGCAACTGCCGCCGCTTCTGTATCCCCAGCCGGACAGAGACAAGCCGATCCTGCCCAAACCCACGCCACTCCCGCAGCCGCAAGTCCCGTTGCCGCCGCTGACGTTGCCGTTGCCCTGGAAACGCTTGGAAGGCGTGGCATTCGGCGCGATTTTTCCCTCGGCGGATGAGGCTGCACGGGATCGATGCATGGGGGACTTTCGTCCACAGGGCGAAGCGCGCGCTTACTTCGGCTTTATTCTCAGGCACAAGAACCGGCCAGAGTATGTGGCTACCGAGCTGGTGCCCGTCAGTGATCAAGGCAAAAATCTGTTCAGGCTCGATGCGGTATTCGCCGACCTGCCCTCTGAGCCCTGGCATGCGTTGCCCGAGGGCTTTGAACTGCACGGCAATTTCTACGCATCGCACCGAGCCGGTGATCCGACGAAAAGCCCGGATGACTGGCTGGCGCATTACTTCATTTCGCCGGACCACCTGACAGCCTCGATGTATTACGGCGGCCGGCGCCCGGTCATGGTGCCGGACGTTCCCGCAGCGCTTTATCTCGCCGTGCGCGATGGTGCTTTGCTCAAATATGTGTGGAGCAAGTCCAGCAAACTGTTTCATGACGCCTCGTCAGAGCGCACGCTTGAACAGATCAAAAGCGATCTGGCCGCTGGAGTCCGCCGACCGACCGACTTTATCCATGAGGTCGCCAGCAGCGGCGAGCTGTCCGTCATGCGCACCGGTCTGTGCTGGGACCGAGCGGGGCTGGTGCCAGCCACTTGGCAACCGTACGCAAATCTCGAACGGCGCCGGCTCGGTCCGGTTTTTCTGACGGCTGACGACGCGGCCGTCCACGCCAGGACACTCGTGCCTCTGGTGACCGACAGGGTGCATGGCGGGCTGATTCTGGAGACGGTCGACAAGCGCTACGTTGCCACAGTGCCCGTTGAAGTCAGCCATGAGGATTTCGATTTCACCGATATCTGCCCTGAGGAAAGTCGCGCAGCCGGATTGTTTCCTGCGGGTTGTCGCATCGCAGCGCGATACCGATCGCGCGTTGCCCAAGAGGTATCGTTGGTCTTGGCGCCTGTGCAAAGGCAGGTGTACCAGAACGTGTTTTCGGTCGAGGTGCTGGAGTCGGCGTTCGACAAACGCGGCATCAAAGAGGAATACCGGGTGGCGGCGGACGGTTCGCTGGTTCGCTATACACCCGCCCCACGGGATGAGTACCTGTTCTGTCCGGATGGCGCGGTGATTGGCTATCGGCCGCAAGCCGAACTGCTTTCGCAACTGCTTGATCAGGGCGAGCGGCTGTCCGTCGTCGATGCAAAAGCGATAAGACAGCGCCTGCGCGATCGGCAATTGAAACCCGTCGAATGGGTGAACGATCTGGCCAGGGCCGGACGTCTGTGGGTGGTCGCCGCAAGCGCAATCTGGGGGCAACCGCGCCAGATAGTCCAGTGGGCACCTTATTCCGGGGATCTGTTGCCGGCCGCAGATTGTGACAAGGCGTTGAGCAGCCCGGTCTGCAGCCCGCTGTTCATCCAGGCAGACGCTGCCGCGCGTTACGCTCATCAACTCTCCTTGAGCAGGGGGACGCAGACCTTCGGTTACCTCTTGAACGGCCCCGAGGGCCTGTTCGTGTCCACTCTGCCAGTTGCGGTGCAGCGTTCGGGGTTGGCGCTGGATCGGGTTTTCGAGCAGGACAAGCTGCCGTCAGGTTTCAGTCTGAACGCCATTTACTTGCGAGCAGCGCTGCCACCGCTGGGCGCGCGGCCGGACGACGTACGGCACTTTTTTCTGCTGCCCAACGATGTCCAGGCAGCCTGCGCCTGGGCCAACACGCCCCAGGGTTACCGGCCGATCTACTTCTCCTGCGCCGATGGCGCGTTGTTGAAATTGCAACTGCATGCATTCGAGCCCGGCACTTTCTACGATCAGTTCGGGCAGGTGCAACTGCGCCCCAATGCCTTTGTGTCGAAGGTGGAAGCGGCGGTCGATGAGCGGGGCATTGCCAGCGGTACGTTCAGATTTGTCGACTATGTCCAACGGATGGCTCATGCCGGCCGACTTGAGGTAATTGAAACCAGTGAATACTGGTCGCGGCATGGTCAGGTGGATGAACACTGGCAGCCACGGCTGACCGAGGTGTCCAGTGAGCAACGCTGGCGCGAGCATCCGGCGCCAGCGCTGGGACCTGTCTTTCATCATCCCGATGATGCCGCCTGCCATGTTCATGGGCGGGTAGCCGGCCAGGCGGTAATAGGCACCGGTTATGAGAGTGCGATTCTGGCGAACCCGTCCAGCCTTCGATTCGTTCCGCTTGAGCCGATCGTGTATCTGGCCAACGAGGACAATCCGCTGTTGCGCATACTGCGTACCGCTGCAGATCCTGCTGTCAGTTGGCGCGATCCGGCGCCGCGTTATCCCGAGGGTTACTCGGTGATGGCCACCCATCAATTGCATGTCTCGGGCAACACCACGCTGGCGGCGGACGTGGATCAGGTCTATGCCAATTACGCTGCGCCTTCGCTGGTGCATGCGCACACCCATGCACCCACGGAAAAAGGCCTGCATATCCTGCACTACTACTATTCAACGCCGCACGATGTGCTGCTCAAGTACACACCTGTGTATTCAAGGGCGGAAAGAGATCTGTTGCTGACCCGCTCAGCCACTTTCGAGGGCGGACGCTGGATCAGCCTGCTGAGCCCTGGAGAGTTTCTTTCGCGGCTTATGGCGCTGGGTGAGTTTCGGGTGCTGATCGGCGGTTATTACTGGCGCCAGACCGGCCGCATGAACACTACCTGGCGAAGCCGTCGTCAGCAGTCCACGACACCCGGAACCGTGCGCTTGCGCGACGAGTTGTAAATGAAATGAATGAACAGGCGCGGGCCGCCGAAACGGCCCGCGCCCGTCACATCAACGCTGCACCTGCGCGGCGCGCTGGCCAAGTCGGGGCACGAGAAACCGGTCGAGCAACCAGACCACCACCAGCGACGCCCCCACCAGTGGAAACACCACCGCCAGCACCAGCATGATCGCCACGCCGGTTTTCCACTTCGGCAGGTCATGGCGCAGCGGCGGCACACCGAATTTGCCTTCAGGCCGACGCTTCCACCAGATCACCACGCCGCTGACGGCGCTGAGCAGAATCATCAGGCAGATCAGCAGCACGACAATCTGGTTGAAGGTGCCGAACATCTTGCCTTCGTGCAGCATCACGCCAATTTCCGTGGCGCGCGCGACGGTGCCGTAGTGCTCGAAGCGGACATCGGCGAGGACTTTGCCGGTGTACTGATCGACGTGCAGGGTGGCGTCGTTGCGCGGGTCATCGGCGAACACGGCAATGGTGAACACGCCGGTGGCGGTGGTCGGCAGGGTGATGCTGTAGCCCGGTTCAACCTTGCGTTCACTGGCGATGTTCTGCACGTCCTGCAGGCTGATCGCGGGTGCTGCGGGGCCGGCATGGGCATTGCCGTGATTCATGTGTTCGGCGTGGTCGCCGGACATCGGCATCGGCGTATTTTCCATCGCCCATGGCACGGTCTGGCGGGTGGCGCTGTTGAGGCTGCGTGCCTCGATGTCGGAGGTCGGTACGTTGTCCCACATCGCTGCCGGAAACACATTCCACACTTGCGCGTATTGCTTGCCCCAGAAACCGGTCCAGGTCATGCCACTGAGCAACATCACCAGCAACAATGTCGCGCCCCAGAACCCGGTGACCGCATGCAGGTCGCGCCACAACACTCGACCGCGACTGCTCAGGCGCGGCCATAGAATCCCCGCCGCCTGACCGCGCGGCCACCACAGAAACAGCCCCGAGACCACCAGCACCACGCCCCACCCGGCGGCCATTTCGATCAGGCGATCGCCGACCGTGCCGATCATCAATTCGCCGTGGATCGCACGGGCGATGGCTTGCAGGTTTTGCTTGGCATCCTGCTCGCCGAGAATGTCACCGTGATACGGATCGACGAATACGTTGAGTTCGTGACCGGCGTTTTTCACCACGAATTGCGCGCTGCGTTCGGCATTCACCGGCGGCAGGTACTGGGTGACCTGGCCTTGTGGGTAAGCGCTTTTCACCCGTTGCAGCAAGTCATCGGCCGGCACCGTGTGGTGCCCGGCCGGTACTTCGAGCAGGCTGCTGTACATCATCGAATCGAGCTGCGGTTTGAACAGATAAATGATCCCGGTCAGGGCCAGCATCACCATGAACGGCGCGACGAACAGCCCGGCATAGAAATGCCAGCGCCAGGCCAGGTTGTAGAAATTGGGTTGAGGCTTTTGCATCACGTGTGCTCCGCTTGGCTTGGTTCTTTTCGTTGTCTGTTTACCTGTGGGAGCGAGCCTGCTCGCGAAGCGGTTGTTCAGTCGATATCAATGCCGACCGTGGCGCCGTCTTCGCGAGCAGGCTCGCTCCCACATGGGTGGGTGTCAGAAACTCATATCCACTTCGGTCCAGAGCGTGCGCCCCGGTTCATTGAGCGCTTGCGGGTCGTTGGCCGGATAGCCGAACCCGGCATTGCCGGCCAGATTCAGGTGTTCGGCGTAGGCTTTGCCGAACAGGTTGTCGACGCCGCTGCTGACCTTCCAGTGCTGGTTGATGCGGTACGCGCCGTTGAGCGAGAACACGCCGAAGCCCGAGCTCTGGGCGTAGTCCTTGCCGACCACGTTGCCCTTGTTCGCGTCGATGCGGTGCTGCGCGGCGACCACTCGCCACAATGCGCCGGCGCTCCACTTGGCCTCGCTGTAGGTCAGGCCGAAGCGCGCATCCAGCGGCGGCATCTGCGGTAATGCCGAGCCGTCACTGCTGTTCTTGCCCCAGGCGTAGGCCAGGGTCGCATCGGCTTTCCAGTTGTCGGTCAGGTTGTAGGCAGCTCCGAGTTCGCCACCCATGATCCGCGCGTCGATGTTCTCCGCGCGTGAAGTGCTCATGCCCATCATTCCCGGCGTGTAGTCGAACAGGATGTAATCGCGTACCACACCGATGTAACCCGAGGCCCAGGCTTCGAGGTCGGCGCTCTTGTAGTTCACGCCGAAGTCGAACTGCGTGGTCTTTTCCGGTTTGATCGAGTCGAACGCATTGACCGATCCTGCCGGGCCGGACTTGGGCGAAAACAACTCCCAGTAATCCGGGAAGCGTTGCGCGTGGCCGAGGCCTGCATAGAGCGTGGTCGGGCTGTCGGCGAGGTCATGCTCGTAACGGATGAAGCCGCTGGGCAGGGTGTCGGCGCGGGTGTCGTCGGCGGTCGGGTTGGGGCGGGACATCATCCCCGACCCGGTGGTCTGCCGGTAATCCTTGGCCGAGGCGCGATCCACCCGTGCGCCAGTGATCAAGCGATCACGCTCGGCGGCGTACCAGGTCATTTCGCTGAACACGCCGTAATTGTGGAAATCGGCGTCCTTGCTGTACGGCAGGTCCTTGTAGGTATCGATGCCCATTGAGCTGCGCTGACGGTGCTCGTTGGTCTGTGCGTCGAGGCCGGTGATCAGCTGAACATCAACCCAGCGCCAGGTTGCTTTGATCCGTGCACCGAGGGTACGACGGTCGACGTTTGACGCCATCGGTCCCGCCATCATGCCGGTGCCGGACGGCGTGCGCAGGGTGTAGTTATCCATCACATGGTCGGCGTAGTTGTAGTAGACCTGTGCCTCGAGTTTTTCCAGCACCTCGCTGATGTTGGATTTCTCGAATCGCAGGCCGAGGCTTTCACGCAGGAATTGCGAACCGTCCATCCCGCGCCCGGCATACCGTGCCTCGCCATCGCCCTTGCCGGCGGTGAGTTCGATCAGAGTGTCGGCATCCGGCGTCCAGCCCAGTGCGACATCGCCGTTCCACTTGTCGTAGCGCGAGGCGACGAGGTCGTTGTTGCCATCGCGGTAATCATCCGAATGCGCGGTGTTGCCGATGACTCGCACGTAGCCCAGAGGGCCGCCGGCAGCGGCGTCGACAACCTTGTCGAAACGCCCATGCGAGCCGGCCAGGATGCTGGCGTTGACGCGCGTGCCGAGTTCGCCGAAGTTCTCCGGTTCTCGGTCGAACAGCACCGTACCGGCCGATGCGCCCGGCCCCCACAGGACAGTCTGCGGACCTTTGATCACCGTGAGCTTGTCGTAGGTTTCCGGCGATATGTACGAAGTCGGCGCGTCCATCCGGCCAGGGCAAGCGCCGAGCATCATGCTGCCGTTGGTGAGGATGTTCAGCCGCGAACCGAACATGCCGCGCAGCACCGGATCGCCATTGGTGCCGCCATTGCGCACCAGAGCGAAGCCGGGAATGGTCTTCAGGTAATCGCCGCCGTCACTGGCCGGCACCGGTTGGCGCGGATCCTTGGGGTTGGTGACGATCGTCAGTGGCGAGCTTGTGGCGACGGCAGTGATCACCGTCGGGCTCAGTTCATTTTCGTGGCCAGCGTGATCGTCGGCCAGCGCCAGCGGAGTCAGCAGTACGCCGCAAAGGACGGCAATAGCGTGCCTGCAACGAATCGGCCATTCGTTCAGGGCAAAGTGCGCGCGGGCAGATTCCGCGCAGGGGACAGCAGTAAACCTGGACATGACAATTTCCATCGAACAGTCGTAAACACCACGGTCGGCAGCGTGGAGCTGTCTTCTCAACCGTGTGCAATCAGAGGTGTGTGTTTACGCGGCGATGGGCGGGGCGCGGGTGCGGGCGCCGGGGAAGAAGGGTTGGCGGGCATGGCCCAGACGCGGCGAGGGTGGGGTGAAGGTGTTGGGTGGCGGGATGTTGAAAGCGACGAAATCGCCGCCGCCGGTCAGTGCCGGGCAATTGAACAGCAGGCTGCAATAGCCGCATTTTTCCCACAGCACGTGATGCGAAGATTGCGGCGGGCAATGCTCGGCAGCAGGCTGGGCGTCATGGCCGCTGTGATCCATGCCGGGCATGTCCATCGACATGTCCATGCTCATTGGCATCGACGTCGAGGCGTTTTGATCCATCGGCATCGACTGAGAAATCAGTGGACCGATGAAGATCATCAACATGGCGAACAGGGCGATCCAGCTGCCACGCGTCAGCGCTTGAGTCTGACGGTGATGCGGGACGGGCCTGGCGCGCAACGGACGCATGGGCGAAGTCAGCCGAAACGGTTACTGAGCGTGCACGTGGCCCTGGGCGGATTCCGGCGCTTTCTTCTGCACGGCAACTTCAACGCTGACGTCACCTGCTTTTTCGAAATGCAGGGTCATCGGGAAGCGCTTGCCGTCGCTGAGCAGACTGCGATCGCTCGGGTTGAGCAGCATCACGTGATAAGCCATCGGCGCGAAGGTCACGGTGCCGCCGGCGGGGATTTGCACGCTTGGCACTTGCTGCATCTTCATCAGATCGCCCTGCATGACGTGCTCGTGCAACTGCGCTTGTGCAGCGATGGGCGAGTCGACGCTGAGCAGGCGATCGGCGCTTTTGCCGGTGTTGTGAATGATGAAGTAGGCGGCGACGGTCGGCGCATTCGGCGGCAGTTCCTGCGACCACGGATGGGCGATTTCCAGCGCACCCACCTTGTATTCGTGGGCATGGGCGAAGCACGCCGGCAAAAGCAGCGCAGCTAGGACGAAGAGTTTCTTCAACATGGCAGTTCTCCAGAACGATTTGAAACGCGGATTCAGGGCGCGAACCAATCAGACCAGAGGGGAGGCACGGGGATTGAGACTCGGCCATTGCTGGCGCGGCGTCGGGGTTTGCAGGGAGACGGGCGCAACGCTGCGGTTGCTTTCAAATTGCGCGAAATACAGCTGCGGCGAATGCCCCGGCAGCGCCAGCAATGGCGCCCCGCCTGAGCAACACCAGCAGTGCTGCATGTTCGAATGGTTGTCGTTTTGCGGGGCCTTCTGATCCGTGGCACCGATGTCGATCGCCACCATCTTCATGCCGCTGCCGGTGCAGAAACTGCTCCACAGTATCTGCTCGGCCGGTGAACTGGCCGCCTGCGCCATCGCCCCGCTCAGCGGCATGGCGAGCATGTTGAACAGCACTGCAAAGCAGGCGATCCAGGCAAATGCTAACCGGCGTCGGTTCATGGGACAGGTCCGTTGGGTGGGCGATCAGGCGCGGCCCATTTAGCCTGATCAGGGCCGATAAGTAAAAAAGCGTCGTGCGGTTTGGTGTCGCAGTGAGCTGTTAAAGGAGTGTAGCTACTTGAATTTGCAGTGCCAGATCTGACGCCTTCGCGGGCAAGCCCGCTCCCACAAAGGGCTGTGCCGATTCAGCGGGAGAGGGCTGAGAGGATGTCGCCGACAGATCCAAATTCCCGATCAACCCCCGGCAACCCCGGCCGCTTCAACACCAGCACCGGCACGCCACGCTCGCGCGCCACTTCGAGCTTCGGCTCGGTGGCGCTGCTGCCGCTGTTCTTGCTGATCAGCACATCGATCTGCCTGCGCTCGAACAGCGCGCGCTCGTCGTCCAGCAAAAACGGCCCGCGTGCGCCGATCACTTCGCAGCGCGGGTTGCCGGGATAGACGTCGAGGGCGCGCAGGGTCCAGAACTGGTGTGCCGGGATTTCGTCGAGGTGTTGCAGCGGTTCGCGGCCGAGGGTGAACAGCGGGCGGTGAAACGGTTCGAGGGCTGTGATCAGTTCGGCCCAGTCACTGACCTCGCGCCAGTCATCGCCTGCTTGCGGCTGCCAGGCGGGGCGGCGCAAGGCCCAGCAGGGAATGCCGGCGAGCTGTGCTGCGCGGGCGGCGTTGGCGCTGATTTGTGCGGCGTACGGGTGCGTGGCGTCGAGCAGCAGATCGACACCTTCATTTGCGATGAACTGCGCCAGTCCCTCCGCGCCGCCATAGCCGCCGACCCGAACCTGGCAGCGCAAATCGCTCGGCACCCGGCCAACGCCAGCGAGGCTGTAAATATGTTGCGGCCCCAACGTGCGGGCAATCGCCAGCGCTTCAGTCACGCCGCCGAGCAACAGGATCCGCTTCATACAAAACCTCCGGCATGCCCGACAATCCCGCCTTGACGATCAATGGCAAACACCTCGACCTGCACCTGCGCCGGCACTACGCTGCGAGCGAAATTCAACGCATGGCGACAAACCTCATCCCCCAAAGCAATGCCCGCCGCACTGGCCATGGCCAGGGCTTGTTGGCTGGTATTGGCTTCGCGAATGCCTTGTTGCAATGCCGCATCCGCGCCAATCGCCGCCGCCCACTCGGCCAGTTGCGGCAAGTCGATGCTCGAATGCCGTGAGTGCAGATCCATATGCCCGGCGGCAAGTTTGCTGATCTTGCCGAAGCCGCCGCACAGGCTGAGTTTATCCACAGGTACTTTGCGCAGATGCTTGAGCACCGCGCCGACAAAGTCACCCATTTCGATCAAGGCGATTTCCGGCAGGTCATAGACCCGGCGCATGGTGTCTTCGCTGGCGTTGCCGGTGCACGCGGCGATGTGCAGATAACCGTTGGTTTTCGCCACGTCGATGCCCTGATGGATCGAGGCGATGTAGGCGGCGCAGGAAAACGGTCGGACGATGCCGCTGGTACCGAGGATCGACAGGCCGCCAAGAATGCCCAGCCGTGGATTCATGGTTTTCAGCGCCAGTTCTGCGCCGCCCTCGACATTGACTGTGACTTCGAAGCCGCCGCCGTAACCGGTTTCGGCGGCGAGCAAGGCCAGGTGATCGCTGATCATTTTGCGCGGCACCGGATTGATCGCCGGCTCGCCGACGGCCAATACCAGACCGGGTCGGGTCACCGTGCCGACGCCGACACCGGCGTTGAAGTGGATTCCCGGTTCGGCAGACAGTCGCACCTGTGAATAGAGCAGGGCGCCGTGAGTGACGTCAGGGTCATCTCCGGCATCCTTGATCGTACCGGCCTCGGCGCCGCCCTCGCTCAGGCGACAGAACTCCAGGCGCATCTGCACCTGTTTGCCCTTGGGCAGCGTGATCTGCACCGCGTCGGCGCTGATGCCGGTGAGCAACAGGCGCGCGGCGGCGAGGCTGGTGGCGGTGGCGCAGCTGCCGGTGGTGAGGCCGCTGCGCAGGGGCGCGGGTTGTTCGGCGGTTTCGTCACGCATCGATGGGTTTGACCAGTTCCAGCAGGGTGATCGGCAAGGCCTGACGCCAGGTGTCGAACTCGCCGAGCGGCTGCGCCTGGGCGACATGGATGCGCGTCAGCTCACCGCCGTATTGTTCGCGCCAGTGCATCAGGGTGACTTCGCTTTGCAGGGTCACGGCGTTGGCCACCAATCGGCCGCCGGGCTTGAGCTGTTCCCAGCAGGTCTCGAATACACCCTCACGGGTGACGCCGCCGCCGATGAAAATCGCTTCCGGACGTTCAAGGCCATTGAGCGCTTGCGGCGCCTTGCCACGAATCAGTTGCAGGCCGGGTACGCCCAGCGCATCGCGGTTGTGTTCGATCAATTGCTGACGGCCCTCGTCGGCCTCGACCGCCATGGCACGACAGCTCGGGTGCGCACGCATCCACTCGATGCCGATCGAGCCGCTGCCGGCGCCGACATCCCAGAGCAGTTCGCCGGGCTTCGGCGCCAGGCGGGCGAGGGTGATGGCGCGCACGTCGCGCTTGGTCAGCTGGCCGTCGTGACGGAACGCCGAATCGGGCAGACCAGCGAGGCGCGACAGGCCGGTAACACCGGGTTCGGCCAGACACTCGACAGCGATAACGTTGAGATCGGCAATCGGCGCATTTTCCCAGTCACTGGCGCGGCGCTCGATACGCCGTTCGGCGTCGCCGCCCAAATGCTCCAGAACAGTCATGCGACTTGGGCCGAAACCACGTTCGCAGAGCAATTGCGCAACGGCAGCCGGGCTGCTGCCGTCATTGCTCAGCAACAACAGACGCACGCCGCTGAACAGATGCGCATTGAGCGCCGCCAACGGACGCGCCACCAGCGACACAATCGTCACCTCCTGCAACGGCCAGCCCAGGCGCGCCGCCGCCAGTGCGCAGGACGAAGGGGCGGGGATGATCGCCATCTCGGCGCTCGGCACCTGACGCGCCAGACTGGCACCGACGCCGTAAAACATCGGATCACCGCTGGCCAGCACGCAGACCGGCTCGCCACGCGACTCGAGCACCGGCGCGAGGGAAAAAGGACTCGGCCACAATTGCCGCTCGCCGCCGATGCACGGCGGCAGCAGATCCAGCTGACGCTGGCCGCCGACGATCCGCGAAGCGCCCATCAGAGCACGCCGGGCGTTCTTGCCCAGGCCTTTGAAGCCGTCTTCACCAATACCCACAACGGTCAGCCAATCGCCCATTTCATACTCCAGATCCTGCGTCCAGCGAAGCGGGCGACATGATAACGCGACAATCGATAACTGGCTGCTGTCCTTTTTTGAGGAGCGCCGACATTGAATGTTTACATTGTCTTTTGTGATTTTTCGAGTTCTTCGCAAGTATTGAATTGGCGTTCCGCTGGAAGTGCTAGTGGCTATCCGGAAGGTGCTTTTTTAGTAAATTGAATAATCGAATGGATAATTGAAATGAGCGATGTTTTGAACAGTATCTCAGCACTGCCCAACCAAGGCAGTGCGACGGTGATGGGGAATAATCTGTTGTCCTACTTTTCCGGGTTGACTGCGGAAGACAAACGATTCGTCAAAGACAGTATGCGCTGGGCAGAATACAGAGCCGATTTGCGTCATAACAGAAACAGTGAGCCAGCTGCTTGGTTCGAATATTATTCTGGGGTGCTCTGGTCTGTCGGCTGGAGCCTTGAGCAAGCTCCGGTAATCCATGTTGACAAGAACTTTACCGGCAATGCGCTGGAAGTCTGGGCGCGATCCTTGTCGCAACAACTAAGTCGGGAGAAAGTCGGGCTAATGAAGGAGGCGTTCCATATGCTTGAGACACATTCGGACGCCATAGACGTATTTAGAGGCAGCGCTCGGGAATGGAGCGATTTTCGTTTTTCTCCTGCTCAGTACAATTTCAATAGGGAGTTGGAGATTGTCGTCAGTAATGTTCGCTTGCTTGATGCGAAGTGGTCCTCTACCTATTTGTTCTGGACTATTCAGCATACGGGTTCGGAGCTTGATATCCGCTCCAGGCGCTTTTTGATCAGGTCTGCCGCGATAAATGAAAATCGGCTTCAGTTGGCTGCTGCAGTACTTGATATGCGCACGCGTGAAATTGAGTTGGCTCAGGGCGCTTGATGTTAGTTGGAGAGCTTTGTTTGCTGGTTTGTATGATGGTCTGAAATTAAATGCATGGATTTTCGATTTGATTAACTTCGGTGCTGTGGTTAGTTTGTTTTCCACACCAAGTCGGTGTTTTAATCAAGAAAGGAATCCATTTATGACTGAGCTGAATAAAGATGTAGTCTCCGCTGTTGAGCGGTTTAGTTTGATTGCACAAACCAATGAGTTTATCGCTGCGCAGCCAGTGCTGCGCTCGCGTTCGGCAAGTGTTGGCAGTAGCTTGCCGATTGATAAAGATGAACTGAATGCTGCAATCATGGGCTCGGGTATTGCAGGCTTTGATGCAAGCATGTCCAAGCGCAGCAAGCGAATCGTTAAAAACACCTACATGTATGCCGATCTGGTTGCCTTGCTCAAATATCCGGCGGCCAACCAAAAAGAACAGCGCTATAACGAGTTTATGCGATTGATGAAACTGGCTGGCTGGTTTGCTTTCAGCCAGCCTTATAATCGATATACCGCTACTTCGCAAAAGCTGACCATGGACAATGTTGTCCTGTCTGTTCTGCATACCGCTGTTGGTGCTGCGGTCGGGCAGGGCCAGGCAGCCCTTAAAGTATTGTCCTCTGTGGCAGATGCGACCATGGATGCGCTGAAAAATGAACCACAGGCCCTGACGCTGTTCGAGAACAACTCGAAGAAAGCCGAAGGTGGCAACTTTTGCATGAGTGCGGCTTCGCAGGATGATGAGGGCGGTATCACGTTGGCAATCGCTGCTGTGCAATATCTGGCTTCGGCTCAACCTACCAAAGTACTGTTTGTAGAATGGGCAACATCTGCTGTGGAGATTTATAACGCCGGTGCCACGATGTATATGGATGAGGAAGACTATGCAATGGTTGAACCGTTGATTGTCAAGGCTCTGACTGAGCAGCGTGAGAAAGCGCTCAGCTACGAATTTGGCCAGTCGGTCTGAAAGTAATCAATGCCAGAGGCGCAAGCCTCTGGTTTTTTTGTGGGAGATGCAAATGTTCGCGATTTCGAAGATTTTCGTATGCGCAGGGGCATTAGTGCTGGTGAGTAAAGAGCTGTCGGCATCTGACATTGATGACAGTCTCGATGCGCTGCTTTATTCACAAACGGTCGCCTCGCATAAAGTTCCCGATGCTGTTGAATACGAGGCATGGAATGATGCCAATAAATCGGCTTTGAAGGTCACCGGTGCTTTGTTTTTTGACGATCCGGTTATCAGCGCGCCTGTCACTACGCCCGATACTTTTACTTTGCTGGAGTTGACTCAAGAACTCTTGCAAGGTTGGGCGCCGGCAGTTTTGAACCAACAGGTGATTGCCAATCTGACCTCGCAACTGGAGAGCAACGGTGCTGCCCTTGAGTTGCTTCAGCGAAATATTCTGCAAGAGGGCAAGTCGATTCGCTTCATGCTTGGCAGCGTATCTGCGGAATCAACGATTACGATGGTCGTCATTTCGTTTGCCGTCAAAGAGCCTGTTCCGGGCAATGTGCTTGAGCGACGCTTCAATGCTGATCAGATAGTGGGCAACCTTGCTGTTGATTGCTACAGGGCTCTTATAGATGCCGATGATTACTGTTTCTCGAGAGCCAGGATTATTGCGTTATTGGGTGAGCGGCGCGAAAAGCAGATTATCGCCCTGACCTGAGAGCGCGGCAGAGGCAACAACTGAAGCCTGCCTGCCCCACCGGTCGAGACAGAGGGCAGACTTTTCATACCGGTGGGCAAAGCAGGCATAATACTGCGCCTTCGCCCGCGAAACACTTCTGCCACACAACCGGTCAGCCCCTTGAACGAACGCCCGATGTCCACTGCCTTACGCCCCTCGGCCTGCCCGGGGTTGCTGCGTATCGTCCAGGCACTGGACGGCGGTATCTGTCGGATCAAGCTTGATGGCGGTTCGATCAATGCCGATCAGGCCGATGCGGTGGCCGCTGCCGCCGAAGCGTTTGCGAGCGGTGCGATCGAAGCGACCAATCGCGGCAACCTGCAGATTCGCGGCATCGGTGCGCAATCCGCAGCGCTGATCGCGCGCTTGCTGGCCGCCGGCCTTGGGCCGAAGAACGCCGCCGGCGACGATGTGCGCAATCTGATGCTCAGCCCGGCCGCCGGAATCGATCGGCAGATGCGTATCGATACACGCCCGCTCGCCGGGCAAATCCTCGACACGCTGCAATGCCATCCACGTTTCCATGAGTTGAGCGCCAAGTTCGCCGTGCAACTCGATGGTGGCGAAGCGCTGGTGATGCTCGAACATCCGCATGATCTGTGGCTGTCGGCATTCGAGCGTGACGGCGAAATCCTCTGGGCATTCGGTCTGGCCGGTTGCCCGACCGATCGCCCGCTCGGCGCTGTGAGCCTGGACAATGCTCACGCACTGGTGGTCGCCGCGCTGGAGTTGTTCCTCGACCTGGCCCGGCCAGAGCAAACACGGATGCGCCATCTGCTCGACGAGTTGCCCAGGCTCGCCTTTCTTGAAGCCTTGCGGGAGCGCGTATCGCTCAAGGCGATCAGCAATTGGCAGCGCCCGACGTCGGCAGACGCGCTGCACATCGGCGCTCATCAGCAAATCACGCAAGGTCGCTGCTACGTCGGCGCGGTGCCGCCACTGGGCCGACTTGATCCGGCGATGCTGCGTGGCGCGGCACAACTGGCCCGTCAATTTGGCGATGGCACTCTGCGCTTCACGCCGTGGCAGAGCCTGCTGCTGCCGAACGTGAAGGCCACTGATACCGACAACGTACTTGAGCAGTTACGGGCGTTGGGCCTGTTGACGACCGAGGCCGAACCACTGG
Source organism: Pseudomonas siliginis (assembly GCF_019145195.1). Taxonomy (GTDB): domain Bacteria; phylum Pseudomonadota; class Gammaproteobacteria; order Pseudomonadales; family Pseudomonadaceae; genus Aquipseudomonas; species Aquipseudomonas siliginis. The sequence goes on from NZ_JAHSTW010000006.1 coordinate 278,496, forward strand.
CTCGACTGATCGCCTGCACCGGCGCCGATGGCTGCGGCAAAGGCCTTGCCGACACTAAACAGGATGCCCGGCAACTGGCACCTTTGCTGCCCGCAGGTCTCAGCGTGCACCTGTCGGGTTGCTCGCGCTCCTGCGCCGCCGCCCACTGCGCGCCAGCCACGCTGCTGGCCGTTGCTCCCGGTCATTACGACCTCTATTTTCGCGATGCAGCACAGCCCGGATTCGGCACGCTGCACGCCTGCAATCTTACTATTGAAGCGGCCGCGACCCTGCTCGACGCCCGCTCCCGGAGCCCCCTTGATGCTTGATTACATCCGCGACGGTCAGGAGATCTATCGCAACTCCTTCGCGATCATTCGCCGCGAGGCCAATCTGGCGCGCATTCCCGCCGATCTGGAAAAACTTGCGGTGCGAGTGATCCACGCCTGCGGCATGGTCGAGGCCGTCGACGGTCTGCAATTCTCCGAGGGCGCGGGCAAGGCCGGGCGCGATGCTCTGGCGGCCGGTGCGCCGATTCTCTGCGACGCGCGGATGGTCTCCGAAGGCGTGACCCGCACGCGCCTGCCAGCCAATAACAAAGTGATCTGCACTTTGCGCGACGACAGCGTGCCGGAGCTCGCCCGCGAGTTGGGCAACACCCGCTCGGCCGCCGCGCTGGAGCTGTGGCGCCCGCACCTCGAAGGCAGTGTGGTGGTGATCGGCAACGCACCGACCGCGCTGTTCTATTTGCTGGAAATGCTCGACGCCGGCGCGCCAAAACCGGCACTGATCCTCGGCTTCCCCGTGGGTTTTGTCGGCGCTGCCGAATCGAAAGCGGCGCTGGCCGCCGACAGTCGCGGCGTGCCGTTCGTGATCATGCAAGGCCGGCTGGGCGGCAGTGCCATGGCTGCCGCCGCCGTCAATGCCCTCGCCACGGAGATTGAATGATGCAGGCCAAAGGACGTCTGATCGGCCTCGGTGTCGGCCCCGGTGATCCGGAACTGATCACCGTCAAAGCCTTGCGCCTGCTGCGCGGATCGCCGGTGGTCGCGTATTTCGTGGCCAAGGGCAAGAAGGGCAATGCGTTCGGGATCATCGAGGCGCATCTGGTCGAGGCGCAGAATCTGCTGCCACTGGTGTACCCGGTGACCACCGAGGCGTTGCCGGCGCCGCTGTCGTATGAGCAGGTGATCAGCGATTTCTACGACGAAGCCGCTGTGGCGGTCGCCGAGCATCTGGATGCCGGCCGCGACGTGGCGGTGATCTGCGAAGGCGACCCGTTCTTCTACGGCTCCTACATGTATTTGCATGATCGTCTCGCCAGCCGTTACGAGGCCGAAGTCGTGCCCGGGGTGTGCTCGATGCTCGGCGGCGCTTCGGTGCTCGGCGCGCCGCTGGTGTATCGCAATCAGAGCCTGTCGGTGCTTTCCGGCGTGCTGCCCCACGAAGAACTGAGACGGCGTCTGGCCGATGCCGATGCGGCGGTGATCATGAAACTGGGGCGCAACTTTCCCAAGGTCCGTCAGGTGCTGGAAGAACTCGGCCTCGCCGAGCGTGCGTTGTATGTCGAGCGCGCGACCATGGCCAATCAGAAGATCGTGCCGATGGATCAGGTCGAGCCGATGTCCTCGCCGTACTTCTCGCTGATCATCGTCCCGGGCGAACGGTGGCAAGGTTGATGAGCCAAGCGACTCCCGCCATCGTCATTCTCGGCCAGGGCAGCCTCGCGACGGCGCGGCGCATTCAGCAGGTCTACCCGGCGGCGCAAATCCATGGCCTTGCCGGACGGGTTGAAGGCGCCGACAGCAGCTATCAGGAATTCGGCGCGACCCTGCGCGCGTTGTATCAACAGGACACGCCGATCATTGCCCTGTGCGCGGCCGGCATTGTCATTCGCACCTTGGCGCCGCTGTTGCTGGAGAAAGGCGCCGAACCGGCGGTGCTGGCGGTGGCCGAAGACGGCAGCGCGGTGGTGCCACTGCTCGGCGGCCTCGGCGGGGTCAACGTCATGGCCCGGGAGATCGCGGCGGCGCTGCAAGTGGCGCCGGCGATCACCACCAGCGGCGAATTGCGCTTTGGCACCTGCCTGCTCAATCCACCGAGCGGCTATGCGCTGGCGGATCTGGAATCGGGCAAACGCTTCGTTTCCGATCTGCTCGCCGGGCACAGCGTGCGCATCGAAGGCGCGGCGCCATGGCTGGATCAGGCGCAGTTGCCGCAGGATCCGCAGGCGCAGCGGTCGATTCATGTGAGCAGTGTGCAGCGGGTGGCCAGCGCCGATGAATTGCTGATTTACCCGCGCAGTGTGGCGGTGGCAGTGAGCGCTGACGTGGCAGATCTGCCGAACGCCATTCGCGCTGCGTTGCAACAGGCCAGCGTCGCCGTGCCGGCACTGGCGTGTCTGGTGGCAGCAGAGGCTGAAATGGCCTCATCGACTTTGCGCGAGGCTGCGCTCGAGTTGGGCGTGCCACTGCGCTTCGTGGCAGCACAAAGCGATCTTCAGACGTTGGCCCGGGTTGCAGTGCCTGCGGCGAAGGTGATCAGCGCAGAACATCTGGCGATCGCGATTGCCGAGCAACCGCTGGACGTCGCGCAGATCGGCCGTCCGCGTGGTCGCCTCGCGGTCATTGGTCTTGGCCCCGGCGCCGCTGAACTGATGGTGCCAGCGGTGAAAGCCGAACTGGCCCGCGCCACCGATGTGCTGGGCTATGAGACCTACGTGCGCATGGCCGGCCCGTTCCGCGACGATCAGGTGCAGCACTGCACCGACAATCGTGAAGAAATGCAGCGTGCCCGCCATGCCTTCAGGCTCGCCGCCGCAGGCCGCTCGGTGATCGTGGTTTCCTCGGGCGACCCGGGCGTATTCGCCATGGCCGCTGCGGTGCTCGAAGCCCTGCACGAATCGGACGATCCGGAGTGGCACAGCGTTGATCTGGAAATCCTCCCCGGCGTCTCCGCCTCGCTTGCCACTGCGGCTCAGGCCGGTGCGCCGCTGGGCCACGACTTCTGCGTGATGTCACTGTCGGACAACCTCAAGCCCTGGGCGATCATCGAGAAACGTCTGGATCTGGCCGCCGAAGCGGATCTGGCCCTGGCGTTCTACAACCCGATTTCCCGGGCGCGCCCGTGGCAACTGGGCCGCGCACTGGAGATCGTTGCGCAGCACCGCTCGCCTGAAACACCGGTGGTGCTCGGTCGGGACATCGGCCGGCCGGGGCAGACGCTGCGCACCACGACCCTGGGCGCATTGACACCGGAACAGGTGGACATGCGCACCATGGTGCTGATCGGTTCTTCGACCACCTGCACCTTCGCCCGTGCCGGAGGCGGTGAGTGGGTTTACACGCCGCGTTGGTATGGTGAAAAACCGCTGTCCTGAAAAAACTTCCGCTCATTCAATTTTCAGCCTTGGGAAAGTTTGAGCGGTTGTAAGTCCGATTGAAGTTTCAATTGTTTTCCACCAGCAATAAACAATGGTCATGCCCCACAGGGCAGGGCCATTTTTTATGCCCATCGGTCGCGCCGGTCCGCTAATTATTTCGCTGCCGTTACAGCGTAGTGCTCCGGTGTTATCAGATATTGCCGGGGACAAGCTTTGTATTCCTTGTTGTTTGTGTGGCGCGTATTCGCCCACTAGGGTGCTGTGTTCATAGCACTTGTCGAGTGTCGTTCAAATCAATCTACCGCTCTGCAGCGGCGCGAAAGTGCGCGCGGTCAACGAGCCATTTAATAAACAAGGAGTGTGTAATGGCTTTGAAAAACGATTATTCGTTCGGGCGAGCGTTCATATCTGCGCAAGAGTATTCCGTACTCTCAAAAGCATTGCGGGAGCTTTCTGCTACCCCCCAATATCAAGCGCTGAACGACTGTTACCAGCAAGCCGGTCAAACGACGGACCCGGTGTCGTTGCTGAGCCTGGCGAGCTTGTTTCAAGAGCAACTTGCAGCGCTGTTGAAACGCAAGAAAACCCCTGTTCCGGTGGCTGTCGATGACATTGCGCGCGGGCTGCAAAGTTATCTGGCACGGCTTTCGACGACTGTGGAAATGTTGTCGGGGCTGACCCGGCCGGTGCCGAAAGTCATCCATTTCGTCTGGGTTGGCGGAAGCGAAGTCGGGGTCAATCAGCGCGATTACATGAATATCTGGCGCCAGGTGATGGCGGCGGAGGGTTACCGCTTCAACCTTTGGTACGACAGCGATGCGTTGCTGGCTTTCGAGATGAACCGGGTCATCCTCGACAGTGCCAGGGCTGATGTCATGACGACCGGTGGCTCACAGCTCAACCATGCCGCGCAACTGGCGACGATGATTGAAGACCGCGCACGGGTGTTGAAACAGCAGATGTTCGACTACCTCAGCCAGCCGAGGTGGAAGGGGCGGACCGATGAAGCGCGCATCGATCTGATGGTGCGTGCTTATGGCAAGGACCGCGCGACGCTGCAGGATTTTCGTCAGCGCTGCCTCGACAGCCATCTGGCGATGGTGGGTCCGGATCTGCAATTGCGCGATGTCACTCACGCCTTTGCCGATGACTTGCTGGCGGACGTCTACCGCCGCGAAGTGTCGATGCGCGGCAACTTCGCTGCGGCGAGCGATGTGGTGCGTTTGCAGGCCGAACTTCGTGAGGGCGGGCGTTATACCGACATGGATTATCTGCCGCCATTGCTCGACAAGTTGGGCGGTGTCGATATCAGCGATTACAGCCAGACGCAGAAAATCGCAGTTCTGCAACTTCTGTTGAACAACAATCCGCAGTTGATGCCGGGGCGCGATCCGCAGCATTACCCCGACAGGACCGACAGTCTTTTAGAACAACATAAACAACTTCTCGAGGATTTTGCTCGCAGCAAACCGGACGTGCTTGAACTGTTCGTGCCGCCACAAACCGTGGAGGCCGGCGAGAACGGCTTTCGCATGGGGCTGCAAATCAATGAAGAAATGAACGCTCATTTCATCGCCCAGCCGGGCAGCGGCATGACGATGTCGATCATGCAAGTCATTCGGCTTAATTACGACGTGCTCGCTGAAGTTGAAAAGCGCATGGCCAACTCGGCATCTGGATGGGCCGACGGTGAGACCCTGACCACGGTCGCGGCGACAGTCATTGAAGAGATGTTGGTCAGGTCGAACTTCACCAGCTGGAATGAAGCTTATGCCTACCAATTGCTCAAAGCGGTTGTCACCTATTACCAGGATGGCATTCGTAATGACGCGGGGGGTACGGTAACGCTCACCGGCCCGGGCGCGGCCCTCGCCGGATTGCATGAATACGTCGAAGCCAATTGCGATCCGTTTTTCACTCGTCAGGTGTTGGCGCAACAGCGTTTGCGCGAGGGTTATAACGTCAATACCGAAGAAGAGACCATTTCCGGCTGGATCGTCAGGGGCACGGAAAAAGACTGGCTGGAGATGGAACACGCCCGCTGGGCCGAGGGCAAGCTCAAATCCCGTTATGCCGGACGCTTGTCCGACCTGCTCAGTGATCGAAGCCTGACCTTCGAACGCGGCTGGCCCGTTGTCGAAGGCAAACAGGTGCTGTTGACCGCGGTGCTGCAGCGCTTGATGGATGATCTGGGCGAGCCGTTCATTCGAGCGATGCGAGACAAGCTGAGCGGGGAGGTTACCTTCGATCAAGCCGTGGTCATCGACTTCGACACCCGCCAACAGGTGCTGGCGCAAGGGCCTGTCGTGGTGCCGAGTTCCCGTGGCGCGGATTCCGTCAGCCATCTCAACGAACTGTTCAGCCGCATCGCCCACGGTACGCTGCCGCTGGAACAACTGAGCCCCGCGATGCGAGTCGTGCTCGGGGGGATTTTCGGCGCGACGAGCGTGGACGATGGCGGGTTCGCCGATACCTGGCAACAGGTGCGCGACCTGGCCATCGCCACCGACCGCGACGGCACTTTTGCGCGCTACGATGCGATTGAAAAAGCCGTGCGCCAGCGCCGCTCGGCGGCGTTCGAGAACGGACTGGAACGCGACCTGCCGACGGCCACATCGACGACCCGCGAGCTCAAGGTTCAAGCCATGTCCGAGCCGCTGACGCTGCGCCAGTGGGGCGAACGTATCGGCCAGATCAAGCGCAGCGCCCGGCAGGAGTTTCGCACGCAGATCCTGCAGCGCAGCGGACAAGTGCGTGACACCTTTTTCAAGGCTGGCGCGGTGTCGGTCAAGCAGTTGCCGCAGGATCTGTTGCAGCACAACGCAGGCGACCCGGGGCGCCGCTGTTATCCGCTGGCGCTGCTGATGGGCGCCGCCATTGCCGCCGGCGAGACGGCGGAACGGGCGTTGGTCGGGCATGTCGCCAGCGCCAGCGTGAGTCCCGACGAACTTGGCTCGCGGGCGTTGCGCAGTGCGCTGGACGAACTGCGCGCCTTGCCCACCGGCAAGGTTGGCTGCGTTCGCGGCGTGCAACGCCTGGACGGCATCATGGCTGCGCTGGACGCTAGCGCCGTGCCTGCGGTGCTGCTGCTCGACACTGGCGACCACGCCCTGCTGCTGGCCAAAGTGCGAACCGGTGAGCACGCGGCCTATCGCTTCTACGACCCCAACTTTGCTCTCTATGGTTTTGCCGATGGTGCGCAGTTGCAGCGTGGCGTAGAGCGTTATCTGAGCGCGGACGATAACGCGCTGGCGAAGCTTTATGGTCTGGGTGAGATGGCCACGGCGCAGTTCACCGTCACTGAGCTGGACACTGCGGCGATCGCCGAACGCAGGCTGTCATCGGATCTGCGTGTGGACAGTTTTCTGCACAACGTTGCACTGGCCGATCCGCAGGGAGCCTCGATCTGGCAAAAGCAAGCGCTGGCCCGTACCCGATCTCTTGGGGAAAACGCTCGGCTGGGCACCAGCCTGGCGCAACTGGACGCACGCTACTGGGCCAGCGAGTTCGAGCAGGCGACCGAGCGCTTGCGCCGTGAGCACAAGGTGGCGCGTGATTACGTGCCGTTGCTCGATACCCTCGGCAACAACGCCGACGGCGGCCACAGCATTACCCTGATCGATCCGCGCAATGCGCAAAACACCCTGACGGTGATCACCCGCGATTCGCGCTTTCAGAAACTCAGGCAATACGTCGAACGAGTCGTGCAGGGCGGTGCGGCCAGGCCCGGGCAGACGGCTGATCACGACGGGGGCAGCCGGCTGAGTTTTGCCTTTGCGATCCAGACGCTGATCAGTGAAATGCGCCAGCGCGATTACCGCGCTGGCGATACCGTGCCGGCGCTGACCGTTGCTCTGCAGATCCAGGTGTACGTCAGTTATGCACAGCTGGGCTTTGGTGTCGCCAGCGATGCTGTGCAGATCGTCCAGCTGGTGCGTCAGGTAGCAGCGGCCGAGCGGGCGTTGCAGCAGGGCTCATTCGCCGCACGCCTGGCAGGACAGGCCGCCACGGGCGTTGGTGTGGCATTTTCCGTGGCCAATATCGGCTTCGACATCTCCAACCTGACGCAGGCAGAGAATTATGAGCAGCGAGCGCGGTTCTCCACGTCCCTGGCGTTCAACACGGCGGCCCTGAGTCTGGATATTGTCGCCCTGGCGGCGGGCGGAACGGTGGGCGCGTTCGCCGCAGCGCTATCCGTGCCGCTACTGGGCGTGGGTATCGGGGTGACCGCGATTGCCAGCAATCTCGGGCAGATAATGGACAAGGCTGCGGCCATCGGCGAGCACCTCTCGCAGATTCACGACGCTTATCAGCAGTCTTACGAAAGCGTTGGTGCGGTCTTGCAGTTCCCCGCTCTGGCCGTGATTACCGAGCTGGATCTGCACAGCAGAAGGGTGGCGTTCGAAGGGCAGAAGTTTTACCCCTGGAAGGGCAGTGCACTGGAATTGCCGCAGTACGACGATGATCCTGCCAGGCGGCATGCTGCGATCAATATCCCCATAGCCTTTCAACGGCCTGCTGTCGGCAGCGTCTGGGGGACCTTGCCCGAGGAGCTGGTGCTGCCCTGTTCACCCATCTGTTACTACGGCTACGAATATCAGCTCGGCAGCGCCGGGACTGCGCCTTTCTCCACGACCCGCTATCCGCAGTTGCATGACCGCCTGGCATATCAGCTGGAATATGACGCGCTCGGTAACCGGGTGTTTTACCTGTTCAGCACGCCGTTTGCGCCACACCTCCTCTACAAGCTGCATCCGGTATTCATGGCCACGACGATCAAGGTGCAGTTGAGCGTAGAGGTCAGCCAACTGGTGGTTCCGGACCTGCCACCAGAGTGGCGCGAGAAGATTGCCTACCGGATCACCGCACCGCAGGGGCAATACCGCATTCGGTTGGTACCGGGCCTGCTGGCGGTGAATTTCGAGCAAGCGCAGGGCTGGGAACGGGTGACGTGGACGGTGCAAGCGTCTTGGGCCCGGGTGGAACAGGTCAGCTTTCGGGAAAAGCCACGGGACAGCATCGACAGCGCACCTGACATGCTGGTCGATGGCCTGGTGTTGAATCGTTTCGATGGCGCCATCGAACTCGCCGAGGGGCTGTTCCGGATCGACTGGACGGGCCGCAGCCTGCATCTGATCGCCGTTGTCCTCGACTACGAAAACAACGCTGCGACTCAACTGCGTAGCGCCAACATGACCGCCAGCGGCATCCCGGCGCCGGTGCAGCGCTATTTGCGCGCTCAGGTCGCAAGCGGACAACTGACCGCAGCCTATTTGCCGTTGCGTAACTTCAGAGTGCCGTTCGATTCGCCGAACCGGCCAGTGGTGACTACCGGCTATTACGACACTGCGCGGGATCGGGTGCTGTTCGCACGTAACCTGCCGCAGGAGGTCAACGAGGGCGTGGTTCTGGCAGGCGTCAGCGCCCGCCATGCGTGGTTCTACCATCCCGATCATCCATCGCTATGGCGGGTCGATGTGCTGACCGGTACTGTCCAGCATCGCTACCGTCTGAAAAATCCGCGGATGGGATCGACCATCATCGGCTGCCGACAACAAGCCGATGGAGCGCTGCGGATTGCGCAGAAGCTGACGGCAGAAGCGTTGCATGGCACTACCACCATCGAGTATCGGATCACCGGTCAGCATGTGGAACTGACGGCTTGCCAGATTGCTTTTGCCGCCGAGGACTATCGGTTCGAGCCGCGTGAAGCGCTTCGACAAACCGATGCCCCGGACAAGGGCGTCTCGTCAGACATGGCCGCCAGCAGCAGTGATTGGTCTTGTGCTCCGTTCATTGTTGTCGAGGGCTATGCCGGGTCGCAGTTGCGCGACAGGGCTTGGCTGAACAAGACGACGGGCAAGTGCATTGAGGCCAGGCACGACCTGTCCTGGCCCGAAGACTTGTTGATGCTGATGCCGTCCAGCCCTGAAAACAACGCGGTGCTGTTCTATAGCCAGCAGGAGCGGACGATCAGCCGCGGCATCGAACCCCGTGTCGGTCATTGGCAGAATGTGGTGATCGAACACGATGTGGTCGAAATCAACCTGGCGGACCAGCGCTACCTTGCAACCAAGGATGACGGCCGTCTGTTCGAGGTCGATATCGTCGACGTGCCGGCAGCGGCAGCGATCGACGACATGATTGTGTTTCAGTACGGGGTACCTTCCCTTGCGCACAGAAGCGATGAGGCATGGCTCGATCAGGCCGATAAACCCTCGATTCTGCGGTTCGTCGGTGTCGGGCAGCGTTGGCTGCAGCGAAATCCCGATTGGTTGAGCGCATTGCATTCGCTGGCCACGGTCGCAGCGTTGCTGCCGTTGCCGGTCTTCGGTTTACGTGATGGGGCAGGTCAGGCTTTCCTGACGGCATGGTGTGTCGATGGCAAAGTCGCTGTGGCCGATATCGGTCAGGGCAGGGAGCTGGCGCTGCTCGGTCTGACCCCGGATCAAAGCGCTGTCTGGTTGCTTGAGGTCAGCGCCGGACAACTTTACCGCCAGCCGCTGATGGCGATCGAAGCACTGCGGGGAGCTTTTTCAGCCGAGCATCGTCTGGTGAAGCCGCAGTTGCTGGCCAAGGCGGAAAAAGTCTGGACGTCATGGGCCTTTAGCGAGGTGCGGCGCCAGGGCGAAGGGCTGGAGGCGCAGACCCTCGACGGGGTGCATCTGCAATTGCTGGATAACCAGCCGGCAATGATCGTAGGCGTGGAAAATCGCTGGTCTCATGTGCCGGGGCAGAGCGATCAACAGTTACGTGCACGCCTGCGAGCATTGTTGCACGGGCATGCCCACGCGCCTGTCATACAAGTGGCAAGTGCAACCGGACGCTATCTGTATTACCTGCCGCAACTTGACCGGCTGTTCGATCTGGCCGGTCGCAGTGACGGACAGTGGTCGGCATTCCTCGGTACGCGCGGGTCGAAGCAGCCGATGCTGTTCGACCCGGTCGACCAACTGATTTTCAGCGCCGGCCCGAACGACGGCGTCTGGCTGCCCGGCAGTTATGCCCATCGCGACGCCGAGGTCATGGTGCTTGAGGTGGGTGATGACATCACAGAGATCGAAACATTGTTGCCCGATGGCGTCACCAGGCTGCTGCTGGCTTCCGGTGCGCAGACCTCGGGTTATCGGCTGGCGCAAGCGTCCTTCCAGCGGTTGGACTGCATCGTGGTCGATGGACGACAGGCTTCGGATGCTGAAACGGCGGAACCTTGCCTGCTGGATCTGGATCTGGACGAATGCGGGCATTGGTGGATGTCACGGGTCGATGACGATGTGGTGCTGACCGATCCGGACTCCGGACACAGTCTGATCGTGCGCAATTTCGACGGACAACGCCCACTGCTACTGATGCTGCCCGTTGCCGGGCGGCCACATACCTTGACGCTGGCTCAAGGGCTGCAAGCCTATGCCACTGTGCGCGGCGCAGAGGCCACGGTGAGCCTGACAGCGGTGATCGCAGCGCTGCGCTGAGGTCGCTCCGCACAGCAAAACGCCGCGAACGGTGACCGTACGCGGCGTTTTGTTGTGGCGGTTGCGCTGCGACAATGCTCAAGGCACCAGATAACCCTTCACTCCGGTAAAGATGATTTGCGCTGCCAGCGCGCAAACGAACAATCCCATCAAGCGGCTGACAATCTGCAAGCCCTGATCGCCGAGAATCCGCTCGATGCGATTGGACAGATACAGCACCACTCCGACAGTAAAGCTGGCCAGGGCGATACTCATGATTGCAGTGAGCTTGTCGTCCCAGTGCGGCTGGCTGACACCCATCACCAGCAAGGCGCCGATGGTGCCGGGGCCGACCGTCAGCGGAATGGTCAGCGGCACGATGGTCACGTCCTGCTGCACATTGTCGGCCTGCACCGCCGGTTTGCCCTGAGCCATGCCCAGCGCGGAAATGAACAGCACGCTGCCGGCACCGATGCGGAAGGCGTCTACGGTGATGCCGAAGACATCGAAAATCACCCGCCCGAACAAATACAGCAGCACACTGGAAATCAGTGTGGCGAGGGCGACCTTCCACGCCAGACGCCGCTGTTCCTTGCGCGAATAGCCACGGGTCAGGCTGATAAAGCAGGACAACACGAAGAACGGGCTGTAGAGCACCAGCATCTTCAGATAAACGCTGAACAACACATGGAGCATGATGCAAGCTCACTGGCGATGGAGTCGGGGGGAGTCTATCAGGCACCGCAGATTCTGTCGGTTTACGACGGCTGGGTCGTGGCCCGGTTCTGCTGATCGCGTTGGGCAACCCAGTGTTCGATCAACTCGCGCAACTGGGAGAGCTCGACCGGTTTGGACATGTGCCCGTCCATGCCGGCCTGTCGGGCGCGCTCCTTGTGTTCGGCGAGAATGTGCGCGGTGAGGGCTACAACCGGTGTGCGGATGCGCTGATTGCTGACTTCCCAGGCGCGCAGTTGCTGAGTGGCGGAGAAGCCATCGAGGATCGGCATTTCACAATCCATCAGCACCAGGTCGTAACGCTGGGCCTTCATCGCTTGCAGCGCTTCTTCGCCATTGCTCGCGGTGTCCGGTTGCAGGTTGAGCTTGCCGAGCATGCCACGGATCACTTTGGTCGAAATGGTGTTGTCTTCGGCGACGAGGATGCGGAAGTCGCTGGGCACTTTGGCCGCTGTGGCCGCCGTAACGACCTGCGGCTGGAACGCGACCTGGCCCTTGTTGCGTTGATTGAGCTCGTCAGCCAGCGTGGTCTTGAGCGTATAGCCGGCCACCGGTTTGGCCAGTATTCGTTTGATCCCCGAATTGCGCGCAATGATCTTGCTCGGCGCGTTGCTGATGCCGGTGAGCATGATCAGCAGAATGTCGTGGTTCAGGCTCGGGTCTTCCTTGATCTTCGCTGCCAGTTGCATGCCGGTCATGCCGGGCATGTTCTGGTCGAGCAGAACCACATCGAAGTAATCGCGCAGGTGCGCCTTGGTGCGCAGCAGCGCCAACGCTTCCTTGCCCGACGGCACGGCGCTGACATTCAGGCCCCAGGCGCTGCACTGCTGCACCAGTACCTTGCGGCAGGTGTCGTTATCGTCGACCACCAGCACCCGCGCGCCTTGCAGCGGGCTGTCCAGATCGGAGGTCGGATGTTCGAGGCGATCCGGGTCCAGTGGCAAGGTCAGCCACAAAGTGCTGCCTTGGGTGGCGCCGCTCTTGATGCCGAACTCGCCTTGCATCAGACGGATCAGTTGGCGCGCAATCACCAGGCCGAGATTGCCGCCCAGGCGATTGGCCGAGAGGAAGTGCTTGCTGTGCAATTCGGCGTGCAACAGTGCTTCGCGCTCTTCCGGCTCCATCGGCACGCCACTGTCCTGCACGGCAATGCGCAGGCGCGGTTTGCTGCTGCGCTCATCCAGTGCAACGACGATCAACACTTCGCCTTCTTCGGTTTTCTTCAGGGCATTTTCCAGCAGGCTCAGCAAGGTCTGGCGCAGGCGCGTCGGATCGCCGCTGATCACCCGTGGCACTTGCGGCTGGATGAAGCTGATCAGCTCGACGTTCTGTTGTTCGGCCTTGGCCCGGTAGATGCTCAGGCAATCGTCGATCAGCGCGTTGAGGTCGAACTGCACGTCATCGAGTTCGATCTGCCCGGATTCGAGCTTGGAGATGTCGAGGATCTCGTTGATCAGCGTCAGCAGTTCGTTGCCGGCGCTGTGGATGGTCTGCACGTAATCGCGTTGCTTGACCGACAGCGGCGTGCCCAGCAGCAGCTCGGTCATGCCCAGTACACCGTTCATCGGTGTGCGGATTTCGTGGCTGATCTTGGCGAGGAATTCGGCTTTGGCGTTGATTTCGGCGTTGCTTGCCGCCAGGTCGCGGCTGATGCTGAAACGACTTTCAGTGATGCTGCGCTGTCGCTCGCCCAAGGCGACGCTCATCAGCAGACCGCTGATGCAGATGAACACCATCAGCGTCATGATCAGGCCTTGCGGCGTGACCAGGGTCAGCCCCAGTAGCGCCGGCAGGATAACCAGGGTGCCGATGTTGAACACGATCATGGCGGCGACGAACAGACGCGCCGGGCGATAGCCCTTCTGCCAGTGATAGAAACCCACCAGCAACATGCTCAGGCCGGCCAATGCGACCAATGCGTAGGTGATGATGTTCAGCGGCAAGGTGTTGACGAACAGCAGCAACAGGCTGCACGTGACGATCAACAGAATGTCGCCCCACAGCAGTTTGTTCAGCGGATGCTGGCCCAGTGGCGCAAAGAAGCGCAGGGCGAACATCAAACCGGCTGGGGCGGTCAGCAGCAGTGCCAGATAAGCGCCCGGCGTCTGGATCGCATGCCAGTTCGGCAGCCACGGCCCGGCGAGGTTGAGCAACAGAAACAGACTCAGCCCGAGCAGCCCTTCACAGATCGCCAGCCACAGACTGCTGCGCGAGCGCGAGTAGGCGTAGCGCACCAGGTTGTGCAGCAGGAGCATGGCGAGGCAGCCGAACAGCAGGCCGAAGATCAGCGTTTGCTTCTGATCGGCTGCGCCTTCGATTGCCGCTTGCAGGGTGATGTGCGGGCGTAGCTGATGGCCGGAGACCATGCGCACGTAGACGTCCAGCGGCTTGTCGGCCTGGGGCAGCGGCAGCATGAAATCGCTGCTTGGCAATGGATGCTCGGCCTGGGGCCGCTCGTTGCCGGTATTGCGTTGCTCGATCAGCCGGTCGCCGTCGAGCACGTAGAGATTGAGTTGGGACAGGTCGGGGGCAAAGATGCGCAGCACTTGTTCGTGCTTGCCCGGCGCCAGTTTGAAGCGCAGCCACAGGGCGCCCTCGGGTTCGGCCGCGGTCAGGCGGTCAAGCTCGATGGGACTGAATTGATTGGTGTAGCGAGCGGAGCGGATGTCGCTCAGTTGCAGGATGCCCTGATCGTCAAGCAATACCGACCAGCCACTGCCTTGCGCGGCCTGGGCCGGGAGCATGCAGAGCAAGGTCATCAGCGTGACGGTGAAGCTTATGGCAATCCTGAGCCAGCGCACGGCGAAATCCCTTCGTAGGTTGATGCCAGAATATAACGATGCGCGACGACCGAACAGCCCGGCGAGGAATGGCATCCCGCGCCGGGCCTGATGGATCGCTTACTCCTGGGTTTCGCCGCGTTCACGGGCAATGGCGCGGTAGCCGATGTCCTTGCGGTAGAAGCAGCCTTCCCAGTCGATGGCAGCGGCAAGTTTGTAGGCCTGCTGCTGAGCTTCACCCACGGTGGCGCCCATGGCCGTGGCACACAGTACACGACCACCGGCAGTAACGACCTGACCGTCCTTCAACGCGGTGCCGGCGTGGAAGACTTTGCCTTCCAGACCTGACGCTGCGTCCAGACCGTTGATCGCTGCGCCTTTGGCGTAGTCGCCCGGGTAGCCGCCTGCAGCCAGAACGATGCCAACGCTCGGACGCGGATCCCACTGTGCTTCGATCTTGTCCAGCGCTTGCGCCAATGCGGCTTCAACCAGCAGCACCAGGCTCGATTGCAGACGCAGCATCACCGGTTGGGTTTCCGGATCGCCGAAGCGGCAGTTGAACTCGATGACCTTCGGATTGCCGGCCTTGTCGATCATCAGACCGGCATAAAGGAAACCAGTGTAGACGTTGCCTTCCTCGGCCATGCCGCGCACGGTCGGCCAGATCACTTGGTCCATCACGCGCTGATGCACGTCGGCGGTGACCACCGGGGCAGGGGAGTAAGCACCCATGCCGCCAGTGTTCGGGCCGCTGTCGCCGTCGCCGACGCGTTTGTGATCCTGGCTGGTGGCCATCGGCAGCACGTTCTTGCCGTCGACCATGACGATGAACGAAGCTTCTTCGCCGTCGAGGAATTCTTCGATCACCACGCGTGAACCGGCGTCGCCAAACGAGTTGCCGGCGAGCATGTCACGCACGGCGTCTTCGGCTTCGGCCAGGGTCATGGCGACGATCACGCCTTTGCCGGCAGCCAGGCCATCGGCCTTGATCACGATCGGCGCGCCTTTTTCACGCAGATAAGCCAGGGCCGGCTCGATCTCGGTGAAATTCTGGTAATCGGCGGTCGGGATCTTGTGGCGGGCGAGGAAATCCTTGGTGAACGCTTTCGAGCCTTCCAGTTGCGCAGCACCGGCGGTCGGACCGAAGCAGTCCAGGCCACGGGAGCGGAACAGATCGACCACGCCAGCCACCAGCGGCACTTCCGGGCCGACGATGGTCAGGGAAACGTTCTTTTCCGCGAAGTCAGCCAGTTGCTCCAGGGCCAGCACGTCGATGGCGACGTTCTCGCACTTGGCTTCAATGGCGGTGCCAGCGTTGCCCGGTGCAACGAAAACCTTCTGCACACGCGGATCCTGAGCCACTTTCCAGGCCAGAGCGTGTTCACGGCCACCGCTGCCAATGATCAAAACATTCATTTCAAAAACCTCAAAAATCTGTCAGGCGCTGCTGGAGCGCTTTATGTGGGAGCGAGCCTGCTCGCGAAAGCGGTGTGTCAGTCAACGTCAACGTCGCTGGCAGATTGCATTCGCGAGCAGGCTCGCTCCCACATTTGAATCGGTGTATCAGTGACGGAAGTGGCGCATGCCGGTGAATACCATTGCGATGCCGGCTTCATCAGCAGCAGCAATCACTTCGTTGTCACGCATCGAGCCGCCCGGCTGGATCACCGCAGTGATGCCGACCTTGGCCGCATTGTCCAGACCGTCGCGGAACGGGAAGAATGCATCGGACGCCATGACCGAACCGGCCACCTGCAAACCGGCGTGTTCAGCCTTGATCGCAGCGATACGCGCCGAGTTGACGCGGCTCATCTGGCCGGCGCCGACACCGATGGTCTGGCGGTTCTTGGCATAGACGATGGCGTTGGATTTGACGTACTTGGCGACTTTCCAAGCGAAGATCAGATCGTGGATTTCCTGTTCGGTCGGCGCGCGTTTGGTCACCACTTTCAGGTCATCGGCGCTGATCATGCCGATATCGCGGCTCTGCACCAGCAGGCCACCGTTGACGCGCTTGTAATCCCAGGCAGCGGCGCGCTCAGCCGACCACTCGCCGCAGGCCAGCAGGCGTACGTTGGCTTTCGCGGCAACAATGGCACGGGCTTCTTCGCTGACCGATGGGGCGATGATCACTTCAACGAACTGGCGCTCGACGATCGCTTTGGCGGTCTCGGCATCCAGTTCACGGTTGAAGGCGATGATGCCGCCGAACGCCGACTCGGTGTCGGTGGCGTAGGCCAGTTCGTAAGCCTGACGGATGCCGCCTTCAGCGTCCGGGCTGACCGCCACGCCGCACGGGTTGGCGTGCTTGACGATCACGCAGGCTGGCTTGACGAAGCTCTTCACGCATTCCAGCGCGGCATCGGTGTCAGCGACGTTGTTGTACGACAGTTCCTTGCCTTGCAACTGGGTGGCGGTGGCGATGCCGACTTCGGCAGGCTTGGCTTCCACGTAGAACGCCGCGCTCTGGTGCGGGTTCTCGCCGTAGCGCATTTCCTGAGCCTTGATGAACTGGCTGTTGAAGGTGCGCGGGAATTCGCTGCGACCTTCAGTGCTCAACGTTTCAGCGGCCTGGTTCACGGTGCCCATGTAGTTGGCGATCATGCCGTCGTAGGCGGCGGTGTGTTCGAAGGCCTTGAGCATCAGGTCAAAACGCTGAGCGTAGGTCAGGCCGCCGGCCTTGAGGTTTTCCAGGACGTTGGCGTAATCGCTGGCATTCACCACGATGGCCACGTCTTTATGGTTTTTCGCTGCCGAACGGACCATGGTCGGCCCGCCGATATCGATGTTCTCGATGGCGGTCGGCAGGTCGCAGCCTGGCTTGTTGATGGTCGCTTCGAACGGGTACAGGTTGACCGCTACCAGATCGATCGGCTTGATGCCGTGCTCGTTCATGATCGCGTCGTCAGTACCGCGACGACCGAGGATGCCGCCGTGGATTTTCGGGTGCAGGGTTTTCACCCGACCGTCCATCATCTCGGCGAAACCGGTGTAGTCCGCGACTTCCACTGCGGCAACGCCGTTGTCGCGCAGCAGCTTGAACGTTCCGCCGGTGGAGAGGATCTCGACGCCCAGAGCTTCAAGCTCCTTGGCGAATTCGAGGATCCCGGTCTTGTCGGAAACGCTGATCAAGGCGCGGCGGATCGGCAGGCGGGTAGTCTGGTCGGTCATCTCAATTTCCATCAAAAGCAAAGGAAGTCAGCAAAAAAGGCGACCGTTTTTTACGCGGGCGCCTTTCTGGTTTGATTGAATGCTTACAGCAGATCGTACTGCTTGAGTTTCTTGCGCAGCGTGCCGCGGTTCAGTCCCAGCAGCTCACTGGCCTTGGTCTGGTTGCCCTTGACGTAGTTCATCACGCTTTCGAGCAGGGGCGCCTCGACTTCGGACAGCACCAGGTTGTACACATCCGTGACGGACGCGCCCTCAAGGTGGGCGAAATAATTGTGCAGCGCCTTCTCGACACTCCCGCGAAGGGTCTGGCCTTCTTCGCTCGGCGTGTTGAGGTGCTGTTTCAAATTCACGTTGTCGCTCACGGGTGTTGTTCCACTCACTAAAGTCTCGGTCATCATCGTCATGCGGCCACCCCTTCTTCGTCCCCTGTCAGGCTCTTGTAACGCTCGGCGAAGAACTCCCGAACGTCGGCGCATTGTGTTTCCGTACCATCCAAACGATTGAAACGGGCGCGAAACTCCTTGGCGCCCGGCAAGGTTGCGAGATACCAGCCCACATGCTTGCGGGCAATGCGCACGCCCATCACGTCACCATAAAAGGCGTGAAGGGCAGCCAGATGCTCCAGCAGGATGCGTTCCACTTCGCTCAGTTCCGGCGCCGGCAATTTCTCGCCGGTACGCAGGAAATGATCGATCTCGCGAAAAATCCATGGCCGCCCTTGAGCGGCACGGCCTATCAGCAGGCCATCGGCACCGGTCGCATCAAGCACGTATCGGGCCTTTTCCGGCGAATCGATATCGCCATTGGCAAACACCGGGATCGACACGGCCTGCTTGATCGCGGCAATCGTGTCGTACTCGGCTTCCCCTGTGTACAGATCGGCGCGCGTACGGCCATGCACGGCCAGCGCTGTGATCCCGGCCTGTTCGGCGATCTTCGCCACGTTCAGACCGTTCTTGTTCTCGCGATCCCAACCGGTGCGGATCTTCAGGGTGACCGGCACATCAACCGCGGCCACTACGGCCTGCAGGATCTCGGTCACCAGTGCTTCGTCTTTCAGCAACGCGGAGCCGGCGGCCTTGTTGCAGACCTTCTTGGCCGGGCAACCCATGTTGATATCGATAATCTGCGCGCCCAGCTCGACGTTGGCCCGTGCCGCATCGGCCAGCATCTGCGCGTCGCCACCGGCAATCTGCACCGAGCGCGGCTCGGGATCGCCTTCGTGGATCATGCGCATGCGCGACTTGCGGGTATTCCACAGGCTCATGTCACTGGTGACCATTTCCGAGACTACAAGCCCTGCGCCCAGACGCTTGCACAGCTGACGAAAGGGCTGGTCGGTGACGCCCGCCATCGGGGCGAGAATCAAACCGTTCTGCAATGTATATGGGCCGATGCGTACCGCCGACATAGGACTTCCCTGAAGTGGGGCCGGATCATGAGAGTTCGAAAAAGGGTGGGCATGATACCCGCTCTCGATGACTGGTTAAAGGCTGAATTGAACAAAATCTGAACAGTTATTCTGTTATCGCCAACGGTTTGGTCGGCTGCGATCAGTCAGAAAAATGCCGTCAATCCGGAAACGCTGAAGCGGTTCATTCCGGTGAGTGGAAGTTCAGGCTGTAATTCACCGCTTTCGGCCCCGGATCGAGAATATCCAGGGCGATGTGGATCGGCGTCTGCGGCGGCATTTCCGCGAGGCCTTCGAGATCGCCGCTCAGATACTCGCCGGGTTTGAAGCGACGACTGGCGATCAGATGACCGTTGAGGTCGGCGAAGCGCAGTTCGAGCAAAGGGAACGGCTGGGAAAACGTCGCCCGGTTGTAAATGATCGCATCGACCACCAGCGCCCCGCTGAACTCGGGATGGCTGCGCACCACCAGGTTGCTGCTCTTGATTTTGCCGATATCGACTTTCGACGGCACGGTGCAGCCGATCTGCGGGCAGATCTGCTGGAACCACGGTCGGTATTGATCCTGCCGCGCCAGTTCCTCGAAGTGATAGGCAACGTACTGAGCGGCAAGGCCGCCGGCCGCCAACACCACCAGCACCAGCCACAGCAGGCGCCGGCCCCAGGGCGAGCGGCGTTGCTGCCAGTCCAGTTGCAGCGGGTCGTCGGTCAGATCCTGCAGGACCTCGGCGCGCACGCCGGGCTCGGCCCGTTCGCGTTTTTTGCGCGGCGAAGTGATCAATGGCAGATCGTCGTCATCGTTATCGTCGCTGGCCGACAGGCGTTCGCGGCGGGCGTTGGGGTCGATCGGGTCATGCAGGCGCAATTGCGGAATCGGCGGCTCGTCGTCCAGGTCCACCGGCTCCAGTGTCAACGAGGGTTCGGTGCGCTCGGGTTCGAGGGTTTCGACGCCGTCAATATCCGGCTCGACATCCGGCGCTGCGCTGCGCTCATCCGCAGGCTCGCTGAACAGGCTGTCGGGCCATGTGCCTTCGTCCGGTTCCGGGCTGTCGCGCCGTGCGCTCAAGGATTCTTCGCGGGTACGGCCGAATTCGGCGGCCGGCTGGATTTCGCGCTGTTCGAGGCGGGCGAGTTCTTCGTCCAGATCGAGGCTGTCCAGATCCAGTTCCGACGCGCTCCATTGCTTCTGGCTGATGGCGCGCGGTGCGGGGATCTGTTCGACGACCGCAGAATCGCTGACAGGCGCGGACGCTTCAGGCAGCGCTGGTACGACCGGCGTCACCATGTCCTTGCCAGAATGTTGCTCGAGCAGCTGCTTGGCGGCATTGAACACTTGCAGGCAGGAGCCGCAACGAACCACGCCGCGCGCCACGCTCAACTGAGCATGGTTGACGCGGAAACTGGTCTGGCAATGCGGGCATTGGGTGACGAAACTGTCGGTCATGCGGCGATCCGGTTCAGGCAAGCGGTCATTTTAGCGCCGACGCCCGGTGATGCGCACCCAGCCATCGCGATTGGCGATCGGGTCGAGCTCGAAGTCCTGCGCATAAGCTGCCGCTACTTCTTCGCCCTGCTCGGCGAGGATGCCCGACAGCGCCAGACGCCCGCCGCTCTTGACCAGGCTGGACAGTTGCGGCGCCAGCGACACCAGCGGGCCGGCGAGAATGTTGGCCACCAGCACGTCGGCCTGAACCTGCGGCAGATCCTCGGGCAGGTACAGCGGGAACAGCTCATCGGCAATGTTGTTGCGCCCAGCGTTGTCGCGCGAGGCTTCCAGTGCCTGCACGTCGATGTCGGTGCCCACGGCTTCCTTGGCGCCGAGCAGCAGGGCGGCAATCGCCAGAATCCCCGAGCCACAGCCGAAGTCGAGCACGTGGCAGTCTTTCAGATCCTGGCCGTCGAGCCATTCCAGGCACAGCGCGGTGGTCGGGTGGGTGCCGGTGCCAAACGCCAGGCCCGGGTCCAGCAGCAGATTGACCGCGTCAGGCTCGGGTGCGGCGTGCCAGCTCGGCACGATCCACAGGCGCTGGCCGAAACGCATCGGCTCGAAGCCGTCCATCCAGCTGCGTTCCCAGTCCTGGTCTTCGATGACTTCGCTGTGGTGCTCGGGCAACGGGCTGCCGGTCAGCAATTCCAGATGGGCCAGCACCGGTTCCGGTTCGGTACCGCCTTCGAACAGCGCCAGCAAGTGGGTGTGCGACCACAGCGGCGTGGTGTTGAGTTCCGGTTCGAAGATCGGCTGGTCTTCGGCGTCCATGAAAGTCACCGACACGGCGCCGACTTCGAGGAATGCGTCCTCGTAGGTTTCGGCTTGTTCCGGGGTGATGGCGAGACGGACTTGCAGCCAAGGCATGGCGGGCACCTTTGAAAATCTGTGGGGCAGCCCGAAGCTGCAAAAGCGCGCAGTTTACGCCAGGTCGCCGGCAAAGTGGACACACCGCTTGGCTGTTACACATTCGTGGCCGCGATATACATATGTATGGCCTGAGCACTTTTGTCGGCAAATAGAGTGAGCGCTCATCTCTACGTAACAAAAGGCTGGACGACATGGCGGATCAACAAGGGACTGTAGAAGAAAAACCACCGATAGCCACTGCGTCTACGGGGTCGGTGCAGGAGATCCTCCTGCGCATCACGCGCTGGCAGGTGATGATCGACAAGCGCTTGAACAGCCAGATGACGTTGCTCGAGGCGCTGGAGCATTTCGCATTGACTGAACTGCGCAGGCATTACCCGGACGGCCATTTTGCCCCGGGCTTTGTGGTTGCCCTGCTTGACGCCATTTTGCAAAAGCTGATCGACGGCCGGCCAGTCATGTTCCTGGCGCTCCAGGACGCGCCATTTCGCTGGCCGGGGGGCGCTGACCCCGGTTTACCGTCCAGCCGTCATGAGCATGTGATCCGGACGGTGGATAGCGTTTCGTTGCACTTTCTCGACCAGTACAAAAAATACCTGCGAGAACATTGGGCGACAAAAGGGCGAGAGGCGTTGTTCGATCGCCTGATCAAACGCAAGCTGCGGCGCTATATCAAGGACATCGAGTTGCTGTTGCGCCGTGACCAACTGGCGGGCCTGACACTGGATCAATTGCGCAGCAAAATCGACCGGGTTCAGGCCCGCAGCACGCGGCGGTACCGATTGACCGCCCTGGCAACGGGTGCAGAAAAAAAGATTCTCGAGGCGCATTCCTTTGCGCAACTGCCGTTATGGATGAAGGCGCTGAAGGAGCCGGATCGCACCTTGTTGCGCGATTATCAGGAGCAGACCTCACTGGCGCAGGCAGCTCTCGATGACCTGCTGCAGGGCCACGGCTCGTTGCGCGACTTTGCCCGCCGGCAGGCCATCGAATACATTCAGCTCAAGCTCGACATGGCGGTTGAACCAGACCGGATCGACGTGCGGCTCAGATGGCGCTCGGCGGTCGGTGAGCCGACCCACAATCGCAGCCTCAGTGACCTGCTGGCATGCGGGCCGATCGGTCAGGACTTCGCAGCGGTACTGGAGATCAGCAGTCCTGCGCCATTGCGCAACCAGTCACTCAAACCGGCATTCATTGCCGACATGCTGGCGGAACAGGATTATCCGGCGGACTACCTGCGAGCCCTCGCCGAGCAGTACCAGCGCACCGACGTGCAAAAGGCACTCATCGACTGGTTCACCGTACGGCTCAAGCAGAGCGCATTCGTCGCGCGCTGCGCAGCTCATCTGTCGGACTCCGACCATGAGCGTCTCGAGCAGATGTGGTCTGGGCAAGCGGCAATGAAACCGTTGCAAGTGGCCGCTTTGACGCTGCCCAACGGCATGCAATGCGCCGATCTTCTGGTGTTCTACCAGGCAGAGACTGAGCAAACGTTGAATAACCTGGTGCTGTACGCGCCCAACAAGCCGGACGGTCAGGAGTGGGTCCGGTTGCCTTCGATCGCGGCGTTGACCGGCGAAGTATGGAGCTGGACGCAGAGCGAATCCGGTCGCGAGTACTTGTTGCAGCAGCTTTCGCCGACGGCACATCACCCTGCACGGGATTATCTGTTGGCCGCTGCGGCCAGCCCCGCTCTCTGGGGCATGCAGAGTGACCTTCGACGAACGCCCTTGCCGTTCGACGAGTGCGTCGAAGCCGCTGCAAAAATGGCCCTGGCAAACAACCTGCAGCGGGTCGAGCAGGACAACTCGCTGCGCTGGTACACGACGCTCGGGCTCGAGGCACGCCGGCGCATCAGCAGTCTGAATCAGGAACTGATCGTTCATCAGCAGGTTTTCAACGAGCTGCTGGGCGGTTTCGAGGTTTTTGTCGATTTCGCCAGGCGCACGGTAGCCGCAGCGATCACACCCTACATGCGCAGCAAGAACGTGCTGGAACCGGTCGATCCGGCCACTGTGTTGATCGATTACAACCCTGGCATCGCCGACCGCAGGAAGCAGCAGGTGGCCACGCTGCTCGACCTGGCCATTCACGGCTACGATGACAACTCCGGCATCGAACATCCGAAAAAAGGCGTGCAATCGTCGGTTGGCCAGGACCTGAGCCAGGTGCGCAGCGCCGATCTGGCGCTGTATCTGCGCCGGGCGTGGCTGGGTGAAAAATACGCCAGCGAGATCCGTGGCAAATATCTCGACCCGCGTGATGCTGCCTACGAACCGCGTCGTTTTGCCTACCGCAACGTGCTGCTGTCAAAGATGGACCGGGATTTACGCGTGGCCAGAAGTCAGGCGGGATTGAGCGACGCGGTGTATTCAGCGCTGGTCCGTCAGGTCTCTCTGTTGAGCGAGGTGCCAGCATCGGGTACGCATTTTCCGGGCGCGAGCATGGTTGAAAGTGACGGCGTGTTCAGGTTCACCGTGCGCCATCACGTCGTGCTCGGGGTGTATGTGCTGACCTCGTTCGACCCCGAGCCGTCCTGGTGGCTGTACACGCCTGATGCCCCCGACGGCATTGTCGTGCGTGCGTATCAGTCACTGTTCGGCGACATCGCGGGCGCGTTGCATGACTACTTGATGGCGCGTACGCCGGTTGCTGCGCGCAGCATCGTGTCGCGCACCCTGTATGCGATTGCGGCAAAAAAACAACGCGTCGATACGCTGCACGAAGCGCAGCGCTTGATTGACGCGCGCAGCGAGTTCAATGCGTACATCGAGCGCGCGGTCACGGATGTGCAGGACATCACCACCAGCCGCGCGCAAATGATCGAACGCCAAGTGGTCAAGGGGCTGATGTTTGCGGCTGCACCGTTTTGCATGGTGTTCCCTCCGTTTGCCTTGCTGCTTGACGTTGTGTTGATTGCCGTCAGCGCGGGTCAGGCGGTCGCGGCGCATCTGGAGGGTGACGTCGATGGCGCTCTCGGCCACTGGCTGGAGGCGTCGTGGGGGGCGCTGTTTGCCATGGTCGGCGCCGGCAGTGCGATCAAGTGGCTGGGCGGTGCGGCCAGAAGTCTGAAGCACACCATGAGGCCGGTCTCGTTGTTGTCAGAGCGTCTGAATACCGTGGCTCCGCTACGCAGGAAAGCGCTGCCGGCGATCCGCGAAGTACGCTTCCATGCCAGGCAGGCCGTCAGCAAGACGCCCGAACGTTTGCAAAGGGTGAGCGAAGAAGGCGTCTTTTTCGGCACCTGGCGCAGCCCGCCCAGCGCTGCACAGCCGCAACCGGCCTATTACATTCGCAACAAAGGCAAGTATTTCCTGGTCAGGGAAAATCCGCATTTCGGTGGGCTGAGCCTGGTCGATGCTCGTCGCCCGAGCGCCATCTATCAGCAACCGATACGTCTTAGTGCGGGCGGCAAGTGGACACACGCCAGGGTCGGACTCACGGGTGGCAACGTGCGCAACCTTGGGCGCGTGAATAATTTGAATGATGCTTTTCCTGGAGGTGTCGAGCCGGTGCTGAACCGCGGCGCGCTGCAGGGCGAAGCCGTGGTGGCGCATTTCCGTCCGGGATCGCGAGATAACTACCTGTTTTCCCTGAATGCGCAAAGTTGCGTCATCGCCTCGCTGTATAACCCGACGACAAGAGTGGGGGCGGTCATTCATTTTGATCACAATATTCGCCCCTTGATCGAGCGAAGTGTCACGCAGGTGCTGGAGCGTCTGGGGGGAACACCGCAGAACATTCGCGCCACGCTGGTGGGTGGCGACTGGCTGTCGGCGGGCGCTGACATCGGCGGTCCGGTCAGGCGCGTGTTGCGCGAACAGGGCCTGCAGCCGACCTGGGATTACTGGTCATACTCGTCGTGCCTGGGCAACAGCTATGGCGTGGTGCTGAATCTGAACAATGGAGTCTCGCGAGTGTTCAAGCATTCCTCTGGTCAGATTGGCAGGCTGTACAACCCGCTTATCGCCAGATCGAGCTATGCCACGGACGGGCTCTCGATACGTGCCCGAAACTTTACGAGGCGGTTCACCCGCAAACCGTTACATGAAAACGCAGCAGGAGCGGTGGTCGATGAGGCTGGCCTGCGGGCATCTGCCACAATGGTCGAGCAGCAGGCGTTCTCCACAGTGATGGTCTGATGGGTTTGTTGCAGGCATAAAAAAACCCGATCCGCAGGGATCGGGTTTTTCATACCGCTTCAGCCTTACGACTGTTTGGCGAGCTTGTGCTCGAGGTAGTGAATGTTCACACCGCCCTTGCAGAAGCCTTCGTCACGAACCAGATCACGATGCAGCGGGATGTTGGTCTTGATCCCGTCGACCACGATTTCGTCCAGGGCATTGCGCATGCGTGCCATGGCTTCGTCGCGGGTTGCGCCGTAAGTGATCAGCTTGCCGATCAGCGAGTCGTAGTTCGGTGGCACGGCATAACCGCTGTACAGGTGCGAATCGACGCGAACGCCGTTGCCGCCTGGGGCGTGGAAATGCTTGACCGTGCCCGGGCTCGGCATGAAGGTCTTCGGATCTTCAGCGTTGATCCGGCACTCCAGCGAGTGACCACGGATGACCACGTCATCCTGAGTGAACGACAGCTTGTTGCCAGCGGCGATGCTGAGCATCTCCTTGACGATGTCGATACCGGTGACCATCTCCGAAACCGGATGCTCCACCTGAACACGGGTGTTCATTTCGATGAAGTAGAAACGACCGTTTTCGTAGAGGAACTCGAAAGTACCGGCGCCACGGTAGCCGATGTCGATGCACGCCTTGACGCAGCGAGCCAATACTTCCTGGCGCGCTTTCTCGTCGATGCCCGGTGCCGGTGCTTCTTCGAGAACCTTCTGGTGACGACGCTGCAGCGAGCAGTCGCGGTCGCCCAGGTGGATGGCGTGGCCCTGGCCGTCGGACAGGACCTGCACTTCGACGTGGCGCGGGTTGGTGAGGAATTTTTCCAGATAGACCATCGGGTTGCCGAACGCCGCGCCTGCTTCGGAGCGGGTCAGTTTCGCCGAGGCGATCAGGTCTTCTTCCTTGTGCACCACGCGCATGCCGCGACCACCACCGCCACCGGCGGCCTTGATGATCACCGGGTAGCCGACTTCACGACCGATGCGCAGTGCCGTTTCTTCGTCTTCCGGCAGCGGGCCGTCGGAACCTGGAACGGTCGGTACGCCTGCTTCGATCATCGCGTGCTTGGCCGATACCTTGTCGCCCATCAGGCGGATGGTGTCGGCTTTCGGGCCGATGAAGGCGAAGCCGGAGTTCTCGACCTGCTCGGCAAAATCGGCGTTTTCCGCGAGGAAACCGTAGCCTGGGTGAATGGCGGTAGCGCCGGTCACTTCAGCGGCAGCGATGATGGCCGGAATGTGCAGGTAAGACTGAGCGGCGGACGCCGGGCCGATGCAGACGGATTCGTCTGCCAGACCCAGGTGCATCAGCTCTTTGTCGGCCTTGGAGTAAACGGCGACGGTCTTGATGCCCATCTCTTTGCAGGCACGCAGAATCCGCAGGGCGATCTCACCGCGGTTAGCGATCAGAACTTTTTCCAACTTCGCAGTCATCAAAGGCTCTCCGCGGTTCAAACGATGGTGAACAGCGGTTGGTCGTACTCAACCGGCTGGCCGTCTTCGACGAGGATGGATTCGATCACACCGCTGGTTTCAGCTTCGATGTGGTTCATCATCTTCATGGCTTCGACGATGCACAGGGTGTCGCCTTTCTTCACGGTCTGGCCGACTTCAACGAAGGCAGGCGAGGTTGGCGAAGATTTACGGTAGAAGGTGCCGACCATCGGCGAACGGGCCACGGTGCCGTTCAGCGCGGGTGCAGCAGCGGCAGCCGGAGCAGCGGCAGCGACTGGCGCGGCAGCAGGGGCAGCGGCCGGAGCCTGCATCGGGGCTGGCGCGTAGTACTGCTGCGCCGGGGTCTTGCTGTGACGGCTGATGCGTACGGACTCTTCGCCTTCCTTGATCTCGAGCTCGTCGATGCCGGACTCTTCCAGCAATTCGATCAGTTTCTTAACTTTACGGATATCCATGAATCATCAACTCCCAAGGGTCGGTCAGGGGCGTATAGCTTGGTGTTCAAGCTGCTCTAGTGCGGCCTCCAGGGCCAGTCGGTAACCGCTGGCGCCAAGGCCGCAGATCACTCCTACCGCTACATCGGAGAAGTAGGAGTGATGGCGGAAAGGTTCGCGCTTGTGCACGTTGGACAAATGCACTTCGATGAATGGGATGCTCACTCCCAGCAGCGCGTCACGTAATGCGACACTTGTGTGCGTAAAAGCCGCCGGATTGATCAGAATGAAGTCCACGCCTTCACCGCGTGCAGCGTGGATGCGATCGATCAATTCGTACTCGGCGTTGCTTTGCAGGTGCAGCAGATGATGGCCGGCTTCACGGGCGCGCCGCTCCAGATCCTGATTGATCTGCGCCAGGGTCGTCGACCCGTAGGTCCCCGGTTCCCGGGTGCCGAGCAGGTTCAGGTTGGGGCCATGCAGCACCAGTAGCGTTGCCATCTGCGTTGTCCTTGTTATCAATGAGCAGTCGTCAGAACCCGGCGACTATGCCGCAAAGCCTTTGTGACTGTCCAGTTCCATGCAATAGGCGGCACGATGGGCGATGTTTGCGCGAAATTTGTGACCGAGGATCAGGATCCGGTCACTTGTAATGACAGGGCCGCCGCCTTCGCGAGCAGGCTCGCTCCCACAGGGGTATGCATTCCAATGTGGGAGCGAGCCTGCTCGCGAAGGCGGTGTGTCAGACGCGAAAGGCCTGAACGGCCGTATGCAATTGGCCGCCGAGGACCAACAGGTTCACGCCCTGTTCGCGGCCCTGGCCGATGCGCAGCAGGTTATCCCCACCCAATTGATGAATGCGCTCGCTGTGATCGCGGATTTCGCTGACCGCGCCACTTTGCTGCGCGGTGACATCGGCGATGCGCACAGCGGTGTCGGCGATGGTCTGTATCGCGCCAACGATTTTGTCCAGTGCACCGTCCGCCGCTTGCGCCTGACTGGCCGTGGCTTCGGCGTGTTCGACCTGCGCGCGCATGCCTTCGACCGATTGCCGCGCGGCGGTCTGCAGGCCGGCGATCAGTGTCTGGATTTCCGCCGTGGCCCCGGCGGTGCGTTGTGCCAGCGAGCGCACTTCCTCGGCGACCACGGCAAAACCACGACCCATCTCCCCGGCGCGGGCGGCCTCGATCGCGGCGTTCAGGGCGAGCAGATTGGTCTGATCCGCAATCGAACGAATCACTGTCAGCACGCCGCCGATGGTTGCTGATTCTTCTGCCAGATGTTCGATCATCTGCGCATTGCCTTGAACCTCACCGACCAGCGCATGCAGTCCGGTCAGGCTCTGGCCGATTACAGCCTGCCCATGCTCGACGGCCAGTCCGGCGTGGCGGCTGGCGTCCGCAGCCTGGCGGGCATCGCCGGCCACCTGCTGAATGGTCGCCTCGAGTTCCCCCAGCGAATCGCGAATCAGCGCGGTATCGCCGGCCTGATGCTCGGCGCCGCTGTGCAGGTCATTGCTCAGTTCCGCAAGGGTGCGGCTGCTGCCCGCGACTTGTTCGGCGTTGCCGCGAATGGTGCCGACCAGATCCACCAGATAGGCGCGCAAGCGGTTGAGCGAGGCTTCGATGTCGTGCAGTTCACGGTTTGTCTTGCCCAGTTGGATGTCGCGACTGAAATCGCCTTCGGCCCAGGTCGACAGCGCTGGGGCGAGGTTGGTCAGGGTGCGGGCCAGGCGCCGCTGCAAGGTATCGATGAGCAGGGCGATCAGCAGAATCAGGCCGATCATCACGCCTTGCATCAGGCGCACTTCGCCCTGGATCTGCCCATGTTGCGCGCGTACCACCGGTTCGAGGCCGGCGATGGCGTGTTGCACGCTGGCGATTTTTTCGTGGGTCGCGGCGCTGAGCTCGGCGCGTTTCTGGATCTGCTCGCGGGTGCGCGCCAGTTCCGCCGGATAGCGGCCGAGCAAGCTGTTGAGTTCGCGTTTGAGGCCGACACCGGCATCTTCGGCGGCGGCTTTATCAGTGGTTTCGATGCCCATCAGCGCGGCGAAATCGTCACTGCTCGATTCGTTGCTGGTGACCACCCCCAGCAAGGGCAGGGCATCGATGGCCTCGGCTTGGGCGCGCATGTTGCTCACTTCACGCTCGACATCGGCGGCCAGCTCACTGCGCCCGCTGCTGACCAGTTTGTCCCGCGCCAGCGACAGTCTGCCCAGATGCTGCGATGCGGCGAGCAGTGGTGCGAGGTAGGCGGCGTTGCCATTGGCGTAGGTATTGAGCTGGTCGAGGCTGGCGCTGAGTTCGCGTTCGGCCTGCAACAGCAGCGCCTGCGGATCGCCAGCCAGTTTGCCGGCGGCGAGCAGGTCGGTTTTGCTGAATTCATCGAGGCTCGACAGGCTTGGCCGTACGGTGTCGGCCAGCGTCGGGGGCAGCTCACCCAGTTGCTTGTGCACGCTGTCGATGGCCTGGGCGGCGCTGCTCAAACGCAGCGCGTCACCGCTGGCGAGATAATCCTCAACGTTGCGCGCCACCTCGTTCTGAAATTGTTGCGACAGCCCGAGGTAACGCTCCATCAACAGATAGGGGCGTTCGAGGGCTTTTTGCGACCACCACAGCGTGGCGCCAAGGGCCACGCAGACGGCGACCAGCAGCAGAGTGTTGAGATTGGTGAGCAACTTCAGGCGCATGACGGCTACCAACGGCAGGAATGGTAAGCGCCTGAATTTATTGCGGTTCTATTACAGGGTTATGACCGAATCAGTGGATTCCGATGAAAAAGTGGCACTTTGCTTTGACTGGCGCGCGGTCTGCACCCGATTGCGTCCGGCACCTTTGGCACGGTACAGCGCTTCGTCGGCCTGGCTGGCCATCATCAGGCTGTCGGAGTCATCGCACATTTCCACCACGCCGGCGCTGAACGTGCACCAGAGGTCCTGCGGCTGCGCCGGATAATGAATCTCGGCGAAGCGCTGACGAATTTCGTCGAGGACTTTATGCGCCGCGTCGATATCGGTGTCGGGCATGACAATGGCGAACTCTTCGCCGCCGTAACGGCCGATGAAGTCGGTCTTGCGCAAACGCTGTTTGAGAAACAGCGCCAGGCTCTTGATCACCCGGTCACCCATCGGGTGGCCATGGCTGTCGTTGACCCGTTTGAAGTGATCGATGTCGAGCATGGCAAAGCTCAGCGGCTTGTTCTCGCGGCGGGCGCGGAACGAGCAGTCTTCGAGCAATTGCAGGATGTGCGTGTGGTTGTACAGGCCGGTAAGACTGTCGCGGACCATCCGCGCTTTCAGATTGCGCGCCCGCGCCGCCCGGTTGCGCACAGTGGTGATCAGGTGCCGCGGTTTGATCGGCTTGGTCAAGAAGTCATCGCCGCCCTCGCTCATGGCGTCGAGCTGCTTGTCCAGATCATCCTCGGCCGACAGGTAAATGATCGGCACGCTGACATAGCGGTCATTGTGACGGATGACTTTGGCCAGCTCGGTGCCGGTGCAGGCCGGCATGTACATGTCGAGGATGATCAGGTCCGGCTGGAAATCCGCCAGCTCGGCCATTGCCTGAATCGGTTCGATCAGGGTGCGGGTGACAATCCCGGCGCTGTTGAGCAGGCGCTCGGTGTGCAAGGCCTGGGCGCGCGAGTCGTCGATGATCAGCACCTTATAAGGCTCGTACTGAGCGACGCAGGTCAGCACTTCGATTTTTTCCAGCAGGCTCGAGGCTTCGAGCGTGCCGGTGAGAAATTCCTGGCCACCGGCGCGCACGGCGGCGAGGCGGGTCGGGGTGTCGGTTTCGTGCAGGCTGAAGAACAGCAGCGGCAGGGGTTCTTCGAGGCCGACCTGAGCTTCGGCGGCGAGTTTCAGGCCGATGCCGGGGCCACTGAAATCCACGTCCATGACAATCGCCGCGGGCAAGCGCTCAACCATCGACGAGCGAAACGCCGCGACACTGTCCAGTGCCTGCGCGCTGAGGCCAAAGAATTCGAGCTGCTTGGCCAGGCGTTCGGCGCGGTCGTGATCCTGCAGCATCACGTAGATCGGCTTGCGCAGCGGCGGCAGGAAGGTCTGATCGAGTTGATCACCATGGCGCAGGCCAGTGCGTGACAGACGCTGCATCAAACGATTGAGATCGGTGATCAGGCCGCTGCTGAGGCGCCCACGGTTGGCATCCACCGCTTGCAACGACTGGCTGATGTGGTGCGCCAACTGAGTGTGTTCCGGCTGTTCGAAACGCTCGGCAAAACGCAGCAGACGCAGATTCGCCTCGCTCAGTTCGGCAAGATCGACGGTGGACCACTCGCTACGTTGCAGGCGCTGCCATATCTCAAGAATCTGACGTGCCTGATGAATTACCCGCTGGGCAAAGTGGTGCTTGAGACGCTCACGGCTGGGGTCTTCTGGCTCGGTCATATCCTGACTACTAGTTAGGGTGCATGCTGAGATCGACTGGTGGCTCTATGCTAGCACCTCTTTTCCCTTAGACGAGTGTCGTACGTCAATAATCTGCTGGACGACACGATTCAGTTTCTGACCGGGTGGTTTTGCTTTTGTATCCGATTTTGGCCAAGTGCCCGCATGCTGGGGTTTTGCGAGCAATCCTGCCAGCGCTGTCGACATTTCACCGACCTTGATGGGCGGCGTCTGACAGCGCTTTCTGATTTTTCTTCTACGCGCTTTCACCGGCCCGGTTGGCTGGTACGGTTCAGGGATTCCCCTAGTTGCCGTCCATCCGCCATGAGCCAATGTTTCACCGAACTCGCCAGTGATGCCCAGCGCCTCAATCACAACATCACGCCCATCGACGACTGCGCCTGCGGCGAAGAGTTGTTGTATGGCGAGCGGGTGCAAGTGACAGAGGTGCCAGTGCTGACCTGCCAATGCCTCTGGCGGCGCTATCAGCGCGAGGCCGAAGCAATCGTCGCGCCGAACGGCGTGCTGATTGCCGATCCGGTCGCGCGCAACCGAGCGATCAACGCGGCTTATGCCCGGTTGTGGTTGCACGACTCACGTTTTCAATGGGCGGGCCTGGCGGCGTTTGCCTCCAAGCAGGTCGGCTGTGGCTTGCTGCATGCGGCACAGAGTATCGAACGCATCCGCGAGGAATACGAAGCGCGGCAGCGGCTGCGAGACAGCCGACGCGAATCCGGATTGCTCACGCCGGAAAAAATGCCGGGACAGGCCGAAGACCTGCGTGAATATCAACAGGCTCAGGCGCGTAATCCGCTGTCTGTCATGGATGCCCGGGTGCCAGGCGAAGAGCTGTCGGTGGCCGAGCAACAGTTCCGGCATGTCTACGAAATGATGGCGATGGGTAATACCACGCTGTTTCTGGATGTTTATCCGTTGCATCAGTTCTATGCGGTGCGGGGATTGGCGGAGTTGAAGAAATGTCTTCGCGACCGGGAGAAGATTCAAGGGCATGCGAAGTGGCCGGTGCTTTGGCCGGTCGGGCAAGACACCCTCAGGTTCGGGGATGCATATCCCGAGATAGAGGTGGCCTTTGAAGCAATAGAGGCCGGGAAAATCGCCGAAAGCGTGAAGCATTTGGCGTGGCACGAGCAGCAAAATATTCTCCAGCCGACCATTTACGAAAACAGCCACCTGGTTGCGCTTTTGCGCGGCAATCATTTTTCTTATGTCACCAACTTCCCTTCCGGCGTCGCTCAGGCCATCGAGCTGACGCTGACCAGCCAATGCCAGCGTGTCGATGATGGCCGCACCATTGATTTTGATAGCAACCCGCTGGCGGATTTGTCCGATATCGACCAGCGAATGAAGTTTGTGCTGCGGGCGGCAAGTCGTTTTGATCTGTTGCTCAACGACAGCAACAGAGAATTGTTGGCGCAGTCAATTCGCGAGATTGCAGTGCGGGAGGAGGGCTGATGAGCTTGCGCCTTGGGCAAATCGGCCTACGTCGGTGGGTGTGGATGGTGGTTTGTTCCGCTGCTGCACTGGCCGCTTTACGGCAACTGATGCAGCCGCTATGGACTGATCCAGTCATTACCTTGAGGATCGGCGAAACCTACGAGTACATGGAGGCACATTCAACCGCTCCGTTCAGTGTATGGGATCGCGGCAGCAAGACTGTTTCCGGTGGCATTCCGAAGACGGATGCACGTCTGCGCTTCGTTGATCCGCAGTACGGGTTCGAGACGCCGCTGGCTCGGTTTTTCACCGTGACGTTCGTCAACAATCTGACCGTGAGCATCCGCATGTCTCCGCAAATCGAACCTCTGCTGATTGAGGACGCCATGAAGGTTGTTACCGATCTGCAGAGCCAATGGTGCGCAAAAGGCTGGAAACCTATGGGTACGCAGGGCGACCCGACAATTACGGACACCCCCGAATGGCGCGCATACGTCAGACAAGGAGTGCTTTCTGGGCGGTCATTTTGGCAGGCCG
Organism: Pseudomonas siliginis; assembly: GCF_019145195.1. Classification (GTDB taxonomy): domain Bacteria; phylum Pseudomonadota; class Gammaproteobacteria; order Pseudomonadales; family Pseudomonadaceae; genus Aquipseudomonas; species Aquipseudomonas siliginis. The sequence continues at coordinate 312,185 of NZ_JAHSTW010000006.1, forward strand.
GCGACAAATACCAGGCAATGCTGATTCTAGGACGCTTCAGAGATTCCAGGCATCTCGATCAGGAGCGCTACCTCATCACTCTCGCCGTGGCGAAACCCTGGATTCCTTTCGACAAAATCGAAGATCGCCGCCTCGAATCCCATCACTTCCTCCCACCCCTACCCGAAAAAGGAGCCATCCCATGCCCATCCCAGCCTTCATGACCATCCACGGCAGCCGCCAGGGCCTGATCACCGCCGGCGCTTTCACCGAGGCGTCGGTCGGTAACGGCTACCAGAGCGGTCGCGAAGACAAGATCATGGTGCAGGCCCTCAGCCATGGCATGTACATACCCAAGGATCAGGGCGCCGGGCGGCGGATGCACAGGCCATTGATCATCACCAAAACCCTCGACAAGGCTTCGCCCTTGCTGAATATGGCGCTGTCCAGTGGCGAGTTGCTGAGCGAATGCCGCGTGGAGTTTTATCGCACGTCGGCCAGCGGCGTGCAGGAGCACTTCTACACGGTGGAGCTGGAGGATGCGTTGGTCGTCGGCAGCGAACTATTGATGCCGAACTGTCTCGACACGGCCACGTCGCATCTCACCCAACTGGAGAAAGTCCACTTCAGCTACCGGCGCATCTACTGGCGCCACGAAATCAGCCGGACGATGGGTTCGGACGAGTGGCAAGGCGAGGGACTTCGGTGAGGCTGGTCCGTGAACTGAGCCTGACCGACCACGAGCGCCAGCATGTCTGTTGCGTGGAAGAGGCGCTGGAGCACGTCAGCAGTCTGTTGAGCATGCGCCAACCGCTCGAAGGTCTGGATCAACTGCGGGCCGGTTTGATGATCAATCTGGACCGCGAAGTCCTGGCGCAGATCAAACAGGGTGAATGGTGCCTGATCAAAGCCGAAGCCGACTACGGCTACTGGCAGGGCGTCGAAGCGGTGTTCCAACAGGCCGTGCTCGAGCTTATGAACAACCCTCCCGAGCAGCCAACCCGCACCGCGCGAATCTTTCGTCTGGTCGACAGTGTGACCGGTGAGCCTTTGCCTGCGCAGGCCTACATCGCCACGATTGATGGAATACCCAGTCAGCGCCGAACTGACGCCCAAGGCATTGCACATCTGTTTACCGACGACCAAGTGCGGCAGCTTTCGCTGCGCATCTTCAACGTCTGAAATCTGCGTCTATCCTTTCGTTCGCGACGTCCTTCGCTTGTTTTGCGCCAGTGCCGCGATAGCGGGTGCTAGGCCTTGGCACGTTGTTGTATGGTTGTGGTCGAACCGTTGAACCCAAGTGATTGAAAGGATATCGCCATGCTGGACTGGAAAAACCGCGCGGGCAGCGCGCCTGAACGTGCCGCCGAGCCAAAATCGGCGACCCGCAGCTATGTCGGCGGGCTGCTGTTCAGCCGGGCGCTGGCCACAGTGGTCGGTCTGTATTTGCTGGTCACCATTGCGCTGGGCTGGTACTGGAGCCAGGAACCGGAGCTGTTTCCGGTGGCGCAGAACGCCCAGGTCGCTGCCGAGAAAGAGGGCAAGCAAATGGTGGTCGGTTACACCACGGTCGAGACCCTGAAGACCGTTGCCGGCACCTTGCTCAACAAGCCGGGCGGTTACATTTCCAATGACCGTTTCCCGCCGGGCCTGTGGATGGACAACACGCCGAGCTGGGAATATGGCGTGCTGGTGCAGGTGCGTGACCTGACCCGCGCCCTGCGCAAGGATTTTGCCCGTTCGCAATCACAGTCCGCCGAAGACGCCGATCTGGCCAAGGCCGAACCACGCTTCAACTTCGATAACAAGAGCTGGGTGCTGCCGTCCAGCGAGTCGGAATACCAGGAAGGCATCAACTCCCTGAGCCGTTATCAGTCGCGCTTGTCGGATCCGAATCAGAAAAACGCGCTGTTCTACGCGCGCGCCGACAACCTCAACAACTGGCTGGGCGATGTCGGTACCCGTCTCGGTTCGCTGTCGCAACGCCTGTCGGCCAGTGTCGGCCGGGTCAAGCTCAATACTGCGCTGAAGACCGAAGTTCCGGCAGTCGGCGAAGTGCCGCAGGTTGACGAAGAAGTCGTGGAAACCCCGTGGATGCAAATCGACAACGTGTTCTACGAAGCGCGCGGTCAGGCCTGGGCGCTGTCGCATCTGCTGCGCGCCATCGAAGTCGACTTCGCCGATGTGCTGGCGAAGAAGAACGCCACCGTCAGCGTGCGCCAGATCATCCGTGAGCTGGAGGCTTCGCAAGAGCCGGTGTGGAGCCCGATGATTCTCAACGGCAGCGGTTTCGGCGTGTTGGCCAACCACTCGCTGGTCATGGCCAACTACATTTCCCGGGCCAACGCTGCGGTGATCGATTTGCGTCAACTGCTCAATCAGGGCTGATACGTGAGCCAGACTACAAGAGAGGCGGCCCATCGCGCCGCCTCGGACGCTGAACAGATCGCCTGGGTCGACGAGCAGGACAACCTGCTCGGCGCTCTGGTGCGCTCCGATTTGCGTGAGCGCGGGCTGATTGGCCGTGGCACTTACATCATGCTGTTCAACTCCGCCGGTGAGCTGTGCGTGCACCGGCGCACGTTGAGCAAGGCGATTTATCCCGGTTACTGGGATGTTGCCGCAGGCGGCATGGTCCAGGCCGACGAAAGTTATGCCGAGTCGGCGGCGCGCGAGCTGGAAGAAGAGTTGGGCGTCAGCGGCGTCGAACTCACCGCTCACGATCACTTCTACTTCGAAGACACCGGCAACCGCCTGTGGTGTTCGGCGTTTTCCGCCGTGTGGGACGGGCCGCTGAAACTGCAGCCGGAAGAAGTCCTCGAAGCGCGATTCATCCCCGTCGAACAGGTCATGCGCGAAATCAGCGAAAAGCCTTATTGCCCGGACTCTCTGGCCGCGTTAAGGCGCTATCTCAAGGCGCAGCAAAGCAACGTCGCAAAGAACACATGAATTGGCGCCGATTGGCACTTAGCAATCGCGATTTTTGCCGTTACACTGCGCGACCTTTTCAAGCTGCACCGAGCGCTTCCCAAAAAGCATCGATGCAGTAGCGCTGCCCCTGCCTGAGTGGGGCTTCGCGGTCGCTGACCTTGCCCAAGGTTGCGATCAGTCTTTGTCCTCCCGAGAGGATTGCCGGTGGCCAAGAAAGCCGCATCCTTCGCCGCCCTGGGCGGCCTGGTATTTTCCACCGACGCAGGTCGTCATTGCCCGGAATGCAGCAAGCCGGTGGACGCCTGTATCTGCAAACAAACCGTGATCCCGGCCGGTGACGGCATTGCCCGCGTGCGTCGCGAAAGCAAAGGGCGTGGCGGCAAGACGGTGACCACCATCACCGGCGTGCCTCTGGCCGAAGACGCGCTCAAGGAGCTGGCGACGACGTTGAAGAAACGTTGTGGCACCGGCGGGGCGTTGAAGGACGGCATCATCGAAATCCAGGGCGATCACGTCGAGCTACTCTTGGCAGAGCTGATCAAGCACGGTTTCAAAGCGAAGAAATCCGGCGGCTAGCAGCCTCTGTGAAACCCTCCGGCGGCTTGATCCGGCTTCGAGTGTTCTCGGATCCGGCGTCGTCGCCATGGTTTTCACAGAGCCTGTTCATGACCGGTTTCTAAACTCCACGCAGTCAGTGCGGTCTACCGCCGCACTGACGAACCGTCATTTTCATTCTTTAGACTGCGCCGGCCTGAACGTCAGGCGACGCACTCTGACTTCTTTATAGGGGACTTCGATGTCCGTACGACGCACACGTAAAGACGATGGCAGCCAATGGACAGTTGCGGACAGCCGCAGCGTTTACGGGATTCGCCATTGGGGGGCCGGGTATTTCGCGATCAATGAAGCCGGTCGCGTCGAAGTACGTCCGAACGGCCCGAGCAGCTCGCCTATCGATCTGTTCGAGCAAGTCGACCAACTGCGCAAGAGCGGTTTGTCTTTGCCGCTGCTGGTGCGGTTCCCCGACATCCTGCAAGACCGTGTCCGTCAGTTGACCGGTGCTTTCGATTCGAACATCGAACGCCTGGAATACCAGAGCAAATACACTGCGCTGTACCCGATCAAGGTCAACCAGCAGGAAGCGGTGATCGAGAACATCATCGCCACCCAGAACGTTTCCATCGGTCTGGAAGCCGGCTCCAAGCCTGAGCTGCTGGCCGTGCTGGCGCTGGCGCCGAAGGGCGGCACCATCGTCTGCAACGGTTACAAGGACCGCGAGTTCATTCGTCTGGCGCTGATGGGCCAGAAGCTCGGCCACAACGTGTTCATCGTCATCGAGAAAGAATCCGAAGTCGGCCTGGTGATCGAAGAAGCCGCCTCGCTGAAGGTCAAACCGCAGGTGGGGCTGCGCGTGCGCCTGTCGTCGCTGGCCTCGTCGAAATGGGCGGACACCGGTGGCGAGAAGTCCAAATTCGGCCTGTCGGCGGCGCAACTGCTGTCGGTGGTCGAGCGCTTCCGTGGCGCCGGTCTGGATCAGGGCATCCGCCTGCTGCACTTTCACATGGGGTCGCAGATCGCCAACCTCGCTGACTATCAGCACGGCTTCAAGGAAGCGATCCGTTATTACGGCGAATTGCGCAACCTCGGTCTGCCGGTGGATCACATCGACGTCGGCGGCGGCCTCGGTGTCGACTACGACGGTACCCACTCGCGCAACGCCAGTTCGATCAACTACGACATGGACGATTACGCCGGTGTCGTGGTCGGCATGCTCAAGGAATTCTGCGACGCGCAGAGCCTGCCGCATCCGCACATCTTCTCCGAGAGTGGCCGTTCGCTGACCGCGCACCACGCAATGCTGGTGGTGCAGGTCACCGACGTCGAGAAACACAACGACGAAATCCCGCTGATCGAAAACAAGGAAAGCCTGCCGGAAACCGTGCAGTGGCTGGTCGATCTGCTCGGCCCGACCGACATCGAAATGGTCACCGAAACTTACTGGCGCGCCACGCACTACATGAGCGACGTGGCCGCGCAGTATGCCGACGGCAAGCTGACCCTGGCGGAAAAAGCCCTCGCCGAGCAGTGCTACTTCGCCGTGTGCCGTCGCCTGCACAACTCGCTGAAAGCGCGTCAGCGTTCGCACCGCCAGGTGCTCGACGAACTCAACGACAAGCTGGCCGACAAGTACATCTGCAACTTCTCGGTATTCCAGAGCCTGCCGGACACCTGGGCGATCGATCAGGTGTTGCCGATCATCCCGCTGCATCGCCTCGACGAAGAGCCGCTGCGCCGTGCGGTGCTGCAGGATCTGACCTGCGACTCCGACGGCAAGATCAACCAGTACGTCGACGAGCAGAGCATCGAAACCAGCCTGCCGGTGCACGCGTTGAATGAAGGCGAAGATTACCTGCTGGGCGTGTTCCTGGTCGGCGCCTATCAGGAAATCCTCGGTGACATGCACAACCTGTTCGGTGACACCGACTCGGTGAACATCTACCAGAACGCCGATGGCAGCGTGTACCACGCCGGTATCGAGACCCACGACACCATCGAAGACATGCTGCGTTATGTGCACTTGTCGCCGGAAGAACTGATGACCCACTACCGCGACAAGTGCGCCAGTGCCCGCATCAGTGCCAGCGAGCGCACGCAGTTCCTCGATGCCTTGCGTCTGGGCCTGACCCGCTCCTCATATCTGTCTTCCTGAGACCTGATAGCGTTCCGCCCGGGTTGTCCGATTTTTTTCCGCAAGCTGTGGAAAAGTCGGACAACCCGGTGGGACATCTCCTGATTTTTTCACGAAAACCTGTGCGATCACGGTCAGCAAACTCATCTGGTCTGCTTTTCGCGTAGGTCATTTCCTAAGTTGTACTTCGCCTCTCTACTCGGCCATGCCTCTCGGCGAGAATCCCCGGCCGCCCCTCCTGTAGAGATCCGCCCATGTTCGATCCAGTCAACGAGCCGTCGTTTCGTCTCGATGTAGCGGGCCTGTCCGACCCCTTCGAAGTTCTCGCCTTTACCGGAAGGGAAGCGCTCAGCGAACCCTTTGCCTTCGAGATCGATGTGGTGATCGACGATCCGCATCTGGATCTTGCCAGCCTGCTGCATCGTTCTGCGTTCCTGTGCTTCGGCGCGCCCGGCCAGGGTGTGCACGGCCAGTTGCACAGCCTTGTCCAGCACGAGCACGGCCATGGCTTGCGTTTGTGTCGAGTGCGTCTCGGGCCGAGGCTCGACTGCCTCGACCTGCGTTTGAGTCAGCGCATCTTCAGTGGCCGCTGCGTGCCGCAGATCATCGAACAGGTTCTGCGCGAGCATGGCATCGTCGGCTTGCAACGACGTTTCGACCTGCACAGCGACTACCCGACCCGCACCTTCTGCACGCAATACCGCGAATCCGATCTGCAACTGCTCCAGCGCCTGTGCGCAGAGGCGCGCATTCACTTTTACTTCGAGCATCACCGCGACAGGCATTGCCTGGTGTTCGGTGATGACCCGACGCGGTTACCCCAGGCAGACGTCGCGCACTATCAGGGCGAGCATGACCAGCGTGGCGTCGCTCCAGCCGTCCGCCAATGGCAACTGCACGAAGACTCGCAGGCCAGCCAGCGAGGCCCCAATGCCGAAGGCCACAGCGATCTGCCCGCCTTGCGCAGCGGTCAGTGGTTGCCCCTGGACGACCATCCTTTCATCGAATGCAACCGCCCATGGTTGCTGACCCGCATCGAGCACCGTGCCGATCAGTCTCTCGAACCGCCCTATTGCAATCGGCTGTTCGCGGCCGCGCGGGTACCCGTCTGTGCGCCCGCCGCTGCGCAGTCCAAGCAGCGCATGCACAGCCTGCAGCGAGCCTGGGTGGTCAGCGTCGATGAGCCGCAGCCGGATCGCGCGCGGCCGGTGGCGGTGCAATTCGACTGGCTCTATCAGGGCGAAGGGGCTTCGCCGAGTCATTGCTGGCTGCCCCTCGCGCCTGACTTGAACGAGATGCCCTCGGCGGCACTTGCTGATGGTGTGGAAGTGGTGGTGAGTTTTCTTGAGGGCGACCCCGATCAGCCGGTGGTCAGTGGCGTGCTCCAGCCCTCGGTGTTGCCAGAGGCTGCGGTCGAGGAGGATGAACCGGTATCGCTCCCCGAGCTGCTGGTGAGCGATGGGTTGCAGCAACTGTTGCACTCTGGCGAGCCGTTGCTGTTGCTGTGCCTGATGCCGGGCGGTGGCAGCTTCAACCACTGCGCCGAGTCCGTGTGCAGTTGCCGGCTGCTCACCGCGCTCGATCAGAGCAGCGCACGATGAGCGGCGCGGCGCTTGAGCCCATGGCGCAATGGCTGTTGCTCGACACCCCGGACGCGGCACGCGCCCTGCTGACCTTGCGCCAGGGCTTTGCCGATGTGCAGCGTCACCGATTGTTAGACGGCACCGAATTTCAACCGGTCAGTGAGCACGGCCCGGTCCTCGTCGACTTGCGCGAGAGTCCGGCATTGACTGCCTTGTGCCTGCGCGATCCGGACACCTGGCGCGGCCTGTTGTTGAGCTGCGAGATACCGGCGCAGCAGCTGCTCAGCCATTTGCAGCGCATGCTTACCGTCTCGTTCGGTTTGAATCATCGGGCCTTGCTCAGCTATTACAACCGTCAGACCGCCAGCTACTTCTTCGACGCCTGCGACGCCACCCAACTGAGTCGCTGGCTCGGGCCAATCCGCCAGTTGCGCTGGTTTGGCGGCACCTGGGCCGACCGCGCCATCGGCAGTCAGGGCTGGCAACAGCTGCGCAATCCCGGCCTGCTCGTCGAACCTTTGGGCATCGAAGAAAGCCTGACCCGGCGCCAGCGCGAACGCTTGCAAACCTGTCTGCTGGAGCAGCACATCTGGCGCTGGTGCCAGTCTCTGAGCGTTGATTACCAGACGATCGCTGTGCATGTGCAACAAGGTCTGGCGCTGGGTTTCAGCGATCGTGCTGTGCTTGATGGCTGGCTGTGGCTGCGCCTGCTCAATCCGCGCGCCGTGCTGGTCGTGCCGCCGGCCGGACTGACGCAGCCGGAACGGCTCGATTTTTTGCGTCGGCAGTGGGGCGCGGGCTGACTGTCCGTCAGTGAGCCTTGCCGCTGAACCAGCCATCGCTGCGTTTCAGCCACAGGGCTTGCGCGCCAAGGGTCACGCTGCGCAAGACCATGAACAGCAGAAAAGATATCCACAGGCCGTGATTGCCCAATGTCTGCAAAAACCAGGCGAGCGGCAGCAACAGCAGCACCGTCAGCAGCATGCCGTTGCGCATTTCCCGCGCACGGGTGGCGCCGATGAACAGGCCGTCGAGCAGGTAACTCCACACCGCAATCAGCGGCAGCACGGCGAGGTAGGGCAGGTAGACGAATGCGGTGTCGCGCACGCTCTGAATGTCGGTTTGCATCTCGATGAACAGGTGCCCGGCCAGCAGAAACAGCACAGCGAATCCGAGGCTGGCGATCAGCGACCAGCCGCCGGCCACCACCAGCGATCGACGCAAGGCCAGGCGGTCCCGCGCGCCAATGGCATGGCCGCACAAGGCTTCGACTGCGTGTGCCAGGCCATCCAGTGCGTGGGCCGTCAGCAGCAGGCCGTTGAGCAGCAGCGCGTTGGCCGCTACGGTCGCATCGCCGAGCCGTGCGCCCTGCACGGTAATGAGGAAAAACACCGATTGCAGGGCGAGGCTGCGGATGAAAATGTCACGGTTGACCGCCAGCAGCGGCCGCCAGCTCTGCCAGACTCTCAGCGCCGACCAGATGATCTGCCCCGGATAGGCGCGCAACGCCGTGCGCGTCAGCCACAGGCCGAGCAGGGCGCCGCTCCATTCAGCGATTACCGAAGCGCGCGCCGAGCCGACCACGCCCCAGTCCAGGCCAATGACAAACCACAGATTGAGGACGATGTTGATCAGGTTGGTGCTCAGCAGAATCGCCAGCGGCGCCCGCGCGTTCTGCGTGCCGAGGAACCAGCCGACCAGCGCATACGTCGCCAGCGCGGCGGGCAGGCCAAACAGGCGCGTGTGGAAAAACTCCCGGGTCAGCTGATCCAGTTCAGCCGACGGTTGCATGAAGTGCAGGGCTACGCCGCTGAGCGGCACGCCGAGGCCGCCGAGCACGACGGCCAGCCCCATCGCCAGCAGCAGGCCCTGCAAGAGAATCTGCCGCAACGCCGCGCCATCGCTGCGCCCGGCAGCCTGCGCGGCAAAACCGGTGGTGCCCATGCGCAGAAAACCCATCGCCCAGGCGAGAAACGTGTACAGACTGGCGCCGACCGCCACCGCGCCCAATTGATGGGCATGGGGCAAGTGACCGATGACAGTGCTGTCGACCAGCGCCACCAGCGGCACGGAGATATTGGAAAGAATCATCGGCGCGGCGAGCGTCCAGACCTTGCGGTGAGTCGGGCGGTCGCGCCAGTCGGTAATCAGAGAGGACATGCAGGCTCCTTGGGGGAGCGGGGATTGTAGCGAGTCATGCCATTCAATGTGGGAGCGAGCCTGCTCGCGAAGACTGACCGACCGTGAAGATTTCGGCTGTGCCGGCCATTCGCGAGCAGGCTCGCTCCCACAGGGTGGCGGTGGCGTTAATGGATGATCCAGCTCAACAACCACAACCCGAGCAGCAGCCAGATGATCCCGGCAATGATCGACGCGTTCATGAACGCCCGGATCGCCGACCACAACAGCATCAGGCCTACGATCAGCGCGATGATGCTGATAATCGAGGTGTCCATCCCCAGCGTTTGCGCCAGGCCGTCGACAAAGTTGCTGCCGGCATTGCTGAGCATATTGAACAGGCCGCTGAGGCCATCGACGATAAAGCGGATGACCGAACCGAGTGCCTGGCCGAGCCATTCGAAAAAGCTTTCTACACGCATGTGTGCATCCCTGATGAAAGAGCTGAGCCTTGGGCCACGCCGAGGGTGGCCGAGTTCCCTGCATGATAGAAGGTTTGCCCGGATCATGTGTGGGAGCGAGCCTGCTCGCGAAGGGGGCGTGTCAGGCAAATCCGGTCTGGATGATCCACCGCCTTCGCGAGCAGGCTCGCTCCCACATTAGTTCACCTGCACCCTTGCCTTCGGTGGGTATCCCCCCGAAGCTATGCGTCTTCAGGAGAGCCCGATGAACCTTGTAGAACTGACCGAACGCCTGCACGCCATTCGTGACCGCAATGACTGGCGGCAATTTCACAGCCCGAAAAACCTCGCCATGGCCGCCAGCGTGGAAATGGCCGAGCTGGTGGAAATCTTCCAGTGGCTGACGGAAGACCAGTCACGCCAGTTGCCGGCGGACAAGCTCGCGCATGCCGGGCAGGAAGTCGGCGATATCGTCCTGTATCTGTTGCTGCTGTGCAGCGAACTGGGTCTGGACATGAATGAAGTGGTGCGCGCCAAGCTCGCCGACAGCGAACGGCGGTTCAGCTGATGAGCGACCGTCATTTCGACCAGTTGGCCACGCGCTTCGCCGAAAAAATCTACGGCGGCGCCAAAGGCGCGATTCGCCTCGCCGTGTTGCAGGCCGATCTGACCGAGGCCTTGCCGGATCGGCCGCTGCGCGTGCTGGATATCGGCGGGGGCCTGGGGCATATGTCGCTGTGGCTGGCCGAGCGCGGCCATGACGTCACCTTCACCGAGCCGGCGGAACCGATGCTCGAAGGCGCGCGCCAGCGTTTTGCCGAAGCCGGACACACCGCGACATTCATTCAGGCGCCGTGGCAGGAACTGCCCGGTCAGCTCACCGAGACCTACGATCTGGTGATCTGCCACGCCGTGCTGGAATGGCTCGCCGAGCCCCACGCGATCCTGCCGGTGCTGCACCAGTTGACCAAGCCCGGCGGCTGGCTGTCGCTGGCCTTCTACAACCGTGATGCGCTGATTTATCGCAATCTGCTCAAGGGCCATTTCAAGAAAATGCGCAAGAACGTCATGGCCGGCGAGAAGCAGAGCCTGACCCCGCAGCAGCCTCTCGACCCACGGGAATTGGCAACGCAACTCGCCGGTATGTGGCAGGTCGAAAGTCAGAGCGGCGTACGGGTATTTCACGATTACATGCCGGTGGAATTCCAGGCCCGCGCCGAACTGGCGGATTTGCTGGAAATGGAACTCGCGCACCGTCGTCACCCAGGCTTCGCCGGGCTTGGGCGTTACTTGCACTGGATCTGCCGGCCGATCTGAGCGGAGCGCGACATGAAAGCTCGATGCGGGTTATTGCTGATAAGTCTGGGGTTGGCCGCTTGCCAGGGCAGCAACCCCTACGTGGCTCAGTCACGGCCGTTGCCGCCGGCACCGCCGCAAGCCGCCGCCACCTTCGACCGCAGCGCCTACCCGGCGCCGCCGCGTGATTACGGGCGCTACCGCAACTGGGCCTGGCGCAACGGGCAGTTGCCGCCGGGCACGGCGTGGGCTGACTCGGCGCAGGTGGCCGAGGCGGTCAGCAACGCCCTCGACCAACGCGGCTTGCGGCCGATGCGCGACAACCGCCCGGCCGACCTGCTGGTCAGCGCCGATCTGCGTCTGGAAACCCGTTTGCGTCAGGTGCGCGATGATTACGGCTACTACGGCGGATACGGCGGCTATGATCGTTATGGTCGCGGTTACGGCATGTACAACAGCGTGCCGATCGTGCGCACCTATCAAGAGCAGGTCGTAGTGGTGCGAGTCGATCTGTTCGATGCCGGCAATGGTCAGCCAGTGTGGAGCGCCAGCGCCGAGACCGGCACCCAGGGCAATCAGATCGAACGCGCCGATGCGATCCGCGAGGCTGTGGAAAAAGCCATGGCGGCCTATCCTCCCAGCTGACGTCGTGTCAGCAGGTTCATGTCTTCACCCGGAGAAAAATCATGTTCCGCCGTCTCGCTCTACTCGCTGTTGCCGCGCTGCTCAGTGCCTGCGCTGCCAACCAGGTCAATCACGACTTCGACGCCAGCCGCGACTTTGCCGCTTATCGCAGCTGGAGCTGGAAAGACCCGGCCCTGCAATATCGCCCCGATGATCCGCGCATCAAAAGCGACCTGACCGAACAGCGCATCCGCCAGGCGGTGGCCGATCAGCTCGATCAGCGCGGTTTGCGCCCGGCTGCCGGCGGCGGCAAAGGTGACCTGAGCGTGCAGACCTACCTGATCGTCGAGGACCGGCAGCAGCAAGTGACGACCAATTACGGCGGCGGTTGGGGCGGCCCATGGAACGGCTACTGGGGCGCGCCGATGTACAACGAAACGCGCAACATCACCTACAAGGTCGCGACCATTCAGATTGATCTGCTCGACGGCAAGGACGGCAAACTGGTCTGGCGCGGCAGCGATGAACAAATGCTCAGCAACCGCCCGAATCCGGCCGATCGCAGCAATGCCATTCGCGAGACCGTCGCACGGATCCTGGCCAACTATCCACCGCGTTGAACCGCTTTGAACCGTCCCTGTGGGAGCGAGCCTGCTCGCGAAGGCGGTGTGTCATTCAGCATTGAATCCTCTGGCACGACGCTTTCGCGAGCAGGCTCGCTCCCACAGTGGCGGTGGTGACTGGAATGGCGTGACGCCAGCAGTCTCGACCGACCGCGTCTACACTCTTTTTCATCAACGGAGGTAGCGCTCGGCACTGCGCCGGCAAAGGAGTGCGCCATGTCGCCAGGATCGCAAGGCAACGGCCCGGCCCGGCAACGCGGGGCGATCGGCTTGATGGCGGCCGCCACCCTGAGTCTGGCGCTGGTGATGATGTTGCTGGTGGTCGACAGCGGTCGCTTGTACATGGAACAGCGCAAATTACAGCGGGTGGTGGATACCGCCGCCCTCGAAGCGGTCAGTCGCGGCGGCAATTGCCTGCCCGGGCTGAGCGCCGCCAGTTATGCCGGGCAAAGTGCGCTGCGCAATGGTTACGTGGCGGATGCCGCCAATACACTCGCGACCACCTGCGGCACACTGGCCACCGCTGCCAGCGGTATGCGCAGTTTCACTGTCGATGCCACGCAATCAAGCGCAGTCAAAGTCGCTGCCAGTCGTACGGTCACCAGCAGTTTTGCCGGCGGTGTGCAGGCGCTGTTCAGCGCCACGCCGGTCAGCCTCAACACCACACTCAATGCTTCGGCAGTCGCGGCCAAACCGCAGCCGACCGTCGCTCAACTGAATATTCGCAGCACCCTCGCCAGCATCGACACGGCGCAGTCGAACATCCTCAATCCGCTGTTTTCCGGGTTGCTTGGCGGCAACGTCAACCTCACGGCGGTGGGCTGGGACGGTTTGCTGCACACCGATATCAACCTGCTCAAATACCTCGATCAACTGGCCATCGACCTCAACGTCGGCGCCGGCAATTACACGCAGTTGCTCAATACCCAAGCGACCGTGACGCAATTGATTCAGGCCGCAGCGACGGTGGTGCAGCTCAACGGCGCGACTGCGCAAGTGGTCACCGCGCTGGGCCAGTTGCAGGCCGCCGCCATCAATGCGGCGCCGGTCAGACTCGGCGAGATCCTGCAGCTGCAAACCGGCACCACGGCGGCGGGGCTGGATGCCAATCTGCAATTGCTGCAACTGGTGCAGGGCGTGGTGCAACTGGCCAACAGCAAGAGCGCGGTGGCGGCGACCTTGCCCGTCAACGTGCTGGGGCTGGCCGGTGTCACGGTACGGGTGAAGGTGATCGAACCGCCGCAGTTCTCGGCGATTGGCGATCCGGCGCGGGCCAAGGCCGATCCGTTGGGACCGGACCGGATATATGTGCGCACCGCGCAGGTGCGCACGCTGCTGTCGGTGAATCTGCCGGTGCTCTCGGGGGTGACGGGGCTGACCAATGCGGTGCTGGGCCTGGTCGGTACGCTGACGCCGACGCTCAATGCGCTGTTGAGCCTGAATCTGGTGGACACGCTCAATTCAGTGTTCTGCCTGTTGGGTGCCGGCTGCCAACAGCTCGATCCGAAGCTGCTGCCCTCACCGCAAATCGACATCGCGCTGGATGCCGGCGGGGCGAAAAGCTATGTCACCGATTACCGCTGCCCGACCGACGACAGCGGCAGCAAAAGCCTGACTGCCGCCACCACGACCTCTCTGGCAGATCTCAAACTCGGCAAGATCGATCCTGTCGCGGCGTTCTCTTCAGTCGCCGAACCAACCGTGACGCCGTTGCCGCTGGTCGATCTCGGCATCATCACCTGCCACAAGATTCTCGGCATCGGCAGTTGCGATGCCGCCTCCCGGGTCCAGTACGGCGCGGGCGGCATCGCCCTCAAACTCGACACCAGCGTCGCGCAGACCACACAGAATCTGCTGTTCTCCAGCACCACACCCTTCGCCACCCCGGCCAATCTGAAACTGCCGCCGAGCCTGCTGCCCGCCGCGCCGAGCAGCAACATCGTCGGCAGCCTGGCGAACACGCTTTCCGGCATCAACCTGATCGTTTACAAACCCGTGGGCAGCAACCCGCTGGGCGCTATCGTCACCGGTGTGGCTTCGTTGATCAGCGACGTCAGCAACCGCTTGTTGCCAGTGGTCACCGGTTTGATCAGTCCCTTGCTCGACCCGTTGTTGAACAATTTGCTCAAAGGCCTGGGCATCAATCTGATGAACACCGAGGTGGGCGCCAACATGACTTGCGGGCAGACCGGCAAGGCTTATCTGGTGATCTGATCGTCGCTGGCGATCGGCAATTCGATACAAAAACGCGCGCCTTCTTCCGAGTTGCGCACACTCAACTGGCCGCCCATGTTGGCGATGATGCCGTAGCTCACCGACAGGCCCAGGCCGGTGCCGACGCCAATCGGCTTGGTGGTGAAGAACGGCTCGAAGATCCGCTCCAGCAAACGCGGATCGATACCGCCGCCATTGTCCTCGACCCACAGCCGCACGCTTTCCTCGTCGCGCTCGGCGTAGATCGAAATCCACGGCTTGAACGTTGAGTCGCCCTCGCGTTTGCCGAGCAGGGCGTCGCGGGCGTTGACCATCAGATTGATCAGCACCTGCTCCAACTGATCGACGTAACCACGCACCTGCGCCTCGAAACCGGTCTCACTTATGCGCAGATCGACACCTTTGCCGCGCATGCCTTCGGCCAGCAGTGACAGGGTGCCTTCGATGGCTTGGGCCGGGTTGAACAACTGTTGTTCGATTTCCGAGCGCCGGCCGAATACACGCATGTGGTCGACCACCTTCGCTGCGCGTTGAACCTGAGCGTCGATGCGGTTGAGTTTGTCGGTCAGGTAATCGACCTGCACATCACCGTTGCCGAGGCGCTTGAGCACGTTGACGATGGCCATGCGCATGACGTTGAGCGGTTGATTGATCTCGTGGGCAAGGCCGGTGGCCATTTCGCCGAGGGTGGCCATTTTCGCGCTTTGGGTGAGTTGCTGTTGCGAGCGGCGCACCTCGGTGTTGTCGCGGCCCACCGCTTGCACTTCGATCAACTGTCCCTGCTCATCGAACACGCCGCGATCCGACCAGACCCACCAGGCGTGTTCGCGTCCGGGCAGTTGCAGGCTGATTTCCGCTGTACTCACTGGCTGTTCCGGCGTCAGTTGGCTCAAGCGCTGAACGAACGCTGCGCGCTGTTCATCGGACATCCAGCCACCCAGATCAACCCCGGGCAGTTGTTCCGGGGTGCATTCCAGATAAGTCGCCAACGGTCGGTTGCCAAAGATCAGCGTCAGGTCCGGGCGATAACGGCAGATCATCGCCGGCGAGTCCTCGACCAGAATCCGGTAGCGTTCTTCGCTTTGCCGCACCTGCTCGGCGGCAAGCGTTGCGTCGGTGACGTCCAGCCACAGGCCCACCGCCTCGACCGGCAGGCCGAGATCGTTGCGCAGCAGTTTTGCCTCATCGAGCAGCCAGTGATACTCGCCACGGTTGTCGCGCAGGCGATAACGCGCGCGCACCGAGCCTTCGCGCAACAACTGGCGGTTGCGCTGGAAATACAGTTCGCGGTCGTCGGGATGGACGCGCTCGGCCAGTGTTGCTGCATCGCAATCTTCCAGCGTCCAGCCCAGCAAGGGTTGCAGGCTGGCGCTGAAAAACGCCGGGATCAGCGCGCCTTCTGCATAGCGCTGCACGTAGATCACCGCCGGTGAACTGGCAATCAGATTATCCAGCCGCGCATGGGCGGCAGCGGCGCGCTGTTGTTGATTCTGGATGTCGCTGATGTCGAGCATGAACCCGACCAGACGCCGATGCTCACCGGTGCCGCTGACCTGGCCCTGAATCCGATACCACGTCACTGCTGCGCCGACCTCCGCGCGGTGCAGACGCACGCTCAGGGTCAGCGCTTCTCCTTGCAGTTGCAGGGCGCGCAGGCGGCTGCGCAACTCGGCGCGATCGGCGGGATGAAACAGCGACAGCCAGTCTTCTACCGGCAGCAGGCGATCGCTGAGATTCAGTGCCGAGGCCAGCGTCGGCGCCAGCGCAATCTGCTCTTCGGCAGTGATTTCCCACCAGCCAGTGCCGAGCAGGTTTTGCAGCGAGTCCAGGCGCTCCATCGATTGCACATGGCGTCGCTCGCGCAAGCGGCTGAGCAGCGGCCCGGCCAGCGCGCCGGCCAGGGTCAGCCAGTCGCGATCGGTCAGCCATGGCGCCACGTTGTCGACCGTATAAAACCCGCAGAGCAGCCACGCGACCACGCCCTGGTCATTGCTGTAGGGCACAGCGAACCCGTTGGCGTTGCCGAACGTGGCCTGCAATCGCGAGTGTTCATAGCGGCCCTGCTGGCCCGCGAGGCGTTGCGGCGCGCTGCCGTTGAGGCTGTCCAGCGGCGTGCCCAATGGCTGGCCGTCCTCCCACAGTTGCGGGGCATCGTGGCCGCGAAACTGTTGATGAATCTGCCAGCCCTGGGCCTGTTCATCCAGTAACGCCACGGCGAGGCAGGGGATATGCCAGCGCTGGGCGATGGCCTGCAATTGTTCGCCAAGCACCGTCGGCAGACGCGTCAGGCTGCACGTGCGCAGGCGATCGCTGACCTGCGCGGCGAGGGTCTGGCAGGCGTCGCGATCGCGCGCTTGCTGACGTTCGAGCAACAGGTCGGCGATGTCGAGCATTTGCAACCGCCAGCCATCCTCCAGCGGCTGCACCCAGCCGCGCAGGTGCAGGGGCTGATCATTGAGCCCGGAAAAGTCGAGATCGAGGAGTTGCCCCTGCCAGTCTCTGGGCTGACCTTCGATAGTCAGCAGACTGTGCGGCAGCAGGTAGGCGCTGAGCGGCAGCGGCTGACCCTGAGGTTTGTGCTGGGCGAGCAAATGCCGCAGCGGGCCGGCGATCTGCAACACATCGCCGTTGCCATCCAGATAAAAATGCAGGCCGATGGGCGGCGCGCCGAGATGGTCCGGCAAGTCGTGAGCTGCGGTGGGGGCGCGCATGAGCAAGCGCCCGAAAAACTTATCGCCGGCGGTCAAAATTGCAGGCTCGAGCGGGCGGTGAGATGCGTGGGCAGATTGGGCACCGTGCCGATCCCGGGCAGCACCAGAAACGGCATGATCTGATTGAGCTTGCTCACCGGGTAATTGACGCTGACGGTCAGGGTGCCAGTCCCCGCGTCGTAGGCCGCACTGGTGTCGGTGCCGACCACCAGATTCAAGGCCGAGGGCAGCCATTGCAGTTGCTGGGTCAGCGCGGCATTGGCGGTGTTGACCACCACCGTCGAATAGTTCGGCGTGGTCGGGTCCACCGCAACGCTGCGGCGCACCGCCTCAGCGGTGGCCTGGTTGAACGATTGCATCATCACGAAGGGCAGGCCGTAGCTGACCAGCCCGTAAAACACTGCGAAAAAGATGATGAACACCAAGGCGAATTCGATCGCCACCGCACCTTTTTGCGACCTGCGAAAGCCGTTTTTCATGCGTGCGTCTACCCTGACAGTCACTGCGTAGTATCAGCATAGAATCAATCAGGCAAAACGGACGGCTTTCAGCGGATGCAGATTTCCCTTGTTCTGATCTGGCTGGCGATCTGCGCCGCGCAGGATGCCCGGCAGCGGCGAATTTCCAACATGTTGACCTTGGGCGTAGGTGCGCTGGCGTTGGTCTGGTTGTTGGCGACTGGCACTACTTGGCTGGGCGCCGACGCGGGGCAGGGCGGCTGGGCCTGCCTGATCGCTCTGCTGCTGACGCTGCCGGGTTATTTCTTGGGCCGCATGGGCGCCGGCGATGTGAAATTAATGACAGCCCTGGGTCTTGCGACGAACGGCATATTCGTTCTTGGCGCGTTTATCGGCGCGGGCGTGGCCAGCGTGCTGTGGCTGCTGCTCGCGCCAAAAGTTTGGCCTCATATGGCTCAAGGAGTTAGAGAGCATGTGCGTCATCTGGCCCCGGACAAGTCAAAAAAGCTGCCATTTGCGCCGTTCGTGTTGGTAGGTGTAGTGCTTTCGCTGTACTGGATCACCTGATCGCGGGGTGCCACTAGTCCTATGTACATAGTCGGAAAGTGGGTCTACTTTCAATTCAGGCGAATACGCCACCAAAGTGCAGGAACCGTCAGCGTTGGCCGAGCAAATGGAGTGGTTCGTGAACAAGCCTAATTCGGTAAAAATCCTCGTGGTCGATGATCAGCCGCTGATCGTTGAAGAACTCTGTGAGTTTCTCGAGAGCAGTGGCTACCGTTGCGTGCCGTGCGACTCGAGTCTTGAAGCCATCGAGCTGTTCAGGGCGGACCCGGACATCGGTCTGGTGCTGAGTGACTTGCATATGCCGGACATGGACGGCATCGAGTTGATCCAGGCGTTGCAGCGGCTGGCCGGCAAGCAGCGGGTGTTCGAGGCGATCATGCTCACCGGGCGCGCCGACAAGCAGGATGTGATCAAGGCGTTGCGTGCGGGGATTGCCGATTACTATCAGAAGCCGATCGATCTGGCAGAGTTGCTTGAGGGTGTGCAGCGCCAGGAACTGGCTTTGCAGGAGCGGCAGAAGAATCTGCATCTGGGGCATTTGAATCAGAAGTTGCAGTTTTTGTCCGAGTCGATTGATGACCTTTATCAGGATCTGGACAAGGTACGGCGCTCGCCCTTGCCGGTGGTGAGTGATGGTGAGCCTGAGTCTGTGGAGATGCCGGCGGTGTTCAATCAGTTGTCGCCCCGGCAGTTGGATGTAGCGCGGTTGGTGGGCAAGGGGCAGACCAATTATCAGATTGCCTGTGAGTTGGGGATTACCGAGAACACGGTGAAGTTATATGTGTCGCAGGTGTTGCGGTTGACGCATATGCATAATCGGACGCAGTTGGCTTTGGCGCTTTCTCCTGGTAGTTCGGCGGGGCGGCAGCGGGTTACGGCGCATTGACTTGGCGGCCTTTGGGCCGACCATGCTTTGGGTGGTTGGGGTGAATATCCGTTTTTTTGGGTGTCGCTGATTACGGTTCCGCCCTTACGGCGGGTCACTTTTGGCAAACGCCCCAAAAGTAACCAAAAGGTCTTCGCCCTGACGTTCGGCCCGCTCGCTGGGGCTCGGGGTTCCTTCGCTGCGGGATCGATCCTGGCGCAGCGGCTCCGGTTTGCTTCGCTGCACCTCCTTCCGCTGTGTCTGGCTGCGCCAGACGGTCGCTGCGCTCCCACGCCCGGATCAATCCCTCCACTCAGCCTGCCGACGGGCTCCCAGATCAAGATCAAAAGCGGTACTCGAGCTTGCGCTCATTGTTGAGTGGTGCGGCTTCGCCGCGGGCAGCTGTGCTGCTTTTGCTTTCTGTGGGAGCGAGCCTGCTCGCGATGAGGCCAGTCGGTCCGCCGATAACTCGAAGTCGTTTAAATCTGTTTCAAAATAACCAGAACCTTCCCACAAGGTTTTCAGGTTGTCCGTCGGACGTCGGGTCACTAGTCTCTGGCTGTCGTCGAACCTTCGGCGATCGGGTGTGAGAACCCTGCTACTTATGGTCATCCAGTATCTGTGCACGCATAATCGCCGCCAGCTTGTCCGCTGTCTGCAATGTGTCATGGCGGCTGTGTGCGGGCAGACTTCGGTCTGGCCGGGTGTCCATAACCGGTATTCTCACCCCGCATACAGTTGCCACCTTTTGCCCCGTGAGAATGGCATTGGGTCGCACCGCAGATTTTGGAGAGCCGTTTCAATGGACAAACTGATCCCAGACCCACCCCCATCCCCCACCACCCCGCTCGAAGACGCCATGCGCGCCGACGATCTGGTGAAAAACCGCGAAGCGATAAAACGCGCGCTCGATTTCTATCTCTGCCCCGAACCTGCCAAACCGCACCCGCCCAGCACGCTGTTCATGGTGGTGCCCAATGTCGATACCGAAAGCCTGTTGGCGCATGCCTGTGAGTCGCTGGCGTCAGCGAGTGCGATGGCGAGTAATTTCGCTGGTGAGTTGAGCGGGTTTCAGCGCAGCACGGCGTTGGCGATTCAGCAGATTGTCATGCTGGCCGAGCTAGCCGTGAATCGGGCGCTGGATCGGGTTGATCCGCAGAGCTGACCTGCGACCGCGTTATCGTTCTTCGCGAGCAGGCTCGCTCCCACAGGGGAAATGCATTGCAAACTGTGGGAGCGAGCCTGCTCGCGAAGGGGCCTTTAAGGGCACCACCAGACTAATTCTTGCTCTCGATCTTCCCGCCCGCATCCGGATCGTAAAAATCCGGGATCTCGTACTGGTATTTCTTCAGCCAGCGCTGCATCGCCAGTTCGCGTTCGGTGGCGGTGGCGCTTTGCGGTTTGGGCGAGGCGGCTTTGTTGCGGCTTTGCAGGACCAGCCAGCCTTCGGTTTCCTGTTGTTGCGCTGAAGCAGGGCCGGTGTCGATGGCGTGGGCGCTGAGGGGCAGGGTGAGCAGGGTCAGGTAGCACAGGCCTTTGCGGAGGGTCATGGCTGTCTCCTATTCGAGCGTCGGCGGTAGCGGGTCGATGAAGGCGGCGACGCGGTCGCCGGGTGTGGCTTTGGCGTGGGTCGGGGCTTTGAGTTTTTCCGCGCGTTGCTGCGCTTCGGTGAATTGTTCCGGGGTCAGTTTCGAGCGGCTGACGATTTCCGCGGCTTGTGGCCAGTCGTTCTGGTAGAGCAGCAGGGTGACCATGTTCAGCGTCGCCAACTGATTGTTCTGGCTCAGTTCGATGGCGGTGAGGAATTCGAATTTCGCTTCGTTGAGGCGCAGTTGGTTGAGGTAGACCACGCCGAGGTCATTGCGGATTTTTTCGTCGGTGGGCGCCAGGCGCGCGGCGCGTTGCAGGTGGGCCTGGGCCTGGCCGTTGTCGCCACGGGCGGCGTAAACCTGGCCCAGGCCATGTTCGGCTTGGGCGGTGAGGCAGCCGCCGAGCAGGCTGCGGTAGAGCGGCTCGGCTTCGCTGCGGCCGAGCAGGCGATAGACCTTGGCTTTGCGCAGGCGCACTTCGCTGAGGTTGTCCGGCAGGCTTTGCAGGTTGGCGAGGCTGGCGTGGAGCTTGCCGTCGCTGGCCAGGTCATCGGCGAGGTTCAGCGACAGCTCCTGCTCCGAGGTCAGTTTGCTGCAGCTGGACGGCGACAGCAGCGAGGTCCACGGCGCCTGGCCATCCGTGGCGCAGCCGCTGAGCAGCAACAGACTTGCCATGACTATCAGTACTTTCATCAAACGCTCTCCATGAGCCAAGGTCAGTTTGCGAACGCGCGGGCAATGGCGGTGAAGCCCGGGCCGGCCAGTACGATCAGCAGGGCCGGAAACAGAAACAGCATCATCACCACCGACATCTTCGCGGACATTTTCGAGATGTATTCCTGCAGCCGGGTCAGGCGTCGGTCATCGAGCAATTGCTTGAGCGCCAACAGCGATTTCATCGCGCCGCCGCCCTGGTGGATCAGTTGCTGGAGGATCACGCAGGTGTCGGTGAATTCGTCCACCGCGAGCATCACTGCGGTCTTGTTCAGCTCCTGACCCAGCTCCAGACCGGAGTCGACGCGGCTGAGGATCAGGCGCAGTTCGCTGGTCAGTTCCGGCAGCAGTTTCTGTGCTTCGACGCTGAGCACGCGCAGCGCTTGTTCAACGGCCATGCCGGATTCGAAGAGGATGCGCAGCAGCGGAATGAACGTGGAGATTTCCACGGCGATGGTTTTCTGTCGGCGGGCGGCGGCGTAGGCGAGCAGGCGTTTGGGCAAGAGATAGCCGCCGCCCGCAGCGAACATCGGCGCCATCCAGCGGTGGCTGGTCTGCGGGAAAAACACTTCCTGCAAAAAGATCGCCAGCCCCAGAGCGAGCAGCGGCGTGCCGATCTGGCAGGCGGCGAAGAGCGCGCGCTCGTTGGCGCGGCGCCAGCCGAGGCGGCCGAGCAGGGTCTGGGTTTCGCTGTCGATGCTCACCGAGCCTCGGCCGAAACGGCTGTTGCCCAGCGCGCGCAGCCAGTGGCCGAAACGGTTCTCCCGGACCAATTGGCCGTGCAAGCGCTGATGCACCTGTCGCACGCGGCGGCGCTCGGTGAGCAGGTGATTGCCCAGCAATAACAGCGAGCCAAGGAGCAACAACAACGCCGCGAGCCAGACCATCTCAAACGCTCCGCAACATGCGCCACAGCGCCAGACTGCCCAGCACCTGCAACACGGCGGCGCTGAGCAGCATGGTCTGGCCGCTTTCGTCGTGCCACATGCCGAGCATGTAGCCGGGGTTGGTCAGCATGAAGTAGCTCACCAGAATCAGCGGCAGCAAACCCAAAACCCAAGCGGTCATGCGCGTTTCCCCGGTAAGGGCGCGCAACTGCCGCGCGCCCTGGTCGCGCTCGCGGATCAGTTTGATCAGATTCTCCAGCAGCTCACTGGCATTGCCGCCGTAGCGGTGATTGACCTTCAGGCCGAGGGCGAACATGCGCAGTTCGTCCTGCTCGTAGAGTTCGGCAAAATCGCTGACCGCATCGGGCAGGTTCACCCCCAGTTGCACGTTGCGCTGCACCCGGCCCATGGCCGCTTTCAAAGGGTCTTCACTGGCCTCGATGCCGCCCAGCACCGCATCGCTCAGCGTGCGCCCGGATTTGAGACTGCGTACGGTGTGGTCGAGCAATTGCGGCAGTTGTTCGATCATGCGGCGGATCCGCCGTCGGTAGCGAATGGCGATGTACAGCCGCAACGCCACGGGCGGGACGAGCAACATGATCAGCAAACCAACCCAGTTCCCGAGCAGAAATCCCAGGCCCATGGCCGCCGCCCACAGGCTCAGCCACAGACCGAAACGCTCGCTCGGCCGACCCAGTCCAGCACGCAGAAACATGCGTTCCAGTCCCACCCACCTGGTCTGCTCGACGGCCAGTTGCGGTTGCCCGGCGGCGAGTCGATTGAGGACTTTCTCCGTCGCGGTCTTGCGCAGGCCTTGCAGGAACAGATAGATCGACAGCCCCAGCAGCATCAGGCAAATGGCGATGAGAATGATCGGTCCCAGCATCTGCGTGCTCCTCGCCGTCAGCCCTGGTGAGCGTCGTGGCGCAGCTTGTCGCCGGCCGGGTTGACCGCTTCGCGCACAAAGCCGAACCCCGTGCGGCGGTCGAGGCGGAACAGGGTGTTGGTGACGTAGACGTCCTCGCGAATCCCGACCACTTCCACCACTTCACTGACGCAGCGCCGGCCATCGGGCATGCGTGTCAGTTGAATGATCACGTCGAGGGCGGCGCAGATCATCTGACGCAGGGTGCGTTCGGCAATCGAGCGCCCGGTCAGGCCGACCAGCGTCTCCAGACGCAGCAGCGCGTCCTGGGCATTGTTGGCGTGCACGGTGCTCATCGAACCGTCGTGGCCGGTGTTCATCGCGGTGAGCACGTCGACCACTTCGACGCCACGGATTTCGCCGAGAATGATCCGGTCGGGACGCATGCGCAGGGCGTTGCGAATCAGGTCGCTGGCCTTGACCTCGCCATGCCCCTCAGCGTTGGGTGGACGGGTTTCCAGACGCACCACATGCGGATGGCCGAGTTGCAGTTCGGCGACGTCTTCGATGGTCACCAGCCGTTCGTGCGGGTTGATCAACTGGCTGAGGATGTTCAACAGCGTGGTCTTGCCGGTGCCGGTGCCGCCACTGATCAGGATGTTGCAGCGCCTGCCCACGGCGTTCTGCAGGAACTCGAAAATCGCCAGATCGATGGTCTGCATCGCCATCAGGTCGGTGCTCTTGAGCATGTCCTTGCGGAACTTGCGGATCGACAGGCACGGGCCGTCGAGGGCAATCGGGGGGATGATCGCGTTGACCCGGCTGCCGTCCGGCAGGCGCGCATCGACCATCGGCGAGGACTCATCGAGGCGGCGCCCGAGCGGCGCAAGAATGCGCTGCATGACCCGCTCGACGTGATGCGCATCGATAAAACGCAGATCGCTCTGATGCAGTACGCCGTCGCGCTCGATGAACACCCGGTGCGGGCCGTTGACCAGAATCTCCGTCACCGACGGGTCGCGCAGCAGGACTTCCAGTGGGCCGAATCCGGTGAGTTCGTCGACGATTTCTTCGCCGAGGCGCTCCATCTCGTAGCGCGAGATCGCCAGGTGCAAACGCGCGATGTATTCGGCGACCTTGTCGGTGACGAACTGCGCCAGTTGCTGGCGTGAACCTTCCAGCAGGTTTTTCCCCGACTCCTCGATGGCGTCGATGATGTAGCGGTGCAGCACCAGTTTCAGGCCTTCGTGATCGCTGTTGCCGATCGCTCCGTGCGACGTTGAGCCAAAGAGTTTTTCTGCGCTCATGAGTGGCCTCGCAGGCGGTCGAACCAGGTGACTTTCGGTTTGCTCAGGCCTTCGGAGCGTTTCGCCAAGCGCTCTCCGAGGGTGCGCAGGCTCTGGGTGAGTTTCTCCCGGGGCGCCAGTTCGAACAGACTCACGCCCTGGTTTTTCGCGTTCAGGCGCACGTCGGGACTGAACGCCAGCACGGCGATGACTTCCAGATTGAAGGTCTTGGCCAGGGTCTCGGCATCCGGCGCGACGTTGCTCAGGTAGCGATCGATCAGCAAGCGCCCGTGCTCGAGTTTCATGCCTTTCTCACGCCATTGATTGAGCACGGCGAGGTTGCGTCGGCAGTTGAGGACGTTCTGGTCGGTGTACCAGAGCAGTTTGTCGCAATGGCTGACGAAGGTGCGCAACGCTTCACTGTCGGCCTGCCCGGTGAGGTTCACGACAATGTGCTGGAAGTGCTGGCGCAAGGCGCTGAGCAGCATGTACAGCTCGGCGGCGCTGGTGGTTTCCAGCGGCTCGTCAGTGTTGGCGTAGGCAAGAATGCGCAGGCCGTGGTCGGCGCTGGTGAAAGCGCTGTCGATCAGCGTCGCGTCGAGGCGGCGCAAATGACGCAGGGCATCGCCGAAGTGAAACGAACTCTCCAGCCCCAACAACGCGAGGCTGTCGCCACGGGGCAGGCCGAGATCGAGCAGCAAGGTTTGCTGGCCGCTCTTCTGCACCACCATGGCCATGTGATTGGCGAGCAAGGCACCGTCGGAACTGCTCTGCACGCCGTACATCACCGTAAGCCCGCCAAGCTGGGTGTTGGGCGCAACGGCCGGCAAGCGCTTACTCAGGCGCCGCACCAGCCCGGCAACTTCGCTGGAACGCGAGCCATAGGCGACAAAATCCCGCGCACCGGCGCGCATCGCATTCAGCACAAGCTGATTGTCCATGCCGTCGCCGAGAGCAACGATCGCCAGCATCGGCTTGGCTTCCAGCGCACCTTCGATCAGCGCGCTCTGCGCCACGACATGCTCGCGGTCGAGACCGACGAAGACCAGATTGGCGAACGTTACATCGACCAGCGCGAGCAGTTCGTCGAGGCTGCCGGCACCGGCGCTGATGACCTGGCCGAGTGGCGCGAGGGCGCTTTGCAGCCATTCCAGATCGGTGCTGTTGCGGGTGATGGCGAGGAAGGTCTGACTGAGGTTCTGGTTCATTGCGACAACCCGCTGCGCTTGTCGAAGTTGCCGTTTTCGAGGAAGAACATGCGATAGAAATTCGGGTCGTAATTGCGCAGTTTCTCTCCCGGCAACGACGGCAGTCGCGCGTCCGCCGCCAGTGGCTGGACCAGGTGCGGGGTGACGATCATCAGCAGCTCGCGCTCTTCGCGTTTGATCTGCGAACCTTTGAAAAACGCGCCGAGGATGGGAATGTCACCCAGGCCGGGAAACTTGTTCACTTGCGAGCTGTTGGTGGTGCTGATCAAACCGCTGATGACAAAACTTTCGCCATCACCCAGCGACACGCTGGTGTCGGTCCGGCGGATGGTCAGCGCCGGAACGGTGGTGCCGGCGATGTTCACCGCGTTGGCAAAATCCAGTTCGCTGACCTCCGGGGCGACCTTCAGCGCGATGCGGTCGCGGCCGATGATGGTTGGCGTCAGGGTCAGGCGGATGCCGAATTCCTTGTACTC
The DNA here is from genome assembly GCF_019145195.1 of Pseudomonas siliginis. Lineage (GTDB taxonomy): Bacteria > Pseudomonadota > Gammaproteobacteria > Pseudomonadales > Pseudomonadaceae > Aquipseudomonas > Aquipseudomonas siliginis. The sequence goes on from NZ_JAHSTW010000006.1 coordinate 338,329, forward strand.
GATCGACACGCTGTCGCTGCCGGAACTGGGCACCGGAATCGGGATTTCCCCGCCGGCCAGGAAGCTCGCACTCTGCCCGTTCAACGCCACCAGACTCGGCCGCGCCAAGGTGTAGGCGAAGCCGCTGGTTTCCAGGGCGTTGATGATCGCCATGGTCTTGCCGCCGACCCAGGAGAAATTGAACAGCGAGTTATCCACCGGCAGGCGCGGCTGCGGCACGCCGTCGATCGGTGGCAGCGTGCCGGGCGAACCGAACAGGAAATTGCCGCGCGTGCCGATCAGCGACGCCGTGGCTTCCTTGAGTTTGGTGCGGCTGACTTCAACGAAGCGGATGTCGGTCTGCACTTGCGACGGCAGGGTCGCATCGTCGGACGGCACGCTGCTGGTCAGCGCCGTGGTCGCCGCGCCCTGGACAAAGACCATGGCTTGCTGCGGCTGCGCCGAGCAGGCCGTCCAGACCATCAGGCTGGTTGCGCCGGGGCCGACGCCCGTGAGCAAAAAGGACGAACCGCCATTGGCATGCACGTCGGCAATTTTCGGGTCGCCCACTGCCAGCCGAGTGATTGCCACCGGTGACTGCATGTCCTGCTGGAAGCCTTCACCGATTTCGATCACCGAGGGCAGGCGCGGCAGTGCCGAGCAATTGCCCACCGCCGCGAGGGCGGTATCCATCGTCAATCCCAACAACAGCAAGGCCCGGAGCGCCGGTTTCAATGTCGGTCTGAGTCGACTCTGCATGCACGTGAATCCTTGCGCAGTCATGGGGTTTGTTGGCTGATCTGGTTGCCGCGAATGATTTCCACCGCAGGCCTGGGCGCCGCGCCGGCACTGGCGGTGGCAGGTGTTTTTTGCGCGCTGCCCAGGGCGAGTTGAGTGAACTGGAAGAGCTGGCTGTTGGCGCGGTCCAGATGCGCGGGCGATTGCGCTTCGCCGGCCCAGTATTTCGCCAGCCGTTGTTCTTCGCTGCTGCGCACCGCGAGACGCAACGTGCCGACTTGAGTGGCGAGCATCAGGCGGCTGAGCAGTTTTTCCGGCACCGCCAGCACCACGGTGCGTGCGGCGATGCGGCGCTGGTCCTGTTTGACTTTTTCTTCGGCGCTGAGGCTGGGCGTCGCCGGTTGGCCGTCGTTGGTCAGGCCGTAATGATCGCCAATTCCGAGCACGCGCAGGGCCGGAACGGCGATCTGCGCCGACTGCTGCAGATTGCTCGCGTCCTCGCGCAGATACAGCAGCACATCGACGTAATCGCCCGGCAGCAACTGCCCGGCGGCACCGATCACTTCATCGACGGCCACGGTCAGCGCGCGCTCGTCGCGGCGAATCATCCGCGCCAACGCACCGCCAGCCTGGAAGCTTTCGTCATTGAGCCAGGTGCCGGCGCTGAGGTGGCGCCAAGGTGTGCGGCCGACTGCTTGTTCGATGCTGGTCAGGCTGCCGGCCGGCGCGCTGCGCAGTTTTTCCACGGTCACATCGGCGGCGGTCAACGGCGTGAACGGCGCTACATCGTGGAGCAGCACCACCACCGGTTGGCGGGTCTGGTCTTCGGCAATCGCGACAGTCTGTTCAATGCTGACCGCTGGGGCGACGGGCGCCTCGGCGACCGGGGCCGGCTGACGACTGAGCACCAGCCCCCAGTAACCGACAAAAACCGCGCCGAGCAACAGTAACGCGGCAAGGCCCATGGTGACGCGACTGTTCATGACGGCTCTCCCTTTCCTGCTGCACAACCGACTGCATTTGCTTGCGAAAGGCGGACTGAATCGGCAGCTATGAACATGCAACTATTTCGCTATTTCCAAGCTAGCTGATCCAAGCAAAAGCGCCATTAGTGACAGGCGAAATAACCGTACCAAAGTATGACGTTGGCCAGTTAACAGCCGGAAACGGCGGAAAAACGATGGGATTAATGCTTTGTGATTAATGCGTTCTTACAGTTGTTGGGCGGGGGTTTGTTGACAATGCTCAGGTGGCACGGTGGAACCTTGCCGCGGTGGTGATGTCGGCGCCAGAGGCGCGAAGGAGTGGAGCTATGTTTCGTATGACTTTTGATTATGTGATCGCCAAGGCTCGCGCGTTTTCCCGCAGTGAAGAGGGTGCTTCGGCGATTGAGTATGCGATTGTGGTGGCGATGGTGGCGGTGGTGGTTGTGGCGTTCGTCACTCCGCTTGGAGACAGGGTATTGGCGATCTTCAACAATATTCTGACCTCGCTCGATGGTACGGCTGTGACTCGGCCAACGCCTTGATCTTGTGAATACTGCACCTGGCTGATATCGCACTACACTGGATTTACCTTTCAGTATTCAGGTATTGCCTATGAACGCGTCTTCGTCGCCCCGCCAACAACTGCTTCTGGTTGATGATGAAGAAGACGCGTTGCTGGAGTTGGCGGAGTTGCTGGAGGGGGAGGGGTTTGTCTGTCATACCGCGACGTCGGTGAAGCTCGCGCTGCATCATCTGACCCGGCATCCGGATATTGCGTTGGTGATTACTGATCTGCGTATGCCCGAGGAGTCGGGCATGTCGTTGATCAGGCGGTTGCGTGAGCATACGTCGCGGGCGCATTTGCCGGTGATTGTGATGTCGGGGCATGCGGATATGGAGGATGTCAGCGATATGTTGCGGTTGCAGGTGCTGGATCTGTTTCGCAAGCCGATTTATCACGTGAGGTTGTTGGAGACTCTCGATAATCTTTTTCCCAAGCCTAAGGTTCAGGGTGGGTGAACTCGGCGGCCTTTGGGCCGACCGTGTTGGTGGGGTTTTGGGTGAATATCCGTTGCTGCGGGTGTTGCGGCTGGCGGTTTCGCCCTTACGGCGACTCACTTTTTTTACAAACGCCTAAAAAAAGTAAGCAAAAAAACGCTTGCTCCTACGTTCGGCCCTCGCAGGCTCGGGTTCCTTCGCTCCGGGACTGATCCGGGCGCAGCGGCTCCGGTTTGCTTCGCTGCACCTCCTTCCGCTGTGTCTGGCTGCGCCAGACGGTCGCTGCGCTCCCACGCCCGGATCAATCCCTCCACTCAGCCTTCCGACGTCGCCGGTGGATCAAGATCAAGAGCACTCGAGCTTGCGCTCATTGTTGAGTGGGGCGGCTTCGCCGCGGGCAGCTTCGCTGCTTTGCTTTTGCTTTTGTGGGAGCGAGCCTGCTCGCGAAGGCGGCCTGACAGCCTACCTGTTTCTCACTGAACGCACCCGATCAAACTGTGGGAGCTGGCTTGCCAGCGAAGGCGGCCTGACAGCCGACCTGTTTCTCGCTGATGTACTCGATTCAAACTGTGGGAGCGAGCCTGCTCGCGAAGGCGGTCTGCCTGCCGACCTGTTTCTCGCTGATGTACTCGATTCAAACTGTGGGAGCGAGCCTGCTCGCGAAGGCGGTCTGACAGCCGACCTGTTTCTCACTGAAAACCCACGATCAAAACTGTAGGAGTGAGCCTGCTCGCGATAGCGGCCTGCCAGCCAACCCATTCCTGCCTGATGTACATCAATCCTGTGGGAGCTGGCTTGCCAGCGAAGGCGGCCAGTCAGCCAACAACACTCTGCCTGTCTCACCACCTGCGCAACCAGCCTCTAGCTCTTGTCACTCCGGCACAAGCCTGTCCAGTACGCGGTTGACCGCCAGTTCGCCCAGCATGATCACCTGTTGTATCCCCAACAGGGAGCTGCGCTGCGGTCCATCGATAAATCCGGCGAGGTCGCTGGCCATGATGCTCGCCGAGGCCAGTGATTCGCAGGCATGGACCAACAGGGTTTCGTTGTCCGCAGCCGGGTCGACGATGAATAGGGTGCTGGGTTTTCGCGGTGCGGCGGGGTCTTTGATGAGGCGGGGGTTGAGGTAGTAATCGATGGCGCGGTCGGCGGCTTCCTTGAGTTTTTGCGCTTCGACGAGCGGGTCGGCGAAAGTCGGATCGGCAAGGGGTGGATCGGGCGTTATCTTTTTCACGGGCTCAGTCTCCTGATGGAGTAGGGCCGCAACCCGTTCGCGACTAAACGAAAGGGAGGCAGCTGCACGCAGGTTAGTCGACCGATGAGCCACGAAATCGGCGCGCCCGTAGGCGCCCTGCGCACAGCCACCATCAAGTGCAGGTATGCAATACCTGGCTGACAGGAACCTGTGCGTCGTGGACAAGCGGGCGACTAAACCCGACCACTGATGAGCAGTGGCAGGCAAACGATAGAACCCGCGCCCCAGGCGCACAAGCCGGCGGATTCTGGCGTAGCCGTAGGCAACGGCGCAAGGATTTGTGGGCTGTTGCGAGGTAACGGGGCGTGTGTTTAAACGGCTGGTTTAAAGCGCTGCGATAAATCGGTTGAATAGCCGAACCCTTTCGCGAGCAGGCTCGCTCACACAGGGACGGCGGTTGTACTCAGCAACCATGAACACCGCCGAATCTGTGGGAGCGAGCCTGCTCGCGAAGGCGGTGCGTCAGTCAAAAAAAATCCTGACTGACACACCGCTCGGCCCTTACAACTGATAACTGAAACTGATGCTGTACCGAGGCTTGCGATTCAACGTGTCCAGCGCTTCATCCGACATGGCCTTCGCCACTTCCAGAGCGACGTTGTAGTACTTGGCATCGCCGAACCTCAGTCCGAGCGCGGTGGATGACAGGTTGTTGGCCGGCACCGGCAGTTGGTTGAACCAGCTGCGCGAGCGGTCGACGACGACGTAGGGTTGCAGGATGCGCACCCAGTTGCCGTCGCGGTTGAAGCTGTAGTTGACCTCGTAAGCCACGCCCCATCCCTTGTCGCCCGAGGCCTGGTCGTCGGGGTAGCCACGGCCGAAGTTTTGCCCGCCGAATACGGCGCGTTCGCTGTCGGGCAAGGTGTCGTCGCTCCAGTACAGCGCCGCCGAGAGCACGCCTTGCCAGTTGTCGAGAAACTTGTCGCTCTGCACGCCGGACAGTCTGACGCGGAAGAAATCCAGGTCGATGTCGTCATAGTTGGTGCTCGCGCCGAGGCTGTCGAAGCCCTGGTAGACGCCGGCACTGAGGATGCGCAGTTGGCGGGCGTCGGCCTTGCGCCAGTCGCCTTCGAAAGCCAGGGCGCGGACGTCGGTGCGCAGTTCGGTGCTGAAGGGAAAGTTGATGCCGTCATAGCGCGTCTTGTCGTCGACCGCATACAAGCGCGAGCCGGCGGTCAGCAGTTCGTTGGCGGAGGCGATCAGGGGCGTGCTGAAGCCGATCGAGTAGCGATCGTTTTCGCGGTGGGTACTCAGGCGTCCGCCACCGCCGACCAGCACTTCGGTGTCCGGGTCGGCGCGGTAACGCGAGGCCGAGACGTTGAGTTGCGTGCCTTCGGTATCGAGGAACTGGCTGTAGTCGAGACGGTAGTAATGCTCTTTGTCGTCGCCCGGTGGGAACAGGCCGCTGAGGCTCAACTGTTCGCCCATCGACGTCTGCGAATTGCTGCTGACACCGAGCAACGCCTGCGGGCCGTTACGGTTGTCTTCGGTGGTGCTCAGAGTGCTGGTGAACGGTTTGCGACTGGCCTGGGCAACCAGGGTGGTCGCGCCATCGGTGGTGCCCGGCGGTGGCACTTGCGCTTGAATCGTCACGCCGGGAATGCGGCTCATCAGCGTGGTGTAGCGCTCGAAGGTTTTGCGCGTCAGCGGGCGTTCGGCCTGGATTTTCGCGGCGAGTTTGTCGAGCAGGCCTTTGACCCGGCCGATGTCGCCCTGCATCTGAATATCGCGCACGTAGCCTTCGACCAGCACTACCCGCGCCACGCCGTCATCGAAGTTCTGTTGCGGCAGGAACGCATAGGACAACAGGTAGCCGTCCTGCTGATAACGACGGGTGATGTTGCGCGTGGCTTCGATCAGCTCGGCAAGGCTGGCCTGACGGCCGATCAGGGGCTTGTAGATTTCCGCGAGTTCGTTGAGCGGGTAAATCGTGCCGCCTTCGATCTGCACGGTCTTGAGGTTGACCTTGGTTTCCATCAGCAATGGCTGCGCGGCGGTCGCACCCGGGTCTGGCACTTGCAGCGGCGCCGCGCTCGGCCGATAGGCGTCGGCGGGCAGGTTGGGTACGGGGAGGTTGCGGATGGTTTCGTTGCTGTTGAGAAAGCTGGGCAAGGTGTCGGCGAGGGCAGCGGAACTGAGGCTCAGGCACAGCAGGGATGCCAGTACGCGCATAGGACACTCCATGGTCAGAACACAGCACAGGGCAGATTTTTCCTTAGAAAAAAGGCGGAAGACTCGTGGGAATCTTCCGCCCTCAACCAAGCGTAGGCGCTGTAGGTAAGGCCGTCGAATCGGCCAGGTGCAATTTAGCGTTTGTTGCCGCCCAGCGCGCCGGTCAGGCCGCCGAGTACCCCGCCCAAGCCACCGGTTGCCGTGCCGCCGCCAGTGGCAGTGCCGCTGTTGACCAGACCACCGACCGCTGCCACGGTGCCGCCGACGTTGGTAACCAGACCGCCGACAGCAGTGGTGACCGGATTGTTGGTGGCGGCAATCGCTCCGCCGAGATTGCCGACGGCGGCGCCCACCTGATTTGTAAGACCAGCGACCGGAGTGCCGAGACCGGTAGCGGCGCCGACCTGTTGAGTGACAGTGGTGACCGCGCTGGTGACCGGATTGAGGCCCGCACCGACTGCGGCGCCGACACTGGCCAGCGGCGACGTGGTTGCAGTGATCGGCGTGCCTGAACCACCGAGTACGGTGTTGATCGACGCAATCGTGGTGCCCAGCCCGCCAGCGGTGACGCCGCCGGCACTGACCACGCCGCTGGTGCTGCCGGCATTCAGACCGCTGCCGACGTTGACCACGGCGCCACCCACGGTTTGCAGCAGACCGGTGCCGCCCAGCCCGCCACCGATGCCGCCGATGCCGCCAGTACCCGAGCCAGTGCCATTGGACACCAGGCCACCCGCTTTGCCGACCGCCGTGCCGGTGTTGCTCAGGGCGCCGCCGAGGGTGTTGGTCAGGGCATTGCCGCTGCCTGCGCCGGTGACTTTGCCGCCAAGGCTGTTCACCGTGCCGCCCACTTTCGAGATCACCCCTTTGAGCGGATCACCCAGACCGGTGGCATCGCCGAGCTTGTCGGTGGTGCTTTCGACCATGGCGATCACCGGCACCAGGCCGCTGCCGACCTTGTTGGTCAACTGGCTGGTCGGGCCGCTGGTCAGTGAGGTGTTGAGGGTGTCGCCAAGCATGGTGACTTTTTCACCGATGCCATCGACCAGCGGCGCCACGCGGGTGACTACACCGCCAACGACGGGAACGCTACGGGTCGCGGTGTTGAGTTTGACGCTGAGGTCCGACACGCCGTCGCCAACATCGGAAACCACGCCGCCAACCGAGGCCACGGTGGTGGTCAGGCCGTTGGGGTCAGTGGCCAGTTTGCCGATGCCATCAGTGACGCCATCGCCCAAGGTGCTGACCACGTTGCCGGTGGTGTTGGCCACGCTTTGCACGATGCCGCCAGCGACCGGAACAGTACTCAGTGAATCGCCGATCTGGCCGACGCCATCGCCGACACCGCTGACGGTTTTGCCGACATCCTGAACAAGTGTTGTGGTCACCAGCGAAGGTGCAGCGGGATTGGTCGGGTTGGTGGGATCGGTCGGGTCTGTCGGATTGGTTGGGTTGGTCGGATCGGTGCCACCGCCGGTACCGCCAGTGCCGCCAGTGCCACCGGTTCCACCAGTGCCTGCGGTATCGCCGCCGGTGCCACCTGTACCGCCGGTGCCGGCAGTATCGCCGCCGGTTCCGCCGCCCGCGCCACCGCTGCCATCGGTGCCCGCCGTGCCGTCCGCCGTCGAGCTGCCCGAACTGCTGCGATGACCGCCACCGCCGCTGCTGCAGCCGACGAGGCCGACCGAAAGAATCAGTGCCAGCGCGATTGCCGATTTGGACCACATCACTTGAGTTTTCATGATTGAGATTCCTGCACCTGTCACAACGTTACGTTGCCTTCGATGGCTCGCCGATCTGTCGTCGGCGATGCCTCGTCCGTGGCTGTAATCTCAGTCGAGGGCAGGTTTTTCACCATTCTCAAGTTGGTATTAACCCGTTTATATAGAGGGCTCGGCGCTATGCCGAAGGACTAATACCCCGGTAATAAACGGGCAAAAAAAAGCCTTGATATTCAAGGCTCGGTTTTTTGCAAAGCGGCGGGCAGGGCGCGGAAAAACTTAAGTGATATATACACAATTAACGGGTTTTTCCGCCCCGCCAGATCAGGCGATCGGTTGCCACTGACCGACCATATGTTCCAGGTCGCCGGCACCGATCAGACGCAACTCACCGCTGGAGCCCGCGGCACTGGCCAGCAATATCACTTCACTGGGCAGGCGCACCGGTTTGCGAAAGTGCACGGCGATTTCCAGGTTGGCTTTGGGCAGGTGATCGGAGAGTGCCGCCAGTGTCCGCGCCTTGTTCCCGAGTCCATGGGCAATCGCGGTGGGAAAACCGAACAGTTTGGCGCTCGCTGCACTGAGGTGAATCGGGTTGTAGTCGCCGGAGACTTTCGCATACTGGCGACCGATATCAGCAGGTGCAGTCCAGCGCGCCACTTCGAGCAAATCCTGTGACGGCTGCCAATCCTGAGCCAGCGCCTCGCCCTCGAGTTTCACCCCGCGACAGAGCATCTGGCTTTCGGCTTCCCACAGCGGCCCAAGCTGATCGTCGAGGGTGGTCAACAGATCGAACGTCGCGCCCTTGGCATGTGGTTGCAGGTTGTGCACACGCACGCTGACTTGCGCGCGACTGATCGCGCCCATTGGCCGCAACACGCGGATGCGGTTGCTCAGGTGAATCAGCCCCAGCAGCGGGAACGGAAAGTCCCTGGCCGTGAGCAATTGCATCTGCAAGGCGAAGGCGAGGATGTGTGGATAGGTCGGCGGCAGCAGGCCGTCATCGACGAAACCGCAGACCTTGCGATAGGCCGTCAGCCGTTTGCTGTCGATATCGACCCAGCAGCGCAGGCCGCTGTCGGGCAGTTGCGTACCGGTGATTTTGCGTCGCGTCGCTGCGCGCGAGTACAGCGCGGGCAGACTCGGTTCGCGATCCAGCGTGTGCCATTCGATGCTCATGCTCAAGCCCCCAGAACGCTTTGCCCACAGACCCGCAACGCCTGCCCGGTGAACGCGCCCGTGCCCGGTTGCGCCAGCCACGCCACGGCTTCGGCGACGTCTTGCGGCAAGCCGCCCTGGCCCAGCGAACTCATGCGCCGCCCGGCTTCGCGCAGGCCGAACGGAATGTGCGCAGTCATTTGCGTTTCGATGAAACCGGGGGCGACGGCGTTAATGCTGATGCCGCGTTCCAGCAGCGTCGGCGCCCAGGCCTGGGCCAGACCGATCAGGCCAGCCTTGCTCGCCGCGTAATTGGTCTGCCCGCGATTGCCGGCGATGCCGCTGATCGAGGCAAGCAGGACCACCCGTGCGTTGTCGCGCAGGGTGCCGCTGTCGAGCAGCGCCTTGGTCAGCACCTGCGGCGCGTTGAGGTTGACGGCCAGCACCGCGTCCCAGAATTCCGGGGTCATGTTGGCCAGGGTTTTGTCACGGGTGATGCCGGCGTTGTGCACGAGGATGTCGAGGCCGTCGGGCAGCTGCTCAATCAATTGCGCGGCGGCGTCATCGGCGCAGATATCGAGGGTGATCGCCCGGCCGCCGAGGCGCGCGGCGAGGGCCTCAAGGTCGGTCTTGGCTGGCGGTACGTCGAGGAGGATCACCTCGGCGCCATCACGGGCCAGGGTTTCGGCAATCGACGCGCCGATGCCGCGCGCGGCACCGGTGACCAGCGCCTTGCGCCCGGCCAGCGGGCGGGTCCAGTCAGTGACTGGCGTAGCGCACGCGGTCAGGCGAATTACCTGACCGGACACGAATGCACTTTTCGGCGAGAGGAAGAATCGCAGCGGGCCTTCCAGTTGATCTTCGGCACCTTCGCCGACGTAGATCAGCTGCAAGGTGCCACCGCCGCGCAGCTCTTTGGCCAGCGAGCGCGAGAAGCCTTCGAGTGCTCGCTGCGCACTGGAGGCGAACGGATCACCCAGGCTTTCCGGCGCGCGGCCGAGGATGACCAGATGCGCGCTATGGTCGAGGTTCTTCATCAATGGCTGAAAGAATTCGCGCAGTTGCTTGAGCTGGTCGGTGTGTTGCAGAGCGCTGGCGTCGAACACCACCGCTTTGAGTTTCGGCCCGTGGCCGGGGATCCATGCAGTGGCCAGCGAGGGCTCGGTGCCGTAGCTGTAGATTGCATCGGTCAAGCGGTTGGCAAACCCGCTGATCCGTTCGGCCAGCGGCCCGCCACCGATCAACAGGGCGCCCTCGATCGGCCGCAGACGCCCCGCCTGCCAGCGTTCCAGCCGCACCGGCGACGGCAGGCCCAAGGCCCCGACCAGACGATGGCCGAAGGATGAGTTGGCGAAGTCGATATAGCGGTCAGACATGGAACGCTCTCCAGAAGTTGGGGTTCAAAGTGTGGACTGTCCACGGCAATCAATCGTTCGATCGGCGCAATAAGGCCTACGCTGGTTTAGCAGAGTAGACCACTGACCCTGTGGGAGCGGGCTTGCCCGCGATGGCGGAGTGTCAGCCGCTGAAGGGTTGGAAATGCCGCCCCCATCGCTGGCAAGCCAGCTCCCACAGGTTTCCATGTGAATCCGCAAATTCCACAGGAGTTATCCATGACCCAGCTGCGCCGCGTCGCGATCATCGGCGGTAACCGCATCCCTTTCGCCCGCTCCAACGGGCCGTACGCCTCGGCCAGCAATCAGGCGATGCTCACCGCCGCGCTGGAAGGCCTGATCGAGCGCTACAACCTGCACGGCCAGCGCATCGGCGAGGTGGTGGCAGGCGCGGTGCTTAAATTGTCACGGGATATGAACCTGACCCGCGAATGTGTGCTCGGCTCGCGCTTGTCTCCGACGACGCCGGCCTATGACATCCAGCAAGCCTGCGGCACCGGTCTGGAAGCGGCGCTGCTGGTGGCGAATAAAATCGCGCTCGGCCAGATCGACTGCGGCATCGCTGGCGGCGTCGACACCACTTCCGATGCGCCGATCAGCGTCAGCGAAGGCCTGCGCAGGATTCTTCTACAGGCCAACCGCGCCAAGAGCACCGGCGACAAACTGAAAACCCTTTTGCAGTTGCGCGCCCGGCATCTGATTCCCGAATTCCCGCGCAACGGCGAGCCACGTACTGGCCTGTCCATGGGCGAGCACTGTGAGCTGATGGCGCAGACCTGGAATATTCCCCGCGAAGAACAGGATCAACTGGCCCTCGAAAGCCACCACAAACTCGCCGCTTCCTACGGCGAAGGCTGGCACAACGATCTGATGACGCCATTCCTCGGCCTGACCCGCGACAACAATCTGCGCCCGGACCTTACCCTGGAAAAACTCGCCACGCTGAAACCGGCCTTCGAGAAAAGCGCCAAGGGCACGCTGACGGCCGGCAATTCCACGCCGCTCACCGATGGCGCTTCGGTGGTGTTGCTGGGAAGTGAGGAATGGGCCAAAGCGCGCGGCTTGCCGATCCTCGCTTATCTGCGCGACGGCGAGGCGGCGGCGGTGGATTTCGTCAACGGTGCCGAGGGCCTGCTGATGGCGCCGGTGTATGCCGTGCCACGCTTGCTGGCGCGCAATGGGCTGACGTTGCAGGATTTTGATTACTACGAAATTCACGAAGCCTTCGCCGCGCAAGTGCTGTGCACGCTCAAGGCCTGGGAAGATCCCGAATACTGCAAAACCCGCTTGGGGCTCGACGCACCGCTGGGTTCGATTGATCGCAGTCGGCTTAACGTCAAAGGCAGTTCGCTGGCGGCGGGGCATCCGTTCGCCGCGACGGGCGGGCGCATTGTCGCGAACCTGGCCAAACTGCTGGATGCGGCGGGCAAGGGGCGAGGGTTGATTTCGATCTGTGCGGCGGGCGGGCAGGGTGTCACCGCGATCATTGAACGCTAAGCAGTATTCCAATGTGGGAGCGAGCCTGCTCGCGAAGGCGCCGTGTCAGTCGCCATCATTCTCTGCTGACAGAGCGCTTTCGCGAGCAGGCTCGCTCCCACAGGGGCTCCGGTGCATGTGTATGTCAGATTCTGTCGCAAATGCCCTTGCCGACCGATACCAATCAATGCCACGGTCTCGGCTATGATTCGCCCGGGTCGCTGCGATTGATCCGGCACAGTGTGTGCATCCTCAAGGTTCACAGGTCGGCAACCCCTCCCCGTCGGGCGAGGATTGCCGTATAACGAGTGACATTCGCGTGTTTGGTAATAAAGGACCCACAATAAAAGCTGATGAAGACTCCAAAACGCATTGAACCCCTGATCGAGGACGGTCTGGTCGACGAAGTGCTGCGCCCACTGATGAGTGGCAAAGAGGCAGCTGTTTATGTAGTGCGCTGCGGCAATCAGTTACGTTGCGCCAAGGTCTACAAGGAGGCGAATAAACGCAGTTTCCGCCAGGCGGCCGAGTATCAGGAAGGCCGCAAGGTTCGTAACAGCCGTCAGGCGCGGGCCATGGCGAAGGGGTCCAAGTTCGGTCGCAAAGAGACCGAAGACGCCTGGCAGAACGCCGAAGTGGCGGCGCTGTTCCGTCTGGCCGGCGCCGGTGTGCGAGTGCCCAAACCCTATGACTTCCTCGACGGCGTGCTGTTGATGGAGCTGGTGGCCGACGAATTCGGCGACGCCGCGCCGCGTCTGAACGACGTGGTACTGGAGCCGGATCAGGCGCGCGAGTATCACGCGTTCCTGATTTCGCAGATCGTGCTGATGTTGTGTACCGGTCTGGTGCACGGTGACCTCTCCGAGTTCAACGTGCTGCTGACCCCGACCGGCCCGGTCATCATCGACCTGCCCCAGGCAGTCGACGCTGCGGGCAACAACCACGCGTTCAGCATGCTCGAGCGTGACGTTGGCAACATGGCTTCGTACTTCGGCCGTTTCGCGCCGGAATTGAAGAAGACCAAGTACGCCAAGGAAATGTGGGCGTTGTACGAAGCCGGCACCTTGCACCCGAACAGTGTGCTGACCGGCGAGTTCGACGATCCGGAAGACCTGGCCGATGTTGGCGGGGTGTTGCGCGAAATCGAAGCGGCGCGCCTCGACGAGGAACGCAAGCAAGCCATTCGCGCGGCGGACGACGCGCCGAAAGGCAAACCCGAAGAACCGCCTCCACCGCCGTGGATGCAGTGATCGCGTGATGAAAAACCCGGCTTCGGCCGGGTTTTTTGTGCCTGCGCATTCCAGAACCAGCGAAACACCTGTGGGAGCGAGCCTGCTCGCGAAGGCGGTATGTCAGTCACCGATAACGGTGGTTCAAATGCCTTTCGCAAGCAGGCTCGCTCCCACAAGAGATATTGGTGTTGCTGAAAGTTGTATGGGAATCTGGCCTGCCTTCGCACACTCAAGGACTGAATGTGACCACCCCACGCAACATCCACCTGATCGTAACCGCCCGGCTGATCTCCGATTTCGGCGCCTTCCTCAACATGGTCGCGCTGGCCACTTACGTTTATTTGCTGAGCAACAGCGCCATGAGCGTCGGCATCTTCCTTGCCAGCCGCGTCGTTGGCGGAATTTTCGCCAGCCTGATCGGCACGCGCTTCTACCGGCGCTGGCAGGGCCGCGCGCCGCTGATTGCTTTCGATCTGTTGCGCGCTGCACTGCTGGGGCTGCTGTTGATTACTCCGGCGAGTCAGCAGGCATGGCTGTTGCCGTTGATTGCCTTCGGCCTCGGCTTGGGCAATTCGATGTTCGCCATCGGCCTCAACAGCCAGTTGCCGCGTTTGATTGAGCCGGCGCAGCTGCTCAAGGCCAATGCCTGGATCACCTCAGCCTCTTCAGCAGCCATGGTCGGCGGCAGTCTGGTGTCGGGGTTGCTGGTGGCTGCTTTTGGTTTTGAAACGGTCTTCGTCCTCAATGCGCTGACCTATGTGCTCGCGGCGCTGCTGATCATGCCGCTGCGTTTCGAAAAAACCGATGTCAGCGAACAGCCGGAGCGCGGTGAATGGTTTGCGCTGCGGCAGGGCCTGCGTTCGGCGCCAGTGGTCGCGGCCATGCTTGCGGTGACCATGGCCGACACCTTGGGCAGCGCTGCGCACAACGTCGGCTTCCCGATCATTTCGAAACTGCTCACGCCCGAGGCGGCGAGTACGACCTTGGGCCTGGCGCTTGCGGTATGGGCCAGCGGCAAGCTGCTCGGCGCACGCATCGCCAGTCACCTCAAGGGCTCGGAGAACAGCCACCTTGAAAGACGATTTTTCTGCGGCGTGGCGCTGATGTCCTGCGGTTTCATTCTGATGTTCCAGCAGCACAGCCTCTACGGTCTGCTGCTGTTTGCATTGCCGGCCGGGCTTGGTGATGGAGTCTCCGAAGTCAGCCTGATGTCACGTTTGCAACGGGAACCTGCGGCGTTGCGCCTGCCGATTTTCAGCGTGCTGACCTTGCTGCAGATGAGCGGTTTCGGCATCGGCATGTTGGTCGCTGCGCCGTTCTATGCGTGGTGGACGCCGGGGGCCGTGGTCATGCTGTTCCACGGCATTCCCCTCGGCACCTTGGGCGTGGTGACGCTGTTGCGGATCAGGCGCGAGCGGGTTGCGCGCAGCAGCCCGACGCCAGCTCCTTGAGGATCGGGCAGTCCGGGCGATGGTCGCCGCTGCAATGCTCGACCAGGTCCTGCAGGGTGTCGCGCAACTCGCCGAGCTCGCGGATCTTCTGATTCAGCTCGTCGATGTGCTGGCGCGCCAGGGCCTTCACGTCGGCGCTGGCGCGCTGGCGATCCTGCCAGAGGGTCAGCAGCTTGCCGACCTCTTCCAGGGAAAAGCCCAGATCCCGCGAGCGCTTGATAAACGCCAGCGTGTGCAGGTCATCGCTGCCGTATACGCGGTAACCGCTGTCGGTGCGATTGGCCGCTTTGAGCAAACCGATCGACTCGTAGTAACGAATCATTTTTGCACTCAGGCCACTTTGTCGGGCCGCTTGGCCGATGTTCATCGGTGTTCCTCCAGGTCCTTGGGCTTCCAGGTTTTCAACAGTAGCGCATTGCTCACCACGCTGACGCTCGACAGCGCCATCGCCGCGCCGGCCAGCACCGGATTGAGGAAACCGAATACCGCCAGCGGAATGCCGATCAGGTTGTAGACAAAGGCCCAGAACAGGTTCTGGCGAATCTTTGCGTAGGTCTTGCGACTGATCTCCAGCGCCGCCGGCACCAGTCGCGGATCGCCGCGCATCAGGGTGATACCGGCCGCGTGCATGGCAACGTCGGTGCCGCCGCCCATGGCGATGCCGATGTCGGCAGCGGCGAGGGCCGGGGCGTCGTTGATGCCGTCGCCGACCATGGCGACTACGCCGGTTTTCTTCAGCTCGGCGACGGTCGCGGCCTTGTCGGCAGGCAGCACTTCGGCGTGGACATTTTGGATGCCCAGAGCCTCGGCCACCACCCGTGCGCTGCCGCGATTGTCGCCGGTCAGCAGGTGGCTCTGGATATCCCGCGCGGCGAGTTGTTGCACCGCTTGCAGTGCGCCGGGTTTCAGCGTGTCACCGAAGGCGAACAGACCCAGCACCTTCGGCTCAGGACTTTGTTCGATCAGCCACGACAATGTGCGTCCTTCGCGTTCCCACGCTTCGGCGGATGTGCTCAATTCACCGGCACTCAAGGCGCTTTCGTCGAGCATCCGCCGATTGCCCAGCGCCAGGCGCCGGCCATCCAGCGTGCCGGCGATGCCGCGTCCGGTCAGCGCCTGGCTGTCGCTGACATCGGGCACGTTCAAGCCGCGTTCGGCGGCGGCATCCAGCACCGCTTTGGCCAACGGATGCTCGCTGCCGCGCTGCAACGCACCGGCCAAGGTCAGCAGATTGTTTTCGTCGCCATCGACCGCGCTGAAGTGCGCGATACGCGGCGTACCCGAGGTCAGCGTGCCGGTCTTGTCGAACACCACACTGCTGACTTCATGGGCGCGCTCCAGCGCTTCGGCGTCCTTGATCAGAATGCCGTGGCGTGCGGCGACGCCGGTGCCGGCCATGATCGCCGTCGGGGTGGCGAGGCCGAGGGCGCACGGGCAGGCGATCACCAGCACGGCGACGGCATTGATCACCGCAGTTTCCAGCGGTGCGCCGTACAGCCACCAGCCGATCAGCGTGGCAAGGGCGATCAGCAACACAGTCGGCACGAAAATCTGGCTGACCTTGTCCACCAATTTCTGGATCGGCGCTTTCGCCGCTTGCGCGTCCTCGACCAGACGAATGATCCGCGCCAGCACGGTTTCCGCGCCGAGCGCCTGGGTGCGCACCAGCAAACGACCTTCGCCATTGATCGCGCCGCCGGTGACCTTGTCGCCCGGCTGTTTCGGCACTGGCAGGCTTTCGCCGCTGATCAGCGCTTCGTCGGCGTGGCTCTGGCCTTCGACGACTTCGCCATCCACCGGGAAGCGTTCGCCGGGTTTGACTAGCACCAGATCGTCGAGGCGCAGGGCGCTGATCGCGACGTCCTGCTCACGCCCCTCGATGACTTGAATCGCACGCTCCGGCCGCAATGCTTCGAGGGCGCGGATGGCGCTGGCGGTCTGGCGTTTGGCGCGGCTCTCGAGATACTTGCCGAGCAACACCAAAGCGATGACCACCGCCGAGGCCTCGAAATACAGATGCGGCATGCGTCCGGCCGCGCTGCCCCATTCATAGACACTCAGGCCATAACCGGCGCTGGTGCCGAGGGCGACGAGCAGGTCCATGTTGCCGGCGCCGGCGCGCACGGCTTTCCACGCCGCCACATAAAAGCGTGCGCCGAAGATGAATTGCACGGGGGTGGCGAGGGCGAATTGCGCCCAGGCCGGGAGCATCCAGTGAATGCCGAACGGCTGCAGCAACATCGGCAACACCAGCGGCAGAGCGAGGGCGATCGCGCAGATCAATGCCCAGCGCTCGCGATGCAGGCGTTTTTGCTGGTCATCGGACTGTGGCCGTTCAGCTTGCCAGACGCTGGCCGAGTAACCGGCCTTGCTCACCGCGTCGAGCAGGGTTTGCGTATCGACCTGGCCGAGCAATTCGATGTGCGCACGTTCGTTGGCCAGATTGACACTGACGCTGCTCACGCTTGGGACTTTGCTCAGGGCGCGTTCGACGCGACCGACGCAGGACGCGCAGGTCATGCCGTCGATGCTCAATTCGACGGTTTGCCGGGGCACGCTGTAACCGGCGCGCTCCACGGCTTGCATCAGCGCCGGCAGGCTGTCGCCGGGCGCCTGTACCCGCGCCTGTTCGGTGGCCAGGTTGACGCTGACGGCACTGGCGCCGCTGACCTTGCGCAGCGCCCGCTCGACACGCCCGGCGCAACTGGCGCAGGTCATGCCGGCAATCGGCAGATCGAAAGTGGTGGATTCGGACATCGGTCGCGCTCCCTGTAGTGGATGTCTACAGGATCAACCTTGCCATGCGGGCAAGGTCAAGCACCATTCTTGTGGGAGCGAGCGTGTTGATCGTTCCCACGCTCCGCGTGGGAATGCCTCCTGTGACGCTCCGCGTCACACTTCGGGACGCAGAGCGTCCATGGCTGCATTCCCACGCAGAGCGTGGGAACGATCGGCGACGGATCGGCGATTGGCTCAGTAACCGAGGCCAGCCGGCTTGAGGTACACGCCTTCGGCATTCATCGCCAGGCGGAACTTCAGCACATCCCCCGCGTGCAGCACGACTTCCTGCGAGCCCGGTGCGAGCATGCCGGGATTGCAACCCGGCGCCTGGCCCGGCAGCAGTTTCAAGCGCAGCGAAACCTTGCCCGGTGGCAGGTTGAACGACGTGCTCTGCTCCTGGAACAGGCGTGCCGAGAGCTGGTCCTGGATGTACACGCCGATTTCGCACGAGGTCGCCACTTCGAGGCGCTCGCGGGAAATGATCAGTACCGCGTAATCCTCGCCGGCGGCTTGCACCTGCGGGACGGCGGCGAAAAGGCTGAGCAAGCCAAACAGGCCCAAAGCTGACCAGCGCATGGCTGAATCTCCTGAATTCCAGTCATTGATGCATGCAGCTTGGCCGAGCGCGACGCCGAATGCCAGCCCGGCAGTTTTTCGCAGAACTTGACCTTGCCATCGTGGCAAGCTCGAGACTGCCGGCAACCTCACTCAAAGGAGTTTTCCCATGCAAGTGTTCAACGTTCAAGGCATGTCCTGCGGTCATTGTGTCAAAGCCATCACCACTGCGGTGCAGGCGCTGGATCCGGCGGCCAGCGTGCGCGTCGATCTGGCGGCCAAGGAAGTCGGCGTCGAGAGCGCGCTGAGTGCCGATCAGGTCATCGCAGCGATCCGCGAAGAGGGTTATGAGGTGAAGCTCGTCTGAAATTGATCGTTAGCGAGCTATCGGAATGTTCAAGGCGTCCGGGCGCGGCTAGACTGTCGGGCTGCGACTTGCCCACCTGGATGCCTGATGAATTTCCGCACGATTTTGATACTCGGCGCCTTGAGCGCTTTCGGTCCTTTGGCGATCGACTTCTATTTACCTGCGTTCCCGGCGATGGCGCTGGCGTTCGGCACCGATGAGCAGCACGTTCAACTGACGCTGGCGGCTTACTTCCTCGGTCTGTCTCTGGGCCAACTGGCTTACGGGCCGATTTCCGATCGTTTCGGCCGGCGGCTTCCGCTGCTCAGCGGTGTCGCCCTGTTTACCCTGGCGTCATTGGCCTGCGCCTACGCGCCGAGCCTGGAATGGCTGATCGGCGCGCGTTTCGTCCAGGCACTCGGTGGCTGTGCGGGGATGGTGATTTCCCGTGCGGTGGTTGCTGACAAGTGCGACGCGGTGGGCTCGGCGAAGGTGTTTTCCCAGTTGATGCTGGTGATGGGCCTGGCGCCGATTCTGGCGCCGATGCTCGGTGGGCTGCTGGTCAACACCACGGGTTGGCAGTCGATCTTTCTGGTCCTCACCGGGTTCAGTGCGGCGGCGGGTCTGGCGGTGGCGTTGGGGCTGCCGGAAAGCATGCCGGCCCACGTGCCGCGCCAGCCGTTGTCCGGTGCGTTGCGCCAGTACGCACGACTGGTCAAGGATTCGGTCTACCTCGGCCACGCCCTGACCGGCGGCATCGCCATCGCCGGGATGTTCGCCTACATCGCCGGCTCCCCGTTTGTGTTCATCAAGCTCTACGGTGTACCCGCCGAGCACTTCGGCTGGTTGTTCGGCACCAATGCGGCGGGGTTCATTCTGGTGGCGCAGGTCAATGCGCGTCTGCTGGCCAAGCGTGGCCCGGCGTTCTTGCTGGTACGCGCGGTGTGGGTGTACTTCCTCGCCGGGCTGACGTTGCTGGCGGTGAGCGCGATGCGTCCAGAGGCGTTGTGGCCGTTGCTGATTCCGCTGTTCATCTGCATTGCCAGCCTCGGCTGCATCATTCCCAACGCCTCGGCTTGCGCAATGAACGGTCAGGGCGCCCGCGCCGGCAGTGCGTCGGCGATGCTCGGTTGCCTGCAGTTCAGCATCGCCGCCGGTGCCGCCGCGTTGGTGGGGGTGTTGCACGATGGCAGCGCCGTGCCGATGGCCATGGTCATCAGCCTGTGTGGTTTGCTGGTGGTGAGCGTCGCGCTGCTCACCCGGCGCTTGCAGAATGCCCGGGCGCTGGCGCAAGCCCAGGTCTGAACGCTCGACTTTGGAGCTCAGCCGGCGGCGCGCTGCTGGCTGGGTTCGGGAATCCGGTGGGGCGCGCAGAGTCGCGCTTCGAGGGTACGAGTGAAGGCCAGAGCCTCGGCTTCACTGCGAAAGGTCACGACGTGCTGGTCCAGGCGCACCTGCCATTGAGACTTTGCCACTTCTTTTATCAGGATCTTCATTGCTGACCTCCCTTGCGTAAAAGATGTATCGCAGAGGCTTCGATTGTAGACCTCGATACCCGCGTAATTGTGACAAGGGTCAAGCAACCGACTGACGGCAAAAAGCCCCGCAACCGCTCTGGCATCACGAGCGGTTGCGGGGTTTTATTTTTTTAGAAACCTTCTAAAACAATTTTCCCCTTGGCCTTGCCGCTTTCCAGCAGCTCATGGGCACGGCGCAAGTTGGCCGCGTTGATCACACCGAAGTGCTCGCCCAAAGTCGTCTTCAAAGTGCCGGCGTCGATCAGTTCGGCGACGCGGTTGAGCAGCTTGTGCTGTTCGATCATGTCCGGCGTTTCGAACAGCGAGCGGGTGTACATGAACTCCCAGTGCAGCGACAGGCTCTTGCGCTTGAGCAGGCTGATGTCGAGGGACTTCGGATCGTCGATCAGCGCCAATTTGCCTTGCGGCGCGAGGGCTTCGACCAGTTGCGCCAGATGCTGATCGGTCTGGGTCAGGCTGGCGACGTGGGTCACGCTGTCGATGCCTGCGCGTTTCAATTCTTCGCTCAGCGGCTGGCTGTGATCGATGACCAGATCGGCACCGAGTGCGCTGACCCAGTCACGGGTTTGCGCACGGGAGGCAGTGCCGATGACTTTCAGGCCGGTCAACTGCTTGGCCAATTGAGTGAGGATCGAGCCCACTCCGCCCGCCGCGCCAACGATCAGCAGGCTCTGGCCTTCATCGCTGCTGCCCTCGCTGATTTGCAGGCGCTCGAAGAGCAATTCCCACGCAGTGATGGCGGTCAGCGGTAGCGCGGCGGCTTCGGCAAAACCGAGGGACTTGGGCATGTGACCGACGATGCGCTCATCGACCACGTGCAACTCGCTGTTGCCACCGGCCCGGGCAATCGAACCGGCGTAAAACACCTTGTCACCGGCCTTGAACAGGGTGACTTCGCTGCCGACAGCCTTGACCACACCGGCAACGTCCCAGCCCAGCACTTTCGCCGCGCCGTTTTCCGGTGCCACGTTTTGCCGCACTTTGGTGTCGACCGGGTTGACCGAGATGGCTTTGACCTCCACCAAGAGGTCGCGCGGACCGGCGATCGGTTCTGGCAGTTCAATGTCTTGCAGGGACTTGGTGTCGCTGATCGGCAGGGACGCGTAATAGGCAATGGCTTTCATGGATGACTCCGTACAGTTTATAGAAGAAGGATTCAGGCAATCTTGCCGAGGCGTTTGAGCTGGAAGTGTTCGATGGTGTGGCCGGCGCTGGCCTGAAACTTCTGAAAATGCGCGCTGGCGTTGTGCGTCTCAAGAATCTCGTCACTGGCCCACTGTTCGATGACATAAAAAACCTGCGGATCGGCAAGGTCGCGGTGCAGGTCGTACTGGCCACAACCGGGCTCGGCGCGGCTCGGTTCGACGAGGGCGCGCAGCGCCTGTTCGAGAACGTCCTGCTGGCCGGATTTAGCGGTCAGGGTGGCGATAGCGGTAAAGGGCTGGGACATGCGCGGACTCCAGAATCGGGGTGAATTCGATGGAAGCCATCATTGGCTATTTCTCTGCGCGATAAAACCGGCTAAAAGAGCAGTCTCTTTCAATATTTTTTTGATAATCGAGGCTGCGCATGTTGCGTTTTGATGACCTGCAGTTGTTTGTCCGCGCGGCGGATCTGGGCAGCCTGTCGGCGGCGGCGCGGGTGATGGACATGTCTGCGGCGGTGGCCAGCGCGGCGTTGAAGCGCATCGAGCAGCAACTCGGCGCACGGCTGCTGGCGCGGTCGACCCGCAGCCTGCGCCTGACCGCCGAGGGTGAAGGTTTTCTCGAATATGCGCGCGCCGCCCTGAGCAATCTCGACGAAGGGCGTCGCCTGCTCGCCAGCGGTCAGGATCAGGTCAGCGGGATTTTGCAGCTTTCGGCGCCCTCGGACTTCGGCCGCAATCTGCTGCTGCCGTGGCTCGACGCGTTCCAGCGTGAACACCCGAAACTGACGGTGCGCCTGCTGCTTGGCGACCGCATTGCCGACCTGTTCCGGCAGCCGGTGGACATCGCCCTGCGCTACGGCGAGCCGGAAGATTCCAGCCTGATCGCCTTGCCCATCGCGCCACACAATCGCCGCGTGTTGTGCGCATCTCCCGATTACCTGGCCCGGCATGGCGAACCGCGCCAGCTCGAGCAACTGGCCCAGCACAATTGCCTGCTCTACATGCTCGGCAGCCGCGTTCATGACCACTGGAGTTTTCACGATGGCAAGCGTGAAGTCGGCCTGACCGTGAGTGGTGACCGCTTCAGTGATGACGCCGACGTCGTGCGGCTATGGGCGCTGGCCGGTGCCGGTATCGCCTACAAATCCTGGCTCGACGTCGGCGCCGATGTGCTCGCCGGACGCCTCAAAGTGCTGATGCCGGAACTGCTGTGTGAGCGCGCACCGCTGAATCTGTTGTGCGCCCATCGCGCACAATTGAGTAAGCCGGTGAACCTGCTGAGGGAGATGCTCGCCAGCCGATGCGCCGAATTGAGTAGCCAATTTCCCGGTTTCCTCAAAGTTGATCATTAGTCGCAGGCAATTAGAGAAATTTCTGTCAGGAACAATCGCCACCTGCCCAGGCCCAGGCGCAGGACGTCTGGCTTAACCCGCTTATACTAGCGCCCGCCTCATGCCTGCACTGACACCCGGCGCGCAGACCCCGTAACGCGTTGCCGGCTTTTGGTGACGGTTGCTACTTCTGCTGCCAGGTTGTGTGCCGGAGCAGCTGGTGTCGATGGCATCCCTTGCCACCGATCCCGGGCGATTTTCGCGTGTTGGCCGATGCCCCATAACCGGCCAGGATGTCTCCGAGCGGTAGACGATACGATTCAACAGGGAGTGAACATATGGAACATGCACCGTGCATCAGCCAGATCGCGACATTGCTGGCCGACCCCAAGCGCAGCGCGATGATGTGGGCGTTGATGGATGGCTCGGCGCGGCAAGCCGAAGAGCTGGCGCTGCTGGCCGGGCTCTCGCCGTCGTCGGCCAGTGCGCATCTGGGACGCCTGTCCGCAGGGGGGCTGTTGAACATCGAAATGCGTGGGCGCAAACGCTTCTTTCGCCTGGCGGCCCCGGAAGTCGGCGCGGCGATCGAAGCACTGGCCAGCGCCACCATTGCCAGCGCGCCACGGCAAATCCCTGATGCGCTGAAACGCACGGCTCCCATGGTCAGGCCGCAGGCGGCGCCGTCTTCGCTGTTGCGCGCGCGGTTCTGCGACGATCATCTGGGCGGTACCCTGGCGGCCGACCTGTATCAGCGCCTGCTCGACGCCGGCTGGATCGAACAGCTTGAGCAGCGGGTGGTGGTGACGCACAAGGGCTCCACCCGACTGGCGCAGCGCGGAGTGTTCATCCAGGCCCTGGCCCACCGCAACGTGCAGGTCGCCTGCGCCTGCCCGGACTGGAGCGAGCGCCGTCCGCACATGGGCGGCTCACTGGGCGCGGCGCTGTTGCAGTTGTTCATGCAGTCCGGCTGGCTGACCTTGCCCAACGATTCCCGCGCCTTGCAGTTGACCGCGACGGGCCAGCGCGAAATCCATCGCTTTGCCAAGGAAACCGAGCTGGAAACAGCGTTCTAGAGCGTTGCTCGGCGATGAGCTGAAGGCTGACGTCGTCCACGGCTGTGAACAGGTCGCATCCAGTACGACCTCTGAATGACCATCGCGCACACTCGATCCGGGGATTTTCCGGATGGGGGAGCACAACATGAATACACAACGCTTTAGTGCGGCTGAACGCCTGGAACGGCTGCCGCTCAGCGGCTATCACCGCGTCATTTTCATCATCATCGCCTTGGCGTTTTTCTTCGATTCCATGGATCTGGCGATGATGACTTTCCTGCTCGGCTCGATCAAAGCCGAGTTCGGCCTGAGCAGTGCACAGGCAGGGTTGCTGGCCAGCTCAAGCTTTTTCGGCATGGTGCTCGGGGCGTCGTTGTCAGGGATGCTCGCCGACCGCTTCGGGCGCAAACCGGTGTTTCAGTGGAGCATCGTGTTGTGGGGCGTGGCCAGTTACCTGTGTTCGACGGCGCAGACGGTGGAGACGCTGACGCTGTTTCGCATCCTGCTCGGAATCGGCATGGGCATGGAGTTTCCCATCGCGCAATCGATGCTCTCGGAGCTGATTCCGGCACAACGACGCGGGCGCTACATCGCCCTGATGGACGGCTTCTGGCCGCTGGGGTTTGTCGCAGCGGGCGTGCTCTCGTACTTCCTGCTGCCGCTGATTGGCTGGCGCGATATCTTCCTGGTACTGGCGGTGCCGGCGGTGTTCGTTCTGGCGATCCGCTTTTTCATCCCTGAGTCGCCGCGCTGGCTGGAACAGGCCGGGCGCGACGTTGACGCGGACAAGGTGTTGAATGGCATCGAAGCGCGAGTGCGTGCTTCGCTGGGCGGTGCAGCCTTGCCGGAACCGGTTCGTTTGCCACGCACGGTGACGCCACCGGGCAATTTCTTCTCGGCGCTCAAGCAGATCTGGTCGCCGCAATATCGCCAGCGCACAACGATGATCTGGAGTCTGTGGTTCTTCGCATTGCTGGGTTTCTACGGGCTGACTTCCTGGCTCAGCGCATTGCTGCAGCAGTCGGGTTTCGCCGTGACGCAGTCGGTGTACTACACGGTGCTGATCTCGCTCGGCGGGATTCCCGGCTTCCTCATGGCGGCATGGTTGGTCGAGCGTTGGGGGCGTAAACCGGTGTGCATCGTCACCCTGCTCGGCGGCGGGGTGATGGCGTTTCTGTATGGGCAGAGCGCGGTGTTCGGCGGCAACGTCGCGTTGCTGATCGGCACCGGATTGTTGATGCAGTTTTTCCTGTTCGGCATGTGGGCGGTGCTCTACACCTACACGCCAGAGCTGTATCCGACTTCAGCGCGGGCAACCGGCTCGGGATTCGCCTCGGCCATCGGCCGCGTCGGCTCACTGCTCGGGCCACTGGTGACCGGGCTGGTGTTCCCGATTACCGGGCAGGGCGGAGTGTTCGCGCTGGGCGCGGCGTGCTTCGCGATCGCGGCGGGCGTGGTGTGGCTGTTCGGGATGGAGACGCGGGGCAAGACCCTGGAAGAGCTTACCGAGTGAACATCGATATGAATGTGGGAGCGAGCCTGCTCGCGAAAGCGGTGTTTCATCCAACGAAAATGTTGACTGATACTCCCTCTTCGCGAGCAGGCTCGCTCCCACATTGGTTTTGCGGTGTTGCTTACGGTTTTACCAACCGCGCATCCAGGCTGTTCTGCGCCAAGCGCTTGGCCTGATCCTGAGTCATGCCCAGATGCTCGTGCAGCGCATGGAAGTTCTCCGTCACGTACCCACCGAAATACGCCGGGTCATCGGAGTTGACCGTGACCTTCACGCCGCGCTCGAGCATGTCGAGGATGTTGTGCTGTGACATGTGATCGAACACGCAGAGCTTGGTGTTCGACAGCGGGCATACGGTCAGCGGGATCTGCTCGTCGATGATCCGCTGCATCAGGCGCTCGTCTTCGATCGCGCGTACGCCATGGTCGATGCGCTGGATTTTCAGCAGGTCGATGGCTTCCCAGATGTACTCCGGCGGGCCTTCTTCACCGGCATGGGCGACGGTGAGGAAACCTTCGTCGCGGGCGCGATCGAAGACGCGTTTGAATTTGCTCGGCGGGTGGCCCATCTCGGAACTGTCGAGCCCGACCGCGACAAACGCATCACGAAACGGCAGCGCCTGATCCAGGGTTTTCTGCGCTTCGTCTTCGCTGAGGTGGCGCAGGAAGCTGAGGATCAAACCGCTGCTGATGCCCAGTTGCGTCTCGCCATCCTTGAGGGCGGCGGCGATGCCGTTGAGCACCACTTCGAACGGGATGCCCCGGTCGGTGTGGGTCTGCGGGTCGAAGAACGGTTCGGTGTGAATCACGTTCTGTGCTTTGCAGCGCAGCAGGTAGGCCCAGGTCAGGTCGTAGAAATCCTGCGAGGTGCGCAGCACATCGGCGCCCTGGTAATACAGGTCGAGAAATTCCTGCAGGTTGTTGAAGGCGTAGGCCTTGCGCAGGGTTTCGACGTCGCTCCACGGCAGGGCGATCTTGTTGCGCTCGGCCAGGGCGAACAGCAGTTCAGGCTCCAGCGAACCTTCCAGATGCAGGTGCAGTTCGGCTTTGGGCAGGGCGTTGAGCCAGTCGTACATAGTCTTTTCTCATCAGGTGCAATGCCGGCATTCTACAGAGGCTGGCCGCAACAATTGGCAAAACCTGACCAGGTGATCGCTCAAACCGCCTCTTGCTCACGTCGATACGCGTAAGTATCGGCGAAACGCGACAGCAGGAATTGCGCGCAGGTGGTGGTCGGATATTTCGCCGGATGCTGCGCGTCCTGGCAGCCGGGCAGGCATTCGATGCGCGTGTCCGGGTGCGGTTCGGCGAAGAACGGCATCGAATAGCGATCCACGCCCAGCGGGCTGATCACCCGGTGCGGGGTCGAGCGATAACGGTCGTTGCTCCAGCGCGCCATCATGTCGCCGAGGTTGACCACGAACGTGCCGTCAATCGGTGGCGCGTCGATCCATTCACCTTTGACGTTCTTCACCTGCAAACCGCCGGCGCTGTCCTGATAGAGCAGGGTGATGCAGCCGTAATCGGTATGGGCGCCGGCGCCTTGCTGCTCGGCGGAACTGGCGGTGTGACGCGGCGGATAATGGATCATGCGCAACACGCTGACGGGTTCGACAAAGCGCGAATCGAAGAAGTCGCGCTCGATGCCCAGCGCAATGGTCATTGCTCGAAGCAGGGTTTGCGCCAGCGCCTGCATGTCGAGGTAATGCTGCTCCATCAGCGTTTCCCAGCCGGGTTGCGCCGGGTGCCGATTGGGGCCGCGCAAGGGTTTTTCCGCGAGCACCTCGGGATGTTCGTCCGGCAGGTGCAGGCCCATGTCGAAGGTTTCTTTGAGGTCACTGGGTTTGTCCGGGTCCAGTTGCTCGGTGGCAATCGCACCGTAGCCGCGATGATGGCGGGTCTGGGTAATGTCGATCTTGAGTTTTTCTGCGGCTGGCAGGGCGAAGAAGCGCTGGGCGTGATCGAGCAGGGCGTCGATGCGTTGCGCCGAGATCGGATGGCCCTTGATGTAGAAAAAGCCCCACTCGCGACAGGCTTGGTCGATTTGTTCTGCCACCGCAGGCCAGGCGTTTTCGTCGTCGCCATAGAGCGGGCTGATATCAATGATCGGAAGCTGATCCATACACAATCCTTGAATACGCTGTGTTTCCAATGTGGGAGCGAGCCTGCTCGCGAAGAGGGAGTGTCAGACAACATTTTTGTTTAATGACACACCACTTTCGCGAGCAGGCTCGCTCCCACAGGGTTTTGTGTGGTGAATCGGGGGACTACTTCGGCATCTCGGCCTTCATGCCCTCAACGTAGTAATTCATCGAAGCCAGTTCCGCATTGGTCGCGCTCACGCCCGCCGGGATTTTTTCTACACCGGCCTGATCTTTGATCGGCCCGGTAAACGGCTGCAATGCGCCGCTCTTGATGTCGGCGATCAACTGCTCGGCTTCGGCTTTCACCGGTGCCGGCACCAGATCGCTGATCGGCAGTTCCACCGTGCCTTCCTTCAACCCGCCCCAGTAATCCTGAGATTTCCAAGTGTGGTCGATCACGCTCTGCGTCGCCTGAATGTAGTGTGGCGCCCAGTCGTTGACGATCGAGGTCAGCACTGCTTTCGGGCCGAAGTGGGCCATGTCCGAGGCGTAGCCCACGGCATACACGCCGCGCCGTTCGGCAGCCTGGATCGGCGCCGGGCTGTCGGTGTGCTGGAACACCACGTCGACGCCCTGATCGATCAGCGCGTTGGCGGCGTCGGCTTCCTTGCCCGGATCGAACCAGGAGTTGACCCACACCACTTTGATTTCGGTGCCAGGGTTGTACTTGTTCAGGGCCAGCTGGATGGCGTTGATGTCGCGGATCACTTCCGGAATCGGGAACGAGGCGACGTAGCCGATCTTCTTGGTCTTGGTCATCTTCGCCGCGAGGAAACCGCCGACGTAACGGCCCTCGTAAGTGCGCGCCAGGTAGGTGCCGAGGTTCTTGTCCTGCTTGTAACCGGTGGCGTGTTCGAAAGTGACCTTGGGAAATTGCTTGGCGACTTTCACTGTCGGGTTCATGTAGCCGAAAGACGTGGTGAAGATCAGGTCGTATTTGTCCTTGGCCATGTTGCGGATCACCCGCTCGGCGTCGGCGCCCTCGGCGACGTTTTCCACGTAGTTGGTGGTGATCTGCGTGCCGAGTTTTTCCGCCAGGGCCTTGCGCCCCTGTTCGTGCTGATACGTCCAGCCGTGGTCACCGATCGGGCCGATGTAGACGAAGCCGACCTTCAGCGGATCGGCAGCGCTGGCGCTCAGGCTGATTCCCAGACCGATGGCGGCGTACAGCAGTTTGTGCAGCGGACGTATTGGCATGAACCCGAACTCCATTTTGTTGTGTGTGCTCAGGGCTAATGCAAATTGCTGACCAACAGGACAACAAACGCATTCGAAAACGCGGCGCGGCCTTCGCGAGCAGGCTCGCTCCCACAGGGGACGCATTTGAATGTGGGAGCGAGCCTGCTCGCGAAGAGGCCGGCAAGGCCAATAAAAGTGCATGCCTGAATCCAGCTGCCATCGCGTGGTGCGCAAAGATGTAACGAAACGTTAGCGGCGCGCGGCAGTCAGTAGCTTCATCAGCTCTTTTCGGCAAAAGGCCCGTCATGCTCTCGATCCTCAAACAAGAAAGCTTCCTGCTGCTGGCAGTCCTTGCCGCGTGCGTCGCTTATCCACTGGAACACTGGCTGCTGCACAACGGCCAGATCGTCGCGCTGGTCGGCGGTCTGCTGCTGATCGCCTTTATTGTCGCCGCTTCGATGCGTGTTGCTCATCATGCCGAACTGCTGGCGGAAAAGGTCGGCGACCCCTACGGCACGATGATCCTCACGCTCTCGGCGGTGCTGGTCGAAGTGGTGATCCTGGCGATCATGATGAGCAACGAAGCCTCGGCAACACTGGTGCGCGACACGATTTATTCAGCGGTGATGCTCGACATCAACGGCATCCTCGGCCTCGCCGCCCTGATGGGCGGGATCAAACACGGCGAACAGTCCTACAACGACGATTCGGCGCGCAGCTACAGCGTGATGATTCTCACCGCGATGGGCGTGTCGATGGTGGTCCCGGAGTTTATTCCCGAGGCCAACTGGAAGATCTATTCGGCATTCACCATCGGCGCGATGATGGTGCTTTACGCGCTGTTCCTGCGCATGCAAGTCGGCCCGCACAGTTACTTTTTCAGCTACAGCTACCCGGACAAACGTCGCAAGAAGGAGCCGGTCGAGCAGGAGCCGAAGCCGGTCAGCCTGGCGCTGTCGATCGGCATTCTGGTGTCGGGGGTGGTGATCATCGGCGCACTGGCCGAGGTGATGTCCAAGACCCTCGATCTGGGCCTGGAAGGCACGGGTGCACCGCCAGTGATCACGGCGATTCTGGTGGCAGCGATTTCCGCCGCGCCGGAGATTCTCACCGCACTGCGTGCAGCACTGGCCAATCGCATGCAGTCGGTGGTCAACATTGCGATGGGGGCGTCACTGTCGACGGTGATTCTGACCGTACCGGTGATGGAAGCGATGGCGCTGTACACCGGCCAGCCGTTTCAAATGGCGATGACCCCGGTGCAAACGGTGATGATCTTCATCACCCTGATCGTCAGCGCAATCAACCTCAATGACGGCGAAACCAACGCCATTGAGGGCATGACGCACTTTGTGCTGTTTGCGACCTTTATCATGCTGTCGCTACTGGGCCTTTAGGGCTGGCAGATACTCATGTGGGAGCGAGCCTGCTCGCGAAAGCGGTGGGTCATCCGACAAACATGTTGTCTGACACTCCCTCTTCGCGAGCAGGCTCGCTCCCACAGTTTTGAACGGCGGTGAGTCAGGTGCCGGCGATCAGCTGCCGGGCCGCCTGGCTGTGATCGGCGATCAAACCTTTCAGATCCAGCCCTTCAACCTGACCATCAACCACACGCCACTTGCCGCCAATCATCACCCGATCCGCCCGATCCGCGCCGCACAGCAGCAATGCCGAAATCGGATCATGGCTACCGGAGAAGCGCAGTTCATCGAGCTTGAACAACGCCAGATCCGCCTGTTTGCCCACGCCAATTTCGCCGATGTCGCTGCGACCGAGCAGGCTCGCCGAACCTTTGGTCGCCCAGCCCAGCACGCGCTCCGGGGTGATCTTTTCGGCGCCGTAACGCAGGCGCTGGATGTACAGAGCCTGACGCGCTTCGAGGATCATGTTCGAGGCATCGTTGGACGCCGAACCGTCGACGCCAAGACCGAACAGCGCGCCGGCGTCGGTCAGCTCGATGCTCGGGCAGATGCCGGACGCCAGGCGCATGTTCGAGCTTGGGCAGTGGCAGATGCCTGTGCCGGCCTGGCCGAGGCGGGCGATTTCGTCGGGGTTGAAATGGATGCCGTGGGCCAGCCAGGTTCGCGGGCCGAGCCAGCCGACGCTGTCCAGATAATCGACGGTGCGCAGACCGAAGCGTTGCAGACAGAAGTCTTCTTCATCGAGAGTTTCAGCAAGGTGGGTGTGCAGACGCACATCGAGCTTGTTCGCCAGATCAGCGCTGGCCGACATGATTTCCGGGGTCACCGAGAATGGCGAGCATGGCGCCAGAGCGATCTGGATCTGTGCACCATCGCCACGCTCGTGATACTCGCGAATCAGCCGCTGACTGTCGTCGAGAATCACCTGACCTTCCTGCACCGTTTGTTGCGGAGGCAGACCGCCGTCCTTCTCGCCAAGGCTCATCGAGCCGCGCGTGAGCATGGCGCGCATGCCCAGTTCACGCACCGTTTCGACCTGCACGTCGATGGCGTTTTCCAGACCGTCCGGGAACAGATAGTGATGGTCGGCAGCGGTGGTGCAACCCGAGAGCAGCAATTCGGCCAGCGCCACTTTGGTGGCGAGGGCGAGTTTTTCAGGCGTCAGCCGCGCCCATACCGGGTACAGGGTTTTCAACCACGGAAACAGCGGCTGATTGACCACCGGCGCCCAGGCGCGGGTCAGGGTTTGATAGAAGTGGTGGTGAGTGTTGATCAGGCCCGGCAGGATCACATGCTCGCGGGCATCGAACACTTCATTGCACGGCGCCGACGGCTGCTGACCGGCAGCGAGCACTTCGACGATGACACCATCTTGCACGACAAGACCGCCACGGGCATCAAGCTCGTTGGAGGTGAAAATGGCGAGGGGATTTTTTAACCAGATACGGATCGCAGGCATTGTGGCCGGCTCCTCTGAAAGTTGGGTTCAGGGTTGCCAGCTCAGTGTTGCCCTGTCTGCTGATCCAGGGTCGCCGCGAAGGACGAGGCGCGCAGTTTCAAACAAATCGCCGCGCCGGGCAAGCGCCACCCGACCATTCACCATCACTCCCTGTGGGAGCGAGCCTGCTCGCGAAGGCGTCATGTCAGTCGATACAGATTTACCTGACAGATCGTATTCGCGAGCAGGCTCGCTCCCACATCGGGATTTTCAGTGCTTACCAGGCAATCGTTTCACCCTTGTAATTGACGAAGTGATGCCCGCCCTTGCCGGTGAACGCATTGACCTGATCAATCAGCCCGCGAGTGCTGGTCTCGACGTCGAGATCGGCGCCTTCGCCGCCCATGTCGGTCTTCACCCAGCCCGGGTGCAACGACAGTACGGTGAGTTTCTGTTCGCCCAGTTGCGTGACAAAACTGTTGGTCATCGAATTCAGCGCCGCCTTGCTCGCCTTGTACAGCGCCAGTTCCGGCGCGTCGGGCATGGTCACGCTGCCGAGTACCGAACTCATGAACGCCAGCACGCCGCTGCCGTCGCGAATCTGCCCGACGAAACGCTGGGCGAGATTGATCGGCGCCACTGCGTTGGTGAAAAACAGTTGCCCGACCTCGGCCAGGGTCGCACCGCCCGGCGTCTGCACGTCCGGGCCTTTGACCCCGGCGTTGACGAACAACAGATCGAAGGTTTCGCCCTTGAGTTTCTGGCTCAGAGCGATCACCGCTTGCTGATCGTCCATGTCGAGCTTCTCGATGCGCACGTCACCCAGCGCTTGCAGCGCCTCGGCCTTCTGCGGATTGCGCACTGTCGCGGTCACTTGCCAGCCATCGCCCAGCAGGGTCTTCACCAGACCGAGGCCCAAGCCCCGGGAGGCGCCGATGATCAGTGCGTTTTTTGCCTGAGACATGATGGGTTTCCTTGAAAGTCAGCATTCAGGATTCAATGGACACGCCTGACCGAGCCACAGTTGCAGCGCTTGGCGAAAACAGGCTTTGACCCCGGAGCATACTCCAGGCTTCTTGAGTTTCTCGAGGGTGTTTGATCAGAAACAATCATGAGGCGTGGTTCAAGTGTTGCCTGTGCGGACGCTTTCGCGAGCAGGCTCGCTCCCACATATGCCCGTGTTCACTCAGATCCCCTGTGGGAGCGAGCCTGCTCGCGAAGAGGCCCGCTCTGACAACGATCAGTGTCCTGACTGCCACGGTTGCCCCAACGAAACCGGCGCATACAATCGAGTGCGCACGGCGTCGCGGGACAGCAGCACCAGCACCAAAATCGTCGCCACATACGGCAGCATCGCCAGCAGGCTCGAAGGTATCGCCAGTCCCAATCCCTGTGCCACCAAGTGCAGGATGCTGGCGAGGCCGAACAGATACGCCCCGAGCAACAACCGCCACACCCGCCAACTGGCAAACACCACCAGTGCCAGGGCAATCCAGCCGCGCCCTGCGGTCATGTTTTCCGCCCACATCGGCGTGTAGGCCAGCGACAGATAAGCCCCGGCCAGCCCGGCCATTGCTCCGCCGAACAACACCGCCAGAGTGCGTACGGTCAGCACCGGCAAGCCCATCGCGCTGGCCGCATCCGGGTTTTCACCGACCGCCTGAATGATCAGGCCGATACGGCTTTTGATGATCACCCACGCCACCAGCGCAAACAGCGCAAACGACAGATACACCAACAAATCCTGAGCAAACAGCATCCGCCCGATCAGCGGGATCTCACTCAGATACGGAATCGCCAAAGGCTCGAAACCTGCCAGCGGCTTACCCACCCAGGCCGCGCCGACAAATGTCGACAGGCCCACGCCGAAGATCGTCAGCGCCAGCCCGGTGGCGACCTGATTGGCGTTGAACACCAGCGCGACCAGGGCAAACAGTGACGACAACAACATCCCGGCCAGCATCGCCAACAGCACACCCAGCCACAGGTTGCCGCTGTTCAGCGCGACGATAAAACCGATCACCGCACCGAACAGCATCATGCCTTCCTGGCCGAGGTTGAGGACGCCGCTTTTCTCGCAGATCAACTCACCCAATGCCACCAGCAACAGCGGCGTGCCGCAGCGGACCATGGCATAGAAAATATTGCTCAACAGATCGATATCCATCACAGCGCTCCGGCGGTTACGGCAGGGGTCGAGGCGCGCCGGCTCCAGCGCAGTTTCAGGCGTGGCCGATAGAGAATCAGCACGTCGCAGGCGAGCAGGAAAAACAGCATCATGCCCTGGAACAATTGGGTGATCGCTTGCGGCAGATTGAGCGACATCTGCGCGCTCTCGCCGCCGATGTACAGCAGTGCCATCAGCAGACTGGAGAACAGAATGCCGAGCGGATTCAACCGTCCCAGAAACGCCACGGTGATCGCCGCGTAGCCATAGCCCGGCGACACCTGGGGCACCAGTTGGCCGATCGGCCCGGTCACTTCGCAGACCCCGGCGAGCCCGGCCAGACCACCGCTGATCAACAGCGCCAGCCAGATCAGGCGCTTCTCGCGAAAGCCGACGAAACCTGCCGCACGCTTGTCCAGCCCGAGCACTTTGATCTGGAAGCCGATGAAGCTTTTCTGCAACAACACCCACACCGCAACCAGCGCGAGCAGGGCGAAATACACGCCGGCATGCACGCGGCCGTCCTCCAGCAGCAGCGGCAGACGGCTGGCGTCGCCGAACATCGCCGACTCGGGAAAATTGAAGCCCGCCGGATCCTTCAACGGCCCGTGCACGCAGAACAGCAGCAGGTTCAGCGCGATGTAGTTGAGCATGATGCTGGTGAGGATTTCGTTGGCGTTGAAGCGCGTGCGCAGCCATGCGGTGAGCCCGGCCCATGCGGCGCCCGCCAGCGTGCCGGTCAGCAGAATCAGCACCAGCGCCCAGCGACTTTGCATGTCGATAACGTTCACTGCCAGAGCACTGCCGGCCAAGGCGCCAAGTAGAAGTTGGCCTTCGGCGCCGATGTTCCAGATCCGCGCCTGATAGGCCACGGCCAGGCCCAGTGCGCAGAGCAGAATCGGCAGCGCCTTGACCAGCAATTCAGACACGCCATACAAATCGCTGACGGGCGCGATCAGCAGTGTGTGCAAGGTTTGCAGTGGGTCGTGGCCCAGAGCGATGAACAACAGCGAGCCGCAGCCGAGGGTCAGCGCCGCCGCCAATAACGGCGAGCACCACAGCATCAGGCGCGATTGCTGGCCACGGGGTTCGAGAGAAAGCAGCATGTTGAAACTCCGTTAAACCGAGGCGGTGCGAGGTGAGTGATCGAACTGGCCGGCCATCCACGCGCCGACATCGCTCAGTTGTGTAGCGCCGGTATCTTGCAGCGCCGACAGACGCCCGCCGCACAGCGCGCCGAGGCGATCGCTGATCTGGAACAATTCATCGAGGTCTTCGGAAATCACCAGAATCGCCGCGCCGGCATCGCGCAGGGCGATCAAGGCGCGATGGATGGTGGCGGCGGCACCGACGTCTACGCCCCAGGTCGGGTGCGCGGCGATCAGCAGTTTCGGTTGCTGAAGAATTTCCCGGCCGAGGATGAATTTCTGCAAGTTGCCGCCGGACAGGCTGCGCGCAGCGGTTTGCGTGTCCGGGGTTTTCACGCCGAAGCGCTGGATGATCTGTTGCGCGAGGGCTTCGACTTTGCTTCGTTGAATCAACCCGTGGCTGACCAGTTCTTGCTGAAAAGCACTGAGCAGGGCGTTATCGGCCAGACTCAACTCCGGCACCGCGCCGTGGCCAAGGCGTTCGGCCGGCACGAAGGCCAAACCCAGTTTGCGCCGCGCATCCGGGCGCAGGTCAGCGACGTTTCTATCTGCGAAGCGCAGGGTCGCCGCCTGCGCGCGCGGCAAGGGCTGTTCGCCACTGAGCAGGGCGAGCAGCTCATCCTGACCATTGCCCGCGACCCCGGCGATGCCGACGATTTCACCGCTGCGCACTTGCAGGTCGATGTCTGTCAGCGAGCAACCGAACGGATCCGGGTTGTGCCAGCTCAAACCCTTCACCTGCAGAAACGCCGCGCCACCGCTGACTTTCGGATACTCGCCAATCAATCCCGCCGCTTCGCCGACCATCAGTTGTGCCAGTTGCTGATCCGTACATTGCGCCGGCAGGCAATGCCCGGCTACCCGACCGCCGCGCAGCACCGTGGCGCTGTGGCACAAGGCGCGCACTTCACCGAGCTTGTGGCTGATAAACAGAATGCTGCAGCCCTCATCGGCAAGGCGTCGCAGGGTGATGAACAATTCGTCAGCCTCTTGCGGGGTCAGCACCGAGGTCGGCTCATCGAGAATCAGCAGGCGGATGTCCTGCATCAGGCAACGGATGATTTCCACCCGCTGGCGCTCGCCGATCGACAGGCTGTGGACAAGTCGCTCCGGCTCCAGCGCCATGCCGTAACGCCGCGATACTTCGCGAATCTTCGGTTCCAGTTGCTTTGGCGTGCCGGCCGCCGCGCCCATCGCCAGGGCAATGTTCTGCGCCACGCTGAGGGTTTCGAACAGGGAGAAATGCTGGAACACCATGCCAATGCCCAACTGCCGCGCCTGCGCCGGATTGCGGATCTGCACGCGCTGACCCTCCCAGAGCATTTCACCGCTGTCGCACTGGGTGACCCCGTAAATGATCTTCATCAACGTACTTTTGCCCGCGCCGTTTTCCCCGAGCAGGGCATGGATTTCACCCGGCGCGATGCTCAGGTCGATGGCGTCGTTGGCCAGACAACCGGGGTAGCGTTTGCTGATCTGGCGCAGCTGCAGGCGCGGTGGGGAAGGGGCGATGGACATGACAGGCTCGACTGACTTGGAGTTGTGCCTGTGGATAAAGCAATTTCCTGGCCATTGAGTCAGGAACGCTTGCGGAGCCAGTCCGCAAGTGCCGACATCAGCGCATCGGCGGGCATTTTATCGTTCTCTCGAGCACCAATTCAGCGCAAAGCCATTGAACAGGCTCCAGTTTTGCCCGCTTGCAGTTGGTTAAAAAACGAGCAACTGCCTGGGAGCCAGACAGATCCAGCGGCTGCGGCGGTCATGAACGGCTTATCCACAGGTTGCTCCACAGTAATTGTGCGCAAGCGCCGAGGCTGGGCATAAGCACTGCGATGCTTTGTTCTAATGGTGATAAACGAAGGTAACTGTTTGTTTTTACGCTGGATTTCCCTTTCGTCGGGTCATTTGAACGAAAATTGAACAAATCGCGCAAAGCCGCATGACAGAAGGGTTACAGCGGTGTGTGCTCAGGTTATCCACAGTCGGGTGCACAGCAGGTGTGGGCAAGTCTGTGGAATAAGGAAAACGAGCAATGCCCTAAAAGATCGCAGCCTACCGCTGCAACAAAATCCGCCCCCGGCTCAGATCCGCCAACTGACTCTGCAACACTTCGATCTGCGCTTCCCCCACCGCCAACTTCAACTCAACACCATTGGCCGTGAAGTTTTCCTCCACCACCAATCCACCGAGATCGGCCACGCGCAACTTCACCAGCGCCAACTCGGCAAATCCGCAGGCGCAACTCAGCGGCACGCGGCTGATCAGCTCGATTTTGTCCGCCGCTTGCAGGCACTTGTTGGCGCCACCGCCATAGGCCCGGGCCAAGCCGCCAGTGCCCAGTTGAATGCCGCCGTACCAGCGAATCACCAGCACCGCGACCTGATCGCAGTCCTGCGCCTCGATCGCCGCCAGAATAGGGCGCCCGGCCGTGCCGCCCGGCTCGCCGTCGTCAGTGCTGCGGTATTGCGCGCCGAGTTTCCACGCCCAGCAATTGTGCGTGGCATTCAAATCGCTGTGCTGCTCGAAAAACGCCTGCGCATCGGCGGGGCTGCTGATCGGCGTCGCCAGAGTGATGAAGCGGCTTTTGCGAATCTCTTCGCGGTACTCGCAAAAACCGCTGAGGGTGAAAGGCATAAACGTCTTATAGAGAAGGAGTGAGGCCGCAGCCTTTGAGAATGATGCGGATCAGGTTGTTGCCGGCGTCTTCCATGTCTTGCTTGGTCAACTTGCTGCGCCCGGTGACGCGGCAGATCTGCGTGGCGAAGTCGGCGTAATGCTGGGTGCTGCCCCACAGCAGGAAGATCAGATGCACCGGGTCGACCGGGTCCATTTTGCCCGCATCGATCCACGCCTGAAACACCGCCGCGCGCCCGGTGAACCAGGTGCGGTAATCCTGATTGAAATATTCGCTCAGGCATTCGCCGCCGCTGATCACTTCCATGGCGAAGATCCGCGAGGCCTGTGGCTGGCGCCGCGAGAACTCCATCTTCGCGCGGATGTAGCGGGTCAGCGCTTCGGCCGGATCATCCTCGGCGGTGAGGGTGTTGAAGGTGCTGTCCCACAACTCGATGATGTTGCTCAGCACCGCCACATACAAACCGAGCTTGTTGGTGAAGTAGTAATGCAGGTTGGCCTTGGGCAGCCCGGCATTCTGCGCGATGGTGTTCATGCTGGTGCCTTTGAACCCGTGACGGGCGAACTCGTCTTCGGCGGCTTTGAGAATGGTCTCTTCGTTCTTCTGACGAATGCGGCTGGCGGGTTTGCCGCCGTGGGCTGGGACTTCAAAGGTCATAGGCACTTCCGGGATTGTCTGTGGGTGCAACCAGTTGCGTTGATAGCGCACCCACAGGCATACGACAAGTCCTGGCGCGGAAAAACAGTTACGCCTGTTCGATCTTGTTCAATGACGCGGGGCTTTTTGTCTCAGCAGTTTCGCCTTCCGGCAACAACAGACACAGGACGATTGCCGTCAACCCGCCGCTGGTGATCGCCGAGTCGAACAGGTTCTGCACCAGTTTCGGCAGCAGGTGCAGCAGGTTCGGTTGCGCGGCGATGCCGAGGCCGACGCCGAACGAAGTGGCGATGATCAACATGCTGCGCCGGTCCAGCGGCGACTGCGCGAGAATGCGCACGCCCGCCGCGGCCACAGCGCCGAACATCACCAGCGTTGCGCCGCCCAGCACCGGTTTCGGGATTTGTTGCAGCACCGCACCGATCATCGGGAACAGGCCGAGGCAGAACAGGATCGCGCCGATGTACAGACCGACGTAGCGGCTGGCAACGCCGGTCAATTGGATCACGCCGTTGTTCTGCGCGAACGTTGTGTTGGGGAAAGCGCTGAAAGTCGCCGCGATCATGCAACTGACACCATCACCGAGCACGCCACCGCGCAAGCGGCTTATATAAGAAGGGCCGCTGATCGGTTGGCGGGCGAGCATGCAGTTGGCGGTGAGGTCGCCGACGGTTTCGATGGTGCTGATCAGGTAAATCAGCGCGACCGGCAGGAAAGCGGTCCAGTCGAAGCTGAAACCGAATTTGAAAGGTGTAGGAAAACTCACCAGTGGCAAGTCAGGCAACGGCTGCGGGACCAGTTTCCCGCTGAACCAAGCGGCGAGACTGCCGAGCACCAGTCCGGTGATGATCGCCGACAGTCGCACCCACGGCGTGTTCGAGCGGTTGAGCAGAATGATTGTCAGCAGCACGAACACGCCCAAGGCCAGATTGCCCGGCGCGCCGAAGTCCGGGGCATTGAAGCCGCCACCGAGATCGGTGATGCCGACCTTGATCAGACTGATGCCGATCAGCGTGATGACGATGCCGGTCACCAGCGGTGTGACCACTCGGCGCAACTGACCGATGAAACGGCTGAGCACGATCTGCACGATTGCGCCGAAAAAGCACACGCCGAAAATCATCGCCAGAATATCTTCCGGGCTGCCGCCGCGCTGCTTGACCAGAAACCCGGCCGACAGCACCGCACCGAGAAACGCGAAACTGGTGCCTTGCAGACAGATCATCCCCGCGCCAATGCCGAACGGTCGCCGCGCCTGGATAAAAGTGCCGACGCCCGAGACCATCAGCGCCATGCTGATCAGGTAAGGTAGATGCGCGGTCAGCCCGAGCGCGGAACCGATCACCAGTGGCGGGGTGATGATGCCGACGAAACTGGCGAGCACGTGTTGCAGTGCGGCGAGAATGGCGGCGAGTGGTTTGGGGCGGTCGTTGAGGCCGTAGATCAGTTCACTGGACGAATCGGAATCTGGCTGCATGGATTTGGCTTCTTGAAGGAGAGTTATCCCTTCTGTGCAAAAACCTGTCCACTTGCTCAGGTTATTCCTGGATTCTATCGATGAGACCCAGCCGGGCTGGGCTCTGCGCGCTTATCTATCGCGTCGCGGCCAGACTCTCCAGGAAACTTTCCAGCACCAAATGAGGGCGCCGCCCCTTGCGCGTGACCGATGCCAGACTCAAATCGTAAAAACGCGTGCCGGCCTTGAGCGCACGCAAACGCCCCTGCTGCACCCAAAGGCTGGCGTAGTGATCCGGCAGATAACCGATATAGCGCCCGGTCAGAATCAGAAACGCCATGCCCTCACGGTCAGAGGCACTGGCGGTGCAGTTGAGCGCTTGATAATGCGCCTGAATCTCCGCCGGCAAACGAAAGGTTGGCGCAATCGCGTCCTGACTGTCTAGGCGTTGATCATCGAGTTGTTTGTCGTCGACATAAAACAGCGGATGACCCACCGCGCAATACAGCAGCGAACGCTCGCTATATAACGGCTGATATTCC
This sequence comes from Pseudomonas siliginis, assembly GCF_019145195.1. Taxonomy (GTDB): domain Bacteria; phylum Pseudomonadota; class Gammaproteobacteria; order Pseudomonadales; family Pseudomonadaceae; genus Aquipseudomonas; species Aquipseudomonas siliginis. The sequence continues at coordinate 377,942 of NZ_JAHSTW010000006.1, forward strand.
AGTCCCGACAAGGCGCTGGCCTGCGGTACCACGCCAACGTGCAGGCGCCCGTCGAGCACGCCTTGCTCGACTTCATTCGGCGCAATCATGCGGATCTGAATCTGCACATCCGGGCCGCGTTCCTTCAATTGCGCGAGGGCGTGGGTGATGCGCATGTGCGGCAGGGTGACGAGGTTATCGGTCAGGCCGATGATCAGCTCGCCGCGCAGGTGTTGGTGCAGACCGTTGACCTCGGTGCGAAAACTCTCCAGTGCACTCAACAGCCGTAGTGCCGACTGATACACCTCACGACCTTCCTCGGTCAGGGAAAATCCGGCCCGGCCACGCTGACACAAGCGCAAGCCGAGGCGCTGCTCCAGATCGCTCATCTGCTGGCTAATCGCCGAGCGGCCGATGCCGAGCACGGTTTCCGCTGCGGAGAAGCCGCCACACTCCACGACACTGCGAAAAATCCGCAGCAGGCGAATATCAAAATCACTGACCTGGGCCAGCGGATCGGCGCGGCGGCTGCTCATTTTTTGTTCTCTTTGTTTAGCAATGATCTAACTGAAGGTTAGAAGAGTTGGATTTCACCGACTTTATCGCCGTGGCAATTTAGCTGCAACAACGCTTTCCATCTCTCTGACGCTTATGCCCTGCGAGGTTTTGCCCGATGAACATGCCTGAAAACGCGCCGTCGCCACTGGCCAGCCAACTGAAGCTGGACGCGCACTGGATGCCGTACACCGCCAACCGCAACTTTCAGCGCGACCCGCGTCTGATCGTCGGTGCCGAAGGCAGCTGGCTGTTCGATGACAAGGGCCGCAAGATCTACGACTCGCTGTCCGGTCTGTGGACCTGCGGCGCCGGGCACACCCGCAAGGAAATTCAGGAAGCCGTTTCGAAACAGCTGGGCACTCTCGATTACTCGCCGGGTTTCCAGTACGGCCATCCGTTGTCGTTCCAGTTGGCAGAGAAAATCACCGAACTGACCCCGGGCAATCTGAACCACGTGTTCTTCACCGACTCTGGTTCCGAGTGCGCCGATACTGCGGTGAAAATGGTCCGTGCCTATTGGCGTCTGAAAGGTCAGGCGACCAAGACCAAAATGATCGGCCGCGCCCGTGGCTACCACGGTGTGAACATCGCCGGCACCAGCCTCGGCGGCGTCAACGGCAACCGCAAGCTGTTCGGTCAGGCGATGATGGATGTCGATCACCTGCCGCACACACTGCTGGCGAGCAATGCGTTTTCCCGTGGCATGCCGGAGCAGGGCGGTATCGCTTTGGCCGATGAACTGCTCAAGTTGATCGAACTGCACGACGCTTCCAATATCGCTGCGGTGTTCGTTGAACCGATGGCCGGCTCTGCCGGGGTATTGGTTCCGCCGCAGGGTTACCTCAAGCGTCTGCGCGAGATCTGCGATCAGCACAACATCCTGCTGGTGTTTGACGAAGTGATCACCGGATTCGGTCGCACCGGTTCGATGTTCGGCGCCGAGAGCTTCGGCGTAACACCGGACCTGATGTGCATCGCCAAGCAAGTCACCAACGGCGCGATTCCGATGGGCGCGGTGATTGCCAGCTCCGAGATCTACCAGACCTTCATGAACCAGCCGACGCCGGAATACGCCGTGGAATTCCCCCATGGCTACACCTATTCGGCGCACCCGGTGGCCTGCGCCGCCGGTCTTGCGGCACTCGATCTGCTGCAAAAGGAAAACCTGGTGCAGAGCGTCGCCGAAGTCGCGCCGCATTTCGAGAACGCGTTGCACGGCCTGAAAGGCTCGAAGAACGTCATCGACATCCGTAACTACGGCTTGGCCGGCGCGATCCAGATTGCCGGGCGTGACGGCGACGCCATCGTGCGTCCGTTCGAAGCGGGCATGGCCTTGTGGAAAGCCGGGTTCTACGTACGCTTCGGCGGCGACACCCTGCAGTTCGGCCCAACCTTCAACAGCAAGCCGCAAGACCTCGATCGTCTGTTCGACGCGGTCGGCGAAGTGCTGAACAAGCTCGACTGATTTTTCCTTCTATATAGCTATGCAAATAGCAGGCGTCTGTAGCGGGCGTCTGCGCACAAGAATTCAGGAGTGTTCGATGAGCGTTATCCCGCATTTGATCAATGGCGAACTGGTGACCGAAACCGGTCGCGCGGTAGATGTGTTCAACCCGTCTACCGGTCAGGCAATTCACAAACTGCCACTGGCCAGCCAGGCCACCATTCAGAAGGCCATCGATGCCGCCAAGGCTGCGTTTCCTGCGTGGCGTAATACGCCACCGGCCAAACGCGCCCAGGTGATGTTCCGTTTCAAGCAACTGCTGGAGCAGAACGAGGCGCGCATCTCGCAACTGATCAGCGAAGAGCACGGCAAGACCCTGGAAGACGCTGCCGGTGAATTGAAGCGCGGTATCGAGAACGTCGAGTTCGCCTGCGCCGCCCCGGAAATCCTCAAGGGTGAGTACAGCCGCAACGTCGGCCCGAACATCGATGCCTGGTCGGACTTCCAGCCGTTGGGGATTGTTGCCGGTATCACTCCGTTTAACTTCCCGGCCATGGTCCCGCTGTGGATGTACCCGCTGGCGATCGTCTGCGGCAACTGCTTCATCCTCAAGCCATCCGAGCGCGATCCAAGCTCGACGCTGCTGATCGCTCAGTTGCTGCTGGAAGCGGGCTTGCCGAAAGGCGTGATGAGTGTGGTCCATGGTGACAAGACGGCGGTGGACGCGCTGATCGAAGCGCCGGAAGTCAAAGCGCTGAGCTTCGTCGGTTCGACACCGATTGCCGAATACATCTACGCCGAAGGCACCAAGCGCGGCAAACGCGTGCAGGCACTGGGCGGCGCGAAGAACCACGCGGTACTGATGCCGGATGCCGATCTCGACAACGCGGTCAGCGCTTTGATGGGGGCGGCATACGGTTCTTGCGGCGAGCGCTGCATGGCGATTTCGGTTGCCGTGTGTGTTGGCGATCAAGTTGCCGACGCGCTGGTGGCGAAACTGGTTCCACAGATCAAAGCGCTGAAAATCGGCGCGGGTACCTCGTGCGGTCTGGACATGGGGCCGTTGGTTACCGGTCAGGCGCGTGACAAGGTCAGCGGTTATGTGGATGACGGTGTGGCGGCGGGCGCGACCCTGGTGGTCGATGGTCGTGGTCTGAGCGTCGCCGGTCATGAAGACGGCTTCTTCCTCGGTGGCTGCCTGTTCGACAACGTCACCCCTGAGATGCGCATCTATAAAGAAGAGATCTTCGGCCCGGTGCTGTGCGTGGTGCGGGTGAACAGCCTGGAAGAGGCGATGCAACTGATCAATGATCACGAATACGGCAACGGCACCTGCATCTTCACCCGTGACGGCGAAGCGGCGCGGCTGTTCTGCGACGAGATTGAAGTCGGCATGGTCGGCGTCAACGTGCCGCTGCCGGTGCCAGTGGCTTATCACAGCTTCGGCGGCTGGAAGCGTTCGCTGTTTGGCGACCTGCATGCGTATGGTCCGGACGGCGTGCGCTTCTATACTCGTCGCAAGGCAATCACCCAGCGCTGGCCGCAGCGTGCAAGCCATGAAGCTTCGCAGTTCGCATTCCCTAGCTTATAAGTAGCTGGATGTGCAGAAGGCCGACCTTTCAGGTCGGCCTTCGCGTTTTCGGGGCTTTTTGACCGATATGACAGAAATATGAAAATAGGTGTTGACGGCAGATTCCAGAGGTCTATAATTCGCCCCACTTCCGGCGCAGTCGAAACGGAAAACTCCTTGAAATTCAAAGAGTTAAGCGGTTTTCGGTGGCGGCTTGCTTCAGGTCATCGAGGCCTGGAGGGAGTTGAGAGAGCAGTGATGTATAGCTCTTTTAACGGT
>NZ_JAHSTW010000007.1 GCF_019145195.1 Pseudomonas siliginis
TCTGATCTTCTGGACAGCGTTGATTTTATAGGTGCCAAGTTTCCAGCCCGTTACGGTGGTGCTCCAAGTGCCGTTGCGCTGTACTTGTGCATTTGGAGGCGCGACCGGCATTGGGTCGGCTGGACTTTCGAGGATAGTGAACTCGATTTCGGTTCTGAGCTTCTCGTCGAAATGTCCGGTGCCGGAAAATGTGATCGTTTCATTGGCTTGCGTATATGTGACCGTCGGCTTGCCCGTGCGTACTCGTATGCCGAAGGGTTGGCTGGTCAGTGATGTCGTTCCCAAATAGGTATGCGTGCCGACAATTGAATGCGGACCAGGTGTCAGCGTGAAAGATGCAGACCATGCGCCTGTGGCGGCATCGGTTGGGGTGCTGATTTGAGCTTGGGTGTTTTCCGAACGCACAGCAACAGCACTGGAGATCCCGGCGACGACAGTGCCTGTGAACGTTGATGTCATGTCCACCGTCTGCGTCAATCCAGGAGACGTTATTCGGGGAGGGTCAATGACATAAAAATTTCGTTGGACTGACGGCACAGATGTTGCGCCATCGTATCTTTGAATGGCGACTAGAGAATAATTTTTGCCGAACGCAAACTTATAAGTGCTGGTACCACCCCATGACCCATCAATTTCGATCTTTGCGTAGGCCAATACTTTGATCGATGTGTCTTTGATGTAAACATCCACTCTTGTCAACTCTTGGTGCAGACCGCCTGTACCCGCAAATTGCGGCGTTTGTGTACTTATAACCTGCGGCAACGGACTGAGCGTTACAGGCTTGAGTACGGTCAGTGACGCTTTCCCCGCGTAGCGCCCCTGCGTATTTCCATACTCCTCTCGGATGATGAAATCCTGTAAACCCTGAGGGACATTATCAAGGAGCGTGACAGTCCAATTTCCGTAGCCATTGGTAATGGCCGTTGTGCTCAGTACAGTGCCTGAATTGGGACGCACAAGCGTGATTTTGCTGCCTTTACCGGCGAGGCCTGGAACCGTTGTAGTCACAGTACCATTGCTGCCAATGCGAGCAGCCTTTCTGACCAGCAAAGTCCGCGGTGTCCACCTTGACCATTGATCAATGTAATCCCATCTTCCATCAACTCTGACTTGCAGGTCACTCTCGGGAAGGTCTTCGACTCGAATACTGTGCCAGACGCCCCCCAACCATGCACTTTCAGTGATACGTCGGTAGTAATTATCGGCTCCGTGAAAATCCAGATGAACGTTGTGATAACGGCCATCGTTTACCGGTATACGAAACTTGAAGTCCATCGTGGTATCTACTAACAGTGACTCGGAGCCGGCCTCATACTCCAAATCCGCGACCAGGATTCCCGGCTCTTCGGAAATCGGATCATCGGATTTTTGGGAAGGGCGATGGTCCTCAGGAAACGGGCCATCTTCTGGAGAATTGGAGCCTGGGTTCTCATGGTCGGACATGATTGAGCTTCCTTATACCGTCGGTACCTGGGTGCCTCATTGAAGAACCGTAAGCACGAAATGACACCTGTAAAACCTGACAGTCCCGATCAGCGGTAACTATTCCCACGCCGCATCATGCAGACGTCCTTCAGTCATTAACACGCGGCTACATCGGCTTGCGCCGTTGCCTACACATCACTCAGAATCCGCCGGCTTGTGCGCTTTGAAGCGGCCTCGTAACGTGATCCGTGCCGCTGCCAATCAGTGGTCGGGTTTAGTCGCTCGGGGGTTTGTCATCAAGGTGTATAAGCGTCATCAAGTCGGGTAATCCCTATCCCCGCACTCGATGGTGGCTGTACGCAGGGCGCTTCGGCGCGCCGGTTTTTGGTGATACCCCCGGTCGACTAACCTGCGTCCAGCCGCCACCCTTTCGTTTAGTCGCGAGGGGTGAAGGCCCCAACCAAGGGTTATCACCATGATCAAACCAACACCCAATCCCCCCGAAACCGAAGACTCGACCTCCCCCTACGCTTCCCCCGATTCCACCAGACTCCACGAGGCCGCTGAAAAAGCCCTCGATCACTACCTGAAAAAAGCCGCCGCTGCGCCGTCGTGCAATTCCGTCGATCGCGGCATGCAGATGTTCATGGTCGCGCCCGACATCAACCCCGAAGCGATGGCCATTCAAACCTACGAAACCTTTTCTTCGGTCAGCATTCTGCTGCTCGACCTGGCGGACAGCCTCGAGGACAAGCCGCGACATCTGGCGATGGCGATCTATCAGTTGAGCGAGATGGGCCTATTGCTGGCGGAAAAGGCGCTGGATCAGGAGCGGGCGATCGCGGTGGCGTGACGTAAAAATCAAAAGATCGCAGCCTTCGGCAGCTCCTACATTTGGAATGCGCTCCCCCTGTAGGAGCTGCCGAAGGCTGCGATCTTTTGCTGTTCAGGCAGAAGCGGGCAGCGGCTGAAAACTGAAATACTGCTTCAGCGCCAGCACCAGTTGGCCAAACTCCGGCGGAGCGCGGCGCAGGATGAACCCGGCGTCGTAATGCAGCGGCGTGGCGTCTTCATGGCACCACACGCAACAGGCGCTGAAATCGATGACTTGCTGGCTGCCATCGCGGGCGGGGACCTTGAGGCGTAACTGAAAATCCACCCCGATCATCATCGGCAACTGGCTGATCAGCATCAGCCCGTCCGTAGACACATTGCCGAGAAAGCCGACGGGTTTGTCGGTGACGCTGTTGAACACTCTGAGGTAATACGGCAATTGATGCCGTTCGATCCGGCGGTCGGTAAACATGATGTGCTGTTCGCCATGCAGGGCTCCGTCACGGAGCCGCACCTGTGCTTCGGAACGAACCTGTGCGACAGGCCCGCTCTCCCCGCTTCCGGTGTGACGGTCGCGACAATCGCCGTCACCTTGTAACTGCCAGTCGCAGGTGTTGCGCCGTTATCGAGACACGGCTCGAAACGGTTTCCTTGACTATAGCGGAGCTTGTACAGACGGCCAGATTTTGTACGAAAACCGCGTCAGAAGCGCGTCGGCCGTACCACCGCAGCGGCGCTGCGTGTCGGGTAATGGCCCAGGCTCTGCAACGTTTCCAGACGCGCGCGGGCGCGGTAGGCGTATTCGCTGTTGGGGTACGAAGCGATGATGAACTGGTAGGTCTGCACCGCGTCGATGTAGAGCTTCTGTCGTTCCAGGCACTGACCGCGCATCATCGACACTTCCGGCCACACGTACGGGCGGGCGCGGCTGGCGCGTTCGACCTTGGACAGTTCGAGCATGACCTGCTCGCAGTTGCCGCGTTCATAGGCGCTGTAGGCGTTGTTCAAATGGTGGTTCATCGACCAACGGGTGCAGCCCGTCGCGGCGAGGGCGCTGAGGGCAAGGGCGGCAATGGGCAACAATCGCATGGGGGTTCTCCTGTCTTGTGCTCTGTATCGACCCCAGGTCGGAAAACTTCAGACGCGCTGGTCGCAAAGTTGCCGCGTTCAATAAAGAAAACGATAAGTAGTGCATTCGAACAATGACTACACCCTTCGAGCATAGTAGCCTCTGCCTGCGCTTGAACTCAGGAGTCTTTGCATGTCCGTCCGTCGTACCAAAATCGTCGCTACCCTTGGCCCGGCCAGTAACTCGCCGGAAGTTCTCGAACAGCTGATTCTGGCTGGTCTGGACGTCGCCCGTCTGAACTTCTCCCACGGCACCCCCGACGAGCACAAGGCTCGCGCGAAGCTGGTGCGTGACCTCGCTGCCAAGCACGGCCGCTTTGTCGCCCTGCTCGGTGACCTGCAAGGCCCGAAAATCCGTATCGCCAAATTCGCCAACAAGAAGATCGAGCTGAAGATCGGTGACAAGTTCACCTTCTCCACCAGCCATCCGTTGACCGAGGGCAACCAGCAAGTGGTCGGCATCGACTACCCGGATCTGGTCAAGGACTGTGGCGTGGGCGACGAGCTGCTGCTCGACGACGGCCGTGTGGTGATGCGCGTTGAAACCGCCACCGCCACTGAACTGCATTGCGTAGTGACCATCGGCGGCCCGCTGTCCGACCACAAAGGTATCAACCGTCGCGGTGGCGGTCTGACCGCGCCGGCCCTGACTGAAAAAGACAAGGCCGACATCAAGCTCGCCGCCGAAATGGAAGTCGACTACCTCGCCGTATCCTTCCCGCGCGACGCCGCCGACATGGAATACGCCCGTCAACTGCGTGACGAGGCCGGCGGCACTGCCTGGCTGGTGGCGAAGATCGAACGCGCCGAAGCCGTGGCCGACGACGAAACCCTCGACGGCCTGATCAAGGCCTCCGACGCGGTGATGGTTGCCCGTGGCGACCTCGGTGTGGAAATCGGCGATGCCGAACTGGTGGGCATTCAGAAGAAAATCATTCTGCACGCACGTCGCCACAACAAGGCCGTGATCGTCGCGACGCAGATGATGGAGTCGATGATCCAGAACCCGATGCCGACCCGCGCCGAAGTGTCCGACGTGGCCAACGCCGTGCTCGATTACACCGACGCCGTGATGCTCTCGGCCGAATCCGCCGCTGGTCTCTACCCGCTGGAAGCCGTGCAGGCGATGGCGCGCATCTGCGTCGGCGCCGAGAAACACCCGACCGGCAAGACCTCCAGCCACCGCATCGGCAAGGAATTCAGCCGCTGCGACGAGAGCATCGCGCTGGCGACCATGTACACCGCCAACCACTTCCCGGGCGTCAAAGCGATCATCGCGTTGACTGAAAGCGGCTTCACCCCGCTGATCATGTCGCGGATCCGCTCCTCGGTGCCGATCTACGCGTTCACCCCGCACCGCGAAGCCCAGGCCCGCGCAGCAATGTTCCGTGGCGTCTACACCATCCCGTTCGACCCGGCCTCGCTGGAACCGCACGAAGTCAGCCAGAAAGCCATCGACGAACTGACCAAGCGCGGCGTCGTGGAAAAAGGCGACTGGGTCATCCTGACCAAGGGCGACAGCTACCACACCACTGGCGGCACCAATGGCATGAAGATCCTGCATGTCGGTGATCCGCAGGTCTGAGTGACCGGCAGCTGAAACGCAAAAGCCCCGCCATGTGAATGGCGGGGCTTTTTTGCTTATGATTCAACAGATATTTTGTCTGGTAAGGCCCTTTTGCGAGCAGGCTCGCTCCCACACTTGAAATGCAATCTCCTGTGGGAGCGAGCCTGCTCGCGAAGGCGTCTTGACACTCAGCGAAAGAACCCGCTCAACGCCGCCACCGCCTCTGGCGAACGCAGCCGCTGGGTAAACAATGCGCCCTCCTCCTCGATCACTTTGCGCAGCAGCTCGCGATCGGGCGCTCGCATCAGTTGCTTGCTGATGTGCACCGCTTCGGCCGGCAGCTCATCAAAACGCAGCGCCATTTCCCGGGCCTTGCTCAACGCAGCCGCGCCACTGTCCAGCGCGTCTGTGGCAATTCCCCATTGCGCAGCCTGTGCGCCGCTAAAGCCTTCGCCGAGCAATAACAACTCAGCCGCTTTTGCTTGCCCGAGCAAACGCGGCAGGATCAGGCTGGAGCCGAATTCCGGGCACAATCCGAGGTTGACGAACGGCATGCGCAGCCGGGCGTCGCGGCTGACATAGACCAGATCGCAATGCAGCAGCAGGGTCGTGCCGATACCCACCGCAGCACCGGCCACGGCGGCGATCACCGGTTTGCGGCATTCGAGCAGATTGAGCATGAAGTGAAACACCGGGCTGTCGAGGTCGCTCGGCGGTTGTTCGATGAAGTCGGCGATGTCATTGCCGGCGGTGAAGCACTCGGCGCTGCCGCTGATCAGTACGGCATTGATTTCGGGGTCGCTGTCGGCCTGTTTCAGTGCTTCGGCGAGGCGGCTGTACATGGCGCGGGTCAGGGCGTTTTTCTTGTCCGGGCGGTTGAGGCGCAGGGTCAGCAAACCGCGTTCGCGTTCCAGCAGGATGGCTTCGGTCATGGCGTGTCTCGCGTCTGAAAATCAGCGCTCAACCACGGCTCACAAACACGTCGGCCAGCAGTTGATTGCGCGGCAATCCGGCCAGGTACAGACGCTTGGCGAATGCGTCGACACTGGTCGTCGAGCCGCAGACTAAGGCCAGGGTCTGCCGGGAAACAAGGCGCAGTTGCGCCAAAGCGGCGGCCGAGTCGGCCGCTGCCCACAGCTCGACACTGAGGTTTTCGCGCTGCGCGGCCAGTGCGGCAAGGGGTTTGGCCAGATAGTGTTCGCGTTCGTCATGGGCCAGGTGAATGACGCGGATGGCGCCTTGGTGATCCTCACGCAAGGCCTCACGCAGCACCCCGAACAACGGACCCAAACCAGTACCGGCAGCCAGCAGCCACAGCGGCCGGGCGTGCCAGTCCGGATCGTAATGCAAGGCACCGCCGCGCAGTTCGCCAAGGCGGATCGAGTCGCCGATCTGCAGCTTGCGTGCGGCATCGATGAATTCGCCGGATTGCCGGCAATCCAGGTGAAACTCGAGAAAGCGGTCTTCTTGCGGCAGGCTCGCCAGCGAGTACGGGCGGGCGATGTGGCCGATCCACAACACCAGATGCTGGCCGGCGCTGTAGCGCAATGGCCGCTGCGGGGTCAGGCGCAGGCGCAGAACGCTGTCGCTGAGCCAGTCCAGCGCTTCGACCACGGCCGGGCGGCCGTCGCTGATCGGGTCGAAGGTGTGTACCTGCAAGTCTTCGACCACCTGACACTGACAAGCCAGGCGCCAACCGTCCTGACGTTGCTCGGCACTCAAGGCGTCCGGACGATTGTCGGTGGGCACACCTCGGATGCATTGCACCAGACAGGCATGGCAACTGCCGGCGCGGCAGCTGTAGGGCACGGCGACACCGTTCTGATTGAGACTGTCGAGCAGGTTGCTGCCCGCTTCAACCGTCCACTGCCGATCACCGACGCGCAATTCAGGCATCAATGTTCTCCCACGCGGCGGCACAACGATTGCGCCCGTCACGCTTGGCCCGGTACAGCGCCTGATCGGCACGCTGCAACGCCTCATCCAGATCATCGCCAACGGACAGCAGGGTCATGCCCGCCGACAGGCTCAGGTTGCGCACTTGCAGGCCCATCAATTCCACCTCACTGAAGGCGATGCGCAAACGCTCGCAACACGCGGTCAGGCGTTCGGCATCGCAGTCGGGCACCAGCACGACGAATTCCTCGCCACCATAACGCGCCAGCACATCACCGTCGCGCAGACAGGCTTGCGCCACCCCGGCAAACGCCTGCAATACCTGATCGCCGGCGGCGTGGCCATGCAGGTCGTTGATGCGTTTGAAGTGGTCCAGATCGATCAGCGCCAGCCCGTGCATCACGTCGCTGTCCAGCGCGTTCAGCTCGCGGGAAGCGATGCGCAGGAAATGCCGGCGATTGAACAGCCCGGTCAGTTCGTCGGTGGCGACCAGATCTTCAAGCTGGCGCATCATTCCGCGCAGGGTGTCCTGATGCGCCTGCAAGGCAAACCGGCGCTGGCGCTGGCGTTGTCGGGAAACCTGGACAAAACGTGCGTAAAGCACCAGCCACGCCAAGACCATCGCCAGAATGCACACCTGCAACGCTGCGAGCGCAGGCTCGGCCAAGCGGAAGTGGTAGGCGTCCCACAGGGTAATCGCGGAAAAACTGAAGAACACCAACAGCGCACAGCGGATGAACACCCGTCGGGTGAGATGGAACAGGCCGAACAGCAGGATCAGCACGTAAAACACCAGAAACGCGCCGCGCGCCTCGTCGACATGGGCGATCAGCCACGTTTGCCAGCCCAGGCCCATCAGCACTTGCGCTTCGGTCAGGCTGGGGTCGGCGAAGCGCTGGTTGCGCCCGCTCCAGAACATGGCGAAAAGGCTCGCCTGACTGATCACTACCAGCGCGCTGCCGATGGCCACGCCACTGAGCGATTGCTGGTAATGCCCGGTGAAAAACGCCAGCCACAGCAGCAGCAGAGCCAATCCGTAGGTGGCCGCAGCGAGGGCGAAGCGTTTGAGCAAAAGGCGTTGAATGGCGTTATGGGTCAATCGTTGACTCACCGTGCGATAGGAGGCTGACCGAGTGTCCTACTCTACAGACCGGATGCCACTTTAGAGGCCCGGTCGCTAAATGACCACCGATTTTCGGGCTCGAAAATTGACGTCAAATGCATGACCTGATTGAGCTGCATTGATGCCCGCACCAGGTCCCTGTGGTGAGGGGATTCATCTTCGATGGGCTGCGAAGTGGCCCCTTGCAACTTGTCAATCACACTGAGCTCACAGGTTTTACGACTGCTGCGCAGCCGAGCGGGGATAAATCCCCTCGCCACAGGGTCATCCGACCAAAAGCCAATGTGCCCCCACCACCGAGGCGCGGTATACTGCCGCGCCTTTTTAGCGTCGCGCCACAAAGGGACAGCTACAAGCCGCAAGCCTGAAGCGGCAAGCTCAAGCTGTCCGCGTAATGCTTTAACTTGCCGCTCGAAGCTAGAAGCTTGTAGCTGCCCCATCGTGTTTTAGAGGAGCGCGACTCATGACCGTGATCAAGCAAGATGACCTGATTCAGAGCGTTGCCGACGCCCTGCAGTTCATTTCCTATTACCACCCCGTGGATTTCATCCAGGCGATGCACGAAGCCTACCTGCGCGAAGAATCGCCAGCGGCCCGTGATTCGATGGCGCAGATCCTGATCAACTCGCGCATGTGCGCCACCGGCCATCGCCCGATCTGCCAGGACACCGGTATCGTCACCGTGTTCGTCCGTGTCGGCATGGACGTGCGCTGGGATGGCGCCACCATGGGCCTGGACGACATGATCAACGAAGGCGTGCGTCGCGCCTACAACCTGCCGGAAAACGTCCTGCGCGCCTCGATCCTTGCCGACCCGGCAGGCGCTCGCAAGAACACCAAGGACAACACCCCGGCGGTGATCCACTACTCCATCGTCCCGGGTAACACCGTGGAAGTGGACGTGGCGGCCAAGGGCGGCGGTTCCGAGAACAAGTCGAAAATGGCCATGCTCAACCCGTCCGACTCGATCGTCGACTGGGTCTTGAAGACCGTGCCGACCATGGGCGCCGGCTGGTGCCCACCGGGCATGCTCGGCATCGGCATCGGCGGCACCGCCGAGAAAGCCGCGGTGATGGCCAAGGAAGTGTTGATGGAATCCATCGACATTCACGAGCTCAAGGCCCGTGGCCCGCAGAATCGCATCGAAGAAATGCGTCTGGAGCTGTTCGAGAAGGTCAACCAGTTGGGTATCGGTGCCCAAGGCCTCGGTGGCCTGACCACCGTGCTCGACGTGAAGATCATGGACTACCCGACCCACGCCGCATCATTGCCGGTGTGCATGATCCCCAACTGCGCCGCCACCCGTCACGCACACTTCGTGCTCGACGGTTCCGGCCCGGCCTCGCTGGAAGCGCCACCGCTGGACGCCTACCCGGAAATCGTCTGGGAAGCCGGCCCGTCGGCGCGTCGTGTCAACCTCGACACCCTGACCCCGGAAGACGTGCAGAGCTGGAAACCGGGCGAAACCGTGCTGCTCAACGGCAAGATGCTCACCGGTCGCGACGCGGCGCACAAGCGCATGGTCGAAATGCTCAACAAGGGTGAAACCCTGCCGGTCGACCTCAAGGGTCGCTTCATCTACTACGTCGGCCCGGTTGATCCGGTCGGTGACGAAGTGGTTGGCCCGGCCGGCCCGACCACCGCAACGCGGATGGACAAGTTCACCCGCCAGATCCTCGAGCAGACCGGCCTGCTGGGCATGATCGGCAAGTCCGAGCGCGGCCCGACCGCGATCGACGCGATCAAGGACAACAAGGCCGTGTACCTGATGGCCGTCGGCGGCGCTGCGTACCTGGTTGCGCAAGCGATCAAGAAGTCCAAGGTGCTGGCGTTTGCCGAGCTGGGCATGGAAGCGATCTACGAGTTCGAGGTCAAGGACATGCCGGTCACCGTAGCGGTGGACAGCAAAGGTGAGTCGGTACACATCACCGGCCCGGCGATCTGGCAACAGAAGATCAGCGAGAGCCTGGCGGTAGAAGTGCAGTAAGCCTCTGGCGTCATGAAAACGGCCGGTGCATCCGCAAAGATGCCCCGGCCGTTTTTGCTTGTTCAAACCAATTGCGATAAAAGAATCGCCCAAGCACAGAAAACGATCTTGCGCACCTGTCAGATCTGACAGGTCCATCTCTGGCCCACTCCTGTTAGCGTCTATCCATACGCCCTATGTAGCGCGAATGGACTCGACCATGGCCGATCAAGACCTCAGCATCACAGCTCCCTCCATCGCCAAGAGCTCATCGATCGCCACCATCGGCAAAAGCTGGAGCGCCGTCGGGCCGACCGCCTCGGCTGGATGCGAATTGCCGATCCCGCTCTCAAGAGGTCGTGGTTATGACCCGCAAATATCCCTGTCAATCAACAGCCAGAGCGGTAACGGTCCGTTTGGCCTTGGTTGCCACCTGGGCCTGAGCCAGATCAGCCGCCGCACCAACAAAGGTGTTCCACGGTATACCGAGCACGATCAAATCATCGGGCATGACGGCGAGGTGTGGATGCCGGAGCTCGATGATGCCGGAAACCTGAAGTCGCGCACGGAACACAGCTACAGAGCTCGCCCCATTCCTGAGCACAACGTCGTGATCTACCGGGCGCGGATCGAAAGTGATTTTTCCCTGCGCGAATGCTGGCATCCGGCTGACGGTGGAGCCCCGTTCTGGCTGGTCCACGGCGCCGACGGTACGTTGCATGTCTACGGCAAAACCAGCGCCTCACGCCGTGCCGACCCCGACGACGAATCGCGCATTAGTAGCTGGCTGCTGTGTGAAAGCATGAACGCCCATGGCGAACACATCTGCTACGAGTACAAGCCCGACGATCAGCCTGACGAGCACGATCCGATTCACGACTACCGCGCCCAGCGCTATCTGCGCCGGGTGTGCTACGGCAATGCCACGGCGAGCGATCGCCTTTACAGCTGGGACACTGACCGGCCGACGGATCTGCCATGGCATTTTCAACTGGTGTTCGATTACGGCGAACGCAGCAGTTCGCTGACGGAGACCCCGAGCTACGAAGAAGTGAACCGCTGGCGGCTGCGACCGGATCCGTTTTCCACCTATGGCCAGGGTTTTGAACTGAGCACCCGCAGGCTGTGCCAGCAAGTGTTGATGTTTCATCACTTCCCCGAAGGGCTGGCGACAGAGGCGAAGCTTGTACGGCGCCTGCTGCTGGAATACCGACCTATCCAGAACACTGCGCCGTGGGCCTACAGCCAAATCACCGCGGCGCACTATCAGGCCTTCGATGCGCAAGGCAATGTCGAGCATTCACCGCCGCTAGAGTTCGAATACTCACCCTTCGAGATCAACAAGACAGCTGCACGCCTGTTGGAAAACGAGACTCAACCGGGCATTGATGACGGCGGGTTCTACCAATGTGTCGATCTGTATGGCGAGGGCGTGCCGGGCTTTCTCTGCCGCTATGACAACGCCTGGTACTACCGCGAGCCGCTGCGCGCGGCGCCTGGCACTGAATTGATCGGTTACGGCCCATGGGCTCTGCTGGACAAGATCCCGGTGGCAGATCGTAACCGCGCCGTGGCGCAACTGCTGGATCTGACCGGTGATGGGCGCCTGGACCTGATAATCGCCCGCTTGGGTTACTGCGGTTTCCATGCGCTGAATGCGCAGCGCCAATTCGAACTGTTCAGCGCGTTCGACACGTTTCCCCGGGAACACCAGGATCTGACTTTGACCATGGGGGATTTCAGCGGCGACGGCCTGATGTCAGCGGCCAGCATCAGCCACGACCGAGTGAGGCTCTATGCCAGCCTGCGCGAAAAAGGCTTCGCCGCCGCACAGGAAATACCCCATGCATACGAAGACGACCGTCTGCCGGTATTCAGCAACTCGCGAACCGAACTGGTGCTTCTGGGCAATCTGCTCGGCAGCGACATGCCCGAGCTGTGTCGCATCCGCCATGACGAAGTGCGCTGCTGGCCGAATCTTGGTCATGGCAAATTCGGTCAAGGTCGCAAGATCAGTGCCCTGCCCTTCACCTACGACGAATTCGACGCCGCACGAGTGCGTCTGGCCGACCTCGATGGCTCCGGCGCACCCGCGCTGATCTATCTGCGATCCGAAGGGTTCGACATCTACCTGAACCGGGGCGGCAACGGCCTGGAGCAGATTCCCGTCAGCGTGCCGTGGCCTGAAGAAGTGCGTTATGACCGTTTGTGCCAGGTCAGTTTCGCCGACCTGCAAGGCCTCGGTTGCGCCAGCCTGATTCTGACGGTGCCGCATATCCAGCCTCGGCATTGGCGCTACGATTTTGTTGCAGCCAAGCCCTATCTGCTGCTCAACAGCAACAACAACATGGGTTACTCGAGCAGCGTGACTTATCGCAGTTCGGCTCAGGAATGGCTGGATGAAAAGGAGCGGCTGCTGGCACTTGCGCGTGCACCGATATGTCATCTGCCGTTTCCGCTGCCCGTGGTGAAGAAGCAGGAGCAACACGACGAGATCACCGACAACCGGTTGACCCAGTCATTCACCTGGCGCGAAGGGTTCTACGACGGCAGGGAACGGGAGTTTCGCGGGTTCGGCTATTTGCAGCAACTTGACTGCGAGATTGGAGCCGATCCTTCAGAGCCTGGCTTCAACGAGCCGGTGCAAACATGCACCTGGTTTCACAACGGGCAGGAAATGAATCGTTCCCGCGAGGATTATTTCAACGCGGACGTGGACGCCTGCCCGTTGGGCGAAACCCTGTTCAGTCGTTATCACCCCAAGGGTGAAATCGATGAGCCTGTCACGCCGGAAGATTTCGACAGTCGCTATCGGATTGCGCAGGCACTGGTCGGCTCGGTTGCCCGAACGGAGACCCTTGCCTACCAGGCAGATGCCCTAGTGCCTGGCGCTGCCAAGCTGTACTCAGTAGAGGAAAAGCGCTATCTGGTGCGCGAGGTGCGGCCGCAGGGGCCATATGCCGCAGCCATTCTGCTGCCCTTTCAGGTCGAAGCAATCAGCTATCAGTACGACGGTTTTATCAACGACCCGCTGTGCCGCCACGATGTCACCCTGCGCTGGGACGCTTATGGCGCCGCGACCCATGCACTGACGGTGAGCTATGCGCGCAGGTTGACCGCCCAGAGCCCGCCACCCTTCACCGAGGACCACCTGAATCAATGGTGGTCCGACGCTCACGACGAGGCGCAGCAATACTTTTACATCAGCGAAACCCGTGCGCGTCTGATCAATCTGCCAGAGCCGCAGCAATGGCGACTGAGCTTGCCCTATCAGGAACGGGGCGATGCGCTGAAATTGGCCAAAGGTACGCTACCCGGCGAGTTGAACCCGGCACAGGTATCTTTCGAATCGTTGAGAAAGCTGCAGGATTCGCAAGAATGGGCCATCGAACGGGTACTGACTTCCCAATCCATACAGCGTTATGTGGACGTAGAGGGTATTGAACTGGAGGACGGCGTCGCCGGATTCGAAGCCCTGTCGCATTCTATGGAGCTTGCTTTGCTGGACAAGAACGCGCTGGACGCTTACAGCATTGTGCCCGACCTGAACATTCGCGAGGCCCTCGAGGCAATTGGTTACTCACCCATGCCGCTGCTGTTCGATACGCCGCCGAGCGAGGAACAAAACCTTTGGTCATCGCGGTTCAATCTGGCTCGGTACGGCGACTTGCAAGCCTTCTACAAAGTGCTCGATTTCAACGAAACGCCAAGCCATGGCGTGACCAGAGCCGAATACGATCAACACTGCCTGACGGTCATGCGCATGGAGTTGCCCGACGGTTGCGCCGTGCAGGTCGCGGAATTCGATTACCACGCCCTGAAACCCAAGCGAATCACCGACGCCAACGACAACACTGAAGAAGTCATCCATGAGCCTTCCGGTCAGCCGCTGGTCATCAGCTTTCACGGTACCGAGAATGGCAAACCTGCCGGATTCGACAAGCTGACCGATGGGTGGACCCTACCGGACACCAGTCCGGAATACGCCATTCAGTATCCAGAAGACACTGTAAAAAACGCAGCGAGTACCCTGCACAAAAACCTGTTCAGCTGGATGGGCCTGATACCCGCCTCCACGCTTCAAACCCTGTCAATCAAGCAGGGCGATCTGTTGCCCGGCGGGCAGATCCGCGCCAGCGCACGTCGCCGGCTCGCGCAAAGCCTCAACCTGACGCCTGAAGACCAGCAATTGCTCGAGGCCATTGAACTGGCTTACCGAGAACCGGTTCACACCGTGGTGCTCAGCGCCGACCGCTATCCCTACGACGCCATAAAGGCGCAGATCCAGATCGTCAAAACCTGCGTCGACGGCTTTGGTCGGGTACTGCAAACCCAACAGAAGGTCGATCCGGGGCTGGCTTATTTGGTGGGTGAGGATGGTCAATTGCTGATCGAAGAAGGTGAGCAACCGACGCAGACACGCTGGCGTATCAGCGAACGCGTCGAATACAACAACAAAGGTCTCGCGCAGCGCCAATACCGGCCGTTTTTCGCTAACACGCACCGCTACGTCAATGATCAATCGCTGCGCCAACTCGGGCTCTTCGATCAGCTGTTCTATGACGCAACGGGACGTCCGATCAAGCTGATCAACGCCAAGGGCGACTTTTCCCGCGAGACGTATCATCCCTGGTATCACACCAGCGAAGACTTCAACGACACCGCTGAAGAGGTGGTGTCTACGCGCGGGTCAGGCGCATGAGCGCCTCCACACATTGGCGCACGCCTTCGCTGATCGTCAGCGACGGACGTGGCCTGCCAGTCCGTCAGGTCGCTTATCTGCGTACCGTGGTGGGCGATACGCCTAGCGCACTCGTGACCCTCCAGCACCACGATGTCGCCGGGCGCCTGGTCGCGCAACAGGATCCGCGCCTGCCGATCGCGAACACAACCACCGTGTTTTCGCTGAACGATATCGCCGTGTTTACCGACAGCCGGGATAGCGGCTGGCGCCTGCAGCTGCCGGGCAGGGCCGGGGAGCCCGGACACCGTTGGGACGCGCGCGGCCATGTCTGGCAATCGACCTTTGACGAGCAATTGCGCGTGGTGCAGCTCGAAGTCTCGGGAAACGGCGAAAATCAGCTCGATACCTTCACATACGCCCCCGGCTCTGCCGGAGCAGACTCCAACCTGCGCGGCCGGTTGATCCGGCAGACAGATCCGTCAGGCTCGCTGGATATCACCAGCTATGCCCTCACCGGACAGGCACTGGTGGAAAAGCGCACATTTGATGATCACCAAGCGTTCACCAGCCATCAGGTGTTCAGTCCGCTTGGTGCCGTGCTTGAACAGACCGACGCCGGCGGCCATCGCAGAACCTCGCGCTATGGGCTTGCCGGGCAGCTCAGGCAGATGCACTTGCAAGTGAAGGCAAACATCACGCAAGTCCTGCAGGATGCGCACTACAACGCCAATGGCCAGCTCATCGAGCAACAGGACGGCAACGGAGTGCTCAACGAATGGACCTACGACCCAGCCGACGGACGCTTGCGCACCCGGATCAGCCATAAGCCCGGCCAACCCGCATTGCAGGATCTGCAATATTCCTACGATCGCGTCGGCAATATCATCCGCATCGAAGACCACGCCTTCGAGCCCACCTGGTTCGCCAATCAACGGGTCGACGGCCACCGTGAATTCGACTACGACTCCCTGTACCGTCTGATTCGCGCGACCGGTCATGACGACGCCCTGCCCCCGGACATTCCCGGCCTGCCGCGACCGCCCGACGAACGAAACCGCCTCAATTACACCCAGACGTATAGCTACGACGACGGCGGCAATCTGACCGAATTGCGTCATCAGCGCGACGGCAACAGTCGCACCCGCACCATGCGCATCGACGACAAAAGCAATCGCGGGGTGCGCTGGCAAACAGGCGACGAGCCGCCGGACTTCGACATCTGGTTCGACCCGCACGGCAATCAACGCAAGCTGCACCACGGTCCGTCATTGCACTGGAACAGCCGTGATGAACTGGAGCGCGTGGATCTGGTTATCCGTCAGGACAGCGATAACGATGCCGAGTATTACCAGTACAGCGCGGGCCAGCGGGTCCTCAAATGTCATGAATGGTTCACCAACAAGGTCCGCCACTTCCACCAGGTGCGCTACCTGCCAGGGCTGGAAATTCGCAGCAAAGACAACGGCGAAGAGCTGCACATCATCAGCCTCGGTAACGCGCGCTGCCTGCATTGGGCGCAACGTTCAGCGCCGATGGACGACCAGATGCGCTACACCCTCGAAGACCACCTCGGCTCTTGCGTGATGGAGCTCAATGAAGACGCTGTGGTCACCAGCGCAGAAGGCTATTACCCGTTCGGCGAAACCGCATGGATGGCCCCGGAATCGGAAATCGAATACCGCTTTATCCGTTATTCCGGCAAGGAAATGGACGTCAGCGGTTTGTACTACTACGGCGCCCGTTATTACGCGCCGTGGTTGCAGCGTTGGGTCAGTGCTGACGCCGAGCAGGCGGACGGCCTGAATTTGTATGCATTCGTGGGAAATAACCCGATCCGTTTCATCGATCCGGACGGCAACAAGCGTGCAGAAGGCGTGATCATGCTGTATTCGGCGTTCGCATCCGCCGTGGAAGGGCATTCCGAAGAAGTCCTGGGACAGCTGCACAGCATCATTCATCAGGATGTTGCACTGAGCATGGCAATGAATCTGGCGGGAGAAACCCTCAGAGGCGTTATCGGTTATGAGGGTGGATCCATCGGTGGTACGCAATTTGACACCATGATCCCCGCTCTTGAAGTAAAGCCGAATGTGTTGAAACCCTCAGGCTTGATCGGCGGCAACATCGGTGGAGATGTCGCCGCAGCTATCGGCGAACCACTGGCTGACCATGTCAGGCTTCGCGTCGGTCCTTTGATACCGCAGACCTCGCAGATGTCCGTCAGCGCGATTGATCAAAGTCTGGGAATTCAGGAATCGGTCAGGGAGATCAACTCCTGGAAAGACTTCAGGAGGGAGCTGCTCCATCCGGCACTCAATGCGATCACCAACCCAGTGTTTTTGATGAACAGAGTATTCGGATCGGTAATCGCCATCATTCCCGGCGCACTCAACATGGGAAGTCGGGCGCAGGAAGCACAGGACATCAAGAACCGCCTCGACCCGGTGAAAATCGAAAAAATCGAGAAAATGCTCAGCGACTGGAAAGCAGCCATCGAAGAACGGTCTGCATGGGCAGAGAATGCCTTTGATGCACTGGGCGTTGACAGTGTTTCGCCCGCCAATGTGCTGCCGAATGCGAATAGCAACACGTCCAGCGAAACATTGGCGGTCATCACGCGTTCCGGCCTGCAGCAAAGGAACCGGGCTGTACTTGCGAACATCGCGCAAGCGCAGGCCGGCCTCGCGCATTACAAAGAGATGGGGTCGACGGACAACCAGTATTTGGCTAGGCAGCGACATCTGGCATCGAAAAAACCTGGCAGTCCACTGGTTGCCAAGTTTAAAAATGGACGATGAAACCATGCACTCGCGCACGCCGTCCTTGTCGGCCACTGACGGTCGAGGCTTTACTGTCCGGCAGATCGATTACCTGCGCAACCTGGCCGGTGCCTCCCCCAAAGCCCTCGTGACTCGCCAGCAATACGATTTGGCCGGCCGTCTGGCATTGCAGCAGGATCCGCGTCTGGCCGTTGCCAACGTCAGTACCGTTTACGCGCTGAACGGCGATGCGCTGTACACCGCCAGCGTGGACAGCGGCCAGCGTTTGATGCTGCCCGGGTTGGCCGGCGAGCCAGTGCAGCGATGGGACGGCCGCCACCAGCATTGGCAGTCGTCGTTCGACGAGCAACTGCGCGTGGTGAAGCTTGAGATGACCGGCAACGACAAGACACAGCTCGATACCTTCACCTATGCCGACGGTTCTGCCGGAGCAGACTCCAACCTGCGCGGCCGGTTGATCCGGCAGACAGATCCGTCAGGCTCGCTGGATATCACCAGCTATGCCCTCACCGGACAGGCACTGGTGGAAAAGCGCACATTTGATGATCACCAAGCGTTCACCAGCCATCAGGTGTTCAGTCCGCTTGGCGCCGTGCTTGAACAGACCGACGCCGGCGGCCATCGCAGAACCTCGCGCTATGGGCTTGCCGGGCAGCTCAGGCAGATGCACTTGCAAGTGAAGGCAAACATCACGCAAGTCCTGGAGGATGCGCACTACAACGCCAATGGCCAGCTCATCGAGCAACAGGACGGCAACGGAGTGCTCAACGAATGAACCTACGATCCAGCCGACGGACGCTTGCGCACCCGGATCAGCCATAAGCCCGGCCAACCCGCATTGCAGGATCTGCAATATTCCTACGATCGCGTCGGCAATATCATCCGCATCGAAGACCACGCCTTCGAGCCAACCTGGTTCGCCAATCAACGGGTCGACGGCCACCGTGAATTCAGCTACGACTCCCTGTACCGTCTGATTCGTGCGACCGGTCATGACGACGCTCTGCCCCCGGACATTCCCGGCCTGCCGCGACCGCCCGACGAACGAAACCGCCTGAACTACACCCAGACGTATAGCTACGACGATGGCGGCAATCTGACCGAGTTGCGTCATCAGCGCGACGGCAACAGTCGCACCCGCACGATGCGCATCGACGACAAAAGCAATCGCGGGGTGCGTTGGCAAACAGGCGACGAGCCACCAGACTTCGACATCTGGTTCGACCCGCACGGCAATCAAAGCAAGCTGCACCACGGTCCGTCATTGCACTGGAACAGCCGTGATGAACTGGAGCGCGTGGATCTGGTTATCCGTCAGGACAGCGATAACGACACCGAGTATTACCAGTACAGCGCGGGCCAGCGGGTCTTCAAATGTCATGAATGGTTTACCGACAAGGTCCGCCACTTCCACCAGGTGCGTTACCTGCCAGGGCTGGAAATTCGCAGCAAAGACAACGGCGAAGAACTGCACATCATCAGCCTCGGTAACGCGCGCTGCCTGCATTGGGCGCAACGTTCAGCGCCGATAGACGACCAGATGCGCTACACCCTCGAAGACCACCTCGGCTCTTGCGTGATGGAGCTCAATGAAGACGCTGTGGTCACCAGCGCAGAAGGCTATTACCCGTTCGGCGAAACCGCGTGGATGGCCCCGGAATCGGAAATCGAATACCGCTTTATCCGTTATTCCGGCAAGGAAATGGATGTCAGCGGTTTGTACTACTATGGCGCCCGTTATTACGCGCCGTGGTTGCAGCGTTGGGTCAGTGCTGATCCGGCGGGGGATGTGGATGGTTTGAATCTGTATGGTTTTGTCGGTAACAACCCGATCGTCCATGTCGACCAGACCGGTGCCTTCAAAGTGGTGTTTGACCTGGTCAGAAAAGCGGTGGGTATCTTTGATCAAGCGCAAACTGCGGCGGAGCAATTGCACAACCTGACCACCGAGTTCGATGGCCTGATTCCTGAAGGCCAGAACATCGAAGAAGTGCGCAAAAGCATGACGTTCGGCAAATTCATCACCTCCCGGGCCGGCATCAAATCGGCCTTTTACGGTATCGGCAAAGGCATCGCCATCGGCAGTGTCATCGGCACCGTGGTACCCGGAATCGGCAACGCCATCGGTTCCGGCGCAGGGGCAATCGCGGGGGCGATTGTGTTCCCGGTATTGCGTTACCACTTTTTCAAGAAGGGTTTGAAAGCAGCGCAGACGCTGCACACCCAAGAACTCAAGGATGGGCTGAAGACGCTGAGCGACGGCGCCGCAAAAGCCGTCGACGGCGCGGGAGTTCTTCTCGATAGAGGTGCTGCGGTTATCGACAGCATCAAGACCTTCACTGATAACGTCGACAGCTACTCCGAACCCATCCAGAAGATGTTCTACGCCCAACTGGAAGCCCTGGATGCAGAAAAACAGCGTCAGTTCATGAAGCTGGCGAGGACTGGCGTAGACCCGTTCGAAGCTATCGACGAGGTCCTGCAAACCGCACAGGCAATCATCGCAGCCCCGAGCGAGGCGCAAGGCGTGACTGAACGCCTGCAGCAACTGGAGCGCTCGCTCGCTGCCGAACCTCGCGGCAGACCGGTGCCGAAGCCGAGGTTGAATCTTGTGCATCGACGTCAGGTACAGGAGACAGCTGTCTAGCAGACACGGCCGGCGCGAACAGCGCGCCCGGCCACCTCGGCCCATGCTATCGTGCCCGCCCGTCCTGCCGACCTTTCATCCAGCATGCTGCCGACTTCCCGTACCCTGCGTCTGTCGTTGTATTCCCTGCTGATCATCGCCGGCACGGTCATTGCCGCGACGCTCGCGATGCGCCACGCGGAACGTCAGGCGCTGGAAGAAGATGCCGCCCGCGCCAATCAGCAACTGGGGTTGTACGCCAACTCCTTGCACACCCTGATCGACCGCTATCGCGCCCTGCCCGCCGTACTGGCGCTGGATCCGCAATTGCGTTCGGCCCTGGCCGGCCCGGTCGGTGCTGCGCAGCAAGCGGCATTGAATGTGAAGCTGGAAAAGATCAACGGCGCCGCGCAATCCTCGACCCTTGAACTGCTCGATCGCACCGGCCTGGCCGTGGCCGCCAGCAACTGGCGCTTGCCCAGCAGTTACGTTGGCCACAATTACGGCTTCCGCCCCTATTTCAGCCAGACCCGCACCCAAGGCACCGGGCGGTTTTACGCGGTAGGCGTGACCAGCGGCATTCCCGGGTATTTCCTTTCCAGCGCCGTACTTGGCGACAACGACGAGTTTCTCGGCGCGATGGTGGTCAAGCTGGAGTTTCCCGAACTGGAGCGCGAATGGAGCCAGGGCAGCGACACGCTGCTGGTCAGCGATGCACGCGGGATCATCTTTATCGCCAATCAGCCGGGCTGGCGTTATCGCGCCTTGCGGCCGTTGAGCGCTGATGATCTGGCCGAGATCAAATCCACGCGACAGTACGACAAGCAATCGCTGCTGCCGCTGACCCATTTGCCGCTACGGCGCTTCGATGACAACAGCGATCTGCGCCGGGTCGAAGGTCCGCAGGGCACGGCGGATTATCTGTGGGAATCGCTGCCGCTGACGACCGAGGGCTGGACCCTGCACCTGCTGCGCCGTCCGCAAGTGGCCTTCGAGGATTTGCGCAACGCCGCGCTGGCCGCCGCCGGTGTGTGGCTGGCGCTGGTGTTCCTGTTGCTGTTTCTCAATCAGCGCTGGCGGCTGGCCAAGGTCCGTCAGCGCAATCGTGAAGAACTCGAGCGCCTGGTCGAGGAGCGCACCCGCGATCTGCGCACCGCGCAGGAAGGTCTGGTGCAGTCGGCCAAACTCGCCGCGCTGGGGCAGATGTCCGCCGCGCTGGCCCACGAAATCAATCAACCGCTGACCGCCCAGCGCATGCAACTGGCAACCCTGCGCCTGCTGCTCGAACATGGCCGCGTCGATGACGCCTACAAGGCGCTGAAACCGGTGGACGACATGCTCACGCGCATGGCTGCCCTAACCGGCCACCTCAAGACTTTCGCCCGCAAGAGTCCGAGCGGTTTGCGCGAACGTCTGGATCTGGCGACGGTTGTCGATCAGTCGCTGCAACTGCTCGATGCGCGGCTGCGTGACGAACAAGTCAGCCTGGTGCTGCATCTGACCCGTCCGGCGTGGGTGCGCGGTGATGCGATTCGTCTGGAACAGGTGTTGATCAATTTGCTGCGCAACGCGCTGGATGCGATGCAGGGTAAAGCCTGCAAGCGTCTGGAAATCCGTCTGGAGGCTGATGAACAATTGTGGCGGCTGAGCGTCAGCGACAACGGCGGCGGCATTGCCGAGGAACATCTCGGCCAGGTGTTCGATCCGTTCTTTACCACCAAACCGGTGGGTGACGGTCTGGGCCTGGGGCTGGCAGTATCCTTCGCCATCGTGCATGAATCCGGCGGGCGCCTGAGCGCCGAGAACGGCGACACTGGCGCGGTGTTCAGCCTGACCCTGCCAATCGATCTGGAGGCACATATCTGATGCTCGACTCGGTGATGGTGGTCGACGATGAAAGCAGCATTCGCAACGCCGTTGAACAGTGGCTGAGCCTGTCCGGGTTTCAGGTGCAATTGTTCAGCCGCGCCGAAGAATGCCTCGCCGCGCTCCCCGAACATTTTGCCGGGGTGATCCTCAGCGACGTGCGCATGCCCGGCATGGACGGTTTGCAACTGCTCGCCGAAGTGCAAAAGCGCGACGCCGATCTACCGGTGATTCTGCTCACCGGCCATGGCGACGTGCCGATGGCGGTCGAAGCCATGCGCGATGGCGCCTACGACTTTCTGGAAAAACCGTTCAGCCCGGAAACCCTGCTCGGCAGCCTGCGCCGGGCGCTGGACAAACGCCGCCTGGTCCTGGAAAACCGTGCCTTGCACGAACTGGCCGACAACCGCGCAAAGCTCGATGCGACGCTGCTCGGCGTGTCCCGCGGCTTGCAGACATTGCGTCGGCAGGTGCTGGATCTGGCGACGTTGCCGGTCAATGTGCTGATCCGGGGCGAAACCGGCAGCGGCAAGGAACTGGTCGCACGTTGCCTGCATGATTTCGGCCCGCGTGCCGGCAAACCGTTCGTGGCGCTGAACTGCGCGGCGATTCCGGAGCAACTGTTCGAGGCCGAACTGTTCGGCCATGAGAGCGGCGCGTTTACCGGCGCCTCGGGCAAGCGCATCGGCAAGCTGGAATACGCCGATGGCGGCACGCTGTTTCTCGATGAGATCGAAAGCATGCCGCTGGCCCAGCAGGTGAAATTGCTGCGGGTCTTGCAGGAGCAAAAGCTTGAGCGGCTGGGGTCGAACCAGAGCATTCGCGTTGATTTGCGTATCGTCGCGGCGACCAAACCGGACCTGCTCGACGAAGCCCGCGCCGGGCGTTTTCGTGAGGACCTGGCGTATCGCCTGAACGTCGCCGAACTGCGCCTGCCGCCGCTGCGCGATCGCCGCGAAGACATTCCGTTGCTGTTCGAGACCTTCGCGCAGAATGCCGCTCAGCGTCTGGGTCGGACCTTTCCGCCGTTGACCGGTGCGCAGCTCAGTCACCTGCTCAGCCATGACTGGCCGGGCAATGTGCGCGAACTGGCCAACGTCGCGGAACGTCAGGTATTGGGGCTCGATGAACCGGTCGCTGGAATCGATCCGGGGCAATCGCTGGCGGCGCAGCAGGAAGCGTTCGAAGCGCAATGTCTGCGCGCGGCGTTGACCCGGCACAAAGGTGATGTCAAAGCCGTGCTCGAAGAACTGCAACTGCCGCGCCGCACGTTCAATGAAAAGATGCAGCGGCATGGATTGAGTCGGGAGATGTTTGTTTCCGACAGCTGATGATCGTTCCCACGCGCAGCAAAGGAATGCAGCCCGGGACGCTCTGCGTCCCCTTCGAAGCCGAACGCGGAGCGTCCGTTGAGGCATTCCCACGCAGAGCGTGGGAACGATCACACAGCTGACTTATTCGGCGTCTCTGATGGCCCCTTCGCGAGCAAGCTCGCTCCCACATGGAGTCAGTCCACTCTGTGGGAGCGAGCCTGCTCGCGAAGAGGCCTGTTGAGCCGCAGCAAATGCCCACTCTGATGAGCAATTTTCCGCTCACCACAACCCATGCATAAGCGGATTTCCGCTCACCCTTTCCCGCCACCCCCTCTAAACCGGCCCTCCTTCCCTTGGCACACCTCCTGCTATAGCCCTGGCAGGCTGCGTTCCGACGCGCTCCACAAAAACAATTAAACGAAGGATCCTTCAATGGATAACTCCAACGCCCTGCCCCTTGGGTCGGCTGCCGTGCCGGCCAAACCGAGAACCACCGCCAGCCGGATCAAATCGATCTTCAGCGGCTCTGTCGGCAACATGGTCGAGTGGTACGACTGGTATGTGTATGCCGCCTTCTCCCTGTACTTCGCGAAAACCTTTTTCCCCGCCGGTTCCACCACTGCGCAACTGATGAACACCGCTGCGATCTTCGCCGTGGGCTTCTTGATGCGTCCGATCGGTGGCTGGCTGATGGGCATGTACGCCGACAAGGTCGGGCGCAAGAAAGCGCTGATGGCCTCGGTGTACCTGATGTGCTTCGGCTCGCTGCTGATCGCCCTGAGCCCGAATTATGAAACCATCGGCATCGGCGCGCCGATCCTGCTGGTGTTCGCCCGCCTGCTGCAAGGCCTGTCGGTCGGCGGCGAGTACGGCACCTCGGCGACTTATCTGTCCGAGATGGCGACCAAGGAACGTCGCGGCTTCTTCTCCAGCTTCCAGTACGTGACCCTGATCTCCGGGCAGCTCATCGCCCTTGGCGTATTGATCGTGCTGCAAAACATGCTGACCACCGAACAGCTGTACGCATGGGGCTGGCGCATTCCGTTCGCCATCGGCGCGCTGTGTGCAGTGGTGGCGCTGTACCTGCGTCGCGGCATGGAAGAAACCGAGTCGTTCACCAAGAAAGAAAAATCCAAGGAAAGCGCGATGCGCACCTTGATGCGCCACCCGAAAGAGTTGTTGACCGTGGTCGGCCTGACCATGGGCGGCACCCTGGCGTTCTACACCTACACCACCTACATGCAGAAATACCTGGTGAACACGGTCGGCATGAGCATCTCCGACTCGACCACCATTTCCGCCGCCACGCTGTTCCTGTTCATGTGTCTGCAACCGATCATCGGTGGCCTGTCGGACAAGATCGGTCGTCGTCCGATCCTGATCGCCTTCGGTGTGCTCGGTACGATCTTCACCGTGCCGATCCTGATGACCCTGCACACCATCCAGACCTGGTGGGGCGCGTTCTTCCTGATCATGGCGGCGTTGATCATCGTCAGCGGCTACACCTCGATCAATGCGGTGGTGAAAGCCGAATTGTTCCCGACCGAAATCCGCGCCCTGGGCGTTGGCCTGCCGTACGCGCTGACCGTGTCGATCTTCGGCGGCACCGCCGAATACATCGCGCTGTGGTTCAAGAGCATCGGCATGGAAACCGGTTACTACTGGTACGTCACCGCGTGCATTGCCGTGTCGCTGCTGGTGTACATCACCATGAAAGACACCCAGAAGCATTCGCGGATCGTCACTGACTGATAGGGCTACTTCGCTGGCAGGCCACAAAATCTGTGTCCTGCCACGAACCCTACGGGGTCTCGCGTCTGGCTGGAAATATGCGCTGGGTCCTTGCACTATGGCTGCATCCGAATGCAGCTCAGGAATCCGCTCCCCATGCCCGATGACATCCACTTCTACGAACCCGCCAACGGCCACGGCCTGCCTCACGATCCGTTCAACGCCATCGTCGGCCCGCGCCCCATCGGCTGGATTTCCTCGCAGGATGCCGAAGGCCGGCTCAATCTCGCGCCATACAGTTTCTTCAACGCTTTCAACTACGTGCCGCCGATCATTGGTTTTTCCAGTGTCGGGCGCAAAGACAGTCTGAACAATATCGAGCAGACCGGTGAGTTCGTCTGGAACCTCGCCACGCGCCCGTTGGCCGAGCAGATGAACCAGAGCTGCGCGATGGTCGCGCCTGAGGTCAACGAGTTTGAACTGGCAGGGCTTACGACCGTGGCGTCAAAGGTGATTTCGGTGCCACGGGTCGCCGAAAGCCCGGTGTCCTTCGAGTGCAAGGTCACGCAGATCATCCAGCTGCAACGCGCCGATGGCGAAACTGTACCGAGCTGGCTGATCCTCGGTGAAGTAGTCGCGGTGCACATTGCCAAATGGCTGCTGAAGGACGGCATCTACGACACCGCCGCCGCACAACCGATTTTGCGCGGCGGCGGGCCGGCGGATTATTTCCAGCTGGGGCCTGAGGCTCTGTTCAAGATGTGGCGCCCGGGCGCACAGAAGTAATTACCAGATCAGCTCGGCGTCGTCAGTGACGCCCTTGAGCTTGTCCAGTTCGTTGATGGCTGCATCATCGGCAGCGATGGCGCCGGGGAACACCTGCTCGTTGAGCAATTTGTGAAAGCGTGGTGCGCCGCCATCGACCAAGGCCTTGACCGCGATGGCCGCGTAATAACCCTTGTTGCCGCCCAGCTCGACGGGGACGACTGCGGAGACTGCTTCGAAGCGTTCAAACTCTTTACGTGCCATGTCGCGGATCCTGGCTCAATCAAATAAGCCGGACATTAAACCCTCAACCGGCGAGTTTGTGTATCGGCGCGGCGCATTGACCGAGGGCCTGCGCGGCGGAAACGTCCCTGAAGGTGTGGAAGTCAAGGCTGTTGACCACCAGGTCCTGCACCAGCTCGGCGAAGACTTCCATTGACGGACTGTTGAAATAAGTCGTCATCATTTGCTGACTGCTCCAGTAGCCGCTGACCAGCCACAGGTCGGCGTCGCACTGCGATTGTTGCAAGGAAAAACTCAGGCAGCCGGGCGCCGCGCGCGAGACCTCGATCAACGCGCTCAGGCGCACACCGAGTTCCGCCGAACGCCCGGCCTGGGCACGAACGAAGGCCATATGACTGACAGGCATTTGCTTGGACATGATCAACCCTCCATGAAATCGCGTGGCAGCCGGGGGACGGGCTGCGACTGAAGCAAAGATTAAGGGCCGGGGCGGCTGCCCCGTTAGTCGATTCCTGCCTTCGCGTTGCACAATCCTGCGAGACTGTGCCGACGACCTGTAACAACCTGTAAACCCGCGCAACACGTCTGTCATACGCGTTTTGTGTAGGAGCTGCCGAAGGCTGCGATCTTTTGCTTTTGCCTTGAAGATCAACGGATCGCAGCCTTCGGCAGCTTCTACAGAATCGTATGGCGGGAGGCATGTGCGCACCCGCGGGCAGAATCAGGCAAGCATTTGGCAGAATGTGTCTACCGCTGCTGCTTGCACAAACATATGCTCTGCTGCATTCCCCCTCACTTGCCGAGGATGCCGTGCATGACGTCATTCGATCGTTTTCAAGCCGAACCCAGCGCCGACATGGAAAAGCAGCGCGCGGAGCTGGCGGCGATCATCCGCCGCAACACCAGCGACGATGGCAGCTACCAGACCGCCATCGGTTCGCTGGTGATGTCGCGTCACACCCAGTCCCATGACTTTGCCCCGGTACTCGCGCAGCCGGCGCTGTGCATCATGGCGCAGGGGCGCAAAGAGGTCCGCCTGGCCGACGAGTTCTTCAACTACGACCCGCTGAATTATCTGGTGGTATCGGTTTCGATGCCGCTCAGCGGGCGCGTGGTGAATGTCTCGCCGGAAGAACCGATCCTCGCCGTGCGCCTCGACATCGATC
The DNA here is from genome assembly GCF_019145195.1 of Pseudomonas siliginis. Classification (GTDB taxonomy): domain Bacteria; phylum Pseudomonadota; class Gammaproteobacteria; order Pseudomonadales; family Pseudomonadaceae; genus Aquipseudomonas; species Aquipseudomonas siliginis. Next base: position 27,114 of record NZ_JAHSTW010000007.1, read on the forward strand.
CGACCGAAATCACCGCGCTGATCGCCGACGCCGGCCCGATGGGCGTACCGACGCGGCCGACCGGACGTGGTCTGTACGTGGAAAAAATCGACAGTGCCATGCTCGACGCGGTGCTGCGGCTGGCCCGACTGCTCGACGCGCCGAAAGACATCGCCATGCTCGCGCCGCTGATTCGCCGGGAGATTCTCTATCGCCTGCTGCGTAGTCCGCAGGGTCATCGTTTGTATGAGATTGCGATTGCCAACAGCCAGAGCCATCGCATCAGCCAGGCAATCAAATGGCTCAACGGCAATTTCGAGCAGCCGCTGCGCATCGATGATCTGGCGCGGGAAGTGAACCTCAGCGTGTCGACCCTACATCACCGCTTCAAGGCGATGACCGCGATGAGTCCGTTGCAATATCAGAAACAGCTGCGCCTGCAAGAAGCGCGGCGGCTGATGTTGACCGAAGGGCTGGAAGCCTCGGCGGCGGGGTATCGCGTGGGCTATGAAAGTCCGTCGCAGTTCAGCCGCGAGTACAGCCGCCTGTTTGGCGCGCCGCCGTTGCGGGACCTGGCGCGGTTGCGGCTTTCTGTCTGATCCGGAATCTGAAGCGGGGCTCATGGCGCTTTCGCGAGCAGGCTCGCTCCCACGGAGAAATGCATTCCAATGTGGGAGCGAGCCTGCTCGCGAAGGGGTCAGTCCAGGCGATACATCTCTGTGATCAGAGCGCGCGGATCACATGCTTGATCTCCTGAAACGCCGCCAACCCCCAAGGCCCCAGCTCTCGCCCGACACTGCTCTGCTTGTAACCGCCCCAAGCCGTCTGCGGGAAGATCACCTGCGGAGCATTGATCCACACCAGCCCCGCTTGCAAGGCATTGGCCACGCGATCTGCTGCGGTGGCATCGCGTGTCACTACGCTCGCGACCAGGCCGAACTGGCTGTCGTTGGCCAAGGCAATCGCTTGGGCCTCGCTGGCAAAACTGCGCACACACACCACCGGCCCGAAAATCTCTTCACGCCATAAGGCGCTGTCCAGCGACACGTCGGTGAACACCGTCGGTTGCAGGAAATAACCGCGCGGCAAATGCGCCGGACGATTGCCGCCGCACACCAACCTCGCCCCGGCGCTCAAACCGCGATCAATATGCCCAAGCACCCGCTGGTACTGCGCCTGATTGACCAGCGCGCCCATCTCCACGTCCGGATCGAACGGATCGGCCACTCGAATCGCCTCTGCGCGCTTTTGCAGGTGCTGAAGAAATTCATCCATCAATTCCTCGGCAACCAGCACCCGACTGGTGGCCGAGCACATTTGCCCGGCGTTGAAGAACGCCCCACCACACGCCAGTTCCACCGCCAGATCCAAATCGGCATCCGCCAGCACCAGCAAGGAAGATTTGCCACCCAGCTCCAGGCTCACACCCTTCACGGTTTCAGCAGCGCGTTGCATCACCTGCACACCCACAGCGTTGCTGCCGGTAAAGGAGATCTTGGCGATGCGAGGATCCGCCGACAACGGCGCGCCTACCGCCAGCCCGGTGCCGCAGACCAGATTGAACACGCCGTCGGGCAGCCCGGATGCAGCGATGATCGCGGCCAGTTCCAGCTCCGGCAGCGGCGTCACTTCAGAAGGTTTCAGCACCACGCAGCAACCGGCGGCGAGCGCTGGCGCCAGTTTCCACGCGGTGGTGACCATGGGGAAATTCCACGGCACGATCAGCCCGACCACTCCGCACGGCTCGCGCCGCAGGCGCGCACTGAAATCATCGCTGGGCAACGGCACGTTGCTGTCCTGACCGGCGTCGAGGCCTTCGGCGAGTTCGGCGTAATAGTCAAAAGTGGCGATCACGTCATCGACATCGATGGCCGCTTCGAACTGCGGTTTACCGTTGTTGCTCGACTGCAGGTTCAGCAAATGCTCGCGACCGTTGCGCACGCCGTTGGCAATGTTGCGCAGGATCGCAGCGCGTTCGGCGCCGGTGGTTGTCGACCAGTGTTCGAACGCCTCGGTCGCCGCGCTGATCGCCTGGTCGACGGCGTGTTCGTCACCGCCATTGACGGTGGTCAGCAGCGCTTCGGTAGCGGGGTTGATCACCCGCAGATGTTCGCGGCCTGACGACCATTGGCCATTGATGTAGAGGCCGTCGAGTGTGGTTGGAAAGCTGATCATTGGGCCACCGCCTGCATCCACTGGTTCTGGTCGATTTCAATCAGCGTCGGGCCTTGCCGGTCCGTCGCTTTACGCAGCGCTGCGCGCAATTCGTCGATATTGCTGATGGCTTGCGCGGCGCAACCGAGGCCCTTGGCCACGGCGACGAAGTCCGGGGTGTAGATGTCCACGCCAACCGGTTCGATGGCGCGGTTGACCATGTACTTTTTGATTTCCTCGTAACCCTGGTTATTCCACAGCAGCACGATCACCGGCACCCGCGCTTCGACGGCGCTGGCCAGTTCCGGCAGGGTGAATTGCAAGCCGCCGTCGCCGATCAGGCACACCACTGGCGGTCGCGCGCCGTTATCGAGTTGGCCGCCCAGCCACGCACCAATCGCCGCCGGCAACGCATAGCCAAGCGTGCCGTAACCGGTGGATGCGTTGAACCAGCGGCGTGGACGCTGGGGGTTGAACGTGAGGTTGCCGGTGTACACCGGTTGCGTGGAATCGCCGACGAACACCGCTTCGGGCAATTCGTGCAACACGGTTTCGAGGAAACGCGTCTGCGCCAGCGTCGACGCATCCCAACTCGCCGCCAATTCATTACGCAGGCGCATGGCGCGGACCTGGCCCCAATCATTACGACGCTCGGCCAGCGGCTTTTGCGTCAGCGTGCTGAGCAAGGCTTGTGCGGCGTTGCGCGAGTCAGCGACCAGTGCGACGTGCGGCGGGTAGTTGCGCACGGTCTGATCGGCATCGATGTCGATGCGCAGCAGCTTGCCGGGAATCTCGAAGCCGCCGGCGAAAGTGACGTCGTAATCGGTCTCGGCCAGCTCGGTGCCGATCGCCAGCACCACGTCGGCTTCAGCGACCAGTGCGCGGGTGGCGACGAGGCTTTGCGTCGAACCGATCAACAACGGATGGCTGGTCGGCAGCATGCCTTTGGCGTTGATGGTCAGCGCTACGGGAGCGTCGAGCAATTCGGCGAGTCGGGTCAGCTCCGGTGCCGCGTCGATAGCACCGCCGCCGGCGAGAATCAGTGGACGTTGCGCGGTGGCGAGCAGTTCGCTCATGCGGGCCACGGCTGCCGGTGCGGCGCCGGCGCGATCGATATTCACCGGCAGGCTGGCGAGCAACTCATCGGCCTCTTCCACCAGCACGTCCAACGGAATTTCGATGTGCACCGGACGCGGTCGCCCGGCCTGGAACAGCGCGAAAGCGCGAGCAAGCACCACCGGCAGTTCGGCAGCGGACATCAGCGTGTGCGAGAACGCTGCGACGCCGCCGACCAGTGCGCTCTGGTTCGGCAGCTCATGCAACTTGCCGCGCCCACCACCCAACTGACTGCGCGACTGCACGCTGGAGATCACCAGCATCGGAATCGAATCGGCGTAAGCCTGGCCCATCGCCGTGGTGATATTGGTCATGCCCGGGCCGGTGATGATGAAGCACACGCCGGGTTTGCCGCTGGTGCGCGCGTAGCCGTCAGCCATGAACCCGGCGCCCTGTTCATGACGAGGCGTGACGTGGTTGATGCTTGAGCGCGCGAGGCCTCGGTACAGCTCGACGGTGTGCACACCGGGAATGCCGAACACCTGCTCGACCGCGTAATTCTCCAATAGCTTGACCAGTACTTCGCCGCACGTTGCCATGTTGATTGCCCTTTCATTCACTGAACACTCCCTGTGGGAGCGAGCCTGCTCGCGAATAAGCGGTCCAGCCAACATCCGTGTCGAACCTTGAACCGTCTTCGCGAGCAGGCTCGCTCCCACAGGGTCCGTGGAGTGCCCATTGGAACGGTGCGCAACTGGCAGCAACAATCGATTAAAAGTCATACTAGCCATGTCCCCACGTCATACCTCGGATCGCCATGAAACGCCTGCCACCTCTGCCCGCTCTGCATACGTTCTGGATCACCGCGCAATGCTGCAATTTCACTCGCGCCGCCGAGCAGTTGCACATCACTCAGGGCGCGGTGAGCCGGCAGATCGCCGGGCTCGAAGAACAGCTCGGTTATCCGCTGTTCATTCGTCTGGCCCGAGGTCTTGCGCTGACGGCCGAAGGCCGCGAATGGCTGCCGAAAGTGGAAAAAATCTTCGGGCTGATCAGTGAAGCGACCGAGCAGATCGGTCAGACGCGGCAAACCTTGCAACTCAAGGCACCGAGCTGCGTGATGCGCTGGCTGCTGCCGCGTCTGCTGCAATGGCAGAAGGAACGCCCGGACGTGCCGGTCAAATTGACGGCGTCGCTGCAACACGGTGTGGATTTCCAGCGCGAGCAATTCGACGCCGCCGTGATCTACGGCCCGCCGCCGGACAATTCGCCAGGCGCGCTGCATCTGTTCGACGAGCAACTGACACCGGTCTGCTCGCCGCAACTGCTCAAGGGCTCGCCCGCGCTGAATTCACCGCAGGATTTGCAAGAGCATCTGTTATTGCACCCGACCCACGACATTCAGGACTGGTCGGTATGGCTCGATGCAGCGGGATTGCGATTGGGCAACCTTGGCAGCGGGCAGCATTTCGAAACGCTGGATCAGGCGATGTCGATGGCCTCGCACGGGACCGGGGTGGCGATCGGGGACTGGTCGCTGATTGGCGATGATCTGGACGCAGAACGGCTGGTGATGCCGTTTGCGTTGAAGGTGAAGACGGGGTTGGCGTATTACGTGGTGGTGCCGCAGGACGCGGAACCTTGCGCGCCTCTTCAGCAATTGATGGACTGGTTAGTCGAACAGGCCTGGTCTCGCTGAAAATCTACACTCACCTGTGGGAGCGAGCCTGCTCGCGAATGCGGTCGTTCATTGAGCATGAATGTTGACTGACATGCCGCCTTCGCGAGCAGGCTCGCTCCCACATTGAGACTTCGCCCAATCTTAGTAACCGACCGTATAACGCTGGCGCAAATGCTTCGGCGTTTCCACTTCGTCGATCAGCGCAATCGCGTAATCGGCAAAGGTGATCCAGCTGCGTCCTTCGGCACTGACCAACAGATGATCCTTGCCGACGCGATACTGGCCGCTGCGTTCACCCTCGACAAACTCCGCCGACGGCGACAAAAAGGTCCAGTCCAGTTCCTGCTCCTGACGCAGCGCATCAAGAAACTCAGCACCTGCGCTCGCCTCGGCTTTGTATTCGGCCGGGAAACCGGCACTGTCGATCACCCGCGTGTCATCCGGCAGCAACAGCGAACCGGCGCCGCCGACCACCAGCAAGCGCTTCACGCCCGCCTGTTTTACCGGTCCGACAATCGCCGAGGCCGGGACGGTGGCGAAATGCGCTGCGCTGATCACTGCGTCGTGACCGGCCACCGCCGCTTGCAGCGCCGCCGAATCCAGCACGTCGAGGCTCTTGCTGACGACACCGGCGCGATCACCGACCTTTGAGGTATCGCGGGCAATGGCGGTGACGCTGTGGCCGCGACGCAGGGCTTCTTCCAGCAGTTGGCTACCGGCACGGCCGGTGGCACCAATGATTGCAATCTTGCTCATGACATTCTCCAGTTGGCTTGAAAATGCTGCGTGTTCAGGTTCGGCTTACCACTGCATCTCGCCCTTGGCGACTTTCGCGCTGAGCTCCAGCGAGCTTTCCTCGCCGAGTTGCGGGTAGCGTTTTTTCATCGCTGCGATCAGTGCAGCAGAGTCTTTGGCCTTGGCGGTTTCGGCATCGAAGGCCTTGATGTAATCGGCGGTGAATTTCACGCTGGCCAGCGAGCGGCTGCTGTCGCCCAGAAAATGGCCGGGTACTACGGTTTGCGGTTTCAGGCTTTCGATGGCGTGCAGGGTGTGCAGCCAGTCGGCGTGGGATTGCGCGGTCTGGGTGTCGGCCATCCACACATGAATGTTCTCGGCGACCACTACGCCACCGACCACAGCTTTGAGCGACGGGATCCATACGAAGCTGCGATCCGGTTGCTTGCCGTCGAGGCCGATCACCTGCAATTGCTTGCCTTCGAGGGTCAGGCTGTCGCCCTTGAGCACGTCCGGGACGATGGTTTTCGCCGGCACATCGGCGCCCATTTTCGGCCCCCAGAAGGCCAGTTTGCCGTCGACGGTGTGCTTGATGTGATCGACAGTCGGCTGCGAAGCCAGCACTTTCGCCTGCGGGAATGCTTTGGTCAGGGTGTCGAGGCCGAAGTAGTAATCCGGGTCACCGTGGCTGATGTAGATGGTGGTCAACTGTTTGCCACTGGCGCGGATCTTCTCCACCACCTGTTCGGCCTGGGATTTGCCGAATTGCGCATCGACCAGAATCGCTTCTTTCTCACCGCTGACCAGCACCGAGCTGACCGGGAAAATCGCCTGGGTGCCCGGATTGTAGATATCGAGGCTCAGCTCGGCGGCGGATGCATGGGCGGCAAAGCCGAAAAATGCTGCGGCGAGCAGAACGCGTTTGAAGGGGGTGAAGCCGATCATTTGTTGCTCCGGATTGCGAATGCCAGTCTGGCGATGAACAGAGCTTAGTTGCCAGACTCAGTACAAAAAATGCGATGCTTGGACATAGTTTGTTTCTGAAAGCGGGCAAATCATGGATCGGCTTCAAGCAATGCGAGTATTCGTCACGGTGGTGGACCTCGGCAGTCAGTCGGCGGCGGCTGACCACCTCGACCTGTCGCGGCCGGTGGTGTCGCGCTATCTGGCGGAGCTGGAAGACTGGGTCGGCGCGCGGCTGATGCACCGCACCACGCGCAAATTGAGCCTGACCGCCGCCGGCAGCGAAATCCTCCCGCGCTGTCGGCAGATGCTCGACTTGTCGCACGACATGCAGGCCGCCGTCAGCGAACCCGATGACGCGCCGCGCGGATTGCTGCGGATCAGCGTCAGCACCTCGTTTGGCCAGGCGCAGCTGGCCGATGCGGTCGCGGCGTACGTCAGGCTTTACCCCGGCGTGAGTATCGATCTGCAAATGCTCGACCGCACGGTGAATCTGGTCGATGAACGCATCGATCTGGCGATTCGCACCAGCAATGATCTTGATCCGAATCTGATCGCCCGGCGCCTGACCGTGTGCCGCTCGGTGGTCTGCGCAGCGCCGGCTTATCTGCTTGAGCATCCGGCGCCGCAGACGGTTGAGGATTTGAGCCGACATAACTGCCTGACCCATTCCTATTTCGGCAAGAGCCTGTGGCATTTCGAGGAGGATGGCGAACCGGTTTCGGTACCGGTGCAGGGCAATATCAGCGCCAACGAGGCCAGCACCCTTCTGCGCGCAACCCTCGCCGGCGCCGGCGTGGCGATGCTGCCGACCTACCAGGCTGGCGTGCATATTCACAACGGCGAACTGCTGCGTTTGCTGCCACACGCAGAACCGCGCCAGATGAATATCTACGCGGTGTACGCCTCACGTAAACACATGCCGGCGGCACTGCGCAGCATGCTCGACTTTCTGGTTCAGCGTTTTCCCGAAAATCCCGCGTGGGATGAAGCTGCGAGCCTCAAGCCACAAGCGCCAAGCTGACCGCGTCGTGACAGCTTGCCGCATGCCGCATGCCGCTTAAAGCTTGCAGCTGCGCCTGCCTGACCTATGCTCAAAGTAATACCGCAAGGTAGACGTTCAGAGGTCGAACACCATGAACATCAAAACAAAAAGATACGCCGCCATTTTCATCACCTGCGCCGCCACGCTGGCGCTGTACGGCACCGCTGCCTGGCGGGTCGAGCAGTTGCGCCAGCTGCCGCGCGAGTATGCGAGCTGCAACTACGAGCGGTGTATTCCGCACAATGCCACGCTGAACGCATTGCGCTGATAGACCTGAGCTGGACTGCAACTCCCCCAAAGGGCTGGCGGTGTTCTCAGGATTGTTGCTCGGCCTTCAAGCGGTCGCGGAATGCCTTTGGTGAAATCCCCACGCGGCGGCGGAACAGGCGCGTGAAATTGGTCGGATCGGAAAACCCCAACAGCTCCGACATCTCGTAAATCGTCATGCTGGTGTAGGTCAGCAGGCGCTTGGCTTCCAGCAACTGACGCTCGTGCATGATCTGCAACGCCGGTTGCCCGGCCAATTCACGGCAGGTGCCGTTGAGGTGCGACACGGAGATGCCCAGGCGATGGGCGAGGTCTTCGACCTTGACGTGCTGGCGGTAAGTCTCTTCCACCAACTGAATGAAACCGTTGAGGTATTCGCGTTGGCGCTGCGGGCGCTGACTGGCCTTATGGCGGACGATCGCCTGGCGGCTGACCCAGACCATGATCACGCTGACCAGCGAATGCATGAGCATTTCCCGCGCCGGTTGATGGCCGTTGTACTCGGCCTGCAACGCTGAAAACAGGCTGTTGAGATAATCGCCATCCTTGCCGGCCGGGTAGTTTTCCGCCCGGGCCAGCGCGTGTACCGAATCGCCCAGTTGCGCCTGCAAATGGTTGATCAGCGGCGTGGCCAAGGTGACGATGAAGCCTTCAACATCCTCGGAAAAACGAAAGCCGTGCACCGACAACGGTGGCAGCACCTGTATCGCCGGAGTCTCGAGTTGCGTGCGCTGGCCTTCGATTTCTAGCTCTGCCTGACCTTTGAAAACGAACAGCAGCTGGCACAGATCCGCGTGGCGGTGAGGTTTGATTTCCCATTGGTGTTCGCGACTGCGCGAGGAAATGGTTTCACAGTGCAGCAAGTCCGGGGTCGGCCAGTCCAGGCTTTCACCATAGAGCTTGAACACCGGAATAGAAGGCAGGGCAGGCTTGTTCATACTTCAATCCAGGCCTCTGGTTTTTGGGCGATAATCGCACCGATTGGCAGAATGTACAGGTATCGGCTCAGTTTTCACCTTCAATTGACAGACTCGCAAGGGAAAAATGCAAGCACTCGATCCATAAAATCATTCACCGGTTGTTGCTGCGTGAAGCTTGCGAGTCATAAAAACAATGAAAACCCTGAAAACCCAAGTCGCCATTATCGGCGCCGGTCCTTCCGGACTGCTCCTCGGCCAGTTGCTGCACAACGCTGGCATCGACACCCTGATCCTCGAACGCCAGACGCCCGATTACATTCTTGGGCGCATCCGTGCCGGTGTGCTTGAACAAGGCATGGTAGAGCTGCTGCGTGAGGCCGGCGTCGGTCAGCGAATGGATGCCGAAGGTCTGGTTCATGGCGGCTTCGATCTGGCGCTGGACGGGCGTCAGGTGCACATCGACTTGCACGCGCTGACCGGCGGCAAAACAGTGATGGTCTATGGCCAGACCGAGGTCACCCGCGACCTGATGGCCGCTCGTCGGGAGGCCGGCGCGCCAACAATTTATCAAGCGAGCAATGTCGTTCCCCATGGCATGAAAAGCGACGAAGCTTTTGTCACCTTCGAAAAGGACGGTGAAAGCTGGCGCGTCGATTGCGATTACATCGCCGGTTGCGATGGTTTCCATGGCGTCGCGCGGCAGTCAATTCCGGCCGAATGCCTGAAGATTTTCGAGCGGGTCTACCCGTTCGGCTGGCTGGGCATTCTCGCCGACACACCGCCGGTCCACGATGAATTGGTCTACGCCCGCCACGAACGCGGCTTCGCCTTGTGCAGCATGCGTTCGGCCACCCGTACCCGCTATTACCTGCAAGTGCCGGCGGATGAAAACGTCGACGACTGGAGCGATCAGCGTTTCTGGGATGAGCTGAAAAAACGCCTGCCGGATGCCCTCGCGGAAAAACTGGTGACCGGTCCTTCGATCGAAAAAAGCATCGCGCCGCTACGCAGTTTTGTCGTCGAGCCAATGCAGTACGGGCGCATGTTTCTCGTCGGCGACGCCGCCCATATCGTCCCGCCGACTGGCGCCAAGGGCTTGAACCTGGCCGCCAGCGATGTCAGCACGTTGTTCAATATTCTGCTGAAGGTCTATCGCGAAGGCCGCACCGATCTGCTGGAAAAATACTCGGAGATCTGCCTGCGCCGGGTGTGGAAAGCCGAACGGTTTTCCTGGTGGATGACGTCGATGCTGCATCGCTTCGACGAGCACGATGAATTCAGCCAGCGCATCAGCGCGTCGGAACTGGACTATTTTGTCAGCTCGCAAGCAGGGCAAAAAACCATTGCAGAAAATTACGTCGGGCTTCCGTACGAGGCTATCGAATAGCCTGCTATCGACTTACACTGGCGAGCACTTACCCGCTCGCCTTGTCCATGCGGGTCAATCACTGCCCGCAGGTTTTCCGTGACCACTCTCAATCAGCCTGAAACGCCCAAACCGGCCATTCGCAGCGTGCTGGTCGCCTTGATGATGGCGATCTTCCTCGGTGCGCTGGACCAGACCATCGTCGCCGTGTCGATGCCGGCGATCTCCGCGCAATTCAAGGACGTCAGCCTGCTGGCCTGGGTGATTTCCGGCTACATGGTGGCGATGACCGTGGCGGTGCCGATCTACGGCAAGCTCGGCGACCTGTACGGGCGACGCAAACTGATGCTGTTCGGCATGGGCCTGTTCACCCTCGCCTCGCTGTTCTGCGGCATGGCGCAGAGCATGGAACAGCTGGTGCTGGCGCGGATTCTTCAGGGCATCGGCGCCGGCGGCATGATCTCGGTGAGTCAGGCGATCATCGGCGACATCGTCCCGCCGCGTGAACGCGGCCGCTATCAGGGTTATTTCAGCAGCATGTACGCCGTGGCCAGCGTTGCCGGTCCGGTGCTCGGCGGCTACATGACCGAATACCTGTCGTGGCGCTGGGTGTTTCTGATCAACCTGCCGCTGGGCCTCGGCGCCTGGTGGGTGGCTCGGCGCAATCTGCGCGGCTTGCCGATTCCGCAGCGCAAACCGGTGATCGATTATCTCGGCACGGTGCTGATGATCATCGGCCTGACCGCGTTGCTGCTCGGCATCACCGAAGTCGGCCAGGGTCATTCATGGCGCAGCAGCGAAGTGCTCGGCCTGTTCGCTTGTGCCGTGGTGGTATTGGCGCTGTTCGTCTGGCATGAACGCCGGGCGCGGGAGCCGTTGTTGCCGATGCACTTGTTCGCCAACCGCAATGCCCTGTTGTGCTGGTGCACGATTTTCTTCACCAGTTTCCAGGCCATCTCGCTGATTGTGCTGATGCCGCTGCGTTTCCAAAGCGTCACCGGCGCGGGTGCCGACAGCGCGGCGTTGCACTTGCTGCCATTGGCGATGGGCTTACCGATCGGTGCCTATTTCGCCGGCCGCCGCACCTCGATCACCGGACGCTACAAACCGCAGATTCTCACCGGGGCGATCCTCATGCCGATCTCGATTCTCGGCATGGCCTTCAGTCCGCCACAAGCAACGCTACTCAGCGGTCTGTTCATGCTGCTCAGCGGCATCGCCGGCGGCATGCAGTTCCCGACCTCGCTGGTCGGCACGCAGAACTCGGTGGAACAACGCGACATCGGCGTCGCCACCAGCACCACCAATCTGTTCCGCTCACTGGGCGGCGCGGTGGGCGTGGCGTTGATGTCGGCGCTGCTGCTGGCGTTGTTGCACGACTCCAGTTTCGCCCATCTGGCGAACAGTTCGCTGATCAGCGAAGGGCATTCGGGCAACGTCCTGCTCGATGGCCTGAACGCAGCCCCCGGCGAAGCGCAGAACGCTTTGCGCGCGGAGCTGCTGGTGACCTTCCGCCACTTGCTCTGGGTCAGCACGGCTGTCTCGTTGCTCGGGCTGGCAGCGGCGATTGCCATGCCGAACAACCTGCTGCGCGGGCGGGAGCACGGCGCGAAATAATTGCCGCAACAAATACCACTGTGGGAGCGAGCCTGCTCGCGAAGGCGCGGTGTCAGCCGACACATAGCTGAATGACACACTGCTTCGCGAGCAGGCTCGCTCCCACAAGGGAACGGTGTTCGCTCAAGGGCTGTAGTAGCCCACCGCGACGAGGAAATGTCCGACCTTTTTCAGGTAAGCATGCTTGTCCTCGATCTTGCCGGTCACCGGGTTTTTCCAGCGGTATTCATATTCGCCTTCATCCTGCTTGTCGATCAGCGCCAGAATCGGCTCGCCCACCGGTTTGCCTTCCGGATCCTTGACCTTGCCAAAATCAGTGTTGATCAAACGCAGATTGGTGCCGTGGGCGACGTAGCGTTGGTTGTTCAGATCGACCACGAAGACATACAGGTCATCCTGCAAGTAACCGCCCTTGAGTGAGTTGATCGCGGTCAGCGTGCCCTTCTCGTTCTTGGTCAGATCCGTCGCGGCTTTGTCCAGCAAGGCCCTGGCCTGCTCAGCCGAGGCCCGTGGCAGGTAGTAACCCACCGCGAGAATGCGCTGCCCGACGCGCTGGTAGAACACATGCTTGCGCTCGACCTTGCCGTCGGCCCAGTTCTGCCAGCGGTATTCGGCCTGCTGGATACCGTTGCCTTCCGGCACTTTCAACGCATCCTTGAACGCCTTCTGCAGATCCGGCCCGAGCACTTCGCTGACATCGCGGCCGATCAGCGCCGATGACGGCCCGCCACTGGCAAGCATGACGCCTTTGGTGTCGAGGACGAACACGTAGCGATCCTTGTCGACGAACTCACCCTGGCGGCTGAAGGCGGCGAACGCCTTGTCACCATTGTCGTGGTAGTAGGCCAAGGCTTTTTCCAGCAGGGCAATGGCGGCCTGACTGTCATCCTTGGCGGCGGTGGCGGCGCTGGCTTGGCCGAAGCCGGCCAACAACATCAGGCCGAGCCAGGCCACTTTATGCAAAAACCCCATAGCGCATCCCTCGTTCTTTTTGATGTTTCAAGAGCGTAGACGGCTTGCGGTCATGTAGAGATATTCAGAGCGTTTCTGAACATTGCGCCGTGAAGCTGGCAAGCAACGCTCGCCAGCCTCGCTCAGCGCTTACGGGCGGGAATTGATCTGCTGCTGGAGATTCTGGATCTGCGCCTGCAAGGTGTTGAGGTTGCGGGTCATCTGCGCGCGGAACGCATCGAACTCGGCAGTATTGCCGCCACCCTGTGGCGCTGCCGGGCGGTTGTCCTGCTGACTTTTCAGCACCACGATGTCCTGCTCCAGACGATCGATCGCCGCGCTCGGATTGCCCTGTTTCTTCAGCGCGGCGATATCGGCGCCGAGGCTTTTGAACTGGGCGTCGAAAGCTTTCAACTGGGCATCGACCTTGCTGGTATCGGCCGGGGTGCTTTTAAGGGTCGCCAGCTCGGCGCTCAAGGCTTTGACCTGAGCCTGCAACTGCGTATTGGCGTTCTGTTGTTCGGTGGTCTGCGCGGTCATCTGCGCCAGACGCTTGTCCAGTTCGCTGGCCTGCCCGGCCACGCCTTGCTGCTGCTTGCTCTGGTCGAGCAGCTTGCCTTCGAGTTGCTTGATCTGCAGCTTCAGCGCTTCGCTGTCGCTGCTGACGTTGCTCTGGCTGGCGACAACCTTGCCGGAAATATCCTGCAGGCGCCCCGCCGCTTCTTCGCTGATGCGGGCGAAGCTTTCCTGGGTGGCGACCAGTTGCTGCTCCATCAACGAAATCTGCTGGAAGCTCCACCAGGCCAGACCGATGAAGGCAAAAAACAACGCACCGACCAGCGCCCACAGCGGCCCGGTGCTGGCGGCCTTGACCTTGACCACTGGCGCGCTGCGCGAATGCACGGAAGTGCGGTGGCCGGGGGCGATGTCATCGTCATCGAACGGATCGGCGCGCAGGCTTGGCACGTTGTCGAAATCGTCGTCGTGGGCATCGTTTCGCATGGACATTGAGGCAACCTTTGGCAAACGCGGTGATGGCTAAATGCTGCGAAGTATAACCGCCGCAGCCGCAGGCATTGACCCTCAACCCGCAAGGCGGTTCATTGCCGCCCGGCCGAATCGTTTCAACGGATGTCCTGGGCTTTCCACCACGCACAGAACTCATCGAGGGCCGCCCACAGGCTGACTTTCGGATCGTAGTCGAGATAATGCCGGGCGCGGCTGATGTCGAGGGTGAAATTTTTTTTCATGACCTGCATGCCCAGGCGCGACAGGGTCGGCTCAGGGCGTCCCGGCCAGAGCATGCACGCGCCTTCATTGAGCGCCGCAACACTGTAGGCCAGACCGTAGGAGCGATATTTGCGCACCTGATCGACGTCCATCCGCCGCATCACGTAATTGACCACATCCCACAGCGGCACCGGCGTGCCGTTGCTGATGTTGTAGGCCTTGCCCAGCGCCGAACCTTGCGCCAACAGGCTGCTGAGCATGGCTTCATTGAGGTTCTGCACGCTGGTGAAATCGACTTTGTTCAAGCCGTTGCCGATGATCGCCAGCCGGCCCTTGCGTTGCATCTTCAGCAGGCGCGGGAAGATGCTCATGTCACCGGCACCGGTGACGAAACGCGGGCGCAGGGCGATGGTTTCCAGACCGAATTCCTGGGCGCCGAAGACTTTCTGCTCGGCCAGATATTTGGTCGCGGCGTAGGGATGCTTGAAGCGTTTGGGCACTTGCTCTTCGGTCAGACCGAGATGGTCGCGGCCATCGAAATAGATCGATGGCGACGACAGATGCACCAGCCGCCGCACCCGCTGCTTGAGGCACGCTTCGACGACGTTTTCGGTGACTTCGACGTTGCCCTGATGAAAGTCCTGATAACGCCCCCACACACCGACAGCACCGGCGCAATGCACCACGGCTTCGACATCGTTGCACAGGTCGTGCACCAGATCGGCGTCGGTCAGATCGCCCGGCACGAACTCCGCGCCCCGGCGCACCAGATGCTCGACGCTCTCGGCCCGGCGACCGTTGACCCGCACTTCAAGGCCCTGCTCCAGGGCGAAACGCGCAAAGCGCCCGCCAATAAAGCCGCTGGCGCCGGTAACCAAAATCTTCATCAAAAACTCCAGGGAAGCAGCTGCAAGCTTCGAGCTTTCAGCTGCAAGTTGAAACGGTGCGTGTTCTTGCAGCTTGACGCTTGCAGCTGCGTTCAAGCCACTAGCCATTGCTTTGAGGAGCGCAGCAGTTGCTCGGTCAGTAGATTGAGCAACTGGCCGCCATTGCGCCAATGATGCCAGTACAGCGGCACGTCGATCGGTTTATCTGGCAGCAATTCGCGCAGCACCCCGCGTTGCAACTGTTCGCGCACCTGCAGTTCCGGCACCAGCCCCCAACCCAGACCGGCCTCGGTCAGGCGGATGAAGCCTTCGGAGGACGGACATAAGTGATGTTCAAACGCGCCGTCGACGCCCAACAGCGCCAGATAGCGATGCTGGAGAAAATCGTCCGGGCCGAACACCAGCGCCGGGGTGCGCGGCAGCTGTTCGGCGCGCACGCCATCGGGAAAGTGCCGGGCGATGAAGGCCGGACTGGCCAGGGCACGATAACGCATGGCGCCGAGCAACACGCTGCGGGCACCCGCCACCGGCCGCTCGCTGGCACACAGGCATGCGGCCACTTCACCGGCACGCATGCGCTTGAGGCCAACGGTCTGGTCTTCGACGATCAGGTCGAGCAACAAATGCTGCTCGGCGCAGAAATCGCCGACGGCCTCGGCCCACCATGTGGCGAGGCTGTCGGCGTTCAGGGCGATGCGCAGGCGATCGGGCAAGCCTTCTTCGTCGAGCGCCGGCACCACTGATTGCAAGTCGCGCTCGAGCAGACGCACCTGCTGCACATGGTTGAGCAAGCGTCGGCCGATCTCGGTCGGCGATGGCGGTGTTTCGCGCACCAGCACTGGCTGGCCGACCCGCGCTTCAAGCAATTTGATGCGCTGGGAGATCGCCGACTGCGACAGGCCGAGCACCTGTGCGGCGCGATCGAATCCGGCCTGCTCGACCACAGCGGCGAGCGCGGAAAGCAATTTATAGTCGAACATCAGTTTTCCTAATGGGCGATCAGCACTATTGGTTTTTCTTATACAGCGTCACATCGGAGAATAGCCAGCAAGCACTCTCCTTCAAGGATTTCTCTCATGTGGCAAAGCTATGTAAACGGCCTGTTGGTGGCGTTCGGCCTGATCATGGCGATCGGCACGCAGAACGCATTTGTCTTGGCGCAAAGCCTGCGCCGTGAACACCATTTGCCGGTGGCGGCATTGTGCGTGGTGTGTGACGCAATTCTGGTCGCGGCCGGGGTGTTCGGCCTGGCGACGATCCTCGCGCAGAACCCGACCCTGCTGGCGATCGCCCGTTGGGGCGGTGCGACGTTTCTGATCTGGTACGGCAGCCAGGCGCTGCGCCGGGCCTGCTCGAAACAGAGCCTTGAGCAAGGCGAAAACCAGACCGTGCGTTCGCTGCGCGCAGTGATGCTCAGCGCTCTGGCGGTGACCTTGCTCAACCCTCACGTTTATCTCGATACGGTATTGCTGATCGGCTCGCTGGGTGCGCAGCAATCGGTGCCGGGCGCTTATGTAGTCGGCGCGGCCAGTGCATCGTTGCTGTGGTTTTTCACCCTGGCCCTTGGCGCGGCGTGGCTGGCACCGTGGCTGGCCCGCCCGAGCACCTGGCGCATTCTCGATCTGGTGGTGGCATTGATGATGTTCGCCGTGGCCGCGCAGTTGATCATCGCCGGATGATTTATTCGCAAAGGCTCTGGAACCTCTATCCCACACAGTTGTTGCGTGGTTAAGGCGCGACCCCGGTGCTATGATCCGAACCCTGCGCCGCAAAGAGTAAAAACTCGCCGGTGCATTTCCGGCCGCCCGTGATCGGCCTTGCGCTCACCGCAACAGACCTGATTAGGAGAATCATCATGGCTTTCGAATTGCCGCCGCTGCCTTACGCACACGATGCCCTGCAGCCGCACATCTCCAAGGAAACCCTGGAGTTCCACCACGACAAGCACCACAACACCTACGTCGTGAACCTGAACAACCTGGTGCCAGGCACCGAGTTCGAAGGCAAGACCCTGGAAGAAATCGTCAAGACTTCTTCGGGCGGCATCTTCAACAACGCCGCTCAGGTCTGGAACCACACTTTCTACTGGAACTGCCTGGCGCCAAACGCCGGCGGTCAACCAACCGGCGCTCTGGCAGATGCCATCAACGCAGCGTTCGGTTCGTTCGACAAGTTCAAGGAAGAATTCAGCAAAACCTCGATCGGCACCTTCGGTTCCGGCTGGGGCTGGCTGGTGAAAAAGGCTGACGGTTCCCTGGCCCTGGCCAGCACCATCGGCGCCGGCAACCCGCTGACCAGCGGCGACACCCCGCTGCTGACCTGCGACGTCTGGGAACACGCTTACTACATCGACTACCGCAACCTGCGTCCGAAGTACGTTGAAGCGTTCTGGAACCTGGTCAACTGGGAGTTCGTGGCCGAGCAGTTCGAAGGCAAAACCTTCACCGCTTAAGCTGCACGCCAGATGAAAAACCCGGCTTCGGCCGGGTTTTTTTATGCCCGGCGCATGGCGTTTCTCGCACGGTAAAAGCAGCTTCGCGCCGTTTGCCGCCAGCCCCCAGCCGTCTACCATCACAGAAAGGAAAAAATCTTTGGCCCAGTGCTCAAGTTGAAGGCAATTGCAACCGACACAGTTAATTCAGAGCTATTACTCAAATGACGACATTGCGGCCAGGATCACGGCGACTTTTCCCGTGCCTGATTGTCCCTTTGACTGCCAACCCGGGATTGCCAATACTCATGGCAACTTGACGCTACCCGCACGGAACAAGGAATAACCCTTTGAAGCTGGAACTCAAGAACAGCTTGTCGGTGAAGTTGCTCCGGGTCGTGCTCCTGTCGGCATTGATCGTAGGCGTAGTCTTGAGCTGCGCGCAGATTGTCTTCGATGCCTACAAGACCCGTCAGGCTGTGGCCGGCGACGCCGAGCGCATCCTCGACATGTTCCGCGATCCATCGACCCAGGCCGTGTACAGCCTGGACCGGGAAATGGGCATGCAGGTGATCGAGGGGCTGTTCCAGGACGACGCCGTGCGTCAGGCCTCCATCGGCCACCCCAACGAAGCCATGCTCGCGCAGAAATCCCGCGAGCTGCAGCATTCCAACAGTCGTTGGCTGACCGACCTGATTCTCGGCCAGGAACGCACCTTCACCACGCAATTGGTCGGCCGTGGCCCCTACAGCGAATACTACGGCGACCTGAGCATCACCCTCGACACCGCCACCTATGGCGAAGGGTTTATCGTCAGCTCAGTGATCATTTTCATTTCCGGCGTGCTGCGCGCACTCGCATTGGGCCTGGTGCTGTATCTGGTCTATCACTGGCTGCTGACCAAACCGCTGTCACGAATCATCGAGCACCTCACCGAGATCAATCCGGATCGCCCCAGCGAGCACAAGATTCCGCAGATCAAGGGCCACGAAAAAAACGAGCTGGGCCTGTGGATCAACACCGCCAACCAGTTGCTCGAGTCCATCGAACGCAACACCCATCTGCGCCACGAAGCGGAAAACAGCCTGCTGCGCATGGCCCAGTACGACTTCCTCACCGGTCTGCCGAATCGCCAGCAATTGCAGCAGCAACTGGACAAGATTCTCGTCGATGCCGGCAAATTGCAGCGCCGCGTCGCGGTGTTGTGCGTCGGCCTGGATGACTTCAAGGGCATCAACGAGCAATTCAGCTACCAGACCGGCGACCAATTGCTGCTGGCCCTGGCCGATCGTTTACGTGCCCACAGCGGTCGTCTCGGCGCCCTCGCCCGCCTCGGCGGCGATCAGTTCGCGCTGGTGCAGGCCGACATTGAACAACCTTACGAAGCAGCAGAACTGGCGCAAAGCATTCTCGATGACCTTGAGGCGCCCTTCGCCCTCGACGATCAGGAGATCCGCCTGCGCGCGACCATCGGCATCACCCTGTTTCCGGAGGACGGCGACAGCACCGAGAAGCTGTTGCAGAAAGCCGAGCAGACCATGACCCTGGCCAAGACCCGCTCGCGCAATCGCTATCAGTTCTACATCGCCAGCGTCGACAGCTAGATGCGCCGTCGTCGCGAGCTGGAAAAAGATTTGCGCGATGCGCTGATCCGCGACCAGTTCTACCTCGTCTACCAACCGCAGATCAGCTATCGCGACCACCGCGTGGTCGGCGTCGAAGCGCTGATTCGCTGGCAACATCCGGAACACGGTCTGGTGCCGCCGGACCTGTTCATCCCGCTGGCCGAACAGAACGGCACGATCATCGCCATCGGCGAGTGGGTGCTCGATCAGGCCTGCAAGCAATTGCGCGAGTGGCACGATCAGGGTTTTGTCGATTTGCGCATGGCGGTCAATCTGTCCACCGTGCAACTGCACCACGCCGAACTGCCACGGGTGGTCAACAACCTGTTGCAGATGTACCGCCTGCCGCCGCGCAGTCTGGAACTGGAGGTCACCGAAACCGGCCTGATGGAAGACATCACCACCGCCGCCCAGCATCTGCTCAGCCTGCGCCGCTCCGGCGCGCTGATTGCGATCGACGACTTCGGCACCGGCTACTCGTCCCTCAGTTATCTGAAAAGCCTGCCGCTGGACAAGATCAAGATCGACAAGAGCTTCGTCCAGGACCTGCTCGATGACGACGATGACGCAACCATCGTTCGCGCGATCATCCAACTGGGCAAGAGCCTCGGCATGCAGGTGATTGCCGAGGGCGTGGAAACCGCCGAGCAGGAAACCTACATCATTTCCGAGGGTTGCCACGAAGGTCAGGGCTACCACTACAGCAAACCGCTGCCGGCGCGGGAGCTGGGCATTTACCTCAAGCAGGCGCAACGCACCAACGCGGCGATTCTCTAAAAGCGAGAGATCGCGCCATCACACCTGCCTAAATAAGAAATATTTCCAAGCACGCCTTTACACATAATGCGAAAGATTTGCATTATGTCGCAGTTTTGCGCGCCACCGGCGCCAGTCCACTCAACTACCGAAGCAGGATGTTCGCCATGATTCGTATGCCTCTGGCTACCGCCAGTCTGCTGGCCATCGCTATTTCCCTCGCCGGTTGCGGCGAAGGCAAGGACAAAGAAAAAGCCTCCGAAATGACTCCGGCTTCCAGCAGCGCTGCTCCAGCCCCTGCCGCTGCACCTGCTCCTGCCGCCGGTAAAGTTGACGATGCCGCCGCCAAGGCTGTGGTCGCGCACTACGCCGACATGGTCTTCGCCGTTTACAGCGATGCCGAATCCACCGCGAAAACCCTGCAAACCGCCGTCGACGCGTTCCTCGCCAAGCCGAACGCCGACACCCTCAAAGCCGCCAAGGCTGCCTGGGTCGCCGCACGCGTGCCGTATCTGCAGAGCGAAGTATTCCGCTTCGGCAACACCATCATCGACGACTGGGAAGGTCAGGTTAACGCCTGGCCATTGGACGAGGGCTTGATCGACTACGTCGACAAATCCTACGAGCACGCACTGGGTAACCCGGGCGCCAGCGCCAATATCATCGCCAACACCGAAGTGCAGGTCGGCGAAGACAAAGTCGACGTGAAAGAAATCACCCCGGAAAAACTCGCCAGCCTCAACGAGCTGGGCGGTTCCGAGGCGAACGTTGCCACCGGCTACCACGCGATCGAATTCCTCCTCTGGGGCCAGGATCTGAACGGCACCGGCCCTGGCGCCGGCAACCGTCCGGCCTCGGACTACCTGGAAGGCGCCGGCGCCACCGGTGGTCACAACGAGCGTCGTCGCGCCTACCTGAAAGCCGTGACCCAACTGCTGGTCAGCGATCTGGAAGAAATGGTCGGCAACTGGAAGCCGAACGTGGCCGACAACTACCGCGCCACCCTGGAAGCCGAGCCAGGCGAAACCGGCCTGCGCAAAATGCTCTTCGGCATGGGCAGCCTGTCCCTGGGTGAACTGGCGGGCGAGCGCATGAAGGTTTCCCTGGAAGCCAACTCCCCTGAAGACGAGCAGGATTGCTTCAGCGACAACACCCACTACTCGCACTTCTACGACGCCAAAGGCATTCGTAATGTTTACCTGGGCGAGTACACCCGTGTTGATGGCACCAAGATGACCGGCGCCAGCCTGTCGTCGCTGGTGGCCAAGGCCGATCCGGCTGCCGACACCGCGCTGAAAGCCGATCTGGCCGCGACCGAAGCGAAGATCCAGGTCATGGTCGATCACGCCAACAAGGGTGAGCACTACGACCAGTTGATCGCTGCCGGCAACACCGCTGGCAACCAGGTGGTTCGCGACGCCATCGCCGCGCTGGTCAAGCAGACCGGCTCGATCGAAGCCGCTGCGGGCAAACTGGGCATCAGCGACCTGAACCCGGACAGCGCCGATCACGAATTCTGATCACAGCGTCCGCGTCAAAAAGAGGCGACCTTCGGGTCGCCTCTTTGTTATCTGTCCTACACGGCCCATTGTAGGAGTGAGCCTGCTCGCGATAGCGGAGTGTCAGTTGACGAATTAGTGTCTGATAAACCGCTATCGCGAGCAGGCTCACTCCTACAGGTGTTTTGCATCGGGCCTCAGAGTTGCCCCTCATCAAGCAAACGATAATTCCTCTTATTCAAACTCCCCCGCCCTGTTAGACTTTGCGCCTTCATTTTTGCCCGTCCGCAGGATGTCTGATGCCCTCGCTGCCTCTTCGCTTGTCCGCACTGTTGCTGGCCCTGGGCCTGAGTGCCTGCGATGACGCCCCGCGTTTCACCAAGGCCGAGCCGGGTGAAGCGCGTTCGGGCGGTGCGGCGACCGTGCGCAAGAGCGATCAGAACGCCTTCTCCCTGCCATCGGCCAACCTGCCGCCCTCGCGGCGGGTGGACTTCAGTGTCGGCAACAGCTTCTTTCGCAGCCCGTGGGTGATCGCGCCGTCGACCACCACGGCCCGCGACGGCCTAGGCCCGGTGTTCAATACCAACGCCTGCCAGAACTGCCACATCAAGGACGGTCGCGGGCATCCGCCGGCACCTGACGCATCCAATGCGGTGTCAATGCTGGTGCGCCTGTCGATTCCCGACGCGCCGCAATACGCCAAAGTCATCGAACAGCTCGGCGTAGTGCCGGAGCCGGTGTATGGCGGGCAGTTCCAGGACATGGCCGTGCCCGGCGTTGCCCCGGAAGGCAAGGTACGCGTCGACTACACACCGGTGCCGGTACGCTTCGAGGACGGCACCGAGGTCGAGTTGCGCAAACCGACTTTGCAGATCACCCAACTCGGTTACGGCCCGATGCACCCGGACACGCGTTTTTCCGCGCGGGTGGCGCCGCCGATGATTGGTCTGGGCCTGCTCGAAGCGATCCCCGAAGAGGCGATCCTCGCCAACGCCGCCGCCCAGGCGAAAGAGAGCAACGGCATCAATGGCCGACCCAACCAGGTCTGGGATGACCAGTTGCAGAAAACGGTCATCGGCCGGTTCGGCTGGAAAGCCGGGCAACCGAATCTCAATCAACAGAATGTTCATGCGTTCTCCGGTGACATGGGCCTGACCACCAGCCTGCGGCCGTTCGACGATTGCACCGAGGCGCAAACCGCCTGCAAACAGGCGCCGAACGGCAATGGTCCCGACGGCGAACCGGAAGTCAGCAACAACATTCTGCGTCTGGTGCTGTTCTACAGCCGCAACCTGGCAGTGCCAGCGCGCCGTGGCGTCAACGATCCACAGGTGCTGGCTGGCAAGAATCTTTTTTTCCAGGCCGGTTGCCAGTCGTGCCACACGCCTAAATACACCACCGCCGCCGATGCCGCCGAACCGGAATTGGCCAATCAGGTGATTCGTCCGTACAGCGACTTGCTGCTGCATGACATGGGCGAAGGCCTGGCGGACAACCGCACCGAATTTCAGGCCTCCGGCCGCGACTGGCGCACGTCGCCGTTGTGGGGGATTGGTCTGACGCAAGCGGTCAGCGGTCACACCCAGTTTTTGCATGACGGTCGCGCACGTAACCTGCTCGAAGCGGTGCTCTGGCATGGCGGCGAAGCGTCGGCGGCGCAGCAACAGGTTTTGTCTTTCAATGCCGAGCAGCGCGCTGCGTTGCTGGCGTTTCTGAACTCACTTTAAATACTGTAAAAGCATCGGGAGCCCGACATGTTCCGTCCCAAGTTACTGTTCACCAGCCTTGCCGCGCTCGCCCTCGGCGCCTGCTCGCCGCAGGACCCGCAAGCGGTCACTTCGGCTGCGATCGCCAAATCGGTGATCCTGCCGACCTACACTCGCTGGGTCGAAGCCGACCGGCAACTGGCGGTCAGCGCCCTCGCCTACTGCCAGGGCAAAGAGACCCTGGAAACCGCCCGTGCCGACTTCCTTCACGCGCAGAAAGCCTGGGCCGAGTTGCAACCGCTGCTGATCGGTCCGCTGGCCGAGGGCAATCGTTCGTGGCAAGTGCAGTTCTGGCCGGACAAGAAAAACCTCGTCGGCCGTCAGGTCGAGCAACTGGTCGTCGCCCAGCCGCAGATCGATGCCGCCGCACTGGCCAAATCCAGCGTCGTGGTGCAAGGCCTGTCGGCTTACGAATACATCCTCTTCGACGCCAAGCCTGACGTCGCCAACGATGCGCAGAAAGCCAAGTACTGCCCGCTGCTGATCGCCATCGGCGAACGCCAGAAGCAACTGGCCGAAGAGATCCTGCAGGGCTGGAACAACACCGACGGCATGCTCGCGCAGATGAGCAAGTTCCCTAACCAGCGCTACGCCGACTCCCACGAAGCGATCGCCGATCTGCTGCGCGTCCAAGTGACGGCACTGGATACCCTGAAGAAAAAACTCGGCACGCCAATGGGCCGCCAGAGCAAAGGCGTGCCGCAGCCATTCCAGGCGGATGCGTGGCGCAGCCAGTCGTCGCTGACGGCGCTGGAAGCCAGCCTTGCCGCCGCCAAAACCGTCTGGGAAGGCGTCGACAACAAAGGCCTGCGCGGTCTGCTGCCGGCCGAGCAGAAGCCGTTGGCGGACAAGATCGATGCCGCCTATGCCGCGTCGCTGAAGCTGTTCGACAGCACCCAGCGCTCGCTTGGCGAAATGCTCGAAGACGACGCCGGTCGCCAGCAACTCAACGATATCTACGACAGCCTCAACGTCGTCCATCGCCTGCATGAAGGCGAGCTGGCCAAGGCGCTGGGCATCCAACTGGGCTTCAACGCCAACGACGGTGACTGATGAGGGCGAGTGCCATGCTGCGACGTCAGGTTCTGACTTTAGGTAGTGCACTGCTGGGAGCAGTGACGCTGGGCGGCTGGACGCTGTTCAAACGCAAGGATCAGAGCCCGCTGTTGCTGTCGGCGCGCGATGACAGCGACGGCAAGCATTACGCCGTCGGTTATCGGCTCGACGGTACGCGGGTGTTCGCTACCCACGTCGGCCAGCGTTGTCACGACATCATCGATCATCCGACGCAGCCGCTGGCGCTGTTCGTTGCACGGCGTCCGGGTACCGAGAGTTACCTGATCGACCTGCGCGACGGCAAGCTACTGCAGACCGTGACCTCGCAGCCGGACCGGCACTTCTACGGCCACGCCGTGGTGCACAAGGACGGCGAATACCTGTACGCCACCGAAAACGATACGACCGATCCTGGTCGCGGTTTGCTCGGTGTGTACAAGTTCGAAGGCGAGCGGCTGGTGCACACGGGCGAGATTTCCACCCACGGCCTCGGCCCGCATCAGGTGTCGTGGATGCCCGACGGCGAGACGCTGGTGGTGGCCAACGGCGGGATTCGCACCGAGGCGGAAAGCCGCGTCGACATGAACCTCAACGCCATGGAACCGAGCCTGGTGTTGATGCAGCGCGACGGCACATTGCTGAGCAAGGAAACCCTCGCCCAGCAGATGAACAGCGTCCGCCACCTGGGCATCGCCAGTGACGGCACCATCGTTGCCGGTCAGCAATTCATGGGGCCGTCCCACGAGCGCTCGGAGCTGTTGGCGATCAAGCGACCCGGGCAACCGTTCGTGGCGTTCCCGGTAGCGGAGGATCAGTTGCAGGCGATGGGGCACTACACCGCCAGCGTTGCGGTGCACAGCGACCTGCGTCTGGTCGCGTTGACAGCGCCGCGCGGCAATCGCTTCTTTATCTGGGACCTGGACAGCGGCGAACTGCGCCTCGATGCGCCTTTGCCTGATTGCGCCGGCGTTGGTGCGGTAAAGGATGGCTTTGTCGTGACTTCGGGTCAGGGCCGTTGCCGTTACTACGATTGCCGGCAGGAACAGCTGCTGGCCAAGCCGCTGGAATTGCCGGCGGGGCTCTGGGACAACCATCTGCACTTGATGGCCTGACAACAAGTCCCGTGGCTGACAATCAACCTGTGGCGAGGGGATTTATCCCCGTTGGGTGGCGCAGCCGCCCTTAAAACTGCAATTGCGGTATGACTGAAGGATTCAGGGGGCCGCTTCGCAGCCCAACGGGGGATAAATCCCCTCACCACAGGATTGTGTCCCGCTGCACCTGTAAACACTGCCAGTTGGAATCCCCACCTGACTCGGAGTAATGTGCCCGCCTGTCTCATGATTTATCCAAGGAACTGGACATATGCTGCGTCGCCGCATGCTGATCATGTTGGGTGTTGTTTTGCTGATCGTTCTGGTACTGGGCGGATACAAAGCCTTTTCGATCTACACGATGATCCAGGGCTTTTCCAAGCCCAAGCCGCCGATCAGCGTCGCTGTGGCCACTGCCGGCGAACAGCCGTGGCAGATGCGCCTGCCCACCGTCGGCACGCTCAAGGCGCTGCAAGGTGTCGACTTGAGTCTGGAAGTCGCCGGCACCGTCACTGAACTCAAATTCGAATCAGGGCAGAAGGTCAAGGCCGGGCAACCGTTGCTGCAACTCGACAGCGCCGTGGAAACCGCCCTGCTCGAAACCGCCAAGGCTGATCTGGGCCTGGCGCAACTGGACTTCGGCCGTGGCGCGCAACTGGTCGACAGCCGCGCGATCTCCAAAGGCGAGTACGACCGCCTCTCCGCCGTTCTCCAAAAGAACAAGGCCACGGTCAATCAGCTCAACGCGTCGCTGGCGAAAAAGCGCATCCTCGCGCCATTCAGCGGCACCATCGGCATCCGCCAGGTCGACGTCGGCGACTACCTCGCCAGTGGCACCAAAATCGCCACGTTGCAGGATTTGAGCAGCCTCTACGCTGACTTCTACGTGCCGGAACAAGCGGTGCCGAAACTCGCTATCGGTCAGCCCGTGCAGTTCACCGTCGCCGCGTATCCGGGGCAGAACTTCGTCGGCAAGATCAGCGCAATCAACCCGATCGTCGAAAGCACCACGCGCAATATCCTCGTCCGCGCCACCCTCGCCAACCCCGACGGCAAGCTGCTGCCGGGCATGTTCGCCAGCCTGGAAGTGCTGCTGCCCGATCCGCAGAAGCACATCGTGGTACCGGAAAGCGCGATCACCTACACCCTGTACGGCAACTCGGTGTACGTGGTCGGGCAGAAGAAGGCCGAGGACGGCAGCGTTGCCAAGGATGACAACGGCCAACCGCTGCTGATCGCCGAGCGGCGCTTCGTCGAGACCGGTGAACGCCGCGATGGCCTGGTGATGATCAACAAGGGCGTGCAGAGCGGCGAACAAGTGGTAACGGCGGGCCAGATCAAACTGGACAACGGTGCCCACATCGCCATCAGCGACGACAAGACCCTCGGCGAGCAGAACAGTCCGCCTCGCGCCGACTGATCAAGGAATCCCCATGGCTTTTACCGATCCGTTCATCCGCCGCCCGGTGCTCGCCACCGTGGTCAGCCTGCTGATTGTGCTGCTGGGCTTCCAGGCCTGGAGCAAGCTGCCGCTGCGCCAGTACCCGCAAATGGAAAACGCCCTGATCACGGTGACCACGGCTTATCCCGGGGCCAACGCCGAAACCATTCAGGGCTACATCACCCAGCCGATGCAACAGAGCCTGGCCAGCGCCGAAGGCATCGATTACATGACCTCGGTCAGCCGGCAGAACTTCTCGGTGATTTCGATCTACGCGCGCATCGGTGCCAACACCGACCGCTTGTTCACCGAACTGCTGGCCAAGGCCAACGAGGTGAAGAACAAGCTGCCGCAGGACGCCGAAGACCCGGTGCTGAGCAAGGAATCCGCCGACGCTTCGGCGCTGATGTACATCAGTTTCTTCAGCAAGGACCTGAGCAACCCGCAGATTACCGATTACCTGTCGCGTGTCATCCAGCCAAAACTGGCGACGCTGCCGGGCATGGCCGAAGCGGAGATTCTCGGCAATCAGGTGTTCGCCATGCGCCTGTGGCTCGACCCGGTGAAACTCGCCGGCTTCGGCCTCAGCGCCGCCGACGTGACTGCGGCGGTGCGCCAGTACAACTTCCTCTCGGCGGCGGGCGAAGTGAAAGGCGAGTACACCGTCACCAGCATCAACGCCAACACCGAACTGAAATCCGCCGAAGCCTTCGCGGCGATTCCGCTCAAGGTCGATGGCGACAGCCGCGTGTTGCTGCGTGATGTCGCGCGGGTGGAAATGGGCGCGGAAAACTACGATTCGATCAGCTCGTTCGGCGGCACGCCGTCGGTGTACATCGGCATCAAGGCCACCCCCGGCGCCAACCCGCTGGACGTGATCAAGGAAGTGCGCAAGCTGATGCCCGAGCTGGAAGCGCAGCTGCCGCCGAATCTGAAAAGCGAAATCGCCTACGACGCCACGCTGTTCATTCAGGCCTCGATCGACGAGGTGGTGAAGACCCTGTTCGAAGCGGTACTGATCGTCATCGTCGTGGTGTTCCTGTTCCTCGGCGCGCTGCGTTCGGTAGTGATCCCGGTGGTGACCATTCCGCTGTCGATGATCGGCGTGATGTTCTTCATGCAGATGATGGGTTACTCGATGAACCTGCTGACGCTGCTGGCGATGGTGCTGGCCATCGGTCTGGTGGTGGACGACGCGATCGTCGTGGTGGAAAACATCCACCGGCACATCGAGGAAGGCAAGACGCCGTTCGACGCAGCCCTGGAAGGCGCCCGGGAAATCGCCATGCCGGTGGTGTCGATGACCATCACCCTGGCGGCGGTGTATGCGCCGATCGGTTTCCTCACCGGGCTGACCGGGGCGCTGTTCAAGGAGTTCGCCCTGACCCTGGCCGGCGCGGTGGTGATCTCCGGCGTCGTCGCCCTGACGCTGTCGCCGATGATGTGCGCGTTTCTGCTGCGCCACGAAGAGAATCCCAGCGGCCTGGCCCATCGCCTCGACCGCGTCTTTGAAGGCCTCAAGCGCCGTTATCAAAGCATGCTCCACGGCACGCTCAATACGCGGCCGGTGGTGCTGGTGTTTGCGGTGATCGTGCTGTGCCTGATTCCGGTGTTTCTCAAGTTCACCAAGTCGGAACTGGCCCCGGACGAAGACCAGGGCATCATTTTCATGATGGCCAGCGCGCCGCAGCCGACCAACCTCGACTACCTGAGCACCTACACCGACGAGTTCATCACCATCTTCAAGGAGTTTCCCGAGTACTACTCCTCATTCCAGATCAACGGCTACAGCGGCGTGCAGGCCGGTATCGGCGGTTTCCTGCTCAAGCCGTGGAATGAGCGCAGCCGCACGCAGATGGAAATCCTCCCCGAGGTGCAGAGCAAACTGGAGAGTATTCCCGGCCTGCAGATCTTCGGTTTCAACCTGCCCTCCCTGCCCGGCACCGGTGAAGGCCTGCCCTTCGAATTCGTGGTCAACACCGCCAATGACTACGAGCTGCTGCTGCAAGTCGCCGAGCGCATCGAGAAACGCGCCATGGAGTCGGGCAAGTTCGCCTTCGTCGACCTCGATCTGGCATTCGACAAGCCGGAAGTAGTCGTGGATATCGACCGCGACAAGGCCGCGCAGATGGGCGTGTCGATGCTTGACCTCGGCAGCACGCTGGCGACCTTGCTTGGCGAGGCGGAGATCAACCGCTTCACCATCGACGGGCGCAGCTACAAGGTCATCGCCCAGGTTGAACGGGCCTACCGCGACAACCCGGACTGGCTGAACAATTACTACGTGAAAAACACCCAGGGCGAATTGCTGCCGCTGTCGACACTGATCAAGGTCAGCGACCGCGCAAGGCCGCGCCAGCTCAATCAGTTTCAGCAGCTCAACGCGGCGAAGATTTCCGGTTTCCCGCTGGTGAGCATGGGCGAAGCCATCGACACCGTGCTACAGATTGCCCGCGAAGAAGCACCGGCCGGGTTTGCCTTCGATTACGGTGGTGCCTCGCGCCAGTACGTGCAGGAAGGCAGCGCATTGTGGGTCACGTTCGCCCTGGCGCTGGCGATCATCTTTCTGGTGCTGGCCGCACAGTTCGAAAGCTTCCGCGATCCGTTGGTGATTCTGGTGACCGTACCGCTGTCGATCTGCGGCGCGCTGATCCCGTTGTTCCTTGGCTGGTCGAGCATGAACATCTACACCCAGGTCGGGCTGGTGACGCTGATCGGCCTGATCAGCAAGCACGGCATCCTGATCGTCGAATTCGCCAACCAGTTGCGCAAGGACAAGGGCCTGAGCGCCCGTGAAGCGGTGGAGGAAGCGGCAGCAATTCGCTTGCGCCCGGTGCTGATGACGACGGCGGCAATGGTGTTCGGCATGGTGCCGCTGATTCTGGCCACCGGGGCGGGCGCCGTGAGCCGTTTTGATATCGGCATGGTGATTGCCACGGGGATGTCGATTGGCACGTTGTTTACGCTGTTCGTGCTGCCGTGTGTTTATACCTTCCTTGCTAAGCCAGATGCCAGATAAGCACATTTCCCTGTGGGAGCGAGCCTGCTCGCGAATGCGGTATTTCAGTTGCATTGATGTCGACTGACACACCTTCGCGAGCAGGCTCGCTCCCACAGAGGACGATATGTATCTTGAAAGTTGTGGAATAAAAAAGGCCTCGCAATTGCGAGGCCTTTTATTTGGGCTTGAAGCGTGTCAACTGGCTGGCCTCATCCCTTGAGACAGTCCGAACATGAACAACAGCAGATCATGATCAGGCTGGGTCGCCACGGAAGCCTTGGCCACCCGTGGAACCGAACAATGAGCGTCGTTCCCGGACGCCCCTATGACCTGCATGCGCGGCTGCTCCCAGGCAGCCACCGCCAGTGAAGCAACTGCCAAGGCCCCGATCAGGAACAAACCTCGTGCAATTTCGAGTTTCATCGCTATAAACCTTTGATAGCGCTGCCAAACGCCGTCTCATAAAAGTAGACGAGTTTCTTCCAGTCGGCATCGCGGAACGACGAATGGCGACGCAATTGCTTCATGTCATGCTGCGCGGCGCGATAGGGGGTCAGACGCTGGCGGCACTTCTCCAGATCGATCAACGCCACTTCAACCTGCGCTGCTTCGCCCTCACCGGTGACGCGAACGAAAACGTGCTTGATGTAGATGCAGCTGTGCTGCCAGCGGCCCTTGTGCATGCGCGCCAGGTTCTCGGCGAGGTCCTTGAGGACTTTCTCGTAAACCACCTCGCCACACTGATCGCGACCACCGGCAGCGGCCAGCCAGTGTTCCAGTTCCTGGAAGCCATCGAGCGATTTGGTGACGAGCAGCGCGCGCCATTTGTGCTGCGGATCCGGCTGGGCGCCACAAAAGACGATTTGCGGCACGCGCACACCCAGTTTGCTCACACCCGTCAGGGCATCGAGTTCGCGCAATACGGTCGGGCGACCGAAGGGGTGCAACCAACTGCGATAGATGTGCCCGGTCTGGCGCTTGGCGTACAAGAGTTGACCGTCACGGTCGACGATGCGCTGCACCCCGCTTTCGCCACCACGGCGCACATTGGGTTCTTCAACCCATTCGCCGCGCTGGTTCCAGTAATAATCGAAACGATCCTGGGGAGCGCCATCCGCTTCAACCGCTGCTTGCACTGCCATCCTCTACCTCTTGCGTAATACGTAAACTCGCCACATCGCATAGAGCGGTATGAAGTCCAGTTGTTCCTGAATGCGGAAACCCGCCTGTTCAAATTCTTTCTCGATCGTCGCCGCCGGAATCAGAAACCGATTCTGGTAATCATGACTTGGCCGATCCCGCTCGGCACGCTTGCGCTTCCAGGCCTTGAAATTGCCGTCGACCCACAACGAAACAATCACGCTGTCACGGGTCACCCGCTCGAACTCGCGCAGGATCACCCGGCGGTGCTCGGCCTCGCCGATGTGGTGCAACAGACGCATGCAAAAGATGCTGTCGACCGAGTTATCCGGCAGAGCGATATCGAATGCCGAGGTGTGCAGCGGTTGTACACGCTTGACCACATCGGGCGGTTGTCCCTGCATCGCGGTCTTGATCATCGACTCGGAATTGTCCGCGCCGATGATCACCCGGTTGGGCTTCTCCGCGAGCATTGGCCAGAACCGCCCGGCACCGCAGGGCAGATCCAGCACCAGCCCGGGATCTCCCGCCAGCGCCAAGGCCTTGCGACCGACTTGCTCATCGCGAAAGTGCGACAGGCGGCGACCGAGGCTTTGCTGGTGCTTGCGCAGATATCGTTGTGCGTGTTGGTCGTCGTACTTTTCGGAAAAATCGAGCTTGATCGGGCCGGCCATCATCTGGACTCCTGTTCTGATGACGCCACCTTAAACAGCGGCGTGTCAGCGTCAGGTCATCCAATTGTGAAAAATCTGTCAGGTAAATCCGTAATTTATTACAACGTTATACAGGATTCAGACAGGTGTACGGGAGTAGCCTCGAGCCACTATTTGCTGGCATTCACGCCAAGATCTACCTCGAATCGGCAGCCATTGGGGTCCATCGTGCTCAGGCTGACCGTCCAGCCCTGGTTTTCGCAGATACGCTGCACCAGCGACAAACCCAGGCCCAGGCCTTCGCCACGCTTCTCGCTGCCGCGCACAAAGGGCTCGAACATCGCCTCGCGCTTTTCCTCGGGAATGCCCACCCCCGAATCCTCAACGACAAATCCGTTGGCGGTGAGCGTCAGGCGAATGAAGCCCTGTTCGGTGTAATGCAGTGCGTTACGCAAAAGGTTACCCATCACCGCGTTCAGCAAGGTCGCGTTGTAGCGAGTATCCGCTGGTGTGCCCGGCTCGAATATCAGCGTCAGCCCCTTGCGTTCGATCGGCTCACGCCACAGGCACAGCAGGCTCTCGGCCACTTGTGTGAGGTTCTGCTGGGGCGCCGCTGCGGCCTCTTCGTTCTGCGTGCGCGCCAGCATCAGGAAGGTCTGTACCAGTTCGCGCATCTCCTCGCTGGCCCGGGCAATGCGCTCGACCTGGGCGCGACCGCGCTGATCGATTCCGGGGTTTTCCAGCAGCAGTTCGCAGGAACTGGCCAGGACCATCAGCGGCGTGCGCAATTCATGGCTGACGTCGCTGGTGAACAGACGTTCGCGGGTAAGTGCCTGACGCAAGCGCCCCAGGGTGGCATCGAACGCCACCGCCAGTTCACCGACTTCATCCGCCGCGTAGTCCGGCGCCAAGGGTGGCGCCAGCCCGAGCAGCTGGTCGCGATGCCGCACCTGCCGCGCCAGCCGCACCACCGGCGCCATCACCTTGCGCGCGAGCACCCAGCCGAGAAATACCGCCAAGGCCAGACTGAGCACGAAGCCCACCAGCACCACCGCAAACAGCACGCGCTCGCGCTCTTCGAAATCGCTTTGGTCCTGCAACAGCACGTAGCGTCGACCATCCACCACTTCGACCATGGCGTGATAGGACAGCTGCTCGCGAAAGACCTCATGGAAACCGGCATCGAGGTGACGCAGATCCTTGGGCAGGTCGAAATCACCCGGCCCGCCGCTGAAGTAGAACAACTGATCCGGCTCGGGCCGATGGCTCCAGTCGGAGACGTTGTCCATCAGCAGCAAACGTTGCAGGTCGCCGCCCAGCCCTGCGGAAATCAGTTTCTCTTCCACCAGGTGCACCGTCGCAACGATGCCCATGGCGAAAGCGCCGGCGACCAGTGCGCTCATCAATGCAAAGGCGATGATGATCCGCTGGGAAAGACTCTGCTTAAACTCCATCTCGCCCCTCGGCCAAGCGATAACCGACACCGTGCACGGTGTGCAGCAGTGGCTTGGCGAATGGCTTGTCGATCACCTGGCGCAATTGGTGAACATGGCTGCGCAGGCTGTCGCTGTCCGGGCAGTCATCGCCCCACAGCGCTTCCTCGAGAATCTCCCGACGCAGCACGTGCGGGCTCTTCTGCATCAACACCGCGAGCAGCTTGAGACCCACCGGGTTGAGCTTGAGCAGCTTGCCTTCGCGGGTCACTTCCAGGGTGTCGAGGTCGTAGCTCAGGTCACCGACCTGCAATGCGCGGCGACCGCCGCCCTGAGCACGGCGCATGACCGCTTCGACGCGGGCGGCCAGCTCGGACAGCGCAAACGGTTTGATCAGATAATCGTCGGCGCCGGACTTGAAGCCCTGCAGACGGTCGTCGAGTTGGTCGCGGGCGGTGAGCATGATCACCGGCGTGTCACGCCGGGCGTCTTCGCGCAGGCGCTTGCACAAGGTGTAGCCGTCGATGCCGGGCAGCATGATGTCGAGCACGATCAGGTCGTAATGCTCGGTCGCCGCCAGATGCAGACCGGACAAGCCGTCTTGTGCGCAATCGACGGTATAGCCTTTCATGCCCAGGTAATCGGCCAGATTGGCCAGGATGTCACGGTTGTCTTCGACCAGCAGAATTCGCATGGACATCTCCTCCGAACGGGGTAACGGCCGTCTTGGCCCGCGCAGCTTACGGCCAAGTGTGGCTCAGGGCTAGGGGCGTTTTTTGATAAACCTGCGCTGCGCGCGCTGCGACGTTTTTTTCACTTTCGGTTAACAAATCGCCGACGCCAGCGCGCGCAGACTCCGCGCGATTACGCTCTCTCCTCCGTTCATCGACCAAGGAACCTGCCATGGTGTCGACCTCTGCCCTTCCCGCTTCAAGACCGCTGAACTGGTGGTTGTGTCTGGGCATTCCCGCAGCGGCGGCGATCATTCTGCTGTTGCTCGAACTGACCGATCTGGACATGGTTCTGGCGCAGATGTTCTACGACCCGGTCGCCGGGGATTTCATCGGACGGCACAGCTTTTTTCTTGAAGACATCCTGCATGACCGGGCAAAACAGCTGGTGATCGGTTTCTCGGTGTTTGCCATTCTGGGTTTCATCGGCGCGTTTTTCATCGAACGGCTGAAACCGTTCAAGCGCGAACTCGGCTGCCTGGTGCTGTCGCTGGGGCTGGCGACTTCATTTGTCACTCCGGTCAAAGCCGTCACCGCTGTGCAGTGCCCATGGAGCCTGGAGCAATTCGGCGGTCACGAGACCTACAGCAAACTCATGGAACATCGCCCCGCCACGGACAAGCCGGGACGTTGCTGGCCCGGCGGCCACGCGGCGACCGGGTTCACCCTGTTTGCACTGTTCTTCGTGCTGCGCGACCGCCGTCCACGACTGGCGCGGCAGGCGTTTGTGTTCGCCTTTGCGCTGGGTTCGGTGTTCTCGATCAGTCGCATGATGCAAGGCGCGCACTTCTTTTCGCACAACGTGTGGACGGCGATTTTCTGCTGGCTGATTTGCCTGGGGGCTTATTACTGGGTGCTGTATCGCCCGCCTGGCAAGACTGCAACGGTTGTCAAAGCACTCCCCGTCAGCGCTTGATCGGACGCCATCGCTGGCAAGCCAGCTCCCACAGGGACTGAGGGTGTTCACACACTATGTGCCTGACCTTGGATTCCTGTGGGAGCTGGCTTGCCAGCGATGGCCACACCTCCGTCTGTAGCCCACCCCGGAATTGGGGCAATAAAAAAACCCCGCTGACTTTCGCCAGCGGGGTTTTGCGTTACAGGGCCAGGGCTGGCTTACATCATGCCGCCCATGCCACCCATGCCGCCCATGTCTGGCATACCGCCGCCAGCTGCACCTTCTTTCTTCGGTGCGTCGGCAACCGCTGCTTCGGTGGTCAGGATCAGACCGCCGATCGAAGCTGCAGCTTGCAGAGCCGAACGGGTTACCTTGGTTGGGTCCAGGATACCCATTTCGATCATGTCGCCGTATTCGCCGGAAGCAGCGTTGTAACCGAAGTTACCTTTGCCGTTCTTCACTTCGTTGACGACTACGCTTGGCTCGTCACCGGAGTTGGCAGCGATCTGGCGCAGCGGCGCTTCAACAGCGCGACGCAGCACAGCAATACCAACGTTCTGGTCAGCGTTGTCGCCGGTCAGCTCGGTCAGTGCTTCCAGAGCACGGATCAGCGCCACGCCACCGCCAGGTACCACGCCTTCTTCAACGGCTGCGCGGGTTGCGTGCAGGGCGTCTTCAACGCGGGCTTTCTTCTCTTTCATTTCAACTTCGGAACCAGCGCCAACCTTGATCACTGCAACGCCGCCGGACAGCTTGGCCAGACGCTCTTGCAGTTTTTCACGGTCGTAGTCCGAGGAAGTTTCGGCAACCTGGGCGCGGATCTGGGCGATACGGCCTTCGATGTCTGCCTGCACGCCAGCACCGTCAACGATGATGGTGTTTTCCTTGGACAGGGTTACGCGCTTGGCGTTACCCAGGTGTTCCAGGGTGGTGCTTTCCAGGCTCAGACCGATCTCTTCGGAGATAACGGTACCGCCAGTCAGAACGGCGATGTCCTGCAGCATGGCCTTGCGACGGTCGCCGAAGCCCGGTGCCTTGACGGCAGCGACTTTGACGATGCCACGCATGTTGTTCACAACCAGAGTCGCCAGGGCTTCGCCTTCAACGTCTTCGGCCACGATCAGCAGTGGGCGGCCGGCTTTGGCAACGGCTTCCAGCACTGGCAGCATTTCGCGGATGTTCGAGATCTTCTTGTCGACCAGCAGGATCAGCGGGCCGTCGAGCTCGGCAACCATGGTGTCCGGCTTGTTGACGAAGTATGGCGACAGGTAGCCACGGTCGAACTGCATGCCTTCTACAACCGACAGTTCGTTTTCCAGGCCCGAGCCTTCTTCAACGGTGATCACGCCTTCTTTACCGACTTTTTCCATGGCTTCGGCAATGATGTCGCCGATGGAGTTGTCGGAGTTGGCCGAGATGGTGCCTACCTGAGCGATGGCTTTGAAGTCAGCGCATGGCTTGGACAGGGCTTTGAGTTCTTTGACAATGGCGATGGTCGCCTTGTCGATGCCGCGCTTGAGGTCCATCGGGTTCATGCCGGCAGCGACGGCTTTCAGGCCTTCGTTGACGATCGACTGAGCCAGAACGGTAGCGGTGGTAGTACCGTCACCAGCGTCATCGTTGGCACGGGAGGCAACGTCTTTGACCAGCTGCGCGCCCATGTTTTCGAAGCGGTCATCCAGTTCGATTTCTTTGGCAACGGAAACGCCGTCCTTGGTGATGGTCGGAGCGCCGAAGCTCTTCTCGATAACCACGTTACGGCCTTTCGGGCCCAGGGTCGCTTTTACCGCGTCAGCCAGAACGTTGACGCCTTTGAGCATCTTGGTACGGGCGGCATCGCCGAACTTAACTTCTTTAGCAGCCATGATCGATATTCCTTAAATACTTTGTAGTAGCGGGAAAATGAACGGGGATATCAGCCTTCGATAACCGCGAGGATTTCGTTCTCGCTCATTACCAGCAGGTCTTCGCCATCGACTTTCACAGTGTTGCTGCCGGAGTAAGGACCGAACACAACCTTGTCGCCTTCCTTCACGGACAGTGCACGCACTTCACCGTTTTCCAGAGCTTTGCCCGGGCCTACAGCGAGAATCACACCGTGGTTGGCTTTTTCAGCAGCCGAACCTGGCAGGACGATACCGCCAGCGGTTTTCTTTTCTTCTTCGCTGCGACGGATGACGACGCGGTCATGCAGAGGACGAAGCTTCATTGTCGATCTCTCCTAATTGTGGTTTTCATCGGCCGGTGTAGTCCCGGCGGGTTTAACGAATCCGGCCTGCGCCGGTTGCGGTCCGTCGAGCGAACCGCGCAAGTCTGTCCGGTTTGAATACCGGAAACCTTTCGGTGACCGATACATAGGGGCGCACAAGCCGATTACAAGGGCTGGCGGAAAAAATTTTTCATCGCCACACAGTAAAAAAGCGCCATAAACGAGCACGGCACCCGCAGGTGCCGTGTCGATGCTGATGTCACTTGTTGTCGCGGTGTTCGAACTCGCCTTCGATCACATTCGGCTCTCGACCGAGCGGCTCGCGCGGGGCCGGGCCGCCTCGGGGTTGCAGGTCGTCGGCGAAGGCACGCTGGCGCATGGCCTGATCTTCGGCGCGCTGGCGCATTTTGTTCGCCAGCAGACGACGGGTGACCGGCAACAGCATCACCAGACCGACCACGTCACTGATGAAGCCGGGAATGATCAACAGGCCGCCGGCCAGTGCCAGCATCAGGCCTTCGAGCATGGTCTGCGCGGGCAACTCGCCGCGATTCAGGCTTTCCCGGGCACGCAATGCGGTGGCCAGACCGGCGACGCGCAGCACGAACACACCGAACATCGAGCCGAGAATGATCAGCAGCAGGGCCGGGAAGAACCCGATAGAGCCTGCCACTTTGACGAATACGAACAGCTCCAGCACTGGAAACAGCAGAAAGAGCAACAGAAAAGGGCGCATCAAAGTTTCCTCAACGCAAGAAATGCCTTGCAGTAAGCCTTAGATGACGTCGCCCTTGCGTGAATTCAAGCTTAACTTTGCGCTTTTTTCGGCCAGGACTGGGCGTGAGCCAGAGAAACCAAGGCCTCGCGCACTTGTGTCGGCGTATTACATGGCGCCGCGAAGGGCAACCAGTAGACGGCCTGACCGATGCGCAGGTGCATGCCTTCGCTGTCGATGCCGGCCAGTTGCGCCGGCGTGCTGTTGGGCAGCCCGGCCAGCTCGACGTAATGGGCGATGGCCTTGGCGTGATCGCTGTTCATGTGCTCGACCATGCTGATTTCAGCCTTGCCGGCGAACGGGTTGGCCAAGGTCAGATCGTCGATCCAGTGGATCGCACCAAAGCCGCCGATGTAGCGATGGCGCGCCGGATTGAGCACCCAGAAATCGAAATCGTGGGCCTGGTGATAATTCTGCGAGTCAGGGAAATAGCGGTAATAGCGTTCGGCGGCAGCCTCGATGGCTGCCGGTTCTGCGAGCTTCTGCGCGTGGGCCAGATAGGTCAGCCGCCCGACCGCCTGCACATCGTCGGCCTCGCGCTCGCCCACCAGCATCGAGCACTTCGGATCTTTCTGCAGGTTATGCGTGTGCTGGGCGATGCGGCTGATCAGGATCAGCGGCCGACCTTGCTCGTCCAGGCAATACGGCACAACCGAGCCAAAGGGAAAACCCGGCATCGATTTGGAGTGGGTCGACAGCACTCCACGGTATTCCTTGAGAAGCAATTCTCGGGCATTCTTCGCCACTTCAGCGCTCAATTTGTGACTCCTTAAATGGGTTCCGTCTAGAAAACGGACAGGCGCGCAGCGAAAAGTAACCGGCGCGCATCGGGCAAATGTTCGTGTGCTACCAGGCCG
This sequence comes from Pseudomonas siliginis, assembly GCF_019145195.1. Classification (GTDB taxonomy): domain Bacteria; phylum Pseudomonadota; class Gammaproteobacteria; order Pseudomonadales; family Pseudomonadaceae; genus Aquipseudomonas; species Aquipseudomonas siliginis. The sequence goes on from NZ_JAHSTW010000007.1 coordinate 65,330, forward strand.
GACCGGTGCCGATCGAGCGTTGCCGACAACAAAAACAACTCAGACCTGCCAGCGGGACATGCGAATGCAACTCAACGACAAAGTAATCATTATCACCGGCGGTTGCCAGGGTTTGGGCCGTTCCATGGCCGAGTATTTCGCCGGCAAGGGCGCGAAACTGGCCTTGGTCGATCTGAATCAGGAAAAACTCGACGCCGCCGTGGCCGCCTGCAAAGCCAAAGGTGTCGAAGCGCGCAGCTACCTGTGCAACGTCGCCAATGAAGAACAGGTCGAGCATATGGTCGCGCAAGTGGCCGCAGACTTCGGCGCCATCCACGGCCTGATCAACAACGCCGGGATCCTGCGCGATGGTCTGTTGTTGAAGGTCAAGGACGGTGAGATGACCAAGATGAGCCTGGCGCAGTGGCAGGCGGTGATCGATGTCAACCTGACCGGCGTGTTCCTCTGCACCCGTGAGGTGGCGGCGAAGATGGTCGAGCTGAAGAACAGCGGCGCGATAATCAATATTTCGTCGATCTCCCGCGCAGGCAACGTCGGGCAGACCAACTATTCCGCAGCCAAGGCTGGCGTCGCGGCAGCGACCGTAACCTGGGCGAAGGAGCTGGCGCGTTACGGCATTCGCGTCGCGGGCATTGCGCCGGGCTTCATCGAAACCGAAATGACTTTGGGCATGAAACCGGAAGCGCTGGAGAAGATGACGTCGGGCATTCCGCTCAAGCGCATGGGCAAGCCGGAAGAAATCGCCCATTCGGCGGCGTATATCTTCGAGAACGACTACTACACCGGGCGGATTCTGGAGATGGATGGCGGCTTGCGCATCTGACTGTCACCCTGAAACAAATGTGGGAGCGAGCCTGCTCGCGAATGCGGTGTGTCATTCAACCCATTGGTTGTCTGATCTACCGCTTTCGCGAGCAGGCTCGCTCCCACAGGTTTTTCAGCGCTGCTGATGGATCAATCGTCGCTGATGGTGATATTCGGCATCGCCGGCGTGGCCGCTTCCTGCAAGACAATGCGCGCGCCGACGTGGCGGGCCAGTTCCTGATAGACCATGGCGATCTGGCTGTCCGGCTCGGCGATCACGGTTGGCTTGCCGCCATCGGCCTGTTCGCGGATCAGCATCGACAGCGGCAGCGAGGCCAGCAATTCGACGCCGTACTGGGTGGCCAGTTTCTCGCCACCACCTTCACCGAACAGATGCTCGGCATGCCCGCAGTTAGAGCAGATGTGCACCGCCATGTTTTCCACCACGCCGAGCACCGGAATGTTGACCTTGCGGAACATTTCCACGCCTTTGCGTGCGTCGAGCAGTGCCAGATCCTGCGGCGTGGTGACGATCACCGCACCCGCCACAGGGACTTTCTGCGCCAGGGTCAGCTGGATGTCGCCGGTGCCTGGCGGCATGTCGATGACCAGATAATCCAGATCGCCCCACGCGGTTTGCGTGACCAGTTGCAGCAGCGCCCCGGAAACCATCGGCCCGCGCCAGACCATCGGCGTGTTGTCGTCGGTCAGGAAGGCCATCGACATGACTTCCACGCCGTGAGCCTTGAGCGGCACGAACCACTTCTGATCCTTGACCTCGGGCCGGGTGCGCTCGGGAATGCCGAACATGATGCCCTGGCTCGGGCCGTAGATATCGGCATCGAGGATGCCGACCTTGGCACCTTCCCGGGCCAGCGCCAGCGCGAGGTTGGCAGCCGTAGTGGATTTGCCCACTCCGCCCTTGCCGGAAGCGACGGCGACGACGTTCTTGACGTTGGCCAGCCCGGGAATCTGTGCCTGGGCCTTGTGCGCGGCGATCACGCTGGTGACCTCGACGCGAGCGATGACCACGCCGTCGAGGTTTTCGATGGCCAGTTGCAGCAATTGCGCCCAACCGCTCTTGAACAGGCCGGCGGCGTAGCCGATTTCCAGCTGCACATTGACGCGGTCACCGATGATCTCGATGTTTTTCACGCACCCGGCGCTGACCGGGTCCTGGTTCAGGTAAGGGTCGGTGTATTGGCTGAGGACGGCTTCCACCGCTGCGCGAGTGACGGCGCTCATGGGCAACTCCGATAACAAGACTGGAAAAGATGGCGGCTATCGTACGCTGGACACCGATTTGAGGCGAACAGATTACTTGCGCTGAAAAGCCACTGTGGTGAGGGGATTTATTCCCGTTCGGCTGCGCAGCCGCCCCAAAACTTCCGCCCCCGGTACGTCAGGAGCTGCGTGTGTAACGATATCCACGACTGCTGCGCAGCCGAACGGGGATAAATCCCCTCACCACACGAGCTCTCAAAGTACCCAGTGGCGCAGGGGTGAAAAATATGCGCCGGCGCTTTATAGTGGCCGACCTCCGTTTCATCAAGTAGCGAAGCCCCATGTCCGAGCCACGCAAGATCCTCGTCACCAGCGCCCTGCCCTACGCCAACGGTTCGATCCACCTTGGCCACATGCTGGAATACATCCAGACCGATATGTGGGTGCGCTTCCAGAAGCATCGCGGCAACCAATGCATCTATGTCTGCGCCGACGACGCCCACGGTTCGGCGATCATGCTGCGCGCGGAAAAGGAAGGCATCACCCCGGAACAACTGATCGCCAACGTGCAGGCTGAACACAGCGCCGACTTTGCCGACTTCCTTGTCGATTTCGACAATTTCCACTCCACTCACGCCGAAGAAAACCGTGAGCTGTCGAGCCAGATCTACCTCAAGCTGCGTGACGCCGGGCACATCGCCCAGCGCTCGATCACCCAGTATTTCGACCCGGAAAAGAAAATGTTCCTGGCCGACCGCTTCATCAAAGGCACCTGCCCGAAATGCGGCACCGAAGACCAGTACGGCGACAACTGCGAAAAATGCGGCGCGACCTACGCACCGACCGACCTGAAGGATCCGAAGTCGGCGATCTCCGGCGCCACCCCGGTGCTCAAGGATTCCCAGCACTTCTTCTTCAAGCTGCCGGACTTCCAGGAAATGCTCCAGGCCTGGACCCGCAGCGGCACCCTGCAGGACGCCGTGGCCAACAAGATCGCCGAATGGCTGGATGCCGGCCTGCAGCAGTGGGACATCTCGCGCGATGCGCCGTACTTCGGCTTCGAGATTCCGGGCGAGCCGGGCAAGTATTTCTACGTCTGGCTGGATGCGCCGATCGGTTACATGGCCAGCTTCAAGAACCTCTGCAACCGCACGCCGGAGCTGGACTTCGACGCGTTCTGGGGCAAGGACTCGACTGCCGAGCTGTACCATTTCATCGGCAAGGACATCGTCAATTTCCACGCGCTGTTCTGGCCAGCCATGCTCGAAGGCGCCGGCTACCGCAAGCCGACCGGCATCAACGTGCACGGCTACCTGACCGTCAATGGTCAAAAAATGTCCAAGTCGCGCGGCACCTTCATCAAGGCCCGCACTTATCTGGATCATCTGTCGCCGGAATACCTGCGCTACTACTACGCGGCCAAGCTTGGCCGTGGCGTCGACGACCTCGACCTGAACCTCGAAGACTTCGTGCAGAAGGTCAACTCCGACCTGGTCGGCAAAGTGGTCAACATCGCCAGCCGTTGCGCCGGGTTTATCCACAAAGGCAACGGCGGCCTGCTGGTCGACAACAATGCCGCGCCGGAGCTGACCGAGGCCTTCCTCGCCGCCGCGCCGAGCATTGCCGACGCCTACGAGGCCCGCGATTTTGCCCGCGCCATGCGTGAAATCATGGCCCTGGCTGACCGCGCCAACGCGTGGATCGCCGACAAGGCCCCGTGGTCGCTGAACAAGCAGGAAGGCAAGCAGGATGAAGTCCAGGCGATCTGCGCCACCGGCATCAACCTGTTCCGCCAGTTGGTGATCTTCCTCAAACCGGTACTGCCGCTGCTGGCCGCTGATGCCGAGGCGTTCCTCAACGTCGCGCCGCTGACCTGGAATGACCACACCACCCTGCTGGCTAATCACCAGCTCAACGAATTCAAACCGTTGATGACCCGCATCGACCCGGTAAAAGTGCAAGCCATGACCGACGCATCGAAAGAAGACCTGACCGCCAGCCAGACCGACACCGGCGAAGCCAAGCCTGCGGGCAACGGCGAACTGGCCAAGGATCCGCTGTCGCCGGAAATCGATTTCGACGCCTTTGCCGCCATCGATTTGCGCGTCGCTTTGATCGTCAAGGCCGAACACGTCGAAGGCGCCGACAAGCTGCTGCGCCTGACCCTCGACATCGGTGACGAACAACGCAACGTGTTCTCCGGGATCAAGAGCGCGTATCCGGACCCGTCCAAGCTCGACGGTCGCCTGACCATGATGATTGCCAACCTCAAGCCACGGAAAATGAAGTTCGGTATTTCCGAAGGCATGGTGATGGCGGCGGGCCCTGGTGGTGAAGAGATTTACCTGCTGAGCCCGGACAGCGGCGCCAAGCCGGGTCAGCGCATCAAGTAAGAGGTTGCCGTAAAACGATCCCACCGACGTGCTCTGCATGCCGGTGGGATTTTTCATATCTGGCCCGATAGTGCCTACCCTTAAGAGACACCCGCCCGTTTCGCTGGCAGAACCATGACCGAACTCGTGTTAACGCTGATCAGTGCTGCGCTGCTCAACAACTTGGTGTTGCACTGGCCGCTGGGCGTCGCTCCGCTGTTGGCGGGCAGCCGACGCCAGGTCCATGCGCTGGGGTTGGCGACGTTGTGCCTGATGGTGGTGGTCGGCGTTATCGGTCAGGCGATCTGGCAGTGGATACTGCTGCCGTTGCAGCTTGAAGCGCTGCGCCTGTTCGTGTTTCTGCCATTGAGTGTGTTGTTGATCGCGCCGCTGCTGAAGCTGCTGGCGCGCAGTCTGCCGGTTTGGCCGTTCGCTGGATTGTGGCCGCTGCTGTTCGGCAATGCCGGCGTACTCGGGCTGGCGTTGATCAATGCGCAAAACGATCATGGCCTGCTGCACGCGACAGCTTTGAGTTTGGGTGCAGGGCTGGGTTTCTGGCTGGTATTGAGTGTGTTCTGCGACCTGCGCGAGCGCACGGTCGACAACGATATTCCCCTGCCCTTTCGCGGCCTGCCGATCGATCTGATCAGCGCTGGACTGGTCGCAGTGATTTTTCTCGGATTCAGTGGATTGATCAAAACATGAGTCTGATTCAACGCATCGATGCCCTGCTGCCGCAGACCCAATGTGGCAAGTGCGGCCATCCCGGATGCAAACCCTATGCGCAAGGCATTGTTGATGGCGAGCCGATCAACAAGTGCCCGCCGGGCGGCGAGGAGACTATCGCCGCCCTGGCCGATCTGTTGAAAATACCGGTCCTGGAACTGGACATCAGCCGTGGCCCGGCACCGCCGCAAATCGCCTTCATCCGCGAGGCCGAATGCATCGGCTGCACCAAATGCATTCAGGCCTGCCCGGTCGACGCCATCGTCGGCGCGGCAAAACTCATGCACACGGTGCTGATCGACGAGTGCACTGGTTGTGATCTGTGCGTTGCGCCGTGCCCTGTCGACTGCATAGAAATGCATCCTTTGCCTGCGAACACGATCCCAGTGGTTGGCGGTCTCGCCTTCGATCTCGAAGAACAGCGCGCCCGCGCGATCAAACGTGACCACGCGCGCCAGCGTTTCGAGCGACGCAACCAACGCTTGCTGCGTGAAGAACAGCAAAAGCAGGCTGAACGTGAAGCGCGAGCCGCGCGTGCGGTACAACCGCAAGTATCGACCGGCGACCCGGTGCAGGCTGCGCTGGAGCGGGTGCGTGCGCAAAAAGCCGCGAACGCTGATGCGGCGCTGAAGAAGGCCAAGGTCGATGTGGCGATGAGTCGAGCGCAACTGCACAAATCGCTGAAAGCCTTCGGTCACCCGCCTACGTTCGAGCAGCAGTCGCAATTGATCGTCCTGCAGCAACAATTCGAAGCCGCCGAGCAGGCGCTGGCGAACCTGGAAAGCAGCCAACCGGCAATTCCCGCCGTTCCCGCACCGACCAACGACACCGAACTGAAGCGAGCCAAGATCCAGTTGGCCATGCGCCGCGCCGAATTGAAAAAAGCTCAGGCAGCGGAGGCTGCGCCGGAGCAGATCGCAGCACTGGAGCAAGCCGTGAGTGACGCCGAGCGCCGGGTGCAAGACCATGCCGCCCCTTGAGCCAGTGGACGATCGCCTGCAACAGGCGATGAACACCGTGCTGCTGGCCGCTTTGCCGGGTCTGCTCGCATTATTCTGGCTGTATGGCTGGGGCGTGTTGATCAACCTTTCCCTGGCGGTTGTCAGTGCTTTGCTCGTCGAAGCGGGCGTCGCCTGTCTGCGTCGGCAAACGGTGCAAGCGGCAATGCGTGATGGCAGCGCGCTGGTCAGTGCGATGTTGCTGGCCGCCGCGCTGCCGGCTTATTGCCCTTGGTGGCTGACGGTCATTGCGACCGCTTCAGGTCTGTTGTTCGGCAAACATCTGTATGGCGGCGTCGGCAAAAACCCGTTCAACCCGGCGATGCTTGGCTTTGTCCTGAGCATGGTGCTGTTCCCGCAAGCGATGACCCATTGGCCCGCTCATGGCCTGGACTTTCTTGCGGCGCTGCAACAGGTTTTCAGTCCAGCGCAGGCGCCGGACGCTTGGGTGCAAGCCACGGCACTGGACAGTCTGCGCATCAATAAAAGCCTGACCATGCAGGAGCTGTTCGCCAGCAACCCGGCTTTCGGCCGTTTCGGCGGGCGCGGTGTGGAATGGGTGAATCTGGCGTTTCTGCTCGGCGGCCTGTGGCTGTTGCAGCGGCGGATCTTTTCCTGGCACGCACCGGTGGGCATGCTCGCCAGTCTGTTCGTCATCAGCCTGTTGTGCTGGAACGGATCGGGTTCGGATTCCCATGGTTCGCCGCTGTTTCATCTGCTCAGCGGCGCGACCATGCTCGGTGCATTTTTTATCGTGACAGAACCTGTGTCCGGCGCGAAAAGCGCCCTTGCCCGCCTGCTGTTCGGTGTTGGCGTCGGCCTGCTGACTTATCTGATTCGCACGTGGGGTGGTTACCCGGACGGCGTCGCGTTTGCGGTGTTGCTGATGAATCTTCTGGTGCCGGCACTCGAACGCTTCGCCCTCAGCCGCCAATCGAAGGTGAACGCGTGAACCGCTCAGCGAGTGTCGCGACGGTGGTGCTGCTGGCACTCGTTGGCGTGAGTGCGACATACGTGTTGCAGCGCAGCAGTGCACCGCAGATTGCCAGCGAGCAGCGCTTGCTCGACAGCCGCAAATTGCTTGATGTCATGCCTGCCGCGCTCTACGACAATCAGCCGCTGGAGCAACCGCTGACGCTCGCCGAGCCTGCTTTGCGCCATAGCACGCTGTCGGGCGGCTATCGAGCGACCCGCTCCGGACAGACAGTCGCAGTGCTGTTGCGCAGTCGCAGTGAAGGTTACGCAGGTACTCTGGAACTGCTGATTGCCATTGATGCTAATGGCAAACTTTTAGGCGTGAAAACCCTTGAGCAGCGCGAAACGCCAGGGTTGGGTGGTTACATCGGTGAATGGCCGAATGCCTGGCTTCAGGCCTTCGTCGGCAAATCCCGTACTGAGCCGACAGACGCCGGTTGGGCGCTGAAAAAGGATCAGGGGCAGTTCGATCAGATCGCTGGCGCGACCATTACCTCCCGTGCCGCCATTGACGCAATTCATGACGCACTGCGTTATTTCGACGAGCATCGGGCGCTGCTGTTGGGGACTGGCCCATGAAGCGCACGGTGAATTTATTGATGCTGGTGCCGCTACTGGGCGCCACACCAACATTCAGCGCTGCACTGGGGATAACCTTGATGCTCAGCGCGGTACTCGGTGTATTTGCCGTCTGCATGTCGCCGCTGCGCGAGCGCCTGACGGGCACCCGTGCCTTGCTCGCGAGCCTGATACTTGCTGCGACGTTGACCAGTTGCGCAGATATTGTGGCGCAACGCTGGTTTTTGCCATGGCAGCAGACGTCTGAGCTCTACATAGGGCTGATCGCCTTGCACTGCGTCGTGCTTGAATACCACGGTGCCTTCCGCGACCCCGTCGCTGTCAGCTTCAAACGCTGCGCCATGTTCGGCGCGCTCATGCTGGTAGTCGGCGGGCTGCGCGAGATTATCGGTTATGGCAGCCTTGGCCGAGGCCTTTCGGAGCATTGGCCAGGTCTGGTTTTGTTCCCCGAAGGGCTGCGTCTGATTACGCTGGTTCCCGGCGCTTTCGTTTTACTGGGCCTGCTTCTCGCCGCCCGTCAGGCGTGGACACGCCGCAACTCTGTCATCAAGGAAACGCATCGCCCATGAATGCTGCAAAACGTCTTGAGATATTTCGCCGACTGCACGAAGACAATCCCGAGCCGAAAACCGAACTGGCCTACTCTTCGCCGTTCGAGCTGCTGATTGCGGTGATTCTTTCGGCGCAGTCCACCGATGTCGGCGTCAACAAGGCGACTGCCAAACTCTTTCCCGTCGCCAATACACCCGCCGCTATTCATGCGCTGGGTGTCGAGGGGCTGTCCGAGTACATCAAGACCATCGGCCTCTACAACAGCAAGGCGAAAAACGTCATCGAAACCTGCCGTCTGCTGGTTGAGCGTCATGGCGGTGAAGTCCCGCAAACCCGGGAAGAACTGGAAGCCCTGCCGGGCGTCGGACGCAAGACCGCCAACGTGGTGCTCAACACCGCTTTCCGTCAATTGACCATGGCGGTCGACACGCACATTTTCCGCGTCAGCAATCGCACCGGCATCGCGCCGGGGAAAAATGTGGTGGAAGTTGAAATGAAGTTGATGAAGTTTGTACCGAAAGAATTCCTGCTCGACTCTCATCACTGGCTGATTTTGCACGGTCGTTATGTGTGCCTGGCGCGTAAACCGCGCTGCGGCAGCTGCCGCATCGAAGACTTGTGCGAATACAAACACAAAACTTCCGACGATTGAGCGGTCATCGGCTTTTCGCATCCATCGATTGAAAAAATCTTTTTTACCCGCCGCAGTAATGTCGATATAAGGAGCGCCAAAGGCAGTCTTAGCCGGGAGTTGACTTCATGAGTACCGACACAGAGCAACTGGATGTAGAAGAAGATCTTATTGCCACCGACGCCGATGAGGTCGAACCGGTGGTTGAAGTGGCCAAGACCAACCTTAGCAAGCGTCGCACAATCGACAACCTGCTTGAGGAGCGCCGACTGCAAAGGCAATTGGCCGACTACGATTATGATCTGTGATATCTGAAGGCCTCCCGAGACGGAGGCTTTTCATTTTCTGCGACAACCGAGCTTGATCGGCCCATGACGTTCTCAGCTGTCGAATAGTTCAAACCAGGCCGTTACGCTGCGCCAGCTCGATCAGATCAACCAGAGAACGCGCATTGAGTTTCAGCAACAGACGAGTCTTGTATGTGCTCACAGTCTTGTTGCTCAAGAACATGCCGTCGGCGATTTCCTTGTTGGTCTTGCCGCGCGCCAACTGCTGCAACACCATCATTTCCCGGCCGGACAGACGATCCACCATGTCCGCTTCGCTCGCATTGCCCAGACTGGTACGCACGGTGTGCAGGGCCTGATTGGGGAAATAGCTGTAGCCGGACAGAACTGCCTTGATCGCACTGAGCAATTCGGTCAGATCCTGCTGTTTGCACACGTAACCCGCTGCGCCCGATTGCATGCAACGCATTGAAAAATGCCCGGGAGCCTGGGAAGTCAGCACCAGCACTTTCACCGGCATGGCAGTGGAGGTCAGGCGCGCAATAACTTCCAGTCCGTCGAGTTTGGGTATTCCAATATCCAGAATGACAAGATCCGGTATTTGTTCACGAGCAATTTGTAGTGCATCAACGCCATTATCCGTTTCTGCAATGACTTCGTAGCCATGCCGTTCCATCAGCATACGTACCGCAAGTCGAATGACGGGGTGGTCATCCACGATCAGCACTTTATTCATGGGCAAGTCCAGTTTTCGCTGTTCGAATTTTTAGAACACGCACGATATCCCAGTCACTTGCTTCACGGCATGGCAACTTTTACACGCATTTGCATCCAGAGACATTCCCTACAGGCATTGAGGATAATTCCCACAAATTCGCTGCCCTTGCCCCATTGCAACCGCCTTCCGATCTTTCATACGACGGTGGAGTTTGATCTTCATGCAGCCGAGTCCTACGCCGTGGTGGGTCGTTGGAAAACTTCAACAGGTGCAATTACGAAACTTCATACACGATGATTTACCTGTCAAATTGGCCTTGGGCAAGCACTGGGACATATGACGTAACGAACCGACACAACCACCTGTTCGACACAACATCGTTGATTCTATAAAACTTTAGTTAACAGCCGTGCACTTACACAAGCGCCTTTGCTATCGCTGAAATAACCAACTCAAATTCGACAAACTACGTAGAAGCAAAACTATGCTAAAGATAAAAAACAAAATCACCAACCCCATGACAGTCATCGCCATATTTGCAATTCTTTCGGAAACTTCGGCGGCGGTATCGTTACCGTTTCTTGACAATAAAGACCGAGAAATTTATGTCTGGTTTTTGATCAGCTTTCCCTTTTACTTGTTATTCCTGTTCTTTATCACTCTCAACTTCAATCATCGCTCGCTTTATTCGCCTTCAGACTTCGGCAAAGACAAAAGCTTTTTGAAAACTACTCAAAATAACCAGAGGGACGAATCCTTTCGCGAAGCAGGCGAGCGTTGCGCTTTTGAGCTGACCAGTTGCATCGTGTCGGGTAAAACCGGACCAGGCCGATTCCCGATTCCCTGCAGAGTTCACAACGCGCCGGACCCACCGCTCGGTCCACGCGACCGAACCCATCCGGTTGTGCAGAATATCAAGCTGTCACCCTGGGTAAGTGAACTGAACATCATTGACGCAAGAGGCATTGATGCAGCGAAGGAATTCGATGCCATCTTCGAAACGCTAAAAGGCGTCGATAAAAAGCACGCGCGGGTTCTCGTATTTCTTTGTAATCATGCGTCGGACGCGATTGCCCACTCCGCATTGCAACAGATCAGGCAGGCCAAGAAAGGCTCAGGAGCCACACTGTGCATCGTATATAACCTGTGTTCGCAGACGGTGACATTACTGGGACGAACCAGCTGAACCGGGTCAAGCCTGCGCGAAGACACACGAGGGAGCCTGATGAACCAGAAAAAAATGTTAAAAAAAAGGCGGCCCTGCACAGGCCGCCTTTTTTACTGCGCGTCAGTCTGAGCTACTCAGAACAACTTGCGGCCCTTGTTGGCAGCAATGCGCATGCGCAGCGCGTTGAGCTTGATGAAGCCCGCCGCATCCGCCTGATTGTAAGCACCGCCGTCTTCTTCGAAGGTGGCGATGTTGGCGTCGAACAGCGAATCGTCGGACTTGCGGCCGGTGACGATGACGTTGCCCTTGTACAGCTTCAGGCGCACTACGCCGTTCACGTTGACCTGCGAAGCGTCGATCATCTGTTGCAGCATCAGACGCTCCGGGCTCCACCAGTAACCGGTGTAGATCAGGCTGGCGTACTTGGGCATCAGCTCGTCTTTGAGGTGAGCGACTTCGCGGTCCAGGGTGATCGATTCGATGGCGCGGTGAGCGCGCAGCATGATGGTGCCGCCCGGGGTTTCGTAGCAGCCACGAGACTTCATGCCGACATAACGGTTTTCGACGATGTCGAGACGACCGATGCCGTGCTCGCCGCCGATCTTGTTCAGCGTCGCCAGCACGGTGGCCGGGGTCATTTCGACGCCGTCCAGCGCCACGATGTCGCCGTTGCGGTAGGTCAGTTCCAGGTACTGCGGGGTGTCGGGAGCCTTCTCCGGGGAGACGGTCCAGCGCCACATGTCTTCTTCGTGCTCGGTCCAGGTGTCTTCCAGCACGCCGCCTTCATAAGAGATGTGCAGCAGGTTGGCGTCCATCGAGTACGGAGATTTTTTCTTGCCGTGGCGTTCGATCGGGATCGCGTGCTTCTCGGCGTAGTCCATCAGCTTCTCGCGCGACAGCAGGTCCCACTCGCGCCAAGGGGCGATCACTTTCACGCCTGGCTTGAGCGCGTAGGCGCCCAGTTCGAAGCGCACCTGGTCGTTGCCCTTGCCGGTGGCGCCATGGGAAATGGCGTCGGCGCCGGTTTCGTTGGCGATTTCGATCAGGCGCTTGGCAATCAGCGGACGGGCGATGGAAGTACCCAGCAGGTACTCGCCTTCGTAAACGGTGTTGGCGCGGAACATCGGGAACACGAAATCACGCACGAACTCTTCGCGCAGATCGTCGATGTAGATTTCTTTGACGCCCATGGCCTGAGCCTTGGCGCGGGCCGGCTCGACCTCTTCGCCTTGACCGAGATCGGCGGTGAAAGTCACCACTTCACAGTTATAAGTATCCTGCAGCCACTTAAGGATCACCGAAGTGTCCAGGCCGCCGGAATACGCCAGAACGACCTTGTTTACGTCCGCCATGCCATCACTCCACGGGGTTCTACGGAAAGCCGGGGAGTCTACCGCTCAAACGCGATAATTTACAGAGGCGCGACAGCTTAAGACGACAAAGCGACAGAATCTGTCGAGAGCGCGACGATGACCGGCGAGTCAGGAAGTCGTTGCGGCGGTGGCTGGCGTACCCGCTTGCGGTGCCGGCGCAGGGGCTGTGGTCGGCGCCACACGCGACAGTTTCACGTTCACCCGACGATTCTTCGCACGATTGGCCTTGCTGGTATTCGGCACGATCGGATACTGCTCGCCGTGGAAACGCACGGTGATCTGCGATTCCTGAATGCCGTTGGCCTTGAAGAAATCCACCACCGCCAGCGCGCGGCGGCGCGACAATTCGCGGTTGGTCAGACGATTGCCGCTGTTGTCGGAATGACCGTCGAGGTCGATGTGGTTCACCGTCGTGTCGGCCTTCATGTATTCGAGCATCACTTGCAGCTTGGCCTTGGCAGCCGGGTCCAGCTCAACGCCTTCGCCGGGGAAGCCGATCTGCGACTGCTTGATCTGGTCGAAATTCTGCGGCAGCAATTTCGCCACACAGCCTTGATAGTCGTTGAACGCCTTGCTGAACTTCACCGGCAGCAAACGCACTTCCGACACCCGGCCATCGCCAGACGCACGGCGAACTACCGGGCTGCGGCCGTCCAGCAGACCGCTGATCAGCCCACCGGCCTGGGATTGCGAGCTGTTGAACAACACATTGCCACTGCCCAGCCGTACCGAGCCCAGATTGATGTCGCCACGCCCCGGCTGCCACGGTGCAGCGGCAGCGAGCAACGTCGCCGAACCACCGCCAAGCATGGCGTTGTAGGCATTCAGGCGAAAGATCGCCTGCTCACCGGCCTTGCGCACGAACTCGCCCGAGCCGAAATCAGTGATCGGTTGCGTCAGGCGGCATTCGAACTGGTCGCCGGCGACCGTCCACTCAATGTTCTCCAGACGGGTCTGGTAAGTCAGCGCCATCGCGGGAAGGCTGGCAAACACACTGAGCAGGGCTAAATAACGCTGGCGCACGGGAGGCTCCATTGGCTTGTGAAACACAAACACCGATTCACACAATGTTTACGGCATACCTTCGGGATATCGGACGCTTGTGGCAAAACTTGATAGCGGGTGCCTGCAAGAGTCTTTTCCGGTAGCATTCGCCTCAGTTTGACCCGCCTGGAATCCCCTCATGACCGACCGCCTGACCCTGCTGCGTCCCGACGACTGGCACATTCATCTTCGCGATGGTGCCGTGTTGACCAATACCGTTGCCGATGTGGCCCGCACCTTCGGGCGCGCGATCATCATGCCGAACCTGGTACCGCCGGTGCGCAACGCCGCTGAAGCCGACGGCTATCGTCAGCGCATTCTCGCTGCCCGCCCGGCCGGCAGTCAGTTCGAGCCGTTGATGGTGCTGTACCTCACCGACCGCACCCAACCGGAAGAAATTCGTCAGGCCAAGGCCAGCGGTTTCGTCTACGCCGCCAAGCTCTATCCGGCCGGCGCGACCACCAATTCCGATTCCGGCGTGACCAGCATCGACAAGATCTTCCCGGCGCTGGAAGCCATGGCCGAAGTCGGCATGCCGCTGTTGATCCACGGTGAGGTCACCCGTGGCGACGTCGATGTGTTCGACCGCGAAAAGATTTTCATCGACGAGCACATGCGCCGCGTGGTCGAGCGTTTCCCGACGCTTAAAGTGGTGTTCGAACACATCACCACCGGCGACGCCGTGCAGTTCGTCAACGAGGCTTCGGCCAACGTTGGCGCGACCATCACCGCGCATCACCTGCTGTACAACCGCAACCACATGCTGGTCGGTGGGATTCGGCCGCACTTCTACTGCTTGCCGATTCTCAAGCGCAACACCCATCAGGAAGCCTTGCTCGACGCCGCCACCAGTGGCAGCGCCAAGTTCTTCCTCGGCACCGACTCGGCGCCCCACGCCCAGCATGCCAAGGAAGCGGCCTGCGGTTGCGCCGGTTGCTACACCGCTTACGCCGCCATCGAGATGTATGCCGAAGCGTTCGAACAGCGTAACGCGCTGGACAAGCTCGAAGCCTTCGCCAGCCTCAACGGCCCGCGTTTCTACGGCCTGCCGGCAAACACCGATCGCATCACCCTGGTTCGCGAAGAATGGACCGCCCCAACCAGCCTGCCATTTGGCGAGCTGACCGTTATCCCGCTGCGCGCCGGTGAAAAACTGCGCTGGCGCCTGCTGGAGGAACACGCGTGAGTGAAGAGCATTTCGACGATGAGCTGGACGGTCAAAGTGGTGGCGGCGGTTCCCGTCACCCGATGGCAGCGCGTTTTCGCGGCTACCTGCCGGTTGTCGTCGACGTAGAAACCGGTGGCTTCAACGCAGCCACCGATGCCTTGCTGGAGATTGCCGCGACCACCATCGCCATGGATGAAAAGGGTTTCGTCTACCCGGATCACACCTACTTCTTCCGCGTCGAGCCGTTTGAAGGTGCGAACGTTGAAGCGGCAGCGCTGGAGTTCACCGGGATCAAGCTTGATCATCCGCTGCGCATGGCCGTCAGCGAAGAAACCGCACTGACCGACATTTTCCGTGGCATCCGCAAGGCCCTGAAAGCCAACGGCTGCAAACGGGCGATTCTGGTCGGGCACAACAGCAGCTTCGATCTGGGCTTTCTCAACGCTGCAGTCGCGCGGCTGGACATGAAGCGCAACCCGTTCCACCCGTTCTCCAGTTTCGACACCGCGACCTTGGCGGGTCTGGCGTACGGTCAGACCGTGCTGGCGAAAGCCTGTCAGGCCGCCGGCATCGATTTCGACGGTCGTGAGGCGCACTCGGCGCGCTACGACACCGAAAAGACCGCTGAGCTGTTCTGCGGCATCGTCAATCGCTGGAAGCAGATGGGCGGCTGGGAAGACTTCGACGACTGATCCTCGACGAACAAATCCCGCGCATAAAAAAACCGGCCACATGGGCCGGTTTTTTTGTACCTCGACGTTGCGCCTTACAGGGCAGCAGCGTTCTCAGTCAGGTAAGCCGCAACGCCTTCTGGCGAAGCGTTCATGCCTTTGTCGCCTTTCTTCCAGTTGGCCGGGCAGACTTCGCCGTGCTCTTCGTGGAATTGCAGCGCGTCGACCAGACGGATCAGCTCTTCCATGTTACGGCCCAGCGGCAGGTCGTTGATGATCTGCGAGCGAACCACGCCTTTGTCGTCGATCAGGAACGCGCCGCGGAAAGCCACGCCGCCTTCAGATTCAACGTCGTAAGCCTTGGCGATGTCGTGCTTCATGTCGGCAGCCATGGTGTATTTCACCTGACCGATGCCGCCATTGTTCACTGGAGTGTTGCGCCAGGCGTTGTGGGTGAAGTGCGAGTCGATCGACACAGCGATCACTTCAACGTTGCGCGCCTTGAAGTCAGCCATGCGGTTGTCCAGAGCGATCAGCTCGGACGGGCAGACGAAGGTGAAGTCCAGCGGGTAGAAGAACACCAGGCCGTATTTGCCTTTGATGGCCGAGGACAGGGTGAAGCTGTCAACGATCTCGCCATTGCCGAGTACGGCCGGGACGGTGAAGTCTGGGGCTTGTTTGCCTACGAGTACGCTCATTGATATCTCCTGGTGTAGAAACTTGAAGTTCAGGGTCCGGGCCAGCCTGTCACCCTCAGGCGACAGCCCTGTGACACGAACCCTCTTCGCAAGGGACGACCATCATACACTGCGTGTTTGGCCTGTCCGTAACGGATTTTCCCTGTTCGGTTATCCACTGCGTATTCATGGGGTCAGACGCGCATTTGGAAAATACCGTTCGTCAGTCGCTGGGAAATTGGCTGCGAAGCGTTCCGAAAGCACTTTGACAATCATTCTCGTTAACATTAAGATCCATCGCAATTGAGTCACAACCAGCGACGGTTCTTACTTATGTATGTTTGCCTCTGCACTGGCGTCACCGACGGACAGATCCGCGAAGCGATCTATGAAGGTTGCTGCAGCTACAAAGAAGTTCGCCAGGCCACCGGCGTCGCCAGCCAGTGCGGCAAATGTGCCTGCCTTGCCAAGGAAGTGGTGCGCGAAACCCTGACCAAGCTGCAAACCGCCCATGCCGCGATCCCTTACCCGGTAGAATTTACTGCTGCGTAAATGCCCCATTTCAAAGAACCGGACTAGATGTCCGGTTTTTTTATGCCTGAAAATCAATTGCTTAGCCTCCAGACGCGGAACACAAACATTCTTATTCCGATTAATTTTCATTTATTATTCAATAACTTAGGTTTGACACTTATAAACACCAAGCTCAAACTCCGCCTTATATACGGTTAATACAGGGCAGGACTCCGATCATGAAAGGCGACATTACAGTCATCCAGCATCTCAACAAGATCCTTGCCAATGAGCTGGTCGCGATCAATCAGTACTTCCTGCATGCACGCATGTATGAAGATTGGGGTCTGAACAAGCTCGGCAAGCACGAATACCACGAATCCATCGACGAGATGAAACACGCGGACAAGCTGATCAAGCGCATCCTGTTCCTTGAAGGCCTGCCGAATGTGCAGGACCTGGGCAAGCTGCACATCGGCGAACACACCCGCGAAATGCTCGAATGCGACCTGCGCATCGAAAAGACCGGCCACGCTGACCTGAAAGCCGCCATCGCCCATTGCGAAACCGTTGGCGACTTCGGCAGCCGTGAACTGCTCGAAGACATTCTCGAGTCGGAAGAAGAACACATCGACTGGCTGGAAACCCAGCTCGGCCTGATCGACAAGATCGGCCTGGAAAACTATCTGCAGTCGCAGATGGGCGAAGAGTGATCTGACCCTCGCAAGATACTAAAAAGCCCCGCCCTCTTTCGAGGTGCGGGGCTTTTTTATCGCCGGGATTTCAGAGGTTGCGAAATCCCTGCAGGAGCGAATCAGGCTTCGGACTTGTTCGCCGCTGCCGCTTCGACAGCTGCCTTGATGGTGCTTTGCAGCGAACCGTCTGCAGCCATCTCGGTCATGATGTCGCTGCCGCCGACCAGTTCACCGCCGACCCACAGTTGCGGGAAAGTCGGCCAGTTGGCGTATTTTGGCAGGTTGGCGCGGATTTCCGGGTTCTGCAGGATGTCCACGTACGCGAACTTTTCACCACAGGCCATCACGGCTTGCGCAGCTTTTGCGGAGAAGCCGCACTGCGGGGCATTCGGCGAGCCTTTCATGTAAAGCAGAATGGTGTTGTTGGCAATCTGCTCTTTAATCGTTTCGATGATATCCATGGAGCACCTCGGCTGAACTTTCCGACTCAGAGGTCGGCACGGTGGCGCATTGTAACGGAATCCCGAGCGCCATGCTCGGTCTCCCCGACAGACCCGCTCAAGCCGCCGCCACTGTCACCGGCACACCGTTCAACGCCGCGTTGCCCGACAGTTCGTCAAGCTGGCACTCGTCGGTCAGGTCGTTGGCGCTCGATCCCGGCTGGCCGCTGGCGATCGCCATCTGCACGCCCGGGCGCGCATGGCCCCAGCCGTGCGGCAGGCTGACCACGCCTTTCATCATGTCGAGACTGGCGAGCACTTCCACCTCGATCTGCCCGACCCGCGAACTCACCCGAACCCGTTGCCCGTCGGCCAGGCCACGGCTGGCCAGATCATCCGGGTGCATCAGCAACTGATGCCGCGGCTTGCCCTTCACCAGTCGATGAAAATTGTGCATCCACGAATTGTTGCTGCGCACATGGCGGCGGCCGATCATCAACAACTCATCGGCAGCCGGCGCCTGCAACGCGGCAAAGCGAGCGAGGTCAGCGAGAATTTCCGGCGGTGCGGCCTGGATACGCTGATTCGGCGTTTTCAGACGTGATGCCAGATTCGGTTTCAGCGCACCCAGATCAATGCCGTGCGGATGATCGAACAGCGTCGCCAACGACAACTTGTGCTCGGACGCATCGCCATAGCGGCCCATGCGCAGGCCCATATCGATCATCTTCGCCGGCGGCATCGTTGGTTTCAGCTCCTTGCCGGTTTTCTCGGCGAAGGCCTTGGCCAAACCGACGAAGATCTCCCAGTCGTGCAGCGCACCCTCGGGCTTGGCGAGGATCGCGCGATTGAAGCGGGTCACGTTACGCACCGCAAACAGGTTGAAAGTGGTGTCGTAGTGATCGTTTTCCAGCGCCGAGGTCGACGGCAGGATCAGATCGGCATAGCGCGTGGTTTCGTTGATGTACAGGTCGATGCTGAGCATGAAGTCGAGGCCGTCCAGCGCCTGTTCCAGTTGCCGGCCGTTGGGTGTCGACAACACCGGGTTGCCGGCCACGGTGATCAGCGCGCGGATCTGCCCCTCGCCCTCCGTGAGCATTTCTTCAGCGAGCGCCGAGACCGGCAACTCGCCGCCGTATTCAGGACGCCCGGAAACCCGGCTCTGCCATTTGTTGAAATGCCCGCCCGAGGTCGACGCCACCAGGTCCACCGCTGGCTCGGTGCACAGGGCACCGCCAACGCGGTCGAGGTTGCCCGTGACCAGGTTGATCAACTGCACCACCCAATGACACAAGGTGCCGAAGGCCTGGGTCGAGACGCCCATGCGTCCATAGCAGACGGCGCTTGGCGCGGCAGCGAAGTCGCGCGCCAGTTGGCGGATGTGTTCGGCAGGCACTGCGCAGAGCGGGCTCATCGCTTCGGCACTAAACGCAGCCACGGCGCTGCGCACCTCGTCGAGGCCATCGACCGGCAAATGGCTGTCGCGGGTCAGGCCTTCGCTGAACAGCGTATTGAGCATGCCGAACAACAGCGCCGCATCGCCGCCCGGGCGGACGAACACGTGCTGATCGGCCATCGCTGCGGTTTCGCTGCGGCGCGGATCGACCACCACCACTTTGCCGCCGCGCGCCTGAATCGCCTTCAGGCGCTTCTCGACATCCGGCACGGTCATGATGCTGCCGTTGGACGCCAGCGGATTGCCGCCGAGGATCAGCATGAAATCGGTGTGATCGATATCGGGAATCGGTAACAGCAAACCGTGGCCGTACATCAGATAGCTGCTGAGGTGGTGTGGCAGTTGATCGACCGACGTTGCCGAGTAGCGATTGCGGGTTTTCAGCAACCCCAGGAAGTAATTGCTGTGGGTCATCAGGCCGTAGTTGTGCACGCTCGGATTGCCCTGATACACCGCAACGGCGTTCTGCCCGTGACGTTCCTGAATCGCCGCGAGTTTCTCGGCCACCAGCGCAAACGCCTCGTCCCATTCGATCGGCAGCCACTCGCTGCCGACGCGGCGCATCGGCTGACGCAGCCGGTCGGGATCGTTTTGAATGTCCTGCAGGGCCACGGCTTTCGGGCAGATATGGCCGCGGCTGAAGGTGTCGAGGGCATCGCCCTTGATCGAGGTGATCGCGACATCGCCATCGGTTTCCGTAGTTTCGATGGTCAGCCCGCAAATGGCTTCGCACAGGTGGCACGCACGGTGGTGAAGAGTCTTGGTCATGGCCAGTCTCTGTCTTGTTCGGGGGCAGGCAATCACGCCCGCGGGAACAAAACTATGGCCCGTGCGCGGAGCAGGCGCCAGCGACGTTCGTCTCGTGAATCGACGGTTATCAGGGCAGCCGATAAACCGCCGCGATCAGTTCGAAGGCAACTGCGGCGGTGCGGCCAGCTGGATTTCCTGGATGGTTTCGATCTGCTCGTGGGCGACGTGCACGCCGGTGAGCTCGCCGATCAACCGCCAGTGCTCATCGAGCCCGGCGCTGATGGTGGCCATGCGATCGATCATGTGTCGGCCGGCGGATTTGACCACTTCGTCGTCACTGCGCAGCAACTCGAAAGACATCGAGGTGACTGACGCGGTGAGATGGGTCAGAGAGCGAGCCGTGTGGCCCAGCAGCTCCATTAACAGTTGTTCTTTCGATTCCATGCGGAGGCTTCCTGCGTCGCTCGAAACTTATTTATAACCCAGCACTTTGCTTTAGCAAATGTTTCAGTCTGAACATCCGACCAAGCGAATCGGTGGCGCAGCGTTCGCAAACCGACCAGGACCGCTGCGTTGCCGTCGCGGCGCATTGCCAAGCGCGGCGGCGCCAGTGTACAAAGAGGCTCACCGCTGTACTGAATCCGGCTTCAACATGCGTGATCGTAATGCTCGGTCCGCGCTCCGAATCCCGCTGAAAAAGTACCCTATTGGAAAAACGCGACATTTAGTGTCAATATCGCGCCTCCCCCTATTTCGTCGCCCCGTGCGGCTTACGCCGCAGGTCTCGCCCGTTGTTCCGTTAAACAAGGCTTTGAGCATCTGCGGTCTGTAGCAAAAAGGTAGTCAATGATGAGCGCAAGGCACTTTCTCTCCCTGATGGATTGCACGCCCGAAGAGCTGGTCAGCGTGATCCGTCGAGGCGTTGAGCTCAAGGACCTGCGTAACCGCGGCGTACTGTTCGAGCCTCTGAAAAACCGCGTGTTGGGGATGATCTTCGAAAAATCCTCGACCCGTACCCGGATCTCCTTCGAGGCCGGCATGATCCAGCTCGGCGGCCAGGCAATCTTCCTGTCCCCGCGCGATACCCAACTGGGCCGTGGCGAGCCGATCAGCGATTGCGCCATCGTCATGTCGAGCATGCTCGATGCGGTGATGATCCGCACCTTCGCCCACAGCACCCTCACCGAATTCGCCGCCAACTCGCGGGTGCCGGTGATCAACGGCCTGTCCGATGATCTGCACCCGTGCCAGTTGCTCGCCGACATGCAGACCTTTCTTGAGCACCGTGGCTCGATCCAGGGCAAGACCGTGGCCTGGATCGGTGACGGCAACAACATGTGCAACAGCTATATAGAAGCGGCGATCCAGTTCGACTTCCAGCTGCGCGTTGCCTGCCCGGAAGGTTACGAGCCGAACCCGGAATTCGTCGCCCAGGCTGGTGATCGCGTGACCATCGTCCGCGATCCGCAAGACGCCGTGCGTGGCGCGCATCTGGTCAGCACCGACGTCTGGACTTCGATGGGCCAGGAAGAGGAAACTGCCAAGCGCCTCAAGCTGTTCGCGCCGTTTCAGGTCAACCGTGCCTTGCTCGACCTCGCTGCCGAGGACGTGCTGTTCATGCACTGCCTGCCGGCGCACCGTGGCGAAGAAATCAGTCTCGACCTGCTCGATGACCCGCGCTCCGTCGCCTGGGATCAGGCAGAAAACCGTCTCCACGCACAGAAGGCCCTGCTCGAGTTCCTCGTCGAACCGGCATATCACCACGCATGAGCCATGAATTACTGCTGAACCTGCGCAACCTCGCTTGCGGCTATCAAGATCAACGCGTAGTGCAGAACCTCAATCTGCACCTCAACGCCGGCGACATCGGCTGCCTGCTCGGCTCGTCCGGCTGCGGCAAGACCACCACCCTGCGCGCCATCGCCGGTTTCGAACCGGTGCATGAAGGCGAAATCACCCTCGGTGGCGAAACCCTCTCCAGCGCCGGTTTCACCCTGGCGCCGGAGAAACGCCGGATCGGCATGGTGTTTCAGGATTACGCGCTATTCCCGCACCTGAGTGTGGCCGACAACATCGCTTTCGGCATTCGCAAGCACCCGAACAAGGCGCGCGTGGGCGAAGAGCTGCTGGAACTGGTCAACCTGAAAAACCTCGGCAAGCGCTTCCCCCACGAGCTGTCCGGCGGCCAGCAACAGCGGGTCGCCCTCGCCCGCGCCCTGGCGCCGGAACCGCAGCTGTTGCTGCTCGACGAGCCGTTCTCCAACCTAGATGGCGAACTGCGCCGCAAGCTCAGCCATGAGGTACGCGACATCCTCAAGGCCCGTGGTACCAGTGCGATTCTGGTCACCCACGATCAGGAAGAAGCCTTCGCCGTCAGCGATCACGTTGGCGTGTTCAAGGAAGGTCGGCTGGAACAGTGGGACACGCCCTACAACCTCTACCACGAACCGGCGACGCCGTATGTCGCCAGTTTCATCGGTCAGGGTTACTTCATTCGCGGTCAGCTCGTCACCCCGGAATCGGTGCAGACCGAGCTGGGTGAACTGCGCGGCAATCGCGCCTACACCTGGCCGATTGGCGGTGCGGTGGATGTGCTGTTGCGTCCGGATGACATTGTTTATGCACCGGACAGCGCATTGCAGGCGCAGATTGTCGGCAAGACATTCCTCGGCGCGGCGACCTTGTATCGCCTGCAACTGCCGACCGGTGCACAACTGGAATCGATCTTCCCCAGCCATGCCGATCATCTGGTTGGCGCCCAGGTCGGGATTCGCGTAGCGGCGGATCACCTGGTGCTGTTCCAGGCTTCGGGGAGCACTGCGGCACAGATTCCGGCGGTGGAAAACGGCGTCCGTCGGTTCAGCACCAGCTTCTGATCGGCGCGGGATCAAAATTGTGGGAGCGAGCCTGCTCGCGAATGCGGTGTTTCAGTCGCCGAAGAGGTTGACTGAAAGACCGGTTTCGCGAGCAGGCTCGCTCCCACAGTTGGTATTGCCTCAGCCTAAAAACAGGGTAGCGCTGGCCACCAGCGTCGCATTGCCGCCAATCTTCACCCGCTCACCTTCCAGCCGACAGAACAACTCCCCGCCCCGCGCCGAGCGCTGGCACGCGGTCAGGTTCGATTTGCCCAGACGTTTGGCCCAGTACGGAATCAGGCTGCAATGGGTCGAGCCGGTCACCGGGTCTTCATTGATACCGATGGCCGGGGCGAAATAGCGCGAGACGAAGTCGTGCTGGTTGCCACGCGCGGTGACGATTGCGCCCAGCCATGGCAGTTTCGCCAGCGCCGCCATGTCCGGTTGGCAGTCGAGCACGGCCTGCTCCGATTCCAGCACCACGAACAGTTCGTTGGAGCCGAGCACATCAACCGCCTCGACACCCAGCGCCCGCTCGACATCCAGCGTCACGCCGATTTCCGAAGGCACGATCGTCGGGAAATCCAGCCACAGCCGATCGCCTTCGCGGCTGACACTCAGCGGCCCGGACTTGCAGATGAAGTCGATGCGCTCGGCACTTTCCTTATAGATTTCGAACAGTACAAACGCGCTGGCCAGGGTCGCATGCCCGCACAGCGGCACTTCGGTGGTCGGGGTGAACCAGCGGATATGCCAGGCCTGGCCTTCGCGCACCAGAAACGCAGTCTCCGCCAGGTTGTGTTCGGCGGCGATCTTCTGCATCAAGTCATCGGCCAGCCAGCTGTCGAGCCGATAGACCATCGCCGGGTTGCCACTGAACGGCCGATCACTGAACGCGTCGACCTGATGAAACGCAAGCTGCATGATTTTCTCCCTGAATTGGTCGACCGAGCATGCAACGGCGGCCCGGATCAGTGCCAGTGACAGAAGCGCAATTTTTTCTTCATACAGCGGGCGCGCATTTTAAGCCCGGCCGATATCGGCGAACTGCGCCTGGGTGTGCTCAGCCAATACTGCTGGCGCCAGCTCCACTTCAAGTCCTCGCCGCCCGGCACTCACATAGATAGTCGCAAACTCCTGAGCGGAATTGTCGATGAAGGTGCGCAGGCGTTTCTTCTGCCCGAGCGGGCTGATGCCGCCCAACAGGTAGCCGGTTGAACGTTGCGCGACAGCCGGGTCAGCCATTTCGGCTTTCTTCACTCCAGCGGCATGGGCCAGGCCCTTGAGGTCGAGCGTTCCGACGACCGGCACCACAGCCACCAGCAGTTCGCCTTTTTCACTGGCGGCCAGCAGGGTTTTGAACACTTGCGCCGGTGCGAGCCCGAGCTTCTCCGCTGCCTCCAGCCCGTAGGACGCGGCCTTCGGATCATGTTCGTAACTGTGCACGCGATGTTCGGCACGAACTTTTTTCAACAAGTCCAACGCTGGTGTCATGGCAGCTCCGGGTTCGGCAGTCTTTAAAAAAACCTGCGGCCGATTCTAGGTCATCGTTGGGCAAAAGGCTCTATTCCAAGCCGCGAATCCCGTGGCTTCGCGCTGCATTCAAGCTGCTCGCGGCGCTGATCATTCACGCGGCGAATAGTTTTATTGTGACCGACGGTTCACTTTCGACCTTTGACAGGTTTGTTTCTTGTCTATATTTTTTCGAATCTGAATAATGTAAGAATCATGCTCCGCGCAGTACCCAGCAGTAACCCGGGAACCGAATGGGGATTCCGACCCGGTGAAGATCGCGCCCTGCTCCGTTGGCAAGGCGCTACACAAGAAAAAGAACCGAGGTTTTCAATGACAGCTGCTTTACCGCAACCATCGCTTTCCGGCCAATGCATAGCCGAATTCCTGGGCACCGCCCTTCTGATCTTCTTCGGCACCGGTTGTGTCGCCGCGCTCAAAGTCGCGGGCGCCAGCTTCGGTCTGTGGGAAATCAGCATCATCTGGGGCGTCGGCGTGAGCATGGCGATCTACCTCACCGCCGGGGTTTCCGGCGCGCACCTGAACCCGGCCGTGAGCATCGCTCTGGCAATCTTCGCTGACTTCGAAAAGCGCAAACTGCCGTTCTACATCCTTTCGCAAATCGCCGGCGCCTTCTGCGGCGCGTTGCTGGTCTACACGCTCTACAGCAATCTGTTCTTCGATTACGAACAAACCCACCAGATGGTTCGTGGCTCGGCCGCCAGCCTGGAATTGGCGTCGGTGTTCTCGACCTACCCGAACCCGGTGCTGTCGACGGCCCAGGCATTTCTGGTCGAGATGATCATCACCGCGATCCTGATGGGCGTGATCATGGCCCTGACCGATGACAACAACGGCCTGCCACGCGGCCCGATGGCGCCGCTGCTGATCGGTTTGCTGATTGCCGTGATCGGCAGTGCGATGGGCCCGCTGACCGGTTTCGCGATGAACCCTGCGCGTGACTTCGGTCCGAAACTGATGACTTTCTTTACCGGTTGGGGTGAAATTTCCTTCACCGGTGGTCGTGATATTCCGTATTTCCTGATTCCGATTTTTGCACCGATTGTCGGTGCCTGCCTCGGTGCTGCCGGGTATCGCGGGCTGATTGCCCGTCACCTGACCGGCGCCACACCTGCTACAAAGGATGCAGAACCGGCCATTGACGGCAAACCAAGAACTTCTTGAAACAGTCGGCGCCGGCTCCTGCCCATCCGAGCCGGCGCCACGGCCCACTCTCGTTTTTTTCGTCCAAGGCAATCGACATGACCGACATTCAGAACAAGAACTACATCATTGCCCTTGATCAGGGTACGACCAGCTCGCGCGCGATCATCTTCGACCGCGACGCGAACGTGGTCTGCACCGCGCAGCGCGAATTCGTTCAGCATTACCCGCAAGCCGGTTGGGTCGAGCACGACCCGATGGAAATTTTCGCCACCCAGAGCGCGGTGATGGTTGAAGCGCTGGCCCAGGCCGGCCTGCATCACGACCAGGTCGCCGCGATCGGTATCACCAACCAGCGTGAAACCACTGTGGTCTGGGACAAGACCACTGGCCGTCCGATCTACAACGCGATCGTCTGGCAGTGCCGCCGCAGCACCGAGATCTGCCAGCAGCTCAAGCGCGATGGTCACGAAGACTACATCCGCGACACCACCGGCCTGGTCACCGACCCGTACTTCTCCGGCACCAAACTGAAGTGGATCCTCGACAACGTCGAAGGCAGCCGTGAGCGCGCGCGCAACGGCGAGCTGCTGTTCGGCACCGTCGATAGCTGGCTGATCTGGAAATTCACCGGCGGCAAGGTGCACGTCACCGACTACACCAACGCCTCGCGCACCATGCTCTTCAACATTCACTCGCTGGAGTGGGATTCGAAGATGCTGGAGATCCTCGACATCCCCCGCGAAATGCTCCCGGAAGTCAAAGCCTCCTCGGAAATCTACGGTCGCACCAAGAGCGGCATCGCCATCGGCGGTATCGCCGGCGACCAGCAGGCAGCACTGTTCGGCCAGATGTGCGTGGAGCCGGGCCAGGCGAAAAACACCTACGGCACCGGTTGCTTCCTGCTGATGAACACCGGCGACAAAGCAGTGAAATCCCAGCATGGCATGCTCACCACTATCGCCTGCGGCCCGCGCGGCGAAGTTGCCTACGCACTCGAAGGTGCCGTGTTCAACGGCGGTTCGACCGTGCAATGGCTGCGCGATGAACTGAAAATCGTCAACGACGCCCACGACACCGAATACTTTGCCAACAAGGTCAAGGACAGCAACGGTGTGTATCTGGTGCCGGCGTTTACCGGTCTCGGCGCGCCGTACTGGGACCCGTATGCCCGTGGCGCACTGTTTGGCCTGACGCGCGGCGTACGCGTGGATCACATCATCCGCGCCGCGCTGGAGTCGATCGCCTACCAGACCCGCGACGTACTCGACGCCATGCAACAGGATTCCGGCGAACGCCTCAAAGCCCTGCGCGTGGACGGCGGCGCGGTGGCGAACAACTTCCTCATGCAGTTCCAGGCCGACATCCTCGGCACTCAGGTGGAGCGCCCGCAAATGCGCGAAACCACCGCACTCGGCGCTGCCTATCTGGCCGGCCTGGCCTGCGGTTTCTGGGGCAGCCTGGAAGAACTGCGCGGCAAAGCAGTGATCGAGCGCGAGTTCGAACCGAGCCTGGACGAAGTCGAGAAAGAGAAACTCTACAAAGGCTGGAAGAAAGCCGTCAGCCGCACCCGTGACTGGGCGCGTGAGGACGCCGAATAAGCCAACGTGCAGTTCCAGAAGGGTATCTAACTGGTAGGGAGCAGATTCCTGCGGCATCATGGGCAAATTTTGCTTGGCAGCCCAAAGGAAGCCCCATGAATCTGCCTCCCCGTCAGCAGCAAATCCTCGAGCTGGTCCGCGAACGCGGCTATGTGAGCATCGAGGAGATGGCCACACTGTTCGTTGTCACCCCGCAAACCATCCGCCGCGACATCAATCAGCTCGCGGAAGCCAATCTGCTGCGTCGCTACCACGGTGGCGCCGCGTACGATTCCAGTGTCGAAAACACCGCGTATGCGATGCGCGCCGATCAGATGCGCGACGAAAAACAACGCATCGGCGAAGCCATCGCCGCACAGATCCCCGATCACGCCTCGCTGTTCATCAATATCGGTACCACCACCGAATCGATCGCCCGCGCCCTGCTCAATCACAGTCACCTGAAAATCATCACCAACAACCTGCACGTCGCCTCGATGCTCAGCGCCAAGGATGATTTCGATGTGCTGCTGACCGGCGGCAATGTGAGGCGGGACGGCGGTGTGGTCGGTCAGGCGAGTGTGGATTTCATCAATCAGTTCAAGGTCGATTTCGCCTTGGTCGGGATCAGCGGCATCGATGAGGACGGCAGCCTGCTCGACTTCGATTATCAGGAAGTTCGCGTTTCCCAAGCGATCATTGCCAATGCGCGGCAGGTGATTCTGGCGGCGGACTCGAGCAAGTTCGGGCGTAACGCGATGATTCGACTGGGGCCGATCAGCCTGATCGATTGCCTGGTCACCGATCAGCAGCCGGTACCGGCGCTGGCGCAGTTGTTGAGTCAGCACAAGATTCGGCTGGAAGTCGTCTGAACCCTCTCCCTCGCTGACCGAACCGACGCCTTCGCGAGCAGGCTCGCTCCCACTCTTGGAATGCATTGCAAAATGTGGGAGCGAGCCTGCTCGCGAAAACGATCGATCACACCACACATCTTCTGCGCCTTGCGCGCGTTCATGTTCGAAAATTTTCTTTTAATCGCCCTTCGATGAGTTTTTTCAATCGAACGCGACTGGCTGCGCGCGTGTTTATGGGCTACCATTTTCGCAAATGAACATTAATGTTCGATTTCCAAGACATAAAACCAAAAGAACCGAGGCCAGCCGATGTCCACCTCTACCTTGCGTACGCCCCCTCTCTCCGAGATCTATGACGTTGCCGTGATTGGCGGCGGGATCAATGGCGTGGGGATCGCAGCGGATGCCGCCGGTCGCGGTCTTTCGGTGTTCCTTTGCGAAAAAGATGACCTGGCCAGCCACACCTCGTCGGCCAGCAGCAAGCTGATCCACGGTGGCCTGCGCTATCTGGAGCATTACGAATTCCGTCTGGTGCGCGAAGCGCTGGCCGAGCGCGAAGTGCTGCTGGCGAAAGCGCCGCACATCGTCAAACCGATGCGTTTCGTCCTGCCGCACCGCCCGCACCTGCGTCCAGCGTGGATGATTCGTGCCGGCCTGTTCCTTTACGACAACCTCGGCAAGCGCGAAAAACTGCCGGGTTCGAAAAGCCTGAAGTTCGGCGCCGACAGCGCGCTGAAAAGCGAAATCAAGAAAGGCTTCGAATACTCCGATTGCTGGGTCGATGACGCCCGCCTCGTGGTCCTGAACGCCATGGCCGCCCGTGAAAAAGGCGCGCATGTGCATACCCAGACCCGCTGTGTCAGTGCCCGCCGCACCAAAGGTCTGTGGCATCTGCATCTGGAGCGCGCCGACGGCAGTTTGTTTTCGATTACCGCCAAGGCACTGGTCAACGCCGCCGGCCCATGGGTGGCCAAGTTCATCCGTGACGACCTGAAAATGGAATCGCCTTACGGCATCCGTTTGATCCAGGGCAGCCACATCATCGTGCCGAAACTGTACGAAGGCGAACATGCGCATATTCTGCAAAACGAAGATCAGCGCATCGTTTTCACTATTCCGTACCTGAACCACTTCACCCTGATCGGCACTACCGACCGCGAGTACACCGGCGACCCGGCGAAAGTGGCGATCACCGAAGGCGAAACCGATTACGTGCTGAAAGTGGTCAACGCGCACTTCAAGAAGCAGCTCAGCCGCGAAGACATCCTGCACAGCTACTCGGGCGTTCGGCCGCTGTGCAACGACGAATCCGACAACCCGTCTGCGGTCACCCGCGATTACACCCTGGCGCTGTCGGGCAACGCCGAAGAAGCACCGCTGCTGTCGGTGTTCGGCGGCAAGCTGACCACTTACCGCAAACTCGCCGAGTCGGCGATGGCGCAGTTGATGCCGTTCTTCACCCAGATGCGCCCGAGCTGGACCGCGACCGCCACCCTGCCCGGCGGCGAAGACATGACCACGCCAGAGGCCCTGAGCGCGCGGATTCGCGACAAGTTCGACTTCGTCCCGACCGAAATCGCCCGGCGCTGGGCCGTCACCTACGGCAGCCGCACCTGGCGCATGCTTGAAGGCGTGGAAAGCCTGGCCGACATGGGTGAGCACATCGGCGGCGGGCTCTACACCCGCGAAGTCGATTACCTGTGCAGCGAAGAGTGGGCCACTACGGCGCACGACATCCTGTGGCGCCGCACCAAGCTAGGCTTGTTCACCACAGCGGAGGAACAGCAGAAGCTGTCGACGTATCTGGGCAAGGTTGAGCAGAACCGGAAGATCGAGGCGGCTTGATCTCACCGTTCAAACGAAAGCCCCTGAATCGAGAGATTCAGGGGCTTTTTCGTAACTGCGGCATTCGCCTGTTCCTTGTGGAAGTGAGCCTGCAAGGAATTCATTCGGTTTTCCGAACGCGACTCCACAGTCGATTCGGTTAACCGGATCATGCCTGCATAAAATTACCGCCATAAAACTTTAATAACGTTATAAAACAATCGCTTAACAGACTTCGACTGCTCTGGCACGAGTCATGCTCTACACTCTCTCGACGAATGCCTGCTGTGCCGACACTTCAGGAGCCGTCAGGCATTCGAAGCACAAAAAGGGCCGACAAACTGGCTCCATAAAAAAAACAATGTCGAGGAAAATTTGATGCGCATCGTTCCCCATATCCTGGGCGCAGCCATTGCTGCCGCTCTGATCAGCACGCCAGTTTTCGCCGCCGAGCTCACCGGCACCCTGAAGAAGATCAAAGAGTCCGGTGTCATCACCCTGGGCCACCGTGACGCCTCCATTCCGTTCTCCTACATCGCTGATGCATCCGGCAAGCCGGTCGGCTACTCGCACGACATCCAGCTGGCAATCGTCGAAGCGATCAAGAAAGACCTCGACCTGCCGAACCTGCAAGTCAAATACAACCTCGTTACCTCGCAGACCCGTATCCCGCTGGTGCAGAACGGCACCGTGGACGTCGAGTGCGGTTCGACCACCAACAACGTCGAGCGTCAGCAGCAGGTCGACTTCTCCGTCGGCATCTTCGAAATCGGTACCCGTCTGCTGTCCAAGAAAGACTCCAAGTACAAGGATTTCGACGATCTGAAAGGCAAGAACGTCGTAACCACCGCCGGTACTACTTCCGAGCGCATTCTCAAGGCGATGAACGCCGACAAGCAGATGGGCATGAACGTCATCTCCGCCAAAGACCACGGCGAGTCCTTCCAGATGCTGGAATCGGGCCGTGCCGTTGCGTTCATGATGGATGACGCGCTGCTGGCCGGCGAAGCCGCCAAGGCCAAGAAAGCCGCCGATTGGGAAGTGACCGGCACGCCACAGTCGTACGAAATCTACGGCTGCATGATGCGCAAAGGCGACGAGCCGTTCAAAAAGGCTGTGGATGACGCGATCAAGGCCACCTACGCTTCGGGCGACATCAACAAGATCTACGAGAAGTGGTTCATGCAGCCGATTCCGCCAAAAGGCCTGAACCTGAACTTCCCGATGAGCGACGAGCTCAAGACCCTGATCGCCAATCCGACCGACAAAGCGGCTGACGACAAGAAGTCCTGATTTTCTGACTAACCTTATCCCCTGAGGAGGCGCCTGCCTTTTCAGGGGATGGTCACTCCCTGCTGGCATTTTTCTGGAAACACTCGAACCGGTGGCTGTCGAGCCGATCGCGTGTGCCCGGTCTTTGAAAAAAGACTGGGGAGGGAACGGAGTTCCCCAGGCGGGCACTTGTACATCGATCGAATCGAGGGGAGACCCTAATGAATTACAACTGGGACTGGGGCGTGTTCTTCAAGTCCACCGGCGTGGGCAGCGAGACCTATCTCGACTGGTTCATCTCCGGTCTGGGCTGGACCATCGCCATCGCCGTCGTGGCGTGGATCATCGCCCTGCTGCTCGGCTCGCTGCTGGGCATCATGCGCACCGTGCCGAACCGCATCGTATCGGGCATCGCGACCTGCTACGTCGAGCTGTTCCGTAACGTGCCGCTGCTGGTGCAGCTGTTCATCTGGTACTTCCTGGTGCCCGATCTGCTGCCGCCGGATCTGCAGGAGTGGTACAAGCAGGACCTCAACCCGACTACTTCGGCCTACCTGAGCGTTGTCGTCTGCCTCGGTCTGTTCACCGCCGCCCGTGTCTGCGAGCAAGTGCGCACCGGTATCCAGGCACTGCCTCGGGGTCAGGAATCCGCCGCCCGCGCGATGGGTTTCAAGCTGCCGCAGATCTACTGGAACGTGCTGCTGCCCCAGGCCTACCGGATCATCATTCCACCGCTCACCTCGGAATTCCTCAACGTATTCAAGAACTCCTCCGTGGCGTCCCTGATCGGTTTGATGGAATTGCTGGCGCAGACCAAACAGACCGCCGAGTTCTCGGCCAACCTGTTCGAAGCGTTCACCCTGGCAACGCTGATCTATTTCACCCTCAACATGAGCCTGATGCTGCTGATGCGCCTGGTCGAGAAGAAAGTCGCGGTGCCCGGCCTGATCTCCGTGGGGGGTAAATAATGGAATTCGATTTCAGTGGCATCGTCCCGGCCATTCCCGGTTTGTGGAACGGCATGGTGATGACCCTCAAACTGATGGCCATGGGCGTGATCGGCGGGATGATTCTCGGCACGATCCTCGCGCTGTGCCGTCTGTCGCACAACAAGCTGCTGTCGAGCATAGCTGGCGCCTACGTCAACTATTTCCGCTCGATTCCGCTGCTGCTGGTGATCACCTGGTTCTACCTGGCGGTGCCGTTCGTGCTGCGCTGGATCACCGGCGAAGACACGCCGATCGGCGCGTTCACCTCCTGCGTCGTGGCGTTCATGATGTTCGAAGCGGCGTACTTCTGCGAAATCGTCCGTGCCGGTGTGCAGTCGATTTCCAAGGGCCAGATGGGTGCTGCACAAGCGCTGGGCATGAACTACGGGCAGATGATGCGCCTGATCATCCTGCCGCAGGCGTTCCGCAAGATGACCCCGCTGTTGCTGCAGCAGAGCATCATCCTGTTCCAGGACACCTCGCTGGTCTACACCGTGGGCCTGGTGGACTTCCTCAACGCCTCGCGCGCCAGCGGCGACATCATCGGCCGCTCCAATGAGTTCCTGATTTTCGCCGGTCTCGTGTACTTCATCATCAGCTTCGCCGCCTCGCGGTTGGTCAAGCGTCTGCAAAAAAGGTTCGCCGTATGATCTCTATCAAAAACATCAACAAGTGGTATGGGGACTTCCAGGTGCTGACTGATTGCAGCACCGAGGTCAAGAAAGGCGAAGTGATCGTGGTCTGTGGCCCGTCGGGTTCCGGCAAGTCGACGCTGATCAAATGCGTCAACGCCCTGGAGCCGTTCCAGAAAGGTGACGTGGTGGTTGACGGTACGTCGATCGCTGACCCGAAAACCAACCTGCCGAAACTGCGTTCGCGCGTGGGCATGGTGTTCCAGCATTTCGAGCTGTTCCCGCACCTGACCATCACCGAAAACCTGACCATCGCGCAGATCAAGGTGCTCGGCCGCAGCAAGGAAGAGGCGACCAAAAAGGGTCTGCAACTGCTCGAGCGCGTAGGTTTGTCGGCGCACGCCCACAAGCATCCGGGGCAACTGTCCGGTGGTCAGCAACAGCGTGTGGCGATTGCCCGTGCGCTGGCGATGGACCCGATCGTCATGCTGTTCGACGAACCGACCTCGGCGCTCGACCCGGAAATGGTCAATGAAGTGCTCGACGTCATGGTGCAGTTGGCCCACGAAGGCATGACCATGATGTGCGTGACCCACGAAATGGGCTTCGCCCGTAAAGTGGCGGACCGGGTGATCTTCATGGACCAGGGCAAGATCATCGAAGACTGCCCGAAAGAGGAATTCTTCGGCGACATCAGCGCCCGCTCCGAACGCGCGCAGCACTTCCTCGAGAAAATTCTGCAGCACTAAAAGCAACACACCCGCACCCTGTTTGCGGGGTGCGGGCAGCCTGACAATGACATCCCCTGTGGCGAGGGGATTTATCCCCGTCCGGCTGCGCAGCAGTCGTAAAACCTGTGCATGCGGTCTTTCAGTTAAACCGCAGCGATGGTTTTGGGGCCGCTTCGCGGCCCAACGGGGATAAATCCCCTCGCCACAGGCACAAACAAGTGTTGTGGTTGACCCAAGGCATCTGTGATGAAATGCGACCCCACTCTTTATCGCGCTGCAGAGCCATCACTTGCCGTGAAGCCCCGTCTGATCCGTCATCTGTTCCTGCCGCCACTGATCATCGCCCTGATGGTCGGGCTGGGTTTCATCGGCTTCTGGACCAGTGAACACTTCGGCATCCGCAGCCTCGGCGAGAACGGCCAGCGTCAGCTGGAACTGCACGCCCGCGCGGTCGAAAGCGAGATCAGCAAATACACCTACCTGCCCAGTCTGCTGGAACTCGAAACCAGCGTGCCGCAGTTGCTGGCCGACCCGACCCCGGAGCACCGGCAGACGGTCAACGATTACCTCGAAGGCCTGAACCGCCGCAGCCGCAGCCGCGCCATCTACGTCATGGACACCACCGGCCGGGTCATGGCCACCAGCAACTGGCGCGATGTCGACAGTTATCTGGGTGAGGACCTGTCCTTCCGCGCCTATTTCAAAGACGCCGTGCGCGGCCAGCCCGGGCGTTTCTATGGCATCGGCAGCACCAATGGCGAACCCGGTTACTACCTCGCCCACGGCCTCGAAGAGCACGGCAAGATCATCGGTGTCGCGGTGGTCAAAGTGCGTCTGGAAGCCATGGAAGAACGCTGGCAGCGCGCGCGTCTGGAAGCGTTCGTCAGCGACGAGAACGGCATCATCATTCTGTCCAGCGATCCTGCCAGGCGGCTGAAATCGGTGATCCCGCTCAGCGATGAGGTCAAGGAAAAACTCGCCCGCAGCCTGCAGTACTACTGGTTCCCGCTCAACGAACTGCAACCGCTGGCCCGCGAGACACTGGCCGAAGGCGTGGAGAAACTGACCTTCCCGGCCAACAGCGAATTGCAGCCCGACGAAGACGACATCAGTTATCTGGCGCAAACCCGACTGCTGAGCGACACGCCGTGGAATTTCACCCTGCTCACGCCATTGCAGGACCTGCGCCGCGAAGCCATCAACCAAGGCATCCTGGTGGCGGTGGCGTTTGCCCTGTTCGCCTTCCTGCTGATTGCCTGGAACGAGCGGCGCAAAGTCCTCGCCACCCGCCTCGCCGCCCGCGAAGCGTTGCAGGAAGCCAACAGCCAATTGGAGCGTCGGATTACCGAACGCACCGCCGATCTGCGCGCCAGCAACGAACGCCTGAAGAGTCAGATCCGCGAGCGCCGTCAGGCTGAGGAGACGTTGCGCCGCGCTCAGGATGAACTGGTGCAGGCGGGCAAACTCGCGGCCATCGGCCAGATGTCGACCAGCATCGCCCATGAATTGAACCAGCCGCTGGCGGCCATGCGCACGCTGTCGGGCAACACCGTGCGCTTTCTCGAGCGCGGCCAGCTCGACGTCGCCAGCACCAACCTCAAGACCATCAACGACCTGATCGACCGCATGGGCCGGATCACCGCCAGCCTGCGTTCGTTCGCCCGGCGCGGCGACAACAAGGGTCAGGCCAGTCTCGGCAAAGCCGTCGACGCCGCCTTGCAAGTGCTCGGCGCGCGCGTGGAAAACACCGCGCTGCAGATTCACCGGCAGTTTGCCGATGTGCAATTGCTGATCGATCAGACCCGCCTCGAACAGATCCTCGTCAACCTGATCGGCAACGCCCTCGACGCCATGCACGCGCAACCGCAGCCGCAGCTGTGGCTGGAGGGTGAAGAATTCAACGGCAAGTATCGCTTGCGGGTGCGTGACAACGGCCACGGCATCGACGCCGAAGCGCGCAAGCATCTGTTCGAACCGTTCTTCACCACCAAGCCCGGCGAGCAAGGCCTGGGACTGGGCCTGACCCTGTCCGCCAGCCTCGCCGCCGCTACCGGCGGGCACCTGGGTGTCGAACACCCGGCCGGCGGTGGCACCACTTTCGTCCTCAGTTTACCGTTGGTAAGCCCTACTCCTGCCGAGCCAATATGAACCACGAACTCAGTGTGTTGATTGTCGAAGACGACCCCCATGTGCTGCTCGGCTGCCAACAGGCGCTGACCCTCGAAGACATTCCGTGCATCGGCGTCGGCAGTGCCGAAGAGGCGCTGGCGCAGGTCGGCGACAACTTTGCCGGCATCGTCATCAGCGACATCCGCCTGCCGGGCATCGATGGCCTGGAATTGCTCACCCGCCTCAAGCAGCGTGATCGCAGCCTGCCGGTGGTGCTGATCACCGGCCACGGCGACATTTCCATGGCCGTCGGCGCGATGCAGAAAGGCGCCTACGATTTCATGGAAAAACCGTTCTCGCCGGAACGCTTGGTCGATGTCGCGCGGCGGGCGCTGGAGCAACGCAGCCTCGCCCGCGAGGTTTCCTCGTTGCGTCGGCAACTGGCTGAACGCGACTCCCTTGAAGGGCGGATCATCGGCCGTTCACCAGCGATGCAGAACCTGCGCGAACTGATCGCCAACGTCGCCGACACTTCGGCCAACGTCTTGATCGAAGGCGAGACCGGCACCGGCAAGGAACTGGTCGCCCGTTGCCTGCACGATTTCAGTCGGCGCCACAGCAAACAGTTCGTCGCGCTGAACTGCGGCGGCCTGCCGGAAAACCTTTTTGAAAGCGAGATCTTCGGCCACGAAGCCAATGCCTTCACCGGCGCCGGCAAACGGCGCATCGGCAAGATCGAGCACGCCGACGGCGGCACGCTGTTTCTCGACGAAGTGGAAAGCATGCCGCTGCCGTTGCAGATCAAATTGCTGCGCGTATTGCAGGAGCGCACCCTCGAACGTCTCGGCTCGAACCAGAGTGTGGCAGTGGATTGCCGGGTGATTGCGGCGACCAAATCCGACCTTGATGAGTCGAGCAAGGCCGGCGAGTTTCGCAGCGACTTGTACTACCGCCTCAACGTCGTGACCCTGGAATTGCCACCGCTGCGCGAACGCCGCGAAGACATCCTGCAACTGTTCGAACACTTCACTCAGCAATCGGCGCTGCGCTTCGACCGCGCGCTGCCGGAGCTGGACAACCAGACCCTGTCGAACCTGATGAGCCACGACTGGCCGGGCAACGTGCGCGAACTGCGCAACGTCGCCGAACGCTTCGCCCTCGGCCTGCCGGCCTTCAAGAAGTCCGGGGCCAGCGCCGGCCAGGGTCTGGCGTTTGCCGAAGCGGTGGAAGCGTTCGAGCGCAATCTGCTGGTCGATGCCTTGCAACGCAGCGGTGGCAACCTGACCCAGGCCAGCCAGGAATTGGGCATGGCCAAGACCACGCTGTTCGACAAAGTCAAAAAGTACGGGCTGAGCCACTGATGGATCTGATTCTCAAAGCCGCTATCGGCGCCGCAGTGGTGCTGATCCTCGCGGCACTGTCCAAGACCAGGAACTATTACATCGCCGGCCTGGTGCCGCTGTTCCCGACCTTTGCCCTGATCGCGCATTACATCGTCGGCAAGGGCCGCTCGGTCGACGACCTGAAGACCACGATCGTGTTTGGGATGTGGTCGATCATTCCCTACTTCGTGTACCTGGCGACGTTGTATGTGATGGTCGACCGCATGCGCCTGGAAGCGTCGCTGGCGCTGGCGGCTGTGGCGTGGTTGATAGCGGCGACGGCGCTGGTCAGCGTGTGGGTCCGGCTGCATGCCTGAACCCAGGTGCATCAGCCTCTAGCGACCGTAGACTCGGGCCAGTTGCGCAGACGACAAGGCATCCTCGAACGGCACCGGCACTGACTTCACCGCACCGTAGAGATTGCGGTAGCGCCAGTAGTTGCCGTTCTGCGCCAGTTGATAACCGCGCTCGACCACGCGCTGGCCGTCGAGCACGTAACGCAGGGTTTCCTGCGCGGCGGGCGGTGGCGTCGGTTGCATCAGGTCGGCGCTCAATACGCGCATGGATTCATCAATGCATTCGTCCAGCACGGCGGTGACCTTGGCCAGGTCAAGAGCGCCGTCATCGATGCATTGCTTGCCGCAACGACGGATCGGCTGACTGGCCACTTCGATGCGCATGCGATACAGCGGCGAGCCGGCGATATCCTGCAACTGCACCTGATTGACCAGCACGAAACTGCCGCGATCGGGCGTCAGCATCAGCTTCGGTTCGATCAGCAAGCGTGCCGTGACCGCACCCTCCCCCTGCTTGAATCCGGACACCTGCGACGCCGCCTGAAAACGCTGTTGCAAGCGCTCCTGCAACGGCACGCCAGCAAGCAGGTCGGCCAGCGGCCGCGATTCGTTCAGCGCGGCTTTTTCGGCATCGCGCTGCAACGTACCGGAACCCATTTGCGTGTTGATCAGGCTGGCTACCAGAATCCCCGCCAGCCCGGCGCCCGCGCCGGAGCTCGATACCAGCGTGTAACTGGAATTGGCCGCGTTCACTGCCGCCTTGCTGTCGATCACCGTGCTGGCGCCGACAAACTCCGCCGGCAGTTGCACGTCGACCTTCAGCCCGTGTGCCTGTACATAGCTCATCGCGGCCTGATCCTTGAAACCGGCCTCGGGTGCCGGTTTCTGCGCACAGCCAGGCAACGCCAGCAGCGAGATCGCCGCGAGTGTCAGCGCCAGTCGTTTCATTGTGCGAACGGGGCAATCATTTGCTGACGGCTGTTATCCATCGCCTGATAAAACGCGTTGGACAGGTTGGTGTAGGACGGCTCGTCCCACTCACCTTGCGCGGCTTGCACAGCGGCGAATGGCTGGTACCACAAGAGTTTGTTGTCCGACAGATCGATCACCATGCCCTGGCCGCCGACCTGGGCCATCGGCACGCTGGTGGGCACAATGCTGTAGTAACTGCGGGTGGCACCGGTGGCATAAATCGACACCAGCAACAGACGGTCGATGCCGTGGGCAGCTTTCATCGGCGACAGATCCTTGGTCATGTAGCCCTCGCGGAAATCGACTTCCTTGAAGGTCTTCAGATCGACCTTTTCATCAATGCGCTTGGCCTTGTAGCCCTTGGCTTGCAGCTTGGCGACGATGGCGTCGGGCAGGGTTTCCAGATCGCGCACCTGCCAGGTCTCGACGTTGGCGCTGAGCTTGCTGTTGACGCCGGCATTGATGGCGTAATCGAGGATGCCCTGATTGCCGGTCAGCGCCAGCACCGGCGACGGTACGACGGTAATGGCCACACCGATGGTCGGCTCTTTGGCGTCCCAGAACTGTTTGTCCAGGGCCACCGGCGGTTGCACATGGGCGCAGCCGGTGAGAGTCAGTACGGCGAGCAGAGCCAGTGCGGCCCATTGACGTGTAGCGCGAAAAATCATGGATCAAGTCCCTATGTCTGAAAACGTTCCTGCGCCTTATCGGCAACAACGCGGCAAACAATAGTGGCACATTGATATTTTTTTGGCGACAGGATGCTGGCGCACTCTTACAGCAGATTGTTCGGCGCCGCCGGATCGACCCGAGCCCAATGCGAAGTGTCCTCGCGATGCGCCTGTAAATACGGCAGCACCGCCGCCAGCAACGGCTCCTTGAACGCCTCCTGAAAGCGATGCGCCAGTCCCGGAATCAGTTTCAACTGACTGCCCTGAATGTGCGCCGCCAGATGCACGCCGTGCATCACCGGCAGCAGCGGATCTGCCGTGCCGTGCACCACCAGGGTCGGCACGCGCAGCTGATTGAGCAATGCCACCCGGCTCGGCTCGGCAAGTATCGCCATGATTTGCCGTTTGACGCCTTCGGGGTTGAACGCGCGGTCGTAGGACGCCGCCGCCTGTTGCAACAGCGCTTGGCGATCATCGGTTACCGCCGGGCTACCGAGTGCCGCGAGCAGATCGGCCTGTTGCTCCAGTGCCACTTCGCGATTCGGCGCGCCCCGCCGCGAGAGCAACTGCACCAGCGCCGCACTCGGTGCCGGCAGGCCTTCAGCGCCGGAAGTGGTCATGATCAGCGTCAGGCTTTCCACCCGCTGCGGCGCCATCGCCGCCATGTGCTGGGCGATCATCCCGCCCATGCTCGCGCCCAGCACGTGGAATTGCTCAACCTTCAGCGCCGTCATCAAACCCAGCGCATCGTCGGCCATGTCGGTCAGGCTGTAGGGCGCCGAAACCGGCAAACCGAGTTTGTAGCGCAGCACTTCGAAGGTCAGATTGGCCTCGATCGGCGCTTGCCGCCAGGTCGACAGGCCGACGTCGCGGTTGTCATAACGAATCACCCGAAACCCTTGCTGACACAGCGCGACCACGACTTCGTCCGGCCAGTGAATCAACTGCCCACCCAGGCCCATGACCAGCAACAGCGCCGGGTCCGATGCGCGGCCGATACTTTGATAGGCAAGACTGACCTGCGCCAGCTCGGCGTGCTCGGTCGGCACGTTGACATCGCAGCGCCCGGCTGCAAACGAGCCGGCCCCGAACAAAAGCGCGGCCAACGCGGCCGCGACTGAAAAAACTCTCTTGAACATGAAAAACACCAAAACGCAGCACCCCAGTAGAGCGCGAGTCTGATGAAGTTCGAACAAGCGCGCTGCCACAGTTGCATGACAGTTTGATGAAGAGTGCCGAGCGGTCGACTGTCGAGTGCTCCGCCGGATCCTGGCCTACAGATCGACAAAGCGTGCTCCATGAGACAAACTCACCTTCCACGCATTCGTCACAAGTTTTCTTCATGGAGCCCGCCGGTGCTTGAAATCCGACATCTGAAAACCCTGCATGCCCTGCGCGAGGCCGACAGCCTGGTCGACGCCGCCGACCGTTTGCATCTGACACAGTCAGCACTGTCGCACCAATTCAAAGAGCTGGAAGAGCGCATGGGCATGCAGTTGTTCGTGCGCAAGACCAAACCGGTGCGCTTCACCAGCGCCGGTCTGCGTCTGCTGCAACTGGCCGACGCCACTCTGCCGCTGTTGCGTGCTGCGGAACGGGACATTGGTCGGCTGGCCGGTGGCACCGCCGGGCGTCTGCACATGGCGATCGAATGCCACAGCTGCTTCCAGTGGCTGATGCCGACCATCGACCAGTTCCGCGATGCCTGGCCGGAAGTCGAGCTGGACCTGGCTTCGGGATTTGCTTTCGCCCCGCTGCCGGCGCTGGCGCGCGGCGATCTGGATCTGGTGGTGACCTCCGATCCGCTGGAAATTGCCGGCATCACTTACGTGCCGCTGTTCACTTACGAAGCCATGCTCGCCGTGGCCAATCAGCATGCGCTGGCGGGCAAGCCGTACATCGTTCCCGAAGACTTGTTGACCGAAACGCTGATTACCTACCCGGTGGAACGCGATCGCCTGGACATCTTCACCCGCTTCCTCGAACCGGCCGACATCGAACCTGCGCAGGTGCGCACTTCGGAACTGACGGTGATGATGATGCAACTGGTCGCCAGCGGCCGTGGCGTCTGCGGCATGCCGCACTGGGCGCTGCATGAATACAGCTCGCGCGGCTATGTGAAGGGCAAACGGTTGGGTGAAAAGGGCTTGTTCGCGACGCTGTACGCGGCGATTCGCACGGACATGCTCGACGCGCCGTACATGCGCGATTTCCTCCTGACCGCCAAGGACACCTCGTTTTCGACCCTCGATGGGGTCAGTGCCGTACGCTGATTTTTCCGAGCAAGAGTTCCCCCTGTGGGAGCGAGCCTGCTCGCGAAG
Source organism: Pseudomonas siliginis (assembly GCF_019145195.1). Taxonomy (GTDB): domain Bacteria; phylum Pseudomonadota; class Gammaproteobacteria; order Pseudomonadales; family Pseudomonadaceae; genus Aquipseudomonas; species Aquipseudomonas siliginis. Next base: position 106,315 of record NZ_JAHSTW010000007.1, read on the forward strand.
CGGTGGATGATTCAGCGATGATGTCGGCTGGACGGACGCCTTCGCGAGCAGGCTCGCTCCCACAAGAATTGTCGTGGTGGGTCAGAGCTGGCGCCACATGTGGATCTTGTCGAAGTAGTCTTCGCCCACCCGCACGGCGAGTGGTTCGAGGCCGTACTGAATGAAGCCGCAACGCTGGTACAACTGAAAAGCCGCTTCATTGCCGGCGGTGACAGTGAGCTGCAGCAGTTTCAGCGCCGGATGCTTTTGCGCCTCGAGCAAAGCCGCTTGGACCAGATCAAACCCTAGACCCTTGCGACGAAAATCCGCCGAAACATACATGCCGAACAGCGTGGCCTTGTGTCGTGCCTTCTCGCGCGGTTCAAAGGCCAGGCCGACAATCCCGGCCAACGTCCCGGCATCGAATGCCCCCAGCACCACATCGAGCTTGCTGGTCAGGCGCCCTTCCCACCAACTCAATGGCATCACCGCGCGTTCGCGCACGCTGGAGGTGAACGCCTGCGGATGCCGGTCGTAGGCTTGCAGCATCAGTTCGCGGTAAGCCAGGGCATGGCTGGCGTCCAGCCGTTCGATCCACATGTCAGGCGGTCCGGCGTTGTTCGAGCATCAGCCGTACGGCAAGGCCACCGAGGACCATGCCCATGAAATAACGCTGCATCGCCAGCCACGTCGGGTTGCGCACAAACCACGAAGCGATGCCCGCGGCGAACAGCGCGATCAACAGATTGACGCTGAAGCTGACGCCGATCTGCGTGAGACCGAGGATGATGCTTTGGGTGAACACCGAGCCGTGCTCAGGGCTGATGAATTGCGGGAACACCGACAGATAGAACACGGCGATTTTCGGGTTCAGGGCGCTGGTGAGAAAGCCCATGGTGATCAGCTTGCGCGACGAGTCCGGCGGCAATTGCTGCGCTTCGAACGGCGAACGCGCGCCGGGTTTCAGCGCTTGCCAGGCCAGCCACAGCAGGTACAGCGCACCGGCCCATTTCAACACTTCATAAGCCATCGGCACGGCCAGAAATACCGCCGTCAAACCCGCCGCCGCGGCGAACATATGCACGAAGAACCCGCCGACCACGCCAAGCAACGAAGTCACCCCCGCGCGGCGTCCCTGACAGATCGAACGCGAGATCAGATAGATCATGTTCGGCCCCGGCGTCAGCACCATTAGCAATGCGGCGGCGGCGAAGATCAGCAGGTCTTGCAGCGGGATCATGGCAAAGTCCTTTGCGGGAATGATCAGGCGAATGCAGTCAGTGAACGGCGATAGAACGGCAGGATGTGCTCGCGTGTCAATGGCGCCAGCTCGAGCGCCGGATCAGTGGCCGGATCGACCCAGATCACCTCTTCGATTTCCGCCGCCGGGCAGACGTCAGTATCGATGGTCAATTGAAAGATTTCCGCATGCACGATGAAGCCTGGTTCGTTGGCGGCGGGGGCGGAGAAGCTGTTGAGGAAAATCGCCTGCGCCGGGTCGATCTGCAGCCCGAGTTCTTCTTCCAGTTCACGGGCCAATGCGTGTACTGGCAACTCGTAGGCTTCAATCTTGCCACCCGGTTGCATGAAGGCCGTGGTGCCGCGCTTGCGCACCAGCAGGGTTTGGCCCTTAGCGTTGAGCAACAGCGCGGCGGCGATATGGATGATGCAGGGCGAAACGGCGGATGTCGGCGTCATGAGTCGAAAAATGCCTTGTGCGAAAAGATCGCAGGATCCCACGCCCGACGCGCCTGCGTCATCAGAAGATCCCTACAAGAAGCATCCGTGATCAGCCTGACTCTGACGACAAGTCCGCCAAAAGGCTCGGAAATTTCCCACTCGCGAATTTGGTAGCGTTATTCATCGCTGCCCGGCAGCCATTCGCTACATCGCCTAAGAGGGAAAACGCTGCATGTCTGACATTTCGACGCTCAAGGAAAAGAACAATCTCAAGACGCTCCATTTCATTCTCCTGACCGTAGTCACCATGGGTCTCTACTCGGTTGTATGGCTGCACAAAACAACAACCGTGGTTGAGGAGGTCACTCAAATCAAGACACTGAGCCAGACCGGTCTGGTCGTTTATCTGGCGCTCTGTGGTATCGGAGGGATCTTTTTCACCGTATCTGATCCGCGGTTCATAGCCACGGGGTATGCGATGACGGTCATTGCCCAGCTCATCGCCATTGCTTGGTGCTTTCGAGTTCGCAGAGCCTTGCGCGCCTACACGCTGACCAAGCACAACTTCGAACCGCGAATGAACCGCTTGTATTCAGTCCTGTTCGCCTTCTATCACATCAATTACTGCATCAACGATATGGCCAGGGCCAAGCACAAACATGACCAGAAACGGCAAACACCTCAGGAATCGGTCGCGGCATAAACAAAAAGGCAATCGTCGATTTCGCGTGCAAGTTCGCTTCCACCTTTCACTGCAATTCCTTGGGCGAGCGTGCTCGCGAAGGCGTTCGTCAATGCCACAAGTTTGCCCACCAGTATTGCTGCATGGCTGCTTCTCGCGTTCAACAGCCAAGTCAACTGGCATCGTAAGCGAGACGGCTCCGATGTAGGCGAGGAGAGGGAAGTCTGCCTGTTCACGGTTCCGTCGTTGGCGCAATATGCCTGCCAGCCACAAACAATCCGAACCAAGGAAACCGTATGAGCCTGTCGCTGCTGAGCCGCTACGCCTTCTTTGCCGTCTGCGTGATTTTCACCCTCGCCAGCCTGCCCTTTCTCGAACATGACTGGCTGTGGCCGATCAGCGCCGTCACCGCTGTGCTGAGCCTGGCCGGCGTGTTCGACTTGTTGCAGACGCGCCATGCAGTGCGCCGCAATTATCCGATTCTGGGCAACATCCGTTATCTGGTCGAAGGCATCCGCCCGGAGATTCGCCAGTACCTGCTCGAGTCCGACAGCGATGCCCTGCCCTTCTCCCGCGCGCAGCGTTCGCTGGTGTACTCGCGAGCGAAAAACGAAACTGCCGACAAACCGTTCGGCACGCTGATCGACGTTTACCAGTCCGGCTTCGAATTCATCGGCCACTCGATGCGCCCCGCGCCGTTGAGTGACCCGAACGGTTTCCGCGTCACTGTCGGGGGTCCGCAGTGCAGGCAGCCGTACTCGGCATCGATCTTCAATATCTCGGCAATGAGCTTCGGCTCGCTCAGTGCCAACGCTATCCGCGCCTTGAACCAGGGCGCCAAACTCGGCAACTTCGCCCACGACACTGGCGAAGGCAGCATCAGCCCGTATCACCGCGAACACGGTGGTGATCTGACCTGGGAACTGGGCAGCGGCTATTTCGGCTGCCGCACCAGCGACGGCCGTTTCGACCCTGAGCGCTTCGCCGTGCAGGCGCAGAATCCGCAAGTGCGCATGATCGAAATCAAGATGAGCCAGGGCGCCAAACCCGGCCACGGCGGCATCCTGCCCAAGCACAAGGTCACCAAAGAAATCGCAGAGACCCGCGGCATCCTGATGGGCGAGGACTGCGTTTCGCCGTCGCGCCACAGTGCGTTTTCCACGCCGATCGAGATGATGCAGTTCATCCAGCAACTGCGCGAACTGTCCGGTGGCAAACCAGTCGGCTTCAAATTCTGCCTCGGCCATCCGTGGGAGTTCATGGGCATTGCCAAGGCCATGCTGGAAACCGGCATCCTTCCCGACTTTATCGTCGTCGATGGCAAGGAAGGCGGCACTGGCGCAGCCCCTGTCGAGTTCACCGACCACATCGGCGTGCCGATGCGCGAAGGCCTGCTGTTCGTGCACAACACGCTGGTCGGCCTCAACCTGCGCGACAAGATCAAACTCGGCGCGAGCGGCAAGATCGTCAGCGCCTTCGACATCGCCAGTGTGCTGGCCATCGGCGCCGACTGGGCCAACTCGGCGCGCGGCTTCATGTTCGCCATCGGCTGCATCCAGTCGCAGTCGTGCCACACCAACAAATGCCCGACCGGCGTCGCCACCCAGGACGCCCTGCGCCAGCGCGCTCTGGTGGTCCCAGACAAAGCCCAGCGCGTCTACAACTTCCATCGCAGCACGCTCAAAGCGCTGGCGGAAATGCTCGCGGCGGCCGGGCTTGAGCATCCGTCGCAACTGTCGGCCAAGCATTTGGTACGACGCATGTCGGCGACCGAGATCAAACTGTTCTCTCAGCTGCATGTATTTCTGAAACCGGGGGAATTGCTTACCGGCGAAGTGAATGGCGAGTTCTATTCGCGGATGTGGCAGATGGCGCGGGCGGACAGTTTTGAGCCGCAGGAAGTGGTAGCGGCGTAAGACTGGCGATCAGCTCGCGCGAACCAAAAAAGCCCCGATCTTGCGACCGGGGCTTTGTTTTTTTCAGCGGCTGGAACTTACGAAATCGAACGCACCGCGTCTTGCGAAACCTGATTCGGCTGCAACTTGAACACGTAAAACAACACCGTCAGCAATACCAGAAACGCTGGCCCGACATACAGCGCCACGCGGGTATCCGGGAAGTACGCCATCAGGCCGACCACCAGTACCAGAAACGCCAGTGCGAAGTACGAGCTGACCGGGTACAGCCACATCTTGTACTTGAGCCCGGCACGTTCGCTGGCGCTCAGGCCTTTGCGGAATTTCAGCTGGGCGAGGAGGATCATCACCCAGGTCCAGATCGCACCGAAGGTGGCGATCGAGGTGACCCAGACGAAGACTTTTTCCGGTACCAGATAGTTGAGCATTACGCCCAGCAGCAACACCGCGATCGACAGCAGCAGTGCCCGGCGTGGCACACCGTTGTTCGAGGTCTTGGCGAAGCCCGCCGGGGCCTGGCCGTTCTGCGCCAGGCTGTAGAGCATGCGCCCGGTGCTGAAGATGCCACCGTTGCACGACGACAGCGCCGCAGTAATCACCACGAAGTTGATGATGCCCGCAGCGGTCTTGATGCCCAGACGCTCGAAGGTCATCACGAAGGGGCTGCCCTGGGTGCCGATTTCATTCCACGGGTAGATCGACAGGATTACGAACAGCGCGCCGACGTAGAACAGCAGGATCCGCCAGAACACCGAGCCGATCGCATCGGGAATGGTCTTCTGTGGGTTTTTCGCTTCGCCGGCGGTGAGGCCGATCATCTCGACGCCGAGGTAGGCGAACATGACCATTTGCAGTGACATCAGCACACCGGTCACGCCGTTGGGCATGAAACCGCCGTGCGCCCATAGATTGGAAATGCCCAGCGCCACGCCATCGTTACCGAAACCGAAAGCGATGATGCCGACGCCGCCAATGACCATGGCGATGATGGTGACGATCTTGATCAGGGCGAACCAGAATTCGAATTCGCCGAAGGCTTTGACTGCGATCAGGTTGATCGAGCCCATGCTGATCAGCGCTGCCAAGGCCCAGATCCAGCGCGGCACATCGGGGAACCAGATGCCCATGTACACGGCCACGGCGGTGATTTCCGCGACGCAGGTCACCAGCCACAGAAACCAGTAGTTCCAGCCGGTGAGAAAGCCGGCCAGCGGACCGAGATAATCCTGCGCGTAGCGGCTGAACGAACCGGCCACCGGGTTATGCACGGCCATTTCACCGAGGGCGCGCATGATCACCAGGATCGCCAGACCGCCAAGGATGTAAGAGAGCATGATCGCCGGACCGGCCATCTGGATGGCTTTGGCCGAACCGAGAAACAGACCGACGCCGATACAGGCACCGAGCGCCATCAGGCGGATATGCCGTTCGCCGAGTTCACGTTTGAGCGGACCGCCCGAAGCGGTGTCGCCGTGCGGCAGAGGATTGCCAACTGGCATAGGGGTACAACCTCGTCTTGTTATTGGATATGACCACCGGGTTTCGAAGCGTCGGCCGATAGGCCTTGGCTGGGCAGGAAACCGCGTCGGCTTCGTGGGCAGACGCGTCTTGCAGGGCGGGCCTGAAAGATCAGCGGGGCGTGCAGTATAAAAAGCTCAGGGCAGGATTTTTCACTCTAAAAGTCACAACATTCAGCGACAACTCTCGGCAATAGTGGGTTCCGCGGAGAGGCATTACCTGCATTACGTAGGAAAAGTCGCCACTGAAAAAGCCGCGAAGTATTGCACAGCCTTGGTGCAGCGTCATGTTTCAGCCCTGGGGCATTTGATCCACTGTGTGATGTCTCGCCTCGCTTGATCACGGATAAATCGCCCCACGGATTCAGAAATTTCGCTCAACAGTTGCAGCGCCGACCGGGGCGGCCAACCACTAACCTTTGAAAAAGCCAGGAGCACATGCAAGGAAGCTCACATGCCCGTTCGTCCCAACTCCCACCGTCTGCGCCAAGGTCGTTTTTCGGAAAACGGTCGCGCCTACTTCATCACCTCTGTCATCCACGAACGCCAGCCTGTATTTGCAGATTGGCAGACAGGCCGATTACTGGTCGCCGAACTGCGCCGGGCTCATGAGCAAGGAGTCGCGCAATCCATCGCCTGGGTTGTCATGCCTGACCACTTTCATTGGCTGATGCAATTGCAACGCGGCTCACTTGGCGAAGTCATTGGCGGTGTAAAGGCTCGCTGTACGCATGCGGTTAACAGACAAACCGGACGTCACGGACCGCTGTGGCAAACCGGCTACCATGACCGAGCGATCCGTGACGGCGAGGACCTGGAGCCCATCGCCCGCTATATCATCAATAATCCATTGCGAGCCGGGCTGGTCGATAACCTCGCTGATTACCCGCTTTGGGATACCTGCTGGCTCTGAGCGCAACAGCTCTATGGATAAGTGCATCTATTGTGGCGAGGGGATTTATCCCCGCTCGGCTGCGTAGCAGGCGCAACTTCCCCACACGCGGTGTGCCTGTAGAAACCGTGCTGGCAGGTTTTGGGGCTGCTTTGCAGCCCAGCGGGGATAAATCCCCTCGCCACAGGGAGTCCCCGCATGACTGCGCAGCAGTCGCAACTTGCTGACACGCGGTGTGCCTGTAGAAACCGTGCTGGCAGGTTTTGGGGCTGCTTTGCAGCCCAACGGGGATGAATCCCCTCGCCACAGGGAATCCCTGCAAGACTGACAAATCTGCTAGCCACAGGGAGTCCATCGCTCGCACAGACACATCATGGGGATGTGAACAGCATCCTTGTGGCGAGGGGATTTATCCCCGCTCGGCTGCGCAGCAGGCGCAACTTGCTCACATGCGGTGTGCCTGTAGAAACCGTGGTGGCAGGTTTTGGGGCTGCTTTGCAGCCCAACGGGGATGAATCCCCTCGCCACAGGGAGTCCCTGCAAGACTGATAAATCTGCTAGCCATCTAAATCCATCGCTCGCACAGACACATCATGAGGATGTGAACAGCATCCTTGTGGCGAGGGGATTTATCCCCGCTCGGCTGCGTAGCAGGCGCAACTTGCTCACATGCGCTGTGCCTGTAGAAACCGTGCTGGCAGGTTTTGGGGCTGCTTTGCAGCCCAGCGGGGATAAATCCCCTCGCCACAGTGTTCGTTTCAGTTTTATTCAGACAAGCCGTCTCCACCGCTCTGCACATTTTCTTCACCGGCTCCAACCACCGTCTAAGCTTCAGACAAGTCCGATCAATCTGCGTGAATGGATCAGTCGACTATGGGCGCTTTGTGGCAAACCGATTCGAGTAAAACCGTGGTTCAGACTGAAAGTGTGAATGAAGCGCCTGTCCCTGAAAAACCCCGTCGTCAGCGGCACGGGTGGAAGGCTTTCTGGTTGCTGTTTTTGATCATTGCGGTGGTGGTGGGGCTCGCCGCGTCCAAGGAAATGCGCACTTCGCGCTTTCAGGCGCGGGAGCTGAGCCAGTACGCCGCTTCGCTGACCTACAAACTTGAACCCGGCCCCAGCGAAGCGATTCGTTATCCGGGCAACGGCCCATTCGATCTGCGCCTGGGTTACAGCTCTCTGGACGAATTCCTCCCGCGCCTGCTCAAGCGCAATTACGTGATCACCGAGCAGACGCGCTTCTCCCCCGCCCTGCTCGGTTACACCGACAAAGGCCTGTTCGTTCCGTATTCGGAAAAGATCCAGGCCGGGTTGTCGATCACCGACTGCCGAGGCGCGCCGCTGTATCGATACAACTATCCGCAGCAACTGTATGCCGACTTCGCGGCGATTCCGCCGGTGGTGGTCAGCAGCCTGCTGTTCATCGAAAACCGCTTTCTCCTCGACCCGAAACAGCCGCTGTCCAACCCGGCGGTGGACTGGCCGCGCTTCGGCATGGCCGCGTGGTCGCAAGTGGCGAAGTTGCTGCACCTGCCCGGGCAATCGGCCGGCGGCAGTACCCTGGCGACGCAGCTGGAAAAGTATCGCCATTCGCCCGACGGCCTCACCGTGTCGGGCGCGGAGAAGATCCGCCAGATGATTTCCGCCAGCGTGCGCGCCTATCAGGATGGCCCGCAGACCCTCGGTTCGCGGCAGAACATCGTGCGCGACTACCTCAACAGCGTGCCGCTCTCGGCGGTGCCCGGCCACGGTGAAGTGCACGGCATGGCCGAAGGTTTGCGGGTCTGGTACGGCAGTGATTTCAACAAGGCCAACGAGCAACTGAACAGCCCGAAGACCGACCCGCAGACCATGGCCGCCAAAGGCCTGGCCTTGCGTGAAATGCTCTCGCTGATGATCGCCCAGCGCCGTCCTTCGCATTACCTGACCAAGGGCCGCGAGGAATTGGCCAGCCTCACCGACAGCCACCTGCGCCTGCTCAAGCAGAACGGTGTGATCGACAGCGCCCTTGCTGACGCTGCGCTGGCGAGCACCGTGTCTTATCGCGACTGGCAGACCCAGCCAACGATGCAGCCGATTGAAACCAACAAGGGCATCAGCGTCGCCCGCAGTCGTCTGGCGAGCATGCTCAACCGTCCGCTGTACGACCTCGATCGCCTCGACCTGTCGGCCACCAGCACCCTGCAGGGCGATCTGCAAACGCAGGCCACGGCTTATCTGAAAAAACTTGCCGACCCGGCCTACGCAGCAGAGATCGGTCTGCTCGGCGAACGCTTGCTGACGCCGACCAGCACCACGCAAGTACGCTACAGCTTTACCCTGTTCGAACTGACCCCGGACGGCTCGCGGGTGCGCGTGCAGACCGACAGCACTGATCAACCGTTCGACATCAACGAAGGCAGCAAGCTTGAACTCGGCTCGACGGCGAAAATGCGTGTGCTGACCACGTACCTGCAAATCGTCGCCGAGCTGCACGACAAATACGGCGCGATGAGCGGGCCAGAACTGAAAAAAGTCGAAGTGCCCGATCAGGATCGCCTCAGCCGCTGGGTCATCGACTACCTGATCCAGAACAAGGATCACGACCTGTCGAAGCTGCTCGGCGCCGCGCTGGATCGCAAATATTCAGCGAGCCCGGGCGAGGCGTTTTTCACCGGCGGCGGCCTGCACAGATTCAACAACTTCCGCAAAGAGGACAACGGTCGCCTGCCGACCCTGCGCGATTCGCTGCGCGAGTCGATCAACCTGCCATTCATTCGCCTGATGCGCGACATCGTCCGTTACACCACCTACTCAGGCCCCAACGGCGAATTGCTCAAGGATGACCGCGATCCGCGCCGTCAGGAATACCTGGCCAGTTTCGCCGACCGCGAAGGCACCTCGTTCCTGCTCAAATTCTGGAAAAAGTACAAGAACAAGGACACCCAGGCGCGCCTGGAAACCTTCCTCGACAGCATCCGCCCGACGCCGATCCGCATGGCGGCGGTGCATCGCTATCTGCTGCCGGAGGCCGGTCAGGAAGACTTCAACCGCTTCGTGCGCTCGCACCTCAAGGGCACCAAGCTCAACGAAAAACTCACTGACGACCGTCTGATCCGCCTCTACGATTCCTATGGCCCCGGCAGTTACGATTTGCCTGATCAGGGTTTCATCGCCAAGGTGCATCCGCTGGACCTGTGGATGATGGGTTATCTGCTGCATCACCCGGAAGCGACCTTCAGCGAGATCGTCAAGGCCAGCCATTTCGAACGCCAGGAAGTCTACAGCTGGCTGTTCAAGAGCCGGCACAAAGGCGCGCGCGACAGCCGCATTCGCACCATGCTCGAGATCGAAGCGTTCCTCGACATTCATCAGCGCTGGCAGAAAGTCGGCTACCCGTTCGATCACCTCGTGCCGTCACTGGCCACGGCCATCGGCAGTTCCGGCGACCGTCCCGCCGCGCTCGCCGAGCTGATCGGCACCATTCTCAATGACGGCGTACGCATGCCGACGCTGCGCATCGACAGCCTGCACTTCGCCGCCGATACGCCCTACGAAACCAGACTGGTCAACGACCCGCACGTAGGCAAACGCGTGATGCCGGTGGAAGTGGCCCGGGCCATGCGCGAGGCGCTGTCGCAAGTGGTCGACGCCGGTACTGCCAAACGGCTGTCCGGCAGTTTCAAATTGCCCGACGGCACACCGCTGGCCATGGGCGGCAAGACCGGCACCGGCGACAACCGCATTGCGGCGATCGGCTCCGGCGGGCGGATCATCAGTTCGAAGTCGATCAACCGCACGGCGACCTTTGTGTTCTACATCGGCGACCACCATTTCGGCACCCTCACCGCGTTCGTCCCGGGGCGCTCGGCGGAGAACTTCAAGTTCACCTCGGCCCTGCCCACGCAAGTGCTCAAGGGCATGGCGCCGATTCTCACGCCGTATCTGCAACCGGGCAGCGACTCACAGTGCCAACCGCCACAGGCGCCCGTGGTGGCATCGGCGCTGCACTGACCGAACGTGGCCTGCACGTTGCGCCAAAGGATATCGGCACGAAGGTGGTATTGGTGCATTGTTCCGATTCGAATTCCTGTCGCATCGCTGAGGCGATCACACGTTTGGCTCCCGATCTTTGAACTTTTGTTTTGCCCTGCCGCCGGTACGCTGATCATTCCTCAAACAATCAAGGATGATTGGCCATGTCTGACTCCCCTCAGCCTGCCGCAGCCGCCGACAAAGGCCGGCATTACGCGTTCATCGAATCGGCTGTCAGCGCGCCGTTCAAAGCCGCGACGCTCAGCCGCAGCCTGGCACTCGCCGCCACGCCACTGAAGCGCGAACCCTGGTACAGCGCACCCGGTACGTTTGCCAGCCGACTCGCCGCCGCCAATCTCAAGGCCTGGGACTCGCAGAACAAGGTCGATCATCTGCTGGCCAGAACCGACCTGTACGCCTTCGCCGAGCCGCTGCTCAAAGCAAGGATCAAGCAATGCCATGGCATCGAGCCGGACGTCAGGAAGACCTGGCTGCGCCTGTACATTCCCGCCAGCAGTCCCTGGTATGCAATCGACGTGGTCGACGGCTCGACGACCCGTACGGTCTCACTGCTCGACGCCGCTCTGCACAACTTTGCCGCCAACGAGACGGTCGGCGCAGGCTCGGACTACATCAGCCAGCCTGATGCGCGCGGCCACTTCGACGTATTGCCGCTCAAAAACCAAATGCCCATCAGCCAGTTCCAGACACTGTGTCGCGACCTCGACCTGGGCGGGCAATATGCCAGGCACTTGCATGGCTACTTGCTGCCCGGCGAAGCGCTGGCCGAGAGCCTTTTGCAATACAAGATTGGCACCAGCCTCAAAGACGCCCTCGCCGTCGCGGCGCACATCGCCTTGCTCAAGGCAGAGATCCAGTACGACACCTTCAGGATGGTGCTCAGCTTCAGCACAGAGGAAAACCCGCGCTTGCGTCTCAACAACCGTTCGATTCGCTGCAATGACCTGTCCATGCTCGGTACCCGCCTGACCGGCATTCTGTTGCTGATGCACGGCCACCCCGACAGTCGTGGGGTTCGACGCCTGATCGTCTACGTGCCGCACGATCCTGATCATCCACTCAAGGAGTACGAGTCGCTGGCTGCGTTTCGTGACGAACTGACTCGCCAGTTGCGCGAAGACCGCCTGAGCGCCTCGACCGGGCAGACCTACCGGCAATTCTTCAGCCAGTTCGTCGATCAGCAGCAACGTGGGCATTTCTTTGCCGAACTCGAACAGCGCTTGTTCGTCGTCCGCCATCACGAACGCGAGCAGAGCACCGACCAACGCCCGGTGTGGCGCAAGGACCCGGTGGAAAAGCCCAGGTTGCAGTTCACGCGCTTGCCGTTGCAAGGCGATTACTGGCGGCACGTCTATCAGCAGAAACTCAACAAGATCATCAATGATGCGCGGCAAATCGCTGTCTCGACCGCCGATGCCGACAGCAACGCACGCTGGGCATGGTGGGACAACTTCAAGCGGATCGTCTCGGACATTTTCAACGTCGCCCTGCTGATTGCCACGCCTTTTGTGCCTGGTCTGGGCGAGGTGATGATGGCCTATACCGCCTATCAACTGACCAGCGATGTGATTGAAGGCATCGTCGATCTGGCCGAAGGCGTCTGGGAGGAAGCTGCCGGACATGTCATCAGTGTGGTGACCGATGTCATTCAACTGGCGGCGTTCGGCGCCGGCGCGCAGATTGGCGAAACGTTGCGGATAAAACTCTCACCGCAGGTCGATGCCATGCAACAGGTCAAATTGCCCGACGGCAAACCAAGCCTGTGGCATCGCGACCTCAGCCCTTATGCACGTGACGAACTGAGCCTGGCAGCGCAATCGAAGCCCGATCAACACGGTCTGCATCAACATGCCAGCGCCAGCGTCCTGCCGCTGGAGGGCAAGCTCTATGTGGTGGAAAAAGCCTCCGCCGATGCCACCAGCAAAACTCACCGGATCAAACATCCGAATCGAGAAAATGCCTACCAGCCACGGATCGAACACAACGGTCACGGCGCCTGGCTGCATGAAGCAGAATCGCCAGGCGACTGGCCCGACGCCCGGCTGATGCCTCGCCTGGGTCACAGCGTCGAGCGCTTTACGCCTGTGCAACTGGAGGATATCCGGCGCAGCAGCGGCACCAGCCACGATGAACTGCGTCGCATGCACAGCGACAACAGCCCGCCACCGCCGCTGCTGGCCGACACGGTCAGGCGCGTCAATGCATACGAGGATGTCATCGAGGCTGCGCAGAACCTGCGTAACGGCAAACCGATCGATGCCGATGCGGTATGGCTGGAGCCGATGCTGACCAGCCTGCCGGGCTGGCCGCCGCGACGCGCGCTGGAGGTTTTCGCGCGTCAGGACCTGACCGGCTACTCGCATAAATACGGCAACCCGCTGGCGTCCGAAGCCGACACGTTGCGTATCAGCCAGGCTGATCTCAACGCCGGACATTTGCCCGAGCGGGTCGCCGGGTTCCTGCGCGACGACGAGTTCAATCATCTGCTCGGCCCGAAGGTCACTGCCGAGCAACGGGTCGAGGTCCTGCGCGGTCAACTGGCCGACGCGCTCAATGAGCAGCGCAGCGCCGTCGCCCGCCATCTGTACCAGGCCGGGCAGCGCAACGGCCACGCCGACATTGCCGTAATCAGACAGTCGTTTCCGGATCTGCCGTTGCCCTTGGCCGAGACGGTTCTGAGCCAGGCTCGTGCTGCCGAACGGCAACGCATCAGCGACGAACAGCACTTGCCGCTACGCCTGAAGAATCAGGCCCGGGAGCTGGATTTCGAGGCGTCGGCCAGTCGCGCGTACGACGGTTTTTATCGGGACGATCTGATGACCGAACAGACCGAACGCCTGGCGCTCAATACGCTGAAAATCCACACCGACACCTTTGCCGACCTGCGCATCGAGGTGTTCGATGGCAGTCCGCACGGTCCGTTGCGCTGCAGTGTCGGGCCGCAGGACGCCAGCACCGTAAGGCAACTGCTCAGGCGTGGCGAAGGCCGTTATGAAGTGCGCGACGCCAAGGGTCAGGTGCTGCATGACAGTAGCGATTTCCACGAAGCCATCCTGCGCGCCGTACCACTCGAAACGCTGGCGAGTACCGGTTATCAGCGCGGTCAGGGCCGCGCCTTGAAACTGTGGATCATGGAACAGTGCGCCCCGCCAGCCGAACGCCGTATTGCTCTGGCGCAACCGCCGATCCGAACGGTCGCCCCCCGCGAGACGGAGATTCTTCTACGCGGCTGGCCCTGGGCGGCAAAAACCCCGGAACAGCGGCTCAGACAGTTGTACCCGAAACTGAACGACAGAGAGATCGCGGGTTTCCTGATGACGCTGGAAAAAAAGGGCAACAGCGAACGCGCCATCGCCGCCCTTGAGCGCGAGCGCGAAGTGCTCGACAACGCCCTCGACAGCTGGCGCAGCAGTTACACCCCCGTCATTGAAGACAACGGGGAGCTGATCGCGCTGCCAACGGATTTCGTCCGCGAGGGCGGCCTGTATATCGAGCAGCAGTTGAGGAAGTGCTTCAAACGCGAGAGCGAACGGCCCGGCGCACGCAATCCCCATCCGGAACACGGCTATACGCTGGACCTTTCAGCCGAACTGCCGCTACCGAACCTTGAGTCATGGTGGCGCGACTTGCGACGGCGTCCCGGGATGCAGCAATACTTCGACCGGATTACCGGACTGAACATCACCAACGTTGCGCTTTCAACCACACCGGACAGCCTGCTGGCGAGTTTCCCGAATCTGCGGCAATTGAGCGCCCAACGCTGCGGTTTCAAGGAGGTGCCGGCTGCCCTCGGGAAAATGCATCAGTTGCAGACGCTGGATCTGTCGCACAACAGCATTGAACTGACCTATGACTCAAGCACGCGCCTGAGCAATCTCACCCGCCTGCACAGCCTGAATCTCAATGGCAACAACCTGCGTGTGCCGCCGGATATCGGGCGCATGGAGCAACTGGTGGAACTGAACCTGGTCAATACGCGCATTCGCGATTGGCCGGCGGGATGGCTTGAAGTCGATGGACAGATACGGCAGCGCCCGAAAGGCTTCTACCTGGACATGCGAGACAATCCGCTGGACACCCTGCCCCGGGTCGAACCCGGTAGCGATCAGGCGCGCCTGCTGGCTCGCGCACGGATCAGTGTTGCCGAATTCGACAGTGACCAGTTGCGGCGTCTTGGCGAGTATCGCCAGTCGGTAGGGTTGAGCGTCGTGCCCGGTTATTCATCCGCCGCCGCCGATGAGCTTGATTACTGGAAGTTGATGCCCGCCAATGCGGATCCGTCCCACCCCTCCTCGGCCTTCAGCCGATACCGCGAGCAGTCCTGGCATGACCTGATGGCCGAGCCTGATTCCGCCGGCTTTTTCAGCGTGATCCGCAAGCAACGCGAATCCGCCGACTATGGGACTGACGCGGGGCGGCGGAATTTGACCGCACGGGTCTGGGACATGGTCGATGCGGCGGCGCTCGACGAACATCTGCGCAAAAAGCTCTTCGAGCAGAACGTGTCTGCACAGGACTGCGCTGATCTGGGCCAGCAGCTGTTCAATTCACTGGGGCTCAAAGTCCTGGTATCCAAGGCCTACAACGAATCGGCATCGGCCTCGCAGCTGGAAGACAGACTCGTGCGTCTGGCGCGCAGCGCGGCGCGCCTTGATCGGGTCAGCGATGAGGCCGCCATGGAGGTCAGTCGCCAGCAGCAGCAACACCTGATTGATCCGCGCCTGCCGGCGCCGGACGAAATTCAGATTCATCGGGCGTTCGAAGCGGGCCTGGGCGAGCGTCTGGAATTGCCCTGGCAAGCGGAGGGCGTGCCTGTGCAGCCTCGGGCCGGGGTCACCGAGGAAAAGCTCAACGCTGCCTACCAGAGAATCATCCAGCGCGAACAGGGGGACGGCCTGGTCAACGGCATGATCGATCTCTATACCGATCCTTTCTGGGAGGATTACCTGCGCAATACCTATCCTGACCGTTATCAGGAGAATCTGCGCCTGTTCGAAGAACAATCCCGTCAGCTCGACAGCCAAGTGTTCAGCAACGACCGGGAGTACAGGAAGCTGGCCGACAAAATCAGCTACGAGCGCAACGAGCTATCCCGCGCATTGAGTCGCGAAGCCCTCGACAGGGCCGGACTCTGAAACCATCACACGGCATTCGGCGAGCGTTTCCGGCTGGCCGAATCTGCGCGGCGGACCTGCGTCGTGCGAGCGTTACCCACCTCGTACGACATTCAGGCATCAGCGTCATTGCCGTCTGGCGCGCTGGCGTTGAACAACAACACTACGTTGCCGCTGTAATGCCCGGGGCGATACCCACCTGGGGGTTTGATGGGTTCGATTTTCAGCAGCACACGTTTACCGACAGCGGCCTCTTCTTTCGACAGCACTTGCTGCGGGGTGATGTGCGAACTCAGCACGACGTCATTGAACGTCACCCGCAGCTCAATCACTTCACCCGTTGTGCCGGTGTCAATGAATGGCTCGATGGCCAGACGCGCCTCGATGGCGCTGCTGTCATGCCGTATGTCAAAAGATTTTTCCAGATTGCCCAGGCTGTCCGTGGCGTGTTGCCAGGCCAGCACCTGCGGACGGTGAATCCAGTCCGGTTGTGCCGGAATGATGTAGAAGGGCCGACTGGGAATGGTCAGCGACACTTCGAAGGTGTGCTCCTCCCGGGCGGCCCACGTCACAGCCGCGGTCAACGCGGCGGCGACCGCCAGCAGGGCGGCGGTGCATTGCTTGATCATGTTGGCTACCTGATGCGTGAATGGAAAACCGGCCTAGCGGCTGGCGACTTTCATGGTTTTCTTGTCGCTGCCTTCGATCAGAAAGAAGCGGTACTCACGGCCCTTTTCCTTGTTGAAGGCAAAGGACTTGCCCGCCAGCACATGGTGTTTGGTGGTCGCCCCGCAATCGCTTTCCTTGCTCAGCGAACAGCTCTTGAACTCATCGACGATCACCACGGTATTGCCGTTGTTACGCAGTTCGTAGCGACTCTCGGTTTCGTTGATCGCCGTGGCGTAACGCGCGTCTCTGGGGCGGACAAAGAAGATCGTGCCGAACCCGGTCATGACGTTGACGCCGGCCGACAACGACTTTTTGTAATCCTCCCGCTCTTCACCGGTGACGACAAAATCGTCTTCCTTTTCCGGCACCACGGGCACGAAGCGCACGCGAAAATAGCGTTCTCGATCCCGTTCGCCCATGTACAGCAAGCGTGTGCCCTGCATGCCTTGCGCCGGGACGATCAGCCGCGCCGGGCTGGCCATCAGGCCGTTGCGCGAGGCGCCATCGGCGGCGTTCTCGACAGCAATTTCCTTGGGCGCGCCGGCGTCGTCGTAAACGATTTCGAGCACATTGATCTTGACGAATGCGGTGGCGTCGCCGCTGTTGAAAACCCGTTTGAGATAGGTGCTCTTGTCGGCTTCCAGATAGTCGTAAACGGTGCCGACATTGATCTGCGGCCCGGCCTGCGCCGTCAGGCAAAAAACGCTGAGCAGGCCCAGCAAAAGACCACGGTTCATCGTGTTGAACTCCATGAACGTTGAGTGAAAGCGGACCGGGAGGCTCATACTTCCGAATCCCAGATAATGGTGACGTTGCCGCGCAAACGGTCGTTCTTGCCCGGCCTGAGCAGGAAGTCGATGTCTTTCGATTTCATATCAAAATGCAGATAGCCAGGCTTGCGCTCGACATACACGCCAGGCTGAAACGGCGCTGACCAGCGATTGAAATCCAGGGAAATCCGGTTAACCGGACCGCCGCCGGGGCCAATGATGCCTGGCGGCAAACTCATCGAGACCTGAACCGGGGCCGTATCACCCTTCGGGCTACCCAGGTTGCAGACGTTTCCGCCGTAGGACTTGCACAACATCATGACCTTGAAACGCGACGAGGCCGAAATGTAGAAGACTTGGTCGGCAAATATCCGCGTGGGTTTGCGTCCACTGTTGATCCATGGCTCCCAGCCACCTACGGGCTCAAGCGTGACCCGAGTGCCGCCGGGGGGCAGGTCGACCTTGAGGGTGTGTTGCACGTCGAGGACGAAATCCAGGGTCAGCGTGGGGTCGTCGGGCTGCAGCAAGAGGCCGCCCAGAACAAAATCGCGGCCGCCTCCCAGGGTGTAAGTAACCGAACCGGTATATTGCCCGGTAGACATGCCCAACGGATTGGGAGTCCTTAACTCATAAGCAAAATCCATCTTGTCGAAAGCTATTGACGGGAGACGGTAAGCGGCGTTTTTGGTGCAGCCAGCTTGCACCGGGGTCTTCCAGAAGAAGCGATAACTGTCAGGACCATAGGACGCCACACCGCTGTAGCGGCAGGGTTCCGGCACATAAACCCAACCGCTGGAGTCCCATAATTTGTCATGTGCTTGAGCCTCGTCTGACACGCCGGTGATGTTGGTCGCGGTATCGCCCAGAATGTATGTGGAGCCGATACCGATGATGCGCACTTCGACGGTTTCGGTTTCCTGCGTTTGCATATTGGTAACTGTCAATTGTCGCCAGTCGGCCGGGGCTTTCACGAGCATCGGTTCACCGCGTGAGATGAAGCGTGTGGAGTCGAACCGTACAGGCATCTCGATGCTGAAAATGTTGTGGTCGGCGCATTGCGCCGGGTAGCTTGCGCAGTAGCCGGTGTTGGGGGTTTTGTTCACGAACAGGTTCTTGCCTGGCTGCGTCGGGTCAGGCTGGAACAACGCACGGATTTCCTGATTGAACCCATGGGCGGTGGACATGGCCAACGCCAGCGTCAGCGCGCAGCTTGCCTGGAGGATTTTCATATGCTCAGCCTGCCTTCATTTCGGTGGTAGTGACGTCGGCGAGAGTGTCTGGGGTGCAACGCAGATCGCCGATCATCAACACGTCGTTTTCGCTGCGGTGGTCGGCCTCGTTCAAGCGGAACTGACACAGCAACTGGTTGCCCTGGCGCACTTCCAGGGTGGGTGAACCAGCGTTCATTTCCATCGAGAAGAAACCGTCGACTTCGGTCACGCCACGGCTGGCGTGGTTGATCACGTGGTGGCCCTTGAGCGGCCGCCCGCTTGCATCGACCAGGCGACCGAGCACGGTGAGGGTTTTCATCACGCGAACCTTGCGATACTCGATGCCGCCCTTGTTCAGGTGATAGCGGGTTCGCGCCGGTTCGATGGTGGCGGCCGGTACGGTGTTGCCTTCGAAGTCGAAGCTCACCGAGCTGTTCTGATAGGCGGTGATCGGAATGAAATTGCGCCCCGGCTTCAGCGCGGCACCGCCGCCGCTGTAGTCGTCAGCCCGCAGGACAATGTCGTCGATATCCGACTCGACATCGACGATCATTCCGGCACCACGCACGTCGCTCTGGCTGGTCAGGAGCATCTTTTCGCCGCCGACCACCAATGTGCTGTCGAGGTTGAGCCCGCCAGTGAAGTTGCCGTTGTAGGAAGAGCGCTGGACGAAGGCGTCGCCGTTTACCGCGTCGGTGCGGAAATTGGTCAGGCTCGACATGCCCAGACCGTAAGTGTCGGTAAGCGCCGTGACCGAGACGCTTTGCAGCACGTGGTCCTTGAAATCCTTGCGCCAGCCGAGCGAGGCATTGTTGTCGCGTTTGCCGTCGCGGGCCGTGCGTGAACCGATGCTGCCGGTAAGCTGCTGACCGGGAGCGCCCAACGCCAGGTTGATGCTCAGATCGACGCCGCGATTGCGCGCATCGCCACTGCTGAAACTGCCCGGGCGATCAAAGACCGACAGGCGCCAACTGGCATCACTGCCCAGCAATACCGCGCGCTGGGTCCAGCCCAGATCCACGCCCACGCCTTCGACATTGCCTTCGCTGTGCGAGACCCGGGCATTGACCGAACTCTTGCTGCTCAGCCGATGGTTGAGCGCCAGCGACGAATTGCTGGTCTGGCCGACAAACACGTTACGTGGACGAACGCGCGTGCCGTCCGGCAGCGTGTCGTAGGTGTTGGTGGTGTCGAGCCAGCTGCGGTTGTGGCTGATCACCAGACTGCCCGCGCCATAGTTGTAAAGGCTTTGCAGGTCCAGACCGGTGCCGTAATCCTCGGTCTTGTAGACATTGGCGTACAGGCTGACGTGGTTGGCCAGCGTCCAGTCGATGGAAGTGCCGTACTGCAGTTTTTCGCGGATCTGCCGCGCCGAAGCGCCGACAATCACTCGCGGGTGCAGCAGGTAATTGACCGCAGCACCGGCGGTGGGACTGCCGCTCGATTGCGTGTCCCAGTTGCTCAGCAGTTTGCTTTCTTCACCGGCAAACACGTTGTAGCGCCAGCGTTCGTCGAGGTTGCGCCAGTTGCTGGGCTTGTACACCAACTCCTGGGTGGTGGAGGTGATCTGGCCGTCTTCGATCAGGCGCACTTCCACTTCATAAATACCGCCGGGCAGCGGCCGGGTATCAAGGGTCTGCAAACCGGCCGGCACCGATTGGGTATTGATCAACAGACCGTCGCGCCAGATCTCCACCGCACCCTGCCGGTTGGCTGTCACGTAGATCGGGTAAACGCTGGGCATCGGGCTGTTGATCGCGAGGCTGTCGGAGCTGCCGTACATGATGCCGACCGCCGTATCGGGGCTGGTGCCAAACGTGCGCGGCTGGCGCGTCAGTCCCTCGGAATTGGGGGTGAAATAGCCCAGGCGCAAGAAGCTGCCTTGCAGTTCGCGCTGGGTGTGCAGCTCGTGCACGGCGTGGTAGAGCTTGTCGTCGGGGCCACCAAGCCGGGCCAATTGCAGATTCAGCGTCTGGCTCCAGTTGCCCAGGCTTGAACTGGCTTCCAGGCCGAAGCGTCCGCCGAGGTCCTGATCCTGGCCACCGTTGAGGTTGAGCTGGTTGCGCACCATCAGGCCGCTGCTACCACCGCTCGGTTGCTCGTAATAACGCTTGGCTTGAAGGTCGCGTTCGGCGTTTTCGGTAACGATCGAAACCAGGGAATTTTCCAGGCTGTAGTGCACCGCGAGAAACTGGTCCGGGCAGGAACCGCTGCACGCACCTAATGGCACGCCGGGTTTGAGGTAGCTTGCCCATTTTTCCCGTTCAGCGGGGCCGAAGCGGTTTTCGCTGGTGTCGGTGAATTCGAGAAGGGTGATGCGATCATCGCGGGACAACACCACCATGGCCTCACCCAACGGCTGTTGGTCGACTTCGACCCGCACCGCCAGAGGCACATCAAAGAAATGCTCCTCGAAATCCGCTGGCAAGCCTTTGGCCTGCGCCAGCAAACTACGTGGCGTCGTACCGGCGGTGTTGGATGCGACGGCTGCGCTGGCACAAAACAACAGCGCAAGCGCAGCCGCGATGGGTGTCATCGGGAACATGAACTCGTACTCTGATTGACTGACAATGAAAGTCCGTCGGGGCAAACATCACTGCCTGCCCCGTCGGTTGACGCCACTGCTGAAAAGCGAGCGTTTTTGAACCTGATCAGTCGATCAGTTGCTGGCAACCGGTGGCACAGCGTCGAAGATCATCGCCACGGAACCGGTGTAGTCACCCGGCTGGAAGTTGCTGCCTTTGGCGGAGATTTTCAGCGGGGCGCGGTAGTTCACATCCGACTCGGATTCACCGACGACCATTTGCGGGGTCAGGGTCAGTTCCTTGTTGTTGAGCATGACCTGCAGGTCGATCGAGGTATTGCCGGCAACCAGTTTCGGCAGGCTTTCCAGGCTGGCGTGGACCGAACCGTTGTTATTGCGCACATCGAAGAAACCGTTGACGTCGGCCATCTTGCCGGTGGTCGGCTGATAGCTCATGTCCTGGTCCTTGTTGACCAGATCCGGATCGGTCGGCACCACATAGAAACCATTGGTTGGCACATGAGCGATCAGGCTGATGGAGTGCGACGCTTCGCCCGCAGCGAAGGCAGTGGAGGACATTGCCAGAAGAGCCAGTGGAGCAGCGATTGCGATTTTCTTGAACATCGTTCAGTACCTGTTTGCTTTATATAGGGGGGTCATTGAAAGTTCACAAACCATTTGCTCATCGACCGCCGGAGCAACTTGAACCTTCAATGGCGGGCATCATCGGCTGTTGCCTCTGGAATGTAAGCAGGCAACTTCCGACAAACTCGTAGTTAAACAACCTCACACCCCGCCAGAAAAAAGAACAAAAAACAGATACTTGCAACATTCGCTGTAAGTTTCGCCCTACACACAGTTACAGACAAAAAACCATACAGCAACTTAGCCGCTTTAACGCGGTAACTTGCGAGGAATTAGAACATATACTCAAGTACAACTAGAGCGATAACTTTAACTTCAAGGTCACCGCTGCGTTTTATTGATCAAAAAACTTTTTCCGGCTCTTTTTCGCTTTGACCACTCGTCCGTCGAGCTCAGGACAAGGCCAAAAACGTCTTGCGCAACCCTTAAGATATATCTTAAGTTGTATCTAAATACGACGAGAGAGAAGTGAAATGAGAGACCATCATTCCCCCCATCGCGAGCACGGCGATGGCCGCGACGGCTTCGAGAAACGCCCCGGTCGCGAACGCGGCGGCCGCGGCCCGCGAGTCTTTGCCCCCGGCGACTTGAAATTGCTGTTGCTGGCGCTGATCGCCGAGCAGCCCTGCCACGGTTACGACCTGATCCGCCAGATCGAAGGCATGTTCGATGGCGCTTACAGCCCGAGCCCCGGGGTGATCTACCCGACCCTGACCTTTCTGGAAGAGAGCGATTTGATTGCCGGTGATGCCGAGGCCGGCAAAAAGCGTTACAGCGTCACCGACGCCGGTCGTTTGTCTTTAAGTGAACAAGCGGTGGCGCTCGACGGCGTACGCATGCGCATCGATGTCAGCAAGCGCTCGCTGCGCGGCCATGATCGTCCGGCGGAAATCCACGAAGCGGTGCATAACCTGCGCCATGCCTTGCAGCTGCACCACGGGCGCTGGAGTGCCGAAGAAATCCTGCGCGTGCGCGACCTGCTCAACGACACCGCCAAAGCCATCGTCGACGGCCCTGCCGTTCAACCTGCCACGGAGAAAGCCGAATGACTGCAGTCGATACTCAAACCATTCACCGCGTGATGCACGAAATCAAACGGCGCAAGCTTGAAGTGCTGCGCGTCACCGACCTGACCCCACGCATGCGCCGCATCACCCTCGGCGGGCCGGAACTGGCCGGGTTCATCAGCCTGGGCACGGACGATCACGTCAAACTGCTGTTCCCGCAGAACGCCGAACAAGCGGCGGCGCTAGAGACGATGCAACTGGGCGCCGGCAAGGACAACGGGCCGATGCCCGAGATGCGCGACTACACGCCGCGTCGTTACGACCTGGAAAAAATGGAGCTGGACATCGATTTCGTCCTGCACGGCGACGGCCCTGCCTCGACCTGGGCCGAGCAGGCACAGCCGGGGCAGTTCCTGCACATCGGCGGGCCACGCGGGTCGATGATCGTGCCGGACATCTTCGACAGCTATCTGCTGATCGGCGACGAAACCGCCCTCCCCGCCATCGCCCGCCGCCTCGAAGGTCTGGCGGCAAATCGCCGGGCATTGGTGGTGATCGAAGTGGAAAACGGCGCCGAGCAGCAAGTGCTGGAAAGTGCGGCGCAGTTCAATGTGATCTGGGTGCTGCGCGAAGGCGGCAAGGACAACCTGCTGGCTACCGTCAAGCAATTGCAGGTGCCCAAGGGCAATCTGTACGCGTGGGTGGCGACCGAAACCAAGGTCTCACGGCAGATCCGCCGGGTACTGATCGATGAGCACGGGCTCGATGAGCAGTTCATCAAGGCGGTTGGCTACTGGCGCGCGGAAGGCTCTGAGGAAGAGTGATCTCTTCCTGACCCATATCACCCATGTGGGAGCGAGCCTGCTCGCGAAGGCATCGGCACAGTCGAAAGATTTGCTGACTGCCGCACCGCCTTCGCGAGCAGGCTCGCTCCCACACTGGATCTCAACTTCGTGCGGACAATTTGCGGTCGAGGCCGATAATCAGCACCCCCACCAACACAAACCCCACCAATATCCCCCCGGCATTGATCAGCACCTGTGGATAACCCAACACCGCCACATCAATAAACGGATACGCATAGGCGCCGAGCAGATGCCCGCGCAGCAAGGCATAGATGAAATACACCAGCGGATAGATCAGCCACAGCGGCAGATGCCACAGGCGCAACGTGCCTTTTGGGACGCAGCGCCACCAATAGCCGAGAAACAGCAATGGCATGACGTCGTGGAGCAACTCATCGGCAACAAACTGCCAGCCTTCGGGGTGCCACAAATGCCGTAACAGAATGCTGTAGGCCAGACCGACCACGGCGATACTCACCGCGATTCCACTGCTGACCCACGGTTGCAGAAACCAGCGCCGCGCGGCGGATTCGCGCTCGGTGACCGCGCAGGTCAGCACCGTCGCCACCAGGGTGTTGGTCAATATGGTGAAGTAGCTGAAGAAACTCACCAGCCCGCCCAGCAGGCTGGCGCCGATGCTCAATCGTGCGAAGAGAATCAGGTACAGCTGAATTGCCAGCCCCGCCCAGCCCAACACGGCCAGGCCGGTGATCAGGCGTCGGCGCCTCGCGCTGTCCATCTCAGAGCGGTCGCTTGGTGCGCATCAGCTTCACGTACAGGCGTTCGACCTTTTCCCGCGCCCATGGGGTTTTACGCAGGAAGGTCAGGCTCGACTTGATGCTTGGATCGCTTTTGAAGCAACGGATGTCGATACGCTCGGCCAGACCCGACCACTCGTAGTGAGTCACCAGTGCATTGAGGATCTGTTCAAGGGTCACGCCGTGCAGCGGATCGGGGGTTTGTTCGTTCATGCCGGGCCTTTGGGCGAAGTGATATGCAGAAGCCGCGCACCTTAGCCGAGGGGCTGAGCGGGTGGAAGGCCTTCCTGCAAATGTAGGCCAACCCGGGAAGATCGCAGGCT
The DNA here is from genome assembly GCF_019145195.1 of Pseudomonas siliginis. Taxonomy (GTDB): domain Bacteria; phylum Pseudomonadota; class Gammaproteobacteria; order Pseudomonadales; family Pseudomonadaceae; genus Aquipseudomonas; species Aquipseudomonas siliginis. Next base: position 130,882 of record NZ_JAHSTW010000007.1, read on the forward strand.
GCGGCCCGACTCACAATGCGCCCGTTTGCCGCACTGTTACCGAATCCGAAACGCTGCATGTCTGCAAAAGCGCTTTCTCAATTTGTTACAGATCATTATCCTGCCGCCCTTCCGCTGAAACGCTTCACTGCCTGCGACAATCTGAAGCGCTCGGCCTGCACCTGAAAACATCAAAAAAAGACTTCTTCATGCCTGACTTTTCCTTCTCCCGAGACAGCGCTATCTCTGCCCTGCGCACCCTTGGCGGCTGCACCGCCCTTGGCTTGGCGACCTGTGCCCACGCGGCGCCGGCCTTCGACAGTGAATCACCGTACATGCTCGGTGACTGGAACGGCACGCGCACAGAACTTGCGGAAAAAGGCTACGACTTCAAACTCGATTACACCGGCGAAATGGGCAGCAACCTGCACGGCGGCTATGACCACGACCGCACTGCCCGCTACAGCGACCAGTTCGGCCTGGGCACCCATCTGGATCTGCAGAAGATCCTCGGTTGGAACGACGCCGAATTTCAGCTGACCATCACCAAACGCAGCGGCAACAACATCAGTAACGACCGCATCAACGACCCGCGCGTCGGTGGCTTCACTTCCGCCCAGGAAGTCTGGGGCCGTGGCCAGACCACGCGCCTGACGCAGATGTGGTATCAGCAGAAATTCTTCGATCAGAAACTCGACATCAAGGTCGGCCGTTTCGGCGAAGGTGAAGACTTCAACAGCTTCCCTTGCGACTTCCAGAACCTGGCCTTCTGCGGCTCGCAGGTCGGCAACTGGGTCGGCGGCATCTGGTACAACTGGCCGGTCAGCCAATGGGCGCTGCGGGTCAAATATCACCTGACGCCGGAGCTGTATGCGCAGGTCGGCGCCTACGAGCAGAACCCGTCGAACCTTGATCGCGGCAACGGCTTCAAACTCAGCGGCAGCGGCACGCAAGGCGCGATCCTGCCGGTCGAACTGGTGTGGACGCCGAAGCTCAACGGTCTGCCGGGCGAATACCGCGCCGGTTATTACTACAGCAATGCCAAGGCCTCTGACGTCTATAAAGACCGCAACGACCAGCCGGCAGCGCTGAGCGGCGAAGCCTATCGCAGCGCGTCGAGCAAGCACGGCGTGTGGCTGGGCATTCAGCAGCAGGTCACCAGCATCGCCAGCGACCACTCGCGCGGCTTGAGCCTGTTTGCCAATGCGACGATGCATGACAAGAAAACCAATGCCATCGACAACTACGTGCAGGCCGGCCTGACCTACAAAGGCCCGTTCGACGCCCGCGCCAAGGACGACATCGGTTTCGCCCTCGCTCGTGTGCACGTCAACCCGGCCTATCGCAAGAACGCCGAAATGACCAACCGCGCCAACGCCGTCTACGACTACGACAATCCGGCGTTCCTGCCACCGCAGGACACCGAATACAGCGCCGAGCTGTATTACGGCGTGCACGTGACCAACTGGCTGACCGTACGCCCGAACCTGCAATACATCCGCCACCCCGGTGGCGTGAACGACGTCGACGACGCCCTGATCGGCGGGATCAAGATCCAGTCGTCGTTCTAAAAAACTCCACAAGGCCCTGTGGGAGCTGGCTTGCCAGCGATAGCAATCTGTCTGGCGATTTCAGTGGTGGATGTGCAATCGCCATCGCTGGCAAGCCAGCTCCCACAGGGATCCATGAAATTCGTTAGCCGAACAAGTTTTTATCTGAACCATGCCTGCGCCAGATCGTCATCTAAAGTGACTACAGCGCGGGACTACATAAACGTCACGGAGAATCACACTATGAGCACCGAAAGTGCTTCGAGTCGGGGCCGTCTGCTACCGGGCCTGCTCGGCATCCTGCTTCTACTGATGGGCCTGGCCATGCTGGCCGGGGGAGTCAAGCTGAGCATGCTCGGCGGCTCGCTTTACTATCTGCTGGCCGGTATCGGCATTGCGCTGAGCGGCATTCTGCTGCTGATGCGCCGCCGCGCGGCACTGGGCCTGTACGCCATCGTGCTGTTTGCCAGCACTGTCTGGGCATTGTGGGAAGTCGGTCTGGACTGGTGGCAACTGGTGCCGCGTCTGGCGCTGTGGTTTGTCCTCGGCTTCGTGATGCTGCTGCCATGGTTCCGTCGTCCGCTGCTGCTCAACGGCCCGGCAAAAATCGGCACTGGCGGTCTGACCGTGGCGGTGATCCTGGCCGGCGTTACCGCCCTGGCCAGCCTCTTCACTCATCCAGGCGAAACCTTCGGCGAACTGGGCCGCGACAGCGCCGACATGACCAGCACCGCACCGGCCATGCCGGATGGCGACTGGCAAGCGTACGGTCGCACCGAGTTCGGTGACCGCTACTCGCCGCTCAAGCAGATCACCCCGGAAAATGTCGGCAAGCTGCAAGAAGCCTGGCGCATCCAGACCGGCGACCTGCCAACTGCGGATGACCCGGTCGAGCTGACCAACGAAAACACCCCGCTCAAAGCCAACGGCATGGTCTACGCCTGCACCGCGCACAGCAAAGTGCTGGCACTGGACCCGGACACCGGCAAGGAAATCTGGCGCTTCGATCCACAGATCAAGAGCCCGGTCGGCTTCAAGGGCTTCGCCCACATGACTTGCCGTGGCGTTTCGTATTACGACGAAGCCGCCTATGCCAAGTCTGAAAACGCTGGCTCGGCCGTCATCTCCGAAGCCGGCCAGGCCGTTGCTCAGGCCTGCCCGCGTCGTCTGTACCTGCCAACCGCAGATGCCCGCCTGATCGCACTGAACGCCGACACCGGCAAAATCTGCGAAGGCTTCGGCACCAACGGCGTGGTCGACCTGACCCAAGGCATCGGCCCGTTCACCGCTGGCGGCTACTACTCCACCTCGCCAGCAGCGATTACCCGTGATCTGGTGATCATGGGCGGTCACGTCACCGACAACGAGTCGACCAACGAGCCATCGGGCGTGATCCGCGCCTTCGACGTGCGCGACGGTCACCTGGTGTGGAACTGGGACAGCGACAAGCCGGACGCCACCGAGCCATTGGCTCCGGGCGAAACCTACAGCCGCAACTCGGCGAACATGTGGTCGCTGGCCAGCGTCGATGAAAAACTCGGCATGGTCTACCTGCCACTGGGCAACCAGACCCCTGACCAATGGGGCGGCAATCGCACCCCGGGCGCCGAGAAATTCAGCGCCGGCCTCGTCGCGCTGGACCTGGCCACCGGTAAAGTGCGCTGGAACTACCAGTTCACCCACCATGACCTGTGGGACATGGACGTGGGCAGCCAGCCTACCCTGCTCGACATGAAAACCGCCGACGGCGTGAAACCTGCGCTGATCGCTCCGACCAAACAGGGCAGCCTGTACGTCCTCGACCGTCGTGACGGCACGCCGATCATTCCGATCAAGGAAATCCCGGTTCCGCAGGGCGCCGTGAAAGGCGACCACACCGCACCGACCCAGGCCCGTTCGGACCTCAACCTGCTGGCCCCGGAACTGACCGAAAAAGCCATGTGGGGCGCGAGCCCGTTCGATCAGATGCTGTGCCGCATCCAGTTCAAGGAACTGCGTTACGAAGGCCAGTACACCCCGCCATCGGAACAGGGCAGCCTGATCTATCCGGGTAACGTCGGCGTGTTCAACTGGGGCGGCGTCTCGGTCGACCCGGTTCGCCAGCTGCTGTTCACCAGCCCGAACTACATGGCCTTCGTCTCGAAAATGGTCCCACGCGAGCAAGTCGAAGCCGGCAGCAAGCGCGAGAGCGAAACTTCGGGCGTGCAGCCAAACACCGGCGCGCCATACGCGGTGATCATGCACCCGTTCATGTCGCCACTGGGCGTACCGTGCCAGGCCCCGGCCTGGGGCTACGTCGCCGGTATCGACCTGACCACCGGCAAAGTCGTGTGGAAACGCAAGAACGGCACCAGCCGCGACAGCTCGCCAATCCCGATCGGCTTCACCCTCGGCGTACCGAGCATGGGCGGTTCGATGGTTACAGCCGGCGGCGTCGGCTTCCTCAGCGGCACCCTTGACCAGTACCTGCGTGCTTATGACGTGAACACCGGTAAAGAGCTGTGGAAATCGCGCCTGCCAGCCGGCGGTCAAGCGACTCCGATGACCTACACCGGCAAGGACGGCAAGCAATACGTGCTGCTCGTTGTTGGCGGTCACGGCTCGCTGGGCACCAAGATGGGTGACTACATCATTGCGTACAAACTGCCGGAATAAGCGTTAGCTGGCGGTAAAAAAGAAGGCGCCACCCTGTGAGGGGGGCGCCTTTTTACATGGAGGACTGCCCAACATGCTCCATTCGCACCCAGGTGTATGGCGTCAATGAAGTCTGTCCACTTCGCCTTGGGCAATTCGGTGCTTTCAAGAAAAAATCAAAAGATCGCAACCTTCGAACGCTCATCGTCAGCGTTGACCCTACAGCATCAAAAGGCTTTTCCTCCATTTGCCATCCCTTGCAATCGATCAATGATCAGTTGCTCGGCGTGCTTGCGGGTCTCCAGCAACAAACTCTTTTCCGTTTCGCTGTAGATCACCTGGAAACGCAAACCCGGCGTGTCGGAAGAATATTCGCGAATGATGAAATCCCTGTATTTCGTATCGGTATGACTCATGGTTCGATTCCGTGACGTTGGTAAATTCTCGAACACCTCTCTGGCGTTCGAGATTGAACTGCAATCTTCGGACGATTGAGTCAGTTGTCTACTGTCAGAAATTACAGGGGCTCAAGGTCAGTTCGAAATAAGCCGAACGGAACCCATCAAAACTCCATTTAATCGTTAAAGCTAACCAACACTCGCGTTTTTCGCTAGTTATGCACAGACATTGTTAGATTCCACTAGGCATCCGTGCCGACCTGAAGGATCTTGCCACCGGCCCAAAGGCCGCCAAGGTTAACAAGGTCAAAAACTTTGCAAACCTGAACACACACGCAGAAACACACCCGCCCCATTGAAACCACCCCACCCCTGCCCCATCTAACACCCCATACCCCATTGCGCAGGTGCCCCATGACCGACCAGCAAGATCGCCCGGACAACCACGACGATTACGAAACCGACCACATCGAACACACCTCCTCCGGCACCGGCCTGGCGCTGCCCGGGCAAAACCTGCCGGACAAGGTCTATATCATCCCGATCCACAACCGCCCGTTCTTCCCGGCTCAGGTCCTGCCGGTCATCGTCAATGAAGAGCCGTGGGCCGAAACCCTCGAACTGGTCAGCAAATCCGAACACCACTCCCTGGCCCTGTTCTTCATGGACACGCCCCAGGAAGACCCGCGCCACTTCGACACCGGCGCCCTCCCCGAATACGGCACGCTGGTCAAGGTCCACCACGCCAGCCGCGAAAACGGCAAATTGCAATTTGTCGCCCAGGGCCTGAGCCGTGTGCGCATCAAGACCTGGCTCAAACACCACCGCCCGCCGTACCTGGTCGAAGTCGAATACCCGCACCAGCCCACCGAGCCGACCGACGAGGTCAAGGCCTACGGCATGGCGCTGATCAATGCGATCAAGGAGCTGCTGCCGCTCAACCCGCTGTACAGCGAAGAGCTGAAAAATTACCTCAATCGCTTCAGCCCCAACGACCCGTCGCCGCTGACCGACTTCGCCGCCGCCCTGACCTCCGCCACCGGCCCCGAACTGCAAGAAGTGCTCGACTGCGTGCCGATGCTCAAGCGCATGGAAAAAGTCCTCCCGATGCTGCGCAAGGAAGTCGAAGTCGCGCGCCTGCAGAAAGAAATTTCCGCCGAAGTCAACCGCAAGATCGGCGAGCATCAGCGTGAGTTCTTTCTCAAGGAACAGCTCAAGGTCATCCAGCAGGAACTTGGCCTGACCAAGGACGACCGCAGCGCCGACCTCGAACAGTTCCAGCAACGCCTCGAAGGCAAAACCCTGCCGGCGCAGGTGCAGAAACGCCTCGAAGAAGAAACCCACAAACTGTCGATCCTCGAAACCGGCTCGCCGGAGTACGCGGTCACGCGCAATTATCTGGACTGGGCAACATCGGTGCCGTGGGGCGTGTACGGCGAGGACAAACTCGACCTCAAGCACGCGCGCAAAATCCTCGATAAACACCATGCGGGTCTGGACGACATCAAGGATCGCATCCTCGAATTCCTCGCCGTCGGTGCGTACAAAGGCGAGATCAGCGGCTCGATCGTGCTGCTGGTCGGCCCGCCGGGCGTGGGTAAAACCAGCGTCGGCAAATCCATCGCCGAATCCCTCGGGCGGCCGTTCTACCGCTTCAGCGTCGGCGGCATGCGCGACGAAGCCGAAATCAAGGGCCACCGCCGCACCTACATCGGCGCGCAGCCGGGCAAACTGGTGCAGGCGTTGAAAGACGTCGAAGTGATGAACCCGGTGATCATGCTCGACGAGATCGACAAGATGGGCCAGAGCTATCAGGGCGACCCGGCCTCGGCGCTGCTGGAAACCCTCGACCCGGAACAGAACGTCGAATTCCTCGACCACTACCTCGACCTGCGCATGGACTTGTCGAAGGTCCTGTTCGTCTGCACCGCCAATACCCTGGATTCAATTCCCGGCCCGTTGCTCGACCGAATGGAAGTGATTCGCCTGTCCGGCTACATCACCGAAGAAAAAGTCGCCATCGCCAAGCGTCACCTGTGGCCGAAACTGCTGGAAAAGGCTGGCGTATCAAAAGGCAGCCTGAGCATCAGCGACACCGCGCTCAAAGCCCTGATCGACGGCTATGCCCGTGAAGCCGGCGTGCGGCAGCTGGAAAAGCAGATGGGCAAACTGGTGCGCAAAGCGGTGATGAAGCTGATCGACGATCCGAAAGCGGTGATCAAACTCGGGCCGAAAGATCTTGAAGCCTCGCTGGGCCATCCGGTATTCCGCAATGAGCAAGTGCTGTCCGGCACCGGCGTGATTACCGGTCTGGCGTGGACCAGCATGGGCGGCGCGACCTTGCCGATCGAGGCCACGCGGATCCATACACTCAACCGGGGCTTCAAGCTCACTGGACAACTGGGCGATGTGATGAAGGAATCGGCAGAGATCGCCTACAGCTACGTCAGCTCGCACCTCAAGCAATTTGGCGGTGACGCGAAGTTCTTCGACGAAGCCTTCGTCCACCTGCACGTACCAGAAGGCGCGACACCAAAGGACGGCCCGAGCGCCGGCGTGACCATGGCCAGCGCCCTGCTCTCGCTTGCACGCAATCAACCGCCGAAAAAAGGCGTGGCGATGACCGGCGAACTGACCCTGACCGGGCATGTATTGCCGATCGGCGGCGTGCGCGAGAAAGTGATCGCAGCGCGCCGGCAGAAGATTTTCGAATTGATTCTGCCGGAGCCCAACCGGGGTAACTTTGAGGAATTGCCGGACTACCTGAAGGAAGGGATTACCGTGCACTTTGCCAAGCGGTTTGCGGATGTGGCGAAGGTGCTCTTCTGACAGTCATGTAGCGCCTGATGTACCGCTATCGCTGGCAAGCCAGCTCCCACAATGTTCAATGTGCCCACAAATCTTGTGGTCAACCGAGAAACCTGTGGGAGCTGGCTTGCCAGCGATGGCTTCAGTGCTGCCAACACGGAAACTCCCTGACCGTCACACTTTGTCCCATCTTCAGTTATGCTCGCCGTTCGTCGTAACCGCCGGAGCTGCTGACCTTATGTCCCCCATTCGCCTGTTTGTCCCCCTCGCCCTTTCCTTGCTGGCGGCCTGCGCCACGCAACCGAAACACAACGTGACCGTGGAAAAACAAAGCGAATGCCCCGTACTACTCAACGTTGGGCAAAACCTGATCATCAGCCTGCCAAGCAACCCGACCACCGGCTACCGCTGGGCGATTCAGGATTCAGCTGGCGGTGTTTTGCGCGCCCTCAGCCCCGAGGTTTACAGCAATCCGGAAGATGCCGGCGTGGTGGGCGCAGCGGGGGTTTCGACCTGGCGCTTCCAGGCCTTCGCAGCAGGCACCGGGCGTTTGCGCCTGACCTCGCAACAACCGTGGGCACCGGAAGTGCTGCCCGTGGAAACCTTTGACTGCGCCATTTCGGTGAACTGACTGCGGGAAACGGCGCTGGCTTCTTCGCGAGCAGGCCCGCTCCGACAGATCACCGCGATCCCCCTGTGGGAGCGAGCCTGCTCGCGAAAGCCATATCCCTGACGGCGAGAAATTACACCCCTCTCGGTGCTTTATCAGACAACCCAAGCATCCCCGCGCCACTTTGGCTAAAATGCCGGCCTTTTCCACCGACACCGCCGGACGCCGCCGTGAGCAAAGAACCCGATCGCCTATTCGCCCAGCCTTTGGCCCAGGTGCCTGACTTCGCCTTCAATGAAGACGTGGTGCGGGTGTTCCCGGACATGATCAAGCGCTCGGTGCCGGGTTACCCGACCATCGTCGAGAACCTCGGCGTGCTCGCGGCGCAGTTCGCCCAGCCGAACAGCGTGCTCTACGACCTCGGCTCGTCGCTCGGCGCAGTGACTCAAGCCCTGCGCCGCCATGTGCGCACCGACGGCTGCCGGGTGATCGCTGTGGATAACTCGGCGGCGATGGTCGAGCGTTGCCGCGAGTACCTCAACGGTCAGGATTCGATGTTTCAGGAATTGCTGCCGGTCGAGGTGATCGAAGGTGATATCCTCGCGCTGGAGTTTCAACCAGCCTCGGTGGTGGCGCTGAACTTCACCCTGCAATTCATCGCCCCGAACCAGCGCACCGCGTTGCTCTCGCGGATTCGCCAATCGTTGTTGCCCGGCGGCGCGCTGATTCTCTCGGAAAAGCTGCGCTTCAACGATGCCGAAGAACACGCCCTGCTCACCGACCTGCACGTAGCGTTCAAACGCGCCAACGGCTACAGCGAACTGGAAATCGCCCAGAAGCGCAGCGCCATCGAAAACGTCATGAAGCCCGACAGCCTCGAAGAACACCGCGAACGCCTGCTGGCCGCCGGGTTCTCGAAAGTCGTGCCGTGGTTCCAGTGTCTTAACTTTGCCTCGTTGATTGCCTTGCCATGATTGATCTGTCCCCCCTCGCCCGCCGTCTGGCCGGTACACCGCTGGCCGAATGGGCCAGCACGCTGCAAGCGCAACTCGACAAGAAAATGGAGAAGGGCCACGGCGATCTGGAGCGCTGGCAAAGTGCGCTGGACGCCTTGCCGAAAATCCAGCCAAGCGAAGTCGACCTGCTCAACGGCCTGAAACTCGACACCGATTGCGACGACGACACCCGCGCGCAGATGCGCACCGCGCTGATGGGTCTGTCGCCGTGGCGCAAAGGGCCGTTCGATCTGTTCGGTGTGCATGTCGATACCGAATGGCGCTCGGACTGGAAGTGGTCGCGGGTCTCCCCGCACCTCGACCTGAAGGGCAAACGCATCCTTGATGTCGGTTGCGGCAACGGCTACTACATGTGGCGCATGCTCGGCGCCGGCGCCGACAGCGTGATCGGTGTCGACCCGAACTGGCTGTTCTTCTGCCAGTTCCAGGCTGTGCAGCGTTACTTGTCCGAGCCGAATGCCTGGCACCTGCCGTTCCCGTTTGAAGACCTGCCGCCGAATCTGGAAGGCTTCGACACAGTATTTTCCATGGGCGTGTTCTATCACCGTCGCTCGCCGATCGAGCATTTGCTGGCGCTGAAGGACTGCCTGGTCAAGGGCGGCGAACTGGTGCTGGAAACCCTCGTGGTCGAAGGCGACAAGCATCAGGTGCTGGTGCCGGAAGACCGCTACGCGCAGATGCGCAACGTGTGGTTTTTGCCGTCGGTGCCGGCGCTGGAATTGTGGCTGCGCAGAGCCGGATTCAGCGATATTCGTTGTGTGGATGTCAGTACCACGACGGTGGAAGAACAACGCGGGACGGAGTGGATGAAGTATCAGTCGCTGAGCGATTTTCTGGATCCTGAGGATCACAGCAAAACCATTGAAGGGCTGCCGGCGCCGATGCGGGCAGTTATCGTCGCGAAGAAATAACTCAATCTCCCCAACAACGGAGATCCACCTGTGGGAGCGAGCCTGCTCGCGAAAGCGGTGTGCCAGTCACCATTCATTTTGAATGTACCGACGCTTTCGCGAGCAGGCTCGCTCCCACATTGAAGCTGTGTTTATTCAGCAGGTTTTGTGCGTCTGGCGCGGAAAAACTCGGTCAACACAGCACCACATTCTTCAGCCAGCACCCCGCCCTCATACAACACCCGGTGATTCAAAAAACCCTGGGTAAAAAACTGCCCCTGACTCTGCACAATCCCGGCCTTGGGTTCCAGCGCGCCGTACACCACCCTCGCCACCCGCGAATGCACGATCAGCCCGGCGCACATGCTGCAAGGCTCCAGCGTCACATACAGCGTACTGCCCGGCAGGCGATAGTTATCCACTGCCTGCGCAGCGGCGCGGATCGCGACCATTTCCGCATGGGCACTCGGGTCGCTGGTGCTGATCGGGCAATTGAAGCCGCGACCGATGATCACGCCATCGTGCACCAGCACCGCGCCCACCGGCACCTCACCGAGGGCGGCGCCCTGTGCGGCGAGGGTCAAGGCTTCGCGCATGAAGTCGCGGTCGCGGCTGCGGTCGATGATCGCCGCCGGGCGGATCTGGCGCATCACTTCACCTCGATCGCGGCCATCAGGCCGGTTTCCATGTGGTCGATGACATGGCAGTGGAACATCCACACCCCCGGGTTATCCGCCACCAGCGCCACTTGCGCACGCTCGTTCTTGCCCAGCAGATAGGTGTCGGTGAAATACGGAATGACTTTGTGCCGGTTCGACGCGATCACCTTGAAGCTCATGCCGTGCAGGTGGATCGGGTGCTGGTACTGGGTCATGTTCTTCAATTCGAAAATATAGCTCTGGCCCAGTTTCAGGCTGGCAATCGGTCGGTCAGCACAGGTCTTGTCGGTGATGTCCCAAGCCTTGCCGTTGATCTGCCAGAGGCTCGGCGGCTTGCCGTTTTCGGTGTTCACCGAGACCGAGCCGACCCATTCGAAATTGAAGTTGAGTTTCTCGGCATTGGCCAGGTCCGGCTCGGCCACCGGGTTGGCCGGCAGGGCTTTCGGCCAGTCCGTCGGCGCGTCGGTGTTGGCGACTGAACGCAGCGTGCCCAGACGCACCGGGCCGTTACGCAGCGACAACTCTTCACCGGCCGCCGGGGCCTTGATCGCCAGGCAAATGCGCATGCCGGGGCCGAGCCAGTATTCCTTGCCCAACGGGCGGGGCTCGACCGGGTTGCCATCCAGCGCGTAGATCTTCGCTTCGACACCGGGGATGTTGATGCGATAGGTCAGGGTGTTGTCGAGATTAAGCAGACGCACCCGAGTGACCTGCCCGGCCGGCAGATCAATCACCGGCAGCGGCACACCATTGATCGTCGACAAGCGCCCGGCGGTACCGCCACGGGCCGCTTCGCGGGGGATGCTGAATTCGACGAACTGACCTTGCTCGTCGACATGCCAGTTCTTCAGGCTCAACGTTTTCTCGTACTTGAAACCGGTCGGCTCGCGTTCTTCGATGATCAGCGGCCCGACCAGCCCGCGCCCGAGTTCTTCGCTGCTGCTGACATGCGGGTGATACCAATAGCTGCCGGCGTCCGGCACGCGGAATTTATAGTCGAAGTATTCGCCCGGCAGCACCGGCAACTGCGATACGTAGGGCACGCCGTCCATTTCCAGCGGCAGGCGGATGCCGTGCCAGTGAATGGTAGTCGCCACCGGCAGGTGATTGATGAAGCGCACCCGCAACCATTCACCCTGGCGCACGCGCAACTCGGTGCCCGGCGCCGACGGGCCGAACGCCCAGGCCTCGGTCTTGTGGCCCGGCACCAGTTCGACATCCAGCGGCGCGGCGATCAGTTCATAGTCGTGGCCGGCCTCGGCGTCGGCCATCTTGCCCAGCCAGTAACGCGACGCGCCTCCCGCGCCCACGCCAACGACAACAAGACCGGCCAGGCCACCGAGGATTTGGCGACGGGTAAAGGACATGAACTCAACTACCTCACGTATCAGCGACAGACCCCGAGGGATCCGCAAAAAGGCGAATACGATACACCCGCAGTTGAGAAACAGTAAGGGCGACCTGCGGCCGCACGTCTTGTCGGCCTTATGCGCGCAGCCCGGTAATCAGGTGCAGCACGCCGCCCTCAAGCGGCATGACGCCCGCCACACCGGCCACACTCAGGGCCTGACGGTCGACACGGGCCTCGTCGTGCAGCGCCACGCGCACCCGAGTCAGCGCCACCGGTTGCTGCGACTTGAGGTTATCCACACCGCCCAGCGCCGCAACAATCTCGGCGCTCAGGCCGGCAATCGGTTCGGCGACGGCTTTCACCTCATCCGGGACCAGATCCGGCGTCAGTGCTTTCCAGAATGCCTGCTGCAATTTGTCGAACATGTTCAATTCTCCATAACCGGCGAGGCATCGACTTTCGCCCCATGAAACTGCTGCAAGGCTGCGCGCACGTCGGCGGCGCTTTCCAGGTTCGAAACCTGTTCGGCGATGATTCGACAGTCGGCCAGATTCACCTCCCGCACCGCCGACTTGATCGCCGGAATCAACGGCACGCTCACCGACAGCTCATCCACACCCAGCCCCAGCAGCAGCGGCACGGCAAGGCGTTCAGACGCCATGGCGCCGCAGACGCCGACCCATTTGCCGTGGGCATGCGCAGCCTTCACCGTCATCGCGATCAGGCGCAGCACCGAAGGGTGAAAGCTGTCCGCCTGACTGGCCAGACGCGGATGATCACGATCCATGGCCAGGGTGTATTGGGTGAGATCGTTGGTGCCGATGGAAAAGAAATCCACGTGCGGCGCCAGCACATCGGCCATCAGCGCAGCGGCAGGCACTTCGATCATGATTCCCAGCTTCGGCATGTGCGCCAGGCCCAACACCCGCGCTTCCTGCTCGAGAATCTGCCGCGCCAGACGCAGTTCGGCCAAATTCGTGACCATCGGCAACATGATGTGCAGACGCGTCAGTTCACAGCAGGCGAGGATTGCGCGGAACTGCTCGCGCAACAGTTGCGGTCGTTCAAGACACAGTCGAATGCCACGCAAACCGAGGAATGGATTGGTTTCGCTGTCCATCGGTACATAGGCCAGCGGTTTGTCGCCACCGACATCGAGGGTGCGCACCACCAGATTGTGTGCCGGCCCGATGGTACGCGCGATGGCGCTGTAAGTGGCCACCTGTTCGTCATGGCTCGGCGCCTGCTGACGGCCCAGGTAGAGAAACTCCGATCGCAGCAGCCCTACGCCATGCGCGCCCAGCTCCATGACCTGGGCGGTTTCTTCCTGCGAGGCAACGTTGGCGGTGACTTCGATGTGCTGACCGTCACGGGTGCAGGCCGCCTCGCTGGCCTGGGCCAGTTCCTGCTGATGACGCTGGCGCTGGCGCTCATGCCGCGTGCGCAATTGATCAATGGACTCGGCGTCCGGGTGCAAATGCAATTCGCCTTTATCGGCATCGAGCAGCACCCGCGTGCCGTTGCCGAGCCCGAGCATTTGCCCCGGCATGCCGCAGATCGCCGGTAAACCGCAGGCTCGCGCGAGGATCGCGACATGGCTGGTGGCGCCACCGCCGACGGTGGCAAACCCGAGCACTTTGCGCGTATCGAGCCCGGCGGTCTGGGACGGGGTCAACTGATCGGCGATCAGAATGGTGTCGTCCGGCAACTCCAGCGCTTGCTCGTGAACACCGAGGATCAGCTTCAGCACGCGCTGGCCGACATCATCCAGATCCGCCGCGCGCTCAGCCAGTAAGGCATTGCCCAGCGAGCGAAACATCGCCGCCGTTGCGTCGGTGCTGGTCTTCCAGGCAAACGCCGCGCTGTTGCCCGCGTCGATCAGCGCCCGGGCCTGATCCAGCAGGCTCGGGTCGGCCAGCAGTTCCTGATGCGCCTTGAAGATCTCCGCCTGCGCCTGGCCGCTGGCGGTGTCGCGCAGATGTTGCAGGGCCATGTCGGCTTCGATCAGGGCTTGGCTCAACGCCTCCAGTTCAACTGGCGGCTCGGCGCCGAACTCGTTGACCATGAGCGACGCTTCGACAATCTGCATGACTTGCCCCAACGCCGAACCGGGCGAGGCGCAGACACCGCGCAGGATGTTCGGCATTTCTGCTGCATCGACTTCGACCGGCGCGGGCGCTGTGACCGCTTCACCGCAGCCTTCGCCCAGCAAGCGTGTCAGCGCCGCGACCGCTGCCTCGGCATCTTCACCTTCGGCGCTGACCTGCACGCTGTCGCCATGGGCCGTCTGCAACGCCATGATCGCCACCAAGGATTTGCCGTTGGCTTGCGCGTGCAGCTTGTGCAGATGGATGGTCGCTGAAAATGCTTTGGCCGCTTGGGCGAATACTGCCGCCGGCCGCGCGTGCAGACCATTGGAATTGGGCAGGTTGATCGGCTGCGAGAACACCGCATCGCCCGGCACCGGTGCTGGATGTTCGCCGACGGCTGCGCCGACCACGACGTCCAGCACTGGCTGGCCCACCTCGACCAACCCGGTTGAGCCAACGAGTGAAGCGAACGGCTCGCCGCTGACCACCAGCATCAAGGTCAACAAACTGCGCGCGTGCAGGGCAATGTAGTCAGCATCGAAGTCGATCAGCGCCTGCCCCGCTTCGACCCGCTGCCCCGTTTCAACGCGGCGGGTGAATCCTTCGCCGGCAAGGTTCACCGTGTCCAGGCCGATGTGCATCAACACTTGAACACCCGCATCACTGGTGATGGTGAGCGCATGCCCGCTGGTCTGCACATCGCTGACCACACCGGCCAACGGTGCGCAGAGCGTTGACGAAGTCGGGTCGATGCACAACCCGTCGCCGATGATCCGCCCGGCAAATACCGGGTCGGGCACCTGGTCCAGCGCCATCAGCACGCCGGATAAAGGAGCCAGCAGCTGCAATTGTTGGGGTGTGGCCATGACATCACCTGAGCTTGTATTGATTGAATGAGCGGTCGCAGCCGCTTTGCTTATTTCCACCAGTATTCAACCTGCAAGCCGACATTGGCGCCGTGCCGTGCGTTGCCGAAGGCGCCGGTGTCGGACAGCGCCGAACCTTTGGCCAACAGGTTGGCGGCACGCTTGGCTGCCTGGTTCCAGCTGGCATAGGTGTAATACAGACGCACCTCGGGCCGCGCCCAGAATTCCGGGCCTTTCGGTGACCAGGTCGGTGCAAAGGTGAACTTGCTCAGCTTGCGCGTGCCGTCCGCCGCCTCGACCTGATCGTGACCCAGTTCGGTCACCAGTTTGAACTGCTCGCTCAGTGCATAGGCCGGACGCACACCGAGTGACAGCCAGTTCTGATCGGCGCCGCCCTGACGAATATCTTTCTGATACACCGCCTGGAATTGTCCGCCAAAACGTGGCGTCAGTTGCCAGTCGAAGAACTCGACGATCCGATAACTCTTGTTGCGGTCATCGAGCCTGACGTTACCGGTATAGCCCAATCCGGTGCCCGGCCCTTCACCGTATTGCAGCGCCAGTTTGTTCTTGCCGCCGAGAAAGTCCTGCTGCACGTGCTGAGTGGTAATCGCCCAGCCACGGTGGGCGTCGCGGCTGTCGGGCTTGTCGATGTAGCTGAGGCCGAACTCAAGTTCACCGCCCGGGTTACTGTTGAAACCGCCGACGTTGAAGTCGTGGCGGTTGATGTAATCCTTTTGGTCAAGGTTGTCCTTGCGCGAAAAGGCGTAGCTGTATTTCAGGCCACCGAGCAACACGTCTTCAATGCCTGCACCGGTGGCGCTCTGGTTCCAGTAATAGAAATCGGAAATATGGATGTCGTTACGTTTGTAGTAACGCCGCCCGGCCCACAGCGAGCCGCCGTTGAGCGCGGGCATCGCCGACCATTGCGCGTAAGCCTGCGGCAAACGAATCGAGCCGTTGTCTTCCTTGAACGTCAGGCTACGGTCGTAACGGTTGTACAGCGAGGCCATGCCGTCGACGCTCAGCACCGAGCCGTCGTCGAGCGTGTACAGATCCTGGCGCAGCTCGAGCTCACCGTACTGCTCGCACTCGTTACCGAGGCGATATTTGGTCTGCGCGCCGGGCAACTGGAAACACGACTGGCTGCCGCTGTTGACCGAAGTACCGACACCGCTGCGCAGATAGCCGCCGAACTCCAGCGCCTGTGATGACGTGGGCATTGCCAGACAAAATCCGGCGATTGCCAAGCTGTGATTTATGGTTGTTTTCATATGCCACCCATTGTTTTTATTGTGTGGTTGCAGGAATTCAGCGCGCACGAATCCCCCGCGCAGCGTTCTGCGTGTTTTTTCAAAGGTTGTTATTCAGTTAAAAAATCAGGGGTCGGTCAGGTGCAGCACGAAGGATTCGTAAGGTCGCAACTGCAGCAAACTCGTGCGCTGCGGGCAGTCCGGGTAATTGCTGATCAACAAGCGCTGCTCCTGGGCTTCATCGATCAGTGCCGGTAGCTCGACCTCACATGCGGTGCCATAGAAATTGTTCACCACTAACAAGCGCTCTCCCTTCCCCTCGCGCAGGTACGCCCAGACCTGTGGATGCTCCGGCAACAACTGCCGATAGATGCCATCGGAGATCAACGCTTCAGTGCGGCGCAAGTTGATCAGGCGCCGATAGTGATGCAGCACCGATTCCGGGTCGTGCAGTTGCTGCGCGACGTTGATCTGTGCGGCATTGGCCGACACACCAATCCATGGTTCACTGCGAGTGAAGCCGGCGTTGTGCCCGGCGTGCCAGTGCATCGGCGTGCGCCCGTTGTCGCGGGACTTCTGCATGATCGCCGCCATGTTGTCGAGGTCGCTTGCCCCGGCTTCACGCTTGAGGCGAAAGATATTCAGGGTCTCGACGTCACGGTACTGCTCGATGCTTTCGAACCCCGGATTGGTCATGCCCAACTCTTCGCCCTGATAGATGAAAGGCGTGCCCTGCAGAAAGTGCAGCGCAGTGCCGAGCATCTTCGCCGACAGCTCGCGGTATTCGCCGTCGTTGCCGAATCGCGACACCACACGCGGCTGATCGTGGTTACACCAGAACAGCGCATTCCAGCCGCCACCCGCCTGCATGCCGGTCTGCCAGTCGGAGAGAATCTGCTTGAGCTGGAGGAAATCGAAATCGGCGCGCACCCATTTCTGCAGATTCGGGTAATCGACCTTCAGGTGATGAAAATTGAAGGTCATCGACAGCTCTTTCGACTGTGGATTGGAGTAACGAATGCAATGTTCGAGGCGGGTCGAAGACATTTCGCCGACGTTGATCAGCTCATGCCCTTCGAAGACCTCGCGGTGCATCTGCTGCAAGTAGGTGTGCACGTTCGGCCCGTCGGTGTAGAAGCGCCGACCGTCGCTGTCGTCTTCGGGAAAATCCGCCGGTTTGGAGATCAGGTTGATCACGTCCAGACGAAAGCCACCGACGCCTTTGTCGCGCCAGAAGCGCATCATCTTGAACACTTCGTCGCGGACCTTGGGGTTGTCCCAATTGAGATCCGCCTGGGTGTGGTCGAACAGGTGCAGATAATATTGGCCGGTCTGCGCTTCGTACTCCCAGGCCGAACCGCCGAACTTGGATTCCCAGTTGTTCGGCTGGTCGCGCCAGATATAGAAGTCGCGGTAAGGGTTGTCGAGGCTGCTGCGCGCCTGCTGGAACCAGACGTGCTCGATCGAGGTGTGGTTGACCACGATGTCGAGCATCAACTTGATTCCGCGTTTGCCCGCTTCGGCGATCAGCAGCTCACAGTCGGCCATGCTGCCGTAACTCGGATCGACCGCGTAGTAGTCGCTGATGTCGTAGCCGTTGTCGCGCTGCGGCGAACGCAGGAACGGCGTGATCCACAGGTAATCGACCCCCAGCCATTGCAGGTAATCGAGCTTGGCGACGATGCCGAGCAGATCGCCGGTGGCGTTGCCGGCATGGCTGTGAAAGCTCTTCGGGTAGATCTGGTAGATCACCGAACGTTGCCAGTCTTGCATGGCGCGACTCCTTTATTAATTTCAGGCAACCCGGTAACCCGGACGGACGATCTTCATGCTCAGCACGCAGGTCAGGGCAAACGGCACGAGCATGGCGATCAGCATCCCGATGACGAACATCGGGATGAACTGCGGAATGATCGAGATGAAACCGGGCAGGCCACCGACGCCGATGGCCGAGGCCTGGATCTTGTTCAGCGAGAGGAACATGCAACCCAGCGCCGAACCGGCCAGCGCGGCGTAAAACGGGAACTTGTAGCGCAGGTTGACACCGAACATCGCCGGCTCGGTGATGCCGAAATACGCAGAAATCGCCGAGGTCGAGGCCATGCTCTTGTCCCGCGCATTACGCGTCATCCAGAACACCGCCAGGGCCGCACTGCCCTGCGCCAGATTGGACATGACGATCATCGGCCAGATGAACGTGCCGCCCTGACTCGAAATCAATTGCAGGTCCACGGCGAGGAACATGTGGTGCATGCCGGTGATCACCAGCGGCGCATATAACAGGCCGAAAATCAGACCGCCCACCAGCGGCGCCAGATCGAACAGCATCACCAGCCCTTCGGTGATGTAGATGCCGATATGCCGGGTCACCGGGCCGATGATTGCCAGCGCCAGCACGCCAGTGACAACGATGGTGGTGATAGGCACCACCAGCAACTGCACGGCGTTGGGCACTCGCGCGCGCAGCCATTTTTCGATGACGCTCATCACGTACGCCGCCAGCAGGATCGGCAAGATCTGCCCCTGGTAGCCGACCTTTTCCACCTGGAACAGGCCGAGGATGTCGAAGTACGGCAGTTGCTGCCCATCCAGCCCGGCCACGGCCTTGCCGTAATTCCAGGCGTTGAGCAGGTCCGGGTGTACCAGCATCAGACCGAGGACAATGCCGAGGATTTCGCTGCCGCCGAAACGCTTGGCCGCCGACCAGCCGACCAGCGCCGGCAGGAACACGAACGAGGTGTTGGCCATCAGATTGATCAGGCTCCACAACCCGTCGAGGTTGGGATAGGCATCCAGCAGGGTCTGGCCCTCGATGAACATGCCCTTGGCACCGAGCAGGTTGTTGATGCCCATCAACAGGCCGGCAATGATCAGCGCCGGCAGGATCGGCATGAACACATCGGAAAACACCCGCACCAGCCGCTGCATGGCGTTGATCTTCTCGGCGCTTTTCTGTTTAACGTCGGCGATGGTCGACGCCGCCAGGCCAGTCTGCTGGCGCAGTTCGGCGTAGACCTTTTCAACATCACCCGGGCCGATGACCACCTGATACAACCCGCCGGTGAAGAACGAACCCTTGACCAGATCGACGCCATTGAGCGCGGCCACATTCACCAGCGCGGGGTTCTTCAGCGCCAGGCGCAAACGCGTCACGCAATGCGCCGCCTGCTCGATGTTGTCGCGGCCACCGAGGCTTTCCAGCAGCTCCTTGGCGATGTTCGGATAGTCATGGCTCATGCTTGTTCTTCCGTCGTGGATTGTTGTTATTGGCAGCACGCCGAGAGAAAAAATACTCGTCTGTACGAGTTAATGCAACAACTCGTCTGTACGAGTTTGCATCCGTGGATGAACGTCAGAAAAATGCGGATTCTTCCTACTCTGACCTAAGATGTTTTCCTTCGTCCGCATGGACAAACCCCTACCCTGCCCTTAAGGTTCGGGGTTTTGAGTACCGTCGGCACAGAGTCCAGCCATGAGCAAATACAACCAGATCTACAGCGATTTGCTTGCCAGCATCACCACGCAGCGCCTGGAGCGCGGCGCCCGGCTGCCTTCCGAAACCGAGCTGATGGACACCTATCAGGCCAGCCGTGGCACGGTACGCAAGGCCATCGACCAGTTGCAGGAACGCGGTTTCGCTCAGAAGATTCATGGCAAAGGCGCGTTCGTGCTGGCGACCAACCCGATCGAATTCCAGCTCGGCGGCATCGTCAGTTTCCAGGAGACCCACCCGCGACTGGGCAACGACGTCAGCACCGAAGTGGTCGAGATGTGTCAGGTGCCGCTGGAAGGTGCATTGCTTGAACATATCAATGCCGAGCCCGGCAGCCCGATCACCCGGATCAAACGGGTGCGGCGCATCGACGGCAAACGCGTCATCCTCGACATCAACCACTTCGTCAGCGAGGTGATCCCCGACCTGTCTGCAGACATCGCCGAACATTCGATCTACGCCCACATCGAACAGACCCTGCAACTGCAGATCGCCTACGCCCAGCGCACCATCGAAGCCGTGCCGTGCAGCAAGGACGACCACCACCATCTGGACCTCGACGGCCAGAGCCATGTCATCGTGGTCAGCAACCAGACCTTCCTGCAGGACGGCCGCCAGTTCGAGTACACCGAATCGCGGCATACGCTGGACAAGTTCTATTTTTCGGATGTGGCGCGGCGGTAATATCCGCTGACAGGCGAGCCCATTTCAAAATATGTGATTGGCTGACAAGCCGCGATGACCTCCGGTAGTATGCCGCCGTGGCTATGGAACACCTTCCTTCTATCCTCCATGAACTAGGGGTTCCGCTCTCCACACCGCGCCTGCTTATTGCAGGCGTTTTCGTATCGATTGCACAGGTGAGCATCAGCTCACCGGAAACGGCGACCAAGGAAGAAATCATGATCAATCAGGAGCTGTTCCTGCGGCGCCGTACAAAACTTCACGTCCCTGCCGGCTCTGGCGGAGCCACACGCGCGCAGGTCGCATCAGCGGTCAAAGAAGTCGCGGCGTTTCGATATGTACTCTCCGAACCGCTGATCGAGCGAATCGGCATGCTCTCTGCGGTCGAACTCAAGAACTGGCTGCGTGAAGTCATTCGAGTCCTGCGCCGTCGCAGCGGTGCTCATGTACATCACCGACCGTTTTATCCTGACTTCCCCAATCAAGTCCTCGAAGCGACAGAGGCGGAGTTGTATCTCAGCGCCGTCATTCACTACCACACACTTCGGCGCCTGCCACCCAGCGAACAGGTTCGGCCAGCCATGCTTGAAGGCAACTTCATCCATTGGGTCATCGAACCGGGAAGTGTCAGCGAGTTCGAGGCATTGCTCGAGCCGCTGGTCTCATCGCGCACCTCGCTGTCCGAAGAGGAAGCTGCGGATGTCAGCTGGTTTATCCGAACGTACAAAAGCGATGTGTTCCGTCTACTGCCCGAGACCGTTCCGTTTCGCGAGATTCGCGCGCTCGTTGGCGGCGCGCTGATCCTGCATATCGGCGACGATGCACAGGTTGAGGCTTTCCTTGAGCAAAATGTCGAAACGGCGACGGACGTGCTCCGCGTGGCGATCGCACTGCATGGTGGAGACGTGTCGCTGGCGACAGCGTTGACGCGCTTTAGCAAAATGAAACGTTCGATGCGTCGCAAGCTGTTGCGCCTGCTCGACCGCATGCCCAACGCTACCGAGGATGTGATGCGCCAGGCCGAACGCTGGAAACGTCTGGCCGAAGTCCTGCATCCAGGCGATTACGCTGAGAAGTATCCGCGAGCATTTGCGGCCATCACCGCAGCGCGACGCAATGATCCGCCGGCCTCGTTCGGGTCGCGTGTCGAAACCATGCTTGCCCAACGCCAGATCGCCGCGCTTACGTCGGTGCTGCAGGATCGTCCCGGAGAATTCGCGCGCCGTCTGGACGTGATGTTACGGCGTGCCACAGAACCGGACGCGGTGCTCGACGCCTTTGCGGCTGTCGCGGCGCAAGTGTCCTCACCTGTGCTGCTGCAATTACTGGCCCAGGTAAATGCCCCGCGCCCCCTGCCCTTGCGAGCGTTCACACCTAAAGGAGCGCTGGCGAAAGTCTTCGGCACTGCTGATCGTCGAGAGTCGATCGCACCGCAGGTATTGGCACGTGCCGCACAGATTTGCGAGAACGCCCTGATCACACGTTTCGCGTCGCTGCCACCGCTGGGCCGCTGCTTTGTCGATCCGGCATTGCGCGAATACCGGGCGCCATTGGCACAGCGCGCCGCAGCGAAGTCACTGCGAACACTTGTACGCGGCAGTCGCTTGCCAATGCCCGATACGCGATTCATTCGCCTATTCCTGTGGTGGAAGAACGGTCGTGACCGCACGGACATCGACTTGTCCGCCGCCTTCTTCGACACCGACTTCGTCTTCAAGGAAGCGATCGCCTATTACAACCTCAAAGGTTATGGCGGTTACCACAGCGGCGACATCGTCGACGCGCCCAACGGCGCCTCCGAATTCATCGACCTCGACCTTGATGTTCTCGTCAAAAAGGGCGTCCGCTATGTCGTCACGTCCCTCAATTCGTTTACCTGGCAGCCATATTGTGAT
This sequence comes from Pseudomonas siliginis, assembly GCF_019145195.1. Taxonomy (GTDB): domain Bacteria; phylum Pseudomonadota; class Gammaproteobacteria; order Pseudomonadales; family Pseudomonadaceae; genus Aquipseudomonas; species Aquipseudomonas siliginis. The sequence continues at coordinate 153,058 of NZ_JAHSTW010000007.1, forward strand.
CTTCCGGAATGCTTCGCAGGCTGGATGGCCCGCGCCGACACGGCATCTGGCGAAGTGTTCGAGCCGCGCACCGTAGTCGACCGCATCGATATCGCCTCCGACACCGGTATCTGTCTACCTTTCGTGATGGACTTACAGGAAGGTCGCATGATCTGGGCCGATCTGGGGCTGACTTCATCGCCCCGCTGGAACAACGTTGACAACAACCTCAGCGGAGTTTCGTTGATGCTGCGCGCCCTGGTGCATACACCAAGGCCGGACCTGCACACGCTTTTCGATTTACATGTGCGGGCACGAGGCGAACGAGTGGCCTCTGCTGAGCAGGCGCAGAGGGTGTTCGCACCTGAACAAGGGCTGACTCCGTTCGATACGGATCTGATTCGGTCTGAATATCTTTGATATCTGCGAAGGCATTGGCTCACTTTCAAAAGGACAACACGCAATAGCCGAGTAACACCCTCCCCTTGAGCACATCGGTCATCTTCGGCCTTTGTGTCTCAAGGATGAACACCTGCATGACCGCTCCCGAACGTCGTCTGCTGCCAAACGCAGCGGACAAAACCGCCCTCAAAGCCATCGCCACTACCATTGTGCAGAACTGCCCAAATCTGCTCGATGCGGCCAGGCAACTTGCGATCGAACTGCTGACCGACAAAGGGCTGTCCGGCCTTGATCCCGACCAGGTTTATTTCCACCGCTTCAAAACAGCGCAAAGCAGCACGCTGACCTTTACCGGTTGGGAACACTTGCTGGAAAAGCCTTATGAAACGCTCACCCTCACGCAGTTGGTGATCCATCGATTTCGTGCGACCGATCAAGACAACGCAGATTTGCTGGGCCTTTACTGTGGCTTCTACTCGGATGGCCCGGACGCGGAGAACTTCAATCAGAGCAACGAAGTGCGACTGCTGGGCAGCGATGTGCTGAAGGCATTCTGGGCCGTTGATTTCAGCACGCGTTACAGCGATCAATTGGCCAAATTCTGGCAAACCTCGTCGGAAGATTTCCGCGCCCTGGCCAAGTGCAATTTCCTCAGTCAGGCGGTGCAGGCGCTGCAACAGGGGGACGTTGACGGCAATGACTTTCAACGCATCGTCACCTCGCTGATCGGCTTCGTGAGCTGGCCGGTAACCCTGCAAATGCTCCGATCGACGTACCCGGTCGGCGCGCAGGTGCGCGCGCTGGATCTGGACGGTCACGTCGCCACCAACGTGCTGCGTCTGGTCCAAGACAGTGGCCGGCAGACCCTTTACCTGCCGGGACAAGCCCAGGCCTTTCGGCTGATAAACACTGCCGCGGATCTGCACTGGTGGCTGCTTGAGCAGATGAATTCAGAGCAGAAACGCCTTTTGTTTCTGAAGCACTTCTCGCTGGCTGACAGCAACCACATCACCGAGAACCTCACTGATCTGATGAATCGCCTGGTGAGCACCTGGGGCAACAGCGATCATCGGATGATCAACTGCAGCAACGTCGCGATCAGTGGTGACGCCTTCACGTGGTTAAGCGAGTCGACCCGCACGGGCATGGTTGCCGAAGCGCATCTGGTGCTCACGTCCAACAGTGACCTGCGCAAGAAACTCTGGACCGGCTATCTGAGCGCCGGGCTGAAAGTGTTCGGCCCGATGGCGGCCGTGGGCTGGCCTGCAGCTTTGCCGTTGATTGGGGCGGGCGTCGTCAACACGGGGCTGAACATCGATCAGGCGATCAACGGCGTTACGGCGACCGAGCGTAGAGCCGGGGTTATCGGTGCAGTGCTCAGCGCTATCGAAACCGTATTCAATGTTCCGTTCCTGATTGGCACTGGCGCGCAGTTGGAAGTTGGGCCACAGGTCGAGTATGCCGAGGCTGAAGAGATGCGCGGGCTGATCGAACTTACTTCGGCTGACTCACGGTTATTGCCGCCTCTGGATCCCCCGCCCGTCACGTCGTCCAATCAAACTGCCAGCGAGTTGGCAAACGAACTCCCCGGCGAAACGGCATTCGTCGATGTCACTGAGCCATTGATTACGCCTGCTCCGCGGCAAGGTTCGACTTTTGCGCAAGTACCTGCCAGCTATCGATGCAACGAGTTACTGGCGCAACATTCCGTAGAGGCGGCGCCGGGGAAATACGAACGCGTCTACCGCCTCGACAAAGAACCCGGTCATGCCATCGAAATGGATGGCGCCGCCTATTACGTGCGCTACTTCGCCGACTCGCAAGACGGTGGCAACTGGGCAATCATCAATCCCGAGCGTCCCAATCAGTTCGCTTATTCGTTGCCGGTCCGCCTGGGAAGCGCCGGCAAGTGGGAGCGCATGCCAGCGCTGCGACTGCGCGGAGGCGGTCAATGCATGGGCAAGGCATGTTTGCCGGAGACTGATGTGAGCTCAACCGAGGCAACACCGTCGGTGGACCTGCCACGCGTCGAACCGCTTCCAGGCGTTCCGTGTCCGCTACGCCCGGTTACGAAGCTCAAGGGTATCTCAGAGACGGAAATACCCGGAATGAGAAGATGGGCAATGAACTTGCCCAACGCCTCCGCCGAGACCACAAGCGCCGGGCGCCGCTATCTGCTGGCGACCGACCGCTACGTGGCACATTTCGGCGAACAACGCACGGCTCTGCTGAACGACGCCGAAGCATTCTACCGGGAGTTGAAATGGATCAACCTGCCCCAGCGCCCGGTCATTCCGCCCGTCAGTCTGCAGATGGAGATCGATGAGTTGATTGACCTCATCTTTGCCAATACCGATGGACTGGCCGTCGGTGAAACCCTCGATCGCATCGCCAGCACGCGCTTCATGATCGAGAACATGCCAACGTTCGCGCGGCATATCAAAACCCTCTACGTGCGTGGGTTGCTGAGTGATTTCGCCCAGGATGACCTCAACCATTTCTACCTGTCGGGAGACATGTCAGAGGACCTCAGTACCTATTTGTCCAGCCTGGGTACCGACCCTGAGAACCGGTTCAACATGCTCGAATTGATCCGGGCTGCCCAAGCCAATGGCATCCGGGTTCATGGACTGGATGCAGCAGAAACCTGCACGCTGAAAGTCCCGCTCACGTCGATCGAAGAGCAGATGATCAAGGCGCGCCTCGCAACGCAGATCATGGAGCGTGACAAGCTGCTCAACAGACCCGGCAAGTGGGTGGCTCTGGTCGATGCCACGAATACCAATACTTTCAGAGATCTGGCAGGCATAAGCGAACTTCGGGGCGGCATCGGTTTGCGCATCGAAGAAGTCTGGCCCGACGAGGTGGCCGACCTCAGGATCGACCCGGGAGTGGAAGTCGCTCGCGGCCCGTTTTACAACGGGGCGACGACAAACAGCGCCTTCGACCCTCTGTTCGCTGACCTGCGATTGCAGGTCAAGGCCCCCATGCCGCCATGGAATGATGCAACGCTGGAAAAGCTTCTGCCTCGCAATGGCATGTTCGTGATACGGAAAACAGAACCAAGCACATACACACTTGTGCGGCGCAACAGCGCCAGCAACATCGTGCAAACAAGGGTGCATTGCACCGCAGATGGCCGGTTTTATATCTGGGACCCGTCGATGCGTCGCATCACCGGCATGGTCTTCCGCGACATCGCCGCAGTAGCCGAGCGCCTGATCGAGCTCGGCATGACCCTGCAAAGTCGTTTACCCGCCTGACCTGTTTTCAGGGTCCTGAAACGAAAAAACCCTTGGCTCGAGGCCAAGGGTTTTTCGTTATTCGAACCGCAGCAGGATCATTCCCACTCAATCGTCGCCGGCGGCTTGCTCGACACGTCGTAAGTGACGCGGGAGATGCCTTCGATTTCGTTGATGATGCGGCCGGAAACGGTTTCCAGCAGTTCGTAAGGCAGGTGTGCCCAACGCGCGGTCATGAAGTCGATGGTTTCCACGGCACGCAGGGCCACGACCCAGGCGTAACGACGGCCATCGCCGACCACGCCGACCGATTTGACTGGCTGGAATACTACGAACGCCTGGCTGACCTTGTGGTACCAGTCGGCCTTGCGCAGTTCTTCGATGAAGATGTGGTCGGCGCGACGCAGCAGGTCGGCGTATTCCTTTTTCACTTCACCGAGGATGCGCACGCCCAGGCCCGGGCCCGGGAACGGGTGACGGTAGACCATGTCGTACGGCAGGCCGAGTTCCAGGCCGAGACGACGGACTTCGTCCTTGAACAGTTCGCGCAGGGGCTCGACCAGTTTCAGGTTCATTTCTTCCGGCAGGCCGCCCACGTTGTGGTGCGACTTGATCACGTGGGCCTTGCCGCTTTTCGCGCCAGCCGACTCGATCACGTCCGGGTAGATGGTGCCCTGAGCGAGGTACTTGATGTTGTCCAGCTTGCACGATTCGGCATCGAACACGTCGATGAAAGTGCGGCCGATGATCTTGCGCTTCTTCTCCGGGTCGGCCTCGCCGGCCAGGTTGTTGAGGAACTGCTCCTCAGCGTTGGCGCGGATCACCTTGACGCCCATGTTCTCGGCGAACATGGCCATCACTTGCTCGCCTTCGTGCAGACGCAGCAGGCCGTTGTCGACGAAGACGCAGGTCAGCTGATCGCCGATGGCCTTGTGCAGCAGCGCGGCAACCACCGAGGAGTCAACGCCGCCGGACAGGCCCAGCAGCACGTTGTCGGTGCCGACCTGGGCGCGGATATTGGCGATGGCGTCTTCAGCGATCTTCGACGGCGTCCACAGGGCTTCACAGCCGCAGATGTCGAGGACGAAGCGCGACAGGATGCGACCGCCTTGCTTGGTGTGGGTCACTTCCGGGTGGAACTGCACGCCGTAGTAAGCGCGGTCGTCGTTGAACATACCGGCGATCGGGCAGCTCGGGGTGCTGGCGAGGATGTGGAAGTCTTCCGGCATCTTCGTGACTTTGTCACCGTGGCTCATCCACACGTCGAGGCCGAACAGGCCGTCGGCGTCGATGTGGTCTTCGATGCCGTCGAGCAGGCGGCTCTTGCCGACCACGTCAACGCGGGCGTAACCGAACTCACGCAGTTCGGAACCTTCCACCTTGCCGCCCAGTTGCTCGGCCATGGTCTGCATGCCGTAGCAGATGCCGAATACCGGGACGCCGAGGTCGAACACTGCCTGCGGGCAGCGCGGGCTGTTGGCTTCGTGCACGGACTCGGGGCCGCCGGCGAGGATGACGCCTTTAGGAGCGAATTCGCGGATCGCATCTTCGTCCATGTCGAACGGGTGCAGTTCGCAGTACACGCCGATCTCGCGCACGCGGCGGGCAATCAGTTGGGTGTATTGCGAACCGAAGTCGAGGATCAGGATGCGGTGAGCGTGAATGTCGAGGGCCATGACTCATTCTCATGTAGTGAATCAGAAACAACTCGGGGCTGAATGAACAGCCCCGGTGATTAAACGTTTTGCTGGAAGCCTCAACCTACGCGGTAGTTCGGCGCTTCCTTGGTGATCTGCACGTCGTGAACGTGGGACTCGGCCATGCCGGCACCGGTGATCCGCACGAACTCGGGCTTGGTACGCATTTCTTCGATGTTGGCGCTGCCGGTGTAACCCATCGAAGAACGCAGACCGCCCATCAACTGGTGAATGATCGCGCTCAGGGTGCCTTTGTACGGCACACGGCCTTCGATGCCTTCCGGGACCAGTTTCTCGGCGCCTGCCGAGGAGTCCTGGAAGTAACGGTCGGACGAGCCCTGAGCCTGGGACATGGCGCCCAGCGAACCCATGCCGCGATAAGCCTTGTACGAACGGCCCTGGAACAGTTCGATCTCGCCCGGGGCCTCTTCGGTACCGGCGAACATCGAGCCCATCATCACGCAGGACGCACCGGCCACGATGGCCTTGGACAGGTCACCGGAGAAACGGATACCGCCGTCGGCGATCAACGGTACGCCAGTGCCTTCAAGGGCAGCGGCGACGTTGGCGATGGCACTGATTTGCGGTACGCCGACACCAGCGACGATACGGGTGGTGCAGATCGAGCCAGGGCCGATACCGACCTTGACTGCGTCGGCGCCCGCTTCGGCCAGGGCCTTGGCGGCAGCGCCGGTGGCGATGTTGCCGCCGATCACCTGCACTTCAGGGAAGTTCTCTTTGACCCAGCGTACGCGGTCGATCACGCCTTTGGAGTGACCGTGTGCGGTGTCGACCACCACCACGTCCACGCCGGCGTTGACCAGTGCGGTAACGCGATCACCGGTGTCCTTACCGGTGCCGACCGCAGCGCCAACGCGCAGACGACCTTGATCGTCCTTGCTGGCCAGCGGGTAGGCTTTGGCTTTTTCGATGTCGTTGACGGTCATCATGCCTTTGAGGGCGAATTTGTCGTCGACGATCAGCACGCGCTCGATGCGGTGCTTGTGCAGCAGTTCGCGTACGTCGTTCTTGTCGGCGCCTTCCTTGACCGTGACCAGACGCTCTTTAGGCGTCATCACTTCGCGGACAGTGGCTTCCAGACGGTTTTCGAAACGTACGTCGCGGGAGGTAACGATGCCGACCAGGTCGCCATCGTGCAGTACCGGAACGCCGGAAATATTGTGCAGACGGGTCAGCTCGAACAGATCACGCACCGTGGCATCGGCCTCGATGGTGATGGGATCCTTGACCACACCGGCTTCGAACTTCTTGACCTTGCGCACTTCGGCAGCTTGCTGCTCGATGGTCATGTTCTTGTGGATAATGCCGATGCCACCTTCCTGAGCCATGGCGATTGCCAGACGGGCTTCAGTAACGGTGTCCATGGCGGCAGAAACCAGAGGAATATTCAGTTCGATGCCACGGGTAAGACGGGTCTTGAGACTGACTTCGTTGGGAAGCACCTCGGAATAACCGGGCACTAGGAGAATGTCGTCGAATGTCAGAGCTTCTTGGCTGATACGCAGCATCGCGGGGGCTCCCGAGCGGGAAAATGGAAGCGCGCCATTATAGTCAGACACCCCCTGCTGTTCAATGTAAAACTCAGCCTAATTGATAGATGGAAAAGCCCGGCCCTACAGCTCCACCTTGACCCAAGAGACAGGTTGATCGAGCCAATCGGCGAACTCGTCGATAAAGCTCTGCTTGAACCCCGCCTCCAGCCAATTGTTGAAAATGAAGCCGAGGTTGGAAAACGCGCATTCCTGCAGAAACAGGAAGCCGTTGATGTCGTCCTCATGCCCGCATTCCGGGCAGGTGAAATTGTCGGTGCGGCCTGGAAACCAGTCTTCAAGACTCTCGAACAGCGCCTCGCCCACTTCGCGACGGCACTCGGCGCAACCGGCCTCTTCGAGAAAGCCTTTGGCCGGGGTGTAGATGCAGCGTTTGGTGACGATCTCCAGGCCATTGACGGGCTCGCCGAACGGCAGCGCTTGCGGGTGCAGCACCACGGCGCGAGCACCATCAGCGATGGCGTGGGCCATACGGTTGCCGGTGCGGCCGCAGGTGGTCAATTGTTCTTCGATGATGTTCTTGCGCACCAGCCAGCGCACGATCGCCCGCGCCCGGGGCTCGTGCACCGGCAGGGTGGAGATTTTCGGGACGATGATGCTTTGCGAGTTCATGGTGGAGCCTGCTGCCAATATTTGAGATTTCGAATGTGGGAGCGAGCCTGCTCGCGAAAGCGCAGTGTCAGGCTGCATTTTTGTTGCTGACCCACCGCATTCGCGAGCAGGCTCGCTCCCACAAGGAACTGCGGCCGGCAGCTTAATCCCTGAAGAAATCCGGTCAAGTGCTGAAATAGCGCACGATCAACGCGATGCCGCTGGCCAGCACCAGCCAAGTCACCAGCCGCACAAACGCCTCGCGCGACAATCTCATGCTCAGCCGCCTGCCGATCCACAAGCCCAGCGCCATGGCCGGCAACAGACACAGCGCCAGCATCAACAAGGGTAGCTCGGCATACACACCGGCGATAACAAACAGACTCAAGCGCACCACGGTGCTGCAACTGATCAACGCACTTTGCGTGGCCCGCGCTGCCTCCTTGGGTAAACGGCTGTTCAGATAGATCGCGTAAAGAAAGCCGCCACTGCCAAACAACGCGCCGAACAAACCGCCCACTGTGCCCATCGGCACCGCCCACGCCGCTGACAACTGCGCGGGCCGCGCTTTGACCCACAGGCTGTAAACCGCATAGGCACTGATAAACAGCCCCATCAACAGCAGCAACAGATCGGATTTCAGATTCAGCAGGAAGATCACCCCCAGCGTGCAGCCGATTGCCATGCACGGCAGCAGCCTGAGCAATTCCGGCTTGGCGACGTCCCGCCGCGAGGGCAGCAGATTGCCGAATGCCGCGACAAAATCCAGCAGCACCAGCAACGGCACGATTTTCGACAGCGGCATGAACAGGATCAGCATCGGCCCCGCGACCAGCGCCGTGCCGAAACCGGCGATGCCGAAGACGATGTAGGCCAGAGCAATGGCCAGCCCGATGACCGCCCAACCGCCAGCACCCCACGACCACGCCCCCAACAGCTCCATCATGCTCATCGTCCGCATCCTTTATAAGACCGCGCTGACTGTAGCCAGTAGCGGGCAGCACGACCAGATATCAAACTGATCCCATGTGGGAGCGAGCCTGCTCACGAAGGCGGAGTGTCATCCCCCGTTGTTGTCCGCTGACACAATGCTTTCGCGAGCCAGCTCGCTCCCACAGGGTTTTGTGTGGGTGTCATGGTGATTGGCGGGCAAATGCCTTTAAACTGCGCCCCATGATTAAAGATCCCTTTGCAAGACTTGGCCTGGACCGTGAAGTCCTGACCGTCAGCCAGCTCAACGGCCGCGCGCGGGTGTTGCTTGAAGACGTGTTCAGCAACATCTGGGTCGAAGGTGAAATCTCCAACCTCGCACGCCCGGCGTCCGGCCACGTCTACTTCACCCTCAAGGACAGCGGCGCGCAGGTGCGTTGCGCGTTGTTCCGGCAGAACGCCGCCCGCGTGCGCCAAGCGTTGAAGGACGGTCTGGCGGTCAAGGTGCGCGGCAAGGTTTCGCTGTTCGAAGGCCGTGGCGACTATCAGCTGATCCTCGACACCGTGGAGCCGGCCGGTGACGGCGCGCTGCGTCTGGCCTTCGATGCGCTGAAGGAAAAGCTCAGCGCCGAAGGCCTGTTCAGTGCCGAACGCAAAGTGCCGCTGCCCGCGCATCCGCAGCGCATCGGCATCATCAGCTCGCCGACCGGCGCGGTAATTCGCGACATCATCAGCGTATTCCGCCGCCGTGCGCCGCAGGTGCAACTGACCCTGATTCCAACCGCCGTGCAGGGCCGCGAAGCCACCGCGCAGATTGTCCGCGCGCTGAAAATGGCCGATGCCCGTGGCTTTGACGCGCTGATCCTCGCCCGTGGCGGCGGCTCGCTGGAAGACCTCTGGTGCTTCAACGAGGAAGCGGTGGCGCGCGCGGTCGATGCCTGTGTCACGCCGATCGTCAGCGCCGTCGGCCATGAAACCGATGTTTCGATCAGCGATTTTGTCGCCGACGTCCGCGCACCAACACCCTCAGCCGCCGCCGAGCTGCTCGCCCCGGATTCCAGCCATCTGATCCGTCAGGTCGAGAGCCTGCACCGGCGTCTGGTGATGCGCATGCGTGACCGCTTGATGCGTGATCGCCTGCGTCTCGAAGGCATGGCGCGACGGCTGCGGCATCCCGGCGAACGTCTGCGCCAGCAGGCGCAGCGTCTCGATGATCTGGACATGCGCATGCGCCGCGCATTCGAGCGCAGCCTCAATACGCGTCGAGAACGCCTGATCCGTCTGGAAACCCGTCTCGCCGGGCAACATCCGGGACGCCAATTGGCGATGCTTCGTCAGCGCCTCGACAGCCTCGCCGAACGTCTGCCCCGGGCCATGCGCGATGCTCTGAAACAGCGTCGGCAGCAATTGCACAGTCAGATGCAGACGCTGCACGTGGTCAGCCCGTTGGCGACTCTCGGCCGGGGTTACAGCATTCTGCTCGACGAGCGTGGCCACGCGATCCGCAACGCTGCGCAGACCCACACCGGCCAGCGCCTGAAAGCCAAACTCGGCGAAGGCGAACTGCAAGTGCGCGTCGAGGACAATCACTTGACGCCCGTCACCCTCTCTTTACTGGACTGATCCATGCCGCGTTTTCTCGCTCCGCTGCTGTTGCTCTGCCTGACCTTCAACGCCCACGCCGACAGCTACATCACTCGGCTGCTGAACAAACCGGTGCCGGGCGGCGTCGCCGTGGTGGATCTGGGCACTGTCGCGCAGGCGCCGAAAGCCACTTATCAGGGCAAACCGGTGCTGGTGGTCAAGGAGCAGAACAATTGGCTGGCAATCGTTGGCGTGCCGCTGACAGTCAAGCCCGGCGCACAGCAGATCAGCAGTGGCGGGCGCAATCTGCCCTTCACCGTGGGCAGCAAGAAATATCCGGAACAGCACATCACCCTGAAGAACAAACAGCAGGTCAATCCGAACGCCGACAACCTCAAGCGCATCGAGGGTGAACTGGCGGAACAGATCGCGGCTTACCGCAGTTTCAGCCCGAACACGCCGAGCAATCTGCTGCTGGACAAACCGGTCAACGGGCCGCTGTCGAGCAAGTTCGGCGTGCGTCGTTTCTTCAATGGCGAAGAACGTAATCCTCATGCCGGTCTCGATTTCGCAGTGCCCGCGGGCACGCCGATCAAGACCCCGGCGGCGGGCAAGGTGATTCTGATCGGCAATTACTTCTTCAACGGCAACACGGTGTTTGTTGACCACGGCCAGGGCTTTATCAGCATGTTCTGCCACATGTCGAAGATCGACGTGAAAAACGGCCAGCAACTGGCGCGCGGCGCGGTGGTGGGCAAGGTCGGCGCGACCGGCCGGGCAACCGGGCCGCATATGCACTGGAACGTCAGCCTGAATGATGCGCGGGTGGATCCGGCGATTTTCATTGGTGCCTTCCAACCTTGAGTATGTGTTGAGGCGACCGGCCTCTTCGCGAGCAGGCTCGCTCCCACACTGGATCTTGTTCACAACAAAGATCCCCTGTGGGAGCGAGCCTGCTCGCGAAGGCGGCCTATAACACACCGCCATACTCAATGAATCTCCAAAAACTCAATTGCGCCCCAATCTAGGCTTACGCAAACATCAACAACTTCCACCGCCTTAAGCGCAATAAACTCCTGCAAAATTCCGCTTTCCGGGTATTCCTCTCAATTTTTTTCGACTGCTTGCCATCCTTTCCCCTCGCGGTTAGGGTTGAAGCCATGAAAACCTCTCACACCCTCATTCAGCTTCGCCAGCACCGCAGCCTGTGCCTCGTCAGCGCACGACTGCCAGGCTGAATCGCTGCGCCTCGTCCCACGCTTTTCCAAGAACATTCGTTCAACCGGCAGGCCGCCTCTTTTCGGCCCAGACAACAAGGAATTTCCCGATGAGCATGCTCAAAGACCCGTCTTCGAAATACCGCGCGTTTCCCGTCATCAACCTGCCGGATCGCACCTGGCCGTCGAAGACCATCGACGCCGCGCCGATCTGGTGCAGCTCCGACCTGCGTGACGGCAACCAGTCGCTGATCGAACCAATGGACGCGGCGAAGAAGCTGCGGTTCTGGAAAACCCTGGTGCAGGTCGGCGTGAAGGAGATCGAAGCGTCGTTCCCGGCCGCGTCGCAAACCGACTTCGACTTCGTGCGTACGCTGATCGAAGAAGGCCACATCCCGGACGACACCACCATTCAGGTACTGACCCAGGGCCGTGAAGACCTGATCGAGCGCACCTTCGAATCCCTGCGCGGGGCGAAGAAAGCCATCGTTCACCTGTACAACGCCACTTCGCCTTCTTTCCGTCGCATCGTCTTCAACCAGGACAAGGACGGTATCAAGGCCATCGCAGTCAACGCTGCCAAGCTGTTCGTCAAATATGCAGCCATGCAGCCGGAAACCGAGTGGACCTTCGAATACTCGCCGGAAACCTTCAGCGCTACCGAGCTGGAATTCGCCAAGGAAGTCTGCGATGCAGTGATCGAGGTGTGGAACCCGACGCCTGAGCACAAGATGATCCTCAACCTGCCGGCCACCGTTGAATGCGCGACGCCGAACGTTTACGCCGACCAGATCGAGTGGTTCGGCCGCAACATCAATCGTCGTGACAGCGTGATCATCAGCCTGCACACCCACAACGACCGTGGCACCGGCGTCGCGGCCACCGAGCTGGGCCTGATGGCCGGCGCCGATCGCGTCGAAGGCTGCCTGTTCGGCAACGGCGAGCGCACCGGTAACGTCGACCTCGTCACCGTCGCATTGAACATGTACACCCAGGGTCTCGACCCGCAGCTGGACTTCTCCGACATCGACGGCGTGCGCAAAGTGGTTGAGGAGTGCAACCAGATTCAGGTTCACCCACGTCACCCGTACGTTGGCGACCTGGTGCACACCGCGTTCTCCGGCTCGCACCAGGATGCGATTCGCAAAGGCTTCTCCCAGCAGAAACCCGATGCACTGTGGGAAGTGCCGTACTTGCCGATCGACCCGGCCGACATTGGCCGCAGCTACGAGGCGGTGATTCGCGTCAACAGCCAATCGGGCAAGGGCGGCATCGCTTACTTGCTGGAACAGGAATACGGCATCAGCCTGCCACGCCGCATGCAGATCGAGTTCAGCCAGGTCGTGCAGCGTGAAACCGATCGCCTGGGCCTGGAGATGACAGCCAAGCAGATTCACTCACTGTTGATCAGCGAATACCTGCAAGCCAACACTCCTTACGCGCTGGTCAGCCATCGTTTGCAGGAAGAGAACGGCAACAGCGCCGTCGAAGTCGAAGTGGCCAGCAAAGGTCAGGGCGAAACCAACCTGCACTGGCGCGGCAAGGGTAACGGCGCGCTGGAAGCACTGGTCGCCGGCCTGCCGATTCCGGTGGAAATCATGGACTACAACGAACACGCGATCGGCGCGGGCACCAATGCCAAAGCGGCGGCCTACATCGAACTGCGGGTGAACGGTGAACGTGCGGTGCACGGCGTGGGTATCGATGAAAACATCACCACCGCCAGCTTCAAGGCATTGTTCAGCGCACTGAACCGCTCGCTGAGCCAGCCGGAGGCGAAAGCGGCGTAATCCGACTGCTGAAATGCGAAAGGCCCCAGAGTGTGAGCTCCGGGGCCTTTTTTTGCCTACAGGTTTCTGGCTGACTTTTATGGCCCCTTCGCGAGCAGGCTCGCTCCCACATTTGGAATGCATTTCCCTGTGGGAGCGAGCCTGCTCGCGAAGGCGTCCTGACAGGCGCTGGGAGTATCAGGTGAACTCAAACGTGTCGGCATCCAGGTTCGCCGGAAAGCGCCCGCGATACGCCGCCAACGGCGCCGCTTCCACAATCACCTTGAACACACCATCCGCCTCCCCCGCCGCCAGCAACGTCTCGCCCTGAAAATCCAGCACCTGACTGTCACCGGTATACGCGAAGCCTTTGCCATCGCTGCCCACCCGATTTACCGCTGCCACGTAGCAGAGATTTTCAATCGCTCGTGCCGGCAGCAGGCGATTCCAGTGCAGACGCCGTGCGCCCGGCCAGTTGGCGGTGTATAGCAGCAGATCGGTGTCCTGCGCGTCGCGGCTCCACACCGGGAAACGCAGGTCGTAGCAGATCAGCGGACGAATCCGCCAGCCCTTGAGCTCGAACTGCACCTGACGCTCGCCCGGCGTGTAATGGTTGTGCTCGCCGGCCATACGAAACAGGTGACGCTTGTCGTAATGCAGCACTTCACCGTCCGGCCGCGCCCACAGCAAGCGGTTGCGATGGCTGCCGTCAGCCGCCTGGATGATCACGCTGCCAGTGATGACCGCATCGAACTTGGCCGCCTGCGCCCGCAGCCATTTACTGGTCGGGCCGTTTTCGGCTTCGGCGAGGGTTTCCGATTCCATGGAAAAACCGGTGGTGAACATCTCCGGCAGGATAATCAGATCGGCGCCACGGGCCTGCTCCAGCAGCAGCTCGAAATGCTCGAGGTTGGCCTGGCGGTCGTGCCAGGCCAGGCTGGTCTGGATCAACGCCAGAGTCAGGTCTGGCAATGCACTCAGATCACGCATAGTTTCGCCGCCGCTTCACGCAGCGTCTCCTCGCGTTTGGCAAAGCACAGGCGTATCAGGCGCTGGCCTTGCGGTGGATTCTGGTAGAACACCGACACCGGAATGCTCGCGACACCGTGCTCGCGAGTCATCCACATGGCCATGTCGACATCATTCAGATCAGGACGGATCTGCGAATAATCGACCAACTGGAAATAGGTGCCGGTGACTCGGGTAAAACTGAAGCGCGACGGCGCGAGCAGATCGCAGAACAGATCGCGCTTGGCCTGATAGAAACCCGGCAGCTCTTCAACGTGCTCCGGGTGCTCGGCCATGTAATCGGCCAGCGCGTATTGCAGCGGCGTGACGCCACAGAAACTGACGTACTGATGCACCTTGCGCAATTCGGCTGTCAGCGCTGGCGGGGCGACGACGTAGCCGGTTTTCCAGCCGGTGACGTGGTACGTCTTGCCGAACGAGCTGACCACGAACGCGCGCTGATACAACTCTTCATGGGCCAGCACGCTGACATGCGGCACGCCGTCGAAAACCAAGTGCTCGTAGACTTCGTCGCTGATCAGATAGATGTCGCGATCGCGGATCAACGCCGCCAGTTGATCGAGCTCGTCGCGGCTGATCAACGCGCCGCTAGGGTTGTGCGGGGTGTTGATGACGATCATTTTCGTCCGCGGGCTCAGGGCCGCAGCGAGCTGGTCGAAGTCGATGGAGAAATCGTCCGGATTCAGCTGCACATGCACGCAACGACCGCCCGCCAGCTCCGTCGCCGGGGCGTAGCTGTCGTAGCACGGATCGAAGACGATGACTTCATCGCCGCTGTGAATCACTGCCTGAATCGCGCAGAAGATTGCCTGAGTCGCACCGGGCGTTACCGTCACTTCATGATCGGCATCGACAGTCACGCCATAGCTGCGCGCGATCTTGGCCGCGATCTGCTGACGCAACGCCGGCAATCCGGTCATCGGTGAATACTGGTTATGGCCACTGGCGATATGCCGCCCGACCGCATCACGCAACGACTGCGGGCCGTCGAAATCCGGGAAACCCTGGGACAGGTTGATCGCGCCGGTCTGCGCCGCGAGCTGAGACATCTGCGTGAAAATAGTGATGCCGATATTCGGCAGCTTGCTGGTGATCATCGGAGGCCCCTTGCAGGTGAGCTGCAAGTTTCAAGCGTCAAGCTGCAAGCTGCAAGCAAAAACCCGCGCCCACAAAAAAGGGCTTCATACGAAGCCCTCTCTGCTTTACCGCTTTTACTTGCAGCTTGCAGCTTGAAACTCGCAGCTGCTTCTACTTCTTGTCGCGGCGCTTCTTGCTGGCTTTCTTGTTGTGCGACATCAAGCGACGCTTCTTGTTGACCTGGCGGTCGGTCAGCGTGTTCTTGTTGCCTTCGTACGGGTTCTCGCCGCCCTTGAACTCGATGCGGATCGGCGTACCGACCAACTTGAGTACACGACGGTAAGTGTTTTCCAGATAGCGCACGTACGACTTCGGCACTTTCTCGATCTGGTTACCGTGGATCACGATGATCGGCGGGTTCGCACCACCGAGGTGAGCGTAGCGCAGCTTGATCCGGCGGTTGTTGACCATCGGCGGCGCGTGCTCGCCCACCGCATCTTCGAGAATCTGGGTCAGACGGTTGGTCGGCCAGCGGGTAACAGCGGACTTGAACGAGTTCTGCACCGAAGCGTAGAGGTTGCCCACGCCCGTGCCGTGCAACGCCGAGATGAAGTGAATGTCGGCGTAGTCGACGAAGAACAGACGACGTTGCAGCTCGACTTTCACAAAGTCGCGCTCGCTCGGCGTCATGCCGTCCCACTTGTTGATCGCGATGACCAGCGCACGACCGGATTCGATCGCGAAGCCCAGCAGGTTCAGGTCGTGATCGACCACACCCTCGCGGGCGTCCATCACGAAGATCACCACGTTGGCGTCTTTGATCGCCTGCAGGGTTTTGACCACGGAGAACTTTTCGACTTCTTCGTGGATCTTGCCCCGCTTGCGCACACCGGCGGTGTCGATCAGCGTGTACTTCTCTTCATTGCGCTCGAACGGAATGTAGATGCTGTCGCGGGTGGTGCCCGGCTGGTCATACACGATGACCCGGTCTTCACCGAGCATACGGTTGACCAGGGTCGACTTGCCGACGTTCGGACGGCCGATGATGGCGATCTTGATCCCGTCTTTCTCGCTCGGGCCAGGAATGCGCTTGGCTTCCTCGCCTTCGGCAACGACTTCTTCCTCTTCGCCCTCAGCCGGCTCGTCATCATCGCGCGGGAATTCGCTCAGGGCGGCTTCCAGCAGTTGCGTGATGCCACGGCCGTGGGCGCCGGCGATCGGGATCGCGTGGCCCATGCCCAGCGGGGCGAATTCGGCGCGGGCCATTTCCGGGTCGATGTTGTCGACCTTGTTGGCCACCACGTGGGAACGCTTGTTACGTTTGCGCAAATGCTCGGCGATCATCTGGTCGGCAGCGGTAAAACCGGCCTTGGCATCTACCAGAAACAGCACCACATCGGCTTCTTCGATGGCCAGCAGCGACTGCTCGGCCATTTTTTCGTCCATACCATGTTCGTCACCGGAGATACCGCCGGTGTCGATCAGAATGTAGGAACGCCCTTGCCACTTGGCCTCACCGTACTGGCGATCACGGGTCAGACCGGACAGGTCGCCGACGATGGCGTCACGCGTCCTGGTCAGGCGGTTGAACAAGGTGGACTTGCCGACGTTCGGTCGGCCCACCAGGGCGATTACGGGAACCATGCGGCTCTCCACTTCGTTATTTCAGAAAATACAAAAGCCGCTGCGAGGCAGCGGCTGGTGCTCGGGGCAACACCCGGGGGCGCTGCAAACCCTGCTGATGCAGGGCCGCTTGGGGATGAACCCCAAGCATAGTTGTTACTTGATGGTCAGGGCTTCCAGTTTGCCGCTGTTGCCATACACATAAATCGTGTCGCCCACCACCAGCGGACGGGCACGCAGGCCGTCGCTGTCGATGCGCTCACGGCCGACGAAACGACCGTCGACCTGACTCAGCAGATGCAGATAACCTTCCAGGTCACCCACAGCTACGTAGCTGGAGAACACTTCCGGTGCCGACAGTTGACGGCGAGCCAGCGAGTCGTTGCTCCACAGTGCGGTGGTGGAACGCTCGTCGACGCCTTCAACGGTGCCCGAAGACAGGCTCACGTAGACGCTGCCGAAACCTTGAGCGATACCGGCATAGCTCGACGCATCGCGCTGCCACAGTTGACGACCGCTTTCCAGATCCAGTGCCGCAACGCGACCCTGATAGCTGGCCACGTACAGCGTGCCGCCGGACAGCAGCAGGCCGCCGTCGATGTCGACCACGCGCTCCAGTTCCGAACGACCCTGTGGAATGGCGATGCGTTGTTCCCACACCGGCACGCCGTTGGAGATGTCCAGCGCAACCACTTTACCGGTCGACAGGCCAGCTACCGCCAGA
Organism: Pseudomonas siliginis; assembly: GCF_019145195.1. Classification (GTDB taxonomy): domain Bacteria; phylum Pseudomonadota; class Gammaproteobacteria; order Pseudomonadales; family Pseudomonadaceae; genus Aquipseudomonas; species Aquipseudomonas siliginis. The sequence goes on from NZ_JAHSTW010000007.1 coordinate 170,493, forward strand.
CGGTTGGTGACCAGCGGAGCACTGGTGCCACGCAGGGTCAGGACCGCCGGGGTGCTGTCATACACCCAGCGCTGGTTGCCGGTGGCAGCGTCCAGACCGATCAGACGATCGTCCTGGGTCTGCACAACGACCACGTCGCCATTGTTGGCCGGCGGCGCGAGGACTTCACTGTTGACGCGGGCACGCCACTTCTCTTCACCGTTGCTGGTGTCCAGAGCGACGACTTCGCCACGCAGGGTACCGATCAGTACCAGACCGTAACCCACGCCAACGGCGCCGGAGACAGGCAGTTCCAGATCCTGGTCCCACTTCACGTCGCCATTGCTGCGATCCATGGCCATTACGACACCGGTAACATCGGCGGCGTAGATGGTGTCACCGTCGATCGCCGGCACCAGCATGTTGTAGGTCTCGCCCTGACCGTCACCGATCGAGCGGCTCCATTGCTTCTGCAGAACCACTTCCTCTTTGAAGTCGGTCAGCTCGGCCGGTGGCAATTCTTTCTTGCTGTTGCTGCTGCAACCCGCGGCCAGAAGGGCCAGAGCCAGCAATGCTGCATGCTTCCAACGGATCACGTCACGCATCCCCTTTGGCCAGGTCGTCGAGCTTGATTTGAAGGCCACCGACCGCCGCTTCATCCGACAGTGCCGCCTTGGCTTTTTGATACGCCTTGTTCGCGTCATCGGTACGGCCCAAGCGCACCAGCAGGTCGCCCTTGAGTTCTTCGCGAGTGGCCAGGAACGCTTTGTCGGCATCGCCGTCGAGCAGTTTCAGGGCGTCTTCGGCCTTGTCCTGCGCGCCCAGCACCTGCGCCAGACGCTGACGGGCGATTTCGCCCAGCGCCGGGTTGGCCGGTTTGTCGACGATGGCTTTGAGTTCGGTTGCCGCGTCGTCCAGCTTGCCGCTGTCAACCGCCACTTTGGCGACGAACAGGCTGCCGTATTGCGCATAGGCAGAACCGCCGTATTCGCTGTTGAGCTTGCCGGCCAGATCCGCAACGCGGGCGGCATCAGGCTTGCCGTCAGGCGTCAGCGTGGTTTCCAGCAATTGCTGATAGAGCACCGAGGCGCCTTGCGACTGGTTGCTCTGATATTTGTGCCAGGCCTGCCAGCCGAACACGATGACCAGCGCCAACAGGCCGCCGGTGACCAGAGGTTTGCCGTTGCGTGTCCACCAGTCCTTCAAATCCGCCAACTGTTCGTCTTCGGTACTCGACACCCCAATACTCCTTAATCGCTAAATCGGCTGTTAAGACAGCTTCAACCCTGCACGACGCAGGTGGCCAGGTGAGCGGCAAGCGCATCCCAGGCAATGCTTTGTTGTTCGCCCTGGCCACGCAGGGGTTTGAAACCTACCACTTGCTGGGCCATTTCGTCGTCACCGAGGATCAATGCGTACAGCGCACCGCTCTTGTCGGCCTTCTTGAACTGGCTTTTGAAACTGCCGGCGCCGGCATTGACTTGCAGGCGCAGGTTTGGAAGTTCATCGCGAACCCGTTCGGCCAGGGCCAGACCGGCCAGCTCGGCCTCTTCACCGAAGGCGCAGAGGTAGACGTCGACCTGACGGGCAATTTCCTGCGGAATCTGCTCAAGGGTTTCGAGCATCAATACCAGACGCTCGATGCCCATGGCGAAACCGACGCCCGGGGTTGGCTTGCCGCCCATCTGCTCGACCAGACCGTCGTAACGGCCGCCCGCGCACACGGTGCCTTGGGCGCCGAGCTTGTCGGTGACCCATTCGAAAACGGTTTTGCTGTAGTAATCGAGGCCACGCACCAGTTTCGGGTTGAGCACGTAAGGAATGCCGACGGCATCCAGACGCGCCTTCAGGCCTTCGAAGTGAGCGCGGGACTCGTCGTCGAGGTAGTCGGCCATTTTCGGCGCATCGACCAGCACGGCCTGGGTGTCGGCATTTTTCGTGTCGAGCACGCGCAGCGGGTTGGTTTTCAGGCGACGCTGGCTGTCTTCGTCGAGCTTGTCGTGGTGCGCCGAGAGGTACTCGACCAGGGCTTCACGATAGCGACCACGGGATTCGCTGGTGCCGAGGCTGTTGAGTTCGAGCTTGACCGCATCACGAATGCCCAGCTCGCCCCACAGGCGCCAGGTCATGATGATCAGCTCGGCGTCGATGTCCGGACCGTCGAGGTTGAACACCTCCAGACCGATCTGGTGAAACTGACGATAACGGCCTTTCTGCGGACGCTCGTGGCGGAACATCGGGCCGATGTACCAGAGTTTCTGCACCTGACCACCGCCGGTGATGCCGTGCTCGAGTACGGCACGCACGCACGCCGCGGTACCTTCCGGACGCAGGGTCAGGGAGTCGCCGTTGCGGTCTTCGAAGGTGTACATCTCTTTTTCGACGATGTCGGTCACTTCGCCGATCGAGCGCTTGAACAGCTCGGTGAACTCGACGATCGGCATGCGGATCTGCTTGTAACCGTAGTTATCCAGCAGACGCGCCACAGTGCCTTCGAAATAACGCCACAGCGGGGTCTGTTCGGGCAGGATGTCGTTCATGCCACGAATGGCTTGCAGAGACTTGCTCACAAAATTTCCTTAATTCATTCGATCAGCCGCGCGCGATAACGGCAGCGTCAGCTTCGACCTTTTCGGCCGCTTTCTGGCGGATCAGCTTTTCCAGCTCGTCCACCAGATTGTCATTCGTCAGCTTCTGCGACGGCTTGCCGTCGATGTAAATCAGGTTGGGCGTGCCGCCGGTCAAGCCGATATGGGCTTCCTTGGCTTCGCCGGGGCCGTTGACCACGCAACCGATGACCGCGACATCCAGCGGCACCAGCAGGTCTTCAAGGCGCCCTTCCAGCTCGTTCATGGTCTTGACCACATCGAAGTTCTGCCGCGAGCAGCTCGGGCAGGCGATGAAGTTGATGCCACGGGAACGCAGATGCAAAGACTTGAGAATGTCATAACCGACCTTCACTTCCTCGACCGGGTCGGCCGCCAGCGAGATGCGGATAGTATCGCCAATCCCTTCGGCGAGCAGCATACCTAGGCCCACGGCGGATTTCACCGTGCCCGAACGCAAACCGCCAGCTTCAGTGATGCCGAGGTGCAGCGGCTGGACGATTTCTTTCGCCAGCAAACGGTACGCTTCGACGGCCATGAACACGTCGGAGGCCTTAACGCTGACCTTGAAGTCCTGGAAATTCAAGCGTTCAAGGTGTTCAACGTGGCGCAAAGCGGACTCGACCAGCGCCGCCGGGGTCGGCTCGCCGTATTTCTTTTGCAGGTCTTTTTCCAGGGAACCGGCATTGACGCCGATGCGGATCGGAATGCCGCGATCACGCGCCGCATCGACCACGGCACGCACACGGTCTTCACGACCGATGTTGCCCGGATTGATACGCAGGCAATCCACACCCAGTTCGGCCACGCGCAAGGCGATTTTGTAGTCGAAGTGGATGTCAGCCACCAACGGCACTTTGACCAGTTGCTTGATCTTGCCGAACGCCTCGGCGGCGTCCATGTCCGGCACCGAGACGCGAACGATGTCGACGCCGGCGGCTTCCAGACGATTGATCTGCGCCACGGTCGCAGCGACATCATTGGTATCGCTGTTGGTCATGCTCTGCACAGCGATCGGCGCGTCGCCGCCCACCGGTACGTTGCCGACCCAGATCTTGCGCGATTCGCGACGTTTGATTGGAGATTCGCCGTGCATGACTTATTGACCCAACTTCAGGCGAGCAGTCTCGCCACTGGTGAACGGAGCGATATCGACCGGTTGGCCGTTGTAGCTGACCTGTGCTGCGCGGGCAACGCCCAGACGCACATTGAGCGGCGGTTTGCCGGAAACGGTCACGCTGTCGCCTTTATGCTTCAGACCACTGAAAATCACTTTGCCACGGCCATCGGTCACCTGTGCCCAGCAATCGCCGGTGAACTGCAATTGCACCTGGCCTTCGCCGGCAACCGGAGCAGCTGCTTCAGCGCTTGGCGCTTGGGCGACCGGCGCGGTCGGGGCAGGTGTCGCTGGGACATTCGGCGCTGGAGTGGCCGGAGCCGCCACCACTGGCGCAGGCGTCTGTGCCGGTGCGCTTGGCGCAACTGCCGGGGCAGCTGGCTCGGTCGCTGGGGCAGCAGATTCGGCGCCGGTCGATTCAGCACTGGTTTCCGACTGCGGCAAGGCCAGCGTTGTCGAACTGTCGGCCTGATTTTCGGCGACAGCCTGATCTTCCGGCTCGTCGATCGGGTGGATCTGCGTGGTGCCGTCCGCGCCTTCGACTTCGACGTGTTCCGGCGCCAGGCTGGTCAGATCGCGGGTGCGCTGCGAGGTCTGATCCTGCCACCAGACGAAACCGCCGCCGATGACCGCAATCAGCAACAACAGGCTGACAATACGCAAAATGGTGTGGGAAACGCGCACTGGCTCTTCGATACGACCGAGGGCGTGAACGTTGCTGCCCTGGGAGTCGGTGCCGGTGGACTGGTCGAATTGCTGAACCAGAACGGTCTGGTCCATGCCGAGCAATTTGGCATAGGCGCGAATGTAACCGCGAGCGAAGGTATGCCCCGGCAGCTTGTCGAAAGCGCCGGCTTCAAGATTGCTCAGGGACGTCACGGTGAGGTTGAGCTTGAGGGCCACTTCGGCCAGCGACCAGCCATTGCTTTCGCGGGCCTGGCGCAGGGTCTCACCGGGATTTACGCGATTCGCTGCTACAACTTCGGGATGCGCCGCTTTCATCATTGCTCCGACAGGTATTGCTGATATTCCGGCGTACCGGGATAGAGTCGTTTTAATTGCAGACCGTAACTGGCTGCCTTGTCGCGATCTTCAAACACTTTTGCCAGCCGAACGCCGAGCAATAGACTACGTGCATTTTGTTCGGTGAGCTGGCTGAAACGGTCGTAATAGTCACGCGCGGGCACATAATGCCTGTCTTCGAAGGACAACTCAGCCATTTCCAGCAATGCGCGCGGTTGTTGGCGATTCAGGCGCAGAGCTTTTTCCAGCTGTTGCTGCGCCAGATCACGCTGGCCAAGCTTGGCGGCGGTCATGCCGAGGTTTTCGAAGACCCGCGAGCGCTCAGGATACAGGGTATCGGCGGCCGCTTGTTCAAAACGCTCGTAGGCTTCCTTGTAGCGCTGTTCTTCGTAGAGAAAACTGCCGTAGTTGTTGAGGATGCGCGCATCGGCGGGACGTGAGGACAGGGCCTTGCGAAAGTGCTCGTCGGCAAGTGCCGGCTCCATTTCAGCCTGGAACACCAGACCGAGGGCCGCATTGGCGTCGGGGTCGGAACCGTCCAGTTCCAGCGCTTTCTTCAATGGCACCTTGGCGCGCTCGGTCATGCCTTGCTGCAGATAGCCCAGCCCCAGCTGCACGTAGGCAGCCCGCGCTTCATCGCGGCCCTTGCTGGTCTTCATCGGGTTGTAGTCACCCGACAGGACACAACCAGCGCACAGGCTGGCCAACAGCAACAGCAGCGCAAAGCGCAGGGACATAGAGATCCTCTCTTAGTTAGTGTTCGCGGCGTTCTGTGCCAGATCGCTGTCGGCGCTCAACTCGCGCACGGCGATGTAACGTTCGCTGCGACGGGTGCGATCCAGCACCTGCCCTACCAATTGACCACATGCGGCATCGATGTCTTCACCACGGGTGGTGCGCACGGTGACGTTGAAACCGGCCTGATGCAACTGATCCTGGAAGCGGCGGATGGCATTGTTGCTCGGCCGCTCGTACCCGGAGTGCGGGAACGGATTGAATGGGATCAGGTTGATCTTGCACGGGATGTCTTTAAGCAGCTCGATCATTTCCACTGCGTGCTCAAGCTTGTCGTTGACGTCCTTGAGCAACGTGTACTCGATGGTCAGCACACGTTTCTCGCCAAGGGCGGACATGTAGCGCTGGCACGACTCGAGCAGCATCTTAAGCGGATATTTCTTGTTGATCGGCACCAATTGGTTACGCAATGCGTCATTCGGTGCGTGCAGGGACAACGCCAGGGACACGTCGATGTGCTTGGCCAGCTCATCGATCATCGGCACCACACCCGAGGTGGACAGGGTCACGCGGCGCTTGGAGATCCCGTAGCCGAGGTCATCCATCATCAGATGCATGGCGGCGACGACGTTGTCGAAGTTCAGCAACGGCTCGCCCATGCCCATCATCACCACGTTGGTGATCGCACGGTCGACGGTGGCCGGGACGCTGCCGAAAGATTTGTTGGCAATCCACACCTGACCGATGACTTCGGCGGCGGTGAGGTTGCTGTTGAAGCCTTGCTTGCCGGTGGAGCAGAAACTGCAATCCAGGGCACAGCCTGCCTGGGACGAAACGCACAAGGTGCCGCGCTTGCCCTGGGGAATGTACACGGTCTCGACGCAGCTGCCGGACGCCACGCGCACCACCCATTTACGGGTGCCGTCGCTGGAGATGTCCTCGCTGACCACTTCCGGACCACGCACTTCAGCAATGGCCTTGAGCTTGTCGCGCAAGGCTTTGCTGACGTTCGTCATGGCGTCGAAATCATCGACGCCAAAGTGGTGAATCCATTTCATTACCTGACCGGCACGGAAACGCTTCTCCCCGATTGAGTCGAAGAATTTTTCCATTTCCGGCTGGGTCAGACCCAGCAGGTTTGTTTTAACAGTCGATGTAGTCATGGATTCACCTTCACTCTGCAAGCAATGCTTAGCGAGTGGTTACTTCAGTAGCTGCGAAGAAGTAAGCGATTTCGCGAGCGGCAGCAGCTTCGGAGTCCGAACCGTGAACGGCGTTGGCGTCGATCGATTCAGCGAAGTCAGCACGGATGGTGCCGGCAGCAGCTTCTTTAGGGTTGGTAGCGCCCATCAGCTCACGGTTGCGAGCGATAGCGTTTTCGCCTTCCAGAACCTGAACGACAACCGGACCGGAAGTCATGAAAGCAACCAGGTCACCGAAGAAACCGCGCTCGCTGTGCTCAGCGTAGAAGCCTTCGGCTTCGGCTTTGGACAGTTGCTTCAGTTTCGAAGCTACAACGCGCAGGCCAGCGTCTTCGAAGCGAGTGGTGATCTTGCCGATCACGTTTTTAGCAACGGCGTCAGGCTTGATGATGGAGAAAGTACGTTGAACAGCCATGGTGTAACTCCAGAAACGGTAATTTGCGAAAAATTAAACCCGCGAATTATACGCGGGTTCTTTGGTATTGCCTAACCTGCGAGGACGATCAGTCGACTTCTTCGATCCAGAGCGCCTGAACCGCTTCCAACACCTTCTCGCCGACACGGCCGGAGGTGTTGTCGAAGTCAGGCAGTTCCATGATCCATCGCTGCAGGTCGACGAAATTGACAGAAAGCGGATCTACATCCGGCTTGGCTTCCGCCAATTCTTCTGCAATGCGTTGAACATCATTCCAACCGTAGCTCATGACAGTCTTACCAGTCAGTGCGGCGCTTCGGCCGCATGGTTAAGCGAATATTTCGGAATTTCGACGGTGAGGTCTTCCTCACCGACGATGGCCTGGCAAGCCAGACGCGATTGCGCCTCAAGGCCCCAGGCACGATCAAGGAAGTCTTCTTCCAGCTCGTCGGCCTCTTCCAGCGAGTCGAAACCCTCGCGGATGATGCAATGGCACGTGGTGCAGGCGCAGACGCCGCCGCACGCGCTTTCCATCTCGATATGGTGTTCGTGGGCCAGTTCGAGAATCGATGTGCCGGGCGCAGCCTCGACCACCATGCCTTCAGGGCAGAACTTCTCGTGGGGCAGAAAAATGACCTGCGGCATCAGATATCCTCGATTTCATTCAGGTTGCGCCCCGACAGAGCGGCTTTCACCGTCAGATCCATGCGGCGGGCAGCAAAAGCATCGGTCACTTGCGACAGACGCTTGGTCTGCTGCTCGATGGCATAGCCATCGGTACCTTTCATCAGTTCGGCCAGTTCCTGCATTTGCAGTTCGATGACCATGCGCTCTTCGGCATCGAGCAAACGCTCGCCATCGGCATCCAGCGCGCCCTGCACCGCTTCGAGCAGGCGCTGGGCATCGACTTGCTGCTCACGCAGAACACGGGCGACCTTGTCGTCATTGGCGTGCTGGAACGAATCTTTGAGCATCTTGGCGATTTCGCCATCGGTCAGACCATAGGATGGTTTGACCTGAATGCTCGCTTCAACGCCCGAGCCCAATTCACGGGCAGACACGCTGAGCAGACCGTCGGCATCGACCTGGAAGGTCACGCGAATTTTCGCCGCACCGGCCACCATCGCCGGAATGCCGCGCAATTCGAAACGTGCCAGAGAGCGACAGTCGCTGATCAGCTCGCGCTCGCCCTGCAACACGTGGATCGCCATGGCCGACTGGCCGTCTTTATAAGTGGTGAAGTCCTGGGCGCGCGCGACGGGGATGGTGGTGTTGCGCGGAATCACCTTCTCCATCAGCCCGCCCATGGTTTCCAGCCCCAGGGACAGCGGAATCACGTCGAGCAGCAGCAGTTCGCCGCCATCGCGCTTGTTGCCAGCCAGGGTGTCGGCCTGGATCGCGGCCCCGATGGCCACCACTTGATCCGGGTCGATTTCCGTCAATGGCTGACGACCGAAGGCTTCGGCAACGGCTTCACGAACACGTGGCACGCGGGTCGAACCGCCGACCATGACCACGGCGTGGACGTCTTCCAGTTCGATACCGGAATCGCGAACCGCGCGGCGGCAGGCTTTCAGACTGCGCGCGACCATTGGCTCGATCAGCGCATCGAAGGCTTCGCGGGTCAACTGGGCTTTCCAGTGGCCGTAAGCCACTTCAACGCTGGCGGCGTCGGTCAAAGCTTCTTTGGCCGCACAGGCAGTTTGCAGCAGATTGCGTTGTGCGCCCGGGTCGAGATCGGCGGACAAGCCAGCACTCTCGATGATCCAGCCGGCAATCGCATGATCGAAGTCATCGCCGCCCAGCGCGCTGTCGCCGCCAGTGGCCAGAACTTCGAAAACGCCGCCAGTCAGACGCAGAATGGAAATATCGAAAGTACCGCCGCCCAGGTCATATATCGCCACCAGACCTTCGGCGTGCTGATCCAGACCGTACGCTACAGCGGCAGCGGTCGGTTCGTTGAGCAGACGCAACACGTTCAGACCGGCGAGTTTGGCCGCATCTTTGGTGGCCTGACGCTGCGCATCGTCGAAGTAGGCAGGAACGGTGATTACCGCGCCAACCAGTTCACCACCCAAGGTCGCTTCAGCGCGCTGACGCAGGACCTTGAGGATATCGGCGGAGACTTCAACCGGGCTTTTCGGGCCTTGCACGGTATCGATAAACGGCATGTGCGATTCGCCGCCGACAAAGCGGTACGGCAGTTGCTCGCCCAATTGCTTGACGTCGGATAGACCACGACCCATCAAGCGCTTGACCGAGAGCACGGTGTTCAGAGGATCGGAGGCTGCTGCCAGCTTGGCGGACTCACCGACTTCGACGCGGTCGGCGTGATAACGCACGGCGGACGGCAGGATGACCTGCCCGTTGGCGTCGGCCAGCGGTTCGGAAAGACCACTGCGCAGCGCAGCGACCAGCGAATTGGTAGTACCCAAGTCGATGCCCACAGCCAGACGGCGCTGGTGCGGTTGAGGACTTTGGCCGGGTTCGGCGATCTGCAGTAGAGCCATGGTGATCAGGTCTTGTCTGTCTGTCAGCGTGCAATCAGGGCAGCACTGGGTTAATCGTCGAGGCGCTCTTCCAGCTGGCGCACTTCGTAGGTGAGCTTGTCGAGGAACTGCATGCGCCGCATCAGGCGTTCGGCCTGCTCGCGTTGCGCTGCATCATCCCAACAGGCTGAGAAGCTTTCGTTGAGCTGTTCCTGAGCTGCCTTCAAACGACGTTTGAATACCGCGACACCGTCGAGGTCGGCACTGTCCTGCAGATCTTCGAGCTCTTCGCGCCATTGCATCTGCTGCAGAAGAAACTCGGGATCGTGGACGGTGACTTCCATCGGCACTTCATGCCCGCTGATTTTCAGCAGGTAGCGTGCGCGCTGGGCCGGACTCTTGAGCGTCTGGTAGGCGTCGTTGAGCCGCGCCGATTGCTCGAGTGCCGAGCGCTGCTCGCGTTCGGAGGCGTCGGCAAAACGGTCAGGATGGACGCCGCGCGCCAACTCACGATAGCGCGTGGCCAACTGCTCGAGATCCAGGCGGAAGCTCGGTTGCAGCTCGAATAAAGCGAAATGACAAGGAATACCCACGACCAGCCTCAGATGTTGAAGCTTTCGCCGCAGCCACATTCACCGCGCACGTTGGGGTTGTTGAACTTGAAGCCTTCGTTCAACCCTTCCTTGACGAAGTCGAGCTCGGTGCCATCCAGGTAGGCCAGGCTTTTCGGGTCGATGATCACCTTTTCGCCGTGACTCTCGAACACCTGATCTTCCGCCACTACCTCGTCGACAAACTCCAGCACGTAGGCAAGGCCGGAACAGCCTGTGGTGCGAACACCCAGACGAATCCCTTCACCTTTGCCGCGCCCGTCGAGGGAGCGCCGCACGTGTCGAGCAGCCGCTTCTGTCATGCTGATAGCCATCGTTGACTCCTTACTCGTCGCCGAATCTTGAAATTCAGATCAAGCCTTTCTTCTGCTTGTAATCGCGGACAGCCGCTTTGATAGCGTCTTCAGCGAGCACGGAGCAGTGGATTTTCACTGGCGGCAGGGCCAGTTCTTCGGCCAGCTGAGTGTTCTTGATGGTTTCGGCTTCGTCCAGGGTCTTGCCCTTCATCCACTCGGTGGCGAGGGAGCTGGAGGCAATGGCCGAACCGCAACCGTAGGTCTTGAACTTGGCGTCTTCGATAACGCCCTGATCGTTGACCTTGATCTGCAGACGCATCACGTCGCCGCACGCCGGAGCGCCGACCATGCCGGTGCCGACATCAGGATCTTCCGCGTTCATCTTGCCGACGTTGCGCGGGTTTTCGTAGTGGTCGATGACCTTTTCGCTGTAAGCCATGATTCTCAATCCTCACTCATCAGGGCCGCTCTTGAGACCCTGCAACTGCGCTGCGTTAACGCCGCGTCGCTACAGGATCTGTATCCGGCGGCTTCTATAGTTAGTGTGCCGCCCACTCGATTTTCGAGATATCGACGCCGTCTTTGTACATGTCCCAGAGCGGCGACAGAGCGCGCAGCTTGGTAACGGCCTCGCAGACTTTCTGCGCGGCGTAGTCGATTTCTTCTTCGGTGGTGAAACGGCCGAAGGTAAAGCGGATCGAGCTGTGTGCCAGTTCGTCGTTGCGGCCCAGGGCGCGCAGTACGTACGAAGGCTCCAGCGACGCCGAGGTACAGGCCGAACCGGACGATACCGCCAGATCTTTGAGCGCCATGATCAGCGACTCGCCTTCAACGTAGTTGAAGCTCAGGTTCAGGTTGTGCGGAACGCGGGCGGTCAGGCTGCCGTTGACGTACAGCTCTTCCAGATGCTCGACCTGCTTGTAGAAGCGATCGCTCAAGGCTTTGATGCGCACGTTTTCGGCAGCCATGTCTTCCTTGGCTACGCGGAACGCTTCGCCCATGCCGACGATCTGGTGGGTCGCGAGGGTGCCGGAACGCATGCCGCGCTCGTGACCGCCGCCGTGCATGGTCGCTTCGATGCGCACACGCGGCTTGCGGCTGACGTACAGCGCGCCGATGCCTTTAGGGCCATAAGTCTTGTGGGCGGAGAACGACATCATGTCGACTTTCAGCTTCTGCAGGTCGATCTCGACCTTGCCGGTGGACTGAGCCGCGTCGACATGGAACAACACGCCTTTGGCGCGCAGCATCTCGCCGATTGCGGCGATGTCGTTGATGGTGCCGATTTCGTTGTTGACGTGCATCACCGACACCAGAATGGTGTCTTCGCGCAGTGCAGCATCGATCATTGCCGGGGTGATCAGACCGTCTTCGGTCGGCTCGAGGTAAGTCACTTCGAAACCTTCACGCTCCAGCTGGCGCATGGTGTCGAGGACAGCCTTGTGCTCGATCTTGCTGGTGATCAGGTGCTTGCCCTTGGAGGCGTAGAAATGTGCCGCGCCCTTGATCGCCAGGTTGTCGGATTCGGTGGCGCCGGAGGTCCAGACGATTTCACGCGGGTCGGCGTTGACCAGATCGGCCACCTGACGACGAGCGTTTTCGACGGACTCTTCAGCCTTCCAGCCGAACACGTGGGAACGGGACGCCGGGTTACCGAAGTTTCCGTCGACCAGCAGGCATTCACTCATTTTCTGCGCAACGCGCGGATCAACCGGGGTGGTTGCAGAGTAATCAAGGTAAATCGGCAATTTCATGGACTATCTCCTAAATCAGGGCTGGCGTGCCGCGGGTAGCTCTTCGGCTGTCATTCGACGGCGGACGCTTCAATCTTGTCCAGGCGTGGCGCCTTGCTGCTGCAACGGCGCTGGTCCTGACGCTGGGCCACTTCTTGTACCTCACGGCGAGTCACAAGGTCGGCCAAGCTGATACCGCTCAGAAATTCGTGAATCTGCAGGCTCAAGTCGCACCACAGATGATGGGTCAGGCAGGTATCACCGGAATGGCAATCGCCCTGGCCCTGGCACTTGGTGGCATCGACCGATTCGTTCACCGCATCAATCACCTGGGCGACCTGGATGCCCTGCATGTCGCGGGACAACTGGTAGCCACCACCCGGACCGCGAACGCTGGAAACCAGGTTGCTGCGGCGCAGCTTGGCGAACAGCTGTTCGAGGTAGGACAGGGAGATGCCTTGGCGCTCGGAGATATCGGCCAGAGACACCGGCCCGTGCTGCGCGTGCAACGCCAGGTCAAGCATGGCGGTCACGGCGTATCGGCCTTTTGTAGTCAGTCGCATGGACAGTTACCACGGAGTTCGGAATGGGCGGGAGTATGCAATTCCCGAGCATTTAAGTCAACTATAAGACCTAGTGCTTTAGTCGGGTTTACCCGCAAAAGAGCGCGCGCACTATAGCAAAGACGGGGCGCGGACAGCCAGCGCAACCGCGTGATCGTTCTTCGCGAGCAGGCTCGCTCACACATTGGAATGCATTGCTCTTGTGGGAGCGAGCCTGCTCGCGAAAAGCAGCGCCGCGGTTCAGCCGGCTTTCGATTCGTCCTTGCCCTTGACGCAAGCGAAGTCTTCTTCGCGCAGCTCAGGCAGATCTTTCGCACAGTAATTGCTGCCCAGATCCTTCAGTGCGCCGCACATGCCTTCCAGACGCCCGTCCACCGCTTGCAGATGATCGAGCAATTGGCCGATGGCGCGGGCCACCGGGTCAGGCATGTCTTCGCTGACACCGTAGGCGTCGAAACCGATCTTTTCCGCCATGGCTTTGCGCTTGGCGTCCTGCTCTTCATCGGTCTTGACGATGATCCGCCCCGGAATCCCCACCACCGTGGCGCCCGGCGGCACTTCCTTGGTGACCACAGCGTTGGAGCCGACTTTGGCGCCGGCACCCACCGTGAACGGGCCAAGCACCTTGGCGCCAGCACCGACCACGACGCCATCACCCAGCGTCGGGTGGCGCTTGCCTTTGTTCCAACTGGTGCCGCCGAGGGTTACACCCTGATAGATAGTCACGTCGTCGCCGATCTCGGCGGTTTCACCAATGACGATGCCCATGCCGTGGTCGATGAAGAAACGCCGACCGACCTTGGCGCCCGGGTGAATCTCGATCCCGGTCAGCCAGCGACCGAAGTTCGACACCAGCCGCGCCAGCCACTTCAATTCGTTGCGCCAGAGCATGCCGGCCAGACGATGAATCCAGATCGCATGCATGCCGGGGTAGCAGGTCAGGACTTCAAAAGCGTTACGCGCCGCCGGGTCTCGATGGAATACGCTTTGGATATCTTCACGCAAACGCTCAAACATCATTCAATCCTTCCGCTTTAGAAGCTCGCCACGGGCCGCTTTCTGGGTTTCCGTGAGGATGCCACGCAAAATGTTCATTTCCGCCCGGCTGACCGAGCTGCGTCCGTACAACCGGCGCAGGCGCGCCATCAAGTGCCGTGGCTTTTCCGGGTCGAGGAATTCGATGGCAACCAGCGTCTGCTCCAGGTGCTCATAGAATCGCTCCAGCTCATCCATGGTCGCCAGCTCGGCACTTTTCACCGAGGCCACTTCTTCTTTCTCGACCTTGCTTGGCTGACCCTGTGCGGCCAGCCAGGCCATGCGCACTTCATAACTCAACACCTGCACCGCCGCCCCGAGATTCAGCGAACTGAACGTCGGGTCGGAAGGGATGTGCACGTGAAAGTGACATCGCTGCAGCTCTTCGTTGGTCAGGCCGGAGTCTTCACGGCCGAACACCAAAGCAATCTCGGCGCCCTGCCCGGCTTCCTCGACCACCTTGTTGCCGCATTCGCGCGGGTCCAGCAGCGGCCAGGGAATACGCCGGTCGCGGGCGCTGGTGCCGAGCACCAGATTGCAGCCGACCAGAGCATCTTCCAACGTGGCGACGACTTGCGCGTTTTCAAGGATGTCACCGGCACCAGAGGCGCGGGCATCGGCCTCGTGGTGCGGGAAGACCCGCGGATCGACCAGCACCAGTCGCGACAGACCCATGTTTTTCATGGCGCGCGCGGCCCCGCCGATGTTGCCGGGGTGGCTGGTGTTGACCAGGACGACACGAATGTTCTGCAGCAAGGGAGGCGCTCTCGGACACAGGAAAGGGGGGCAAATCTTACAGAACAGCCTACCGTTAAGCTATGAAAGCGAACAGCGTCCTTCACCTGAAGAAAAGTTCTGATAGAATGCGCGGCTTTCTTTAACAACCTTAGGTGACACATCCATGCAGCCCATGCTGAATATCGCGCTGCGCGCCGCCCGCAGCGCCAGTGAACTGATCTTCCGCTCCATCGAGCGCCTGGATACCATCAAGGTCGACGAAAAAGACGCCAAGGATTACGTATCCGAGGTCGATCGCGCCGCTGAACAGAAAATCATCGATGCCCTGCGCAAGGCTTACCCGAATCACTCGATTCAGGGTGAAGAAACCGGCCTGCACGCTGGCACCGGCATCGAAGGCGAAGAGTACCTGTGGATCATCGATCCACTGGACGGCACCACCAACTTCCTCCGTGGCATTCCGCACTTTGCAGTGAGCATTGCCTGCAAATATCGTGGTCGCCTGGAACACGCAGTGGTTCTGGACCCGGTTCGCCAGGAAGAATTCACCGCCAGCCGTGGTCGCGGCGCTCAACTGAACGGTCGTCGTCTGCGCGTAAGCGGTCGCACCAGCCTCGACGGCGCCCTGCTCGGCACTGGCTTCCCGTTCCGTGACGATCAGATGGACAACCTCGACAACTACCTGGGCATGTTCCGCGCCCTGGTTGGCCAGACTGCCGGCATCCGCCGCGCCGGTTCGGCGAGCCTGGACCTAGCTTACGTGGCTGCCGGTCGTTTCGATGCGTTCTGGGAGTCGGGCCTGTCCGAGTGGGACATGGCTGCAGGCGCCCTGCTGATTCAAGAAGCCGGCGGCCTGGTGAGCGACTTCACCGGTGGTCACGACTTCCTTGAGAAAGGCCACATCGTTGCCGGCAACACCAAATGCTTCAAGGCAGTGCTGACGGCGATCCAGCCGCACCTGCCGGCCTCGCTGAAGCGCTAAGCTGTACGCGAAACCAAAAAAGCACCCTCCGGGGTGCTTTTTTTATGCCTGCAATTCCAAACACCACAATTTCCCTGTAGGAGCGAGCCTGCTCGCGAATGGGCGTGTCAACAAAGGAAATATAAACTGTTGGACCGCATTCGCGAGCAGGCTCGCTCCCACAGGTGAGAACCGCGTTCAGCCCTGAATTGCGGGTACAAAAAAAGCACCCCGCAGGGTGCTTCTTTTCACAACAGTAGCGCTTTACTGACTTGGCTCATTCTGCGACAGGATCAGCTTGCCTTCCTTGTCGACCGGAATCTGGTTACCCGGATCGCGATCCATCCGCACTTTGCCTTCCTTGCCATCAAGCGAGTAACGCACGTCGTAACCGACGACCTTGTCGCTGATGTCATTGACCGTGTTGCAGCGAGTTTGCGTGGTGGTGTAGGTGTCACGCTCCTGCATGCCCTCCTGCACCTTGTTGCCCGCATAACCGCCACCGACCGCACCGGCCACCGTGGCAATCTTCTTGCCGGTACCGCCGCCAATCTGGTTACCCAGCAAACCACCGGCCAGCGCGCCGACCACGGTACCGGCGATCTGGTGTTGATCTTTTACCGGCGCCTGACGGGTCACCGTTACATCCTTGCATACTTCACGTGGAGTCTTGATCTGTGTCTTGACCGGCTCAACGGCTAATACTTGCGCATACTCAGGGCCGCTTTTAACCAGGCTGTAGGTGGCAACAGCACCCCCGGCTGTGACACCGACAGCACCCAATACCGCACCAACCAGCAACGACTTGTTCACATGAACCTCCTGACCATCACATGCGGGACGCGCCCGCGCTTCTCCCAGCCTTGGAGCACAAAAAAAGGCGCGAGTTCAACTCGCGCCTTTTGTTGGCTGATAGCCGGGAAATCGCTGGCCGTTATGGACGGTCGTCGACTTCCTTATCGGTGTTGGCCGGAGGAATCAGATCCTCGGTGGTCAGGTTCAGCCAGATCAGCACCACGTTGGCGATGTAGATCGACGAGTAGGTACCCGCCAATACACCGATGAACAGCGCGATGGAGAAGCCGAACAGGTTGTCGCCGCCGAAGAACAACAGTGCCGCGATTGCCAGCAGGGTGGAGATCGAGGTCGCCATGGTGCGCAGCAGGGTCTGGGTGGTCGAGATGTTGATGTTCTCGATCAGCGTCGCCTTGCGCAGCACACGGAAGTTCTCACGTACCCGGTCGAAAACCACGATGGTGTCGTTCAGCGAGTAACCGATGATCGCCAGCACCGCCGCCAGTACTGTCAGATCGAAGGTGATCTGGAAGTACGAGAGGATACCCACGGTCACGATCACGTCGTGGATCAGCGACACAATCGCGCCGACCGCAAACTTCCACTGAAAGCGGAACGCCAGGTAGATCAGGATGCCGCCGAGCGCCAGCAGCATGCCGAGGCCGCCCTGGTCGCGCAGTTCTTCACCGACCTGCGGGCCGACGAACTCGACACGCTTGACCGTCGCCGGGTTGTCACCGCCGACTTTCTGCAATGCGTCTGCGACCTGATGGCCCAGCTGCGGGTCTTCACCCGGCATGCGCACCAGCAAGTCAGTAGTGGCGCCGAAGTTCTGCACCACGGCTTCGTGATAACCGGAAGTCGCCAGTTGCTCGCGCACCTTGGTGACGTCGGCCGGACGCTCGTAGGTCAGCTCGATGAGCGTACCGCCGGTGAAGTCCAGGCCCCAGTTCATGCCCTTGGTGGCGACACTGAACAAGGCAATGACGGTAAGCAGCAATGTGACGCCGAACGCGAAGTTGCGAACGCCCATGAAGTTGATTGTACGTAACATGGCAGCCCCTTAAATCCACAACTTCTTGAAGTCACGTCCGCCAAAGATCAGGTTGACCATTGCGCGGGTCACCATGATGGCCGTGAACATCGAGGTAAAGATCCCGAGGGACATCGTCACTGCGAACCCCTTCACCGGGCCGGTGCCCATGGCGAAGAGAATGCCGCCGACCAGCAACGTGGTCAGGTTGGCGTCGAGAATCGCGGTGAATGCCCGGCCGAAGCCTTCGTTGATTGCCCGCTGCACAGTCATGCCGGCGGCGATCTCTTCACGAATCCGCGAGAAGATCAGTACGTTGGCGTCGACCGCCATACCCATGGTCAATACGATACCGGCGATACCCGGCAGGGTCAGAGTGGCACCCAGCAACGACATCAATGCCAGCAGCAGCACCATGTTCACCGCCAGCGCGACGGTGGCGATGACGCCGAAGAAGCGGTAGATGGCGATGATGAACAGCGACACGAACAGCATGCCCCACAGGGAAGCGTCGATACCTTTGGTGATGTTGTCAGCACCCAGGCTCGGACCGATTGTGCGCTCTTCAGCGAAGTACATCGGTGCAGCCAGACCACCGGCACGCAGCAGCAGCGCCAGCTCGGACGACTCGCCCTGACCGTTCAGGCCAGTGATGCGGAATTGCGCACCCAGCGGCGACTGAATGGTCGCCAGGCTGATGATCTTCTTCTCTTCCTTGAACGTCTGCACCGCGACGTCTTTCTCGACGCCATCAACCACTTGCTTGGTGTAAGTGGTGACCGGACGCTGTTCGATGAAGATCACCGCCATGCTGCGACCGACGTTGGAACGGGTCGCGCGGCTCATCAGCTCGCCACCATGACCATCCAGACGGATGTTCACTTCAGGCGTACCGTGCTCGCCGAAACCGGCCTTGGCGTCGGTGACCTGGTCACCGGTGATGATCAGGCCACGCTCGATCTGCGCAGGCGGACGGTTGCCTTCGCGGAATTCGAACGATTCGGAAGTGGCTTTCGAAGCGCCCGGCTCGGCGGCCAGACGGAACTCAAGGTTGGCCGTCTTGCCGAGAATACGCTTGGCTTCGGCAGTGTCCTGCACGCCCGGCAGCTCAACCACGATGCGGTTGGCGCCCTGACGCTGCACGATCGGTTCGGCAACACCCAGCTCGTTGACGCGGTTACGTACCGTTGTCAGGTTCTGCTTGATGGAGTATTCACGGATTTCCGCCAGCTTGGCCGGGGTCATCGCCAGACGTAGCACCGGTTGACCGTTGAGGTCGGCCGGAACAATGTCGAAATCGTTGAAATTCTTGCGGATCAGCGCACGGGCCTGTTCGCGGGAATCTTCATCGCTGAAGCCCAACTGAATGGCACCGCCCAGTTGCGGCAGGCTGCGATAGCGCAGCTTCTCTTTGCGCAGCAGGCTCTTGACGTCGCCTTCGTAGACCTTCAGGCGCGCATCAAGGGCTTTGTCCATGTCCACTTCGAGCAGGAAGTGCACACCACCGGACAAGTCCAGACCCAGCTTCATCGGGTGCGCACCGAGGTTGCGCAGCCATTGCGGAGTGGTCTGTGCCAGGTTCAGCGCGACGACGTAGTCATCACCCAATGCCTTGCGTACAACGTCCTTGGCCGGCAGCTGATCTTCAGCCTTGCTCAGACGGATCAGACCGCCCTTGCCGCCAGCCGTCAGCGAGGCCGCCTTGACGTTGATGCCGGACTCTTTCAGCGCTGTGCTGACGCGAGCCAGATCGGCGTCATTAACCTGCAGAGCCGTGCTGGCGCCGCTGATCTGAATCGCCGGGTCATCAGGATAAAGATTGGGAGCGGAATAAATCAGACCGATCGCCAGCACCGCCAGGATCAGAATGTATTTCCACAGAGGGTATTTGTTCAGCATCACGCCGCCCGTTATGAACGCGGGGCGCCTTGCGCGCCCCGTCGATTGAGTAGAAGTTGTTGCTCTTAGATCGCTTTCAGCGTGCCTTTTGGCAGCGTGGCGGCGATGGCGCCTTTCTGGAACTTCATTTCCACGGTGTCGGAAACTTCCAGAACCACGAAGTCATCGGCAACCTTGGTGATCTTGCCGGCGATGCCGCCAGTGGTCACGACTTCGTCGCCCTTCTGCAGGCTGCTCAGCAGGTTCTTCTGCTCTTTGGCGCGCTTGGCCTGTGGACGCCAGATCATCAGGTAGAAGATGACCAGGAAGCCGACCAGGAAAATCCACTCGAAGCCGCCGCCCATTGGACTTGCAGCAGCCGGTGCAGCTGCGTCAGCCATGGCGTTAGAGATAAAAAAGCTCATTTAGCACTCCAGTTGCAAATGTTGAATCTTGGGGTCAGAAAACTCAGTCCAAAGGCGGAACGGGAAGTCCGCGTTTGGCGTAGAAGGCATCGACAAAGGCGGCCAATGTACCCTGTTGAATAGCCTCGCGCAAACCAGCCATGAGCACCTGATAATGGCGCAAGTTATGGATGGTATTGAGCATGCTGCCGAGCATTTCGCCGCACTTGTCCAGGTGATGCAGATAAGCGCGCGAGAAGTTCTGGCAGGTGTAGCAATCGCAGGTCGGATCCAGCGGCGATTCATCATGGCGATGGAACGCGTTACGGATCTTCAGCACACCGGTATCGATGAACAGATGCCCATTGCGGGCATTACGGGTTGGCATCACGCAATCGAACATGTCCACCCCGCGGCGCACACCCTCAACCAGATCTTCCGGTTTGCCAACGCCCATAAGGTAACGAGGTTTGTCAGCGGGCATTTGGCCCGGCAGATAATCCAGCACCTTGATCATTTCGTGCTTCGGTTCGCCCACCGACAGACCGCCGATGGCGAGGCCGTCGAAGCCGATCTTGTCGAGGCCTTCGAGCGAGCGCATGCGCAGGTTTTCATGCATGCCGCCCTGGACGATACCGAACAGCGCCGCGGTGTTGTCGCCGTGGGCATTCTTCGAACGCTGCGCCCAGCGCAGCGACAATTCCATCGATACGCGCGCGACGTCTTCGTCAGCCGGATACGGCGTGCATTCGTCGAAGATCATCACAATGTCGGAACCGAGATCGCGCTGCACCTGCATCGACTCTTCCGGGCCCATGAACACTTTGGCGCCGTCGACCGGAGAAGCGAAGGTCACGCCCTCCTCCTTGATCTTGCGCATCGCGCCGAGGCTGAACACCTGGAAGCCGCCGGAGTCGGTGAGGATCGGGCCTTTCCACTGCATGAAATCGTGCAGGTCGCCGTGCTCCTTGATCACTTGAGTGCCGGGACGCAACCACAGGTGAAAGGTGTTGCCCAGAATGATTTCCGCGCCAGTGGCGACGATGTCGCGCGGCAGCATGCCCTTGACCGTGCCGTAGGTGCCGACCGGCATGAACGCCGGGGTCTCGACGGTGCCACGGGGAAAGGTCAGGCGACCACGACGAGCCTTGCCATCGGTGGCCAGCAGCTCAAAGGACATTCGACATTCGCGACTCATTCTGTTTCCTCTGGGCCTGTCTGTTCAGGGGCAGTTGGAGCGGGATTGCGGGTGATGAACATCGCATCCCCGTAACTGAAAAAGCGGTAGCCGTTTTCCACCGCGGCCTTGTAGGCGGCCATGGTTTCGGGATAACCGGCAAACGCGGAAACCAGCATCAACAGCGTGGATTCCGGCAAATGGAAATTGGTCACCAGGGCATCGACCACATGAAACGGCCGGCCCGGATAGATAAAGATGTCGGTGTCGCCACTGAACGGCTTGAGCACACCATCGCGCGCCGCACTTTCCAGCGAACGCACGCTGGTGGTGCCGACCGCAACCACCCGACCGCCCCGCGCACGGCACGCAGCGACCGCATCGACCACATCCTGGCCGACTTCCAGCCACTCGCTGTGCATGTGGTGATCTTCGATCTTCTCGACACGCACCGGCTGAAACGTCCCCGCGCCGACGTGCAACGTCACGAACGCAGTCTCGACGCCCTTGGCGGCAATCGCCTGCATCAGCGGCTCATCGAAATGCAGCCCCGCCGTCGGCGCAGCGACCGCACCCAGACGCTGGGCGTACACGGTCTGATAACGCTCGCGATCCGAGCCTTCATCCGGGCGGTCTATATAAGGAGGCAATGGCATGTGCCCGACGCGA
The DNA here is from genome assembly GCF_019145195.1 of Pseudomonas siliginis. Classification (GTDB taxonomy): domain Bacteria; phylum Pseudomonadota; class Gammaproteobacteria; order Pseudomonadales; family Pseudomonadaceae; genus Aquipseudomonas; species Aquipseudomonas siliginis. The sequence continues at coordinate 191,952 of NZ_JAHSTW010000007.1, forward strand.
TCGAGCAGCGGCAACACTTCCTCGGCAAAACCCAGCTCGAACAGCGCATCATGACGCGCGAGCATCTCGGCTTCGCCACCGCCGTCGATAAGGATCTTCGAACCCGGCTTCGGCGACTTGCTGGAGCGCACATGAGCCAGCACGCGGTGCGCATCGAGCACGCGCTCGATGAGAATTTCCAGCTTGCCGCCGGACGCTTTCTGCCCGAACAGCCGCGCCGGAATCACCCGGGTATTGTTGAACACCATCAAATCGCCCGGGCGCAAATGCTCAAGCAAATCAGTGAATTGACGGTGTGCCAAGGCGCCGCTCGGCCCATCAAGGGTCAGCAGGCGACTACCGCGACGCTCGGCCAACGGATGGCGGGCGATCAGCGAATCAGGAAGCTCGAAAGTAAAGTCAGCAACGCGCATGATGGGGTTCGTCTAGCAGGGCCGGAAAGTCTAGCGGAAATATCAAAAATTGACCATGAAACGTGATTGACCAACGGTAATCACCTCTCTATACTTCGCCGCCATTGAGCCCTGATGGCGGAATTGGTAGACGCGGCGGATTCAAAATCCGTTTTCGAAAGGAGTGGGAGTTCGAGTCTCCCTCGGGGCACCAACACAGAGAAAAAGGTCTTGCGAAAGCAGGGCCTTTTTTTTCGTCTGGAGGAAAGTGGAGGGTTGTTTTTGTCTTTTTTCCAAAACAATCAGGGCAACCAGCTTTTCACTCTTGCGGCGCCGGGGCCAACGCGCCACCGGCTAGCCTAATGCCCAACCGTCTAGGGCAACAAGCCCATCAAAAAACCTCAATCGAACCTGCAGTAATTGCTCTGACTCCATGTCCTGACGCTGGGGAACTGGCCGGATCGGTTACGTGCCGCAGGTTTTGCCAAACGCCCTGTCATAATCGCCTGATCCCGGCTAGTTCGAGCTCAAAGCCTACTTTCGATTTCCTCCCAGATGTACGCGTAGTTGTACTTCAACCAACGAACCAGCACTTTATCGAACTGGCGACGAAACCAGTTTCGCTCTCTAGCTGCCAGCCTTTCCTCAATCGATTCTCTGAGTATGTCGGGGTCGAAACCCGTCCATATCGGAGGCACAGGTGCAACGAGATTGGTAAAGCACACCGGCGCGACCTCTGAATAAAGAATTGAGTAAAGGATTTCAGGGTCGACACCTCTCACCTTATTCGCCAAATAATCATATTCCACGGGAAAATCATTGAATGGCTCGGAAAGAGCGGCTCTAACTTTTGTCAGTTGTGGCTCGGTCAGAAGATGTCCCAATTTGTGAGCTCCTCTAACTCTTCGTCCAATGAACTTGCCACTGCTTCGCCTGCAATACCGCCGGCAATTGTTCCTGCCAAGACAACTGCTATCGCACAAATAGGAGCGCCTGGGCCGCAGAGTGCGCTAACGCCCATCCCCGCGAGAACACCGCCGACCGCCCCCGAACCAACAATGATGCCTTGGCGAGCAGCTTCTTTGGGTTTGTTGTCAGCATTCAGAATTTGATAGGTTGCCAGAGCCGCCGTCACGAGAACACCAAGCTTGCCCATGACCAGCATTTTTTTGGTGCCGGCCGTGAACCTCGCATTATCACGACCGGAGGATTCCAGGATGGCGTAGTGAACTTTGTTCTTCTCTACATCCGAAAGACTGTCATACCCCTTCTGAAACAAGTTTTCAGAGTAGATATCCAATAGTGTTTTCAGTCCTTTCCCGTCTTTCTTTTTCCTCTGAGCGATCGCCAATCCTTGCGCTGACGTGAATTTACGATGCTCCATCATGATTTTGTTACGCATCTCATGACTAAACTTCACACCTTCTTGCGCCGTAATTCTTCCCGCTTTCACGTCGTCTCTAACTTGTTGAGACATACGCTTGATATTCTTGGTATAGCTCGCCCTGATCTTTTCATCAGAGATCGCATCCAGTGAAAATCTCAGCGCAGTGCCCTCCATCAGCTCCAGAGCCCTGTCGAGTGGCGAGTCCTGAAGGGCGTGCTCGCGCTGGACTACGTAGCTGCCTGTCACAATGTACGGTTCGGTCATAGGACGGTCCTTATCCCAATATTTTGCTCAAAAGGCTTTCAGTAAGAGACGAGCCTTCTGCAGGCTGTTCTTCCTCGAATTTGAGCATCAAGCACGTCTTGCCCGATGGATTTGCGAATTTGACCGCATTGTCCTTGTTAAAGACGCCCAGGAGTGATGAACCATCATCAAAGTGGGCGATACAGGAAAGTCCCTCATAACTTTCCTCGGCAGGAATTCTGAAGCCAATCCATCCGGCTTGTCCGATTAGAGGTTCGGGTGGAACAAAGTCGCACGGGGTGTGCGTATCGCCAATGATGATTGTGCTCGACCCACCTATTACGATGCTGCCGTGCGTACCGCCGGTATTGATCGTGGCAGCATTTTTACCATTTATGAAAACTGTCGAGGAAAGCCCCGAAGAGAGCGCACTGCCGCAGGTACATGAATCACCTTGGCGAGCTGCGGGCAAACCATCGAAGAAAACGTCAGGCGAACCTGTCGCGATGGGGTTCGTTCCGTGCCCTGGAACAGGACAGCTGGAGGGATCGCTTTTACGAGCGGCTGGGTTAGCCATGGATGACTCCTGTCAAAAAAATCCTTTTCGAAAGATAAACCTATCACGAAATTCAGCCTGGACGGCCGCATCCGATCATTCAAAAAAGTGCTTGTTCACCAGACCGCGCTACCTGTTTCTCCGGTTAACGCGGTTGGTACTTCGCGGGCGTTTTCTACCTTGCCATCAACTCAAGTTTCAGAATGGGACGCGGCCCCTCCCTACTCCTTGACTGCAAACATCCGCTCAGCAATCTCCCGCCCCCGCTCCAACCCTTCCTCCGTCAACCATATCGATTTGTTCCGGTTCACCGGATTACTGATCAAACCCTGCTCGTGCAAGCGGTTCATGATCTCGAAGTCATAGCCCTTCCACGCATTGCCGGCGTCGGAGCTATAGGCTGCCAGGAGAGCGAGGACGGCGTCGTCGATCAGTTTCATGTCGTATTCCATGATGGTCGCTCCGCTGATGTTCAGTTTTTGTAATCAAAGCGTCGTATCAAAGTGGATGTCAATGCTGCGCGAGCTTGAGAGTTTAGATGGCCGATTGCTGGTTGCCTCGCATGCGATGACCGCCCGTATAATCGCGCCCGCAAAATAGACTTCCGCTGGTACTTCGCACATCGGGCTCAAGCCCTTCACTTCATTGACAGACATCCCCATGGAAACCTCACTGGAAACCGTCGCCCTCTTCTCCCTCAAACTCGCCTACGAAGAAGAGGGCCTGAGCCCGATCCTGCGCGATGACATGGTCATGGGCGATTACCAGAAAGATGTTTTCGAGCTACTGGTGAAACGCGGCGATGTCGAGGCCATTCAGTTCAAGATGAACGAATGCCTGAATCTGGCGCTGGATGCTTTGGGCGGGGTCGAAAAGCCGTTGGGGCGGGAGTTGGGCAAGTTGTCGGCGGAGTTGGCTCAGGCGCGGTCGGTGGAGCAGTTGGGTCAGCCGCTGCTCGCGCTGAAAGGGTATCTGCGCGACATTCTTTGAATGCCGCGCTACAGCCATGCCGGTATCTCTCCTGATCAGCGACGTGCTTTAAGCACCCGAATATCTGTTGGGAAGCCGTCAGCGCCCACCAGCTTTTTCCAGCCCATGTACTGAAATTCGCCGTTGGGATCAATGTAGTCGCCCTTCTCTGGTTGCCCTCCGCCAACTATCGCAACACGCTTCACTTCGCCACAGCCGCCATCCGACGGTCGCACGGTGTAGATCACATAGGGCTTCACGTATTGCGTGGCGCGGAAGTATTGGCCGCAGATTTCGTCGACGGTGATCAGCATGGTTTTCAGGCGGGCTTCGCCGTCGGTGTCTTCGTGCAGTTTCAGGAAAGAGATGTCGCCGACGTCGCTGTAGCCGAGGGAACGGGCGCGTTGGTAGGCGGGGGAGTTCTGGTGCGCAATACGGCCCTCCTCCACACCCCGTTGCATTTGCGCGGCGAACTCGGCTTTGCCTTGGGCCAGGGTTGCCTCGGCATGGGCCGCGACGTTTTCGCAGTGGGCGTACTCGCTGGAGTCGAGGTGTTGCGGTAGCAGGTTAAGGCGGCGCTCGTTCATGGAGGCGAGGCTGTCTTGCAGGCCGGACGTTAGTGCATAGGCAGCGGAGACGCGACCGCTCTGGACGTCGGCGATTGTCTCCTGCATGCGCTGGCAATTGGCGAGGTAGTAATCCCAGCTGGCTTGCGGGTGTTCTTTTGCGAAGCAGAAGGCTGGGGTAATGGAGACGGCAAGGGTGAGAGCGCCGAGCAGTTGCAGCAAACGGGTTGTGGAAAACATGGGTAGTCCATTACAGAGAAGGCATGGCGCGACGCTACTATTTTGCTATCGTTCCGTCCACTCTCAACAGGCGACCAAGTTGTCGCCTCTGTCTCGTGGCAAGGAAAGAAATCCGATGGATGCTGTGTTGTGTTTAGTGGTCATGGCGGCAATGTGGTTCTGGGTGGTGCGTCAGCGCGGGCACTGGAATCTGTTGTTGGCGAACCTCGCCGGAGCGGGCAGCGCTGTGGTGGCGGGCATTGTCTTCACACTGCTTTATGACGGGCTGTTCGGCACCACCATGGCAGCGCCGGGACTGCACAACAGCTTGGTGGTGTTCATGACCAGCGCGGGCGTCCTGGCGGGTGTGTGGTTGTGGATCGCCAAGCGTCGTCAGCCGGCGCATCCGGTTGCACGTCAACTGCTCGCGGGGGTCTGTGGCGTTGCCGCCGGCATGGTCACGTTGATTTTTCTGGCGGCGAATTATTTTCCGCAACCGTAGCCGGACGGCGCGTCTATTTTGCTATCTTGCCGCGCATCGTCGGGGCTTGCTGATCGTCTCGCGTCGCGCTTGGATTGTTGAAAGGTAAGGAAAGGATCAAATGGAGTTTTTGCGTTTTCTGGCGTTCGTCGCTGTCTGGGGTTTCATGTGGCGCTGGGTGGTGAAGAACCGCGGCAGCTGGAATATTTTCTACGGCAACATCGTTGGCGCGGCGGGTGGGTTCATTGTCGGGCTGGTGATGTTGTCGATCACCTTTTCGCTGTTTCCTTCGTCGTTCGATCACGAGGCGCAGGCGCAAAACACGCCAGTCGTCGAGTCGACCTCTGTGTTGCCTGAAGCCGAGGCAGTCACGCCCGTCACCGAGCTGAAAGATGCGCCTGTTTTTGCTGCCATCGAAGCGGATGACAAGCCTTCCCCGCCGGACTCCGCACTGTTGCCGAATAACGTCAGCCGAGCGCCGAAATCAATGGCGGTACAGACGGTGCTGGATCAAAGCGACTACGAGGGTCGCATGGCCCTGGCCGCGCTGAACAAGAAGTTGCGCGGCGACGCACAGGCCGACAAGTCGATGATCGCGTATGTCATGTGCAGCCCGTTTGTCACCAGCACCCTGCGTTATCCCGCTTCGGCGCGTTTCGCTGACAGCAAAGCGCTGGTCAGTCATCGCTACAAGGATCAGGTCTACAGCTTCAGCAACAGCGTCACTGCGCGCAACATGAATGGCGACGATGTCACCTACCGTTTCGATTGCTCCGTGCAGGAATTGCCACGGGTTAATGCGACGGCTGGGGAATGGCGTTTGCTGGCGCTGAAACTGCAAAAAGCCGACTCTTAAGGCTGATTTAAGGGATCAAGGCGCCGGCTGCGCTATCATCGCTGGCCTGTGCGCCTTGAACCTTGCCCTCAATGTTTTCAACTCCCGATGACCTCACCTCGCTGCCTCCTGTACTAGCCGGCCCGCTGCTGCGGCGGCTGGAGCCGACGCGCGTGGTGCTGTGGCTGGTGGGCTCGCGTGAACTGTCGCTGACCTTGCGCCTGCAAGGTGTAGGAGATATTCCGCTCGACTCAGAGAAATGCACGGTCATTGCCGTAGGCCGTCATGCGTTCGTGCATCTGATCGACGTTCAACTTGAAAGCGCCCTGCCCTGCGACACGTTTATCGCTTACGACCTGCTGATCGATGACGCCATCGGTATGGCTGAGTGGGCGCCTCACCTGCTTTACCCCGGCGCTACCTGCGCGAACCTCGTAGTGCGTTCGCGGATCGACCAATTGCTCCACGGCTCCTGCCGCAAGCCGCATCATCCGGCAACCGATGGTTTGCTCTGCGTCGATCAATTGCTGGCCGACGAAACCGATGCGCAACGACGTCCGGCGTTGCTGATGATGAGCGGTGATCAGGTCTATGCCGACGACGTCGCCGGGCCGATGCTGCGGGCGATTCATGCCCTGATCGAGCGCCTGGGTCTGTTCGATGAGCACCTTGACGGTGCCGTGGTCAGCGACAGCGCCAAGCTCTATGAACACCCGGCCAGCTACTACCACCGTGCGGATTTGTTACCGGCGCTGGAGAGCAACGAGACCTTGCGCGAGCGATTTTTCGGTGGCGCGCGTAAGCCGATTTTCACCAGCAGCAGCGCCGACAATCACTTGGTGACATTCGCCGAAGTCATGGCCATGTACATGCTGGTGTGGTCGCCGACGCCGTGGTCGCTGATCAATCCGAGCGCGCCGACGCTGACGCCGGAACGCCGCAACCGCTACCACCTCGAGCAGACGCGCATCGATGCCTTCAAGGCGGGCCTGGGCAATGTCGCGCGGGCACTGGCGCATCTGCCGAGCCTGATGATTTTCGATGATCACGACATCACCGATGACTGGAATCTTTCTGCGCAGTGGGAGGAAACCGCCTACGGCCATCCGTTTTCCAAGCGCATTATCGGCAACGCTCTGATTGCTTATCTGTTGTGTCAGGGCTGGGGCAACAATCCGGATGCCTTCAAGGACGTGCTGGAACAGACCGCGCAACTGAGCGCCAGCGGTGATGACGGCTATCTGGACATGCCGGTGCAGGATGATCTGATTGATCAGCTGCTGCGTTTTCAGCAGTGGCATTTTGTGTTGCCGAGCAGTCCGGCACTGGTGGTGATCGACACGCGCACCCGGCGCTGGCGCAGCGAGATGGCGCTCAAGCAACCGTCGGGCCTGCTCGACTGGGAAGCCTTGAGCGAACTGCAACAGGAACTGCTCGATCACCCTTCGGCGATCATCGTGTCGCCGGCGCCGATCTTTGGCGTGAAGCTGATTGAAACCGTGCAGAAGGTGTTCAGCTGGTGCGGTTATCCACTGCTGGTCGACGCGGAAAACTGGATGGCCCATCGCGGCGCGGCGCAGGTGATCCTGAACATTTTCCGACACTCGCGCACACCCGGAAACTACGTGGTGCTGTCCGGCGATGTGCATTATTCCTTCGTCTACGAAGTCCTGATCCGCCACCGCAAGGCCGGCCCACGGATCTGGCAGATCACCAGCAGCGGCATCAAGAACGAATTCCCGCCAACGCTGCTGGAATGGTTCGACCGCCTCAACCGCTGGCTCTACTCCCCGCGCTCGCCATTGAACTGGTTCACCAAACGCCGCCTGATGCGCATCGTCCCGTACACGCCGGAACATGCCGAGGCCGGGGAACGGCTGTGGAATTCGGCGGGGATCGGACAGGTGTTTTTCAATGAACAGGGGCAGCCGAGCGAGATTGTTCAGCACAACTCGAATGGGGCGGAGAAGACGAGGATGCTGGCGCCGGAGTCGGGGGACGGGCTGGATTGAAGCAGTAACCATTTCCTACATCGGCTAGTTCATGGGATGACGAGATAAGGGCTTCGCGACACTGAACAGGAGGGAAGAGGATTACAACCTTCTCAGAAACGTCTCGAATATTACTGAGCGATACTGATTGAAGTCGCAGTCAGCCCTGCTGCGACACAACCACTGGTAGGTGTCGACTTGTCATCCTGTACTCATTTCTGTACGTTCTCTGCATCCAGCGAGGACTTCAATATGCAAACCATCAACTACACCACCGCCCGTGCGCATTTGGCCGAGACGATGGACCGTGTCAATGAAGATCGTGCGCCGCTATTGGTCACTCGGCAGAAAGGTGAACCCGTAGTGATGATGTCTTTGGCCGAATACAACGCGTTGGAAGAAACAGCTTACTTACTTCGCTCCCCTGCCAACGCCGAAAGGCTGATGAAATCCATCGGTGAGTTGCGCGCCGGCAAAGCCAAAGTCAGGCAATTGATCGAAGAATGAAAATCGAGTTCACGCCCACAGGCTGGGAAGACTATTTGTGGTTTCAGCAAAACGACAAGGCTGGGCTCAAGCGTATCAATCTTCTGATCAAAGCAATCAAGCGCGAACCGTTTGAGGGTGTCGGTAAACCAGAGGCGCTCAAACATAATATGAGCGGCCTCTGGTCACGCCGAATAACGGCCGAACATCGTCTGGTGTACAGGGTTGAGGACGGCGAAATCTGCGTCATCAGTTGCCGGTATCACTATTGAACCTGAGCTGAATCAGTCATCAGAGCGCGCCCAACCCCTCTGACAATCATCCCCACCTCGCGCTCATCAATCGTCAGCGGAGGGAGCAACCTGATGGTCTTGCCACGAGTCACGTTGATCAACAAGCCGTGATCCCGCGCAGCGATCAGCGTCAGGTCGCGCACCGGTTGTTTCAGTTCGATACCGATCATCAGGCCCTGCCCCCGGATTGCCAGCACGTTCGGGTTGTCTGCCAATTCGGCGCGCAAGCGTTCCAGCAGCAGTGCGCCCTGCACCCACGCATTCTCCAGCAGGCCTTGCTCTTCGATGATGTCCAGCACCGTGCAGCCAACCCGACAGGCCAGCGGATTGCCGCCGAAAGTGCTGCCGTGGCTGCCCGGGGTGAACAGGTCGGCCGCGCGGCCGCGGGCCAGGCAGGCGCCGATCGGCACGCCATTGCCCAAGCCTTTGGCGAGGGTCATGACGTCGGGCACGATGCCTTCGTGTTGAAAGGCGAACCACTGCCCGGTGCGGCCGATGCCGGTCTGGATTTCATCGAGCATCAGCAGCCACGCGTGGCGACTGCACAGGTCGCGCAGGGCTTTGAGATAACCCGGCGGTGCGATTTGTACGCCGCTTTCGCCCTGGATCGGTTCGACCAGAATCGCCACGATGCGCGCGCCGTGTTTGCGCTGTATTTGCTCCAGCGCCGCGAGATCGCCGAACGGCACTTTGACGAAATCCCCCGGCAGTTCGTTGAAGCCCAGGCGCACCGCCGGGCCATCGCTGGCAGACAGCGTGCCGAGGGTGCGGCCATGAAACGCGTTGGCCATGACCACCACCAGCGGCTGCTCGATGCCTTTGCGCCAGCCGTACAGGCGCGCCAGTTTCAGTGCCGTCTCGTTCGCTTCGGCGCCGGAGTTGTTGAAGAACGCGCGCTCCATCCCCGACAACACAGTCAGCCGCTTGGCCAGTTGTTGTTGCCAATCGATGCTGTACAGGTTGGAGGTGTGCAGCAGCAATCCCGCCTGCTCGCTGATCGCCGAGACAATGCGCGGATGCGAGTGGCCGACATTGGTCACTGCCACACCGGCAACAGCGTCCAGATATTCGCGCCCCGCCTGATCCCACAGGCGCGTGCCCAGGCCCTTGGTGAAACTCAGGGCCAGTGGTTGGTAGGTGTTCATCAGGGCGGCGGTCATGACGTGAAACTCCATTGCAGGTCGGTGTTTTTGCAGTATGGTTAGCCACCTGAGCTGGATAAACCCGGAAAAACTTCAATCATTTAAAAGCCGAGCTTGATAATGGATTTGTTTCAGTCGATGGGCGTCTACGTCAAAGTGGTCGAAACCGGGAGCATGACGGCCGCCGCTGCGAAGTGCGAAATGTCGACGACGATGGTGGGCAATCATCTGCGCGCGCTGGAGCAACGGCTCGGCGTGCAACTGCTGCAACGCACCACGCGCCGCCAGCGCCTGACCGAATTCGGCAGCGTCTATTATCAACGTTGCCTGGAAGTGCTCGGCCTGGTGGCCGACTCCGAACGCCTTGCCGAACAAGCGTCGGACGAGCCGCGCGGCTTGCTGCGTATCACCGCGCCGCTGACCTTCGGCGTCGAACGACTGACCCCGGCTCTCAGCGAATACTCCTTGCTCTATCCGCAAGTGAAGCTCGACGTGGTGCTGACCAACAGCCGTCCGGATCTGCTGGAGAACGGCCTCGATGTCGCATTCCGCCTGGGCAATTTCGACCAATCCAACCTGATCGCCCGGCCCTTGATCGACTACACCCTGACGGTCTGCGCCTCCCCCGAATACATCGCGCGGCGCGGCATGCCGCATACGCCACAGGATTTGCAGCAACACGATTGCCTGTCCTTCGCCTATCCGGCTGGGGATGACTGGCAATCGGTGGAAAAACGCTGGCGTCTCAGTGGCCCGGAAGGCGAAGTCCTCGTCGACGTCAGCGGACCGATGCTGATCAACAGTTCCGCCGGTTTGCACCAGGCAGCGCGCAACGGCATGGGCATCATGATGCTGCCCGACGCGCTGGTGGAGCAGGATCTGCGCGACGGAAAACTGGTCAGGGTAATGACGGACTACCAACCGCCGAGCAGGCCGATGCATCTGTTGTATGCGCAGGATCGCTATCGATTGCCGAAGCTGAGACGGTTTGTTGAGTTTGCGATGCGTACGTGGGGGAAACCTGACGTCGGCCGGCCGTAATCAATCACGATGGAAATTGATAAGGACTTGAATATCCCATGAACGACAGCCTTACCGTGCGCGACTTGCATCCCGGCGAAACAGAATCGGCGAGGCTGTTTCTCAGCCAGCATGGCTGGGGCCATCGCATTGGCGATGCCGAATCTTTTGCTCGTTTGATTCACAATTCGCAACGCACAGCTGTTGCGCTCTTAGGCGAGCAAATTGTCGGTTTCGCTCGAGCAATTACCGATGAGGTCGCCAACGGCTATCTGTCTATGGTGGTGGTCGATGACCAGCATCGGCGCCAAGGAATCGGGCGGGCGCTGGTGGAGTACGTCATGGGTGACAACCCGGACATCACCTGGGTGCTGCGCGCTGGACGCGAGGGCGCTGAAGCTTTTTTCGCCGACCTGGGTTTCGAGAAGTCCGTGATTGCCATGGAACGTCAGCGCCGCAAATAGCGCACGGTGGAAAAATCCCGACCACCAGACCGTTGCTCCGTGACAACGCCGCCCCGCTCCCCTAAATTAGTCGGCCTGAAAAAGACCTCGTGCTTTCTCGCCTCAACTCAAGTTAAAAAAGTAGTGAAATTTCAATGTCCGATTTCAACACCGCTGAATCCGTAGTCACCCAGTCGTCCAAAGCGGAATACGAAAACTCCATCAATCTTTCACAACACCTGCCACAAGCCAAAATCATCAGCGAGATGGTCCTGGACGCGTTCCAGTCGACCCGCGAGAGCGACCAGATCCGCGAATTGCGTGCGGCGATCCGTCAGGCGCATGACAGTTTTGATGACGACAAGGCGTACGAGCTGATGGGCGAACTCAAGCGCCTGAAAGACGCCGAGGCAGCGGACATCGCCGCGCTGGAAGACCTGAGCAGCAAGTTCTCGATCGGGCGCATTCTGTCCAGCTTCAAGGACGATCCGGCGTTTCAGGAAATCGTTTATGGTCTGGCGCTGAAAGTGCTGAATCAGACCCATCAGGCGATCAGCAATCCGAGCGGCGGCAAGAGCAAAGCTGCGAAGAAGAAAGAAGTGGAAATCTTCACCATCAGCAAGGACGGCGCCAGCGTGACCCTGCCAATGCGCACGCCGCGTTCGCGTCTGAACGTTGATCGTGAGGCGCTGGAATTCCTCGGTTTCACCTTCGTCGGTGAAGGCGATGAAGCCGAACTGGAGAGCGAAACCTTCGTCGACAACGCCGGTACGGAACAGGCTGTAAACCGCAAGAACATCATCACCGCCCTGCAGCAGCAGACCGCGTTTGATGGTTACAGCATCGCGGCGCAGTAATCTGCAAAGCACTTGTGAAAAAGCCCCGCGCTGAGTTATCAGGCGGGGCTTTTTGTTTGAGGCGGGGATAACCTCAAGCCGAAGGATGCAACGCCGCAATCATGTCCACTTCAATCGCCGCATTCTTCGGCAACTGATACACGCCGATGGTCGTACGTGTATGCCGCCCGGCATCGCCCAGCACATGGCTGAACACGTCCGAAGCGCCGTTGGCCACTTCGCTCAGGTCGACAAAGTCAGCAGTCGACTTCACATACACCGTGACCCGCAACAACGCGCGAATCTTGTCCAGCGAACCCACCGCATCGACGATCAGCGCCAGGCAACGCATGGCGCTGATGCTCGCCGCTGCTTGCGCATCCTTGAGGTTCAGTTCCAGCCCCACGCGACCGGGATAGAGGATCTTGCCATTGACCCGCGGCACCATGCCGCTGATGTACAGCTCATCGTGATGACGTATCAGCGGCGCGTAATTGCCACCGGCGCTGTTCTCGCCATAGATGTCGTAGTTGAGTTCTTCGGCCAGGGCGATAAAGCGCTCATCGCAGGTCATCCGTTCGGTCATTGCGCCCAGCCTTTTGATCAATGCACGGGTTGAGACAGTCGAGCACCGAAGGATGGCTTGGAGCTACTACTGTCGGGGTTGGATCCGAATCTAGGTCTTTTACCGAATGGCCGCAACCGCAAACTGTGGGAGCGAGCCTGCTCGCGAATGGCAGCACCCCGAACGAGCATATTTAAGCCAACAAAAAACCCCGCACATCTCTCAACGTGCGGGGTTTTTCCTGAAGCTTGCAAACCTTACGGCGCGTACGTCAGCAACAGCTCTGTCGGCACCTTGAAGTCCAGGGACATCATGACGCTCAACGCAGTGATGGTGAAGATCGAGAACACGAACAGCTTGCGTGCCCAGACGGTGTCATCGACTGCCTTGTAGCCGGTCCAGGCCATGTACAGCCAGTACATGCCCATGGCGGCGGCGACGGCGAGGTAGCTCATGCCGGCGTAGCCGCTGAAGGTCAGCATCAAGGTCGCCACGAGGAACGCCAGGATGTAGAGCAGGATGTGCTTCTTCGCCACTTGAATGCCGCGTTTCACTGGCAGCACCGGAATCGATGCGGCCAGGTAATCATTGAAACGGAAAATCGCGATGGCGTAGGAATGCGGCATCTGCCACAGGCTGAACATCACCAGCAGGGTCAGTGCGGCCATGTCGAAGCTGTTGGTCACGGCAACGTAACCGATCACTGGCGGCATGGCCCCCGACAGACTGCCCACCAGCGTGCCGTGAACCGACTTGCGCTTGAGGTACAGGCTGTAGAAGCCGACGTAGATGATGAAGCCGATTACTGCGAACAAGGCAGCCAACGGGTTGGCCACCTTGTACAACAAGGCAACGCCGAGAACACCCAGAATGGTCGCGTAAACCAGGGCCAGTTTCAGGGAGATGAGGCCCTGGACCAGCACGCGGTTCTTGGTGCGTTCCATCTTCAGGTCGATGTCGCGGTCGATGCAGTTGTTGAACACGCAACCGGAGGCCACGACCAGGGAAGTACCGATCATGGCGGCCAGAAACACCGCCAGATCGACATGCCCTTTCGAGGCCAGGAAGAACCCGCCTGCCACAGAAAGCACGTTACCGAAAATGATCCCCGGTTTGGTGATTTGGATAAAGTGCTTGAGCGACATCGGGTCTACCTCACTTCGCCATCATGTACGTGTGGATGCTGAACATGATCCACAGCGACAGGCCAACCAGCAGCACGATCACGATCGCCGTAAAGACGAATGCGATCACGTTGTTACGCTGTGCAATGGAACGGTCCAGGTGCAGGAAGTAATACAGGTGAACGATCACCTGGATCACTGCGAACAGCAGAACGATTGCCAGCGTCGTCGACTTCGGCAGGGTCGGGTACATCACCAGACCGAACGGAATGACGGTCAGGATTACCGACAGGATGAAGCCGATGGCGTACGACTTGACGCTGCCGTGGCCAGCATCGTGGCTGTCATGGGAGTGTGCATTAGCCATTACAGAGTCCCCATCAGGTAAACAACGGTGAAGACGCAAATCCAGACCACGTCCAGGAAGTGCCAGAACAGGCTCAGGCAGCTCAGACGGGTCTTGTTGGTCGACGTCAGGCCATGCTTGTTGACCTGATACATCATGATGCCCATCCAGATCAGACCGGCCGAAACGTGCAGACCGTGGGTACCGACCAGGGTGAAGAACGCCGACAGGAAGCCCGAACGGCTAGGACCGAAGCCCTCGGAGATCAGCAGGTGGAACTCGTTGATCTCCATGGCGATGAAGCCCGCGCCGAGCAGGAAGGTCATGAACAACCAGCCCAGGACCGCCTGCTTCTTGCCCTTGTACAACGCCAGCATGGCGAAGCCGTAGGTGATCGAACTGAACAGCAGCAGAGCGGTTTCGCCCAGCACGTATGGCAGTTCGAAGATCTCGTGGCCCGATGGGCCACCGGCAACGTTGTTTACCAGTACTGCGTACACCGCGAAGATCGACGCAAACAGAATGCAGTCGGTCATCAGGTAGAGCCAGAAACCGTATACGGTCATCTCGCCCGAGTCGTGGTGATGGTCATCGTGCCCATGGTCACCATGGGCGTGTCCAACATTGGTCACTAAGTTCGACATGGTTTAAGCCTGTTCCAACGAGGTTTCAACACGGGTGGCATTGGCCGGGATTTTCCCTGCCGCGACCAGACGCTTGTGCTGCTCGGCTTCGATACGCTCGATCGTTTCAACCGGAACCATATAGCCCTGGTCGTCACGTGCAGCGTGGATCACGAAGTAAACGACGGTGCCCACCAGGCTCGCGATCGCCAGCCACCAGATGTGCCAGATCATCGCGAAACCAAAGACGGTCAACAGCGCGCCCATCACCACGCCAGTGGCGGTGTTGTTGGGCATGTGGATCGGCTCGTACTTGGCCGGACGCTGGTACGCAGTACCGTTTTCCTTGGCTTCGGTGAACGGGTCGATGCAGTCAGCCTTAGGCAGCACAGCGAAGTTGTAGAACGGTGGTGGCGACGAGGTCGACCACTCCAGGGTGTGTGCATTCCACGGGTCACCGTGATCGCAAACGTTCTCTGGCTTGTTGCGGTCACGCACACTGACGTACAGCTGGATCAGTTGGCAGGCGATACCGACAGCAATCATCACCGCACCGAACATGGCAACGTACAGGTACGGTACCCACTCAGGGTTGGTGGTGGCGTTCAGACGACGGGTCATGCCCATGAAGCCCAGTGCATAGAGCGGCATGAACGCGACGAAGAAGCCCGAGATCCAGAACCAGAACGCTGCTTTACCCCAGCCTTCGTGCAGCTTGAAGCCGAACGCTTTCGGGAAGTAGAACGCGAAGCCAGCGATGTAACCGAATACCGCACCGCCGATGATCACGTTGTGGAAGTGCGCGATCACGAACAGGCTGTTGTGCAGCACGAAGTCAGCACCCGGGATGGCCAGCAGTACGCCGGTCATGCCGCCGATGGCGAAGGTCACCATGAAGCCCAGAGTCCACATTACCTGGCTGGTGAAGCGCAGACGGCCCTGGTAGATGGTGAACAGCCAGTTGAACAGCTTCACACCCGTCGGGATGGAAATCAGCATCGTCGCCAGACCGAAGAAGGCGTTGACGCTTGCACCCGAACCCATGGTGAAGAAGTGGTGCAGCCAGACCATGAAGCCCAGTACCGAGATCGCGCCCGAGGCGTAGATCATCGAGTGGTGGCCGAACAGTTTCTTGCCGGTGAACGCCGAGATCACTTCCGAGAAGATGCCGAAGGCCGGCAGGATCAGGATGTAAACCTCAGGGTGGCCCCACGCCCAGAACAGGTTGACGTACATCATTGGATTGCCACCAAGTTCATTGGTGAAAATGTGGAAATCCATGTAACGGTCAAGGGTCAGCAGGGCCAGGGTAGCGGTCAGGATCGGGAACGAAGCCACGATCAGAACGTTTGCCCAGGTGCAGGTCCAGGTGAAGATCGGCATGTCCATCAGTTTCATGCCAGGGGTACGCATCTTCAGTACGGTCGCGAGGAAGTTGACCCCGGTTAACGTCGTACCCAATCCGGATAGCTGTAGCGCCCAGATGTAGTAATCCATACCCACGCCAGGGCTGTATTGCAGACCCGACAGCGGCGGATACGCTACCCAACCGGTCTTGGCGAATTCACCGATACCCAGCGACAGGTTGATCAGCACAACGCCGGACACCAGCAGCCAGAAGCTCAGGGAGTTCAGGAACGGGAACGCAACGTCACGCGCGCCGATCTGCAGCGGCACTGCAAGGTTCATCAGGCCGGTGAAGAATGGCATCGCCATGAAGATGATCATGATCACACCGTGAGCGGTGAAGATCTGGTCATAGTGTTCAGGTGGCAGGTAGCCAGGCGAACCCTCGGTGGCCATGGCCAACTGGGTACGCATCATGATCGCGTCGGCAAAACCGCGCAGCAGCATGACCATGGCGACGATGATGTACATCACGCCGATTTTCTTGTGGTCGACCGAAGTCAGCCACTCGGTCCACAGGTACGTCCACTTCTTGAAGTAAGTGATCGCAGCGAACAGCGCCAGACCACCGAGGGCGATCATGGCGATGGTCACCATCACGATCGGCTCGTGGAATGGGACTGCTTCCCAACTTAATTTACCAAACATCGTTTACTCCTCTGCCCCGGCAGCTGAATGCGAACCCGCGTCAATATCCGTGGCCGCCACTTCTTTCTCTTTCTTCTCGTGCTTCAGCGGCTTGCCCGGCTTCATACCTTCGTACTTGTCGACGATGATCTGGAACTGGTTCGGCGTGACCGACGAGTAGAGTTCGACTGGGTTGTTCTGGCTCGGTTTGGCCAGGGCTGCGTATTCAGCCTGATCAAGCTGTTTAGGCGACTTCTTGACTTCACTTACCCAGGCGTCGAAATCTTCCTGAGTGGTGGAGATAGCCTTGAATTTCATACCGGTGAAACCGGCACCGCTATAGTTGGCGGAGATACCGTCCATCTCAGCGTTGCGGTCAGCGATCAGGTGCAGCTTGGTCTGCATGCCCGCCATCGCGTAGATCTGGCCGCCCAGGCCCGGGATGAAGAACGAGTTCATCACGGCGTCGGAGGTGATCTTGAAGTTGATTGGCGTGTGCGCCGGGAACACGATCTTGTTGACCGTGGCAATGCCTTGTTCCGGGTAGATGAACAGCCACTTCCAGTCCAGCGCGACAACTTCGATGGTCACCGGCTTGACGTCAGACTCGATCGGACGATACGGGTCCAGCTCGTGAGTCGAGATGTAAGTGATGTAACCCAGGGCGATGATGATCAGCACCGGGATGGTCCATACGGCCACTTCGATCTTGGTCGAGTGCGACCACTTCGGCGTGTAGACGGCGTTCTTGTTCGAAGCGCGGTACTTCCAGGCAAACAGGAAGGTCATGACGATGACCGGCACGACGACCAACAGCATCAGCAGCGTGGCGGTGATGATCAGGTTGCGCTGTTCCAGGCCGACCTGGCCCGTTGGATTGAGCAAGGTCATGTTGCAGCCTCCCAGCAACAACGTGCCGAGCAGCGGCACTAGGCCTAGTAATCTGGGGTACCTGTTTTTACTCATCTCACGACCTCTAAAGCAGCTTGCGCAATGCAGTTGGGTTTTGATCGCCAACACTTCACCCTGCCAAGGGTTGGCATTTTCTTTGGATTGAATAAGGGCCGCCCGTCGCGCGTCTCACGCTCGACAAAACCTTGGGACAGCGTTCAGTTCTTATTCGAATTCGTGGTCAAAGGCCTTGTTACAGACCAATTCCATTTGGTGCGGAAAATTGGAAAGGCACCGACACCAGGGTGTCTCGAAAGCCTCGCGGCTCGCTCGACACCCGACCTCCTGATCAGTTCCTTGATAAAGGCTGAACAGCGTCGGGAATTCAGTGCGGGCGATTGTAGATAGGTAGCGCCCTATACACCATGTCTTATCCCGAAATAATTTTTATCACTCAGAGCAACAATCCATCGCCATTTTTGCAAAAGTTGCGCAAGTTATCGAAAGCGTTTCTCAATAAAAGCGGCAAAATCTGCCAGCGTAACCGCCTCAAATCAGACAGCTCTGCACTCGATCTACAAACGCTGGAGCGGCGCAAAGCCCGATGTTCCAAGGGCTTCGTCCATCTGCCGGCGCCTGTTAAAACTGCCTGCTCTGGTACGTCCGTGCTCAAGCCCGAAAACACTAAAACTGGCCAATGTTTTTATGTAACAGGCGGCCAATCCGCCGCTTCCCGAGTCCCTGCGACAGCCCCTGTGTGACAACATGTCGCACATTTGCCGCACGCTTCATTGCCGTTCGTCACGGTGTTTTCACAAACGCTCTGAAATGCAAAACGCCCCGATTTTCATCAACGAAAATCGGGGCGTTTTGTTTATCGGCAGCTCTGCCGAGAAGTTGACTCAGCGCAGCGCTTTTCGATTACGCGAGGTCAGCAACGGCACCAGAATGACCACCAGCACGAACGCCACCAGCGCCCATTGCGCCAGCGACAGACCGAGGATCGGCGGATACGGCGTCGAGCAGAAACCGTCAACCTGGAAGCCCAGCGGGAAGATCTTTGCCAGCGGCAGATCATCGACAATCGGCTGCAGCACATCGACGCCACAACTTACCGCCGGATAGAACTGCGTATAGACGTGATGCCCGGCCACACCGGCCCCGGCGATCGCACAGATCACTACCAGTGTCTCGAACACGGTGATGCTGCGACGGCTACGCATGCCCGCACCGATGAAGGCGAACACTGCAATCAGCAACAGTGCATAGCGCTGCAGAATGCACAGTGGGCAAGGTGCTTCGCCGAGCACGACCTGCATGTAAAGTGCGCCGCCGATCAACGCCAGGCAGATGATCCCCAGCAACACCAGATAGCGCCGCTCACGCCCCAACCGCATCGTTTCCTCGCTCATTGCCTTTCCTTTGTAAGTCCATGGTCCAGCCGGCCGGCGGCTGAAATTGTCGCAAGTCTACACCGGGGCAATAAACGATAGAGCGGTTAAGGAATGATTAACCAACATGGCTTCGCGGCGCGCAGAAGATTCGCGAGCAGGCTCGCTCCCACAATGGATCTGCGTCGAACGCAAATCCGGTGGGAGCGAGCCTGCTCGCGAACGAGACAACTCGGTTTCACATCACTCCAGAGCAGCAGCCGGGCCGAAGAACTCGTAACGGCTCTGCTTCTCCGGCACGCCCAACGCTTTCAGGTGCCGTTTGATCGCGCCCATGAACCCTTTAGGCCCGAGGAAGTACGCATCGACATCACGCTGCGCCGGCAGCCACTGGCCGAGCAGTTCTTCGCTGAGCAGGCCGACCTTGTCCGCCGCCGGGCTGACCCCATCTTCTTCGGCGTAGCAATAGAAGCGTTTGAGCTGCGGATGACGCGCCGCCAGCGCATCGACCCAGTCACGGAATGCGTGGACGCTGCCATTGCGCGCGCAGTGGATAAAGTGCACCGGACGTTCGGTGGCCAGCGCTGCTTCCAGCATAGCCAGAGTCGGCGTGATGCCGACGCCGCCGCTGATCAGCACCAGCGGCTTGTCACTGGCCGCCAGGGTGAATTCGCCCGACGGCGGGAACAGTTGAATGCTCGAGCCGACGTGCAGTTGATCATGCAGATAGTTGGACGCGCGGCCATTCGGTTCACGCTTGACGCTGATGCGGTACTGGCCGTTATTGGCCAGTGCCGACAGCGAATAGTTGCGACGGATTTCTTCGCCGTCGAGGATCAGCTTCATGCCGATGTACTGACCCGGTTCGGCCGCAAGAATCGGCCCTTTGTCCGCCGGTTCGAAGTAGAACGAGGTGATTTCCGCGCTCTCCTGCACCTTCGCTGCGACGATGAATTCCCGCGCACCGCGCCAGCCGCCGACGGCTTGTTCCTTCTGGTCATAGATCGCGGTTTCGGCGCCGATCAGGATGTCGGCCAGTTGCCCGTACGCAGCCCCCCAGGCACTCATCACCTCAGGCGTGGCGATCTCTTCGCCGAGCACTTCGGAGATGGCGCGCAGCAGGCAGGTGCCGACGATCGGGTAGTGCTCTGGCAGAATCTGCAGGGCGACGTGCTTGTTGATGATCTTGGCTACCAGATCACCCAACTGATCGAGCTGATCGATGTGCCTGGCGTACATCAGCACGCCGTTGGCCAAGGCACGCGGCTGATCGCCACTGGCCTGATGCGCCTGGTTGAACAGCGGGCGCACCTCCGGGTATTCGGAGAGCATCATGCGGTAGAAATGCGTGATCAACGCCTCGCCGCCGCTTTCCAGCAGAGGCACAGTGGATTTGATGATGGCACGATCCTGGACGCTAAGCATAAGGTGACTCCTGCGCTTTCTTGAAAGATTGGCTTAGGGATATCAGCTTTCGTGCCAACAATTTAATCCATTAAATTCAACGGCTTGAGACATGAGTAGTCATTTCGACACAAATGAACGTATAGTCATCGCGACTACACCTTGTCTATTTGACTACATACCCATGACCGCCAAATCCTTGCTTACCGCCCTGCTGCCTCTGGTCGCCGACCTCTCCCGCGAACTGCCCGAAGGTGAGCGCTACCGGCGTTTGCTCGAGGCCATGCGCGCCTTGTTGCCCTGCGATGCCGCCGCGTTGTTGCGTCTGGATGGCGAATCATTGGTGCCGCTGGCGGTGGATGGCTTGAGTACCGACACCCTCGGCCGGCGCTTCAAGGTCAGCGAGCATCCGCGTTTTGAAATCCTGCTGGCCGGCGCCGGGCCGACACGCTTCGCCGCCGACAGCGACTTGCCCGATCCTTACGACGGTTTGGTTGATGGCCTCGACGATCATCTTGAAGTTCACGACTGCCTCGGCTGTCCTTTATTCGTCGATGAAAAACTCTGGGGCCTGATCACCCTCGACGCGCTGGACCCCGAGCGTTTCGAGCCGATCGAACTCGACGCCCTGCAAGCCTTCGCCAGCCTCGCCTCGGCCACGGTCAACGCCGCCGAACGCATCGAACGTCTGGCCACCCGCGCCGAAGACGAGCATCAGCGCGCCGAGGTCTATCGTCAGGCCAGCGGTCAGCAGCACCGCGAAATGATCGGCCAGAGCAAAGCGCACAAACGCTTGGTGGAAGAAATCAATCTGGTCGGCGGCAGTGATCTGACCGTTCTGATCACCGGCGAAACCGGCGTTGGCAAAGAACTGGTCGCCCAAGCCATCCACGCTGCCTCCGCGCGCGCCGACAAACCGATCATCAGCCTCAATTGCGCCGCCCTCCCCGACACGCTGGTGGAAAGCGAACTGTTCGGCCACGTGCGCGGCGCCTTCACCGGCGCCACCAGCGACCGTCGTGGCAAGTTCGAACTGGCCAATGGCGGCACGCTGTTTCTTGATGAAGTCGGCGAGCTGTCGCTGACAGTCCAGGCCAAGTTGCTGCGCGTGCTGCAGAGCGGTCAGTTGCAGCGCCTGGGTTCGGACAAGGAGCATCAGGTCGATGTGCGTCTGATTGCCGCGACCAATCGCGATCTGGCCGAGGAAGTGCGCAGCGGTCGCTACCGCGCCGACTTCTATCACCGTTTGAGCGTGTATCCGCTGCGAGTGCCGGCGCTACGCGATCGTGGGCGTGATGTATTGTTGCTCAGTGGTTTCTTTCTCGAGCAGAACCGCTCGCGCATGGGCCTCAATAGCCTGCGTTTGAACAGTGATGCTCAGGAAGCGCTGCTCGCCTATACCTGGCCGGGCAATGTCCGAGAGCTGGAGCATTTGATCGGGCGCAGTGCGCTGAAGGCGCTGGGTAACTGCAAAGTGCGGCCGAAGATTCTGAGTCTGAGCGCGGCGGATCTGGATTTGCCCCGAGAGGTTGTGGATAACGTGGTTGCGCCTGCCAGTGCCGACTTGGCCAATGTGATGCCGATGATCACCGGGGATTTGCGCAACGCCACCGATGAGTTTCAGCGGCGGTTCATCGGTGCAGCGCTGGAGCGTCACCAGGATAACTGGGCAAGTGCGGCCCGGGAGTTGGGGGTGGATCGGGCGAATCTTGGGCGGATGGCCAAGCGTTTGGGCATGAAATAACCGCGCCATGTAGCTTGCTTGATGACCTGTGGTGAGGGGATTTATCCCCGTTGGACTGCGCAGCGGGCCCGTCTTTTGCGGCCGCTACGCGACCCAACGGGGATAAATCCCCTCGCCACAGATGTTTTTTGTCCAGCCGACAACTGAGCTAAAGCCCCACCTTCTGACGCCGATAACACGGCATCAAAGGTTTCTGGCGATTCCCACTCTCGCCCCACAGAAGGTTCTTATGTCCTCCACCAAAGCCCGCGCAGATTCACTTTCGCTTCTGCTGTTTACCTTGCGCAGCGGCAAGCTGATGGCGATCAACCTGCTGAAAGTCAGTGAAATCATCCCCTGCCCGCCGCTGACCAAGCTGCCGGAGTCGCACCCGCACGTCAAAGGCATCGCCTCCCTGCGCGGTGCATCCTTGTCGGTGATCGACCTCAGCCGCGCGATCGGCGAGCGGCCTCTGGAAGATCCCAACGGTGGCTGCCTGATCGTCACCGATGTCAGCCGTTCCAAGCAGGGTCTGCATGTGCAGGCGGTGAGCAAGATCGTCCATTGCCTGACCACCGACATCAAGCCACCACCGTTCGGCTCCGGCGGCTCGCGCGCCTACATCACCGGCGTGACCTCGGTGGACGGTACGCTGGTACAGGTGCTGGACATCGAAAAAGTCATCCACAGCATCGCCCCGGCGCAGATCGAAATGGCGCCGACCGACCTGACCATGGAAGACGCCGAAGTGCTCGGCAACGCGCGCATTCTGGTCGTCGATGACAGCCAAGTGGCCCTGCAGCAATCGGTGCACACCCTGCGCAACCTCGGCCTGCAATGCCACACCGCGCGCAGTGCCAAGGAAGCCATCGACTGCCTGCTCGACCTGCAAGGCACCGCGCAGCAGATCAACCTGATCGTCTCCGACATCGAAATGTCGGAAATGGACGGCTACGCCTTCACCCGTACCCTGCGCGAGACCCCGGACTTTGCTCACCTGTACGTGCTGCTGCACACCTCCCTCGACAGCGCGATGAACAGTGAAAAGGCCCGACTGGCCGGTGCCAACGCGGTGTTGACCAAGTTTTCCTCGCCGGAACTGACCCAACGTCTGATCGAAGCCGCCAAGCACGTCGCGGCCAACGGGCACTGAGTCTTGGCCGAGACGTTTTGCTTCTTGCTGCGCCGCGACTTGAGTGGGGTTCTGCCGGATGCGCAGTGGCCAGACGGGATTGAGCTGTCCGTCTACCGCGAGGAACTGGCGCCGGCGGTGCATCAGTTGATGCAGCTCGGACAGCTGGAAGGTGGCGGTCGAGTGCCGTCACTGCACGACTGGCGTCAGCGCTTCGCCAGCGACCCTGAATACGATCCAGCATTGTGTTTCGTGGCCTGCGATGCCGAGGGCGTGGTGGGCGTGGCGCAGTGCTGGACCAGTGCGTATATCAAGAATCTGGTGGTGCACCCGCGAATGCAGGGCCGGGGGCTTGGACGCGCGTTGTTGTTGCATGCCTTCAGCGTCTTTCAACAGCGCCGCGAGGGGTTTGTCGATTTGAGGGTTCTGGAGGACAACCTGCGGGCGCAGCGGTTGTATGAGAGTGTCGGGATGTTTGTGGTTCGGCGCGAGCTTGTGCCCGACTGATCTACCGCTTTCGCGAGCAGGCTCGCTCCCACAGATGGATTGCATTTCAGACTGTGGGAGCGAGCCTGCTCGCGAAGGGCAGCACTGGCAACTTCCGCTATCCGACAGACTCCAACCTTGGCCATAACCAAGGATGCCCCAACCATGAAAGCCATCACCCTGGCCCTGCTCAGCCTCACCGCCCTCGCCTCCCAGGCCCACGCCTCCAGCCCCGACGCCTGGGCTGCCTATGACAAGACCGTACTCGCCAGCTGCACCAAGGCCAGTGGCCTGAAAAACGTCAAACCGGTCGGCACACCTGCGCAATTCGATGACCGCGTCGGTTACACCGCTGTCCTGCTGCAAGGCCAATACCCGCAAAAACACATGAAAGGCCAGCAAGGCAGCGAGCTGTGTCTGTACAACAAACAGTCGAAAACCGCGTTCGTCACCGAGTGGGATTCGATTCGTCCGGTCACGAAAACCCACTGAGTGGCGCAGTCCTTGCTTCGATCCGGTTCTGTGCGATGGTTTTCTGCCGTCGTTTCACACCCTGATTGAAGACAGATCGCTCAATGAATACGACGTTTTCCTGCGTAGGTTGCGGCAAATGCTGCACTGACCACCATGTCCCGCTGACGCTGGCCGAAGCCCGCATGTGGGCGGCGGATGGCGGTCAGGTGATCGTGCTGGTCGAGGCGTTTCTCGGCAATGGCCTGGGCCTGCCAGCGCAGCAGCGCGAACATGCCGAGCGCCGTTCGGCGGTGGTCCGCAGTGGCACTACTGATGCTCACGTGGCGATCACCTTTGCCGCCTACAACGTCGGCCCCTGCCGGAATCTTGACGAAGACAAGCGCTGCCGGATCTACGAGCGCCGCCCGCTGGTCTGCCGGATTTACCCGGCGGAAATCAATCCGCACATCCCGCTCAATCCAGCTGCCAAGGATTGCCCGCCAGAGTCCTGGGAGCAGGGGCCGGAGTTGATTGTGGGAGGCGAGTTGGTTGATCGGGCACTGGTTGAGCTGATCCAGCGTTCGCGTCAGGCGGACCGGGACGACATCAAACTCAAGGATGCGATCTGCGCTGCATTGGGGATTCGCACCACGGCCCTAAAGGGTGACGGGTTCACCGCGTACTTGCCGAACATGGAGGCGTTTGCTGCAGTGATCGACCAAGTGAGCGCGCAACCGCTGGCGGCGCGAACCAGCGAATGGCTGTTTCATTTGTCTGGCGATGACGTGGCTGGACAGGTACAGGCTGCGGGTGGGCAAGTAGTGACCGAGCCGGCGCAGACTTATGCGTTTATTTCATTGCGCGCGGCTTGATCTGATATTTGTGCTGTAGCGGATGTCGCTTTCGCGAGCAGGCTCGCTCCCACAGGGTTGGGTTCTACACAAATCCAATGTGGGAGCGAGCCTGCTCGCGAAGAGGCCAGCACAAGCACCATCACTTTCCGATGTCAGCGCTTGCCCATCGACCGACGCGTGCCCGGTGGCGCCATGCCCGGGGTTTTGGTGTGGCCATTCTTCGCGCCATTCTTGTACCACGGCTGATTCGAGCCTTTCGCCGAAGCCAGCTCGCCCGGTTTGAACGGGAACTTGAACGCCGGGATCTCGGCCTTGGTTTCGCTGGCATCTGCCACGTCAGCCGGGACGTCGCTCACAGCGTCGTCAACCGGCGGTTGGGTCGGGGAAGTCATAAAAGCTCCGGGAACAAAAAGTCGGCCCGATCAGTGAGCCGCAAAGGCGCGCAGTATACCTGTGCGCTCTGGCTCGGCATCTGAAGATTTGCGCGATGCGCTGAATGGCTGCCTGGCACTGACACTGCGTGATGATATTTCAGTTCATGCGTTGTTGAACGTCACCCAACAATTGCGACGTGCTCTCCAGCAATTGCTCAAGAAGCGCGTCATCTTCATCCATATAGCCTTCATATTCGGCGAGATTGCGCCGCTCGTGGCATAGCGCAAACAATCGCACCTGAACCTTACTGCTTTGCGTGGTATGGATCAGGCACTGGAATACCAGATAGCGCTTGTCCGATCGATAGCCACTCAAGCGAAGAGCCGTCAGCGCCAGCGCGTGAGCGGCGTTGTAGGCCAAATCGAACCGGCTGGAAAACGACAGTGTGCAAGTGTGCGCATCCTTGAGCCTGTCCAAAGCCGAGCGCATCAGACCTTCACACTCCTTGCGGTCAGGTGGCTCCGCTTTCAGTACACCGCTACGTAGAAGATTCTCCAGACTCTCGTTGCTGCCCATCCTTGGACTCCAAAGGGTTTGCCCCTGACAGATCGATTTTTTCCTGCTGCATCACCCGCATGACAAAACTGTTCTGTGCCGCCAGCTTCCTGGCCCAGTCTTGCGGGGTGTATAGCGTCGGGTTGATGGGACGCCCCAATTGCTCCTCCAACGGCATGAGTCGCTCCATCAACTCACTGTAGTTCAGGCCTTCGCCAATCAGCATGAGATCTATGTCACTGAGTGTGTTCGCCGAGTTTTTGGCGATGGAGCCATACACGAACGCCCACGTGATCTGTTCGGCAAACGGTTCTAATGCCTGACGAAGAGGCTCGGCAAAACCGAATGTCTTGCGCGTGATGCCCAGAAGCTCCGCGTAGATAGGACATGCGGGATTGGCCTGGTAATGGGTCTGGTTACCCACTCGTGTCATGCTGAGGATCCCGGCTCGTTGCAATCGATCAAGCTCACGCATCAGGCCGCCTTTGCCAACCTGTGCCCAGCGCACAATTTCGTTGGCGTAGAACGTCCGGTCAGGCTTGCCGAACAACAATCCCAACACTTTTTGCTGGGTGGCGGTGAACAGGGCTTCGCTTAAAGAAAGGTTTTCCACTGGCGCAAACCGAAGAGTCCCAAAAAAGGAACGATAGGTCCCTTTTAGGGACTTATCAAGTCAACGGTAATCGCAGCCAGTGCAATTAACGTCGGAAACTGACAATCCTGACAGCCAGCCGTCACCCTGCCGACCGCCTGACCGGTTTATAACTGGTCAATCTGCCCAAACTCCAGACTTCGGCGCCGCGCATGTCCATCCAGAAAAACAAAATCCTGCTGGCCACTTTTCTGATTCTGCTGGCAGCCGCCGGCCTGTGGTTCGCGCTAAAGCCAGCGCCGACCAAACTGGCCAGTCCGACCGCCATCCCGGTGCGGGTGGTGACGGTCAGCGCCAAAGACGTGCCGCGTTACACCAGCGGCATCGGCTCGGTGCTTTCGCTGCACAGCGTGGTGGTGCGTCCGCAGATCGACGGCATTCTGACGAAAATTCTGGTCAAGGAAGGCCAACTGGTCAAAGCAGGCGACCTGCTCGCCACCATCGACGACCGCTCGATCCGCGCCAGCCTCGACCAGGCCCGAGCGCAGTTGGGCGAGAGCCAGGCGCAGTTGCAGGTCGCGCTGGTCAATCTCAAGCGCTACAAATTGCTCAGCGTCGACGACGGCGTGTCGAAGCAGACCTTCGACCAGCAGCAAGCGCTGGTCAACCAGCTCAAAGCCACGGCACAAGGCAATCAGGCCTCGATCGATGCGGCGCAGGTGCAGCTGTCCTACACGCAGATTCGCTCGCCGGTCACCGGGCGCGTCGGTATTCGTACCGTCGATGAAGGCAACTTCCTGCGCATGACCGACACCCAGGGCCTGTTCACCGTCACGCAGATCGACCCGATCGCCGTCGAGTTCTCCCTGCCGCAGCAGATGCTGCCGACCCTGCAGAGCCTGATCAGCGATCCGCAACGCGCACCGGTCAAGGCTTACATCGGCGCCGGCACCGATGGCGAAACCGGCAATCTGCTCGGCGAAGGTCAGCTGACCCTGATCGACAACCAGATCAACGCCAACACCGGCACCATCCGCGCCAAGGCCGAGTTCGCCAATGCCAGCCAGAAGCTCTGGCCGGGTTTGCTGGTGACGGTAAAAATTCAGACCGCTGTGGATAAAGATGCGCTGGTGGTTCCGCCCACCGTCGTACAGCGTGGCCTCGAACAACACTTTGTTTACCGCGTGAAGGACGACAAGGTCGAGGCAGTGCCGGTACAGATGATTTATCAGGGCAGCGGTCAGGACATCATCAAAGGCGTCAACACCGGTGACGTACTGGTGACCGACGGCCAGTCGCGGCTCAAGCCCGGGGCGAGCGTGCAAGTCATGAGTGAGCCGCCGCAAGTGGTGCAGGCGGAGCCCAAGCCATGAACTCGCACAAGGGCATCTCGACCTGGTGCATCGATCACCCGGTAGCGACGATTTTGCTGACGTTCGCTTTGGTACTGGTCGGCGTAATTGCCTTCCCGCGTTTGCCGATTGCGCCACTGCCGGAAGCGGAGTTTCCTACGATCCAGGTCTCGGCACAGTTGCCCGGCGCCAGCCCCGACACCATGGCTTCCTCGGTGGCGACGCCGCTGGAGGTGCAATTTAGCGCCATCCCCGGCATGACCCAGATGACCTCGAGCAGCGCGCTGGGCTCAACTCTGCTGACCTTACAGTTCACCCTCGACAAAAGCATCGACACCGCCGCCCAGGAAGTACAGGCGGCGATCAATACCGCCGCCGGCAAGTTGCCCAAAGACATGCCGACGCTGCCAACATGGAAGAAGGTCAACCCGGCCGACAGCCCGGTGTTGATTCTCAGCGTCAGCTCGACGCAAATGCCCGGCACCGAACTCAGCGACCTGGTGGAAACCCTGCTCTCGCGTCAGATCAGTCAGATCGACGGCGTCGGCCAGATCAACATCACCGGTCAGCAACGCCCGGCGATTCGCGTACAAGCTTCGGCGGACAAACTCGCGGCCATCGGCCTGACGCTGGCCGACATTCGGCTGGCGATCCAGCAGACCAGCCTTAATCTGGCCAAAGGTGCGCTGTACGGCGAATCGAGCATCTCGACGCTGTCGACCAACGACCAGTTGTTCCACCCTGAGGACTACAGCGAGCTCATCGTTTCCTACAAGGATGGCGCCCCGGTTCACCTGCGCGATGTCGCCAAAGTCGTCAACGGTGCGGAAGATGCCTACGTGCAGGCCTGGGCCGGTGATCGCCCGGGTGTGAATCTGGTGATTTTCCGCCAGCCCGGCGCCAACATCGTTGAAACCGTCGACCGCATTCAGGCCGCCCTGCCCGGCCTCGAAGCGATGCTGCCGGCCTCGGTGCAAGTGAAAACCCTGATCGACCGCACGCAGACCATTCGCGCCTCGCTGCATGAAGTCGAGATCACTTTGCTGATCGCGATCCTGCTGGTGGTCGCGGTGATGGCGCTGTTCCTGCGGCAGTTGTCGGCGACGCTGATTGTCTCGGCGGTGCTCGGTGTCTCGCTGATCGCCAGTTTCGCCCTGATGTACGTGCTCGGCTTCAGTCTGAACAACCTGACGTTGGTGGCGATCGTCGTCGCGGTCGGCTTCGTCGTGGACGATGCGATCGTGGTGGTGGAAAACATTCATCGCCATCTCGAGGCCGGTGACGATATGCGCGAGGCGGCGATCAAGGGAGCCGGCGAGATTGGCTTCACCGTCGTTTCGATCAGTTTCTCGCTGGTGGCGGCATTCATTCCGCTGCTGTTCATGGGCGGTGTGGTCGGGCGCCTTTTCAAGGAATTCGCCCTGACCGCGACTTCGACCATCATGATTTCCGTGGTGGTCTCGCTGACACTGGCGCCAACCCTTGCTGCGCTGTACATGCGCAAACCGGTGCATCACGCCAGCGCCAAACCGGGTTTCAGCGAGCGCTTGCTCGGCTGGTACGAAAAAGGCCTGCGCCGCGCCCTCGACCACCAGAAACTGATGATTGGTGTGTTCGGTTTATCGTTGGCGCTGGCTGTTGCCGGTTACATTTTCATTCCCAAGGGGTTCTTCCCGGTGCAGGACACCGGTTTTGTCCTCGGCACCACCGAAGCCGCTGCGGATATCTCCTACGGCGACATGGTGAAAAAACACTTGGCGATGGCCGAAATCGTTGCAGCCGATCCGGCGGTGCAGGCGTTTTCGCACTCGGTCGGGGTTTCCGGCAGCAACCAGACCATCGCCAACGGGCGCTTCTGGATCGCCCTGAAAAAACGTGGCGATCGCGATGTCAGCGCCAGCCAGTTCATTGATCGCATCCGCCCGCAACTGATGAAAGTCCCCGGCATCGTTCTGTATTTGCGCGCAGGGCAAGACATCAACCTCAGCTCCGGCCCCAGCCGTGCGCAGTACCAATACGTACTCAAGAGCAATGACGGCGCGACCCTCGCCACCTGGACCCAGCGCCTGACCGAGAAACTGCGCAGCAACCCGGCGTTTCGCGACATTTCCAACGATCTGCAACTGGGCGGCAGCATCACCCATATCAGCATCGACCGCAGCGCCGCCGCGCGTTTCGGCCTGACCGCCAGCGATGTCGACGAGGCGCTGTACGATGCGTTCGGCCAACGGCAGATCAATGAATTCCAGACCCAGGTCAACCAGTACAACGTGATTCTCGAGCTGGACACCAAACAGCGCGGCAAGGCCGAAAGCCTCAACTATTTCTATCTGCGCTCGCCGCTCAGTGGGGAAATGGTGCCGCTGTCGGCGCTGGCCCGATTTGACGCGCCAACCATCGGCCCGCTGTCGATTGCCCATGACGGCATGTTTCCCGCCGCCAATATGTCATTCAACCTCGCCCCCGGCGTGGCATTGGGCGATGCGGTGATTCAGCTCAATCAGGCCAAGGCCGAGATCGGCATGCCCGCTGCGATCAGCGGCAATTTCCAGGGTGCGGCGCAGGCCTTCCAGAGTTCGCTGGCCAGCCAGCCGTGGCTGATTCTGGCGGCGCTGGTGGCGGTGTACATCATTCTCGGCGTGCTTTATGAAAGCTTCGTGCATCCACTGACGATCATTTCGACCCTGCCGGCGGCAGGCCTCGGCGCGGTGATCATGCTGTGGATCTGCGGCCAGGACTTTTCGATCATGGCGTTGATCGGGCTGGTGCTGCTGATCGGTATCGTCAAGAAGAACGGCATCCTGATGATCGACTTCGCGCTTGAAGCGCAGCGCCAGCGCGGCCTGGCGCCGCAGGAAGCGATTTTCGAGGCGTGCATCACGCGATTCCGGCCGATCATCATGACCACCCTCGCCGCCCTGCTCGGTGCGTTGCCGCTGATGCTCGGTTACGGCACCGGCGCCGAACTGCGCCAGCCGTTGGGCATTGCCGTGGTCGGTGGTTTGCTGGTCAGCCAGATGCTGACGCTGTTCACCACGCCGGTCATATACTTATGGCTCGAGCGGCTGTTTCACCGGCACTCACACCCACCAGCCCCAACGCCCGCAACGGCACTGGCGACCACAGACTGAGGCGGTCATGCGCGTCCTGATTATCGAAGACGAAGAAAAAACCGCGGACTATCTGCACCGTGGCCTGAGCGAACAGGGCTACACCGTCGACCTTGCCCGCGACGGCGTCGAAGGCCTGCATCTGGCGCTGGAATGCGACTACGCAGTTATCGTGCTCGACGTCATGCTGCCGGGGCTCGATGGCTTCGGCGTACTGCGCGCATTGCGTGCGCGCAAGCAGACCCCGGTGATCATGCTCACCGCCCGCGAGCGCGTCGAAGACCGCATCAAAGGCCTGCGCGACGGCGCCGACGATTACCTCGGCAAACCGTTTTCCTTTCTCGAACTGGTCGCCCGGCTGCAAGCGCTGACCCGACGCAGCGGCGGCCACGAACCGGTACAAGTGACCATCGCCGACCTGTGGATCGACCTGATCAGCCGCAAGGCCACCCGCGCCGGCACACGCTTGGATCTGACCGCTAAAGAATTCTCGCTGTTGAGCGTGTTGGCCCGTCGGCAAGGTGAAATCCTTTCGAAGACCGCAATCGCGGAAATGGTCTGGGACATCAATTTCGACAGTGACGCCAACGTCGTCGAAGTCGCGATCAAACGCCTGCGCGCCAAGCTCGACGGGCCGTTCAACGAAAAACTGCTGCACACGATCCGCGGCATGGGTTATGTGCTGGAGAGCCGTGGTGTCCAGTAATTCGATTGCCCTGCGCCTGAGCGGGATGTTCACGCTGGTGGCGCTGCTGGTGTTTCTGTTGATCGGCGGCGCGCTGTATCAGCAGGTCGACAAGGGCTTGGGATTGTTGCCCGAAGCCGAGCTGGATGCGCGGTACAGCGTGCTCGAATCCACCGTCGGCCGTTACGGCACGCCGGAGCATTGGGTGAAGATCAACAACAAGCTCAAGCTGCTCGGCGAAGAAGACAAGCGCATCAGCTTCTGGATCAGCAGCGGTGATCCGCGCTACGAATACGGCAACCTTACCCCGCAGATTCGTGCCGCCATCAATGGCCCGTTGGGCATGCATGATCTGCAACTGCCCGATCAACCCTACCCGCTGAAAGTGCTGGTCAGTCAGTTCCCCGCCAAGGATCAGCGCCCGCCGTTGCGTTTCATGATCGGCATCGACACCGAGACGCTGCATCAGACCCAGCATCACTTGCTCATCGCCCTGATCAGTCTGGCGATTGTCGGGGTGCTGCTGGCCTCTGCATTGGGCTATTGGGTCGCAAGAATCGGTCTGAAGCCGTTGATCAAACTATCGCAGGAAGCCCAGCGTCTGGCACCACCGCTGCGCGCCGGGCGCTTGCGTCTGTCGCCGCTGCCGCCGGAACTGGAGCAGTTTGTCGAATCGTTCAACTCAACTCTGGAACGGGTCGAACTGGCCTATTCACGGCTGGAATCGTTCAACGCCGACGTCGCCCATGAACTGCGTTCGCCGCTGACCAACCTGATCGGCCAGACCCAGGTCGCACTGACCCGTGGGCGCTCCGCCGAACACTATTTCGAAGTGCTGCAATCCAATCTCGAAGAGCTGGAGCGACTGCGCTCGATCATCAACGACATGCTGTTTCTGGCCAGCGCCGATCAGGGCAACAAGGCGACCAAACTGACCTCGACGTCACTGGCTGATGAGGTCGCGACGACGCTGGACTATCTGGATTTCATTCTTGAAGACGCGCAGGTTGAAGTGCAGGTCAGCGGCGATGCGCAGGTGCAGATCGAGGTCGCGCACCTGCGCCGGGCGCTGATCAATTTGCTGAGCAACGCGGTGCAGCACACCGAACCGGGTCAAGTGATCGAAGTGCGCATCGAAGTTGAAGAACATCAGGTGAGCATTGGCGTGGCCAATCCCGGGACGCCGATTGCCAGCGAGCATCTGCCGAGGTTGTTCGAGCGGTTTTATCGGGTTGATGCCTCGCGTAGCAACAGCGGCAACAACCACGGCCTGGGGCTGGCGATCGTCAAGGCGATTGCGCTGATGCATGGCGGGGATGTGTTTGTGCGCAGTGATCGGGGCATGAACACCTTTGGCATCAACCTCCCGGTCTGAATGCTGAGCCAAGCCCTGTGGCGAGGGGATTTATCCCCGCTCGGCTGCGCAGCAGTCGCAAATCCTGTGCACAAGGTCCAAGAATCTTTGAGGCTGGAATTCTTGGGGCCGCTTCGCAGCCCAACGGGGATAAATCCCCTCGCCACAGGCCACCATTACGCACAGACTGGGTCGTTCCCCGTGCCGATCTTTGCTTTTGCTGTAACAGTCATTTATGAAAATCGCGCTGTTTCCCAACCCCCGGCAACCTTATCTTTGCCCGCACCAAACAGCACTCGCCAAGCGAGAAGGTTTTCAAGATGTCCAACAGTATGGGTATTGCCAGCGCATTCGTTTTGTCCTCATTGATCCTGTCGCCGATGGCGATGGCTGAAGAATCGCAAGCGTTCGTGGCGCACAACGTCGCTCGCGCGCAGGCATTCGATCAGCATCAGGCCGAAGTGATGGCCAAGGCTCAAGACGCGACGCAATCCCCGCAGGCCGCTACTTCCCAGGCTCAAGCGCTCGAGAAAGACAGCTGAGTCGCACCGCGAAAGGTTTCCCTCGACGCGGTTGTTTGGCTCTTCCCGTTCAACCGTCGTCACTCCAGGCCGCTGCCATTCAGCGGCCTTTTTTCATTGTGGTCTGAAAGCCGTCTGGCGCGTCTGAAAAAACAAGAAACATCAAGCCGCTCAAGAACCAGAGCGGCCCGCTGACCCAAGGAGCTCCACCGCACGTGTTTTACCCTGCCCGCCTCACCCCGCTGTTCATTGCAATTGCCGCAACGATTGCCCCCGCTGTCCACGCCGATGAGTCTGCCCAACAAGGCTTCGTCGCAGGCTCGAGCCTCAACCTCAACGCCCGCAACTACTACATGAATCGCAACCGCTTGCAGAAGGCGGACGACAATATCGAGTGGGGCCAGGGGTTTCTCGGGGTGTTCCAGTCCGGCTACACCGAAGGCACGGTCGGCTTCGGCGTCGATGCTCACGCCATGCTCGGCCTGAAACTCGACGGCGGAGGCGGGACCGACGGTTCGAGCATCCTGCCGATCAGCGATGGCAACGGCAAAGCGCCGAGCTCGTTCTCCACCGCAGGCGGGACGTTGAAGATGCGCGCCTTCGAGACCGAGCTGAAGGCCGGTGACCTGTTCCTCACCAACCCGGTCATCGCCGGCGGCGACACGCGGATGCTGCCGCAGACGTTTCGTGGCATCAGCCTGAGTAACCGCAGCTTCGACGGCTGGCTGATCGAAGGTGGCCAGGCCAGTTTCACCAATCCCTATAACCAGAGCGGTCATACGCGAATTGGTACGTCGTACGGCACCCTCGCCGCCGGTGACGAAAGCCGCCACCTGAACTGGGCCGGTGTGGCCTGGAGCGGCATTGAAGGCCTGACGAGCAGCCTTTACGCGTCCGAGCTCAAGGACATCTGGAACCAGTACTACTACGATCTCGACTACACATGGCAACTGAACGATCTGGTCAGCCTCAACCCGGGCCTGCACTTCTATCACACGCAAGACACCGGTGATGCGCTGCTCGGCAACATCGACAACAACACCTGGAGCGCGCATTTCACCGTTGGCATCGGCAGCCACAGCGTCACTGCCGCCTATCAGCGGGTCAACGGCAACACGCCGTTCGACTACATCAGCCAGGGCGACAGCGTTTATCTGGACAACTCGCAGCAGTATTCGGACTTCAACGGCCCGAACGAACGCTCGTGGAAGCTCAAGTACGCCTATGACTTCACCGGTGTCGGCATGCCCGGCCTGACTTCGGCGCTGTCCTACTCGCGCGGCACGGTGGACCTGACCAAAGCCGACCCGGACAGCACAGGCTATTCCAGCTGGTACAGCGCCGATGGCCGCAACGCCAAGCATTGGGAACGCGACATCGATTTGCAGTACGTCGTACAAAGCGGCCAGGCCAAGGATCTCGCGGTGCGCCTGCAATGGGCCACCAACCGGGGCGGCAACGGCTACGGCGCGATTGATTCGGATACAGATGAATACCGCGTGATCATCGACTACCCGGTCAACGTCTTCTAAGATCGGCGCTGCGCTTTTCAGACCCTGTGATTTCCCCTGTGGGAGCGAGCCTGCTCGCGAAAGCTGATTGTCAGTCAACATCTGTGTTGAATGACACACCGCTTTCGCGAGCAGGCTCGCTCCCACAGGTTCGTCCGGCGTCAGCCCAACTAAGCTTATGAAACCACTTCAACCGGCTCCCCATCATGATCACCAGCCGCACGCCTTCCATCACAGGCCTTACCGGTCGCCCCGAGCGCCTGCTGATCCTTGGCAGCCTGCTGACCGTGATTGCGATGGTGTGCATCGTCACCTTCCTGCTGATCCGCGAGTACGCCAGTGCGCAGGAAGTCGCCACGCGCCGCGCCACGACCATTGCGCAATTGATCGACGCCGATGTGCTGCGCACCGTCGAGCTGTACGACCTGACGCTGCAAGGCCTGATCGCCGCCGCCCAGCGTGACGACCTGCAGAACGTCTCGCCGCAGATCCGTCATCTGGCGCTGTTTGATCGCTCTGCCACCGCGCGCTTCAAGGGCGACATCCTCCTGCTCGACAAGCATGGCGAGGTGATCGCCGACTCCTCGCGCATCGAAGCGAAACCGGGCAATTTCGCCGATCGCGATTATTTTCTCGCCCACGCATTCAACCGCGACATCGGCATGTTCATCAGCCGCCCGTTCAAGACCCGCTGCGATTGCGAAGAGGCTGATCAGTGGCGCATCAGCTTCAGCCGGCGCATTTCCTCGCAGACCGGCGAATTCCTCGGCGTTGCCGTCGCTTCGTTGAAACTCGACTACTTCGACGACCTGTTCAAGAGCCTCGACATCGGCACCGACAGCACGTTGAACATCATCAACAGCGATGGCGTGCTGCTCGCGCAGAAGCCGTATCTGCAAAGCGATTCGGTCGGCAAGAGTTTCGGCAACCGGCCCAACGTCGTGCGGATTCTCAACGATCGCGATGGCAGCGGCAGTTTCACCAGTACCTCGAGCATGGATAAACAACGCCGGCTCTATACCTACTCGCGGGTGGGCAATCTGCCGTTGACCGTGATGGTGGCGCTGTCCAGCGAGGAGGTGTTCGGCACCTGGCGGCGCACGGCGATTCTGATCAGCGGCGCCACCGGCGTGTTGTGCCTGGGGCTGTTGTGGCTGACCTGGCTGCTCGCTCGGGAACTGCGTTTGCGCCATCGCGCCGAACGCGAACTGGCGCAACTGGCTGCCACCGATGACCTGACCGGCGTGGCCAACCGGCGCATGCTCGATCAGACCCTGCGCCACGAATGGTTCCGCGCGCAACGCTCGGGCCAGCCGCTGTCGGTGATGATGATCGATGCCGACCACTTCAAGGCCTTCAATGATCGCCATGGCCATCAGGCCGGGGATCAAGTCTTGCGTGAACTGGCCAAGGTAATCACCGCGAACGTGCGGCGTCCGGCGGATCTGGTCGCGCGGTATGGCGGTGAAGAATTTTCGGTGATTCTCGCCGAGACCGACAGCGCCGGGGCGCAGCAGATCGCCGAGCAGATTCGCCAGGCTGTGGAAAACTTGCCCTGGGTCGAAGGCGCTGAGCGGGCGATGACCGTGAGTATCGGCATTGCCACATGGACATCGGCAAGCGAGATGACACTGGAGCAGTTGTTGTTTGCAGCGGACAAGGCGTTGTATCAGGCCAAGGAAGGGGGCCGCAATCGGGTGGTGGTATCAACCTGAAGTCTTGCAATGGTGGTAATGGCCCCATCGCTGGCAAGCCAGCTCCCACAAGGATTTGAGGTGCGCTGCAAATTTTTGTCTCACCCGTAAACCTGTGGGAGCTGGCTTGCCAGCGATGAGGCCGGTGCAGACAAAGCAAAAATCACAGGTATAAAAAAAGGCCATCCGAGGATGGCCTTCAAAAAACTAGAGAGGTTTTTTACTTACACCGCCGCAACCGGGCGCATGTAAGAGATTGGTGCGGTGCTGGCGTCTTCGAACGTCACCACTTCCCACGCATCTGTCTGCTCAATCAATTTGCGCAGCAGCTGGTTGTTCAGTGCATGACCGGACTTGAAGCCTTTGAACTCACCAATCAGGCTGTTGCCCAGCAGGTACAGGTCGCCAATCGCGTCGAGGATCTTGTGTTTGACGAATTCGTCTTCATAACGAAGACCGTCTTCGTTCAACACGCCATCAGCGTCGACCACGATCGCGTTTTCCACGCTGCCGCCGAGTGCGAGGTTGTGCTTGCGCAGGTACTCGATATCACTCATGAAGCCAAAGGTACGGGCGCGGCTGACTTCTTTTACGAACGAAGTGCTGGAAAAATCCACGCTTGCACTCTGGGTGCGGTCCCGGAATACCGGGTGATCGAAATCGATCTCGAAGCTCACCTTGAAGCCTTCGAAAGGGACGAAAGTGGCGCGCTTGTCGCCATCTTCCACTGTCACTTCACGCAGGATGCGGATGAATTTCTTGGCGGCGTCCTGTTCTTCCAGGCCTGCCGATTGAATCAGGAATACGAAGGGTCCAGCGCTGCCATCCATGATCGGGACTTCGGACGCGGAGAGCTCGACGTAGGCGTTATCGATGCCCAGGCCAGCCATGGCCGAGAGCAAGTGCTCTACCGTGTCCACTTTGACGTCGCCATTGATCAGCGTCGTCGACATAGTGGTTTCACCGACGTTTTCCGCGCGGGCAGGAATCTGCACCACAGGGTCGAGGTCAGCGCGACAAAACACAATGCCAGTGTCGACAGGCGCAGGCTTGAGGGTCAGATAGACCTTCTCACCGGAGTGCAGGCCTACACCTGTGGCACGGATAATATTTTTCAGTGTGCGTTGTTTAATCATGGCTTGGGCCGCTTCAGCGCAAATTGCGAACTGGTATCAACAAAGGCTGGCGATGATAGCAGACCATGCCTTTGCTGAACACCAATCACCTTCATAGCCCTGATACATTCCATCAATCGGCCTGACGACGCAGGAATGCCGGAATGTCCAGGTAATCCAGGTCATCCTGCGGATTCATCTTCGCGGCAGCCGCAGCACCGGCCTGAGCCTGGTTGCGCATGACGGTCGGACGGTCCAGATCACGGTAGTTCACCGCTGGCTGCTCCTGACGGGCCGGAGCCGGTTGTTGCACCTGCGCCGAGGCCATGGAGGTGTGAACGGTGTTGTCGATGACCTTCACAGGCTTCTCGATTTTCGCGCCCAGACCGGTGGCAACCACGGTTACGTGCAGCTCGTCGCGCATGTCCGGATCGATAACGGTACCGACCTTGACCATCGCGTGCTCGGAAGCAAAGGCTTCGATGATCGAACCAACGTCGGAGTACTCACCCAGAGACAGGTCAGGACCGGCGGTGATGTTCACCAGAATACCGCGCGCGCCTTGCAGGTTGACGTCTTCCAGCAACGGGTTGCGGATTGCCGCTTCGGTGGCTTCACGTGCACGGTTCGGACCGCTGGCGCAGCCAGTGCCCATCATCGCCATGCCCATTTCGCTCATCACGGTGCGCACGTCGGCGAAGTCGACGTTGATCATGCCCGGACGCTTGATGATGTCGGAGATACCGCGAACGGCACCGGCCAGTACATCGTCAGCCTTGGCGAAAGCCGACAAGAGGCTTGCGTCTTTGCCGAGGATGGTCAGCAGTTTTTCGTTCGGAATGGTGATCAGCGAGTCGACGCTTTCGGAAAGCATGCGAATGCCTTCGTCGGCGATCTGCATACGCTTGCGGCCTTCGAACGGGAACGGACGGGTCACGACCGCAACGGTCAGGATGCCCATTTCCTTGGCCACTTCGGCGATGATCGGCGCTGCACCGGTACCGGTACCGCCGCCCATGCCGGTGGTGATGAACACCATGTTGGTGCCGGCCAGCACTTCAGCGATGCGCTCGCGGTCTTCCAGAGCGGCTTGACGGCCGACTTCAGGATTGGCGCCGGCACCCAGGCCCTTGGTCACGCCAGTGCCCAGTTGCAGGATGGTCCGCGCGCCGATGTTTTTCAGCGCTTGAGCATCGGTGTTGGCGCAGATGAACTCAACGCCTTCGATGTTGCTCTTGACCATGTGATTGACAGCGTTGCCGCCGCCACCGCCGACACCGATAACTTTGATTACCGGGCTTGCGGGGATGTTGTCTACGAGTTCGAACATTTTCCCTCTCCTTACATTCTCTAGTTTTTTCGCCTACTGCTGTTTGTTGCGGTGTATCTACTGCAGTTGCTTGCCGCTTGAAGCTTGTCGCTCCAGGCTGCTTTTAAAAATTGCCCTGAACCCACTTTTTCAGTCGGTCCAGCAGCGGCGCCTGAGGCTCTTCGCTGCTGTAGCTGTCGCGGCTGCCGATGCCGGAGAACGAAACTCCGTCGGACTGCTTCTGCAGGCCGTACATCAACAAGCCGACGCCAGTGGAATAAATCGGGTTGCGCACCACGTCATCCAGACCTTTCACGCCATGTGGCACACCGAGGCGCACCGGCATGTGAAAGATTTCTTCGGCCAGTTCAGTGGCGCCTTCCATTTTCGAAGTACCACCGGTGAGCACGATGCCCGCCGGGATCAGGTCTTCGTAGCCGCTGCGACGCAGCTCGGCCTGGATCAGGGTGAACAGTTCGTCGTAACGCGGCTCGACCACTTCGGCCAGGGCCTGACGCGACAGCTCACGCGGTGGACGGTCGCCGACGCTCGGCACCTTGATGGTTTCACCGGCACCGGCCAGTTTGGCCAGGGCGCAGGCGTAACGGATCTTGATCTCTTCGGCGTACTGGGTCGGAGTGCGCAACGCCATGGCGATGTCGTTGGTCACTTGATCACCGGCAATCGGGATCACCGCGGTGTGACGGATCGCGCCTTCGGTGAAGATCGCGATGTCGGTGGTGCCGCCGCCGATGTCGACCAGGCACACGCCCAGTTCTTTCTCGTCGTCGGTCAGCACCGAGTAGGCCGAGGCCAGTTGCTCGAGAATGATGTCGTCGATTTCCAGACCGCAGCGACGCACGCATTTTTCAATGTTCTGAGCAGCGTTGACGGCGCA
The DNA here is from genome assembly GCF_019145195.1 of Pseudomonas siliginis. Lineage (GTDB taxonomy): Bacteria > Pseudomonadota > Gammaproteobacteria > Pseudomonadales > Pseudomonadaceae > Aquipseudomonas > Aquipseudomonas siliginis. Next base: position 231,908 of record NZ_JAHSTW010000007.1, read on the forward strand.
GGTAACCACGTGAACCTTGGCTTCCAGACGCACGCCGGACATGCCCAATGGCTCACGCACGCCTTCCTGGTTATCGATCACGTAATCCTGCGGCAGGGTGTGCAGCACGCGCTGGTCAGCCGGGATCGCTACGGCCTGAGCGGCGTCGAGCACACGCTCAAGGTCAGCCGAGCTGACTTCGCGATCACGGATCGCAACGATGCCGTGGGAATTCAGGCTGCGGATGTGATTGCCAGCCACGCCGACGAACGCCGAGTGAATGCGGCAGCCGGCCATCAGTTGGGCTTCTTCGATCGCGCGCTGGATCGACTGCACGGTGGATTCGATGTTGACCACCACGCCCTTCTTCAGGCCGCGGGACGGATGCGTGCCGATCCCGACGATTTCCAGCTGGCCGTCGTCCGCGACCTCGCCTACCAGAGCCACCACTTTGGAGGTGCCGATATCCAGACCGACGATCATTTTGCCGCTTTGCACGTTTGCCATGGGTCCTGCCTCTTCTTAATTCTTTGCGACAGCGGGTTGGGCTGTCGTCGGCGCTACGGGTTCCCGCCAGCCAACAGCGAGGCCGTTGGCGTAGCGCAGATCGATGCGCGCAATGTTCGTAATCTGCTCTTTCAGCGTCTTGTCATAGATGGCGATGAAGCGGCGCATCTTTTCCACCAGGTTGCCGCGTCCCAGCAGCAACTCGATGCCGGGGCCGGAACTGCCGGCACCGGTGGTCAGGAACCAGCTGCCGCGTTCACGCAATTCCAGGCGTGCGATCGAAAAACCCAGCGGCCGCAGCATCTGGCTCAGCACCTGATACTGCTGCATCACCTGCTGCTGAGCCCGTTGTGGGCCGAACAGCTGCGGCAGGTGTTCATAATTCGCCAGTTCCTTGGGCGTGAACGCCTGGCCCTGGTTGTTGAGCAACGACTCGTCGCCCCAACGCGCCACCGGCAATTGCTCTTCGAGGCGGATCACTACCTGATCCGGCCACACCCGACGCACTTCGGCGTGGGCGATCCAGGGCATCTGCTCGAGCTCGGTACGCATACCGGCGAGGTCGATGGTGAAGAAACTCGACGCCACGAACGGCGCGATCCGCTGCTGCACCGCCTGCTGGCTGATGTAGCTGAGGTCGCCCTGCACCGCGATCTTGCTGATCGGCCGGTCGGCGTACGGCAGCAAACGCTGCGCGCCTTCGTACGTACCAAAGCCCAGCGCCACCAGCAGCACCGGCCAGAACAGGCTTTTCAGAAAGCCGAAATTGGCTTTCGGCAGGCGCGCGGACATCGGCTCTTTCGCCACCATTCGGCTGGCACCCCGCGGCACCGGCTTGCGGCCGGGTGCGGGTGGCTGATGTCTGAGATGAGCGCCTTGCATGGTCTTAACCTCGCGCCTCTGTTGCGCCTGCGTCTTCAACGCTGGCGGCCAGAATGGCCAGAACCAGTTGCTGGAAATCCAGACCGGCAGCCCGCGCCGCCATCGGCACCAGGCTGTGATCGGTCATGCCCGGTGCGGTATTGACTTCGAGGAACCAGAACTGCCCGTCGGCGTCCTGCATCACGTCCGCCCGGCCCCAACCGGCGATACCCAGCGCCTCACAGGCCTTGGCCGTGAGTTCCATGAGTTCCTGTTCCTTGGCCGCGTCGAGCCCGCACGGAATGCGGTACTGGGTATCGTTGGCGATGTACTTGGCGTCGTAGTCGTAGAACGTGTGCGGTGTACCCAGGGCGATAGGAGGCAACACCTGGTCACGCAGGGTGGCGATGGTGAACTCCGGACCTTGAATCCATTGCTCGACCAACACTTGCGAATCGTAGGTACTGGCCGCTTTCCATGCGTCGATCAACTCGGACGCAGAATTCACTTTGGCCATCCCGATACTTGAACCTTCATGCGCCGGTTTGACGATCAAAGGCAAGCCCAGTTCCGTCGCTGCCGAAATACAATCGGCTTCGCTGCACAGCACGGCGTGACGCGGCGTCGGAATCCCGAGGCTGTGCCAGACCTGCTTGGTGCGCAGCTTGTCCATCGCCAGTGCCGAGGCGAGGATGCCGCTGCCGGTGTACGGGATGCCGGCGCACTCGAGCAGGCCCTGCATGCTGCCGTCTTCACCGCCGCGACCGTGGAGAATGATGAACGCGCGGTCGATCTTTTCGCTGAGCAGACGCTGCAGGAAGTCTTCGCCCACATCGATGCCGAACGCGTCGACGCCAGCGCTTTGCAGCGCTTCGAGCACGGCGTTGCCGGATTTCAGCGAAACCTCACGCTCGGCACTCAGGCCGCCGAAGAGCACGGCGACGCGGCCGAAGTCTTTCGGCGCGATGGTGGAGAACAGCTTGGCGTAGGCAGCAGTCATTTCAACTTCCCCTCGACCGACGCCGCCACGGCGCCGGCGAACAATTCACTTTTCAACAGCTTCGGCGCGAGACCGCCGATATCACCCGCGCCCTGGCACAGCAGAATGTCGCCCGCGCGCAGCAGCGGCTTGACCAACGGCGCCAGGTCAACGCCACGCTCGATGTAGATCGGGTCGAGCTGACCGCGCTGACGGATGCTGTTGCACAGCTTGCGGCTGTCGGCGCCCGGGATCGGCTCTTCGCCGGCCGGATAGACTTCCATCAGCAGCAGCACGTTGGCGTCGGCCAGTACATTGACGAAGTCGTCGTACAGATCACGGGTGCGGCTGTAGCGATGCGGCTGGTAGACCATCACCAGACGACGCTCCGGCCAGCCACCGCGCACGGCTTTGATCACCGCAGCGACCTCGGTCGGGTGGTGCCCGTAGTCGTCGACCAGCATCACGTTGCCGCCGTCCACCGGCAGTTCGCCATAGACCTGGAAGCGTCGGCCAACGCCCTGGAAGCCCGACAGGCCCTGAACGATGGCTTCATCGCTGACGCCTTCATCGGTGGCGATGCAGATGGTCGCCAGCGAGTTGAGCACGTTGTGGTTGCCGGGCATGTTCACCGACACGTCCAGCGGCTCGCGATCCGGGCGCAGCACGGTGAAGAAGGTCTGCATGCCCTGCTGACGGACATTGATTGCGCGTACGTCGGCGTCTTCGCTGAAGCCGTAGGTCACGGTCGGACGTTTCACCAGCGGCAGGATTTCGCGCACCACCGGATCGTCCAGGCACATCACCGCCAAACCGTAGAACGGCAGGTTGTGCAGGAACTCGACGAAGGTTTTCTTCAGTTTGTTGAAGTCACCGTCGTAGGTCGCCATGTGGTCGGCGTCGATGTTGGTGACCACGGCCACCAGCGGCTGCAGATGCAGGAAGCTCGCATCGCTTTCGTCGGCTTCGGCGATCAGGTAACGGCTGGTGCCGAGCTGGGCATTGGTGCCCGCAGCATTCAGGCGACCACCGATCACGAATGTCGGGTCCAGACCACCGGCCGCGAACACCGAAGCGATCAGGCTGGTGGTGGTGGTTTTGCCATGGGTACCGGCGACGGCGATGCCGTGGCGATAGCGCATCAGCTCGGCGAGCATTTCTGCGCGCGGCACCACTGGAATGCGGCGTTCAAGGGCAGTCGCCACTTCCGGGTTGGACGTGTTCACTGCGCTCGACACCACCAGCACGTCGGCGGTAGCGGAGTTCTCAGCACGGTGACCGATGAAGATCTGCGCGCCAAACGATTCCAGGCGCTCGGTGACCGGCGAGGCTTTCAGGTCGGAACCGGAGACTTGATAGCCCAGGTTCAACAACACTTCAGCGATACCGCACATGCCCACGCCGCCGATGCCGACGAAGTGGATGCGACGGATGCGGCGCATTTCCGGTTGTGGCATGGCTTTCTGATTCTCAACCATGGGCCACCTCCAGACAGGTATCGACCACGCTACGGGTGGCATCGGGTTTGGCCAGTCGGCGGGCCGCTTGGGCCATTGCTTCGAGTCGTTGCGGTTGCATCAAGACCTCTGTCAGGCGCGCGGCAAGATCCGCGGCACCAGTCGTTCTTTGCGGCATCAGGAAGGCAGCGCCTTCGCGGGCCAAATAATCGGCGTTGCGGGTCTGGTGATCGTCGATCGCGTGGGGCAAAGGCACCAGCATCGAGGGCAGACCGGCGGCCGCCAGCTCACTGATGGTCAACGCGCCAGCGCGGCACACCACCAGGTCAGCCCAGCCATAGGCCTGGGCCATGTCTTTGATGAACGGCTGCACCTGCGCTTCCACACCCACGGCGCGGTAACGCTCGGCAGTCACTTCATCGTGATTTTTGCCGGCCTGATGAAACACTTCCGGGCGCAGGTCGGCAGCGACTTGGGCCAGGGCTTCAGGCAGCAATTTGTTCAACGGTTCTGCGCCCAGGCTGCCGCCAAGGATCAGCAAACGCGCTTTGCGCCCGGCCAGTGCCGGCCGCGATGTGTCGAGGAACAGCTCGCTGCGCACCGGATTACCGGTGGTACGGCGGCTGTCCGACAGAGTAAAGGTGTCGGGGAACGCTTCACACACTCGGGCGGCGAACGGCACCAGCAACCGATTGGCGGTGCCGGCGACAGCGTTCTGCTCGTGAACGATCACCGGCACGCCGGCCAGTTTTGCGGCAAGACCGCCGGGGCCGGTCACGTAACCGCCGAAGCCAACCACGCACACCGGTTTCAGACGGCGCATGATCGCCCGCGCCTGCCACACCGATTTCAGCAGCATCAGCGGCGCCTTGAGCAGCGACAGCTTGCCCTTGCCGCGCAAACCGCTGGCGTTGATCCGGTGCAGTTCAAGCCCTGCCGCCGGGACCAGTTCGTTTTCGATCCCGCGTGGCGTGCCGAGCCAGTGCACGGTGTAGCCGCGCGCCTGAAACTCGCGGGCACAGGCCAGCGCCGGGAACACGTGGCCGCCGGTACCGCCGGCCATGATCAATACGTTAGCGCCCATGAGTCGGCTCCTCGGCGAAGTCGCTCTCCTGGAATTCCATCTCTTCGCTGCCCAGGTGGGTTCGACTCTCCCACTCGATGCGCAGCAACAGGCCCAGACAGGCGCAGCAGATCACCAGCGAGCTGCCGCCGTAACTGAGGAACGGCAAGGTCAGACCCTTGGTTGGCAGCAGGCCGACGTTCACACCGATGTTGATCAGGAACTGACCAATCCACAGGAACGACAAGCCGTAAGCCACGTAAGCGGCAAAGAACTGCTTGGCCTTCTCCGCCCACAGGCCGATGTACATGCCGCGAATACACACGAACACGAACAGCGCGACGGTGCACAGCGAACCGACTGCACCGAGTTCTTCGGCGAGCACCGAGAACACGAAGTCGGTGTGCGCTTCCGGCAGATAAAACTGTTTCTGCACGCTGTTGCCCAGGCCGACGCCCAGCCACTCGCCGCGACCGAAAGCGATCAAGGCCTGCGACAACTGATAGCCGGCACCGAACTGGTCGGCCCACGGGTCGGCGAAGTTGGTCAGACGCGCCATTCGATACGGCTGCATCTGGATCAGCAAAACCACCGCGCCAACCGCCAGCACTACCATCAGCGAGAAGCGGAACAGCCCGACCCCGCCAAGGAACAGCATCGCCGCCGCCGCGCCCATCATGACTACGGTGGCACCGAAGTCCGGTTCCATCAGCAACAGACCGGCCATTGGCAGCAGAACGATGAACGGCTTGAAGAAGCCCATCCAGCTTTCGCGTACTTCTTTCTGCCGACGCACCAGATAACCGGCGAGGTAGATCACCACGAACACCTTGGCGATTTCCGACGGCTGCACGTTGAAGAAGCTGAAACCGATCCAGCGCATCGAACCGTTCACTTCGCGGCCGATGCCGGGGATGATCACCATCACCAGCAGGCCGAACGCACCGATCAGCATCATCCAGCCGAGGCGCTGCCAAGTGGCGATCGGGATCATCATGGTGACAATGCACGCGCCCAGACCCAGCACCACATATATAAGGTGGCGAATCATGTAATACAGCGGACTGCCCGACTGCGCCGCCGCCACTTCGGTGGACGCCGAGGCGATCATGATCAGGCCGAGACCGAGCAACGCCAGGCAACCGGCGAGCATCGGGAAGTCGAGGTCGATGCCACGCCCGGTGATCAGCGGCGACGGGTACGGCTTGATGATGTTTCTCAGGTTCATGCCAGTTCCTCCACAGCGCGGACGAACTGGTGACCACGGTCTTCGTAATTCTTGAACATGTCGAAACTGGCGCAGGCCGGCGACAGCAGCACCACATCGCCCGGCTGGGCAGCGGCGCGGCATTGCGCGACGGCGTCGACCAGCGAGGTCGCGCGAATCAGCGGCACGGCATCGCCAATGGCCTCGCCGATCTTGTCGGAGTCGCGGCCCATCAGCACCACAGCGCGGCAGTTGGCCGCCACCGGATCACGCAGATCGTTGAATTCGGCGCCTTTGCCGTCACCGCCAGCGATCAGAATGACCTTGCCATCGATGTCTGCGCCCAAACCTTCGATGGCGGCCAGAGCGGCGCCAACGTTGGTGGCTTTGGAATCGTTGTAATAGGCCACGCCGTCGAGATCGCGCACCCACTGGCAACGATGCTCGAGGCCGGCAAACGTACGCAATGCAGAGAGCATGGCGTCGAACGGCAGGCCCACCGCGTGACCCAGTGCCAATGCGGCGAGAGCGTTGGACTGGTTGTGCGCGCCGCGAATCTTCAGTTCACGCACCGGCATCAGGTTCTGGAATTCGAAGGCCAGGTACTTCTCGCCGTCTTCTTCACGAATGCCGAACGCTTTGAAATCCGGTTTGCTCAGGCCAAAGGTCCAGCATGGCTGGCCTTCGCCGATCAATGGACGGCTCAGGGCGTCCTGACGGTTGACCACAAACTGCTTCGCGCCCCGGAAGATCCGGTGCTTGGCCAGGTGATACGCCGGCAGACCGCTGTAGCGATCCATGTGGTCTTCGCTGATGTTCAGTACGGTGGCGACTTCGGCGTTGAGCTGGTCGGTGGTTTCCAGCTGGAAACTCGACAACTCCATGACGTACAGCTCGACGTCATCGCTGAGCAGATCCAGCGCCGGCGTGCCTAGGTTGCCGCCAACGGCGACGCGCTTGCCGGCCGCAGCCGCCATCTCGCCGACCAGAGTAGTAACGGTGCTTTTCGCGTTGGAGCCAGTGATCGCGACGATCGGCGCCCGCGCGTTACGCGCGAACAACTCGATGTCGCCGGACATTTTCACGCCACGGGCTGCGGCGGCTTGCAGGGCCGGGGTCGCCAGCGCCAGGCCGGGGCTCACGTAGAGCTCGTCGGCACGGCAGAGGAATTCGACGTCCAGCTCGCCACAACGCACTTCCACGTGCGGATAGTCACGCTTGAGCGTGGCCAGTTCCGGTGGATTTTCCCGCGTGTCGGCCACAGCGAACGACGTGCCCCGGTTCGCCAGGAAGCGAACCAGGGACATGCCGCTCTTGCCGAGGCCGACAACGATGCGGAAGTGGTCAGAAGCGATCAGAGACACTCGTTCTACCTCAGCTTCAGGGTGGCAAGGCCGACCAGGACAAGAATCACCGTGATGATCCAGAAACGGACGATCACGCGCGGCTCGGGCCAGCCCTTGAGTTCAAAGTGGTGGTGAATCGGCGCCATGCGGAACACGCGGCGACCGGTCAGCTTAAAGGAGGCAACCTGAATGACCACTGACAGGGTTTCCATCACGAACACGCCGCCCATGATGAACAGGACGATTTCCTGACGGACGATCACGGCGATGGTGCCCAGTGCTGCGCCAAGTGCCAGGGCACCGACGTCGCCCATGAACACTTGCGCTGGATAAGTGTTGAACCAGAGGAAACCGAGGCCGGCACCGATCAGCGCGCCGCAGAACACAATCAGCTCGCCTGCGCCCGGCACGTAAGGAATCAGCAGGTATTCGGCGAATTTCACATTACCCGACAGGTAGCAGAAAATCCCCAGGCCACCGCCGACCATCACCGTCGGCATGATCGCCAGGCCGTCGAGGCCGTCAGTCAGGTTGACCGCGTTGCTCGAACCGACAATCACGAAGTAGGTCAGCACGATGAAACCGGCGCCCAGCGGAATGCTGTAGTCCTTGAGCATCGGCAGAATCAGCGTGGTTTCCACCGGCGTGGCGGCAGTCATATAAAGGAAGATCGCTGCGCCGAGGCCGAACACCGACTGCCAGAAATACTTCCAGCGGCTCGGCAGGCCACGGGAGTTTTTCTCGATGACTTTGCGGTAATCGTCGACCCAGCCGATGGCGCCGAACAGCAGGGTCACCAGCAGCACCACCCAGACGTAGCGGTTGCTCAGGTCAGCCCAGAGCAGAGTGCTGACGCCGATCGACGACAGAATCAGCGCGCCACCCATGGTCGGCGTACCGGATTTGGACAGGTGCGATTGCGGGCCGTCGTTACGTACCGATTGGCCGATCTGACGGTTCTGCAGAGTACGGATCATCCACGGGCCATAGCACAGCGACAAGACCAGCGCGGTCAGCACACCGAGAATCCCGCGCAGGGTCAGGTACTGGAAGACCGCGAAGCCTTTGTAGAACTGTTGCAGATACTCCGCTAGCAGCAGCAGCATTAATGTTTCTCCAGACTGGACCCGCACAGAGCCGCAACGATGTTTTCCATCGCTGCGCTGCGCGAACCCTTGATCAAAATGGTGGTGTTTGTGTCCTGCTCGGCGGCGAGGGCCTGGATCAGCTCGGCCTGTGTGCCGAAGTGCTGCGCCTGCTCACCGAAAGCGTTTACCGCGTGGACCATGTTCGGCCCGACCGCGTAAAGCGCGGAAACCTTGCCTCGGGCGTACTCGCCCACGTCGCGGTGCCCCTGCTCCGCCCAGTCGCCCAACTCGCCGATATCCCCGAGCACCAGGACGGTGCGGCCGGAAAAGCCGGCGAGTATATCAACGGCCGCGCACATCGAGGTGGGGTTTGCGTTGTACGTATCATCGATCACGCGCATGCCGTTTTTCGCCAGTTGCGCGACGGTGCGCCCCTTGACCGGTTGCACCGCGCCGAGGCCGGTGGCGATGCCGAACAGCGACACGCCCAAGGCGTGAGCAGCAGCGGCGGCGGCCAGGGCATTGGCGACGTTATGAGTACCGAGCAGGTTCAGTTGCACGCGCTCGCTACCTTCAGGCGTGTGCAGGTTGAACGCCGGGCAACCACGGGCATCGGTGGCCAGATCGCTGGCGTGGAAATTCGCTTCGCTGTTGCTCAGGGCGAAGGTCAGCACCTGACGACCGGCAGCGCGGGTCTTCCAGATACCGAAGGCCTTGTCATCGAGGTTGAGCACGGCGATGCCATCGGCGGCCAGACCCTCGATGATTTCGCCTTTGGCTTCGACGATTTTTTCCGGACCGCCGAACTCACCGACGTGAGCGGTGCCGGCGTTGTTCAGGATCGCCACGTGCGGCTTGGTCAGGCCGACGGTGTAAGCGATCTCGCCCAGACGTGAAGCGCCCAGTTCGATGACAGCCGAGGTGTGTTCCGGCGCCAGCTCGATCAGGGTCAGCGGTACGCCGAGGTCGTTGTTCAGGTTGCCACGGGTCGCCAGCACCGGACCGCGCGTGCGCAGGATGCTCGCGAGCATTTCCTTGACCGTGGTCTTGCCACTGGAACCGGTCACCGCCGCTACTGGCTGGGTGAACGCAGCACGGTTCAACGCGCCGAGTTGGCCGAGGGCCTGACGGGTGTCCTTGACCAGCAATTGCGGCAGCGCGCTGTCGGCGACTTCGCGCTCGACCAGTGCCGCGACCGCGCCTTTGCCGGCGACGTCGTTCAGGTAGTCATGACCGTCGAAACGCGGGCCGGTCAGGGCGATGAACAACTGGCCGGGCTGGATTGCACGACTGTCGATACTGACGCCGTCGAAACTGGCATCAGCGCCAATCAGGCGGGCCTCGAGTACATTGGTCAGTTCGCTGAGGCTCAGGGCCTTAAGCATGGGCCACCTCCCACGCGGTCAGAGCATGATCAGCCTCGACCAGATCGGAAAACGCATGGCGCACGCCGTTGATTTCCTGATAGTCCTCGTGACCTTTGCCGGCGAGAACAATCACGTCGTCAGCGGTCGCGCCGGCAATCAATTGCGCAATGGCCTGGCCGCGACCAGCGACGAAAGTGACTTTATCCACAGCGGTGAAACCGGCGCGGATGTCGTCGAAAATCACAGCAGGATCTTCGGTGCGCGGGTTGTCGTCGGTGACCAGCACCTGGTCGGCGAGACGCTCGACCACTTCGGCCATCAACGGACGTTTGCCGCGATCGCGATCCCCGCCGCAGCCGAACAGGCACCGCAGTTGGCCTTTAACGTGCGGGCGCAGTGCTGTGAGAACTTTTTCCAGCGCATCCGGGGTGTGGGCGTAATCGACCACCACCAGCGGCTGCGTGCCGCCGCCCAGACGCTGCATGCGCCCGGCCGGGCCTTCGAGCTTCGGCAGCACTTTGAGAATTTCGTCGAGGGCGTAATCCAGACCGAGCAAGGCGCCGACCGCGGCCAACACGTTACTCAGGTTGAAACGACCAAGCAGCGTACTGCGCAGGTGATGCTCGCCCTGCGGCGTGACCAGCGTGGCGCGTACACCATGGTCGTCGAACTGCGCTTCGCGGCAGAACAGGTAGGCACTGCTGTCGAGCAGGCTGTAGGTGATCAAACGCGACTCGCGCTTTTCCGCCGCCAGTTGCCGGCCGAAATCGTCGTCGAGGTTGACCACGCGGCACTTCAGGTCATTCCAGGCGAACAGCCGGGCCTTGGCCTCGGCGTACGCCTGCATGGTGCCGTGATAATCCAGATGATCGCGGGACAGGTTGGTCATCACCGCCACATCGAACGCCAGCGCGGTGACCCGGCCCTGATCCAGACCGTGGGACGACACTTCCATGGCCACGGCTTTCGCGCCGGCCTTTTTCAGGTCACCCAGGGTCGCTTGCACGGCAATCGGATTCGGCGTGGTGTGCAGGCCGCTTTCCAGCGCGCCGTAGAAACCGGAACCCAGCGTACCGACGATGCCGCAATGCTGGCCGAGCAGATCCAGCGCCTGCGCGACCAATTGGGTCACGCTGGTCTTGCCATTGGTGCCGGTGACACCGATCAGGTTCAGGTGATGACTCGGCTCACCGTAAAAACGCCCGGCGATGTCCGACAGCTGCGCCGCCAGACCTTTGACCGGAATCAGCGGCACGTCAGTGATCGGCAATACGGTGGCACCTTCGACCTCATACGCCACGGCAGCTGCGCCGCGTTGCAAGGCATCGGCGATGTGCGCACGGCCATCGAAACGGCCGCCGGGCACGGCGAGAAACAGATCGCCGGCGCGCACGTTGCGGCTGTCCAGCGCCAGTTCACGGATCAACAGATCGTGGCCGGCGTGGGGAAATATCTTGTTCAGACTTAATGACATCAGCCGCGCCCTCCATTGGCTTTCAGCGGAACGACCGGGGTGGCATTGGCCTGTTGGGTGGTCGGCAGGTTGTCCGGGGTCACGTTCATCAGGCGCAGGGTGCCGGACATCACACGGCTGAACACCGGCGCCGACACCAGACCACCGAAGTAACCGGCCTTGGTCGGTTCATCGATCACCACAACAATCGCGTAACGCGGATCGCTCATCGGGCCGAAGCCGGCGAACAGCGAACGGTAGGAGTTTTCCGCGTAGCCCTTGGTGCCGACCGAGGTCTTGCGCGCGGTACCCGACTTGCCGCCGACGTGATAAGCCGGCACCTGCGCACGGAACACGCCGCGCGGCGCTTCGATTACCTGCTGCAACATGCCCTGCATGGTTTTCGCCACGGCTTCCGGCAGCACTTGGGTGGTCTGCGGCATCTTGTCGGTTTTGATCAGGGTCAGCGGCGCGAGTCGGCCGTTGTTGGCCAGTGCCGAGAACGCATGCACCAACTGGATCGCGGTCACGGAAATGCCGTAGCCGTAAGACAAGGTTGCAGTTTCAGCCTTGCGCCATTCGCGGTAGTTGGGCAGATTGCCGACACGTTCGCCGGGGAAGCCCAGGCCGGTGTCCTGACCGAGGCCGACTTTCTGCGCGAGACGGAAAATGGTTTCGCCGCCGATATCGAAGGCGACCTTACTCATGCCGACGTTACTGGAATTGATCAGGATGCCGGTCAGATCGAGCACTGGCCCTTCGGTCTTCGACACGTCTTTAATGGTGTATTTGCCGATCTGCAACGAGCCCGGATACACCTCGACGGTGTCGCTCGGTTTCCAGCGGCCGGTTTCGATCGCCGCGCTCATGGAAATGGCTTTCATGGTCGAACCCGGCTCGAATACGTCGATCATGGCGCGGTTGCGCATCATCGCCGGTTGCAGGTTGCGACGGTTGTTCGGGTTGTAGGTCGGCTGGTTGACCATGGCCAGAATCTCGCCGGTCTTCACGTCCATGATCACCAGACTGCCGGCCTTGGCGCCGTTCTCGATGATCGCGTTGCGCAGTTCGCGGTTGGCCAGGTATTGCAGACGCAGGTCAATCGACAACGCCAAGGGCTTGCCGGCCTTGGCGTTTTTGGTGACCTGAACATCCTTGATCAGCCGGCCACGGCGATCCTTGATGACTTGTCGTTTGCCCGGTACCCCGGCCAGCCATTCGTCATAGGCCAGCTCGACGCCTTCACGACCGTGATCGTCGATATCGGTAAAGCCGACCATGTGCGCGGTGACTTCACCGGCCGGGTAGAAGCGGCGAAACTCTTCGATGCCATAGACGCCCGGCACTTTCAGGTCGAGCACAGCCTGGCCCTGCTCGGGGGTCAACCCGCGCACCAGATAAATGAATTCTTTGTTGGCCTGGGCTTCGAGGCGTTCGCTCAGGGCTTTCGGGTTCTGGCCCAACGCGGCGGCGAGTGCCGGCCACTTCTCTTTGGCCGACTGCATTTCCTTGGCGTTGGCCCACAGCGTGGTCACCGGCGTACTGACCGCCAGAGGCTCGCCGTTACGGTCGGTGATCAGGCCACGGTGCGCCGGAATTGGAATGTGCCGAAGGCTGCGCGCATCGCCCTGCCCTTTGAGGAAGTCACGGTCGACCACTTGCAGGTCGATGATGCGCCAGCAGATCGCTGCGACCATCAGACCGAGCAGCGCCACCATCAGGCGGAAGCGCCATGGGAACATTGCGCCTTCGAGTTTCATCATGGCGCCACCATCTTCACGTCGGCCGCGCCAGGGATGTGCATCTTCAGTTGTTCGGTGGCCAGCACTTCGATGCGGCTGTGCGCGGTCCAGGTGCTCTGCTCGAGAATCAAGCGTCCCCACTCGGCCTGCGCCTTGTCGCGCACGCTGAGTTCGTTATAAAGCGTGTTGAGCAATTGCCGGTTCCAGTGCGCGCTGTACGACACGGCAATGGCCGAAAACAGCACGCCGATAAACAGCAGCAGCATCAGAAAGCTGCCGCCGGGCAGTGGTTTGGCGAAAAGCTTGCTCACCGCAACTTCTCCGCGACACGCATGACGGCGCTACGGGAACGTGGGTTGGCTTTGAGTTCGGCGTCGGAGGCCGTCTGCGCTTTGCCGTGGATTTTGATTTTCGGTTCGAAGGCGACGTGGCGAACCGGCAGGTTGCGCGGCAAATTGTCGGCCTCACCTTTCACCAGCTTGCGCATGAAAAGTTTGACGATGCGGTCTTCCAGCGAGTGGAAGCTGATGACCACCAGACGGCCGCCAACTTCCAGCGCTTCCAGCGCGGCGTCGAGGCCGGCTTCCAGATCGCCGAGTTCGTTATTGACGTGAATGCGCAAACCCTGGAACGCGCGGGTGGCCGGGTTCTTGCCCTTTTCCCACGCCGGGTTGGCGACTTTCAGCACTTCGGCCAGATCGGCGGTGCGCTCGAACGGCTTGATGTCACGACGCTCGGCGACCGCACGGGCCATACGCCCGGAGAAACGTTCTTCGCCGTATTCCTTGAACACCCGGGCGATTTCTTCCACTGGCGCGGTGTTGACGAATTCGGCAGCGCTGATGCCACGGGACGGGTCCATGCGCATGTCCAGCGGCCCGTCATTGAGGAAACTGAAGCCGCGCTCGGCGTCATCGAGCTGCGGCGACGACACGCCGAGGTCGAGCAGAATGCCGCTGACCTTGCCGGTCAGGCCTTGCTCGGCAACTACCGAACCGAGCTCGGCAAAGCTGCGCTGCACAACGACAAAGCGGCCGTCTTCGGCCGCTAGCGTTTGCCCGGTGGCAATCGCTTGAGGATCCTTGTCGAATCCGATGAGTCGACCGTCCGGCCCGAGCTGGCTGAGGATCAACCGGCTGTGCCCGCCGCGCCCGAACGTGCCGTCCAGATAGCAGCCATCAGGACGTACGGCGAGAGCCTCAACGGCTTCGTCAAGCAGTACGGTGATGTGGTTAAAGCCGCTATCAATAGTCACAGGATCAAATCACGCAGTTCATCAGGCATCGCGCCCGGTTGTTGAATAGCAGCAAGGTCAGCGGCAGATACCGCATTCCATGCATCCTCGTCCCACAATTGGAACTTGTTCAGTTGGCCGACCAGCATCGCGCGTTTATCGAGCTTGGCGTATTCGCGCAGACGCGGCGGAACCAGGAAACGACCACTGCCATCGAGTTCGAGGTCGACGGCATTACCAATCAATAAACGTTGCAGGCGACGGTTCTCTTCGCGAAGCGAAGGGAGTGCGCGCAACTTGGTTTCAATAATTTCCCACTCATCGAGCGGATAGACACACAGGCACGGATCAACGGCATCAATGGTCACGATCAATTGGCCGGAACTGCGCGAATCGAGCTCGTCACGGTACCGGCTCGGCATGGCGAGACGGCCCTTTGCATCGAGACTGATAGCGTTAGCTCCGCGAAACACGTCAGCGTTTCTCCAATTTTTATCGTTTTGAGCTCAAAAAACCCACTTCATGCCACTTTCCGCCACTTGCGCACACTATAGGAATGCGCCCACCACACCGTCAAGGCGCGGATTAAAGGAAAAGCCTTACAGAACGGAGATTTAGCGACGTAAAAGGAGGCTTAACGAGAATCTGACGTGAAGTTTCGACCAATAACTTGATGCAGCACTGAAAGCTGCGCTCGAAAGTTAAAGTAGTTTGTTAAGAGTAAGATTTTTTCGGTATTACAAAGGCGCTTCGGCTGTTGATTGAAGCAGGGTGGGAAAAGGCTATTACCGCGTTTGCCGCTGCCGGAATTTCAGACCAGGCCGGCTGATATTACACAGCCGCGTCTTCTTTGTTTCAAGCAGGGAAAGAAAAAGGTGGAGAGTCGATCTGTAAGCCGGGTTCTGTCTTGAACAGTCATTCGTCTACGATGGCCATCACTGGACATCTTTAGCAACCTACCCGGTCCCAGCGCGGGCCACGCCTTGGGACCCTATTTGGTCTTGCTCCAAGTGGGGTTTACCTAGCCACGAACTGTTGCCAGACGTGCGGTGCGCTCTTACCGCACCTTTTCACCCTTACCGGCGCTTGCGCGCTTAGGCGGTTATTTTCTGTGGCACTTTCCGTAGGCTCACGCCTCCCAGGCATTACCTGGCACTTCGCCCTATGGAGCCCGGACTTTCCTCCCCCCCCTAATTTTCATAGAGGGCAGCGACTGTCCGATCGACTCTCCGCCGCGAAGGTTAACGGCAGAGCGCCGGAAGAACAAGCGCTAAAACCCTCAGGAACGCCATGGGCGACGGCTTACACGCCTTTCTGTTTATCCAGCGCCACCTGATACAGCACGTTTTTACGCTCGCCAGTGATTTGCGCTGCCAGTGCGGCGGCGCGCTTGAGCGGCATTTCCTCCAGAAGCAAATCGAGGATGCGCATGGCTTCGCTGCTGACCGCGTCCTCCGACTCCGGCGCCGTCCAGCCGGCCACCAGAACCACGCACTCGCCGCGCTGCTGATTGCTGTCGGACTCGACGAACGCACGCAGTTCGCTGAGCGGCAGGCCTTTGAGGGTTTCGAAGGTCTTGGTGATTTCCCGCGCCAGCAGAGCCTGACGCTCGCCGCCAAACACCGCTTCCATATCCTGCAGGCATTCGAGAATGCGATGCGGCGCTTCATAGAAAATCAATGTGCGCGGCTCTTCTTTAACCGCTTCCAGACGCGCCTTGCGTCCGACCGACTTGGCCGGCAGAAAGCCTTCGAAGATAAAACGGTCGGACGGCAAGCCCGCCGCCGACAGCGCTGCGATCAACGCACAGGCACCCGGCACGGGCACTACGTTGATGCCGGCCGCACGGGCCTGACGCACCAGGTGATAACCCGGATCGGAAATCAGCGGCGTGCCGGCATCGGAGATCAGCGCGACGTTGTCGCCCGCCAACAACCGGGTAATAAAGCGGCTACCCTCATCCCGTTCGTTGTGTTCGTGACATGCGGCCAAGGGCGTGCCGATGCCGAAGTGCTGCATCAGGCGCGCCGAATGCCGCGTGTCTTCCGCTGCAATCAATGCCACTTCACGGAGGATTTTCAAGGCCCGGGCGCTGATGTCGTCCAGGTTGCCGATGGGCGTCGCCACCACATAAAGCGAGCCAGCAGCGGAATTCAAAGGACCTGGAGCAGTCAAAGCGCACACCTCGTGATCGGTAAAAGCGGCCATTGTAGCGCGTCATGAGGCTTGCAATGCGCTCCGGCCGAGTGCGGTTTTTCGCCCGGTTGTGCGCTTGCGCAACATTTACTCCAGCTAAATTGACCGATTCACGCCAGTAACATCGCGCCCCGGCCAGTGCTTGGGTACAATTCCACGCTAATTTGATCGAGTATCAGGAACACTTACATGATCGCTTGCCTGCGGCTGTTCACTGCCCTCTGCCTCGCTGCCTTGTTGGCCGCGTGTGCCAGCTCCCCTTCCTCCAGCCTTGGCGAACTTCCACGGACTCCGGACGCCAGCATCGAGCAACTGCTCGAACAGGCTGCGCAGGCTAAAACCCCGGAACAAGCCGCCCTGCTGCGCCTGAGCGCGGCGGACCAGGCCTACCGCCAAGGCAATGCCGGCCAGTCCGCGCAAATCCTGCAACAAGTGCCGGTGGAGCAACTCAAGCCAGGCCAGCAGATTTTCGCCAATACGCTGTCCGCCGAACTGGCCATGACGCGCAATCAGCCAAAAGCTGCGCTGACCGCCCTGAGCCATCCGAGCTTCCAGAAGCTCGGGGAAATGCCAGAAGCGCAGCAAGTGCGCACCGGCACCGTTCACGCCCGCGCCCTTGAAGCCGACGGCCAGACGCTGGCCGCTGCCCGTGAGCGTGTGTTCATCGCACCGATGCTGGAAGGCGAAGCGGCGAGCAAGAACCACGAAGCGATCTGGACCCTGATCGCGTCGCTGCCAACCGATCAATTGCAACCGAACAACACCGACGATCTCGGCGGTTGGATGGCTCTGGCGCAAGCGGTGAAAACCGCAGGCACGCTGGAACAGCAACAAGCCGCAATCGACAACTGGCGTGCGCAGAATCCAAAGCACCCGGCGGCTGTCAACCTGCCGCTGCCATTGACCAAACTCAAGGAACTGGCTAGCCAGCCACTGAGCAAAATCGCCCTGCTGCTGCCACAGGACGGCCAGTTGGCGTCGGTCGGCAAAGCGCTGCGTGAAGGCTTCATGGCCGCGCATTATCAGGCGCAACAGGCCGGCCAGAACCCACCTGCCATCGAGTTCTACGACAGCTCGAAGCTGACTTCGATGGACGAGTTCTATCGCAAGGCTCAGGCTGACGGCGTGCAACTGGTAGTCGGCCCGCTGGAAAAACCACTGGTCAAGCAACTGAGCACTCGCCCGCAACTGCCAATCACCACCCTGGCGCTGAACTACAGCGAAGGCGAGCAAGGCCCGGCGCAGTTGTTCCAGTTCGGTCTGGCGGCTGAAGACGAAGCTCGCGAAGTTTCCCGTCGCGCCCGTGCCGACGGCCTGCATCGCGCCGCGATCATGGTGCCGAAGGGCGAATGGGGCGATCGCGTCCTGCGTGCCTTCAGCCAGGACTGGCAAGCCAATGGCGGCAGTATCGTTGCCACCGAGCGTGTCGATCAGCCGGTGCAACTGGCCCAGCAGATTGCCGACATGTTCCAGCTGCGCCAGAGCGAAGCCCGCGCCAAGAGCCTGCAGAATGTTGCCGGCACCAATGTCGCCGCGCAGCCTTCGCGTCGCCAGGACATCGAATTCATCTTCTTGGCCGCCACGCCGCAACAGGCCCAGCAGATCAAGCCGACCCTGAACTTCCAGTACGCCGGTGACGTGCCGGTCTACGCGACTTCCCACGTGTACAGCGCCAGCGGCGACGTCAATCAGTACAACGACATGAACGGCATTCGCTTCTGCGAAACCCCATGGCTGCTGGAAACCAGCGATCCGCTGCGCCAGCAAGTGGCTGCGCAATGGCCGCAAGCCAATGGCAGCCTCGGTCGCCTGTACGCCATGGGCGCCGACGCCTATCGCCTGGCACCGCGCCTGGGCCAACTCAAGGCCCTGCCGGACAGCCGCATCGAAGGTCAGTCGGGCAGCCTCGGCATGACCCAGACCCAGCGCGTTGTGCGCCAGTTGCCGTGGGCACAGTTCGTCAGCGGTCAGGTGCAGCGTCTGCCGGACACCCCGCGCTGATGCCCGACAGGTCACGCTCGCAAAGCGGCAAGGATGCCGAGCGCCAGGCGCTCGAACATCTGCAACAACAAGGCCTGCGCCTGCTGGCGCAGAACTGGTTATGCAAACGCGGCGAGCTTGATCTGGTCATGCTTGATGGCGATACAGTAGTATTCGTTGAAGTTCGCTACAGAAAAAACACTCAATGGGGTGGCGCGCTCGCCAGTATCGACGAGCGCAAGCAGCAGAAACTGATCTTTGCAGCACAGTATTTTCTTCAGCGCGAGTCGCGTTGGGCCAATTCCCCCTGCCGCTTCGATGTGGTGGCGATCGACAGCCACCCGAATCAGCTGAACTGGTTGCAGAATGCTTTCGACAGTTGATCGCCTGCACCCTGCCCTGTTTTCGTCCGACACATTTTGCTCTTTGCTTTGCCGGCTGCACATTCACGTGCCGAACAGCCGCGCCACTTAAGGTCACACAGATGGACATGCAATCCCGAATTCGCCAGCTATTTCAGGCCAGTATCGACACCAAGCAACAGGCGATGGACGTACTTGCACCGCACATCGAGCAAGCCAGCCAGATCATGGTCAACGCCCTGCTCAACGAAGGCAAAATGCTCTCGTGCGGC
This sequence comes from Pseudomonas siliginis, assembly GCF_019145195.1. Taxonomy (GTDB): domain Bacteria; phylum Pseudomonadota; class Gammaproteobacteria; order Pseudomonadales; family Pseudomonadaceae; genus Aquipseudomonas; species Aquipseudomonas siliginis. Next base: position 251,001 of record NZ_JAHSTW010000007.1, read on the forward strand.
AACGGTGGTTCGGCCGGCGATGCCCAGCATTTTTCTTCGGAGCTGCTCAACCGCTTCGAGCGCGAGCGTCCGAGCCTGCCGGCGATTGCGCTGACTACCGACACTTCGACGATCACTTCGATCGCCAACGATTACAGCTACAACGAAGTGTTCTCCAAGCAGATCCGCGCGCTCGGCCAGCCGGGCGATGTGTTGCTGGCGATTTCGACCAGCGGCAACTCGGCGAACATTATTCAAGCGATCCAGGCCGCACATGATCGCGAAATGATTGTCGTAGCTTTGACCGGACGCGATGGCGGCGGCATGGCGTCGCTGCTGTTGCCCGAGGACGTCGAGATTCGCGTACCGGCCAACGTCACTGCACGTATTCAGGAAGTCCACTTGCTGGCGATCCATTGCCTTTGCGATCTGATCGACAGCCAACTGTTCGGGAGTGAAGAATGACCCCTAATCGCCTTGGCCTTCTGGCCTTGACCCTGTGCCTCGGCATCAGCGGCTGCACCTCGGTGGTGAACGCCAGCCGTGAAGCGCCGATCGAAGACGACCGTGGCACGCGCACCTTCGGCAGCAAGATCGACGACTCGCTGATCGAAACCAAAGCAGGCGTGAACATCGCCAAGGCCGATCCGGCACTGGACAACGACTCGCACATCGTCATCACCAGCTTCAACGGCGTCGTCCTGCTCGCCGGCCAGACTCCGCGCGAAGACCTCAAGGCCAAAGCCGAACAGGCCGCCGCCAACGTCCAGCGCGTGAAGAAAGTGCACAACGAACTGCAAGTGCTGCAACCGTCCTCCCTGCTCGCGCGCCAGAACGATGCGTGGCTGACCACCAAGATCAAGACCCAGATGCTCACCGACGCCAGCATTCCTGGCTCGCGCATCAAAGTCGTGACCGAGAATGGCATCGTCTACCTGCTGGGCCTGCTGACCAAACAGGAAGCCACTCAGGCAACCAATCTGGTTCAGGGTGTGTCCGGTGTGCAGAAGATCGTGAAGCTGTTCGAATACATCGACTGACCGTAAACGTCAGGCACAAAAAAGGCGATCCATCCGGATCGCCTTTTTTTTATTTCACAACCTTCAAGCTTGGCCGACCACTCGGACGTGGCGGCTCGCTGCCCGGTGGCGGCGAGTCGTCATCCGGATCGATGTCTTCCTCGTCGTCCATTGGCAACTCGAGGTCAAACACCATGCCCTGGCCGTTCTCCCGCGCATAAATGCCCAAGATCGCGCTGATCGGCACGTAGAGACTGTGCGGAACACCGCCGAAGCGGCCTTCGAACGTCACCACGTCGTTATCCATGTGCAGATGACGCACGGCACTCGGCGAGATGTTCAGGACGATCTGGCCGTCACTGGCAAAACCCTGTGGCACCTGCACCGCCGGGTACTCGGAGTTGACCAGCATGTGCGGGGTGCAATCGTTATCCACAATCCACTCGTAGAGCGCGCGGACCAGATAAGGTCGACTGGAGTTCATAGCGGCTCCTTAAGCCTTAGCGCATATCGCGTTCGACACCAGACAGACTCGCCTGGAAAGCCTCACGCGCAAACTGACGCTCCATATAATCAAGCAGCGGCTTGGCCGGCCGCGGCAGTTCAATACCCAGAATCGGCAAACGCCAGAGTATGGGTAATAGGCAGCAATCCACCAGACTTTGTTCCTCACTGAGGAAGAACGGTTTGTCGGCAAACAGCGGCGAAACGCCGGTCAGGCTTTCGCGCAGTTCCTTGCGCGCCACGACCCGTGCAGCCTCTTTGCTCTTGGGATCCAGAATCAGATCCACCAACCCGCACCAGTCACGCTGAATCCTGTGGATCAGCAGACGACTGTTGGCCCGCGCCACCGGGTAAACCGGCATCAGCGGCGGATGCGGGTAACGCTCATCCAGATACTCCATCACCACGGTCGACTCCCACAACGCCAGGTCACGATCGACCAGCGTCGGCAGACTGCCGTAAGGGTTCACCTCAATCAGTTTAGGCGGCTGGCGGCCCGCTTCCACGTAAATGATTTCGGCGCTGACACCCTTCTCTGCAAGCACGATGCGCACTCGGTGGGAATAGTGGTCGGCGGGGTCGGAGTAACAGGCCAACCGATTGGTCACGCCCATGGCGATCCTCCTCGCTTGTTGAATTTGTCGGAACCGGAAAAACGCGCGCGCCCAGAGGGCACCTCCCGCAGGGTCTGACTGAGCAGACCCTGCTTTAGCGGAGGCGCCCTTGGGCGCGCGCGATTAACAGCAATGCTTGAAGCGTATCAGTGCACGTCTTTCCAGTATTCACGCTTGAGCAGGTAGGCGAACACAAAGAAGAACGCCAGGTACAGCAAGACATAAGTACCGATGCGCTGATGTTGCAGCTTAACCGGGTTAGCCGAGTAAGCCAGGAAGGTTACCAGATTCTTGACCTTCTCATCGAACTGCTCTTCGTTCAGAGCACCGGACTTAGGCACGATGGTCAACTGATCACACGCTTCATGGGTCAGCGGCGTGCCGGTCAGCGGATCGTATTGCTTCTTGCCGTCCTCGACGATCTGCACCTGTTTGCAGCCGACGACCTGACGACCCTGCAGGCCGACCAGCACGTTAGGCATGCCGACGTTCGGGAAGACCTTGTTGTTCACGCCCCATGGACGCGCCGGGTCTTCGTAGAACGACTTCAGGTAACCGTAGAGCCAGTCGGTGCCGCGTACCCGCGCTACCAGAGTCAGGTCCGGCGGCGCTGCGCCGAACCAGGTCTTGGCGTCGGCCGGCTGCATGCCGATGTTCATGTGGTCGCCAATCTTGGCACCGGTGAACACCAGCTTCTCCAGCATCAGCTCGTGCGGGATGCCAAGGTCATCGGCGACGCGCTCGTAACGCTGGAACTTGGCACTGTGACAACCCATGCAATAGTTGGCAAAGGTCCGCGCGCCATCCTGCAGGGCAGCTTTGTCGGAGACGTCGATATCGACACTTTCCAGTTCCGGACCATGGCCCCCGGCAGCAAAGGACAGGGAAGGCAGCGCAGTAAAAATCAGAGCAAGAAATAACTTTTTCATCAGCCAGTCACCCTTTCCGGAACCGGTTTGGTCTTCTCGAGCCGGGTGTAGAACGGCATCAGAATGAAGTAGGCGAAATACAGGAAGGTGCAGACCTGCGACAGCAACGTGCGCCCCGGCGTCGGCGCAAGAACGCCGAGGATGCCGAGAATCACGAAAGAAATGCAGAACACCACCAGCCAGATTTTGCTCATCCAGCCCTTGTAGCGCATCGATCTCACCGGACTGCGGTCCAGCCATGGCAGCACGAACAGCACCGCAATCGCCGCGCCCATGGCGATAACACCCATGAGCTTGTCCGGCACCGCACGCAGGATTGCGTAGAACGGAGTGAAGTACCAGACCGGGGCAATGTGCTCAGGCGTCTTGAACGGGTTAGCCGGCTCGAAGTTTGGTTTTTCGAGGAAGTAGCCGCCCATTTCCGGGAAGAAGAACACAATGAAGCAGAAGATGAACAGGAACACCACGACGCCGACAATGTCCTTCACCGTGTAGTACGGGTGGAACGCGATGCCGTCCAGCGGGATGCCGTTTTCGTCTTTGTGCTTCTTGATATCGACGCCGTCAGGGTTGTTCGAGCCCACTTCGTGCAGCGCCAGAATGTGCAACACCACCAGACCGAGAATCACGATCGGCAGCGCGACAACGTGCAAGGCGAAGAATCGGTTCAGGGTGATTCCGGAGATCAGGTAGTCACCACGAATCCACTGGGTCAGGTCATCGCCGATCAGCGGAATCGCACCGAACAGCGAGATGATCACCTGGGCGCCCCAGTACGACATCTGGCCCCACGGCAGCAGGTAACCCATGAACGCTTCAGCCATCAGCGCCAGGTAGATCAGCATGCCGAACACCCAGACCAGCTCGCGCGGTTTCTGGTACGAACCGTAGAGCAGACCGCGGAACATGTGCAGATAGACGACGATGAAAAACGCCGAGGCGCCGGTCGAGTGCAGCAGACGCAGGATCGAGCCGTACTCGACGTCGCGCATGATGTATTCAACGGAAGCAAAGGCCTCTTCTGCCGACGGCGTGTAGCTCATCGTCAGCCAGACACCGGTGACGATCTGATTGACCAGCACCAGCAGTGCCAGCGAGCCGAAGAAATAGAAGAAGTTGAAGTTTTTTGGTGCGTAATATTTGCTGAGATGGTCTTCCCACATTTTGGTCGCAGGAAAGCGCGCATCAACCCAATCCATGAACTTGCTCATCACGCCTTCTCCGTATCGACGCCAATGACAATCAGGTCATCGGTCTCATAGGAATGCGGGGGAACTGGCAGGTTCAAAGGCGCAGGTTGCGACTTGTAGACGCGGCCAGCCAGATCGTAGTGGGAACCGTGGCACGGGCAGAAATAGCCGCCTACCCAGTCTTTGCCCAGATCCGCAGGTGCCACTTCGGGACGGAAGGTCGGTGAGCAACCCAGGTGCGTACAGATCCCGATCAGCAGGAGAATTTCCGGCTTGATCGAGCGCACTTCCGGGTCGACATAAGTGGGTTGCGTGGAGTTTTTGGAGGTCGGATCGGAGAGTTGACCCTCGATCTTCTTGAGATTCCCCAGGATTTCCTCGGTACGGCGGACAATGAACACCGGCTGGCCGCGCCATTCAGCAATCATCTGCTGGCCTGGCTCGATTTTGCTGACATTCACTTTCACCGGTGCACCGGCAGCTTTCGCCTTGGCACTGGGAAACCATGACCCCACGAACGGGACCGCAGCCCCCACCGCTCCTGCAGCACCCACCACGGATGTGGCTGCCACCAGGAAGCGACGCCGGCCTGCATTCACGCCGTCATTGCTCATTCAGTCCTCTCCCATCAGCTTTTTTGGCCTGTTAAATCAGGCGTCTACTAAATAAATCAAATGTTACTTATAAAAATTTTGCCCGAATGGTAATGAAAACCCCCAATTCTGACAAGGTTAATTCCCCGGGGATCAACCCCTCAAGCCTTGGAGTATAGGGGGTCTACGGCTGTGGCAAGTTGTCACAACGCAATTCTTTGATAAATCGCACGCATAAAAAAACGCCCGCTTCCGTGAGGAGGCGGGCGTTCTTTTTTGAACGTGGAAGCGAAATTAACGCTTCGAGTACTGCGGACGCTTACGCGCTTTACGCAGACCAACTTTCTTACGTTCAACTTCACGGGCGTCGCGGGTAACGAAGCCAGCTTTGCGCAGAGCGCTACGCAGGGTTTCGTCGTAGTCCATCAGAGCGCGGGTGATGCCGTGGCGGATTGCGCCAGCCTGACCACTTACACCACCGCCGATCACGGTGACGTAGATGTCGAACTTCTCGACAGTCTCGGTCAGCTCCAGCGGCTGACGAACTACCATGCGGGCAGTTTCGCGGCCGAAGAAGTTATCCAGCGAACGGTTGTTGATGGAGATGTTACCAGTACCCGGACGCAGGAAAACGCGTGCGGTTGCGGTCTTGCGACGGCCAGTGCCGTAATTTTGAGTCGCCGACATAATGAACTATTCCGTTAAATCTTCAGTTCTTGGGGCTGCTGAGCAGTATGAGGGTGTGCAGCGCCCGCATAGACTTTCAGCTTACGGTACATGTCGCGACCCAGTGGGTTTTTAGGCAGCATGCCTTTAACCGCGGTCTCGATCACGCGCTCAGGGGCTTTGGCGATCAGCTTTTCAAAGTTGATCGACTTGATGCCGCCCGGGAAACCGGAGTGGGAGTAGTACATTTTGTCAGTGGTTTTAGCGCCGGTAACACGGATCTGCTCGGCGTTGATGACGACGATGTAGTCGCCGGTGTCAACGTGAGGAGTGTACTCAGGCTTGTGCTTGCCACGCAGACGGCTCGCGATTTCGGTGGCCAGACGACCCAGGGTCTGACCAGCAGCGTCGACGACAAACCAGTCGCGCTTTACTGTTTCCGGTTTAGCAGTAAAAGTTTTCATTCTTTATAGCCTCAGGGGCCGCCTGTAAATAAGACGGCGGATCTTACTGAATAGTGCGTACTTTGACAAGTCAAAGGCAGCCGGATACAGACGCTTTCGGGGGCTCGGGTCGGCGCGTCCGTTCAACGGCAAGATTCTTCGGCGGCGGCGCATCACTTCCACTGCAGAAAGAGGTCGGCAATTATGCAGATTGCGAAAAATTTTTCAACCTGCTTTTATGATTGTTTTGCCCAAGGAGCACCCGATGGACTATCGCCAGCTAGGCCGTACCGACCTGAACGTGAGTGCAATCTGCCTCGGCACCATGACCTGGGGCGAGCAAAACACTGAAGCTGACGCCTTCGCCCAGATCGAAAGGGCCAAGGAAGCCGGGATCAATTTCCTCGACACCGCCGAAATGTATCCGGTGCCGCCAAAAGCCGAAACCTACGCCACCACCGAGCGCTACATCGGCAATTACTTCAAGAGTCGCGGTGACCGTGCCGAGTGGATCCTCGCCAGCAAGATCGCCGGCCCCGGCAACACCATCGATTACATCCGCGACAAGAACCTGCGCCATAACCGCCAGCACATCACCGAGGCGCTGGACGGCAGCCTCAAGCGCCTGCAGACCGATTACATCGACCTGTACCAACTGCACTGGCCGGAACGCAGCACCAACTTTTTCGGACAGCTGGGCTACAAGCACAAGATCGAAGCGAACCTGACGCCGCTGGAAGACACCCTCGAAGCTCTCGACGAACAGGTGAAGGCCGGCAAGATCCGCCACATCGGTCTGTCCAACGAGACGCCGTGGGGCACCATGCGCTTCCTCGCTCTGGCCGAAGCCCGTGGCTGGCCGCGTGCGGTGTCGATCCAGAACCCGTACAACCTGCTAAACCGCAGCTTCGAAGTCGGCCTGGCCGAGATCGCCATTCGCGAACAGTGCGGCCTGCTCGCCTATTCGCCGCTGGCGTTCGGTTTCCTCTCCGGCAAGTACGAGGGCGGCGCCCGTCCACCGAAAGGCCGCCTGAGCCTCTACAGCCGCTTCAGCCGCTATTTCAACCCGCAATCCGAAGCGGCGTGCAGCCGTTACGTAGCCCTGGCCCGTGAACACGGTCTGGACCCGGCGCAAATGGCACTGGCCTTCGTGACCCAGCAACCTTTCGTCACCAGCAACATCATTGGCGCAACGACGCTTGAGCAACTGGACAGCAACATTGCCAGTTTTGGTCTGAAACTGTCCGATGAAGTGCTGGCCGGGATTGAGGCGATTCACAAGGATCATCCGAATCCGGCGCCATAACTGACCGCCAAAAGCTTCGCGAGCAGGCTCGCTCCCACAGTGGAATACTGTACCTGTGGAAGCGAGCCTGCTCGCGAAGGGGCCAGTCAGATTACCTTAACAGCGGAACGCGGAGCGTCCCCGGCGGCATTCCCACGCAGAGCGTAGAACTCAAAGCGACCGCGCAATAATCTCCTTCATGATTTCATTGGTGCCGGCGTAAATCCGCTGCACCCGCGCATCCGCCCACGCCCGCGCCACCGGGTATTCCCACATGAAGCCGTAGCCGCCATGCAGTTGCACGCACTCGTCGAGCACTTTGCATTGCAAGTCGGTGCCCCAGTATTTGGCCATCGCCGCCGTCGGCACATCGAGTTTGCCCTGCAGATGCAACTCCAGGCAGCGGTCAACGAAGACCCGGCCGATCTGGATCTCGGTAGCCATTTCGGCCAGTTTGAAGCGGGTGTTCTGAAAGTCGGCAATCGCCTTGCCGAACGCCTTGCGATCGCGGGTGTAATCCAGCGTCCATTGCAGCGCCGCCTCGGCCGAAGCCAGCCCGCCGATGGCCACGGTCAGACGCTCTTGCGGTAACTCCTGCATCAGATAGGCAAACCCGGCCCCCGCCTGCCCGAGAAGGTTTTCCTTCGGCACGCGCACGTCCTGGAAGAACAGTTCGGAGGTGTCCTGCGCTTTCATGCCGACCTTCTCCAGGCGCTTGCCCTTCTCGAAGCCCGGCGTATTCGCCTCCACCAGAAACAGGCTGGTGCCCTTGGCCCCGGCCTTCGGGTCGGTCTTGGCCACCACGATGACCAGGTCAGCCAGAAAGCCGTTGGTGATAAAGGTTTTCGAGCCGTTGATCACATATTCGTCACCGTCGAGCACCGCCGTGGTTTTCACCCCTTGCAGGTCGGAACCGGCGCCAGGCTCGGTCATGGCAATCGCCGTAACCATTTCGCCCGAGACCAGTTTCGGCAGGTATTTGTGTTTCAGCGCCTCGCTGCCGTAATGCAGGATGTACGGTGCGACGATGTCCGAGTGCAGGGAAAAGCCGATGCCGGTCAGTCCCAGACGCCCGACTTCTTCAATCACCACGGTGCTGTAGAGGAAATCCGCGCCGAGCCCGCCGTACTCTTCCGGCAGATGCGAACAGAGCATCCCCGCCTCCCCCGCCTTGTTCCACAGCGCGCGATCAATGTGTCCCTGCTTCTCCCACTGCGCGTGATACGGCACGGCCTCTTTTTCGAGGAAAGTTCGCACGCTGTCGCGGAACAATTCGTGCTCGGAGCTGAACAGAGTTCTGGGGATCATGCGGCACCTTTCTTTGTTGTTGGAGGGATACGGCTCTCAGAGACTAAGCCCGACTCCTGCTACGGGACACTGGACACATCCGACAAAAAATAAGACGATCCAGCCGTCTGGTGACCACTTTCCCTTATAAAAACAAAACAAAAGTTGAATTATGTCTAAGCATGTCTCCCCGCCTTTGCGGCGCGTCAGCATCCTGGCCATCGACCGGGTTTTCGCTTACACCCTCATGCAGGCCAAGGATTTTTTCCATGTGGCCAGCCTGCGTTACGGCAAACAACTGGGCCACGGCCTGACACCGGCGTTCGAAACGCGCCTGGTCAGCCCGGATGGCAAACCGGTAAAAAGCTTCAGCGACGTGGTCATGCCGGTCGACGGTGGCCTGGAAAACGCCGATGTGATCATCCTCCCGGCGTTCTGGGAAGACTTCGATACGCTGTGTGGCCGTTACCCGCAAATCCTGCCGTGGCTGCGCGAACAGCATGCGCGCGGCGCGGTGTTATGCGGCGAAGCCACCGGGGTGTTCTGGCTCGCCGAAGCCGGGCTGCTCAACGGCAAGGAAGCGACCACCTACTGGCGCTTCTTCAATGCCTTCGCCGAGCGCTTCCCCAAGGTCTATCTGAATCAGGACAAGCACCTGACCGACGCCGATAATCTCTACTGCGCCGGCGGTACTACCTCGGCATGCGATCTCTATATCTATCTGATCGAACGCTTCTGCGGCGCGAACGTGGCGCAAGCCGTCGCCCGCGACATCCTTTATGAAGTGCAGCGCAGCTATTCGCCGGGACGTATCGGTTTTGGTGGGCAGAAGCTGCATCAGGACGTGATCATCCTGCAGATCCAGCAATGGCTCGAAGAACATTTCGCCGACAAATTCCGCTTCGAAGACGTCGCCCGCGAGCACGGCATGAGCATCCGCAACTTCATGCGCCGCTTCCAGACCGCCACCGGCGACAAGCCGCTGCATTACTTGCAACGCCTGCGCATCGAGACGGCCAAGGGCCTGCTTTCGGGCACGCGCAAGAGCATCAAGACCATCAGTTATGAGGTCGGTTACGACGATGCGAGCTTCTTCGCGCGACTGTTCCGCCAGCACACCGAACTGTCGCCTAACCAGTATCGGCAACAGTTTCAGCAGGCTGCGTAAACTTCCGCCAGACTGACGTCCCTGTGGGTGTAGTCCTTCCACGGGGACCGGCTTGTAAGTTGTGATTCGTCCGACACAAATGAACGAAAACAGAACAGCGTCTGGCTGTGTTTTACGACTGTTCGGACGTGCCTGCGCCGACCAGACTACTTCCCAAGCACATCGCATCAGGGAAGATCAACAGTGACCATCGGCTCCAGCTACAACTATCCCTCACAGACTCCTGGCCTTGAAAAACGCAAAAAACGTTCGCCACAGGACAACTGGAAAGCCCGTTTCCCCAATCCGCCGGACCTGTGTTTTGACTATCGCGCGTTACTGGAGCAGCCAGGCGGAATCGCCCGAGCGACTGATTCGAGCCATCGAATCTGCATCATCGGCGCAGGCATCACAGGCCTGACGGCAGCGAGAGAATTGCTGCGCTGCGGCTTCACCCAGATCACGCTGATCGAACAGTCCTCGCGAATCGGCGGCAGGCACCTGACCGTTCCCGGCAGTCCTCAATCCAAGGCCAGCCATACCCCGTTCGAAATGGGTGCGATGCGTATGCCTTTATTCAATCGCGAAGGAGAATCGCCGAAGGAAGGTCGTTCGCTGATGGCCTACTACGCGACGATATTCGACCTGGCCCTTTCAGACTTTGCCAATCCCGGCAGCCAATGGGTCAAATCAACCGGCATCTATCTGCGCGAGGGCAGCCTGTCAGAGCAGGCTACACCGCAAATGCTTATCTGGAAAAACGCCGACGGTCAGACCCGCCCTCCCGGCGAGGAGCTACAAGCGGTGTATGCAAAATGGAGAGCGTTCGCCGACCGCATGACCCGGCACGTTTGCGACAGTTATGCGAGCGAGGAATGGGAGTCCGTGTGGGCAGCTATTGTCGCCAGGTATCACGCCATTTCCTTCCGTGATCTGGTGAGCATGCCGGTGCTGCAACGCTGGGAAAAAGACGCGCCGGGCGATTTTGGCGGGATGGGAATGTCGCCAGAGGAATCGGCCATTTTTTATGCCATCGGCATCGGTGACGGCAGCTGGGGCGCATTCTATGACGGCTGTGCACTCTACCCTCTGCGTACTGCCATCTTCGGGTTCAGCAGTCACTTGCAACTGGTGCTGGGTCGGGTAGATGAAAAAGGCGATCCTCTGCCTGACTCACCGCATATCCGCAGCAATGCGGTTTTCGATTCAACCGGGCTGCAGTTCGAAGGCCCGCGCTACCTAGGTCTCGCGGCGCTGAGTGAAAGCCTTATGTTCATCAAACCTGATGAAACAGCGATGTCTTTCCACGAACACAGCCTGCAATACCGCGAAGGTTTGCTGACTGATAGCTCCGTCACTCGGCTGAAAAAGCTCGACAGCGGTAAAACCCGTGTCTACTGCAACTGGAAGCAAAGTCGCCCCCATCAGGCCAAGGAACATTTCAGCGATTATGACTCCGTGATCATGACGCTGCCTTCGTGGTTGATCGAAACACGAATCAGGCTTGAAAACTTCACTGCACAAATGCTGCCGTTCGAAACGATCAATGCGTACAAGACTGCACATTGGGAAACCAGCTGCAAAGTGTTCGCGCCACTGAAGAAATCCTTCCTGTCCGGCAATGCCGCCATCCCCCAAGCGATCGTCACGGACAGTTTTATCCACGATGTTTATACCTACCGCTATAACGATCACTACAGCTATGACTGCATTCTTCTCAGTTATACCTGGGAAGATGACGCTACCAAACTCTGCTGTTTCAGCGACAAGGAGCTGGTCGCCAAATGTGCCGAAGAACTGGATCGAATCCTGATGAACTGCAGCAATATCGGGCAACGCATCTCGCCTTTCATTGGCCTCAATCAAGCCGTCGTACAGCGCTGGATCACCGACAAGAACTCGCTTGGGTGCGCCAAGCTTTACCGCCCCGGCGCCTACCACGACGCTGTAAGCCTGATGAAATACAACCGCGAATATTCCAGTGTTTCCGGGCTGTATCTTTCTGGCGAGTCGTTTTCAGTGGATGCCGGCTGGACCGAGCCCTGCTTTCGCGGCGCTATCGATGCGGTGATTCATATTTGCGAAAAAACCTCGGCGCAGTTCAATGGCGGCTTCCAGATAACCGACTATCCACACTACCAGGCCGGACCATGAAGCTTTCAGTCATGCAATTCGGCGTCCTGAGCGTGCACCGTCGATATGTGTTTAATCGTCCTAGGAGGTGTACTACAAGCTAACCGGAAAGCGCCGACTTACCTTCCACTGCTGACTCGACTCTTATGTTCCTCCGCCACCCAATGGCGTGAAAACAACAATAAGGGATCATGAAAAATGAGTGAGTCAACCAGCCCCGTTCGTGTCGCGGTCGTGCAATGTGATCCGCAGGTCGGTACGCAAAATCGTGCAGCGAATCTGAGTAATAGCCTGGAGTTGGCACTGCAGGCGGTCAATGGTGGTGCCAACCTCATCGTTTTGCCCGAGCTGACAAACACCGGTTATTTCTTTCGCACTCGACAGGATGCGTTCGATCACGCCGAATCGGTTCCGGATGGGCCGAGCGTGAGCCGATGGGAGGATTTTGCCCGCCAGCATCAGGTGTATCTGGTGGCAGGGCTGACCGAGCGCGAAGGGGCACGGTTGTACAACACAGCCGTGTTGTTGGGACCTGACGGTTTCATCGGCAAATACCGCAAGGCGCACCTGTGGAATCTGGAGAAGCTCTGGTTCACTGCAGGCGATAGCGGTTTCCCGGTGTTCGAAACGCCGATCGGTCGCATCGGTCTGCTGATCTGCTGGGACATCTGGTTTCCCGAAGTACCGAGGATCCTCAGCCAGCAGGGCGCGGACATCATCTGCAGCCTGAACAACTGGGTCTGGACACCACCGCCCTTGTTCGATGACGCCGGCAAGTGCATGGCTTCGTACCTGACCATGACCGCAGCGCACGTCAACAACGTGTTCATCGCGGCGGCCAGCCGAATCGGCGAAGAGCGTGGCGCTCGTTACCTTGGATGCTCTTTGATTGCAGGCACTAACGGCTGGCCGATTGGCCGCGTGGCGTCCGCCGACCAGCAGGAAATCCTCTACGCCGATATCGACCTGACCAGCTCGCGCAGTGCGCCAATCTGGAACGACCTGAACGATTTGCACCGTGATCGGCGCTGTGATGTCTACGATCGAATGCTCGGTTACACCCAGCATCCGTGCCTGCCGCGTTGACCGGAGGCCGGGCTATGGACATTCACGCAAAGCAACGCAAAACAATCGTGGCCAGAACCGCGATGGATAGCACCATCATCGGCCTGATTCTGGGTGCGGCCGCATTGATTGCCTGGCTATCGCTCACCCATCATTCGTTGTGGTCGGCACGCTGGCCGGATTACGGCCATATGGTCTCGAGCTTTCCCGACGCTGCTGCCTGGCTGCGCTGGGTGCTCGGGGATATCAGCGAGGTAGCATTCTATAAACACGAGTTTGCCTCGATCGGCCTACTGGCTGGTGCATATCTGGGCTATTGGGCGAATCGAACGGGAAAAGCCTGGCAAGGCTTCACCATCTGTTACGGCAGCGGGCTCTGGCCGTGGCTGGTCACAAGCTCATTGCTGGGCCTGGTGCTTAGCAATCTGCTATGGGGCTGGACTGTCACCGCGACCAGTTGGCAGCCCACCTTCGCGGCATTCGTGTCGTTGCCTGCCGCAATGGTATTGATGTTCGGTGCAGGCTGGAAGGTCGCGATCAACGGCGCCATCATGGGCGCCCTGTTCGTGACACCTCTGTGTCTGCTGATGGTCAATTACGTATGCAACCCACTCGGGCTGCCCGTGGTGATTGGCAATGTTTCGGGCATGGCCATCGCCAGCATCGGCGCCTTCGTGCTCTGTCGCTGTGTGCCGAGCCTGGTGAAATCCGCGGAACCCGAGCAGGTCGCCATGCAAGCCAGCGCCACCGTGCCCACCAAGGCGCCGGATTACGGCCTGGTGTGGAGCATGCGCCGGGTCTTGGCAGATTTTTCCGAAGCGCCTTTCTTCGGCAATGAGTGGGCCAGTCTGGGACTGATTGTCGGTGCGTTGCTCGCATTTACACTCAACCCGATGAGCCCGGTCTACGGCACCGGTCTGCTGCCGCAACTGCTGGCCGGTCAGGCGCTGACCTCGGCCTTGGGCGTGGTGATCTGGCGCAAGCAGTGGATGGCGCGCGGTTGGTATCCGACCTATGTACCGCTGGTGTCCGTTGTTCCGGCTGCGATCCTTACCTTCGGCGGCGCTTGGCAAGTGATCATCTCCAGTGCGCTGCTCGGCGCGCTGATCGCCCCGCCACTGGCCTGCGCCCTCGCGCAGCGGCTGCCAGGCTTCATGCATGGCTTTATCGGTAACGTGTTGTCGATGGCTCTCAGTACGCTATTGATCCTGCCAATCGTCGGATGGCTGGCCAGCCACTGATCTTTCCCCTGCCCCGGCTGGCATCTGGATAGTCCCCGGTACAGCCGGTCTTTCTTCGCGAGGTATCACATGGAACTGCCAAAACTGGCCATTGCCGCGCTCGGCGGTACTGTCAGCATGCAATCGACGCACGTCGATCGAGGCGTCGTCCCCGCGGTGTCCGGGGAAATGCTGCTGAACACCGTGCCTGAACTGAAAACGCTTGGGCAACTGACCGTCGAAACTTTCGGACTGTTGCCCAGCGCGTCACTGGATTTCGAATATCTCTTGAACGTGCTGGACTGGGCCAACGCGCAGATCAGCCGAGGCGTGGCCGCAGTCATCATCATCCAGGGCACGGACACCCTGGAGGAATCCGCCACTTTCTTCGATTACCTGTGGGCGCACGACGAGCCACTGGTGCTGACTGGCGCCATGCGCTCTGCCATGCAAGCAGGGGCTGACGGCCCGGCAAACCTGCTGGATGCCGGTCGCGTTGCGTTGGCGGCATGCAGTCATGGGCGCGGAGCACAGGTGGTTATCAACGGCGAGATTCACCGCGCCAGTAGCGTGCGCAAAGTCGATTCAATGGCCATGCACGCCTTCGCCTCGCCCTTGACCGGCCCTGCTGGCTTGATAGTAGAAGGCGCTCCGCGCTACTTCCATGCGCCGGTTGCGCGCCATGTTTTGCCGATCCCCCAAGACACCCGCCAGAATATTGCTTTGCTGGAAGCTTCGCTCGGTGCAGACAGTCTGCTGTTAGAGAAGGTTGTGGAGCTAGGTTACGCCGGCCTAGTGATCGCTGGCTTCGGTGCCGGCCATGTTTCAGCGAACTGGGCCAACGTCATCGAAGGCATTGCCCGACATATTCCAGTGATCATCGCCACCCGCACCGGTTGTGGCGCGACGGCGCAAGTGACCTATGGCTTCGTCGGCAGTGAAATCGATATGACGCGTAAAGGTGCCGTGATGGCTGGGTTCCTATGCCCGCGCAAAGCGAGAATTCTGCTCTGGCTTCTGGTTGGCTGCCAACAGCAATCAACGTTGGCAACCTGCCTCGCTGAACTGGCCCCATAAAAAAAGGCCTGCAATCGCAGGCCTTTTTTTTGCCGAGACTCCGCTTAAGGCTTGTGCGCCCGCGACAGAAACTCGTGAGATTGCATCTCCAGCAGTCGGCTCAGGGTGCGCTGGAACTCGAAGGTCAGGCGTCCGCCGGTGTACAGATCCTTCAGCTCGACTTCGGCAGAAATGATCAGTTTGACGTTGCGATCGTAGAACTCGTCGACCATGTTGATGAAGCGACGGGCGATGTCGTCGGTGGTGACGCTCATCTGCTCGACGCCGCTAAGCAGCACGGCGTGGAAGATCTTGCCCAGTTCGATGTAGTCGTTCTGGCTGCGCGGGCCGTCGCACAGTTCGCGGAAGTCGAACCAGGCCACGTCGTCGCAGGTGCGCAGAGCGCGGATTTCGCGGTTCTCGATGATCAGCACATCGTTTTCCACCGCTGCCGTGCACTCCGGGGTCAGTGCCTTGAAGCTCTTGCGCAGGCTTTCGTGCGCGGCTTCGTCGAGCGGATAGTGGAACAGCTCGGCTTGCTCGAGGTGACGCAGACGATAATCGACGCCGCTGTCGACGTTGACGATCTCGGTGTTCTGCTTGATCAGCGCGATGGCCGGGAGGAAACGCGCACGTTGCAGGCCATCCTTGTACAGACCGTCCGGAACGATGTTCGACGTCGCGACCAGGGTCACGCCGTTCTTGAACAGCTCTTCCATCAGCGTGCCGAGGATCATCGCGTCGGTGATGTCGGAGACGAAGAATTCATCGAAGCAGATCACCCGCGACTCGGCCGCGAAGCGCTTGGCGATGATGGTCAGCGGGTTCTTCTCGCCGCCCAGGGTTTTCATTTCTTCGTGCACACGCTTCATGAAGCGGTGGAAGTGCGTGCGGGTCTTTTCCTTGAACGGCAACGCTTCGAAGAAGGTGTCGACCAGGTAAGTCTTGCCGCGACCGACGCCGCCCCAGAAATACAGGCCCTTGACCGGTGCCTGATCCTTTTTGCCAAACAGCTTGCCGAGCAAACCCGGCTTGTTCTGGTCAGCGGCGATCAAGTCGTCGTACAGACGCTGCAAGTGACGCACAGCAGTTTCCTGCGCGGCGTCATGGAAGAAGTCCGGGCGTTTCAGATCAGCTTGATATCGTTCTAGGGGCGTCATAATTCGTTAGCAAGGCAACAAAAACGGGCCGTCACTGTAGCGACGGCCTGTGGGAATGGCAATCGGCCCTTGGTCGGGTCGTGCCGCCGATCAGTCTTGAGCTGGAGTCAGTGCGACGCGCAACGCCTCGATGGCGGCGTCCCGCGCACCGATGTCGGCAAACGCCGGGCTGTCGCCCACGCACTCACCGGCCAGCCAGACGCTGAAGCTCAGTTCTTCAGTACGCACATCCAGCGGCTCGCCGGACTGCAACTGTTTGGTCACCTGGCCGGCGGTTTTGCCGTCGGCGAAGTTACGCGACAGCAGCAATTGCTCGCCATCGGCCGCCAGCAGACGGAAACGGAAGCTGCCGTCGTCCTCGCGGAAGCTGACGAAACGCGCGGCTTTCGCGGCTTTTTTCTTGGTAGTCGCGGCCACCTGAACCTGATTGACGAAAGAACGCAGGCCGACAGCTTCGCGCAATTCATTGAGGAACGGCGTGGCCACGGCGCGGGCCTTCTTCGCACCGATCTGCAGGATGTCTTCCAGGTCCGCCGGACGCTCGATCAACTGGTGATACTTCTCGCGCGCCTCGCCCAACTCGCTGTCGAGCAACTGGAACAGGCGATTCTTCGCCTCACCCCAGCCCAGACCACCGAGCAGTTCGCTGCGGAATTCGTCAGCCTGCGCCGGAGTGGCGAAGGCCTGGAACAGGGTGAACAGGTGCGAGTTGTCCGGATCTTTCGCTTCGCCCGGGGCCTTGGAGTCGGTGACGATCCGCGAGATCGCGTCCTTCATTTCTTTCGCGCTGCTGAACAGCGGAATGGTGTTGTCGTAGCTCTTCGACATCTTGCGACCGTCGAGGCCTGGCAAGGTCGCCACGCTTTCTTCGATCAGCGCCTCGGGCATGGTGAAGAACTCTTTGCCCTGGCCGAACAGATGGTTGAAACGCTGACCGATATCGCGGGCCATTTCCACGTGCTGAATCTGATCGCGACCGACCGGCACCTTGTGCGCGTTGAACATCAGGATGTCCGCCGCCATCAGCACCGGATAGCTGTAGAGGCCCATGGTGATGCCGGCATCCGGGTCTTCACCCGTCTCAACGTTCTTGTCCACCGAGGCCTTGTAGGCGTGCGCGCGGTTGAGCAGGCCCTTGGCAGCGACGCAAGTCAGCAGCCAGGTCAGCTCGGGGATTTCCGGGATGTCGGACTGGCGGTAGAAGGTCACGCGATCAACGTCCAGACCACCGGCCAGCCAGGTCGCGGCGATTTCCAGACGCGAGCGCTGGATGCGCAGCGGGTCATCGCATTTGATCAGGGCGTGGTAGTCGGCCAGGAAATAGAACGAATCGGCCTGGCTGTCGCGGCTGGCGAGGATTGCCGGGCGAATGGCCCCAGCGTAGTTGCCCAGGTGCGGCGTGCCAGTGGTGGTGATGCCGGTGAGAATGCGGGTACGGTTGGTCATGGGTAATCGCTTGTCAGACTGCAATCAATTCGAGAGACGCGGCAGCAGCAGATCCTTGAGATCGGTCAGCTTGCCGTGAAAAAAGTGTCCGCATTCTGCCACTTTCAGCAGCTCATGGGGGCGCTGGAGTTGTTCCGACCACTGGTAGACCAGTTGCGGATCGATGACTTCATCGGTTTCCGGCTGGATCACGGTCAACCCGCCGTGCTGCGGCAGTTGATCCTGCTCGCCCAGACGCATCACCGCCGGGGCAACCATGAACAGGTGCTCAAGCTGCACGCCCTGGGCTTCGAGACGGCCGCCGAGACTTGCTGCAACAAATCCGCCGAAGGAGAAACCGAACAGGGTCAGCGGCAGATCCGGGTGTTTTTCCCGCAGCCATGTAGCGGCGGCCTGAGCGTCGTCAACTTCACCGGTGCCCATGTCGTGCGTGCCCTGGCTGGCGCCGACGCCGCGATAGTTGAAACGCAAGGTGATCAGGCCCGCGTCGCGCGCGGTGCGCTGCAGGGTCGAGACGACCTTGTTGAGCATGGTGCCGCCCTGCACCGGGTTCGGATGACAGATCAGCGCGATGCCGCGTGGCTGCTCGTTATACAGATACAAAGCTTCAATTTGGCCGACAGGGCCGTCAATCACTACAGGGGTTTCACGCATCAGCAAGGGAGGAACTCCGTGACCTCGAATCGGGTCGACTCGTCTAGCAAATTGTCTGTGCCAATCTATTGCGAGTGAATCGCGGTATACAGCGCAGGTTCGAGCCGTTAACGTAAAGCAAAGCCGTTTATAGAGGAAGGACTCGTGGAACACTCGCTCTTAGTTTGGTTGTTACCGACTCTTGCCCTGGTTGTGGGTGTCGCCATTGGATTCCTGATCGCGCGCGTTGCGCCGAACGCCGCACCGAGCCGCACGCAGCGTCAACTGGATGATATCCAGGAGCGTTTCGACAGTTATCAGAACGAAGTGGTCACCCACTTCAACAGCACCGCGATGCTGGTCAAGAAACTGACCCAGAGCTATCAGGAAGTGCAGGATCATCTCGCCGAGGGCGCCAATCGTCTGGCCCTGGACGAGCAGACCCGCCAGCGTCTGATCGCCGCCCTGCACGCCGACGCAGCGCAGGCACCACGTGAACGCCTGACGCCACCGCGCGATCAGGAACCACCGCGTGACTATGCACCGAAATCGCCAAATTCCCCTGGCATGCTTGATGAGCATTATGGTCTGAAGAAGTAATCGGGTTTCGCGCCCAACAAAAAGCCCCCGGACAATGCTGTTGTCCGGGGGCTTTTTTGTATCTGCAATCTTCGCTGCCCTCGCCGGCCTCTTCGCGAGCAGGCTCGCTCCCACAGGGGGAATGCATTTCAAATGTGGGAGCGAGCCTGCTCGCGAAAGGGTCCGCACCGATGAAACAAAAAAATGCCCGATCACAGGACCGGGCATTTCTTCATTCGGGCAATCGCTTATGGATACTGCTGCACCGTACCCGGCTGTTGCTGCTGACCACCATACTGCTGGCCCGGAATCGCCTTCAGGTTGACTTCGACCCGGCGGTTCTGCGCGCGGCCGTTGACGTCACCGTTACTGGCAATCGGGTTATCCGGGCCGGCGCCACGGGCCGACAGGTTGGCACCGCTGACGCCTTGCGAGGTCAGGTAGGTCGCGACGCTCTGCGCACGACGCTGGGACAGATCCATGTTGTGCTGGCGGCTGCCGGTGCTGTCGGTGTAGCCGACGATTTCGATCTGGTTCTGGCTGAACTCTTTCAACGAGTTGGCCAGGTTGTTCAAAGGCTGGTAGAAGCTCGGTGCGATGTTCGCCGAATCGGTGGCGAAGGTGATGTTGCCCGGCATGATCAGCTTGATCTGATCGCCCTGCCGCTGCACTTCAACGCCAGTGTTGGCCATGCTCGCGCGCAGTTTCTTTTCCTGCTGGTCGGCGTAGTAGCCGTAGCCTGCTGCGGAGGCACCGACGACAGCAGCGCCGATCAAGGCGCCCTTGCCCCGGTTGTCGTGACCGATGGCGGCGCCGGCGAGTGCACCGGCCAGCGCGCCGAGGCCACCGTATTTGGCGGTTTTGCTCATGCCTTGCGAGCCACCGTCGGCCTGACCCTGATTGTCATACGGATTAGGCGAGGCGCAGCCGGACAGCACGGCCACGGCAGTAGCGACAATAATCAAACGACGCGTGGTGAACATGGAGAGCTCCTGGTCTTTTTGCATTCTGTGGTGCAGCGGCCACTGATCAATCAATGGACCTGCGCGGGCGTTGGATCATGACAATGCCTAAAAATTCCGCCCGCTGCCCGTGACAAAAAATTCAGGCACGCACAAACGGGTTCTCGCGCATCTCATCACCCAGACGCGTATCCGGGCCGTGCCCGGTGACAACCGTTGCATCCTCGTCCAGCGTATACAGCCGCTGCTTGATCGAACGCACGATGGTCGCCTGATCGCCACCCCACAAATCCGTGCGCCCTACCCCGCGACGAAACAGCGTGTCGCCGGCTATCAACAGCTTAGCCTCGGAAAACCAGAAGCTCATGGAACCTGGTGTATGTCCCGGTGTGTGCAGTGCCACGCCACAACCGCAGGCGAGTTCTTCGTCATCGCTCAACCAGCGATCCGGCGACGGCACCGGGGTGTAAGGCACGCCGAACATCTGGCATTGCATTTCAAGGTTGTCCCAGAGGAACTGGTCTTCCTTGTGCAGATGCAGGGTCGCACCGGTTTTCTCCTTCATCTGCCCTGAAGCGAGAAAGTGATCAAGATGCGCGTGGGTATGGATGATGCTGACGACTTTCAGGCCATGGGCATCGAGACGCGCCATGATCAAGTCAGGGTTGCCGCCCGGATCGACGACGATGGCTTTTTTTGTGAGCGGGTCGCCGATGATGGTGCAGTTGCACTGCAATGGGCCGACGGGGAAGGTTTCGCGGATAAGCGCAGGGCTGGGCGTGGTCATGGAAAAATCCTGGACAGGGTCAACGCCGTTGGCAACGGCCGATGGCGAATTTTACCGTCGCTAGAGCAATAACCCCAATGCCTTCGCCCGCGCCACGGCCTGCGTACGCCGCTCAACCCCGAGCTTGCTGTTGATATGGCTGGCGTGGGTTTTCACGGTGTGCAGGGAAATGAACAACTGCTCGCTGATCTCCTGATTGGAACAGCCTTGAGCGATCAGGCGCAGCACGGCCAATTCCCGGCTGCTGAGTTGTTCGGTAGCGGAGCTTTCCACGGTCGGGCGTGGCGCGGCCGTTGGAAAATGCGTGAGCAATTGCTGGCCGACCGCGTTGCAAGTGAGCGCCTGCAATTGCCCGCGCAACCAGTCGGCATGACTTTTCAGCAGCGCATCAAAGGGTTGGTAGACGCCGCCGGCCGCCGCTTCCAGGGCGTGACTCAACACTTTGCGCGCCTCGGGCTCGCGTCCACTCGACAGCAACAGCGCCACCTTCTGCGTCAACGCCATCACACTGAGCAACTGCCGCCCGGTCCGCTGGCCGTTTTCATGCAACACGCTCAAGCGCCCTTCGGCAAGCATCGGTTGCCCCTGAATCACATCGAGCAGCGCCTGTTGCAGCTCCACATGCAACGGCAGTTGCGGATGGAATTCCGGTGGTGCCGCAGCGTGTTCGCCAGTGTAGGTCTGGCCCAGGCGTGCAAGCCACGCCTCGGCAAGATCAATGCGGCCCTGAGCCAGCCACAGTTCGCATTTGACCAGGGTGATCATCGCCAGATAGTAGATCGGCGGTACGTCCCAGATGTGCATCAGGCGTTCGGCTTCGGCGAGTTCGGCGAAGGCCTTGGCGAATTCGCCGCTGGCGCCGTCCAGGCGAGCGATCACGCAGTGGCCGATCAGCACGCTGATGTCGCGACAGGCCCGCGCTTCGCCAATGCCGGCCAGCAGGCGTACGCGTGCGGCTTGCGGCTGCAAACGCATCGCCAGCAGGAAACCTTCGTACAACGTCAGCCGCGCGCGCACGGCGTACAGGCGTTGCGGCGACAGACCGCGCAGCCGCTCCAGGCCCTGATGCACTTCATCCAGCGCGCGCAGAATCTCGCCCCGCGATTGCAGAACCCGCGCCCTGTCGTAATGCGCCAGTGCTTCGAATAATGGATTGCCGACCCGTTGCGCCAGCTCGAGGGATTCACGGTTCAGCCCACGGGCGCGCCACAGATCACCGTCGGCGATCGCCAGATTGGACAAGGTCGACAGGCACATCAGCCGCTGGCCATAACGTTTGGCCGGCAGGCTCTCCAGCGCTTCACTGCAATAGCGCAGGGTCAAATCGCGATGGCCGCGCCCGCGAGCGATGATCCCGCTAAGCGCCAGCCATTGCGCCAGCATGGATTTTTGCGCGGTGGCCGAAGGCGCCGGCAGGAAACGGCTCAAATGGCTGGCCAGCTCCTCAGCGGCGTCGAGCTGACAGGCCAGCCCCAGCGCCCAGCTGTAGAGCACAATCAGCCGTGGCGTGCTGATCAGCAGGCTGTCGGGCAAGTCCATTTTCCAGCGCAGCAGCATGCCGACGTTCTGCTCGGCGAGCAGCTGTTCTTCGGACAGGTTCTGTACCAGATTCGCCGCGACGTCGAGATGCCCGGCACGCAACGCCTGCTCCACCGCTTCGTCGAGCAGGCCCTGCGCATTGAACCAGCGGCAGGCGCGCAAATGCAGGGTGGCGTTGGGCACCATCGCTTGGGCGATTGGCCGGCTGCGCAACAAGTCAGAAAACAAATGGTGATAGCGATACCAGTGACCGTGCTCGTCCAGCGGCACCAGAAACACTTGGTGGGCGAGGAGAAAGCGCAGGATCTCGGCGCTGTCGTGGGCTTCGCGGACCGCATCGCACAGCTCGCTGCAAAAGCGTTCCTGCGGAGCGGTTTCGTAGAGAAACGATTGCACTTCGGCTGGCAGGCAATCGATGACTTCTTCGAGCAGATAATCGCGTATCAGCCCTTCGCCGCCGTTCAGTGCCTGCGGCAGCGCGGCATCGTTGCCCGCCTCGGCCACCGCCAGCAGCCAGAAACGCAGGCCGGCGACCCAGCCTTCGCTGCGCTGGATCAGGCTCTCCAGCGCTTCGCCGCGCAGTGAGCTGCTGTGACGATCGAGCAGAGTCAGGGCTTCGTCGTGGGTCAGGCGCAAATCCTGTTCATGCAGTTCGAGCAACTGCCGCGACAGGCGCAGACGTGCCAGATGCCAGTCCGGGCGCTGGCGGCTGGTGACCATCACCAGCAAGCCATCGGGCAGATGATTGAGGAAGAATTGCAGGCAACGATCCAGCACCGGACCTTGGGCGAGGTGGTAGTCGTCGAGGACCAGCAGCAACGGCGCGGCAGGATCGAGATGCAGCGCCAGCTCATCGAGCAGACCGTCGAGCCACTCTTCGAACGCAAACGGCTGATGACGCTGACGCATTTTCAACAGACCGAGAGCGCCAGCGCCCAAGGCCGGAAAATAGTCCTGCAGACCTTCGAGCAAGCGCTCAAGAAAACGTCCGGGATCGCTGTCACGCGGACTCAAGCCCAGCCAGAGACTTTGCCAATGCGCCGGCAGGCTCTGACAGAACTCCACCGCCAGCGAGCTCTTGCCGAACCCGGCCGGGGCGCTGACCAGCAGCAACCGACCTCCGAGCCCGGCCTGTAGACGCTGGCAAAGGCGCGGCCGCAAGACATAGCCGTCGGGCAGCGGTGGGCGGAAAAAACGCCCGTCCAGTGCTGCGACGGTGATGCTTGCGGGACCCGGAAGTGGGGACAGATCAGTCATGGCCGGCTCTTGTTCGAAGGCGATTGGCGGCGTTGCAGATGTCCGCAGCCTAGCCTTAAACGAAGAGGTAATGAAGGTCGCTGCTACAAATGGCTACAAAAAGGCTACAGACACAAAAACGCCCCGAACCGGTCGGGGCGTTTTCACGAGGATGCGGCCTCGGGTTTACGCAGGTTTAGCGAACACCATCCTGACGCAGAGCGGCCGGGGTGAAGTCGCTGGTGGTGGCGGTGAAGCCGAAGTCATACGCCTGCTTCTCTTCGTTCTTCATGCCCAGTGCCAGATAGCGGCCGGACTGCAGGTCGTAGAGGGTTTCGAGGGCGTACCACGGCACTTGCTTGTCGTAGTAGTTCTCGGCATGCGCCTCGGCTACACGCCACAGTTGGCCGCGACCGTCGTAGTGGTCGATGACCGCTGCCTGCCAGGTGTCCTCGTCGATGTAGAAGTCACGTTTGGCATAGATGTGGCGCTGGCCTTCCTTCAGGGTCGCGACGACGTGCCAGACGCGGCGCAGCTCGTAGCGTGCCAGGTCCTGGTTGATGTGACCGGCCTTGATGATGTCCGAGTACTTCAGTTTCGGATCGTCGAGCTTGTAGCTGTCGGAGGCGATGTACATCTCTTTCTTGCCTTCGAGCTTCCAGTCGTAACGATCCGGCGCACCGTTGTACATGTCGAGGTTGTCCGAGGTACGCAGGCCGTCGGCGGCAGTACCCGGGCCGTCATACGACACTTGTGGTGCACGGCGCACACGACGCTGACCGGCGTTGTAGACCCACGCCGAACGCGGTTCCTTGACCTGATCGAGAGTCTCGTGCACCAGCAGTACGCCACCGGCCAGACGCGCCGGCGCGGTCACTTTCTGCTTGAAGTAGAACAGGATGTTGCCCGGGTTCGCCGGATCGTAGTCCTTCATCTTGTCGCGGAACACGAACTGATCCTGGAAGTACACCAGGCTGTACGAGCCGTTCGGTTGCGGCGTGGCCTGGGTCACCAGACGGGTCACGCTGCCGCCGCGATAGCGGGTGATGTGGTTCCAGATCACTTCCACGCCGGTTTTCGGGATCGGGAACGGCACGGCGGTATCGAAGTTTTCCAGACCGTTGCCGCCGGACACCAGGTTGGTGCTGGTGGCGTTCTTCTTGATCGCGGCGAACACGTCATCCGGCACGGTGGCGCCACGATGGGACGGATAGACCGGCATCTTGAAGGTTTCCGGGTAGCGCTTGAACATCGCGTACTGGCCCGGCGCAAGCTTGTCCTTGTACTTGTCGACATCCTTGGCAGTGATGGTGAACAGCGGCTGCTCACTGGCGTAAGGGTTGGACAGGAAGCCTTTGCTGTCGACGCTGCCGGCATTCTTTGGCAGTGGTTTCCAGGCCGGGATCGAACCGTCGGCATTACCGGCCATTTCCGCGCCCATTGGCGTCAGGCTCTTGCCCAGTTTATCCGCTTCGGCAGCAGGCACCGCCGCCATGACGCTGGTCGCCAGCAGCGACAGGCCCAGAACACCGGCGTGGAACAGACTCTTTGTTATTTTCATAAATTCGTTCGTCCTGAAATGCAGTGCTTAGAAGTTCACGCCGAAGCTGAGCGCCACGAAGTCGCGGTCATCCACGGTGGTGTACTTGCCGTCGAAGAAATTGGTGTAAGCCAGGCTCGCGGTGTAGGTGTTCTGGTATTCGGCGTCGACGCCCAGGCTGACCGCTTTGCGACCTTCCTCGAAGTTGCCGCCAGGGCCTGGCGAGTAACCGCTGACGTCGTGGGACCAGGCCACGTTCGGCTTCAGGTTCACGCCGGCGAAGACGTCGTTGTATTCCCAGATCGCCCGACCACGGTAGCCCCAGGACATCGAGGTGGTGAAGCCGTCGTTTTCGCAATTGCGGCTGCGGTTGTTCTGCGGCGAACCCGGGCCTGCGCCGTTGATGGTGCTGTTGTTGAGGATGTTGGCGCAGGTATCGATACCGCCAGTGGCCGGCAACTCACCCGGACCGTAGACCGGGTCACGGCCATAGCGCTTGTCGGAACGGCTTTCCAGGCCACCGACGTAGGTCGCGCCGACTTCACCGACGAGGGTCAGACGGCTGGCGCCCATGACCTGATCGAAGAAGTGCGTGAAGGTCGTTTGCAGTTGGGTGATTTCCTTGCGCTCGTAACCGTGCAGATCCTGACCCGGCACGCCAGTGAGCAGCGAAGCGTTGGTCAGCGCGCCGCCCAGCGGACGCACACCGGCAAACAGGATGTCGGTGGAGTTCAGTTGCACAGGCGCGTTCGGACGGTAGCTGATCTCACCGCTCCACGCCGTACCGGTAGGCAGGGTGGTGGAGAAGCTCAGACCGTAGAGACGAA
This sequence comes from Pseudomonas siliginis, assembly GCF_019145195.1. Classification (GTDB taxonomy): domain Bacteria; phylum Pseudomonadota; class Gammaproteobacteria; order Pseudomonadales; family Pseudomonadaceae; genus Aquipseudomonas; species Aquipseudomonas siliginis. The sequence goes on from NZ_JAHSTW010000007.1 coordinate 276,840, forward strand.
TGTCTTCCGGGTATTCGATGAAGTAATTCGAATTGCCCGCGACCAGCAGCGGTGCGAGCGCGGCAAACGGCCCCGGCAGCGCGGCGGCAGTGTTGTAGACCGACTGCGGTGCGCCGGTTGCACTGAAGATCGGCGCACGGCTGTGGTAGTTCATGAAATAGGCGCCGAACTCGGTGTCGAGTGGCTCGAACATGTATTTGAGGGACGCGCCCCACTGACCGCTGTCGCGCGCGTCACGGTCCGGCCCACGGCGCACCAGCACGCCTTCTTGGTCGACGTTCACACCGTTGGCGGCCAATGGCCCCAAAGCGATCGCCGGAATCTGCGAACGCTTGTTCAGTACGCGCAAATTGTTGTCGCAACCGTCGGCAACGATGTCCGGCTGGGAGAAGAAGGTGCCGCAGTTGTCGACGACGGTCTGGTCCCATTCCAGCTGGTAGAACGCTTCGGCCGAGAGGTTATCGGTGAGGCTCTGCGACACGTAGAACATGTTGACCGGAATCAGGCCTTCCTTGATCTCGGCGCCCGGACGACGGAACGCGGAGACGTCGATCGGGTTGATCGAGTTGATGCCGCCGCCGATGAAGGTACTTTCACCCCAGCTCACTACCTGCTTGCCCAGACGCACGGAGCCCGGCTGATCGGCAATCGCGTAGTTGTGGTAGACGAAGGCGTCGAGGATCTGCCCGCCGGAGGACTTGGCGCCCTCTTTGCGGTTGCTGTCGCTGATGTCCTTGAACTCGCGGCTCTCGTCCTTCAGTTCGAAGTCGTACCAGTATTTGCCACGGACGAACACGCCGGTGTCGCCGTATTTCAATTCAAGGTCATGGATGCCCTTGAAGATCTTCGAGAAGGTTTCGCCGCTCTTGAAGTTGGCGTGACCGTCATCGGAAGTCTGCGACAGGCCGCGGCCGCCGTTGTTGACGCCGATGAGGTTCTTGTTCGGGCTCTGAGTAGACCAACTGGCACCGATCGACAGGGACGAGTCGAACTGGCCTTCGATTTCACCGACGTTGAAACTGACGCCGAATGCAGGCCCGGCGAGCGAGGAGGCAAGACTGACCGCCAGAGGCAGTTTCGCCCGGCGCCAGAACTGGTTAACTGAGGTCATCGACGCTACTCCATGTGCATTATTGTTATGGCAGTGAGTACTTTTAAAAACGCTGTGGAGGACCGGGCGCCAGGGCTGCCCGAAATCGTTCCAGAGTTGCTCGCCCCGTTCAGTGCGTGTGCTCCGTTTTCAAAAAGTCCTTGAGCGGACTATAGCCAGCGGGTGGTAGTGCTTGATCCCTCTAAAGTGTGATTTGCAGCCGCCAACCACTCTGGAACAGTCCTTTCGCCAGTCCGACACAAGTCGGCACGGCAAGGATGGCTGATTTTTTCGATTTCACAAGCCAAGCGCTTGCTTGGTGGGTCTGGCGCGCCGGTTTCGGCGCGCCAGCAGGCACTCAAAGTGTCGAAAGGAAGGTGCTGTTGTTGGCTTGCCACTCGGTGATGTCGAGGCGAATGCGCTTCTTGTCGAGCTTGCCGACACTGGTCTTGGGAATTTCGGTAACAAGGGCGATCTGACTGGGGATCGCCCACTTGCTCAGGTGCCCCAGCTCGACGAACGGCTTGAGGTGTTCCTTCAGTTCCCGTGCGCCGATCACCTGCCCTTCGCGGACCACCAGCAAGGCAAACGGGCGCTCGCCCCACTGCGGATCGGCGATGCCCACCACTGCTACTTCGCGTACCGCCGCATGCCGGCTGATCAGGTCTTCGAGGTCGAGGGAGGAGATCCACTCGCCGCCGGTCTTGATCACGTCCTTGATGCGATCACGAATATCGATCACGCCCATGCTGTCGAGCGTGGCGACGTCGCCGGTGTGCAACCAGCCACCGGCCCAGAGCTCGGCCCCCTTCTGCGGTTCATTGAAATAGCCTTCGGTCAGCCACGGCGCGCGCAGCACCAGTTCGCCCTGGGTTTCACCGTCGGCCGGAAGGAAATTGCCGTCGCCGTCGACAATCGCCGCTTCGACCAACGGCCCCGGTACACCGGCCTTGATCCGGTAAGTGGTGCGCTCGTCTTCGCTGCCGGCCATCAGTTCGTCGTTGAGGTGCGCGCAAGACACCAGCGGCCCGGTTTCCGACATGCCGTACGCGGCTGTCAGCTGAATGCCACGGGCCTTGGCGTTTTCATAGAGGCTGCGATTGAGTGCGCTGCCGCCGATGACGATCTTCCAGCCGCCGAAGTCGGCACCCTGCGCGGCCTTGGCGTTGAGCAGCATCTGCAGGATGGTCGGCACGCAATGGGAAAAGGTGACCTTCTCCTTGCGCCACAACTCCACCAGATACTCCGGGTCGTAGCGCCCCGGATAAACCTGCTTGAGCCCGAGCATGGTCGCCACGTACGGCAAACCCCAGGCGTGGACGTGGAACATCGGCGTGATCGGCATGTACACATCGTTGGTGCCGAGCAGCCGTACGCTGTCGATCGAACCCATGATCGTCGCCACGCCGATGGTGTGCAGCACCAATTGCCGATGGGTGAAATACACGCCTTTCGGATTGCCCGTGGTGCCGGTGGTGTAGAACGTGGTGGCGACCGAGTTTTCGTCGAAGTCCTGAAAATCGTATTGCGCACTCGCGGCGGCCAGCAGTTGCTCATATTCGCCGACGAGGTTCGGCAGCTCTGCGGTTTTCTCCGGGAGATCGCTCAGCAGCAGGGTTTTCTCCACCGTGGTCAGCTGCGGCGCGATGGCCTGATACAGCCCGACGAACTCACTGTTGACCAGCACGAAGCGGTCCTCGGCGTGGTTCATGGTGTAGAGGATCTGTTCTGGCGACAGACGCACATTGATGGTGTGGATCACCGCGCCGATCATCGGAATGGCGAACATGCATTCCAGGTAACGGTGGCTGTCCCAGTCCATCACCGCCACGGTGTCACCGGCCTTCACGCCAGCAGCCGTCAGCACGTTGGCCAGCCGCGCAACCCGCTCGATCAGGGTCGGATAGCTGTAGCGCAACTGGTCGCGGTAGATGATTTCGCGGGTTTTCTCGTAACGGGCGCCGGACATCAGCAGCCGTTTGATCAGCAATGGATACTGGTAGGCCCCATCGGCCGGCGGAATGACCCGAGTCTGCAACATAAGAATCCCTTTTCTGACTGCACGGTGTTGGCGGAGAGATTCGTACTCTAGTGCGCCTGCATGACAGTCAAATCAGCCAAAGGAATGATTTGCAGAGCCGTACAAATGCTAGCTTTGCGCCAGCATTTCGGGCCGAAGTTGAAGAAAACACGACCGGTGGGAGCGAGCCTGCTCGCGAAGGCGTCGGTTCAGTCGACATTTTTGGTGACTGTACTGGCGCTTTCGCGAGCAGGCTCGCTCCCACAGGGATTGATGTGTTCCAGTTCTCAATGCATCTCGGTGAACGCGATTTTCACGCCGAGAGCAATCAGCACGGCACCCATAGTGCGGTCGAACCAGTGGCCCATGCGGGCGAAGCCGGCGCGCACGCGGTGTTGGCTGAACAGCATCGCCACCAGGCAGAACCAGATCGCCGTCGCCACCGCCAGGTAAACGCCGTAACCGGCCTGCACGGCCAGCGGCGTGTGCGGGTTGATCACCACGGTGAACAGCGAGAGGAAAAACAGCGTGGCTTTCGGGTTCAGGCCGTTGGTGACGAAGCCCGAGGTAAACGCGCCCCGCGCGGTGCGTACGCCGGTTTCCCGGTGCAAGTCATCGGTGACGGTTTTCGCCGGTTGCGCGCGCAAGGCCTTGAAGCCGATGTAAAGCAGATACGCGGCGGCGGCCCACTTCAGCGCGTTGAACAGCACGATCGACTGCGACACGATCAGACCGATGCCGAGCAACGAATAGCCGACATGCAGGAAAATCGCCGAGCCCACGCCCAGCGCGGTCCAGGTGCCGGCGCGACGCCCATGGGTCACGCTCTCGCGCACGACCACGGCAAAGTCCGGTCCAGGGCTGGCCACGGCGAGCAGATGGATCAGGGCAACGGTCAAGAACTCGGTCCAGTACATGGGGGCTCCTTTGGGGCAGCTTGGTCAATAAAAAATCTGAAAAGAACGCAGTCCTGTGGCGAGGGGATTCATCCCCGTTGGGTTGCGCAGCAGCCCCAAAAACTTCTGTCTGGCCCGCAGGCAATGATTTTGCGACTGCTGCGCAGCCGATCGGGGCGGTGCGACGTTTCGCTAAATCCCCTCGCCACAGGGTTATGTGTCCGCTGCGGGGTCAGCGTAACGATTTGTTTCATCTGGTAGGCTCGGCAGGGTACGCCCTCCGCTCACAGCACAAAAGGTACAGTTGATGACGAACACGCGCCGCGCGGTATTCCTTGATCACCCTTCGCTGGATCTCGGCGATCTGGACCTCGGTCCGTTGCGCGAATGCTTCAGCGACTTGCAGCTGTTCGCCCAGACTCTTCCGGAACAGGTCAGCGAACGCCTGCACGGCGCCAGTGTGGCGATCACCAACAAAGTCGTGATCGACGCGGCCGCGATGGCTGCCAACCCGCAACTGAAACTGATCCTGATCAGCGCCACCGGCACCAACAATGTCGACCTCACTGCCGCCCGCGCTCACGGCATCACCGTGTGCAATTGCCAGGCTTACGGCACGCCGTCGGTGGCGCAACACACGATCATGCTGTTGCTCAACCTCGCCACGCGCCTGGCCGACTATCAGCAAGCTGTGGGCGCAGGCCGCTGGCAACAGGCGAAACAGTTCTGCCTGCTCGACTACCCGATCGTCGAACTGCAAGGCAAAACCCTCGGCCTGCTCGGCCACGGCGAACTTGGTGGTGCCGTGGCGCGGTTGGCCGAAGCGTTCGGCATGCGTGTGTTGCTCGGGCAGATTCCCGGGCGCCCGGCTCGGCCGGATCGCTTGCCGCTGGAAGAACTGCTGCCGCAGATCGACGCGCTCACCCTGCACTGCCCGCTCAACGAGCACACCCGGCATTTCATCGGTGCCCGCGAACTGGCCTCGATGAGGCCCGGCGCATTTGTGGTCAATACCGCTCGTGGCGGCTTGATCGACGAGCAAGCGCTGGCCGACGCTTTACGTAGCGGCCACCTCGGCGGTGCGGCGACCGATGTGTTGAGTGTGGAGCCACCGACCCAGGGCAATCCGCTGCTCGCCGCCGATATCCCGCGCCTGATCGTCACCCCGCATAACGCTTGGGGCAGTCGCGAGGCGCGCCAGCGTATCGTCGGGCAACTGAGCGAAAACGCCCAGGCGTTCTTCAGCGGTGAGGCGCTGCGGGTCGTCAGTTGATAAACTGCGGCACTTTTTTTCAAGGAGCAGTTATGGATCCGCGCAGTGAAGTACTGCTTCGTCAGGCCGAGTTATTCCAGGGTTCGCTGCTGTTGGTCGGCCTGCCCGCCGACGATTTGCTCGGGCGTCTGCCGAATGCGTTCGGCTGGTGCTGGCACGCTGGCGATCAAGCCGCACTGGACGCGCGTTTCGAAGGCCGCAGCCAGTTCGGCGTGAACGTGCCCGAGCGTGAGTTCGACGGCGCTGTGGTGTTCCTGCCCAAATCCAAGGACCTCACCGATTACATTCTTAACGCCGTGGCGTCGCGTCTGGCCGGGCGTGAGGTGTTTCTGGTCGGGGAAAAACGCAGCGGCATCGAAGGCGCATCCAAGCAGCTCAATCCGTTCGGCAAGCCACGCAAACTCGACAGTGCCCGTCACTGCCAGCTCTGGCAAGTCACCGTGGCCAATGCGCCTGAAGCGAAACCGCTGGAAAGCCTGGCGCAGACCTACGAACTGCCGCTGGCCGAAGGGCCGTTGAAAGTCATCAGCCTGCCGGGCGTGTTCAGCCACGGTCGACTGGATCGCGGCAGCGCCCTGCTGCTGGAGCATCTGGACAAACTGCCGAGCGGCCATCTGCTCGACTTCGGTTGCGGCGCCGGCGTGCTCGGGGCTGCGGTGAAACGTCGCTATCCGCACAATCAGGTGACGTTGCTGGATGTCGACGCGTTCGCCGCCGCCAGCAGTCGTCTGACCCTGGCAGCCAATGGCCTGGAAGCCGAAGTGCTGACCGGCGACGGCATCGATGCCGCGCCGATGGGTTTGAGCGCGATTCTGAGCAATCCGCCGTTCCATGTCGGCGTGCACACCGATTATTTCGCTACGGAGAACCTGCTGCGAAAAGCGGCGAAACATCTGAAAAACGGTGGCGAACTGCGCCTTGTGGCGAACAGCTTTCTCAAGTATCAACCGCTGATCGAGGAGCACTTGGGCGTGTGTGCGATCAAGGCTGAAGGCAATGGTTTCCGGATTTACCGGGCCAAGCGCGGCTGAAAATTTGTTCTTGCCCAATCGGATTTGCCTAGGCAGAATCCGCTCCGTCCTAGGGGAGTAGTCTCCCACGAGCGCCAAGCTCGTCCGGCATACGTCAACATACTTGATCCTCAGATCATGGCGTATGCGACCCAAGCGTCCGCACCAGACGGATCGCAGGGTTTGACAAGACCTATGACACGCACACCTTACCCGGGGCGGGAAGGCTGTACGTGTCATAGCCGTGTCGACCCGCCCCTTAGGAAATCCCTGATGCTGGACTCGTTACTCGTTCCCACCGCAATCGTTGCCTTGGCCGAAATCGGCGACAAGACGCAACTGCTCGCGCTGATTCTCGCCGCTCGCTTTCGCAAACCCTGGCCGATCATTGCCGGGATTGTCGCCGCGACTTTGGCCAACCACGCAGCAGCCGGTGCGGTAGGCGCCTGGGTCGGCAGTTTCTTCTCCGACGCCGTCCTGCACTGGATCCTCGCCGCCAGCTTCGCCGCCACGGCACTGTGGACGCTGGTCCCGGACAAAATGGATGACGACGAAGCCAGCACGGCGCGCAAGTTCGGGCCGTTCCTGACCACACTGATCGCGTTCTTCCTCGCGGAAATCGGCGACAAAACGCAGATCGCCACGGTGATGCTCGCTGCGCAATATCCGGAACTGTGGCTGGTGATTATCGGCACCACCGTGGGCATGCTGATTGCCAACGTGCCGGTGGTCCTGGCGGGTAACTTTGCCGCAGAGAAACTGCCGCTGACCTTGATCCGCCGCCTCGCGGCTTCGGCGTTCATGATTCTGGCGATTGTTGCGGTTTATAAAGCGATGCAGAGCAGCGGCTGGGTTTACCCCGTCTACTGAACTACCCAAAACCTGTGGTGAGGGGATTTGAAGGATCGTTCCCACGCTCTGCGTGGGAATGCCTCAAGGGACGCTCCGCGTTCCAATGGGACGCAGAGCGTCCCGGGCTGCATTCCCACGCAGAGCGTGGGAACGATCATTGGCTCAGGACTTCGGCGCTTTTTCGTACAGCGGCATCACCTTCGGAATCGCTGCCTGCAACGCAGCAATGCGGCTGCTGGATGCCGGGTGAGTGCTCATGAATTCCGGTGGCGCGCCTTCGGAAGCCTTGTTCATCTTGTCCCACAGGGTGATCGCCGCGTTCGGGTTGTAGCCGGCGCGGGCGGCCAGTTCCAGGCCGATCAGGTCGGCTTCGTTTTCGTTGGCGCGACTGTTGGGCAAGGTCATGCCGTAGTTGGCCACGGTGTCGGCCAGCGCCAAGCTGTCCTGGCCCAGACCGAACAAAGCGCCGGCGCCCTGCTTGGCCATTTCCATGCCATAGGCTTTGGACATCGCCTCACGACCGTGCTCGCGCAGGGCGTGGGCGATTTCATGGCCCATGACCGCAGCGATTTCATCGTCGGTGAGTTTCAGGCTGTCGATCAGCCCGGTGTAGAAGATGATCTTGCCGCCGGGACCGCAGTTGGCGTTGAGCTCATCGCTCTTGATCAGATTGACTTCCCATTGCCACTGCGCCGCGTCCGGGCGGAAGGTCGGCGCCTGGGCGATCAAGCGGTTGGCGATGGTCTGCACGCGTTTGGCTTCCGGGCTGGTCTTGTCCAGCACACCTTTGCTCGACGCCTCGCCGACGGTCTTCTGATAAGACTGCGCGTACATCTGGTCGACCTCTTGCGAGGACAGCATGCTGAACATGTACTGCTTGCGCTCTACGCCGACGGCACCGCCGCTGGTGGTGTTGACCGACTGACAACCGGCCAGCAACAGCGCTGCGCTCAAAGCACTTACCACTAATGTCTTGTTCATTCAAAAGCTCCCTGAAAACCTGAGGCGTATCCTAGGCGGCTAATTGTATCGGCGCCAGATACAACGGACGCATTGCGCGTACATCCACCTAAGGCCGCAAGTCTGGCTGGAAATTCCTCAACGCGCATTGAATCCGCCGTGCACCGATCCATCAGCGACATCGCTGGCCGATTCCGACCAACGTCTCTCATGGCCCTGCACACCCCGCCGATAAATCCCTCGCAGATTGTCCTCTTGCGTGCGGAGCTCCCATGAAGTTCAAGTCGATCCAGTTTTCCGTCGCCGCTCTGGCCGGCGCCATCGTTCTCAGCGTGGTCGCGGCGCTGGTGCTGTACGCGCTGTTCTCCGGCGCTCGCACGCAAGAAATGGTGCAACAGCGCACCCAGGCGCAGTTCGAGCAAGTCATCGAACAGCGCCTGACCTCGCTGGCGCAGACCCAGGTCAGCCAGATCCAGCGCGAACTTGAAGCGCCGCTGCTGATTGCTGGCGGCCTGGTGCGCGTCAACGCCCTGCTCGGTACAAACGGCACCGATGGCCAGCCGCGCCTGAGCGTCAGCCGCGAACAACTGATCAGCCTGATCAAGGAAAACGTCGAAAAGAACCCGAAGATTCTCGGCACCTACATCGGCTGGGAAAAAAACGCACTGGACCACAATGACGCGGCCTACATCGGCAGCGCCGTGGTCGGTATCGATCCAGCCAATGGACGTTTCCTGCCGTGGTGGTTCCGCAATACCGACGGCAGTCTGGGCGTAGACAAACTGGCCGATGTCGACGATCAGAAAACCTTGTCCACCGGGGTGCGCGCCAGCGAGTACTACCTGTGCTCGAAAGAGACGAAGAAAGCCTGCGTGATCGACCCGGCACCGTACAAGGTCGGCGACAAGATCGTCATGCTTGCCTCGTTCATTGAACCGATCATGGTCAACGGCGCGTTTCAGGGCATCGTCGGCGCCGACCTCTCGGTGAACTTCATTCAGGACATGCTCCTCGCCGCCAATCAGAAGCTTTACAGCGGCGCCGGTGAAATGGCGCTGGTCGGCGGCAACGGGCGGATCGTTGCCTACACCAAGGACTCGAGCAAATTTGGTGAAAAAGTCAGCGACATCCTCGACGCCGAACAAACCAGCAATCTGGCCAGTCTCAAGCGCGACCAGGTCACCTACTCGATGAATCAGGCCAAGGGCCGCATCGAACTGTACCTGCCGTTCGGCATCGGCCAGACCGACGCACGCTGGACACTGATGCTGCAATTGCCGCTCAACGCCGTCATGGCCGATCTGCAAAACCTGCAAGCCGACCTTGATGCCCAGCGCAAATCCGACACCTTCGGCATGGCCATGGTCGGTCTGATCATCGCTGGCATCGGCCTGCTGGTGATCTGGCTGGTGGGTCACGGCATCGCGCGGCCACTCAAGCAAATGGTCGCCATGCTCGATGACATCGCTCAGGGCGAAGGCGATCTGACCCGGCGTTTGAGCAGTGACCGCAGCGACGAATTGGGCTCGATTGCCAAGGGCTTCAACACTTTCCTCGGCAAGTTGCAGGCGATGATCACCCAAGTGGTGACCTCGGTGCAGAGCGTCAGCGATTCCTCGGAACACACCGCCGACATCGCCATCCGCACCAACATCGGCGTGCAGAAACAAATGGCCGAAATCGATCAAGTGGCGACAGCGGTGCAGGAAATGACCGCCACCGCCCAGGACGTGGCGCGCAACGCCACCCAGGCCGCACAGGCGGCAAGCCACGCCGATCAGGCCGCAAGCCAAGGCATGCAGATCGTCCGCGACACCTCGAATTCGATTGGCGTACTGGCGGTGGAAATCGGCAAGGCTGTCGAGGTAGTGCAGACGCTGGCCAAAGACAGCGAAAACATCAATGCCATCCTCACTGCCATTCGCGGCATCGCTGAACAGACCAACCTGCTGGCACTGAACGCGGCGATCGAAGCCGCGCGAGCCGGCGAGCAGGGTCGCGGTTTTGCCGTGGTCGCCGACGAGGTGCGCAATCTGGCGCAGAAAACCCAGAAGGCCACTGAAGAAATCCAGAGCATGATCCAGCAGTTGCAACAGGGCACGCGCGATGTGGTGCGCGTGATGGAAGACAGCCAGAACCGCACCGACGAAAGCGTGCAGCACGCGGCGAAAGCGGCCGAAGCGCTGGAGACGATCACCCAGGCCGTGTCGGTGATCAACGACATGAACACGCAGATTGCCAGTGCAGCCGAAGAGCAAAGTGCAGTGGCCGACGACATCAACCGCAATGTGATCAATATCGGTCAGGTGGCGAATGAAGTGGCGGGCGGTGCAGATGAATCGAGTTCGGCGAGCGCCGGGTTGACCAAACTGGCCGAGCAGCAGCGGCGGTTGATCAATCAGTTCAAGGTTTGATCTTTAGATCCTCATCGCGAGCAGGCTCGCTCTCACAGTTGGATTGCATTCCCCTGTGGGAGCGAGCCTGCTCGCGAATATGCCGGCACAGATCACTCATCAAGCCGGGGTCAGGCACTCCGGCCCGTTCAACTTCGGATCATTTACCAGATTCGCCAGCACCCGCTCGCGCAGCGCCGCCGGTTCACTGGCGAGCAAACCCTGCAACACATGCAGCGGCGTTTCAGGATCAAGCCAGGCAGCCTGCCCCGCTTCATCAAGAATCAACGGCCGCCGCTGACTCGCCGCCGATTGAGTGATCACCGCCGTGCTCAGCCAGACCTGTTCCTGCACCGGATACGCTTCCCAGATCGCGGCGAAAAACAACGACGAGCCCTCCCCCGGCGTCAACCAGTACGGTCGCTTGCGCTGGGTGCCGCGCCATTCGTAGAAACCATTGGCCGGCAGCAGGCAACGCCGCAGACGCAGCGCCTCACGAAACATCGGCTGCTCGGCCACGGTTTCGGCGCGAGCATGGGCCGGGGTCTTCGACAGATCGGTCAGCCACGGCGGTGTCAGGCCCCAGCGCGCACGGGCCAACGTGCGCTGGCCGTCTTCGTCGGCACGCAGCATCAACACCGAATCATTGGGGGAAATGTTCCACTGCGCCTGTTGATCGGCGGGAAAACCTGGCAGGGCCGCGAAGTCGCGGTTCCAGCGAAACAGGGCATAACGTCCACACATGGGGCAACACGACTCTGAATAAAACGAAGGCCAGCCTAACAGACCAGCGTGCCGGGAAAGCTTTCCGGTTCGTCGCCAGGCAACGGCAGCGCGGCATTGTACGCGGTGATCAGCTCGCGGGCGTATTCGGCCTGATCGTTATCCACCGACAGCCAGAGCAGGCCGAAGATCGGCAATTCACCCGCACCGCCCACCAGATCACGGCCAATCAAATGCGCCTCGATCCCCTCAGTGGCGAGCATGCCCTTGAGCATTTCGCCCTCCATCAGGTTCGCCGGTTCGTAGATGCGCTGCATACGCGGCCCTCACTCGTTTTCGCTGAAGACTTCCAGATGCCACTCTTCTTCATGCACCTGCAGGACGAACGTGATCGGACGACAGCACACCTGGCAGTCTTCGATATACGTTTGATCCCCACCGGACAAATCCAGAGTGGTCTCGACTTCCTCACCGCAATACGGACATTCATACAGTGCATTTTCCAGCATCGCGGTCTCCCCAGTGACTTGTGCGTATAATCGCCGGTCTATTTGCAGGGCTATTTTTGTCTGACTACTTTTCAGACCGTGCCCCGCGGGTTTTCGATCAAACCCTTTACTTACCCTAGCCGTTTCCAACAAGAGAGCATGATGGGCGAATTCGATGCCATCCGACCTTACGACGACAGCGAAGTACCTGCGGTACTGGCAAGGCTGCTCGGCGACAAGGCGTTTCTAGATATCCTCACCCACTTCCGCTTCCCGCGTTTTGCCGGTGCCTTCGGCTGGATGCTCAAACCTCTTATAGCCCATCGGCTGCGTCGTGAGTTTGCCGACGTGAATTCCGTGGCTACCTTACAGGACAAAGTCGAGTTCTACGTCGACCACACCATCGAGCGCGCCACCGACGGCGTGACGTATACCGGTGTCGAGCAGTTCAAGTCCGGCAGCGCCTACCTGTTCATCGCCAACCACCGCGATATCGTCATGGACCCGGCCTTCGTCAACTACGCCGTGTACCACGCCGGCCTGCCGACGCCGCGCATCGCGATTGGCGACAACCTGCTGCAAAAGCCGTTTGTCAGCGACCTGATGCGCTTGAACAAGAGCTTCATCGTCCACCGTTCGATCACCGGCCGTCGCGAGAAAATGGCTGCGTATCAACTGCTTTCGGCGTACATCAACCACTCGATCCGCAACGATTGCGCCTCGATCTGGATTGCTCAGGCTGAAGGTCGGGCGAAGGACGGCGACGACCGTACCGAGTCGGCGATCCTCAAGATGTTCCACATGAGCCGCAAGGACGAGCCGTTCGGCGAAGTGATCCGCTCGCTCAACGTGACGCCGGTGTCGATCAGCTATGAGTACGACCCGTGTGACCAGGCCAAGGCCCGCGAACTCTACATCCGCGCCACCACCGGCACCTACGCCAAGGCGCCGGGCGAGGATGACGTGAGCATCGCCAAGGGCATCACCGGCTACAAGGGCCGGGTCCACGTGAACTTTGCCGCGCCGATCACCGAAGTGTTCGAGGACACCAAGCAATTGGCGATCGAGATGGACAAGCAGATTCTCGGCGGCTACCGGTTGTTCCCGGTGCATTATCTGGCGTACGCGCAGTGGGCGGATGCCGATCCGCAACTGAATGTGCCGACGGCGGCCGAGGTGTTCCCGGCTGACGAACTGGCCAAGGCGCAGGATGAGTGGCAAAGCCGACTGGATGCCTGCCCCGCTGAGCATCGGCCGTACCTGGTGCTGCAATATGCGACGCCGGTGCGTAATCAATACCGGGTCAAGGCTGGGTTGCCGCTATAGGTAACAACTGTGGCGAGGGGATTTATCCCCGCTGGACTGCGTAGCAGGCCCTGTTTTTCTCAGGTAAAAACTTGGGAGCGCTGCGCACTCCAACGGGGATAAATCCCCTCACCACAGGTTTGCTATTGCTTCAGAAGCGCGTGCTGATCCAGGAGACGATCAAAGCAAGCCCCAGGCAAGCAAAACCAAAACGATAGAAAAACCGGTTCATGCGCAACGTCGCCCAATCGAGCATCGGCTCGGCATTGGGCTGCGCCTGGCGCTGGGCGGCGAGACTGGCCTGGGCGCGTTGCTCACGGCGGCGGGTCGCGTGCAGCAGCCAGCTGCCCGGAAAGGCCAGCAGCAAGGCCAGCAGGTTGATCAACTTGGCGGGATGGGCGGTAAACAGCGTCATCAAGTGCAGCGACATCAAGTGCAGCGACATCACAGACCTCGAACTTAACCGGTGTGGCAGACGCCAGACCGACGACCGCGGCGCGGATTCTACCCAAACCCTGACGCCCTGCCCCAGCCTTTGCGACAAATAACCTGACAATCGACCGATGGCTGTCCTGTGTCATGGCATCGTCATCTGGATGCTTCACCCTGCGCGCCTCGAAACCCGAATGGAATGCGACATGCTGCACGCGGAAAACCAGGATCGCCTGTACCTCATCACTCCTTACGACGACCAGCAAAGCCTGGTCGGCAGCCTTGCATTCAACGTGCAGGATCGGCACTGGCTGGTGTATTGCGCGCTGGGCGGGCATCAGCATGCGGACTTGCCCGAGACCGATTTGCTGACTGGCGTGAGCGTGCTTGATTTCTATTCCCAGGCTGCCTGAAACACAGCAGATCCCCCCGGTGGGAGCGAGCCTGCTCGCGAATGCATTGGGTCAGTCAACATTGATTCGACTGAGCCAGCGCTTTCGCGAGCAGGTTTATGCGGTATTCAAAACATGCGGCCACAAAAAAGCCCGGAACCATCACTGGCCCCGGGCTTTTTCACATTCGCTGCAAACTTACTCAGCGAGCACCTGACCCACGGTCGGGTCCTTGAACAGACGCGTCAGTGCGTCACTCAATACATCGCTGACCAGTTTGGTATTGGTCTCCTGATTCGGCGCCATGCCGAAGCGCTGGTCCAGCGACGCACCGTAACGGCCGCTGTAACGGCGGTTGGCGTTCTGCACGTCGGAGCGGAAGGTCGCGCCGATGGTGGCTTCGGTCACGTACATGCCTTCTTTCGGCGACTGGTATTTCAGCTCGGCCAGGGTCACGGTCAGCTGCGGCGCGTTAGGTGCGCTGGTGGTCGGGGTGAAGCCGAGCAGACGCACGGCGGCCTCGGCCTGGGCCTGCAGCTTCGGCAGGATCTGCTCGCGCTGTACGGTGATGGCGCTGGTTTCCGGGTACAGACCGCCACGGGTGCCGAGGGTTGGCGACGGACGACCGTCGACCACACGCACGATGACAGGCTGGCCGCGACCGACCGCTGGCAGTTGCGTGGTCAGCTTCGGCTCCGGATTCAGTTGTTGCGGGCTGTGGGCGCAGCCGGCGAGGGTCAAACCGGCGACAGTGATCAAACCGAACAACAGGCGTTGCAACATGCTCTTCTCTCCAGAATCAGGCACAAACAGGCCGGCAGTATAGCGGTGGGCCACTGCGCGTAACCAGCGCCGCACAGTGAATACTGAAATGTCAGACAAACCCCGCCGAAAGCGGTTCCTGTCACACATTCTTCACCGTCCATACACCGCGACGTCACGGCCCACCGGCAAGCTTCACAGCAGTCCTCCTTCAAGGAACTCTGCCATGCGTTATCTGATCTCACTGTTCGCCCCGCGCCCGCTGCATCGCAGCTTTGCCCTGCTCGACCGCAACGGTCATTGCCAGGCCTTCAAGCAGTGCAGCCTGCAACCGATGGGCGACGGCTGGGTGGAAATCGAAGAAATCCGCCTGACCTGGCTGAACCAGCCGCTGCCCGCCAGCGCCCGGGTCGTACCGCGACAAATGCGCGCACGGGGTCAGGTGCAGTTGAGCATCTGACCGGATGCCTAATAAAAGTCATTAAACACGAGCAACTGCGCGCATTTCTTCGCTACAATCTCCCCCCGATTATAAGGACGTCTCCTGATCGGGCCCCGCAACAGCGTCAATGCGCATGCATCGACATCAAAATCGCCCACAGAGAGCCGCCCACACAGATCGAGTGAAGTTGGCGCGCTTGCCTGTTCTTCCGGCAAAAACCCGCTTTTCGCGAATCTGCAGAGCTGTCATTCGCTCGGCCACCGCGTTGTTTTGCCCTAGCGGGCAGGTGCCAGGCCTAGGCAGCCCTTTTTTGAGGTTCACGTCTTCAAAAGAGCGTGAAAAAAACGGGTTTTCACAACTTCACAAGAGTGTGGCGAGCAAATGAATAGTTTTGCGTCTGAACATGCACCATTAGCGTCTGAAACAGCCCAACGACACAGGACCGGGTATACCTCGAACATCGGAGCCTGAAGCCTGTCCGCTACGGATTTGGTTGCACGAAAACGGATGACTCGACCATAAGTCGAATTGCCAGCCCTGCGTGAAAATGCGTTCATGGAACGCTTGAAACCAGGCCGCACGCATCCGTCGAAGTTGCGAAAAATTGCGAAGATTCGGACATGGCCAACCTGACCACGGATAGCCCGGGCCCACTGACCTGCCCTGGAACGCCTGGCAGCCATGCCGACAATTTGGTGCTGCAGATTTGGGAGACGCGTTAAATGGCGCATAACGAAGCAGTCGACGTAGTTCTGGTAGGGGCCGGCATCATGAGTGCCACCCTGGCCGTACTGCTCAAAGAGCTCGACCCCGCGATCAAGCTGGAAGTCGTCGAGCTGATGGATTCCGGCGCCGCCGAGAGTTCCAATCCGTGGAACAACGCCGGTACCGGTCACGCCGGCCTGTGCGAGCTGAACTACACGCCGCAGGCTGCCGATGGCAGCGTCGACATCAAGAAAGCCGTACACATCAACACCCAGTTCGAGGTGTCGAAGCAGTTCTGGTCGTACCTGACCAAAAAAGGCACGTTCGGCTCGTGCAAATCCTTCATCAGCCCGGTTCCGCACCTGAGTTTCGTTCAGGGCGAGAGCGGTGTGTCGTTCCTCAAGGAGCGCTTCAACGTGTTGAGCAAGCACCACGCGTTTGCCGACATGGAGTACACCGAAGACAAGGGCAAGATGGCCGAGTGGATGCCGCTGATGATGCCGGGCCGCTCGCCCGACGAGGTCCTCGCCGCCACCCGCGTGATGAACGGCACCGACGTCAACTTCGGCGCCCTGACCAATCAGTTGCTCAAGCACCTGAGCAGCGCCCCGGACACTCAGGTCAAATACTGCAAGCGCGTGACCGGCCTCAAGCGTAACGGCGCCGGCTGGACCGTCAGCATCAAGGACGTCAACAACGGCAACACCCGCGAAGTCGACGCAAAGTTTGTCTTCCTCGGTGCCGGTGGCGCGGCCCTGCCGTTGCTGCAGGCTTCGGGCATCGAAGAAAGCAAAGGCTTCGGTGGCTTCCCGATCAGTGGCCAGTGGCTGCGCTGCGATAACCCGGAAGTGGTCAAGCACCACCAGGCCAAGGTCTACAGCCAGGCGGCCGTGGGTTCGCCACCGATGTCGGTGCCGCACCTCGACACTCGCGTCGTCGACGGCAAGAAATCCCTGCTGTTCGGGCCATACGCCGGTTTCACCACCAAGTTCCTCAAGCATGGCTCCTTCATGGACCTGCCGATGTCGGTGCGCGCCGGCAACATCGGGCCGATGCTGGCGGTGGCGAAAAACAACATGGACCTGACCAAGTACCTGGTCAGCGAAGTGATGCAATCGATGGAACAGCGCCTGGAATCGCTGCGGCGTTTCTACCCGCAGGCGAAAGCCGAAGACTGGCGCCTGGAAGTGGCCGGCCAACGGGTGCAGATCATCAAGAAGGATCCGAAAAAGGGCGGCATCCTGCAGTTCGGTACCGAACTGGTCGCGGCGAAGGACGGCTCCCTCGCTGCCCTGCTCGGCGCTTCGCCAGGCGCGTCGGTGACCGTTTCGATCATGCTCGAACTGATCGAGAAGTGCTTCCCGGCCAAGGCGTCAGGCGAGTGGGCAAGCAAACTCGCGGAAATCTTCCCGGCCCGTGAAAAGGTTCTGGAAACCGATGCTGCGCTGTATCGCAAGATCAACACGCAGAACAACATCGCTTTGGAACTGGTTGAAGAAAGCAGCGAGACGCCAAGCTTCGCTTGATCTTGCGGCATAAAAAACGCCCCGTACTCGTTGAGTGCGGGGCGTTTTTTTTATGGCCAGGCAAGAACCAATACTCCTGGCTTGCAAAGCTCTGTGGCGAGGGGATTTATCCCCGCTGGGCTGCGAAGCGGCCCCAAAACCTGCTGACAAAGCGTGTCAGGCAAACCGCATTTTCTGGTTCTGCGACTGCTGCGCAGCCGAACGGGGCGGTGCGACGTTTCGCTAAATCCCCTCGCCACAGGTAGTTAGGTGCGAGCCTTGTCGATCAACTCGATGTACTCGGCGGCATTACGCTGATCCTTGATGTGATCAACAAAGGTCTGGCCCTGCTCATCCTTGCCATCAACGTCATAACCCGCCGCAACGAAGAAGCCCAGAAAGCGCTCGAAATCATCGATGCGCAAACCGCGATAGGCCTTGATCAGTTTGTGCAGCGACGGCGAAGTGGCGTCGACCGGCTCAAAATCGAGGAACAGCTTGATCTGCTCATCGCCGATCTCGTCACCAATCACTTGTTTCTTATCTTTACGCATTGCCGACTCCAGCTCGCAGACATGACACGGGGCGGGCAGTTTACCCCTGCCCGACCGCCCGGCTCAACGCGGACGAATCGCCCCGGTATGAAGATCGGCCCAGATATGGCCATTGGCATAACTGAGGAACTGCACATAAACAGTGTCATTGCGCAGCAGATCCATCACCACGCGGTACTGAGCGAGCGGATAGAACAGCGTCAGGGTTTTGCTTTTGTCGTCGTAGGCCGGTTTTTTCAGGCTTTTGCTTTCGCCGTCGAAACTCACCAACACCTGAGAAATGCTCGCGCCCTTGTTCAGCGATTTGCCTTTGAGGCGGATCAACAAGGATGAGGTGACCGGAATCGGCTGCTGATTGGACTGGCGCTGCGCACCGACCACCACCGAATACTCGCTGACCTGCAGCAGTTGCTGCTGCTCGGGTTCAGCGTCGCGCAGGGTCAGATCGTCCGGCGGCAGGAACTGGCTGTGCATCGGCGCGGCGGACAGCGGCAGGCTGAGGGACAGCAACAGGGCGGCGAGACTGCAGATCAAGAGGCGCATGACAGGCTCCGGGGGCGGGGCCGAGCACTCTAGCATGGCTGTCGCGCAAGGATCAGCACACACAAAAACAACTGTGGGAGCGAGCCTGCTCGCGAAAGCGGTGTGTCAGTTTTCAATGATGCTGACTGACACGACGCCTTCGCGAGCAGGCTCGCTCCCACAGGGGGCAATGCAGGTTCTTACATGCCTTTAACGGCGTAAATCCCGTTGGCGTTGCGCCAGTAGCCTTTGTAGTCCATGCCATAACCGAAGATGTAGCGGTCGATGCACGGCAGGCCGACGAAATCGGCTTTCAGGTCAGGACGTGCCTTGCGGTCGTGGTCCTTGTCGATCAGCACGGCGGTGTGCACTTTGCGTGCGCCGGCGTGTTTGCAGAAGTCGATGATCGCGCCCAGGGTATGACCTTCGTCGAGGATGTCGTCGATGATCAGCACGTCGCGGTCGATGAACGAGACTTCCGGCTTGGCTTTCCAGAACAGGTCGCCGCCGCTGGTTTCGTTGCGATAACGGGTCGCGTGCAGGTAGGACGCTTCCAGCGGGAATTGCAGGTGCGTCAGCAGTTTGCCGGAGAAGATCAGGCCGCCGTTCATCACGCAGAACACCACCGGATTGCTGTCAGCCAGTTGCTCGTTGATTTGTGCACCGACGCGGGCGATGGCCGCCTCGACTTCAGATTCGGTGTACAGGCAGTCAGCCTCTCGCATGATTTGACGGATATGCTCGAGATCAGCGGACATGGCGCTCTCCAGGGGGTTGGCGGAATTGGAAAAGCGGGCAAAGGTACGCATCCCGCGAGGTCGAATCAAGCTCTTATGGACTAACGTACAGAATGTCCTATAGGACATCACCCTCGGATAGATTAATCTAGGCCGGTTTTTTTGCCCGCCGCCGGAGCCTTTCCCATGCCCATCCTCGAGATCCGCCATCCGCTGATCCGTCATAAACTCGGCCTGATGCGCCGCGCTGACATCAGCACCAAGAATTTCCGCGAGCTCGCTCAGGAAGTCGGCGCCCTGTTGACCTATGAAGCTACAAAAGATCTGCCGCTCGAATCCTACGACATTGCCGGCTGGTGCGGCACCGTGTCGGTGGAGAAGATCGCCGGCAAAAAGATCACCGTCGTGCCGATCCTGCGTGCCGGTATCGGCATGCTCGAAGGCGTGCTCAGCCTGATCCCGGGCGCCAAGGTCTCCGCTGTGGGCGTTGCCCGCAATGAAGAAACCCTGCAAGCGCACACCTATCTGGAAAAACTGGTACCGGAAATCGACGAGCGCCTGGCGATGATCATCGACCCGATGCTCGCCACCGGCAGCTCCATGGTTGCCACCATCGACCTGCTGAAAAAGGCCGGTTGCCGCGACATCCGCGCCATGGTCCTGGTGGCCGCGCCGGAAGGCATTGCTGCCGTCGAGCAGGCGCACCCGGACGTGACCATCTACACCGCGTCCATCGATGAACGCTTGAACGAGCACGGCTACATCATTCCTGGGCTTGGCGACGCCGGTGACAAGATCTTCGGCACCAAGCAGAAGGACGCGTGACCATGCAGCAAGAGTTCAACGATCCGCTCTGGCGCACGGTGCTGTCCGGCGCGCAGATGCTGTTCGTGGCCTTCGGCGCCTTGGTGCTGATGCCGCTGATCACCGGCCTCGACCCCAACGTGGCACTGTTCACCGCAGGTCTGGGGACGATCCTGTTCCAGATCGTCACCGGGCGTCAGGTGCCGGTGTTCCTCGCGTCGAGCTTCGCCTTCATCACGCCGATCATCCTCGCCAAGGGCCAGTTCGGCCTCGCCGCGACCATGGGGGGGGTGATGGCAGCCGGTTTCGTCTACACCTTCCTCGGCCTGGCTGTGAAGATCAAAGGCACCGGCTTCATTGACCGTTTGCTGCCGCCGGTAGTGATCGGTCCGGTGATCATCTCCATCGGCCTGGCCATGGCGCCGATTGCCGCGAACATGGCGATGGGCAAGGCCGGCGACGGCAGCGAGCTGATCCACTATCAGACGGCGATGATGATTTCCATGCCGGCGCTGCTGACCACGCTGATCGTGGCGGTGTTCGGCAAAGGCATCTTCCGTCTGGTGCCGATCATTTCCGGCGTGCTGGTGGGCTTTGCCATGTCGTTCTATTTCGGCGTGGTCGACACAGCGAAAATTGCTGCAGCGCCATGGTTCGCCCTGCCGCACTTCACCGCGCCCGAGTTCAACTGGCAGGCGATTCTGTTCATCGTTCCAGTGGCGCTGGCCCCGGCGATCGAACACATCGGCGGCGTGATTGCCGTCGGTAGCGTGACCGGTCGCGATTACCTGAAAAAGCCGGGCCTGCATCGCACCCTGCTCGGTGACGGCATCGCCACCACTGCTGCCGGCCTGTTCGGCGGCCCGCCCAACACCACTTACGCCGAAGTGACCGGCGCGGTGATGCTGACCAAGAACTACAACCCGAAAATCATGACCTGGGCGGCGATCTTCGCCATCACCCTGGCGTTCATCGGCAAGTTCGGCGCGCTACTGCAGAGCATTCCGGTACCGGTAATGGGCGGGATTCTGTGCCTGTTGTTCGGTTCGATCGCGGCAGTGGGCATGAACACCCTGATCCGCCACAAGATCGACCTGGGCGAAGCGCGCAACCTGGTGATTGTTTCGGTGACGCTGGTGTTCGGTATCGGCGGCGTGCTGGTCGGCACCGGCACTGGTCCGGATGACTTCGGCCTCAAAGGCATCGCGCTGTGCGCGGTGGTGGCGATTGCGCTGAACCTGATCCTGCCGGGCAATGATGGCTGGAAGCAGAAGAAGGCGGATGAGCCGCTGATCTAAGGCTTTCAGATCTTCATCGCCTGACAGATAGCATTCGCGAGCAGGCTCGCTCCCACAGGTTGGAATGTATTTCCCCTGTGGGAGCGAGCCTGCTCGCGAAGCTTTTAAAGGGCCAGCGGCGCTCGTTCGCAGAGCGTGGCCAACGCCTTGGCCCATTGCGGGTCGTCGTTCAGGCACGGCACCAGCACCAACTCTTCGCCCCCCGCTTCGCGGAACTGTTCCTTGCCGCGATCGCCGATCTCTTCCAGCGTCTCGATGCAATCGGCGACGAACGCCGGGCACATCACCAGAATCTTTTTCACTCCGCTTTTGGCCAGTTCATCCAGCCGCGCTTCGGTGTACGGCTCGATCCATTTCGCCCGGCCCAGGCGCGACTGAAACGACACCGACCATTTGCCGTCCGCCAGGCCCATACTTTTGGCGAAGGCGGCGGCGGTACGGAAACACTGCGCGCGATAACAGGTCGCCAATACCGCCGGCGAGGCAGTCTGGCAGCAATCGGCGCCCTTGAGGCAGTGATTGCCCGTCGGGTCGAGTTTGCTCAGATGCCGCTCCGGCAAGCCGTGAAAGCTCAGCAGCAGATGATCGTAATCCTGCTGCAGATGCGGACGCGCGCTGGCGGCCAGTGCTTCGATGTATTCCGGCTGATCATAGAACGGCTGCAGGATCGACAACTGCACATCGAGCTTCTTCTCGCGCAGCACGCGCCGGGCTTCTTCAATCACGGTGGTCGTGGTGCTGTCGGCGAACTGCGGGTACAGCGGCGCCAGCGTGATCTTCTTATGTCCCGCTTTGACCAGACGCAGCAGACAGGTCTCGATCGACGGCTCGCCATAGCGCATTGCCAGATCCACCGGGCCGTGTTTCCAAGTCCGGGTCATCTGCTCCTGCAAGCGGCGGCTGAGCACCACCAGCGGCGAACCCTCCTCCCACCAGATCGAGGCATAGGCGTGTGCCGATTGCTCGGGACGCTTGATCAGGATCAGCGATACCAGCAGCCGCCGCAGCGGCCATGGCAGGTCGATCACGTAGGGGTCCATCAGAAATTGATTGAGGTAGCTGCGCACATCGGCCACCGAGGTGGAGGCCGGAGAGCCCAGGTTGACCAGAAGCAAAGCGTGATCGGTCATGCAACGTCCTATTTCAGAGGCGGCTGGAGAGGTCATCCAGAGCCGCGCGTAAATCCGTAAAGCGGAAGCTGAACCCCGCTTCCACCAGGCGTGCCGGCGTCGCACGCTGGCCGCCGAGCAATAACAGTGACAGCTCGCCGAGCATGACCTTTAGCGCCAGGGTCGGCATCGGCATGAACGCCGGGCGGTGCAACACACTGCCCAGGGTCTTGGCAAATTCGCGGTTGCGCACAGGTTTCGGCGCGCAGGCATTATAAGGACCGCTGGCCTGATTCCGGTGCAGAAGAAAATCAATCAGGGCGATTTGATCGTCGATGTGAATCCACGGCATCCACTGTCGACCATTGCCCAAAGGCCCGCCCAGCCCGAGCTTGAACGGCAGCAACAGCCGCGACAAAAAGCCGCCCTCAGCCGACAGCACCAGACCGGTTCGCACCAGCACCACGCGGATGCCGAGGTTCTCGGCACGCAGCGCGGTTTCTTCCCAGGCGATGCACAACTGACTGGCGAAGTCGTCGATGCCGGGCGGTGATTCTTCAGTCAACTCGCGTTCGCCACCGTCGCCGTACCAGCCGATCGCCGAGCCGGAAATCAGCAGCGACGGTTTCTGCACACGAGTTTCCAGCCACGCCAGCAGCGTTTCCGTCAGCGTGATGCGGCTGCTCCACAGCAACGCCTTGCGACGATGGGTCCAGGGGCGATCGGCAATCGGTGCACCAGCAAGATTGACGATCGCATCCAGCGGCTCTTCGCCGAGGTCCTCCAGACGGGCAATCCCGCGCACTTGCGCGCCGCAGATCTGCGCGACTTTTTCCGCGCGGCGACTCCACACCGTCAGCCGATGGCCCTGCTCCAGCCAGTGCCGGCAGAGCTGACGTCCGATCAAACCAGTACCGCCGGTCAGCAATATGTGCATGACATCTTCCTCGCGTGGCGTTTAACCCGGATCACTAGTCTATTTTTATAGGCAGGGATCTTTTCGATCGGGCAGGCTCTATGGTTTAACAATAGGCCAAGCTGTCAGAACGAGAACGCTAGAAGTTATACCAAAAAACAGAATTGTACAGGTTTGATCGACGGCGTAGTCTGTACAGAAAGGTAAACGAGGCCCCTATGACTGTACCTATCGCAATCATCGGCACCGGCATCGCCGGGCTCTCCGCCGCCCAGGCTCTGACAGAGACCGGGCATACCGTTCAACTGTTCGATAAAAGCCGCGGCAGCGGCGGGCGCATGTCGAGCAAGCGCAGCGACGCCGGCTCGCTGGACTTGGGCGCTCAATATTTCACCGCGCGTGACCGGCGCTTCGTCACCGAAGTGCAGCGCTGGCAGAGCCGGGGCTGGGCCGCCGAGTGGGCGCCGCAGCTGTACACCTTCCAGGGCGGCCAACTGAACATGTCGCCGGACGAGCAGACCCGCTGGGTCGGCACGCCGCGCATGAGCGCCATCACCCGTGGCCTGCTAGATGGCCTGGACGTGCAGTTTGCCTGCCGCATCACCGAGGTCTATCGCGGTGAAGAACACTGGCATCTGCAGGACGCCGATGGCTGCACCCACGGCCCCTTCAGCCATGTGGTGATCGCCACACCGGCACCGCAAGCCACCGCGTTGCTCGCCGCCGCGCCGAAACTTGCCGGCGTCGCTGCCGGGGTGAAGATGGAGCCGACCTGGGCCGTCGCTCTCGCCTTCGAAGCCCCGCTGGATACGCCAATCGAAGGCTGCTTCGTACAGGACAGCCCGCTCGACTGGCTGGCGCGCAACCGCAGCAAACCCGGGCGCGACAGCACTCTCGACACGTGGGTGCTGCATGCAACCAGCGCCTGGAGCCGGCAACACATCGACCTCTCCAAGGAAGCAGTAATCGAACATCTGCACGGTGCGTTCGCCGAACTGCTGCACAGCGCCATGCCTGCGCCGACCTTCAGCCTCGCTCACCGCTGGCTCTACGCCCGCCCCGCCACTGGCCATGAATGGACCACACTTGCCGATGTTGATCTGGGCTTGTACGCCTGTGGCGACTGGTGCCTGTCGGGCCGCGTTGAAGGCGCTTGGCTGAGCGGTCAGGAGGCTGCACGTCGCTTGCACGAACACCTGCAATGAATCGCATCAATCCGCGTAAATTGCTGCTGTCGAAGTGGACAGCAGCCCACCCGCAAAATCGCGAAAAACATTTTCTGGTCACCGAACTGATCCGCGACGAGGAAGGCACGGTGCTGGAAGTTGAATTGCAGGCGGTGCTGACCCAGCGTAGCGAGCGACTGGATTGGCAGGTGCTGAAAGACAGCGAGCACTGGTTACTCGGCTGGAAATAGATTTCCCTTGTGGGAGCGAGCCTGCTCGCGATAGCGCTGTATCAGATGCGAATTCCTTTACTGACCCACCGCTTTCGCGAGCCGGCTCGCTCCCACAGATTCAGCTCCGTACAAAAATCTTATACAAATCATTTGACTTGTACATCCATCGATCTATGCTGAGGAAAAGTTGTACAGCGATAACTCTCTGTACAGGTATAGATACGAGGTGCCCATGTCTACTGCTTCCCTGTCCAAGCCGAAGATCGCCATCAGCGCCTGCCTGTTGGGCGAAGAAGTGCGCTACAACGGTGGGCACAAGGAATCGCGGCTGTGCAGCCGTACCCTCACCGAATATTTCGACTTCGTCCCGCTGTGCCCGGAAGTCGCCATCGGCATGGGCATTCCCCGTGAGCCGATCCGGCTGGTCGGCGACCCTGAACAACCCGAGGCCGTCGGCACCGTCGACCGCACCATCAACGTCACCAGGCCGCTGGCCGAGTACGGCGAGAAAATGGCCGCCGAGTTGCAGGACCTGTCCGGCTACATCTTCATGCAGCAGTCGCCCTCCTGCGGGCTGGAACGGGTCAAGGTCTATCACGACAACGGCGCGCCAGTGAACGGTGGCGGACGCGGGATCTATGCGCAGGCATTCTGTGCACAGCATCCGGATCTGCCGGTGGAAGAAGCCGGGCGCCTCAACGATCCGGTGCTGCGGGAAAACTTCATCACCCGCGTCCTGGCCTACAGCGCCTGGCAGCAAGTGCTCGCCGAGGGCCTGAGCCGCCGCGCCCTTACCGAGTTCCATTCGCGCTACAAGTACCTGCTGATGGCGCACAACCCGCTGCAATACAAAAACCTCGGCAAGATGCTCGGCAACATGGCCGACAGCGATCCCGCCGAACTCGGCCCGCGCTATTTCAGCGAGCTGATGGCCGCGCTGAAGAAATGCGCCACTCGCGGCACCCACTGCAACGTGCTGCTGCACCTCAGCGGTTATTTGAAACAATCGCTGAGCGCCGAAGACAAACAGGAAATGCAGCAGATCATCGGCCAGTACCGCCAGGGCATCGTGCCGCTGGTGGTGCCGTTGACGCTGCTCAAACACCATTTTCGACTCCATCCGGACCCGTACATCGCGCAGCAGGTTTACCTGCAGCCGCATCCGGAAAACCTCAGTCTGCGAAACGCGATCTAATGAACGATAAAACCGACAGCAGCGCCCGGGAAGACCTCGGCGCCGACTTCAAGAAAGCCCTCGACGAGGGCTGGTTGCCGATTCGCGAAGTCGCGCGGCAGACCGGCGTCAACGCCATCACCCTGCGCGCGTGGGAACGTCGCTACGGGCTGGTGGTGCCACAGCGCACGCCCAAGGGCCATCGGCTGTATAGCGCTGAACATGTGCAGCGAATCATGGCCATCCTTACCTGGCTCAACCGTGGCGTTGCGGTCAGTCAGGTCAAGCCTCTGCTCGACGCGCCGCAGGCCTTCACGGAAACCGTGGAAAACGATTGGCAGCGTCTGCATCAGACGTTGCTGTCGGCGGTCACCGCGCTCAATGAGCGGGCGCTGGATGACAGCGTCAATCAGGCCATCGCCTTGTATCCGCCACGGACGTTGTGTGAGCAATTGCTGATGCCGCTGCTGGCCGAGCTCGAACAGCGCTGGCAGGGCCAGTTCGGCACACAGATGGAACGGACGTTTTTCTTTTCCTGGTTGCGCAGCAAATTCGGTGCACGCATCTACCATAACAACCGCCAGCTGCATTCGGCGCCGCTGTTGTTGATCAATCATTCCGACCTGCCGCTGGAGCCGCATCTGTGGCTGTGCGCATGGCTGATCAGCAGTGCCGATTGCCCGGTGCAAGTGTTCGACTGGCCACTGCCCGCCGGTGAACTGGCGCTGACCGTCGAGCATCTGCAAGCCCGTGGCGTGCTGCTGTATTCGAGCAAAGCCATGCAACTGGCGCAGTTGCCAAAGCTGTTGGCGAACGTCAATTGCCCGACCGTGATTGCCGGCCCCGCGGTGCACATCCACCACGACGAGTTGTCCGCACGCAGCGCCCAGACTGCCGGTCTGTTCCTGGCTGAAGATCCGCTTGCCGCACACCAGGCGCTGCTCGAGCGCGGATTGATTTGATGATGGGTTTAATCACATGCAACTGATCTGGCTGCGCAGCGACTTGCGCCAACATGACAACACTGCCCTCGCGGCCGCCGCAGCGCGCGGCCCGACCGTGGCGGTGTATCTGTTGAGTCCGCAGCAATGGCTGGAGCACGACGATGCGCCGTGCAAAGTGGATTTCTGGCTGCGCAATTTGCGCGAACTGAGCCAGAGCCTCGGCGCGCTGAACATCCCGTTGTTGATTCGCAGCGCACCGCACTGGGATCAGGCACCGGCAGAACTGCTCAAGCTGTGCCGGCAATTGAAGATCGAGGCGGTGCACGTCAACGAGGAATACGGCGTTCACGAAAGCCGCCGCGATGAAGCCGTGGCCGAAACGTTGCGAGCCGAGGGCATCGAATTCCACAGCTATCTGGATCAATTGCTGTTCAAACCCGGCACGATCCTGACCAAGACCGGCACCTATTTCCAGGTGTTCAGTCAGTTCCGCAAGGTCTGCTACGAACGCCTGCACCGCTCGATGCCGGCATTGATCAAAGCACCGGGCAAACAGGCCGCGCTGGATATCGAAAGTGACGCAATTCCCGAGGCGGTCAAAGGCTTCGCCACGCCAAGCGAATCCCTGCGCGCCTTGTGGCCGGCCGGCGAGCAAGAAGCGCGGCGCCGCCTCGACACCTTCACCGACGCGCAGATCGACTACTACCGCAGCGAACGCGACTTCCCGGCCAAACCCGGCACCAGCCAATTGTCGGCGTACCTCGCCGCCGGGGTGATCTCGCCACGCCAGTGCCTGCACGCTGCACTGCAAAGCAATCAGGGCGAGTTCGAAAGCGGCAAGGTCGGCGCGGTGACCTGGATCAACGAGCTGCTGTGGCGCGAGTTCTATAAACACATTCTGGTCGGCTATCCACGCGTCTCCCGGCATCGCGCCTTCCGCCCGGAAACCGAGGCGCTGGCCTGGCGCGATGCGCCGGAAGAACTCAAGGCCTGGCAGGAGGCACGCACCGGGCTGCCGATCATCGACGCGGCGATGCGCCAATTGCTCGAAACCGGCTGGATGCACAATCGCCTGCGCATGGTCGTGGCGATGTTCCTGACCAAAAACCTGCTGATCGACTGGCGCGAGGGCGAACGCTTTTTCATGCGCCACCTGATCGACGGCGACCTGGCGGCCAACAACGGTGGCTGGCAGTGGAGCTCATCGACCGGCACCGACTCGGCGCCCTACTTCCGTATTTTCAACCCGCTGAGCCAGTCGGAAAAATTCGATGCCGAAGGCGTGTTCATCAAGCACTGGTTGCCGGAACTGGCCGGGCTCAACAAGAAGGAAGTGCACAATCCGGCGGCAGCCGGAGGGCTGTTCGGCGTGGCCGGTTATCCGGCGCCGATCGTCAATCTCAGCACTTCACGCGAGCGTGCGCTGACGGCGTTCAAGAACCTGCCGTCGCGCCAGCCTGTGGGCGGCAGCGATGAGTGAATTCCTGCGCAGCTTCGCCCGCGAGTTTTGCGGGTTGAACAGAGACAACCTGTATCGCCTCGGCGAGCTGTACAGCGACGACATTCATTTCACCGATCCGCTGCACGAAGTTCAGGGCCTGGCGCAACTGCAGGATTACTTCAGCGAGCTGTACGCCAACGTCAGCGATCTGCGTTTCGATTTTCATGGTTTCGACCAGATCCGCGAAGGTGAGGGTTACCTGCGCTGGGTCATGAGTTATCGCCATCCGCGTCTGGCCAACGGGCGGGAAATCAGAGTAGGTGGCTGTTCGCACCTGCTCTGGCGCGACAAGGTTTATCGCCATCGGGATTATTTCGATGCCGGGGCGCTGCTGTATGAACACTTGCCAATATTGGGCCGGGTGATTGCCTGGCTGAAAAGGAGAATGGGATGAGTCGTACACCTCCACGGCGGTATTGGTTGACCGGCGCCAGCAGTGGCATCGGTGCAGCCTTGTGTGAGGACATTCTGAAAAGCGGCGCACACCTGGCGGTCAGCTCGCGCTCGGCCGCGCCGCTCAAGGTTTTGTCCCAGCGCTACCCGGGCCAGGTGCTGGTGGTGCCCGGCGATCTGACCAACAGTCAGACCGTGCGCGAAATCGGTGAGCAGATCACCGAGGCCTGGGGTTCGCTGGACAGCGTGATTCTCAACGCCGGCACCTGTGAATATGTCGACGCGCGCCAGTTCGACTCGTCGATCATCGAGCACGTAGTGCGCACCAATCTGCTCGCCAGCAGCTATTGCATCGAAGCCGCCCTGCCGCTGTTGCGCAAAGGCACCGCGCCGCACCTGGTCGGCATGGCCAGCTCGGTAACTTACCTGCCGCTGCCACGGGCCGAAGCCTACGGCGCATCGAAGGCCGGGCTGCGTTACCTGTTCGAGTCGCTGCGCATCGATCTGGCGGATGAAGGCATTGAAGTCACCATCATCAGCCCGGGTTTTGTCGAAACGCCGCTGACCGAAAGGAACGATTTCCCGATGCCGCTGAGCTGGCCTGCGGATAAAGCGGCGCGGCACATCTTCGCCAAACTCAAGGACCGTCCGCTGGAAATTGCCTTTCCGGGACTGTTCATGGCCGCGCTGTGGCCGCTGTCGAAACTGCCCGCCCGCGCGCAATTGGCGATCGGCAAACGCATGGTGCGCAAGAACCCACCGCAGCGGGACCCGATATGAAAATCGCCGTAATTGGCAGCGGTATCGCCGGGCTCACCTGCGCCTACCTGCTGAACCGCCGCCACGACATCACCGTGTTCGAAGCGAGTGACTGGGTCGGCGGCCATACCCACACCGTACCGGTCAGCGTGGCCGGGCAATCGTTCGCCATCGATACCGGTTTCATCGTGTTCAACGACTGGACCTACCCGAACTTCATTCGCTTGCTCAACCAGCTCGGCGTGGCGTTCAAGCCGACCGAAATGAGCTTTTCCGTAACCGACCCGGACACTGGCGTGGAGTACAACGGCAACAACCTCAACAGCCTGTTCGCCCAGCGCAGCAATCTGTTGTCGCCGGGGTTCTGGGGCATGCTGCGCGACATTCTGCGCTTCAACAAAGAAGCCCAGCGCGACCTGATCGAACTGCGCATCGCCGCCGATACCACGCTCGATGATTACCTCAAGGCCGGCGGCTACGGCGAGCGCTTCATCCTGCACTACATCGTGCCGATGGGCGCGGCGATCTGGTCGATGCCAATGGCGGAAATGCTCAATTTCCCGCTGCAATTCTTCCTGCGTTTTTTCAAGAATCATGGCCTGTTGTCGGTCAGTGATCGGCCGCAGTGGCAGGTCATCGAAGGCGGTTCCAGTGCGTATATCGCGCCGCTGACCGCTTCGTTCAGCGACAGGATTCGCCTGAACTGCCCGGTCAGCCGCGTCGAGCGCAACCAGCACGGCGTAGTTATCCACAGCCCGGCCGGCCTCGAACATTTCGACAAAGTGGTGTTCGCCTGTCACAGCGATCAGGCGCTGAACCTGCTGGCCAACCCGAGCGACGCCGAGCGCTCGATTCTCGGCGCCCTGCTCTACGCAGACAACGATGTCGTGCTGCACACCGACACGCGCCTGCTGCCGACGCGCAAACTGGCCTGGGCCAGCTGGAATTATCGCCTTGGCGGCGCCGGCCATACGCGCGCGGCGGTCACCTACAACATGAACATCCTGCAGGGCATCGAAAGCGACACTACGTTCTGCGTCAGCCTCAACCAGACCGCCGGCATCAGCCCGGACAAGGTACTGGCCCGCTACACCTACGCTCACCCGCAATACACCTTGGCCGCCGCAGCCGCGCAAAACCGATGGGGCGAACTCGATGGCGAGCAGCACACACATTATTGCGGCGCCTACTGGGCCAACGGCTTTCATGAAGACGGCGTGGTCAGCGGTTTGCGCGTGGCCGCTGCGTTCGGTGAAACCCTGTGAACAGCGCACTGTATAGCGGCGTGATTGGCCACCGACGTTTTGCGCCGCGCCGCCACGAATTCCGCTACCGCATTGGCCTGCTCTATCTCGACCTGAGCGAACAAGACGCCGTGCTGGCCTTGTCGCCACTGGCGGGGCGCAGCCGCTTTGCGCCGTTCTCGTTTCGCGAAACCGATTACCTGAAAGCCTTCACCGGCAAGGGCATGCGCCTGATTGACGCGGTGCGCCAGCAGGTCGGTGCAGCCATCGGTCATGAGCCGCAAGGCGCGGTGTGCCTGCTGACTCAGCCGCGCAGTTGGGGGCTGTCGTTCAATCCAGTGAGTTTCTTCTATTGCCATGAAGCCGACGGGCAACTGGCGGCGATCGTTTGTGAAGTGACCAACACGCCGTGGCGCGAGCGTTTTCATTACGTGTTGCCGGCGCAGACGCCGACCAGTCTGGTGGATTTCCACCAACATTTTGCTGTAGCCAAGGCGTTTCACGTCTCGCCGTTTCTGCCCCGTGACCTCGAATACCGCATGAGCTTCAGCCCGGCCGCGCAAAGCCTGGGTGTGCACATGGCCGATTGGCAGGGCAGCGAGAAACTGTTCGACGCCACACTGAATCTGCGCCGCGAACCGCTCGATCGTCGCAGCCTGCATCGCTATCTGCGGCGCTTCCCATGGATGACCGCAAAAACCGCTCTGGCGATTTATTGGCAAGCACTGCGACTGCTGCTCAAGCGCGCGCCGATCTTCCCTCACCAGGCTGCCGACGGCAGCTTTAAAACCGCCACTGTGCCTCCGAAGGAGCCGCACCATGAAATCCTCTAGCCTGCCGCTCGGTCGCTTCAGCACCAACGGTTTGACCGGCTCGCTGCTGCGCCGTGGCGTGTTGCGCCAATTGGCCCAGCTCAAACACGGACAATTGATGGTCGTCGAGGATGGCGAACAAATGCTTTTCGGCACCCCGGGCAGTGCTCTGCTTGGTGAAGTCCATGTGCTCGATCCGGCCCTGTGGGGCATGGTCGCCAGCAGCGGCTCGATCGGCGCCGGCGAAGCATTCATCCACGGCTATTGGAGTTCGCCGGACCTGACTGCTGTGGTGCGCGTATTCGTCAGCAATCTCGATGTACTCGATGCCATGGAGGGTGGCCTGGCGCGTCTGGGCCGGCCCTTCGTGCAAGGCCTGCACTGGCTCAACCGCAACACGCGCAAGGGTTCGCAGAAAAACATCGCCGCGCACTACGACCTCGGCAATGAACTGTTCGAACAGTTTCTCGACCCGACCATGATGTATTCCGCCGCCCAGTTCCTTTCGCCGAGCGACACCCTGGAACAGGCGCAACTGAACAAACTCGAGCGCATCTGCCAGAAACTCGCGCTCAAGCCCAGCGACCACCTGCTGGAAATCGGCACCGGCTGGGGCAGCATGGCGTTGTACGCGGCGCAGCATTACGGTTGCCGCGTGACCACCACGACGCTGTCGAAAGAGCAGTTCGCGTTCACTGCCAAACGCATCGAACAATTGGGCTTGCAGGACCGCGTCACCTTGCTGCTCAAGGATTACCGCGACCTGAGTGGCGAGTACGACAAACTGGTGTCGATCGAGATGATCGAAGCGGTCGGCCATCGGTTCCTGCCCACCTACTTCAAGCAATGCGCGCAGTTGCTCAAGAGCAACGGCCTGATGCTGCTCCAGGCGATCACCATTCGCGAGCAACGCTACGAACAGGCCAAGCGCAGCGTCGACTTCATCCAGCGCTACATCTTCCCCGGCGGCGCCCTGCCCTCGGTACACAAGATGCTCGATGTGGTCGGCCGCGAAACCGACATGAACCTGCTGCACATGGAAGATTTCGGCCTGCATTACGCCAAGACACTGCGCCTGTGGCACGAGAACTTTCGCCTCGCCCATGGTCGTCTGAACGAATTGGGCTATGACGATTATTTCCTGCGTTTGTGGGAGTTTTACCTGTGCTATTGCGAGGGCGGGTTCCTCGAACGCACCATCGGCACCGCGCAACTGCTGCTGGCCAAACCGGCGGCGATGACCGCGCCGCTGCTCGGGCGCTTCGATGCGTGAGCGAATCGCCAATGCCGTGCTGTTTCAGCTCGGCTGGCTGGCCTGCGTACTTGGCGGCAACAGTTTATGGCTGTTGCTGGCGGTGGCGGCTCTGGTGATTCATCTGCGCTGGATCAGCAGTTGGGCGGCAGAAGGTCGTTTGATTCTGTGCGTGGTGATTGTCGGCACGGCGGTGGACAGCGTCTTGCGTTACCTCGACGTGTTCCGCTTTGCAGACGCTTCACCGCTGATTCCGCTGTGGCTGATGCTGCTGTGGGCGCTGCTCGCCACCACGTTGCGCCACTGCCTGGCCTGGAGCGCGCGGCCATGGTGGCTGGCCAGCGCACTTGGCGCGGTGGGCGGCGCATTGTCGTACTACGCTGGCGGACGGCTGGCCGGCGTGCAATTTCCCTATGGCGATATCCCCACGCTGATCTTGATCGGGCTGCTCTGGGCCGTGCTGTTTCCATTGTTGCACTTGATGGCGCGGCGTCTGGCGCCGTGAGCGTCCGTCAGCGCTTTCACACCCACAGCGATCACTGCCTTACACTGCCACGATGAAAACCATCCCCCACACCCAAATTGCCGAACCGGCGGTCACCTGCTCGACCTGTGCGGCGTGCTGCTGCCAGCTCGAAGTGATGCTGATCACCGACACCGGCGTGCCTGATCGCTTTATCGATACCGATGAATGGGGCGGTGAAGTGATGCTGCGTCTGGACGACGGCTGGTGCGCGGCGCTGGATCGCGACAGCATGATGTGCACGATCTATGAACGACGCCCGCTGATTTGCCGCGAGTTTGAAATGGGCGCGCCGGAGTGCATCGAAGAGCGCCGGGGTATTGCGACAGCCTACCGCTGATTTGTTTGACGGCGCAGAAACAACTGTGGGAGCGAGCCTGCTCGCGAAGGCGATGTGTCAGCCACCATTTGAATTGACTGACACTCAGCTTTCGCAAGCAGGCTCGCTCCCACGTTGGTTCCGCGTAGCGGCGTGTTATAGCGGCATTGTGTAATGCAGCGCGTAGCTTTCTACACCATCGTTGTCGCTGGACAGGCCGGCGTTGGAATAGTGCGTGGCGCGGATGCCGACTTCGTGGCCGCCGTTGAAACGCAGGCCGACACCGATGCGGTCTTCAAACTGGAAGGAGCCGCCCAGGTTGTTGCTTTCGTATTCGGTGTTGGAGAACAACGCCACGCCGATACCCGCTTCCACGTATGGCTTGACCGACTGGCCGGCAAACTCGTAAACGAATACCGGTGAGAACGACAGGCTGTTGTTGCTGGAAGTCTTGTCACCTTCCCAGTACGTGTAGGCACCGCTCCAGTAGCCGGTCAGACGACCCACGTCGCTCTGCAGCCAGCTCTTGTCCCAGTCGAAATTCATCCCTAAGCGATACGTCATTGTCGAATCGCTGGTACCGCCGACGGCGAATTCAAC
The DNA here is from genome assembly GCF_019145195.1 of Pseudomonas siliginis. Classification (GTDB taxonomy): domain Bacteria; phylum Pseudomonadota; class Gammaproteobacteria; order Pseudomonadales; family Pseudomonadaceae; genus Aquipseudomonas; species Aquipseudomonas siliginis. The sequence continues at coordinate 310,948 of NZ_JAHSTW010000007.1, forward strand.
GCCAGCGGCTTGTGCAGTAATGCTTTGCCCCATCAGTGCGGCCGCAATCGCGGCCAAGCAGAATAGTCGCTTCACTTTGAAACTTCCTTTTCCGGAACGATCGTTTGGTTTTTAGTTGCTGCTGTCGCTATAGAAATCCGCGCTTGGTCAGAAGTTCAGCGTTTTTTTAGTTATTTCACATTTTTTTTACAAGTCGAAGTTTTGCACATTCGACGCAGTTTGGCCCAGCAACGGTAGGATTTTTCTGAGGGATTGCGGATCGCCGCTGGTCCAGAACTTCACCGGCTGGCTCGGACGTTGCGCCAGCAGATCACGCTCGGCGAGCAAGCGCTGCAACTGCCGGGCCACGGCAGCTCCGGTATCGATCAGGCTGACATCGTCGGCGATCATCGACCTGAGTAACGGCTTGAGGAAGGGATAATGGGTGCAGCCAAGAATGATCGTATCGCAGTTTTGCGCCAGCAATGGAGCGACGTAACTTTGCAATAAAGTGCGTAATTCAGCGCTGTGCAGATCACCCGTTTCGATCAGTTCGACCAGTCCCGGACACGGCTGGGTGATGACTTTTATGTCAGCCGCGAAGCGATCGAGCAACGCGGCAAACTTCGCGCTCTGCAACGTGCCGGTCGTCGCCAGGACGCCAACCACGCCGCTTCGTGTGGCCGCTGCGGCCGGTTTGACCGCCGGTTCCATGCCGACAATCGGCCAGTCGGGAAAGTCGCGACGCAAGTCGGCAACGCCGGCCACAGTCGCGGTATTGCACGCCAGCACCAGAGCCTTGGCACCCTGCTCGCGAAAGAACCCGGCCATCACGCTGCAACGCTGGCGGATGAATTCCGGGGTTTTCTCGCCGTAAGGAATGTTCCCGCAATCGGCGACGTAAAGCAGCGATTCATTGGGCAGCAAGCGCTGGATTTCGCCGAGGACCGACAAGCCGCCGACCCCGGAATCGAACACGCCGATCGGCGCTTCACGCATGGCGGGCGCCACAGACGCTGCAGCCCGGATCGCGCTTGACCCGCAGCTCACGGAATCGCGAACCCAGGGCATCGATCAGCAACAACCGCCCCACCAACGGTTCGCCAAAGCCGACCAGCACCTTCAACGCTTCCAGCGCCTGCAAACTGCCAACCAGACCGACCAGTGGCCCGACCACGCCGGCCTCGCTGCACGTCAGTTCGGCTTCGCTGCCATGTCCGTAAAGGCAGTGGTAGCAAGGGCTGTCGGCACGTCGTGGATCGAACACCGACAACTGCCCTTCCAGACGAATCGCCGCGCCGCTGACTAATGGCTTGCGCGCGGCAACACAGGCGGCGTTGACCGCCTCACGGGTAGAGAAGTTGTCCGAGCAATCGAGCACCAGATCCACCGCCGCCACCGCTGCGGCGAGGGAATCGGCGTCCAGCGCCTGACGATGGGCGACCAGTTGAATCTCGGGATTGATCGCGCCCAGGCGCTTGAGCGCCGAGTCGACCTTGGACATGCCGACACTGTCGGTGTCGTGAATGATCTGCCGTTGCAGGTTGGTCAGATCGACCGTGTCGAAATCCGCCAGATGCAATTCGCCGACGCCCGCTGCTGCCAGATACAGCGCCACTGGCGCGCCGAGGCCGCCGAGGCCAACGATCAGCACGCGGCTGTCTTTGAGCTTCAGTTGCCCGTCGATGTCGATGTGTTGCAGCAGAATCTGCCGGCTGTAGCGCAGCAATTCCTGATCATTCAGCACGGCAGGCGCCCCAGACTGATGCGTTGATGGCCGCCCAGATCGGTGCGGCTGTGGACTTCTTCAAAGCCACGGGTAAGCAGCAGATCACGCACCGCTTCGGCCTGATCATAGCCGTGCTCGAGCATCAGCCAGCCGCCGGTTTCAAGATGATCCGGCGCCTGCGCAACAATCAGGCGCAGATCGTCGAGGCCATCTTCACCGGCGATCAGCGCACTGGCCGGTTCGAAGCGCACATCGCCCTCGACCAGATGCGGATCGGTGGCGGCAATGTACGGCGGGTTGCTGATAATCAGTTGAAAGCGCTGGCCTTCAAGGGCGCTGAACCAATGGCTGCTCAGCACCGTAGCGTTGTTCAGGTGCAGACGCTGGCGATTGCGTTCGGCCAGGGCCACGGCTTCAAGCACACGATCCACGGCGGTGACTTTCCACGCCGGGCGTTCGCTGGCCAAAGCCAAAGCAATCGCGCCACTGCCGGTGCCCAAGTCGAGGACCTTGGCCGGGGTTGCCGGCAGCAGCTCAAGGGCTGCCTCCACCAGCAATTCGGTGTCGGGACGCGGAATCAGCGTGTGCGGCGCGACTTCCAGATCGAGTTTCCAGAAGCCCTGCTGGCCGAGAATGTAAGCCACTGGCTCACCGCTACGCCGCCGTTGCAAATACTCGGCATAGGTCAGCGCAGCCTCGCTCGGCACGATGCGCTCGGGCCAGGTGTGCAGGAAGCTGCGCGACTTGCCCAGTGCGGCGGCGAGCAGCAATTCAGCGTCCAGACGCGCAGTCGGCGAGTCCGGCAACTCGGCAGCGCGCAAGAGGCTGGCGATGATGGTCATTTATTCACCTATCGCTGCGAGTTGGTCAGCCTGATACTCGGCCAGCAAGGGCTCGATCACGGCTTCGACGCCACCGGCGAGAATTTCATCCAGGGAATACAGGGTCAGGTTGACGCGATGGTCGGTGACCCGGCCCTGGGCGTAGTTGTAGGTGCGGATACGCTCGGAACGATCGCCGGAGCCGACCAGCAACTTGCGCTCACTGGCAATCGCGTTGGCTGCCGCTGCGTTTTGCTGATCGTTGAGCTTGGCCGACAGCCACGCCATCGCCCGCGCGCGGTTCTTGTGCTGGGAGCGCTCTTCCTGGCATTCGACGACGGTGCCGGTCGGGATGTGGGTGATGCGGATCGCCGAATCGGTGGTGTTGACGTGCTGACCACCGGCGCCGGAGGAACGGTAAGTGTCGACGCGCAGATCCGCCGGGTTGATCTCGATGGCTTCGCGCTCATCCGGCTCCGGCAACACCGCCACGGTGCAGGCCGACGTGTGGATCCGGCCTTGGGATTCGGTGGCGGGGACACGCTGGACGCGGTGTGCGCCGGACTCGAATTTCAGCTTGCCGTAAACGTTGTCGCCTTCGATGCGCGCGATGACTTCTTTATAGCCACCGTGTTCGCCTTCGTTTTCCGAGAGGATCTCTACGCGCCAGCCACGCCGCTCGGCATAACGCGAGTACATGCGAAACAGGTCGCCGGAGAAGATCGCCGCCTCGTCGCCACCGGTGCCGGCGCGGATTTCGAGGAACACGTTACGCCCGTCATTCGGATCTTTAGGCAGCAGCATGCGCTGCAGATCGGACTCCAGCGTGACCAGCAACTCCTTGGCTTCGCGAACTTCTTCCACGGCCATTTCGCGCATGTCCGGGTCGTTGTCCTTGAGCAGCGCCTGCGCGCCTTCAAGATCGCTTTGTACGCCGAGCAGCTTTTTATAGGAGGCCACTACCGGCTCGAGTTCGGCGTACTCCTTGGAATAGGCGCGGAATTTGGCCTGATCGGCAATGACTTCACCGTCGCCGAGCAGCGCGGTCAGTTCCTCGAAACGGTCCTGGAGAATGTCCAGCTTGTTGAGCAGTGACGCTTTCATTGCGGTTTTTTATCCGAAAAACTATCCGGTGAGCCCTCAAGGGCAAAGAGTTCCTGGGCCATGGCCAGCGCATCGAGGCGGCCTTCGGCAGACAGCTTTTTCAACTGCACGCTGGGCGCATGCAAGAGTTTGTTGGTCAGGCCACGGGCCAGTTGCCCGAGCACGTCTTCGGCGTTGCCACCGTTGGCCAGCAGACGCAGGGCCTTCTGCAATTCCTCGTCCCGCAGGCGTTCGCTCTGTTGACGATAGGCCTTGAGCACGTCGACCGCCGCCAGTTCGCGCAGGCGCACCATGAAATCGTCAGCGCCGACCGAGACCATTTCCTCCGCCGCTTGCGCAGCGCCCTGACGGCTCTTGAGGTTCTCGGCGACCACTTCGTGAAGATCGTCGACGCTGTACAGGTAAACGTCGTCGAGCTCGCCGACTTCCGGCTCGATATCGCGCGGTACCGCAATGTCGACCATGAAAATCGGCTTGTGCTTGCGCAGCTTCAGTGCACTTTCCACCGCACCCTTGCCGAGGATTGGCAACTGGCTGGCGGTCGAACTGATGACGATATCGCTGCGCACCAGCTCCGCCGGAATGTCCGAGAGCAGCACGGCGTGAGCGCCGAACTGCTCGGCCAACTGACTGGCGCGCTCCAGCGTGCGGTTGGCAACGACGATGCGCTTGACCCCCAGCTCATGCAAATGGCGCGCGACCAGCGTAATCGTCTCGCCGGCACCGATCAGCAGCGCCTGGCTGCGTTGCAGATCGCTGAAAATCTGTTTCGCCAGGCTCACTGCGGCAAACGCCACCGACACCGGGTTCTCGCCGATCGCGGTATCGGTACGCACTTGCTTGGCGGCATTGAACGTCGCCTGAAACAGCCGCCCCAGCAGCGGACCGATGGTGCCGGCCTCGCGGGCCACGGCGTAGGCCGATTTCATCTGGCCGAGAATCTGCGGTTCGCCCAGCACCAGCGAGTCAAGCCCGGAGGCGACGCGCATCATGTGACGAACAGCCGCATCGTCTTCATGCACATAGGCACTGGCGCGCAGCTCGTCCAGGCTCAGATGGTGATAATCGGCCAGCCAGCGCAGCACGACATCGGCCGAGAGCTGATCCTGTTCTATATAAAGCTCACTGCGATTGCAGGTGGAGAGGATCGCAGCTTCGCGGCTGTCGGTCAGTCGGCAGAGCTGCTGCAAGGCCTCCACCAGCTGCTCAGGGGTAAAGGCCACGCGCTCGCGGACGTCTACTGAAGCAGTCTTGTGGTTAATACCGAGTGCAAGGAAGGCCATTCAAGGTCGCTGGTGGTGACGTGAAGCCGGCAATTGTCCTACTTCGAAAGATTCAGAACAACTACCGCTGACTATTGTCCCAATCGTCAGCCCCTATAATGGCCACAATTGAGTCTCGGTTATGTTTGGCCGAAGGCTTGTGTCATGATGATCCGACCGCAGGTTAGTCGTCCTCTTCCTATATGAATAGATCTTCCGCGTTGCTCCTCGCTTTTGTCTTCCTCAGCGGCTGCCAGGCCATGGCGCCCGTTGCGCCGGACGGCACCCCGCCGGTCGAAGACACCACGCCCGCACCTGAAAAGCCCAAGGTTTACGGCTCATTCAGCGAGGAAACCGTGTTCAGCCTGCTGAGCGCCGAACTCGCCGGCCAGCGCAATCGTTTCGACATTGCCCTGGACAACTACGTGACCCAGGCCATCAACACCCAGGATCCGGGCGTCTCCGAGCGGGCTTTCCGCATCGCCGAATATCTGGGCGCCGATCAACCGGCCCTCGACACCGCGCTGATCTGGGCGCGCAACGCCCCCGACGATCTCGAAGCGCAACGCGCCGCCGCCGTGCAGCTGGCCCGCGCCGGGCGCTACGACGACTCCATGGTCTACATGGAGAAAGTCCTGCAGGGCAAGGGCGACACCCATTTCGATTTCCTTGCGTTGTCGGCCGCCGACACCGATCAGGAAACCCGCAACGGTCTGATGAAAAGCTTCGACCGTTTGCTTGAGCGCCACCCGAACAACAATCAGCTGATTTTCGGCAAGGCTCTGCTGCTCCAGCAAGACGGCGACAATCAAGGCGCGCTGACCCTGCTTGAAGACAATCCGCCGGAAGATGGCGAGATCGCACCGATCCTGCTGCGTGCGCGCCTGCTTCAATTGCTCAACCGTGGCGACGAAGCGCTGCCGCTATTGCAGAAAAGCATCAGGAAATACCCGGAAGACAAACGCCTGCGCCTGACCTACGCGCGCATGCTGGTTGAACAGGACCGCATGGACGACGCCAAGGCCGAATTCTCCACCCTCGTTCAGCAATACCCGGAAGACGATGAACTGCGTTATTCGCTGGCGCTGGTGTGCTTGGAAGCCAAGGCGTGGGAAGAGGCCAAGGGTTATCTGGAAGACCTGATCGCACGCGAAAGCCACGTCGATTCGGCTCACCTCAATCTCGGTCGGATTGCCGAAGAGCGCAACGATCCACAAGGCGCGCTCATCGAGTATGCCCAGGTCGGCCCGGGCAATGACTATCTGCCGGCACAGCTGCGTCAGGCCGATATCCTGATGAGCAACGGCAAAACCGCCGAAGCGCAGAGCAAACTGGCGGCCGAGCGTGACGAGCAGCCCGATTACGCGATCCAGCTGTATCTGATCGAATCGGAAACCCTGTCGGCCAACAAACAGGACGACAAGGCCTGGAAGGTTCTGCAACAAGCGCTGCAGAAATACCCGGACGATCTCAATCTGCTTTACACCCGCGCCATGCTCGCGGAGAAACGCAATGATCTGGCGCAAATGGAGAAAGACCTGCGCCTGATCATCAAGCGCGACCCGGACAACGCCATGGCGCTGAATGCGCTGGGCTACACCTTGTCCGATCGCACCACCCGCTACGCTGAAGCGAAAACGCTGATCGAGCAGGCGCACCAGATCAATCCGGAAGACCCGGCGGTACTCGACAGCCTCGGCTGGGTGAACTATCGCCTGGGCAATCTGGACGATGCGGAGAAATACCTGCGCCAGGCGCTCGAGCGTTTCCCCGACCACGAAGTCGCCGCGCACCTTGGCGAAGTCCTCTGGGCCAAGGGCAATCAACGCGAAGCCAAACAAGTGTGGGGCAAGTTCCTCAAGGATCAGCCCGACAGCACCATTCTGCGCAGCACCATCAAGCGCCTGACCGGATCCGAGAATCTTTAAACCATGCTTTTGCGCCACGTTATTGTTTTCAGCTTCATCGCCCTGCTCGCCGGCTGCTCGGGTTTCGGCACTCGCGAATCGGTCGAGGGCCACGGCAGCCCGGCCCAGTGGGCGGCAAACAAACAGCAACTGACCGGCCTCGACGGCTGGCAGATCGACGGCAAGATCGGCATCCGCGCGCCGAAGGATTCCGGCAGCGGCACACTGTTCTGGCTGCAGCGTCAGGACTACTACGACATTCGCCTGTCCGGCCCGCTGGGTCGCGGCGCGGCACGCCTGACCGGGCGTCCGGGCAAAGTATCACTGGAAGTCGCCAACCAGGGCCGCTACGAATCGCAATCGCCCGAAGCCTTGCTCGAAGAACAACTGGGCTGGAAATTGCCGGTGTCGAATCTGGCCTGGTGGGTTCGCGGCCTGCCAGCCCCGGAAAGCAAGAGTCGCCTGAATCTCGATGCCGACAGCCGTCTGGCCAGCCTTGAGCAGGACGGCTGGAAAGTCGAATACACCGCCTACACCGAACAAAATGGTTACTGGCTGCCCGAGCGCATCAAGCTGCACGGCACCGACCTTGACGTAACGCTGGTGATCAAGACCTGGCAACCGCGCAAGTTGGGGCAATAAAGCATGACCGCTGTACGCCTGACCCTGCCCTCGCCGGCCAAACTCAACTTGATGCTGCACATTCTCGGTCGCCGTGAAGACGGTTATCACGAATTGCAGACGCTGTTTCAGTTCCTCGATTACGGCGATGAACTCACTTTCGCCGTGCGCGATGACGGCGTGATTCAGCTGCACACCGAGTTCGCCGGCGTGCCCCACGACAGCAACCTGATCGTGCGCGCGGCGAAGATGTTGCAGCAACAGTCCGGCTGCGCGCTCGGCATCGACATCTGGATCGACAAAATCCTGCCCATGGGCGGCGGCATCGGTGGCGGCAGTTCGAATGCGGCGACGACTTTGCTCGGCCTCAACCATCTCTGGCAGTTGGGCTGGGATGAAGATCGTCTGGCGCAACTGGGCCTGTCACTCGGTGCCGACGTACCGGTGTTCGTCCGTGGCCATGCAGCATTTGCCGAGGGTGTTGGCGAGAAACTGACCCCGGTCGACCCCGAAGAACCGTGGTATCTGGTGCTCGTGCCGCAAGTCGCTGTTAGTACGGCAGAAATTTTTTCCGATCCTTTGTTGACACGTAACACACCGCCCATTAAAGTGCGCCCCGTTCCCGAGGGAAACAGTCGAAATGACTGCTTGCCGGTGGTAGCAAGGCGTTATCCAGAGGTACGTAACGCATTGGATTTGTTAGGTAAATTTACCGAAGCAAAGCTCACCGGAACTGGAAGTTGTGTGTTTGGGGGCTTCCCAAGCAAAGCTGAAGCTGATAAAGTCTCGGCCCTTCTGACAGAGACCCTTACAGGGTTTGTAGCGAAAGGAAGCAACGTTTCGATGTTGCATCGCAAGCTGCAAAGTCTGCTCTAAAGGAATCAAGTGCCCGGCACTTGAAAGCAACAGATACAGGGGCGTCGCCAAGCGGTAAGGCAGCAGGTTTTGATCCTGCCATGCGTTGGTTCGAATCCAGCCGCCCCTGCCATTTTCTCTACTCATCCAGGTTACCCTCAGCCTCTAGGTACTGCGCGTGTCCAAGATGATGGTCTTTACGGGGAATGCCAACCCCGATCTGGCTCGGCGTGTCGTACGTCAGCTGCATATCCCTCTCGGTGACATCTCTGTCGGCAAGTTTTCCGACGGCGAAATCACAGCCGAGATCAATGAAAACGTTCGCGGTAAAGACGTCTTCATTATTCAGCCGACCTGCGCTCCGACCAACGATAACCTGATGGAACTGGTAGTGATGGCTGATGCCTTCCGCCGCTCCTCGGCTACTCGTATCACTGCTGTTATTCCTTATTTTGGTTATGCCCGTCAGGATCGCCGTCCGCGTTCCGCACGTGTGGCTATCAGCGCGAAAGTCGTTGCTGACATGCTTACCGTAGTCGGCATCGACCGTGTTCTCACGGTTGATCTGCATGCTGACCAGATTCAGGGCTTCTTCGATATTCCGGTAGATAACATCTACGGCTCCCCGGTTCTGGTGGATGACATCGAAGATCAGCGCTTCGAAAACCTGATGATCGTGTCCCCGGACATTGGTGGCGTCGTGCGTGCACGGGCTGTTGCCAAGTCGCTGGGCGTCGATCTCGGGATCATCGACAAACGCCGTGAGAAAGCCAATCACTCTGAAGTGATGCATATCATCGGTGATGTCGAAGGGCGTACCTGTATTCTCGTCGATGACATGGTCGATACCGCCGGCACCCTGTGCCACGCGGCCAAGGCCCTGAAAGAGCATGGCGCAGCCAAGGTCTTTGCCTACTGCACACACCCTGTGCTGTCGGGCCGGGCCATCGAGAATATCGAAAATTCCGTGCTGGACGAGCTGGTGGTGACCAACACCATCCCGCTGTCCGCTGCAGCACAAGCCTGTGCACGTATCCGTCAACTGGATATCGCACCGGTTGTTGCCGAAGCGGTTCGCCGCATCAGCAATGAAGAATCGATCAGCGCGATGTTCCGTTAAGGGCCCTGCCCTTCGCGAAATGTCTCGTTGACGAAAAGCGCCCCGCCCCGGCATTCCTGTCGGGGCGGGGCTTTTTTGCCCATACCGTGTTCGGCGCTGGTCGCAAACGCCACTCGGTCATGGCTATTTTGGAGATACAAAATGAACGATTTTACTCTGAATGCTGAAGTGCGTTCCGACCTGGGGAAAGGTGCGAGCCGCCGCCTGCGTCGTCTCGCCGCTCTGGTTCCAGCTGTTGTTTACGGTGGCGACAAAGCCCCTGAATCCATCAGCATGCTGGCCAAAGAAGTTGCCAAACTGCTCGAAAACGAAGCGGCTTACAGCCACATCATCGAGCTGAACGTTGGTGGCACCAAGCAGAACGTCATCATCAAGGCGCTGCAGCGTCACCCGGCCAAAGGCCACGTGATGCACGCTGACTTCGTACGCGTTGTTGCCGGCCAGAAACTGACCGCCATCGTGCCTGTACACTTTGTTGGCGAAGAAGCTCCAGTGAAGAAAGGCGGCGAAGTTTCGCACGTTGTTGCTGAAATCGAAGTGACCTGCCTGCCTAAAGATCTGCCTGAGTTCATCGAAGTCGATCTGTCGAAAGCAGAAATCGGCACCATCATTCACCTGTCGGACCTCAAAGCTCCTAAAGGTGTTGAGTTCGTTGCTCTGGCACACGGCGATGACAAGGCTGTTGCCAACGTCCACGCTCCACGTGTTGCTGCAGAACCTACCGAAGAAGGCGAAGCAGAGTAATTCACTCTGTCATGCCGGAGTGAGCAAGTAACATCGCGGACTGGAACGTAGCGAGAAAGCGGGCGAGAACGCGGAGTTTACATCTATGGTAAATGAGCATTTTTCGTCCACTTTCGCCGCTTTCCCCGATCGCGGCGATGTTATCCACCACTCCAAGGAAGGGCCCCTATCGTGACTGCCATCAAACTGATCGTTGGCCTGGGAAATCCAGGCGCTGAATACGAACAGACCCGGCATAACGCAGGGGCCCTTTTTGTTGAGCGCATCGCCCACGCACAGAATGTGAATCTTGTGGCCGATCGCAAATATTTCGGCCTGACCGGGCGCTACTCGCATCAGGGTCAGGATGTTCGTCTGCTGATTCCCACCACCTACATGAACCGCAGCGGCCAGGCCGTGGCGGCACTCGCCGGTTTCTTCCGCATCAAGCCTGAAGAAATCCTCGTGGCGCATGACGAACTCGACTTGCCTCCGGGCGTTGCCAAGCTCAAGCAGGGCGGCGGCCATGGCGGTCACAACGGGTTGCGCGACATCATTGCGCAACTGGGCAATCAGAATACGTTCTACCGCCTGCGGCTTGGCATCGGCCACCCGGGCGTTGCCAGTATGGTTTCAAATTTCGTCCTGGGTCGTGCGCCACGCGCCGAACAGGAAAAACTCGATGCCAGCATCGACTTTGCCCTCGGCGTGCTGCCGGATATCCTCGCCGGGGAATGGAACCGCGCGATGAAAAACCTGCACAGCCAGAAGGCCTGACTTTTACCCGAGGGGAAACACCATGGGATTCAATTGCGGCATCGTCGGCCTGCCTAACGTCGGCAAGTCCACCCTGTTCAACGCCCTGACCAAATCCGGTATCGCGGCCGAGAACTTCCCCTTCTGCACCATCGAGCCGAACAGCGGCATCGTGCCGATGCCGGATCCGCGTCTGGAAGCTCTGGCGGCCATCGTCAATCCCAAGCGCATCCTGCCGACCACCATGGAATTCGTCGACATCGCCGGCCTCGTTGCCGGTGCCTCGAAAGGTGAAGGCCTGGGCAACAAGTTCCTGGCCAACATCCGCGAAACCGACGCTATCGCCCACGTGGTGCGCTGCTTCGAAGACGACAACGTGATCCACGTTTCCAACAGCGTCGACCCGAAACGCGACATCGAAATCATCGACCTGGAACTGATCTTCGCCGACCTCGACAGCTGCGAGAAGCAACTGCAGAAAGTCGCGCGCAACGCCAAGGGCGGTGACAAGGACGCCGTGGTTCAGAAGGCTCTGCTCGAGCAACTGATCGCGCACTTCACCGAAGCCAAGCCGGCGCGCAGCCTGATGAAGAACATGAGCGCTGACGAAAAGGCAGTGATCAAGGGCTTCCACCTGCTGACCACCAAGCCGGTCATGTACATCGCCAACGTGGCTGAAGACGGCTTCGAGAACAACCCGCACCTGGACGTGGTCAAGGCCATCGCCGAAGAAGAAGGCGCCATGGTCGTTCCGGTGTGCAACAAGATCGAAGCGGAAATCGCCGAGCTCGACGACGGCGAAGAGAAGGACATGTTCCTCGAGGCCCTGGGTCTGGAAGAGCCTGGCCTGAATCGCGTGATCCGCGCCGGCTACGAAATGCTCCACCTGCAGACCTACTTCACCGCCGGTGTCGAAGAAGTCCGCGCCTGGACCGTCAAGGTCGGTGCTACCGCACCACAGGCCGCTGGCGTGATCCACACCGACTTCGAAAAAGGCTTCATCCGTGCCGAAGTCATCGCCTACAACGACTTCATCCAGTACAAGGGCGAAGCTGGCGCCAAAGAAGCCGGCAAGTGGCGCCTGGAAGGCAAGGATTACATCGTCAAGGACGGCGACGTGATGCACTTCCGCTTCAACGTCTAAGCAACAGCCGCACAAGAAAAAGCCGCGTTTGATACGCGGCTTTTTTGTGCCTGAAATTCAGTGACTGAGTATATTTCCCCGTGGGAGCGAGCCTGCTCGCCAACGCGGCGTGTCAGCTAAGCATTCGTCAACTGACCCACCCATCGCGAGCAGGCTCGCTCCCACAGTTCGATTCGTCTGTTCAGGCCTTTCTGGTACGCGGTAAAAAGATCGCCAACACACCAAACAACGGCAAGAACGAGCAAAGGAAATACACGTACTCAATCCCGTGCACATCCGCCAGATGCCCGAGCAGCGCTGCGCCAATCCCGCCGAAACCAAACATGAGCCCGAAGAAAATCCCGGCAATCATCCCAACATTGCCTGGCACCAGTTCCTGCGCGTACACCACAATCGCCGAGAATGCCGACGCCAGAATGAAGCCGATCACCACGCTGAGAATGCTGGTCCAGAACAGATCGACATGCGGCAGGATCAAGGTGAATGGCGCGACGCCAAGAATGGAAAACCAGATCACTGCCTTGCGCCCGATCTTGTCGCCGATAGGCCCGCCGAAGAACGTCCCTGCCGCCACTGCGCCCAAAAACAGGAACAAGTGCAATTGCGAACTCGCCACCGACAGGTCGAACTTCTCGATCAGGTAGAAAGTGAAGTAGCTGGTGAAACTGGCCATGTAGAAATATTTGGAGAACACCAGCAGCCCCAGGACCACCAAGGCACTGGTCACCCTGCCCTTCGATAAGCCGTGCGTCGCGGCTTGGCCGGCCTTGAGCTTGAACAGGTTCAGGTGGTTGGCGTACCAACGGCTGATGCGGTACAGCACGAACAGCGCAAACACTGCGAACAGACCGAACCACGCCACATTGCCCTGGCCGAAGGGAATGATGATCGCCGCCGCCAGCAAAGGGCCAAACGCGGAACCGGCATTGCCGCCGACCTGAAAGGTCGATTGCGCCAGACCAAAACGGCCGCCCGAGGCCAGCCGCGCAACACGCGAGGCTTCCGGGTGAAAGGTCGACGAGCCAATGCCGATCAGCGCAGCCGCCAGCAGAATCAATGGGAAGCTGCCGACCACCGACATCATCAGAATGCCGATCAACGTACACACCGTGCCCGCCGGCAACAGCCACGGTTTGGGGTGGCGATCAGTGTGGTAACCGACCCACGGCTGCAACAGCGACGCGGTCAACTGGAAGGTCAAGGTGATCAGGCCGACCTGGGTGAAGGTCAGGCCATAGTTGGCTTTGAGCATCGGGTAGATCGACGGCAGGACCGACTGGATCAGGTCATTGATCAGATGCGCCAGCGCCACCGCGCCGATGATGCGCATCACCAAGGGGCTGCTTTGCGGAGCAGCGGTCGCCGAGGCAGCGGCGGTCTGGACGTTGCTGATAGCCATAGAAAATTCCGGACAGCAGATGGGTGCCCGCAGGCAGGTGCGTCAATGTGCCATTTTTCGGTGCGCTCGCGCTATCCCCTTAGGCAGCTAACTAACTGACTGGTCGTCGACTGTAAGGTGATAGCGCAACGCCATGGTCTGAATCTTGCCTTGCTTCTGCCCTTGAACACGATCGCCTTACAAAGGCGCTCGACAATGGGAAGTTTCGCCACAGAGCCGGCCTACAGAGCGGGCATGGGTGAACTTTCGAGGCCTTTTAGAGGGCACAGGTCGCAGCCGCAAGGTTCGCGATGCACGCCAATGGTGCGTGGTGTCCAGAGGAGTCATGAGGCATGCAGGCTTTCCTTTCACCGGGGATCAAATTGCTGGGGCGGTTTGGCTTCGCAGGTAAATTCCAATTATTGTTTCTGCTGTTCATTCTGCCGCTGGCCGGCAGCCTGTTGATGATCGGCCATGACTATCGCGAGAAGCTCAATCTGATCTCCGGCGAACGTGCCGGTGTGCGTCAATTGCTCGCGCTGGATGCGCTGGACAACCTGCTCGCCGCGCAACGCGACCGCGCCGCCCGCTGGCGCGCCACCGAGACCAATCGTCAGCCGACACCGGCCACCCTCGCCGCCATGGCTGCCTTCGACGGCGTGCAACCGGCAGTGCTGCAAGCCACCACAGAGCTGGGCAATGCCCTGAACCAGCAAGGCGCCGACGGCGCAATCCTCGAGCGCTTTCAGGCGCTGCAAACCGCACTCAATGGCCTGGATTCGAAAAGCCTTAGCAGTGTCGGCTGGTGGCCGGACGGTTATGACCGCTTCACCAATGCCCTGGGCGCGCTGCAAGCCTTGCGCGAGCAAATCGTCATGGACAATCGCCTGACCCTCGCGCCGTGGCTGGAAACCTACTTGCTGACGCAGATTTCCACGCAGCACGCGCCGGACCTGATCGAGCGGGTCGGCCGTCTCGCCGCAGTCGGCCAGGCTTCGGTGGTCTCCGGGCAGTTCACCCTGCAAAGCCGCTTGCAGTTGCGCGACCTGCGCAGTCGCATCGGCGACGCCCGCGAGCAACTGGTGAAAACCGCCGGCCTGCTGGAGGCGCGTCTGCCAGTCGAGCTGCAAGCCTGGGCCGGCCAGTATCACGACAGCCTGAAACACCTCGACAGCGGCCTGAAAGTCCTTGACGACGGTGTGTTTGGCGGCAGCATCAACCTCAAGCCAGAGGACTTCGAACGCAGCCTCGACGCGCTGCTCTCCGACCTCGCTTCCCTGCGCCAGCAATCCCTGGTCGCGCTGGATCAGCGGCTCGATGCGTATTACAGCTCGGCGATTCGCCAGTTCATTCTTGTCGCCGCAATTTTCGGTTGCCTGCTGCTGGCCGCGCTATACCTGTTCGTCTGCCTGCAAGCCTCGATCCGCCGTAGCGCCAGCGGCATCACCTTGCTCGCTGAGGCCTTGCGCGACGGCAACCTGAGCCTGCAAGTGCCAGTGGTGGGGCGCGATGAGCTGGCAGCGATCAGCACCGCGCTCAACGTCGCTGTGGTGCAACTGCGCAGCAGCATGCTCGGCGTCGACCACGAGACCTCGCAGTTGAGCAACGCGGTACGCAGCCTCAACCAACACTCCAGCGGCGCCCTGAGCGAAGTCGAGGCGCAGCAATTGCAGATCAGCCAGATCGCCGCTGCCGCCACGCAATTGGCCGCCACCTCGCAAGGCGTCGCGCAGAGTTGCGAACAGGCCTCCGGCAGCGCCCAGCAAACCCGGCGCATCGCCGCCGACAGCAGCCGCGACAGCCAGCGCACCACGGCGAGCATTCAGCAGCTCAATCAGCGCCTGAACGACACCGCCGCCGCACTCGGCCGGGTCAGCGAGCAAGGCCAGCAGATTCAACTGGTCGTGGACACCATTCGCGGCGTCGCCGAGCAGACCAACCTGCTCGCGCTCAACGCCGCCATCGAAGCCGCCCGCGCCGGCGAACAGGGTCGCGGTTTTGCCGTGGTCGCCGACGAGGTGCGCAGCCTCTCGCAACGCACGCAATCGTCCACCGCGCAGATCGCTGGCACCGTCGACAGCCTGCGCGCCACGGTCAACGAAGCGGTGAGCCTGATGGAAGCCGCCTGCGGCCAGGCGCAATCGGATGCCGAGGCGGTCACCGGACTCGGCGAACGCTTGGGAGAAATCGCCAGCGCCGTACAGAGCGTCACCGACACCCTGGCGCAAATCGCCACCGCTGTGGAAGAACAGGCCAGCACCGCCGACGAAGTCAGCGGCAATATCCAGCAGGTCGATCAGGCAGCGGTGCGTTTGCTCGAAGGCGCACGCGCCGTGAACCTCGCGGCCGACACCTTGAGCCAGGGCAGCGAAGCCCTGAGCGCCAATACCGCCAGATTCCAACTGCGCTGACGCCCTTCCCGGCCCCGATTTTCGGGGCTGGAGGATAAGCGGTTGAAAACAGGAAGAAATATTTTCGATTTACGCTTGACGCTTTGCCATTTCAGGGGAATAATGCGCGCCACTTGGCTACATAGCTCAGTTGGTTAGAGCATAGCATTCATAATGCTGGGGTCCGGGGTTCAAGTCCCTGTGTAGCCACCAAGTACCGATTTACAGATGTCTCAGGATGTCTATAAATCAAAACAAGAAGCCCGCCTCGTGCGGGCTTTCTTGTTTCTGGCTATCCCTCCTTGTATCCCCCTATACCTTCCCTCCGTGTATCCCACTGTGTATCCTCGACAAATAATTGAACCGAAGGGATACAGGTCAGATGAAGCGTTCAGAGATAAAGCGCCGCCCCCTCTCCGATACCGCATTGGCCGGCCTAGAGCCTGATGCCAAGGAGTATCGGGAACTCGATGGCAATGGCCTCTATTTCCGCGTGAAAACTGACGGCCAGAAGTCCTGGCAACTTCGCTACAAGAAGCCAGACGGCAAATGGTCTTGGCTCGGACTGGGCGGTTATCCCGATGTGAGCGGGTCGGTAGCAAGGCAGAAAGCTGCCGAGCTGCGCGCCGACGCGGCTGATGGAAAGAATCCGATCGTTACAAAGCAGGCTCGCAAGAAAGCGGAAAGGAGCACTGCCGCCGAAACATTCGAGCCGCTTGCAAGAGAGTGGTACACCTCAAGACTCACCAACTGGGACGCAGGCACGTCGAGGCGAATCATGGGCGCCTTCGAGCGTCATGTTTTCCCCGTGTTCGGTAAGCGACCCTACGCAGAGATCACCCCACTCGAGTGGATGGAGTTTCTGCGAGGCATGGAGCAGCAGGGAATCCTCGAGCAGATGAGCCGGGTTCGCTCGTACTGCAGAGACGTCTACGACTTGGCCAGGGTAACCGGGCGCGCGACTCACAACCCGCTTGAAGGCCTTCAGAAATATCTCAAGTCCGGCAAGGCCGAGAACTACGCGCACGTTTCCCCTGAAGAACTGCCTGGCCTGATCCGCGCCATAGCCGCTTACCCTCATGCCCACGACGTGCGCCTAGGCCTGCGCCTTCTGAGTCTCTTCGCCGTGCGCCCCAGCGAGCTACGCGAGGCGCGGTGGTCTGAGTTCGACTTTGCCAAAAAGATTTGGACTATTCCCGTCGAGCGCAAAGGTCGCAAGAAAGGCCTTGAGCATCTGGTCCCGCTTTCGTCTCAGGCGATCGAGGCGCTGGAGGAGTTGCGCAAATACACCGGCAGCTATCCCCTTCTCTTCCCAGGTCGCAGCGATCACACCAAACCGCGGAGCGACACGGTGTTCCTGATGGCACTGCGTCGGATGGGATACGAAGGTCGGCAAACCGGCCACGGCTTCCGGCACATCGCGTCAACGGTGCTCAACGAAAACGGATTCGACGAGAACCATATCGAGGCCCAGCTTTCGCACAAGAAACCCGGCGTCGCAGGTATCTACAACAAGGCCCAGTACCTACCCCAGCGCACGACGATGATGCAATGGTATGCGAACTACCTAGACGGACTGGCCGGCGGCATCGTTGTAAAAGGTGATTTCGGGCAGAGGGCCTGAAGGAGGCCTTCAGTCGCCGTAAGGCACGGTTATAGACTGAAGCCAATTGCAGCTAAGGTTCGCTGGCACCACATGGCTGATCGTGTGCGCCTGCTGACAGTCGAGTTATTGAACGATACCGGAGATCGGAACCTGTGAGAGACATTCCAACACCAGCGCAATTCGATTCCCTAGAAAAAGCGATCGAACAATTTATCCTCGTTCTTGGCCAAAAATTCGGCGAGATAACAGAGAAGGTAAGCAACGATCTGGACTACCACCTTCCTGACGGTTTGATTTCGGGACTTGCTGAAGAATTCAAGACGGCCAGATTGGAGGCAATTCAATCCTGCTTCAATGATGAAACAGACATCGCATACACCTGGCTTGATAGAGAACTGTCATTCCAGGTTGCTATGCAAAAACTGGGTTTCACTACTTCGACCAGCGAGAACCCATACGAGAAAATCATAGAAATCCACAACAATCGAACCAAGTGGCGATCGCACCATTTGAAGAAAAGCGTTCTTAGGCACGCGACTCTGCATTTAGCTTATGTGGGCGGAGTTGCGAGAGCATCCAGTGGATTCATTACTGGAAACCGCAGGAAGGCAGCAATCGAAGGCCCTAAGGCTATTCAACGAATGCTCGACCTAATGGAACAGATAGAGGAGATTCAAAAAAGCACGGACTTCTTGGGCCAGCCGATCGGCCTTGGCGGGCGCGTCTGGGAAAGGACGAAAAGCAATATGGAAGGGGCGCTGGAACACCTTTTCTCCACGACAAAAAGGGATGACAAGGATTTGGCCGCTCGGCTGATGGCGTCGGAGCTGATACGTCTTCATATAAAACTATTCTCTGCCCCGCACAAAGGCTCAGTGTATTCCCTCATGGGACTGCCTTTTATCGAAAGACCCATGGAGATGAAAACTATTGAGCGGCTAGTGGCGTTGGAGAATGTTCGTACTGAAAACCTGGATTCATCACAGCTGAGTATTTTTGGGAGAAAGATCATTTGCTAGTCAAAAAAACGTGATTAAACCTTCATTTTCTGTCCTTAGATAAGGTTCTGTTTCCTGTCATTTTTTGTCGACTAAACACAGCCCAATACAGCTTAGCTTCGTCGTCGCGCCAAGCATTTGTCTTTGCAATTCTATCTCCCGTCATCTCCAGTTATTACGGGAAACTTAATGGACACTATCCGCCCCCACCGCTCCCTTTCTGCCTCTGCATCGCAGACCTTCGATCCTTCAATCACTCTGATTCGCATGCCGGATCTGGAGGCCATTACTGGCCTCGCCCGCCCCACGGTGTACAAACGCCTCAAAGATGATCCAACGTTCCCGCGCCCAGTGCCCCTGAGTAACAGCAAGTCGCGCGGCTCGCCGGTTGGCTTTGTTTTGGCTGAGGTACAGGAATGGGTTCGTCAGCGCATCGCACTACGTGGGGAGGCGGCGTAAATGACAGACAAAAAAATGGCCGACCAACAGGCCAGCCACGAAAATACTCACGTAGAGAATACCAGCGGAACCGCTCAACGTGCTCGACTTTTGGAGCGACTGAGAGCCGGCCCGATTGATACGTTTACGGCTATTCGCGAGCTGAACATCGTTCGCCCTGGTGCCCGCATCAACGAGCTGCGCGCGCTCGGCCACAAGATCCTCACACATCGCGTGAGCCTGACCGACGATCAAGGTCGGAGTCACGGCCGTATGGCTCTGTACTACCTCAGCACTAATCCGCCTGCTGGAGTTTCCGTATGATGACTATGCTCATGCCAAGCGATAGTCGGTCGCAAACTTCGCTTGCTCGGATGGGGCGTCAGCGCTATGGTTCAAGGGTCGCGGTAAATCCCGTGACCGACCTTGGCCGGTCGAGTATCGTTAGGCGCACAAGCGCCCACCATCCGATTGCTGGCGCTTTTTTTGCGTCCGCACAATCGTGTTATGGCGGCTGTGCGTGGGACACCTTCGGGTGTGCCGGGTTCCTAACGTCCCGGTCGGCCAACCCGCGTACAGCTGCCACCCATCTTCGCTTGGCCGCGAAAAGTGGCAGCTCCTCAACGTTAGGAGCTACACCCATGAAACACGCCCTCACTCCATCAAAGATCCGCGCCTTTGCTCACCGCCGCATGGCCCTGAGCGCTCTCCGCGCAAACTCGCCCCTTTCCTCTCGCCTCGCCCGCTACAACGCCAATATGGCCATCGCCCGCAACCTAGAAGCTAAAGGGGGTGTGCAATGAACACTCATACCGAGCTGGAGGTTACTCCGCTGCTTACGAACGCCTCGGAGTTTCACACTACGGGCACGCGATCATTCTTTTCCGTCTCAGCCGGCATTTCTGTCGCCGATGCGCTGCACGAAGCGAGCTGCTTCCTCGCGGCGGGCGATGCAATGCTGACGAAATCCATGGATAGCGGCCTTGGTGTCGATGAGGTGTTTGGAATCAGGCTTTTGATGGCCGCAGCCAAGGCCTTGGTTGACTCTTCCACCGCTCCTATCCAGTTCGGCAATCGCCAAGGCGGTGCCGAATGAAAACCCCAGCTCTCGCAGCCGAAATCAGCGTTGAGGACATGCGGGACGTTCAGGAAATTCTGAAGCTGCTCGCACTTTCCTTTGCCCTGATCGCCTCACCTTCGATCAACATACTCGTGGCACGAGTTACTGCAGTTTTCGCTCAGCACACTGCTATGGCCTGGGCGGAACTTCTCGACGACTTGATCGCTGCGCAAGGGGGTGCCCAATGAGCAGCCTACTTTCAACTGCGATCAACGCCGAACGAGAACACGCATATCAGTGGTGGAGTGTTCTCAATCAGTTGCGCCTTTCCAACGAGTTGCCGGACTGGGTTCGCGCCAAAGACATTGGTAGCGATACCGACTATCAGAAAGCGCTGATCGCGAGAAGCGACGTCAATCAGGCTCTGTTTGGCGTCGACGAGATCGAACCGTCAGACGACCTCGAGCCATGCGCCTACGAGCGTCAGCGGCTCATTGATCTGATGGAGTTGGAGCGCACCCGCTATCTGACATGGTGGACCATGCTCAGCGAAATGCGGGCACGTAGGCAGCTACCGGATTGGGTTCTGACTAATCGCATTGGTAACGGTCCGGATCATGAGCGGTGGTCTGACAAATCGGCACAGGTCAACCAGATGCTGTTTGGACAATCACGCGTTCGCCACTTAGCGACGCAGCTTCGGTTGCCTGAGGGGCCACGCCCCGATTCGCGCCAGCGCACAGCGTCGGCGACTCCCGTGAATTGCTGATTCGATAAAGGTTTAAGCACATGAAAATTCAAAATGGCGCGTCGGCGCCAACGGGATCGGCTTGCCCGAAGAAAGCCACAGAGCTGTTCTATGTGACCCATCCGAAAGCGCTAAAGGCGTTGCTTGGCCCGTTCCTGACGGAGTCTGAAGCCGAGTGCGGGCGCGTTGTTATGGGTAGCCCTGACGCCCGAGTGACTGCCTGTCTCGTTGAGTCAATCGACGACATCACGCACTGGCACGCCGTGAACAATGGGCGGGTTTGCCGGGTCTTCGCAGGGAGCGCCAGTCATGGATGACGCAGCGATCTTGTTCCGTGATGCGCTCCAGGCGACTTATGGGCAGCTTGATTGGCTCCCTCTGCCCGATGGCAGCATCCACCGGTTCCGCGTTCCAGACGACAAGCCCGGCACTCTCAATGGTTGGTATGTCCTGTATCTGGATGGTATCGCCTCCGGTGCTTTTGGCAGTTGGAAGTCCGGAGCTGCCAGCACTTGGTGTAGCCGCGAACCGGTAGACGCTCGCGAGGCCGCGCAGATCCGCGAGCGAATTGAGCAGGCTCGGCGCCAGCGCGAGGCCGAACAACAACGGCGCCAGCAGCAAGCCGCAGAGAAGGCTAATCACTGGTGGCGCAATGCTCGGCGCGCATCGCCTGATCACCCATACCTCACAGCCAAAAGAGTTCGCTCCCACGGCCTGCGCCAGCGCGGCGCGGATCTGCTCGTACCGCTGTACCTCGACGGCCTCCTAGTCAATCTGCAGCGAATCGCCCCAGACGGCGCCAAGCGTTTCTTGCCCGGTGGGCGCGTGAAAGGCACGTACTCGCCTCTAGGCATCATCGAGCCCGGCGCCTTGCTCTGCATCTGCGAAGGATGGGCGACGGGCGCCAGTCTCCACCAACACGGTGGCTATGCCGTTGCCGCTGCCATGAACGCGGGAAACCTGTTCCCGGCGGCGATGGGGCTTCGTTCGCGCTACCCGGACCAGCCATTTGTTATTGCTGGCGACGACGACCGACTCACCGACGGAAACCCGGGACGCACTGCAGCGAACGCAGCCGCGGCGGCAGTGGGCGCTCAAGTGGCTTTCCCCGAATGGCCAGAAGGTGCGCCGGCTGACCTCACTGATTTCAACGACCTCGCAAACTGGAAGCTCGCCAATGGCCAAGCCTGATACCAACGTGATCAACCTTCGGCCAGAAGCCGCAACCATCGCGCCTGCTCGGCCTTGCTGGGCGGTGTATGAGCACTGGGTGACCAACGAGAACGGCCGCAAGTTGCGCCCTGGCGTTTACTGGCACAGCTTCAAGCGCACCGCTGCGGATCAGGACGACGCCGAGAACGACGCTACCGACAGGCCGATCAGCGATGAGTGGATCTCAAGCCCAGTCATGGTCGTGGCGCGTACCACCAATAGTGACGACGGCAGCGAGGGCCGGCTCCTGCGTCTGGTTACAGAGGGCGGGATCAAGGAATGGATCATTGCCATGGAAGTATTCGGCGGCAGCGGCGAGGACGCCCGGCGCGCGTTGTTCGGTATGGGCGTCATCATCGCTCTGAAGAAGCGCGGCACGTTCATGGAATACCTGCTCGACCAGCACCCCGCCGAAATATTCGCCACCACCAGCCGGCCGGGCTGGCACGAGTCGGGCGCATTCGTACTGCCCGGGCGAACGATCGGCGCCGCAAACGTGCGGTACCAAGCGAGCAACAAGGCTCAGGTGCTGTTCAGTCAGCGCGGCGAGTTAGCGCTATGGCAGTCGCAGGTGGCAGCCAAGTGCGCGGGTAATCCGGTACTGACTCTAGCGATTGGCTGCTCTCTGGCCGGCCCGCTGCTGAGTTTGGTCGGCGTGCTAGGTGGCGGGGTTCACCTTGTGGGTGACAGCTCAAGCGGCAAATCTCTGGCCCAACTGATCGGATCGTCGGTGTGGGGCGACCCGGGCGTATTTGCCGCTAGTTGGGACATGACCAAGGGCGGCCTTGAGATAGAGGCGTCGAGCCGTAACGACACCATCCTGCCGCTGGATGAGATCAAACGCGCCGACCCTAAGCGGGTGCAGGAAATGGCCTACTCCCTCGCCAATGGACAGGGCAAAGGCACCATGACCCGGGAGCGAGAAGCCCGAGGCAAACTAAGCTGGCGCCTGCTGACGCTCTCCAGCGGTGAGCGCTCACTCTCCGAGCACGCCGCCATCTCCGGCAACGCCGCCCATGCTGGGGCCGAGTTGCGCATGGTCGACGTGAACGCCGGCACCCGCACGCACAGAGCCTTTGACGAACTACACGGGCTTGAGGGCGCGGACTTCCACCGGCAGCTCACCGTCGCGGTCGGCGCCCACCATGGCCACCTTGGGCCAGCCTTCGTGGAGCGCCTTGTCGCAGCCGACGATAAGCCAGGCTTGCTCAGCGACTTTGACGGCATCCGCGCCCAGTTCGTCGAGGACAACGCCCAGGCCGGGCGCGTAGCTGATCGGTTCGCCGTGATCGCACTTGCGGGGGAGATGGCCATCGCTTTCGGCTTGCTGCCTTGGGAACAAGGGACCGCCCTCGCCGACTGCCGCCTGCTTTATGGGGAATGGCTCTCACGAGTAGGTGGCGGTAACGCAGAGGATCGCCAGATCCTGGCCGGCATCCTCGACTTCATCGACAAACACGGCAGCAGCCGGTTTTCCGATGTCGATGCCACGGAGGTGGATGCCAAGGTCTTCAACCGCGCCGGCTACTGGGAGCTGGTAGCGGGCAAGCGGCTCTACCTGTTCAACAAGTCCGCACTCGTCGAGGCCGCCCACGGATTCGGCCTCACTCGCGTGATCAAGGCACTGGAAGTTGGTGGGGCCTTGGCCAAGCGCGACACCGATCGCGATAGCCGCAAAACAAAAAAGTACCGCATCCCTGCCGGCGGGTCGGCTCGCCTGTACGTCATCGATCCCGAAGCAATGGACAGCGAAGGAGGCGGCGCATGATCACCATATCTACCAGGTACGAATGCCCGAGTTCACAGGAACCTATAAACGTGGGGAACAGGGGGAACGGGGGAACAGCCAGTAAAACCGTGGCCTGTAGCCGTTCCCCCTTATTGAATGTATGGGGAACAGGGGGAACACAAACATGTTTTTGAATATATGCATGCTCGCCTCCCCTAACGTTCGGTTATCACTGTTCCCCACAAAAAAACGTGGGGAACAGAATCCCCCTCTGGAAGCCCCGGAAACATTGGCTGTTCCCACTGTTCCCCCGTTCCCCCGATTTTTTTCTAGAGACACATATGGGCAATGGAGCAATCAGGCCGAGGTGACGACATGAGCCTCCTCTCCGGCCTGCTCGATCACATGCCGCCAGCCGTGAACGGTACAGACTCGCCAAGAGTGGATAGTCGACCTCGCCCGCTCCTGGTGCTGGCCACTCGGGTCGAACGCCCTGCTCGGATTATCACCGGCCCACACGCAAACGCCGCCACCGCTACGCCTGAGTGGCGCCACGCCCGTGACCTATACCTTAACCACATCATGGTGTGTAGAGCCTGCTACGCGCCCATAGCCCGCCATTGCACGGCTGGTTCTGATCTGCGAATGGACTACGAAAACACACCGATGGAAGCGCACTTCTAGGTGTAGGTGCGCGCGACAACGAGCAAAGCCACCGGGGCATTCCGCCCCTACTCAGCCAAAGCCCGCCGCAAGCAGGCGCCCTGTAGGAAACACATATGACTCTCCCCACCCCGATTAATCGCCTTTCGACTCCGCTCGGCATCACCGATCCTGTGCTACTGCGCGTGCTGCGTGAGCACGCCAACCAGGTTAATCAGCTCACAGAAGGACGTATTGCTGCCTTCTACTCTGCGCTCACTGCCGCGCCATCCAGCGGCCCTTGGATGCAGGGAGACTCCGTGAAGAACTCGGCGCCGTCGGAGTTAGGCACCGCCGGCTCCAAATACGTGATCGAAGGTTGGGTGTGTGTCGTCTCGGGCACGCCAGGAACATGGGTTCAAAAGCGCTTTCTGACGGGCAACTGATGAGCAACTCAATGCTGGTACTCGTTAACCAGACCTGAAAAGGAGGAGGAAAACCCCGGAGCTGGGGTGCTCGCCAGCTCCGTTTGCACACTCAGGATTCGACATATAGGACAGCACGACCGGCCTTCAAACCACTGTTCAAATATACAGATAAGGCAAAATCTGCTAATATTAGGTTATAACCTTGCATCGGAGAATGAGTTATGAGCAACAAGACCCGAGGCCATCAAACCAAGCCAACCCGCGCAGAGATCAGCGCCGCATATGAGCGCCTGCGTCTCGCAGCGAACTCTGGAAGCGTACAAGCGAATGCCGCACTGATTGCCTTGGCAGAACGCCGTCCTCTGCTACCTATGGAGGATTTAGTCGCATGAATGAAATCCGTTCCAGTATTCCGACGAGAGAATCCAGTATGGCAATTGATCCAAGCTCGATTCAGTGGGATGACGAACTGCAGATTGATCCGGCCGGCATCACGTGGGATGACGCACCTGATCAGGTGATGCCGGAGCAAGCCGTGCCAGAACCTGCCGCGCAAATGTCCGGTCTATCCCATCAGGCGGGCCGCTTCGGCAATCTGCCGGCACTGCCAGACAACGCCGGCAAGCAGCTGATGCAAGACGCTGGCAACATCCTCGGCGGAGCCCTGCGCGGCGCTGGCTCGATCGGCGCAACCATCGTCGCGCCCTATGACATCGTGCAGGACTTGCGGGCGGGCAAAGGGTTGTCGCTGGAATCCAACCGTCAGCGCCGGGCCGATATGGACTGGGCGCTTCAGGATCTCGGCGCGCAGCCTGACTCACTTGCGTTCAAGGGCGGCAAGCTCGGCGCTGAAATTGCCGGCACGGCCGGTGTTGGCGGCGCACTCGCCAAGGGCGCTGCAATGCTTCCGGGCGCCGCCAAGATTGCCCCGCTGATCGAATCGATTGGCTCCGGCGGGTTCCGCAATGGCGGCTTACAAGGGTTGACTGGGCTGGCGACTCGCGGCCTTGGCGGCGCTATCACGGGCGGCGCGGCGGCCGGGTTGGTCAATCCGGAAGATGCTGGGCTTGGTGCACTAGTTGGTGGCGCAATCCCAGGTGCCACGGCGGCTGTCGGTTCTACTACGCGCGGACTTGGCCGGGCCCTGCGAGGCGGAGAGGTTAAACCCGCCGTGAGCGCACTCGCACAAAGGGCTGAAGACCTTGGCATCAGCATCCCAAGCGATCGGATCGTCAACAGCAAGCCATTGAACGCCCTGGCCGCATCGCTGGAATATATGCCGCTCAGTGGTCGATCTGCAACGCTCTCGAACATGCAAAACCAGCTCAATCGCGCCGTTAGCCGAACGGTCGGCCAAGATTCGCCAGATGTAAATATGGCGCTTCGCAATGCTAGGCAAGATCTTGGATCGAAGTTCGAAACAGTGCTGCAGAGCAACAAGGTCAAGGTTGATGACCAATTTCTGCAAGATCTGGTAGAGCAGGGCCAGCGCGCCACAAGCGAACTGGAAACCGGACAGGCCAGCATCATTCAGAAGCAGATCGAGGAAATCCTTGGCAAGGCGCAGAACGGCGAGATCGACGGCCAAGCGGCCTACAACATCAAGAAGACACTCGACCGAATCGGCCAGCGCAACAGCCCGGAAGCCTACTATGCCAGCGACCTTCGCAAGTCACTGATGGGCGCGCTCAACCGCTCGCTGTCGCCGGCCGATGCGGCTGATTTCGCCACGGTTCGCCAGCAGTACGGCACGATGCTTGATCTGGAGAAGATGGCTCAGAACGGCGCAGAGGGGAACATCTCGATCGCCCGGTTGGCCAATATGAAGAACATCGGCAACCCTGAGCTGCAGGATCTGGCTGACATCAGCGCACAGTTCCTACGGTCACGGGAAAGCCCGCATGGCGCCATGCAGCGCTTGATGCTCGGCGGCCTTGGTGCTGCGGGCGCTGGCTCTGGATTCGTCCCACCGCTGCTGTTCGGTGGGGCCATGGTGGCAGGCCGGGGAGCCAATGCTGCCCTGAACAGTAATGCGTTGCGCGGCTTGCTAATGAGAGCGCCAAGCCAAGAAGGCGGTCTACTGTCTCACGGCGCGGAAAAGGCGAACAGGGTGTTTCCTCTTCTGGCGCCGCAACTGGTCAACGACCAGTAAGGCCGAGCCAGAAGCCGTAAATGCCGGCGCCGATCACGATTGCAACGCCTTTCCAGATCATGAAGTCGATCATCGTAAAGTCCGAGAAATCCACCAAGACCTCCAAGCCCGCCGACGCGGGCTTTTTTCTGAGGGGGCTAGAACATCATGGGCTACCGGAGCGGTCCCCAAGCCGTCATTGAGTCTAGTCGCTCCGCAGCGCTAGGAAGGTCAACTATCTTGACCGTTAATAAGGTATACACGCGTTGGTAACCACTTGCAGTAACCACCAAAATTAAGAACCAGAAACCGCCCAGTCTGAGAATTTGTTTACACTGAAAGTTCAGCCCCAACTCTGAAGTCGACCAAGGAACTTCTGCGTGAGCGTAAACCCGAATGAGAGGAAAGCCGCACTTAGACACGCCATCGTGATAGAGGATGAGATGGTCGTCCGAGTTCTTTTGGAAGAGGCGCTCGCAGAAATTGGATTTACATCGTCCGCCTTTGATAACGCCGCGGCAGCGCTCACCCATCTGGGAGATGTGAACGGCGAGTGCTCGCTGATCATTGCGGATCAGGGACTGCCAGGAGGCATTCAGGGGACTGACCTTATTCGCTTGGCAAGAGAAACTTGGCCAGACATTCCCTCAATTCTCACCTCTGGTTATCACGTCGACGACCAGATAATCCCTCCGTCGACCATCTACCTTCACAAACCTTACACACTTGAGGAACTGGAGCTGACTATCGCAGCAGTTCTTCAGGCGGATACCGGAGATAGTGACCAAGCGCGGTGACCAGCATCAGTGACCACCTCCGCTTTCCCTGTCATCGTCGGCACAGGTGCCCGTGACTTGGTTGCCACTCAGGTTGCCAGGGTATTCCGAGTTTTTGGGGGCCATAAAAAGGAACAGGCGCCCATACCGACGTCGTGTAACTGGGCAGGCTGTTACAGCCCCTGTTACAGCAAAACACGCTGTTTCACGCAGCGCTTCACGTGCAGATTTCGCGCACCCGAGCTGTGTAAAAAACCACAAAGTACGCAGGCTGGTACGCGCCATAAGTACGCGATCTGGTGCGCGTGCCGCTCAAGTTCGCACTCGAGGTTCGCACTTCTGGTTCGCACCCGCCAATGCGAACCCTGCTGTCGGTTACCAGCGCCGTTACCACGAAAAGTTACCAAAACGGTTTATTGCCAAGTGTCAGGTTTCCACGCGGTTTCCACAGTATCGCAGCGGATGACACTGGCAACCCTGCCACCGACCGATCCAGGCAGACAGTCGTTTGCTGGAAAACTTCGGTATTCTTCACAGGAATTGTGATTGTCAGCTCCATCCAATGCGCAGTCGACTCAACGAACAATAGGGAAATAGTTATGGGTGAGATCAACATCCCTCGCTCCGAGCGAGATGCTTTGAAAGCAGTTGATACCGATTTGTTGGATAAACTCATCGAGCAGTGCGTCGCAGACGAGTGCCCAGGCGCTTTGCAGCAACTCCGCCTTGAAGCCTGCGGGCCGTACGTCGCTTCGGAGTTCCGAACGTTCAAGAGGACGCTGACAGAACACGGCAACGCGAAAGCGCCGAAAAAGAGAGAGGAGACGGTATATAACGTTCGGCGTGCTGGCGATGATTTAGCACATGCTATCTCGCAGATGAAGTCCCGGCTGGAGACCGAAGAGAAAGAGGACCAACTCTTCTTCGTCGATGACCAGCTCATCGAGCCCTCCTATTTCGGCGAACGGCTAACTGTGCGAGTGGGCTATCGCTGGCGTCGAGCACTCACTGATGGGTGGGAGATCGGCAGCATTACCTTTATCCACAATGCGTGTTCTAGCCTCAGCTATGTAATGCCGGCCACTCAGCGTAAGCCGAGTACCGCCAAATTGAAGCAAGAGCTGCAGGACAAGCTCAGGGATGAGTGGAGGCATCTGATGAGCTTGGGGCTTCAAGCTGTCCGGCAGTATTTCAGGAACGGATGTGATGGCTCAGAGATTCCGGAAACATTCCACGTGAGCGCCGCGCGAGGACTGAACAACTACAGTGCAGACTTTTGGGCTGCAGCGTCTTGAGTGCCTTATCAAATAGCCACCGTTTGAAGGTGGCAGCATTCGGTCTTGGACGGCTGGTAACCGCTACGGCGGTTCCAGCCGTGGCACTCAGAGCTTGAAAAACTTGCGTGCTTTTTCTAACTGATCTTGCACATGAGCAGGTGTTGCTCCCTGCAGAATACGTGTGATCTCCCCTTCGATTTCTGCCCACAACACACCGTCACGCTTGATGATTTTGCGTGCTTCTCGTGCTTGCTGCTCCTCCATTGGATGCCCAGCAAAGCGCTTATCAACAAGGCCGAATGACTTTTTGAGATGAGTTTTCCACATAGCGATCCCCTTCCATTGAAAGGCAGCAGCATGACAGCTTCTTTCTGGCGATAAAACTGAGATTCAGAGGATCAGGGATTAACTGGGTTCAGTGT
This sequence comes from Pseudomonas siliginis, assembly GCF_019145195.1. Classification (GTDB taxonomy): domain Bacteria; phylum Pseudomonadota; class Gammaproteobacteria; order Pseudomonadales; family Pseudomonadaceae; genus Aquipseudomonas; species Aquipseudomonas siliginis. The sequence goes on from NZ_JAHSTW010000007.1 coordinate 340,204, forward strand.
TGAAATCTACACTCCGTGTAGATTCCGACACGCAACGGCCGCGTCCTGAAAACAGGGTGAGAATGCCACAGTGTGGCGCTGTGACCACACTTTTGCGTTGGCGTGTAATCGGTCAACTCGGCACCTTCTCGCACCTCCGAAGCCGGCTATACACAACCCCCTAGGCATCGCTTAAACAATGGCTATACACAACCCCCTAGGCATCGAGCACTTCCAGTTACTCGAAACGCGTGTCGACGAGTGAGCAGTGAGCAGTGAGCAGTGAGCAGTGAGCAGTGAGCAGCTTGTGCCATGCGCTGGGTGTCAATGCCGATGACCGACGCTGCTACGCTTTCGTTTTCACGGTGGGAGTCGAAGCTAGGTTTCTTGCTTAACTGTATATTGGTACAGTACTTGCTTTGATTTTTTCAGGAACAAGAATGACAAGACCTGTCAACATAAATTTGACGATTAACCTTGACTTGTGCAGAATCGCGCCTCATTTTTGATATACGAATCCACGCAAACAAAGGAGGCCGCATGGAGTATCGCACTGCAAACGACGTCCTTTCAGCGCACTGGGATGGCCGTCTTCCGGTGAACCCTCAATCTATCGCCCAGGCTATGGGGATAGAAGTGAGGATGAGTAATCCTTTCGGCGGTGGGAATTCCACAGAAAGCGGCCATTACATGTACCGTAATGGCGCACCGTTGATTACTTACAACATGCTCGATGCCCCAGTAAGGCAGCGATTCACAATTGCTCATGAGATCGGACATCACGTCCATGGTGACTTGGATGCTCCACGTGATACCTCTGAGCAGTTCAGCGCTCGATCGCGAGACCCGAAAGAGGTCGCGGCAAATAGATTCGCCGCGGCCTTGCTTATGCCTGCTGCGCTTGTAAAGCACATGGTGCTTGAGCAGCGAGTAACTGATTTATCCAAGCTGGCGAGTACCTTTGGAGTTTCGACGGCTGCGATGGAGTTCAGGCTTAAAGCGATTGGGCTTTTATGACTGATGCTAGTGATGACCTCGCTAGTGGCGAAGCAGAAAATCCTGGTCTTATCGGAGACTTTCTGAGGAAGGAGGCTTGGCGCTTCCGCTGGGAAAAGCGTCTGACAAACGTCACGGTTTGCCTGATCATTATTTTCTACTTATCCCTGCTGGGTTTCGTCTTCTTCGGCAACATCCGGGTGACGGTCGGCGCTTGGTATTTCTTCAGTTCGGTGAGGCCCCACACCACAGGTGACATCCCTATTATCGTGTCACTCTCAACTGTGCCAACATTGCTGCTCATAGCGTTACTGAGATACTTCCATCACCGACCGAAGCCCGAGCAGGACGACATTCAGGCACCACTTCCGATCAGTGTCGAGGCGGCAAAAGAGATCATAAAAGCCACAACCGACGCAATGAAAGGGTGAAGCAGCGGCGAGACTGCAGTCTTGGACGTGATCGGCGAAAACGCCGGCCATATCCGTCAGGGACTGGCTAGTCTCAAGTCACAAGGCACTGCTTGAACCAACGTCAGCAGGGAGCGCAAATGCACGATGATCGCGAAGTGCTGTTTGTTGCCGACCTAGCAACGATGCTTGGGCGGACTGAGGCGTCTATCAGAGAGGGAATTCGCCGTGGTGTGGACTGGTTGCCGAAGAGTTTCAGAATGGGAACTAGGCACTGCTGGCTCAAGGAGGACGTGCGGGAGTTTCTACGCGCCTGCCGGGACGGCGAGAACAAGACGCGGAAAGTCGGTAGACCGAGGCAGACACCGCCAACACTGAGAGATATCAGGAAATGACAGTGTGGGCATCGATCGCTTCATGCGCCTCGGCCACGAGCTCTAAAGAGCAAGTGGCGCGCCATTCTCGCGCTCGCTGTAAGCCGAACGTAGACGATCAGGCTGAGGAATGCGAAAAATGCGTTATGTGACTGTCAGAAAGTTTTCCAGCGACTCTGGGTACACCGAGGCCGCGATTCGAGCAAAGATCGCTGACGGCACTTGGGGTAAAGATCACGTTTGGCGAAAAGCACCTGACGGGCGAGTGCTGATCGACGTCGATGGTTACGAAGCTTGGGTGGAGATGGGCAAACCATCAACGGCGAATCGAGAAGATAAGTTCCGGTCAGGTCAGAGCCCCGGGCCGCTGATGAGCAAAGGGCCAAAACTCGGAAGTCCAAAGCCGTTAGTGTGATACCGCTCGTCGGAGCGAACATGCTTTCCGAATGGTGGCTTTCGGGCCCCTTCTGGCGGAAAGAAAATGCCAAAAAGCACCTAGCAGCGCTCGCCATGTATCCCCACATGTATCCCTCGCGTAAATAGAAAGATAAATATCCAATAAATTCAGCATGTTAAGCTATCAGTTCAAATGTCTGTGTACCACCAAGTACTAAAAACGGCTTACCGAAAGGTAGGCCGTTTTTTTATGCCTTGGGAAAAGTCCTTTTCCTCCCGCTCCCTGCATGCAATTCAGATACCTCCGTAAGAAAAAAGTAGATCTCTGGTACGAAACGGATCTTTCGTAGCATCAGCCACCTGTCGCTCTCTCCCCGAATCGCTCCTATACCGACAAGCTCCCCTGGCTCGATTCAGCGCCATGCAGGGAGTTGGCATGCCTCAATACAAATACCTTCTCGACGATGACTGGTTATTAAATCCGTATAGCGGTGGCAGGGCCTGGTTTACTTTGCTTCCACCGAAAGCGCCGGAGCCAGTGTACATCGAGAAGGATGAGTGGCCTGCGCCCAAGCCACGCGAAGACAGGGTATTTGCCAAGTCCTGCACGCCGGACAACTGGTGTCGCACGGACGCTGGCACTGCCAAGGAGCCAACCAGCAACTTCGGCAAGATCATGGTCGCCGGCGCCATGCTCATGCCCTCCGCCAGTACCGCGGTCGCGACGGCAATAGGCGCCGACCTGGCTTTGGGGCGTCTGGCCGGCGGCGGGATTTTGCAACAGCGCCTGAACTGGGCCATCCGTGGCGCCGGCGGGCCGGCCAGTGTGTTCGTGCTGGGAATGCTGCCAAGCAAAATGGCCGACGGCACGCTTCACACCGACGAAGAACTACGCCGCATGAGCCGCGCCACCACGCGCGTGCGCTTCCAGTTTCGTCGTGATGCCGAAGGTGTTCTGCGGGTCTACGGCATCCACTCCGGCGCCTCTGGCGACGACGCCGTACGCACGGTGAACGTCAAGTGGAACGCCGACAAGACCGCCATGGAGGCCAAGCTCAACGGCATCACCATTCTCTGGACGCCGCAACGCGGGCCGTTGGGATCGATGCCACCGCTGGTTTATCCCGACCACGGTGAGGCACTCGACCCGATCCTCGTCCACCCGATCCCGGACAATACCGATAGCCAGATTGAGGGTCTGCCGGGCGAGGATGTAACGGCCGAGGATTGTATTCTGGTGTTCCCGGCGGACACCGGGCTGAAGTCGTTATATGTGGTTTATTCGAGGCCGGCGAGGCTGACGCCGGGGATCGTTACGGGGGTGGGTGAGGATGTGGCGGGGATATGGCTTGCGGGTGCTGATTCGGACGTGGGGGTTCCGATTCCAACAGACGTTGCCAACTCTCTACGAGGACGAGAATTCAAAAACTTCGACTCATTCAGAGCAACCTTTTGGAAAACTGTTGCAGAGTCAACATCGGGGGGTGAGTTGATTGAACAGAATGTTGGTCGCATGCGTAAGGGTAAGGCGCCACGTGTGCGTAAAGGCGATAGAGTCGGCGGTAGAAAGTCTTATGAAATTCACCATCTCGAAAAAATATCCAAGGGTGGTGGCGTATATGACCTAGATAACCTTCGAGTAAATACTCCTCGGAACCATATCGATATACACCGGCGTGAATAGGCAAATATGAAAGACACCTTATTAAAAGCCAGCATTTCTGAATACACAGAGGCCGAATTCGTCGCGCTACTACAAGAGCTCGCGAAAGAGGATGAAGAAGCTGAAAACGATGATCGTGCTGATTTACTGTTGGCGCACTTCGAGACAATCAGCGAGCATCCAGCAGGATCAGACTTGATCTACTACCCGGAGCCTGGTGCTGATAACTCCCCTGTGGGGGTAATGCAAAGTGTCAGGGACTGGCGAGAAGCACAGGGATTGCCGGGGTTCAAAGGCTCTTGATAAATCGTGTCGTTGAGGGTTCGAGCCATCGAGTTAAACTTTGGCTGTCACGATTTATTGCGTCTCAACACATCCAAGATTCGTGCATGAGATAGGCAATGGCAACGGAATTCCTTATTAAAGACGATTTGTCAGATTACACCGAGCAAGAATTCATCAACATCCTTGAGCGCATTATCGGAAATGAGGGGAGCGAAGAAGAAGAAAGCAAGCTCGTTCTTCACTTCAATTTGATTTGTGGACACCCAACAGGATCCGATTTGATTTTTTACCCTGAAGATGGCGCCGATGACTCGGCACAGGGAATCATTGAGTCATTGAAGAAATGGCGTAGTGACCATGGACTGTCGGGCTTCAAACAATGATAAGAAACGCACCAAGCAAAGCATAGCTGACTACACAGAATCAGAATTGATCTGTTTCGTGAAAAATATAAGAGCAGTCAACAGAAGTGGGTCTGACAAGGAGCTTGGCAGATTGCTGGCGGAATTCAGGGCTTTGACCGGCCACCCCGCTGGAACAGACCTGATCTTCTACCCCGAGCCCGGAGCAGATACAACATCTGCCGGAATAGCTCGTACAGTCATGGCATGGCGCGAAGCGAATCGACTACCCGGATTCAAGACATGAATCCTGCCGCCCGTTTCATTTGAACTGTGGAACTACAACTGGGGAATGTCATGACTAACATATCCGACTACACCGAAGCAGAATTCTTGAAATTTGTGCAATCTGTTCTTGCAGCCAACACAAGCCCAGACGAGATTCTCGATCCGCTGTTGTTTGAATTTGTACGTCTGTGTGAGCACCCAGCGGGCACTGACCTTATCTATTGGCCCGAGGATATGAAACAACAAACAGCCGAGGGCATTACCGAAATCGTGAAAAAGTGGCGCTCTACCCATGGTCTACCTGGCTTCAAGCAATAAGTTTCTGACTCACCAACCCTGCATCACTCTCAAGAAGATCGCATCGCCTGAGTTACCGCTTTCGCGAGCAGGCTCGCTCCCACAAGGGCATCGTATTCGGCCAATCGATTGGCGCGGCCGCTGATCGGAAGGGCTGTAATCCCCACGCGGTTTGCACCCCGCCCGCCCGCTCGATAAAGTCCCTCAAGACTTCTACCCCACGGACGGAGAGCCCGCGTGTTTCCAGCCCAGCCCTTAAAGCGCTTTCGCCTGCCAGCCCTGACACTGCTTGTCAGCGCCCTGACCCTCACCGCATGCAACGCCCCGCCCTCTTCTTCCTTGCCGCTGGCACCGGAAGCCGCTTCCGGTTACCGCACTGATCTGCAAACCCGACACGCCAATAAACACATGGCCGCTGCTGCCAATCCACTCGCGGCCGAAGCCGGGCGGGAGATGTTGCGTCAGGGTGGTTCGGCGATTGATGCGGCGATTGCGATGCAGGCGGTGTTGACGCTGGTTGAGCCGCAGTCTTCCGGGATCGGTGGCGGGGCGATGATTGTGTTGTGGGATGGCAAGCAGGTGCGCACCTATGACGGCCGCGAAACGGCCCCGGCCGGGGCCACCGAGAAGCTGTTCCTGAAGGCTGATGGTAAACCGATGGCCTTTACGCAAGCGCAGATCGGCGGGCGCTCGGTCGGTACGCCCGGGGTATTGCGGGCGCTGGAGCTGGCGCATCGACAACACGGTCGCTTGCCATGGGCGAAGCTGTTTGAGCCGGCGATCAAACTGGCCGAGCAAGGCTTTGCGATTTCCCCGCGCCTGCATTCGCTGCTGACTGCCGATCCACTGATACGCCAGTCGCCAGACATGGCTGCGTACTTCCTGAATGAGGATGGCAGCGTCAAAGCTGTCGGCACGCGCCTGCAGAACCCGAAGTTGGCGGCCGTGTTCAAACGTATCGCCAGCGAAGGTGCCGATGCGCTGTACAAAGGTCCGATCGCTGAAGAGATCGTCGCCAAGGTTCAACAGCACGCCAACCCCGGCAGCCTGTCGCTGAACGATTTGCAGCGCTATCAGGCCAAGGAACGCGCGCCGCTGTGTACCGACTACAAGCGTTGGCAGGTCTGCGGCATGCCGCCACCGTCGTCAGGCGGGATCGCCGTGGCGCAGATTCTCGGCACGTTGCAGGCGCTGGAGACTCGCGACCCACGCCTGTCGCTGACCCCGCTCAAACCAGTGAACAGCAATAGGCCAGCCGGCATCGAACCGGCGCCGCAAGCGGTGCATCTGATCGCCGAGGCTGAACGTCTGGCCTATGCCGACCGTGCGCAATACGTGGCCGACACCGACTTCGTCCCGGTGCCGGTCAAAGGTCTGCTCGATCCGGCCTACCTGGCCAGCCGCGCCAACCTGATCGGCGAGCGCAGCATGGGCAGCGCCAAACCGGGCACACCGCCGGGCGTACAGGTTGCCTACGCACCGGACCGCTCGCCGTTACGCATCTCCACCTCGCAAGTGGTCGCGGTGGATGACCTCGGCGGCGCCGTGTCGATGACCACCACCATCGAAGCCGCGTTCGGCTCGCACCTGATGGTTCAGGGTTTTCTGCTGAACAACCAGATGACCGACTTCTCGTTCATCGCCGAAGAGAACGGGCAGAAAGTCGCGAACCGCGTCGAACCCGGAAAACGCCCACGTTCGTCGATGGCGCCGACGCTGATCTTTGATCGCAACACTGGTGAATTTGTCGCCACGGTCGGCTCGCCCGGCGGCTCGCAAATCATCGAATACGTGGCGAAAACCACCATCGGCCTGCTCGACTGGAACCTCGATGCACAAAGTGCGATCAACCTGCCCAACTTCGGCAGCCGCAATGGCCCCACCGAACTGGAACAGGGACAGTTCAGCGCGGCGCTGATTCAGGCACTCAAGGACAAGGGCCACACGCTCAGCGAAATCGACATGACCAGCGGCACCCAAGCGATCGTGCGGGTGAAGGATGCGCAGGGCAAAGCGACCTTGACGGGGGGTGCCGATCCTCGGCGTGAGGGAGAAGCGTTGGGGGACTGAAACACTGCATTGAATAAAGGCCTGTCGAGCAGCAGGCCTTCTCCCGGGAGTAAATCAGACCGCCAACGTCTTGCCATCCACCCCATCCCCAATCGTCAGGAAATGCCCGCCCGCAACGTGGTGCAACGTACGCAAACCATCGTGCCCTTCGAAATGCCAGCGCCCATCGCTGAACACACGCTCGTCGGCCTGGGCGGCGATGACTTCGGCGAGGAACAGGTCGTATTGCTCGTGATTGCGCGGCTCCGGCAGCAGGCGGCATTCGAGCCAGGCGACACAGCCCTCGAGCAGCGGCGCTTCAACCTGCTCGCCAGCGAAGGTTTGCAGACCGTACGCCTGAAACTTGTCCTGACCTTGGTTGCGGGTGATTTCCAGGCCGGAGGTGTTGCCGACGGTTTGCACGATATCGGCCTGATTGACGCAAGGCACATTCAGCACAAAAGTGCCGGAGGCTTCGAGCAACTGGCGAGTCCAGGTGGATTTGTCGAGGACGACGGCGACTTTCGGTGGTTCGAAATCCAGCGGCATGGCCCAGGCGGCGGCCATGATGTTGCGCTGGCCGTCGTGAGCGGCGCTGACCAGCACGGTCGGCCCGTGGTTGAGCAGGCGGTAGGCTTTGTTCAGGGGCACCGGACGGCGGTGGGAGACGCTCATGGGATCTGCTCCGGAGGAAAAGGAGCCGATTGTAGCGCTGCCACTGGAGAAACACAGAACCTGTGGGAGCGAGCCTGCTCGCGAAAGCGGTGTATCAGCCAACATTAACGTTAAATGTTGAATCGCTTTCGCGAGCAGGCTCGCTCCCACACTTGGTCAGTGTCGATCAGTGAGAGAGCTGATTGGCAAACTGCCCCACCGCATCCACCACTTTCTGCGCACCGTCCTGAATCTCGACAATTACCGTGCCTGCCTCCGCCGCCAACGCCAGGCCCTGTTCAGCCTGAAGCTTGCCGTCGGTCATCAGCGCCACGGCATTGCGGGCCATTTCCTGGTTCTGCCGTACCACGCCGACGATTTCGTCCGTCGCCTGGCTGGTGCGCGAGGCCAGTTGCCGAACCTCATCTGCGACAACGGCAAAACCACGGCCCTGCTCGCCGGCCCGGGCGGCTTCGATCGCGGCGTTGAGCGCCAGCAGGTTGGTCTGTTCGGCAATGCCGCTGATGGTTTTGACGATCGTGCCGATCACCAGCGACTGCTCGTTCAGCGCCTCGATACCTTCGCCAGCGGCTTGCATGTGCCGCGACAAATCACGCATCACGTTCACCGCTTCGGTGACGACCGTGGTGCCCCGTTGCGCGGTGCTGTCGGTTTGTTGCGAGGTGCTGTAAGCGATGCTCGCTGCATCGGCAACCGCCTGCTCGCGGTTGACCTGATCAGTAATCACCGTGGCGAACTTCACCACTTTGTACAGTTTGTCGTTGGCATCAACCACCGGGTTGTAGGACGCTTCCAGCCACACCGTACGACCATGGCTGTCGATACGCTTGAAGCGGCCTGCGACGAATTCGCCGCTGTTCAAGCGCCGCCAGAAGTTCTGGTACTCGGCGCTGTTGTACTCTTCCGGGGCGCAGAACGTGCGGTGATGTTTGCCTTTGATCTGCGCCAGGCTGTAACCCATGCCGTTGAGGAAGCGATCATTGGCGCTGAGCACATTGCCGTTGAGGTCGAACTCGATCACGGCGGTGGAGCGCACCAGCGCGCCGATCAGGTTCTCATGCTCGCGGGAGGCTTCGATGGTGCGGGTCAGGTCGCTGGCGTAGAAGGAAATGTGTCTGATCCGGCCATCAGACGAGCGCACCGGTTGCACGATCGAACGCAGCCACGCCTCGTCGCCATTGCCGCGCAACAGGCGCACGGCGCCGGCGAAGTGCTCGCCACGGCTCATCGAGTTTTTGAAGCGCTGGTGGAATTCGTCGGTTTTGACGTGGGCCGGCACGATGTCTTCGATTGCCCGGCCGATCAGGTCCTGGCTCTTGTAGAACATTTCATCGAGAAAATTCTGGTTGACCGAACGAATCCGCCCGTCGGGCTCAAGGGTCAGCGCGAGCATTTCGCTTTCCAGGCTTTCCTTCACTTGTACAAGGCTGGAGAGTTCTTCGCGCAGAGCGGCCAGCTCTTGTTTCAAGCGTTTATTGAACATGGGAAAGCACCGATGGCAGGGTAGTTAGCGGATACAACCTAGCCATCGGCCTTGCGCAGCTTTTCTGAAGCCAGCGCCAGACCCGTCAGTCGAAAATAATCCGGCGCTTGCGGATCAGGCAGCGCCGGCAGCCTGACACGGTCCGGTACGTGGCATGCGCGCACCGAAATACGCCGCTGTCAGAACTCCCACCGCGCCCATCACTGCACAGAAGATTACGCAGACCCACGGGCTCCACGGCATCAGACCAATCAGCAACAGCGGCGTGATACTTGCCCACGCCGCGTAGGCAATGTTGTAGGTGAAGGAAATGCCCGACACGCGAATCCGCGCCGGAAACAACCCGACCATCACCGAAGGCACCGCGCCAACTACCCCACAAGCCAGACCGGCGACCGCATAGGCCATGCCGATCCAATGCCCGCCCATGATCAGACAGCCATACAGCACGCCAATCCCCAGCGGCAGCAACAGGCTGTACAGCATGACCGTGCGCCAGGCGCCGATGCGGTCGACCAGCAGTCCGGCAATCACGCAGCCGATATTCAGAAAAACGATGCCCAAGGCACTGAGGCCGAAGGTGTGGCTGGCGGTCATGCCGAAGGTTTTCTGCATCATGGTCGGGGTGATGACGACGAACACCACCACTGCCGAGGTGAGTACGCAGGTGAGCAACATGGCCGGCAGCATGGCCAGACGATGTTCACGCAGCACCGTGCGCAGAGGCAGCTCGACCCGCGCCTCGCGCTGCGCTTCCAGGGCCATGAACACCGGGGTTTCGCTGAGCCAGCGGCGCAGGTAAACGCCCACCACGCCAAACACACCGCCGAGCAGGAATGGATAGCGCCAGGCGTAATCGAGAATTTCGGCAGGCGTGAAAACCTGCGCGAGGAAGGTCGCGGTGAGTGCGCCGATCAAGTAACCGAAGGTCAGGCCGGCTTGCAGGAAACCGAGGGCGTAACCGCGATGGCCGGTCGGGGCATGCTCGGCGACGAACACCCAGGCACTTGGCACTTCGCCGCCCACCGCAGCGCCTTGCAGGATGCGCAGCGCCAGCAACAGCAAGGGGGCGAAATAGCCGATCTGCGCGTAGGTCGGCATGATCCCGATCAGCAGGCACGGCAGGGCCATCATCAGGATGCTCAGGCTGAACACCTTTTTGCGGCCCAGACGGTCGGCGAAATGCGCCATCAGAATCCCGCCCAGAGGCCGCGCCAGATAACCGGTGACGAAGATGCCGAAGCTTTGCAGCAGACGCAGCCACTCCGGCATTTCCGGCGGGAAGAACAACTGACTCAGGGTCAGCGCGAAGAATACGAAGATGATGAAATCGTAGATTTCCAGCGCCCCGCCGAGCGCGGCAAGGCCGAGGGTCTTGTAGTCGGCACGGCTGAACGGCGCCGGTCGGGCTGGAGAATTGGCAGTCATGACAAAGAACTCAGGCATCGGCAAAAACCAAGGCGCTCATGGTCTACGCAAAAGCGCGGATCGACAACCCGTCAGACCATAGTCTCGGTTTGCGAAAACCTGCTCAACAAAAGGGCGGCGCTTGATTTACTGTTAGCGCCTGTCCAAGGGACCACGCCAACACCGACCAGCCGCCCATGTGGGAGCGAGCCTGCTCGCGAAACGTCAGTTCAGACAATCTGATGCTGAATGTGCCGACGTCTTCGCGAGCAGGCTCGCTCCCACAGGGGATCTCCGTGGCTGTCGAGCCGGGCGACTGCTCCCGCGGATCAAAATAACCATAAAAAATCCGAGGTACTTCCCGTGGCCGTTGATATCGAAGATAGCCGCTCCGCGCGCTTTGCCCTGCGCTGTTCCAGTTTTGCCGAACGCTGGTTTCCCGATTCCTGGGTATTCGCCGCGTTGGCCGTGATCATCGTTGCGCTGGCCACTCTGGCCATGGGCGCCAAACCCACCGCTGCAGCGATGGCCTTCGGCGACGGCTTCTGGAGCCTGATCCCGTTCACCATGCAGATGGCCTTCGTGGTGATCGGCGGTTACGTCGTCGCCAGCTCGCCGCCCGCGGTCAAACTGATCGACAAACTGGCACGCATCCCGAAAAACGGCCGCTCCGCCGTGGCCTGGGTAGCGTTGATTTCGATGGTCGCATCGCTGCTCAATTGGGGTCTGTCGCTGGTATTCGGCGGGCTGCTGGTACGCGCCCTCGCCCGCCGCACCGACCTGAAAATGGATTACCGCGCCGCCGGTGCCGCTGCGTATCTAGGTCTGGGCGCGGTGTGGGCGCTGGGCTTGTCATCGTCAGCCGCACAGTTGCAGGCCAACCCGGGCAGCCTGCCGCCGTCGATCCTGTCGATCACTGGCGTGATCCCGTTCACCGAAACCATTTTCCTCTGGCAGTCCGGGGTCATGCTGCTGGCACTGATCGTGATCTCGATCATCATCGCTTACGCCACCGCGCCCGGGCCGAACTCGGCACGCGACGCCAAGGCCTGCGGCATCGACCCGGCGTTCAACCTGCCGCCGCTGCAACCGCGCACTCGCCCCGGTGAATGGCTGGAACACAGCCCGTTGCTGATCATTGTGCTGGTGCTGCTGGCGGCGGGCTGGCTGTTCCACGAGTTCTCGACCAAACCGGCGATCACTGCGATTTCCGGCCTGAACACCTATAACTTCCTGTTCATCATGCTCGGCGCGCTGTTGCACTGGCGCCCGCGCAGCTTCCTTGATGCGGTGGCCCGTGCGGTACCGACCACCACTGGCGTATTGATCCAGTTTCCGCTGTACGGCTCGATCGCCGCGCTGATGACCACGGTCAAAGGCGCCGATGCGCAAACCCTCGCGCATCACATCTCGACTTTCTTTGTCAGCATCGCCTCCCACGACACCTATGCGCTGCTGATGGGCGTGTATTCGGCGATTCTCGGCTTTTTCATCCCGTCCGGCGGCGGTAAATGGATCATCGAAGCGCCCTACGTGATGCAAGTCGCCAATGATCTGCAATACCACCTCGGCTGGGCGGTGCAGATCTACAACGCCGCCGAAGCCCTGCCGAACCTGATCAACCCGTTCTATATGCTGCCGCTGCTGGGCGTGCTCGGGTTGAAGGCGCGGGACTTGATAGGCTTTTCGTTCGTGCAACTGCTGGTGCACACGCCGCTGGTGCTGCTGTTGTTGTGGGCGCTGGGGACGACATTGGCGTATACGCCGCCGGTGATGCCGTAAGTCGATAAAAACGCACCGGCTCAAGGGCAGGTGCTCTTAAAACTTGGTTTGATCGCTGCTTTAGACGGGTCGCGCCTGATCAAGCACCTGCTGACGAAATTTCACTGGCAGGTCGCCGGGGGTCAGCACCTCGACCGCAACACCCAGCAGGTCTTCAAGCTCAACCTGAAGTCCGCCCAGATCAAAAAGCGTCGTGCCGGGCAGCGGGTCAACCAGCAGATCGAGATCGCTACCGTCCAGATCCGTCCCCAGCAATGCTGAACCAAATACACGCGGGTTGGCCACACGAAAGCGCCCGATCACTTCGCGGACGGCGGACCTTTGCATGTCGAGAGCAGTAGAAGGCTTCATGACTCACCCTTGGAAAATTCGATGTCGCTGCAGTCTAGCAGTGCGGACGCGCACCAGGCAGCGTGCTTGTTGGCACAGCCGTAACAATATGTGCGCTGCTTGGGTAATACCGCATTCAGGCAAGAATCCATACTCAACCGCTTTTCTGTCAAACACCGCTGATCCACTATGAAGCGCCCCCGAACTCGAGGGGAACCCACGCTGAAAAGGATCTGAGCATGTTCAAACTCGTAGGACTTACCCTCGTTGCACTGACGCTAAGCGCCGCCGTCCACGCCGATATCGACGTGAAACTGGGCAGCACCGAGCGCGTCACCCGCCTCTTCGCCTACCCCAACAATTGCAGCGTGATCTGCTTTCGCAATTGGACGCTGGAGCAGACCGTCGCTCATTACTTGAGCCAGAGCGTACAGCGCGATGGTTACGCCGATGCCAAGGTGCTGGTGAAAACCGACAACGATCAGCTTTACGCCGAGATCACCGGAGTGCCGGACGGCTATGACAAGCCGCTGTCGGCGTTGCTCGACGCCGGCGACCTGGCGTATGCCGGCGCCAGCAAGCTCAATGCCGATGGCAAATGGGCCTACAGCTGGTATCTGTTCCTGCCGCTGGGCATGGCGCTGGAGAATCGCAAGAGCGTCGAGCTGCTGCACTTCCCGCCTGACTACTCGCTGACCCAGGCGCAGGACTATCTGTGCTCGAACACCACCGATCGCTGGGCGACGTTGCTGACCGATAACGGCATCCCCGCCGGGCAGACGCCGGCTTACCAGACCATCATCGACATCGCGCCGATCGCCGCGCCGTCCAATGCTGGCGGGGATCTGGAGGACGTCTACGACTACTTCAAGGATTACCAGACCACGCTGGTCAAGCAGTTCAGCCAGACCGCCAGTCGCACGACGTTGCCGATGGTTGCGTTTGGGGCGCCGGTGCGCAACTGGATCAAGGAACAATATGGGCCGACGGTTGGCGTATTGGGTCTGGCAAGCATCAGTCCAAGCGAAGGGGTGAATGTGCCGGTGCTCGGCTCGAATCATCCGAGCTATATCTGGTACGCCGCCGATCCGAAGAGCTATACCGGCGACGATGCCCAGGCCAAGGCTGACGCGGCGGGCCTGAAAGTCATGGGCCAGGATTTGAGCGCGGCTTGCTGGCAGGCCGGGATGGGCAGCAAACCGGGCAGCGATGCACAGGCCACGCTGAACAGTTGCACACAAACATGGCAGGTGACGCAAAAGGTCAAAACCTGCGAGTTGTTCTATACCTCGATCCGCAACCTCAGCGCAGAACAAGCCGCCGCCAAGTGCGCCACGCCACGAATCAAGACACAACTGCAGCAGCTGAAAGCGCCCTTGCCTGCGGCCGCCGTGCCCGCACCCGCTCTGTAGTCGCTGCCGGAGCCCCCGTGTCAGCCAATGCTGACGCGGGCCAACGGTGATCGCGCCTGTCAGGTTTGACAGTAGACCGGTACCTTCAATTGCGCGACGCTTGGATCCAATCATGCTTCGCCTGGCGGGCGTGGGGACAACCCGGAGGCAATACTCACCAACAAGGATCGTTATGAACAATCAAGCCATGGGCCGGCACCTGCCGCGCGATACAGAAGGCATCTATCCGTTCGCCGGACTTCCGGTGCGGCTGGGCTTTCCATCCTGCCAGGACTTTCAGATTATCCACGACGAACGTGGCATGGCCACGGCGGTGGTCGCACGCCGCGAGTTTCTGCGTATTAGTCGAATGTGCCGGGTTTCCGGGCAATTGCTGCCCTATCGCTGTCGACAGACCCGTCAGCTGCAAACCGGCATACACGTTTACGATCCGCGCTTTTGCGGGGTGCTGGAACACGCCTGCGACCCGAATGTATTTCTCGACATGAGCGAATTGTGGCTGTGGGCCTTGAAAGATATCCACAGCGGCGAACATCTGAGCATCGATTACGCATCGACCGAAGACAAACTGCTACGCCAGTTCGCCTGCGATTGCGGTTCGTCGCGCTGCCGTGGCTGGATCACCGGTTACGACGACCCACCCACGCCTGAAGGCCAGCGCTTTTTACAGCGCTGGCGTCATCCGGGCCGTAACTGAACGCCGCGGTTACGGCGCGCCGACCGGACGCAAGCGGTATTGCGGCGGCAACTGTTCGAAACCACTGATGGTGGTATTGAGACTTTTCCAGCGGCCGTCCTTGATGCCGTAGATGCAGCCGTGGATCGACAGCGGCTGTCCGCGGTGCCAGGCGTTCTGGATGATGCTGGTATGCGCGACTTTGGCCACTTGCTGGATCACGTTGAGTTCGCACATGCGATCGACCTGCTCTTCTTCGGTCGCCAGCTTGGCCAGTTCTTCGCGTTTCTCGTAGTACAGATCGCGGATCGAGCGCAGCCAGCCGTCGATCAGGCCGAACTGGCGATCCTGCATCGACGCGCGCACGCCGCCGCAGCCGTAGTGGCCGGTGACGAGGATGTGTTTGACCTTGAGCACATCCACCGCGTACTGGATCACCGAGAGGCAATTGAGGTCGGTGTGCAGCACGACGTTGGCGACGTTGCGGTGTACGAACAGATCGCCCGGCAGCATACCGACGATTTCGTTGGCCGGTACGCGCGCGTCGGAGCAGCCGATCCATAGATATTCCGGAGTCTGCTGGCGCGCCAGTTTGGCGAAGAAATCCGGGTCTTCCTTGGTGATCGCGTCAGCCCAACGCTCGTTGTTATCAATCAGGTCTTGTAGATCGTGCATGGATAAGGCCTCAAGAAAGATGCGCAGGTTTGATAGACGACCACCCGTCGAAGTCACGCCGCCAGCGCAAAGTGTTTTCGTTGGAATTCTCGCGCGCCCGGTGAGTCCACTCAGTAAGGCCCACAGTATGAGGAATTGCCATGACTGATTCACGACGCCCTTATGATGCGGTGCAACCGGAACCCATCGATGATAACGAAGACCGCATGGGCTCGGTGCACGAGCTGGACTTTGACGATGAAGAGCCCAGCGCGAAGATCGGCGATGAGCTGCCCGAGCGTGAACGTGAACAATTGATGCCGGCTGAGCGAGTGCGTGAGGCTGGCATGACCGGTGCCTCGGTGGATGATCATCAGCCGACTGACGATGACCTGAGCCCTGAGACGTTGATTCGCGAGGATGGTGCGAGAGATGCCGAGGAAATCGGCGAGGGCAATCCGGCGGATTGGGATTTGAGCGAGGTCGGTGAAAACGACATCGGCGGCGGTGACGGGCTGGATGAAGCGGAACTGGCGGATCTGGATCCGCTGGATGGCAAGCGGAGATAAGAGGCGCCTGATCTGACGCGTTCGCGAGCAGGCTCGCTCCCACAGGGTTCAGGGATGGTTACAGAATCAAATGTGGGAGCGAGCCTGCTCGCGAAGCTTTCAAGGTCGATCAGTCAACCAGGGTACAGGCCATCACCACCGCATCTTCACGCCCACCCACCGCCGGATAATAATCGCGACGCCGGCCGATCTCGTTGAAGCCATACCGCTCATACAACTTGAACGCAGCCGTGTTGCTGTCGCGCACTTCGAGAAAGCACTCCCGCGCTTCAGCCGCGTACGCTCGCGACATCAGATGCTCGAGCAACGTCAGGCCCAACCCGCGCCCCTGATTTTCCGGTTTGACCGTGATATTGAGCAGGTGCGCCTCATCAAGAATGATCTGCACCACACCGTGGCCCACCTGCTGCTGGCCTTCGAACATCAGCCAGATCTGGTATTTGCCCAGGCCATCGAGAAAAATGCCCCGTGTCCATGGATGACTGTACGCGGCGTATTCGATCTTCAATACAGCGTCCAGATCCGCCTCGATCATCGGGCGAAAGGTTACAGCCTCACTCATCGGATTGTTTCCAGCGCGCCATCAGCCGACGCATGGCTTGCCACACAGCGGCCTTGCGCTGTGGCTCTTCCATTAACAGTTCCAGACCGGGAATCGCCCAGGCCAGGCCCAGACCTTCGATCTGCAGTTCACTATTGAACGCTTCGGCGTCCGCTTCCCCGGCAAACTTCAGCGCCGGCAGGCCGATCAGCCACAGACAGGCGCAGGGCGCCGCTTCCATCTGCACCGAGAGAAAACCCTGCACGAAATCGCGCGCCGCTTCCGGGCCTTGATCCAGCGTGCCGCGATTGAGCCACGGCCAGCGCACCGGCTCGCCGACGATCTGCGGCGCATCCGGCAGGCCGGCGGCGCGCAGCATATCCTTGAGCAGCAGGTAGGCCGGATCGCGACTTTGAAACGCTTCGCCTGTGGGTAACTCGACCAGCAGCAGGCAGCGCCCGGCGCGCAGCAGTTGCAGGGCGAACCGCGGCGGCGGCACTGGCGCAGGCTTGACCACCACCGGCGTGTCGTCGACTTCCTCCACCGGTTTCGCGCCGTTGCGGGTACTGGCCAGCGACGGACGCGGCACTTCGATTTTCGGCCGCTCGACCTGACGCGCGGCAGGCTGCGCCGGTGCTTCAGCCAGAGGCGCCGGAGCAACCGGCACCTCAAGCTCAGGCTCGGGCATCTCCAGCAGCTCGGGCCGCGAAGGCGCGGCGAAAGGCAGTTCGGTGCGCGGCAGCCAGTTGACCACCTGCATGGCGTTCAAATAGGCGCGGCGGCGGGACTCGATAAGCAAAGGTCGGCCACTTGTGGATAACGGAAAGTGCGCTGATTCTACCGCCCTTCGCACAAGATCGCTCGCTGTTGATCGATACCCCGCGCTGCGCTGCGCCGCTGCCCTTTGGGCAAAGAATGCGACAGCCCGTCCCGAGAGTGAATCGCCACGCCTGTGATGCAGTACAATCGCCGCTTTTAATCGCCAACCAGCCGGCCATTCCGATGATCGAACCCAAGCGCGTCTTGCGCGCCCTCGCTGAACACTGGGCACTTCTGGAGCCACTGTGCGAGCACTTCGACCAAGGCACCCTGAGCCTCAACGAACTGCGCACGCAACTGGCCGCCCAACAACTCGACAGCACGCCGCAGGACATCACCAGCCTGCTCGACGTGTGGATTCGCCTCGATATTCTGGTTCCGGTGGCGAAAAGCCCGAACCGTTTCGAGCTCAACGCGCAGATCCACGACTTCCTCGCCTACCTGCGCCGCGAACACCGCCTCGGTCTGTGCCTGGAAATCGAAGCCTACCTGCGTCACCTTGAGCGTCTGGCCGGTTATATCCAGGACGCTTTCGACGTTCGTGATGGCAACGATCTGGCGCGCCAGCTGCGCTTGCTCGACATGCGCGTGCGCGACGTACTGAAGAAACTCGACAACGATGAACAGGCCCTGGTGGCAGTCGCCGAACGGGCGAAGACCAGCGACCGGCAGATTCCGCTGCGTCAGCGTTACGCCGAAGTACTGGCGACGTGGGACGAATACGTCGAGCCGATGATCGATCTGGTCAACGCCGACGGCGCCTTCGAACAAGGCGTGCGCAAGGTCGAAACAGTGCTGCTGAAGATGCTCAGCGAACAGCAGCGCCTCGGCCATCTGGTCGATGACGACATGCTCCTGCGCACCCACGCGCGCATCCTCGAAATGCAGACCAGCGCGCAACTGACCCTGCGTCATGCCCGCGAACTGCTGCTGCCGCTGCGTGAAGAAGCGCGTCGGCACAACGCCGTCACTCGCGGCGCCGCACTGGCGCTGGCGGCGATCCGGCGTAAAGGCATCGACGCCGTGCCGCAAGCGGCGATGCCACTGTTCACCCGTCCGCAAAGCACCTTCCTGGGCAGCGCCAGTCAGGTCGAAGCCTACGTCTACGCGCTGGCGCGTTTCGAGCCGAAACCGGCGCGCTTCCCCAAGGCGCACAAAACCCAGAAGGCGGGCGACGCGCCACGAGCGCCGCGCACCGTGCGCGAGATGGTCGATCGTTGCGAAGAATCGTTGCCGATGCCGGACCTGATGACCTGGCTGCTGGAGCAGGAACCGGACGGCGCCACCGACGAATTGCTTTACTGGTTCTCGCGCCTGTCGCGGGAAAAACGCTTCAAGCGCGAGCGTCTGGAACGCCGCGAATACCACACTCACGAGCATCAGGTCAGCCTGCGCTCCTTCGCCCTGCTCTCGGCCAGCGATACCGCCGCCGAGGATTCTGCGAGCATCCCAAATGCATCTTGATCTTTCCGAACTGTCGCAACTGGCGCCGATCTTCCGCGAGCTGTTCAAGGGTTACCACGTCAGCCGCCGTGATCCTGAGCTGTACGCACAACTGTCGAATTTCCAGGACCAGTACCGCACGCTGTTCAAGGCGCTGGGCTTTGAACTGGTCTGCGACACCCGTGGTTTCTACTATTTCGTGCCGGACATGGCCGCCGCAGCGGTGAACAAGACCGCCCAGCGTCTGGCGCTGTTCACCTTCATCCTCGTCGAGCACCTGGCCGATCAGGGCCGCGATCCGATTGCCGTGCTCGATGGCGGCAGCCTCGGCCGCGAAGAATTGCCGTCGCTGCTGGACAAGTACCGCGACCTGTTCATCCAGGCCGAAGTGCAGACTGTTGAAGAACTCGAAGAAAAGATCATGCGCCGCATGACTCAGCTCGGTTTCGCCGGCGAAGAAAACGGTGTCTACCGCTTCCTGCCGCCGATGCACCGTTTCCTCGACGTGTGCCTGTCGGTACAACAGGACCGCGACCTGGCAGCCAGCGTCCACAGCGTTCTGCCGCTGCCGGCGCCGGTGCTGATCGACGAAGAAGCTGAAGCGAAATTCCTCGAAACCGACGATCCGCTCGATCTTTCCGAATTTGAAGAAGAAAGCGAAGAAGACGCACTGGCCCGCGCCATTGCCGAAGAACAGGAGTCCGATGCATGAGCCAGGAACGCTACGGCATCCGCCGCTTTGCCCTTTTGAACACCGCCGGTTACAGCCTCGGTCTGTTCCCGCTGGAAGAACCGTTGTCGGTTTACGGCGCGAACAACCTCGGTAAATCAGCGTCGATCAACGCCTTGCAGTTCCCGATTCTGGCGCGCATGTCGGACATGAGTTTCGGCAAGTACAGCCTCGAACAATCGCGGCGCTTCTACTTCGCCTCCGACACCAGTTACATCCTCGTCGAAGTCAACCTGCCCCACGGCCCCCACGTGATTGGCGTGGTCGGTCGCGGCCCGGGCGGCGGTTTCGGGCACCAGTTCTTCGCCTACGCCGGCAAGCTCGATCTGGCCCACTACCAGAAAAACGACACCTGCCTGCGCCAGAAAGAACTGTTCAGCAATCTCGAAAAAGAAGGCCTGAAAGCCTACGAACTCAAGCCGGATGAACTGCGCCGCTTGCTGGTTGGCGGCCATACGTCGATCCCGCTCGACCTGACCCTGATCCCGCTGCGCTCCACCAGCGAGCAGAGCCTGAAGACGTTCCGCGCGCTGTTCATCAACCTGCTGCACATGCGGGAAATCACCGCGGCCAAGCTCAAGCAACTGTTCCTCGATGCTTTCGAGCACAGCCTGCGTTCGGGCAGCGTCGATTACATCGCCGCGTGCGAAGAAGCCTTCCGCGATGTGCGGCGCATGGAGCAGGACTACAACTCGCTGGTCGCCGCCGGCCCATTGGTCGAAGCGCTGGCCAACGGCGTGAAACAGCGCGATGTGCTGCGCGGCAAGCTGCATCGCCTGTCGCCGCTGCTCGACTCCTTGCTCGGCACCTGGTCGGACTACGCCACGGCGCGCAAGGAAGAGCTGACCATCCAGGCCGAGCACTACCGCCGCGAGCAGGACGATCTGCAGAACGATCAGCGCGGCGGCACTCAGGAACTGATGCGTCTGGAGCGGGAAATTTCCGGTATTCAGCGCTGGCTCGGCGAGTTGTCGGTGCTGAAGAACCGCTTCGCCCTGGTCGATGACGTCAAAGTGCTTGAGCAACAATTGCTCGCCGCCAAGGATGCACACGACGAACTGGCCGGTGCCTTGGCGCAGTCGCGTCAGTTCAGCGCCGAAGATCTCGAAGAGCGTCTGCGCGATCTGGAAAAACGCCTGAAGTCAGTGAAGCAACAACTCGATCACGCCGACAACAACAGCTACGCCCGCCTGCGCGAAGAGTTCTCGCAACAGGACGTCGAGCGTCTGATGCGTCTGTTCAATAGCGCGCTGTTCAGCCTGCCGCTGGGCGAACATGGCATCACCCTCGACGAGAACGGCGAGTGGGTCAAATCCGTGGAGCTGATTCTTGATGGCTTCAAGGGCGAGCGCTTCGAAGTGCCGGGCCTGTCGATCGACATCTCGCACATTGAGCCGCCGGCTTTGCAGGCTCTGGCTGACCGCGCCGCGTTGCGTGATCAGAAAGAGCGTCTGGAAAAAGAGCTCAAGCAACTGAAAACCCAGCAAGCCGTGGCCGCCGACCGCGCCGCGAGCAAGACCCAGACCGAAGCGCTGTACCAGCAGGTGCTGGACGCACAGAAGGCGCTGGAAGATTTCCGTCGCACCCAGACGCTGAGCGCCGAAGAAAGCGACAAGCTCGAGCAACTGGCGCAGATGGAAGCCGCGCAGGACGAACTCAAGCGCTCCAGCGATGCGTTCACCGAGCGCGTCCAGCAACTGTCGGCCAAGCTGCAACTGGTCGGCCGTCAGATCGCCGATATGGAGGCCAAGCAACGCACCCTCGACGATGCCTTGCGTCGTCGTCAGTTGCTGCCAGCGGATCTGCCGTTCGGTACGCCGTTCATGGATCCGGTCGATGACTCGATGGACAACCTGCTGCCGCTGCTCAACGACTATCAGGACAGCTGGCAGGGCCTGCTGCGCGCCGATGGGCAGATCGAGGCGCTGTACGCGCAGGTGCGTCTGAAAGGTGTGGCCAAGTTCGACAGCGAAGACGACATGGAGCGGCGTCTGTCGCTGCTGATCAACGCTTACGCACACCGCACCGATGAAGCGCTGACCTTGGGCAAGGCGCGGCGCGCGGCGGTCACCGACATCGCCCGCACCCTGCGCAACATCCGCAGCGATTACGACAGCCTCGAGCATCAACTGGCGCTGTTCAACCGCGAGATCAACAAGCGTCAGGTCTCCAACCTGCAGAGCTTCCGCATCGTCCTCGCGCCGAACAAGGAAGCGCTCAAGCACATCGACCAGATCATCCACAGCGCCGGCCAGTATGAGGAAGGCGAAACACTGTCGGTGTTTGACCTGAGCCAGAGCGCCGAGCAGGACAACAAGAACGAAGAGGCCAAGGAATACCTGGCGCGACTGGTGGCGGCGAACCACAACCAGCTCGGCCTCAAGGACTTGTTCGAACTGGCTTTCGAAATCACCAAGGTCAACGGCCAACCGGTGATCCACACCGACATCGACGGCGCGGCGTCCAACGGCACGACCATGACCATCAAGGCGCTGACCAACATGTACTTGTTGCTGCACTTGATGGATCGCGACCTGGCCGGCCGCGTGCGTCTGCCGTACTACCTCGACGAGGCGGCGGACATCGACGAGAAGAACCAGGCGGCGCTGCTGGAAACCAGTCTGCAACTGGGCTTCGTGCCGATTCTGGCGAGTGTGAAGCCGCAAGTCTGCGCCAGTGTCGCGATCGACCTGGAAGGCGGCAGCGGCCCGGCAGGCATCTACATCGATGAAGCGGACTGGAAGTACATCCGCCGGCATGATGTGGTCAAGGCCACGCTGAATGTGCAGGCGGATGAGCCGGAGCTGGATGCGGTTTGATCGGCTTT
Organism: Pseudomonas siliginis; assembly: GCF_019145195.1. Classification (GTDB taxonomy): domain Bacteria; phylum Pseudomonadota; class Gammaproteobacteria; order Pseudomonadales; family Pseudomonadaceae; genus Aquipseudomonas; species Aquipseudomonas siliginis. Next base: position 362,630 of record NZ_JAHSTW010000007.1, read on the forward strand.
AGCTGAAGG
>NZ_JAHSTW010000008.1 GCF_019145195.1 Pseudomonas siliginis
GCACATCACTGCTCTTTCAACTCCTTCCAGGCTTCGATGATCTGAAGCAAGCCGCTGTCGAAAACTGCCTAACTCTTTGAATCTCAAGGAGTTTTCCGTTTCGACTGCGCCGGAAGTGGGGCGAATTATAGACCTCTGGAATCTGCCGTCAACCGTTAATTTCGCTTTTCTTTCAAATCAGCAAAAACGCTTTCTATATATAGACGCGACCCCATCCAATGCGCAGTATATTGCCCACTACCACAACAATACTGTGTTTTTGCCTTGGATGCTGCCGCGCAATGAATGATCAACCTCGCTCCCTTGCTTCCACATTGTTTCCGGTTTGCCTGCTCATGATAGCCATGGCGTCCATCCAGTCGGGCGCTTCTCTGGCCAAAAGCATGTTCCCCATTATCGGCGCACAAGGAACAACCACTCTTCGATTGATCTTTGCCAGCGTGATCATGCTGCTGATACTGCGCCCATGGCGTGCAAAGCTGACCGCCAAGTCTCTTCGTACCGTGATCGTCTACGGGATGGCATTGGGCGGAATGAACTTCCTCTTCTATATGTCGCTGCGCACAGTGCCGCTAGGCATCGCCGTTGCGCTGGAATTCACCGGCCCTCTGGCTGTAGCTATATATGCCTCTCGCCGCGCCATAGATTTTGTATGGATTGCGCTTGCTGCGGCCGGCTTGCTTCTATTGATACCCACCGGCGCTACCACTGCCGGTATTGACCTGGTCGGAGCGGGCTATGCGTTGGGCGCCGGGGTCTGCTGGGCGCTGTACATTCTGTTCGGGCAGAAGGCCGGCGCCGACAACGGAGTGACGACGGCAGCACTCGGCGTGATGATCGCCGCGCTGTTCGTGGCGCCGATCGGAATCGTTCATGCAGGCGCTGCGCTGCTTACACCATCACTGATACCGATTGCTATCGGAGTCGCCATTCTGTCCACCGCCCTGCCCTATACCCTGGAGATGGTCGCCCTGACCCGTATGCCCGCGCGCACCTTCGGCACGCTCATGAGTATCGAACCGGCCTTCGGAGCACTATCAGGTCTGCTTTTTCTCCAGGAATACCTTTCATTGTCACAATGGCTGGCCATCCTGTGCATTATTCTGGCGTCAGTGGGCGCAACCATGACCATGGGCAGTGGAGCAAAGCCTGCTGTCGCTGCCGACTGAAGCGTAATAGAAAGTGGGGTCTGGTAATTGGCGCTCATTTAGGCCATGTTTAGCTGCGTAACCCATCGCCAGGCATGGATTTTTTCGCAAAGGACGGCACAACGCTGCAAACGCGAGCGAATACAGGCAGACCCGAGCACCAGACTCGCGGCCGCTATTAAGGATGGTAATGAAACGAATTTTGCTAATGATCGCCCTGCTGGCGATCGCGAGTTGCGCGGCGACTTCGGAAACCCAGGTCAAACGCGGCAAGAAGGGACTGCACATCAACTGTTCCGGTCTTTCATCCTCATGGGACAAGTGCTACACCAGCGCAGCCAACTCCTGCGCTCCCAAGGGCTACAAGGTAATCGCCAAATCCGGGGATGCCGTCGAGGAACCTGGCGATTATCCGTTCGGCCTGAACCCCGCCGGTTATACCAGCCGCAGCATGATCGTCATCTGCAAATAACTACTCGGCTCGTGGCAAAGCGAGCTGACGAGTGATTTGCTCATGACTCGAGCGCAACACCGTACGCTGCACGTCCGGTGTTGCCAGCATTCGCGCGACCACCAACGCCCCCACACATTGCGACAGCACCGACCAGGCCAGACTCTCGCTTTCCAGTATCTCAGCCCAGCCCTGCTGAAGGCGGCAGATCCATTCTTCAGCCTGCTCACGCACCTGTACATCGGCACGGGCAATCTCCGCGCCCAATGTCGGCAGCGCGCAACCGGCCTCGGGTTGCTCGACGTGGGCCATGCTCAGGTACTGCTTCAGACAACGCTCCAGCCGCTGCCGATCTGCACCGCCCTGGCCACCAAGGCGCTCAAGACTTTCACTCAACTCTCGCTCGACGATGGCAGCGAACAACGCATCCTTGGATGAAAAGTGGCTGTAGAACGCGGCGCCACTCAAACCGATGGCTTTCATCAGGCCATCCACGCCCACCGTGGAAAACCCCGATTTCTTTGCCGACAGCGCGCTGCTTTGCAGCAATCGTTCGCGGGTTTCCGATTTGTGTCCGGCCGAATAACGCATGTCCTCTCCTGAAATAGCTCGCCTTGACGCTGCCCGAATCCTAGCATAACGTTCGTTAACTAAACGATCGTTAACCAAAAAGGGTTCACCCATGAATAACAAGAAGGTCGTGTTGATTGTCGGGGCCGGCGATGCCACCGGCGGGGCCATTGCCAAACGCTTTGCCAGTGAGGGTTTTATTGCCTGCGTAACCCGGCGCAGCGCCGACAAACTGCAGCCTCTGGTTGACGCAATCATCGCTGAGGGCGGTGAGGCCCATGGTTTTGCCTGCGATGCGCGCAAGGAAGATGACGTCATCGCCTTGATCGAAGACATCGAAACCCGCGTCGGCCCGATTGACGCCTTTGTCTTCAACATCGGCGCCAACGTGCCTTGCAGCATTCTCGAAGAAACTGCGCGCAAATATTTCAAGATCTGGGAGATGGCCTGCTTCTCCGGTTTTCTCAATGCCCGTGAAGTGGCCAAGCGCATGGTCACTCGGCAGCGCGGCACGATTCTGTTCACTGGTGCCACGGCCGGGCTGCGCGGTGCTTCTGGATTTGCCGCTTTCGCCGGAGCCAAACACGGCATCCGCGCACTGGCGCAAAGCATGGCGAGAGAGTTGGGACCGATGAACATTCATGTCGCCCACGTAGTGGTTGATGGTGCGATCGACACCGACTTCATCCGCAGCAGCTTTCCCGAAAAATACGCGACCAAGGATCAGGACGGCATTCTCGATCCAGAGCACATCGCCGAAAACTATTGGTATCTGCACAGTCAGCCACGGGATGCCTGGACCTTCGAGCTGGACCTGCGCCCATGGAACGAACGCTGGTAAGCCCTCCCCCCTCATTACAACAATAAGAGAGCGATTTGATCATGACGAAAACCGTGGAATTCTATTTCGACCTCGGCAGCCCGACCACCTATCTGGCGCACACCCAGCTAGCGAAAATCTGCGCCGATACCCAGAGCGAACTGATCTACATCCCGATGCTATTGGGTGGCGTGTTCAAAGCCACCGGCAACGCTTCGCCGGCAATGATTCCGGCCAAGGGCCGCTACATGTTTCAGGACCTCGATCGCTTCGCCAAACGCTACGGCGTACAGCTCAGATTCAATCCGCACTTTCCAATCAACACGCTGATATTAATGCGTGCCGTCACTGGCATGCAGATGCGCCAGCCGCAGCGTTTCGCCGAGTTCGTCGATTGCCTGTTCAAGGCGCTTTGGGTAGAAGGCCGTAACCTCAACGATCCGCAAACCGTTGCCGCCGTGCTGACTGAAAACGGCTTCGCCCCCCAAGAGATAATGGCGCTGACCAACGATGAATCAGTAAAAGCCGCACTCAAGGAAAACACCGAAGCCGCCATCAAGCGCGGCGTTTTCGGTGCCCCCAGCATGTTCATTGGCGATCAGTTGTTCTTCGGTCAGGATCGACTCGACTTCGTGGAAGAGGCATTGCGCCAGGATTGAAGCCGAGCCCTAAGGCACCGCGAGCGGTGCCTTGGGTAAATCGATCAAATGGCCACAGTGCGCTCGTTCAGCCAGCTCAGCGCCGCACCATCCAGCAATGGACTCAGTCGCTCACGCACTTCACTGTGATAAGCATTGAGCCACTGCTTTTCTTCCTGAGTCAGCAGGTCAGCAATCAGGCAGCGGGTATCGATCGGGCACAGCGTCAGGGTTTCGAACTTGAGGAAGTCGCCGAATTCGCTGCTGCCGGCCTCACGGTTCATCGCCAGGTTTTCGATGCGCACACCCCAGCGACCCGGACGATAGGTGCCGGGCTCGATCGAGGTGATCATCCCCGGCTGCATTGCCGTTTGTGGCGCCGGTGCCGCCTGATAGGCAATTACCTGCGGACCTTCGTGAACGTTGAGGAAATAGCCCACGCCATGACCTGTGCCGTGACCGTAGTCGACGTTGTCAGCCCAGATCGGCGCACGAGCGATGGCGTCGAGCAGCGGCGACAGAATGCCTTTCGGAAATCGTGCCCGCGAAAGCGCAATCACGCCTTTCAACACGCGCGTGCAATCCTGTTTCTGCTCCTGGGTCGGCGTACCCACCGGGACCATGCGCGTGATGTCTGTGGTACCTCCGAGGTATTGACCACCGGAATCGATGAGCAACAGACCATCACCCTCGATCAACGCATGCTCCTCTTCAGTAGCGTGATAGTGCGGCATCGCACCATTGGCGTTGAACGCGGCAATAGTGTTGAAGCTCAGCGAAACGTAATCGGGACGCCGCTCACGGGCAGCGGTAAGTTTCTCGTCGATGGTCAGTTCGGTGATGCGCTCGCGCCCCCACGCTGACTCCAGCCAGGCAAAGAATTCGCACAACGCCGCGCCATCCTGCTCCATGGCTTCACGGATGTGCTGCGCGTCGGCTTCGCTTTTCTGCGACTTGGCCAGCGTGGTCGGGTTGAGGCCTTCGACCAGTTTCACGCCACTGTCCAGGTTATCCAGCAACCCCGTGGTCACTCGCGCCGGATCGACCAGCAGGCTCGCGCCACTCGGCACAGACCGCAACGCATCGGCCACTTCGCTGTAGTCACGCAGCGTTACGCCATCCTGCTCCAGTACGGCGCGCAGATCGGCATCGACCTTGCTCAGCGCCACGAACAGCGTGGCCTGTTGCTGATTGATCAAGGCGAACGAAACAAACACCGGATTGAACGAAACATCACCGCCACGCAGGTTGAACAGCCAAGCGATGTCGTCGAGGGTGGCGATGAAATGCCAATCGGCGCCACGCTCTTGCAAGGCTTCGCGCAATTTCGCCAGTTTCTCGCCACGGCTGATAGTCGCTTGCGGCGGCAGATGCTGATAGATCGGCGCGTTCGGCAGGCTCGGGCGATCACGCCAGACTTCCTGCAACAGGTCGAAATCGGTGCGCAGGCGAGCACCGCGTGCCTCGAGCTTGCTGCTCAGTGTGCGCGCCGAAGCCACCGCCATTACCGCACCATCGACCGCAACCACGCCGCCCTCGGGGGTTTGCTCGGCCAGCCAGTCCAGCGGGCTCGGTTGCCCCGGTTGCAGCTTGACCAGTTCGATGCCGCTGCCGTTGAGCTCTTTCGTCGCCTGTTCCCAGTAACGACTGTCGGCCCACACGCCGGCGAAATCCGCAGTGACGATCAGCGTACCGACCGAACCGTGGAAACCCGACAGCCATTGCCGGCCCTGCCAGTAACCCGGCAGGTATTCCGAAAGATGCGGGTCGGCGGACGGCACCAGCAGCGCATGGATGCCTTCGCGGCGCATCAGTTCACGGGTATGCGCCAGGCGCTGAGGCACCGATCCTTCGGTCAAGGTGTGGGAACTCATCATGTCTCCTGCTAATCGCGTCATCGTTATTGTTCGTAGCCTTCGCGGCCATGGAAAGCGTCGGCTGTTTAAAGCCCCGTCGCCCAGAATGCCGGAGCACTGGCGCAGGCGGTTGTGATCAGGTCAACGGCCTTGTCGACATCCTCGACGGTGGTAAACCGCCCGAGGCTCAAGCGAATGGTGCGCCCCGCCAGCCGCGCATCATGCCCGAGCGCGAGCAGCACGTGGGACGGCGCATTACTTGCGGAATTACACGCCGACGTCGCGGAAAACGCGATCGAATGGCTCAATGCGGCGCTGTTGAACTCGCCCTCGCTGAAGGTCAGGCTCAGGGTGTGCGGAATACGTTGCGAGGCACTGCCATTGAGGCGCACGCCGGGCAACTTCAAAAGCTGTTCGAGCAAGCGTTCGCGCAAAGCGATGATGGATTTTTTCTCTTCATCGAATGCGTCGGCGGCCAAAGCGAAAGCAGCGCCCATCCCGGCAATCTGATGAGTCGCCAGGGTTCCGGAGCGCAGGCCACCTTCATGACCGCCGCCGTGGATCTGTGCCTGCAAGCGTTGCTGCGCCTGCGGGCCGACATACAAGGCGCCGATGCCCTTGGGGCCGTAGAGTTTGTGTGCGGAAAACGACATCAGATCCACCGGCCAGCGGCTCAGGTCGATCGCGACTTTGCCCGCGCCTTGCGCCGCATCCACATGAAACAACGCCTGCCGAGTGCGCACCACTTCGCCAATCGCCTCGACATCGTTGACCGTGCCCAACTCATTGTTGACCAGCATCAGCGAGACCAGAAAGGTGTCGTCACGCATCGCTTCGCTGACCGCTTGCGGCGTGATCAAGCCTTCCGCGTCCGGCACCAGATAGGTCACGGCAATGCCCGAATCCTGCAATTGCCGCGCGGTGTCGAGAATGGCCTTGTGTTCGATCTGACTGGTAATGATATGGCCGCCGGGAATGCCACGGGCCTGAGCGACGCCTTTGAGGGCGAGGTTGTTGGATTCGGTGGCCCCGGAGGTCCAGACAATCTGCTCAGGCTGCGCGCCGACCAGATCGGCAACTTGCCGACGTGCCTGCTCGACCGTCTGCCGGGCCTGCTGGCCGAAAGCGTGGGAGCTGGACGCCGGGTTACCGAAGTTACCGTGAAAACCCAGACACTCGATCATCACCTGGATGACCCGCTCATCCACCGGGGTGGTGGCGGCGTAATCGAAATACAACGGACGTGTGTTCATAAAGGACTCGCAGAGCGTGTTCCGGGATCAGGAGGCTCGTGTCTGCAAACGACAATGCACAGCCTCGTGAGCTGTGCATGGGTTCGAGAGCGTCATCAATACCTGATCGGATGCCGTTAAAGAAGTAGGGCTTCATTTAAAAGTGCGTAGGAACGCTCCTGAAACCGAGCTTAACAGGCATCGGGCCGGCGATTGAAGCAATGCGTCAGTGAAAGCTTTCCAGAAGTAACGGATACAGCGAGATCACCAACAGCGCCGCCATGCCCCAATTGAACACGCGCAACCAGCGCGGATCTTTCAGCACATTGCGCAACAGCGTGCCGCACGCCGCCCACAGGCCGACACTGGGCAGATTGATGATGGCGAACACCGCCGCGATGATCACGACGTTATAGAAATAACCCTGCATCGGCGTGTACGTGCTGATGGCACCGATGGCCATGATCCATGCCTTGGGATTGACCCACTGGAACGCTGCGGCGCCCAGATAGCTGATTGGTTTAGCCTCGCCGTGGGCACTGTCGCCGACCGGGCCGGAGTGGGCGATCTTCCACGCCAGATACAACAAATACGCCGCGCCGACATATCGCAGCACCGTATACAGAATCGGATAGGCCTGAAACACCGCGCCAAGGCCGAAGCCCACCGCTACCACCAACAGGAAGAAGCCGCAGCTGATGCCGAGCATGTGCGGAATGGTGCGGTTGAAACCGAAATTCACTCCGGAAGCCAGCAACATGGTGTTGTTCGGCCCCGGTGTGATCGAGGTGACAAGGGCAAACAGGGCGAAGGCCAACAGCAGATCAAGTGAGAGGTTCATCGAGGCAGTCCATCCAGGGTCATTCAGCTGTTGACCCTATCCCACACGGCCCGGCAAACCCACGGACAGTTAGGGAAAACTTCAAGCAGTACAGTTTGCTTTCAGCTTTGACGACCGTGCAGCTGTATGGCACGTTCGGCACTCATCTCACCCTGTTGGTCGAAGCCAAAAGTCTTCTGCGGCTGACCGAGCAATTGGGCTTTTTTCGCGTGGTATTCGTCGAACGACAAGCCGCTGCGGTTCAGCGCTTCCAGCGCCAGTTCGCGGGATTCTTCAGCGGTGTAAGGGCGCAGCTCGGGCGAAACATGGCCGGCACAACCGGCGAGTACGGAAACAGCGAGCATCAGCGAAACAGTCAGTAAACGGTTCATGGGAGCGTCCTGGCGAGCAATGTGGGGTCGATGGAGAAAGGCTACGCCCGGGCACGCTCGCGCAGAAATCAACGCTCTCAATAGTGGCTATCAGCTTTGCGCTAATACTGGCTGACCGGCAAACGGCAGTGCAGCGCGTCGTCGTGGCTGCGGGCGATACTGCTGTGCACCTGGAACGAATTGAAGGTCACGGTTTTCGCCCGATGGGTGCGGATCAACTGCCAGAAATCCTCTTCGCCGCTTTCGAAACTGCGAAATGCCGCCTCCCCCGCTTCGCGACTTTGCCACTGCAAAAAACTCAGCACGCGGCGGCCGTCGTCGCTGGCCTGCACGCTGGCGCTGAGAAACCCGTCGTATCGCTGGGCCAGCCCCTCGGTCTGCGTCGCCAATGCCGAGACCAGCGCTGCTTGCTGGCGGGGTTCGATTTCGAATTCGATCAATTGGGTAAAGCTGCGATTGCTCATGGAAAGCCCCCACTCATGTTGAAGCGAGCCTTGCGACCCGAAGAGCTGCAGGGTAAAACCTCTAGTTAAGTCAAGGTCAAGAGTATTTTCCGCATGATCAGCAAGGACCAGGTGCACAAGCCTCTCACCGTGGGCGAGGTTGCTGCGCGCAGTGGCGTCGCAGTCACGGCGCTGCACTTTTATGAAGCCAAAGGTTTGATCAAGAGTGAACGCAATGCCGGCAACCAGCGCCGCTATCCGCGCGCCGTCCTGCGCCGGGTGGCGTTGATCAAAGTTGCGCAACGGCTGGGGATACCGCTGGCGGAAATCGGCGAAGCGCTGAAGATCCTGCCGCAGGATCGCGCGCCGTCGGCGGCGGACTGGAAAATGCTGTCTGAACAATGGCAGCGCGAGCTCGATGAACGGATCAGGCAACTTACGCTGATGCGCGATCAGCTCACCGGGTGCATCGGCTGCGGCTGTCTGTCCATGGAGGCGTGTCCGTTACGCAATAAAGGCGACATGCTCGGTGACCGAGGGCCAGGCCCGCACTTTCGCGATGAGTGATGACGCTGCTCGTCGGCGAACAATTTGCGCAGCAAGGACGGTTCTATAGTGATTGCTCCGGGTAAATCCGGTGTAACCACATCTGTTGAAAACAAAAACAGGGAGAACGTCATGAGCGTCAAACCCATTCCCGAGGGGTATCACAGCATTACCCCGTATCTCGGCATCCAACAGGCCGCCGAGGCCATCGAGTTCTACAAGAAAGCCTTCAACGCCAGCGAAGTCATGCGCCTGACCATGCCCGACGGCAACATCGGCCACGCCGAGCTGCGCATCGGCGACAGCGCGATCATGCTCGGCACGCCTTGCGATCAGGGGCCGCTGAGCAATCCGCAGCAGGCAGTGTCGATCGGCTTGCACCTGTATGTCACCGATGTCGACCAGTCCTTTCAACAAGCGCTGGATGCCGGCGCGCAAAGCGTCTCCGAGGTCAAAGACCAGTTTTACGGTGATCGCAGCGGCACGCTGAGAGATCCGTTGGGCCATCTGTGGTTTCTCGCCACGCACAAGGAGGATCTGAGCGAAGAGCAGATTCGCCAGCGGGCGATGGAGATGTTCAGCCAAGGCTGAGGGCTTTTTGCCTCGGATCGACCGGCAAAAATGCACTGCCGATGTAATTGCGAAACATTTACTTTCATATCCGCTTTCGGGATTTTCTTCGCTCATCCGTCTTATAGGAATGCAGGCCGTTCGCGTAGGCAAAAGCCACGAACGGCCTCCCGGGGGAGTTCCGTGCTGCGAAGCCCGTAGCCCGGCCCCTTCCACCGCAATCAAGACGCGCAATCATGTCGAAGAAATCCCGTTCCAAACTGTGGTTCCTGGTGCATAGCTGGCTGGCGTTGCCGATCTGGTTCTTTGTGCTGATCGTCTGTGTTACCGGCACGCTGGCGGTGGTCAGCCAGGAGATTGTCTGGCTGGCCAACCCGCAAATGCGCGCCAGTCAGCCGTCGGACGATGCGCCGCGACTGAGCTACGACCAGATTCTCGCCGCGATCAAACAGGCCGAGCCGCAAACCCTGGTGCAGAGCATCAATCGTCCGGACGAGTCGCACTTTGCCCTCGATGTCGAAGTCAGCTACCCCGACGGGCGCTCGTTGACGGTCTATGTCAATCCGTACACGGGGGTCATTCAGGGCACCGCGCCAGCCTTCGATTTCAAGGCCTTTACCCGCGCCCTGCATGGCTGGTGGCTGGTGCCGTTCACCAATGGCTATAGCTGGGGCTGGTATCTGGTGTCATTGCTCGGCGTGCCGATGCTGGTGTCGCTGATTACCGGGCTGGTGGTGTACAAGCGCTTCTGGAAAGGTTTTCTGCGCCCGACCCTGCGCGTACGCCATGGTGCGCGGATCTTCTGGGGCGACTTTCATCGCCTGTGCGGCATCTGGTCGATCTGGTTCATCGCGGTGATCTCGATCACCGGCATCTGGTTCCTGATCAAGGCGATCCTGTTCGATAACCAGATTTCCATTTCCAGCGAGCCGATCATCCCGGCGATGTCCCGCGAAAGTGTGCCGATCTCGGCCGCCGGCACCCCGCCGCCGCGCATCAGCCTGGACCGCGCCATCGAAATCGCCCAGCAGAAGATTCCGGGGCTGGAAGCCAGCTACGTCAACCTGCCGGGCAATGCCTACTCGCACATGAGCGTCAGCGGCCGTGGCTGGTATCCGCTGATGTATCAGACCGCGACTCTCAACCCGTACAACGGCGAAATGGCCTCCTCACGGTTGCTGTCCGATCGCTCCTCGCTGGAATTCGTCACCGAATCCATGCGCCCGCTGCACACCGGCGACTTCGGTGGAATCTGGATCAAGTTGATCTGGTTCTTCTTCGGCCTGTTGCTGAGCATGATGATCCTCAGCGGCCTGCTGATCTGGACCAAGCGCACCGCGTTGGCCACCGCCAATGCGCTGAAACGCGAGGACAAGAAAAACCGCGTCACCGCCCAACCGGCGCTGCGCCGTGAACCTTCGGAGGCGAGCCTGTGAACAAAGCCATCTCGGTCACACCGCCGTCGCGCCTGTCGCGTTTCTGGCACAAGTGGCGTTTCCACATCAATGTCCTGCTGTTGCTGATCCCGCTGGGCTTCATGCCGAAATACTTTGCCGATGCCTCGCTGTTTCGCGGCGACAGTGGCCTGGGCCAGCGTGAGATAGGCACCGTTCAGGTCGGCCCGTGGAGCCTGCGCCTGGCCGAACTGCGCGACGAGGCGCCGCACCTTAGCGGTCCGGCCGGCTATATGAAGGATTTCACTGCCGCCGTTTGTGATACCTGCGTCGAACAGGTCAAGGCCACTTACCTGCGCATCGGCAAACCGCGCAGTCTGCGCGCCGCTGGCACGATCTTCTTCGGCACCCCGTACCGCATGGGCACGCAAATGCCGATCCCGGCAAAGACCAAACCTGACGCCGAGCTGTGGATCACCATGGAAGGCTGGGACGGCAGCATGCACCAAGCCGCGATTCCCCTGAGCCAAGCCTCCCCCGCCACGGTTGCGTGGCTGAACAAACAAGGAGCCAAACCATGACTCGCTCACCCCTTCAGACCCGTTTGCTCGCCAGCGCTGCACTGCTGCTGAGCGCCGGTTTCAGCGCCAGCGCCCTGGCGCACAATCCGATGTGCGAATGCAAAGCCATCGATGCCGAACAGATCAAATGCACCGGCGGTTTCTCCGACGGCAGCGGCGCGCCGGGGGTGACCCTCGATGTGATCGGCTATGACGAAACCATTCTGGTGCCGGGCAAACTCGGTGACGACTCAACGCTGACGTTCAAGAAGCCCGGCAGCGAGTTCTATGTGCTGTTCGACGCCGGCCCCGGCCACGTTGTGGAAATCGACCAGGCGGATATCGAAGCCCCATGAGTAGCCCGACGACGCAAGTGGTACGCCCGGCCGGCGCCGGCCATGAAACCCTCAACGTGCTGCTGTTGTGCTTGCTGATCCTCGCGGTCGCCGGCTCGGTGGTGGCGTGGCGCGGGGTTTCCCATGAACCGGAGCCGGTCGCCAGCAACCAGTACGACGCCCGCCGCGATCTCAGCGCCGCTGAGCAAGGCATCTATGCCGACCTGCGCGTGACCCTCGACGAAATCCGTCTGCTGCGCGAAGAGCAACAAGCCCTGCCGACGCCACAGGTGCTGGCCGAAGAAGGTTTCGCGCCGTTCGCGCAGGACGCCAGTTCGGTCAGCCGTGGCGGTCACGCATGGCAGATGTTCGCCGATCGTGCCTATTTCGGTCGGAGTGCGACGCCTGATGTCGCCGGTTCGTTTTTGATGCGTGTCGGCACTGACGCCAACGCGGCGCCGGACATCTGGCTGAACCGCAGCGCCGACCTCGCGCCTGCGGAGGATCTGTCCGACGCGGCGCTGTCCGCCGCTGGCTGGAAACAGATCGTCGCGCAATTCGATGCCGGGGTTACCCGCGAACATCGCCATTGATTCCTCGCCTTTATCCGAGAGAAGACTGCTTGCCCATGTCCATTTCATCTCCTCGCCGTCCATTGTTACGTCTGTTTCTGCTTGGCCTGTGCTCCTGCCTGCTGAGCCCGTTGGCCAGCGCCGAGCAAGGCAAACGCCTGCGTATCGGCATCACTCTGCATCCGTATTACAGCTACGTCGCCAACATCGTCGGCGACAAGGCAGAAGTGGTGCCGCTGATTCCTGCGGGCTTCAATCCGCACGCCTACGAACCACGCGCCGAAGACATCAAGCGCATCAGCGGACTGGACGTGATCGTGCTCAACGGCGTCGGCCATGACGACTTCGCCGACCGGATGATCGCCGCCAGCGAAACACCCAACGTCAAAACCATCGAAGCCAACGAGAACGTGCCGCTGCTGGCGGCCACCGGTGTCGCTGCGCGCGGCGCCGGCAAAGTGGTCAATCCGCACACGTTCCTGTCGATAAGCGCCTCCATCGCCCAGGTCAACAACATCGCCCGCGAGCTGGGCAAGATCGATCCGGACAATGCCAAGACCTACACCCAGAACGCGCGTGCCTACGGCAAACGCCTGCGGCAGATGCGCGCCGACGCCTTGGCCAAACTGACCCAGGCACCGAACGCCGAACTGCGCGTGGCCACGGTGCACGCGGCTTACGACTATCTGTTGCGCGAATTCGGTCTGGAAGTGACGGCCGTGGTCGAGCCGGCCCACGGCATCGAGCCAAGCCCGAGTCAGCTGAAAAAGACCATCGACCAGTTGCGTGAACTCGACGTCAAAGTGATCTTCTCGGAAATGGATTTCCCGTCCAGCTACGTCGACACCATCCAGCGCGAATCCGGGGTGAAGCTGTACCCGCTGTCGCACATTTCCTACGGCGAATACACCGCCGACAAGTACGAAAAGGAAATGACCGGCAACCTCAACACCGTGGTTCGGGCGATTCAGGAGTCGGGGGCATGACGTCGAAAGAAACCCTGATCCCTGACAGCACCAATAACCCGGTGGGAGCGAGCCTGCTCGCGAAGACGCCGGATCAGGCAACATCTTCGCTGAATGACACTCCGCATTCGCGAGCAGGCTCGCTCCCACAGGGGATGACCGGGCCATCGCTGGAGTTTACGGAAGTGAGCCTGACGCTGGGGCGCACGACGATTCTCGACAAGGTCAGCTTCCAGGTGCAGCCCGGCAGCGTGCATGCGCTGGTCGGCCCCAATGGTGGTGGCAAGAGTTCGCTGATCAAGACCCTGCTCGGGCAGATGCCGCATCAGGGCCGGCTCAGCCTGCACTGGCCCGGCGAGCCCGGCACCATTGGTTACGTTCCGCAGGCGCTGGAGTTCGATCGTGGCTTGCCGATGACCGTCGACGATTTCATGGCCGCCATGTGTCAACGCCGCCCGGCCTTTCTCGGCTTGAGCAAACACTATGCCGGCGCCATCGGCGAAGCGCTGGAGCGGGTCGGCATGCAGGACAAGCGCAAGCGGCGCATGGGCGCGCTGTCCGGCGGTGAGCGCCAGCGGGTGCTGCTCGCGCAGGGTTTGATTCCGGCGCCGCAGCTGCTGGTGCTCGACGAGCCGATGTCGGCCCTCGATGAGGCCGGGATCCAGGTGTTCGAACGTCTGCTCACTGACTGGCGCGCAGCGGGCATCACCGTGCTGTGGATCGAGCATGATCTGGAAGCGGTGGGTCGGCTGGCCGATCGGGTTACCGGTCTCAACCGCCGCGTGCTGTTCGACGCCACACCGCAACAGGCGCTGACTCCGGAGCGTCTGCTGACGCTGTTTTCCACCCATCCACGGAGCGCGGTCTGATGAGTTACGAAGCCTTTCGTTTGATGGTCCAGGGTTGGGCGTCTTCCGGTTATCTGCCGGAAGCGCTGGCCTACGGTTTCGTGGTCAACGCCTTGCTCGCGGGCCTGCTGATCGGCCCGGTGCTGGGCGGGCTCGGCACGCTGGTGGTGGTCAAGCGCTTCGCGTTCTTTTCCGAAGCAGTCGGCCATGCCGCGTTGACCGGTGTTGCCATCGGCATCCTGCTCGGCGAACCCTACACCGGCCCGTACGGCAGTCTGTTCGGCTACTGCCTGCTGTTCGGCATCCTGCTCAACTACCTGCGCAACCGCACCGGGCTGGCACCGGATACGCTGATCGGTGTGTTTCTCTCGGTGTCACTGGCACTGGGCGCGAGCCTGCTGCTGATTCTCGCCGGCAAGATCAACGTGCACATTCTGGAAAACGTGCTGTTCGGTTCGGTGTTGACCGTCAACGGCAATGATCTGGCGGTGCTGGCCATCGTCGGTTCGCTGGTCATGGCCCTCGCCCTGCCGCTGTACAACCGCATCATGCTCGCCAGTTTCAATCCGCAACTGGCGGCGGTGCGTGGCGTAGCGGTCAAGACCCTGGATTACCTGTTCGTGATTCTGGTGACCTTGATCACCGTCGCCGCCGTGAAGGTGATTGGCGCGATTCTGGTCGGTGCCTTGCTGGTGATTCCAGCGGCAGCGGCGCGCTTGCTTAGCCAGTCGCTCAAAGGTTTTTTCTGGTGTTCGGTGCTGATCGCTACCGTCAGCACCCTGTGCGGGATTCTTGCGCCGATCGTATTCGATCTGCCGATCCCGTCCGGCGCCGCGATCATTCTGGTCGCCGGCATCGCTTTCGCCCTCGCCGCCATTGCGCGCGGCGTCGTCCCCAGCCTGAAAGGGAACCTTGGATAAATGGCTTTTTCATTGCGTAACCTGACTCTGGCCATGGCCCTGTGTGGCGTGGTCTGCACTCCGTTGATGGCGGCTGAAACTGCGAAACCGTTGCGCGTTCTGGCCTCGTTACCGATCACCTATGGATTGGGCGAAGCATTGCTCAAGGGCACGAACGTCAACCTCGAACGTGCGGCGCCGGCCAACCTTCCGGGTAGCCGTCAGACTGCGTATTTCACCGGCCGTGGCGCTCCGGCGCTGAGCAAACTGGCCACCGGCGCGGACGCGGTAATCGGTCTGCGTTCGCTGTGGGCCGATGATCCGCTGTACCCGATCGCGCGGCGCAGCAATATCCGTATCGTCGAAGTCGACGCTGCGCGCCCGGTCGACGGTGCGCTGCCCGGCATCGCCGTGCAGCCGGGCCTGCAGGTTGATGATCTGAACAGTCAGCCATGGCTGGCGAGCAACAACATGGGGCGCATGGCCGATGTGATGGCCGCAGACCTGGTGCGCCTGGCACCGAGCGCCAAACCTTCGATCGAAGCCAACCTGGCGGCGTTGAAACAGCGCTTGCTGAAACTCAGCGCGGACACCGAAGCGCGCCTGGCCGAAGCGGACAACCTCAGCGTAATGAGTTTGAGCGATCACTTCGGCTATCTGATTGGCAGCCTCAACCTTGAACTGGCCGGACAGGACGCGCGGCCTGATGCCGAGTGGACGCCAGAGGAGTTGAAGAAGCTGACGGCGACGCTAAAGGACAATGACGTGGCAGTGGTGCTGCACCATCGCCAGCCAGCGGAGCCGGTGAAAGCGGCGATTGCCGAATCCGGCAGCCGTCTGGTGGTGTTGAGTACCGATGCGGCGGATCCGCTGGCGGAGCTGGAGGGGAATGTGGATTTGTTGCTCAAGGGGTTGAGCGGAGCGTAGTTTCAGTAAGTCCGCGTAATCGTTCTTCGCGAGCAGGCTCGCTCCCACAGTTGAAATGCGATCCCCTGTGGGAGCGAGCCTGCTCGCGAAGAGGCCCGCACCCACAACGTCACTCTCCAGACATGAAAAAACCCGCTGACCATCACTGGCCCAGCGGGTTTCTTTTGCCCGGTAGCTTATTGGGCCGCGACTTGTGCATCCATCTTCTGGCGCAGGCTCAACGGGCGCATGTCGGTCCAGACTTCTTCGATGTAGGCCAGGCATTCCTTTTTCAGGCCGCTCTTGCCCACGGTGCGCCAGCCTTGCGGCACAGCTTTGTAATCGGGCCAGATCGAGTATTGCTCTTCGTGGTTGACCACGACCTGAAAGAGGATGTCCTCGCGGTCGAATACTGACGTCATGCTGGTTCTCCATCGTTGTAAGGTCGGCTGCACAAAGAATGCAGCCGGGTATGTAGAAAGAACGTTCGCCGCGCGGAAAAATTTACAGCGCGGTGGTGGCAGCGGCCAATGCGCGACCGAAGATCTCGGCCACCCGGTCGACTTCCGCGGCAGTGATCACCAGCGGCGGCAGGAAGCGCACCACTGCGCCATGGCGACCGCCCAGCTCCAGAATCAGGCCACGCTTGAGGCATTCACGCTGAACCAGCGGCGCCAGACGCGCAAACGCTGGCGGATGACCGAGCGCGTCGGGCGCGCCGTTCGGGTCCACCAGTTCGACGCCGAGCATCAGGCCGCGACCACGAATATCGCCCATCTGCGGGAAGTCGCGTTGCAGGATGTGCAGATGCTCGCTGAGTCGATCACCCATGGCGGCTGCGTGCTCGCAAACCTTGTGCTCCACCAGATAGCGCATCACCGCTGAACCGGCGGCCATGGCCATCTGATTGCCACGGAACGTGCCGGCGTGGGCGCCCGGTTGCCAGGTGTCGAGCCAGTCGCGGTAAACCACCACCGCCAAGGGCAGGCTGCCGCCGATGGCTTTGGACAGTACAACCACATCCGGAACGATGCCCGCGTGTTCAAAGGCAAACATCTTGCCAGTGCGGGCGAACCCGCTCTGGATCTCATCGACAATCAGCGCCACACCAGCCTTCTCGGTGATCCGGCGCAAGCCGCGCAACCACTCGATGTCCGCCGGTATCACGCCGCCCTCGCCCTGCACCGCCTCGACGATCACCGCCGCCGGCAATTGCACGCCAGCCTCGGGATCGTTGAGCAGGCTTTCCAGATAACTCAGATTGGCGTTGACGCCCGCTGCGCCGCCAAGACCGAACGGGCAGCGGTAATCGTAGGGGAACGGCATGAACTGCACGCCGTTGCTGAGCAAGGCACCCAGTGGTTTTTTCGGCCCCAGGCTGCCCATCAGGCTCAACGCACCTTGGCTCATGCCGTGATAACCGCCGGAAAATGACAGCACGGTGCTGCGCCCGGTTGCGGTGCGCACCAGTTTCAGCGCGGCTTCCACGGCGTCGGTGCCGGTCGGGCCACAGAACTGGATCTTCGCTTGCGCCGCCAGCTCCGTCGGCAGCAGTCCGAACAGGTCCTGGACGAATTGATCCTTGACCGGCGTAGTCAGGTCGAGGGTGTGCAGCGGCAACTCATCGGCCAGCACTTGCTGGATCGCCTCGATCACTACCGGGTGGTTGTGCCCCAGCGCCAGCGTGCCGGCGCCGGCCAGGCAGTCGATGAATGTACGTCCTTCAACATCCTCGACATACAAGCCCTTGGCACGCTTGAGCGCCAAGGGAATACGCCGAGGATAGCTGCGCGCGTTGGACTCCTGCCGGCTCTGTCGCGCCAGCAACGGTGATTCGTTGAATTCGTACAAGGTTTCCGCCGGCGCCGAGGCGACCCGGGCCGACGACGCTTCGATAAGACTGGTGGCGACTGACATCTCTCGACCCCTCAATTCGCTATGGATAGTGACCAGAACAGCACACCGACAGGTGCGCGTTCCGGTCGCGGGGCGCACTTGCAGGTTTTCCTGTTCTGGAAACGCTTCAGCGCGGTGCGGATTTACACCCTTGATCGAGTTGTCACGGCAGTGAGGACAAAGGTTTGCGCAGCGGCACGGTTTGCAAGCCGATGGAGTGGCCGGGTGGCGCTGCCTGTTGGTAACCCAGATGCCGATAGAACGCCTCGGCGGTGCGGGTGCTGTTGAGGTGCACATGCTGCACACCACGAATGCGCAACCAACCCTCGAGATTGTGCATCAGCGCCCTGCCGACGCCCCGGCGAAAGGATTCCGGCTGGACGTAACACAGCAGGATTTCGCCACTGACCCGGGCCATGCCCACACCAACCGGTTTGTCTTCGAACGAAGCGATACAGAGATAAAAGTGTGGGTCGGCGAGCCGGCTACTGATGAAATCGGCGGAGGAGCGCTTGAGCCAGTCGCTGACCAGAAGTGGATGGTTGCGGTGATCGAGTGCACATCCGATACGGATCGAGCGCTCGACAATACGGTTGATGATGCCGGTGTCGGCCAGAGTGGCCGAACGAACGCAGACGGGTGCTTCCATGGCGCAGTTCCCTCAATCCATTGAGTCAAAGCTGCGTTGACCTTAGCCCCGGCCCTGGCGGATAGCGAACGCCGAGAAGTTACATTTGATGTGGAAGAACGTGATCATTTGTGGGAGCGAGCCTGCTCGCGAAAGCGTCAGGCCAGTCAACGTCGATGTTGAATGACTTACCGCATTCGCGAGCAGGCTCGCTCCCACAGGGGATCTGAGGTGAGATCAGAGGGCTTGCAACGGCATGGTCAGTTCGACCCGCAAGCCGTCCGGGCGGCTGTCGAAATGCAGGGCACAATCACAGCGCTGAACAATCGCCTGGACAATTGCCAGCCCCAGCCCGCAACCGGTGCTCTGCCCGTTGCGCCAGAAGCGCTGGGTCAGATGCTGCAAATCATCCGGCGCAATGCCCGGACCATGGTCACGCACGACAAAACGCACACGATTGCCGATGCTCTCTAGGTTTACCTCGACCGCGCAATCTTCAGGCGTGTGACGCAAGGCGTTGTCGAGCAGGTTACGCAGTGCAGCAATCGCCAGCACGGCAGGCATTTGCAGCGGCGCGGCGGACAGATCGTCAGGCACGTGCAGTTTGATCCGCAGCCGTTCACCGCCAGTGGCGTCCTGAATCGCCAGTCTGGCCACTTGCTCGGCGCTGCATTGCGAGCCGTCATCGAACGACAGGCTGCCTTCGACCCGCGCCAGCAACAGCAACTGTTCAAGGGTGCGATGCAAGCGATCGGCACCCTCCTCGGCGCGCGCGAGCGACTGATCGCGGGCGCTGCCGTCGGTCATGCGCGCCACTTGCAGGTGGGTCTTGATCGCCGTCAGCGGACTGCGCAGTTCATGCGCGGCGTCACCGGTCAAGCGACGTTCACGCTCGATGGTCTTGCCGATGCGCTGGAACAATTGATTCTGGGTTTCCAGCAACGGCTTCAATTCGCTGGGAAACGCCTGCAACTGCAATGGTTCAAGAGAGTCGGCATTGCGCCGCATCAGCGCCTCGCGCAGTCGATTGAGTGGCGCCAGCCCCTGACCGATGCCCAGCCACAGCAGGCACAGGCAACCCAGCAAGGCCACACCGACCGGCACCGAAGCAGCGAGCAGAATCGACATGTTCAAGGCTTCGCGCTCGATCTGCCTATCCGCCGTAGTGATGCGCACATCGCCGCGGGCCAGGGTGAAACTGCGCCACGGTGCGCCGTCGATCATCTGATCGTGGAAGCCCATTTTTTCCGCTTCCAGCGCTTGCTCGGGGTTGTTATGGCTTCGCGCGAGAATCTCG
This sequence comes from Pseudomonas siliginis, assembly GCF_019145195.1. Lineage (GTDB taxonomy): Bacteria > Pseudomonadota > Gammaproteobacteria > Pseudomonadales > Pseudomonadaceae > Aquipseudomonas > Aquipseudomonas siliginis. The sequence continues at coordinate 19,787 of NZ_JAHSTW010000008.1, forward strand.
CCGCGCAATGAGCTGACCTGACAAGCCATGCCCCCGGGAATATTCAGCTGTTCGGCGCTGAAATGGGTGCCCTCGCCCTTGCTCGGCAGCGTCGGCAATTGCTCGAGCAAGCCGGCGACCATGCGCGCGGAGGCCACCAGACGCTGGTCGAGGGAAAACATCATCTGATTGCGCAGATCGCTGAGCATCCACGCCGCCGCCAGCGCCCAGATCAGCGCGAACGCCGCGCCAAGCGTCAGGCTCAGGCGCAGTCGCAGACTCATCATTTGCCTTGCTCTGCGCCATCGGCAGGCCCGAGGCGATAGCCCAGACCGCGCACGGTTTCAACGATGCCTTTGCCAAGCTTGCTGCGCAGATGATGGATGTGCACGTTCAGCGCGTTGCTTTCCAGCTCGTCGTTAAAGCCGTAGACGCTGTCCTTCAGTTGCTCGGTGGACAGCACCCGGCCGCGATTGTGCAGCAGCGCCTGCAACAGCGACTGCTCACGACGCGACAGGTCCACCGGTTGCCCGGCCAGACGGGTTTCGCGGCTGCTCGGGTCGTAGGTCAGCGCGCCGTGCTCGATCAGATTGACGCTACGACCGGCCACCCGGCGCAACAGGGTTTGCAGGCGAGCGAACAGTTCGCGCAGGTCGAAAGGCTTGAGCAGATAGTCGTCGGCGCCGGCCTGCAGACCATCGACACGATCGGTCACCGAGTCACGGGCAGTTAGGATGAGAACCGGAATTTCCAGGCCGCTCTGCCGCAACTGTTGCAGCAACTTGAGGCCATCTTCGTCCGGCAGGCCGAGATCGAGCACCATCACATCGAATTCGGCGACCTTGAGCATCGCCCGCGCCTTGGACGCGGTGTTGACGTGCTCGACGGTCAGACCCTGGGCGGTGAGGCCGGCAACGATGCCGCTGGCAATCAGCTCGTCGTCTTCGCAAACCAGTACGTGCATGGTGAATCCCACAGAAAAAAGCGGATTAGGCAGTTGGCCGATTAAGCTGACATTATGGCGCCCAACGTCACTGCGACAAGGGCATGGCGGTTAATCATCGGTTAATCGCCGCTGCCCATTGTGCACCTCACTTGCACAGGGACAAGGCTTCTCCATGCGTCATTTTTTTGTTTTGTTTGCGTTACTGATCTCGGGCCTGGCCCAGGCTGGAAACAATCCTTTCGATACGAAACCGGACTTCTTGCCGGTCGACCAGGCGTTCGTGTTGACTTCCGAGCATCTGGATTCAGGCGAAACCCAGCTGTTCTGGCAGATCACCGACGGCTATTACCTGTATCAGAAACGCCTGAAATTCGATGGTCTCGCCGCTGATCAGCAGCCGGTGTTGCCTGAAGGCGAATCCCACAGCGATGAGTTCTTCGGCGAGCAGCCGGTCTATCGCCAAGGGCTTGAAGTGAAAATCCCGGCGGCGGCCAGCGGTCAGATCAAAGTCAGTTATCAGGGCTGCGCCGATGCCGGTCTGTGTTATCCACCGCAAACCAGGGTGATCGATCTGGGTGGCAAAGCCGCAGCAACAACAGGCGCTGAAGCCCCGGATCAGGCTTTGGCCAGCAGTCTGCAACAACGAGCGCTGGGCTGGAGTCTGCTGGTGTTCTTCGGACTTGGTCTGCTGTTGGCGTTTACCCCGTGTTCGCTGCCGATGCTGCCGATTCTGGCGGGGATGATCGTCGGCAGTGGCGCCACACCACGGCGCGGGTTTGCCTTGGCCAGCAGCTACGTGATCTGCATGGCACTGGTTTATGCGGCGATGGGCGTGATTGCTGCGCTGCTCGGTGCGAACTTGCAGGCGTGGTTGCAGAATCCGTGGTTGCTCGGTGCATTTGCGGCGATTTTCGTGATCCTGGCGCTGCCGATGTTCGGCTTCTTCGAGCTGCAACTGCCGGTGGTCCTGCGTGATCGCCTGGAACATGCGTCGCGCAGCCGCAGCGGCGGCAGCCTGATCGGCGCCGGTGTGCTGGGCGCATTGTCCGGTCTGTTGGTCGGGCCGTGCATGACCGCGCCACTGGCCGGCGCGCTGCTGTACATCGCGCAGAGCGGTAACGCGTTGCACGGCGGTCTGATTCTGTTTGCACTGGGCATCGGCATTGGTGTGCCGCTGTTGCTGCTGGTCACCGTGGGCAACCGATTCCTGCCGAAACCCGGGGCGTGGATGAATCTGCTCAAGGGCATATTCGGCTTCCTCTTTCTTGCCACTGCATTGTTGATGCTGCGCCCGGTACTGGATCCGTCGTTGTGGCTGGGGCTGTGTGGCGCTCTGCTGTTGATCGCCGCTTACAGCTCATGGAAACAATCCGAAGGTTTTGGCCACGTCGCGCAAATGTTTGGCGCCCTGTCCTTGTTGCTCGGTTTGTGGGGCAGCGTGTTGGTGATTGGTGCGGCGGGCGGCAGCGATGATCCGTATCAGCCATTGCAGGTCTACAGCGCCGGCGGTGCAGCCAGTGCAGCGCCAAGTGGCCACGATGCCTTCATCACCATCAAGGAACCGACCGCCCTGCAACGCGAACTCGACGCGGCCAAGGCTCAGGGCCAGTGGGTGTTGCTCGATTACTACGCCGACTGGTGTGTGTCGTGCAAAGTCATGGAGAAGAAGGTGTTCGGTGAGGCCAAAGTCATGCAGGCCCTGAGCGATGTGCGCCTGCTGCGCCTGGATGTGACCGCCGACAACGCTGCCAGCCGCGAGCTGCTCAGTCGCTATAAAGTGCCGGGGCCGCCGACGTTCATCTGGATCGGCGCTGACGGCGAAGAACGCCGCAGCCAGCGCATCACCGGCGAGGTCGATGCCGATACCTTCCTGCAACGCTGGTCCGCCACCCGAGATGCCAACTGATGCTGACGTTCACCCTCGGCACCTTCGCCATCGCGCTCAACCACCTGCTGCTGATCAGTGCTCTGGCGCTGGCGACGTTTGTCGGCTGGCGAGTCGCCAAGCGCGGCGGCGAGAACCCCGAGTCAGCGCTGTTCAGTCTGTTCTTGCTGGGCATGCTTGCGGCGCGCATTGCGTTTGTCGCGCTGTACTGGTCGCACTATCGCAATGACCCGTGGCAGATCATCGATCTGCGTGACGGCGGTTTCCTCGCCTGGCCCGGGGTCATCGTGCTGTTGCTGGCGGCGTTGTATCGCGGCTGGCGCCGGCCCGCTTTGCGTCGACCGTTGGGCTTCGGCGTGGTGAGTGGCGTGGCGTTCTGGCTGCTTGCCACCCTCTCGCTGAATATCTACGAACAGGGTACGCGCCTGCCGGATATATCCCTGCGCAACGCCGCTGGCGAAACCATCAAGCTCAGTGAGTATCAGGGCGGGCCGCTGGTGATCAACCTGTGGGCGACCTGGTGCCCGCCATGCCGGCGAGAAATGCCGGTGCTGGAAAACGCCCAGCAGCAGCGCCCGGATCTGACGTTTCTGTTCGTCAATCAGGCCGAGAGCATGCAAAGCGTGGCCACGTTCCTGGAAACCCAGGGCCTGAGCCTGAACAACGTGCTGTTCGACCGCCGCGGCCGTCTCGGTCAGGCCGTGGGTTCCATGGCGTTACCGACTACGCTGTTCTATAGCCCGGACGGTCGCTTGCTGACCAGTCACCTCGGTGAACTGTCGAACGCCAGCCTCGCCCGCGCCCTGGAAACCTTCGACACTTCACCTTCAAGCCCGAATCAGGCCGTTGCCCCGGCCAACTCTGCAAGGAAACTGCCATGCCCCGCCTCCGCCACCTGCTGACGCTGACCCTGGGCACTGCCCTGCTGCACTTGCCGTCGGTGCAGGCTGCTGAAGAACTGCCCGCCGCAATCAAAAAGATCGAAGCCAAGGGCGCGAAAATCGTCGGCCAGTTCGACGCCCCCGATGGCCTGCGCGGGTACGCCGCGCAATACCAGAATCGCGGCATGGCGCTGTACCTGACCCCGGACGGCAAACACGTCGTGGTGGGTAATCTGTACGATGCCGACGGCAAGGACCTGAGCAGCGAGCCGTTGCAGAAACTGGTCTACGCACCGATGTCCAAGGAAGTCTGGGCCAAGTTCGAGGCGAGCAACTGGATTCAGGACGGCAACAAGGATGCACCGCGCACGGTGTACCTGTTCAGCGATCCGAACTGCCCGTACTGCAACATGTTCTGGGAACAGGCGCGACCATGGGTCAAGGCCGGCAAAGTGCAGTTGCGCCACATCATGGTCGGCATCATCCGCGAAGACAGCCCTGGCAAATCAGCCGCGCTGCTGGCGGCGAAAGACCCGGCCAAGGCCCTGGAAGATCATGAAAAGGCCGGTAAGGGCAGCGCGCTCAAGGCCTTGAAAGACATTCCGGTCGCCGTGCAAACCAAACTTGCGGACAACATGCAGTTGATGGAAGACCTCGAACTACAGGCCACCCCGGCAATTTTCTACATGGATGACAAAGGCGAACTGCAACAACAGCAAGGCGCGCCTTCGCCGGACAAGCTGGTGAAGATTCTCGGGCCTAAGTAGTTTTTCATTGCTTGGACCGGCCCTTTCGCGAGCAGGCTCGCTCCCACAGTTGACTGCATTCCCTCAGCAAGAATGCGATTAACTGTGGGAGCGAGCCTGCTCGCGAATGAAGCTCACTCGGTCTAGCGGTTGCGCTCGGCCAGAAACGCCAGCAGTGCCTCAGTCACAAACCCGGGATTCTCCAGATTGGAGATATGCCCCGCCTCCGGTACCAGCACGCACGGGCAACCGATCAATTCAGCCATTTCCCGTGCTTCCGAGGGTGGCCGGGGTTTGTCCTGGTCACCGCACAGCACCAGCGTCGTCGCCGGGTTCAGCTCGCCCAGGCGTGGCAACAGGTCGTCGCGACCAAACGTGATGCGTCCCATCGGGACGATGCTTTCGCGCAAACGCTCGGGCGAGTAGCTCTGCAGTTTTGCGCGGAAGCCCTGATACAGCGCCGACTGCGGGTCGATGCCCGGGCGGAAGAAGATCGGTACGACGATGTCGAGCAATTGTTCGGAGATAGTGCCGCTGTCTTCGATCTGCTTGAACAACGAGAAGTAATACTGCCGGGTCGGTTCCGGCTCGACGCCGACGTAGGTGTCCATCAGCACCAGACCGTTGAGACGTTGCGGGGCGGACAGCGCCAGGCGCGCGCCCCACATGCCGCCGACCGAAAGCCCGACGAGGGTGACGTGGTCGATGTCCAGATGATCAAGCAAGGCCTGCGCCTGTCGGGCGATGTCATCCAGCGATGTCGTTCCTTCAGGTAACTTGCCGGACTCGCCATGGCCCCACAGATCCAGGGCGATGACGCGATAGTGCGGGGTCAGCGCGGCGATCTGCGGCGCCCACATCGCTTGGTCCCAAAGGTAACTGCCGGCCAGCAACACGGCGGGGCCGGTGCCTTGATCAATGTAGTGCAGTGCTTGTCCGTCAACCGTGAAAAAGGGCATCGACCACCTCCGCGAGAAAAAACAGAAACGGCAGACTGAGCTGCCGGTTGTTGATCGTCAAGGATGGAAATGTACGGCAATGTACAGACGCCATTCGCGAGCAGGCTCGCTCCCACAGGGGATTTGTGTTCACCACGGATCCCGTGTGGGAGCGAGCCTGCTCGCGAAGAGGCCGACCCAGGCATCGGAGGACTACAACCCCTCCAGCTCCGCCATCAGATCATTCAACCGATCAACCTTCTCCTCCGTAATATCACTGGCCGCCAGCCCATCGATGTACTCGGCCAGTTCCTCCACCGTACTGCACTCGAACATCGCGCGCAGCGGCACATTGCGTTGCAGGGCTTTCTGTACCCGCGACGCAATTTGCGTAGCCAGCAACGAATGCCCGCCCAGTTCGAAGAAGTTGTCGCGCACGCCAACCCTTTCCACTTTAAGCACCTCAGCCCAGATATCAGCCAGGGTCTGCTCCAGCTCATTGCGCGGCGCCAGATAATCCTCGCTCTGCAACTGACCGATCTCCAGCGTTGGCAAGGCTTTGCGGTCGAGTTTGCCGTTGGCATTGAGCGGCATCTGCTCCAGCCACAGCCAGTGCAGCGGCACCATGTATTCCGGCAGTTCGGCGCGCAGGCGCTGCTTGATCCGCTCCAGACGCTCTCCCGGATTGAGCGCTGCATCGGCCGCGACCAGATAACCCACCAGATGCTTGCCGTTGACGCCCTCCTGCACACCAACCGCCGCGTCGCGCACTTCCGGTTGTTCATGCAGGCGCGCTTCGATTTCACCGAGCTCGATGCGGTAACCGCGAATCTTCACCTGATGATCGACGCGGCCGACATATTCCAGCACGCCGTCAGTGCGCCGCCGTGCCAGATCACCGGTGCGGTACAGGCGCTCGCCCGGCGCGCCGAACGGATTCGGCACAAACACCGGCGCGGTGCGCAGCGGATCGCTGACGTAACCGCGACCGACGCCGGTCCCGGCAACACATAGCTCACCCACCGCGCCCAAAGGCACCAGTTCCAGCGCGCCATCGACCAGGTACAGCAAGTTATTGTCGGTCGGCGTGCCGATCGGCAAATAGCTGCCGCGCGTCGAGGCCATGTCGACGCGGAAGAACGCCACGTCATCCGAGCATTCCGCCGGGCCGTAAGCATTGACCAGACCAATATCCGGGTAACGCAGCAGCCATTGATGGGCCAGTTCCGGCGGCATCGCTTCACCGGTCGGCAGCATCCAGCGCAAGCCGTCGAGGCTCAGGCGCTCGGAGCCAAGCATGCCCTGAATCAGCGACGGCACACTTTCCAGCACGGTGATGCCCTGCGCCTGTACATGCGCCAGCAAACCTTGCGGATCGTGGGCAATCGCGTTCGGTACGATGTCGACCCGCGCGCCGAACAACGGCGCGGCGAGGAACTGCCAGACGGAAATATCGAAGCTTTGCGAGGCGGTCTGCGCGATCACATCGGCCGCGCTCAAGTCGAGGTACGGGCGTTTGCTCAACTGGTTGTTGAGCATGCCGCGCTGCTCGACCATCACGCCTTTTGGCAGCCCGGTCGAACCCGAGGTATAGATCACGTAAGCGAGATTGTCCGGGCCGCTGTGAATGCCGAGATTGTGCGTCGCTGCCACCGATGCCTGGACCTCTTCCCATATCAGCAGGCGCGGACGATTCGAACAGCCAAACTCTTCGAGCAGGGTCTGCGCCTGCTCAAGGCAGGCTGCGCTGCACACCAGCAACGGCGTGCGGCTCAGCTCGATGATGCGGCTCAGGCGCTGGCTCGGCAGACCCGGGTCCAGCGGCAGGTAACCGGCACCGGCCTTGAAGCTGCCGATGATCATGCCGAGCAGGTCGAGATTACGCTCGGCCAGCAGCGCCACCGGTTGGTCCATGCGCACACCGGCAGCGACCAGGGCATGGCCGAGGCGGTTGGCGTTGTGGTTCAGTTCGGCATAGCTCAATTGCTCCTCGAGGCAACTGGCGGCAATACGCTGCGGATGCGCCGCGACCTGCGCTTCGAACAGCGCCACGTAGCTTTGCTCCAGCGGGTAGTCGTGGCCGCTCTGGTTGCAACCGTGCAGCAGGAAGTCGCGCTCTTCGTCGCCCAGCAGCGGCAGATCGGCCATGTCGCCATGGAAGCCGTCGACCAGCGCCAGCAGCAGGCGCTTGAACTCACTGAGCATGCGCTCGACCGTCGCCTCGTCGAAGTAACGCTGGTCATAGGACAGGTGCAAGCCAAGGTCATCGCCCGGGTAACACACCGCCGTCAGCGGGAAGTTGGTGTGGGTGCGACCGGAATCCGAGCTCGCATTCAGGCTCTGTGCACGATCAAGCACCGAGACTTCCACCGGGGCGTTTTCGAAAACGAAGAGGCTGTCGAACAGCGGCTGGCCTTTGGGCAATTCGCTCTGTTCCTGGATGTTCACCAGCGGCAGGTATTCGTACTCGCGCAGTTGCATGTTGCTGTCGAGCAAAGCGCTGAGCCATTGACGCACGCTGCTGCGCTGATCGTCCGCAGGCATCTTCACCCGCAGGGCGATGCTGTTGATGAACAGGCCGACAGTGCGCTGCATTTCCGGCATCTCCACCGGACGCCCGGCCACGGTGACGCCGAAGAGCACATCGCGATCACCGCTCAGACGCCGCAAAACCAAAGCCCACGCTGCTTGGGCGAAAGTATTGACGGTCAATTGGTGAGCCTGCGCCAGTTCCCGCAGCCGTGCACCGTCTTCAACGTTGAGGCGGGTGTAACGGTCGCCGACGATCATGCCGCCGCTTTCACCAGCGTGTTCGCGCAGGAACGGCCGGTCGCTCGGGATCGGCGTGGTGCGCTCGAAGCCTTGCAGATTCTGCCGCCACCACTGCCGCGCCTCGGCCAGGCTTTGGCGTTGCAGCCAGCCGATGTAGTCGCGATAACGCGGCGGCACGCTCAACTGCGCTTCACGACCTTCACCGAGGGCGCTGTAGATTTCGAAGAAGTCGTTCATCAGCAGAGAACGGCACCAGGCGTCGATGAGGATGTGGTGGTTGCTCATCATGAACCAGTAACGCGCCGCGCCGACCTTGATCAGGCGCAGGTGGAATGGCGCCTGATTGAGCAGATCGAACCCGGCCTCGCGCTCGCTTTTCAGCAGCGCTTGCAGCTTCGGTTCCTGCTCGGTTTCGGCGACGGCGCTCCAGTCCAGATACTCGATCGGCGTGCGCCCCGGCGTGTGAATCACTTGCAGCATGTCTTCGCCAACGTTCCAGCAGAACGAAGCGCGCAACGCTTCATGACGAGCGACCACCGCTTGCCAGGCCTGGGCGAAACGCTCGGGGTCGAGTTCGCTGTTGATGCGATAACGATCCTGCATGTAGTACAGACCGGTGCCCGGCTCGAGCAAGGTGTGCAGCAACATGCCTTCCTGCATCGGCGTCAGCGGGTAGACATCTTCGATATGCGCGGCCGGCACCGGCAGCGCATCGAGTTGCGCCTGAGTCAGTCTGGCCAGCGGGAAGTCCGATGGCGTAAGGCCGCCGGCTTCGTCTTGCAGACAATGGGCGATCAGGCTTTGCAACTCACCGAGGTAGGCATCGGCCAGATCGTTAATGGTTTGCGCCTCATAACGCTCGGCACTGAAAGTCCAGCGCAGCAGCAGTTCACCGCCGTAAACCTGACTGTCGACACTCAACTCGTTCGGCAACGGCGCCTGCGGATCGTGGGCGGCACCGATTGGCTCATCGAGAGGACGGAACAGCGCATCGCTGCCGAAGCTCTGGTCGAACTGCCCGAGATAGTTGAAGGTGACCTGCGCCTGCGGCAGCGCGGCCATGCTCTGGCGGCAGCCGTCATCGGCCAGATAACGCAGCACGCCATAACCGAGACCTTTGTGCGGCACGGCGCGCAGTTGTTCCTTGATTGCCTTGATCGAAGCGCCCTGCCCGGCAGCCTCTTCGAAGTTGTGCGGGGTCAGGCGCAGCGGGTAAGCGCTGGTGAACCAGCCGACCGTGCGGGTCAGGTCGATCTCGTCGAACAGGGTTTCGCGCCCGTGACCTTCCAGTTGAATCAGTGCCGAGGGCTGACCGCTCCAGCGGCACAGCACACGGGCCAGCGCGGTCAGCAGCAGGTCGTTGACCTGAGTGCGATAAGCGCTCGGTGCCTGTTGCAGCAGCTGTCGGGTGCGCTCGGCATCGAGGCGTACGCTGACGGTTTGCGCATGGCGATTCTGCCTGCCGCCCTGCGGGTTTTCGCAAGGCAGATCGGCGCTTGGCCCGGCCAGTTGCGTTTGCCACCAGCCGAGTTCTTCACGCAGGGATTCGCTGCCGGCGTAGGCCTGCAAACGCGCGGCCCAGTCCTTGAAGGCGCTGGTTTTCGCCGGTAGTTTCAGCGGCTGCGCAGCGTCGAGCTGGCGATAGGCGGTTTGCAGATCATCCAGCAGCACGCGCCACGACACACCGTCGACCACCAGGTGGTGGATGGCGATGAACAGACGTTGCTGAACATCCGCAACATCGACCAGCACTGCGCGCAGTAACGGGCCGTTGTGCAGATGCAGACTGCATTGCGCATCGGCGAACAGGGCTTCGCACTGATCCGGCGAATCGACGCTGACTTGCCAGAGCAGATCCTCATTCGTCAGCGCTTGATGCGTCGCGTGCCATGCATCATCGGTTTCATTGAAACGCAGACGCAGCGCATCGTGTTGCTCGATCACCGCCAGCAAAGCTTGCTGCAATCGTTGCGGCTCGAGGCGCACAGTCGGTTCCAGCAACAGCGCCTGATTCCAGTGCTGGCGCTGGGGAATGTCCGTATCGAAGAACCAGTGCTGAATCGGCGTCAGGCGCGACTCGGCGACCACCAAACCTTGCTCGGCAGTCACTTGCTGGGTGCGACTGGCAACGGCGGCGAGCGTTTGCACGGTCTGATGCTGGAACAGGTCGCGCGGGCTGAAATGAATGCCCTGCTGACGCGCGCGGCTGACCACCTGAATCGACAGAATCGAGTCGCCGCCGAGTTCGAAGAAGTTATCGTTGAGGCCGACCTGCCTGACGTTGAGCACGTCGCACCAGATCTGCGCCAGGGTCTGTTCCAAGGCGTTGCTCGGTGCGACATAGTCCTGACGATTGAGCTCCAGATCCGGCGCCGCCAAGGCGCGGCGGTCGAGTTTGCCGTTGGCGGTGAGCGGCATGCTCGCCAGCAGCATCAGTTGGGTCGGCACCATGTAGTCCGGCAGTTGCGCCTTGAGGTGCGACTTGAGCGCTTCGCGCAGTTCCGCCTGTTGCGCTTCGCCGTGTCCGGCGACATCGGTAACGAGGTAACCCACCAACTGCTTGCCACTCGGCGCATCCAGCGCCAGCACCACCGCTTCGCGGATCGAAGGGTGATCGAGCAGGCGCGTTTCGATTTCGCCCAGTTCGATGCGGAAACCACGGATTTTTACTTGATGGTCTATCCGGCCCAGATACTCGACCAGACCATCAGCACGCTGGCGCACCAGGTCGCCGGTGCGATACATGCGCCCGCCATCAGCGGCAAACGGGTCAGCGACAAAACGCTCGGCGCTGATGCCCGGGCGGTCGTGATAGGCCTGAGCCAGACCGGCGCCGCCGACAAACAATTCACCGGTCGCGCCTTGCGGCACCAAGGCCAGATCGGCATCGAGAATGTAGGCGACTCGCGACCCGATCACGCTACCGATCGGCACACTGCCGGCGCCCTCTTCCAGTACCTGCGGCGCCAGACTGGCCAGCGGCATGACCACGGTTTCAGTCGGGCCGTAAGCATTGAAAAACTGCGCCGGTTGGAATGCCGCGCGGATGCGCTGTAGATGCTCGCCGGTCAGCGCTTCACCGCCGGTGATGATCATGCGCACCGGCAGGACGTCATTCTGCGTGGCAAGGAACTGCGCCAACTGGCTGCCGTAGCTCGGTGTGAAGCCGAGGACGTTGATCCGATGCGCACGAATCAAGCCGCAGATTTCTTCCGCGTCCCACTGCCCTTGCGCCCGCAGCACCACCTGCGCACCGCTGAGCAGCGGCACCAGCAGACGTTCGGTGGCGGCGTCGAAGTTGATCGAATAGAAATGCAGTTCACAGTCGTCCGGGCGCATGCCGAAGCGTTCGATCACGGCCTGACAGTGCATGGCAATTTCGCCGTGGGAGACCACCACGCCTTTCGGTTTGCCGGTCGAGCCCGAGGTGTAAATCAGGTAGGCCTGATGTTGTGGCAGGCTGATAAACGGCAGCTCGCTGGCCGGGTAGTCGGCCAATCCCGGGCTGTCATCTTCCAGACACCAGCGCGCCACGTCTGACGGCAAGTTACCCAGGGCCTGAAACATCGCCCGATCGCTGAGCAGCAGACCGATGCGGCTGTCTTCGATCATGTAATGCAGACGGTCGAGCGGGTACTCCGGATCCAGCGGCACATAGGCGCCGCCAGCCTTGAGAATCGCCAGCAGGCCGATGACCATTTCCAGCGAACGCTCCAGCGCCAGACCCACCCGCACTTGCGGGCCGACCCCGCGTTCACGCAGCGCCCAGGCCAGACGATTGGCACGGGCATCGAGTTCGGCGTAGCTCAGGGTCTGCCCGGCGAAGGTCAGCGCCGGCGCGTCTTGGCGCGCCAGTGCCTGTTCGGCAAACAGATGATGAATGCACTGGTCGAGACGATGCTCGCCCGGCTCGATGCCGAGGCTGTCGAGCAGCTGCTGTTGCTCAGACTTATCGAGCAACGGCAGTTCGCTGAGACGTTGCTGCGGATCAGCGATCAACGCTTCAAGCAGGTTGCGCCAATGCCTGGCCATGCGTTCGATGGTCGGTTCGTCGAACAGGTCGGTGCTGTAAGTCAGGCAGCAGCCGAGGCGATGGTCGAGATCGGTGACTTCCAGATTGAGGTCGAACTTGGTCGCCCGAGCATCGTTGGCCAGATACTCGACGGTCATCCCAGCGAGCGTGCGGCTCTGCTGGAATTCCCAGCGCTGCACGTTGCACATCACCTGGAACAGCGGGTTGTAAGCCGCGCTGCGTGGCGGCTGCAAGGCTTCGACCAGATGATCGAACGGCAGATCCTGATGGGACTGGCCTTCGATAACGGTGTGGCGCACCTGCTCGAACAGTTCGCCGACCGACATCTGCCCGTCGAGCTGGCAACGCAGCACCTGGGTGTTGAGAAACGCCCCGATCAGCCCTTCGCTTTCCGGGCGAATGCGGTTGGCCACCGGCGCGCCGATGCGCAGGTCGGTCTGGCCGCTATAGCGGTAGAGCAATGTGGCGAGCGCGGCGGTCATGGTCATGAACAGGGTCAGGCCGTTTTGCGCATTGAACGCCCGCACCCGCGCAGCGAGATCGTCGCTGAGGTCGAAACGGAACAGCTCGCCCTGATGGCTCTGCACCGGTGGACGCGGACGGTCGCCGGGCAGTTCCAGCAGCGGATGTTCGCGACCGAGTTGCGCGGTCCAGTATTCGAGCTGGCGCTGGCGCTCGCCGGACTCCAGCCACTGGCGCTGCCAGACGCTGTAGTCGAGGTATTGCACCGGCAGCGGCTCGAGCGGCGAGGCGCGCTCATCGACGAACGCTTCATACAGCGCGCTGAGTTCACGGGCAAAGATGTCCATCGCCCAGCCTTCAGTGACGATGTGGTGCAGGGTCAGGACGAAGTAATGCTCGTGCTCGGCGGTCTTGACCAGACAGGCACGCAGCAACGGACCGGTTTCCAGATCGAACGGCTGGTGCGCTTCTGCATCGGCCAGTTGCTGGACTTGTTGTTCACGCATAGCCGCCGGCAGGCTGGAGAAATCCTTCCAGCCCATGCGCACGCCGGTCTCGGCATGCACCTGTTGGCGGGCGACGCCGTCAACGCTGGGGAACGTAGTGCGCAGGGTTTCGTGGCGCAGGATCAGTGCCTGCAACGCCGCCTCGAAATGCTCGACATGCAGCACGCCGCGCAAGCGCGCCATGCCGCCGACGTTGTACGCCGGGCTGTCCGGTTCCATCTGCCAGAGGAACCACATGCGCTGCTGCGAATAGGACAACGGCACCGCTTGGCTGCGATCGACTTTGCCGATCGGCAACTGTTGGTTGGTGCGGCCGCTGACCTGGATCAGGCGAATCTGTTCGGCGTAATCGCCCAGTTCGCTGTGCTCGAACAAGGTGCGCAGCGGCAGTTCGACGTCACAGGCCTGACGTGTGCGCGAAATGATTTGCGTGGCCAGTAGCGAGTGACCGCCGAGCGCGAAGAAATCGTCGCGCAGGCCGATCTGATTCAGACCGAGCACTTCGCGCCAGATCGCGGCGATTTGTTGCTCCAATTCGCTGACCGGTTCGACGTGTTCACGCACCTGCCATTGCGGCTCGGGCAAGGCGCGGCGGTCGAGTTTGCCGCTGGGACTCAGCGGCATCGCGTCAAGGCGCAAAAGTTGCGCCGGGACCATGTATTCCGGCAGCTCAGCGGCCAAAGCGTTCTTCAGTCGAGCGATTTGTTCGTCGGCATTTTCCTGCGCATCGCTCGCCGTGAAGTAGCCGATCAGTTGCGCACCGGCAGCGGTTTCCCGCACCAGGACCACGGCTTGGGCGACGCCATTTTGCGCCAGCAGTCGCGCCTGGATTTCTTCCGGTTCGACGCGAAAGCCACGCAGTTTGACCTGCTGATCGAGACGGCCGAGGTATTCGATCACGCCATCCGAGGACCAGCGCGCACGGTCGCCGGTGCGGTACAAGCGGGCGCCCTGCTCGCCCAGTGGATCGACGACAAAACGCTCGGCGGTCAACGCCGGACGACCCAGGTAACCGCGAGCCAGACCAATACCGCTGATGCACAGCTCACCCGCCACACCCGCCGGCACTGGATTGAGATCGGCATCAAGGATGCGGCAGACCACATTGCCCAGCGGCCGGCCAATCGGCGAGCGCTCGCCATCGACAGTTGTGCAGTGCCAATGAGTGACGTTGATCGCGGTTTCAGTCGGCCCGTAACGGTTGTGCAATTGCACCGTCGGCAGTTGCGTCAGCACACGGTTGCGCAACTCGGCGGGCAAGGCTTCACCGCCGGAAAACACCCGGCGCAGGCTGGTGCATTCGGCACTCAGCGGCTCATCGATGAACAGCGCCAGCAGCGGCGGAACGAAGTGCAGCGTGGTCACGCCGTATTGCTGGACCCGTTGCGCGATGCGATGCGGGTCGCGGTGCTCGCCGGGGGCGGCAAGCAGCAGACGCGCGCCGGTGATCAGCGGCCAGAAGCATTCCCACACCGAGACGTCGAAACTGATCGGCGCTTTTTGCATCAGCACGTCGGTTTCGTCGAGACGGTATGTGTCCTGCATCCATTGCAGGCGCTCGGCCAGCGCGGCGTGGGTGTTGCCGACGCCTTTCGGTTGCCCGGTGGAACCCGAGGTGTAAATCACGTAGGCGAGGTTGTCGCCGTGCAGGTGCAGGCCCGGTGCCTGGCTCGGCCATTTATCCAGGTGCAGCGCATCCATGGCGATCACGCTGACGCCATCGCTGGCCGGCAGACGCTCGAGCAATTGCGTCTGGGTCAGGAGCAGTTCGACGCCGCTGTCGCGGAGCATGTACGCGAGGCGTTCGGCCGGATAATCCGGATCAAGCGGCACATAGGCGCCGCCAGCCTTGATGATCGCCAGCAGACCGATCAGCAGTTGCGGCGATCGCTCGGCGGCAATGGCCACGCACACGTCAGGGCCGACGCCCTTGTCGCGCAGGTAATGGGCGAGCCGGTTGGCTTGCGCGT
This sequence comes from Pseudomonas siliginis, assembly GCF_019145195.1. Lineage (GTDB taxonomy): Bacteria > Pseudomonadota > Gammaproteobacteria > Pseudomonadales > Pseudomonadaceae > Aquipseudomonas > Aquipseudomonas siliginis. The sequence continues at coordinate 34,905 of NZ_JAHSTW010000008.1, forward strand.
GCAGCTCGGCGAAATCCAGAGTACCGCCGTCCCACACCAGCGCGGTGCGTTGCGGGGTTTTGCGCAGTTGTTGCTCGAGCAGTTCCGGCAGCCATTGTTGCGCCGGGGTGCACGGAGCGACGCTCCAGTCTTTCTGCTGATTCTGCTCGCCGGCGGTCAGCAAGCGCAGATCGCCGATGGCCTGCTGTGGCTGTTCGCAGACCTCGCTGAGCAAATTATGGAAATGCTCGGCCAGGCGCTCGATAGTCGTGGCATCGAACAGTTCGCTGGCGTAGTCGAACGCCAAGCTCAGACGCCCGTTGCGATCTTCTTCGCTGTGCAATTGCAGATCGAACTTGGCTTCGCGGCTGTGCCACGGCAGTTCTTCGGCGAGCAGACCCGGCAGGCGCTTGAGCGCACTGAGGTCGCGCTGCTGATGGTTGAACATGACCTGGAACAGTCCCTGTTCGCGGGCCTGCGGGAAAGCTTCGAGCAGTTGCTCGAAGGGCAGATCCTGATGGGCCTGGGCGCCGAGTGCGGCTTGGCGGGTCTGGTTCAGCAACTCGGCAAATGTCAGGCGCGAATCGATTTGCGCACGCAACACCTGGGTATTGATGAAGAAGCCGATCAGGCTTTGGGTTTCCAGGCGCGGACGGTTGGCGTTGGGCACGCCGATGCGAATGTCGCGCTGACCGCTGTAGCGGTGCAGCAAACTTTGCAACGCAGCGAGCAGAAGCATGAACGGCGTGGCCTGGTGGGCCTGCGCAGTCTGGCGGATCGCCTCGCTGAGTTCGGTACTCAAGCGCACGCTGTGACGCGCGGCGCTGTGGTTGTGTCTGGCCGAGCGCGGGTGATCGGTGGCCAGTTCCAGTGGCGGATGTTCTTCGCCCAACTGCGCTTTCCAGTACGCCAGTTGCCGCTCGCCCTCGCCTTGCGCCAGCCATTGCCGCTGCCAGTTGCCGTAATCGGCGTATTGCGTGGGCAGTGCTGCCAGTGTCGCCGGCGCACCTTGGGTTGCCGCCGCGTAGAGACGCGAGAATTCGTCGAGGAGGATATTCAGCGACCAGCCGTCGGCGATGATGTGGTGCAGGGTCACCAGCAATTGATGCTGTTCATCATCGAGGCGCACCAGCGTCACTCGCAGCAACGGGCCTTTTTCCAGATCGAACCGAGTGCGCGCCTCGTCTTCGCGAATCTGCTCGGCGCGGGCTTCGCGCTCGGGAATTGACAGGTCGCTGATGTCGATCAGTTGCAGATTGAGTTCGGCAGCGGCGAGCACTTGCTGCAATGCCACGCCGTCGCGCTCGAAGAAACGTGTGCGCAAGGATTCGTGGCGTTCGATCAGATGCTGGAAGCTGTTGCGCACGGCGTTTACGTCGAGCTCGCCACGCAGGCGCAGACCACCGGGAATGTTGTAGGCACTGCTCTGTGGATCGAGTTGCCAGGTGATCCACAGACGGTTTTGTGCCAGCGATTGCGGCATCGGTTCGCTGCGCGACAAGGTGCTGATCGGACCTTGAGCGCTGCCGCCGTCCTGTTTTAGCTGCGCCACAGCGGCAGCGAAGGTGGACAGGGTTGGCGCTTCGAACAGCAGGCGCAGGCTCAGCTCGACACCGAGTGCTTGGCGAACCCGCGCGACCACTTGCGTGGCGGCGATCGAGTTGCCGCCGAGCAGAAAGAAATGGTCGTCGCCACTGACTTGCTTGACGTTGAGTTGCTCGGCCCAAATTTGCCCGATCAACGCTTCAAGGTCCGAAGTGCTGCTGGTCGCGGTTTCCGTTGCCGCTGTAATCGAAGGGAACAGCGCGTAACTGTCGAGGCTGCCATCAGCCAGACGATTGCGGCACGCCGAGCGCTGCAGTTTGCCGCTGGAGGTTTTCGGCAACGCGCCCGGATTGAGCAGCACAACCACGCTTGGCGCCTCCTGATACGCCTCGGCCACGGCTTGGCGAATGGCTTTGATCAGCGCATCTGGCGCGAGGATTTTCTGCACGCTGCGGCTGATTTCCGCAGCGATGCCGATGCCCTCTTCGCCGTTTTGAGTGACCGCGAACGCCGCCACACGCCCCTTGCGCACCACTTCGACTTCGCGCTCGACAGTCTGCTCAATGTCCTGCGGATACAGGTTATGGCCACGGACGATGAGCATGTCTTTCAGGCGTCCGGTGACGAACAGTTCGCCGTCACGGATAAAACCCAGGTCGCCGGTGCGCAACCAGGTGCGGCCGGCATGCTGAACAAAAGTCTTGGCGCTGGCTTCGGGATTGCGCCAGTAACCGTGGGCGATGCTCGGGCCGGCGGCCCAGACCTCACCGACGGCGTTGTCGGCGAGTTCTTCGAGGGTATTCGGTTCGACGGTCAGCACCGCGTGCTCAGGCTGGCTGATGCCGCAGCTCATGATCGCGCTGCCGTCGCCCGGCTCGGCGCGGTTTTGCGCCAGCGCCTGATCGTCCACGCGCAACGCCGGGATGCCGGTGCCGCGCGGTGTGCCAGCGACAAACAGGGTCGCCTCGGCCAGACCGTACGAGGCCATGAAACTGTTGTCGCTGAAACCGCAAGCAGCGAATTTTTCCGCGAAGCGCTCGAGGGTATCGAGACGGATCGGCTCGGAACCGGAATAGGCCACGCGCCAGCGGCTCAGATCGAGGCGCTCAAGGGCCGATTCGCTGACCCGCTCACTGCACAAACGGTAGGCGAAATCTGGCCCGCCGCTGATGGTGCCGCCGTATTCGGCAATCGCTTCCAGCCAGCGCAACGGCCGGCCGAGGAAGTACGCCGGCGACATCAGAATGCACGGCACGCCGCTGAAAATCGGTTGCAGCAGACCACCGATCAAACCCATGTCGTGGTACAGCGGCAACCAGCTGACGATGACGTCGTCCGGGTTGACGTCGATGCCGAAACCGTGACGGATCAGCAGTTCGTTGGCGACCAGATTGCCATGGCTGACCTGCACGCCCTTGGGCAGCGCGGTGGAGCCGGAGGTGTATTGCAAAAAGGCGATGTGTTCGGGCGGCAGGCTCGGTTCAATCCAGCTTTCGGCCAGTGCGCTGTCGAGGGTATCGACACACAGCAGCGGCGGCGCGCCGTCGATTTGTTGCAAGGCATCGCGCAGATCGGCGCTGGTCAACAGCAGCTTGGGCTCGGCGTCGGCGATGATCGACAGCAATCGCTCCTGATGATGACGACGCGCCGATTCCGGCGGATAGGCCGGCACCGCAATCACACCGGCATACAGGCAACCGAAAAACGCCGCGACGTAATCCGCGCCGCTGGGAAACAGCAGCACCGCACGCTCACCGAATCCAGCCTGAGCCTGCAACGCAGCGGCGATGGTGCGCGCGCGTTGATCCAGTTCGCGATAGCTGAGCACCACAGTCTGATCCGGGTTTTCGGCGAGAAAACGCAAGGCCAGTCGGTCCGGCGTCAGGGCCGCGCGACGCTTGAGGGCTTGGACCAGGGTGCTGGGGAGTTCGAACGCGTCGGTCATGAGGTTTCCTGCCTGAATTCGGCTTGCAAGTGGAATCGGGTGGCTGCGTCACACCTGGCGAGAGGCGTGCGGGGCGCGGTCTGTGCCGACCGCGCAAGGCATCGGAATGCGCTGAGGCCGGGGATCTGCACCCGGGCCATTCACTAATGAGAACGGATGGACTGTGGAAATAATTAGTCGGCAGGCACGACGTCCAACGGGGCCAAGGTGCGGCGGCGTGTCGCAGTTGGCAAAACACATCGCCTTACAGCAATACCTCTCTTTCTCATTTGACAATCATTATCATTCAACATAATTTGTCGCTCGATGTGTAGGACGGCGCCGTCCCCCGAGGCCCTCCCACTAACCTATTGGCAGCAAGGTGATTTCCATGACGGAACAAGTATCCACAAGCAGGTGCGATTCACCGCTACTTCAGGCATTCGTCGACAATCGACTGATTCTGGTCAAGATTGCAGCCCGCATTACCGGTTGCAGGTCTCGTGCAGAAGACGTGGTTCAGGATGCGTTTTTCCGACTGCAATCGGCGCCGCCGATCACGTCGTCGATCAAGGCTCAGCTGAGCTACCTGTTCCAGATCGTGCGCAACCTCGCCATCGATCACTACCGCAAGCAGGCGCTCGAACAGAAATACTCAGGCCCGGAAGAGGAAGGCTTGAACGTGGTGATTCAGGGCGCTTCGCCGGAAACTTCGCACATCAACTTCTCGACTCTGGAACACATCGCCGATGCGCTGACCGAACTGCCCAGCCGCACCCGCTATGCCTTCGAGATGTACCGTCTGCACGGCGTGCCGCAGAAAGACATCGCCAAGGAACTGGGCGTATCGCCGACCCTGGTCAACTTCATGATTCGTGATGCTTTGGTGCACTGCCGCAAGGTCTCGGGCAGTCGGCGGGATGCGGTGATTGCGGGTCGTCGTTAGGATCCGGATTTTGCGTCAACCATTCGCGAGCAGGCTCGCTCCCACAGGGTTTGATTAACGACACAAATCCAGTGTGGGAGCGAGCCTGCTCGCGAAAGCGGCCTCAGACTCAACGCAATACCGAGGCCGAACGCATCAGGCCAGCTTGCACCGATCAAAAAACCGCTCCCGCCCCAGAATCATCAGCGCCGCGCGCTTGTGCGGGAAATCGAATTCCTTCTCGCAGTGAAAGCATTGGTTGTGCATATGCCCGATCATCTTCGCGTTGTCGGCACGTGGCTCGGCGACCACGCGCTGGGTGCGTGGATCATCGAGAAACAGGTAATGCACCAGCGCCGATAACCAGCTCGCCACTTTATGCGGGCCGCGATGACTTTCTTCGCCGACCAGCATGTGAATGCCACGATCGTAATCGCCGGCATCGTAGAACGGCGCGATGCGATCTTCCTTGGCCCAGTAGGCTTCGAAATAAGCGAACGGCTGATCATCAAAACAGCCGATCAGCGTCAGCGTGTGCGGATCGGCATCGAGCTTGCCGAGGTATTCGCGATGCTGCTCAATGCTCCCCTCCTCCTGCCAGAAACTCGCCACGCGAGGGCTGTTCTGCCAGCGATTGAAGCGCGACAGATCTTCTTCGATTTCCAGCGTACGCAAGGAAATCCACGCGCCGAGCCGTGCATCGAAACGCCGATAGACTTCACCGCGCGGCTTCACCGGTCGCAGCGGATGGCGCTGGCCCTGGCTGATGACCATTTGCTGCGGATAGCTGCCGGTCAGTGAAGTGCCCAGCCACGGCTGCGGCAGTTGCCAGAACAACGTGCGCTCGCAGCGATACTCGCCGGCGACTTCGGTGTTGATCAGCAAACCACTGAATAAGGCTTCGGTCGGTGGCTGATCGAGTTGCCAGGTCAATTGCCGACACGCCGGGTCACGGGCGAACAACCAATAACAGGCGGCCCACAAGGCTTGCCCGGGCGGCAGGGCAAAACGTTCATCAAGCTGGATCGGGCCATTGGCCTCGCGGTCCAGGCGCAGCCGAATCAGCGGTTGCCCGTCCAGGCTCAGGCTCAGCCGGCTCTCGGTAGCATCAGCGATCAATTGACTGCCCGAGGGCAACGCCAAGGCAGTAAGGTCATTCAGATTGGACATGGGTCGGGCTCACGTAATCGTCGACAGTTCAACGAAGTGACGTGAGCCGGGAGGGGAAATTTAAGCGCGAGAGGCAATTAGCGCTTCAGTGATGAGGCGCCGGCATCACGGCAATCCTGTAGGGCTCGAAAATCCTCAGCAATTCGCCGTTGTCGCGCAAACGCTGCAACAGATTGCCGAAGGCTTCGCCGGTGATAGGAGCGCTTGGCCGCAGAATCGCGTAATGGTGATAGATCTGATCGGTACGCTGCGACGCCAACAGCTCATCGCGGACCTTCTCGTTGCGCAGCAGGTAATCGAACAGATAGGAACGGGTGACCAGGGCAATGTCGGCGCGCCCGCGCAGGACCATCAGCAGGTTGCTGTCGTGGGAATAGGTCAGCGTCGCGTTGTAGTTTTTCGCGAGATATTTCGGGTCGGCGTTGAAGTCGGCGAATTCGTAGTGATAACCGCTGAACAGCGCCAGACGTTTGCCCGACAGGCTCGAGAAATAGTTTTGCTGGCGGCCGTCTTCGCGTTGCGCGACGAAAATCTCGGCGTCTTCCAGGCCCATGTCGACGTCGTCGTGGGGAATGTCCTTCCAGCCCCACTCGGGGTTCTCGAAGATCGCCATATCGATGCGGCCCTGCTTAAAATCACCGAAGCGGCGCGGGATCGACGTCGGCACCAGAACGAACTGATAGTCGCTCTGCGAGCGGTTCAGTGCCTCGACCAATTGCGGCAACAGGCCGGTATCGGCGCCGTTTTCCGGGCGAATCGTATAAGGCGGGAAATGCGCGGCGCCGACCCGGACCAATTGCGCTGCTTGAGCGGGCAATACCCATAACGCAGCCAGCGCAGCGAGCAGCAGCCCGGCGGCTGTCCGAATTGGCGAAGACTTCAAAACACCCCACTCCCCGAAAAAAATAGCGATCAATGCATTCAAGCTAGGCGGTTTCGCCGACTTAGCCAGTTTCCCGGCCGGTCCGACAACCGTTCAACGCGCTTCGAGGACCAGAATCAACGCTTCATCGGCGAGTTGATCGAGGCTCAAACTGCCGCCGGCACGGAACCAGGTGGTGGTCCAGGACAGTGCGCCGGTAAGGAAACGTCGGGTAATAAAAACGTCGCCGCGAATATAGCCGGCGTCCTTGGCCTCGCCCAGAACCTGCAACCAGATGTCTTCATAAACATCACGCAAAGCGAGCACTTTAGCCTGACCGTCCTCGGACAATGAGCGCCATTCGTACACCAGCACCGCCATCGCCTCGCCGCTGCCGCCCATGATCGACTGCAACTCGCAGCGAATCAGCGCCAGCACTTTCTCGCGCACGTCGCCGGCTTCGGCCAGGGCTGCGCGCATCAGCGCGGTGTTGTAGCGGATGGTTTCCTCCATCACCGCGCGGAGAATTTCATCCTTGCTTTTGAAGTGATGAAAAATACTGCCCGACTGGATGCCCACAGCGCTGGCCAGATCACGCACCGTGGTGCGCTCGTAGCCTTTGTTGCGAAACAGGTGAGCCGCCACTTGCAGCAACTTGCCGCGGGCGCTGTCCGGGTCGGTCAACTGGCCTTGCTCGACCAGTTCGCGCATGACCCGCAGGGCTTTTTGCTCGTCCACCCGTTCTCTCCTACAGTCGATCAGTGTGTTGCCCCCTGTAACCGCAGGGTTGCGCGCAATTTAAGCCGCGCGCGGGCACCAAGCAAGCGCTTGGGCAGAAGAATGTTTCGCCTGTTTACAAACCAAGCGCTTGCTTGGTAGCCTCCAGACACTTCTGTCGCAGGTCCCTGAGTCGGAGATAAAAATGCCAACCACCGTGCGAATCGGCTGCGCCAGTGCTTTTTGGGGCGACACCTCCACCGCTGCCGCCCAGCTTGTCTCCGGCGGAAACCTGGATTATCTGGTGTTCGATTATCTGGCCGAGATCACCATGTCGCTGATGGCCGGTGCGCGTCTTAAAGATCCCCAGGCCGGATTCGCCGGGGACTTCATTGAAGTGCTGGCGCCGCTGCTGACGCAACTGGCCGAACAGAAAATCCGCGTGGTCAGCAATGCCGGCGGAGTCAATCCGCAGGCTTGCGCGGCGGCCCTGCAAGCGGCCTGTGACCAGGCTGGGGTCCAGCTGAAGATCGCCGTGTTGCTCGGCGACGACTTGCAAGGACAGCTCAAAAACCCCGCCGATATCCGCGAAATGTTCAGCGGCGCCCCATTGCCGCGGATGTGCGTGTCGACCAACGCCTACCTCGGCGCGCCGGGGATTGTCGAAGCGTTGCGCCTGGGTGCCGACATCGTCATCACCGGTCGGGTGGTCGACAGCGCCGTGGTCAGTGCGGCGCTGATTCACGAATTCGACTGGTCGTGGCATGACTACGACAAACTCGCCCAGGCCGCGCTGGCCGGGCACATCATCGAATGCGGCGCGCAGTGCACCGGCGGTAATTTCACCGACTGGCGCGAGGTGCCGGATTACGAGCACATCGGTTTCCCGATCGTCGAGGTCAGCGCCGATGGCCAGTTCCTCGTCAGCAAACCCGAAGGCTCCGGCGGACTGGTCACGCCGTTGACGGTCGGCGAGCAGATGCTCTACGAAATCGGCGATCCGCAGGCCTATCTGTTACCCGACGTGATCTGCGATTTCACTCAGGTCAAACTTCAGCAACAAGGCAAAAACGTCGTGCACGTGCACGGGGCCAAAGGCCTGCCGCCCAGCGACAAATACAAGGTCAGCGCCACGTACCCGGACGGTTTTCGCTGCACCGCCAGTTGCCTGATGGCCGGCATCGACGCGGTGGACAAGGCGCGGCGGGTCAGTCAGGCGATCATCGACAAGACCGCCGAGATGTTCAGCCTGCGCGGCTGGGCGCCGTACAGCGAAACCCATGTCGAACTGCTCGGCAGCGAAGCCACCTACGGCCCACACGGCCAGCGCCGCGACAGCCGTGAAGTGGTGATCAAAATCGCCGTACGCCATCCTGACAAACGCGCGCTGGTGCTGTTTTCCAAAGAGATCGCCCAGGCCGCGACCGGTATGGCGCCGGGTTTGACCGGCATCGTCGGCGGTCGTCCGACCGTATACCCCCTCATCCGTCTGTTCTCTTTCCTCATCGATAAAAGCGCCTGCACCCTGCAAATCGACATGGCCGGTGAGCGCCATCCGTGCGCCCTCCCCGACCCAGTGGCCCTCGACAGCGCAGATTTGCCAATCGCCCATCAACCACCCAAACCCCAGGGCCGCGCCGATGCCAGTGTGCCGCTGGTGAAACTGGCGGTAGCGCGCTCCGGCGACAAGGGCAACCACAGCAACATCGGCGTGATGCCGCGCCATCCCGATTACCTGCCGTGGATCGCCGAAGCGCTTACCACCTCGGTGGTGGTCGACTGGATGCGCCACGTCCTCGATCCGCTTCTCGGGCGTGTCGAACGCTGGTATCTGCCCGGCACCCACAGCCTCAACTTTCTTTTGGAAAACGCCCTCGGCGGTGGCGGTGTCGCCAGTCTGCGCATCGACCCGCAAGGCAAAGCCTTCGCCCAGCAACTATTGGAAATCCAGATCCCGGTGCCCCAGAGCATCGCCGAACAGCTCGACTAGAGGATGGTGTGCATGGCTTACGCGTCGATTTTCCGCGCCGATCTGTTCAGCGGCCAGAACCTGATTGTCACCGGTGGCGGCAGCGGCATCGGTCGCTGCACCGCCCATGAACTGGCGGCCCTCGGCGCCAATGTGCTGCTGGTCGGGCGCAAGCCGGAAAAACTCGAAAAAGTCGCCGCCGAAATCACCGAGGACGGCGGCCGCGCGCACTGGAAGGCCTGCGATATCCGCGATGAAGAAGCGGTCAAGCAACTGGTCAAAGAGCTGATCGCCGAACACGGGCCGATCCACGGTCTGGTCAACAATGCCGGCGGCCAGTACCCTTCGCCCTTGGCCTCGATCAATCAGAAGGGCTTTGAAACCGTGCTGCGGACCAACCTGGTCGGCGGCTTTCTGATGGCCCGCGAAGTGTTCAACCAGTCGATGAGCAAACACGGCGGCAGCATCGTCAACATGCTCGCCGACATGTGGGGCGGCATGCCCGGCATGGGCCACTCGGGGGCAGCGCGCTCGGGCATGGACAATTTCACCAAGACCGCCGCGTTCGAGTGGGGTTACGCCGGGGTCCGGGTCAACGCCGTGGCGCCGGGCTGGATTGCGTCCAGCGGCATGGACACTTACGAGGGCGCATTCAAAGCGGTGATTCCGACCCTGCGCGAGCATGTGCCGCTCAAGCGTATCGGCACCGAATCGGAAGTCAGTGCGGCGATCGTGTTTCTGCTCAGCCCGGCGGCGGCATTCATCAGCGGCACCACAGTGAAAATCGACGGTGCCGCCAGCCTCGGCAGTCGCGCCTGGCCGCTGCACAAGGCCAGCCACAGCGAATCGTTCAATGGTTTCCACCGCGCGTATTTACCAGAAGTGTTGCGTCCCGACGTGCTCAAGGACAAGGAATAAGCCATGGCGCAGATTCAGTCGCAACTCGATCCGCACAGCGAAGCGTTCGCGCGCAACCGCGCGGCCATGCTCGCCGCCATCGAGCAGGTTCAGCAGCTCGAACAGAACCTGCTGAACAAGGCCGCCGAAGCCAAAGACAAATTCAGCAAACGCGGGCAACTGTTGCCCCGCGAGCGCCTGAACCTTTTGCTCGACCCCGGCGCGCCGTTCCTCGAACTGGCCAGCCTCGCCGGCTACAAATTGCATGACGACAAGGACGGCAGTTCGGCCGGTGGCGGGCTGATTGCCGGCATCGGTTATGTCTGTGGCGTCCGTGCGATGGTGGTCGCCAACAACAGCGCAATCAAGGGCGGCACAATCTCGCCGAGCGGCCTGAAAAAATCCCTGCGCCTGCAACAAATTGCTCGGGAAAACAAACTGCCGATGATCACTCTCGCCGAAAGCGGCGGTGCCAACCTCAACTACGCGGCGGAGATTTTTGTCGAAGGTGCGCGCAGTTTCGCCAATCAGGCGCGCATGTCAGCGATGGGTTTGCCGCAGATCACCGTGGTGCACGGCTCGGCCACCGCAGGCGGCGCCTATCAACCGGGGTTGTCGGATTACGTGGTGGTGGTGCGCGGCAAGGCCAAGCTGTTTCTCGCCGGCCCGCCATTGCTCAAAGCGGCGACCGGCGAAGTGGCCAGCGATGAAGAGCTCGGTGGCGCCGAGATGCACGCGCAGGTCGCCGGTACCGCCGAATATCTCGCTGAAAACGATGCCGATGGCCTACGTCAGGTCCGCGAGATCATGCGCATGTTGCCCTGGAACGAACAGTTGCCCTGGCTGCCGGAGCCGCAATACAAGGAACCGCTCTACCCTATCGACGAACTGCTCGGGCTGATCCCGGACGATGCGAAAAAGCCCTACGACGTGCGCGAAATCATCGCGCGGATTGCCGATGAGTCGGACTTCCTCGAATTCAAAGGCGAGTTCGATCAGCAAACCCTTTGCGGCCAATTGAAAATCCAGGGCCGCGCCTGCGGCTTCATTGGCAACAACGGCCCGATCACCCCGCAAGGTGCGAGCAAGGCGGCGCAGTTCATCCAGTTGTGCGACCAGAGCCAGACGCCGCTGCTGTTTTTCCACAACACCACGGGGTTCATGGTCGGCACCGAATCGGAACAGCAAGGGGTGATCAAGCACGGCTCGAAACTGATTCAAGCGGTGGCCAACGCACGGGTGCCTAAACTGACCATTGTCGTCGGTGGTTCCTACGGCGCCGGCAACTACGCCATGTGCGGGCGCGGGCTCGATCCGCGCTTCATCTTCGCCTGGCCCAACAGCCGCACGGCAGTAATGGGCGGCGCACAGGCCGGCAAGGTCTTGCGCATCGTTACCGAAGCCAAACAGCTCAAGGACGGCATTGAGCCGGATCCGAAAATGCTCGACATGCTCGAACAGATGACCGCGCAGAAACTCGACAGCCAGTCCACCGCACTGTACGGCAGCGCCAACCTGTGGGACGACGGCCTGATCGACCCGCGCGACACCCGCACCCTGCTCGGTTACTTGCTGGATATCTGCCACGAAGCCGACATGCGCACGCTGCAACCCAACAGCTTCGGCGTCAGCCGCTTCTGACCGCCACGGATCCTACGGAGAACAACAACAATGATCTTCACCCCGGAACACGAAGCCCTGCGCCGCACCGTCCGCCAGTTCGTCACGCACGAGATCAACCCGCACGTCGAAGATTGGGAAAAGGCCGGACGCTTTCCCATCCACGAAATTTTCCGCAAGGCCGGTGAGCTGGGCCTGCTGGGCATTTCCAAGCCGGAAAAATTCGGCGGCATGGGCCTCGATTACAGCTATTCGATCGTCGCCGCCGAAGAGTTCGGCACCATTCATTGCGGCGGGATTCCGATGTCGATCGGCGTGCAGACCGATATGTGCACACCCGCCCTCGCCCGCTTCGGCTCCGATGAATTGCGCGAAGAGTTCCTCCGGCCGGCCATCACGGGCGAACAGGTCGGCTGCATCGGCGTTTCCGAAGTCGGCGCCGGCTCCGATGTCGCCGGGCTGAAAACCACGGCGCGCAAGGACGGCGATGACTACGTGATCAACGGCAGCAAGATGTGGATCACCAACTCGCCGAGCGCCGATTTCATCTGCCTGCTGGCCAACACTTCGGACGACAAGCCGCACATCAACAAGTCGCTGATCATGGTGCCGATGAACACCCCCGGGATCAGCCTCAGTTCGCACTTGGACAAGCTCGGCATGCGCAGCTCGGAAACCGCGCAGGTGTTCTTCGACAACGTGCGCGTGCCGCAGCGCAATCGCATCGGCCACGAAGGCGCCGGGTTCATGATGCAGATGCTGCAGTTCCAGGAAGAACGCCTGTTCGGCGCGGCAAACATGATCAAGGGCCTGGAATATTGCATCGACAGCACCATCGAGTACTGCAAGGAGCGCAAGACCTTCGGTAATGCGCTGATCGATAACCAGGTGATCCACTTCCGCCTCGCCGAATTGCAGACCGAAATCGAATGCCTGCGCGCACTGGTCTATCAGGCTACCGAGCAATACATCAAAGGTCAGGACGTCACCCGACTGGCATCGATGGCCAAGCTCAAGGCCGGACGCCTCGGCCGGGAAGTCAGCGACAGCTGCCTGCAATATTGGGGCGGCATGGGCTTCATGTGGGACAACCCGGTGGCCCGCGCCTATCGCGATGTGCGCCTGGTATCGATTGGCGGCGGCGCCGACGAAATCATGCTGGGGATCATCTGCAAACTGATGGGCATCCTGCCGGGGAAAAAGAAATGAGCAGCCTGCCCGATTGCCAGACGCTGTTGCTGGAACTGCATGGCGGCGTGCTGCACATCACCCTCAACCGCCCGGACAGCCGCAATGCGATGAGCCTGCAAATGGTCGCCGAACTGCGCGCGGTGCTGGCGGCGGTGCGCGATGACCGCACAGTGCGGGCCTTGGTGCTCAGCGGTGCCGGCGGGCACTTCTGCGCCGGTGGCGACATCAAGGACATGGCCAATGCCCGGGCTCAGGGCGCGGACGCTTACCGCGAGTTGAACCGGGCGTTTGGCGCGTTGCTGGAGCAAGCCCAACATGCGCCGCAAGTGCTGATCACTGTGCTGCAAGGCGCCGTGCTCGGCGGCGGCTTCGGCCTGGCTTGCGTCAGCGATGTTGCGATTAGCGATCACCAGGCGCAGTTCGGTTTGCCGGAAACCAGCCTTGGCCTGATCCCGGCGCAAATCGCACCGTTTGTGGTGCAACGGATAGGCCTGACCGAAACCCGCCGACTGGCCCTGACCGCAGCGCGTTTCGATGGCCACGAGGCGCATCGTTTGGGGCTGGTGCATTTCGTTGAACAGGATGCGCAAGCGTTGGCCGAGCGACTGGATGAGGTCTTGCAACAGGTGCTGCGCTGCGCACCCGAAGCGAATGCGGTGACGAAAAAATTGTTATTGGCCAGCGCCGGGCAGCCTTCGAGTGAATTGCTCGATGAGGCGGCGCAGTGGTTCAGCGCGGCGGTAACCGGAGACGAGGGAATCGAGGGGACCATGGCTTTTATGCAGAAACGCAAACCTCGGTGGGTCAGCTAAAAGCTTCGCGAGCAGGCTCGCTCCCACAGGTCGAAATGCATTCCAAATGTGGAAGCGAGCCTGCTCGCGAAGAGGCCCGCACCTTCGCCGCCCAAAACTCAGGAGCGCCCGAATTCGCGGTTGAAATGCATTCCAAATGTGGGAGCGAGCCTGCTCGCGATGAGGCCATCACATTCAACGCCAAAAAACTCAGGAACCCCACCATGCCCACCCTCCACAAAATCCTGATCGCCAACCGCGGTGAAATCGCCTGCCGCATCCAGCGCACGGCCCAGGCGCTGGGCTATCGCACCGTCGCGGTTTTCAGCGACGCCGACGCCGATGCGCTACACGTGCAAATGGCCGATCAGGCCGTACACATCGGCCCGGCGCCAGTGCAGCAGTCCTACCTCAACATTGCGGCGATCATCGACGCCGCCCGACGCTGCGGCGCCGATGCGATTCACCCGGGCTACGGCTTTCTCTCGGAAAACGCCGATTTCGCCCGCGCCTGCGCCGAGGCAGGGCTGATTTTCATCGGCCCCAGCGTCGAAGCGATCGAACTGATGGGCAGCAAACGCCTGTCGAAAATTGCCATGCTCGACGCGGGCGTGCCATGCATTGCCGGCTATCAAGGCGCAGCGCAGGACGACGCGACCCTATTGGCCGAAGCCGAGCGCATCGGCTATCCGCTGATGATCAAGGCCAGTGCCGGTGGTGGTGGACGTGGCATGCGTCTGGTGCACGAGGCCAGCGAACTGGCGGCGCAACTGCGCACCGCGCGGTCCGAAGCAATGAACGGTTTCGGTAGCGACGAGTTGATTCTTGAGCAGGCGTTGATCGAACCGCGCCACGTCGAAGTGCAGCTATTCGGCGACCAGCACGGCAATCTGGTCTACCTCGGCGAACGTGATTGCTCGATCCAGCGCCGCCATCAGAAAGTCATCGAAGAAGCGCCGTGCCCGGTGATGACCGCCGAGCTGCGCCAGGCCATGGGCGAAGCGGCGCTCAAGGCCGGGCGCGCGGTGGATTACGTCGGCGCTGGCACCGTGGAGTTCCTCCTCGACGCGCGCGGGCAGTTCTACTTTCTGGAGATGAACACCCGTCTGCAGGTCGAGCATCCGGTGACGGAATTGATCACCGGGCTGGATCTGGTCGCGTGGCAGTTGCTGGTCGCCGAAGGTCAGCCGATACCGCTGACGCAGGAGCAGGTCCGCCTCGACGGTCACGCCATGGAAGTGCGCCTCTACGCTGAAGATCCCGCTGCGGATTTTCTCCCGCAAACCGGCCGAATTGCCGCATGGCAGCCGGCTTCTGATCACGGCGCACGGATCGATCACGGTCTGCTTGAAGGTCAGTCGGTCAGCCCGTTCTACGACCCGATGCTGGGCAAACTGATCGCCCACGGTGCCACCCGCGAAGAGGCGCGGCGCAAGCTGTTGCGTGCGGTGCAGGACACGGTGCTGCTTGGCGTGCAAAGCAATCAACGCTTGCTCGAAGGCCTGTTGCAACATCCGCAGTTCATCTGTGGCGATTTCAGCACCGCCTTCATCCAGCAACATTTTTCCAGCCATGCCAGCCTCAACACTTATGTGCCGACGACGGAGCAACTGGCGATTGCCGTGGTGTTGTTCTATCAGGCCAGCGCCCTGCCCCATCGCGCCCCGTTGAATGGCTGGCGCAACAACGCCAGCGTGCCGTTGCACTATCGACTCGGCAGTGACGAGCAGGACTGGACGCTGTCGGTGCTGGCGCGCAAATCCGGCGAATGTGTCGTGCAGCTGGGCGAACGCACGCTGGAGTTGAAAATCATCAAGCACACCGCGCAATCGGTAACCATGGAAATCGACGGCCTGCGCCAGCGTTATGCCTACCGTCTGCACGATGGGCAGCTATGGCTGTTCACGCATCCAGGCAGCCTGCGCCTGGAGGATCGAACTCATGCGCCGATCGACAGTCAGACCAGCGTCGCCTCCGGCACCCTGAAAGCGCCGATGGACGGTGCCATTGTCGATGTGCTGGTCAGCGAAGGCAGTACGGTCAGCAAGGGACAATTGCTGGTGGTGCTGGAGGCAATGAAAATGGAGCATCCGTTGAAGGCCGGCATCGATGGCGTGCTCAAACGGGTGCAAGTGAAGGTCGGCGATCAGGTAAAAAATCGTCAGGTTCTGTTGCAGGTCGAGTAGTCGCCCGGGCACAAGCGCGGGGTTTGACTACGCTCTGATAAATCAGAACGCGGAAATCAGGAACCCTGCGATGCCCCATTGGCTGGTCATAGATCTGGAAGCCACCACAGACGAGGGTGGCTGGCCGGTCACGGAAATGGAAATTATCGAGATCGGTGCGACCCTGGTCGACCGCGCCGGGCGCGAGCAGGATCACTTCCAGCGCTTCGTCAAACCGACCCGCCGTCCATTGCTGACGTCGTTCTGTCGGGAGCTGACGCACATCAGCCAGGCCAATATCGATTCGGCGCAACCGCTGAGCGACGTCTGGCCAGCCTTTGAGCGCTGGCTTGCGCAGCATCAGGCTCGCCTTGAAGGCTGGGCCAGTTGGGGCGGTTACGATCGCCAGCAATTGCTGCAGGAGTGGCAGCGCCTGCACATCGACAGCGGCCTGAGCAAAGTCCCGCACATGAACCTCAAACAGCGCTTCGCCAAGGCCCGCCGCCTGGAACGACCGCTGGGGCTCAACGCCGCGTTGCAACTGGCGGGCATGCAGTTCAACGGCCAACAACATCGCGCGCTGGAAGATGCCCGCAATACTGCACGGTTATTGCCGCTGGTCCTGCCGCTTTAGACGCGTGACGGCGCGAAAAGCCTTGTGCATACTGGCCGCCCCCTTTTAAGCCCTTTTCGAGGAATCCGCCCATGTTTAAAGTCAACGAGTACTTCGACGGCACCGTCAAGTCGATCGCCTTTGGCACCGCTGAAGGTCCGGCGACCATTGGCGTCATGGCCCCGGGCGAATACGAATTCGGCACCAGCCAGCGCGAGATCATGCATGTGGTGTCCGGCGCGCTGAGCGTAAAACTGCCAGACAGCAGCGACTGGGAAACCTTCGCCGCCGGCAGCCAGTTCAACGTCCCGGCCAACAGCAAGTTTCAGCTGAAAGTCGAAGTGGATACCGCTTACCTGTGCGAATACCGCGGCTGATCCCGACGGTTTCACAGCGCAAAAAAATGCCCGCGTCCAAAAGACCCGGGCATTTTTCGTTTCAGCGACAACCTATTCGAGGATTTCCACCGGCATGCCGACTTCCAGGCGGCCTTTGCCGTCGTTGACCAGATTCTGTCCGAACATCGCGCCATCGGCGGTTGAGCGATGTTTCTGTAACGTCGCGAACGGCTCGCGATCGGCGCTGCGCTCACCGGTTTGCGGGTCGACAGTGGTCATGATGCAACGCGCGCACGGCTTGACCACGCGGAATTCGATATCGCCGATGCGAATGCGTTTCCATTGGTCCTCGGCGTAAGGCGCGCTGCCTTCGATCACCAGATTCGGACGGAAGCGCAGCATCTCCAGCTCTCGCCCTACCGTTTCCGAGAGCGCCAGCCGCGAGGCTTCGCCGATCAGCAGCAATGGATAACCGTCGGCGAACGCCACTTGATCGTCATCCTTGCCGAAACCCGCTTGCGTGGTACGTGCCCGCTCCAGCGGCATCTGCACCAGACGTGTCGGCTTGCCGAGGAAGTCGCTGACAAACCGCGCGGCTTGATCACCGGCGTCCGGCACCCGCAGGGTGTCACGCCAGATCGTCACACCGCGCAGCTCGGCGTCGGCAGCGGGCAGCGCGACTTCGATAGCACCCTGCTCGGGAGCGCTGAGGGTCAGACCGCCGCCGGCATTCCATAACGCCGACAACTGACTCATCTTCGCTTCGGCACGCTGGGTCAGAAAGCGCCCGCTGGCCTCGTCCACCAGCATCCAGCGTCGGTCGCCCGCCAGCCCGAGCTTGTCCAGCTCAATGCTTTGCAGCATTTCGCCCTTGCCGGATTTCAACGGGTAACGATAAAGCGCGCTCAGACGCAGCATGGCCAGCTCCCTGATGGAAAAACGCCACCCTATACGAGCTTCAATACCGAATCAAAGCCGTCATTAATGTAAATGCACTTCTGTGGGAGCGAGCCTGCTCGCGAAGAGGCCGGCACATTCACCATCAATGTGTCCGACCCTGCGCTTTCGCGAGCAGGCTCGCTCCCACAGGAAGCAAAATGTGCGTGTTTCAGGCCGGCACGGCGTCGAGCATCAGACGCTGGCGCACCACGTCGACCAGTTTGTCCGGCTGGAATTTGGAAAGGAAGTTGTCGCAACCGACTTTCTTCACCATCGAGTCGTTGAAACTGCCGGACAGCGAGGTGTGCAGCACGACATACAGGCCACGCAGGCGAGGGTCGTTGCGGATCTCCGTGGTCAGGCGATAGCCGTCCATTTCCGGCATTTCCGCGTCGGTGAAAATCATCAGCAGTTTGTCGGTCATGTGCACGCCGGTATCGGCCCAGGCCTTGAGCATGTTCAAGGCTTTCAGACCGTCGCTGGCAATGTGCATTTTCACCCCGAGCTGTCCGAGGGTATCGCGCAATTGCGAGAGCGCTACATTGGAGTCGTCCACCAGCAACACTTCGCGGCCACGGGCGCGCTCCAGTACCGGATCGTCGAGTTTCTCGCGCGAGACCTTGGCATTGTACGGGACGATTTCCGCGAGGACTTTCTCGACGTCGATGATCTCCACCAGTTGATCGTCGACCTTGCTGATCGCGGTCAGATAATGCTGGCGGCCGGCACTGGTCGGCGGCGGCAGAATGGCTTCCCAGTTCATGTTGACGATGCGGTCGACACCGCCGACGAGGAAGGCCTGCACCGAACGGTTGTATTCGGTGACGATGATCGTGCTGTTCGGGCCCGGCACCAGTGGGCGCATGCCGATTGCCTGGGAAAGGTCGATCACCGGCAGGGTCTGTCCGCGCAGATTGACCACGCCGCAGACGAAGGGATGACGCTGGGGCATCAGGGTCAGCTTGGGCAATTGCAGCACTTCCTGAACCTTGAACACGTTGATCGCGAACAGCTGGCGTCCGGCCAGGCGAAACATGAGGATTTCCAGGCGATTCTCACCCACCAGTTGCGTGCGTTGGTCTACCGTGTCGAGAATGCCGGCCATCAATGACTCCTGGGCTTGTTCTGATGAATTCACTATGGGGGTTTATCGGCTGCATTCAGCTAATCTTGATTGCTGTAAAGCGCGTCGCTAAAAATGCCACAAACGGCCATTGATGTCACACTGACATCATGCTTTACTGGCAATCGTGATTTCATCTGCTAGATTCATTGCGGCGCGACCTCGGTTTGCACGTTAGGTTCCCGCGCCTAAGGGATTCCCCTAGGATCAATCAGGCCCAACCTGATATTCGCCATTTCCAATAGCCATTACTGTGACGCCATTCTCATTGCATGAACGGAGTCAGGCTATTGTGTGCGATCGCAATTCAGTGGCAACCCACCCTCTGGAACCCCTCGGTCCGTGCACCTGCACCGCCGGGCGCGATCTGCCGACGATTCACGGTCGTCGCCACACACGGCCATCCGTCAACCAACACGACGTGGTGGAGATGAACATGCCAATCGACCGTAAAGACTGGGCGCAACGCTTCCCCGAATTTCTGGTCGAGGCCGAAACGCTTCTCGCCAAGTCCGAAGAATGCCTGAGCCATCTGCAACTGATCAGCAACGACAAGGATGCCATCGACTGCATGCTCGGCACTCTGCTGAAGCTGGCCGGCCGTGCCGAAGCCTTGGCACTGGAAGCGATCTCCGAGTTTTCCCTGCACATCTACAGCCTGCTCAATTTGCAGCAGGACCACGTCGATCTGCACGAGCAGGCCCTCGATGCGTTACGCGACTGCCTGACCTTGATGGCGTGGCAGCTCGAGCTGGTCGATCCCAAGACCGGGCAGCTGACCCTGGATAAAAGCGAACAGACTGATCTGCTCGAAGCCTTCGCGGCACAAATGGGCCAAACCTCGTTCGAGCCCAAGATGGTGAGCAAACGTTTGCTCTCTTCATCCTTTACCGCGCGCCAGGCTTGAGCCGGTAAGTCGCGATATTGTCGTAAATGAATACTTCGTGCCTGAAAGCGACAATCCGGGGCAAATAATCAGCCCGACCAACGGTTAATTTTCAGGTGCCGCCATCAGGGTTTTCCCTGTGTGCACCCAGCGACACTTCCAGGCAAATCGAAGTGGCCCAAATACAACAACTCCAACTTTTTCCAATATGGAACTTGCGTCCACGATCCGATATTTCCTGACTGAATGGACATATATAGCAACCGCGACCAACGGTATGTTAAGTGGTATTATGCCGCCGGTTAGTTGCCTGCCGGTTAATGGCATACTGACTTCAGTGTTACCTTTTCGATGTTATTGCCAGTCAATGATCGCTTAATGAATGCGGATTGAATCAATAACATAAATGACAGTATTTCCACACAGAGATCCGCCAGTCACCGGTCGGTCTGCCCGCAGCGAACATCCATTGGCTCCATCCGTTATGTACGCCAGTCTCAAGTCACTTATCACATGGCCACCTTCTCGGGAAAACGCCCGGCGCTTCACACTTGTCCTGTGTGTTCTGGCGACCTCGGGCAGTCTGCTGGCGTATGTTGTTTCCGCACGCCTTCCTTTGGGATTGCTGGCGCTCGACATCGCCGCCACCGCGTGCGTCTGGGTGCAATATCGCTTGTCACGCAAATCGATCAAGTTTCAGCCACAAGAGTTGGCTGATCGACTTCTGCAAGTCCAGGAAAACGAGCGTCATCGCCTCAGCCGTGAATTGCACGACGATATCGGCCAGTTGCTCACTGCCGCCAAGCTGCAAAGTGACTGGCTCAAACGCCGCCTGCCGGAGGATCTGCAGGAACAATGCAAGGTGCTCTGCGACACGCTGGATGAAACCCTGAACAAGGTGCGTGACGTCTCGGCGATTCTCAATCCACGTCAATTGACCAGCCTGGGCCTAGAAGCCAGCCTGCGTGCGCACTTGCTCAAGACACTGGCCAACACGCCGGTCAACTGGAGTCTCGATTGCCAGCAACGGCTCAACGGCATCCCCGAGGAAATGGCCGTCGCCGCGTTTCGCATCGCCCAGGAAGCGGTGACCAACATCCTGCGCCACGCACAGGCAAAAAACCTGTTGATTCGGGTACAGCGATTGCCGCAAGGTCTGACGCTGTTGATCAGTGATGACGGCCTGGGTTTTGCCCCGGCGGCCGACCCGGCCAGAGAAGGCCAACGCGGCATGGCCGGAATGGCCGAGCGCATCGAACAGTTGGGCGGCACATTGAGCGTTATCAGCGAGCCGGGCAAAGGCACTCGAATCGAAGCACTTTTCCCCTGGGCGCCGCGAGCGCTCGAACGGGCCAGTACGAATAAGGTTATGCGTTGACTTGTAACTTACTTCTGGTGGATGACCACTCGCTGATCAGAGCCGGCGTGCGTGCTCTGGTTCTGGATATTCCCGGTTACGCGGTAATCGGCGAAGCCAGTGATGGTTCGCAATTGCTCGAAATGGTCGAGCAACTGAGCCCCGACATCGTATTGCTGGACATCTCGATGAGGGAAACCGGTGGCCTGGAAGCGCTGCAACGCCTCAAGCGTGTGCGGCCGCAGAGCAAAGTGCTGATCCTGTCGATGCACACCGATCCGGCGCTGATCATGCAGGCGCTGGAGTCCGGCGCCCACGGCTACCTGCTCAAGGACACCACGGCCACCGAGCTCGAGCACGCGCTGGAAGCCCTGCGCAACAACGAACGCTACCTCAGCCCGGCCATCGCTCACACCGTGATCAATCAGGCACTGACCCGCAACCAGAAAAGCCAGCCGGACATCGCCGATTCGCACAATCTGACCGCGCGCCAGCTGGAAATCCTTCGCCTGATCGTGCGCGGCAAATCGACCCGGGAAATCGCCAACGGCCTGGGCTTGAGCGTCAAGACCGTGGAAACCCACCGCGCACAGATCATGAAGCGCTTGCAGATCTATGACGTGGCGGGCCTGGTGCTGTTCGCCGTGCGTGAGCAGATCATCAGCCTTGATGACTGATTGACGGTTGTTGGCCCAATAACGGCGAGTCTTTCGGCAGATGCACCTGCAACGCTGCAGGTTTCGCAACAAAACGCAGACTGTCACCCTCCAGTGGCTCGCCGTCGAGATTGATGCTCAGCCCTTCGGCGACCTTGATCTCGACCCACGGCAATCGCGCCCGCACGAACATGTTGTCGAGGCCGAAGCCCTCGCTCAGCAGATTCTTCAGCGTGCCGACCAGTTCTTGCGGTGCCGGCAGGATACTGATGTCCAGCAAACCATCGTCAACTTGTGCCTCGGGGCACAGCACATGGCCGCCACCCGCCTGCCGGCCGTTACCGATGCCCAGCGCCAGCAGCTCACCCTGCCAATGGAAATCCGGGCCTTGCAACTCGCCGTAAGCGGCATGCAGTTCGCTGAACCGGGTCAGGCCGGTAAATAGATAAGCGGCGCCGCCCAAGACCTTTTTCAGATCTTCCGAAGTATTGGCGGTCACCTGGCTGCCGAATCCGCCGGTCGCCATGTTCAGGAAAATCTGCCCGCCCACTTCGCCCAGATCGATATCCGAGGGCTGAACATCCAGTAGCTCAAGGGCTTCGGCAGGCTCCAGGGAAATACCGGCGGCGCGGGAGAAATCGTTGGCGGTTCCCAGCGGCAGCAACACAAGACTGGCTTTTTGCGGATGCTGCGCCAGCGCCTCGGCAATATCGCGCAAGGTGCCATCACCGCCACCGGCGATGATTTTGCTGTAGCCGGCCGCCAACGCTTCCTCGACCAGACGCTGGGCGTCGCCGGCCTCCCAGGTCACTCGCACAGCCAGCTCCCAGCCTTGCTCACGCTTGGCTTCGACGGCAGCGCGGACATCCTCGTTGAGTGCCTGTTTGCCATGCAAGATCAGCAGTGCCCGGCGTTCACTCATAACGTCACTCCAAGAATTGAAATCGATTGAAACATCTTGACCACTGTGCGCCTTAAAAAAGCCACCGAGCTGGCAATTAATTCTTCGTCCAACTGCTGGCGTCCTACACAGCGGTATTTTTTCTTACGAAACAAGAGGAATCGGCTTAATTGACCCCGTCCGACCATTGGGTCACCGTGTGCCAGCAGCATCAACCTTCAACCCAATAACACAAGGATGTGCCGGTAATGAACGGATACCCCCCGATTTATTTCCATGAATCGAGCAATGGCAAAACCAGCAAGCGTGCAGTTGATACGATCGGCGAGAACTTCCATGCACAACCATGAAACCAAGGCACCGGTGAGCCCGGTCGCCGCTCTCGCCGAAAGTCGTGCCAGCAAGAAACCAGACTTCTGTAACAGCGCCAAGACCCCTGGAGAGTTTGATATGGAACCCCGAGTCAGCGAGCTGGAGACTCACTTCAAATACATGCGCCGCGATATGGACGAAGTGCTCAATGATGTCCGGACGATCAAACACCGTCTGGCGTATTCGGCGGGTGCCACCGCTGTCATCCTCGGTCTGCTGGGCTGGGTGGCCAACAGCCGATTCGACCAGTTGGTGACATTGATCAGCAACTGACCGAATCATTCGTTGCACGCGCCGTGCGTTTCAGCCGACGCGTGCATGGGCGAGATGCTCTACCCCAGAAGGTCACTGAGGGGAATGAAGCTCACTGCATCACCCTCGCTCAGCGTGCGGCCTTCTAGGACTTCCACCAATCCGTCGGCCCACGCCGCGCTACGCAGCACCCCCGAACTCTGGTTGCGGTAAATGATCGCCCGCCCCTGTTCCAAGCGCCCGCGCAGATATTCACGACGGTTGCCGGCCACCGGCCAGACAAAGCCTGCTGGCACTGCAAACTTGAGCGGCTCGACATCTTGCACACCCAGGCGTCGCAACAGATAAGGCCGCGTCAGCAAGGCGAACGTCACCAGCGTAGAGGCGGGATTGCCGGGCAGGCCAATCACCGGCACGTTGCGGAAATGACCGAACGTCAATGGTTTTCCGGGCTTGATCGCCAGTTTCCACAGGTCCAGCTCGCCTTCTTCACGCAAGGCAATGCCGAGGAAGTCCGCTTCACCGACCGAGACCCCGCCGGTAGAGAGGACCAGATCGACATTTTGCAGCTCACCCAGCCGCGCCCGCGTCGCGGGTAGATCGTCCGGAAGAATTCCACCATCGATGACTTCGCAGCCCAGACGCTGCAGCCAGCTGCACAGAAGCACGCGGTTGCTGTTGTAGATCTGGCCCGGACCCAATGCCTGACCGGGTTCAACCAGCTCGTCCCCAGTGGACAGAACCGCCACCCGCGGCTTGCGCACGACGTTAACCCCGGCACAGCCAAGCGAAGCAGCCAGGCCTTGCTCAATCGGTCCGAGCCGGGTTCCAGCTTGCAGCACCAATTCGCCGACCGTGGTTTCCTGCCCTTGCGGACGAATGTTCTGCCCGGCTTTCAAAGGTTCAAGAAAGCGCACTCGGCCGTCGGCCTGAACTTCGGCGTTTTCCTGCATCTCGACACAGTCAGCGCCCGGCGGCAACGGCGCCCCGGTAAAGATGCGTGCGCAGGTACCTGGTTCCAACGGCTGCGGAGATTGCCCGGCAAACACCTTTTGACTGACCGGCAGCGGCTCGCCCTGCCAATCCAGCAGGTTCAAGGCGTAGCCGTCCATGGCGCTGTTCGGCCACGGCGGCAGATCCAGCGTCGAGATCAGATCTTCAGCCAGCACCCGCCCTTCGACCTGAGCCAGCGGCAAGTGCTCGCGTTCGACAATGCGCGACGCATCGGCCATGGCCAGCAAACGCTCGAGCGCCGTTTCGACAGGCAGCAAACTGCTGGTCTTGCCCGGCTTACCCACGGGATTCACAAGGCGCCGCCTGCTTCAGATGGGTGACGAAGTTGCACGGACGATGACGGGCGTCCAGTTGCTCAGCAAGAATGCCATCCCAGCCAGTGCGCACCGCATTGGTCGAACCCGGCAGGCAGCACACCAGCGTGCCGTTGGCCAAGCCTGCCAAGGCACGGGACTGCACGGTCGAAGTGCCGATATCGGCCACGGAGATATGGCGGAACAGTTCGCCGAATCCGTCGACCTGCTTGTCGAGCAGACATGCCACCGCTTCCGGTGTGCTGTCACGCCCGGTGAAGCCAGTGCCGCCGGTGATCAACACAACCTGAACCACATCGTCGGCAATCCAGTTGGCGACTTGCGCACGGATTTTGTAGAGATCATCTTTAAGCAAAACCCGCTCGGCCAGCGCGTGACCGGCCGCGATCAAGCGATCAACGAAGACCTGGCCGGAGGTATCGGTTTCCAGGGTTCGGGTGTCGCTGACAGTCAGCACCGCAATATTGAGCGGCACGAAAGGTACATCAGCCTTGGCTTTCATAGGCTCTTCCAGTTGTAGGGGAAACAGCCCGGTGTTATATCACAGCGGCTCATTTTTCCGCCGCCCCTCTGGAGAGTCGTCATGCCCTCGAACAACCCGTTGCCATCCTGCTCCGTCCTGCTTCTGGCCGGTGGACGCGGTCAACGCATGGGCGGTCAGGACAAGGGCCTCATCGAGTGGCTGGGCGAGCCGTTGATCGCGCATTTGCAGCGCAAGGTACGGCCGCTGACCGACGATCTAATTATCTCGTGCAACCGCAATCGCGAGCGTTATGCCGGGTTTGCCGATCAGTTGGTAATGGATGATGAAGGCGATTTCCCCGGGCCGCTGGCCGGTATTCGTGCAGGACTGAAAGCGGCGCGCCATGCGCATTTGCTGGTGTTGCCGTGTGATGTGCCGAGAATCGACAAAGCCTTGCTGCAAGACATGCTGACCACTGCCGATCTGCAACGTGAAAAACCTTTAATGCTGCGCCACGGCGAGCACTGGGAACCGCTGCTGTGCGTGATTCCGGTGGCGCTGTTGCCGGCATTCGAAGCAGCCTGGAATGCAGGCGAGCGCAGCCCGGGGCGGGTGATGCGCAGTCTCGGCGCCGTCGCATTGCAATGCCCTGACAACGATCCGCGACTGGCCAACCTCAACACCCCGGAATTGTTACATCTGCACAACACTGTGTCAGACTGACACTATCCAAGGAACTCTCACGCCTTGTTTACGTCTCAAGCTCAGTAACCAGAAGATTTCCCATTCGGAGACACACTCATGACTCAACGGACCCTCGCCACTTTCATGCTCGCACTGGGCCTGGCAACCCTCGCCGGTTGCTCCTCGCCGACAGTGATCACCTTGAATGACGGTCGCGAAATCCAGGCCGTCGACACCCCGAAATACGATGATGATTCGGGCTTCTACGAGTTCCAGCAGCTGGACGGCAAAGAGACCCGCATCAACAAGGATCAGGTTCGTACCGTTAAAGAGCTGTAAGGCTCCGCGTCGTTACCGGATACAGAAAAGCCCGCATTGTCATGCGGGCTTTTTCTTGGGCACTCGGAAAGCAGTTTCAGCATTACCACTGCAAGGTGATTCGACTCTCGAACTCCCGCAACTCACCGGTCACCGGATCGATGAAGCGCAGGCCTTGCGCAAGCAGCTTCAACGGGTTGGCGTAGTCGTCCTCGACATCTTTCAACACCGTCGGATAAAACGGATCGTTGCAAATACTCGCTCCCAGCGACGTCATGTGCACCCGCAACTGATGCTTCTTGCCCGTCACGGGATAAAGGCCATAGCGCCACAGATCACCATTTTTCTCACGCACCTCGACCGCCGTTTCGGTATTGCTGGCGCCAGGCCCTTCTTGCATGCGGAAGAACGGCTCGCCATCGACCAAACGGCTCTTGTGCACCAACGGGAAATTCAACTCGGGCAGCGCCCGGGCGATCGCTTCATAGCGCTTGTCGATCTGCCGGGTCGGGAACAACGACTGATAGGCCGAGCGGGTTTGCGGGTTGGCCGAGAAGATCACCAGACCTGCCGTGTGCCGGTCGATGCGGTGCAGCGGCACCAGATGCGGATTGTCCAGCCGACGGATCAGCCGCCGCAGCAGGGTTTGTTCGACATATTCTCCGGCCGGGGTTACTGGCAGAAAGTGGGGTTTGTCGGCCACCACCAAGTGTTCATCGGCGTAGAGAATCGACTCGAGCACCGGGATCGGCTTCTCGTCCGGCACTTCGCGAAAGTAGTGAATGCGCAAACCTTCCTTGTACGGCAAGTCCAGCGCAATCGGCTGGCCCTGCGCATCCAGCACCCGCCCCCGAGCAATCCGGTCGAGCCATTGTTCGCGGCCGATGGCACTGAAGTGCTCGCACAGGCAATCGAGCACTGTCAGCCAGGGACCGGGCGGTAAATACAAGGTGCTGGCCTGATTGTGCGCAGCGGAAAATACGGGGCTGGTCATACGAAACAGAAATCCTCAATGCAGGCCGGCATTATCCAACAGTGAGGCAAAGCCACCTAGCGCAGTTTGATCAGGCCGGAATCGATTTGAGAGCCGCTGCTTCGGTGAACTCCTTCAGCCAGCGCAACACATCGACCGCTTCCCAACGCCCTGGATCGTACAACGCGTATAACAGTCCCTGATAACCGACCACATCCAGCTGCTTGTGATAACCGGCGCGCTGAAACAGGGCTTCGATCTCGGCAAAGCAGGTGTTGAAATGCAGCTTGTTGAACGGCGTCTTGCCTTCCGTGACCAGCCCGTCCAGGCGCAATTCGAGGACGGCCTCGCGCACCACGTCGACCGACATCCGGTTAACGCTGCTCTTCAACTGTTCGACATTGACCACGGTTCATCCCTCTGACTCGATTGCTGTATGGACATACAGTAACCGAAGAAGTCAGCGAGCGCCAACGCAAGGATGCATTGCTGCGACCAGCGGGAGAACGAGAGTAAAGCTCATCATCGTAAAAACGCCGCGATTTCATCGCCACTGAACGGCCAATCCAGCTCAGCGCCAATGTCGACCCGCCGCAGTACCGGGATGCGCAAGCTGTATTTTTCGAACCACGATTCGTCTTCGGCGATGTCCACCAGTTCAACCAGCAGACCATGCTCGACGAAGGGCATCAGCTCGGCTTCGGCGACTTCACACAGGTGACACCCGAGGGTGCCGAACAGCTGACATTCAGGAGGCATGACGGCATTACCGGAAAACAAGTGAGCCCATTCTAGGACGCCACTAAACCCTCGTCGACCCGGCGCCGCTCAAAGGACCCAACGCTCCCGGCGCAAAATCCTGACGCAAATCATTCAGCG
Source organism: Pseudomonas siliginis (assembly GCF_019145195.1). Classification (GTDB taxonomy): domain Bacteria; phylum Pseudomonadota; class Gammaproteobacteria; order Pseudomonadales; family Pseudomonadaceae; genus Aquipseudomonas; species Aquipseudomonas siliginis. The sequence continues at coordinate 62,742 of NZ_JAHSTW010000008.1, forward strand.
CAAATTGCAAATGCGTCATCCTCGCGGACTTTTTGCCTCTACGCTTCAGAGGCCAACGCCCTGACAGCGGAGTGTCCCGTGTTTGCAAATCTGTTGATCATCCTCGCCTCATCCCTGGTGGTGATTGCCCTGTTCCGGCGCCTGCGACTGCCGCCGGTACTGGGTTACCTGTGCGTGGGATTACTGGTCGGGCCGAACGCATTCGACTGGGTCAACGAGAGCGAACATCTGCCGGATGTCGCCGAGCTGGGCGTGGTGTTTCTGCTGTTTTCGCTGGGCCTGGAGTTCTCCCTGTCGAAGATGATTGCGCTGCGTCAGGTGGTGTTTCGCCTCGGCAGTCAGCAAGTGCTGATCAGCACAGCGTTGCTCGGCACACTGTTGATGGGCCTGGGTATGCCGCTGATGCCGGCGCTGTTGCTCGGTGCCGGTTTATCGCTGTCATCCACGGCGATCGTGACCAAGGAGCTGGGCAGCCTTGGTGAAGTGTTCAGCAGCCACGGCCAGAACGCGGTCGGCGTGCTGCTGTTTCAGGACGTTGTCGCGGTATTGCTGCTGACACTGGTTCCGGTGTTCGCCGGCACCAGCGAGCAGGCCTGGTATTGGGCCTTGCCGCTGACACTGGGCAAGACCTTGGTGCTGTTCTTCGGCCTGCTGCTCGCCAGTCGCTGGTTATTGCCACGGCTGTTTCATGAAGTGGCGGCCTCGCGTTCGGCGGAGCTGTTCGTCCTGCTGGCGCTGGTGATCGTGCTGCTGACTGCCTGGCTCACGCACTTGTTGGGGCTGTCGCCTGCACTCGGCGCTTTCCTTGCCGGCATGTTGCTCGGGGAAAGCCATTACCGGCACCAGATCGAAGCTGACATCCGGCCCTTTCGCGACATTCTGCTCGGCGTATTCTTCGTCAGCATCGGCATGCTGATCGACCTGCAACTGTTCGTCAGTCACAGCCTGTTGATCATCGGCCTGACGCTCGGCCTGATGCTGATCAAGGGCATCGTGGTCGCGCTGCTGGTGAAGTGGCGCGGCAGTGACAGCGAAACCGCATGGCGCAGCGGCCTCGCCCTGGCCCAGGGTGGCGAATTCTGTTTTGCCTTGATGGCGCAGATGCAGCAGAACAGCCTGTTGCCGGCCGAACCGGGTGCACTGCTGCTCGCGGCGACGTTCTGTTCGATGCTGCTCACGCCACTGCTGTTGCGTGCGGCGCCGCGCATTGCCGCCGTGCTGCACCGCAAGCCCAATCAGGAAGCGCAGATCGAACAGATCAGCGCGCTCAACGCCGACCTCGACCAGCACGTGGTGATCTGCGGCTACGGTCGCGTCGGCCAATCCATCGGCCGCTTCATGGGCAATGCGGGGCAAGCCTATGTTGCGCTGGACAACGATCCGGTGCGGGTGCAGGAAGCCGCATCCGCGGAAAGCGACGTGCATTACGGCGACTCGGCGCGTGGCGATCTGCTTACTGCGGTTGGCCTGTTGCGCGCCAGGCTGCTGGTGATTGCCGTAGATCAGAGCGACGTGGCGTTGCGCATTCTGCGCGAAGCCCGGCGACTCAACCGACAGGTGCCGATTCTGGTACGCACCCGTGACGACAGCCAATCGGCGGAACTCAGAGCCGCCGGCGCCACCGAGGTGGTGCCGGAGCTTTTGGAGTCGAGCCTGATGCTCGCTTCACATGCGCTGATCATGCTCGGCCTGCCCGCGCACAAAGTGCAGGAGAAGGTCGATCAAGTGCGCATCGATCGCTATCGCCTGCTCCACGGTTTCTATCCCGGAGCCAATGATGAGGAAATCTAGTCCTGACTCACCGCGCCGATCTTGTGCAGCGACAGGTCGGCGCCGTAATACTCTTGTTCCTGACTCAGGCGCAGCCCATGCAATGCCTTGATCGCGCCGTAGACGACGAAGCCGCCGACCAGCGCGACCGCGACGCCAAGCGCAGTGCCGATCAACTGGCTGATCAGGCTGACGCCGCCCAGGCCACCCAGCGCAGACTGACCGAAGATGCCGCAGGCAATCCCGCCCCACACGCCACACAAACCATGCAGCGGCCATACGCCCAGCACATCATCAATGCGCCATTTGACTTGCGCAGCGGTAAAGCACCAGACAAACAAGGCTCCGGCGATCGCGCCGGTTACCAGCGCACCGACCGGATGCATGAGGTCGGAGCCGGCGCAAATCGCCACCAGCCCGGCCAGCGGGCCGTTATGCAGAAAGCCCGGGTCATTGCGCCCAACGATCAACGCCGCGACGGTACCGCCGACCATGGCCATCAGCGAGTTGACCGCGACCAGGCCACTGACGCCTTGCAGCGTCTGCGCGCTCATCACGTTGAAGCCGAACCAGCCGACAATCAGGATCCACGAGCCCAGTGCGAGAAACGGAATGCTCGACGGCGCGAACGCGACCAGGCGCCCATCGCGGTAGCGACCATTGCGCGGGCCGAGCAGCAGAACAGCGGCCAACGCCAGCCAACCGCCCACGGCATGCACCACCACCGAGCCGGCGAAATCATGAAATGCCGCGCCAAACTGCGCCGCCAGCCAGCCTTGCAAGCCGAAGTTGCCGTTCCAGATCAGCCCTTCGAAAAACGGATAGATAAACGCTACGATCAGCGCCGTCGCGCACAACTGCGGGACGAAACGCGCGCGTTCGGCAATGCCGCCGGAAATGATCGCCGGGATCGCGGCAGCGAAAGTCAGCAGAAAGAAAAACTTCACCAGTCCATAGCCATGGTCAGCCGTGAGCACCGCCGCCGGTTGCATGAAGGTGACGCCATAGGAGATCCAATAGCCTATAAAGAAATAGGCCAGGGTCGACACGGCAAAGTCGCTGAGGATTTTCGCCAGCGCGTTGACCTGGTTCTTCTGCCGGACCGTGCCGACCTCCAGAAAGGCGAAACCGGCGTGCATCGCCAGTACCATCACCGCACCGATCAGAATGAACAACGTGTTGGAGCTGTGAACCAGCGTGTCCACAGCGCTTTGCAAATTTTCCATGAGGAGGCAGACCCAAGGCTAAAAGGCACCAAAGCGGTTCATGTGTGCATTTCATGCACCAAATTACGACTCATCAAATATCCAACGGCAGGGTTGATGAACTGGTTTGGCGCATATATCGATGTCTGATCACGAACCGCGAGCAAATGAATTAGAGTTTTCTGCTCGGACGCCCGGCAACAGCGCACATACGCCGAGCGACGCACCACGACACAGCAAAAGTTGTACCAGGCATTTGCACTGAACCTTCGCACAAGGCTCATACTCGAACGCTTCAAAGCCACCTACGGAGATCCACCCATGGCCAGCATCAAGGCAAAGACTGCTCAAGAAATCCTGATGAACGACTTCCAGACTCTGGTCGCCGACACCGAACGCTTGCTCGAACACACCAAGACCCTCGCGGGTGATCAGGCCGATGAGCTGCGTGCCCAGATTCATGACAGCCTGCTGCGTGCCCGGGAAACCCTGAAGGTGACCGAAGACACCCTGCGTGAGCGCGGTCAGGCGGCCGTAACCGCTACTGAAGACTATGTGTCGGCCAACCCATGGCAGTCGGTGGGCATCGCTGCCGGCGTCGGCTTTCTGATCGGCCTGCTGGCAACTCGGCGCTGATCATGTCGATCGGTGAATCCGGCCCGACTGCGGGCACCGCCTCCTCTACGCGTCGCCTCGGCGCTGCCGTTCTGGGCCTGCTGCACAGTCATGTCGAACTGTTCGGCATCGAGCTGCAGGAGCAGAAATCACGCACTGTCAGCCTGCTGCTGTTCGCCGGCCTGGCGCTGGTGTTTGCCCTGCTGTTGCTGGTAGGTCTGTCGACGTTGGTGATGATCATCTTCTGGGACACCTACCGCCTGGCGGCGATCATCGGCCTGTGCGTGTTTTACACGCTGGCGTCGATCTTCTGCGGTCTGCGCCTCAAAGCGGCGATTTTCGATGAGTCCTCGCCTTTCCACGGCACGCTCGAAGAGCTGGCCAACGACCGGGAGCGTCTGCTGCCATGAGCCTGCCTGAACTTCCGCACAACAGCTCACGCCGGGAAATGCGCAAGGCGCTGATCCGCCTGCGTATGGAAATGCATCGTCAGGAAATCCGCCACGAGACCGCGCAAGTGCTGCAACCGTTGCAGCGCATGCGTGGCATGAAGCAGAACGTGCAGGATGGTTTCGGCATCAAGCACGCGCCGTTGTGGGGCGTGGCGGCGGTGACGCTGCTGGGTTTCCTCACCGGCAAAGGCTCGAAACGCACCAGTGGTGGCGGTTTGACGCGACTGCTGCGTCTGGGCACGACGCTTGGGCCGCTGATCAGACTGGTCATGCACAGCTCGGGCAAACGCTGAAGCGCCCTTCTGGCTACATTCTTGCAGTAGCGCCGGGATGAATCTCCTTATCGGGAGATTCCATCCCGCGTGCCTATCCGGCAAGCGCGGCCAAACCAAAAACAAGATTAAGGACTTGCCGTGATCGACGGGCAACCGCTCGCCTGTTTTCAGCCTTTCATCGATACCGCCACCGGCCGCATTGCAGGCGTCGAAGCATTGGGCCGCCTGCGTCAGAGCGATGGTCAACTGACCTCGGTCGGACCGTTGTTCGCCGATCCGCGCACGCCGGCCACTGCCTTGCGCCGTCTCGATCGGCAGATCCGTGACCACGCCCTCAGCCGCCTGCATGAAGCGCCGGCCGAGTGGTTTCTCAGCCTGAACATGTCGCCACGCTGGATCAGCCGCCTGCGCGCCGATCAAGCGCTACCAAGTCTCAAGCAATTGGCGCGACACCAGGTTGATCCGCAGCGCATCGTATTTGAAATCACCGAACTGGGTGGTAACAGTGAACGCCTGGCCCACGTGGTCGGGCGCTACCGTGACGCAGGGGCGAGAATCGCCATTGATGATTTCGGCGCCGGCTATTCGCAGCTGGATCGGGTGCTGGCCCTGCAACCGGACATTCTCAAGCTCGACATGCGCCTGTTTCAAGCTGCGGCCCTCGGCGGACCGAGCAGCGATGTGGTCAAGGCTCTCGCCCAGATGGCCGAGAAAACCGGCTGCTGGATCATCGCTGAAGGCGTCGAAACCGAAGCACAGCTGAATTTCGCCCTGGAGTGCGGCTCGCGCTATGTGCAGGGATTTCTCTTCGCCCGAGCACAAGAAGAATTCTTCGCTACCGATGCCTTCGTCGCGCATTTCGCGCAATTGCGGCAACGCTACGTGAAGCAGAAACTCAGCGAGCGCGGAAGGCTGATGCAGATGCGTCAGCAGCTCAGCGAACTGATGGCGATTCTGCAGCAATGGGCGCAGGCCCGCGCCCCGCTCAGTGCGTTGCCGCAATTGCAGGCGTTTCCCTGGCTGCTGCGCTTTTATCAGTGCGACCGCCACGGCACGCAACTGACGCCCAACCTCGAATGGCGCCATGACGGCTGGTTTGCCGATGACCGCTATCTGGGGCACAACTGGTCGTGGCGACCGTATTTCTATCATCTGCTGGCCGAAGGCTGGGAAGAACGCCGCCTGACCCTGTCGAACACCTATCGCGATGCCACCAGCAACCAGTATTGCCTGACCGCCGGGCAGTTCTTCGATAACGGTGAACGGCTGTTGCTGATCGATATCGATGCGGCGGGTCTGTAGTTCCGCTTGCAGGCGCGCAGCCGAACCGGGAAGCTAGGGCGATCAGTCACCAGACGGAGAGATTCAGCCTTGGATTGGCCAACCCTGCTCAACCGCGAACGCCTCGGCAAGCCGCTGCACAGCCCGCAAGAACTCGGCCGCAGCCCTTTTCACAAAGACCATGACCGCATCATTTTCTCCGGGGCCTTCCGCCGCCTCGGGCGCAAGACCCAAGTGCATCCGGTCACCAGCAACGATCACATTCACACGCGCCTGACTCATTCGCTGGAAGTCAGTTGTGTCGGCCGTTCGCTGGGCATGCGTGTCGGTGAAACCTTGCGCAGCGCGCTGCCAGACTGGTGCGACCCGGCCGACCTCGGCATGGTGGTGCAGTCGGCCTGCCTGGCACATGACATCGGCAATCCGCCGTTCGGCCATTCCGGCGAAGACGCGATTCGCCATTGGTTTCAACAAGCCGCCGGGCGCGGCTGGCTCGATGGCATGAGCGAAGCCGAGCGTGGTGATTTCCTCAATTTCGAGGGCAATGCTCAAGGTTTTCGCGTGCTGACGCAGCTGGAATATCACCAGTTCGACGGCGGCACACGCCTGACCTACGCGACGCTGGGCACCTATCTGAAGTACCCGTGGACCGCGCGCCACGCCGACTCCCTCGGCTACAAGAAACACAAGTTCGGCTGCTACCAGAGCGAACTGCCGCTGCTCGAACAGATCGCTCACAAGCTCGGCCTGCCGCAAATCGAAGACCAGCGCTGGGCACGCCATCCATTGGTCTACTTGATGGAAGCCGCCGATGACATCTGCTATGCGCTGATCGATCTCGAAGACGGTCTGGAAATGGAGCTGCTCGAATATGCCGAAGTCGAGTCGTTGCTGCTCGGGCTGGTCGGTGACGACTTGCCGGAAACCTATCGCCAGCTCGGCCCGCAGGATTCCCGGCGGCGCAAACTGGCGATCCTGCGCGGCAAGGCCATCGAGCACCTGACCAACGCGGCAGCGCGGGCATTTGTCGAACAGCAGGATGCTCTGCTCGCCGGCACACTGCACGGCGATCTGGTCGAACACATGCACGGGCCGGCAAAGCGCTGCGTGTTGAACGCCAAGGACATCGCGCGCAAGAAGATCTTCCAGGACAAGCGCAAGACGCTGCATGAGATCGGCGCGTATACCACGCTGGAGATTCTGCTCAATTCGTTCTGCGGCGCCGCACTGGAACAACACAACGGCCGCACGCCATCGTTCAAGAGCCGGCGCATTCTCGATTTGCTTGGCAACAATGCGCCGGACCCTCAAGGTTCGCTGCACAGTTCGTTTCTGCGCATGATCGATTTCATCGCCGGCATGACCGACAGTTACGCCAGTGACATGGCACTGGAAATGACCGGGCGTTCAAGCCACTGAGTGTTGTGGGGTCAGCCGGTCATTGATCTGACCGGCTGACCACCATGAGAGTTTTCGCTGAATGCCCCTGCGAGCCAGGTGAGATTCAACTACGCTTGACCCATTAACCAGATCAAATAAACACCGCTAATTAAACGCAACTTTAAACATCGACAAATAATTGAATATCAATATTGGCCTTCGGATCATTTCAATCTTCGGCCAATTGATTGCTCGCCCTTCCTTACGCCGAACCTAATTTCAACGTAGTCTCTTTCCTCATTACGCGTAGGATTAATCCGATAACGTAGTCGCGACACTACCAGTCCATGCGAGTGCTCATGCATCTGAGCTAAGGTGCGCGCTTTATTCATGCTTGCATGGGACTCTATTTATGAACTCCGTTTTTATTGTGGACGATCATCCGGTCATCCGCCTCGCCGTGCGAATGCTCCTGGAACATGAAGGCTACAAGGTCGTCGGCGAGACCGATAACGGTGTCGATGCCATGCAGATGGTCCGTGAATGCATGCCCGACCTGGTCATTCTCGATATCAGCATCCCCAAGCTGGACGGCCTCGAAGTGCTGGCCCGCTTCAACACCATGGGTTCCAATTTCAAGATTCTGATTCTGACGGCGCAGTGTCCTACGCTGTTCGGCATTCGCTGCATGCAATCCGGTGCATCGGGATATGTCTGCAAGCAGGAAGACTTGAGCGAATTGGTCAGCGCAATCAAAGCGGTACTTTCCGGTTACAACTACTTCCCCAGTCAGGCACTTAATCCGGTGCGCAGCGATGACACTCGATATGCAGAACTTGAACTATTCAAATCCGTTAATGATCGCGAGCTGATGGTATTGCAGTTATTTGCACAAGGACGCACCAACAAGGAAATTGCCAAGGGCATGTTTCTAAGCAACAAAACCGTCAGCACCTACAAAAAGCGCCTGATGCAAAAACTCAAAGCCAGATCCCTTGTAGAACTTATCGAGATGGCCAAACGCAACGCACTCGTGTGAGACCCCACATGCCCAGCCGTCTGAAGGACTACCTGATCACCTTGAGCGCCGTTCTGTATCTGAGCGCCAATGCCTTCGCCTCGCCAAGCCCCTCACCCGACTATGCGTTGCTCAGCCGCTCGGCAACCGAGGCTGTCGGGATTGTCCTGCAACCGTCACAACGGCAATGGCTGCAGACTCGCAGCGAACTGAAACTGGGTACCTCCGCACCTGATTACCCGCCATTCGACATGACCGTCAGTGGCCAGGACTACGAGGGACTGACCGCCGATTACGCAGGGATTCTCGGTCAGGCCACCGGTTTGCCGATTCGCGTGCAACGCTTTCCCTCGCGCGAGGCTGCCATTCGCGCCTTGATCGATGGCCAGATCGACCTGCTTGGCACAGCCAACGGCTACGAAGCAGGCAATGCCAATCTCGCCCTCTCCACACCTTACGCGGTCGATCAGCCGGTACTGGTGACCCGCGAAGATGAAACCCGCTCGCTAACCGAAGGCCTGGCCGGGCTGCGTCTGAGCATGGTGTATCACTATTTGCCGCTGCCCGAGATCAAGGCGCTGTATCCCAAAGCGCTGATCACCTGCTATCCGTCCTATCAGAACGCAATCAACGCGGTGGCCTTCGATCAGGCCGATGTGTTTCTCGGCGACACCCTCTCCACCCATTACATGATCAACAAGGGATATCTCAACAACGTCCGCATGGCCAACTTCGGCAAGCAGGAAGCCCATGGCTTCAGCTTCGCCGTGCGGCGCAGCAATCCGCAGTTGCTGGGCATCATCGACACAGTGCTCGCAGCGATCCCGCGCAGCCAGCGCGATGACATCGCCAAACGCTGGAGCGCCGGCAGCGACCTGCTGCTCACCGACAGCAAACTCCAGCTGACGGATCGTGAGGAGAACTGGCTCAAGCAGCATCCCGTCGTCAGCGTAGTGGTCAATGAAGCGTACGCACCGTTGACCTTCTTCGACAGCGCCGGCAATTTTCGCGGCATCAGCGCCGATCTTCTAGAACTGATTCGCTTGCGTACGGGCCTGCGTTTCGAGATTCAGCGCAGCCGCAACGATGCGGAAATGATCAGGCAGATCGACAATCACAAGGCCGATCTGATTGCCGCCCTGCTGCCCAGCGCCGAACGTGAAAAAAACCTGAGTTTCAGTCGTCCCTATCTGGAAAATTCCTACGTGCTGCTGACCCGCAAAAGCGCCGACAGCCCGACCAACCTGGCCCAGCTCAAAGGCAAGCGTCTGGCGATCGCCCAAGGCAATCCGCTGGTCGCCTACTTGCATGAGAATTTTCCGGGCATCGAACTGATCGAAACCCCCGACACCTTCAGCGCCGTGTCGATGCTGGCCGACAATCACGTCGACGGCGCGGTGAACTCGCTGGTGATCGCCAACTATTTCATCTCATCGCGCATATTCGATCGGCCACTGCAAATCACCACCACGATCGGCACCAGTCAGGCAGCCTTCTCGCTGGCGACCGCCCGTGACAACACCGAACTGGCCTCGATCATCAACAAGGCGCTGCTGAGCATCGCTCCCGAGGAGCTCGGCGTGATCAACGGCCGCTGGCGCGGTTACTCCACGGCATCACAGAACATCTGGCAAAACTACCAGCGGCTGTTCTATCAAGTAGTCGCGGCCGCCGGCCTGATCCTGCTGCTGTTGTTGACCTGGAACGCCTACATGCGCCACCAGATCAAGCAACGTCAGGCTGCCGAACGCGCGCTGAACGATCAACTGGAGTTCATGCGCTCGCTGGTCAACGGCACACCACACCCGATTTACGTGCGAGATCGCCAGGGGCTGCTGCAAAGTTGCAACGACAGTTATCTCGAAGCGTTCAACGCCAGACGCGAGGACATCATCGGCAAAGGCGTCGTGCAAGGCACTCTGAGCAATGCGTTCGAGGCCGAGGCGTTCCAGGCCGATTACCAGAGAGTCATTGCCGAAGGCATTCCCTTGATACTCGACCGGCCTCTGCACATCGGCAGCCGCCGCCTGACGATTTACCACTGGATACTTCCCTACCGCGACTCCAGCGGTGCCGTCCAGGGCATCATTGGCGGCTGGATCGATATCAGTGAACGCCGCCAATTGTTTGAAAAACTGCGTGCGGCCAAAGAACAGGCAGACGAGGCGAACCGGGCCAAAAGTACCTTCCTGGCAACCATGAGCCACGAGATCCGTACACCGATGAACGCCGTGATTGGCATGCTCGAACTGACCCTGCGACGCATCGATCCGCAGCACCCCGATCGCGCTTCGATCGACACGGCCTACCATTCGGCCAAGGATCTGCTCGGGCTGATCGGCGATATTCTCGACATCGCCCGCATTGAGTCCGGCCGTCTGAGCCTGTCCCCGGAATGGATCAATCTGGTCGACACGGTGACCTCCGTTGCGCGTATCTTCGACGGCCTCGCGCGGCAGAAAAACCTTGCCTTGCAAGTCGTCTTCAACCCGCCGCACCCGGCTGTGGATGTGCATCTGGATCCGCTGCGCTTCAAGCAGGTGCTGTCCAACCTGGTCAGCAACGCTATCAAGTTCACCGAAAGCGGCCACGTGCGGATCACCCTCGACCTGATCCCGGCAGACGCTGCTGGTCGAACATTGATGCAACTGACCGTGCAGGACAGCGGCTCAGGCATCAGCGCCGAAGATCAACAGCGCTTGTTCGAACCTTTCTCGCAGGCGGATAACGGCAGTAGGCAGGCAAAAAACGGCGCTGGCCTGGGGCTGGTCATCAGTCGCAACCTGTGCGAAATGATGGGCGGACAACTGCAGTTGAGCAGCCAGCCCGGCATCGGCACTCAGGTGTGCATATCGCTGCCGCTGGACAGCCTGCCGGCAAAGGCGAATCCGCCGAAAAGCGAACCGTTGATCAAGCCTGCGACAACGCCGTTACATGTCCTGGTTGTCGACGACCATCCGGCCAACCGTTTGCTCATGTGTCAGCAACTGGAGTTTCTCGGTCATCGCTTCAGCATTGCCGAAGATGGCTGCAGCGGCCTTGAGCGGTGGAAGGCCGATCATTTCGATCTGGTGATCGTCGACTGCAACATGCCCTTGATGAACGGCTACGAGATGACCCGTGGGATTCGCCAGCTTGAACTGCAAAACCATCGCCCGCCGTGCACCGTGCTGGGTTTCACCGCCAATGCCCAGCCCGAAGAAGTCCAGCGCTGCAAGCTCGCCGGCATGAACGACTGCCTGTTCAAACCGTTGAGTCTGACCCTGCTCGGACAATGGATCGACGGCATCACGCCGGCATCACCGGCCTCAGTGTTCGACCTGCAAAGTCTGAGCTTGCTGACCGGCAACAACCCAGCGCAGACCCGACGCATGCTGGTGGAGCTGCTCAAGAGCAGCCGCCTCGACCGCGAGGAACTGCTCAGGCTGTCGCCCGAGGATGATCGCGAAGCGCTGGCAGTGGTTGCGCACAAGATCAAGGGCGCAGCCCGCATCGCGCAGGCCTCGCGGTTGATCGAATGCTGCGATGAGCTCGAGGACGCCTGCCAGCGAGCGCTCGCGTCACAGGAGATTGCCCGTCGCTGGGCGGCAACCAGCCAGGCGATGCTCGAACTGGCGCAGGCCCTGCAACAGCAATTGACCCTGGCCGATCAAGGCACAGTAAGCGAGTCTTAACTATGCTTGGACGCTGAGCAGTGAGTTAAACATTCATGGAGAGCCTGCAATGCACAGCCCACTGCGCCCCGAGCAACGCCGGTTGCCGCTGCACGTGCACATCAGCGTCATGTTCACCTTTCTTTTATTGCTCACGGGCGTGGTGCTGGGCCTGTTCAATTACCACCAGACCACGCAGATCATCCTGTCGAGCAGCGAAAAGCTGTTTGACCGCATCGAGCAGGATGTACGCCTCGATTTGCAGGCAACCTATCAACCGATCCGCAACCTGCTGAGCCTGCTGGCGGATACCCCGGCGGCCCAGGCGAGTGATCTGCAACAACGCCTGCCGTTGCTCAAACCCTTCAGCCAGTCGCTCACCGATAACCCGGCGCTGGCGTCGCTGTATCTGGGTTATACCAATGGTGATTTCTTCATGGTGCGCGCGCTGCGCACTCCGGCTCTGAAGGCACAGCTTCAGGCGCCGGAAGCGGCGGCCTATCAGGTCTGGAGCATCGAGCATGCTCCACAAGGCGCCGTACGCTCGCAATCATTGTTCTTTGATCAGGCCCTGACACCGATCAACCGCCGCGAGCATCCCCAAGAGCCGTACGATCCGCGCAGCCGGACCTGGTTCAGCGGCGCCCTGCAACAGGCCGGGCAAATCACCACCGAGCCCTATGTATTTTTCTCGACCCACAATGTCGGCACCACGCTGGCCCGGCGCAGCGGCGAGAACGCGGTGATCGGCGCCGATCTGACCCTCGCTTCGCTGTCGACCGCCCTGGGCAAGCACCGGGTAACGCCTTCGACAGAGATCGCGCTGTACGACACCGACGGCAACGCCGTGGCTTACCCTGACAGCCATCGCCTGATCGTCGATGACCGCACTGCGCGTCTGGCCAGAGCGGCCGATCTCAGCCCTGAGCTGAACGCGCTGCTCAGCTCCGACACTATCGGCAAGCGTCTGCAAGTAAACGACCGGCAATGGATCGTCGCGCGCACCAGCATTGAGGAAGGCGGGCCGAAAGGTCTGCAACTGGCGCTGCTGGTGCCGGAAGACGAATTACTGGTGGATGCGTTCCGGATGCGCTGGCAAGGCGCGCTGATCACCCTGGCCATCCTGTTGCTGTGCCTGCCATTGGGCTGGGTGATTTCGCGGATTCTGGTCAAGCCGCTGCATGCCCTGGTCAAGGAAGCCGACGCGATCCGCAGCTTCGACTTCAGTTCTCCGCTGGCGCGCCGCTCGCCCGTACTGGAAGTCGATCAATTAAGCCTGTCGATGGCGCGGATGAAAGAAACCCTGGGCAGTTTCTTCCGCATCACTGACAGCCTGTGCGCCGAAACCCGCTTCGCCCCGCTGCTCGAACGCGTGCTGTTCGAAACCGTGCAGATCGCTCAGGCGCAGGCCGGTCTGATCTACCTGCGCGAAGCCGACGGCGCGCGCATGGAACCTTATGGACTGGTGATTGATGGCGTGCCGCAGAAGCTGGAGGCGTTTGACATTCAGGGACGCGAGCTGCATAAAAACACTGGCCCGGCGTGGTTCGAGCAACTGGCCAGCGCCAACAATACCGTCAGCCATCTGGGCTTTGATCAGGCCGGCGACTTGCAGAAAATCCTCTTGGCCATGGAATCACCGCGCATTCACCTGATCGGCATCCGCTTGCACAACCAGCACAATGAAACCATCGGCCTGCTGGTTCTGCTGGTCAATGACAGCGGCGCGCCGGGCGATCTGGAAAAGCTGCGCCCCGACCGTATCGCCTTCTTGCAGGCGGTGTCCGGCGCGGCGGCGGTGAGCATCGAAAGTCAGCGTCTGCAAGCGCGGCAGAAACAACTGCTCGACGCCTTCATCCAACTGCTCGCCAGCGCGATCGATGCCAAGAGCCCCTACACCGGCGGCCATTGCCAGCGAGTGCCGGAATTGACGCTGATGCTCGCCCAGGCTGCTGCGGCAAGCCAGGACCCGGCGTTCAGCGCTTACCAACCGAGCGAGGATGAATGGGAGGCGTTGCACATCGCAGCGTGGCTGCACGATTGCGGCAAGGTCACGACGCCGGAATACGTGGTCGACAAAGCCACCAAACTCGAGACCATCAACGACCGCATCCACGAAATCCGCACCCGCTTCGAAGTGCTCAAGCGTGACGTGTGGATCAACTACTGGCAGACGCTGGCAGGCGGTGCAGACGAAGCGGCGCTGGCCCGCGCCCGTGATAGTGAGTTGCTGATGCTCGACGACGACTTCGCCTTTGTCGCCCGCTGCAATCTCGGTGGCGAGGCCATGGCCGAGGCCGACCTGCAACGCCTCGAACGAGTGGCGCAACGCAGATGGCTGCGCACACTTGATGATCGCCTCGGTGTGTCATGGGAAGAAAACCGCCGCCAGGCGAAAACCCCTGCGCCGCTGCTGCCCGTCAGTGAAAGTCTGTTGGCCGACAAACCCGAGCATCTGATCGAACGCGACAAGAGCGAGCTGATCCCCGAGGACAACCCCTGGGGCTTCAAACTCGATGTGCCCGCGTACAAGTACAACCGCGGCGAGTTGTACAACCTGAAGATCGCCCGCGGCACGCTGACCCGTGAAGAGCGCTACATCATCAACCATCACATGGTGCAGACGATCATGATGCTCAGCCACCTGCCCTTCCCCGGTCACCTGGACAGCATTGCCGAGATCGCCGGCGGCCATCATGAAAAAATGGACGGCACCGGGTATCCGAAACGGCTGAAGCGCGAGGAAATGAGCCTGCCGGCGAGGATGATGGCGATTGCCGATATTTTCGAAGCGCTGACTGCCGCCGATCGCCCTTACAAGAAAGCCAAGTCGCTGAGCGAGGCGCTGGGGATCATGGCGACCATGTGCCGTGAAGCGCACATCGATGCGCCGCTGTTCGGCCTGTTCATCAACGAAGGGGTGTACATGCAGTACGCAACGCGGTTTCTCGATCCCGCGCAAATCGACAGCGTGGATACGGCCAGCCTGTTGCACAAGGCTGGCCTCGGTGGTTGATCAGCAGTCGGTCAGGCGCAGGAAAATCGCCGCCAGTTGTTCGATGCCGGCCTGATCTTCGGCGCCGAAACGCGCCAGCGTCGGGCTGTCGAGGTCGAGCACGCCGATCAGGCGTCCGTCCTTGACCAAGGGCACCACCAGTTCGCTGTTGGAAGCGCTGTCGCAGGCAATGTGGCCCGGGAAGGCATGTACATCCTCAACGCGCTGGGTTTGCAGGCTGGCAGCAGCGGCGCCGCAAACACCGCGCCCGAACGGAATGCGCACGCAAGCGATCTGGCCCTGAAACGGGCCGAGCACCAGCTCTTCGTTACGATTGAGGTAGAAACCGGCCCAGTTCAGATCATCGAGCTGGTTGAACAGGAATGCGGAAAACTGCGCGGCATTGGCGATGAAGTCGCGTTCGTCCGCCAGTAGCGATTCCAGTTGCGCGGCCAACATACCGTAGCCTTCGAGGCCCTGGCCGCTTTGTTGCAAATCAATCATGCCTTGTGCTCCAGCAATTTCAGTCCCACCCAGTAGCGGGCGAATTGATACGCGCAACGTCCGTTGCGATTACCGCGGCCGGTGGCCCAGCGCACGGCGAGGATGTCCAGTGCTTCGTCGCGCTGCCAGCTCAGGCCGGCCTTGGCGGCCAACTGGCCGATCCAGTGCTCGACGACGTTGAGAAAATGTTCCTGGGTAAACGGGTAGAACGACAGCCACAGGCCGAAACGATCCGACAGGGCGATTTTGTCTTCCACCGCTTCGCTCGGGTGCAGTTCGCCGTCGACGCGCTTCCAGTTTTCGTTGTCGCTTTCCTTTTCCGGCACCAGGTGGCGGCGGTTGGAAGTGGCGTACAGCAAGACGTTGTCGGGTGCCTGCTCGAGCGAACCGTCAAGCACGCTTTTCAGCACGCGGTAGTCGCCTTCGCCGGATTCGAACGACAGGTCATCGCAGAACAGCACGAAACGTTGCGGCAATTTGGCGACTTGCTCGACCACGCGTGGCAGGTCAGCCAGGTGATCGCGTTCGATCTCGATCAGACGCAGGCCGGCATCGGCGTGCTCGGCCAGCAACGCACGCACCAGCGAAGACTTGCCGGTACCGCGCGAACCCCAGAGCAAGGCGTGGTTGGCCGGCATGCCATCAAGAAATTGTTGTGTGTTGCGCCCCAACTGCTCCAGCTGACGGTCTACGCCGATCAGGTCGGACAGACGCATGTCGAGGCTGACTTCCAGCGGCAACAGGTAGCCGCTGCGCCCGTCACGCTGCCAGCGCGCTGCCAGGCATGTGTTCCAGTCAATGACGGGGCGCGGTGCCGGCAACAGTGGTTCGATTCGCGCCAGGACCGACTCGGCGCGTTCAAGAAAAGCATTCAATCGGGAATCCACGTCTTCTCCTCGGGCACTTTCACAGTGATGATGACGATCCAGCGACGACACACAGATAAAATCGCCTCAGCAAGCCTTGTTACAAGGCGATTCGGGAACCTCGGTATCCCTGCATGATCGACTATGCTTGAGCAGCGAAGGGAAACGGAAGTGGTTCAACAACCCATGGATATCAAATTCACCCACCGGCTGTCTTACAAGCAAGCCAGACTTACCGTGCTGGTCGGGTTCATTCTGGGCACCCTGCTCAGTCTGCTGCAGATCGGCATCGATTATGCCAGCGAAGACGCTTCCATCAACCGTGAAATCCTCGCGCTGCTGGAAATCAGCCACAATCCGGCCTCGCGCATCGCCTATAACATCGACGCCGAACTGGCGCAGGAGCTCACCCTCGGCCTGCTGCGCTCGCCGGCGATCATCGCCGCGCAACTGATCGACAACAACGAGACCGTGCTGGCCAACGTCAAACGCCCGGAACTGCAGAGCAGCTATCGGCTGATCAGCGACTTCCTGTTCGGCGCCAAGCGTCATTTCGAAGATCGCCTGTACCTCGACCATTTGCCCAACGAATCCCTCGGCGTCCTCAAACTGGAAGTCGACACTTACGCCTTTGGCAGCCGCTTCTTGCGCCGCGCGGAAGTCACCCTGCTCAACGGTTTCGCCCGCAGCCTGCTGCTGACCGGGATCCTCCTGGCGCTGTTCTACGTCATGCTGACCAAACCACTGGTGCGGGTCATCCGTGAACTCAGTGGCCGCGACCCGCGCAGCGCGGAGCCAACCACGCTCGAGTGCCCCGCCGGCCACGGCAACGATGAGATCGGCGTGCTGGTCAAAGTCGCCAATCAGCAGTTCGAGAACATCGCCACCGAAATCCAGCAACGGCGCACCGCGGAAAACCGCCTGACCGAATACCTCGCGCAACTGGAAGACATCGTCTCGGCGCGCACCGCCGAACTCAAGGCAATCAACGCCCGCCTCAGTCAATCCAACGAAGAGCTCGAAGTGGCCCGCCGCACTGCGCTGGACATGGCCGAAGCGCGTTCGGCGTTTCTGGCCAATATGAGCCATGAAATCCGCACGCCACTCAACGGTTTGCTGGGGATGATCGCGCTGTCGCTGGATGGCCCGCTCAACGCCGAGCAGCAGCAACAACTGTCAATCGCCCACGACTCGGGCAAGGTGCTGGTGGAACTGCTCAACGATATTCTCGACCTGTCGAAATTCGACGCCGGGCAACTGGAGCTGGAAAACATCCCGTTCGACCTCGGCTCGCTGATCGAAGACACCGCCAACCTGCTCTCGCAGAACGCCGCGCCAAGCGTCGAGCTGACCTGTCTGATCGAACCGCACTTCCCGGCGCTGGTGCTGGGCGACCCGACCCGGGTGCGGCAGATCGTCAGCAACCTGCTGTCCAACGCGCTGAAATTCACCCGTTTCGGTCGGGTCGATGTGCGCCTGTCGGCACACAAGGGTGGCGTGCGCATCGAAGTCTGCGACACCGGCATCGGCATCGCCCAGGAAGCGCAGGTGAAAATCTTCCAGCCGTTCACCCAGGCCGGCGCCGGTATCACCCGTCAGTACGGCGGCACCGGGCTGGGGCTCGCGCTGACTTACAACCTGTGCGAAGCGATGCAGGGTCGGCTGACCATCAGTTCCGAAAGCGGCTTCGGCAGCCAGTTCTGCGCCGAACTGCCACTGCCCTCTCACACCCGCGCGCTGCCGCCGATACCGTTACGCGGCAAGGTTCTCGCCATCACCGCTGCCAGCAGTGGTCTGGCGGAATTGCTGAAAAGCCTGTTGCCGGTGTGGGGCCTGGAATACACGCAGCGCACTATTGATGATTCGCTGCTGGGCCTGAATCCGGATGTGCTGATCACCGATTGTCCGGAATGCCTGTTCGGTCTGCGCCCGAGCATCACCGCGCCGATCCTGCTGGTGACTGCTTATGGCAGTTTTCTGCCCAGCGAAGAAGCCGCCGCCCTCGCCCCCTTGCAGCAGCAAGCCCGGCCGCTGGCGCGCAACGCGCTGTACCAGCATCTGCGACGGATTCTGCAACCGGACGCCGCCACCCTCAACGAAGCACAAGCAGACGCCTTGCCGTCCGCGCGCCGGGGCAAGGTGCTGCTGGTCGAGGACAACCCGGTCAATCAACTGGTCGCCAAAGGCATGCTCGGCAAGCTTGGCTGCGATGTAGTGGTGGCAGGTCATGGCGCCGAGGCGCTGGATCAGCTGGAGTTTGCCGATTTCGATCTGGTGCTGATGGACTGCAATATGCCGGTGATGGATGGCTATGAAGCCAGTCGGCAGATTCGCCAGAGCGGGCGCTGGCCGAATCTGCCGATTGTCGCGCTGACCGCCAATGCCATGTCCGAGGAACGCGAACGCTGCCGCGCGGCGGGCATGAGTGACTATCTGGCCAAACCGTTTCGCCGCGAAGAACTCGCCGCGCTGCTCGATCAGTGGATGCCGACTACGCCAGCGCTTTGATTTGCCCGAGCAAGTGATCGAGGCCGGCGCGCAAATCATTAAGCCGGTCCAGATCAACGCCACTGTCGCAGAGCAGGCGCGCTTTCAGCGGACCGACCTGCTCGCGCAATGCGGCTCCGGCAGGCGTCAGGCTCAGATGCATCTCGCGTTCATCCCGCGCCGAGCGCCGACGCTGGACCAGATCGCTCTGCTCCAGACGTTTGAGCAAAGGCGTCAACGTCCCCGAGTCCAGGGCCAAGCGTTCGCCCAAGGCCTTGACCGTCGGTTGCTCCGGCGCAGCATCCTGCCATTCCCACAGCACCAGCATCGCCAGGTACTGCGGGTAGGTCAGGCCCAACTGATCGAGCATCGGCTTGTAGGCGCGAATCACCGCCCGCGAGGCCGCGTACAGCTTGAAGCACAACTGGCTGTCGAGCTTCAGCGAATCAACCGCCAGGCTCATTTCAGCAGAGCTTCGATCTCGCCGCTCAGGTCTTGCGGCTTGGTCGTCGGGGCGAAACGCTTGACCAACTGGCCATCCTTGCCGATCAGGAACTTGGTGAAATTCCACTTGATGCCCTGCGAGCCGAGCACGCCAGGGGCGCGCTTCTTCAACTGCACGAACAGCGGATGGGCATCGGCGCCGTTGACGTCGATTTTCTTGAACAGCGGGAAGCTGACGCCGAAATTCAGTTCGCAGAATTCGCTGATGGCGCCCTCATTGCCCGGCTCCTGCTTGCCGAACTGGTTGCACGGGAAACCCAACACCACCAGCCCCTGGTCCTTGTAGGTCTGCCAGAGTTCTTCGAGACCCTTGTATTGCGGAGTGAAGCCACACTTGCTCGCGGTATTGACCACCAGCACCGCTTTACCGGCGAAATCGGCCAAGGTCTTTTGCTCGCCCTTGATGGTGGTGCACGGGATATTCAGCAGGTTGTCGCTCATGGGTCGGCTCCGCAATGGTCAGGAAGGCGCAAACATAACGAGCAATTGAATTGTGCGCAATCTAATTGACCGATAAAAAGGCGACGCGATGTCGCCTGTTTCGGTTATTCCCGGGGCTCGAGATTCAGGCACACCGAGTTGATGCAATAACGCAGGCCGGTCGGTGGTGGGCCATCCGGGAACACGTGGCCCAAGTGCGCATCACAGCGCGCGCATTTCACTTCGGTGCGGATCATGCCGTGGCTGGTGTCGCGGATCTCAGCCATCGCGCTATCGCCGATCGGCGCGTAAAAGCTCGGCCAGCCGCAGCCGGAGTCGAATTTGGTCTTGGAGTCGAACAGCGGCTCGTTGCAGCAGACACAGTGGTAGACACCGTCGGTTTTGGTGTTGTTGTATTTGCCCGAGAACGGACGCTCGGTGGCACTCAGACGGCAGACGTTGTACTGCTCGGGGTCGAGCATGGCACGCCATTCTTCCAGGGTTTTCTGCAACTTTTCCATCATCACACCTCAGCGGCTGAAAAAGCCCGATCTGTACCTTTTCCACGGATCGGGCGGCACGTATGATTGCGCCTCGTCACGCGCCAGTCTGGCAGCCAGACCGGGCGCATTCAAACGGATTCTGAGCGCTAAAGCGCCAGACCTCCGCCTGTGCGAAGACGCAGCAATCCCAGTACGGTTGTCCATTTGCCGCCTGGATCGTTCATTTTCGGGATCACATCGCCATGCAGTTCAGCAAATCGAACAAGCTCGCCAACGTCTGCTATGACATTCGCGGCCCGGTGCTCAAGCACGCCAAACGACTGGAAGAGGAAGGCCAGCGCATCCTCAAGCTGAACATCGGCAACCCGGCGCCGTTTGGTTTCGAAGCGCCGGACGAAATCCTCCAGGACGTGATCCGCAACCTGCCGACCGCGCAAGGTTACAGCGACTCCAAAGGCCTGTTCAGCGCACGCAAGGCGGTGATGCAGTACTACCAGCAGAAGCAGGTTGAAGGTGTCGGCATCGAAGACATCTACTTGGGCAACGGTGTGTCCGAGCTGATCGTGATGTCGCTGCAGGCGCTGCTCAACAACGGCGACGAAGTGCTGGTGCCAGCCCCGGACTATCCGCTGTGGACCGCTGCCGTCAGCCTCGCTGGCGGTAACGCCGTGCATTATCTGTGCGACGAAGGTGCCGACTGGTTCCCGGATCTGGCCGACATCAAGGCCAAGATCACCCCGAACACCAAGGCCATGGTCATCATCAACCCGAACAACCCGACGGGTGCGGTGTATTCGAAGGAAGTGTTGCTGGGCATGCTGGAAATCGCACGTGCGCACAATCTGGTGGTGTTCTCCGACGAGATCTACGACAAGATTCTCTATGACGACGCGGTACATATCTGCGCTGCCTCGCTGGCGCCGGACCTGCTCTGCCTGACCTTCAACGGCCTGTCGAAATCCTACCGCGTGGCCGGTTTCCGCTCCGGCTGGATCGCCATCTCCGGGCCGAAACACAACGCGCAGAGCTACATCGAAGGCATCGACATGCTGGCCAACATGCGCCTGTGCGCCAACGTGCCGAGCCAGCACGCGATCCAGACCGCGCTGGGCGGCTACCAGAGCATCAACGATCTGGTGCTGCCGCAGGGTCGCCTGCTGGAGCAGCGCAATCGCACCTGGGAGTTGCTCAACGATATTCCCGGCGTCAGCTGCGTGAAGCCGATGGGCGCGTTGTACGCGTTCCCGAAAATCGACCCGAAGGTCTGCCCGATCCACAACGACGAGAAGTTCGTGCTTGATCTGCTGCTTTCCGAGAAGCTGCTGGTGGTCCAGGGCACGGCATTCAACTGGCCGTGGCCGGATCACTTCCGTGTGGTCACCCTGCCCCGCGTCGATGATCTGGAAATGGCCATCGGCCGCATCGGCAACTTCCTCAAGTCCTACCGCCAGTAATGGCCAGCAGTGCGCAACGGAATGGCTGTTGCGCACTGTCTGATTCAGCAACACATCTTTGTTCCGCGCCTTTGCAGCCCTTCTACACTTGCGATGCGAGCCGTACAGACGTGTCTGACCTAATGGCGGCGGGGCGAAAGGCTGTGTCATCCATGTCGGAATCGAGGGTGGGAATTTTCTTTTTGCTCAGGAAACCGCTGTAGGACACAGTTTGAAATAGTCACTCGGTTGAATAGGCCGGTGCCGCACCTTATATACCCCGCAGTACGCTACATCTTTAGCTTGAGGAGAGTTCTACAACCATGATGCGCATCCTGCTGTTTTTGGCCACTAACCTGGCGGTCGTGCTGATAGCCAGCATCACCCTGAGCCTGTTCGGCTTCAACGGGTTCATGGCGGCCAACGGGGTCGACCTCGACCTCAGTCAGCTGCTGGTCTTCTGTGCGGTCTTTGGTTTCGCCGGCTCGCTGTTCTCGCTGTTCATCTCCAAGTGGATGGCGAAGATGAGCACCGGTACGCAAATCATCAGCCAGCCACGCACTCGTCATGAGCAATGGCTGCTGCAAACGGTCGAGCAATTGTCCCGCGAAGCCGGGATCAAGATGCCTGAAGTCGGGATTTTCCCGGCCTACGAAGCGAATGCTTTCGCTACCGGCTGGAACAAGAACGACGCGCTGGTCGCGGTCAGCCAGGGCCTGCTCGAGCGATTCTCGCCCGATGAAGTGAAAGCCGTACTGGCCCACGAAATCGGTCACGTCGCCAACGGCGACATGGTCACGTTGGCGCTGATCCAGGGCGTGGTGAACACCTTTGTGATGTTCTTCGCGCGGATCATCGGCAACTTCGTCGACAAGGTCATCTTCAAGAACGAAGAAGGTCAGGGCATCGCCTACTACGTGGCGACCATCTTCGCCGAACTGGTGCTGGGCATCCTCGCCAGCGCAATCGTCATGTGGTTCTCGCGCAAGCGCGAATTCCGTGCCGACGAAGCCGGCGCCCGCCTGGCCGGTACCAGCGCGATGATTGGCGCTCTGCAACGTCTGCGTGCCGAACAGGGCCTGCCGGTGCACATGCCCGACACCCTGAACGCCTTCGGCATCAACGGTGGCATCAAACAAGGTTTCGCCCGCATGTTCATGAGCCACCCGCCGCTGGAAGAGCGGATTGACGCACTGCGTCGTCGCGGTTGATTTGATCGCAATAAGAAAGAAGGCCCGCAGCGATGCGGGCCTTTTTTTGTATCTTCAGATCATGCGTTGTCAGCAAAGTCCCATTCGCGAGCAGGCTCGCTCCCACCTTTGGAATGCATCCCACTGTGGGAGCGAGCCTGCTCGCGAAGACGCCGGAGCTGCTAACAGAAAACTATCTGGAAGAAACCCGATAAACCCGCTCCACCAACCACTCAACCCCGCCCTGCAGAAACTTCGGGCTCTCAGCCAGAATATCTCGCTCTTCCAGTTTCTCCACCTGCCAACCCTCGCCCAGCAACCGCTGCACCTCATCATCATTCACCGCAAACGGCGGTCCCGGGATCTGCGACTGATCGTAATCCAGGGTAATCACCAGCCCTTTCATTCCTGACGCCAGCAACTGCTGCAGATTTGCCGTGTAGCGCTGGCGCATCGCGTCCGGCAAGGCAATCAGCGCGGCGCGCTCATACAGCGCAGTACAATCTGCGACGTCCTCGGCCGTCAGCGCAAAAAAATCACCGCACCACAATTCGAACGCAACACTGCGATAAACCTTGAATGCGCCCTGCTCGCTGATCTGCGGCTGCAACTGATGTTCGCTGAAAAACTCCTCGACAGCCTTTTCCGCTAGCTCAACCCCAATCACCTGGTGTCCCTGCCCGGCAAGCCAGAGCAGATCCAGACTCTTCCCGCACAGCGGCACCAGCACGCGTGCTGACGGTGCAATCGCCAGCTCCGGCCAATAGCGCTGCAAATACGGGTTGGCCTCGGCCTGATGAAAGCCGATCTGGTTCGAATCCCATTTCTTGTACCAAAACTCAGGCTGCATGTATCACTCCCGAAAAACCGATGAAAAACCGCAGAAACTTATATTGGATTCAGATCGATGATCTGACTGAAGATGGTTCATCTTAGCGCTCAGGAGCCCGTCCATGTTGCCCAGCCTGTTTATCTCCCACGGTTCACCGATGCTGGCGCTGGAGCCCGGTGCCAGCGGCCCGGCACTGGCGCGACTGGCCGCCGAACTGCCGCGTCCCAAAGCCATCGTCATCGTCTCGGCGCACTGGGAAAGCCAGGAACTGCTGGTCAGCAGCCACTCACACCCGGAAACCTGGCACGACTTCGGCGGTTTCCCCCGTGCGCTGTTTGAAGTGCAGTACCCGGCACCGGGCAATCCGCAGCTGGCCGCCGAGGTGGCTCAACTGCTGAACGCCAATGACCTGCCGGCGCGGCTCGATCCGCAACGACCGTTCGATCATGGTGCTTGGGTGCCACTGTCTTTGATGTATCCGCAGGCCGATATTCCGGTGGTGCAAGTCTCGTTGCCGAGTCGCGGCGGACCGGCATTGCAGACGCGAGTTGGCCGTGCACTGGCGAGCCTGCGCGAACACGGCATTCTGTTGATCGGCTCCGGCAGCATCACCCACAACCTCCGGGAGCTAGATTGGCATGCCGGCCCGGAAAGCGTTGAACCGTGGGCGCGGGATTTCCGTGACTGGATGATCGACAAGCTGGCGGCCGACGATGAAACAGCGCTGCATGATTATCGCCAGCAGGCGCCGAATGCCGTGCGCAGTCACCCGAGTGATGAGCATTTGTTGCCGTTGTATTTTGCTCGCGGTGCTGGCGGGGTTTTCAGCGTGGCGCATCAGGGTTTCACGATGGGGGCGCTGGGTATGGATATTTATCGCTTCGGTTGAGGCCTTCGCGAGCAGGCTCGCTCCCGCAGTAGCCAAAGAACAGGCAAAAAAAATCCCCGAACCAGTCGGGGATTTTTTATGTTCGATCAATCAGCCCGAGGGCGGATCAATCTTCGCGGTAGCGACGCAGCTTGAGCTGCTTACCGGCCACGCGAGTGTCCTTCAGTTTGGTCAGGAGTTTTTCCAGACCTTCTTCCGGCAGCTCGACGAGGCTGAAGCTGTCACGCACCTGGATGCGACCGATCGCTTCACGGGCCAGACCGCCTTCGTTGAGGATGGCGCCCAGCAGGTTTTTCGCAGCGATACCGTCACGCGCACCCAGCGCGGTACGGCAACGAGCACGGCCTTCGCCCAAAGGCATTGGCGCACGACGCTCGCGGTCACCACGATCAGGACGATCACCGGAACGCTCAGGACGGTCGCCACGCGGTGCGTTGTTCGGCACCAGTGGACGTTCCTTCTCGATTGCGGCCAGGTTCAGCGCTTGACCATTGGTAGCTTTGCGCAGCAGCGCAGCAGCCAGAGCACGCGGGGTGCAACCGATGTCGGCGGTCAAGCGGTCGAGCAGCTCACCGTGAGTCGATTCGGCATCAGCAACCAGCGGCGAAAGGCTGTTGGTCAGTTTCTTGATGCGTGCATCGAGAACGGCTTGAGCGTCTGGCAGGCGTACTTCGGCAACTTTCTGACCAGTTACGCGCTCGATCACTTGCAGCATGCGGCGCTCACGTGGAGTCACCAGCAGCAGTGCACGACCTTCGCGACCGGCACGGCCGGTACGGCCGATACGGTGCACGTAGGACTCTGGGTCGTACGGCATGTCGACGTTGAACACGTGAGTGATGCGCGGAACGTCCAGACCACGGGCAGCAACGTCGGTCGCGACAACGATGTCCAGACGACCATCCTTCAGCGAGTCGATCACGCGCTCACGCTGGTTCTGGGCGATGTCACCGTTCAACGCGGCGGCTTTGTAGCCTTTGGCGTCGAGGGCGCTGGCCAGGTCCAGGGTCGCTTGCTTGGTACGCACGAACATGATCAGGGCGTCGAAGTCTTCGACTTCCAGCAGGCTGAGCACGGCCGAGGTTTTCTGGTCAGCGTGAACCAACAGGTGAGCCTGTTCGATCGCGGTAACGGTCTGGGTCTTGGTCTGGATCTTGACGTGTTGCGGATCGCGCAGGTGGCGTTCGGCAATGGCGCGGATCGACTGCGGCAGGGTCGCCGAGAACAGCACGGTCTGGCGGGTCGATGGCAGAGCCTTGAAGATGACTTCCAGGTCATCCATGAAGCCCAGCTTCAACATTTCGTCAGCTTCGTCGAGAACCAGATGGTTCACAGTCGACAGGACTTTTTCGTCGCGACGCAGGTGGTCGCACAGACGACCCGGAGTAGCGACAACAATCTGTGCGCCATTACGGATTGCCTTGAGTTGCGGGCCCATCGGCGCGCCGCCGTAGACAGCCACGACGGTGACGCCTGGCATTTGCTTGGCGTAGGTTTCAAAAGCGGTTGCTACTTGCAGCGCCAACTCTCGGGTTGGCGCCAGGATCAGGGCTTGCGGTTCGCGCTTGGCAGGATCGATGCGGTGCAGGATAGGCAGTGCGAACGCGGCGGTTTTACCGGTACCGGTTTGCGCCTGGCCAATCATGTCCTGGCCGGCCATGATGATCGGGATCGATTGCTGCTGAATCGCCGAAGGCTCTTCGTAGCCAGTCGCTGCGACGGCTGCAAGAATATTCGGGTTGAGATTAAAAGCGGCGAATCCGCCGGTTTCCTGGGTCATGGGTCTGCCTCTAAGTGCATCCGCAAAGACCCATGCTCCAAAGCTGCGCATGCCGTGTTGAGACTCAAGAGTCGCCCTGGCAGCTTTGTCGGCGGGGATTTGCGAAAACGAATGAATGAAGATGAATCGTCAAGGAAGAGCCCGCAATGCGGACGTGCAGCCGAAGCTGACTTCGGGAAATGCGCTACCTAAACGCGGCCCGGTTAAAGGCCGGCGCGCACTATACCGGATTTCGCCCGAAAAGGGAGCTTTTTTTGTGGCCCTTATCCGTGTGTCACCGCCGTGTAACGGGGTTTTGCGGATAATCGCGCAACGGTCTATTTTGCAAAGGCCCGGCCCTGCGGGCGATGACGCTTAAACGGTTCACCGAGCTGCGGCAAAGCGCCGCGCACCCGCCCTTCCCGCTTGAGGATTTAGCCATGAATCAGCCCTGCGCCGGCCGCGTCAGCCGAGAACGTCGTGGTCATGTGCACTTGATCGGCCTCGATCGGGCGGCCAAGCGCAACGCTTTCGATATCGACCTGCTCAACGACCTGAGCCTGGCCTACGGCGAGTTCGAAGCCGACCGCGAAGCGCGGGTCGCCGTGGTGTTCGGCCACGGCGAACACTTCACCGCCGGGCTCGATCTGGTCAATGCCAGCGCAGCCCTGGCCGAAGGCTGGCAGGTTCCGAGCGGCGGCTGCGATCCCTGGGGCGTTTTCGTCGGACCACGGGTAAGCAAGCCGGTGATTGTCGCCGCGCAGGGTTACTGCCTGACTATCGGCATCGAGCTGATGCTGGCGGCGGACATCAACCTGTGCGCGAGCAACACTCGCTTCGCGCAGATGGAAGTACAGCGTGGGATCTTTCCGTTTGGCGGCGCGACTTTGCGTTTCCAGCAGATTGCCGGCTGGGGCAATGCTATGCGCTGGTTGCTCACTGGCGATGAATTTGATGCCCACGATGCGTTGCATCTGGGCTTGGTCCAAGAAGTGATGGCCAGCGAAGACTTGCTGCCCCGCGCGATCGAGCTGGCCGAACGGATTGCCCGGCAGGCACCGCTGGGCGTGCAGGCGACCTTGATGTCAGCGAGACAGGCGCGTTATGAGGGTGAGACAGCGGCGGCGCAGGCGTTACCGGCGCTGGTGAAGAAGTTGCTCGCCACTGAGGATGCCCGGGAGGGGGTGCGATCGTTGGTGGAGCGGCGTCCGGGGATCTTCAAAGGCATCTGAAGATTCTGCTGCCTGTCAGGGCCTTGTCGCGAGCAGGCTCGCTCCCACAGGTCGAACGCATTTCAAATGTGGGAGCGAGCCTGCTCGCGAAGGGGGCGGTACTGCCGGCTCAGGTCGCCGGGCGAATCGCGTTGATCAACGACTGCAACGAATAACCCAGCTGCGGCGCCAGCGCTTCGGCCCGTTGGGTCAGCGCCTGCATGTCCAGCGCCTGATCGAGATCCGCCGGAACGATCAGAATCACGTTGCCCTCCTTCACCGGCAACTCCCAGTAATGCCGGTGATAGAGCCCGCGTAACAATGCCGCGCCGAGCGGTTTGCCGTCGTCGGTGGCCCACTGGTTGATCACCAGCCAGCCGCCCGGATTCAGGCGCTTCTGACAATCGCCGAGAAAACTCCAGGCCAGATGCCCGACACCGGGGCCGACGTCGGTATAGAGGTCGACGAAAATCAGATCCGCCGGCTCGGCAGTCGGCAACAGTTCAAGCGCATCACCGACGCGGATGTACAAACGCGGATCGTCATCCAGGCCGAGATATTCGATGGCCAGGCGCGGCACGTCCGGGCGCAGTTCGATGGCCTCGACGTCTTCGAGCGGCAGAAACTTCAGGCAAGCCTGGGTCAGCGTGCCCGCACCCAAACCGAGAAACAGCGCGCTCTCCGGCTGCTCGTGGCATAGCGCGCCGATCAGCATCGCGCGGGTGTAGTCGTACTCCAGCCAGCTCGGGTCGGCAGTGAACACGCAGCTCTGCTCGATCGCATCGCCGAACTCGAGAAAGCGGTAATCGGCCACTTCCAGCACGCGAATCACGCCGAACTCATCCTGTACTTCGGCGAGCAGATGCTCGACGCGCTCCTCAGTCATTTCGTCTCCTGATGGTCACCGGGCGCGGTGACGCGATGGCACCGCTGTGGCGCCGTGGCAAAGCGGCGATTGTCGGCGATGGGGCGGGAGCAGGTCACGCACTAATTGCTGCTAACATGGCGCTTCCCTGCGTACGAACTTCGAGACCGTGATGAGCCAACCGTGGAGCCCTGACAGCTGGCGCGCCCTGCCGATCCAGCAACAACCGCAATACCCCGACGCCGCGCACCTGCGCCAGGTCGAGCAGACCCTGGCCAGCTATCCGCCGCTGGTGTTCGCCGGCGAGGCGCGCGAGCTGCGCCGCCAGTTCGCCGAAGTTACCCAGGGTCGCGCGTTTCTGTTGCAGGGCGGCGATTGCGCGGAAAGCTTCGCTGAATTCTCCGCAGCGAAGATTCGCGACACCTTTAAAGTGTTGCTGCAGATGGCGATCGTCATGACCTTCGCCGCTGGCTGCCCGGTGGTCAAGGTCGGGCGCATGGCCGGTCAGTTCGCCAAGCCGCGTTCGGCCAACGACGAAACCATCGGCGGCGTGACCCTGCCGGCCTACCGTGGCGACATCGTCAACGGCATCGGCTTCGACGAAAAGAGCCGCGTGCCGGATCCGGAGCGTTTGCTGCAGTCCTATCATCAGTCAACGGCGACTCTGAATCTGTTGCGCGCTTTCGCCCAGGGTGGTTTTGCCGACCTGCACCAAGTGCACAAGTGGAACCTGGATTTCATCGCCAACTCGGCGCTGGCCGAGAAGTACAGCCACCTCGCCGACCGCATTGATGAAACTTTGGCATTCATGCGCGCCTGCGGCATGGACAGCTCGCCGCAACTGCGCGAAACCAGTTTCTTCACTGCCCACGAAGCGTTGCTGCTGAACTACGAAGAAGCCTTCGTGCGCCGCGACAGCCTGACCAACGATTACTACGATTGCTCGGCGCACATGCTGTGGATCGGCGACCGCACCCGTCAGCTCGACGGCGCGCATGTCGAATTCCTGCGCGGGGTGAACAACCCGATCGGCGTCAAAGTCGGCCCGAGCATGAACCCTGATGACCTGATCCGCCTGATCGACGTGCTCAACCCGGACAACGATCCGGGCCGCTTGAACCTGATCGCGCGGATGGGCGCGAACAAGGTCGGCGATCATCTGCCGGCACTGATCCGCGCGGTCCAGCGCGAAGGCAAGCAGGTGCTGTGGAGCTCCGACCCGATGCACGGCAACACCATCAAGGCCAGCAGCGGCTACAAGACCCGTGACTTCGCGCAGATCCTTGGCGAAGTGAAGCAGTTCTTCCAGGTGCACGAAGCGGAAGGCAGTTATGCCGGCGGCATTCATATCGAGATGACCGGACAGAACGTCACCGAGTGCATCGGCGGCGCGCGGCCGATTACCGAGGATGGCTTGTCCGATCGTTATCACACCCACTGTGATCCGCGGATGAATGCCGATCAGTCGCTGGAATTGGCGTTTTTGATTGCCGAGA
Source organism: Pseudomonas siliginis (assembly GCF_019145195.1). Taxonomy (GTDB): domain Bacteria; phylum Pseudomonadota; class Gammaproteobacteria; order Pseudomonadales; family Pseudomonadaceae; genus Aquipseudomonas; species Aquipseudomonas siliginis. The sequence goes on from NZ_JAHSTW010000008.1 coordinate 92,345, forward strand.
CTCTGAAGCAGGTTCGGCGATGAGGTTGGCGTTCTTTATTGCCTGAACTGGCCTCTTCGCGGGCAAGCCCGCTCCCACAGGGTTCGTGTCGTATGCAATTTATGTATCCGGCACAGAACCTGTGGGAGTCTGGCTTGCCAGCGATGGCGTCAGCTCAGTCGCACCCGATCTGCGCCAATGCCACCCCAAGCCGAGCTGCACTCTCCCGTCGACAATTCAACTGCACCCGCTCAAGCCCCAGCCAACCCGCCATCCGCCGCAAATTCAGCGCCAGCGCCAGCATGCCCTCCTCGTCCAGTCCCGATTCTTCCTCATGCACCGCATGCACCGCCAACTGCCCTGCCGCCCGCTCGGCACGCAGATCAACCCGCGCGGCGATCCGCTCATTGTGCAAAAACGGCAGCACGTAATAGCCATACACCCGCTTGGGCTGCGGTGTGTAAATCTCCAGACGATAGCGGAAATCGAACAAACGCTCGGTGCGGCTGCGCTCCCAGATCAGCGAATCGAACGGCGACAGCAGCGCGCTGGCGATGACCTTGCGCGGCACTTTGGGCTCCGGCAGGCAATAGGCGATCTGCCGCCAATCAGCGACTTCGCACATCTGCAATTGCCCCGCCTCAACCAGTTCAGCCAGACGCGGCCGCGCATCCGCAGGGCTCAGGCGAAAGTAATCACGCAGGTCTTTTTCCGTACCAACGCCCAATGCTTGCGCCGCATGCAACAGCAAACCGCGTTGTGCCTCGGTCTCGTCCGGCGTGGGCTGTTGCAGGATCGCCGCAGGAATCACCCGCTCGGGCAAATCGTACAAGCGCTCGAAACCGCGCCGCCCCGCCACTGTGACCTCACCGGCGGCGAACAACCATTCCAGCGCATGTTTCTCGGCACTCCAGTCCCACCATGGCCCGGCCTTGTCTTCGCGGGTCGACAGACTGCCGGCGCCAAGCGCACCCCGCTCCTCTACCGCAGTCAGCACACGGCGAATGGTTTCCTGCTGTTCGCGACCAAACTTTGCCAGTTGCTGATAGATGTCTTCGCCACGCTTGGCGCGTTGCATGCGCCAACCCAGCAACGGGTACATCGACAGCGGCAACAGCGACGCTTCATGGCCCCAGTATTCGAACAGCGTACGGCGACGCCCCGAACTCCAGGCAGCCTGGTCGAGCAAGTCAGATGGATAGCAACCGAGACGGGAAAACAGCGGCAGGTAGTGCGAGCGCACCACGGCATTGACGGAATCGATTTGCAGCAGGCCCAGCAGTTCGATCAGCCGGTTGAGATGACTGGCATTGACGGTCGGCGGCTGGCGCCCGTTGAACCCTTGGGCGGCCAGCGCCAGACGTCGCGCCTGTTTGAGGGAAAAGGACACTGTCGCGGGCATTTATTCCTCCATGTCTGCTCGCAACCTACCTCACCTGAAAGGGGTTTGTGTAGCGATAGCCTCATCATTTATGCATCGGGTCGTCCCAGAACGGCCGCACGGTTTCATGCTCGACATCTGCGCGGCTGATGCCGATGTCCTTCAGCGCCTCATCGCTCAAACCGGCGAGCATTTCCCGTTCACGATGCAGCTCATACCAGCGGCTGAATTTGTGCAGCAGATCGGACACGATATGGCCGTGGCCAGACAGCTGTTCTTGGCTTGCATACTCTCTTTGACCTTTCATCGTCTTGCCTCCTTTTGTGGATGGCTCAAGTCTCTCTCCGGCGCTAAGATCAATCCAACGAATGTTTCTGATGGCATGCATCACGGAGATTCATCAATTGTCCGCCTACCCCAGTATCGATACCGATGTCCTGCGCACCTTCGTCGCGATTGCCGATCAGGGCGGTTTCACCCGTGCCGGCGAGATGGTCAACCGCACCCAGTCGGCGGTGAGCATGCAGATGAAACGCCTGGAAGAAGACGTGTTGCAGCGCCAGCTGTTCGAGCGCGATGGCCGTCAGGTGCGGCTTACGGCTGAAGGCCAAGTGCTGCTCGGTTATGCGCGGCGCATCCTCAAACTGCACAGTGAGGTGTTCAACACCCTGCGCGAGCCGCACATGGTCGGCACCGTGCGCATCGGTACGCCGGATGATTATGTGATGCGTTTTCTGCCGGGAATCCTCTCGCGGTTCGCGCAGTTCTATCCGCTGATCCAGATCGAAGTGCATTGCGAGTCGAGCAAGCAGTTGCTGCAACGCACCGATCTGGACTTGTCGATCGTCACCCGTGAGCCGGGCAACGAGATCGGCCAGTTGCTGCGCAAGGAGCGCTTTGTCTGGGCCGAGGCGCAGAACTTCAGCGCCCACGAACAAACGCCGCTGCCCCTGGCGATGTTCAACAGTGATTGTTTCTGCCGCCTGTGGGCGTGCAATGCGCTGGACGCGATGGGCCGCGATTACCGCATCGCCTACAACAGCAGCAGCCTGTCGGCGCTGATGGCCGTGGTCAGCGCAGGGCTGGCGATCACCGCGCAACTGGAAAGCCTGATTACCCCGGACATGCGCATCCTTGGCGCCGCCGAAGACCTGCCGCTGCTGCCCGAGGCGAGCATCATGCTGATCCGCAATCTGAACAACCCGTCGCCGATCACCGAGTGCCTGGCCGAGCACATCGTCGAGGGCTTCAAACTTTAAACGCGAGCATCACCGCACACAGCACGAGGAAGCCGCAGAACAGCCCGCGCAGAATTTTTTCCGGCATGGCGTGGGCAACTTTCACGCCCCAACTGATGCTGAGCAGACCACCGACCGCCAGAGGCAGACCGATCATCCAGTCGACTTCGTGGTGCACCGCATAGGTCACCAGGGTTACACCAGTGCTCGGCAGGGCCAGCGCCAGCGACAATCCCTGAGCGACCACTTGGCTGGTGCCGAACAGGCTGGTCAGCACCGGCGTGGCGACCACGGCGCCGCCGACGCCGAACAGACCGCCCATGGTCCCCGAGGCGGCGCCGAGCACGCCCAACCACGGCCACGAATAGCGCATCTCGGCAGTCGGCGCTGGTCGCGGGCCGAACATCTTCAACAGGTTGTAGGCCGACAGTGCCACCAGAAAGGCGACAAACCCGATGCGCATGGTCTGCGCATCGATGCCCACCGCCCAGATCGAGCCGAGCCAGGCAAAGCAGAAACCCATCACAGCCAGCGGCAGCGCATGGCGCAATTCGATGCGATTGCGCTGGTGATAACGCCACAGCGCCAGCATTACGTTCGGTACTACCATCACCAGCGCCGTACCTTGGGCGATCTGCTGATCAAGCCCAAACCAAACACCAAGCAACGGAATCGCGATCAAGCCACCGCCAATGCCAAAAATCCCGCCCAATGTGCCCAGGGCGGCGCCGAACAGCAGGTACAACAGAAAATCCATCACAACGGTAATCCTCTAACGACAGGCAACCAATGCTACGCACTCGCGCCTAGAGGGGAAACGCATAGCAACGCACAATGGCTGTGCCGATTTTGCACAAGCGTGGTCTCCATGAATCCCAACCAATTGACCGATCAACTCGGCCTGTTTCTCGATGTGCTGGAGAGTGGCAGCTTTTCTGCCGCTTCGCGCCGCCATCCGCTGACACCTTCCGCCGTAGCCCGGCGCATCGACAGCCTGGAAAGTGCCGTCGGCAGTCAGCTGTTCGTACGCAGCACCCATGCCGTGCTGCCGACTTCGGCCGGTCTGGCCTTCGCCGAACGGGCGCGACGGATCATTGCCGAGTTGCAACTGGCGCGTGCCGAAGCGGTGTCGTTGAGCAGCGCACCGGAAGGCCTGATCCGCATCGATGCGCCAGCAGCTTTCGAGCGGCGACATCTGGCGCCGGTAATTGCCGATTTTCTCCTGCTGTACCCGGGACTGGATGTGCAGATGCACCTGATCGACAGCTTCAGCGACATGGCCGGCAGCAGCCTGGGCAAGGTCGATCTGGTGCTGCGGACCGGACAATTGGCCGACTCGCGCCTGGTCGCCACGCCATTGGCGAGCATGGTCCGCGTCGCCTGCGCCAGCCCTGACTATCTCAAGCAGCGCGGCGTGCCCGAGCACCCGGCGCAGTTGAGCGAACACGACGGGCTCGACTGGGAGGGCCTTGCGCCGCCGTTTGCCTGGAAATTCGAAGTGGACGGGCAAATGCAACTGCACCGGCCATCGCGGGTGCGGCTGAGCGCCAACAATGCCGAGGCTCTGGCGTGTGGCGCGGCGGCGGGTCTGGGCGTCGCACACTTGCCGACCTGGCTGGCCAGCGAATACCTGCTGCGTGGCGAACTGGTGCCACTGTTCTGCGAAAATGGCCTGCCGCCGCCGGAGTCCACCGGCATTTACGCGCTGCGCATGGAACAGCAGGTCCATTCGCGCAGTCGGTTATTGCTGGAATATCTAAAAACCCGCTTCAGCCCGGTGCCGCCGTGGGATCTGGCGCTGCAACGGCAATTCGCCCGGCACTGACGCCGGACATATTTATCTGGCGCCTTAAAGATTCGAGCGCTAGATTAAAAAACGATCAACGATCAAGGCTTTGACAATGACTTGCGAACGCGACAACTGCGACGACCTTCTGCTCGACAATCAGGCGTGCTTCGCCCTGCACTCGACCTCGCTGATGATGACCAAGGTCTACAAGCCGCTGTTGCAGGCGCTGGGCCTGACCTATCCGCAGTATCTGGCGATGATGGTGTTGTGGGAGAAGGACGGTCTGACTGTCGGAGAAATCAGCGCACGCCTGCTGACCGATCCGGGATCGCTGACGCCATTGCTCAAGCGTCTGGAAGCCGAAGGCCTGCTCAGCCGCACCCGCAGTCGTGAAGATGAGCGGGTGGTGATTGTCGAACTGACCGCAGCAGGCCGCGCCTTGCGCGACAAGGCGCAGACCGTGCCGCAGTGCATTCTTGGCGCCAGTGGCTTCACCTTTGAACGTCTGCAGAAGTTGCAGGCCGAGCTGCAAGCGCTGCGCGGGCATCTGCAAGACAGCCTGAATTAAGCCCCGCTACATTCCCCTGTGGGAGCGAGCCTGCTCGCGAAAGCGTCCGATCAGACAGCGAGTCGTTGAATGTTCCACAGCCTTCGCGAGCAGGCTCGCTCCCACAGTGATTTCAGCGCCAAAAAAATTATTTTCCCCGCCTGAATTCCCTCGTCAAGCGCTCTAAATCAAGCTTTATCCGCCCCTGCCACGCTATGGCCTTGAGCAAAACGTGCTTTTTGTTAAAAAATTTATCTTGCGCACTAAACATTAGCGCTATACATTCTCTCCACACCTACTTAGCGCGCAAACAATTAGCGCACAAAACCACAACCCATGAGGCTCACACCATGCAAACTCTCTACACCGCAATCGCAACTTCCACTGGCGGCCGTGACGGTCGTGCGATCTCCAGCGACAACGTACTCGACGTCAAACTGGCCACCCCGAAAGAACTCGGCGGTGCTGGCGGTGCGGCGACCAACCCTGAGCAACTGTTCGCTGCCGGTTACTCGGCCTGCTTCATCGGCGCACTGAAATTCGTCGCCAGCCAGACCAAGCGCAAGATTCCTGACGACGCGTCGATCACCGCCCATGTCGGCATCGGTCAGATCCCTGGCGGTTTCGGTCTGGACATCGATTTGCACATCAGCCTGCCAGGTCTGGAACAAGCCGATGCGCAGTCGCTGGTCGACGCCGCTCACCAGGTCTGCCCGTACTCCAACGCCACCCGTGGCAACGTCGATGTCCGTCTGCACGTGACTGTGTAATCACTCAAGCCCCCGGCCCGAACAAGGAAAAATGAACATGAACACCTTCAGCAAAGTCTTGACCGGTACCCTTCTCGCCCTTTCGGTACACAGCGCTTTCGCCGGTGATGTCGAACACAGCACCCAGGCATTCCTCGATGCGCTGAATTCAGGCAGCGGCAAGCCGATCGAGCAGCTGTCGCCCAAGGATGCCCGCGCCGTGCTGGTCGGCGCGCAGTCCGGGGTCAAGTTGACGTTGCCCAAAGCCGATGTCAGCGAGAAGACCATCCAGGTCGATGGTCAACCGCTGAGCCTGACCATCGTCCGGCCGGCCGGGGTCAAGGGTGAGCTGCCGGTGTTCATGTTCTTCCACGGCGGCGGCTGGGTGCTGGGAGACTTCCCGACTCACGAACGTCTGGTGCGCGATCTCGTGGTCGGTTCGGGGGCGGCGGCGGTGTTCGTCAATTACACCCCTTCGCCGGAAGCGCATTACCCGGTGGCGATCAACCAGGCCTACGCTGCGACCAAATGGGTGGCAGAACACGGTAAAGAGATCAATGTCGACGGCAAGCGCCTGGCCGTGGCCGGCAACAGCGTCGGCGGCAACATGGCCGCAGTGGTTGCGCTGATGGCCAAGGACAAGGGCACCCCGGCGATCAAATTCCAGGTGCTGCTGTGGCCGGTGACCGATGCCAACTTCGACACCGGTTCGTACAACCAGTACGCCGAAGGGCACTTCCTCACCCGCAACATGATGAAGTGGTTCTGGGACAACTACACCACCGACGCCAAGCAGCGCAACGAGATCTACGCTTCACCGCTGCGCGCTACTACCGCACAGCTCAAAGGCCTGCCGCCTGCACTGGTGCAGACTGCCAGCGCCGACGTGTTGCGTGATGAAGGCGAAGCCTATGCGCGCAAACTCGACGAGGCCGGAGTACCGGTTACGTCGGTGCGGTTCAACGGCATGATCCACGATTACGGTTTGCTCAACGTGGTCAGCCAGGTGCCTGCGGTGCGCTCGGCGATGTTGCAGGCGTCTGAAGAACTGAAGCAACACTTGAAGTAACCACCGTCCCATTGTGGGAGCGAGCCTGCTCGCGAAAGCGTCCCGTCATACAGCGCGTCATTGAATGACACACCGCATTCGCGAGCAGGCTCGCTCCCACATGGGACAGGTGTGAAACTCAAAGCGCAGGCACAAAAAAACCCGACTCAATGGTCGGGTTTTTTCTTTCCGCAAAAAGCAGTGCTTATTTCGCACGGCCTTTGTAGGAACCGCCTTCGCGGGTATCGATCTCGATCATGTCGCCGATTTCGATGAAGTCGGCAACCGACAGCTCGGTACCGTTCTTCAGTTTGGCAGGCTTCATCACCTTGCCGGAAGTGTCACCGCGAGCGGAGCCTTCGGTGTAGTCAACCTGACGCACGATGGTGGTCGGCAGTTCTACGGAAACCAGACGCTCTTCGAAGAACACGGCTTCGCAAACGTCGGTCATGCCTTCTTCAACGAAAGGCAGAACGCTTTCGATGTCTTCGGCGTTCAGCTCGTACATGGTGTAGTCAGTGGTGTCCATGAACGTGTAGGTGTCACCGCTGATGAACGACAGGGTGGCTTCTTTACGATCCAGGATCACGTCGTCCAGTTTGTCGTCCGCACCGTAAACGGTTTCGGTCTTGTAACCGGTCAGCAGGTTCTTCAGCTTGGTCTTCATGATCGCGCTGTTACGGCCCGACTTGGTGAATTCAGCTTTCTGAACCAGCCAAGGATCGTTGTCGATACGGATCACGGTACCGGGTTTGAGTTCTTTACCAGTTTTCATTGCGAATATCCGAATTTGGATGGGATTTACAAAAATCTAGGCCGCGTATCATATCCAATTTACATAAAACTGTACCAGCGCCGTGGCAAGATCCGCCTGCAAGGCCTGTTCCAGACACCATGCCTCGGCATTTTCCTCGAGTTCCGGCCAATGATTTCGCACCGCCAGCCAGTGCTCACCGATCGGTTGCCCGGCGCTCCACGCTCGCCACAGACCGTTCATCGCCTGCGCCGCAGCGGGGGAAAGGCCGTGAGTGTAGAGCGCGAGGAAAGCGTCGAGCTTGTCCAGATGGATGTCATCGTCCTGCTGATAGATGTGCCAGAGCATCGGCCGCCCCGCCCATTGCGCGCGCACGAATGAGTCTTCACCGCGCACCGCGTTGAAATCGCAACACCAGAGCAGGTGGTCGTATTGATCCTGACGGACGAACGGCAGCACTTGCACGGTCAGGGACTCGCGCACATGAATCGCGCTGACCGTCAGGGTTTCCACATTCAGCCAACGCGCCACATCGCCGAGAATCCGCCCTTCCGGCACCAGCAGGTGAGTTGCCTGTGCATCGGCCGCCAGCACATCCAGCCAACTGGCCAACCCGGCATTTTCATAAGCAAACAGCGAGATAAGTTGCGCATCGGGCGCAGGATCAATGCCCAGGCCTTGCAGGAAATGTCGCTGAGCCGGCCGATCCTGCTGAAACTGCCGACGCTGTTCGAGCAGTCCGCATTCGCGCAGCAGGCCACCGGTGCCCGGTTTGAAGCCTGGAAAGAAGAAGAACTTCTGCACCGTTTTGTATTTCACCGACGGCAAGCCATGGCAGCCGGTGACCCAGTCTTCGGCGCTGAGATAATCGAGGTTGAGCCACAGCGGCGGCGTTTCCCGCGCAGCCATGCTGTCCATGTAGTCGGCGGGCAACTGACAGGCGAAGGCGGCGATGACTACGTCGGCCGCATCGGCGTGCAGCCATTCGCTCGGCCACTGACGCACCTCGACGCCCTGCTGCCATTGCTGCGCAAGATCAATATCGATCTCAGGACAGAGGCGCTCGAACGCGCGCAGATCATCCACCCACAGGCGCACCGGCAAGGCATGCTCGGCCACCAGTTGCCGGGCCAGGCGCCAGGTCACGCCGATGTCGCCGAAGTTATCGACCACGGTGCAAAAAATATCCCAGCGGGGTTTCGCTTCAGCCATGCCGTTCTCCCGTTGGCAAAAAACCTCGATTGTCCGCATAAATGCGCTCGCGCAGAAGAGCCGACGGCGATTAATCTTCGTGCGACAATCGCCGCTTGCCCGCAACCATCCGCCAGGAGGCCGCCATGCCCTACCGTCCCAATCCCCGTCGTCCCTTGCCTGTTCAGCTTAGCGCGCTGCATCTGACCGGCAGCATCGCGCTGGGCCTGTGGCTGGGGTTCCTGGCGATTGCGCTGACCTGCTGGCTGCTTTCGCGCTTTATCTTTCCCGAGCAGATGGCCCCTGTCGCGCAAGCGGTGCAGCAGCGCGTCAATCCCCCGGCTGTGGCGCCCGTGCAGGTTCAGCCGGACATTCCGCCGCAAAGTCCGCTGTTCCAACAGTACGAAGAAAACCTGCGCAAGAATGAACAGCAGGCCCGACTGGATCAGGCGCGCGCCAATTCGCGTAATGCGTCCAATCCGAAATGCCAGTTCTGGCTGCAGCAGGACCAGACCGCGCCGACCGAAAAGAGCCGCGCCAACGTTTTGCAATTCTGCGATTGATCATGAACAAACACAGCGTCCACCAGTTGATTCTCGACAAGCTGCGCATCGACCTCGACATCGCCGAACGCGCCGCGCAAACCGCTTACGAAACTGCGACCCACGAAGAAAACATCGCCGAAAACAAGTACGACACGCTGGGGCTGGAGGCGTCGTATCTGGCGGCGGGTCAGGCGAAACGGGTTGAGGAAATCCGTCAGTCACTGGCGCTGTGTCAGAACCTGACGTTGCGTGCCTACGATGAAAATCGCGGCATCGAAGTCGGCGCCCTGCTCGGTCTGGAGGACGAAAAGGGTCGCGAGCAATGGCTGTTTCTGGCGCCGGATGCGGCGGGGCTGAAAGTCGACGTGGTGGGTCAGCCGGTTACCGTCATCACCCCACGCTCGCCACTGGGCAAAAGCCTGCTGGGCAAGTTCGAGGGCGATGAGGTGGAGATTCTGGTGGCGGGCACCCGGCAACAATTTGCTGTCACCGAGGTGCTCTGAAGCGGGTGCTTAGTGAACGGGCAGTTCGACGCCGTCGAACAGTTCTTCCAGCTCTTGCTTGTTGTGGCACTGAATGGCCTTGGCCATGACTTCGCGGGTCAGGTGCGGGGCGAATTTCTCGATGAAGTCGCACATGAAGCCACGCAGGAAGGTGCCACGACGGAAACCGATCTTGGTGATGCTCGACTCGAACAACTCGCTGGCATCCAGCACCACCAGGTCGTTATCGAGTTTGGTATCGACCGCCATTTTAGCCACGATGCCCACGCCCAGCCCCAGACGCACGTAGGTTTTGATCACGTCGGCGTCAGCAGCGGTGAACACCACTTTCGGCGTCAGGCCACGATGGCTGAAGGCTTCATCGAGCTTGGAACGGCCGGTGAAACCGAACACGTAAGTAACAATCGGATATTCGGCCAGCGCTTCGAGGGTCAGCTTCGGCAGCTTGGTCAGCGGATGGCCATGGGGTACGACCACGCAGCGGTTCCAGCGATAGCACGGCATCATCACCAGATCGCCGAACAGCTCCAGCGCTTCAGTGGCAATGGCGAAATCGACGGTGCCGTCAGCGGCCATTTCGGCGATCTGCATCGGCGAGCCCTGATGCATGTGCAGGGCCACGTCCGGGTATTGCTTGATGAAATTGCTGATCACCGGCGGCAGCGCATAACGCGCCTGGGTGTGGGTGGTGGCGATCGACAGGGTGCCCTTTTTCTCGTTGGAGAATTCCTGGGCAATCTGCTTGATGCTTTCGACTTTGCGCAGGATCTCGCCAGCGGTGGTGATGATGCGCTCGCCGGCCGGGGTGACGCGGGTCAGGTGCTTGCCGCTGCGGGCGAAGACTTCGACGCCCAGCTCGTCTTCCAGCAGGCGGATCTGCTTACTGATGCCCGGTTGCGAGGTGTACAGGCTTTGAGCGGTAGCGGAAACGTTGAGGTCGTGGTGCGCCACTTCCCAGATGTAGCGCAGTTGTTGAAGCTTCATATCAATCCCTCAAAGCAGGTAGACGCCACGGGCATCAGCGACGGTATATAACTATATTAATGGTTCGAAGAATAAATCTAGAACTTTTTTATCAAAACGCCATTATTCCTGCTTCAGCGATCCTCACGCCGCCGGCGTTCCATCAGCGGCACCAGATAGACCGGCACCTTGGCCAATTGCAGGACCCGCGCCGCCGTGCGCCCCAACGGCGTTTCCGCGCCGACGCCATGGCTGTGACTGCCGACGATCAGCAGATCGACCGAGAGCTTGTGCACCTGGTCGAGAATCACCTGCGACGGGTCGCCCTGCAGCACGCGCACCGCGCGAATGCGTTGCAGATCCTGTTCGCCGTCGTCCCCCAGTTCTTCACGAAAGCTGTCGAGCACCCGTTGTTCGATATTGGCGATGACTGTTTTCAGACCCTGACTATGGAATTCGTTCAATGCCTGTTCGTCGAGATAGCTTTGCAGCACCGACTCGGCAAACAGGCCCATGGGTTCCACCGCGTGTACTACATACAGATCGGCATTGAAGGTGCGCGCCAAGGCCAGGGCATGCTGCATCACGAACGGTGCGTACAGACCGAGGTCGGTGGCATACAGCATTGAGCGAATCATGGGACCTCCTCGCGAGCCAACGATGGCGGAGATTGATTCAGCTTAGCAGTGCCTTGGCGAGTACGACGTGCGACGCAACGTCCTGAATGAAAAGGCTCTAGATCGACGGTTCGTTGCTGATGCCATGGGGCACATGGCCGGTGGCGACCACTTCGCGAGCCAGTTCGCAATGGCCGGTCTGGTCATCGAAGAACACGTCGGCGGCGAAGGCTTCGAGGAACGCCGATTTGGTCAGGCCACCGAGAAACAGCGACTCATCGAGACGAATATCCCATTCCCGCAAGGTGCGAATCACCCGCTCATGGGCCGGCGCCGAACGCGCGGTCACCAGCGCCGTGCGGATCGGGCAATCGTCATCGGGAAACTCGCGCTGCAACAGATTAAGCGCTGCCAGAAAGCCCTTGAACGGCCCACCGCGCAAAGGCTCGCGTGCCGATTCGCGTTCCTTGGCCTGAAACGCTTCCAGGCCGCCGGACTGATAAACGCGCTCGGACTCGTCCGAGAAGATCACCGCGTCACCGTCGAAGGCGATACGCAATTCATCGCTGGCCGCGCGGCTGGCGCCACCGGACAGAATCGTGGCGGCGGCGAACCCGGCGTCTAGCGCCGCACGCACGTCTTCAGCGTGGGTCGAGAGAAACAGGTCGCAGCCAAACGCTTTCAGATAAGGGTACGGACTGCGCCCGCCGACGAACGCCGCACGAGAAATCGCCAGGCCGTAATGATGAATCGAATTGAACACGCGCAGACCGGTGTCGGCGCTGTTGCGGGAAACCAGAATCACCTCGACCCGCGCGCGGCCGAGGCGACTGTTCAGGCTCAGGAGTTTTTCCACCAGCGGGAACGCATCGCCCGGCGCGAGGATTTCGTCTTCGTGCTCGATCTGATATTGCCGATAGGCTTCGACGCCGCTCGACAGGTAGACCTTGTGGCTTTCGCTCAGGTCGAACAAGGCGCGCGAGGAAATCGCCAGCACCAGTTTGTCATCGATGTTATTGCCCATGCCTTCCCCCAGAACAACCGACTCAGGTATTGCGTCGGTCGATAAAACCCAAATGACGATACAACGCCTCGATGCGCGGCAACTCGCAGCCCGCCGCTTTCGCCGCCGCCAGTGGCCGGGCGTAGATCGCCTCCAGCTCCAGTGGGCGTTTGTGTGCAAAGTCGTGGTACATGCTCGGCCAGTAATCGGGCATTTTTTTTGTCATGGTGAACAGGTACTCGGCATAGCCGGGCGGGATCTCGTAACCACAGGCCTTGGCACCCTGAACCACTTCCGCCATCAACGCCTGAATCGACAGGCGGCTGTCAGCATCAGCCATCAGCGCTTCGGTTCCCGCGCCGAGCAATACCGAAAGTCCGTTATAGGGAATATTCCACACCAGTTTCTGCCAGCGCGCCTGATGCAGGTTGGCCATCGCCTGCGAGTCGATGCCGGCGGCACGGAACAGTCCGGCTCCCTCCTCGACGATCGCCATGCGCGCTACTTCATCAATGGCCGAGCCGCTGTGATAACCGACATTCACCGCGCCAAGGGCCTGATGGGTAATCTGCCCCGGACCCTCGCGGTGCACGCAGATCAGGCACAGACCACCGAGCAGATGCAGCGAATCCGGCAACAGTGGTCGCAGGCTGTCTTCGACATCCAGACCGTTCTGCAGCAACAGCACTTTTGCGTCAGGTTTGGCGGCCTGAACGATCGCCGGGGCCAGACCGGCGTTGCTGGTGGTCTTGGTGCCGACCAGCAGCCAGTCACAGGGTGGCATGTCTTCGGCAGCGGAATAGGCATTGGCCGGATTCAACGTCAACGGCCCGTGCACCGCACTGTTGATCTGCAAACCGCGCTCAGCCACTGCCGAGAATTCGCTGCGCAACAAGAAATGCACATCGAAACCGGCACGCGCCAGCATCACCCCGTAGAACCCGCCGATTGCACCGGTGCCGATAATCCCCACCACCGGTTTGCTGACTGTCTCGCTCATGGCAACTCCTCTGCAATTCGACCCAGCGCCTGCGCCACTGCCTGGTTGATTTGGTCAACCGTCAGACGAGTGTGCACTGCGCCAAAGAACTCGCCGTCGCGCACCACAAACAGCGCCGGCAAATGAAACACCTGATAACGCTCGACCAGGCCGCCGTTGTTGCCGGCGTCGATCCAGCACAGCCGATCGATCGCCAGTGGCATGCCCGGCAACACCTCGCGGGCATAACGACAACTGGTGCAGCCGACGCTGGTGAAGATCACCAGAGAAACGCCGCGCATCGCCAGCAGCCGCTGGTCGGCGTCGAAGTCGGTCAGCTCGGATTCGACCACTATACTGGGGGAAACAATGTCAGATGGCCGACACAGGGAGTCTGTGCTCATGGGACGTTTCATTCCTCATCCGGACGAAGTGCCGGTTGAATTGACGTTACTCAAGCCTGAATGCATTTCCAGACAACAGCTGCACACTATCAGCCTCGGCGGCATCGCTTGCAATTACCACCGCGCCTGGCGCCACGGCACTGCGCTGCAAGTGCGCATGCCGACGCTGAATGCCGACTTCTGTTATCCGGGCTATGTGGCCTGGTGTCTGCGCCGTAAAAAAGGCTATCTGGTGGGCATCGCCTTCACTGACGAACAGACCCTGTTCAGCGCGCGAATGGGTGAGCAGGTGTGTCAGATCGAACGCTATTCGCGCATGCAGGACAGCCACGACGATCTGCAGGATAGTCAGGCGCTGGCCCTGCAGTGGGTCGAGGAGCACGCCGAAGAGTTCTCCCACGACAACCTGCGCAAGGCTTTTGCGCAGCCAGCGCTGGACTAAAGCACGGTTTGCCCATTGTCGAGCCGCCTCTGACGCGCTAAGGTTCGGCTCCCCCGACGCGCTAAATCTGCTGTGCTCCGCCGCGCGGGGATCGCTGGCGGCCGGCACCCGTGACCTGACGAGTAAACGATGGCTGATTTACCGATCAACGACCTAAACGTCGCCTCTAACGAGACCCTGATCACTCCCGATCAGCTCAAGCGTGATATCCCCCTGAGCGACGCCGCCCTGCGCACCGTCACCAAGGGCCGCGAAGTCATTCGCAACATTCTCGATGGCACCGACCACCGTCTGTTCGTCGTGATCGGCCCGTGCTCGATTCACGACATCAAGGCTGCCCACGAATACGCCGATCGCCTCAAGGTGCTCGCCGAGGAAGTCTCCGACACCCTGTATCTTGTCATGCGCGTGTATTTCGAGAAGCCGCGCACCACCGTCGGCTGGAAAGGTCTGATCAACGATCCGTATCTGGACGACTCGTTCAAGATCCAGGACGGTCTGCACATCGGTCGTCAGTTGCTGCTCGACCTGGCCGAGAAAGGCCTGCCGACCGCGACCGAAGCCCTCGACCCGATCTCCCCGCAGTATCTGCAGGATCTGATCAGCTGGTCGGCCATCGGCGCGCGTACCACCGAATCGCAGACTCACCGCGAAATGGCTTCCGGCCTGTCCTCGGCCGTCGGCTTCAAGAACGGCACCGACGGCGGCCTGACCGTGGCGATCAACGCCTTGCAGTCGGTGTCCAGCCCGCACCGTTTCCTCGGCATCAACCAGGAAGGTGGCGTGTCGATCGTCACCACCAAAGGCAACGCCTACGGTCACGTGGTGCTGCGCGGCGGTAATGGCAAGCCGAACTATGATTCGGTCAGCGTGGCCCTGTGCGAGCAGGCGCTGAACAAGGCGAAGATCAAGCCGAACATCATGGTCGATTGCAGCCACGCCAACTCCAACAAGGACCCGGCCCTGCAACCGCTGGTGATGGAAAACGTCGCCAACCAGATCCTCGAAGGCAACCAGTCGATCATCGGTCTGATGGTTGAGAGCCATTTGAACTGGGGCTGCCAGGCAATCCCGAAAGACCTCGCCGACCTGCAATACGGCGTGTCGATCACCGATGCCTGCATCGATTGGTCTGCTACCGAAAACACCTTGCGCAGCATGCACGCCAAGCTCAAGGACGTATTGCCGAAGCGTCAGCGCACGTAAGCTGCGTTTTACGGGCATAAAAAAACGCCGGACATTGTCCGGCGTTTTTGTGTGTGCGATTCAGATCTTCGCGGCGCGGCGCTGATGGCGTTCCATGTAGCGCTCGACGTAGGAGCATGACGGGATCACCGTGTAGCCCATTTCTTCGGCGTATTGCAGCGCGCGTTCGGTCAGCGCTGCGGCAATGCCACGGCCGCGCAGGGCATTGGGCACGAAGGTGCGGTAGATATCCAGGGTCTGCTTGCCCAGATCCATGTAGGTCAGGTAAGCACGATGACCGTCCACAGTGGTCTCGAATTGATGACCAGCCTGGTCATGGTGGATGGACAACGCCTCGCTCATCACTACTCCTCGCGGGTCTTGAATTGTGACCCCTACCTTACCGATGTTTTTCCGGCGAAGGAACATCTACGCCACCCCGTGCCTGATGGACACTGAGAAGAGCCACACCGATCTCGCGCAATCTGACACCTGCTGAATAGTAGGCACCATTGGCGAAAATGCTCAAGGTACGCTCGTCATCGGATGGTTTGCGTGCATTGGCATCGATGGTCGCAGGTTCGGCAGCAAGACAATCTTTGCGTGCCGTTTGCCTGAACATTGCCGGAATGTTGAGACTTAAGACGTGCGACCTTTTTTAAAGTCACCTGTACATCAACAAAGATACGCGAAGCGCTTCGCAGAACCTGAACAAAAGTGTGGACGAATTCATTTAGAAAGACTTTAGCCGAAGTCGCAAAAACAGCGCGCGAGCGCGGGAACTTTTCCCGTTTGAGTCGCTCACGCCGGGGCTTGCAGCTGGATATTTTTTATACAGCGCAGTTAAAAGTTGCTCGAAAAAGAATCAACGCCTACAATTTTTTTTGCTTCTTGCGCTACGTCAGTTTACTTACTACAAGTAATGGGTAGTATGTACGCCGGCTATTTCCTCAATCGTGAGGAGACAGCCACTTAATTTGAAAGTCCTTGAAGGGGAACACGATGAACAACGTTCTGAAATTCTCTGCTCTGGCTCTGGCCGCAGTTCTGGCTACCGGTTGCAGCAGCGCATCGAAAGAAACCGAAGCACGTCTGACCGCTACTGAAGACGCAGCTGCTCGCTCCCAGGCTCGTGCAGACGAAGCTTACCGTAAAGCTGATGAAGCTCTGGCTGCTGCTCAAAAAGCACAACAGACTGCTGACGAAGCTAACGAGCGTGCTCTGCGCATGCTGGAAAAAGCTAGCCGCAAGTAATAATCCCTCGGGATTGTTATCGAGCCGATCCGGTTTTCCGGGTCGGCTTTTTTGTGCCCGGTGCTTTTCCCCGGGCAATAAAAAACCCGCCGACGCTGCTCGCATCGGCGGGTTTCGATCAGCTCTTATTGCTGCAGATCGATCGGTGCACTGCTCACCATTGGCGCAGAGGTATTCGGCACGGCGATCTCTACCGGCAGGCCGTCTTCGGCCGCAACCACATCACGCACCACATCCCAGTTCATGCGCAGGTTGCTGGTGATGTCTTCACGCTTGAGCATCGCGTTGATCACCGCGGTGTGCTTGTCGACCACCGACGGGTTGCCCTTGTCGTCGAGCGGCGTGTGCGCTTCCAGATAGACCTTGCCGCCACTGCGACCGAACTTGTACGGGTCGTTGATGATGCGCACCGAGGTGCCGACCGGGACCATGCCGGCCATTTCCAGCACGTTGTTGTTGAACATGCGGAAGCAACCATGGCTGGTGCGCATGCCGATGCCGAACTTCTTGTTCGAACCGTGGATGAGGTAGCCCGGCGTGCCGAGGGTGAACTTGAACGGGCCCAGCGGGTTATCAGGACCGGCCGGCACCACATTCGGCAGCGGATCACCGTCAGCAGCGTGTTCGGCCTTGATCGAGGCCGGAGGCGTCCACGTCGGGTTCGGTGTCTTGGCGATGATCGAGGTGTGCGCGATCGGCGAGCCCCAGCCTTCACGGCCGATACCCAGCGGGAAGGTGTACACCACGTCACGGCCTTTCGGATAGTAATAGAGGCGGTATTCGGCGAGGTTGATGACGATGCCTTCCCGCGGGCCCGGTGGCAGGATGAAGCGCGTCGGCAGGACGATCTCGGTACCGGCCCCCGGCAGCCAGGCATCGATGCCCGGGTTGGCCGCAACCATTTCCGAATAACCCAGATCGTAGGTGGTACCCAGATCGGCGAAGGTGTCTTCGTACTTGGCTTTGATCACCTGCACCTGGCCGACGATGTCTTCGCCGGGTGGTGGCAAGGGAAGCTCCAATGCAGCAACGGGGCCGGCCACACACAGGGCGGCAAGTGACAGGCAGCGGGTGACGGCAGGAAAGCG
Organism: Pseudomonas siliginis; assembly: GCF_019145195.1. Lineage (GTDB taxonomy): Bacteria > Pseudomonadota > Gammaproteobacteria > Pseudomonadales > Pseudomonadaceae > Aquipseudomonas > Aquipseudomonas siliginis. The sequence goes on from NZ_JAHSTW010000008.1 coordinate 110,004, forward strand.
CGGCAACATCCGGAAAATCCTTCGCATGATCATCAAGGGTATAAGAGCGCGATTGTACACCGCGGCTTGGGAATTCGGGGAGGTAGCACCGCTATTGGCGACGGGGTGCTTTCAAGGTGGGAGCGAGCCTGCTCGCGAAAGCAGTGTGTCAGCGACCATAAATGTCGATTGATAAACCCCTTCGCGAGCAGGCTCGCTGCCACACTTTGATCTTGAGCGCTCAGAGTTCGAAACGCAGCTCAGGCCAGATCGGCGACGTACCGCGCTTCTGCGATTCGAGAATCGCCCGGCACAGCGAGCACAGGCGCTGATCCTGGAACACCCGGCGATCAACATTCGACCAGCGCGGTTGCGCCGGCAGCAGAGTGCCGCACAGCGTGCGATCAGCCGAGCCACCGAGTTCCAGCTGACGCGTCACCAGATGCACCCGCACTTCCTGGCAGGCGAACAGATCCAGCTGCTCGTCAGGCTCGATCAGTTGGTAGGCAAACAGGGACCAGGCAGGACGCGGCATCGGGGGCTCCAAATTAGGGGGCGCCACATTAGCCGAAAGCCTGCCTGTAGAAAAGCCTCATAACAGCGGTTTTAGCGTCGGCCAGACATTTTCCAGCAACTTGCCCTGAGCCCCGGCAGCCGGGTGCAGACCGTCGGCTTGCATCAGGTCCGGATGACCACCGACACCTTCGAGAAAAAACGGCACCAACGGGATGTTTTTCTCTACGGCGAGCTTGCCGTAAACCTCGGCGAACGAATCGGTGTAGCGCTTGCCATAATTGGGTGGCAACTGCATGCCGAGCAGCAGCACTTTCGCGCCGCTCTGCCGCGAGCTGTCGATCATCGAGGCAAGATTTTGTTGCAATTGCGTTGGCGGCATCCCGCGCAGGCCGTCATTGCCACCCAGCTCGAGGATCACCAACTCCGGCTTATGCTCTGCAAGCAGCGCCGGCAGCCGCGCCTGGCCTCCGGCACTGGTGTCGCCACTGATCGAGGCGTTGACCACTTTATCGTCGAAACCCTCTTGTTTGAGGCGCTGCTCGAGCAGCGACACCCACCCCAGACGGGTATCCAGGCCGAAACCGGCGCTGATACTATCGCCAACGATCAGGACAGTACCCGCCGCTGCGTTCTGGGCCATGCACATCAAGGCCAGGCCAGCACTCAAAAACCATACACGCATCGGATTCTCCATGGGCGCAAGCATTCTCACCGCGAAGAACCTCAGCAAAGTGGTCCCTAGCGCGGAAGGTGAACTGACTATCCTGCACGAACTCAGCCTGGAACTGAACAAGGGCGATAGCCTGGCCATCGTCGGCGCGTCCGGTTCCGGCAAATCCACCCTGCTCGGCCTGCTCGCCGGCCTCGACCTGCCCAGCAGCGGCGAAGTCACCCTCGCCGGCCAGGGCCTGAGCAATCTCGACGAAGACCAGCGCGCGCGAATCCGCGCCGAGCACGTCGGGTTTGTCTTCCAGTCATTTCAGTTGCTCGACAGTCTCAATGCACTGGAAAACGTCATGCTGCCGCTCGAACTCGACGGCCGCAAAGATGCCCGCGAGCGCGCCACGCAATTGCTCCAGCGCGTCGGCCTCGGCCAGCGCCTGACCCACTCGCCGCGCCAGCTCTCCGGCGGTGAACAGCAGCGCGTGGCCATCGCCCGCGCCTTCGCCGCCGAACCGGACGTGCTGTTCGCCGACGAGCCGACCGGCAACCTCGACAGCCACACCGGCGAGCGCATCAGCGACTTGCTGTTCGAATTGAACAAGGAACGCGGCACCACCCTGGTGCTGGTGACCCACGACGAACGCCTGGCCCATCGCTGCCGGCGCCTGATCCGTCTTGAAGCCGGGCTGCTGGTCGCCCCTCTGGAGCCTTGATGGCACGTCTGCCGCTGTTGCGTCTGTTCAGCCTTGCCCTGCGCCAGCTCATGCGCGATGCCCGCGCCGGTGAGCTGCGCGTGTTGTTCTTTGCGCTGGTGGTGGCCGTCGCGGCAAGCACCGCGATTGGCTACTTCGGCGCCCGCCTCAATGGCGCGATGATGCTGCGCGCTACCGAGTTTCTCGGTGCCGATCTGGTCCTTGAAGGCAGCTCGCCGGCCCGCGAGGAGCAAATCCGCAGCGGCACCGAACTGCGCCTCAATCATGCGCAAGTGGTGGAGTTCTCCAGCGTCATTGCCACCGACAACGGCATTCAGCTGTCGAGCATCAAAGCTGTCGACCGTGCCTATCCATTGCGTGGCGAGCTGAAGAGCGCGCCCGCACCCTTTGCCCAGGAAGAAGTCGGCGGCGAACCGCAACCCGGTGAAGCCTGGGTCGAGGCGCGTCTGTTGACCGCGCTGGATCTGAAGATCGGCGACAGCATCGACGTCGGCATGAAGACGCTCAAGCTGACCCGCGTGCTGACCTACGAGCCGGATCGCGCCGGCAACTTCTACAGCCTGACGCCACGGGTGTTGATCAATCTTGAGGACCTCGCCGCCACCGGCGTGGTGCAACCGGGCAGCCGGGTGAGTTATCGCGAACTGTGGCGCGGCGAACCGCAGGCGCTGGAAACTTATCGCGAGCTGATCAAACCGGGCCTCGCTGCAAACCAGCGAATCCAGGATGCCCGTGACGGTAACCGGCAGATTGGCGGTGCGCTGGGCAAGGCCGAGCGCTATCTGAACATGGCCAGTCTGGTCGCGGTGTTGTTGGCTGGCGTGGCCGTGGCGCTGTCGGCCAATCGTTTCGCCAGTCGGCGTTTCGACGCCAGTGCCTTGCTGCGCTGCCTCGGCTTGTCGCGCCGGGAAACCATGGTGCTGTTCAGCCTGCAACTGACCGTGCTCGGCCTGATTGCCGCCGTCAGTGGCGCCCTGCTCGGCTGGCTGGCGCAACTGGGGCTGTTCGCGTTGCTGCATGATTTGCTGCCAAGTGACGTGCCACCGGGTGGGCTGTTTCCGGCGATGGCCGGGATTGGCACCGGGCTGGTGGCGCTGGCGGGTTTCGCCTTGCCGCCTTTGGCTGCACTGGGTCGCGTGCCACCGTTGCGGGTGTTGCGCCGCGACATGCTGCCGATCCCCTCGAGCACATGGATGGTCTACGGCGCGGCGCTGGGTGCGCTGGGCCTGATCATGTGGCGTCTGAGCCTCGACCTGCTGCTGACCTTCGCCCTGCTCGGCGGTGGCGTGGTCGCCGCGCTGGTGCTGGGCGGCCTGCTGTTGTTGCTGCTGCAAAGCCTGCGCCGCATGCTCGCCCGCGCCTCGTTGCCATGGCGTCTGGGCCTTGGCCAGTTGTTGCGGCATCCATTGGCGGCAGCCGGGCAGTCGCTGGCGTTCGGTCTGATCCTGTTGTCGATGGCGCTGATCGCACTGCTGCGCGGCGAACTGCTCGACACCTGGCAAAACCAGCTACCGAAAAACGCACCGAACTATTTCGCGCTGAATATCCTCCCGGCGGACAAACAGGCTTTCGCCGATCACCTGATCAAGGTGTCCGCGCAAGCGGCGCCGTTGTATCCGGTGGTGCCAGGACGACTGATCAGCATCAATGGCGAAGCGGTGCAGCAAATCGTCAGCAAGGACTCCGCCGGTGACCGCGCCATTCAGCGTGACCTGAGCCTGACCTGGGCGGCGGATCTGCCGGCCGGCAACAAGCTCACCGCCGGCTCGTGGTGGAGCGGTCAGCCGTCCGACGACGTGCCGGGGGTCTCGGTGGAAGGCAAGGTTGCCGAAAGCCTGAAACTCAAACTCGGCGATCACATGGTGTTCAGTGTCGGCGGGGTCAATCGGGAAGCGAAGGTCACCAGCCTGCGCGAGATCAACTGGGACAACTTCCAGCCGAACTTCTTCATGATCTTCCAGCCCGGCACCTTGAAGGATCTGCCGGCGACCTACCTGACCAGTTTCTATCTGGCTCCGGGGCATGATCAGCAGATTGTCGAGTTGTCGCGGACCTTTCCGGCGGTGACCATCCTGCAGGTCGAGGCCTTGCTCGAACAGCTGCGCAGCATCCTCGCCCAGGTAACCCTGGCGGTGGAATATGTATTGTTGTTTGTTCTGGCTGCGGGGATGGCGGTGCTGTTCTCCGGCCTGCAAGCGACGCTGGATGAACGTATCCGCCAGGGTGCGCTGTTACGCGCGCTGGGCGCCGAGCGGCAGTTGCTGATCAAGGCGCGGCGTATCGAGTTCGGTCTGTTGGGTGCGGTCAGCGGTCTGCTCGCGGCGATCGGTTCGGAGGTGGTCAGTCTGGTGCTGTACCGCTTCGCTTTTGATCTGCCATGGCATCCGCATCCATGGCTGCTGGTGCTGCCGTTGATTGGCGCCGCACTGATTGGTGGTGCCGGTGTGTTCGGCACGCGTCGCGCTCTGAATGCGAGCCCACTGACAGTGTTGCGCGAGGGTTGATAGACTCAAGCGGTCTTAATCACAAGAAGTCGCCATGAGCCGTTATCGCCCTCCCCGCACCGCCGGCACCGCGCTGATCACCCCCGAGGGTGAAGCGCGAATGCGCGCCGAATTCCATGAGTTGTGGCATGTGCGTCGCCCGCAGGTCACCCAAGCGGTGAGTGAAGCGGCGGCGCAGGGTGATCGTTCGGAAAACGCCGAATACACCTACGGCAAAAAGATGCTGCGCGAAATCGACAGTCGCGTGCGTTTTCTCACCAAACGTCTGGAAGCGCTCAAGGTGGTCAGCGAAAAACCCAGCGACCCGAACAAAGTCTATTTCGGCGCCTGGGTAACCATCGAAGACGAGGACGGCAAGCAGTCGCGCTACCGCATCGTCGGCCCCGATGAACTGGACCTCAAACTCGGCTTGATCAGCATCGACTCGCCGCTGGCCCGCGCGCTGATCGGCAAGGCACTGGACGCGGAAGTGCGGGTGCAGACGCCGACCGGCGAGCAGTTCGTTTACATCGTTGCGATTGAATATCCGTAAGCACCATCAGCGCCGAGTGATCAGGCCCTGCCGTGCAACGCGGGTCAGTTGCTTGATCATCTCCGGCGCATCTTCTGCGCTCGGCGCCTGAATCACCGCCAGATCAAAGCTGTCCGTAGCGAAACGCGCCAGCGACTCGCCATCATCGACAAACTGGATCAGGAACGCGGCAGGACCGCCGCTGCGACGTGGCCAGCCATCGAGATAACGCAACAGCGTCGGCTGGTGTTTGCCGCCAAGAAGGATTTTCGGGTTGCGCTGGGTGACATGTGCCGTGATCGGCGCGGGACGTGCAGGAGGGCGTAATGCGTTCATCGTGTCGTGTCTCTGCCTCAAAAGTCTGCATGGCAGGTGAGAGGCAACACCGAACCAGCGCTTTAGCGGTATTTCGAAGCCCTGTTCCGGCTTCTGACGGTAACTGTAGAAGTCACCTGGCGCCCCGCAAGTAGCTGTTTAAATCGGCGCATGGGCAACATCCTAGAGAACGTGACCGATCAGTGTCAAGAATCGCCAGCAACAAAAAAGGCCCGCGCAATGCGGGCCTTTGCCTTGAGCCAGAGCCTTCAACCGGCTATGGCGCGATCCGCCGAGAGCTTGCCGGCACCTTCGATAAGTACCGCGATGCTGCCGGCCAGCAGAGCCAGAGCGAACTCATAACCGTTGTTGGCCATGAACAGACCGTTGCCGATGTGCACCGAGAAGATCGCCACCAGCGAGAGGAACGCCAGACCAAGGGCCGCCGGGCGTACCAACAGGCCGATGATCAGCGCCAGACCGGCGAAGAACTCGGTACCACCTGCCAGCGAGGCCATCAGATAGCCCGGAGTCAAGCCGATGCTTTCCATCCATTGCGCCGTGCCGGCCAGGCCGTAACCACCGAACAGACCAAAGAGTTTCTGCGAACCGTGGGCGGCGAAGATCACGCCGACAGCAATGCGCAGGACAGTCAGGCCGTAACCGGCGCGGGTGAACAGAACCTTGTTGATCAGAGAGCTCATGGTGCATTCCTTGTTGTGCAGAAGTGTTTGTGTTTGGGTTGGTCGCTATATTAATCAGTTTATTTCATGTTTAAAGCGCAAAAATTTCGCCATAACAATCGAATTGTTAGATTATTTCCGTGTGACCACTTTCTGCTGCCGGGGCTCGAGCGACTCTCGCTCCCGGTCGAATGCCAGGTAATACTTGTTCACGCTATTAACATAGCTGACGGCGCCCATCCCCACCTGCTCCATGGCAATGCGTTCGACCTGGAAGAACCACTGGTTGGGATTGAGGCCACGGCGGCGGGCTTCGGCGCGCATGCCCTGCACGCGCTCGGGGCCGATGTTGTACGCGGCGAGGGTGAACGCCATGCGCTCACGCTCGTTGAGTTTCGGGCTGCTGAAGAACTTGCGGCGGATCATCGCCAGGTACTTGGCGCCGGCCTGCACATTCGCATCGAGATTCTGGATATTGCTCACGCCGACCCGCTGCGCGGCGGATGGGGTGATCTGCATCAGCCCGGTCGGGCCGCTGCCGCTGCGAGCGTTGGGCTGCAGACGCGATTCCTTGAACGCCAGCGCCGCCAGGTTAAGCCAGTCCATGTTCTGCGCATCGGCGTGCTTTTGCAGGGTCGGACGGAGTTTTTCCAGACGCTGGCGATCGGCCTTGGCCAGCGGATTGTGCACCTGATACAGGCGTCGATAGATGCGCAGAAAAGCGGCGTCTTCGTCCGACGGTCTCTTGTAACCGGTGAGGAAGCGATCAATGCTCGCGCGCAACATCGACGCATCGCGACGCACGAACCAATGTTCTTCGCCCGGCTCGCCGAGGCTCAGTTGCCGATCGAGACGCAGTTTCGGCAGGATCTTGCCCCAACGCTCGGCAATCGGTTGCTCGACAATGGTCAGGTGGAAAATCCCGCCCTGGACCATCTCCAGCACGTCTTCGACCGCCAGCGTCGGATCGACCCACTCGATGTTGATCGGCGCGAGTTTGTGCAGTGCGAGCTTCTGGTTGAGCTGACTGACCACCTCCCCCGCCGCACTGCCGGTGGGCAAGGCCAGGGTCTTGCCGGACAGTTGCTCGACCTTGGTGTAACGGCGCTGGCCCTTGATCCCGACCAGCACCAGCGGCACGTTGCTGGCAATTGGCTCACTGCTGGCGACCGCGTAGCCAGAAGGCAGATCGAGCAATTCACCGGGCGCGACCATATCGCCTTCGCCGCGCTGCAAGGCGCCGAGCAATTGATCCTTGGCTTTTGGAATGATCTTGAGGGTGACTTCCTGGCCGTCGCGAGCATGGCCATTGAGGTATTGCTCGAACGCGCGCAGTCGGTGGTACTCGACACCGATGGCCTGGCCCTGGACTTCGCCGGAGCTGTTGCGGCTCTGATTGACCAGCACCCGCAACACGCGGCTGCTGCGGATTTCCGAGAGGTCGCGCACCTTGCTCGCCGGCACGGCTTGCAGCGGCCCGGGCAGGCGTGCGACCGCCGTCATCGGCAGCAGCAACGCAGCACACAACAGCAGCAGAACCGAGGGACGATGCATCCACTCTCCGAAAAGAATACGGGGCGATTCGTCGCAAAAAAGACGACATCACCGACGAAAACAGAGCGCTTTGCGCGCTGATAAAGTGCGAGAGACTGGCACAGTGATGGCATCGTCGCCACCCCGGAGTCCTTCGCGGCCTCAACAGACAGCCATAAGTCGTTGTAGTTCTTGGATTTTCTTATAAATCTACAGCTCTGATATGCTTTCCGGCCTTCGGCCCGAGGTAGCACCATGCAACTCATCGATATCGGCGTCAACCTGACCAACCCCAGTTTCGCCGACAAACACCAGGCCGTGCTCGACCGTGCCTATGCCGCCGGCGTCTGCCAACTGGTACTGACCGGCACCAGCGTCGAGGGTAGCGAGCAGGCGCTGGAACTGTGCCGGCAACTGGATGAAAGCGGCCAACGGCTGTTCGCCACCGCCGGTATTCACCCCCATTCGGCCAGCGACTGGAACGCTGACAGCGCCCGTCGCCTGCGCAGTCTGTTGAACGAATCCAGCGTCGTCGCGGTGGGCGAATGCGGGCTGGATTTCAACCGCGACTTCTCCCCGCGCGCGCAACAGGAAAAGGTTCTCGAAGAACATCTGGCGCTGGCCGTCGAACTGCAATTGCCGGTATTCCTGCATGAGCGCGATGCCAGCCAGCGCCTGCTGGAGATTCTCAAGGACTTCCGCGATCAACTGCCGGCGGCGGTGGTGCACTGCTTCACTGGCGAGCAAAAGGCCTTGTTCAGCTACCTCGATCTGGATCTGCACATCGGCATTACCGGCTGGATCTGCGACGAACGCCGGGGCACGCATCTGCATCCTCTGGTCAAAGAGATCAAGCCGGGGCGGCTGATGCTGGAAAGCGATGCGCCATATCTGCTGCCGCGCACGTTGCGGCCGAAGCCGAAAAACGGCCGCAATGAGCCGGCGTATCTGAGCGAAGTGCTGCGCGAGGTGGCGCTGCATCGCGGCGAGACCGAGGAAGCGCTGGCCGCACATACCACCGCGTGTGCCCGGGCGTTTTTTAATCTCCCCATTCTCACCTGACTGCACACTTCCCCTGTGGCAGCGAGCCTGCTCGCGAAGGCGGTGGATCAGCTACAAATGGGCTGAAGGACGCAACGCTTTCGCGAGCAGGCTCGCTCCCACAATAGATCTCGGCATCTTTTGATTCATATCAAAACTCCCGAATCTGCATAGCGGCACAATAATGGCACCTTGCCAAAACTGTTTCCGCTATCAGAGAAGACCTCCATGGGTGCCTGGCTTAGCAACATCTCGCTGAAATACAAATTCTGGGCGGTCAACGCGGTCGCCTTTGTCACCACCCTGCTGCTCGTACTGTACGCCGTACATCTCGAACAGCAGGCCCGCAGCCACGCCGCGCAGGCATCCGCGCAAGCGCAGGCGCAGTTGCTCAAGGCCTGGCCGACCGGGCAACCGTTGCCCAAGTCCGCTCAGGTGCTGACCTTCAAGCGCGGTGAAGTGCCGCGTCTCAACGATCAACCGCTACTGGAAATCAGCGGCAGCAACGGCTGGAACGCCATCAATGAAATGCCGCTGTTTGGCGAGAATCCGTTGATCGGCGCCGAAGTGTTCAGCCGTGCCGACGGCGAGCAAGTGGCGGTCATCGCCTATGCCCCGAGCCTGAGCCAGGTGTTCAGCGAGCGTTTCGCCAACTATGCGCTGGCGGTATTCATCCTGATGCTGGCGATGCTCGGCGCCTCGCAACTGTTGATCCGCTTTCTGCTCAGCCAGCTCAACACGTTGAAAGACGTGATGCTGCACGTTGAAAAAACCGGCGACCTCTCCGCTCGCGTGCCGCTGGTGGGCAGGGACGAAGTCGGGCAGATGGCCAATGCCTTCAACGCCATGCAGGCCGGTTATCAACGCGTCGTGACCACCGTTGCCAGCACCGCGCGACAACTGGATGACGGTGCAGCGCGGCTGGCCTCGAGCATGAACGACGTGCGCCACGGCATGCTCGGCCAACAAAGCGAAACCGACCAGGCTGCCACCGCGATCAACGAAATGACCGCCACCGTTTATCACATCGCGCAACACGCCGGCGCCACACGCGATCTGTCGAAAACCGCCGATGGCCTCGCCGGCAGCGGTCAGCAGGTGGTGGCGCGGGTGCAGCAATCGATTGCCGGGTTGTCCAACGGCGTGCAGCAGACGGCAGAAATGATTCAACGCCTGGCCGAGGACAGCCAGAAGATCAACGGCGTGGTCAGCGTGATTCACAGCATTGCCGAACAGACCAATCTGCTCGCGCTGAATGCGGCGATCGAAGCGGCCCGCGCCGGGGAGATGGGTCGCGGCTTTGCCGTGGTCGCCGATGAAGTGCGCAATCTCGCCAAGCGCGTGCAGGCTTCCACCGACGAGATCACCGGCATGATCGCCGCATTGCAGGCCGGCACCCGCGATGCGGTGGATTTCATGCAGGAGAGTTCGTACAAGGCCGACGACTGCGTGCAGCAGGCCCAAGAGGCTGGCGCGGCGCTGGCGGAAATCACCGGAGCGGTGGCGCAGATGCGCGAAAGCAACACGCAGATTGCCGTGGCGGCGGAACAGCAGAGTCAGGTTGCCGAGGAGATGAACCGGGCGGTGGTGAGTATTCGTGACGTGACTGAAAATACCGTGCAGCAGACGGTGGATTCGGCGACGACCAGTAATGAGCTGGCGACGTTGGCCGGGGAGCTGAACAAGGCGATAGGCCAGTTGAAATTGTGAATCCGCTTTCGCGAGCAGGCTCGCTCCCACATGCGCCATAGAATCAATGTGGGAGCGAGCCTGCTCGCGAAGGCGTCAGAGGCACCTACATCGAATCCTGCGATGACGGCTATCACTTCAATAGCCAACCTTGATTCGCCGCCCTCCGCGCCCGGGCCTATTCTTCAACCATGAAGTTCAACATGGATCGAGGAGTAGCAAACATGGGCAAACGTCACCCCAACCTTCCCGCGTGGCAATGGCGCGCCTATCCGGGCAATCATCAGCATCCGACCAATCTGGTCCTGCACCTGATTGCCGTGCCGCTGTTCATCGTGGCGTTTCTGTTGATCGTGTCGGGAGTGTTCAGTCTGAGCCTGGCCAGCGTCGCCATCGGCGTGATCGGTATCATGGCGGCGCTGGGTCTGCAGCGCCACGGTCACGGCCTGGAGGCGCAAGCCTCCGAGCCGTTCAGTGATCGCAAAGATGCCGTGTCACGTTTGCTGGTCGAGCAGTTTCTGACCTTTCCGCGGTTCTTCCTCAGCGGTGGCTGGTGGCGCGCCTGGCGTGAGCGCCACCGTCGGCATTGAGTCAGGCGAAGATCGTCACGGTCTGCCGACTCATGGCAATCAACTCCCCTTTCGCGCTCCACAACTTCGCGGCGACATGGCCGTAACCGTCGGCCGCGTATTCGATATCGGCCAGGTATTGGCACCAGTCCAGCGTGCTCAAGTCGTGTAACGGCTGCACGAATTCGATGGTCCAGGTCAGCGTGCTACCCGGCGCCGGTTTCTTCAGATACGGCAACAGCGCCGGCGGCCAGGCATCCACCAGCGCCAGCAGATGCGCCTCGTTGACCGGCTCCTCTTTGACATCCCCACGCAACCGCACCCAGCCGCCCATCAAGCGCGAGGCCGTGCCGGAGAACGGAATGCCGCCGACGCTCCAGCGCATCGCCAGATGGCGCATGAATTCCGGGGTCACGCCTTTGATGTAGGGCAGCTCTTGGCATTCGTCCCAGTGTTTCATGATAGGCGCCGGGTAGGCTTCGACGGCGACTTCCGAGGGCCGCGAGGCACCGAAGCTGCCCTGAATGATCGTCACCACCTGACCATTCTGCATGGCGCGGCCCAACACCTGGCTGACGGCTTTGCCTTCACGCAGCACATCGACTTCGAAACTCACCGGCACTTCCGGCTCGACCGGGCCGACAAAGGTAATCGCCAGCGAACGCACCGGGCGCTCCGTCGGCACCCTGGCGCGCATGGCTTCAAATTGCAGCGCGGCCACCAGTCCGCCAAAACTGGCGCGGCCCTGCCCCCATTCGGCGGGGATGATTACTTCAGGTTGTTGGCGGACAGCATCGAGCAGATCGCAAAAGCGCATGGCAACCTCGGAAAACGAGAAAGGAATGCGCGGATCTTACCCAGCCCCGGGCGGCGGCGCAGCGTCTATTCCGGTCAAATGGGCTGACAGATAGGCCTTGGCACTTTTCGATTTCGCCGCAGAACCCTTGTAGGAGCTGTCGAGTGAAACGAGGCTGCGATCTTTTGATCTGTTTGCAAATCAAAATCAAAAGATCGCAGCCTTCGGCAGCTCCTTGTATGTTCCCCACACACCAGCATGAATGAGATCTAAGCTCGCTGGTGCGACATACGAAGATGTGTTTCTGGGGGAGACCGATCGCTCCTTAAGGCAGGACTTGCTCCTGACCTTGTCTGTAGAGAGGTCCCCCCGCCTCATTGCCCACCACGAAGAGTATCGAGAAGCCGACGAGTCGGACTTCGCATTACAAGGTTGCAGTGGCATGAAGTTCGAGGTCAGGGGAACCAGGAAGCATTTTTAACTCAGTTCTCTTGGAGTTGAAAGCATGAACATGCACGTCGGTTTGGATGTGGGATCTCGCACTACAGCGATGGGCTGGCGCAATGGCGGCCGCTTTGCAGGTCAGTGCAATATCGACCAGACACCGGCGGGTCGCAAAGCTGCTGTCAGCAAGTTACTTGAGCTCAAGCCTATGTCTGTGGTGATGGAAGCCACCGGAATCTACTACCTGGACTTGGCCATGGAGCTCGCTGCGGCGGGTTTGCCAGTCTCGGTTATCAATCCGAAGAGTTTTCACAACTTTGCAAAGCTGATGCTGAAAAACAGCAAAACGGACGCAATCGATGCCCAGTTACTAGCTGAGTACGGCGAACGCATGAGCCCAAGGTTGTGGACGCCGCCCACTTCAATACAGCTTGAACTGCGTGCTATCGGCCGCCACATCAATCGTTTGACGGGTCATCGCACCCGCGCCAAAAACGAGCTGCATGCACTAAAAGCCACTCAAACAACTCTTCTGATGCTGATTGAGGACGAAGAAGAAGCCATCAACGCCTTTGACAAACGAATCGAGCGTTTCCGACTCGCTGGTCGGGCATTGATCGACAACTGCCCAACGTTGAGCGTCCAGTTCGCCCACATGATCGCCGCCCCTGGCATGGGTGAGATCTCAGTATTTGCGGCGCTGGCTGAACTGACGACCTTACCGGTGACGCTCAAGTCAGCGCAGGTCAGCCGCCATGCCGGACTCGATGTCCGACTCACGCAATCAGGCACCAGTATTGATAAACCCGGCCGGATAAGTAAGGGCGGCAATGCCTATTTGCGCTCAGCGATGTACATGCCTGCGCTGACCGCCATACGTTGCGACCCGAACGTTAAAGCGTTTTACGAAGCCTTGGTGGCTCGAGGAAAGAGGAAGATGCAGGCTATTGTCGCAGTCATGCGCAAATACCTGACCGGATTATGGGCCTGCATGCGGGCAGGCGAAGACTTCAGTACAGCCAAGCTTTTTAGCGATAAACACACCCAAAAAGCTTGACCGTGAACAGAGTATCTACAGGGGATGCGCAAGCTTCAGGATTTGAAACACGTAGCGCTGAGCTTCTCCAGCACTTGATCGGCCTTCAGCTCTGCCTTGATCAACCCGGCCTGCCAGGTGTCCACGCACGGTTGCAGATCAGCCTCCTGCTCGGCACGCGCCAGCCATTGCCAGCAATCGTGCCAGTCGCCCAGTGCGCCTTGCGCGGATTTCAGGCGTTTGTAGGCCGGCTTCGGCAAGCGATCGAGCTCGGGATAGGCTTCGATGCCATAGCGCACACGCTTGATCAGCAGGCGCAGGCGATGGCGGTCATGGGCGGGATCGTGCAGCGCTTCGTCGAGTTTCTGCCATTGTTTGCCCAGGCGTTTTTCAATGCGTTTATCCAGATCTTTGAGCAAGCCCTGACGCTCGGACGCGCGCAGAAACCGTGGAAAGGCGTCGAGAATCATCAGCAACGAAGCCAATTCCGCACTCGCCGCCAGCGCCGGATACGCCTCGGCCATTTGCGCCAGACGCCGCTGCGCAGCCTCGGGCTGATCATGCTCGAGCAGGTACGCCGCGAGCACTTCGCGATCACGCCACGGTGTGGTCAACTCGCCCACCGCAGACGCCGCCGCCTCCAGTTGCTCGACACCCGGCAAGCCGCGCAACGGCCGCAACAGACTGCGCAAGCGCCGCACCGTGGTGCGCAAATCATGCAACGCCTCGGGATCAGTGCGCGCAGTCAGGCGCGCCTGACATGCCAGTAGCCGCACATCCAGGCTCAACACATGAGCCACCAAGCGATCGATCATGGGGTCTACTCCGTAGACAGCTACAAGCTTCTAGCTACAAGCTTCAAGCTGAATGTGATTGCTTCAAAGCTTGCGGCTTGCAGCTAGAAACTTGCAGCTGCTGTTAACGTCCTGCGCGGGATTCGCGAATGTAGAAGCGGGCTTTCTCGGCTTTCTTGCTGCAGCCTTCGAAGCCTTCGAATTGTTGCTGGGTCTTGGCGGCGGTCAGCAGCGACAGCGCTTTGGAATAGCTGACGGTGCCGGCGAAGCCTTCGGCCTTGGCCAGATCCAGTTCGTGCCAGGCCGCGTCGAGTTGGCTGCCGCAGCTGTCGCGGTACGCGGTTTTGCCGGCGCAACCGGCCAGAACCAGAGCCATCAACGGTACACAGATCCAGGCTTTCATCACTCACACCTCAAGGTAGGTCAACAGTCGTGCAGGTAAGACGGTCAAGCGGCGAAAAAGTGCCTCGCTGATCGGTCAAACCACGTGGCGCAGAGCATAGCGCGCAAGCGTGCGCCGCGAACGAAAAACGACGTCACCGCTTCGCGCAACGACCTTGGCGATTGAGCCGCTTGGCCGATGCGTGCATTGTGCAGGCTTGTCCGGAGGAAGTTTGATGAAAAAGCGTGTCGCACTGGTACTGGGCTCCGGTGGCGCCCGGGGCTATGCCCATATCGGCGTTATCGAAGAAATTGAAAGACGCGGCTACGACATCGCCTGCATTGCCGGTTGTTCGATGGGCGCGGTGGTCGGCGGGATCTATGCTGCCGGCAAACTGGATGAGTACCGGCGCTGGATCGAAAGCCTAGATTACCTCGACGTGCTGCGCCTGGTTGATGTGAGTTTTCGTCTCGGCGCGATTCGCGGCGAAAAGGTCTTCGGGCAGATTCGCAAGATCGTCGGCGAGATCAACATCGAAGACCTGCGCATCCCCTACACCGCCGTCGCCGCCGACCTGACCAATCAGCAGGAAATCTGGTTTCAGGAAGGCTGCCTGCATCAGGCCATGCGCGCCTCGGCGGCGATTCCCAGCCTGTTTACCCCGGTGATGCAGGGCAACCGCATGCTGGTCGACGGCGGCATTCTCAATCCGTTGCCGATCGTTCCGGTGGTGTCGAGCCATTGCGACCTGATCATTGCGGTCAACCTCAACGCCACCAATCAGCGGCAGTACAAGTTGCCGGTGATCGAGCGGCCGGCGGCGTTCCGTTCGCGCTTCGACAGTCTGATCAAATCCATGGGTTCGAAGTTGCCGTTCCGGCGTAAACAGGCCGAGCAATTGTTGAAGCTGGAACAGGAAGCCTTGCGCGCCGAGGCGGCGGAGATCAATCCGTGGCTCGAAGGCGTCGAACCGGAAAGCCAGCAACCGGCCGCCGCCCCGGAACGCGAAGGCGCGCCGAAATCCGCCACCGGTTCGTTCATCATCGATAACGTCGGGCCGGCGTCGCTGCTGGATTTGATCAACCAGAGTTTCGAGGTGATGCAGACCTCACTGGCGCAGTACAAGATTGCCGGGTATCCGCCGGACATCCTGATCAACGTGCCGAAGCGGGTATGCCGGTTTTTCGAGTTCTACAAAGCGCCGGAGTTGATCGCGCTGGGGCGGGAGATTGCCAGTGATACGCTGGATCGGTATGAGCAGGAGCAGGGTTGATTACCTGAAGGCTGTGGGTGAATGTTCCGGCCTCATCGCGGGCAAGCCCGCTCCCACAGGGTTCTCGGGGGAAATGAAATCTGGGTGATACATAGCTCAATGTGGGAGCGGGCTTGCCCGCGATGGCGCCCGACCATACAACACAAAACTACAACCCATCAGCATTCAACAACCGATACCCCACCCCCGCCTCAGTCACGATAAACCGTGGCCGGGTCGGGTCATCCGCCAGTTTCTGCCGCAGATGCCCGACCACGATGCGCAGGTAATGACTGTCCTCGGTGTGCGTCGGTCCCCAGATATCCTTGAGCAACTGCTGCTGGGTGATTACCCGCCCCGGATGCCGCGCCAGTTGCGCCAGCACCGCGTATTCCTTGCGGGTCAGGGCGACTTCGGCGCCGTCGAGCAGCACGCGCCGATAGGCCAGATCCACGGTCAACGGGCCGAAACTCAGCGCCGCTGGCTGCGCCTCCCCCGCCGGTGCCTGGCGCAACAACGCGCGAACCCGGGCGAGAAATTCCTGGATGCCGAACGGTTTGGTCACATAGTCATTGGCGCCGCCATCCAGCGCTTCGACCTTTTGCCCTTCACTGGCGCGCACAGACAACACCAGCACTGGCGTGGTCGCCCACTCGCGCAACTCGCGCAGGACCTGCTGACCGTCCATGTCCGGCAGGCCGAGGTCGAGCACCACCAGGTCCGGTTTGCTCAGCGCGGCTTGTGCCAGGCCTTCAGCGCCGGTGCCGGCTTCAAGCACTTTGTAGCCTTGAGAGGCGAGGCTGATGCGCAGGAATTTGCGGATCTGCGGTTCGTCATCGATGACCAAAATGGTCGCGGTCTGGCTCATGAATTCACATCAACACAATAGATTGGCAAGAGAGTAGCGCAGTCGACTTCAAGCTTCACCGTCCATCCCCGGTTGTGCCTGCAACGGCAGGTGCAAGGTGATGCAGGTGCCGCGCCCGTCGATGCCGTCAGCCACGGAAATACGCCCGCCGTGGGCGCCGACCATGCCCTGACAGATCGCCAGCCCCAACCCCGTGCCCTGCCCGCCGCGATCACCGCGCGCGGCGGTGTAGAACATGTCGAAAATCTTCGCTCGGTCCTCTTCAGGAATCCCCGGGCCTTCATCGCTGACCGCAAAGAAAATCTCCTGCTCATTGGCGCCGGCGCGCAGTTGCAGGCGACCGTGGCTGGGGGAAAAGCGCGCGGCGTTTTCCAGCACATTGACCAGCGCCTGCTCGATCAGCGCCGCGTGCACATAGAGCAACGGCAACTCGGCCGGCACTTCGGTGCTGACCTGCAGCGGCGCCAGCACGGCGCGCAGGCGATTGAGCGAACTGCCGACGATATCGGCCGGCGATACCCAGTCGCGCGCCAGCTTCAAGGCGCCGTGGCCGAGGCGGGTCATGTCGAGCAGGTTCTGAATGTAGCGGTCGAGGCGTTCGGCCTCATCGCGGGTGCCTTCGAGCAGCTCGCGGCGATCCTCCAGCGGAATCGCTTCGCCGAGGGCCAACAGGCTGTCGATGCTGCCGCGCATGGCCGTCAGCGGCGTGCGCAAATCGTGGGACACCGAGGCCAGCAAGGCGCTGCGTAACTGTTCGGTTTCGCCGTGCAGACGCGCCGCTTCGAGGTCATCGGCCAATTGCGCGCGGGCCAGGGCTTGCGCCAGCGGCTGGCTCAGCGCAGTGAGCAAACGTCGGCGCTGACCGCTCAAGCTCTGGCCTTCCTTGGCGCAAACACCAAGCAACGCCAGCGGCCCGTCCTCAACCGACAACGGCCACCACCACCAACGCCCCAGCGGCAAGGTACCGGTGCCCTTGCCCGCCGGTTGATCGTGTTGCCAGGCCCAATCGGCGGCGGCGCGTTCGGCCTCGGTAAATTGCAGCGGCCCGCCGGTTTCGACTTTCCAGCCGCCCTGGCCGTCGCGGTTGAGCAGGCACAATTGCACATCGCTCCAGCCTTCGAGGTGTTGCGCGGCGGCGCTGATCACCGCCTGGCGATCGGTCGCGGCGGTGAGTTTGCGCGACAGGTCGAGCAGTTCGCTGGTCTCTTCCTGGGTATCGCGCAAAGCCTGCAACTGCCGCCGCTGACGCGCCGCGAGGTTGCCGGTGAGCGCCGCCATCAACAGGAAAAACAGCAGCGTCAGCACGTCTTCTTCGCGCTGAATGCTGAAAGAGAAATTCGGCGGGATAAACAGAAAATCGTAGGTCAGAAACGACAGCGCCGCACAGGCCAGCGCCGGGCCGAGGCTGCTGCGCACCGCCACCAGCAACACCGCCGCGAGAAACACCAGCGAGATGTTCGGCAACGGCAACACACTCGACACCGCCCAGGCCAAGGCAGTGGCCAACAACGTCGCGACCAGCGCCAGCGCGTAGTCGAACCACACCAGCGTGACTGAATTACGCGGGCGCGGTTGGTGCTGCTCGTGATCACTGTCGAGCACGTTGATTTCCAGACCATGCGCCTGACGCAGCAGGCGCGCCGCCAGACCACCGCCGAACAGTCTACGGCGCAAGCGCGGCCGCGACTGGCCGACCAGCAACAGACTGGCGCGGCGCTCGGCGGCGTGTTGAATCAGGGTTTTCGCCACTTCGCCAGCCCGCAACAGCACCACTTCGCCACCGAGGCGTTCGGCCAGTTGCTGGGCGCTTTGCAGACGCAACCGCGATTGCTCATCCCGCGCACTGCCGTTGTCGACATGCACCAGACTCCACGGCAGATGCCGGCGCTGGGCGACGCGGCTGGCGTGACGCACCAGACGTTCGGCCTGCGCATCGCCATCGATGCCGACCAACAAACGCCCGCGTACCGCCGGCGCGGCCTGCCCGAGTTGGCGATAGCCTTGGGCGAGATCGTTGTCGACCTGCGCGGCGGCGGTCTGCATCGCCAGTTCACGCAGTGCGGTGAGATTGGTCTGGGTGAAAAAAGCGTCGATGGCCGCGCGGGCCTGTTCCGGCACGTAGACCTTGCCTTCGCGCAGACGCTCGAGCAATTCACGCGGCGGCAAGTCGATCAGCAGCAGCTCGAAGGCTTCCTGCAATACCCAGTCCGGCAGCGTTTCGCGCACCTGCACGCCAGTGATGCCGCGCACCTGATCATTGAGGCTTTCCAGGTGCTGGACGTTGACCGTGGTGAACACGTCGATGCCGGCGGCGAGCAGTTCCTGAATGTCTTGCCAGCGCTTGGCGTGACGACTGCCGGGGGCGTTGCTGTGGGCCAGTTCATCGACCAGCACAAGCTTCGGTTTGGCCGCGAGAATGCCGTCGAGGTCCATTTCCTCAAGCAGCACGCCACGGTATTCGCTGCGCACCAACGGCTGCTGCGGCAGGCCGCCGAGCAAGGCTTCGGTTTCGGCGCGGCCATGAGTTTCAACCACGCCGGCAAGGACTTTTACGCCCTGACGCAGTTGCGTGTGCGCGGCCTGGAGCATGGCGTAGGTCTTGCCGACCCCGGGGGCGGCGCCGAGAAAAACCTTGAGCCGGCCACGGCCATCGCGGGGCAGGTCTGCTAACAATGCGTCGGCGCGGCCGGAGTCGCTCATGCTTGATGCTCTCTCTTACGAATGATCGTTCCCACGCTCTGCGTGGGAATGCAGCCCGGGACGCTCTGCGTCCCATAAAAGCAGACGCAGAGCGTCTATTGATGCATTCCCACGCAGAGCGTGGGAACGATCGGTATCAACTGAATTACAGGTTTTGCAGTGCCAGATTCAGCTCCAGCACATTCACCACCGGCGGCCCCACCAGCGGCTGTTCGATGTGCTTATCGAGCAATTGCTGCACGGTCGACACCGGTAAGTTACGCGCTGCTGCGACACGCGCCAGTTGATAGGCAATTGCCGCCGGTGGCAAGTGCGGATCGAGGCCGCTGGCGGAGGTGGTCAGCAAGGCCAATGGCACCGGCCCCTGCCCAGCGACTTGTTGTTTTTGCGCATCTTCGATTACGCGGGTCGCCAGGGCCGGATTGCTCGGCGCGAGGTTGCTGGCGCCGCTGGCGACCGTGGCAAAAGCCCCGGCAGAGGGGCGCGGGTGAAACCAGTTGTCACCGCTGAAATCCTGGGCGATCAGCGCCGAGCCGCGGACTTTGCCGTCGGCGTCGTGGATCAGGCTGCCGTTGGCCTGAGCCGGGAAGGCGATCTGGGCAATGCCGGTGACCGCGAGTGGATAGGCGACGCCGGTGATCAGGGTCATCAGCGCTAACAGGGTCAGGGCCGGGCGTAGGGTTGTGGACATTGCAGAATCCTCGATTCAGAAACCAGTACTGTGTTGAGTCAGATAAGCAGTGGCGCATTCTTCGCGAGCAGGCTCGCTCCCACAGGGGAATGCAGTTTCAGGTGGGAGCGAGCCTGCTCGCGAAAGCGTTACACCAGATGCAACGCCGTAAGCAGCATGTCGATCACCTTGATCCCCACGAACGGCACGACAATCCCGCCGACGCCATAGATCAGCAGATTGCGCCGCAACAACGCCGCCGCACTCGCTGCTTGCACGCGCACACCGCGCAATGCCAGTGGAATCAGCACAACGATGATCAAAGCGTTGAACACGATGGCCGAGAGAATCGCGCTCTGCGGACTGCTCAGATGCATGATGTTCAGCACGCCCAGCTGCGGGTAAATCGAGGCGAACAGCGCCGGCAGAATCGCGAAGTATTTGGCGATGTCGTTGGCGATGGAAAAGGTCGTCAGCGCGCCACGGGTCACCAGCAATTCCTTGCCGATCTGCACCACGTCGAGCAGCTTGGTCGGGTCGCTATCGAGATCGACCATGTTCGCCGCTTCGCGTGCTGCTTGTGTGCCATCGTTCATGGCCATGCCGACGTCGGCCTGAGCCAGCGCCGGGGCGTCGTTGGCGCCGTCGCCGCACATGGCGACCAGGCGACCGTCGTTCTGCTCGTGACGGATCCGCGCGAGTTTTTTCTCCGGCGTGGCTTCGGCGAGCACATCATCGACGCCTGCTTCAGCGGCGATCGCAGCAGCGGTCAGCGGGTTGTCGCCGGTGACCATCACCGTGCGAATCCCCAGTTTGCGCAGCTCGGCGAAACGCTCGCGGATGCCTGGTTTGACCACGTCCTTGAGATGGATCGCGCCAAGCAACTTACCGTCTGCACAGACCAGCAACGGCGTGCCGCCACTCTGCGCAATCTTGTCGATTTCCCGCGCCAGCGCCGGGGCCAGATCGCTACGTTGCTGACCGAGAAACGCCAGCAGCGAATCCACCGCACCTTTGCGATACACGCGGCCCTGATAATCGACGCCGGACAAGCGGGTTTCCGCGCTGAACGGCACGGCGGTCAGAGTTTCCGGGGCCGGCTCCGGTTGCGGATGCAGGCCACGGAGGAACTCGACGATCGATTTGCCCTCAGCGGTTTCGTCGGCCAGCGAGGCGAACAGCGCGCCTTCGGCCAGCTCACGGCCGGTCACACCCGGCGCGGCATGCACCGCGCTGCAACGACGGTTGCCGAAGGTGATGGTGCCGGTCTTGTCGAGCAACAGCACGTGCACGTCACCCGCCGCTTCCACCGCGCGACCGGACTTGGCGATCACATTCAGGCGCACCAGCCGATCCATCCCGGCGATACCGATGGCCGACAGCAGACCGCCGATGGTGGTCGGGATCAGCGTGACCAATAACGCCACGAGGAACACCAGCGGCAGGCTGCCATTGGCGAAATGCGCGAACGGTTGCAGGGTGACGACCACCAGCAGAAAGATCAGGGTCAGGCCGATCAGCAGGATATCCAGCGCGACTTCGTTCGGGGTCTTCTGACGCTTGGCGCCTTCGACCAGGGCGATCATGCGGTCGAGGGTCGATTCACCAGGGTTGGTGGTGATCTTCACCAGCAGCCAGTCGGACACCAGCCGCGTGTTGCCGGTGACGGCGGAACGGTCGCCGCCGGACTCGCGGATCACCGGCGCCGATTCACCGGTAATCGCCGCTTCGTTGACCGCCGCGATGCCTTCGATGACTTCGCCGTCACCGGGGATCATTTCCCCGGCTTCGACTCGCACCACGTCGCCCTTGCGCAGATTGGCAGCCGGCACGATCTTGAAGCTGCCATCGGCTTGGCGGCAACGGGCGCTGAGGCCTTCGCTGCCGGCCTTGAGGCTGTCGGCGCGGGCCTTGCCACGACCTTCGGCCAGGGCCTCGGCGAAGTTGGCGAACAGCACGGTGAACCACAGCCACAGAGCGATTTGTGCGGCGACGAAGGTCGGCACATCAGCGTCCGGAAGGAAGCACAGCACGGTGGTGAAAATCGCCGTCAGTTCGACCACCAGCATCACTGGCGAACGCGCCAATTGCCGAGGGTCGAGCTTGACGAAGGCTTGCACCAGCGCCGGACGCCACAGGGCCGAGATCGCGGTTTTGGCTTGTTCCGGCGCTTTGACGGCGGCGGGTTTGATTGCAGGCATATTCATGATGGATTCCTTAGAAGCCCATACTTAAATGTTCGGCGATAGGACCGAGCGCCAGCGTCGGCAAGAACGTCAGGCCGCCCACCAGCAAAATGGTCACGGTCAACAGGGTCACGAACAGCGGGCCGTGAGTCGGAAAGCTGTTCTGGCCGACCGGTGCGCTTTTCTTCATCGCCAGGCTACCGGCCAGTGCCAGCACCGGCAGGATGTAGCCGAAGCGGCCGATCAACATGCCCAGGCCGAGCATCAGGTTGTGGAACGGCGTGTTCGCGCCCAGGCCACCAAATGCCGAACCGTTGTTGGCGCTTGCCGAGGTGTAGGCATAGAGCAACTGACTGAAACCATGCGCGCCGGGGTTGCTGATGGTTGCCGCAGCGCTGGGAACCGTGGCGGCAATCGCGCCGAGCACGAGCACGCCGACCGGCATCACCAGCAGCGTCACCACCAGCAATTGCACTTCGCGGGCCTGGAGTTTCTTGCCGAGGTATTCCGGCGTACGACCGATCATCAGACCGGCGAGGAACACCGCGATCAGCACGTTGAGCAACATGCCGTAGAGCCCGGCGCCGACACCGCCGAAGATCACTTCGCCGACCATCATGTTGACCAGCGCGACCATGCCGCTCAGCGGGTTGAGGCTATCGTGCATGCCGTTCACCGAGCCGTTCGACGCCGCCGTGGTAGTCACCGACCACAGCACCGTCGCGGTAGTACCGAAGCGCGCTTCCTTGCCTTCCAGCGGCGCGGTCTGCTCGACGGCGGCATTGTTCAGGGTCGGATTCGGCTGATACTCGGCCCACAACGATGTCGCACCACCGATCAGGAATAACGCCAGCATGCAGGCGATGATCGCGCGGCTCTGACGCAGGTCCTTGACGTAATGGCCGAAGGTGAACACCAGCGCCACCGGGATCAGGATGATCGAAGCGACTTCGAACAGGTTGCTCCACGCGGTCGGGTTCTCGAACGGATGCGCCGAGTTGACCCCGAAGAAACCGCCACCGTTGGTGCCCAGCTGCTTGATCGCAATCTGGCTGGCCGCCGGGCCAAGCGGAATTACCTGATCAACACCCTGCAGCGTCACGGCATTTACATACTGAGCGAAAGTTTGCGGTACGCCCTGCCAGACCAGATACAGCGCCAGCAGCAGGCACAGCGGCAGCAAGCCATAGAGGGTGGCGCGGGTCATGTCGACCCAGAAGTTGCCGAGGGTCTGCGCCGACTTACGGCCGATGCCACGGCACAGCGCGACCAGCACGGCGAGGCCGGTGGCGGCGCTGACAAAGTTCTGCACGGTGAGACCGACCATCTGGCTCAGATAGCTGAGGGTCGCTTCGCCGCTGTAGGACTGCCAGTTGGTGTTGGTCATGAAACTGACCGCGGTATTGAACGCCTGGGTCCATTCCTGGCCGGGCAGATTTTGCGGGTTCAGCGGCAGGTGATCCTGGAACAGCAGAATCGTAAACAGCAGCAGGAAACCGGCAAGGTTGAACGCCAGCAGCGCCAGCGTGTACTTCTGCCAGCTCTGCTCCGCCTGCGCATCGACCCCGGCAAGACGATAGCAACCGCGCTCGACCGGGCCGAGAATCGGCGTCAGCCAGGTGCGCTGGCCCTCCATCACCTTGTAATAGAAGCGCCCAAGGAACGGCGCCGGCAGCAGGACCAGCGCAAAAAACCCGAGGATCAGCCAATAGTCATAACTGTGCATAGCCGCTCCTAGTTCCGGTCCGCGCGCAACAGCGCAACCAACAGATAAATGAACAGCCCCACTGCCAACAGCAGTGACACCCCGTCCAGAACGCTCATGGAAGATCTCCGTGTAACGGCGTATTGCCGTGTGTGCAGCGATTGTCGGGAAGGAGGCTGTAAAGGAACGAGAGCGAGGGCCGGCGTGGGTCATAAAGAAAGCGTAAAGAGTGGGTTTATGCCGGCGTTACAGCAGGTTTTTGCAGCGTCAGGTCGGACCTCATCGCGGGCAAGCCCGACTCCCACAGGTTATGCGCTGGAATCAAATTCAGCGGACGACGCAGAACCCTGTGGGAGCGGGCTTGCCCGCGAAGGCGGCATAACAGACTCCGCTGCTCCCAACTGGCGCACAAAAATCGCTCATCCAGCTGCGAACATCCCCGATACGACAGCTTTGAACTCATTACGACTTGTTTCACGGTGATGGCACGCCCACTGCACACGCCCTCCCCCGAGCTTTCCAATCCTTCAGGGAGCAAGCGCATGAACACACAACTCAAACCCACGCTGGGCACGTTGCACCTGTGGGGCATTGCCGTAGGGCTGGTGATTTCCGGGGAATATTTCGGCTGGAGTTACGGCTGGGGCGTGGCCGGTACGCTGGGTTTTCTGGTGACCTCATTCATGGTCGCGACCATGTACACCTGCTTCATCTTCAGCTTTACCGAACTGACCACCGCGATTCCCCATGCCGGTGGGCCATTTGCCTACAGCCGCCGCGCGTTTGGCGAAAAAGGCGGATTGATCGCCGGACTGGCCACACTGATCGAATTCGTCTTCGCCCCGCCAGCGATTGCTTTGGCGATTGGCGCGTATCTCAATGTGCAATTCCCGGCACTGGACCCGAAACACGCGGCGGTCGGGGCGTACATCGTGTTCATGGGCCTGAACATTCTCGGAGTGAAACTGGCCGCGACCTTCGAGCTGATCGTCTGCGTGCTGGCGGTGGCTGAGTTGCTGGTGTTCATGGGCGTGGTCGCGCCGGCGTTCAGCTTCAGCAACTTCGCACTGAATGGTTGGGCCGGTTCCGACGTCTTCGGCGCGCCGGCGATTGCCGGGATGTTCGCAGCGATTCCATTTGCGATCTGGTTCTTTCTCGCCATCGAAGGCGCCGCCATGGCCGCGGAAGAAGCCAAGGACCCGAAACGCACGATCCCAAAAGCCTACATCAGCGGCATCCTGACCCTGGTGCTGCTGGCAATGGGCGTGATGTTCTTCGCGGGCGGCGTCGGCGACTGGCGCACCTTGTCCAACATCAACGACCCACTGCCGCAGGCGATGAAAACCGTGGTCGGTGACAACTCCGGCTGGCTGCACATGCTGGTGTGGATCGGCTTGTTCGGCCTGGTCGCCAGTTTCCACGGCATCATCCTTGGTTATTCGCGGCAATTCTTCGCCCTCGCCCGCGCCGGTTACCTGCCCGCTTCGCTGGCAAAACTGTCACGCTTCCAGACCCCGCACCGCGCAATCATCGCTGGCGGGCTTATCGGCATCGCGGCGATCTACAGCGACGGCCTGATCAACCTCGGCGGTATGACACTCACCGCAGCGATGATCACCATGGCCGTGTTCGGCGCGATCGTGATGTACATCATGAGCATGCTCAGCCTGTTCAAACTGCGTAAATCGGAACCGAATCTGGAGCGCACTTTCCGCGCGCCGTGCTATCCGCTGGTTCCACTGATCGCGCTGGTGCTGGCGGTGGTTTGCCTGGTGGCGATGGCGTGGTTCAACACGCTGATCGGGCTGATTTTCCTTGGATTCATGGCGGTGGGGTTCTGCTACTTCATGCTCACCGGACAACTGCGCGCCGATGCGCCGGCGGATGCGATGTTGACCGGTCTGTAACACGATTCGGGTGTGCCGGGCATAAGCGGCCTAGAATGGAACCACCGCGAAGTCGTTTCGCTCAAAGGTGGTATGCAGCATTGCACGGCGAAGTCCTCGCCCGTCGAGCTGCCATTAAGGAGAGCCGTTATGCCCTGGTATGCCTGGTTGATTCTGGTCGTTGCGATCGGCTCGATTGTCGGCGGATTGATGATGTTGCGCGACACCGCCAACAAGGTCGAACTGACCGATGAAGAACGCAAGCGCGTCGCACAGCGCAATGCCGAAGCGGATGCCAAGGATGCACAAGACCGCTGATACCAACCCCGCCGCAATGGCGGGGTTTGTTTTTTCAACACAATCGGACGTACCCGCAGGCTGTTTAGATTTTAGAAGTACAGTCACCATTTAATCTTCCGTGGTTAAGATGGCAGCATCGTCGCGGAGAGCTCCACATGCGTTACTCGCCAGATCACAAAGCCCAGACCCATCAACGCATCATCAAGGAGGCTTCCGCCCGATTTCGCAAGGACGGTATCGGCGGCACCGGCCTGCAGCCTTTGATGAAAGCCCTGGGCTTGACCCATGGCGGTTTCTACTCGCACTTCAAATCCAAGGAAGAGCTGGTCGAAAAAGCCCTGCAAGAGGCCGGCGAGCAAGTCGCGGGCCTGTGCGAAGAAATCTTCGCGCAGGAAAACCCTCTGCAAGTGTTCATCGACACCTACCTGTCGGAGTGGCATCAGACCTCGCCCCACGAAGGCTGCCCGCTGCTGACCATTTCCTCGGAGCTGGGCCTGCGCGGCCAGCCAAGCCCCACCAGTGACGAAGTCCTCAATGCTCGCCTCGAACAAATTCAAGGCACGCTCGAAGGCGAGAACAGCGCCGATCGCAGCATTGTCATCATGGCGACCCTGGCTGGCGCATTGCTGCTGTCACGCAGCGTCGCGGATGTCGACTTTGCTCAGCGCATCCTCGACGTCACCCGCGAACATCTCAAGCAATCGAGCGATTAACCCTCCCAGCGCTTGAACAACACGCTCGCATTGACCCCGCCAAAACCGAAGCCGTTGGACAAGGCATATTTGATCGCCATCGACCGCGCCTGACCATGGACGATGTCCACCCCTTCGCTCGCCGGATCCGGGTTGTCAAAGTTGAGCGTTGGTGGCACCACCTGATCACGAATCGCCAGCAGCGTGAAAATCGCCTCCAGCCCGCCGGCCGCGCCGAGCAAATGACCGGTAGCGGATTTGGTCGAAGTCACGGCGATCTGGTTCTGCGTGCCAAACACCGCCTTGATCGCCGCCAACTCGCCGAGATCGCCGACCGGCGTCGACGTCGCATGTGCGTTGAGGTGTTGCACCTGATCCGGCGTCACACCGCCCTGAGCCAGTGCCAATTGCATCGCCCGGCGAGCGCCGCTGCCGTCTTCCGGCCCGGCGGTAAGATGATATGCATCAGCGGTGGTGCCGTAACCGACCAGTTCGGCCAGCGGCTTCGCACCGCGTGCAAGCGCATGTTCCAGCGACTCGATGACCAATAGACCGGCGCCCTCGCCCATCACGAAACCATCGCGCCCACTGTCGAAGGGACGCGAAGCTTTTTCCGGGGTGTCGTTGTAGCCGCTGGACAGCGCCCGCGCCGCCGCGAAACCGGCGAGACTGACGCGATCGATCGAAGCTTCAGCACCGCCACATACTGCGATGTCCGCCTCCCCCGCCCTGATCAACCGCGCTGCATCGCCGATCGCCTGAACCCCGGCAGCACATGCGGTAACCGGAGCACCCAACGGCCCTTTGAGGCCATGCTGGATCGACACATGACCCGCCGCGAGATTGACCAGAAACGATGGAATGGTGAACGGCGACAAACGCCGGGGGCCACGGCTGTCGGTGGTACGCACCGCATCGGCAATGGCACCGAAACCACCGACACCCGAGCCGATGATTGTTGCAGTGCGCTCCTGGCTTTCAGCGTCCGCCGGATGCCAGCCGGCCTGCTCCAGCGCCTGCCGCGCCGCTTCCATGGCAAACATGATGAAGCGATCCATTTTCTTCTGTTCTTTGGGCGGCGTCGCACGATCCGGATCAAACCCGGCCTCCGCGTCCTCCTCCACCGTCGGCACACTCCCGCCGACCCGGGTTGGCAGATCAGCCACAACCGCATCGGGCAAGTTGCGCAACCCGGAACGACCGGCCAGCAAACGCTGCCAGACAATTTCAACATCACTGCCCAAGGGTGAAACCAGGCCCATGCCCGTGACGACGACTCGACGTTGGTTCATATCGTGGTTACCCCTTATCAATTCAAAATTCGACGTGTAGCGGTGTGCGGCGATTCGACTGCTGAATCAGTCCCGAGCGAAATTATTATAGGCATAATCAAGGCGCAATATGATACTCGTAATTTTCAGCGTTCAGGCATCCACCCGATCAGCATCCAATAAAAAGGCCGGTCAATGACCGGCCTCTCGGCGTTGAACTATCAGCTTAGTTCACTTCCAGCTTTTCACGATTGCGATCCAGAATCGCCTTGCCAATCCCCTTCACTTCCAGCAATTCATCCACCGACGCGAACGGCCCGTTTGTATCCCGATACGCAACAATCGCCTGCGCCTTCGCCTCACCCACACCCGCCAACTCCTTCTGCAACGTCGCCGCATCCGCGCCGTTGAGATCGACCTTCGCGCTTGCCGAGGGCGCTGCCGCATCCATCAGCAAAGGCGCCTTTATTGTCTCGGTGGGCGCTACAGGCGCAGCAATCGCAGCGATCGAGGCGCTGGTGAGGAAAGCAAAAATCAGCGAGTAGAAATAACCGGTACGCATAAGTGACGCTCCATCATCGTTTTAGAAAGCAGCTTTTCCCAAGCTGCTCTCCAAACGTAGGTCATGATAGAGCGAAGTCAAAAATGCGAGCGTTACAGGATGTGAAATAATCAGGGTTCGAGGCGGCGTTGCTGGTAGATCCAGTCGACGATTTCGCCATCAGGGGTGTACCCGCTCACCGTTTCGCGCAGAACCTGGCGGACGCGGGAGTAGTCATCCACGTCGACAGCCGCGAGCAGCTCACCCAAACGTGACTTCAGAACATCCCATGGCAGATGATCCTCATTGGCGGTCATGATCATCGGATGCGGCGTGGCTGCAACATTGTCGCCGATCAGCAGTTCCTCGTAGAGTTTCTCTCCGGGACGCAACCCTGTGAACTCGATGGAAATATCGCCCTGAGGGTTGCGCTCGGAACGAATACTCAAACCGGACAGATGAATCATTTTCTCGGCCAGTTCCACGATTCTCACCGGTTCGCCCATGTCCAGCACGAACACATCACCGCCCTGCCCCATGGATCCTGCCTGAATCACCAGTTGCGCAGCTTCCGGAATCGTCATGAAGTAGCGAGTGATTTTCGGGTGGGTAACCGTCAGCGGACCGCCGGACTTAATTTGACTGTGAAACAGCGGGATCACCGAGCCGGACGAGCCCAGTACGTTGCCGAAACGGACCATGGTGAAGCGGGTTTTGTTGACCCGGGAAACATTGGCCTTGTCGCCAAACAGGACAGGGGCGATTTCGTGACTCAAGGCTTGAAGGATCAATTCGGCCAAACGCTTGGTGCTGCCCATCACGTTGGTGGGCCGGACAGCCTTGTCGGTCGAAATCAGCACAAAGTTCGAAACACCGGCCTGCAATGCGGCTTGAGCCGTATTAAGTGTTCCCATCACATTGTTCAGCACGCCTTCGGCAATGTTGTGCTCCACCATCGGCACATGCTTGTAAGCGGCAGCGTGGTAGACCGTGTCCACGCTCCAGGTCTTCATGACATCCAGTATTTTTTCCGGGTGGCGAATCGAACCGAGAATGGGCAGCAATTTTGTCGATACCGACTCACGATCCGCACGCTGCTCCAACTCGGAAAGAATGCTGTAAAGGTTAAATTCGCTGTGCTCGAACAGCAAAAGCGATTTTGGCCCCAGTGAAAAGATCTGCCGGCACAACTCGGAACCTATTGATCCCCCCGCCCCAGTCACCATCACCGTTTTGCCCTTAATGCAGCGCTCAAGCAAATCATGCTGCGCCGGGACCGCGTCCCGCCCGAGCAAGTCCGCAATATCGACTTCCTGAATGTCATCGACCTTCACGCGACCGCTGGCCAGGTCGGTAAAATTAGGAACACTGCGCACGTGCAAAGGAAAACCCTCCAGCATATTGAGGATCTCCCTGCGTCGAGCACGGGTCGAAGACGGCAGTGCCAGCAAAATTTCTTGCGCACCGGTGACGTCGATCATTTGTTGAATATGTTTGGGTTTATAGACTTGGAGACCGGAGATTGAGCGGTCCGAGATTCCTGAGTCATCATCGATAAAGGCTACGGGACGCATCGCCCTTCCCATGCGCAACGCAGCGACAAGCTGATTGCCAGCTACGCCCGCCCCGTAGATCGCCACTTTGGTCAGACCATCGTCGCGATTGGCAAAAGGAACGTGCTGAGCGGCGGTGAACCAGTCCCCCATGAAGTACTGGCGCATGCAGAGACGAAGCCCGCCGATGATCACAAGGCTGAGCCACCAATAATTGAAGATGATCGAGCGCGGCACGATGGCTTCGTGATTACTGTACCAATAGACCACCAAAGCCAGGATCAGCGAGGACAGACTGACTGCTTTAATGATCACCACCAGCGCGTCATTACCGAAATAACGCATCACTGCCCGGTACATGCCGAACCTTATGAATAGAGGAATGGCGACGAGCGGAGCACAGACAAACAACCACAAGTGCACTTTCAACGGATTGACCATCTCGTCGATACCCAGACGGACGATAAACGCCAACCACAAGGCTACCCAGACGAGCAAAACATCTGTAAGCACCTGAATCAATCGCTTCTGGCGGCGCGGTAAACCCAGCAAGAACTCGCGCATTCTGTCCATATTCCCCTGTACCAATCTGGCCTGCTCCCTTTGGTTAATCGGCGGGTACATTGTACGGAGGTAGTGAACTTCGTTACAGAAAAAAGAATGTGATGAGGACGTGCCCCCCTAACGAGCCGCCATCACTGAATCTTACGGTGATCTCACCGCCCCCATTCGTTTATCACCCGTCACCTGCACCATGCGATGTCTGTGCTGCGACATCATGGTCGAGTGAGTATACTGCGCAGCAAATTTCCTGCACCTCGCCACCGCGAATTCGGGATCAAAAAAGAAAACCCGACCTGGGATGATTTTTCCAATGCCCCAGGCACGAAAAGGCTTTGTTGTTGACGCGACTGCTCGCTGGTGTACGGCCAGTAACAGCGAAAGTGAAGACATTACAATCAGAATGACGAAAAGGAAGTGAAAACAAGTGACGACAACAGGGCGCGGCATTAACTTGAAAAACATTGTCAAATGGGTCCTTCCCTGCATTTTCATGACGTTGGTCATCGCTTTTATTCTGTTGAAAAGCCCTGCGCTGGATCCTGTCGTCAGTATTAGCACCAGCCAATTCCCTGCGACGCAGTCCCAGTTATTTTACAAACGCATGGATGACTATAAGGAAAGAAATTCCAAAATCAGCAAACTGGATATGGAGAACCATACCTTTAGCTTTGCGTTGCCAAAGTACGATGAGAATCTGCGTTGGGACCCATTGGAAAAATCCGGTTCCTTCTATGTCAAGGCTGTGACGATCAGCGTGCTGGTTTATACCCGCTCTATTGAACTCGACAACCTGACGCCGATGGCACAGATTGAGGCGTCCGCCCGCGAAACGAAAATTGTCAAATTCACAACGCCGTCGGGTGCGACTGACCCACAGATAAACATTCACCTTAACTACAAGCTACTCGACAAAGTGCGCTACGTTTTCGCGCTCTTGCTCGGACTGGCCAGCGCATTTGCCATTCTTTCCTGGATCAAATGGCATTCACGGATCCTAGACTTCCTGCAGGGTGATCGCGATTGTACCGCACAATTGAAATCATTCTTCAGACAAGAAAACTTCAGTCTTAACGAATTCACAAAGTTACTCGGCATCGGGGTTTTTCTTAATATAATCCCGGTCGTCAATTTCTTTTTGTCTGTTGATGATGAACGGGGCGCCTTCCGTACCGACCCATCCATCTGGATCGCCGATGGCCGATGGACAGCCTATCTGGTAGAAAAGTTTATCTTCCCTCAGCCAGTAATGCCTTTCGTTCCTAATCTTTTCTTTTACGCTTGCGTTGCGCTGGCGTACATGTTCCTGATCAGGGCACACCGTCTCACATTCGGCTGGATTGCCGCCCTGGCCTACTGCATTTTCATTGCGCACCCGATTTGGTGGTTCATTGGCGAGTTCTACTCCAACATTCCTTCGATCGGTGTAGGCGTACTGGCACTGTCGATCGGCATCTTTGTATTTTCAAAATGCCATATCGGCGACGACTTGAAAGGCAAAACTGCCCGCTTGGCGTTGCTTTCCAGCGTATTGCTGTCCGTGGCAATCGGCGCATACCAATCACTGGTCATGTTCTATATTGTTGCCGGTCTCGGTGTCGTTCTTTTCAACTTCCGAAAAGACAACCCGACAGCCGTACTATCAATTTATCCGACAATCCAGCGTGCAGGCTTGTTGCTCGGCACCCTCGTTGGCGGCGTTGCTTCCTATGTCATCATAAACAAGCTTGCCCAACTGGCTTACCCTTCCGACCGTGGTTACATCGATAACTTTCTACGTATCAACGAACTGATCGCGGATCCTGTTCTAATTACCAAGCTGGTTTTGTTAGAAGCGTGGAAACTTTACTCAGGCTCCCCTCTGAGCTACGGCGTTTCATTCTTCAGTGCGGCCGTCGCATTGGGATTTGCAGCCCTCTTCCTGGTCACACAGAATACTTGGAAAGCTGCTTTGTGGATGACTCTCCTCATCGGAGCATTGTTGATCTCCCCATTCCTGCTGAACTTCGTCGCCGGAGGTATTTATTTGCCTCTGCGTGCCATGCTGGCCATTTCCTTTGTTGCGTGGTTCACCACGATCATCGTTCTGGAAAAACAGGGGCTGTTGCGGATCCTCGGCGCTGTGCTCGCAGTCGCACTGCTATTCCAGATGATTTCGGTAAATGGTCAATACTCGGCAAGCACAATGATGGCCACGACCCACGACCGATTCACCGCCGAGGCGCTTTACGATCGAATCAGCAAGGCCAACCCCGAATTTGACAAGAATGAACGCATCATGGTCGATGTTTATGGGCGAATGCCATTCGCGAGCCGCTATCCAGGCCCGGAAACCTCGACCATGAGTTCTTCGTTTTTCGATTGGGACCAAGGCAACGTCTATCGCATGCTGGAATACATGCGCCTGATCGGTTTCTCGAATGTTTATGCCATGGGCAACGCGCTGCGTATTCCGTTGACGCCGCACTTTGACAACATGCCGGTATGGCCGGCAGAAGGCTCCGTGCGATATGAAAACGGCGTTTATCTTGTCAAGTTGAGCGAAGTTGCCGACCCGACGCACGCACAGTACAAGCGAGTCGAGTCGCAATGATTAACAAGGCAGGCATGCGACCCTTTTTCGCCTACCTTGCGCTTGCCGGGCTGTCTTTGCTGGCAGCACTTGCGTCCCTTTATCTCGCCAAGGCAACCGGTACGTTCGACGCCACCAGACACAACATTTGCTTGAGCATTGATTCGTCATCCAAAGGCGTGACGCAACTGTTCTGGTCCAGCGAATCTGGCGCTTTCAGTGAATCACAATCGGATTCGCAAAGAATCGACGCCGGTACTCAGCGTGTTTGCTTCTCGGTCGCGACAGGTCAGCGCTTCCTGCGCTGGGATCCCAACAACGTTGCGTCCGAGATGCGTGTCAGCCAAGGCGAAATAAACTTTTGGGGTCTGCGGCAAGCGCTGCCGCTAAGCGTTCTGGCTCCTGCCAATGCACCAACGTCATTGTCGACCGAAGCGTCTTCGGTCACATTGACGTTTGATAATGACGACCCGCAATTCAAGTTCGAAATCAGCGACTCGGTCAGGTTCAAGGAAATAGCTTATAGCGCAGCGCTGCTGACTTTCGCTTATTGGCTGATCCTGAGCTGCACGCTGTTCATCCTCGGGAAAATAATTTTCGACGAAAGCATCGCCTATCGCATGTCGGTATTGGCGGCGCTTCTTTTGATAGCCGTATATCAATTAACCGGACTTATTGCGGTGGGCGATGGTGCGGGCTGGGACGGCAACGCCTATTTGAATCTTCTGTTCGACTGGAAAAATTCCGGGCATATTCCTGTCACGGATCCCTACCGTATCAGTCGCCTCACCGGCTTTTTTCCAACGGTAGTAGCAGAGTTCCTGCTAGATCTGACCAGACACCAGCTTTTATATGTACAGATGTCTTTCAATGTGCTCGGTATCAGCGTAGCCGCCGGGCTATTTACTGACTACTTGATGAAGTCCGGCATCCCGACCAGGCGGGCAGTGCAGTACACAACTGCCTTACTTTTGACGTGGCCAATCCTGGTCATGTCGACTTACTACCCCCTTTTAAGCGACCATTTGGCAATAGTGCTGTCGTGCTGGAGCTTGTGGTGCTTTTCGCACAAACACTTCAAATGGCTACTGGCAACCTGCCTGATAGCACCATTGATCATGCCAGGCTTGGTTCTCCTGCCGCTGACGCTTCTCACCTTCTCACAGCCAGAAACGCAAGCTTCCTTCATCAACCGTCTGACTTTCGGCATGAAAGTCAGGATGCTGGTTTTTCTAGGTCTGGCTGCCGCCATGGTGGGTTATGCGTGCCTGTGGTTCACACGTATCGAAGACAGCGAACTCTTACATGTCGGTTCTACACTTGCCTCGGGCATTCCTGGACTCAGATGGCTTAGCTCCACTTACTTGATTCTGGCCCTGATTGGCGTTGCCTGGCTTTGGAGTCGACTTCTGGGGCGTGATGGTGCGTTGCCAGTATTGTCCATCAAGTGGTTTTTCCTGGCCGCCATTGCGACGGCGTGCGGCCATGCCATTCTCTACTTCGGACTGGACTGGAGCCAGGGATTCCGAGGCCCGGACTTAGTGCAGAACATGTTTTATCAAGGTTTGAATACGCCATTCAAACCCATCCTCTCGCACTTTAGTTATTTTGGCCCATGCTTGCTTATTGCCTTGCAGCTAGTGTGGACCAGCAATCGAAGCGCGCGCACGGTGCGCGCCGTACAAATTGCCATATTGGGATTCTTGCCACTGTTGGTCGTCGGTTCCGAAAGTCGCCAATGGATCGCCATTCTTCCATTTCTGGTAGCGTACGTTGCGCAATCCGGAGTTTCGGATAAAACCACGAAGCTGATTCTTTATTTTTCCCTGCTGATGGCGATCCCATTATTCTGGCTGGCCAAGTCCATAGCCAGCGCCTTTGCATCGGGCTTACCCATGAGTGATCCATTGTGGCAGCTGTACTTTGGGCGTCAGGGACCATGGATGTCGCATTCGACGTACCTGATCACTGCGATTGCGTGCATGATCTTCACGGCTGCATGGTGGCTGACACGGCCAACCACCCCTAAATCGGCGGATTACGTCGGCTCAGACTTGCCAGATTGAGCCGACATCACTGTCTGAATGTGTAGTAAAATTGCGGCCATTATCATGTGCGCAGTCAAAAATTCTGGATGGATCATGGACGCAAATCATCAAATTCCTTTGTTTTCTGCAGTAGCGGCGAATTCCGGTATTGATTTTTCCGAACCGCTTAGGCGCGTCGTTAATCGGCACTGGTACATTTTGGGTGAAGAAGTAAAGAACTTCGAACGAGAGTTCGCCAACTATGTCGGCGCAGAACATTGCATCTCGGTCGCGAACGGCTCGGAAGCACTGGAAATCGCCTTGCTGGGCATGGGTGTGGGCCCGGGTGATCGTGTTGTCACCGTTGCCAACGCCGGGTTTTATAGCAGCACCGCCATCCACGCTGTCGGCGCCGAGCCGGTATATGTCGATGTCGATGAGAGCACTTTGACCATGTGCCCGAAATCACTGGAGAAGGCGCTGGCCCAACCGGCGAAGGTCGTGATTGTCACGCACCTTTACGGACAGTTGGCAGACATCGAAACTCTGGCAGCCATTTCTCGCTCGGCCGGGGCGGTCGTGCTCGAAGATTGCGCCCAGTCCCACGGTGCGCGCTCTGATAATCGGCTTTGTGGATCGTTCGGCGACCTGGCCTGCTTCAGCTTTTACCCCACCAAAAACCTCGGCGCACTGGGCGACGGTGGCGCGATCGTAACTTCATCCTCCGAGATTGCCGCCCGCCTGCTCACGCTTCGCCAATACGGCTGGTCGACCAAATATCACGTTACCGTTCCGCACGGACGTAACAGCAGACTCGATGAAATGCAGGCTGCAATCCTGCGGGTCAAACTGCCTCTACTCGACCAATGGAACGAGCAGCGCCGCTCGATTGCCAGCCGCTACTGTGCAGCCTTCAGCCAACTGCCAGTCAAATTGCCTGAAAGTCTGGGCGACGACTTCGTTGCCCACCTGTTTGTAATGCGTGTCGAAAATCGTGAAGCGTTCACTGCCTACCTAAAAGAGTATGGCGTCAGTACCGATGTTCACTATCCAGTTCCAGACCACTGGCAAACAGCGTACACACCGCGCGAAACATTCAATCTTCCGGTGACCGAGTCAGCATGCACCCGACTGGTCTCCTTACCTTGCTTCCCTGGGCTGACCGATCAGCAAGTCGATCGTGTCATTGAAGTGGTTTGCGCCTACTTCAAGCAGGAGATTTAGGGTGCTTTCGCTGGTTATTCCGGTTTACCGTAACGAGGAATCGCTGCCGTCATTGCTCAAAGCCGTCGATGATTTGAACGTCGAGCTTCAAGGCGCGCTTGAGGTGGTTTTCGTGGTCGATGGCAGCCCGGATCGCTGTTACGAGATCCTGCGAGATCGCCTGCCCGAGCAACGTTTTGCCTCCCAGCTGATTCTGCTGTCGAAGAACTTCGGTTCTTTCATGGCGATACGTACAGGTTTGCAGCATGGGAAGGGTCGCACGTTTGCCGTAATGGCCGCCGACCTGCAAGAGCCGCCAAGCCTGGTGCTGACCATGAACCGGGTGTTGAATACTGAGCCGGTGGATGTAGTAGTCGGTGTCCGCGAGGGTCGTGACGACCCATTCCTGTCGAAACTGGCATCGAAAACCTTCTGGGGTCTGTACAAACGTTACGTTATCCCGGAAATGCCTGACGGCGGCGTCGACATGTTCGGCTGCAACCTGGAGTTTCGCGACAACCTGCTCAAACTCGAAGAACGCCACAGCTCTTTGATCGCGCAGATTTTCTGGCTGGGTTTCCGCCGACAGGTAGTCAGTTACACTCGAGTTGCCCGGCAACACGGCAAGTCGGCGTGGACATTGCGAAAGAAAGTGAACTATCTGATGGACAGTGTCTTCTCGTTCACGGACTTGCCCATTCGCCTGCTTATTCGTGTAGGTGCAGCCGGCTCAGCACTCTCGGCGTTATACGGCGTCAGTGTAATCCTCGCGAAGATAGGCGGCATGATCGATGTCCCTGGTTATGCCATGACACTGTTTACCATTACCCTGCTGGGCAGCCTCAATCTGCTGGGGCTCGGCGTGATCGGTTCGTACGCCTGGCGTACATATGAAAATACCAAAGGGCGCCCTTTGGCGATCCCTATGAAAGTTTCTGAGTTTGGAGCCAATAAATGATTGATTCGCGCGATTTTTTCGTTCATGACCGTGCGATTTGTGAATCGTCCACTATCGGTAAAGGCTCGCGTATCTGGGCGTTTGCACACGTATTACCGAACGCTCGTATCGGCGCAGAGTGCAACGTGTGCGATAACGTGTTTGTCGAGAACGACGTCATCATTGGTGACCGGGTAACACTCAAATGCGGCGTTCAGGTTTGGGACGGCATCACCATAGAAGACGATGTTTTCGTGGGACCGAACGTCACGTTCACCAATGACAAGTTTCCACGCAGCAAAATCTATCCGGAAGCGTTTTCTCGCACCATCATCCGCAAAGGTGCATCTCTGGGCGCCAATTCGACGATCCTGCCCGGAATTACCATTGGCACCTCGGCAATGGTCGGCGCAGGCGCGGTCGTCACCAAATCCGTTCCACCGAATGCTATCGTGGTCGGTAACCCAGCGAAAATCATCGGCTACGTCGATGCCAAGCCTACCGAAGGCACAGTCGTAGACAACCCGGTAAAAGTCGGCCAATCAGATGTCCATCCTTGTGGCGTTACGCTGCACCGCATGATGGAAGCCGTCGATATGCGCGGCAGCCTGAGCGTTGGCGAATGCGGCAAGGACGTTCCGTTCGAAGTGAAGCGTTACTTCCTGGTAACCAACGTTCCGACTGCTGAAACACGTGGTGAACATGCTCACCGCGAATGCCACCAGTTTCTGGTATCGGTCAAAGGCACCGTTCACGTAGTTGCCGACAATGGAAAGCACCGCCAGGAGTTTGTTCTGGACCACCACACACTGGGCCTGTTCCTGCCAGCAATGACCTGGGGTATTCAGTACAAGTACTCGGCGGACGCGGTTCTGCTGGTTTTCGCTTCCGAGCATTACGCTGCTGACGACTACATCCGCGATTACGATCAATTCCTGATCGAGAAAAAAGCGCAGATTGGTTAATAGCCGTGAAAATTTCCGAACTGATGGAAATCAGGTTTTTCCGGTTCCTCCTGACAGGCGGGCTGAACACCGGAATTACGTATGCGCTGTATCTTATATTGCTCAGTGTACTTCCCTACACATGGGCTTATTCGATCAGCTATGTTTGCGGGATTGTTTTCGCGTTCGTGATGAGCCGGTTCCTTGTCTTCAAAGAACACCAGGGGATCAAATCGATCCTGCTGTTCCCACTCGTCTACGTCGCGCAATACGTATTGGGGATGTTTGTCGTCTGGTTCTGGGTCAAACAGCTGTCGCTGCCTGAATACCTAGCTCCACTGGCGGCGATCATTCTGTCGCTACCACTTACATACGTATTGACGAAGCTGGTATTCGTCAAACCCGGAGCGATTACTCGCTAAAAAAAGGCAGACGGAATAATCCGTCTGCCTTTTTTAATAGCTGAACGCTATCAGCGCAATCAGGCTGATCCCGCCTCGATGTTCATGCCGCAACATCCTTTTCGGATTTTCCCGCGCTGAACCGCAACGCCAGAATGAATAGTGGCACGTAAGCCACCACGGCACCGACAAAGCCATTCAGCTTGAAGTGCGTGACAGCCACTGCAATCGGCAGGAGCCAAAACACATTGATCAAGCCCACGACAAGGGTCACCGGCAGGTGCTTGCCATAACGGCGCGAGGCGAATTGGTATGCATGACTGCGATGCGCTTCATACACTTTCTCGCCGCGCAGCAATCGACGCAACAAGGTGAAAGTTGCGTCGACGATGAACACCCCGAGCACGATCAACCAACCCCAGAAGTACTCAAATGAGGCATTGGCGGCCTGTATCGACAAAATGCCCAAGACGATACCCAGAAAGCCGCTGCCCGCATCGCCCATGAAAATCTTCGCTGGCGGAAAGTTCCACAACAGGAATCCTCCCGCACAACCAGCCAGTAGCAGGGCCGGCCCCATCAGCCCGACATACCCGTCCAAGGCGTACAGCACGCACGCCCCGACACACGCAGTTACCGCCTCGACCCCGGCAATCCCGTCGATACCGTCCATAAAATTGTAGAGATTGAGCATCCAGACGAGGTAGAGGCTAGCCAATACAAACCCGCCCCAGCCCAGATCGAAGACCTGTCCGAACACACTGACGGGCGGTAGGCCACCCAACCAGGCCAACGCCCAGATCGCCGCGCAAAAGTGCCCAAGTAAACGCCAGCGCGCAGCAATATGGCCATGATCATCCATGAATCCGATGATCGCCACCAGGCTGCCAGCACCGACGATCGCAGCGAAATCTCTGAATGCGATCAAGTCAGCAGCATACAGCGAGCACATGGCGACAAGGAACGTCACGACGATCGCAACCCCCCCTCCCCTTGGCGTGGGGACCGTATGCGAACTACGGGCATTGGGAATATCCATCAGACTTCTGGCAAGGGCATACCGGCGCAAAACAGCAGTCAGAAGGAACGAAATAATTAAAGCGATCAGCACAAACCAGCTGAAATTCATCGCGGCAGTAGCTCCAAATAAAAGCCAGCATTCGTCACTGGCAAACAAAAACCATTGCACCCGCCTGGCCGATCAAGGGGTTCGATAAGCCAGGCGGGCGCACTGCATCAGTTTTTGTTCACATCCACGATCTCATGCAGCGGACGCTTGCTCAGCACGCGTTTGATTTTTTGCCGTAGTGAGTAAGGCACCGCATGGCTGATGCGCTCCATGCGTGGATGACGGTAAAGCGTCCAGATGGCCAATAGCGCGATTTCCTTGGTCGTCAGCGGCGCCTCATAC
Source organism: Pseudomonas siliginis (assembly GCF_019145195.1). Lineage (GTDB taxonomy): Bacteria > Pseudomonadota > Gammaproteobacteria > Pseudomonadales > Pseudomonadaceae > Aquipseudomonas > Aquipseudomonas siliginis. The sequence continues at coordinate 149,852 of NZ_JAHSTW010000008.1, forward strand.
ACAGTTGTCGGGGCCGAGAATTTCGGCAGTTCGAAACCGTTTTTTGGTTTGCTGTGCTTATCACTGCCCACGCCGCATAAGGCCGGGTAATCAACGCTATAAAACGCTGGCTGCTGCAGGTGGGTGTCCACGACAGGCGCAGTCAACTGCTCACCGGCAGCGAGCCTTTTCACAAAGTCGCTGATTCGCCGCATCAACTCGGCTGGCTCGAGCCCATAATCATAAACAAGAGTGTTTTCACGTCCGGACAATCGTTCCGGGAATGCCCCAATGTTTGGCGCAATAATTGGCAACCCGGCTTCCAGCGCATAGCTGAGGGTATAGCTGTAGGTTTCCGGGCACAGACTTGGAAACAGGACGACATCAAACTCATTTGCGGCCATTAGGGAAGACAGCTCACTGGCATCGTAACGACCTGTAGTCAGGACACCGCCCAACTCTCTGTAGCCGAAACCGACCAGCCGGAAGTTGATTGGTGCATTGACCGTCGCTGCCGCCTCCGCCACTTGTTCCAGATAATCGGCACCCTTTTCTTTACCAAGAGCACCAATAACACCCACGTTGTAGCGGATCTTTTGCGCGACAGCCGCGACACCCTGCCCAATATTGCGTTTGTGCTCTACGTGACCTGCAACGACAGCGTTACGTAACTCGAAGTTGAGTCGATAATTGGCGAGGGTGTACGCCGAAGGGAAAATTACCGCTTTCGCCCCGTCGATAAAGCCGCGCAATTGCTCACGCCATTGTGCCGGCGATACACCATCCGGCAGAGGGAAGTCAGGATTGACGATGTCGTCGGCATAACTGCCCGGATAAACGCCCTGCGCATCGGTCAGTGTAGGGTTGCCGCATAGCCAGTAATAATCATGAACCGTCAATGCATATTCAGTGCCCAACTCAGCGGGCAATTGAACCAGTTGCGAATTCAGACCGAGCGTGTGATGGAAGTGCACGAAGCCGACACCACAGCCCTTCAAGAACTCGACCAAAAGGTTGTGCTCTTCCGGCAACTGGAAAAGAAGCTCGTCAGCCCCCGGGAAACTCCCCATCCGCAAAGTAACGGCGGACTGGCCACGACGAGGCGCCAGGAATAGGCAGCAAACATCGGACTCAAGAGCGTCTGCCAACTCGTCCAGATGCTGCTGCACACCGCCTCCAGCCTCATGCGAAATGTGCAAGACCTTTGGCCGGTCCAACGATGCGATCAATTGCGCAAGACGTTTTACCCGTAATGGTTTCAGCGGATCAGCTGCGATGAACCTCTGGATATCCAAGTGATAATCCGGATGCAGCTCGGTGATGGCCTTGGTTGCATGCTCGGTCAACGCCTGCTTGGAAGAGGAGAAGCTGACCCCGCCCTCATGAAATGCATACAGGTTAGGGGTCACGATGTTGAGCCAACCGGCTTTTAGCCCGCGCTGGCACAGATCGTTCTCTTCACCATAACCTTTGCCGAACTTGTCCTCGTTCAGCAGCCCCACGACATCCAGACAATCGCGGCGAATGTACATGCAGAAACCTACACCTGTCGGTGCCTGGCTGACCGGCAAACGCGGGCCGGAAAACACAGCATCGATCTGCTCGACGCTTAAACCAAAGGCTGGCTGGTTTTCGTAAAGAAACGCCGGGAAGCTACAAATAGTCGCGTTGTTGGAAAACGGTGTAACGGTACCGATGTTTGGCGCGATGTACGCCTCAGCGGTCAGCCGCTCCAGCCAGTCAACAGGCACGATGACATCACTATTAAGGAAAACGATATCGTCCTGGCTGGCATGGCGCATGCCGCGATTGACGGTTTTGACAAAGCCAAGATTGACTTCGTTTTCGAGAACGGTCATCACCTGCGGCCATTGCATTTGCAATTCGATCAACATGGCCTGCATGCCTGCATCTGGGCTCGCATCATTGATCGCGACCAGTTTGGAGTCGAAAGCAATAATCCCTGGCATCGCGGCAAGGATGCAGCGACGAGTCATTTCGACATCTTTATAGATTGGCAGAATGACGCTGACCGAGCGAGTGCGCGCGACAGGCGCTTCAATTACGTCGTCAACCGGCTGTGGCAGATTGGCTTCCTGGCCGCGCAGATAGGCCGTCAGCGCCTGCTTGGAAGTCTCCAGTTTGCTGCGCAACACGCCTTTCCCCTGCCGCAACGAGCGCACGAGGAAGCGTACAGGTTTGGTGATGAACCAAGAGTTGGAGTTAATGACTTGATTATAGTCAGCTTCACGCTGGTCCAGTTTTGCACTCAGCGTTTCGATTTTCTGCCTGGCGTCAGTGACAGCGCTTGCAAGCGCTTCACGGGTTTGAGCCAATGCAATCTGCGAACTGCTGAAAGCAGAAAACAGATTGTCTTCGACAATCAATCGATCTTCGCCCCACGCCGTAAATTCACTCGGGCTTCGGCCGTTAATCGCATTCTGTATCTGCGCCTCGATGGCCAGAAACTCTTCCACATCTTTTTCGCAAAGTGGGTACCCGGCGGCTTCGCAAGCTCGGAATACAAAGTCTTTGCGTGTAACCGGGCCAGCCTCTGCGCCCTTGCTGATACGTGTAATCGAACCCAGCATCTGCGTTAGCGCTTTGAACAGCAGGTACTCGTAGCGAACATTCGTGTTGAGCGTCCACTCTTTGTCGATCAACTGCGGACGGCCGTCCAGATCAATCACAATATTTTGCGGGACCGCATCGATCAACGCTCCCGACACCTCACCCGGCTGGCTCTCGGCGTTATCACAGAGCACGTTTAGCATGCTCAGGTAATTTTTGAGGAAGGCGCCGATACCTGCGTAAGTCCAGCCCTCGGCATTGACTATATCGATCAGCTTAGTGCCAAGCACATAACCATTGATGTAAGGCTCGGACGCAGCAAGATTAAAAGTGACGAGCGATTGCCCTTCACCCTCATCGATAGTCTTCCCGAGTTTTTGGTAATGCACATTGATCGCATCTTCGAAATCGCGACGAAATTCCGAACGTTTGCAATACGTCGAGCGTCGATCGCAGCTGTAATGATACGCCAGGGTCTGCGGGTCGACTGCGCTGCGCGAGACCGTCGAAGCACCTACAAGAAAGGAGTTGGCCATATCCATGCCCAAGCCGTTCCTGAAAATCTGTGACCAGGCTAATTCCAGTGAGAAGGTGCACAGATCCGGCAATTGCGGATCTCTCTGTACACTTTGCGATGCGAATGCACTGGCATCGAAATCAGGATCTTTGAACCCCTCTTCGGTGATGATCGAAACGGGCAACTTGTAATCGGGAAACGGCGCAAAGAACTCACTCGAGGTAAACCCGGCTGTCGCCAACAACGACGCGAGAGCTTTTTTCCCGTAGGTCTGCACGGTAGCGCTGTTATAGCGCCCCTCGACACCGTACATCGGCGTCGTCACGTGATCTTCAGGCGCTCCAGCAAAATATTTCAAGCCGAGCTGGTTTTCGATCGCGATGATGAGCAAACCGTCAGGCTTAAGCAGTGAGCGAACTTTCTCAAGCATTCTCGCACCCGGGTTATCACCGGCTACGAACAGGTTGGCATATTCAAAAACGCCGATCAGGGTGATGACATCGAATTGGGTATCAATGCTGAACTTCTCGAACGACTCAGCCAGAACCGAGACGTTTGGCAAGTCTCGGGTGCGTGCACGGGCGATGCTGGCGCGACGCGAGCTACCTTCCAGCGCCAGCACCCTGCCGCCCTGCTCACCTAAATACCGGGTAATTGCACCACAACCGGCGCCGATCTCGAGCACATCGCCACGCAGATCGGCATCGAACACCCGCAACAAGTTCGAACGGGTACTTGAGAGGTAATAAAGCGATGGCCAATCGGTGCACGATCTTCGCAGCTCATCAGAAAAAATACTGACGTCACTGGCCTGATCGATCAAGAATTTTATGCGCAGTTCGGTGCTATCACCATCGCTGTAGTTGATGCTCGAATAATCCGGCCTCGACCAGATGTTGAGCTCGTCATTAAGCTGATAGCCCGCTTGTTTCAATAAAATATTCAATTTGAAACCTTCTTGGCACGAATGCTGGAGTCCAGATTTACAAGCCCAAAAAATTTGTCAGTCGGACGAACCTGGAAGTGGATCGAATCATAACGCCTGTCACGGGGAGTAACCTCTTCGCCATCTTTGGTCGACACTCCGACAGAAATGAAGTAGTCACCTGGGGCCAGATCACAAGATATAAGTACCTCAACTTCGACGATCTCGCCCTTGCGCCCGCACGTTCTAAATTCCAGGCAATCCAGCGTTTCACTATTTACGCCATAGAGGGTAACGCCCTCTTTGGTCTTGATCGTCATCCCGAGAATCGGACACACCAGATCAGTATCAAACCGTACAAATACCGATAGTTTGATCTGCACGCCAGTGTCTAGGGCAATCGGGTACTCAAGCCCTTCTGCGCTCAGGTGGAAGTCGATGATAGTGGCCGATCTGTCACCCCAACGATATTCGTTCGGGTTGTAGTTCGGATGCGTTTCAAATACATCGAGGCCGCCTTCAGGCGTTTGATACGCTGCCAACTGGTCAGACGCTTCTGCACTTTCGACAGAGGCCGATTGCTGAGTCTTGCCGAACAACAAATCAAGGTAACGGTTGACGACCATGCGCGGCTCGCCTTCAGCGAGCTGCACACCGTTGTTCAAAAGAAAGGCGTGGTCACAGTGCGTAACGATTTGTTCGCTGGAGTGCGTTACCAGCAGAATGCTCGTGCCGTTTTCCTTGAGCTTTTTCAACCGATCAAAGCAACGGGCCTGAAATTTTGCGTCCCCCACTGCCAGCGCTTCATCGACAATAAGAATATCGGGCTCGACTTGCGCCTGAACGGAAAACGCCAGTCGCACCAACATACCGCTCGAATATGTCTTGACCGGTTGATTGATGAAATCGCCAATGTCCGCGAATTCGATGATCGCATCATATCGTGCGTCGATTTCTTCTTTGCTCAAACCCAGAATCGAGGCGTTCAGGTAGACGTTCTCGCGTCCAGTAAACTCGGGATTGAATCCGGAGCCAAGTTCGAGCAATGCAGCGATCCGGCCATGGGTTTCAACCGTACCACTGGTTGGATTCAACGTACCGCAAAGAATTTGCAGCAAGGTGGACTTGCCACTGCCGTTGCGGCCAACGATACCGACCGTCTCGCCTTTGCGAATTTCGAAGGAAACGTCGCGTAGCGCCCAGAACTCACGGCAATATTTTTTCTTCCCGCGACTGAGCATCTGAAGCAGTCTGTCGCGCGGTTTGTCGTAAATCTCATAGCACTTACTGAGATTTTGAACCTTGATAGCGACCTCAGATGACATCGGCGAATCCTTTTCGTGTTTTCTGAAACCAGGCGAATCCAAGCCATGCAATCAACGCCGAGCCGGCGAGATAAATGCCCAATACGGTAAAGTCAGGCAGTTTTCCCCAAAACAGAATGTCCCGGGCGTACTCGATTGCAGGCGTCAGCGGATTGAGCATCAGTAGATGTTGATACTTCTCAGGTAGCGCACTGGCAGGGTAAAAAATAGGCGACAGAAACATCAGGACTGTGGTCAGGATGCCGATGAATTGCGCGACATCTCTTAAGTAAACGCCGAGCGACGCCAAGGCCCACGTCAAACCCATGATCATCAGCATCAACGGCAGGATAATCAACGGGAACAACAGGACGGTCAGGTGCGGCGTGCCAAACAGTATCAAATAGGCCAGCAACCACACAGTCAGGCTGATCACCATGTGAAAGAGCGCCGAACCGACTGTGATCCAAGGAAGGATCTCCAATGGAAACACGACTTTCTTCACATAGTTGGCGTTCGAGAGAATCAGCGTCGGGCTTCGATTGAAACACTCCGCAAAGAAGTTGAAGACGATAAGTCCCGCAAACAGAATAAGTGCAAACTCGGTTTTCGAGTCACTTCCGCCGCTCCAGCGTGCCTTGAAAACGACGCTAAAGACAAAGGTGTAGACAACCAACATGAACACGGGGTTAAAAAACGACCAGAGAATTCCCATGAACGATCCACGATAACGCCCAACGACTTCTCGCTGTACAAGCGCCGCGATCAGGCTCCGATTACGCCAGAAACTGTTGACCATTTCCTTTGGCGACGTGGAAAAATTAAGCATTATGCACACACCTGAGATAAATCGAGGGAGACAGACTTCATACAAAAACTCTCTTGTTGAGATACCGGGAGGACGCCACGGAGCAATTTCACGTCCTGCCTTGCACGATGAGGGCATCAAATTCTGTTGAGCACCGCGGCCAGCAGCAGCCCAAGATTACCCAAACACGTCTGCCGATAGACCTTCGCGCGGTAAAGCCAGACGAAACGGCCGAATCCTTTTGAATCACGGGCTTTCTTGAATTGCTCAAAGGTCTGCAGGCTGTCTGCACTCAAGCTTGAGCGAACCGTTTCAAGTGCAGCGATATTTTTGTCATTCCAGTCACGAAAGCGACCCGTAGACATCATCCGCAAGCGCATGATCCGTGCGCGCACTCCTGAGTTGGCGCCAATCAGATTCGCTTCATGCTGCCTGTACAGAATGGAAGGCGAGGCGTCATAGACGACCTCGCCACCCACCCCGGTAATCAGTAGATAGGCCCACCAGTCATGGGAAACGATATCCACTTGGCCGCCAGCATGACAGAGTACGTCCCGAGCCAAATGATTGAATACCATAGTATTCCCCCCGGCCAGACTTTGTACCAGTGCATTGCCAAAACTGGCGGGGCGAGAAAATAGTGGCGAGCGACCGATGACCGTTCCCGAGTCACCAATCAACTCGGTCCGGCCGCAATACAAAGCAGGAAGACCGGACGGCAGCGCCTCCAATACCTTTACGGCAGACTCAAGTTTATTGGCTTGCCAGATATCGTCCTGGTCGGCCCACGCATAAAATTGCGATTGCACGGGCGCATCGCAGGCAACGGACATGAAGTTAGCCGCGAACCCTCGCTTGGGCCCTTGCAGAATGGTCAACCGGCCTTCTCCCCAGATCGCGCTGTACTGGCGCAGAATATCCAGTGTCGCGTCGGTAGAACCGTCATCAGAAACAACGACGGTCCATTCGCGATAACTCTGGCGAGCTATCGAATCCAGTTGTTGTGCGAGAAAGCGTTCACCGTTGTAGGTACACATCAGAATCGTTACGCGGGCCGATTGCGTTTCATGACCTTGAATACTAAAGTCAGAATGGCCGCCAGGCTGCTCGCCTGTCTGATCAAATTGTGGAAGAGGGGCTACCACCGAGCACTCCATTGCATTGAAGAAAAAATAATGACGATGTCGTTGCGCTCAACATCAAGAGGTACAGCCTTGGCAGCATGAAAATTACATGCCCCTCTCATGGACCGCTCCCGACAGCGAAAAATTTGCCATTATAAGTCATACCAATTTGATAGCCCAGTGACATCACCACCTTCAACAGCACAAGGCGGTGGTCATGGTATGAAAAGAGTAATCAGAATGTTGCCTTGAGCCGGAAAAATCCTGCCAAGGCGTACGGATTTGGGCTGCGTAGGGTATCAAGGCGCCCTAATTGGCAAAAGGGTGGCAATCTGCCAATCCATCGAGGGTCAGATCAATTGCTGTGCTTTATCGAGCAAGCCTTAGCGAAAAAGTGACATCCATAAAGAATACTGACACATTTAGCGCTCCCGGAGATGGTTGGCAGTGGCCTGAAGTGCCTGGCTCACGCTGATGGGCGGCGTCCACTCCAGTATTGTGCGCGTCTTTTCCATGTCGACCTGTAACGAGCCGCAGAGTCGCTGAGCTAAGGCTCTCCTACCCAATAAAGCTGCCCCAAGGCGCAGAACAAACGGAGGCACGGGCAACAATCGCGCTCGCACAGTCAGGGCGCTCGACATCCTTTGAAGCAATTGAGTGGTCGAAAGATCTTCGCCATCACTTACCAGAAAAGTTTGATTGGCTGCTTGTGGATGATCGATGCAGGTCACCAAAAGATCCACCAGATTACTGATTGCCACCAAGCTGCGGCGATTGCCCAATGCGCCCAATGGCAGTGGCAATCCTTTTTGCAACCAGCGCATCATATTTAGGAAGTTAGCTTTGACGCCCGGCCCGTAAACCAGGGGCGGTCGAATAATTACCAGCTCCATTGCGGTTTCCAGTGCTATTTGACGCACGACTTCCTCTGCCTCGCACTTGGAAATACCGTAAGGATCAACAGGCGCGGGAATATCGGCTGCGGTAAAGGGTCTCCCGGCGGGTGACTCTTCGCCATTGACCTTGATCGAACTGACAAAGATGAAGCGCTTTACCCCGGACGCTGCCGCATGACGGGCCAGCCGCGCAGTGCCCTGCACATTCATTTGCCGAAACATGGCAAGCGGATCAGCCTCACACTCGTTCATTACATGAACCCTGGCCGCACAATGAATCACCGTCTGGATATTATTCAATGGCGGCAATAAAACGCGCTCATCCAAATCAAAAGGCACGACATCACACAAACCACTCAACCGAGTTTCGCTACGTGCAGCCGCAACTGGTGTGTAGATCTTGTCGAGAAGCAGGCGGAACACCACGGCCTCGCCGACAAACCCCGTCGCCCCGGTCACCAATACCCGAGCACCTTTCATTTGTTTTTCTTCCCGATCACGGCAGTCGCGCAACAAATAAAGAAAAAGAACAGCTTGTCCCTGGTTCGACGACGACATTCACCGGCTTTTAACGACAGCCGCAATAATTGTCGACGCCCCAAAGGTAACCATTGCCGGACGAATGGATCATCGGCGAGACCCACCACCTGCGCAATCATTCGAATCTGAGAAAACCACCAACCGTCATGGATAATTTTATAACGCGCAATCAGTGAATTTATACCTGAATTGGCCCCGACCTGATTACTTTCGTGCTGGCGATAACACATGGATGGCTGCGGATCAATGAACCAGCGTACACCACGACTGCGTGCGAACGCATAGCAATACCAGTCATGCAGACTGACCTGTTGCAAGGCATCCCAATGTTTCAACAATGAGACCTTCAGCATCTGCATCATCCTTTGGCTCATGACATACGTACAGCCCGGTCCGGCAGCCTCAAAGAGAAAGTCCCAGCGGGTTTGCGGCTGGGCCTTATCCAGTACCTGGTTACGACCATCAGGCCAGAACGCAACTACGTTACTCGAGTAAGCATCCACGCCAAGAGATTTGATCGACCGGATAGCGCGCTCGATCTTGTCCAGATACCAGACGTCATCCTGATCAGCGAACGCGATGAAATCGTAGCCTTCAAGATCAACATCTCGAAGCAAACGGAAGAAGTTGCGGGAGGCCCCACCAAACGCACCGGCGTCGGGCAGGACGATTACGTTCGGATGCTGTGCAGCATAATCGGCGCACCATGCCTCAGTACCGTCAGTGGAGGGATCAATACTTATATAAACGGTTACGTCGACAGCTGTCTGACCGAGGATCGAGGCCAACTGCTCCTCGATCCACTGCATGCCATTGTAGGCGGCCAGCAAAATCGCAACCTTGGGATGTTCTACTGGCATGCCATTCCTGCTTGCAGCGTTAAACATAGCATTGCGAAAGTCAGAACTTTCGATCAGGCAGACGGCGAGTCCAGCAACTTCTGAAGGTATTGACCGTAACCCGTCTTCTTCAGTGCTTGCGCTTGTGCGTTAAGCTGCTCGGCAGAAATCCAGCCATTGTGATAGGCGATCTCTTCCAGACACGCCACTTTCAGACCCTGACGCTGTTCGATCGTGTGAACGAAGTGACTGGCTTCAAGCAGAGAGTCGTGAGTACCGGTATCCAGCCAGGCAAACCCGCGACCGAGCATTTCCACGCTCAGGGTCTGGCGCTCCAGATACGCACGGTTGACGTCGGTGATTTCCAGCTCGCCACGCTCGGAGGGCTTGATGTTCTTGGCGATCTCGACCACATCGTTATCATAGAAATACAGACCGGTGACCGCATAGTTCGATTTTGGCTTCAGCGGCTTCTCTTCGATACTCAAAGCCTTGCCACTTTTATCAAACTCGACGACACCAAAGCGTTCAGGATCGGAGACGTGGTAGCCAAATACGGTAGCTCCCTTTTGTTGGGTACTGGCGGAGCGCAAGTTGTCCGAGAAATGCTGACCGTAGAAGATGTTGTCCCCCAGAATCAGACAGCATGGATCCTGACCGATGAACTCTTCACCAATAATGAACGCCTGGGCCAGGCCGTCCGGACTAGGCTGCTCGGCATAAGTAAGCTTGATCCCGTACACGCTTCCATTACCCAGCAGTTTACGGAAGCACGGCAAATCTTCCGGCGTGGAAATAATTAGGATTTCTCGCATACCCGCCAGCATCAAAACGGACAGCGGATAAAAAATCATCGGCTTGTCGTAAATAGGCAACATTTGCTTGGAAACACCAAGAGTCAGCGGGTGCAGGCGCGTGCCCGAACCACCAGCGAGGATGATGCCTTTACGATTTGTCGTGGTCATTTGTTCAGAACTTCCCTAAGCATTCGGGTTACACCACTTTGCCAATCCGGCAAGTGTAGAGAAAAATTGTCGCGCAGCTTCTGAGTATTCAATCGTGAGTTCAGAGGGCGACGTGCAGGTGTAGGATAGGCTGTGGTTTCAATCGGGTTGACCGCCGTTACAGCTAACTCCTCACCTTGGGCTTTAGCGAAGTCTATGACGTGACTGGCATACCCATGCCAAGACACTTCGCCCGCAGCGGCCAAGTGATAGAGGCCAGCCAACTCTGGACGACTGATAACTCGCTGAATAGCCAACGCCGAAACGTCAGCAATCAGATCAGCACCGGTTGGAGCACCAATCTGATCCGCAATCACATTTAATGTTTCGCGATTCTTGGCCAAGCGCAGCATGGTCTTCGCAAAGTTGTTGCCGCGAGCTCCGTAAACCCAGCTAGTACGAAAGATCAGATACTTACAACCCGCCGCGATAATTGCCTGCTCGCCGGCGAGCTTGCTGGCGCCGTAATGGTTCACTGGCGCAACAGCGTCTGTTTCCTGCCATGGCGTGACGCCTTGGCCACTGAAGACGTAATCCGTTGAGTAGTGAACCAGCCATGCGCCCGACGCTGCGGCTTCTTCCGCCATGACGCCGCTCGCGAGTCCGTTTACGCGATCTGCCAATTCGGTTTCCGACTCAGCTTTATCAACCGCCGTATAAGCAGCAGCATTAACAATAACGTCGGGCTTTATCTGACGAATCGTTGCACGCAAGGATTCAAGATTCGACAGATCACCGCAGAGGCCATCAACAAGGTGACGATCAAGAGCGACGAGTTCGCCAAGCGGAGCCAGGGAACGTTGCAGCTCCCAGCCCACCTGACCGTTCTTTCCTAGAAGTAGGATCTTCATGCTTTATTCGAGCGATCCGCATAGTTCTGATCAATCCACTGCTGGTAGCTGCCGCTCTTCACGTGCTCAACCCACTCAGTGTTATTCAGATACCACTCGACAGTCTTACGAATACCAGTCTCGAAAGTCTCTTTCGGAGTCCAACCCAGCTCACGCTGAATTTTGCTCGCATCGATTGCATAACGCACGTCATGTCCAGGACGATCCTGAACATAAGTAATCAGGCTGGCATGCGGACGATGGGCAGAATCAGGACGCAACTCATCGAGCAACGCACACAGGGTATGCACTACCTCAATGTTTTGCTTTTCGTTATGACCGCCGATGTTGTAGGTCTCGCCGATGACGCCTTCAGTGACGACTTTATAAAGCGCGCGCGCGTGATCTTCGACATACAGCCAGTCACGAACCTGGTTGCCTTTGCCGTACACCGGCAGCGGTTTGCCTTCCAGCGCGTTGAGGATGATCAGCGGGATCAGCTTCTCAGGGAAGTGGCACGGGCCGTAGTTGTTCGAGCAGTTGGTGACCAGTGTCGGCAGGCCGTAAGTGCGGGCCCAGGCACGGACCAGGTGGTCGGAGCTGGCCTTGCTGGCCGAATAAGGCGAGCTTGGCTGGTAAGGTGTGGTTTCGGTGAAGAGGTCTTCCGGACCTTCGAGGTCTCCGTAAACTTCGTCAGTCGAGATGTGGTGGAAGCGGAAATTGGCTTTGCGCGTGTCATCCAGAGCAGCCCAGTAATGGCGCGCAGCTTCTAGGAGTGTGTAAGTGCCAATAATGTTGGTCTGGATGAACTCGGACGGGCCGGAGATCGAGCGGTCAACGTGGGATTCTGCGGCCAGGTGCATGATTGCATCAGGTTGGTGATCACGCAGGACGCGGTCGATCTGGTCACGATCGCAGATATCGACGCGCTCGAAGGCGTAACGCGAATTCTGGCTGACCTCTGCCAGCGACTCCAGATTGCCGGCGTAAGTCAACTTATCGACGTTGACGACCGCATCGGCAGTGTTGGAGATGATGTGACGGATGACTGCCGAGCCAATGAAGCCGGCGCCGCCGGTAACTAGAATTTTCACGCGAAGCGATACCCTTGAGCTGCGGACAGCGCTGCCAGAGAGCGCGGTCTAATCCATGAATGCAGAAGCCAATATCAATTGGCATCCGTCAGAGTCAGTCTGAATCGACATGCATGAAGGCACGACGAACAAGGGACGCATTTTACAGCTTAATGATGGTTTTACTAATGGATAAAGACAGGCTGAGGCGCAATTTCGACAGATGCCGTGTGCCTGTCGTTTTCACATCACTCGCTTGCGTGCAGCTCTGGACGAGCGCCCCAGAAACCAGCCCAATACAGGACCGATAAGCATACCGATCAGCAACGCCAACACCGCAACAACCGACACCGGCAACTGCGGGCCGGAAAAACCCAGAAACAAAAGCGAAACCGATTGCTGGTTTTCCAGCACAAACGCCAGAACAACCAGAACCATCAGCAGAAGAAAAACGCCAAGCAGTATGCGTTTCAGGTTACGCATTCACGCCCCCTTGAATTTGAATAGCGGAGATCAAGCGCCCTCCTCCTCTTCTTCGTTCACGCGGTCACGCAATTCCTTGCCCGGCTTGAAATGCGGAACGAATTTACCGTCCAGACTTACCGACTGGCCGGTCTTTGGATTGCGGCCGACGCGCGGTGCGCGGTAGTGCAGGGAGAAGCTGCCAAATCCACGGATCTCGATACGATCACCGGTGGCGAGGCACTGAGACATTTGTTCAAGCATGGTCTTGATGGCCAGCTCCACATCCTTGGATGAGAGTAGCCCTTGATGGGTGACAATTCGTTCGATCAACTCCGACTTCGTCATATTTTTCCCTTCTTTTTCAAGCAGCTAGATCAGCGCTTGAAAGGTTTTAGCATGCCCGGAACATTTTGAACAGCCCAGGGATTGACATATCTTTCCCGGGGTCAAAACGCCCATTTTCAGGGCACTCCAGTAGCGAGTCGGATCGCCGCTGCCCTAACGACACATCACCAGCATGGTCCGGGTCACGAAGCCCGCCGGATTAAAGCCAAACGGGTATTCGTCTTCATCTTTGGCATCGTCAGAACGGGTGATGACCTTATAGCCCTTGCCTTTACACTCCTTCGCTGCACGCTTCTGGCACTTTTCCCAACCGGAACCCAACCCGGAGCAATCGACCTCGATACCACTGACGCCGCGCACCGCATGGGTTTTCACACTAGTGGTGCAACCTGCCAGCGCCAATACCACCGCAACAACAAATAACTTGTTCATCCACTTCCTTATGCCAGGCAAGCCTGACGACTAATACTCAAGATCTAGCTTAGTCGCGAATAGGCGATTGATCCGATTAAAGAAACAGACCCGCAGGCGAAGCCATTGGTTTCATGCACGGACGTACAAAGACCAAATAGCAGGCACAAAAAAGGGCGACCGAAGTCGCCCTTTTTAATGATCAAGCAGAACTTAGTTCTGTTTGGCCATTGCTTGACGCAGCAGTGCCGCCATAGTGGTGTCAGCTGCTTCACCTTCCGGAGCTGCTTTCAGGCTCTGGATGGCTTCTTTCTCTTCAGCATCGTCTTTCGACTTGATCGAGAGCTGGATTACGCGGCTCTTGCGATCAACGCTGATGATCTTGGCTTCAACTTCCTGGCCTTCTTTCAGAACGTTGCGCGCGTCTTCAACGCGGTCACGGCTGATTTCGGAGGCTTTCAGGGTAGCTTCGATGTCGTCGGCCAGAACGATGATGGCGCCTTTGGCGTCAACTTCTTTCACGGTACCGGTCACGATAGCGCCCTTGTCGTTAACCGAGACGTACTCGGAGAACGGATCGCTTTCCAGTTGCTTGATGCCCAGGGAGATGCGCTCGCGCTCTGGGTCAACCGACAGGATGACGGTGTCCAGCTCGTCGCCCTTCTTGAAACGACGTACGGCTTCTTCGCCCACTTCGTTCCAGGAGATGTCGGACAGGTGAACCAGACCGTCGATGCCGCCGTCCAGACCAATGAAGATACCGAAATCGGTGATCGACTTGATGGTGCCGGAGATCTTGTCGCCCTTGTTGAACTGGCCAGAGAAGTCTTCCCATGGGTTCGACTTGCACTGCTTGATGCCCAGGGAGATACGACGACGCTCTTCGTCAATGTCCAGAACCATGACTTCCACTTCGTCGCCGACTTGTACGACTTTCGAAGGGTGGATGTTCTTGTTGGTCCAGTCCATTTCCGAAACGTGTACCAGACCTTCAACGCCTTCTTCCAGCTCAGCGAAGCAGCCGTAGTCGGTCAGGTTGGTTACACGAGCGGTCACGCGAGTGCCTTCTGGGTAACGGGCTTTGATAGCAACCCATGGATCTTCGCCCAGTTGCTTCAGGCCCAGGGAAACACGGTTGCGTTCGCGATCGTATTTCAGAACCTTGACGTCGATTTCGTCACCAACGTTGACGATCTCGGAAGGATGCTTGATGCGCTTCCAGGCCATGTCGGTGATGTGCAGCAGGCCGTCCACGCCACCCAGATCGACGAATGCGCCGTAATCGGTGAGGTTTTTGACGATACCTTTGACTTGCTGGCCTTCCTGCAGGGATTCCAGCAGAGCTTCACGCTCGGCGGAGTTCTCGGCTTCGAGGACGCTGCGACGGGAAACGACAACGTTGTTGCGCTTCTGGTCCAGCTTGATGACCTTGAATTCCAGCTCTTTGCCTTCCAGGTGCGTGGTGTCGCGCACTGGACGGACGTCAACCAGGGAACCTGGCAGGAACGCACGGATGCCGTTAACGTCGACAGTGAAGCCGCCTTTAACCTTACCGTTGATAACGCCCTTGACCACTTCCTCGGCTGCGAAGGCTGCTTCCAGAACGATCCAGCATTCAGCGCGCTTGGCTTTTTCACGGGACAGCTTGGTTTCGCCAAAGCCGTCTTCAACCGAATCCAGAGCAACGTGAACTTCATCACCAACGTTGATGTTCAGTTCGCCAGCATCGTTGTAGAACTGCTCAAGCGGGATGAGTGCTTCAGACTTCAGACCAGCGTGAACGGTTACCCAGCGAGCCTGGTAATCGATATCAACGATAACACCGGTGATGATGGAGCCTGCCTGAAGGTTCAGGGTTTTCAGGCTTTCTTCAAAGAGTTCCGCAAAGCTTTCGCTCATTTTAATTCCTGTAGATGAGGGCGAAGTAAACGCCCATCTCCACACCCCAGACGGTGTGGGTTAGTTTCATTTAAAAGAAGCACCGCAGGACTATGACTGGTCCCCTGCGGCCTTCTTGGTCACCCGGCGATATCGCGAATGGCGATCTCGCTCATGATGCGTTCAAGCACCTGATCGATGGAAAGCTCCGTTGAATCCAGCTGAATCGCGTCGGCCGCCGGCTTGAGCGGGGCTACTGCGCGCTGGGTGTCACGCTCATCGCGTGCACGGATCTCATCTAGCAGACTCGACAGACTAACACCCTCGACTTTGCCCTTCAACTGCAAATATCGACGACGCGCCCGTTCCTCGGCACTGGCGGTAAGGAAAATCTTCAGTGGTGCATCCGGAAAAACCACCGTGCCCATGTCGCGGCCGTCGGCCACCAGGCCCGGCGCTTCCTGGAAAGCACGCTGGCGCTGCAGCAGCGCCTCGCGCACAGCGGGCAGCGCAGCCACCTGCGAGGCGCCGGAGCCGACGCTTTCGGTGCGAATGACATCGCTGACTTCGTCGCCTTCGAGAATGATCCGCTGCAGCTGACCTTCGGTCGCGGCGATGAACTGCACATCCAGATGAGCGGCCAATGTCTTCAGCAGCTCTTCATTGGTCAGGTCGACGCCATGGTTGTGCGCAGCGAACGCGAGCAAACGATAAAGCGCACCGGAATCCAGCAGGTTCCAGCCCAGACGCTTGGCCAGAATCCCGGCGACCGTGCCTTTGCCGGAGCCGCTTGGCCCATCGATGGTGATGACCGGTGCAATGTTTTTCACGACTGAGCCTCTTGTGCCACACGAATGCCGACTTGCCCGCACAGCGCGAGGAAGTTGGGGAACGAGGTCGCGACGTTGGCGCAATCATGGATGCGGATCGGTGCGGTAGCGCGCAACGAGGCAACGCTGAAGGCCATGGCGATACGGTGGTCGCCGTGACCGTGCACTTCACCGCCGCCGATCTGGCCGCCGTCGATGATGATGCCGTCAGGGGTCGGTTCGCATTTGACGCCCAGCGCCAGCAAACCGTCCGCCATGACCTGAATCCGGTCGGATTCCTTGACCCGCAGCTCTTCTGCGCCGGTGAGCACGGTCCGCCCTTCGGCGCACGCAGCCGCGACGAACAGTACTGGGAATTCGTCGATGGCCAGCGGCACCAGTTCCTCCGGAATCTCGATACCTTTGAGTTTAGCTGCGCGCACGCGCAAGTCAGCCACTGGTTCGCCACCGACCTCACGCTGGTTTTCCAGAGTGATATCGGCACCCATCAGCCGCAGGATGTCGATCACGCCAGTACGGGTCGGGTTTATGCCGACGTGCTCGAGCACCAGCTCGGAACCCTCGGCGATCGAGGCCGCGACCAGGAAGAACGCCGACGACGAAATATCGCCCGGCACTTCGATGTGAGTCGCGGTGAGCTTGCCGCCGGACTCGACCGAAGCCGTGGCGCCGTCGACGCTGACCGGGTAGCCGAAGCCACGCAGCATGCGTTCGGTGTGGTCACGGGTCGGCGCAGGTTCGGTGACAGTGGTCTTGCCTTCGGCATACAGACCGGCAAGCAGCAGGCAGGATTTCACCTGGGCACTGGCCATCGGCATGGTGTAGGTCAGGCCTTTGAGCTTGTGGCCACCGCGAATGGTCATCGGTGGACGACCTTCAGCAGCGGTTTCGATCACGGCGCCCATTTCCCGCAGCGGATTGGCCACGCGATTCATCGGACGCTTGGACAGCGAAGCGTCGCCGGTCAGGGTGCTGTCGAAGTTCTGCGCCGCCAGCAGGCCAGAGAGCAGACGCATCGAGGTGCCGGAGTTGCCCAGATAGATCGGGCCCGGCGCAGGTTTCAGGCCGTGCAGACCAACACCGTGAATGGTCACGCGGCCGTGGTGCGGGCCTTCGATGACCACGCCCATGTCGCGGAATGCCTGCAAGGTCGCCAGGGCGTCTTCGCCCTCAAGGAAGCCTTCGACTTCGGTGACGCCTTCGGCCAGCGAGCCGAGCATGATCGAACGGTGGGAAATCGATTTGTCACCCGGTACGCGAATCCGACCGGACAGGCGGCCACCAGGTTGAGCCAGGAAGATCAGATCGTTGGAATTCATAGCGTCCACATAGGCCCTGCGGGCCAGGATTTTACTGAAATGCTCGCGGGCAACCCGGGCGCGCGTGAAAACGCCCAACAATTGGTGCCCATCCCCTGCATCGACCGCGTCGCGCAAGGCGTCGAGGTCGCTGCGAAATGTATCGAGTGTGCGCAGGACAGCCTCGCGGTTGGCGAGGAAGATGTCGTGCCACATCACCGGGTCGCTTCCGGCGATTCTTGTGAAATCGCGAAAACCACCGGCAGCGTAACGGAAGATCTCCAGATTTTCATTGCGCTTGGCCAACGAATCGACCAGACCGAAGGCCAGCAGATGCGGCAAATGACTGGTCGCGGCCAGCACTTCGTCGTGACGCTCGACCTGCATGTGCTCGACATCGGCGCCCAGTTCGCGCCACAGGCGATCGACCACCGCCAGCGCGGCAGGATCGGTCTGCTCGAGCGGCGTCAGGATCACCTTGTGCCGGCGGAACAGCTCGGCATTCGAGGCTTCCACCCCGCTCTGCTCGGAACCGGCAATCGGGTGCCCGGGGACGAAGCGCGCCGGCATGCCGCCGAACGCCTCGGTCGCCGCGCGCACCACGTTGCCTTTGGCACTGCCGACATCCGTAAGAATCGCCTGCCCCAGGTCCATGACAGCCAGACGCGCGAGCAGCTTTTCCATGGCCAGAATCGGCACCGCCAGCTGAATCACATCGGCACCGACGCAAGCCGACGCCAAATCATCTTCGCAGCGATCGACCACACCCAATTCGACCGCGAGCTTGCGCGATTGCGGGTCGAGATCAACACCAACCACTTCACGGCACAGGCCGCTTTCACGCAAACCCTTGGCAAATGAACCACCGATCAACCCCAGACCGACCACCACGAGGCGACCGATCATAGGTGCAGCAGGTTGCAGCGCAGTGACATCAACCACGAGCCAGAACCTTGCGCAGCGCCTCGAGGAAACGGCTGTTTTCGGCCGGCAGACCGATGGTCACCCGCAGGTGGTTCGGCATGCCGTAATTGGCCACCGGACGCACGATCACGCCTTCGCGCAGCAAGCCCTGGAAAATCGGCGCTGCGACCTGGCCGAGATCGACACAGATGAAGTTGCCTTTGGACTCGATCCAGCTCAGTCCCAGCTCACGGAAACCCGCCTGCAACTGCTGCATGCCGGATTCGTTGAGCTGACGGCTTTGCGCCAGATATTCTTTGTCCTTCAATGCCGCACAGGCTGCGGCGAGCGCGAGGCTGTTGACGTTGAATGGCTGACGAACGCGGTTCAGCACGTCCGCCACCACAGGCGTCGACAAGCCATAACCGACGCGCAGCGCGGCCAGCCCATAGGCCTTGGAGAAGGTGCGCGACACCAGCAGGTTCGGGTAGGCGGCGAGGAAGTCGAGACCGTCCGGCAAATCACTGCCTTCGGCGTACTCGATGTAAGCCTCGTCGAGGACTACTAGCACATGCTCGGGAACGTCCTGCAGGAATTCGTCCAGCGCTTCGGCGCCGAACCAGGTGCCAGTCGGGTTGTTCGGGTTGGCGATGAACACCACGCGGGTGTTGGCATCGATGGCCGCAAGCATCGCCGGCAGGTCATGGCCCCAGTCTTTGGCTGGAACGACTTTGGCTTGTGCGCCGACTGCTTGAGTCGCGATCGGATACACCGCGAAGGCGTGCTCACTGAACACCGCATTCAGGCCCGGTGCCAGGTAGGCACGCGCAACCAGTTCAAGAATATCGTTGGAGCCATTACCCAGCGTGACCTGATTCAGCTCGACGCGGCACTGCTCGGCGAGCAGCGACTTCAGGGCGAAACCATTGCCGTCCGGGTAGCGGGTCAGCTCGGCCAGCTCTTCGCGGATCGCCGCCAATGCCTTCGGGCTGGCGCCCAATGGGTTTTCGTTGCTCGCCAGTTTGACGATTTTTGCCGGATCCAGATCCAGCTCGCGCGCCAGTTCGTCCACAGGCTTGCCCGGAACGTACGGCGAAAGTTGTTGCACGCCCGGCTGTGCCAGAGCGAGGAAGTTGCCACTCATTTGCTACCGCCCTTAGAGAACTGCTTTCGGGTAGGAACCCAGCACTTTGAGTGCTACTGCTTCCTGACTGATCTTTTCCAGCACACCTTTGATCAACGGATCACGGTGGTGGCCGACGAAGTCGATGAAGAACACGTAGGTCCATTTGCCGCTGCGCGACGGACGGGTTTCGATGCGGGTCAGGTCGATGCCATTGTCGTGGAACGGCACCAGCAGCTCATGGAGCGCGCCGGGCTTGTTGCTCATCGACACGATGATCGAGGTCTTGTCGTCGCCGGTCGGCGGCACTTCCTGATTACCGATCATCAGGAAGCGGGTCGAGTTGTCCGGGCGGTCTTCGATCTTCTCGGCCAGACGCGTCAGGCCATACAGCCCTGCCGCCATGTCGCCAGCGATCGCTGCCGAATTCCACTCACCCTTGACCCGTTTGGCCGCTTCGGCGTTGCTCGACACCGCGACGCGTTCGACATTCGGGTAATGCGCGTCCAGCCACTTGCGGCACTGGGCCAGCGACTGCGCATGGGAATAGATGCGACTGATGCTGTCAGTCTTGGTGTTTTCACCGACCAACAGGTGATGGTGAATGCGCAGCTCGACTTCGCCACAGATGACCATGTCGTGCTCGAGGAAGCTGTCCAGCGTGTGATTGACCGCGCCTTCGGTGGAGTTTTCCACCGGCACCACGCCGAAATTCACCGCACCGGCGGCGACTTCACGGAACACTTCGTCGATCGCCGCCATCGGCTTGCTGATCACTGCGTGGCCGAAGTGCTTCATCGCCGCCGCCTGGGTGAAAGTGCCCTCAGGGCCGAGATACGCCACTTTCAGCGGCTGCTCCAGCGCCAGGCACGAGGACATGATCTCGCGAAACAAGCGCGCCATCTCTTCGTTGCCCAGCGGCCCCTGATTGCGCTCCATCACGCGCTTGAGCACCTGAGCTTCGCGCTCGGGACGATAGAACACCGGCACTTCGCCTTCGGCCAGCGAGGCCATCTTCACGCGGGCGACTTCCTGGGCGCAACGCGCACGCTCACTGATCAGCTCGAGGACTTTGGTGTCCAGAGCGTCGATGCGAACGCGCAGTGCCTTGAGTTCTTGCTCGGACATCAGCCGTGTTCCTTCTCGAATTCCGCCATGTACGCCACCAGCGCGTTGACCGCAGTGATGTCGACGGCGTTGTAGATGGAGGCGCGCATGCCGCCCACCGAACGGTGACCCTTGAGGTTGAGCAGACCGCGCTCGTCGGCACCGGCAAGGAATGGCTTGTCCAGACGATCATCAGCCAGACGGAACGGCACGTTCATCCACGAGCGATCCGACTTGTTGATCGGGTTGCTGTAGAGGCCACTGGCGTCGATGAAGTCGTACAGCGTGCGCTGCTTGACGTCGTTGAGTTTAGCGATCGCTTCAACGCCGCCCTGCTCTTTCAGCCATTGGAACACCAGACCGGACAGGTACCAGGCCAGCGTCGGCGGGGTGTTGTACATCGAACCGTTATCAGCCGCGACCTTGTAGTTGAGCATGGTCGGGCACAGCGAGCGGGCCTTGCCGAGCAGGTCTTCGCGGATGATGTTGACGACGATGCCGCTCGGGCCGATGTTCTTCTGCGCGCCGGCGTAGATCATGCCGAAACGCGAGATGTCGACCGGGCGCGAGAGGATGTCGGAAGACATGTCGGCCACCAGCGGCACATCACCGGTTTGCGGGATCCACTGGAATTCCAGGCCGCCGATGGTTTCGTTCGGCGCGTAGTGAACGTACGCGGCGTCTTTCGACAGGTTCCACTCGTTCTGGCCGGGAATGGCGAAATAGTCGTAAGGCTTGGCAGTGGCAGCAACGTTGACGTGGCCATAGCGCGAGGCTTCTTCGATGGCTTTCTGCGACCAGATGCCGGTGTCGATGTAGTCGGCCGAGCCGCCTTCAGGCAACAGGTTCAGCGGAATCTGCGCGAACTGCTGGCTGGCGCCGCCCTGCAGAAACAGCACTTTGTAGTTCGACGGGATATTCAGCAGGTCACGCAGATCCTGCTCGGCCTGGGTGGCAATGGACACGAACTCATCGCTGCGATGGCTCATTTCCATGACCGACAGACCCTTGCCATGCCAATCAAGGAGTTCACCCTGGGCGCGCTGCAGGACAGCTTCAGGCAGCGCCGCCGGACCGGCGCAGAAGTTATAGGCTCGCTTGCTCACATCCAATCTCGCTCTGATTTGGTGGTATCACGCAATAAATCACACTACCGATCAACATGGCCCTGTGGGAGCGAGCCTGCTCGCGAATGCATCACCGCGGTGCTTCAGAGGTACCGCAGCGCCTGCTTTCGCGAGCAGGCTCGCTCCTACAGGAGGGCTCCATGATGTCGAAAATTCATACCGGACAAATAACAAGGGGGCGAATTCTCATCCGCCCCCTCGTTTGTCCGCTTATTCCTGCGGTTCTTCGTCTGCTGCGGCGTCGAGTTGCTGGTCGTCTGCGGCCTCGTCGATACCGACGCTGCCTGCGATTTCCTCGCCCTCTTCACCTTCGAGCTCTTCGCCTTCGATTTCCGAAGGCTCCTGAACCCGCTCCAGCCCGACCAGGGTTTCATCCTTGGCCAGCTTGATCAGCGTCACGCCCTGAGTGTTACGACCCAGGCTCGACACTTCGTCGACACGGGTACGCACCAGAGTGCCCTGATCGGAGATCAGCATGATTTCTTCGCCGTCGAGCACCTGTACCGCGCCGACCAGACGGCCGTTACGCTCGTTGCTGACCATGGCGATCACGCCCTGACCGCCACGCTTGTACTCAGGGAACTCGGTGATCGCGGTGCGCTTGCCATAACCACGCTCGGAAGCGGTGAGGATCTGGCTGCCTTCTTCCGGGATCAGCATGGAAATCAGCTTCTGCCCTTCCGGCAGACGCATGCCGCGTACGCCGCGAGCGGTACGACCCATTGCACGCACGTCGGACTCTTTGAAGCGGGTAACCTTGCCGCCGTCGGAGAACAGCATCACTTCGCGCTCACCATCGGTGATGGCCGCAGAGATCAGCACGTCGCCTTCGTCCAGTTCCAGCGCGATCAGACCGACGCTGCGCTGACGGCTGAAGGATTCCAGCGGGGTCTTCTTCACGGTGCCGTTGGCGGTGGCCATGAAGATGTAGTGACCTTCGGTGTATTCCTCGACCGGCAGCATGGTGGTGATGTATTCACCGTCATCCAGCGGCAACAGGTTGACCAGCGGACGACCACGGGCCGCGCGGGATGCTTCCGGAATTTCGTAGGTCTTGAGCCAGTACACCTTGCCCTTGCTGGAGAACAGCAGCAGCGTGGTGTGGCTGTTGGCGACCAGCAGGTGAGCAATGTAGTCCTCGTCCTTGACGCCGGTGGCCGACTTGCCTTTGCCGCCACGACGCTGAGCCTGGTACGCAGCCAGCGGCTGGGTCTTGGCGTAGCCACCGTGGGAGATGGTCACGACGCGCTCTTCTTCCGGGATCATGTCACCCAGGGTCAGGTCGAGACGGGCATCGAGAATTTCGGTGCGACGCACGTCGCCGTATTCGGCGCGGATCACTTCCAGCTCTTCGCGGATCACTTCCATCAGGCGCACAGCGCTGTTGAGGATGCGGATCAGCTCGCCGATCTGGTTGAGGATCTCCTGGTACTCGGCCAGCAGCTTCTCGTGCTCCAGACCGGTCAGACGGTGCAGGCGCAGTTCGAGAATCGCTTGGGCCTGTTCTGGCGAGAGGAAGTACTTGCCTTCGCGCAGGCCGTATTGCGGATCGAGATTTTCCGGACGGCACGAATCGGCACCGGCACGTTCAACCATCGCCACCACGGCGGAAGATTCCCAAGGCGTGCTGATCAGCGCTTCCTTGGCTTCCGACGGCGTTGGCGAAGCCTTGATCAGGGCGATCACCGGGTCGATGTTCGACAGGGCAACGGCCTGGCCTTCGAGAATGTGCCCGCGCTCGCGCGCCTTGCGCAGTTCGAACACGGTACGACGGGTGACCACTTCGCGACGGTGACGGACGAAGGCTTCAAGCAGATCCTTGAGGTTGAGGATGCGCGGGCGGCCGTCGATCAGCGCGACGATGTTGATGCCGAATACCGATTGCAGCTGGGTCTGGGCGTAGAGGTTGTTGAGGATTACCTCAGGCACTTCGCCGCGACGCAGCTCGATCACGACGCGCATACCGTCCTTGTCGGACTCGTCGCGCAGCTCGGTGATGCCCTCGAGCTTCTTCTCTTTGACCAGCTCGGCGATCTTCTCGATCAGACGCGCCTTGTTCAGCTGGTAAGGCAGCTCGGTGATAACGATCTGCTGACGGCCACCGACCTTGTCGATGTCTTCGATGATCGAGCGGGCACGCATGTAAATGCGCCCGCGACCGGTGCGGTAGGCTTCGATGATGCCGGCACGACCGTTGATGATCGCGGCCGTCGGGAAGTCCGGACCGGGAATGTATTGCATCAGCTCATCGACAGTCAGCTCGGGATTGTCGATGAGGGCCAGGCAACCGTCGATGACTTCACCGAGGTTGTGCGGCGGAATGTTGGTCGCCATGCCCACGGCGATACCGCTGGAACCGTTGACCAGCAGGTTCGGTACGCGGGTCGGCATGACCGCCGGGATCAGTTCGGTGCCGTCGTAGTTCGGCACCCAGTCCACGGTTTCCTTGTGCAGGTCAGCCAGCAGCTCGTGCGCCAGCTTGGTCATGCGCACTTCGGTGTATCGCATGGCCGCAGCGTTGTCGCCGTCGACCGAACCGAAGTTGCCCTGGCCGTCGACCAGCAGGTAGCGCAGGGAGAAAGGCTGGGCCATACGAACGATTGTGTCGTATACGGCAGTGTCACCGTGCGGGTGATACTTACCGATCACGTCGCCGACGACACGGGCAGATTTCTTGTACGGCTTGTTGTAGTCGTTGCCCAGCTCGCTCATCGCGAACAGTACGCGACGGTGCACGGGCTTGAGGCCATCGCGCGCATCCGGCAGTGCACGGCCGACGATCACGCTCATTGCGTAGTCGAGGTAGGACTGTTTCAGCTCGTCTTCGATATTGACCGGGAGGATTTCTTTGGCCAGTTCGCCCATGAGAAGCCTGATTCCTTTTTCTGGTGAAACTTCGTCATATCCATGTGGGAGCAACGAAGCTCGTCGGGGCCGGCCGAGTGCCATGCGCCGACTTACGACAAATCAACATTGGATCGCGGATTTGCGCAGTAAAGACAGCTCCGTGGAGCCGCCTCGGAAAACGCCGGATGTTATCACAAAGGCCGCCACGCACCTATCCCCCAGATGCGCATGGAGCATAGTTAGTTGACCGATGACAGGCTTGAGGGGGACGAGAGAGGCTCAGAGCTTGGTTGAATGTGAAATCGGGGTCTGAATTAGCGATGTTTATTGACATTACCGACCTCTTCGCGAGCAGGCTCGCTCCCACACAGGCCAGTGGCGTTCACAAAACCTGTGGGAGCGAGCCTGCTCGCGAATGGCTCAACACAACACCAAAGCCTGTCAATGCAGGCGCTTGCGACACATCAGCTGGGCCATTTTCGCGGTGTCCGGGCGTTCGACGATGCCTTTCTCGGTGACGATCGCATCGATCAGATCCGCCGGGGTGACATCAAACACCGGGTTGAACGCTTCAACATCGGCACCGACGCGTTTACCGCCGACTTCGAGCAGTTCGGCGCCATCACGTTCTTCGATCGGGATGTCATCGCCGCTGGCGAGGTTCATGTCGATGGTCGAACTTGGTGCCACGACCATGAAGCGCACGCCGTGGTGCATGGCGTTGACCGCCAGTTGATAGGTGCCGATCTTGTTCGCCACGTCGCCATTGGCGGTGATGCGGTCGGCGCCGACGATCACCCAGGTCACCCCTTTGGTTTTCATGATGTGCGCGGCGGCGGAGTCGGCGTTCAGGGTCACCGGGATGCCTTCGTTGGCCAGCTCCCACGCGGTGAGCCGCGAGCCTTGCAGCCACGGCCGGGTTTCGTCGGCATAGACGCGTTCGACCATGCCTTCTATATAAGCCGCGCGGATCACTCCCAGCGCAGTTCCGAACCCACCGGTGGCCAGCGCGCCGGTGTTGCAGTGGGTCAGGATGGCTTGAGCGTTGCCCTGATGCTTGCGAATCAGATCGACGCCAAGCTGCGCCATGGTCAGGTTGGCTTCGCGGTCGCTTTCGTGAATGGCGATGGCCTCGGCTTCCAGCGCCGCCAGCGGATCGGCGTTGCTTTTCAGCCGATCCAGGCGATCGTGCATGCGGCCCAGCGCCCAGAACAGATTGACCGCGGTCGGACGCGAATCGGCCAACAGCGCGAAATCCTCTTCCAGCGCCGCGTACCAGTCGCCGCCCTCGGCAATCCGCGCCCGCGCCGCAAGGACGATGCCATAGGCCGCGCTGATGCCGATGGCCGGCGCGCCCCGCACGACCATCGAGCGAATCGCCTCGGCCACGCCGGCGGCGCTGGTGTAGGCGATCCAGGTTTCCTCGAACGGCAAAATACGCTGATCCAGCAGGTGCAGCGCGCCATCACGCCAATCGATGGCCTTTACTTTCTCCGCAGCCAACAGTCGATCGCGCATCCCACACCCCGCACTCATGAACAAAAGCCGCCGATTATAGCGATCCCCCCGCGAAGACGCTCGGGTATACTTCGCCATCCTTTACAAAAGCACTGGAACCGACCCTCGATGCCGAAACCTGCCATTGCGCTCGACCTGTTATTGCTGCCGACCTGGCTGGTCCCCGTCGAACCTGCAGGCGTGGTGCTCAAGGAGCACGGCCTGGGCATCCGTGACGGTTGCATCGTATTTATCGGCCCGCGCGCCGAAGCGTTGAAGTGTAACGCGACAGAAATCCGTGAACTGCCGGATGTTCTGTTGGCGCCGGGACTGATCAATGCCCACGGCCATGCGGCGATGACGCTGTTCCGTGGCCTGGCCGACGATCTGCCGTTGATGACCTGGCTGGAAAACCACATCTGGCCGGCCGAAGGCAAATGGGTCGATGAGGACTTCGTCCGCGACGGCACCGATCTGGCCATCGCCGAGCAGATCAAGGGCGGCATCACCTGCTTCTCTGACATGTATTTCTTCCCGAAAGTCGCCAGCGAGCGCGTACACAACAGCGGTATCCGCGCGCAGATCGCCATTCCGATCCTCGATTTCCCGATCCCCGGCGCCAGCAGTGCCGACGAAGCCATTCGTCAGGGCGTCGAATTGTTCGGGGATCTCAAGCATCACGAACGCATCAAGATTACTTTCGGCCCGCATGCACCCTACACCGTCGGTGATGAGAACCTGGAGAAAATCAGGGTCATCGCCGAGGAGCTGGACGCCTCGATCCATATGCATGTGCATGAAACCGCGTTCGAAGTGCAGCAGGCCGTCGAGCAGACCGGCGAACGGCCACTGGCGCGCCTGGGTCGCCTTGGCCTGCTCGGCCCGCGCTTCCAGGCGGTGCACATGACCCAGATCAGCGATGAAGACCTCGCGCTGCTGGTAGAAAGCAACAGCAGCGTGATCCACTGCCCGGAATCCAATCTGAAACTGGCCAGCGGCTTCTGCCCGGTCGAACGTTTGTGGCAGGCTGGAGTGAACGTCGCTGTCGGTACCGATGGCGCGGCGAGCAACAATGATCTCGACCTGCTCGGCGAAACCCGCACCGCCGCCCTGCTGGCCAAAGCTGTGGCCGGTTCTGCCACAGCGCTGGACGCTCATCGCGCCTTGCGCATGGCCACTCTCAATGGCGCCCGTGCGCTGGGAATCGAGGCGCAGGTCGGCTCGCTGGAGATCGGCAAAGCCGCAGACATCGTCGCTTTCGACCTGTCCGGTCTGGCGCAGCAACCGGTGTATGACCCGGTGTCGCAGCTGATCTACGCGACCGGGCGTGATTGCGTGAAACACCTGTGGGTTGCCGGCAAGCAACTGCTCGACGACCGGCGCCTGACCCGCATGGACGAACAACAGCTGGGCGCGACCGCCCGCCACTGGGGCCAGCGCATCAGCGGCCACACCGAATCGTAAACACCGCGGCGCAATATCCGCGGCTACAGCCCTTTTCAGGTTTTTCGAGGAATTGAACATGAGCAACGTCGACCACGCCGAAATCGCCAAATTCGAGGCCCTGGCCCATCGCTGGTGGGACCGCGAAAGCGAATTCAAGCCGCTGCACGACATCAACCCACTGCGGGTCAACTGGATCGACGAGCGAGTCAATCTGGCCGGCAAGAAAGTCCTCGACGTCGGTTGCGGCGGCGGCATCCTCAGCGAAGCCATGGCCCAGCGCGGCGCCACGGTGATGGGCATCGACATGGGCGAAGCGCCGCTGGCGGTCGCACAACTGCATCAGCTGGAATCCGGGGTCAGCGTCGAATACCGCCAGATCACCGCCGAAGCCCTCGCCGAGGAAATGCCCGAGCAGTTCGACGTGGTCACCTGCCTGGAGATGCTCGAGCACGTGCCGGATCCATCCTCGGTGATCCGCGCCTGCTTCCGCATGGTCAAGCCGGGCGGCCAGGTGTTCTTCTCGACCATCAACCGCAACCCGAAGGCGTATCTGTTCGCGATCATCGGCGCCGAATACATCATGAAGCTGCTGCCGCGCGGCACTCACGACTTCAAGAAATTCATCCGCCCCTCCGAGCTCGGCGCGTGGAGCCGCATGGCCGGCCTGACCGTCAAGGACATCATCGGCCTGACCTACAACCCGCTGACCAAGCACTACAAGCTGGCCAACGACGTTGACGTCAACTACATGATCCAGACCCTGCGCGAGGAATAAGCCGATGGCCATCAGAGCGGTACTTTTCGACATGGACGGCACCCTGCTCGACACCGCGCCGGACTTCATCGCCATCTGCCAGGCGATGCGCGCCGATCGCGGTCTGCCGCCGATCAACGACAAGCACATCCGCGACGAGATTTCCGGCGGGGCCAAGGCCATGGTCGCGGTGACGTTTTCGATGGATCCGGAATCGCCGGGCTTTGAGGAGCTGCGTCTGGAGTTTCTCGAGCGCTATCTGGTCGGCTGCGCAGTGCACAGCAAGCTGTTCGACGGCATGGGCGAACTGCTCGCTGACATCGAAAAGGCCAACCTGATCTGGGGCGTGGTCACCAACAAACCGGTGCGCTTCGCCGAGCCGATCATGCAGCGCCTGGGGCTGGCCGAGCGTTCGGCGCTGCTGATCTGCCCGGATCATGTGAAGAACAGCAAGCCGGATCCGGAGCCGCTGATCCTCGCCTGCAAGATGCTTGATCTGGATCCGTCGACCGTGCTGTTTATCGGCGATGATCTACGTGATATCGAATCGGGTCGCGATGCCGGCACCAAGACCGCAGCAGTGACTTACGGCTACATCCACCCGGACGACAACCCACGGCACTGGGGCGCGGACGTTGTGGTAGATCACCCGCTGGAGTTGCGCAAGGTGCTCGACAGCGCGCTGTGCAGCTGCTGACCTGACTGTTGCAAATTCCCTGTGTAGCGAGGGGATTTATCCCCGCTGGGCTGTTCAGCTGCCGACCTGACTGCTGCAAGCTCCCTGTGTGGCGAGGGGATTTATCCCCGCTGGGCTGCGGAGCGGCCCCCGCTTTTATCCAGGCAATGTGACACACAGGTTTTGCGACGGCTT
This sequence comes from Pseudomonas siliginis, assembly GCF_019145195.1. GTDB lineage: Bacteria > Pseudomonadota > Gammaproteobacteria > Pseudomonadales > Pseudomonadaceae > Aquipseudomonas > Aquipseudomonas siliginis. The sequence continues at coordinate 179,164 of NZ_JAHSTW010000008.1, forward strand.
CGCCGCCGAACGGGGATAAATCCCCTCGCCACAGGGGTGAAGCAGGTCTTCATGAAATGGATTGTGAGGTTCTTATGTTTGATTACACCGCTCGCCCTGAATTGCTCAAGGATCGGGTCATTCTGGTCACCGGTGCCGGTCGTGGCATCGGCGCGGCTGCGGCGAAAACCTATGCCGCCCACGGTGCCACCGTACTGCTGCTGGGCAAGACCGAAGCCAATTTGACCGAGGTTTACGACGCAATCGAAGCAGCGGGCCACCCGCAACCGGCGGTCATCCCGTTCAACCTCGAGACCGCCCTGCCCCATCAATATGATGAGCTGGCAGCAATGATCGAAACCGAGTTCGGCCACCTCGACGGCCTGCTGCACAACGCCTCGATCATCGGCCCGCGCACGCCGTTCGAGCAACTCTCCGGCGAAAACTTCATGCGCGTCATGCAGGTCAACGTCAACGCGATGTTCATGCTGACCAGCACCCTGCTGCCGTTGCTCAAGCTGTCCCAGGATGCTTCGGTGGTATTCACCTCGAGCAGCGTCGGGCGTAAGGGTCGCGCGTACTGGGGCGCTTACGGTGTGTCGAAATTTGCCACCGAGGGCCTGATGCAAACCCTGGCCGATGAATTAGAAGGCGTCGCGCCGGTACGCTCCAACAGCATCAACCCGGGCGGTACGCGCACCAGCATGCGCGCGCAGGCTTATCCGGGGGAAAATCCGCTGAACAATCCGACACCGGAACAGATCATGCCGGTGTATCTGTACCTGATGGGCCCCGACAGCGCAGGCGTTAATGGCCAGGCGTTCAACGCCCAATAACGCCATACGTCGCATTTGTTGCCGCGGCAGAATGCTGTCGCGGCAAGCCATTGCCGCTCATAACCGTCACAAAGCCGCCAGGAATCCAGCGCCGCAACCCCGCCCTCACCAGCAAGTCATTGATTCGAAAAGCTTTAAATAAAATCGAACCGAATGGCACGCCTTTCGCTCTAAATTCCCTCAAAACATGCCGTGTGATGGCCATGGGGCAAACGCCGATTTCGATAGCTGACTGATCGTCTTGCGGCAGACTAAACTTACGCCAAACGTCCTACGGGACTGATGGATCAGTACGACGCGCAGCCCATAGCCGCTCTCACCCAGCCTGTAAGACAGACTTACTGCTTAGGGGCTCACGCCATATGAAATCTCCTTCCCAGACCCATGCAATTGACTTTGACAGTGCCAAATTGCAGCGCCTGGGCTTCGGTCAACTACCGGCGCTGATCGAGCGCCCGACCAGCCTGGCGCAACTGCGTCAGCAAATGAGCCTGCAACTGCAAACCAGCCTGGAGCCTCAGCGCATCCTTGGCCTGTTCTTCCGCGAAATCCAACGCCTGGTGCCACTGGACGCCCTGAGCTATGTGCATCAGGCCAGCGACTTGCGCCTGGAGTTCGGCGCGCGCGGCCACCACTCGGTCAGCTACACCCTGAGCCACGAAGGCGAGCACATGGGCGAGCTGGTCTTCCGCCGCAATCAGCGTTTCAACGACAAGGAACAGGGCGACCTCGAGTCGCTGCTGTCCTGCCTGCTATACCCGATGCGCAACGCCCTGCTCTATCGCGCCGCGACCCAGAGTGCCTTGCGCGACCCGTTGACCGGTGCCGGCAATCGGGTGGCCATGGAGCAGACCTTGCAGCGTGAGATCGACATGTCGCGCCGTCATGCGCAACCGCTGTCGGTGCTGATGCTCGACATCGACCACTTCAAACGGGTCAACGATGACCACGGGCATGGCGCCGGTGATGAGGTGCTCAGAGCCATTGCCGCGTCGATCAAGGCGCAACTGCGCAACGTCGACATGGTGTTCCGTTATGGCGGCGAAGAGTTTCTGATCCTGCTGTCCAACACCGGTCGCGAAGCGGCGGCGATGGTTGGCGAGCGTTTGCGCCAGGCGACGCAGTCAGAGGAATATTTTGCCGATGGCCAGTTGATCGAGATCACCGTGAGCCTGGGTTGCTCGACGTTGTTGCCGGGCGAGTCGGCAGACAGCTTATTGCGCCGCGCCGACAGTGCGTTATATGTCGCAAAGCGCGAGGGGCGGAACCGGCTGGCGATGGCCGGCTAAAAATCATTGTGGGAGCGAGCCTGCTCGCGAAGAGGGAGGGTCAGACAACGATTCGTTGCATGACCCACCGCTTTCGCGAGCAGGCTCGCTCCCACAGTTCAATCAGCTTTCGGTTACGGTCCGGCGCTCGCGGTTGACCAGCAAGCGCTCCGAAGTCTCAAGCTGCATGCACCGCTCCAGAAACAGGTACATGTAGTCATAACTCTTGCAGATCGCCTGCCGTAGCTGGGCCTGCAACGCCTTGCTCGGGTTCATGCCGGCCAGGGTGCAGATGATTTCCAGCGCTTCCCACGGATGAGCGTCGTCGTACTGGGCATGCATCTTCAACCACTTCATCGCGCGTTTGCGATCTTCTTCCGGGAACGCCGCGGCGTAGACCCCGGTCGAGCAGACCACCGCTGACCACTCCCCAGTCGCCCCCTCGATCGCATAGTTGGTCGCGGCAATCGCCACGATCAGCGAATCCGCTGAGCTGGTGTGCCAGCACCAGTGACTCAGCGCGTGCAGCTCCGGCGGCACTTGCTGGGCCTGGAGATCTTCGAGGCTGACGCCATGGGCGCGACTCCAATGCATCCAGTAATCGGCGTGATTGAGTTCGACGCGGATGTTGCGCATCAGCCAGCGCCGCGCCATGTCCTCGCCGGGATGGCGGGCGAAGCGGGTCTTGGTGAGGTTCTGCGCCATGTACAAGGCAAACTGCTCGACCACCGGCCAGCCGCCGATGAGGTACTGGCGCATGGTTTTCGCGCTGAGTCTGTTGTCGCGCATGCGCTGATAAAGTTCATGTTCGACAACCCGGCGCTTGCTCTCGCTGCAATCCTTGATGAGCTGTTGCGCCCAGGCAGGATAACTTGCAGCTTCCATGAGGGGTCCGGTTCGGTTGAATGTGTCGATCACTGTTCGGCTCCTTTTGAGTTGTGATGGCAAGGATCGGCGAGAGACTTCAACGGAACGTGCCAGGCGCTTTGAACAACAACGGCTGCGGTCTGGCAGGACGACTTTGCAAACTGTCACAGGTAAACAACTGCGGACGCTCGATGACATACCCCTGAGCGTAATCCACACCTATTTCAAGCAACGCCTGTTCGATCTGGTTAGTTTCAACAAACTCGGCAATTGTCTGCTTACCCATAACATGACCGATGTGATTGATCACTTCGACCATTGCCCGATTAATCGGGTCGTCCAGCATATCCTTTACGAAACTCCCGTCGATCTTCAGGAAGTCTACAGGCAAATGTTTCAAGTAAGCGAATGAAGACATTCCGGCACAAAAGTCATCCAGAGAAAAGTGACAACCTAAGCCTTTGAGTTCATTGATAAAACGAATTGCACTGCCAAGATTTGCGATTGCACTGGTTTCGGTAATTTCAAAACAAATCATTTCAGGCGGTATAGCGTAGTTAACAAACTGTTCCCGCAGGAAGTGCAAAAACGCGTCATCTCCTATAGTAATGCCTGACAGATTAATCGCACACATTGCCAAAGGAAGTTCATGTTCCTGTTCAATACACTGGGCAATAACCTTGAAAACGTTTTGAACTACCCAGCGATCTAACTGGGTCATCAAACCATATCGCTCCGCCGCCGGAATAAAGCTGTCAGGCAAAATCATTCGTCCGGATTCATCATGCAGGCGCAGGAGAATTTCGATGTGTCCAGCCTGACCGGGTTGTGGCTTGAGCGGCGCGATCTGTTGGGCGTAAAGGCAAAAGCGGTTTTCTTCCAGCGCCATGTGCAGGCGCTGTACCCAGGCCATTTCACCGAAGCGCATCGACAGTTCGGAATCATCGGCATGGTAGACCTGCACGCGGTTGCGGCCCTTTTCCTTGGCCATGTAGCAAGCCATGTCCGCCGCACGCAGGGAGGCTTCGAGAGTGGTCGGATTCTGCGCGACATGCACCAGGCCGATACTGACGGTGGTCAGAAACGGCCGCCCCTTCCAGACAAAATGCAGGTTCTGCACGGTCTGGCGCAGGCTTTCGGCAATCTTCTCGGCGATGTCCGGCGGGCAGTTCTCCAGCAAAATCCCGAATTCATCGCCGCCCAGTCGCGCCAGGGTATCGCCCTCGCGCAGGTCTGATTGCAGCAGCGTGCAGATATGCCGCAGCAACTCATCGCCCGCCGCATGACCACAGGTGTCGTTGACCAGTTTGAACTGGTCCAGATCGAGGAACATCAGTGCATGCCGGCCGGGCTGGCGCGTCAGTTTGTGCAAGGCCTGTTCGAGGCGATATTCGAATTCGCGGCGGTTGGCCAGCCCGGTCAGCGCATCGTGGGTCGCTTGCCAAGACAGATTGGCGATGTATTGCCGCTCCTGGGTCATGTCGTGCAGCACCAGCACCGTGCCGCTGACATTCCCGGCATTGCGGATCGGCGCGCCGACCAGGGTCACCGACAGGGTGCTGCCGTCCAGACGCTGGATCAGCTTGGAATGTTCGCTGCCGCCGCTGAGCTGGCCACTGAGAATGTGCTCGATCAACGTCAGCCCTTCGGTCTGGGCGTTATCGTCGAGCAGGTTGAACAGCGCCGACAACGGCAGCCCCGCCGCCTGCTCGGCCTTCCAGTGCGTCATGGCCTCGGCGGCGGGATTCATGTAATCGATCGCGCCGTTGACGTCGGTGGTGATCACGCCATCACCAATCGACTGCAGCGTGATATGCGCGCGATCCTTTTCCAGTTGCAGCGCCTGGGCAAACTCATGGCGCTGCTTGAGTAGTTTGTGCGTGCGCCACAGCGCCAGCGCGATCAGACCCAGCGCGGTGGCCAGGTTGGTGAACAGCAGCAGGCGCATGATCACCCGCGAGCCTTCGCCCAAGGCATCGCTGAAAGCCCTGGCCGCTGGGGTGACTGCATCGTTGATGGCGAAGATCTGTGCTTTCCAGCGCTGCACATCGCCGGGACTGGCCTGGTTCTGCGCAATGCCTTGGTGCATCTCCTGCGCGACTTCGTGCAGTCGGTCGAGATAGGCATCGCCGATCGTCCAGCGATCGATCGCGGTTTCCAGATAACTGTAGTGGCGAAAATTGAGGTACAGCCAGATCAGGCTGGAGACGTCGTCCGGGTGATTGCCACCCTTGAGAATGCCTTCGCGCGCCGCTTGCAGATCCGGCGGCTGACGATCCAGCGCCAGACGCAATTGGTGCCCGCCCTGGGGCACGGCGATCGCCGTCAGGTATTTGCGATAGATCGCCTCGTCACGGCTGTCGGCGTAGAGGTTGAGGTAATAGATGGCGTCTTTCTGGCCCTTGGACCACAGGCTTTCGCCAGCGACGTAGCCTCGCACGGCCGAAAGCACGTAAAGGCTCACGCCCCCCAGTAATGCCTGGAACACCACGACAGCAATAAAGGGCCAGACGATACCCAACAACCGTGGTGTTCCCAGAGTCTGCTTTTGCTTCATGAGAGTCCTTGCATGAGCACTGCCCGCTCGCCTTCCGGGCGAATTCGCTATGACGAGACTAGGTGGGGTTCTCGTTCAAGGCAAGGCGCGGCGTTATACCGCGCGCAGAACCTCTGACAGGTCGGCAAGGGTTTCGATCAGTGCTGTTGCAAGTTGCCGTAGAGCTTGGCGTACAAACCGCCGTCGGCGATCAGTTGGCGATGGTCGCCGTCCTCGGCGATCTGCCCGCCGTCGAACACCAGCACGCGGTCGGCCTGCTTCACCGCCGACAGGCGATGGGCAATGATCAGCGTGGTGCGGCCATGGAGAAACTTCGCCATCGCCTGGTGCAGGTTGTACTCGGTGGCGGCGTCGAGGGCCGAGGTGGCTTCGTCGAGAATCACCACTTTCGGCTCGGCGAGAATCATCCGCGCGATCGCCAGACGCTGGCGCTGACCGCCGGACAAACGCACGCCGGAGCGACCAACGATGCTGTCGAGGCCAGCGGGCAGCGCACGGATGGTCGCGGCCATCTGCGCAATTTCCAGCGCCTGCCAGCAGGCTTCGTCGCTGCGCATGCGGCCCATGGTCAGGTTGGCGCGCACGCTGTCGTTGAACAGCGCCGGATGCTGCAGCACCACCGCGACGTTCTCGCGCACCGTCTCCAGACCGATCTCCTGCTGGGTCGATCCGCCGAAGCGAATGGTCCCGGCCGCTGGCGTGTACAGGCCCAGCAGCAACTGCACCAAGGTACTTTTGCCGCCGCCGCTCGCCCCGACAATCGCGACTTTTTCGCCGGGCAGGATCGACAGGTTCATCTGGTCCAGTACCAGCTCGTCGCCGTAACCGAAGCTCAGGCCTTGCACCTCGATGCCGACGGTGTCGCGCCCCTTGAACGGATCGACGCCGCCGGGATACTGCGGCTCGTCGGCACGCGCCAGCAGTTCATTGATCCGCGTCAGCGCACCGCCCGCTGCGTAGTAGGCGTATTGCAGATTGAGCAGCTGTTCGACCGGGCCGATCATGAACCACAGGTAACTGAACACCGCGAGCATCTGCCCGATCGACAGGTCGGAAAACAGCACGGTGAGCATCGCCGCTGCGCGGAAGATGTCGATGCCGAACTGGAACAGCAAACCACTGGCGCGGTTCGAGGCGTCGGTTTTCCACTGCGAGTTGACTGCGTAGTTGCGTACTTCCTGCGCGCGCAAACCGAGGCGCCCGAGGAAATAGCCCTGACGATTGCCGGCGCGCACTTCCTGAATCGCATCGAGGGTTTCGCTCAGTGCCTGGGTGAAGCGCGAGGTGCTGTCGTTCTCGAGTTTTTTCAGGTGTTTGACGCGTTTGCCCAGCTGCACCGTGGCGTAGATCACCAACGGGTTGAACAGCAGAATCAGCAGCGCCAGCTTCCAGTGCATCCACATCAGAATGCTGGCGGTGCCGACCAGGGTCAGCATCGCGACGAGGAAGCGGCTGAGGGTTTCGCCGACGAATTTGTCGAGGGTATCCAGATCGGTGACCAGGTGCGTGGTCACCGTGCCGCTGCCGAGGCTTTCGTATTCGCCGAGGGAAATGCGCTTGAGCCGCTCGATCAGGCGCACGCGAATGCGGTAGACGATGTCCTTGGCCAAGCGCGCGAACAGCCGCGACTGCAACACGCCAAAACACAGGGCGCTGCAACGCAAGGTCAGGGTCACAACCAGCATCAGGCCGATATAACCCGCCGCCTGCTGCCACATGCTTGGCAGAAAATGATTCATGACTTTCAGTGCGGCATCGCCGTGGCCGAGCAGCACTTCGTCGACCAGCAATGGCAGCAGCAATGGAATCGGCACGCTGCACAGAGTCGCCAGCACGGCCACGCCGTTGGCGATCCACAGGGATTTCTTGTGATGCAGTGCCAGACGCCGGACTTCAGCCCAGCTCAGCCGGTCGACACGCTCTACGGCTGGCGTGTCATCGGCGCGGTCAGACACAGGCCGCGCGCTCCAGCCAGCGGCCGAGCAACGGCGACAGCTCGCTGAGCGGTTGATAGCCGTTGGTCAGCAGCGCCAGTTGCCCGTTGCGCTCGGCGAGCAGGGTCGGAAAACCGGCGATGCCCAGATCCTGTACCCAGGTGAAATCGGCCTGGGTGGCCTTGTGCTGATCGGCATGATCGAACAACGCCGCGAATTCGATACGCGGCACACCGGCCTGTTCCGCCAGTTCGACCAGCACGCTGGCCTGAGTGACGTCGCGACCTTCGGCGTAAAACGCCTGCTGGATCAGCCCGACCAATGTCCACGCGCAATCCGGCGCCAGACTGCGCGCGGTGACAACAGCGCGACAGGCAGGCTCGGTGTCGTAGACAAAACCGTCAGGCAGCGCGCCGTCGAACTTGAACGGCTGGCCGGTGGCCTCGGTGACCGCTTGCCAGTGCTCAAGAATGTAGCGCCGCGTGGTAGGCTCCAGCGCCGAACCGCTGCCGGTGCGCAGTCCGCCGACCACCAGATGCAGCTCGACTCCGGCTGCCTGCGCCTGCTCGACCAGTGCCTTGGCCACCGGAGCAAACCCCCAGCACCATGAACACATCGGATCCATCACATAGAGCAGGCGCGCAGACATGGTTAAGCCTCGGAGGATGCTTGCTTATAGTTGTAGCCGATCGGGTGCGGCTGGTTGCGTGCCTTGGCCAGTTCGATCTGCTTTTGCCGATCGATGGCGCTGCGCCGGGTTTTCTCGCTGAGCTTGTCCCAGCAGTGCGGGCAACTGATGCCGGCGACGTAGTGCTCGGAGGCGCGATCTTCAACGCTGACCGGCGTGCGGCAGGCATGACATTGATCGTAGTCGCCTTCCGTCAGGTCGTGACGCACGGTCACGCGGTTGTCAAAGACGAAGCAGTCGCCGCGCCACTTGGTTTCTTCCTGCGGCACCTCTTCGAGGTACTTCAGGATGCCGCCCTTGAGGTGGTAAACCTCTTCGAAGCCCTCGCCGAGCATGTAGCTCGAGGCTTTCTCGCAGCGAATGCCGCCGGTGCAGAACATCGCGACCTTCTTGTGCACGGCCGGGTCGAAGTGTTCTTTGATGTAGTCGGGAAACTCGCGAAAACTGGTGGTTTTCGGATCGATGGCGCCTTCGAAGGTGCCGATCGACACTTCGTAGTCGTTGCGCGTGTCGATCAACAGCACTTCCGGGTCGCTGATCAGCGCGTTCCAGTCCTGCGGTTCGACGTAGGTGCCGACCTTCTTGTTCGGGTCAACGCCTTCAACGCCGAGGGTGACGATCTCTTTCTTCAGCTTGACCTTGGTGCGATAGAACGGCTGTTCGTCGCAGTACGATTCCTTGTGGTCGATGTCGACCATGCGCGGATCGTTCTTGAGCCAGGCCAGCAGGCCGTCGATGCCTTCGCGGCTGCCGGAAACCGTGCCGTTGATGCCTTCTTCGGCGATCAGCAGAGTGCCTTTGATGCCGTTGTCGACCATCGCTTGCAGCAGTGGCTCGCGCAGGTCAACGTAATCTTCGAGGGTGACGAACTTGTACAGTGCCGCCACGACAATCGGTTGTGTCATGGGTATTTCTCCAGGTGGCTACCCTCGCAAAGGGTGAACCGGATTCAAAAAAAACGCGCCGGCTAAGCGGCGCGTTGCGGATTCTAGCAAAAACATGATGTGTTTTGGATTTACTCAGTCTTTGTGACAACACAAAACCTGTGGCGAGGGGATTTATCCCCGTTGGGTGGCGAAGCAACCCTAAACCCATTCAGCCCCGTTCCTTCTGCCAGGACCGTGGTTACAGGGTTTACGACTGCTGCGCAGCCGAACGGGGATAAATCCCCTCGCCACAAAAATCCCGCCACATCCAAATCAGTGCTTGCTACCGCCGGCACAGGTCGGCGACGCCGGGGCGCCGTCGATTTCTGCCCATTCCTGCGGGGTGTAGGTGTGCAGCGCCAACGCATGGAACTCGCCCATCAGCTCGCCGAGCGTGCCGTAGACTTTCTGGTGGCGCTTGACCCGGTTCAGGCCTTCGAACTGCGCGCTGACCACCACCGCCTTGTAGTGGGTCTGTGACCCGCGACTGTGCATGTGGCTTTCGTCCAGCACTTGCAGGTGCTCAGGCTGTAACAGGGCCAGCGTCGATTCGATGCGTTGTTGCATGGTCATCACGAACTCCGCTTACTTCTTCTTGGCTGGCGCCGCGGCCGGGGTCAGCTCTTTGGTCATGTCGTCGAGCAGCTTGTTGACCACAGGCACCGCGCTTTCCAGTTTGCCCTGGGTCATCTGCGCCGATTGCTGGGTCAGCTGCGGCATTTTTTCCAGGACTTTCTTGCCCAGTGGCGACTGGTAGAAGGCAACCAGATCCTTGAGTTCGGATTCGCTGAAGTTGCTGGTGTAGAGCTTGACCATGTCCGGCTTGAGCTTGTTCCAGCCGATGGCCTGGTCCAGCGCGGCGTTGGCCTTGGCCTGGTAGGTTTCGAGCACGGCTTTTTTCGACTCAGGGGCTTTGGTCTGTTCAAAGCGCTGGGCGAACATTTGCTGCACTTGCATGTACACCGGGGTACCCAGCTTGTCAGCGTGAGCCAGCGTCAGGAAAGCTTCGGCACTGGCGTTGTGGCTGGCGGTATCGGCAAGCACCTGGCCGCTGGCGCAAACCAGTGCAACCGCGGTACAGATGGCGCGAAGACGAGTCATCGAGTTTCCTTTAAGCAAAGCGAGGTCGAACCCCAAGGGCGACCATTCTGCGCCTAACAATCGCTGTGGCTCAACCCCCGGCCCTTGCCGCGCTTGATTGGCGGGGTTTTGCGGTCAACAATCGAGCCGATGGAACCACCCGGGCCGACGCCGGCCTAAATTGCGCCAACAGACCAACAGGAGTGTGCACGATGAGCCGTATCGAAACCGACAGCCTGGGCCAGATCGAGGTCCCGGACGACGCTTACTGGGGTGCTCAGACGCAACGCTCGCTGATCAACTTCGCCATTGGTCAGGAACGCATGCCGCTACCGGTACTGCACGCCCTGGCGCTGATCAAGAAAGCCGCCGCGCGGGTCAACGACCGCAACGGCGACCTGCCCGCCGACATCGCCCGCCTGATCGAGCAGGCCGCCGATGAAGTGCTCGCCGGCGAGCATGACGAGCAGTTCCCGCTGGTGGTCTGGCAGACCGGCAGCGGCACCCAGAGCAACATGAACGTCAACGAAGTGATCGCCGGTCGCGCCAACGAACTGGCCGGCAACCCGCGTGGCGGCAAGTCGCCGGTGCACCCGAACGATCACGTCAATCGCTCGCAAAGTTCCAACGACTGCTTCCCTACCGCGATGAGCATCGCCACCGCCAAAGCGGTGCAGGAACAACTGCTGCCGGCGATTGCCGAGCTGTCCGGCGGCCTTGCCGAACTGGCGGCGCGGCACATGAAACTGGTGAAGACCGGGCGCACGCACATGATGGACGCGACGCCGATCACCTTCGGTCAGGAACTGTCCGGCTTCATCGCGCAACTGGATTACGCCGAGCGCGCGATTCGTGCCGCGCTGCCGGCGGTTTGCGAACTGGCTCAGGGCGGCACCGCCGTTGGTACGGGTTTGAATTCACCGCACGGCTTCGGTGAGGCGATTGCCGCCGAACTCGCAGCACTGTCCGGTCTGCCGTTCGTCACCGCGCCGAACAAGTTCGCTGCACTGGCCGGTCATGAACCGTTGGTAACGCTGTCCGGCGCGCTGAAAACCCTCGCCGTGGCCTTGATGAAGATCGCCAACGACCTGCGTCTGCTGGGCTCAGGTCCTCGCGCAGGTTTCGCTGAAGTGAAGCTGCCGGCCAACGAACCGGGCAGTTCGATCATGCCCGGCAAGGTCAACCCGACCCAGTGCGAAGCGCTGTCGATGCTCGCCTGCCAGGTGCTCGGCAACGATGTGGCGATCGGTTTTGCCGCCAGTCAGGGGCACTTGCAGCTGAACGTGTTCAAACCGGTGATCATCCACAACCTGCTGCAATCGATCCGTTTGCTCGGTGATGGCTGCAGCAACGTCCAGCAGCACTGCATTGCCGGGCTCGAACCGGATGCCGAGGTCATGGCCAAGCATCTGGAACGTGGATTGATGCTGGTGACCGCGCTGAACCCGCACATCGGTTATGACAAGTCGGCGGAGATCGCCAAGAAGGCTTACAGCGAAGGGCTGACTTTGCGTGAGGCTGCGTTGCAGCTCGGTTATCTGACTGATGAAGAGTTCGATGCCTGGGTGCGCCCGGAGAACATGATCGAGGCTGGCGCCAAGGGCTGAGTCATGTAGCGCCTGAAAGTCCGTCTTCGCGAGCAGGCTCGCTCCCACAGGAAAATTGCACTCCAAAGTGGGAGCGAGCCTGCTCGCGAATACAGGCGCCGCCGATCGTCAGCCTGGCACAACCCTGGCCCGCCGCGCCCTGAGCCCGGCAATCAACGATGGCCCCAGCGCCACCAGCGCCGAACCCAGCACCACCAGCACTGCCCCACCATAGCCCAGCGCATTGATCTGCTCGGCATGCACGTAGTCCGGCCAGATCCGCGCCGCAATCGCCACCGCCACAAACGTCACCAGCGGCGTGATTGCCAATGTTGCGCTGACACGCGACGCTTCCCAGTGCGCCAGCGCTTCGGCGAATGCGCCGTAGGCGATCAAGGTGTTCATGCAGCACGCCAGCAACAGCCAGCCCTGCAACGAGCTCAGGTTCAGCGCTTCAAGCGGATGCACCCACGGCGTAAGCAGCAACGCGCAGAACAGGTAGATCACCATCATCACCTGGAGCGAATTCCACACCGTGAGCAATTGCTTCTGGCCCAGCGCATAAAAGGTCCAGACCGTCGACGCCAGCAGCACCAAGAGCACGCCGGCGGTGTAGTCGGACAGCGAGGTCAGCAGCTCGGCCAGACGCTGATTGAAGAACAGACCAAAGCCGACCAGCAACACCAGCAAGCCGATGCCCTGGCCAATGCTGAAGCGCTCCTTGAACACGAACAGACTGGCGATCAGCAGCATGATCGGACCCATTTGCACCACCAATTGCGCGGTGCCGGGGCTGAGCAGGTTGAGGCCCATCAGGTACAGCACGTAATTGCCGACCAGCCCCAGTACCGCCATCAGCACCAGCCAGCCGCCCTTCGGCCCGAGCACCTTGCGACTTGGCAGGCGCTTGACCGAAGCCAGATAGATGAACAGGCAGCCACCGGAAACCATCAGGCGAAACCAGGTCACCGTGACCGGGTCCATCACCTGCAATACCTGTTTGAGCTTGATCGGCAGGATGCCCCACAGAAACGCGGTCAGCAGCGCCAGGAACAGTCCGTACACCCAGCGCCCCGATGAAATGTGCATGCGAACCCCAAAAGCCTGCTGACAAGGACACTCATTCTAGGCGTCCGGCTGCGCACAACACAGGGACAGTTGCCGCCAGGCCGCGAATGAAACTGTGTAGGTCGCAGCAGTAAACCGGCGCGCCGCCGTTGATCGGCCGGGCAGGCGCACCAAGTGCTTCAGGCATAAGCTGATTGCAGACTTTTCAACGCATTAATCAGGGAGACCGACATGTACGCCATGCGCGCCGAGGACAGCGCCCCCGCCACCCGTTTTCGCAGCGACCGCATATGTCGGGTCAATGGCGAGCTGTATTTCAGTACCCGGGAAAATACCCTTGAGGGGCCGTTTGACGGTCAGGTGATCGAGCGGAAGATTCAGGCTTATATAGCGCGGATGCAGCGGCAGGATTCCAAGGGCTAACCGTGTTGATCCCATCGCTGGCAAGCCAGCTCCCACAGTATTTTTGACATATACAAAACCTGTGGGAGCTGGCTTGCCAGCGATGGCGATCTGACCGACGACAACGAACGGAGGATTTAGCGCACCGCCTCAAATAACCCGCTCGCCCCCATGCCGCCGCCCACACACATGGTGACGATGCCGTAGCGCAAATTGCGTCGCTGCAACTCCCGGATCAAATGCCCGACCTGACGCGAGCCGGTCATGCCGAACGGGTGGCCGATGGAAATCGAGCCGCCGTTGACGTTGTACTTGTCGTTGTCGATCTCCAGCCGGTCGCGGCTGTACAGGCACTGTGAAGCGAACGCCTCGTTCAATTCCCACAGATCGATATCCGCTACCTGCAAGCCCTTGGCCTTGAGCAGTTTCGGCACCGAGAATACCGGGCCGATGCCCATTTCGTCCGGCTCGCAGCCGGCGACGGTGAAACCACGGAAAAACGCTTTCGGTTTGAGCCCCAGCTCCAGCGCTTTGTCCAGGCTCATCACCAGTGTCATCGAGGCACCGTCGGACAGCTGCGAGGAATTGCCCGCCGTCACCGAACCGTCGTCGGCGAACACCGGTTTCAAACCGGCAAGGCTTTCGTAGGTGGTGTCCGGGCGGTTGCAGTCGTCGCGCTCGACCACGCCGTCGACAATCTGCACTTCGCCGCTGTGCTTGTCCTCGACCCGGTATTTCACCGCCATCGGCACGATTTCATCATCGAACAAGCCCGCAGCCTGGGCCTGGGCCGTGCGCAGCTGGCTTTGCAGCGCATAGCGATCCTGGGCCTCGCGGCTGACGCCGTAACGGCGCGCCACCACTTCGGCGGTCTGGCCCATGGTGTAGTAGATGCCGGGAGTCTGTTGCTTGAGCAGCGGGTTGATCAGGTGATCGGTGTTGACGCTCTTCAGGGTCAGGCTGATCGACTCGACGCCGCCGGCGACGATGATGTCGCTGCAACCGGAGGCGATCTGGTTGGCGGCAATCGCAATGGCCTGCAAACCCGAGGAGCAGAAACGGTTGAGGGTCATGCCGGCGGTGCCGGTGCCCAGGCGCGATAGTACCGCGACGTTGCGGCCGATGTTGTAGCCCTGCGCGCCTTCGTTGGAGCCAGCGCCGACGATGCAGTCCTCGACGCTGGCCGGGTCGATATCGTTGCGGGTCAGCAGGGCATTGACGCAGTGGGCCGCCATGTCATCGGGGCGGGTCTGGTTGAACTTGCCGCGAAAGGATTTGGCCAGGCCGGTCCGCACGCTGTCGACGATCACCACTTCACGCATGGCATACCTCATTGTTGTTGTCGGTTGAGAGTGAACCTGAGCATAAGTCCACCTTCTTGCCGACCGCGAGGATCATTCACCCGGCGTATGCGCGGCCATCGCTTCAGTCCTTGTGCTTTTTGGCCTTCTTGTCGGATTTCTCGAACGCGTCTTCCAGCGCGCGGTTGATGGTGCGCAACACTTTCACCCGTGCCCAGCGTTTATCGTTGGCTTCGACCAGCGTCCATGGCGCGATCTCGGTGCTGGTGCGATCGACCATGTCGCCGACCGCCCGGCGATAGTCGTCCCACTTTTCCCGGTTGCGCCAGTCGTCCTCGGTAATTTTGAAGCGCTTGAAGGAAATCTCCTCGCGCTCCTGAAAGCGCTCCATCTGCGTGTCCTTGTCGATCGCCAGCCAGAACTTGACCACGATGACGCCGGCATCGGCCAGTTGCTCTTCGAAATCGTTGATTTCGCCGTAGGCGCGCAGCCAGTCGGCCGGGGTGCAGAAGCCTTCGATCCGCTCGACCAGCACCCGCCCGTACCAAGAGCGGTCGAACACGGTGAATTTGCCCCGCGCCGGAAGGTGTCGCCAGAACCGCCACAGGTACGGTTGTGCGCGCTCTTCTTCGGTCGGTGCGGCAATCGGCACGATGCTGTACTGACGCGGATCGAGCGCCGCTGCCACGCGGCGAATCGCCCCGCCCTTGCCCGCCGCGTCGTTACCCTCGAACACCGCCACCAGCGCATGGCGACGCATGCGTTTGTCGCGCATCAGCCCGGACAGGCGCGCCTGCTCGGTGATCAGTTGTTCTTCATAGTCTTTCTTGTCCAGACGCTGCGTCAGGTCGAGGCTGTCGAGCAGGTTCAATTGATCGACCGGTGTGCCCAGCGGCGCGGCACTGACTTCGTGTGGATTGACGTCGGCGCGCTTGAGCGCATTCTGCAGACCGTCGAGGAGAATCTTGCCCACCGCCAGGCTGCGGTAATTGGCATCGACACCTTCGATGACATGCCAGGGCGCGTAATCGCGGCTGGTACGGCGCAACACCCGCTCGCCATATTTGACGAATTTGTCGTAAGTCTGCGATTGCTGCCAGTCCAGCGGACTGATGCGCCAACTGTGCAACGGGTCGTCGGCCAGCGATTTGAGCCGCGCTTTCATTTGCTTCTTGGACAGGTGAAACCAGAACTTGAAGATCAGCGCGCCTTCATCGCAGAGCATTTTTTCCAGACGCTCGGCGCCGGCGATGGCCTGGTCCAGACGCGGATCCTTGAACAACCCATGCACCCGCCCCTGGAGCATCTGGCTGTACCAGTTGCCGAAGAACACGCCCATCCGCCCCTTGGCCGGCAGCATCCGCCAGTAGCGCCAGGCCGGTGGCCGCGCCAGTTCTTCATCGGTTTGCTGGTCGAAGGTGCGCACTTCGATCAGGCGCGGATCCATCCATTCATTGAGCAGCTTGACCGTCTCGCCCTTGCCCGCCCCTTCGATGCCGTTGATCAGGATGATCACCGGAAAGCGTTTCTGCTGCTGCAACTCGAACTGCGCTTCCAGCAAGGCTTCACGCAGCGCAGGGACGGCCGCCTCGTAAGTGTCTTTGTCGATGGCGTGACCGATTTCAGCGGATTCAAACATGGGACGGCTCCTTCCAGGGTTCAGCAAGACTAGCGGATTGGGCACGGGCGCAGGGCAGAAATTCCCACGAACTCAGGACGGGATGAGAACTTTGTGGTGAGGGGATTTATCGTTGACTGGCTGTGCAGTAGTCGTAGATCCGGGAAGTGTGGTTTGGATCGGGAAAACGGGGTGGATGGTTTTGGGACTGCTGCGCAGTCCAGCGGGGATAAATCCCCTCGCCACAGGGTTCTTTTCACTGCGAGTCCTGTGCTGGATCAGGCAGCTCGCGCGCGATCGGCTAGAATGGCCGCCTTGTGTTTGCCGAGCCTGCCATGAAAGCCGAAATGCCCCACGCCCAACTCGATTGGGACGACCAGGGACGCCCACGTTCGCGGGTGTTTGATGACGTGTATTTTTCCGACCAGTCGGGGCTGGAGGAAACCCGTTACGTGTTTCTTGAGCAGAACCGTCTGGCCGAGCGCTTTGCTGCGCTGCCGGCGAATGGTCGGCTGGTCATTGGTGAAACCGGCTTCGGCACCGGGCTGAATTTTCTCTGCGCCTGGCAGCTGTTCGAACAGCACGCTGTTGCCGGCGCGCGCTTGCATTTTGTCAGCGTCGAGAAGTACCCGCTGGCGCCTGCGGATCTGCGCCGGGCCTTGGCACTGTGGCCGGAACTCATGCCGTTGGCGGATCAGTTGCTGAGGCATTACGTGGCGATTCATCAAGGCTTTCAACGCATCACTCTGGCCAACGGCCGCGTGACGCTGACCTTGCTGATCGGCGATGCACTGGAGCAATTGCCGCAACTCGACGCACAGATCGACGCGTGGTTTCTCGATGGCTTCGCCCCGGCGAAAAACCCGGATATGTGGACCGCTGAACTGTTCGTCGAACTGGCGCGGCTGGCTGCGCCGGGCTCGACCATCAGCACCTTCACCAGCACCGGCTGGGTCCGCCGTCTGCTCAACACTGCCGGGTTCAAGATGAAGCGCACACCGGGCATCGGCCACAAGTGGGAAATCCTGCGTGGCGAGTTTCTCGGCTGGCCCGCCGAGGTGGCGGCGCCCCTACCGGCGAAACCCTGGTTCGCCCGCCCTGCTCCGTTGCGCGGTGAGCGCCGGGCGCTGGTGATCGGCGCCGGTCTGGCCGGCTGCGCGACGGCGTCGAGTCTGGCGGCGCGCGGCTGGCAAGTGAGTCTGCTGGAGCGTCACGCGGCGGTGGCGCAGGAAGCGTCCGGCAACCCGCAAGGCGTGCTCTATCTCAAGTTGTCCGCCCATGGCACGGCGTTGTCGCAGTTGATCGTCAGCGGCTTCGGTTACACCCGGCGCCTGCTGGAAAGCTTGCAACGCGGCAGCGACTGGGATGACTGCGGCGTGCTGCAACTGGCGTTCAACGCCAAGGAAGCCCAGCGCCACGCGCAACTGGCGGCGGCGTTTCCTGAAGATCTCTTGCATTGGCTGGAACAGCCGCAAGCGCAGGATCGCGCCGGTGTCGGCGTGGCCCACGGCGGCTTGTTCTACCCCGAAGGCGGCTGGGTGCATCCGCCCGCGTTGTGTCAGGCCCAGGCGACCCACACCAACATTGAGTTGCTCAGCCATCACGAAGCTTTGGAACTGCGCAAAGTCGCAGACCTGTGGCAAGCCTTCGACGGCGAACGTTTGCTCGCCAGTGCGCCGGTGGTGATCCTGGCCGGTGCTGCCGAAATCAAACGTTTTGCCCAGAGTGCCGAATTGCCACTCAAGCGCATTCGCGGGCAAATCACGCGTCTGCCTGAAACCGCAGAGAGTCATTCGCTGGCCACCGTGGTGTGCGCTGAGGGCTACGTCGCCCCAGCGCGTCTGGGCGAGCACACCCTGGGCGCGAGTTTCGACTTCAACAATGACGATCTGACGCCCACGACTGCCGAGCACCAAGGCAATCTGGCGATGCTCGAAGAAATTTCCAGCGACCTGCTGACCCGCCTCAACATCAGCGAGCAGCCACTTGAGAACCTTGAGGGCCGGGCAGCTTTCCGCTGCACCAGCCCCGATTACCTGCCGATTGTCGGCCCGCTCGCTGATCTGCAAACCTTCAATCAGACCTACGCAGCGTTGAGCAAAGACGCCCGGCAAGTGCCGGACCTCGCGTGCCCGTGGCTCGATGGTCTGTACGTCAACAGCGGTCACGGTTCTCGCGGGCTGATCACCGCGCCGCTGTCCGGCGAGCTGCTTGCAGCGTGGCTGGACAACGAGCCGCTGCCGTTACCACGCAGTGTGGCCGAAGCCTGCCATCCCAATCGTTTCGCCTTACGGCAGTTGATTCGCGGCAAGTGAATTTCACGTATCGGGCATTTCACAGATGCCCAGATCCATCAGCCGTATCGCGTCTTCCGTCAGGCTCTTGAACAGCACGTCTTCAGCCTGGTCCTTTTCAAGCTTGAGTGCCTGGTTCTGACTCAAATAATCGCCAGAGGGCAGCGTGTCCTTCTTGTCGAACAGTGCGCTCATCTGTGGGTCGTACAGGTCATCGATCAGCGCAAACTTGCGGACAAATGTGCGTCGCAGATAGTCACGCCAGAACGTGCGCCCCTGCATGTATTCCAGCCATTGCGGGGAGAGTTCGGCGCTCATGACGCGATTTTTTGCCACCTCAAGATCCGCGGCCGTCACGCCACTCTGGGCACTGAACAGCATATCTTTCGGTTGACCGCGCAGCCCCAGCGCATCGGTGAGACCGATGCGGTAAGCGAGGTTCATTTCCAGCGCATCGACCTTTGGCGCCCGGAGCGAATGCTCCCGGGCGATTTCTTCCAGCCTGTCCAGCCTGAACAGACTGCGGCCCAGTTCCAACAGCGCCTTGGCAGTAACCCTTCGGCCGCTTGCGGCGCGGCTCACCCGCTCGACTTCCACTGCGACTTCAAGGCGACTGAAAACCAGCGCCGCGTTATCGGTGCAGTGAAGCGGATCGGCCGCGATGTCGAGCAGTTGACGACCCAGCGGCTCGTCAGCTTCCGCCGCCTTCAGTACCGCCCAGACACGTCGCTGCATGTCAGCGCTGCCCAGTTTGCCGTCCGCCGTATCGCCCAGTTGCGCCAGCAAAGTGAACAAGCCATCGGCCGTCTGATCGCTACGCAATGCCGCCCAGATGCGCGACTGCTCTGCCCACTCTTCGCCACTGACCTTGGTCAACCAGAGCGAGCGCGCCGTTTGCTCGTTCATCCGTGCGATGTCATCGGCGACATAGTCCATACCGATGCCGAAATTATCGCGATAATTCTCCAGATGCGTTTTGGTCGTTTCGGAAAAGGGATTGAGTCCCAACTTGAGTGCGCCGGTGAAACGGCGTGATTTCTCGAACAACCACTCAGGCAGTTCTGTGATTTTGTTGGCGCTCAGATCCATCAGTTCAATGTGCGCAGAATGATCAAGGCCTCCTGGCAGTTCGGTGATGCCGGTATCGTTCAGCGACAAGCGACGCAGTTGCGACATTCGGCTGAAATCCGGGGTGGCGCCCAACGGATTCTTGTCCAGATTCAGGTAGCGCAGAGTGCTCAACCTGTTCAGCTTCGCCAGGGTCTGCTCGGTGAGCTTGAGCTGATTGTTTGCCAGGCTCAGCCGTTGCAGACGCGGCATGTGCGACAACATTTCAGGCAGCCGGGTGATCGCGTTGCTGCCCAGTTCCAGCGAATCGAGCTGTTTGAAGGTCTTGAGGAAGTACGCAACATCATCACCCAGCGCCATGTTCCGCATCGACAATTGCTCGACATGGTCGAAGCTCACCGACGACGGTAACGTCGGCACCTTACCGATGCGCATGCCGTCAAGGTCGAGGGTACAGAGATTCTTTCCCTCTTCGTTGGTGGCCCAATGAAAGCGTCGAAACGCTTCTTCGATCAGCTCGGCGGCCATTTTCCGACTGTGCCGCGCTTCAGCCAGATCGCCCCCCATGGCTCGCAGCGCGGCACCATCTTCACTCCAGACAAACAGCGCGTCACGCAGGGTTTGCAGATCCTGACGCAGGGCTTTGATCCGGGTCGCACGGCTCAACGGATCATCACCCAGTTCGTTGAGCAATTGATTGAGCTGCGGCTCGCTCAGACGCGGATAAAGCCTGCGCGCTTTGCGCAGCAGTGTGCGTGAATGAGCTGGCGCGGGGACCTGATCGCCTTGCACACAGGCCGGCTCGACGGGAAGTGATTCCGTAATGCCGCCGCGCAATGCCCGCGCAGTGACCTCGCGTTCGTCGAGGGCAACGTTGAGCAGCTTTTTGCGTAACTGTTGCGTACTGACCTGTCCGGTATCGGCAAACCCGAGTGCTGCCCGCTGACGTGGCGGCAATGCCTTGAGGATGGCCGTGTACAAAGCGTCGGGGCCGGATGCCACCTTGCCCAAGGATTTTTTGTCGCCGCCAAACGCCTCATAGCCCTGCGTGGTTTTCACCAGATAACCGGTATTTTCCGAAGTCGCCGACGCATCGCCGATGTCTTCGAGCATCGGTCCGGTCAAGGCCTTGTCGCGCATTTGCAGACGCAGCTGCGTGTTCCAGCCGCTCAGGCGCGGCAGTAATTTCAGGGCCAGGCTGTCGGTGTCGGCATTGGCCAGCCACGACCAGTGCAACCCGCTCAGCGCCCGGTCAAGCCGCACCTCGGCAATACCGGCCCGAGCCCGCTGTCCCAACCGCAAGGGCGCGCTCCCGGTCGAGCGCAAGTGCAGGCGCTCGACACTCGAAGCGCGGTCGATCAGCCTTTGACCATGGCGCGCCGAAATGTCGGCGAAGACCTGGCGTAATTTGCCCAGATCCTGCGCGTCACTCTGGTCATAGCGCTTGTACATCCGCTCGAACGCCGCGCGGTAATCGGATTTGAGCGCAGCACCCAGTTTTCTTGCCAGCCCAGTGGCTTGCGTGCTTTTCGCGACTTTGCCGCCGAGCAAGGCCTCGACTTCATGCTCGTAGAGGCCATTGATGACGGTTTGCAGCAAGCGCCCGAGTGCCAACTGGCCTTGGGTGACCGGCACTCCCAGGGTTTCGTCGAGCGTGCTGTTTGCTGGATAAGTGGTTTCGACGTCTCCTTCATGACCGATGACCTCAAGGTACCGGTCAGTCGGCCAGCCCGGCAGTTGCGTCAAGGCATGCATCTGTTCTTCCAGAGGTTGCTCGGAGTGGATCTCGCCGTTTTCCAGTTCCGTAGTCAGCTCACGCAGTTGGCGCTCGATGCGCACGCGCTCGACGGTATCGCGCAGGCGTACCGGCAGGCTCAAATTGTCGTTGAAGGTCTCCAGCAAGGTCTGCTGCGAGGTGTTGCTCAGCCGGCGAAGGATGTCCAGGTCGCTGTCGGCAAATTCGCTCAACTGCGGATCGATGCGCTTGAGCGTGTAGGCGCTGCTGCCCCATTCTTCGGGCTGTTCAGCGGGGAACCGCCAGCCGCCCTCGACGTGGCGGATCAGTTGCGGAGCATAGGCTTGTGCGCGTGCGGGGTGGTCCAGGCGCCAGTGCTGGGTGTCGATATCAAAGTTGCCCGCCAACAGGCGGTACTCGAAGCGGGCGATGGTCTTGTTGCCAATCTGGTAGAACTCCTTTGAACCGGCACCGATGGTGAATCCGGCCGGCAAAGCATGCTCATACGGGCTCAAATCGGACTTCCACAGGCGTGGCTTGCCGGCCCGGTCGAGTATCGCGGTGAACTGCGCGAAGAACTCCGGATGCGCGCGCAGCAGTTTTTTGCCCACAGTTCCCAGCACCTTCTGACCGCCGGCGAAAACGCCCATCAATGCGATGTTCTCTACCACACTGAGCAGATGTGACAGTGCTTCCTGATGATCACCGCGACGCCAGTCCGCGACGCCGTCATACACCTCACCGAGCAACTGCCCGACCGCGACGCCCATCATCAATTGGCCCAGGACCGGCACGAACAGCCCCGCCACCGACGCCACGGTCACCCCGCGCTGAATGAAATCCAACAGGCGTTTCTGTCGGATCTCTTCATCGATATCAGCGGTTGGCACCGCCAGTTTGCGCGCGTCGATCTGCAACTTCCCAACATGGCTTTGCACCATGAAATCAAAAAGCGCCACATTGATCGGCCATTGTTCGACGACGCCCAGATCGGGTTTCTCAGCCAACGCCTTGAAGAAGTCCGCCTTGTCATCTTCATCCAGGCTGCCGGCGAAATACCCCTGATATTCCGTGCTCTTGAGTTGTTGCGCGAGGTAGCGCTTGAACGCATTGAAACTCGGGTATTCATACACGGCGCGCTCGGGCTCCCCGGGCATATACACCATGCATCCGTCCTCAGGGTGTTGTTCCACGGAGCGTTTGGAAAATATCACTACGCCCCAAACGCAGCTGTCGAGGATTCTGATGCCCTGCATGATCATCGGGTCTTTGCCGTAGCGCAGGTGCTGCGCCGATGCCACGCCTTCGGCCAGCATCAGATCCTGCAGCATGCGCAAACCTGCTGCGGTGATATCGCCCTTGAGCTCTGCAAGATGAGCGTCCAGCTCCAGCAGCGATTGCTTCAATGCGGCGATATCGCGGGTCATGGCACTGATCGCCACGACTTTGCCGCAATCTTCACGCAGACCGAACACTTGCTGCAGATGCTCCTGGTATTTCTTGCCCAGATCCAGCTTGCGGCACAACGCTGCGAACGCTGCCGGCGTCAGGTCTTCCACGCCAGCGGGCACACTTTTGATGCGCACCAGACTGCCGGAGGGGAACCCGTCGGCCTGCTCCTCGTCTGCGCTGAAGTTCTGCATGGCTGCCTGCAACAGGCTTTGCGTCGCGTGTCTGACCAAGCCGACATCGGCCTGAACCGTCGCCTTCACATCGCAGCCACAATCGACGCCGGGCAGGCTGAGCAGATCCTCGCTCACGTCATAGACCGCTGGCCATTTCTCGTTCAGCGCCGCGTTGAGTTCGCTGATGCAGAAGCTGTGCAAGGGTTTGAGCCGGCTCAGATCCTTGTCGACTTTGACTTGCAGGGTGTGCAGTTCACGAGTGATTTCGTCCAGCTTGTTCAGCGTGGCTGCAGAAGCCGTGAGCAGATGCGCCGGCAGGCTTTTTTCCAGGCTTTCAGCGGTATCGAGGTCGCCGGTCGCAGCGTATAAGGTGCTCAGGACCGACGCCTGAATCTGTGGATTTGTCTTGTCTTGGTTAAGCATGGCAATAGTCCTTTATTGCGGTTCGAACACTCGACCCTAGCCCTGCCGGGCAGCCAATAACAGTTCAAATTTCTGCGCAAAACCGAAGTAGACCAAACGCTTTTTTGCATGGAAAAAATAGCCCTGCACCACCCCGCACGGAACGTCCACGCGCTTGTACACTTATGCAAAAAAAGCGTAACGGTAAGTGGGCAAGTCTCGACCCTCGATCCGCGCTGATAGCGTTACGGCCGGAGCCAGCGTGGCCGCCTTATAACTTATCGATCTAAAACTCCACCTACCGAGACAGGTCAGTTTCTGAGTACCCGCACTTTTCGCGCGGTACGGCTTGACCTTCCCCAACGGAAAAACCGGTAAGGACTTTATGTGCGGATTAGCTGGCGAGTTACGTTTTGATCAACAACCTGCAGACCTTGCAGCGATCGAGAGAATCACCCATCACCTGGCCCCTCGCGGCCCTGACGCGTGGGGCTTCCATGCCCAAGGGCCGATTGCCCTGGGCCATCGACGCCTGAAAATCATGGACCTGTCGGACGGCTCGGCGCAGCCGATGATCGACAGCCAGCTGGGCCTGTCCCTGGCTTTCAACGGTGCGATCTACAACTTCCCGGAGTTGCGCGAAGAACTCGAAGCACTCGGTTATGCCTTCTATTCGGGTGGCGACACCGAAGTGCTGCTCAAGGGTTATCACGCCTGGGGCGAGGCATTGCTGCCGAAGCTCAACGGCATGTTCGCCTTCGCTATCTGGGAGCGTGATGCCCAGCGCCTGTTCATCGCCCGTGACCGTCTCGGCGTAAAGCCGTTGTACCTGTCGCGCACCGGCCAACGCCTGCGCTTCGCCTCGGCACTGCCGGCGCTGCTCAAGGGCGGCGATATCAACGCGATCCTCGATCCGGTGGCGCTCAATCACTATCTGAATTTCCATGCCGTGGTGCCTGCGCCGCGCACCTTGCTGGCCGGTATCGAAAAACTGCCGCCCGCCACCTGGATGCGCGTTGAAGCCGATGGCCGCACCGAGCAGAAAACCTGGTGGACCCTGCCCTACGGCCCGAATGAAGACGAGAAAAACCTCAATCTGGAAGACTGGGTCGATCGCGTCCTCGACAGCACCCGCGAAGCGGTGGCGATTCGTCAGCGTGCGGCAGTGGATGTCGGTGTGTTGCTTTCCGGCGGTGTCGATTCGAGCATGCTCGTCGGCCTGTTGCGCGAAGTCGGTGTAGAGAATCTGTCGACCTTCTCCATCGGTTTCCAGGATGCCGGCGGCGAGCGCGGCGACGAATTCCAGTATTCCGACCTGATCGCCAAGCACTACGGCACCCGCCACCATCAGTTGCGCATCGACGAGAAAGAAATCATCGAGCAACTGCCCGCCGCGTTCCGGGCGATGAGCGAGCCGATGGTCAGCCACGACTGCATCGCTTTCTATCTGTTGTCCCGTGAAGTGGCCAAGCACTGCAAAGTGGTGCAGAGCGGCCAAGGCGCAGACGAACTGTTTGCCGGTTACCACTGGTATCCGCAGGTCGACGGCGCGGCGGACCCATACGCGGCCTACCGCGATGCGTTCTTCGACCGCAGCTACGACGACTACGCGGCGACTGTGCAGCCGAAATGGCTGGTCGACCACGATGCGGCGGGCGATTTCGTCAAACAGCACTTTGCCCAGCCCGGCGCCGAGGCTGCCGTGGACAAGGCGCTGCGCCTGGACAGCACGGTGATGCTGGTCGATGACCCGGTCAAACGCGTCGATAACATGACCATGGCCTGGGGCCTGGAAGCGCGCACGCCGTTCCTCGACTATCGACTGGTCGAGCTGTCTGCTCGTGTACCAGGTCAATTCAAGCTGCCCGATGGCGGCAAGCAAGTGCTGAAAGAAGCAGCGCGTCGGGTCATTCCAAGCGAAGTGATCGATCGCAAGAAAGGCTATTTCCCGGTGCCGGGTCTCAAGCACTTGCAGGGCGACACGCTCAACTGGGTGCGCGAACTGCTGCTGGATCCGAGCCAGGATCGCGGCCTGTTCAACCCGAGCATGCTCGACAAGCTTTTGACTGATCCGCAAGGCCAACTGACCCCGTTGCGCGGTTCGAAACTGTGGCAACTGGCGGCCCTGAACCTGTGGCTCAGTGAACAAGGAATCTGATTGATGAAACCCCATGCCACGTCCATCAACCAACGCCTGTTGCGTGGTCAGGCCCCCTCGTATGAACGTTTGCAGGCGCGCCTGGCCGAAGACGGCAGCCAGCCTGCCAGCGCCCCGATTGCCGTGCACTGTGGCTGGGGCCGGCTGTTGATCGGTCACACGTTCCCGGATCCGGCATCGCTGGCGCAGGAGCTGCTCAACGAGCAGCCCGGCGAGCGCGATATCGCCCTGTATGTTGCCGCACCGCAGCAGATTCTGGGCCTTGAGCCGACGCAGCTGTTTCTCGATCCGTCCGACACCCTGCGTTTGTGGTTCAGCGATTACCGGCAGGCCACGCGGGTGTTTCGCGGCTTCCGCATTCGTCGCGCGCAGAGCGAAACCGACTGGCAGGGTATCAACCGTTTGTACCAGGCGCGCGGCATGTTGCCGATCGATCAGGAGTTGCTCACCCCGCATCATCAGGGCGGCCCGGTGTACTGGCTGGCGGAAGATGAGGACAGCGGCGCGGTGATCGGCAGTGTCATGGGCCTCAATCATGAAAAAGCCTTCAACGATCCGGAACATGGCAGCAGCCTGTGGTGCCTGGCGGTCGACCCGCATTGCTCGCGCCCCGGCGTCGGCGAAGTGCTGGTGCGACATCTGGTCGAGCACTTCATGAGTCGTGGTCTGGCTTATCTGGATCTGTCGGTGCTGCACGACAACCGTCAGGCGAAAAACCTTTACGCCAAACTGGGTTTTCGCAACCTGCCGACGTTCGCCATCAAGCACAAGAACGGCATCAACCAGCCGCTGTTTCTCGGCCCGGGTCCGGAGGCGAATTTCAATCCTTACGCGCGGATCATCGTCGAAGAAGCCCATCGGCGCGGTATCGACGTGCAAGTGGATGACGCCGACGCCGGGCTGTTCACCCTCAGCCACGGCGGCCGTCGCGTGCGTTGCCGCGAGTCGCTGAGCGACCTGACCAGTGCGATCAGCATGACCTTGTGCCAGGACAAAAGCCTGACCCACAAGGTGTTGAAGGCCGCAGGCTTGAAACTGCCAGCACAGCAACTGGCGGGCAATGCCGACGATAATCTGGCCTTCCTCGATGAGCACCAACGGGTGGTGGTCAAGCCTCTCGATGGCGAACAGGGCCACGGCGTCGCGGTGGATCTGCGCACCATCGAAGAAGTGCAGAAGGCCATCGAAACCGCCAAGCAGTTTGACAGTCGCGTGCTACTGGAAAGCTTCCACGAAGGCCTTGATCTGCGCATCGTGGTGATCGGCTTTGAAGTGGTTGCGGCGGCGATTCGCCGTCCGGCGGAAGTGGTTGGCGATGGTCAGCATTCGATCGGTGCGCTGATCGAAGCGCAGAGCCGCCGCCGGCAAGCCGCCACTAGTGGCGAAAGCAAGATTCCGCTGGACCACGAAACCCAACGCACGCTGCACGCTGCCGGCTATGACTACAGCAGCATCCTGCCGGCCGGCGAGCATCTGTTCGTGCGGCGCACGGCCAATCTGCACACCGGCGGTACGCTGGAAGACGTGACCGACATTCTTCATCCGACGCTGGTCGACGCGGCCGTGCGCGCGGCGCGGGCCCTGGACATTCCAATGGTCGGGCTCGATCTGATGGTGCCGGCGGCGGATCAGCCCGAGTACGTGTTCATCGAAGCCAACGAACGCGCCGGCCTGGCCAACCATGAACCGCAGCCGACGGCGGAACGCTTTGTCGATCTGTTGTTTCCGCATAGTCAGCCGGCTGTCTCTTGAACCATCGTTGTTCCGGCTGACGCCTTCGCGAGCAGGCTCGCTCCCACAGGGGAATGCATTCCAAATGTGGGAGCGAGCCTGCTCGCGAAGAGGCCCTGAACGTCACCACCAATTTTCCTCATCGAAACCATCGATGTGCTCAACCCATCAGGAGTTTCCATGACCATGACCACACAAATCCCTGAACCGGATCTGGCTTACCTGCAAAAAGTGCTGCTGGAAATGCTCGCCATTCCCAGCCCTACCGGGTTCACCGACACCATCGTGCGCTACGTCGCCGAGCGTCTCGAAGAGCTGGGCATTCCGTTTGAAATGACCCGGCGCGGGACCATTCGCGCGACGTTGAAGGGCAAAAAGAGCAGCCCTGACCGCGCGGTGTCTGCGCACCTGGACACCATCGGCGCTGCTGTGCGTGCGGTGAAAGACAACGGTCGCCTGACCCTCGCCCCGGTCGGTTGCTGGTCGAGCCGTTTTGCCGAGGGCAGCCGGGTCAGCCTGTTTACTGACACCGGCGTGATTCGCGGCAGCGTGTTGCCGCTGATGGCGTCCGGGCACGCCTTCAACACCCAGGTCGATGAAATGCCGATCAGCTGGGACCATGTCGAACTGCGTCTGGATGCCTACTGCACGACCAAAGCCGATTGCGAATCGCTGGGCATTCATGTCGGCGACGTGGTGGCCTTCGATCCGCTGCCGGAGTTCACCGAAAGCGGCCATATCAGCGCGCGCCATCTCGACGACAAGGCCGGTGTTGCCGCATTGCTCGCTGCGCTCAAGGCGATTGTCGACAGTGGCCAGGAATTGAACATCGATTGCCATCCACTGTTCACCATCACTGAGGAAACCGGCAGCGGCGCAGCGGCGGCATTGCCGTGGGACGTCAGCGAATTTGTCGGCATCGACATCGCACCGGTCGCCCCCGGCCAGCATTCAAGCGAACACGCGGTGAGCGTGGCGATGCAGGACTCCGGCGGGCCGTATGACTATCACCTGTCGCGGCATCTGTTGCGTCTGGCCGATGAACACGAATTGCCGGTGCGCCGTGACATGTTCCGCTATTACTTCAGCGATGCGCACTCGGCGGTCACCGCCGGCCACGACATTCGCACTGCCCTGCTCGCTTTCGGCTGCGATGCCACGCACGGCTACGAGCGTACGCACATCGACAGTCTGGCGGCGCTCAGCCGCTTGCTCGGCGCGTACATTCTGAGCCCGCCGGTCTTTGCCAGCGATGCGGCGCCGGCCAATGCTTCACTGGATCGCTTCAGCCATCAGATCGAGCATGACACGCAGATGGAAAGCGAAACCCGCGTGCCGCCGGTGGACAGTCTGGTGGGGCAGCGTTCTGACAGTTGAGCCTTCGGTGAACAGATAACCGCCTTCGCGAGCAGGCTCGCTCCCACAGAGATCGCATTTCAAAGGTGGGAGCGAGCCTGCTCGCGAATGGGCCGGCAAGACCGATACAGAACTGGCAGACAAAACCCAATCCCCGTAGCATCCCGACATTGATTTGACCGAGGTGCCCATGCTCATTCCCCACGACGCGCTTGAAGTCGACACCCTCACCCGCCTGATCGAGGATTTCGTCACCCGCGACGGTACCGATAACGGCGATGACACCCCGCTGGAAACCCGCGTCCTGCGTGTGCGTCAGGCACTGACCAAAGGCCAGGCATTGATCGTGTTCGATCCGGAAAGCGAGCAGTGCCAGCTGATGCTCAAGCACGACGTACCCAAGCATCTGTTCGACTGAAACCGTCAGCCAGCCTTCGCCGCGGCTTCCTTGCGCTTGATCCGGTCATAGACCTCGGCGCGGTGTACATGGACCTTTTTCGGCGCCTCGACGCCGAAGCGCACGCTGGAGCCATTGACCGACAGAACACGCAGGGTGATGTCGTCTCCGATTGAAATCAACTCACCGACCACACGGCTGAGTACAAGCATGGGATTCATCCTTCAGGACTGGCAAACCCTGAAGATGCGCGGCTTACAGCGTCTTCACAATCCACGACGAGCAAATCAGTCTTGCCCTACAGCTGCCCACGCCCGCAGCTGTCAGACGCTTCGCACAAAAGCCTCAGGCAGCGGAAAAGCGCGGCCCGAACAGAATGATGCTGGCACCGACCACGCACAGGGCCATGCCGATCCAGTCCGAGCCCAACGGACGCACCCGCTCGACCACCGCCAGCCAGCCAATCGAAGCAACGATGTAGATCCCGCCATACGCGGCATAGGCGCGCCCGGCGTAGGCCGCCTCAACACGGGTCAGCAACAGTGCAAACAGGGTCAGGCTGAGCAACGCGGGAATCACCCACAACGCGCTCTTGCCCTGGCGCAGCCACATATAGAAGGCAAAACAGCCGGCGATTTCAAACAGCGCCGCAAGGAAGAACCACAAGTAATTGAGCATGGAGGCGTCTCGACAGGGTGACCGTGGCGGCCACCCTAACGACGCGGCGGGAATCGAACAAGATCAAGCGTTGTTTTGTTTGGCCTTGGCGCGCATTTTCTCGGCCATGGAAGTCATTTCGTTGTAGAGCAGTTGCGGATTCTTTTGCTTGATTGCCCAGGCCATGCGCCCTTGTTCGTGGGGCAGAATCAAGAATTCGCCGGCGGCGACTTGCTGATAGATGTAGTCAGCGATGTCGGCTGCGCTGATCGGCGAACTTTCCAGCAACTTGCCGACCTGGGCTTTCATGGCCGGGGTCGGGCCACGGAAAGAATCGAGCAAGTTGGTCTGGAAGAACGACGGGCAAACCACATGCACCGCCACTTCCTGCTGCGCGAGTTCGATCAGCAGACTTTCCGACAACGCCACTACGCCGGCCTTGGCCACGTTGTAGTTACTCATTGCCGGGCCTTGCATCAACGCGGCCATGGAGGCGATGTTGATGATCTTGCCCTTGCTCTCTTCCAGCAGCGGCAGGAACGCCTTGCAGCCCTTGACCACGCCCATCAGGTTGATCGCGATCTGCCAGTCCCAGTCTTCCAGCGACAATTCGCTGAAAAACCCGCCCGAGGCGACGCCGGCATTGTTGACGATGATGTCGATGCCGCCGAGCTTCTCCTCGCAGGCCTGGGCGAAGGCGGTGAGCTGGCTGTAATCGCGCACGTCGCAGCGCTGGATGA
Organism: Pseudomonas siliginis; assembly: GCF_019145195.1. Taxonomy (GTDB): domain Bacteria; phylum Pseudomonadota; class Gammaproteobacteria; order Pseudomonadales; family Pseudomonadaceae; genus Aquipseudomonas; species Aquipseudomonas siliginis. Next base: position 209,437 of record NZ_JAHSTW010000008.1, read on the forward strand.
AACCGTCACCGCCCGCCTCGCGCACCAGCTTCAGGGTTTCCTGCAGGCCGGGCTCACTGACATCGGACAAGGCCAGCCGCCAGCCTTCACGGGCCCAGCGCAGGGCGATTTCGCGACCCAGGCCTGAGCCTGCACCAGTGATCATCATGCGATTTTGCATAGCGGACAGCCTTGTTGTTCCGGGAGAGATGCGCCGAGTGTAGCGAAGGAAGTTCGTTCACCCACGCTCCATCCAGTTGCTGAATGGAGGATCAAAAGATTCCAGCCGTCATTGTTTTCCGGTTGGTCTCATGTAGGAGCTGACGAGTGCAACGAGGCTGCGATCTTTTTGCTGGAAAGGAAATAACCGAGCAATCCAAATACATTAAAAAAACATTGAATTTTTTTTCATCGGCGCAAGTCGGAACATGTAAGCCGGCTGGAATTTAGTTGCTCTCCAGCTGCCCACTGAGCATCAAGACTCTTCCAGACTCTGAACAAGGAAATCACCCATGGGCACAATTCTAATCATCATCCTGATCCTGTTGCTGATCGGTGGCCTGCCGGTCTTCCCGCACTCAAGAAGTTGGGGTTATGGCCCGTCGGGCATTATCGGCGTGGTGTTGGTCGTGCTGCTGGTGCTGTTGTTACTCGGCAAGATATGACGATTTGAAGCGGTAAAAAAAGAGGCCCTTGTTCAAGGGCCTCTTTTTTATTGCGTGGACTTTAACAAGTGATCAGTCCGGCTTGCCATGAATAACACCGGCGGTGTTATCGAGCAGGCTCTTGGTCGCGGTTTGCAGGAACGCCTCAAGTTTGAGTTTGAGTTCGGCAGTGCGCGGCGCGTCTGGCACTACTTCGGCGTGCGGGTTGGCGCCAAGCTGGTATTGCCAGATTTTCGGGCCCATGTCCTTGTCACGCGGCAGCACCAGAATCTGGTCGGCGGTGACGATGGCGGTGGTCTGTTCGCTGCCCGATGGCTTGATCACACCGAAACCGGTATCGCCCTGCGGCAGGTTGAGCAGGTCACGGCCCCAGCACTGGTGACGCACTTCGCCACCGAGACGGCCCATGATGGTCGGCACGATGTCGATCTGCGTCCCCACGGTGTGGTCGCGGGTACCGAACTTCTGCTGAATGCCAGGGGCGATCATCAGCATCGGCACGTTGAAGCGGCCCAGGTCCATTTCAGTGATCTGGCGCTCGTTGCCGAAGCCATGGTCGCCGACGATGACAAACAGGGTTTCGTTGAAGTACTTCTCTTTGCGCGCCTTCTCGAAGAACTGGCCGAGCGCCCAATCGGAGTAGCGCATGGCGGTCAGGTGTTCGTTGAGGCTGCCACGGTCAGTCACGCGCTCGACCGGCAATGGCGTCGGCAAGGCGTACGGCGTGTGGTTGGACAGGGTTTGCAGCAGCGCGTAGAACGGCTTGCCGTTTTCCCGCGCCTTCAGTTCTTGCAGGCCACGATCGAACATGTCCTGGTCGGACACGCCCCAGGTCGGATCGGAGAACACCGGATTGACGAAGTCATTGCGGCCAACGAAGTTGGTCATGCCCTGGTTGCTGAAGAAGCCCGACTGGTTATCCCAGGCGAAATCACCGTTGTAGACATAGACATCGTCATAGTCGCGGGCGCTGAGCAACTGCGGCAGGCCGGACAGTTTGTGGCTGCCTTCCGGGGTCTGCATCAGGTATTCGAAACCTGGCAGGTTGGGGAAGCAGGCCATGGTCGCGAACATGCCCTGATGGGTGTGGGTGCCGTTGGAGAAGAAGCGGTCGAACAGCAGGCCTTCCTTCGACAGCTTGTCCAGGTACGGGGTGATATTGCCCGGCGCGCCCAAAGCACCGACCGAGTGACCGGCCATGCTTTCCATCAGGATCACCACGACGTTCTTGATCGGCAGGGTCTTGTCGGCCGGCGGCATGTAGTCGCGGCGAACAGCGGCGATGTCGGCATCGACCAGTTTGTCGTCCGGCATCAGCAGCATGTCGCGCACCACTTGCTGCGCCTGTTCCTGGGGCAGCGTGGCTTTCCAGATATTGTCGCGGTCTTCGCCCATGCGCGCCTTGGCTGCGGCGACCAGCGACAGCGTGCCATTGAGACCGAGCTGGTTGGCGAAGTTGGAATCGGTGGTGTAGACGTCACCCCAACGCATCGGCGGGCCTTGACGCAAGGTGCCGCGAGCGGCGACCACGCAGATCAGCAGGCAGACCACGAACACCGCCAGGCGGGTGTACCATGGCGCAACCTGACGGGAGCTGACGCTGCCGCCGCTGAACGGTCCGCGCGGGCGGGTGGCGCGGTCGGCGCCTTTGAACGCCAGGGTCAGAATGACCGTACCGATCACCCACGCCAGCACGTAGCGCACCACCGGGAAACCGTACCAGAGCATGCTCATTACGGTTTTCGGGTCTTCCTTCACGTACTGGAACACCAGACCATTGAGGCGCTGGTGAAATTCGCGGTAGAAGTCCATCTCCATCAGGCCGAGAAACAGCGCGATGCTCGAGGCGACGGTCAGCCACAGACGGAAGAAACCGCGCGCGGCCATGGCCCGGGCACTGAACAGCGCCAGCACCAGCGGAATGCACAGGTAGACCACCAGGCGCAGGTCGAAACGCAGACCGTTGACGAACGCTTCAAGGAAGGTCGCGGCCGGGGTGTCGAGGATCATCTCGCGGTTGTAGACCAGCAGCGCGAGGCGCAGCGCGGAAAACATCACCATCATGACCAGCGCGCACAGCAGCGTGTAGGCCAGATGCGATTTGACGGTCGGTTGCAGCAGGCGAGCAGAAGATCGCTGCTGATTCAGGGCGTCCGGGTTTGCCATGTCGTTTTAGGACCCATTGGAAGTTGAAGTTGCAAAAATACAGCGGCGCCAGGCCCTCTATTGGTCAGTCCAGACCCCGGGGCGTGCGCGGTGCGCAAATGTTGCACGATCGTTCACACCATTGCCATTGATTACTGCCCTGCTCTTCGAGACTTTCATTTGAAGGGCTAGCAGCGCAATGGCAGGCAACAAGTGCGGGCGAATTGTCTTGGAGACTTTGTGAAAATTTCGTGCAACGCATATCTGGAAATACAATTTAGAGACAAAACAAAACGCCCCGAATGGTTCGGGGCGTTTTGCTTACAGCCAATTGATTATTTCTCGGCGCGTTCTTTCAGCGCTTTCAGGGTATTGAATGGCGCATCGACCACAAACTTGTTGGCGACCATGGCCGGCACGCTTCCGCCCGGTTCGGTGTGCACCTGATAAGTCACTTCAACCTGATCGCCTTTAGGCACGAACTTCCAGAAGCCTTTGACTTGCTGGACCCGCACGAAGCCTTTTTCTTCCGGCAGATAGGTCGGCACGCCTTCAAGATTACGGGTCAGGCTGCCATCGGCGCCCTCAACAGTGGTGATTTTCAACACCGAATCACGCGGGGTCACCGGCCATGGCGTATTGAATTGCGAATAGGTCCAGCTCAGATCGCCTTCGTGCTTGAGCAGTTTCTGGCTTTTGCACTCGTGAATCCACGCGCAGGCGCCGGAGACGTCTTCCTGCAAGGCACGCAGTTTGGCAACGGTGGTTTTCATCAGCGCAACGCCTTGGTAGGACTTGTAATCCGAACCGGGTATTTCGCTCAGGGAAACCTTGATGCCGTCTTCGTTCTTGGCCACTGTCCAGTCTTCCGCGTGGACGACCGAAGTGGCAAGTACGGCAGTCAGACCACACAACACAGCGATACGGTGCAGCGAACCCATAGTGTTATTCCTTATTGTTGAAGTTCCGTTGGTGAACACATCATGCCGCCGTCATCTGCTCCCACCAGCCGATCAATCTGATCGCTTCTTCTGAACTGCTGCCGCAAACCTCGACATCCGCAGCGAAACCCGAGCAGACAGCCGGACGTTCCGGACGGCCGAAAATGCTGCACAGGTTATCGACCGACAGTTGCACGCAACGTTCGCCGGCGGGTTTGCCATCGGGCATGCCGGGAATCGGCGAACTGATGGAGGGGGCAATGCAGCAAGCGCCACAGCCTTCACGGCATTTCATGACGAAAGATCCTCGCGACGGGCGATGTGTAAAGAGACGGGGAACAGAGTAACCGCTAAAACAGCTGTTTCAAATTGCTGCAAGCGGCTTTTCAACGATAAGTAAAAGTGACCGGGCAGTCTCCGACGAAGCGTCTGGTCTGCACGTCGCAGAGGGCTGCATCTATTGCTTGAATTCGAAATCCAGCGCCGCGCCTTCCACATCGCGTCGCGCTTCGTTGCGCAATTGCAACTCCATTTCATTGCTGAGCAAGCGGCCGTTGAGCTGGAAGCCGTTATCTTTCTCGCCAAACATCTGCGGCAGGATCGCCTCGCGTTTGGGCAGTTCTACGGTGCCCTGTGGCTTCAGGTCTTCAACCATCTCCTTGGGCAGGCTGAGATCGAGTTTTGCCGGCGGCAATTTGGTCTTGGCCACTTCGCTCGCGGATTTCGACTTCGAGGCAACCGGGCGGCGCTTCTTCACCGTGGCGTTTTTTTTGGCCTGGGCTTTTTTTGCCGGAGCCACGGTTTTGACGGCTTTCTTCGTCGTACTGGTCGCTGCCGGTTTTTCCTGGGCTGCGGCCGCCATAACACCCGGTGCCTGACCGATCATCAACAAACCCAGCAATACCCACGCGGCAGGAACAATGGCTTTCATGGACCCAACGAACTAACGGCAGAGGGCCACATGCTCGCTTGTTGTGCGTCACATGACAAGCCTCAGCGCCCTCCCCGTTCAGAATCCGCCAGCGGTTTCCTGACACAGTTGGGTGGCCAACAGACCCAGCGTCATCAGCGCCCGCTCCGCCTCGCGGTTCCACGGAATGCCGCAGTTGAGGCGGATACAGTGGTTGAACTGCTCGGTATTACTGAAGATCAGCCCCGGTGCGATGCTGATGCCTTGTTGCAGCGCGCGGACATGCAATTCCTGAGTGTTGACCCGCCCCGGCAAGCTCACCCAGAGGATGAAACCGCCCGTGGGCCGGGACATCTGCGTGCCCTCAGGGAAGTGCTGCTGCACCGCCAGCTGGAACGCGCTGAGGTTTTTCCGGTACTCCTGACGGATGTAGCGTAAATGCCGGTCATAACCGCCGTTTTCCAGATAGGCGGCAATCGCCATCTGCGTGACGCTGCACGCCGAATGGGTGCTGAAGGTTTGCAGGCGCTGGATTTCCTGTTGGTATTTGCCGGCGATCATCCAGCCGATACGCACACCTGGCGACAAGGTTTTGGAGAAGCTCGAGCAGTAGATCACCCGATCCAGCCTGTCGTAAGCCTTCAGCGCCTTGGTACGGCCCTGCTCGAACATCAGTTCGCCGTAGATATCGTCTTCGACAATCTGAATGTCGAAATCCGAGGCCAGACGCAACAACTGTTTCTGCCGCTCTTCCGGCATGGTCCCGCCGAGGGGATTGCTCAGGCGCGTGGTCAGCACCAACGCCTTGATCGACCACTGGTTGGCGGCCAGTTGCAAGGCTTCCAGGCTCATGCCGGTGGCGGGGTCGCTGGGGATTTCGATGACCTTCAGGCCAAGCAGATCGGCCAGTTGCAGCAGGCCGTAATAGGTCGGTGATTCGGCAGCGATCAGATCCCCCGGCCGGGTCAGCACGCGCAACGACATCTGCAAGGCGTCGACACAGCCGTGGGTGATCACCACTTCCGACGGATCGACCACCACGCCAGCGTCACGCATACGGATCGCGACCTGCCGGCGCAGCGGTTCGAAGCCGGGGCTGAACATGTAGCTGAACGCCCGTGGGCTGTGAAACCGGGTGACCTTGGCCAGCTGCTGATGCAGCGCGCGCACCGGCAGATAATCGACACTCGGCACCGCAGCGCCCAGCGGAAACACGCCTTCGCGCCGCGACTCGACCAATACCTGCTGGATGATGCTGCTGCGCGTCACCAGCCCCGGCCGTTCGACCCGGGCAATATCCGGCGTCGGCGCGGTCAGCGCTGGGGTCTGGTGCACGTAGTAACCCGACTGCGGTCGGGCGCGGATCAGGCCCTGATCTTCAAGGTTGGCGTAAGCCTGCAACACCGTCGCATGACTGACGTTGAGCTGCGAACTCATCTTGCGCACCGAAGGCACGCGCTCCCCCGGTTGATAGACACCACGGCGGATGTCTTCGGCCAGTTGCTGAGCAATACGTTGGTAGAGCAAGAGATTGGTCATGACGCAGCACTCGATTTCACGGGCATTTTATTCTTGTCTGAAACAATACCGGAACAGTTTAGAAGTGTACTGGGACAGTTGCCAGATTACTCGACCGTACAGTGGGGTGTCTGTCCCATCTGTACGGTTTTGCGCAGCAATCGACAGACATAAAAAAGCCCGGCACTGCATGACAGTCCGGGCTTTCCAGAGACGCAGCCCTCAACGGGCGGCGCCGAGCTGGCCTTTTTCGTCAGAGAACACGATCTCGACGCGGCGATTCTGCGCCCGGCCACGCTCGGAGGCGTTGGCATCGACCGGGAACTGGTCGCCGTAACCTTCGACCTGAATGCGTTTTTCGTCGATACCCAGATCGACCAGCACGTCAGCCACCGATTGCGCGCGATCGCGGGACAGTTTGAGGTTTTCCTGTTTGCCACCGGTGCTGTCGGTGTAGCCCTCGATGCGCACCACGCGCTTGGGGTTGAGTTGCAGAAACTGGACGATCTTCAGCACGACACGGTTGGCCGAGTTTTTCAGTTCCGCCTGGCCGGTGTCGAACAACACGTCGCCGAGGGTCATGACCAGCCCCCGATCGGTCTGTGTGGTGGCCAGCGCCTCGATCTGTTCCTCCAGCCACTTGCCCTGCTGCTGCACACTGAGCAGCTTCGACTCGCGCAGAGCCAGTTGCAGACGCTGACGCTCAAGCTCGAGCTTGGCTGCGCGTTCCTCGTTGAGCGCCTGGTTGGTGTGCTCGCGGGCGATTTCGCTGTAGCGCTGGCTCAGGTAGGCGTAATGCACCACGTCGGCACCGCTGCCCCAATAGGTCGACAGCCGATCGGCGCGGGCCAGGGATTCGCCGGCGCGGATCACGTCTTTCGGCGCGATGCGCAGCACGTTGGAATCTTCCTTGACCTTCTGGAAATCAACGCCGGCCTGTTGCAGCGCCGCCTCGCTGTGCTGGCCGGCGCAGCCGTACAGGCTGGCGCAACCGGCGAGGAGCAGAATGCCGAGAGCATTGGACTTGAGGCTCATTGCGCTTCCCCCAGTTGCAGCTGCTTGCGCAGGCGGACAATGCGGGTATTGAGCACATTCAGCTGTTCTTCACTTTTTTTCGTCAGCACCTTGGCCTCGGCCAGACGTGCATCCAGTTCCGCCTGCTCGGCACGCATGCGCGCGTTGCGATAGGACTCGTCGGCCATGCTGCCTTTGGCGCGGTTGTATTTTGTTTCGGCCAGTTGCATTTCCGGCACTTCGTCAGCGGTGGCGCCGACTGCCTTGGCCTGCACGATGGCTTGTTCGGTCAAACGCATTTGCTCACTGGGTGCCGGATCGGATGCGCACCCGGCCAGGGCCAGAACGGCCACAGCCGCGAAAAGAGGTCGAATACTCACTAAGAATCCCTACTGTTTTGGGGCACTGACAGGTTGTGGCGGCTGTTGCTGTTGCGCCTTCCAGCGCTCGATGTTGCGTTGCAGCGCGGCTTCCGTCAGTCCGGACGCGGGCAATTCTGTCATCTTTTTGGCGAGCTGTCCGCGCAACCACGGATCGTTGCAGGCCGAGTTATGCGAAACCGCGAGGAACAGACCCGGCCGGTCGATGGGTTGTTCGAACGCCAACAGATCGCTGGTCATGCCCAATGTCTGCGCGGCGGCCAGGCCTGAGTAACGTCCGGCGAGGACATATTCCACCTCGCCCAACAGCAGTTTCTGTAATGCCTCGGTAAGGTTTGCTGTGCGGGTCAGGGTCAGATTCTGTTCGGCGAAAGTGCCGAATGCCTGAGTCATCCGCGACTTTTCCGACACCGCGCCGGCATGGCCTTTCAGGTCGCCGGCCTCGGCATAGGTCAGCGTCGAGCCTTTGCGCGTCCACACCAGGTAGTCGTTTTCCAGCAGTGGCGGATGAATGAAGTCGAAGTTTTCCAGCTCATTCACGGTCAGCGGCGCGTCGGCCAGCATGTCCATACGCCCGCTGCGCACTTCATCGAGGGCCTGCGAGCGTTTGCCGGCGTAGAGCAGGTCGACTTTGATGCCCAGATCCTTGGCCACTTGCTGCAACAGATCGGCACTGGCGCCGATCAGGCGCTTGGGGTTTTGCGGGTCCTGCCACAAGTACGGCGGCGCGTCAGGGCTGCCGGTGACGACCAGGCGCTCACACTTGCCCGCGGCCATGGCCAAACCTGGCAACAGGGCCAATCCCAACAACCATCCGCAGCGCAGATCCATGGCAAAACGCTCCCGCTTGAAATTCGAGACAAAAAAAAGCCCGACCAACAGGCCGGGCTCTTTATAAGTGAAGACGCCGGATTAGACCAGCTTCTCCAGCTCAGGTACTGCTTCGAACAGATCCGCCACGAGGCCGTAATCGGCCACTTGGAAGATCGGCGCTTCTTCGTCCTTGTTGATCGCAACGATCACCTTGGAGTCTTTCATGCCAGCCAGATGCTGGATCGCGCCGGAGATACCGACGGCGATGTACAGCTGTGGCGCAACGATCTTGCCGGTCTGACCGACCTGCATGTCGTTCGGTACGAAACCTGCGTCGACCGCAGCGCGTGAAGCGCCAACAGCAGCGCCAAGCTTGTCGGCCAGCGCGTACAGGTGTTTGAAGTTGTCACCGTTCTGCATGCCGCGACCGCCAGAGACGACGATCTTGGCAGCGGTCAGCTCAGGACGGTCGGACTTGGCCAGCTCTTCGCTGACGAAGCTCGAAGTACCGGCGTCGTGGGCAGCACCTACGGCTTCAACGGCAGCCGAACCACCTTCAGCAGCAACCGGATCGAAACCGGTGGCACGCACGGTGATCACTTTGATCGCGGCGGTCGATTGCACGGTGGCGATGGCGTTACCGGCGTAGATCGGGCGCTTGAAAGTGTCAGCGCTTTCTACCGAGATGATCTCGGAGATCTGGTCAACGTCCAGCGCAGCAGCAACGCGCGGCAGGATGTTTTTGCCGTTGGAAGTGGCGGCAGCGAGGATGTGGCTGTAGCCAGCGCCCAGCTCTGCAACCAGCGGAGCTACGTTCTCTGGCAGCTGATGCGCGTAAGCGGCGTTGTCAGCATTCAGGACTTTGCTCACGCCAGCGATTTTAGCCGCGGCTTCGGCCACCGGACCAGCGCCCTGACCTGCTACCAGAACGTGGATGTCGCCGCCGATTTTGGCAGCAGCGGCCACGGTGTTCAGTGTGGCCGGGGCCAGCACTTTGTTGTCGTGTTCAGCAATAACCAAGATAGTCATTTAGATTACCTTCGCTTCGTTCTTGAGTTTTTCAACCAGTTCAGCCACCGACTTGACCTTGATGCCTGCGCTGCGTGCAGCCGGCGCTTCAACTTTCAGTGTCTTGTTGGTGGAGGCGGTGGAAACGCCCAAAGCGTCCGGAGTCAGCACTTCGAGAGGCTTCTTCTTGGCTTTCATGATGTTTGGCAGGGACGCGTAGCGCGGCTCGTTCAAACGCAGGTCGGTGGTGACGATGGCCGGCAGTTTCAGCGAAACGGTCTGCGCGCCGCCGTCGATTTCGCGAGTCACGGCAACGCTGTCGCCGGAGACTTCGACTTTCGAAGCGAAGGTGCCCTGACCGTAGCCGCTCAGTGCCGCGAGCATCTGGCCGGTCTGGTTGTTGTCGCTGTCGATCGCCTGTTTGCCAAGGATCACCAGCTGCGGCTGTTCCTTGTCGACAACGGCCCTGAGCAGCTTGGCCACGGCCAGCGAGGTCAGGTCTTCAGCGGATTCGACGAGGATGGCGCGGTCGGCCCCCAGAGCCAGTGCGGTACGCAGCTGCTCCTGAGCGGTGGTCGGGCCGATCGAGACGACGACGATTTCAGTCGCAACGCCCTTCTCTTTCAGGCGTACGGCTTCTTCCACGGCGATTTCGCAGAACGGGTTCATCGACATCTTGACGTTGGCGAGGTCGACGCCGGAATTGTCCGCCTTGACGCGGACCTTGACGTTGTAATCCACAACGCGTTTGACAGCTACAAGAACCTTCATGGATTCCTCGTTACTCTCCGGTGAAAAGAAAGTCGCCTAGGCGAACCTGGCGGATGATGCTCATCGGGCGACAAGGGCACCTCTAAAAACGCCGGCTTGAATGTGAGGTGATTCACTTCGCGAAGAGCGGTGACCGTTCGTCAGGGGTGACTGCCGGGTCATTCATTCTCACGCTGTGTAAACTGCGCGCCGGACTTGCGCTGCGCATCACCGTCTACTGCCTGTGCCCTGTCTTTAGAGGTGCTCTTGAAACCGCCAGTCTGCCTACGGCGAGCGCAAAACCGCCCGTATCTTGACCGGAACGCCCATTCTGGTCAATACGCCAAAATGCCCTGTCATAAGCCGCGCTTCTTTGATTTATCAGGGCTGGAGGCGATTCAAACAAACGTTTGTATTGGACGCTAGGAGTGGTGTAGATATAATGCGCCGCCTAGAGAGAAAGGTGGATTCGCCAATATTCCCTTTGACGTTAACGTAAAGGCAATACGGATGCGAGATCAAACCTCCATATTAGAAAAAAAACTGTTGAGCCTTGAGTAGGAGATAGCCTGTGGAACGCGAATACATGGAATTCGACGTCGTCATCGTCGGTGCCGGCCCCGCTGGTCTGTCCGCCGCCTGCCGCTTGAAGCAGAAGGCCGCTGACGCCGGTAAGGAAATCAGCGTCTGCGTGGTCGAAAAAGGCTCCGAAGTCGGCGCACACATCCTCTCCGGTGCGGTGTTCGAACCCCGCGCCCTGAACGAACTGTTCCCGGACTGGAAAGAGCTCGGCGCGCCGCTGAACACGCCAGTCACGCGCGATGACATTTTCGTGCTGAAAAACGCCGACAGTGCGCAGAAGATTCCTGACTTCTTTGTGCCCAAGACCATGCACAACGAAGGCAACTACATCATTTCCCTGGGCAATCTGTGCCGCTGGCTGGCTCAGCAGGCCGAGAACCTGGGTGTGGAAATCTATCCGGGCTTCGCCGCTCAAGAAGCGCTGATCGATGAAAACGGCGTAGTGCGCGGGATCATCACCGGTGATCTGGGCGTCGACCGTGAAGGCAACCCGAAAGAAGGCCTGTACACCCCAGGCATGGAACTGCGTGGCAAATACACGCTGTTCGCTGAAGGCTGCCGTGGCCACATCGGCAAGCAACTGATCAAGCGCTACAACCTCGACAGCGATGCCGACGTTCAGCATTACGGCATCGGCCTGAAAGAAATCTGGGAAATCGACCCGGCCAAGCATCAGCCAGGCCTGGTGGTGCACACCGCCGGCTGGCCGCTGGACATCATGGGCACCGAGAACACCGGCGGCTCGTTCCTCTATCACCTGGAAAACAATCAGGTGGTGGTCGGTCTGATCGTCGACCTGTCCTACAGCAACACTTACCTGTCGCCGTTCGATGAGTTCCAGCGCCTCAAGCATCACCCGGTGCTCAAGCAATATCTGGAAGGCGGCAAGCGCGTCAGCTACGGCGCCCGCGCCATCGCCAAGGGCGGCCTGAACTCGCTGCCGAAAATGGTCTTCAAGGGCGGCGCGCTGATCGGTTGCGACCTCGGCACCCTGAACTTCGCCAAGATCAAAGGCAGCCACACAGCGATGAAGTCCGGCATGCTCGCGGCGGAATCGGTGGCAGATGCGCTGTTCGCCGAGCAGGATTGCGCCGTCGAACTGACCACTTACGTCGACGCGTTCAAGAACAGCTGGCTGCACGAAGAACTGTTCGCCAGCCGTAACTTCGGCCCGGCGATTCACAAGTACGGCGCGATCATCGGCGGTGGTTTCAACTGGCTGGACCAGAACATCTTCGGCGGCAAACTGCCGTTCACCCTGCGCGACACCAAGCCGGATTACGCCTGCCTCAAGCTCGCGGCCGACTGCAAGAAGATCGATTACCCGAAACCTGACGGCAAACTGAGTTTCGACAAACTCAGCTCGGTGTTCATCTCCGGTACCAACCACGAAGAAGAGCAGCCGTGCCACTTGAAGCTGACCGATCCGAGCATCCCGATCAGCAAAAACCTGCCGCTGTACGACGAACCGGCGCAGCGCTACTGCCCGGCCGGCGTATACGAAGTGATCACCAAGGAAGACGGCGAGAAGCGCTTCCAGATCAACGCCCAGAACTGCGTGCACTGCAAGACCTGTGACATCAAGGACCCTGCGCAGAACATCACTTGGGTCGCGCCGGAAGGCGCCGGCGGCCCGACTTACCCGAACATGTAAGTCGAAACGCTGAACAACAAGGCTCCCGACATGGGGGCCTTTTTGTTGCCCAAAATTCCCCTGACACCACAAAACAACTGTGGGAGCGAGCCTGCTCGCGAAAGCGGTGTGTCATATAAAGATGATGTCGACTGATACACCGCCTTCGCGAGCAGGCTCGCTCCCACTGGGGATATCGGCGGATCAGGCAGCGCGCTCATCCCCAGGACTGCGCTCGAAGTAACGCTTGTATTCGCGACTGAACTGCGACGTGCTCTGATACCCCACCCGATGCGCCACCTGCGCCACGCCCAGCCCCTCCGCCACCAGCAGCGTCTGCGCCTTCAACAAACGTAAACGCTTCAGATACTGGACCGGCGACAACAACGTGCTGCGCTTGAAATGCTCATGAAACGTCGACACGCTCATGTTCGCGCAACCGGCCAGTGTCTCGACATTCAGCGGCTCGGTGTAATGCGCATGCAGATGGCTGATCGACGCCGCCACCCGGGCGAATTGCCCTTGTTGCTCGACCAACGCCCGCAACACATCCGCTTGCGGCCCGCGCAGCGCGACGAACAATAACTCGCGAACCCGTGCCGGGCCGAGAATCTGGCATTCCAGCGGATCGTGCAGACAGCTGAGCAGCCGTTCGACACAACCGCGCATGCCATCGTCGAGCACCACCGAGGTCATCGACTCCGGCGTCTGCGCCGGAATATGCCGACCCGGCGCCAGCCCCATGGCCAGCACCAGTTCGCCGAGCAGGACACGATCGATCGCCACCGACACACCGAGCAATGGCGCATCGGGCAAGGCAAAGGTTTCACATTCGAACGGCACCGGCAGCGCCTGGATCAGGTAATGCCCGGCGCCGTACTCCATGGTTCGTGGGCCGAGGAACGCCAGTTTGCTGCCCTGCGCGATGATCATCAGGCTCGGCTCGTAAATGTGCGGGCCACGGGCGACGTCGCAACTGGCGCGCAGGATCTGCACACCGGGCAGGCCGGTCTGGCTGTAGCCATCGCGCAGCGCCAGCGGTTCGATCAACGAAACCAGCCGGGCATTGGCATCAAGATGACGGGTCAACTGCATCGAATAAGTCTTCGTAAAATTCACGGAAAAGGGGATGAAAACATCATCGCAGATCCGCTGACCAATGCGATCGCCGAAACCCGCATGCCGGAGGATTAGGCATGAGACCCGGAGAAATCGTCATGGCCGCACCCGCCTCTGGCGGCCAGAATTCACCGCCTCACTTGTCACTGTTTTTGCGAGGTCACCCATGTACACCGCCATCGGCTATGCCGCCCAATCGGCCACCACCCCCCTCGCCCCGATGAAATTCGAACGCCGCAGCCCGCGCGCCGACGACGTGGCGATCGAAATTCTCTACTGCGGCGTCTGCCATTCCGACATCCATCAGGCACGCAACGAATGGGGCATCGCCGTTTATCCGCTGATGCCTGGCCATGAGATCGTCGGAAAAGTCACCGCAGTCGGTGCGAATGTCACCCGTCACAAGGTAGGCGATCTGGTTGGCGTAGGCTGCATGGTCGATTCCTGCCGCAGCTGCGAAGCGTGCCAGGCGAACCTCGAGCAATATTGCCTCGAAGGCCCGACCATGACCTACGCCACCCCGGACCGGGTCGATGGCAGCAACACCATGGGCGGTTACTCCGACAGCATCGTGGTCAGCGAACACTTCGTTGTGCGCATCCCCGAGAAACTCGCTCTGGCCAGCGCCGCACCGATTCTCTGCGCCGGCATCACCACTTACTCGCCGCTCAAGCACTACGGCGTCAAGGCCGGTGACAAGGTCGGCATTCTCGGCATGGGCGGCCTCGGCCACATGGGCATCAAGTTCGCCAAGGCCATGGGCGCCGAAGTGACACTGTTCACCCGTTCGGCGAGCAAGGCTGAAGAAGGTCGCCGTCAGGGCGCTGATCACGTCATCGTCTCCACCGATGCCGAGCAGATGAAGGCCGCGGCCGGCTACTTCGACTTCCTGCTCGATACCATTCCGGTGCAACACGATTTGAACCCGTACCTCGACACCCTGCGTTTCGACGGTGTGCACATTCTGGTCGGCCTGATCGAGCCGGTGAACCCGCCCGTGCACGCCGGCAAACTGGTGATGAGCCGTCGCGTACTGGCCGGCTCCCTGATCGGCGGTATCGCCGAGACCCAGGAAGTGCTGGATTTCTGCGCCGAGCACAACATCACCTGCGACATCGAAATGCTCGACATCCGCAATATCAATGAAGCCTATGCGCGGATGATTGCCGGTGATGTGAAGTACCGCTTCGTCATCGACATGGCGACGCTGAAGGCCTAAACCTTAGGGCTATACCTTCAAACCAAGCTCCGCCGACAGCCGGGTTGTGACCCCTTTGAGCAGGGGGATCAACTCGGCCATTTTTTCCAGCGGCATGTACGGCACGGTGCTGGCGATACTGATCGCCGCGACTATGCCCTTGCTCGCATCACGAATTGGCGCCGCCACACAGCGGATCGACGGTTCGTTGTCTTCCAGATCGAACGCGTAGCCACCGGCAACGTATTCGCCCATGCGCTGCTCCAGCTGCTCCCACGATTGCTGCGGATGCTGCGGCCAGAACTGACTTTTGCCACCCGCCGGCAGGCTGATGTCGTACAGCCGCCGCCAGTCCTGCGGCGAATCATCGAGCATCAAGGCCTTGCCGATCCCGGTGCGTACCAGCGGCATGCGATGGCCAACCCGCGAGCGCATTTCCGGCCCGTTGCGCCCTGGATTCTTCAGCAGGTACAGCACTTCGTCGCCTTCCCTGATCCCCAAATGCACCGTGTCGCCGGTCAGCGCCGAGAGCTCGTCCAGATACGGCCCGGCCAGGGTCACCAGTGGCAACTCTTCGCGGGCCTGGAAGCCCAGTTCGATCAGTTTCGGCCCGAGCAGATAACCGATTTGCGGCACCACGCGCAGATAACGCTCGTCGACCAGACAGCTGGCCAGACGATGGGTAGTGCTGCGCGTGGTGCCGATCAGCCGGGCGATCTCCTTGAGATCGCGCGCGCCACTGGCCACTGCCTGCACCACACCGAGGCCGCGCAGCAGCGTCTGGGTGCCGGTGGGCGCGGCGTCCTTGGTTTTTTCCGGGGCGTCTTCCTGCATATCCAGCCTTTTACCGTTGAGCGAAGGAACGGGCGGCATTATGGTCGCCCGACGCTGAGCACTACAACTCGATACGCTCGACCTTGCCCACCAGCAGCACGTAGGACAAGGCACCGACCAGTGCGAGCACGGCGATGTAGGTAATCGCCGGCGCGAACGAATCGCCGCTGGCGAGGAAGCCGATCACGATCGGCGTAGCGATCGCCGAAAGATTGCCGATGAAGTTGAACACGCCACCGGTCAGACCGAGCAACCGCGCCGGTGCCAGTGTTGACACCAGCGACCAGGTGATCGACGCCAGCCCGTTGCCAAAAAATGCCAGGGCGAGGAAGGCAATCACCAGCGGCGTCGACTCGACAAAGTTGGCACCGATGATCGAAGTCGAAATCAGCAGCCCGCCAATGATCGGCAACTTGCGCGCGAAGCCCACGGTGTAGCCACGACGGATCAGGAAGTCGGAAAAGAATCCCGAGCACAGAACACCGACGAACGCAGCGAGAAACGGCAGCGATGCAAGCAGGCCGGACTTGATGAAGTCCATGCCGCGATATTTCACCAGATAGGTCGGAAACCAGGTGAGGAAAAACCACAGCGTCGAGTTCAGGCAGAACTGGCCGAGGTAGATACCCCACAACTTGCGTTTGCTGAGGACGACACCCAGATCGGTCCAGCTGAATTTGGCTTTGACCTTGGCCGCCTCGGCCTGGATATCCACCAGCCCGCCGCCTTCGCGGATCAGGTCGATTTCCGCCTGATTGGTGCCTTTGAAATCGCGCGGCTCGCGATACACCGCGTACCAGATCAGCGCCCACAGAATGCCCACCGCGCCGGTGGCGACGAACACCATGTGCCAGCCGAATGCATGTTGCAGCCACGCCAGCACCGGGGTCAGGAAAGCCAGACCGACAAACTGCCCGGAGGTGTAGAAACCGATCGCCGTGGCGCGTTCACGCTCGGGAAACCAGGTCGTAACCACGCGGCTGTTGATCGGATAGGCCGGCGCCTCCAGCGCACCGACGGCCATGCGCAGCACGAACAGCGCGATGAAGCTGCTGACGAAACCGAGCATCACCGTGGCCACCGACCACAGCAGCAGCGCGACGCTGTAAAGGATGCGCGGCGGCACGCGATCGACCAGCCAGCCGCCGGGGATCTGCATGGCAGCGTAAGTCCAGCCGAACGCGGAGAAGATCAGACCGACATGAACCGGATCGATGCCCAGCTCACTGGTCAGCGCCGGCGCGGCAATCGACAGGTTGCTGCGGTCGAGGTAGTTGATGACCACGGTGATGAACAGCAACACCATGATGAAAAATCGCTTGCGGCTAGGCGTGAGTAAAGACGCCTGCCCGGAGAGGGTATGCGTTTGCATGAGAGATGCCTCTTTTTATGTTTGTTGAGGTCATGA
Source organism: Pseudomonas siliginis (assembly GCF_019145195.1). GTDB lineage: Bacteria > Pseudomonadota > Gammaproteobacteria > Pseudomonadales > Pseudomonadaceae > Aquipseudomonas > Aquipseudomonas siliginis. The sequence goes on from NZ_JAHSTW010000008.1 coordinate 226,334, forward strand.
CGCAGATCTCCTCTCCCTGGAGATCAAAAACTGTGGGAGCGACGGTCCGACGATTCGACCTGCTCGCGAAAGTGCCGGGTCAGTCACATCGATGGCGGATGTGACATTGCATTCGCGAGCAGGCTCGCTCCCACAGGGATCAGCGCTGAATCAGGAGATCACCACTCGGCAAAGCTGCCATCGGCATGACGCCAGATCGGGTTGCGCCAGCGATGGCCGACGGCGGCACGCTCGATCACGTACTCCTCGTTGATCTCGATGCCCAGCCCCGGGCCGTTCGGAATCTTCACGAAGCCTTGGTCGTAGTCGAACACGCGCGGATCCTTCACATAGTCGAGCAAGTCGTTGCTCTCGTTGTAATGGATGCCCAGGCTCTGCTCCTGGATAAACGCGTTGTAACAAGCCGCGTCGAGTTGCAAACAGGCAGCCAGGGCGATCGGTCCCAGCGGGCAATGCAGCGCCAACGCGACGTCGTAGGCTTCGGCCATGTTGGCGATCTTGCGGGTTTCGGTGATGCCGCCAGCGTGAGAGGCATCCGGCTGGATAATGTCGACGTAGCCTTCGCTCAACACCCGTTTAAAGTCCCAGCGCGAGAACAGCCGCTCGCCGAGGGCAATCGGCGTACTGGTCAGCGGCGCCAGTTCTTTCAGCGCTTCGTAGTTTTCGCTGAGCACCGGTTCTTCGATGAACATCAGTTTGTACGGGTCGAGCTCCTTCATCAGTACCTTGGCCATCGGCTTGTGCACGCGGCCGTGGAAGTCGACGCCGATACCGACGTTCGGCCCGACCGCATCACGCACGGCGGCAACGTTGGCCAAGGCGAGGTCGACTTTCTCGAAGGTGTCGAGGAACTGCAGTTCTTCAGTGCCGTTCATTTTCACCGCCGTGAAACCACGGCTCACTGCTTCTTTCGCTGCACGCGCGGTGTCGGCCGGACGGTCGCCGCCGATCCACGAATAGACACGAATCTTGTCGCGCACCTGGCCACCGAGCAGATCGCTGACCGACACGCCGAGGGCCTTGCCCTTGATGTCCCAAAGCGCTTGGTCGATACCGGCCAGCGCGCTCATGTGAATCGCGCCGCCACGGTAGAAGCCACCGCGATAGAGCACGGTCCAGATGTCTTCGATATTGCGTGGGTCTTTGCCGATCAGGTAGTCGGACAATTCTTCCACCGCAGCAGCTACGGTATGCGCGCGCCCTTCGACCACAGGCTCGCCCCAACCGGTCACGCCCTCGTCGGTTTCGACCTTGAGGAAGCACCAGCGCGGCGGAACGATGAAGGTCGTGAGTTTGGTGATTTTCATCTCTGCTCTCTTTGGTAAATGCAGCTTTTATTAGATGCAGCGCACACAGCGCCAAAAAATCTCAACGCAGGGCTTTCCAGGCAGCCACGTAGGCCTTGGCATTGACCGCCACCTGCTCGGGCGTCATGCCCGGTTTGAACAGGCCGGAACCGAGACCGAAACCTTTCACACCGGCGTCGATAAAGGCCTGCATGTTGTCCGGCGTAATGCCGCCGACCGGCGCCAGCACCGTGCCGGCTGGCAACACCGCGAGCCAGGCCTTGACGACCGCCGGGTTCATTTGCTCGGCCGGAAACAGCTTGAGAATGTCCGCACCCTCAGCCAGTGCGGCGAAGGCTTCGGTCGGCGTGGCCACACCCGGCGACAGGAACAGCCCCGCCGCTTTCGCCGCGCGCAACACCTTGGCATCGCTGTGCGGCATGACGATAACTTGTCCGCCAGCAGCTTTGACCTGCTCGACCTGCTCGGGGCTGAGCACCGTGCCAGCACCGATCAGGCAATCGTCGGGCAGCGCGTCACGCAGGATGCGGATACTTTCGTACGGCGATGGGGAATTGAGCGGTACTTCGATGACGCGAAATCCGGCTGAATACAGGACTTCTCCGACAGCCGCCGCTTCCTGCGGTTGCAGGCCACGCAGAATCGCGATCAGACCGTTTTGTGCCAGTGCTTGCTTGAGCATGTCAGGCTTCCAGTCAGGGTTAACGGGATGAGGAATCTATGAGTCCGGCGGCACGCGCCAGTTGCCACAGGCCACGCTCGGTGGCCTGCTCGGCCAGCGTCACCTGAGCAAAGCCGCAGGCGTCGAGGGCACGGCGATATCGCGTGCACAATTGCGCATTGCCGATGAGCACGATCGCTGGAAGATTCGCTTGATTGCGCCGGCGCCGCTGCACATTGGCGAGCGCGGCCAGCTCATGGCCGATCATCAGGCCGGACAGATAGTCCGCCTGAGCAGTCGGGCTCAGTTCACCGGTCAGGCCGAGGGTGCGGGCGCTGAACAAGGTCGAGAGCACACCGAGCGCGGCATCTGTCGACAGCGCGATCTGTACGCCGCGATCGAATGCCTGCGCATCGAAGGTCGCGCTCGGTTGCTGGGTACGGCCAAGGATGCTGTGCTCGCTGAGCACGGCGAACACTTCGCCGGTCATGAACGTGTCGAAATGGGTGATGCGGCCGTCGACCACTTCCACCCACTTCGAGTGGCTGCCGGGCAGGCCGATCAGCAGATCATTACCCGCCTCGACCGGCAGACTTTGCAGCACGCCGAGGACTTGGGTTTCTTCGCCGCGCATCACGTTGGGCAGACGCGAACGCTGGATCACGCCCGGGACGATATGCACCGGTGTACCGCGAAGACTGACAACGGTTTGTAGGGAATTTCCGAGATGGGCGACGTCGGCCGGCGTCTCGCAGTAAGCCGCTTCGCGCCAGCCCTGTGCACTGCCGACCATGCCGCAAGCGATTACCGGCAGATCCGGCTGCGCATCGAGCCAGTCACCACAGGATTCGTCGAAGGCCAGTTCAAAACCATCGGCGCATTCACGGCCGTGGATGATTCGCGGGGTCTTGGGCAACTGCATGATCCCGGACGACAGCGCACGCTGCTCCAGCACCACACCGTCCGCCGCGAGTTTGTAAGCACGTAATGAGGTCGTCCCCCAATCGAGCGCGATCAATTGCGCCTGCATCGCTTCACCTGTTTTGTTTTTGGCAGTGAGTGCGACGGACTATAAACCCGAGGGACGGGAAATCTCAATATATAAATATCAATCCCACATTCTGGGAAGCATCTACAGTAACGGTATCACCTCACTCAAAACGCCGCCCTTGGGCTGCAACGATGGCGATCGAATGCCGGGAAGGGCCGAGTCAGGCTTGCACGGACAAAAATGCAAGGTTCGCCATGCCGCTGCGGTCGGGAAATACTCAGGGAGAGCGGCCCTCGAAAGAGGCAAGGCCGGACGGGATAGTTTTTATTTTGCAGGTCCAGTTGTCAGCAAATCCGCGCTAGGTACCCGCATAATCTTGGAAAAATACGTCTTGTATGTAGTGGAGTGGACTCTATACACACAGGAAATGGAATCTCTGGCTTTTAAAAAGGGATCCAGTGTTTCCCCTTTCAGGCGCCTTTCTCCCCCCTCATCGTCTACCGACTCGTCAAAAATGACATCTGCCCTATAAATCAACGAGTCCTGCGAAACCCTCTCGATAAACCCGAAGCCGGACTGTTTAATTCGATGTGCCTGAGAAAAATCAAGGTCATTTGTCAACGAGCAGACCAGCCCACGCCCTATAGACGACTTGAACAGGCCGAGAAGTTCCACGTCGGACTTGAAATAAACTTGATAAATTCCGGTAGTACGAAGCCGCTCTGTCTTTTCGTATTTAAGGTTAGCAATGGGCCGACCATGATTCAAAGAACAAGCCGAGAGCACCGACATACATATTGTCAAGATTAAAACCTTCACAGGTTGTTACCCCTTAATCCACTTGAATATTGACTCCGCTACAATCTGTCGCGCTGACTTTCCACCGGGCAAGGCGTGAGCATACATAGAGTTGGCATCTGCATGATTGATATCGAGCCGCCCCATGACGTTCGGTCCTTCGGAGATCTCCCATTGCTCACCAAAGTCTGCAACCAGATCTGACAGGTTCCAATCGACCGCAGCTGCCCTGATATTTACCCAATACTGCGCTTTAGGCTTGGGGACCTGACGATATATTTTCGAAATACCATATACGATTTTGCCGTGCCCTACGGGATCCAGGGTCACCAAAATTTTTATTTTGAAACCGCGCTCGGTTAAAACCGCAGACAAATGAGCACCGTTCCAGCCACCCAAACTGTGGCCAATGATATAAATCGCAGTATTGCAACTTGGAATCTTTCGAATAACGTTACGCTCCAAATCCTCCTCACTCATAAATGAGTTATAACCAACAGGCAACGTCGTACAAGATTTCTGTATTTCCAGTGCTTCGATGTCCGCGTCGACCATGTCTCGCACATAGTCGACATTGTGATTGGGACCATCAACGTAATACCGTTCCTGATCGCCAGCTCCACCAACAAGAAAAACCATTGCATCGCGGATGCTTACTGTTACTTGCTTGACCGATTGATCTGTCTTGCAAGTAAGTGTATGACTCACGGGATCTCTTTTCGCCATTGGCGGTGGTGGAGCCTCTGCTGTAGCACTTCCATTTGCCATCTCTAATTACTCCACAAATAATTTAATTGTCTCAGCCAGGTGCGAACTGACGGTATGGGTAAATCCCGCCGCATCCGTCACGCCAGACTCTTCACTGCCGTCACCCCGCTGAATGATGTAAGGGTGATAAGAGACCGGCTCTCCGGTGTCCTGATTGACTACTTGCAACCTGTCAGTGAAATGCACAGGCATCGGCAACAGCCCACTAAATGCTGCCCCTCCCCCACTTTGGCCGATGATCACCGTGCCCGAGCCACCGATCACGACATTGCCATGCCCACCAGTGCTATCGAGCATCGCGGCGTTCAGGCCGTTAATGAAAACAGTGCCGGAGACCGCTCCGGTGATAGGGCTGCCACACGCTGATTTATCGGTCATGCGGGCAGCAGCGAGGCCGTCGAAGAATACGTCCGGCGAGCCGGAGACAATCGGGTTGGTGCCGTGACCTGGCAGTGGGCAGGCGGTTGGGTCGGAGACGCGAGCTGCGGGTTTACCACTCAATTCAAAGCTCCTTGCTTAAGGGGTGCCGGGGATGGCTGATAGATGTCGATGTCGGTCGCGACAAAGCGCCAGCGATTATCGACCGGGTCGAACAGAGCATGACAATGCTCACGGCTTTCAGGTGATGTCGCGGTTTGTATGGCACGCCAGGCTTCGTTGGCTTGCCAACTCAACTCGGCAGGCGTTGCATCATCAAGTTCGTTGAGCCAGGCGTTGTAGTTGCGCAGGTGATTGCGCTCGAAAGTCGATTGCAGCAACTCGACCATTTTCACGCCAAGGTCCAGATGATGCCTGGAGGTCCAGCGCCCCACTTCGGAGTAGACGTGCCAGCCCATCGGGATCAACGCACCGTTTTTCAACAGAGAATGGCCGGCGAGAGCGACGAAGCCGCAACAGACGTGCAGCATCAGCCAGCCTTGATGGGCGTCGATAATCGCTGTGGGATCAAAGGTTCTCAGCGCTACCACGCGGTAGTCGCCAAGGTCGGCACTGCGCGTCATCAACTCGGCATCAAGCCGCGACACGAAAGCCCTTATAGCCACGCCGCCAGTGCGCTGGGCCATGCAGAGAATTTCGACAGCCTGTCGATTCGGGTCGTCAGAAGAGCCGGTGGTTTTCACCAGACCATACAGACGCATGGACGCCTGCAGTCCACTCATAGCTAGTCACTCATTGACGCAGCGAGGGCTCCACAGGCGCGGAGAAATTTTGCCAGATGCATTGCAGGTGTCGTCCGTGAGCGCGCAAAAATGGCGCACAGAATGCCGGACTAGAGCGGTGGCGACAACTGAATCAGCAGTAGATTGCCATCATTGTGCTCAGCCCTCGGCAAATTCGCGCAACACCTTGCCATCCATGCGATACCGCACCCATTCCTCCTGCGGTTGCGCACCGAGGGATTTGTAGAATTCGATGGCCGGGGTGTTCCATTCCAGCACGCTCCATTCGAAGCGGCCGCAGTCGTTGGCGCAGGCGATTTTCGCCAGGTGGCGCAGCAGGGTTTTGCCGGCGCCGCCGCCACGTTGTTCGGGGGTGATGTAGAGGTCTTCGAGGTACAGGCAGTTGCTGCCCAGCCACGTTGAGTAACTGAAGAAGAACACCGCGAAGCCGATCGGCAAGCCGTCGCGCAGGCAGATCAGGCCGTGGGCGGTGGCGCCGTCGCCGAACAGGCTGCGTTCGATGTCGGCGACGCTGGCGATGACTTCGTGACGGGCCTTCTCGAAATCTGCCAGTTCGGTGATGAAGGCGAGGATTTGCGGCGCATCGCTGGGGGTCGCCGGGCGGATTTCGATCGTCATGGACGGGCCTTGTCTGCAAATTAAAGCGTCATACTAAGGCGCGCAGCGGCGCTCGTCACATGGCAAACATACTGACCTGCCCAATTTGCTGAACACTGTTGCCCTTGTGGGAGCGAGCCTGCTCGCGAAAGCATTCTGTCAGTTGAATCAACATCTGACTGAAATGACGCTTTCGCGAGCAGGCTCGCTCCCACAGTTGATACCGCACATTCTGAAAGGATGCTTATGACCGTTAACTGTTTTGCACCGATGGAAACACTAAAGATTGGCATCGTCTGAACAGCAGCCACGTGACCCCGGCGAAGACCGTTCGTCGATCATCAGGCACCAATCCGTCATCAGGGCTGACCAACCAAGTGTAAGGATTCCAATCACTGGAGAAGCCCTATGATCTCGTCAAGGTTGACCGCTTTAGTCTTCAGCGCCCTGCTCTGCCCTGCGGTGTTCGCCGCCTCGTCTACGGCAGCGGGCACTGGCCCTACCGATCCGACCCCGCCACGCGCGCCCGCCATTAACAGTGCCCCCGGTATGAATACCGATGGCTCCGGCGTGCCGTTGATCAATCAGCCACCCGCCACCGGCACCGATCCGCGCACACAAGGCAGCGATCCGGGCCGTCAGGGTGGCATGAACACACCTGATTCTCCGGCCACTCCCCCTGACAACGCCGGCCCGGGTGTCGGTTCGAAAACCACCACCGGTGGCTCCGGTTCCGAAGGTGCCGGTCAGTAGTTCGCCGACGCGAGCGCCCTATTCACTCCCATGAAGAGGTAACCATGAACGTCGACAAAGACCTGGAAAAAGAAGTTCTCACCCGCCTGCTGCACGCGCATCCCAACGGCTTGGGCAAGGAGGTGCTGGACAATTACCGGGGCGAGAAAGTCGTGGCCAGCGCCCTCGCCGCCCTGCAGGATCGCGGGCTGATTCATCATGGTCACGTGACCATGAGCGAAGCGGGCGAACACTCGCTGAACCTGCCGATCAAGCTCAGTTCTGCCGGCGTCGAAGCGGCGCGCAAACTGGATATGCAGTAGTGCCAAGCCGCTCGCCGTCGAAGCGGCGAGCGGCCGGATCCGCAACTTGAGGAGAAATCCCATGCCTCGTGGAAGCAAAGACAAATACACCAGCGAACAGAAGCGCAAAGCCGAGCACATCGAAGACAGCTACGAGAAAAAGGGCGTGTCGAAAGATGAGGCTGAGGCGCGTGCCTGGGCGACGGTGAACAAACAATCCGGCGGTGGCGAGAAGTCCGGTGGCTCGGGGCGCAAGAAGCCCGCAAGTGCCAAGTCGGAAGAGCGCAAAGAGTCATCGCGCCGCGCGGTGGCCAGTCGCAAGGGTCATTCGCGTAACAGCGAAACTTCGAAGGACACGCAGACTGTCGATAGCCTGATGAAGGAAGCCCGGGCGAAGAATATTCCGGGGCGGTCTTCGATGCGCAAGCAGGAGTTGATTGAGGCGTTGCGCAAGGCTGGCTAAGCCTGATGGCCTCATCGCTGGCAAGCCAGCTCCCACAGATTTTTCGGTTGGTTGCACTATTGCACTTACACACGAAGACCCTGTGGGAGCTGGCTTGCCAGCGATTGCGGTGCATCAGTCGCCGCAGGATTCACGGATAAACGCATCCACCTCACTCGCCCCCGGCGATGTCGCCGGCCCCCAGCGCGTCACCGCCAGCGCCGCCGCAGCATTCGCCCGCTGCGCCGCTTCCAGTGCATCGAGCCCCTGCGCCAATCCAGCAACAAAAACCCCGGCATGCGCATCACCAGCGCCATTGCTGTCCACTGCTTTGACAGCAAACCCCGGCACTTGTCGACGCTCGCCACGCTGCTGAATCCAGCAACCCTGCGGCCCGTCGCGCACCACCATCAGCACACTTTCCGGCAGCAGTTCCGCGAGGCGATCCATCGCGACACCAATCTCATCGGCTCCGGTAAATCGCAGCGCCTCGACACTGTTGCTGGTCCACACATCGATGCGCGGCAGCAACGTCTGCATCATCGGCGCGTCAGGTGACTCCACCAACGGCCCCGGATCGAACACCACGTTGACCGACGCCGGCAGTGCCAGCGTCCAGTCGAGCAACACCTGCGCCTTGCCCTCGTGCAGCAGACTGTAACCGCTGAGATAAACGTAATCGCCGGGCTCGGCAGCCACGCTGTTCAGATCGTCCTCGGTCACCTCGCCTTCGGCGCCGATGTAGGAAATGAAACTGCGTTCAGCCGAGGCATCGGTCAGCGCCACGCACAGACCGGTATCGCGCTCGGCCGGTTCGCGGATGCCGATGCAGATACCTTCCGCCTGCATCGCCTGGCGCGCCAGGTCACCGAAACGCCCCGTGCCATGGCGACCGAGGTAAACCACCGGCAGACCGTTACGCACCGCAGCGGCCATCACGTTGAAGCCGCCGCCGGCTTCGAACCCTGCCGACTGCGCCAGCACGTCGCCGCCAATCTGCGGCAGTTTATCCACGGCCATGACCAGGTCGATGATGACCTGGCCGGTGTGCAACATCTTAGGCATGAGCATTCTCGGGTTGCGCGGCGCGGCGATCTTTCGCACCGCCAAGGACCAGGTAAATGCCACCGGCGACGACGAAGGTCACGATCCAGCCGAGGCCGTTGTGGCCCAGCCAGGAGTCGGACAGAAAGCCCTTGAACCAGATGTTCTCCGCCGTGGTGCCGATGGTGGTGAAGCTGAAACCAAGGACGATGGCGATCGCCCAGGCGCCAAATGCGCGCCACTCTATGCCGCCGCGATACCAGTAGGCGCTGCTCGGGCTGACGTCGAGCAGGTCTTTGGGGCTGTAGTAGTGACGGTGAATCAGATCGACGACGAAAATCCCCACCCATGCGGTGATCGGCACTGCCAGCAGGGAAATGAAGGTAATGAACGGGCCGTAGAAACTGTCGGCGATCAGCATGAAGTAGATCGAGCCGGCGAAGATCGCGACGATGTCGACCACCACCGCGTAGACCCGTTTGACCTTCAGGCCCAGGGTCAGCGTGGTCAGGCCGGCGGAGTACACCGACAGGTTGTTCGACAGCAGCAGACCGCCGAACGCGGTGATCAGGTACGGCACGGCCATCCACGTCGGCAGCATGTCGCGGATCGCCACGATCGGGTCAGTCGCCGACGCCAGGTCATTGTTGCCCACCGACAACAAGCCGCCGAGGGTGATCAGCAGCACCAGCGGAATCCCTGCGCCGAACGCCGCCGACGCCACCAGGCGCACAGCCTTGACGCTGCGGTGCTGATAGCGCGACATGTCCGCACCGGCGTTGGCCCAACCGATACCAGTGCCGGCGGCCATGGTGCCGATGCCGATGATCATTGCGCTCAGCGGTGCTGGCGTGGCGTTGAACACCGCACTCCAGTCGATGGTCGCGCAGAGGAAACCACCGACGAGAATGTTCAGCGCACCGAACACGTACGTTGCCCACTTCTGGATCACCAGCAAGGTCGCGTGGCCGAGGCCGGACACTGACAAGGTCAGCAGGACGAAGATGGCGATAAAGATCAGCGTCAGTATCGGCGCACTTTTCGCCTCGACCGGCGAGCCGAACAGGATCGAACACAGCGACAGCAGCACGAAGGCAGCGGTGGTGGTATTGACGGTTTCCCAACCCAGACGCGACATCAGCGAAACCAGCGTCGGGCCAATGTTGCCGCGTACGCCGAAGATTGCCCGGGACAGCATCAGGCTCGGCGCGCGGCCACGCCGCCCGGCAATCGAGATGATCCCGACCACGGCAAATGAGCCGGCGGCACCGAGGATGGCGACGATGATCGCTTGCCAGATCGCCAGCCCGCGAAACGCCACCAGCGTGGCGCCCAGCGGCAGGCCGAGAATGGAAATATTGGCCGCAAACCAGACCCAGAACAGTTGCAACGGATGACCGTTGCACTCAGCTTCCGGCACCGGCTCGATGCCCCGGGTTTCCAGTTGCCCGACGCTTTGCCCGGCGGTTGATGAACTCATGAAAATGCTCCTGTTTGCCTTTTTTGTGGTTGTGGCAATGATGCAAAACGACAAGACAACCGGCCTTCCGAGGCCTGTCTGTGCGATCCATTGCTGTGTGAATTCTTTAGAAATGCGCCGCCCCTTTCGCGAGCAGGCTCGCTCCCACAAGGGAATACATTCCAATTGTGGGAGCGAGCAGGCTCGCGAAGAGGCCAGCCAGTCAACGCAAGGCCAACAGCCCCTGCACCAACGGCTCAAGCTGCAGATGATTAACAACTTTCACCGTCTCGATCATCGGCTCCGGCCAGCACTTAAGACCCAGGCAAGCCCCGAGCATGGCGCCGAGAATCGCCGCGATGGTATCCGTGTCGCCGCCTAGGCTGGCAGCCATGCACAACGCTTCGAATGCCGTCATCTCGCCGATGGCCACTTGCTGAGCCAGTGCGAATGAAACCACCACCGACTCCTGCGACGCCACCGATGTACCGATCACGTCGTAGAGCAGATCGGCGAGCAGTGCTTTGTCACTGTCGACGCTGATACTGCGTGCCCAACTGATGCGCGAGGCGATGCGCCCGCCAGCGACCCAATGCCCGTGGGCTTCGGCTTGCTGAGCGATCTGCTGGCCAAGGTTCAGCGCCTCGCCGAGATCGACGCCATTGATGCCAGCGGAAACCACCGCCGCCACCGCCGCCGCACTGGAAATCCCCAGCGTGGTGTTATGCGTCACCTGGCAAGCCTGCACGACCGCCGCAATGAAGCGCTGCGGGTCGGCCACGTTTGCTGCAATGCCCACCGGGGTGATGCGCATCGCCGCGCCGTTGGTGGTGCCATAACGCCCGGCTTCTTCCGGGGAATACCCGGCGAGGATCATTTCAATGGCGCGCTTGGTCGAGGGGCCGAGCAAGTCCTGCGAGCCTTTGGCCTGCATCTCGGCTTCCCACTCGATCAAGCGCTGGGCGAGGACCGCCGGCTCGATGCGGCCGTGACCTTCGACCAATAACTCGCCGACCAGGATCGCCTGCTCGGTGTCATCGGTGATCGAGCCTTTAGGCATGTTCGCGGCGATCGGTTGCAAGGGACCAGCGTCCTGCAAATCAGTGATCTGGCCGAAGCGCGCCTTGATCGTTTCACGATCGAGCGACTGCGTCGGCATGCCCAGCGCGTCACCCAGGGCCAGACCATAGAAAGCGCCAAGCGCACGGTTGAGCGCGGTCATTTCGATTCTCCGAATTGCAGGTGCAGACGAAAATGCACCGGGTCGAGCAGGCTTTCGACCTGCTCCATGAAACGGTTCTGCCGGTCGTAGGTGGTGCGCAGGGCTTTGAGAAACACCGTGCCGACCGGGCGACCGAGCAGCTCGGCGTCTTCGGCATTCAGCGGCTCGGCGCCGATCCACTGATCGCCGCGCTCGCCGATATAGCCGTAGGCGGCCAGGGTGATGGTCAGGGAATTGTCGATCAAACCGACGCGAGGCAGGCTTTCCAGGCCGCCGTTGGCCGGCATCAAGGATCGTTCCAGAGACACCAGCGTACCGTCGGTGGCGCGCCGGCGACGGTCGAGAGTGATGAATTGATCGGTGCCGAAACGCACCAGCAGATCCGGGCGAGTCACCGCTTCGAGGCGCAACACTTCGGTATTGATCAGCGCCCCGCTGTCGGCCAACGCCTGCGCCCAGCCGCTGCGCTGATCCAGCGCGACACCGCCGAAAGTGACGATGGAACCGACACCGCTCTGCGTGGCGATGTAATTACGCCGCTTCAGTTCGGCCAGCGCCTCACGCAAGGTGCCACGGCTGACCTGGAATTCTTGAGCCAACTGATGTTCGCCGGGCAACAGAAAGCCGTCCTCCATGAGGCCGCTCTCGATGCGTCGGACGAGCTCGTCGACCACCCTTTGTTTCTTGTCGAATCGTACCTGTCTAATCATGTACAAATTGATAACCGAAACGGTCGCTGACGAGCAAGAATTATTTAAGGGAGATGACAGAAGGCAGGAATGGCGCGATCAACTTTGGGAGCGAGCCTGCTCGCGAAGGCGGTATCCCTGACACATCAACGCTGGATGTGCCAATGCCTTCGCGAGCAGGCTCGCTCCCACAGGGAAGTGCTTGTGTCAGCGCTGTTTCAAGCGGTCAATGACCACAGCCAGAAGCAGAATCGAACCCCGAATCACATACTGATAAAACGTATCGATGTTCTTCAGGTTCATCGCGTTCTCGATGATCGCCAGAATCAACACCCCGGCAATCACATGACGAATCATACCGATGCCGCCACTCAACGAAACTCCGCCCAGCACGCAAGCCGAGATCACCGTCAGTTCAAAACCCTGACCAATCATCGGCTGCCCGGAAGTCATCCGCGAGGCCAGAATCACACCCGCCAGCGCACCGATCAAACCATGCACGGCGAAGATGATGATCTTGGTCCGGTCGACGTTCACGCCCGCCAGCAACGCCGCTTCCTGGTTGCCACCGATGGCCATGGTGTTGCGCCCGTAGGTGGTGTAGTTCAGCAGCCAGCCGAAAAACAGGAAGCAGACAATGGTGATCAGAATCGGCACCGGCACACCGAACAGCTGGCCGTTACCGAAGACGAAGAACGATTCCTGCGACACACCGACCGCTTTGCCGTTGGCAAAAATATAGGCCAGGCCGCGCACGATCTGCATGGTCGCCAGCGTCGTGATCAGGGCATTGACGCGCAACTTGGCAATCACGATGCCGTTGATCAGCCCGACGATCAGGCCCATCACCAACGCCGCGCTGACGCCGAGAAACACGCTGTTGGTGTCACGCATCACCACCGCCGCGACCACGCCGGCACAGGCGATCACTGAGCCAACCGAGAGGTCGAAGTGCCCGGATGCCAGGCAATAAAGCATGGTGCACGCGGCGATACCGGTGGTGGAAATCGCCAAGCCAAGGCCACGCATGTTCAGCGGCGAGAGGAAGTTGTCGATCAGCAAGGTGCAGGCGACGAAGATGCCGATCGCCGCCAGCAGCATGACCCAGTCATCGAGGAAGCGCCGCAGGTCCAGCGGTTTGCGCTCGGTCGGCAGGGTTTCGTTTTGCGTAGTCATCATAGTCACCTCTCAGTTCGCCACGCCGTCAGCGCGGTGGCGTGGCAAAGCCAGTTGCAGCAGGTTGGATTCATTGGCCTGGTCGCGGCTGACTTCGCCGCGCAGGGCGCCTTCGCACAGCACCAGGATGCGGTCGGAAATGCCCATCACTTCCATCAGATCGCTGGACACCACGATCACCGAAATACCGTCGGCGGCGAGGTTATGAATGATCTGGTAGATCTCGGCCTTGGCGCCGATATCGATGCCACGGGTCGGTTCGTCGAGCAGCAGGACTTTCATCGGCATCGACAGCCAGCGGCCGAGAATGGCCTTCTGCTGATTGCCGCCGGAAAGGAACTTGATCTGCTGGCCAGCGTGCGGGGTTTTCACTTTCAGGGCCTTGATCTGCTTGTCGGCGTTGCCCTTTTCCCACAGGCCGCGAATCAGGCAGCCAAGCCCGGAATGCGCACTGCGGGCACTGATGTTGATGTTCTCGGCGACGCTGGCCAGGGGGATGATGCCTTCTTTCTTGCGATCTTCCGGGCAGAGCAGAATGCCGGCGGCAATCGCATCACGGGGCGAGCGCAGTTTCAGCTCATGGCCGCGCAATTCGAGACGGCCAGCGGTGTTGCGCTCCAGGCCGCTGAGCAGGCGAAACAGCTCGGTGCGCCCTGCCCCGACCAGCCCGAACAGGCCAAGGATTTCGCCCTTGTGCGCTTCGAAACTGATCGGCTCGCGCAGGCCCGGGCCGAGCAGGCCGTCGACCTTCAGCGCCACGGCACCACGCGGGCGATGGCGGTAATCGTAGATGTCCTGAATGTCGCGGCCGACCATGCAGGTCACCAGTTGATCGTGGGTCAACTGGCTCATGTCATCGAAGGTACGCACGTAGCGGCCGTCCTTGAACACGGTGACGGCGTCGCAGATACGGAAGACTTCTTCCATGCGATGGGACACGTAGAGCACCACTTTGCCTTCGTCGCGCAGACGACCGATGATCGCCATCAAGCGATCGATCTCGCGTGCCGAGAGACTGCTGGTCGGTTCGTCGAAAGCGATAACGTGGGCGCCGCGCGACAGCGCTTTGGCGATTTCCACCAACTGCCGCTGACCCAGCGACAAGCGTCCGACCTTGGTTTGCGGATCGATTTCGTCGGCCAGGCCTTTCAGGCAATTCAAGGCTTTCTGGCGCAGCTCACTGCGATTGATCAGGCCGAAACTGGCCGGCAGATGACCGAGAAACAGGTTTTCGGCCACGGTCATTTCCGGGACCAGATGCAGTTCCTGGTGAATCACCGCGACGCCACTGCCGATGCTGTCAGCGGTGGACTTGAACGCCATCGCCTGCTCGCCGATCTGCAGCTCGCCGCTGCTCGGAATGTAAGCACCACCGAGAATCTTCAGCAGGGTCGATTTGCCCGCGCCGTTCTCGCCCATCAAGGCATGAACTTGACCGGGGTGGGCGACGAAGCTGATGCCGTCGAGCGCTTTCACGCCGGGAAAGGTCTTGCCGATCCCGTTGAAGCGCAGGCTGCCGCTGGCGCCGTGTTGTTCTTGTGTCTGTACTTGCGCGTGCATAAAGCCACCTCTTCACACCGAAAAACGGCCCGGCTGCCCGGGCCGTCGCTGCCTCAGTTCCACAAGCCGATTTTTTCCAGCTCTTGCTTGAAGTTTTCGCGGGTGATCAGGGTGACGTCATCCATGGCGGTGTACTTCGGCGGCTCTTTGCCAGCGGTGATCCACTCGTACATCATCTCGGCGGTCTTGTAGCCCTCGATGTGCGGGCTTGGCAGCATCGAACCGAAGAAGCCGCTGTTAGGCTTTTTCAACTCGCCGATGGCGTCGGTGCCGTTGATGCCGATGCCGATCACGTTGCTCGCGGCAAAACCGGCCGCTTCGGTGGCGCGCACGCCGCCGAGCACGGTGTTGTCGTTCATGCCGCCGATGATCAGGTTCTTCGCCGCGCTCGGCAGTTTCACCAGCGCCGAGTTGGTGGCGTCCATGCTGCCCGGTACGTCGAGGGTTTTCAGCGCGGCGAAGAGGATGTGGTCCTCAGGCATGCCGGCCTTCTTCAGGGCATCGACCGAACCGTCGGTGCGCTTCTTGCCGGTGTCGAGTTCGTTGTAGGTATTGACCACCGCGTAGGTGTCTTTCCAGTCCCAGTTACGCTTCTTCGCTTCGGCGGCCATGGCGGCGCCCTGCTTCTGGCCGACTTCAAACGCGGCCATGCCCAGGTACGGCACGTCTTCCATGAACTTGCCGTTGGCATCGACAAAACGGTCGTCGACGGCAATTACTTTCAGGTCGTTGATCTTGGCTTTGGCCATGATGGCAGGGCCGAGGGACACGTCCGGCGGGCAGATCACGAAGCCCTTGGCGCCGTTGGCGGCCAGACTATCGATGGCCGAGAGGGTCTTCTCGCCATCCGGCACCGCGATCTTGATCAGTTCAAAGCCTTTGTCCTTGGCGGCTTTTTCGGCAAAAGCCCATTCGGTCTGGAACCACGGTTCTTCGGCCTGCTTGACCAGAAAACCGATCTTCACCGCGTCGGCGGCGAGCAGCGCACTGCTCAGGCTGAACGCAGTGACCGCCAGGGCAGTGCTGCACAGGGTACGAATCCCGAAACGACGTTTCATCAGATGACTCCTTGTTATTTTTTTTGAGCAAGGTTTGAAAAGCGTTGAAGCGTGTTCTCAGTGAAGCTGTTTGAAAATAGTCATATCGTATGATGATTGGATTTCAAGCGTAGTTCAGCGCTGGAAATTCGTTTTGTTCAGTCGTGGTACATCACCGAACGACCACCATCGATGGTGATGCACGAGGCGTTGATAAACGGTGCTTCATCGCTGGCCAGAAATACCGCCGTCATTGCCACTTCGATCGGCTGGCCGATGCGCTTGGGCGGGTGCAGGTCAAAGGCGCGCTGCCGTTCGGCGTGCGGATCGGCAAAGCCATTCCAGTAATCGACGTTCAGCTGCGTTTCGATGTAGCCCGGCGCGATGGCGTTGACGCGAATGCCCTTGGCCGCGTATTCGATGCCGAGTGCACGGGTCAGGCCGAGCAAGCCGTGCTTGGCCACCGGGTACGGAAAGCAGCCGGGAATGATGTGGCTGGAATGGGTCGAGGCGATGTTGATGATGCTGCCGACGCCCTGTTCGATCATTTGCGGCAGCACCGCTTTGCAGCCATACCAGGCGCCGTCCAGATCGATGGCGAAGCAGCGGCGCCAGTCTTCTTCGGTCATCTGTAAAGGATCGCGGAACACATTGACCCCGGCGCAGTTGACCAGCACATCGATGCGGCCATGCAATTCCACCGCGCGTCGGGCCAGGGCGTGCAGATCCTGCTGATTCGATACGTCGACCTTGAGCGCCTGCACGTCATGGCCCTGATCGCGCCAGTGAGCGGCGACCTGCTCGACCTTGTCGGCCTGGATGTCGCTGATGAGTAATCTGGCTTGCTGTGAGGCGAACGCGGCGACAATCGCTTCGCCGATGCCCTGAGCGGCCCCAGTCAGCAGCACGACCTTATTTTTCAGGCGCTCGCCTTTCGGCGGGGCCGGCACTGCCGGCAATGTCAGCGCTTCAGCCATGGCTCAGGCCTCCTGCACGCAGGCGCAAAAAAACCGGGCATCGGTCGATGTCCGGTTCTGACGGCTCGGCAAAACAAACAGGCAAGCATCGCCGCCGGCATTGAGCCGTGGCGAAAGGCGGATCCCGCTTGCGCGGGCGAGAAAAATTCGCTGCATCACTTCACCTGTTTTGTTCTTTTTAAGTGTGAGTGCGTGTTACTGCTGGAGCCGACTATAAACCCGACCGCCAAATAATCTCAATATATAATTTTGCATCCCATATTTTGGGATCTAGCCAGCAAAACGCGTACAGAGTTTTCCTGCAACGTCGACGCGCATGCTCAGCACCGCGCCATCCAATGGATGATTCAGTGGACTCTTGGCGCTGGTGATGAATAAGGTTTTCAAGTCTTCGCCACCGAACACGCAACTGGTCGGGCGACTGACCGGCAGATCGATTTTGCGATCCACCTGCCCGTCCGGCGTCAGGCGCAGCAGGCAACTGCCGTCCCAGCGTGCATTCCACACGTAGCCTTCGGCGTCCATCGCCGAGCCATCGGGACCACCGTGTTGATCGGACGAGTAGAACACCTGCGGAGCATCGAGACTGCCGTCGGTGCGGATGAAATATCGATTGAGCGTGCTGTCGAGGCTTTCACCAAACAACAGCGTGGTGCCGTCGTCACTCCACAACAAAGTATTGGGAATGCCCAGACCGAGCAGCAGCGGTGTGACGCGCTGATCGGGATCGATACGGAACAGGCCTCCGGAACGGCGTACGAGCGGCAGATCCTCGCCGTGCTCGCCAATGTTGTTCTGCATGGTGCCCAACCACAACCGGCCCAAGGCATCGCAACGGGCTTCGTTGGGCCGGTTGCCCGGTTGCGGGTCGGCGACACAGAACAGCGTCAAACGTGGCTCGAGGCCGGGCGAATCGAGATCGAGGCGGTAGACACCACTGCTCAATGTCACCAGCGCATCGCCGCTGGCGCAGGGAATGAAGGCGGAGATGTGCTCGGGCATCTGCCAGATCTGCACGTTCTGACCAATCAGGCGCAACGCTTGTTTACCGGCGATATCGACCCAGTAAAGCGCTTGGGTCGGCGCATCCCAAAACGGGCCTTCGCCGAGTTGCGCGCGGTGTTGGGTCAGGGCGGTGCAGGTCATCTGGAATCCTTCATGTTCTTGTTGTTTCCAATGTGGGAGCGAGCCTGCTCGCGAAAGCGGCGTGTCAGTCAATGATGATGCATCTGACCTGACGCATTCGCGAGCAGGCTCGCTCCCACAGGGAATTTTCGGTCTTAGCTGGCTTTGCGGTCCGCCATGACTTTCGGGTAAAAGCGTTTTATCGCCAGGTCGGCGTTGTCGATCAAGGTCATGCACGCCCACACGCCACGGGTCGAATCGCGCGCGGCGATGGCATCGGCCATGTCTTTATGGATCGGCAAGGTGCGGCGCAGTTCATCGGGGTCGGCGGCGGAGACTTCGAACGACACCGCCAGCAACGCGCCGAGGGCCGGGACCATTTGTTCGATGAACTGATTATGGCTGGCGGCCAGGATGCATTCGTGGAAGGCCTGGTCGGCACGGTTGTAGTCGATGCCGCTGTCGACGGCCCGTTCCAGTGCATTGAAAGCCAGTTGCACCGCTTCGATCTGCTCCGGCGTCGCCCGCTCACAGGCCCAGCGCACCGCCATAGGCTCGATGGTGCGACGCAAATCCAGCAGATCATCGACGAAGTTTTCCGGCAACCCATTGCGCGATAGCCAACCGACCACCTGCGGATCGAACAGATTCCAGCGCCGGACCGGCAATACCCGCGTGCCGACTTTCGGCCCGACTTCGAGCATACCTTTGGCGACGAGGGTTTTGATGGCTTCGCGAATCACCGTGCGGCTGACACCAAGCTGTTCGCCCAGATCCGCCTCGACCTTGATGGTCTGCCCCGGCTTGACCTGACCGGCAGCAATCCAACTGCCCAGCCAGTCAACGGTCGACGCATGAAAGCTGCTGGACATGTACACCTCAAGGCGAATCGCGATGGGTGCCTACGCTAATCATCATACGAATAACAGTCAATCGGATTTTTTTCAGCTTGCACAAACCATTGTGGGAGCGAGCCTGCTCGCGAAAGCGTCGTGTCAGTCAACATTGCTGGCGACTGATACAGCGCATTCGCGAGCAGGCTCGCTCCCACATTTTGATGTTGTGTCAGGGTTCCAAGCCGATGCGAAAGAATTCGCCGCAGCTCCACACGCCCAACCAGCGCTGGCCATCGATCTCGCGGCTCACCGCCAGTTCCACCAACTGGTAAAACACATTGCGGTGAATCAGCGCTTCAAGGTTGCTGCGCACATGCACATAAGGCGCAGGCTCCTGGGTTTCAGGATCGATCTCGACGCGGATCGGATGTTCAGCCCCCGCCTCGATGGTTTCCTCGACGTTGCTGGTAAAGCGCAAAACCTGCGCCTCGCCCTCGCCTTGCACTTCCACGGCAACCGCTACGAACGGCGCGTCATCGACCTTGATCCCGACCTTCTCGACCGGGGTGATCAGGAAGTAATCATCGCCGTCGCGGCGGATGATGGTGGAGAACAGTTTGACCATCGGCTTGCGCCCGATCGGCGTGCCCAGGTAGTACCAGGTGCCGTCGCGGGCGATGCGCATGTCGATGTCGCCGCAGAAATCCGGGTTCCACAAATGCACCGGTGGCAGGCCTTTGGTCTTGGGGATCTGCCCCAGCAGGTCATTGGCTGTTTGCGGGTCACTCATGGCGTACTCCTTGATTACTGGTCGCCGATCCCCAGCAGGCTGCGTGCGTATTGCGCCAGTGGGGGACCGATGAGGTCTTCGGGTTTGGAGTCATGGAACGTCAGTAAACCGCCACGACTCTTGATCCGTGCAGTATCAATCAAATACTGGGTGCTGGTCTCGATCAACATGATCTGAATCACGCCGCCATCGATACCGAGGCGATCCACGGCTTCTTGATCCAGCCACTCGTCAGAGTTGCCGATGCGGTCGTCAGCCTTGGCGAAACGCGTGTAAAGCAGATAATGCGCGCCGGCATCACGGGCTTCGCCCATGGCCTGGTCGAGGCCTTCCGGCGCACGGGCGCGGCGGACCATCGGGAAATATTCGACAAAGCCCTTGAAGGCTTCTTCGGCGACCACGTTCGGCCGTGGATAGGAACCACCCGGCGGTGCGAACGCGCCCTGGGCGATGAAGATGAACGAGTCCGGCTGAATGCGGATATTGTTCACCCGGCGGCTGTCGCTATGGTCCAGAAGCCCCGCATCGCTCATGTGATAGCGAGTGCCTTCGGCCATATCGCTGACATTCATGCAGCCGCCAAGCGCCAAAACGGCCAGCAGCAAAACCAGGCTACGCATCCTATTCCTCCAGAAGCCGGTGTCGGAAAACCGGCGAATGGCCGTTGGATGCAGCTTTTGCGCCAGCTCGGCAAATTCAGTGATAGAGGCATTCGCGAGCAGGCTCGCTCCCACAATTGAAATGCATTCCAAATGTGGGAGCGAGCCTGCTCGCGAAGGCGATTAATCAGCCGCCAATGATCTTCATGACGGTCGCACCACCGGAGAACGCCACCTCCTGCTTGTCACCCAACGCCTTGACCAGCAAACGTTGCAGCGCCGGCAACGCCTGATGACGCGGCTTGTCGAGCAGATCGCCGACATAGTGGCGGTTGCTCGACGACAGGCAGCCATGCAGCCAACCGGTCGACGACAGGCGCAAGCGCGAACACGTGCGGCAGAACGGCACGCTTTCGTTGGCGATCACTCCGAAATTGCCGCGACCGGGAATCGCATAGCGAACGGCCGTGGCGTCCACCGGTGCGTCGGTCTGGGCGTATTCATAACGTTCGCCGATCAGGCCGAGCAACTGCTCAAGGCTGACGAACTGCTGCAGGAAGGCGTTCGAGTCTTTGGCCAGATGGCCCATGCGCATCAGCTCGATGAAGCGCAGTTCGAAGCCGCGCTCCAGACAGTAATCAAGCAGCGGCATGACCTGATCGAGGTTCTGCCCGCGCAACGGCACCATGTTGACCTTGATCTTCATCCCGGCGGCGGCAGCCTGATCCATGCCATCGAGCACGCTGGCCAGGTCGCCGCCACGGGCGATGCTGCGAAAAGCCGCGGCATCGAGCGTGTCGAGGGAAACGTTGATTCGACGCAGGCCGGCATCGACCAGCAGCGGCAGTTTTTTCGCGAGGAGTTGACCGTTGGTGGTCAGGCTGATGTCGTCGAGGCCCATCTGGCCGACGGCAGTCATGAACGATTCGAGTTTGGGGCTGACCAGTGGCTCGCCGCCAGTGATGCGCAGGCGCTCGATGCCGGCCGCTTCGATCAGGTATTCGACGCCGCGCGCCATGGCTTCGGCCGACAGCTCATCCTGCGCAGCGACCAACCGCTTGCCGTTGGGCACGCAGTAGGTACAGGCGTAATTGCAGGCAGAGGTCAGGCTGATGCGCAGATTGCGAAAACGCCTGCCTTGACGGTCAACGATCATGAAACACTCCGGCGAAAGAAATCGAGCGAGCAAAACTTGACTGAGAAATCAGGTTTTAGCAAGCCCTATGCCTGAGTATATTCCTGTGCTATTGCGCCATGTTGTGAAAACACGGCGCAATCAGCCCGCTGAATGACTTATGTGCTCGGCGTTTCCGGGTCGCGCTTGCGCTTGTTGCCCATGCGCACGCCGATGTCCATCAGGAACTGGAAGAAGCCTTCCTGATCTTCCAGCACGTTGCTCCAGAACGGCGAGTGATACAGCGCCACCGCGCCGTGCACCAACGCCCAGGATGCGCAGTAGTGGAAGTACGGCGGCACGTCTTCGAGCTTGCCTTCGCTGATGCGACCCTTGATCAGCAGGGTCAGGCGTTCGAAATTCGAGGCACGGATCTTGTGCAGCTCCTCGACCATCTCCGGCACCTGATTGCCCTTGACCACTTTCTCTTCGAGACGGTCGAACAGGCGATAGCGCTGCGGGTCGCGCATGCGGAATTCGAAGTAGGCGCGCGACAGCGCTTCCTTGTCCTTGTCGACATCCGCCGAATGCAGCAGCTCGTTCAGATCGCGCTCGTAGTCGAGCATCAGGCGCAAGTAGATCTCCGCCTTGGATTTGAAGTGCTTGTAGATCGTGCCTTTGCCGATACCCACGGCATCAGCAATCATCTCGACGGTGACACTGTCTTCACCCTGGTCGAGGAACAGCTTGAGCGCGGTATCGAGAATTTCCTGCTCGCGGCGACGAAATTCACGGACCTTACGAGGTTCTTTATGCATAAGAAAAAGGTCTGAAGGGTCAAAATTCGAAGCCGCGTATTATGCCTAACTTGCGCAAAAAAGCACGGTTCATCGACCAAATCTGTGTTTCTTGTTCATTTCGAGAACGATTCGGGGGCAATGAGAACTCAACTGAAGCAAACGTATTCCAAATTTGTTTAAAAACCCCGACCGGCTCACTGGACTGCACGCCAGACTGATCAATACTTGAACTGTCGGGCGACATCTCCCCCAAGTGTCGTGCCGGTAAAGGTACCAACGGACCGCGTGCCTTTGTTTTACTCCTAATGGTCTTAACCCGGATTCACCCCCCAGAACCCGGGTTTTTTTTGCCTGCGATTTGGCCAGCCGTCACAGGGCAGATTTAACACTCGCCAGCGGGAACAGACGCTTGAAGTTCTCTGTGGTCTGCTCGGCAAAGCGCTCGTAGTTCTCACCACGCAGCATCGCCAGAAACTCCGCGACTTCGCGCACGTACTGCGGCAGGTTCGGCTTGCCGCGATACGGGATCGGCGCCAGGTACGGCGAGTCGGTTTCCACCAGCAGGCGATCGGCCGGCACTTTGCTCGCCACATCACGCAAGGCGTCGGCATTGCGGAACGTGACGATGCCCGAGAGGGAAATGTAATAGCCCATGTCCAGCGCCGCTTTGGCCATGTCCCAGTCTTCGGTGAAGCAATGCAACACGCCAGCCTGGGGCAGCGCCGCTTCGCGCAGCAGTTCGAGGGTGTCGGCACGGGCGCCACGGGTGTGGATGATCACCGGTTTGCCGGTGTGCTGCGCCGCTTGCAGGTGCAGGCGAAACGACTCCTGCTGCAACTCGGCAGCTTCCGGCTCGTAGTGATAGTCGAGACCGGTTTCGCCGATCGCCACCACTTTCGGGTGATCGAGTTCGTGCAGCAGCCAATCCAGCGCCGGTGCCGCGCCCGGCTGCACATCAAGCGGATGCACACCGACCGAGCAATCGACATCGGCATACCGCTCGGCAAGGGCTTTGACGTCGGCGGCGTTGTCGGCACTGACGCCGATGCACAGAAAATGTCCGACCCCACGCTCGCGGGCCGCAGCGAGTGCGGCATCCAGCGAGCCGTCATGGGCGGCGAGGTCGAGACGATCAAGGTGACAATGGGAATCTACGAGCATAAAAAGGACTGCAACTTACATCGTATGAGTGGGACGGTCGGATTTCAGCGCTCCGGCCAGATGAGTTTCGATGCGACTGCGCGCGGTGTCGTCGCCGTCGTTGAATTGCACGCCGACACCGGCGGCGCGATTGCCTTGTGCGCCTTTGGGAGTGATCCAGGCGACTTTGCCGGCGACGGGAATTTTTTCCGCTTCATCCATCAGGTGCAACAGCATGAACACCTCGTCGCCCAACCGGTAGCTTTTGTTGGTCGGGATGAACAGACCACCGTTCTTGATGAACGGCATGTAGGCGGCGTAGAGCACCGACTTGTCCTTGATGGTCAGGGACAAGATGCCGTTACGCGGCCCCGGGCTGACAGGTTCAATCATGTTCACCTCCACTGCTGATCTTCAGAGTCTAGGTACACATTCTTATCTTTGACCAGGCAATCCCACCCATTGCACCAACAATGCTTCCAGCAACAGGGCCGGATTGAGGTTGGCCTTGCTCAACACTTTCTGCCGTTGGGCGAGAATCCAGTCTTGAATATCCAGCACTTTGCCCTGCGCGCTTTTCTGCGCCAGGTACTGCACGACCTTGCGCATATCGGCCAGGCCGAGGCCGGCTTCGTCCTGAGTCAGTTGATAGCGCAGGATCAGGCTCGACCAGTCGCAGAACCAATCGAACAGGCGCAGCATAGGAATGCTTTTCCACTCTTCCGCCAGTTGCGTCGGCGATTGCTGGCCCTTGAGCAACTTCTTCACGCCTTCGACAACTTGCGCGCGCTGTTCACGCACACCTTGCGATTGCAGGCTGACCGCCATCAGCGGCGACCCGGCGGCCAGCGTCAGCAGTTCGACGCGTTCCTCTTCCGCGCAATCCGGCAGCGCCTGGGCCAGCCATTGCAGGCTCATCGCCTCGCCCGGCAGCGGGCAGGCCTGCTGCACGCAACGGCTCTTGATGGTTGGCAACAAACGGCTCGGCTGGTGGCTGACCAATAGCAGCACGGTATCGCCGGACGGCTCTTCAAGGCTTTTGAGCAAGGCGTTGGCAGCGTTGATGTTCATCGACTCGACCGGCTCGATCAACACCACCTTGCGCCCGCCGAGCTGCGCGGTCTGCACGACGAAACTGACCAGATCACGAACCTGATCGACCTTGATCGCCTTGTCCGCCTCTTCCGGCTCCAGGATGTAATTGTCCGGATGACTGCCGGCCTTGAGCAGCAGACAGGATTTGCACTCGCCGCACGCCTCAGGCGTAGGGCGCTGACACAGCAGGCTGGCCATCAAGCGCTCGGCAAGCGCACGTTTGCCGATCCCGGCCGGACCGTGCAGCAGATACGCGTGGGCATGCTGACTGCGTCCGGCCAGTTGCTGCCAGAGGTTGTCCTGCCATGGATAGGCCTCAGCCACGGGCCAGCTCCAGCAAATTCGGTAGCAAGGTGTCCAGCGATTGCTGGACCTTGGCCAATGGCTGACCGGCATCGATGCGCACGTAGCGCGACGGGTCGGCTTCGGCGCGTTTCAGGAACGCATTGCGCACGTTCTCGAAAAACGCCCGGCCTTCGAGTTCGAAACGGTCCAGGCGACCACGGGCACTGGCGCGGGCCAGGCCGATTTCAACGGGCAGGTCGAAAATCAAGGTCAGATCGGGCCGCAAGTCGCCCTGCACGAAAGTTTCCAGCGTGGCGATGCGCTCGAGTGACAAACCACGACCGCCGCCCTGATAGGCGTATGTCGAGTCGGTGAAACGATCACACAGCACCACAGCGCCACGGTCCAGCGCCGGGCGAATCACCTCTGCCAGATGCTGGGCGCGCGCGGCGAACACCAGCAACAGCTCGGCGTCCGGGTGCATCACTTCGTCGGCCGGGGTCAGCAACACGTCACGAATCCGCTCGGCCAGCGGTGTACCGCCAGGCTCACGGGTGAGCAGCACTTCGATACCGGCGGCGCGCAGGCGCTCGGCGAGGTATTCGCGATTGGTGCTCTTGCCCGCGCCTTCCGGGCCTTCCAGGGTAATAAACAAGCCAGTCACAGGCAGTCCTTCATCAAAGTCATTGCGCGTTCTGCGGTGCAGCGGCGTCCGGTTCCGGGGCTGGCGCAGGTTCTTGCGGCTGCGCGTCGGGCGCGGTATTCGGCGAGGCCGCCGGAATCGCCTCATCGGTGGCCGGCGCGGTTACTGGTGCCGGGCTGGAACGGTAATCGGCACGGCGCTTGAGCTGGTATTCGCGCACCGCGTTGTTGTGCGCATCCAGATCATCGGAGAACACGTGGCTGCCATCGCCACGGGCGACGAAATACAGGCTGCTGCCTTCCACCGGGTTGAGCGCAGCATGAATCGCTTCGCGCCCGACCATCGCAATCGGCGTCGGCGGCAAGCCGGGAATCACGTAGGTGTTGTAAGGCGTCGGCTCTTTCAAATGTGCGCGGGTCAGTTTGCCGGTGTAGCGATCACCGAGGCCATAAATCACCGTGGGATCGGTCTGCAACTGCATGCCCAGCGCCATGCGCCGCACAAAGACGCCGGCAATCTGCCCGCGCTCCTGCGGAACGCCAGTCTCTTTCTCGACCAGCGAGGCCATGATCAGCGCTTGATAAGGTTCGCTGTAAGGCACATCGGCAGAACGCTGCGCCCACTCTTTGGCGAGCACTTCATCGAGACGATCAAAGGCCTTTTTCAGCAGCTCGGCATCGGACATGCCGCGCACGAAGCGATAGGTATCCGGGAAAAACCGACCTTCCGGGAACAAGCCTTTGTGGCCGATCTTCGCCATCACGTCGCTGTCGCTCAGGCCATTGAGGGTCTGCTCGAGCTTGTCGTCCTTGGCCAGGGCGGCGCGCACTTGATGGAAAGTCCAGCCTTCGACCAGGGTCAGGCTGTACTGAACCACGTCGCCGCGCTTCCACGAATCGATCAGACCGTTGACGGTCATGCCCGGCTGCATGCGGTATTCGCCGCTGTGAATCGGCGTGCCGGCGAGGTTGAAGCGCCAGTAGACGCGCAGCCAGAACGCGTCCTTGATGACGCCATCGGTTTCGAGTTCAAGGAAGGTACGGGTCGGTGTAGAGCCTTTCGGCACATCCAGCAGTTGTTCCTGCGGGATGTTCAGGGGCTGTTCCAGCGCCGAATGAATTTTCCAGGCGCTGGCGCCCAACAGCAGCCCTGCCAGAACCAGTCCGGTTTCCAGCAGCAGCAAAAGTTTACGTCTCACGAATCAAGCATCCAGTAGCGCGCGGGCAATGTTTTGCAGTTTACGGGTGAGCGGGCCAACCGGCCAGCTCAGTGCAGCACAGGCGCGTACCGGCCAGACGCCATAAACGCTGTTGCAGACAAATACTTCATCAGCCCATTGCAGCTGCTCGAGGCTGATATCGGCGATTTGCGTGGGGATGGCCAGCGACTCGGCCTGAAACAATATTTCCGCGCGCATCACACCAGCGACGCCGCAGCGCTTCAAGTCGGGCGTGATCAAGCCACCGTCGCGCACCAGGAAAATATTGCTGTACACACCTTCGACAACACGCCCGGCCTGATCAAGCATCAAGCCTTCGGCATGCTCGCTGTCCTGCCATTCGGCGCGGGCGAGCACCTGTTCCAGTCGATTCAGATGTTTGAGCCCGGCCAACAACGGCTGCGTAGATAAACGCGTGTTGCAGGGAAACAGGCGGATGCCGTGCTCGGCATGGGCAGCGGGATACGCTGCCGGCGGATTGCCTTGCAGGATGCGTCGGCCCTGCGCCGCAGGATCGGGCGCATAACCACGCAAGCCGTCACCCCGAGTGAGGATAAGCTTGAGCACGCCCTCACCCATCGCAGCGGCATAGCTGAGCAGCTCATGGCGAACCAGCTCGAGATCGGTCGCGATGGCCAGACGCGCGCAGCCATCAGCCAGACGCGTCAGGTGCCGATCCAGCAGAATCGGCCGAGCACTGCGCACGGCGATGGTCTCGAACAGACCATCGCCGTAAGCCAGGCCGCGATCTTTCAGCGACAGCACGTCAGCCGGTTGACCGTCGACCCAGCTGTCCATCAGCCGGCGAACCGGCGGAACGCCAGAGTGCCGTTGGTGCCGCCAAAACCGAAGGAGTTGGACAGCACGACATCGATGTCCATGTTACGCGCGGTGTGCGCAACGAAATCGAGATCGCAGCCTTCGTCCGGTTCATCAAGGTTGATGGTCGGCGGTGCCACCTGGCTGTTGATCGCCAGCACGCTGAAAATCGCTTCGACCGCGCCCGCCGCACCCAACAGGTGGCCGGTCATCGACTTGGTCGAGCTGACGGCCAGCTTGTAGGCGTGATCGCCGAACACCGACTTGATCGCATTGGCTTCGGCAAGGTCGCCGGCCGGGGTCGAGGTGCCGTGGGCGTTGATGTACTGCACTTGATCGACATTGATCTTCGCGTCGCGCAGGGCATTGGTGATACAGCGCGCGGCACCGGCGCCATCGGCGGGTGGCGAGGTCATGTGGAACGCATCGCCACTGGTGCCGAAACCGATCAGTTCGGCGTAGATCGTAGCGCCACGAGCCTTGGCGTGTTCGAGCTCTTCGAGAACCAGAGCGCCGGCACCGTCGGACAGAACGAAGCCGTCACGACCCTTGTCCCATGGACGGCTGGCGCGGGTCGGCTCGTCGTTGCGGGTCGACAGCGCACGGGACGCGCCGAAGCCGCCCATGCCCAGACCGCAAGCGGCCATTTCCGCGCCGCCGGCAATCATCACGTCAGCTTCGTCGTACATGATGTTGCGCGCCGCCATGCCGATGCAGTGCGTACCGGTGGTGCACGCGGTGGCGATGGCGTAGTTGGGTCCCTGTGCGCCCAGATGGATCGACAGGAAGCCGGAAATCATATTGATGATCGAGCCAGGCACAAAGAACGGCGAGATCCGTCGCGGACCGGTCTCGTGCAGGGTGCGGCTGGTCTCTTCGATGTTGGTCAGACCGCCTATGCCCGAACCCATGGCCACGCCAATGCGTTCACGGTTGGCATCGGTGACTTCCAGACCGGCGTTGCGCACGGCTTGAAAGCCTGCGGCGAGGCCGTACTGAATGAACAGGTCGAGCTTGCGCGCTTCCTTGACCGACAGGTATTCCTCGACATTGAAGCCTTTGACCGAACCGCCGAAGCGGGTCGAATAGGCAGAAAGGTCGGTGTGTTCGATCAGACCAATGCCACTGCGGCCAGCCAGAATGCCCTGCCAACTGCTCGGCACATCCGTGCCCAGTGGCGACAACATACCCATACCGGTGACTACGACGCGTCTACGCGACACAGCACTCTCCTTTTTCAAATGACGACTTTGCATCAGGCCTAAAGAAAAAACCGCACGCCATGATGGCAGTGCGGTTTTTCCATGACAGCAAGCAACGATTACAAACTGTTACGCCTGGTGGCTGGTAACGTAGTCGATTGCAGCTTGTACAGTAGTGATCTTTTCAGCTTCTTCGTCAGGGATTTCGGTCTCGAATTCCTCTTCCAGAGCCATCACCAGCTCAACGGTGTCAAGGGAGTCGGCACCCAGGTCTTCTACGAAGGAAGCGGTGTTGACCACTTCTTCTTCTTTAACACCCAGTTGCTCGGCAACGATTTTCTTGACGCGCTCTTCGATGGTGCTCATACCTTGTTTTCACTCCTAATGGACAAATTCAGGCAGCTGGCCAGTGGGTAAGTGTATAGAAAGCCTTTTCAGTTTTTCAACTGAAAGCTTCACTCCTCAAACCCTGCGGCCCTCTGCCTATAAATAGATTGCAGCTTTATAACGGATTTTAGACAGCTCGTATGACATTTTTTTGAAGCAATCCGTCACATTTTACTTACATGTACATCCCACCGTTCACCGGGATTGTAGCCCCGGTAACGTATGCCGCACCGTCGGATGCAAGAAAAGCGACCACGGACGCGATCTCTTGAGCTTGCCCCAGACGACCCAGCGGAATCTGCGTCTGCAAGGCTTCACGCTGTGCTTCAGGCAGCTCGCGGGTCATATCGGTGTCGATGAACCCTGGGGTTACCGAGTTGACCGTAATCGAACGCGAACCGACTTCACGCGCCATCGCCCGGCTGAAACCTTCCAGACCGGCCTTGGCGGCTGCATAGTTTACTTGGCCGGCGTTGCCCATGGCACCCACTACCGAGCCAATACTGATAATTCGACCCCAGCGCGCCTTGGTCATGCCACGTAAAACGCCCTTGGACAGGCGATACAGACTGTTCAGGTTGGTATCGATCACGTCGTACCACTCGTCGTCTTTCATGCGCATCATCAGGTTATCGCGGGTGATACCGGCATTATTGACCAGAATCGCCACCGGCGCACCGAACTGCTCCTGAATGCCTGCCAGCACCGCGCTGACCGATTCGTCGCTGGTGACATTGAGTTCGAAACCGGCGCCCTGGATACCGTTTTCCTTCAGGGTCGCGGCAATGCGCTCGGCGCCCGACGCGGAGGTCGCGGTGCCGACAACGATGGCGCCCTGACGACCCAGTTCCAGCGCGATGGCCTGGCCGATACCGCGGCTTGCACCGGTGACCAGTGCAACTTTACCTTGCAGACTCATGCAAGTTTCTCCTGATTCAGGCCTGCGCTGCGCGAGCGGCAGCGAAGGCATCTGGGGTATTGAGATTGGAAGTCGAAACGCCTTCGGCGCAACGTTTGTTCAGGCCAGCAAGGACTTTGCCCGGGCCGCATTCGACCAGATTGGTCGCGCCCTTGGCGGCCAAAGTCTGTACCGATTCAACCCAGCGCACTGGCTTGTAGAGCTGTTCGAGCAGATCGCGCTTGAGGGTTTCCAGATCAGCTGGCACTTGTGCGCTGACGTTCTGCACCACCGGGATCTGCGGCGCCTGCCAGTCGATGGCGGCGATGGATTCAGCGAAGCGCTCGGCAGCCGGACGCATCAGCTCGCAGTGCGACGGCACGCTCACCGGCAATGGCATGGCGCGCTTGGCACCACGGGCCTTGCAACCCTCGATGGCGCGCTCGACGGCAGCCTTGGCACCGGCGATCACCACTTGGCCCGGCGAGTTGAAATTCACTGCGCTGACGACTTCGCCTTGCGCCGCTTCGGCGCAGGCAGCCAGCACGTCGGCATCTTCCAGGCCGAGGATCGCGGCCATGCCGCCCTGCCCGGCCGGCACCGCTTCCTGCATCAACTGGCCACGGCGCTCGACGAGCTTGACCGCGTCAGCCAGGCTCAGGCTGCCGGCGGCAACCAGCGCGCTGTATTCACCCAGGCTGTGGCCGGCGACAAACGCCGGACGCGCGCCGCCTTCGGCCAGCCACAGACGCCACAGGGCGATCGAAGCGGTCAGAATGGCCGGTTGGGTTTTGTCGGTTTGATTGAGCAGCTCTTCCGGACCCTGTTGGGTCAGTGCCCACAGGTCGTAGCCCAGCGCAGCAGAGGCTTCTTGAAAGGTTTCGAGGATCAGCGGATGTTGCGCGCCCAGCTCGGCCAGCATGCCGAGGGACTGCGAACCCTGTCCTGGAAAGACGAATGCGAGGGAAGCAGACATGTAACAAGCCCCTAATGATCTTGTCGTCGGAAAATAACGCCCTGTTGGGGACGCCAGAAACTGACAGTTTGGATGGCCCTTTGAACCGGGCGGTCACATTTAAGCATTGTCCGACGAAAACGCCTAAGACAACAGTTCCTCCAGACGACCGTGGAGACGCTCGGGCAGGTTCTCCTGAATCTCGATCAGCGCCCGTTGAATGGCACTCTGAAAGCCCTGCACCCCGGCCGATCCGTGGCTTTTCACAACGATGCCCTGCAAGCCGAGAAAGCTTGCGCCATTATGTCGCGCCGGGGCCAGATCAGCTTGCAGACGCTTCATCAACGGCAGCGCGAGAGCGCCGACAGCGCGCGAGGCCAAGTTTTTCTTGAACAGGGCCTCGATGCGCGCCGCAATCATCGTCGCCAGACCTTCGCTGGACTTGAGCAGGATATTGCCGACGAAGCCGTCACACACCACCACGTCGGCCTCACCGCGGTACAAGCCGTCGCCTTCGATAAAGCCGATGTAGTTGATCCCGCGCGCCGCCTGCAACAGCGTGGCGGCCAGTTTGACCTGCTGATTGCCCTTGATGTCTTCAGTGCCGATGTTCAGCAGTGCCACACGCGGACGGGCGATACCCAAGGTCTGCGCGGCCACCGAACCCATCACCGCGAACTGCAACAGGTGCTCGGCACTGCAATCGACGTTGGCGCCCAGATCAAGCAGCTGGCAATAACCGGTCTGCGTCGGAATCGCCGCGACCATGGCCGGACGATCAATGCCCGGCAATGTCTTCAACACGAAACGCGACAAGGCCATCAACGCACCGGTATTGCCGGCACTGACACAGGCCTGCACCTTGCCATCGCGCAGCAGTTCGAGGGCGACACGCATCGATGAATCCGGCTTGCCACGCAGGGCCTGTGCAGGTTTTTCGTCCATGGTGATGACTTCGCTGGCCGCAACAATCGTCAGGCGCGCGCGATCGGCAGCCGACTGGCCGTGGATCAGTTCTTCAAGAAGGGAGGGTTGACCGACGAGGGTCAGGTGCAGCGAGGGTGTAGCGGACAGGCAAGCGAGACTGGCCTGAACAATGCTGCGGGGACCGAAGTCCCCGCCCATTGCGTCAATCGCGATGACTTGAGCAGACAAGTGATTACTCGTCAGCGCCCTTGTCGATCACTTTACGGCCACGGTATACGCCTTCTGGCGATACGTGGTGACGCAGGTGAACTTCACCAGTGGTTTTTTCTACAGACAGGGTGCTAGCCTCGAGAGCGTCGTGCGAACGGCGCATGTCACGGGCAGAGCGGGATTTTTTGTTCTGCTGAACAGCCATAATTGATTAACTCCTAAACGTTTGGGTCACGCTTTAACTGCGCCAATACACTGAACGGGTTGGACCGCGTTACCTCGTCCTCGCTCGGTTCGGGCTCATCTGCTCCCGCCGGCTGCTGGCATTCTTCCGGATGATGAGCAGGCACAATGGGCAAGGCGAGCAGAAGCTCCTCCTCGATCAGTGACTGCAGATCCAATGGATCTTCGCCCAGTTCCAGCACGTCATAACCTTTCGGCAACGACTGGGTATTCGCACCCTCCTTCACCACCGCGTAACTGCATTCGCTGTGGATCGGCAGGGTGACCAGCTCAAGACAACGCTGGCAAACCATTTTGACTTCGGTGTCGATAAAGCTGTGGATGACCACAGACTTACGTTCATCTCGTTCAAAAACGAATTTGGCCTGCACCGTACCGACATCGTCGGAAAGCGGGTCGCAGAGTCTCTTCAAATCGGCCAGCAGCAGTTCACCTTGAAGGGTGGTGCCACGGTCAGCCAATTTGCGCGGGTCAACGTGAGGTGGAATCGGGTCATTCAACATAGGC
Source organism: Pseudomonas siliginis (assembly GCF_019145195.1). Classification (GTDB taxonomy): domain Bacteria; phylum Pseudomonadota; class Gammaproteobacteria; order Pseudomonadales; family Pseudomonadaceae; genus Aquipseudomonas; species Aquipseudomonas siliginis. The sequence goes on from NZ_JAHSTW010000008.1 coordinate 259,071, forward strand.
GCAGCATTATAGGGATGCACCCACCCATGTCAAAGGAAATTGTGCCCTGTCCGTCACTTGCGCGCCTCCGCTAGAATCCGCACCTGCCTCAGGAGACGTCCATGCTGCCTTTATTACTCGCTTCAAGCTCGACTTATCGCCGCGAATTGCTCGCCCGCCTGCATTTGCCGTTCGTCTGCAGCTCGCCGGACATCGACGAAAGCCATCGCCCGGGCGAGTCCGCAATCGACCTGGTCAAACGCCTCGCCGAAGAAAAGGCCCGGGCCTTGGCGGACAGCCACCCTGCTCACCTGATCATTGGCTCGGATCAGGTCGCCGTCCTCGGCGAACAGATCATCGGCAAGCCGCACACCTTCGAGAAGGCTCGCGAGCAATTGATGGCGGCCAGCGGCGCGAGCGTGACCTTCCTGACCGGCCTGGCACTGCTCAACAGCCAGACCGGGCAATGCCAGGTCGACTGCGTGCCGTTTACCGTGCACATGCGTCAGCTGGATCAGGCGCGCATCGAACGCTACCTGCGCATCGAGCAACCGTACGACTGCGCCGGCAGCTTCAAGGCCGAGGGACTGGGCGTGAGCCTGTTTCAATCGACCGAAGGCCCGGACGCCACCAGCCTGATCGGTCTGCCGCTGATTCGTCTGATCGATATGTTGCTGGTCGAAGGCGTGCAGATTCCCTGAATCAAAAAACCGGCCTTGAAGGCCGGTTTTTTCCATGCTGCGAACACTTAACGCAACGACGGCCCGTGGAAACCCATCCACATCGCCAACTGCTCGGCCACGCTGGCGCCGAGCTTTTTCGAGAAGCGATCGAACGGCGATTCCTGCACGGTGAAGTCCACCAGCTCCTTCTCGCCAATCACATCGCGCGCCACCGAACTGGCACTGCCCAAGCCATCGATCAGGCCCAGCGGCAGCGCCTGCTCACCCGACCAGACCAGCCCGGAAAACAGTTCGGGATGTTCCTTGTCCTTCAGGCGATCGCCACGACCCTGCTTGACGCTGTTGATGAACTGCTTGTGCGTGGTGTCCAGCACGCTTTGCCAGAATGCGGTTTCTTCGGGCTTTTGCGGCTGGAACGGATCCAGAAATGCCTTGTGTTCGCCCGAGGTGTAGGTGCGACGCTCAACGCCGAGTTTCTCCATGGTGCCGACGAAACCGTAACCCGCCGCCGTCACGCCGATCGAGCCGACCAGACTGGCCTTGTCGGCGTAGATCTGATCCGCCGCGCTGGCGATGTAATAGGCGCCCGAAGCACCAAGATCGGAAATCACTGCGTAGAGCTTGATCTCTGGATGCAGGCCACGCAGACGCTTGATCTCGTCATAGACATAACCGGACTGCACGGGACTGCCGCCCGGACTGTTGATGCGCAGGACCACGCCTTTGACCTTCTTGTCTTCGAACGCCGCGCGCAGGCTGCCAACGATATTATCGGCGCTGGCCGGCTCCTTGTCGGCGATTACGCCGTCGATCTCGATCAACGCCGTGTAGTTCGGGCCGCGGGTGGCGCTTTTTTCCATGTCCATCAGCGGCGTGAACAGCAGCAGCGCAACAAACAGATAAACAAACGTCAGCAGCTTGAAGAAAATCCCCCAGCGCCGCGAACGGCGCTGCTCCTGCACGCCGGCCAGCAAAGTCTTTTCCAACAGCTTCCAGCTTTTCGCGTCACCGTCGTCGGCACTTGCCTTGGCCGGTGCTTTCCATTCGTCGGTCATGCCATCTACCCCAGCAAAAACGTATTAAGCCCGCTGACCCAGCCAGGCGTGCAATTCAGAAAAACGGTCGATCGACAGGCGTGGCTCGAACTGCTGCAGGGACTCGATCGATTGCGCGCCATAACTGACCGCCACCGAATCCATCCCCGCGTTGCGCGCCATCAGCAGATCGAACGACGAATCACCGACCATCAACGCCTGCTCCGGGCGTACGCCGCAGTGGCTGACAATCTGCTCAAGCATCAGAGGGTGTGGCTTGCTGGCAGTTTCATCGGCAGCGCGGGTGATATCGAAATAATCTTCCCAGCCATTGGCCTTAAGCACCCGATCTAGTCCGCGACGATTCTTGCCCGTCGCTACCGCCAGGTGATAACCCTGCTCGCGAAACGATGCCATCGACTCGACCACACCCTCGAACAGCGGCGAAGGCACGGCTTCGGCAGCGATGTAGTGATCGGCGTAATACTCACGAAACGCGAGCATTTCTGCGTCGCTGATTTCGGGATACAGGGTGCGAATCGCCTCCGGCAAGCCAAGACCGATGATGCCTTTGACGGCGAAGTCATCGCGCAGCTCGAAACCGGAACGCCCGGACGCCGAGTGCATCGCCTCGACGATCCGATGAATGGAATCGGCAAGGGTGCCGTCCCAGTCGAAAATCAGCAGTTTGTAATCAGATGGGCGCACTCAATCGCTCCACGGTCTTGGCCCACATTTCATCGACGGGCGCTTGCAGATTCAGCTTGCCGCCGTCGGGCAGCGGCACGGTCAGCATGTAGGCGTGCAGGAACAGGCGCTTACCACCCAGATCGCGGATTTCCTTGGTGAAATCCTCGTCGCCATACTTACTGTCACCGGCAATGCAATGGCCAGCATGCAAGGTGTGCACGCGAATCTGGTGGGTACGACCGGTAACCGGTTTCGCCTCGACCATGGTGGCAAAATCGCCGAAGCGGCGCAGCACCTTGAACAGCGTCAGGGCTTCTTTGCCTTCATCGTTAACTTCGACCATGCGCTCGCCGGAGCGCAGATTGCTCTTGAGCAACGGTGCGCGAACCTGCTTGATCGAGGTTGCCCAGTTGCCACGGACCAGCGCCATGTAGCGCTTGTCGACGCCATCGCCGCGCAGTTGCTCGTGCAGGTGGCGCAACATGCTGCGTTTTTTGGCAATCATCAGCAGGCCGGAGGTGTCACGGTCGAGACGGTGAACCAGCTCCAGCTCCTTGACGTCGGGACGCAGCTGACGAAAGGCTTCGATCACGCCGAAATTCAGCCCGCTGCCGCCATGCACCGCAATGCCGGCGGGCTTGTTGATCACGATCAGGGCTTTGTCTTCGAAGACGATCGAGGCTTCCAGGCGCTGCAACAGCCCTTGGGCCAGCGGCACCGGTTCGTCGCGCTCAGGCACGCGAACCGGCGGCACGCGCACGATGTCGCCGGCCTGCAGCTTGTATTCGGGCTTGATCCGACCTTTGTTCACGCGCACTTCGCCTTTGCGCAAAATGCGGTAAATCAAGGTCTTGGGCACGCCTTTGAGCCGGGCGAGGAGAAAGTTGTCGATTCGTTGGCCGGCATACTCCGGCGAGACTTCAAGCAGTTGAACGCCTGGAGTCGAAGGGGCAGTAGTTGTCATGCCGCGGATGATAACAATTTTTATGGAATTGAAGCACTTAATCATTGCTGCTATAGTCGCGAACGCCGCCAAAAGCGGCCTGGACAGCGGAACCACGGTCAAAGACCGGCCCTGACCAACGCAATTCACCAGGGCGCGAGGCCGTCCTACGGGGCTTTCGCTACGTAACGGTGGAGTTTGCGGTTGTAACTAGCGCAGGTGACATGAGGCCTGAATTACACCGCCGAGCAGAGTTCTCACTCGCCCGGCAGGCAACATTCAAGGCCAGTTCACAAAGTGCAGTCGACTGCGAATGACCCCGAGCGATTGCTTCGGAAACATCGCCTGAATTAGCCATGATGCGTGACTTCCCCTATCGGAGCTCACGGTAAATGCCAACCCGCTGCGGATTCTGCGCGCGGCAGCACCCGAATTATCAGGGATACGTGTAGGGTGGAGATGCACAACCGCCGGACTGTGTAGCAACAAGCTTTGATCAAGACGCTTCATCTCGTCCACAGCCGCTGGTTGATTCCTCCTCCTGACTGAGTGCTTAAGTAGCCACAGCAAGCAGGACGCGTACGTCGCGGTATCGGCCCAATTGGCCGCACATCGCTGGACACGGGAATGGCCAACCACTCCCGACGCACCTGACACCGACCGTGAGAAGTCGTGTGTGCCGAACGCCGTTTCCGGCAGCCCGGAAACCGACGGTACTACATGAAAAGAATGCTGATTAACGCAACTCAACCCGAAGAGTTGCGTGTTGCACTGGTAGATGGCCAGCGCCTCTACGACCTGGACATCGAATCCGGTGCACGCGAGCAGAAAAAGGCCAACATCTATAAAGGCCGTATCACTCGCATCGAACCAAGCCTTGAGGCTGCCTTTGTCGATTTCGGCTCCGAGCGCCACGGCTTCCTGCCCCTCAAAGAAATCTCCCGCGAATACTTCAAGAAAGCCCCCGAAGGCCGCGTCAACATCAAGGACGTCCTGAGCGAAGGCCAGGAAGTCATCGTTCAGGTCGAGAAAGAAGAACGTGGCAACAAGGGCGCCGCCCTGACCACCTTCATCAGTCTGGCCGGTCGTTACCTCGTACTGATGCCGAACAACCCGCGTGCCGGCGGCATCTCCCGTCGCATCGAAGGCGAAGAGCGCAACGAACTGCGTGAAGCGCTGAACGGTCTGGTCGCTCCGGCCGACATGGGTCTGATCGTGCGCACTGCCGGCCTGGGCCGCAGCAGCGAAGAAATGCAGTGGGACCTCGATTACCTGCTGCAACTGTGGACCGCCATCAAAGAAGCCTCGCTGGATCGCTCCGCGCCATTCCTGATCTACCAGGAAAGCAACGTGATCATCCGCGCCATCCGCGATTACCTGCGCCAGGACATCGGCGAAGTGCTGATCGACAGCGTTGAAGCCCAGGACGAAGCCCTGACCTTCATCCGCCAGGTGATGCCGCAGTACGCCAGCAAGATCAAGCTGTACGAAGACAGCGTGCCGCTGTTCAACCGTTTCCAGATCGAAAGCCAGATCGAGACCGCGTTCCAGCGCGTCGTCGAACTGCCTTCCGGCGGCTCCATCGTCATCGATCCGACCGAAGCCCTGGTGTCGATCGACATCAACTCGGCGCGTGCCACCAAAGGCAGCGACATCGAAGAAACCGCCCTGCAGACCAACCTTGAAGCCGCCGAAGAAATCGCCCGTCAGTTGCGCCTGCGCGACATCGGCGGCCTGATCGTCATCGACTTCATCGACATGACCCCGGCGAAGAACCAGCGCGCCGTGGAAGAGAAAGTCCGCGAATGCCTGGAAGCTGACCGTGCCCGCGTGCAGATCGGTCGCATCTCGCGTTTCGGCCTGCTGGAAATGTCCCGTCAGCGCCTGCGTCCATCGCTGGGTGAAAGCAGCGGCATCGTCTGCCCGCGCTGCAACGGCACCGGCATCATCCGTGACGTTGAATCGCTGTCGCTGGCCATCCTGCGCCTGATCGAAGAAGAAGCCCTGAAGGACCGCACCGCCGAAGTTCGCGCGCAAGTGCCGATCCCGGTCGCTGCGTTCCTGCTCAACGAAAAACGCAACTCGATCACCAAGATCGAACTGCGCACCCGTGCCCGCATCGTCATTCTGCCGAACGATCACCTTGAGACGCCGCACTTTGAAGTTCAGCGCCTGCGTGACGACAGCCCGGAAGCCGCGACCAACCAGTCCAGCTACGAAATCGCTGCGGCCGCTGCCGAAGTCGAAGAAGTCCAGCCAGCCGCTGCGACCCGCACTCTGGTTCGCCAGGAAGCTGCAGTGAAAACTGCGCCGGCCCGTGCCAACGCACCGGTGCCAACTGAAGTTGCACCTGCCGCACCAGCTCCAGCACCAGTTGCCGCGCCTGAGCCAAGCCTGTTCAAGGGTCTGGTGAAGTCGCTGGTCAGCCTGTTCGCCACCAAGGAAGAGCCAGCCGCACCGGTCGCTGTTGCGAAACCGGCTGCCACCGAGCGTCCTGCCCGCAACGAAGAGCGTCGCAACGGTCGTCAGCAGAGCCGCAACCGTAACGGTCGCCGCGATGAAGAACGCAAGCCGCGCGAAGAACGTGCTCCACGTGAAGAGCGCGCACCACGCGAGCCGCGCGAAGAGCGTCAGCCACGTGAAGCCCGTGAGCCGCGTGAAACCCGCAGCGAAGCGCCGGTAGCCCGCGAAGAGCGCGCACCACGTGCCCCGCGTGAAGAACGTGCACCGCGTGCACCGCGTGAAGATCGCAAGCCGCGTGGCGAGCGTGAAGAACGCGTACGTGAACTGCGCGAGCCACTGGACGCCGCGCCAGCCGCAGCTGTTGCTGCCGTGACCGCTGAAGAGCGTCCGGCCCGTCAGCCACGCGAAGAACGCGCCCCGCGTCCGCCGCGTGAAGAGCGTCAACCGCGTGCCGAGCAGGCCGCTGCTGCCGTTGCTGAAGAAGAAGTGAACAGCAACAACGAAGAGCAACTGCCGGAAGACGGTCAGGACAACGCCGAAGGCGATCGTCCACGTCGTCGCTCCCGTGGTCAGCGCCGTCGCAGCAACCGTCGCGAGCGTCAACGTGATGCCAACGGCAACGTGATCGAAGGTTCGGAAGAATCCGAGTCCGCTGAAAACGCTGGCGAGCCAAGCACTGCCGATCTGGCCGCTGGCCTGGCTGTCACCGCTGCCGTTGCCAGCAGCACCATCAGCGCTCCGGCAGAAGCCGAAGCTCACGAGCAGGCTGAACGCGCCACTGCCGCCACACTGGAAACTGCTCCAGTCGAAGCGCCGGTTGTCGAAGCCACCACTCCAGTGGAAGTGACTGCTGCACCGGAAATCGAAGTCGCTCCGGTCCGCGAAGCTCAGCCTCAGGTTGAAGCGGCTGCCGAACCGGAAGCTGTCGTCGAAGCACCAGCGGCCATCACTGAGCCAGCTGTAGAAACCGTCAGCGAAAACGTGACCAGAACCGTGCGTGAAGTTCGCGAAGAGCAGACTGCGTTCAACTGGGTTGCCGAGCCAGCCGTCACCGAAGCTCCAGCGCCAGTCGCTGAAGCCGAAGTACCGCAGGCCATGGTTTCCGAGCCAGTAGTTGCAGCGGCCGAACCGGCTCCAGAGCCAGTGGTTGAAGCACCAGCTGTCGAAACACCAGTTGCAAAAGCTCAGGTTGAAGAAGCACCAGCCGCAGTCGAAGCGCCAGCCCCTGTGGTTGAAGCACCGGCTCCGGTCAGCGCCCTGACGCCAAACGGCCGCGCGCCAAATGACCCGCGTGAAGTGCGTCGTCGCAAGCGTGAAGCCGAGCGTCTGCAGAAGGAAGCCGAACTGGCTGCCGCTGCGGCTCCGGTTGCTGCCGAACCAGCCCCTGCAGCTGAAGTAATCGAGGCAGCCCCTGCCCCGGTCGCGGAAGAAGCATCGGTTGAAGCGGTGATCGCTGAAGCACCACGCTCCGTTCAGGACGCGGTTGAACAGCGCGAAGAAGCCCAGGAAAAAGAGCACGAGCCTAAACCACTCGTGTAATTCCTGAAGCCATTAAAAAGCCCCGCCCGGTGAAAGCCTGGCGGGGCTTTTTATTGCCTGAAATACCAGCATCATCCACAACCTTTGTGGGAGCGAGCCTGCTCGCGAAAGCGCTGGGTCAGACAATATTCATGTAGCTGAACCAGCGCATTCGCGAGCAGGCTCGCTCCCACAAGGGAATTTCAACACGGCTCAGGGCTGAGGAAATACCAGAGATTCAGGCACATCGATATCCCACAACACCCCAGGATCTTCCACCGCTACTTCCACCACCCTACCCTGCGCAAACAACGGCCGTGCGCCACGATCGCCGGTCAGCGCCTGCAACTGCGCGGCAAACGAACGACCAAACCCCACCGGATGGCCAAACTCGCCACTCACCACCGGCACGCTCACCGCGTCATCAGCCATCGCCGCGAGCACTCGCTCGATACTCAAAGGCAAGATAAACGGCATATCGCCGAGCACAATCAACCAGCCATCGGCGTCAGGGCAAGCGGCAACACCTGCGGCGATGCTGTCGCCCATGCCGGTCGACTCGATTGACACCACGTCGCAGCCATATGCCTGGGCCATGCGCATCGCCTGTGGTCGCGCTTCGGTGGTGACCAGTACGCGCTTGTCGAGACTGGCCGGCAGGTTCACCAGCACCTGCTCGATTACCGAGCGCACCGCGCCGTCACGCCCGGTGCAATCAGCGAGCAATTTGTCTTTGTCGGGACCGGCGATCTGGCGAAAGCGTTTGCCCTCGCCTGCTGCCAGCACGACCACTGCGATGGAATGGCTCATGAACCCTCCAGCGGTTTTTTCTGCTTCAACTCCACACCGTTCTTGATCGCAACAATTTCCGCCAGCAAGGACAAAGCGATCTCTGCCGGCGAATGACTACCGATGTGCAGGCCGATCGGCCCGTGCAAGCGATCAATCGACGCTTGCGACAAGCCTAGCTGAGCGAGGTTTTCCCGGCGCTTCTGGCTGTTGACCCGCGAACCGAGCGCGCCGACATAGAACGCCGGCGAGTCGAGCGCGGTGAGCAAAGCCATGTCATCCAGGCGTGGATCGTGAGTCAAAGCGACAATTGCCGTGCGCTCGTCGGTCTGGATGTTCAGCACCGCCTCGTCCGGCATGCCGGGGACGAAACGGCCATGCTGCTCTTCCCAGCCGTAAACGAACTCGGTGCGCGGATCGCAGATCAGCACTTCGAAATCCAGCAGCCGCGCCATGTCGGCGACGTAGCGCGACAACTGCCCGGCACCGATCAGCAACAAGCGCCAGCGCGGACCGTAAATCGCCCGCAGAACCTTGCCGTCGAACACCAGCGAATCGGACTTGCTCGCCGGAGCCAGCAGCACCTCGCCGGTTTCGATGTTCAGTTCCCGGGCAACGATTTCATGGTTTTCGCAACGCTGCAGCAGCTCGGCCACCCACGCCGGGTCACCGACGCGCTCTTCGGTCAGGCGCAAAGTGCCGCCGCAAGGCAGGCCGAAACGCGCGGCCTCCTCGCGGGTCACGCCGTAGGTAATCATCTGCACTGGCGGACCATCGGTGGCAATGCGGCCGTCGTGCAGCCGCGCGATCAAGTCATCCTCGACACAGCCGCCCGACACCGAGCCGATCACCACGCCGTCCTCGCGCAAGGCGAGCATGGCACCGGGCGAACGCGGCGCAGTGCCCCAGGTCTGCACCACGCTGAACAGCACCACCCGTTGCCCGGCGCGGCGCCACTCGAGGACGCTGCGCAGGACGTTGAGATCGACGCTGTCCATTTACGCCTCCGCCTTCTGCCAGCCTTGCAACTGATAACGCACCGGCAGATTGCGGATACGCTTGCCGGTGGCGGCGAAGATCGCATTGCACAGCGCCGGAGCAATCGGCGGCACACCCGGCTCACCAACGCCACCCAACGGCACGTCACCCGGCGGCGTGACCAGATGCACGGCGACTTCCTGGGGTGCCAGCGACATGCGCGCGACCTCGTACATATGGAAGTTGTCCTGCTGGACTTTGCCGTCCTTGAAGCTGATCTCGCCGAGCACGGCGTTGCCCAGGCCCATGACGCACGCACCTTCGAACTGCGAACGGATGCGCTCAGGGTTGATCTGCGGCCCGCAGTCCACGGCGATGTCGGCCTTGTGCACGATCAGTGAACCATCATCCTTGACCTCGACTTCGATCACTGCCGCCACATAGGTGACGAAGCTGTAATGCACTGCCAGACCGAGGCCACGACCCTTGGGCAGTTTGCGTCCCCATCCGGCTGCCTTGGCGGCGGTTTCCAGCACGGTGCGCATGCGCCCGGTGTCGATCGGATAACGCTCGGGCGATTCGCCGTAGTTCCACTCTTCGCTCAAGGTACGTGGATCGATCTGCCGGTCCGGGCCGAGCAATTTGATCTGGTACTTGAGCGGATCTTCCCCGGCCTTGTGCGCCATTTCATCGACGAAGCTCTGAATCGCAAAGCCGTGGGGAATGTTCGACACCGAGCGGTACCAGCCGACCCGCGTGTGTACCTTGGCTTCGGGGTTTTCCAGGCGCACGTTGGGAATCGCATAGGCCATGTTGGTAAAGCCCATGCCCAGCTCGAACGCCGCCTCATGGTTCATGTCCGGCGCAAACAGCGCGGTGATGCTTGGCGCCACGGTGCGATGCAGCCACCCGGACGGCATGCCATTCTTGTCGATTCCGGCCTTGAGATATTCCGCCGACACGGTGTGGAAATACGAGTTGTGGATGTCGTCTTCGCGCGTCCACTGCACCCGTACAGCCTTGCCCGGAAACTCCTTGGCGAGAATCGCCGCTTCGACGACGAAGTCCGGTTTCGACTTGCGACCGAAACCACCGCCCAGCAATGTCACGTTGACGGTGACCTTTTCGAACGGCACGCCCAGACGCTCGGCGATGCGCTCGCGGGTGACCTGCGGTGCCTGACTCGGCGCCCAGGCCTCGCAGACGCCGTCCTTGTAACGGGCAATGGCAACCATCGGTTCCATCGGCGCCTGCGCCAGATGCGGCAGGTAGTACGAGGCTTCGAGGGTGCTGGCGGCACCGCTCAAGGCTTTGTCGATATCACCGGTGTTGCGCACCACTTTGCCGGCCTTCAGCGACGCGGCTTCAAGCTCCTTGCGATAGGCAATCGAGTCATAACTGGCATTCGGGCCGTCGTCCCATTCGATCTTCAGCGCCTCGCGGCCCTTGATCGCTGCCCAGGTATTGCTGGCCACAACCGCGACGCCGCCCAGTGGCTGGAACTCTGACGGCAACGGCCGGCCTTCGATCTGCATGACTTTTAGCACGCCGGGGACTTTCAGCGCGGCGCTGTCATCGAGGCTTTTGACCTTGCCGCCATACACTGCCGGACGAGCGATAGTCGCGTAGAGCATGCCGTCGAAATGCACGTCGGCGCCGTACACTGCGCGGCCATTGACGATATCGGCACCGTCGATGGCCTTGGTGCCTTCCTTACCGATGTAGCGAAATTCCGACGGCTGCTTGAGTCGCAGGCTGTCACGCGCCGGTACTGCCAGCGCACTGGCGGCAGCGGCGAGTTCGCCATAGCCCAGTTCGCGGCCGGACGGTTTGTGAATGACCTTGTGCAGTTGCGCATGGCATTCGCCAACCGGCACTTTCCACTGCGCAGCGGCCGCCTGTTCGAGCATGGTCCGCGCGGCGGCGCCGCAACGACGCATCGGCTCGTACCAGTGACGCATGCTGCGCGAACCATCGGTGTCCTGGTTGCCGAAGCGCACTTCGTCACCCGGCGCCTGCTGCACTTTGACCTGAGCCCAATCGGCCTCGAGTTCATCGGCCACTACCATGCTCAGGCTGGTGCGCACGCCCTGGCCCATTTCCGAACGGTTGCACACCACGGTGACGCTGCCATCGGCAGCAATGCTCACGTAGACCTTGGGATCGTCGATCCAGCCATTGGGCATGCCATCGGCGCCAAACTTCTTCGCAGCGTCATCGGCCAGCGCATCCTGCCAGCCCCAGCTCGCGGCGAGGACCAGCGCACTGGTGGCGCCGACGCCTTTGAGAAAACCACGGCGGCTGAGATTGCTCAGGGCGAAATCATTCGGGACGCGGCTCATGCCTTCACCTCCTTCAGTTGAGTGGAGGCCTGGCGGATCGCGGTTTTGATCCGGTTGTAGGTGCCGCAGCGGCAGATGTTGCCGACCATGGCTTCTTCGATCTGCTCGTCGCTCGGGTTCGGATTGGTTTTCAGCAAAGCGGTGGCCGACATGATCTGCCCGCCCTGGCAATAACCACATTGGGCCACGGCACTGTCGAGCCAGGCCTGCTGCACGACCTTGCCCACCGGGTCGGCGTGGAGATTATCGATGGTGGTGACGTTCTGGCCGATTACCGAGCTGATCGGCGTGATGCAACTGCGTGCCGGCAAGCCGTCGATATGGATGGTGCAGGCGCCGCACAGGCCCATGCCGCAACCGAATTTGGTGCCGTTGTAGCCGGCGACGTCACGAATCGCCCACAACAGCGGCATGTCTTCGGTGACATCGAGGGAGTGGTCTTGACCGTTGAGTTTCAGGGTAATCATGGGCACGCCCGCATATTTTTTAGTGGTTATGGGGTCGAGCAATCTGCCGCCGGAAAATCAGCGGTGGGTTCGCGCAGATCGACTCAGGCTAATCAGGCTCTCTCGCGCCGACGGGAACGTCTGCACCGGGCCTTTGGGTGGAGCAAATGGTAGGTATCGTTAGGTCGCTAAGTTAACCCAGCATTAACAAAAAAGCCCTGCACTTTTTCATCAGTGCAGGGCTTTTGATGGCCTCAGGCAAGCGTAGCCTCAATACCGATTGGGCTCCATTTCCAGTTCGACATGGAAGCGCTCGGCGATGTCTTTCTGGATACGTTGCGCCAGGTCGAGCAGTTGCAGGCCGGTGGCCGTGCCGTAGTTGACCAGCACCAGCGCCTGCAACTTGTGCACGCCGGCATCGCCGTCGCGAAACCCCTTCCAGCCGGCGCGCTCGATCAGCCAGCCAGCGGCCAGTTTCATCTGCCCATCGGCTTGCGGGTAAGCCACCAGATCCGGGTGCTGCGCTTGGATCTGCGTGACCACAGCGGCGGGCACCAGCGGGTTTTTGAAGAAGCTGCCGGCATTGCCGAGCACCGCCGGGTCCGGCAGTTTTTCGCTGCGGATGCTGCAGATGGCGCGGCTGACATCGCTGGGCGTCGGCTGCTCGATGCCCTGCTCGCTCAGGCGCTGACGCACCGGGCCGTATTCCAGATGCAGGTGCGCGGCGCGATCAAGCGTGAAGCGTACCCGCAGAATCAGCCAACGTCCCGGCTGCTGCTTGAACAGGCTGTCGCGGTAGCCGAATTTGCACTGCTCCAGGCTGAAATCCCGCAGCTCGCCGCTCTCGCGATCCAGCGCAGTCAGGCCGGCAAACACGTCCTTGATCTCGACACCATAGGCGCCGATGTTCTGCATCGGCGCGGCGCCGACGGTGCCGGGAATCAGGCTGAGGTTTTCCAGCCCGGCAAAACCCTGGGCCAGCGTGTGCTGCACGAACGGGTGCCACGGTTCGCCCGCTTCCGCCTCGACCACCACGCGACTGCCATCGTCGCTGAGCACGCGGATGCCGCGCGTAGCCATGCGCAACACCAACGCCGGAATATCCGCCGTCAGCAGCAAGTTGCTGCCGCCGCCGATCACCAGCAACGGCACGTCATGGGACGCGGCATAGGCCAGCGCTTCGCGGACATCGTCATCACTGTGGGCTTCGGCAAACAGCTGCGCGCGCACATCGACGCCGAACGTATTGAAGGCCAGCAACGATACTTGCGCTTGGACCTGCAAACTCATAACCGCCCCTTCACTTCGATCAGCAACTGGTCGCTGGCCGCTTCGATCAGATCCAGCACCTGCTCGAAACCCTGATCGCCGTCGTAATACGGGTCCGGCACTTCATCGACCAGCCCGGCATAACGGCGCAGAAACAGATCCAGCTCGGCCCTGCCGGTGGACGGCTGCAAGGCCTTGAGGTTGCGCAGATTGCTGTTATCCATCGCGAGAATCAGGTCGTAGCTGGCGAAATCGGCCCGGCTGACCTGCTGCGCGCGTTGCGTCGACAGGTCATAACCGCGCAGTTTCGCCGCCGCCTGGCTGCGCTTGTCCGGCGGGTTGCCGACGTGCCAGTCACCGGTGCCGGCGGAGGCCACTTCGACCGCATCGGCCAGCCCGGCTTCACGCAACTTGTGACGCAACACGCCTTCAGCGGTGGGCGAACGGCAGATGTTGCCCAGACACACAAACAGAACGCGCATCAGGCCCCCAGCAGGCGACGAACCCGCTCAAGGTCTTCAACGGTGTCGACACCGGTCGGCGGCGCGATCAGCGCGTCGGCAACATGGATGCGCACGCCGTGCCACAAGGCACGCAGTTGCTCAAGGGATTCGGTGTTTTCCAGCCAGCACGGCCCCCAGCTCACGAAGTCGTGGAGGAACCCGGCGCGATAGGCATAAATACCGATGTGGCGGCGATAGGGCACGCCCTGCGGCAGCTGCTCGCGGCTCTTGGCAAATGCATCGCGAGCCCACGGCAAGGTTGCACGACTGAACGTCAGGGCCAGACCGTTGATATCGCTGGAAACCTTCACAACGTTGGGGTTGAACAGGGTCTCCACGTCTTCGATAGGCTCAGCCAGCGTGGCCATGCGCGCTTCGGTGTGGGCAGCAAGGTTGGCGGCGACCTGGTCGATCACGCTTGGCGGAATCAGCGGCTCATCGCCCTGGACGTTGACCACGATCGCATCAGGCGCAAGACCGAGTTTCGCTGCGACCTCGGCCAGACGATCAGTGCCGGAGTTGTGATCTTCACGGGTCAGCACCACTTCGGCGCCAAAGCTTTTGCACGCCTCGACGATGCGCGCGTCATCGGTGGCAACCACGACGCGAGTCGCGCTGCTTTTGCTCGCCTGTTCCCAGACATGCTGGATCATCGGCTTGCCGGCAATATCCAGCAACGGCTTGCCCGGCAGACGGGTCGAGGCGAATCGCGACGGGATGACAACGGTGAAGGCTGTGGTCATTTATCCAGACGCTCGTCGGTGGTCAGGGTGCGCGCTTCGCTTTCCAGCATCACCGGGATGCCGTCGCGGATCGGATAGGCCAGGCCGGCGCCCTTGCTGATCAGTTCGGTCTTGTCGGCGCTGAGCTTGAGCGGGCCTTTGCACACAGGGCAAGCGAGGATGTCGAGCAGTTTGGTGTCCATGAACATTCCCAGAAATAAAAGAGTTAAGGCAGCAGACGATCCGGCAACAGGCGCATCAGCTGAGTGTCGAACCAGGCCACGAAGGCTGGCGACGGCACGGCATCGACCGCCAGATACCACCAGTCGGCAGCAGCAAAGGCACGGCACTTCACCGCGTCCTTTTCGGTCATCACCAACGGCAATGACGGGGTGAAATTCAACGCCTGCACGCTGTACTCGGCGTGGTCGGCAAATGCATGGGCGATCGGCCGCCAGTCTAGCGCTTCGAGGGTATTGAAGAAACGTTGCGGATTGCCGATACCGGCCACCGCGTGCAGCGCTTGCCCGGGCGGGAAATGCTCCAGTGACTGACGTTCGCCGCTGCGCAGATTGACCAAGGCCGTGGGTTGCAGGCGGAAGGCGAAACCATCGTCGCGATCATCAAGGGCACCGTTGAACAGCACGCCATCGACACTTTGCAGGCGCTCGACCGGCTCACGCAACGGCCCGGCCGGCAGACAGCGCTGATTGCCCAGCCCGCGCGCGGCATCGATCAGCACCAGCTCCAGATCCCGCGCCAGACGATAATGCTGCATGCCGTCGTCGGACAGGATCAGATCCAGCGGTTCACTGGCAATCAAGGCTTTGACGGCGGCGCTGCGATCAGGGTCGATCATCAGCGGCACACCGGTGCGCTGGACGATCAGCAACGGTTCGTCACCGGCAATCTCGGCGCTGTGCTCGGCCTCAACCCGCCACGGCAGTTGCGGCGGTTTGGCGCCGTAACCGCGACTGACCACGCCGACGCGCAGTCCACGGCGACGGCAATGTTCGATCAGCCAGAGAATCATCGGCGTCTTGCCGGTGCCACCGACGGTGATATTGCCGACCACGATCAACGGAACCGGCGATTGGTAGATCTCTCCGTCACCGTCGAGAAAGCGCTGACGCTTGTTGATCACCACGCGGCGATACAGCATTTCCAGTGGCCGCAGCAGCATCAGGGCCGGATGCCCCTGATACCACGCGGCGAGCAGGCGATCGGACAGGCTCATCAGGATTTCGGCGCCGCCTCGACCGTGGTCATGCGCAGATGGCTGAAACCGAGCTTGCCGGCCGCGTCCATGGCGGTGATCACCGATTGATGCTGGGCCTTGCCATCGGCACTGATCGACAGCGGCATATTGGTGTCGCCGTTGGATTCTTTCTGCATGGCTTCCATCAGCGTCGCCAGGTCATTCTTCGGCAGAATCTTGTTGTTCACCGAGAACACGCCTTCGGCACTGATCGCGACGTCCAGCTGTTTGACCTGCTGATCTTCGGCAGGCGAACCACTGACCGCTTCCGGCAGATCCACGCGCAACTGGGTTTCCCGAGTGAAAGTGGTAGTGACCACGAAAAACAGCAGCAGGATAAACACCACGTCGATCAGCGACGCGAGGTTGATGTCTACGGTTTCCCGGGGCTTGCGACGGAATTTCACGCTTTGCCCTCGGCCAGATCGACATCGCGGTCGCCCTGCACCACTTCCACCAGTTTGATCGCTTCCTGCTCCATGCCGACCACCAGCTCGTCGATACGACGTTGCAGGAAGCGGTGGAAGAACACCGCCGGAATACCGACCATCAGGCCCGCTGCGGTCGTGATCAGCGCTTTGGAAATACCGCCGGCCAGTACCGAAGCGTTGGTGGTCATGCCGGACCCGGTGAAGGCACTGAAAATATCGATCATGCCCAACACGGTACCGAGCAGGCCGAGCAGCGGCGCCATGGCGGCGATGGTGCCGAGGGCGTTGATGTAGCGTTCGAGTTCATGAATGACCCGCGCAGCAGCCTCTTCGATGCACTCTTTCATGATCTCGCGACCATGCTTGGAATTGGCCAGGCCCGCGGCGAGGATTTCCCCCAGCGGCGAGTTGGCGCGCAATTCCTTGAGTTTTTCCTTGTTGAGCTGCTTGTCCTTGATCCAGACCCAGACCTGACCCAGCAGATGCTCGGGGGTGACGCGACTGGCGCGCAGTGTCCACAGGCGCTCGGCAACGATCGCCATGGCCGCGATGGAACTCAGAATGATCGGCAACATCATCCAGCCGCCGGATTTGACCAATTCCCACACAGTGACAGTCCCCTCGAAAAAGTGCGCCACTTTACCATACCGATCCGCGATTAAGAGCCGCCGCCCCGACGACCGTGAGGTGGCACCCATGCTGGCACCGATCAACGGCCCGGGACCGGCGGATCGCGCCAGAAACGCCGCTGTTGACGCATCGTCCACGGCGGCTTGAAGCTGCCCAGTTGCAAATGAATGGCACCTTGTTCGGCGCTGTCGTAGATGCGCACGCCCTGTTTGCGATAGCGCGCCAGCACGGTTGGATGCGGATGACCGAAGGAGTTGCCGTGGCCACGGGAGATCAGCACCGCTTCGGGCTGTAAGGTTTTGAGCAGGGCCATCGACGATGAACTGCGACTGCCGTGATGGGGCGATTGCAGCCACTGCGTCGGCACGGCCAGCGGGCTGTCGAGCAGGACGCGCTCGGCATGAGTGTCGATATCGCCAGTGAGCAGCAGGCGTTCGCCGTTGGCTTCGATCTGCAACACACAGGAACGCTGGTTGCTGTCATCTGCCGCCGACCATTGCCAGAGCTGGAACCGCACGCCGTCCCACTGCCATTGTTCGCCACTTGCGCAGGCTTCGGCGTTCAGCTCCGGCGGCAGGTTTGCCGGATCGCCGCTGACCACGCGTTGCACGTTCAATCCACGCATGACCGCCCGGGCGCCGCCAGCGTGATCGGCGTCAGCGTGGCTGAGCAGCATCAAGTCGAGCGCTTGCACATTGAGTTTACGTAACGCTGGCAATACCACTCGCTCGCCGATATCGAAATCGCCGAAGCGCGGGCCGGCGTCATAGAGCAATGCGTGATGTCGCGTGCGCACAAAAATCGCCAAGCCTTGGCCGACGTCGATTTGCCAGACATCGGCTCGCCCTTCCTCTATTCGCTCTTGAGGCGGCAGTGCCAAGAGCAACAGCAGCGGCCAGCCCAACGGACGCATTGGCACGTCACGGGGCAACAGCAATAAAATCGCGCCAAGGCTGCCCAGGACCAACGCCCACCATGGAATGGCGGCCGGTATCCACGCCGGCCATTGCCCGGCAATCAGCGCCAGCCCGATAAACAGCCAGTCGATCAAACCACCGGCCAGCCACAACAGTCCTTCGCCAACATAAGGCACGGGCAGCAATAGCGTGCCGAGCAATGCCGGCGGCAACACCACGAGGCTGACCCACGGTACCGCCAGCAGATTGGCTACAGGCCCGCTGACGCTGATGGGCAAGCTCAGCGCCAGCAACACCGGGCACAAGCCTATCGCGATCAGCCACTGCGCGCGGGTCCAGGTCTGCCACCACCGCCAGGCCCCCAGCCGACCGCCGAAGGTGAAGATCAACACTGCCACCGCCGCGAAGGACAGCCAGAAACCCGGACGCAAACTGGCCAGCGGATCAAGCAGCAGCACGCCATTGAATGCCAGCAGCAACGGCCACCACGCGCCGAGATGACGAAAACGCAGGCGCCACAGCAGCACCAGCGCCACCATCACGCAGGCGCGCTGCACCGGCACATCGAAACCGGCGAGCAAGCCGTAACCCAGTGCCGCCGCGAAGGCCAGGCCACACGCCCACGGCAGCCACGGCCAGCGCACCGGCCAGATTCCGAAACGCGCCAGCCCGGCGACCAGCAGATACATCACCGCCGCCAGCAAACCGATGTGCTGGCCGGAGATCACCAGCAAATGCACGGTGCCGGTGTCTTGCAGCACCTGCCAATCCTCGCGACTGAGCCCAGAGCCATCACCGAGCACCAGCGCTGCCAGCGCGCCCTCGCGTCCTTGCGCATCCACCGCCAGCAGGCGTTGGCGAACGCCGTCGCGCCATGCATACCGGGCCTCAGCCAGGCGCTGGCCATCCTTGATCGTGCCGGTCGCCCCGATCCGTTGCGCCAGCAGCCAGGCCTCGTAATCGAAGGCGTCCGGGTTGAGCAAGCCACCCGGGCGCTTCAATTTCACCGCCAGACGCCAACGCTCACCACCATTGACCGGCGGCCCGGCGTACCAGGCCAGGCGTAGCAGCGATGGCAACTTTTCGTGGCGCGAACGCGCATCAGCCAGTTCGAAACGCACCACGCCATCACTGTGTTGTGGGAGACCGACCACGCGCCCTTCGAGCCAACGGGTTTCGCCGTCCAGGCTCGGTGGCAAGCGGTCATTTAGCGCCCACTGCGCGCCAACGCAGGCCCAGGTAAAGCCAAACAGCAAAAATGCCAATGGATAGCTGCGAAACGGCAGCAACATCAGCGCCACCACCGGCAGCAGCACCAATAAACCGACCGGCGGCAAGGCCGGCAAAAAAACCGGGGCCAGCAGACCGACTGCCAGCGCCATCATCCCTGTGCGCATATGCCCGTCCTTGAGAGTCCCACCTCTAGGCATAGCCGGTCTGCGGCACCACCGTCGTCAACAATTGTCACAAAGTCTGAATGGGCGGTTCGTAGAATCCAGACATACTTGCCGCCTTAACCGACCGAGAAGCCTTATGCCCCGGCGCTTATTCAAACGTTACATGCCCGACCCGACGAGCATCAGGGAACACAAATCCTTACGCTTTCTCGGCACGTTGCTGCATGACCCGAACCTCTGGCATCTCAACCGCCACTCGGTCGCCCGGGCGATGGCGGTCGGCCTGTTTGCGGCATTCCTGCCGATACCCGCGCAGATGCTGGTGGCGGCGGCATTGGCGGTGATGGTGCGCGGCAATATGCCGATCGCGGTGAGCCTGGTCTGGCTGACCAATCCGATCACCATGCCGGCGGTGTTTTTCTGCACCTACCAGGCCGGGGCGTTCCTGATGGATGTGCCGGCGCGGCATCTGCCGGACGAGCTGACCTGGGAATGGATCAGCGGTGAGCTGTCGACATTGTGGCAGCCGTTTTTATTGGGCTCGGTGGTTGTCGGTCTGGTGCTGGGCGTCCTCGCCTACTTTCTGGTGATGCTGTACTGGCGCTGGTGGGTGGCGCGGCAATGGCGGCGGCGCAAGCAAAGTCGGCAGAAATGAAAGCAAAACGGCCTCCGCGATGGGAGGCCGTTTTTTGTTGTGTCTGGGCTGGCCCCTTCGCGAGCAGGCTCGCTCCCACAGAGAACATCATTCCAATGTGGGAGCGAGCCTGCTCGCGAAGAAAGCGACGCGGTCGGGATCAGGTACGCATCCCGCGCCCGCTCACCAGCAACCGCGCACAGCCGAGATACAGCACCACGGTCGCCACCAGCATGAAGGTAATGGCGATGCCGATGCGGATATCCGAGACACCAAGGATGCCGTAGCGGAAGGCGTTGACCATGTGCAGCACCGGGTTGGCCAGCGACACGGTCTGCCAGAACGGTGGCAGCAAAGTGATCGAGTAGAACACGCCGCCCAGGTAGGTCAGCGGGGTCAGCACAAAGGTCGGAATGATCGAAATATCATCGAAGTTGCGCGCAAACACCGCGTTGATAAAGCCCAGCAGCGAGAAGATCGTCGCGGTCAGCACCACTACCAGGATGGTCACGCCAAGGTGATGCACCTGCAGATGGGTGAAGAACAGCGACAGGATCGTCACGATCAGACCCACCGCCAGACCGCGCAATACCCCACCAATGGTGAAGCCGATCAGGATCGTGTGCGGTGACACCGGCGAGACCATCAGCTCTTCGATCGAGCGCTGGAACTTGCTGCCGAAAAAGCTCGAGACCACGTTGCCATAGGAGTTGGTGATCACTGACATCATGATCAGACCCGGCACGATGTACTCCATGTAGGTGAAGCCACCCATGTCGCCGATCTGTCGGCCGATCAGGTTGCCGAAGATCACGAAGTACAGAACCATGGTGATCGCCGGCGGCAGCAACGTCTGCGGCCAGATCCGCATGAAGCGTTTGACCTCGCGGTAGACGATGGTTTGCAGGGCGACGAGGTTGGGACCGAACTCGGAACTCATACCGCCACCTTCGACAGATTTTTCTCCACCAGGGACACGAACAACTCCTCAAGGCGATTGGTTTTGTTGCGCAGGCTCAGCACTTCGATGTTCTGTTGCGCCAACTGGGTGAACAACGCCGTGATGCCCATGGATTTATCGACCTGGACTTCGAGGGTATGGCCGTCGAGCAACCGGGCGGGGTAGCCGAGCAACTGCGGCGCGGCGTGCAAATCGTTTTTCAGGTCGAGCAAGAAGGTTTCCACATGCAACTGGCCCAGCAACTGTTTCATGCTGGTGTTTTCGACAATGGTGCCGTGGTCGATGATGCCGATGTTGCGGCACAGCTGCTCGGCCTCTTCCAGATAATGCGTGGTCAGGATGATGGTGATGCCTTTCTGGTTCAGCTCGGTGAGGAAGGTCCACATCGAACGGCGCAGCTCGATGTCGACGCCCGCAGTCGGTTCATCAAGAATAAGCAGACGCGGTTCGTGCACCAGTGCACGAGCGATCATCAAACGACGTTTCATGCCGCCGGACAGCGAACGCGACGGCACATCGCGCTTGTCCCACAGGCCGAGCTGGGTCAGGTACTGCTCGGCGCGTTCCTTGGCGACTTTCGCCGGAATGCCGTAGTAACCGGCCTGGGTCACGACGATGTCGAAGGTCTTTTCGAACTGGTTGAAATTGAATTCCTGCGGCACCACGCCGATCGAGCGCTTGAGCGCCGCCGGGTTCTTGTCCAGGTCATGGCCAAAAATATTCACGGTGCCGCTGGTCTTGTTGACCAGGGTCGAGAGAATGCCGATGGTTGTGGATTTGCCGGCGCCGTTGGGGCCGAGCAAGGCGAAAAAGTCACCTTCGGCGACGTCCAGATCGATACCACTCAAGGCCTGGAACCCGTTGCCGTAGGTTTTGGTTAGCTGCCGGATGGACAGAGCGGAACTCATATCGGATTTACGCACCAAGAAGGAAGGAAAGAAGTAAATAAGGGCGGACGGCGAGGGAAACAACCGCGGCGCAAGTTCGCAATGGTGCTTGCCGCCGCCGCACAAGTACAGTCAAGTGTGTCGATAGTAATTATCAAGTCAACGCGGTCATGACCGCTTTCTGGTAGGCCGGACGCTGTTTCAAGCGTTCATACCACGCCTGCAGATGCGGTTGCGGGGCGCGCTCGATGGGCATTTCGAACCAGGCATAAATGAAGCTGCCCAACGGAATGTCGCCCATGCCGATGTCATTGCCGGAGAGATAAGGCTGGCTGATCAGAGCATGGTCGGCCATGTTCAGCAGTTCATCGCATTCCTTGATCGCGGCGTTGATCGCCTTCCAGTCCTGCTTCTCCGCAGGCGTACGCAGCACACCCCAGAACACCGTGCGAAACGGCCCAGCGAAACTGGATGTGGTCCAGTCCATCCACTTGTCCGCCGTGGCGCGGGCTTGCGCATCCGCCGGGTACCAAGCGCTGTCTGGGGCGTGCTTGGCCAGCAAGTAGCGAACGATGGCGTTGGATTCCCACAGCACGAAACCGTCATCCTCGATCACCGGCACCCGGCCATTGGGGTTCATCGCGCGGTACTCGGGCGTATCGACCACACCGAACGCGCCGCCGGCATCGATGGCCTCGTAAGCCAGGCCCAACTCTTCGGCAGCCCACAAGGGCTTTCTGACGTTCGATGAATTTTTCCGTCCCCAGATCTTCAGCATGACCGCCTCTTTGCAAGTGAGTGGACGGCCAGCATACGCCGGA
The DNA here is from genome assembly GCF_019145195.1 of Pseudomonas siliginis. Taxonomy (GTDB): domain Bacteria; phylum Pseudomonadota; class Gammaproteobacteria; order Pseudomonadales; family Pseudomonadaceae; genus Aquipseudomonas; species Aquipseudomonas siliginis. The sequence continues at coordinate 281,366 of NZ_JAHSTW010000008.1, forward strand.
TCAGGTGCGACTCAAATCAGTCTGCATGTCGCCCAACAGCACCGGCAGCTGCTCACTGAACAGATGCGGATAGCACTTTTGCAGGTGCTCGAAGAAGAACGTTTCCGGCACATCGGTGAACTGGCCGTGATCGAGCAGATACTCCATCAACTGCGCGCCGTCACGGTTGAACGGGTGGAAAACGCTGTCATTGATGCCGTCGAACTCCAGCGCTGCGACGTTGAACAACTCGCACAGTTGCTGGTTGAACGCCGGCGTCGCCTTGACCCAGCGGCCGTCGAGAAACAGCTCGGTGTAGCCATGCATGGCGAATACATCGCTTTTCAGCAGCTCGAGCAGACGCGGCGTCGACAAATGATTGCGCACATCGGCCAGACCGATGCGCGCCGGAATCCCGCAATGCCGCGCACAACCGGCGAGCAGCGTAGCTTTCGGCACGCAGTAACTTTCTCCTGCTGCGAGTGCGTAACTGCCGCGCAAGGTTTGCGGATCACGGCTGAAGGTGTAGGGGTTATAGCGCACCGCCTCACGCACGGCGTAGTACAGACTGATCGCCTGCTCGCGCGGATCATTACTGGCGCCGCGATGCTGCTCGGCGAACTCCACCACCGCCGGGTGGTCACTATCGATGAAGCGGCCGGGGCTCAGATACTCGTGCATGACGGCAATCTCCTGGATGAGTCACGAGTCTAGCGACAGCCTGAGCACAGAGATAACGACGTTTCGGCCAAACCTGAAAGCAAAGCTGCGTAGCAACGAACGATTTCCCACACGTGTTGCCCACCGAACCTACGAAAACCATCCGGGGTTTCCCACGATTTCAATCACCATGCTCTGACCACCCTTGTTTGCAGATGCCGTCTAAGCTCTGGAGGGTCGATTTGCTTTGGTTCACGGAGGACTGAATATGCTGTTGTTGTGGATACTGGTTTTGATCGTCGGCGTGGCGTATCTCGCCCATCGACGCATCGCCCCGCTGCCCGCGTTGGGCATCGTTGCGGCCTATCTGGTCGCCATGGGGATTTTCAGTCACGCGCCGGGCTGGTTGCTGTTTGTCTTCTGGGTCCTGTTGGCGGTGGTCGCCGCGCCATTGTTGCTGCCTGACCTGCGCCGCAAGCACTTCACCGCGCCGCTGTTCAACTGGTTCCAGAAAACCCTGCCGCCCATGTCGCAGACCGAACGCGACGCGATCGATGCCGGCACCGTGTGGTGGGACGGCGAGCTGTTCAGCGGCCGTCCGGACTGGGACAAACTGCTGTCCTATCCCAAGGTGCAACTGACTGAAGAAGAACAGGCGTTCATCGATGGCCCGACCGAAGAACTCTGCGCGATGGTCAGCGACTGGCAGATCGGCCAGTCCATGGACCTGCCGCCCGAGGCCTGGACGCACATCAAGGAACATGGCTTTTTCGCCCTGATCATTCCCAAGGAATACGGCGGCAAAGGCTTCTCGGCCTACGCTCACTCACAAGTGGCAATGAAACTGGCGACACGCAGCGGCGACCTCGCCTCTACCGTGATGGTGCCCAACTCCCTCGGCCCTGCCGAACTATTGCTGCATTACGGCACCGACGAACAACGTAATCACTACCTGCCGCGCCTGGCCCGTGGCGACGATATTCCGTGCTTCGCCCTCACCGGCCCGCTGGCCGGTTCCGATGCCGGCGCGATGCCCGACACCGGGATCATCTGCAAAGGCCAGTGGGAAGGACAGGAAGTTATCGGCCTGCGCCTGAACTGGGAAAAGCGCTACATCACCCTCGGCCCGGTCGCTACCCTGCTTGGCCTGGCATTCAAGGCTTATGACCCGGATCACCTGCTCGGTGAGGAAGAGGACCTCGGCATCAGTCTGGCGCTGATCCCGACCGATACCGCAGGTGTGGAAATCGGTCGTCGTCACCTGCCGCTGGGCGCCGCGTTCATGAACGGCCCGAACTCCGGCAAGGACGTGTTCATTCCTCTGGACTACCTCATCGGTGGTCAGGAAATGCTCGGCAAGGGCTGGATGATGCTGATGAACTGCCTGTCAGTCGGGCGTTCGATCTCGCTGCCAGCCGTCGGTACCGGTGCGGCCAAGTTCACCAGTCTGGTCACCGGCCAGTACGCGCAGATTCGCGAGCAATTCAATGTACCGCTGTCCGCGTTCGAAGGCATTCAGGAAGCCATGGCGCGCATCGGCGGCAACGCGTGGATGATGGACGCCGCCCGCATGCTCACCGCCAACGCGGTGGACCTGGGTGAAAAACCATCGGTGCTGTCGGCGATCCTCAAATATCACCTCACCGAACGCGGCCGCGAATGCATCAGCCACGCCATGGATGTGCATGGTGGTAAAGCGATCATCATGGGGCCGAACAACTACCTGGGCCGCAGCTGGAACGGCGCTCCGATCTTCATCACCGTCGAAGGCGCGAACATCCTGTCGCGCAACCTGATGATCTTCGGTCAGGGCGCGATCCGCTGCCATCCATTCGTACTCAAGGAAATGGCCCTGGCCGGTCGCCAGGATAAAGACCAGGCACTCAAGGAATTCGATGGCCTGCTGCTCAAGCACATCGGTTTCGCCGTCAGCAATGCGGCCAGCACACTGGTGCTGAACCTCGGCCTTGGCCATTTCGAACATGCGCCGGGTGACAGGATCAGCCAAGGCTACTTCCGCGCGCTGAACCGTCAGGCCGCCGCATTCGCCATGCTCGCCGACTTCAGCATGATGCTCCTGGGCGGCGAACTGAAACGCCGCGAACGTTTGTCGGCGCGCCTCGGCGACGTGCTGAGCAACCTGTATCTGGCATCCGCCGCGCTCAAGCGTTATCACGACCTGGATTCGCCGGCGTACATGGAACCGCTGTTCCGCTGGGCCATGGAAGAAAGTCTCGGCCAGTCGGAGCGTGCGCTGGATGAACTGCTGAGCAACTTCCCGAACAAAGTCTTCGGCTGCCTGCTGCGGGTCATCGTCTTCCCGTTCGGGCGCCGTCACAAAGGCCCATCGGACAAACTCGGCGCCGAAGTCGCTGCGGTCATCGGTCGCGCCAAAGGCGATCCGGCCCTCGAAGAACTGCTCGCCGGCTGCTACCGCCCGCAATCGGCGGACGATGCCGTGGGCGCGCTGCAACACGCCAGCGACCTGCTCAACGCCGCACAACCGCTGCACAAGAAACTGCACACTGCACTGAAGAGCGGCCAGGTCAAACCGGCAGCCGGCGAACACGCCATCGATGCCGCGCTGGAAGCCGGCGTGCTGCAAGCCGTCGAAGCGCAAAGCCTGCGCGACGCCGAAGCGGCCCGCCGCAAGGTGATCGACGTCGACGATTTCGCCAAAGAAGAACTGACCCAGGCAGAGGGCAAAGTCCGCTGATCCCGGTTTATGTGAAAAAACGGCGCGAGGGCTTTATACTCCCGCGCCCGTTTTGCTCTTGAGGACTTATCTCGTGTCCAACGTCGTTGCCGATCATCTCGTGTTGCTCGACCACCTGCGCAGTATCCTGGTCGCCGTAGGTGAGGCCGAACAAGTGCCCGAAGAAAGCCATGCCCTGTTCCTCGAGCGCTTCGACGAACTGCTGGCCTCCCTGCCGATCGACCCTATCGAAAGCCAATACCTGGGCCAGGACATCCTCACCCAAGTCATCAGCCGCTACCCGCAAATCGCCCACCTGATCCCACGCGACCTGCTGTGGTTCTTCGCCGGCGACTGCCTGCACTACCTCTCCGACGAAGAAATCGACCTCTACCAGGCCCTCGAAGAACGCCGCTACGAAGCCGAACAGAACGACGAACCGTTTGACTGGAACCAGGAAAAACAATTGCTGGCCATGTCCGCGCAGGACAGCAAGCACTGATATTCGACAGGTAATCGAAAGGCCCGCACTGGTGATTCAGTGCGGGCCTTTTTTTCAAGATCAAAAGCCCCTCACTAGCCCTATCCCGGAGGGAGAGGGGACTGACCCCGCTGTTTGGACGAGGTACGTCGACCTGAATTACCGAGTCGAATGAGGTTTCGAAAAGCCAAAAAATCGGCTCCCTTCTCCCTGGGGAAAGGGCTGGGGTGAGGGAAAAATCCACTACAAAACCAAAGCAAGACACCTCCCGCTCCTAACCACTCAAAACAATGAGCGCAAGCTCGAGTACCGCTTTTGATCTTGATCCACCGGCGACGTCGGAAGGCTGAGTGGAGGGATTGATCCGGGCGTGGGAGCGCAGCGACCGTACGACGCAGTCGTACACAGCGGAAGGAGGTGCAGCGAAGCAAACCGTAGACGCTGCGCCCGGATCAGTCCCGGAGCGAAGGAACCCGAGCCTGCGAGGGCCGAACGCAGGAGCTAGCGTTTTTTGCTTACTTTTTTTGGCGCTTGTAAAAAAGTAAGTCGCCGTAAGGGCGAAACCCTAAGCAGCCGTTACCGCAGAAACGGATATTCACCCAAAACCCCAAGAGCATGGTCGGCCCAAAGGCCGCCAAGTCCCCCCAAAAAAACCTCAAAGCAACCCCTCACTCTCCGGCAGCTCATACGCCACAGCCAAATTGCCCCCGCCCACCGACTTCCCGGGCCTACCCAACGTCGGCTCCTTCTGCAAACACTCCACCAGATAATCAATAAACACCCGCAACTTCGGCGGCAGATACCGCGTCGGCGAATGCAGCAACCACAACCCACCATGATAAGAGGCAAGAAACGTCCAGTCCGGCAACACCTGCACAATCAACTTCTGCTCCAAGGCGTAACGCGCCGTGAAATACGGCAGACTGCCAATGCCGATGTGCTGCAACACCGCCCCCAACCGCACACCCGTGTGATTGGCGGCATAGCGCCCACGCACTCCGACCGTCACCGCCTTGCTGCCCTTCTTGAATTTCCAGCGCGCATCGCTCGGCGTTTCGCCCAGATAAATACAACTGTGGTTGAGCAAATCGTGAGGATGCGTCGGCGTGCCATGTTCGGCCAGGTATTGCGGCGTGGCGCAAAGCAAATGATCGATGGTCAGCAACTGCCGCCCGACCAGACCGGCCGGTGGACGATCAGTGATGCGAATTGCCAGATCGACATGATCATCGATCAGATCGACCTGACGATCTTCCAGCAGCAACTCCACATCAACCTTGGGATAGCGGCGCAGAAACTCCGGCATGTGCGGATGAATCACAAAGCGCCCCACCGCTTTCGGCACGCTGACCCGCACCAGACCTTCGGCTTCGTGGGTGAACTGGCCGCTGATTTCCATCACCGACCTGGCCGCGCTGACCATTTCCTGGCAACGCTTGAACACCTCCTCACCGCCATCGCTCAAGCGCAGTTTGCGCGTGGTGCGTTGCAGCAAGCGCGTGGCCAACGCCTTTTCCAAGCGGGAAATACTGCGACTGACCGCCGAGGGTGAGGAACCCATCTGCCGCGCCGCTTCAGAGAAGCTGCCGGTCTCGACAACCTTGACGAAAATCGCCATTTCACCCAGCAGCGGCAGCGGAAGATTGATGCTCACAACGCACAAGTCCTTTGATGTTCGAATGGATTATCACGTTATTGCACGATTCATATAATAAAAACAGAACTTCGATCAGGGCATGGAATATGACGCTTCGCCTGTTTTTTCACAGTGATGACCTCAAGGCGAATGTCGAAGTCCTCGACTGCACACCCCACGAGAACGAATTCGCCGTAGTGCTGCGCGCTACTCTGTTTCACCCCCAGGGCGGCGGTCAGCCTTGCGACACCGGCTGGATCGGTGAGAGTCAGGTGTCGCGCGTGGTGCAGGAAGCGGAGCGCATTGTGCATTTCGTCGACCGCCCGCAGCCTCTGGGCATGACCGTCATCCGTATCGATGAAGAACGCCGCCGCTTCAACACACGCATGCACTCGGCCGGGCACCTGATCGGTCATTTCATTCAGGCCATGGGCTGGATGCCGATCAAGGCGCACCACTGGCCGGACGAAGGCCGGGTGCAATTCAAGCCGGGCGATGGCGCTGAAGAAGTCGATGCGCCAACCGTGCAAACCGGTATCGAGCAGTGGATCGAACATGATCTGCCGCGCCTGACCTCGCTTCGCGAAGGCGCGCGGGAAATCAGTTTCGGTGAGCTGCCAGCCTATGGCTGCGGTGGCACCCACGTACGTAGCCTGAAGGATCTGGGCACAGTCACGATCGCGTCCCTTTCGCAGAAGAAGGGCACGCTGTCCGTCCACTACAGCGTGGATTGAGCATTTCGGACGTTGCCATCGCGCAGCGTCCGACGCCGGGGGACCGCACTCGCAGGTTCCGTTGACTATCGATAGATGGACCTAAAAAAAATGATGCTAGACGTCGAGCGTCTCGATGAGACGTGCATAAAAAAACTGGCCAACGAAGAAGTCCTCGCCATCCGCGTCAAACGCTTTCTGCCCGAGCCGCTGGCGATCGAGATCGGCGACAAGATCCTCGCCCCGGGCTTTGAAGGCTACATCAACGCGCCGAGTATCGGCCGTATCGGCATGGCCTTTTACGAGGCGGAAAACCAGCCACTGCTGATCGAGGATTACTTCGAACGCGCCACCCGCAACATCGACGAACTGCGCCAGCGCTGCGCGCCCTACTCTTCGCCGATCGACACGTTGCGCTGCATGCTTGACGAATCCTGGCCCGCTGGCGCGCATCTGGAAAACCTCTACGGGCGCAAGATGTATGTCGGCTTGTCGCGCGTGGTCAAACCCGGCGTGTGCTTTCTTGCTCATCACGACATCTTCGCCAAAGACGCCCCGGACAGTTTTCAGGCGCGCAGTCTCGAGGCGCAATTTGCCTGCAACGTCTACCTGAACATGCCCGCCGAGGGCGGCGCCTTGCAGATGTGGAATGACCACATCACCCCCGATCAATTCGACGAAATGCGCGGCGACAGTTATGGCATCGAGCCGTCGCTGCTGGGGCCGCCCGCCCTCGAAGTACGACCGCAGCCCGGCGATTTCATCATGTTCAATTCGCGGCGCATGCACTCGGTAACTCCGGGCGTGGCCGATCCGCGTTTGAGCCTGTCGTTCTTTGTCGGCTATCGCGGCAATGCCTCCCCTCTGACTTTCTGGAGCTGACATGCTTTCCAATTACCTGGGCGAATTTCTCGCATTGGCCACCATCCACTTTCTCGCCGTGGTAGCACCCGGCCCGGACTTCGCCGTGACCATCCGTCAAAGCGTGCGCTTCGGCCGGCTCGTCGGTATCTGCACTGCGCTGGGCATCGGCGCGGGGATTTCCGTGCATGTGCTGTATACCCTGCTCGGCGTCGGCGCCCTGATGCACACCACGCCGTGGCTGCTGACCGCCGCCAAAGTGGTCGGCGGTGCGTACATCCTTTATCTGGGCGTCAGCCTGATTCGCAGCAAACCGAAGAGCAGCGTCGAAGGCGAAAAAACTGCCGATGAGCCGCTGGTTGAACAGTCACTGTTCAAGGCATTCAGCACCGGTTTTCTGACCAACGCGACCAACCCCAAGGCCACGCTGTTTTTCCTGGCCATCTTCACCACGATCATCAGCGCCAGCACACCGCTGCAGATCCAGGCGTTCTACGGATTGTGGATGTGCTTCGTCAACGCGCTGTGGTTCGTGATCGTCGCGCTGTTTTTCTCCAGCAATAAAGTGCGCCTGCTGTTCATGCGCCTTGGACACTGGTTCGAGCGCAGCATGGGCGTCATCCTGATTCTGTTTGCCGGACGGCTGATGCTGTCGATGTAACTCACACAAAAAAGTCCCGGCATAAGTTGCCGGGACTTTTTTCATTTGTGCGCCTCTTTTGCATTTCTGTGCGACAGATCAACTTTGTAATTCCCTCTTCAGCCGCCTACGGTGTTAGGTTGCAAAATGTTTCTGCCGCAAGCGTCAGACATATTTTCCCAATCTCTAGCAAAGGAATGCCTGTTCAATGGTCTTTTCCCTGAAAAAACTGGCCGCCGCTACGCTCGTCATGGCCAGTCTCACCGCGTTTACCAGCGCCGCACAAGCCAACATCACTGCCGAGCAAAGTGCAGCGATCCTGAAATCCTTTGACGGCAAGAGCTTGACGGATTTTCGCAGCTTCCTTGGCAGCCTGGCGAAAAGCGACTTGGCCAAGACGGATAATCTCACCCCGTCCATCAGCGCCTTCCTCGACAACAAGACCCTGAACGCCGAACAGCAGAATGAAATTCACCGTCTGCTGGGCATTTATACCCGCGTGAAATATGGCAAGGCCGCGCTGGAAACCCTGCGCCAACTCGTCGAGATCCCGACCTTCCGCAAGGACGGCGTGGAGCAACACGACAACCCGGAATTCATCAAGATTGCCGGCGAGATCCAGAAACTCGCCGAATCCTTCGGTTTGAAATTCCGCAATATCGATAACCGCGTCTACGAAATCTCTCTGGACGGCAAAGGCGACGAAGTCGTTGGCATTCATGCCCACGCCGATGTGGTGCCGGTGACGCCGGAAAACTGGGTGCTGAAAGATGGCACCAAACTCGACCCATTCAAAGTCACGCTGATTGGCGATCGCATGTACGGTCGTGGTACCGAGGATGACAAGAACGCCATTGTCGTGGCGCTGTACGCCATGAAAGTGATCAAGGACGAGAAACTGCCACTGGCGCGTAACTTCAAGCTGCTGGTCGACACCACCGAAGAAACCAGCGGCGACGCCATTCCCTATTACTTCGAGCGCAACCCGACGCCGAACTACAACATGGCGCTGGACGGCGGTTATCCGGTAGTGATCGCCGAAAAAGGTTACGGCACCGTCATGGCCAACTTTGCCAAACGCAAAGGCGAAGGCAACGGCGCGGAAATCGTTTCGATGACTGGCGGCAAGGCGACCAACCAGATTCCGTCCGCTTCGGTGGTCACGCTGGTAACCGACAAGCCTGCCGAGCTCGCCGCCAGTCTGCAAAAGGCCGGCGATGCCTATGCCAAGGCCAACGGCGGCGACTTCGAAGTCGCTACGAAGGTTGATGGCAAAGACGTCAAACTGACCGTGACGGGGGTTTCTGCGCACTCCTCCGAACCAGAGTCCGGCGTCAACCCGGTCGCGCGGATGCTGAGCTTCATCAACAGCCTGGAAGGCAAAGTCGCGCTCAAGCACAACCAGTTCACCGACGCCGCACGTTATGCCGATGACAACTGGGGCCTGGATTATCTGGGCAAAAAACTTGGCGTGGGCTTCTCCGACTCGTTCATGGGGCCACTGACCACCTCGCTGACCTACGTCGGTGAGGATGACAAGACCTTCAAACTGGCGGTGAATCTGCGCGTACCGAAGGGCAAGTCTCCGGAAAAGCTCAAGGCTGAGATCGCTGAGAAACTGGATGCCTGGAGCAAGAAGACTCATGTCGCTGTAGCGTTCGACTATTCCGTGGCCGAGCCGATGTATCGCAACCCCGAAGGTGAATGGGTCAAGGCGCTGCTTGCCGTAGCCAGCGAAAACCTCGGCATGAAATCGGAATTCGGTACTTCCGCTGGCGCGACGTCGGTTCACGAGTTGCCGAACGGCGTGCAATTCGGCCTGGCGCGACCTGAAGCCAAATACACCGGCCACACCGATGGCGAGTTCAAGACCGTCGATCAGTTCCTGCTGGATCTGCAGATCGTCACGGAAATGATGGGGCGTGTCGGGCAATTGCCGAAGCTGTAAAGCCCTGCCTGAGCCCAGTCACCGATGACCGGGCTCAAAATAAAAAAGGACCTGTGAAAAGGTCCTTTTTTATTACCGCCACAAAACGCGCACAAACAAAAACGCCGATCATCACTGATCGGCGTTTTTGTGAAATTGGAGCGGGAAACGAGACTCGAACTCGCGACCCCGACCTTGGCAAGGTCGTGCTCTACCAACTGAGCTATTCCCGCAAATGGCGTCCCCTAGGGGACTCGAACCCCTGTTACCGCCGTGAAAGGGCGGTGTCCTAGGCCACTAGACGAAGGGGACACGCTACCCGGAACACATGGTGTGTGTTTCGGTGTCCAGATCCGCATCCGAAGACTTGGTTCTGGTTTCACTCAGCACCGCCCGAAAGCACTGCTGTTTAAAATTGGAGCGGGAAACGAGACTCGAACTCGCGACCCCGACCTTGGCAAGGTCGTGCTCTACCAACTGAGCTATTCCCGCATTGGCGTCCCCTAGGGGACTCGAACCCCTGTTACCGCCGTGAAAGGGCGGTGTCCTAGGCCACTAGACGAAGGGGACACACTACAACATTCACTCCCTGCCGCGTTTCGCTGTGTGCTTTACGCTGCAAGTGGCGCGCATTCTATGGATGGATTGAGGGGTCGTCAACCCCCTGATATAAATTTATTTAAATCAATGACTTCGACCTGGATTACGGGCCGCGTAGGGCTTTTCCGTCGTCCGAAACCTGACGCCTATATTCCGCCACTCGCCAAGACGTTATAGTCCACCGCACAGTGATGGCAATCTGCACATCAAGCGCCAGCATTCATCTATACCGCTGGCGGCCGATACAGATTGCAGCAGCCGATCAAACCCGTCGAGCGGCGCTAGGCGCCTAAATGCCCAGCCACTACACTCGCATGCGAACCCTATAAAGAGGTCTTACCGGTGACACCACTCATGATCACCCTGCTAGTCGTAGCCGGGATCGCAATTCTGATCGCCATTGGCTACATGAACCATGTGGTGGAAAACAACAAACTGGAGAAGGCCCGCACCAAAGTCGAACTCAACGACCGCCTGCGCCGCTGCGGCGAACTGACCGAAACCTTCCCCGGCCAGTTCATGACCCCGGCGCTCAAGCTGCTACTGACCCGCCTGGAACTCAACGTCTGCCAGCGCCTGCTCAACCTGGAAAAAACCAGCGCGACGACCAAGGCCCGCATCACCGAACTCAGCGCCCTCGTTGCCCAAGGCGAATCGATCCCGGTGAACAACCCGCCCGCGCCGATCCTCACCGAAGCCAAAGCCAAAGACGTGCGCTTCCTCCTCGAAGCCCTGCACGGCCAGATCACCCGCGCCGCCCACGACGGCTTCCTGCCACCCAACGAAGCCAAACAATGGATTCGCGAGGTGCGCCACATTCTCGTGCTGCTGCACATCGAATTCTTCAACAACCTCGGCCAACAGTCCCTGCAACAAAACCAACCCGGCCAGGCCCGCCTCGCCTTCGAACGCGGCGTGCAATATCTGCGCAAACAGCAGGACCCGCAGATGTATGCCGAGCAACTGCAATATCTGGAAAAACTCCTCGCCCGAGCCAACGCCCAGGTCATGGACAAGATCGCCCCGGTGGAAGGTGAAGAAAACCAACTGACTGCCGGTTTGAAGGATGCCGAAGCCGATGCGGACTGGAAGAAGAAAGTGATTTACGACTGAGGCGGGAATGCCGCTAAAGAAGCCACCTTCATGGGTGGCTTTTTTGTGGGCGACTTGAAAGAGGTGTGAATTGAAGACCGCTTTCGCGAGCAGGCTCGCTCCCACATTGGGAAGCAGTGTTCTCAGGTAAAAATCGGTCGGCTGTCAGGCCGCCTTCGCTGGCAGGCCAGCTCCCACGGAACAGCAAAAGCAAACCCGGGCCATCCCCACGCGGCGAAGCCGAGAGCCTGGTCGGCCCAAAGGCCGCCAAGGCTCAAAGCCGAAAATGCCCAACCATCGAGCGCAACTCGCCGCCCAACTGCGCCAGCTCAACGCTCGAAGCCGCATTCCCGCGCATCGCCACGGAAGAGTGATCCGCGCTCGCACGAATCTGCGTAACACTGCGATTGATCTCCTCCGCCACCGAACTCTGCTCCTCCGCCGCCGCCGCGATCTGCTGATTCATCTGCTGAATCAACGACACCGCCGCCGCAATACTCCCCAGCGCACTTTCGGTCTGCAACGCATCACTGACCGCCAGCTTCACCAGCTCGCCACTGCTGCGAATCTGCTGCACCGACGACTGCGCCGCTGCCCGCAGGGCACTGACCAAGCGTTCGATCTCCTCGGTCGATTGCTGCGTACGCCGTGCCAGCGCACGCACCTCATCGGCCACCACCGCAAACCCCCTGCCCTGCTCCCCGGCGCGCGCCGCTTCGATTGCAGCGTTCAGCGCCAACAGATTGGTCTGCTCGGCCACGCTTTTGATCACCTCCAGCACCGTGCCGATATTCTGAATCTCGGCACTGAGGCTCTCGATGCTGGAACTGGCCGAGGTTGCCGAATCCGCCAACTGCTCGATCCGCGCCATGCTTTGACGCACCACCTGCTGGCCGCTCTCGACCTTGTCATCCGCCGTCTGCGCCGCGAGCGCCGCCTCTTCGGCATTGCGCGCGACGTCATGCACGGTGGCGGTCATCTGGTTCATGGCGGTGGCGACCTGCTCGGTTTCCTCCTTCTGGCTGTTGACCTCCAGATTGGTCTGCTCGGTCACCGCCGACAGCGATTGCGCGGAACCGGCCAAGCGCTCGATACCGGCCTGCAAGCCGCTGACAATCGTGCCGAGGCCGGCAGCCATCTGCTGCATCGCCAACATCAATTGCCCCATTTCATCGCGGCGCGTCACCTCGACCTTCGCCGTCAGATCACCTGCAGCAATCTGCTGCGCCACGCGAATCACACTGCGCAGCGGCGCCACGATCAGGCGCGTTATCACCCACGCGGCAAGTAATCCGACCAACAAGGCCAGCGCCGAAGAGCCAATGATCAATACCGTGTTCTTTTTCAGCTCCGCCTGCATCGAAGCATCTTCGGCGACATAGGCCTGATTGACCCGGTCCACCACTTGCGCCGCGCGCTGATGCAACTGGTCATAAACAGTTTTTTCTTGCGCCAGCAAACCGGTGTATTCAGCCAGCTTCTCGTTGAATCCGGCGATATGCCCCGACACTTCGTTGAGCACCGTCAGATAGCCCTCGTCCTTGACCGTGGTTTTCAGCGCCTCGGCCTGCTCCTGCGCTTGCGCGGCCTGCTCGATGTTGCCTTGACCGGCATTGTCGGCATCGCCCTTGCGGCTTTGATCCAGCCGCACGCGCGCTTCGTTCATCGCTTGCAGCATCAGTCGCGAGACCTGACTGACCTGATTCGCCTGTTCGATGAACTGCGCGCCGTCCTTGCCCTCGGTGTCTTTCAACGTATAGGCGCCATCATCGGCCAGCCCGCTCTGCAACACGTCGAGGTTATTGGCCACGCTGGACACCGACCAACTGGCCATCTCCAGCGCAAGGTCCTTGGCCTGGCTCAGCGAGACAAATTCATCGAAGGCCTTGCGATACGCGCCCAGCGCTTGCTCGACATCGCTCATCACCGGCACATTGGCCGGGGAATGTGCCTTGAGCTCGCCGGCAAGAACGATCAGCCCATCGACGCCCTCGCGCAAGGCATCGGCGGTCTTCGGATTGCCGCGCAGGGCGTACTCCTGCTCGAGCAGGCGCACCTTGAGCAGGCCGCTGTTGAGCGCGGACATCTGCTTCAAGCCGTCGAAACGCAGGCTGATGGTTTGCAGGGACCAGACGCCGATCGCCGCCACCAACGCAGTCAGCAGCAAGACCAGCACAAATCCGATACCCAGTTTTTTCGCCATACCGAGGTTGGCGAAACGTCCTTGCACGGCCGAAATCATTGCGCGTAGTCCCCTGCCAAAGTCTGTTGCCGAAGATTCGCAACGGGCTCGAACCAGCACAAGACTCTGGCGTCGGAATAATGGCAAAAAGCTACGCCCGCGTCGTTTTCAGAATGCTGGAGGTCGATCCGCGCAGGTATTGCGAAAAAACTGCCGCGCCCGTGGGTCGCAGGCACAGGCCACATTGATGCGCTGCCAGTCACCGCACTCACCGCTGGGACTGAAGGCGTCCGCTGCTGATAACTCCAGCCCGCAGTGCTGGGCCTGCCTACGCACCGACGCCTGGTCGCGCAAGCGCGCCCGCGCCCAGATAAACAGCCCGCCAACCGGCTTGCCGAACACTTCCCACTCGGCATCTTCCAGGGCCTGCAAGGCCGCCGCGCGATCGGCATTCAAGCGCTGACGCTGGCGCTGCACCAGTTTGCGATAGGCGCCGGTCGCCATCAGTCTGGCCAATACCGCCTCGGCCAGCCTCGAACAGCCCAGGCCGCTGATCATCTTGACCTCCGCCAGGCGCTTCAGCAGTTCGCTGTCCGCCAGGACAAAGCCGACCCGCAACGAGCTGCTCAGTGTCTTGGAGAAGCTGCCGACATAAATGACCCGGCCGCCATGGTCCAGCGCCGCCAACCGCGTACCGTTGCCGGTGTGCAGATCAGCGTAGACGTCATCTTCGATCACGCGCAGGTCGTAGGTCTTGCTCAACTGCACGATGCGCTGGGCAACGGCGGGAGTCAGGCAACTGCCAGTGGGATTGTGGTGATGACTGCCGATGAACAGGGCGCCGGGACGAAACTGACGCAGCACCGACTCGAGCATGTCGATGTCCGGCCCGCTCGGCGTACGACGAACTTCGAGCATCTGTACGCCGTGCAGACGCAACAGGTCAAACAACGGTGCATAACCGGGCGTTTCCACCACGACGCAATCGCCAGCCTTGAACAGGGTGCGCACGATCAGGTCAAGCGCATGACTGGCACCGCTGGTGCTCATCAGCCGGGTATTGCAGGCGTCGATATTCAGCAGTTTCAGACGCTTGGCAATTTGCTCGCGCAACGCTGGCAGGCCCAGTGGCGAGCTGTAGTTGAACAGGCTGGCCATGTCGGTGCGTGCCACCTCGCGCAGCGCATAGCTGAGGTCGTCGGGCTCACGCCAACTCGGCGGCAAGCCTCCTTGCCCCAAAATCAAGCGACTCGTTGCGGCGTCCACCTCATCACGCCATGCGGGGCGGCCCTCGCACGCTGCCCATTCCGAGTCCGCTTCGCGCAATGCCGGCGAGGCCGCGACGATGAATCCCGCGCCCTGACGCGTGGTCAATACGCCTTGCGAAACCAGGCGCTCGCAGGCTTCGACAACGCACGACTGGCTGAGCAGATTCCCCCGGGCGATTTGCCGTACGGAGGGTAACCGGGTGGCCGGCGGGATGCCGCTTTGCACAATCCAGTCAGTCATTCCATCGACGATCTGCTGCACGACCGGCACCATTGCCTGTCGGTCAATTCTCAGTTCCATGAGCTCGCAAACTCCTGTCAGTTTTGCTGGCAGCAGTAAATCACAGCCGCGCCGCCGAGGCTGTGCGACAACACCGCCAAATGCGGCAGTTCTAACGGTTTGATACACATTGTTTAGCGGTATTCACACGGACCAACCGCGAGGTACAAAAAACCCGCACGCAGGCGGGTTCTTAAAATTACGGCAACCTTCAGAACGCTGTCACGCCGCCATCCACTGCCAGCGAATGCCCAGTGGTGAACGCTGCGCCATCGCTGCACAGATACAGCACCGCGCTGGCGATTTCCTCGACCTTGCCGATGCGTCCGACCGGATGCATGGCGTTGGCGAATTCGCCTTTCTTCGGGTCAGCTTCGTAGGCGCGGCGGAACATGTCTGTGTCGATTACCGCCGGGCACACTGCGTTGACGCGGATTTTCTTCTTCGCGTATTCGATCGCCGCCGATTTGGTCAGGCCGATCACCGCATGTTTCGACGCCGCGTAGATGCTCATTTTCGGCGCTGCGCCCAGTCCGGCTACCGACGCCGTGTTGACGATCGCGCCACCGCCCTGCGCCAACAGCAACGGCAACTGATACTTCATGCACAGCCAGACGCCTTTGACGTTGACGCCCATGATCGCGTCGAATTCGTCCAGCGAACCGTCGGCGAGTTTGCCCTTTTCGATTTCGATCCCGGCGTTGTTGAAGGCATAGTCGAGACGACCGTAGGTGTTGATCACCTCATCCATCAGATTTTTTACATCGCTTTCCACCGTCACGTCGCAGCGCACGAAGGACGCTTCGCCACCGGCGGTACGAATCAGCGCAACCGTGCCTTCGCCTCCAGCCGCGTCGAGGTCAGCCACCACCACTTTCAGGCCTTCGGCGGCAAACGCCAGGGCTGTCGCGCGACCGATGCCGTAGGCGGCCCCCGTGATTACAACCACCTGACCGGAAAACGTCATGCTCATGGAGATGTCCTCGAATGCAAAAAACTGGGAGATGTTGCGTCGCAGCATAGCCAAGGGCGGCGAAAGCGCGTCAGCACTATGCAATCGCTGTTTACAGGCCCATGCGCTGCAGTGATAAAACCCAACCCGTAACCATCACTGCACTGGATCGACTCGCATTCGCCGTATCAGCCAACCTTGCGACATCGGCGTTGAAGAGCTATCAACAAGGCTTCATTCCATTCGAGTGCCTGTCATGACCAACCAGACCAATCGCCAGTTCCTGCTCGCCAAACGCCCGGTGGGCGCCGCGACCCGCGAGACTTTCACTTATCAGGAAGTACCGGTCGGCGAGCCACAGGCGGGACAGATCCTGGTGAAAAACGAATACCTGTCCCTCGACCCGGCCATGCGCGGTTGGATGAACGAAGGCAAGTCCTACATCCCGCCGGTCGGTCTCGGTGAGGTCATGCGCGCACTGGGCGTGGGAAAAGTCATCGCCTCGAACAATCCCGGCTTTGCCGTCGGCGATTACGTCAACGGCGCTCTGGGTGTGCAGGATTATTTCCTTGGCGAGCCGCGCGGTTTCTACAAGGTCGACCCGAAACTCGCGCCATTGCCACGCTATCTGTCTGCACTGGGCATGACCGGCATGACCGCCTACTTCGCCCTGCTCGACGTCGGCGCCCCGAAAGCCGGTGACACCGTGGTGCTGTCCGGCGCGGCCGGTGCGGTGGGCAGCGTGGCCGGGCAGATCGCCAAAATCAAAGGCTGCCGCGTCGTCGGCATTGCCGGCGGGGCCGACAAGTGCAAATTCCTCATCGACGAATTGGGCTTCGACGGCGCCATCGATTACAAGGCCGAAGACGTCGTGGCCGGACTGAAGCGCGAATGTCCGAAAGGCGTGGACGTGTACTTCGATAACGTCGGTGGCGACATTCTCGACGCGGTGCTGAGCCGCTTGAACATGAAAGCGCGGGTGGTGATCTGCGGCGCCATCAGCCAGTACAACAATAAAGAAGCGGTCAAAGGCCCGGCCAATTACCTGTCACTGCTGGTCAATCGCGCGCGCATGGAAGGTTTTGTGGTGATGGACTACGCCGCGCAGTTCGCCAGCGCCGCGCAGGAGATGGCCGGCTGGATGACCAACGGGCAGCTCAAGAGCAAGGAAGATGTGGTTGATGGGCTGGAGACGTTCCCCGAGACGCTGATGAAACTGTTCAACGGCGAGAACTTTGGCAAGTTGGTTCTGAAGGTTTAAGGCCAGCCTGAAACCAATGTGGGAGCGAGCCTGCTCGCGAAAGCGGTGGATCAGTCGGTAATGATGCCGACTGACACGCCCTCTTCGCGAGCAGGCTCGCTCCCACAGTTGGATCTTCAATAAGCTTTAGGCGATTTCGGCTACGACTGCGGCTAACGCCTGCGCCGGATCTGCCGCCTGGCTGATCGGACGGCCGATTACCAGATAATCGGAACCGGCATCCAGCGCCTGACGCGGGGTCAGAATGCGCCGTTGATCATCCTGCGCGCTGCCCGCCGGGCGAATCCCCGGGGTCACCAGTTGCAGCGACGGGTGCGCGGCTTTCAGCGCCGACGCTTCCAGCGCCGAACACACCAGACCGTCCATCCCGGCCTTCTCGGCCAGTGCCGCCAGACGCAGCACTTGTTCCTGCGGCTCGATATCCAGACCGATACCGGCCAGATCCTCGCGCTCCATGCTGGTCAGCACGGTCACACCAATCAACAACGGTTGCGGACCACTGCGCTTGTCCAGCTCTTCACGGCAGGCAGCCATCATGCGCAGGCCACCGGAGCAGTGCACGTTGACCAGCCACACGCCCATCTCGGCAGCGGCTTTCACAGCCATCGCGGTGGTGTTGGGGATGTCGTGGAATTTGAGATCCAGAAACACTTCAAAACCCTTGTCACGCAGGGTGCCGACGATTTCCGCCGCGCAACTGGTGAATAGTTCCTTGCCCACTTTGACCCGGCACAGCTTCGGGTCCAACTGGTCGGCCAGCTTCAGTGCGGCGTCACGGGTGGGGAAATCCAGGGCGACGATGATAGGAGTCTGGCAGGCGGACATGGATGGGCTCTCAGGCTGGTCGAAAACGGCGCGCATTGTAGCGGAACCGGCGGCGGCGCGGCACCCGATGATCGGTAAATCGTCGCGCTGGCGGTTATCAGCTTAGCCGGCGCGGCTATTGTGTCGACTCCGATACACAACCGACACGCCCGCAACACGCACCCGGGTTAGCCTCGCCCGGCGCAATACGCCCTTACAACAGCACTTCCCGCCTCTCGGCCGGACGCCTATGCTGAAACCACCCCTGGCAGTGAACAGCCCTATGCACAATGCCCCGACAACCGTGACGGATGAAAGCAAAGACGACAAGCGCTGGAGCATCCGCGCGCTGATCGTCGACGATGACGTGCCGATCCGCGAGCTGATGATCGATTACCTCGCCCGTTTCAACATTCACGCCAGCGGCGTCACCGACGGCGCGGCGATGCGCCAGGCGCTGCAGGGCGAACATTTCGACGTCATCGTCCTCGACCTGATGCTGCCCGGCGAAGACGGCCTGTCGCTGTGCCGCTGGCTGCGCGCCGAATCGGACATCCCGATCCTGATGCTCACCGCCCGCTGCGAACCCACCGACCGCATCATCGGCCTGGAACTGGGCGCAGACGATTACATGGCCAAGCCGTTCGAACCACGCGAACTGGTCGCCCGCATCCAGACCATCCTGCGCCGCGTGCGCGACGACCGCACTGACCAGCGCGCCAACATTCGCTTCGACAACTGGCGCCTCAACAGCGTCCTGCGCCAAGTGGTCGCCGACAACGGCCTGGTAGTGCCCTTGTCCAACGCCGAATTCCGCCTGCTCTGGGTCTTCATCGAACGCCCGCGCCGCGTGCTCAGCCGCGAACAACTGCTCGACGCCGCTCGCGGTCGCTCGATCGAAGCCTTCGACCGCAGCATCGACCTGCTGGTCTCGCGCCTGCGGCAAAAACTCGGTGACGACCCGAAAGCCCCGCAGTTGATCAAGACCGTGCGCGGCGAGGGTTACCTGTTCGACGCGCGGGACATCGGCTGATGAAGGCGCGCTTGGACACCCTGTTCGGTCGCCTGTTCGGGGTGCTGTTCGCGGCGATTGTCCTGGCGCACCTGCTGGCCTTCGCCTGGTTCAGGCTCTACGGCCCTCCTCCGCCCCCACCACCGCCCGAGTTCTCAGCGAACATCGACGGCCAACCGCCCATGCGCGACGCCGCTTATCCACCGAGGCAAGCGCGCCCCTGGTTCGGTGGCCCGGTGGTGCCGCTGACCTTTCAATTCATCACGCTGATGATCGCCGCCTGGTACGGCGCCAAACTGCTCACCCGGCCGATCCAGCGCCTGAGCGACGCCGCCGAGCGCCTGAGCGAAGACCTCGACAGCGACCCCCTCGACGAATCCGGCCCGCGCGAAGCCCGGCAAGCGGCCCACACTTTCAACCTCATGCAACGGCGCATCCGCGAACAGGTCCAGCAACGCGCGCGCATGCTCGGCGCCGTCTCCCACGACCTGCGCACGCCACTGTCACGGCTGAAACTGCGCCTGGAAAACATCAGCGACGACAAGCTGCAAAGCCAGATGCGCCAGGACCTGGACGACATGATCGGCATGCTCGACGCCACCCTCACCTATCTGCACGAACAACGCACCAGCGAAGCCTTGCAGTTGCTGGACGTGCAGGCGCTGGTCGAATCGCTGAGCGAAAACGCCCAGGACCAGGGCGCCGATGTACAGGTCAGCGGCCACTGCGCGCCTTTGCCAGTACAACCGATGGCGCTGCGCTCGTGCATCAACAACCTGCTGGACAACGCCCTGCGTTACGCCGGACAGGCACGGATTGAACTGCTGGAACAGCGCGAAGAACTGCTGATTCGGGTGATTGATCACGGACCGGGTATTGCTGAAGACCAGCGGGAAGCGGTGTTCGAGCCGTTTTACCGACTGGAAGGCTCGCGCAACCGCAATTCCGGCGGCGTAGGGCTGGGCATGACCATCGCCCGCGAAGCCGCGCAGCGGTTGGGTGGACAATTGAAGCTGGAGGAAACACCGGGGGGTGGGCTGACCGCCATTGTCCGCTTGCCACGGGGCTGAGGCTCAGCCGACTTGAAGAGGGAGCGAGCCTGCTCGCGAAAGTGTCTGATGATTCAATACATCTGTTGAATGTACCGGCCTCTTCGCGAGCAGGCTCGCTCCCACAATGAAACTGAGTGTATTCGGCAGATATTGGTTGGATGTGAGGACGCTATCGCTGGCAAGCCAGCTCCCACAGGGATCGAGTGGTTTCAGAGAGAGATGGGTTGGCTGCCAGGCCGCCTTCGCGAGCAGGCTCGCTCCCACAAAAGCAAAGCAGCGCAGCTGCCCGCGGCGAAGCCGCCCCACTCAACAATGAGCGCAAGCTCGAGTACCGCTTTTGATCTTGATCCACGGGCGACGTCGGAAGGCTGAGCGGAGGGATTGATCCGGGCGTGGGAGCGCAGCGACCGTCTGGCGCAGCCAGACACAGCGGAAGGAGGTGCAGCGAAGCAAACCGGAGCCGCTGCGCCCGGATCGATCCCGCAGCGAAGGAACCCGAGCCTGCGAGGGCCGAACGCAGGAGCAAGCCTTTTCGGTTACCTTTTTGGCGTTTGAAAAAGGTGACCCGCCGTAAGGGCGGAACCGTAATCAGCAACACCCGAAGAAACGGATATTCACCCAAAACCCCAAGAACCTGGTCGGCCCAGAGGCCGCCAAGCCCCCCCCCTAGACCCGAGCCTGACTCTTACTCCAATCCGTCAAAAGACTATAAGCCACCGCCAACAACGTAGGCCCAATAAACAACCCGATAAAGCCAAACGCAATCAACCCGCCAAACACCCCGAGCAACACAATCACCAACGGCAGATTGCCGCCACGGCTGATCAGATACGGCTTGAGCACATTGTCCACGCCACTGATGATGAACGTCCCCCAGATCCCGAGAAAGATCGCCATCCCGTACTCACCCTTCCACACCAGCCAAGCCGTGGCCGGCACCCACACCAGCGGTGGCCCCATCGGAATCAGACTCAGCATAAACGTGACGATCCCCAGCACCAGCGCCCCCGGCACCCCGGCGATCAAAAAGCCGATCAACGCCAGCACCGCCTGCGCCGCCGCCGTACCAATCACACCGTTGACCACCCGCTGCACCGTGCCCGCCACCAATTCGATGTAATAACCGGCACGATCGCCAATCAAGCGCTGCAGCAGACTGTGCACAAACGCCGCCAGTCGTGGCCCGTCACGGTAGAAAAAGAACACGAACACCAGACTCAGCGTCAGCTCGAGAATCCCCCCGCCGATCTGCGCGCTGCGTGCCAGCAACCAGTTGCCGACCTGCCCCAGATACGGCTTGATCGAGACCATCAACGCCGCGCCCTGTTGATCGATGCTGTCCCACATCGCCACCAGTCGCTCACCAACCAATGGCACGCTGCCAAGCCAAGTGGGCGCTTCCGGCAAACCGTCGACCTGCACATCCTTGATGAATGCCGTGGCATCGCGCACATGATCGGCAAGATTGAAACCCAGCCACACCAGCGGCGCCGCCACCAGCAACATCCAGCCCAGTGTCAGGATCAACGCGGCCAGCGATTCACGGCCATTGAGCGCGCGGGTCAGCAAACGCATCAGCGGCCAACTGGCGAACGCCAGCACCGCGCCCCAGAACAGCGCCGACCAGAACGGCGCCATCACCCAAAGGCTGGCACCAAACAAAACCAGCAGCAGAATCTGCACCAGCAGGCGATCGTTATTGAGCATGGGAAGTCCCGGCAAAGTCAGTCAGCGAAAGAGTAGGCGAACACTGTGTGCATGCTCGCCCGGCACAGCTTATCGCAACAGGTCGATGCGCAGGCCAGAGCCTTCGAGATTGCCGGTTTCCATCCGGGCCGCCCGCACACCCTGAGTGATCAACGCCTGGCGCCAGGCTTCGGCCTTGGGCCCGGAAACCGTGACCCGCAAGGTCGTGTCGAGATTCAGGCCACGGGAAATCAGGCGCAGCCAGGTGGCATCCGGCTCATCGACCAGTTTCGGGAAATCCAGCTCGCCGGTGCTTTTCAACTGGCGCAGCAGGGTCGCCGAGGTCGGCAGCAACTCGCCCAACGGCGCAGCCGCCTCGAATTGCTCGACATGCAGATAGGCTTTGCGATTGCCGCGAGTGATGCTGTAGAGCGCCACCAGCGTGTTGTCCTTTGGCGCCGCCAGCCTGAGCAACAGATAAGCCTGTTGCTCGTCAGAGCCATACAGCTTGGCGTTGCCGAACACCTCGTTGGCCCACAGGCTGCTTTCGCCGCAATCGCGGGCCTGGCACCAGAACAGCAATTCGGCATCCTGCTGTTGCAGCGCTTCGCGGGCGGCGGTAAAGGCTTCGGTGGCGGAATGTTCCGGCGGCAACTCGTAGGTTACCGAGGTGGTCTGGCCGCGGGCGGTGACCTGGCCGTCGAAGCGCAACTGGCCGCTGATCTTGCGGATCGAGCCCAGCGGGTAGATGCGCTCCAGCTCGGCCGCCGGGCGATAGTCGACAATCTGAGCATCGGCCAGACGCGGCACGATTTGCAGATCCTGGCTGCCCGGCACATCGGCAGCGAAGGACAAGGAGCTGAAGCAGCACAGCGCGAAAAGACTGAGTGGCCGCATAGTCAGGCTCACCGGACGGTCATGGCTGGGCGGGTCGGGGTCGCAGCGGTATAGAAATCCATCAAGTTTGTCTCCTGTTTCAACCCGCCCAGCCTCGGCAGTTGCCGGTAGCAAGTCAAGGCATGGCGAAGAAGCGATTGAAACAGTCTGCTACAAGACCTGCGCCAGCCTCGTCGTTCAGGTGCAGATGATGCCCGCCCGGCAACTGTTCGTGACTGAAGGGTAGACGCTGCAGCAACTCAGGATGCCTGGCCAGCATGCCATCCGCCGCGACTACCAGATGCGCCGGGCAACCGACGCGCAAGGCAAACGCCATTGCCTGTTCTTCCGTCAGGCGCAGCGGCGATGGCAGGGTCAGGCGATTGTCGGTGCGCCAGGTGTAGCCGCCGGGGACCGGCATCAAACCGCGCTGGGCCAACAGTTCGGCGGCCTCGCGACTGACTGCCACCAGGCCTTTCATCCGCGCCTCGATGGCACGCTCAAGGGTGGTATAGACCGGTTTGCGCTTTTCCCGCAGATCAAGTTGCGCCTGCAGGGCCATGCCCATGCGCTCGGCGGCGTTTTCGCCTTTGTCTGTCGGAGGAATCACGCCATCAATGAGCGCCAGATGGCTGATGCGTTCAGGCAGCGAACCGGCCAGCACCATCGAGACAATCGCGCCCATCGAATGCCCGAGCAGGCCGAAACGCTTCCAGCCCAGTTGTTCAGCGACTTGCAGCACATCATGGGCGTAGTCCCACAGGGCATAACCGGCGCCGCTTGGTCGATGAGCGGAATGACCGTGGCCGGCCATGTCCAGCGCGACGATGCGCAAGCCATCAAGCTTGGGCGCCAGTCGCGCGAAGCTGTTGGCGTTGTCGAGCCAGCCATGCAACGCGATCACCGGCAGGCCGTCCTCGGGGCCGAACAGATGCGCGGCCAATTCGATGTGCGGCAGGTTCAGGCGCACTTCTTCGCAGGTCGGGCTCATGCACAATCCTTGTTCTGCCGCTGTTCCCAGCGCATGAACAGATTCTTGAGCAGCCGAGCCGTGTCCTGCGGACGCTCCAGCGGGAACATGTGCCCGCCAGGCATGCTCAGCGCCTCGCCCTGGGGCAGACGCGAGACGAAACGTGTGTGATGGCGCATGACCACGCGGCTCTTGTGCCCGCGCACGATGGCCAGCGGCACCTGCAACTGCCGGGTACGCCCGGGACTGGTGTGCGGCACGCCGCGATAAATGCTGATTTCGGTGGCCGGATCAAAACGCAGACGCAGCTTGTCGTCGACCTGATGCAAACCGTGTTGCAGGTAGGCATCGAAGCATTCCGGATCGAAGCCGCGAAACAGAGTTTTGCCGGAAAAGTAACTGCGTGCACTGTCGAGATCGGCGAATTCTTCACGCCGCCCGAGGGTGCGCCCGGCCGGGGTCAGCCGGTCGATGAAACCAAAGCGCTTGGCCGCGCGAATCACCCACTGATCAGTGCGGGTCAGTACTGGCGAGTCGAGCATGACCACGCCGCGATACAGCTCGGGACAACGCAACGCCGCATGCAGGTGCAGCAGACCGCCAAAGGAATGGCCGACGCCCCACACCGGCTGCTCTTGCTGCTCCAGGTGATGGATCAGTTCGTCGACGAGGTTGTACCAGTTGTCGTCCGCCGGAAAACGCGGGTCATGGGCATGCTGCTCCAGATGCGCGACCCGATACTCCGGCGCCAGCGCCGCGAACAACTTGCCATAGGTCCCCGAGGGGAAACCGTTGGCGTGGGCGAAAAAGATCGGTTGCGACATGCGGGCAAATCCATGAGCGGGAATCGTGGCGTTGATTGTCCGCAAGACCCGGCGCCGCAGCAATGACCATAACTGCCAGAAATGGTGGTGGAGACGCTTCGCAAGCAAAAGACCACAACACCGAAGGCTGCGATCTTTTGATCTACAACCTGTCAACGCAGCGGCGGCTGTTCCCCCAGCGGCACCACCGCCATAGTCAGGCGCGATACGCAACTGGCCTTGCCCTCGTCGCTGGTCAAACGGATGTCCCAGACGTGCGTGGTGCGGCCGATATGGATCGGCGTGGCCACCGCCGTCACCCGCCCACTGCGCAACCCGCGCAAATGGTTGGCGTTGATCTCCAGGCCGACGCAATAGAACTTGCTGGCATCGATGCACAGATAACTGGCCATCGAGCCCACGGTTTCCGCCAGTACCACCGATGCGCCGCCATGCAGCAGACCGTAAGGCTGGTGGGTGCGATGGTCGATGACCATGCTCGCGGTCAGCGACTGTTCGTCGAAGGCTTCGAAGCGAATATCCAGCACTTCGCCGATGGTGTTCTTCTGGATTGCGTTCAACTGTTCGATGTCGGGAGTAGTACGCCACAAGCTCATCGCAGACTTCCTTTGTTGTTGTAATCGATGCTCAATCCTGCCACAGCACCGCCTCGCTGCGCGCGCTCCATTCTTCGAAGCGTGCGCCATAGCGGTCTTCGATGACGTTGCGTTTGATTTTCAGGGTCGGCGTGAGGAAGCCGTTGTCCACCGCCCAACTGTCCTTGACCACTACCAGTCGGTGCAGGCGTTCGTGCTTGTCGAGGGCGGCGTTGACCTCCTCCAGCAATTTTTCCAGGCTCGCGTGCAGGCTGGCACGAGGCTCTTGCTCATTGACCGTCGACAGCACGCACAACCCCAGCGGTGCACTCAGGCCATCGCCGACCACGCACACTTGCTCGATGCGCGAATGCACCGCCAGACGGTTTTCGATCGGTGCCGGCGCGACGTATTTGCCTTTGCTGGTCTTGAAGATTTCCTTGAGTCGCCCGGTCAGGCGCAGGCGCCCTTCGCTGTCCTGCTCACCCTTGTCGCCGGTGCGCAGAAAACCGTCTGCGGTCAGCGTCTCGGCAGTTTTCTGCGGTTCCTTGAAATAGCCGAGCATGTTGGCCTGGCTGCGCACCTGCACTTCGCCGGACTCATCGATGCGCACCTCGACTTCCGGGCACGGCTGGCCGATCCAGCCCTGTTTGTATCGCCCCGGCAGGCAGATATGCGAATAGCCGCAGCCCTCGGTCATGCCGTACACCTCCAGCACATCGAGGCCAAGTTTCTGATACCAGGCGAGCAAGGTCTGCGGCACCGGCGCGGCACCGGACAACGCTACGCGCAAGGCATCCAGGCCGAGCCCGGCCAGCACTTTGTGCCCGACCCGCTTGCCGATGAAGGGCAACCCGAGGAGGAAGTCCAGACGCTGCGCCGGGATCTTGCTGTACACACCCATCTGGAATTTGGTCCAGATACGCGGCACGCCGAACATTGCCGTAGGCCGCGCGCGCTGCAGATCGGTGATGAAAGTCTCGAGGCTTTCGGCGAAGAACACGGTCTGCCCGGTATAGATCGAGGCCAATTCGACAAACATGCGCTCGGCAACGTGGCACAGCGGTAGATACGACAGCAGCCGATCGTTCTCGTTGAGCCCGAACAGCTGCGTGCCGCGACTGGTGGCGAAACCAAGATTGGCGAAACTGTGCATCACGCCTTTGGGCAGGCCGGTGGTGCCGGAGGTGTAAATGATCGTCGCCAATTGCTCGGCGGCGGGACGTGGATCGTCCTGGATTGGCGAACAGCTCTGCAGATCCGCCCAGCTGTAATCGAACTCCCCCGACGGATGCAGCGGCAGGCTGATGGTCGGCAGGCCCGCCGGCACGCCCTGCGCCATGCCCGCCCAGTCATCCAGTTTGCCGATGAACGCCAGCGCACTTTCCGAGTGAGTCAGCACCTGCGCCACGGACTCGGCGGTGAGATTGGGGTACAGCGGCACCGACACATGTCCGGCCATCCAGATCGCCAGATCGGCGATGATCCAGTGCGCGCAATTTTTCGAGATCAGCGCAATGTGGCTGCCGGGCGGCAACTCCCGCGCGCGTAGCCAGTGCGCGGCGCAGCGGGCCTGATGGCCGACATCGCCCCACGTCAGCGTCTCGACCTGACCGCCGCCGATGGGCTGCACAAGAAAGCGCTGGCGCGGGTGCCGGGCTTCCCGTTCGTAGAACACGTCCAGCGGCAAACGGAAGGCGGCAGACATGCGACTCGCTCCTGTTTTTTTGGTCTGGAGCAAGCGTAGTCAACCAAGCAAGTGCTTGGTTGGAATTTTCAAACAAATAATTTCTTGGGGTGACAGAAACCAATGTGGGAGCGAGCCTGCTGGCGAATGCAGTATGTCAGCCCAAAAAGGGTGAATGACACGCCGCCTTCGCGAGCAGGCTCGCTCCCACAGGGATATAGCGTTAAGGGTGCTTGAGGCTGTTGAGCCTCATCGAGCCAATCAGCAGCTCGCTGTGCTCAAGCTCCGCCAGCCCCGCCGTACTCACCCGCTCCGGCGGATGCCCGGCGCCGTGCTGCAGATAGCTGAGCAGATTACCCACCAACGGGTTGTGGCTGACCAGCAGCACATTGCTCACCGACACCAATTGCTCGGCGACCTTGTCCGGATCGCTCTCCGGCGTCAGCCACTCGACCGTACGGATCTCCGGCTCGAACCCCAGCGCCTCGCGCACGATCTGCGCGGTTTGCTGCGCGCGCAGACAAGGGCTGGCGTAGATCGCCGTCAGCGGCTGGCCCATCAGATGCGCGGCGCTGCTCAGGACTTCCTTACGGCCGTGCTCGGTCAGCTCGCGCTCGGAATCGATTTTCGAGCCGTGAGGCACCGCCTCACCATGACGCAATACCCACAGTTTCATAGTTTGGGCTCCTCATCGCGCACCGGGTGCGCGGCCGGGGCGACGGTGTGCGGCGCTTCACCTTCCGGGGTGCGCGGCGCCGGCCAGTCGGCGAACGGCCAGGGCTTCTGGTCACTGTGAAACGTGCCGAAGCGGCCGATCTGCGCGAGGAACTGGCTGAGGCTGTCGCCGAAATTCATCAGGCTGGCGCTCGGTGCGCCGTAGATCAGGCGGTAGATCAGTTGCACCAATACCACCGCGCCGAGGATGAACTGCGCGACTTGCCAGACCAGCAGATAAACGATCATCCACAACACCCGCAGGAGGATGGATTCGTACTGGGTTTCGCTTTTCGGTTCGTTCATGGCTTGCTTCCTGTCCGTGTAACAGCTGAATCAGTTGAAACCGCTGGTGGAAATAAAGTCGACGTCGGTTTTCGGCTCGGCACGCATCAGTAGACCGATCACCTGCTCCAGCGTGCGTCCCTCGAACAGGATCGCGTGCAGCCCGGCGACCAGCGGCATGTACACGCCGACTTCCTGGGACTTGGCCTTGAGCACTTTGAGGGTGTTGACCCCTTCGGCGACCTCGCCAAGACGCGACACCGCTTCGTCGAGGCTCAAGCCCTGACCGAGGGCGAAGCCCACCTGGTAGTTGCGGCTTTTGGGCGATGAACAGGTGACGATCAGATCGCCAACCCCGGCCAGACCAAGGAAGGTCATCGGGTTGGCGCCCTGATTCACCGCAAAGCGGGTCATCTCGGCCAAGGCGCGAGTGATCAGCATGCTCTTGGTGTTCTCGCCCATTTCCAATGCCACCGCCATGCCGGCGATGATCGCGTAAACGTTTTTCAACGCCCCGCCCAGCTCGACACCGAAACGGTCGGCGCTGGCGTAGACGCGGAAGGTGCGCCCGTGCAGGGCGGCTTGCACCGCTTTGCACAGTTCTTCGTCTTCACTGGCGACCACCGTGGCGGTCAGTGCGTGCTCGGCGATTTCCCGCGCCAGGTTCGGACCGGACAACACGCCGATGCGCGCCTGCGGGGCGATCTCTTCGAGAATCTGGCTCATCAGCTTGAAGGTCTGCGCTTCGATGCCTTTGGTCAGGCTCACCAGCATCTTGCCGCTCAAGCGCTCGGCGTGGGCGGCGAGTACGCTGCGCAAGGCGCTGGACGGCAGCGCGACAAAGCACAAATCACAAGCATCGAGCGTGGCCTGCAGGTCGGTGACAGCGGTCACGCCCGGGAGAATCTTGATGCCTTTGAGGTAACGCGGGTTTTCGCGGTTGACCCGGATGGCCTCGGCCTGCTCGGGGTCACGCATCCACTGAAGGACTTGATGGCCGTTCTCGGCCAGCAGATTGGCCACGGCGGTACCAAAACTTCCGCCTCCCAGGACCGCAATCGGGCGCTGTTCAGTCATATGCAATCCGTTAATCCATACCAGTGGCGATGCCGGGCATTATACGGGGCGACCCGGTGGCGGCCAGCCCCAGCAACAATTACCGACATTTGTAGGAAGAAGACCAATAAAACCTAGGAAAATGCCTGCAACGTCACTGGAAAAGTCGCAGCCCTCGGTTAACATGCGCGCCAATTCTTCTCTCTGCAGGCTGTGTCGTGTTTTCTGGCCCTCCTTCCCCGCGCTCGCCCCTGTTACTCGCGCTGATGTTCAGCCCGCTGGTGCTGGCGGACGATCTCTTCGTCGACAGCCAGACGCTGCCGCCGGTGCTTACCGCCACGCGCCTGAAGCAGACCCCGGCCGAAGTACCGGGGAGCATGACCGTTCTCGACAGCGAATTGATCAGCGCCAGCGGCGCCCGCGACATCAGCGAATTGCTGCGACTGGTTCCGGGGATGATGGTTGGCAGCATCAACGGCAATCAGCCGGCGGTGAATTACCACGGCACCAACGCCAGCGAAGCACGGCGCATGCAGGTGTTGATCGATGGCCGCTCGGTGTATCGCGCCGGCCTCGCGACGGTGGACTGGAGCGATATTCCGGTCGCGATGGAAGATATCGAGCGGATCGAGGTGTTTCGCGGTCCGAACACTGTCAGCTATGGCGCCAACGCGTTGATGGCGGTGATCAACATCATCACTCGTCACCCGGCCGACAGCCATGGCACGCGCCTGAAGATCACCCGTGGCCAGCGTGGCATCAACGACTTTTATGCCAGTCAGGGCACCGGTTGGGATGGCGGCGATCTGCGCCTGTCGCTGTCCGGCCAGGAAGACGACGGTTTCGACAGCGATCGTATCGGCGCCGATTATCGCGACAGTCGGCGCTTGAATCGTCTCAGCTTGGCGGTCAGCCATGATCTCAATGAAGATCAAAGCCTCGACTGGCAGCTCAACGCCAAAGACGGCAGCAATCAGCGGCCTTATACCTACCGCCCGGTGTTCTCGGGGATTACCGACGCCGGGAACAATTCCGACGTGGTGGCCAAGGATTACGCCGGTTCGGTGCGCTGGAACCTCGACATCAATCCCGAACACAGCCTCTATGTGCAAGGTTCGGCGCAGCACTGGGATCGCCAGCAGGTCTGGCGCGCCTGCGATGCCGAAGTGTCGTTCAGCCCTGAACTGACGCAGCTGTGGCAGCTCAACCCGAATTACACCGAACGGCTGGCGCGCAACATCAACCAGTTCACCGGCCCCGGCGCGGCGCCCGGCACGCCGCAGGAAATGGCGCTGGCCAATCAAGTGCTCGAGCAATGGCGCAACGGCGCCAGCCAGACTTTGTGCGGCGATATCGACCAGAGCGCCCGCGAGTCGCGTTACGACCTCGAGCTGCAGGACACCCTCAGCCTGGCCGACAGCCTGCGTCTGGTCAGCGGCCTGAATTACCGCTACGACCGCGCCGATTCCGAAACCTATTTCAACGGCACCCTCGACGACACCACCTGGCGCGCCTTCGGCCAACTCGAATGGCGCGCTACCGAGCACTGGCTGGTGCAGGGCGGGGCGATGTTCGAAGACACGCAACTGATCGGCAGTTCGCTGACCCCGCGCTTCGCGGTCAACTACCTGATCAACCCGCGTCATGGCCTGCGCGCGGTGTACTCGGAGGCGATCCGTTCACCGGACATGTTCGAGAACAACGTCAACTGGAGCTATCAGGTCAGCAACCTGCGACCCTCGGCCTACGGCCAGTCGTCGGCGCGGTATTTCGTCAAGACCCGTGGCCCCGGCGATCTCGATCAGGAACACATGCGCTCGCGCGAGTTGGGCTACAACGGTTACTTCGCCGAGCTCGGGCTGGCCGTGGACGTGAAGCTGTTCTACGACGAAATCACCGGGATGATCAGCGAGCCGCTGCGCAACAATCAGTACATCGCCAGCAACGCCAACAGCTCGCGCTTTCGCGGCACCGAAACGCAACTCGACTGGCGCCTCAGCAGCGCCGACCGCTTGCGTTTGACCTACGCCTTCGTCGACGCCGAGGCGAGCAATCCGCTGGATCAGCAGTTGACCTCGCGCAACAGTGGTTCCGCCGGTTGGCTGCGCAACTGGGGGCATGGCTGGAACAGCGCCCTCTTTTATTACGGTGACAACGCGCTCAACGGCTATCGCTTCGAACGCGTTGACACGCGCATCGCCAAACGCATCGCCATTGGCAAAGCTCAGCTGCAATTGGCCGGCGTGCTGCAACAGCGCCTCGACCATCAGCCGAACACCTTCGTCGACAATAATTACGATGAACGCCGGGTGATGTATTTCAGTGCCGAGCTGGAGTTCTAGGATGCGCAACGGCCCGTCACGGAAGACGCCAACCCTTGGCCACTGGCTGGCGGGGCTCTGCCTGTTCTTGACCGCGTGGCTGCACGGGGTCGCGGTGCATGCCGCCGATATTCTGTTGACCGGCGCCGAGGAAAGCCCCGGCGTGCAGGCTTTCGTACAAGCGCTGAGTGAACTGCGCCCGACCGACAATGTGCGGTTCCAGCCGCTGGCCAGTTTGCCGGCTCCGGGCAAACTGCCGGCCAGTCTGCGCTTGATCCTGCTCGATCTGCCCAGCCTCGACTGGCGTCTGCAAGACTCACAAGGCCCGTCGACGCTGGTGTTGCGCATCAGCCGCTTGCAGGCGCGCCAGCGTTTCGCCGATGCCCAACCGGCGCGCCTGAGCCTGCTCTGGAGCGACCCACCGCTGAGCCGGCAATTGCAACTGATCCGGCGGATCTTGCCGCAGGCGCGGCGGGTCGGCGTGCTGTTCGATGAGCACGGCGAATTCCTCATTGACGAATTGCGCGCGGCTGCACGGCCATTGAACCTGGAGATTGTCAGCCAGCGCTGGGACAACATCCACGACAGCCGTCCGCTGCAAGCGGTGCTGAAAAGCAGCGACGTCTTGCTCGGCCTGGATGACCCCGATCTGTACAACTCGCAAACGGCGAAAAACCTCCTGCTCAGCAGCTACTCGCGTCAGGTTGCGCTGATCGGCCCCAACATTGCATTCGTTCGCGCTGGCAGCCTCGCCAGTACCTACAGCGACCAGAGCGACTGGCTGGCGGTCCTCGACCATTTGCTCGATCAGCCCACCAGCGCATGGCCGCGAACGCTTTACCCCGCTCGTTTCAAAGTCTCAAGTAATGCGCAGGTGGCTCGTTCCTTAGGCATCGAACCGCTGAATGAAGCATCTGTCGCCAGTGCCTTGGCCGAAGGAGAGCGCCGCCCATGAATTTCCGCCGCCGTTGGGACATCAACACCCGCACGCAGCTGATCAGCCTCGGCCCGGCGCTGCTGCTGACGTTGCTGTTGATCAGCTTCTTTACCTTCGTGCGCATCCAGGACTTGCGTCAGGAGCTGAACCACACCGGCCAACTGATCGCCAACCAACTCGCCCCGGCCACGGAATACGGGGTGATCTCCGGCAACAACGAAGTGCTGGAAAGCCTGCTCAAGGCAACGCTGGCCACGCCCAACGTGCGTTTTCTCGAAGTGCAGGACAGCGCCAACCGGATTCTGGTGTATGTCGAACAACCGGCCGACAGCCACAGTCGCCCGCATCAGGTCGAAGTGTTCCAGGCCCCGGTGCGTTTGCAGCGGATCGCCTTACACAACGACTTCTTCCAGGACGGCAAGGTCAGCAACAGCACCGCCGGCGAGGATTATCTGGGGCGAGTGATCGTCGGCCTGTCCAACGATGCTTTCAGTCAGCGCCAGCAGGAGATCCTGTTCAAGGCCGGGATTCTCGCGCTGTTCGCCCTGCTCTTCACTTTTGTCGTCGCCCGTCGTCTGGCTGGCAGTCTGTCACAGCCGATCCGTGACATTGGCGATGCGGTCAAGGCGATTCAGGAAGGCGATTACAAAACCCCGCTGCCGATTGTCGACGACACCGAACTGGGTGCGCTGTCGCAGCACATCAACAACCTCGCCCAAGCGCTGGAGCAGGCCAGTCGCGAACAGCAGCAAGCGATGGCGCAACTGATCCAGACCCGCGAAGAAGCGGAGAAGGCCAACAACGCCAAATCCGACTTTCTGGCGATGATGAGCCATGAACTGCGCACGCCCATGAACGGCGTGCTGGGCATGTTGCAGTTGCTTGAAACCACCGAGATGACCGAGGAGCAGGTCGAATACGCCGCACTCGCTTCGGAGTCGACCGAGCACTTGCTCAAGGTCATCAATGACATTCTCGACTTCTCGCGAATCGAGCGTTCGGAGCTGGAGCTGGAGCACATTCCGTTCAATCTCGCCGAGCTGATCGGCGCCTGCGCGCAATCGTTCCAGCACAGCGCGGTGCAGCGAGGCCTGGCACTGAATCTGCGCATTCCCGACGACATGCGCGGCTTGCAGGTGCAGGGCGATCCGACGCGGATCCGGCAGATTCTGGTCAATCTGGTCGGCAATGCCTTGAAGTTCACCGAGCAGGGCCGAGTCAGCATCGAAGCGCAATGGCAATCGCTGGATCATGAACTGCTCTGGTTCACTTGCTCAGTGCGCGACAGCGGCATCGGCATTTCTTCTGAGAGTCTGGAGCTGATGTTCAATGCCTTCCAGCAGGCCGACAGTTCGATCTCCCGTCGTTACGGTGGCACCGGGCTTGGTCTGCCGATCGCGCGGACCCTGGCCGAACGCATGGGCGGTACGTTGCGCGCGCAGAGTGAGGAAGGACGCGGTTCGGTATTCACTCTGGAAATTCCATTGGCGCTATATAAGCAGGCAATGCCAGCGCTGGCCGCGCCGCGAGCGCCGAACGGCAGTGGTCAGGGTGAAGGACGCCATGTGTTGCTGGTCGAAGACAATCCGGTCAACCAGACTGTGATCGAAGCGATGCTGCGCAGCCTCGGGTTTGCGGTCAGCGTGGCGACCGATGGCGCGCAAGCGGTGCGCAGTGCCGAGGGTGGCGAATTCGAAGTGATTCTGATGGATTGCCGGCTGCCGATCATCGACGGCTACGAGGCCACGCGACAGATCCGCGACCTCCCCGGACGCCGCGATGTGCCGATCATCGCGCTGACCGCCAACGCCTTGCAGGGCGATCGCGAAACCTGTCTGGCAGCGGGGATGAACGATTACCTGGCCAAGCCGTTCAAACGCAATGACCTGCAGCAGATTTTGCAACGCTGGGTGTCGTAGTGTGGGCCTTTCGACCATCTGCGACTGGCGTGAAAAGCGAAAGTGCGGCAGTCTTAGGCACCCGAACGAGCCCCAAAAGGGGCTTGATTAAAAATTTCAGTGCACAAGTGTACATTCATGTCCTTGGTGCTGTGACTTTCACCACAACGCAATAGTCTATGAGTAGGCTGCCGGTTCGAGGCATGAATGCCTTGAACGGTCGGGAAGATCTGCCCCACCTGCCGCATGGGATTATTGAGGAGCTCGCATGACCAAACAAAACGCCTTTACTCGGGAAGACCTGCTGCGCTGCAGTCGCGGTGAGCTGTTCGGCCCAGGTAACGCGCAACTGCCCGCCCCGAACATGCTGATGGTGGATCGCATCACCCATATCAGCGAAGAAGGCGGCAAGTACGGCAAAGGTGAATTGGTCGCCGAGCTGGATATCAACCCTGACCTGTGGTTCTTCGCCTGCCATTTCGAAGGCGATCCGGTGATGCCGGGCTGCCTGGGTCTGGATGCCATGTGGCAACTGGTCGGCTTCTTCCTGGGCTGGCAAGGCCTGCCGGGCCGCGGCCGTGCGCTGGGTTCGGGCGAGGTGAAATTCTTCGGTCAGGTGCTGCCGACCGCCAAGAAAGTCACTTACAACATTCATATCAAACGCGTCCTCAAGGGCAAGCTGAACATGGCCATCGCCGATGGTTCGGTCAGTGTCGACGGACGCGAAATCTACACCGCCGAAGGCCTGCGCGTCGGCGTGTTCACCTCCACTGAAAACTTCTAAGGGTTATTCGCATGCGCCGCGTCGTTATCACTGGTCTGGGCATCGTTTCGTGCCTGGGCAATGACAAAGAGACCGTCTCCGCTAACCTGCGTGCAAGCCGCCCTGGCATCCGGTTCAACCCGGAATATGCTGAAATGGGTCTGCGTAGCCAGGTTTCCGGCTCCATCGACCTCAACCTTGAAGAGCTGATCGATCGCAAGATCTATCGCTTCGTCGGTCATGCAGCGGCTTACGCCTACCTGGCCATGAAAGACGCCATCACTGACTCCGGCCTGACCGAAGAGCAAGTGTCCAACCCGCGTACCGGCCTGATCGCTGGTTCCGGTGGTGCTTCCACGCTGAACCAGATGGAAGCGCTGGACATCCTGCGCGAGAAAGGCGTGAAGCGCGTTGGCCCGTACCGTGTAACGCGGACCATGAGCAGCACCGTTTCCGCTTGCCTGGCCACGCCGTTCAAGATCAAGGGCCTGAACTACTCCATCGCTTCTGCCTGCGCCACCAGTGCTCACTGCATCGGTACCGCCATGGAACAGATCCAGATGGGCAAGCAGGACATCGTCTTCGCCGGTGGCGGTGAAGAAGAGCACTGGAGCCAGTCGTTCCTGTTCGACGCGATGGGCGCTCTGTCCAGCAAGCGCAACGACACCCCGGAACAAGCTTCC
This sequence comes from Pseudomonas siliginis, assembly GCF_019145195.1. Lineage (GTDB taxonomy): Bacteria > Pseudomonadota > Gammaproteobacteria > Pseudomonadales > Pseudomonadaceae > Aquipseudomonas > Aquipseudomonas siliginis. The sequence continues at coordinate 316,736 of NZ_JAHSTW010000008.1, forward strand.
CGCGCCTACGACAAGGACCGCGACGGTTTCGTCATCGCTGGCGGCGGCGGCATGGTTGTCGTCGAAGAGCTGGAACACGCTCTGGCCCGTGGCGCGAAGATCTACGCCGAGATCGTTGGCTACGGCGCAACGTCCGATGGCTACGACATGGTTGCCCCGAGCGGCGAAGGCGCGATCCGCTGCATGCAGCAGGCGCTGTCCACCGTCGACACCCCGATCGACTACCTGAACACCCACGGCACTTCGACTCCGGTCGGCGACGTTGCGGAAATGAAAGGTGTGCGTGAAGTGTTCGGCGACAAGGCTCCAGCGATCAGCTCGACCAAGAGCCTGTCCGGTCACTCCCTGGGCGCCGCCGGCGTGCACGAAGCGATCTACTGCATGCTGATGATGGAAGGCAACTTCATCGCCGGCTCCGCCAACATCGACGAGCTCGACCCGGAAGTGGCCGATCTGCCGGTGCTGACCAAGACCCGCGAGAACGCCACCATCAACACCGTGATGAGCAACAGCTTCGGCTTCGGCGGCACCAACGCCACGCTGGTACTGAAGCGCTGGGAAGGCAAGTAATTCCCCGCTGCTGAGCCGCACATGAAAACGCCCCGACTGGTTCGGGGCGTTTTTTTTGCCTGAAAATTAGCTAGGACACCGCTGATCTCTGTGGGAGCTGGCTTGCCAGCGATAGCGGAGTGTCAGGCAACGGAGATGTTTGCTGTGCCGACGTCATCGCTGGCAAGCCAGCTCCCACAGGGTTTCAGGGTGTTCTGGAGATGAAACTTCTGTCATGAAACTTACTACCCTGCGACCGAATGTCGCGGTTTACGCGGCCTGCAGCTTTGTTGCGAAATCCGCAACAACACCTTGCGCCAATTGGCAGTTTACTTAGCTGACTAACAAATCCTATAACAGAGTCCTGCACACGCCTTGGTGCAGTAACTTGAGATCTGGAGCTAGCAGATGACTGTAAAAGTAACTGAACGCGACGATTCACACATGTCCCACGAAGGCCTGGCCGCCGGCATCCGTATCTGGGATGTGCATCAACAAGACTTGCTGGTCGGCATGTTCCACAACGAAATAGATGCCCATAACTACAAGGCCGAACTGGAAGTGCAGGAACAGCAACGAGAACTGAAGTCCGCCTGAAACAACACAGCATTTGAAAACGACAAACCCCGCCATGAGCGGGGTTCGTCGGTGTTACGGCCGTGGATTTACCACATCAGATCGTCAGGGATCTGGTACGCCGCGTACGGATCGTCCTCGGCGTTGACCTCTTCGGTCTGCACGTTGAGCTGGACAATGCGCTGCGGGTCGCGCTCCTGGATCTTCAGCGCCGCTTCACGGGGAATCACTTCATAGCCGCCATTGTGGTGCACGATCGCCAGCGAACCGCTGCTGAGCTTGTTGCGCATCAGCGTGTTGACCGAGATGCGCTTGACCTTCTTGTCGTCGACGAAGTTGTAGTAGTCCTCGGTGGTCAGCTTGGGCAGACGCGAGACTTCGATCAACTGCTTGACCTGCGCAGCGCGGGCCTTGGCCTCGGCCTTCTCCTGCTGCTGACGGTTAAGCTCCTGGTCGCGCTTGACCTTCTCGGCCATGGCTTCCTGGGCGGCGCGCTGCTGCGAATCGTCCAGCTCGGCCTGGCCTTTGTGGGCCAGGCGCTGTTGCTTCTGCTTGTCTTTGCTGACCTGCTTGGCCTGCTTTTGGTTGACCAGGCCTGCTTTGAGCAACTGGTCGCGAAGGGAAAGGCTCATCAATGCTTACTCACTTGGGCAACGGCTCAGCCGCAGCTGGGCTCATTCTTTTCCTGGCGTTTGGCTTCGCCCCACAGGGCGTCCAACTCTTCGAGGGTGCAATCTTCCATGGGACGGTGGGTGTCGCGCAATGCCTGTTCGATAAAACGGAAACGTCTTTCAAACTTGCCGTTGGCGCCGCGCAGGGCGGTTTCCGGATCGACCTTCAGATGCCGGGCCAGATTGACCACGGAAAACAGCAGATCGCCGATCTCGTCGGCCACCGCCACCGGATCGTTTTCGGACATGGCTTCGAGCACTTCATCGAGCTCTTCGCGGACCTTGTCGAGGACCGGCAAGGCATCCGGCCAGTCGAAACCGACCTGCCCGGCGCGCTTCTGCAGCTTGGCTGAGCGCGACAGTGCCGGCAACGTGGCCGGCACATCATCAAGCAAGGACAACTGCTCGGGCGCTGAGGCTTTCTCGGCGCGCTCTTCGGCCTTGATCTCTTCCCAGCGCTGCTTGACCTGTTCTTCGCTCAAGCGGGGTACGTCGAGCGGCGCGTACAGGTCGCCCGTCGGGAACACATGCGGATGACGACGGATCAGTTTACGCGTGATGCTGTCGATCACCCCGGCGAATTCGAACCGCCCTTCTTCCTTGGCCAACTGGCTGTAATACACCACCTGAAACAACAGATCACCCAACTCGCCCTGCAAGTGATCGAGATCGCCACGCTCGATGGCATCGGCCACTTCATAGGCTTCTTCGAGGGTGTGCGGGACGATGGTCGCGTAGGTTTGCTTGATGTCCCACGGACAACCGAACTGCGGATCTCGCAGGCGGGACATCAGGTGGAGCAGGTCTTCGAGTGAATACATCATTTATCAGGCTCACCACAAAATCCTGTGGGAGCTGGCTTGCCAGCGATTGCATCACCTCGACTCTCCTGAGAGACCGAGTTGTCTGCATCGCTGGCAAGCCAGCTCCCACATGGGATCAGAGTCATCTTCACGGGGTACGGTTACGCCGGGTTTCGATGATGTTCGGCAGTTGCGAAATCCGCCCCAGCAGCCGTCCCAGCGCATCCAGTCCGGGGATCTCGATGGTCAGCGACATCAGCGCAGTGTTGTCTTCCTTGTTCGAGCGGGTGTTGACCGCCAGCACGTTGATGCGCTCGTTGAGCAGCACCTGCGAGACGTCACGCAGCAGGCCGGAACGGTCGTAGGCGCGGATGATGATGTCCACCGGATAGGTGAGCACCGGCACCGGCCCCCAGCTGACCTGAATGATCCGCTCCGGCTCGCGCCCGCCCAGTTGCAGCACCGAGGCGCAGTCCTGGCGGTGAATGCTCACGCCCCGGCCCTGAGTGATGTAACCGACAATCGCATCGCCCGGCAGCGGCTGGCAGCAGCCGGCCATCTGCGTCATCAGGTTGCCGACGCCCTGGATCTGGATATCGCCGCGCTTGCCAGGTTTGTAACCGGTAGCCTTGCGCGGGATCAGTTCCAGTTGCTCGTTGCCGCGCTCCGGCTCGACCAGTTGCTGCGCAAGGTTGACCAGATGCGCCTGACGCAGGTCGCCGGCACCGAGGGCGGCGAACATGTCTTCGGCGGTTTTCATGTTGGCTTTTTCGGCCAGCTTGTCGAAATCCACCGCCGGCAGGCCGAGGCGATTGAGTTCGCGCTCGATCAGGGTTTTACCGGCCGCAACGTTCTGATCGCGAGCCTGCAATTTGAACCAGTGAACGATCTTCGCCCGCGCCCGCGAGGTGGTGACGTAACCGAGGTTCGGGTTCAGCCAGTCGCGGCTCGGCGTGCCGTGCTTGCTGGTGATGATCTCGACCTGCTCGCCGGTCTGCAGGCTGTAGTTCAGCGGCACGATACGGCCGTTGATCTTCGCGCCCCGGCAGTTGTGGCCGATTTCGGTGTGTACCCGATAGGCGAAATCCAGCGGCGTTGCGCCTTTCGGCAAGTCGATGGCGTGACCGTCGGGAGTGAAGATGTAGACCCGATCGGGCTCGATATCGACGCGCAGCTGCTCGGCCAGACCGCCGATGTCACCCAGTTCTTCGTGCCATTCGAGCACCTGACGCAGCCAGGAGATTTTCTCTTCGTAATGGTTCGAGCCGGATTTGACGTCGGTGCCCTTGTAGCGCCAGTGCGCGCAGACGCCAAGTTCGGCTTCTTCGTGCATGGAGTGGGTGCGGATCTGCACCTCGAGGACCTTGCCTTCCGGGCCGATCACCGCCGTGTGGAGCGAGCGGTAGCCGTTCTCTTTCGGGTTGGCGATGTAGTCGTCGAATTCTTTCGGGATGTGCCGCCACAGGGTGTGGACGATACCGAGCGCGGTGTAGCAGTCGCGCATTTCCGGCACCAGCACGCGCACGGCGCGAACGTCGTAGATCTGGCTGAATTCCAGACCCTTGCGCTGCATTTTGCGCCAGATCGAGTAGATGTGTTTCGCCCGGCCGCTGATGTCGGCATCGACACCAGTGGCCTGCAGTTCGTCCTTGAGCTGGGTCATCACGTCGCTGATGAAACGCTCGCGGTCCAGCCGCCGCTCGTGGAGCAACTTGGCGATCTGCTTGTATTGATCGGGTTCCAGATAACGGAAGGACAAGTCCTCCAGTTCCCATTTGATATGACCGATGCCGAGGCGATGGGCCAGCGGCGCATAGATGTCGAAGACTTCGCGAGCGACGCGGTTGCGCTTTTCATCGTCGGCGGTTTTCACCGCACGGATGGCGCAGGTGCGTTCGGCCAGTTTGATCAGCGCAACGCGTACGTCATCGACCATGGCCACGAGCATTTTGCGCAGGTTCTCGACCTGCCCTTGCGTGCCCATGACCATCGATTGCCGTGGGCTGAGACTGGCGCTGATGGCCGCCATGCGCTGCACGCCGTCGATCAGCTTGGCCACCACCGGACCGAAGCGCTGGCCGATAGCCGCCAGCTCGATCTGGCCTTCGCGCACGCCGCGATACAAAACGGCGGCGACCAGCGAATCCTGGTCGAGCTTGAGGTCGGCGAGGATCTCGGCGATCTCAAGGCCAGTGCTGAAACTGCCGGAGCCTTCGGCCCAGAGGTTCTTCTTCGCATTGGACTGCTGTTCGGCCTCGCGAGCGAACTCGCAGGCTTCTTTCAAGGCCTCGCGATCCAGTGCCAGATCGACACTGACCGCGTGATCGAGCCAGGCCTCGAGATTGATACTGCCGTCGGTGTTGATCGGCTGGTGTGCTCTCACCTGTACCATGCTGCTTTACCTTCCCTACGACGCAGATTCAATGCGTCAAATCGCTGATCCTCAGTGTCCGTTCGCGCTCGCGGGGCTCAGGCGAGCGCTGCGCGGACAGATCAGACGGATTCAGACGAGCCGTCCTGGCTCGCTTCAAATAACGCCATGGCCTCGACATGTGCCGTCTGAGGAAACATATCGAGAATCCCGGCACGTTTTAACCGGTAGCCCTGCTTGATCAATTCCTGCGTGTCGCGCGCCAGCGTGGCCGGGTTGCACGACACATATACCAACCGCTTGGCACCCAGGGTCGCGAGCTTGCGCACCACCTCGAAAGCACCGTCACGCGGTGGGTCCAAGAGTACCGCAGAAAAGCCGTTTCCGATCCACTGGGCATCGCTCAAAGGCTGGGATAAATCGGCTTGAAAAAACTTTGTGTTATGCAAATTGTTACTGACAGCGTTGGCAGCGGCTCGCTCGACCATGGTCTGCACACCCTCCACCGCCACCACTTCACGGACGCTTTTGGCCAGCGGTAGCGCAAAATTTCCCAACCCGCAAAACAGGTCGAGCACGCGTTCTTCAGCCGTCGGTTTAAGCCAGTCCAGCGCCTGAGCGATCATCGCTTCGTTGACCCCGGCGTTGACCTGAACGAAGTCACCCGGCCGATAAGCCAGCTCGAGATCCCACTGTTCCAGGCGATAGCCGAGGCTCTGACCGGCTTCGACCGGTTGCGGTTCACCTTCGCCATGCAGCCACAACTGCGCTTCATGGAACTGGCAGAAATCCTTGAGAATGCTCAGATCCGCTTCGGACAACGGCGCCATGTGCCGCAGCAATACCGCCAGAGATGAGCCGCTGAACAACTCGACATGGCCCAGCGCCTGCGGTTTGCTCAAGCGCCGCAGCATCTCCGGCAAGCGAGTCATGATCGGCTGCAAGGGCTGTACCAGCACCGGGCATTCGCTGATCGCGACGATGTCCTGACTGCCGGCAGCGCGGAAACCCACTTCGAGTTTTTTTGCCTTCATGTCCCAGCGCACGGCGATGCGCGCGCGCCGACGGTAACCGAATTCCGGGCCGGTCAGCGGCGCTGCCCACTCCTCAGGTTCGACACCGGCCACGCGCGACAATTGCTCGGCGAGCATGCGCTGTTTCAGGGCGAGCTGTTCGTCGTGGGGCAAGTGCTGAACGCTGCAACCGCCACAGCGGCCAAAGTGCGGGCATGCTGCAGGGCGCCGCAACTCGCTGGCCTTGAACACGCGTTCGGTGCGCGCCTCGACCACTTTGCCGTGGGCGCCGAGCACCCGCGCTTCGACCTCTTCACCGGCAAGGGCGCCGAGGACGAACCAGGTTTTGCCTTCGAAAAACGCGATACCGCGACCGTCATTGGCCAGGCGCTCGATACTCAAGCGCTGCTTTTTGCCGGTAGGGATCTGTGGCGCCTTGCTGCCGCCGGTGGGCTGGAAGCGCAGGCCTCTCTCGTGTTTGGCCATCAGTTCGGCGCGTCGAAAATGCCGGTCGACAGGTAACGGTCGCCACGGTCGCAGATGATCGCGACGATCACCGCGTTTTCAACTTCTTTGGACAAGCGCAGCATCGCTGCCACCGCACCGCCCGAGGACACGCCGCAGAAGATGCCTTCTTCGCGGGCCAGACGCCGCGTAACGTCTTCGGCTTCGCTTTGCGCCATGTCGACGATGCGGTCGACGCGGTCAGCCTGATAGATCTTCGGCAGGTATTCCTGCGGCCAGCGGCGGATGCCGGGAATGGCCGAGCCTTCCATCGGTTGCAGGCCGACGATCTGTACGCTGTCGCTCTGCTCTTTGAGGTAGCGCGACACGCCCATGATGGTGCCGGTGGTGCCCATCGAACTGACGAAATGGGTGATGCTGCCCTGGGTCTGACGCCAGATTTCCGGGCCGGTGGTGGTGTAGTGCGCTTCGGGGTTGTCGCCATTGGCGAACTGGTCGAGCACCTTGCCACGGCCTTCGGCTTCCATACGCTGGGCCAGATCCCGGGCGCCTTCCATACCCTCTTCCTGAGTCACCAGAATCAGCTCGGCGCCATACGCGGTCATCGCCGCTTTACGCTCGGCGCTGGAGTTGTCCGGCATGATCAGGATCATCTTGTAACCCTTGATCGCAGCGGCCATCGCCAGCGCGATACCGGTGTTGCCGGAGGTCGCCTCGATCAGCGTATCGCCGGGATTGATCTGCCCGCGCAACTCGGCGCGAGTGATCATCGACAACGCCGGACGGTCCTTGACCGAACCTGCCGGGTTGTTCCCTTCGAGCTTGAGCAAAAGGGTGTTGCTGGTGGCGCCGGGCAGGCGCTGCAAACGCACCAGCGGCGTGTTGCCGACGCAATCGGCGATGGTTGGGTACTGCAGGGTCATGGCGTATTCGCAATCCAGACGTGCGGGGGCGCCTATCATACCGGCAAACCCGCGCAGGCCATATCACGCAAAGTGCGGTGCTTATGGTTTATGGGAATAAGGGACAACAGTCCAACCAGTGGTGAGACATTTAAGTTCGCCAGACTTCATCTGCAGCGATGCGGATGGCCTCATCGCTGGCAAGCCAGCTCCCACAGAGACCGAGTCTTCACACGATTTGTGTTTGGCAGAAACTCCCTGTGGGAGCTGGCTTGCCAGCGATAGCGCCAGTCGGTGCGACGCCATCATCCGCCAGCAAGCGCAAATTCAACCGCAGCCCCGCCCCCGTGTTTTCCGCCCAGAGCAACCCGCCCTGGCGCTGCACCGCGTTGCGGGCAATGCTCAAGCCCAGGCCAAAGCCACCATCCCCGGGTCTCGATCCGTCCAATCGAATGAACGGCGAAAAGATCCGCTGCAGATCTTCGTCAGCCACGCCGCCGCCCTGATCCTCCAGCCACAAATGCCAATACTCGCCATCGCGCCGTGCATCGAGACGCACGATGCCGCCCTCGGGCGAGTGACGAATGGCGTTGCGCAGGATGTTTTCCAGCGCTTGCGCGAGGGTATTGAGGTTGCCGCGCACCCAACACGAAGCTTCGACCGAGCATTGCAATTGCAGGCTCGGCCAGCCGCTTTCATAACAGGCGTTGTCGGTGATCATTTCCCACAGTGCCTGAATCTGGATCGCTTCATTTGGTAACGGCGAGCGGTCGGTGTCGAGCCAGGCCAGTTGCAGGGTGTCTTCGACCAGCCGCTGCATGCCGTCGACTTCGCGGCCGATGCGCTCGCGCAATTGCGCCAGGCCCTGTTCGCTTTCGCTGGCCACGCGCAGACGGCTCAGCGGCGTGCGCAGTTCGTGGGACAAGTCGCGCAATAACTGCTGCTGCAAGGCGACGGTGGTTTGCAGGCGCTCGGACATGGAATCGAAGGCCCGCGCCAGCTCACCGAGTTCGTCCGGGCGCTGGGTGATGCCGCTCGACAGGCGCACATTCAACTGGTCCGCGCGCCAGGCGTTGGCCTGTTCGCGCAGGTTGTTCAGCGGCACCACCAGCAGGCGATACAGGCCGACACAGAGCAACAGGGTGAACAGCCCGGGAATCACGCCGTTGGTGATCACCCGCCAGAACACCCGGTACTTGCCCGGAACAAAGCGCTCGGGCAACTCGATGACCAGAATGCCGGCGGCCGGATCCTGCGGGAACGGCACCCGCAGCCAAGGTCGGCCCTTCTTGTGGATCGGCCAGTCGAGGCCGCGCAGGAAGGTCAGGTGCTGCACCTCCGCGGCGTTCAACGGCTGATTGCTCAGCGACTGCAAATCAGCGCCGATCACGCCGACCCAACTGGCCTCGCGCAATTCCATGCTTTGCAACCAGTCATCGACGCCACTGCGCGCGCCGCGCTGCCACGCCTGTTCGGCTTGCGCGGCGTAACGGCTGAGGGTGCTGCGGGCGTCACTGGAGAGGAACTGATTGCGCTCCTCCATGTAGCGGCCCCACGACCAGCTCAGCCAGATCATCAGCAGACAGAACGCCACCAGCAGGCACGCCAGTTTCCAGAACAGCGAATGCCGCCCCGGCAGTTCAGACAGTTTCATCGGCGCCACTCAAGACATAGCCCTTGCCCCACACCGTGCGCACTTCACGCTCGGTGTAACCGATGGCTTTGAGTTTGCGACGGATCTGGCTGATGTGCATGTCGAGGCTGCGATCGTGCGCCGCAAAGCCGCGTTGCAGGACGTGCTGATAAAGGAAGGCCTTGCTCAGTACTTCCTCGTTGTTGCGATGCAGGGTTTCCAGCAGACGGAATTCGCTGCGGGTCAACCCGGCCGCTTGCTCGCGGTAGAACACGTCGCAGTGTTCGTCATCGAAACGCAGGGCGCCGCTGACCACCGCAGCGGTAATCGCAGGCGGGCGCCGATCCAAGGCCACGCGGCGCAGGATCGCTTCGATGCGCACATGCAACTCGGCCATGCTGAACGGCTTGGGCAGATAGTCATCGGCACCGAGGCGGAAACCGCTGATGCGATCGGCCTCGGCACCCAGCGCCGACATCAGCAACACCGGCGTCGAATGGCTCTGCCGCAATTGCGTCAACAACTGCAGACCATCGAGCCCCGGCAGCAGGATATCCATCAGCACCACGTCGAAAGGCTGACGCTGGGCGATGTTCAGACCTTCCTGGCCGTTCTGGCACCAGGTCACCTGAAAACCGCTGCGGTCCAGATGCTCGTGCACATACGCGCCGAGGACCGGATCGTCTTCAATGGAAAGGATGCGTGGCTGGCCAACGGAAACAGGAGTCATGAGTATCTGCAAGTAATTCTCAGTTGGCGGATTATTCAAGATTGTCCGACAGCGGGCAACACAAGCTTGGCCTGTCGGACGAACGAGTGCGTGGGCGGCGCTGCATTTTCCGCAAGATTGCCCGCCTGCAAATCGCTACACTGCGCCCATGTCGCGTGCCGGATGCACGCATGTGTCAACAGATCAGCGGGATGCGGGAGATAGGCGTGCTCAAGAAACTGGGAATCAAAGGTCGCGTGCTGTTGCTGACCTTGTTGCCGACCAGCCTGATGGCGCTGGTGCTGGGTGGCTATTTCACCTGGACGCAGCAGACCGACCTGCACAGCCAATTGATGCAGCGCGGCGAAATGATCGCCGAGCAACTGGCGCCACTGGTGGCGCCGGCGATGGGCCACGGCGACGCCGATCTGCTTGAACGCATCGCCACCCAGTCCCTTGAACAACCCGACGTGCGCGCGGTGACCTTCCTCGCGGCGGACCGCTCGCCACTGGCCCACGCCGGCCCGACCATGCTCAATCAGGCCCCGAGCGGCGACAGCGCGCTGCTGCAACGACGCAGCGGCAATGACGCAACGCGCTACCTGATGCCGGTGTTCGGCAAGCACCGCAACCTCGCCGGTGAAATCATTCCCGAAGAATCCGAACGCCTGCTCGGCTGGGTCGAGCTGGAGCTGTCGCACAACGGCATGTTGCTGCGCGGCTATCGCAGCCTGTTCGCCAGCCTGCTGCTGATCGCCGCCGGACTTGCCGGCGCCGCCCTCCTCGCGTTGCGCATGGGCCGCACCATCAACCGTCCGCTGAGCCAGATCAAACAAGCGGTTGCGCAACTCAAGGACGGTCATCTGGAAACCCGTTTGCCGCCCCTCGGCAGCCAGGAACTGGACGAACTGGCCTCGGGTATCAACCGCATGGCCGGCACCTTGCAAAACGCTCGCGAAGAATTGCAGCACAGCGTCGATCAGGCCACCGAAGACGTGCGGCAGAATCTGGAAACCATCGAGATCCAGAACATCGAACTGGACCTGGCGCGCAAAGAAGCGCTGGAAGCCAGCCGGATCAAATCCGAATTCCTCGCCAACATGAGCCACGAGATCCGCACGCCGCTGAACGGCATTCTCGGCTTCACTCACCTGTTGCAGAAAAGCGAACTGACCCCGCGCCAGCTCGACTATCTGGGCACCATCGAAAAGTCCGCCGACAGCCTGTTGGGAATCATCAACGAGATTCTCGACTTCTCGAAGATCGAGGCCGGCAAACTGGTTCTCGACCACATTCCGTTCAACCTGCGTGATCTGTTGCAGGACACCCTGACCATCCTCGCCCCGGCGGCGCACGCCAAGCAGCTTGAGCTGGTCAGCCTGGTCTATCGCGATACACCGCTGTCGCTGGTCGGCGATCCGCTGCGCCTGAAGCAGATCCTCACCAACCTGGTCAGCAACGCGATCAAGTTCACCCGCGAAGGCACCATCGTCGCCCGGGCGATGCTCGAAGACGAACACGAAGACAGCGTGCAACTGCGCATCAGCATTCAGGACACCGGCATCGGTCTGTCGAGTCAGGATGTCCGCGCGCTGTTCCAGGCTTTCAGTCAGGCCGACAATTCGCTGTCGCGCCAACCCGGCGGCACCGGCCTGGGGCTGGTGATTTCCAAGCGCCTGATCGAACAGATGGGCGGCGAGATCGGCGTCGACAGCACGCCGGGCGAGGGCTCGGAATTCTGGATCAGCCTGAGCCTGCCCAAGACTCGCGACGACGCCGAAGACCTGCCCGCCGCGCCATTGCTCGGACGCCGTGTGGCGGTGCTGGAAAACCACGAACTGGCGCGTCAGGCCTTGCAACATCAGCTGGAAGACTGCGGACTGCAAGTTACGCCGTTCAATACCCTGGAAAGCCTGAGCAATGGCGTTACCGGCGCGCATCAGACCGATCAGGCGATCGATCTGGCGGTGATCGGCATCACCAGCAATGACATGCTCCCGGAGCGTTTGAATCAGCACATCTGGGACCTTGAACATCTGGGCTGCAAAGTGCTGGTGCTGTGCCCGACCACCGAACAGACGCTGTTTCATCTGTCGGTGCCCAACCCGCACAGCCAGCTGCAAGCCAAACCGGCGTGTACGCGCAAGCTGCGCCGGGCGTTGTCCGATCTGGTCAATCCGCGCCAGCCCCGCAGCGAACCGGGCGAGCCGCTGTCCAGCCGTGCGCCGCGCGTGCTGTGTGTCGACGACAACCCGGCGAATCTGTTGCTGGTGCAGACCCTGCTCGAAGACATGGGCGCCCGAGTGCTCGCGGTGGAAAGCGGTTACGCGGCCGTCAAAGCCGTGCAGAGCGAATCTTTCGATCTGGTGCTGATGGACGTGCAGATGCCGGGCATGGACGGTCGCCAGACCACCGAAACCATTCGCCAGTGGGAAAGCGAGCGGCATTGCACGCCGCTGCCGATCGTCGCCCTCACCGCCCACGCCATGGCCAACGAAAAACGCGCGCTGCTGCAAAGCGGCATGGACGACTACCTGACCAAACCGATCAGCGAGCGGCAACTGGCGCAGGTGGTGTTGAAGTGGACCGGACTGGCCCTGCGCAATCAGGCGCCGGAGCGCGGCGGCGACAGCGCGGCGAGTCAGCAGGAACTGCCAGTGCTCGATCACGAAGAAGGCTTGCGTCTGGCGGCCGGCAAGGCGGATCTGGCGGCGGACATGCTCGCCATGCTGCTGGCGTCGCTGGAAGCCGACCGCGAAGCGATTCGCGCCGCCCGTGACAGCCACGACCAGAATGCCCTGCTCGAACGCGTGCACCGTTTGCATGGCGCGACCCGTTATTGCGGCGTGCCACAACTGCGCGCCGCCTGCCAGCGCAGCGAAACCCTGCTCAAGCAGGACGATCCGAAAGCCGCCGCCGCGCTGGATGAACTGGAGCGCTCGATCAATCGACTCGCCGCGCAGGCGCGCATCAGCGCCTGATCCACGGCAAGGCACGGCGCGCGCAAAGCGCTACAGTTGTCGCGGGCCATTGCGGCCCGCGTCGATGTTCCAGGAGGATTCATGCGCACAATCTTTTTCAGCAGTCAGACCTACGATCGCGACAGCTTCCTCGGCGCCGACTGCCCGGCCGGGCTTGAATTGCATTTTCAAGCGGCGCGACTGAGCCTCGATACGGCGGCGCTGGCCGAGCAGCACGAGGTGGTCTGCGCGTTCATCAATGACGACCTCAGCGCCCCGGTGCTGGAACGCCTCGCGGCTGGCGGCACGCGGCTGATTGCCCTGCGTTCGGCGGGTTACAACCATGTCGACCTGCCAGCGGCGAAACGCCTTGGCCTGGCCGTCGTGCGTGTCCCGGCCTACTCGCCGCACGCCGTGGCCGAACATGCGGTGGCGCTGATCCTCGCCCTCAATCGTCGCTTGCACCGTGCCTACAACCGCACCCGCGAAGGCGATTTCAGCCTGCATGGCCTGACTGGTTTCGATCTGGTCGGCAAAACCGTCGGCATCGTCGGCACCGGGCAGATTGGTGCAACGTTCGCGAAAATCATGCACGGCTTCGGCTGTGAATTGCTGGCCTACGATCCGTATCCCAATCCCGAGGTGCTGGCCTTGGGCGCACGTTATCTGAGCCTGCCGGAATTGCTCGCGCAGTCGCGGATCATCAGCCTGCATTGCCCGCTCAACGAGCAGAGCAAGCACCTGATCAATCGCGACTCACTGGCGCACATGCAGGCGGGGGCGATGCTGATCAACACCGGGCGTGGCGGGCTGGTGGACACGCCGGCGCTGATCGACGCGCTCAAGGACGGTCAACTCGGGTATCTGGGGCTGGATGTTTACGAGGAAGAGGCGCAGCTGTTTTTCGAGGATCGCTCCGACCTGCCGTTGCAGGACGATGTGCTGGCGCGTCTGCTGACGTTTCCCAACGTGATCATCACCGCGCATCAGGCGTTTCTGACCCGCGAAGCATTGGGCGCGATTGCCGCGACCACCCTGCACAACATCGCGACCTGGGCGGCAGGTGCGCCGCAGAACCAGGTCGAGGGTTGAACGGTTTTACTTGGACAGCGAAGACGCCAGGATCAGCAAGCCCAGCCAGCCGAACCCGAGCAGGCGCTGCTTGCTGGAGTGGCCGTTGCGCAGCAGGAACCAGACGAAAAACGCCGGTAGCAGAAACACCATGATTTTCAGCCAGCCCTCCACCGGGCGGCTGCCATCGGCGTTGAGCGGTTGCTGCTCCTCGCGGGCCTGTTCTGCGGCCTGCTGACGACGGCGACGCCCTGCTGCTGCCGGCATCACTTTGGGTAAAGGCTCGGACACTGGCGGCGCAACCGCCTCGGGCACTGCGTTGTTGCGTGGCAGGCTGCCGAAGGAAATCGTCGCGGCTTGCACCGGTGCCGCCGTCGATTGCGCCTGCATGGCGGCGTGCTCGGCCATCGGCGCGCCGCAGTGAATGCACACCAGCGCTTCGGAACTGATGCTCCGCTTGCATTCATAACATTCGATCAGCGCCATGTTCCGTTCCTTCAGATTCGGGGGCCGGCAGTTTGCCATGACTGTCGCTGCATTTGAACCGGATCGAAGGTCGCACGCGTGCATCATTCTGCAATCGAGCCCGTGCTAGCATGTCGCGCATATTTGGAGGACCCATGGTCGAACACGATTTCCGCTACACCCTCATGAACCCGCAACACACCCTCACCGAATGCCGCGCCCTGGTTCCAGGCCGCTATCAGGTGACCGGCAACGGTGGCTCGATCCGTATCGGCGATGCCCTGTTGGTCACGCTCAAAGGCAGCAAGGATTTGTCCATGCGCCTGACCGTCGACACGGTGCGCCACCTGATCAATCCGCCAGGCCAATGGACCGCGATGACCACAGGCCCGGTGTTCGGCGAACTGGCCATTCACACCTGGCAGGTCAACTGCGACAGCTGCGCGAAAGAGCTGAGTTTCGAATTCGCCGTGGATGCCAAACTCGGCAAGACCGCCGAGAAACCTGCCGCCACCGCGCGCATCGCCGAGCTCGGCTGGAAAGCCGTCGGCGACAAGCACCTGTGCCCGAAATGCCAGGAGCCTGCATGATGAAACGCCTCGCCCTGACCGCACTGATCGGTGTCGGCCTGGCTGGTTGCGCCGCAGAGCCGGTGCAACTGCAGCACAACCGCAGCTACATTCTGGAATGGATCGGCGAGCGGCCATTGATGGATTACAGCCACCTGACCGTGACCCTCGGCGATGACGGCCGCGCCTACGGCAACGGCGGCTGCAACCATTGGTTCGCGCCGTACACGCAGGACGGCGACAAGCTGACTTTCGGCAAGATCGGCAAGACCCGCAAGCTCTGCGCCCCGGCGTTGATGGAGCAGGAACAACGGTTCTTGCAGGCGCTGGAAAAAGTCGAGCGCTGGGACATTTCGCCCATCGAGCAGATACGCTTCTGGCCGGCTCAAGGCAAACCGTTGCGCTGGTGGCTGGAAGAGGGCTGAGCCCCTTCTGTGCCCGCAGGGGTTACCTGTGGCGAGGGGATTCATCCCCGTTGGGTCGCGTGCGCAGTTCCAGGCGAACTGCAAATTCAGGGCTGCTACGCAGCCCAACGGGGATGAATCCCCTCGCCACAGGTTACTTGTTCCGCAACGCCTCCAGCTTCGCCATTACCCCCGCCGCCGTCTGCTCACCCAGCAACTGCTCACGCACCTTGCCCTTGTCATCAATGATGAACGTCACCGGCAGCGCCTCACTGCGCGGCAAGTCGAACAGCTCGGCCGGATCCTGCGCCAGCACGGTGAACTTGATGCCGAGTTTTTCGCTCGCCTCTTTCAGCTCCGCGCCCTGCACATTGTCGAAGTTGACCCCGAACACACCGACGTTCTTGCTCTTGAGCTCATCAGCCAAATGATTCAACTCGGGAATTTCCGTGCGGCACGGGCCACACCATTCGGCCCAGTAATTGAGCACCACCCACTGCTTGTCCAGACGTTCGGACGCTACCTTCTGGCCGTTCTGGTCGATGCCGTAATCATTACCGCAGCCCCCCAGCATCAACGCCCCGATTATCGTCAATGCCGCTGCCAATCGCCGTGTCATGTCGTGTTCCTTGTGAAAATTCGAAAGCGCCTGCGACCCATCGCCTCTGACGGTTCTGGATTGCGCGCCGCACAGTTAGAATAGCCGCCACTTTACGCCAGAAGCGACCCGCCATGACCGATCTGACGCTTTATCACAATCCGCGCTGCTCGAAATCCCGCGGCGCGCTGGAACTGCTCGAAGCCCGCGGCTTGCATCCGACTGTCGTGCGCTACCTGGAAACGCCGCTCAGCGCCGCGCAGATCAAGGCCCTGCTCGGCAAGCTCGGGATCAGCGCGCGACAGCTGCTGCGCAGCGGTGAAGAGGAATACAAAACCCTGAATCTGGCCGACGCCAGCCTCAGCGAGCAGCAGCTGATCGACGCCATTGGTGCGCACCCGAAACTCATGGAACGGCCGATTCTGGAAGTCGGCGACAAGGCCGTCATCGGTCGCCCACCGGAAAACGTGCTGGAGTTGTTGCCATGAGCACGCCGTACATTCTGGTTCTCTATTACAGCCGCAACGGTTCGACCAACGAGATGGCCCGGCAGATCGCCCGTGGTATCGAGCAGGCCGGAATGGAAGCGCGTCTGCGTACGGTGCCGGCGATTTCCACCGAGTGCGAAGCGGTGGCGGCGGACATTCCCGCTGAAGGCGCGCTCTACGCCAGCCTCGATGATCTGAAGAACTGCGCCGGCCTCGCCTTGGGCAGTCCGACGCGTTTCGGCAACATGGCCGCGCCGCTCAAGTACTTCCTCGACGGCACCAGCAACCTCTGGCTGACTGGCGCGCTGGTCGGCAAACCGGCCGGTGTGTTCACCTCCACCGCCAGCCTGCACGGCGGTCAGGAAACCACGCTGTTGTCGATGATGTTGCCGCTGTTGCATCACGGCATGTTGATCACCGGCCTGCCCTACAGCGAATCGGCCCTGCTCGAAACCGAAGGTGGCGGCACGCCTTATGGCGCCAGCCATCACGCCGGTGCCGACGGCAAGAACGGTCTTGATCAGCATGAAGTGGCGCTGTGTCGCGCACTCGGTCTACGCTTGGCGAAAACCGCACAGAAGCTGGTGGGCTGATGGCGAAGAAGCCGAAAGTCCTGCCCTCGATAGAGTGGCTTGAGCCACGGGTGAAGGCGATGCGCGTGCTCAGCCTGCTGAGCTTTTTCGCCCTCGCCGGCTTGCTCGCTGTTTATTACCTGCTGTTCGCCGACCTGCATGGCGCGCGGCCTTGGGTGATTCTGCTCGTCGAGCTGATCCCGTGGCTGGTCCTCGCCCCGGCGATGATCATGGGCAGCGCCCGTGGCCATTCGTGGATGTGTTTTGTGGTGAACCTGTATTTCATCAAAGGCGCCCTGGCGGCGTACGACCCCAACCGGCAGTTGTTCGGCCTGCTGGAAATGGCCGCGAGCCTGGCGGTGTTCTGCTCGGCGCTGTTGTATGTGCGCTGGCGCTATCAGTTGAATCGCAAATTGGCGGGTGAAGGCGAGATCAGCGTCGCCTGACCAAGCGCTTTCGCGAGCAGGCTCGCTCCCACAGGGGAATGCATTCCAGATGTGGGAGCGAGCCTGCTCGCGAATGCAGCGACGCGGTCTTAATGGTTGACGGTATAGGCAAGCATCATCGAAATCTGGCTCATCGGCCGTCCGCCGCTCTGTTCGTGCCATTGGTTGAACGCGTTTTGCACCGTCGCCAGATCACGCTGGCTGGTCGGCACTTTGTCGACGATCTTCTGCGCATTCAGCGCCGCGACCACGTCGTAGCTCGGCACGAACGTGTCCTTGCCGACCATGCGCAAAAAGCGCGGCGCCGACAGCCCGCCGAGTTGGTGGCCGTGCTTTTTCAGGTAGGTCCACAGGCCGACGATATCGGTCACCGGCCAGTCGGCGATCAACGCGCCGAAGCTGCCCTTGTCCTTTTCCACATCGAGAATGAACTGCGCATTGCGCGGCACGCTTTTCAGCTTGCCCAGATGGCGGATGATCCGCGCGTCCTGCATCAGGCGCTCAAGGTGTTCGGCGCTCATCAGCACGACTTTTTCCGGATCGAACTTGAAGAACACCTCTTCGAACGCCGGCCACTTGGCGTCGACCAGGCTGTGCTTGAGCCCGGCGCGAAAAACCCGCAGGGCCATGGTCGAGAGGTAGCGGTCGTCGCGGATCTTGCGCAGTTGTGCGGGGGTCTTGGGAACGGGCAGATGGGCTTCCAGTTCAGCCGCCGAACCGAAACGGTTCAGACAGTATTCGTGCAGCCACTTGTAATCGCGCATGCCCTCTCCTGAGGTTTGGAAATGAATAACACATGCAGAAGCTGTCCCCTCAACCACAGGGCCTGCTTCTACAGGTTGTGTTTACAGATTGACGACATTGACGAAACGCGAAGCCGCGGTCTCGTCGATCTTCAGGCTGGTGAAGTCGAACAGGTTGCGGTCGGCCAGTTGCGACGGCACCACGTTTTGCAGGCTGCGGAAAATCGATTCGGTGCGGCCCGGGGTCTTGCGATCCCAGTCCTGGAGCATTTCCTTGACCACCTGGCGCTGCAGGTTTTCCTGCGAGCCGCAGAGGTTGCACGGGATGATCGGGAATTGCTTGAGGTCCGAGTAGGCCTGAATGTCCTTTTCGTTGCAGTAAGCCAGCGGACGAATCACCACGTTGCGGCCATCGTCGGCGCGCAGCTTCGGCGGCATCGCTTTCAGGGTGCCGTTGAAGAACATGTTGAGGAAGAACGTTTCGACGATGTCGTCGCGGTGATGACCGAGGGCCATTTTCGTCGCGCCGATTTCGTCAGCGAAGGTGTACAGGGTGCCGCGACGCAGGCGCGAGCACAGCGAACAGGTGGTCTTGCCTTCCGGCACCAGTTCCTTGACCACCGAGTAAGTGTCCTTCTCGACGATGTGGTACTCGATGCCCAGTTCTTTCAGGTAGGCCGGCAGCACGTGCTCGGGAAAGCCCGGCTGTTTCTGGTCCATGTTCACCGCGACGATGTCGAACTTGATCGGTGCAACCTTCTGCAGATGCATCAGCACGTCGAGCATGGTGTAGCTGTCCTTGCCCCCGGACAGGCAGACCATGACCTTGTCGCCATCTTCGATCATGTTGAAATCGGCGACCGCTTCGCCGGCCAGGCGGCGCAGGCGCTTTTGCAGTTTGTTCTGGTTGACCGTAAGAGTGCCCATGACGCGAAATCCGTGAGGTGTGACGAAAGGCCGGCATTTTACGCAAAAACCCCGGTAGCGCGAAGCATCTGTGGCGAGGGGAGTTATCCCCGCTGGGTTGCGAAGCAGCCCCAATACCTGAGAACTCGTATTGCCTGACACTGCGCGCTGAATGGGCTGGCGACTGCTGCGCAGCCGAACGGGGATAAATCCCCTCGCCACAAAAGTGTTTCAACTCCAAAAATGCCTTCCCCGCAAGACCCCGAGGCGATTATCCATCCCGTTTACAGCGCGATTTGCTCTAAGCCCGGCATACCGGTGCGTTGGAGTCCTTTCTATACTGCGACATAAGGTCGCACACATCTGAAGACCTGTATTTGCTCGGCCATCTTGGCCCGTAGGCGCTCCGTTGGGGGGCGATGGCAATGACAAGAGGAGTGAATGGCATGATCCATCACGTAGTGGGACTGTTTACCCACCCCGATCAGGAATGGAAGGAGATTCGTGGCGACCAAGAGGAAAGCATCAGCCACATGTACCTGACGCATACGCTGATTCTGGCGGCGATCCCCGCTGTATCGGCGTTCATCGGCACGACCCAGGTCGGTTGGGTGATCGGCAATCGCGCGCCGGTAATGCTCACGTTTGAAAGCGCCTTGTGGATGACCATCATGTCCTACCTGGCGATGCTCGGCGGGGTCGCGGTGATGGGCGCTTTCGTGCACTGGATGGCGCGCACCTATGACGCCAATCCAAGCCTGGCCCGTTGCGTGGCGTTTGCCACTTACACGGCGACACCGTTGTTTGTCGGCGGCCTGGCGGCGCTGTATCCGCATATGTGGCTGGGGATGATCGTCGGTACGGCGGCCATCTGCTACACGGTGTATCTGTTGTATGTCGGCTTGCCGACCTTCATGAACATCCCTTCGGATGAAGGTTTTCTGTTTTCCAGCTCGGTGCTCGCGGTTGGGCTGGTGGTGCTGGTGGCGATCATGGCGTTCACCGTGATTGTCTGGGGCCTGGGTGTCGGGCCGGTCTATACCAACTGACCTGTTTCCTCCCTGAGAAAAACAACATCTGCCAATACAGGCCGCCGCAAGGCGGCCTTCTCGTTGGGGCGACGACCATTCGGCAGGTCGGCGATTCGCAAGTCGCCGGGGTTGCGGCATACTCGGCGTCTCTGGAGATCCATCAAGCATGCCCGAGCAACTCAATACCCGCGTCGAAGATTGTTACCAACTCGCTGAATCCTTTTTCAAACGCTCCTTCAAACGCCCCGTCGTCAGTCTCAAGCTGCGCGGGCAGAAAGCCGGTGTCGCGCATCTGCACGAGAACCTGCTGCGCTTCAACCCGCAGCTATACCGGGAAAACACCGAACACTTCCTCAAGCAGACCGTGGCCCACGAAGTCGCCCACCTGATCGCTCATCAACTGTTCGGCGACCGCATCCAGCCCCATGGCGAGGAGTGGCAACTGATCATGCGCGGCGTCTACGAACTGCCGCCGGACCGCTGCCACACCTATGAAATCAAGCGGCGCAGCGTGACCCGCTACATCTACAAATGCCCGTGCCCCGACAGTGATTTCCCGTTTACCGCCCAGCGTCACGGTCTGGTGCGGCAAGGGCGGCGGTATCTGTGCCGGCGCTGCCGCAGTACGCTGGTGTTCAGTGGTGAGATGCGGGTGGAATAGTTGGTTCCTGTGTTGCTTTGACAGGCCCCTTCGCGAGCAGGCTCGCTCCCACAGGGGAATGCATTTCAATGTGGGAGCGAGCCTGCTCGCGAAGGCGGCGGCATGAGCGCTACAGAATCACCCTGGCCGAACGCAACTCGGCGATCCGCTTAGCACTCAAACCCAACTCCCCCAACACCTCCTCCGTATGCTGCCCCAACCCCGCGCCAACATGCCTTGGCGCCGGCAATGCCTCAGAGAATTTCAACGGACACGCCATCTGCGCCTGCGTCGTGCCATCGCCGCGTGGCACCTGCGTTACCAGATCCCGCGCCTGCAACTGCGGATGGCGCAGCGCCTCGCCCAGACTCAGTACCGGCTCGACACAGGCATCGATCCCGGCGAACAACTCACACAGTTCTGCAAAATCATGCCGTTCGAATTCGATGCGCAATGCCTCTTTCAAGGCCTGTTGTTGCTCAGGCCTGGGCGACAACCCTTGCGCGGCCAGTTCCGGCCGGCCCAGCGCCTTGCACAATTGCTGCATGAACGCTGGCTCCAGACTGCCCACCGACATCCAGCGCCCATCCCGGGTGCGGTAATAGTCATAGAAACTGCCGCCGTTGAGCATCTGATCTTCGCGGCCCGGTTCCGCGCCGCAGGCGAGATAGCCAGCGCCGGCCATGGCGTTCAGGCTGAACGCGCAGTCGGTCATGCTCACATCCAGATGGGTGCCCTGCCCGGTTTGCTGGCGGGCAATCACCGCTGCCAGCAAGCCGATCACGCCGTGCAGCGAGCCGCCCGCCACGTCCGCCACCTGCATGCCCAGCGGCAACGGCCCGCTGTCGGCGCGTCCGGTGTAACTGGCGAGTCCCGCCAGCGCCAGATAGTTGATGTCATGCCCGGCGCGCTCCTTGTACGGCCCGGTCTGGCCGTAACCGCTGATCGACACATAAATCAGCTTTGGATTGATCGCTTTCAACGCTTCATAACCCAGGCCCAGACGATCCATTACCCCGGGGCGAAACTGCTCGAGCACGATGTCGTACTCGTCCAGCAGTTGCTTGATGATCTGCAGCGCTTCGGGCTGTTTCAGATCCAGCGCCAGACTGCGCTTGTTGCGGTTCAGATAAGCGTGGCTGGCCGAGACCCCGCCATCATGCGGCGGCAGCACCCGCAGCAGATCCATACGCGTCGGCGATTCGATGCGCAGCACCTCGGCGCCCATGTCCGCCAGCAGCAACGAGGCGAACGGCCCCGGCAGCAAGGTGGAGAAATCGAGAATCTTCAGTGAGGCCAGCGGTGCAGACATGAGCGAACTCCTTGGGCGATGTACTCAGCCTAGGCAGCCATCGCCGTTGCGGCAATCACCGCAAATGTCAGCAGGTGTGACCGTTGCGCTCAAATTCCAGTGGCAAAAAAACCCGCCGAAGCGGGTTTTTCTGTGCAAGCGATGCTTACTTCACATTGCTCGGGGTTGGGCCTTCAGCCACACCCAGGTCGTCTTCTTCACGCTCGTCGGAGATACCGCGACCGCCGGAAGCCAGCTCGGTCTGCAGTTGATCGGTGTCCAGTTCCTTAACCCACTTGGCGACGACGATGGTCGCTACAGCGTTACCGACCAGGTTGGTCAGTGCGCGGGCTTCGGACATGAAACGGTCGATACCGAGGATCAGCGCCAGACCGGCAACCGGCAGGTGACCTACCGCCGACAGTGTCGCGGCCAGGACGATGAAGCCCGAACCGGTCACACCCGCCGCGCCTTTGGAGGACAGCAGCAGCACCAGCAACAGGGTGATCTGGTGGGTGATGTCCATGTGCGTGTCGGTCGCCTGGGCGATGAACACGGCGGCCATGGTCAGGTAGATCGAAGTACCGTCGAGGTTGAACGAGTAACCGGTCGGGATCACCAGACCGACTACCGATTTCTGCGCACCCAGACGCTCCATCTTGATCAGCATGCGTGGCAGTGCCGATTCCGACGAGGACGTACCCAGTACGATCAACAGTTCTTCACGAATGTAGCGCACCAGCTTGAACACGCTGAAACCGTGAGCCCGGCAAATCGCACCCAGCACCAGCACGACGAACAGGACGCAGGTGATGTAGAAGCAGATCATCAACTGGCCCAGTTGCACCAGCGAGCCGACACCGTAGGCACCGATGGTGAACGCCATGGCACCGAACGCACCCAATGGCGCCAGTTTCATGATCATGTTGATGATGTTGAACATCACGTGGGCGAAGCGATCGATCATGTCCAGCAGCGGACGACCGTACGAGCCGAGGCGATGCAGGGCGTAGCCGAAGATCACCGAGAACATCAGCACTTGCAGGATGTCACCGGTGGCGAACGCGCCGACGATGGTGTTCGGGATCACATTGAGGAGGAAACCGACAATGCTCTGGTCTTTACTGGCCGTCACATAGGTGGCGATTTTCGAGGCGTCGAGGGTGGTGACGTCGATGTGCATGCCGGCGCCCGGCTGCACAACGTTGACCACGATCAGACCGATCAGCAGGGCAATGGTGGAAACGATTTCGAAGTACAGCAGCGCGTAGCCGCCGGTCTTGCCCACCGACTTCATGTTCTGCATGCCGGCGATGCCGCTGACAACAGTACAGAAGATGATCGGGGCGATGACCATTTTGATCAGCTTGATGAAGCCGTCACCCAGTGGCTTGAGGGCCACACCGGTCTGCGGATAGAAGTGACCAAGCAGGATGCCGATGGCGATGGCAACGATCACCTGGAAATACAGGGATTTGTACAGTGGCTGACGAGTCGTCATTGCAGGTTTCCTCAAGCGTCCAGCGGCAACATCCATCTGTCGAGCGCTGAACCTTAATTGCGAACCCTCCTGCACTGGAGGGATTTGTTGTTGGAACGGCATTCTTCCCGGTCGGAGAAATGCACGCTTCTGTCGCTTGTATCGCAAACGTCGTGCCAGATTGGTGCGAATGGCAGCAAGCCTTTTGATATCAGGGGCTGCGGGATTTTCCTGTCACCAATCAGTGACTTGAGGCATGGCGGATTTCCGCCAACTCAGCGTTCAGCGTCCTGCAATTTGGCGGAAATCCGCCTTGTTGCGTTGCCGGCCCGCCGTTACGATCGTTGACTGAACAAGGATTGCCGCTTATGCGCGAACGCACCATCGCCAGCCATTTCGCCCGTGCCGCCCTTGGCGGTGCCCGCCGTCGCGGCCTGGATTATTCAGGGCTGTTGCAGCAACTGGGGATCAGCCCGGAGTTGCTCGACGAGCCCCGCGCGCGGATTGCCCCGGAGCAGTTCACCCGACTGATTCAGGGCTTGTGGCTGGCGCTGGACGACGAATACCTGGGTTTCGGCAATGCGCCGAGCAAACCCGGCAGCTTCGCCATGATGTGCCACGCCTCGATTCACTGCCGCAACCTGGAGAAGGCTCTGCAACGCGGTTTGTTGTTTTACAGCCTGTTCCCCGACGCCCCACGCCTGACTCTGCGTCGCGAAGACGAATGGGTGCGTTTGAGCCTGGACGACGCGCAGTTGTGGGACCCGGATCATTTTCTCAGCGAGAGTCTGTTGGTGATCTGGCACCGCCTCGGCAGTTGGCTGATCGGCCAGCGCATTCGCCTCGAGCAGGCAACCTTCAGCTATCCGCGCCCCGAGCACGGCAGCGAATACGACCTGCTGTTCCCCTGCCCGCTGACCTTTGATGCCGAGCAGAGCAGCCTGCTGTTTCACAGTCGCTACCTGGCCATGCCGCTGTTGCAGGACGAACGCACGCTCAAGCATTTTCTCGAACGCTCCCCCGCCGACCTGCTCTCACGCCCGGACGACGGCGACAGCCTGAGCAGCCGCCTGCGCCGCTTGCTCAGCCGCGATGCCGCGCACTGGCCTGATCTGGAAGCCGTCGCCGCGCATCTGCATATCAGCCCGCAAACCTTGCGCCGGCACTTGCGCGAGGAAGGCAGCAGTTTTCAGGAGCTCAAGGATCAGCTGCGGCGGGATATCGCCATCTATCATCTGGGCCGGGCGGAGCTGTCGTTGCAACAGATTGCCGAGCAGCTCGGGTTCTCTGAGCCTTCGGCGTTTCATCGGGCGTTCAAGAAATGGACGGGGCTGACACCGGGGGCTTATCGGGCACAGGAGTTGTGAAGTCAGACGCCTTCGCGAGCAGGCTCGCTCCCACAGGAGAATGCGTTTCAAGGTGGGATCGAGCCTGCTCGCGAAGAGGCTGGCACTGCCAACCTTCACACCGCCGGAAAATGAATCCTGAACGCCGCCCCGCCCATCGGTGAATCACCCAAAGCCAAACGCGCGTTGTAGCTTTCGATGATGTCCTTGACCACTGCCAGCCCGATGCCCTGCCCGGGATGCTGGGCGTCCAGGCGTTCGCCGCGTTCCAGAATCCGCGCACGCTGATCGAGGGGCACGCCCGGGCCATCATCCTCGACGCACAATTCGATCCCGGCCAAGGACTCGCGCACGCTGACCCGCACTTCGCCGAGGCACAGGCGATAGGCGTTTTCCAGCAGGTTGCCGAGCATTTCCAGCAAGGCGCCCTGCTCGATCGGCACGTAGCAATGCTCGGGCAGATCAAAGGTCACGCGCACATGTTTGTCGCGGTAGACCTTGTCCAGCGTATCGCACAGGCTTTTGAGCACCGGTTGCAGGCGCACCTGATGGCGCACCAGACCGCTTTTGCGCAGGCTGGCCCGTTGCAGCTGGTAGCTGATCTGCTGGCTCATGCGTTCGATCTGACTTTGCAGGACCCAGGCCTGATCGCGGTCTGCGGGGCGCTGGGCCATGTCTTCGCTGACGCCTTGCAGCACCGCCAACGGGGTTTTCAGGCTGTGGGCGAGGTCGTCGAGGGAGTCGCGGTAGCGGCTGCGTTGCTGGCGTTCGCTGAGCAGCAAGCGGTTGAGCGAGCCGGTCAGGCGCAGCAGTTCACGCGGGTGTTTTTCCGTCAGGCTTTCGCGGGTACCGCCTTCGATTTCGTCGAGTTCCTGGCTCAAGCGGCGCAAGGCCTTGAGGCCCCAGGTCAGGCCGATCCATAGCAGTGCCAGTAAGACCAGCAATGCCGCGCCGAAGCCCAGATAGAGATTTTCGCGCAGGCCTTCGAGGGTGGTTTCGTATTCACGCACCGGTTGCAGAGCGACGATGCTGAACGCTGCGCTTTTGCCGCCGAGCAGTTTGACTTCGACGTCGTAGACGAAGAACTCCTGACCGCTGGCTTCACGAATCCGCGCGAACTCATTGCCGAGGCCGTCGTAGCGCGGTTTGTAGTTGATCTGCTCTTCCTGAGTGGCTTTCGAACGCCACACCAGTTTGCCGTCGCGGTCGTAGATATAGCCGAGCAAGCGGAAATCGGTGAGGTTAAAGCGCTCGTCGGGCAATTGCGACGGCATCACCAGCCGACCGTTTTCCACCCGCGCGGCGGAGATCAATGTGGTGACGTCGGAGGCCAGACGTTGCTCGATCGAGTCCTGCAAGGCAAGGCTGAAGGCGCCCTGCATCGCCGGCAACAAAGCGAGCATGAACAACACCGCCAACGTGGTGGCGGCGAGCATCAAGCGAACGCGAAGGGAACGGATCAAGTGCAGCGCTCATTGAACAGGTAGCCGAGGCCGCGCACGGTGTCGATCGGTTTGAACCCGGCCGGGCCTTCGAGCTTGCGGCGCAGACGGCCGACCAGCACTTCGATGACATTCGGATCGCGCTCGTCATCGTCCGGATAGAGCTGCTCCATCAAGCGATCCTTGGGCACTACCTGCTGATGGTGGCGCATGAGGTATTCGAGGATGCGGTATTCGTAAGCGGTCAGCGCCAACGGTTGCTCGTCGAGACTGGCCTGTTTGCGATTGAGGTCGAGCAGCAAAGGCCCGGCAACGATGGTCGACTGGGTGAATCCGCTGGAGCGGCGCAGCAATGCGTTCAGGCGTGCGTCGAGTTCTTCGAACTGAAACGGCTTGACCACGTAATCGTCGGCACCGGCGGCGAGCCCTTCGACCTTGTCCTGCCAATTGCCGCGCGCGGTGAGGATCAGGATCGGGAAGGTCTTGCCGCCCGAGCGCAACTGGCGGATCAGGTCGAGCCCGCCCATGCCCGGCAGGCCGAGATCGATCACCGCGAGATCGAAGTTGTACTGACCGGTCTGGTACAGCGCCTCCTCGGCATTGGCCACGGACTCGACCACATGACCGCTCTCCGTCAGACGGGTTTGCAGGTGATGACGCAACAGCGCCTCGTCTTCGACGACCAACAGTTTCATGCCTTTCTCCCTATCACTTGAACTCTCCAGGCAACTACCTGTGGGAGCGAGCCTGCTCGCGAATACGGTGGATCAGCCAGGCAATTGGCGGCTGATACACCTTTCGCGAGCAGGCTCGCTCCCACACTTCAAACTGCGACAACCGCTTAGAAATAGTAGTTGGCCGACAGGTAGGTCTGCGCGCTGCTGGTCAAGTCCAGTGAGCCCTGTTTGCTGCCGCCGCTCTCTTTCATTTCGGTGCTGGCGTTGCTGCGCAGGTAACGGTAACCGAGTTCCACCGAGGTGTTCTGCGAAACTTGCTGCAACACACCGACCTGGCCACCGATGGCGTAACCGATGTCGCTGTCACGGCTGAAACCTGGCGAATCCTGCGTCAGCTTGCTCAGACCGGCCGTGGCGCCACCGAACAATTTGGTGCTGCCGCCCACCGGGTAGAACAGATCATAGCTGCCAAGCAGATTTTCCTGGCGCAGTTTAACGCCATTGTGCGAGCCGGAAACGTTGTCGTAAGTGGCGTAGTAGCGGCCCTGGCTGTTTTGCTGACCGAGGCGCATGCCGTAGGTGTTGTTGCCGTCGATGGCCCCAGTGACGTTGGGGTTGCCGAGGTTGTTGTTGAGCGCGTGGGACTTGTCGATCTTGTCGCTGGTCTGGCCGAATGTCAGGCCGGCGAAGTTGCTGGTGTCGTCGGCATTGGCCGCGATGCTGGAGCCTAACAGGGTAAAAGCCAGCAGCAATTTGTTTAAACGAGTCATGGGTATTTCCTCTTTCACAGTGCTGTTTGGGTATGGCGCAAGGTTACTGAGCCGCCCCTGTACGGCCCCTGAACCGTCTCTGAACCTGACCTGAACCGGATCGACTAGGCTGTTCTGACCACTTTCAATAAGGACACCCGACCATGCGCCTGTTCCTCGCCCTCACTTTGCTGGCGGTCAGCAGCCTCACCCAGGCTGCGATCAAGACTGAAGAAATCCCTTATCAAAGCGCCGACGGCAGCCAACTGATCGGCTACTACGCCTATGACGACGCGATCAAAGGCCCACGCCCCGGCGTTGTTGTGGTCCACGAATGGTGGGGGCTGAACGATTACGCCAAGCGCCGCGCGCGGGATTTCGCCGAACTCGGCTACAGTGCGCTGGCCATCGATATGTACGGCGACGGCAAAAACACCGAGCACCCGAAAGACGCCATGGCCTTCATGCAGGCAGCGACAAAGGATGCCGATGCCGCCAGTAAACGGTTCGCCGCCGGGCTCGATCTGTTGAAGAAGCAAAAGCAGACCGACCCGAACAAAATCGCCGCCGTCGGCTATTGCTTCGGTGGCGCCGTGGTGCTGAATGCGGCGCGTCAGGGTGTGCCGCTGGCCGGTGTGGTGAGTTTCCATGGCGCGCTGGCGACCAAGACCCCGGCGACTCCGGGCAGTGTGAAGGCGAAGATTCTCGTCGAGCATGGGGCGCTGGACAGCATGGTCACTCAGGACCACGTCACCGCGTTCAAGTCTGAGATGGACAAGGCCGGGGCGGACTACAAGTTCGTCAGTCTGGATGGCGCCAAGCATGGTTTCAGCAATCCGGATGCCGATCGCTTGAGCCATGGCGAGCATGGCGGGCCGGACATTGGTTACAACAAGGCGGCGGATGAAAAATCCTGGGCGGATATGCAGGCGTTCTTCAAGAAGATTTTCGGTTGAGTCAGTAACGACCGAGGCGCGGCTTTCGCGAGCAGGCTCGCTCCCACACCGGATATCTGTCGCCCAGAAGATCCCTTGTGGGAGCGAGCCTGCTCGCGAAGGCTTCACCGCCGATCTCGACCTCGCCCCGACTAACCGGCAAAATGCCCGCCATGAACTTCACCCCCGCCCTGCCCGCCTGCTGCACTGCGCTCGACAGCCACTGGCCGTTGCCGACGGTATTGGCCGATACCGTGCTGCTCAGTACTCACTTCGACCCGGCACGCCTGCTTGGCGATGATTTTCAGCGCAGCGCTGTGTTGGCGCCGCCGAGCATTCAGCGCTCGGTAGCCAAACGCCAGGCCGAATTTCTCGCCGGGCGCATTTGCGCCCGGGCCGCGCTGCAACAACTCGAAGGCCTGAATATCGTCCCGCCGATCGGCGACGATCGCGCCCCGGTGTGGCCGGCGCATATCTGCGGCTCGATCACCCACAGCACTGGCCGCGCGGCGGCGATTGTCGCCAACAAACAGCACTGGCGAGGCTTGGGCATGGATCTGGAAAACCTGTTGAGCCACGAGCGCGCCGAACGCCTGGCCGGGGAAATTCTCACGCCGGCGGAAATGCAGCGCATGGCGGCGGGTTCTCAGGAGCAACTGGCGCTGCGGGTGACCCTGACGTTTTCGGTCAAAGAAAGTTTGTTCAAGGCGCTCTACCCGATTGTGCAGCAGCGCTTTTATTTCGAGCATGCCGAAGTGCTGGAATGGACTGCGGCGGGCCAGGTCAGGCTGCGGCTGTTGACGGATCTGTCGAGGGAATGGCGCAATGGATCGGAGCTGGAGGCGCAGTTTGCAGTGCAGGATGGGCAGTTGTTGAGCCTGGTCAGTATTCAAGCCTGAGGATTTGCATTGTCTGTTATGGGGCCTTCGCGAGCAGGCTCGCTCCCACAGGGGATTGCATTTCAAATGTGGGAGCGAGCCTGCTCGCGAAGGCGGTATCCCGAATCTCAGCGGCGCTCCTGATTCCTCGGCCAACTCAGACTGAAACACGCCCCACCCAGACTCTTGCTCTTGCCAATGATCGCGCGGCCGTCGTGCCAGTGAATGATCCGCCGCACAATCGACAGTCCCAGACCATGCCCGCCCGAGGCGCGTGTGCGGCTATCGTCGAGGCGCAGAAACGGCGTGAAGATCCGCTCCCAAGCCACTTCCGGCACGCCCGGCCCGTCGTCCTCGACGTCGATCCGGCAGCGCAACTGGCCGACCTGATAACTCACCGTCACCTGCGAATGCGCATGGCGCATCGCGTTGCCCACCAGATTCTGCAGCGCTCGGTGCAGATAACGCGGTTCGGCCTCGACCCAGGCGCCGTCATTGTCGGCAGATGAAAGACACAAACCGCGCTGCACCGTGACCTCGGCGCGCAGCGGCGCCAATTCTGCGATCACCTGATTGACCAGCGCATCCAGATCGATGCGCTGGAAAGTCAGCGCCGGCGAGCCTTGCTCCAGTCGTGCGTAGGTGAGCATTTCGTCGACCAGCTTGTCGAGGTCCTCGATGTCGTGATCCATGCCTTCGCGGTATTTCTCCAGTGCCTGCGGGGTGGTCGCCGTACCGATCATCTCCAGACCGAAACGCAGCCGCGCCACCGGCGTGCGCAACTCATGGGACACCGCGCGCACCAGTTCACGCTGGATCGCCAGCAATTGTTGCAAGTGCTCGGCCATGCCGTTGAACGCAGACGCCAGCCGTCCAACCGAGTCGGCACCGCGCGCCGGCACGCGGGTTTCCAGGCTGCCCTTGGCGATGCGCGTGGCCGCTGCTTCGAGACCGCGCAAACGCCGCTCAAGCTGACGCACCAACAGATAAACGATGAGACCGATCAGCGTCAGACCGAGCGCAGCAATCAGCACCAACCATTCCGGCGGGTACGGATTCATCTGGTACAGCGGGCCGATTTCCAGCACCCACGGCGTACCGACCATGCCAGCGAAGACGCGGATCGAATCGCCGCCCTTGCCCAGCGCCATCACCGTGTCGCCCTCGGCCACGCGGCGGCTCTGGTCTTCGTCCATGTCGGCGTCATTTACCGTGACCAGACGCAGATCGAAGCCAAAGCCCTTTTCCTGTTTTATCTGCGCCAGACGTTTGGGCTGTTCGCCGACCGGTACCCGCACCAGCTCATCGGCCAGCAGATAAATGGTCGCCCGGGCCAGTTGCTCGCTGATCTGCTGCACCTCTCCTACCAGTACAAGCTGCTCTTTTTCGCTGATCAGCCGATAGACCTTGGCCGCATGTGGCCCGGTCTGCTCGACCAGCGCCTGCCCGCGCAGGACACGGGTGCGCTGGGCCAGATCAAGGTCGGTTTCAGAGAATTTCTTCAGCGTCAGCGGGATGCCGAGCAGCCGCTCCCACACCAGCAGCGCGCGATGGCGTTCGGTCTGGTTCATCGGTTGCAGGTTGTCGGCCATCAGCGAGAAGGTGCCGTGGGCCAGGCGTTCGCGATATTGCTCGCTGCGCACCTGATTGAGCAGGTTCAGCGCCAGCACGCCGAGCACCGCCACCAGAATCAGCGCGGCGCACATGCCGCCGTAGATGCGCAGGAAGATCGAATTCACAGCGCCAGGTCTGCGCAGGCCTCAGGGACGAACAGATAGCCTTTGCTGCGAATGGTCTTGATCAGGCGCGGATGATCGGGGTCGTCGCCGATTTTCGGGCGGATGCGCGAGATGCGCACGTCGATCGAGCGGTCCTGGCCGTCGTAGCCGATGCCGCGCAGGGCAGTGAAGATTTCTTCCCGGGAAAGAATCCGCCCGGCATTGGACACCAGCAGCCACAGCAGGTCGAACTCGGCGCTGGTCAGCTCGATGCCGTTGTCGCTCAGCCAGGCTTCGCGCAATGCGTTGTCGACCACCAGTGGACCGAATTGCAACCGCCGGGATTTTTCCGCGACCGGCTCCGGTGTGTCACTGCGGCGCAGCAACGCCTGGATGCGCGCCAGCAACAAGCGCGGACGCACCGGTTTGCATACGTAGTCGTCGGCACCGAGGTCGAGGCCGTGGATCTGATCAGCGTCATCGGTGCGCGCGGTGAGCATCAGGATCGGCCCGTCGTACTGGCTGCGCACCTTGCGGCAAATGCTCAGGCCATCCTCGCCGGGCAGCATCAGATCGAGGATCACCAGATCCGGCTGCTCCTTGATGATCCGCGCCGCCGCCAGCGCACCGTTGCCTTCGATCTCCACGCGCAGGCCATTGGCTTGCAGGTAATCGCGGGTGAGCTCGGCCAGTCGCTGGTCATCCTCGACGATCAATACCTGCCAGGTTTGTTGCTCCACCGGTGACCTCTGCTTGCTGTTTTTATTAAAAGAAGAAAGACAATCGCCTGACACGGACAAAACCTGTGGGAGCGAGCCTGTTCGCGAAAGCGTCTGTTGCTCCAACCTGAATGCTCAGTGGTCAACCGATTCGCGAGCAGGCTCGCTCCCACAATCCTGCGTGTACCTCCCGATCATCTGTCATGTTTCAGGAGGATAAAAATGCCCATGCGCCCAGCGATTGTATAAACGCCGGCCACCCGGAAAACAAGTCGGTAAATGCGTTCGGACAAGGCCGAATTCTGTGATAGGGTTCGCGCCCTTAAAAAACCGCTGAAGCGTTTTTCCAGGCAAAAAAACAGTGACAAACGGTCTGGCTCAGCAGGTTCGCGGCCTACACGCGTTTTCCCTGTTTCTTACACAAATTACGCACAGGCTT
The DNA here is from genome assembly GCF_019145195.1 of Pseudomonas siliginis. GTDB lineage: Bacteria > Pseudomonadota > Gammaproteobacteria > Pseudomonadales > Pseudomonadaceae > Aquipseudomonas > Aquipseudomonas siliginis. Next base: position 348,995 of record NZ_JAHSTW010000008.1, read on the forward strand.
ATCCACAGGTAGTACGTTGCAATCCCCCCCTAAAACGCATTATCTTGTAGCACGGCGAAAACAGAGACCCTACATATAGGGTTTTCACCTAAAACGCCCAACCACATTTCAGACCTGAAACTCAAGTGCTTTATGGCCAGTTTCCGGTAGAACAAGCGAGTTTTTTCAAGCCCAAACCGCACTGGCGGATGGCACCGTTTTATTTGGTCCGAAACGGACAAAACGGTATGGGTGTTGCAGTCATGACTGCCACCCGCGAAGGAATCCGGTGGCGAGCTTCGGCTCGTAACCAAAACTTCGGCAAGGATGCGGCGTTGCAGCCTTTTTCCTACTGTTCCGAAGTTTGTAATGCCGACGCCCGTCGGTTGCAGTGCTTCGGTACAGAACGGTGAGCACCATGACGGTGCCAAACAAACATAGAGAATGTGGAGACCACCCCCCATGCAAACCGACACAACTCGCGAGAACCCGCAGGGCACCTTGCCGCAGGCCGCCGATTCGACTTCGGATCTGGCAGCCACCGCGCCTGGCCAGCTGCGCGTGATCAAGCGTAATGGCACTGTCGTTCCTTACACCGATGACAAGATCACCGTCGCTATCACCAAAGCGTTCCTCGCAGTTGAAGGCGGCACCGCTGCCGCCTCGTCGCGAATCCACGACACCGTTGCGCGCCTGACCGAACAGGTCACCGCGACCTTCAAGCGTCGCATGCCATCGGGCGGCACCATCCACATCGAAGAAATCCAGGACCAGGTCGAACTGGCCCTGATGCGTGCCGGCGAGCAGAAAGTCGCTCGCGACTACGTGATCTACCGTGACGGCCGTTCGAAAGAGCGCGCAGCTCACGCTCCTGCCGAAGCAGCAGTCAACGCGCACCCGTCGATCCGCATCACCCGCGCCGACGGCAGCCTCGCGCCGCTGGACATGGGCCGCCTGAACACCATCGTCACCGAAGCGTGCGAAGGTCTGGAAGAAGTCGACGGCGACCTGATCCAGCGCGAAACCCTGAAAAACCTGTACGACGGCGTGGCCCTGACCGACGTCAACACCGCCCTGGTGATGACCGCCCGTACCCTGGTCGAGCGCGAGCCGAACTACTCGTTCGTTACCGCCCGCCTGCTGATGGACACCCTGCGTGCCGAAGGCCTGAACTTCCTCGAAGTCGCCGAAAGCGCCACCCATCACGAAATGGCCGACCTGTACGCCAAGGCCCTGCCAGCCTACATCGCCAAAGGTATCGAGTTCGAACTGCTGAACCCTGTGCTGGCCACCTTCGACCTGGAAAAACTGGGCAAGGCGATCAACCACGAGCGCGATCAGCAATTCACCTACCTGGGCCTGCAGACCCTGTACGACCGTTACTTCATCCACAAGGATGGCGTGCGTTTCGAACTGCCGCAGATCTTCTTCATGCGCGTGGCCATGGGCCTGGCGATCGAAGAGAAGCAGAAAGAAGACCGTGCGATCGAGTTCTACAACCTGCTGTCCTCGTTCGACTACATGGCTTCGACCCCGACCCTGTTCAACGCGGGTACCCTGCGTCCACAGCTGTCGAGCTGCTACCTGACCACCGTGCCGGATGACCTGTCGGGCATCTATCACGCGATCCACGACAACGCCATGCTGTCGAAATTTGCTGGCGGCCTGGGCAACGACTGGACGCCTGTTCGTGCGCTGGGTTCTTACATCAAGGGCACCAACGGCAAGTCGCAAGGCGTGGTGCCGTTCCTCAAAGTGGTGAACGACACCGCTGTGGCCGTGAACCAGGGTGGCAAGCGCAAAGGCGCTGTGTGTGCCTACCTGGAAACCTGGCACATGGACATCGAAGAGTTCATCGAGCTGCGCAAGAACACCGGTGACGATCGTCGTCGTACCCACGACATGAACACCGCCAACTGGATCCCTGACCTGTTCATGAAGCGTGTCTTCGATGACGGCAAGTGGACCCTGTTCTCGCCATCCGAAGTACCGGACCTGCACGACCTGACCGGTAAGGCCTTCGAAGAGCGCTACGAGTACTACGAAGCGCTGACCGAGTACCCGGGCAAGGTCAAGCTGTTCAAGACCATCCAGGCCAAAGACCTGTGGCGCAAGATGCTGTCCATGCTGTTCGAAACCGGCCACCCATGGCTGACTTTCAAAGACCCGTGCAACCTGCGCAGCCCGCAGCAGCACGTCGGCGTGGTCCACAGCTCGAACCTGTGCACCGAGATCACCTTGAACACCAACAAGGACGAAATCGCCGTTTGCAACCTGGGCTCGATCAACCTGCCGAACCACATCGTCGACGGCAAGCTCGATACCGCCAAGCTGCAACGCACCGTGAACACCGCCGTGCGCATGCTCGATAACGTGATCGACATCAACTACTACTCGGTGCCGCAAGCGAAGAACTCCAACTTCCGCCACCGTCCGGTAGGTCTGGGCATCATGGGCTTCCAGGACGCTCTGTACCTGCAGCACATCGCCTACGGCTCCGACGCTGCCGTCGAGTTCGCCGACAAGTCGATGGAAGCGGTCAGCTACTACGCGATCCAGGCTTCCTGCGACCTGGCCGACGAGCGCGGCGCCTACGAGACGTTCAACGGTTCGCTGTGGTCCAAGGGCATCCTGCCGCTGGATTCGCAACAGATCCTGATCGAACAGCGTGGCGAGAAGTACATCGACGTCGACCTGAAGGAAACCCTCGACTGGGCACCGGTTCGCGCCCGTGTACAGAAAGGCATCCGTAACTCGAACATCATGGCCATCGCACCGACCGCAACCATCGCCAACATCACTGGCGTCTCGCAGTCGATCGAACCGACCTACCAGAACCTGTACGTGAAATCGAACCTGTCGGGCGAATTCACCGTGATCAACCCGTACCTGGTTCGCGACCTGAAGGCTCGCGGTCTGTGGGACTCGGTCATGATCAACGACCTGAAGTACTACGACGGTTCGGTGCAGCAGATCGAGCGCATCCCGCAAGAACTCAAAGAGCTCTACGCGACCGCGTTCGAAGTGGACACCAAGTGGATCGTTGACGCCGCCAGCCGTCGTCAGAAGTGGATCGACCAGGCCCAGTCGCTGAACCTGTACATCGCTGGCGCATCGGGCAAGAAGCTTGACGTGACCTACCGCATGGCCTGGTACCGTGGTCTGAAAACCACCTACTACCTCCGTGCCCTGGCCGCGACCAGCACCGAGAAGTCGACCATCAACACCGGTAAGCTGAACGCTGTTTCCAGCGGCGGCAACCACGGCGACGATTCGGTTCTGGCCGCTCCGGCAGGTCCGGCGCCAGTACCAAAGGCCTGCGCGATCGACGAGCCGGATTGCGAAGCTTGCCAATAAGCTGAGCTGAGATCAGGCGTTGCGAGACGCCTGGGATCTCGAGACAAAAGAAAACCCCCGACAGACTTCAGGTTTGTTGGGGGTTTTGTTTTTCGGCGGCCTTGGCGGCCTCTGGACCGACCAGGCTCTTGGGGTTTTGGGTGAATATCCGTTTTCTCGGTGCTGCGGCTGGCGGTTTCGCTCTTACAGCGAGTCACCTTTTTCAGACGCCAAAAAGGTAACCCAA
>NZ_JAHSTW010000009.1 GCF_019145195.1 Pseudomonas siliginis
ATGAAAAAGCCCGGCCTGATCAGCCGGGCTTTTTTGCATTCAGCCGTCGCTTATTGCGCGGTTTTCAGCTTGACCACGTCACCGGAGATGGTGGTGGTGTAGCCGGTCAGAACCCAGGCCCAGAACCAGTTTTCCTGAACCTGCGTGTTGATCATTGCATCGCCGCCCTTGGCTTGGATGGCCGCGTTTTGCGCGCGCACAAATCGGCTGTTCTGGCGGATAGGGATGATGCCAAACAGCAGCAGGCCGGTGGCCGATGCTTCGCTGTGGCCAACCACGGTGTATTGGTTGCTGTCGTAATGGGCGGTTTTCATCGGGGCGCCGGTGCAACCTGCCAGAACCACACCGAACAGTGCGGCGGCGACTACTTTGCTGAGGTATTTCACAGTAAAACTCCATGGGGGAACGCCCGGGATCCGTCTCTCGGGCGGCGCGCATTCTAACCAAAATGATGGCTCATTGGCATCAATCTTGTTTGTATTTACTTGAACCCGTTCGCTGGCCCGCCGTCAGCGATGTCGCATACCATGGCGCCACTTCAATAAAGACAGACACCCGCCTCCATGTTCAAAGCCAGTCTGCGTAGCCATCTCACCCTGTGGTTCGGCGGTTTGTCCCTGCTGACGTTATTGAGCGTCGGCTTCTATGTCGGTCATATCGCCACCGAACAAATGAAGCAGGCCAGCGGCAACGCCTTGCTGAACACGGCGCGCGCGGCGGCGACGTTATTGGGTGAGCAACTGCGCGAGCGGCAACTGGAGGTCTATCTGCTCAGTCGCGCGCCGCATCTGGAGCGTGGCGATCTGGACAATCCAGCCATCCTCAAGTCGATGCAGTTGCGCACCCAGGCGCGCGCCGAATATGCGTGGATGGGCGTCACCGACGCCGAGGGCAACGTGCGCCAAGCGGTCAATGATCTGCTGGTCGGTCAATCGGTGCAGAAACGCCCGTGGTTCCAGATCGGCTTGCGCCGGCAATACACCGGCGATCCCCATGAAGCAGTGTTGCTGGCCAAGTTGTTGCCGGGCCTGCCCAATGGCGAGCCGCTGCGCTTCATCGATTTCGCCGCGCCAATCCACAATGCCGAAGGACAGGTGATCGGCGTGCTGGGTGCACATGCGCACTGGAGTTGGGTGACGCGCATCGTCGAGTCGGCGGCGTTTTCCCACAAGAACTCGGCGCCGGATATTCAGGCGCTGATCGTCGACCACGATGGCAAGGTGCTCTACCCCGAAGCGCTGATGGGCCAACAGCTGGCGACCAACGATCCGGTATTGTCGGGCTGGACGGCGGCCAACGGTTACCTGACCAGCATGGTCACCGTGCCGACGCCATCGGGCACGGCGCTATCATGGTCGATCGCCATTCGCCAGCCATTGGAGACTGCGCTGCAACCGGCGCGGACGCTGCAATACGAATTGCTAATCCTCGGCGTTTTCGCCGCCATCGTTTTCGGTCTGGTGGCTTATTACTTGGCGCTGTACCTGAGCCGCCCAATCGAACAACTCGCGCACTCGGCCAAACAGGTGCAGAACAACCAGTCCGGCGCACAGTTCCAGCTCCAGCATCCGGTACTGGAAATCGCCCAGCTCGGCCAGTCCATCGACGCAATGACGCAGTCACTGCTCGGCAAGGAACGCGAGCTGCAAGAAGCCAACGCCTCGCTGGAAGCCACCGTGGCACAACGCACCGCCGCACTCACCGAGGCCAACGCCGAACTGCTGAGTCTGGCCACACATGACGGCTTGACCGGCGTTTACAACCGTCGCCGTTTTGACGAAAAAATCACTGAATACTCGCTGCTGTCCCGACGCACCGGGCGCCCTTTTGCCTTGTTGCTGATCGATGCCGACCACTTCAAACGCATCAATGACAGCCATGGCCACGCGGTCGGTGATGAGGTCCTGCAACAACTGGCGACCTTGATCCAGAACAGCGTACGCAGCACCGATTTCGTCGCCCGCTACGGCGGCGAAGAGTTCGCCGTACTGCTGCCGGAAGTCGCGCAACCTGACACCCCGGAAGTCGTCGCCGAAAAGATTCGCACGGCAGTCGCCGAAGCGCAGTTTCCCGGCGTCGGCAACGTCACGGTGAGTATTGGCCTCGGCCTGGCAGATCCGGCGGACAACAACCATACGACGCTGATCAAACGTGCCGATCAGCAGCTGTATCAGGCGAAAGCTGCGGGGCGCAATCAGGTGGCGTTCCATGCCCACTGACACCGGCGTATATCAACCAGAGACAGGTCCGCCCGCACGTCGCCATCGCTGGCAAGCCAGCTCCCACAGGGATGGGGTAAAAGGCGGAAATATGGGTCGGCTGGAGAACCGCTTTCGCGAGCAGGCTCGCTCCCACAGAAAAGCAATGCAGCGCAGCTGCCCCACTCAACAATGAGCGTTAGCTCAAGTGCTTTTGATCTTGCTTTTGATCCACCGGCGACGTCGGAAGGCTGAGCGGAGGGATTGATCCGGGGGTGGGAGCGCAGCGACCGTCTGGCGCAGCCAGACACAGCGAGTGTAGGTGCAGCGAAGCAAACCGTAGCCGCTGCGCCCGGATCGATCCCGCAGCGAAGGGACCCGAGCCTGCGAGGGCCGAACGCAGGAGCAAGCCTTTTGGGTTACCTTTTTGGCGTTTGAAAAAGGTGACCCGCCGTAAGGGCGGAACCCTAAGCAGCCGTTACCGCAGCAATGGATATGTACTCAATCAGCCAGGAAACCATCGCCCGACTAGGGCTCAGCACTGAACTTCTGCAGATAAGCCAACAAATTATTCAACTTCTCCTCATCACTCAGCCCCCAGAAAATCATCCGTGTCCCCGGCACCACCTCTTTCGGGTCCTCCAGATAAGCCTTCAACGTCGCCCGATCCCAGGTAATCCCCGAGTTCTTCATCGCATCGGAATAAACATAATTGGCCGAAGTCCCCGCAGCCCGGCCAATGACGCCGTTCAACTGCGGACCAAACCCCGAACGAGCCGACTCGCCAACCTGATGGCAACCGCCGCACAGACGCGGGAAGATTTTCGCCCCGGCTTCAGGATCGCCCTCAGCCTGTGCGCTGCCGCTGAAAATCAAGGCGAGAAACAGTGTCGTGGTGAATTTCATTGAACAGTCCAAACCTGGCTTTGCATGGCGTGGGCGCAGTTTACAGATAAGCGCCGACAATCGTTCTGACAGTGATCAACGCCTGACGCAACACCTTCATGTCCACCGAACCCAACGCCAGACGAATCGCATGGGGCGTATTGGCCGCCAGCGAAAACGGCTCGGCGCTGGTGACGGAAATCTGCTGCTGCATCAACTCGACCACGATCTGATCGGCACGCACATCTTCGGGCAGCGGCAGCCACAGAAAATACGAAGCCGGATGAGCAACGTAGCGCAGCCCTTTCAGCACCTCGGCGGCCAAGGCCTGGCGCGCCATCGCATCACGCCGCTTCTGCTCCTCAAGCACGGTGACGGTGCCGTCGTCGAGCCAACCGCACGCAATGGCGGTCATCACCCCGGGCGTGTTCCACGTTGTCGCGCGAATGATTCGCTCCAGTGCGGGCACTTGAGGCAGCGGCGCAGCAATGAAGCCAACGCGCAACCCGGTGGCGATGTTTTTCGACAGGCCCGATACGTAAAACGTCCGTTCCGGTGCCAGATCGATCAAGGTTCGCGGCGGATTTTCCACCAGAAACGCGTAGGCCGCATCTTCGATAAGTGTCAGATCATAGCGTCGGGCAATCGCCACCAATTGCTCGCGCTGTTCCAGTGGCATGACCCAGCCCAGCGGATTGTGCAGCGTCGGCATGCTGTACACGGCGCGCACCGCACGCTGGCGGCAGAGCCTGTCCAGTGCCGGCAAATCCGGGCCGTGCTCTGTCATCGGGATCGCCAGCACTTCCAGATGCAACGCGTCGGCCAGCACCTTGAACCCGGAATAGGTCAGCGCATCGGCGGCGATCACATCACCGGGCTTGAGCAGGGCCATCAGCGTCACCGCCAAACCTTGCTGAGCGCCATTGACGATCAGCACTTGGTCGGCTTCAACGGTCACGCCGCGTGTCGACAAATGTCGCGCCACCGAGGCGCGTTCGTGGGCACGTCCGGCGTGGGGTTGATAACGCAGCAACGCTTCGAGATCGCCGGACAACGCCAGTTGCCGCAACGCCGTGCGCAACAACTCAGCCTGACCGGGCAACGACGGATAGTTGAAATTCAGGTCGATCATGCCGACCGCTACGTCTTTCTGATCGATGCCCTGCCCCGGCGCCAGCGACGTTTCCCGCACAAAAGTGCCGCGCCCGGCTTCGCCACTGACCAGGCCCATCGCCTCAAGCTCGGCATAAACCCGTGAAGCGGTAACCAGCGCCAGTCCTTCCTGCGCCGCCAGTTGCCGATGCGTAGGTAATCGCGTGCCCGGCGGCAGTCGTCCGCCACGAATATCCGCCGCATAACGGTCAACCAAGGTCTTGTAACGGGATCGGGGCATGCCGGCTGTATCCATGACAATTTTTTGATTGTGCTGATTCTCCGCCCTAGGATCACGGCGACACAAGCCACTTTTTGAGCGCGACCGACATGCACACAACATCGACTGCGGCCAACCCGGCGCTGGAAAAGACCAGTGGCTGGATCAACGGTTTTATCGGTGTGCTGATTTTCAGCGGTTCACTTCCGGCGACGCGGCTGGCGGTGCTGGAATTCGATCCGGTGTTTCTGACCGTGGTGCGAGCAGCGATTGCCGGCGCACTGGCCGTCGGACTTCTGCTGTTGTTCAAGCAACCGCGACCGTCGCGCCATCAGTGGCTGTCGCTGGTGATTGTGGCGCTGGGCGTGGTGTTGGGTTTTCCGCTGCTGACCGCGTTGGCATTGCAGCACGTAACGTCAGCGCATTCGATCGTGTTTGTAGGATTGCTGCCGCTGGCCACGGCAATGTTTGGTGTCTTGCGTGGCGGTGAGCGGCCACGGCCGGTGTTCTGGATCTTTTCGGTGCTGGGCAGCGCATTGGTGGTGGGCTTCGCTCTGTCGCAAGGCCTGAGCGCCTCGCCCATCGGGGATCTGCTGATGCTCGCGGCGATTCTCGCCTGCGGCCTCGGTTACGCCGAAGGCGCGAAACTGTCACGCAGCCTCGGCGGCTGGCAGGTGATCTGCTGGGCGCTGGTAATGTCGTTACCGCTGATGGCAGTGCTGAGCCTGTGGCTGGCGCCCGCCTCGTTCGGCAACATCAGCTTGCCTGCGTGGATGTGCCTGGGCTACGTGTCGCTGTTCAGCATGCTGATCGGTTTCGTGTTCTGGTATCGCGGTCTGGCACAAGGTGGAATCGCAGCGGTCGGGCAGTTGCAGTTGCTGCAGCCGTTTTTCGGTCTGGCGCTGGCGGCGACGTTGCTGCATGAGCAGGTCAGCGTCGGCATGCTCGGCGTAACGCTTGGGGTGATTCTCTGCGTGGCCGGGGCGAAGAAATTTGCCAAATAGTATTCAGTGTCCGGCTTTCCATTGCCGAGGACTCAGCCCGGTCTTGCGCCGAAACGCCCGGGCCAGCGCCGACGGACTTTCGTAACCGACCTCTTCGGCAATCAGCGCAATCGGCCGGCCTTCGCGCAGGCGTTTCTGCGCAAGACTGACGCGCCAGCTCAGCAGGTATTCGGCCGGTGTCTGCCCGACAACCCGGCGAAACTGCTCGGCAAAACCGGCGCGGGACTGGTTCGCCGCCGCCGCGAGATCGGCCACACTCCAGGGCTTGTGCGGTTGCTCATGGATCAGGTTCAAAGCGCGAGACAAGCGCGGGTCAGCCAGGCCGGCCATCATGCCCGGTTGCTGATCTCGACTACCGATGAGATGGCGCAGCAACAGAATCACCAGCAATTCGAACAGGCGATCCATCACCGCCACGCGCCCGCAATGCCCTTCAAAAGCTTCGTTGAACAGCCAGTCAAGGGTGCTGCGCAATTCCGGGATATCGGTGAGTTTCAACACCAGATAGTCCGGTAACGCGGCGGCCAGGGCATTGCCCGAGCCACCGTCGAAGGTCAGCGAGGCACAGACAATCTGACTGGCCATGGCTTCGTCGGCAAACATCCGATGGGTAAACGGCCGGGGAAAGAAAATCAGTGACGGTTCGTCCAGACGAATTTCCCGCTCGTTGCCCGGTTTGAGCAGCAACGCCCCGGCTTGCAGAACATGCACGTGCCCGACCGGCTCGCCTTCGTGAACGCTCACGCCGCAAAACGCGCCGCTATGAAAGGTGCCGGCGTTCACGCCAAAATGACTGAGTAATGTGGAAAGGCGATCCATGGCTGACTCCCGAAGGCATATCTGGACGATCTGCCGCATATCCTCGACGATTTGCAGCCAAAGCGCCATTGGCAGCCCCTAAGATCTCTCCATCCCCGCTGCACTTCGCTGCGGAATTTCGGAGAATCACCATGAGCCGCATCCCTGCAATCAGCCTCGACGCCGCCACCGATGCCACCCGTCCTGCACTGGAAGGCGTGAAGAAAAAAATCGGCTTCCTGCCCAACGTCTTCACCACCCTCGCCCAAGCGCCAGTTGCATTCGACACTTACCTGCAAGCCTCGGCCATCCTCGGCAAGACCTCATTGAGCGGCAAAGAGAAAGAAGCCGTTTACCTCGCCACTTCGCAAGTCAACGGTTGCGACTATTGCCTGTCCGCACACACCGTGTTTGCCGGCAAAGCCGGGCTGTCGGCGGAGGACATCATCGCGGCACGTCACGGCGAACTGAATGCCTACGCCGCCCTCGCCCGCCAACTGACCGAAACCCGTGGCCACTTGAGCGATGAACAATTGGCCGCTGCCCGCGCTGCCGGTATCGATGACCGCAAGATTATCGAAGTGATTGCCCTGGTGGCCGTGCAGACATTGACTAACTACCTGAACAACACGGCGCTGACCGACATTGACTTCCCGGCCGTCGAGGCCTGAGCAGTTGCTCACGAACTGAAGAAAAATCCGCTGGCGAAAAGATGCTCTTTTCGCCAGCGCTGTTTTTTGCTGCCATGATGTAGGTCAGAATAATTCGCAGCGCAAACAGTGTCTGGTGCGCTGAAACCAAACACCCTGCGCGCAGGTCTTTGTTCTCAGACAAATGCCCGGAAAGACACGAACCCCATGACAGACTGGTTGCAAGACAACGGCGAGATGGCCGGGCAGATCCGCCGTCACGACTGGGCGAATTCGCCCCTCGGCCCGCTGGAACACTGGCCCGATGTACTCAAGACCACCGTCTCGCTCAGCCTCGCCTCGCATTTCCCTCAGGCGATCGTCTGGGGACCGCAACTGATCACCCTCTATAATGACGCCTTCGTGCCGATTCTCGGCGACAAGCCGCATGCGCTGGGACGTCCTTTCAGCGACATCTGGAAAGAAGCCTGGCATGAGATCAGCCCGATAGCCGAGGCGGCCTATGCCGGCCAAGCCACCTACATCGAAAACTTTGCCCTGAAGATCGAACGCGGCAACGGTCCGGAGCAGGCGTTCTTCACTTTCTGCTACAGCCCGATTCGTGACTCGCTGGGCAATGTCGTCGGCATGCTCGACACGGTCACCGAGACCACCCAGACCGTTTATCTCAACCAACGCCTGGCCGTCCTCGATGCCATCGGCGAAGCGGTGACCAATGCCACCGATGCGCAAGCAATCCTGGCGGCGAGCACCCGGCTGATGGTCGAGCAGTTGCAATTGTCCAACTGCGCGTACGCCGACATGGATGCCGACGAGGATGGCTTCACCATTCGCGGCGACTATGCGGCACCGGGTTCGCCAAGCATCGTCGGCCACTACCGCCTGCGCGATTTCGGTGAGAAGGCAGTGACTCTGCTGCGCGCCGGGGAACCGCTGGTCATCCATGACAACCGCAGCGAGCTACCACCGGAAGAGTCGGCGACCTTTCAGGCCATCGGTATTACCGCGACCATTTGTGTACCACTGATCAAGCAGGGCCGTCTGACCGCATTGATGGCCGTCCACGACAAAGTGCCGCGGGTCTGGTCGCAATTTGAGCAGGCATTGATGAGCGAAGTGACCGAACGGTGCTGGGCGCACATCGAACGGGTGCGCGCCGATGCGAACGTGCGCGAGGGCTTGCTTGCATTGGCTGAACTCAATGCCACGCTGGAACAACGGGTCGAGGAACGCAGCCTGCGCCTGGCCCAGGCCGAGTCGGCGTTGCCCCAGTCGCAAAAGCTCGAAGCCATCGGCCAATTAACCGGCGGCGTCGCCCACGACTTCAATAATCTGCTGACGATCATTCGTTCGTCGGTGGACTTTCTGCGCCAGCCCAACCTGCCGGAAGAACGCCGCCAGCGCTACATGCGCGCGGTTTCCGATACCGTCGAGCGCGCCTCCAAACTGACCAGCCAGTTGCTCGCCTTCGCTCGCCGTCAGCCGCTCAATCCGCAGGTGGTCGATGCCGGCGAACGGCTGGCCAATATTGGCGAGATGCTCGAATCGGTCACCGGCGCGCAGATTCACGTGTGCGTCGAGCGCCCGGATCACCCCTGCTACATCCGCGTCGATCTCAGTCAGTTCGAAACCGCGTTGATCAACATCGCCCTGAACGCTCGCGACGCAATGAATGGTCAGGGTGAGCTGAAATTGCGCCTGGAGTGCCACAAAGCGCTGCCGCCGATTCGCGGCCACGCTGCGTCCAGCAGCCATTTCGTGTCGATTGCCCTGGCCGACACCGGTGCCGGTATCGACGCACACACCCTTGAACACATCTTCGAGCCGTTCTTTACCACCAAGGCTGTCGGCAAAGGCACGGGTCTCGGGCTGTCGCAGGTGTTCGGGTTTGCCAAGCAGTCGGGCGGCAACGTCGACGTCTCCAGCGTCCTTGGACAAGGCACCGAGTTCACCTTGTATTTGCCGCAAGTGCCGGCGATCGAGGCAGAAATGGACGAGGCAGAGGACGATGGCGAGGTGCAGCCGGCCTGCGAAAAACGCCGGGTGCTGGTGGTCGAAGACAATCTCGATGTTGGTCGCTTTGCCAACCAGATCCTCCAGGATCTGGGCTATGAAACCGCATGGGCAACCAACGCTGAAGAAGCCCTGCAGTTGGCGGGCAGCGATGCCAGCGCGTTCGATGCGGTGTTTTCCGACGTGGTCATGCCGGGCATCACCGGAGTCGCGTTGGCGAAGGAACTGCGCCAGCGCCGCCCCGATCTACCGGTGATTCTGACTTCCGGCTACAGCGAAGAACTGGCGCGCAGCGGGTACGAAGGTTTCGAATTTCTCGCCAAGCCCTACTCCGCCGAACAGGTCTCGCGGATTCTCGGCAAGACCTGGCTCAAGGACGCAAAACCCGCGGCGTCAGTGGTGATCGACGCCGGCGCGCTTGAGTAATTTCTTGCAGCGTTCCGACAGATGAAACACCTGTAAATGCTTGCCTGCCTTGGCGTAGCGTTCACGCAGGGTTTTCAACGCGGCAATCGCCGAGTAGTCGACAAAGCTCAGGTGCCGGCAATCGAGAGTGACTTTGGCCGGATCGTTGGCCGGGTCGAACTGATTGAGAAACGGCGTGGTCGAGGCGAAAAACAGCGTGCCGTGCAGGCGATAGAGCTTGCTGCCATCGGCTTCAAGATGTTCATCGGCATACAGTTCGCGGGCCTGCTGCCAGGCGAAGTTGAGCGCAGCGATGATGATCCCGCACAGCACGGCCGTGGCCAGATCGGTGAACACGGTGATGGTGGTCACCGCGATGATCACCAGCACATCGTGCAGCGGCACCTTGTTTATCACCCGCAACGACGCCCAGGCGAACGTCTGCTGAGATACCACAAACATCACCCCCACCAGTGCGGCCAGCGGAATACGCTCGATCAGCGGCGACAGAAACAGAATGAACAACAGAATCAGCACACCGGCCACAACGCCGGACAAGCGCCCGCGCCCGCCGGAGCTGAGGTTGATCACGGTCTGGCCGATCATCGCGCAACCGCCCATGCCGCCGAACGCACCGGACACCATGTTCGCCGCGCCGAGCGCTACGCACTCACGATCCGGATAGCCACGAGTCTCGGTGATTTCGTCGGTCAGGTTCAGTGTCAGCAAGGTTTCCAGCAGGCCGACCATCGCCATCAGGATCGCGTACGGAGCGATGATGCGCAGCGTTTCCAGGCTCCACGGAATGTCCGGCATGGCAAAAGTCGGCAGACCGCCGGCAATGTGCGCCATGTCGCCGAGGGTGCGGGTCGGCAGGCCGAACAGGTAGACCAGCAGGCCGACACCAAGGATCGCCACCAGGGCCGGCGGCACTGCTTTGGTCAGGCGCGGCAGGATGTAAACGATGGCCATGGTCAGTAGCACCAGCCCGGTCATCAGATACAGCGGCGTACCGCTGAGCCAGTGCTCGCCGCTTTTGAAGTGCTCCAGTTGCGCCAGGGCAATGATGATCGCCAGGCCGTTGACGAAACCGAGCATCACCGGATGCGGCACCATGCGCACCAGTTTGCCCAAGCGCAACAGCCCGAACGCCATCATGATCAGACCGCCGAGCAGCACCGTTGCCAGCAGATATTGCACGCCGTGTTGCACCACCAGCGCGACGATCACCACCGCCATCGAACCCGCCGCACCGGAAACCATGCCCGGTCGGCCGCCAAACAACGCCGTCAGCGTGCAAATGATGAACGCGCCGTACAAGCCCATCAGCGGATTGAGATGCGCGACCAGCGCGAAAGCAATGCATTCGGGCAACAGGGCGAACGAGGTGGTGAGTCCGGCGAGGACATCGGCGCGCAGACGAATCGGTTTCATGGCTTACCTGACTGAGCGGCCGTCGGGCACGGCTGCTGTTTTCGCAAAAAAAGAGGGAGGCGAATGTTACGGAATTGTTCAGCCTCGGGCCAGTGAAACGCTGACATGGAGTGGCGCGGGCCTTATCCTTGCAGGCTTGTCCATCGAATCGAGTCGCAGCATGTCAGCGTTTTTGTCCGCCCGGGATGTGTGTCAGCGTCTGCGCGAAGCTGCGCTGGGCGTGCTTGCGTTCGAAGTCTGCGAGGTAATGTCCCAGTCCGGGCTGATTCCCGTTGATATCGAAGGCTGGCATCTGCTGTTGGACTTCGCCGACGGACATTTGCATCACTGTGAATACGCGCGCAACTGCGCCGGGGACGAAGCGACGCTCAACACGTGGCAGCGTTATGGCACGGACCCGGTGAGTCTGCTCAGCACATGGGAACTGGCGCAGATCGAGCGGTTACTGCGTGAGGCGGATGGAGATGTGGCTCAGGGCATCATTTCCAGAACCGGTGACGACTGATTTTCTTGCATGCGGTCATACCAGCCCTGCAGCACATCGGGCAACCGCTTCTTCCACTTCGCCACGTTGGTGTAGTACCGCAGATGTTCATGGCCCTGATCATCGTAGCTTTTGAAGATCAGCCAGACCTGTGCGTCTGCAGCACTCATCAGAATGCCGATGCCGCCGAGACCGCGCATCCACATTTCTACAACCTGAGCATCGGCCATATCTTTTGAGTCTTCGCCGACCTGCAAGGAACCGGAGGTTTCTACCAGTTTCTGGTAGTCGGTCTTGAGCAGCGAACGCAGTACCTGATCTTCTGCGGGTGTGCGAGCCAGACCCAGGCTGAGCAGATCGTAATCCAGCTTCAGCGGTTGTTCGGAGGCGACATACCGACCGGCGTAATACACGCCCATGCCACCGCCGCAGTCGGAATCCGCACCGGTTTGCGTGACGTTCAGTACGCCATTGATGGGCGTGAAGGCGAGTTTGCAGGCGTCCTCGGCGTACAGGGCTGTTCCATCCTTGAGTATGGCAACGCCGGTCAAGTCTCCGGAATTGGCGCCCTCGCCTGCTGAGATATCGATGGCGATATGCGTGGCATCACGACGTTGGGTGACAAGGGTCGCCGAGGTCGAGGTGCCGGGCGGAATCAGTTGCCAGGTGGCATCCCAGCTGAAGGGCTGGACCGCGTGTTCGAGCTCAGTGAGGCGCATCAGGTATTCGCGCCGCAGACACGCGCTCAGGTCGCCGCAGGCGTTGCGGTTTTTCAGCCACTGACGCTGGTCGGTTTTCAGCATTTTGGGATCGGCAACTTTGCCCAGCGTGGTCCGCCATTGCTCGGCGAGTTTGTCGTCGAGGGTTGAGAGGTAGGGATCAGTGCAGATGGCTTTTTCGGTTTTGCTGGTGGCATGGGTGCAATCGAAACTGCTGGCGTGGGCGGTGCAGGCGAGGACGAGAGATGTCAGCGCCACGGCGTGACGCAGGTAGATAGCGAACATCGAGAGATTCCATTCTTCGGGCGGCGGGGATTATGCCAGTGCTGCTGCCGTAAATCGCCGCTGTCGTAGAGCCTGCTCACCCCTGTGGGAGCGAGCCTGCTCGCGAAGGCGGTATATCAGTCGGTTTGATGTTGGCTGTCATAGCGCTTTTGCGAGCAGGCTCGCTCCCACAGGGGGTTTGTGTGAGTTCAGAAGGTGATTTCGGCTGCCGGTTTGACGTCGATTCGTGCCACGGAACTGGTCAGGGCGGCGAAGTCCTTGTTGTGTTGGGCAATGATGTCCTCGGCGCTCATGTTGCCGTTATCGACCGTCGAATGTGCATCCCGCGCGACGACGATGTCGTAACCCAGTGAATGCGCGCTGCGCACCGTGGCGTTGACGCAGTAATCGGTTTGCAGGCCGCAGATGATCAGGCGTTCGAAGTCCTCGCTGGGCAGCAGCTTGCCGAGATCGGTCTGGTAGAAAGAATCCCCGGTAGTCTTGCCTACACGCAGGTCTTTCGTCGAAGTCAGCAAACCTTCGGCCAGTTGCCAACCGTCCGCGCCATGCACGAACGGACCGTCCTTTTCTTCGTGCTGAATCAACACCACCGGAACGCCAGCTGTGCGGGCGCGTTGGCTGAGATCATTGATCGTGGCGATTACGCGGTCGATTTCAAAACACTGATATTCACCAGCACACAGTGCTTGCTGGACGTCGATGATCAGTAATGCGGTGGTCATGTCGAGCCTTCCTTGATCAGTCCTTGAGATGGGGCGGACCTGAGCCCGCCCCTTTTTACTCCGCTCAGTAACCCAGTGACAAGCCGGTATTACGCCGTGGATCATTGGCGCCGTAGAAGCGATTCTTGCCAACCGGTTTGCCGTCCAGTGACGGCGCGCCGACCAGAATCGCGGCAATGTGGTTGGGATCCTGCGGGCCGGCAAACTTGTGGCCCCAGCTCTCGAGGAGCTTTTTCGTATCCGGGCTGGCGGCGAAGTCTTCGAGGTTGGTTTCCTCCGGCATCCACTGCTGATGGAAGCGCGGCGCGTCGACCGCTTCCTGCAAGCCCATGCCGTAATCGATGACGTTGAGCATGGTCAGCAAGGTCGCGGTGATGATCCGGCTACCCCCCGGCGTGCCGACCACCATCACTACTTTGCCATCCTTGGTGACGATGGTCGGACTCATCGACGACAGCGGCGCCTTGCCCGGTGCGATAGCGTTAGCCTCGCCTTGAACCAGCCCATACATGTTCGGAACGCCGACCTTGGAGGTGAAGTCGTCCATTTCATCGTTGAGGATCACCCCGGTCTTGCTCGCCATCACGCCGGCGCCGAACCAGTCATTAAGGGTGTAGGTGACGGAGACGGCATTGCCCCACTTGTCGACGATCGAATAGTGCGTGGTGTTGCTGCCTTCGTGGGGCGCCACACCGGGTTTGAGCTCAGCCGACACGCCGGCCTTCTGCGGCTGGATGGCGTTGCGCAGTTTGGTCGCGTAATTCTTGTCCAGCAGGTGCTCGATCGGATTCTTCACAAAATCCGGATCGCCGAGGTAGCTGTTGCGATCAACGTATGCGTGGCGCATCGCTTCGATCTGGTAGTGCATGCCCTGAGCGGAATGGAAGCCCAGGTCCTTCATCGGATAGCCTTCGAGGATATTCATGATCTGGCAGATCACCACCCCGCCGGAGCTGGGCGGTGGCGCCGAGACCACGTGATAGCCGCGATAATCGCACTCCACCGGGGCGAGTTCGCGAGTCTTGTATTTGTCCAGGTCGGCCTGGCTGATGATGCCTTTGTTGGCCTGGCTGGAAGTGACAATGGCATCGGCGACCCAGCCTTTGTAGAAGCCGTCGGCGCCCTTCTCGGAAATTGTCCGCAGGGTTTTCGCCAGATCCTTTTGCACCAGTTTCTGCCCGACCTGCATCGGCTCGCCGTTGCTGAGGAAGATCGAGCCGGAATCGCGCATGTCCTTCTTGAACACATCCGTCGCGTATTCGAGCAGCTCGACATCGCCCTGCTGCAGCTCGAAACCGTCTTCGGCCAGTTTGATCGCCGGGGCAATCATGTCCTTGCGCTGTTTGGTGCCATATTTGCTCAGCGCCAGCTCCATGCCGGACACGGTGCCCGGCACCCCGACGGCCAGATGGCCGCGCGTGCTCAAGTCCGGGATGACGTTACCGTCCTTGTCCAGATACATGTTGGCGGTCGCTGCCAGCGGCGCTTTCTCACGGAAATCGAGAAAGGTCTTGCGTCCGTCCGCCAGTTGAATGGTCATGAATCCGCCACCGCCAAGATTGCCCGCAGCCGGGTAGACCACCGCCAGCGCATAGCCCACGGCCACTGCCGCATCCACGGCATTGCCGCCGTTTTTCAACACATCGACGCCGACATGGGTCGCCAGATGTTGCGCGGTGACCACCATGCCGTTTTCCGCCGCCACCGGCGCCACCGATGCCGCGTGAGCCATGAGACAGCTGAGCGCCAGGGAGGTCGCAATGAGCGATCTGGCCAAAGGTTCGTACTTCATGAGTCGATCTCTTTTTGTTTTTGGGGACTGCGCAAAACGCAGGGCAACGCTTCAGAAGCAACAAGCAGTATGGTCGGCTTTGGGTATTGCGCCTCCCCGTTCAGCCAGTATGCTGAGCCATCGCAGCCTTTGGCAGCTCCTGAAAAATGCGTCGAAGGCTGCGATCTTTCATCAAGCGAAGAGGTTATTCATCGCTGCGTACTGCAACAGCATGATGGTCTTGGCATCGCAGATCTCGCCGCGTTGAAATGCTGCCAGTGCCTCATCGAAGCCCCATTCGAGCACTTCCAGTTCTTCGGTTTCCTCTTCCAGCCCACCACCGTCGCTGACTTTGGACGCGGCGTCGTATTCGGCGATAAAAAAGTGCAGCTTCTCCGTCACCGAGCCGGGGCTCATATACGCCTCGAATACTTTCTTCACGTCATGCACGCGATAACCGGTTTCCTCCTCGGCTTCGTCACGAATGCGTTGCTCAGGGGCGGCACCTTCCAGCAACCCCGCCGCCACCTCGATCAACAATCCATCGTGGCCGTTGACGAACACCGGCAAACGAAACTGGCGGGTCAGCACCACCGTGCGCTTTTCGCGGTTGAACAGCAGAATCGCCGCGCCGTTGCCCCGGTCGTAGACCTCGCGGGTCTGGCGCTGCCATTCACCGTTGTTGCGGTGGTAGTCGAAAGTGATTTTCTTCAGCAGATACCAGTCGTGGGACAACACCTGAGTGTCGACGATGTTGACCCGTTCGGCTGTGTTGGACATCGCGTCTGATCCTGTCTTCATGGGGGGACTGCCATGGTCGATCAATTGCGCCGACAAAAAAAGCCCGGCAGCGCTACCGGGCTCGTTCAGCCTGCGCGGTTACTGAAAGTCGACGTCAAAGGCCTGGTAGAAGGCGTTGCCGGTATTGGCGACGATCCACATCAGCACAATGACATGGTGGCCCTTCTTGCTCGCCGGCAGCTGCACTTGGTGATCGACCTTCGCCTTCAGTTCACCGGCATGACTGTAATAAGGCACTTGTGGGTAGAAATCCTCGAAGAACGGCTGGGTTTCCAGCTGCGCACGGCTGATGCGTTGCTGGGGTTCCCAGCCGTCTTTGGTGATCAGCCAGCGATAACCTCGGGTGGTATGCGGCGCGGTGTACGCCCAACTGACCACAAGAATCTGGCCCGGATCGACATTCAGCAGCGGCCAGTTGAATGAACGGCCGAGCTTCTTGCTCATCTCTTCGTCGGTGTAATTGACGCAATCGCGGGCATCAGTCTTGCCGCCGCTGAGAATGTAGCCATCGGCCGGCGGCGCGACGCTGTCCGAGTCGGTCTCGAAGGGTTGCGGGAACGGCCCAGCATTCACGGCCGGAAAGTTTTTGCCGCCCTCCATTTCATTGACTTGCCAAGCGCCGAGCAGGCCGAGGTCAATGGCCACTGCGCCGCGGCTTGCTGGCGAGATGACACGACCGTGTTTGAGTTGGGTTTGTGGGATTGCCTGATTCATCGTCTTCACTCCGTTGATTTGAGAACTCTCCTTCCCGAGGAGAGGCCTTCAAGCTAACGGAGGTGAATTTTTTGTCCATCGGCGCTTTTGTCACAGTCCCAGTGTGCAAGACGTAAAAAGCCCGTAAATACTGGATGCATAACCAGCACTCGACGACGCATCGTACTCAACGTGTAGCTGAACACCTACACGCCGAGTCGCCTTTGGTCATTCAGACAGTTGCGCCTGATACTCCTTTTCGTACTGCCCGGCGAGTAGCGTTTTCTGTTTATCGTCGAGCAGCTTGCCGGCCATCTGGAAGAATTTGTGCTCTTCTTCCTCGAGGTGGTGATGAACCTTGTCGGAAAGCTTTTTGGCTGTGGCCAGCCAGGCCGGACTGGACATCTCGGTCTCGTCGAGCTCTTCCATCATCTCGTCCATTTCGTGGTGTTCGGCGATGGCGTGGCGGCTCAGGTCCACGCCTTCATCGATTTCCATCAACGGAATGTAGAAGTGCCGCTCTTCAGCGGTTTCATGCGCTTGCAGTTCTGCTTTTAGCTGCTTGTAGGCCTCGACCCGCTCAGGGCTGTCGCCGCTGGTCGCGATCAGAGCCTTGGCGTAAGTGCGCTGGCGCTCGTGGCTTTCGCGCAGGGCTTCAAAAATATTCACGGGATTTCCTCATCAATCGCGCTCAGGGAAAGACGCGATAAAAGCCTAGACCGCAACGCTGGTTTGACGGTTCCGCTTGTTCGATCGAAGGGCTTGGAGGCGTTTGCCCGGACGGGTTAGGCTGGGCGTTCAATCACACAAGGAAGTCATGCATGAATTTGCGTATCGAGTTGACGGACAATCCTACCGAGGAACAGCGTCAGGCCATTCTGCAACCGCTGATCGAATACAACGATGCTCAAACCGGCGGTTCGAAATCCGAGCCGTTCGCCTTGATGGTCAAAGACGAAAATGGCGCGATATTGGGCGGCCTGTACGGGCGAATGATTTTTCGCTGGATGTTCATCGAACTGCTGTCAGTGCCGGAACAAGGTCGCGGACAGGGGATCGGCTCGAAATTGATGGCTCAGGCGGAAGCCCTGGCCAAGGAAAAAAACTGCTACGGCGTCTGGCTCGACACCTTCGATTTTCAGGCGCCGGAGTTCTACAAGAAGCTGGGCTTCAGCCAGTTCGGTGAGATCGTTGACTATCCACCGGGGCACAAGCGGCACTTTTTCCAAAAGCGGCTGATCGACTGACTGTGTCGCCCTTTGCGCGAGCAGGCTCGCTCCCACACTGGAAAGCATTCAACCTGTGGGAGCGAGCCTGCTCGCGAAAGCGCCAGCCGCCTCGACACACAATCAGAGGCAGGTCGCCATCGCCGCCATCCGCCGCATCGCGACAAAATCACTCTTCTGCGCGTAATAGTTCAAGGTTGTCCCTGACGCTTCGGTGATCACATCGACAAACGACTCTGCCGAACGCGTGTAAACCGTAGTGCCACCGGACTCGCGCGGCTCCAGATAGGCCGCCGCGTCCACGCCGAAAACCGCTTCGTCCTGCCATGCGAATTGCACGCACCGGGCGACGTCTTTCTCCGGCTTGTCCGAGGTCAGGACCTTGTCCGGGCTCTTGCTGCGAGCATCGTTCATCACCGAACCGGCGCACCCGGCCAACAGGGCCGCCGCCAGCACTACCATCAGCATTCGCATTGCATTCGCTCATCGAGAAAAAAGCGGACTGTAGCACTGCAACGCGGCAAATCGTTCTGCTTTACTGTTTTTATGCGCGACACGCGTGAGCAGCTGCGGCACTCTGAGATCTTCAGCCACACAAGGACATTACATGGCGCCTAGCGACCAACGACATGAACACGCCCTGAAACTGTTTCTCGATGCGCGACCCGAACTGCGCGAGACCCTCGACCATCTCAACCCGCTGCTGGCTCAGGCCAAGGGCGAAACCCAGGCGCAGTATCGCGAAGAACGCTTGCACGAAGCATTCGAGGCTGAGGCGGAAAGCCAGGGGTTGTTTGCCTGGGAGCTGACGTTGCAGCTGACCGCTGATTCGCCCGAGGACTATCAGGCGCAACGGCTGGAAGTGCACCGGGAAGTGGCAGAAATGGCGGGGATGGACTGGCTTGAGTATTGCGAGCTTTACGGCATCACCCCGTAATCCAGCCGCCGCAACACTCCCGTGGGAGCGAGCCTGCTCGCGAAGGCGGCGTGACTGCCGAAACTGATCTCGAACGAGGCGACGCTTTCGCGAGCAGGCTCGCTCCCACGGTGAACCGCGTGTTACCAGATTTCGCGGCACGCGCGATAAAGCTTTATCATGGCCGCAGTTTCGCTGATCGAGTCCATCATGAAGTTCGCCATCGCGCTGTTTTCCGCCGCCCATGCGCCCTCCTCGCGCCGTGCCTTGCTGTTTGCCCAGGCCGCGCTGGCCGGCGGCCACGAGATTGTCCGGCTGTTCTTCTATCAGGACGGCGTGTTCAACGCCTCCGATGCAGTGGTGACGCCGCAGGATGAACAGGATCTGCCCAAGCAATGGCGCGCCTTCATCAACGAAAAGCAACTCGACGGCGTGGTCTGCATCGCCGCCGCTCTGCGCCGTGGTGTGTTGAACGAAGAAGAAGCCAAGCGTTACCAGCGTGAAGCGATTTCGCTCAGCGCGCCGTGGGAATTGTCCGGTCTGGGTCAGTTGCACGACGCCGTGCAGGACGCTGACCGTCTCATCTGTTTCGGAGGCGCTTGAACATGGCCAAATCGCTGTTGATCATCAGCCGCCAATCGCCATGGTCCGGCCCCGGTGCGCGGGAAGCGCTGGATATCGTGCTCGCCGGTGGCGCATTCGATCTGCCGATCGGTCTGCTGTTTCTCGATGACGGCGTGCTGCAACTGGCCGCCGGGCAGAACGCCAGGGCCGTGCAGCAGAAGGACCTCAGCGCCAATCTGCAGGCGCTGCCGATGTTTGGTGTCGAAGAGCTGTTCTATTGCGCCGAAAGCGCCAATGCTCGCGGTCTTGGCAAACTGTCGCTGGACGAGGCGCAGCCGCTTGCTGCTGAACACATCACCGCCCTTATTGACCGTTACGATCAGGTGATCACCCTCTGATGTCGACTTTGCATGTGTTGTCTCATTCCCCGTACGGCGACGATCGCCTGAGCAGTTGCCTGCGCCTGCTCGGCAGCGCCGATGCGGTATTGTTGTCCGGCGATGCGGTGTATGCGCTGCAACCGGACACTGTGCCGTTCTCAACCCTTCAAGAGCGAGCAATCAGACTGTTTGTATTGATTGAGGACGCACAGGCGCGTGCGATCGAGATTCCAGACTGGGCCAAGGCCATCGACTACCCGGCTTTCGTCGAACTGTCGATCCATCACGCCAAGGTCAACAGCTGGCTATGAATTCAATAACCGTAGGCGCCCGCGCCATCGAACTGGACAAGGATGGCTTTCTCGTTGACCTCAGCGACTGGTCGGCTGAAGTCGCCAGCGCCCTCGCCGCCGCTGAAGACATCGAGTTGACGCCCGAACACTGGGAAGTCCTTGAGCTTCTGCGTAGCTTCTACGCCGAATTCCAGCTATCGCCGGCCACGCGGCCGCTGATCAAGTACACCGCGTTGAGACTCGGCGCCGACAAAGGCAACAGCCTGCACCTGAACCGACTGTTCAAAGGCACCCCTGCCAAACTCGCCGCGAAACTGGCGGGCCTGCCCAAACCGACGAATTGCCTATGAACGACTTTCCTGCTTTGACCCTCGAAACGCCTGCCGAGCATCCGTTCGCGCAATTCGTGCGCATTCTCGGCAAGGGCAAGCGCGGCGCCCGCGACCTGACGCGCGAAGAAGCCCGCGAGGCCATGGGCATGGTGCTCGATGACCAAGTCGAGGATACGCAACTAGGTGCCTTCCTGATGTTGCTGCGGCACAAGGAAGAAAGTGCCGAGGAAATGGCCGGTTTCACCGAAGCCCTGCGCGCACGCTTGCAAGCGCCCGCATTGAATGTCGACCTGGACTGGCCGACCTACGCCGGCAAAAAACGCCATCTGCCGTGGTACCTGCTGGCAGCCAAGTGCCTGGCGCAAAACGGCGTACGCATCTTCATGCATGGCGGCGGCGCACACACGGCCGGGCGCCTGTATAGCGAACAACTGCTGGGCGAACTGAACATTCCCCTGTGCCGTGATTGGCAGCAGGTCGGCACGGCACTGGACAACGGCGGCCTGGCGTTTATGCCGCTGGTGGACTGGGCGCCGCAGTTGCAAAAGATGATCGACCTGCGCAATACCTTGGGCCTGCGGTCGCCGATCCACTCGCTGGCGCGGATTCTCAATCCGTTGGGCGCACGCTGCGGCCTGCAAAGCATTTTTCACCCGGGTTACCAGGCGGTTCATCGCGATGCCAGCGGTTTGCTCGGCGACACGGCAATCGTGGTCAAGGGCGATGGCGGTGAAATCGAGATCAACCCCGACGCCACCAGCCACCTTTACGGCACCAGCGGCGGTCAGAGCTGGGACGAAGAATGGCCGCAGCTGTCAGCGCAGCGCCATGTCAAACCCGCCTCGCTGGACATCGAGCACTTGAAAGCCGTGTGGCGTGGCGATGTGGTCGACAGTTACCCGCAAATGGCTTTGATTGCGACCATGGCCCTTGCCCTGCGCGGTCTCGGTCAGAATCGTGAACAGGCCTTCGCAACCGCCGAGCAGTATTGGGCGGCGCGCAACACATCGATCTAACCGATCATTAGCGCCCGATCTTTGCGCTTTTTGTTCGAACTCATCGGAATAGACTCGACTCCAACGAATATTGGTTTTGGGAGTCTTGATCATGGGTTTACTCGTCGACGGCCACTGGCAGGACAAGTGGTACGAAAGCAGCAAGGACGGCGCGTTCCAGCGCGAACAAGCGCAACGCCGCAACTGGGTGACCGCCGACGGTCAACCAGGCCCCAGCGGTGAAGGCGGTTTCACTGCCGAAGCCGGGCGCTATCACCTCTACGTTTCCCTCGCCTGCCCTTGGGCGCATCGCACGCTGATCCTGCGCAAACTCAAAGGGCTGGAAAGTCTGATCGACGTGTCGGTGGTCAGCTGGCTCATGCTGGAGAACGGCTGGACCTTCGACAAGGCGCTCGGTTCGACAGGCGACAAACTCGATGGCTTCGATTTCATGCATCAGCGCTACACCGCCGACACGCCTGATTACACCGGGCGCGTGACGGTGCCAGTGCTGTGGGACAAGAAACTCAAGCGCATCGTCAGCAATGAATCGGCGGAAATCATCCGCATGTTCAACAGCGCCTTCGACGGGATCACTGGTAACGATCTGGACTTTTATCCGGCGCCGCTACGCAACGAAATCGATGCGCTGAACGAGCGGATCTACCCGGCGGTGAACAACGGTGTCTATCGTGCCGGGTTCGCCACCTCGCAAGAGGCATACGAACAGGCGTTCGATGAAGTCTTCGCCGAACTGGATCATCTGGAGCAACTGCTGGGTGCCAATCGCTACCTGAGCGGGGAATACCTGACTGAGGCCGACGTGCGCCTGTTTACCACGATGATTCGCTTTGACACGGTGTATCACGGGCACTTCAAGTGCAACCTGCGGCGGATTGCCGATTACCCGAATCTGTCGAACTGGCTGCGCGAGATGTATCAGTGGCCGGGGATTGCCGAGACGGTGGATTTCCAGCACATCAAGCATCACTACTATGGCAGCCACAAGACCATCAACCCGACCGGTGTAGTGCCGAAGGGGCCGCAGCAGGATTTCAGCGTAGCGCATGATCGCGAGCGGTTGATCGGGAAAGGGGTTTGGCGCCGGGGTTGAAATTCGAGCAGCTCTTAAGGGCGCCATCGCTGGCAAGCCAGCTCCCACAAGGTCTTGTGTAACGCTGAAGATTGCAGCTTTGACACAATACCTGTGGGAGCTGGCTTGCCAGCGATTGGGGCGACGCGGTGTTTAGACCTGCGCCTGAGCCCCTTCAAACCACGCCAGTTTCTCGCGCAGTTGCACCACTTCGCCGACGATCACCAGGGTCGGCGCATG
The DNA here is from genome assembly GCF_019145195.1 of Pseudomonas siliginis. Classification (GTDB taxonomy): domain Bacteria; phylum Pseudomonadota; class Gammaproteobacteria; order Pseudomonadales; family Pseudomonadaceae; genus Aquipseudomonas; species Aquipseudomonas siliginis. The sequence continues at coordinate 22,274 of NZ_JAHSTW010000009.1, forward strand.
CACTTCATGCTCCGCCACCATTCGCGGCAGATCCGCCAGCGTGCCGGTGAAAACCCGCTGATTGACTGTAGTGCCCTGCTGAATCAACGCCGCCGGGGTATCCGCCGCGCGACCATGCTTGATCAACTGCTCGCAGATGATCGGCAGGCCCACCAGGCCCATGTAGAACACCAGCGTCTGCGCCGGAGCCACCAGGTCAGCCCATGGCAGATCGGTGGAACCATCCTTCAAGTGGCCAGTGACAAACCGCACGGACTGCGCATGGTCACGGTGGGTCAGCGGAATCCCCGCATAAGCAGCGCAACCGTTGGCTGCCGTAATGCCCGGCACCACCTGGAATGGAATACCGTGGGCCGCCAGTTCTTCGATCTCTTCGCCACCGCGGCCGAAGATAAACGGATCGCCGCCCTTCAACCGCACTACACGCTTGCCGGCCTTGGCCAGATCGACCAGTTGCTGGTTGATCTGATCCTGCGGCACGGCGTGCTCGGAGCGCCGCTTGCCGACATACACCCGCTCGGCATCGCGACGGCACAACTCGAGAATCGCCGGCGCCACCAGGCGGTCATAGAGCACCACATCGGCTTGCTGCATCAGACGCAGCGCGCGGAAGGTCAACAGATCCGGGTCACCCGGACCGGCACCGACCAGATAAACCTCGCCAGTGGTGACCATTGGCTCGCCATCGACCTTGGCCTGCAACAGGCGCTCGGCTTCAGCGCCCTGCCCGGCCAGTTGACGATCGGCGATAGGGCCCTGGAAAACGTCTTCCCAGAAGCCGCGCCGCTGCTGAACGTCCGGAAACAGGTTTTTCACCTGATGACGGAAACGCGCAGCCAGCCCTGCCAATTGACCGTAAGTGGAAGGAATCCAGGTTTCGATTTTCGCGCGGATCAGACGCGCCAGTACCGGCGCATCGCCGCCGCTGGACACGGCGATGATCAACGGCGAGCGATCGACGATCGCCGGGAAGATCACGCTGCACAAGGCCGGCGCATCGACCACGTTGACCGGCACGCAACGGCGGTGGGCGTCGGTGGAGACTTGCGCGTTGAGCGTTTCGTCGTCGGTAGCGGCAATGATCAGCCCGCAACCGTCCAGATCCGTTTCGGCGTAACCGCGCAACAGGCATTCACCGCCGCTGGCAGCGACCAGTTCGGCCAGTTGCGTTTCGATTTCAGGTGCGACCACCCGCAGCAGCGCACCGGCATCGGCCAGCAGGCGGGATTTGCGCAAGGCAATTTCCCCCCCACCGACAACCAACACACGACTGCCGCGCAGGTTGTGAAACAGCGGCAGATATTTCATTTAGCCGATGACCTCAAGGCCACCCATGTACGGCTTCAGCACGTCCGGCACACGGATCGAACCGTCGGCCTGCTGGTAGTTTTCCAGTACCGCAACCAGAGTACGACCGACCGCCAGACCAGAGCCGTTCAAGGTGTGCACCAGCTCAGGTTTGCCGGTTTCCGGGTTACGGAAACGCGCCTGCATGCGCCGCGCCTGGAAGTCGCCGCAGTTGGAGCACGAGGAGATTTCGCGGTATTTGTCCTGGCTCGGAATCCACACTTCCAGATCGTAGGTCTTGACCGCGCTGAAGCCCATGTCGCCGGTGCACAGCGCCAGGGTGCGGTAAGGCAGACCGAGCAGTTGCAGGACTTTTTCGGCGTTGGCGGTCAGGCCTTCCAGCGCTTCCATCGATTGCGATGGCTCGACGATCTGGACCATTTCGACTTTGTCGAACTGGTGCTGGCGGATCATGCCACGCGTGTCGCGGCCCGACGCACCGGCTTCGCTGCGGAAGCATGGGGTATGGGCGACGAACTTGATCGGCAGCAGTTTCGAATCGACGATTTCGCCGGCAACGATGTTGGTCAGCGACACTTCGGCGGTTGGAATCAGGTACAGATCGGCTTCGCCTTCGCGGGCGATCTTGAACAGATCTTCTTCGAACTTCGGCAGCTGGCCGGTACCTTGCAGCGCCGGAGCCTGAACCAGATAAGGCGTGTAAGCCTCTTCGTAGCCATGTTCGGTGACATGCAGGTTGATCATGAACTGCGCCAGTGCGCGATGCAGACGGGCAATCGGACCGCGCAGCAAGGCGAACCGCGCGCCGGACAGCTTGGCGGCGGTTTCAAAGTCCAGCCAGCCGAACTTTTCGCCGAGGGCGACGTGGTCTTTGACTTCGAAATCGAACTGAGTCGGGGTGCCCCAACGGCGCACTTCGACGTTGTCGTCTTCGTCCTTGCCGACCGGAACCGACTCGTGCGGCAGGTTGGGGATACCGAGCAGGATCGAATCGAGTTCGGTCTGGATCGCGTCCAGCTCGACCTTGCCCGCGCTCAGCTCGCCCGCCATGCGCTCGACGTCCGCCATCAGCGGCGCGATGTCTTCGCCACGCTGCTTGGCCTGCCCGATGGATTTGGAACGCGCGTTACGTTCAGCCTGCAGTGCTTCGGTGCGGGTCTGGACGGTCTTGCGCTGTTCTTCCAGCGCTTCGATGCGCGCGGTGTCCAGGGCAAAGCCACGGGAAGCCAGGCGGTCCGCTACGTCCTGAAGGTTGCTACGTAACAGTTTGGAATCGAGCATGTCGGTTTCTCGTTATCAAAGTTTGGTCAGGGACAGGCCGGCCCACGTCGCGAGCAGCCCGCCGAATACGCTGAGTGCGGCATAGCCCAGGGCCAGCAACACTTGCCCGCTTTCCAGCAGGCGCACCGTATCCAGTGAAAAGGATGAAAAAGTCGTCAGCCCCCCGAGGAAGCCGACCATCAACCCGGCGCGCACCTCGATCGGCACCTCCGGGCGTATCAGAAACAGGCCGTACAACACGCCAATCAGCAGGCAGCCCACGATATTAACGGCCAGCGTCGCGGTATAGAAGTGCCGCGGCCAATTGGCGCTGACCCAATTACCGGTGGCGAAGCGCAACAAGGTGCCGGCAACACCGCCGACCGACACTGCGAGTATCAATGGAACCACTATTTTCTCCGCTGCCGAGGGCTCAGACGATCGAGCTGAGCGAGGTGATTGAGCTTTTCGCCGATCTTCAACTCCAGGCCACGGGGCACTGGCTGATAGAACGGAATCGGCTCGAGTTCTTCCGGGAAATAGTCTTCACCGGCGGCATAGGCATCCGGTTCATCATGGGCGTAGCGGTATTCGTCGCCGTAACCCAATTGCTTCATCAGCTTGGTCGGTGCATTGCGCAAATGCAGCGGCACTTCCAGCGAGCCGTTCTCAGCCGCAGCGCGCAGTGCAGTTTTGAAGCCCATGTACACCGCATTGCTTTTCGGTGCACAGGCCAGATAAGTAATGGCCTGGGCGACTGCCAATTCGCCTTCGGGACTGCCGAGACGCTCCTGCACTTCCCACGCCGCCAGACACAGGCTCAGCGCACGCGGATCGGCATTGCCGATGTCTTCGCTGGCCATGCGCACCACGCGCCGGGCCAGATAAAGCGGATCGCAGCCGCCGTCGATCATCCGCGCAAACCAGTACAGCGCGCCGTCGGGATTGGAACCGCGCACGGATTTGTGCAGCGCCGAGATCTGGTCGTAGAACGCTTCACCGCCCTTGTCGAAACGCCGACGGGTGTCGCCGAGCAGGCTTTGCAGCAGGTTGGTGCCGATTTCGCTGTTGTCTTCGGCCAGATCAGAGGCGTTTTCCAACAGATTGAGCAGACGCCGGCCATCGCCATCGGCGGCCGACAGCAACATCTGGAAGCCTTCATCGCTCAGGGTCAGGTTGCGCTTGCCCAGGCCGCGCTCTTCGGTGAGTGCGCGGTGCACCAGTTTGCGCAAGGCCGCTTCGTCGAGGCTTTTCAGCACGTAGACGCGGGCCCGCGACAATAAGGCGTTGTTCAGTTCGAACGAAGGGTTTTCGGTGGTGGCGCCGATGAAGATCAGCGTGCCATCTTCAACGTACGGCAGAAACGCGTCCTGCTGCGACTTGTTGAAACGGTGTACTTCATCGACAAACAGGATCGTGCGCTTGCCGTACTGGCCGGCCTGCTGCTTGGCGATTTCAACGGCCTGGCGGATTTCCTTGACCCCGGCGAGCACCGCCGAAACCGTTTCGAAGTGCGCATCGGAGACTTCTGCAAGCAAGCGCGCCAGGGTGGTCTTGCCCACGCCCGGCGGCCCCCAGAAGATCATCGAATGCAGCGCGCCCTGCTCCAGCGCCTCACGCAGAGGCTTGCCGCGAGCGAGCACGTGTTCCTGACCGACGTACTCATCCAGATTGGCTGCACGCAGACGGGCGGCCAAGGGTTGGGCAATCGGTGCACTGCGAAACAGATCCATCACGTAGCGTTGAAACCTCTGATTTTCTGAAATCTGCTGAAGAACCTGTGGTGAGGGGATTTATCCCCGTTGGGCTGCGAAGCGGCCCCAAAAGCGACGACTGCGGCGCAGCCGGACGGGGATAAATCCCCTCTCCACAATAGTCCCTCAACAGCAGGCCCTCACCACAAAGGCCCTGACACAAAGGGCCGGTGTTTATTCCTGGATAACGTCGGCACCTTTGGGAATGTCGAATTTGAACTTGGACGCTGGCACCGCTTCGTTGGCCTTGACCCCGGTAAACAGGATATTGGTGCGCTGGCCGACGCTGTCAATCAGTTGCATGTCATTGAGCAGGCCGTTGCGGAACGACAGGCGCAGATTGTCGAACAGGGTGTCCTTGGTTTTCGGCTTCAGGGTGAAGTCGATCACGCCGCCCGCCTCTTTCGCGCTGATATCGAAGCTCTGGCTGATCTTCGAGACATCACCGGACAGCAGCAGCGCCGGCGTCTGGGTCAGACGCTCATCGAGCTTCTTGATGGTTGCCTGCTCCAGATCCGGGTCCCACAGGGTGACTTTCTTGCCATCGGAGACCATGGTCTGCTCGGCCGGCGCATTGGTGTGCCAGTAGAACAGGCCCGGACGCTGCAAGGTCATGTTGCCGGTGGTTTCCTGCAACTGGGTGCCGGTGCCATCGAGGGTCAACTGCGAAAAGTTCGCCGACAGGGTTTTCGATGTTTCGAGCAATTGGGTCAGACGCGCCACGTCCTTTTCATCGGCGTGGGCCGTGAGTGTGGTCAGCGCCAATACTGGCAACAGCATGCGGATAAGGCGCATGAGAGTCCTCTTGAATACTCGTGGGAAAGCGGGTGGCGCGTCATTGCGCCACCCGAGTCGTTGCGTTTCAGTCGCGTACCGGGCCAGGGGCCAGGACTTCACGCGAACCGTTGGTGTTCATTGAGGTAACGACGCCGGCCATCTCCATCGCCTCGATCATCCGCGCGGCGCGGTTGTAGCCGATCTTCAGCTTGCGCTGCACAGCGGAAATAGACGCGCGACGGCTTTCGAGGACGAACTGCACCGCTTCGTCATACAGCGCGTCGGCTTCCGGATCATCACCGTCGCCACCGCCACTGCTGCCTTCAAAGCCGCTGCCTGCCTCTTCAACACCGTTGAGGATATCGTCGTTGTATTCCGGCGCGCCGCGCAATTTCCAGGCCTCGACCACGCGGTGAACCTCATCGTCGGAGACGAACGCGCCGTGGACGCGGATCGGCAAACTGGTGCCAGGCGGCATGTAGAGCATGTCACCGTGACCGAGCAGTTGCTCGGCGCCACCCTGGTCGATGATGGTTCGCGAGTCGATCTTGCTCGATACCTGGAACGCCATACGTGTCGGGATGTTGGCTTTGATCAGACCAGTGATCACGTCCACCGACGGGCGCTGGGTCGCAAGAATCAAGTGAATCCCCGCCGCACGCGCTTTTTGCGCAATACGGGCGATCAATTCTTCAACCTTCTTGCCGACGATCATCATCATGTCGGCAAATTCGTCCACCACTACGACGATGGTCGGCAGTTTCTGCAGCAGCGGCGCTTCGTCGTGAATGCTTTCGCGTTTGTACAGCGGATCGCTCAACGGCTCGCCGGCATCCTGGGCTTCCTTGACCTTGGCATTGAAGCCGGAGAGGTTACGCACGCCCATTTTCGCCATCAGCTTGTAGCGACGCTCCATCTCGGCAACGCTCCAGCGCAAGGCGTTGGCGGCGTCCTTCATGTCAGTCACAACCGGGCAGAGCAGGTGCGGAATGCCTTCGTAGATCGACAGCTCAAGCATCTTCGGGTCGATCATGATCAGCTTGGCATCGTCGGGGCCGGACTTGAACAGGATCGACAGGATCATCGCGTTCACGCCCACGGACTTACCGGAACCGGTGGTACCGGCCACCAGCAAGTGCGGCATCTTCGCCAGGTCGGTGATGACCGGCTTGCCGCCGATATCATGACCGAGCGCCAGGGTGACCGGGGATTTGAAGTTGTCGTACTCGGGGGTCGACAGCACCTCGGAGAAACGCACGATCTGGCGGTCTTCGTTGGGAATCTCGATACCGACGGTGGTCTTGCCCGGAATCACCTCGACCACCCGCACACTGGTCACCGCCAGCGAACGTGCCAGATCCTTGGCGAGGTTGGCGATGCGGCTGACTTTTACCCCGGCGGCAGGCTGGATTTCGTATCGGGTAATCACTGGACCCGGATGGATCGAGTCAACGGTGACTTCGACGCCGAATTCCTTGAGCTTGATTTCCAGCAAGTGGCCGACCGCCGCCAAGGACTCAGGCGAATAGTTGAGCTGTTTCTTTTCCGCAGGATCAAGAATCGAGATCGGCGGCAAGGTGCCTTCGACCGCGCTGTCGACGAACAACGGCGCCTGCTTCTCTTTCTGCACGCGCTTGCTCGGCTCCGGCGCCTTGGCCGGTGCCGGCGCGATCACCGGTGGCACCTGCTTCTCGCGGTCGGACATGTGCTTGCTCAACGCTTGCTCACGCTCGATCAGGCGTTCCTTGACCTTGGCCTGTTCGCGTTTGTCGGTGACAGTCGGTGCGACCACATCGTGGACGCGGTCATCAACCTCACGCAGTTGCGCAACCAGTTGCTTGCGTTCAGTGCGCGCCGACCACCAGCGGTTGAGCGCGCCCTGGAACAGCTCGAACAGATCGAGGGTGATCTTGCCGGTGACGTCCATCACCTTGAACCACGACAGATCGGTGAATACGGTCAGGCCGAACAGAAACAGAGCGATGAACAGCAACGTGCTGCCCTGAATGTTCAGCGCATTCTTCGCCAGATCGCCAAGGCTTTCGCCCAGGGCACCGCCAGCGCCGGCCGGCAGACCGGTCGCGGCATGGAAATGAATGTGCGCCAGCGCAGCGCCGGAGAGCACGAGGAACACCAGACCGATCAGGCGCCAGGAAAACAGCCAGCCACTCCACTGCCATGGTTCATGGCGTTGACGGAAAATCTGGTACGCCTTGACCGCCAGCAGCAACGGAAAGATATAGGCGAAGTAGCCGAGCACCATGAACAGGATATCGGCGCTGTACGAGCCGGCCGGGCCGCCAAAGTTCTGCACATCGTCGATCTTGCTGTTATGGCTCCAGCCCGGGTCGTCCTTGCCGTAAGTCAGCAAAGCCATCATCAGGAACAGGCACAAAGCGCCAATGGCGATCAATGCACCTTCCTTGAGCCGGTAGTGCAGTTGCTGGCGCCAGAGCGGAACGACTGTTTTGGGTGCTTCGGTGGTCTTCTTCAAAACGCTTCTTTTCCTGCGCCCGAGGCGCGTCCATCTATTGAATGACGATAAAAAACTGCCCAATCCAGGCAGGTAAAAAAGGTGAAAAGCTCAACTGGGACTACTTTTAACACTGTGCCACTGGTTTTATAAACACAGCCATAAACACTGTGCGCAGCGAAAAGACCGTCACAACCCGGCATTGTACGGGTTTGTGCGCCCGACGCCATGTTTCAGCCCCCAGCCTTGAGCATAGCCAATCGCACACGCAACGCCTTGCAATTGGAGCATGCATTGCCTTTTGTGACAAAGGCTTATGAGCTGTATTTGATGAACGTAGCGAACCTGGCCGGATCAGGCTCACAGGAATGCTCGACAGCATCGACACGGCGACGCTTACGACCACGGGCGACACATCAAGTTGCAGCTCAATGCTCGCTGCACCAGACAACTGTGCAGGACAGCGGCGCCGTTTCGCGGCAAACTCTTTCGCGGGGCCTGCACGCCCCCTGACCGCCCTCCCCTTCTGCAAGCCCGGATGCCATGCTGACTTGGTTACAACGTAATTCCCTGACCTTTCCGCCACTGGAAAAAGCCATGCGCGAGCCGAACGGATTGCTCGCCGCCGGCGGCGACCTGTCGGCAGACCGACTGATCCAGGCCTATCGCCATGGCTGCTTCCCCTGGTTTTCCGAGGGCCAGCCGATTCTCTGGTGGTCGCCGGATCCGCGTACCGTGCTGTTTCCCGACGAACTGCACGTCTCGCGCAGTCTCGGCAAGCTGCTGCGCAAGCAACGCTATCAAGTGACCTTCGATCAGGATTTCGACGCCGTCATCCGCGCGTGCGCTGCACCGCGTGATTACGCCGACGGCACCTGGATCACCGAGGCCATGCAGGATGCTTACGTAGAATTGCATCGGCGCGGTTTCGCTCATTCGGTTGAGGTCTGGGACGAGGGACAGCTGGTCGGCGGCCTGTACGGGCTGGCGATGGGCCAACTGTTTTTTGGCGAGTCGATGTTCAGCCGCGCTGACAACGCGTCCAAATATGGCTTTGCCACGCTGGTCCAGCATTTGAAAGCCGCAGGCTTTGTCTTGATCGACTGCCAGATGCCGACTGATCACCTGCACAGCCTGGGAGCGCGATCTATTCCGCGCAGCGAATTCGCCGACTATCTGCAGCGCCATCTAGATCAACCGAATTCAGCGACCTGGGTTTGCTGAGCGACTTTTGCGCAGGTGGCTTACACTTAATCCACCAGCTTATCCCGAGGGTTGATTCATGACCGAGTTGGCGCGTTTGAAGTTTTATGCCACTCAGCCCCACTCTTGCAGTTATCTGCCCGAGGAGCAGGCCACGACGCTGTTTCTCGACCCGAGTCAGCCCATGGATGTGCATGTCTACGCAGACCTGTCGGAAATGGGCTTTCGCCGCAGCGGCGATCATCTGTACCGGCCGCATTGCCAGAATTGCAATGCGTGCGTGCCTGCGCGCATTCCCTCCGCACAATTCATCACCAATCGCCAGCAAAAGCGCATCTACAAACGCAACGCGGATTTGCAGGTGCAGCCGGTCAAACCGCACTTCAGCGAAGAATATTTCGACCTGTACCAGCGCTACATAGAACAGCGCCATGCTGACGGCGACATGTACCCGCCAAGCCGCGATCAGTTCTCGACGTTCCTGGTGCGTGACCTGCCCTTCTCGCGCTTCTACGAATTTCGACTCGACGGACGGTTGCTCGCGGTGGCGGTGACCGATCTGCTGCCCAACGGTTTGTCAGCGGTGTACACCTTCTACGAACCGAACGAAGAACGCCGCAGCCTCGGCCGTTACGCAATCCTCTGGCAAATCGCCGAGAGCCAGCGTCTGGGCCTTGAGGCCGTGTACTTGGGTTACTGGATCAAGAACTGCAAAAAGATGAACTACAAGACGCAATATCGGCCCATCGAATTGCTGATCAATCAGCGCTGGGTCATCCTGAACTGAACCTGCGGCCTAAACCCCTTGGCGTAAACACCATTTTTCGGGCACAATGCACGCCGCTTTTGCCTGGCGCAGTTGCACCGGGCCATTCATTGGATACCGAGGGCTTTACTGCATGTCGAAAGAAGACAGCTTCGAAATGGAAGGCACTGTCGTCGACACCCTGCCCAACACCATGTTTCGTGTGGAGTTGGAAAATGGGCACGTCGTAACCGCGCATATTTCCGGCAAGATGCGCAAGAACTACATTCGTATTCTTACCGGTGACAAAGTGCGCGTCGAGCTGACGCCCTATGACTTGAGCAAAGGGCGGATCACTTACCGCGCTCGTTAATCAAGTCAATACAGAACGCCCGGGTTATGCCGGGCGTTTTTGTGTCTGCGTTTTGAGGCTTGAGGGCTGGGGACTTATCCGTTGCTACGGGTGTTGCCGCTGGCGGTTTCGCGCTAACAGCATGCAAATCAAAAGATCGCAGCCTCGGCAGCACCTACAGTTGGATCGCGTGAGTTCGATAGAAACTGGTTGACCAGCAGGCCGCCTTCGCGAGCAGGCTCGCTCCCACAAAAAGGCAAAGCAGCGCAGCTGCCCGCGGCGAAGTCGACCCACTCAACAATGAGCGCAAGCTCGAGTGCTTTTGATCTTGCTGTTGATCCACCGGCGACGTCGGAAGGCTGAGCGGAGGGATTGATCCGGGCGTGGGAGCGCAGCGACCGTCTGGCGCAGCCAGACACAGCGGAAGGAGGTGCAGCGAAGCAAACCGGAGCCGCTGCGCCCGGATCAGTCCCGCAGCGAAGGAACCCGAGCCTGCGAGGGCCGAACGTAGGAGCAAGCGTTTTGGGTTACCTTTTTGGCGTTTGAAAAAGGTGACTCGCCGTAAGGGCGAAACCGTAATAAGCCATCACCGCAGCAACGGATATACACCCAGAGCCCAAAAACACCGGACAACAAAAAGGCGCCCGAAGGCGCCTTTCCAATCCACATCAAGCCGTCAGGCCATTTCCGCAGTAGTTTCGAAGTCGAACGTCAACTCCCCATCCTTGATGTCGATGTGCACCACACCGCCATGCTCGGCCAGTTCGCCAAACAGAATCTCCTCCGCCAGCGGACGCTTGATCTTGTCCTGGATCAGACGCGCCATTGGACGTGCGCCCATCGCCGAGTCATAACCACCCGCCGCCAGCCAACTACGCGCCGCATCGGTAACCTCAAGCAACACACGCTTGTCCTCCAACTGCGCCTGAAGCTCGGTGAGGAACTTGTCCACCACACTCTTGATGACCTCATGACTGAGGCGACCAAACTGGATAATGGTGTCCAGACGGTTACGGAATTCCGGCGTGAAGCTCTTCTTGATCACTTCCATCGCATCGGACGAGTGGTCCTGATGGGTGAAACCGATCGAAGCCCGCGCGGCCGTCTCGGCACCGGCGTTGGTGGTCATGATCACGATCACATTGCGGAAGTCCGCTTTGCGCCCATTGTTGTCGGTCAGCGTTCCGTGATCCATGACCTGCAACAGCAGGTTGAAGACTTCCGGATGCGCCTTCTCGATTTCGTCGAGCAGCAATACGCAATGCGGCTGCTTGGTAATGGCTTCGGTCAACAGACCGCCCTGGTCGAAACCGACATACCCTGGAGGCGCACCGATCAGACGCGATACGGTGTGCCGCTCCATGTACTCGGACATGTCGAAGCGCACCAGCTCGATGCCCAGTGCCTTGGCCAACTGTCGCGCGGCCTCGGTTTTACCGACACCGGTAGGCCCGGCAAACAGGAACGAACCGACCGGCTTGTCCGGCGATTTGAGCCCGGCACGGGACAGCTTGATCGCAGTCGACAGCGAATCGATCGCCGCGTCCTGACCAAACACCGTCAGCTTCAGGTCACGCTCCAGGTTACGCAGCAACTCTTTGTCGGAACTGGTGACGTGCTTTGGCGGAATCCTCGCGATTTTCGCGACGATGTCCTCGACCTGTGGCACTTCGATACGCTTGACGCGCATCTCTACCGGTTGCAGACGCTGGTAGGCGCCCGCCTCGTCGATTACGTCGATGGCCTTGTCCGGCATGTGCCGGTCATTGATGTAGCGCGACGCCAGTTCGGCAGCGGCACGCAGCGACTCATCGCTGTATTCGATATTGTGATGCTGCTCGAAACGCCCTTTCAGGCCACGCAGGATACCGATGGTGTCTTCCACCGATGGCTCGACGACATCGACCTTCTGGAAGCGACGCGCCAAGGCACGATCCTTCTCGAAGATGCCGCGAAACTCCTGGAATGTGGTCGAACCGATGCAGCGAATGTCGCCAGACGACAGCAGCGGCTTGAGCAGGTTGGACGCATCCATCACGCCACCGGACGCAGCACCCGCACCGATGATGGTGTGGATCTCGTCGATGAACAGAATCGCCTGCGGACGTTTCTTCAGTTCATTGAGCAGCGCCTTGAAGCGCTTCTCGAAATCACCGCGATACTTGGTACCCGCAAGCAGAGCGCCGAGGTCGAGCGAATAAACAACCGCATTGGCCAGCAGATCCGGCACCTGATTGTCGACGATGCGCTTGGCCAGACCTTCGGCAATCGCGGTTTTACCTACGCCAGCTTCACCCACGAGCAGCGGGTTGTTCTTGCGCCGGCGCGCGAGAATCTGCGCGACACGCTCAACTTCCGATTCACGGCCGACCAGCGGATCGATGCGACCCTGGCGTGCGAGTTCGTTGAGGTTGCTGGCATAAGCATCCAGAGGATTGCCTGAAGAAGAAGACTCACCGCCCTCGTCGTCCTGCATATCTTGTTCACCTTCAGAGTGATCGCCGTGCCCCGGTACTTTCGAAATGCCGTGGGCGATGTAGTTGACGACATCGATGCGCGCCACGCTCTGCTGTTTCAGCAGGAACACGGCCTGACTCTCTTGCTCACTGAAGATGGCGACCAGCACGTTGGCGCCGGTCACTTCGCGTTTGCCCGAGCTCTGTACGTGAAAAACAGCACGCTGCAGGACACGCTGGAAGCCCAGGGTTGGCTGGGTTTCGCGATCCTCGTCATGCACGGGGATCAATGGCGTGGTGGAGTCGATGAACTCCTGCAGATCATGCTTGAGTTTGTCGAGGTTTGCGCCGCAGGCACGCAAAACGGTGGCGGCAGCCTCATTATCCAATAGGGCCAGCAGGAGATGTTCGACGGTCATGAACTCATGACGCTTCGAACGAGCCTCCTTGAAGGCAAGATTGAGGGTGACTTCGAGCTCGCGGTTTAACATAGCTTCACCTCATACCCAAGTGGTCGGCGATTAACCGTCCTTCTCGATTTCACAGAGTAGCGGATGCTGGCTTTCCCTGGCGTACTGGTTGACCTGCATGGCCTTTGTCTCGGCGATGTCGCGGGTAAACACTCCACATACTGCCCGTCCTTCTGTATGGACGGCCAGCATGACCTTGGTCGCCAGCTCGCGATTCAGGTTAAAAAACACCTCGAGCACTTCGACGACGAAATCCATCGGTGTGTAGTCATCGTTGAACAAAACCACCTTGTACATCGGCGGCGCCTGTAACGCGGGCTTTGCTTCCTGAACAGCAACGCCTGCCGAATCGTCGTCGTGCTCCTGTGGAAGATCCTTTTGGAGAAGCGGGCGATCCTGATTGAATGTTAGTCGAATCTGGCTGATTGCATGCATGGAAAAAAAGGTTCGTCAGTTGTGCGAATACAGTGGTGGGGGCGGTTGCACACGTTTTCAACTACGACTGCCCGGTCACCTTGACTATCGGGAAAACGGTGTTACAACCAATAGAGCCCACAGTGGGTAAAAAAGATCCGCGGAGTCAATTCTTTTATCGAATTCGATTGCGGATGTCGTGGATGATACTCCAGCGATGGAGTCTGTTGCAGAGGGATTTGAGCATGGCTGTCGGCAAGGTGAAATGGTTCAACAATGCCAAGGGATTCGGCTTTATCAATACCGATGCCCGGGAAGGTCGCGATGAGGATGGCAAGGACATTGACTTCTTTGCCCACTACTCGGCCATTGAAATGGATGGGTACAAGACCCTGAAAGCGGGTCAGGCAGTCACATTCGACATCGTTCAAGGCCCCAAAGGCTTGCATGCCGTGAAGATAACTTCGGTCGAAGTCGCTTCGGCGCCGAGCGCGATTGCCACGGAAAAACAAACGGCAACCAGTTGAAGCCTCAAAATATTCGGTCATAAAAAAACCGCCTGACTCAACCCATCGAGTCAGGCGGTTTTTGCGTGCCTGCAACTTTTACATATGCGAAATCAACGCATCCCCGAACCCGGAAGACGACACCAGCTTCGCGCCATCCATCAAGCGCTCGAAATCATAAGTAACAGTCTTGGCGCCGATCGCACCGTTGGTGCCCTTGATGATCAGGTCCGCCGCTTCAGTCCAGCCCATATGACGCAACATCATCTCGGCCGAGAGAATCAGCGAGCCCGGGTTGACCTGATCCTTGCCGGCATATTTCGGTGCGGTACCGTGGGTCGCTTCGAACATCGCCACGGTGTCGGACAGGTTGGCGCCCGGCGCGATGCCGATACCGCCCACCTCTGCCGCCAGCGCGTCGGACAGGTAGTCACCGTTGAGGTTAAGCGTAGCGATCACATCGTATTCGGCCGGGCGCAACAGGATCTGCTGGAGCATGGCGTCGGCGATGGCGTCCTTGACCACGACGTTCTTGCCGGTTTTCGGGTTCTTGAACTGCATCCACGGACCGCCGTCCAGCAGCGTCGCGCCGAATTCTTCGGCCGCCACTTCGTAGGCCCATTCCTTGAAGGCACCTTCGGTGAACTTCATGATGTTGCCTTTGTGCACGATGGTCAGCGAGTCGCGATCATTATCGACCACATATTGCAGGGCCTTGCGCGCCAGACGCTTGGTGCCTTCGCGGGAGACCGGCTTGACGCCGATGCCGCAGTTTTCGTCGAAACGGATCTTGGTGACGCCCATTTCTTCTTTAAGGAATTTGATGACCTTGGTGGCTTCCGGCGAACCGGCCTTCCATTCGATACCAGCGTAGATGTCTTCGGAGTTCTCGCGGAAGATGGTCATGTCGACATCGCCGGGCTTTTTCACCGGGCTTGGCACGCCTTCGAACCAGCGCACCGGGCGCAGGCAGACGTACAGGTCGAGCTGCTGACGCAGGGCCACGTTCAGCGAGCGGATACCGCCACCGACCGGAGTAGTCAGCGGGCCTTTGATGGAGACCACGTAATCCTTGACCGCGTCGAGGGTTTCCTGCGGCAGCCAGGTGTCCTGGTCATAAACCTGAGTGGCCTTTTCGCCGGCGTAGACTTCCATCCAGGAAATCTTGCGCTTGCCGCCGTAGGCCTTTTCAACAGCAGCATCGACAACCTTGATCATCACCGGACTGATGTCGACACCAATACCGTCACCTTCGATGAAGGGGATGATCGGGTTATCAGGAACATTGAGAGAATGGTCTGCATTGACAGTGATTTTGTCACCGACGGCTGGAACCTGAATCTTCTTGTAACCCATGCTGAACTCCATTGTTTGGATTGAACACCTGGCTTGCTTCGAGCGTAACCCAGTTGAATCAACACGCAAACCCTATGTTCCTGCGCCGCGCACATCTCGTTTCGTACAAGCCTGAAAGCAAAGGGAAAAGCGCCAAACTCCAGCATTCGTAACGAGTCTTTGCCCGGTCGCGCCCTGCGACCTTTAGACCAATGGACGAGAATCGTTGCATATGAACCATCGGCAGATTGCCAGCTACCTATGTATAATGCCGCCCGCTGACCACAGGGTCACGACGGCTGGCCTCTCTAGCACGAGACTTTCCGCCTGATTGGTCGGGTTGTTACCGCAGCCTGACTGCTTGACGCTCTACTGATGCACCCAACATCACCGCGAAGAATCTCGACATTCGGTTCATGGATGACTTTGAACGAACGCGCTTACCCGGCGCCCCTCGAGTTTCTGCGCACGCTTTAGCAAAGAAGAGAGAGTTAATCCGAATATGCCCACCCGCTCGAAGATCATCTATACCTTCACCGACGAAGCTCCTGCCCTCGCCACCTATTCCCTGCTGCCGATCATCGAGGCTTACACCGCCTCGGCCGATATCGCCGTGGAAACCCGCGATATCTCTCTTGCAGCGCGCATCCTGGCAAGCTTCCCCGAGCAACTGGGCGACAAAGCCGTAGCCGACCACCTCGCCGAACTGGGCGACCTGGCCGTTACGCCTGAAGCCAACATCATCAAGCTGCCGAACATCAGTGCTTCGGTGCCACAGCTGCAAGCCGCGATCAAAGAGCTGCAGGCGCAGGGCTACAACCTGCCGGACTACCCGGAAACCGTGACCAGCGACGCCGACAAAGACGCCAAGGCGCGTTACGACAAGGTCAAGGGCAGCGCCGTAAACCCGGTTCTGCGTGAAGGCAACTCCGACCGCCGCGCTCCACTGTCGGTGAAGAACTACGCGCGCAAGCACCCGCACAAAATGGGCGCCTGGGCCAAGGATTCCAAGTCTCACGTCGCGCACATGAGCACCGGCGATTTCTACGGCAGCGAAAAAGCTGTCCTGATCGACGCCGCTGACGCTGTGAAGATCGAACTGGTCGCCAAGGACGGTGCTGCCACCGTTCTGAAAGAAAAAACCACCGTTCAGGCTGGCGAGATCCTCGACTGCGCCGTGATGAGCAAAAACGCCTTGCGTGCGTTCATCGCTGCCGAGATCGAAAGCGCCAAGGCCCAGGGCGTGCTGCTCTCGGTTCACCTGAAAGCGACCATGATGAAGGTCTCGGACCCGATCATGTTCGGCCAGATCGTTGCCGAGTTCTATAAAGACGCACTGACCAAGCACGCTGACGTGCTGAACCAGATCGGCTTCAATCTGAACAACGGCATCGGCGATCTGTACGCGCGCATCAAGGCCCTGCCGGCCGAGCAGCAAGCGCAGATCGAAGCCGATATCGCAGCGGTCTACGCCGTTCGTCCTTCGCTGGCGATGGTCAACTCCGACAAAGGCATCACCAACCTGCACGTACCGAGCGACGTAATCGTTGACGCCTCGATGCCAGCGATGATCCGTGACTCCGGCAAGATGTGGGGCACCGACGGTCAGCTGCACGACACCAAGGCTGTGATCCCGGATCGTTGCTACGCGACCATCTACCAGGCTGTGATCGAAGATTGCAAAGCCAATGGCGCTTTTGATCCGACCACCATGGGCAGCGTGCCGAACGTCGGTCTGATGGCGAAGAAAGCCGAAGAGTACGGCTCGCACGACAAGACCTTCCAGATCAAGGCTGTCGGCGTTGTTCGCGTCACCGACAGCAAAGGCAAGCTGCTGATGGAACAGGCTGTCGAAGCCGGCGACATCTTCCGCATGTGCCAGACCAAAGACGCGCCGATCCAGGACTGGGTCAAACTGGCCGTCAACCGTGCTCGCGCGAGCAGCACGCCGGCGATCTTCTGGCTCGACCCGATGCGCGCTCACGATGGCGTAGTGATCGAGAAGGTTCAGGCCTACCTGAAGGATCACGACACCAGCGGTCTGGACATCCAGATCATGGCGCCGGTCGACGCGATGAAGTACACCCTGCAGCGCACCCGCGAAGGCAAGGACACCATTTCGGTGACCGGCAACGTACTGCGCGACTACCTGACCGATCTGTTCCCGATCATGGAACTGGGCACCAGCGCCAAGATGCTGTCGATCGTGCCGCTGATGAACGGCGGTGGTCTGTTCGAAACCGGCGCCGGCGGTTCGGCTCCGAAGCACGTGCAGCAACTGGTTGAAGAAAACTTCCTGCGCTGGGATTCGCTGGGTGAGTTCCTTGCCCTCGCCGCTTCCCTTGAGCACCTGGGTGTGAACTACAACAACCCGAAAGCACTGGTGCTGTCGAAAACCCTGGACCAGGCCACCGGCCAGTTCCTCGACAACAACAAGTCGCCATCGCGCAAGGTCGGCAACATCGACAACCGCGGCAGCCACTTCTACCTGGCGATGTACTGGGCTCAGGCCCTGGCTGCCCAGACCGAAGACGCTGCACTGCAAGCGCAGTTCGCGACTCTGGCCAAAACCCTGACCGAGAACGAGGCAACCATCGTTGCCGAGCTCAACGCCGTGCAGGGCAAGCCAGTCGACATCGGCGGTTACTACCACGCCGACGCCGAGCTGATCAGCAAGGCCATGCGCCCAAGCGCAACCTTCAACGCGGCGATTGCTGCGCTGGTTTAAGGTTGTAAAGCGTTAAACAGACCCCGGCCTTGTGCCGGGGTTTGTGTTTCCGGGTTTTGTGATCACCACAAAACTTTGTGGGAGCTGGCTTGCCAGCGATGGCGGTTTATCATCCAGCATGGATGGTGACTGAACCACCGCTATCGCTGGCAAGCCAGCTCCCACAGGGATTGGGGTTTAACCAATAGATTGAGGAAGGTTTTATGGAATGGCTCCCCCACATCACCGTCGCCACCATCGTCGAGGACAACGGCCGCTTCCTGATGGTCGAAGAGCACAAAGGTGGGCGCAATGTGCTCAACCAGCCCGCCGGCCATCTCGATCCGGATGAAACCCTGATCGATGCGGCCATTCGCGAAACCCTCGAAGAAACCGGCTGGGACGTCGAGCCGACAGGCGTGATCGGCATTTATCTGTACACCGCACCGAGCAACGGCGTGACTTACCAGCGCATATGCTTCAGCGCCAAAGCCGTGCAGCATCATCCGGATTACCGGCTTGACGACGGCATCGTCGGCGCCAAGTGGCTGACCCGCGACGAATTAATCGCCCAGCGCGACAACTGGCGCAGTGAACTGATCATCCGTTGCATCGACGATTATCTGGCCGGTCATCACTTCAGCCTCGAACTGATCCGCCCTTCTCTTTAGCCTTGCGGCCGCGAGCCTGATAGAATCGCGCCCTTTTCCAAGACACTCATTGAATCCCTATGCGTGATCCAGCCCCTTCTGACACATCCAAGAAGCGCGTCATTGTCGGCATGTCCGGCGGCGTGGACTCTTCCGTTTCCGCCCTTCTGCTGATCGAGCAGGGTTATGAAGTGGAAGGCCTGTTCATGAAGAACTGGGAAGAAGACGACGGAACGGAATACTGCACCGCCATGGACGACCTGGCGGATGCGCAGGCTGTCTGCGACAAGATCGGCATCAAGCTGCACACCGCCAACTTCGCCGCCGAGTACTGGGACAACGTGTTCGAGCACTTCCTCGCCGAATACAAGGCCGGGCGTACGCCGAACCCGGACATCCTGTGCAACCGCGAGATCAAGTTCAAAGCGTTTCTCGACTACGCGATGATGCTCGGTGCCGACCTGATCGCCACCGGTCACTACGTGCGCCGCCGCGACATCGATGGCCGCACCGAACTGCTCAAGGGCCTCGATCCGAACAAGGATCAGAGCTACTTCCTGCACGCCGTTGGTGGCGAACAGATCGCCAAGACCCTGTTCCCGGTCGGCGAACTGGAAAAGCCTGAAGTGCGCGCGATTGCCGAGAAATACGAACTGGCCACCGCCAAGAAGAAGGATTCCACCGGGATTTGCTTCATCGGCGAGCGCCGTTTCAGCGATTTCCTCAAGCAGTACCTGCCGGCACAACCGGGCGAAATCAAGACCACCGAAGGCGAAGTCATCGGCCGTCATCACGGCTTGATGTACCACACCATCGGCCAGCGCCAGGGCCTCGGTATCGGCGGTTTGAAAGATGCCGGTGACGAGCCGTGGTACGTGCTGCGCAAGGATCTGCAGAACAACGAGCTGATCGTCGGCCAGGGCAACAACCATCCGTGGCTGTTCTCCAGCGCCCTGCTCGCTTCGGAAATCTACTGGGTCAATCCGATCGATCTGAGCCAGCCGCTGCGCCTGACGGCGAAAGTGCGCTATCGCCAGAGCGATCAGGCCTGCACCCTGGAAAAAACCGCCAGCGGCTATCGCGCCGTGTTCGACGAACCGCAACGTGCGGTGACGCCGGGCCAGTCGGTGGTTTTCTATGACGGTGAAATCTGCCTCGGCGGCGGCGTGATCGAAGTGGCCGAGCCGTGGAGCGGCCAGGCATGAGCCCGACTCAGGAGCAACTGACGGCGCTGGGCGGCGTGTTTCTCGCCGCCGTGCTGGTCGATCGCATCGCCAAGACTGGCCAGACCAACGAAGCCGGCCTGAGTTGCATGCTCGGCAGCCTGCTGGTCCGCGATCCAAAAGATACGCTGGATGTATACGGCGGCGACGACATCAATCTGCGCGAGGGTTATCGCGCGCTGATTGGCGCACTGGAGCGCGATCCGAGCACCTTGCAGCGCGAGCCACTGCGCTACGCCCTGTCGATGCTCGGCCTGGAGCGACAGCTGGCCAAGCGTGACGACATGCTCGAGACGATTGCCAAGCGCCTGCCGCAGATTCAGTCGCAGGTGGAGCATTTTGGCCCGGCCCACGAAAACGTCGTCGCCGCTTGCGGTGCGTTGTACCAGGACACGTTGAGCACCCTGCGCCAGCGCATTCAGGTGCATGGCGACATGCGCAACCTGCAGCAGCCGAGCAACGCCTCGAAGATCCGCGCCCTGCTCCTCGCCGGTATCCGCTCGGCGCGCCTGTGGCGTCAGCTCGGTGGCCATCGCTGGCAGTTGGTGATCAGCCGCCGCAAGTTGCTTAAAGAGCTTTATCCGTTGATGCGCAGCGAGTAAACGCCGCGTCATGAAGGCTTTGTAGTCTGTAACGCGTAATACGCCGGTCAGTTGGCGACGGACCGGCGGATTTTTTCATGTATGATACGCGCCCCATTTCGTTGCCCGACTGTCCGAGAACACCCCATGCAGCTCTCTTCGCTCACTGCGGTTTCCCCTGTTGACGGCCGCTACGCCGGCAAAACCCAGGCCCTGCGCCCGATTTTCAGCGAGTACGGCCTGATCCGTGCCCGCGTTCTGGTTGAAGTGCGCTGGCTCCAGCGCCTGGCCGCCCACGCTGGCATCCCCGAAGTGCCAGCCTTCTCCGCCGAGGCCAACGCCGTTCTCAACGAACTGGCTGAAAACTTCTCGCTGGAGCACGCCGAGCGCGTCAAAGAGATCGAGCGCACCACCAACCACGACGTCAAAGCGATCGAATACCTGCTCAAAGAGCAGGCGGCCAAGCTGCCGGAGCTGGCCAAGGTCAGCGAATTCATCCACTTTGCCTGCACCAGCGAAGACATCAACAACCTGTCCCACGCCCTGATGCTGCGCGAAGGCCGTGACGACGTTATGCTGCCGCTGATGCGCCAGACCGCCAACGCCATCCGCGAACTGGCGATCCGTTTCGCCGACGTGCCGATGCTGTCGCGCACCCACGGCCAGCCGGCTTCGCCGACCACTTTGGGTAAAGAGCTGGCGAACGTGGTTTACCGTCTCGAGCGCCAGATCGCTCAGGTCGCTGCCGTACCGCTGCTGGGCAAGATCAACGGCGCCGTTGGCAACTACAACGCGCACCTGTCGGCCTACCCGCAGATCGACTGGGAAGCCAACGCCCGCGCCTTCATCGAAGACGAACTGGGCCTGGGTTTCAACCCGTACACCACGCAGATCGAACCGCACGACTACATCGCCGAACTGTTCGACGCCATCGCGCGCTTCAACACCATCCTGATCGACTTCGACCGTGATATCTGGGGCTATATCTCCCTGGGTTATTTCAAGCAGCGCACCATCGCTGGCGAAATCGGTTCGTCGACCATGCCGCACAAGGTCAACCCGATCGACTTCGAAAACTCCGAAGGCAACCTGGGTATCGCCAATGCATTGTTCCAGCACCTGGCGAGCAAACTGCCGATTTCCCGCTGGCAGCGCGACCTGACCGACTCCACCGTCCTGCGCAACCTCGGTGTCGGCTTCGCCCACAGCGTGATCGCTTACGAAGCCAGCCTCAAAGGCATCAGCAAACTCGAGCTCAACGAGCAGAAGATTGCCGCTGACCTCGATGCTTGCTGGGAAGTATTGGCCGAGCCGATCCAGACCGTGATGCGTCGCTACAACATCGAAAACCCGTACGAAAAGCTGAAAGAACTGACCCGTGGCAAGGGCATCAGCCCTGAAGCGTTGCAGACTTTCATCGATGGCCTGGACATGCCAGCCGAAGCCAAAGCCGAGCTCAAGCAACTGACCCCGGCCAACTACATCGGCAACGCTGTGGCACAAGCCAAACGCATCTGATCGACCGTTTGCCCCGTTTGAGACGCCCGGCCGCGCCGGGCGTTTTTATTCCCGTCTGAAAAGTGCTTTTTTTCAATAGGTTACATATGAATTCCGATACTCCTCTTCAACTTCTGGGCGGCCTCACAGCACGCGAATTCCTGCGTGACTACTGGCAGAAAAAACCGCTGCTGATCCGTCAGGCGATTCCTGACTTCGAAAGCCCGATCGACGCCGACGAACTGGCCGGCCTGGCCCTGGAAGAAGAAGTCGAATCGCGCCTGGTGATCGAACATGGCGAGCGTCCATGGGAACTGCGTCGCGGCCCGTTCGCCGAAGACGAGTTCAGCAAATTGCCAGAGAAAGAGTGGACACTGCTGGTGCAGGCGGTTGACCAGTTCGTGCCGGAAGTCAGTGAACTGCTGGAAAACTTCCGCTTCCTGCCGAGCTGGCGCGTCGATGACGTGATGATCAGCTTCGCCGCCCCGGGTGGCAGCGTCGGCCCGCATTTCGACAACTACGATGTGTTCCTGCTGCAGGGCCACGGCAAGCGCAACTGGAAAATCGGCCAGATGTGCGACTCCGAGAGCCCGCTGCTGCAACACGCCGACCTGCGCATCCTCGCTGAATTCCACGAGACCGAAGAATGGGTGCTGGAGCCGGGCGACATGCTCTACCTGCCGCCGCGTCTGGCTCATTGCGGTGTCGCGGTCGACAATTGCATGACCTACTCGGTCGGCTTCCGCGCGCCGAGCGCCGCTGAAGTGCTGACCCACTTCACCGACTTCCTCAGCCAGTTCCTGACCGACGAAGAGCGCTACACCGATGCCGACGCCAAGCCGGCGGTCGATCCGCACCAGATTCAACACGATGCGCTGGATCGCCTGAAAAGCCTGCTCGCCGAGCACATGAGCGACGAGCGTCTGCTGCTGACCTGGTTCGGCCAGTACATGACCGAGCCGCGCTACCCGGAACTGGTGGTCGGCCCGGAAGACGTCGAAGAAGAAGACTTCCTCGCCGCCCTGCAGGACGGCGCCGTGCTGATCCGCAACCCGAGCGCGCGCCTGGCCTGGTCGGAAGTCGACGACGATCTGCTGCTGTTCGCCAGCGGCCAGAGCCGCTACCTGCCGGGCAAGCTGCGCGAACTGCTGAAGCTGATCTGCGCCGCTGACGCCCTGCACGCCGACAACCTGGGCCAATGGCTGAGCGATGAAGACGGCCGCAGCCTGCTCTGCGAACTGGTCAAGCAAGGAAGCCTGGGGTTCGCCGATGAATAAAATTCGCGTTCGTGTCGCAGACTGGCAGAAGGATATCGCCGAGATCCGGCGCATTCGTGAAACGGTGTTCATCGCCGAACAATCGGTGCCACCCGAGCTTGAGTGGGACGCCGATGACGCGACCGCCGTGCATTTTCTGGCGTTCGAAGGCGACTTCCCAATCGGCACTGCGCGGCTGTTGCCCGACGGCCATATCGGCCGGGTTTCGGTGCTCAAAGACTGGCGCGGAATGAAGGTCGGCGACGCGCTGATGCAAGCGGTCATCGCCGAAGCCGAAGCGCGCGGGCTGAAGCAACAGAAGCTCAGCGCTCAGGTGCAAGCCACGGCGTTCTACGAGCGCCTGGGTTTCAGCCTGGTCAGCGAAGAGTTTCTTGAGGCCGGGATTCCGCATGTCGACATGGTTCGGCATTCGGCCTGATGCCGAAACCTCTAGATCCCTGTGGCGAGGGGATTTATCCCCGCTGGGCTGCGAAGCAACCCCAAATCCAGAAAACTCGGTGAGTCAGTTAAATCGAGCGCGCTGGGTCGGCGACTGCTGCGCAGCCGAGCGGGGATAAATCCCCTCACCACAAAAGGCCGCAAGAACACCACTAAACGCCCCGCCATCCACCAATGCCGGGGCGTTTTGCTGTCTACGATTCAACTTGCCCCACCCCGGGCCGACAAACTGGCAATATCAAGCCTTTCGAACGCGGAGATAACGGACATGTCCCTACGCACCCTGCTCACCACCCTGCTGCTCGGCTGCAGTTTTTCGGTGCTGGCAGCTACAGAAATCGTCCCCCTCAAATACCACACCAGCGCTGACATGTTGCCAGTGGCGCAGGATTTCATCGGCCAGGACGGTCAGGTCAGCGCTTACGGCAATCAGCTGATCGTCAAAGCCGAGCCGGGCAAGATACAGGAACTGAAAGATCTGCTGGCGCAACTCGATACCGCACCGAAGCGCTTGCTGATCACCGTCGACACCAACGAAAACAATGGCCGTGGCGACGAAGGTTATTCGGTCAACGGCGCCCAGCCGAACCAGACCCGGATCATCAGCCGCAGCACCACCAGCCGCAACGGCGGCGTTCAGCAAGTGCAAACCAGTGAAGGCACTCCGGCGCTGATTCAGGTTGGCCAGAGCGTGCCGATCACCAACACCCAGAGCGATTCCTACGGCGGTTACAGCAGCGAGACCCAATACCGCAACGTCACCCAGGGTTTCTACGTCACCGCCAGCGTCACCGGCGAGACCGTTCATCTGGCGATCAGTACCAACCGTGACCGCATGAGCCAGGAACGTCCCGATGTAGTGAACGTGCAAAGCACCGACACAACCGTCACCGGGCGCCTCGGTGAGTGGATCACTCTGGCGGGCGTCAACAGCCAGACTCAGGCCGATAAACAGGGCCTGACCCGCAGCTACTCGACTCAAGGCCGCGATGACATGACCTTGCGGGTGAAAGTCGACACACTGGACTAAAGCACCGAAAACTGACTGATTAGTCGTATTAGACGAAAGATGTAGTGCCTTGAAAAAAGCACTACAAAACGTTTGACGAGGCCAAAAAGCGAAGGCATGATGGCCTCGCTCCCGCTAATCAGAGGCCCTGGCAAGGGCCTTCGAAGCGCCGCTCGCACCTACCCCGCGAGCCGTTTCGTGTCTGTACCGCCCACAAGGTGTGTTTGACGAGGTTGCCGACTGGAACGAAGTTGTCCCGAGGGACGGAAGCGTATTTAGGTAACCCGGCTTCACGCTGTTGTCCGTATAAAGGCCCACGACGCCCGCATGCGCCCCGCAGTCCGCCACTACCTGCTCACTTCCCCTCGAGCCCATCGTTCATCCCGTCGCCTACCCCGCCGAATCCGACTTGACCACCTAAGCTTCTGGTCAGCGAGCGCAGGAATTTTCCACCGCAGAACAACTTTTCATAAAAGACGCGACGAGGTTTATCTCCATGGCACTGACACGCGAACAGCAAATTGCAGCCCTTGAAAAAGACTGGGCCGAGAACCCGCGCTGGAAAGGCGTGACTCGCACTTACTCCGCTGCCGACGTGGTCCGCCTGCGTGGCTCGGTTCAGCCAGAGCACACCTTCGCGAAGATGGGCGCCGAGAAGCTGTGGAACCTGGTCACCCAGGGTGCCAAGCCGTCCTTCCGTCCAGAGAAAGATTTCGTCAACTGCATGGGCGCCCTGACTGGCGGCCAGGCTGTTCAGCAGGTTAAAGCCGGTATCCAGGCGATCTACCTGTCCGGCTGGCAGGTTGCTGCGGACAACAACTCCGCAGAATCGATGTACCCGGACCAGTCGCTGTACCCGGTGGACTCCGTCCCAACCGTGGTCAAGCGCATCAACAACTCGTTCCGTCGTGCCGACCAGATTCAGTGGAAAGCCGGCAAGAACCCGGGCGATGACGGCTACATCGACTACTTCGCACCAATCGTGGCCGACGCTGAAGCCGGTTTCGGCGGTGTACTCAACGCCTACGAGCTGATGAAAAGCATGATCGAAGCCGGCGCCGCTGGCGTTCACTTCGAAGACCAACTGGCTTCGGTGAAGAAGTGCGGCCACATGGGCGGCAAGGTTCTGGTGCCAACCCAGGAAGCCGTACAGAAGCTGACCGCTGCCCGCCTGGCAGCTGACGTTGCCGGCACGCCGACCATCATCCTGGCCCGCACCGACGCCAACGCGGCTGACCTGCTGACTTCCGACTGCGACCCGTACGATCAGCCATTCGTGACCGGCGAGCGCACTCAGGAAGGTTTCTACAAGGTACGTGCCGGCCTGGATCAAGCGATCGCCCGTGGCCTGGCTTACGCTCCGTACGCCGACCTGATCTGGTGCGAAACCGCAAAGCCGGATCTGGAAGAAGCCCGTCGCTTCGCTGAAGCGATCAAGAAGGAATACCCGGACCAGCTGCTGTCGTACAACTGCTCGCCTTCCTTCAACTGGAAGAAGAACCTGGACGACGCGACCATCGCCAAGTTCCAGCGCGAACTGTCCGCCATGGGCTACAAGCACCAGTTCATCACCCTGGCCGGCATTCACAACATGTGGCACAGCATGTTCAACCTGGCGCACGACTACGCCCGCAACGACATGACTGCCTACGTGAAGCTGCAAGAGCAGGAATTCGCTGACGCCGCCAAGGGTTACACCTTCGTTGCGCACCAGCAGGAAGTGGGCACTGGCTACTTCGACGACATGACCACCGTGATCCAGGGCGGCTCGTCCTCGGTGACCGCGCTGACCGGCTCGACCGAAGAAGAACAGTTCCACTGATTCGGCTTCACCTGAGCAAACGGCCTTTGCGGATCGAATAAAAAGCTAACCGCAAAGCCGCAAGACTGACGCCCCGACTGGATCGGGGCGTTTTTTTGCCTGCTGGAATCTCAAAGCCCCCATAAATCCCCGGTGGGAGCGAGCCTGCTCGCGAAGGCGACAAGTCAGCTTGCACATCTGGAGGCTGATCCACCGCTTTCGCGAGCAGGCTCGCTCCCACAGGGCTACCGTCAGCCGCGAGACGAAACATTGATCTGAAGCGCTACAAGCGTCAGAAATTTCCGTTAAAACGGTAGGCTTCGCAACTTGCAGTAACGCGCAAGTAAGACAACTTCCCAGCCACTCACTCGTTAAACAGTTACAAAACCACTCCAAACGATATCAATTATCATTTAGCAGCAACTATGTTCGTTACAAAGCCTACAAAACATAATTGACGGAAACCCGGCTAATGCCCGCACCGCATGGGCCGCAGGGCTATGGACAAGCGCTATGTCCTTAATCCGGTAAATAATTTCGCCTTTGGAATTTTACTTGCCGGGTGTTTAGCCATAAAATCAGCCCGATTGATTGCTGCGACATATCGTCACTGCCTTATTTCTTTATCAAGCTCAGAGACCTTTGCTCTCTGTTAAGGATTACCAGCATGCCCGAAGCGACAGGACTCATGGCCCACAACTGGGGCTTTGCCATTTTCCTTCTGGGTGTCGTCGGCCTGTGTGCCTTCATGCTTGGCGTCTCCAGCCTCCTCGGGTCAAAAGCCTGGGGTCGCAGCAAAAACGAACCGTTCGAGTCGGGCATGCTACCTACCGGTGGCGCCCGCTTGCGGCTCTCAGCCAAATTCTATCTGGTCGCGATGCTCTTCGTGATCTTCGATATCGAAGCCCTCTTTCTCTTTGCATGGTCTGTGTCCGTCCGCGAAAGCGGCTGGACCGGATTCGTCGAAGCTCTCGTTTTCATAGCAATTCTGTTGGCAGGTCTTGTCTACCTGTTCCGAGTGGGCGCCCTTGACTGGGCTCCGGAAGCTCGTCGCAAGCGGCAGGCGAAGCTGAAACAATGAGGCTTTGGCAATGCAATACAATCTCACCAGGATCGACCCCGATGCTCCTAACGAGCAGTATCCGATTGGCCAGCGGGAAACCGTTGCCGATCCGTTAGAAGATCAAGTCCACAAAAACATTTTCATGGGCAAGCTGGAAGACGTGCTGAGCGGCGCGGTCAACTGGGGACGTAAGAACTCCCTGTGGCCGTACAACTTCGGCCTGTCGTGCTGCTACGTGGAAATGACCACCGCCTTCACGGCGCCCCACGACATCGCGCGCTTTGGCGCCGAAGTCATCCGGGCCTCGCCGCGTCAGGCCGACTTCATGGTTATCGCCGGTACCTGCTTCATCAAGATGGCGCCGATCATTCAGCGTCTCTACGAGCAAATGCTCGAACCGAAATGGGTTATCTCCATGGGTTCGTGCGCCAACTCCGGCGGCATGTACGACATCTACTCCGTGGTTCAAGGGGTGGACAAGTTCTTGCCCGTGGACGTCTACGTACCTGGCTGCCCGCCCCGTCCGGAAGCATTTCTGCAAGGCTTGATGCTGTTGCAGGAATCGATTGGACAGGAGCGTCGTCCGCTTTCCTGGGTCGTTGGTGATCAAGGCGTGTATCGCGCCGACATGCCATCGCAGAAGGAACAGCGCCGCGAACAGCGAATCGCAGTCACCAATCTGCGCAGCCCTGACGAAGTCTGATCCAGTTCTGTTCCAAGTAACGAGAAGCTGGCTTCATTCTTTACGTTGACCGAAAGCGAAAAAATAACCATGACTACAGGCAGCGCTCTGTACATCCCGCCTTACAAGGCAGACGACCAGGATGTGGTCGTCGAACTGAACAACCGTTTTGGCGCCGAAGCGTTCACCGCGCAGGCAACCCGCACCGGCATGCCGGTGCTCTGGGTGGCCCGTGCCAAACTGGTTGAAGTCCTGACTTTCCTGCGCAACCTGCCCAAGCCGTACGTCATGCTCTATGACCTGCACGGCGTGGACGAGCGTCTGCGCACCAAGCGTCAAGGGCTGCCAACCGGCGCCGATTTCACCGTGTTCTATCACCTCATGTCGCTGGAGCGTAATAGTGACGTGATGATCAAGGTGGCCTTGTCCGAAGGCGACCTCAGCATGCCTTCCGTCACCAGCATCTGGCCCAACGCCAACTGGTACGAGCGCGAAGTCTGGGACATGTTCGGCATCGACTTCAAAGGCCACCCGCACCTGTCGCGCATCATGATGCCGCCGACCTGGGAAGGTCACCCGCTGCGCAAGGACTTCCCGGCGCGCGCCACCGAATTCGATCCGTTCAGCCTCAACCTCGCCAAGCAGCAGCTGGAAGAGGAAGCCGCGCGTTTCCGTCCGGAAGACTGGGGCATGAAGCGTTCCGGAGCCAACGAGGACTACATGTTCCTCAACCTCGGCCCGAACCACCCTTCGGCGCACGGTGCGTTCCGCATCATCCTGCAGCTGGACGGTGAAGAGATCGTCGACTGCGTCCCGGACATCGGTTACCACCACCGTGGCGCCGAGAAGATGGGCGAGCGTCAGTCCTGGCACAGCTACATTCCGTACACCGACCGCATCGACTACCTCGGCGGCGTGATGAACAACCTGCCGTACGTGCTCTCGGTCGAGAAGCTCGCCGGCATCAAGGTGCCGCAGAAGGTCGACGTCATCCGCATCATGATGGCCGAGTTCTTCCGGATCACCAGTCACCTGCTGTTCCTCGGTACCTATATCCAGGACGTCGGCGCCATGACCCCGGTGTTCTTCACTTTCACCGACCGCCAGAAGGCGTACACGGTGATCGAAGCCATTACCGGTTTCCGTCTGCACCCGGCCTGGTACCGCATCGGTGGCGTCGCCCACGACCTGCCGCGCGGGTGGGAAAAACTGGTCAAGGATTTCGTCGAGTGGATGCCCAAGCGTCTCGACGAATACACCAAGGCCGCCCTGCAGAACAGCATCCTCAAGGGTCGTACCGTCGGCGTCGCTGCCTACAACACCAAAGAGGCCCTGGAATGGGGCGTCACCGGTGCCGGCCTGCGGTCGACCGGTTGCGATTTCGACCTGCGCAAAGCGCGTCCGTACTCGGGCTACGAGAACTTCGAATTCGAAGTGCCGCTGGCCGTCAACGGCGATGCCTACGACCGCTGCATGGTCCGCGTCGAAGAGATGCGCCAGAGCATCAAGATCATCGATCAATGCATGCGCAACATGCCGGAAGGCCCGTACAAGGCGGATCACCCGCTGACCACGCCGCCGCCGAAAGAGCGCACGCTGCAGCACATCGAAACCCTGATCACGCACTTCCTGCAGGTTTCGTGGGGCCCGGTCATGCCGGCCAACGAATCCTTCCAGATGATCGAAGCGACCAAGGGCATCAACAGTTATTACCTGACGAGCGACGGCGGCACCATGAGCTACCGTACCCGGATCCGTACTCCGAGCTTCCCGCACCTGCAGCAGATCCCTTCGGTGATCAAAGGCAGCATGGTCGCGGACTTGATTGCGTACCTGGGTAGTATCGACTTCGTTATGGCCGACGTGGACCGCTAAGCATGAACAGCACGCTTATCCAGACAGACCGTTTCACCTTGAGTGAAACCGAGCGCTCGGCCATCGAGCACGAGCTGCATCACTACGAAGACCCGCGCGCGGCGTCGATCGAAGCCCTGAAGATCGTTCAGAAGGAACGCGGCTGGGTGCCGGATGGCGCCCTGTACGCGATCGGCGAGATCCTCGGCATCCCGGCCAGCGACGTTGAAGGCGTGGCGACGTTCTATAGCCAGATCTTCCGTCAGCCGGTCGGCCGCCACATCATTCGCGTCTGCGACAGCATGGTCTGCTACATCGGCGGCCACGAGTCGGTGGTCAGCGAAATCCAGAACAATCTGGGCATCGGCCTGGGTCAGACCACCGCCGACGGTCGTTTCACCCTGCTGCCTGTCTGCTGCCTCGGCAACTGCGACAAGGCACCGGCGCTGATGATCGACGACGACACCTTTGGCGACGTGCAGCCTGCTGGCGTGGCCAAACTGCTCGAGGGCTACGTATGACCCTGACATCTTTTGGTCCAGCCAACCGCATCCAGCGTTCGGCCGAGACACACCCGCTGACCTGGCGTCTGCGTGATGACGGCGAAGCCGTGTGGCTCGACGAATATCAGGCCAAGAACGGTTACGCCGCTGCACGCAAAGCCTTCGCCGAGATGGATCAGGACGCGATCGTCCAGACCGTCAAAGACGCTGGCCTCAAGGGTCGCGGCGGCGCCGGCTTCCCCACTGGCGTGAAGTGGGGCCTGATGCCCAAGGACGAATCCATCAACATCCGCTACCTGCTGTGCAACGCGGATGAAATGGAGCCGAACACCTGGAAAGACCGCATGCTGATGGAGCAACTGCCCCATCTGCTGATCGAAGGCATGCTGATCAGTGCCCGCGCGCTGAAAACCTACCGTGGCTACATCTTCCTGCGCGGCGAATACACCACCGCCGCCAAGCACCTCAACCGTGCCGTGGAAGAAGCCAAGGCGGCCGGCCTGCTGGGCAAGAACATTCTCGGTTCGGGTTTCGATTTCGAGCTGTTCGTCCACACCGGCGCCGGGCGTTACATCTGCGGTGAAGAAACCGCACTGATCAACTCCCTTGAAGGCCGCCGCGCCAACCCGCGCTCCAAGCCGCCCTTCCCTGCCGCCGTCGGCGTGTGGGGCAAGCCGACCTGCGTGAACAACGTCGAAACCCTGTGCAACGTGCCGGCGATCATTGCCGACGGCGTTGACTGGTACAAATCGTTGGCCCGCGAAGGCTCCGAAGACATGGGCACCAAGCTCATGGGCTTCTCCGGCAAGGTCAAGAACCCGGGCCTGTGGGAACTGCCATTCGGCGTCACCGGTCGTGAACTGTTCGAAGACTACGCCGGCGGCATGCGCGACGGCTTCAAGCTTAAGGCCTGGCAGCCAGGGGGCGCCGGTACCGGTTTCCTCCTGCCGGAGCACCTCGACGCACAAATGTATGCCGGCGGTATCGCCAAGGTCGGGACCCGGATGGGTACCGGTCTGGCGATGGCGGTGGATGACAGCGTCAACATGGTCTCGCTGCTGCGCAACATGGAGCAGTTCTTCGCTCGCGAATCCTGCGGTTTCTGCACCCCGTGCCGCGATGGTCTGCCATGGAGCGTCAAGCTGCTGATGGCCATCGAACAGGGTAAGGGCCAGCCGGGCGACATCGAAACCCTGCTGGGTCTGGTCGGTTTCCTCGGCCCGGGCAAGACCTTCTGTGCTCACGCACCGGGTGCCGTGGAGCCGCTGGGCAGCGCGATCAAATACTTCCGTCCAGAGTTCGAAGCCGGTATCGCGCCTGTCAGCGCCGCCGTCCCGCCTCTGGCAAGGCCGATCGTAGTCGGCGCGTAAACGCTTAAAAAGGCGAAGGGTCCGTGCCCTTCGCCTTTCGTCCGATGACGCCCTTCGGGGCTGTTTGGATTCGGACGCATAACAAGATTCCATTAGCCACGCCCGCTGACACCGGGCCAACGAAGACCTTTGAACCATGGCCACTATCCACGTAGACGGCAAAGCGCTCGAAGTCGACGGGGCAGACAACCTGTTACAGGCATGTCTGTCGCTGGGCCTCGACATTCCATATTTCTGCTGGCACCCCGCGCTCGGTAGCGTCGGGGCCTGCCGCCAGTGCGCGGTCAAGCAGTACACCGACGAGAACGACACCCGTGGTCGTATCGTCATGTCCTGCATGACCCCGGCCACCGACAACACCTGGATCTCCATCGACGATGAAGAATCCAAGGCGTTCCGCGCCAGCGTTGTCGAATGGCTGATGACCAACCACCCGCACGACTGCCCGGTGTGCGAGGAAGGCGGTCACTGCCACCTGCAAGACATGACAGTGATGACCGGCCACAACGAGCGCCGTTATCGCTTCAGCAAACGCACCCACCAGAACCAGCAACTGGGCCCGTTCATTTCCCACGAAATGAACCGCTGCATCGCCTGCTACCGCTGCGTGCGTTTCTATAAGGACTACGCCGGCGGCACTGACCTCGGTGTATTCGGCGCCCACGACAACGTGTACTTCGGTCGCGTTGAGGACGGCACCCTCGAAAGCGAGTTCTCCGGCAACCTCACCGAGGTCTGCCCGACCGGTGTGTTCACCGACAAGACCCACTCCGAGCGCTACAACCGCAAGTGGGACATGCAGTTCGCCCCGAGCATCTGCCATGGCTGCTCGAGCGGTTGCAACATTTCCCCGGGCGAGCGTTACGGTGAACTGCGTCGCATCGAAAACCGTTTCAACGGTTCGGTTAACCAGTACTTCCTCTGCGACCGTGGCCGTTTCGGTTATGGCTACGTGAACCGCACCGACCGTCCACGTCAGCCGATGCTGGCCGATGGCACCAAGCTCAGCCTCGACGCTGCGCTGGACAAAGCCGCCGACCTGCTGCGCGGACGCAACATCGTCGGTATCGGTTCGCCTCGCGCCAGCCTCGAGAGCAACTACGCGTTGCGCGAACTGGTCGGTGCCGAGCACTTCTATTCGGGTATCGAAGCCTCCGAGCTGGAGCGCATTCGTCTGGTCCTGCAAGTGCTGAACGACAGCCCGCTGCCAGTGCCGAACATGCGCGACATCGAAGACCACGACGCGATCTTCGTCCTCGGCGAAGACCTGACCCAGACCGCCGCGCGTATGGCGCTGGCTCTGCGTCAGTCGGTCAAGGGCAAGGCTGAAGACATGGCCGAAGCCATGCGCGTACAGCCTTGGCTCGACGCGGCGGTGAAGAACATCGGCCAGCACGCGCTGAACCCGCTGTTCATCGCCAGCCTCGCCGAAACCAAGCTCGACGACGTCGCCGAAGAGTGCGTACACGCAGCTCCCGACGATCTGGCGCGCATCGGTTTCGCCGTGGCTCACGCGCTGGACGCCAGTGCCCCGGCCGTTGAAGGTCTGGACACCGAAGCCCTGGAACTGGCGCAGCGCATCGCCGATGCCCTGCTCGCCGCCAAGCGTCCGCTGATTATCGCCGGTACTTCGCTGGGCTCCAAAGCCCTGATCGAAGCTGCCGCGAACATCGCCAAGGCCCTGAAGCTGCGCGAGAAGAACGGTTCGATCAGCCTGATCGTGCCGGAAGCCAACAGCCTCGGTCTGGCCATGCTCGGTGGCGAATCGGTCGACGCCGCGCTGCAAGCGGTCATCGATGGCAAGGCCGACGCTATCGTCGTGCTGGAAAACGATCTGTACACCCGCACTGCCAACGCCAAGGTCGATGCTGCGCTGAACGCCGCCAAAGTAGTGATCGTCGCTGACCATCAGAAAACCGCCACCACTGATCGCGCGCACCTGGTTCTGCCAGCGGCGAGCTTCGCCGAGGGCGACGGTACGCTGGTCAGCCAGGAAGGCCGCGCTCAGCGCTTCTTCCAGGTTTTCGATCCGCAATACATGGACGCGAGCATTCTGGTGCACGAAGGCTGGCGCTGGCTGCACGCCCTGCGCTCGACCCTGCTGAACCAGCCGATCGACTGGACGCAACTTGACCACGTCACCGCTGCCGTTGCCTCGAGCACCGCGCAACTGGCGCGTATCGTCGACGCAGCCCCATCGGCCGCGTTCCGCATCAAGGGTCTGAAACTGGCCCGTGAGCCGCTGCGTTACTCCGGTCGCACCGCAATGCGCGCCGACATCAGCGTTCACGAACCACGCACCCCGCAAGACCAGGACACCGCGTTCGCCTTCTCCATGGAAGGTTACTCGGGCTCCGCCGAACCGCGTCAGCAGGTGCCATTCGCATGGTCGCCGGGCTGGAACTCGCCACAAGCGTGGAACAAGTTCCAGGACGAAGTCGGTGGTCATCTGCGCGCTGGCGACCCGGGCACACGCCTGATCGAAAGCACCGGTGATTCGCTGAACTGGTTCGCTGCTGCGCCGCGTGCGTTCAACCCGGCGCCGGGTACCTGGCAAGCCGTGCCGTTCTTCCACCTGTTCGGCAGCGAAGAAAACTCTTCGAAAGCCGCACCGGTACAGGAACGCATTCCGGCTCCGTACGTGGCTCTGGCGAAATCCGAAGCGGATCGCCTCGGCGTCAACGACGGTGCCCTGCTGAGCCTGAACGTGGCCGGTCAGACATTGCGTCTGCCGCTGCGCATCAATGAAGAACTGGGCGCCGGTCTGGTGGCACTGCCTGCGGGCATCGCCGGCATTCCACCGGCATTCGCCGGCGTGTCCGTCGACGGTCTGCAGGAGGCAGCGCAATGACCTGGTTCACCCCTGAAGTGATCGATGTGATCCTGACGGTCATCAAAGCCATCGTGATCCTGCTGGCCGTGGTGGTCGCAGGCGCCTTGCTCAGCTTTGTCGAACGTCGTCTGCTGGGCTGGTGGCAGGACCGTTACGGTCCGAACCGCGTTGGCCCGTTCGGCATGTTCCAGATCGCCGCCGACATGCTGAAGATGTTCTTCAAGGAAGACTGGACCCCGCCGTTCGCCGACAAGGTGATTTTCACCCTGGCGCCGGTGGTGGCCATGTCCGCCCTGCTGATCGCCTTTGCGATCATCCCGATCACCCCGACCTGGGGCGTGGCGGATCTGAACATCGGCCTGCTGTTCTTCTTCGCCATGGCCGGTCTGTCGGTGTACGCGGTGCTGTTCGCCGGCTGGTCGAGCAACAACAAGTTCGCCCTGCTCGGCAGCTTGCGTGCCTCGGCGCAGACCGTGTCCTACGAAGTGTTCATGGGCTTGGCCCTGATGGGCATCGTGGTGCAGGTCGGCTCGTTCAACATGCGCGACATCGTCGAGTACCAGGCGCAGAACCTGTGGTTCATCATTCCGCAGTTCTTCGGCTTCTGTACCTTCTTCATCGCCGGCGTCGCCGTGACTCACCGTCACCCGTTCGACCAGCCGGAAGCGGAACAGGAACTGGCCGACGGTTACCACATTGAATACGCCGGTATGAAATGGGGCATGTTCTTCGTCGGTGAATACATCGGCATCATCCTGATCTCGGCGCTGCTGGTCACCCTGTTCTTCGGTGGCTGGCACGGTCCGTTCGGCATCCTGCCGCAACTGTCCTTCGTCTGGTTCGCACTGAAGACCGCGTTCTTCATCATGCTGTTCATCCTGCTGCGCGCTTCCATCCCGCGTCCGCGTTATGACCAGGTGATGGATTTCAGCTGGAAATTCTGCCTGCCACTGACCCTGATCAATTTGCTGGTGACCGCTGCGGTTGTGTTGATGAACACGCCTGCGGTTGCGGTTCAGTGAGGATTTGACCCATGTTCAAATATATTGGCGACATCGTTAAGGGTACCGGTACCCAGTTGCGCAGCCTGGTCATGGTCTTCGGCCACGGCTTTCGCAAGCGCGACACCCTGCAATACCCCGAAGAGCAGGTCTATCTGCCGCCGCGCTACCGTGGCCGCATCGTCCTGACCCGCGACCCCGATGGCGAAGAACGCTGCGTAGCCTGCAACCTGTGTGCCGTGGCCTGCCCGGTGGGTTGCATCTCGCTGCAGAAAGCTGAAACCGAAGACGGTCGCTGGTACCCGGACTTCTTCCGGATCAACTTCTCGCGCTGCATTTTCTGCGGTCTCTGCGAGGAAGCCTGCCCGACCACCGCGATCCAGCTGACCCCGGATTTCGAGATGGCCGAGTTCAAACGTCAGGACCTGGTGTACGAGAAAGAAGATCTGCTGATCTCCGGCCCCGGCAAAAACCCTGATTACAACTTCTATCGTGTTGCAGGTATGGCAATCGCTGGCAAGCCAAAAGGCGCTGCGCAGAACGAAGCCGAACCGATCAACGTGAAGAGCTTGCTGCCTTAAGGAAGAACGATGGAATTCGCTTTCTATTTCGCATCGGGTATTGCTGTGGTGTCCACGCTGCGTGTGGTCACCAACACCAACCCTGTGCACGCCCTGCTCTACCTGATCATCTCGTTGATCGCCGTGGCCATGACTTTCTTCGCCCTCGGCGCGCCGTTCGCCGGTGTGCTGGAAGTGATCGCCTACGCCGGCGCCATCATGGTGCTGTTCGTGTTCGTGGTGATGATGCTCAACCTGGGTCCCGCCTCGGTGCAGCAGGAACGCACCTGGCTCAAGCCCGGCATCTGGGCAGGACCGGTGATTCTTGCCGCGCTGCTGCTGGCCGAACTGCTGTATGTGCTGTTCGCTCACCAGAGCGGCCAGGCCATCGGCCACACCACCGTAGACGCGAAAGCCGTGGGCATCAGCCTGTTCGGCCCGTACCTGCTGGTGGTCGAACTCGCCTCGATGCTGCTGCTCGCCGCAGCCGTCACGGCGTTCCATTTGGGCCGTAACGAGGCGAAGGAGTAAGACATGCCTGCTATCCCTCTCGAACATGGTTTAGCCGTTGCCGGCATCCTGTTCTGCCTTGGTCTGGTCGGCCTGATGGTCCGCCGCAACATTTTGTTCGTGTTGATGAGTCTGGAAGTGATGATGAACGCCTCTGCCCTGGCCTTCATCGTTGCGGGCGCCCGCTGGGCGCAGCCGGATGGACAGATCATGTTCATCCTGGTGATCAGCCTTGCCGCAGCCGAGGCCAGTATTGGTCTGGCGATCCTGCTGCAGCTGTATCGCCGCTTCCACACGCTCGATATCGACGCTGCCAGTGAGATGCGCGGATGAACCTACTCTTTCTGACTTTCGTATTCCCTCTGATCGGGTTCCTGTTGCTGTCGTTCTCGCGCGGCCGCTTCTCGGAAAACCTCTCGGCGCTGATCGGTGTCGGTTCGATCGGCCTGTCGGCCATCGTCACCGCTTACGTGATCTGGCAATTCAACGTCGCGCCGCCGGAAGGTGGCGTGTACACCCAGGTGCTGTGGCGCTGGATGTCGGTGGAAGGTTTCCAGCCGAACTTCGCGCTGTACCTGGATGGCCTGTCGGTGACCATGCTCGGTGTGGTCGTCGGCGTCGGCTTCCTGATCCACCTGTTCGCGTCCTGGTACATGCGTGGCGAAGACGGTTACTCGCGCTTCTTCTCGTACACCAACCTGTTCATCGCCAGCATGCTGTTCCTGATCCTCGGCGATAACCTGCTGTTCATCTACTTCGGTTGGGAAGGCGTGGGCCTGTGCTCGTACCTGTTGATCGGTTTCTACTACAGCAACCGCAACAACGGTAACGCCGCACTCAAGGCATTCATCGTCACCCGTATCGGCGACGTGTTCATGGCCATCGGCCTGTTCATCCTGTTCCAGCAACTGGGCACGTTGAACGTCCAGGAACTGCTGGTGCGTGCGCCTGAGCACTTCAAGGTCGGTGACTTCTGGATCGTTCTGGCAACCCTGATGCTGCTAGGCGGTGCTGTCGGTAAATCGGCGCAGCTGCCGCTGCAAACCTGGCTCGCGGATGCGATGGCCGGCCCTACCCCGGTTTCGGCACTGATCCACGCCGCAACCATGGTCACCGCCGGTGTCTACCTGATCGCCCGTACCCATGGTCTGTTCGCCTTGGCGCCGGACATCCTGCACCTCGTCGGCATCGTCGGTGGCGTGACCCTGGTGCTGGCCGGTTTTGCCGCGCTGGTGCAGACCGACATCAAACGTATCCTCGCCTACTCGACCATGAGCCAGATCGGCTACATGTTCCTGGCGCTGGGCGTTGGTGCCTGGGAAGGCGCGATCTTCCACCTGATGACCCACGCCTTCTTCAAGGCCCTGC
Organism: Pseudomonas siliginis; assembly: GCF_019145195.1. Classification (GTDB taxonomy): domain Bacteria; phylum Pseudomonadota; class Gammaproteobacteria; order Pseudomonadales; family Pseudomonadaceae; genus Aquipseudomonas; species Aquipseudomonas siliginis. The sequence goes on from NZ_JAHSTW010000009.1 coordinate 60,254, forward strand.
TGTTCCTTGCTTCCGGTGCGGTGATCGTTGCCTGCCACCACGAGCAGAACATCTTCAAGATGGGCGGTCTGTGGAAGAAACTGCCACTGGCCTACGCCAGCTTCATCGTCGGTGGTGCCGCGCTGGCCGCTCTGCCACTGGTTACCGCAGGCTTCTACTCCAAGGACGAAATCCTCTGGGAAGCGTTCGCCAGCGGCAACCAGGGTCTGCTTTACGCAGGTCTGGTCGGTGCGTTCATGACTTCGCTGTATACCTTCCGCCTGATCTTCATCGCGTTCCACGGTGAAGCCAAGACCGAAGCCCACGCCGGCCACGGCATTGCCCACTGGCTGCCTCTGTCGGTACTGATCGTGCTGTCGACTTTCGTCGGCGCGATGATCGTGCCACCGCTGCACGGCGTACTGCCGCAAAGCGTCGGCCATGCCGGTGGCGAAGCCAAGCACAGTCTGGAAATCGCCTCGGGCGCCATCGCCTTGGCCGGTATCCTGCTGGCAGCGCTGCTGTTCCTCGGCAAGCGTCGCTTCGTCACGGCGATCGCCAACAGCGGCATCGGCCGTTTCCTTTCGGCCTGGTGGTTCGCTGCCTGGGGCTTCGACTGGATCTACGACAAACTGTTCGTCAAGCCGTACCTTGCGATCAGCCATGTACTGCGCAAAGACCCGCTCGACCAGACCATCGGTCTGATCCCGCGTATGGCCAAGGGTGGTCACACTGCCCTGAGCCGCACCGAGACCGGTCAACTGCGTTGGTACGCCGCCTCGATGGCTGCTGGTGCCGTGCTGGTGATCGGCGCCATCGTGCTGGTAGCGGTCTGATATGAACCTTGCGAATTTGCGAAAGGAAACGAGCCCGTCATGATTCTGCCTTGGCTAATCCTGATCCCCTTCATCGGCGGCCTGCTGTGCTGGATGGGTGAGCGCTTCGGCGCTACCCTCCCGCGCTGGATTGCGCTGTTGACCATGACCCTGGAACTCGCGCTCGGCCTCTGGCTGTGGGCCCACGGTGACTATTCATTCGCACCGGCGCCGGGCGCCGATCCGACCTGGGCGCTTGAGTTCAAGCATGTCTGGATCCAGCGTTTCGGCATCAACGTGCACCTGGCCCTCGACGGCCTGTCGCTGTTGATGATCCTGCTGACCGGTCTGCTGGGTATCCTCTCGGTACTCTGCTCGTGGAAAGAGATTCAACGTCACGTTGGCTTCTTCCACCTGAACCTGATGTGGATCCTGGGCGGCGTCGTCGGCGTGTTCCTCGCCCTCGACTTGTTCATGTTCTTCTTCTTCTGGGAAATGATGCTGGTGCCGATGTACTTCCTCATCGCGCTCTGGGGTCACAGTTCTTCGGACGGCAAGAAAACCCGGATCTACGCAGCGACCAAGTTCTTCATCTTCACTCAGGCGTCCGGCCTGATCATGCTGGTGGCGATCCTCGGTCTGGTGCTGGTCAACTTCAACAACACCGGCGTGATTACCTTCAACTACGCCGACCTGTTGAAAACCAAGATGTCGATGACCACCGAGTACATTCTGATGCTCGGCTTCTTCATCGCTTTCGCGGTCAAGCTGCCCGTCGTACCGTTCCACTCCTGGCTGCCTGATGCTCACGCCCAGGCGCCGACTGCCGGTTCCGTCGACCTCGCCGGTATCCTGCTGAAAACCGCGGCCTACGGCCTGCTGCGTTTCGCCCTGCCGCTGTTCCCGAACGCTTCGGCGGAGTTCGCGCCGATCGCCATGACCCTCGGTCTGATCGGGATCTTCTACGGCGCGTTCCTGGCGTTCGCACAAACCGACATCAAGCGTCTGATTGCCTTCTCTTCCGTTTCCCACATGGGCTTCGTGTTGATCGGCATCTACTCCGGCAGCCAACTGGCGCTGCAAGGTGCAGTGATCCAGATGCTGGCGCACGGTCTGTCGGCAGCGGCGCTGTTTATCCTCAGCGGTCAGTTGTACGAGCGTCTGCATACCCGTGACATGCGTGAGATGGGCGGTCTGTGGTCGCGTATCGCTTACCTGCCGGCCATCAGCCTGTTCTTCGCTGCGGCGTCGCTGGGCTTGCCGGGCACCGGTAACTTTGTCGGCGAATTCCTGATCCTGATCGGCTCCTTCGCCAGCGCTCCATGGGTCACGGCGATTGCCACTTCCGGTCTGGTGTTCGGTTCGGTCTACTCGCTGATCATGATCCACCGTGCCTACTTCGGCCCGTCGAAATCCGACGCGGTGCTGCACGGCATGGACGCGCGCGAACTGATCATGGTGCTCGGTCTGGCGGTATTGCTGATTTACCTCGGCGTCTACCCGCAACCGTTCCTCGACACCTCTGCCGCCACCATGCATGGCGTGCAGCAGTGGCTCGGCACCGCCTTCTCTCAACTCGCTTCGGCCCGGTAAGAGCGCTATGGAATTCACGATTCAACACTTTATTGCGCTTGCGCCACTGTTGATCACCAGCCTCACCATTATCGTGGTGATGCTGGCAATCGCCTGGCGCCGCAACCACTCGCAGACCTTCCTGATTTCGGTGGCGGGTCTGAACCTGGCCCTGCTGTCGATCCTGCCTGCGTTGAAAGTCGCGCCTCTGGCCGTGACCCCGTTGCTGCAGATCGACGCGTTTGCCTGCCTGTACATGGCGATGATCCTGGTCGCCACCCTCGCCTGCGTCACCCTCGCCCACGCCTATCTGGGTGATGGCGGTTCGGGCTACCCGGGCAATCGCGAAGAACTGTACCTGCTGATCCTGATGGCCGCCGCCGGTGGTCTGGTGTTGGTCAGCGCGCAGCACCTGGCCGGGTTGTTCATCGGTCTGGAACTGCTCTCGGTACCGGTCTACGGTCTGGTGGCTTACGCCTTCTTCAACAAGCGTTCGCTGGAAGCCGGCATCAAGTACATGGTGCTGTCGGCTGCCGGTTCCGCGTTCCTGCTGTTCGGTATGGCGCTGCTCTACGCCGACGCCGGTTCGCTGAGCTTCGTCGGCATCGGTCAGGCCCTGGCCGCGACCGGCCTGCCAAGCCCGCTGGCGCAACTGGGCCTGGGCATGATGCTGATCGGTCTGGCGTTCAAGCTGTCGCTGGTACCGTTCCACCTGTGGACGCCGGACGTCTACGAAGGTGCACCGGCACCGGTGGCGGCGTTCCTCGCTACCGCTTCGAAGGTCGCAGTGTTTGCGGTGATGGTGCGTCTGTTCCAGCTCTCCCCTGCTGCCAGCAGTGGTGTGCTGAGCGATGTGCTCAGCGTTATCGCGGTCGCCTCGATCCTGTTCGGTAACCTGCTGGCCCTGACCCAGAGCAACCTCAAGCGTCTGCTCGGTTACTCGTCGATTGCGCACTTCGGCTATCTGCTGATCGCGCTGGTGGCGAGCAAGGGTCTGGCGGTGGAAGCCATCGGTGTGTACTTGGTGACTTATGTAATCACCAGCCTCGGCGCCTTCGGCGTGATCACCCTGATGTCCTCGCCTTACAACGGCCGCGACGCTGACGCCCTGTACGAATACCGCGGCCTGTTCTGGCGCCGTCCGTACCTGACCGCCGTACTGACCGTGATGATGCTGTCCCTGGCCGGCATCCCGCTGACCGCCGGCTTCATCGGCAAGTTCTACATCATCGCCAGCGGTGTCGAAACGCGTCAGTGGTGGCTGGTCGGCGCACTGGTACTGGGCAGCGCCATCGGCGTCTTCTACTACCTGCGCGTGATGGTCACCCTGTACCTGATCGAGCCAAACCTGCGTCGCCACGACGCCCAGCTGCACTGGGAACAGAAGGCAGGCGGCGTGATGCTGCTGGCCATCGCCCTGGTCGCATTCTTCCTGGGCGTGTACCCGCAGCCGTTGCTGGTGCTGGTACAACAGGCGGGTCTGGCGGGCTGATTGCTCGGCTGATCTGGCTGGAAATGGAAACGGCACCTTCGGGTGCCGTTTTTTGTGGGATTTAAGGCTGCGATCTTTTTGACCTTAAACGCTCTCTCCTTTTCAGGAATTTGCCTTCAAAGGAGTGAGCAATGGCTGATATAGCGCAGAAGGTAATTGCGGTTAAATTTGAGAATCACCTATCAAATGGAGATTCACGAACCATGAAGCGCAATATCATTTCAGAGTTGTCGGATGATTCAGGCACATTGACTGAGCAACGCCAAAGCGAAATAACCGAGGAGAAACCGCCGGTAAAACGTATTGGTTTAATGAAGGGCAGATACAAAACTTCCGATGACTTTGATGCACCACTGCCTGACGCCTTGCTGGACTCCTTCGAAAGCTAAAGCTACCGGTGGTTCCTTAATCCGTCATTTCTACAGATATCCCGCTTGGAGGTGAACCTGCCCGCAATGACGTCATGTCAGTTAAAAATGCGTCGGCTGACCCACCGCTTTCGCGAGCAGGCTCGCTCCCACAGGGACCTAAGGTGTCATCGGATGTTTTTGAGCAGACCTATCCATTGTGAGAGCGAGCCTGCTCGCGAAAGCGGCAGATCAGGCAGCAAAAAAAACGGCACCTTCCGGTGCCGTTCGCTTCTTACACTTCCAACGTCACTTGCGCGCATCCGCCCAGGACTTCAGCAGTTCGCTATAGCTCACGGTTTCGCCCTTAGGCTTCTCGTTGGCCAGTTTCGGCTTCGGTGCGCCCGGTTGATCGAACCAGTATTGCGCATCGCGTTCCGGGTTCATTTTCGGTGCGCAAGTGGCCTGGGCCTTGGAGCGTTCGAGGCGTTCCATGATGCGGTCCTGATCCTTGGCCAGGCCATCAAGCGCCTGTTGTGGGGTCTTCTCGCCGCTGGCGGCTTCGGCGATATGGCTCCACCACAGTTGCGCCAGACGCGGGTAGTCCGGCACGTTGGTACCGGTCGGCGACCATTGCACGCGGGCCGGGCTGCGATAGAACTCGACCAGACCACCGAGTTTCGGCGCCAGATCGGTCATCGCCTGCGAGTTGATGTCCGACTCGCGAATAGGTGTCAGACCGACGATGGTTTTCTTCAGCGAAACAGTTTTCGACGTGACGAACTGCGCGTACAGCCACGCCGCAAGTTTCTGTTTCTCAGGCGTGGATTTCATGAACGTCCACGATCCCACATCCTGATAGCCGAGCTTCATGCCCTCTTCCCAATACGGGCCTTTAGGCGACGGCGCCATGCGCCATTTCGGCGTGCCGTCGGCGTTGACCACCGGCAGGCCGGGTTTGGTCATGTCGGCGGTGAACGCGGTGTACCAGAAGATCTGCTGGGCGATGTTGCCCTGCGATGGCACCGGGCCGGACTCGGAGAAGGTCATGCCGGCCGCTTCCGGTGGCGCGTATTTCTTCAGCCAGTCGACGTATTTGGTGGTAGCAAACACCGCCGCCGGGCCGTTGGTGTCGCCGCCACGGGTCACGCTGGAGCCGACCGGGTGGCAGTCCTCGACGCGGATGCCCCACTCGTCCACCGGCAAGCCGTTGGGCAGTCCCTTGTCGCCGCCACCGGCCATGGAGAACCAGGCATCGGTGAAACGCCAGCCCAGCGACGGGTCTTTCTTGCCGTAATCCATGTGGCCGTAGACGCGTTTGCCGTCGATTTCCTTGACGTCTTCGCTGAAGAATTTGGCAATGTCTTCATAGGCCGACCAGTTCACTGGCACGCCTAATTCGTAGCCGTATTTTTCCTTGAACTTGGCTTTCAGATCGGCGCGTTCGAACCAGTCGGCGCGGAACCAGTACAGGTTGGCGAATTGCTGGTCGGGCAGTTGATAGATCTTGCCGTCGGGCGCGGTGGTGAAGGAGATGCCGATAAAGTCCTTGATGTCGAGGGTTGGCGAAGTGAAGTTCTTGCCTTCGTTGGCCATCAGGTCGGTGATCGATTCGGTCTTGCCGTAGCGAAAGTGCGTGCCGATCAGGTCAGAATCGTTGACCCAGCCGTCATAGATGTTCTTGTCCGACTGCATCACCGTCTGCATTTTCTCGACCACGTCGCCTTCCTGCAGCAGGTCGTGTGTGAGTTTGATCCCGGTAATTTCGCTGAAGGCCTTGGCCAGCACCTTGGACTCGTATTCGTGGGTGGTCAGGGTCTCGGAAACGACCTTGATGTCCATGCCGCGAAACGGCTCGGCGGCCTTGATGAACCACTTCAGTTCTTCAAGCTGCTGTTCGGCCGTCAGGGTCGAGGGCTTGAACTCGCTGCCGATCCATTTTTTCGCAGCATCTTCATAGGCGTCGGCCCAGGCAGATGCGCTCAAACCGCTGAGTGCCAGCATGGCTGCCAATGAAATGCTATGTCGCAGCTTATTGTTTTTATCGAACATAGAGACCTCCTGTTTAAGTTGTGGAGCCGCGTTGCCGAACGATTCGACTAGCCCCAACGCATCACAGCCAACAGCCACACCAGGGACAACGCGGACGCCACCCAGATGCTCCAGTCGGTGACGCCGATTACCAGCAAATGCAGGTAGGCGCTGCCGAGAAGACCGATAAACAAGCGATCGCCACGGGTGGTGGCAATCGGCAGAAACCCGCGCCGCAGAATGCTCGGCGAGCGCAATTCCCAGGTGGTCATGCCCACCAGAATCAGACCGATGCCGATGAAGAACGCGGCGGTCGGTGTCGTCCAGCTCATCCATTCCATCATCAGCTCCTCATACCCGACCGAGGGCAAATCCCTTGGCCACGTGGTTGCGTACAAACCAGATCACCAGCATGCCCGGCAGGATGGTCAACACCCCCGCCGCTGCCAGCACGCCCCAATCGATCCCCGACGCCGACACCGTGCGCGTCATCACCGCCGCAATCGGTTTGGCGTTGACCGAGGTCAGCGTGCGCGCCAGCAGCAGCTCGACCCAGGAAAACATGAAGCAGAAAAACGCCGTGACGCCGATACCGGAACCGATCAACGGGATGAAAATCTTCACGAAGAACTTGGGGAAACTGTAGCCGTCGATGTAGGCCGTTTCGTCGATCTCCTTGGGCACGCCGGACATGAAACCTTCCAGAATCCACACCGCCAGCGGCACGTTGAACAGGCAGTGCGCCAAAGCCACGGCGATATGCGTGTCGAACAGGCCGATCGACGAATACAACTGAAAGAACGGCAGCAAGAACACCGCCGGCGGCGCCATGCGATTGGTCAGCAGCCAAAAGAACAGATGCTTGTCGCCGAGGAAACGATAGCGTGAAAACGCGTAAGCCGCCGGTAACGCCACGCTCAGGGAAATCACCGTGTTGAGGCTGACGTAATACAGCGAGTTCAAGTAGCCGGTGTACCAACTCGGATCAGTGAAGATCACCTTGTAGTTCGCCAGCGTGAATTCCTGTGGGAAAAGCGTCAGGCCGCCGAGGATTTCGGTGTTGCTCTTGAACGACATGTTCAACAGCCAGTAGATCGGCACCAGCAGGAACAGGATGTACACCAGCAACGGAATAAGCTTTTTCTTGCTCATGGCCGGGCCTCAGCGGTTGGCGTCGGAGTGCGTCATGGCGGTATAGAACAGCCACGACACCAACAGGATGATCAGGAAGTACACCAGCGAAAACGCCGCTGCCGGACCGAGGTCGAATTGCCCTACAGCCATCTGCGTCAACGTCTGACTCAAGAACGTCGTGGCATTGCCCGGCCCGCCACCGGTGAGCACGAACGGCTCGGTGTAGATCATGAAACTGTCCATGAAGCGCAGCATCACCGCGATCAGCAGCACGCTTTTCAGCTTGGGCAACTGAATGTGGCGGAACACAGCCCACGCCGAGGCGCGATCGATGCGCGCGGCCTGGTAATAGACGTCGGGAATCGCCCGCAGGCCGGAGAAACACAGCAGCGCGACCAGAGAAGTCCAATGCCAGACGTCCATCACCAGCACCGTCACCCAGGCGTCCATGGTGTTGGCCGCGTAGTTGTAGCTGATGCCCATCGCGTTGAGGCTGGAACCGAGCAGGCCGATGTCCGCGCGGCCAAAGATCTGCCAGATGGTGCCGACCACGTTCCACGGAATCAGCAGCGGAATCGCCAGAATGATCAGCACCACCGAGGACCAGCGGCCCTTGGTCGGCATGGTCAGCGCGACGGCGATGCCCAGCGGGATTTCAATCAGCAGCACGCAGGCTGAATAGATGAACTGGCGCAGCAGCGAGTCGTGCAGACGCGGATCAAGCAGCACTTGCTTGTACCAGTCAGCGCCGACGAAGTAGCGGCTGGACTGGTCGAAGATGTCCTGCACCGAATAGTTGACCACGGTCATCATCGGGATCACCGCACTGAACGCCACCAGCAGGAACACCGGCAACACCAGCCACCAGGCCTTGTTGTTCTGCACTTTGTTCATGGCTGCGCCTCCTCGTCGCTGACTTCCAGGAGAAATTCGTCGGCATAGACCATCAGCCATTGCGCCGGGAAACTGATGTACGCGGTGCCCTGGGGTACCGGCTTGTCTTCTGCCAGGCGCACTTTCAAAGGCGCGCCGTCGAGGTTGAGAGTCATGATCTTGTAGGTGCCGAGGTCTTCGACGTGTACGACTTTGGCCTGCATCGCGTCGTCAAACGGCTCGTCCCACACATGAATGAACTCGGGGCGGATGCCGACCTTGAGATTTTTCCACTGGCCGTGCTCGATATGGCGCTGCAAGGCGTCGGACAACGGCAAGTGCGTCGAGGCGAAACCGACGCCACCGGGCTGCGGCTGCACCTCGATCAGATTCATCCCCGGGCTGCCGATGAAATAGCCGACAAAGGTGTGGCTCGGCCGTTCGAACAATTCCCGTGGCGTACCGAACTGGACGATCTGGCCGCCGTACATCACCGCGATCTTGTCAGCGAAGGTCGAGGCTTCCAGTTGATCGTGGGTGACGTAGACCATGGTGATGTTGAACTGCTCGTGGATCTGCTTGAGCTTGCGCCGCAGTTTCCACTTCAGGTGCGGGTCGATCACCGTCAGCGGCTCATCGAAGAGGATTGCCGAGACGTCATCGCGCACCAGGCCACGGCCCATGGAGACTTTCTGCTTTTCGTCGGCGGTGAGATTGCGCGCTTTTTTGCTCAGCAGATTCTGCAGGTCGAGCACTTCGGCAATTTCCTGCACCTTGCTGTGCACTTTCGCCTCGGCCATGCCCTGGTTTCGCAGCGGGAAAGCGAGGTTGTCGAACACGGTCATGGTGTCGTAGACCACCGGAAACTGGAAAACCTGGGCGATGTTGCGCTTCTCCGGCGTGAGGTCGTTGACCGCTTTGCCGTCAAACAACACGTGGCCCTGGGACGGGCTGAGCAGGCCGGAAATAATGTTGAGCAAAGTCGACTTGCCGCAACCGGACGGGCCGAGCAAAGCATAGGCGCCACCCTGCTCCCAGACGTGATCCATCTCGCGGATCGCATAATCCTCGGCGCCGCTCGGGGTTTTGCTGTAGCTGTGGGCGAGGTGCTGCAAACGGATTTCGGCCATCAGGCAACCCTCGCGACACGCCGGCCCGGTGCTTGCACCAGACGGCCCTGCGCATCGAAAACGAACAGTTTGTGGGTCGGGATATAGATGCGGATCGGCGCATCGACGTCGTATTCATGAACACCCGGCAAGTGCAGCACCAGCAGGAAATGCTCGTTGCGCACATGCAGGAAGGTTTCCGAACCGCTGATTTCGGCGACCTCGACGGTCACCGCCAGTTCGAGATCGTCATCGTTGCTCGGCACCAGCGAGATATGACTCGGGCGTACGCCGAAGCGGAACTCGCCCTCGCCTACCGGGCGCAGATCGACGTTCAGCGGGAAGTGGACGAAGTTGGCAAAGCTGACTTCGTTGCCGGCAATGCGTCCCGGCATCAGGTTGATCGGCGGTTCGGAGAACAATTCAGCGGCGAGCACCGACTGCGGCTGGTGATAGACCTCGGTCGACGGCCCGCTCTGGATCACCCGGCCTTCGTGCAGGATGGTGGTGGTGCCGCCGAGGGCCAGCGCTTCGTTGGGTTCGGTGGTGGCGTAGATGGCGATGGTGTGGCGGGCCTTGAACAGCTCGCGCATTTCCTGACGCAGCTCTTCGCGCAGCTTGTAGTCGAGGTTGACCAACGGCTCGTCGAAGAGGATCAGCTCAGCATCCTTGACCAGCGCGCGGGCCATGGCCGTGCGCTGTTGCTGCCCGCCGGAGAGCTCCAGCGGATAGCGCTGCAAGAACTTCTCGATGCGCAGCATGCGTGCGGTTTCCTGCACCTTGCTGTGGATGATCTCTTTCGAGATGCCGGCCTGACGCAGTGGCGAGGCGATGTTCTCGAACACCGTCATGGTCGGGTAATTGATGAACTGCTGATAGACCATCGACACGTTGCGCAGCCGCACCGGGCGCTGGGTGACGTCGACGCCGTTCATCAGCACGCGGCCGCTGTCAGGCTTGTCGAGGCCGGCCATCAGGCGCATGAGGCTGGTCTTGCCGGACAGGGTGCGCCCGAGCAGAACGTTGAAGGATCCGGGTTCGAATTTCAGGCACGCATCGTCGATCCAGATCTGGCCCTCGACGGTACGGCTGACGTGCTCCAGGGTGAGTGACATGGCTCGGCCTTTGTTATTTTTGGAGTCAAGCGACCGGAGCAACAGAGCGACATTCGTGCCAGAAATGGCAAGTGCTTGATTTGTCTTGAGAAGCAGTGTTTACGGGGGCAAGCGGCGTTCACAGCTGAACACTTTTGAACAGTCGGGGTGATTGACAATGAACAATAGTGAACAACACTCTATGCACGCTTTTGCCCAATCCTGAATGCAAAATGGATCCCCTGTGGGAGCGAGCCTGCTCGCGAAAGCGGTGTGTCATTCAATGAATCCATTGACTGAACCGACGCTTTCGCGAGCAGGCTCGCTCCCACATGGGGATTTGTGTAGTTTTGAAGATCGGGCTCATAACAATAATAAAATCGCTGCACTCAGAGGCTCGCCCCCATGGCCGCACCTGCTTCGCCGCTGTCCCACGACGCGATCGTCCAGACCTCCTGGCAACGTTGCCGCGCGTTCGGCCTCGACCACCAGAGCGCCCCGGCCTTCGATCAATTGCCCGCCGCCGGCATTGCGCGGTTGCTCGACAGCCATCATTCGCTGGTGCAGACCACGCATCAGGAAGTCCTGCCCTACTACGAAAACATCCTCAGCAATTCCAACTGCCTGATCATGCTCGCCGACAATCAGGGCCAGGTGCTGACCTCGTGGGGTACGCAGCGCTTTATCGAACCGAATCTGGCCCGGGGCTTTCAGGCCGGGGCGAGCTGGATGGAGCGCAGCAGCGGCACCAACGCGATCGGCACCGCACTGGCCTGTGAGCAGGCGGTGCACATCGAACACGATGAACACTTCCTCAAGGCCAACCGCTTCATGACCGGCTCCGCCGCGCCGATTTTCGACGCCGAGCGCAAGCTCATCGCCGTGCTCGATGTCTCCAGCGACAGCTACCTGCCGCCCTCGCACACTCTGGGCATGGTCAAGATGATGAGCCAGACCGTGGAAAACCGGCTGATCCTCAACCTGTTCCATGGCCAGCATTTTCAACTGACTTTCAACACCGGGTTGAACAACCTCGACAGCCAGTGGGCCGGGTTGTTGATTTTCGATGAGAGCGGACAGGTGCTGTCGGCCAATCGCCGCGCCGATAATTTGCTCGGTGTGCGTTTGTCCCGAGTCAGCGTTGAAAGCCTGTTCAAGGTGTCGCTGCTGGAGTTGATCAATCAGCCCGAGGGTTTGCCATTCGCCCTGCAGACCTCCGGACGCAACCGTTTCCAGTGCTTGCTGAAACGGCCGAAACAGGCGCCGGTGCAAGCGCGGGTGTTTGCCGCCGAGGACAAGCCTGCGCCAGCCAGTGCGATCAGCCTCAATACGCTGCATTTCGGCGACAGTCGCGTGGAAAAAGCCGTGCGCCAGGCCGAGCGCTTGCTGGAAAAAGACATTCCGTTGTTGATCCACGGTGAAACCGGCGTCGGCAAGGAAGTGTTCGTCAAAGCCTTGCACCAAGCCAGCTCCCGGCAAAAACAGGCATTCATCGCGGTGAACTGTGCAGCGATCCCCGCTGAACTGGTCGAGTCCGAATTGTTCGGTTACGAGAAAGGCGCGTTCACCGGGGCCAACCAGAAAGGCAGCATCGGCCTGATCCGCAAGGCCGACAAAGGCACGCTGTTTCTCGACGAGATCGGTGACATGCCGCTGCCAACTCAGGCGCGTTTGTTGCGCGTGTTGCAGGAGCGTTGCGTGCAGCCGGTGGGCAGCAGCGAGTTGTTCCCGGTTGATCTGCGGATCATTTCCGCGACCAACCGTTCGTTGCGCGAGCAGGTACAACTGGGCCGCTTTCGCGAGGATTTGTACTACCGCATCGGCGGCCTGACCCTGGAGCTGCCGCCGTTACGCGAGCGCAGTGACAAGCAGGCGCTGTTCAAACGGCTGTGGGAGCAACATCGCGAGCCGACGCAATGGGCGGGGCTGAGCCCGGAGGTATTGGAGCTGTTTGAAAAGCACCCGTGGCCGGGGAATTTGCGTCAGGTCAGCAGCGTGATGCAGGTGGCGCTGGCCATGGCCGAGGAACAACCAGTGCGGCCTGAGCATTTGCCGGATGATTTTTTTGTCGACCTGGAGATGGAGCCGGTGGAAACAGCGGCGCCGCTGGGGCTGGATTTGAATGATGTCGAGGCGTTGAACAGGGAGTTGAAGGCGGCCGGGGGGAATATTTCGCATCTCGCGCGGCGGTTGGGAGTCAGTCGGAATACGCTTTACAAGCGGTTGCGGCAGGCTGAATGACAAGTTTTCTGGACGGGCCTCTTCGCGAGCAGGCTCGCTCCCACACGGCATTTGTGTCGTGCACGGAAAACGGACATGGCGAAAATCCACTGTGGGAGCGAGCCTGCTCGCGAAGGCGTCCGCCCTGTCAACGCTGGTCCTGAGGAAGAAAAAACAAAACCCGCACAAGGCGGGTTTTGTCTGTAACAGGTAAGGCTATCAGTCAGCCAGACGCCAGGTAGTCCCACCCTTGCCATCTTCCAGCACGACACCCATCGCCGTCAGCTGATCACGAATCCGGTCCGACTCGGCCCAGTCTTTCGCCGCCCGAGCTGCCAGGCGCGCCGCAATCAGTGCATCGACTTCAGCCGCATCGACCCGCCCTTCAGCGCCGGCCTGCAGGAAGTCATCGGCCTCAAGTTGCAACACGCCCAGCACACTCGCCAGTTCTTTCAGACGTGCCGCCAGCCCCGCCGCTGCATCAAGATCGCTCTCGCGCAGACGGTTGATCTCGCGCACCATCTCGAACAGCACGGCGCAGGCTTCAGGGGTGCCGAAGTCGTCGTTCATCACCGTGGTGAAACGCTCGACGAACGCTTCGCCACCGGCCGGCGCCACGCTCGGCAGGCCTTTCAGCGCATGGTAGAAACGCTCCAGTGCGCCCTTGGCGTCCTTGAGGTTGTCTTCCGAGTAGTTGATCGCGCTGCGGTAGTGGCTCGATACCAGCAGGTAACGCACGACTTCCGGGTGGTACTTGTCGAGCACGTCGCGGATGGTGAAGAAGTTGTTCAAGGACTTGGACATCTTCTCGCCATTGATGCGAATCATGCCGCAATGCATCCACGCATTGGCGTAGGTCTTGCCGGTGGCCGCTTCGCTCTGGGCGATTTCGTTTTCGTGGTGCGGGAACTCCAGGTCGCTGCCGCCGCCATGAATATCGAAAGTCTCACCGAGGCAGCAGGTCGACATCACCGAGCACTCGATGTGCCAGCCCGGACGTCCGGCGCCCCAGGGCGATTCCCAGCTCGGCTCGCCCGGCTTGGCAGCTTTCCACAGGACGAAGTCGAGCGGGTCTTGTTTCGACTCATCGACTTCGATGCGCGCGCCGATGCGCAAATCTTCGATCTTCTTGCGCGACAGCTTGCCGTAGCCCATGAACTTGGCGACGCGATAGTACACGTCGCCATTGCCCGGGGCGTAAGCGTAGCCCTTGTCGATCAGGGTCTGGATCATCGCGTGCATGCCGGCGATATGATCGGTGGCGCGCGGTTCCATGTCCGGCTTCTGGATGTTCAGGCGCGCTTCGTCTTCGTGCATCGCGGCGATCATGCGCTCGGTCAGCGCTTCGAACGATTCACCGTTCTCGCGGGCACGATTGATGATCTTGTCGTCGATGTCGGTGATGTTGCGCACGTAAGTCAGGTCATAACCGCTGAAGCGCAGCCAGCGCGTCACCAGGTCGAACGCGACCATGCTGCGGCCGTGGCCGAGGTGGCAGTAGTCGTACACGGTCATTCCGCAGACGTACATGCGCACCTTGTTGCCATCCAGCGGCTTGAAGACTTCTTTGCTCTTGGTGAGCGTGTTGTAGATCGTTAGCACGTTAGTTCCTTGACTCACTCACTGGCCCCACGAATCACGCAGGGTCACGGTACGGTTGAATACCGGCTGACCGGGTTTCGAGTCCTTCAGGTCCGCGACGAAGTAGCCTTCGCGCTCGAACTGGAAACGGTCTTCCGGCTGTGCGTTGCCGAGCGATGGCTCAGCGCGACAACCGGTCAGCACTTGCAGCGAGTCAGGGTTGATGTTGTCGAGGAAGCTGGCGCTGTCTTCGGCTTTTTCCGGGTTCGGCGAACGGAACAGGCGATCGTACAGACGCACTTCGCACTCGACGCTGGCGGCGGCCGGCACCCAGTGGATCACGCCTTTGACCTTGCGCCCTTCCGGGTTCTTGCCGAGGGTGTCCGGGTCGTACGAGCAACGCAGTTCGACGATGTTGCCATCGGCGTCCTTGATCGCTTCATCGGCGCGGATCACGTAGCTGCCGCGCAGACGCACTTCACCAGCCGGTTCCAGGCGCTTGTAGCCCTTCGGCGGCTCTTCCATGAAGTCTTCGCGGTCGATGTAGATTTCCCGGGCGAATGGCAGCGCGCGCACGCCCATGTCTTCTTTCGGGTGGCGTGGCAGTTCGAGGTTTTCGACCTGGCCTTCCGGGTAGTTGGTGATGACCACTTTCAGCGGACGCAGCACGCACATCGCGCGCGGGGCGCTGTGGTCGAGATCGTCACGGATGCTGAACTCGAGCATGCCGAAATCGACCACGCCGTCGGAACGGTTGGTGCCGATCATTTCGCAGAAGTTGCGGATCGATTTCGGCGTGTAGCCACGGCGGCGGAAGCCCGACAGCGTGGACATGCGCGGATCGTCCCAGCCATTGACGTGCTTCTCGTCCACCAGCTGCTTGAGCTTGCGCTTGCTGGTGATCGTGTAGTTCAGGTTCAGACGGCTGAACTCGTACTGGCGCGGGTTCGCCGGCACCGGCAGGTTCTCCAGGAACCACTCGTACAGCGGGCGATGGCTTTCGAACTCGAGGGTGCAGATCGAATGGGTGATGCCTTCGATGGCGTCCGACTGGCCATGGGTGAAGTCGTAGTTCGGGTAGATGCACCACTTGTCGCCGGTCTGGTGGTGATGCGCGTGGCGGATGCGATACATGATCGGGTCGCGCAGGTTCATGTTCGGCGAAGCCATGTCGATCTTCGCCCGCAGCACGCGCGCGCCGTCCGGGAATTCACCGGCCTTCATGCGCGCGAACAGGTCGAGGTTTTCCTCAACCGAACGGTCACGGAACGGGCTGTTCTTGCCCGGCTCGGTGAGGCTGCCACGGTATTCCTTGGCCTGCTCCGGGGTCAGGTCGTCGACGTAGGCCTTGCCGGCCTTGATCAGCTCGACGGCCCAGTCGTGCAACTGGTCGAAATACTGCGAGGCGTAGCGCACTTCACCGGACCATTCGAAGCCCAGCCATTTGACGTCGCTTTCGATGGCGTCGATGTATTCCTGATCTTCCTTGGCCGGGTTGGTGTCGTCGAAACGCAGGTGCGTGACGCCACCGAACTCCTGGGCCAGGCCGAAGTTGACGCAGATCGACTTGGCGTGGCCGATGTGCAGGTAGCCGTTGGGCTCCGGCGGGAAGCGAGTCACGATCTGGGTGTGCTTGCCCGAGTCCAGGTCTGCCTGGATGATCGGCCGCAGGAAGTTGACCGGCACGGCAGGGCCGGACTTGGCATTCGAGGTAGGGTCGACAGTGGGCTTGCTCATAGGATCCTTGACGTACAGGTGCGCGGCCGCAAAGAGGGGCCAGACAAAACAAAGCCGCTATCATAGCCGATGCTGTCAAGGGCCTGACAGAGCAGCTCTTATAAAGGCACGCATTTAATCGCCGGGAAATGAAAAACCGCCTCGAAATTCGCGCCTGTCACGCTAAACTGCGCACCTTGGCCGAAGCAGGCTGAACCGGTTGTGGGGCTCAATGTCCCAGAACCACGAATTCCCTATGAAGAGTAATGACCATGACTCAAGTCAAACTGACCACCAACCATGGCGACATCGTCATCGAACTGAACGCTGAAAAGGCGCCGATCACCGTTGCCAACTTCATCGAGTACGTCAACGCCGGTCACTACACCAACACCGTATTCCACCGCGTCATCGGCAACTTCATGATCCAGGGCGGCGGTTTCGAGCCTGGCATGAAAGAAAAGAAAGACAAGCGTCCAAGCATCCAGAACGAAGCGGACAACGGTCTCTCCAACGACAAATACACCGTCGCCATGGCCCGCACCATGGAGCCGCATTCGGCATCGGCGCAGTTCTTCATCAACGTCGCCGACAACACCTTCCTCAACCACAGCGGCAAGAACGTCCAGGGCTGGGGCTACGCGGTATTCGGTAAAGTGACCGCCGGCACCGACGTTGTCGACAAGATCAAAGGCGTGTCGACCACTTCCAAGGCCGGCCACCAGGACGTACCAGCAGACGACGTGATCATCGAGAAAGCCGAGATCATCGCAGCGTGATATTGCTGATTTCAGACTTGCATCTGGAAGAGGAGCGCCCGGACATTACCCGGGCGTTTCTGGATTTGCTCGCCGGACGCGCCCGCTCGGCGAGTGCGTTGTACATCCTCGGCGACTTCTTCGAGGCATGGATTGGCGACGACGCCATGACGCCCTTCCAGCGTTCCATCTGCCAGGCCCTGCGCGACTTGAGCGACAGCGGCACGGCCATCTTTCTGATGCACGGCAATCGCGATTTCATGCTCGGCAAGGCCTTCTGCAAACAGGCCGGATGCACCTTGCTGAAGGATCCGAGTGTCGTGCAGTTCTACGGCGAGCCGGTGCTGCTGATGCACGGCGACAGCCTGTGCACCCGCGACGTTGGCTACATGAAGCTGCGCCGCTACCTGCGCAACCCGATCACCCTGTTCATCCTCCGTCACCTGCCGCTGAGCAGCCGCCACAAACTGGCGCGCAAGCTACGCAGCGAAAGCCGCGCACAGACGCGGATGAAGGCCAATGACATTGTCGATGTCACCCCGGAAGAGATTCCGCGAGTGATGCAGGCATTCGGCGTGAAGACTCTGATCCACGGCCACACCCACCGCCCGGCAATTCACAAGTTGCAGCTTGGTGAACAAGCGGCGAAGCGGATTGTGCTGGGGGATTGGGATCGTCAGGGTTGGGCGTTGCAGGTGGATGAGAGCGGGTATGCCTTGGCGCCGTTCGACTTCGCCCCGCCACCAGCCCTCCCCGCCCCCACGATTTAAAGCCAAACACAAAGCCCTGTGGGAGCGAGCCTGCTCGCGAATGCAGTGTGTCACTCAGCAGTCGAGTGTCTGACACACCGCTTTCGCGAGCAGGCTCGCTCCCACAGGTGCTGCGTTTCAGGTTAATGCCCGCTGGCAGCAGGCCCGGCCTTGGCGGCAAACGGCGGCTTAGCCAGCCACACGATCAGAATCAACCCCATGAACCCCCAGCCCAGCAACGTGAAGTAATCCACGGTGGAGAGCATGTACGCCTGGCTCGTGAGGATCTGATCCATCTGCGCATACGCCGACTGACTCGCCCCACCTAACGTATTCAACGTCTCGCGCGTTGCCGGCTCGAAGGTGCTGATGCTTTCGCTCATATACGCATGATGCTGATCGGCCCGGCGAATCCAGATCCACGTGGTCAGTGAGGCCGCAAAGCTACCGCCCAGCGTCCGCAGGAAAGTCGCCAGGCCTGCGCCGTCAGCGATCTGGCTCGGCGGTAAGTCCGACATGAGAATGCTCAGAGTCGGCATGAAGAACAGCGCCACACCGATACCCATGAACAACTGCACCAGCGCGATGTGCTGGAAGTCGACCTCGTTGGTGAACTCGGCACGCATGAAGCAGCTCAGGCCAATCGCCAGAAACGCAATGCCGGCGAGCAGACGCAGGTCGAACTTGTGCGCGTATTTGCCGACAAATGGCGACAGCAGCACCGGCAGAATCCCGATCGGCGCCACCGCCAGACCGGCCCAAGTCGCGGTGTAGCCCATTTGCGTCTGCAACCACTGCGGCAGAATCAGGTTGATGCCGAAGAACCCGGCATAACCCAGCACCAGCACGAGCGTGCCGATGCGGAAGTTGCGATGGGCGAACAGGCGCAGGTTGACCACCGGATGGCGGTCGGTCATTTCCCAGATCACGAACACCGCCAGCGCGACCACGGAAATCGCCGCGCCGACAATGATGAAATTCGACTCGAACCAGTCCAGGTCATTGCCCTTGTCGAGGATCACCTGCAACGCGCCGACACCAATGATCAGCGTGATCAGGCCGACGTAATCCATCGGCTGGCGACTGGTCACCACCGGCCGTTTCGCCAGTTGCGAACGCACCACCATCACCGCAAAGATGCCGATCGGCACGTTGATAAAGAAGATCCAAGGCCAGCTGTAACTGTCGGTGATCCAGCCGCCGAGAATCGGCCCTGCAATCGGCGCGACCACCGTGACCATCGCCAGCAGCGCCAGGGCCATCCCGCGTTTCGCCGGCGGATACACCGCGATCAACAGCGTCTGCGTCATCGGGTACAGCGGCCCGGCGACCAAGCCTTGCAGCACGCGAAAGCCGATCAGCTCAGGCATCGAAGTCGAGATACCGCAGAGAAACGACGCCAGCACAAACAGCATCGTCGCCCACAGAAACAGCTTCACCTCGCCGAAGCGGCGGCTGAGCCAACCGGTCAGCGGCAGCGCAATCGCGTTGCTCACGGCAAACGAAGTGATGACCCAGGTGCCCTGCTCCGAACTCACCCCAAGGTTGCCGGAAATCGTCGGCAGCGCCACGTTGGCGATGGTCGTGTCGAGCACTTGCATGAACGTCGCCAGCGACAGGCCGATGGTGCTGAGCAACAGGCTGGGCGGCGTGAAAGAAGCGTTATTGCTCATTGTGAATCCTATGAAACCTGATGGTCGCTGCGGCCTGATGAACACAGGCGGCCCTGTGGTAGCAGGCCCTTGTGGCGAGGGGACTTATCCCCGCTGGGTCGCGAAGCGGCCCCTCTTTTGGCTCAGGAAAAACGGGCCTGCTGCGCAGTCCAGCGGGGATAAATCCCCTCGCCACAGATAACCCCTCACCACAGAGCCTGCTTCTGATCCGGTGTGCTCTCAGCGCTGTGCGGTCTTGCCCGCTGCTGCGCTGTTGTCGTGAATCAACTGGGCAATCATCGCGTCCGCTTCGGCCAGTTGGCGGTCATACACATTGGTGCTGAACGAAGCCTTTTGCGGCGGTTGCTGGGCCAGCACCGGGCCGCTCTGGTCGTGCAGATTGACCTCGACATTGGTCGACAGACCGACACGCAGCGGGTGCCTGGCCAGCTCTTCGGCATTGATGTGGATACGCACCGGCACACGCTGAACAATCTTGATCCAGTTACCGGTGGCGTTCTGTGCCGGCAGCAAGGCAAATGCGCTGCCGGTACCGGCACCGAGGCTGTCGACGGTGCCGCTGTATTTCACGTCGCTGCCATAAATATCGGCCTCGATATCGACTGGCTGACCGATGCGCATGTCACGCAGTTGGGTTTCCTTGAAGTTGGCGTCGATCCACAGCTGATCCAGCGGAATCACCGCCATCAATGCGGTGCCCGGTTGTACGCGCTGGCCGAGCTGCACGGTGCGCTTGGCGACGTAACCGGTGACCGGCGCGATCAAGGTGCTGCGCGCATTGGTCAGGTAGGCCTGACGCAGATCGGCAGCCGCCGACATTACGTCCGGATGCGACGAGACCACGGTGTCGTCGACCAGTGCGCTGGTGGTTTTCAGTTGCTGTTTGGCGTTAGCCAAGGCGTTCTGCGCCGAGGTCAGGTCGTCGCGGGCGTGGGACAGCTCTTCCTGGGAAATCGCCCCGCCCTGGGCGAGATTTTTCCGCCGGTTGTAGTTGTCCTGGGCCTTCTGCACTTCGGCCTGCTGCGCGTTGACCTGGGCTTTCATTCCGTCGACGTTGCTATACAGGCCGCGCACCTGACGCACGGTGCGCGCCAGTTTCGCCTTGGCACTTTGCAGGCCGACTTCGGCATCGTTGGGGTCGAAGTTGACCAGCACCTGGCCTTCCTGGACCAGATCCCCGTCGTCGGCACCGATGCTGACCACGGTGCCGGTGACAAGCGGCGTGATCTCCACGACGTTGCCGTTGACGTAGGCATCGTCGGTGCTTTCGTTAAAGCGCCCGATGAACTCGTGATAGGCCCAGACGCCGGCAATGGCGAGCAGGACCACCACAGCGAGGGCCAGCAGCATCACCTTGCGTTTGCGCGGGTTGCCGGTGTCCGGGGTGTTGTCTTGAGCTTGGGTGTTTTCGGCAGTGGCCATGACAAATACCTTGAATTATGGGTGCGACGAGGCTGGGCTGGCGTTGGCTGCGTTCAGGTTTTCACCCTGAAAGCCGCCGCCCAGCGCTTGCATCAGTTGAATCGACAGGTCGATCTGCTCGGCATTGAGGGTCGCCAGCTGACGCTGGGCCTGGAGCAATTGCTGCTCGATGCTGAGCACGTCCAGGTAGTTGCCGATGCCGGAACCGTAACGCTGGACGACGGTGTTGTAAGAATCCTGAGCGATGTCGGTGGCGTGTTGCTGCGCGCCGATCTGCCGGCCGATATCGCGCAGCTGGTTGATGGTATCGCCGACATCACCCAGGGCTTTGACCAGGCTCTTGTTGTACTGCGCCACCGCCAGATCGTAATCGGCGTCGCGGGCATCGAGGTTGGCGCGCAAGCGTCCGCCATCGAAAATCGGCAACGACACGGTCGGCGCGATGTTGAAGAAGCGGCTGGCCGAACCGAACATCGCATCACCCAGCAACGACTCGGCGCCGGCCGAGGCCGACAGATTGAGGTTGGGATAGAAACGGGTTTTCGCCGCATCGATGTCTTTGCTCGCCGCCTCGACACGCCAGCGCGCCGCGACCAGATCCGGGCGGCGGCCGAGCAGTTCCGCCGGCAACACCGACGGCACCGCCACGGCGCTGGCTTGCAGGACTTTTGGTCGAGCGATTTCGTTGCCACGATCCGGGCCTTTGCCGAGCAATACCGCCAAGGCGATTTTCGCGCTGTTCAGGCGTTTTTCCGCGTCGATCAGGCTGGCCTGAGAACTGGCTTCCAGACTCTGGGTTTGCTGAAACTGGTACTGGCTGTCGATTCCCGAACTCAAGCGGCGCTGGCTGAGGTCGAGCATTTGCCGGGTGCGCTTGAGGTCCTCGCTGGCAAGGTCGTAAACGATGTGCGCCTGACCGAGATCGCTATACGCACGGGCGACGTCAGCGGCAAGTGTCAGCTGCGCGGCCTGACGGTCGACTTCAGCAGCGCGAGCCTCGCCGAGGGCGGCTTCCCAGGCATCGCGCTGGCCGCCCCACAAATCGAAGTTGTAATTGAAACCGGCGCTGACATTGCGCACCGTCGCATAGGCACCGCCCTGCCCCAGCGGATCCTGATCACGAGCCAGCCGCGAACGGCTGATACCGGCGCTAGCGTCGAGGGTCGGATAACGCTCGGCATCGGCGGCATAGGCGGCGGCACTGGCCTGATGGGCGCGGGCTGCGGCGATCTGCATGTCCGGGCTGTCGCGCAGGGCTTCGCGGATCAGGCCGTCGAGCTGCGGATCACCGAGGCTGCTCCACCAATCGCTTTTCGGCCACGCCGCTGGCGACAGGGTGACGCCTCGCAGAGACTGCGCTGTCTTCAATTGCGCGGCGTCGAGGCGCTGGCCTTCGGTGTCGAGGCCGCTGTAATTGGCGCAACCGGCGAGGATCATCGCCGACAGCAACAGCGTCAGGCTGCTGCGCATGATTTCAGCGTTCATTGTGTTCACCCAAACGCTGGACGGTGATCGGGTCACCGGCGGCCAGGAGGATTTTCTTGAGGATGTATTCCAGGGTTTTCAGCTCTTCGCGGGAGATCGCGCCGGCCAGCTCATTCATCGCATCGGCACCGATGTGCGGCAGACGATCAGCCAGTTGCTGGCCCTGCTCGGTCAGCTTCAACTGCACCTGACGGCGGTCGCCTTCGCTGCGCTGACGAAGCAGAAAAGCCTTCTGCTCGAGACGATCGAGCATGCGCGTCATCGACCCGCTGTCCAGCGACAGATGCCGGCACAGCTCAGCCGGGGTGTCGACGCCGAACTGGGCCATGATGATCAACACCTTGAACTGCGCGGCGGTGATGCCGTGAGGTTCCATATGGGTATCGATGATCCGGTCCTTGAGCAGTGCGGCACGACCGAGCAACAGGCCGAGGTGGCAATGTTTGAATTCTTCCGGGGTGAAATGCTTCATGGCTCGACCTGATAACTGCCTAGGCAGTGAATGTATGTCGAGATGTTACTGCTTAGGCAGCGAATGTCAACGCAATAGTTAGGGGGCTTGGTAATTAGTTGACCAGTGGGCTGGGTTTTATCGCGAGAGCGACCGCATTCGCGAGCAGGCTCGCCCCCACAGGGAAAACGCGTCCCAATGTGGGAGCGAGCCTGCTCGCGAAGGGTGCGACTCGGTTCAAATGAGCAGATGCGCTCTAGAAATCCCGCTTGTAGAAAATATCCAGCGAACTCGCCACGCCGCTCGCCGCTTCGACGTAGACCTTCTTGCTCAGCTTGTAGCGCAGGGCAATGGTGCTGGCCGGTTCGAATACACCCACTCCATAGCGCAGGCTGAGTTTTTCCGAGATGTTACCGCTGGCGACGACGCTGGTGTCGTTGCCGCTGCCTTGGGTGTCGAGCTGGAAATCCTCAATGCCCAGATCCTTGGCCAGACCACTGGTGACCCCGGCGCTGCCCATCAGGCCCAGGCCCAGCGCGGCTTGCGCGAGCATGTTGTTGTCTTCGCCATTGGTGCTCAGCGGGCGGCCCAGCACCAGGTACGACAGCGCCTGTTCCTGACTCATCGCCGGTTCGGAGAAGATCTGCGTGGTCGGCTGTTCGGCGCTGCCGCTCAGGCGAATACCGGCGATGACGTCGTCGGTCTGGCGGATCGCTTCGATGTCCAGATACGGCTGGTCGATGGGGCCGGCGAACAACAGGCGCGCACGACGCACCGTCAGGCGCTGGCCGTAGGCGCGATAGCGGCCGTCGTTGAGCCAGAGTTCGCCACGGGTGTCCATGTTGTCGCCGATGTGCACCTGACCTTGCAGATTGGCGGTCAGGCCGAAACCGGCAAAGCTCAGCTTGTCCTGGCCGACGATCACGTCGATGTCCATTTTCATCGCGATCGGTGGTTTGCCCTCTTCGGTCTGCGCACCAACGATGATCGTGTCGTCGGAGACTTTTACCGTCGATGGCGGCAGCTCGCGCACGGTGATTTCGCCTTTCGGCACCAGCACCTTGCCGGCAACTTTCAGCTCATCGCCGGCCATGGAAATCTTCAGATCCGGGGCCATTTCAAGCTTGGCGTAGGGTTCGACGCTGACCGGCAATTGCGAGCCCTTGAGCGCCAGATCGACCACCAGTGCCTGACCCCAGGCGACGTTGCCGTTGAGGCTGCCCTTGCCAGTCTTGCCGCTGTTCCAGCCGCCGTCCAAGCGCACCGCTTCGCCGGCGATCGCTGCAGTCAGTTGCAGATTCTGCAGCTCCATCGGCAGTTCGGCGCCGGACACTTCGCCATCGCTGAGCTGCACAGTGCCGTTGACCAGCGGCGCGAGCAGGCCACCGGAAATAGTGCCGCTGCCGTTGAGCCGGCCGGTGAGTTTTTCCACCATCGGCACGAACGGCCGCGCCACCGACAGGTCGAGGCCAGAGAGGCGGAACGAGCCGCTCAGCGGTTTGTTTTTCGGCAGCGGATTGAGCTGCGCCTGCACCAGCAATTCGCCAAGTTTGCCGCCGATAAAATTGAGCTCGGTGTCGACGCGCTTGGGCGTGAGCTTGCTGCTGAGTTTGAGGGTCTGGTAGGGGAAATCCAGCCAGCGATCCTTGTCGCGCACGCGCAGGGTGCCGCCACTGGCATCGACACTGACCACGCCGTTCGGGCCGCTCGCCGGCAAGTCCAGTTGCAGATCGGCGTTGAGTCGGCCCTGCCAGGCGAAGTCTTTGGGCAGCCATTGCGCAAGGCTTTCGATCGGGAATTGTTTGAGGTGATAACGCAGCTTCGGCTCGGGCATCAGGCGCTGGTCTTCGCCACACAGGCTGGCATTGCCGGACAGCCAGCAATGCGCGCCGAAATTGATCTGGCCGTCCGCCAGGCGTTCAAGTCTGGACGGGCTTTGCAGCTTCCAGTCCTGGCCACCGGCCTGAATGTCGCCACTGGCCAAGCGTCCGCGCCAGTTGCCCTTGTCCAGATTGCCGTCCAGCCCCAGCGCCAGTTTCAGCTTCGGTCCGATCAGGTCGAGATTGAGTTTCTGGCTTTTGATATCGCCCTGAGCACTGGCGGTCAGGGTGCCGAGCGAAGTATCGCCGGCCTGAATGCCGCTGCCTTTGAGATTGATCTTCGCCCGCTGCGCACTGTCGAGCGTGGCGTCGAGGTTGAGGCTTTGCAGGCGATTGTCCTGGAAGGCCAGTTGCGAACCTTGCAGATCGAGCTTGCCCTGCGGCGCCTTCAGCGTGCCGGCGACGTTGACCTGACCGTTGACCTGCCCGCGCAATTGCGGCCACAACTGGGCCAGACGCGGCAGCTTGATGTCGATCTGTCCGCCGAGTTTGTCCTGCAGGCTGCCCTTGCCATTGATGCTGTTGTCGCCGAGGCGGATCTGCAGGGCATTGAGATTCCACCGCTCGCCCGCGCCGTCAGCCTTGGCCTGGAGGACCGCCGGCTGACCGCGCAATTTGCCTTTGAGATCGAGGTTGGCGCTGAGGCTGAGCTGATCATTCTTCATCTCGCCTTTGCTCTGCAACGGCCCGGCCAGCGTACCCGGCAGCTCCGCGACCCAGTACGCCGGGTTGAGCGCCGACAGGTCCAGCGCGGTATCCCAGGCGATGCCGTCGGCGAAGCGCACATTCACGTGTCCTTCGGCCTTGCCCTGCCCGGCCTGCATGACCAGTTGCGGCAAGGCGATCTGTTCCAGACTGCCGCTGAACGGACTGCTCAAGGTGAACGCGCCGGCCGGGCCATCCAGCGCGGCGTCGAAATTACCGAGGTACTGGCCGTCGGTGTAGGACACTTCGCCGGTAAAGGTGCGCAACGTCACTTGCGGCTCGTCGATTTCCGGATAGAGCCGGTGCCACGGGAAGTCTTGCCAGTTGATATTGGCCTGAGCGCTGAGGCCCATGCTCCAGTCGACGTTGCCGGTGAGTTTGAGGCTTTGCGTGTCGTTGGCATTGAGGTCGAGGCCGGCGATCTGCGCGCCATTGGCGTCAACCTTGCCCTTGAGCAGCAGCGCCACTGGCGATTTTTCGGCGGGCAGCGTGGCGTTGCCGAGCAGTTGATAACCGTTTTTCAGGTTGCCTTCGCCCGTGAGCACAAGCTGATTGAATTGCAGGGTGTCCGGCAGATCGGCGCTGGGTTTGAACGCGTCGCTGGTGATGCGCAGCTTGGCCGGCAGGTTTTCCGCCAGCGCTTGCAGTTCACCGTTCAACTGGCCGTCGAGGTAGCCACGGCTGTCGGCGTGCAGGTTGAGGGTTTTCAGCAGATCGCCTTCAACTTTCAGCGCCAGCGTCCACGGCTCGCTGCCGGGAGACGGCAAAGTCAAATCGCCCTGAATCGTCAGCGGCCAGTTGCCGCTCGGTTGCAGCAGGCCGGACAGGTTCAGGCTGAGCTCGTCGCGCTGCAATTTCACGCTGTCGATCTGCAGGCCCTGAGCGGTCCAGTGCGCCGCCAGTTGCAAGCCCTTGAGCTGTTCGCTGCCGTTGAACAACAGGCTGCCGACTTCGACATCGCCCAGTTCAATGGCCAACGGCAATTGCAGGTCCGGCAGTGTGATCGGGCCGCTCTCGGTGGTTTCTTCGCTCGGCGGGAATTGCAGGATTACCTGCTCGGCCTTGAGCTGATCGATGCACAAGGTCATGCGCGTCAGGCACAGTGGCGACCAGGCGAAGATCGCCTTGTTCAGCTCGACGCGGCTTGTGTCCTGCTGCCACACCAGGTGATCGGCACTCCACTGCCCAGCGAGGCGACCGTGGAAATTCTCCACGCTCAAGCCAGGTACAAGGCCCAGCGCCCAACGGCTGCCGGCCTGCGTGCCAAGCAGTGCAGCCAGGCTCAGGACGATCAACATGACCAGCGCCAACAGCGTCAGCGCCGTTATTTTCACACCACGCTTCACAGCTCAGGCCCCATGGAAAAATGCAGCCGGATGCCGCCGTCGTCGTCCAGCGCATGGGCCAGGTCAAGGCGAATCGGCCCGACCGGCGAGACCCAGCGCACACCTACACCGACCCCGGTCTTGAGGTCGGGCAGTTCGAGTTTGTTGAAAGAGTTGCCTTGGTCGACGAAGGTCGCGACCCGCCATTTCTCGGCGATCGAATACTGATACTCGACGCTGCCGGCAATCATGTAGCGGCCACCGATGCGGTCGCCGTCAGAGTTTTTCGGCGACAGGCTCTGATAGTCGTAACCGCGCACGCTCTGATCGCCACCGGCAAAGAAGCGCAGCGATGGCGGAATCGAGTTGTAGCCGTTGGTGGCGCTGCCGCCGACCTGCACGCGGCCGAGCAGGCGGTGCCTGTCGAACACCGTGGTCAGGCCCTTGACCAGCGCGGTGCCGTATAAAAGGTTGTTGTCCGAACCGAGGCCTTCCTTGGCCACTTTGCTTTCGAAGCTCAGGCGATAGCCGTTGCGCGGGTCGATGCGGTTGTCGCTTTTGAGGTACGAATAACTGATGCCGGGCATGAGCAACGTGCTCAGGCCGGAGTCGTCGCCGAGTTCGTATTCTTCACGTTGCCATTTCAGCGAGATCACCCGCTGCCAGCCGCTGGGCAACTTGCTGTGCCATTCCGGGCCGAACGTCAGCAGCTTGCTGAGGGTGTCGGAGCCTTCGATGTCTTCGAACTGATAGCCGCCGGCCCAGCGCAGTTTGTCGGTCAATGGCGGGTCGAGCGGGATGTCGTAGAACAGCCCGACGTTCTGCCGGGGCGCCGAAAGTTCGGCCTCCCAGCCATAGCTGTCGCCCTGCGGGTTGACCCAGTGACGCGTCCAGTTGGCCTTGATCCGTGGCCCGACGTCGGTCGAATAACCGAGGCCCAGGCCCATCGTGCGCGGCTTGCGCGTGTCGAGTTTGACGGCGACCGGAATCACATCGTTCTGCGCTGCCGTCGGTGCCGCGTCGACGCGCACGCCTTCGAAATAGCCGCTCGATTGCAGGTCGCGATTAAGTTCGGCGATCAGTTCCGAATCGTAGGGTTCGCCTGCCTTGAACGGCACCATGCGTTGCAGCAGGTCTTCGTCGAAGGGCGTGTCGCCCTCGAAACTGACTTTGCCCAGCGCATAGCGCGGGCCGCTGTCGTAGATCAATTCGATGTCGGCCACGCCCGCGCGGGGATCGACCATGAGCTTCTGGCTGGTGAAATGGCCGCTGAAGTAACCGAAGCGCGAGGCCTGGTTCTGGATCACCCGTTTGGCGTCTTCGTAACGGCCATGGTTGAGCACGGCGCCGGACTTGAGCAGGTCGCCTTTCGGTACGCGGAACGATTTCAGCGAGGCCGCCGGGCCGTCGACGCGCACGGTGACGTTGCGCAGGCGAATGGGCTCGCCGGGATCGATGTTCAGCACCAGACGCGGTTTTTCCCCGCCCTTGACGTCACTGTCGATCTGCGGCTGGTAGTAGCCCAACGCCTGCGCCGCTTTGCGCGCCTGCTCTTCGGCGCCGCGACTGAAACGCAGCAAGGCTTCTTCGTCGCGATCGCCGAGGCTGCCGATATAGCCTTCTATATTGGCCTTGAGTTCATCGTTGGACGGCTTGATCCGTACATCCAATTCACTTTGCGCCAGCGCCGCGCAGCTGGATAACAGCATCAGCACGCCGCTGGTAAATCTTCGTGGAAACTTCATAGGCGCGGATGCTATCACGGGCTCGGGAGCCTGATAGAACAGGTAATTTGTGAAGAAGTTCGATCATTATCCCGTTGCTGTTTGTAACACCTGCGGATTGGCATGGAAAAATACGTGTTCGCGCACCGGCCCGACGGCAACCTCGCCGATCTCCTGATAACCCTGCCTTTTATAGAATTCCAGGTAGCGTGGGTTGCCGGTGTCGAGCACCACGCCTTGCGAGGTTTCATCAACGGCGCACCAGTTGTGCACGGCGGTGAGCAACTGTTCGCCGTAGTGCTTGCCCTGAAACTGCGGGTGCACACCGAGCAGCGGCAGCATGTGCACCGAGTCACCCGGCACGCATGCAGCCACGGCATCGTGGTATTCCAGATAACGCCGGGTGCAGCGAAAACCGGTGCTGAGCACCATGCGCAAGCGCCACGCCCAACTTTCGGTAACGCCCAGGCGCCGTTGCGGCGGTGCGATCAGGGCGATGCCGATCAAGCGATCGTTGACCAACAGGCCGATCGCCGGCAGGTCCTGGAGAAAATGCTGTTTGACCAGCTCGCGCACCGTCGCGCGCACCCGTTGTTCATAGCCGGGACGTTCGGCTTCGAACAGGTAGCCGAAGGTCGGCTCGTGGCGATAGGCCTGATACAGCAACGAGCGGGCTTCGCGCGAATAGCCGCGGTCGAGCATGTGGATGTCGGCAACGGCGGTCTGGGTTTCAGGCATTGCAGTGATTCTCCCCGGGGGCGCGCTCGGAGGCTGGCGCGCTTGTTGGTACGAACCTTGGGCGGATGTGGTGGTTCCCCTGACAGGTTAGACCAGCCTCGGATCTTCATCGACTGGGCGGGCCTCATCGCTGGCAAGCCAGCTCCCACAGTGTCTGCGTCGTTCACAACATTTACATACACCACAGAAACCTGTGGGAGCTGGCTTGCCAGCGATGGGGCCGGGACAAGCGCTACAAATCCCACAGGTGAAATTGATTTGTCCCACACTGGCCCATCTCCCCCATGTCAGCTAGCATCGCCCTTTTGCCAGGACTGCCGACCATGAAGATTGTTTCCTTCAACATCAACGGACTGCGTGCCCGTCCGCATCAGCTGGCAGCGCTGATCGAAAAACATCAGCCCGACGTGATCGGCCTGCAGGAAACCAAGGTCCACGACGACCAGTTCCCCCACGACGACATCCGCGCCCTCGGCTACCACGTGCACTTCCATGGCCAGAAGGGCCATTACGGTGTCGCCCTGCTCTCGCGCAACGAACCGATCGCCATCCATAAAGGCTTTGCCACCGATGAAGAAGACGCGCAACGGCGCTTTATCTGGGGCACTTTTGCCGATGCCAACGGCGTGCCGGTGACGATCATGAACGGCTATTTCCCACAAGGTGAAAGCCGCGACCACCCAACCAAATTCCCCGCCAAGGAGCGTTTCTACAGCGACCTGCAAGCGCTGCTGGAAAGCCAGTTCCACAATGAACAGCCACTGGTGGTGATGGGTGATGTGAACATTTCCCCGGAAGACTGCGACATCGGCATCGGCCCGGACAACATGAAGCGCTGGCTGAAAACCGGCAAATGCAGCTTCCTGCCGGAAGAACGCGAGTGGATGGCGCGCCTGAAAAACTGGGGCCTGACCGACAGCTACCGTCACCTCAATCCCGACGTGAGCGACATGTTCAGCTGGTTCGATTATCGCAGCCGTGGCTTTGAAGATGAACCGAAGCGTGGCCTGCGCATCGATGTAATTCTGGCGTCCCATGGCCTGCTGCCACGGGTCAAGGATGCCGGCGTGGACTACGAACTGCGCGGCATGGAAAAACCGTCGGATCATGCGCCAATCTGGCTTGAGCTGGCCTGATCCAGCCTGAGGGAATTTTCATTGTGGGAGCGAGCCTGCTCGCGAATGCGGTGGATCAGCGACGAATTTTTCGACTGACACGCCGCCTTCGCGAGCAGGCTCGCTCCCACAGGTAATCCCCTGTCATATTTCGGTCACGCGCCTGACTTAATCTCCCCGGCAATCCCCTTGGCTTGATTCGGTGCCGGCATGACCCTGCGTGTTCTTTGCGTTTTCCTGTTGAGCGGCTGGCTGTCGGTATCCGCCGTCGCCCTGCCGATCCCCGAAAACGGCCCGGCTTTACGCATTCAGGGCTCCAACACCATCGGCGCCGAACTCGGCCCGGCGCTGGTCGAAGGCCTGTTGCAGGAACAAGGCCTGCTGAAAATCCACCGCGAAACCCCGGACACCGCCAACGAACAACGCATCGTCGGCCAGACCGCACAAGGGCAACGCGTGGTCATCGAAGTCGCCGCCCACGGTTCCAGCACTGGCTTCACTGCATTGAAAAACGCCAGCGCCGATCTGGCCGCCTCTTCCCGTGAGATCAAGGACAGCGAACTGCTTGCCCTGCAAGCCCTCGGCGATCTGAAAAGTCCGGCGGCCGAGCAAGTCATTGCCATCGACGGCCTGGCGATCATCCTCAACCCGGCCAACCCGCTTGAGCAGTTGAACACCGAGCAACTGGCGCGGATTTTTGCCGGCGAAGTGAAAACCTGGGAAGACATCGGTGGCCGTGGCGGCGCCATACACTTATATGCGCGGGATGATCAATCGGGGACGTACGACACGTTCAAGGAACTGGTCCTGAGCCGGCGAGGGAAAAGTCTGAGCAGCGCGGCGAAACGTTTCGAATCCAGCGAGCAATTGTCCGACGCCGTCAGCGCCGACCCGCAAGGTATCGGCTTCATCGGCTTGCCTTACGTGCGTCAGGCCAAAGCCGTAGCGATTGCCGACGGCGCCTCGCAAGCGATGCTGCCGCTGAACAGTCTGATCGCCACCGAAGACTATCCGCTGTCGCGGCGCTTGTTCTTTTATCTGCCGCCGGACAGCCGCAATCCGTGGGCACAGGCGTTGGCCAGCTTTGCCCAGAGCCCACAGGGACAGGCGGTCGTCGCGGCCAGCGGTTTTGTCAGCCAGACCGTACAAGCCATGAGCGTGGCGCCGAATGCGCTGATGCCCGAGGGTTATCAATCTCTCAGCCGGCATGCCCAGCGTCTGACAGTGAATTTCCGTTTTGCCGAGGGCAGCGCCAGTCTGGACAACAAGGCGCGGCAGGATCTGGCGCGGGTGCTCGACTATATAAAGCGCAATGGCAAGACCGAACGGGCGGTGACGCTGGTGGGGTTTGGTGATCTCAAGGATGACCCGGCGCGGGCCGATCTGCTGTCGAAGCTACGGGCGATGGCGGTGCGGCGTGAGCTGGTCAAAAACGGTGTGGTCATGCGCGAAGTCCGCGGCTTTGGTGCGCTGATGCCGGTGGCGACCAACAGCGCGGATGAAGGGCGGATCAAGAACCGGCGGGTTGAGGTTTGGGTGTTCTGATCCTGATGTCGATGTGCTGAATGTACAGGCCCTTTCGCGAGCAGGCTCGCTCCCACATTGGATCTGTGGCGTGCACAAATCTTGTGGGAGCGAGCCTGCTCGCGAATGAGGCGACGCGGTGTTACTGGCCGCTACGCAGCATTTCCTTCGGCACATACTTGCCGATCTCGAACTTGCCAATCGCCGCGCGGTGCACTTCGTCGGGGCCGTCAGCCAGACGCAGGGTGCGTTGCATCGCATACATATAGGCCAGCGGGAAATCGTTCGACACCCCTGCCCCGCCGTGCATCTGGATCGCCCGGTCGATCACCCGTAAGGCGACATTCGGCGCCACCACTTTGATCTGCGCAATCTCGCTTTTCGCCACTTTGTTGCCGACGGTGTCCATCATGTACGCCGCTTTCAACGTCAGCAGACGCGCCATGTCGATCTCCATCCGTGAGTCGGCGATCTTGTCGATGTTGCCGCCCAGACGCGCCAGTGGTTTGCCGAATGCGGTGCGGCTCACCGAGCGTTTGCACATCAGTTCCAGTGCACGCTCGGCCATGCCGATCGAACGCATGCAGTGGTGAATGCGGCCTGGGCCAAGGCGACCCTGAGCGATTTCGAAGCCGCGTCCTTCACCGAGCAGGACGTTTTCGTACGGCACTCGCACGTTATCGAACAGCACTTCGGCGTGACCGTGCGGTGCGTCGTCGTAACCGAACACCGGTAGCGGCCGGACGATCTTCACCCCGGGGGTATCAACCGGTACGAGGATCATTGAGTGCTGGGCGTGACGCGGCGCGTCGGGGTTGCTCAGGCCCATGAAGATCAGAATCTTGCAGCGCGGATCGCAGGCACCGGAGGTCCACCATTTCTTGCCGTTGATCACCCACTGATCGCCATCACGCACGGCACGGGCGGCCATGTTGGTCGCGTCGGAAGACGCCACATCAGGCTCGGTCATGGCGAACGCCGAACGGATCTCGCCGCGTAGCAGCGGCTCGAGCCAGCGCTGTTTCTGCTCTTCGTTGGCGTAGCGCACCAGCACTTCCATGTTGCCGGTATCCGGCGCCGAGCAGTTGAACGGCTCCGGCCCGAGCAGGGAACGGCCCATGATTTCCGCCAATGGCGCATATTCGAGGTTGCTCAGGCCGGCGCCCAGCTCGGACTCAGGCAGAAACAAATTCCACAGCCCTTCAGCCTTGGCCTTGGCCTTGAGCTCTTCCATGATCGCGGTCGGCTGCCAGCGATCGCCCTCGGCGACCTGGCGTTCGAACACCGCTTCGGCCGGGTAAACGTAAGTGTCCATGAACGCAGTCACGCGCTCACGCAGTTCCTGAACCTTGGGCGAATAAGCGAAATCCATGGGTAGTTACCTTCTCGGGCAGAGGTTGTTCAAGTCATGCAATCGATGCTAGAACAGCGCTGATCATTTACCTAGCCTATTCTCGGCGTGTATAAACATTCATCACCAATATATGATCCGCTGATCGTCAGCCCCAAAACACTTGCACTTAATAACAAGAGAAGCCGCGTTATGAATCTGAGCAAGGTCGACCTGAACCTTTTCATCGTCTTCGACGCGATCTACACCGAAGCCAACCTGACCCGCGCCGGGCAGATTGTCGGCATCACCCAGCCGGCGGTGTCCAACGCCCTGGCGCGGTTGCGCGAAACCTTCAACGACCCGCTCTTCGTGCGTACTGCCCAAGGCATGGTGCCCACGCCGATGGCGCAGAACATCATCGGCCCGGTGCGCAACGCCCTGTCGCTGCTGCGCGTGTCGGTGCAGGAAAGCCGCATCTTCAACCCGGCGCAGGCGGCCAAGACTTACCGCATCAGCATGACCGATTTGACGGAGGCAATCATTCTGCCGCCCCTGTTCCAGCGCCTGCGCCGCCTAGCGCCGACGGTGATCATCGAAAGCTTTCTGTCGAAACGCCGGGAAACCACCAAGGAACTCGCGGCCGGGCGTCTGGATTTCGCCGTGGATGCGCCGCTCAACACCGACCCGCAGGTGCGCCACGTCAAGCTGATGGACGACCGTTACGTCTGCGCCATGCGCAAGGGCCATCCAATGGCGGGCAAGGAAAAACTCAGCCTCGATGACTACCTGTCGCTGACTCACATCCATATCTCCAGCCGGCGCAGCGGTCTGGGTTATGTCGATCTGGCGCTGGGCAAAATGGGCATCCAGCGCAAGATCGCCCTGCGCTCGCAGCACTATCTGATGGCCTCGCAAGTGATGCAGCAGACCGACATGGTCATGACCGTGCCGGAACGCTTCGCCCGCCGCCATGATTTGCAGTCGTTCAATTTGCCGGTGAATGATGTGCCGTCGGTGGAAACGCATTTGTACTGGCACGAAAGCACCGACCAGGACCCGGCCAACCGCTGGATGCGCGAGCAGATGATCGAGTTGTGCCAGCAGGTGACGGCGCAGGAGAAGAAGCTGGAGAAGGTGTAGGG
This sequence comes from Pseudomonas siliginis, assembly GCF_019145195.1. Lineage (GTDB taxonomy): Bacteria > Pseudomonadota > Gammaproteobacteria > Pseudomonadales > Pseudomonadaceae > Aquipseudomonas > Aquipseudomonas siliginis. The sequence continues at coordinate 94,241 of NZ_JAHSTW010000009.1, forward strand.
CTTTTTTACCGCGTTATCGTTCTTCGCGAGCAGGCTCGCTCCCACATTCGACTGCATTCCTTCCGGTGAAATGCAATTCAGTGTGGGAGCGAGCCTGCTCGCGAATAGGCCGGCAAACGCAGCGAGGATCTTGAGCCTTGACGTAAACGTAAACCACCGATTAGCTTAGCGCCATGCCCCTTTTCCGAGCGCTTTCATGAGCAGTCAGACCTACAGCATTTCCGATCTCGCCCGCGAGCTGGACATCACCACCCGGGCGATCCGTTTTTATGAAGAGCAAGGCCTGCTCAGCCCCGAGCGTCGTGGCCAGGAACGTATCTATTCGCCGCGCGACAAGGTCACTCTGAAGCTGATCCTGCGCGGCAAGCGCATCGGTTTTTCCCTGGCCGAATGCCGCGAGCTGATCGAACTCTACGACCCGTCCGGCGGTAACACTAAACAGCTCAACAGCATGCTGGCGAAAATCAGCGAACGTCGCGAACAGCTCGAACAGCAGTTGCTGGATATCGAACAGATGAAGCTTGAGCTGGACACTGCCGAAGAGCGCTGCGTACAGGCGTTGGAGCAGACGCTCAAGAGCCAGCAAATAGCCCAGTAGTCTGCCAATACACCTTTCCCTGTGGGAGCGGGCTTGCCCGCGATGGCGTCGGGTCAGTCAACATCATTGCAGGATGTTCCGGCCTCATCGCGGGCAAGCCCGCTCCCACAGGGATCACCACGAATCCACGAAGCAGGTCCCACCCATGTCCCTCCCCTCCCAAGTACGCCTGATCGAAGTCGGCCCGCGCGATGGCCTGCAGAACGAAGCCCAACCGATCAGCGTCGCTGACAAAGTGCAACTGGTCGATGCGCTGAGTGCCGCCGGGCTCGGCTATATCGAAGTCGGCAGTTTCGTTTCGCCCAAGTGGGTGCCGCAGATGGCCGGCTCCGCCGAGGTATTTGCGCAGATCCAGCGCAAGCCCGGCGTGACCTATGGCGCGCTGGCGCCGAACCTGCGCGGCTTTGAAGACGCGCTCGCCGCCGGGGTCAAGGAAGTCGCGGTGTTCGCCGCCGCCTCCGAGGCGTTCTCGCAGCGCAACATCAATTGCTCGATCAGCGAGAGCCTGGCGCGGTTTGCGCCGATCATGGAGGCCGCCAAACAACACGGCGTTACCGTGCGCGGTTACGTTTCCTGTGTGTTGGGCTGCCCGTATGAAGGCACCGTTGCGCCGGAGCAAGTGGCGATGGTCGCGCGCGAGCTGTACGCGATGGGCTGCTACGAAGTGTCGCTGGGCGACACCATCGGCACCGGCACGGCGGGCGCGACCCGACGCCTGTTCGAGGTGGTCTCGGCGCAGGTGCCACGGGACAGACTCGCCGGGCATTTCCACGACACCTATGGCCAGGCCATGGCCAACATCTACGCCAGCCTGCTCGAAGGCATTGCGGTGTTTGACAGCTCTATCGCCGGCCTCGGCGGCTGCCCGTACGCCAAAGGCGCGAGCGGTAACGTTGCCACCGAGGACGTGGTGTACCTGCTCAATGGCTTGGGCATCGAGACCGGTATCGACCTGGACGCCTTGATTGCCGCGGGCCAGCAGATCAGCGCAGTGCTCGGCCGCCCGAGCGGTTCGCGGGTGGCGAAGGCGCGCAGCGCGCAGTGAGGTGTTACCGCTGCGTCAGCGATGTGGGCAAAAGCGAGTAACACGGAAACAAATTGTCTGGCTTTGCCTGGAGTCGAAAAAGCCTGAAAAAGTTAAGCCATTGATTTTTAAAGGTTTTTAAAAGTTGGCACGACACCTGCTATCTCTATCGCATAACAAGAATAAAAAGCCGCAAACCAATAAAAACAAGACGAAACGACTCTGACATAACAAGAACAACACGGCAGAGACGCAGCTAACAGATTTTTTTGGAGAAGGTGTGCTTTTCAGGGTGCTCTCAGGAGTGACCCGCAACCGGGCAGAGAACAATAAAACTACCTTCAGGTAGCTCCCGAATCGGTTGGATCGTTAAACGAGAAAGCAGATCAGCGCTCAAAAAAATACGTTTGCTCTTGACCCCGAATGGGGGTCGCCAAAAAAAGCTGTACAGGGCCACGGTTGCCAAAAACAACAACAGACCGACCCTCAATAATAAAAAGAGCACGCAACGACAAATTAAAGGGGAGCTTCGGCTCCCCTTTGTGCTTTCTGCAATTCCTGAAACCACCCCAATCCCTGTGGGAGCTGGCTTGCCAGCGATTGCGGTAGAACATTCAACATTGATGCTGGCTGACCTGACGCCATCGCTGGCAAGCCAGCTCCCACAGGGTTTAGGTTACCGCTCGGTTATTTTCAGCTCCTCGATACTGATCTCACGCATCCTGAATTTCTGGATCTTCCCCGTCACCGTCATCGGAAACGCGTCGACGAATTTGAAGTAACGCGGTGTCTTGAAATGGGCGATGCGTTCCTTGCACCAGGTTTGCAGCTCCAGCTCCGAGGCACTGTGGCCGGGGTGGAATTTGATCCAGGCGACGATTTCCTCACCGTAGCGCGAGCACGGAATACCGATCACCTGCACGTCCGCCACCGCCGGATGAGTGAAGAAGAATTCCTCCAGCTCACGAGGGTAAACGTTCTCGCCGCCACGAATGATCATGTCTTTGTTACGCCCGGCGATGTTGACGTAGCCCTCCTCGTTCATGCTCGCCAGGTCGCCGGTGTGCATCCACCCCGCCTCATCAATGGCTTCGGCGGTAGCCTGCGGGTTGTTCCAGTAACCGAGCATCACGCTGTAGCCGCGCGTACATAATTCGCCAATGGTGCCGCGCGGCACAAGGTTGCCGGCGGTGTCGATGATCTTGCTTTCCAGCTGCGGCTGGGTGCGCCCGACCGTGGTGACACGCAACTCCAGCTCATCCGCCGGCCCGGTCTGCAACGACACCGGACTGGTTTCGGTCATGCCGTAGGCGATCTGCACTTCGCTCATGTGCATTTCGTTGATCACCCGGCGCATGACCTCGATCGGACAGGTGGCGCCGGCCATGATCCCGGTGCGCAGGCTCGACAGGTCGAAGGTCTGCCGCTGCGGCTGATCGAGCATGGCGATGAACATGGTCGGCACACCGTACAGCGCCGTGGCTTTTTCTTCGGCCACCGCTTGCAGGGTGAGCGCCGGATCGAAAGCGTCGTTGGGGTAAATCATCGTGCTGCCATGGGTGACGCAACCGAGGTTGCCCATGACCATGCCGAAGCAGTGATACAGCGGCACCGGAATCACCAGACGATCGGCAGCCGTCAGGCCGAGGCTTTCGCCGACCATGTAACCGTTGTTGAGAATATTGTAGTGACTGAGGGTCGCGCCCTTGGGAAAACCGGTGGTGCCGGAGGTGTACTGGATGTTCACCGGTTGATCGAAATGCAGGCTGGCGCTGCGTTCGCGCAGTTGATCGGGCGAGACGCTGACTGCCAGATTGCTGAGCTGCGACCACGGCAGAAAACCGGGCGGCGGATTGGCATCGAGGCTGATCACGCCGCGCAACTCCGGCAGGCGTTCGCTACGCAGCTGACCGATGGCGTGCTCAGCCAATTCTGGCGCCAGGCTCTGGAGCATTGCGTGGTAATTCGAGGTCTTGAACGCACCCGCGCAGACCAGCCAATGGCAGCCGGATTGCTTGAGCACGTACTCGAGTTCGGAGCTGCGGTAGGCGGGATTGATGTTGACCAGGATCACGCCGATCTTCGCCGTGGCGAACTGGGTGATGCACCACTGCGCACAATTCGGCGCCCAGATGCCGAGGCGATCGCCGGTCTGCAAGCCCAGCGCGAGCAAGGCCCTGGCCTGCTCATCCACCGCTTCGGCCAGTTGCCGCCAGGAGTAACGCAACTGCTGATGGCGCACCACTAAAGCCTCGCCGTCAGGGTATTGCGCGACAGTCTGATCGAAGCGCTGATCGATGGTCATCGCCAGCAGGGCTTTGTCCTGAGAGCCACGGGTGTAGCTGCGCTGCGGGTTTGCACTGGGTTGATCCATGACGACCCCTATTGTCTTTATTAGTGGGTTTTCCCGGTTTTGAATCCCTGCGGGAGCGAACCTGCTCGCGAATACGCTGCGTCATTCACCCTTTAGGGCGACTGATACAGCGCTTTCGCGAGCAGGCTCGCTCCCACCAGAAACAAACCGATATCTGATCCTGAACTGCCCTTACTCTCGCCCAAGTTGACGCTTACGTAAAGCCGATTGACAGTCGAACTGTGGAAGCTTTACGTTAACGTAAAGCTGAACGCCGATTCGTCGTGCGCTCCACCCGATAAAAAAGCCAAAAGGTGCCACATGAGCTATCCATCCCTGAATTTCGCCCTCGGTGAAACCATCGACATGCTGCGCGATCAGGTGCAGTCCTTCGTCGCCGATCAGATCGCCCCGCGCGCCGCGCAGATCGATCACGACAACCTGTTCCCCGCCGACATGTGGCGAAAATTCGGTGACATGGGTCTGCTCGGCATCACCGTGCCGGAAGAGTACGGCGGCGCGGGTCTGGGTTATCTGGCGCACGTGGTGGCGATGGAAGAAATCAGCCGTGGCTCGGCGTCGGTGGCGTTGTCCTATGGCGCGCACTCCAACCTCTGCGTCAACCAGATCAACCGCAACGGCAATCACGAACAGAAAAGCAAATACCTGCCGAAACTGATCAGCGGCGAGCACGTCGGCGCCCTGGCGATGAGCGAGCCCAACGCCGGTTCAGATGTGGTCTCGATGAAGCTGCGCGCCGACAAACGCGGCGACCGCTTCGTCCTCAACGGCAGCAAAACCTGGATAACCAACGGTCCGGACGCCAATACCTACGTGATCTACGCCAAGACCGACCTGGAAAAAGGCCCCCACGGTATCACCGCATTCATCGTCGAGCGTGACTGGAAAGGCTTCAGCCGCAGCAACAAGTTCGACAAGCTCGGCATGCGTGGCTCCAACACCTGCGAGCTGTTTTTCGATGACGTCGAAGTACCGGAAGAGAACATCCTTGGCGTGCTCAACGGTGGCGTGAAAGTGCTGATGAGCGGCCTCGATTACGAACGCGTGGTGCTCTCCGGCGGCCCGACCGGAATCATGCAGTCGTGCATGGACCTGATCGTGCCGTACATCCACGACCGCAAGCAGTTCGGCCAGAGCATCGGCGAATTCCAGCTGATCCAGGGCAAAGTCGCCGACATGTACACCCAGCTCAACGCCAGCCGCGCCTATCTCTACGCGGTGGCCCAGGCTTGCGAGCGCGGCGAAACCACGCGCAAGGACGCGGCCGGGGTGATCCTCTACACCGCCGAACGCGCCACGCAAATGGCCCTCGACGCGATCCAGATTCTCGGCGGTAACGGCTACATCAACGAATTCCCCGCCGGCCGCCTGCTGCGCGACGCCAAGCTCTACGAAATCGGCGCCGGCACCAGCGAGATCCGCCGCATGCTGATCGGCCGCGAACTGTTCAACGAGACGAAATGAATTTCGTCAGCTGCAAGCCGCAAGCTACACGCTGCAAGAGATCCACGCTCTTGCCCCGACTTGCAGCTTGCCGCTTGTAGCTAGAAGCTGCTTACGGAGTAAGCCCCATGATTCTGCACACTCAGCTCAACCCGCGTTCAGCGGAGTTCGCCGCCAACAGCGCGGCGATGCTCAAACAGGTCGACGCGCTGCACACCTTGCTCTCCCAAGTGGCGCAGGGTGGCGGTGTCAAAGCGCAGGAACGCCACACCTCGCGGGGTAAATTGCTGCCGCGCGAGCGCATCAATCGCTTGCTCGATCCGGGATCGCCGTTTCTCGAAATCAGCCAACTGGCGGCTCACGCCGTGTATGGCGAAGACGTCCCGGCTGCCGGGGTGATCGCCGGGATCGGCCGCGTCGAAGGCGTGGAGTGCATGATCGTCGCCAACGACGCGACGGTGAAAGGTGGCTCGTATTATCCGCTCACCGTGAAAAAACACCTGCGCGCGCAGACCATCGCCCAGCAGAATCGCCTGCCGTGCATTTATCTGGTGGATTCCGGTGGCGCCAACCTGCCGCGTCAGGACGAAGTGTTTCCGGATCGCGAGCATTTCGGGCGGATATTCTTCAATCAGGCCAACATGAGCGCCATGGGCATCCCGCAGATCGCCGTGGTCATGGGCTCGTGCACCGCCGGCGGCGCGTATGTGCCGGCGATGGCAGACGAAGCGATCATGGTGCGCAACCAGGCGACGATTTTCCTCGCCGGCCCGCCGCTGGTAAAAGCCGCGACCGGTGAAGTGGTCAGCGCCGAAGACCTCGGCGGCGCCGATGTGCACTGCAAGACCTCCGGCGTGGCCGACCATTACGCCGAGAATGACGAACACGCCCTCGCCCTCGCCCGCCGCAGCGTCGCCAACCTCAACTGGCGCAAGCTCGGCGAGGTGCAGCAACGCACGCCGATCGCGCCGCTGTACGCCAGCGACGAGCTGTACGGCGTGGTTCCGGCCGACGCCAAGCAGCCATTCGATGTGCGCGAAGTGATTGCGCGGCTGGTCGACGGCTCGGTGTTCGATGAATTCAAAGCGCTGTTCGGCACCACGCTGGTCTGCGGTTTCGCTCACTTGCACGGCTATCCGATCGCGATTCTGGCGAATAACGGCATCCTTTTCGCCGAAGCCGCGCAGAAAGGCGCGCACTTCATCGAACTGGCCTGCCAGCGCGGCATCCCGCTGCTGTTTCTGCAGAACATCACCGGTTTCATGGTCGGCCAGAAATACGAAGCCGGCGGCATCGCCAAGCACGGCGCGAAACTGGTGACTGCGGTGGCCTGCGCCAAGGTGCCGAAATTCACCGTGATCATCGGCGGCAGCTTCGGTGCCGGCAACTACGGCATGTGCGGGCGCGCTTACGATCCGCGTTTTTTGTGGATGTGGCCGAACGCGCGGATTGGCGTGATGGGCGCCGAACAGGCCGCCGGTGTGCTGGTGCAGGTCAAACGCGAACAGGCGGAACGCAGCGGTCAGGCGTTCAGCGCCGAGCAGGAGACCGAGATCAAGCAGCCGATTCTCGATCAGTACGAAGAACAGGGTCATCCCTACTACTCCAGCGCTCGGCTGTGGGACGACGGCGTCATCGACCCGGCGCAGACCCGCGACGTGTTGGCCCTGGCCTTGTCCGCGTCGCTGAACGCGCCAATCGAACCGAGCCGCTTCGGCGTGTTCCGGATGTGATGTTTTTTTGTGGGAGCGAGCCTGCTCGCGAATGCGCTCTGTCAGGCAGCGGATAGATCGACTGATACCCCGCTTTCGCGAGCAGGCTCGCTCCCACAAGAACCGTGGAGACAGATGAATATGAGCGACTTCAATACCCTCGAACTGCAAACCGATCCACGCAGTTTCGCGACGCTATGGCTCAATCGCGCGGAGAAAAACAACGCGTTCAACGCCGAGATGATCCGCGAACTGATCCTCGCTCTCGACAAGGTCGCCAGCGATTCGAGCCTGCGCTTCCTGCTGCTGCGCGGGCGCGGCAAGCATTTCAGTGCGGGCGCCGACCTGGCGTGGATGCAGCAATCGGCAGAACTCGATTACCACACCAACCTCGATGACGCCCGCGAGCTGGCCGAGCTGATGTACAACCTCGCCAAGCTGAAAATCCCCACGCTGGCCGTGGTGCAAGGCGCGGCGTTCGGTGGCGCGCTGGGCTTGATCAGTTGCTGTGACATGGCGATCGGCGCCGATGACGCGCAGTTCTGCCTGTCGGAAGTGCGCATCGGCTTGGCACCGGCCGTGATCAGTCCGTTCGTGGTGCAGGCGATCGGTGAGCGGGCGGCGCGGCGTTATGCGCTGACGGCCGAGCGCTTCAGCGGGCAGCGGGCGCGGGAGATCGGCTTGCTCGCCGAAAGCTATCCTGCGGCTGAACTGGAGCAACAGGTCGAACAGTGGATCGACAACCTGCTGCTCAACAGCCCCGCGGCCATGCGCGCCAGCAAGGACTTGCTGCGCGAAGTCGGCAACGGCGCGCTGACCCCGGCCCTGCGCCGCTACACCGAAAATGCCATCGCACGGATTCGCGTCAGCCCTGAAGGCCAGGAAGGCTTGCGCGCCTTCCTGCAAAAGCGCCCGCCGAGCTGGCAAGCCGCATCCACCAAGGAGTCGCGTTGATGAGCGCACCTGTGATTACCACCCTATTGGTGGCCAACCGCGGCGAAATCGCCTGCCGCGTGATGCGCACCGCCAAGGCCTTGGGCCTGACCACCGTCGCCGTGCACAGCGCCACCGACCGCGATGCGCGGCACAGCCGGGAAGCCGATATACGCGTCGATCTGGGCGGCAGCAAGGCTGCCGAGAGTTATCTGCAAATCGATAAATTGATCGCCGCCGCCAAGGCCAGCGGTGCCCAGGCGATTCATCCCGGCTACGGTTTTCTCTCGGAGAATGCTGGATTCGCCCGCGCCATCGAAGCCGCCGGGCTGATCTTCCTCGGCCCGCCCGCCTCGGCCATCGATGCGATGGGCAGCAAATCCGCCGCCAAAGCATTGATGGAAAAGGCCGGTGTGCCTTTGGTGCCGGGCTATCACGGCGAGGCGCAGGACCTCGACACCTTCCGCGAAGCCTGCGAACGCATCGGTTATCCGGTGCTGCTCAAGGCTACGGCCGGCGGCGGTGGTAAAGGCATGAAAGTCGTCGAGGATGTCAGCCAACTGGCTGAAGCCCTCGCCTCGGCGCAGCGCGAAGCGCAATCGTCGTTTGGCGACTCGCGGATGCTGGTGGAAAAGTATTTGCTCAAGCCACGTCATGTGGAGATTCAGGTGTTCGCCGATCAGCACGGCAACTGCCTGTATCTCAACGAGCGCGATTGTTCGATCCAGCGTCGTCACCAGAAAGTCGTCGAAGAAGCCCCGGCGCCGGGCCTGACGCCCGAGCTACGCCGGGCAATGGGCGAAGCGGCCGTGCGTTCAGCGCAGGCGATCGGTTATGTCGGCGCCGGTACCGTGGAGTTTTTGCTGGATGCGCGCGGCGAGTTTTTCTTCATGGAGATGAACACGCGGCTGCAAGTCGAGCACCCGGTGACCGAAGCAATCACCGGGCTCGATCTGGTCGCCTGGCAGATTCGCGTCGCCCGTGGGGAAGCGCTGCCGATCACTCAGGCGCAGGTGCCGCTCAATGGTCACGCGATTGAAGTGCGCTTGTATGCCGAAGATCCGGCGAATGACTTCCTGCCGGCCACCGGGCGTCTGGACTTGTATCGCGAATCGGCACAGGGCGCGGGGCGGCGGGTGGACAGCGGGGTCGAGGAAGGTGATGAGATTTCGCCCTTCTACGACCCGATGCTCGGCAAGCTGATTGCCAGGGGTGAAGATCGCGAACAGGCGCGCTTGCGTCTGTTGAGCATGCTCGACGAGTTTGCGATTGGCGGGCTGAAGACCAACATCAATTTCCTGCGCCGGATCATCGCGCATCCGGCGTTTGCGGCGGCAGAGCTGGATACCGGGTTTATTCCGCGCTATCAGGAGCAATTGCTGCCCGCACCAGGCACGTTGAGCGATGAGTTCTGGCAGGCGGCGGCGCAGGCGTTTGCGCAGAGTCTGCCGCAGCGTGCGCGGGCGGATGATCCCGCCTCGCCCTGGTCTTGCGGCAGTGGTTTGCGCGCAGGTTTGCCGGCGCAAATCACCTTGCATTTGAGTTGCGAGGGACAGGATCGCGCGTTGACCTTGAGAACTGCGGCCCATGCAAAACTGCTGGGCGAAGCACTAATCGTCGAGCATGACGGCGTGCGCCGCACTCTACGGGCGATTCGTCAGGCTGGCGCGTTGTATCTGGAATGGGACGGCGAGTTGCGGCGCATCGAAGCGTTCGATCCGATCAGTGCCGTCGAGGCCAGCCACAGCCATCAGGGCGGTCTGACCGCGCCAATGAACGGCAGCATCGTACGCGTGCTGGTCGAAACGGGACAGTCGGTTGAGGCCGGGGCGCAACTGGTGGTGCTTGAAGCCATGAAGATGGAACACAGCATCCGTGCGCCGCAGGCCGGTGTGATCAAAGCGCTGTATTGCCAGGAAGGCGATATGGTCAGTGAAGGCAGCGCTTTGGTTGAACTGGAAGAGGGATGAAATAAAAAGGATCGATCCTGGCCTTGCGCGAGGATCGATCGGTTCAGTAACGCGCCGTTGCCTGAACCACTACGCCGATGATCCGGCATTCATCGGTGAGCAGGGTTTTCGGCCAGGTTGGATTGAGCGGCACCAGGTAGCGCTGGCCGGCCTGCTCGTCGAGTTTGCGGAAAATCGCTTCTTCGCTGTCCGGCCACTGGGCAATCACCAGTTTGCCAGGCACTGCCTCCAACTCCGGATCGACCAGAATCAGCATGCCCTCGGCAATGCTCTGGCCGCTCGGCGCGGTCATCGAATCCCCCGTCACCGTCAGCCAGAACGCGGCACCGCCACGAGCGTGGTAATCCGTCAGTTCGAAGCGCTGCTTCGCTGATGCTCCGGGATAGCTCGCCGCAGTGTCACGCACTTCGCACGGTGCACGCCAATCGCAGACCGGATAACGGAAGTACGGGTTGTACTTCTGCGCCAGCGGCATCTCGTCTTCCGGCGTCGGCTGCGGTTCGCGGATCACCAGGACGACTTCGAGGAAGTCCATTCCCAGCGCCTTGAGCACACGGTTCATTTCGGTAACACCGGGTTCGCGACGCTTGTTCAGCCAATGACCGATCCCGCCCTGGGACATGCCGACGCGCTCTCCGAGCTCTGTTTGAGTGACTTTGAGTTCACTCATCTTGGCCTTGACCAACTCAATCCATTTATCCATGTGCCGCACCTTACGCGGACGTCTTCGACCGGCAAAACACATATTGTAGTATTTAAATCCTAGTCACAAATACAGGCGGTACTATCCTAGGGCAACGGACTTTCAATCGAACATGGAGTGACGTTTCATGATGAATATCAGCAGCAAAGACCTGCCCGATCTGCAAATCGACACCAGCTTCACCTCCCCTCAAGGCAATGCCGCCGCACAGCGCGCGCTGGACTACTACTTGAAACCGACTGTTTCGAAATCCGAGACGGACGAACGTTTTTTCGATGTCAAAAACCATCTCAGCGGCGAGGAAGCGCTGGTGCATGCCTCGGATCTGTTGCGATGTGCGGCCGCCACCGCGTTCAAGGCCGCAGAAAACCTGCAAGGCACCAGTCGCGATCTGGCCTTTTCGGTGGTGCACATGGTGGATATGGCGCGGGCTATGGTCGACCATTCGATCGACAACGACGAAGTCACGGCGGACAAGGTACGGGCGGACAGGAAAGAATTTTCCCATCGCGCAGATAAAAACATTTGACTTGCAAATGATAATGATTATTATTGCAAGCAGCTGGTCGCGAGATCAGTCGATGGACCAGAGACCTTAGGTCGGTCTTCTGGACTATCTCCTCATCAGGCTAATCACGGTTTTTGACCCGGCTTTTTGCCGGGTCTTTTTTTGCCCGTTTTTCGGGCTTGTGTCTTCAGGCTAATGAAGTCTTTGGGTGCTGCAAATTCGATGGCGCGGATAATATCAAAAGAATATTGATTGGCAAGCCGAGCCCGGCCACATTGGGCGAAACTAATGACAATCAGCACTTGAGAATCAATCGCATAGCCTCTAAGCTGCTGGCGCGTCACGGAAGACGCCCCCCGCTACACCCGCGATTCCCCTCGGTTTCAGCCCTGCCTGCGTGTAAAGTACCGGTCATAAAAATCCTGATCAGGAACCGACCATGACCGTGGCCAAATCTTCGTTCGACATCAGCGCCAATTTCGACAGCGGCAATATCCAAGTCATCGACATCAGCAACCCGCTCAGTCCCGTCCTGGCCATCCGCCCGGATACGCGCAGCGCTCATTTTCAGTGGTTCCACTTCAAGGCCAGCGGCCTGCATGTGCATCAGGAACACTGGTTTCGTCTGGTCAACGCCAGCCAATCGACCTACAGCAAAGGCTGGCCGGGCTATCAAGCGGTGGCATCGTATGATCACGTCAACTGGTTCCGCATCCCCACCAGCTTCGAAGGCGACAGCCTGCGCTTCTGCCTCGAAGCCGAACAGACCCACGCCTGGTTCGCCTACTTCGAACCCTACAGCCGCGGCCGCCATGACTGGTTGATCGAGCAAGCGCTGAGCAAGGCTGGCACCGAATTGCTGGCGACCGGCAAAAGTGTCGAGGGCCGCGACATTCAGCTGCTGCGCAAAGGCACCGGTGCCGAAGGCCAGCGCAAGATCTGGATCATCGCCCAGCAGCATCCGGGCGAGCACATGGCTGAATGGTTCATGGAAGGTGTGATCGAGCGTCTGGAGCGCCAGGATGATCCGGTACTGAACAAACTGTTGGCCAGCGCCGATCTGTATCTGGTGCCGAACATGAATCCGGACGGCGCCTTCCACGGCCACCTGCGCACCAACGCCATGGGCCAGGACTTGAACCGGGCGTGGCAGAGCGCCAGTCAGGACATCAGCCCGGAAGTGCTGTTCGTTCAGCAGCAGATGCAAAAGCATGGCGTCGATGCGTTTATCGACGTACACGGCGACGAAACCATACCTCACGTTTTCACCGCCGGCTGTGAAGGCAACCCCGGCTTCACACCGCGCATCGAAAAGCTTGAAGAGCATTTCCGCAGCCACTTGAAGCACACCACCAAAGACTTCCAGACCACCTATGGCTACACCCGCGACGAACCGGGACAGGCCAACATGACGCTGGCGTGCAACAGCGTCGGGCAGAAATTCGACTGCCTGTCGCTGACCCTGGAGATGCCGTTCAAGGACCACGACGACCACCCGGACAAGATCACCGGCTGGTCGGGCAAACGTTCCAAGCAATTGGGCAAGGATGTGCTGACCACCTTCGCCGACATGGTCGACACCCTGCGCTGATCCCCTCCCCTGCAACAACAAAAGATCGCAGCCTGTCTGCGATCTTTTGCTTTAAGCGGTCAGCCGCGATCGCGCCCGCGCAACATGCTGTCGAGCACTTCGTCACGCCGCACCCAGCCATGAAACAGCGCCGCCGCCAAGTGCAGCAGCACCGTCAGAAACAGCAGATACGCCAGATAGCCATGGGATTTGCGCAGCAATGCAAACAGTTGCGCATCGGCCGGCACAATCGACGGCAGATGCAGCGACGACGTCAGCATCACTGGCTCGCCCGACGCACTGATCATCGCCCAGCCGAGCAACGGCAACACCAGCATCAACGCATACAACAAGACGTGGGAAGCCTTGGCTGCCAGCACCTGCCAGCCCGGCAGATCATCCGGCAGCGGCGGTTGGCGGGTGGTGAAGCGCACCAGCAGGCGCACGATCACCAGCGCCAGGATCGCGATGCCCAGTGGCTTGTGCAGATGAATCAGCCATTCATGGCGAGACGACACCGAAGTGACCATGCCCGCGCCGATAAACAGCATGGCGATGATCATCAGCGCCATCAGCCAGTGCAGCAGGCGCGCCAGCAAAACGAAATGCGTCGGTTGCTTGCTCATGGACGAGCCTCCTGTTTGGCGGCGGGCAACTGGCTGACTTCGCTGGTGCGACGCAGGTATGAATCGGCATAGCCGGCAGAACGCGCGGCCAGCAGTGGATCTTCCGAGCCTTGAATCCCGGCCGGGAGCACCAGCGGGTCGTAGTTGATGTCACGGCATTCGCCACTCAACTGCGGCTGGGTTTTCTCCAGCACCAAAGTCCCGGCGTTCAGCACCTTGCGATCTGCGGGCCAGGTCTTGCTGGCATCGTTGACCGGGTCGTCGGCGTTGGCCAGGGTGATGTTCAACTGGAAGCGCAAAGGTGCGGCGGCCAGGCGGTGCACCAGATCCTTCTCGAGAAAGTCCGCGCCTTCAGGAGCCGTGGCACCCGCCGCGTCCTGCGCCAACGGGGTCATGCTCCAGCGTACGGCCTGCTTTTTACCGTTGCCATCGACAAGATAGAACGCATTGATGCTGTTATAGGTTTCGGTCGCGTAGCTGGCCGAAGGCTTGGCGGTCTTCACCCACGTCAGGAACGGCACGGCTTCCGGGTGTGCAGCAAAGAACGCCGGCACCTTCGTCGGGTCGGGCTTGCCAGTGGCTGGATCCGGCGACTGCGCCTGCTGCAATTGGTAGAACGCTTCAGGCGTGCCCACCGGAAACACCGGCATGCTGTTCATGCCGGTGCGCCATTGCTGACCGTTCGCCTGGGTGAAGCGCAGCGCCAGACTGCGGATCGGTACGGCGCTGTCCGGCGCATAGGGATTGCCCGCCGGCAAGGCAAAACGCCCCACCACCGGCGTCTGCGGCAGGTTGAACACCTGTGCCGTGGAGAACGCGCGCGCCTCGCCGCTGCTTTCGAAATGGCCTATCACGCACACGCCCTTGGCGTGATTGCGACGAAAGCCGGGATGCACGCCGTTGTTCTTCTCCAGCACATCCACCAGCGCTTTTGGCGTCAATCGTTGTGGATCAAGGTTGCCATGCACGTAGGCAAAAGCCCCGGCCACGGCGGCGACAATCACGGCAATGCCGCCCAGACGTAAAACCAGGCTCGCGGCGCTCAGTGGCTCTCGCGGCGGCCTGCCGGGCGGTGCAGCGTTGGGGGACGAGCGATCAACCATGAATATCTCCAGGCCATCGGCCACAAGTGGAAAGAGTCAGCAAGACGCACCCCGTCCGGGTTTATTCCACGGCGCGGTATTTATTTTTGCGCACGGGGAATAACCTGCGCTGACGGGCGTCTTCCTAGTCCACAGCGTAGCGACCAGCAGAAATTCATGAGCGAATTCGACGAACAGTTGAGAGAAATCATTCCCAGATTGCGCCGCTTTGCCGTGTCCTTGACGCGCAACAGCAGCAGCGCTGACGATCTGGTCCAGGCCAGCCTCGAGCGGGCGCTGTCGGCCTGGGGCGAAAAACGCGCTGACGGCGACTTGCGCGCTTGGCTGTTTGCGATCCTCTATCGGCAATTTCTCGATGCGCACCGTCGTTCGCGGCGCTATGCGCGGATGCTGGAATTTTTCACCGGTCGCGACGATGCCGAGCCGTCGGTGGAACGCACGGTGATTGCTCAGTCGACCCTGCAAGCCTTCGAACGCCTGCCGACCGAACAGCGCGCTTTGTTGCTGATGGTCTCGGTGGAAGGCTTGTCCTATAAAGAGGTCGCCGAAATCCTCGGCGCCCCGATCGGCACCGTGATGTCGCGCCTGTCCCGCGCCCGCCAGGCCTTGCGCCAACTCAGCGACGGCGAAATCAGCAGCCCTTCCTTGCGGATACTCAAATGATCAGCCTGCCTCCCAGCGAACGTGATTTGCACGCCTACGTCGACCACCAGCTCAGCGACGCCGATCGGCGCGTGCTCGAGACCTGGCTGGCCAGCCACCCTGAAGAAGCGGCGCAGGTGCGCGCCTGGCAACGCGACGCCCAGCAGTTGCGCGCAGCGCTGAGTGGCGCGTTGCAGCAACCGGCCAATCCGGCGCTCGACCCGATGATGATTCGCCAGCGCCGCCGCCAGCAGTCTCGTCGCCACCTGGCCAGCGCGGCGGTGTTGCTGATTGCCGTGAGCATTGGTGGTTTCAGTGGCTGGCAGGCACGGGAAATGACCCTGGTGCGCCCTGCGCAATTGCCGATGACTGACGCGTTGCAAGCCTATCGCCTGATCGCCCAGCAAGGCGTACTGCCCGCCGATTACAAGGTCGACAGCGACGGCGACATGCAGCGTTGGCTCGACCGCTACTTCAGCGGTGCCGGGCGCTTGCCGGACTTGAAAGCTGCCGGATTCGAGCCGGTCAGCGGGCGTTTGCTCAGCACCGATGAAGGCGCGGCGGCGATGGTGATGTATGAGGATGGCAGCGGTCACAAGGTCAGTTTCTACCTGCGTCCACCGGGGCCGAAAAACACCCTGCTGCCGCGTGGCTCGCGCAGCGATGGCGATCTGCAGGCCGATTACTGGTCAGGGCCGGGCTATAACTATGCGGTGGTCAGCCCGACCGACTCGCCGGCAGCAGAGTTGCTCAAGCAATCGCCACCGTTCTGATGGTGATATTTCATGGAGCCGACGCCCGAGCTCTGGTTACACTGGGGCCACCGCGCTCGCTGTGGAGCCGGTCTGAGAAACCAGGAGCCTGTCCCGCGTGCCCGCCCGAACGCCGAAACGATCACGACTGAGCCAACGCTGGCCGTTGCTGCGCCGCCTGTTCGGCAAAGGCCTGCCCGCCAGCGCCGGGCACGATGCTCACGCCGCGACCATCCGCGATTATTTCCGCGACGAGGCCAAAAACCAGGGCTACACCCTCAGCCGCAGTCAGCAGCAAGTCATCGACTGCATGGCGCAGCAAGCCAGCGTGCTGCTCGGCGACAGCGGCCACACCCCGCCGAGTCTGTACCTGTACGGCGCCGTCGGGCGCGGTAAGAGCTGGTTGCTCGACGGTTTCTTCCAGGCGCTGCCGATCACGCGCAAACGCCGCCTGCATTTCCATCAGTTCTTCGCTCGGTTGCACGACGGCATGTTCCGTCACCGCCAGGAGGAAGACGCGCTGGAAATCACCTTGGATGAGTTGCTGGAAGATTGCCGGGTGTTATGTTTCGACGAATTTCACGTGCATGACATCGGCGATGCGATGCTGATCACGCGGCTGTTCAAGGCCCTGTTCAAACGGCAGATCATGCTGCTGGTGACCTCCAACTATGCACCCGAGGGCCTGCTGCCCAATCCGCTGTATCACGCGCGCTTCAAACCGGTGATCGAGCTGATCAACACGCGCATGCAAGTGATGGAAGTCGGCGGCGCCCACGACTACCGCGCACTCAACCGCCAACACACGCATCAAGTGTTTACCCAAGGACATTACGTTTGGCCGGCTTCAACAGCCCAGCGTCAGGCCCTGAACCTGCCACCAGCCGATGCGCCTGCCCTTGCCCTCGAGGTTGGCAAGCGCCAGCTTCAGGCCCGTTTTTGCCAAGGCCGGCGAGTCGCGTTCACCTTCAACGACCTGTGTGAACAGCCGACGGCAGTGATGGATTATCTGCAGCTGTGCCAGCGTTTCGACCAGTGGATCATCGATGACCTGCCGCAGCTCGGCGAGTGTCCGATCGCCGTGCAGCAGCGCTTCATCAATCTGATCGACGTGCTCTACGATCAGGACAAACACCTGACCTTGCTCGGCCAGTTACCGCTGGGCCAGAGCCTGGAAGGTCACGCCATTGACCTGGCGCGCACGCGCAGCCGGTTGGGGCAATTGCAGGCAATCCACGAACCCAACTGACTCCCCACCCTGTGAGAACGAGCCCTGTGGGAGCGAGCCTGCTCGCGAAAGCGGTATGTCAGTCAGAGTTCATTTAACTGATACACCGCTTTCGCGAGCAGGTTCGCTCCCACAAGATCCCGGGACAACTCAAAATCCGTTCAGCATCCGCTTTACCGCTATCATGTCGCCCATTCCAGCGCCCCCGCGTCGCTCCACCGATCAATAGCGAAACCAGACATGCACACCCTTGCTCAACTGCGCGCCGGCGAGCTGTCCGGCATTACCCGCCTCGACCTGTCTTGCGGGCTGACCGAGTTCCCCAACGAAATTTTCCAACTGGCCGACACGCTGGAAGTGCTCAACCTCAGCGGCAACGCGTTATCCAGCCTGCCCGCTGACCTGCATCGCCTGACCCGCCTGCGCGTGCTGTTCTGCTCCGACAACCAGTTCAGCGAACTGCCAGCCTGCCTCGGCCAGTGCACCGCGCTGACCATGGTCGGCTTCAAGGCCAACCTTATCGTCAATGTGCCCGGTGCCGCCCTGCCGCCGTCGCTGCGCTGGCTGATCCTCACCGATAACCGCATCGAAAGCCTGCCCAGCGAACTCGGTGAACGCCGCGCTCTGCAGAAGCTCATGCTCGCCGGCAATCGTCTGCAATCGCTGCCAGACTCCCTGCGTCACTGCCATCGGCTGGAATTGCTCCGCATCGCTGCCAATCAACTCAGCGAACTGCCGCAGTGGTTGCTGACCTTGCCGAGCCTGACCTGGCTGGCCTACGCCGGCAATCCGCTGGAGACCGAAGCCGATGCCGCTGCCCTTGAGGCCACGCCGCTGATCGACTGGTCGGCGCTGCGCCTTGAACAGCAACTGGGCGAAGGCGCTTCCGGGGTGATTTCCCGGGCGGTCTGGCAGCGTGACGACGGCACGGCGCACGCGGTTGCGGTGAAGCTGTACAAAGGCGAGATGACCAGCGACGGTTCGCCGTTGCATGAGATGAACGCCTGCATCACCGCAGGCCTGCACCCGAACCTGATCCGCGTCGAAGGGCGCATCAGCGGCCATCCCGATCAACAGCAGGGATTGGTAATGCAGTTGATAGATCCGAGCTTCGGCAATCTCGCCGGCTTGCCGAGCCTGGCCTCGTGCTCGCGGGACGTCTATGCCGAAGATTGCCGGTTCTCCGCCGAGGTTGCCCTGCGCGTCGCCAAAGGCATCGCCTCAGCGGCCGAGCACCTGCACCACCAAGGCATTACCCACGGCGATCTGTATGGCCACAACATTCTGTTGAACGATCAGGGCGATTGTCTGCTGGGGGATTTCGGCGCGGCGTCGTTTCATGCCACCCGCGATGATGTGCAGACGCGCGCATTGCAGCGCCTGGAAGTCCGTGCGTTCGGTGTGTTGTTGGGGGAATTGCTGGAGCGTGTCGACTCAGGATTGAGTACGGAGCGGCGCGCGCAACTGGAGGCGCTGGAACGACGTTGCTGTCAGGCGGATGTGCTGGGGCGGCCGGGGTTTAGCGAAGTAATCGAGGTGCTGGAGAATCTTTGACCGCTGCGCAGTCATTCGCGAGCAGGCTCGCTCCCACAATGGAATGCATTGCAAATGTGGGAGCGAGCCTGCTCGCGAAGAGGTCATTCCTGGCGCGACAGATCAGCCAGCCAGACCGACGAACATGTCCTGCACGTCATCATGGTTGTCGAGGCCTTCGAGGAACGCTTCGACTTCAGCCATCTGCTCGTCGCTCAAGCCGCTGACCGGGTTCTTCGGCTGGTAGCCGAGCTTGGCCGAGAGCACGGTGAAGCCTTGTTCCGGCAGGGCTTTCTGCACGGCGTCGAGGTCGGTCGGGTCGGTGAGGAACAGCGTCGCGCCCTCTTCGCCCGGCTCGAAATCCTGGGCACCGGCTTCGATCGCAGCCATTTCCGGATCGGCATCCGGGCTGTCCGGCGAGGCTTCGATCATGCCGACGTGGTTGAACATCCACGCCACCGAACCCGAAGCGCCCAACTGGCCCTTGCGGAACGCCACACGAATTTCCGCGACGGTGCGGTTGATGTTGTCGGTGACGCATTCGACGATCAGCGGCACCTGATGCGGCGCGAAGCCTTCGTAGGTCACGCGATGGTATTGCACGGTTTCACCCAGCAGACCGGCGCCTTTCTTGATCGCGCGATCGAGGGTTTCTTTTGGCATCGAGGCTTTCTTCGCCTGCTCGACCACCAGACGCAGGTGTGCGTTGGTGGCGGTATCGGCACCGTTGCGTGCAGCAATGGTGATTTCCTTCACCAGTTTGCCGAAGATCTTGCCTTTGGCGTTGGCTGCCGCTTCTTTGTGTTTAACCTTCCACTGTGCGCCCATTACTCACTCTCTTGATCTGTGGCGCCGAGACATCTATTGGCCGACGCGTGGCGGCAAGTTTATACGGCCTAAAGTCGGCAATCGACCAAAAAAACAGCCGACGGAATCGACATCTTCACCAAAGCATGTAGGGGGATTCTGAAAAGCGCCTTTGACATGACCATTCAGCCCGACGGTTTCGTACCCTTGAAACCCCGTATCGCCTGACAGGGCCTGCTCGAATGCTCAATGACAAGGAAAGTCCCTTCACCCTTACGCTGACCGACAGCGGATTGCGCCTGCCGGTGGTGCGTTTTCGCGGCGAGGAAGCGCTGAACCAGCCTTACCGTTTCGACATCGAACTGCTCGGACTGGCCCCGGCCATCGTCCCGGGATCCTTCCTGCACAGGCCAGCCTTTTTGCGGCTCAGTGAGCAGCACGGGTTCCACGGCGTCATTTCCAGCGCCAGCTGCGAACATCGCGGGACCCATCGGGTCGGCTATCGACTGATTCTGGTGCCGCATCTGCAGCAACTGGCGCAAACGCACAAGCGCCGCGTGTTTACTCACCTGAGTGCGCCGCAGATCATTCAACAACTGCTCGAAGAACATGCCCTGCCAGCGCACAGCTACCGCATTGAAATGAGCGTCGGTCACTACCCGCCGCGGGCGTTTTGCATTCAGTACGAAGAAAGCGATCTGGCACTGCTGCAGCGGCTATGCGAAGAAGAAGGCATCCACTATCACTTCGAACATGGGCCGGACGGACATGTCGTGGTGTTCGCCGACGACAGCATGAGCCTGCCGCAGGAACCGGTCGAAATCCCTTTCAATGCTGATGAGCAACCACCATCGCCCTGCGTCAGCGCGCTCTATCAACAGCATCGCGCGGCGCCTGTACCGATGCTGCATGCGGTGCGCAATCGCGGTCAGCCAACCGGCAATGCCGAAGCCGCCAACGAGGTCTCGACCGAGTTGCCGATGCCCGCGCGATCGCCGGAACGTCTGCACGCCGAACAACGCAGCCGACGTCATCTGCAACGCCAACGCTGCCAGTTGCGCTCCATTCACGGGCGCAGTGATTGCAGCGATTTGCTCAGTGGACGACTGCTGCTTGTGGCCGACCACCCGATTCATCATTTCAACGAACAATGGCTGATCAGCGCGGTGCGCCACCACGGGCAGCACCCTTCGATCCTTGATCCGGCGCCAAGCGTTCAGCGTTATCACAACGACTTCACTGCGCAGCCCTGGTCGACCGATTTCCGTCCGCCACTCAAACAAGCTCGCCCGAATATTGCCGGTTATCACTTGGCGAAAGTGGCGGGTGCGCCTGGGCAACCTGCGCAAGTGGACGAAAACGGCTGCGTCGCTGTAAGCCTGTGGCCGGCTGAGGATAAATCCGCCAGCGACGCCCTGTGGCTGCCGATCGCCATGAGCCGGCTCAGCGGCCCAGTCGCGGTCGATCAATTACCGCGTGCCGGCAGTGAAGTGTGGGTGAGTTTCCTCGACAGTGATCCGGACCGACCGATCCTGTGCCTCAGCCACGCACGCCAGCCACCGGAGCGCGAATCAGAACCCGCGCGCGACAGCCTGTTGCTCGACTGGCTGAGCCACCGCGCCGAGCATTGATCGGCGCCTCAGCCTTTGTCCGCCTTGCCCGCCGCCGCCGCGAACTTGGCCAGGCGCACGTCCAGATGCCGAGGCCGGCGCCCGTGATCTTCGGCGCGCTCCTTGCGGCGGATGGCGTTGCGCACCATCAGCGAGCCGAGGTAGCGAATCGGTTCCGGCGGGAAATAACCCAGCGGCCCGTTGACCAGCGGCGAACGGGTCCACGGGTTATCCAGGCCCTGCACCAGCGCGGCGAGAATCTGCCCGCCCATGTGACACGGGCCGACGCCGCTGCCGGAATAACCGAAGCCGTAAAACACGTTGCCCGCCGAGCTCATCTGGCCGAAGAACGGCAAACCGGTCACCGAACGATCCGACGGGCCGTTCCACGTCGCGTCGATTTTGACCTCGGCGAACGCCGGAAAAAAATCCGCGAGACTGCGCTTGAGCAATCCGGCATAAGGCGACGGCTGATCGAACACCGGCAGCATCCGCCCGCCATAGGCGAAGGTGTTGCCGCCCTTGCCGAGCATGATCCGGCCGTCCGGGGTGTTGTGGTAGTAGTGCACGAAGATCCGCGAATCGAGGACGCTGACGCCGCTGGTCAAACCGATTTGCTGCAGCAGGTCCGGGCGCGGTTCGGTGATCAGCATGTCACTGGAAACGATCGCCACACTGCGCTCGAACTGGGGAAACGCGCGGGCCATCCACGCATTCATCGCCAGCACCACGCGGTCGGCGATGACCTTGCCGCCGGGCGTGTGGATACGTGCCGGGCGGCCCTCTTCCAGTCCGGTCATCGCCGTACCCTCATGGATTTTCACGCCCAATTGCAGCGCCACCCCGCGCAGACCGCGCACCAGTTTGCCCGGTTGCACGCTGGCAGCCGCCGGGGAAAACCAGCCCTCCAGATGTTTTGCTGAACCAGCCATGCGCTGCACATCGGCGAGCGGGCGCTGGCTGAACGAGTTGATGCCGTTACGCTCCAGCGCCGCGATCACCACATCAGTTGCGCCGACCTGGGCGCGATTGGTCGCGGTGTACAGCGTGCCGTCGAGGCGGTAGTCGGCATCGACGCCGTACTGCTCGCAGAACTCGCCGATCGCATGGATGCTGCGCTCCGATTCCCTGACCAGACGCACCGCTTCTTCGACGCCGAACAAGCGCTCTAGGGTGAAATACTTGGCCGACCATGACAGTGCGCAACCACCATTACGGCCACTGGCGCCGGCACCACAGATGTCTGCTTCGATCAGCAGCACATCCAACTCCGGGTTTTGCTGCTTGAGCATGATTGCCGTCCACAATCCGGTGTAGCCGCCGCCAACGATGCACACATCCGTGCGCACCTCGCCTTGCAGCGGTGGACACTGCTCGGATGGGTCGGCCTGCAAGGCTTGCTCGAGCCAGAACGGTCGCATGGGAAATCTCCAGTCAGAAAGCCACGACGCAGCCTGCCGCGCACCGCGCAGCAGGCCACGGGGCGAAGGGTTTCAGGAACGCAGCGGTTTGACGCTCAGCGGGCAGTTGGGGATCGCCGCGCGCGGCTCCATCACGCCGACCGGCCGACTGTTCCAGTGCGGAATCAGCACCAGCGCCGAGAACAGCGCGCATCCGGCGAAGACGATAAACACCGTCACCGAGTCGAAGTAGCCCGGCAGCAAACCGCCGAGCACCGCGCCAACGGAGCCGCAGCCGTTGACGAAACCGGCGGCGGTGGCGCCGGCCTTGGCCTTGCCGAAATCGATGGCGGCCGCACCGCTGATCATCGAGTCCGGGCCATACAACGTCAGGCCCATGACGAACAGCAACGCGACGACCAACAACACGCTGCCGGTGTTCAGCGCAGCCATGAACAACGCCAGCGTCACGGTCAGCGCCAGCAGACTCAGCACGCAGGCCGGCATGCGTCGAGCGCCGAAGAGTTTGTCCGAGGCCAGGCCGATCATGATCGGCCCGAGCAATCCGGCCAGTTCAAACGCGGTGGGAATGATCGCCGCGCCGACCTTGCCGACACTGGGCATCTGCTCGAAAACAATCACTGGCCCCCACAACAGAATCGCGTAGCGCGCCGGTTTCAATAGGAAATACGCCAGGCCCAGCACCAGCACCGTGCGGTTGCGCAGGATTTCCTTCAACGGCTCCCACATGCTGATTTTGCTGTTGGCTGCGGTTTCTTCGGCGGTCAGTTCCGGCTCGGGCTCCACCGCCGGCAAGCCGACGTCTTCCGGTTTGTTGCGCTGGAAGACAAAGAACAGCACGGCCACCACCGCGACCACCGCCGCGCTGGAGATGAATGCCGCGTGCCAGGTGCCGACTAGCGTGTAGGCCCACCAGCCGGCGAACGGCGAGGCGACCAGACCACCAAACGCGTAACAGGAACTCCACAAGCCGAGCACCCGCCCGCGCTGCTCAGACGGGAAGAAGCTGCCAAGGTTTTTACACAGCCCGGACCAGCCAGTGGACTGCGCCAAACCTTGAATCAACATGCACGTGGCGAAGATCGGCAATGTAGCGAAACTGCCCATCACCAGCGCCGCAGCGGCGGATATCAGCAAACCGCCAAGCACCACCACTCGCGGACCAAAGCGATCGGCGAGCATGCCCCAGGTGAACTGTCCGAGGGCATACGCCGCCAGGTAGATCGCGTCGAGGTTGGCCATGGCCATTTTGTCGAGGGTGAAAT
Organism: Pseudomonas siliginis; assembly: GCF_019145195.1. GTDB lineage: Bacteria > Pseudomonadota > Gammaproteobacteria > Pseudomonadales > Pseudomonadaceae > Aquipseudomonas > Aquipseudomonas siliginis. Next base: position 118,063 of record NZ_JAHSTW010000009.1, read on the forward strand.
CAGGGTCTTCGGCGATGCCCAGTTTGGCCACCGAAAACGCTTTGCGGGTGAAGTAGAACGCGGCGTACGCGAGCCAGGTAATAGCGAAGATCTGCACGCGCCAACGCGCCAGGGTGCCGATGTGCTTGTTCATGGTGGTTCTGACCTCAGGGTGTGAGTGTGCCGGCAGAATCGATTAAGAAAAACGCCTGTGTTTTTTATTGTTGAGCACTGCGTTACCGCCCCTTCCCTTCGGCGATAGCGGTCAGATGAGTCTGCTGTTGCACGCACAGGCTCATGGGCCAGCGCTGCTGTTCGACCGAGCAGTCAGCGATGGCGTGAGCCGATCAAAGCAATTACTGTTTAATAAATAAAATCGATTTATCGTATTTCACAAATAAGCCGAGCTTGTTACTGGAGCCACCATGTCTGTCTCTCACGCCCAACTCAAAGCGTTTCACGCTGTGGCCGTCCATGGCAGCTTCACCCGCGCCGCCGAGCGGCTTTATCTGACGCAACCAGCGATTTCCGACCAAGTACGCAAACTCGAAGAACGCTTCGGCGTGCTGCTGTTTCACCGCAATAAACGTTCCGTACGCCTGACCGACCTTGGCGAGCGCCTGCTGGCGATCACCCAGCGCCTGTTCGTGATCGAAGCCGAAGCGCAGGAATTGCTGCAAGAATCCCAGGCCCTGCAGACCGGCAGCCTGATTCTCGCGGTGGACGCGCCGATCCACGTGTTGCCGCAGATCGCGCGGTTCTGCGAGCGCTACCCGGGGATCAGCGTGAAAATCGAAACCGGCAATACCGATGAATCGCTGTTTCGCCTGTTCAACTATCAGGCCGATCTGGCGCTGCTCGGCCGCGACGTAACCGATGAACGCTTGCTGTGTGTGCCGTTGCGCAACGATCCGATGGTGGCGTTCGTTTCGCGCAATCATCCGTGGGCCGAGCGCGAATCGATCTGTCTGGCCGATCTGGATGACACGCCACTGGTGCTGCGTGAGATCGGTTCGGTGACCCGGCAGACCCTGGAAGAGGAAATGGCCCGCGCAGGTTTGCGCATCCGCCCGGCGATTCAGGTTGAAGGTCGGGAAGCGGCGCGCGAAGCCGTGGTGGTGGGGATCGGGGTTGGTGTGGTTTCAGCGGCGGAGTTCGGCGCCGACTCACGGGTCTGCGCGTTGCCGATCACCGACTGCACGAGGCGCCTGACCGAAACCCTGGTGTGCTTGCGCGAACAGAGTTCGCGGCGGGTGGTGGCGACGTTTCTCGATATGGTTCGCGAGAGTCTTGTGTAAACAGTATCGGCCCCTTCGCGAGCAGGCTCGCTCCCACATGGGACCGCGCTCTGTAGTGTGGGAGCGAGCCTGCTCGCGAAAAAGTCGCCTCGGTTTTCAGTCTGGCGCCAGATCAAAAAACGCCTGAATCAAGCGCAACTCGCGCCGGCGCTCCATGCAGCCAATCATGTGCCGGTTCACCAGCCCTTCCCCGGCAATCGGGATCGCCACCACGCGCGGGTCGTGACTGACCTCCACCGATGACACCACACCGACACCCAACTCGGCCGCGACCGCTTCGGTCACCGCCTCGCGACTGTCCAGCTCCAGCAACACCCGCGGCTGAATCGACGCATGTGCACACGCTTGATCAAACGTGCGCCGGGTAATCGAAGTCGGCTCGCGCAGAACCATGATCACTTGGTCCAGCTCCTTGAGTTTTACGTCAGCGGAGCGATTCGCCCAGCGATGCCCCTCCGGCACCAACGCGCAGATCCGCGATTCGCTCAGCGCTTGCAGATGCAGGCCCTTGCGCGGCTCGACCTCGGTCAGCACCGCGACATCGGCGTGCTCCGACAACAGTGCCGCCAGGGTTTCCTGGGCATTGCCCAGACGCAGGTTGACGGTGATCCCTGGATAGCGCGCGCGCAAACTTGCCAACATCGGCATAACCATGTGCGGCCCATCCGCCGCCACCTCCAGACGCCCGGTCAACAATTGCCGATTGGCCTCGAGCAGCGTCTGCGCTTCCTCGGCCAGGCCGAACATGGCGCGGGTGATCGCCGCCAGTTTGGTGCCCTCCTCGGTCAGTTCCACCCGTCGCGCGGTGCGCCGCAGCAAGGTGATCTGGTAGTGCTCTTCCAGTGCCTTGATGTGTCCGGTGACCGCCGGCTGGCTGATGAACAACCGCGCAGCCGCGCGGGTGAAGCTGCCTTCGCGGGCCACGGCATCGAAGGCGCGCAGCTGAAACAGATTCATGGATAACCCTCACTGATGGCTGGCATAACAACAAACAATTTGATTGATGCAGCGGCGAATTGCAACGTAGGCCCCGTAGCTTCATCCCACAGCGTTTTCGCGAGGACACACGAATGAGTACCGCCGCACCGACTCTGCTCACTCCCGGCCCGTTGACCACTTCGGCCCGCACCCGCCAGGCCATGATGGTCGACTGGGGTTCGTGGGATGACCGCTTCAACCAGCTGACCGCCAGCCTGTGCGAGCAATTGCTGGCCATCCTCAACGGCGCCGCCAGCCACCATTGCGTACCGTTACAGGGCAGCGGCACCTTTGCCGTCGAAGCGGCGATCGGCACGTTGGTACCGCGTGATGGCAAAATCCTCGTGCTGATCAACGGCGCTTACGGCAAGCGCCTGGCGAAGATCTGCGAAGTGCTCGGCCGCTCGTTCAGCACCTTCGAAACCGCCGAAGACGAGCCGACCACCGCCGCCGACGTCGACCGCTTGCTGCGCGCCGACGCTGACATCACCCACGTGGCGCTGATCCACTGCGAAACCAGCACCGGCATTCTCAATCCGCTGGCAGAAATCGCCGAGGTCGTCGCGCAACACGGCAAACGTCTGATCATCGACGCCATGAGCTCTTTCGGCGCATTGCCGGTGGACGCGCAAAAAGTGCCGTTCGACGCGCTGATCGCCGCCTCAGGCAAATGCCTAGAAGGTGTACCGGGGATGGGTTTTGTCTTCGCCCGCAAGGAATCGCTGGCCGCCGCGGCTGGCAACTCGCACTCGCTGGCGATGGACCTGTACGACCAGCACGCCTACATGATGAAAACCGGGCAATGGCGCTTCACCCCGCCCACGCATGTGGTCGCGGCGCTGCACGAAGCATTACTGCAATACAGCGAAGAAGGCGGTCTGCCGGCGCGGCATGCGCGGTATGCGGCGAACTGTCAGGCGCTGATGGAAGAGATGAACAAGCTCGGCTTGCGCAGCTTCCTGCCGGCGGCGATTCAGGCGCCGATCATCGCCACTTTCCATGCCCCGCAGGATCCGCGCTACCAGTTCAAGGACTTCTATGAGCGGGTCAAGGCCAAGGGTTACATCCTCTACCCCGGCAAGCTGACCCAGGTCGAAACTTTCCGCGTCGGCTGCATCGGCCACGTCACCCCGGACGAAATGCGCCAGGCCGTGGCAGCAGTGGGTGAAGTGCTGCGCGAGATGGAAGTGCTCGACATCTGAGCCCCACCAAAAATCCCCTGTGGGAGCGAGCCTGCTCGCGAAAGCGTCGTCCCAGGCGACACATGCGCTGTCAGACCGCTTTCGCGAGCAGGCTCGCTCCCACATTTGAACTGCATTACAACTCAGGAATTCATCGCCATGAACTACACCAATCCAAGCAAGCTGCAAGCCGCGATCCTCGACTGGGCCGGTACCGTGGTCGATTTCGGCTCGTTCGCGCCGACGCAGATCTTCGTCGAAGCCTTCGCCGAGTTCGATGTGCAGGTGTCGATTGAAGAGGCCCGTGGCCCGATGGGCATGGGCAAGTGGGATCACATCCGCACCCTCTGTGATCAGCCGCAAGTGGCCGAGCGTTATCGCAAGGTATTCGGTCGCACGCCGACCGACGATGACGTCACCGCTATCTACAACCGCTTCATGCCGTTGCAGATCGAGAAAATCGCAGAGCACTCGGCACTGATTCCCGGCGCGCTGGACGCCATCGCCCAACTGCGCGCGCAAGGGATCAAGATCGGTTCCTGCTCCGGCTACCCGAAAGCGGTGATGGACAAAGTCGTCGAACTCGCCGCCAGCAACGGCTACGTCGCCGACCACGTGGTCGCCACCGACGAAGTGCCAAACGGTCGTCCATGGCCGGCGCAAGCGTTGGCCAACGTGATCGCTCTGGGCATCGACGATGTTGCAGCGTGCGTGAAGATCGACGACACCGTGCCGGGCATTCTCGAAGGCCGCCGGGCCGGCATGTGGACGGTTGCGCTGATTTGCTCGGGCAACGCGCTGGGTCTGAATTATGAGGGTTTCCGCGCGCTGGGCAGCGATGAACTGGCCAGCGAGCGCAAGCGCATCCACGCGCTGTTCGCAAGTTCGCGGCCGCATTACATGATCGACACCATCAGCGATCTGCCGGAAGTGATCGCCGACATCAACAAGCGTCTGGCCAACGGTGAGATGCCGCAAAACGCCTGAGGCCGATAACCGGAACACCGCTGATCCATGACAATCAGCGGTGTTTTTTTTGCACTGTCTTGAATAAATATATTGCCCGGTTATTACTTACTCTGAAACAAGGTTGCCCTCTGCGTCGTACGCACTACCATCGGGATGTTTAACGCTTCCGTCAGGCAATTGTTCAGTACCATCTTCCCAGACAATACGGCCATCCGGATATTCAACGGTATTATCAGACCATACGATCCGTCCATCCGGATACTCTACCCGGCCGTCGTCATATTGAATGATGCCGTCGGGACGCTTGATCGAAGTCTTATCAACGTCAACCACGCTACCGTCAGGCAGTGTGGTCGAACCATCGACATTGACGGTCGCACCGAGTGTTTGAATCAGCGTAATCAAGGCCACCGGATCGATGTTGATGTTAAGGGTCGGCCATGGCATTGGCGGACGCTTGGTATCGACCGGCGCTACTGGTGCGGTCGGCGCCACTGGTTTGGTTGGGGCTACCGGTTTGGTTGGCGCCACTGGTTTGGTCGGTGCTACGGGTTTGGTTGGCGCCACTGGCTTTGGTGTAGTGGTAGTGGGGCGAGGCTTGGAGATCGGACTTTTCATATTCACACTCAAATTTACAAATATAATTATGATCTTTAATAACAAACTAAAGAGCCGAACCAACAATAATCACGCACAACAAACTATTCAAATCAAAAGAACCTACAAGATATAAGCAACATAGAGTTACGCCCACAGATCAACGCACACCAACAACTTTAAATAAGCAGAAATAATAAACCGTACAAACAAGACTTTTGTGTGTTGCAAATATCATTACGCCGAAACGCTGGCATGTACTGATCGCGTCCATCGGCTATGTCATTGCAAATCCGCGTCGCCCCTGCAAGCCCCCCGTGTGGGTAAAGATCAGACGCGTGCCGATGGCGAATTCGCCTGACTCGACATGCTGCTTGAGCGCCAGCAAGGCCTTGCCGGTGTACAGAGGTTCAAAAGGGATGCCGCTGGCTTGCTCGGTCTCATCGATGAAGGTCAGCAACGCCTCGTCAACTTTGGCGAAACCACCACGGCTGGCGTCGACCAGTTGATAGTCCGCCGCAGGCTCGGTGGCGTGCGCGAGGATCGACTCGATGTTCGGCGCTACGCCGTGATCATCCGGTACCGCCAGAGCACCGTACACCACGCGCTTGCCTTGCTCGGCGAGCGCCAGACCGGCCAGTGTCGTGCCGGTGCCACAGGCCAGCCACCAGGCGTCGAAATCATTCCAGCCCAGCTTGGCCAATTGCTTTTCGGCCTGCTGGCTGATCGCTGCGCAGCCCAGTGCGCCGGCCACGCCACCACCGCCCTCGGGCACTGCATGCAGCGTCGGATATTGCGCCTGCCATGGCGTCCAGAATCCCGCTTCGTGCCGCGCGCGATAGCCGGCGTAACCGAGCCAATGCAACTGCATGTCAAACGCTTGCAGATCCCGCACTGTCGGCGTGTCCTGCGGGTGCCCGCGCAGCAGTCCCACGGTTTTGAAACCCAGCCGTTTGCCCGCCGCCGCCAGCGCGTGCAGATGATTGGAATGTGCACCACCGAGACTGATGATGCCCTCGGCGCCGGCACGCTCGGCGGCTTTGAGGTGTTCGACGAGTTTGAACCACTTGTTGCCGCTGATCAGCGGGTCGATGCGGTCCAGGCGCAGGATCGCGACCTCGATGCCGGCGTCTGCCAGCCAGTCTAGACGGAGCGGTTCGAGGGGGGCTTGGGCTAGCCAGTCGGGGGGAGGCAAAAGCATAAATGCCGGCTCTGTTTGCAGAGCCGGCATCTTAACAGCAGTCGCAAAAAACCTGCTGTTTGGAAGCGAACCTGCTCGTGAAGGCGTCGTGTCAGGCGAAATCTTCGTAGCTGACGCTCCGCTTTCGCGAGCAGGCTCGCTCCCGCAGGTGATGCGGTGTGTTTACAACTCAGCCGCCAGCCGCGAACCCTGATTGATCGCCCGCTTGGCGTCCAGCTCCGCCGCGACATCCGCGCCGCCGATCAAGTGCACGTTCTGCCCGGCTTCAACCAGACCGTCGTGCAACTCACGCAACGGATCCTGCCCCGCGCAGATCACGATGTTGTCCACCGCCAGCAGTTGCGGCTCACCGCTTTCGCCGATGCGAATGTGCAAGCCTTGGTCATCGATGCTCAGGTATTCGACGCTGTTGAGCATCTGCACCTGCTTGTTCTTCAGACCGGTGCGATGAATCCAGCCGGTGGTTTTGCCCAGACCGTCGCCGACCTTGGTCTTCTTGCGCTGCAACAGGAACACCTCACGGGCCGGCGCATGCGGTGCCGCTTTGATGCCCGCCACACCACCACGGGCCTCCAGTTGCGTGTCGATGCCCCACTCTTTCCAGAACGCCGCGCGATCCAGACTGGTGGCTACGCCTTGATGAACGAGAAATTCCGAGACATCGAAACCGATCCCGCCAGCACCGATTACCGCGACACGCTTGCCGACCGGTTTGCGCTCGAGGATCACGTCCAGATAACTCAGCACCTTGGCATTCTCGACGCCCGGAATCGCCGGCACGCGCGGGGCGATACCGGTGGCGAGAATGATTTCGTCGTAGCCGCCTTCAACCAACTTGGCCACGTCGACGCGGGTGTTCAGGCACACCTCGACATTCGTCGTTTGCAGTTTGCGGTTGAAGTAGCGCAGGGTTTCGAAAAACTCTTCCTTGCCCGGTACGCGCTTGGCAATGTTGAACTGGCCACCGATCTCACTGGCCGAATCGAACAACGTCACCTGATGACCGCGCTCGGCGGCCACGGTGGCGGCAGACAAGCCGGCAGGACCGGCACCGACCACGGCGATTTTCTTGATCTGCTGCACCGGCAGGTAATTGAGTTCGGTCTCGTGGCAGGCACGCGGGTTGACCAGGCAACTGGTGAGCTTGCCGCCAAAGGTGTGGTCGAGGCACGCCTGGTTGCAGCCGATGCAGGTGTTGATTTCGTCGGCGCGGCCTTCGGCGGCTTTGTTGACGAAGTCCGGATCGGCGAGGAATGGTCGGGCCATAGAGACCATGTCGGCATCGCCATCGGCAAGAATCTGCTCGGCAATTTCCGGGGTATTGATGCGGTTGGTGGTGATCAGCGGGATGCTCACCGAGCCGCGCAACTTGGCCGTAACCTTGCTGAACGCTGCACGCGGCACCTTGGTGGCGATGGTCGGAATCCGCGCTTCGTGCCAGCCGATACCAGTGTTGATGATGGTCGCACCGGCCTGCTCGATGGCTTTGGCCAGCATGACGATTTCGTCCCAGGTACTGCCACCTTCGACCAGATCGAGCATCGACAGGCGGAAGATGATAATGAAATTCGGCCCGACCGCTTCGCGCACACGACGGACAATTTCTACCGGCAGGCGCATGCGGTTTTCGTAGCTGCCACCCCAGCGGTCGGTGCGGTGGTTGGTGTGCGCGGCGAGGAACTGGTTAATGAAGTAACCTTCCGAACCCATGATCTCGACGCCGTCGTATTCGGCGGTTTGCGCCAATACCGAGCAGGTGACGAAATCGCTGATCTGCTTTTCGATGCCCTCTTCGTCCAGCTCTTTGGGCTTGAACGGGTTGATCGGCGCTTGAATCGCGCTCGGTGCTACCTGTTTCGGGCTGTAGGCATAGCGGCCGGCGTGGAGAATCTGCATGCAGATCTTGCCGCCCGCCTCGTGCACCGCGCGGGTGACGATGCGGTGCTTGAGCGCCTCTTCCTCAGTTGTGAGCTTGGCCGCGCCGGAATACACGCCGCCCTCGTCATTCGGGCCGATGCCGCCGGTGACCATCAGGCCGACACCGCCACGGGCACGTTCGGCGAAGTACGCCGCCATGCGTTCGAAGCCGCCCGGCTTTTCTTCCAGGCCGGTGTGCATCGAGCCCATCAGGGTGCGGTTGCGCAGCGTGGTGAATCCCAGGTCCAGCGGGGCCAGCAAATGCGGGTAATGAGCGGCGGTCATCGGTAACTCCACAACGAGCGATCACGGAAAAGTTGCGGGAGCTCTGCGTCCCCCGTCAGTCATGTTCGACAGACTAAGAGTCGCACCGCTGTCACTCAATGACCGTAACTGACAAGTTATTGATCCAAATGCACAGCGCCCCTTGGCAACCCGGGCCATGGGCCCTACCCTAGTCGGCACATCCTGTACCCGGCTGTTGTTGGTTTTCATGCGCAAACTTCTGTATCTGTTTTTCTCCATGGCCCTCGTTGCCGCCCTGACCACCTACGCCATGTGGGCGGCAGACCGGCCGGCGGGACATTACCTGTCGGACCTGCGCATCAAGCTCGCCGTCAATCAGGGCACGCCCGGCGACCGTGGCAATCTGCTCGGCATCCAGCCCGAACTGTTCCCCACCGATTACCAAAGCTCCGCACGCCTGCACCGCAAACTCGCGGCGTATCTGCAGCAGGCCCGCGATCAGGGCTTGCTCAACGAAAAAACCGTGGTGGTGTTGCCCGAGCACGTCGGCACCTGGCTGATGATCAGCGGCGAGAAAGACGAGTTGTATCAGGCGCCAACGCTGGCGGAGGCAATGAACTGGCTGGCGGCGAGCAATCCACTGCTGTTTGCCCGAGCGTGGCTGCGGGCCAAGGGCGAGCAACGGCTGGACGATGCTTATCTGCGGATGAAAGCGAAGGCCATGGCCAAGGATTACCAGGCGCTGTTCGGCGGTCTGGCCAAGGAGTTCCAGGTCACCCTGGTGGCCGGCTCCATCGTGCTGCCGGAGCCAAGCATCCGCGACGGCCGGCTCAGGCCCGGCAGCGGCGCCCTGTTCAACAGCAGCGTGGTGTTTGGTCGCGACGGCGTACCGTTGGGCCAGCCGCAGCGGCAGATGCATCCGATCTTCGATCAGCAAGGTGTGATTCAGGCCGAAGACAAACACGCCATCCAGGTCGTCGACACACCGGCCGGACGCTTGGGCATCCTGATCGGCAGTGACAGCTGGTACCCCGCCAACTACCGCACCCTCGATGAGCAAGGCGCGCAATTGGTGGCCGTGCCGGCGCAGGTTATTGGCCAAGGCGCCTGGGACAAGCCATGGCGTGGCTACAAGGGCTCGAGCACGCCGGGCTCGGTCAGCCTCAAGCCCGGCGACCTCAGCGAAGGTCAGGCCTGGCACCGATTGACCCTCACCGCACAACCACCGAGCAGCCGCGCGATTGCCGGCGTCAGTGTGTTCATGCGTGGGCAGTTCTGGGACAAGTCGAGTACCGGCACAAGCTTCCTCAGCAGCAACGGCCAGCAGTTCGCCGATGGCGAGGCCCGTGGTGCGCGCTTGCTGAACGTCTGGCTGTAAACCATGAAGCCGCAGCCGATGCGCCTCGGGGATTTGTCGGTGGGTTTCGTCCATAGTCTGGCCGACGCCGTGCGCAGCCACGACGTCGATCCGCTGCCTCTGCTTGAACAATATGGCCTTGATGCCGCGCGACTGGCCGAGGCCGGGGCGCGCTTGTCGATCCCCCGATACATGCGCTTGGGCCATGCGGCGATTCAACTCACCGGTGACCCGGCTCTGGGCCTGCGCATGGGCCGAATGATCCGCTTGAATCAGGCTGGGCTGGCCGGCATCACTGCGGCGCAAGCACCCACCGTGCGTGAAGCGGCCCGCTGCCTGACGCGCTTCGAGCCGCTTTACGGCTCGAACTATCGCGGGCAGTCCAGTTTCCACGAAGACGCCAACGGTGCCTGGTTGCGCTTCTACTCGATCAGCCCGTACAACGCCTATAACCGCTTCGTGGTCGACTCGATCCTCGCCGGCTGGCTGCATCAGTTGTCGAGCCTGTGCGACGAAACGTTGCGCGCCGAGCGAATCGAAATCGAATTCGAAGCGCCGGATTACCGCGAAGCCTACACAATGCTCGGTGACTGCCCGATCCAGTTCAGCGCCGAGCGCAACCAACTGCGCCTGAACCTGAGCAGTCTCGCCCTGCGCAACCCTGAACATTGCCCGAGCACCTGGCGACATCTGCTGCAATTGTGCGAGCGGGAGCTGGAACAACTGACCCGCACCCGCAGCCTGCGCGAGCGAATCACTCAGTTGCTCGGCCCGCTGCTCAACGGCGGCCGCGAGCCGGATCTCGAGGAAGTCGCGGCACGCCTGAAACTGCCGACCTGGACCTTGCGGCGCAAGCTCACTGAGGAAGGCACGCAATTTCGCGCGATCCTCAATGACACACGCCGCGACCTGGCAATGACCTACATCCGCGACACCGAACTGGCGTTCGGCGAGATCGCCTACCTGCTGGGCTTCGCCTCAGCTGAAGCCTTCCAACGCGCATTCAAGCGCTGGAGTAATCAGACGCCCGGCGAGTTCCGGCGCAGTCATCGCTCAGGAGCGTGAGGTGCAAGCTGCAAGCTGCAAGCGAGAGCGAGAGCCAAGCACAGCCCAAAGCTTAAAGCTTGAAGCTTGAAGCTTGAAGCTTGAAGCTTATAGTTCCGTCGCGTCGTCAGCCGGCTCTGGTTGATCCAGTTCAAAGGCCTGGTATTCGAGCAGTTCTTCCTGATACTCATCCATCGTATGAATCCCCCAAACCGCTCGCTGTGAAAATGGCCTGATCAATCGACCTGTGGCCCGAGCATAAAGTGCCCGTATGAAGGAAAAGTGAAACGCGGCCTTCATGAATAAAACGTAGCAGGTGGTTGGGGATTTATCGCGGCGATGATGCCGCAGGTGTGTAACCAGATTTTAAGCCAACCCGAAAACCACTGTGGGAGCGAGCCTGCTCGCTCCCACAGGGTTTCGCTTGGTTTCTTATTGGCCCGACGCAGGCATCGCCGGAATCGGCTCGGATGGTGGCGGAATATCCGGGTTGGTCGGCGGGGTGATGGTTTCGCTGGCCGGCGCTGGCTCTTCCACGGGCGCTGGCGCAGGCGTAATCGGCGTCGACTCCGCTGGCGGTACCACCGGCTCGGAACTCACTGGCGCGGCTTCAACCGGGGCCGGTGCTGGTTCCGCAGCCGGCGCGGGGGCCGGTTCTGCTGCAGGTGTCGGCGCCAGAGGCGCAGGTGCAGGTGCCGCTTTTGGTTCTGGCACACCAAGATCGGCTTTCGGCTTTTCTTCGATGTGTGCAGCTTTCTTCGCATCGGCGGGCAAGAACTGCTCCACCAGTGTGAAGAAACGCTCGTAGAACTTCTGCGCAATGACCGTCTCACTGGCGACCTTGACCATCGAGTCGTCCGAGGAGCCGATCGGCATCGACACCGAGCCCAACACACCAACCCCGAGGCTGGCCGAGTTGTTGGTCTTCTTCAGCGCATAACGGTCCTGCAAGGCGTTGGCGAACACGGTCGCATGATGCCCGGCGCTGCCATCTTCGGCGCAGACCACGTTGAAGCTGATCTCGAGGTGCGTCTCGCCGGTCTGCTGGAAGCTCTTGTGCCCGCTGACCAGTTTGGGATCACTGCTGGTAATGATGTAGCCCTGACTGAGCAACGCGCGCCGGGCCGCTTCGCAACTGGCGGTGTCGGTTACCGGGTAATTGCGCGAAAAGGTGCCGGAATCATCGAAGTTCTCATGCTCATAGATCGGCTTGTCCTTCGAACAACCGGCCACCGCAGTCAACAAAAGCGCCAGCCCGACAACACGCATGGGAGTGGAAATCAACATTGAACATCCTGAGGGAAAACAGTCCGGGGCGTATTGTGCAACAGATCGTCGCCCCATGGCGCATGGAATAGTGTCAAGAATCGGTTACAACTTTACCGGTCATGAGCGCCGGGAAAAAGCCGCGTGGACAAATGATCGATCAACGCGCGCAATTTCGCCGTGGCTTGTCGGCTCGACGGCCATAACACCCTAGCCGCCCGAAGTGTTCTAAACGCCAAGGGACGGTGTACATCCAAGAATCAGGTCGGCTGTCAGGCCGCTTTCGCGAGCAGGCCCGCTCCCACAGAAAAGCAAAGCAGCGCAGCTGCCCGCGGCAAAGCCGCCCCACTCCACAATGAGCGCAAGCTCGAGTGCTTTTGATCTTGCTTTTGATCCACCGGCGACGTCGGAAGGCTGAGCGGAGGGATTGATCCGGGCGTGGGAGCGTAGCGACCGTCTGGCGCAGCCAGACACAGCGGAAGGAGGTGCAGCGAAGCAAACCGGAGCCGCTGCGCCCGGATCGATCCCGCAGCGAAGGAACCCGAGCCTGCGAGGGCCGAACGTAGGAGCAAGCCTTTTTGGGTACTTTTTCGGCGTCTGGAAAAAGTGCCTCGCCGTAAGGGCGAAACCGCCAGCCGCCGCACCCGAAGAAACGGATATTCACCCAAACCACCCAGAGCATGGCCGGCCCAAAGGCCGCCAAGCCACCAAAAACAAAAAAGCCCCGACCAACCAGGCCGGGGCTCCTTCAAACGTCAGTCAAAAGATCAGAACCGCTCGATCTCCGCCTCAGCTTCCAACTGCTTGCGATACGCCGCAAAGTCCTGCTGCCCTTCACGGGAAGCCAGGAAGCGACGATATTGCGCCTTCTCTTCATCAGTCGGCGCGGCAGCTTCGTTAACACCGTTGAGTCGCACAACCATCAGACTGCCATCCGGCAACGTAACACTGGAGAACGTCGGCTTGTCCTTGGCAGCCGGCTTCGGCATACGGAACAGTGCCTGCAGCACAGCTGGATCAACCCCTTCCTGACCACGGGTGGCCGCTTCGGTGATCTTCCAGTTCTGGCCATCGATGGCCTTGTCCAGCGGCGCCTTGCCGTCGCGCAGATCAGCGATCAGCTTCTCGGCACGGGTCTTGGCCTCGGCACTGGCGTGCTCCTTGGTCAGTTGAGTACGGATCGCCGCGCTCACACTTTCCAGCGGCAGTTGCGCAGGCTTCAGGTGCTCCTTGGAACGCAGCACGATCACGGTTTCCGGATCCAGCTCGATGGCGGTGCTGTTGGCACCTTCATCAATCACTTCCGGGCTGAACGCGGCAGTGACCACGGCACGGTTGGCGGCAACACCTTCGCCACCTTCACGGCCGAACGGCTTGGAAGTGTGCACGGTCAGTTTCAGATCCGCTGCTGGCTGCGCCAGGTCAGAGGCTTCGAACGCCGAGTCTTCCAGTTGCTTGGTCGCCTCAACAAAACGCTGCTCGACCTGCGCGGCTTTCAGCTCGCGGGTCAGCTTGTCTTTCAGGCTGGCCAGGGTCGGCACTTCAGGCGCTTCCACGCCCAACAGCTTGATCAGGTGATAACCGAAGTCGGTACGAATCGGCTCGGACACCTGGTCTTTCGACAGCGAGTACAGAGCCTTTTCGAAGGCCGGATCGTAAACGCCAGGACCGGCGTAACCGAGATCACCACCATTGTTGGCGGAACCCGGGTCCTGGGAGAACTCCTTGGCCAGCGCTTCGAACTTCTCGCCCTTGGCCAGACGCGCCTGGACTTCGTCGATCTTCGCCTTGGCCTGCGCTTCGGTGGTCTTGTCGTTCACTTCGATAAGGATGTGCGCGGCACGACGCTGTTCCGCCAGGTTGGCGATCTCTTTCTGATACGCCGCCTCAAGATCTTCATCCTTGACCGCGACCTGATCGAAGAACGACGACTTCTTCAGCTCGACGTAATCGATGATCACCTGATCCGGTGTCATGAATTCCTTGGCGTGCTCGTCGTAGTAAGCCTTGACCTCGTCATCGGTCAGCTTGACCGCAGCCGGGTCGGCCTTGACGTTCAGAGTGGCGAAATCACGGGTCTGTTTTTCCAGACGGGCGAATGCCAGCACTTCGGCGTCGGTGACGAAACCGCTGCCGGCAACGCCAGCGCGCAATTGGCCGATGAGCATTTCCTGAGCCAGCATCTGGCGGAACTGCATGCGGCTGTAGCCCAGCTGACGGATCACCTGGTCGAAGCGCTCGGAGCTGAACTTGCCGTCGACCTGGAATTCAGGCGTTTGCAGGATCACTTGATCCAGCGCGGCTTCGGAGAACGAGAACTTCGCCTGTTCGGCGCCTTGCAGCAGCAACTTGCGGTCGATCAGGCCTTTGAGCGCCGATTCGCGCAGCATCTTTTCGTCGAGCAAGGAAGCATCGAAGTCCTTGCCCAGCTGTTGCATCAGCTGACGGCGTTGCATATCAACGGCCTGGCTCAGCTCGTTCTGGCTGATTTCGTCACCGTTGACCTTGGCCGCCTCGTTCTTGTGAGTCGTGGCCTGGAAAATGGCATCGAAACCGGTCAGGGCCATCAGTGCAACGATGACCCCGATAATGGTCTTGGCAATCCAGCCTTGTGAATTGTCCCTGATATTCTGCAGCATGCGTCCCCCAGAAACGGTTGAACTTCAATTTAGGCAACCGTGGAGCGTGGGTAGAATCCGGATAGAAGAAAGGCGCATCCGAGGATGCGCCTTCTCGTAACTGGCGGAGCGGACAGGGCTCGAACCCTCGATCCCGGCGTTACAGGTGGCTCTTTCAGCCACCTGCTCTACCGCTCCGCTGCCAAGTCAGGCTTGACCCCGACCCGGATGGGTAAAAACCTGGAAACTCAGTTAACAGCTTCTTTCAGCGCTTTACCGGCTTTGAAACCTGGCTTCTTGGCAGCCGGGATTTCCAGAGACTTGCCAGTTTGCGGGTTGCGACCGGTACGAGCCGGACGGTCAGTCACGGAGAAGGTACCGAAACCAACCAGAACAACGGAGTCGCCAGCCTTCAGAGCGCCAGTGACGGATTCGATTACAGCGTCCAGCGCACGGCCAGCAGCAGCTTTCGGGATATCAGCGGATGCAGCGATAGCATCAATCAGTTCCGACTTGTTCACTCTAAGTCCCCTTATATCTATTTTGAGATGTTTCTAAGTTTTTTGGTGAAAGCAAAAACGAGTGCTGAATGGCCTACAGACACTTAAGAGCCGCTTTATAACAAGGGCTCTAAAATGCTGTCAAGGAAAGCCCCCCAGGCTAAAACGTATTAATGCGTGCTAATTCTTTCCTTGGCATCAGACTCGCGTTTTTCGTCCTTGGCAACTATCTCCGGAGCCACATCCGGCAAGGGCTCCGGCGCGTATTGCAGCGCAATTTGCAGGACCTCGTCAATCCATTTAACCGGCTTGATCTGCAGATCCTGCTTGATATTGTCAGGAATCTCCTTCAGATCGCGGACGTTTTCTTCCGGAATAATCACAATCTTGATTCCGCCACGATGTGCCGCCAGCAGTTTTTCTTTCAAACCGCCAATTGCCAGCACTTGCCCACGCAGAGTGATCTCACCGGTCATGGCGACATCGGCGCGCACCGGAATACCGGTCAAAGCCGAGACCAGCGCCGTGCACATACCGACGCCAGCACTTGGGCCGTCTTTCGGCGTAGCACCTTCCGGCATGTGAATGTGCGTGTCGCGCTTCTCGTGGAAGTCCAGCGGAATGCCCAGGCTTTTCGCCCGGCTGCGCACCACGGTCTGTGCGGCAGTGATCGATTCGACCATCACATCACCCAACGAACCGGTCTTGATCAGTTGACCTTTACCCGGAATCACTGCGGCTTCGATGGTCAGCAATTCACCGCCAACCTGAGTCCACGCCAGGCCAGTCACCTGCCCCACCTGATCCTGCTGCTCGGCCAGGCCGTAGCGGAACTTGCGCACGCCGAGGAAATGCTCGAGCAGATCAGCTGTCACTTTTACCGAGAAACGTTTTTCCAGCGCATGCTCTTTGACTGCCTTGCGGCAGACCTTGGCGATCTGTCGCTCAAGGCCCCGCACGCCCGCTTCACGGGTGTAATAACGGATGATGTCGCGGATCGCTTCCTCATCGAACTCCAGCTCGCCCTTCTTCAGGCCATTGGCGGCGATCTGTTTAGGCGAGAGGTATTTCACGGCGATGTTGATCTTCTCGTCTTCGGTGTAACCCGGCAGACGGATGACTTCCATCCGGTCCAGCAGCGCTGGCGGGATGTTCATCGAGTTCGAGGTGCACAGGAACATCACATCGGACAGGTCGTAATCGACTTCCAGATAGTGATCGTTGAAGTTGTGGTTTTGCTCAGGATCAAGCACTTCCAGCAACGCCGAAGCCGGATCGCCACGCATGTCGCTGCCCATTTTGTCGATTTCATCGAGCAGGAACAGCGGGTTGCGTACGCCCACCTTTGTCATCTTTTGAATCAATCTTCCCGGCATCGAACCGATGTAGGTCCGGCGGTGACCACGAATTTCCGCTTCGTCACGCACGCCGCCCAAGGCCATACGCACGAATTTGCGATTGGTGGCGTGGGCAATCGATTCCGCCAGCGAGGTTTTACCCACGCCTGGAGGACCGACCAGGCACAACACCGGGCCACGGATTTTCTTCACGCGCTTCTGCACGGCGAGGTATTCAAGGATGCGCTCCTTGACCTCTTCGAGGCCGTAGTGATCGGCGTCGAGAATGTCTTCTGCACGGGCCAGGTCGAGGCGTACTTTGCTCTGCGCCTTCCACGGCACCTGCACCAGCCAGTCGATGTAGGAACGCACCACGGTGGCTTCAGCCGACATCGGCGACATCTGCTTGAGCTTGTTCAGCTCGGCAGTCGCCTTGGCTAGCGCGTCTTTCGGCAGGCCAGCAGCATCGATGCGCTTTTTCAGCTCTTCGATTTCGTTGTGGCCTTCGTCGCCGTCGCCGAGTTCTTTCTGAATGGCCTTCATCTGCTCATTCAGGTAGTACTCGCGCTGGCTGCGCTCCATTTGCTTTTTGACGCGACCGCGAATGCGTTTTTCAACCTGAAGCAGGTCGATTTCGGCATCCAGCAGTGCCAGCACGTGCTCGACACGGGCCGACAGATCGATGATCTCGAGGATTTCCTGCTTCTGCTCGATTTTCAGCGCCATGTGCGCGGCCATGGTGTCGACCAGACGACCGGGCTCATCGATGCTGTTGAGCGACGACAGGACTTCAGCCGGAACCTTCTTGCCCAGCTGGACGTATTGTTCGAACTGCGAAAGCAGTGTGCGCACGAAGACTTCCGACTCACGCTCGGCGGCGTCGACTTCTTCGATCAGAGACACTTCGGCGCGGCAGTGGCCATCGACTTCGCTGAAGCGCTCGACAGTGCCACGCTGCTCGCCTTCGACCAGAACCTTGACGGTGCCGTCAGGCAGCTTCAGCAGTTGCAGAACCGTGGCAATTGTACCTACGCGATAGAGAGCGTCTTCACCGGGATCATCGTCAGCCGGGTTTCGCTGGGCCAGCAGCAGAATCTGCTTGTCACCCGTCATCGCTGCCTCGAGGGCTTCGATGGATTTCTCGCGCCCCACGAACAGCGGGATAACCATGTGCGGATAAACCACGACATCACGCAATGGCAGGAGAGGCAATTCGATGGTTGTCTTCATGATTTCGCCTCTACGGCGGCCGTATGGCCGTAATCAGATGGAATTAAGCTTGAAACCAAGATGGGGGCTGCCTCGAAAAAAAACAAGCGCAAAGCGGAGGTAAAAAACGACTTAAAAAAAAAGAGGCCCGAAGGCCCCTTCTTTGTTGCGGCGCTGTGAACGCTTACGCGTCCGGCGCTGCCTTGGCCGTCGGCTCACTGTTTTCGTAGATATACAGTGGCTTGGACTTGCCTTCGATCACGCTTTCATCGATCACGACTTTGCTCACCTCGGACTGCGAGGGGATTTCATACATCGTGTCGAGCAATACACCTTCGAGAATCGAACGCAGGCCACGGGCACCGGTTTTACGTTCCAGGGCACGCTTGGCGACCGATTTCAGCGCGTCGGAACGGAATTCCAGATCCACGCCTTCCATCTCGAACAGCTTGGCATACTGTTTGGTCAGAGCATTTTTCGGCTCGGTGAGGATTTGCATCAGCGCAGCCTCGTCGAGCTCGTCCAGTGTCGCCAGGACCGGCAGACGACCGACGAATTCCGGGATCAGACCGAACTTGACCAGATCGTCAGGCTCGACTTCACGCAGGGATTCACCGACTTTCTTGCCCTCTTCCTTGCTGCGCACTTCGGCGTTGAAGCCGATGCCGCCTTTGGTGGAACGGTTCTGAATGACCTTTTCCAGGCCGGAGAACGCACCACCGCAGATGAACAGGATGTTACGGGTGTCGACCTGCAGGAACTCCTGCTGCGGATGCTTGCGGCCACCTTGCGGCGGTACCGAAGCGACCGTGCCTTCGATCAACTTGAGCAAGGCCTGCTGCACGCCTTCACCGGAAACATCACGGGTGATCGACGGGTTGTCGGACTTGCGGGAAATCTTGTCGATTTCATCGATGTAGACAATGCCCATCTGGGCTTTCTCTACGTCGTAATCGCACTTCTGCAGCAGCTTCTGAATGATGTTCTCGACATCTTCACCCACGTAACCAGCCTCGGTGAGGGTAGTTGCGTCAGCGATGGTGAACGGAACGTTCAGCAAGCGGGCCAGTGTTTCGGCCAGCAGGGTTTTACCGGAGCCTGTCGGGCCGATCAGCAGGATGTTGCTCTTGCCGAGTTCGACATCGTCAGCCTTTTTGTCACGCTGATTCAGGCGCTTGTAGTGGTTGTACACCGCTACGGCCAAAACCTTTTTTGCACGCTCCTGACCAATGACGTACTGGTCAAGGATGCCGCTGATTTCTTTAGGCGAAGGCAATTTATGCGCGCTGCTTTCGGCCTGTGCTTCCTGCACCTCCTCGCGGATGATGTCATTGCACAGGTCGACGCACTCGTCGCAGATAAAGACCGAGGGGCCGGCAATCAATTTGCGCACTTCATGCTGGCTTTTGCCACAGAAGGAGCAATAGAGCAGCTTGCCGTTGTCCTCGCCGTTGCGGGTGTCAGTCATTCGTTCGATCCAAATCCGATAGGCTTGCAACACAAGATGAAGGCTATTGCGGGCTTTTTCAAGCCCGCCGCTGATCGGACATGCCGATCAGGCCTGTTTTGCGCTGCTTATATTAAGCTGGACGCTGGTTGATCACTTCGTCGATCAGGCCGTATTCCTTCGCAGCTTCGGCACTCATGAAGTTGTCGCGATTGGTATCGCGCTCGATTTCTTCCAGAGTACGGCCGCTGTGCTTGGCCATCAGCATGTTCAGACGCTCGCGGATGAAGAGGATTTCCTTGGCGTGGATTTCGATGTCCGACGCCTGGCCCTGGAAACCGCCCAGTGGCTGGTGAATCATCACGCGCGAGTTCGGCAGGCAGAAACGCTTGCCCGGTGCACCTGCGGTGAGCAGGAATGCGCCCATGCTGCAGGCCTGACCTATGCAGGTGGTTGACACGTTCGGCTTGATGAACTGCATGGTGTCGTAGATCGACATGCCTGCAGTCACCGAACCGCCCGGCGAGTTGATGTACAGATGGATGTCCTTGTCCGGGTTTTCCGCTTCAAGGAACAGCAGTTGCGCACAGATCAGGTTGGCCATGTAGTCCTCTACCGGGCCCACCAGAAAGATCACTCGCTCCTTGAGCAGGCGCGAGTAGATGTCGTAGGCGCGTTCGCCACGAGCGGACTGCTCGACAACCATCGGGACCAGGCCGCCGGCGGCCTGGATATCAGAGTTCTGCTGAATATAAGAATTACGGAACATGCTCTGCAGTCGCTCCCAAATAGTTATGTCTTGAATACGCATAAGCCAGCTCGAGAGCTGGCTTATGGTGTGCACTTCTAACGCAAAATCAATCAGTCGGCTGCTGGAGCTTCTACCGGCTTGACTGCTTCTTCGTAGGAGACCGATTTGTCGGTCACACTAGCTTTCTGCAGAACAGTATCCACAACTTGTTCTTCCAGCACAACCGAACGCACTTCGTTCAGTTGCTGCTCGTTTTTGTAGTACCACGACACGACCTGCTCTGGCTCCTGGTAAGCGGAAGCCATTTCCTGAATCATTTCGCGAACGCGAGCTTCATCAGGCTTCAGATCGAACTGCTTGACCACTTCAGCAACGATCAGGCCCAGCACGACGCGGCGCTTGGCTTGCTCTTCGAACAGCTCGGCCGGCAGTTGGTCTGGCTTGATGTTGCCGCCGAACTGCTGAACAGCCTGCACGCGCAGACGGTCAACTTCGTTGGACAGCAGAGCCTTTGGCACTTCGATCGGGTTGGTGGCCAGCAGACCGTCCATTACCTGATTCTTGACCTTGGATTTGATCGCCTGACGCAGTTCACGCTCCATGTTCTTGCGAACTTCGGTGCGGAAACCGTCGATGCCGCTTTCCTTGATGCCGAATTGAGCGAAGAACTCTTCGTTCAGCTCAGGCAGCTTAGGCTCGGACACAGTGTTGACGGTCACGGTGAACTCGGCGGTTTTGCCAGCCAGGTCCAGGTTCTGATAGTCCTCAGGGAAGGTCAGGTTCAGAACGCGTTCTTCGCCAGCCTTAGCGCCAACCAGGCCTTCTTCGAAGCCCGGGATCATGCGGCCGGAACCCAGCACCAGCTGAGTACCCTTGGCGGAGCCGCCAGCGAACACTTCGCCGTCAACCTTGCCAACGAAATCGATGTTCAGCTGATCTTCGTTCTGCGCAGCACGGTCGGCCACTTCGAAACGGGTGTTCTGCTTGCGCAGGATGTCGAGCATCTTGTCCAGGTCAGCGTCAGCCACTTCAGCGCTCAGACGCTCAACGGTGATGCCTTCGAAGCCAGCAACGGTGAACTCAGGGAAGACTTCGAATACAGCAACGTATTCCAGATCCTTGCCCGCTTCGAGCGACTTTGGCTCGATCGAAGGCGAACCGGCAGGGTTGAGCTTCTGCTCGACCACAGCTTCGTAGAAGGAAGACTGGATGACGTCGCCTACCGCTTCCTGACGCGCATCAGCACCGAAACGGCGCTTGATTTCGCTCATTGGCACTTTGCCTGGACGGAAGCCAGCAATTTTGGCCTTTTGGGCAGTCTGCTGCAGACGCTTGTTGACCTGAGTCTCGATGCGCTCTGCCGGCACGGTGACGCTCATGCGGCGCTCGAGAGCAGTAGTATTTTCAACAGAAACTTGCATGGATATTCCTCGTTGCACAGACGTTAGCCGGCCGTTTCCGACCCCAGAATCAAGGGCATGCATTCTAGTGGGTCAAACTCAAGAAGTCACCCTACTGGAAACGGGTAAAAAAACAGCAGGCAATTTATAGGGAGCGCCGCACGAATGCCGTGCACTCCACTGGCGAATACAAGCGATCACGTCAGGGCTCTGCAACAACGCTTCTATATATAGAAGCAACTACCAGATAGGCCCCGACAGGCGTTCCGGCAAAACCGGAACGACGAGCAGTTCAGCGTCATCCGATCCTTTAAAAGCGATGAAGTGCCCTGCCCTGCGCTTCGAAATCGGCCATGGCCGGTTTTCGAAACCGCTAAAACAAAAAAAGGCGCCAGACTGTTAAATCTGGCGCCTTTCGAAATATGGGGTGGACGATGGGGATCGAACCCACGACAACGGGAGTCACAATCCCGTGCTCTACCAACTGAGCTACGCCCACCATATTGCGTAACAAAAAAGCCAAACAACTTCTTTGTCGAAACTTCATCAGGCCCTAGGCACAGATGAAGCTTTATTTGGTGCGGATGAAGAGACTCGAACTCTTACGCCTCGCGGCGCTGGAACCTAAATCCAGTGTGTCTACCAATTCCACCACATCCGCGGATGAAGCTTTTAAAGCAAAGGCGCCAGACCGTTAAATCTGGCGCCTTTCGAAATATGGGGTGGACGATGGGGATCGAACCCACGACAACGGGAGTCACAATCCCGTGCTCTACCAACTGAGCTACGCCCACCATATCGCGTTACTTGTGCCAAAGCTGCCTAATGGCGCACCCGGCAGGACTCGAACCTGCGACCATCCGCTTAGAAGGCGGATGCTCTATCCAGCTGAGCTACGGGCGCCTTGTTAATCTGTACTCTTAAAGGACTACAAACTAAGTGCTTTCCAGTGTCGCAGAACCTCGATTCCGCTTCACCTTCTTAACCAGTGCTAGGCTGTGCCCGACAAGTGCGACGAATAGTATAGAGGGCTCCAAAGGTCGTCAAATCCTTTTTGAAAAAAATTCATTTAATTAAAGGAGTTAGAGGAATTTGCTGACCAAGCGCCTTTGCCCTCACCGCTCGACATGCGAGAATGCGTTCTCATTTTTTCCCCTCTCGATGGTTAATCACGCGCAATGACTGCACAACTAATCGACGGCAAATCGATCGCCGCCAGCCTGCGCCAGCAGATCGCCCAACGAGTTGCCGAGCGTCGCCAGCAAGGCCTGCGCACCCCCGGCCTCGCGGTGATCCTGGTCGGCAGCGATCCTGCCTCTCAGGTTTATGTCTCGCACAAGCGTAAAGACTGTGAAGAGGTTGGCTTCCTCTCTCAAGCCTACGACCTGCCCTCCGACACCACTCAGGACGCCCTGACCGATCTGATCGATCGCCTCAACGACGATCCGGCTATCGACGGCGTTCTCCTGCAATTGCCTCTGCCCGAACACCTCGACGCGTCCAAGCTGCTGGAACGCATTCGCCCGGATAAAGACGTCGACGGCTTCCACCCGTACAACGTCGGTCGCCTGGCCCAGCGCATCCCGCTGCTGCGCCCCTGCACCCCGAAAGGCATCATGACTTTGCTGGAAAGCACTGGCGCTGATCTTTACGGTATGGATGCGGTAGTCGTTGGCGCCTCCAATATCGTCGGTCGCCCGATGGCCATGGAATTGCTGCTGGCCGGCTGCACCGTCACCGTGACTCACCGCTTCACCAAGGATCTGGCGGGCCACGTCGGCCGTGCTGATCTGGTGGTCGTCGCCGCCGGCAAGCCGGGCCTGGTCAAGGGCGAGTGGATCAAGGAAGGCGCGATCGTGATCGACGTCGGCATCAACCGTCAGGACGACGGCAAACTGGTCGGTGACGTTGTCTACGAAACCGCCCTGCCCCGCGCCGGCTGGATCACCCCGGTACCGGGCGGCGTTGGCCCGATGACCCGCGCCTGCCTGCTGGAAAACACGCTCTACGCCGCAGAAACACTGCACGTCTGATCGAATTTTTCCGCTGCACCAGAACCCCGCCTCGTGCGGGGTTTTTCATGCCTGAGAAAAAACTTCAACCGTTCGCCGGAAACCGCTCTTTTTACAGGCCTTTTCACGAGATTTTCAGGTCTTTCAAACAACCATCGACAGTTCTTCAGCCATACTCCTAAAATGCGCCGGTTTTAAGAAATAACCCGTTACAACTAACGGTATATCCAACCTTTTAGAGTTCGCCCGCGTGAAAATTCGTCTCTCGATTCTGAGCCTGTTGTTTGCTGTTACAGGCACATTCATCACGCCAACGATCAACGCTGCGGAAACCACCGCTGCTCCACGTGACGCTTCGACATTGAAGATCGCGTCCGGCAGCGCCCTGCTCATGGATATGCAGACCAATAAAGTCATCTATTCCAGCAACCCTGACGTGATCGTGCCGATCGCTTCCGTCAGCAAGCTGATGACTGGCCTGGTCGTGGTGGAAGCTCGACAGAACATGGACGAATGGATCGATGTCGACATCAGGAACACTCCGGAAATGAAGGGTGTGTTCTCCCGCGTCAAACTCAAGAGTGAGCTGCCGCGCCGCGAGATGCTGCTGATCGCCTTGATGTCTTCGGAAAACCGCGCCGCCGCCAGCCTTGCGCACCACTATCCGGGTGGCTACGCTGCTTTTATTGCGGCAATGAACGCCAAGGCCAAGGCGCTGGGCATGACCAGCACGCACTTTGTCGAGCCAACCGGGCTGTCAGAGCGCAACGTTTCCACCGCCCGCGACCTGAGCAAATTGCTGGTGGCCGCGCACAAGCAACCGCTTCTGGTGCAACTGACCACCACCAAGGAAAAGACCGTGGCGTTCCGCAAGCCCAACTACACCTTGGGCTTCCGCAATACCGACCACTTGGTCAATAAGGCCGATTGGGACATCAAGATTACCAAGACCGGTTTTACCAACCCGGCCGGCCATTGCCTGGTGCTGGTGACGAAGATGGGCAACCGTCCGGTCGCCTTGGTGATTCTCGATGCGTTTGGCAAATACACGCATTTTGCCGACGCCAGCCGTATCCGCAGCTGGGTGGAAACCGGGCGCAGCGCCAGTGTTCCAGCGGTGGCACAGCAGTACAAAGCCGACAAGAACCTCAAGAGCCGTCAGAGCGGCGTGGTCGAGGCGGCGAAGTAAATCCAGCAATCATGAAAAAGCCCCGAATGTTCGGGGCTTTTTTTCGTCTGCGCATCAGTCGTTGGGCAGCGGCATTTTGTCGTCATCGGGGATGCCGTCGCCCGAGCTCGGCTCTGGCGAAACCTCCGGCGTCAGCACATTTGGCCGCGCCATCGGGTCGCGCATCGGGCTGTCCGGGTCCAGCACCGGATCAACCTCCGGCTCCGGCGTGGTCGGTACGCTGTCAGGTTTGCGGTCATCGAAGCTTGAATCGGTACTCATACGCACCTCACATCAAGGTTTCAGATCGGCTAACGGATCATAGGGCTTGGCCGGTTTCTTCGGATCTTCACCAGGCTCGACATCCAGCGGGGCTTTCGCCGGACCGACCGGATCAACTTGCGGATCGTCGAGGTCCGGCGAATCCGGATCGAAGCCCAGATCATCGCCCGAGGAATGTTCGGACGAGTGTGGGCCTTTCGGGGTTTGGGAATCTGCCATGTTGCCTCCTTGATTCACCCGCGAAGCACGGGCATTAATCTTCAGAGGCTGGCCGGGCGCAGTCGTGCCCGGCAGATGACGAACGGAGGCTTATTGCGCGGCCAGAGCCTTTCGCGCCTGCGCCGCAGCGTTTTCTTCACCGGCCTGGGCCAGTTCATCGGCGGCTTTCAGCCAACGGGAGCGGTCGACGGCTGCCGGGATCTGCGACGGTTTCTGAATCAGGATTGCCCAGCCACCGGCCTTTTCGAGCGCTGCTTCAAAGCTGCCGAAATCCATCAACTGCCGACGGTTCATGCCGGCGCGCAGCAGAACCTTCTGTTTGTTGCGGTCGTAGCCGGACAGGATCGCGTAACGCGGCTCGGCCCAGAATGCCGAACCTTCGCTGAAACGCACCATGACCGGATAGCCCGCTGCGACCTGGGTCAGCAAGGCTGGCAGCTTGCTGTCGAGCGGATAAACCACCAGGCCATATTCCCGGGCGAGGTTCTGCATGTTCTGCTGCAACTTGTCCTCAGCGCCCGGCAAGTGCAGCGGTTTCTCCAGAAGGCCCGGGGTGATGACGATGCCTTGTTGCGACAGCAGGCTTGCCAGCACCTGTGGCCCGCTCTGATTGGCTTCGCCACGATAAAAAGTGCCGCTGAGTTCAACCCGCTCCGGCAAGCGTTTGACTTCTGGCGCTACGTTGCCCGCACATCCGCTCAGCAACACCGCGCAAGCGCCGGCAAGCAACGCTCCACGCACTCGAGAAAATACCTGCACCATCAATCACTCTCTTCCAGACGCCGGTCATCGTGTTCCGGCAACGCCAGCGATCATAGAGCCGCACCCGCCTGCGGTATAGCCTTAAACCGCAGAGCGGGCGATTGCATAGAGCAAACTGATTGGTAACTAACGACCTTTGGTCAATAGCTTGAAACACCCCATTGACTAGACTGTCACTGAAATAGAGCGAATTGCGAAAAGCGAGCGCCCGACGCAGGGCGAAGAGGAGGCACTAATGAGCCTGACCATGACCATTGTGATGTTGATAGCCGGCTGGCTGGCCGTGGCGACTGCCATGTTGTGGGGTGTGCTGCGGATTTCGCGGCGGCATCATCCGGTGCAGACGATGCCGGTTGAGAAAACAGAGAAGCATCCAGTGCGGCACGCTGCTGCGCATTGAAGACCAACAAGGTCCTTCCCTCATGAGAGCGCTAAGCAGCAGCGCGCTCTCGATAACTCAGCAAAAGGTGAATAAAAAAACCGCCTGAGCTCAACCAGCCCAGGCGGTTTTTTGTGTTCTCAGCAATTACGCCTGCTGAACAACCTTCTTCTGCTTCGCCCGGCGCGACAGCATGTTCAACACTTCGATACCGGCCGAGAACGCCATAGCCGCGTACACATAGCCTTTCGGTACGTGGGCGCCGAAGCCCTCAGCGATCAGCGTCATGCCGATCATGATCAGGAAGCCCAGCGCCAGCATGACCACGGTCGGGTTGTCGTTGATGAACTTGGCCAGCGGATCAGCCGCGAGCAGCATCACCAGCACCGACACCACCACCGCGATGATCATGATCGGCAAGTGTTCAGTCATGCCGACAGCGGTAATGATGCTGTCGATCGAGAACACCATGTCGAGCATCAGGATCTGACCGATAGCCGCGGCAAAACCAAGCGTTACGGTGGAAGTCGCGGTCTTCGGGTCTTCCGGCGACGGGTCCATGCTGTGATGGATCTCGGTCGTGGCTTTCCACACCAGGAACAGGCCACCGGCGATCAGGATCATGTCCTTCCAGGAGAACGCCTGGCCAAGAATTTCGATCACAGGCTCGGTCAACTGCACGATGAACGCGATGGTGCTCAACAGGGCCAGACGCAGAATCAGGGCCATGCCGATACCGATACGGCGCGCCTTCTGCCGATGCTGTTCGGGCAGTTTGTTGGTCAGGATCGAAATAAAGATCAGGTTATCGATGCCAAGCACGATTTCCATTACCACCAGTGTGGCCAAAGCAACCCAAGCGGTGGGGCTGGCGGCGAGTTCTAACAGATATTCCATGGGTCAGTCCTGACTCTGTGTAAGACGGTTTAGATGGTCTTGGAGGAAGATTCGGATTCTTCCGCTTGTTTTTCCGGTGTTTCTTTTTTCTCGATCAAACCACCGGTGGCATCACTGAGCGCTTGCTCGGCGGCTTTATGGGTGTCGTCGATTGCTTGTTTGGCGGTTTCAGCCGCCGCGCCCATCAGTTGCTGGGCGCTTTTTTCCGCCTGGTCGCAACCGGCCAGAACCAGTAAAGACGCAAACATCACTGCGGGAAATGTGTATTTCATAAAGTTTCCTTCGAATAAACAGACAGGCGCACACACCGGCCGTCGATGGCTGGGCATTCTAGGGAGATGAACACTTCAGGAAAATTCGTATTTTTAGCGGCTATACTTCGGTTTTCACGAAGTGGCGACCGCTATGCTCAATTATCGACAACTGCACTACTTCTGGGTTGTGGCCAAAACCGGCAGCATTGTCCGCGCCTGCGAGCAACTGAACCTGACGCCACAGACCATCAGCGGACAGATTTCACTGCTTGAACAAACCTATGGCGTGGAGTTGTTTCGCCGCGTTGGCCGGCAGCTGGAGCTCACCGAAGCAGGTCGTCAGGCCCTGCCCTACGCCGAGCAGATGTTTCAGCTGGGCGGCGAGCTGGAGCTGATGCTGCGTGCGCAGCCCAACGAGCAGCAGATCCTTTTTCGCGTCGGCGTGGCCGACGTGGTACCCAAATCCATTGTTTATCGCCTGATCGCGCCGACCATGGAATTGAGCGAGCCGCTGCGCATCACCTGTCGCGAAGACAAACTCGAACGCCTGCTCGCCGATCTGGCCATTCAGCGTCTGGATCTGGTGATTTCCGACAGCCCGATGCCTTCGCATCTGGACATCAAAGGCTACAGCCAGAAGCTCGGTGAGTGCGGAATCAGTTTTTTCGCCACCGCCGAACTCGCCGCGAAATATGGCCAGGATTTCCCGCTCAGCCTGCACGGCGCGCCGCTGTTGATTCCCGGCGCGGAAACCGTGGTGCGCAGTCGTTTGCAGCGCTGGTTCGCCGAACAGCAGATCCAGCCGCAGATCGTCGGCGAGTTCGATGACAGTGCTTTGATGCAGGCCTTCGGCCAATCCGGCAGCGGGATCTTTATCGGCCCGAGCGTGATTGCCGAGGAAGTGAAGCGCCAGTACGGCGTCGAGTTGATCGGCCAGACCGACGCGGTGAGCGAGTCGTTCTATGCCATTTCGGTGGAACGCAAGGTCAAGCACCCTGGCATCGTAGCGATTACCGAAGGTGCCCGACGCGAGCTGTTTACCGGGTTATGAAGCGCAGACTTCCCGCGGCTTGAGCGTCATCAGCACCATGGCGAGGAACACCGAAAGCAAAATGAAGCCGGCAGCGGCAAAGCCCAGGAAGCCCAGGCCGGCAGTGTCGATCACCCGGCCGCCGACCATCGCGCCCAGGCCGATGCCGAGATTGGCCCCGGCGATGTTCAGCGACGCGGCGAAGGCCGGCGCTTCCGGCGCGGCTTTCATCAGGCGCACGTGGCTGACCAGGAACAACGCCGCCTGAGTCACGCCCCAGATGCCCATCGCCACCGCCAGACCCACTGGCGAATGAATGTTCGGCACCAGCGAAACCATACCGGCGATCATGAACGCACAGAACAACACCGACGCCCCCAGCGGATGCCGATCCACCGCTCGCCCACCGAGCGAGTTGCCGACCAGCCCGACTGCGCCGAAGGCCATCAGGCACCAGCCGACCACGGTGCCGTTGAAACCGGCAAGTCGTTCGAGGATGTCGGCAAGGTAGGTGTAAGCGGTGAACATGCCGCTGAACACCAGAATCGACAACAAGATATGGCCGAGCATCAGCGGGCTGCGCAGGATCTTGAACTGCGAACGGAAGCTGACCTGATGCTGGTGCAGACTGGTTTTCGGCAGGTAGACGAATAGCAGCAAGGCTTTGGCAAACGCGATCAACGCCAGGATGCCGAATGCGCTGCGCCAGCCGAACGCGTCGGAAATCAGCGTACCGACCGGAATGCCGAACACAGTGGCGCAGACGATGCCGAAGCCGATCTTGGCGATGGCGCGGCCGGCGAAATCCGGGCCGACGATGTCGACGGCGGTTTCACTGGCCAATGCCCAGAACACTGGCAAACCCAACGCCGGAATCAACCGTGCGATGGCCATCACCCAGATATTCGGCGCCAACGCTGCAACGGTATTGGCCAGACCGAACATGATCAGGATGCTGATGAACAGTTTGCGCCGTTCGAAACGGGCGAAATACGCGGTCAGGAATGGGCCGAACAGCGCCACGGTAAAGGCAAACAAGGTCACCAGCAGCCCGGCTTGCGGGATGCTGACTTCGAGGTCTCGGGCGATCGCCGGCAACAGGCCGACAATGACGAATTCCGTGGTCAGCACCGTGAACCCGGCGGCGGACAACAGAAGAATAGGCAACAGCATGCGCAACTCCAGCAAAACGACGACACCAGCGATGACCCGGAGGCCCGCTGGCAGAACTTGAAAATGAGGATGGCGAAGCTTAACAGACTGTGCCGGCACTGAGTTGCCCAAAACTGCCGATCTGCCGGGCCGATCCGGTGGCAGATCGTCACAGGCCTGAAGGTTCACGCCTACGCTGTGATAAAGTCCGCGCCCTGAAAATCGTACAGCTGTTCAACGTGCCGTTTGGCGGCGTTGATGTCACTTCGACAGGCGTTTCGTGACTGCCCACGACGCTTCGCACCCTATAAAAAACAGAGATGCCGCTATGACCGCTTCATCCCCTTCGTTACTGCAACGCCTGAAACGCCTGAGTCTGGTCAGCCAGATCGTCATTGGTCTGATCGCCGGTATTGCCCTGGCCCTGATTGCACCGGAGCTGGCGAAGTCCACCGCGTTCATCGGCAAGGTATTTGTCTCGGCGTTGAAAGCCGTGGCGCCGATTCTGGTGTTCGTGCTGGTGATGGCCTCGATCGCCAACCACAAGCACGGTCAGGAAACCCACATCCGGCCGATCCTGTTCCTCTACCTGCTGGGTACATTCAGCGCTGCGGTGGTGGCCGTGGTCGCCAGCATGGCGTTCCCGTCAAATCTGGTGTTGTCCACCGAGAACGTTGCCGTGACTGCGCCCGGCGGCATCGGCGAAGTCCTGCAAAGCCTGTTGCTGAGCGTCGTCGACAACCCGGTCAGCGCGCTGATGAATGCCAACTTCATCGGCATTCTGGCCTGGGCGATCGGCATGGGCATTGCCATCCGCCACGCTGGCGACACCACTCGCGAAGTGCTCGGTGACTTGTCCAACGGCGTCACCGTGATCGTCCGCGTGGTCATTCGCTTCGCGCCGCTGGGCATTTTCGGCCTGGTCGCTTCGACACTGGCCACCTCCGGTTTCGGCGCGCTGCTCGGCTACGCGCACCTGCTGGCGGTGCTGCTGGGCTGCATGCTGTTTGTCGCGCTGGTGATGAACCCGCTGATCGTGTTCTGGAAGCTGCGCCGCAATCCGTACCCGTTGACCCTGATGTGCCTGCGCGAAAGCGGCATCACCGCGTTCTTCACCCGCAGCTCGGCGGCGAACATTCCGGTCAACCTGGAATTGAGCAAGCGCCTGGGCCTGCACGAAGACACCTACTCGGTATCGATCCCGCTCGGCGCCACCATCAACATGGCCGGTGCGGCGATCACCATTACCGTGCTGACCCTGGCGGCGGTGCACACTTTAGGCATCGCAGTGGACATTCCGACCGCGATCCTGCTCAGCGTCGTCGCAGCCATTTGCGCCTGTGGCGCTTCGGGTGTGGCAGGTGGGTCGCTGCTGCTGATTCCGCTGGCGTGCAGCCTGTTCGGCATCCCGAGCGAGATTGCCATGCAGGTCGTGGCGGTGGGCTTCATTATTGGCGTGCTGCAGGATTCGGCGGAGACCGCACTGAACTCGTCGACTGACGTGCTGTTTACAGCGGCAGCTTGCCTGGGCGAGGAAGAGAAGGCTCAGCGTACGGCGTAACCGCCTTACCTTGTGGGAGCGAGCCTGCTCGCGAAAGGGGCGAGACATTCAGCATTAATATCGCCTGATACGCCGCATTCGCGAGCAAGCTCGCTCCCACAGAAAAACAAAAGCCCGCCAAGGCGCGAACCTTGGCGGGCTTTTTCGTATCCGGGTTTTTAGAACGCGCCCATGTAATCGCGCTTGCCCACTTCAACACCGTTATGACGCAGCAGCGCGTAGGTGGTGGTGACGTGGAAGAAGAACTGCGGCAGGCCGTAAGTCAGCAGATACGCCTGACCACTGAAGCGCTTCTCCTTCGGCGTGCCCGGACGGGTCACGATTTCGATGCCTTCCTTGCCATCGATCTGCTCTGGCTTGATCTCGCCGATGAAGGCCAGGACCTTGGCGATCAACGCTTGCAGCTCGGCAAAGGTGGTTTCAGTGTCGTCGTACTTCGGCAGTTCGACTTCGGCCAGACGCGCCGACACGCCTTTGGCGAAATCCACGGCGATCTGCACCTGACGCACCAGTGGGAACATGTCCGGGTACAGACGCGCTTGCAGGAAGACGCTCTGGTCGATGTTTTTCGCGCTGGCGTGGGCTTCGGCCTTTTTCAGCACATCGCTCAGGGCGTTGAGCATTTGTTGAAAAACCGGGACGGATGCGGCGTACAGTGAAATGGTCATGGCAATCTCATGTGATGGCTGGGTAATACGTGGTGGCGATTATAGCCATGCTTGATGAGCACACGGCTTGCCTTTTGTTTGGCAAGGATTAGGCTAGGCGGCTTCGACTGCAGAGGGAACGCGCGATGAGCAACGAACAAGAATCCACCTCCGAACAGCCACGGTTAAATGCCACGGAAATCCGCATTCTCGGTGCGCTGATCGAAAAACAGGCCACCAGCCCGGAAACCTATCCGCTGACCCTCAACGCGCTGGTGCTGGCCTGCAATCAGAAAACCAGTCGCGAACCGGTAATGAACCTCAATCAGGGTCAGGTCGGGCAGAGCCTGCGGGCGCTGGAGGGTCGTGGTTTCACCCGGCTGGTGATGGGCAGCCGTGCCGACCGCTGGGAGCACAAGGTAGACAAGGCGCTGGAACTGGTGCCGGCACAGGTGATTCTGACGGGTTTGATGTTTCTGCGCGGTCCGCAGACCGTCAACGAACTGCTGACCCGCAGCGGGCGCATGCACGAGTTCGAGGACGCCGAGCAGGTCGTGCATCAGCTTGAACGCCTGATCGCACGCGGCCTGGCGGTGTTGATTCCGCGTCAGGCCGGGCAGCGTGAGGATCGCTACACCCATGCCTTGGGCGATCCGGCGGATATCGAGGCGATATTGGCGGCACGGCAGAATCCTGGGGAGCGCTCGAGCGCTGGCGTTTCCCTGGAGCGTATCGAGGAACTGGAAGCGCGGATCGCAGCGCTGGAAGAACGCCTGGCCCGCCTCGAATAATCGCAACAGAACCTCTGTGGGAGCGAGCCTGCTCGCGAAAGCGTAGTGTCAGTCACCACGATCTTGAATGACCCGCCGCCTTCGCGAGCAAGCTCGCTCCCACAGGGGACATCTGCGAATTTCAGATTTTATTCCCCATCCCAATAATCCACCCCATCCACCTGCCGCGCGACAGCTACAAAGCCCGAGGCATTGCCCTCGGCATCCACCGTGAAATTATCCATCACCGCATACTTGTTCGAATCCGGGTACTCGCAGATCTCCGGCTGCTGCTGAGTGCTCACCGCCAGATAACGCAGTTCGCCCGCGCTGGTATTGATGATCTGATGCGCCTTCTCGGGTCCGCCCGGTGGGCAGGCGATCACATCACCGGCGCGGATCGGAAAACGCTCGCCTCCCAACCGCACCTCGCCCTCCCCGGCCACCACGTAGAACATCTCCTCATTGACCCGATGGCTGTGGAATGGACTGCCGCGCATGCCCGCTGGCAGTGCATACAGGCGATAACCGAGTTTCTGCGCACCGAGTTGCTGACCGATCCGCGCGATACGCTGCTGATAACGCCCGGCGGTGTCGCCTTCAGGGGCCAGGGCTTCGGGAAGGGCTTCGAGTTCGACCTCGTTGAGATTGAGGATGGGCGGATGCATGGGCGGCCTCGGTTATGGTTTTTGTGATGAGCACGTCTGTGCGTGCTGGCGAGGATTATAGATAGTGATCCAGAACCGCAGCGCGGCCTTCGCGAGCAGGCTCGCTCCCACCTTCAATCGCATTCCAACTGGAGGAACACGCTCAATCTGTGGGAGCGAGCCTGCTCGCGAAGAGGCCAGCCCAGCCACTAAAAGATCAATCAGCTGCGCGCAAAATCCACCGCCGCCGCAAACTGCGCCTCATTCGGCCGCACCCCGGTGTACAGGACAAATTGCTCCAGCGCCTGAATCGCAATCACCTCAAGCCCGGTAATCACTCGCTTGCCCTCGGCCCGCGCCCGCACGATCAGCGGCGTCTCCGAAGGGATCGCCACCACGTCGAATACAGTCTCAGCCGCTTTGATCACTTCAGGCTCGAACGCCAGTTGCCCCGCCTCCGGCCCGCCGTCCATGCCTACCGGGGTGACATTGATCAGCATCTGCGGGCGCTCGTCACCCAGCTCGGCCTGCCAGCGATAACCCAGCGAATCCGCCAGGGCGCGCCCGGCCCGCTCGTTACGGGCGACCATCAAACCGTTCTTGTAGCCACCATCGCGCAGGGCGCTGGCCACCGCTTTGGCCATGCCGCCGCTGCCACGCAGCGCGAAGGTGGAATCCTTCGGCACCGCGTGGCTTTCCAGCAATTGCGCGACGGCGATGTAATCGGTGTTGTAGGCCTTGAGGTGGCCGCCAGTGTTGACGATGGTGTTGATCGACTGGATCGCCGCCGCCGACGCATCCAGCTCATCGACCAGCGCAATGCAGGCTTCCTTGAACGGCATCGACACGCCGCAGCCGCGAATGCCCAGTGCCCGAATGCCACCGACCGCGCCGGTCAGGTCCTGGCTGCTGAACGCCTTGTAGTAGAAATTCAGGCCCAGCTGTTCATACAAATGGTTGTGAAAACGCAGACCGAAATTCCCCGGGCGCCCCGACAGGGACATGCACAGTTGGGTGTCTTTGTTCGGGTTCATCTGCATGAAACTTCTCCTTCAAACGCACTTTCGGATGGACGGGATTGGCCAGCCCACCGGGTTCTGAATCATCATTGAGGCTTGTCTGTGGCGCCGCGCTGCCGGGTAAAGAAGCCGCTACAGACCTTACACAAAATTTACCCAGCGGCTGTGCTGAATTTCGCAATTTTGCTGTCTTAGCTGTATCCCCGCGACAACTGTGGGCCTGATTCAGGCCGCGGCGCCGGGTCGAAGAACCGAGGACTTATCATGATTCGTAAACTTCCCATCATGGCTTTGTTGATTGGCGCACTTGCCGTCACCGGCCAGGCTGAAGCGGGTGGTGGCCATGGCTGGCAGGGCCCTGCAGTGTTTGGCGCGATCGTCGGCTCGGCCATCATCGGCTCGGCACTGATCAACCAGGATCGGCCGGTGTACGTGCAGCAGCAGCCGGTTTATGTACAGCCGCAACCGGTCTACGTGCAGCAACCGCCACCGCCGGTCTATTACCAGCCGGCGCCGGTTTATGTGCAGCAACCGGTCTACGTGCAGCCGGCCCCCGTCTACTACGGCCCGCCTCGCGGTTATTACGGTCGCCCCCACGGCTACTACGGCGGCCCGCATGGCTACTACGGCGGTCCACGCTGGTAAGCGCAACACAGAGCCCCGTTTTCAAGCGGGGCTTTTTTATGACCGCTGGTCGGCCAACGTCTGAAAAAATCTCGCCAAGGTCGCTGTGAGGACAGTTCGAGCAGCTAAAGTCGGCATGATGGAATCGACCGTTGGGCTTTTTTCATCAAACGGTCACCGCTTTGTCATGACGGAACCGCAATCTGAATCCGTCCGTAAACAACAGATCGATAACAACAAGGACGACTGTATGCCCACACAAAACCCGCACCGCATCGTCGGTCTGTGCACCTCGAACAAGGTGTACAGCGCGCTCACCGAGCTCAAGCACCTGGAAGGCCATCGCTGCGCCAAGCTGCTGTCCCTGCTCGCCGAAAACCTGGTGCACAAGGGCCTGCTCAATGAGCGCGAAGTCATGCACATGCTCGATCAAGTGGTCGAATGACGCCAGACCTCACTGGCATCAATGACCACTATCGAAAGCGTTGATTGTCCGTCGTGCCGGCAAATCCCTAAGGTAGCCCCATCAGTTTGATGGAGGTTTCCCCATGGCACAGGTTCAAATCATGTCGGTGATCGGCAGCGCAGTTCCCGCTTCGCTGCGTGCATCCGGTTTGCTCGCTTGCTGGTATCTGGTGCGCGATGGCGAGCCGATCAGCGGCCCGCTCACCTCGTTACCAGCAGCGCAGGCCTTGTCGCAACAGGTCGCCAGCAGCACGTTTCACGCTTAGGGCAGTTGCACCTTGGGCTTGGTCTCGACGAACAGCGCCCAGCTCGACAGGAACAATGCGGCAATCAGCGGCCCGATCACAAAGCCGTTGAGGCCGAAGACCGCGAGGCCGCCGAGGGTGGAAACCAGAATCAGGTAATCGGGCATTTTCGTATCCTTGCCCACCATAATCGGGCGCAGCACGTTGTCGACCAGGCCGATCACGAATACGCCGAACAAGCCCAGCACCACGCCCTGCCAGATCATGCCGCTGAGCAGGAAGTACACCGCCACCGGCGCCCAGACAATCCCCGCGCCCACCGCTGGCAACAGCGACAGAAACGCCATCAGTACCGCCCAGAGCAATGCGCTGGGAATGTCGAGAAACCAGAAAATCAGCCCGCCCAGCGCGCCTTGGGTCACGGCCACGACCACGTTGCCCTTGACCGTGGCACGCACCACGCGGTTGAACTTCAGTTGCAGGCGGCGCTTGTGGTTTTCTTCCAGCGGCACGGCAGTGCGCATCTTGCGCGCCAGCTCGGGGCCGTCACGCAGAAAGAAAAACAGCAGATAGAGCATGATGAAAAAGCTCACCACGAATTCGAACGTGCCCTGGCCGAAACTGAACGCCTGAGTCGCCAGCACCTGGCTGCCCTGCATCGCCGCTTTGACGATCTTCTCGCGCAAGCTGTCGAGTTCGCCCATGCCAAAGCGGTCGAGCAAGTGCTGAAAGTACGGCGGCAGGCTGTGCTTGAACTGCGCCAGATAGGCAGCAATATCCAGCTCGCCACTTTCGATGTTCTTGTAGACCGTCGCGCCTTCCTGGACCAGCAGGATGCTGACGATGATCACCGGCAGAATCGCGACCACCAGGCACAGGCTCAAGGTGCACAGCGACGTCACGTTGCGTTGCCAGCCGAACTTCTGCTGCAAACTGCGCTGTACCGGCGCAAACAGAATGCCGAGGATGACAGCCCAGAACACCGCGCCGTAGAACGGCAGCAGAATCCAGATAAAGGCCACCGTGACCAGCACCAGCAGCACTGTCAGGGATTTGAATTGCAGACTCTTTTCGTTCATATCCGGTCCATGTCAGTCAGGCGTCACGCACGCCCGCCCCACTTAGTCAGCCGCCGAGCGCGCGAGTGCCATGTTTATTCATGGAGCATAGATCCAGATCAATAAACCCTCGCAACAGCTGCCCTACCCTGCGCGGCTTTTGCGACCGACACCCAAATGCCAACTCTCATCGCCCCCGAGCTTCTCGCCCCCGCCGGCACCCTGAAAAACATGCGTTACGCGTTCGCTTATGGCGCCGATGCGGTCTACGCCGGCCAGCCGCGCTACAGCCTGCGGGTGCGCAACAACGAGTTCGATCATGCCAACCTGGCGCTGGGCATCCGTGAGGCGCAGGCGCAGGGCAAGCGTTTCTACGTTGTGGTCAACATCGCCCCGCACAACGCCAAGCTGAAGACGTTTCTCAAGGATCTGGCGCCAGTGATCGAGATGGCACCGGATGCGCTGATCATGTCCGACCCGGGCCTGATCATGCTGGTGCGCCGGCATTTTCCACAGATGCCGATTCATCTTTCGGTGCAGGCCAACACGGTGAATTGGGCGAGCGTCGAGTTCTGGCAGCAACAGGGGCTGAGCCGGGTCATTCTGTCGCGCGAACTGTCCCTCGAAGAAATCGGTGAAATCCGCGAACAGGTGCCGGGCATGGAGCTGGAGGTGTTCGTGCATGGCGCGCTGTGCATGGCCTATTCCGGGCGCTGCCTGCTTTCCGGTTACATGAACAAACGCGATGCCAATCAGGGCACCTGCACCAACGCCTGCCGCTGGAAGTACACGGCGCAAGAAGCCACGGAAAACCAGCTCGGCGAGATCGTCCAGACCTTTCAGCCCGAGCCGACGCTGGGTCTCGGCGCACCGACCGATCAAGTCTTCCTGCTCCAGGAAGCCAATCGCCCCGACGAATTGATGCCGGCGTTCGAAGACGAACACGGCACCTACATCATGAACGCCAAGGATCTGCGCGCGGTGCAGCATGTCGAGCGCCTGACGCGCATGGGTGTTCATTCATTGAAGATCGAAGGCCGGACCAAATCGCATTTCTACTGCGCGCGCACCACCCAGGTATATCGCCGCGCGATCGATGATGCCGTGGCCGGGCGCGAATTTGATCGCAGCCTGATGCTGGATCTGGAATCGCTGGCCCAGCGTGGCTACACCGAAGGTTTTCTGCGCCGCCATGTGCACGACGAATATCAGAACTATCAGCACGGCAGTTCGGTGTCGGAGCGTCAGCAGTTCGTTGGCGAGCTGACCGGCGAGCGCCGGGATCGCCTGGCCGAAGTGAAAGTGAAGAATCGTTTTGCCGTGGGCGATCATCTGGAACTGATGACGCCCAAGGGCAATTTCCATTTTGATCTGCATGAATTGCAGAGTGTCGGCGGCCAAGCGATCGAGGTGGCGCCGGGGGATGGGCATACGGTGTACGTGCCGATACCGGACGCGGTGGATTTGCGCTTTGGGTTGTTGATGCGGGATTTGCGTGTTGGTTGACTGGCGATCTTGTCTGGCACTCGCAGCATGGCCGTGATTTGCTGCGAAGCCGATGCCGTCTTCGCGAGCAGGCTCGCTCCCACAGGGAGTTTGTGTCATCCACTGTGGGAGCGAGCCTGATCGCGAAGAGGCCGGCAACCTCACCAAAAAACCAGACCTCAGCGCAAATCATCCGACAACGGCGTCGGCTCATCCGCTGGCGGCACATCCTCGTCATCCGGCGGATCCTTCCAGTCATCCGGGCGGTCGGCATCGCTCAACGGGTCGCGGCCCGGGTCCATGCCCGGCGGTGCGTCGTGATCGCTCAGGGTCGGCTCGTCAGTGCCGGATACGGGGCGGGTCTGGTCGGTGGGCGCCATGCCACCGGGAACAAGCGAGTCATCAGCCATGCTGCACCTCACAATACTGGCCCGGATTATCCGGGGCGTATTGTTTGGAAGCGCGACCTTTGACGGCGTGCGATAGATCAGACCAGCGGCATCAGCCTTGGGCGATAAAGCGATCGCGACTGTTGGTCAGGTGCAGCCACATCGCGGCGCGGGCGGCATCGGCGTCCTGGCGCTTGATCGCATTCAGAATCGCCTCGTGTTCCAGATTGGCCAAGTGCCCGAGCTTGCTCAGATCCGCCGCGCCGCGCTCGGCGGCATTCAGGCGATTGCGCGGGATCATCGCACTGCCCAGGTGCTGCATGATCTCGCTGAAGCAAGCGTTACCGGTGGCCTCGGCGATCAGCAGATGGAAACGCCGATCGGCCTCCACGCAGCTGTCATTGTTTGCCAGCAGCCGTTGATAGTCGTCCAGCGCCTGACGCATCTGCTGCACCTGCTGCTCACTGCGCCGCTGCGCCGCCAGCGCCGCCGCTTGCGTCTCCAGGCCCATGCGCAACTCGAGAATGCTGCGCACGCCGAGCGCCGTGTCGACGTTCAGGCGCAGGCCCTGCTCCGCTGCGCGCTCGATGACGAAAGTACCGATGCCGTGGCGCGTCTCGACCAGCCCCGAGGCCTGCAACTTGGAAATGGCCTCGCGCACCACCGTGCGGCTGACGCCGTGCTCCTGAACGATGGAGTTCTCCGAAGGCAGCTTGTCACCGGGCGACAGTTGTCCGAGCAGGATGCTCTGGGTGAGCTTTTCCACCAGGTCATGAGCGAGGTTGTGCGTGCGTTTGCGCGCGGGCGCGTCGAGGTCTTCTTGCATGATCGGTTCCGGTGATCGGGGCTTGCCGATCGTAGCACTGCGGAATGACGGTTGAGATGGATTTTAGCGGTCGATGGGCCATCAACTTGTATGACAACACTCAATTACGTCGAATATTTTCGATCGCCTGCCATCATGCACTACCATTCATATCTCAAAAAAGCGCTCCGCTCGACTGGCTCAACGATCAATAAATACGAGCTTAAATCTTGTTTTCGCATAAGAAACCGAACAATCAGAAGAATTTAATCGCCCCTCCCCACTTGTAGGACAAAAAATTACGGTTGTATGATGTCTAGCAACAACGCAGCACACAGTCCTACCCGCATAAAAATAATCAGTGGGAGAAACATCAGTGAAAACCTCCATCTCCGGGATGCAGGACAGCGTCGATCCGACGCTCGCTTCAGCCATCTCCAAAGTCAAACGCCACGTCCTGCCGCTCTTCGTGATCATGTTCATCGTCAATTACATTGACCGGGTGAACATCGGCTTCGTCCGCACCCACATGGAAACCGATCTGGGTATTGGTGCTGCCGCCTACGGCTTCGGCGCCGGGCTGTTTTTCATCGGCTACGCGCTGTTCGAAGTGCCGTCCAACATGCTTCTGCAAAAAGTCGGCGCACGCATCTGGCTGACCCGCATCATGTTCACCTGGGGCATAGTCGCGGCCTGCATGGCCTTCATCCAGAACGAAACCCACTTCTATATCCTGCGTTTTCTGCTCGGTGTCGCCGAGGCCGGGTTCTTTCCCGGGGTGATTTATTACTTCACCCGTTGGCTGCCAGGCGTTGAGCGCGGCAAGGCGATCGCGATTTTCCTCAGCGGCTCGGCCGTGGCCTCGCTGATCTCCGGTCCGCTGTCCGGTCTGCTCCTGCAGATCAATGGGCTGGGCATGCACGGCTGGCAGTGGATGTACTTCATTGAGGGAATGTTCTCGGTGTGCCTGTGCGTGTTTGTCTGGTTCTGGCTGGATGCCAAACCCCACGACGCCAAATGGCTGAGCCGCGCCGAACAGGATGCACTGGTCAGCGCCATCGACGACGAGCAAAAGGCCCGTGAAGCGGCGACGCCGATCCGGCCGTCGCTGGGCAAACTGCTCAAGGACCGACAGATCATTCTGTTCTGCCTGATCTACTTCTTCATTCAGCTGACCATTTATGCGGCGACTTTCTGGCTGCCGAGCATCATCAAGAAGATGGGCGAACTCAGCGACGTGCAGGTCGGCCTGTTCAACTCGATTCCATGGTTGCTGTCGATCGTCGGCATGTACGCCTTCGCCTCGCTGTCGGCGAAGTGGAAACATCAGCAAGCGTGGGTCGCCACTGCCCTGTTGATCGCCGCAGCGGGGATGTTCATGTCCACCACTGGCGGGCCGATCTTTGCCTTCGTCGCGATCTGCTTTGCGGCGCTGGGTTTCAAATCCGCCTCGTCGCTGTTCTGGCCGATTCCCCAGGCTTATCTGGATGCACGCATCGCGGCGGCAGTGATCGCGCTGATCAACTCGGTGGGCAACCTCGGCGGCTTCGTCGCACCGACCACCTTCGGTCTGCTTGAGCAACACACCGGCTCGATCCAGGGCGGCCTCTATGGCCTGGCCGCGACCTCGATCATCGCCGCAATCATCGTCTTCGCCGCGCGCACCACGCCCAAACCCGCTGCTGAAAAGGCTGTGGCCGACGCCGCGCCGAAACACGCCTGACTACGTCTCGACAAGGAAAACAACAATGACTGTTCATGACACCGCCAAAGCTCCGATCATCACCGACATGCAGGTCATTCCGGTGGCCGGTCACGACGGCATGCTGCTCAACCTGAGCGGCGCCCACGGGCCGTTTTTCACCCGCAACATCGTCATCCTCAAGGACAACTCCGGCCACACCGGCGTCGGCGAAGTGCCCGGTGGCGAGCGTATTCGCCAGACCCTGGAGGACGCGCGCAATCTGGTGGTCGGCAGCCCGATCGGCACCTACCAGAAGATCCTCAACCAGGTGCGCCAGACCTTCGCCGACCGCGATGCCGGTGGCCGTGGTCTGCAGACGTTCGACCTGCGCATCACCATTCACGCGGTCACCGGCCTGGAAGCCGCCCTCCTCGACCTGCTCGGCCAACATCTGGACGTGCCGGTGGCGGCGCTGCTCGGTGAAGGTCAGCAACGCGACGAAGTGAAGATGCTCGGTTATCTGTTCTACGTCGGCGATCAACACGAAACCGATCTGGCCTATCGCAGCGAACCGGACGCCGACAACGACTGGTTCCGTGTGCGTCACGAGAAAGCCATGACCGCCGAAGCGGTCGTGCGTCTGGCCGAGGCGGCGCACGCCAAGTACGGTTTCAAGGATTTCAAACTCAAGGGCGGCGTGCTCAGTGGCGATGCCGAAATCGAAGCGGTCACGGCATTGGCCGAGCGCTTCCCTGAAGCGCGAATCACCCTCGATCCGAACGGCGCATGGTCGCTGAAAGAGGCGATTCGTCTGTGCCGCGATCAGCACCACGTACTCGCCTACGCCGAAGATCCGTGCGGCGCGGAAAACGGTTATTCCGGGCGCGAAGTCATGGCTGAATTCCGCCGCGCCACCGGACTGAAAACCGCGACCAACATGATCGCCACCGACTGGCGCGAAATGGGCCACGCGATTCAGTTGCAGTCAGTGGACATCCCGCTGGCCGACCCGCACTTCTGGACCATGCAGGGTTCGGTGCGCGT
Source organism: Pseudomonas siliginis (assembly GCF_019145195.1). GTDB lineage: Bacteria > Pseudomonadota > Gammaproteobacteria > Pseudomonadales > Pseudomonadaceae > Aquipseudomonas > Aquipseudomonas siliginis. Next base: position 159,956 of record NZ_JAHSTW010000009.1, read on the forward strand.
CGCGCAGATGTGTCATGAATGGGGTTTGACGTGGGGCTCGCACTCCAACAACCACTTCGATATCTCTCTGGCGATGTTCACCCACGTCGCCGCTGCCGCACCCGGCGAGATCACCGCCATCGACACCCACTGGATCTGGCAAGACGGTCAGCGCCTGACCAAGGCACCGCTGCAAATTGTCGACGGCTGCGTGCAAGTGCCGCAGAAACCTGGACTGGGCGTGGAGCTGGATCTGGATCAAGTGGCCAAGGCCCACGAACTGTACAAAGGCATGGGCCTCGGCGCGCGGGACGACAGCGTGGCGATGCAGTTCCTGATTCCGGGGTGGAAATTCGATAACAAACGGCCGTGTCTGGTGCGGTGAGAAAAATCGAGGATTAAAGCCCGGCCCTGTAATTCAACTGATAAACCTGTGGGAGCTGGCTTGCCAGCGATAGCGGTGGGTCAGCCAGCATCAATGTTGGCCATTGCGACCCCATCGCTGGCAAGCCAGCTCCCACAGGGAATGAGGTGAATCAGGCAGAAATTTGCAGCAACCAGGTTCTGAACGCTTTCATCGCCACCGTTTCCGCTCGCGACTGCAACCGCGTCAGCCAGTAACTGCCGGTGATGATCTCGATCGCAAACGGCTGGCAAATCGCATCAGCCGCCAGTTGCCGGGCGAACATCAGCGGCGGCGCCAACGCCACGCCGCCGCCCTGCAATGCCGCTTCCATCATCGCCAGCGACGAATCGAAGACGATGCTTTGCGGTGGCGCGGCCTGCGTCGCCAGGCCCGCTGCGTGAAACCACTGCGGCCATTCATCGGTGCGATAGGAACGCAGCAAGGTCTGCTGCAACAAGTCCGCCGGCGCGTGCAGTTGCCGGGCAATCTCCGGCACGCATAACACCGACAACGGCGCATCGAGCAAGCGTGTCGCCTCAATGCCATGCCAGGCGCCAGCGCCGAACCGAATCGCATAATCCAGCCCTTCCGCCGCCACATCGACCCGGTTGTTATGGGTCGACAGGCGTAAATCTATCAGCGGATATTTCGCCCGAAAGTCCGCCAGCCTCGGCAACAGCCAGCCCACGGCAAACGTGCCCACTGCGCCGACCGTCAACATGTCGCGATACTGCCCACCGGCCAGACGCTCGAGCATCTGCGCAATGTGGTCGAATGAGGTGCTGAGCACCGGCAGCAAGGTTTCGCCTTCACTGGTCAGCATCAGCCCACGGGGCAGGCGCTTGAACAGGGTCAGGTTGAGCTGCGCTTCCAGGCTTTTGACCTGATGGCTGACCGCTGCCTGCGTTACGCACAGTTCGACGGCGGCGCGGGTGAAGCTCAGATGACGTGCCGAGGCTTCAAACGCGCGCAGAGCGTTGAGCGGCAGTTGCGGTCGAATCATGGGTTGTCCCAAATTTTTCTAAGGCTTCGTGCGAGTTTTCATCGTTTGTCGAAGGTCGGCAAAGTGCCTAAATTAACCGCGCTGATCAGCCGCCCGATGAAAAAATCACCCGCAGTGTAGCGGGATACAACAAACGACACTCATGGAGAGTGATTCACTCATGTGTTCCTTCAAACCGAGCAAGGTCTTTTCCCACAGCGCTTTCGCACTGTTCTTCGGCAGCGTTACCTGCCATGCCGCGACGCCGACCGATGGGCAATTGCAGGCACTGGTCAGCCAAGCCGTCACCCCAGTGATGCAACAAAACAACATCCCCGGGCTGACCGTGGCGATCACCCTGAATGGCCAGGCGCATTACTTTAACTACGGGGTCGCCGCTAAAGACACCAGGCAAAAGGTCAGCGAAAACACCCTCTTCGAAGTCGGCTCGGTGAGTAAAACGTTCACCGCCACCCTCGCCGGTTACGCCCAGGCCACAGGCAAACTCGACCTGTCGAGCAAGGCCAGCCAACTCTGGCCGGAGCTCAAGGACAGCGCCTTCGACAACATCAGCGTGCTGCAACTGGGCACCTACAGTGCTGGCGGTCTGCCGTTGCAATTTCCTGCTGAGGCGGATTCTTCCGACAAGATGCTCGGCTATTACCAACAGTGGAAACCGCAATTTCCCGCCGGCAGCCATCGCCTGTATTCCAACCCGAGCCTGGGCCTGTTCGGCTACCTGACGGCGAAAAGCCTCGACCAGCCGTTCGACCAGGCAATGACGCAAACCCTGCTGCCGAAACTCGGCTTGCAGCACACTTTCCTCAGCGTGCCGCCAGCGCAGTCGAAGCTTTACGCCCAAGGCTACGACAGCGCCGACCAACCAGTGCGCGTCAGCCCCGGTGCCCTTGACGCCGAGGCCTACGGCATCAAAACCAGCGCCGCCGACCTGTTGCGTTACGTTCAGGCACAGCTGAAACCGGCCAGCCTTGCGCCTGATCTGCACCAAGCCATCGCCAACACCCACATCGGTTATTACCGCGTCGGCGACATGACCCAAGGCCTGGGCTGGGAGCGCTACGCCTACCCGATCAGCCTGGAAAAACTGCAAAACGGCAACTCGACCCCCATGGCCATGGAACCGCACAAAGTCGAGTGGCTGACCCCACCGCAAGCTGAACCGGCCAATGTGCTGTTCAACAAAAGCGGATCTACGCGGGGCTTTGGCGCGTATGTGGCGTTCGTCCCGTCGCGGGACATGGGCATCGTGATTCTGGCCAACAAGAACTACCCGAATGCCGAACGGGTGAAGATTGCGCATACGGTTTTCGCGGCGTTGGCGGATTAGGAGTGAAAGATCGTCCGATCGCGGCCCGAGCCTGCGGCAGCTTCTACAGGATCGGGTTTTCACTCGGTTAACGTTGGAGGTTTCGCAGGCTGCAACAACTTTCGATCAGAAGATGACTTGTGGGAGCGAGCCTGCTCGCGAATGCGCTCGATCAGTCACCTTTCAGCGCCTGAAAAACCGCTTTCGCGAGCAGGCTCGCTCCCACATTTGAACTGTGTATTTCACAAAAAAATGTGGGAGCTGGTCTACCAGCTCCCACAGGGATTTTGCTTCACTCATGCAACGCGCAATCAATCAATCAATCAATCAATCAATCAATCAATCAATCATCCGGCATCTGCGGCGGTTTGCTCGGTTTCGCCGGTTTGCTGCCCTTCGCGCCTTTGGCCGGTTCCGGCTCGGTGGCGGCAGGCGTTTGTGCGGCGGCGGCCGCAGCGGCGGCTTCTTTTTCGGCCATGGGCATGGCGTCGATGGTTTCGAAGATTTTCGCCAGGCTCAATGCCTTGGCTTCATCACCCGAGGCGGAGAGCTTGGTTTCGCCGTCCTTGCCCACCAGGAACACTTTTGGATAAGCCCCCGCGCCGAGCTTCAGCGAACGCAGCAGGGCCATGGTGTCCTGCTGGCCCATGTCCTTGCCGTCGAGCTGGCCGGACATGCTGAGGATGGTGTAGACCTTGATGTTGCGGTCGGTGACGCCCTTTTTGTTGGCCGGGTCTTCCAGTGACTTTTTCAGGCTCAGCCAGACCGGGTCGACGGTGCTTTGCGCAATCACGATCAGCGGGCGGGCGCGGCCCACGTCCCCGGCCAGGGGTGAATCGCTGTCGGCGGCGAACAGGGGGCCAGCGATTGCCAGCAAGAGGGTCAGGGTCAGGGACCTGATGAGCATGCGCATCTCCTTTTGATATCCACGCACTACTGATTGCGCATCGTGGCGATTGTTCCGGCGGTGTCTGGCAAAAAGGCATTGCCCTGTCAGAAGCTTAGGTCAGGGAGAACTTTGCGCAACATGACGTAAGCGATCATCGGCACCTCCCTACGGCCGCTGCACAGGAAGTGTTTTCTCCAGGCTGAGTCAGAACGCCAACTTATAACCAATCAACACCAGCATCGTCGCCAGGCACGGGCGCAGGACTTCGTCGGAGATGCGTCCGGTCAGGTGGCTGCCGAGCCAGATGCCTGGCAGCGAGCCCATCAGCAGGAAACCCAGCACGCCCCAGTCCATGTTGCCCATGCTTGCGTGGCCGAGGCCGGCGACGAGGGTCAGGGGTACGGCGTGGGCGATTTCGGTGCCGACCAGGCGGCGGGTTGGCAGTAGCGGGTAGAGGATGAACAAGGCAACGGTGCCGAGTGCGCCGGCGCCGATCGAGGTCAGGGCGACCATGGTACCGAGGATCAGACCGGTGATCACCGTCATCACGTTAAGCCGCGAACCGCTCGGGTTGTAGTTGCCGCCGGCGCGTTTGTGGGCGAATTCGAGCAAGCGTTTCTTGAAGAAGATTGCCAGGGCAGTAGCGAAGAGGACGAAGCCGAGCGCCTGCTTGATGATGGCGTTCATCGCGTCCGGCGCGGTGTGCAGGGTGCTGAGGAACCACAGGGTCATGGCCACGGCCGGCACACTGCCGAGGGTCAGCCAGCCGGTGATGGCCCAGTCGATGTTCTTGTTCTTCCTGTGAACGAGGACGCCGCTGGATTTGGTGATCGCAGCGTACAGCAGGTCGGTACCCACCGCCGTCGCCGGGTTGATGCCGAACCACAGCAGGATCGGCGTCATCAACGAACCACCGCCGACACCGGTCATGCCGACGATAAACCCCACCACCAGCCCGGCAATCACCAGGCCGAAATTTGCCAATTCCATTCAAACGTCCAGAAAACGACAGGAAAATCTGGCCCGCAGCATAGCGATTTTTCTTATAACCACATATATCGATGCGGTCTATCGTTATGCCATATCGAATTTGCTGCAGTTACCTGTGGGAGCGAGCCTGCTCGCGAAGGGGGTGTCAGCCGACCGATGAGTTGAATGACGCAACGCATTCGCGAGCAGGCTCGCTCCCACAGTGGCCCCTGGCGCTACAGAAAACCTGCCGGGCTCACTGCACCGGCAGGAAATTCAAGAACAGCAGGCTTTGCGCGTAATTCAGGCCGATCCTGCGATAGCGCTCATCGAGCATCTGCGTGAGCAGATCCAGGCGCGCGACGATTTTGCTGAATTCGGTGGCGAAGCTGAGGTTGCTGCCCTCCTCCGAGATTTCGTTGGAGAACAGCAACGGCTGACCTTCCTTGTTCTGCCGTTGCGACAAGATCCACATGGCTTTTTCGATGTTGCGCGCCGCGTTGTGCACGAACGTCGGGTTGATCGCGTCGGTCATGTAGAACTCGGTGCGATTGCCGTGAGCGGTGACCAGCATGCTGCCGATTGCATAGATGAAGGCGCCGACGCGGTCGCCGAGGAATTCCGGGCTCATCGCATAGCTCAGCGCCGCCAGATCCTTGCGCCCGCCCAGCACGGGCAATGGCTGCTGTTGCTCGACAGCGAGACGCACCTGTTTCACGGCGGCGTTGACGGTGAGGAAACCGGATTTGCGCAGTTCTTCCGGGTTGCGCAGGTAGAGCTTGCCCATCAGCCGGTAAAGGCTGTCGAGGTTGTCGCGCATCGCCAGGGTGGCCATGCGGTCGACGCTGGTCTGCAGAAATTCCTGCGGCTGCCCTTCACGTATCTGATTGAAAAATCCATTGCCGTTCTGGTGGCTGCAGCCGCTGAGCAACAGCGACAACAGGCTGGCCAGCAGCAGGCACGGGCGGCGGTGAGCGACGGTGATCAGGGCAAAAACACTCGGCATGAAGTCTCGGACAGGCACATTCCTGTGCGGCGGGAGTCACCGCATCCTGGCCATGCATAGAGCCGCCGATTGCGAAAAAGTGCAGTGCCCGGGCGGTGAGCCGACCTTCGGCGCTTTTCGCCATATCAATTAGTCGGACTTTATATTTGCCAACAGCGGTAAATCCGCTATAAATCTTCTGCGAAATATTCAATAGCCTGACTAATTGCGTTTTCTCAAAACAACAACAAAAAGGAAGGTCAACCATGCTTCAATCCCGTCACCTGCTCTCCGGCCTCGGACTGTCCCTGATGATCGCTACCCTTTCCGCCAACGCGGCGGGCCTGACCGCCGAACACAAAGCCTTCGGCAAAACCAATGACGGCACGCCTGTGGAACAGTACATCCTGCGCAACAGCCACGGCATGCAAGCCACCGTGATCACCTACGGCGCGACCCTGCAAGCGCTGAAAGTCGCTGACAAACACGGCAAGTTCGACGACGTCGTCTTGGGTTTTGACGATGTGCAGGGCTATCAGAAAGGCACCGCGTACTTCGGCGCGACCATCGGCCGTTTCGGCAACCGCCTGGCCGAAGGTGCTTTCGAACTCGATAGCAAGCGCTATCAAGTGCCGCAGAACGACAAATCCAACGCCCTGCACGGCGGCCCCGAAGGTTTCGACAAGAAAGTCTGGAAGGCCAAAGAAACCAAGGACAAGGATTCGGTTGGCGTAACCCTGACCTACCTCTCGGCCGACGGCGAGATGGGCTTCCCGGGCAATCTGACCACCGAAGTCACCTATCGCCTGACCGACAACAACGAGCTGCGCATCGACTACAAGGCCAGCACCGACAAGCCGACCGTGCTCAACCTGACCAACCATAGCTACTTCAACCTGGCCGGTGCCGGCAATGGCGATATTCTCAAGCAAGTCGCCATGATCAACTCCAGCCATTACACGCCGGTCACCGCGAAACTGATCCCGACCGGGGAGCTGGCGCCTGTGGCCGGTACGCCGATGGACTTCAGCAAACCGACGGCGATCGGCACGCACATCAAGGCTGATCATCCGCAGCTGAAATTCGCCGAGCCGAAACAGGGCGGCTTCGATTTCAACTGGGCGCTGGACACCAAGGGCGATGTCAGCAAGCTCGCCACCGAAGTCAGCGACCCGCAATCCGGACGCGTCCTGCAACTGTTCACCAGCGAGCCGGGCGTGCAGTTCTACACCAGCAACTTCCTCGACGGCACGGTCAAGGGCAAGGGTGGCAAGGTCTATCCGCACTGGGGCGCATTCACCCTCGAGACCCAGCACTATCCGGATTCGCCGAACCAGCCAGACTTCCCGAGCACGCGGCTTGATCCGGGGCAGACTTACGCCCACAGCGTAATCCTCAAGTTCTCCGCCAAGTAACCTGCCATGCTCCCCGTGGCGAGGGGATTCATCCCCGTTGGGATGCGAAGCAGCCCTGATCCTGCAACACGCGCTGTATCAGACAGCGTTCTATTGCAGGTTTTTGGGGCTGCTTCGCAGCCCAGCGGGGATAAATCCCCTCGCCACGATTGACCGGTTTCATCCTTGACTCCTCCTTCCTTCCGGGAACCCTTGCTCTATCCTGCTGCCCACTAAAGATATCGACTCTTTAAGGCAGGAGGTTTGAATGCGTACCCTTGAGTTGGCTGGCGTGCAGGTTCCCGTAATTGGTCAGGGCACCTGGCGCATGGGCGAGGATCGTTCGGCGCACAGCCGTGAAGTGGCAGCGCTGCGCACGGGCATCGAGCTGGGCATGAGCCTGATCGACACCGCGGAGATGTACGCCGAGGGCGGTGCCGAAACGGTGGTCGGCGAAGCCATCGCCGGTTTGCGCGATCAAGTCTTTCTGGTCAGCAAGGTCTACCCGCACAACGCCAGCCGCCAGGGCATCCCGCAAGCCTGCGAGCGCAGTTTGCGTCGGCTCGGCACTGACTACATCGATCTGTATCTGCTGCACTGGCGCGGTCAGTATCCGCTGGAGGAAACCGTCGAAGCCTTCGAACGCCTGCGCGAGGACGGCAAGATCGGCCGTTGGGGGGTGTCGAATTTCGATGTCGACGACCTCGAAGAACTCTCCAGCTCGGCCTGCGCCACCAATCAGGTGCTGTACAACCTCGAAGAGCGCGGTATCGAATACGATCTGCTGCCGTGGTGCCAGCATCAGCGCCTGCCGTTGATGGCGTACTGTCCGATCGGCCAGGGCGGCGCGATGCTCGCCGAGCCAGTTCTGCAAGACATTGCCAGTCGTTACAACGCCACCCCGGCGCAGGTTTCGCTGGCGTGGCTGCTGCGTCAGGACGGCGTGATTGCGATTCCCAAGGCTGTGCGCCCGGAGCATGTGCAACTCAATGCCGAGGCGGCCCAACTGCAACTGGACGCCGGGGATCTGGCGGCGCTGGACAAGGTGTTCCCGGCGCCTCAACGCAAGCAGCGCCTGGCCATGGTCTGAGCTGCCGACTGCGAGGGCTTCGCCATGAGAAGCACAGATCTGCACGACCCGTTCAACCTGCAACGTTTTGTCCAGGCACAGGACCCGGTGTTCGACCGGGTCCAGCGTGAACTCGAGACCGGCCGCAAGCGCAGCCACTGGATGTGGTTCGTCTTCCCGCAATTCGCCGGGTTGGGCGGCAGCGAGATGGCCCGACGCTTCGCCATTGGTTCAGCCGAAGAAGCCCAGGCTTATCTGGCCCACGACCTGCTCGGGGCGCGGCTGCGCACCTGCACGCAACTGGTGCTGAATGTGCCGCAGCGCTCGATTGCAGAAATGTTTGGCCACCCCGATGACCTGAAATTTCATTCTTCGATGACCCTGTTCGCCCAGTTCAGCGCCGAGGACAGTCTGTTCCATCAGGCACTGGAGCGTTACTTCCACGGCATTCTCGATGAATGGACGCTGCAATTGCTCGACTCAAAACAGGCCCAGCTGCCCACCGATCAGGGTTGAGAAGTCGTCGTCGACAAACGGCAGAATCGCATCCGCCACTGGTTGCAGCTGCCGAGTGATGTAGTGGTCGTAGTCGATGGCGGCGCGGCGTACTTCCAGCGGCTCCGGGCCGGCCAGGGTGATGACGTAGCTGATCCAGCCGCCGTTCTGATACTGCCGGGGCCGCCCCTGCTCGGCGTTGTAGTCGTCGGCGAGCCGCGCCGCGCGGACGTGCGGCGGTACGTTGCGTTCGTAATCGTCGAGAGTGCGGCGCAGACGCTTGCGGTAGATCAGCCGATCGTCGAACTCGCCAGCGAGCGTCTTGCGCACGTAGTCGCGCACGTAATCCTGATACGGCTTGCGCTGAAAAATCCGCTCATACAGCTCCTGCTGAAATTGCCGCGCCAGCAGCGACCAGTCGGTGCGCACGGTTTCCAGGCCCTTGTAGACCATTTCCTCGCTGCCATCGGCGCGGGTGACCAGACCGGCGTAGCGCTTCTTGCTGCCCTCCTCGGCGCCTCGAATCGTCGGCATCAGGAAGCGCTTGTAGTGAATCTCGAACTGCAATTCCAGCGCGCTTTCCAGCCCGTATTCCTCGCGCACATGCGCGCTCCACCAATCATTGACGTGCTTGACCAGCGCGTGGCCGATCTGCGCTGCTTCTTCCTGGCCGTGCAGGCGGCGCAGCCAGACGAAGGTTGAATCAGTGTCGCCGTAAATCACCGCGTGGCCCTGTTCTTCGATCAACTGGCGGGTGCGCAGCATGATTTCGTGGCCGCGCAAAGTGATCGACGAGGCCAGCCGGGTATCGAAAAAACGGCAACCACTGGAGCCGAGCACGCCGTAGAAGGCGTTCATGATGATCTTCAGCGCTTGGGACAGCGGCGCATTGTGCTCGCGCTTGGCGGTTTCGCGCCCTTCGGCCACCCGCGCCACGATGGACGGCAGGCAATGGCGGGTGCGCGAGAAACGGGCGCCACGGAAGCCCGGCACCGAGTCAGCGTCGTCCGGGTGTTGCAGGCCCTCGATCAAGCCCACCGGGTCGATCAGAAAGGTGCGGATGATCGACGGGTAAAGGCTTTTGTAATCGAGGACCAACACCGATTCGTAAAGCCCCGGCCGTGAATCCATGACAAACCCGCCGGGGCTGGCCTGGGGTGGATTGGTGCCCAGATTGGGTGCAACGAAGCCCTGACGGTGCATCAACGGCATGTACAAATGGGTGAACGCGGCGACGGAACCGCCGCTGCGGTCGGCCGGCAAACCGGTAACGCTGGCGCGTTCGAGCAAAAACGTCAGCAGTTCGGTCTTGGCGAAGATCCGCGTGACCAGTTCGCAGTCCTTGAGGTTGTACTTGGCCAGCGCCGGTTTGTCCTCGGCGAACATGCGGTTGATCTCGTCCATGCGCTGGTATGGGTTATTGATCGCCTTGCCTTCGCCGAGCAGGGTCTGCGCGACGTTTTCCAGGCTGAACGAGGGAAAACTCCAGGTCGCCGAACGCAACGACTCGATGCCATCGATGATCAGCCGCCCCGCTGCCGAGGCGAAGTAGTGATTGCGGCTGCCGTGCTCGCGCCACTGCATTTCTTCGCCGCCACGACCGATCTTCAGCGGCACGCCAAGACGCCGCGCGTGTTCGTGAAGGATGCGCAAATCGAACTGCACGACGTTCCAGCCAATGATCGCGTCGGGGTCGTGGCGGGCGAACCAGTCGTTGAGTTTCTTCAGAATGAGCGTGCGCGAGTCGCAGTACTCGAGGTCGAAATCGACAATGCTCGCGTCGCCATTCGGCGCGCCGAGCATGTACACCTGGCGCTCGCCACAGCCTTCCAGAGCGATGGAATACAGCTCGCCGTTTTCGGTGGTTTCGATGTCGAGTGAGACCAGGCGCAGTTTCGGCCGGTAATCGGGGTCGGGTTTCAGTTGGGCGTTGATCAGTACGCCGTCAGCATCAGGCGTGCCGCCAAACAGCACCGGCGCGGTGATGAAGCGCTCCATCAGATAGCGCTCCGGCGGGCGCACGTCGGCTTCAAAGACGTCGACGCCGGCGCGGTTGAGCGCGGTTTCGAGGCGCATCAACTGGCCGTGCTGCTGGCAATACAGACCGAGCACAGGACGATGCTGAAAATCGAGCAAGGCCAACGGTCGCAGCTCTACATTCTTTTCATCGTGCAGCAGACGCTCGGCTGCTTCTCGCTGTGCGGCGGGAATAAATGCGACCGACGGCTGATGCGCCAGACGCACGCGGCGCGGCCCGGCGTCCGTTGCCAGCCAGAACTCGACTTCGGTGCCGGCCGGCGTATCGCGCCAATGCCGGGTCAGGACGAAGCCCTGCTGTAAATCCACCAATGCGACCTCGAAAATTGGAAGTGGCCGGCATTCTACGCGCCATTTGTGGCTAGGGGGTTTATCCCCTTTGGCCTGCGCAGCAGGCCCTTTCATTAAAAGCGGGGCCGCTTCGCGGCCAGCGGGGATAAATCCCCTCGCCACAGATAAATCCCATCTCCACAGATAAGTCCTCTGCCACAGATAATCCCCCTTGTTACAGATAAATCCCCTCGCCACAGATGCTTCATTCACCGATACAAAGATGTTTTTTCCGGCAAATGGCGTTTTTTGCACGCTAACTGCCGCTTTGCCACCTTGCTCTGCGCGGCTGGGTCTACGATGCTTGATGAACAACGACAACACCTGAGTAACCGCCATGAAGACCGTCGCCCAACTGCTCAAGCTCAAAGATCAGAAAAATCAGGAAGTGCACCAGATCAAACCCGATCACATGGTGCTCGAAGCGCTGATGAAGATGGCCGAGAAAAACGTCGGCGCCTTGCTGGTGGTCGAAGACGACAAAGTGGTCGGCATCATCAGCGAGCGCGACTACGCACGCAAACTGGTACTGCACGGGCGCTCTTCGGTGGGCACGCCAGTACGCGACATCATGGTCAAGGACGTGATCACCGTGGATACCCGACAAACCGTCGACACCTGCCTGGGCATCATGTCGGACAAACGCCTGCGCCACTTGCCGGTGGTCGAGGACGGCAAGTTGATCGGCCTGTTGTCGATCGGCGATCTGGTGAAGGAAGCGATTGCCGAACAGGCCGAGCTGATCAAACAGCTGGAGCAGTACATTCGCGGCGACTGAGCCCACCGCCGTGATCCCCTTGTGGGAGCGAGCCTGCTCGCGAATGCGCCAGGTCAGTGATGATCGTTCCCACGCTCTGCGTGGGAATGCAGCCTGGGACGCTCCGCGTCCCTCTAAAGCCGAACGCGGAGCGTCCGTTGAGGCGTTCCCACGCAGAGCGTGGGAACGATCTCGCCTGTCAGGCCGGCCAATGCCGCTCAAACACCGGTGCCAGCACCGGGTGTCGGTCGATCCTTTGCAGCCAAGCATAAAAGCCCGGGCGGGTCTGGCGCAGGTGTTCGCGGCTGCCGGCCCAGCGGCTCACCACGGCCGCCAGCACATCCAGTGCACCGGGCGTTTCATCATCCAGATACAGCTCCCCGGAAAACTGATCGGCGAATACCTCCCAACTGAAGTGCAGGCGCTGGCGGGTGCCGGCGATCAGGTTTTGCCGTGCGCTCTCGTCGGGCGTGCTCAGCCAGCGCTCGGGGTAATCGATGATGCCGACCGCCGCGTAGCAATTGCTGACGATATAGGCGAGGCCGCGAATCGCCTGATCACGATCGGCTGCCTTGCTCGGCAGCAGGCCGGACTTGGGAAACGTCAGGCCCAGGTGAATCAGGATCGCCGCACTTTCGGTCATGGCGCTGCCGTCCGGCAGTTGCAGGGTCGGTATCTGTTTCAGCGGATTGAGTTTGCCCAGCGCCTCGTCGGCCTCGGCGCTGGCTTCGGTATCAATGAAGCGATAGGCGATCTGGCACAACTCCAGTGCCGCCTCGATGGCAGCCGCGCCGGAATTCTTGTGCCCGTAGAGCTGGTACATGTCCGTTCCCCCGATAAGGCCTTTGCACAGGGTAGATGGCTGGCTGGCCTGACGTAGAAAATTCTGCATATGTGTCGTGATTGGCACGTTTTTCCCATGCACTGCCGACTTGCGAAATCAACCTTCGCCAATCAGCGCTGGCGGTGCCCATCCCGCACCAAGAGCATTCATCGAACGCTATCCGCGTTCTTGTAAGGTGCGACAGCGAACCAAAAGTTCGCCTGTCCGAGCTGGCAATAAGGAGTTCACCCGTGAATCTTCAAATGCTCCGCCGTACGACATACCCCACTCACTCGCAAATCCAGCCCCAAGTTCAGCCGAGCCTATTCAGCCTGGCGCGTTTCTCCTTTATTACCTGAAACCCAATGCACACTTTGCGTGCCTGGCGATCGAGCGATCGCCGGGCGCCAAGTGTTATTTATTTTTTAAATACGAAAATTAATAAAAGGCACAACAACAAGATTGTCGAACAATGACTTTCCGTCATTGAAGTTGCACCAAAAGCGCACGCCCGAATGTGATGCAGTTAACCAATACTCCAGAATCAAAATAAGGAACATGTCCTGTGAACCGCTGAATGACTGACCTGCACCAAATCGATTCGCTACGCACCGATAGGTGCTAAGCCTGATCACCGAGCAGCCGCTCTATCCCGCCGATTGGCGTGATACAGCGTTCCCTCTGACTCGCTCTGGAAAAAGCCCTTCTGCGAGGACTTGAGGACCGCTTCGCGCCGAATAAACAGTGGGCGAAACTGAAACTTATATAAATGCGACATCAGTAACACCGAAGATATGCGTTCAACCCGTTTCAGCAACATCTGGCACACCTGTTGCAAACTGTAACAAACCTGAGACAGCTCACGACTCCACACAACAACAAGCCACGGAATGGATAATGAACAATCGATATAGATGCTACTAAGCCATTAAGTTTGTTCGAGGCCGTTTAAACAGATAGTCCAACTATCGGCCCGCGTACACCTTGAAGAAAGTTGCACCCACTCACTCGAACATCAGCCATATGTTCGGACGGCACCTTATTGCCCTTCATCTGACCCGAGGGAGCTTTAATGAACGATGCGGTAAAGCACAAAACCCTGCCGGGGCCGTTGCGGCAAGCGCCGGTCCCGCCGGCAACGGGCAGGCCGGCGTTTACAGCCAATACGTCACGACCCGGCGGGTTGAACAAACCACAGATGCTCTTGCTGATCGCCGTGTCGGCGCTGATACACGGCGGCGCGTGGTGGTTCTTCCATCAGGCGCGGCCGGAGCCACTGCCGACGCCGCCGGAAATTCCGGAAATGACCGTCGAGCTGACCAGCCCGACGCCTCCGGCCCCGCCAACACCGGAACCACCACCGCCGCCCCCGCCTCCACCGCCGCCGGAACCCGAGCAGCCGGTGGAAGACGAGGACGCGGTCAAGCCGCCGCCCAAACCGGTGGAGAAGCCCAAGCCAATCGAAAAACCAAAACCGGTCGAGAAACCCAAACCGGTGAAGAAAGTCGAGCCACCGAAAGCGCCGCCGGCCCCGGCGCAACCTGCCGCACCTGCGGCGCCGACAACACCGAGCGCACCACCGGCACCACCTGCTGCGCCCGCTCCGGTCAAGGAATCGGCGGCGATTTCCGGCCTGGCCAGCCTTGGCAACCCGCCGCCGGAATACCCGTCGCTGGCGCTGCGCCGCAATTGGGAAGGCAGCGTGGTGCTGCGCATTCAGGTGCTGGCCAACGGCCGTGCCGGCAGCGTGACGGTGACCAAGTCCAGCGGCAAGCCGCAACTGGATGAGGCGGCCGTCGCGGCGGTGAAGAACTGGAAGTTCATTCCCGCCAAGCGCGGTGACACGCCGATCGACGGCTTCGCCACCCAGACCATCGATTTCAAATTGCCGCAATGACGGCACAACCGACTCATTACTGATTAACGCAAGCGAGGTGTAGCCATGAACGATTCACTGTCTTCGATGATTGTCCCCGGTGTGCTCTGGGGTCTGGTGCTGTTTTCCGTGGTCAGTTGGGCGATCCTGCTGGTCAAGTCGGCCCAGTACCTGCGCCAGAAAGCGCAGAACAAGCAGTTTGCCAAAGCCTTCTGGAGCGCGCCGGACCTGCTCACCGCCGCTGAACACGCCAGCCAGTATCCGGGCTCGCTGGCGCGCATCGCCAGCAGCGGTTTCGAAGCCCTGCTGGTGGAAGATTCGCCGCGCACCACGCAGCAACTGGCGCACACCATCAACCGTTCCGATCGCCTGGAACGCAACCTGCGCCAGCAGATCCAGAAAGAACGTCGCTCGCTGGAGAACGGCCAGGCGATTCTCGCCAGTATCGGCAGCACCGCGCCGTTCATTGGCCTGTTCGGCACCGTGTGGGGAATCATGGAAGCCCTGCAAAGCATCGGCGAAACCGGCTCGGCCAGCCTTGAGGCGGTCGCTGGGCCTATCGGCCACGCGCTGATCGCCACTGGCGTGGGCATCGCCGTCGCGGTGCCGGCGGTGCTGATCTACAACTTCTTCCTGCGTCGGCTGAAACTCGCCTCGGCGGACATGGACGACTTCGCCCACGACTTCGACGCCCTCGCCTCACGCAGTGCCTTTTCCATCAGCCGCCAGGCCATTGCCAGCAAAAGCACCACCGCCGTGCGGGAGGCCAGCTGATGTCGTTTTCCACTCAAGACAGCGATGAAGTGCTCAGCGAAATGAACGTCACGCCGCTGGTCGACGTGATGCTCGTACTGCTGGTGGTGTTCATTGTCACCGCGCCGCTAATGACCAACGCGATCAAGGTCAACCTGCCGAAAACCGACGCCGTGGCCCCTGCCGAAAAGAAAGACCCAGTGGTGGTCAGCGTCGATCAGGATGGCAAGTTCTATCTGGCCAAGACCGAACTGGCCCCGGAATCCCTTGAGGCCAGTCTCAAGGAGGTCAAGGCCAAGGACGCCGACGTGCGCGTGCAGTTGCAGGCCGATGCCGCCGTCAATTACGGCCAGGTGGCCAAGGCCATGGCATCGATCGAGCGCTCTGGCATCAGCAAGATTTCGGTGATGACCACCCACTGAGTGCGGTGCCGGATGGGTGTTGAAACACCCGCCCGGCGCCGCTGAAAAAAAGAAATCCCGTCGCACCCGGCCGACCGAAAAAACGCCACGCGTCTTCGGAGGGGATCGGCTTGCTTGAAGAAAGTGGTTTTCCGCGCGCGGTATCACCGGAAGCGGAGCAATGAGCGGCTCACAAGGCCAATTCGATAACGTCTGAAAATCGGAAACAACCATGCTGATGAACACTCCACGCTTCACGCTCAAACCTTTGGTGGCAACGATGTCTCGCCACCGTTTCGTTCCGCTGTATCTGGTGGCCATGGGGATGGGCGCCGGGACCGTGCAAGCGGCCGAGGACGACAACAGCGCCACGCCGGCAGCCGCTGTGGTGGCGGCGCCGACCACGCAACTGCAACGGGTCGAAGTGACCGGTTCGGCGATTCGCCGGGTCGATGCGGAAACGGCGGTGCCGATCACCATTCTCAAGGCTGAGGAACTGCGCAAACAGGGCGTGACCACCACCGCCGAACTGGTGCAGCGCATCACCGGCAGCCAGTCGATCAACAACAGCGCCGGCTCCGTCGGCGCGGCCACTGGCGGTGCGTCGTTTGCCGACATGCGCGGCATCGGCGCGAACAAGACTCTGGTGCTGCTCAACGGTCGACGCCTGGCCAACAATGCCTTGTCCGGCACCAACTCCGCCGGCGGCGCGGTGGACCTGAACATGATCCCGTTCGCCGCCATCGAGCGCGTGGAAGTGCTGCGCGACGGCGCCTCGGCCCTGTACGGCACCGACGCCATCGGCGGTGTGATCAACTTCATCACCAAAAAATCTCTCACCGATGGCGCCCTGACCCTGGGCGGCGAAACGCCGACCCACAGCGGTGGCGGCGCGACCAAGGACATGAGCGCCAGTTGGGGCTACGGCGATCTGGAAGAAGACCGCTTCAACGTCCTCGGCGTGTTCAACTACAACAAGCAGCAGAACCTCGACGCCAACGACCGCTCCTTCGCCACCGACTACGCGCCCGGTCGCGGTCTCGATCAGACCTCCGGCACCGCGTTCCCCGGCAACTACAGCCAGAACGGCAACGCCACCAACCCGTTGGCCAACAGCAACTGCAACGGCCCCAACCTGATCGCCCGCGACGGCTTGTGCCGCTTCAGCACCCGTGAATACATCGATCTGGTGCCACAGACCGAGAAGACCTCGTTCTTCGGCAAGACTACCGCCAAGCTCGGCGATGATCACAACGCCAACCTTGAATATTTCTGGTCGCGCAACAACAACGCCGTCGCCGTCGGCCCGGCGCCACTGACTGGTCTGAGCCTGGATTCATCGTCGCCCTACTACCCCGGCAACGGCATCACCCCGGCGCCGACCGATTTCGCCCTCGACCCGACGCAGCCGGTCGATGTCAACTGGCGTGAAACCGCTGCCGGCCCGCGTGAATCGAAAGACCAGAACACCAGCCAACGCTTTCTGCTGAGCTTCGATGGTCTGGTTGGCGGCTGGGATTACAACGTCGGCGCCTCGTACAACCAGAACAAAATCGTCTCCAGCGTCACCAGTGGCTATGTCAGCGATCAGGCGATGATTGACGGCCTGGCCAGCGGTCTGCTCAACCCGTTCGGCCCGCAGACCGCTGCCGGCCAGCAGTACATCGATGCCGCCGCGTACCACGGCGCCTACTCCACAGCCGTGGGTCGCGTCGCCGGGTTCGATGGTCGCGTCAGCCGTGAAATCGGCGACTGGTTCGGCGCAGGTCCGTCCGGTCTGGCGCTGGGCGGCGAGTACCGCAAGGAGAAATTCCATCAGGACTTCGAAGAGTTTGCCGGCGACATCCAGAGCCTCGGCATCGACCCGGCCGGCAGCGTCGAGGGCGACCGCAGCGTCAAGGCCGCCTATGCCGAACTCAACGTGCCGGTGCTCGACAGCCTTGAATTGTCCGCCGCTGTGCGCCACGACAAATACAGCGACTTCGGCAGCACCACCAACCCGAAATACTCGTTCCGTTATCAGCCGTTGAAAGAGCTGGTGGTGCGTGGCGCCTACAGCGAAGGTTTCCGCGCGCCGTCGCTGTATGAACTGTATTCGCCGCGCAGCATCACCTTCACCCAGGGTTTCTACAACGATCCCGTGCTGTGTACCGGCGGCGTAGTGCAACCAGGCGGCAACGGCGGCCGCGATTGCGGTCAGCAGTTCCTCAACCAGATTGGCGGCAACGAAGATCTGGCCCCGGAGAAGGCGCGCAACGTGACGTTGGGCTTCGTCTATCAGCCGATCAGCAACCTCTCCGTGGGTCTGGATTTCTGGTGGATTCACATCTCCAACCAGATCCAGCCGTTCCCGGAATCCACCGTGTTCGATCAGGCCGGCTCCTACCCGGACCGCTTCGTGCGCAACGCCGACGGCACGCTCAACTACATCGTTACCGGCAACGCCAACCTCGGCATCGTCGAGACCAACGGTGTCGACGTGTCGCTCGACTATCGCTTCCCGAACACGCCGTACGGTCAGTTTGGTCTCGGCCTGCAAGGCACCTATGTCGACGAGTACGACTTCCAGAGCACCATCAAAGGCCCGTTCACCGACAAGGTCGGCGACTTTCAGGGTGACGGCGTGATCGCGCGCTGGAAGCACAACCTCACCGGCAGCTGGAGCCTCGGTGCGGCGCGAGCAGCGCTGACCAACCGCTTCACCACCGGTTACAACGACTATGACCGCGACACCCATTCGCGCGTGGCCTCGTATTCGGTGTGGGACCTGTCGGCCGGCTACACCTTCAACAAAGTGCTCGACGTTGATGCCGGGATGAAGAACGTGTTCGACCGCAACCCGCCGTTCTCCAACCAGGCCTACAACTTCCAGAGCGGCTATGACCCGCGCTACACCGACCCGCTGGGCCGGACATTGTTTGCGCGCATGACTTACCACTTCTAACCGGAAACAGAACACATGTCCCCCTGTGGGAGCGAGCCTTTGTGGTGAGGGGATTTATCCCCGATGGGGTGCGAAGCGCCCCCAAGACCTGCCAACGCGGAGCATCAGAAGTACCGCATGCGTTGATCTTGCGACTGCTGCGCAGCCGATCGGGGATAAATCCCCTCGCCACAAAGGCTCGCTCCCACCGGGGGTCCGGGTTCCTTCAGGGATTTCAAGGGTGACTTCATGAGTTTTTTGCGCAACATGGCTGGCCTGCTGCTCGGCAGTGCGCTGCTGTGCTCCGGCGCTTCGGCACTGGCCGCCAGCAGTTATGCGCTGACGGTGTATGGCGAGGCGCCGAAGTATCCGGCCGGCTTCAAGCATTTCGATTTTGTTAACCCCGACGCGCCCAAGGGCGGTTCGCTCAGCCGTGCGTCGATGGAGATCGGTCAATACAACTACATCACGCCGTATGCCGATCAGGGCATTTCGGTGGTGCAGGTCAATGACTGGGTATACGCGCCGCTGGCGTTCCGATCGCTGGATGAGCCCTACACGGTTTACGCCTTCGTCGCGCAGCAGATCGAGCGTGATCCGGAGGGTTTGTGGGTGCGCTTCACCCTCAACCCCAAGGCACGTTTTGCCGACGGCACGCCGATCACCGCCGAAGACGTGCGCTACACCTTCAACCTGCTGATGACCAAGGGCAGCCTGAGTTACCGCCAGCAATACGCCGACGTGCAGGACGTGCTGGTCGAAGGTCCACGGCAGGTCCGTTTCACCTTCAAGAACAACCTCAATCGCACCCTCGCGCTGGATCTGGCGACGCTGCGCGTGCTGCCCGAGCACTGGTGGAAAACCCGCGACTTCGCCAATGGTGGCGGCTTCGAGCCACCGCTGGGCAGCGGCCCGTACCGGGTGAGCAAAGTCGACGCCGGGCGCAGCATCAGTTTCCAGCGTGACCCGGACTGGTGGGGCAAGGACCTGCCGGTCAGTCGCGGCATGTACAACTTCGACAGCCTGACGGTGAATTTCTACGGCGACACCGACGTCGCCCGCCAGCTGTTGCAGGCCGGCGCGTTCGACTACAACCGCGAGTTCTCCTCGTCCGGTTATGTGGTCGGCTATGACAGCCCGGCATTGCGCGACGGTCGTTTGCGACAGTCGATCCTCGCCCCGGACAAACCCACCGCCGCTCAGGGCTTCGTGTTCAACCTGCAGAACCCGTTCTTCCAGGATCGCCGCGTGCGTCAGGCGATCAGCCTGCTCTGGGATTTCGAGTGGACCAACAAACAGATGATGCGCGGCTTCTACGTGCGTCAGAACAGCTTCTGGCCCAAAAGTGAAATGGCCGCCAGCGCCCTGCCCGACGCCGAAGAATTGAAGATTCTCGAACCGTTGCGCGGCAAGGTCCCTGACGAGGTGTTCACCACGGTCTATGAAGCGCCGAAAACCGATGGCAGCGGCTACGTCCGCGACAAGCAATTGCAAGCGCTGAAGCTGCTCGCCGAAGCCGGTTGGACGGCGAAAAACAATCGTCTGGTCAACGCCGCCGGCGAGCCGCTGGAATTCACCTTTCTCGATGGTCAGGGCGGCTTCGATCGCATGCTGCTGCCGTTCAAACGCACCCTCGCGCAGATCGGCATCACACTCAATCTGCGCCGCATCGATTCGGCGCAATACATCAACCGCCTCAACGCCCGCGACTACGACATGATCGTCTGCGCTTTCCCGCGCAGTGGCGATCCGATCGTGTCCCCGGGCCGCGAGTTGTACAGCCTGTACGGCTCGCAAAGTGCCACGCAAGTCGGCAGCTCGAACGCGATGGTGCTGGCCGATCCGGCAATCGATCAACTGATTGACGGGCTGGTCCAGGCCAACAGCCGCGAAGCCATGGTGCATTACGCCCGCGCCCTCGACCGGGTGCTGCAATGGGGTTACTACATGATTCCCAACTACTACTCCAAAGGCACGCCGACGGTGTATCAGAACCGCTTCGGCATGCCCGCCGTGCAACCTTCGTATGACGAGGGCCTCAACACCTGGTGGGAAGTTTCGGCCAGGCCGCTGACGACGCAGCAGATGAGCGCTCAGCTTGCGGGAGGCCAGTGACATGCTGCGTTATCTGAGTCGCCGTTTGCTGCTGATCATCCCCACGCTGTTGTGCATTCTAGTGGTGAATTTTCTTATCGTGCAGGCCGCACCCGGCGGGCCGGTGGAACAAGCCATCGCCCGCCTGCAAGGCTTTGGCGGACACAGCATGGGCGGTGGCGGCGAAGTCGCGGCGGTCGGCGGTGCCGGGCGCAGCAGCCGTGGGCTGGACCCGGCGCTGATCGAGGAAATCAAACACCATTACGGCTTCGACAAACCGCTGCACCAACGCCTGTGGCTGCTGCTGAAAAACTACGCACAACTGGATCTGGGCAACAGCTTCTTTCGCGGCGCCAAGGTCACCGACCTGATCGTGCAGAAGCTGCCAGTGTCGCTGTCGCTGGGCTTGTGGGCGACGCTGATCACCTACCTGATTTCAATCCCGCTGGGCATTCGCAAGGCAATCAGGAACGGCAGTGCCTTCGATGTCTGGAGCAGCACCGCGATCATCGTCGGTTATGCGATGCCGGCGTTTCTCTTCGCCATTCTGTTGATCGTGGTGTTCGCCGGGGGCAGTTACGTCAATTGGTTTCCGGTTCAAGGGCTGGTGTCGGACAACTTCGACAGCCTCAGCACATTGGGCAAGGTCGGCGACTACCTCTGGCACCTGGTGCTGCCGGTCACGGCGCTGGTGATCGGCGGCTTTGCCACGCTGACGATCCTGACCAAGAACAGCTTTCTCAACGAGATCAGCCGGCAGTACGTGATCACCGCACGAGCCAAGGGCCTGACCGAGCGGCGCGTGCTCTACGGCCACGTGTTTCGCAACGCCATGCTGCTGGTGGTGGCCGGCGTGCCGTCGGCGCTGATCGAAGTGTTTTTCGCTGGCTCCCTGCTGATTGAAACCATCTTCAACCTCGACGGCCTCGGGCGCATGAGCTACGAAGCGGCGGTGTCGCGCGACTATCCGGTGGTGTTTGGCGCGCTGTTTCTGTTCACCCTGTTCGGCCTGCTGATCAAGCTGATTGGCGACCTCTGCTACACCCTGCTCGACCCGCGCATCGATTTCTCGGCGAGGACTGCCTGATGTTCACACTGTCGCCTCTGGGCCAGCGCCGCGTCGCGCAATTCAAGGCCAACCGCCGTGGGCGCTGGTCACTGTGGCTGTTTATCGGCCTGTGCCTGATCTGCCTCGGTGGCGAGCTGATCGCCAACGACAAGCCGCTGGTGATCCGCTACCACGACACCTTTTACTTTCCGATCCTCAGCGATTATCTGGAAACCGATTTCGGCGGCGAGTTGCCGTTCCAACCGGATTACGCCAGCAGTTATGTGCACAAACTGATCGAGGATCAGGGCGGCTGGATGCTGTTTCCACCGATCCCGTTCAGCTACGACACGGTCAACTACGACCTCACCGAACCGGCGCCCAGCCCGCCGTCATCGAGCAATTGGCTGGGCACCGATGATCAGGCCCGCGATGTTCTGGCGCGGGTGATTTTCGGCACGCGGATTTCGATTCTGTTTGCGCTGATCCTCACCGCCATCAGCGCGTTGATCGGCATTCTCGCCGGGGCTTTACAGGGTTATTACGGCGGCTGGGTCGACTTGCTCGGGCAGCGCGTACTGGAAATCTGGTCGGGGTTGCCGGTGCTGTATCTGCTGATCATTCTCTCCGGCTTCGTCTCGCCGAGTTTCTGGTGGTTGCTGGGGATCATGGCGCTGTTTTCCTGGCTGGCGCTGGTCGACGTGGTGCGCGCCGAGTTCCTGCGGGGGCGCAATCTCGAATACGTGAAAGCCGCGCGGGCGCTGGGCCTGACCGACAGCGAACTGATGCGCCGGCACATTCTGCCCAACGCCATGACTTCCACCCTCACCTACCTGCCGTTCATTCTCACCGGCGCCATCGCCACCCTGACCGCGCTGGATTTCCTCGGCTTTGGCATGCCCGCCGGCACCGCGTCGCTGGGCGAGTTGATCGGCCAGGCCAAACGCAATCTGCAGGCACCGTGGCTGGGGCTGACAGCGTTTTTTGCCCTGGCGCTGATCCTGTCTTTGTTGGTTTTCATCGGTGAAGCGTGCCGAGATGCCTTTGATCCGAGGAGCTGACATGCAAGACCATTTAATCGAGATCCGCGACCTGCGCGTGGCCTTCGCCGGGCAGGAAGTGGTGCACGGTGTGAACCTCGATATTCGCCGTGGCGAGTGTCTGGCGCTGGTCGGTGAATCCGGCTCGGGCAAGTCGGTGACGGCGCATTCGATCCTGCGCCTGCTGCCTGGCAAGAGCGTCAGCAGCAGCGGCGCGATTCGCTATAACGGCGTGGATTTGCTGCACGCCAGTGAACAGCAGATGCGTGGTCTGCGCGGCAATCGCATTGCGATGATTTTCCAGGAGCCGATGACCTCGCTGAACCCGCTGCACACGGTGGAAAAGCAAGTCAGCGAAGTGCTGGAAATCCACAAGGGCCTCAAGGGCCGCGCCGCTCGCGCGCGGACCCTGGAGTTGCTGGAGCTGGTCGGTATTCGCCAGCCGCTGCAGCGACTTAAAGCCTATCCGCATCAACTCTCTGGCGGGCAGCGGCAACGGGTGATGATCGCCATGGCATTGGCCAACGAGCCGGAATTGTTGATTGCCGATGAACCGACCACAGCGCTGGACGTGACCGTACAGCAGAAGATTCTTGAGCTGCTGATCGAGTTGCAGCAGCGCCTCGGCATGTCGCTGTTGCTGATCAGCCATGACCTCAATCTGGTGCGCCGAATCGCTCAGCGTGTGTGCGTAATGCGTCAAGGCGAGATCGTTGAACAGGCCGATTGCGAGACGCTGTTCCAGGCGCCGGAACATCCTTACAGCCGCTTGTTGATCGAGGCTGAACCGAGCGGCGCGCCAGTGCCCAGTGAATACGAGCACAACCTGCTGGAAGTCGATGATTTGAAGGTGTGGTTTCCCCTGCCGAAAAAACTCTTCAGCCGTCAGCAGGATTACATCAAAGCGGTGGACGGGGTCAGTTTTACCCTGCAACGCGGCAAGACGTTGGGCATCGTCGGCGAGTCGGGTTCTGGCAAGTCGACGCTGGGCCAGGCGATCCTGCGACTGGTCGAATCAGAGGGCAATATCCGTTTCGGCAACAAGCAGTTGAGCCTGCTCAATCAGCGCCTGATGCGCCCGTTGCGCCGGCAGATTCAGGTGGTGTTTCAGGACCCGTTCGGCAGCCTCAGCCCGCGCATGTCGGTGCAGCAGATCATCGCCGAAGGCTTGCTGACCCACGGCATCGGCAGCGAGGCCGAGCGCGAGGCAGCGGTGATTCGCGTGCTGGAGGAAGTCGGCCTCGATCCGCAAAGCCGCCATCGCTACCCCCACGAGTTTTCCGGCGGCCAGCGCCAGCGCATCTCCATCGCCCGCGCACTGGTGCTGGAACCGGCGCTGATCCTGCTCGACGAACCGACCTCGGCCCTGGATCGCACGGTGCAGAAGCAAGTGGTGGAGTTGCTGCGCCAGTTGCAGATCAGGCATGGGCTGACGTACCTCTTCATCAGCCATGATCTGGCGGTGGTGCATGCGCTGGCGCATGACTTGATGGTGATCAAGGACGGCAAGGTGGTTGAACAAGGCTCGTCGCGGGAGATTTTCGCTGCGCCGAAACATCCGTACACCCAGGAACTCCTGAAAGCCTCCGGCCTGAAGCCTGATGAAGAACCTTGTGGGAGCGAGCCTGCTCGCGAATGCGGTGCATCAGTCACATAAGTGCTGGCTGGCCCGACGCTTTCGCGAGCAGGCTCGCTCCCACAGGTTTGATCGGTGGTGTTTGAAATTTATTTTTCCGGCACTGCATCCAATCGCCTCCGCCACGGGTAGTCCCTGTAACAGCCCACTCTGGTGCTGTCAGCGCCCTACCCTTTTCGGAGAATCATCGGATGAACATCACCCAGCTGATTGGCTTCACCGGTTTGCTCGCCTTCACCGCGACCACCTTCGCCCAGAGCAGTTATCCCGACGCGATCAAGGTGCCGGACGGGCACAAGATTGCTCTGGAAACCACCGGGGTTGGCGAGATCACCTACGAATGCCGCGACAAACCCAATATGGCCGGGCAGACCGAGTGGACCTTTGTCGGCCCGAAAGCGGTGCTCAATGATCGCAGCGGCAAACAGGTCGGCACCTATTTCGGCCCGCCAGCGACGTGGCAAGCCAAGGACGGTTCGAAAGTCACCGGCACGCAACTCGCCGTGGCACCGTCGAGCCCGGGCAACCTGCCCTATCAACTGGTCAAGGCCAATCCGGCCGAGGGCAAAGGCGCGATGACCGGGGTCAGCTATATCCAGCGTGTCGCGCTCAAGGGCGGCGTCGCGCCGGGCAGTGAGTGCACTATGGCAAACAAGGGCAAGCAGGAAGTGGTGAAGTACCAGGCGGATTATATTTTCTGGGCGGCGAACTGATATTCGGAAGCAGTGCACAATCCTGTGGGAGCGAGCCTGCTCGCGAAGACGGAGTGTCAGTCGCCTTATTACTTTCTGACCCACCGCATTCGCGAGCAGGCTCGCTCCCACAGGGAACCATGCCTCTGGATGTTTGGGAAATGTGAGCTAGATTGCACCCCATGCCTTTACCCGAATCCGTTTTCGATTACGAAGCCCGCCTCGCCGCCTGTGCCCGGGGCGAGCGCGCGGCTTTGCGCGATTTGTATGTGCAGGAAGGCCCGCGCCTGCTCGGCGTGGCCAAACGGCTGGTGCGCGATACGGCGCTGGCGGAGGACATTGTGCATGAGGCATTCATCAAGATCTGGAACGGCGCCGCCGGCTTCGACCCGGCGCGCGGCTCGGCGCGGGGCTGGATGTTCAGCGTGACCCGGCACCTGGCCTTGAATCAGTTGCGCAAGCAAAGTCGGGAAACGCCGTTCAGCGAAGAACATGAGGCCGCCGCGCCTGATGAGGCGGTCGATGTTCACTCGGCGCGCATTCATCGCTGCCTCGAGCAACTGGAACCGCTGCGGCGCAGCTGCATCCTCCATGCCTACGTCGACGGTTACAGCCACGCGCAGATTTCCGCGCGCCTCGACACGCCGCTGGGCACGGTCAAAGCGTGGATCAAGCGCAGCCTCAATGCTTTGCGGGAGTGCATGGGATGACCGGCGAATCAGCGCAGGAACGGGATGAACTGGCCGGCGAATACGTGCTCGGCACCTTGTCGTTCGAGCAGCGCATCGAGGCGCAACGGCGGCTGCCGAACGATCCTGAGTTGCGCGCGGCAGTCGACGCATGGGAGCGACGTCTGCTGGAGCTGACCGATCTGGCCGAACCTCAGCAACCCTCGGCGCAGTTATGGCCACGTATCGAGCGCAGTCTCGAACGGCTGACGGTGAAGAAACCACTGACTTCGTGGTGGAATCTGCTGCCACTGTGGCGCGGTTTGAGTGCGGCGGGCCTGGCTGCGACGCTGATTCTGGGCACGATGCTACTGACGCAGACTGCGCCGAAACCGAGTTATCTGGTGGTGCTGGTGGCGCCGCAGGACAAGGCGCCGGGTTGGGTGATTCAGGCGAGCAATGCGCGGGAGATTCAGTTGATTCCACTGGGCGTGGTCGAGGTGCCGGCGGACAAGGCGCTGGAGTTCTGGACCAAGGCTGACGGCTGGTCGGGGCCGGTGTCATTGGGCTTGGTCAAGCCGGGGCAGGCGTTGTCGGTGCCGCTGGACAAACTGCCGCCGTTGCAGCCGAACCAGCTGTTTGAGCTGACGCTGGAAGGCGCCAACGGCTCACCGATCGGCAAACCGACCGGGCCGATTCAGGCGATCGGGCGTGCGGTGAAGGTGCTCTGAGGCTCTGCTACGCGGTTGTCCGCAACCATCATCGACGTCGATGTTCACCATCACGGCAATGAAGTTCTCATAAAAAATTCCGGGCGTAACATCAGCTCCATACCAACCAACAACACCCCGGAGCACACCATCATGAAACGCCAGACTCTTCTCAGCATCGCTTTCTCGGTTTTCGCAGTTAACGCTTTCGCCGCCACCCCGGCGCACACCATGATCGCCGAAGGCGGTTCGGACAAGCTGATCGAAAGCCGTCTGGCCGAAGGTGGTTCCGATCGTCTGATCGAACGCCGCGTTGCCGAAGGTGGTTCGGATCGTCTGATCGAACGCCGCGTTGCCGAAGGTGGTTCGGATCGTCTGATCGAACGCCGTGTTGCCGAAGGTGGTTCGGATCGTCTGATCGAACGCCGCGTTGCTGAAGGTGGTTCGGATCGTCTGATCGAACGCCGCGTTGCTGAAGGTGGTTCGGATCGTCTGATCGAACGCCGCGTTGCTGAAGGTGGTTCGGATCGTCTGATCGAACGCCGTGTTGCCTGATGCATGACTGCAAGCGCAACACCGCAGAGAAACCCGGCTCCCGCAGCCGGGTTTTTTATGTCTGCGTGTTTTATCCGGCCTTGGCCATGCAGCGCTTGTAGCGCTCGTCCACGCGCTTGGCGAACCAGGCAGTGGTGAGTTTGCGGGTGATCTTCGGACTCTGCAGCACAATCCCCGGCAATACCGCGCGCGGTAAAGCCTTGCCTTCGGCCCGCTCCGCCAGTTCGAACACGCGCTGATAGAGTTTGCTCTCTTCGAATTCCAGGGTTTTGCCCTTCTCCAGTTGATCGCGAATCGTCGGGTTGCGCATGCCCAGCGACTTGCCGAGGGTGCGCACCGCCAGTTCGGTACTGCCGGGCATGATCGAGTCGTAGCGAATCAGGTCGCCGTCCAGGGTCAGCGGGATGCCGGAAGCGCGGCTGACCGCATTCTGAAACGCGGCATTGCGACTGGCGTACCAGCCGGCGTTGAAATCGGCGAAGCGATACAGCGGCTCGCGGTAATTCACCGGATAGCCGAGCAAATGGGCGATGCCGAAATACATGCCGCCGCGCCGGCTGAACACTTCACGGCGGATCGTGCCGTCCACCGGGTACGGGTAATCCTTGGCGTGCTCCTCGGCGAATTCGATGCTGACCTGCATCGGCCCGCCGGTGTGCACCGGGTTGAAGCCGCCGAACAGCGTACGGCCCATCGGCACCATGCCGATGAAGTCGTCGAATATCGCGCTCAGCTCTTTTTCACTGCGCGCCGCATTCAGGCGTTCGCTGTAGGTCTTGCCGTTGGGCGAGCGCACTTGCAAAGCGCCGCTGACCAGCAGGCTGGGGATGTGCACCTTGGCGGCGCGGCGGTCGATTTCGTCGCGGGCGATCTTGCCCAGGCCGGGCACCGTCGGGTCAGCCTGGAAAGTCGATTCCTGCTCGGCCACGGCCAGTACCGAACACAGATTTTGGGTGGTGGTGTTGATGCCTTGCGCGGCGAACGCGGCGTGGATGTCCGTGGCCCAACCCTGACGGTCGGCAGTTTTTGCCGGCAACAGCCGAACAATTTCCGCCTTCACTTCGGCCGGCGGACGCGGCGCCGGTTCGTTGCTGCGCTGGCTGGCGCAACCGGCGAGCAGCAGCATGGCGCCGAGAGTAATGAGTAATCGCATGTTGCTCCATCCAATCAAATTAGCCTCAACACCATACACAACCCCCGTAGAAGCTGCCGCAGGCTGCGATCTTTTGATCTTGATGTTGACCTTGATCTGCAAAAAGCAAGATCAAAAGATCGCAGCCTGCGGCAGCTCCTACGGATGACAAACTGATTGCAAAACGTTACTGCGAAACCCTATCATTCGCGCCTGGAGTCGCATTAGCGCAAGGAGTTCCGCGCCGCCCTTATTTTTCTTTGGCCGCTCGCCTCCAGGTATCCGACATGCCCGCTTCAGCTCGACTCGGCGCTCCATTTCGCCCGACTTTGCTCGCCCTGCTGTGCTCCCTGACCGTCACCGCTCACGCTGCTGAAGACAACAGCAAAGAACTGGTGCTCGACGACGTCAACGTCAATGCCCAAGCCCCTGCACCCAACGCCCTGCCCCCGGTCTACGCTGGCGGTCAGGTTGCGCGCGGCGGCCAGTTGGGCGTGCTCGGCAATCAGGACATGATGGATGTGCCGTTCAGCGCGGCGTCCTACACCGAGCAACTGATCCAGGATCAGCAGGCGGAAAACGTCGCCGATGTACTGCTCAACGATTCCTCGGTGCGGCAGGCCTCGGGCTTCTCCAACCAGGCGCAGGTCTTCATGATTCGCGGCCTGCCGCTCAATGGCGATGATATTTCCTATAACGGCCTGTACGGCGTATTGCCCCGGCAGATCATTTCCACCGATGCGCTGGAGCGCGTGGAAGTGTTCAAAGGCCCCAACGCTTTCATCAACGGCGTAACCCCGACCGGTTCCGGCATCGGCGGCGGCGTCAACCTGCAACCCAAACGCGCGGGCGATGTGCCGCTGCGCCGTTACACCACCGACATCAACAGCGAAGGCCGCATCGGTCATCACTTCGATATTGGCCAGCGTTTCGGTGAAGACAACCGCTTCGGCGCGCGGGTCAACCTGTCGCAGCGCGAAGGCGACACCGGCATCGATCACGAGAACCAGCGCTCGAAACTGTTCGCCATCGGCCTGGATTATCGCGGCGATGCGCTGCGGGTGTCCGGTGACTTTGCCTATCAGAAGGAACGCGTCAACGGTGGCCGCAGCTCGGTCAACCTCGGCACCGCCACGCACATCCCGGACGCGCCATCGGCGGACACCAACTACGCGCCGAAATGGGGTTACACCGACATCGAAGACACCTTCGGCATGCTCCGTGCCGAATACGACCTCAATGACAACTGGACTGCCTACGCCGCCGGTGGCGCCAAGCACAGCCGTGAAGTCGGCCGGTACAACTCGACCACGCTGGTCGGCAACAGCGGCGCGTCGTTCACCACCGGCTCGTTCGTACCGCATGATGAGGACAACACCAGCGTCATGGCCGGTCTCAACGGCAAATTCAACACTGGCCCGGTCAGCCACAAGCTGAATTTCGGCCTGACCGGGATCTGGGCCGAGCAGCGCAGTGCCTATGACTTCGACCTGACCCGCTACTCGAACAACATCTATCACCCGATCACTACCCCAGCGCCGGTAGGCAACTTCGCCGGTGGCGATCTCAACGATCCGGGCATCGTCGGCAAGACCTTCAACCGCAGCGTGGCAATTTCCGACACCCTCGGTTTCTTCGATGATCGCCTGCTGGTCACGGCCGGTCTGCGTCGTCAGCAACTGGTGGTGCAGGGTTACAGCTACGCCAGCTACGGCAGCGGCCCGCGTTCGTCGAGCTACGACGAATCGATCACCACGCCGGTGTACGGCATCGTGTTCAAGCCGTGGGAGCATGTGTCGTTCTACGCCAACCATATCGAAGGCCTGGCCCAAGGGCCGACTTCGCCGACCAGCTCTGGCGGTTTCCGCGTGACCAACGGCAACGAGGTTTACGCACCGAAGCGCTCCAAGCAGACCGAGCTGGGCGTTAAGGTCGACATGGGCACCTACGGCGCGAGCCTGGGCGTTTATCGCATCGAACAGCCAAGCGACGGCTACTGCGAAATCAACAGCGCTACCACTTGCACCTACGTGCGCGAAGGCGAGCAGATCAACAAAGGCGTGGAGATGAACGTCTTCGGCGAGCCGATCGACGGCCTGCGCCTGATCAGCGGCCTGACCCTGATGGACACCGAACTGAAAAACACCCTCAACGGCGCCAACGACGGTAACCACGCCATCGGCGTGCCGACCTTCCAGTTCAACGCTGGCGTGGATTGGGACGTGCCGGGCCTGCAAGGCGTTGCGCTGAATGCGCGGATGCTGCGCACCGGTGGGCAATACGCCGACGCGGCGAACAACCTCAGCCTGCCGACCTGGAACCGCTTCGACGCGGGCGCGCGCTATGCGTTCAAGGTGTCGGAGAAGGACGTGACCGTGCGGTTCGGCGTCGAGAACGTGGCGAACAAGAAATACTGGGAATCAGCTCAGGGCGGTTACCTGACCCAGGGTGAACCGCGGGTGGCGAAGTTGTCGGGGACGATCGACTTCTAAGCGTCATCGCGTCGTAAAAAAGGCCCCGCAGCTTCATGGTTGCGGGGCCTTTTTGGGTTTTGTGGTGCTTGATCCGGCCTCTTCGCGAGCAGGCTCGCTCCCACACTGGAATGCGTTCCCTGTGGGAGCGAGCCTGCTCGCGAAGAGGCCGGAACTGGCGACCTGATCCATACTTGCTGCACAGCCACAGGAGGACAGCCCCATGAACCGCAGCGACGTGCTGATCATCGGCGCCGGCCCGACCGGTCTGGTCCTGGCGCTGTGGCTGAGCAAACTCGGCGTGCGCGTGCGCATCATCGACAAGACCTCGGCGCCAGGCACCACTTCCCGCGCTCTGGCCGTGCAGGCACGCACCCTTGAGCTGTATCGCCAACTCGACCTCGCCGACACCATCGTGCGTCGCGGCCATCAGGTCGCTGCGGCGAATTTCTGGGTCAACGGCAAACCGGTCGCGCAGTTGCCCCTCAAGCGCATCGGCGAAGGCCTGACGCCCTACGCGTTTGTCGAGATTTTCCCGCAGGACGAGCACGAACGGCTGTTGCTCGAGCGCCTCGAAGATTACGGCGTCAGTGTGGAGCGCAATACCGCACTGGACAGCTTCGAGGAAACCGGCGACACCCTCACCGCCCACCTGCGCCTGCCCGATGGCCGGCAGGAAGTTTGTCAGGCCTGCTATCTGGCCGGTTGCGACGGCGCCCGTTCGGTGGTGCGCAAAGCCCTCGACACCGACTTCCCCGGCGGCACCTATCAGCAGATTTTCTACGTCGCCGATATCACGGCCAGCGGCCCGGCGCTCAATGGCGAGTTGCATCTGGACCTGGACCAAGCGGATTTTCTCGCGGTGTTTCCACTGGCCGGCGAAGGCCGCGCGCGACTGATCGGCACGGTGCGTGACGAACGCGCCGAGCGTGCCGAAACCCTGCAATTTGCCGACGTCAGCAGCCGCGCCATCGAACACCTGAAAGTGCATATCGAAGACGTGCACTGGTTCTCCACCTACCGCGTGCATCACCGCGTGGCCGAGCACTTTCGCAACGGCCGGGCGTTTCTGCTCGGCGATGCCGCCCATGTACACAGTCCGGCCGGTGGCCAAGGCATGAACACGGGCATTGGCGATGCAATCAATCTGGCCTGGAAGCTCGCCGCCGTGCTCAGCGGTGGTGCCGAACCGAAACTGCTCGACACCTACGAAACCGAGCGCATCGCCTTCGCTCGCCGACTGGTCTCCACCACCGACAAGGTCTTCAGTTTCGTCACCGCGCAGGGTCGTATGGCCGATCTGCTACGGATGCGTGTGGCGCCGTTTCTGCTGCCGAAAATGGCCGGGTTCGAAGCCAGCCGCGAATTCCTGTTTCGCACGGTCTCGCAAGTCACCCTCAACTATCGCGGCATGCCACTGAGCCAGTGGTGAAGCCGGCCACGTGCACGGCGGCGACCGCTTGCCGTGGGCGCATGATGGCGAAGGAGATAATTTCGAGCCGCTACGGCAGCCGTGCTGGCAGGTGCATGTGTACGGCGACACCAGCGACGAGATGATCGCCTGGTGCGCCGAACACCACTTGCCGCTGCACGTCTTCGACTGGCGCCCGGCGTTTGAAACGGCGGGATTGGGGCGCAACGGATTTTATCTGTTGCGGCCGGATACCTATGTGGCGATTGCCGATAGCAGCGCCGATCCGAAGGTGATCGAACGCTACTTCCGCGATCACGGGATCCGTCCTTTTCAGTGACCTTCACACTTCGTTGGCCAGCCATTCGTCGGAAAGACCTGAACACCTGTCAACTCTGACAGTAGACGCATTGCGCAGCGCCACCTCTAATCATTGCTTACCGTTTTCAAGGAGCAATCAAGATGGAACTGTCCACCGCAGACCAAGTGCAAGACATAGAGGTCACTGGAACATTAAACGCACTGTTCGAAGTCGCCGACCACCAACCTTTAAATGCTGCTTTGATCGAGTTGCGTTCAACCCAGCGGGTAAAATATGAGTTCCGAGGGAGAACGGAGGCCAACGACAGGTCTTTTATATTTCAAATTTTCAGCGATCTGGAAGATGGAACATATGAAATACCTTCGACCTACTACCAGTACGCCGCATTCTACTTTGCAAATCATGCAGGTTGGACGTACGCATCGCCCAATCAATCAATCTTGCATCTAACGATTTCTGAAAATAAAACTCGTTTCAGTGGAGTAATCAAAGCTGATTTCGATCCAATCGAACACAAAATTGGTGCTTCAACGCTGCATGTCACTGCGTCGCTAGGTGTCAAACTCAGCAAAGCTCTTTTCTGATAAAAATCGAATCATGGAGACGATCGCAACCTGACGCCTCTGCCTACAAGGAGCAACCATTCCATATAGGCAATGCTGCAAGTTGCGATTCCTTTCTCAGATCCCCGCCAACGCCAGATCCATCGCAAAGTAAGTGAAGATCAGATCCGCCCCGGCACGCTTGATCGCGCCAAGGCTTTCGCGGACCACGCGATCCTCATCGATCGCGCCGGCCTGGGCGCCGAATTTGATCATCGCGTATTCGCCGCTGACCTGATACGCCGCCAGTGGCAGGTTCGAGGCCTGGCGGATGTCGCGGATGATGTCGAGGTAGGCGCCGGCCGGTTTGACCATCAGCGCATCGGCACCTTCCTGCTCATCGAGCAGCGATTCGCGCAGGGCTTCGCGGCGGTTCATCGGGTTCATCTGATAGCTTTTGCGATCGCCCTTGAGCGCGCTGCCGCCAGCCTCGCGGAACGGGCCGTAGAGTGCCGAAGCGAATTTGGTCGAGTAGGCCATGATCGGAATCTGCGTGAAGCCGGCGGCGTCGAGCGCCTGGCGAATCGCGCGCACCTGGCCGTCCATTGCTGCCGACGGTGCGATCACGTCAGCCCCGGCGCGGGCGGCCGCTACGGCTTGTTTGCCAAGGTTGATCAGAGTCTGGTCGTTGTCGACTTCGTGGTTGTGCATCACGCCGCAATGGCCGTGATCGGTGTATTCGCAGAAGCAGGTGTCGGACATCACGATCATTTCCGGCACGGCGTCCTTGGCAATGCGCGACATGCGCGACACCAGACCGTCTTCGCGCCAGGTGTCGCTGCCGTTGGCATCGAGATGATGGGACACGCCAAAAGTCATCACCGACTTGATGCCGGCACGGGCATAGCGCTCGATTTCGCTGGCCAGTTTGCGCTCGGGAATGCGCTGCACGCCGGGCATGCTGGTGATCGGCACGAAGTCGTCGATGTCTTCCTCGACGAAGATCGGCAGGACCAGATCGTTCAGGCTGAACTCGGTTTCCTGGAACAGACTGCGCAGGCTCGCATTGCGGCGCAGACGGCGGGGACGTGCTTCGGGGAACTGACTGGACATGGGGCCTTTCCTGAAAACAGCGGATGAGACGAAAGTCGTAGGGGGCGAAGCTTATGCCTTGCGGCGGGTGCGGGACAAACCTGGATCAATCAAGAGAGCGTTACCGGGCTTGTAATAATCTTGCATGTACATTTCAAATTCCTGTGGGAGCTGGCTTGCCAGCGATGGCGGCAGGTCAGTCACCAATGATGTTGACTGTGCTGGCTTCATCGCTGGCAAGCCAGCTCCCACAGGGGGCATGTGTACAACTGAAAGTCAGGATGGGATGGTCAGGCCACGAATGACCGCCGGGCGAGCAAGAAACCGCTCCAGCACCCGTGTGACATTGGGGAAATTCTCAATCCCGACCAGATCCCCCGCCTCATAAAACCCGAGCAGATTGCGCACCCACGGGAACGTGGCGATGTCAGCGATGGTGTAACGCTCGCCCATGATCCAGTCGCGGCCTTCGAGGCGGGTGTTGAGCACGTTCAGCAGGCGTTTGCTCTCCTCGACATACCGATCGCGTGGACGCTTGTCCTCGTAATCCTTGCCGGCAAATTTGTTGAAGAAACCGAGCTGGCCGAACATCGGGCCAATGCCGCCCATCTGCCACATCAGCCATTGGATGGTCTCGTAGCGCAGCGCGCCTTCTTGAGCGAGCAACTGACCGCTCTTGTCGGCCAGATAAATCAGGATCGCGCCGGATTCGAACAGCGGCAGCGGTTTATCTTCCGGGCCATGCGGGTCGAGGATCGCCGGGATCTTGTTGTTCGGGTTCAGCGAGAGAAATTCCGCCGAGGTCTGGTCGTTGGTGTCGAAACCGACACGGTGCGGCTCGTACGGCAGGCCAATCTCTTCGAGCATGATCGACACTTTGACGCCGTTGGGGGTCGGCAGGGAGTAGAGCTGAATCCAGTCCGGGTACTGCGCCGGCCATTTCTGAGTAATCGGGAATGCAGACAGATCGGTCATTGGAAGCATCCAGTCACAAATTGAAAACCGATCATAAAGTAGGCCTGCCGCTGCGCCTACACGAACCGTAACATCCTGTCGCTAACCTGCCTGCATGCCCGCAAAGGTTGCCGCTAGAGTGCTGCGCACTGGCCTGGAACGAACCAAACGGCGTTACAGGACTCAGAGTTATGCCTTTCTCGCAGAGGAAGCTGTTCACGACAGGGAAACACCCGGTGCTGGGAGCCCGCGGTGCCAAGGTTTGTCAGCCTTAACCGATTTTGCTGAAGAACCCTCGAATTGATGACGAATCTGATGAGTTTCGCCAAACGTTTCAAACATCGCGCGTACGTGGCCCTGCCCTCCCTGCTGGCAGTCAGCGCGCTTTTTCTGTCCCTCGAATCCAGCGAAAGCCGCGCACAACCGGCGGACGGCACACAGACGCTGGTGTTCCTGCGCCACGCGGAAAAGCCCGAAGGCGGCCTCGGCCAGCTCAACTGCCAGGGCCTGAACCGCGCTATCGACCTGTCGACGCTGCTGCCGGAAAAATTCGGCAAGGCCGATTACGTGTTCGCCGCCAACCCGACGCGCAACGTCGAGGAAGGCGAACTGGATAATTCCTACAGCTACATTCGTCCGCTGATGACCATCAGCCCGGCCGCGATCAAGCTCGGCCTGCCGGTGAACATCGAGTTCTCCGCCAACGACACCAGCGATCTGGCCCGCGAGCTGCTGGACGAGAAGTACCACAACTCGACGATCTACACCGCCTGGTCTCACGGTTATCTGCCGGATCTGATCAATAAGGTCGCCGGCAACGCAGTGGGCGAGCGGCAGAAGATCACCGATGACTGGGCCGGCGATGACTTCGATTCGCTGTATGTGCTGACCCTGAAGTGGCACAACGGCAAGGCCAGTTTGCAGAGCCATGTCTACAAACAGGGGCTGGATAACGGCAAGGACACTTGCCCGACCTGAGTTTTGTATTGACTGACCCGGCCCTATCGCTGGCAAGCCAGCTCCCACAGGTATGAGAGTGTGTATGAATTACATGTACACCCACAGTACCTGTGGGAGCGGGCTTGCCCGCGATGGGGCCAGCGATAATGCCTTCAAACCCTCTGGCTCACCCTCGCGCGCAAATACTCGATCACCGCCCCCCGCTTTCCGGCAAACTCGATCCGCCCGCCCTTCTTCTCGCGCTGGAAGACATACATCGGGTCGTAATACTCACGCAGCAAACCCTCGATCCAGCCGCGATGCAGGTCCACCGCGCCGCTGCGGCCCTGCTCGGCCAGCGCCTGTTCCATCAATGCCAGCATCCGCGAATGGCGCTCACCGCCGAGGCGTTTCTGTACGTTGTTGAGGCTTTCCAGCAGACGTTCGGAAAACAAGGCAAAACCGTTTTCGCCGTGCAGCGAAGCAAACTCCGCCGACAGATCGATGACGTAATCACGCAGGATCCGCTCGACACGATCCTCGAAACGATCCTCCAGCCAGACCATCGGGTACTGCTGCATGCCCTGATACAGCGGCAGCGGCAAGGCGCAACTGCCGACCACACGGCTCTCGTCTTCGAGCACAAACTGCTCGATCCCGGCATCGCGTTTCTTCAGAAAGTCGATGGCCAGGCGATTCTCGAAATCGATGTTTGACGGCTGCCCGGTGGCACGTTTGCCGAAACTGGAGCCGCGATGGTTGGCGTGGCCTTCCAGATCCACACCGTTGCGCAACTGCACCAGCACTTCGGTCTTGCCGGTGCCGGTCATGCCGCCGAGCAAAACGAAATCACACTGCGCGATGGCCTGCTCAAGGGTGTCGATCAAAAAACTGCGCATCGCCTTGTAGCCGCCGCCGACGCGCGGATAGTCGATGCCCGCCTCGTCGCGCAGCCACTGCTGGGTGATCTGCGAGCGCAAACCACCGCGAAAACAGTACAGATAACCATCGGGATGAGCCCGGGCGAAGTCGGCCCAGGCCTGGATGCGCTCGGCTTTGACTGCGCCGGACACCATTTGATGGCCCAGCTCGATTGCCGCCTGCTGGCCATGCTGCTTGTAGCAGGTGCCGATCTTCTGCCGTTCCAGATCATTCATCAGCGGCAGATTGACCACGCCGGGGAACGCGCCTTTGTGAAACTCGACCGGCGCGCGGGCATCCATCATTGGCCGGTCGTTGAGGAAAATGTCGCGGTAGTCGGTGCAGTCGCGGAGCATCAAATCACCTCGACCGCGTTCGTCTGTCGCTCAACCAGTTCGCCGATCGGCGCAAGGTTCAGGCCCAGTTTCGCGGCGACGCCGAGGAACTCGTCATTGCCTTCAGGCGTGACCGCAATCAGCAGACCGCCGCTGGTCTGCGGATCGCACAGCACGCGTTTGTGCAACTCCTGCACGCGGCCAACCTTGCTCGAATAGCTGTCGAAGTTGCGCAGCGTACCGCCCGGCACGCAGCCCTGATCGAGGTAGTACTCGACGCTGTCCAGGCGCGGCACGCGGTCGTAGGCGATGCGCGCGGTCAACTGGCTGCCGTCGGCCATTTCCACCAAGTGCCCGAGCAGGCCGAAACCGGTGACGTCAGTCATCGCGGTGACTCCAGCGAGTTTGCCGAAACGGCTGCCAGGCTTGTTCAGGGTGCACATCCAGTCGCGGGCGACACCGACGTCGGCGGCGCGCAACTTGCCCTTCTTTTCGGCGGTGGTGAGGATGCCGATGCCCAACGGTTTGGTCAGGTACAACAGGCAACCGGCGGTGGCGGTGTCGTTGCGTTTCATGTGGCGCTTTTCCACAAGCCCGGTGACGGCGAGGCCGAAGATCGGCTCCGGCGCATCGATCGAATGCCCCCCCGCCAACGGAATGCCCGCCGCGTCGCACACCGAGCGACCGCCACGAATCACTTCCCGCGCCACTTCCGGCGCCAGCACATTCACCGGCCAGCCGAGGATCGCGATCGCCATCAACGGATCGCCACCCATCGCGTAGATGTCGCTGATTGCGTTGGTTGCGGCGATGCGGCCGAAGTCGAACGGGTCATCGACAATCGGCATGAAAAAATCGGTGGTCGACACCACACCACGCTCGGCATCGATCTCATACACCGCCGCGTCATCACGCGAGGCGTTGCCGACCCAGAGTTTCGGATCGAGGTTCTGTGCGCCGCTGCCGGCGAGGATCACTTCCAGCACCTGTGGGGAAATCTTGCAGCCACAACCGGCGCCATGGCTGTATTGGGTCAGACGAATCGGCTCGCTCATGGGAGAGTCTCTGGCAATGAATGGGGCGGATTCTAGCAGAGCGCGAGAGCGCAGATTTTTGTGCTGACCGAGCGGCCCCTTCGCGAGCAGACTCGCTCCCACATTTGTACGGTGGTCTCCAGTGGGAGCTAGCCCGCTCGCGAAAGCAATCGAACCTGCCTGCACCGTCCAGTCAGCCCCGCCTGCCAACCTCAGCGAAAATCTGCGTAATCGGCCGATGCGGCTGGCGCTTGTGCATACGCCGCACTTGTTCACTCAGCCGCAGCAACTCTTCGCTGGGCTTGGCCCATTGCTCTTTCGGCAGCGGCTCGGACCAGGCACGCATGACTTCCGGCAGCGCCTGTTTGCCGATTCTTTCGAGTCGGCGCACTTCCCATTCGACCAAACGGTTGGGAACCGTCCATAAAGTCATGACGTGATACAGGTACCAAAAAAATCCCGACAGCCGCGAGCGGCGGCCTTCACGGATCTGCTGGTGCATCCGCGCGCGGGCGTTACGGAAAGTGTGCAGGCCTTCGTGAGGCGGGTCGTCCGGGCCTTGCAGATCCTGCAAATCCTGAATTGATTTGAGGTCGTTGACTTCGTACTCCATGTAACCGCGAATCGCTTCCCAATGACTGATCGCGAGCTCCAGGCCGGCGCATTGGAATTCAAGGCTGGTGAGGGTATCGCCGTGATGAAAACCGATGCCCATGCCATATTGACGATGGATGCCGAATTGGGTGGTGCCTTTGGCTTCGATGATCCACGCGGACAGCGATTCCCACGGGACAAAGACCGGCTCGATGGCGCCTTCGGGCATGAAGCAGACTTCGCGGCGTTGGCGGTTGAAGCGGGTTGGAATGAGGGAGAGGCGTTTTTTATGGAAGTGGTGCCAGACGCCTAGGCCGATGAACAGCGTAAAAGGCCCGGTAAATACAGTGTTCTCGCAAGCCTCTTCGAAGATGGCAAGCATTGACGCCCATATGGCTTCTTGACCATAGCCGAAAATAATCCCCAAAAACCCAGTAATAACTGGGAATAAAAAAAGCACCGAGAACGACGTAGCAAATGGCCCTCCCAACGTCATTTGCCACATGAAAACTTGCGGCTGGCCTAATCCGAAGTCCATGTAAACATCGTTGAGCTCACCGATATGTGGGCCATAAGGGGGCATCGGTGTGGGCAGTGGCAACGGTGCGAGATAGGTGATCTTTCCGCTTGGAAACGGCTCTACATCGCCCGCTTTTCTGATCACCTCACTTTGCGCATCAACAAGAGGCTCATTGTGATTATTCAGCATGGTCGGCCCATTCGAGGTATTGAGTTTCTACCAGCAGAACCATCGGGTTTTCCTTGACCGACCCGGTAGCAACAACTGAGAAATGGCCGCCACCCCGAGGGTCTCCCACCTCGGCCAAGATCAACCGAAACATCCGCATCCAGCGCGGTCCCCTGTGGGAGCGAGCCTGCTCGCGAAGGCGCTCAAACAGGCAAAAAACCTCCCTCCCTCTGGTCACAAAACTGCTCTGCATCAGTCCACAGCCCGCCTGCAAACCTCAGCAAAAATCTGCGTAATCGGCCGGTGCGGCTGGCGCTTGTGCATCCGCCGCACTTGTTCGCTCAGCCGCAACAACTCTTCACTGGGTTTGGCCCATTGCTCTTTCGGCAGCGGCTCGGACCAGGCGCGCATGACTTCCGGCAGCGCCTGCTTGCCGATTCTTTCGAGTCGGCGCACTTCCCATTCGACCAAACGGTTTGGAATCGTCCATAAAGTCATGACGTGATACAGGTACCAAAAAAATCCCGACAACCGCGAGCGGCGGCCTTCACGGATCTGCTGATGCATCCGCGCCCGGGCGTTACGGAAAGTGTGCAGGCCTTCGTGGGGCGGGTCGTCCGGGCCTTGCAGATCCTGCAAATCCTGAATTGATTTGAGGTCGTTGACTTCGTACTCCATGTAACCGCGAATCGCCTCCCAATGGCTGATCGCGAGCTCCAGGCCGGCGCATTGGAATTCCTGGCTTATGAGGGTTTCACCTTGGTAGAAACCGATGCCCATGCCGTATTGGCGGTGGATGCCGAACTGGGTGGCGCCTTTGGCTTCGATGATCCAGGCAGACAGCGATTCCCATGGGACGAAGACTGGCTCGATGGCGCCTTCGGGCATGAAGCAGACTTCGCGGCGTTGGCGGTTGAAGCGGGTTGGGATGAGGGAGAGGCGCTTTTTGTGGACGTGGTGCCAGACGCCGAGGCCGATGAACAGGGTCAAGGGGCCGCAAATTAACTCATTTTCCAATGCCACTTCGAATACACCTACCATTGATTCCCAAATTGCCTCGTTCCCATAGCCAAAAAGAATTCCTAGCAAGCCCGTGAACAAAGGAAATAAAACGAGCACCATAAAAGTGCCTGCGGTCGTTCCGCCGAAAATTAGCTGCCATGGGAATACCTCCAGTGAGCCGAGACCAAAATCCATGTATCCGTCATTGAACGCTCCGATATGAGGTCCGTAAGGCGGCATTGATGTAGGTAATGGCAACGGTGCGAGATAGGTAATTTTCCCGCTTGGGAACGGCTCAATATCGCCCGCTTTTTTAACCCCCTCATATTCCGAACTGGAAAGAGGATTACTGCGATTATTCAGCATGGTCAGCCCATTCGAGGTATTGAGTTTCTACCAGCAAAACCGGAGGGTTGTCTTTAACCGAGCCAGAAGTTACTACAGCAAAATGACCGCTATCCAGAGGGTCAATATGAATCACGCGCGTTCTTGACTCCGCCCCACCTTTGCCATTGACGGTCTGGATACATATGGCAAGTTCGAGCGTTTCCTTTGCAGGCGTATAGTCAGAATCGTGACGGATGGGGTACTGAAGACAAAGCACCAAACCATCTGTCGATGACTTCACGATTCGCAGACTGCTCAATATCTCCTCACTAATGACTTCCTTGCGTACTTGCGGCACACCGCGACCATGCAGCGGTGCAACAAGTCTATGGCCACCGATTCCCAAGCGTTGACTCGGTTTACCGTTTAACGGTGGCAGAAGATCATTTAGTGCCAGCCTCGGCAGAACCAAATGGATATCACTGGGTTTGGCGCCAAATAATAATGTCTTCAGCCAGGTGTCACTGGGATCAGGTCCTGATTGGGCGTAAGGAGCGTGTATCAAAAACGCCAGATAATTTTGATAGTCATCCAGAGAGTGGTCTCCGCGCATCTCGTCATCACGGCTCCAAGGCGTAATTTTCAGCCACTTCTCATGGGCAGAAAGGTTGTAACGATTGAACAGCCAAGTACCGACGAACTCCAGCACGGTGAACAACGCACCGGCCAAATTGAAGCGAAAGAACACTAAAGAAAGACGTGTACCAGCTGCAGCCCAAGCGGCCGTGCGTGCCGAGCTATTAGGTGCAGTGAACACTTTGAAAGAAGCGTAGACAGTGTTACTCGCTCCATATCCGTTAGCTGCAACCATACCTGCAGCGCCCAACGTTGCCAGCGCAGCCGCCCTTTGCTCAGATGGAGTGCCGCTGCGGATCGCGTCTTGCCATTTTCGATCCTGGTTTCCGAGGCTGGTAATAGAAGTTCTTAAACCAAAAAAATAAGTAAAAAAGCCCAAACCAACATGCAACTTACCCATTTGCACACGAACCTGTTGCAACGCTTCAAGCTGCAAACTCCCAACTAGACTCGTGCTGCGAGCCTTCAAAGCTGTATCAGCAAGCCCCTGCGCAGCGGTAAATCCCGCAGCGCCTGTAGCGGCAAGAGCCGCCAAAAAATCCGCCCGTTTCTTCCTGTCCCTCGTCTGCTTCATTACCTCTCGATAAGCCCCCACCAAATTCACCACCTGCACCAACACCACCAACAACCCCATCCCCTCCGTCCGCACCAGACTCGCCTTCGAAACCCCCGCCACCCCCGCGCGAATGTTCTCCAACAACCCACGCAACTCCCCTTGCTGCGCCGGCGGAAACACCACCGTCAATCCCGCTTTCGCCGGGGTGGCGCCGTACAGCCGCGCCGAGCGATCCGGCAGTTCGTCGATCGGGCTTAACGCTGCCGCGAGGCGGCCTTCGAACAGCGCCAGTTGCGTGCGCACGCGGACGATTTCTTCCTGCAATTCCATCGCCCGGGCGGTTTTGTGGCCTTGGCGGTTTTTGTTGTGGGTGAGCTGGTTGCGTTCGCGGTTGAGGGTTTTCAGGTAGTCGCGCTCGCGCAGCACTTCCTTGATCGTGGCTTGCAGCGCCGCTTGCTCCGCTGGGGTGGACACGGTGAAGGTCACGCCGCTGGTTCGCGCGGCGTCGAACACGCGCAGGCGCAGGGCTTTGGGCAAGCGCTGGAACAGCTCGTCGAGGTCGGGGATTTTCTCGCCGGCAAGATCAAAACCTTCCAGCGCCCGGCTCAGGCCGAGGTTCAGCGCCGGGCTGTAGGTGTCTTGCACCGCGTCCGCCAAGACGCGACTGTGTGCGGGCAGGTCGTCCAGCGCGGGCAGCTGCGGCTGCTCGATGCTCTGCAACTTGGCCAGCCAGTCCGGCAGGTTGTTGAACATCGCCATGCCGGCGTTGAACAGCGTTGAATATTGCCCGGCCTGCTCGGTCTGCAAGCGCAGCGGCAAGGTGTAGAACAACGGGCGGGTCAGTTGCGGGTGTTGTTCGAGGTAATCGAGCATTTGTTCGTTGGCCGCATCGCTACGGCCGATGTCCTTGAGGCAGGCGTATTCGCTGGCGAGCGCCTGATCGATCTGCACTTGCCCGTCGAAATACCAAGCCGAGCGATGGAAACGCCCGGCGCACAGCAGTTGCGCGCGATCGGCGGTGATGCGTTCGAGCAGGCGATTCCAGCGTCCGAGGTTGTCGCGATGATTGTTCAGCACCTCGTCCATCGCCGGACGGTCGATCAGATCGTTGATGCCGCGTTTGCCGCTGAGCAGCGGGCCGTCGAGAACGTCCTTCATGCGCCGGCTCTGATCCTTGCCGAGGTCGACCAGTGTGCTCAGGTGACGCTCGACGAAATCAGCCGGGGCGACTTCAGCAAAATATTCACGGGTATAAAAGCGTCGGTCCGCCTCGGCGGTGACGCGAGCATGTGCGGTGAAATCCGGGGCGACGCCGTCGAAACGGTTCAGCGCCAGCGACTCGTCCAGTGCCTTTTCGCGAAGCTGTTGCAACTCAGGCGTGGCTTCGCCTGCAACTGGCTCGACCTCACCACCCTTGTTCAAATAGTCGAGCAGCGCCTGCCGGGTATTTTCCCGATCCGGTTCGGGCAATTGCTCCAGTTCAGCAAAGAATGCCTGGGCGCGCGGATCGTCGTTGGCCTTGGCCAGGGTGTCGAAATCCTGAGCGCCCAACTGGCTCAGCGACTCGATGTAACTGGCCAGCAGATAGTCGCGCTCGTTGTTGTCGGTGTTGCTCCACTGCTCGATCCAGCCGACTACCAGGTCCTGATAATCGGCCAGATCGCGCATCACGCCGAGGTCGTCGTTGACCAGCAGAAACAGCGTGTCGTCCTGATAAGGTCCGCGCACCCGACCAAGAAATTCGCCGATATGCGCCTCGCGAAAACGTCGCGGGTTTTCCCACAGATAGGGTTCGCGTTCGTGCTCCGGCGCATCGCTGACCTGCACCGTCGACATCCGCGTGGCGTCCGCCTCGGCCAGCGGTTTCGCTGTGCAGGCCACTTCCGCCAGCCACTGTTTGGCCTGGGCCACGGTGAGCAGATGCTCGCCGCCGATCAGACAATGCACCGGGCCGAGATCGACCGCCTGCATGAAGTGCTCGCGCTCCTCCGCGCTGTCCAGCACCTGCCGGCACTTCGCCGCGCTCAACTGCACGTCGGCGAAGGTCACGTAGAGGGTGCTTTTGCGCGAGAAGATCAACGCCGGACGTTCTTCGATGGCGCTGCGCTGCTCCTCGCTGACGCTTTTGCCG
Organism: Pseudomonas siliginis; assembly: GCF_019145195.1. Lineage (GTDB taxonomy): Bacteria > Pseudomonadota > Gammaproteobacteria > Pseudomonadales > Pseudomonadaceae > Aquipseudomonas > Aquipseudomonas siliginis. The sequence goes on from NZ_JAHSTW010000009.1 coordinate 203,881, forward strand.
CGATGCAGCAATGCGCTGATCACGCCGTCGAGCACGCGATATTCGTAGAGCTCACCGCTGAGGCTGTCGACGATGTACAGCCAACCGTCGCGCAGGCGGCGGATGCCCATGGGGCGCGCGGTCAGGGTGTACGGCAGCGTGAATTCGGTGCTGGGGTCGAAGGGTTTTTCCACCACGCCGTACGCGAGGGGCAGCAGTTGCACGTGGGTGTTGCGCAAGGGGCAGGCGGCGGGACCGATGATCGGGGCTTTGGACGCGGCGGCTGCCGCAAGGTCGGCGGGATGGTTCATGGTCGGACTCTTTCAGACGCCCATTGGCGGGCCATTGAAACGGCCAGCGTCAAGCGCTCACCGATCGGTTGCAGGGAGGGCTCGTGTAGCAAGTGCTGGATCTGCGGATGCTCATCCGGATCAGCGCCGTTGAGAGAGGCGACAAGGTTGGCGAAGTAAAGCCATTCCGATTGGCTGCTCAGGCCGAGCGCGCTGGCTTTTGCCTCGATTTGTTCCAGAAGCATCCAACGTTCAGCGATGGTTTCCCCGGTATGAAACCGGGGAAAATATTCAAGCAAATACGCATCGACTTGTAGCAACACCCGCCGCCGATCCACCCGATCCAGCGCGGCATCCTGCTCGGCACTCAACCGATACGGCGACACCAGCGCCCCACCCTGCCCGTGCCGAGGTCGCTGACGGTGCCAGACTTGCCGCGCACCATCCGCCGTGACCACGCACCCCAGAGGCCCGAACAGACTCGCATCGCCGCTGGCAAACAGCGCCTGCGCCACGGCGGCATCCGCCAGCCGCAACAACACCGGCGAGCCGACCGGCAACTCGACGATCAGCAACTGGCGCAAATGCGCGACGATTTCATGCGCCGGCGCGGTGCTGAACAACAGCACGCCCCATTCCTGTTGGGCGTGCTGGCGATAAAACCGCGCCACCGGATCGTCAGCGTCAGCGAGCGCCACCAGCAGCGGCGAGACGTCACGCAGGGCCGAAAACGGTGGCTGGTCGTACAGCGCGAAAGCGTTGGCGGCGGGATCGAGCCTTCGCAGTTGCGCCGGTAAATCCGTGATCGTCGCACCATCGAGCAGCACAAACGCCTGCTGCTCAGCCCACGGCAAACCTTCGGGCCAATCCGTCAAAAGGCTCATGCCTGGGCTGCCTCGCAGATCAGGCAACGCGAGGTCCGCGTGGTCAGCAGCGCATGCCGTTGCTGCACGGCATCGAACGTCGCCTTGAGCAACGGCGCAGCCCCCGGCAGCAAGGGTTCCGCTGGCAGACACACCGTCGGCGCCCCGCCCTGCACCACCGGCACACTGCTGAAAATGCCGGCGGCGCCGACCGTCAGCCAATGCCCGCCAGCAGCCAGAGTGATCTGCAGGCCGCTGTTGAAAACCACCTGCTCGCCCGCGCCGAAATGCAGCTGCTGCGCCGCACTGACGCGCTGGCTGGCGACCCGCACATGCTGCTCGCCCTGCACCCACAGATGATCGTCCTGCTTGAGTTCAGTCAGGCGATTGCCGTGGGTCAGGTGATGTTCCTCGTCACGCAACTCAAGGCTGGAGACGCCGCCAATCACTTGGCTGTGCAGGTTGTCGATCTGCACACGCAAGTCGTTGAGCACGTGCTGCACCAAGTCGCGCTGCGCCCTGATGGAGATTTCTTCCGCGCCTTGCCGGTCCTCGATGCGCAGTTCGTTGTAACCACCGCCGCCGGGGCTGCTCTGGCTGCGCCAGATACTGCGCGTCTGTTGCGCCGGCAGGTCCAGTGGCACCGGGGTTTCGGCGTTGGGCAGGCAGGCGAGCACATGCGGTTTGTCCGGATCGCCATCGGTGAAGCCCACCAGCACTTCCATACCGACGCGAGGAATCTGCACGCTGCCGTAGCGGTCATGCGCCCAGGCAGTGGCCACGCGCAGCCAGCAACTTGACTGTTCATCACGCTGGCCGTCGCGATCCCAGAGCATTTGCACTTTCACGCGGCCGTAGGCATCGCTGTAGATTTCTTCGCCGGGCGGGCCGGTCACCACCGCCAACTGACTGCCACTGACGCGCGGTTTGACATGCTTGAGCTGCGGGCGAAACACCACGTCCCACGGCGTCGCGACGAAATGGTTGCGATAGCCCTGACTGAAACCATCTGCGTCAGCCTGCTCGGTGAACGCTTCCTCGAGCACTTGCGGCTGTTTGCCGATGTGCTCGACCTCGGTCAGCAACCATAAATCGTTGCAGTCGGCGCGCGAGTAATCCGCCATGGTCATGAAACTGCCGCCGCGCATCAGCGCCTGATTGCTGCGCCCGTTAGCCAGACGATAGTCGGCACCATGGCGCTCCAGCGCACGCTGGCTGAGGTGCTTGCCGCGCTCGCGATGGGTGAACTGCCCGGGAAACTCATAATCTTCCAGCAGCGGAACCCGCGCTGCACTGACCTTGGCGTCCAACTGCACTGCGGGCTTTTCGAAGTGATAGTCGCGGCGCTCGACGATGTTGGAGCGTGGCTCCAGGCGCACAGTGAACTGGTCGATAACCGGCGCATCGGCAACCAGGCCGTTGCCCTGCACATAGCGCGTCGTGACGTCGTGTTTGAGGAACGCCGTTTGATCGTCGCCGAACACCAACAGGTGCGCCTCACGGCGGTGGCGGAAGTGAAAGTGCAGGCCCTCCTCTTCGCACAGCCTCTGGATGAAGTGCAGATCGGATTCCTGGTATTGCACGCAATACACCCGCGCCGGGTACTCGGCGCTGAGCTGAAAACACCAGGCATCGGCCTGCATGCCGTGATCGCTCAACACATTGGCGATGATCTGCGGCACGCTCAGGTTCTGGAAAATCCGCTGATTGCGCCGGTGCGCGAGGTAGGCAAGGTGTGGCGCCAAGGTGATCTGGTAACGGCTCAGCCGAACACCGCAATCACCCTGGCCGACCCGATAGACCAGCCCGTGCATGCCGCTACCGTCGGCACCGAAACAGAGAAAGGCCGGCCGATGCAGTAAGCCTTCCAGATCCAGATCGGGCCGCTCGCTGACCAGCTCGAGATCCAGTTCGTAGGTCTGGTTGAGCACTTCCCGGGTGCGAAAACCGAACACTTGAAGATCGTGGGAAACGCCTTCTATCTCGAGAGTGAAAACAACGGGCCTGCCAGCGATGCGCATCCACCTGTCCCTGTGTCTGAGTGAAAGACGGGACTGTGCAACGGTGCACTGCAATGGGTGAAGTCAGACCTTTCCCTGTTTTGCCGGTCTGCGAGCGAAAAGGACATGGCCCACAGAGAAGCGGCCGGGATCCTACGGAAATGATCCCGGATCCTATGCCTTTCCCCTGTGGTCAGGGCAGCAAGATGATCTTGTCGCCACCGCCCTGATTGACCTCTTCATAGCGCGCCAGCCCTTCAGCCAGCGGCACCTCCACCAAGCCCTGCGGCAGTGGCAAGCGGTCCTCATCGAAGAACCGCCCGAACTGCTCGAGCATCGCCGCGCACGCCTCAACGCCGTACAACAACGAGTTGATCCCGACCACCGAGCCGCCCTTGCGATACAGCGCCAGCGCCGGCAATTGCACGTGGCCGTCGACCGGTGCGGCGATGATGGCGATGCGACCGAAGGTCGCCAGTGCCGCCACCGAAGCGGGCAGCCAGAAGCCGGTGGTGTCGAAGATCACATCGGCGCCACCGCGATACACCGCATTGACCTGCGCACCCAGCTCTTCAGGCTTATCCAGTTGAATCGTCTGATAGCCCTGCTGCTGCAGATCCGCGACCTGCTCGGGCCGGCGCGCCGCCGCCAGTAATTGCGCGCCGCGCACTTTTGCCAGGGCCAAAGCCGCGGTGGCCACTGCCCCGCCGCCGATCACCAGCAAGCGCGTATCGGCGCTGACCAGGCTGCGTTCCAGCGCATCCCACGCCGTGGTGTAAGGCACGCCAAGACTGGCCGCCTGGGCGAAACTCAGGTGCGCCGGTTTGTGCGCCACGCCAGTGGCCGGCAGTTTGACGAATTGTGCATGGGCGCCGTCGGCGAAGAAGCCCAACTCGCGCCCGGTACCCCAGACCTCCTGACCGATCAGTGCTTGTGGCCCCTCGACCACCACCCCGGCAAAATCCCGCCCCGGAACCCGTGGCAGTGTGGTGTAAGGAAAACGCCCAAGGACGTTTTTCACATCGCTGGGGTTGAGCCCGGCAGCCTTGATCTGCACCAGCACTTCATTGGCGCCGGGCACCGGGGTCGGAACGTCGACGAAACGCAGGGAAGACAGGTCGCCGGTCTGATCGAATTGCAACGCTTTCATGGGCATATCCACCGAAAGGAAAAAGGGAAATTCAGGACAACCAGCCAGCGACCAGTTGCCGGCCCAGCGGCCACAACTGCTCACCGGCCAACATGCCGAGCAGACCGACCAGCGCGATCGCCGGTGGTGCGGGAGAACGGAAATCGAGCGCGCCGTAGAGCAGGCCGACGCCCAGGCCGATGGCCAGAGAAATGAGGTAGTTCATGAAAGGAACTCCGCCGCGATAAGTGATGGGCAGAGTCTAGGGAAACGGGCGGAGCGGTATCGGCCAAGGACTTCTGAATTTCGGACAAAAACCCCAATTCACAAAGAACCTTGTGGGAGCTGGCTTGCCAGCGATAGCGGTGGGTCAGTCAACATATCCGTTGAATGCCAAGCCGCCATCGCTGGCAAGCCAGCTCCCACAGGCATCTCACAAGTCAGACATTTTTCCTACACAGCAAATTGCGAAGGCGCCACCCCTAGCTCCCGGCGAAACATGTCGCTGAAGCTGCTCGGCGAATAACCCAGTTCGCGAGCAATCACGCTCACTGCCACGCCCTGAATCAACGCTGCCGCCGCCGTCGCCAACTGCACCTGGCGTCGCCACTCGGCGAAGCCCATGCCGAGGCTGTCCTTGAACAGCCGCGCCAGCGTACGCACGCTGGCCCCGGCGTTCTGCGCATGCTGCTCGAACGGGATCTCCAGCGACGGCGCGGCCATCACGGCCTGACACAGATTCATCAGACGCCGGTCGGACTCATCCGGCAGCGGAATCTTCAGTTGCGAACGCCTTGCCCGCCGCAGCTCCAGCAACGCCAGCCCGACCAGTGCCTCGTAATACTCAGCCTCGCCGTCATCGCCCTGCGCCACCAGCCCGACGATCAACTCGCGCAGCAGACCACCAACTTCGATCACCTGCACTGTCGCATCCAGCGTCGCCGCCAGCGCCGGGCGCAGGTAGATATTGCGCATCTGCAAATCCGACACCACCCGGATCCCGTGCGGCACCCCCGGCGGCAACCACACCGCCCGCTGCGGCGGCACCACCAGCGCTTCGTGCGGGGTTTCGACCCACATCACCCCGCTCATCGCATACAGCAACTGCCCCCAGACATGCTCGTGCGGCTCAATGAACAAACCACGCGGATAGGTTCGCGCCAGCGGTTGCACGGGCACATCGGTGTCGGTCAGATCAGGGGGCGCGGCGAGGGCCATGGCGAGCGTTCACAGGGGGTCGGCGAAGCCGCCATGGTAACCAGCACGCCGCGCACTCGCCAACGATAGATACCGTCGGACAATCCGAATGAATTTTCCCGGCACAGCGCGATCCGTTTAATACCACAGGGAGGAATTCGGGCTTTATGAACAACGCAAAACTTTACGTCATCGACTACACACTGCATGGCACCCCCAAGTCGTTCATTATCCGCTCGGACAAAATGGACAACGCCGAAGCCTGGCATTGGGCAAGCTGCGACGCGGGCGTAGGTCGCATCCCGCGCTTCGGCCGCGAGAAAGTGCAAAAAACCAGCAAACCGATGGCAGAAAAATTCGGTCTGGAAAACGTCACCTGGCGCCAGACCAACTGACCCCACCGCCTTCACCGCAGGCTTGGCAATCGACAGGGGGAATCGACCGATGACCGACACTTATCACCCGGCCCGACTGGACTACGGCCTGACCACCTTCTTCGGCCAGATCACCAAAACGGTGAATTGCGCAGTCGCACTGGAAACGGTCGCGGATGACCCTTATCGCTTCACCTTGTGCGTCCAGGCACCGGTACCGGAAGACCTCCACCAAGCCAAGGTTGTGGTGGTCAAGGTCGAAGGGCGAACCTTGCAAGGCACGGTCAGGCACTTTGAACGACAGGACGACGACAGTCTGAAAATGGAAGTGGAGCCTGATTAGGCTCCACTTTTTTTTGCCGCGCTTATTTCGGATGAGCGCAACCGCAACCCTTCATCGCACACTCTTCACCGTGCTTATGGTGATGAGCGCAAGCCTCGCAGCAATAGTGTTTACCGTGTACAGCGTAGGAATGTTCGCCTTCTTTGATCGTGCAGTTGCAGCCCGGGCAGTCGCATTTTTTATCGGACATGGGACAGACTCCTTGCGTGGTGGTTGTCTGGGGCTTGCGAGCAAGCCTTAAGGGACAGTGTAGAAGGTGGTGTTGCAGGCTGGCCAACTGTTGAGAGATTGGGCGACGCAGAGATGCTTCGCGAGCAGGCTCGCTCCCACAGGTGTTCGCCGCACAAAGCAATGAGCGTTAGCTCGAATAGCTTTTGATCTTGATCTCAGAGCCTGTCGGCAGGCTGAGCGGAGGGCAACACCCGCAGCACCGGATATGTACTCAAAAATCACTGCGCCTGCCGCGAACTCCGATACATAAACACCAAAGCCACCGCCAGACACACCATGGCCAGCATCCGGCTCGGAGACAAGCCGATCGCCGGATTCCCCAACCAGCCAAAATTGTCGATCAACATCCCCATGCCCAACTGCCCGACAATCACTGCCACCGTCGCCACAGCCGTCCCGACCACCGGCACCGCGCCAACCATCACCATCATGTACACCACGCCGAACAGCGCCCCGGTCAACTGCCACTTCGGCACCTCAAGCAGACTCACCGCCTGCGCCGGCTCGAAAAACAGAATCAACAACCCGGTCACCACCGCGCCCACCGCAAAGGTCAGCAGACTGGAACGCAGCACACCCACCGTCTCACCCAGACGACCATTGATCGCAGCCTGCACACTCAACACCGCACCGGCCAATACCACCACCGCCAACAAAATCACCAGACCCATCACTCACCCCCGCGCAATCAGAACCAAAGCCGCCACAATCAAGCCCAACGCCAGCCAGCGCTCGCCGTTGACCTTCTTGCGCGTCGCGCCGAACCAGCCGAAATGGTCGATCAGCACACTCTTGCCGACCTGACCGGACAAAATCGCAATCATCGTCATGGCAATGCCGATATGCGGCGTCGCCAGCGTCAGCACCACCACGTAGATCGGCCCGAGAAAACCGCCGATCAACTGCCAGCGCGGCAACTCGGTCAGCGCCGGGCCTTTCTGTGGGCCGGCGAACAGCAAGAGCAAAAACAGAATCGCCGAACCCACACCGAAGATGCTCAACGTCGCCCACAAATGCCCGACCTGCTCACCCAGCGGTCCGAGTAATCCGGCTTCTACCGACAAGCCCATGCCAGCGAGAATCACCAGTGGCAGCAACAGCAGACGCAACACCGATCTTTTTACCGGTGCAGCAACCACCCCTTCATCCAACGTCTGCATACATAACCTTCCACGCTCAAAAACAATGGCGCGGATTATCGGCTGGCGCCGCTGTGCGATAAATGGGAGCATCCGGACAACACTTTTGCGCAACACGCACAGCGAGACACAGCATGCACGGGCTCAACGAACTCGGATTCAAAGCGTTAAGGCTGTTTGTAGCGGTCCTCGACCACGGCAGTTTTTCCGAAGTCGCCCGCCGCGAAGGGGTCGCGCCCTCCTCCATTTCGCGGCAGATCCAATTGATGGAACAGGCGCTGAACCAGCAATTGCTCTACCGCCACACCCGCGCCGTCACCCCGACCGAAGCCGGACGCACGCTCGGCCACCATGCGCGGCTGCTATTGGTGCAACTGGAGGAAGCCGAACAGGCGTTGCAGGAACAGCAAAGCGAACCCACCGGACTGGTGCGCATCAACGCCCCGGTGGTGTTCGGCCAGCGCCATCTGACGCCCTGGCTGGGCCAGCTCTGCGCGCGCTATCCGAAGCTGCAACTGGATATCCAGCAAACCGACCATTACGTCGACCCGCTACAGGAAGGCGCCGACCTGCTGTTTCGCATCGGCGCGCTGCACGATTCAAGCATGCAGGCACGCATTGTGGCGCCGCACCGTTTTCAGGTCGCGGCCAGCCCGGCCTACCTCAAACGCCACGGCACGCCGCAGCACCCGGACGAACTCGCGCAGCATCAGTGCCTGGCCTACAAAGGCGCGGCCGGTCAGCAGCGCTGGTTTTTCCGCCGTGATGGCGAGGACTGGACGCCGTACACGGTCAGAGGCCCGATCACCGGCAACCACGCCGACACCCTGACCCAGGCCGCTCAGCAGGGGCTGGGGCTGGTGATGTTTCCGTCGTGGCTGATTGGCGAAGCGGTACGCGAGGGCACACTGGTGCCGGTGCTGGGGGAATATCAGGTGTCGAACAGCCTGGAACCGCAGCAGATCGCCGTGCTGTGGCCGGGGAGCCGGCGGTTGTCGGTGAAGGTGAGGACGGTGATTGATTTTTTTGTCGAGTGCTTTGGCGAAGTGCCCTATTGGGACAGACCTTAAGCCCCACACAAATCCAATTGTGGGAGCGAGCCTGCTCGCGAATACGGTCCGTCTGATATCAGAGCAGCGTCTGATACACAGCTTTCGCGAGCAGGCTCGCTCCCACAGGGTTTATGCAGGGCTCCAGAATTGCGTCAGATACGGAACTGCCCGACCAGCTTGCCCAACCGCTGCCCGAGCTCCGCCAGACTGCGCGACGTTTGCGCGCCCAGTTGGGTTTCATCGGCGACGCTGTCCACCGCCACGGCAATCTGATGCACGCTGCGGTTGATCTCTTCGGCCACCGCCGTCTGCTCTTCCGCTGCGCTGGCGATCTGCGCGTTCATCGAGTTGATCGTCGCGATCAACTGCGCCATGGCATCAAGCGATGCTCCGGCCTGATTGGCTTGCTGCGAAGTGCCGTCGCCGGCCTCGCTGGAACGGCGCATCGCTTCTACCGCTTGCTGCGTGCCCGCTTGCAAGCGGTCGATCATGCCCTGGATTTCCTGGGTGCTGATCTGCGTACGGCTGGCCAGCGCGCGTACTTCGTCCGCAACCACCGCAAACCCGCGCCCGGCCTCACCGGCACGTGCCGCTTCGATCGCCGCATTGAGCGCCAGCAGGTTGGTCTGCTCGGCAATCGAACGGATCACGCCAAGGACGCCGACGATGGAACTGACGTCCTGCTGCAAGCTGTCCAGCGACACGCCGCTGGTGCGGATGTCGTCGACCAGCGCATGAATCTGTTTGATGCTGCCCGCCACTACGCGCTTGGCGCTCTGGCCTTCTTCGTCGGTCTGCTGAGCGGCGACGGCGGCGTTCTGTGCGCTCTTGGCGACTTCCTGGGCGGCGGCGGACATTTCGTTGATCGCCGTGGCGACCTGATCGGTTTCGTGGCGTTGACGCTCCATGGCCTGATCGGAACGCTGCGCCTGTTCCGAGACCTGGGTGACCAGCCCGGTCAGTTGCGTGGTCATTTCGGTGATCTGCCGCACCAGGCCGTGGATCTTGTCGACGAAGCGGTTGAACGAGCCGGCCAGTTCGCCGAGTTCGTCCTGACTGGTGATGTTCAGGCGCCGGGTCAGGTCGCCCTCGCCCGCCGCGATGTCGTCGAGGTTGGCTTTCATAAGGGTCAGCGGGCGCAGAATGGTGTTGGCCAGCAGCATGCCCGCCGCCGCGATCACCAACAGCACCAGCACCGCAACGCCGACAATGCTCAGCACCACGCCTTGCACGCGCTCCTGCACTTGCGCCTCGACCTGCGCCACTTGCGCTTCGATGCCGTCGAGGTTGACCGAAGTACCGACCGCCATGTCCCACTTCGGCAGGTATTCGGTGTAGCCGAGTTTCGGCACCAGCACCTTGGCGTTGCCCGGCAGCGGCGAGCTGTATTGCAGATAGTGAGTGCCGTCCTTGGCCACTTTGACCAGGCCGAGGTTGACGTAGACGCCGTTCGGATCGCGGTTGTCCTTGAAGCTTTTGCCCACGCCATCGGGATCGTTGGCCTTGAACAGGCGCACGGTCTCGGAGTCGTAGCCGAAGAAGTAGCCGTCCTCGCCGTAGCGGATGCCCGAGAGCAATTTGATCGCCTGCGCCCGCGCCGCGTCGTCGCCCGGTGCGGCGGCGTCGTACAGCGGTTTAATCGTGGTCATGGCCACGGCGACGTAACTTTGCAGGGTGGCCTTGGCGTCGCTGAGCAGCCGCTCGCGGGTCTGTTCGACCTCCTTGCGCGCCTGTTCCTGGAGGATGAACAGCGTGGTCACGCTGATGACCAGCGCAAAGAGCAGCACCGGCAGAACGGCAAGGGACAGGACTTTAGCCTTGAGACTCAGGCGCATCGGGGGACTCACTCTTTTGATTTTGTTGGCGTGGTTAAAGGCTTTAACGGCACGCCGGAGCAAAAGTTGAGTCCGGGAAATACCCAGTCCCCTGTGGGAGCGAGCCTGCTCGCGAAAGCGTTGGCTCAGCAACCTGTGTGTCGACTGACACGACGCCTTCGCGAGCAGGCTCGCTCCCACATTGGGCAATTGTGGATTTTTTACAGAACCATCGCCGCCACCCAGCCAAACACCAGCAGCGGCAGGTTGTAGTGCAGGAAGGTCGGTACGACGGTGTCCCAGATGTGGTGATGCTGGCCGTCGATGTTCAGGCCGGAGGTCGGGCCGAGGGTCGAGTCCGAGGCCGGCGAACCGGCATCGCCCAGTGCACCGGCAGTGCCAACGATGCAGACGATGGCGATCGGGCTGAAGCCCAGTTGCACGCACAACGGCACGAAAATCGCTGCGAGAATCGGCACGGTGGAAAACGACGAACCGATGCCCATGGTCACCAGCAAGCCCACCAGCAGCATCAACAAAGCCCCGACGCCTTTGCTGTGATTAATCCAGGCTGCAGACGATTCGACCAGCGTCTGCACCTGCCCGGTGGCCTTCATCACTTCGGCAAAGCCTGAGGCGGCGATCATGATGAAGCCGATCATCGCCATCATCTTCATGCCTTCGGTGAACAGATCATCGGTCTCGCGCCATTTGACGATGCCCGACACCGAGAAAATCAGGAACCCGACCAGAGCGCCGATAATCATCGAGTCCAGCAGCAACTGCACCACGAATGCCGAAGCAATGGCCACACCGGCGATCATCAGGCTCAGCGGGTTGTAGTGCACCGCCGTCTGCTCGACCTGTTCGATTTTGGCCAGGTCATAAACGCGCTTCTTACGGTAGCTGATGAACGCGATCGCCAGGCCGAAAACCATGCCCAGCGCCGGGATACCCATGGCGTGGGTGACATTGATGCCGCTGATGTCGACGCCGCTGCGGGCGACGTTGGCCAGCAGGATTTCGTTGAGGAAGATGTTGCCGAAGCCCACCGGCAGAAACATGTACGGGGTGATCAGGCCGAAGGTCATGACACAGGCGATCAAACGGCGATCGAGTTGCAGCTTGGTCAGTACGTATAGAAGTGGCGGCACCAGCAGCGGAATGAATGCGATGTGGATCGGCAGGATGTTCTGCGAGGCAATCGCCACCACCCACAGCAGCCCGATCAGCAGCCATTTGACGTTACCGCCGCCGGTTGCATGCTGCCGATCCACCATGGCCAGGGCCTTGTCGGCCAGCGCATGGGCCAGGCCCGACTTGGCGATTGCCACGGCGAAAGCGCCGAGCAAGGCGTAGGACAACGCCACGGTCGCGCCGCCGCCCAGACCGCTGTTGAACGCCTTGAGTGTTGCGTCGATGCCCAGACCGCCGGTCAGGCCACCGACCAGCGCCCCGACGATCAGCGCGATCACCACATGCACGCGCGACAGGCTGAGGATCAGCATGACGCCGACGGCTGCTATGACTGCATTCATTTCACTACCTCAAAAAACACTGCGGGTGAAAACACACCGCCAGACAGGATGAGTCCGCCCGGGGTTGGCCGGCGGATGTGTACAGAGGGTCTTGTTAGAGGGCGCGCACTGTGCCGCAGAGTGGCGGCGGTGTCAAAGCCCTGTGGCGAGGGGATTTATCCCCGTTGGGTGGCGAAGCCGCCCCCGGCAAACTTCAAAACAACCCTATACGCAGGTGTCACGACTGCTTCGCAGCCGAACGGGGATAAATCCCCTCGCCACAGGACTACAGGACTACAGGACTACAGGACCACAGGACCACAGGCCCCGCATGCGGCAATCGGTCATATTGCGCTCACGGCATAAAGAAAGCCGAAACGCGGCCGCTACAGTGCAAAGTCTCAGATATTTATCGGATAAGGATGTTTTCCATGTCGCTCAGACAACTTTCCATCCAATGGAAAATCACCCTGCTCGCCGGCCTCTGCCTGGCCGGTATCGTGACCCTGTTGGTCGGTCTTTCGCTGTATCGCATGGAACACAGCTCGGCGCTGGTCAAGGCCTCGAGCATGGAGATGCTCACCGAGTCGGCGCAGGCGCGGATCGAGTCGCAAGGTGAAGTGCAGGCCGCCGGCATTCGTCAGCAGTTCATGGACGCCTATCAGTACGGCCACGGTTTCTCGCGGCAGGTACTGTTTTTGCGTGAGCAGGCCGAGAAGCGCTTTCTCGATGCCTTCGATCTGCGCGAGGACATGACCCGTCAGGTCAAATCCGCGCTGCAAGCCAACCCGGACCTGCTCGGCCTGTCGCTGGTGTTCGAAGCCAACACGCTGGACGGCAAGGACGAACTGTTCGCCGATCAGGCTGAGCTGGGCAGCAACGACAAGGGCCGTTTTGCCCTGTACTGGTCGCAGCCGACCCCGGGCAAAGTCACTTCGATGGCGCTGCCGGAAAGCGACATGAGCGACACCAGCACCGGCCCCAGCGGTCAGGCCGCCAACGCCTGGTTCACCTGCCCGCGCACCACGCTTAAACCCTGCGTGATCGAGCCGTACTTCTATGTCATCGACGGCCACAAAGTGCTGATGACCAGCATCGTCTTCCCGCTGCAGGTCAACGGCAAAGTCATCGCCTCGCTGTCGGTCGACATCAACCTCAACAGCCTGCAAGCGATCAGCCAGAACGCCAGCCGCAAGCTTTACGACGGTCAGACCGCCGTCAGTATCGTCAGCCCCGCCGGCCTGCTCGCCGGTTACAGCCCGGATGCCGGCAAACTCAGCCAGCGTCTGGATGCGGTGGATCAGGCCAGCGGCAGTGAGTTGCTGCGCTTGCTCGCCTCAAGCACTGGCGTGAGCAGCCTGCACAGCAACGGCCAGTTGAAAGTGCTGTCGCCGTTCCAGCCGATTCCCGACGGACCGGCATGGGGCGTGTTGCTCGATGTGCCGGAGAAAGTCCTGGTCAGCCGCGCCGAAGCGCTCAAGCAGCAACTGGATGCGAGCAATACCTCAGGCACGCTGATCGAACTGAGCCTGGGCCTGTTCGCCGCGCTGATCGGTCTGTTGCTGGTGTGGCTGATGGCGCGCAGCGTGACCAAGCCGATCCTCGGTGTGGCGCACATGCTTGAAGACATCGCCAGCGGCGAAGGCGACCTGACCCGGCGTCTGGCCTATGACAAGCAGGACGAACTGGGCCAATTGGCCGGTTGGTTCAACAAGTTCCTCGACAAATTGCAGCCGATCATTGCCGAGGTTAAACGCTCGGTGCAGGACGCGCGCAACACCGCTGACCAGTCTTCGGCCATCGCCACTCAGACCAGCGCCGGCATGGAGCAGCAATATCGTCAGGTCGATCAGGTCGCCACCGCGTCCCACGAAATGAGCGCCACTGCCCAGGACGTTGCACGCAGCGCCGCGCAGGCCGCCGAAGCGGCCAAGGACGCCGACCGCGCCACCCGTCAGGGCCTGACCGTGATCGACCGCACCACCGCAAGCATCGACACCCTCGCCGCCGACATGAGCGCAGCGATGGTTCAGGTCGAAGGGCTGGCTGCGAACAGCGAGAAGATCGGCACGGTGCTGGAAACCATCCGCGCCATCGCCGAGCAGACCAACCTGCTCGCACTCAACGCCGCCATCGAAGCCGCCCGCGCCGGTGAAGCCGGACGCGGTTTTGCTGTGGTCGCCGATGAAGTGCGCAACCTCGCCCGCCGCACTCAGGAGTCGGTGGAAGAAACCCGCCAGGTCATCGAGCAATTGCAGAACGGCACGCAGGAAGTGGTCGGTTCGATGGGCAACAGCCATCGTCAGGCTCAGGGCAGCGTTGAGCAGGTTGGCCAGGCTGTCACGGCGTTGCGGCAGATCGGCGATGCGGTGACGGTGATCAGCGACATGAACCTGCAGATCGCCAGCGCTGCCGAAGAACAAAGCGCGGTGGCTGAGGAGATCAATAACAACGTGGCGACGATTCGCGATGTGACCGAATCGCTGTCCGGGCAGGCGAACGAGTCGGCGCGGGTCAGTCAGTCACTCAACAGCCTGGCGAATCAGCAGCAGCGGTTGATGGATCAGTTCCGGGTCTAGAATCCACCGCAAAACCCAATGTGGGAGCGAGCCTGCTCGCGAAAGCGTCGTGTCAGTCAGCGAACATTTATCTGACAGATTGCATTCGCGAGCAGGCTCGCTCCCACAGGGGATGTAGGGTGTTTTGGCAATTAGCGCTTAGGCAGTTCAATCACCACTTTCAACCCGCCCCACTCGCTTTCGCCCAGCACCAGCAAGCCCCCCCACGTATCGACGATATCCCGCACGATCCCAAGGCCGAGCCCATGCCCGTGGGTCTGCTCATCCAGCCGCGTGCCACGGCTGAACACCTGAGACCGCTGCTCTTCGGGAATCCCCGGGCCGTCATCTTCCACGCTCAGGGCGAAGCCGTCAGACCGTTCGATCACACCCAAGCGCACCTCGGCATCCGCCCATTTGCAGGCGTTGTCGAGCAGGTTGCCGAGCAGTTCGAGCAAGTCCTCACGGTCCCACGGCAGCTGCAAACCCGATGGTGCGACGTAGCTCAAGGCCAGATGCTCGCCGTGAATCATGTTCAGCGTCGCCAGCAACCCCGGCAACTCGGCATCGCAATCAAACAACGCGCCGGGCAGCGCATCCCCCGACAACCGCGCGCGATTGAGTTCGCGATTGAGGCGCTGCTGCACCTGCTCCAATTGCTCCTTGAGAATCCTGCGCAGCTCGGGATGGTCATCGAGCTTGTCGCTGGAGGCCAGGCTGAGCAGCACCGCCAGCGGGGTTTTCAGCGCGTGGCCAAGGTTGCCCAAGGCATTGCGCGAGCGTTTGAGGCTGTCTTCGGTGTGGGCGAGCAAATGGTTGATCTGCGCCACTAGCGGCTCCAATTCCACCGGCACCTGATCGTCGAGTTGCGAGCGCTGGCCCTGTTGCAACTGAGCGATCTGCTCGCGCGCGCGTTCCAGCGGTTTCAGCGCGCGGCGTACGGTCAGGCGTTGCAGGAACAGGATCAGCAGCAACGCCGCCAGCCCCAGGCCGAGGCCGATCTGGCGCATGCGCTGGAAGCTGTCGCTGACCGGCGTGTAATCCTGGGCGACGCTGATCGAGATCGATTGACCCAGGCGTCGATAGTCCGAGCGCAGTATCAGCAAGCGTTGCCCGCCCGGGCCCAGTTGCAGGTTGCTGTGCAGCCCCGGATGTTGCAGCAGCGGCAGTTCCTGATCCCACAGCGAGCGCGAACGCCAGTGGCTGTCGGAAAAATCGATGCGAAAGTAATGCCCGGAAAATGGCCGCTGATAGGCCGGCGACAGATGCCGCTCATCGAGTTGCAGACCTTGCGGGCCGCGCACCAGCGCTACCAGCAGGCTCTCGCTGTCGTTGCGCAGGCCGGCTTCGAGGTAGCGCTGCAAACCGACTTCGAACAACCACAGGCTGGTTTGCGCCAGTACCAGACCGACGACCACCATCACACTGATCAAACCCAGGCTCAAACGGCGCTGGATTGATCTCATGAAGCTTGCCCGCCGAACAGGTAACCCTGGCCGCGACGGGTTTCGATCACGCTTTTGCCGAGCTTGCGCCGCAGGTGATTGACGTGGACTTCGAGGACGTTGGAGTCGCGCTCGGTCTCACCGTCGTAGAGGTGTTCGGCGAGGTGGCTTTTCGAGAGGATCTGTTCGGGGTGCAGCATGAAATAGCGCAGCAGACGGAATTCAGCGGCGGTCAGCTGAATGTCGGCGCCGTCGCGAACCACGCACTGGCGACCTTCGTCCAGATGCAGGCCGGCGGCTTGCAGGGTCGGCTGGTTGGCCTGGCCCTTGGAGCGGCGCAACAGTGACTGAATGCGCAGGTACAGCTCTTCCGGGTGGAACGGTTTGGTCAGGTAATCGTCAGCGCCGGCCTTCAGCCCTTCGATGCGCTCGGCCCAGGAATCACGCGCGGTGAGGATCAGCACCGGAATCGCCAGGCCGGCCGCGCGCCACTGCGCCAACACGTCCAGCCCCGGCACGCCGGGCAGGCCGAGGTCGAGGATGATCAGGTCATAGGGCTCGCTGCTGCCCTGATACACCGCGTCACGACCATCGGCCAGCCAATCCACTGCGTAGCCTTGGCGTTGCAGGCCGGCGAGCAGTTCGTCGGCCAGCGGTACGTGGTCTTCCACCAGAAGCAAACGCATCGATCAATCTTCCTTGTCTTTGACTAACTCGCCGGTATCGGCCTTCAGGTGCAGCTCGCGCGCCACGCCCTCGACCGTCAGCAATTCGACTTCGTAAATGTACACGTCGTGTTTTTCTTCCAGCTCGACTTCCAGCAGCTTGGCGCCGGGGTAGCGATCCATGGCCTGCTGCAGCACTTGCTCCAGCGGCAGGATCACGCCATCGCGACGCAGGGCCAGCGCCTCGTCCTGATCGAGGTCGCGAGCCATGGCCGTGCTGCACAACAACACCAGCGCCAGCGCCGTCAGGCGGGTGGCGCGACTATTCAGCTTCATTACGTATCCTGATGATCCCTGAGCACTTCACCATCGACCGCGTTCAACTCCAGATCCCACTTCAGCCCTTTCGGGTCGCGCAGTTCGATCTGGTAAATGAACTTGCCGTACTCTTCCTCCAGCTCGGTCTCGGTGATTTCCGAACCGGGGTGTTTTTCCAGCGCGATGGCGTTGAGCTTCTCGAAGGAGACGATAGTACCAGCGTCGCGCAAACGAAGCGCCTCGTCAGGTCCGAGATCGCGCGCCAGCGCAGTGTTGGCGCCAAGGCCGAGGATCGAGGCAGTGGTCAGGGCAGTCAGGGTTTTCATGGATGTCTCCGAATTCTTATATGTTGCTTACGGTGGGCACCATAGCGGGGTCAACTTAACTGAAACTGAATGGCCATCATTGTGCCCCATTGCTGGCAAGGTCCCCTGTGGGAGCGAGCCTGCTCGCGAAGGCGCAGTGTCAGCTGCAACGATGTTTCTGACCCACCGCTTTCGCGAGCAGGCTCGCTCCCACACTGGTTTGCGTCTGCCCCCCTTGTGGGGCAGGCTCACTCCTACATGGGCCTGCAACATGTGCTTATAATCGCCAGCTTGCTAACGATCGAGACCGGTATGACCGCCATCCACATCAAGTTTCCTGCTCTCACCATAAAGGCCGGCCCACGGGCCATGGCGCGGATTCGTGCGCAAGGTTTGCACGCCGCTGACGTCGGCACCCTGCCCGGTGCGGCCGGTGGGCCGAAGGCGTTGGGGATTCAGGGGCTCGATCTGGCGTTGTTCGGCGAGTGGCTGCCGAGTGCGCCGCGTGAGCGTTCGCTGATCGGCGCGTCGGTAGGTTCCTGGCGCTTCGCCAGCGCCTGCCTGCCGGACGCCGCCGAAGGCATTCGCCGCCTCGGTGAGCTGTACGCCGAGCAGCATTTCAACAAAGGCGTGACCATGGCCGAGATCAGCCAGAGCTCGCAGCGCATGCTCAATGATCTGCTCGACGGCCGCGATGCGAGCATCCTCGAAAACGCCGATTACCGACTGAACATCATGGTGGTGAAAAGCCAAGGCCGCCTCGCTGAAGACCATCGCGGGCGCCTCGGTCTGGCACTGGGTTCAGTGATCGCCGACAACCTGCGCGGTCGTGCACGGCTGTCGCGGCACTTCGAACGGCTGATCATCCACGATCCACGCCTGGCGCCGCCGCTTGATGCCTTGACCGATTTCCCCTCGCACTTCGTTGCCCTCAACACCGGCAACCTGCGCCAGGCCCTGCTCGCTTCCGGGTCGATTCCAATGGTCATGGAAGGCGTACGCGACCTGCCCGGCGCCGGCGCGGGTACGTTCCGTGACGGCGGTTTGCTCGACTACCACCTCGACCTGCCCTACAGCGGCGACGGTATCGTGCTCTATCCGCACTTCACCGATCGAGTGATTCCCGGCTGGTTCGACAAGACCCTGCCATGGCGCCGCGCTTCGGTGCAGCGTCTGCAGGATGTGCTGCTGGTCGCGCCATCGAAGGAATATCTGGCGCGCCTGCCCTACGGCAAACTGCCCGATCGAAATGACTTCAAACGCTTTATGGGCGATGCGCCGAGCCGGCAGAAATACTGGCACGCGGCGATGGACGAGAGCCGGCGACTGGGCGACGAATTTCTCGAACTGACGGCCAACGGTCGCCTCGCCGACCGCTTGCTGACCCTTTAGTCAGCACGGCCAAAGACAAGCTGATAAACTCGCCGCCTGCCCGAATCGCTGCGGCGAACGCCATCTGAACAGAGCCGAAAATACCGTGGAAATCTTCAAAGAGTTTACTTTCGAATCCGCCCACCGCCTGCCGCACGTCCCGGACGGCCACAAGTGCGGACGCCTGCACGGTCACTCATTCAAGGTCGCGCTGCACCTGAGCGGCGACCTCGATCCGCACACTGGCTGGATTCGCGATTTCTCCGAGATCAAAGCGATTTTCAAGCCGCTGTATGAGCGCCTCGACCACAACTACCTGAACGACATTCCTGGCCTGGAAAACCCGACCAGCGAAGTGCTGGCCAAATTCATCTGGAATGAGATGAAGCCATTGCTGCCGGAACTCAGCGCGATCCGCATTCATGAGACGTGCACCAGCGGCTGCATTTATCGCGGCGAATAAGCCGATCCGAAGACCACTGCAAAACCCTGTGGGAGCGGGCTTGCCCGCGATAGCGGAGTGTCGGACACATCAATGTTGGATGTTCCGACGCCATCGCGGGCAAGCCCGCTCCCACAGGGTTCAGTGCCGGATTGAGTTCAGAAACAGCCTCCACGGCTGTTTTTTTATGCCTATGCTGTCCGCTCCCCGCCAAGAGGGCAGCCCCATGACGGCTCGCTCCCACATTGGGCTCCTGGTGCATTCAGTGCACTGCTTTCGCGCTGAAAATCACAGTCGCGTCTACACATTCGTTCACTTGCGCCGCTTGGCACGACCGCTGCAACCCTTCTGCGTCTTCCCCTTCCAGCAAGGACTGCCCCATGACGCAGAACGCCCCCGGCAACGATTACCCGCTCAGTGAAGTGCCCATGCACGCGCGCAAAGGCCTGGCCTCGACGGCGATGGTGTTACTGGGCTTCACGTTTTTCACCGCGACCATGTTTGCCGGCGGCAAGCTCGGGGTTGCGTTCGGTTTCGCCGAGATGATGGCGGTGATCATTGTCGGCAATCTGCTGCTCGGTCTGTACGCGGCAGGCTTGGGTTACATCGCCTTCAAGAGCGGCCTCAATTCGGTGCTGATGGGCCGCTTCTGTTTTGGCGAAGTTGGCAGCAAGCTCAGCGACCTGATCCTCGGCTTCACCCAGATTGGCTGGTACGCGTGGGGCACGGCGACGGCAGCGGTGGTGATCGGCAAGTATTTCAATCTCGATGAAACCACCGTGCTGGTCCTGATGGTGCTGTTCGGCCTCGGCTTCTGCGCCACGGCGTACATCGGTTATCGCGGACTGGAGATTCTCTCGTACATCGCGGTGCCGGCGATGATGTTGCTGCTGATGCTGTCGATGTGGGCAGCGACCGTGAAAGTCGGCGGCTTCGAAGGCTTGCTCAGCGTGGTGCCGAGCGGTTCGCTGGACTGGTCTACAGCGATCACGCTGGTGTTCGGCACCTTCGTCAGCGGCGCAACGCAAGCCACCAACTGGACGCGATTTTCGCGCTCGACAAAAGTGGCAGTGCTGGCAAGCCTGATCGGTTTTTTCATCGGCAACGGCCTGATGGTGCTGATCGGCGCATATGGCGCGATCGTCTATCAACAGCCGGATGTGGTTGAAGTGCTGCTGTTGCAAGGTTTCGCCATGGCCGCGATGGCCATGCTCTTGCTGAACATCTGGAGTACGCAGGACAACACCATCTACAACTTCGCCGTGGCCGGCTGCAACCTGCTGCGGACCGGGCGGCGCAAGACCGTGACCCTCGGTGGCGCGGTGATCGGCACTCTGCTCGCCCTGCTCGGCATGTACGACATGCTGGTGCCGTATCTCATCTTGCTCGGCACGGTGATTCCGCCGATTGGCGGGGTGATCATGGCTGACTTTTTCTATCGCTGGCGCGGGCACTACCCGCGTCTGGCCGACGCACGGTTGCCGGCGTTCAACTGGCCGGGGCTCGGGGCCTACGGGGTGGGCACCGTCGCTGCGTTCAGTTCGCCCTGGGTCGCGCCGCTGGTAGGGATCGCCGCTGCCGCGCTAACGTATGTCATCGTCACCGGTATGCTCGGCGCCCGTCGCGCCAGCGCACCACTACAAGACCTATAAAAGGATTTGCCTGATGCACATCATCAACGCCCGCCTGCGCAACCAGGAAGGCCTGCACGAATTGCACCTTGAAGACGGCCTGATCCACAGCATCGCCCGTCAGACCGAAGCGCCGACCCTCGGCCCGGATGACCTCGATGCCGGCGGCAATCTGGTGGTGCCGCCCTTCGTCGAGCCGCACATCCACCTCGACGCCACCCTCACCGCTGGCGAGCCGCGCTGGAACATGAGCGGTACGTTGTTCGAGGGCATCGAATGCTGGGGCGAGCGCAAGGTCACCATCACCGAAGAAGACACCAAGACCCGCGCCAAGAAGACCATTCAGGCGCTGGCTGCCCACGGCATTCAGCACGTGCGCACCCACGTTGACGTCACCGACCCGCAACTCACCGCGCTCAAAGCCATGCTCGAAGTGCGCGAGGAAAGCCGTCATCTGATTGACCTGCAAATCGTCGCGTTCCCGCAGGAAGGCATCGAGTCGTTCCGCAACGGTCGCGAGCTGATGGAAGAAGCGATCCGCATGGGCGCTGACGTGGTCGGCGGCATTCCGCATTTCGAATACACCCGCGATCAGGGCGTCAGCTCGGTGAAGTTCCTCATGGACCTGGCCGAGCGCACGGGCTGCCTGGTCGATGTGCATTGCGACGAGACCGACGATCCGCATTCACGCTTCCTTGAAGTGCTCGCCGAAGAAGCGCGCAGCCGCGACATGGGCGCCCGCGTCACCGCCAGCCACACCACGGCGATGGGTTCTTATGACAATGCCTACTGCGCCAAACTGTTCCGCCTGCTCGGCCATTCCGGGATCAGCTTTGTTTCCTGCCCGACCGAAAGCATTCATCTGCAAGGACGCTTCGACAACTTCCCGAAACGCCGGGGCGTGACCCGCGTCAATGAGTTGCTCGAAGCCGGGATGAACGTGTGTTTCGGCCAGGATTCGATCGTCGATCCGTGGTATCCACTGGGCAACGGCAACATCCTGCGCGTGCTTGAAGCGGGTTTGCACATCTGCCACATGCTCGGTTATCGCAACCTGCAAAGCGCGCTGGATCTGGTCACCGACAACAGCGCCAAAGCCATGCACCTGGGCGAACGTTACGGACTGGAACAGGGTCGCCCGGCGAACCTGCTGATTCTCTCGGCGGACAGCGACTACGAAGTGATCCGCAGCCAGGGCCTGCCGCTGTATTCGATTCGCGGCGGCAAGGTGCTAATGAAGCGGCAGATGCCGGTGGTGGAGTTCAGTTGAGATTGCGCTGGGGCTGATGGCCTCATCGCTGGCAAGCCAGGCTCCCACAGGTTTTGTGTTGAGCACATGATTGGGCCCACATGCAAAACCTGTGGGAGCCTGGCTTGCCAGCGATGGCGTCGGCCGAATCAAGCGGTCAACCGCGCCGTGCCAAACAATCTGACGCGCAGCAACTCCCCTTGCGAAACCTCAAGCAAAACCGGTGCGGTGCCACCCGGCATGACCACCCGCACCTCCCCTGCCTCGACCCAACCCACCCGCCACGCTGCACACGCGACCGCGCTGGCGCTGGTGCCGGATGACGCGGTTGGTCCTTCGCCACGCTCGAATACCCGGGCGAGGACTTGCTGCGGCGACGCCAGCGCGGCCCATTGCAGATTGACGCCAGCCGGGCAGGGATTGCCGGCACCGGTGGGCATAGCATAGGCGATTGCTGTAAGCCGTTGGTTCAGGGTGGGTTCACGCATCTGTTCGTTGCTCGGCAAAGCGCCTGCATCGCTGAGCAGCGTTACACAGTGCGGATTGCCGATGCGGACGAATTGGCTGTGAGTCCAAGTGGGATCGAGTTGTGCCAGGGGCTGGACATGGCTGACGTCGCGATGATTGAACTGAGCGTTTTCAACCGTCTGCGCACCCACAGCCTCCGGGCCGAAACCAGGCTGACCGAGGTCGAGCCAGAAACCGCGCACGCCTTCGACTTCGGCCGGTGTCACCGCCGTTTCCAGCGCTTCGCCCTTGTCATGATGAACGCGCAGCATGGCGCCCTGCTCCGCCATCAAGCCTTGCTCGGTCAATGCCTGAGAAAAAATCGTCAGGCCGTTACCGCTGCGCTCGGCGAGACTGCCGTCAGTGTTGACGATCAGCACATCGAACGGCGCAGATGCCTGAAACGGGCCGATCAGCAGGCCGTCGCTGCGGTGGGGTTTGCTGTTGGCCGGGCGTTGGCCGTCGGGCCAATGGCAGCACAGGGCGATGGCGGCTTCGCTCCAGTGCTGCCGAGACCCGGCGCACTCGGCGGCGCTGGCCGGCAAAGCAATCTCGACCTCGCGCAAGGCTTGGGGTGAGACCACAGCGTAGATATTGCCGCGTGCGTCGTAGAACTTCGTCATGCCTTGTTCCCGTATTCCATGCTGGCGAAAATCCGACTGTAAACCGCAAACCAGTGTGGGAGCGAGCCTGCTCGCGAAGGCGGTGCGTCAGTCGACAATTCCATATTTGACCCACCGCTTTCGCGAGCAGGCTCGCTCCCACAGGGTAGGATGTTCACCGTTATGCCCCGAAAGGCCTGAGATCGAACCTCAACGCCGTCAGAATGTCACTCGGGATGCAGTTGTTTTTTTGCCAAGGATCGATATGACCAGCCTCAACCCCCAAGACACCTTCGTCCCCGGACGTCTGCAACAGATGTCCACCCGCGTCGCTTTTTTCATCGCTGGCCTCGGCATCGCCGCCTGGGCGCCTCTGGTGCCGTACGCCAAGGCGCGGGCCGGGCTGGATGAGGGCACGCTGGGGTTATTGCTGCTGTGCCTGGGTGTCGGCTCGATTCTGGCGATGCCGCTAGCGGGGATTCTCGCCACGCGTTTTGGCTGCCGACGTGTGGCCACCGCCGGCACCTTGCTGATCTGCGCGGCGCTGCCGTTGCTGGCGACGGTGTCGTCGATCCCGGCGCTGATCGCCACGCTGTTCATGTTCGGCGCCGGTCTCGGCACGGTAGATTCGACGGTGAACCTGCAAGCAGTGATCGTTGAACGCGCCAGCGGCAAGCACATGATGTCGGGGTTCCACGGCCTGTTCAGCCTCGGCGGCATCGTCGGTGCGGCGGGTGTCAGCGCCCTGCTCGGCCTCGGCCTGACACCGCTGGCGGCGATGCTGGTGGTAGTGGTTTTGCTGATCGGCGCCTTGCTCAAATGCGTGCCGCACATGCTGCCCTATGGCAGCGAAAGCTCCGGCCCGGCGTTCGCCATTCCCCATGGCATCGTGCTGTTTATCGGCGGCATGTGCTTCATCGTGTTCCTCACCGAAGGCGCGGCGCTGGACTGGAGCGCAGTGTTCCTCGCTCAGGAACGGGGGATCGACACGGCTTATGCGGGAATGGGTTACGCAGCGTTTGCCCTGACCATGACAGTTGGTCGTCTGCTGGGTGACCGCATCGTGCGCAAGCTGGGGGCTACGCGGATCATTCTGTTCGGCGGTCTGTTGGCGGCGGCGGGACTGTTTCTCGCCACCTTCGCGCCGAGCTGGCAAGCGGCGCTGGTCGGGTATGCGCTGGTCGGCGCCGGTTGCTCGAACATCGTGCCGGTGCTGTACACGGCGGTGGGCAAGCAGACGGTGATGCCGGAGAGCATCGCGGTGCCGGCGATTACCACGCTGGGTTATGCAGGGATTCTCGCCGGGCCGGCAGTGATCGGTTTTGTCGCCCATGCCAGCAGCCTGAGTTTTGCCTTTGGACTGATGGCGGTATTGCTGGTGGCTGTGGCGATCGGCGGCAAAGTCCTCAAGGTCTGAAAGCTTCGCGAGCAGGCTCGCTCCCACAGGGTTTCAGTGGTCCATGTGGGAGCGAGCCTGCTCGCGAAGAAGGCACCGCGCTCTATCAGAAGCCGACGCTGGCCTGCACGAAGAACGTGCGCGGTGCGCCGACATACATCCCCGAGTTGTTGTCGCTGGAGCGGGTGAAGTATTGCTTGTCGAAGACGTTCTTCACCCCGGCACCGAGCTTGAGGTTCGACACCTGCGGACCGAAGTCGTAGCCGCCGCGCACGTTCCAGGTCACGTAACCCGGGATGTCGCCGTACTGCCCGTCCGCCGTGCCTTCAGTGATGTAGTTGCCATTGAAGCTGCCATCCGCATTCACACCGGTGCCCGGCGAACGCTGTTTCGATTGGGCGAAGCCATCGATGTTGTACGTCCAGCGGTTGATCTCGTAACGCAAACCGACCGTGGCCACCTGCCGCGAATAGAACGGCAGGTCGCGGCCCTTGAAGCCGGGGATCTCGCCTTCATAGGTGGCGCGGGTGTAGGTGAAACCGGCGTTGGCGGTCAAACCATCGAGGCGCGGATCGAGGGCGGCCATGTCGTAGTGCGCCGAGGCTTCGATGCCCTGGTGCTTGGTCGCGCCGAGGTTGGTCCAGCCGACGTCGTTGCTGATGTATTGCAGTTCGTCATCGAAGTCGATGTAGAACAACGTCACCTCGCCGCCCCAGACATCATCGTTGTAACGCGTGCCGATCTCGTAGGTCTTGGCCTTTTCCGGCTCCAGACCGTTGGCGGTGCTGTCACCCGAACCGCCTTGGCCGAGCTGAAAATATTGCAGGCTGCCGAACGAGGTTTCGTAGTTGGCGAACAGCTTCCAGGCATCGGACAGGTGATGCATCACGCTCAGCGCTGGCAGCGGTTCGTTGCTTTCGATGCTGCGGTTTTTCTCCGGTACCGGCCGGCCAGCGGTGTCGAGGACAGCGCGATCATGCCAATCGGTGCTGATGTGTTCGAAGCGAATGCCCGGGGTGATGGTCCAGTTGCCGACGTCGATCTTGTTGTCGACATACACCGAATTGGCCTCGGTGCCGCCGGTGCGATCCTGGAACACATGGCCGTCGGAGGTTGGCGTGACCACCGGCTGATTGTTGACCAGCGCCAGACGACTCGACTCTTCGTGCATCGCCTCTTTCAGATAGCGATAACCGACGCTGACTTCCTGGGTGGTCGGGCCGACATCGAACACCCGCGACACGCGCGGCTCGATGCCGAGGGTGTAGTAGGAACGCGGGTACGAGCTGAGGGTGCGCTGATCGCGCGCGGCGATGGTGCTGCCGCGAAAGCTGTCGGTGTAATAGGTGAGAATTTCTGCCTGAGTGCGCTCGTCGATCTGGCGGATCCACTTGAACGACACGTCTTTGCGCCGGCCTGTGAACTGGTCGTAATCACGCACCGATTCGTACGGTTTGTCGTCGTACTGACGCTGGGTCAGGCCGCCGGGCATGTCGGCATTGGCGTCGTAGTAGTGGAAGTTGAGGCTGAAGTCGTCCTGATCGGTCGGCGCCCAGTGCGTCTTGAGCAGCACGTCGTCGATGTCGTTACCGTTGTTGCGCTCGCGATAGCCGTGGCCGTTGACGCCGGAATACAACAGCGCGACGCCCATGCCGTTGTCGGCGGTGCCGCCAAGAAATGCGGTGTCGACGTGTTTCCAGCCGCCGTACTGCGTGGTTTCCAGGGTGGTGCCGATTTCGCCGGTGGTTTTCTCCGGGATCGCGCGGGTCACGAAGTTGATCACGCCGCCGACGTTCTGCGGCCCGTAGCGCACGGAACCGGCGCCACGCACGACGTCGATGCTGTCGAGGTTGCCCGAGGAAATCGGCGCCATCGACAGTTGCGGCTGGCCGTAAGGCGCGAACGCCGCTGGTACGCCATCGATCAAAACAGTCGAGCGTGGCGACAGGCGCGAAGTCAGACCGCGCACGCCGACGTTAAGGGAAATATCACTGCCGCCGGTGCCGTTGGAGTCCTGCACCTGCACGCCAGGCACGCGCTTGAGCACGTCGCTGACGTTCATCGCGCCCTGCTCGACCATCGCTTCGCGGCGAATCACCGTACGTGCGCCGGGGTGGTTCTGCACCACCGCAGCGTCCGCGTCACCGAGCCAGTCGCCGACCACTTTGATGTCGGTCACACCCAGTTCCAGCGGGCCGTTGCTGGCTGCGGAGGTGGCTGCTGGGGCGAGCGTCACCGAGCCTTCATTGATCTGATAATCGAGGCCGCTGCCTTGCAGCAACTGCCGCAGCGCCTGCTCTGGCGCGAGGTCGCCGTCCACCGCCGGAGCTTGTTTGCCGGCCACCAGCTCGGGGCTGAAAAACACCTGCAGCGAGGTTTGCTGGCCCAGTTCGCTCAAGGCTTGGCCCAGCGGTTGCGCGCGGATATGAATGGCTTCAGCGGCAAACGCCAACGGCATCGCGGCGCTGACTGCCAGCGCGAGAGCCAGTGGCAACCAAGGGGATTTTTTATTGTGGGTTGTGGTGATGTTCACGTCGTACGGAGTCCTGTGGATCGCAAGAGTGTGCGGCTGTTAATGCAAACCAGTTGCAGTTGAACAGGAAGACGATGAACGGGGAAAAAACCTGAATGCTATCTGGAAATTATTTCCTGACTGCCATCGGCAAGGGTGCGCACCGTCACCGGCAGGATGCTCGGCAAGGCTTTGAGCAAGGCGTCGGTGTCGTCGGATTTGAACACGCTGGTCAGGCGCAGGCTGGCTACGTTCGGCTGGGTTACGGTCAGCGGCTTGTCGCGATAGCGCGATACTTCGGCCGCTACCTCGCTGAGGCTGGCGTTGTTGAACACCAGTTTGCCGTTGCGCCATGCGGTCAGTTCCGCCGGGTTGACCGCGTAAGCCGGCAGCACTTGGCCTTGGGCATCGACCGCAGTGCCGAGGCCTGCGGTGAGGTTGATGAACTCGTTGTCCGGGGCAGCACTTCCCTGCACCTTCACCGTGCCCTGCTCCACCGCCACGCGGGTCTGCGTGGCATCGCGGCGCACATCGAAACGCGTGCCGGTAACCGTGACCTTGCCGCTGCCGGCTTCGACAATAAACGGACGCGAGGCGTCGTGTTCAACACTGAACATCGCCTCGCCCGCGCTCAATTCGATCACCCGTCGATCCTTCTCATAACGCACCTGCAAGCGGCTGCGACTGTTCAGGTCGATCAGCGAACCGTCCGGCAACGCCACATGCTTGCGCTCGCCCGGCGCCGTGGCGAATTCAGCGCGGTAACCGCCCGGATGATTCAAACCACTGAACAGGCCAAGCCCCAGCGCTACGGCGAGGACACTCGCGGCGACGGCATAACGCAGCATCGGCCGACGTTCGCGGCGGGGAGTTTGCGCAAGCGCCTGAAGACGCGACGTCGGCAGCAGATCAGCCGCCGTCCACAAACCCTGCAGCAACTGGAATTCTTCGCGGTGTTGCGGATGCTCGTTCAGCCAGGCCTCGAAGCGCTGCTGTTGCTCGACGCTGACATTCGGCTCCTGCAGACGCACGAACCAGGCCGCCGCCTCTTCCCGCACCGCCGTTTGCCCACAGGCGCAATCACCCGCTTCCATCATGGAATGTCCTGTCCGGCTGAGAATGAAAAGGTGCGAACGCTCATGACTGCAAGCCATCCAGCCGCTCACGCAGATGGCGCAGGGTGCGGATCATATACTTTTCGACCATGTTCTTGGACAGCCCCAGGCGTTCGGCGATTTCTGCCTGCGTCAGGCCTTCGATCTTCTGCCAGACAAAGATCTTGCGGCAGTTGAGCGGCAATTCGCTGAGCGCGCGTTCGATGGAATCGGCCAACTGGATCGCGTGCATGTAATGCTCCGGATCGCCCGCCGACGACGCACTGTCATCGACCGCCTCCGATTCCATGACGCCCCGCCGGTCCTCCCGCCGATAACCGTCAACGGCGATATTGCGTGCGGTCTGATGCAAATACGCACGCGGCTGCTGCACCGCCGCCGAATCCGCCTCGAGCACCCGCACAAAGGTGTCGTGCGCCAGATCCTCGGCCTGCGCGCGATTGCGCAGGCGACGAGTCCAGGTGCCGATCAACTCTTCGTAATGCTCGAAAAAGCCGGATCTGCGGGAGCGCATGGGGGATGGGCGGCGTGGTGAGAAAAGGGTGTGAATAGTAATGCTTCCTATTAAGGCGAGGCAATCGATTCCTCGAACAGAGCGCTCAGGGCGCGTACCTGGTCAGCCGGGTTCGCTCAACCAGTTGCAGGTAGTTTGCCAACATCGCCAGACCTTGCGGCGTCATCAATGACTCCGGGT
Organism: Pseudomonas siliginis; assembly: GCF_019145195.1. Taxonomy (GTDB): domain Bacteria; phylum Pseudomonadota; class Gammaproteobacteria; order Pseudomonadales; family Pseudomonadaceae; genus Aquipseudomonas; species Aquipseudomonas siliginis. The sequence goes on from NZ_JAHSTW010000009.1 coordinate 232,619, forward strand.
GAAACTGCACGCCATAGATCGGCAGGTCGCGGTGCCGAAGCGCCATGATCTCACCCGGCATGCCGTCGTCATCCAGCACGTGCGCAGTAGCCACCAATTCGCCGGGCAAGACACCCGCCACCAGAGAGTGGTAACGCGCGACTTGCAAGCCGTCAGGCAAGCCGTCGAACAGGTCACGACTGTCGTGACTGATACGGGAAACCTTGCCGTGCAGCACCTGCCTCGCCCTGCCCACCTCGCCGCCGAAAGCAGCGGTAACGCATTGATGCCCCAGACAGATGCCCAATATCGGCAAACGGCCTGCGAAATGATGGATGGCCGCAAGGGAAATGCCCGCTTCTGTTGGAGAGCACGGCCCAGGCGAGACAATCAAAGACTCTGGCGCCAGCGCTTCGATGTCAGCCAAGGTCATTTCGTCATTACGACGCACTTCAACCTCAGTCCCGAGCATGCCCAGGTACTGCACGATGTTGTAGGTGAAGGAGTCGTAGTTATCGATCATTAAGTGCATATGGCAACTCCTGGCGTTGGGCGATCGATTGACAGCGGCCGGCGGCGACCCGCAGCAACTGGCTTTTCTCCAGCGTTTCCTGCCACTCACGATCGGCTACCGAATCCTGCACCACGCCGGCGCCGGCCTGAACGTAGAGACGGGCGTCTTGCAGCAGTGCGGTTCGAATGGCGATCGCCAGGTCGGCACGGCCGCTCCAGTCGAGATAACCGATCGCGCCGCCATACACCCCGCGAGAATGCGGTTCCAGTTCGGCAATGATCTCCAGCGCCCGCACCTTCGAGGCCCCGCTCAGCGTGCCTGCGGGGAAAATGCTTTTGAGCAGGTCCAGCCCGGTCACGTGGTCCGGCATATGCCCGGTCACGGTTGAGACGATGTGCATGACATGGGAGAAATATTCCACATTCAGCAACTGCGTCACCTGCACACTGCCGACGCGAGCCAATCGGCCGAGGTCATTGCGCGACAGGTCAACGAGCATCATATGCTCGGCAATTTCCTTCGGATCAGCGAGCAGTTCATCCCTGAGTCGGTGGTCTTCGACTGCCCCACTGCCCCGCCGGCGTGTACCAGCCATTGGCCGGGTGGCCACCGTTTGTTGCTCCTGACGAAACAACATTTCCGGAGAGGCGCCAACCACCTGGCAGTCGCCCAGGTTCAACAAGTAGCGATAAGGCGTGTGGCCCAGATCGGACAGGGATCGGTACAGCGCGACGGCGTCCTCGTCGAAAGGCAGGCTCATGCGTTGGGATAAAACCACCTGCATCACATCGCCCGCAGCGATGTAGTCCTTGATCCTTGCTACGGCCTCAATGAACGCTGACTTCGGGAAGGCCGATTCGACGACCGGCGTTGTCACCTCGACCACATGCCCGCCAGAGGCGCGCGGTACGAGCAACGGGCGCACATTTGCGATCAGTCGGTTGAGCCGATCCTGCCCACACTGGTAATCGCCCAGCGCCTTCGGGGGTTCATGCACGATGCAATAAGCCAGATGCTCGCGGTGATCCAGCACGACGAGATCCATGCTGATCAATTGCAATACATCAGGCAGCTGAAACCCAGAGGGCTTGCGCGGCACTCGACGCAGACGCGACTCAATGAGCCGAGTCGTTTCGAAACCGAAATAGCCAAAGAACCCACCGCTGAAACATGGCAGGCCCGGGCATTGCGGTATACGAAAGCCCTTCTGCAACTTGCCCAGTTCTGCCAACGGATCAATACAGTCAATCGTCACCGAAATCTGTCCGTCACGGTACAGGCGCAAGACACCCTCATCGAGTTCGACGCGCTGACTGCAAGGCAGGCCAATCACCGAGTACGCCGGCGCGAACATACCCTCGTGCCAGTGGCCGGTTTCGAACAGATAGTCTTGCCCGCAGTTGGCTAGAGCCTGGTATAGCGCAACGGCTTCCACCTCTGGCGGCAATGACAAGGTTTGCCAAAGCGGCACATGGGTATACCCCGCCTCGCCGTAGGCAAAAAAATCTTCTAGGCTCAACATCCTTGTGTCTCCGGTTGATCACGCAGTAACAGATCGGCCAACAGCGTCAAAGCCCTGCGATCAGATTTGCCATTGCGATTGAGAGGGATCTTGTAGGGTGTGGTGCTGCGAATCGGACGGTTGCGGCCTGCCCCGATACCGGGGCAGGCACAGCGCTTATTTCAGCGGCGTAGCAACAAACTCGGGCAGTTGCTCCACCCGGTCAGCGTAAGCGGCAAGCGCTGTGTAGTTCTGGACCTCGACCAAGTGGGAGACCCTGAACTGGGTGAAGCGCCAGGCGGCGGCCACGGTTACATCGGCCTGAGACAATTGCGCCGTTGCAAGCCAAGGATTGGCGCTGGCTGCAGCCTTTTCCAGAAGCGCCAACGCGGCATGCAATTGCTCGGTGACGCGCGTTTGCCAAGGCTCGTAGTGAAACGCGACCGGTTTGTTGTATTCATACTCTAGCTGGACCGCTTTTTCGCATACCGCGAGGCCGAGCCCGATGAGCGACAGCACCTTTTGATGCTCCGCCGAATCCTTCGGCATCAAACTGCGGTTCGGTGCGACCTGCGCCTCCAGATAATCAAGGATCATCGATGAGTCCATGATCATTTCGCCGTTTTCGCAAATCAGCGTCGGCGCCTTGACCACCGAATTGATGGTTCGAAATTCATCCGTATCGCGAAACACCGAGATCTGCCGATGTTCATGTTCCAGCCCCATCAGCCGCATAGAAACGGCCACGCGCCGAACATAGGGTGATCCCATCATGCCAACCAGTTTCATCGCTTTCTCCTGAAATATTGACTATCCGTTTCATCGCCCCCTCCACTCCGTGTGACACTGGTGAACAAAGGGCGAAACTTGTTGTAATCGGCTATGCATCAATTGGTGCAAACGCCACCCTCGCCCCGTAGAACAACGAGGCTCGTTGTGAAACCGTTGCACTATCGCCAGTCGTCAAGAACCTGTTGTCGCCTGCTCTTGCACTTGAGAGATGAGGATTACTTTTCAGATACTCCACCAGACTCTCAGCGGCGGCGTCGGACTGGGAAATCAGCCGCATGGAATCCGGCAGCTCGAGGCGCCAGAGGTGTTCAATAATCGGATAATGCGTACAGCCCAGTATGCAAACATCTGGCACCTGTGGAGCAGCACTCAGGAGCGCATTGACATGTTTACGAATCTCAGTGCGCAGCATGTCCTCAGGCACACCTTGTTCAATGAGCAACGCCAGGCCCTGACAGGCTTGTTGGTACACCTTTATATCGGCACGCCGATTATTGATTTGCGACGCAAAGATATTTGACTGAACCGTGTGCTGAGTCGCGAAGACCGCGACGCTTTGCACTGGATAATCACAAGCAGAGTTCGCGATCCTGTCGGCGACAGGTGCAACAACGCCGATCACCCTGCGACCGGGATGAACCTCAGCAAGCCACGTCTGCTGCAATCTTTGCAGACTGGTGGCAACCGCCGTGTTACAGGCGATGACAACTAATGAGCAGCCATACTTGAAAAGGCGAGTAATGGCGGCCTGGGTAAGATCATGGATATCGTCGACTGCATCATTGCCATAAGGTGCGTTTCCATGATCACCCAAATAGACGAACTGCTCATCGGGCAGGACCGACTCAAACGCGCGCATTACCGTTAAACCACCGCTGCCGAAATCAAATACGCCAATCAATCCGAATCCCTCCTTGAATACCCGTAAGTTTTCAGATAGTTGTCGCAATGGCCGCAGCGACGCCGATATATAAAACCCCTGTTACCACACTCATTTGGCGTTTTGTGCGAAGAATCTTCGCCGCATGCCCCGCCATGAGCATATACAGTGCATATACTGTGGTAGAGATGAATATTGCCGTCGACACCAATGCAATGCACTGCGGAATATACGGCAAGGCGTTATCGATGAACGTTGGAAACAAGATGATGTTGGTCAATATCCCCTTGGGATTTGTAAACGAAACGATCATCGCTCCGGTAAACATTTGCAGAGGGGTTCGCTTGCGCGAAGTGGCAACTGCAACCTGGGTATGCGAACGCAGCGCTTTAACAGCGAGATAGAGCAGGTAAACAACGCCCACCCATTTCAGCCAGAACAAAATACCGGGGTTATCTCTTACCAATATCCCCAGACCGGACAAAACAATAACGGCGTGCCCGCCACTGGCCAGGCCGAAACCAATGGCAGCTGGAAACGATTCCTTGAAACCATGATCCAGGGCTTGTGCCATGGAAAAGGCAACATTCGGCCCGGGAAGTATCGCGGCCGATAGAAATACTACGCAAAACAGTATCCAAAGTTGAAAATCCATACCGCGCAATCCCCGCATAAGTCGCGAATTCAAGACAATATTTATTGAAGTTATTCAGTCAGGTTTTGATACTCGGACTTTCAGTTCTCAAGCAGGCGATCCGATCCATTTGGGAAGAAACGCTTTGATCCAGGTCGCCACCGCGCAATCATATTGATGCCAACCGGCAGTATGTTCGGCTGCAGGCCGGGTACCCGGCGCTTTGAGTCGTTCGCCACCGAGCATTGCCCAACGGTCGATCGTCTCGTAAGTCACTTCCGGGTGAAACTGCAGAGCGTAGGCGTTAGTTGCATATCGATAGGCCTGAACCGGAAAGGTCGAACCTTCGGCTAGCTGCGTAGCGCCTGGCGGCAGATCGAAGCCTTCGCTGTGCCATTGATAGACATGGTCTGGAAAAGGAGCGCAGGCGTCAGCCGTTATCTCGTGAGCAGCAGCCAGCGGTGTTATCGGGTAATAACCGGCCTCGGTTATCCCACTATCCAGTCGGTAGACGCGCGATCCCAAGTGCCGAGTCAGCATTTGCCCGCCCAGACAAAGACCCAGCAAAGGCTTGCCTTCCTTCAACGGCTTGGCCAACCAGTCGATCTCGTCGCGAATATAAGCGTCGTTATCATTAGCGCTCATCGGGCCGCCGTAAACGGCCACGCCCGCGTGCTCTGCCATGCACTGCGGAAGCGGATCACCGAATCGTGGTCGGCGGACATCCAGCTCAAATCCCATTTGATTCAGGAGGACGCCTACGCGGCCGGGCGTCGAGTGTCCCTGATGCAAAATAATCAAGACCTTGCGTGTTTGACCCATTGCACAACTCCATGTGTTCACTGATCAACTTGATCCAGGCCTGATTTAAATCGACGCGGTGAAGGGAGGACTGCCCACCCACAGTTCGGCGAAATTCTGCGCCGCCGGGCCAGTGCCGAGAATGCGGTCAAGTTCAGCTATTTGAAGTCGTCTGTGGAATTGAGCATTGTCGTCATAACGATGCAGCAACATCGCCATCGAATGGGAAAATTGCACATCCCGCCACACCTGTTTCAACGCAATGCCGGAATACGACAGCAACAGATCGTCCTTGTCGCTGGCATAAAAATGCTCGAAGCCACGAGCCAGAATATTGGCATCGGAGACAGCCAGGTTAAGCCCCTTGGCAGCAGTAGGCGGCACGATGTGCGCGGCATCGCCCGCGAGGAACAACCTGCCCTTTTGCATTTTTTCGGCAACGAAACTTCTCAGTTGCACAATACTTCTTTCAATAATGGCCCCGCCGTCAACTTTCTCCGGCCGCCCTTCAATCCGCGATTGCAAGAGATCCCAGATGCGCGCGGCAGACCATTCATTGGGATCTTCGTCCGGAGAACATTGCAGATAAATTCTTGAAACCTTCGCCGAGCGCATGGTGAACAATGCCAGCCCGGTTTCGTGGCTGGAAAAGATGACATCCTTGGCAATTGGCGTCATTTCGGCGAGTACCGCCAGCCATGCAAACGGGTAAGCATGGGAATAACAAGTTAGTGCGTCAGCGATTTGCGGCCGGCAAATGCCATGAAAGCCGTCGCAGCCGACAACAAAATCACATTCAACACTCTGCTGCCTGCCGTCATGTCGGAACGTCACCGAAGGCGAGTTACCATCAGTGCCATGCACTTGGACATCGGCAGCGCCAAACAGCAGCGGATACTCTGTCCGCAACCTTGCTGCGACGAGATCCTTGATGATTTCCTGTTGCCCGTAAATCATTACGGTTTGCCCGGTGAGTGCCTCGAAATCCAGTTCACGGGTAGATCCGTCGTAATGGAACTGCAGGGTGGAATGTTTCATCCCTTCAGCATGAACTCTTTCACCCACACCACTTTGTGTCAGGATGCGGACAGTCGCGGGTGTAATCTGACCCGCACGACTGCGTCCCTCGACGTATTCCCTGGATCGGCTTTCAACAATGATATTGCTGATATTCATCTGAGAAAGCAGTTGCCCCAACATTAATCCAGCCGGCCCTGCTCCAACGATTGCAACCTTTGTCCGCATAGGGTTGTCCCTCTGAGTAATAAGGCTTAAAGCAAACACAATTCAAATGGCCGGGACGCTGCCTTCGCCATCCATGTCGAAATCAGTTCTTCCTGAAAATCACACTGCTCATGTACTGATGCAAATCACGAAGGTCGTTAATACTCCACGCATGTGGCGGTATCTTTACGCCGTTTTCTCGCAATGTTTTCGGGATCAAATTCCCGCTGGGCCGAAGTATCACCGACGAAACGATAACCCCCGGATATTCATCAAGTCTTTTTCTGAAACCTGGCAGAGTAAGATCAGGAGTCGCCGGATTGCTTTTGTTCGCCAAGGGACCTGTCCCTCTGATGTCTGCTCCGTGGCAAACTGCGCATCGCTGCAGATACAGTTTTTTCCCGTTAGCGTTATCCGCGATGGAGACGGATGTTTGCGCAGCCAATACCAAACTCAGCAACACAGTGACTTTCTTACTCATATTTTTGATGCTGCCTATTTGTACCGATGGATATGAACGACCTTGTTCCAGCGTAATCAAGGCTTGTCAAAAACCAGACGAAAGACTTCATCCGACATGCAGGCGGCCCACGATAACTTGTTGGTCGCTTCTTTTATTCCGGTTACCAAAACGTATCGCGCGCTTCCAAAAAGAAACGAACGAGTTCCAGGATCTGGTTATTTTCCGGAATTACCGGTCGGTAAGAAATTTTCCCGCGCCGAGGGTTGAAGAATAACTATTGCTACAGCGCAGAAGAAAAACAGAGCAACGATTGACTGCCTTGACGGTAAAGGCATGCGGAGGCGAACAGATAAGTAATGCGATGAGATGAAACATGCCAATCCCTTGAGCCGTTCATAGTCTGATCTATAGCGATGAGTACATCCTTACTCACGGCGACTAATCTCACACTTGTTTCAGAATATGTCAACACCTGATAATCAAATTGACAACACTGAAAATGTCCTGGAGCAATCAAAGTTCTGTGGTCTGAATGGTCAGCGCCAACGCCCAAGCGCTACAGACCATCAGTGTTTCTCCCAAACCCTGAAACCGGCCGGCGTGCATCAGACCCATGCCGATCAACCAGGCATACATCAAGCCCAGCAACGCGCCAGCCGTACCCAAGCGATCGCCAAAGCGCAGCCGTGATGACTGACCGGTTCCAAGGCACCGGCGCCATGCTGGCCGGTGATGATCACGGTCTGCTTCATCATCGCCACAGCGATGGCGCCATTGATGCGCAAGAGCGCCGAGCGCACGGGCATTGATGCCCCGCCTGCGGGAGCTGCCGCAGGCTGCGAGCTTTTGACTTTGCTTTTTAAAGACAAGATCAAATTATCGCAGCCTTCCGCAGCTCCTTCAGGGGATTGTGGGCAGCTTAGGCCTGCGGCAGTTTGCGGAAGCCCACTGCCAGGCGATTCCAGCCGTTGATGGTGTTGATCGCCACCGTCAGGTCAACCAGTTCCTTCGGCGAAAACTGCGCAGCGACGACTTCATAGTCTTCGTCCGGCGCGTGGGTCAGACTCAGTTGCGTCAGCGATTCGGTCCACAGCAGCGCGGCGCGTTCACGCTCGCTGAAGAACGGCGCTTCCCGCCATGCCGTCACGGCGAACAGACGACGCGGGGTTTCGCCGTCCTTGATGGCGTCTGCGGTGTGCATGTCGATGCAGAATGCGCAGCCGTTGATTTGCGAAGAGCGCAGCTTGACCAGTTCGAGCAGGCTCTTTTCCAGCGACAGTTTCGAGACGGCATTTTCCAGCGCCATCATCGCTTTCATGGCATCAGGGGAAGCGGTGTAGAAATCGGCACGAGGTTGCATGGTGGGCTCCGGGGTAGCGATTGAATGTGTGGCTACGTTAGTCCCCGGGGGTGGTTCGGCAAATAGCCAATATTGCAGAAGAACGGTAGGCCACTTGGCGCGGCGACTGACCGCTCGTCACTCGACGGGCACCAAGGTTTCAGTGCGCCTGACCAATATCAGGTAATCCCCTTTATCAGGAGACGTACCATGATGACGCGCAAATTCACTTCGTTATTGTTGGCCGGCCTGCTCGCCACGGCATCCGCCGCCAGCTTCGCTGCCAATGACAGCACCGATGCGACGGGCACCAAGTCCGGCGGCGCCAGCAGCTCGACCATGCCGCCAGACAGCACGCCGGGCTCGCCTTCCGTTGACAGCAATTCTGGTGGAACCAATAACGGAACTGGCACAGGAACCGGGACAGGGACAGGAACTGGTTCGGGCATGGGCACTGGCACGGGCACCAATGGCGGCGCCAGTGGTTCGGGTTCCGGCGCGGGTGGCGGGACCGGTTCGGCCGGCGGCGGCACGGGTGGTGCGGGCGGTGGCACGGGCAGCTGAACGAACAAGAGCCATCCCAGATAGTCCTGCATACATCAGGACCCAATGTGGGAGCGAGCCTGCTCGCGAAAGCGGTCTGTCAGCCAACCTTGATGCACGCTGACACACCGATTCGCGAGCAGGCTCGCTCCCACTTTTTATTTCTGTTGACTGAAAGAATCAGCGATCCGACCGCATCAGCTCGGCAAAACCCTCATCAGCTGTAAACACCGCCGCGCGATTGCGCCCGGCATTTTTCGCCTCATACAAAGCCGCGTCCGCGCGCTGGATAAACACCTGCGGGCTATCGTTGCCATGCGGAATAAATGAATAACAGCCCAGGCTCACGGTCAGATAACCGGTCGGCGAGCCGCTGTGAATGATGTGTTTGTCGATCACGCTGCGGCGAATCTGCCCGGCTATCGCCAGCGCGCCGTTGATGTCCGTATCCGGCAACAGCACAGCGAACTCTTCACCACCGTAACGCACCGCCAGATCCGACTTGCGCTGGCAGCAGGCCTTCACCACTTGGGCTACCTGCGCCAGGCATTGATCGCCGGCGACATGTCCGTAAGCGTCGTTGTAGCGCTTGAAGAAATCGATATCGAGCATGATCAGGCTGACCGGACTGACCTGGCGCGCGCCCCGGGCAAACTCGATGTCCAGCGAGCGCTCGAACAAGCGTCGATTGGCCAATCCGGTGAGGCTGTCGTGGGTGGCGATCTGCTCCAGCGCCAGTTGCGCCTTGCGCAGATTTCTCTCGATACGCTCGCCGTCGCGCACCTGATGAATGAACACCCAGCCGAACAGGCCAACCCCGAGAATCACCAGCGCGACAATCACGCTGGACTGAAAGGCGCGGTCATACCAGCCCTGCAGAATCGTGTCTTGCGAAGTCGCAGCAGAGACCACCAGCGGATACGAGGCGAGCTGGCGATAGCCATATAAGCGGGTCACACCGTCGACCACGGAATTGAGCATCGCCGTGCCCGCGTTAGCGTTCGGCAGCAAGGTTTGATAGATCTCGCCGTGGGCCACCGAGGTGTTGATCAGCGACTCATCAAAGGGCCGTCGCGCCAGCAAGGTGCCGTCGGTCAGCGCCAGAAACATGATGCCGCTGTCATCGAGGCTGAAGCTTTTGAAGAACTGATCGAAGTACGACATGCGGATGCCGGCCATCAGCACGCCCTGAAAATTGCCGAGCTGGTCGTTGACGCGTCTGGAAATCGGAATGATCCACTCGCCGTTTTCGCGGCTGCGAATCGCCGGACCAATGCGCGCAACGGTCGACGCATTCTGCTGATGGAACTTGAAATAGTCGCGATCGGCCACGCCATTGCCACGAGGCAGATCGGCGAACGAAGTAATGACCCACTGCCCTTCGCGATCGAAGAGAAAGATGCCATGCAACTGATCCAGTTGCTGCGCGCGGCGGGCGAAGATCCGCTGTAACCGAGGGCGCTGCGCCGCCCCGTAACCATCGTCCTGAATCCAGTCGACCAGGCTGGTCATCACCAGATCCGCCGCCCGCACAGTGTCCTCGGCCTGCTGCGCCATGGCCCGGGTCAGGTTGCCCGAGGCCATTTTCGCCACCGCCAGATCCTGACGCCGCGACTGCTCCAGTTGCAGGTACAGCAGACCGCACAGGCACAGGCTCACCGTAACGATAAACAGCACCGCCGCTTTGCGTAGCGGCAACCGTTTGAGCGTGCCGGGGGCCTGATGCGGATCGTGATTGGGGATTGGCAAAAGCATGTCCTGGGCAGGTACGACAGGGGCGCGAGCCCGAAACCCTTGTATGTGTGAGCCTAGCCCACCGGGATGTACCGGGCAAACGCCCGCCTCCCGCCCAGTTATCGGCGCCTCGCGAGTTTGGATGATCGCTTTTCGTCGATTTATTTACGATTGCTTCTTTACGGTTAATCAGTTGTGCAGGGCCAGCCGCCGCATCGCGCTGGTCAGGTGCGCGCGAGCACTTTGCGCATCGCCTTCACGCATTTGCTCATAGGCGCGCTGCGCAATCGCATGAGGCACCGGTTTCAATTCGCGCTGAGTGGCCATGGCCAGCAGCTGCACCTGCGCAGCGCGTTCCAGGTAATACAGATCGTCCCAAGCTTCGGCAATGGTCGGCGCGGCGACAATCACCCCGTGGTTTTTCAGAAAGAGAATGTCGGCGTCGCCCATGACGCTGGCGATGCGATCGCCTTCGGATGCGTCCAGTGCGAGGCCGTTGTAATCCTCGTCCACCGCTGTGCGCCCGTAAAACTTCAGCGCAGTCTGCCCAAGCCAGAGCAGCGGCGGGCCTTGTAGCAGGCACAACGCGGTGGCGTGCGGCATGTGCGTGTGGAACGCGACTTTTACCCGTGGCAGTTGTTTGTGCAGGCGCGCGTGGATGTAGAACGCGGTCGCTTCGGGCTCGCCTTCGCCATCGACCACGTTGCCGGCGAAGTCACAGACCAGCAGATTTTGCGCGGTCACTTCCGAAAAAGCGTAGCCGTATGGATTGACCAGAAACAGATCATCATGCCCCGGCAGCATCGCCGAAAAGTGATTGCAGATGCCCTCCTCCAGCCCATGCAGCGCGGCCAGTTGAAAGCACGCAGCGAGTTCGTCGCGGGCGGTGATGATCGCCTCGGTGTCCAGGTTCAACGTTGCGGTTGGTCTGGCTTTGCCAGTGCCGCTCAAGATATGAGCCATGGCAATCCTCCTTAGGTCCAGCCGAGGGATTTGAACAGCGGCAGCACTTGATCGAGGCTGGACAGGATCGCGTCGGGGCGATAGTCCGGCAACAACTGACGACCCGTGCCGCGATCGATCCACACGCAACGAAAACCCATGTCCCGCGCCGCCGTGTGATCGAGCATGGGGCTGGCGCAGATGTGCACCACTTCATCCCGGGTCACGCCCAATTGCTCATGAGCGTAGTCGAACAGGCGCGGCGCCGGCTTGTAGGCGCCAGCCTGTTGCGCGGTGATCACCCGGTCGATATGGCCGCCGAGCTGCGCAACGTTGCCGGCAATGATGTCGTCGTCGGTGTTGGAGACAATGCATAGCTTGAAGCCCATGGCTTTGAGCTGCGCGAGGGTGTCGACCACTTCGGCAAATGGCGGCATGTTCGGGATGGCTGTCGCCAGGCGTTGACTGTCCTCGGGCTGACTCGGCAAGCCCAATTCTGCCAACGCCAGTTGCAGGCCGAGGGTGCTGAGTTCGCGAAAGGAACGGTGCGGCGGCGTTTGTTCGAGACAGTGCTCGTGACGGTCGTAGACTTCGATCAACTTAGTGGCGTCGACTGTGTGCTCGCCCTTGTCGCTGAGCATTTTCTCGACCACGGCTTTCAGCCCTTCATCCCACTGAATCAGCGTGCCGTAGCAATCGAAGGTCAGCCATTGCGGGCGTGGCGTGTTGTTCAAGGTCATCGGTCGATTCCTCCAGAGTGAGGACTTCAGCTTATGAGCGTGCGGTGATAGTGTGAAATTAAATAAACACGCCATCGTCATTCGCAAATCAACTATCAGGAACGCCGCCATGCTGGATCTGGAATTGCTGAAAACCTTTGTCTGCGTGGTCGACGAAGGCAGCTTCACCCGTGCTGCGGAACGTGTGCACCGCACCCAATCGACGGTCAGCCAGCAGGTGCGCAAACTCGAAGATCTGGTCGGCCACCCGCTACTCCTGCGCGACCGCACCGGAGTGAACGTCGCGGTCACCGAACACGGCGAACTGCTGATCCACTACGCGCGCCGATTGCTGGCGCTGTCCGCCGAAGCCACGCAAGCGCTGGCCAGCGACGTCGACCTGGAAGTGCTGCGCATCGGCATGCCGGAAGACTTCGACGCCCGGCGCATGGCGTTGATCCTCGCCGGTTTTACCCGCAACCATCCGCAGGCGCGCCTGGAAACCATCAGCGGCATGAGCCTCGACCTGCGCCAACGCCTCGACGCCGGCGACATCGACATTGCCCTGATCAAACGCGAACCCGACAGCGGCCCGGCATGGGCCACCTGGCCGGAACGACTGGTCTGGGTCAAAGGCACCGACTTCGACACCTCCAGCGGTGTGCTGCCGCTGGCGCTGTTTCCGCAGGGCTGCCTGTACCGACAACGGGCGATTCGCCTGCTCGATGTGGCGCAGCGACCGTGGCGAGTGGCGTTCGGCAGCCACAGCCTGACCGGGATTCAAGCGGCGGTAGCGTCTGGGTTAGGGATTTCGGTTTTGCCGGTTTCGGCGCTATTGCCAGAGCATGAGGTGTGTAGGGATCTGCCGGAGTTGGCGCCGACGGAACTGGCGCTGGTCAGCCGCGAGGGGGTATTGAGTGGGTTGCAGCGGGGGCTGGTGGAGTTTTTGCGTGGGGAATTGGGGGTGGATGCGGGGGGATTTGCCTGAATCCCCCGAGGATCTTTATTCGGGTTTGTTGATTTCGCGGAGGAGGTCGGCGGTGGGGATGTTCATGGTGTTTGAGTAGTAGCGTGGATCGTATTCATATTCACATTTCCAAATCCTCAGGCCAAAAAAACAGGCGCTCACGGGAGCGCCTGTTTTCCCTGGCTCATTACGGATGGTTCACCGTACCGGCGGCACCCGAATATCCCCCGCCCGGCACTGAGTCTTCACCCCTTTGCCACACGCGCCGAACTGCAAATCCTTGTCCATGCACACCCGCACTTCCGACAGCTGCGGGCCGCTGCAAATCACCGCAATTCCATCCTCGGGAATACCCGGATTGGCCTTGCGAAACAGATCGACAATCTCTTGCGCTTCGAAGTAGTACGACGTCGAGCCGAACGGCTGTAACGCCTGCGGAATCTTCACCGCGCCGAGGGCCTGATCGGACTTGTCCAGATAGCCCTCCGCGCCCAGACCGCTGCAGGTGCCGTGCTTGGACCATTCGTGATCAAGGAGTTTTTTCGTCGGGTACATCGTCAGGCCCTTGCTGGTTTCTGCCGCCGATAGCCTGGTCAGCGGCGGACAGGATTGCGGCCAGCCGCCCTTGGCGTATTGCGGCCACAAACCGTGCAGGACAAAACCGTAACCCTTGCCGGTGCACTGCGCATCGTCCTTGTGCGTCAGACAAAAGGTCGGCGACCAGGACAGCGCCAGCAGGTAGTAGTCGAACACCCCCGCCACCGATTCGGCCTGCATTTTGTTCGACGCCGGCTGACGCGCCGAACTCATGCCGATGCTACCGGCCGTCAGCGCGATTAGCGCCAGAATTGTAAACAGCTTTTTCATTAACCCGTTCCTTGGGACGCCTGCGTCCGTGGTTTTCGTTGTTGGCCAGACCTGGCCAGTGCTGATTTCGACACGCTTGTATTGCAAGCGCATGACGCAAGGCAAGGCCCTGCGCCGTGCAAAGGTCTACGCTGAACAGGCAGACATCCAACAAGGGAACCGACATGAGTAAAGCAGACGAACTCGCCGCCAGACTCAAGCAGACACGGCACACCCAGGCTGATGCGGCGCTGGAAATCGATTGCTGGCCTGCTCAGGTGTACGACTTGTACCACCGCATTGAGGGCTGGCTGCAACCAGTCACCGAAGTAGGACTGAAGATTCGGCGAAATCCTACGCACGTTTGCGAAAGTTCGCCGGACGGCGAAAGCCACGATTACGCGATCGACCAGTTGGTGATCGAAGCCAACCATCACAGTTTGATGTTCGATCCGATTGCGCGGTTTACCGAGGACGGTTGCGGACGTGTCGAGATCAAGGTACCGGGGCGCGATCAGTCGTTGCTGCGCACGGTCGACGAGCATGGCGAGAGTCACTGGTGGTTGCAGACTATCGAGACCGGCCAGGAGCTGGATGCGATTGCGCTGACGGAAAACAATCTGCTGCAAGTAGTGCAGCAAGGGCTGGGCCTGTAAGCCGTCCGGGTTAACTGACAAAACTGTAATGTTTGCCTCAGCCAACTGAAAGCCGGGGCTGGCTAGTCTCTCTGTCATGAGCCAGACGGGGATTTCCAGCGCATGCCTTCCATTCTCACAAGACGCACTTTTGTCAAAGGCCTGGCCGCCGGTAGTTTACTGGGTGGCCTCGGGCTCTGGCGGACACCGGTCTGGGCGCTGAACGGCGCCGCGCCCGTCAACGAACTGAGCGGTAACGAATTCGAGTTGTTCATCGGCGAAACTCCGGTCAATTTCACGGGTTCCGCACGCACGGCGATGACCATCAACGGCAGCCTGCCCGGCCCGCTGTTGCGCTGGCGCGAAGGCGATACCGTGACGCTGCGGGTGCGTAACCGGCTCACCGCCGACACCTCGATTCACTGGCACGGCATTCTGCTGCCGGCGAACATGGACGGCGTACCGGGTCTGAGTTTCCATGGCATCGAACCGGGGGGCGTGTACGTTTACCAGTTCAAGGTTCGGCAACACGGCACCTACTGGTATCACAGCCATTCCGGCTTACAGGAGCAGGCCGGCGTCTATGGGCCGCTGGTCATTGAGGCCAAAGAGCCGGAACCGTTCCAGTACGATCGCGACTACGTGGTGATGCTCAGCGACTGGACCGACGAAGACCCGGCCAGCCTGATGAAGACCCTGAAAAAGCAGTCCGACTACTACAACTTCCACAAACGCACCGTCGGCGACTTTATCAACGATGTCGGTGAGAAAGGCTGGGGCGCCACGGTTGCCGATCGCACGATGTGGGCGCAAATGAACATGAACCCCACCGACATCGCCGACGTCAGTGGCGCCACGTATACCTTTTTGATCAACGGCCACGCCCCCGATGACAACTTCACCTGGCTGTTCCGTCCCAGCGAAAAACTGCGCCTGCGCCTGATCAACGGCTCGGCCATGACCTATTTCGATGTGCGTATTCCGGGACTGAAGATGACGGTGGTGGCTGCCGATGGCCTGCACGTCAAACCGGTCAGCGTCGATGAACTGCGCATCGCAGTGGCCGAGACCTATGACGTGATCGTTGAACCTGAAACCGAGGCCTATACCCTCTTCGCCCAGGCGATGGATCGCAGCGGTTACGCCCGTGGCACTCTCGCCACACGCGCCGGCATGTCGGCAGCAGTGCCGGCGCTGGATCCGCGTCCGTTGGTGAGCATGGACGACATGGGCATGGGCGGCATGGATCACGGCAGCATGGACATGAGCGCCATGGATCACTCCACCATGGGCCCGATGCAAGCCCATCCCGACAGTGAAAACAATAATCCGCTGGTGGACATGCAGGCCATGGTCACCGCGCCAAAGCTCGACGATCCGGGCCTCGGCCTGCGCAACAACGGCCGCCGAGTGCTGACCTACGCCGACCTTCGCAGCACCTTCGAAGACCCGGACGGCCGCGATCCGAGCCGCACGATAGAGCTGCACCTGACCGGCCACATGGAGAAATTCGCCTGGTCGTTCAACGGCATCAAATTCTCTGATGCCGAGCCTTTACGGCTGAAATACGGCGAGCGCATCCGCCTGGTGCTGGTCAACGACACCATGATGACCCACCCGATCCACCTTCACGGGATGTGGAGCGATCTGGAAGACGAAAACGGCAACTTTCAGGTGCGCAAACACACCATCGACATGCCGCCCGGCAGCCGCCGCAGCTATCGCGTCACCGCCGACGCCCTCGGCCGCTGGGCCTATCACTGTCATCTGCTTTATCACATGGAAACGGGCATGTTCCGCGAAGTGCGGGTGGAAGAATGAAGAGGTCCATCATGACTCGACTCAGCGTGTTTCCGCTGCTGCTAGCCGGCACCTCCGCCATGGCCGCCGACGCCATGCACGGCATGGACCACAGCCAGATGCCCGGGATGGATCATTCGGCAATGCAAAGCATGGACGACGGCATGATGCAGCCCGCCGCGCCCAGCGAAAGCCGCACGCCGATTCCGCCCGTGACCGACGCCGACCGCGCTGCGGTGTTCACCAGCCCCGGCGGTCATCAGGTGCATGACAGCGTTATAAACAGCTACCTTCTTGCCGACAAACTCGAATGGCAGAACGCCGATGACGGCAGCGCTGTGGCCTGGGATCTGTCCGGCTGGATCGGCGGGGATACCGATCGGTTGTGGCTGCGCTCTGAAGGCGAGCGCAACAACGGCAAGACCGAAGACGCGGAAATTCAAGCGCTGTGGGGCCACGCCATTTCACCGTGGTGGGACGTGGTCGGCGGCGTGCGTCAGGACTTCAAACCCGGCGCACCGCAATCCTGGGCCGCGTTCGGCGTGCAGGGCATGGCGCTGTACAACTTCGAGGCCGAAGCCACGGCTTTCCTCGGCGAGGGCGGCCAGAGTGCGGTACGGCTGGAGGGCGACTACGACATCCTGCTGACCAATCGACTGATCCTGCAGCCGACCGCTGAACTGAATATCTACGGCAAAAACGATCCGCAGCGAGGCATCGGCTCAGGGTTGTCCAATACCGAGGCGGGCCTGCGGTTGCGTTATGAAATCCGCCGCGAATTTGCGCCTTATATCGGCGTGACGTGGAATCGCACTTACGGCAACACCGCCGACTATGCCCGCGAAGAAGACGAGGATCGCAGTGAGGCGCGCCTGGTCCTCGGGGTCAGGCTGTGGTTCTGAATTCTTCTAAAAAAACAAATCGGAGACCTTGCATGCGCACATTAACCCTGCCCCTGATATTCGCCAGCGGATTGCTCCTGAGCACCCTCGCCCAGGCCCACCCGAAACTGCTTTCGTCAACGCCGGCCGAAGGCGCGGAAGGTGCCGCGCCGACCAGGATCGAGCTGCACTTTTCCGAGAATCTGGTCACGCAATTCTCCGGGGCCAAACTGGTAATGACCGAGATGGGTGGCATGGCTCACTCGCCGATGCCGATGAAAGCCAAAGTCAGCGCCAGCAGCGATCCGAAAACCATGCTGATCACCCCGCTCGCCCCGCTGCCTGCCGGCACCTATCAGGTGCAGTGGCGCGCGGTGTCCGCCGACACGCACCCGATCAGCGGTAACGTCACGTTCAAAGTGAAGTGAACAATGGCGGACCTGCTCAACATCATCCTGCGGTTCGCCTTGTACGTGGATTTGCTGCTGTTGTTCGGACTGGCGTTGTTTGGCTTGTACAGCTTCAACGCGTTGCTGCGGTTCCGTCCATTGTTGTGGGGCATGGCAGTGACAGGCGCGTTACTGTCGGTGGCCGGGCTGGTGCTGATGACCCGCGCCATGAGTGGCGAAACACAGCTCGCGGCATTGTGGCCGCACCTGCAGATGATGCTGCTGGAAACAGACGTCGGCCTGGCGTGGGCGCTGCGGATGACAGCGCTGGCCATCGTAGTGATCCGGCCGGGTCTGTGGCCAGCGTCGTTGGCAGGCGCCATTGCCCTCGCTTCGCTGGCATGGAGCGGGCACGGAGCGATGGACGAAGGATGGCTGCGGTTCTGGCACTTTCTCAGCGACATCTTGCACTTGCTTGCGGCGGGAGCGTGGTTGGGTGCCTTACTGGCGCTGGTGTTGATGGCGAGCGGGCGAATCGGTGACACACGCCTTCGCTTGATAGCCGATGCAGTGAAACGCTTCGAATGGGTGGGCGCGTTGATCGTGCTGACGGTGTCGGTCACCGGCGTGATGAATTATCTTTTCATCGTCGGCCCAAGGCTCGACGGAGTGCTGTTCGGCACCTACGGACAGCTGCTGGCGATCAAGGTGCTGGCGTTTGCCGTGATGCTGGTGCTGGCTGCGTTGAACCGCTTTCATCTTGGACCGTCACTGCAACGATCGCTGCGCGACGGCCAGCACCTCATCGCCGCGAACGCGCTGCGGCGCAGTGTGGTGATGGAGTTGGCCCTTGCCCTGTTGATCGTGGCGCTGGTGGCGTGGCTGGGCACATTGAGTCCGGACCCGGGATGACACCCGTGGAAGGCTTTCACTACACTGGGTCACCTTCCCTTTCAGAAGCCCGATCTCAATGACAACACTAAAAAGCACGATGATCCTCGGCGGCCTGCTGACCCTGGCGACTGGCGCTCACGCCGACCCGGCCTCGTCCCACCTCGACAGCATCCAGCAACAAGGCCAGTTGCGTGTCTGCACCACCGGCGACTACAAGCCCTACACCTTCAAGCGCAACGATGGCGACTTCGAAGGCATCGACATCAGCATGGCCCGCTCCCTGGCCGACAGCCTCGGCGTCAAGGTGCAATGGGTGCAGACCACCTGGAAAACCCTGATGCCCGACATGCAGGCCGGCAAGTGCGACATCGGCATGGGCGGCATCTCGGTCACACTGGAACGGCAGAAAAAAGCCTACTTCAGCAACACCCTCGACACCGACGGCAAGATCCCGCTGGTGCGCTGCGCCGACCAGTCCAAATACCAGACCATCGACCAGATCAACCAGCCCAACGTGCGCCTGGTGGAACCTGCCGGCGGCACCAACGAAGCCTTCGTCCACGCCTTCCTGCCCAAGGCACAGCTGGCCCTGCACGACAACGTGACGATCTTCCAGCAACTGCTCGACAACAAAGCCGACGTGATGATCACCGACGCCTCGGAAGCGCTGTATCAGCAGAAACTCAAACCCGGTTTGTGCGCGGTGAATCCGCATCAATACATGCAATACGGCGAGAAGGCTTACCTGCTGCCGCGCGACGACATCAGCTGGAAACTGTATGTCGATCAGTGGCTGCATTTGAGCAAGGTCACTGGCAAGTATCAGCAGACGTTGAGTGAGTGGATTGCGGTGCCGCAATAAGCCACTGAACCAGGCCACCGCGCGCGTTTAGGGAACGGTTCGCTCAATGCACGCGGTCGGCACGCGGTGGAGAAAAGTGGCAGCCGTAATTCCAAAAAGCAGACAAGGCCTACACTGAAATCACAGCGACACGTTCGCTTCCGCCGCGATGCATACCGCACATCCACCGCTACTGCTCTCGAGGCATCCCATGAATGTCGACTGGCTCAATTTCACGCCTTGGTCTTCCCTTGCCGGCGGCGCGCTGATCGGCCTGGCCGCAAGCCTGTTCGTGGTCGGCAATGGACGTATTGCCGGCATCAGCGGCCTGATCGGCAGCCTGCTGCAACGCAACCGTGAAGGCGCCAGTGAGAAGGCGCTGTTCATCCTTGGCCTGTTGGTGGCGCCACTGCTGTGGGGATTGTTCAAGGCGTTACCGCCGATCGAGTTCCAGAGCGGCTGGTCAGGGCTGATTCTCGCAGGGTTACTCGTAGGGCTTGGCACACGCTACGGCTCAGGTTGCACCAGCGGCCATGGCGTTTGCGGCATATCGCGCCTTTCGCCACGTTCGATGCTCGCCACTGCCTGCTTTATGCTCAGCGGGTTCCTCACCGTGTTTGTCCTGCGCCATCTGACGGGAGTTTGAACGTGCTCAAACTGAATGCATTCCTGGCCGGCCTGCTGTTCGGCGTCGGATTACTTCTGGCGGGCATGGCCAATCCGACGAAAGTTCTGGCGTTCCTCGACGTGGCCGGGGCCTGGGATCCCTCGCTGGCATTGGTCATGGTGGGCGCCATTGCCATCGCTATCGGCCCGCTGACCTGGGCACGCCGGCAACGCAGATCGGTACTGGGCAACCCCATGCAACTACCCGCCCGAAAAGAGCTGGACCGACGACTGGTTGGTGGCAGCCTGCTGTTCGGGGTCGGTTGGGGGATAGCCGGCATCTGCCCTGGCCCGGCAGTGACCATCCTGTTGACGGGCCACTGGCAGGCAATCGTTTTCGTATTGGCGATGCTCGCAGGCATGGGGATATTTACGCTGCTGGAAACCCGACGCAACCCGTGACCGCAGAACAACCGGCATTCAGGCGCAGGGCATCCACGGCAGCCAGTGTTGGTGGTGATCAATGTTTTGCACAAGATCGCGGATTGGATGATCTCCCCTGCCACGCACTCGTCGAGATCTGCGCCAACGATTTGAACGAGGGCCTGGCGAACCAGTAGCCCTGCATCAGATAAATGCCGCAATCGGCGAGAAAGTCTCTTTCCTCGGCATTTTCTATGCCCTCGGCGATCACTTCCACGCCCAACTCTCTACACATGTTCACCACGTTGCGCACGATGGTCTGGCGTACGCGGTCACGGTGAATATTGCGGATCAGCGCCATATCCAGCTTGATCAGGTCCGGTTGAAAATCCGCCAACAAATTAAGTCCGGAATAGCCTGCGCCAAAGTCGTCGATGGCCGTCTTGAAACCAAACTCACGATACTCACGCAAGATATTCATCAAGTGTTTGTTGCTTTCGACGTGCTCGCCTTCCACAGCCTCGAAGATCAGCCGCTCCAGCGGAAAGCCGTATGTGCGCGCCGCTTCCAGCGTGCTGCGGATACACATCTCCGGCCGGTAAACGGCATTCGGCAGAAAGTTGATCGACAGGTACTGCGTCATGCCCAAGTCAGCCGCCGTGGAAATCGCCCGCACACGACACAGTTGATCGAATCGGTAACGGTTCTGATCGTCCACCTGCTCGAGGACAGACAAGGCGCCTTCGCCGTTCACGCCGCGAACCAACGCTTCATGGGCAAACGTCGTTTGATCGCGCAGGTCCACAATGGGCTGGAAAGCGAAGGCGAAATCCATCTCTGGCACACCTTTGTTCCTACAGCCCTGGCAGCCACCGGGAGACGCGAATGATTTTGGAAAGTCGGTCATGAACCACCTGATGACGGCGTGCAACCTTCCATGGCGATAAATAAAACAGCTGCTGGCCTTAGTTATCTGCAAACAAGGCAATAACTGTAGCCCTGCGGCGCCTGAATAGTTGAAAGGCACCGCGTGCGCCAAGTTGAAAAGATCAGGTGCGGAAATGCGCGGTCATTCGCTGCAGGTCCTGCCCCAGGGACGCCAATTCGATCGTCGCCGCCGCGCTTTCTTCGCTGGCGACAGCCGACTGGTCAGCCACATCACGCACACTGACAATGCTGCGGTTGATTTCGTCGGCCACGGCACTTTGCTGCTCAGCGGCGGCCGAGATCTGCAGACTCATTTCCTGGATCGTACCGATGGACTGATTGATCTCGGTAATCGCCAATTCGGCTTTCTGCGCCAGTACCACCGTATCGAGGGTGCGTTCGCGGCTTGAGGTCATCAGCGTCGCGGCCGCTTGTGTGCCTTGTTGCAGGGTGACGATCAGCGCTTCGATTTCCTTGGTCGAGTCCTGCGTGCGCTGTGCCAGCGAGCGCACTTCGTCTGCCACCACAGCAAAACCACGACCCTGCTCACCCGCCCGCGCGGCTTCAATAGCGGCGTTCAACGCGAGCAGATTGGTCTGCTCGGCGACGGCTTTGATCACATCGATGACTTTGCCGATCTGCTCGCTGTCCTGAGTCAGCACATTCATCGCACCGCCCAACTCTTCAATGGCCATGGCAAGTTCGCTGATCTGCACCGTCGCCTGCTTGACCACCGTGCTGCCATGGCGCGCCTGCTGATCGGCGAGGGTCGCGGCAGCTGAGGCATCGGTGGTGTTACGCGCAACTTCCTGCACCGTCGAAGCCATTTCGTGCATCGCCGTGGCAACTTGATCCACTTCACTTTTTTGCTGACGTACACCTGCGCTGGTCTGCTCGCTCATGGCCGAGAGCTTTTCCGCAGAGGTGGAAATCTGCGTGACGCCATTGCCGATACCTTGCACCAGCGTGTTCAGGTTCTGCGCCATCTCCTGCATCGCATTTTGCAGATCGCCCAACTCATCTTTGCGCGCAGACCTGGCCTGGACCGTCAGGTCGCCTTTGGCAATGCGTCGTGCCAGATCAACCGTCAGCGCCAGCGGCGCAGTGATCTGGCGCGAGATGACCACCGAAGCCAACAGCCCGATCACCAGCGCCAGCGCAGTCAATACCGCCATCTGAATAAAAGCCGAATGCTGATCCTCACGCGCAAGGCGCTGCTGGGTGTCCATCAGGCCACTCATGATCTTGTCCATCGCCTTGCTTTCCTGGTCGACCTGCTCGCGCATGTTCTGCTTCTGCTCAAACAGCCCGGCCACTTCCACCAGTACTTCGCGATAACGCCGCATGCCGGCGTGGGCTTCTTCCAGTTGGCTCGACAGCGCCGTCGGCAGGCTGGTGCGCGCCTTGCTGATATCACTCAAGAAGGTATCGATGGTTTCCATCAGCAGTTTTTTGTTCACGTCGTTGGGCACCGCAATGTAACGACGCAACATCAGGCGAAAAGTGGTCATGCCATTGCGCAAATCGGCCACCGTGCGCAGCTCCCGAACGCGTTCACCATCGGCAGACGCCAAGGCACTGGTCGTGGTGCCTTCAAGCATGCCGGCAAAAGTTTGCGCGTACTTGTCCGACAGCGCCGTCAGCGGTTTCAGCGCATCCGTGGTCGACTGATCGGCAGCGATCAGCCGTTTGACCTTCAGGTCGTAGGCAACAATCGTGGCTTGCAAAGCCTTCAAAGCTTGCTGGTTTTCAGCACGGGTCAAGGTGTCCAGCGCCTTGCTCACAAGACCCTGCAAGACATTCAACTGCGCGTTATAGGACTCGGCGAACGCTGCGTCAGCGGCGGCTTCGTACTGTTTCTCGGACAGACGCATATTTTGCGTAGCGTCATTCAACGTGCCGATCAGACGCGTGGTACTCAAGCGATCAACCAGCACGCTGTTGCTGTTATAGCCAATGAAGGCAACCGCCAAAACGGCCAGCAGAAGAATGCCGAAGCCGGTTCCCAGCTTGCGGGAAACTTTGATGTCACCGAGGAAATTCGATGCTACTGCCATATTCAGCCTCAAACGTCCTGACGCGAAACGCCAGGCACAAAAAAATTGATCTCCGGTAACCACAGTCACCGTCCAGACATTCGGGGGTCGTCATCCAAGGCGTAATACGGGACGCTCCAGCTGTCCCTGAAATGCAAATGCCGATGCTGTGGACGCGTCGATAAATCCGCGATGCGAGCACCGGCAGACAAACCCTTCACGTCGCAAACAGAGCATTTGCACGCTGGATTTATCGTTTCAGCAAAGGTGTCTGGAGGGATGCTATTAATTTTGGGAAAACTTGTACAACTTTATATTTTTGTATAAACGTTGAACTTTTTGAGTGGCGTGATGACGCATTGCCATCATGACCTATGGCACATCGCCACTGGCGTGAAAGGGGATTGAAAATGCGGATTCAAATGCCTGACCACGCAATCACTGCCTCGACGCGTCCGGTGTGTGGTGTGTGGCGTGTGGCGTGTGGTGGGCATGGGTACACGCAGATTGCCTTGAGGGCCATGCAGTGATGGTTTGGATTGCTTACCAGCGGACCCGGTTGAGGAAGCCGAAATCTGCGGTTGAGTCGGCGGGGCAGTTTGGCTAGATCTGCAAGCGTAAGCCGTCACCTTAAGGTGACGGCTTTTGTGTTCATTGAAAGGCTGTGCCAATCCTCGATCGATCGGATGAATACCAGATTCCGGTGACTTTACCGGTAATGTCCTGCACTGCGACCTGACCCATAAAGCGGCTGTCGTTACTGCTGTCGCGGTTATCGCCGAGCAGATAAACATGATCTTTCTCGACCACCGTCTGCGGCGTTTGCAGATAACGAGGATCCTTCACGCGCTCTGGCGGCGCAAAGAACAGCCCCATGTTTTCGCCGTTGCGAATGACCTTACCGTCAACAATCGACAAGGTGTCGCCACCCACTGCTGCCACACGTTTGACCGCCTCCGTGCCGTTATAGCGATACACCACAATGTCGCCCACCTGCGGCGCGTCGATGCGCATGTTGGTGACGATATAGTCACCGATCGAAAGGGTCGGAACCATCGAGCCGGAGGGGATCAAGTAAGTCTTGAACCCTAGCGTCGGGCCTCGCAATGGACCGAAAAGAACCAGCGTAAAGATGACCAGCGCCACCACGTAAAGCACATGGAAACGGGTGCTGGGGCTGTTCACCGGACGGTCGTTTCTACGCACCGATATCGCAGCCGCCATGGCCGAGCCGAGTTTCACCAGGACGATAAACGTAGCGAAGACATACAGGCCCAATGGCGTGGCAGGCACCCCGCAGACACCGAGTAAAATCACCCCCAGATAAAGCAAAGCGGCAACACGCACCGCCCACTTCACCTGACCGGCATACACCAGGCCCCAGCCGGCCACTAGGCACGACATCACAAATGCTTGCAGCGGCAACTTCGGCTTATCAGGAGTAGACATAAATTCTCTTCACGTAAATAGCTAACAATCAAGCGCCCGGCCTATTCAGCCAATAGGGCGCTACGGGCAATGCAGTGGGGGTTATTTAGCGGAAAAATAACCGGTCGTGCGCAATTGCAGGCTGTACAACTCCTGACGGATGAACGAAAAGGAGCCATCACTCTCGCTACCAAACGAAGGGTGGAGGCCATACGCAGCTTGGTAGACCGGTCGTCGGGAACCCCGGCGCATCCGAAGACACCCCGCGCATGACCACCATAAAACGAAGACGAGAAACGCCCTCGCAAGACAGTAGTCTTGTGCTTCTGACGGAGACGGGCTACCAAACCCGATCACTGTTTTCAGTGACCCGGAGACGATAAAACCCGCAGGCTAGACGCACAAGCCGGCGGATTCTGTCTTAGGTGTAGGGGGAGGCGCAAGACAAGGTAGGCTTCGGATGACTTTCACCAGTCAGATTTAAACAAGCGCCTGCGCAATCGTTTAAACGGATACTGAAGGACAGAAAACAGGCAGAAATACACTTCCTCCCATCAGGCCGAGCGCGTCGGAGCCCAGTTCAAACCACAAACAGCGCCTCGCAAGCCTTTGCCTGTTCGCAGACCTGATAAACTCTTGCGCCTTCGCCTTCTTGATCCAGATTCCTCACATGTCCCTACAACCCGCCCCACTCTCACGCCGCTTCTCCGTCGCCCCCATGATGGATTGGACGGACCGCCATTGCCGTTTCTTCCTACGCCTCCTGTCGAAGAACGCCCTGCTCTACACCGAAATGGTCACCACCGGCGCGCTGCTCAACGGCGATCACGAGCGTTTCCTGCGTCACAACGAAGCCGAGCACCCGCTGGCGTTGCAGCTCGGTGGTAGTGTTCCGCTCGATCTCGCCGCCTGCGCGCGCATGGCTCAGGAGCACGGTTACGACGAGGTGAACCTGAACGTCGGCTGCCCGAGTGATCGTGTGCAAAACAACATGATCGGCGCGTGCCTGATGGGGCATCCGCAGTTGGTGGCCGATTGTGTGAAGGCGATGCGTGATGCGGTGTCGATTCCGGTGACGGTGAAGCACCGGATCGGCATCAACGGGCGCGACAGTTATGCCGAGTTGTGCGATTTCGTCGGGACTGTGCGGGATGCCGGGTGCACGAGTTTTACCGTGCATGCGCGGATTGCGATTCTGGAGGGGTTGTCGCCGAAGGAGAATCGTGACATTCCGCCGTTGCGTTATGACGTCGCGGCGCAGTTGAAGGCGGATTTTCCGGAGCTGGAGATTGTGCTGAACGGCGGGATCAAGACCATGGAAGCCTGCCATGAGCATTTGCAGACCTTCGATGGCGTGATGCTCGGGCGTGAGGCTTATCACAATCCGTATTTACTGGCGGAGGTGGATCAGCAACTGTTCGGCAGTACCGCGCCGGTGATCAGTCGGGCTGAGGCGCTGGCGCAATTGCGGCCGTATATCGCCGAACATCTGCTGGCCGGTGGGGCGATGCATCACATCACGCGCCATGTGCTGGGCCTGGGCACGGGGTTCCCGGGGGCGCGGAAATTCCGGCAGCTGTTGTCGGTGGATATTCACAAGGCCAAGGATCCGCTGGCGTTGCTGGATCAGGCGGCTGAGTTGCTTGAAGGTCGTTGATTGATGGTTTGAGTGTGCGGGCGGCGCATGAGCGTTGCCCGGTATTTTGATGTACTGACAGGATGTCTTTTGTTTATGCCCGCGTTTATTTTTTCAGGTTTCAAGCGTTTCACCCTCCTCGCTTTGTTCAGCTTCACTTCCAACGTTTATGCGCACTGCGATGGCTTTTGCATGGGCCGTACCGATACGCCGTGGGAGGTGACGCAGCTTTCCGGCTTCACTTTGGTGTCTTTGATCCTCGCACCTATTTCGTCTAGCCAGGAAACGACCGACAGTCACAAGCGTGTTTACTCTGCCGAGGAGCAAGAAGACGCGCGACTCTATCTGGCCAGCGACGGCATGCTGCAAGCCGCGTATTTCACCTCGGCCTTGCAGCGCTTTCGTCAGGAGTCGTCGGATTCGACGTTAAACGATCTTGCCGTGGCGGCGTTGATCAGCGCGCAGTGATCAGGCGGCCGCTGCGGCGGTCCAGTTGACCCAGCCAAACAGCCAGGTTGCCAGAATCAACAAACCAAAACCGATCCGGTACCACGCGAACGCGGCATAGCTGTGGTTGGCGATAAATTTCAGCAGGCCACGCACGGCGATCATGGCGAAGATGAACGCGGTGACGAAGCCGAGGGCGAAGACTGGCAGGTCGTTGGGTTGGAACAGGTCGCGGTATTTGTAGCCGGAATACACAGCGGCGCCGACCATGGTCGGCATGGCGAGGAAGAACGAGAACTCGGTGGCGGCTTTGCGCGAAAGGCCGAAGAGCAGCCCGCCGATGATGGTCGAGCCGGAGCGCGAGGTGCCGGGAATCATTGCCAGGCATTGTACGAAACCGACCTTCAACGCGTGGGACCAGCGCATGTCGTCGACATGTTCGACGCTGACTACATGGCTGCGCTGTTCGGCCCACAACATGACGATGCCGCCAACAACCAGGGCCACCGCAACGGTGATCGGGTTGAACAGGTATTCATGAATCGCGTCGGCGAATAACACGCCGAGGATAACGGCCGGGAAAAACGCGATCAGCAGATTAAGGGTGAAACGTTGCGCGTTGCGCTCGGTGGGCAGGCCTTTGACGATTTCGAAGATCTTCGGACGAAATTCCCAGACCACAGCCAGAATGGCCCCCAGTTGAATAATGATGTTGAACGCCATGGCGCGTTCGCCGCCAAACTCGAGCAGGTCGGCGACAATAATCTGGTGGCCGGTACTCGAGATGGGCAAGAACTCGGTCAAGCCTTCTACCGCGCCCAATATCAATACCTGGAAAAGGGTCCAGAAATCCATTAATCCTCCGTCAGAGCACTCAGGGTGAGCGACCGGTTCAATAACACTCAGGGGTTGAGTATCTGAAGTAATGCATACAGCGATTCGCCGATCCGGAAGAATAGGGTTTATGCAGAGTTAGACTCAAGAGCTGTTAGTAATCGTCGGCCGACGAACTAAACGGAAAAAATTTACATCTATTACAACAAATATTTCAGTTCAGATATGAAGTGTGATCAACCTCACACATTGTTGACATGGCCAATCAGTGGCAAAAGGACATAGACAAAGCCATCGCCACAAGCTCAAAATAGTGGCACCATTGCATATAGCCATCATCTACGCGCTAGTTCACAACCCCGAGAAAATCAACTAAAAGCTTGAAAAGCTTAGTTATTGTTAGAAATCTCGGGAGACACGTCTAAAATCCGCGCAAATGTTACCAATTGTCAGTCACAGATAAGAACCGGTGCTTTAACATCCCGATGTCAGCACCTAATTCGAGTCAACGCATGATGCTCTCAGGGAACTTGGCGACGAGAAGTCCGCGCCCGACAAATGATGAATCCGGTGTTCTTGCTCTGGGTCGTACACTGGGTGTGGCTGATCATTTCAGATCGCTGATCGCAAAGCACGTGCAGCCCGATATGATCCTGGAAACAGGTGCTTTCACTAGTTCATATAAGCAGCACGGTTACATCGGTTCCTACCGCGCCATTTTCGTCATCATCGATAATCCACAAGCTATCGAAGAAAATCTAGCCCTGGTGCAGAACCTGCGCGATGACAACTTGAAGCCGCTTATTTGCGCAATTGTCACCGGCCGCGGCGCCGTCAACAAGATCAAATATTTCCTCGCCGGGGCGGATGCCTGTATCAAGCTCAACACATTGAGCGATGACAGCGAAGACTTGTTGGCGGAGTTCTTCAACAGCGAAGACTGGCAACGAGATATCAATCTGACGCTTGATCCGACGCGGATCTGCCTGATGGACAGTCGGCGCAAACTGGATATCTCTTTCGCCGAAATGAAGATCCTCGAGGCCTTTGCGCACACCGGCAATCACATTCTGAGTCATGATGAAATCGCCAGCATCATGGGCCTCAACGCCAATTTCTACGACCCTCGGGCACTGGAAAAATCAATCAGTCGCTTGCGTGGAAAAATCAAGGACATGTATGGTACAAACGCGATTCAGAGCATCCGCGGCTACGGCTATCGCCTGATGCGAGGCCTGATATCGACTGCCTGAGTCTCGGGCAGTCTTCCCTTTTGCATACGTACGAAGGATCGTCTGATGCAGCCATATCGTTCCAATTGCGCCTCATACTTATTAAAACTCAAGCACTTGAATGAGCACGGCATCACGCCACATAACAATAAAACTCCATAACATAGCAGCAGATCGAGTGGAATTTATCGATGGCCATTTTCGGCCAGAACCCTGCCTACGATTACTTCCGAGGAAGTCATTGCTCGCCTGCCGATTTATCTTTTAGCCAATTTTGGTGTGTATTTAGGAGAGAGACATGGAAACGAGTACAACCCTCCCCAGAAAATATTTTGTTGTTGTGACGCACAGCACAACGTCGCAACGTGAACTGGAAAGTATCTTGTCCAGCGAGCGTTTCAATTCGTTTGGCACGTCGCAGGCACAAATGTTTGTTGAAGGTGTTGCTTCGCCCTCTTCCGCCCCGATGGTCATGGAGTTCAGTTACCCAAGCCTCAGCCGAAAGAATGTTGCGCGCAGTATCGAACATGATACTCAACGCATACTGGCCACTCTTGAAAATGAATGGCGAGCCGCGCAGACAGACAATCCGTTTCAAAGCTTCCCGACCCGCAGTGCAGAACGCGCGCATATCTCCAATGTCAGCGAGAGCACTGAGCCTTGCAGCGATACCTGGCATCTTGACGATGAACAAGGCGTTCTGCTCAAGGACAATGTTGCGATCAGCCTGACTGGCCTGGAAACCGCTCTGGTCAGGAAAATGCTGAGCCATGAAGAGCGCGTGGTCAGTCGTGATGACTTGATCATCAGCATTGGTCGGGAACCCGAGCAATACCGTGGCCTGGAAATGTGCCTGAGCCGATTGCAGGACAAGTTCAAGAGTGCGAGTAATGGCGAGCGATTGTTCCGAGCCGTAAGAAATCGCGGATATTGCCTGATCCAGGAAGTCGTCGCTTAATCACAAGCGACACACAAACCGAGACAAACAGATATAAAGTGCGACTACAACAACAAGAAGAGCACTCTGTTTGGGTTTACCCTCCCTGATTCGATAAAAGCTTCCCTGCCTCCACCCTTCAACAGTAACAAATACGCCCTCGCCTTTTCATCCCCCGCTCTACGACCTTTTCTAACAACCTTCTATTTAAATATTAAAAAGTTGGCATTGTGCCATCTTGTTAGAACTCGTCAGACACCATTCCCGACAATAACTTAGTCTATTGGCTGACGACAGTTCGGCTCTCGATGTTGTTACCTCAAGACACTCGCTAAAACAAAAACAATAAGTCTGCATAACAACTCGGCTTTCAACTGTTGAAACCTGAATGGACGTCTTTTGGGGATATCGTATGGATCTTTCTCTCAGTATTAATCGAAGCACGGGCCTCAAGGGACTGACCTTTTGGGGCCAATGGGCGCTGGCACAGGCCTTCGTTGTGACGCTGCTGTTCATCCTCGCTGAACAGCACACCGGCACCGTCGCGTTCTACTACCGAATGTGCGCCACCCTCGCCGTTCTGGCTTCGGTGCCGGCTTACACATTCAGCGGCGTTTATCGCAAACGCGACAACTACCTGACCGGCCTCGGCCGCTTGTTCATGGGCTGGTCGATGACCATGGCCGCGCTGGCGTGCATCGCGTTTGTCTGCCAGGCCGATGAGCTGTTTTCCCGTCAGGTGATTCTGAGTTGGGCGGTGTATGGCTTCCTCGGTCAGGCGTTCCTCTACGCTCCGCTGCATGCGTTTTCCAAGTTCTACCAGCGTTCGCGTAAAAGCGAACACCGCACGCTGATTGTCGGCACCGGCGAACTGGCGTTGGGCCTGGCGAAAAAACTCAGCCAACTGGAAAACCTGCCGCTGATCGGTCTGGTCAGCAACGGTGACAAACCTGTTCTCGCCTCGGATGCACCGCGTGTCGTTGGCGCTCAGGACGAGTTGCTCGAGCTGATCGAAGCCCACGATATCCGTCGCTTGTACATCACACTGCCGCTATGCGAAGCCGCGAAGATCGAAGCGATGTATGTCGATTTGCTCGGGGCCAACGTCGATGTGGTATGGGTGCCGGACTTGAACAGCCTGACCCTGCTCAATCATTCGGTGAAAGTCGTGGACGGCCTGCCGGCGATTTACCTCAACGAAAGCCCGCTGACCAGCCGCCCGACCGCTGCCCTGAGCAAGAGTCTGGTTGAGAAAACCGTGGCGTTCCTGGCGATCATTGCGCTGAGTCCGCTGCTGTTGATCATCGCTCTGGCGGTGAAAATCAACTCGCCCGGCCCGGTGTTTTTCAAGCAGGACCGCCATGGCTGGAACGGCAAGGTGATCAAGGTTTGGAAATTCCGCTCGATGCGTGTTCACGATGACCGTGAAGTGAAACAGGCCAGCCGTAATGACTCGCGCATCACCGCAGTAGGCCGTTTTATTCGCCGCACTTCGCTGGATGAGTTGCCGCAACTGTTCAACGTGTTGCAGGGGCATATGGCGCTGGTAGGTCCACGGCCGCATGCGGTGGCGCACAACAATTACTACTCGGGCAAGATCCTCGCTTACATGGCCCGTCACCGAATCAAACCGGGCATCACTGGCCTGGCGCAGATCAGCGGCTGCCGCGGTGAGACCGACACCATCGACAAGATGCAAAAGCGTGTCGAGATCGACCTGCAATACATCAACAGTTGGACGTTGTGGCTGGATCTTAAGATCCTCGTGAAGACGCCGTTTACGTTGTTGTCAAAGGATATTTACTGAGGTTCAGCGCTGCAGATCACAAGGGGACGAAAGTCCCCTTTTTTGTGGGCGGGATTTGGGTAACCAGTATTGCTCAACCACACAGGATCATTGTGGGAGCTGGCTTGCCAGCGATAGCGTTAGCCCAGGCAATGGAGTTGTGATTGAGCGGCCCCATCGCTGGCAAGCCAGCTCCCACAGGGATTAGTGATTGGGTCGATAATTGCGGTGTAACACAAGCCGCATGTGGGAGCTGGCTTGCCAGCGATAGCGCTAGCCCAGGCAATGGAGTTGTAATTGAGCGGCCCCATCGCTGGCAAGCCAGCTCCCACAGGGATTAGGGATTGGGTCGATAATTGCGGTGTAACACAAGCCGCATGTGGGAGCTGGCTTGCCAGCGATAGCGTTAGCCCAGGCAATGGAGTTGTAATTGAGCGGCCCTATCGCTGGCAAGCCAGCTCCCACAGGGTTCGAGTTGCGCCCGGACCCTGGCGCTTACTCGGTAATCTTCTCGAAGTTGCGATAGAACATGTCCCCTTCCCGGCTATCCGTCATCGAGTGCAGTTGATAGCTGCGGCTCAGTCTGGCGCCGCCATCTCGGGTCAGTGGCGCCCAGACCAGGTTGGCGCGGCGCATGGTCGACATGCTCATCATTTCGTCGAACGGGATCGACAGGTACAGGCCTTTGTCGAAACTACCTTCGCCATATTCCGCGCTGCTGGCCGTGGTGATGGTCGCCCAGGCACCGACGCGCACGCCGTTAAAAAACTCGCGCGAGATGTCCACGGTGGTGCCCCAATCCCCGGCCAGATAGCGACCGACACTGACCGCCGCCAGCGTATCGAACGGCAGGTCGGTATAGCCGGTGATATGCCCGG
The DNA here is from genome assembly GCF_019145195.1 of Pseudomonas siliginis. Classification (GTDB taxonomy): domain Bacteria; phylum Pseudomonadota; class Gammaproteobacteria; order Pseudomonadales; family Pseudomonadaceae; genus Aquipseudomonas; species Aquipseudomonas siliginis. The sequence continues at coordinate 265,107 of NZ_JAHSTW010000009.1, forward strand.
TCACTACCGAGTAATCGCGCAAGGCAAAACCCTGATCGAAATCGCGTTGGCGCACCCAGTTCAGGTCCGCGCCCAGCGACCAGCGTTCGCCGGTCGGGCGGAACAACACTTCCGCGCCGACGCCGGCAAACATCGACTCCAGATAGCCGCCGTACACCATGCCGTACAGATCCTTGTCCAACTGCTCGGCATGGCTGAGCTGGAACAACGGCATGGTCGTGTTTGAGGTGGTCAGGTACTGGCGCAAATCCGTGCGCACGCGGGGCAATCCGCTCGGCGCGTCGTAGACGAATTTGTCGAAGTTGTTGACCAGGTTGGCGCTGAGCAAACCGCTCCACCAGGTGTTGCGGTTGAAGCGATATTCAGCGTCCGCATCAGCACTGAATTGATAGAGCAAACCATCCGGGCCGCCGACGTTCTGCTTGAAGCCCAGACCCACGCCATAGCTGAAATGCTGCGGCGCTTCGGTGTAGAGGGTTTTCTCGTTGTGCGGCATCGCCGGGTTGATTTCGGTGGTGCGGTGCAGCGCCTCCAACGGTTCTTCGTTGTTGATCACTTCGCGAAAGGTCTGGCGCGGCAGGCTGGTTTCTTCCAGCGGCAAGTCATAGCGCTTGTTGACCACGGTGAACCAGTCGATGTCGTCGTTGACGCTGTTGTCGAGAATCCGGCTCGCGCGGCCAACGGCTTTGGACGAATGGAAATAACGCTGCTGCTCGCCATAGACGATCAGTTCGGAATCGCGCTGGCTGATGCGCTCGACCTTGTATCCGGCATTCTGCTGCAAACGCCGCGACACATCGGCCCAGTTGACCTGTTCCATCGAGGTCGTCGGCGCCTTCGCCGGCAGCGGTTCGGGGGTCGGATCGTAGGTTTTGGCCGGTGCCTTGCGGCTGACGAAATTGGTGTGAAAGGTCACGCCGAACATCGCCGTATTGCCCCGTTCCCACGCAGCGCTGAGATCGATCGAATCGGTCACCTTGAACACCGCGCCAAGGTTGATCGGCGAGTCCTGTTTGATCTCGTTGTCCTTCGGCTCGTTCTTGTAGTCGTTGCCTTCGAATTCCAGCTTCAGGCTCAGCCGATCCCACGGCGTCTGGTAGCTCACGCCACCGAACAGTGAAGGCTTGCCGCGAAAGTACGCGCCGGAGTTGACGTCACCGGTGCCTTCCAGCGCCGGGCGCGTATCGAAGCGATTGCTGACGTAGCCCAGCGGGTTGTCGAAGTCGCCGCGATTACCGATGTAGCCCCAGGCGATGCCGGCACTGAAATCGAAATTGTCGAAGCGCTTGTTGGCGACGAAGAATTCGCTGGAGAACAAACCGGTACCACCGATATCTCGGAAGCCCAGCGCCACTTCCGGTGCCCAGTGGCTTTCCTGCCACAGGCGCACTTTGGCGTCGACCGCCTTGTCCTTGTAGCTTTGGCTGCCGCTGAGGGCCTCCGAGCCGTAGGGCCGGTTGGTGATAGCGGTGTAGCGAAACGAACCTTCGAGCCAGTCCAGCGGTTGCAACGACACGCTGTAGCGGCTGTACGGGTCGGTGCGGTTGGCGTTGACGCTCAACTCCCCCGCCGGAGCCATGCGCGCCGTCGGCGTCTGCAACAGACCGGCGCCACCGAAGTCATTCTGGGTGATGCGCGGCTCGGCGTGAGCCAGACCGCAGGGCAATAACAACACAGCTGCAAAACGTAACTTCAACGAACCACCTCGGCCAGCTGCGTGGCAATGAATTCGGCCAACTGCTGATTCAATTCAGGAAGAGGCGGATCAAGATCATCATTTTTTATCGGCACCAGAATCCTGCTGCCGGCCACCGGAAACTGCCCGGACTCGCGATTCCAGTGCGCGATGCCGACGCGCCGCAAGACGCCGTTGGGCTGGATCAACCACAGGTAATCGGCCTCGGCATCGTCGAGAATCGAGCAGCCTTCGAGATATTCGCGGGCCTCCTGCAATGGCTGGTACGGCAGGTGGCACGGCTCGGTGACCGCGCCCAACACCTGCACTTCATCAACCCGTTTCGGATAGATCAGCCGATCGCCGTCATCCAGACGAATGTTGCGCGCGAAGCCGACTTCCACCGCCACCGGATCGAGGTCAGCGATCTGCCGTCCGGTCACTGGCATTTGTTGGACTTCTTCAGCAACGCGCTGTGCCAGTGCCGCGCGGCTTGGCCGATCAAACAGCGTCGCCATGCGCTGCAGCACCTCGAGATCGAACAGCACACCAACCTTGAGCCGCGTCTGTTCCTCGACCAGCGACTGGCGCAACAAGCCGCCCGCCAGCCAATAGCCTTCGGCATTGGGCACGGCTTCGCTGATCACATCGAACAGGCGTCCACCCGGCGGCAATGCGATCGGCCCGGGATTGGCGACGTCGCCGGACACGATGACGGCGGCCTGACTCACCCCAGCGATCAGCAAAAGACCCGCAGCCAAAATGCTTAAGCGCTTCACGGCAGATGCCTGCGGTCAGGAGTCAATTGCACCAGCTTCACGCGCAGTTGCGAGGTCAGTTGTTGCTCGCTTTGCAGAATGAAACCGTCTCGCGGGTCGACCCAGTAACGGTTGGTCGCGCTGAGGCCGATGGCTGGCGCGTCAATCTGTTCATCGACGCGCAGCACCGAGTAAGGCTTGTCAAGAATCTCCAGGGTCTCGGTGGAACGGCGCGAAAAGCGGCTGTTGACGATCACGCCGACTTCCTGGCCTTTGTACAGATCGATCCAGCGCCGTGTGGTGAAGCCATCGGCGACGTGATGCAGGCCTTGCTTGAACGGCGAGTCATCGGCCAGCCGCGTGCCATCCAGATCACCTTGCAGGCCGAGGCCGATGCTGCGCACGGCGAGGCCATCGCGCAGCAGCAAAACCTGCTTGCCGGAGGCGACCCAGAATTGCAGGTCTTCGCGCTCGCGCACCAGCGCCAGCACGCCTGAGCCGGACGGTGTGGTCAGTTTCAGTTGCGGGTAGTTGACCCCGGCGACTTCGGCCGCTGTCACATCAACCTCGTCGGGGCCGACGACGGCGGCCTTGAGGTTGTTCAGCGATGCGCTCATCAGCGGGTTACATCCGCACAGCAACGAGGCCGCCATCAGGCAGACGCCCACTTTCAATAGGTTCACAGTCGGGCGGCCTTATTTGCTGTTGTTGCTGTATTCGCTCCAGTTCTTCGCTGCCGAAGCCCCGGTGCCGACAATCGACGCCGACGGCACCAACTGACTGATGAAACGGTTCCAGCGCGTAACGTTGGCCGGGCCGACGTAGACGACATCCTGCGGCCGCACCTGAAAGTGCGAGGCCAGCGCCATGGCGGTCGGCGATTCGGCTTCGAGCTGATAGATCTTCGCCGGCTCGACGTCGAGATTTTCCACGCCGCGAATCACGTACACCGCGTTGCCGTTGGAACTGGTCTGACTCAGGCCACCGACCGAACCGAGCACGTCGGAAAGATTCATGGTTGCGGTCTTGAAGCTCAGCGCGCGCGGCTGGTTGACTTCGCCCATGACGTAGATGCGCTTGTTGTCGTTGTACGGCAGATACAGCTGATCGCCGCCCTTGAGGTAGACGTTCTGCAGTTCGGAATCCTGCTGATTGAGCGAGTCGAGATTGAGCGGATAAACCCGCCCGTTGCGCGTCAGCAACAGCCCGGACAAGTCAGCATTGTTGGTGTCGATGCCGGCGGAACCGAGAGCCTCGACCACGCTCAACGGATTGGTCGAAATCGCTTGCGGGCCGGCCTTCGTCACGGCGCCGGTGACCACGACTTTCTGACTGGCGAAGCGCAATACTGCAACGTCGACCTGCGGCTCGGCGATGAATGCCGACAAGCGCTGTTCGATGTCCGCGCGCAGTTGCTGGATAGTCCGGCCGGCGGCCTGGACTTCCTTGATGAACGGGTAATACAGCGTGCCATCGGAGCGCACCAGACGGCCGTTGGCATCGATCTGTTGTTGCGCGCCGGAGGGGGCAGTCAGCTCCGGGTGATCCCAGACGGTGATGTACAGCACGTCATTGTTGCCGATGCGATATTCCGCCGGCGTTACCAGCAGCTCCGCCGGCAGTGACTCACGCTTTTGCGTGGCGCGGTTCATGGCGATCAGCTTCGGGGTGATCGGAATCAGCTCTACCCGACTGCTTTCGCTGGCACCCTGGCGGGTGATATCGCTGGTGCTCAGGTACTGGCCGGGGGAAAACATGCAACCTTGCAAAGCGAGACTTGCCAACATTAAAAGATAAACACTACGAGTCATAATGGCACTACGCTATTCAAGGGCGAATCCAAAAAACAAAGTCACCCGACTTGCGTCGGGCGACTCTGTACTGCACTAACAAATGTTCCTGTTAGTTATGCGTGCCGGTTGTACCGGTGGTACCCGTCGTACCGGTGGTACCGCCGTTGGCACTGCCACCGCTGTTGGACGCCGCTACAGCACTGGCAACCATTGCAGTACTGGCCGCGGGCGCTTGCGAAGCCGCCACACTGCCACCTACATTGGTTACCGCTGTCAACGGCGCTTCAGCGGCGGCAGCCCAGTTGCTCAACATCGTCAACAGGGCAACTGCCATCACTTTTTTCATAACAACTCCTTTCTAACATTCGAACTGTTAAAAAACAGATCTGTGTCAGAGCTGGTAGCTTTCAAGTCCGCAAAGAGCGCGAACAAGATCCGTTGTTCTTTCACAGTCCTGTGCAACTGCTAAAGTCGAACGGCAGGTTTATATCTACGGACTTGCAAAAGGCATTGCCAGTGTAATTTCCCGACGTTATCTAACAACCTGACTGAAACTAACATCGGACTAAATGGCCATCATCGCGAATAACCATTGGGATGATTCGATTGCCAGCGCCAAGTGTCGGCAACCATGTCCTGCAAGTTGCGCGTGGCTTTCCAGCCGAGTTCTTTCGCCGCTTTCGAAGCATCGGCAAAACTCTCGGCGATATCACCGGCGCGGCGCGGCATCATCCGATACGGCACCGGCCGCCCGCAGGCCTGTTCGAAGGCATGCAGCACTTGCAGCACGCTGTAGCCATCGCCGGTGCCGAGGTTCCAGGTGTGAATGCCGGTGCGCTCGCTGATCGACTGCAACGCTTTCAAATGCCCATCCGCCAGATCGACGACATGAATGTAATCGCGCACGCCGGTACCATCGGCGGTCGGGTAATCATTACCGAAGATCGACAGCTCACGCAGGCTGCCGACGGCAACCTGGCTGATATACGGCACCAGATTGTTCGGGATGCCGTTGGGGTCTTCGCCCATGTGCCCGCTGGCGTGAGCGCCGATCGGGTTGAAATAGCGCAGCAGCGCGATGCTCCAGCGCGGCTCGGCGAGGCTCAGGTCGCGCAGCACGTTCTCGACGATCAGCTTGGACTGGCCGTAGGGATTGGTGGGATTGCCTGTAGGAAAATCCTCGCGAATCGGCATCTCTTCAGGCTCGCCGTACACCGTCGCCGAGGAACTGAACACCAGCCGGAACACCCCCGCCGCTGCCATCGCCTGACACAGAGTGATGCTGCCGCCGACGTTGGTTTCGTAGTATTCGAGCGGCTTGCGCACACTCTCGCCCACGGCTTTGAGCCCGGCGAAATGCAGCACGGCGTCGATCTCATGCTCGCGGAAAATCCGGTCGAGCAGCGGCCGATCACAAACATCGCCGCGAATCATCCATGCACTTTTGCCGCAAATGGCTTCAACGGCGTGAAGTGCTGCGTCGCTGCTGTTACAAAGATTATCCAGAACGACAACTTCATAACCTGCTTCAAGCAATGCAAGTGTGGTATGCGAGCCGATATAGCCGGCACCACCCGTTACCAGAATCTTCATAGCGCGGTCCGTCATTGAATAAATACCCGGTAGCGTGTCAAGCCATGCCTGGTGGAGATGCGGAGCAATTCACACAAACAGGGCGACAACAACCTCAAACAAATTTAGTTCAACCACTGGCAATAATTATTTTTGCCGGTCAAACTGTTTGACGGGTACTTATTAGCACTCCCTGGACACTTATCACTATCGACAGATACCGACTAAAAATAACTAATAACCAAGTAGTCGACATCTCATAACATTAGCGCTTTTTAACAGCGCAACTAATTGCCAGCAACAACCTGACTCGGGTATTAAAGTAAGCCTTCAATAATCATTGAAACTTGCCGCCACTTTGTGGTGCGCAACCGTCGCCTGTGTTCCATGACTGTCCAGGATACTTTTATGATTCGTAAATGTTTGTTCCCCGCTGCCGGTTACGGCACGCGTTTCTTGCCGGCGACCAAAGCCATGCCGAAAGAGATGCTGCCGATCGTCAACAAGCCGTTGATCGAATATGCCGTTGAAGAAGCACGGGACGCCGGCCTGCAACACATGGCCATCGTCACCGGCCGGGGCAAGCGCGCGCTGGAAGACCACTTCGACATCAGCTACGAACTCGAGCACCAGATCCGTGGCACCGAGAAAGAGAAATTCCTCGCCGGCACCCGCGAGCTGATCGACACCTGCACCTTCTCCTACACCCGTCAGGTGGAAATGAAAGGCCTGGGCCACGCCATTCTCAGCGGTCGCCCATTGATCGGCGACGAGCCGTTTGCCGTGGTGCTGGCCGACGACCTGTGTCTGAACCTGGAAGGCGACGGTGTGCTGTCGCAGATGATCCAGCTGTACAAGAAATTCCGTTGCTCGATCGTCGCCATTCAGGAAGTCCCGGCCGACCAGACTCACAAGTACGGCGTGATTGCCGGTGAGCTGATTTCCGAGGGCATCTACCGGGTCAACAACATGGTGGAAAAACCGGCGCCGCAGGACGCGCCATCGAACCTGGCGATCATCGGGCGCTACATCCTCACCCCGGACATCTTCGACCTGATCGCCGACACCGAACCGGGCAAGGGCGGCGAAATCCAGATCACCGACGCACTGATGAAACAGGCGCAGAACGGCTGCGTGCTGGCCTACAAATTCAAAGGCCTGCGCTTCGATTGCGGCGATGCCGAGGGTTACTTGCAGGCGACCAATTTCTGCTACGACAACGTGTACCTCAAGGGCCGCTGAGACGGCTCCCCACCACCAGAGGCAGGCAACCATGAACATTGCACAACATTCGACAGAGATTGAACGTGAGGTGGGCAACCTCGGGGTGATGAGCTGGTTGTCGCGCCATCAACCGCTGCCCAGCGCCAACGAAACCTGGCTGGGCACGATTTTGCTGGTGGAGCGGATCGGTGTGTTTCCTGCGTCCGGCGATATTCGCCGGCCGCTGCGCGATCCCTATCCGCTGCTCGCGCACCTGAAGGCGTTGTATGGAGAACAGGCGCTGGAAATGGATGACCGCGATGGCCTGAAAGTGATCTTCAGCGACTGGCGTTTTCGCGTGCGCATCTGCTGCAATGATCCGGCGATCATCATCAACGTCGAGACGCGCTGTGATGCGCGGTTGATGCCGCGCAAGCTTGACGAACTGCTGGGGCTCATCGACGCCTTCAAGCACGACGCCTGATCACCCGGGCGTCACGCCGATCCATTGTGGGAGCGAGCCTGCTCGCGAAGCGGCGGCACAGTCAGCATTTCGGTATCTGACACGGCGCCTTCGCGAGCAGGCTCGCTCCCACATTCAAATTTTTGCAGCGCTGCCGCACCCAGTCTCGTGCCCCATGATCCAGCCATAAAAATAATCGGCAATCACCTTCCCGCCCGTGGCCGGCAACGGATGAATCTTGTCCGGGCCGATCATCGCGTTGGCGTAGCGTTTAACGTCGGGACCGAACGCGCATTGCAGGTTGGCAAAACCGAGCTGCTGTTCACGCGCCCACGGCTCGAGCACCTGCGCATAGGCCGACATCGGATAAGCGCTGGAGCGCGTGGTGTCTTGGCGCATGATCAGGTTGATGCTCGCCGCCGGCTGAATCTCGCGCAGCATACTCACCAGGCCCTGAACGTTTTGCAGGTACTGCGCAGGTTTGACACCGAAGCCCTGATCGTTGCCGCCGAGCATGATCAGGTAAACGTCGGCCGGGATCTTCGACACCACCGCTTTCCATTGCGTCTGCCACTGTCGATCGGCGTGATAGAAATCCGCCGATGCCGCGCCGGAGGCCGCCAGTTTCGACACCCGAATGCCCTTCTCATCATTCGTCATCCAAAGGCCGAACAACGTGGGCGCGCCCTTCACCACTTCCAGTCTGAATGACCAGTCTGCGGCTGATGGAACGCCCGCTAGCGCGACTTCCTGAACGCCTGAGCCTGCGAGTTTCAACGGTTGCCAGGCTTGCGCGGGCGACCAGCGATAGCGCAACTCATCGGATTCGCCATTGCCCAGATACAACAGTTTCGCCTGAGTGACCGTGGTATCGATGCGCGGCGAAGGGCTGGCATCGACTTGCAACCAGGCGCCCGGCTTGCCGCTGATCGTGCGACTGTCTGGGCTGGCCTGGCCCAAATCGGAAACCTTCCAGCCGCCACCGAAGTATTTGTCGCTGCTGCGGGTGTATTTGAAGTGCGTGCCGCCCAGCGCCGCGCCGTGGTTGAAACCGACGTAACCGGGGCCGGCGAAACCCACCTCGGCGGCCACTCGCTGCACCAGCTTGTTCAGGTAGAAATCCTGCCCGGCGGTGTAGCTGTCGCCGATCACCGAAACCGCCAGCACCTTGCCGGCCTTGCCCTCGCGCCACTGCGCAAAGCGCTGGCGGGCATCGTCTATCGTGATGGCCGAGGTGGCGACGGGTTGAGGGGCGTCTACTGGCATCATTGAATATTTCCTTTGTCCGGGATGGCTCCTTCGCGAGCAGGCTCGCTCCCACAAAAGACCTTGTGCAATTCACACAATCTCTGTGGGAGCGAGCCTGCTCGCGAAGCTTTCAGCTGTTCTGCGTCTGCACCACCGGAGCGACAATCACCGGTGCTTTCTTCTTCGCCGCACGTTCGCCAAGGAACAACACCGAGGTGAAATTGAACCGGCTGAACACCATCGCCAACAGCACCGGCCCGAGCAATCCACAACTCAGACCACCAAGCACCAGCAAGCTCTCATCCTTCACGCCGAGGCGCCCGAGGACAAACCGCGAGGTCGCTGCGAACAGCACATGAAAAAGGAAAATCGCATAGGAATACCCGCCGAGCCAGGTCAGCGCTTTCGAGCGCATGTCACTCGACAGCAACGCGATGCAAGACACACAACCCACCGTCAAACCAATCAGGCTGCGGCGATCGACAATCAGCTCACGATCGATCGCCGCGACGTACAACAGCGTCAGTGAAATCAACACAAACAGCAGCGGCCCGATCACTTTGAAACGCTGTTTCAAAACATCGACATTTTCTTGACCGATCATCCCTGCAACAAAAAACGGCAGCAGGTAAATCGCACCGTTGATACCGAACGCATCCAGCGGCAACGGCGGCAGCAGGAACAACACCGCCGCAAACGCAAACAAGCCATACAACCGCGTCGCCGAACGCAGCAGGCCGCGCCACTCCAGCAAACCGACGAAGATGAAAATACTGAACACCGCCTGCAGGAACCAGAAGTGGTTGATCGGCACCCAGAACGACAACAACGCATCGATCACGCCGACGTCCTTGTTCACCCCCGGCCCCACCGCTTGCAGCACCGAGAACGGCACGCCGACACAGAACAGCGGCACGATCAACCGGCGCACCTTGCCGACGAAGAAGGCGGAAAAGTCATTGCCGCGAATCTTGTAGATCGAATAGATGTAGCCGGAGATGAACGTGAACAGCGGCATGCGCACGTACACCATCGAGTCGGCGATGACCCGGAACGGCGAGCCGATGTCGATCTTCAAGCCGCCTCCCAGCGGGCCGATGACGTGATAGAGCACCAGCAGCAGGCACGCCAGGCCGCGCAGGGTTTCGATCTCCAGGGATTTTTTCTTGCTCGACATAGAGCACCTGCCTTAAGTGAGAATTCTTGATTCGACCTGCGCCGGTTTGTTCGCGCGCAGCATCAAGCCCAGGCCAACGAACAACACCGGCACGACCATCGAGAAGTGGCGGGCGAAGGAGCCGAAGTCCGGCTCGAACAAGCCTTGCACCAACAGAAACGCCAGCGGAATCGCGATCAGTTCCTTGGGTTTGGTCTGGATCGGCGCGCCCTTGTAGTCGGTCGAAGTGATGACTTTGAACAGCAGCAGCGCGGTCATGATCATCAGCGCAACGAAGATCACCTGCCCCGGCCCGGACAGCAAAATCAGCTCAACCGGAAACGACAGGCGGAAGAAAATGATCATCGAGTCCAGCGCCTGGGAGACGAAGTCACTGCCGCTGAGCCACGAAACGATCAGCGACTTCGAGCCCTCCTCGCCCGCCGTGCGCAGCTCGTTGTTGCTCGCCCGGATCGATGACACCGGAAAGCCCAGCGCCAGCTGAATGGCCATGGCCACCGCCAGATAAAACAGGAACAGCATCAGAAAGAAGGTGAAGCGCGAGACGTACTTTTTCATCACGCAGACGCCGACCCACGACAGCGAAAACAGGATCCAGTACGGCCGGATCAACACGCCGTAAATCACCGCTGAAAGAAAAAAACCGCCGCGATATTTGCGCGTCAATGCGCTGAGCAGAATGCTCAACACCGCCACCGACACGATGATTTCCTTGGTCAGGTTCTCGAGGAAAAACGAGCGCACGATGCCCCACAGGCACAGGGTGCCGAAAATGGTCAGCGGCATGCGCCGAAACACCACCACCGGAATCGCAGTGAGGAAGAAATTGCAGAACATGCCGTAGGCCCAGGCATTGGTCAGGTTGATCCCGGTAGGCCGCAGCAGGAACGCCGAACACTCGTAGGACGAGCGATCCGGCGAGAACGGATTCCAGAAATTGCAGTTGTCGGCACGCGCATACGAAGACCACAAGGTCATCGCATCCGGCCCCGGATCACGCGGCACCAGCAACGGCATCGCCACTGACAGAAACAGCCCGGTGAACAGGATCAGAAAGGAAATCGACGAATCGAATTTGCGCCCACGAAACTCGATGCGCGGCAATTTCAGGCCCATGACAGCGCAGCCTTTTTCGCGCCGGTGACACGGGTCAACACTGCAATCACACTGAGCTGCACGACGATGGCGAAAACATTGCCCCACGCCGCGCCATAGATCGAGTAATGCTTGATCAGCACATAGCTGACCGGCACTGAAATCAGCAGGCAGAGCGCCGCGCTGGCCAGCGACACCCGGCTGTTTTTCGAGGCAATCAAACCGCCCCAGACAATGTCGCCAATCGCCCGCAAGGCGAACGAAAAGATCAGCACCGCGAGGAGCGCGTTATCCGGACGCGGCACGCTGGCGGCGACGTAATCGAGCAGCACATTGAAAAACACATAGATCGCCACGGCCACAACGGCGGAGACCACCAGCGAGCGCATCACCCATTTGTTGACGAACAGTTGCCTGACCGTGAACGCCTGTTGATCGGCCTGGAAACGCTTGGCCAGCACCGGAATGCCGACCACTGCCACCACCGCATAGGACAATGCCTGCAAGGTGTTGGCCGCTGACCACGCGTACACGTATTTACCGAGGCTGGCGTAAGGCTCCAGGTCGATGATCAGAAAGCGCTCGGCGTACTGACTCAGGGCGATCAGACCGGTGCCAAGATAGAACGGCAACCCGGCCTTCCACACCGTGGCGGTGTCCAGCGGCGCGGCTTCGCGGCCCTTGTGCACGTTCACCACGATCAAATAACCGGCGATGATTACCATCACGTTGGCGGCGACCCACAGCCACAACACACTGACGATGCCCGCGACCCAGCCGAGCACCATGCCGCCCACTGCCAACACCGCCCACAGGCCAGTCTTGATGAAGAACAGCAGAGCGCCGGCGGTGGCTTTCTGCGCAGAAAACACGAAGGAATTGATTTCGAACGACAGGTGCTCAGTGAGCAACACCAGCGTCACGCACAGGATCAGCGTGGCGGTCGCTTCCACCGACTGGAACAGCGAATAGATCAGCACGGTCAGCACCGACAACAACAGCCCCACCGCCAGATACAGCAGCAGAACCTTGTCGACCACCCGCCGCGAACTGCCGCCGACGCTGATCAGCCGGTTGATTTCGGAACTGAAGCCGACGCTGTAGAACTTCGATGCGATCAGCGAAGCCGCGACCACCACACCGTAAAAGCCCAGCGCCTCGTAACCGAGGTAATGGGTGATGGCCAACACCAGCAAGAACTTCGCGCCCAAGGCTCCGCCGCGAAGCAACAGCCGAAATATCATCGAACGACACCCTTGATGATTTCGTCCATGGCCACGGTTTTCGCCTCGATCTCGCGGCAAGTGTCGGTCAGGCGCTTGCCGAAATCCGCCAAGGCATTGGGCGCGTAAACGGTGTTGATGATGGTGTCGACGTCGATATCGCCGCCGTTGATCACCCAGTCCTCGACGCCCATGTCCTGATAGGCGCCAAAGCCTTTGCGCTCGTAGCTGATGTGATACGCCGGCACGCCGGAGAGCAGCGATTCGATGGCGCCGTGCAGACGCACCGAGATCACCAGGTCCGGTTGGTATTTGGCGATGGTTGCCTTCAGCGACAGCAGATTTTCGTTGATGCCCAGCTCGCGGTAGAACGCGCCGTCATCGTTGCCCCGCACCGCGCTTTGCACGGCGCAGACCACTTTGCTTTTGTTCTTCAGACGCTGCAGCAGCAGTTTCAGATTGGCCACGTAGGCGACCTTCTTCTCTTTGCTCCACTCCGGCGGCTTGCGCAGCACCACGCAAACCGTCGCCGGCGAGGCGGCACAGCGGGTGAATTTCGGTTGCTGAAGAATCTTGCTCGCCAGCGACTGCACCGCCAGATCCGGCGCGCGGTAGACGTTTTCGCAAGCATCAAAAATTGCCGAGGAACGGTTGTCACGCACGAACACCGCATCAGCGCTGGCGTAGTGTTCAACGATCTTGCTGCTCTCACCGTGGAACGGGCCGATGCTCTGCGGCAGGTACACCGACGGCACTTTGCTGAGAATCGCGGTTTCCAGTTGCTTGGCGTGGCCGAGCTTCAGCTTGATGTGTTCGAAGGCGCTTTTCGAACGCATGTAACCGCCGCCAACACCGACGATCAGATCGGTCTTCTTCAGCAGATCGGCGAGCCCGGCGTAGGACTGATTGAGAAACACCGCTTGCTTGACCCGGCCCAGACCCTTGGCCGCCATCACCGGCGCATCGAAACGCGGGTGCGGCAGATAGTTGAACGACTCAGGGTCGGACGCCACGACACTGATCGCGGTGTCGTCACCGAAGTTACGCTGCACCAGAGCAATGGCCAGATCGACGAGCAGACCGTCACCGGAGTTGGACGCACTGTAGCCATGCAAAATCGTTACGTTCATAAGCTTGAGTTCTACTTAATAAGTGGGAGCGTGATACAGGTCGTAGGTCTGGCGGATCATCAACGCGGCGCTGAAGCGTTCGCGGACAATGCTCCGGCCTTCATTGCCGAGGTCGAGCAGGCGCGGCTTCTGGATGATCGTCAACACGTCGGCCAGCGCCTGGTGATCGCCGGAGGGGAAGACGTAGCCGGATACTTCGTTGGTGACCAGTTCCGGCAGTGAAGTGCAGTTGCTGGCAATCACCGGCAGCCCCATGGCCATGCCTTCCAGCGGCACCATGGCAAAGCCTTCCCAGCGACTCGGCACGATCAGCGCATCGGCTTTCTGATACAGCGCCTGCACTTCACTCGGCGTCACCCACGGCAGATACTCGACCGAATCCATCGGCGGGCACTCGACAGAGTCCTCGTTGACCGCACTGCCGACCACGGTGAGTTTCAGGTCGTTGCGGTTGACCTTGGCGTAGGCCTTGAGCAGCACGTCGAAGCCTTTCTGGTAATCCAGGCGCCCGACGAACAGCAGATGAATCGGCTCGGCGCCAACGCTTTTCGGCGCGTCATCCTTGTGATGAATGCCGTTGTAGATCAGCTTCATGCGCTTGCGCTCGATGCCGAAGCGCGCGGCTTTATCCAGCTCGTACTGGCTGACGCAGATGATCACATCGGTGACTTTCTGCAGCACGCGTTCGATCCACGCATAGACCTTCTGCTTGGACGGCGAGCTTTCCATCAGGAACGAAAACGCATGCGGGCAGTAGACGATTTTCGGCTTGCGCCATGGTCGCAACAGCACGCACACAACACGGCCGATCACCCCGGAAAAGGTGCTGTGCAAATGCACGACGTCGGGCTTTTCCTTGAGCAGCACCTGGCTCAGGCGCCAAGCGAAACGCAGCAGCGATGGCACGTTGCGACCGCTGCGTGGAAAGGTGCGCACCTGCTGCGGGGCGATGCCGTGCAGCTCTTTGGCCTGATCCTCGGGGACCAGGTAGACCAGTTGATAATTCGCCGCGTCGTCTTCGGGCGATGCCGAGATCGTGCGGATCACCGTCGCCACGCCACCTTTGATCGTCTCTGCCACGTGCAGTATTTTTTTCACAACTCACCCACTTCAAACAGGAAAGAACAATCGGCAACCATCAGGATTTGTCGGACGCGTATTCGTAGTTGTAATAGCCGGTGCCGCCGTAATAGCTGGCCGCACGCTTCTCGACGCCGTTGAACACCGCGCCTTTCAACTCGATGCCGTTCTGGGCGAAGCGGCGAATGGTCAGTTCGATCTCTTTGGCCGGGTTCACCCCGAAGCGGGTGACGATCAGGCTGATGCCGGCCTCGCGACCGACGATGGCGGCATCGGTCACTGCCAACAGCGGCGGCGTGTCGATGATCACCAGGTCGTAGCGCTCGCTGAGTTCTGCCAGCAGTTCGCGGAAGTTGGCGTGCATCAGCAGCTCGGAAGGATTGGGCGGCACTTGCCCCCGACTGATGAAATGCAGGTTGTCGACTTCGACCTTGTTGATCGCCTGTTCGAGGGTGCAGCGCTTGACCAGCAGGTCGGACAAACCATTGCTGATCGGCGTGTTGAGGGTTTTGTGCAGATGCCCTTTGCGCATGTCGGCATCGATCAGCACCACGCGCTGGCCGCTGAGGGCCATGACCGCCGCGAGGTTGGACGAGACGAAGGTCTTGCCGACCTGCGGGCTCGGCCCGGAAATCATGATGCGGTTGTTGGTCGAATCGAGCCCGGCAAAATGCAGGCAGGTGCGCAGGCTGCGGATCGATTCGATCGACAGATCGGTCGGGTTGCGCAGCGCCAGCAGGTACGCAGGTTTGTCGACCCCGTCGCGGGCGCGGCCCTTTTTGTTGTCCTCTTCTTCCTGCAAGGCGCTGTAGGGAATCGACGCGTAAACCGGCAGGCCCAACTGCTCAATGCCCTCCGGACCTTCAAGGCCTCGGCTGAGGGATTTGCGCAGCAGCACCAGCGCCACGCCGACAAACGCGCCGAGCAATGTCGCGATCAGCACGATCAGTGGTTTCTTCGGTTTGATCGGATTGGTCAGGTCGACATCGGCAGTGTCGATCAGGCGCACGTTGCCGACGGCCCCGGCGCGGACGATGTCGAGCTCTTGGGATTTGTTCAGCAACTGCGTGTAGATCTGCGAAGCCACCTCGACGTCGCGGGTCAGGTTGAGCAATTCCTGCTGGGTGGCCGGCAAGTCCTGAACCTTGCCTTCGAGGGATTTCTGCTGCTGGGTCAATTCGCCGATCTGCGTCATCAAGGCGCGATAGGCCGGGTGCTGTTTGGTGAACTTGCGATCAAGCTCGGCCTGCTGCATTTTCAGTTCGGAAATGCGCGTTTCCAGCGCCACCGACTGGCCCAGCACCGACTGGGTTTCCAGCGAGATGTTCACGGTCTTGCCGTGGGTCTGGTAGGCATTCAAGGCGTCGCTGGCCTTGGCCAGATCACGCTTGACCTGGGGCAACTGGCTTTGCAGGAAGGCCAGGCTCTGCGCGGCTTCCGCCGAGGTGCGCCGTACGTTCTGTTCGACGTAGAGCGAGGCGATCTTGTTGAGAATCTTCACCGCTTCGGCCGCGTCGGAGCTGGCCAGCGCCAGACGAATGATCCCCGACTCCTTGCCTTGTTCGGAGATATCCAGCGCGTCCTGATAGCCCTGAATGGTCACGATGCGAGGATTGCGCACCACCTGAAAACGCGTGCCGGGGTTGGCCGACAAGTGCGCGATCTGCCCTTCTACGCCGTCGTTGGCAAACGCTTCGCCGGCCACGCCTTCGGCGAGCAGATTGTCGTTTTCATCGAACAGTTGAAAACGCTGCTGCTCGCCGGCGATCAGGGTGAGTTTCTTGCCGAGCAGGTCTTTCGGCAATTGCAGCCGGTTGAACTCCAGACGCTCGCCACCCCAGGCGTAACTGTTCAAACCGAAACGCGGCGGCGCGACGCTGGTCTCGCTGTCTCCGCGATAACGCCGCGAAAGAAAGCCGCCGATCAACGGGAACGTGTTGGGGGTGACGTCGATATCCAGGCGCAGGTCGTCAACGGTTTTGCCGATCACCGCGCGGGATTTGATGATGCCGATTTCGGTCACCGACGGCGATTGCCCGCCGAGCATGCTGTTGAGGTCGGAGAAACCGAGCATGTCGTTCTTTTTCGGTTCGACCTGCACCAGCGCGTTCGCCAGGTACACGGGCGTCGCCAGAACCGCATAGGCGACGCCGGTGACCATGAAGGCACCGGTCAGCGCGCCGATCAGCCACTTCTGGTCGATCAAGCTGCCGAAGATGCCGAGCAGATCAATACTGTCTTGATCATTGTCGCGGGTGCCGATTACGGACGGTAACTGCATAAGTCTGTTCTTACCATTTACTGTTCTGAAGAAGATTCATCAATGCCCGAGACGCTTTGCCCATGAACTAACAGCATCTTCAATCAATGCGTGGGCATGAATAAACGCGGCTTTGCCTTGACGATACGGATCATGTATTTCGCGCTCGCTCTGCCACTTGCCGAGCAGAAACACTTTGCCTCGGGCGTGCGAGGCAATCTTCAGCACTTGATTGACGTGGGTCTTTTCCATGACCAGGATCAGGTCCGAGTCATTGACGATGTCCGAGGTCAGTTGCCGCGCCTTGAAGGCCTCGGCGCAATGCCCGTGCTCTTCGAGAACCTGCCGCGCCGAGGCTTCCACGCCCTCGCCGACGCGGGCGGACAGGCCGGCAGAGGACACCGTGATGGCGGACGGGCCCAGCGCGTTGCGCAGCAGCAGTTCAGCCGTCGGACTTCGGCATATATTGCCCACGCAGACAACGAGGATCTTTTTGAACAAGTCTTGCTTTCCTGTGTAATATCAAACAGCCAACATGCCGTGAAAGTTAATGAACACTCACGACTTTCCTGCACTCAGAAATAGCTTCGCCCTGTTAGTACAGGAACATTAAGTACCACAGCGTTTTAAGCCGCCCCAACCACAATTAGCGGACTAAAAATAACTGTGATTTTCAGTTGCTGTTTTCCTGACAAAAAATAACATTCGCGCACTTAGTGCCATCACCGTTATCGGAAATTGAGTAACGGGATAAATATTCGTAGTTGTCATTCTCTTCAGGAGAGCAGACATGAAAACAGCACAGCGCAATAAACTCGCCGCCCTCGCCCTGATGGCGCTCGGTGCCGCCAGCCAGGTTCACGCCAGTGAGCTGTTCCCCAACCTTCCAGCGAAAACCATCGGCGTGCAGGTGAAAATCCAGAGCTTCACCGCCGCCGATGCCGCGCAAATCAAGGCCGCAGGCTTCAGCTTTGTGCGCTTCGGCGTGTGGAGCGACAGCCTCACCGCCAAGACTTATCAGAAACAGGTCAGCGACGCCTTCGCCGCCGCCGCTTCCGCCGGGCTGCCGGTGCTGCTGACGGTGCGCGCAATCAAGGCACTGCCGGCCACTTCGCCGGAGGAGCTGAACGCCGCCGGCGGTAAGTTCGCCAACACCGTGACCGGGCTGGAAAAAACCTGGAGTTCGCAATTGGTGGCGATCGAAATCTGGAACGAGCCGGATCTGGAAACCTATTGGCCGACGCGCAATTTCGATACCACCTTCGTGCCGTTCATGGCCGGCATGTGCAAGGCCTTCGAAGGTCAGCCGCAGACGACTCCACGGGTCGGTTTCGGCTTCGCCCGGCCTCCAAGCGCAGGCTCGGCGTCGACGGTGGCGATGAAAAGTATCGTCAGCGATTACCCAAAATGCCTCAACGCGGTTTCGTATCATCCTTATGGGATGACCGCCACGCAGATCAGCAACGCACAGACCTTCATCCAGCAGAACTTCAATCTGCCGGGGGTCATCAGTGAATGGGGGGTTTCGGCCCTCGCTTCCAACGGTGGTCCTGAGGGGCAAGCGACCAAGATCAACGCGTTTATTACCGACGTTAAACGCCTCAATATTCCGCTGACCTCTATCTATGAATGGCGGAACAGTGATTCGGGCAGCAACGATCGCGAGAAGAACTTCGGCTTTCTCACCTCTGACGGCCAGCCAAAACCGGCACGCTTGTCGGTAGAAGGTCTGTTGAACGCTGAGTAAACCTTGGGCAACCGGTCTGTTCACAGGTCGGTTGCTTTGAACCTGTGGGCTGTTTTGGCATCGTATTCAGCGACACCGCGCCCCGCCTTTCAAACAATCGTTTTCAGGTTGTTGCCGCAGGGGCCATCGATCCACGAATGCACCCTTGAGTGCCCGTCAGCGCTCGGGTAATGTCTTCAGACCCATAGGATAGAGCACGCCCATGACTTCCAAGCTGGAACAACTCAAACAGTTCACCACCGTGGTTGCCGACACTGGCGACTTCGAAGCGATCGCCCGAGTCAAACCGACCGATGCCACCACCAACCCTTCCCTGCTGCTCAAGGCTTCGGCCATTCACGGTTACGCCGAACTGCTGAACGATTGCGTTCGCGACTGCAAGGGCGATGTCGGCCTGGCCAGCGACCGTTTCGGCGTCGCAGTGGGCAAGGAAATTCTCAACGTGGTTCCGGGCCGCATCTCCACCGAAGTGGATGCGCGCCTGTCCTTTGACCAGGATGCGATCCTCAAGCGTGCGCATCGTCTGATCGAGCTGTACGACAAGGCCGGCGTCGGCCGCGACCGCGTGCTGATCAAGATCGCCTCGACCTGGGAAGGCATCCGCGCCGCCGAGATCCTCGAGAAGGAAGGCATCCAGACCAACCTGACCCTGCTGTTCTCTTTCGCCCAGGCCGCCGCCTGCGCCGATGCCGGCGTGTTCCTGATTTCGCCGTTCGTGGGCCGCATCTACGACTGGTACAAGAAAGCCAACGGCAACGACTACACCGGCGCTGATGATCCGGGCGTGCAGTCGGTGACGCGCATCTACAACTACTACAAGGCCAACGACTACAAGACCGTGGTCATGGGCGCGAGCTTCCGTAACATCAATCAGATCGAGCAACTGGCCGGCTGCGATCGCCTGACCATCAGCCCGGAACTGCTGGAGAAGCTCGCCGCCGACACCGGCAAGCTGGAACGCAAACTGGCGCCGGGCAATGCCGGTGAAGCTCGTCTGAGCCTCAACGAAGCGCAATTCCGCTGGTTGTCCAACGAGGACGCGATGGCCACCGAGAAACTGGCTGAAGGCATCCGTCAGTTCGCCCGCGATCAGGAAAAACTGGAAGCATTGCTGCAGGCCAAGCTGTGATTTGATTTGTAGAATGCAAAAAGGGCGAACCTGTGAGGGTTCGCCCTTTTTCATTTTGCCTGCACTGATAAATGTATCGACCGACCCGACGCCATCGCGGGCAAGCCCGCTCCCACAGGGTATGTGGAGAACCTAAGTTTGAGGTTTCACGCGATCATTGTGGGAGCGGGCTTGCCCGCGATGAGGCCAGCCCAGACACCATCAATTCATGAGATCAGTGTCTTTCCAGGGCATTGACCAGATCATGAAACGCTTCACGATTGGAATCGTTCAGCCCCATGAGAATCTTGTGCGCTTCCAGCACCTTGATTCGCACCACTTCTTCGGACTGGTCCTGATCCGGCAGGTCGTCCAGGCACTCCGGGCACGGCACCGGGTGGTTGACGATGTTGAACACCTGCTCGAAGCCCATCGACTGCAAAAGCCGAGTGATGTCTTCGTGGGTGGTGACAACCGTCGGCAACAGGCCGACCTTCTGCCGCGACAGGATCGACAGTTTGGCCAGCAGGCCCAGGGTGGTGCTGTCGATGCTGCGGGTTTCGGTCAAATCGATCACGATCGCGTTGAAATTCAGCGCGGTGAAGATTTTCTCAATAGTCGCATCCAACGCCGAACACAGGGTCAGGCGAACTTCACCGACGAACTTCAGGACGAAGGTGCCGTCCTGCTCGGCGAACTGGATTCTACCGGTACTCATTAAAGATTCCTGCTCAACACCAACAGGGCGATATCATCCGGCATCTCCCCTAGCGTGGCCAAACCAAACACTTGCCGCAGACCATCCAGGCTGCCGCCCGCTGACTTCACCCGTTCGGGCAAAGCAGCCTCTTTTTCTTTGAGCGTTGCTTCCGGCAAAAGGTCCAGAATGCCATCAGACATCAGCGTCAGGCTGAACGTCGGCGGCAGCTCAAGCACGTGGTCTTCGTAGGTGGCTTCGTTGAAAAGCCCCACCGGCAAACCACGGCCTTCGAGATAACGAACACTGTCAGGCGTGTACAACACAGGCAAAGGCAGATGGCCGCCAATGCTATAGGTCAACAAACCGGTCTCCTCGTCGATGACTCCACCGACCATTGTCACGTGTTTACCCAGCTTACAACTGATCAGTCCCCGGTTGATATGACCGAGCACTTCCGAAGGCTTGAACTCCGGCAAGGTACCGCTGCGTTTCGATTCGAAGAGCAAACGCGTGGTCATGAACTTCAACAGCACGGTGACGAAGGCTGATGACGCGCCATGCCCGGAAACATCCGCCAGATAAAACGCGACCCGGCGCTCGTCAACGCGGAAATAGTCGACAAAATCACCCGACAGGTACAGTGACGGGATGATCTGGTGGGCAAAATTGAACTCGTCGATGCTCCACGGGCTTTCCGGCAGCATGTTCATCTGCACCTGGCGACCGGCGTTCTGGTCTTCCTGGAGCAGGTTCAGGCTGGCTTCAAGCTCGCGGTTGGCCTTCTCCAGCTTCTCGCTGTAGCGCTGGTTTTCCAGCAGCAGCCGCGCACGATCCAGGGCCCGGCGCACGGAGTGCTCGAGCACAGCCAGATCTTCGAGAGGCTTGATCAGGTAATCCGCCGCGCCCAGGCGCAGGGCCTCGACCGCGTCGTTCATCACCCCGGCACCCGAGACCACGATCACCGGCGTCTCCGGTGAGCGCTCGGTGACCTGACGGATCAGTTCGAGACCGCCCATCTGCGGCATGCGCAGATCGCAGATGACCAGATCGGGCTCGTCTTGCTCGAATACCTGAAGACCCTGTTGACCGTTGCCGGCCTGCAGGACGCTGAAACCACTGTCTTCCAGATAGGCCGCGAGGCTCGCGCGCACTACCTCGTCATCATCGATTATCAGCAGCGTGGCACTGGTTTTTGGCATGTGGGCAAACGGCGCCAGAATTAGGTTGGCGTAGTGAGCGGGGCAACGGCCCTGCGCAGACTACTGGATTCGCTTTCTAGCCTCTCTGTTGCAGCGCTTTCAAGCATTCGCCTGGCGCGCGGTTTTAAACAGAGGTGCCCTTCTAAGGCGCAGACGGTACTCCCATCCGCAGAGCGTTTCAAGCATGCGCCGATTGTCGCTTGACGACTTTGTTTGTCAAATCACCGGGAGTTATAAGAACCGCTCCAACGGTAACCCGATGGAAGGTAGTGGCAGTCGCAGGCGACGCTCTGGCGCGGACAAAAAAGGCGACCCGAGGGCCGCCTTTTTCATTACCGGTCGAAATCAGAAATCGTCTTCGACCTGACCGTCCTTCACCTTGAACTCGCGGTTTTGCAGGTAAGCATTGCGGATGAAGGTGTATTTGTCGCCGCTGATCAGCTTCTCGCTCGACAGCAGGCTGGCGCGGGTGTCGACGATGTTCAGGCCGAAGATCGAGTTACGCGTCGGCACGTGGTCGATGTAGCGGTACGCGCCGGTGAAGCTGTCGACGTATTTCGACGGTGCGTCACGCAGGGTGCTCGGCCCCATCAGCGGCAGCATCACGTACGGGCCGCTGCCCACGCCCCAGTAACCGAGGGTCTGACCGAAGTCTTCGTCGCTGCGGTTCAAGCCCATCTTGGTGCCGACGTCGAAGAAACCGAGCAGACCGAAGGTGGTGTTGAAAATCAGTCGGGCAGTATCAACGCCCGCTGCAGCCGGTTTGGCCTGGAGGATGTTGTTCGCCAGGTTGGTGACGTCACCGACGTTGCGGAACATGTTGTGAATGCCGTCTTCAACGAACTGCGGGGTGATGAACTCATAACCCTGGGCCAGTGGCTTCAGCGCGTAAGTGTCAACGAAGTCGTTGAACTGGAAAATCGGCCGGTTGACGCGTTCCCAAGGGTCTTCTTCGGTGGCCGCCTGGGTGGCGAACGGCGCCAGCAACAGGCTGGCACATACACTTAGCTGAGTGAGCGAAGGGCTCCAGCGCATAGAAAAACTCCTTGGATTCGATACTGGCGCGGTCCTCTCGGCCCGGGCATTAAGGCCGCTAGTATAAGCGTAAACGGCGATTTGGGCAGTGCGCCGCTGCAAGGATATGCAGGAAGTTTCCTACGCAGGCTTTCACCCGCCTGTCATGCAACTGTCACCCCAGCGCCCTAGTCTTGAGCGTTATTTCAGGGACGTTGCCATGACTCACGCCGAAACCTTGCCCGTCGCCGCGCCCGGCCTGACTGCCGTGCTGTTCGGCCTGAGCGGTTGCCTGGTGGATTTCGGTGCCCGCGCCGCGCAAGAGCTCAACGCCCAGCCGGAACATGCCAAAACTACACCCGGCGCACTCGATAGCCTGAAAAGTTTGCAGCGCCAGGGAATTCCCTGCGCGTGGCTCGACGAATTGCCCGCTGCCCTCGCTCAGCCACTGGCCGCCTCGCTGCCAGACTGGATCACACCGACGCAACATTCAGCAACAATGAATCCGTGGCCCGCCCCTAACGCCTGCTGGCAAGCGTTGATGAGTTTGAACATCGACCGCCTCGACGGTTGCGTGCTGGTCAGCGGTGAGCCGCGCCTGTTACAGGCCGGTCTGAATGCCGGGTTATGGACGATTGGCCTGGCGTCCTGCGGCTCGCTGTGCGGCCTCAGCCCGAGCGAGTGGCAGGTTCTGTCGCAAAAGGAACGCGAAAAGTTGCGCGGCAAGGCAACCGTGCAGTTGTTCGGCCTGGGTGTGCATTCGGTGATCGATCATCTCGGCGAGCTGGACGCCTGTCTCGCGGACATCAGCCTGCGCCGCGCCAAAGGCGAAAAGCCCTGATCGGCGTCATGCAGGTTTACCGAGAGTGGATTAATCTAAAGGTCAGCCATAGACCTTTGGCGCGTGGCTGCGGTCAATGCCAGTGCCTATTGATAAAAGGAAACCACCATGCCCGCCCGACGAGAACTGCAGGATCAGCTCAACACCTTGCGTGATCAATTGGAGCAGAACCCGCCTCTGTCCGAGTCTGAACGTGAAAACTTACACCAGTTGATGGCGCAGATCGAAGCAGAAATTCAATTGGAAAATCAGCTACAGGACAACAACCTGGTGGACGGGGTGAACCTTGCCGTGGAGCGCTTTGAAGTGGAACACCCTACCATCGCCGGCACCCTGCGCAATATCATGAATACGCTGGGCAGCATGGGCATCTGACGCCCCGCCGCACAAAAAAGCCCTGCCAGCGATGGCAGGGCTTTTTCATTTCCGAAATGTGCCTGCAAGCCCTTGTGGGAGCGAGCCTGCTCGCGAAGGCGTCGTGTCAGTCGACATCATCGTTGAATGACACACCGCATTCGCGAGCAGGCTCGCTCCCACTTTGGAGATCGCACATTCAGGATCTTTATTGACGTACGAGCCGATGATTCGGCAGCTGTACGCTTTCGGTACTGCGATACGGATTGATATCCAGCCCACCCCGGCGAACGTAACGTGCAAACACGGTGAGCTTTTCAGGTTTCAACAACCGCTGCAGATCGAGGAAAATCCGCTCCACGCATTGCTCATGGAAGTCCGAATGCTGGCGGAAGCTGACGATGTACTCCAGCAGGCTGGCGTGATCCAGCGCCGCGCCGCGATATTCCACCACGACGCTGCCCCAGTCCGGCTGGCTGGTCACCGGGCAGTTGGATTTGAGCAGATGGCTGTGCACGCTCTCCTCGACCACGCGGGAATTGTCGCAACGCAGCAGCTCCGGACGCGGGTGCTCATAATTGCTCACGCTGATATCCAGATCGTCGATGCACACGCCCGGCAACGCCACCACGCCTTCAGCTTCCACGTCTTTCAGACTGCGCACCCGCACGCCCACCGGTTTGCCGGCAGCGGCGGACAGATCCTTGACCAGTGTCGCTTGCAATGTGGCAACGTCGGCGAACGGCGTCTGGTTCAGCGAGTTGAGGTAAAGCTTGAACGACTTCGATTCGATGATGTTCGGCGAGTCCGCCGGGATGCTGAATTCAGCGATCGCCACCACCGGTTTGCCCGAGGGCAGCAGCCACGACAGCTCGAAGCAGTTCCAGAAATCCACGCCTTTATACGGCAGGGTTTCGGCGGTCAGGCCCAGCTCGGCCCATTTCGCGGTGCGCGGAATAGGGAACAACAGGGACGGCGTGTACGTGGCAATGTATTCGCTGGATTTGCCCAGCGGCGAATGTTCGGCTGCGGGATGCATGGCGGAAACCTGACTGAAGAATCAGCGGATTCTACCAGCCTTTGCCCGCGCCTTTGAGTGCTTACTGACTGACTGTCAGTTTGCCGACCATGCCGGCCTGATAATGCCCGGGGATATTGCAGGCAAACTCGAGCACCGTGGCCTTGCTGAAGGTCCAGGTCAACTCGGCGGTTTTGCCCGGCTCGACCAGCACGCTGTTGGGGTCGTCATGCTGCATGCCATGCCCCATCGCCGCGTGATCCATACCCGCCATATCGTGGGACATTTCTTTCATAGCGGTAGGCGTGAGCATGCCGCTTTGCTGCATCTGCAACATTTCCTGCTGGTGACTGGCATGCATCGCCGCATCACCGAGGTTGAATTCGTGCAGTAACTGGCCTTTATTCACCAGCACAAAGCGAATGGTCTCACCGGCCTTGACCTGTATGGCTTTCGGGTCGAAGTTCATGTCGCCCATGACGATTTCGATAGTCCGCGTGGCCTGGCTCGCCGCTGCCGGCTGGCCGAAGGCGAAGGTGTGCACCGGTGTCGCCCAGGCTGGCGTACTCAATGCCAGCAGACAGGCGGCTATTTTCAGGGAGGTGCGCAAAAACATGGTCGTACTCCAACAAGAGAAGGTTCAGCCTGTGGGAAACTCTAGCCACCCAGGGCTGGCATCGACCTGACAGGCAGATTACAACTTTGTCAGCTTGGCGCTTATCGCCGGATCTCACGGTATAACGCCTTCGCCCTTTTTCATCCCGAACCAGCCCGAGTCGCCCATGAAACTGTTGATCGTCGAAGACCAAGCGAAAACCGGCCAGTACCTGCGTCAGGGCTTGACCGAGGCCGGATTCAATACCGAGCTGGTGGCCGACGGCATCAGCGGCCAGCAATTGGCCTTGAGCGGTGACTACGCGCTGTTGATCCTCGATGTAATGCTGCCCGGGCGCAGTGGCTGGCAGATTCTGCAAGCGGTGCGCAGCGCTGGCCTCGACACGCCGGTACTGTTTCTCACCGCCAAAGACGCCGTGGAGGACAGGGTTCACGGCCTCGAACTGGGCGCGGACGATTATCTGGTCAAGCCATTCGCCTTTTCCGAGCTGCTCGCGCGGGTGCGCAGCCTGTTGCGGCGCGGCAACGCGATCGCCCAGGAAACCAGCCTGCAACTGGCCGATCTGCGCCTGGATCTGATCCGCCGCCGGGTCGAACGCAGCGGCCAGCGCATCGACCTGACCGCCAAGGAATTCGCCCTGCTGGAAATGCTCCTGCGCCGTCAGGGTGAAGTCCTGCCCAAATCGCTGATCGCCTCGCAGGTTTGGGACATGAATTTCGACAGCGACACCAACGTCATCGAAGTGGCGATCCGCCGCTTGCGCCTTAAGATCGACGATGACTTCCCCAACAAGTTGATCCACACCGTGCGCGGCATGGGTTACGTGCTCGAAGAGCGTTCGCTGTGATGCGTAGCCTGTCCTTGAGCACGCGCCTGGCGCTGTTGTTTGCCGCCTGCACTGCGGTGGTCTCGCTGTTCGCCGGGGTGCTGTTCGACCGCGCCAGCGAGGCGCACTTCATCGAGCTTGACCAGCAACAACTGGAGACGAAACTGATCGGCCTGCGCCGCGCCTTGCAGGATCTCCAACCTGCCCAGCGCGAGGCGCGGCTGGCCGATGAACTCAGCCGTCAGGCGGATCTGTCGTTGCGCATTACCAGTGGCGACGGTCAGCACTGGTATGACAGCTCGGTGCAGATTCCGAAGAATCTGCCCCTGCAAACCGGCCTGTCTACCATCAGCCATGACGGCACCGATTACCGCGTGCTGCGCGCCCCGCTCTACCCGGACACAGCGGATTCGCCACAACTGACGCTGCTGCTGGACATCACCCATCACCAGCATTTTCTTACGCGCATGCAGCATCTGATCTGGCTGACCGTCGGCCTGTCGGCGCTGGCCACTGCCGTGCTCGGGGCCTGGGCCGCGCGCAGCGGTCTGCGCCCGTTGCGACGGATGAGCGCAGTGGCCCGTGGGATTTCTGCGCAATCGCTGAATGCCCGACTGCCTGAGGAGAAGATGCCGCCAGAGCTTGCGGAAATGGCCTACAGCTTCAACGCCATGCTCGCACGCCTCGACGATTCGTTTCAGCGCCTCTCGGCATTCTCCGCCGACATCGCCCATGAACTGCGCACACCGTTGTCGAATCTGCTGACCCACACACAGGTCACCCTCACTCGCCCACGCGCACTGGAGGATTACCGCGAAGCGCTGCACAGCAACCTCGAAGAACTGCAATGGATGGCGCAACTGGTCAACGACATGCTCTACCTGGCCAAGGCTGACCACGGCTTGCTGATGCCCAAGCGCGAACCACTGGAGCTGGCGGATGAGGCCGACATGCTGCTGGAGTTTTTTGCGCCATTGGCGGAAGACGCCGGCGTGAGTTTGAGCCGTGAAGGCGAGGCGCGAATCGAAGGTGATCGCGGCATGTTGCGCCGGGCCTTGTCGAATCTGCTGGATAACGCACTGCGGTTTACCCCGACCGAGGGTTATGTGCGCTTGAGCATCGTCGACGAGGGGGAGATCGTGCGCGTCTGCGTCGAGAACAGTGGCGAGGGTATTTCCGCGCAATTACTGCCACGTCTGTTCGACCGCTTCTATCGAGCGGATCCGGCGCGGCAGGAAGGCAGCAGTGAGCATGCGGGGTTGGGGCTGGCGATTACTCAGTCGATCGTGCGGGCGCATGGTGGGACGATTCATTGCGAATCGGAGGTGGGGTTTACGCGGTTTGTGATCCAGTTACCGAAGCAGAACTGAGGCCAGCAGGTCCGGCCCCTTCGCGAGCAGGCTCGCTCCCACAGGGAAATGCATTCCAACCGTGGGAGCGAGCCTGCTCGCGAAGGCGGTCTAAAGGTTACGAGTATCTCAGCGCATGCGCCGGTTCGATCTTCGCCGCCCGCCACGCCGGATACACCGTCGCCAGAAAGCTCAGAATGAACCCCGCCGAGCAGATCAACAGCACATCTCCACCCTGCAGTTCCGAGGGCAGGTTGCTGACGAAATACACATCCGAACTGAAGATATGCTGACCGGTCACACGCTCGACCCAGCCGACCAGTTCGCTGACATTGAGCGCCGCAATCACGCCCAGCACGCCGCCAATAATGGTGCCGACAATACCGATCACCGTGCCCTGGACCATGAAGATCGCCATGATCTGTCGCGGTGTGGCGCCGATCGTGCGCAGGATCGCGATGTCGGCGCCCTTGTCGTTCACCACCATGATCAGCGTCGCGATGATGTTGAACGCCGCCACCGCGACGATCATTAGCAAAAGCAGGCCGATCATGGTTTTTTCCATCTTCATCGCGCTGAACAGGCTGCCCTGGGTGTGGGTCCAGTCGTCAGCCTTGAAGTCAGCGCCGAGGCCACCGGCAATGTCTGCAGACACCTTCGGCGCAGCGTACAGATCCTTGACCGCCAGCCGCACGCTCTGCACCTGATTCGGCTGCCAGTGCTGCATGGTCGCGGCATCGGCGACGTGGATCAGGCCCATCGAACCGTCCAGCTCGGCGCCGACCTTGAACACGCCAACCACATTCAGGCGCTGCATGCGCGGGGTGATACCGCCCGGCGCGGTGCTGACTTCCGGAACGATCAAGGTGATCTTGTCGCCGACATTGAGGCGGAAACGCCGCGCGGTGATTTCACCGATCACCACACCGAATTCGCCCGGCTTCAAGGCATCCAGACGACCCTGGACGATGTGCTGGGCAACGATCGACACCTTGCCTTCCTGGGCCGGATCAACGCCGCTGATCTGAATCGGCTGCATCGAACCCTTGTAGGAAAGCATGCCTTCCATCTCGGTGAACGGCACGGCGGCCGTCACTTCGGGATTTTTCATCGCAGCGGCGGCCACTGGCTGCCAGTCGTCGATCGGTTTGACGCCAACGATGGTCGCATGGGGCACCATGCCGAGGATGCGCGAGCTCATTTCGCGCTGGAAGCCGTTCATCACCGACAGCACCACGATCATCGCCAGCACGCCGAGGGCGAGGCCGATCATCGAGGTCATCGAAATGAACGAAACAAAGCGATTGCGGCGCTTGGCGCGGGTATAGCGCGTGCCGATAAAGATCGATAACGGTCTGAACATTCGCTGGGGCACCGTATAGAAATAAAAGACCCGGCGCCGTTACGGGCGCCGGGTTTCAGCCAGTCAGATGGGGGTCAGGCAACCTTCCTGCAACTGCAGGACGCGGTCCATCTGGCGAGCCAGGTTCATGTCGTGCGTCACCACCAGGAACGCCGTGCGCATCGAAGTGCTCAGCTCCAGCATCAGATCCTGAATGCCTTCGGCGGTGTGCAGGTCGAGGTTACCGGTTGGCTCATCGAGCATCACCAGCCCCGGATTGTTGACCAGAGCACGGGCGATGGCCACGCGCTGACGTTCGCCGCCGGACAGCTCGGCCGGTTTGTGTTCCAGACGATGGCCCAGACCGACGCGCTCCAGCAATGCCGTGGCACGCTGGCGCGCCTCCGGGATGGCGGTCTTGCCGATCAACAGCGGCATGCAGACGTTTTCCAGCGCGGTGAATTCCGGCAGCAGGTGGTGAAACTGGTAAACGAAACCAAGCGCGCGATTGCGCAGCAGGCCCCGCTTCTTCTCGCTCAACGCCGACAGTTCTTCACCGTCGAGCCAGACGCTGCCCTTGCTCGGCGTATCGAGGCCGCCGAGCAGGTTGAGCAAGGTACTTTTGCCGGAACCGGATTTGCCCACGATCGCTACACGTTCGCCCGGGTGCAACTCCAGTTGCAGGCCGGCCAGCACTTGTACCGACTCCGGACCCTCCTCGTAGGATTTGCCCAGGTTACGGCAGCTCAGAATTGCTTGTTCACTCATGCCCGACTCACTCATAACGTAACGCCTCCGCCGGCTGGGTGCGCGCGGCACGCCAGGCGGGATACAGGGTGGCGAGGAAACTCAGGACCAACGCAGCGGCGCAGACCATGACGACGTCCTGGCTCTGTACCTGCGAAGGAAGATAATCAATGAAATACACGTCAGCATTAAGGAACTTGTGGCCGATCAGCCCTTCGAGCGCCGAAATGGCCGCACTGACATTCAGTGCCGCGAGGATCCCGACCACCGCGCCGATGGCCGTGCCGACCACGCCGATCACCGTGCCCTGAACCATGAACGTGCGCATGATCGTGCCCGGAGTGGCGCCGAGGGTGCGCAGAATGGCGATGTCGCCCTTCTTGTCGTTCACCACCATCACCAGCGTGGAAATGATGTTGAACGCGGCAACGGCAACGATCAGCAGCAACAGCAGACCGATCATGGCTTTTTCCATGCGGATCGCTTGATACAGGTTGCCGTGGGTGCGCGTCCAGTCGCGGGCGTAGTAACGATCTTCGCCGAGCTGCTGGGCGATGTTCCACGCCTCGCGCGGGGCTTGGAACAGGTCGTCGAACTTCAGCCGCAGGCCCTGCACCTGATCGGCTTTCCAGCGGTGCATTTTCGCCAGATCCTGCAGATTGGTCACGCCGAGGTAGCCGTCGAGCTCACCGGCGCCGACATGGAAAATGCCGACCACGGTGAAGCGCTTCATGCGCGGGAACATCCCGGCCGGGGTCACGCTGACCTCCGGTGCGACGAAGGTGACCTTGTCACCGATGCCGACGCCGAGCTTGGTCGCCGCCTTGTCGCCGATGACGATGCCGAAGCTGCCGGGCGTCAGGTCGTCGAGTTTGCCCTGCTTCATGAAGTTGTCGATGATCGACACATTGCGCTCGAGCGCAGGATCAATGGCATTGAGCAACACCTTGGAAACCTGACCGTTGTTGGTCAGCAGGCCCTGCATCTGGGTAAACGGCGCCACCGCCGTCACCTGCCGGTTCTGCTTGACCTTGTCGGCCAGGCTCTGCCAGTCATTGATCGGCTCGCCGGTCTCGAGAGTGGCGTGGGGCACCATGCCCAGCACGCGGGTGCGCATCTCATGATCGAAGCCGTTCATCACCGACAGCACGACGATCATCACGACCACGCCAAGGGCGAGCCCGATCATCGAAGTCAGGGAAATGAATGACACAAAATGATTGCGACGCTTTGCACGGGTATAACGCGTGCCGATAAATACGAAGAGAGGTCTGAACATGTCGGGGCTTGTTCGGAGGGAAAAGGAACGTCCTTGTGGCGGGGGTCGAAAACCAGCTTTACACTCAGACCACCGCCGCTACCATGGGTTCGCCATGTCGACATTAGATGAAGAAGATCGCCGCGAATACTACCGTATCGAGGACACGATCGCACTGGAAATTCGGCCCCTGTCCGCTCCCGAAGCCGCAGGCCAGGAAGTGTTGCAGGATGCTTCCCCACTCTTCAACCTGCTCAGCGAACTGCACCTGAGCGAATTCGAGTCGCAGCACCTGCTGCGACAGATCAGCGAGCGCGACCGCGCCATCGCCGCGTTCCTCAAATCGCAGAACAAACGCATCGACCTGCTCAGCCAGGTAATCGCCCTGACGGTGCTCGGACACATCGGCGAGCCGCAGCCGGTGATCATCTCCGAGGGCGGGATCGACTTTCAGCACCCGACCCCGATTGCCACCGGCGCACACCTGTCGGTGAAACTGGTACTGATGCCGCAGGCGCTTGGCCTGCTGCTGCGTGCCCGGGTCACCCATTGCGATCCCAAGGGCGATGGCTATGACGTCGGCACCGAGTTCGAGCGCCCGACCGATGCCCAGCGCCAATTGCTCGCGCGCTACATTTTGCAGAAGCAGGCTCAGGAACGCCGTCTGGCCCGCGAACAGAACGAATCTGGCATTTAACTTAAGGAAGCACCGTGACCCTCATCTACGGCCACCGCGGCGCCAAGGGCGAAGCACCGGAAAACACCCTGAGCAGCTTTCAGGAATGCCTCAAGCACGGCGTGCGCCGCTGCGAACTGGATCTGCACCTGTCCAAGGACGGCGAGCTGATGGTCATCCATGACCCGACCCTCAAGCGCACCACCGACCGTCGCGGCAAAGTCGTCGAGCACACCGCCGCCGAACTGGTGACCTACGACGCACGCAAGGGCGGCCCGGGCTGGATCAAGCCGTGCCCGATTCCAACGCTGGAAGAGTTGTTCGAGCAATGTGATTTCGAGCACTGGCAACTGGAAGTCAAAAGCGCTTCACGCACCCGCGCGGCGACTACCGTGCTGGCGATTCGGGAAATGGCTCAACGGCATGGCCTGCTCGACAAGGTGACGATCACCTCGAGCTCACGGGAAGTCTTGAAGGCAGCGCTGGACCTGGTACCGGACGTATCCCGTGGCCTGGTGGCCGAATACGCCTGGCTCGATCCGCTGAAGGTGGCGGCCAGCTACGGTTGCGAAATTCTCGCGTTGAACTGGACGCTGTGTACGCCGGAACGCCTGCAGAAGGCGCAGCGTCAGGGCCTGCATGTGTCGGTGTGGACCGTCAACGAGCCTGCACTGATGCGCAGACTCGCCGACTTCGGCGTTGACAGCCTGATTACAGACTTTCCCGGTTTGGCCACTGCCACCCTTGAGAATTGCTGAAATCGGTCTCCCCGGCCGGCTCAGGCCACCGGCCGGAGCCCGTCAAAAAAGCCGGTTGAGGCCGTCGTACGCCGCTACCCGATAGGCTTCGGCCATGGTCGGGTAGTTGAACGTGGTGTTGACGAAATACTTCAGGGTGTTCAGCTCGCCCGGCTGGTTCATGATCGCCTGACCGATGTGCACGATCTCCGACGCCTGATAACCGAAGCAATGCACGCCGAGCACTTCCAGCGTTTCGCGGTGGAAGAGGATCTTCAGCATGCCTTGCGGCTCACCGGCAATCTGCGCCCGCGCCATGCTCTTGAAGAAGGCCTTGCCGACTTCGTACGGCACTTTCGCCTGGGTCAGCTCCTGCTCGTTCTTGCCGATCGAGCTGATCTCCGGAATGGTGTAGATGCCGGTCGGCACGTCATTGACGAAGCGCCAGCTGCCATTGTCGACGATGCTGCCAGCGGCCGAACGACCCTGGTCGTGGGCGGCACTGGCCAAGCTTGGCCAGCCGATCACGTCACCGGCGCCGTAGATGTTCTCTATGCAGGTGCGGTAGTTCTGGTCGACCTCGATCTGGCCACGGCTGTTGACCTTGACCCCGATGTTTTCCAGACCCAGCGTGTCGGTGTTGCCGGTACGGCCGTTGCACCAGAGCAAGGCGTCGGCCTTGATCTTCTTGCCGGATTTCAGGTGCAGGATCACGCCGTTGTCCACGCCTTCGACGCGGTCGTACTCTTCGTTGTGACGCACGGTGATGTTGTTGTTGCTGAAGTGGTAGCTCAGCGCCTGGGAAATTTCCGAGTCAAGGAAGCTCAGCAACTGGCCACGGTTGTCGACCAGTTCGACCAGCACACCCAGACCACTGAAGATCGATGCGTATTCGCAACCGATCACACCAGCGCCGTAAACGATCAGTTTGCGCGGGGTGTGACCGAGGCTGAGGATGGTGTCGCTATCGTAGATGCGCGGGTGGTGGAAATCGATGTCCGCCGGGCGATACGGGCGCGAACCGGTAGCGATGATGATGTGCTTGGCGACCAGTTTTTCGACCACGCCGTTGCCACAGACCACTTCGATGGTTTGCTCGTCGGCGAAGCTGCCGGTGCCGAAGAACACGTCGACACGATTACGGGCGTAGTAGCCGGTGCGCGATGCGACTTGTTTGGAAATGACTTTTTCGGCGCTTTTCAACACGTCCGGGAAGGAGAACCAGCGTGGCTCGCCGATGGCGCGGAACATCGGGTTGGTGTTGAACTGCATGATCTGCCGCACCGAGTGACGCAGTGCCTTGGACGGGATGGTGCCGAGGTGGGTGCAGTTGCCGCCAACCTGACGACGGCTGTCGACCATCGCGACCTTGCGCCCCGCTTTGGCGGCGTTCATTGCCGCGCCTTCTCCCGCCGGGCCGGAACCCAGTACCACCACGTCGTAGTTGTAGACAGCCATGCGTACTCCTCAGAACAGGCCGCGGTGCCAGCAGCACCGGCGGCTAAATCACGCCGAACGGCGGCGCGAAGGAACAATTGGGGGCCAGTGAAGAACCCGGACACAGTCTATAGAAGCGTCAACGCCGCGCACATTAACCCTTGGTCGCGTCGTAGGCTACTTTTGCCTGCACTACAACGCCAGCTTTCGTCTTGTCTTCAGTCAGTTTTTTTCACCGACAAGCTGCGCAAATGCCTGACTGCTGCGGGTGACGAAACCTGTATCGGCACGCAAGACAAAGAATGCAGCAATGTCATGTTTTTGGGCATAGTCCCGCGCCCTTTCCGGCCCGAGAATCAGCAACAGCGTCGATAGTCCATCGGCCATCAACGCTGAAGGATGAATCACCGTGACTGACGCCAGATCATGTAGGACCGGTCTTCCGCTGCGTGCATCGAAGGTGTGGGAATAACGCCGACCGTCCTGCAGAAAATAGTGGCGGTAGTCGCCGGAGGTGGATACGCCATAGCCGTCGACATCGATAATCCGCTCGGCCACTTGCTGGTCATCGCGAGGCTCTTCGAGAGCGATGCGCCACGCTGAACCATTCGGCTTCTTGCCCCGGGCCTTGAGTTCGCCCGTTGCTTCGACCAAGTAATTATCGATGCCCATGACCTGCAATCTGGCGGCGATGGCATCCACGGCATAACCGGCGGCAATGCTGTTGAAGTCGACTTCGACGGCGGTGTCCTTGCACAACCGTTCGCCATCGATGCGCAGGTGCTGATGGCCGACCCGCTGCATGACCTCGGCCACAGCGGCCGCATCAGGGATCTTTTCTCCGCGTCCTTGCGGGCCGAATCCCCAGAGGTCCAGCAGCGGCTCCACGGTCAGGTCGTAGGAGCCTTCGCTTTGCGTTGAAAGCTGTTCGCCGATGCGGACCAATTCGAGCACTGCTGCCGGCATGGCTTGGCAGCTATCGGCGGGCAAGGCGTTGAAACGCTGGATGGCGGAGTCACTTCGGTAAGTCGACAGCTGTTGATCGACGTCGCCGAGGATGCGCTCCACTTCACCGCGCACTTGCGCAGGATCGGCGACCCCGGCGTGGCGCACATACTTGACCGACCAGGTGCTGCCCATGGTCGAGCCACCGACCTGTTCCAGGGAATCGCCGTTGCCGCAGCCGACCAAAGCCGCCGCCAAGACCACAAGCCCCCACCAGCGTCCAGTTAACAATTCTTCATCTCCCCGCAAAACCACGGCGGCCATTATGAACTACAAGCGCCCGCTCGCTTCCCCATGGCTGCAACGCCTTTATACAAAATTGAACAGTGAGTACCTCCCATGTCCTCCACCACGGGCAAAGGCAAAGCGATCTTTCGCGTTGTCAGCGGCAACTTCCTCGAAATGTTCGACTTCATGGTCTACGGCTTCTATGCCACGGCCATCGCCAAAACCTTCTTCCCCACCGACAGCGCCTTCGCTTCGCTGATGCTGTCGCTGGCGACCTTCGGCGCCGGCTTCCTGATGCGCCCGCTCGGGGCGATTTTCCTCGGTGCCTATATCGACCGTCACGGACGGCGCAAAGGGCTGATCATCACCTTGGCGATGATGGCCGCCGGTACAGTGCTGATTGCCTGCGTACCCGGCTACGCGACGCTCGGTGTCGCCGCGCCGCTGCTGGTGTTGTTCGGCCGTTTGCTGCAAGGCTTCTCGGCGGGCGTGGAACTGGGCGGCGTGTCGGTGTATCTGGCGGAAATTTCAACGCCGGGGCGTAAAGGCTTTTTCGTCAGTTGGCAGTCGGCCAGCCAACAGGCTGCGGTAGTCTTCGCCGGTCTGCTCGGTGTCGGTCTCAACCACTGGCTGAGCCCTGAGCAGATGGGCGAATGGGGCTGGCGCGTACCGTTTCTGATTGGCTGCATGATCGTGCCGGTGATTTTTTTCATCCGACGCTCGCTGGAAGAAACCCCGGAGTTCCAGGCGCGCACCCACCGCCCTACCCTCGGCGAAATCGTCCGCTCGATCGGGCAGAACTTCGGCATCGTTATTGCCGGCATGGCGCTGGTGGTGATGACCACAGTTTCGTTCTACCTGATCACTGCCTACACGCCGACGTTTGGCAAGGCTGAGCTGCATCTGTCTGATCTCGACGCCTTGCTGGTGACGGTGTGCATCGGCTTGTCGAACTTCTTCTGGCTACCGGTGATGGGCGCAGTATCCGACAAGATCGGCCGAAAACCCCTACTGCTGGCGGCGACGATTCTGGCGATCCTCACGGCGTATCCGGCACTGTCGTGGCTGGTGGCGAACCCGAGCTTCAGCCATTTGCTGATTGTCGAATTGTGGCTGTCGTTTCTGTACGGCTCGTACAACGGCGCGATGGTGGTGGCACTGACCGAGATCATGCCGGTGGAAGTGCGCACGACCGGCTTCTCGCTGGCGTACAGCCTCGCGACGGCGACGTTCGGCGGCTTTACCCCGGCGGCGTGTACCTATCTGATTCATGTGCTGGACAACAAGGCAGCACCGGGCATCTGGCTCAGTGGCGCGGCGGTGTTGGGCTTGATTGCGACACTGGTGCTGTTCCGTGGCAACCGGCATGAGTTGCGCACGGCGCAGGCCTCGGTAGCCAGCGGCGCCTGACAGAATGCTTTCGCGAGCAGGCTCGCTCCCACAGAAGATTGTGAACGACACTGATCCAGTGTGAGAGCGAGCCTGCTCGCGAAGAGGCCGGCAAGGACGCCGAAGATCCAACAGGCCCACAAACAAAAACGCCCCGACAAAATGCCGGGGCGTTTTCATTCAAGCCTGAGGCTTAGCGCGGGAACGCTGGCGGATTCACATCAGCCATGTCTTCCATTACGCGAACCACTTGGCAGCTGTAGCCGAACTCGTTGTCGTACCAAACGTACAGAACGACGCGGTTGTCCTGCACGATGGTCGCTTCAGCATCAACCACACCAGCGTGACGCGAGCCGACGAAGTCGGTCGACACCACTTCCTGCGAATTGACGAAGTCGATCTGCTTGTGCAGCTCGGAGTGCAGCGCCATGTAGCGCAGGTACTCGTTCATCTCTTCACGGGTGGCGGCTTTCTCAAGGTTGAGGTTGAGAATGGCCATCGACACGTTCGGCGTCGGAACGCGGATCGCGTTACCGGTCAGCTTGCCGGCCAGCTCAGGCAGAGCCTTGGCAGCAGCGGTGGCGGCGCCGGTCTCGGTGATTACCATGTTCAGCGCGGCGCTACGACCACGGCGATCGCCCTTGTGGAAGTTGTCGATCAGGTTCTGGTCGTTGGTGTACGAGTGAACGGTTTCGACGTGACCGTTGATGATGCCGAACTTGTCGTTGACCGCTTTGAGCACCGGCACGATGGCGTTGGTGGTGCAGGAAGCAGCCGAGACGATTTTGTCGTCAGCGGTGATTTCACCGTGGTTGATGCCGTGAACGATGTTCTTCAGCTTGCCCTTGCCAGGCGCGGTCAGAACAACGCGATCAATGCCCGGGCAGGCCAGGTGCTGACCCAGGCCATCGGCGTCACGCCATACACCGGTGTTGTCCACCAGCAGCGCGTCTTTGATGCCGTACTGGGTGTAATCCACCTCGGTCGGGTTCTTCGCGTAGATCACCTGGATCAGGTTACCGTTGGCGGTGATGGTGTTGTTTTCTTCATCGATGGTAATGGTGCCGTTGAACGAACCGTGTACCGAATCGCGACGCAGCAGGCTGGCGCGTTTGGTCAGGTCGTTTTCGGCGCCTTTGCGCACGACGATGGCGCGCAGACGCAGGCCGTCGCCACCACCGGTTTTCTCGATCAGGATGCGCGCCAGCAGACGGCCGATACGACCGAAGCCGTAAAGAACAACGTCGGTGCCTTTGCGGGCCGAGGCGTTCTGCTGGCCAACCACGTCAGCCATCTCTTCACGCACGAACTGCTCGGCGCTGCGGCCGTTGCCTTCGTTACGGAATTTGAACGCCAGCTTGCCCAGATCCACCGACGCCGCGCCGAGCTTGAGCTCGCTCATGGCCTTGAGCAGTGGGAATGTTTCGTGGACGGAGAGTTCGCTGTCGTCGGAAGAACGGTGGCGAGCAAAGCGGTGAGCTTTGAGAATCGCGATGACAGACTGGTTGATCAGGCTGCGGCCATAGATCGAGCTAACCACGTTGTTATTGCGGTAGAGCTGACCGATAAGCGGGATCATCGCTTCTGCGAGTGCTTCACGGTCGATCCATTCACCAAGACACTGGTCGGGCTTCTGAGTCACGGTAACCTTCCACATGTAGGGGCAGAAAAAAGGGGCTACATTATGCCGCCGACAAGCCCTTTCAGCAATGCGCGCTTGTCGCGCAATCGGTAACAAAATCCCGTTCAAAAAATTTACGCCCTTCTCCAGCCCAATAAAACCGGGGCTTTCAGCGCAGTCAATTTTTCGACGACTGTTAGACGATGTCTGTAACCCTCCGTAACACCACCCGGTTTCGGCACTACATAACCATGAAAAAAGTGCTCGTTTTTATGGTTACCACTACATTTCGTCCAAACCGTGAAGATAGACGCAGTCTACAACTGACAGGCGGCACCGGAGGCCGCTACAATTACCGACTTTGTCGCAACGCCTGGAGCTCAACCTTCCGTGCCTGTTCTGCGTCTACCGCTACTCCCTGCCGAAGCAGGTAAACAGCACTGGGGCAATCTGCCCGGTGCCGCCCTCAGCCTGGCGATTGCCGAGGCTGCCAGCGCTGCCAAGCGCTTTACCCTGCTGCTGACCGCCGACAGCCAAAGTGCCGAACGGCTGGAACAGGAGCTGAGTTTCTTCGCCCCGGATTTGCCCGTACTGCATTTCCCCGACTGGGAAACCCTGCCCTACGACCTGTTCTCGCCGCACCAGGACATCATCTCCCAGCGCATCGCCAGCCTGTATCGCCTGCCGGAACTGGCCCACGGCGTGCTGGTGGTTCCGATAACCACCGCCCTGCATCGCTTGGCGCCGACCAAATTCCTCCTCGGCAGCAGCCTGGTGCTGGATATCGGCCAGAAGCTCGACGTCGAACAGATGCGTGCGCGGCTCGAAGCCAGCGGCTATCGCTATGTCGACACGGTGTATGAGCACGGCGAGTTCACCGTACGCGGCGCGCTGATCGACCTGTTCCCGATGGGCAGCAAGCTGCCCTATCGCATCGACCTGTTCGACGACGAAATCGAAACCCTGCGCACCTTCGATCCGGAAACCCAGCGTTCAATCGACAAGGTCGAGTCGGTCAAGCTGCTGCCGGCCCGCGAGTTCCCGTTGCAGAAAGACGCAGTCACCCGCTTCAAGGCGCGCTTTCGCGAGCGCTTCGACGTCGACTTCCGCCGCTGCCCGATCTTTCAGGATTTGAGCAGCGGTATCACTCCGGCCGGCATCGAGTACTACCTGCCGCTATTCTTCGACGAAACTTCGACGCTGTTCGATTACCTGCCTCAGGACACGCAAGTGTTCTCGCTGCCGGGCATCGAGCAGGCGGCGGAAAACTTCTGGAACGACGTGCGCAATCGTTACGAAGAACGCCGCGTCGATCCATCGCGTCCTTTATTGCCACCGGCCGAACTGTTCCTGCCGGTGGAAGACTGCTTCGCGCGCCTGAAGAACTGGCCGCGAGTCGTCGCCAGTCAGCAGGACGTCGAAACCGGCGTCGGCCGTGAACGCTTCCCGGCGCACGCGCTGCCGGATCTGGCCATCGAAGCCAAAGCCACGCAACCACTGGCGGCGCTGGCCGGTTTCCTCGAAGAATTCCCCGGTCGCGTGCTGTTCACCGCCGAATCGGCGGGTCGTCGCGAAGTCCTGCTGGAACTGCTGGAACGCCTGAAGCTGCGGCCGAAAACCGTCGACAGCTGGCCAGACTTCGTTGCCAGCAAGGATCGTCTGGCGATCACCATCGCCCCGCTCGACGAGGGCCTGCTGCTCGACGACCCGGCGCTGGCGCTGGTGGCGGAAAGTCCGCTGTTCGGGCAACGAGTGATGCAACGTCGTCGCCGCGAGAAGCGCAGCGACGTCAGCAACGATGCGGTAATCAAGAACCTCACCGAACTGCGCGAAGGCGCGCCGGTGGTGCATATTGACCATGGTGTCGGCCGCTACCTGGGCCTGACGATTCTGGAAATCGACAATCAGGCCGCCGAATTCCTCACCCTCGAATACGCCGAGAACGCCAAGCTGTACGTGCCGGTAGCCAACCTGCACCTGATCGCGCGCTACACCGGCAGCGACGACTCGCTCGCGCCGCTGCACCGCCTCGGCTCGGAAACCTGGCAGAAAGCCAAGCGTAAGGCCGCCGAGCAGGTGCGTGACGTCGCCGCCGAATTGCTCGACATTTATGCCCGTCGCGCCGCCCGTGAAGGTTATGCCTTCGCCGATCCGAAAGCCGATTACGCCACCTTCAGCGCCGGTTTCCCGTTCGAGGAAACACCCGATCAGCAAGCCACCATCGAGGCCGTGCGCGAAGACATGCTCGCGCCGAAACCGATGGATCGCCTGGTCTGCGGCGACGTCGGCTTCGGCAAGACCGAAGTGGCCATGCGCGCCGCGTTCATCGCCGTGCACGGCGGTCGTCAGGTGGCGATTCTGGTACCGACCACCCTGCTCGCCCAGCAGCACTACAACAGTTTCCGCGACCGCTTCGCCGACTGGCCGGTGACGGTCGAAGTGATGAGTCGCTTCAAATCGGCCAAGGAAGTCAACGCGGCGATCGCCGATCTGGCGGAAGGCAAGATCGACATCGTCATCGGCACGCACAAGCTGCTGTCCGATGATGTGAAGATCAAAAACCTCGGGCTGGTGATCATCGACGAAGAACACCGTTTTGGCGTACGCCAGAAAGAACAGCTCAAGGCCCTGCGCAGCGAGGTCGACATTCTGACCCTGACCGCGACGCCGATTCCGCGGACGCTGAACATGGCGGTGTCGGGCATGCGCGACCTGTCGATCATCGCCACGCCGCCAGCGCGACGCCTGTCGGTGCGCACTTTTGTCATGGAGCAGAACAAGAGCACGGTCAAAGAGGCTCTGCTGCGTGAACTGCTGCGTGGCGGTCAGGTTTATTACCTGCACAACGATGTGAAGACCATCGAGAAGTGCGCCGCCGACCTCGCGGAATTGGTGCCGGAAGCGCGCATCGGTATCGGCCACGGGCAGATGCGCGAACGTGAACTCGAACAGGTGATGAGCGACTTCTACCACAAGCGCTTCAACGTGCTGATCGCCTCGACCATCATCGAGACCGGCATCGACGTGCCGAGCGCCAACACCATCATTATCGAACGCGCCGACAAGTTCGGTCTGGCCCAGTTGCACCAATTGCGTGGCCGCGTCGGCCGCAGTCACCACCAGGCTTACGCCTACCTGCTGACACCGCCACGCCAGCAAATCACTTCGGACGCGGAAAAACGTCTGGAAGCGATCGCCAATACCCAGGACCTCGGCGCCGGTTTCGTCCTGGCCACCAACGACCTGGAAATCCGTGGCGCCGGCGAACTGCTGGGCGATGGTCAGAGCGGGCAGATTCAGGCCGTCGGTTTCACCCTGTACATGGAAATGCTCGAGCGCGCGGTGAAGTCGATCCGCAAGGGCGAGCAGCCGAACCTCGATCAACCGCTGGGTGGCGGCCCGGAAGTCAATCTGCGGGTGCCGGCGCTGATTCCGGAAGATTATCTGCCGGATGTGCATGCGCGGTTGATTCTGTATAAACGCATCGCCTCGGCCACCGACGAGGAAGGCCTCAAGGACCTGCAGGTGGAGATGATCGACCGCTTCGGCCTGTTGCCGGAGCCGACCAAGAACCTGGTGCGGATCACCGCGCTGAAATTGCAGGCGGAAAAGCTTGGCATCAAGAAAGTCGACGGCGGGCCGCAAGGCGGACGTATCGAGTTCGAAGCGCAGACGCCGGTTGACCCGATGACCCTGATCAAGCTGATCCAGACGCAGCCCAAGCGCTACAAGTTCGAAGGCGCGACGATGTTTAAATTCCAGGTGCCAATGGAGCGCCCGGAAGAACGTTTCAATACTGTCGAGGCGCTGTTTGAGCGTCTCATCCCGAAATCCGCTTGAAGGACGCCCGATGCGCCTGTTCCGCTCTCTGACTTTGTTGCTTGCACTTGCAGCACCGACGGCGTTTGCCGATGACACGTATCAGGTCGAAATGATCCTGGTGCGCCAGAATGCCGTCCCGGCCATCGTCAGCCGCGCCGCCCCGGAAGACTGGGCCGCAGGCGCCCAGCGTCTGGGCAGCGACAGCCAGCGCACCCCAGCGCTGAATGATGTAGTGAACAAACTCACCGCCAGCGGCGAGTACACCGTGCTGATGCACAAAGCCTGGCAGCAGAGCCTCGGCGAAGCGCCGGCGAAAGTCGCAGTCAGCGAAGGTCAGGAGCAGTTCGGCCAGTTCCCGATCGAGGGCACGCTGGAAATGAAACTCGGCCGCTTCACCGACGTGACCGCCGATTTCTGGGTCAATCAGATCGACGCCAATGGCCTGGTCACCGCCAGTGAGCGCCTGCGTCAGGACAGCCACACCAAGAACGGCCAGCTCAATTACCTCGACAACGGTCATCTGGCCCTGCTGATCAAGATCACTTCCCTGACCGCGCCAGCGCCTCGCGAAGCGCCTGAAGTCGTGCCGGACTGATCGAAGTCCTTATGCCGCCGCCCCTGAGCAAACCGCTGGCCCCGTCGTGGGTCAGCCGATTCAAAGAGCAGAGTCTGGAGCGCGGCCGCCGCTACGCTTTGGAGAATCGAGTGCGCATCGCCCAGGTCGGCGATGCGACCATCACCGCCAGTTGCGAAGGTTCTGGCGGCAGTGTCTACCGGCAGACCATCCATCTGCGCGAGTCAGCCAAAGCGACGCTGTTGCTGGTCGACGCCACCTGCACCTGTCCGGTGCGCAGCAACTGCAAACACTGCGCGGCGGTGCTGCTGAAAATCCAGGAAACCCTCGACTACCCCGCCGCCGCGAAAGATGCCGAACTGCTGGAGAAGCTCCAGGCCGTGCTGGAAAACCGTAGCCCGAAAGCGCCGCCGCAAGTGCTGGTGGACAACGTGCAGCCGGTGCCGCGCCTGTGGCTGGCGAGCGTCGAGTTCAGCGCCTTCGAGCCGCGCAACGGCAAGATGCAGCGCTACATTCAGCACCGCGCGGCGCTGTCGTTCAGCTATTTGGACGAATACGTCAGCGGGCAAAAACACAGCGATATCCTGATCCGTCAGGAAGCCCAGACCCTGCG
The DNA here is from genome assembly GCF_019145195.1 of Pseudomonas siliginis. GTDB lineage: Bacteria > Pseudomonadota > Gammaproteobacteria > Pseudomonadales > Pseudomonadaceae > Aquipseudomonas > Aquipseudomonas siliginis. Next base: position 308,005 of record NZ_JAHSTW010000009.1, read on the forward strand.
GATAAAACGTCACCCGGACGTCGAACAGTCCTACCGCGAACAGTTACGCATCCTCGGTTTCCGCATCGCCACCCGGCAGAGCAAAGCCCTGCCGGAAAGCGCCGGCGAACTCTACGAGATGGTCAACGACAGCGCCTGGCTGACCTTCACCCTCAATGACTTGCCGAAGTTGCGCAGCCAAGGCTGGGAGTTGCAGATCGATGAGGAATTCGGTTTCGACCTGACCGCCGTCGACGACTGGTACGCCACCGTCGAACAGGCGCCGGAACGCGACTGGTTCGATCTGGAGCTGGGCATCATCGTCAACGGCGAGCGCCTGAGCCTGCTGCCGATTCTGCTGAATCTGATGCGCTCGCACACCGAGATCCTCAACCCGGAACGCCTCGCCCGCCGTCGCGATGACGAGCTGATTCTGGTGAACATTCCGCAACGCACCAGCGAGCATGGGCCGTTGCAAGTGGCGCTGCCGCTCGGTCGCCTGAAGCCGGTATTGATGACGCTGGGCGAGTTCTATTTGCAGGAGCCGGGCGAAACCACCCTGCGCCTGAGCAAGGCTGACGCCACCCGGCTCAATTCGCTGGAAGGCCTGCCGCTGTTGTGGGAAGGCGGCGAGCAGATGCGCACCTTCGCCCAGCGCCTGCGCGACATCCGCGATTTCACTGCCGAAGCGCCGCAAGGTCTGAATGCAACGCTGCGCCCGTATCAGCTCGAAGGTTTGAGCTGGATGCAATCGCTGCGGCAACTGGAGGTCGGCGGCATTCTCGCGGACGACATGGGCCTGGGCAAAACCCTACAGACCCTGGCGCATATTCTCAGCGAGAAGAACGCCGGACGCCTCGATCGTCCGTGCATGGTAGTGATGCCGACCAGCCTGATTCCGAACTGGCTCGATGAAGCGGCGCACTTCACCCCGCAGCTGAAAGTCCTCGCGCTGTACGGCGCCACGCGCAAAAAGCACTTCGACAATCTGGCCGACTTCGACCTGATCCTCACCACTTACGCCCTGCTGCCCAAGGACCTCGAGCGCCTGGCCAAACAGCCGCTGCACGTGCTGGTGCTGGACGAAGCGCAATACATCAAGAACCCCAACAGCAAAGCCGCTCAGGCCGCGCGCGAGCTGAACGCGCGCCAGCGCCTGTGCCTCAGCGGCACGCCGCTGGAAAACCACTTGGGCGAACTCTGGTCGCTGTTCCACTTCCTGTTGCCGGGCTGGCTCGGCGACGTGAAAAGCTTTAATGCCGATTACCGTGTGCCGATCGAAAAGCGCGGTAGCGAAGTCAGACTGCAGCACCTCAACGGTCGGATAAAACCGTTTCTGCTGCGCCGCACCAAAGAGCAGGTCGCCACGGAGCTGCCGCCGAAAACCGAAATCATCCACTGGGTCGAACTCAACGAAGCGCAGCGCGACGTGTACGAGACCATGCGCCTGGCGATGGACAAGAAAGTCCGTGACGAGATCACCCGCAAAGGCGTGGCGCGAAGCCAGATCATCATTCTCGAAGCATTGCTCAAGCTGCGCCAGGTCTGCTGCGATCTGCGCTTGGTCAACGACGCCACCCTGCCCGCGCGCGGCAGCACTTCGGGCAAGCTCGACAGCCTGATGGAAATGCTTGAGGAACTGTTCGAAGAAGGCCGGCGAATCCTGCTGTTCTCGCAATTCACTTCGATGCTGACATTGATCGAAGAGGAATTGAAAAAACGCAAGATCGCTTACGCCCTCCTCACTGGCCAGACCCGCGACCGGCGCACACCGGTGAAGGAATTCCAGAGCGGCACGCGTCAGATTTTTCTGATCAGCCTGAAGGCCGGTGGCGTCGGTTTGAACCTGACCGAAGCCGACACGGTGATTCACTACGACCCGTGGTGGAACCCGGCAACCGAGAATCAGGCCACCGACCGGGCCTATCGCATTGGCCAGGAAAAACCGGTGTTCGTCTACAAGATGATTGCCCGGGGCACAGTGGAAGAGAAAATTCAGCACCTGCAGAAGGAAAAGTCTGACCTGGCAGCGGGCGTGCTCGATGGGCGCAAGGCCGGTGACTGGAAGTTGCAGAGTGATGATATTGAAGCGCTGTTTGCGCCGTTGCCGGACAAGATCGACAAGCGCTGAAATCGGCGTCGCTGGTTAGATAGCTTTTCGCGAGCAGGCTCGCTCCCACAATTAATCCAGATTCGCTCGAGATCCAATGTGGGAGCGAGCCTGCTCGCGAATGGCCCCACCGCGATTCAAACCCTTCAATCTCTGGAAACCGGCAACGGCGCAAACAACGCCTCGATATCACTCTGTTCCAGTTTGAATCCGCCCGTCGTGCCACCCTCAAGCACCGCCCCGGCCAGCGCCGCTTTCTCCTGCTGCAACGCCTGGATCTTCTCTTCGACGGTGCCTTTGGCAATCAACTTGTAGACGAACACCGGATTGTTCTGCCCGATGCGATACGCCCGATCGGTCGCTTGGTTCTCCACCGCCGGGTTCCACCAAGGATCGAAGTGAATCACCGTGTCTGCCGCCGTCAGGTTCAGACCGGTACCGCCGGCCTTGAGGCTGATCAGGAACAACGGCACCTTGCCGCCCTGGAAATCCCTCACCGGCGTGCGCCGGTCGATGGTGTCGCCGGTCAGCAACGAGTAGCCAAGCCCGCGCTGTTGCAACTCCTGCTCGATCAGCGCCAGCATCGAGGTGAATTGGGAAAACAGCAGAATGCGCCGACCTTCGCCGAGCAACTCTTCGAGCATCTCCATCAGGCTGATCAGCTTGCCGCTGCCCGAGCGCAACGCCTTCGCCGTGAGCGGCATATTGACCAGGCGCAGATCGCAGCAGACCTGACGCAGCTTGAGCAGCGCATCGAGGATGATGATCTGACTGCGCGCCACGCCACTGCGGGCGATTTCATCGCGGACCTTTTTGTCCATCGCCACACGCACCGTCTCATAGACGTCGCGCTGACCATCGCTGAGTTCGACCCAGTGGATGATCTCGGTTTTCGGCGGCAACTCGGTGGCGACCTGATCCTTCTTGCGCCGCAGCAAAAACGGCTTGATGCGTGCGGTCAGGTGCTGCATGCGCTGGACATTGCCGTGCTTCTCGATCGGCGTGCGGTAATCGCGATTGAAGGATTTGCTGTCGCCGAGCCAGCCGGGCATGAGGAAATGGAACTGCGACCACAGCTCGCCGAGGTGGTTTTCCAGTGGCGTACCGCTCAGACACAAGCGCTGACGGGCCTGCAAGTCACGGGCGGCCTGCGCGGCTTTGCTCAGCGGGTTCTTGATATTCTGCGCTTCGTCGAGAATCAGCACGCTCCACGGCTGCGGCTGCAAGATCTCCAGATCCCTGGGCAGCAATGCGTAAGTGGTGAGCACCAAGTCGTATTCGGCGAGATTGGCAAAGTCCTTCTGCCGCCCGGTGCCGTGGAGCGCCAGGACTTTCAACTGCGGCGTGAAGCGCTCGGCCTCGTCGATCCAGTTGGGAATCAGGCTGGTCGGCATCACCGCCAGTGCCGGACAGTCCAGGCGCCCGGCGTGTTTTTCGGTAAGCAGATGCGCCAGTGTCTGCAGGGTTTTGCCCAGGCCCATGTCATCGCCCAAAATGCCGCCGACCTCCAGCTCGCGCAGGGTCTGCATCCAGTTCAGGCCTTCGAGCTGATACGGGCGCAGTTGCGCATTGAGGCCGGCCGGCGCAGCAACCTGGGCGTGACTGGAATTCTGCAGACGCTTGGCAAAAGTGCGCAGGCGTTCGCCGCCCTGCCAGTCCAGCGGTACGCCATCGAGCATACTCAAGCGTGCGGCGTCTGGAGCGGTCAAACGCAGCGCATCGCCTTGGTGTCCGCCCAGGTACAGCTCGCCCAGCGTCGCCATCAGCGGTTTGACCCGACTCAGCGGCAACGCGACCTTGGCGCCGGCCGGGTCGCCAAAACCGCTGGGCTTGAGCTCGATCAGGAGTTTTTCATCATCGCTGCGCTGCGCCAGATTGACCGGGTCGAGCAAGCGCGGCTGGGTCCGCAACAGGTGTAGAAGAATCGGCAGCAAGCTGTAGCGCTCGCCGTTGACGACGATACCCAACTGCAAATCAAACCACTGATGCGGAGCCTCTTCTTCAACCTCGGCGTACCACTGTTCAACCGGTTGTACATCGAAATGGAAACCGGGACTGATCTCGATCTTCCAATCTGCGGCGCACAGCGTGGCCAGGCCTTCGTGCATGAACCCGAGCCAGGCGGAATCATCCGGCAGGGTAAACATCTCGCCAGGACGATCCATTGCACTCTTGCGCGTGGCTTTTTTGAAGCCATGTTTTTGCAGGTTCTGGCGCAGCTTCTTTTCCAGCGCAGGCTGACGCTGAATACGCTGGGTCTCTGTGCCGCTGAGGATCATCACTTCCGGGTTGCGATCCACCGCCGGATGACCGTTGTAGGTAAACAGCAGAGCGGCGCGGTGCTCCAGCACATATTCCCAGCGCGAGCGTTCTCGGCCGCTGACCAGGGTCAGTTGCGGCTGCGGCAGCACGTCATCGATGATCCGTTCGGTGAGTTTGTGCGGTGGCGCAATTTGGGTCGCCGCGCTCATGCGATGGCTGAACTGCATGGCCTGACGCGCCGGAATATCTGGCGCCTGGGTCAAATGGCAGGCGAGTTTTTCTTCCAGCTCAGTGAACAGCGGGCCAACCTGGCGCTGCTCGCGATCAAGATAATAAAGCGGCTCCAGCGCCAGCACGGTTTCCTGAGCGGCTTCGGCACTGCTCCATTGCGCGCGGAATCCGCCATCGGCCTGCTCAGCCCAAGAGAACTGACCCACGCGTTTCGCCCCCGGTGTCAGCGCTCGCAGGTCTTCGAAATCGAGGAACAGCCGCGAGGTGCGCAGGAGCATTTCCAGCAGTTCGGCGCCACTGCTGCCTTCCAGCGGATAGCCGCTGTAATAGGCGTGATGGGAATGCATGGCGACCAACAGCCGGGCGATGCGCAGATCCAGTTCGGACAGGTAGCCCGGCTGGCGCATGAGCATTTCCGCGAGCGAGTACATCGGTTTGACTTCGCGTAACTCGCCGCTCTTGAGCTGGTAGACCTTGAAAATATCGAGCAGCCACTTGCCGTTCGCAGACGTCGGTTTGAGCTTGTAAAACAGCCGCGTACCTGCGGTTTGCGCACTTTCGTCAGCAGGCTTGGCCGGCACGGGAATTGTCGAAAGCCAATGCTCCAGCGCTCGCCCCAACGGGATCTGTGCATCATTGTCAGACGCATCCTCACCCGTGCCCAGCAGGTGATAGATCACCGCCGCGCTGTGCTTGCAGTCCAGTGCAACCGGACAGCTGCACAGGCATCGCAAGCTAACCGATCCCAACCGATCTTCTGACAGGTAAATGGTTTGCTCATACGCCTGAAGTTGCGATCCGACGCAGAACGCCTCAATCTTCCTGTCATCGATCTCGAGGATCTCTACCCGGTCATCGGCGGCATAAGCCCGGGCCTTGGCCAACGCCTTGCTACTGAATGCGTGGGTCCATGTCAGCCCTTTAAGCCGCTCGATGAAAATGCTCATGGACAGTCCTTAGCTGGCCAGCACCCGGGCCAGCGTCGATTTCACCTTGCCCATGCCATCGTGCAGGGCCTGCTCGATTTCGGCCATGGTGATCACTTCGGTGGTCTTGCCGGCTGCAGGATTCACGACGAGCGCCAGACAGGCGTAATCCAGATCCAGCTCACGCGCCAGCGCCGCTTCCGGCATGCCGGTCATACCGACGATGTCGCAACCGTCACGCTCCAGTCGTACGATCTCGGCGACCGTTTCCAGACGCGGACCCTGGGTGCAGGCGTACACGCCTTGATCGCTGTATTCGCAGCCTTCGGCGGCGACCGCGGCAATCAGTTGCTGACGCAACGGCTCGCTGTAGGGAAAGCTGAAATCGATGTGGGTGACGTGCTCCAGATCATCGGCGAAATAGGTGTGCTCGCGCCCACTGGTGTAGTCGACGATCTGGTGCGGCACGCAGAAATGCCCGGTGCCCATGGCCGGATGAATACCGCCCACCGCGTTAACGGCGATGATCGCTTCGGCACCCGCCTGCTTCAACGCCCACAGGTTGGCGCGGTAGTTGACCTTGTGCGGCGGGAAACGATGCGGGTGACCGTGACGGGCGAGGAACAGCACTTCCTTGCCGGCGTACTCACCAATCTGCACCTCGGCCGAAGGCGCGCCGTAAGGGGTGTCGACTGCCAGCGACTGGCGAATGCTCAGGCCTTCGAGCTGAGTCAGGCCAGTGCCACCGATGATTGCGTAAACGGTCATAACGAAAAAATCCTTAATCGATCAGTTGAGCGTCTTTGAGCGCGCCGAGGGCGGTGAGCCAACGCGGAGCCTGACGATAATCGGTGCTGGCGAAGGCCTGCCCGCGCATCCTGGCGATGCGCGCGGAAGGCTTGACCTTCATACGCTGGGCGGCGCTCAGGGCCAGCTCGGCTGCCGCGCGGTCGTTGCACACCAGACCCATGTCGCAGCCAGCAGTGAGTGCGGCTTCGATGCGGCTGGCAGCGTCGCCGACCACGTGGGCGCCGGCCATCGACAGATCGTCGCTGAAGATCACGCCATCGAACTGCAACTCGCCCCGCAGAATGTCCTGCAGCCAGCGTCGGGAGAAACCGGCCGGCTGCGAGTCGACTTGCGGATAGATGACGTGGGCCGGCATGACGGCGGCCAGTTGTTTGCTGAGTTTGGCGAAGGGCACCAGATCATTGGCGCGGATCTCGTCGAGGCTGCGCTCGTCGTTCGGGATCGCTACGTGGGAGTCGGCTTCGGCCCAGCCGTGGCCCGGGAAATGTTTGCCGGTGGCGGCCATGCCGGCGCTGTTCATGCCGCGAATGAATGCACCGGCGAGCAAGGCGGCGCGCTCGGGATCCCCTTCGAAGGAACGAGTGCCGACCACAGCGCTGCGCTGATAGTCCAGATCCAGCACCGGGGCGAAACTCAGGTCGAGCCCGACCGCCAGCACTTCGGTGGCCATGATCCAGCCGCATTGCTCGGCGAGATACTCTGCATTCGGGTTATCGGCGATGGCGCGCATCGCTGGCAGACGGACGAAACCCTGACGCAGACGCTGCACACGCCCGCCCTCTTGATCCACCGCCAGCAGCAGATCCGGGCGAATCGCGCGGATCGCAGCGCTCAGTTCGCGCACTTGGCGAGGATGCTCGATATTGCGGGCGAAAATGATCAGGCCGCCCACTTCGGGCTGACGCAACAATTGGCGATCTTCAGCCGTCAGCCAGGTACCGGCGACGTCCACCATCAACGAGCCTTGCAGGCCAGCAGTCATAGAGATTCCTTGAAAACAAAAAACCCGATCTGCTTGCATTCGCTACCGCGGGCATTGCCCGGACGGTCAACAGAATTCATGCAGATCGGGTTCAGTACGAGAGTCGGCATGGCCGGCTAGCTTAGCGGATACCAACTGCCGCGCCCACCCGTGCGCGGTCAAACCTTGGCGGCGACCGGCATGGATTTGCTGCGCGGACGCAATTGCGCGCTGGCCATGGCTGTATCAGTGACGCCGGTTTCGGCGCGCATGCCGGCAGCGAGGAACGGCACCATCAGGCGCATCACTTGTTCGATGGAGGTATTGACGCCGAAATCGGTCTCGGCGATCGCGCGCAAGGCCTTGATCCCGGACATGCTGAACGCTGCGGCGCCAAGCATGAAGTGCACGCGCCAGAACAGCTCGATCGGTGGAATGCGTGGCGCCGCTTCATTGACCAGCAGCATGTAGCGGCGGAAGACCTTGCCGTACATGTCTTCCAGATAACGCCGCAAGTGGCCCTGACTCTGGCTGAACGCGAGGCCGAGCAAACGCATGAAGATCGACAGATCGTTACCGCTGCGAGGCTGCACGACGAGCGCTTGCTCGACGAGGATTTCCAGCAATTCTTCGAGGGTCGGCTTGTTCTCAGGCTTGGCCTGACGGCGCTCCAGCTCTTTATCGAGGCTCACGCAGAACGGACCGAGGAAGCGCGAGAACACAGCTTGAATCAGCGCCTTTTTCGAGCCGAAGTGATAATTCACCGCAGCCAGATTGACGCCAGCCTTGCTGGTGATCAAACGCAATGAGGTTTCAGCGAATCCTTTCTCCGCGAACAACTGCTCGGCAGCATCAAGAATGCGTTCAACGGTTTCCGACTGGGCCATGGCTACTCCGCCTGACAAACACTTGTTTGAAACATACGTTTCAGCCTGTGCCTTGTCAAGCCTGCCGGTTCGTTTTGGGAATGGTCGGTCAGCTATTTAACCACACAAGGCACCAGCATTAATAAGCGCCCTTCGCGACCGCTCGGCGGGCGGCAAAAAACGCCCATTGCCAAGACCGCTTCACTGTATATAATCCCAGTCACTGTATAAAAAGACAGAGCGATCATTATGCTAAAGCTGACGCCACGCCAAGCCGAGATTCTGGCCTTCATCAAACGTTGCCTCGAAGACAACGGCTATCCGCCCACCCGTGCGGAAATTGCTCAGGAATTGGGTTTCAAATCGCCCAACGCGGCGGAAGAACATCTCAAGGCCCTGGCCCGCAAAGGCGCGATCGAGATGACCCCGGGTGCTTCCCGCGGCATCCGTATTCCCGGCTTCGAAGCCAAGGCCGACGACTCCACCCTGCCAATCATCGGCCGAGTGGCTGCCGGCGCGCCGATCCTCGCTGAACAGCACATCGAAGAATCCTGCAATATCAATCCGACCTTCTTCCATCCTCGCGCCGATTACCTGTTGCGTGTGCACGGCATGAGCATGAAGGACATCGGTATTTTCGATGGTGACCTGCTGGCAGTGCATACCACCCGCGAAGCGCGTAACGGTCAGGTTGTGGTTGCCCGTATCGGCGACGAAGTGACGGTCAAACGCTTCAAGCGTGAAGGCAGCAAAGTCTGGCTGATCGCTGAAAACCCCGAGTTCGCCCCTATCGAAGTCGACCTGAAAGATCAGGAACTGGTGATCGAAGGCTTGAGTGTCGGCGTCATTCGCCGCTAAAGGAGGCTCCATGCAGTTCCCACACACACCTCAGCAAACACAACTGCCTTTATTTGAAGCGTTTCTGGCGCAACCGATTGCGCCGATCCTCAAAGACGTGGTCGAGCGTGACTGGAATGCCAAACCTGACGCCTTCAGTGAGCTATCACTGCGTGGTGCGGCCGGGAACTGCCTGAACCTGCTAGCGCCGATCCTGCGTGAATTGAGCGAGGATCAGGATGCGCGCTGGCTGACGCTGATCGCCCCACCCGCCAGCCTGACGCAAACCTGGCTGCGCGATGCCGGCCTGAACCGCGAACGCATTCTACTGTTGCAACCGCGCGGCACTCAAAGCGCTCAGCAACTGGCGTGCGAAGCGTTGCGGCTGGGTCGCAGCCACACCGTGGTGACCTGGCTAAACCCGTTGAATGCCAATTCGCGACAACAACTGATCAGCGCCGCGCGTACGGGCGAAGCTCAGAGCCTGAACATTCGTTTGGGTTGATTGTTGAGTAATGCGCGCTGTGTGAAGCGCAGGGCTTCTCCAGGGACAGAGAAGCCGATCTGAAGCGCAAGCGACCGAGAAAAGGCCAAAGCGTGGATCAATGAAGAACCCGCGGCCCCTCTTCCTTATCAAACTCGCCTTCAACCATACGACCTGCCATCTGCACGCCGACGCTCAACATCGCTTTGGCAATTTCAACGTGCTGGCCTTGCAGGAACGCCTTGGCATCCTCGGAGAAATCCAGCGTCACCAGAGAACCTTCGTCCTCGGCCCTGCGCAGTTCGATTCGGCCGTCTGGTAACTCGACAATTTCTAGAAAGGACGTTGGCATATAAGTCTGTTCTCCACGAAAGGCAGCGATTATATAGACATCATTCGAGCTTCGCTCAGGATCTTGACCAGCAGCATGTTTCAGATTGCCACTGCGCCAAACTACCTCAGCACTCATTCAAACCTTCACGGAAACGCAGGGCCAGACCTTTGAGGTTCTGCCGCCAGCTCTCCAGCTCATCTCGACTGAGCTCTTCTGGCGCCTCTTCTTCATCAAGATTAATCGCTTGGATCAGCGGCTGCGTCACGTCGCCTTTCGGCTTGCGTGGCGCCCTCGGTGGCTGAAACAGTGCTGCGTGCGCCGCCAGCAGTTTCGCCAGCCAGGTTTCCGGATTACCGGCCAACTCGACCATTTCCGCCAACTCCGGGATCGCTATCGATTCCAGCACGTCGCGCCTCAGCAACTCCTCCGCCCTCGGCGAATTGGCCTGCGGCAGACGATAAAAGCCGGCGATCTCGTGACACAAGCCCAGCAGTGCGCCGTAGAGGTGGAACAACGCCGACTCACGCCCGGCCTGGATCAGCGCCAGAGAATTCATCGCCCGCCCCTCTTCAGCACGAGCCAGAGCTTCGAGTGACAGGCCGGCGAAATAGATCTTCTGGTTGGTGCGGGTATAGAGTTCGTGGGCCATGACGGCAGCCTCCACAACGAAATAATTGCTTCACACAGACCCGGCAGTGTCATGGATCAATCAATGCCAGCGCAAGCAAAAAACAAAAAGGCCGCATGAAACCCCGAAGGTTTCATGCGGCCTTTTCGCTGTTCAGACTAACGCTTACTCAGCCTTGGCCTTTGCGCTGCGCTTGTCTTCAACAGTCCACTTGCCACCGTCGTAATACGCCTTCCAGCCTGTCGGCTTGCCGTCGACTTCGGTCTGTACGTATTGCTCCTTGGTCTTGCGGCTGTAGCGGATGACCGCTGGCAGACCGTCAGGATCCTTTTGCGGAGCCTCGCACAGGAAGTGGTACTTCGGATCGATCTCGTCCTTGTGCGGCAGAATCTCGATCACCAGCGGAGCGCGGGTCTCGCGGTTTTTCGGGAACTGACTGGCGGCCAGGAACAGACCGGACGCACCGTCGCGCAAGATGTAGGTGTCGTTGACCTTTTCGCATTTCAGCTCAGGCATCTTCACCGGATCCATCTTCGGCGGCGCCGCGTCACCGCTCTTCAGCAGCTTGCGGGTGTTCTTGCACTCAGGGTTCGTGCATCCGAAGAACTTGCCGAAACGGCCGGTCTTGAGCTGCATCTCGCTGCCGCACTTATCGCATTCCAGACTCGGACCTTCATAGCCCTTGATGCGATAGCTGCCCTCTTCGATTTCGTAACCGGCGCAATCCGGGTTATTGCCGCAGATGTGCAACTTGCGCTTTTCGTCCAGCAGGTAGGCGTCCATCGCCGTACTGCAGATCGGGCAGCGATGCTTGCCACGCAGGACCAGCGATTCCGATTCGCCCTCGTCGTCCGCTGCGATTTCATCGCCCGGCACCAAATTGACGGTGGCCTTGCAGCGCTCTTTCGGCGGCAGGCTGTAGCCCGAGCAGCCGAGGAACACGCCAGTCGATGCGGTACGAATTTGCATCGGACGACCGCACGTGGTGCACGGAATGTCAGTCATGACCGGCTGGTTGGCGCGCATGCCGCTGTCCGGGTTTTCCGCTACTTCGAGTTTCTTCTTGAAGTCGCCGTAGAACTCGTCCAGCACGTTTTTCCAGTCGCGCTCGCCCTGCGCCACGTCATCGAGGTTCTCTTCCATGCCGGCGGTGAAGCCGTAGTCCATGAGATTGGAGAAGCTCTCGGACAGACGTTCGGTGACGATGTCGCCCATCTTTTCCGAGTAGAAACGACGGTTGTGCAGGGTCACATAACCGCGATCCTGAATGGTCGAAATGATCGCAGCGTAAGTCGAAGGACGACCGATGCCGCGTTTTTCCATCTCCTTGACCAGACTGGCTTCGGAATAACGCGCCGGTGGCTTGGTGAAATGCTGCGACGGATCGAGCTTGATCAGCTTCATCACATCGCCCTGCGCCATGTCAGGCAGCACGTCGTCATCGCCAGGCTTGGCAATCTGCGGCATCACCCGGGTGTAACCGTCGAACTTGAGGATACGGCCCTTGGCACGCAGCTCGAAGTCGCCAGCGCCGACGCTGACGGTGGTCGACAGGTATTGCGCCGGCAGCATCTGGCAGGCTAGGAACTGGCGCCAGATCAGCTCGTACAGACGCTCGGCATCGCGCTCCATACCCGCCAGCTTGCTCGGCGTGGTATTGGCGTCGGACGGACGAATCGCTTCGTGAGCCTCTTGCGCGCCTTCCTTGCTGCTGTAAACGTTCGGCGTTTCCGGCAGGTATTTCTTGCCGAATTCGTCCTCGATGTAAGTGCGCGCCATCGCCACGGCGTCGGCCGAGAGATTGGTCGAGTCGGTACGCATGTAAGTGATGTAGCCGGCTTCGTACAGACGCTGGGCCATCATCATGGTTTTCTTCACGCCGAAACCGAGGCGGTTGCTTGCGGCCTGCTGCAAGGTCGACGTGATGAACGGCGCCGACGGCTTGCTGCTGGTCGGTTTGTCTTCGCGCTTGACGATGCTGTAGCTGGAGGACTTGAGCTTCTCCAGCGCAGCCATGGCCTGGGCTTCGTTCAGCGGCTTGAAGGCTTCGCCTTTTTCGCGAGCCACTTCGAAACGCACGGTCGAGCCTTTGGTGGTGCCGAGATCAGCGTGCACTTCCCAGTATTCTTCGGGATTGAAAGCACGGATTTCACGCTCACGCTCGACTACCAGCTTCACCGCAACCGATTGCACGCGACCGGCGGACAGACCACGGGCGATCTTGGCCCACAGCAGCGGCGAGACCATGTAGCCGACGACGCGGTCAAGGAAGCGACGCGCCTGCTGGGCGTTGACACGATCAATGTCCAGCTCGCCCGGCTCGGAGAAGGCTTCCTGGATCGCCTTCTTGGTGATTTCGTTGAACACCACGCGCTTGTAACGGCTGTCATCACCACCGATGGCTTCGCGCAGGTGCCAGGCAATGGCTTCCCCCTCGCGATCCAAGTCGGTTGCGAGATAGATGGTGTCAGCATCCTTGGCGAGCCGGCGCAGCTCTTCGATGACCTTTTCTTTGCCCGGGAGGATCTCGTACTGGGCTTTCCAGCCGTGTTCGGGATCGACGCCCATGCGCGAGACCAGCTGCTTGCGCGCTTTCTCTTTCGGCGAGAGCACCGGACCTTCACCCGCAGCAGCCTTGCCACGCTTGGCGGCTGGCTCTTTGCTGGCGCTAGCCGAACCGCTGGTGGGCAGGTCTCGGATATGGCCGATACTCGACTTCACCACGTATTGGTTACCCAGATACTTGTTGATGGTCTTGGCCTTAGCCGGGGATTCCACAATGACCAGCGATTTGCCCATGGATCAGAAAATTCCTGAATTCTAGAAGTGAAAGGCGGTTGGCGCCTGACGCGGCACCGCTATATATAGTTGATACAAGGTGAGGTCAAGCGCAGGGTTGTCTGCGCAGTCGCCTCATGGCTTGTCAAAAAGGCTCGGTTCGGCTTGCACCAAAGCAAAGCGCGGCACCTGCTCGCCGTCAACCTCGACCGACTCGACGAACATGCTCAGCGGGCGCACCCAAAAGCCGTAATCGCCATACAGGGCTTGGTAAAAGACCACTTCTTCTTCGGTTTCGGAATGCCGCGCAACACTGAATACACGGTATTGCGGACCTTTGTAATGTTGGTAGAGCCCAGGTTGTATCGGCATGCTTCGGCCCTCACTGAAATCTTTTCAAAAATAAATAAAAAACCCAAAAACAAAAACCGGGGCACTGGGCCCCGGCTTCCATCGACGAGACGCTTAAACGCGTTCGAAGACGGTGGAGATGCCTTGGCCGAGACCAATGCACATAGTGGCCACCCCGAAGGTGCCGCTATTCTGCTTCATCACGTTCAACAGGGTGCCGGAAATACGTGCACCGGAGCAACCGAACGGGTGACCCAGGGCGATCGCGCCGCCGTGCAGGTTAACCTTCTCGTTCATCTTGTCGAGCACTTTCAGATCTTTCAGCACTGGCAGAGCCTGTGCGGCGAAAGCTTCGTTGAGCTCGAAGAAGTCGATATCGTTGATGCCAAGGCCTGCGCGCTTCAGGGCCTTTTGTGTTGCCGGCACTGGACCATAGCCCATGATTGCCGGGTCCACACCCGCCACTGCCATCGAACGGATTACCGCCATTGGCTGGATGCCGAGGTCCTGTGCACGCTGCGCCGACATCACGATCATGCACGAAGCACCGTCAGTGATCTGCGACGAAGTACCGGCAGTCACGGTGCCGCCCTTCGGATTGAATGCCGGCTTGAGCGCCGCCAGACTTTCCAGGGTGGTTTCCGGACGAATGGTTTCGTCGTAGTCGTACAGTTTCAGGAAACCGTTCTCGTCGTAACCCTGCATCGGGATGATTTCGTCCTTGAACTTGCCTTCCACGGTTGCCTTGTGGGCCAACTGATGGGAACGCACGCCAAAGGCATCCTGCTGCTCACGGGTGATGCCGTGCATCTTGCCGAGCATTTCCGCGGTCAGGCCCATCATGCCCGAGGCTTTTGCCGCATACAGCGACATGTGCGGGTTCGGATCGACACCGTGCATCATGCTCACATGGCCCATGTGCTCGACGCCGCCGACCACGAACACGTCACCGTTGCCGGTCATGATCGCTTGCGCAGCAGTGTGCAGCGCGCTCATCGACGAACCGCACAGACGGCTGACGGTCTGGCCGGCCGAAGTGTGCGGAATCTGGGTCATCAGCGACGCCATGCGCGCGATGTTCCAGCCCTGCTCCAGGGTCTGGTTGACGCAGCCCCAGATCACGTCCTCGACTTCCGCCGGGTCGACCTTGCTGTTGCGTTCCAGCAGTTTGCTGATCAGGTGCGCCGACATGTCTTCAGCGCGGGTGTTGCGGTGCATGCCGCCCTTGGAGCGGCCCATCGGAGTACGACCGAAGTCGACAATCACGACGTCTCTAGGATTCAAGCTCATAAGTTCACTCTCACTCTAGTTGGGGGCGCTTAACCGAAGAAGCTCTGGCCGTTCTTGGCCATTTCGCGCAGCTTCGCGGTCGGGTGGTACAGCGCGCCCAAATCAGCGTACTGGTCAGCCAGGGCAACGAACTCGGCAACACCGATCGAATCGATGTAGCGCAGCGCACCGCCACGGAATGGAGGGAAACCGATACCGTAGACCAGACCCATGTCGGCTTCGGCGGCGGTTTCAACGATGCCGTCTTCCAGGCAGCGCACGGTTTCCAGGCACAGCGGGATCATCATCCAGTTGATGATGTCTTCGTCAGTGACTTCGCGCTGCTCGTAAACGATCGGCTTGAGCACTTCGAGTACCGACGGATCGGCGACTTTCTTCTGCTTGCCTTTCTTGTCAGCCTCGTAGGCGTAGAAGCCCTTGCCGTTCTTCTGGCCCAGGCGTTTGGCTTCGTACAGCACGTCGATGGCCGAACGAAGGTCATCCTTCATGCGATCCGGGAAACCTTCAGCCATGACGTCGCGACCGTGGTGACCGGTGTCAATGCCGACCACGTCCATCAGGTACGCAGGGCCCATCGGCCAGCCGAATTTTTCCATGACCTTGTCGATACGCACGAAGTCGACACCGGCGCTGACCAGCTTGGCGAAACCGCCGAAGTACGGGAACAGCACGCGGTTGACCAAAAAGCCCGGGCAGTCGTTGACGACGATCGGGTTCTTGCCCATTTTCTTCGCGTAGGCAACGGTAGTGGCGATGGCCAGTTCACTGGACTTCTCGCCACGGATCACTTCCACCAGCGGCATCATGTGCACCGGATTGAAGAAGTGCATGCCGACGAAGTTTTCCGGACGTTTGAGGGCCTTGGCCAGCAGGCTGATGGAAATGGTCGAGGTGTTCGACGCGAGGATGGTGTCCTCTTTGACCTTGTCTTCGACTTCAGCCAGCACCGCTTGCTTGACCTTCGGATTCTCGACCACAGCTTCGACGACCAGATCGACGTGACCGAAGTCGCCGTACGACAGCGTCGGACGAATGCCGTTGAGCACTTCAGCCATCTTCGCAGCGGTCATGCGACCCTTGTCGACGCGGCCGACCAGCAGCTTGGCGGCTTCGGCCAGACCCTGCTCGATACCGTGCTCGTTGATGTCCTTCATCAGGATCGGCGTGCCTTTGGAGGCCGACTGATAAGCGATACCGCCACCCATGATGCCGGCGCCGAGTACGGCAGCCTGCTTCACGTCCTTGGCGATTTCGTCGTAGGCCTTGGCCTTTTTCTTCAGTTCCTGATCGTTCAGGAACAGGCCGATCAGGCTCTGCGCAGCAGAGGTCTTGGCCAGTTTGACGAAGCCTGCAGCCTCCACTTCCAGTGCCTTGTCGCGACCGAAGTTCGCGGCTTTCTGGATGGTCTTGATCGCTTCAACCGGCGCCGGGTAATTCGGGCCGGCCTGGCCAGCCACGAAACCTTTGGCGGTTTCGAAAGCCATCATTTGCTCAATGGCATTCAACTTGAGTTTTTCAAGTTTCGGCTGACGCTTGGCCTTGTAATCGAACTCGCCGGAGATGGCGCGCTTGATCAGCTCGAGGGCAGCTTCCTGCAATTTTTCAGGGGCGACTACGGCGTCGACGGCGCTGACTTTCAGGGCGTCTTCAGGGCGGTTTTCCTTGCCGGCAGCAATCCACTCGATGGCGTTGTCGACACCGATCAGGCGTGGCAGACGTACGGTACCGCCGAAGCCCGGGTAGATGCCCAGTTTGACTTCCGGCAGACCGATCTTGGCCTTGGTGGACATGACGCGATAATCGGCCGCCAGGCACATTTCCAGACCGCCACCGAGGGCGATGCCGTTGATGGCCGCGACGGTTGGCACGTTGAGGTCTTCGAAATCGCTGAAGATCTTGTTGGCTTCGAGATTGCCTGCAACCAGCTCGGCATCCGGCAGCTTGAAGTTGTCGACAAATTCGGTGATGTCGGCGCCGACGATGAATACGTCCTTGCCGCTGCTGACGATCACGCCCTTGATCGAAGCATCTGCCTTGATGGTGTCTACGGCCTGACGCAGTTCGTTCAGGGTTAGACGGTTGAACTTGTTGACGGACTCACCCTTGAGGTCGAATTTCAATTCGACGATGCCACTTTCAAGAGCTTTAACCGTGATGGCTTTACCTTCGTAAATCATCAACTGATCTCCACGATATGGAAGCTGAACAGTACACGTCGGACGCAGGTTTAAGGCTCAGAAGGACGCTTTGCTCGTCGATACTGACACCGTCCGCCTGGCACACCCGCCAACGCGATAGTCGGGATTCTGTAGGAGCAGTCTGTAAGACAAACGCTCAATTCATACGCCCGTTTGATTCGGGTACGTCACCTTCACGGAATTTCAGACAATTGTCAATCGCCCTAAATTCGGGCTGAAATGCGACTTTGCGGTCATTTCTGCACCATGATGAGCAGCAACACCCGCCCCGATGTTCAGCCATTCATAGAATCAATAGTTAGAAAAGTCGCCCTAATTTCCGCCGAGCCCTGTCCAGAAGGCTACGCTGGGCGGACTGCGGGGAATTTGCCGAGGCGATCAGAGCGCCCCCTGTAGAAAAGGATTACCGGCCTGCCTGGCCAACCCGCCCGACGAATCATGTCGGGCTTTTTATTGCGCGTCTGCCGGACGTTTCACACCGTTGCAGTGAGAAAAGTCCGCGCATCACGCCAGCGCTTTCAAGGTCGCGTCGATATCCTGCAGAACCGTCGCCTCGCCCTTCTCGCCCCAATACAAGGCGATCATCTGCTTGTCCGCTTCGATCTTGAAAACATTGCCCGGCAATTTTTCGAAATAATCGAGCAGGGTCCGGTCATCGCAGACTTCTTGCCATTGATTGACCCACACGCCCGGGGTTTTCTGCCAGTACGTCCAGCACGCCGGTTGACTGCCACGCCGCGGCCGATGGTACTGGGCGCAGGGATTCGGCGGCTCCGGCAGCAGCCAGTGCGGCCACTCCTGCGGCGCCAGCTGCATGGCCAGGCCGATGCGTCGAGCCTCCATGCGCAGGGCCATGCGCCCGCTCTGCGTTCGCGATGGGCGCAACCATGCGAGTGGACTTAAAACTACCAGCAGGATTGACACCACCAGCCAGACCGTCATATCTGTACTCCCGATTTTTGATGAGCCCATTGTGTCACTTGCGAACCAATGCGCTTGAAACCAGCCATACTTACCAATATCGAACCCTCAGGAGGAGCACCTCATGCCCTACCACCACATACTGGTCGCCGTAGATCTGACCGAAGAGTGCGACCCTGTGATCCACCGCGCCCGCGAGCTGTCGGTGAGCAACGCTGCCAAGTTGTCGCTGGTGCATATCGTTGAACCTATGGCCATGGCCTTCGGTGGCGACGTGCCAATGGACCTGTCACAACTGCAACAACAGCAGTTCGATCAGGCCAAGGAGCGTCTTGAAAAACTCAAATCGAAATACCCCGAGCTCGAAGGCGCCAATTGCCATCTGACCTACGGCCAGCCACGCCAGGAAATCCATCATTTCGCCAAGGAACAAGCGTGCGATCTGATCGTAGTCGGCAGTCATGGCCGTCATGGCCTGGCACTGCTGCTCGGCTCGACCGCGAATGACGTGCTGCACGGCGCACCTTGCGATGTACTGGCGGTGCACCTGGTCAAACGTTGATCTGTCTTGCTCTTTGTGGGAGCGAGCCTGCTCGCGAATACGTCGGCACATTCAATATGAGTGCTGCCTGACACACCGCTTTCGCGAGCAGGCTCGCTCCCACAGGTGACCTGCTCCCGCCTGTAGATCGCGCTACATATGAAAAGCCCGGCGCTCATCACTGAGCGCCGGGCTTTTTCACATCAGGAGCAATCAGGCATCCAGCTCGGCCCAACGCTCCACCAACGCATCCAGCTCGGCCTGCAATTGCTCCAGCGAAGCAATCACTTTGGCCGTTTCCGCCGGCGGACGCTGGTAGAAACCGGCTTCAGCCATTTCCGCTTCAACCGCGGCGATCTGCTGCTCCTTGGCGTCGATGTCGCCCGGCAAGGCTTCCAGCTCGCGCTGCAGCTTGTAGCTCAGTTTCTTCTTGGCAACCGGAGCAGCCGCCGCAGGCGCAGCCACCGGAGCCGGCTCAGCGGTAACCACCGCCGAATTCAGGTCAGCCTTGCCCGACTTGCTTTCAGTCACACCCAGCAGACGCGGCGAGCCGCCCTGACGGATCCAGTCCTGATAGCCACCGACATATTCACGAACCTTGCCTTCGCCTTCGAAGACCAGGGTGCTGGTCACCACGTTATCGAGGAATGCCCGGTCGTGGCTGACCATCAGCACGGTGCCGTTGAAAGTCAGCAGCACTTCTTCGAGCAGCTCGAGGGTTTCCACATCGAGGTCGTTGGTCGGTTCGTCGAGCACCAGCAGGTTGGCCGGTTTGCTGAACAGCTTCGCCAGCAACAGACGCGCACGCTCGCCACCGGACAACGCCTTGACCGGCGTGCGTGCACGCTGCGGGCTGAACAGGAAGTCGCCGAGATAGCTCAGCACATGGCGGCTCTGCCCGTCGATGTCGATGAAGTCGCGACCTTCGGCGACGTTGTCGATCACGGTTTTTTCCAGATCCAGCTGATGGCGCAACTGGTCGAAGTACGCCACGTCGATGCGCGTGCCCTCTTCCACTTTGCCGCTGGTCGGTTGCAGACCGCTGAGCATCAGTTTCAACAGGGTGGTCTTGCCAGTACCGTTGGCGCCGAGCAGACCGATACGGTCGCCGCGCTGCAGGACCATGGAGAAATCCTTGATCAGGAACGGCCCGCCCGGATGCGCGAAGCTCACGTTCTCGAGGACCATCACCTGCTTGCCGGATTTGTCGGCGGTTTCCAGCTGGATGTTGGCCTTGCCGGTACGCTCGCGACGCTCACTGCGCTCAACGCGCAGGGCTTTCAGAGCGCGCACACGACCTTCGTTACGAGTGCGGCGGGCCTTGATGCCCTGACGGATCCACACTTCTTCCTGAGCCAGACGCTTGTCGAACAGCGCGTTGGCGGTTTCTTCAGCGGCCAGCGCGGCTTCTTTGTGCACGAGGAAACTGGCGTAGTCGCCGTTCCAGTCGATCAGCCCACCGCGATCCAGTTCGAGGATGCGCGTGGCGAGGTTTTGCAAAAAGGAACGGTCGTGCGTGATGAACAGCACGGCGCCCTGGAAATCTTTCAGCGCCTCTTCGAGCCAGGCAATCGCACCGATGTCCAGGTGGTTGGTCGGTTCGTCGAGCAGCAGCAGGTCCGGTTCGGATACCAGCGCCTGCGCCAGCAGCACGCGACGACGCCAGCCGCCGGACAACTCGGCGAGGGTCTTGTCGGCCGGCAGTTGCAGGCGGCTGAGGGTGCTGTCGACCAGCGTCTGCAGGCGCCAGCCGTCACGGGCTTCGAGGTCGTGCTGAACGTGCATCAGCTTGTCCAGATCGGCGTCGGTGACGATGTTCTGGCTCAGGTGATGGTATTCGGCGAGCAAGGCGCCAACACCATCGAGGCCTTCAGCCACCACGTCGAATACCGTCCGATCGTCGGCAACCGGCAATTCTTGCGGCAATTCGCCGATTTTCAGACCGGGGGCACGCCACACCGAGCCGTCATCGGGCTTCTGGTCGCCCTTGACCAGTTTCATCATGCTGGACTTGCCAGTGCCATTGCGGCCGATGATGCACACCCGCTCACCACGGGCGATCTGCCAGGACACCTTGTCCAACAACGGCATAGCGCCGAACGCAAGGGACACATCGCTGAATTTGAGCAGGGTCATGAGCTTCTCCAAAAACCGGGCGCGCATTCTACCTGACTTGAGGCTTCAGCAGGCCGGCAATTTGTCTGTCGAAGCACTCTGCACAACATTTGTTGCGAACTTGTGCAGCGAGGCTCGCAAAGCTTTCGCCGCTTGCTGGCAAAAGGCTAAGCTACAGTCAATTCAGTGCGGATTTCGATCGGCACTTGTCATGATTTCTCTGCCCGGATGTCTCATGCGCAGTCGCCTTTTCAGTGTTTTGTCCTGCTTGTTTCTTACCGCCGCTGCCGCTCAATCCGTCCAGGCGGTGGACTTGTCCACCCAACGCCAGTATTACGATGAAGCCAAGCGCGCCTTGGCCAAGGGTGATACCGGCCCGTATTTCCGTTACAGCCAGGCGCTGGCCGATTATCCGCTGGAACCGTACCTGGCTTACGACGAATTGACCGCGCGTCTGAAGACGGCGAGCAACGCAGAAATCGAGAAATTCCTCGCCGAACACGGTGATTTGCCGCAGGCCAATTGGATGAAGCTGCGCTGGTTACGCTGGCTCGCCGACCGTGGCGACTGGGCGACCTTCGTCAAGTATTACGATCCGAAGCTGAATTTCACCGAACTGGACTGCCTCAACGCGCAGTACCAGATCAGCCACGACAAGAAAGCCGAAGGGTATGCCAGTGCGGAAAAACTCTGGCTGACCGGCAAATCGCAACCGGCCGCCTGTGACGCGCTGTTCGGCATCTGGGCTGCCGACGGCCAGCTTACCGAGCAGAAACGTTGGGAGCGCACCAAACTTGCCGCGCAGGCCCGCAACTATCCGCTGGCCAACAGTCTGATCAACGGCCTGACCACCCTCGCCCCGCGCGGTCGCTTGCTGGTCGACGTGGCGCAGAAACCCGAACTGCTCAACCAGCCGTCGCGCTTCAGCCCGGCCGACGAGCCGATGTCAGACGTCGTCAGCCTCGGCTTGCGCCGCCTCGCCAGGCAGGATCCGGACAAAGCCATGGCTTTGCTCGACGGTTACGCCAGCAGCATGCATTTCTCTCGCGATGAGAAGGTCGCGATTGCTCGCGAGATCGGCCTGACCCTTGCGCGCCGCTTCGACAGCCGCGCGCTGGACGTGATGACCAAATACGATCCGGAGCTGCGCGACAACACCGTCTCGGAATGGCGCCTGCGCCTGCTGCTGCGTCTGGCACGCTGGAACGATGCCTACGAATTGACCAAGCGTCTGCCGCAAGACCTGGCCACCACCAACCGTTGGCGCTATTGGCAGGCGCGCAGCCTGGAACTGGCCGAGCCACAAAACCCGCAAGCGCTGACCCTGTACAAGAATCTGGCGCGGGAACGAGACTTCTACGGCTTCCTCGCCGCAGACCGTTCACAATCGCCTTACTCGCTGAACAACAAGCCGCTGGTGCTCAGCCAGGCGTTGATCAACAAAGTCCGTAACACCCCCGGCGTACGTCGCGCGCTGGAGTTTCATGCACGTGGGCAGATCGTCGACGGGCGTCGCGAGTGGTATCACGTCAGCCGACATTTCAATCGCGATGAAATGGTCGCACAGGCCAAACTGGCCTACGACCTGAAATGGTACTTCCCGGCGATTCGCACCATCAGTCAGGCGCAGTACTGGGACGACCTGGACATCCGCTTCCCGATGGCGCACCGCGATACCCTCGTGCGTGAAGCCAAGGTTCGCGGCCTGCATTCGAGCTGGGTGTTCGCCATCACCCGGCAGGAAAGCGCCTTCATGGACGACGCGCGCTCCGGCGTCGGCGCCAGCGGTCTGATGCAACTGATGCCAGCCACCGCCAAGGAAACCGCACGCAAATTCAGCATCCCCTTGGCTTCGCCGCAGCAGGTGCTCAATCCAGACAAGAACATTCAGCTCGGCGCCGCTTACCTCAGCCAGGTGCACAGCCAGTTCAACGGCAACCGCGTACTCGCCTCCGCCGCTTACAACGCCGGGCCAGGCCGCGTGCGTCAGTGGCTGCGCGGCGCTGATCACCTGAGTTTCGACGTCTGGGTGGAAAGCATCCCTTTCGACGAAACCCGTCAATACGTGCAGAACGTGTTGTCCTACTCGGTGATCTACGGGCAAAAGCTCAACTCGCCGCAACCGCTGGTGGATTGGCATGAGCGGTATTTTGATGATCAATGAGCAGGTAGCGACCGCCGGATAATGAAAAATGCCCGTATCGTGAGATACGGGCATTTTTTATGGCGGATTACTGGGTCGGTTACTGGGTCGGTTAATCAGGCTGGCCATCATTAAACTGCAACGCCGCCAGCCGCGCGTACAGGGGGTTGCTGGCGATCAACTCCTGATGTGTCCCCACCGCTACCAGCTTGCCTTGATCCATCACCGCAATCCGGTCAGCGTTCTTTACCGTGGCCAGCCTGTGGGCAATCACCAGCGTGGTGCGGTTTTCCATCAGCGTTGGCAGAGCTTGCTGGATCAGATGCTCGCTCTGTGCGTCGAGGGCGCTGGTGGCTTCGTCCAGGAGCAGGATCGGTGCGTCCACCAGCAAGGCGCGGGCGATGGCCAGACGCTGGCGCTGACCGCCTGACAACCCGAGGCCGCCGTCGCCGAGATGAGTCTGGTAACCATCAGGCATCTGTTCGATGAAGTCATGGGCGTGAGCAATGCGCGCAGCTTCCTTGACTTGCGCAAGCGTGGCGGTCGGGCAGCCATAGCGAATGTTCTCCTCCACACTGCCGAAAAACAACGCGGGGGTTTGCGAGACCAGGGCGAAACAGCGGCGCAGATCCAGCGGGTCAAGGCTGGTCAGCGGCACGCCATCGAGGAAAATCTGCCCCTCGCGTGGATCGTAGAAGCGCAGCAACAAGTCGTAAACCGTAGACTTGCCCGCACCCGACGGACCCACTAATGCCAAGGTTTCGCCCGCCCTCACCGTCAGATTCAAGCCATCGACGGCGTAGCTTTCCGGACGCGAGGGGTAGGAAAAGCGCACGTCGCGCAGCTCAAGTTCACCTTTGACTCGCGCTGGCAGAGTGACCAGTCCGGTCAACGGTGGCTGAATGATGTTTTCCGAACGCAGCAATTCTGCGATGCGTTCTGCTGCGCCAGCAGCGCGTTGCAGTTCGCCGATCACTTCGCTCAGCGTGCCGAACGCGCTGCCGACAATCAGGCTGTAGAAAACGAATGCCGCCAGCTCACCGGCCGAGATACGCCCGGCCATTACGTCCATGCCGCCGACCCACAACATCACAGCCACCGCGCCAAGCACCAGCACGATCACCAAGGTAATCAACCACGCCCGCTGAAAAATCCGTTTGCGCGCGGTTTCGAACGCCTGCTCGACGGTCGAGGCGAAACGCTGCTCGTCCTGGACCTGGTGGTTGTAGGCCTGCACGGTTTTGATCTGGCCGAGGGTTTCCGACACATAGCTGCCAATGTCGGCGATGCGATCCTGGCTCTGGCGCGAGAGATTGCGCACGCGGCGGCCGAAAATCAGGATCGGCGCGATTACCAGCGGCAGCGCAATCACGACAATGCTGGTCAACTTCGGATTGGTGATGAACAGCAGCACCACACCACCGATGACCATCAGCAGATTGCGCAGGAACAGCGAGAGCGACGAGCCGATCACCGATTGCAGCAGCGTGGTATCAGCGGTCAGGCGCGACTGGATTTCCGAGCTGCGGTTGTCCTCGTAAAAGCCCGGATGCAGATACACCAAGTGATTGAACACTTGGCGACGAATGTCGGCGACCACGCGCTCGCCTATCCACGACACCAGATAGAAACGGGCAAAGGTGCCCAGCGCCAGCCCGAGCACCAGCAACATGAAAATCCCGATCGACTGATTGAGCAGATGCGGCGAACGGGTCATGAAACCCTGGTCTACCAACAACTTGATGCCCTGCCCCATCGACAGGGTAATGCCGGCGGTGACGATCAACGCGAGTAAAGCGCCGAAGGCATGCCAGCGGTACGGCAGGAGAAAATGACTGGTCAGGCGCAGGGCGCGCCGGTGTCGGGAAGAAAGCATGGAGATCATGGAGTTCACGTCTGCGCAGATGGATCGGGCCAGCCTACAGACTCAGATGGGGTGGAACTCTGTAAATCACAATGAGTCAGGTTAAATATGCCAGGGATGTCCGGATGCTAGAAACGATTGGTCTAAGGTTGCGGTTGAGACGAGCGGTCATTTCTGTTTGAGTAGAGATGCCGCCCGCCGACAGACCGCAGGGAGTTGTCACAGCCTGGTCACGTGGCGGTTTTAACTTAGGCACACAACCTGATGAGGAGACAGGCCATGTCCTTGCAACACAGCAGCGAAGACAAGATTGAAGTGATCCGCACCAAACCCGACCAGTCTCTGGGTTGCTCGATTATCGATGAGCAGGGCCGCGAAGTACCGATCACTGAAGACATGATCCAGGACGCTTGCCGCGAACTGGAGAAGCGATTGGTCAAGCCTGCCGAACAAGAGTGATGTAGCCACCGTCTTCCAGACCCGGCCCTGATTGGCCGGGTTTTTTATATCTGCAATTCGGGATTGGTGGTGTGGCTTTCGCGAGCAGGCTCGCTCCCACCTTTAACTTTGCTGCACTGTAGATCCCCTGTGGGAGCGAGCCTGCTCGCGAAAAGGCCAGCGCTGATTCAGACAGCCACCGCCCCCAGCGCCTCAACAATCTGCCGCAACCCCGGCGCATCTCCTTCAATTCGCACCTTCAGCCCTTCGATCTCGCGTCGCACCGGATATTGCTTGCGCAACGCGTCAAACGCCGCGCGCTGCTCAGCGACATTTCCCACCAGGCTACGACGGAAATCCGCATCATCGCGGCGCGGGTCATACACGCCCCGGCACAACATCGCCAGCGCCCACGCCGGATCGCTGTCACCGTGCAGGGAAACTTCCGACAACCAGGTTGCTGGCAGCAGATCGCTGAGCTGGATAGCTGCAGGTTGGCCGCTGAAAGCGCAGTAGGCCTGATAAATCTGCGCGGTCCCGCGTTGCTTGCCATCGAGGCTGTAACCGGCAATATGGGGCGTGGCCAATACGCAGAGCTCGGCCAGCGCAGGATCAACTTCCGGCTCCTTCTCCCAGACGTCGAGCACCGCTTGCAGGTCCTCGCGCTCCAGCAGCACCTGACGTAGCGCAACGTTATCCACCACAGGGCCACGCGCCGCGTTGATCAGCCATGTTCCCGGCTTGAGTTGCTGCAAACGCTGCTGATCGAACAGGTGCCACGTCGCGTCGTCGCCATTGCGGGTCAATGGCGTATGCAGACTGATCACGTCGCACTGCTCGATGATCTGCTCGAGGCTGACATATTCGCCGCCCTCGGCAGCCTGACGCGGCGGATCGCAAACCTTCACATTCCAGCCCAGGCCCTTGAGGACCTTGATCAAGCGCCCCCCCACTTCACCGGCGCCGACGACGCCGTAACTACGTTGCGTCGGATCAGCCCCTTCGATTTCGGCCAGCGTCATCAGACTGCCCAGTACGTAATCGACCACGCCACGGGCATTGCAACCCGGCGCGCTCGACCAGCAGATCCCGGCCTCGGTGAAGTAATCAAGATCCAGATGATCGGTGCCGATGGTGCAGGTGCCGACAAAGCGCACCTTGCTGCCTTCGAGCAGCGCGCGATTGACGTTGGTCACCGAACGCACCAGCAACACATCGGCGTGCTCGACCGTCGCGCGGTCAATGGAGCGGCCCGGCACTCGGCGGATGTCGCCGAAACCGGCAAAAAAAGCATCGAGCAGCGGGATATTTTCGTCGGCAACAATCAGCATGGCGGGCTCCTTGGGCGGATCGGCAGTTTAGGTGCTGACGCGTCGATCAGCCAGCAGGGTTTGCGCTTACAAATGCGCAACAGAGGATTTTTCCTGACCGAGGCGTCAGCGGCGTAGAATGCGCCGCTCTGCGCATCAATACTTTCTGGACGCTTTGCCTGTGAACCCTGTAACTGACCAACCTGTCGCCGTCTCGCTGAGCCGCCCTGCGCGGATTCGCCTGGAGTTGAAAAACCTGCTCGCCCTCGCCCTGCCGATCATCATCGCGCAACTGGCGACCACGGCCATGGGCTTCGTCGATGCGGTGATGGCCGGGCGCGTCGGGCCCAAGGATCTGGCGGCGGTGGCGCTGGGCAACTCGATCTGGGTTCCGGTATTTCTGTTGATGACCGGCACCCTGCTGGCCACCACGCCAAAGGTCGCGCAGCGTTTCGGCGCCGGCAAGCACAGCGAAATTGGCCCGATCGTGCGTCAGGCGTTATGGCTGGCATTGGTAGTCGGATTGATCGCCACCTCGATGCTGATCGCCGCCGAGCCGGTGCTGCATCTGATGAAAGTCGATCCCGAGTTGATCGGCCCGTGCATGCAATATCTGCACGGCATCGCCAGCGGCTTGCCGGCGGTGGCCTTCTATCACGTGCTGCGCTGCACCAGCGATGGCATCGGCCGCACCCGCCCGGCCATGGTGCTGGGCCTCTGTGGTCTGGCGCTGAACATCCCGCTGAACTACATCTTCATTTATGGCCACTTCGGCGTGCCGGCCATGGGCGGCGTCGGCTGCGGCTGGGCCACGGCGATCGTGATGTGGGTGATGGCGCTGGGCCTGGCCGGCTACGAACGCTGGGCACCGGCCTATCGCTCAAGCGAACTGTTCAGCCGCTTCGACTGGCCGCAGTGGGCGGTGATCAAACGTCTGCTGTCGATTGGTTTACCGATCGGCATCGCGGTGTTTGCCGAGTCGAGCATTTTTGCCGTGATCGCCCTGCTGATCGGCAGCCTCGGCGCAACGGTGGTGGCCGGGCATCAGATCGCGCTGAACGTCAGCTCGCTGGTATTCATGATTCCCTATTCGCTGGGCATGGCGGTCACCGTGCGTGTCGGTCAGGCGCTTGGGCGCGAAGAACCGCGTGAAGCGCGCTTTGCCGCCGGAGTCGGCATGGGCACGGCGCTGGCCTACGCCTGCCTGTCGGCGAGCCTGATGCTGGCGCTGCGCGAGCCGATTGCGGCGATCTATACCGCTGATCCAACGGTGATTCATATTGCGGCGATGCTGATTGTCTATTCGGCGCTGTTCCAGTTTTCAGATGCAATCCAGGTGACTGCGGCCGGTGCACTGCGTGGCTATCAGGACACTCGGGTGACGATGATCCTGACTCTCTTCGCCTACTGGGGCATCGGTCTGCCGGTCGGTTATGCGCTGGGCCTGACCGATTGGCTCGGCGAGCCACGCGGTCCGAGCGGTTTGTGGCAGGGTTTGATCGTAGGCTTGAGCTGCGCAGCGTTGATGCTGTCGATTCGTCTGACACGCAGTGCGCGCAAGCGGATTCGAATCAGTCGTTCGATGGGTTGATCACCCATAAAAAAAGACCTGCATTTGCAGGTCTTTTTTTGCCCTGAGTCAGGACTTCTTGCGAATCCAGTACAGATAGGTGCCGGCCTCTTCATGCTGGCTGACCAGTTCATGGTCAAGAAACACGCAGAACTTGGGGATATCGCGCTTGGTCGAGGGATCGGTGGCGATCACCTTGAGCAGGCCGCCGGGTACCAGATCGCGAATGTGCTGGTGCAACATCATCACCGGCTCCGGGCAATTGAGGCCGGTGGCGTCGAGGGTGCCGTCGACCGGGGTATCGATCATTTCACTCATGGTTCACTCCAGAAACTGGCCGGCATTGTCGCGCACTGCTTGGGATATCGTCCAACCCATGTGGGAGCGAGCCTGCTCGCGAAGGCAATCCGTCAGTCAACACATCGCTGGCTGCCCCACCGCTTTCGCGAGCAGGCTCGCTCCCACAGGTTCAGTGTTGTGTCAGCGCGATTTGGGTTTTCTGGTGTCGTGCCGGCGCAGATGGCAAGTCACTTCCTCGCGGTCGTGATACAACTGCTTGCAGCCGATATCAACCTTGATCCCACGTGCCTTGAAACCGTCGGCAATGCGCTCGAGCAGACGTTTCACTTCGGCATAACGCTGCTTCATCGGCAGCTTCAGGTTGACCACTGCTTCGCGGCAATGTCCTTCGCCGATCCACTCTTCCAGCATCGCCGCGTTACGCGCCGGTTTCTCGACAATGTCGCAAACCATCCAGTCCACCGGCTGCTTCGGCTTGAAGGTAAAACCGTCCGCCATCAGATGCTGGACCAGCCCGGTTTCCATCAGGCTTTCAGCCATCGGGCCGTTGTCGATGGCGGTGACCAGCATGCCACGGTTGACCAGTTGCCAGGTCCAGCCGCCCGGCGCGGCGCCGAGGTCAACGCCGGTCATGTCGCTGTGCAGGCGATCTTCCCACTGGTCGCGCGGAATGAAGTGGTGCCACGCCTCCTCCAGCTTCAAGGTCGAACGGCTCGGCGCCTCGCGAGGAAACTTCAGGCGCGGAATACCCATCGGCCACATCGCCGAATTGCCGGCATCGGCCATGCCGAGAAACACTTCGCGACCACTTTTGAAAGTCAGCAACAAACGCGGCTTGCTGGCGTCTTCCACCAGTTTGCCAGCGGCGGTCAGCGCCTTGCGCAGCGGGCCTTCGAATTTTTTGCAGAAATTCGACAGTTCCTTGCCGTCATTGGTATCGACCACTTCCAGCCACAGACTGCCAAACACCGGAAAATCGGCCATGTGCGCGAGAATCACACTGATCCGGTCGTTTTCCGGCAGATCAATGAAAAAGCCCCGCGCCCACTGCCGCGGGAAGATCAATTCGGCGAAACGCTGACCGCGCATCAGGCGTTCGGCGCCGTCGGCTTCAGTGCAGACAAACTCGGCGCAGGCCGTGGCGGTTTTGGCTTTGGCGTAACCGGCGACATTGAGACAAGCGGCGAGATCGGAAATCTCCGAACAGACTTCGCCTTCGAAGCCGGGCCGGCAATGCATGAATAGGGTGTTCATTCTTACTCCTGGGCAACGGTCGATCATTCGACCGTTGCGCGATGCTCAAGCCTTGCGTTGCCGCAATGCCTGTCACGAAAACCGGCGCATGATAGCTGAAGTCGGAACCATGGTTGCGCCGATAGAGTCCAGTTATTAGCCAGCTACTCAAAACAGGGCTAGGTTTAATGCTCTGCCCGTCCCCTCAGTCCGTAGCCGTGCGGACTCAAAGGAGTGATCGTAATGCCGTCCCTCGATAGTCTGAAGTCACTGAAAACCCTACAAATCGACGCCACGACCTACCACTATTTCAGCCTGCCGGAAGCCGCCAAAAGCCTGGGCGACCTCGACAAGCTGCCGATGTCGTTGAAGGTCCTGCTGGAAAATCTGCTGCGCTGGGAAGACGAAAAAACCGTCACCGGCGCTGACCTCAAGGCCATCGCCGCCTGGCTCAAGGAGCGCCGCTCTGATCGGGAAATCCAATACCGTCCCGCCCGGGTATTGATGCAGGATTTTACCGGTGTGCCCGCCGTGGTCGACCTCGCCGCCATGCGTGCGGCGATGGCCAAGGCCGGCGGTGATCCGCAGCGGATCAATCCGTTGTCGCCGGTGGATCTGGTGATCGACCACTCGGTGATGGTCGACAAGTTTGGCAGCGCCAGTGCGTTTGAACAGAACGTCGACATCGAAATGCAACGCAACGGCGAGCGCTATGCCTTCCTGCGCTGGGGCCAGAGTGCGTTCGATAACTTCAGCGTGGTCCCGCCGGGTACCGGCATCTGCCACCAGGTCAACCTTGAGTACCTCGGCCGCACCGTCTGGACCAAAGACGAGAATGGCCGCACCTACGCGTTCCCCGATACGCTGGTCGGCACCGACTCCCACACCACCATGATCAACGGCCTCGGCGTACTCGGCTGGGGCGTTGGCGGGATCGAAGCGGAAGCGGCGATGCTCGGGCAACCGGTGTCAATGCTGATCCCGGAAGTGATCGGCTTCAAACTCACCGGCAAGCTCAAGGAAGGCATCACCGCGACCGATCTGGTGCTGACCGTGACGCAGATGCTGCGCAAGAAAGGCGTGGTCGGCAAATTCGTCGAATTCTATGGCGACGGTCTCGCCGACCTGCCACTGGCCGACCGCGCGACCATCGCCAATATGGCCCCGGAATACGGTGCGACATGCGGCTTCTTCCCGGTCGACGATGTCACGCTGGAATACCTGCGCTTGTCCGGCCGGCCGCCGGAAGTGGTGAAGCTGGTCGAGGCCTACACCAAGGCTCAAGGCCTGTGGCGTCTGCCTGGTCAGGAGCCGGTGTTCACCGACAGCCTGGCGCTGGACATGGGCAGCGTCGAAGCCAGTCTGGCCGGGCCGAAACGGCCGCAGGATCGCGTCTCGCTGCCGAACGTCGCACAGGCCTTCAGTGATTTCATCGACCTGCAATTCAAACCGACCAGCAAGGAAGAAGGACGCCTGGAAAGCGAGGGCGGTGGCGGCGTGGCGGTGGGCAACGCCGATCTGGTCGGCGAAGCGGACTACGAATACGAGGGCAAGACCTATCGCCTGAAAAACGGTGCCGTGGTCATCGCCGCGATCACTTCCTGCACCAACACTTCCAACCCGAGCGTGATGATGGCGGCCGGGTTGCTGGCGAAGAAAGCTGTAGAGAAAGGCCTGACGCGCAAACCTTGGGTGAAGAGTTCATTGGCGCCGGGTTCGAAAGTCGTCACCGATTATTACAAGGCTGCCGGACTGACACAGTACCTCGACCAGCTCGGGTTTTCGTTGGTCGGCTACGGTTGCACCACCTGCATCGGCAACTCCGGGCCACTGCCGGAGCCGATCGAGAAAGCCATTCAGAAAGCCGATCTGACCGTCGCATCAGTCCTGTCCGGCAACCGCAACTTCGAAGGTCGCGTACACCCGCTGGTGAAAACCAACTGGCTGGCTTCTCCACCACTGGTTGTCGCCTACGCATTGGCCGGCAGTGTGCGCACCGATATCAGCAGCGAACCGCTGGGCGAGGATCAGCAGGGCAATCCGGTGTATCTGCGCGATATCTGGCCGAGCAGCCGGGAAATCGCCGAGGCGGTGAATCAGGTCAACACGGCGATGTTCCACAAGGAATACGCCGAAGTGTTTGCCGGTGATGAGCAATGGCAGGCCATCGAGGTGCCGCAAGCGGCGACTTACGTGTGGCAGGACGATTCGACCTACATTCAGCATCCACCTTTCTTCGACGACATTTCCGGCCCTCTGCCGGAAGTCAAAGACGTCAAAGGTGCGCGAGTCTTGGCTTTGCTCGGCGACTCAGTGACCACCGACCACATCTCCCCCGCCGGCAACATCAAGATCGACAGCCCGGCCGGGCGTTATCTGCAGGAAAAAGGCGTCGAACCGCGCGACTTCAACTCCTACGGTTCCCGTCGCGGCAATCATGAAGTGATGATGCGCGGCACGTTTGCCAACATCCGCATTCGCAACGAGATGCTGGGTGGCGAGGAAGGCGGGAACACCATTTACATTCCCACCGGGGAAAAAATGGCGATCTATGACGCAGCGATGAAATATCAGGCTTCGGGGACGCCGTTGGTGGTGATTGCCGGTCAGGAGTACGGCACCGGGTCGAGCCGTGACTGGGCGGCGAAAGGCACCAATCTGCTGGGCGTCAAAGCGGTGATTGCGGAGAGCTTCGAACGCATTCACCGCTCGAATCTGGTCGGCATGGGTGTGCTGCCGTTGCAGTTCAAGCTTGATCAGAACCGCAAGAGTCTCAATCTGACCGGCAAAGAGACGTTCGAGATTCTGGGATTGACCGGCGTCGAGCTAAGGCCGCGGATGAACCTGCCGCTGGTTATCACTCGCGAGGATGGGCGTCAGGAAAGAATCGAAGTCTTGTGCCGGATTGATACGCTGAATGAGGTCGAGTACTTCAAATCCGGGGGGATTTTGCATTATGTGTTGCGGCAGTTGATTGCTTCGTGACGGGGTGACATTCGCCCAGGCTGTGATCTTTTTGACTTGGCTTCTAAAAGCAGGATCAAGAAATCGCAGCCTTCGGCGGCTCCTGCATTCAGGCGAAAAAAAACCCGCCGAAGCGGGTTTTTCCCAAGACCATTATCGACTCCCTGTCGGCAGCGATCCTTGCGATGGTCGATCGTCCATGATCCTGAAACACTCCCTGTGTCTCAGTTGATGTGTGTAGATTACCCAGTGGATCCAATCAGCAATAGTCGTAAAAGCTACCAACGCGTGTAAGACATTCGCCATACAAACACTTCCGAAAACCCTTAGACCTGTCAGGCACCGCCGCTTTCACGAGCTCTGGCGCTTTCGGCGAGAAACTGTTCAAGCCTGCTCAACTGCTCCTCCCAGCCGCGACTGTCCATGTAATACGCCTCTTTCTGACGGATATCAGGGATGTGCGCGAAGCCGGACTCCGAGACCTTGAGTAGAGTGCCGTCCTCGAAGTCCTGCAATTCGAATTTGACCAGCGTGGTCGGCTCTTGTGAGTAGTCGATCTTCGGGTTGACCGCATACGGGTGCCAGCGGAAAGAAAACAACTGCTGCGGCTCGACCCGCTCGATCAGCACATTCCACAATACGTGTTCATAACCGGGGTACGTGACCTGGCCCTGCGTCCACTCACCGGCAATGAAGCGCCGGCCCTCAAGTGCCACGCCAAACCACTGGCCAAACGCTTCGGCATCGACCAATGCGCGCCAGACATGGGAACGCGACGCCTTGAGCGTGATCTTGCGTTCGAAACTGTTAGGTACTGGTTTCATACGTCACCTCCTGTTCTGAACACTAGGCTTGTATGACCACATGTCCAATGCGAAGTTGTATCCAGGCGCTGCTGGCATCGGTTCGAGCGGACACATCCTGCGGTAGTTTCCGCTCTGTGATCGGCGCCGCTTGACCTGTTATCTTTCCAACGAATCCGCAGAAACAAGGACGAATCATGCAGCCCTCTCTTGCCGATCGGTATCGCGGCGCCCTCCTCGGCCTGGCTTGCGGCGATGCGGTCGGCACAACAGTTGAGTTCCAGCCGCGAGGATCATTCCAGCCGCTGAGAGATATGGTCGGCGGCGGGCCGTTCCAGCTCAAGCCCGGGCAATGGACCGATGACACCTCAATGGCACTCTGCCTGGCCGAGAGCCTGCTGCGCAAAAACGGTTTCGACGCGGCTGATCAGATGGGCCGCTATCTCAATTGGTGGAAATGGGGATACCTGAGCTCCACCGGTGAATGTTTCGACATCGGCATGACCGTCAGCCAGGCGCTGGAACAGTATCAGCGAACCGGCGAGCCTTTCGCAGGGTCGACTGATCCGTTGACAGCTGGTAACGGGTCGCTGATGCGGTTGGCACCAGTCGTGCTGTTTTATTTTCCCGACGCTGGACAGATCCAGATCCACGCTGCCGACAGTTCGCGCACAACCCATGCGGCGCCGGAGGCAATCGAGTGCTGCCAATTGCTGGCTGATCTGATTGCACGAGCGCTTGAGGGAGCCGACAAAACGCAACTGCGCCAATCGCTACTTGCAGAGTATTCCCAACCCAAGGTGGTTGCGATCGCGCGGGGTGAGTATCTCGGCAAAAAAGAAAACGAAATCAAGGGCAGCGGCTATAGCGTGCAATCATTGGAAGCCGCTTTGTGGTGCTTCCATCACACGCAAACGTACGCGGACGCGATACTGAAAGCAGCCAATCTCGGTGATGATGCGGATACCACAGCTGCTATCGTGGGTCAGTTGGCCGGTACTTACTACGGCGCTCGGGCAATTCCCGAGCACTGGCTGGAGCAGTTGCATGAAGGCGAGGAAATCACCGCCACTGCGGATCGCTTGCTTGAGGCCTCCCGGCTACGTACATAACAATCGATACACTCTTTCCACTGGATACTACGAGAATCTTATGTCAGTGCGCCTGCTTCTGGCCTTTGCGCCGTTTTTGTTTTTCCCTTACGCCCATGCCACGGTTGATTGCGCCAACGCCAACGATCAGGCGACGATGAATCAGTGCGCGGGGCAAGCCTTCAAAGCGGCAGACAAGGAGTTGAATACGCTCTATCAGCAGATCACCGGACGCCTGAAGGACAACCCGGACGCAAAGAAGCTGCTGGTCAACTCGCAGCGGGCGTGGGTCAGCTTCCGGGATGCCGAGTGCAAGTTTTCGGCATCCGGGGTGGCGGGCGGGAGTGTTTATCCATTGGTTTACAGTAGTTGTCTCACAGCCGTAACCAAGGCCAGAGTAGAAGCCCTCAAGCAGTATTTGCAATGTGAGGAAGGTGATATGAGCTGCCCGATACCCGGTGCGTAATCACAGGCTCCCCTTACGGAGCCTGTGCTGTGAACCGTTACGCCTCAGACGTGAGGATCGCCCGGCGCTTTGCTCGGCGCCGCATATTGAGGTTTAAGGTGACCATCCTGATCGAGTAACCAGGCGTCCATGATCTGCCGCACTACTGGACCGGCAACACGACCACCCGCCTCGCCGTTCTCGATCATTACCGAGATGGCGATCTTTGGATGCTCGGCCGGTGCGAATCCTACAAACAGGGCGTTGTCACGGTGGCGCTCGAGGGTTTTCTCGCGGTTGTAACGCTCACCCTGCTTGATCGCCACCACCTGCGCCGTACCACTCTTGCCGGCGATGCGATATTGCGCCCCCGCAGCGGCCGCTCGGGCAATACCTCGAGCATCGTGCATGACCATCTGCATACCGTGGTTGACCTGCTCCCAATCGCGCGGGTCCTTGAGCAGGATATTGGGCATTGGATGTTCGTCGACCGGCGCTACACCGTCGACCGACTTTGCCAAGTGAGGCCGATTCCATATCCCCTTATTGGCGATCAGGGCAGTGGCCTGGGCCAATTGCAGCGGTGTGACCTGCATGTATCCCTGGCCGATGCCGAGAATAACCGTCTCACCGGGATACCAGGCCTGTCGCCGTGTAGCGCGTTTCCACGCTTGCGACGGCATCAGACCGGGGGACTCTTCAAACATGTCCAGCGAGACTTTTTCACCAAGGCCGAACATCGCCATGTAGTCGTGCAGACGATCGATGCCAAGCTTGTGCGCCAGATCGTAGAAGTAGGTGTCGTTGGAACGCATGATCGCCGCGTCCATGTCCACCCAGCCGTCACCGCTGTGGTTCCAGTTGCGATACTTGTGATCAAAGTCCGGTAATTGGTAATAGCCGGGATCGTATACGCGGGTCTGCGGGGTCACGACGCCGGCGTCCAGACCAGCGATGGCGACTTCCGGCTTGATCGTCGAGCCTGGGGCGTACAGGCCGCGCAATACGCGGTTAAACAGCGGACGGTCGATGGAATCGCGCAGCGCTGAATATTCCTTTGAGCTGATGCCAGTCACGAACAGATTCGGATCGAAGCTCGGATTGCTGACCATCGCCAGCACTTCTCCGGTGGACGGGTCGAGAGCTACCACTGAACCACGACGGTCGCCCAAAGCAGCTTCGGCTGCTTCCTGCAGCTTTACATCGAGGCTCAGGACGATGTTTTTGCCTGGCACCGGATCGGTGTGCTTGAGTACCCGTAGCACACGGCCTTGAGCATTGGTCTCGACTTCTTCGTAACCGACATGGCCGTGTAATTGCGCCTCATAGAAACGCTCGATACCGGTTTTACCAATGGACTGCGTACCTCGGTATTCCACGGAGTCGAGGGTTTTCGATTCTTTTTCATTGATCCGACCGACATAACCGATCGAATGGGCGAAATGGGCGCCGAGGGGATAGTGCCGGACAAACTGCGGCTCGACATCAATGCCCGGCAAGCGAAACTCGTTAACCGCCAGGACGGCAATCTGCTCTTCCGTCAGCTCATAAAACAGTGTGACCGGTGTGAATGGATGCCGGGATTGCTTCATCGCCTTGTCGAATACCGTGCGGTCTTCAGCAGGTAAGTGCAGCAAGTTGATGACTTCGTCCAATTCTTGATTGACGTCGGTTGCACGCTCACGGGTGATGGTCAGGTTGTAGCTGGGACGGTTGTCGGCGAGCAATACGCCGTTGCGGTCGTAGATCAATCCACGCGTCGGCGGTATCGGCAGGACATGGACACGGTTGTTTTCGGAGATGGTCGAGTGGTAGTCGAACTCCACGACCTGGAGGATGTACAGGCGCACCACCAGAGCGCAGCTGATGGCGAACACGAACAGAGCGCAGGCGATCAATCGTTTGTTGACCAGCCTCGTCTCTTTTTCATGGTCCTTGATCGGGATTGGTTCAGGCATTTCTACAGCAACTCTTTGACGTGAATGAGTGCCGATCCATGGGCAGGGCATCAGTCCGTTAAAAAAACGAGCTGCACCATATCAAAACTGGCCGTCCACTTCAGAATGAATTTCCCCGATGGCACTCTGAAAACTTTCTCGCC